>NZ_JAUQSW010000010.1 GCF_030581075.1 Hymenobacter cheonanensis
GGCCAGCGCCAGGCGCGGCGCGGTAGCGGCGGCGGCTTCCAGCTCGGCCAGGGCCGCCAGGGCGCGGGCCACGCGCAGGCCATCGCCGCCGCAGAGGGCCGCGGCTTGGTCGTCGCAGCAGTTTTCGCGCTCGGCGCGCAGGCAGTTGGCCATAAACCACACGGCCGGGTGGTAGAAAAACAGCACCTCGGCCACGGCCAAACCCAAATTCAGCAGGTAATCGCGGCGCACAATGTGGGCTAGCTCGTGGGCCAGCAGCGCTTCGAGCAACGCCGGGCTCAGGCCCGCCACCGCCCCTAGCGGCAGCAAGATTACCGGGCGCAAATGCCCCAGCACCACCGGCCCCGCCACCCGCGCCGACTCCAGCAAGGCTACCGGCCGGCGCACCCCGGCGCGGCGGGCCAGGCTAGCCAGCCGCTGCTGCCACTCGGCGCCCAGGGCCTGGGTACCGGCCCGGCGCAGCCGGCTGGCGTAGAGCAGGCCCCCGGCCAGGCGGCCGCTCATCAGTACCAGGCCCAGCAGCCACGCCACCACCACCAGCGGCAGGTAGGCTTCGAGCTGCACAGCGTTGGCGCGCAGCCAAGCCAGCGAAACGGTGGGCGCCGTAGCCTCAACAGCTGCGGCGGCGCCCGCCGTGGCCGGGCTAGCCGGCGCGGCGAAGGCCGCTGCTACGGGGCCAGCCCCCACGGCGGGCGCCGGCTGCGGGGCGCTTTGGTAGTAAAAGCCAAACGTGAGCCCCACCACCAGCACCAGGCTGGCCAGCGCGCCGGCCGAGGCGGCGTAGCGCACCTCGGCGCGCCGGCGACGCAGCAGCGGCAGCACGCCGGCCAGCAGCAGGGCCAGTACCCCACCCTGCCACACCGAATGCAGCAGCGCGTAGCCCAGGGCCCGCACCAGCGCGGGCGACAATACTTCTCTAAGCAGCGGGAGCGTGGTCATCGGAAGCGGGAGTTGAAGGGTTAGCGTTCTGAATCTCAATGTCATTGAGCAGGCGGCGAATCTGGGCCAGCTCGTCGGCCGAAGTCTTGCGGTTGCCCAAGGCCTGCATTACCAGCTTCAGGGCCGAGCCGCCGAAGGTGGCCGCCACAAACTTATCCAGCAGCAGCCCCTGGGTATCGTGCTCGCGCACGGCGGCCCGGTACACGTGGCTGCGGCCTTCGTCGTCGCGGCTCACCAGGCCTTTTTCCAGCATCAGCTGCATGATTTTCAGGGTGGTAGTGTAGCCCACCTCGCGGCGCTGGCTCAGCGCCTCGTTTACGGTGCGCACCGTGGCCGGGCCGTGCTGCCACAGCACCTGCAAAATCTCAAGTTCCGAATCGGTAGGTTTGGGGGGCGCTTTGGGCATGGCTGGCGGGCAAAAAGTTTCGTACGAAATAGTTCGTAGACCAAAGGTTATACGAGAGACTTCGTAGTTGCAAAAACAATGTACGAAATAAATCGTATAATCAGGCAACAAGTTAGTAATCAGCCGGATTATTTTTTTCAGCCGCAGCTTGTTGCTCCCTCTTGGTCTATAACCCGCGCCGCATTGGGGTAGCCCATCGGCGGCGCCAGGCAGTTGCTCACCCCTGAGACGCCGGGGTGCATCTGCTCCCCTATCGCTATGCCGGTTCGGTTGCGCCGGCTTGCCCGGCCCGGCGCTTGCGCACCAGCGTAACCCGCGCCCGGTGGCAGATGCCGCCCAGCGGCGGGTTGAATTTCGATACGCTCACCTGGGCGCGCCGCACCTGCGGAAACTCCTGCATCAGGCGGTCGAGGATGCGGTGCGCCAGGTGTTCCAGCAGCCGGGCCGGGCGCTGCATTTCTTCGAGTGTCACGCGGTAGAGCACTTCGTAGTTGACAGTGGCGGCCAGCTTATCAGAAGCCCCGGCGGCGTGCAGGTCGGTTTTGAGGTGCAGGTCGACGCCGTACTTATTCCCGATTTTCTGCTCCTCATCATAGTAGCCGTGGAAGGCAAAAAACTCCAACCCTTCAAGTGCAATCTGGCCCATGTCGTCAGTTGTCTGAACCGCGGATTTATCGGATTCGTCGGATTACTCGGATTTCGAGGATGCTTCCCGGCCGCGGCAGGGTGCAAAAGTAACGGCGGCCACCGCCCCAGCCGCTCGCCGCTACTAATCATCTGCTAGCCCCACCACAAAAAGAAAGGGCTGCCCAGTGGGCAGCCCTCGCTTACGGCTTCAAAATCCGACTAATCCGGAGAATCCGATAAATCCGCGGGCTAGATTTCGTCAAAAAACGACTTCTCTCCCATTGGCCCGGCCTGGGCCGGGCTAGCGGCCATGCCGGGGTGGGTCATGGGCTCGGGCTGCTGAATTTCGGGCCGGCCAGGGCCGATGGGCTGAATCTCGGGCCGGCTAGGCTCTACGTAGGGCGCGGGCGGCTGGGGCACGGTTTCGGGGCCGGGCTGGTCGATGTGCGGAGCCGGCGCGATGCCGGGGTTTTCGGGCGGCGACTGGGGGCGCTCGATGTCGGGCGTGGGCGCCTGGCCGGGGTCGGGCTGCTGGCCGGGCTTGGGGTTGTAGCCGCTGGGCGCGGCCGTGGGGCTAGCGGCCGCAGCCGGGCGGCCCGCCGCAGCGGGCGCAAAAGCAGCGGCAGGGGTCGGGGCCACGGCGGCAGCCGAGGAGCGCGAAGGAGCAGTGGAAACGTGCATAGCGGGGGCGGGGCTAGGTTCGGGAGCCGGCGTTTCGGCCGGCCGTTTTACCTGTACGCTGGCCGCCCGCGAAAGGATGGCCGCCGGGGCATTTTTGGGACGGGCGCGGGCGCGCTCCACTTTTTCGAGGGCGTCGGAGGCCAGGTGGTGCAGGTCGCGCACCAGCGTATCGAGCTGCTGCTCCAGGCGCTGGCACTCCTGGCCGAGGCCGGTTACTTCCTTCTGCATGTCGGCCACGGTTTTTTCGGCCGTTTGGTAGGCCTCTTCCACAATGGTGCGGGCACGCTGGCGGGCTTCGGAAAGCGTTTGCTCGGCCAGCAGCTGGGCCTCGCGGCGGCGCAGGTCGGCATCGCGCTGGGCCTGCTCGGTGATGGAGTTGCCGGTGTCTTCGGCCGTTTTGAGGGTGCGGTAGAGCGACGACTCTACCTCGCGCATCTTTTGCACGTCGTGCAGGGCGTGCTCCAGCTTGAGGCGCAGCTCGCGGTTTTCGTCGCCCAGCCGCTCCCACTGCTGCGACACCGTGTTGAGGAAGGCCTGCACCTCGTCTTTGTCCACGCCCCGAAAGGACTTTTCAAACGTCTTCTGCCGAATATCGAGGGCGGTAATTTTCATTATTTGAAGCTGTTAGCCCCTAGCTATGCGCTAGCGGCCGGGTAGGTAGTAAAATTAGGGTATGCCCGGCCAACGCTCGCCGGGCGCAAGCTATTGGCTGGGCGCGGCAATTTCCCACACCGCCAGGCTGCGGTCATCGCTACACGAAACTAACCGGTGCTGGTCGCCCGGCCAAACCAGCTTATTGACCGACGTGCCGTGGCCGGCCGCCCGCGCCCTATCGAGCACCCGCAGCAGCGCCAGGCTGGCCGGGTCCCAGAGCTTGATACTTTTATCCAAAGAGCAGCTGGCCAGGTAGCGCCCATCACCGCTGAAGGCCAGGTGGTTGATGGCGTACATGTGGGCCACCACGCTATCGGCCAGGGGGTAGCCATCGGTGGCCAGGTAGCGGCGCAGGTGGGCATCGCGGCCGGCGGCCAGCAGGTGCTGGCCATCAGGCGAGTAAGCGAGCGTGAAAACGGAATTGGTGGCTTCCGTCAGCGAAGTTTTGATAGCCAGCGAGTCGAGGTCGAGCACGTAGGTTTTCCAGTCGGAGCTGCCCACGGCCAGCTCGCCCCGCGCCTCGTGCAGGGCCAGGCAGCGCAGGCTCTTATCGCTGAGACGCAGTAGGTTTTCGAGCCGAAAGTCATCGCCGCGCAGCACGGCCAGCGTGCCATCGCCGAGGGCGCAGTACAGCCGCTGGCGGCTTTCAGAATACACCATCTCAAAGATGGCGACCGGCGGCAGGGCCGTGGCGTAGGCCAGCGTTTTACTTTGCAAATCAAGGGCTTGCACCCCCTGAAAATTATGTCCCAGCAATAGCAGGCCGCGCGCGGGCAGCTCCAGCAGGGCATATACCGAGTTCTCGACCCTGGCCAGCAGCTCGCCGTCGGCTTCGGGCTGGGCGCTGTTCCAGGCCACCACCATGCCATCGGCGCTGCCCGAGAACACCTGGTCGGCGCCGGGCCGCCCGGCCAGCGCGTACACGGCATCCTGGTGCCCGGCCAGGGTGCCGATGCGGGTGGCGGTGGGGCGAAGTGGGGGCGTAGTAGCAAGCATAAGAGCGGCAAAGGTCGGGCGGAAAGTAGCATAAGCTTTCGCTTGGGCGCCATGAAACTACTGCGCAAGCGGAAGCTTGTGTTACCTTCTGCCCGACCTTTGCCGCTACCTGTTTATGCCGCTTCATTCTCTTACGCCCCTGGCCGGCGGCCCACTGCTAGGCCGCTGGCACCTCACCGAAACGCCCGCCGAGCTGTGGCCCCAGCTAGCCCAGGCCGCCGAGTATGCCCCGCTCCTACCCGCCCGCGCCGATGGCCCGCGCCAGGCGCAGTGGCTGGCGGGCCGGGTGCTGGTGCAGCAGCTGCTGGCGGCGGCCGGCGCACCGCTGGCGGCGCTGCGCAACGACGAGGCCGGCCGGCCTTTTTTACTGGGCCCCGGGCCGCGGCCGGCCGTATCGCTGTCGCACTCGGGCGAGTGGGTGGTGGCGCTGCTAGCCCCCGCCGGCACGGCCGTAGGCATCGACATCGAAATGGTGCGCGACAAAGCCCAACGCCTTGCCCGCAAGTTTTTGAATGAGCAGGAAGCCGCTGTTTTAGAAAGCATTACCCTAGCCGAAAGCGCTGGGCTCCAGGCGCAGCAAGAACTGTATAGCCTGCTTTGGAGCGCCAAGGAAACCTTGTATAAGCTGGCAAACCGGCGCGGGCTCATCTTCCGCGACAACCTGCTGCTCGACCTGCCGGCGGGCGCCTGGCCCGTGCCCGGCACGCTGCCCGCCCGCCTGGCTGTAAACGGCACAATTTCCCGGCACCAGATTTGTTATCTTCGGCCAGCGGCGGGCTACGTGCTCACGTATTGCTGCTAATTTTCACGTACTTTCTACGCGGCTTGCGCGGCTTATTTTCCTTGGCTTTTTCTACTCGCCTCATGTCTTTTCGCAAACTTCCGATTTTGCTGGCGGCGGCCCTGCTGCTGGCCACCGTCACGGTGGGTATTGCCCGTGCTCAGGGCACGGTGGGCGATTTTACGGTGCAAAAAACCGGGGGCGGCAGCACCTCGCTCAGTGCCTACAACGGCCAAAAGGCGGTAGTAGTAGTGTTTATGAACCCCGCCTGCGCCTACACCCGCCTCTACCAGGAGCGCCTGGCGGCGCTCAGCAGCGCCTACGGCGGCCGGGGCGTGCAGTTTATGTTCGTCAACGTGCCCATCAACCTCGACACGGCCGATGGCGGCGGGGGCGGCTCGCTGGCCACCTTCACCGATGAAGGCGCCGCCAGCGCCGCGCTAGGCGTGAGCAAAACCACCGAGGCCGTGGTGCTGCAGCCTTCGGGCTCGGGCTTTGCAGTGCGCTACCGCGGCGCTATCGATGATAACCCGCAGGTAGCCAGCGGCGTGCAGCAGCACTATTTGCAGCAGGTGCTCGACAATGTGCTGGCTGGCCGCCCCGCCGGCGTGGCCGATAAGCGCGCCGCCGGCTGCCTCATCAAGCGCTAGGTTGCGTAACAGCTAATAAAAAAGGCCCGCTGTAGAGCACAGCGGGCCTTTTTTTAGGGCGTTAGGTTTTATTCTTCGCCTTCGCCCGGCTCGTCCTGTTCCAACAAGATGGCTAGCAGCTGCGCTACTTCTTCAGCCTTAGCGGGTTCCTGTAGTTTTTCGAAGCCCACCTGCAGGTTGCGCATTGCGCGGCGCACGATGTCGAGGTGGGTGCAGGGCTCGTAAAAACTCTCCTGCGAAGTGATGCCAAGCTGGCCCACATAGTGCTCAATATCAGCCTTCGACAGCACCACGCCCCGGTTGTAGCAGTTGATGTAGAACGGCAGCACCGGCTTATCGTCCGCATCCTTGTAGAGCTGGTAGGTGAGCACAAACAGGTTGGGCAGGTTCACGCCGAACACCGGCAAATCGAGGCGCTGGGCCACTAGCAGGTAGATAACGCAGAGCGACAGCGGGTTGCCGCGCTTGGTTTCCAGCACCCGGTGCAGCATGGAGTTGGCCGGCGAGTGAAAGTGCTGGGTATTGGCCGCGAACTTGTGGTTGCGAAAAATAACGTGGTTGAGCACCTGCACCTGGTCGGCGGGGTGCATTTCGGGGCGCAATAGCGTCCAGGCCTCGAAGCGCAGCTGCTCGATGGCCCGGTTCAGGGCCTGCAGGTCGGCATCGGGGTACTGGTACGAGTTGAGCAGCCACATGCCCTCCAGCAAATCCTGGCCGCCCGAGTCGCGCCACACGCGCAGGCGGTGCTGCAGGCCCTCAAACTGTAGGTTATGAATGAGGTCTTCGAGGCGCCGCTGCTGCTGCGGGTCGAGGGTTTCCTCCCACGATTCTTCTAAAAAAGGAATAATGGCCTCGCCCAGGTTCTGGATTTCGCTCTGAATCTGGGGGGCGATTTCCGGGTCGTCGAGCAGCGAGATGAGGGCTTTTATTTCGGTGGTAGTCATGCGGGCAAAATCGGCCCCAAGGCGAGAGGCGGGGTTAAATCTAACACCCGCTAGCGGGCTTTTTGTTCAGAAAACGGGCCTGGCGGCGGTTTTGGCCGGCTAGCTAGGGGCCGCCTAGCGTGGCCAGGCCGGGTTGGCGCGCCCAATTCTTTTGCCGAACTTACGGCTCCTTTCCTTCCCACCCCTCCTCTCATGCAAACTCTGCTTTGGCTGCTGGCGGCGGCTAGCCTGCTTGGCGGCCCGGCGCGGGCGCAGCCGCGCCGGGCTACCCGGCCACTAGCCCCGGCGGCCGACTTTATTGCTCCGGTAGGCATTGTGCCCCAGGCTTCTGACTCGGTGCTGCTCGATATTGTGCAGCGCCAGACGTTTCGCTACTTCTGGCACTTTGCCCACCCGGTGAGTGGGCTGGCCCGCGAGCGCGACAACACGGTGCGGGCGCAGTACTACTGGGA
Organism: Hymenobacter cheonanensis; assembly: GCF_030581075.1. Lineage (GTDB taxonomy): Bacteria > Bacteroidota > Bacteroidia > Cytophagales > Hymenobacteraceae > Hymenobacter. The sequence continues at coordinate 7,131 of NZ_JAUQSW010000010.1, forward strand.
TTACATCAACGAAGCCGAAGACAGCCCCAACCTGAGCACGGCCACTTTCGGGCCCGAAGCCTGCGCCATTGGGGGCACCGGCATGGGCATTATGGCTACAGTGGTGGCCGTGCACCGCCACTGGGTGAGCCGCGAAGCGGCCCTGCGTCGCCTCACCAAAATCGCAGATTTTCTGATTAAGGCCGACTGCTACCACGGCATCTATCCGCACTTTATGAACGGGGCCACGGGCAAAACCATCGCCTTCGACCGCATCGACGACGGGGCCGACCTCGTGGAAACGTCCTATCTGCTTATGGGCCTGCTCACGGCCAGGGCGTATTTCAACGGCAACACCCTAGCCGAGCGCTACTTCCAGAAGCGGGTGCAGCAAATGTGGGAGGCTGCCGACTGGAACTGGCACACCCAGGGCGGCCAAAGCAAGCTGTACTGGCACTGGAGCCCCAACAACGGCTTTCAAATGAATTTCCCCATCAAGGGCTACAACGAGGCGCTCATTACCTACATTATGGCGGCGGCTTCGCCCACCCATCCCATCCAGCGGGCCGTATATGACAGCTGCTGGGTGGGCAGCGGCGACTGGCGCAATGGCAAAACGTACTTCGGCTACCGCCTGCCCCTCGATGCCTACAACCAGGGCGGCCCGCTGTTTTTTGAACAGTATACCTACCTGGGCATCAACCCTAATGGCCTCACCGACGACCACGGCATCGACTACGCCGAGCAAACGCGCCACCACACGTTCATCAACCGGGCCTACTGCGTGGCTAACCCCAAGCACTGGAAAGGCTACGGCCCCACCTGCTGGGGCCTCACGGCCGGCGACAGCTACAAGGGCTACCTGGCCCACTGCCCGAGCGTGGACGTGGGCGTGATTCAGCCCACCGCGGCGCTCTCTTCTTTCCCCTACACGCCCGCCGAGTCGATGCAGGTGCTGCGGCACCTCTATTACGACCTGGGCAAGCAGTTGTGGGGCCCCTACGGCTTTGCCGATGGCTTCAGCGAGAGCCGCCACTGGTACGCCCGCACGCACCTGGCCATCGACCAGGGGCCAATAGTGGTGATGATAGAAAACCACCGCTCGGGGCTCCCCTGGCGGCTGTTTATGGGCCAGGCCGATGTGCAGCGCGGCCTGCAGCGCCTGGGCTTCACAAGCCGGCCCACCGCCGGGCGCTAGCCCTGCGGCCGGCTCGCCGGGCCTAGCGAAACAGGTTGGTTTTGGCGAGGTCAATAAGCTCGCTACCCCGGCCATTCATCAGGGCTTTCAGGGCATAGAGGCTAAAGCCTTTGGCCTGAGCAGCTTCGATGTGGGGCGGCATGCTCAGCTCCTCGCGGTTGACGATGGCGTTGACCACCACCTGGCCGTCGTGGGCCAGGGCTTCATGCAGGACGCTTTCCAGTTGGGCGGGGTCACTCACGCGCAGGCCCTTGATGCCGGCCGCCTCGGCTAGCTGGGCAAAGTCGGGGTTGTCGAGGGTGGTGCCGTATTCGAGGGTGCCGGCGGCTTTCATTTCCAGCTCCACGAAACCATAGGAGCTGTTATTGAAGACGATAACCTTCACCGGCACCTTCAGCTGGTGCAGGTCGAGCAACTCGCTGAGCAGCATGGCGAAGCCGCCATCGCCGCACATCGCCACCACCTGCCGGCCCGGATAGGCCAGCGCTGCCCCAATGCCCTGCGAAAGCGCGTTGGCCATGCTGCCGTGCACAAAGGAGCCTAGCAAACGGCGGTGGCCGTTCATGCGCAGGTAGCGGGCGGCCCAGATGGTGGGCGTGCCCACATCGCAGGTGAAAATAGCGTCTTCCGCGGCCAGCTCGTTGAGGAGGCGGGCTACCTGCTGCGGGTGCAGGCTAGCGGCGCCGGCCTCGCCGGTGGCCAGCTCGGCCAGGCTCTGGTCGTCGGCTTGGTGGCGCTCCTGGGCGGCTTTGAGGTGCGCATCGTCAGTACGGGCTTTGAGCAGCGGCAGCAGGTGCTGCACGGTTTCGGCCACGGTGCCGTGCAGGCCCACTTCTACGCGGGTGCGGCGGCCCAGGTGCAGCGGGCGGGTATCGACCTGCACCACGCGGGCATCGTCGGGGAAAAACTGGCGGTACGGAAAGTCGGTACCGAGCATCAGAATGGCGTCGGCGTCCATGAGGGCGTGGTAGCCGGCGGGCATGCCGAGCAAGCCGCTCAGGCCCACGTCGTAGGGATTATTGGGCTCCACGCACTCTTTGCCGCGCAGGGCGTGCACCACGGGCGCTTGCAGGGCGCCGGCTACTTGCAGCAGCTCGGCGTGCGCCCCGGCGCAGCCCACGCCGGCCAGAATAGTCACCTTCTCGCAGCTGTTAAGCAGCTCGGCGGCCTTGGCCAACTGCGTGGCGGCGGGTACAAGGGCGCTGGCGTGGCCCAGGCTGGGCAGGCGCGGCGCGGGCGCCTCGGCTTCGAGGTGGGCCACATCGCCGGGAATGACGACCACCCCCACCCCGTGCATGCCAATGGCGGCCTGAATAGCGGCCTCCACGATGCGCACGGCCTGGTCGGGGCTGGCGATGACTTCGCAATAGTGGCTGCACTCGCGGAAAATGCGCTCGGGGTGGGTTTCCTGAAAGTAGCTGCTGCCGATTTCCACGCTCGGAATCTGGGCGGCGATGGCCAGCACCGGCACCCGCGAGCGGTGGCAGTCAAACAAGCCGTTGAGCAGGTGCGTGTTGCCCGGCCCGCACGAGCCGGCGCACACGGCCAGGTCACCGGTAAGGTAGGCCTCGGCACCGGCCGCAAACGCGCCGGCTTCCTCGTGCCGCACCTGCACAAACTCGATGCCCTCGCGGGCCCGGATGGCATCGGTAATGCCGTTGAGCGAGTCGCCCACCAGGCCAAATACGCGCTTGACACCCGCGGCTTGCAGCGTGTCGATAATAATTTCGGAAACAGATTTTTTGGACATGCGATAGGCGCGGGCTAGCCGGGCAATAGAAGCGTACTTCCAGCACTTACGGCCGCCCGCGCCTTCACGTTCGGTACACCCTAGCGCAGCACGCTGCCCAGCGCGGCGCCCGTCAGGGTTACTTTGGCGCTGTCGCTGAACTGGCGGTGCAGCTGCGGAATCTGCACGTTGTCGAGCACCAGCTCGCTCTGGTGGGCCAGCGCGAGGCTAGCGGCGGCAATGCGGTTGCCCCTGTTTAACTGCAACAGCCCGTGGCTGCCGAGGCTAGGGCCAGCCGTGGCGCTCAGCATGCCCAACTCATTGTCGGCCAGCTCGATGTGGCTGCCGTGGTCCTGGCGCAGCACCAGGCTATCCTGCCGAAAGCCCTGCACCAGCACTTTTTCGTAGTCCCTGAAATCATTGGTGGTCAATGGCTTGCCCTGCGACTCGTACACGGCATCGGTACTGAGCGCCGCCAGGCGCGGGCAGCTGATAAGTACGGTTTCGGCCGGGCCAAAATAGCGCCGCCACCTCGGGAAAGCAGCAGTAATAACCAGCCGGCCGCCCTGCTGCCGCAGGTGCACATACTCGGCAGCGCCAGGGTTCAGGCGCACGCTAAATGGGCCGGGCACAATCTTGACGCTCACCACGTTGGAGGCCGGCACCACTACTTCCGTGAAATCGCGGAAGCCCTGGGCTACGTAGCCGCGCAGCGGGTTTTTGTAGTCGCCCCGGCGGTACTCGGCGCGCAGGGCCATGTTGTAGGCCGTGAGCGAGGCTAGCAGCACCAGCACGGCTGCCAGCAGGTAGTTGCTGCTATTTTTCATGCGAAGTAGAAGAATGCGGCTGCGGCGCGGGGGCGCCAGCCCGGTACTGCTCGTAGCGCTGGCTCAGCTCGGCAAAGCCGATGCCCAGCAGCGAAATTGTGTTGAAAAAGGCCGGTAGCTCTTGCTGCAAAAACCGCTCGCGGCGGTAGGCCAGCACGGTTTGCACGGCATCGGGGGCCACAAAAAAACCGAGGCCGCGCTTGTTGTAGACCGTGCCCTGGGTTTGCAGAAAATCGTAGGTTCGCATCACCGTATTGGGGTTGACTTGCAGCTCGGCGGCGAGGTCGCGCACCGACGGAATCTTGCCGTCGGGCGGCCACTGCTGGCGCAGAATATTATCGCCCACGTATCCGGCTATTTGCAGGTAGATGGCTTCGTTGTCGTTGAATTCCATGGGCTAGAGGCATTAAATCTGCTTTTCGGTAAGGCGGGCGTAGGCCGCCAGCCACAGCAGCCCGGCCAGGGCCAGGGGCAGCAGCGTCAGGGCCAGGTGCCACTGCCCCTCGGGCAGGGCTAGCAGGGCCCGCTGGCGGCCCTCGCCCACCCACACATCGCCAAACGGCGCAATGGGCGAGCTGCCCGGCAGTAATACTTTCAGCAATTGCCGGTTGGCCAGTAGCAGGCCCAGCAAGAGGCCAAATACCAGAAAAGCCGTCTTGATAATGTGCATCCGCCGGAAGTAAATGGCCCCGCACAGCGCCACGCTGTGCAACAGCGCGTAGCTCAGCAGCGGCGTGAGCCACTCCCGCGCACCGCGCGCAAAGTCATATACCTCGTAGGGGCGCCCCTGGCTGCTTAGCTGCAGCAGCAGCGAGTTAACGAGCATAAAGACAACCGTATATACTACTAAAAATACCGGCAGCGACCAGAGCCAGGCTACCAGGTATTTTTCGAGGTGCGAGGCGGGCAGCAGCAAGGCCGGCGCGGCCCCGCGCGGCGTGCCGAGCGCCGCAAACACCGACGACGTGAACAGCGCGCCCGCGGCCAGCAACCCAAACAGGAACAGGATTAGCTGCATTTCGCGCTCCAGGGGCCGGCGCGTGAGGTAGGTAAGGGCCCCTAGCACCACCAGTACGCCGCCCGCCAGCACGGCCGTGCTCATGAGGTAGCTGGGCAGGTGCTCGGCGGTGTGCTTGCGCAGCAGGCGGCCAAAGCGTGCAAAATCAAAGTGCTGGTTCATGCTGCAACTGAGTTAGATAAGTGGCCACTGCCGACTCGCGGCCGGTGAGCGCGTTGAAAAGCACCTCCAAATCGACTTTGCTGAATGCCCCGCCCGTATTGGCCCGGATGGCATACTGGCCCCGCACCGCAGGCTCGGCGTACAGCACGCCGGGGCTAGCGGCCCCGGCCGGCACCATACCAAAGTGCAGCTTTTCGGCTAGGGCATCGATGGTTTCGTTGAGCACCATGCGGCGCTCGTGCAGCACCAGCACGGTATCAATCAGGCTGTCGAGGTCGCGCACCTGGTGGGTCGAAATGACGACGCAGCGCTCCTCGCCCAGTGCCCCCGCCACGAGCTTGCGAAACTGCGCCTTGCTCGGAATATCGAGGCCGTTGGTAGGCTCATCCAGCACCAGCAGGCCGGTGTTGGTGGCCAGGGCAAAGGCTATCATCACCTTCTTCTGCTGGCCGTAGCTGAGCGCCGTGAGCTTCGTGAGGCTAGGCACGTCCAGCTCGCCCAGGTAGTTGTGGAAGGCCGCCGCGTCGAAGCGCGGGTAAAAACCCCCGGTACTGGCCGCCAGCTGCGTGGCCGATACGGGTGGCACCTGCACATCTTCGGGCAGGAAAAACAGGTCTTGCAGCGTGTCGGGCCGGCGCAGGGCCGCCGCGTGGCCATCTACCTCGCAGGTGCCGCTGAGCGGGAAGGCTAGCCCCACCAGGTTCTTGAGCAGCGTCGATTTGCCCGCGCCGTTCTTGCCCAGCAGGCCGTAGATGCGGCCACGCTCCAGGTCCAGGCTCAGGTTTTCGAGTTGCAGTACCCGGCGCGAGTACCCAAAATGCAGGTTGCGAATACGAACCATATGCGTATGCGTTTTAGTGTATTACTAAACTAGTACACTGCAAATGTATACGCTGCTTACCAAGTTGGTTCTGCTTGGCAAAAAAATAAGCTATTTTTTACCTCTACTCTTGCTCAGCTGCCGAGCTAATTCCTTGTTGACGGGCGCTTTCAACTGGCAAGCCAATACTTCATAAAGGCTTCATACGCAAAAAGAAAGCGCTCACTAGCCACCGTGCGAAGCTGGTTTCCGTAGGCTGCTTATTAGCCTGTTTTGCACCTCACGCTCCCGCCCATTTCATTCCACTTTTCATGGCTGCTTCCCAATTTCTCTTCGCTACCGGCATCGAAAACAGCAACCCGACCATCCAAAATGGCACCGTGCGCCAGGACGAGTATGAGAAGTGCGGCCATTATAAATTCTGGCAGAAGGATTTTGAGCTGGTGCAGGAGCTGGGGATTGAGTACCTGCGCTACGGGCCGCCCATCCACACGACCTGGATGGGGCCGGGCAAGTACAACTGGGATTTTGCCGACGCTACGTTCAACGATTTGCTGCGGCGCAACATCATGCCCATCGTGGACTTGTGCCACTTCGGGGTGCCCGACTGGCTGGGCAATTTTCAGAACCCCGATTTCCCGGCGCTCTTCGCGCAGTACGCCGGCGATTTTGCGCGCCGCTTTCCGTGGGTGCAACTCTACACGCCGGTGAATGAGATGTACATCTGCGCCGAGTTTTCGGCCCTCTACGGATGGTGGAACGAGCAGCTGGCCAGCGACCAGGCTTTTGTAACGGCCCTGAAATACATTGTGAAGGCTAACGTGCTGGCCATGCACGCCATCTTGGCGGTGCGGCCCGACGCGCTGTTTATCCAGAGCGAGTCGAGCGAATATTTTCACGCCTCTAACCCGGCCGCCATCAAGCCGGCCGAGCTGCTGAATGCCAAGCGCTTTCTGTCGCTGGACCTGAATTATGGCCGGCGCGTGGACTCGGATATGTATGAGTACCTGATGGATGGGGGCATGACGCGCGCCGAGTACCACTTCTTTCTGGATAATAACCTGAAGCACCAGTGCATCATGGGCAACGATTATTACCGCACCAACGAGCACCGCGTGCGGCCCGATGGCAGCACCGTGGCTTCGGGCGAAATATTTGGCTACCACGTCATTACCACCCAGTACCACGACCGCTACCAGCTGCCCGTGATGCACACTGAAACCAACCTCTGGCAGGGGCCCAACGGCGACGAGGCCGTGAACTGGCTCTGGAAGGAGTGGGCCAACGTGCTGCGCGTGCGCAACGATGGCGTGCCCATTGTAGGCTTTACCTGGTACTCGCTCACCGACCAGGTAGACTGGGACACCGCGCTGCGCGAAAGCCACGGCACTGTGAACCCGCTGGGCCTGTATGACTTAGACCGCAATATTCGGCCCGTGGGCGAGGCCTACAAAAAGCTCATCAGCCAGTGGCGCGAGGTGCTGCCCATGCAGTCGGCCTGCCTGCAAATGCCGCTCGTGCGGCCCCAGGACAGCAATGACGCCTGGGCCCGGCAGCAGCAGGCCGATGCGCAAGCCGCCCAAAACCAGCCCGCCGTAGCCGCCGCCAACGCTCCGCTGCAAGACAACCACTAGCCAGGCCAGGTGGCGGGCGGACGCGGCAAAGCCGCCCGCCTAAAATAGGTTAATAAAATACTCCTGCGCAGCTTGCGCTACAACTCTCCTACCCCATGCGTTTTCAAGATAAAGTAGTGATTATCACGGGTGGTGCCAGCGGCATTGGCCTGGCTATTGCCAAGCGGCTGGCCTCAGAAGGCGCCCGTATTGTGCTGGCCGATATCAACCAGACCAACCTCGACCAGGCCTCGCCCGACGTGCAGAAGGCCGGCGCGCCCGAGGTGCTGCCCACCATCTGCAACGTGGCCGATGAGAACCAGGTAATTGCCACCGTGCAGGCCACCCTGGCCAAGTTTAGCCGGCTGGATGTCATCATCAACAACGCTGGCCTGATGCAGTTTAAAGCGCTGGAAGAGCTGGATGGCGAAGACTGGCTGCGCGTGCTGAGCGTGGATTTGCTAGGAGCCTTTTACTTCACCAAGCAGGCCTTTCTGCACATGAAGCCGGGCGGCAACATCGTGAACGTGGCCAGCATCCACGCCATTGCCACCGAGGCGCTGGTGGCACCCTACGCGGCGGCCAAGGCAGCGGTGCTCTCGCTCACGCGCTCCGCAGTGATTGAGGGCAAGCCCAAGGGCATCCGTACCAACGTGGTGCTGCCCGGCGCCATCGACACGCCCATGCTCTGGAACAACCCCAACGTGAAGTCGGGCGTCGAAAAAATCAACCCCAGCGACGTGGGCAAGCCCGAAGACGTGGCCGCCATGGTGGCTTACCTGGCCTCGGACGATGCCGCGTTTGTGCAGGGCGCCGAGGTGCGCGTGGATGGCGGGCGCCTCGACCACTTGTAGGCTGGCAGGCTAGCTGGGCTGCACCTGCCCGCCCACATAAAACGCCGCTGGCACGGGACCATTATCCCGTGCCAGCGGTACCGTATGCATATCGCTGCTGGCACTCGCGGCACGCGTTAGCTGCAGCAAGCAATAGGCCGGTTTATTGATTGATAACTAGCACTTTTTTCAGCGTTTGCGAATAAGCCAGGCGGGTTTCGCCGCCGGAGCCCGGAAAATCGAACCCCACGGCGCGGGGGTCGTTGCGGAGGCTGGCCCAGGCCTGGGCATCTAGCTCGGCGGGCTGGGTAGCCGAGGCAGGCACAGCCGGCTGCACAAAGTGGCTAGGGCTAAAGAAATTATTCATGCCGCGCAGGATGCTGATTTCCTTGTCGCGCACGGTGGCCGACTGGTTGTTGCGCAGCGTGCGGTCGTCGAGCAGGGCCGTGGCGGGCAGCACCTCGTGGCGCAGCGTATCGCCCAGGCTGTTTATCACAAACAAATGCACCCGGCTGCTGAGCACGCGGGGGCCGCGCATTTGCAGGATAAAATTGTCGGGCGCCTGCGGGTTGGAGAAGGTGTGGCTGGTGCGCACCGTGTTCAGCACCGTGGCGCCGCCCACGCGCTCGCCGCGGCCATTGGGTGGCCGAAACTCGGTGCGCGGGTCTTTGCCTGAAGTAGAAGTGGCGGTTTCGCGCTCGGTGTTTACGCAGGAGCTGGCCGTGAGAATAATAGCGGCCAGAAAGCCGAGCTTGCAGGTAAAGGTGTTCATCAGAGAGAGGTTTAGGCAGGCAAAAAAACGGCAGCGAATGGCCTAGCGTCCGCTGCCGGGCTTTGTACGCAGGTGCGGCAGCCGGGGGTTCAGAACCAGCCCAGCTCAATGCCCAGCTGCCAGCGCGGCGGCTCGGGCAGGCCTGGCCCACGCAGGGCATTGCTGAGGCGGTAGCGGCCCACCAGGGCCAGCGAATTACTACCCAGGCGCACCCCCACCCCGCCCAGCCAGCGCGCCAGGTAGTCGGGCTGGTGGGCCACTATTTCGAGCCGGCCGCCGCTGGGCCCGGGGCCGGTGGTGGCGTAGGTGGTGGCAAAGGCCCAGCCGCCGTAGGCCAGCAGGTCGAGGTAGCGGCCCACGGTGTTGCCCCGGCGCAGGTAGGGGCTCAGGCGCAGGCTGGCCTCGCCCTGCACCTGGTGGTAGCTGAAATACTGGTTGTCGAAGCCCGTGCCGAAGGGGCCGGGGCGGCTGGCCCCGGGGTCGAGGCCGTAGCGCAGGTAGGCGTAGCGCAGGTCAGTATTGAGCGCAAAGAAGGGCCCCAGCCGCCGCTTGAGCCGGCCGCCCAATTGCAGTTCGGAAGCCGCAAAGCCGTACTTCACCCCTAGTGCGCTGGGGCCGGCGGCCAGCGAGTAGCCCCCATATAAGTGCCCGAAATAGCGCCGGTTAGGCCCCGTGCGGTTCGGAATAGTGTCCTCGGCCACGTCGGCTTGCAGCAGCACCTGCTGGGCCCGGGCGGCCGGGGCGCTCAGCAGCAGGGCTAGCAGCAGGAGCCCCGCTAGCACATACGCAGGCGCCAGGTCGCGCAGACGGGAGGTAACAGGTAAAAGTGAAGAGGTAAAAAACGTCATTGCTTCAGCATACATGGAAGGAGTCAATTCTACCTCTTCCCTTTCAACTTTTACCTTCCGATTAGCGCTATTCCGCATATTGCCCGGTATAGCCTTGATAATAAACGCGCAGCACATTGCCGTTTTTGGCCAGTCGGCGCGGCACCTGCACTACCAGCCGCTGGGTGGCGGCGCGCACCTCGTAGCGGTGCAGCACGCCGCGCGCGTTGGCCAGGTGCCAGTAGAGGCGCCCCGGGTAGGCGGGGTACGGCGGCAGGGCGGGTGCCGGGCCGGGCGGGGCGTCGTGCTCCTTGCCCACGGGCCGCACATCGGGGGCGGTGGGCGTGCCGGGCGGGCGCTCGGGGGTGGGCGGCGTGAGCCAGTCGGTGGTGCCGGCGGCCAGCTCGTCGGTTTCGGCCACCAGAGGCAGCGGGCGGGCGGCGGGCACAGTAGCGGCGGGCCGCAGCACCACGGCCACCAGCGAGTCGTGCACCACAAAGTCGAACGTGGGCTCCGGGGCCGGCGGCGGGCCTAGCCGCCGGGCCAGCAGGCGGCTGGCCTCGGGCCGGCCGTAGCCGTGGGCATAGTCGTAATACGGATACAGCTCGCCGGCCTCGCGCACCTGCCGAAACAGCTCCATGGCCGTGAGCTTGCCGCCCCCGGCCTGCTGCGCGCAAGCCGCCAGCCCCGCCACCAGCGGCGCCGAAAACGAGGTGCCCTCGACGCGCTCGAAGCCGCCCGAGGCATTGGCCGTGAGCACGATGCCGAAGGCCGACACATCGGGCTTGAGGCGGCGGTCGGCACTGGGCCCTACCGAGCTGAAGGCCAGGTGCAGGCCGGTGGCCGGGTCGAGGCCGCCCACGGCCAGCACCGAGTCGGCATCGGCGGGCGTGCCAATGCGGCCCCAGTCGTCGTCGCCATCGTTGCCGGCGGCGCTCACCACCAGCATCCCCTTGCGGGCCGCCAGCGTGGCCGCCCGCCCGATGAGCGAGTGCCGGCCATCCATCTGCTCGGGAAAGTAGCGCTGCTCGGTATAGGCCAAGGACGAGCTGATGATGTCGGCGCCCTGCTGGTCGGCCCACTCGGCGGCGCGCAGCCAGGCTTCTTCCTCGCTGTAGCGCTCGCTGGCTAGCCCCTCGGTGCGGGCCAGCAGGTAGGTGGCGGCCGGGGCCAGGCCCAGCGCCGGGCCCAGGTGCAGGGTATCGGGGCCGGGCAGGCGGCCGGCCAGGCAGCCCAGCACCTCGGTGCCGTGCGAGCCGCCCCGAAACACGCCCGGCTGGTTTTTCAGAAAATCGTAGGTGGCCACGATGCGCCGCTCGCGCCGCAGCGCCCGGAAAGCCGGGTGCCAGTCGGCCCCCCGAAAGCCTACATCAAACACCGCGATGCGCACGCCCTGCCCCAGCAGGCCGGCCCGGCTGAGGTCGGCGCGCCCGAGGGCGGCGGTTTGCTGGCGGGCCAGCAGGTAGTCGGCCGGCGACACGGCGGGGCGGCCAGCGGCGCTTTGACTTGGGCTGGCCACTTGTTTTTCAGTCTTATAGTAACTAGCCGGCCGCAGCCGGCTGGCCAGCGGCCAGGCCACCACGCTAGCCACGACGGGTAGCTGGCGCAGCGCGGCAGCCTGGGCCGGCGTGGCGCGGCAGGCCACGGCATTAAACCAGCGGCTAACCAGCGTGAGCGTATCGACGCGGGCCTGCACGGCGGCCACGTAGGCGGGCGGCACGGGGCGGTCGCTAAAGTCGGCGGCGGGCAGGCCCTGGCGCTGGCGGCGCGCCTGCGCGGCCGGGCTGAAGTAGTGAGCGGGGTCGAACTGCACGCCCGCCTTGTCGCGGAAGCTGACCCAGTAGCGGGCCGGCGCCTGGGCCTGGCTAGGGCCGGGCACGACCAGCAGCCGCACCAGACAAAGTAGCAGTAGAAGTATGCGCATAAAAGAGAAGGGCAGCGCGCAAAAGTACCCCGGCGCCGCGCTCTGGCCCAGGCGGGCGGGCAACCTGGGCTTTGGCCGGGCCGTTTAGCCCGAGTGTCCTGGCCCAAGCTAGGTCGTTTTTACCACTTTACGTGCGTTAGCTAATGTCTCATTCTTCGAAAAACCTCGCTGCCCCTACCCTGCTGCTGGCCGTGGCGCTGCTAGCCCTGCCGGGCTGCAACCAGAAGGAAATTGCGGCTTTGCAGCAGCAAAATGCCGACCTTACCAAGTCGCGCGACCAGCTGCAGGCCGAAAAGATGGCGCTGCAACAAGCTAAAAACCAAAACGAAGCCGCCCTCGGCGCCGACCTGCTGGCCCGCAACAACCGCGTAAACCAGCTCAACCAGACGCTGGGCACTACCGAGCAGGACCTGGCCGGCAAAAACGCCCGCGTGGCCGAGCTTCAGCGCGTGCTGGACGAGAAGGACGCCGCCACCAACGCCCTGCGCAAAAAAGTGGCCGATGCCCTGCTAGGCTTCAACTCGCAGGATTTGCAGGTGAACGTCAAAAACGGCAAAGTCTACGTGTCGCTCTCCGAGCAGCTGCTCTTCAAATCGGGCTCGACCAAGGTGGACCCGGCTGGCCAGGATGCGCTCATCAAGCTGGCTAATGCGCTGACGGGCAACAAGGACGTGAACATTCTGGTAGAAGGCCACACCGACAACGTACCCATCAAGGGCGTGGTAAACGGCGCCAAGGACAACTGGGACCTGAGCGTGCTGCGCGCCACCGAAATCACGCGCCTGCTCACTGCGGCGGGCATCGACCCCACGCAGATAACGCCCTCGGGCCGCGGCCAGTACCTGCCCGTGGCGGCCAACGATACGCCGCAGGACAAGGCCCTGAACCGCCGCACCGATATTATCCTGACGCCGAAGCTCGATGAGCTGTTTTCGATTTTGAATACCAACTAGGAATCAAGTAAATAAAAGCGCCCGGCAGGCTGAGCCTGTCGGGCGCTTTTATTTACTTGATTCCTAGTGAATTACGGGCCCTGGCGCCCCACTGAGTAAGTCTTTCGCCCCGGCCCCACGCCGGTAATCTTCACCGATTGCCAGCCGCTGGGCAGGGCCGTTTTGCGCTGCACGATGCCTAGCGGGGTGATGTCGAGCCCGCCGAAGCCCATGAGCACGGCTTGCAGCACGCCGCCCGCGCCGGTGGCGAAGTAAGGGTTGGTACCGCCCTTGGTTTCGGCGATGACGCGGAAGGGCGGCAGCAGATTGGGTGTGTAGGCATCCTGGAAGAAGTGCTGGGCCTTGGCCCCGTCGCCGAGCCTAGCGTAGAGCAGCGCGAAGATGGCTTGGGTCATGGCCGGCGTGCCCTCGTTGGGCACGCGGGTTTCGTAGTAAGCCAAGTCCTTGCGAATCTGGGCCGGGTCGGTGATAGTGCCGAGCGGGAACGCCAGCAAATTCACATCGCCCTGCTTGATGCCCTCGCCGTGGTAGGTGGCATGCTCCTTGGTCACGCCGTCGGGCATTTTGAGGATGGGAATGTTTTGAGCCACTAGGGCCCAGTCGGCGTTGGCGGGGCGGCCTAGCAGGCGGGCGGCGGCGGCGGCGGCGCGCAGGTTGGCCTGGGCGGCGGCATTGGTGAAGGCGTCGTTATCCACGTTTTCGGCCCACTCATCCGAGGCCACCACGTTCTTGATGTCGTAATGGCCGGGGCCGTTGCGCTCGACGCGGCTGGCCCAGAAATCGGCGGTGGCCTGCAAAATGGGCCAGCCTTTCTCGCGCAGCCAGTCTTTGTCCTGCGTCACGCAGTAGTACTGCCAGGCCGCTAGCCCTACGCAGGCCGAAATGTGGTGCTCAAATGGCCCGCTCAGCGCCCACACGGGCGTTTCCTCCACGCCGGTATCGGCGCTCTCCCAAGGGTACATGGCGCCTTTATAACCGTGCTCAAAGGCATTGCGCCGGGCCAGGTCGAGGCGATTGAAGCGGTACTCGACCAGCGACTTCGCGATTTCGGGGTGCAGCACGAGCAGGGCTGGGTACATCCACAAGTCGCTGTCCCAGAATACGTGGCCGTTGTAGCCCAGCCCCGAGAGGCCCATCGGCGAGGGCGAGTAATCGGTGCCGGCCCGCGAAAAGCTGTAGAGGTGGTACAGCATACTGTGCACATCCTGCTGGGCCTGGGCGTCGCCGGCTATCTGAATATCGCTGCGCCACAAGTCCTGCCAGGCTTTGCGATGAAAGTCGAGCAGGCGCTGGCGGCCTTCGAGGCGGGCAAAGATGGTGAGGCGCTCGGCCTCATTGAGTGGGTCGGGGTGGTGGGCCGAAGTAATGCTGGAGCCCGCCACGGCATAGGCGTAGGTCTGGCCGGCCTTCAGCGCCTTGCTGAATTTCATGAGGTGCATGTTGTTGTCCCACATCTCATGAATGATGCGCGGCTCCTGGCCGTGCGGCTCCTCAAACAGAAAGCTGTTGGAGGCGCACAACGTCAGCTTGCCCGTCGGGCTTTTAGCCGACGAAGTGAGCAGGCTGAGCGTGGCGTGGGGCCGGTCTATCTCGTTGTAGTAGTTCTGCGCATCGCGCAGGGCATCAGGCGTTTCCATCACGCTGGCGGCCGTGAGGGCCAGGTCCTTCCTGGCCGTGATGCTAACATCCATGAGCACCGTGAAGGGCAGGTGGCGCAGGGCGTAGTAGGTGTAGCTGACGGTAGCCTTGTCGCCGTAGTCAAACGTAGTGGTGAGGCTAGCCCCCTGCATATCAAGCTGCTGCCGGAAGTTGCTGGCATCCTGGGCGCCCAGGCGGTGGCCGTCCATTTCCAGGTACATATTCAGCAGGTTGAAGCTGTTGAGGAAGTTGCTGACCCGGCCTCGGCCGTACTGGTCGTAGGCGCCGGCCAGCACCACGTTTTTGACCTGAAACGGCACCGGCGACGACACGATGCCCAGCATGCCGTTGGCCACCGTCACGCCGTAGTAGTGGCTAGGGTCAATCTTATCGGCGCTGATGCGCCAGGGGTCGGGCGGGGCCTGGGCGGCCAGCGGCCAGCTAGCCAGCAGCAGGCAGCAAACGATACAGAGGCGCGCCGCAAACCAGCGGGAAACGGGTGGGAACATGGAAGGAGGAAAAGAGGCGAAAACGCGAGCGAGCCGATTAGTACAGGCCAGCCCACGCCGGGGAAGCTACTCCCGCAGAAGTTCGTCAAAAATAAGCAGGGCAACTGGCAATCAATTGCCTAGGGGGCACTATTTACTGGCTGCGGTGCGGGGTGGCCTGGTGGGCGCCCCCGCACCGCAGCCAGTAAATAGTGCTTTTCTATCTACCTTGACGCCGAAATCAGAAACTCCTGATTAAATACGTTTGGTTTGATGATAGTTAGCTACCTTCATTCCGGCGGCTGCCTCCCTAGGCAGCCGTATGCTCTTTCCATCCCCACCCGTTGAAAACTCTCCTGCTATCTGGTTTGGGTTGCCGGCTGCTGGCCTTTTTGCTGCTGGCAGGGCTAGCCAGCTGTGCCCCGGCCGCGCGCACGCCGGTCTACCACATCGGCTTTTCGCAGTGCACCACCGGCGATGCCTGGCGCCAGGCCATGCTGGCGGGCATGGAAAAGGAGCTGAGCTTCCACCCCAACGTGCAGTTTCAGATGCTGGACGCCCGCAACGATACCGAGCTGCAGCGGCGCCACATTCAGGAGTTTATCCGGCAGCGGGTCGATTTGCTCATTATCTCGCCCAACCAGGCCACGCCCCTCACCGAGCTTGTGGATGCGGCCTATGCCTCGGGCATCCCGGTCATTATCCTCGACCGGCGCACCACCTCGCAGCACTACACGGCCTACGTGGGCGGCAACAACCTCGAAGTGGGCCGCACGGCGGGCCGCTACGTGGCCCAGCAGCTGCACGAGCGGGGCCAGGTGCTCGAAATACTGGGCCGGCCGGGCTCATCGCCGGCCACCGACCGGCACGTGGGCTTTGTGCAGGCCCTGGCGGCCTACCCCAACCTGCGCATCGCAGCCCAGTTTTCGGGCGAGTGGCAGCCGGGCCCGGTGCTGGCGCAGCTGCCCGCCTTGCTGCGCCAGCACCCCGGCATCAGGCTCATTTTTGCCCACAACGACCCCATGGCTAGGGCCGCCCACCAAGTGGTGCAGCAGCTGGGGTTAGAGCGGCGCATCCGCATTGTGGGGGTTGATGGCCTGCCGGGGCCGGGCAATGGCCTGGAACTGGTGGCCCGCGGCGACCTGCAAGCCACGCTGCTGTACTCGCCGGGCGGCGAGGAAGCCATTCGCACGGCGCTGCGCATTCTGGGCCACGAGCCGTATGCCAAAGATAACATCTTGGTAACAATGGTAGTAGACTCGGCCAACGTGCAGGCCGTGCGCAGCCAAACCGAGCGGCTGGTGGCTCAGCAGCGCGATATTTTTCGGCAGCAGCAGCGCTGGCAACTGCAGCAGGTGCGCTACGACCACCAGAAGATGCTGGTGTACCTGCTGCTGGCCAGCCTGCTGGGGGCCGTGCTGCTGGGAGCGCTGGCCTGGCGCTCGTCGCGCCTCAACCGGCGCATCCGGCGGGTGCTGGAGGGGCAGAATGCCGAAATCAGCCAGCAGCGCAACCAAATTGCCGACCTGGCCGAGCAGGCCCGCGCCGCCGCCGAGGAAGTGCGCCGCACCTCGGAGGCCAAGCTGCGATTTTTCACCAACTTCTCGCACGAGCTGCGCACGCCGCTCACCCTCATTCTGGGGCCGGTCGAGGACTTGCTCACTAGCCCCGCCGACGACCTCACGCCGCCCCAGCGCCACGACCTGAGCCTGGTGCGCCGCAACACCCAGCGGCTGCTGCAGCTCGTGAATCAGCTCATGGATTTTCGCAAAATCGACGTGGGCAAGATGGCCGTGCGCGCTACCGAGGGCGACCTGGTGGGCTTCGTGCGCGAAATCATGGACGTATTTGAGAAAACGGCGCGCCGCCGGGGCATCACCTTCCGGTTTGTGGCGGCCGAGTCGGTTATCTTTCTGTGGTTTGACGGCGAGATTCTCGACAAGGTGTTTTTCAACCTCCTCTCCAACGCCTTCAAGTACACGCCCGACGGCGGGCAGATAACGGTGAGCATCCGGCTCGAAAAAGCCGATAAGCAAGTGTGCGTCAGCGTCGAAGATACCGGCCGCGGCATTGCCAAAGCCGACCAGCCGCACATTCTGGAGTGGTTTTACCAGGGCAGCCAGCCCACGCCCAATAGCTCGGGGCTAGGCCTGGCCCTGGCCGAAGGGCTCACGCGGTTGCACCAGGGCACGCTCTCGTTCCGCAGCCAGCCCGGCCAGGGCAGCACCTTCGACGTGCGCCTGCCGCTCGAAAAGCCCGCTGCTTTTTTAGAGGTGGAAACCGGCCTGGCCCGGCCCGCCAGCGCGGCCGCCGCTCCCGAGGAAGAGCTGGCCCAGCCCATTTCGGCCACGCCGCCGCCGCGCCCCGAGGCCACGGCTCTTGTTATCGAAGACAACGAGGAAGTACGCGAGTTTTTGGTGCAAAAGCTGCAGCCTTACTTCCAGGTGAGCACGGCAGCCGATGGCGCTACGGGCCTGCGCCTGGCCAGCGACACCATTCCCGACGTGATTGTGTGCGACGTGGGCCTGCCCGAGCTTAGCGGCCTGGAGGTGGCTAGCGCCCTCAAGGGCGACTGGCGCACCTCGCACATTCCGCTGGTGCTGCTCACGGCCCAAAGTGCGCCCGAGCAGCAGGTGGCCGGCGTGCAGGCCGGCGCCGACCTCTACCTTACCAAACCGTTCAACCCCACCTTTTTGCTCGAAAGCCTGCGCACGCTGCTGCGCAACCGCGACCAGCAGCGCGAGCACTTTCATCGGCAGCTCTCGGGCGGCGCGCCCAGTGCGGCGCCGCTGCGGGTCGACCAGAAGTTTTTGGCCGACCTAGCTGCCATTATCGAAGGCCGCCTCGACCAGCCCGGCCTGAATGTCGATGACATTGCCCACAGCCTGGGCGTGTCGCGCACGCAGCTCTACCGCAAGGTGAAGGCGCTGCTCGGCACCGGCGTCACCGAATATATCCAGACCGTGCGCCTCACCAAAGCCCGGCAGCTGCTGCTGCAGGAAGGCAGCACCGTGGCCGATGTGGCCTACCAGACGGGCTTCTCGTCGCCCTCCTACTTCTCGACCGCTTTTAAGGGCAAATACCAGGTGTCGCCCTCCGAGTTTAAAGCCCTGCACACGCACCTGCGGGTCTGACCGATTTTTAAAAGTTGCGCTACGCAATCAAAGAACCGGCCTTGGTGAGTCAGTACTCACTTTATTTTATTTTCTTGAATAGCAGTTATTTACGTCAAAAAAAATCCTCTGCATCAATTTTAAACGCATTTGGAATGCTAGTGCACGCCTAGCCAGGCAGCCCCCCGGACTTTTGTACAAACGATTCCGGTCATGGTGCAACGCAAAGTTCTTTTTTGGTCTATTGTTACGGCGCTCGGCGGCTTTCTGTTCGGGTTTGACACGGCTGTGATTTCGGGTGCCGAGAAAGCTATTCAGCAGCTCTGGCACCTGAGCGCTGTAGAGCATGGCTTCACTATTTCCATTGCTCTCATCGGCACGGTGCTCGGCGCCATGTTTGGCGGCATCCCGAGCGATAAGCTGGGCCGCCGCCAAACGCTGCGCTGGATTGCGGTGCTCTACCTAGTGTCGGCGCTGGGCGCGGCGCTGGCCCCGGCCTGGGTGCCGTTTATGGTCTTCCGCTTTCTGGGCGGGCTGGGCGTGGGCGCCTCCTCGGTCACGGCGCCGCTCTATATCTCCGAGATTTCGCCGGCCGACTCGCGCGGCAAGCTGGTAGGGCTGTTTCAGTTCAATATCGTGTTCGGTATTCTGGCGGCCTACCTCTCTAACTACCTGCTAGCCAATACGGGCAGCCACTCGTGGCGCCTCATGCTGGGCGTGCAGGCGGTGCCGGCCGTGGCCTTTCTGCTGTTCCTGTTTCGGGTACCCGAAAGCCCGCGCTGGCTGCTGCTGCACGGCCGCCTGGCCGAGGGCAAAGACGTGCTGCGGCTCATCAACCCCGCCACCGTGGAGGCCGACACGGCCGCTATCCTCACGGCCCAGGCCGATGCCGGCCAGCAGAGCGAGTCGCTCTGGGCGGCGCAATACCGCACGCCGGTGCTGCTGGCCATGGCCTTCGCCTTCTTCAACCAAGTATCTGGCATTAACGCTATTATCTACTATGCGCCGCGCATTTTTGAGATGACGGGGCTAGGCCAGGGCGCGGCCCTGCTGTCGTCGGCGGGCATCGGGCTGGTCAATTTTATCTTTACGCTGCTGGGCGTCAACGTTATCGACCGTTTTGGGCGGCGCTCGCTTATGCTGGTGGGTTCGCTCGGGCTCATTGCCACGCTGGGGCTGGTAGCAATGGCCTTCTATACCCAGCGCTTTCAGCTCTTTGGCGGCCTGCTGGTGCCGGGGCTGCTGTTTGCCTACATCGCCTTCTTCGCCTTCTCGCAGGGCGCCGTTATCTGGGTCTTCATCTCCGAGATTTTCCCGAATGCCGTGCGGGCCAAGGGCCAGGCGCTGGGTAGCTCCACGCACTGGGTCATGGCCACGGTTATCGCCTTCACTTTCCCCTACTTCGCCGAGCGCCTGGGGGGCGGCAACACGTTCGCTTTTTTCTGCGGCATGATGGTCTTGCAGCTTGTGTTCGTGCTGCGCTTCATGCCCGAAACCAAGGGCACCAGCCTGGAGGGCGTGGCCAAAACGCTGGTCATGCACTAGGGCCACACTGATTTATACTTCACTTAAATTCAACTTGTTGGCAACATTTTACCCTTCGCTCTTATGGCTATTGTCTGCTTTGGAGAAATGCTCTGGGACGTCCTGCCAACGGGCAAGCAGCCCGGCGGCGCCCCGCTCAACGTGGCTGTGCACCTGCGCAACTTCGGGCAGGAGGCCCTGCTTATCAGCCGCGTGGGCCACGACGACCTGGGCGCCGAGCTACTAGGCTTTGTGCAAAGCAAAGGCCTGAGCACCTGCTACATCCAGCGGGGCGAAACCCACCTCACGGGCGTGGTAAAGGCCAATGTGAGCGACAGCCACGAGGTTACCTACAAGATAGTGCAGCCCGTGGCCTGGGATTACATCCAGTACGAAGACGCGTTAGGGCCGCTGGTAGAAGCCGCCGATGCCTTTGTATTTGGCAGCCTGGCCGCCCGAAGCGGCGCCACCCGCGAAACGCTGTATCGCCTGCTGCAGCGCGCTCCTTTTAAGGTGTTCGACGTGAACCTGCGCGCTCCGCACTACTCGCGCAACGTGGTGACCTACCTGCTGCGCCAGGCCAACCTGGTGAAGCTCAACCACCACGAGCTGAGCGAGATAATGGGCTGGTTTGGGGCTAGCCCCGACGAGGAAACCGCCCTGCACTGGCTCGCCGACCGCTTTCAGCTGCAAGCCGTGTGCGTGACCAAGGGCGCCGATGGGGCCGTGCTCTGGGCCAACGGGCAGTTGCACCGCAGCCCCGGCATTGCGGTGCAGGTGCAGGATACCATTGGCAGCGGCGATGCTTTTCTGGCGGCGCTGCTCAAGGGCTGGCTAGCCGGCCAGCCGCCGGCCGAGATGCTGGCCTTTGCCTGCGCGGCGGGCTCGCTGGTAGCCACGCACCAAGGCGCCACGCCCGCCATTTCGGCGGCCGACGTGCTGGCGCTAACAGCCGCTACTACCTGATTTTCAGCATCTTAATTGTTATGAGCGCTTTACGCTTGCCTTTTTCAAGTCCTCCCGTTTTTCGCCTGGCTGCCGCTCTGCTGCTGGCTGGCGGCGCCGTGGCCTGCAACCAAACCACCAAAACGGAAACCGGGACAACTACCGCCACGCAGCCCGACAAGGCAACTACTACGCCAGCGCCTAAGGCCTTGGCTAAACCCGCTGGCTGGTGGAAGGAAACTGTTGTTTATCAGCTCTATCCGCGCAGCTTCCAGGATAGCAACGGCGACGGCGTGGGTGATTTGAAGGGCATCATCTCGCGGCTCGACTACCTCAAGAGCCTGGGCGTGGGCACGGTGTGGCTGAACCCCATCTACGCTTCGCCCAACGACGACAACGGCTACGATATCAGCGATTACCGCCAGATAATGCCCGAGCTTGGCACCATGGCCGACTTTGATGAGCTGCTGAAGGGCATGCACGCCCGCGGCATCAAGCTGGTAATGGACCTGGTGGTGAACCACAGCTCGGACGAGCACGCCTGGTTTAAGTCGGCGCGGGCCTCGCGCACCAGCCCCTACCGCGACTATTACTACTGGTGGCCCGCCGAAAAAGGCACGCCCCCGGCGCGCTTCAGCACCTTCGATGTCAAGAACAATGCCTGGCAGTACGACGCGCCCACCAAGAGCTACTACCTGCATTACTTCTCCAAAAAGCAGCCCGACCTGAACTGGAACAACCCCAAGCTGCGCCAGGAAGTGCACAACATCATGCGCTACTGGCTCGATAAGGGTATCGACGGTTTCCGCATGGATGCCTTTCAGTTTGTGGCCAAAGACCCCACGTTTCCGCCCATGCCGGGCCTCACGCAGGCCAACTATACCAACGCCTACAACCACGGCCCGCACCTGCACGACTACCTCAGGGAGATTAACGAGCAGGTGCTCAGCCACTACAACGTGATGAGTGTGGCTGAGGGCGCCGGCCGTAACCCCACCGAGGCTATGCTCTTCGTGGACCCCGCCCGCAAGGAGCTGGACATGACCTATCACTTTGAGGGCGTGGGCGTGGGCAGCAATTCGGATACGTACAAGCTCACCGACCTCAAGCGCGTGTTTACGAAGTGGGACAGCGCCTTTGCCCAGAAGGGCTGGCAGGCCATCGACCTGGGCAACCACGACCAGCCGCGCATGGTGAGCAAGTTTGGCGACGACCGCCTGGCCTTCCGCGCCCCCTCGGCCAAGCTGCTCAATACCTTTTTGCTGACCATGCGCGGCACGCCCTATTGCTACAACGGCGACGAGCTGGGCATGACCAACAGCCCCTTCACGGGCATTGCCGACTACCGCGACGTGGCGGCGCGCAACGCCTACACCGCGCTCAGGCAGCAGGGCGGCGATGAAAAAGCATTTTTTCACTCGCTAGCCCGCTTCTCGCGCGACCACAGCCGCACGCCTTTTCAGTGGAATGCCTCGGCCAACGCCGGCTTCACCACCGGCACGCCCTGGATTAAGGTGAACCCCAACTACGTGACGCTCAATGAGGCTAGCGAGGACAAAGACTCGGCTTCGGTGCTCAACTACTTCCGGCGGGCCATTGCCGTGCGCAAGCAGCACAAGGTGCTGGTACATGGCCAATACCAACTGCTCGACGCGGCCAATCCTAACATCTACGCCTACACCCGCACGCTAGAGGCCGAAAAGGTACTGGTGGTGCTCAACTTCTCGTCGGCGCCGCGCACCTGGCCCCTGCCGGCCGGCCTCACCCCGAGCGGCGCGCCCTGGCTCAACAACTACTCCGGCGCGGCTCCTGCCGGCCCGGCCCTGGCCCTACAGCCCTGGCAGGCAGTGGTCTATCAGCTGCGATAAGCCCGGCCAGGCAGCCGCAATTACTTTTTGATACGCTTTTCATTTTCCAGGTTTCACTCAGTTTCGGTGCCTTTCGCGGCCATTTTTTGGAATCGATTGGGCTAGGTTGCCAACCGGCTGGGTGCTCGCAGTATTTCCCACTTTAACCCTTTTCACTCATGCGTAACACCTGTTACTCAACCTACCAAGCCTACGAGCAGCCGGCGGCCCGGTCGGCGCTCAGCGGCAAGACGCTGCTGCTGGCTCTTTTTCTGCCCATCATCGGCCACGCGCAAACGGCCCGTGAAGTGACGGGCAGGGTGACGGATGCCACCGGCACCGCCCTGCCGGGCGTAACGGTACTCGTGACGGGCACCTCCATCGGGGCCAGCACCGGGGCCGACGGCGATTTCCGCGTGCAGGTGCCCGCTACGGCTACCTCGCTCACGGTGTCGTTTGTGGGCTATGCCCGCCAAACGGTGAGCATTACGGGCCGCAACACGGTGACCATTGCGCTGAAGGATGATGCCCAGGCCCTGGCCGACGTAGTGGTGGTAGGCTATGGCACCGTGAAGAAAAGCGACCTGACCGGCGCCGTGTCGGCGCTTAGCCCCAAAGATTTCAACAAGGGTACCTTTACCTCGCCCGACCAGCTTATCCAGGGCCGCGCCTCGGGGGTGCAGATAACGCAGAACAGCGGCCAGCCGGGGGGCGCCAGCACCATCCGCATCCGGGGCAACTCGGCCGTGACGGGCACCGGCCAGCCGCTGTACGTAGTGGATGGCGTGCCGCTGGACGGCCGCACCGCCCGCCCCGGCCTCACGACGGCCTTCGGCGACAGCCCCGACAGCAACCCGCTGCTCTTCCTGAACCCGGCTGATATCGAGAGCGTCGACATTCTGAAAGATGCCTCGGCCACTGCCATCTATGGCTCGCGCGCAGCCTACGGCGTGGTGATTGTGACCACCAAGCGGGGCAAGGTGGGCGAGGCGCAGCTGGATTTTGGGTCCAGCTTCGGCTTCTCAAAAATCCTGCGGCGCATCGATGTGCTCAATGCCGACCAGTACCGCCAGGCCCTAACTTACTACGGGGCCCCGACCAGCAATGACAAGGGCCAGAACAACGACCCGCTAGGGGCAATTCTGCAAACGGCGCCGCTGCAGAACTACAACCTGGCCGCCAGCGGCGGCACGGAAAACGGGCGCTACCGCCTCTCGCTGAGCTACCTCAATCAGAAAGGCATCGTTAAGACTACGGGGCTGGAGAAATACACCGGCGCGTTTGCAGGCAACTACAAATTTTTGGAAAGCAAGCGCCTGGGCCTGGACCTGAACCTGAAAGTGGCCCAGGTGAACGAGCAGCTGGCGCCCATTACCAACAACGGTGACTTCCGGGGCAGCATCATCGGGCAGGCGCTCCAGTGGAACCCCACCGACTCGCTCTACAGCGCCAACGGCCAGCCCGTATCGCGCCTGGGGAGCACCACCATCAACCCGGTGGCCACGCTCAACTACTACCACGACCGCGCGCGCACGACGACCGCGCTGGTATCGATATCTCCCTACTACAAGTTTACCGATTGGCTCGAATACCGGGCTTTGTTTGCGGGCACTTACAGCACGGGGCAACGCCGCAGCTACATCGACCAGCGCCTCAACATTGCTGATTATCAACAGGTAGGCTTTGCCGCTATTAACAGCGCCGAGCTGCTGACCCAGCAGATGACCCACACGCTGAACTTCAACAAGAAGCTAGGCAGCGACTTCAACCTGAATGCCCTGCTGGGCTACGAGTACCAGAAATTCAACTACTCGACTGCCGCGCTGAGCGGGCGCGGGCCGGTAAACCCCAACACGGGCACGCCTATCGGCTTCGGAACCTACGGGCTCGACTACACCAACTACCTGCAGTACTCCAACCCCTCGGGCCGCAGCGTCTCCTCCACGGTTGACCCCGTAACGGAGCTGCAGTCGTTCTTCGGCCGGGCAATCATCAACTACAAGGACCGCTACCTGCTGACGGCCACGCTGCGCGCCGACGGCTCTACCAAGTTTGGCGACAATAACAAGTACGGCTACTTCCCGTCGGTATCGGTAGCCTGGGATATCAGCCAGGAAGAATTCTTCAAGTCGGCTACGGCCTTCAACCAGCTGAAAATTCGGGCCGGCTACGGCCGCACCGGCAACCAGGAATTCCCGGCCGGCGCCTCGCGCTCGCAGTACTCGTTCCTGAACAACAACGGCGGCATCAGCCAGATTACCAACTTTAACCCCAACCTGAAGTGGCAGTCGGACGACCAGTTTGACGTGGGCACCGACATTGCCCTGTTCAACAACCGCCTGACCCTGACGGCCGACTACTTCTACAAGCGCACCACCGACCTGCTCTACCCCAACATCCCGGGCTACCCGGCGGCCCCTGGCGGCAGCAGCGTTATCTGGTCGAACCTGAACGGGCAGATTGTGAACAAAGGCGTGGAAATTATCGCCAGCGCGTCTATTGTTGAAGGCACTAATTTTGGCCTCAATATTGGCGGCAACGCCACCTTTGTGCGCAACTCGGTATCGGGCCTGCCCGAAACGCTCATTATCCAAACCGGTGCGCTGAGCGGGCAGGGCCTGTCGGGGGTACTGGTAGAAACCATCCAGAACGGCCAGCCCCTCAACGGCTACCAGCTGCCGGTCTACAACGGCATCAACGCCACTACGGGCCTCTACAACGACTTTGGCCCGCGGCAGTACAGCGGCAACCCCAACCCTACCACGCTGGTAGGGTTTAACGCCCGGCTGCGCTTCCAGAAGCTTTCGCTCATTGCCAACTTCACGGGCGTATTCGGCAACATGATTTACAACAATACCTTCAACAGCGTATTGAACGTAAGCCAGATACGCTCGGGTAAAAACATTGCCCTGGCCGAGTACCAGTCGGGGGTAAAAGAGTCGCTGGCCAACGCCGTGACGCCCTCGACCCGCTACCTCGAAAGCGGCAACTACGTGAAGCTCTCTAACCTGACTCTCAACTACGAGGTCGGCAACATCGGCACCGTATTTAAGGGGCTGAACATCTTCGCTATCGGCCAGAACCTGGCCCTGATGACCAGCTACCGCGGCTTCGACCCCGAGGTGAACACCAACAAGGCTAATGGCGTGGTGCCCTCGGCCGGCATCGACTACACGGGCTACCCACCGGCGCGCACGTTTACGTTTGGCTTCAACGTTTCGCTCTAATCCCACCCTAGCACTTATTCTGATATGAAAAAGACCCTAAGCGCGGCGGCTTTGCTAACGCTGCTGCAGCTGGCCAACAGCTGCAAGATTAATGAGGAGTTTCAGGGCACGCTTACGCCCAACCAGGTAGCCGGCGGCACCGCTTCCTCGCTGCTCGACGGTGTGTACACGTCCCTGCGCTCGCCCTTCCAGGGCGCCACGCAGGTGTTTGCCCTCTCGGAAGTAACGACCGATGAGCGCCTGATGCCTACCCGGGCCGGCGACTGGGACGACAACGGCGTGTGGCGCCAGCTGCACCTGCACACCTGGGATGCCAACCACAGCCAGGTGCGCGACGCCTTTGCCAACCTGGGTGGCATCGTGTTCGCGGCCACCGACATGCTGCAGAGCCAGTACAACGCCAGCACCCAGCAGCAGGCCGAGGCTCGCTTTTTGCGCGCTTTTGCCATGTACTGGACCCTGGACCTCTACGACCAGGTGCCTTACCGCGAGCCGGGCGGTGCCGTATCGGCAGCGGCGCAGGTGCGCAAGGGCACGGCGGCGCTCGAATACATCATCTCGGAGCTGACCGCCATACTACCCAGCCTGCCCGACTCGCCGGTGAACCGCGCCACCAAAGATGCCGCCCGCTGCCTGCTGATGAAGTGCTACCTCAACCGGGGGGTGTATGCCAACCGGCAGGCGCCCACCTTCGCGGCGGCCGACATGAACCAGGTAGTGACGCTGGCCGACCAGATTATCACCAGCGGGCGCTACAAGTTTGCGAATAACTATTTCGACAACTTCGCGCCCGACAACTCGAACATCGGCACCGAGAATATTTTCACGGAGCTGAACGTGGGCGGCGTGAGCAGCGGGGCCCAATACGACCTGTGGCGCTTCATCTCGCACTACAACATGGTGCCCAGCGGCTACAATGGCCCCTGCGCCCTCTCGGACTTCTATAATAAGTACGAGGCGCAGGACCTGCGGCGCGGGCAGTATTATACCTACACCAATGGCCCGGCCAACCCTGGCAAGCGCCAGAACGTGGGTTTCCTCATCGGGCAGCAGTATAACCTGATTACGGATGCGGCCCTTACCGACCGCACCGGGGCGCCGCTAGCCTTCACGGCGGCCGTTAGCATCATCGAAACCGGCTCGAACCTGGAAGTGACGGGCATCCGGCCGATGAAATACCCGCCCGACTTCACCAACAACGGGGCCGGTACCATCGACAACGATATGGTGCACTTCCGCCTGCCCGACGTGCTGCTGATGAAGGCCGAGGCCATCCTGCGCGGGGCCACCGGCACCACGGCCGGCGCCTACGGCAGCACGGCCCTGGCGCTGGTAAACTACATCCGCACGCACCCAACGCGCGGGGCCAGCGCCCTCGCCAGCGTAAACCTGACCAACGTGTATGACGAGCGCGGCCGCGAGCTGTATCTGGAGCTGTGGCGCCGCCAGGACATGGTGCGCTTTGGCACCTTTCTGGGTCCCATTCAGCAAGGCCCCACGAGCAGCGACCCCAAGTACCTGATTTTCCCGATTCCGAACCAGCAGCTGGCCGTGAACGCCAACCTTACCCAGAACCCCGGGTATTAACAAAGGGAGTTGATGCCTGACAGTAGCAGCGGTTGGCCCAGGCCGGCCGCTGCTATTTTTTTCGGGCTAGCGGCTAGCCCGTCGGTGGCGTTTCACCCTGCTCATTTTTCCGCTTACTTTATGCTTGTGCTTACTAAAAAACTGTGGGCTGCCGGGCTTATGCTGGTAGCGGGCCCGGCCCTGGCGCAGCCCGCCGCCCAGCCTACGCCCCGCCAGCTTTACCCGGGCCTGTTTGAGGCGATTCAGCTTACCCGGGTGTACCCCGATGGCAAGACCTTCGTGGACATGCTGCCTACTGCCGCGCCGGCCGTGGTGCTAGCCGCCTACGCCAAAGAAAAAAGCCAGCCGGGCTTCGACCTCAAGGCCTTTGCCAAGCGCTACTTCTACCTGCCCAACGCCGACACCGCGAAGTACCGCAGCAACATCCAGGCCGGCATCCGGGCGCACCTCGATACGCTCTGGACGGTGCTGCGGCGGCCGGCCCAGGCCACTGTGCCGCCCTACTCGTCGCTGCTGCCGCTGCCGCACTCCTACGTGGTGCCGGGCGGGCGCTTTCGCGAGGTATACTACTGGGATTCGTACTTCACGATGCTTGGGCTGCGCGAGGCGGGCCGGCTGGCCCAGGTGCGCGACATGGTTGATAACTTCGCATACCTAATTGATAAACTAGGGTTTATCCCGAACGGCAACCGCACTTACTACCTTACCCGCTCGCAGCCGCCCTTCTTTGCCCAGATGGTGGGCCTGCTGGCCACCGGCCCCGACTCGGCGGCCGTGCTGGCGCGCTACCGCCCCGCGCTAGCCCGCGAATACGCCTACTGGATGGCCGGCGCCGACAAGCTGCACCCCGGCCAGGCCAGCCACCGCGCCGTGCGCCTGCCCGGCGGCGAGCGCCTGAACCGCTACTGGGACGAGAGCGACCAGCCCCGCGAAGAATCGTACCGCGAAGATGTGGAGGCCGCCAAGCTCAGCAAGCAGCCGCCCGCGCAGTTTTACCACCACGTGCGGGCCGCCGCCGCCTCGGGCTGGGATTTCAGCACCCGCTGGTTTGGGCCCGATTTGCAGCTCAGCTCCATCCGCACCACCGATTTGGTGCCCGTTGACCTCAACTGCCTGCTGCTGGTGCTGGAGCAAACCCTGGCCCGCGCCAGCCGCGCCACCGGCCAGCCCGCCGAGGCCAGCCAGTACCGCCAGAAGGCGCAGGCCCGGGCCGCCGCCATTCAGCGCTACTGCTGGGATGCGCAGGCCGGCTTTTTTGTCGATTATGACCTGCCCCAAAAGAAGCTGGCCGGCATCCGCACGCTGGCCGGCGTTTTTCCGCTCGCCTACGGCGTGGCCACGCCGGCCCAGGCCCGCGCCGTGGCCAGCCGCCTGCAAAGCGAGTTTTTGCGCCCCGGCGGCGTGCTCACCACCACCAATGCCAGCCACCAGCAGTGGGACGCCCCTAATGGCTGGGCGCCCCTGCAGTACCTCACGGTGGCCGGCCTGCGCCGCTACCAGCTGCCCGACCTGGCCGATACCATCGCCCACCGCTGGACGACGCTGAACGTGCGCGTATTCAACCGCACCGGCCGGCTGCTGGAGAAGTACAACGTGGAGGACCTGAGCCGCGTGGCCGGCGGCGGCGAATACCCGCTGCAAGACGGCTTTGGCTGGACCAACGGCGTGCTGCTCAAGCTCTTGGATGAGCAGCGCAGCCGGGAGCAGCGCCGCAAGTCGCTGTAGCACTGGCTAGGGTCAATTACTAAAAAATACGTTCGTCATGCTGAACGCAGTGAAGCATCTCTACCGCATTATACAACGGTGCGGTAGAGATGCTTCACTGCGTTCAGCATGACGAACGTATTGTAAAGTACCGTATTATGAGCTAATGGCTAGGCCGACCCGGCGCTAGCCCCCTACAAGCCATACTTGCCCAGCAGGTAGATGAGCGCGGCCATGCTGGCGCCGCCCAGCTCCAGCTCGCGGCGGTTTACCTGCTCGAAGGTGTCGAGGGCCGAGTGGTGCAGGTCGAAGTAGCGCTGCGAGTCGCAGTCGTAGCCAAACAGGGCCACCGGCTTCACGGCCGCCACCAGCGGCTCGATGTCGGTGCCGGCGTGGCCGGGCGTGAGCTGGCCCGAGAGGTACGGGGCTAGCAGCGGCTTCCAGGCGGCCACTTTTTGAAACACAGCGGGCGTGGTTTCCACATTGAAGCCGCGCGGCGTGAAGCCGCCACCGTCGCTTTCGATGGCGGCGAGGTGGGTTTCGTGGTTTTGCTGGGCTAGCTCGGCGTATTTGGTGCCGCCGCGCGTGCCGTTTTCCTCATTCATGAAGAGCACGGCGCGCACGGTGCGCTCGGGGCGCAGGCCGGCGGCTTTCAAGAGGCGCAGGGCCTCGATGCTTTGCACCACGCCGGTGCCGTCGTCGTGGGCACCCTGGGCCAGGTCCCACGAGTCGAGGTGGCCACCCACGGTGATAACCTGCTCGGGGTATTTTGAGCCCTTTATCTCGCCCACCACGTTGTAGCTTTTCTCGTCGGGCAGCTGCAGGCAGCTCATTTCCAGCTCAAACTGCAAATTGGGGTCGGCGGCCAGCAGCTGGCTGAGCTGGTCGGCGGCCTGGGTGCTGAGGGCGGCGGCGGGCACTTTGGTGGGGGTGTCGCCGTAGTTGGTGGCGCCGGTGTGAGGGTTGTTGTCGCGGGCGGCGGTGAGCGAGCGCACGAGCGCGCCCACCGCGCCGCGCCGGCCAGCCTCGGCGGGCCCCGAGCGGCGCTGGTCGCCGGCGCCGCCGTAGGCCTGGCCGGGCTCAATGAGCTTATCATCGAAGGGGCGGTTGAAGAAGATAAACTTGCCGCGCACGGCCTCATCGGGCAGGGCTTTCAGCTCGGCCAGGCTTTTCACCTCGACCACACCGGCGCGCAGGGGCTTGTTGCCGGGCGTAGACACGGAACCGCCCAGCGCGCACACGGCCGCCGAAATGCTTTTGCCCTTATTGCCGATAATCTGACCTTTTTCCTTGGCGCCGCGCACCCAGTGCGGCACCAGGCATTCCTGCAGGTACACTTTGTCGAAGCAGTTGGCTTTTTCCATCGTGAGCTTGCCCCACTGCACGGCCAGGGCCGCCTGGGGCGAGCCCGAGAGGCGGGCCCCGATTTTCTGGCACAGGTAGCGCAGGTTGTCGTAGCTCTGGCCGCGCAGCAGCGCCTCGTCGTAAATTTTGCGGATGACAACGGAGTCGGCCTTGGCGGCGGGCGCCGTTTGGGCCTGGGCGGTGGCGAGGCCGCCCGCCAGCAGGCCAGCCAGCAGCAGCGAGGAAAATGAACGCATAATGGAAAGAAGCAGAAAAGGCGTGTTTGGCCAAAAGTACCAGCCTGGCAGCGCTACTTCCTACTGTTTTGGCTGGCCGCGCCACAAACCGCGCTCGCGCAGCATGCGGGCCACCGGCGAATCGGGCCGCAGCAGAGGCACTATCTCGGCGTAAGGCATAAAGATTTCCACGCCTCCTACTACCCGGTTACGCAGGTCATCCTCTTCAAAAGTGAGCAGCAAGCTGTTCAGCTCCAGCCCTACGTGACCTGCTACGGCGGGCTGGTCGGCGCCGAGCCAGTCCTCGTGCCGGCTGCCCGCCTCGGCTTGAAGATACTGCCTTACCAACGCGCGAAACTGCGCTTCGGCGCCGGGCCGCAGCAGCTGGGCCAGCGTTACCGGCGCCCCGGTGGCCAGGTCGTAGATGGTATTGCCCGCGCTGTGCGAAAAGTGGGCGCCGCCCGAATACCCCGTTTGGTACGTGCCGACGGAAAGCAGGCCGTACTCATTAAAGGTTATGCCCGTAATGCCTTCTGTTTCCTCCTGCACCGGAGTATCGCGCAGGTAGGCCCGCCTTTCGGCGCGGCGCTGGGCCGGGCTAGGGCACTGCAACCGGCGCAGGGCCGGGCACAGCGTATCGGAACCGAGCAGGTGCAGGTAACTGCGCTCTAAGGTGGCTAGCTCCGCATCGGCACTACGGTCGGCCAGCCTGCTTTCCGGCTGCGGCAGCGGGCCTTCGGCATCTTCGGTCAGAATCTCATACCGCACCGCTAGCTGGCGGTGACGGGCGTCCTGGTATTCTTCGCGCAGCGCAAAGGGCAGCTGCTGGCCGCCCGGGCTAGCCCAGGTACCGCTGAGCACAAGGCCGGCGGGCTGGCTAGCCTGCCACTGCCCGGTAATGGTGCGCTTTTCGGGGTCGCTCAGTTCGGTAAGGGTCAGCGGCTGGCCCGGCCGGTAAGCCGCGTTGCTTTCCAGCGCTAAGGCGCCCCTTTTGCCGTAGCCGTAGTAATACGAGCCCTGGCAAGACGCTGGCTCACGGCCACGAGCGAGCTTAAAAGTCAGCCCTACCGTTATGGGCTGGCCGCCCACCGTGCCCCGGTAGCGGTGGTAGCCGCTAAAAGGAGGGCTGGCCACGCGTGGCGGGGCTGCACGCTGGCTAGCCCGCGTTGCTGGCACTGGCACTGCTGCCGTCAATTCTGCCGCCGTAGATTTAGTATCAGACTGGCAACCAGCAAGGAGCGCCAGCCCGCCGATTACCCACCCAGCTTGCGACCCCATGCGCATGGCTTCCTTGCACTCAAAATACCCGAAGCAACCGCCGCCCTACTTCAGGCCGCCCGCACTGGCTGCCTGGGGCGCGGCCCCGTAGCGGCTCATTATCAGGCGGGCGGGCTGGCCGGCGCGCAGCGTTACCTTGAAGAGGTAGTTGTATTCCTCGTCGCGGATTTCGGCCGGCAGCGGGGCCACGCCCAGCGCGGCCAGCAGCGGCAGCAGCGTGTTGGAATGGCCCACCACTACCACCGTTTTGCCGGCGTACTGCTGCTGGAGGCGGCCAGCCAGCGCGGCGGGCTCCCGGGCGCTGTACACCTCGGGCGTGAGGCCGGTGGCCTGGGCCAGCGGGGCCAGCGTGGCGCGGGTGCGGCGGGTATCGGTGGTGAAGAGGGCGGCCGGGTGGCGCTTGGCCAAGTGCCTGGCCAGCAGCTGGGCGCGGGCTTCGCCCCCGGGCGTAAGGGGCGGGTCGGCGAGGCCGGGCGTGAGGTCTTTTTCGGCGTGGCGCACCAGGTAGATGGTGGTGGCGGGCGGCCGGGCCGCCGCAGTGGCTAGCCCCAGCAGCAGGCAGCAAAGTATCGGCAGCAAGCCCGTTTTCAGCAGCATATATTCAGTGCGTATCTCCCTTAACTACCGGCCAAAGGTAGCCGCAAAAAAAGCGGGCCGCCCCGTGGGCAGCCCGCTTTTGTTACTTGCCTCCGCAGGCGCTTACTGCTTGGTGAAGTGGCGGCTGCTGCGCTCCTGGGTGGGCGAGGTCAGCAGCAGCGTGTACTGGCCGGCGCGCAGGGCCGACACGTCGAGGCCCTCCACGCCCACGGTACCCTGGCCGGCCACGCGGCCCAGCGCATCGAGCACCTGGTAGGTGTGGCCGACGGCCTCGGGCTCGGTGCGCAGGAAGCTGCTGCCCGCTACGGGGTTGGGGTACAGGCCCGGCGCCGCGGGGCTAGCCGCGCTGCTGGGCGTGAGGGCCATGCGCGCCCCGGCGGGGTTGGTAATGCTTATCCAGTTAATGTTCCAGCCGCCGGTTTGGGCAAATACGCCCAGATTGTAGGTGCCGGCGTTGATGTTCACGGTTTTGCTCACGGTGGTCCAGGTTTGCCAGCCGCCGGTGGCCGGAATGGCCGTGTTGCCCAGCTGAATTGAGCCGGCGTTCAAGTCAGACGATACGGTGCCGCCGTTGGGGCTAGCCACCCGGTAGCTGATGGTGTAGGCGCCCGTGACGGGGAAGTTGACGCTGTTGAACACCAGGTAGTCGTTGGCATCGACGTAGCCCATGTCCTGGCCGCCGCCGGTGTCCGAGCAGGTTTCGGCCGTCATGCCGCTGTTCACGTTGGCCGCCTCGGCCTGGAAGGTGCGCACGCTGCCGCTGGTGCTGCCGCTCGTGAGCTGATACACCCGCACGTAGTCTACGTTCATGGTGGCGGGCAGCTTGGTTTCATCCACTGTCTGGCCGGGCCAGTCGCCGGCCACGGCCAGGTTCAGCAGCAGGAAGAACGGCCGCTGAAACTCCTCGGTACCGCCCGTGCCGTTGGTGATAGTCATCTCGTTGTACTTGGCGCCGTCCACAAACCAGCGGATGTAGTCGGGCGTCCACTCCACGCTGTAAATGTGGTAGGCGTTGGCGCTCATGGTAGTGCTTTGGCCGTACTGGGCGTGGCCGTTGCTGTCCCAGTGCGCGGTTCCGTAGCAGCGGCTATCGGCGTTTATCTGCTCCATGATGTCGATTTCGCCGCACTGAGGCCAGCTCACCGTGTTGATGTTCGCCCCCAGCATCCAAAACGCCGGCCACAGGCCCTGCCCCAGCGGCACCTTAATGCGGGCTTCCATGCGGCCGTAGGTGAACTGCTTGAGGCCCTGCGTTTTCAGGCGGGCCGAGGTGTAGGGCATACCGCCCACGCTCTGCTTTTTAGCCGTAATAACCAGCTCGCCGTTGGCCACCGTGGCATTCGCGGCCTGGTAGTATTGCTTCTCGTTGTTGCCCCAGCCGCCGCCGCCGGTTTCGAAGGCCCAGTTGGAGGTGTTCACGGCCGTGCCGTTGAATTCGTCGGCCCAGACTTGCTGGTAGGTTTGGGCCTGGGTGGGTTGCAGCGCGCCGAGCAACAGCGCCGCCCCGCCCAAAAGGGAGGTAAGCGTACCTTTCATACAGTTGTGGAAAAGGAGTGGGTGGGAAAATAGCGCTACCCAGGAGCCCGCCGCAGGGGCTGGCTTCGCAGTAGCTTCCTCCAAATATCCAACTTCATCCGGCATCTGGCAAGCCCAGGGCACCCGGTTTTCGGCCCCGGCAGCGCGCAACGCACCAGGGCTTTACACTTAGCGCACATACCCTGAACGGTTGTTTTTCGGCAGTAAAGGGCGCTAGCGTGCTCTGGCGGGCGGGCAGGCGTTGGGCTAAAAAACAACTGAAAATGCGGGCTACTGCACCAAGTTTTTTTACTACTACCCTACCCGGCGGCGCCGCCGCCCGCCAAAGCGGCGGCGCCACTAGCCGGCCTGAATGCAGAAGTGTGCGTTTATTTCTTCATCTTCATCAAATCAACAGTCAATCTTCATCTTCATTTAACGGCTCCCTCCCGAATGTTGCCTAATCATTCCGCTTTCACCCCTCCCCGCTCCATGCACGTTCTGCTCGTTGAAGATGAAAAAAGCCTCCACCAGGAGGTGCGCCAATTCTTGACGCAGGCTCAGTATTTAGTAGACTCCGCTTTCTCCTACGCCGAGGCATCGGAGAAGCTGTTTGTGAACTCCTACGATTTTGTGCTGCTCGACCTGGGCCTGCCCGGCGGCGACGGCCTCGACCTGCTGCGCGATGCCCGCCAGAGCGAAAAGCAGGAGGCTTCGTTTATAATCCTCACGGCCCGCGGCGCCCTCGACGACCGCATCAAGGGCCTCGACCTGGGCGCCGACGACTACCTGCCCAAGCCCTTCTCGCTGCTAGAGCTGACCAGCCGGATGCAGGCCATCACGCGCCGCAAGTTTGGCCTCAAGCGCCCCGAAATCACCTTCGGCGACGGCTTCGTGCTCGATGTCACGGCCCGCACCGTGCGCTACGGCAGCACGCCCGAGGTGCCCGGCCCCGAGGTGCCGCTCACCAAAAAAGAGTTTGACCTGCTGCACTACCTGCTGCTGCACCGCGGCCGCGTGCTCACGCGCCTGCAACTGGGCGAGCACCTGTGGGGCAACGTGCTGGAGGATGATTCGGACTCGAACTACATCGACGTGCACATCAAGAACGTGCGCAAAAAGCTAGCCCAGTTCGGCTCGCCCGACTTTATCGAAACGGTGCGCGGCATCGGCTACCGGGCAGTGTAAGAGAATCGGAAATTATAAGCAATAAAAAACATCCGTCATGCTGAGCGCAGCGCAGCGGAGTCGAAGCATCTTGGTCGCTTCATTGGATTACTAAACCAAACGCGACCTGCCAAGATGCTTCGACTCCGCTGTGCTACGCTCAGCATGACGGTTTTATTTTTAGCTTTTTAAGCAAACTAGCGAATGCGACTCGAAACCAAGCTTGGCCTCTTCAACGGCCTCTCCAAGCTGCTGCTGGTGCTGCTGGGGGCGCTCCTGATTCCGCCCATTGTGCAGCGCGTGGCAGTGGGCCACACCGACCAGCGCCTGCTCGATAAAAAGAAGGAGCTGCTGCATCTCATCGCGCGCGATGGACTGGCCACTTTCCTGCGGGCCGAGCACGATGAGAGCTACGCCGACTACAATATTCTCAAGCAGGAGTACATCACCATTACGCCCCTGCCGGCCTACCCCAACGGGCCCACCGGCCCGCCCACCGAGCGCATTTTTGAGGAGCCCCGGCAGGTAGACAAGGAGATTGAGGACTTCCGTATTCTGAGTTACGTGGCGCCGCTAGGTGCCCCGCGCCCGGCCGAAGCGGCCGAGCCCGGTGGCGCGGCGCCCCGGCGCTACCGCCTCGAAATCGGCTCGTCGCTGGCCACCGTGGAATTGCTCACCGATACGCTGCGGCGGCTGGCGCTGTGGGTGCTGGTGGCGGGGGCGGCCATCACGGTGTTTACCGACGCGGCCTTTGCCCACTACCTGCTAGGGCCGCTGCGCGAGCTGATTTCGCGCAAGCTGCGCGGCATCCGGCAGCCGGGCGAGTTTTCGTTTGCGCGCCTCGACACGGACACTACCGATTTCCGGCGCCTCGACGACTCGCTCTCGGCCCTGATGCGGCAGTTGCAAGCCTCGTTTGAGAAGGAGCGCGAGTTTATGAGCAACGTGAGCCACGAGCTGCTCACGCCCACCAGCATTTTGCAGTCGCGCTTCGAGAACATGCTCCAAGACCCCACCCTGCCCGAGCCCCACGCCCAGCAGATAGTGGAAAGCCAGCGCACGCTCTACCGCCTGCGCAACACCGTGCGCACGCTGCTGCTCATTGCCAACATCGAAAACGAGCAGTACCTGCGCGACGCCAGCGTGCCCCTGGCTGAAACCGTGCACGACGTGGCCGAGGAGCTTGACGACCGCCGCCAGCAGCGCGAAATAGCGTTGCGCATCGACCTGCAGCCCGACTACGTGGTGCCCCGCGCCAATGCCACGCTGCTGCACACGCTGCTGCGCAACCTGCTCTCCAACGCCATCAAGTACAACCACGAGGGCGGGCAGATTCGGGTGCTGGGCCGCCCCACCCCCAGCGGCGGCTACCAGCTGCGCGTGGAGGACGAGGGCCCCGGCATCGCGGCCGAAAACCTGCCGCTGCTCTTCGACCGCTTCCGGCGCTTCCACGCCACCGGCCCGAGTGCGCCCGAGGGCTACGGGCTAGGCCTGCCCATCGCCCAAACTATCGCTGCCTTTCACAAGGCTACACTACGAGCCGAGTCGGAGGTGGGGAAAGGGACGGCGTTTATATTGGAGTTTGAGGCAGCCGCATAATACGGTTTTCTCGCTAGCCCCTGCACTGGCCTGCACTGGCACGAGTTACGCTGCGCTAAACTCGCGCCAGTGCGGGCATAAAAAATAAAGCTTATTAGCAGATTCCTTGCCTTTCAAAACAAATGCTATTATTTTTCATGCTCCACAACCAATGATTTCATTACTTTAGAGCGTAAAAATTTAAAATTCTTGCACTCACGTTTTTCAATCCATATAAATTGCTTGTTCGCTGCTATTGCAAGCGGCGCGAAGTCGATAAAACTTCTTGTCAGCACATTAAAACCAACATACGTTTTATTATCAATGAATAACAAAGTGCAATTCATATCATCGTGAGATTGGTCGTTAACTAAAGATTTTACTGCCGAGTATCCAGACACATCAAGATTTTTAATACCATTGGGTATTGCATATGGATTAACCACAAGAATAGAATCCCATTTCCCAACAAACAAATTGCATAATTCAATAGAATCAGGGGACATGACATTGCTAATACTACGCTGAACTTGTACTTGGGCAGCTGGAGTAAGGGGATAGTTCACCACTGGCTTGGAGCATTGGCATAAAAAAAAAGCAATCAACATACTTCCCGCTTTTATTCTAGCAGAATAAAAAAAATTTAGTACAATTATAGAATTTATTTTTAACTTACTCATTAGAATAAATATTTAAGATTTTTAAGCAATTCAGCATTAATACAGGAGATA
This sequence comes from Hymenobacter cheonanensis, assembly GCF_030581075.1. GTDB lineage: Bacteria > Bacteroidota > Bacteroidia > Cytophagales > Hymenobacteraceae > Hymenobacter. Next base: position 44,305 of record NZ_JAUQSW010000010.1, read on the forward strand.
TTAAATAAACTCTCCTGTATTAATGCTAGAATGATTTATAAGTGAGACGGAACTGTAGTGCCATTTTCTATAATGACAAGCAAATGGCTTCCTAACCAATCGAGAACAACCGCCTTGACCTCTACAATGCCAGTTTGAGAGTTACTTATGGCAATTTCACCAATAATAATGCCACTTCTATTATTTTCCAAATCCATTTCCTTTTCAATCGGATTATTATTTGGCTTCTCTTCGTGAGCATTTGATAGTTGAAGCGCCAACGTTTGACCTATGTCAATTGTATTTCTTGCAACAAAATATGCGTGCCTAAAAGCATCTCCCGGACCATTTACCAAAGAACTTGTAGAAAACAGAGCTCCTGCGAGGTCTTCTGCATTCTGAGCATTAAATAAATAATTGAATCTATCTACGAAGCTCATTCGGTCAAAAATCACTATTTCAGTGGCTGACATTCGACCTCTATAGTTACTCTCTAGCGTCTCATACTCTTGCATGATGGGGTCAGTACTACCACCATACCCTGAGTCAGGTACGCTAGGGCCACCTCCTCCATAGTCCGGACCACTAGGATAATAGCCACCTTCTCCAGGCCCATAGCCACCACCGCCACCACCATCGCCCCCATAGCCACCGCCCCCATAGCCACCGCCCCCATAGCCACCACCGCCACCATCGCCAGGCTCAGGGCAATCACAGTAATCAAATACGCCTAAAGAAAGTGAAATCGTGAACTTTGTACATGCAGCGCCGCAGTTACCATCACCATCCGGCTCTGATACTGATAGAGTTTGGCTTGGGCTTCCAGGCTTATTCGCCGCTTTTATAATTGCGGTAGCTGCTTTTTTAACATGAACTCCCCAAGTAGGCTTTTTGCCTAGCGCATATTCTTTTCCGAATAGGTAGTTATACCGAATGTCATAAACAATGATAGCTCCTTCAAAAGTATTGTTTACATGTACAGAAGTAGAAAAAACGTCATCAATAACTTCTACTAACTGCTTACCTACATCAGTAGATTTTTTCGCATACACCTCTATTACATAGCCTGAAATGGAGTTTTCACGCGAAAAGACACCGTACCGCTTTGCAGCCAAGCCTCCGTTTGCCGTAGCTTGCGCAATCGCATCGTTGATTGGTACTACCCAGCGCGTACCTGAACCACTCACAGCAGATTTTGACAGCGCATTATCCCAATCTAATTTGAGGTAACGCTTGACAGGCGCTGCAATGACCTCCTTACTTATTGGCTGCAATGACCTCCTTACTTATTGCAGAATACTTTACGAACGTCTGTCTGCCGCACCAATCTTTTAAGAATTGGATTTCAGATGACTGCACCTTAAATAAGCTGTCACTAGGCTTATTTTCAAGCTTGTCAGAGCATCCATAACTTACTGCTACCAAAACTAACAAAGCAGCAATAACTCTTGAACTAATGCTTTTGATGTACAAGTTTCCTTTCATGAAAGGGGGCTTATATGGTAAGGAATTGTTTAATTAACATTATATTTTACCTGAGAGGTATAGGAAGTTAAATAATGTAGTTCAAATGCAATACAATGCCCGCTTATCAAAAAGGAAAAAGGACCTGTGTATGTGACTTTCAAAAATACATAAAATTATAATAATAATATTATTTTTTACCAAAATAATTATAAATTACTTTGGTAGATTCGAAAAAAACGCTAGTATCAATGTTAATTAAAAGCCCATATGTGACATGCGCTCCTACTTATTGGTCATTAGTGACGTTGGTTAATTTTGAGGATAGGTATTCACCACGCGTAGCAAGTCTCGCTATCTACTCAACTACAATTGACAGTTGTACCAAAGAGTGTATTGATGGCCAAATACGCCTCACAGCGCCGCCCGCACCTGCGCTACCCGTTCCGCCACGCTGCCATCGAGCAAGGTATAAGGAATTCCCAGCGCCTCGAGCTGCATCAGAATAGCGCCGTGCTGAAACTGCCGCAGCGCCTCGGGCCCGCGCCAGCCATCCTGCTCGAAGGGCACGGTGGGCATACACACGAAGGTGCGGGCGTAGCGCTGCCCACACACCCGGGCCAGGGCAAGCAGGGCCGGGTCGCAGCGGTGAAAATAATAATAGGAATACAGCGCCGTAGTGGCCGCATTGGTGTCGCAGACGAGCCAGCCGCTAGCCCGGGGCGCGGCCTCGTCCTCTAATTCGAGCTGGCGGCGGCCGATGTAAAGCAGGTCCTCGTAGTCGAGCGCGCCGTTTTTCTGCTCGTGCAGGAGGCGGCCGTATTCGGGCACCCAGGCGGTGCCGAGCGCTTCGGCCAGGGCGGTGGCCAGGGTAGTTTTACCGCTGCTTTCGGCCCCTAGCAGCACCAGGCGCGGCCCGGCGGCGGGCGGCACCGCGCCGTATTGCGCGGCCACGAAGGGATGCAGGAAATTTAATTTGGAATTAAGAATGAAGGCGGAAGAATTATTTCCAGCTGATTTTTCACCCCACATTCCCAATTCCAATTTCAGCGCCGTGCCGCTCACGGGCACTTGCCGGCGCTCAGCATCGACCAGCACGTGGGCGGCGCCCAGGTGCTCGGCCAGGCCGGGGCCGTAGGCTTCGCTGCTGAACACCACGCTGGGGCGGTAGCCGTGGCTGGCCAGCCACTGGCGCACGAAGGCGCGGTGGGTGTGGTCGTCGGCCGCGTCGGGGGGCAGGCCATCAGCTTCGGCAGTGAGGGCGATGATGCGCAGCGGCGTGGCGCCCACGCGGGGGCCTGGCGCAAAGTCGTCGCCCCGGTACAGCTCGCGCAGCCAGGCGGCGCGGGCGGGCGCGGGGTGCGCGGCATCGTCGGGGTGGGCATACACGAGCACGAGCAGCTCGGCTACCTGGGCGGCGGCGGTTTCGAGCAGCAGCTGGTGGCCCCGGTGCGGCGGCCAAAACTTGCCTACCACGAGGCCAAGCGCATTCGACATGAAGGAAAGGCAGGCGTGGCCTTAGTTTGCGCCACGGCTTGCCGGTGCAAGCTAAAGCTGACGCTAGCTTCCTGCCCATGCCCACTCCCCTGCTCGCCCTCGACCACGTGGCCGTGCGCCACCTCAACCGGGTGCTGTTTGCTGACCTGAGCTTGCGCATCGAGCCGGGCCAGCACTGGGCGCTGGTGGGGCCGAGCGGGGCGGGCAAAAGCGCGCTGCTAGCTGCCCTGGCCGGGCAGCTGCTGCTTACGGGCGGAGCTGCCGCCTACCCCGGCCTGAGCGCCGCCGCCCGGCAGCGCCACCCCGCCGACCCGCTGGCCGCGTGGCGGCAGGTAGTGAGCCTGGTGGGCGCGCGGGCGCCGTTTCGGGCGCGGCCGGGCGGCGGCGAGCTGTATTACCAGCAGCGCTACGAGGCCACGGCAGCCGAGGAGGTGCCCACCGTGCGCGAGCACCTGCTGGCCCAACCCGCCCGCCCGGGCGGCGCCTGGACCTACGCCCGCGTAGTGGCGCGGCTGCGCCTGGGGCACTTGCTGGGGCAGCCGCTCATTCAGCTTTCCAACGGCGAAACCAAGCGCCTGCGCCTGGCCACGGCCCTGCTGCGCCACCCGGCGCTGCTCTTGCTGGATAACCCGCTGGCGGGCCTCGACGTGGACAGCCGCGCCGATTTCGACGCGCTGCTGGCCGAGATAGCCGCCGCGGGCACCACCGTGGTGCTGGCCACGGCGCCGGGCGAAATTCCGGCCCTGGTAACGCACGTAGCCGAGCTGGCGGCGGGCCAGCTCGTGCGCACCGGGCCGGTGGCGGCCTACCGCCCGCTAGCCCCACCCGCCCCGCCGGTGCCCGATGCGGCGGCCCTGCACGCGCTGTGGCCGGCCACGCCGCCCGCGTTTACCACCCTCGCCAAGCTGGAAGACGTGACCATTCGCTACGGCGAGCGCGTGATTCTGGACCGGCTGAGCTGGGAAATCCGGCCCGGCGAGCGCTGGGCGCTGCTAGGCCCCAACGGGGCCGGCAAGTCTACGGTCATCAGCCTTTTGAATGGCGACAACCCGCAGGCGTACAGCCAGCGCATCACGCTCTTCGACCGGCGCCGGGGCACGGGCGAAAGCATCTGGGACATCAAGCGGCGCATCGGCTACGTGTCGCCCGAGCTGTTGCAGTACTTCCCCGGCCAGCCCACCTGCCTGGGCGTAGTGGTCTCGGGCTTTGCCGATACGCTGGGGGCGGGGCGCCCCACGCCGGCCCAACTGGCCACGGCCCGCGCCTGGCTAGGGGTGTTGCACCTGGCCGACTACACCGCGCTGCCCCTGCGCCAGGTGCCGGCCAGCGCGCAGCGCCTGTGCCTGGTGGCGCGGGCGCTGGTCAAAAACCCGCCCCTGCTGCTGCTCGACGAGCCCGGCCAGGGCCTCGACGCCACCCAGCAGCCCTACTTCCGGGCGGTGCTGGAGGCTATTTGCACGGCTAGCCCGGTGGCATTGGTCTACGTGAGCCACTACGCCGCAGACATTCCGCGCAGCGTGACGCGGGTGCTGCGGCTAGGCGAGGCGCCCGCCGGCTAGCCCAGCCGCAGCGGCGCTAGGGCGGGCGGCAACTCGGCCCCCGCCGGGGCGGCGAAGTAGCGCAGGCGGTAGCAGTTCATGGCCGTAGCGCCGAGCTGCTGCAGCAGCCGGTAGTTGGCCACCGCGCCCACGGCCGCCCCGATAACGGGCACGAGCTGCGCCATTTTGGCCAGGTCGATGTAGTCGCGGTATTCCTGCTGAAAGGTGCGCCAGTCGAAATCGGCGGCCTCGGCGGGCAGGGTTTGGCGGTAGGCGTCCCAGTGCGCGAGGCGGTAGTACGTCTCGTTGCGGGTGTGCTGGCTGCTGAAGGCAAGCTGAAAAATATGCAGCAGATACAGCCGCTCGGGGTACTCGCGCACGTCGTAGCCGTAGCACGCCGCCACATCAAACAGCAGCTTGAGCTTGAGGCCCAGCAGCAGCGGAAAATCGGCGAGCCCTAGCAAAAAGCCGCCCGCGCCCGTCACGGCCCCCTCGGCGGTGGCCATGAGGCGGTAGTCACGCAGGTGGTCGCGCACGGCCGCCTCGCGCGCTGCCAGCGAAGGCGCTGCCAGCGGCCGGCGCGTGAGGTGCGTAGAGCCAAACAGCACGCCGCGCACCAGCTGTTTTATAGTCCCCGTGATGGCCTGATGCACCCGCTCGGGCAGCAGGCCATTGAGCCGGATTTGCACGCGCCGGGTAAACTTATCGAGCCGCGAGGGCAGCCGCTGCATCTGCCGCTGCCAGGCTTGCAGCTCGGCATAAATGGTTTCTTCGGCAGGAGTTTGGGGCAGGGGCATGAGGGGTAGAAAAATAATCTTTAACCGATAAAAACGACTAAATTATTTGTTAAATACTTAATTTACAAGCCGTTCAGCTTGAGACTGCGTTGGAAAACGGTTGTCATTGCGAGGAGGCACGACGAAGCAATCGCACCCGAACGGTCTGTTAAAATAAAAGCTCGTAGTGATGCGATTGCTTCGTCGTGCCTCCTCGCAATGACCGCTCGCTTGTTATTTCCACTAGCCCGGCCCTTACTCGCGCACCTCGTCGCGGCGCAGCTCGCGGCGCAGCAGGCGCACCAGCTGGTAGCGCTGGCGGGCGGCCTCGTAGCGCAGCGCCACGCCGGTGCCGGTGCTGGGCCAGGTGCCCGCCTGGGTGGGGCTGCCCGCGCCGGCGCCCAGCGGGCGGCCCTGGGCGTCGAAGAGCGACACCAGCCCCGGCAGCGGCTCGGTGAGGGCGAGCACCTGGTGAGCGGGGCCGAAGTCGAACCACTGCACGGGCTTCTCGCCCGAGGTGAGGAGCTGGCGGCTCAGCAGCGGGGCCGGGCCGGTGGCCAGGGGCGCATACACGTCGAGCTGGCCACCATCCTGGCGCACCACCACAAACGAGCCGGCGCGCCTGCTAGCCTCGGGCACGAGCCGGAAGCTGGCCGTACGGCTCCAGGTAGCCACGCGGCGCCGGGTACTGATGTCGCCGCTCAGCGTAATACTCAGCAATTCACCGTGTTGGTTCACCACGCGCAGCAGGCTGCGGGCCAGCGTGGGACCGGCCGCGGTGAGCAGCGGCCCCGCCAGCCGCGCCCCCGCGCTCACCGGAAAGCCCGGGTAGCGGCTGCCGGCCTGGTCGAAGGCATAGACGTAGCCATTGCGCAGGGCGGCCACCACCACATCGCGCCCACCCACAGTGAGCAGGGCCGGCGGGCCGGCCAGCGGCGCTTCCAGGCGGTGGGGCCAGCCCGGGTAGCGCCGGCCGTTGGTGTCAAACAGCAGCAGGCTATTGGTGGTAGTAGCCACCAGGATGCGCGCCGAGGTGCCGGCCGCCACGTCGGCCACCGTCACTGAGTCGGGCAGGTTGAGGGGGAAGCCGGGGGCCTCCCGGCCATCGGCCGGGCTCAGCCAGTGCACGCGGTGGGCGGTGGCCAGCAGCAGCCGCCCGCGCAGCAGGCGCGGCGGGCTCACCACGGGGCCGGGCAGCGTATCGGCCCAGGCCCGGCTGGCAGTGCCGGCCGGCAGCAGCGTAAGCACCCCCAGCGAATCGGCCACCAGCACGGGGGCGGCCAGCGTGCCATCGGCGGTGGGCTGGGCGGGCAATAAGAAGGGCTGCCCGGCCAGCGGCGTGCGAAAGCGCAAGCGCACGCCCCCGCCCCGCCCGGCCGAATCGGCGGCCGGGGCCTGGCCGGGCCGCCGCAGTAGCAGTTGGGCAAAGTACTGGCTGCCGGGCCGGGTTTCCTCGGCGGGCTGCTCGGGCGGCACCAGCTGCCAGGCCACCTGCGAGAAGTGGCGCAGCAGGCTCTCGTTGCGCAGCAGGCCGGCCCGGCGGTCTTCGGCCAGGGTGCCCAACAGGGCGTTCCAGCCCTGGCGCACATCGGCCAGCACCGTGAGGCGGGCCAGCGGCTGGGTTTGCTGCAAAAGCGCAACTTGCGAGGCCGAGCGGCTCCATACCTGGCCGGCCACTACATCGGCCAGGTAGGCGCGCAGCGTGGCGTTGTCGCTCAGGGCCAGGTACTCGCCCACCACGGCCGTGCTCAGCGGGCCGCCCGCCGGGGCTGCGGCCGGGCCATCGGCCAGCGCCCCTAGCAAGGCATTGGGTTGAAAGCCGGCCTCATACACCTCGTAGCTGCCTACCCGCCCGAAGGCGGGCGAGGCGCCCCCCGCTCGCCGCAGCCGGGCCAGCCACTGCGCCGTGCGGGCCGGCGCCACGCTGCGCACCAGCGTGAGGCGGGCCGGCAGCTGGCCCGGCGCGGGCGTGGCCAGGTACACCAGGGTAGCGCCCGGTGCCAGGGTAGCGCGCAGGCTGTCGAGGGCCGGGCGCGCGGCGCGGGCCGTGTCGGCGGCGGGCGCGGGGGCTAGCCGCCCGGCCACGGCCAGCACCAGGGCGGCGCGCAGGGGCAGCACGCCGGCCAGGGGGCGCGGCGACTGCGCAGCCTGGCCGCGCAGCGGCTGCTGCCACGAGTTGGCGGCCGTTTCGGGGTTGGCGAAGCCGGTGAGCGTGACCTGGCCCGGCCCAAATTTGAGGCCTAGCAAGCTCTCGTGGGTGAGGGCCAGCGCCTGGTCGAGCAAGGCGTGGGTGCCGGGCTGAAACAGCACGTCGAGCAGGGCCGGCACCCGCCGGAAGTTGACGAGCAGCGTGGCATCCACGTCGCGCAGGCGCAGCAGGTCGGTGGCCCCAAAGCCGGCGCGCACGGTGGGCGCCTCGGGGTGAGCCAGCCGGTGCACCACAGCCTCGACCAGCGCGGCGTGGGTACTGATTACTAAATGGTTGCGGTAGTTGAGCACCGTGAGCGTGCCGCCGGCCTGGGCCGTTAATTCCTGTAATTCGTAGCCCTCATAGTCGCGGGTGCTGAGGCGGTAGCGCGGGTCGCGGCCCAGGGTTTCAAGCAGGCCCCGGGCTTGGCGGTACTCGCGCACGCTGGCCAGCGGTATCTGGTACAGCACATCGACCTGCCCCGGCCCGGTAAGGTGCAGCGAGCTGAGCACGAGCTTCTTCCCCAGCAGGCTTAGCAGGCCGCGCGGGCGCCCGGTCACGGGGTTGGCCACCACGGGGCGCCCGCCGGTGTCGAGGCTGTCGGCCAGGGCCAGCGGGCCGGCCACCTGCTGAAAGTAGCGCACCCCGGTAATGTTGTCCCACACGCCGGCCTCCTGCAAGTGCTGCACCAGGGCGGCGTGGTCGCGGGTGGCCAGCACCAGCACGGCATCGTCGGGCACCAAGGCGTAGGGGTCGATGGGCCGGGCGGCCAGCGTGCGGCGGTAGTAAACGTAGGTGGCCAGCGACAGCAGCAAGAAGGCGGCCACCAGCAGGGCCAGAAGCTTGCGGGACATGCGGCAAAAGTAGCCCGGCCCGGCGTTAGGGCGGCCAGCCTAGCGCACGAAGGTGAGGGTGGCGCGCACAGTGTCGCCAGAAAGGGACGTGCGGGCTTTTATACTCACCAAAGTATCTTGGGTGGCCCCGCTAGCTGTGGTTCGCGAAAACGTTGCTACAGGCAGAATGCCTGGCCGATTGTAAAAATTCTGTGCCTCACCAGTATAGAATGGCACTGACTGGTAGAGATATACTGTTTGGCTTAGGTTATTGGCAGGAAACTTCTGAAGCCGGTTGAAGCTCAGATACTGATAGCCGGTCTGGCGTGTAAGCACCTGAACCGCGAATACCCGTCGAGGAGACGGCTTGAAATTCACAGTATTAGCGCTGCCAATAGTCAGGTCAATAGTGCGCTTGCTACGCGGATTATAGCCGGTGATAATTGAATCTGGCAGGTCGAGCCTGAAAATCCGGGTATTATCATTGGCTCCTTCACAGCTGACACCATAGTAGAGTTGGTAGGTATTGGTAAAGCTGAAGGAATAGTTGCCCTGCAAATCAGTTCGGGTTGAGTCTGCCTCGTTCCAGTAATTACCCGAAGAACCAGGATACTGGCTTATCGTAGCCAGCGCCATCCGGATACCGGTCATCGGCTTACCCGTGCGCAGGTTCATCACCTTTCCCTGCACCGTTGTGAGCTGCCCGGCTGGCACATTATTGGGGCAACCGGCCATAGAAGTCAGGCCAAAATAGCAGCTAGCAAGCAGCAGCAGACGTAGTTGACGGTTCATAACGGGAAAGTTAGTGGCGCAGGTTGATAGCTCAACACTGGACTCCCTTGGCGGGACGCGCGGTTGCATTGCGGGTGCCGGTCGTTTATTTGGCAAAAAACTGCCCTAGCCCCCCGCATTTATGGCCGACACCTTACCACCTTCCTCCGCTCCTGCCGCTGCCGCCGCCGCGCCCGGCCACTTCAAGCGCGCCCTCACGCTGTTCGACTCCGTGATGCTCGTCACGGGCTCCATGATTGGCTCGGGCATCTTCCTCGTGTCGGCCGACATTGCCCGGCAGGTGGGCTCGGCGGGCTGGCTGCTGGTGGTGTGGCTGCTCACGGGCCTCATCACCATGGCCGGCGCCATCAGCTACGGCGAGCTGGCGGCCATGTTTCCCAAGGTGGGCGGGCAGTACGTGTACCTGCGCGAGGCCTTCGGCAAGCTGGTGGCTTTCCTGTATGGCTGGACGCTCTTTCTCGTCATTCAAACGGGCGTTATCGCGGCCGTGGCCGTGGCCTTTGCCAAGTTCACGGGCGTTATCTGGCCCTGGTTTTCGGTCAATAATGTCCTTTTCGATACCCACCTCGGTAGCTGGCATTTTGAGTTTTCTTCCGTGCAGCTGCTGGCCATCCTGCTCATCGTGGCCATCACGGCGGTAAATGCGCGCGGAGTGCAGGCCGGCAAGCTCATCCAAAATGTCCTTAGCTCCACCAAACTGGTAGCGCTGGCGCTGCTCATTATATTCGGGCTGGCCCTGGGCCTGAATGCCGACGCGGTGCAGGCCAACTTCCACGACCTGTGGACGGCCACGCGCTCGCCGGCCCCCGGCGAGCCCGGCCTGCTGCAATCGCTGACGGCGGGCGGCCTGGTCATTGCCATCGGCTCGGCCATGAAAGGCTCGCTGTTTTCCTCCGATTCGTGGAATAACATTGGCTTCGCGGGCGAAGAGATTCAAAACCCCGAGCGCACGCTGGTACGCAGCATGGCCATCGGCACGGCCATCGTTACGGTACTCTACATTTTCATCAATATCGTGTACCTGCTGGTGCTGCCCCTCAAGGGCTCGGCCGAAGCCGCTACGCTGGCCGGCCGCGGCATTCAGTACGCTGCCGACGACCGCGTAGCTACGGCCGTCGCCGAATCGGTGATGGGGCCGAAAGGTGCCATTGTACTGGCCGTGCTCATCATGCTCAGCACCTTCGGCGCCAACAACGGCATTATCCTGAGCGGCGCCCGCGCCTACTTTGCAATGGCCAAGGATGGCTTGTTTTTTCCGGGGCTGGCCCGCCTTAACCGCGCCGGCGTGCCGGGCCGCGCGCTGTGGGTGCAGTGCCTGTGGGCCTGCCTGCTGTGTTTGAGCGGCAGCTACAACACGCTGCTCAACTACGTCATGTTCTCGGTTATCTTGTTCTACCTCATCACGATAATCGGCATTTTCGTGTTGCGCCGCACCCGGCCCGACGCGCCCCGCCCCTACCGCGCCTGGGGCTACCCGGTGCTGCCGGGCATCTACGTGGTGCTGGCTTCGGCCTTTTGCATCATTCTGCTCATCGCGCCCGACACGGCCGTAGCGGCTGGCATCGGGCTGGGCCTGGTGGCGCTAGGGCTGCCGGTGTACTTTTTGGTTGGGCGGCGCATGGGCGGGGCCTAGCAGAATTGAATTTAGGTAAAACACGCGTGCCCCGGGTTTCGGATGAAGCCCGGGGCACGCGTGTTTTCAGGGTATTCTTCCAGGCGCCCGACCTCACCCCCGGCCCCTCTCCTTGGGGAGAGGGGAGCCTGGCGATAGAATTAAAAATGAGGCGTTAAAAACCAAAACCGCAATGCCTAACTGACGCTAGGCTCCCCTCTCCCCAAGGAGCCATTTCCGGGTAGCCACGCCAGGTGTTGTACCAGTCGACGCTAGGCTCCCCTCTCCCCAAGGAGAGGGGCCGGGGGTGAGGTTGAACGAGTAACGAGCCAGCCATTGGCCCCTACTGCACTTCCAGCCGCGGGTCGGGCCGGGGCGTCATCTCGTAGTCGTGAGGCGGGGTGGCGCCGGCCAGGTTTTGCACAAAATAGTCCCAGCGGCGGCGCGTCATGTAGGGCGAGTACTGGCCGTAGCCGTGCTGCGCATTCGGGAAAATGACCAGGTCGTAGCTCTTGTTGGCTTTGGTGAGGGCCTCTACCACCAGCAGGGTATTGTAGGGCGGCACGTTGTTATCCATCATGCCGTGGGCCAGCATTATCTTGCCTTTCAGATTTTTGGCAAAAAGCGCGTTGGCTTGATTGTCGTAATTAGTGGTGCCGTCGGACTGGGTTTGCAGCAGGCCGATGTAGCGCTCGGCCCAGTCGTCCTCGTAGTTGCGGTTTTCGTGGTTGCCCGACTCCGAGATGCCCACCTTAAAGAAATCGGGGTAGCGGAACATGGCCGCCGCCGTGGCGTAGCCGCCGCCCGAGTGCCCCCAGATGCCGGCCCGCTCCAGGTCAATATACGGGTAGCGCTGGGCTAGCTGGCGCATGCCGGCCACCTGGTCGCCGAGGGTATTTTCGGCCATGTTGCCGTAGCAGGCATCGTGAAAGCCCTTGGAGCGCAGCGGGTTGCAGCTGCCCTCTATCACCACCACCACAAACCCCAGCTCGGCTAGGGCCTGGTGGTCGTTGCGGGCTGAGGCAAACGACCAGCTGCCCACGCCGCCGCCCTGCGGCCCGGGATATATATAATTGATAATCGAATACTTGCGGGCCGGGTCGAGCGTGGTGGGTGTGAAGAGCAGCCCGTATAAATCGGTCTGCCCGTCCTGGGCCTTCACCGTAATGGGCGTGGGTGCCTTCCAGCCAGTGGCCGCAAGGCGCGAGATGTCCATCTTCTCCAGCGTGGTAAGCAACTTGCCATCGAGGCTGCGCAACACGCTGACTTCGGGCACGTTGGGCTGCGAGTAGCTATCCACGAAGTAGCGGCCCGAGGGCGAAAGCGTGACGCGGTGGTTGCCGGCCTCCGGCGTAAGCAGGGTCAGGTGCCTGCCATCGAGCCCAATGCGGTAGAGCTGGCTGAAATAAGGGTTGCCGGGCGCGCGGCCATCGGCCAGAAAGTAGAGCTGGCGGGCCTGCTCATCTACTCTCAGCAGCTGCGTTACCACCCAGCTGCCCTTGGTAATCTGGTGCTTGACCTTGCCCGTGGCGGCGTCGTAGAGATAAAGATGCCCCCAGTTATCGCGCTCCGAGTACCAGACAACTTCTTTGCTCTTAGGCAGATAGCGCCAGTTAATAGCCCGCTGGCCCGATTCGTACTGCGTGGGCACGGTTTCGGAAAACATCTCGCGCACGGCGCCGGTAGCGGCGTCGGCCAGGCGCATCTTCTCCTGCTTGTGGTCGCGCGAGGTCGAAACGAAGGCTAGCTGCGCGCCGTCGGCGCTCCAGTCCACGTCATCGAAGGTGCCGCTGCTCGAAATATCGTCGGAGAGCGAGCCGCGGTGCGGGTCGGGCGGCACTTGCAGGCGCACTACCTTGGCCGGGTTCACGTCGATAATCACCCGCTCGATGGTGATAATATCCTTGTCGCCGGGCAGCGGGTACTTCCAGCTATCCAGCCGGGGATGGCCCACATTGGTGGTTACCAGGTACATATCGCCCGCCCGGCGCTGGTCCTGCTGAAAGGTGGCGATTTTGCGCGAGTCGGGCGACCAGCGCAGCACCGGCGCGTCGCTCATGGTCCAGCCCGCATTGTCGGTGGCGTAGCCGTAGTCCTTCACGCCATCGGTGGTGAGCTGGGTTTGCTGCTGGGTTTTGGTGTCGCGCACCCACAGGTTGTAGTCGCGGATGTAGGCGGCCAGGCGCCCGTCGGGCGACACCACTTCGTTGGCGGCGTTTTTGTCGCCAGCGGGGCTAGCCGCGGGTGGGTCGTCAGCACTCAGCTGCCCGCTTGCTAGCGCGTACCGGTAGCGCTTGCCGCCCGCCGCAAAGGCAATGGCCTGGCCATCGGGGGCAAACGCGAAGCTGCGAAACGGCAGCCGGGCCGCCTCGACCGGCCGGCCGCTGGCCGCCGATAGGGCGGCGGCCAGCCTGCCCTGGTCAAAGGCCGCGGCGCGGGTCCGGCGCGCGGGGTCAACCACGATAAACTCGCTGCCCTGCGCCGTTTGGGTGCGGTACCAGAACCGGCCATCGGGCAGCCAGTTGAGCTGGCCCAGGCTGTGGTCGACCAGCGGCTGGGTGTTGTAAAGCATGAAGCGCTCGGCCCGGGCATAGTCCTGGGCCGAGCGGGCGGGCGGCGCCTGGGCTAGCGCCGCCCCGGCCAGCGAGCCGGCCAGCGCGAGGGTTACTAAATAGGTATTCATAAGAAACAGGTCAGAAAACAGCCTGGTTGGCGGGCGCAAGGTAGTACCGACAACCGGGCGCTACTACGCCCCGTTGTCTTCCAAAAAATCCGGCCCCGGCATACCGATGGGCGCGCCGGGCGGCTGGGCCAGCGCCGGGGCGGGCACAAACTTGTTGGGGTCTTCCTCAAACTTGCCAATCTGGCTCAGGCCGAAGAGCAGGCTGGCCTTTTGGCGGGGCGGCGCCTGCGGCACCTGGCTTTTCAGCCAGTCCTTCAGCTCGCTTACTTTCAGCAGGCTCTCGCCGCGCACGTTTTCGGCGGTGGCGGGGCTGGCGGCCAGCTGCAACAAATATTTCAGGGTCAGATTATTGACGACTACTTGCAGCTCGCCGGGGTAGCCGGGGGCTAGCGGAGCGTGCCAGGTTTGGGCCAGCAGCTTATCGACCACCGGCATAAAGCCCGGCTGCTGCGCGTCGCGGGCCTGGTACTCAATGAGGCGGGCGGCGCGGGACGGGTCAAGCAGCGCCGCAAGGGTGGGCGCCGCCGCGGCCTCGGCCGCCCCCAGCGGGTCGAAGGTGGGGCCGGTGTGGCCGCTGAAGGTTTCGAGGCTGCCGGGGTAGCCCACGGGCCGGGGCGGAATCTGCTGAATCAGCTTTTCGGGCAGGGCCAGGGTGGCGGGCGTGAGGGTGGCGAGCAGGCCATCGAGGGCGCGCCACTGCTCGGCGGGTGCCACCAGGCGGGTTATCACCTGGCCGTCGCCCTTCACGGCGGGCGTGAAGTACAAGCCCCCCAGCGACTTAGCTGCCGCCTCTACCTGGTAGCGGTGCAGCAGGTACATGGGCACGAGCACTTCCTCGAGCGTGGCCAGGGGCGCGCCGGCGGGCAGAGCATCGGTCGAAAACGTGTCGAGCACGTGCCGGCGCACCGCCAGCAGCTTGGCGAGCTGGGTCACGGCATTGTCGCCATCGTCCCACTGGTTGGCCAGCGGGTGCGCGTAGCCGCCGACATCCGGAATAAAAATGTGGCCCTGCCGCAGGGTTTCCTGCATAATTTTATCGAGCGCGGCCGGCTCGTTGGTACCCTTCGGGAAATCCTGGTAGCCCCACAAAATGGCGCGCTTGTCCCAGCTGCCAATGCCCGCGGCGTAGGCCTGCGACACGTCGATGGTGCCGTCGGCCCGCAGCGAGAAGCGCGGAAACGGGTAGTCCATCACCGAGCCGCGCTCGTGGGTGCTGGAGGTAAAGTTGTGAAACAGCCCCAGCGTGTGCCCGATTTCGTGGGCCGAAAGCTGCCGGATGCGGGCCAGCGCCAGCTCTTCGAGCTGCTTGGGCGCCTTGCGGCCGTTTTTATAGGGCTGCAACAAGCCTTCGGCAATGAGGTAATCTTGGCGGTGGCGGTCCGAGCCCAGGGTGACGACGCCCTTGATGATTTCGCCGGTGCGCGGGTCGATGTACGACGAGCCGTAGGAAAACGCCCGCGGGTTGGTGGCCCTATCTACCCAGTTCACCACGTTGTAGCGAATATCCATGGGGTCGGCCCCCTCCGGCAATTCCTTCACGATAAAGGCATTGCGGTAGCCGGCCGCCTCAAAGGCCTGGTTCCACCACCCGCCGCCCTCGATGAGGGCACGCTTGATATCGGGCGGGGCGCCGCGGTCTACGTAGTACACAATGGGCGCCACCGGGTCGCTGATTTTGGCGCCGGGGTTTTGCTTGGCTAGCCGGTGCCGGCGCGAAAAGCGCTGCACGAGCGGCTCGCTCATGGGCGCCGAAAAATCGAGGTAGCTGAACTGGTTGAAGCCCGAGCGCGGGTCGAACATGCGCGGCTGGTAGCCGGCCGCGGGCAGCTGCACAAACGACTGGTGCATACCCACCGTTACGGCGCTGGGGTCGGGCGCCAGGCCGGGGCCGCCCGCGCCAAAATCGAGCCCCCCCGCGCCGGGCCCACCCACGAAGGTGGCCAGCGTCTCAAACTCCGTATTCTGCGGAAAATTCTTCGTGTTGGCCGGGTACACTGCCGAGCGCGTTTCGTCGAAGCGGTACGTGGCGGCGGCGGGCGCGGCGGCCCCGCCGCGCAGGCCCGCAAAGCTGGGCTTGCCGAGCTGGCCGGCCAGTTGCTGGCTATCGCGCACCAGAAAAGGCGTGAGGTCGAGCAGCACCCGGTCGCCCTCCACCGCCGCCGGCGTAAAGCCCCAAATGACAGACTTGGCAAAGGCGCTTTCCACGGCACGCTGCTCATCGGGGTTTTTGCCGGTAGCGCGGTAGGCCAGGTTGGGCTCCAGCAGCATCACCCGGGGGCCGATTTTCACAAACTTTACCACGCTGGCCGAGGCCACGCCCCGCTCGGGGCCGCCCAGCCCCACGCCATTGGTGAGCGAGCTGAAGTAAAGAAACTCCTGGTCGAAGCGCGTCACCTCCAGGTAGACTTTGCCGGTTTGCTCGTCGTAGTAAAACGGAAAGTAGCCGTCGTTTTTTTTCAGGCCCTGCGTAATGGTACTGAGGCTGGCCGCCGGGCGGGCCTCGGCGCGGGCGGGCGCCGGGGCGCCACCAGGGGCCTGGGCCGCGGCCAGGTGCGCGGCCAGCAGCAAAGCAGCGGAAGTAAGGAGCGGGGGTTTCATGCGCGGGCGATAAAAGGTTTAGCACCCGCAGTATAGCACCCAAAAGCAGCTTGTGGCAGCGCACTCTTAAAAAAGGCGGCCCGCGGCCCGCCGCCCGCCGGCCACCTGGCAGCGGCGCGGCCAGGGGCTAGCGCTGCCCGCGCCGGCCCTTGGCCGGCGGGCCGGGGCTAGCGCCGGGGGCGGGCAGCAGCGTCACGGTGAGGGGCTGGCCGTCGTGGCTGCGGGCCGTTTCGTCTTCGTAGCCGGCGTAGCCTATTAAAAACGTGTTCTCGCCCTTGGGCACCTCCAGCAGGTAGCTGCCGCTGGCATCGGTGCTGGTGCCCCGGCTGGTGCCGCGCAGCAGCACGGTGGCGCCTACCAGGGGCTGCCCGCTTTCGTCGAGCACGCGGCCGGCCTGCAGGTAGGTGGCGGCCGGGCCGGGCGCCGCCGGGGCAGGCTTTGGCGAGGTAGGCCGGGCGGCGGCTACAGTTATCTCGGGCGCCGCCACTGGCTCGGCAGGGCGCAAAGCGGGGCTGGCCGCCGCCTGGGTTGTGGCCCGGCTACCGGGCGCCGGCCGGGCCGGCGCGGGCACCGGGGCCAGCGCCGAAGCCTGCACGGGGGCGCTGGCGCTGGTGGGCGCGGCAACCGACTGCTCGGGCCCACGGCTACAACTGGCCAGGGCCCCGGCCAGCAGCAGCGAGGCTTTGGCCGGCAGGCTGCGTACCAAAAAAAAGGAGTTCATGAAGGAGCGCAAAAAGGCCGGGCCAGTTACCCGGCCCCGTTTCGGCTGCCAAGATACCCCACAGCTGCCAGCCCTGGCAGCCCGGTATAGTAAGTGGCACCGTTAAAAAAGCGTCGGCGCTGGTAACTTGCTCACCAATTTGCCCTTTAGGCAATTATTTGCGGCCCCAGCCTACAGCCCCGTGCCGGCTGCCCGGCCGCACCTTTCTGCTATGAAAAATGTCTGCTTCTGCTGCGTTTAACCGCGACACCATTCCTGATATGCTGGGCCAGCGCGCCCGGTACAATGCCCACGACGTGGCCTATTGCTTTCCCGAGCGGCAGCAGGCCTATACCTGGGCGCAGCTGTGGGCCGAAGTGCAGCAGCTAGCCGGTGGCCTCCTTCGCCTGGACATCGGAAAAGGCGACCGCGTGGCGGTGCTGCTGGAAGGCCGCGCCGAGCTTATTGTGTCGCTGCTGGGCGTGGCCACCGTGGGGGCCGTGGTGGTACCCATCAACACGTACTCGACTAAGAGCGAGCTGGAAACTTATTTTCGCGACGCCCGGCCCGCTGCCTTTATTATGGGCACGGCGGCCCGGCAGCTGCCTTATCTGGGCCTGGCCGCCGACCTGCGCGCGGCGCACGCAACCCCGGCCACGGCGTGGCTGCCGCGCCACGTATTTGTGCTAGGGGCCGCGGAGGCCCTGCCTGCCCCCTTCCGGCCCTATGCCGACCTGCTGGCCGCAGCCCCACTGCCGGCGGGGCAGCTGGTGCAGGCGTGCCGGGCCGTGCGCGCCACCGACCCGGCCTTTCTGCTGTACACCTCCGGCACTACGGGGGTGCCCAAAGGCGTGCTTCGGTCCGTGGCTTCCTTTTTGGGGCTAGCAAAGGAAAAGCGGGGCCTCAGTGGCCGGCTGCAAGCCACCGCCCAGCGCCTGGGCGACCGCTACACCCGCCGCCTGGCCATTATGAGCCTGCTGCCCCTCTACCACCTCGGCGGCATCGGCACCCTGTTTACTTCCCTGCGGCTCTGCAACGTGCGCACGGTGCTGCTCACCCACTTCAACCCCCTCACGGCGCACGCCGTGACGGCCGCCGAGCAGTGCAAGTTCCTGATAGGCACGCCTTTCATGATACAGGCCATGTTTGCGGCGCAGCCCGCGGCGGCCGGGCAGCTGCCCGGCGTGCTAGGGGTGGTTTTTGCCTCGGCGGCCGTTAATGGCCCCATGCTCATGCGCATTGCCGATAAGCTGCCCAACCTGCACTTCTTCACCGTCAGCTACGGCTCGTCGGAGGCGGGGGCTGTGGCCAACGGCACCTGCCTGCTGCACAAAAAGCGCAACCTGATGGTGACGCTCTTCATTCGGCTACTGCGCAGCATCAACCTGCTCAATGGCCTGCTGCCCTACGAGGAGTTTCACCAAACGCCCTATAGCATTTGTGGGCAGGTAGATAAGGCCGTGGAAATATGCACCCGCAACCCGCACACGGGGGCCCTGCTGCCGCCCGGCCAGCCGGGCGAGCTGCTGATTCGCAGCCACCGCGTAATGCGCTACGCCCACGAAGAACTACTCCACGATAGCTTTCTGGCCGATGGCTGGTACCGCTCGGGCGACATTGGCTACGTCGATGCGCGGGGGTGCCTGTATCTCTCCGACCGCCTCAAGCGGCTCATCTCGCGCGGGGGCGAGAAGATTTCGCCCGTCGAGGTCGAGCACGCGCTGCTGCGGCACCCGGCCGTGGCCGAGGCCTTCGTGGTGGGCGTGCCCGATGAGCTGTACGGCGAGCAGGTGTGCGCCGCCCTGGTAGCGCACAGCAGCATTGCGCTCGACCTCAGCGCATTGCGTGCCGAGCTGGCGGGCAGCCTGTCGCAGTTTAAGGTGCCGAAATATTTTGTGGTACTGCCCGCCCTGCCGCTGTCGCCCACCGGCAAGGTATCGAGCGAAACTATCAAGAGCCTTGTGTTGCCGCAGCTTGGTGCGGCCCTGCCCCATGCGTAAGTACTACTCCGGCATCACGGTATTTAAGCTGGTGGGCTCGCTAACGGTGCTGCTGGCCCACATCAAGCTACCCAGCGCGTACCTGGCGCTTACCTACCGGGTTGCGGGCCTGGCGCAGATGATGGCCGTGGTAGTGCCCTGCTTCTACATGGTATCCGGCTTTTTGGCCTACCAGGGCTGGACGCGGGCGGCTAGCCCCGGCACGTATATTCGGCGGTACTTGCTGTGGATAAGTGCGGTTTACGCGCTGTTTTGCGGCTATTACCTGGCTACTACCACCCTGCCGGCGCTTATAGGCAACTACCAGGCGCACGTGGCGCTGGGCGGGCCGGTGCGGCTGCTATTCGACGTTTTCTTCTTGCAGGGGCCGGCCTATTCGCTGTGGTTTGTGCCACCGCTGCTGGCTGGCATCGGCACCACGTATTTTTTCGAGCGCCGGGGGTGGTTTCGGGCAGTATGCCTGCTGGCGCTGGCGGGCTTTGGGTTTGCGCAGCTCACCTACGGCCCCCTGCGCGTGCTGGCCGAGCGCCTGGGCCAGCCCGTGCCCTGGTGCACCGGCCGGCATGCGCTGCTGGTGGCCAAGCTAAGCGCCAATTACCTCGGCATTGGCTTTCCGGCCGTGGTAGCCGGCGCGTGGGTGGCCCGGCACGAGACTGTCTTTCTAGGTATGCGGGCCCGCTGGCTGGCGCTGGGTGCCGCTGGCTTGCTGGTAGCCGAAACCTGGTTTTTGTGGTGGGCCACGGGTGGGCACTATTCCTACACGCTGGTTTTCAGCATGGCGCCCA
This sequence comes from Hymenobacter cheonanensis, assembly GCF_030581075.1. Classification (GTDB taxonomy): domain Bacteria; phylum Bacteroidota; class Bacteroidia; order Cytophagales; family Hymenobacteraceae; genus Hymenobacter. Next base: position 63,750 of record NZ_JAUQSW010000010.1, read on the forward strand.
TCAGCCTGCTGCTTTTTTTGGGAGTGCTACGCCTGGAAGCTCCTGGTATCCGGGCCTACCACACGCTCATAAACCGGTTTAGCATGGTGGTTTTCTTTGCCCACGTGCTGCTCATCCGCGCCAACTACCTGGTGCTGAACTGCCCTGCCCTGGGCCTGGCGCCCGGGCAAGAGCTGGCCTGCGTGGTGCTTACCCTACTAGAATCGGTGGCTCTCACCCTGCTGCTTACGCACTACCTGGCCCGCCGCAGCCAGCGCGCGGCCCCCGCCCCCGCGCTGGCCCTGGCCAACTACGAGCCCGCTACCCAGCCGGGCCTGCGCTAGCCGCGCTTATATTTTGAAACAAAAATTTCCCGGCTGCCGGCCTTGCAGGGCCCACAACCGGGAAATTCTGTATTTCGAACAGTCTGGTGCTGCTACTTGCTGCTTTCGTCCTGGGTGCGCTGCACCGAGGCGCCGGGCTTGTCGTCGCCCAGCTTCTGCTCGTGCATCCGGATGCCTTCGCCCTGCTCATCAAGCTCGTAGCTGCCCTCCTCCGTAAAGCCCGGGCCCTGGGCCTGCTCGCCGGAGGTAGTGTGGTTGCTGCCGCCCTGGGGCTCGGTTTCCGAGCCGCCGATGTGCAGGTTGGCCAGCTGGTCTTTCTGGTCGCTGCGCTGGGTATAGCCGTTGGCGCCTACGTTGCGGTGGGCGCTGGCGTCATCGCTCTTTTTATTGTTGCTCTGGTCTTCCTGGTAGTCGCGCTGCTTGGCTAGCTCCTCGTTGTGGCCCGCCGGAATGCTGTTGGTCGGGTTCTGGTTGGGGGCGTCGGTTTGCTGGCCGTCTTTCTTGGGCGTGGTGCCGTCTTCTTCGAATAGCTCGTCGCTGAGAATCATAAATCGGGGTGGGAGGTTTTACGTAGTGGCTGGTTACTGGCTGAGGCCCGCGCCGCGTGGGGGCCACGCTGCCGGGCGGCGGCCCTAGCATGTACGCGCCGGCTAGCCCGAAGTTGAGCCCGCCAGCCCCTTTTCTTTGTCTTCTCTTCTACCGCCTTCCTCATGGATTTCGCCAAGCTCTATCGCCCCAGCCACTTCAACTCGTGGCAGTTTATTGCCTTCACCGGGCTGCTGATGAGCGGCGGGGCCGAGCTGCTGCTGCGCTACGTGGTGCGCCGGCCGCTGCCGGCCGGCTACGGCTGGCTCTACGTGTGCTGGGCCGCCCTTTTTGTGGTGGGCGCGCTGGTCAACATCTTTGGCAAGCCGGCTGCCCCGGGGCAACATCACCACCACTGAAAGCAAGTAAATAGCGCCTGAAAATGAGCCCGGTGGCGTAGTGGGCCGCGTTCGGCCGGCCGTTCACCGCCCCCTCATAACTCTGCTGGCCCCATCGGCCGTATAGCAGCGTCTGCCGGGATAGTTGGGGGCTTCGTCTTTTAGGAAGCGGCTAGCCCAGCCGCCCGGCCCGACTTATCCGTTTCAAGACGATGCACACTCGATTACCGGGCCTCGCCGCCGGGCTGCTGGCCCTGCTGAGCCTAGCCGCCTGCGGCTCCAAAAAAGACGATACCGCCAGCGACGGCAAGCAAGGCAAAGGCGGCAAGGATGGTGGGCCCCAGCCCATTAAAGACTACCCCGTGCTCGTGGTAAAGCCCGACACGGTGACGCTCTACCAGGACTACCCGGCCACCATTCAGGGCCAGCAGAATGTCGAAATCCGGCCCAAGGTCGATGGCTTCGTTGAGGCCATCTACGTTGATGAAGGGGCTAGCGTGAAAAAGGGCCAGAAGCTCTTTCACATCTCGGCCCCACAGTACGAGCAGGAGGTACGCACGGCCCGTGCGGGCATCAAAACCGCCCAGGCCGACGTGGACGCCGCCCGCATGGGCGTGCGCAAAGTGCAGCCCCTGGTGGCGCGCAATATCATTAGCAAGTACGAGCTGGAGGCCGCGCAGTACACCCTCGAAAGCAAGCTGGCCGCGCTGGCCCAGGCCCAGGCTACGCTGGCCAACGCCCTGACCAACCTGGGCTACACCACCATTACAAGCCCGGTCGATGGCGTAATGGGCAGCATCCCGAACAAAATCGGGTCGCTGGTGAGCAGCACCTCCACCGACCCGCTGACTACGATTTCGAGCATCGGCAACGTGTACGCTTATTTCTCGCTCAGCGAGAAGGCGCTGCTCAATTTCACCCGCCGCCGGCCCGGCAATACCCTGCAGGACAAGCTGGCCAAGGTGCCCGACGTGCGCCTGGTGCTGGCCGATGGCACGGTGTACCCCTACCCCGGCCGCGTCGAAACGGCTATCGGCCAGATAAATACCGAAACCGGGGCTAGCAGCTTCCGCGCCACGTTCCCCAATCAGCAGGGCTTTTTGCGCAGTGGCAGCAGCGGCTCGGTGCGCACGTTTCAGCCCATGGACAACGTGCTCATCATTCCGCAAAGCGCTACGTATGAGCTGCAAGGCAAGCGCTTTGCCTACGTGCTGGGCCGCGACACGGCCGCCCACGCCCTGCCCATCACGGTGGTGCCCACCCCCGATGGCGCCTCCTTCGTGGTGCAAAAGGGGCTGAAAGCCGGCCAGGAAGTAATCGTAGACGGTATTAACGGGCTCAAGGAAGGCACGAAAATCAAGCCTAAGGTGGTGAAAAAGGCTACCACGGAAATGGCGGGCTAGCCCCCTCGTTCTTGCGTGAGGCCCCACTCCCCGGCCCCCTCCCCTTTGGGAGAGGGGGAGCCTGACGATTAGCAAAGCTCTTTACTAACAAGACTTTGTGCTGAAAGCTAATTTTATTCTCTTCCTGCCTAGGCCCCCCCCTCTCCCAAAGGGGAGGGGGCCGGGGGGGTGGGGCCCCACGTAAGGATTACAACTCTATGCTAAAAATATTCATCGAGCGCCCCGTGCTCTCCACCGTCATCTCGGTTATTATCGTGCTGCTGGGCATTTTGGGGCTGCTGTCGCTGCCCATTGCGCAGTACCCCGACATTTCGCCGCCCACGGTGCAGGTGTCGGCCAGCTACGCGGGCGCCAACGCCGACGTGGTGCTCAAGAGCGTGATTGTGCCGCTGGAGGAGCAGATAAACGGCGTGGAGGGCATGACCTACATGACGTCCTCGGCCACCAACGATGGGGCGGGCTCCATCCAGGTGTATTTCAACGTGGGCACCGACCCCGACCAGGCGGCCGTAGACGTGCAGAACCGCGTGGCCAGCGCTACCAGCCTGCTGCCGCAGGAGGTGACGCTGGCCGGCGTGACGGTGCGCAAGCGCCAGAGCAGCAACCTGTTGATTTTCGCGCTCTACTCCGACAACCCGGCCTACGACCAGACGTTTCTGCAGAATTACGCCCAAATTAACATCGTGCCGCAAATCAAGCGGGTGAACGGCGTGGGCGATTCCAACGCCTTCGGCTCGCGCGATTACGCCATGCGCGTGTGGCTCAAGCCCGATGTAATGGCCATTTACGGCCTCACGCCGGCCGATGTCACGGCGGCCCTGGCCGACCAGAACGTGGAGGCGGCGCCCGGCAAGTTTGGCGAGAACTCCGACCAGAGCTTTCAGTACGTTATCAAGTACACCGGCAAGCTGCTGACGGCCGACCAGTTTGGCGACATCGTGCTCAAGGGCACGGCCCAGGGCCAGCTGCTGCATCTCAAAGACGTGGCCCGCATCGAGCTAGGGGCCCAGGCCTACAGCAGCAACAGCGCCACGTTTGGCAAGCCCTCGGTAGGCATTTCGGTAAACCAAACGCCGGGCTCCAACGCCCGCGACGTGATTGAGAAGTCCATCGCGGTGCTGCAAGCCGCCGAGAAGGACTTCCCGGCCGGCATTCACTACACCAACCTGGTGAACATCAACGACTTCCTGGATGCCTCGATTGACAAGGTAATCCACACCCTAATTGAGTGCTTCGCGCTGGTGTTCCTGGTTATTTTCATCTTCCTCCAGGATTTTCGGTCTACTATCATTCACGGCGTATCGGTGCCGGTGTCGATTATCGGCACGTTCTTTTTTCTCAAGCTCTTCGGCTACAGCATCAACCTGCTCACGCTCTTTGCGTTGGTGCTGGCTATCGGCATCGTGGTTGACGATGCCATTGTGGTGGTCGAGGCCGTGCACGCCAAGCTGGAAAGCGGCTACACCTCGCCGCGCCGCGCCGCCATCGACGCCATGAGCGAGATAACCGGCGCCATCGTGAGCATCACGCTGGTGATGGCGGCGGTGTTCTTGCCGGTCACGTTTATTACCGGCTCGGTCGGCGTGTTTTACAAGCAGTTCGGGATAACGCTGGCGGTGGCCATTCTTATTTCGGCCATCAATGCCCTCACGCTGTGCCCGGCCCTGGCCGCGCTTTTTCTGCTGCCGCCGCACCACGAGGAGGACAAGAAGGCCGAGAAAAAGACGCTTATGCAGCGCTTTGGCGTAGCTTTTAACGCGGCCTACGACGCGCTGGTGGCCAAGTACACCCGCGCTGTGCAGTTCCTGATGGGCCGTAAGTGGCTGGCCCTGGCGGGCGTGGCGGGCTTCGGCGTGGCCTTGTACGTGCTGATGACGAGCACCCCTAGCAGCTTCGTGCCCAACGAGGATATGGGCACCATTTTCGTGAACGTAAGCCTGCCGCCCGCCTCCACGCTGGAGCGCACCACGGCCGTTAACAACGAGGTCGATAGCCTGATTCGGACCATTCCGGCGGTGCGCGGCACGCTGCGCATCACGGGCCAGAACTTCCTAGCCGGCGCGGGCAGCGCCTACGGCATGGTTATCGTGCGCCTCAAGCCCTGGGATGAGCGCAAGGACATGAACAACGAACAAATTATCAAGAAGATAACCGCGCTCACGGCGCACATCCGGGCCGGCGATATTCGCAGCATCTCGCAGCCCACCATCACGGGCTTCGGGGCCACGGGCGGCTTCACGTTTCAGCTGCAGGACAAGGGCGGGCACACCACGGCCGAGTTCTATAAAGTGGCCCAGGACTACCTGGCCAAGCTCAGCCAACGCCCTGAAATTCAGTTTGCCACCACGGCCTTTAACCCCGGCTTTCCGCAGTACCAGCTCTCGGTGAACGTGGCGAAAGTGAAGGAAGCCGGCCTCACGGAGAAGGACATTCTGAACGCCATGCAGGTGTATTACGGCGGCTCCTACGCCTCCAATTTCAACCAGTTTGGCAAGCAGTACCGGGTAATGGTGCAGGCCGACACCTCGTACCGCGCCAACCCCGAGGGCCTGAGCAAAATATTTGTGCGCAACGCCACGGGCAGCATGGCGCCCATCACCGAATTTGTCACGCTTAAGCGCATTTACGGGCCCGAAAGCTTGTCGCGCTTCAACCTGTTCACGGCTATTTCGGTGAACGGCTCGCCCAAGGAGGGAACTAGCTCGGGCCAGGCGCTAGTGGCCATTCAGGAGGTGGCCAAGCAGCTGCCGGCCGGCTACGGCTTCGAGTTTTCGGGCATCAGCCGCGAGGAGGAAGGCAGCGGGCAGCAGTCGCTCTACATTTTTGCCCTATCGCTGGTGTTCGTGTACCTGCTGCTGAGCGCGCAGTACGAGAGTTACATCCTGCCGTTTGCGGTGCTGCTTTCCATCCCGATTGGCCTGAGCGGCACGTACTTATTCGCCAAGATTTTTGGGGTCGACAATAATATCTACCTCCAGATTTCGGTGATTATGCTCATCGGCCTGCTGGCCAAGAACGCGATTCTGATTATCGAGTTCTCGCTAGCCCGCCGCCGCGACCACGGCCTGGAAATAGTAGACGCAGCCCTCGAAGGTGCCAAAGCCCGCCTGCGGCCGATTCTGATGACCTCGTTTGCCTTCGTCTTTGGCCTGATGCCGCTGCTGTTTGCCAGCGGGGCGGGGGCCAATGGCAACAAGGCCATCGGGGCGGGCGCCATTGGCGGTATGCTGTTTGGCACGCTGGTCGGGGTGTTCTTCATCCCGGTACTGTTCATGATTTTTGAGGGCTTGCAGGAGCGCATCAGCGGCCCGCCCAAAACCAAGCAACAGCTCGAAGAAGAGGAAGCCGGCGGCGGCCCGCCCGCCCCCGAAGGCGCCAAAAAGCCGGACGAACCGAAGCCCGAAGGCCAACCGGCCGTGCAGCCCGCTATGGCGTAGGGGCTAGCCCCGCGCCCCGCCCACCCTCCTCCCAGCCGCCGCGTACAAGGCAGTAACTGACTTATAATGAGTACATGTAAATTATTTCGGCCGGCTGCTGCCCTGCTTTTGCTCGCTGCCGCGAGCAGCTGTGGCATCCTGCACCCGTATGGCCGGCCCGCTACGGCCACCACCGGCCTCTACCGCGACGCGGCCACTACTGACACCACCACCCTGGCCAGCCGCCCCTGGCAGCAGCTCTTCACCGACCCGCTGCTGCAAAAGCTCATCAGCGAGGGGCTGGCTAACAACCGCAACCTGCAAGTGGCCGATGCGCGCATTGCCCAGGCGCAGGCGCTGCTGGCCCAGAGCCGGGCGGCCTTTTTGCCTAGTCTGAACGGCCGGGCCACTACGACCCTTTCGCGGGCGGGTGGGGCTTTTGTGAGCACCGGCACCGGCGGCAGCAGCACCACTACGGGCACTACCACCGGGGGTACCACTACCGGGGGCACTACCACGGGCGGCGGTACTACTACCGGCGGGGGCACCACCACGGGGGGCGGTACTACTACGGGCGGGGGCACTACTACCGGCGGCACCACGGGCACGGGCACTACCACCGGCACCACCACCACCGACCAGTCGACCATCGTGACGGGTGGCGCGGCTCACCAGTATCTGCTAGGCCTGAGCAGCAGCTGGGAGGCCGATGTGTGGGGCAAGCTGCGTAGCACCAAGCGCTCGTATGTGGCGGGCCTGCTCCAGAGCGAGGCCTACCGGCGCGTGGTGCAAACCCAGCTCATCGCCGACATTGCCGACAACTACTACTCGCTGCTGGCCCTCGATGCGCAGCTCGAAATAACCCGCCAAACGGTACAGAACCGCATCAAGGACGTGGAGGTGATGAAGCTGCTGCTCGAAGGCGATGTGGTAACCGGCGCCGCCGTAGTGCAGAGCGAGGCCCAGCGCTACGCCGCCGAAGTCACCATTCCGGACTTGCAGCGCAGCATTCGGGAGGCCGAAAACCTGCTGGCCACGCTGCTGGGCCGCACGCCGGGCCCCATCGAGCGCAGCACCCTAGCCACTCAGGATGCCCCGCCCGCTCTGCTCACGGGTGTGCCCGGCCAGCTGCTGCGCAACCGCCCCGATGTGCAGCAGGCCGAGTACGCCTTCGAGGCCAGCTTCGAGCAAACTAACGCGGCGCGCACCTATTTCTACCCCAGCTTCACCATCACCGCCAACGGCGGCCTCACCAGCACCACGCTCGAAAACCTGTTTTCGCCCACGGCTATCTTCGCCAGCATCGTGGGCGGGCTAGCGCAGCCAGTGTTCAACCAGGGCATCAACCGCCTGCGGCTGGCCCGCTCGCACGCCTTGCAGCAGGAGTACCTCTACACCTACCAGCAAACTATGTTCACGGCCGGCCAGGAGGTGTCAAATGCGCTGTTCTCTTACCAGAGCGCCACCGACAAGGCGCGCATCCGGGCGCAGCAGCTCGACGCCCTCAACAAAGCCGTAGACTACACCCAGGAGCTGCTGCGCGCCGGCTTCGCCAACTACACCGAGGTGCTCACGGCCCAGCAAAGCCTGCTGCAAGCCCAGCTTAACGGCGTAAACGACCAGCTGCAACAGCGCCAGGCGGTTACGGACCTCTACCACGCGCTGGGCGGCGGCTGGCGGTAACTACCTTGAGTGGCACCAGATGCTGAAGCTTTGGCTAAATCTGGGCAAAGGTTTTAGGAAAGCTTTTAGCTTTGCTGCTTACTCATACCGTCCATGCAGCATTTTTCCGGCAGCTACCTAGTCCGCGCCCTCAAAGTCGGGGCCTTTGCTTGCTTATCGCTAGGCCTCCACCACGGAGCCCAGGCCCAGACTGCGGCGGGCGATACCCTGGCCAAGGCTAAGGTTTATACCGAAGCGGAGCAAATGCCACAGCTGCCGAAAGCGAATAGTAAGTATACAAACAAGGAAGCAGTGATAGCCGCCATTCAGCGGGCATGCCGGTATCCGGCCGAGGCGCTGCGCAACCGCGTACAGGGCACAGTCCTCATCGGCTTTACCGTGAACCAGCAAGGTGAGATACGGGATATACGGGTTGAGCAGGGCGTGAATACTGACCTTGACGAAGCCACCGTGGCGGCCGTTAAAATGCTGCCCAGGTTCCGGCCGGGCCGGCAAAGCGGGCAAAACGTGGCCGTTCGGTACACGCTACCTATTCGCTGGGCTGTTCAGTAGCCGGGCGGCTGGTTGCGCTGCCCCTATGCATAAAAACCGTAAAATCCCCATCGCGGTAACCTTCTACCAGCTCCACGCCAGGGGCCAGCGTTTGGCAAAAGGCCACAATCTCGGCCGGGTCATATGCAGCCAGCGGACCGCCGCCCTCGGGCTCCCAGCTCAGCAGATTAAAGCCCAGGCCGCGCCGGCTGCTACCGTAGAGCTTCTCGATGGCTTCGTAGATGAAGCGCGGCCGGCGCTGGCGGTAGTTGAGCGAGCCGCTGGCCAGCACGTAGTCGCTAAGCGGCAGCGGCGCCCGCAAAAAATCGCCGGTGGCTAGGGTCACCGCCGGGGCATGGGCGTAGCGGGCCTGGGCCAGGGCCAGCAGCTCGGGCATTTGCTCGATGCCGTGGTACTGCACCCCCGCAAAGCGCTGCCGCAGAAACGGATACAAATCGGCGTAGCCGCAGCCCACATCCAGCACCGAGCAGTGGGCGAGGTCGCCAATCTGGCTCAGGATTTCGAAGCGAATGAGCTGGCCATCGGGCTGCCAGCCCAGGGCGCCGGGGCTGCCGGGGCCATACTCGCGGATGCGCTGCCGGTGGTAGCGAAACACGGCCGCGTTGTCGAGCAGCTGCCCTAGTCGTTTGCGCATCAAAAAGTTGGGGTAAATGCTGCTGGCTTTACCCAACTTGCGCGGCGGCCCGGGCCGCCAATGAATCACGAACTAAGGAATTTACCTAACGCTTTCGGTACAAAGGCCTGCTAATCGGCCAGTCTTACCGGGCTAGCCCGCGCAGCACCTCTTTGGTCTTGCTTACGTGGTCGGTAGCGCCGCTCAGCGAGTTGAAGATGTAGGCAATTTTGCCGTCCTTATCAATTACGAACGTAACGCGCCCGGGCAGCAAGCCCAGCAAGGCGCGCGGCACTTCGTACTGCTTGCGCAGCTGCCCGCCGCTATCGGCCAGCAGCGGAAACGGCAGCCGGTGCTTCTGGCTGAATTTCTGGTGCGAGGCCTCACTGTCGGAGCTTACGCCCACTACCACGGCGCCCAGGTCCAGAAAATCAGCGTATTGGTCACGAAAGGCGCAGGCCTCGGCAGTGCAGCCGGGCGTATCATCCTTGGGGTAGAAATACAGCACTACCGGCCGGCCGCGCTGCCCGGCCAGGTGAAAGCGGTCGCCCTTATCGGTGGGCAAGGTAAAATCAGGAGCCAGGTCGCCGAGCTGAAGCATGCGTGCAGTAAACAGTTGGTAATGGGTAGTGAACAGGTAAAGTGCGTATTGTTCACTGCCCACTACCAACTGTTCACTCATTTTGTCAGCCAGCCGTTGTCAGCCAGCCAGTTCTGGAGGCGGTCCATCCACTGGTCTTTGGTAGTGGCGTTGTTCATGCCGAAGCCGTGGCCGCCTTTGGGGTAAAGGTGCATTTCGGCGGGCACGTTGTGGCGGCGCAGGGCGTCGTAAAACACGAGGCTGTTTTGCACGGGCACGGTCTTGTCGTCCTCGGCATGCACGAGGAAGGTAGGCGGCGTTTGGGCGCTCACCTGCAGCTCGTTGGAGTAGCGGCGTACCTGGGCGGGGCTAGCGGTGGCCCCAATCAGATTATCGCGCGAGCCGGTATGCTTCAGGCTGTCGCTGAAGCTGATAACCGGGTACAGCAGCACCAGAAACGCCGGCCGCACCGAGGCCGGGCCGGGGTTATCGCCCACCGGCTGGGCAAAATGGGTGCCCGCCGTGGCGGCCAGGTGGCCGCCCGCCGAAAAGCCCATCAGGCCGATGCGCTCGGGGTTGAGGCTGTACTTGGGGGCTAGCTGGCGCACCAGGCGCAGGGCCTGCTGGGCATCGAGCAGCGGCGCAATGCTTTTGTCGGGCTGGCTGCGGTCGTTGGGCAGGCGGTATTTCAGCACGAAGGCGGCCACGCCCATCTCGTTCAGGCGCTTGGCCACGTCGTAGCCTTCGTGGTCGATAGCCAGCCGGGCGTAGCCGCCGCCGGGGCAAATGATAACCGACGTGCCGTTGGCCTTGGCGCGGTCGGGCATAAAGACCGTGAGCGTGGGCTGAATAACGTTGGAGATGCGCACGCCGGCCGTTTCGGTCACGCTGGTTTCCTGCACCTGGCTAGGCTTCGAATCGGGGATGGAGCCGCTGTAGAGCGGCAGCACCGGCGCAGCGGTGCCAGCGGCCGTGGTTTGGGCGTGGAGGTGGGAGGCGGTAGTCATGCACAGCAAACCGAGGGCTAGCGACAGGGTGGTATTTTTCATAAAGTGCAAATTATCAGGCAAAGTACGCGGCAAAAGTACCGGGGCAGGCGAGCAAGCGCGGGGCTTCCCTCCTACCTTTCCGACATGAAAACGCGCTATTCCGAATTTCGTTTTGCCCGGCCCTGGCCGGTACTGGCCGCGCTGCTCACCGCCTGCGCCCCCACGGCCAAAGTGCCGGTAGCTACTACGCCCGCCCCGCCGGCCGCCCCGGCTAGCCCCGCCGCGCCCGATTACCGCGCCCAGGCCGAAGCTTTTCTGACCCAGTACACGGCCGAGTACGTGCGCCGCTACACCGAGGCCAGCGAGGCCGAGTGGACCAGCAACACCCACATTGTGCCCGGCGACACCACTAACGCCGGCCGCACCGCCCGCGCCAACGAGCGCATGGCCGCCTTCGCCGGCTCGGCCGCAACTATTGCCCGGCTGCGCGAGCTGCTAGCCCATAAAGACCAGCTCACGCCGCTGCAAGTCAAGCAGTTGGAAACGGCGCTCTACAACGCCGCCAACTCGCCCCAAACCGTGGCCGACCTCGTGAAGCGCCGCATCAAGGCCGAGGCCGCCCAGACGGAGAAGCTCTACGGCTTCACCTACACTTACGCCGGCAAGCCGGTGACGACCAACGACCTCGACGCGCTGCTGCGCACCGAAACCAACCCGCAGAAGCGCCAGCAAGTGTGGGAGGCCAGCAAGGCCATCGGCCCCACGCTCAAGGATGGCCTGCTAAACCTGCGCGACCTGCGCAACCAAACCGTGCAGGCGCTGGGCTACCCCGATTTTTTCTCGTACCAGGCCAGCGACTACGGCCTGAGCCGCGACGAAATGATGGCCTTGGTGCGCAAGCTCAACGATGAGCTGCGCCCCCTCTACCGCGAGCTGCACACCTACGCCCGCTACGAGCTGGCCAGGAAATACCACGCCCGGCAGGTGCCCGACTACCTGCCCGCGCAGTGGCTGCCCAACCGCTGGGGCCAAGACTGGGGCAGCCTGGTGACGGTGAAGGGCCTGAACCTCGACGCGGTGCTGGCCAAAAAGGGCCCGGAGTACCCGGTGAAGCAGGCCGAGCGCTTCTACCAGAGCCTGGGCTTCCCGGCTTTGCCGGCCAGCTTCTACGAAAAAAGCAGCCTCTACCCGCTGCCCGCCACGGCTAGCTACAAAAAGAACAACCACGCCTCGGCCTGGCACATGAACCTGGACCAGGATGTGCGCAGCCTGATGAGCGTGGAGCCCAATACCGAGTGGTACGAAACCACCCACCACGAGCTGGGCCACATCTACTATTACCTCACCTACTCCAACCCCGAGGTGCCGCCGCTGCTGCGCCAGGGCGCCAACCGCGCCTACCACGAGGCCATCGGCAGCATGATGGGCCTAGCCGCGCAGCAAAAGCCCTTCCTGGCCGGGCTGGGGCTGATTGACCCCGCTACCAAAACCGACCAGACCCAGCAATTATTGAAAGAAGCGCTGCAATACGTGCCGTTCATCCCCTTCGCCTCGGGCGTGATGAGCGAGTGGGAAAATGCCTTTTATGCCGAAAACCTGCCCGCCGACCAGCTCAATGCCAAGTGGTGGGCGCTCTGCAAGCAGTACCAGGGTATGGTGCCCCCTAGCCCGCGCGGCGAAAATTTCCTCGACCCGGCCACTAAAACCCACATCAACGACGACCCCGCGCAGTACTACGACTACGCCCTGAGCTACATCATCTTATTTCAGCTGCACGACCACATTGCCCGCAAAATCCTGCACCAAGACCCGCACGCCACCAACTACTACGGCAGCAAAGAGGTCGGCCAGTTCCTACAGGACATCATGCGCCCCGGCAGCAGCCGCGACTGGCGCACCGTGCTCAGGGAGAAAACCGGCGAGGACCTTTCGGCGAGGGCGATGGTGGCGTATTTCGAGCCGCTGATGGGGTATTTGAAAGAGCAGAACAAAGGCCGGAAATACACGATGTGATGCAGCAAGCTTCTTTCTTAAACCATTCGCCTAGCTGGCTACCTCTTCGCTTTAGTCAGCTGCTAGGGCTCATTTTGCTGCTGGCCGCCGGGCCTGCTGCGCGCGCCCAAACGCCGGCCGCTCCGCTGTGCATCGGCGAAACCTTCACGCTAGCCTCCAAGGTGCTGGGCGAAACCCGCCGCCTGAACGTGTACCTGCCCCCAGTCTACCGCGATTCGGCCACCGTGCGGCTGCCCGTGCTGTATATGCCCGATGGCGGACTGGCCGAAGACTTTTTGCACGTGGCCGGGCTGGTGCAGGTGCTGGTGGGCAACGGCACCATGCGGCCCTTTATTCTGGTAGGTATCGAGAATACCCAGCGTCGCCGCGACCTCACCGGGCCCACTACCAATGCCGAAGACAAGAAAATAGCGCCCCGCGTGGGCGGCTCGGCCACGTTCCGGCAGTTTATCCGCCGCGAGCTAATGCCGGCCGTGCGCCAGCGCTACCGCACCACGCCCGAAACGGCCCTGGTGGGCGAGTCGCTGGCCGGGCTCTTCACCGTCGAAACGCTGCTGCTGGAGCCCGACCTGTTCGATACCTACCTGGCCTTCGACCCTAGCCTGTGGTGGAACAACGGGCAGCTGGCGCAGCAGGCCTCCGGCATCGTAGCCGCCTACCACGGCCCTGCCAAAACGCTGTACCTAGCCACCAGCAGCCAAGGCGACACGGCCGCCACCCGCCGCTTGGCCGCCCTGCTGCCCGGCCCGGCCCGCCGCCCCATCACGGCCTACTACGAGCCCATGCCAGCCGAAACGCACGCCACTATTTACCACCCTGCCGCGCTGCGCGGCTTTCGGCGGGTGCTGCAGCCGCCAGCCAAGTCTTCGGCTAAGTAGCTAATTTTTAATTAGTAGTCATTCAGCGCTCTTCTGCGCCAGCAAACAGCAAAGCCCGGCTCATCGCCGGGCTTTGCTGTTTTAACTGAGGAAGGGCTTAATGCCCGCTGGCTAGCCTAGCCGGCGGGTCAGCACCCGGTCCACGTTTTCGAGGCACCGGACAATGGGCTGGGTGACCTCCGCGTCTTCCAGGTCGATGCCCTGGTTGCGGCTGGCGAGGTAGCGCGCCAGGGCCGCATTGTCGTCCAGCACTTTGCTAAGCTCGTGCTGGGCGTCCTCCCACTCGGCTAGCTGGTCGGCGGCCAGGTAGCGGTAGCGCAGCTCGATGGTGCGGCTCACCAGGCCCGCCAGGCGGGTAAGCAGGTCGGCTTCGGCGGCCGAAAAGCCCCGGGGTTCCTTGCCGATAACGGCCAGCATACCCAGGCGCGAATCGTCCTGGGCCACTAGGGCCGCGCCGGCGTAGAAATTCAAGCCAATGGCCTGGGCTACATCGGGCTTGATGAGCTGGCAGCTTTCGGGTTTGTAATCAGATATCACCACATCATCGCCCGAGAGAATGGCCGCCGAGCACATGCTTTCGTTGCGCGCCAGCCCGGGTATGCCCGTGGCGCCAGCCAGGGCCTTAAACCACACGTAGTCAGCATCGACGAGCGAGATGAGCGAGATGGGCACCCCAAACAGCTGCGCGGCCCAGGCCACGTAGTCGTCAAAAATCTGCTCAGGCGTGGTATTCACAATCTGAAACTGGTGCAGCGTGCGCAGGCGGGCGGCATCGTGCGCAGGTATCAGGGAAGCGGGAAAATTGCTGGTCATTAATAGTTTGCCTCACTGCCGGGCAGGTCAATCAAAATAAATTGGGCGTCTTTGGTGGCTTCAATAGCCAGCACGTCTTCCGCACTGATGCGAGCCTGGTCGTTGGCCCCCAGTACCGTGCCATTTACGGAAATGCTACCTTCCTTGACATAGATAAAGGTAAGGCGAATGGGGAATGTTTTGAACGTCAGTTTTTTCCCGCAGTCCAGGTTGCTCCAGTAAATGGTGCTGTTCGAGTTCATGTACACCACGTCTTCGAGCACGCGCTGGCCGGTTACGAGGGGCACCAACTCGTTTTTCTTGCTTTTCAAAAAACCCAGGTCCTTTTGCTCGTAGCTGGGGGCTAACCCCTTTTGGCTGGGCACAAACCAGAGCTGATAGAGGTGCAGGGGCTTGTCCTGGCGGTTCATTTCGCTATGGGCCACGCCGGTGCCGGCCGTCATGCGCTGCACCTCACCGGCCGGGATGGCCGTGCGGTTGCCCAGCGTATCCTCGTGGCTCACCTCGCCCTCAAGCACCAGGGTCACGATTTCCATCTCGGAGTGTGGGTGCTGCGGAAAGCCATTTTGCGGGGCCACCGTGTCGTCGTTGAACACGCGCAACGGGCCGAAATGCATGTTGTCCCGGTCAAAGTAATCGGCAAACGAAAACAGAAAAAAGGAGCTGAGCCAGGCAGTGGGGGCCGCGTGGTGGCGGCTGGCGGCGGCAATGTGGGCGAGCATAGAGCGAAAGAAAAAGGGACGCGCCAGGGCGGCCGTGAACAGAATAGCCCTAGAACTGCGAATCGGGGCCTGGGGTTGCTGCCGCTGGGTTTGCCCCGCGCCTTGCCAGGCAAAAATCAGGGCCGCAACTCACCCCCGAAATATACAATAGCGCACACTAGGGCGTGCCAACTATTTCCGCAAACGTTTGCAGGATAAGAAAGAATTAGAAAATGGATTAAAAGCCTTATAATGTTCGTTTTGCGTGCTTTTTCAGCTTTGCCTACGAAGGGAATATTCAAACAAAAATCTTCATCAAATTTTAATCATTATAAAAAAAATCTAAATTTTGTTGTGACATGTTGCGGGAATTTTGCTAACATTGCGGCGTCCTTTTCCCCACCCAAACCTCATGCTACTACCCCTACCCGGGTCCGTGCGCCTAGCTGGCGCGGCGGCCCTGCTGTTTCTGGCGGGCTGCGCCAAAGAAACCGCCACCCCGAGCGCTAGCCCGGCGCTCGCCACCTCCGCCACCTCGGCCAATGCCACCGCCGTGAACGGCGTGATGATGCAGGGCTTTTACTGGGATGTGCCCGGCAGCACCTCGGCCGGCACCTGGTGGCAAAACCTGGGCAGCAAAGCCACCGAGCTGAGCGCGGCCGGCATCACGGCCATGTGGCTGCCGCCCGCTTACAAAGGCAGCGCCGGCGGCTACGACGTGGGCTACGGCGTGTATGACCGCTACGACTTGGGCGAGTTCAACCAGAAGGGCACCGTGGCCACGCACTACGGCACGCTGGCCCAGCTCCAAAGCTGCATCGCGGCCCTGCACGGCAAGGGCATTCAGGTGTACGAAGACGTGGTGATGAACCACCTGATGGGCGCCGACTACCAGGAAAGTTTCACGTATAACGGCCAGAATTTCAACGTGTACACGGGCTTCAACTATCCCGGCCGGGGCACCACGTACAGCAATTACCAGTGGCACTATTACAATTTTAACGGGGCGCAGCAGGGCGCCAATAATAGCTGGCTGCAGTGGAACCCCTGGGATTTTCAGCCCTACAACAACGGCGACGCCTACGACAATCTCATGGGCTGCGAGGTGCGCTACGCCGACGTGAACCAGGCCAACGAAACCATTAAGTGGGGCAACTGGCTGACCACCAAGCTCGGGCTGGACGGCTACCGCATCGACGCGGCTAAGCACATTCAGACCGCCTTTTTCAACAACTGGCTCGACAATGTGAAGGGCACTCGCTTCGCCGTGAGCGAGGTGTGGTTTAACAGCGTGAGCCAGCTCAACGACTACGCCTCGGCCACGGGCGGGCGCACCAGTTTGTTCGACGTGCCGCTGCACTACACCTTTAAGGCGATGAGCGACGGCAACGGCGCCTGGGACATGCGCGGGCTGGAATTCGCGGGCTTTACCGAGTCGAACCCGACACTATCGGTGTCGTTCGTGGATAACCACGACACCGACACGCCGGGCGGGCTAAACTCGCCGGTCGTCAACCTCAAGATGCTGGCCTATGCCTACATCCTGACCCGCGAAAAGGGCTACCCCTGCGTGTTTTACCGCGACTACTACGAGTACGGGCTAGGGGCCCAGATTAAGACTCTGAGCCTCATTCGCAAGGCCAATGCCTACGGCGCGGCTTACGAGTACACCAGCGTGGATGACACCGACTACTATGCCTACTCGCGGGCCGGCGACAGCACGCACAAAGGCCTGATGCTCATTCTCAACGATGGCAGCGGCGCCCGCACCAAGGGCATTACCTCGCCCTTCAAGAGCGCCACGCTCACCGACAAAACCGGCAACTACGCTGGCACCATCACCACCGATGCCAACGGCTACGGCAACTTCCCGGTGAACGGCCGCAGCTGGTCGGTGTGGGTGCCGAATTAAAGAAGCTGAAAGTGAAGCGTTGAAGGTGAAAAAGATACGTCCTAACCCGCCTTTACCGCTTCACTTTCAACTTTTAACTGCTTTCCTTTCCCACCCATTTCCCTTTTCCTATGTCCACTTTTTTACGCGGGGCTAGCCGCGCTTCGCTGGCCGCCGCCCTCTTCCTGGCTTCCTGCGCCAAGGAAGCCACCGTGCCCACCGCGCCGGCCCCGGCTAGCCTGGCTACCGCCAGCAACGATGCCACCGCCGTGAACGGCGTGATGATGCAGGGCTTTTACTGGGACGTGCCCCAGACCACCAGCGGCCAAACCTGGTGGCAGGTACTCGGCGGCAAGGCCAGCGAGCTGAAAAGCGCCGGCATAACGGCCCTGTGGCTGCCGCCGGCCTACAAAGGCAGCGGCGTGAACGACGTGGGCTACGGCGTGTACGACCGCTACGACCTGGGCGAGTTCAACCAGAAGGGCACCGTGGCCACCCACTACGGCACGCTGGCCCAATTGCAGAGCTGCATCTCGGCCCTGCACGGCCAGGGCGTGCAGGTGTATGAAGACATGGTAATGAACCACTTGACCTCGGCCGATGCGCAGGAGCAGTTCAACGTGGGCGGCACCAACTACAACGTGTACACCAGCTTCACTTACCCCGGCCGGGCCAACAAGTACAGCACCTACCAGTGGCATTATTATAATTTCAACGGTACCCAGCAGGCGCCCAATAATGGGTGGTACCAGTGGAATGCCTGGGACTTCCAGCCCTACGCCAACGGCGATGCCTACGATAATTTGCTAGGGTCGGAAATTCGCTACGCCGACCAGAACCAGGTGACCGAAACCATTAAGTGGGGCAACTGGATGACGACCACGCTGGGCCTCGACGGCTACCGCCTCGACGCCACCAAGCACATGCTCACCTCGTTTGTGAACTCGTGGCTTGATAATGTGAAGGGCACTTCGGGGCGCTTTGCCGTGAGCGAGGCGTGGTTTCGCAACCTCACCGACCTCAATAACTACGCCTCGGCCACGGGCGGGCGCACGAGCCTGTTTGACGTGCCGCTGCACTACACCTTCGCCGATATGAGCAACGGCAACGGCGCCTGGGACATGCGCGGGCTGCAATTTGCGGGCTTCACCGAGGCCAACGGCGCGCTCTCGGTGTCCTTCGTGGATAACCACGACACCGACCAGACGGGCGGCGCGCTCTACTCGCCGGTGGCTAACCTCAAGATGCTGGCTTACAGCTACATTCTGACCCGCGAGAAGGGCTACCCCTGCGTATTTTACAAGGATTATTATAACTACGGCCTGGGCGCGCAGATTAAGACGCTCATCGGCATCCGGCAGGCCCACGGCTTTGGCTCGGGCTACGAGTACACCAGCGCCGACGACGCTGACGTGTATGCCTACTCGCGGGCCGGCGACGCCACCCACACCGGCCTGCTTGAGTTGCTGAACGACGGCAGCAGCGCCGCCAGCAAGGCCATCACCACGCCCTTCAAAAACGCGACCCTCACCGACCTCACCGGCAACACCACCGGCACCGTCACGACCGATGCCAACGGCCTCGGCACCTTCCGCGTCAACGCCCGTTCCTACGCCGTGTGGGTACCCAGCGGCACCAGTGGCGGTGGCACCACCGGCAACACCTCGGTGGCGTTCACCATCAACTACAGCAACACCGTGAGCGGCCAGGACCTCTACATTGTGGGCAGCACCGCCCAGCTAGGCTCCTGGAACACGGCCAATGCCATTAAGATGAGCGGCGCGGCCTACCCCAACTGGACCGTGACCGTGCCCCTCACCACGGGTACCAACGTGCAGTACAAGTACTTCCGCAAAGACGCTTCGGGTAATATCCTCTGGGAAGGCGACCCCAACAACTCGCTTACCCCTAGCGGCAGCAGCCAGAGCGTAACCGATACCTGGCACTAGGTTTTAGTTATGAAGTAAAAGCCAGGAGTTCGGAGTTGCCTTTTGTAGCAACTTAGGACTAAACAAGAAGTCCCCGCCGCGCTGGTCGCGGCGGGGACTTCTTGTTTTACCAAAGCTACCTTTCGCCGGCTTCAGCCGTAAGACCACGCTTTCCCTACCTCTCCCCCATGACCCCATCCACCCGCCTCGAACACGATTTCCTGGGCGAATTGCCCATCCCCGACGACGCTTACTATGGTATCCAGACCCTGCGGGCGCTCGATAATTTTCACATTACGGGCATTCCCATCAAGGTAGAGCCACTGTTTGTGCAGGCGCTGGCCTTCGTGAAGAAGGGGGCGGCCCTAGCCAATAAAGAGCTAGGGGTCCTCGACCCCACCATTGCCGACTTCATCGCCCAGGCCTGCGACCGCGTGGCCAGCGGCGAGTTCGACAATCAATTCCTCACAGACATGATTCAGGGCGGGGCCGGCACCTCGGTGAATATGAACGCCAACGAGGTGATTGCCAACGTGGCCCTGGAACTGATGGGCCACCAGAAGGGCGAGTACCAGTACTGCCACCCCAACAACCACGTAAACTGCTCGCAGTCAACCAACGACGCCTACCCTACCGCCTTTCGCATTGCCCTCAACAACAAGCTGGCCGGCTACCGCGACACGCTTGCGCTGCTCGCCGACGCCTTTTTTGCCAAGGGCGAGGAGTTCCACAACGTGCTCAAGATGGGCCGCACCCAGCTCCAGGACGCCGTGCCCATGAGCATGGGCGATGAGTTCAACGCCTTCGCCACCAACCTGCGCGAGGAGCTGCTGCGCATCGACGACTCGCGCCGGCTCATCTCCGAAATCAACATGGGCGCCACCGCCATCGGCACCCGCGTAAACACGCCCCCCGGCTACGCGGGCCTCGTAACGCAGCACCTGCGCCAGATAACCGGCCTCGACCTGAGCCTGGCCGGCGACCTCATTGAGGCCACCTACGACACCGGGGCCTACGTGCAGCTCTCGGGTGTGCTCAAGCGCACGGCCGTGAAACTCAGCAAGATATGCAACGACCTGCGCCTGCTAGCCTCGGGCCCGCGCGCCGGCCTGTTCGAGATTAACCTGCCGCCCTTGCAGCCCGGCTCCAGCATCATGCCCGGCAAGGTGAACCCCGTGGTGCCCGAGGTGGTGAACCAGACGGCCTTCTACGTCATCGGCGCCGACCTCACCGTAACGATGGCCGCCGAGGCCGGCCAGCTGCAACTCAATGTGATGGAGCCGGTTATCTCATTCGCGCTCTTCACCAGCATCTCTTACATGACCAATGCCTGCCGCACGCTGCGCGAAAAATGCGTGCTCGGCATCACCGCCAACGCTGAGCACGCCGCCAGCCTCGTCTACAACAGCATCGGCATCGTAACCCAGCTCAACCCCGTGCTCGGCTACGAAGCCTCGGCCAGCATCGCTAAAGAGGCTCTGGCCACCGGCAAGTCCGTCCACGACATCGCCGTAACCGAGCGCCACTTGCTGACCCAGGAAAAATGGGACGAGATTTTCACGTTTGAAAACCTCATCCGCCCGGTGTTTATGAAATAGCGCAACCCTCACCCCCGGCCCCTCTCCTTGGGGAGAGGGGAGCCTAGCGCAGGCGAACGTATAGCAATCGTCAGGCTCCCCTCTCCCCAAGGAGAGGGGCCGGGGGTGAGGTTACACGGTCGGGTTTTCAATCAAGAGTAGCGCTCATTGACGATTTGGTCGTCAGAGAGGCTAGGTTACGCCGTCGGGTTTTCAATCTCCCGCGCCAGCTCGGCGTACCAGTCGGCGCCGTATTTGCGCTCCAGCGGCTCTTTCAGGAATTTGTACACCGGCACCCCTAGCTTGGCCCCGAACGAGCAAGCCGGCGAGCAAATGTCCCAGCGGTCGTAGTTGAGCGCCTCGAAGCCCTCGTATTTCGTCACCCGAATGGGGTATAAGTGGCAGCTAATCGGCTTCTTAAAATCGGTAGCGCCCGCCAGGTACGCCTGCTCGATGCCGCACTTCAGAATACCCAGCTCGTCGTAGAGCGCGTAGGCGCACTCCCGGTCGTTGATGGTCGTCGTGCTATAGTCGCCCTCCCAATCCTCTATGTAAAGCCCCTGGGCCGCAATGGCTTGCTTGCCAGCCTCCGTCAGGAACGGCTCAATCTTAGGGTATTCATTTTTAAGAATTTCCAGTTCTTCCAGCTCCAGGGGCGCGCCAAGGTCGCCTTCCACGCAGCAGGCGCCTTTGCAGGCGTTGAGGTTGCACACGAAAAACTGCTCGGCCACGTCGTCGGAGATAACGGTGTTTTGAATAACAATCATAAGAAGCGAATTTATCGACGATAGAAAGCGGTTAGTAAAAGCGGGCAGCGGGCTAGCCTTGCCTAAAAACACTAGCACAAAGATACCGCCCGGCCGCCCCCTCAACTTATCTTTGTCAGCTAGCCGCCCGCGGGGCGGCCTCTTCGTATGGCTTTAGATTATCGCGCTCTTTTGAACCCCTCGCAGGCCGCCGCCGTGCTCCAAACGGAAGGCCCCTGCATGATTATCGCCGGTGCCGGCTCGGGCAAAACGCGGGTGCTCACCTACCGCATTGCTCACCTGCTTGAGCAAGGCGTCGACCCGTTTAACATCCTGGCCCTCACCTTCACGAACAAGGCCGCCAAGGAAATGCGCGCCCGCATTGAGAAGGTAGTCGGCCCCAACGCCAAAAATCTGTGGATGGGCACCTTCCACTCCGTGTTCGCCAAAATTCTGCGCTCCGAGGCCGACCGCATCGGCTTTCCGCGCTCGTTCACCATCTACGATACGCAGGACAGCAAGACCCTCATCGGCCAGATTGTGAAGGAGTTGGAACTGGATGACAAGCTCTACAAAGCCAGCACCGTGCTAGGCCGCATTTCAGCCGCCAAGAACAAACTGATTTCCCACAATCAGTACCTCAGCGACCCCGTCATCAAGCAGGACGACGAGGCGGCGCTCCGGCCCAAAATCGGCGTCATCTACCAGCAGTACCAGCAGCGCTGCTTCAAGGCCGGCGCCATGGATTTTGATGACCTGCTGTTTCAAACCAACGTGCTGTTTCGCGACCACCCCGATATTCTGAATAAATACCAGAATAAATTCCGGTTTGTAATGGTGGATGAGTACCAGGACACCAACTATTCGCAGTATTTAATTACCCGCAAGCTGGCGGCCAAGGAGCGCAATATTTGCGTGGTGGGCGACGATGCGCAAAGTATCTACGCTTTCCGCGGCGCGGATATTACCAATATCCTCAATTTCGAGAAAGACTATCCCGAGCTGAATATATTTAAGCTCGAACAGAATTATCGCTCCACTAAAAATATCGTGTGGGCCGCTAATTCGGTTATTAAGAACAACCAGGCGCAATTGCGCAAGGACGTTTTTTCGGACAACGAAGACGGCCATTTAATCGAGGTAATTAAAGCCGCCTCCGACAATGAGGAAGGCAAATTAATTGCCCAGTCGATTTACGAGGACAAGATGAACCAGCATCTGTCCTACGACAATTTTGCCATCCTCTACCGCACCAACGCCCAGAGCCGGGCCATGGAAGAGGCCCTGCGCAAATTAAATATTCGCTACAAAATTGTGGGCGGCCTGAGCTTTTATCAGCGCAAGGAAATCAAGGACTTGGTAGCGTATCTGCGCCTCACGGTAAACCCGAATGATGAGCAGGCCCTGCGCCGGGTAATTAATTATCCCAAGCGCGGCATCGGCGACACCACGATTAGTAAATTAATTAATTCGGCCGAGGAAAGCAACCACACTATTTGGGAAGTCGTGAGCAACGCCGACCAGTTTTTGCCAACCAGGGTATCAAACCCGGTGGTAGGCTTCGCCGAAAAAATTAAGAGCTACACGGCCGTGGCGGCTAAGGAAGATGCGTTTGAGGCGGCCAAATTCATTGCCAAAAACTCGGGCATGATTGAGGAATTGTACGCCGATAAGAGCATCGAAGGCTTGTCGCGCTACGAGAACATTCAGGAGCTGCTCAACGGCATCAAGGAATATGTAGACGACCACGAGCGCGAGGACAAGTCGCTAGGGGCGTTTTTGCAGGACATTGCCCTCGTCACCGATTCCGACCTCAAGGACGCAGCCCAGGAGGGCGAGGCCGTGACGATGATGACCATTCACTCGGCTAAGGGCCTGGAATTCAGAAACGTGTACATCGTAGGCATGGAAGAAAACCTCTTCCCTAGCCAGATGATGATAACCTCGCGGGCCGACCTGGAGGAAGAGCGCCGGCTGTTTTATGTGGCTATCACGCGGGCCGAAAAGAAGCTCACGCTTAGCTACGCCACCTCGCGCTACCAGTGGGGCAACCTGCGCTCGTGCGAGAAGTCGCGCTTCCTGGATGAGATTGACCATCAGTACCTTAACGTGAAGTTTGCGGCCGGCCCGGCCGTGGGCGAGTCGCCGTTTCAGCACGTATTTGAGCGCCGCTCGAACCTTATAGCCGCCCCGGTGCGTAAGACGGTACCGACCAAGTACGTAGCTCCGGCCGACTTTCAACCCTCGGACACGAGTAACTTGCAGGCCGGCCAGCGCGTTGAGCACGCCAAGTTTGGCTTTGGCAAAGTGGCCACGCTCGAAAAGCAGAACGGCACCGTGAAGGCGATTATTCAGTTCGATGAAGTGGGCGAGAAAACGCTGCTGCTCAGCTTTGCCAAGCTGCGGGTGCTGTAGCGCAGAGCCCGGCGAGGCTAGCGAAATTTCGCCAAGGAAAGTGCAAAGCCTCGTCACCGCTGCCAAGCTCTGCGCTCACTAACTTTTAATTACATGCAAGAAATACCCACCCAGCTGCCCTTCCACCTGCAATTATTGGTGCGCGAGTACGGGCAAAGCACTTATCAGCTTATTCAGGGCCTGGCCCAGATTGAGGACGTAGCCGAGCGTACGCGCCGCGCCGCCGGCATTGTGCAGCTTATTCTGCGCCTGCGCCCCAGCCTGCGCGACCAGCCCGACATTCAAACCCGTCTCTGGAACCACATTCATGCCCTGGCAGGTACCGAGGTGGCGCTGGACGCGCCCGTGCCGCTTACGCCGCCGCGCCTGTATGCCGAGCGCCCCAAGCGCGTGGAGTACCCGCGCCAGGCGCCTAAGCTCAAGGCTTATGGCCGGGGTATTGAAGCGCTCATTACCAAGGCGTTGACCATTGAAGATGGCACAGAGCGCGAGCAGGCTGCCATTCAGATTGGGCGCACCATGAAGTTTCTCTACCGCCAGCACAACAAGGAAAACGCGAAGGATGTAACCATCATCCGGCACCTGGGTGAGCTATCGGGCGGACAGTTGAAGCTGGATGCGCAAACGGTGGCCGACCAAGGCCTGTTTGAACTGGCGGGCCTGCCCACCACGGCCGCCCCTAGCCAGCAGGCGGCCCGCCCCGCCAGTGGCCAGGGCAGCAGCCGCTTCGAAGGCAACCGCGATAACCGGGAGCGCCGCGCCGACCGCCCCGAGGGTGGCCAGGGCAATGGCAACAACAAAAAGCGTGATAAAAAGCGCAACAAGAAATTCCGTACCGAGCCCCAACAGCCGCCGCAGTAGCTTTGCGGCTTGATTGGCCTTGGCTGCTTATTGGGCGGCCACTGGCTCACTGCTCATTGTTAACTGTTAATTGAAAAAGAATGGCTGCTTTTGAAGTACGCGGCGGACGGAAGCTGCACGGAGAAATTACTCCGCAGGGAGCTAAAAACGAGGCGCTCCAGATTCTGTGCGCGGTGTTGCTCAGCCCCGAGCCCATCACCATCAGCAACGTGCCCAATATCCGGGACGTGAACAAACTCATTGAGCTGCTGCGCGATATGGGTGTGAAAGTGGGCCAGCTAGCCCCCGACACCTACATGTTTCAGGCCGAGGACGTGCGCCTCGACTACCTCGATACGCCCGAGTTTGTGGCCCAGGCCC
Organism: Hymenobacter cheonanensis; assembly: GCF_030581075.1. GTDB lineage: Bacteria > Bacteroidota > Bacteroidia > Cytophagales > Hymenobacteraceae > Hymenobacter. Next base: position 88,415 of record NZ_JAUQSW010000010.1, read on the forward strand.
GCGAGCTGCGCGGCTCGGTGATGATACTAGGCCCCCTGCTGGCCCGCTACGGCCGCGCCCAGCTGCCCAAGCCGGGCGGCGATAAAATTGGCCGTCGGCCGCTCGATACGCACTTTGTGGGCCTCGAAAAGCTTGGCGCGCACCTCACGCTGGAAGGCACTGATTTTTACCGCCTGACGGTGCCGGCCGGCAAGCTGCACGGTGCCTCTATGCTGCTCGACGAGGCTAGCGTAACGGGCACGGCCAACATCGTAATGGCCGCCGTGCTGGCCGAGGGTACCACCACCATCTACAACGCCGCCTGCGAGCCTTACTTGCAGCAGCTGTGCCGGATGCTGGTGCGCATGGGCGCTAATATTCAGGGCATTGGCTCCAACCTGCTTACCATTGAGGGCGTGGCCAGCCTTGGGGGAACCGAGCACCGGATGCTGCCCGACATGATTGAAATCGGCTCGTTCATCGGCCTGGCAGCCATGACGGGTTCCGAAATCACCATCAAGGACTGCCAGATTCCGGAGCTGGGGATTATTCCCGACACGTTTCGCAAGCTGGGTATCAACCTGGAGTTTCGCGGCGACGATATCCACGTGGCGGCCCAGGAGCACTACGAAATCAGCACCTACCTCGACGGCTCGATTCTGACCGTGAGCGACCACACCTGGCCGGGCTTCACACCTGATTTGCTGAGCATTATCCTTGTCATTGCCACCCAGGCTAAAGGCACGGTCCTCATTCACCAGAAGATGTTTGAGTCGCGCCTGTTCTTCGTAGACAAGCTCATCGACATGGGCGCCCAGATTATTCTCTGCGACCCGCACCGGGCCACCGTTATCGGCCTCGACCGCCAGAAGAAGCTCAATGGCATCACCATGTCGTCGCCCGATATTCGGGCGGGCGTGGCGCTGCTCATCGCCGCCCTTTCGGCCGAGGGCACCAGCAAAATATTGAACGTGGAGCAGATTGACCGTGGCTACCAGAATATTGATGAGCGCCTCAACGCGCTCGGGGCTGATATCCGGCGCATCTAAAAAGCTCAAAAATTTCTTAGCCAGGCATAAAAGAGGCCTTCTGCACGCGCAGAAGGCCTCTTTTATGTTAGAGGGCTAGCCCCAGGCTAGTCCATTATCATATCTACCACCGACGTCACCAGCGATAGGGCTATGCTGAAAATCAGTGCGTTGATAAAACCCGTAACGGCAAAGCTGCTCATCAGGTAATCTGCCAGTTTCACGATGATGACGTTGATAATCAGCAGGAAGATACCCAGCGTTAGTACCGTAATGGGGAAGCCGATTATTTTCAGTATCGGCTTTACCGTCGCGTTGAGCAGGCCTAGCACGATAACCAATATGGCGGCGCTACCCACCCCATCGAGGCGCACGCTGGGCAGTATCTGCGCCAGCCCGTAGGTCAGCACCGCCGTGAGAATGAATTTAATAAGGAATTTTACCATGAGGCAACGTGTGAAAGAGTGAGAGGGAAAAGAGTGTTATTCAGTTCCTTTGGCAGCCAGGCGACCCTGCGATACGGCCATCCAGTTGCAGAGTTGGTAGAGCAGGCGCGCGCCCACAATGCCGTTCCAGTCCGTATCGCCGGGCGCCACCTCATTCAGGTCGAGCCCGATGATGGTACGGCCCGAGCGCACTATCATGCGCAGCAGGTAGGTGGCTTCCTCAAATTCGAGGCCGCCGGGTACGGGCGTACCCGTGCCGGGGCACAGCTTGGGGTCTAGCCCATCGATATCGAAGCTAACGTACACTTTTTGTGGTAGTTGGGCAATGATTTTGCCGCACACCTTTTTCCAGGATTTTTTAGCAAATTTCTCCTCGCTCATAAACCGCTGGCCAAACAAGGCTACCCGGCCCACCGAATGCGCGATAAAGTCGGCCTCCTGCTGGCACATATCCCGGATGCCTACCTGCACCAGCTTCTTTACCTGGGGCAGTTGCAAGGCATTGTACATGATGCTGGCGTGCGAGTACTGGAAACCCTCGTAAGCCGGCCGCAGGTCGCAGTGCGCATCTATTTGCAGGATACCAAACTCACTGTGGCGCTCGGCTAGGGCGTGCAGGTAGCCTAGGGGCGTGCTGTGGTCGCCTCCTAGCACCGCCACGGCCTTGCCAGCGTCGAGCAGGGCGCCGGTTTTTTGCTTGAGCCATTGAATAAGTTTATCGCCTTCGGCCGTGATGCGGGCGGGCACACTGCCGTGCTGGGCCGCTCCTTCAGCCGGCTGGCCATCTTCGAGCCAGCCGATGTAGTCGGCCGCCAGGGGTCGCAGCTCGCGGCTGGTTTGAGCAATGGCTTCGTCTTCGTCCTCCATCGCCAGGCCTAGCTTCCAGGCTTCGGGCAGGTCGGGGTCGTAAAGGTCTACCTGCAATGAGGCTTCGCGGATGGCCGCCGGGCCCTGGGCTGTGCCGGCGCGGTAGCTCACGGTAACTTCCCACGGCACGGGCACCACTACTACCTGGGCCTCTTCGGGCGTAAAGGGCAGCCCAAAGAGGCCACCAGCGGCGTCGCCGAGTGCGTTGGGGTCAAAATTGGCAATTTTTTGCGCGAGAGTAGAAGCAGACACGGTTAAAAAAGAACACCAAGCGACCGGCGCTTGGTGGGTGAGAAATAAAAAATGGCAGTAGCGTCACTAGGTCCGCCAGAGAACCTACGCAACTGATAATAGTAATGTGTTCAAGAACTTAGGCCGCAGACTGCGTTTTGCCTAGAAAATCGTAGGTGCGAATGATTTTCAGGATTTTTTCGAACGTAGCCCGGTCGAAGAACAGCATCAGCGGTAATTCCACCGAATTTTCTTTGTCCGAAAACTGCGTGATTACGGAGAAAATTAGCGGCTGCAAGGCTTCGGGGTCCGGCATCAGGCTGTGCAGGGCGTTGGCGAGGTCGCCGGTCGGGGTCAGGGGCGGCGCACCATAGATGTTGGCTTTCAGAATATTAGCCAGCTGCGTAACTAAAGCTCCGGTAATAATATTGCTAATTTCCAGCAGCAAAGACTCCTGCAACTCATTGAGATTCAATGAATCAGACACTTGCATGCGCAGGCACACCCGCGATAGCCGCTGCACGTGCTGGCCCGAAAAGAACATGAACGTGGAGCCGTTAAAATCGCCCCGGATATCGCTCTGAATGGCTACGTAGCGGGTTTGATAATCCCGCACCCGCTCAATAATGCTGCTGCTAGGCAGCAGGTCCAAGTTAGGCACTTCCAACATCACCCGCTCTTGCGCAATCACAGCAAAGCTGTCGGCCGCCCGGGCAAGGCCGATGTTGAGGATTTCGCGAATAATATCGCGCTCTAACTCATTCATTGATAAATTCATAACGGCTTAGTTCGTAACAGCGGCGCAGAAGCTGGCAAAGTAATACGGAAAAGGGCGGGAAGCAGCTAAAGTTAAGGGCGTTTGGATAGAAATAGCCGGGTTAGGGCTGGCACATCCAGTACCAGGCAAAGCTGCCCACTACCCAGCAGGGTAACACCTCCAAACAAGTCAATGGTATCCAAGGGCTTACTCAGCGATTTCACCACGATATTCTGCTGGCGCAGGAAGCGGTCGATGAGGATGCCCAGGCGGCGGTTGTTGTAGCTCACCACCAGCACCTGGTGCAGGCCCCCATCGGCGGGCAGGTCGGCGCGGGTGGCTAGGGGCAGTAGCTCGTCGCCTTCGGCGTAGAGCAGCTGCCGCAGGGGCACTAATGGCACATTTTCGTCCTGAATGCGGGTCATGAGCAGGCCGCCCACCACAAAAACCTGGTCGCTGGCCAACGCCAATACCGTGTCGGTGTGCAGCAGCGGCACCGCGTAGGCCCGCTCGTCAAGCTCGATAAGTAAGGCGCCTTTTACGGCAATGGAAGTGGGCAGCACCAGGGTAAACGTAGTGCCTTGGCCCAGCTCCGAATTCACGCGCAGGCGCCCACCGAGCGAATCGATGGCCAGCTTCACCACGTCGAGGCCCACGCCCCGGCCCGAGATGTCGGTTATTTTTTCGGCCATGGAAAAGCCGGGCTCAAACAGCAGGGCCCATACCTGCTGCTCGTCGAGCACGGCGGCGGCTTCCGCCGTCAGCATTCCTTTGCGCACGGCTTTCTGGCGCACGGCTTCGGTGTTGATGCCCCGGCCATCATCCTGCACCTGGATTAGTACGTCGTCGCGCTCGGTAAGGGCCGAAATGGTGAGCTTGCCAATAGCCGGCTTGCCGGCGGCGCGGCGGTCGTCGGGGTTTTCCAGGCCGTGGCTCACGGCATTGCGCACAATGTGCAGCAGGGCATCGGTGATGAGTTGCAGCACGTTGCGGTCAATCTGCACATCCTGGCCGGCCAGGCTCAGCTCGACCTGTTTATTTTCGGCGGCGGCTACGTCGCGCACCACCCGCGGAAATTTATTCAGCAGCACCCCGGCGCCTACCAGCCGCACATCCATTACGGAGTACTGCAAATCGTCGGAGATGCGAAACAGGTGGCGGGCCGTGGCTTGCAGCGCCGGGTGCCCTAGCTCGGCGGCTAGGGTCAGAATCCGGTCGCGGTCAATCACCAGCTCACCTACCAGGTTCAGCAGGTTATCCAGCTTCTTGACCGGAATGTACACCAGGTCCGACAGTTCAAGCTTGCGGGCGGCATCGGTTTCGGCCTCTTCCTCGGTTTGAGCGGGGCGGGTTTCTACGATTTCCTCGCCTTTGATGAGGTGCTCAAGGTTGTCGAGCAAGGGCTTGGCATCGGCAAATTCCTGCCCCGCTCCCACTGCCCGAATCATGTTGCCCAGAATGTCAACCGCCCGGAAAGTCAGCGAAACCAGCGCGCCCGTGAAGGTGCGCTCGTTGCCGCGAATCTGCCCGAACAGGGTTTCCATCTTGTGGGCTACCTCGCCCATGTCGATGAAGCCCATGGCGCGGGCGTTGGCCTTAAGATTGTGCATGAGCCGGAAAAGCTCATTCAGCGCCGCCGTATCCTGCGGATTACGCTCCAGCTCGCTCAGGTGGCGCGACATGGCATCGTAATACTCCAACGCCTCGGCCATGAACAGCTCCCGATACTCTTGCTCGCGTGCTGTCATAGTCGATTGGGCAACGAATGCTTCATGCGTATTATCTCGGTGCACCGCATTTTCTTCCGGGCCGCGGCACGCAGGCGGCAGCCAGGCCCTAGCAGGGAAAGCAGTTGCGCAGGAGCTAAAAAGGAAACCAAGAGAATACTGTTATCGGGTATTAGGTGAAGGGGGCGGCTAGCCCTCGGCGGCGGGGCTTAGGCCAGCGAGCCGTCGCCCTGCAGGGCACTGCCGACTATCTCCAGCACGCGCTCTTCCGAAAAAGGCTTTACGATGTACGCCAGGGCGCCATTTTCAATGGCCTCATTTACAATGGTTTCCTGACCCACGGCCGAGCACATAACCACTTTGGCATCGGGCTGCTGCTGGCGAATGCCTTTGAGCACATCGAGGCCGGTATTGTCGGGCAGGATAACGTCGAGGGTGATGAGGTCGGGGGTGGTTGCTACCGCCATTTCCAGGGCCTGCTGGCCGTTGGCGGCTTCGCCTACTACATCGTAGCCGGCATCGGTGAGCATATTCTTGAGCATCGTCCGCATGTAGAACGAGTCATCGACGATGAGAATGCGCTTATTCATGTACAACTGAATCTGAGAGAGTGATAAAAGAAAGGGAGGGCGCCGCCGCTACCTGGGGCGGCCGGCTAGGCTCGTCTACGGCTATCAGGCGCCGGAGGGTGCATTGGCTGCAGGGGCCGCCTTGGTACCGGCGCGCCCAGCCGGGACAGCAGCCTGGCCCGGCAGCCGCATTATCTCGCTAGGGGTGAGCAGCTTGGGCATATCGAGCACAATAATGACGCCCTCGCCCCCGGGCAGCTTGGCAATACCCTCAAGGTATTTTTCGCGCTGGCCGCTGTCCTGCACAAACTCCGGCGCCGGCTCGATGGCACTCACCGGAATGGTGACGGGGCGGGGCACCTCGCGCACTATCAGGCCTAGCGTATAGTCGGGGGCTTCGACGGCCAGCGTGTACGAAAAATCGGGCACCGGCCGGCCGGCCGGCCGCAGCTGAAAACGCTCTTCCAGGTCTACCACGGCAATAATATCGCCGCGCAGGTTGGTAATGCCCTTAATGAAGAGGGGCGTTTTGGGCATGCGCACTACCTCGGGCGTGATGGTGACTTCCTTCACCTGCTCGATGCGGATGCCGTAATCCTCATCGCCCAGGCGAAAAACAATCAGCTGGACCACCGCCTCGGGAGCGGCCGGCGCAGGCCGGCCCGAAGCAGTAGCCGGACGGGAAGCAGCAGAATCAGCCATTAAAATTAAAAAAACGCAAAACCAGGTAATTAGTCACTAAGCTGGGCTAGCCCGCCTATTTCGCCTTGGCGCGCCGGGGCCGGGCCGAAGCCTTGCCGTTTTCCCCGGCCTTCTCGGCGGCGGGCGGCGGGGTTGGGGCCGAAGCCGGCTTGGCGCGGCGCGTTGGCTTTTTGGCCGCCAGGGTGGCGGGGGCTTCGGGGGCTGTTGCGGCCGCGCGGGCATGGCCATTGCTGGCGGGCTGCTGGCCGTTGGTAGCCCCGGTAGTAACGCTGGCCGATGCTCGGCGCGTTGGCATGGGCCGGCTGGCCCGGGCCGACGGTACGGGCGTAGGCTCGGGAGCCGCGGCCTTGGCTGCCGCCACGGGCCGGCGCACTACCCGGCGCTGAGGCTCGGGCTCGGGTTCCGGTTCGGGCTCCGGCTCGTAGTCGAAGAGCTGGAAGGTTTCGAGGCCGTCCTGCAGGTCGTCGGCAATGTCGGAGAGCCGTTGCGACGAGCTGGTAAGCTCCTGCATGGAAGATGACAGTTGGCGGGCCGTGCCGGCCACCTGCTGGGTGCCGGTGGCCGTTTGCTCGGCAATGGCTACCACTTCCTCCACGTACTTCACTACGTCGCCAATCGAGGTTTGCTGCACGGCCGTGGCCGTGAGAATATCGCGCGAGGTGCGCAGCGTTTCGCCGCTGCTGGTGGCAATGTTCTTAAAGGCCGCGCTAGCCTCGAAGGTGGCATTTTTGCCCTTGAGCACCCGGCTTTCCATGGCGCTGATAGCAGCGGCGGCGCTGGTCGTGTCCTTGCGCACATCCTCTACAAGCGTGGCAATCTCGTTGGCCGACTTGCGCGAGCCTTCGGCCAGCTTGCGGATTTCCTCGGCTACTACCGCGAAGCCGCGGCCGGCCTCGCCGGCGCGGGCCGCTTCAATGGCGGCGTTCAGGGCTAGCAGGTTGGTTTGCGAGGCGATATCGGTAATTACCCCCAGCGACTTGCTGATTTCCTGCGAGCGGGTCGACAGTACTTCGATGGTGCGCGAGGTTTGGGTGGCGGCGCCGGAGATTTCCTCCATGTTTTTTACCACTTCGGCCACCGTTTTCAGGCCCTGCTGCGAGGTTTGCTCACCCATGATGGCCGACTTGTTCACCACGTCGGCCTTGTTGGCCGTTTCCTTGGTGGCCGTCATGATTTCCTCAATGAGCTTGAAGGCCTGGTCGGTTTTGAGAGCCTGGTTCTGGGCGCCTTCGGCCATCTGCTGCATGGCCAGGGCCACGTCAACCGTTACCCGGCTCATTTCCTGGCCTTTGTCCACCATCTCTTCCGAAGAAGTGCCCACCACCTGCGCCGAGTCGTTGATTTCACCGAGCAGCGCATTCAGGGTTTCCACGGCCTGGTTGAGCGAGTTCGACATCGAGAGAATGTCGCCCGTCGTCTGAATCTCGACCATTTGCGTCAGGTCGCCTTCCGAGATGGCGCGCACCACGCGGCTTACTTCGAGCACCGGCAGGGCAATGCTCTCAATCAGCGCGTTAAGCGTATCCACCAGTTCCTTCCAGGAGCCCGACACGCCACCCACCGTGGCGCGCTCGGTCAGCTTGCCCTCGGCACCCGCTACGCGGGCCACGCGGCTTACTTCCGAGGCCAGGCGGTTCAGGTCGTCCACCATCCGGTTGATGGTCTGGGCCAGGTCGGCTACTTCACCGGCGGCTTCCAGCGTCAGCGTCTGGGTCAGGTCGCCCTGCGATACGGCCGTTACTACTTTCACAATGCCCCGCACCTGAATGGTGAGGTTGGTGGCCATCGTGTTCACGTTGTCGGTCAGGTCTTTCCATACGCCGCTCACGTTAGGCACTACGGCCTGGCCGCCCAGCTGGCCCTCGGTGCCTACTTCCACGGCCACGCGGGTTACCTCGCCGGCGAAGATGTTGAGCGAGTCCACCATCTGGTTGATGTTGTCCTTGAGGTCGAGCAGCTCGCCGCGCACGTCTACCGACACCTTCTGGCTGAGGTCGCCCCTAGCCACGGCGGTGGTCACGTTGGCAATGTCGCGCACCTGGCTGGTGAGCGAGGCGGCCATCGTGTTTACGTTGTCGGTGAGGTCTTTCCAAGTGCCCTTCACGCCCGGCACCACGGCCTGGCCGCCCAGCTTGCCGTCGGTGCCCACTTCGCGGGCCACGCGGGTTACCTCGTCGCCGAACACGTTCAGCGAGTCCACCATCTGGTTCAGGTTTTCCTTGAGCTGCAGCAGCTCGCCGCGCACGTTTACCGTCACGCGCTGGCTGAGGTCACCCCTGGCCACGGCCGTGGCCACGTTGGCAATGTCGCGCACCTGAGAAGTCAGGTTCGAGGCCATGGTGTTCACGTTGTCCGTCAGCTCCTTCCAGGTGCCCGATACGCGCGGCACATTGGCCTGACCGCCCAGGATACCCTCGGTACCCACCTCCCTAGCCACGCGGGTTACCTCGCCGGCAAAGATGTTGAGCGAGTCCACCATCTGGTTGAGGATGTTTTTCAGGTCGAGAATTTCGCCCTGCACATCCACCGTCATCTTCTGGCTGAGGTCACCCCTAGCTACGGCTGTCGCCACGTTGGCAATGTCACGCACCTGAGAGGTCAGGTTGGCGGCCATGGTGTTCACGTTGTCCGTCAGCTCTTTCCAGGTGCCGCCTACGCGGGGCACTACGGCTTGGCCGCCGAGCTTACCCTCGGTGCCTACTTCGCGGGCCACGCGGGTTACTTCGTCACCAAAGATGTTGAGCGAGTCCACCATCTGGTTCAGAATATTCTTCAGCTCCAGAATCTCGCCCTTCACGTTCACCGTCATCTTCTGGCTGAGGTCGCCCCTAGCCACGGCGGTAGCCACGTTGGCAATGTCGCGCACCTGACTGGTCAGGTTGGCGGCCATGTTGTTTACGTTGTCCGTCAGGTCTTTCCAGGTGCCCGATACGCCCGGCACGCTGGCCTGGCCGCCCAGTTTACCCTCCGTGCCTACGTCGAGGGCCACGCGGGTTACTTCGCCAGCAAAGAGGTTGAGCGAGTCCACCATCTGGTTGAGATTCTGCTTGAGTTGCAACAGCTCGCCCTTCACGTCCACCGTCATTTTCTGGCTGAGGTCACCCCTGGCTACGGCAGTGGTCACGTTGGCGATGTCGCGCACCTGGCTGGTGAGGGCGGCAGCCATCGTGTTCACGTTGTCGGTCAGCTCCTTCCACACGCCGCCCACGTTGGGCACCACGGCCTGGCCCCCTAGCCGGCCCTCGGTGCCTACTTCCTGCGCCACGCGGCTTACCTCGCCGGCAAACACGTTGAGGTTGTCGATGGTGCGGTTGATGGTTTCGGCCATCACCTTGAAGTCGCCCGACACCGGAATCTGGAAGCTCTCATCCAGGTTGCCCCGGCTGATGTTTTTCAGCACCTTGCCCACTTCCAGTACCGGCACGGCGATGGAGTCCACCAGGCCGTTGATATTATTGAGCATGTCGCGCCAGAAGCCCGCCGCGCCGTCGGCCGAGGCGCGGGCTTTCAGATTGCCTTCCACCCCGGCCACCTTCGAAATGCGCGACACCTCGCCGCCCACGCCGCCAATCATCTCCACCATCGAGTTGTAGGCCTCGGCGATTTCGGAGAAGATGTCGTCGTTCTGCTTGGTGAGGCGCACCGACACGTCGCCCTTCTTAAAAGCGTCGAGGGCGAAGAGCACGCGGTTGAGCTGCTCGTTCACGTAGTCGGTATCGGTGAGGCCGGCATTGCGGCGGGTGCCGCGCTTGCGGGTCGTGTTATCGTCGGCAAACGTGCCGGTTTCGTCCGGCCGGGCGTCGTCGATAGCGTCAGGTACCGGGGCCGTAGTTTTCTTGGCGGAAGCCATGCGGAAAGGAAGCAGAGAGGGTGGGGCGAGTTGGGGCTCGCGGTGGAGACTAACAAAAGTAGGCGCGGGAGGCTATCTGGCAATGCCGGGCGGCTCGAAGGTAGCCTAGCAGCCATAGTCGGCGCCGGGCGTGCATCTTTGTCCCCGTTTTCAACTTTTCGGGCCGGGGCTGCGTTCTCAGCATCCTGACAAAACACTTACTCCCGCCCCTACCGCCGCCGCATGGTCAAGAATCTAGTTATCGTCGAATCGCCCGCCAAGGCTAAAACCATTGAAGGCTACCTCGGCCCGGACTACGTGGTGAAGTCCAGCTACGGGCACGTCCGCGACCTGCCCAAGGATAATAACGCCATCGATGTAGCCAACGGTTTCAAGCCCACCTACGTGGTTGATGCCGACAAGCGCGAGCTGATTTCGCAGCTCAAAAAGCTATCGAAAGAAGCCGAGACGGTCTGGCTGGCGAGTGACGATGACCGCGAGGGCGAAGCCATCTCGTGGCACCTCTCGGAAGCGCTTAACCTGAAGGCCGACAAAACGAAACGCATCGTGTTTCGCGAGATTACCAAGACGGCTATTCTGGCCGCCATCCAGAATCCGCGTCAGATTAATATTGACCTGGTGAACGCCCAGCAGGCCCGCCGCGTGCTCGACCGCCTGGTGGGCTTTGAGCTGAGCCCCGTGCTATGGCGCAAGGTGAAAGCCGGCCTCTCGGCGGGCCGCGTGCAGAGCGTGGCCGTGCGCCTGGTGGTAGACCGCGAGCGCGAAATCAACCAGCATAAGTCGGCCAGCGCCTACCGCGTGGTGGCCCGCTTCGACGCCGGCCAGGGCACTACCCTGGAGGCCGAGCTGCCCACCCGCTACAAAACCCGCGAGGAGGCCGAAGCCTTCCTCACGCGCTGCATCGGGGCTAGCTACAGTATTAATAGCCTCGATAAAAAACCCGGCAAGCGCAGCCCCGCGCCGCCGTTTACTACTTCCACCTTGCAGCAGGAGGCTTCGCGCAAGCTCGGCTTTTCGGTGGCCCAAACCATGACGGTGGCCCAGAAGCTGTACGAGGCCGGCCGCATCAGCTACATGCGTACCGACTCGGTGAACCTGAGCGAGGAGGCCCGCAAGGGCGCCCGCGAGGCCATTGAGGCCGCCTACGGCGCCGAATACGCGCTGGAGCGACAGTTCAAAACCAAGTCGGCCTCGGCCCAGGAAGCCCACGAAGCCATTCGCCCCACCGATTTCAAGCAATTGAAGGCCGGGGCTGATGCCTCGGAGCAGCGCCTCTACGACCTCATTCGCAAGCGCGCCATGGGCTCGCAGATGGCCGATGCGCAGATTGAGCGCACCACGGCCGTTATCGGCATCAGCACCCAGCCAGGCACCACATTTTCGGCTACGGGTGAGGTTATTACGTTTGAAGGCTTCCTGAAAGCCTACGCCGAAAGCAAGGACGACGACGACCAGCCCGCCGATGGCGAAAGCTCGTTCTCGCGCGGCCTGCCGCCCCTGAGCGTGGGCCAGAACCTGCCGCTGCAAACCCTCACGGCCACCGAGCGCTTCAGCACGCCGCCGGCCCGCTACACCGAAGCCTCGCTGGTGAAAAAGCTGGAGGAGATGGGAATCGGCCGCCCGAGCACCTACGCCCCCACCATCAGCATTGTGCAAAAGCGCGGCTACGTTGAAAAAGACTCGCGCGAGGGCAAAGAGCGTAAAATTTATGCGCTGGCCCTAGTGGGTAATGAAGTAAAAACCGAGCAGCGCTCCGAAACATACGGCGCCGATAAGGCGAAGCTTTTTCCGACGGACACAGCGCTGGTAGTCAATGACTTTCTGGTCGAGCACTTCCCCGCCATCGTGGATTTTCAGTTCACGGCCAAGGTGGAGGATGAGTTTGACCAGATTGCCAACGGCCACGAGGACTGGGGCCACATGCTGGCCGGCTTCTACGAGCCCTTCCACGCCAGCGTGGAGCGCGGGCAGGACATTGAGCGCAGCACGCTCAGCAGCACCCGCGAAATTGGCCTGCACCCCGAAACGGGCGAAAAAATAACCGCCCGCCTCGGCAAATACGGCCCCTACGTGGCGCTGGGCGATACCGAAGGCGAAACCAAGCCCGCCTACGCCAACCTGCGCAAGGGCATGTTTATCGAAACCATCACGCTGGAAGAGGCGCTGGATTTGTTTAAGCTGCCGCGCGTGGTAGGCGAGCTTGAAGGGAAAGACATGACGGCCGCGCTCGGTCGCTTCGGCCCTTATATCCGCCACGACAGCAAGTTTTACTCGCTTACCAAGGAGCAGGACCCGCATACCATCACGGGTGAGGAAGCCGTGACGCTTATTGAAGCCAAGCGCAAATCGGACGCCGAGCGCCTTATCAAGAGCTTCGACGAAAACCCCGAGGTACAGGTGCTCAACGGGCGTTTCGGCCCCTACATCGTGGCGGGCAAGAAAAACGTGAAGATTCCGAAGGGCGAAGAGCCTGCCGACCTCACCCTGGAGCGCTGCCTGGAGCTAGCCGCCGCCGCCCCCGATAAGCCCGCCAAGGGCGGCCGCTTCGGCAAGAAAGCCACCGCCGAAAAGCCCGCCAAGGAAGCCGACGCGCCCGCTAAGAAAGCAGCCAAAGCCCCCGTAGCCAAGAAGAAAGCGCCGGCTAAAAAACTGGCAGCGGCCAAAAAACCCGCTACGGCCAAGAAGCCAGCTGCTAAAAAAGCGGCTGCCAGCAGCTAAGCTAGTTGATTCGCATAGTGCAAAAAGGCCCCGCCATCCAGCGGGGCCTTTTTGGGGTATACTAGCCAGGGAAAACGTAGCGTTGGGGCAATATCTCACTCGTTTACGATGGCTTTTTTTCGGTTGCTTGTCCCGGGCTTTATTCTATTAGCGGCCCCTGCCCCGGCCCCGCCAGTGTATGCGTGGCTAGCGGGGCCGTCGGCGCCGCAGGCTACCCTAGTCGGGCGCTTTGCACCGCCGGCGGGGTGTCAGCGCGTGGCCGTGCCAGCTGGCTCGTGGGGCGCCTGGCTGCGCACGCTGCCCCTGCGCTCGGTTGGCACCCTAGCGCGCCTCTACAACGGCCAGTTAAAAGACAACCAGGCGGTAGTGGCGGCGGTGGTCAATATCGACCCCGGCACCACCGACTTACAGCAGTGCGCCGATGCCGTTATCCGGCTGCGGGCCGAGTACTTATTCAGCATCAATCCGAATAAAATCCACTTTCACCTCACCACTGGCTACGATGCCTGGTTTTCGGATTACGTGGCCGGCACTACATTTCGGGTGAAGGGCGAGGAAGTGCGCCCCGCTCCCAAGCCGGCCGAGGCCCCCACGCACGCGGCGCTGGGGCGCTACCTGCTGCCCGTTTTTGGCTACGCAGGCACGCGCTCGCTTAGCCGTGAGGTGCTGCCGGTGCCGCTGGCCCAGGCGCAGCCCGGCGACGTGCTGGTGCACGGTGGCAGCCCCGGCCACGCCGTGCTGGTAGCCGACGTGGCCGAAAACCCGCGCACCAACCAGCGCTACCTGTTGCTACTGCAGAGCTACATGCCCGCCCAAAACATCCATGTGCTACGCAACGTGGACCGGCCGGCGCTAGGGGCCTGGTTTGCCGTGCCGGGGCCGCAGGAACCGCAATTCGACACGCCGGAGTGGACGTTTGCCAGCACCGAGCTAGGGCGCTTTGAGTAGCGCACGTACTGGCTAAGCTACTTCAATTGCCTCTATTTGGGTTGCCGACAGCTCCGAAAAATCCTGAATAATGCGGTCGGCCCGGCGCAAATCCTGGCCCGCCGAGTGCGGGCTGGCGTAGCCAATGCAATAAATGCCGGCCGCCTTGGCCGCTGCCACGCCGTTAGCCGAGTCTTCGATGACAATGCATTCGGTCACGGGTGTTTCGGCCTGGCTAGCAGCATGCAGAAAGATGGCCGGGTTGGGTTTCGACTGCGCAAAGTCTTCGCCGCTAACCACATGCGCAAAATATGGGGCTAGCCCGAAGCGCTTGAAAACCCGGGCTATCGTGGCTTTGGAGGCCGATGAGGCCACTACCAACTGAATACCGTGCCGCTGAATATCTTCGATGAGCGCCCGCACGCCGGGCAACAAATCCAGGCTGGCATCGGTGTCAAATGTCTGGTTGAATAGCTCGCGCTTGCGCAGCAGCAACGCCTCCACTTCCTGCGGCAGGCCAAACTGCTGCTTGAGCTGCTGAAACACGTTGCGCGTAGAAGAACCTAGAAAAGAAGCGTATAGCTCGTCCGGAACGGTAATGCCCAACTCGGCAAACTGCGTAAAAAACGCCTGGTGGTGGATGGGCTCGGTGTCGATAATCACCCCATCCATGTCAAAAATTACGGTACGAATCATGAAGCCGGCCCCTGGGGCATATGGTCGGGGCAAAGGTAGCCCGTGCCACCCGGGTGGCTGGCCAGACACGGCTGCCAGCCGTAATTTGCGCCTCCTGGCCGTTTTTGCATGACTATCTTTTCCTACGCCACCCTGGCCGGCTACGAGTGGCAACACCCGCGCCTGCTGCTGCTGCTGGCCCTAGTGCCGCTACTGCCGCTGCTGCGCTGGCTGCTGGCCCGGCGCCGGCGGCAGGTAGTGGTGGCTTTTGGGCCTAGCGGGCTGCGGCCCGACTGGCGGGCCGGCCTGCGCTTCGTGCCCGATGTGGTGCTGGCTCTCAGCCAGGTACTGCTCATTATTGCCGTGGCCCGGCCCCAGCACCTGAGCGAGCACCTGACCCAAACCGGGCGCGGCATCGACATCGTGCTAGCCCTCGACGTGTCGGGCAGCATGGAAATCGAAGACCTGAAGCCCACGCGCCTGGCGGCGGCCAAGCGCCTGGCCAGCCGCTTTGTGCAGCGCCGGGCCGGCGACCGGCTCGGGCTGGTGGCCTTTGCCGGGCAGGCCTACGCGCTGGTGCCCCTCACCACCGACTACGACCTGCTGCTCGATAACCTAAGTAGCCTGCGCCCGGGCCTTATTGAGGAGGATGGCACGGCTATCGGCACGGCGCTGGGCGTGGCCATTAACCGCCTGCGCGAGTCGCCGGCCAAGTCGCGCATCTGCGTGCTGCTCTCCGATGGCGAAAGCAACGCTGGCAGCCTCGACCCGCTGCTGGCCGCGCAGCTCGCCCATGCCTACGGTATCCGGCTGTATACCATAGGGTTGGGGGAGGATGGCTACGTGCCCTTCGGCCGCGACTCTACTACCGGCAAGCCGCGCTACGTGCAAACTCGCCTCGACGAAACCACCATGCGCCAGCTGGCCGAGGCGGCGGAAGGCCGCTTCTTCCGAGCTACCGATAATGCCGCGCTCAGCCGGGTATTTGGGGAAATTGACAAACTCGAAAAGTCTGATATCCGCACCCAGCGCTACCGCAACGTGCAGGATTTTTACCGCCCTTACCTGGGCTGGGGCCTGGCCCTGTGGCTGCTCTGGCTAGCCCTCAAAAGCACGTTTATGAACAACGTGCTCGAAGATTAATTTAGTTATTATGTCCATCGCTGCCAACATCGCCGCCTTTGAAACCCAGTTGGCCGGCACCGCCGCCCGCCTGGTGGTCGTCACCAAAACTCACCCCGTAGAGCGCCTACGCGAGGCCTACGCCGCCGGCGCGCGCCTCTTCGGCGAAAACCGGGTGCAGGAGATGGCCGCCAAGCAACCCGAACTGCCCGCCGATGTGGAGTGGCACCAGATTGGACAGCTCCAGACCAACAAGGTGAAGTACCTCGCCGCGTTTGTGCACACGGTGGAGAGCATCGACAGCCTGCGCCTGTTAGTAGAACTGGACAAGCAAGCCGCTAAGCACGAGCGTATTATCAACGGCTTGCTGCAATTTCATATTGCGCAGGAAGACACCAAAACCGGCCTTAGCCTGGCCGAAGCTGAGGAGATTCTGCAATCACCCGAATACCGCGCGCTACGCCACGTGCGCCTGACGGGCGTAATGGGCATCGCCACGCACTCGCCCGATGAGGAGCTGGTGCGCGGCGAATTCCGGCAGCTACGCCAGTATTTTGACTTTTTAAAAGCCAGGTATTTCGCGGCCGACGAAGGGTTTCGCGAAATCTCGATGGGCATGAGCGCCGACTACGCCTGGGCGCTGGCCGAGGGCAGCACGCTCATTCGGGTGGGCAGCGCCATTTTCGGCAGCCGGGGCTAGCTGGCGCGCTTCACAGTAGCGGCGGCGGCCTGCGCGGCCGGAAACACTACTACCTCGGCTATCTGCACGTGCGGCGGGCGCGTAACGATAAACTGGATGATGTCGGCCACATCAGCAGCCTGTAGGGGCTGCACGCCCTTGTACACGTTCGCGGCGCGCTCCTCATCGCCCTTGAAGCGCACTTCCGAAAACTCGGTTTCGACCATGCCGGGCGCCACCTCCGCCACGCGGATGCCCTTGGGCAGCAGGTCGATGCGCATGGTGCGCGTGAGCATAGCCACGGCCGCCTTCGAGGCGCAGTACACGTTGCCGTTAGCGTAGGCCTCGTAGCCGGCAATCGAGCCCATGTTCACAATAATGCCGCCCTCGCCCATGCGCGGCAGCACGGCGCGGCTCACGTAGAGCAGGCCTTTCACGTTGCCATCGAGCATGGCGTCCCAATCGGCCGGGTCGCCGTCCTGAATGGGGGCTAGCCCGTGGGCGTTGCCGGCATTATTGATGAGCACGTCGATGTGCGCAAAGGCGTCGGGTAGCTCGGCCACGGCGGCTTCTACGGCGGCACGGTCGCGCACATCGAAGGTGAGGCTATGCACGGGCGTGGGGACCAGTTCCTGGGCTAGCGCGTCGAGGCGCTCGCGGCGCCGGCCGGTTATCACCAGTTGGAAGCCGGCTTTGGCCAGGGCCACGGCCGTGGCGCGGCCAATACCGGAGGAAGCACCCGTAATAAAGGCAGTTTTCATTGTACTAAGCAGGTAGCTATCAGCTGCCAGCTACTGGCTTTTCAGCATTGCCTCTTAAAAAGAAGCTAACGCCTGGCAGCAACTAGCTAACAGCTTAAGTTTTATTCGATGTTGAGGTAGAGTGTCACCGTATTGGTGCGCAGGCTTTGCAAGCTGTTGCTGTACTGGTTATCGCGCGGCGCCAGCACATTGCGCAGGCCGTGCGAAAAGCGCAGTTCCGGCCCAAACTTGAAGTACGGATAAAACAGGTCGAGGCCGAAGCCGTATTCCAGCATCACGTCGTCTTTAATGACCGTAATCTGGTTGATGGCGGGCGTGTTCTGGCGCTGCGTCACGGCAAAGCTGGGCTTAATACCGCCAATCATGTAGAAGCGCGTGTTGCGCCGCCGGTTCGACTGGTACTTGAGCAGCAGCGGCAACTCAAGCTGCGTAGTGCTTATTTCCTGGGTGCGAATGGTATCGGGCATGCCCGCGCCCACGCTCGCAAACTCCACGCGGCGCGTCAGAAAAGTCAGGCCCGGCACGAAGCGCAGGTGAAACGGCGTGCTAGGGTTGCCCAACCGGATGTCATTGATAAACCCCACGCCGAAGCCGGGACTAATAATGGCATTGGCCGAAATGCCCCGCCCCTGCTGCGCCGCCTGAAAATAGCTGCCCGACTGCTCCAGAAAAAACCGCGAAAAATTAGGCGCTATCGTGAGGCCCGGCCGGTAAAAACGGTCGTTGTAGTTCGACAGATTCTCGACCGTAATGCCCTTGATGTGGCCTTTGCGGCTGCGGTCAATGGCATCGCTGCGCTTGCGCTGGGCCAGCGCCGGGCTGGCCAGCAGCACAAGCAGCAGTAGCGGCAGGGCTAGCCGACCCAAGGGGCTGGTGCTGGCTATTTGCGAGCCGTGTAAATGGAGCTGATGCCGAACGTAAGGGGTTGCCATGCAGGATTGGTAAAGCCGACGCGGCCCAGAATGGTCACAAACTCGGCACCGTCGGGAAAGGCCTGCACCGACTCGGGCAGGTAGGTATACGCGCTCTGGTCCTTGGAAATAACCTTGCCAAAGACCGGCAGCACCCGACTAAAGTAAAAATTATAGGCTTGCTTGAGCGGAAATGCGGTCGGCTTGCTGAACTCCAGGATGACGAGCTGGCCGCCGGGGCGCAGCACGCGGTACATTTCGGCTAGCCCCTTTTCGAGGTGCGCAAAGTTGCGCACACCGAAGGAGGCCGTCACCGCATCAAACTGATTGTCTTCAAACGGCAGGTTTTCCGAGTCGCCCAGCTCCAGCTTAATGCGGTGGCTTAGCTTTTTATCAATCAGCTTCTGGCGGCCTACTTCCAGCATGCCGGCCGAAATATCCACGCCCGTTACCTGGGCGTTGGGCGCGGCGGCCCGTAGCGTTTCGATGGCAAAATCGGCCGTGCCGGTAGCAATGTCTAGGATGCGCGCCGGGCGCAGCGCCTTAAGCTCGTTCACGGCCTTGCGCCGCCAGTAAATGTCGGTGCCGACGCTCAGGAAGTGGTTGAGAAAATCATACTTGCCCGCGATGTTGTCAAACATGCGGGCCACCTGCGATTTCTTATCGGCGGCGTCTTCTTTATAGGGTACTACGGCCATAGGAGGAGTGCAAAGAACGGCAAGGCGCCGCAAAAATTGCGCGCGCTGGCCGGGTAACGGTGGGCTGCTAGCTAGCAGGACAAAAAAACGGCCGGACTGTTCGTCCGGCCGTTTCCTTTTTTAGCAAAATTGCCGTGGCTTAGTCAACTTTGGTTTTCACCTTGGCCTTCTCGCCCGAAGCGTCTTTGGCTTTCGAGTCAAGCTCGCCGTCTTTCGAAATCGTCTTCGACTTCTCGCCGGCGGCGCCTTTGGTTTTTACTTTCACTTTGTCGCTGTCCTCGTCCACTTTGGTTTTCACCTTCGTGCCGTCGGCCATGCGCACTTTGCTCTTGCCAGGCATCGGCGGGCCGGGGTTAACCGGGGTGGCGATAACCGTGGTAGTGGTCGTGGTAGCCGACGGAGCGGGCTGCATGGTCGGCATTTTCTCGCCTTCCTTCAGCACCGGCTTGAAGTCATCGCGGCGGTTAAGCTGCATGTTCTCCGGCGAATCGTTCGGGGCAACGGGCTTACGCTCGCCGTAGCTCACCGTAGTGAGGCGGCTGCTGGCGATACCCTGCTTCACGAGGTAGTTCTTGGCAGCATCGGCACGGTTCTGGCCGAGTACCATGTTGTACTCATCCGTGTTGCGCGAGTCGCAATTGCCTTCAATCGAGATGTTGAGGCCGGTATTGGCTTTTAGGAAAGCCGTCGTGGCGTTCAGCGTCTTAATCGACTCCGGACGCAACTTGTACTTGTCGGTGTCGAAGTAAATCGGCTTCATCCGGCCAGCAAATGCAGTTCCCGCCGTATCGATATAGTCAACGTAGAAGTTCTTGGTGATGCTCGTCGAATCGTTCGTCGAAATCGGCACCGCAAACTCCTGCGTCTCAATGTTCTTACCGTCTTTATTCACCGCTACTTGGTAGGTACGGGCCGACAGCACTTTCACCATGTACGAGCCATCTTCCTTGGTGATGTCGCGGAAGCTGATGGCCGTTTTGTCGGCCTGCGTACCGTTGAACACCAGTTCTACGTTGGGGATGCGTTGCGTGCTGTCACGCTTCGAGAACACCGCCCCTTTGATGTTGATGTTCTTGATGTAGCTGATGGTGTAGATGTCTTTCTCGCCGTAACCACCGATGCGGTACGAGCTCAGGTAGGCATACGTGCCATCGGGCGCCAGGCGGTAGTACGAGTCCGCATCCGGCGTGTTGATGGGGTAGCCCATGTTCTCGGGGCGGCCCCACTTGTGGCCAATGCTATCATACTTCGAGGCGAAGATGTCGTAGTCGCCCATCGTGTTGTGGCCACGCGAGCTGAAGTACAGCGTACGGCCATCGCGGCTGATGTACGGGCTGTCCTCGTCGTACTTCGTGTTGATGGTGCTGCCTAGCGACTTAGCCGGGCCCCAGTCGCCCCCGGCGGTGCGGGTGCTATAGTACAGGTCGAGGTTGCCATCTTCCGAGTAGCGCGCCGTCGAGAAATACAGCGTCAGGCCGTCCGGCGTGATGTAGGCATCGCCTTCATAAGCCTTCGAGTTGATATTGTTATTCAGCTTCGTGGGCGCACCCCAGTCGCCACCGGCTTGTTTCGAAGCCACGAACACGTCGCCGTCCTCGTCGCTACGGTACATCAGCAGCTTAGTGTCGTTGTCGAACAGCTGGTCCGAGGCATCATGGCCCTTGCTGTTGAGTGCGGCCGAAAGCGAACGCGGCTTCTCCCAGTTGTCGGCGTCGATGCGGTGGGTTTCAACGATACCCTCGTAGTACTCGCCGTCGGCCGCCGTTTTGTTGCGGGTCTTGGTGTCGAGGCCAGGAATATCGGTTGGGTTGGCGCGGGTCGTGAAAATCAGCGTTTTGTCATCCGACGAAATAACCGGGCTGTGCTCCGAGTACTGCGTGTTCACCGTTGGGCCCAGGTTCTTTACAAAGATGTCCTTGGGCGAGTTGAACAGAATTTTGGCGTTTTTGCTGTGTTGAATCAGCTGGGCTACTTCCTCGCGGCGGGTATCGTTCCGCTTTTTCAGCGTCGCGTTGTAGGCCTGGTAATGCGTAATAGCCTCGTCGAAGTTGTAGTTGAGGTGGTCTACGCGGCCGAGCCAGTATTCCACGTCTTTCGACACTTTCGGCTTGAGCTTCTGCGCCTTATAGATGTAATCGCTCGCCTTTTCTTTGTCAAAGGACAGGTAGGCTACCCCGGCCCGGAACAGCGCCTGGGCGTTGTTGGGGTCCTTCGCAATCACCCGCTCGTAGTAAGGGATGGAAGCGCGGTAGTTCTCCTGGTTGAACAGCTTGTTGCCGGTTTGCAGGTCCTTACGCGTGCTCTGTGCCTGGGCCGAGGTAGCCACGGCCGCAGTCAGGGCTAGCGCGGCAGAAGCTTGCAGCAGCCTTTTGGATACGTTGTCCATTGAAAAAAGGGTGTTTGGAAAATTTTAAAGGAAAGAGCGAAAGAGTAGCGTTAGTACAGCCCCGGGCTCGGGCGCACCGCTGGCACGCTCAATTTGCCGACTTATACTAATTTTTTGCGTCAGGGTTGGCCCAATTGGCCGGCCCACGGCTGAAAAAAGAGCACTATTGGCCCTCTACAGCTGCAAATATACCGGGAAAGCACCAGCAGGCCGGCTGGCCAGGGGCACTAAAAGGAGCGGGCGCTTGTACAGTATTGTTTTAATAACTGGCGAATAGGCAGTTTGAGAGCTGCGCAAATATAGGCGCAGGTTTTGAAAGACAACGATTTAGTACAAGATTGCTAGGCCCCTTGCCGGCCGGCAGCCGTAGTGCGACGCATCTTTGTACCCGCATAGCCTGATAGGTAACCCACACAATGGTAATTCGTGAAGCAAGTTTTTTAGTTAGTAATACGCAGGTTGCCCTTTGCCCGGCCCCCGACCGGCCCGAGTACGCCTTTATCGGGCGCTCCAACGTGGGCAAATCGTCGCTGATAAATATGCTGACCGGCCGCACGGGGCTGGCCAAAACATCCAGCACGCCGGGCAAAACCCAGGTTATCAATCACTTCAATATCAATGATGAGTGGTACCTGGTCGACTTGCCAGGCTACGGCTACGCCAAGGTGAGCAAGAGTGCGCGGGCCGACTGGGGCAAAATGATAACCGCCTACCTGGGCAAGCGTGAAAACCTGACCTGTGTGTGCGTGCTGCTCGATTCGCGCCACGCGCCGCAGGCGGCCGACCTGGAGTTTATGACCAAGCTGGGCGAGGCGGGCGTGCCGTTCGTTATGATTTTTACGAAGACTGATAAGCAGTCGACCAGCCAGACCAAAGCCCTTATTAGTAGTTACCTCGCCAAGATGAGCGAAACCTGGGACGAGCTGCCGCGGCACTTCGTGACGTCGGCCGAAACCGGGCTGGGGCGCGAGGAAGTATTGGACTTTATTACGGAAATAAACCGGCAGGTAGCCGCCGATGCGGCGGGCGCTTAAGTACTTTTGGCGCGCCAATTGCCCGGCAGCAGGGATTTTCCCCGTACCTCCCTCCTATTTACTCATGAAAAAACTATTGCTCACGCCGCTGGCTTTGGGCGGCCTGCTAGCCACCGCGCACGCCCAAACCCCGAAGCCGAATACCGTGCCCCCGTCGCAGACGGCGCCCGCTGCCCCAGCGGGTACTGGCCTCAACCATGTAGGCCAGGACATTCCGGTGGCGGCCTACTACGAGGGCGGGCAGGAAGCCATGTACGCCTTCATTGCCAAGGAGTTGAAATACCCCTTGCTAGCTAAGCGCAACCGCATGCAGGGGCGCTGCATCATCAGCTTCACGCTGAATCCGGATGGCAACCTTCAGGGCCTGCGCATTGTGAAGCAGGTGGGTGGCGGCACCGGCGAAGAGGCCGCCCGCGTAGTGCGCCTGCTCAAATTCAAGAAACCCGAATACCCGATTCTCACTAGCCTGCCCATCGATTTCAAGCTCGGCGTAACCGGCGCGAACACGGTGGAATAATTTTTTACCTCTGTCATTGCGAGGAGGAACGACGAAGCAATCATACCTGAATGGCTAATCTTGGTGTGATTGCTTCGTCGTTCCTCCTCGCAATGACAAAACCCTTTTACTTCCCAAAAGAATGCCCTACGATTTGAAAGAGCTGGCGGCCATCAGCGGCCAACCTGGCCTGTTCCGCCTGGTGCGCCCGGCCCGCCACGGTGTATTGGTCGAAAGCCTCGACGCGAAAGCTACCCGCTCGCTAGCCCCGGCCAGCAACAAAGTATCGCTGCTGAGCGAAATCGGCATCTACGCCCAGGATTCGGACGATACGCTGGCGCTGACCGACGTGTTTGAGCGCATTCATCAGAAGTACGGCGCCAGCCTCCCCGTGACCAATAAGTCGGGCGAGGGCGAGCTGAAAGACTTCCTGGCCGATGTGATGCCCGAGTACGACCGCGACCGCGTGTATTTGTCCGACATTAAGAAGCTGGCGACCTGGTATGGCATTGTAAGCCAGCACGTGCCGTATTCGGAGGCTAGCGCCGAAGAACCCGCTGCGGGCGAGCCCCTAAGCACGGGCGGCGTTATTGGCGAGGGTGATGCTGAGCCCTCGGCGGCCGGCAACCCGGAGGCCACGAAGTAATTGGCTTAGTAGCGCGGTGTAATCTGCGCCCAAGCAAAAAGGTCGTTCCTGCTGGCAGGAACGACCTTTTTTTTGTGTTGTGCCCTAGCTACGCGGTGGCGGTAGCTTCGGCAGCCTCTTTTTCCTGGGCCAGGAAGGCTTCGGCCTGCTCGACCAGCTCTTTGCTGCCGATGAAGACAGGGCAGCGCTCGTGGCAGGTTTTGGGCTCGATTTCGAGGGTGCGCAGCTGGCCGTTGGAGCTTTTGCCACCGGCCTGCTCCACGATGAAGGCCAGCGGGTTGCACTCGTACATGAGGCGCAGCTTGCCGCTAGGGTCCTTGGCGGTGGCGGGGTAGATATAGATGCCGCCTTTGAGCAGATTGCGGTGAAAATCGGCGACAAGCGAACCGATGTAGCGGGCCGAAAACTTCTCGCTTTTGCAGTGCTGCACAAAAGCCGCTACGCCGGGTGAAAACGACTCGGCCGAGCCTTCGTTGATGGAGTACACCTTGCCGGTTTTGGGCGTCTGAATGTCGGGGTGCGAGAGGAAGAACTCGCCCAGGCTAGGCTCGTAGGTGAAGCCGTTGACGCCGTTGCCGGTCGTGTACACGAGCATGGTGCTGGAGCCGTAGATGACGTAGCCGGCCGCCACCTGGTGGGTGCCGGGCTGGAGGCAATCGGCGCTGCTGCCCTCGCGGCCGGTGGGCGAAATGCGGCGGTAGATGCTGAAAATAGTGCCGATGCTCACGTTCACATCAATGTTGCTGCTGCCATCGAGCGGGTCGATGGCCACCACGTACTTGCCCTGGTTGTTGCCGGTTTGGATGATGTCGGCGTCTTCTTCCGAGATGATAGTGCATACCTCGCCGCCGTTGCGTAGCGCCCGGATAAAGCGGATGTTGGCAATCACGTCGAGCTTCTGCTGGTCCTCGCCCTGCACGTTGCGGTTGCCGTAGGCGCCGGCAATGTCGATGAGGCCCGAGCGGTTGATTTCGCGGTTGACAATCTTGGCGGCCAGTGCAATGTCGCGCAGCAGCTGCGAAAGCTCCCCGGTGGCATAGGGGAAATCTTCCTGCTTGCGCATGATGAAGCGGTCGAGGGTGGTGCCAACGGGCAGGGCTAGCTTATTGTGGTCCATGTAAGCGAATAAGGGCGAGAATCGCTACAAAGCTAGCCGGAGCGCGGCAAGCGGCCTAGCGAAAACTCCGCACACGATTGCGGAGCCTGCCAGGGTTGTTTACGCCACTTAGCAGGTCGCAAACGGCCGCCTCTCCCGGCTACGCCCTAGTTTTGGGCCTTATGAAAGACGAAGGAACGGGCTTGCAGGTCTACAAATTTGGCGGCGCCTCGGTGAAGGACGCGGCGGCGATTCTCAACCTCTGCCGCATCGTGCGCAACTTTGGGCCTAGCGGGCCGCTGCTCATCGTAGTGTCGGCGATGGGCAAAACGACCAATGCGCTGGAGGAAATTTATGATTTGGCGTATCACGGGCGCGACTACTCGGCGCAGCTGGCGGCAGTGAGAGCTTATCACGAGAAAGCAGGCAAAGAGATAGGCAAAGCACAGCCTCATTCCGGTATAGACCCTAATAAGCCAGATGCTGGATTAGAAAGCCTCTTTCAAGAACTTGCCTACAGATTAACAAACCTCTCGCATAGCAAAAGCTATGATGAGGGCTACGACCAGGTAGTGAGCTTTGGTGAAGCTCTCTCTTCAGAGCTTGTTTACGGTGCACTGGCAGGCAGTTTAACTCATAAAGTATATCACCGTTCAACACAGATTGTAACTGATAATACTTGGCGCGAAGGGAAAGTAAACTGGGAAGAAACTGTGAAGAAGATTCGAGAAGAAATTCAAGGGCTCTTCTTTCCTAACGGCGATGCACACGTTGTTATAACGGAGGGGTTTACCGGGCAAGTGCAAAATGACCACCGCACTACCACCCTCGGCCGTGAGGGCTCCGACTACTCGGCCGCCATCTTTGCCTACTGCCTAAACGCTGAGAGCGTGACCATCTGGAAAGACGTGCCGGGCCTGCTAAATGCCGACCCCAAAATCTTCCCCGACACGGTGCTGTACCCTGAAATCAGCTACCAAGAAACCATCGAAATGGCGTTTTACGGGGCTAGCGTCATTCACCCCAAGACCCTGAAGCCGCTGGCCGACCGCCACATTCCGCTGCGGGTGCGCTCGTTTCTGGACCCGGCCGCGCCGGGCACGCTCATTCACGACTGCCAGCACCCGCCGCTGGTGCCCGCGTTTATTCGCAAGACGGGGCAGTGCCTGCTGTCGTTTGAAAGCAAGGATTTCGCGTTTATCTCGGAGGAAAACCTGGAGGTGATTTTTGGCGCGCTAGCCCAGGCGCGGCTCAAAATCAACCTCATGCAGAACTCGGCCATTAGCTTTTCGGTGTGCACCGATTTCAATGAGATGCGCGTGCAGCGGCTGCTGGGGCTGCTGCAAGGCCAGTTTCGGGTGCAGTACAACTCGGACCTGACGCTGTTCACCATCAAGCACTACGACGCGGCCAGCATCGAGCGCCTCACGGCCGGGCGCGAGCTGCTGCTGGAGCAGCGCACGCGCAGCACGTTCCAGTTTCTGGTGCGCGAATAACCGTTTGGCTGGTTTTGGAGTACTAGGCCTATTCGTTAGCAGCGCGTCGGGTTGAGCCTGCCGAAGCATCTTGCTTGAATCGTTCGGTAGAACCCCTGGCGACACGGGTAAGATGCTTTGGCAGGCTCAACATGGCGCGCTGCTTCCAAGTCTCAACATTTCAGCTCCCATTTCAATGCCCGTTCTCGTTGGCAAGCGTGCCCCTGCTTTTAAGGCCAAAGCCGTCATCGGCCAGCAGATAGAAGAAGAGTTTTCGCTCGACCGCTACCTCGGCAAGCGCTACGTGCTGCTGTTTTTTTACCCAGCCGATTTTTCGGGCCTCTGCCCTACCGAGCTGCTGGCGTTTCAGAAAATGCTGCCCGAGTTTGAGCGCCGGGGCGTGGCCGTAATCGGCTGCAGCACCGACTCGCACCAGGTGCACCAGGCCTGGCTGCGCACCCCGCTTGATGAGGGCGGTATTGTAGGCGTGACCTATCCGCTTATCGCCGACGCTACCAAAACCATCTCGGCCAACTACGACGTGCTGGCCGGGCACTTCGATTACAACGAGGCCGGCGAAATGGCCTTTATCGGCACGCCGCAGGCTTACCGGGGCTTGTTTCTGATTGACCGCGACGGGATTGTGCGCCACCAGCTCGTGAACGACCGCTTCCTGGGCCGCCGCATTTCCGACGCCCTGCGCATGGTCGATGCCCTGCGCCACTTCGAGGAATTTGGCGAAACCTGCCCCGCCAACTGGGAGGCCGAGGAGGCCGGCGACGCTGCCTAGCGCTAAAAGCCGTAATTTTGGGGCCGCGTCCGGACTTTTTCTTTCCGGACGCGGCCTTTTTTTGCGCGTTTTATATTCTTTAGGTTTGGCGCTGTATGCGCTGCTGCTGCGGCTGGTATCGCCCTTCAACCCCAAGGCGGCTGCCTGGGTAGCGGGCCGCGAGGGGCTGCTAGCCCGCATAGCGCAGGCCCTGGCCGGCGAGGCCGCCCCGCGCCTGTGGGTGCACTGCGCCTCGCTGGGCGAGTTTGAGCAGGGCCGCCCGCTCATTGAGGGGCTGCGGCAGCAGTACCCGGGCCACAAAATTGTGCTCACGTTCTTCTCGCCCTCGGGCTACGAGGTGCGCAAAAGCTGGCCGGGGGCCGATTACGTGTTCTACCTGCCGCTCGACACGGCCGATAACGCCCGGCAATTTGTGGCGCTGGTGCAGCCGCAGCTGGCCATTTTCGTGAAGTACGAGTTCTGGTACTACTTCCTGCGCGAGCTGCGGCAGCGCGGCGTGCCGGCGGTAGTGGTGGCGGCTATTTTTCGGCCCAGCCAGATTTTCTTTAAGCCCTGGGGCGGGTTTTTTCGCGAAATCCTGGGCCAGCTTCAGCACATTTTTACGCAGAACGAAGCCTCGGCCGAGTTGCTGCGCGGCCTGGGCCTTGCCAGGGTGAGCGTGGCCGGCGATACCCGCTTCGACACCGTGGCGGCTACGGCACTGGCCCCGGCTAGGCCCCTGCCCCTGGCCGAAGCCTTCGTGGCCGATGGCGCGCCCGTGCTGGTAGCCGGCAGCACCTGGCCCGAAGACCTGCCCGCGCTGGCCCCGCTGCTGCGCAAGCACGCCCGCGCCATGCGCTTCGTGGTGGCCCCGCACGAGGTAAGCGAGGGGCATTTGCAGGAGATTGAGGCCGCCCTGCCGGGCCTCACGGTGCGCTACTCGCAGGCTAGCCCCGCCACGGTAGCCGAGGCCCGCCTGCTGCTCATCGATAACGTGGGTATGCTGAGCCAGCTCTACCGCTTCGGGCGCTTTGCCTACATCGGCGGGGCGTTTGGGGCGGGGCTGCACAACACACTGGAGGCGGCGGCCTTCGGGCTGCCGGTGTTTTTTGGGCCGCGCTACGAGCGGTTTCAGGAGGCCGTGGAGCTGGTGCAGCTAGGGTGCGCCTTTGCGGTGCAGTCGCCCCAGCAGCTCGAAGCGGCCTTCGACCGGCTGTATTACAATGAGGAAGCCCGCCTGAAAGTGCAGGACCTGAGCCTCGACTACGTACACAGCCACGCCGGGGCCACGGGCCGCATTTTAAGTCAATTATCACTTACCAGTTAATAAATATAGAAGCGTATTATTTCACAAATGTACATTATAGTTCAAATTTTAGCTGCCCAATACCACGCCTACCGCCGCCAGGGCAGTTCGGCTACAGAAAGCTTACTTTGGGTGAAAGTAACCAATAGCTTCCCGTTGGCTATGAGTGGCATGGCGTTACTATTTGTAGTCATAGCCACTACAATGAACAAGGAAAATGAACTTCGCCAATGTCTAGCTCATACTATTGCCTACTTTTTCTATTTTTTACTTATAGGCGCTTTCTATTGTCTGCACATCTTTGTTCGTAAGCAGCAGCGCATTATTACTGAACCAATTGGAGAAGATGCTTTTCAGCTAGGTAGGCTGTTAGGTTGGACTTACTTAGTAGTATGTATGATTCTTTCAATTGGGTTGGTTATAGTTTGTAGTCCGCTTTAGTACTATGTGCTTACCAGTTTCCTTCGCTCATTAAGGCTCTTACGCAGCAGGCGCGTAATGCTATCAGGAATATTAAATGACTGGAATAATAGTCAAATCTACCGGCTCGTGGTACGTGGTGCGCGACCGCGAAACCAGCCAGCTGCACCGCTGCCGGCTGCGGGGCAAGTTCAAGAACAAGGGCCTGAAGGTGAGTAACCCCCTGGCCGTGGGCGATGTGGTAGAATTTGAGGTGCCCGAGCAATCGGAGGGCGCGGGCGTGATTCACACCATCGCGCCGCGCCGCAACTACATCATCCGGCGCTCGGTGCACAAGAGCGAGCACGCCCACATTGTGGCGGCCAACCTCGACCAGGCCCTGCTGGTGGTTACGCTGGTATCGCCGGCTACCTCGTTTGGGTTTATCGACCGCTTTCTGGTTACGGCCGAGGCCTATCACATTCCGGCCAAGCTGATTTTCAATAAGTCGGACCTCTACGACGAGGACACGCTGGATTATCAGCAGCAGATAGCCGGCATGTATGCCAGCCTGGGCTACCCCAGCGTGCTGTGCTCGGCCGAAACCGGCGATAACGTGGCTACCGTGGCCTCGCTGCTGCCCAACAAGGTGTCGCTGCTCTCGGGCCACTCGGGCGTGGGCAAGAGCACGCTCATCAACGAGCTGGTACCGGATTTGGACCTGAAAACGGCCGAAATCAGCGCCTTCTCCGACAAGGGCAAGCACACCACCACCTTCGCCGAGATGCTGGAGATAGTGCCCGGCACCTACCTCATCGACACGCCCGGCATCAAGGAGCTAGGCCTCGTAGATGTGCCCGCGGCCGAGTTGGCCGGCTATTTTCCCGAGATGCGCGCCCTGCTCGGCCAGTGCCGCTACCACAACTGCCAGCACGTGCACGAGCCCGGCTGCGCCGTGCGCGAGGCCATGGACCAGGGCAAGCTGGCCGTGCCGCGCTACGAAAGCTACGTGAGTATGCTCCACGACGAGGACAACCGGCACTAGGGCTACTCGCTATTCAGCTTATCCCTGCCTTTGCAAAGGCAAAAAACGTTTGTCATGCTGAGCTTGTCGAAGCATCTCTACCGGGCCGCTAGGGTGTCGTTCGGTAGAGATGCTTCGACAAGCTCAGCATGACAAACGTTTTTACTTTCTAAAAAGAAACGGCTTTGCTCCTATAACCATCAGTAGGTAAACACCTTACCACCTACCATCACCTCCTGCGTTTTCTCATCAAACGTGGCTTTGAGGCCGGTGTGGGCGGCAGCCGTGGTCATGATGTTGGCGATGGAGTGGCTGTAGCCGGCCTCCACGGGTGCGTGGGGCTGCTGGCGGCTGCGCACGCACTCCATCCAGTTGCGCACGTGGTTGGAGGTGAGTACGTCGCCGCCGGTATTGGCCGAGGCTACTACGGCTTCGCTGCTGGCCAGGCTGAACTCGGGCAGCAGGTTGGGCGGCATGTGCATGGCCTCAGCTGCCTGCCTGGTGAGGCCGCCGGTGGGCGATACGCGGTTGGTAATCAGGTTCAATTCGCCGCCGTTGGAGTAGTAGATTTCGGCCGGGTGCTCGTCGCCGTTGTGCATACGCGAGCCGAACGTGACCTGGAAGCCGCTGCCAGGGTCCTGGGCGGGGCCGTAGTCGAACACCGCCGTGAGGGTATCCCAGTTGCGGCGGCCGTCTTTCCACACGTAGATGCCGCCGTTGGCTACCACGCTGCGCGGGTGGGCTAGCCCCGTAAACCAGTGCACGGTGTCAATCTGGTGGCTCATCCACTGGCCCGGCAGGCCCGACGAGTAGGGCCAGAACAGGCGGTACTCCAGGTACTTGCGCGGGTCGTAGGCTTCGGCGGGGCGGTTCATCAGGTAGCGCTTCCAGTCGATGTCGGCCTCGCGAAGCTGGGCCACCAGCTCGGGGCGGCGCCAGCGGCCGGGCTGGTTCACGTTCCAGGTCAGCTCGACCATCGTGATGGGCCCGAACTTACCCGACTTGATGAACTGCTCGGCGGCCATGTAGTTGGTGCCGCTGCGGCGCTGCGAGCCAATCTGCACAATCTGCCTGGAGCCCTTGATGGCCTTGAGCGCGGCGCGGTTATCGGCCATCGTCTCGGCGAAGGGCTTCTCCACGTAGGCGTCGCAGCCGGCCTGCACGGCCTCGATGGCGTGCAGCGCGTGCTGAAAATCGGCGGTGCCGATAAACACGGCATCTACGCTTTTGCTGGCGTAAAGCTCGTCGTTGTTGCGGTAGGCGGCCACGGGGTGGCCTAGCTTTTCTTTCCACGCGGCGGCGCCCTCGTCGCGGCGCTTGCTCCAGATATCGGACACGCCTACCACGTCGAAATTCAGCGCCTTGTAGTGCTGCAAAAAGCAGGGCAGGTGCGAGTTGCGGTGGCGGTCGGAGAAACCGACCACGCCCACCCGCACCCGGTCATTGGCCCCGATAATGCGCTTGTAGCTGCTGGCCGACCATGTAGTGCGGGGCAGCACGAGCGCGCCCGCGCTGGCCAGGGCTACTTGTTGAAGAAACTGACGACGCGGCTGCGACATGGCTAGGGTGGGTTGGGTGGGAAAATTGGTCTGGCGTGAACCTCACCCCCCGGCCCCCTCTCCTTGGGGAGAGGGGGAGCCACGGCGGTATGGGCTTTGGCTTATATTAAAAGGTCTGCAGGCTCCCCTTCTCCCCAAGGAGAGGGGGCCGGGGGGTGAGGTAAATCGACCGCGCTACTTCAGCTCCTTCAGCTTGATGCTGCGGAACGACACGCGGTTGCCGTGGTCTTGCAGCAGCAGGTGGCCGGCTTTGGCCTCGCCAAAGTTGGGCCAGATGTGGTACTTGCTCTGGGCCACCAGGTCGCGAAATTCTTTAGAGCCGCGCTCGTATTCAAGCACTTTGGCGCCGTTGAGGTAGTGCTCGACGTGGTTGTTGGGGTACACCACCACGCGGCCCACGTTCCACTCGCCGATGGGGTGCACGAAGCGCACGGGCTTGTCGGCCGTCTTCAGGTCGTAGAGCGAGGCTAGCGTGCGGTCGCCGTCGCGGCCCAGCTTGGCATCGGGGTGCAGGGCATCGTCGAGCACCTGGTATTCGAGGCCGATGGCCGAGCCGTCGGTTTTTTCGGCCAGGGTCACGAAGTATTTCACGCCGCTGTTGGCGCCCGGCGTCAGCTTAAACTCGAATGACAAATCGAAGGC
Organism: Hymenobacter cheonanensis; assembly: GCF_030581075.1. Classification (GTDB taxonomy): domain Bacteria; phylum Bacteroidota; class Bacteroidia; order Cytophagales; family Hymenobacteraceae; genus Hymenobacter. Next base: position 119,894 of record NZ_JAUQSW010000010.1, read on the forward strand.
GCTGTACTCGGCCTGGCTCACAATGTCGCCGCCGTTGGCCGCTTCCTTGCCTTCGGAGGGCAACACGGTCAGGGTGCCGTCGGCAATCTGCCAGCCCTGGGCGGGGAAGGCCGCGCCCTTCGCGCTACGCCAGCCCTGGCTGGTTTTGCCGTCGAACAGCAGCTTCCAGCCGTGCTGCTTTTCGTAGGCATTCAGGTAGTTGGGCACGAAATTGACCACGTAGATATCGGCCGGGAAAGCGCTCGGCTTGAGGTCGGTGGTTTTGATGCGAATGTTTTTGAAGTACACCCGCTGCCCGGCCTGGGCAGCCTCGCCCACGGCGTGCACCTGCAAGCCAATGAAGCCACTCGGGTCCACGGGGTCTACCACGTAGGCCACGGGCACACCGTTGACCCAGGTTTTCAGCTCGTTGCCCAGGCACTCTATTTTGAGGTGGTTGTACTGGCCCACTTTGAACGCCGTTTTGGCCTGGGGGTGCAAATCCAGGGGATACAGCCACTGGCGGCGGGCCTCGTCGTAGACGCCGCCCGACCAGCTGCGGGCCGAGGGGTCAACCTCAACCTGCCGGCCGTAGACCTTGCCCGGCTGCTCGGCCGAGTTGAAATGGCTGCGCGTTTGCACGCCCGAGTTGCTCGTGGGGTCATCGATTTTCACGTCCAGCTCCAGCACGTAGTCGCCGTACTCTTTTTCCGTCACCAGAAAAGTATTGCCCGAGTTGGGCACGCTCGTGCCCACAATGGCGCCGTTTTCGACCTTGTACTCGGCGGTGCCCCCTAGCCGCTTCCAGCCGGTAAGGGTTTTGCCATCGAAGAGGTTCTGCCAGGTTTCGGCCGCGGGCGCTGCTGGCCGCGTGTGAAACGAGAAAAGCAGCGAGGCAGCCGCGCTGGCCGCCAGCACGCAGGTTTTGCGAAGGAAGTTCATGGGGTGGGAAAAGGAAAGCAAACCGTAAGCGCCTTAAAAGTAGCTGCCGGGCCGCTTATGCGCCCTAAGCAGCCTCGTTAACCCTACCAGGGCAACCCGCGCCGCCCGGCCCGAGTATGCGACCCCGCACCCCTCCTCCCCGCTCCGATGCCTAAACTACTGGCGGCCATCGCCGCCCTACTACTCTTGGTTTTACTCGGCCACCCGGCCGCCGCACAGGCTAGCCCCCCGCTGCGGGTGGGCGTAGCCGGCCTCACGCACACGCACGTGCACGGCATTCTGGGCCGGGCCAAGCGCGGCGATATCATCATCGTGGGCATTGCTGAGCCCAACCGCGAACTGGCCCGCCGCTACCTGCAGCAGTATGGCCTACCAATGAGCTTGGTTTATAACACGCTAGACGAAATGCTGGCCAAAACCAAGCCCGAGGCCGTGACGGCCTTCGGCACCATTTACCAGCACCTGGAAGTGGTGCAGGCCTGCGCGCCCAAGGGTATTCACGTGATGGTGGAGAAGCCGCTGGCCGTGAGCCTGGACCACGCCCGGCAAATGCAGGCGCTCGCCCAAAAGCATCACATTCACCTGCTTACCAACTACGAAACCACCTGGTACGGCTCCAACCGCCAGGCCTATCAGCTGGTGCAGGACAAGGCCATCGGCGAGGTGCGCCGGATGGTAGCCCACGATGGCCACCAGGGACCCAAGGAAATCGGCGTTAACAAAGAATTTCTGGACTGGCTCACCGATCCGGTTCAGAATGGCGGCGGGGCGCTGCCCGATTTTGGCTGCTACGGCGCCGACCTCATGACCTGGCTCATGCACGGCGAGCGCCCCCTGTCGGTGACGGCCAGCGCCTTGCACATCAAGCCCGACGTGTATCCCAAGGTGGAAGACGACGTGACCATTCTGGTTACCTATGCGAAGGCGCAGGGCGTCATTCAGGCCTCCTGGAACTGGCCCTACGCCCGCAAGGACCTCGAAGTGTACGGCCAGACTGGCTCGGTCATCGCCCTCGACCGCGACCACCTGCGCGTGCGGCGCACCGAAAAAGAGCCCGCCCACGACGAAACCGTGGCCCCGCCCCCGGCGCCCTACGACGAGCCCTTCGCCTACTTGGCGGCCGTGGTGCGCGGCACCGCGCCCGAGGATGTGCTGTCTTCGCTGCCCACCAACATGCTGGTGGTCGAGATTCTGGACGCCGCCCGGCAGTCTATCAAAGAAGGCCGCACGGTGCAGCTGCCGCGCTAGGGGCTACTCGCCGGGGTAGCGCAGGCCGATTTGGGCCCGCACGGCGTCGAGCGTGCGCATCAGGTCGAGGCTGAAGGCCAGCGGCAGCAGCGGGCTTTCGGCCAGGCCCTGCGCCAGGCACTCCTGCACGTGGGCCGCTTCGTAGTGGTAGCCGAGGCCGGTTTTAGGATACGGAATTATTTCCGGCGCCTGCTCGGGTCGGTGAATTTCTATTCCATTAGGGGCATGAAACCGGCCCGTAAGGTGCAGCTGGCCCGCGGTGCCGTAGAGCACGCAGTAGTTGTTGGTGGTGGCGGCCAGCGTGGAAAACAGGCTGGCCGTGGCCCCGCTGGCGTGGGCTAGCGCCACCACGCAAGCCAGGTCGACGCCGGTGGGCGCGGGCGCAGCCACGGCGCGCACCGTGGCCGGCACGCCCAAAAACAACTGACTGATAAACAACGGGTACACCCCAATATCCAACAGCGAGCCGCCGGCCAGCGCGGGGTCGAACAGCCGCGACGTGGGCTTAAAATCAGTGATGAAGCCGAAGTCGGCCGCCAGGTGCCTCACCTCGCCGATGGCGCCGGCCTGCACCAGGGCAAGCGCGTGTTTGATGGCCGGGAAGAAGCGCGTCCAGAAGGCTTCCATCAGAAATACGCCGCGCTGCTGGGCTAGCTGTATCATTTCCTGGGCCTGGCCGGCGTTCTGGGCAAAGGCTTTTTCGCAGAGCACGGGCAGGCCGGCGCGCAGGCACAGCAGCGCGTGGGCGTGGTGCTCGGAGTGCGGCGTGGCAATGTACACGGCGTCGATATCGGGCACGGCCAGCAAGTCTGCATAGCTACCCACGGCGTGGGGCGCGCCGTGGGTGGCGGCAAACTCCTGGGCTTTGGCCAGGCTGCGCGAGGCTACGGCGTGCAGCCTGGCCTGCGGCACGAGCGCCAGGTCGGCGGCAAACTTGTGGGCGATGTTGCCCAGGCCCAGAATGGCCCAGTTGAAAGTGCGCATAAAAACTACGGGCTTGGCTAGGGGTCGGGCGAAGGTAGGCCCTTGGATAGCATCTGCGAGGCCGCCCGGCCCCTGCGGCAAGAAACCAGCGCTTTCGTAAAATGCCCGAAGAGGTTGCTGCTCCCCAGCTTGATAGGCGGCGCGCCAAAACCTGGCGCGGCAGCCCAGGTTTAAGAGGCCGATTGCTTCCCCTCTCACTTCATGCAATCGGTTACTTATGACTATTTCCTTTCTGGGCCTGGGCAGCATGGGCGCGGCCATGGCCGCCAATCTGCTGAAAGCTGGCTTCCCGCTGACCGTGTATAACCGCACTGCCGAAAAAGCCGAGCCCCTGCGCCAGCAGGGCGCCACCGTAGCCGCCAGCCCCGCCGAGGCCGTGCGCGGGGCCGACATTGTGTTTACGATGGTGACCGACGACCGCGCCCTCGAAGCGCTCACCACCGGCCCCCACGGCATTCTCAGCACCCTGCCCAAGGGCGCCATCCACGCCTCGTGCAGCACCGTGGCGCCCGATACCAACCGCCGCCTGGCCGAGGCGCACGCCGCCCACGGCTCGTTTCTGGTAGCCTCGCCGGTGTTTGGCAAGCCCGATGTGGCGGCGGCCGGCAAGCTCTGGGTGGGTTCCTCGGGCCCCGCCGAGGCGCGCGAACGGCTGAAACCTGCCCAGGCGGCCATCGGCCAGGGCACCCACGATTTTGGCGACGACCCCGGCGCGGCCAGTGTGGCCAAGCTCTGCGGCAACTTTCTGCTCGGCACCGTGATTGAGGGCCTGGCCGAGGCGCTGACCCTAGCCGAAAAGTGCGGCCTCGACCGCGTGGGCTTCTACGAGATGCTGACCAGCACGCTCTTCAACAACCCCATCTACAAGAGCTACGGCAAGCTCATTGCCGAGCAGCACTACCAGCCGGTGGGCGCGCCGCCCGCCATCATCCGCAAGGATATGAACCTCGTGGTGCAGGAAGCTTACAAGCACGACATGCCCATGCCCTTCGCCAACCTCATCCGCGACCGCCTCACCGCCACCGTGGCCCTGGGCGAGCCCGACGTGGACTGGGCCAGCTTTGCCAGGCGCGTGTCGGAAGACGCGGGGCTGTAGTTGAATTAAAATAAAGAGCGTCAGGCTGAGCTTGCCGAAGCATCTTGGCCGTACCGCTAGGGATTGCTTATTCCTAACGATTCAAACAAGATGCTTCGGCAAGCTCAGCCTGACGCTCTTTATGCAAAGCTGGCAGCGGTCTACTTGGCCAGCGGCAGCACCACGCCGTCAATCACGTGCGTCACGCCGTTTTTGGAAATCACGTCGGCAATTTGCACGGTGGCGGGGGCGTCTTTGCCATTGCTGACCATCACTTTGCCGTCTTTCACCGAGATGTGCAGCTTCTCGCCGTTCACGGTGGTTAGCTCCTGGCCATCCTTGAGGTCGGCGGCCACCAGGCGGCCGGGGATAACGTGGTAGGTCAGCACGCCTTTAAGCTTGGCGGCGTTGGCGGGGTCTTGCAGGGCGGCCACGGCCGCCTTGGGCAGCTTGGCAAAAGCCGCGTTGGTGGGGGCAAATACGGTGAAAGGCCCGGCGCCCTTCAGCGTTTCAACCAGGCCGGCCTGCTTCACCAGGCTCACGAGCGTGCTTACGCTCTTGGCAGCCATCGCATTATCCACAATGTCTTTGTCGGCCGTCATGGCCACGCCGTCTACCATCACGCCGCCGGGCTTGGCCATGCGGGCCGAGTCACCGGCCATCGCGGCCACCGAGTCGGCGGGGTTGGCCGTGCTGTTTTCAGTGGCCGTGGTGGTTTCGGTGGTTTTGTCGCCGCCGCAGCTGGCTAGGCCCAGCGAAAGCGTGAGGGCCGTGGCGAGAGGCAAGAAAATCTTCTTCATGAAAAAAGGAAATAGGGATTTTTGGAAAACATCCGGCTAGCCTTACGTAATAGCCAGGGCCTGTGGTTGGCCTAAACCCCGGCCCCGGGCAAGCTGTTTTACCTTCGCAGTGCCCGGCCAGCCTAAGCCGGGCAGTTTCCCACCCTTCACTTCAGGTTATTTTTCGATGAAAACCGCTGAAATCCACACGCCTAAGGGCGTTATGAAAGTTGAGTTCTACGAGCAGGATGCTCCTAACACCGTGAAGAACTTCACCGACCTAGCCAGCAAAGGCTTCTACGACGGCACTACCTTCCACCGTGTCATCCCGAATTTTGTGATTCAGGGCGGCGACCCCAACACCAAGCCCGGCGCCAAGGGCGCGCCCGGCACCGGCGGCCCCGGCTACAAAATCGACTGCGAAACCAGCGGCGGCCATCAATACCACGAGCGCGGCGCGCTCAGCATGGCTCACGCCGGCAAAAACACCGGCGGCTCGCAGTTTTTTGTAGTGCACAGCCGCGACAATACTGCCCACCTCGACCGCGTGCACACCGTATTCGGCAAAGTGGTAGAAGGCCTGGACGTGATTGACCAGATTCGCCCGAATGACACGATTGAGAAAATCGTGGTGAAGGACGACGCGCAGGCGTAAGCTTTTGCCCTAGCACCATAAAAAGGCCGTTCTGTTTAGTCAGAGCGGCCTTTTTTATGGTGCTAGGGCAAGCTAACGCTGGCTACCTTCGACCACGGACGCCAGCGCGGCATCATCCCAGGTTTCCAGCGCCAGCAAGGCGTGGTAGGGGTTGCCGGGCAGGCCTAGCACCTGGGCAAAGGCCGGCTCCGTTTTCAGGCCGCTAGCCTTAAGCGCCAGCACCTGCTGCCGCAAGGCCGCGCCGCCCACCGCCAGCAGCCGCGCCTCCACTACCAGATGGCGATAGCCGTTTTGGCGCGCCGTGGGTTGGGCCTGCCCAAACACCTCCACCGCTAGCCCCTCCACCAAAAATGAGGCCGCGAGGGCGGGCTCCGCGGTATTTACCGACCGCACCACATACCCCAAATGCCCGGCAAACCCGGCCAGCGCCTGGCGAAAATCAGTCCAATCGGGCACCTCACAAATAATATCCAGGTCGCTGCCCGGTACGGTGAGGTCCAGCGGGAAAGTGCCCACCAGCACAGGGTCGTAGCGGCGCAAGCGTGGCAGCAGTTCATGCCGCCTCAGTACCTCAAATGCCTGGCGCTGCGGTGCGCTGCCGTGTTGCAAGTAGCCAAGGTCTTTCCAGTCCGGAAGCATGACGCAAAGAAAAGCCCCGCGTACCGGGCGGTATGCGGGGCTTTTGTTTGGGCAGTCGCGGGCTGAAAGTCCGTGCTACGGCCTAGCGGCGGCGGCGGGGCTTAGGGTCTTCGTCCTCATCGTCGTCGTCGCCGAAGCTGGGCATGGTGAACATCGACGAAAGCAGGTCTTTGAACTGGGCGCCGGCCGTGAGCTTGTTGCGCGAGATGAGCGAGTGCTCGGCTAGCCCGTGCAGCAGAAATTCCATGAGGAAATAGGTGGTCTCGGCGTCTTCCTTGGGGTGCAGCTCGGTCACGATGTCGCGCAGGCCGGGCACTTTATCGAGGGCGGCGCGGTAGTCGGCGGTGCTGGCATCGCTGAGGATGTCGAGCGTGTTGCCGTTGCCAAACCACTCCTGCACCGTTTTGTAGGGGCTAGGGCGGTTTTTGAGCTTCTTGGCCTTGTCGGGGTCAGGGAAGTAGTTGAGAAACAGCGTGCGGATGGCCTTGCCCATCAGCTTCTCAGCCACGATGCCCGCGCCTTCCTGCTCACCCTCGTACACCAGCTCTACCTTGCCCGTAATGGCGGGCACGGCCGAAATAAAGTCGGCCACGCGCACGTAGGTGCTCGTTTCGCCGTTGATGAGCGCGCGGCGCTCGGCGCCGGCAATTACCTGCTCGTAGGCCGAGATGGTGAGGCGGGCCGACACGCCCGACTTGGCATCTACAAACTCGGAGCCGCGCGCCTCCACGGCCACCTGCTCCACGAGGTCGTGGGTTATTTCATTGGTCGTCACCAGGCCGCGCTGCTCTTCCTTGATGCGCGCCTCCTGCTTGGTAATGCGCTTGCCGATTTCAATCGACTTGGGGTAGTGCGTGATAATCTGGGCGTCGATGCGGTCCTTGAGCGGCGTCACAATGCTGCCCCGGTTGGTGTAATCCTCGGGGTTGGCCGTGAACACGAACTGAATATCGAGCGGCAAGCGCACCTTAAAGCCACGAATCTGGATGTCGCCTTCCTGCAAGATGTTGAACAGCGACACCTGAATGCGGGCCTGCAAGTCGGGCAACTCGTTTATCACGAAAATGCCGCGGTGCGCGCGGGGTATCAGGCCGAAGTGAATCACCCGCTCGTCCGAGTAAGGCAGCTTGAGCGTGGCGGCCTTGATGGGGTCGGCGTCGCCGATGAGGTCGGCCACCGTCACGTCGGGCGTGGCCAGCTTCTCGGTGTAGCGGTCGGCGCGGCCCAGCCACTCGATGGGCGTGTCGTCGCCCTTCTCCTCAATGAGGTTTTTGGCGTACACCGACAGCGGCTGCATGGGGTCGTCATTCAGCTCCGAGCCCTTCACTACGGGGATAAACGGGTCGAGCAGGTTGATGAGCAGGCGCGCAATGCGGGTTTTGGCCTGGCCGCGCAGGCCAAGCAGGTTGATGTGGTGCCCGGCCAAAATAGCGCGCTGCAGCTCGGGTATCACGGTTTCGTCGTAGCCGAAGATGCCGGGAAACACGTCTTCCTTGTTTTTGAGTTTAGAAATGAGGTTATCCCGCAGTTCTTGTTTCACGGTGCGGGGCTGGTAACCACTGGCGCGGAGCTGGCCCAGGGTGCGGATAGTTTCGTGCTTCATTAGCCCTTAAACCCGCAGAGGGCCCTTGAGGTTCAGGCCAACGGGGCAGAGATTTTTCGCTCCAAAGCCCATCTCCAGCCCCGGGCAAATGCCGCCAAGGCTGGCCGGGGCTGGCAGCTACTTATGGTCGGGCCTATTTTTTGAATCTCAGCGGGTTTTGAGGGCCTGGCGCTTGCGGCAGCAGGGGCCTGCTTGTTACTTTGCCCGGCTATTTTGCTATGCTGCGGGCTGCGCATTTTCCCGGACCCGGTTTCGCTTCCGCTCTTCTCTTCAACACCTACCCGTCTTTCTGCATGCCCGATTTTGGTATCATTGGCCTGGCCATTGTGCTAGCCATTTTTTTCGTTTCCTATAAAGGCTTTAAAGACCCTGCTTACCTCGACCGCTATGCCTTTCGGGTCGCCGATATTAGCCACGGGCGGCAGTACTACCGGCTGCTCACCTCCGGTTTTTTGCACACCGGCTGGCGGCACCTGGTGCTCAACCTGCTCACGTTTTACTTCTTTAGTGGCAGTGTGGAAGTCATGCTGGGCTATCGCAACTTCCTCCTGCTTTACGGGGCTAGCCTCGTAGGCGGCAACTTATTCTCGCTGCTGCTGCATCGGCACGAGGAAGACTACAGCGCCGTAGGGGCTTCGGGGGCCATCAGCGGGTTGGTTTTTGCGGCTATCACGCTGTATCCCGGCATCGAGGTGGGCATGCTGGGTCTGTTTGTGCCCGGCTGGCTGTATGGCATGCTATACGTGGTGATTTCGGCCTACGGCATCACTGCCCGGCGCGACAATATTGGGCACGATGCCCACCTGGGCGGCGGGCTGGTGGGGTTGCTGGTGGTTGTCTGCCTGCAGCCCGAACTGCTGCGCACCAACTACTTACCCATTATTGCCATTCTGGCCCCCGCCCTGGGGTTCTTCTACTTGCTTATCAAAAGGCCCGAAGCCCTGGTACTGGGTAATTTATTCGGGCGCTCGCCGGCCTACCAAACCGTTGACGATAAGTACTATGCCCAGCAGCGGCAGCAAGAGCAAGACCTTGACTACCTGCTCGACAAAATCAGTCATAAAGGCCTCGACAGCCTGAGTACCAAAGAGAAAGCGAAGCTGGAAAAGCTATCTCGCTAGCCCCCGCGCAAGCTCCAGATGCAAAAGGCCGTCCTGTACACAGCAGGACGGCCTTTTTATTATCAGCAAAGTAGCTTACAGCGACTTGCGCCGGTTTTTCTTATAATCCTCAAACACCAGGTGCCCCAGCCCCTTCAGGCCCGAGTAGTAGGCCTTGCCCTGGTTTACCTCCGTGAACTCCTCCACAAATTTTTGCAGATACGGGTCAGAAGTAATCATAAACGTGGTAATCGGAATCTTAATGCGGCGGGCGGCGGCGGCCAGGTTCAGCGTTTTGTTCACCACCTTACGGTCGAGGCCGAACGAGTTTTTGTAGTAGCCGGTGCCTTCCTTCAGGCAGGTGGGCTTGCCGTCGGTAATCATAAAAATCTGCTTGTTGGGCGTTTTGCGTTTGCGCAGCAGATCCATGGCTAGCTCCAGGCCGGCCACCGTGTTGGTGTGGTAGGGGCCCACTTGCAGGTACGGCAGGTCCTTCACCTCAATTTGCCAGGCGTCGTTGCCGAATACGATGACGTCGAGCGTATCCTTGGGGTACTTCTGCTTCACCAGCTCGGCCAAGGCCATCGCCACCTTCTTGGCGGGCGTAATGCGGTCCTCACCGTAGAGTATCATCGAGTGCGAGATGTCAATCATGAGCACCGTGCTGGTCTGCGACTTGTGCTCGTTTTCGCGCACTTCGAGGTCGCCCTCGGTCAGCATGAAGTTGTCGCCGTCCATGCCGTGGTTGAGCTGGGCATTGCGAATGCTCTCCGACATCTGAATCTGCTCGAGCGAGTCGCCGAAGCGGAACTCGCGCAGGTCAGTGCTCTGCTCGTCGCCCTGCCCGGTGTGGGGCGTGCGGTGGTTGCCGGTGTTGCCGCGCTTGAGCTTGCCAAAAATCTCCTCCAGCGCCGACTTACGGATTTTCTGCTCGGTTTTGGGCGTGATTTTCAGCTCGCCCCGCTCCTGCTCGTTCTCATCAATGTAGCCCTTCTTCTTGAGGTCGTCGATGAAGTTGCCCATGCCGTAGTCGTTGTCGGTGAGGCCGTACTGCTTGTCCAGCTCATTGAGCCACTGCAAGGCCTCCCCCACATCGCCGCTGGTGATGGTTATCAACTGCATAAACAGCTTGAACAGCTGCTCAAACCCCTTTTCGCCTGAATTTTCATCGGGCACAAAATCTTGAAAGCGAACGCCAATAGCCATAATTTTCTCTACGTAAAGTACGAATGCACCTGCTGGGGCGCGCCACGAAGCTACTCGGCCCAACAACGCCCGCGCCGGTAATGTTTCCCGGCCGCTAGCCTCCGCTAGTGCCCCGGTGCCGGGCGCGGGCGCAGCCGCCGGTACAGGGCCATGCGCGCCGCCTTGAGCTGGCGCACCGGCCAGGGCAGGCGGTTGGCGGCAATGGCCAGGTACGGCGCCGGCGCTGGCCCAAAGCTGCTGTAGAAGTGCGCCACGTTGGGCACCTCCGGCGCCTCAAAATCGAATACCAGGTCCTGGCCCGCGTGGGCGCGCAGCACCTCATCGAGCAGCACCGAAATGGCGCCGGCCTCCTTGCCGGCCTGCGTCGAGCAATTGAAAATGTAGGTCAGGTGCTGCTTGAAATGAAACAGCAGGCCCATCGCCAGCACCTCGCCGCTAGCCCCCCGCACCTGCCACATGGTAGCTAGGCCCTCCTGCCGGGCGCGCGCATACAGCGCCCGCAGAATGCGATACTCGTAGGCCTCGCCGATGACCCCATAAATTTTGGGCGCCGTGTTTTCGGCAAAAATCTGCACCATCAGGTCGATGTCGGTGGTAGGCTCTACGTGCAGGCCGCGGCGCCGGGCCTGGTTGAGGCGCCAGCGGCGGTTGGGCTTGTAGCCAGCCAGCAGCTGCGCATAGGGCGGGCGCAGCGACAGGTAATAAGTCGTGAACGGCACCCCGGCTAGCCCCGGCTGCCCGGCGCCCAGCAACTCGGCATTGCCCGTATTGAAGGCATACTGCGTGATAACCCGAAACCGGCCCAGCAAGCGCGCCACCTGCTGCCAGTCGGCAGCCGTAGGCGTTTCGAGCGAAAACAGGCCTAGCTGCTGGGCAAACAGCGGCTGCTTTAAATAGCGCAGGCCAAACTTGCGCTGCACGGGCAGCGGCAGGCCGGCCACGTAGCGGCCGCCCTCTTCGCGCACGAGCGCCTCCCAGCCCGGCGCCACACTATCGAGGTACCAGGTGAGGGCGTAGATTAAGCCGTTAGGGGCCTGATTGATAAGCGCGTCCCACTGCGGGCGGTTTATTTCGGCGTGGCGTACGTGGCGGAGCATTTACGAAGCAGAGCGCCGGAGCCGGGCGCAAACATCCGGCAAAGTAGCGCGTTTAACCCTGGCCGGGCGGCCATTCAGGTGCCGCACCGCCAGCTTATGAAAGCCATTTGGAACAATACCGTCGTGGCCGAGAGCGACGACACCGTGGTAGTCGAGAACAACCACTACTTCCCCGCCGATGCGCTCAAAAAGGAATATTTTGAGGACAGCATCGCCCATACCTCCTGCCCCTGGAAGGGCCGCGCCAGCTACTACTCGCTGCGCGTAAACGGCGAACTCAACAAAGACGCCGCCTGGTTTTACCCCGAAACCAGCCCCGCCGCCCAGAACATCCAAGGCCGCGTGGCTTTTTGGAAAGGCGTGAAGATTGAGAAGTAGACGCTTTTAAGTAGCAGAACCGCTCCGTTTTGGCGTATCATGCTGAACGAAGCGAAGCATCGCGCTCGCCTTCGCCTGGACTACTGCTCCTAGCGAAGGCGAGCGCGATGCTTCCCTGCGTTCAGCATGACGTTTCGATTGTCTGCTGCTTTTGCCCGTTAGGGCACAAGCACGACCTTACCCGTCGTGTGGTGCGTTTCAATCTGCTCGAAGGCCTTGCGGGCCTCATCGAGTGGGAAAGTGGCCGCGATGGGCACGGTGAGCTTGCCCGTATTGGCCAGCTCGCGCAAGAAATCAAGGTCGGGCACGCTGGGCTGGGCCATCACGTGCTGAAAGTGCACGCCGGCCGGCAGGACCAGGCCCTTGCCATCGTTAAGCACCGAGATGAGGCGGCCATTGGGCTTGAGGGTGGGCAGGCTTTGGGTGAGCGTATCGCCACTGGCAGCGTCGAATAGCAGGTCGATGCCAGCGGGGGCCACGCGCTTTATCGACTCGGCCACCGGGCCGGCCTTGTAGTCGACGGTGAAATCGGCGCCCAGCTTTTTCATATGGTCGGCACTGTCGGCGCTAGCCACAGCCACCACGGTGGCTCCTACGTTCTTGGCTAGCTGAATGGCTGAGCCACCCACCCCACCCGACGCCCCGAGAATCAGCACCGTTTCGCCCGCCTTCAGCTGGCCGGCCTTGATAACCGACTGGTACGCGGTGAGGCCCGCCAGCGGCAAGCCACCGGCTTCAACCCAGCTCAGCTTTTCGGGGCTCTTAGCCAGCAGGTTTTCGGGCACCACAATGCGTTCGGCAAAGGTGCCGTGCTGGGCCACGGGCTGGCGCACGTAGCCATATACTTCGTCGCCCACGGCCAGGCGCTCCACGCCAGGGCCGCATTTTTCCACAATGCCGCACACGTCCCAGCCGGGCACGGTCGGAAACGCGCTGGGCACCACCTGGGCAAACTTGCCCTCGCGCACTACGGCATCGACGGGGTTGACGCCGGCAGCTTTTACTTGCAGCCGCACGTCGTGGGGTCCTAGCTCGGGCAGGTCGAGGGGGCCGACCTGAATTTTATCGATGCCGCCAAACTCAGTGTAGAAAGCGGCTTTGGTTTGCTCAGCCATGAGGAAAAGGGAAAGGTTGGAATGAAACTGTCCGATGATAACCCGCTGCCCGGCCGATGGTTGGGGCAGCGCAAAAAGCCCCGGCTGCGCGGGGCAACCGGGGCTTGTCTACGAAAATCAGCGCTAGCGGGGGCTAGCTAATCCACTTAAATTTGTATTCGAGCTTGGGCACCGTCATGCGGTCGCTCACGCGGCGCAGGCGGGCGGGCAGGTTCATCACATATTCCTGGGCTTTTGCGGCGGCGGGCGTCAGGCCGGTGCGGTCGGCTATTTTCCACTCGTCAAGCAGCGAGTCCAGGATGTCGGTGTAGTCGTTGCTGGTATACACGCCAATGCGCTGGGCGGCATCGGTGAAGTGCCCGAAAGTTTTGCCCATGTCGATGCCCAGCTCGCGCATGTAGTGGGCGGGCATCACTATTTTCTTGCGCATCATATCCTCGAAGGCCAGCATCATCTCGCTCGGGTCAAGCTCAAAAATCTTGCTCACGAAGGTTTTGTACGCCTTGGCGTGGCGGTTTTCGTCGCCCGCAATCATGCCGCAGATTTTCGACAGGCCATCGTCGCCGGCCTGGCGGGCCAGCTGGCCCACGCGGCGGTGCGACACGTTGGTGGCCATTTCCTGGTAGCTCGTGTACACGAAGGCGCGGTACGGGTCGTGGGCCGTGCCCAGGTCGAAGCCGTCGTTGATAAGGTGCTGGGTCGAGAACTCAAACTCGCGCATGTTTACGCGGCCGCAGAGGTAGAGGTAGCGGTTGAGCAGGTCGCCGTGGCGGTTTTCCTCGGCCGTCCAGCCCCGAATCCACTGCGCCCAGCCGTTGTTGCGGTCGCGGTTCAGGTCGTCAAGCTCATGAAACCAGGCCTCGTAGTTGGGCAGCGCCTCCTCGGTAATGGTGTCGCCGATGAGCACGGCCAGCAGGTCGTAGCTCAGGCCACCGGCGCGCTCGCGCAGCTCCTTCACCTCATCGAAGAAGGTATCGCGGCGCGAATCGGGCAGGTAATCAGCAGGTTGCCAGCTATCTTCTACCTTTTTGAGAAAGGTATAGATATTATCCTTCAGGTAACCTTCGAGTTGCATGAGCACTTCGCCGCGCGAAATGAGAAGGTCATTAGTCAGTATCATAACGAGAGTGCACCACCAGTGAGCGGGCGATGAATGAACGTGCGAAGGTCGGGTTTTAGTTGACTTTAGGGGGTACAGGATTAGGGCATTCGTGCGATTAGCTCGGCCGGAGTACTAGCTACGGGCAAATTTGGGTGCTACCTTGCTTGTTTTCAGGCCTTCGCCTGGTTCGGCCAGCTAGCCCTCGCCGCAACAATAGTAAGTACGCCGCTTGCCGGCGAGGCGCCCACGGCTAGGCGGGCTAGCCGTTTTACTGCTTCTTATGCGCTTCTTATGGATTTTAGGGTTGGTGTGCTGCCTCGCGCTGGGGGCCCGGGCCCAGAAAATAAGCTACGACATTCCGAAAGACTACCGCGCGCTTATCAGCAAAGCCGACTACCAAGTACTAGTCGACTCGGCGGTGGCGGTGGTGGCGCGGCGCTACCCGGTGGCGGCCGTGCACGATGGCACCATTACGCTGCGCCCCGGGCAGCCGGGCGTGACGGCGCTCAACCTGCACAACCTCATTGCCAAGTGCGCGGCCCAGCCCGACAAAACGCAGTGGCCGGGCCTCATTCGGTATCATTTTACGAGCCTGTTCAGCTCGTTTGACGAGCAGCGCAAGATTGACCCGCGCAGCTTCGAGAGCGTGCGCCCCTACCTCAGCCTGCGCATCTACCCCGAGGCTAGCCTGGCGCAGCGCGGCGGGGCGGCCAACCTGCTCACCCGCATCGACCTCGAAGGCACGGCCACCGTGCTGATGCTGGACCTGCCGGGCGCCTTCTCGGCGGTGCCCAAAGCCATGTTTGCCGAGTGGCACCAGGAGCCGGCCGCCGTGTTTGCGCTAGCCCAGGCCAACGTAAACAAGCACACGGTGGGCCGCGATACCAGGGAACTGGAATCCGGGCCTATAAAACTGACGGTCAATTTTATAGCTGAGGAAAACTACGCCGCCAGCTACGCCCTGGACCTGGCCGCCAACGCGCCCGAGTTTGTGGGCGAGTGGGGCAGCGTGGTGGCCATCCCCAACAAGGGCCTGGCCAGCATCTGCCAGGTAAGCCGGGCCCATCCCGTTGATTTTGTGCAGTATATCCAGGGCACGCGGGCCATTATTGAGCGCTTTTACCAGGAGCACGAGCAGCCCGTAAGCCCCGCTTTTTACTGGTACTACCAGGGCAAGTTTACCCGCATCGTGGTCACTACCAACCCCGACGGCAGCGCCAACGTCATCGCCCCGCCAGGCCTCTCGGCCCTGATGACAGCCAAGTAGCCGCCCGCGCGGGCCCGGCGTGGGCGGCCGCTAGCCCGCACTGGCACTCAAAGACCTGCGCGGCCAGGGCTAGAGAAAGAGCTTGAAAAACTTGTCCCAGAACCAACTGCGCTCGGCCTGCATGAGCTTGGTGAGCAGCTTGTCGGAGGCGGCGGCCAGCTGCTGAATGTCGGTTAGGGTGGTGTGAAAGGCCCGGTAGTCGGCGTCGGCCGCATCGCCGGGCAGGACGGCCAGCTGGTCGAGGGTGCGCTTCATCTGGTCGAGTTCGCGGCGCTTGCGCGCCCGGATAATGCAGCGCGTGACTTGCAGCATATCCTTTTCGGCCACAAAAAACTCGCGGCGCTCGCCGGGGCGCAACTCTTTGTAAATCAATTCCCAATCGAGCAGCTCGCGCACCGTCATGCTGGCATTGCCCCGCGAGATGGTGAGCTGCGCCATAATGTCCTCGGTGCTGAGCGCTACTGGGCTCACCAGCAGCAGCGCGTGCACCTGGGCCAGGGTCTTGCTCACGCCCCAACTCGTGCCAGTCACGCCCCAGAGGTGGATGAATTGGGCTTTGGCCTCGGCCAGGCTGGGTGTGGGCGGGTTATTGTCTGCGGGAGTCATATGGCAACTTAGTTACTTGGTTCAGCAGGCAGTAAATCTGCCATTGCCGCCTCACAAGTTGGATAGTTGAATGCGAACCCCGCGTCGAGCAGCCGCTGCGGGTACACTTTGCGGCTTTTCAGGATAAGCTCGGTTTCGGTGCGCAGCGCGAAGGCGCCGATTTCGAGCAGCCAGCGGGGCTGCGGCAGGCGCAGCAACGGCCGCAGGTGCCGGGCCAGCAGGGCGTTGAAATCGCGGTTGGGCAGCGGGTGCGGGGCGCACAGGTTTACCGCGCCGCTCATGGGCCCGGCGTGTAGCAAAAACTCCACCGCCCGGCAAAAATCCTGAATGTGCAGCCAGCTAACCCACTGCCGGCCCGAGCCTTGCGGCGAGCACAGCCCGAAGCGCGCTAGCCGCGCCAGCACCGGAAAGGCCCCGCCATCGGCCCCCAGCACAATGGAGGTGCGCAGCGCCACCCGCCGCGTGGCCGGCGTGGGGGCCGCCGCCAGGGCCGCCTCCCAGGCCTGGGCCACCCCTACCGAAAAGCCTTCGCCAATGGTACCCGCAGCCTCCGTATTGGCTGGCAGGTCGCCCGCCGTATCGGCGTAAATAGTAGCGGTGGAGGAGTTTAGCCACACGCGGGGCGGCTGCCGGCAGGCTGCAATGGCAGCCCCTAGTACCGTGGTGCTTTCGATGCGGCTCGCCATAATCTGCCGGCGGTTGGCGGCCGTGTAGCGGCAATCGACGGTGCGGCCGGCCAGGTTTACCACGGCCGCGGCGCCCTCTAGCTGCTGCGCCCACGGCCCCAGCGTGCGGGCATCCCAGCGCACATCGCCCGGCCCCGTGCGGCTTATGCTGACTACTTCGTAGCCAAGCGCTTGAAAATGCTGCCGCAGGTGCCGGCCCAAAAAGCCATTGCCGCCGATGAGCACGAGTTTGGGAGGTTTCATAATCGCTAAGCACCTAAGCAGCCGCTGCTTCGTGCACCGACGCTTGTGGACGCCGCAAATGTATCACAAGTTTCAATAATTACTGAAATTTGTGATACATTTTATTTTACTCACATCACGCAGCTTACCAATAAGTTGCTGCCTGCTCGTTTCCATAGCCAGCCAACGCCGCTACGCGCTAAAGGCTCCCCGGTACCGAAAGAGAGGCTAGCGGGCCGCGTAAAATGCTTGGCGCACCTGGCGCAGCACGGCTTCGGCGGCGGCGGCATCGGGGGCCTCGGGCAGCGCGGAGGTGGCAAAAGCGGCTTCTACCTGGGCCACTAGCTGCTCGGCCTGGGCCACAAGGTCGGCGTAGGCAAACTCGCCGCGGCGGATTTGCAGCAGGAACTCGCGGTTGGGGCGGCGCACCTGAATTTCGCCGGTACGGGCAATTTCCTCGGCCATTTGCAGCAGCCGGAAAACGTGCAGCATGTTCTTGGCGTCGTAGTTTTTGCCGTGCTGCACGGTGTTTTGGTAGCGCTCCTGGTTGCGCTTGGTTACCCATTCCCAGTACTCGCGGTAGGCGCGGCAGTACACGCTGTAGCCCGTGCGGTTGAACGACAGGTACGCCACCGGCACCTCCCCTTTCGGCACGGCCGAGAGCTGCACATCCTGGCTGCTGTCGGGGTCGCGCACGAGGCCCCGGTAGCCGAGCGGCCGGGCCGCCGCGGGGTCCACAAACAGGGCGTATAAGTCGGTGAGATGCGGCACTTTGGCCAGGCCGCACTGCCCGGCCGCCAGCCCCTGCCGGGCGAGCCAGATGACCACCGGCTGCGCGCCGGCCCCCACCGTGACGTAGCAAAAATCGAGCACCGACTTGCGGGCCGGCGGCTCGGGGTGGTTGATTTTCTTATTGAGGCCCTGCGCCTTGCGAATTTGCGCCACGGCGTACTCGGCAAAGCTTTGACGGCAGAGCTTGGACAGAAAATCGGGGGCCTTGAAGGCGGCAAACAGCGGGTGCTGGTACACAATGCAGTCGGCGGGCGTGCCGAGCAGCTCCAGCACGGTGGGGTTGTTTTTCAGCAGCAGCTCCACAAAGCGGCGCAGCTCATAAAACACCTCGTCGTTGGTGTCGTTGGCGATTTGCGGCACGTAGGTGAGGCCCAGAAACTGGTCCTCGGGCAGCACAAACACGCCCTTCAGGTCGGTATCGGAGTGCGGCAGACTGGTGCCGTAGGCACGGCTGCCGCTCACGGCTTCAAACAAAATGAGGTGCTGCTGGCGCAGGTCGGCAATGGTCATAGCGGGCAGGAATTGGGCTGCGAAGGTGCTACAGAAATTCTTCAAAGCGCGGCCTTTGGTTTGCGGCCCTTTACGCGTTTACGCGGCTGGGCTAGCCTGCTTCTCCTAATTTTATGTTTCGCTCTTTCCCGCTCCTGCTGGTGGTGGCGCTCGGCCTGCCAGCCGCTGCCCGCGCCCAAAGCCTTCAGCTTGTTGTGCGCGACTCGACTACCCGCCAGCCGCTCATTGGGGCTAGCGTGGGCGTGCCCGGCACCGGCGTGGGCGGCACCACCGATGCCCGCGGCCTGGTGCAGCTAGCCCCGGCCCCGGCCCCGGGCACCCGCCTGCGGCTGGAGGCGCTGGGATACAAGGCGCGCAGCCTGGCGGCCCCGGCGCCGGGCGGCGCGCCGCTGCTGCTGCTGTTGGCGCCCAGCGCGGCGGCCATCGACGAAGTGGTGGTGACGGCCACGCGCACCAACTCGCGCATCGAGGACCAGCCCGAGCGCGTGGAGGTGCTGGGCGAGGAGGAAATGCAGGAGGAAAACGGCATCAAGCCCGGCAACATCGCCAGCCTGCTCGGCGACATTGCGGGCACCCAGATTCAGCCTACCTCGCCCACTACCGGCAACGCCGACCTACGCATTCAGGGCCTGCAGGGGCAGTATTCGCAGATTTTGCGCGACGGGCTGCCGCTCTACGGCGGCTTTGCGGGCAGCTTCGGCATCTTATCGGTGCCGCCGCTCGACCTGCGGCAAATTGAATTACTAAAGGGCTCGAACTCGACGCTGTACGGGGGCGGCGCCATCGCGGGCCTCGTCAACCTGGTGAGTAAGACGCCTACGCTGGGCACGCCGCAGTTCACGGCTACGCTCAACCAAACCACGCTCAACGAAACCAACCTCAACGGCTTTGCCGCCCAGCGCGGGCAGCGGCTAGGGTACTCGCTGTTTGTGGGCCTCACGCGGCAGCAGGCGGTAGATGTGGACGGCGATGGCTTCGTGGACGTGCCCCGCGTGCGCAGCCTCAACGTGCACCCGCGGCTGTTTTACTACCCTAGCCAGCACAGCCAGCTGGCCGTGGGCTACACCGGCACTTTCGAGAGCCGGCGCGGCGGCCAGCAGCAAGCCGTGCGCGACGAGGCCGAGGTGCTCGGCGGCGCGGCGTATTTCGTGAATAACACCAGCCAGCGCCACACCCTCGACGCCGTGTACACCAACGACAGCGTGGGCACCGGCCGCCTCACGCTGAAAGGGGCCGTCACGAATTTCGGGCGCGACGTGCTGACCAATACGGTGGCCTTTAAGGCTTATCAAACAACTTTTTACACCGAAGCCAGCTACCTGCACGCGGCCGGCCGGGGCAATACCCTGGTGGCGGGCCTGAACCTCAACGGCGAGCAGCTGCGCAATGCCGAGGGCCGCGCCACGCCCCTGCTTAGCCCCTACACCTACCACACGCTCGGGGTATTTGTGCAGGATAGCTGGCAGCCCGCACCGCGCTTCAACGCCCAGGCCGGCCTTCGCTACGACCACCAGAACCAGTACGGCGGCTTCGTGCTGCCCCGCCTTTCGGCGCTCTATAACCTCACCGATGCGCTCACCGCCCGCGTAAACGGTGGCCTGGGCTACCGCGTGCCGGTGCCCTACGTGAACAGCCTCGACGAGCGCGACTACCCGCAGGTGCAGCCCCTGGCCGGGCTAGTGGCCGAAACTTCGCAGGGCCTGAACGGTGACCTGAACTACCAGCACACCTTCGCCAATTTCGGCGATGAGGGCGAGCCGTTGGTGCTGAATATCAACCAGTCATTCTTCTATACGCGCCTCCAAAACCCGCTCATTCTGCCTGATGGCGGCCTGGCGGGCGGCCCCGGCGCGGGCACCTACCAGCCCGGCAGCGGCCCGCTGCGCTGGCAAAACGCCGCCGCGCCCGTCACAACGCGCGGCCTCGAAACCTACGTGCGCCTGCGCGCCGACGAAACGGAGCTGTACCTGGGCTACGTCTTCACCGATGCCCGGCGCGACTACGACCCCGCCAACCCGCACGTGGAGCTGGCCGCCCGCCACAAGTTTGCGGCCGTGGCGCTCACCGAAATCGGCGCGCACTTTGGGGGCGGCATCGAGGCCAGCTACACCGGGCAGCAGTACCTCAGCGACGGTAGTACCACGCCCGGCTACCCTATTGTGGCGGCGCTGCTGCGCTACCGCACCGGCCCCTGGACGCTGGTGCTCAATGCCGAAAATGTCTTCGACTACCGCCAGACGCGCCGCGAGCGCGTGGTGCTGCCCGTGGGCGGCAGCTACGCCAGCCCGCTTTTTCGCGAACTGTGGGCGCCGGTCGAGGGCCGCGTGGTGAATTTGTCGCTCAACTGGAAATTTGAGAAGTAGCGCGGCGTGGGGCGCTGCGCTAGGCGTCCCTTCCCAAAAAGCAGTCAGTAACAGAGCGTTAATTAAGCTGGAAGGACCGCCGGTATGCCAGCGGCGAGAGGGCCGTCTTGGCTTTGAAAAACCGGCTGAAGGACTGCGGATGCTCGAAACCCAGCGCGTAGGCTACCTCGCTCACCGACAGGCTCGTGGCAGCGAGCTGCTCTTTGGCCTGCTCGATGAGCTTGTCGTGGATGTGCTGCTGGGCGCTCTGGCCGGTGAGCGTGCGCAGCATGTCGCTCAGGTAGCTGGGCGACACGTGCAGGCACTGCGCCAGGTACTGCACCGTGGGAATGCCTTGCTCGTGCAGGCGCTCGGGGCGGAAGCTTTCGGCCAGCGTCGCTTCCAGGCCCTGGAGCAGGTCGCTGTGCACGGCTTTGCGCGTCAGAAACTGGCGCTTGTAAAAGCGATTGGCATAGGTCAGCAGCAAGTCGAGCTGGGCAATAACCACATCCTGGCTGAACTCGTCGAGGCGGCTGGCCAGCTCCGCTTCCATGGTCCTGAACAGCGCCAGCAGCACCTCGCGTTCCGGCTCCGACACGTGCAGCGCCTCATTGGCCGAGTAGGTGAAGAAGCCGTACTGCCGGATTTTTTTGGCCAGCGGGTAGCTCGCCAGAAAATCGGGGTGAATGAGCAGGGTAACGTGGGCGCACACCTCCCCTGCCCCGTGCTCCTGCGTGCCGCCCAGCAGCTGCCCGGGCGCGGCAAACAGCAGGCCGCCGGCCTCAAAATCGTAATACTGCTGGCCGTACCGGAGCTTGCGACTCAGCCTGGGCCAGAAGGACACCTTATAAAAGCCCAGCACGTGGGGCTGGAGCGGGGCGCTGCCCGGCGCGGGCGCGGGCGCATTGCGCACCAGGCTGATGAGCGGGTGCAGGGGCCCCGGCAGGCCCAGGGCCCGGTGCGCCTCCGACAAGGAGGCAAACCGCAACGGCGCGTTTTCTTGCTTTTTCATGGCTTAGGTAAACCTTACGCAACCAGGCAAACGGCGCGGGCGCACCGTTTGCCTGGTTGGAATATAGGCTAGCTGGCTTGGCCCTGGGCGGCGGTAGAAACGGCGGCCCAGGCCTCCCAGGTGGCTAGCCGCTGGGCATAAACCGCGCGCACCTGGGGCAGGTTGTGGCTGCCCAGAAACAGCCGCAGCGGCGGCTGCTCGGCATCTACGACGGCAAACAGGGCCGGCGGAGTCGCGGCGGGGTTGCCCCGCTCCATGCCTTGCAGGCCCGCGAAGAAATTCTTCTTGAAATCGGCATACACCTCCAGGCCTTCTGCAAAGCGCAACGACTCCGGGCTGCCAAACTCGGTGGCGTAGGCGCCGGGCTCGATGATAGTTACCTTGATGCCAAACGGCGCTACTTCGGTGGCCAGGCTCTCGTGAATGGCCTCGAAGGCCCACTTGGAGGAGGCGTAGTAGCCGATTACCGGCGGCGCAACAAGGCCTAGCGTGCTCGACACACCCAGAATGTGGCCGTGGCCCTGCGCCCGCAGCAGCGGCAGCGCGGCCTGAATGACGGAAACCGTGCCAAACACGTTGGTTTCGTACAGTGCCCGGAGGTCGTCCGGGCTGGCTTCCTCAATGGTGCCGACCAGGGAATAGCCAGCATTGTTGAGCACGATGTCGAGCCGGCCGAAGTGCGCGTGGGCCTGCGCTATGGCCGCTTTCACCTGCTCGGGCTTGGTCACGTCCAGCTCCAGGGGCAGTACGCTAGCTCCGTATTTCTCCGTCAAATCGGTGATGCTGGCCAGTTGACGCGCCGTGGCGGCCACTTTGTCGCCCCGTTGCAAGGCAGCTTCCGTCCAGGTGCGGCCAAAGCCGCGCGAAGCGCCCGTGATAAACCAGATTTTGGGGCTAGCGCCCCCAGCGGTGGGTGTTTGCGGTGTCATGCGGGTTGAATGCGTTAAGCTAATGAACAGCACAAAGGTCCCGCCCGGCGCAGGGCCCTGCCGTAGCCGGATTGCGGAAGTTTGTAGCTTAATCGCGGCGGCGACTCCGCTTTTTACTGGGCTGTATGAACAGTCAATTAGAAAACGTTGTCATGCAGAGCTAGTTAGAAAACGCTGTCATGCAGAGCATCTCGCGTGCGGTCGTTGCTATCGTCAGCACGCGAGATGCTGCGCTGCGCTCTGCATGACCTGATTTGAAAAGACTAATACTATCCACTCACCCTAGCAGGCAGCCCGGCCTATGAAATACCGGCTACCTGCTGGCGCAATAGTGCGTCCAGCGCTTCTACCAGGCCCGTCGGGCGCACGATGGGTAGCGTCTCCCGCGCCGCCTGCCCGGCCGCGTACTCTTCTGCCAGAAAGGCAATTAGCTCGGAAGGCCGGGCCACCATAGTTTTCTCATTGGAATGAGCCTTTTGCGCAAGCAGCTCCTCCACAACACCGTGCAAATCCGATGGCAGCAGTGTCCGCAACGGCGCAAACTCCATCGGCGGCAGCGCGTGGCGCTCGCGTATCCAGCGGGCGGCCAGGGCCGAGCGCAGGGCGTAAAACAGGCGTTTCAGGCGCACTTCTTCGCCAATCAGGTCTTCTTCTACCCCGCGCCGCAGCTGGCCCAGGTAGTGGTGCAGGCCGGCTTTCAGGTTGAAGGCTAGCGGCAGCAGCGGGGCTAGCCGGGTCCTGAAACCCAGGGCTTCGTGGTAGACAATGGGCGACTGCAGCCACTCGAACAGCGCCGCGTTGGAGCCGCGCAGCAGGCGCAGGGTTTTGCGCAGCTCCCAGCCGGCCAGGTCCAGCTCGTCATCGACCGGAAAGTTGAGCGTATCGAGGCCTTCATCGAGGCGCAGGTACCAGTCGGTGGGGTGACAGTAGATGAAGCGCACGTCGTAGTCGGAGTCGGGCGAGGGAAAGCCCCAGGCCCGGCTGCCCGACTCGCAGGCGTAGAGAATACGGATGCCGTGGGTGGCTTCGAGGCTAGCCAGGGCCGAGGTAAGGCGGGGCGTCATGGAATAAAAAACAGCGGCTTGGAGTTAGCTGAAAGCCAGCGTGAAAAAACACGCTGTCAGGCAGGTTAAACAGAAACAGGCAAAAAAAGCGCGCGGCGTGCGATTTGTTGATAATAAATGCTAATTTTGTTAAACAAAATACCTCCCTGCTGTCTTACTCCTACGCTCGTTAATCTACTGAATTGACCGGCGAAAGCGGGCTAGCTGGCCTGCGGCCAAAATGCCACAATCTTTTACCAGCGGCGCGCAAACCTATGCGGTAGTTGCCGGTAATTTGCCCGGCTTCCCGGTTTTTTAGCGAGCAGCCCGCTTTCAGGTATCGCATTTCCTCCAAGCTTTATTTAATCATCCCCTTTAACAATGGCTGAAGAACACAACCAACACCCGCCTGCCTCCAATACCACGGAGCATTTCATGAATGACCCGTCGGCGGCCAAATGCCCCTTCTTGTCGGGCATCGCGCAGCAGCACACGGCCGGCGGCGGCACCCGCAACCGCGACTGGTGGCCCAACCAGCTGCCGCTCGGCATCCTGCGCCAGCACTCGGCCCTGTCCAACCCCATGGGCGCGGACTTCAACTACGTGGAGGAGTTCAAAAAGCTGGACCTCAGCGCCGTAAAGCAGGACCTGTTTGAGCTGATGACCACCTCGCAAGACTGGTGGCCGGCCGACTACGGCCACTACGGCCCGTTCTTTATTCGCATGGCCTGGCACTCGGCCGGCACCTACCGCATCTCGGACGGCCGCGGTGGCGCGGGCGCGGGCATGCAGCGCTTTGCTCCGCTCAACAGCTGGCCCGACAACGCCAACCTCGACAAGGCCCGCCTCCTGCTGTGGCCCATCAAGCAGAAGTACGGCGAGCAGATTTCGTGGGCTGACCTCATGATTCTGGCCGGCAACTGCGCGCTGGAGTCGATGGGCCTCAAGCCGTTCGGCTACTCGGGCGGCCGTGCCGACGTGTGGGAGCCGATGGAAGAAGTGTACTGGGGCTCGGAGCGTGAGTGGCTCGGCGACAAGCGCTACACCGGCGACCGCCAGCTCGAAAACCCGCTGGCCGCCGTGCAGATGGGCCTCATCTACGTGAACCCGGAAGGCCCTAACGGCAACCCGAACCCCCTAGGCTCGGCCCGTGACATCCGCGAAACCTTCGGCCGCATGGCCATGAACGACGAGGAAACGGTGGCCCTGATTGCGGGCGGCCACACCTTCGGCAAAACCCACGGCGCCGCTGACCCTGCCCAGTACATTGCCCACGAGCCCGCTGCCGCCGGCATCGAGCAGCAAGGCAAGGGCTGGCTCAACTCGTATGGCACCGGCAACGCCGGCGACACCATCACGAGCGGCCTCGAAGGCGCCTGGACCGCTACCCCCGCCAAGTGGGGCAATGGCTACTTCAACAACCTGTTCGGCTTCGAGTGGGAGCTGACCAAGAGCCCCGCCGGGGCGCACCAGTGGAAGCCCAAGGGCGACGCCGGCGCGGGCATGATTCCCGACGCCCACGACCCCAACAAGTTCCACCAGCCGTTCATGCTGACGTCGGACATCGCCCTGCGCGAAGACCCGATTTACGAGAAAATCTCGCGCCGCTTCCACGAAAACCCCGAGGAGTTTGCCGACGCTTTCAGCCGCGCCTGGTTTAAGCTCACGCACCGCGACATGGGCCCGTTGTCGCGCTACGTAGGCCCCGAGGTACCTAGCGAAGTGCTCATCTGGCAAGACCCGCTGCCCGCCGCCGACTACGCACCGATTGACGAGCAGGATATCAACGCCTTGAAAGACCGTCTGTTAGCCTGTGGTCTGACGAACGCGCAGCTTATCCGCACGGCCTGGGCTTCGGCTTCTACGTTCCGCGGCTCCGACAAGCGCGGCGGTGCCAATGGCGCCCGCATCCGGCTAGCCCCCCAGAAATTCTGGGATGCCAACAACCCGGCCGAGCTGTCGAAAGTGCTCGACGTGCTGACCGGCATCCAGAACGAGTTTAACGCTGCGCAAACCGGCGGCAAAAAGGTATCGCTGGCCGACCTCATCGTGCTAGGCGGCGCTGCCGCCATCGAGCAGGCGGCCAAAGACGGCGGCTACGACGTGCAGGTGCCCTTCCACCCCGGCCGCACCGACGCTACCCACGAGCAAACCGACGTGCAGTCGTTTGCCGCCTTGGAGCCCCACGCCGATGGTTTCCGTAACTACTTGGCCGCCAATCATGAGGCTTCGCCCGAGGCCATGCTCATCGACCGTGCCCAACTCCTGACCCTCACCGCTCCCGAACTAACGGTGCTGGTAGGCGGCCTGCGCGTGCTGAACACCAACTACGACGGCTCGAACCACGGCGTGTTCACCGAACGCCCCGGCACGCTCAGCAACGACTTTTTCCTGAACCTGCTCGACATGGGCACCACTTGGAAAGCGACTTCTGACGCCGACCAGCTATTCGAAGGCCGCGACCGCAAAACCAACCTGGTGAAGTGGACCGGCACCCGCGTGGACCTAATTTTCGGCTCGAACTCGGAGCTGCGCGCCATCTCCGAAGTCTACGGCACCCACCAGGCCGGCGCGAAATTCGTGCGCGACTTCGTAGCCGCCTGGGCCAAGGTAATGGACGCCGACCGCTTCGACTTGGTAAAATCGTAAGGCTGGACCAGCGGGCGGTTGCGCCGGCTGGCTAGGTTAAAAAAACGCCGCCCTGGCAACGGGGCGGCGTTTTTTTTGTGCAACCGTCGCTAGCTTTGGTCGTGTTTGCACTAGTTCTTTTTCTATTCTTTAGCCTTGTTCTTGCTACTACGTTAGCGTTCAAAGCATCAATTGCTCGCCACATTGGCAATGATGTAATGCGCATCGTAGCGATAGGCTTATGCTTTATTGTAGTGCTAGTCGGAGGAGCTTGGGTGAGTATGAATACACTACTCGCGGCTATTTTTTACACTCCTACCACGACGCACGCCAGTAACGGCAGCTATTATTTCACCCAGCAAGAATACGGTTTCGTTACGATGACATCGAGCGGCTACAACCTGACGTTTTACCGGCAACAACCATTCTGGCTTGACCAGGAAATAGGCAAGGTGCAACTGGAGTGCGCAGGCAGTGAAGCTGTGCAAGCCACGCTTGCACTAGGGCGCAACGGCTACTTCCGGCTGCGCATCGCCACCGATAATCAAGAGCGGCTAGACACGACCCTCAGGTCTGGGGTGTTATTTAATTTTCGGCGCACCTCTGAGAATCATACCCTTGATTTTTCCAAGCGTCACTAGCCCACCCCATGCACAAAACCCGCCTCGAAGCATTCAGCGACGGTGTGCTCGCCATCATCCTCACCATCATGGTGTTGGAACTGAAGGTGCCGCACGGGGCCGATTTCCCGGCCTTGCGGCCGCTGCTACCCATATTCCTGAGCTACGTGCTGAGCTTCCTCTACGTAGGTATTTACTGGAATAATCACCACCACATGCTCAGCAGCTGCCGGCAGATTAGCGGCGGGGTGCTGTGGGCTAATCTGCATTTGCTGTTCTGGCTCTCGCTCACGCCGTTCGCGACGGGCTGGATGGGTGAAAACCATTTTGCCCCGGCCACGCTGGCCGTGTACGGCGGGGTGCTGCTAGGGTCGGCCATCGCCTATTTTGTGCTGCAAAACGCGCTCATTGCCGTCAATGGCCCCGACTCGCCCCTGGCCCACGCCGTGGGGCACGACTGGAAGGGCAAGCTCTCGCCGGTGCTGTACGTGGTGGGCATCGTTAGCAGCTTTTGGCTGCCCTGGCTGGCGGGTGCGGCCTACGTGGCGGTGGCCCTCATCTGGCTGATACCCGACCCCCGCATCGAGCGCACGCTCACTACGCAGCCCGACTAAGCATGGCTAGCATTCACGCGTTGGTGCGGGGGCAGCGGTACCAGATTATGCGCGAGTTCGTTGACTATGATGGCGGCCTACATTCGGTGGGCGAAACGTGGCTATTTGAAGGCACTACTTTTGTGCCCTACGACGACGAACTGACACTGCATGTGCGGGCTCACGGCGTGCCACGGGCCTATCGGCTGCAGTGGCGGCCGGAAGAGCAGGAGGCGATTATTGAGAACTTTACCGACTTCATAACCGCCTGCTAACCAAGTTATTTTTATGTATTCTATGGTCATTTTCCGTTCCTTACTTTTCGCTGCCAGCCTGGCTTTGCTTGCCGCCTGCCACGAGCAAACTACCCAGGCTAGCCAGGAGCCTACGGCCCCTACCGCCACCGGCCCGCAGTGCTACGCCTACCGCACCGAAACCGACACGGTGCGCCTGACGCTGCAAACCACGCAGCCCACCGTAACGGGCCAGCTAGCCTACCGCTACTTCGAGAAGGACCGCAACCAGGGCACCATCCGGGGCACCATGCACGGCGATACGCTACTGGCCGACTACACTTTTCAGTCGGAAGGCAAAACCTCCGTGCGCGAGGTGGCCTTTTTGCGCCGCGACATCGGCTTCGTGGAGGGCTACGGCCCCGTGGCAGAAATTCAGGGCAAGACGATATTTAAGCTGCCCCGCACCCTGCATTTCGACGCCAAATACACGCTGCTGCCCGTGCCCTGCCCCAACTAGCTGGCCCGGCCGCCGGGCTATTTCGGGCTGGCTTGTACCTTGAGCGTTCTTAGGCACGGCGGTTCGTGCCAGTACTTCGCTCATGTTCCTTTCTTCTGTTCGGGCTAGCCGGCTGCCGCTGGCGGGCCTGCTAGGCCTCGCTTTGGCCGGTTGCCAGTCTACTAAACCTACTGCTACCCTAGCCACGGCCCCGCCGCCTACGGCGGCGGCTCCTACCCCACCCACACCCACCGAGGCCATCACGGCGGCCGATATCAGCGGCTACCTGCAAGCTGTGTCGTCGGATGAGATGCTGGGCCGCAAGCCGTTTACGGCGGGCGAGGAGCGCATTACTGAGTATCTGGCGACACAGTTTAAGAGTTTGGGCTTGCAGCCCGCCGGCCCCGCTGGCAGCTATTTTCAGCCGGTGCCAATGGTGGAAATCGCCGTGTCGCCCGCGCCGACCATGCAGATTACGGGCAAGGGCCAGAAGCTGAGCCTCGATTATAAAACCGACTACGTCGTATTCAGCCAGCGCGAGCAGCCCACGGTGGCCGTGCAAAACTCGCCGCTGGTGTTTGCCGGCTACGGCGTGGTGGCGCCCGAATACGGCTGGGACGACTACGCCGGCCTCGACGTGAAGGGCAAAACCGTGGTGGTGCTCGTGAACGACCCCGGCAACGCGGGCCAGGATACAACCCTGTTCAAGGGCAAGGCCATGACCTACTACGGCCGCTGGACCTACAAATACGACGAGGCCGCCCGCCACGGCGCCGCCGGCCTGCTCATCGTGCACGACACCCAGCCCGCCGCCTACCCCTGGAGCGTGGTGCTCAGCGGCGCGCTCGGCCCCAAGCTACGCCCCCAAACCGCCGACCACGGCGCCAGCAAGTGCGCCCTCGAAGGCTGGCTGACGCTCGACGCCGCCAAGCGCCTCTTCACCGCCGCCGGCCAGAGCTACGACGCCCTCTACGCTGCCGCCAACCAGCGCGGCTTCCGCCCGCGCCCGCTGGGCCTCACGCTCAGCACCAGCCTGCGGCAGAAATTGCGCAGCCAGACTTCCAAGAACGTGCTGGCCGTGCTTCCCGGCACCACCAATGCGGGCGAGTACGTCATTTATTCGGCGCACTGGGACCACTTTGGCGTGGGCAAAGTCATTGCCGGCGACTCCATCTACAACGGCGCCGTGGACGATGGCACCGGGCTAGCCGCGCTGCTCAGCATCGCCAAAGCCTTTAAAAATGCGCCCGAAAAGCCGGCCCGCAGCATCGTGTTCCTGGCCGTGACGGGCGAAGAGCAGGGCCTGCTGGGGTCCAATTACTACGCCCAGCACCCGGCCTTCCCGCTGGCCAAAACCGTGGCCGACCTCAACATGGACATGCTCTGGCCCTACGGCCGCATGAAGGACCTCACCGTTATCGGCTATGGGCAGTCGGAGCTGGAAGACTACGCCCGCGCCGCCGCCAAGGAGCAGGACCGCTACCTGCTGCCCGACCAGACGCCCGAAACCGGCATGTTCTACCGCTCCGACCACTTCAGCTTTGCCCACGTGGGCGTGCCCTCGCTCTACGCCAGCGGCGGCTTCGAGAGCCGCAGCCAGGGCAAGGCCTACATTGCCCAAAAGCGCCAGGCCTACACCACCAACATGTACCACAAGCCCGCCGACCAGTTTGACCCTGGCTGGGACCTGAGCGGCGTGGCCCAGGATGCGCAGTTGTATTTCCGCGTGGGCCAGCGCCTGGCCGACGAAACTACGTTTCCGCAGTGGCGCGCCGGCTCGGAGTTTAAAGCCGCACGCTCAAAATAATTAAGTATCCTTGCCAATTATTTACTGGCACCACTATCCCACCTATTCCCACCCATGAAAAAATACCTGTCGTTTTGCGTAATTACTTTTCTAGTAATTATAACCACTGCTAAAGGCGCTTTTGCGCAAGGTCCGGTCTTGCTCAACCACATTGCGCTGTACGTGGTGGATTTGCAGAAAAGCGCTGATTTTTATAAAAACGCGCTGCTACTACCCGAATTATCAGAGCCGTTTAAAGATGGCAAGCACGTGTGGCTGCGCATCGGGCCGCACAGCCAGCTGCATATTATTCAGGGCAATAAAGCGCAGGAACACGACATCAATACCCACTTGGCTTTCAGCGTAAAAGACCTGTCAAAATTCATGGCGCACCTCGATAAGCTAGGCATCCGCTACGGCAGCTGGAAAAGCGAGCCGGGCAAAACCACGCCGCGGCCCGACGGCGTGAAGCAGATTTATTTGCAGGACCCGGATGGTTTTTGGCTGGAAGTGAATGATGATAAGTTCTAGAATTAATTACCCGTAAGAAAAAACGTCTGTCATGCTGAGCTTGCGAAGCATCTCTACCGCATCGTTAGGATTATTACCCTAGCGGCGCGAGCGAGATGCTTCGCAAGCTCAGCATGACAGACGTTTTTCAATTAATTACGCTGGTTTTTATAAATCAGAATAATTAGCCGGGCGCAAAAACGTAATATCGATGTGCGATACATTATTCTGATATTCGGGCTGGCTGGATAATTTCTTCCATTCGGGGTCGGCACCGAAGGCTTTCCAGTGCGCCTCGCGGTCCGCCATATTGGCGAAGGAGGTCATGTACATGAGGTTCGGCATTTTTGCGCCGAATACTACTTCGCTGTAGAAGATAGGATTAAAGCCCAGGCGGTCGAATAATTTAGTTTCGCCACCGGCATTAAACATCTGCACCTTGTTGCGGAATAGTTGTTCGCTAGCCCCTTCGTAGCTGCGCAGCTCATACACGCGCTCGTTTTTGGGCGCGGCGAGCTTGGGAGCAGCCAGGGTTTTCATCTCGTCAAAGGCCTTGAGCAGAATGGTTTCCTGGCGGGTGTAGGCGGGATTATTATAAGCCGTATTTTCGTAGGCACCGCCTGCGGCCAATAATTTAGCCGAGGTTTCCTGGTCAATTTTTTCCCACTGTTTTAGCGACGTAAACGGCGTAAATACATACACCCGCCGGTCGGCGGCGGTGTCGTTGCCGATGGGCTTAAATACGCCGACGTTGGCAATACCGGCCGCGTGCAACGTGGGCAAATACTGCCGCTGCAAGAAGCTGTCGATGCGAGCTTCCTGGCGGTTGGTTTTCAGGTGATATACTTTGAGGGCAAAGTAAATGGGGCGCTCGGCCGCAGGGGCCGCGGCGCGGCTGGAGCTGGCTAGCCAGAGGCCCAGGCCAGCGGCGAGAGCCGGCGCAAAAAATCGGTAGTTCATAGGTGGGAAAAGAAATAAGCTGCCGGAAATTAAGTAGCGCCGGGCCCGCAGGCATACCCTACGGGCCCGGCGCCGGCGCGGCTATAAGCGCGGGTCTATCGGCTCGCTTTCGAGGGCCAGCACCCCAAATACGCACTGATGTACCAGGCGCAGCGGCTGACCGGCCACGAACCTTTCGAGCCCCTCTACCCCTAGCGCAAACTCGCGCAGGGCCAGGTTGCGCTTGGCTTTCACGTTGCGCAGGCGCAGGCGCTCCAGGTTGCCATCCAACAGATAATCAGGCCCGTAGATAATGCGCAGATACTCGCGGCCCCGGCACTTGAGGGCGGGCTGGATGAGCGAGCGGCCAGTTTTGGGGATGAAGTCGTAGGGCTTCACCACCATGCCTTCGCCCCCGCCGGCGGTGAGGGCCAGCCACCAGTCGGTAGCCGCCTCGATTTCGGCGGGGTTGGTGAGGTCGATTACGCGGTAGGGCGTGGCGCGCAGCAGGCGCGGGTCGGCGAGGCTGAGGGCGCGCAGGGTT
This sequence comes from Hymenobacter cheonanensis, assembly GCF_030581075.1. Taxonomy (GTDB): domain Bacteria; phylum Bacteroidota; class Bacteroidia; order Cytophagales; family Hymenobacteraceae; genus Hymenobacter. Next base: position 151,557 of record NZ_JAUQSW010000010.1, read on the forward strand.
TCCATGTGCCAGGCGTGGTCGCGGTCGAAGTAGGTGTGGCCCTCGGTGGCTAGCAAGTGGAAGGGCGCCAGCTTGAGGTCGTCGAGCGACTGCACGGGCCAGCAGTAGCGGCGGTAGGCGTCGGCGTAATCAGTAGCGGCGGCGCGGCGGGCGCTGGTGCGGGCCAGCAGGGCATCGGCGTCGGCCAGGCCCCTAGCGGCGGCGGCGGCCAGGGCCGTTTCGGCCTGGGGCAGGGCGGCGGTGGCAGCGGCGGCCACGGCAGCGTACTGGCTTTTCACCAGCTCCTGGGCCTTGGCCGACCACGGCAGCAGCTCGGCGTCGAGGCACACCCAGTCGGTGTTGAATTTCTCCCAGAAGCCGGCCGTGCTGAGCGCACCGCGCAGACGGGCAAGGAAGGCCGTTTCTAACTCATTATCGGTGAAGAAATTGCGGCCGGTGCGGGTGTAGCATTTGCCTATGCCCTCGCCCACCACCCCTAGCCGGCGCTGGATGGCGGCCTCGTCGCGGCCCAGCACCACTACTACGCGGCTGCCCATGTGTTTTTCCTCGCATACCACGCGCGCCACGCCCTGGCGCTGGTAGTAGGCGAAGGCCTCGGCGGGGTGTTCGAGCAGGTCGGGCAGCTCCGAGGTTTCGGTGGGCGACATGGTGGGTGGCAGGTAGAGCAGCCACTTGGGGTTGAGGGCGAAGCGCGACATGACCTCCAGGGCGGCCACGGCGTTTTCCTCGCGCACGGTCACGGTATTGAGCAAGCGCGTGTTGATGAGCTGCTTGCCGGTCACGTCGCGAATATCAAGCAGGTCGTCGTGCTGCTGCTGGGCGGTGGCTAGGGGCTCCGGCTGGGCCAAGGGGTCCGCGCTGCCCGGTAGTTCGCCGGGGCGGTGCGGGTTGTAGTGTAACGGCCGGCTGGGCTCGCTGTATACCTGGTGGGCGGGCACGCTCATCAGCGCCCGCTCGGGGTAGCGCAGGGCCGTGAGGCGGCCGCCAAACACGCAGCCGGTGTCAATGTCGATGGTATTGTTGAGCCATTCGGGCTCGGGCACGGGCGTGTGGCCATATACCACCATTGCTTTGCCGCGGTACTCGCTAGCCCAGTGGTAGCGCACGGGCAGGCCAAACTCGTCCGTTTCGCCTGTGGTTTCGCCAAAGAGCGCAAAGTTGCGCACCGCCCCCGAGCCCCGGCCCTGCATCTCTTCGGTGAGGCCGGCGTGGGCCACCACCAGCCGGCCGCCGTCGAGCACGTAGTGGCTCACCAGCTTATCCAGAAACAGCCGCACCTGCTCCTTGAAGGCGGGCGTTTCGGCTTCGAACTGGGCGATGGTTTCGGCCAGGCCGTGGGTGTGCGACACGTTTTTGCCGTTGAGGTAGCGCAGCAGCTTGATGTCGTGGTTGCCGGGCACGCACAGGGCCAGGCCGTCGCGTACCATGCTCATTACCAGGCGCAACACCTGCGGCGAGGCGGGGCCACGGTCTACGAGGTCGCCGAGGAAGATGACTTTGCGGAGGACGGCCCTGGTGCCGACCTCACCCCCTAGCCCCCTCTCCCTGGGGAGAGGGGGGACTAGCTCTAGACTCGTGCTATCGTCTTCTAAACCAACGTTATTTTTTAGGTTAGCACTAGTCCCCCCTCTCCCCAAGGAGAGGGGGCCAGGGGGTGAGGTTGACGCGGAGGGCAGCCGCACTACCCGCACGCCCAAGTCGCGCGCATCCCTTACTTCTTCTTCCTCAACACCATACCCTAGCCGGCTCAGCAGCTCGCACAGCTCGCGGTAGCAGCCGTGCACGTCGCCGATGATATCGAAGGGGCCGGTTTCCTGCTGGCGGTTGTTGTGCAGCGGGTCACGCGCTATCGCCCGCACGGCGTCGATTTCCTCCACCCCGCGCAGGTGGTAGAGGTGCCGAAAGCCCTCGGCCTTGAGCGTGCGCAGGCTCTGGCGCAGCAGGCGGCGGTGGCCCGCAATAACGTGGGGCTTGAGGCCGGCGCGGTCGGGGCGTTGGCGGTTGCGGTCGGTGGCTATGCTTTCAGGCACGTCGAGCACAATGGCCACCGGCAGGCAGTGGTACTGCCGGGCCAGCGCCACGAAGGCTTTGCGGTCTTCGGCGCGCACGTTGGTGGCATCGACCACCGTGAGGCGGCCGCGCTTGAGGCGCTTGGCTACCCAGTAGTGCAGCAGGTCGAAGGCGTCGTTGGTGGCGTCGAGGCTGTTTTCATCATCCGATACCAGGCCCCGGCAGGTATCCGACGACACCACTTCGGTGGGCTTGAACAGGCGCCGCGCAAACGTGGACTTGCCCGCGCCCGTGCTGCCAATGAGCAGCACCAGCGAGAGTTCGGGGAGTTTTAAGGTATCGAAAGGCATGAAAAAGAGCTAATCATTGTTAGCTAATCAGCTAACTTTGGCGAATGACCGCCGAGTTTGTTCGCAATGTATTTTACTACCGCCAGTACTACCTGGACTTCTTCGCCACGCTGAAGCCGGAGGTGCAGCGCAAATTCAACTGGACCTTGCAGTTGCTGGCCACCGTAGACCGGGTTCCCGAAAAATACTTCAAGCATCTCACCGGCAGCTCCGGCCTCTACGAAATCCGGGTAGAAGTCAGCACCGATATCTACCGCGTCTTTAGCTTTTTCGACAAAGGCAAGCTGATAATTCTAGTGAACGGCTTTCAGAAAAAGACGCCCAAAACGCCCAAGAATGAATTGGCCCTGGCCGAACAACTAAAACAGCAATACTTCGATGAAAAACCAGCCCGCTAGCCATCTCACTTCCTTTGCCGACCACCTCACCGCACAATACGGCGAGCCCGGCACCCCCGCCCGCGAAGCCTACGAGGAAGGGTTCGAAGCCTTCAAGCTCGGCGCCATGCTGCAAGAGCTTCGCAAAGAGAAAGGCCTGACCCAGGCCCAGCTAGCCGAGAAATGCGGCACCACTAAAACCTATATCTCCCGCATCGAAAACGACGCTTCGGATATTCGCCTTTCCACGCTGATGCGGATTATTCGGGAAGGGCTAGGCGGGCATTTGAAATTGAGTGTGGAGTAGATTTACCAAATTAGAATTCCATTATGCAAGAGATAGAGCCAAGATACTCAGGACCAGCCACCGTGCGCCAGTCATACATGACTGAATTTACGGTTGAGTGTCCTAAGTGTAAGCACGAAGCTGCTATAACGGTAAATAGTCCTTGGTTTCTAGATAGTGGAAAACTGACTTGCAGCTATTGTACGCATTCAGAAAACGCAACCGACCTCATCAGATATAAGATATTAGTCAAAAGAAATTGTGATAACTGTGGAAAGCTCATACAAAAGATTATTCCGCAGTCAAGAGAAATGATGGATTCTCTTGCTGTTTCTTGCCCATCCTGTGGCAAAACCCGAGTTTATAAACCAAGAAACGAAGCTTATACGCAGCCTTATAATGAGCCTCAAGAGGGCTTAGCTCCTGTCTTCGGACTGCCTTTGTGGCTGCAAGGAAGCATTCGCGACAATTTATTCTGGGCTTATAATCGACAACACTTGCACGCCATTAAAGAATATGTAGGTGCAAAGCTGCGTGAGCGACAAACCACCACGCACACCACAATGGTGGAGCGGCTACCACAATTTATTAAGGATGCAAAAAATCGTGATGCTATCCTCAAACTTATTGAGAAGCTTGAGCGGAAGCAGCCTACTGCACCTTAATCCGCAGTACCTGGCGTGAATGGGCGCTGAAATACCCTAGCGCGCCGCCCGAGAAATTCGATTTGGGGTTGGCGGGAGTGGTGCTGGGGGCGCCGCCGACGGTCAGAATCTGGTTGAGGGTGCGGAAATACTCGTAGACGTTGGCGTCGATGTTTTGCATCTCGACCTGGAGGCTGTCGCCCGCCGCGAGCTTGTTGACGCCGTTGGGGTCGGTGCTGCTGTTGCTGAAGGCGCGCAGGGTTTGGGTGATATGCTTGCCGTCGGTAAACTGGTCGTTTTGCACGAAAATGGCGTTGTTGAGGCGGCCGTTGCGGTACTGGCGGAAGAGGTAGCTGTTGCCCAGCCCCACGGGGTCGGTGTAGTCCACCACGGCCTGGATGTTGTTGCCCACGGGGCTGACCTGGGTGCTCAGCTTCTCGAAGGGCACCACCGGCGCGGGCAGCGTAGACACGGCCACGTAGGACGCGCCGCCCGTGGCCACCCGCAGCGTGTAGGTGCGGCCCGGCACGCCCTTGATGCTCGCGCCCGCGTACTGGCCGGGCGTGGCCTCGCGCAGCGTTTCGGTGCTGCCCGCATTGTCGGCCAGGGTGATGGTGGCGCCGGTAACGGGCGCGAAGGTGTTGGCGTCAGTATAGTTGGCCGAGGTGCTGAGGCTGACCTGGCACGGGCGGTTATCGTCCACCAGGTTGCCCTCGATGACGAGCTGCGAGGACGAGGTTTTGAGGTCGAGATTGACAACTTTCTCGCAGCCGGTGCCGGCTAGCAATAGGGCAGCCAGCAGCAACGTAACCAGGCTATTGACCTCACCCCCCGGCCCCCTCTCCTTGGGGAGAGGGGGAGCCGACCGATTATGTTGACGAGCCCACGGCCGCGCCGTCGTGGCTCCCCCTCTCCCCAAGGAGAGGGGGCCGGGGGGTGAGGTAACCCCTAGGCGGGTAAACAAGGCTATTTTCTGCAACTGGCTCATGCCTTAAAAGCTGAAATTGTACGTGGCCGAGGGTACCATCCGAAACAGGGCCGTTTGCACGGCCTGGGTTTTGCTGGCGTCGTTGGGGTCGGGCTGGAAGCGGATGCTGTAGGGGTTTTCGCGGCCTAGCGCGTTGTAAATGGAGAACGACCAGCTGCTGTGAAAGCGCTTGCCTTCCTGGCCGTGCTTCTCGTAAGTGGCGCCCAGGTCGAGGCGCTGGTAGTTGGGCAGGCGGTCGGCATTGCGCTGGCCGTAGAGGCTCACTACCTGGCCCGCCACCAGGTATTTGCCCACCGGGAAAGTGGCCGCGTTGCCGGTGCTAGCCAGGAACGTACCCGAGAAGCTCCACTTGTTATTGAGTTGATAAATAGCCACTACCGACAAATCATGCGGCCGGTCCTGCCGGGCGTTGAACCATGAGCCGCCGTTGATTTCGGCAAACTGGCGCTCGCTCTTGCTGAGCGTGTAGCCCACCCAGCCAGTGAGGCGGCCCACGTCTTTGCGCACCAAAAATTCGACGCCGTAGGCCCGCCCGATGCCGTAGAGCAGGCTGGCCTCCACGTCGAAATTGCCGCGCAGCTGCGTGCCGTCGCGGTAGTCAATCTGGTTGCTAAGGGCCTTATAATAGGTTTCAACCGTCAGCGAATACGTCTTGTCTTTACCCAGCGTGCGGTAGTAGCCGGCCGACACCTGGTCGGACGTTTCAGGTTTCACGTTGAAGGTGGTGGGCACGTAGAGGTCGGTGGGCAGCGAGGTACTGCTGTTGCTGAGCAGGTGCAGGTTCTGCACGTTGCGGGCGTAACCGGCCTTGAGCTGGCTAGCCTCGTTGAGCTGGAAGCTAGCCGAAAAGCGCGGCTCCAGGCGCACGTAGGTTTTCAAAAACTGGCCCTTGGTGGTGTAGGGCGTGGCCACGAGCACGTTGCCGGCCGCATCGTAGGTCGAGTAGGTGCCGGGACCCAGCAGGCTGAAGCCCGACAGCCGCAGGCCAGTGGTGAAGTTGAGGCGCGGCGCAGCCTGCCACTCGTGCGAGGCGTAGGCCGCGGTTTCGAGCGAATAGTTGGTGCGGTCGGCGGTGGCATTTACCGACGAGCCGGCGTCGGCCACCACGTAGCCGGGCGTGATGGTGTGGTAAATAGCGTTGGCCCCGAAGCGAAAAGTCTGGGTAGCGCTGGGCGTAAATTCCACGTCCTCCTTCAGGTTCAGGTCCTGAATTTTCGAGATAATGCTGAAATTCTGGGCGTTGGAGGTGATGTCGATTTCGTAGTCGTACTTACTGAAAATGAGCGAGGTATTGGAAAACACCCGGTCGCTGAACAAGTGGTTAAGGCGCAGCGTTGCCGTTTTATTGCCGTAGTACTGGCCGAAGGTGTTAGCCAGTCCCAGCGCGTCGCGCCCCAGGTAGGCACTGAAATAGAGCCGGTTGCGCTCGTTGAGCGAATAGTTTGCTTTGGCATTGACGTCGTAGAAGTACAGACTTGAATTTTTGGTGGTTTCGTTTTTGGAGAACTTCAAAAACACGTCGGCATAGGTGCGTCGGGCCGTTACCAGAAACGAGCCTTTGTCCTTCACAATCGGCCCTTCGAGGGCTAGCCGACTGGCAATGAGGCCAATGCCGCCACTGCCGTGCAGCTGCTGGTTGTTGCCGTCTTTCATCTTGATATCGACCACCGACGACAGGCGCCCGCCATACTGCGCCGGCATGCCCCCCTTAAACACGGTCAGGTCCTTGATGGCGTCGGAGTTGAAGGTCGAGAAGAAGCCTAGCAGGTGCGAGGCATTATACACGGGCGCCTCGTCGAGCAAAATCAGGTTCTGGTCCACGGCCCCGCCGCGCACCGAGAAGCCGCTGCTCCCCTCGCCGGCCGACTTGATACCCGGCAGCAGGGTCAGCGTTTTTATCACGTCTTTCTCGCCAAAGAGCACCGGCACCTTGGCTATCTGCTTGAGGTCTAGCGTTTCGACGCCCATCTGCGCCTTGCTGATGTTGGCGTCGGCGCTGCGGCCAGTCACTATTACTTCGTTGAGGTCGTTGCCGCTAGGCTTGAGCTTGAAGTCGAGGCGCTGGCTAGCCCCGATGGTAAGCGTGCGCTGCTGATTGGCGAAGCCTACAAAGCTGACTTCCAGCGTGTAGGTGCCCGTTGGTACCGTGAGCGTGTAGAAGCCGTAGGCATTGGCGCCGGTGCCCACGCCAGGCAGCTCGCGCACCCGCACGGTGGCGCCGGTGAGGTTTTCGCCCGAGGTGGCATCCTGCACGGTGCCGCTGATAGTAAAGCGCGATTGGGCCAGGGCCGGGTGCCAGTGCAGCAAGAGCAGCACCAGCAGCCACGCCCCCAGCGGGTAAATACGTTTTTGCATAGAAAAGGCCAGGAAGCGGCCGGGCAGTAATTGGGAAGGCTAAAAGTACGACCCGTGTCTCCCAGCAATGGACCCTTTCTAGCGCATCCTGCATCTTGAGACCCTAGCGGACGCCAGTGGCAGTGCCTTTATCCTTTATGACATTGTTACTTTCGCCGCTCCACTTCTCGTCTGATACTATCTACTAATGGCTTGGATTGCAATGTACTTGCTGCCTCCAGATATTGACCTGCTCAATGACTGGCTGAATCAGGAAAGCGAAATCGCCTTTCTGGTTACAGATGGCCCAGCTAGATGGATTGCGCAAAGCGCCCGAACTATCAGCCGCGACATTGGCACTCAGGTTGCGATGAGGGGACACCACTTTCTGTGGCCTGATTATGCTGAATACAATCTTTGGCACGTGCCTTCTGGCCCGCTACCGCTATTAACCCAAGGCTTGACAGACGGTATCGTCGAAGACCCTTGGCATGGCTGGGCAGAACTGCGAGGTGGTCAGAACCCACGGATTCCTTATTTCGGTGCTGGCCATCCAGGTATTATTCATTTGGAGTTGAAACTCCATTCAGAAGCTGAAATACCCATGTCAAATTTTGGCTGGATTGGTAACCATTACAGAATGATTGGTAGCAGTGCCGATAAGTCAACGGAGGTTTTCTGGAAGAAATTAAGAGGTGTTATCAAAAAAATGGCAACGCAAATTCCTAGAGCAAACCATGCCTATTCGCCTTCCCGGCTGCTTACCAAGAGATAAAGAATGGTCGTCCTTGCGCTGTTAACCCCTAGCGCAGCCAACTATTCTTTTCGCCCGAACACCGCCAGCTGCGAGGGCGCTCCAACCCCTTTCGCCTCCTCGCCCATCGCCTCCAGCCGCACGGTGTAGCCGTGGCGCTCGGCCACGCCAGCGGCCCAGGCCGCAAACTCGGCGCGGGTCCACTCGAAGCGGTGGTCGGCGTGGCGGAAGGTGCCGGCTGAGAGGGTTTCGTAGACTTGGTTGTACTCCGCGTTGGGCGTCGTGACGAAGACGTGCCCCGGCCGCGCCTGGCCGAATACCACCGCTTCAAGGGCCGCGAGGCGGCTAGGGTCGAGGTGCTCGATAACCTCTACCAGCGCCGCCGCGTCGAAGCCGGCCAGGCGCTCATCCTTGTATAAGAGCGAGCCCTGGATGAGGTCGAGGCGGGCGCGCTGGCGCGGGGGCATTTCGGCCAGGTGCAGGCGCTGGGCGGCGCGGGCCAGCGCCTGGTGCGACACATCCATGCCCAGGATGTACTCGATTTTGGGCTGGCGCAGCAGTAAGCGCAGGAGCTTGCCCTCGCCACAGCCCAGGTCGAGCACGCGCTTGGGGGCTAGCTCGTAGATTTCCTGGGCTACTTGCTGCAAGCGCTGGTCGTGGAGCGACAGCTTAGGCTCGGGCGCGAGGCTAGCCGGGGTGCTAGTCGCTGGGGAACCCGGCTCATCGGCTTCGGCCGCGGCTGGCTCCGGCAATTCTTCCTCGTTGCCTTCCAGCAGCCTAGCCAGCAGCGGATTCACATACAGCGCTTTGTAGCGCAGGTAGCGCCGCGTGATGAAGCTGCGCTCGGGGTGGCGGGGCAGCCAGTCGCCGCCGCGGTGCAGCAGCTTTTCAGCCTCATTCTGGTCTACGTAGTAGTGCTTGTCGTTGTCGAGCACGGGCAGCAGCACGTAGAGGTGCGTGAGCACGTCTTGCAGGCGCAGGCCTTCGTGGCGCAGGTGCAGGGTATAGTAGCCGCTATCGCCCCAAGTGGGCTGGGTGGGGTCGAGCGGGGAGGTTTCTACCTCCACCTGATACCCTAGCGGCTCGAAGAGGCGGCGCGGCCAGTCGGGGCCGGGCGCCGACACGACGGCCACGGTCACGGCCAGCGGCAGGGCTTCGGCCGGCAGGGCGGGGCGGTCTTTGCAGGTGCCGTTCATGGCCGTGCCGAAGGCTTTGCTCAGCGCCACGCTCAGAAACGACGAGGCTACGTAGGGCCGGTCGTTCACGTATTCCTGCAACGAGAACCCCTCGCCGCCGCGCTCGCCCCGGCCGCGCACCAGCCCGATAGGGTCGAGGTCGAGCAGCAGCGCGGCAGTGCAGCGCTCGGGCGTGGCTTCGGGGTAAAATACGTGGGCCTGGCCGCCGGTAATTTCCACGCTTTGCAGGCGCGCGGGGTTTTTATGCAGCAAATAGCCCAGGTCGGTGGCGGGCTGGTGGGTGGTCGAAATCGTGAGCAGCATGGGCGAAAGCGCAAGGCGGAAGCCCGAAAGTAGTACGGCCCCGGGGCTCAGGCTAGTCCCGGCGCTAACTCCCTGGCTTACCGAGCGGAGTAGCTGGCCTTTGGAGCCGGCTGATGCTTACTTTCGCTAGCCTGGCTTTTAGCCCTTCACTTTCCTTTTCCCACCCGCCCGCCGTATGAAGTTTTTTGCGTCAAAACTGCTTTTTCTATTTTTTTGCCTGGTCTTAGCCCAAGCCGGCTTTGCCCAGCAGCTAGGGGTATTTGACGGCCAGCAAGACGTGGGCGATACCGGTAAGCCGGGCGCAGCCACCTACCTGCCCGCCACTCAGCAGTACGTAGTAACGGGCGCCGGCGCCAACATCTGGGCCGAACACGACGCGTTTCATTATGTCTATAAAAAGCTCACCGGCGACTTCCTCCTCTACGCCCGGGCCGGCCTGGTGGGCTGGCGCGGCGCCGAAAGCCACCGCAAAATGGGCTGGATGGTACGCCAGAGCCTGGCCCCCAACTCGCCCCACGTAAGCGCCGCCGAGCACGGCGACGGCCTCACCTCGCTGCAATACCGCAAAACCGCCGGCGCCACCACCGAGGAAACCCGCGCCTCTACTACCCAGGCCGATATTATTCAGCTGGAGCGCACCGGCACCACCTACACCATGCGGGTGGCGCAATTTGGCCAGCCCTTCGAGGTGGTGCAGGTCACCAACGTGGACCTGGGCCAGGAGGTGTACGTAGGCCTGTTTGTGTGCGCGCACAACGCCGATGTGACCGAAACGGCCGTGTTTCGCGATGTGCGCCTGGTGGTGCCCGCGCCCGCTAGCATGGTGGCCTACAAGCAGTACCTGGGTAGCCATCTGGAGGTACTCGACGTGGCCTCCGGCAACCGCGAAATCATCTACACGGCGCCCAATTCCATTCAGGCGCCCAACTGGCGGCCCGATAGCAAGAGCTTGATATACAACAGCGACGGCCTGATGTACAACTTTGACCTTGCCACCCGGCAACCAGCCGTGCTGCCCACCGGCGACGTCAAAAACAATAACAATGACCACGTACTGTCCTTCGGTGGCCAGTTCCTGGGCCTGAGCAGCGGCGTCGATAAGCTGGGCGGCTCCATTGTGTATACGGTGCCGGCTAGCGGGGGAATGCCCCGCCAGATTACGCCGCGCGGCCCCTCCTACCTGCACGGCTGGTCGCCCGATGGCAAGAGCCTGCTCTTCACCGGCCAGCGCCACGACGACTTCGACATTTACCGCGTGCCGGCCAAGGGCGGCAAGGAAGTGCGCCTTACCACCGCCAAAGGCCTCGACGACGGCCCCGAGTACACCCCCGATGGCCAGTACATCTACTTCAACTCGGCCCGCAGCGGCACCATGCAAATCTGGCGCATGCGGCCCGATGGCAGCCAGCAGGAACCCGTGACCACCGGCGAGTTCAACGACTGGTTTCCGCACATTTCGCCCGATGGCAAGTGGCTGGTGTTCGTATCCTTCCTAAAGGATGAAGTACCCGCCGGCGACCACCCCTTCTACAAGCACGTGTACCTGCGGATGATGCCCCTAGCCGGCGGCGCGCCCAAAGTAATCGCCTATGTATATGGCGGACAAGGGACTATTAATACACCTTCGTGGTCGCCCGACAGCAAACGCGTGGCCTTCATCAGCAACAGCGACCCGCTTAAGTAAAGCACTTTCACCAACAAAACGTTTGTCATGCTGAACGCAGTGAAGCATCTCTACCGTACTGCTTGTTAGAGATGCTTCACTGCGTTCAGCATGACAAACGTTTTTTAGCGTCTTTACTTTCTGCATTCGCTAGCCCTGCGCCTACACCCGGCCCACTCGCTCCAGCAGCGCCTTGGTTTTGCGGATGCCCTCGTCCTCGCTCAGCTTTTCGCCCTCGTACTCGATGCCGACGTAGCCTTTAAAGCCCGAGTCTTTGATGATGCGGAACATCTTCGCGTAGTCGGTTTCGACGCAGTTGCCGGCCGCATCAAACTCAAACGTTTTGGCGCTCACGCCCTTGGCTAGGGGCATCCACTCGCGGATGGCCTTGTACTTATCGTACGATTCGAGGCAGGTGCCCTGGTAAAGCTCACCGGTATCACGCCGCACGCAGAAGTTGCCGAAGTCGGGCAGGATGCCCACGCTCTTTTTATCGACCTGCCGAATAGTTTTTAACAGCCATTGCCCATCAGAAGTATAGCTGCCGTGGTTTTCCACTATCACGTTGATGCCCGCCTTCTGCGCGTACTCATTCAGCCGGCTTAGGCCGTCGATGGCGGCTTGCTGCACCTCGGTGGCCGAGCCTTTGCCGAAGGCGTTGACCCGCACCGTGCGGCAGCCCAGATACTTGGCGGCATCGACCCACTTGTAGTGGTTTTCGACGGCTTTCAGGCGCGCAGCCTGGTCGGGCGCGCCGAGGTCGCCCTCGCCGTCTATCATAATGAGGTGGTTGCGCACGCCGTGGTCGCGGCAGCGCTGCAAGAGGTCGTTCAGGTACTTGGTATCCTGGGCTTTATCCTTGAAAAACTGGTTGACGTACTCGACCACGCTGATACCGTACTCCTTTTTGGCGATGGCCGGGAAGTCGAGGTTATCGATTTTCTTGCTGAACAAGGCTTTGTGCAGCGACCATTCGGCCAGCGAAATCTCGAAGAAGAGCGGGCTAGCCAGCTCATGGGCAATGGCTTGCGGAGCTACGGCAGCCGCAGCGGCCACGGTGGCCGCTTGTTTGAGAAACTGGCGACGGGAAGACGACATAGTGATAAATGCGCGGTGGGTGGGAAAAGGAGCACACAGCCGGGCTAGCACAGCGCGGCCCGCCGAAAGTAGCACGGCGGCGCCCACAAGCCCGCGCCGCGCCCGAACTTTGCCGCTCCGGCCCGGCCTATAGCCCGCGGCGACCCTTCTTAGCGTACCTTTTCCGTGTCCGAATTTCCTGCTTCCGGCGCCTCAGCGCAGCCCTCGCTCACTGACTTCGCCAGCTTTTACCTCTACGGCCTTACCGACAACCCGTATCGACAATCGACTGACCTGGCGCAGTTTGGCCAGCTTTACAACCTAGTTATTGGCGAGCACGGCGGCGTGGGGCTAGCCAGCTCATTTCACCCCTACCAGCTTGTGAACCAGGCTGGCGTGACGGTGTGGTACGCGGCCTACGCCCAGCTCTACTCCCAGCCCAACCGTGGCGAGCTGTTCGCGGCCATGGCTGAGGAGCAGGCGCGCTTCGTGGTGGCACCGCCGGCCTCGTTCAGCGAGTTTCACGTGTGGCCCGATACGCGGCTGACGAGCGTTGAGAACCCGGTTTTCAGCCACTACATTCCGTTTGTGCTGCCCTTTTTGGTGCGCAAAGGCCCGGCCGCGCTGCGCTGGGATGCTGAGCTAGCCGCCGCCGAGGGCGACCGCGCGCGCTTCGGCCAGTACCTAGAGGCGGTGAACGCGGCCATCCGCTTTGTGCAGCCCGCGCCGGGGTTTGTGCTGGGCTTTGGCGAGTTTGACGAGCAGCAGCCCAGCCAGCTCATCGAGCGGTTTATGGCCATGCGCGACACGCCGCTGACTCGTTGAAATCAACACGCTGAACACCCGGCGACATCTGGCTTCAGTTGTCATGCAGCGCGCAGCACAGCATCTCGCTCGCAATCGTTGGATAGTATCTCTAGTGTCAGCAAGCGAGATGCTGCGTTGCGCGCTGCATGACCGATAGAGTAAGCCCTGTTTTAAACAGTGCCCAGCCCGCGGCCTACATCCTGCCTGCCACCCGCGCTTGCCCCACCTCCACCCTGGCGCCGGCCAGAAACTCGCCGTACCAGCGGCCCGAGTCTTTCAGCGTGCGCTCCTGGGTTTCGTAATCGACGTGCACCAGGCCGAAGCGCGGGCGGTAGCCCTCGGCCCACTCGAAGTTGTCGGTGAAGCTCCAGGGGAAATAGCCGTTGACCCGGATGCCCGCGCGGCGGGCGCGCAGCACCTGCCCGATGGCCGCCTGGTAGTAGGCTAGCCGCGCCGCATCGGGCACGCGGCCGCCCACCGGCTGGTCGGCAAAGGCGGCGCCCGACTCCGTTATAACCAGCTCGGGCGCGCCGGGGTAAGCGGCGTACTGTTTCAACATTTGGTAAATCGACTCGGGGAAAACCTCCCAGCCCATTTCGGTGGTGGGCACGCCGCGCTTGGCCGCCGGCACCAGCGCCGCGCCGATGAGCGGCAGCCAGGGCGCGGCGCGCACCACCTCGCGGGTGTAGTTCTGCACGCCCCAGAAGTCGAAGTCGAATTTCTGGCGCTCCATGTCGCCCGGCTTTTGGTAGCGGCGCAGCAGCCAGCCTAGCGTGGGCAGCTCGGCCGTGGGGTAGCCTAGCCCGAGCGCGGGCTCCACAAACAGCCGGTTTAGCACGGCATCGACGCGGCGGGCGGCGGCCTCGCTCGGCCCGTGGCCGGGCCTAGCGGGCGTAACGTAGGAGCACGAAAACGTGGTGCCGATGCGGGCCGTGCCCGGCAGCGCCGCCCGCAGCGCCCGGCCACCCTCGGCCTGGGCCAGCGTGGCGTGGTGGGCCGCCGCCAAAAATGCTGGCAGGCTGCGCCGGCCCGGCGCGTGAATGCCCAGCAGGTGCCCGGCGCCCACGAATACCATGGGCTCGTTGAGCACCATCCAGTGCTGCACGCGGTCGCCGAGGCGGCGGGCCAGCACCTGGGCGTAGTCGGCCAGCCAGTCGGCCACGGCGCGGTTGGCCCAGCCGCCGCGCTGCTGCAGGGCCAGCGGCAAATCCCAGTGGTACACCGTGAGCCAGGGGCGCAGGTCGCGCTCCAGGCAGGCATCGACGAGGCGGTCGTAGAAATCGAGGCCCCGGCGGTTGATGGCGCCCACGCCCTCGGGCAACACCCTAGCCCAGGCGGCGGAGAAGCGAAAGTCCGTCAGCCCCAGGCCCTGGGCTAGGTCGAGGTCCTGCTCGTAGCGCGTAAAAAAATCGGTGCTTACCCGCGCGTGCTCGCCCCGCGCAACCGTTCGGGGCCGGCGCGTAAACTCATCCCAAATGCTCGGGCCCTTACCCTGCTGCTGCCAGGCGCCCTCTACCTGATAGGCCGCGCACGCCGCGCCCCAGTGAAAATCGGACCCAAAATCGGCCCGCGAATAGCTAGCGGGCGTGGTAGCGGGGAAAAAAGCCGGGGGCAGCGCCAGCGGGCGCTGGATAGAAAGGATAGTATCGTCGGGCATCATTTGGGGCCAGGCTGAGCTAGCCAGGAAACAATAGGGAAGTAAAAGCTGAGAGCTGACTTTTTAGGATTTCAGCTCTCAGCTTCTGCAATCACTCAAGTAATTATAGAAAGTCAAGTTTTGTCATGCTCATCTGGCGTCCGCGAAGCGGAGCGTAGTCGAAGCATCTTGGCCGCTTCGTTGAACGGCTCATACGTGCCCTAGCAAGATGCTTCGACTACGCTGCGCTTCGCGGACGCCAGATGAGCATGACAACGAGGGTGCTTTTAAATGGCTTCTTTAACTCTCTCTGCGGCCATATAGTGCACCGCGCCGCAACCTACAAAGCTCGCGCCGCCTGCCGCGGGCACGGCACTCCTAGCTGCTCGGCCAGCAGCTGGTCGAGGATGGCGCCGGTGCGGTCGGGGTACTCTACGGGCACGGGGCGGCCGCGGTGCAGCCAGTCGTCGATGCGGGCGAGGTGCTTGTCTTTGAGGCCGCGCACCACGGGCACGCCCATCTCCGCTAGGGCCGCCGCGTTGCACTGCTGCTCGTACTGCTGCTTCATGGGCACGACCAACAGCTTTTTGCCCAGGTACAGCGCCTCGGCGGGCGTCTCAAAGCCCGCGCCGCAGAGCACCCCCCTGGCCCGGGCCAGGCTTTGCAGAAAATCACCGCCGCTCACCGGCCACACGCGCACGTTGCCGTAGTCGGCGGGCTGCTGGCTGTGCTTCGAAAACACCTCCCACCGCACCGTGCGGCTGAGGTAGCGCAGGCGCTTCACCAGCGTTTCTTCATCAAAAGCCGGCAGATATACTGTGTAGTGCCCCTCATCGGTAGGCGCCAGCTCGCGCACCTGCCGCCGAATGACGGGCGTGCTGATACCGGGCGCATACGCCTGAAAATGAAAGCCATACTGCACCGTGCTAGGGGCATAGTGCCGCAGCACGGCCCGGCCGGCAGGGTCCTCGCCCTTGGGGCGCGGGGCGGCGGGGTGCAGCACGGCGCTCTGGTGGCTCAGGGCCACGCAGGGGCGGTGGCGCAGCCGGCAGGCCCAGGCCGATACGGGCTCAAAGTCATTGAGCACCAAATCGTAGCTTTCCACCGGCAAATGTCGGATATCGTGCACGAACCCAGCCGAGTTGAACTGCCGGAAGGTTTTCACGAAGTTGATACCACCCTTCTTTCCAAACAAAAAGCCCATGCCGCCCACCCGGTAGCGGACATTAAAGGGCAGCGGCAAATCGGCGGGCGGGCCGCTCACCAGCAGGTCGAGCTGGCCGCCCAGGGCCGCCACGCGGGCTTGCAGCAGCGGCACCACGTCGAGGGCGCGCATCAGGTGGCCGTTGCCGGTGCCCTGAATGGCGTAGAGAATGTTCATTCTTCTATAAATCAAAAACTGCTAGTTGGCTATGAAGTACTTGTTAGGTCATGCAGCGCGCAGCGAAGCATCTCGCGTGGCGCAGTAATCCCTGTCGTTCGCAGACGTCAGCACGCGAGATGCTTCGCTGCGCGCTGCATGACCTAATAATATACTTTTTACTTCAACTTAAACTCGGCCAGCAGGCTTTCGAGCAGCGCGGCGGGCGCGGCATCGGCGGCTAGCTCGTCGGCCTCGGGGGCTTCGCTAGCCTCGCCGGGCTGGGGCAGCATGCGCGGGTCGTCGGCGTAGCGGTAGAGGGCCCAGCCGGCTTCGGCGGTGTATTCGAGGGCGGTGAGGTTTTCGACCCAGTCGCCCGAGTTGAGGTAGGTAATGGCGCCCTGGGGCGTGGCCAGGGTCTTGATTTCGGGTTGGTGAATGTGGCCGCAGGCCACGTAGCGGTAGCCCTGGTCGGCGGCAATGGTGGCGGCCGTTTGCTCGAAATCGCTGATGAGGCTCACGGCGCTTTTCACCCGGTCTTTCACAGCTTTGGAGAGCGCCACCTTGGGCCGGCCAATTTTTTGCAGCCCAAAATTCACCAGCCGATTGAGCAGAATGAGCAGGTCGTAGCCCTTGCCGCCGAGGCAGGCTAGCCAGCGCGAGTGCCGCATGGTCACATCGAACACGTCGCCGTGAAACAGCCAGGTGCGGCCGTGGGGCAGGTCGAGCACCAGCTTGTTATCGAGTTGAAAATGACCCAGCTTCAGGCCCGCGAACTTGCGCAGCAGCTCGTCGTGGTTGCCGGTGAGGTAGTAGATTTTAGTGCCTTTGGCCGCTAGCCCCGCCAGGTAGCGCACCACCCGCATGTGCGACGGCGGCCAGTAATTCTTCGAAAACTGCCAGATATCGACAATGTCGCCATTGAGCACCAGCACCTGCGGCCGGATGCTCTTCAGGTAGCGCAGCAGCTCAGGGGCGTGGCAGCCGTAGGTGCCCAGGTGCACATCGCTGACCACGGCTACGCCGAGGCGGCGCTTTTTGGACGGGCGCGGGGCAGTGCCGGGTGGGGCTAGCTCAGGAGATTTGCTCATGCGGCCGAGGGGTAAGGCACGCGCGGGTAGCTGGGGCGCGGCCGGTCTTTGGGGCGACGGGGCCGGGTGGGCGGGCCGGCCGGGTGCTCGCCGGCCGCGCTGCCCAGCGCGGGGCGCAGGCTACGGCGCAGCGGCCACCCCAGCACCAGCCACCAGCCCAGGGCCACGAGCCACACCAGCCCCGCGCCGGAGGGCTGCCAGTCCAATAACCAGCGCTTGAATTCCGCGAGTTTTTGCATACCCCAAAGCTCGCCGCAGCATATCACGCCCAGGTTACGAGCGGGTTACTT
The DNA here is from genome assembly GCF_030581075.1 of Hymenobacter cheonanensis. GTDB lineage: Bacteria > Bacteroidota > Bacteroidia > Cytophagales > Hymenobacteraceae > Hymenobacter. The sequence goes on from NZ_JAUQSW010000010.1 coordinate 168,723, forward strand.
TTCCGTCAAACTTTGCTGCTGGCCGATTATTTAGCGCCTGAGCCGGGGCGTTTGGCGCGGGCTGCCGTTCTTTGCAGCGCCCCTATTCACTTTCCATACAGGATTATTTATCTTCTCTGTAAAATGCAATTTACGTCTACGCTACGCACCGGGCTGGTGCTCGCCTTGCTAGGGGCGGCCACCGCGGCCCACGCCCAAAGTCCCAACGGCCCGGCCCGCAAGCGCTACCTGTTTGCCCAGAAAAACCCCGAGTGCCCAGTGGTGGCCAACATCACCAAAAACACCGACGAGGACGCCGACATCACGGGCACCTACACCCACGTGTGCTACCGCTCGAACGAGGAAATGCAGGCCGAAATCAACGAGCTGCGCAAAATTCACGCCTGGGCCGACTCCACGTATCAGCGCCGGCTAGCCGCCCTGCCGGCCAGCGGGGCGCTGGTGCTCGACATTCGCCGCCAGGGCGCCAAAAACGCTGACCCCTCGCTGCTCACGCTCTCGGCGCGCACCAAGGATGGCAAAGAGGTATTCACGGGCACGCCCAAAGCGGGCTTCGGCCGCTTCTACGGCCGCGACTTGTACCAGAATCACCAAGTAGTACCTTTTATCAAACTCGACCCGGCCGCCGGCCCACTCACGCTCATCATCACGGACACGCGCCTGCGCCAGCAGTTCGAGTATCAGCTCACGCCGCAGTAGAAACTATACTAATGGCACTAATGGCGCCTCTCCTATAAAGCTCGTCATGCTGAACGCAGTGAAGCATCTTGGTCGCACCGCTAGGGTTAATAATCCAGCGATGCGACCAAGATGCTTCACTGCGTTCAGCATGACCTGCTCTTTTCAACTCCGGTTCGGCCCTGGCTAGCCTTTGTGCAGCTGCGCCCACTGCACGGCCAGCAGCGTTTTAGCGTCCTGAATTTTCTCTTTGGCTAGCTCCTCGCGGGTGAGGCGGATTATCTCTATCTGCTCGTGCTCGTCGGCTAGCCCGCCGCCTTGGCTAGTCTGGCGGCTCACCTCGGCGTAGTACACGACGATGGTTTCGGAGCTGGTGCCGGGCGAGGGCCACATGGTTACAATCTCGGTGAGCTGGTCTACTTCGTACCCCAGTTCCTCATGCAGCTCGCGGCGCACGGCCGTTTCGGGGCGCTCGTCCTTGTCAATCATGCCGGCGGCTATTTCCAGCAATTCGCGCTCGGCGCCCACCCGAAACTGCCGGGTGAGCACGTACTGCCGGCGCTGGGTGTCGAAGACCAGAGCAGCCACTGCGTGGCCGGGGGCGAACTGCTCGCGGGGTAATTCTTCGCCCTGCTGGGTTTTAAGCGTGAGCTTGTTGAGTTTAAAATGACCGTCGTAGGCGCGCTCGCGGTGAACTATCTGCATGGCTTGGGGATTTAAGCGGTACCTTTGCCGCCGAAGGCAGCCTGGCAATCGGACCAGCTGCTGGCCCTAGTATACGGCCGCCGGCCCGTCGCGTAGTCATTACTGGCGCCCGACGCGGGTTTTTCCCTCCTATTTTCTTGTATTTGCGCAGGCAGCCGATGGCCTCCGCCCCGGCCACCACCCACCGGGCGGGTGGCTCCCATCTTCATGACCTTTAACGACCTCAACCTGATTGAGCCCATCCTGCGCGCCCTGAGCGAGGAAGGCTACACCACCCCCACGCCCATTCAGCAGCAAGCCATTCCGCAGGTGCTCGAAGGCCACGACCTACTAGGGGTGGCCCAAACGGGCACCGGCAAAACGGCCGCCTTCTCGGTGCCGATTCTCCAGATTCTGCACCAAACCGCCCAAACCCAGAAGGCTGCCCAGGGCCCCCGGGGCCGCGTACGCTGCCTCGTGCTGACCCCCACGCGCGAGCTAGCCATCCAGATTGGCGAGAGCTTTAAGGCCTACGGCCGCCACTTGCCGCAGCTGCGCTCGACTGTCATCTTCGGCGGCGTGGGCCAAAACCCGCAGGTGCAGGCCTTGCAGCGCGGCGTCGAAATATTGGTAGCCACGCCCGGCCGCCTGCTCGATTTGATGAACCAGGGCTACGTGAACTTGCAGCACCTTGAAGTATTTGTGCTCGACGAGGCCGACCGCATGCTCGACATGGGCTTCATCCACGACATCAAGCGCATCCTGCCCAAGCTGCCCGCCGGGCGCCAGAGCCTGTTCTTCTCGGCCACCATGCCGAACGTTATCAAGGAGCTGTCGGCCACCATCCTGCGCCCCAACCCGGTGCAAGTAGCCGTGACGCCCGTATCGAGCACCGCCGACACGGTGACCCAGTCGGTGTTCCTGGTCGATAAAAACGACAAGCCCGCCCTGCTCCGCCACGTGCTCAAGGACTCCGCCATCAAGCGCGTGCTGGTCTTTACCCGCACCAAGCACGGCGCCAACAAGGTAACCGAAACGCTGGAGAAGGCCCAGATTACGGCCGAGGCCATCCACGGCAACAAGAGCCAGAACCACCGTCAGCGCGCGCTCAGCAACTTCAAGGCCGGCACCACCCGCGTGCTCGTCGCCACCGACATCGCCGCCCGCGGCATCGACGTGGATGAGCTGACGCACGTTATCAACTACGAGGTACCCAACGAGCCCGAAACTTACGTGCACCGCATTGGCCGCACGGGTCGCGCCGGGGCCTTTGGCACGGCGTTTACATTTGTAGAAGAAGAAGAGCGTGCGTATCTACAAGATATTCAGAAGCTTATCCGTAAGCAGATTGACGTCGACAAAGAGCACCCCTACTCCACCAACAGCGTAGCGCCGGTATCGCTGAATGGCAACGAGCGCATTATCCGGCCCAAGGGCCCGGCGGGCCGCCCGCCCCGCGAGGGGCGCGGGGGCAGCGGCGGGGGTCAGGGCCGCAGCGGAGCGCCACGTTCCAGCGGCTCCACCTCGGGTGGCGGTCGCAGCGAGCACCGCGGTGGTGGTCGTCCGCAGTCGTCGGGCGGCGGCGAACGCTCAAGCACCTCGGGCGGCGGGGGCCAGCGCAGCAGCCGTCCTTTCCAGGCGGGCCGCAGTGGCGGCGGCGAAGGTGGCCGCCGCTCGAGCTAGGCCCTTATAATTCCTTAATTTCTGATAGAGCCTAATGGGCAGGCGGAAATTCAGTATTCCGGTAGTTGCGCTTTTAATAGCGGGGCTACCGGAATATTTTTGCCCTGAGGAAACAAAAATCGGCTGGCCAGGCTTCACTAGGTGGCTATCTGCCACTAGTTCAACGCTGTTTTCCTGGCTCCCTAGCATCATGACTTCCCGCGTTTCCCTTCCGCTTATTCAGGCCCTGCGCGATACGGCCCGCCGTCTGGCTTCTGAGGCGCCCTACCAGTGGGGCCACATGGGCAGCTGCAATTGCGGCCACCTCGCCCAAACCATCACCAGCCTCACCAAGGCCGAAATTCACACCCAGGCCTTGCAACGCTACGGCGACTGGGAGCGCCAGCTCGTGGACTACTGCCCCACCAGCGGCCTGCCTTTCGACCAGACCATTGATGAGATGCTGGCCCTGGGCTTCTCGCGCGAAGACCTCACGCACCTCGAAAAGCTCGGCGACCCGGCCGTGCGCCACACCATCCCCTTCGAGCGCCGCAATGCCCTGCGCCACAACCAGCGCGACGACGTGGTGCTGTACCTGCGTGCCTGGGCCGACCTGCTCGAACGGCAGCTAGTGGCCGTGTCACAGCCGGCCCTTCACGAAGAGGTGCTGGCCGAGGTCTAGCCACAACCAAATTAAATTGAAAAGCCCCGGCTACGCACACTGCGTAGCCGGGGCTTTCTGGTTGAATGATGCTGCGCTCTCAGCACGGCATCAGATGGGGTTAGTAGTTTACGTTGCTACGCTGGGCCTCGCGGTAGCCTTCGGTGCGGTGGGCCCGCTTGTAGGCCGCATCGGCGCTAGGGTCTTTCTCCGCGTCGGGAGCCGTGGTGCAGGCAGCGGTCAGAAACAGGGCCGCGCTGGCGGCCAGCAGCAGGGAGTAGGTGCGCAAGCTTTTCATGCCGCGAAGGTAAGGCCCGGCGGCTTAAAGCTGAAAGCTATTGCGCGCATATTTATTCAGGCCGCCCCGGCTGCTAGCCGCGCCCGGCGCCCACCGGGCCGCCCCGGCTGGCGCCTGCCCGGCATTTTACGCGGGCGCTACAGCAAATTTACATTTGACAAATTGTGCTGGCTGGCGCTGCTGGCCGGGCTGGCCTGTCCTCGTCGCTGGCCTGTTTGCTCATAGCCGGGCAGCTGACGAGCCAACGAAACTAGCTGTATTTAGCCGGCCACTTCAGGCATCCCGAAGCGCCCGGCAGCTGCTTATTATCGCCGCCTTGCCGTGCAATTTGCCTATACCATTAGCGCCCGCTCTTTGCGTTTTAACGAGATTTAGGCGTGGCAAATAAATTAGCAGTGCCTGGGGATAAATGCAGTGCGCACGGGCACTAAATGAGTTAGGATTTAAAAAATAAAGCTGACAAGCTAAAAAGTCATTAATTTGTTCCAATCAACACTTTACACTGCTTCTTATAAAATGCTGAAAATAAATTTATTATCCTCAAATAATTCCAGTAGAAACAGGCACTCACCACAGGCTATCACGACTTTGATTTACCCGGGCTTTCTGCATCGACACAGCGCATACATTCAGGCACTTGCCTGGCGCCTTCAACTAGCTGGCGAAGGGCGGACAGGCCTTGCACTATACCAGTTCTTACCCAGGCGAAGAGTATTAGCTTTTCCTACGGTGGCTGCCAAGATAGGGCGCAAATGGTCAATCTCTCCCGGCTAGCCCGGTTAGCAGAAACTAAGAAGCTAATCGACAATTTTTCCCGCCCGCTCCCAACGGGCAAAAGCCATTGCTTAGCAGACGCAGAAAGCTAATTGTTTATTTATTTTAATTCTTAAATTCAATGACTTCTCAAGAACAGCCGTCCGGGCAGTTTATTCGGGCTGATAATCGGCGAAGGAGCCATCGCGGTAAAAAATGACGATGCGCCGAATGGGCTTCCCGGGCTCGGCCAGGAAAGGCAGTATGGCGGCTTCGCCGCCAGGGCTGGCCGGCAACGCGGGCGGAGTAGCCGTGGGCATTGGCACGGCCGGTAGCAGCGCAGCGGGCTGCTCGGCAGTAGGCGCTGCGCCCGCTGCCGGCGCGCCTAAAGGGGCGGCTGCCCCGGGGACCGGCTTGGAAGCCGGCGGCGCCGCTGGCACAAACCGCGCAGCCCTGAATGGCTGGAGCGCCACTGGTGCCGCAACGGGAGCGGCTGGGGCTGGCTCGGGTTGAGGCACGCCTGCTGGCTCCATAGCTACCGGGGGCGGCCCGGCGGGCGACGCCCCCGCAGCTGGCCGGGCGGGCACGAAAGGGCGTGGAGCAGCCTCGGGAGGTGGCGGGGCCGCAGAAGCGGCAGCAGCCTCGGGCGGCGAGACAGCAAGAGCCGATGGAGGCGCGGCAGCGGGCACTTCTGCCTCGGCTAGGGGCGCGGGCGCTACCGGCAGAGGGCTTGCTGGGGCTGCCACGGGTGCGGGAGCTGCGGCCGCCAGCATTTCGCCAGTGCCAAAAAGGAGCCAGGGCAGCGAAATATCCGGGAAAGCGCCGCTTATCTGCTTCACTACCTCCAGGCTAGGCTTGTTTCGCTCGCTTAGGATATGGCTCATGACTGGCCGCCCGACCCCAACCAGGTCGGCGAACTGCGTGGGGGAAAGCTGCTTATGCTCCAACAGTTGGCGGATGCGCGTTACCATAAGGTTTCAATTATTTTACAAATGTGCGAAAGCGCGCGCATAGTTGACGCCCTACCGACACTTCCCACCTGTTTACATACGTGCCAAGCAGAATGCTTTAGTTTGTTTACAGTTGTTTAAAGGCTGTTACCACGCGGAGCCACCTTGGCTTAAGCCACATCTTCTATACAATTGTAATCATCAAAATCACTTCGTTTTATCCTCGTATTTCTCTCTGCTAGTCCCAAAAAAACGGCCCTGCTATGGAGATAGCAGGGCCGTTTGAGTAGTAGGAGAGCAGGGCATTTTAAGCCCTCCCGTATGACGATGCCTAATTAAAATACTCCTTAGCCAGGGTCTGGTCGTGGCCATAGATGTCGTCGCGGAAGTGGGCGTGGCCGTTGGCATCGGCCCAGGCCGTGAGGTAAACCAGGTATACGGGCAGCTTTTCCTTAAGCGTAATGTACTTCTCGCGGTGCTGCGCAATGGTATCCTCAATGGCGGGCTGGCTCCAGTTGGGATTGTCGCGCAGCAGGTACGTAGCCAGCTTCACGGGCTCCTCTACCCGCACGCAGCCGTGGCTGAAGTTGCGCTTGGTTTGCGAAAACAGCTCGCCGTGGGGCGTGTCGTGGAGGTAGATATCGTTGGAGTTGGGGAAGATGAATTTTACGTCGCCCAGGTCATTCTTAGGGCCGGGGCGGCGGCGCATGGTGTACTTGAAAGTAGCCTGCGTCACGTTGGCCCAGTCGATGGTGGAAGGGTCTACCACGGTGGCTTTGCGGCCGTAGCCCTTCACCACTTCCATGTCGAGGCGGTCGAGCGTGCCCTGGGCATCGGCCACTAGTTTCGGGCGCAGCTCCTTGTCGATAATGCTGAACGGCACGTTCCAGTAGGGCGCCAGCACCACGTACTCCATCTTATCCGAAAACACCGGCGTGGCGGTAAGCGTCTTGCCCACGATAACGCGCATGGTAAGCGCTTCCTTGCCCTGCTCGAACACCCGCAGCCGGTACTCGGGGATGTTCACGATGAGGTAGTCGGGCTCGAATTTTTTGGGCAGCCAGCGCCAGCGCTCCATGTTCAGGATGACCTGGTCGATGCGCGCCTGGATGGGTACGTTGAGCTGGCGCAGGGTTTCGCCGCTCACCAAGCCAGTGGGGGGCAGGCCCAGGTCGGCCTGAAAACTTTTTACGGCGGCTACCAGCGTGGGGTCGTATTTGTTGGCCGCGGCGGCGGGCGCAGGCGTCACATTGTTGACGGGCGTGGCGGTGGCCGCCACGGCAGCGGGTGTTTGGCCGGTGGCCTCGCCCCCTAGCAGGCGCTGGCGCAGCAGGCCCACCACGGGCAGCGCATCGCCGGGCTTGAGGTGGGTAGTGCCGGGCAGCGTGGGCCAGCCGCCCGCCGACTGCCGGGCGCGCAGCAGGCCTAGTGCCTTCTTGAGGTTGTTGTACTCGGGGTGCAGCGGCGCGAAGTCGTAGTAAGGGTAGGTGCTTTCGCGCTCGCGCAGAATGGTCATCAGCGCGTGGTCGAGCTTAATCTTGTTGCGCTTTACTTTCCAGGCGTCGTTCTTGGTATCGCGGGGGTTGGCCACGCCGCGGTAGTAGTCCGAGGCCCAGGCAAAATAGCTACCCGAGAGGGTCACGTCGAGCTTGCGCTCCAGCTGGTTACGGCGCGCAGTGTCCTGGCCCACGCTTTTTAGCTGGGCTAGCAAATCAGTTATCTGCTTGGTGTCATATCGCTTAGGCTCCAAGCCATCATCCTTTGCTTTACTTACTACGGTAAGGAAAGTAGTGGCTTGCGGCACGAGCTGGTGCTCCTTAAACCACCCTAGTCGAAACTGGCGCTCGCGGTAAAACTTGCGCGCCCAGCGCTCCTGCGCCTTGAAGTGTGCATCGGCCTGCATGGCCCGAATCACGAATACGCTGTCGAGGTGCGGCTCGGGGCCGGTGTTATTGGCCGTCACGGCCGTGCCGGTTTTGGAGCTGGCCTGGCTGGTCTGGTCGCCCTGCCCGTTGCACGATGTCAGCAGGACGGGCACGCTGAGCAAGCCCAGAAACAAGGCTAGTGAAAGAAAATGTAGTCGGAGCTGTAAACGCATCAGAAGGAAAAAATCGGGCGGCCAGGGCCCGCTGACTAATAGCCAGCAAAGCAGGTAAGCCGCGCCAGGGTGACGAGAAACTGCCCGTTTTACTGAGCCGCTACCGGGCGGGTTGTGCCGGAGGTTTCTACGCCCACGCAAATAACGCGCCTAAGGTACCAGAATGGTTCGGCCAAACCAGCCAGCGCCACGTACTTTTTGCGGCGCCTGGGGCTGGCCACCTTCCTCCTCGGGCGGCGCGTTGGTGGCCGGGCCTCGGCAAGGCTAGCCCTCGCGTCGGCGCAGCCTTGCCAGCTGGGTTTTGGTTAGAGGAGCCAGCGCACCGCTAGCGCGTGGGCTCTCACTAGTCAGAGCGTCCGTCTGCCTTCCGTCACCTCCACCTTTCGTTTGTTTTTCTCTTCGATGCAGCCCCTTCCCACTCCCCCACCCGCCGACCCGCACAGCTACGCCCAGGGCCCGGCCCTGCGCCACCTGCAGCTAGCCCTCACGGTTGACTTTGCCCAGCAAACCCTGGCCGGCTCGGCTACCTGGCTGCTGGCCGAGCCACTAGCGGCGGCCGCGACTCTCGTGCTCGACACCCGCGACCTGACTATTGAGGGCGTGCAGGCTGGCCTGAAGGCTAGCGACGTGCCCGTGTCCTACTCGCTGGCCGCGCCCGACCCGGTGCTCGGCCAGGCGCTGCGCCTGGAGCTGCCGGCCGGCACGGCGGCCGTGCGCATCGCCTACCATACCAGCCCCGGGGCGGCGGCCCTGCAATGGCTGGCCCCGACCCAAACGGCGGGCACGCACCCGTTTTTGTTCACACAGTCGCAGGCCATTCTGGCGCGCACCTGGCTGCCCTGCCCCGACTCGCCGGGCCGGCGCTTCAGCTACGAGGCCGCGATGGAGGTGCTCGGGCCCGAGCGCGGCCAGCTGCTAGCCCTGATGAGCGCCGAGAACCCGCAGGCCACCGCCCTCGATGGCCGCTACCAATTCCGGCAGCCGCAGCCGGTGCCCGCCTACCTGCTGGCGCTGGCCGTGGGCCGGCTCGACTTCGCGCCGCTCGATGCCCGCACCGGCATCTATGCCGAGCCTGCTACTCTGGCCCGCGCCCAGGCAGAGTTTGGCGAGATGAGCGCGATGGTACGCGCCGCCGAACAATTGTATGGCCCCTACCGCTGGGGGCGATATGATTTACTTGTGTTACCAAGCAGTTTTCCATTTGGTGGCATGGAAAATCCTTGTTTAACATTTGTAACACCTACCATTCTGGCCGGCGACCGCAGCCTCACCAGCCTCGTGGCCCACGAGCTAGCCCACTCGTGGAGCGGCAACCTCGTGACCAATGCCACCTGGGATGATTTCTGGCTGAACGAAGGCTTCACGGTCTATTTTGAGCGGCGCATTATGGAGCAGCTCTACGGCCGGCCCTACGCCGACATGCTGCAAGTGCTGGGCGAAGCTGACCTGCGCCATACCATGCAGGAAATGGGGCCGGCTAGCCCGGCCACGCACCTGCGCCTGCATCTGGCCGGCCGCGACCCCGACGACGGCCTCACCGACATTGCCTACGAAAAGGGCTGCCTGCTTTTGCTGACCCTGGAGCGGCTGGTGGGCCGCCCGCGCCTCGACGCCTTTATTACGGAGTACTTCGCCCGGTTTGCTTTTCAGAGCATGACCACCGACCACTTCGCGGCCTACCTCACCCAAACCTTGCTCACGCCCGACGAGGCTAGCCAACTCGACCTGCCCGCCTGGCTCGACGGCCCAGGCCTGCCGCCCGGCGCGCCCGTGGCGCAGTCGGCCCGCTTCGCCGCGGTCTATGCCGCGCTGGCCCGGCTGGCCGCCGGCGCGGGGCCCGCCACCTTGCAACCTATAACTACGGAGTGGAGCAGCCAGGAATGGGAGCATTTTTTGCGTGGCCTGCCCCCCACCCTGACGGCGGCCGACCTGGGCCGGCTCGACGAGGTTTTCCACTTCACCACCTCCGGCAATGCCGAGCTACTGGCCGCCTGGTTTCCGCTGGCCCTACGGGCGGGCTACGCGCCGGCCGACGCCCCGCTCGAAAACTTCCTGCGGCACGTGGGGCGGCGCAAGTTTCTGGTGCCCCTCTACCGGGCGCTGCTGGCCACGCCCGGCGGGCCGGCGCGGGCCCGCGAAATTTACCAGCTGGCCCGGCCCAACTACCACTCGGTGGCCACGAGCACCCTCGATGCGCTGCTGGGCGCGTGAGCCATGCCGCTAGCTTCAGCCGCGCCGGGCGGGGGCTGGCGGCATGGCTTTTGCCCAACCAGCCGGGCTAGCCCGGCCCCGGCCGCCGTACCTTTGCTTTCTTCCAATCAGACTAGCCAGTACCGTTGAAAAATATTATTCCGCGCGGCAAGCTCATCGCCATTGGGGGCAATGAGGATAAGGGCACCTACCCTACCGTCCGCAGCAAGCGCCAGTATTACCTGAATTTTTTTGAACTGGGCATTCTCAAGCGCGTCGTGTCCGAGTCGGGCAAGGCCGACCCGCGCATTGAGGTCGTCACCACCGCTTCCATGATTCCGCAGGAAGTGGGGCCTATTTATACGGCTTCGTTTGCGATGCTCAATTGCCACAATGTGGGCATCATGGACATTCGCACGCCCCAGGATGCGCGCCAGCCCGAGTATCTGGCCCGCCTGCTGGCCGCCGATGTAGTGATGTTTTCGGGCGGCAACCAGTCGCGGCTGCGTGAGATGTTCGGCGAAAGCGACTTTCTCGATACCCTCACCCGCCGCTACTACGCCGAGCCCAACTTCGTGATTGCCGGCACCAGCGCCGGCGCCATGGCCATGTCGCAGCACATGATACGCGGTGGCTCGGTGCCCGATGCCCTGTTGAAAGGTGCCGTGAAGATGGGCGTTGGCCTCAGCCTCTCGCCGCCGGCCGTCATCGACTCGCACTTTGTGAAGCGCGGGCGCTTCGGCCGGCTCATCGAGGCGGTGGCGCTGCACCCCAGGCTCATCGGCATTGGGCTGGGCGAGGACACCGGCGTGCTCATCACCGACGGCCACTTGGTCGAAACCATCGGCTCGAACCTCGTCATCATTCTCGATGGCCACGACATTCAGCACAACAATGCCGCCGCCGCCAAAAAAGGCACCACGCTCTCCATCGAGAATTTCAAGATGCACGTGCTGGCCAAGGGCAACGTGTACTGCATGACCGAGCGCAAGTTTTACGTGAGTAAGGAAGCCGCCGTGAACGCCAGCTGCTAGCCACTCCGTAGTAGGATGTGGGGAGCACCGGGTGGCCGGGCTGCTCGCCAAAAAAGCCTCTCCCAATTAGGGAAGAGGCTTTTTTGGTGGCAGGAAGACGATTACTAGGCCAGCTCGGCTACCGGCGCCGGGGCGCTAGCCACTGGCGCGGCCTGGGCTTTGGCCACCGTTACCACAATGTGCTTGGAGGTGGGCGTGTTGCTCACCGGCACCACGCTGGATAGCGGCACGAGCACGTTCATTTCGGGGAAATAAGCGCCCACGTTGCCCTTCGGAATATCGTAAGGCACCACCAAAAACTTTTCGGCCGTGCGCGTTTGGCCCCCGTAGTGGCTGGTAATATCTACCAGGTCGCGGACTTGCAGGCCACGCTCGCGGGCGTCGTCGTGGTGCATAAACAGCACCCGGCGCTCGCCAAACACGCCCCGGTAGCGGTCGTTGTTCTCGTACACCGTAGTGTTGAACTGGTCGTGGGCGCGCAGGCTGGTCAGTATCAGTTGGCCGGGGGCTAGCGGGGTTTTTTCGAGCTTCGTTACCGAGAAGTGCGCCTTTTGGTCGGCGGTCTTGAACTTGCGGTCGCGGGGCCCGTTGGGCAGGTAGAAGCCGCCCGGCCGCCGCAGCTTCTCGTTAAAGTCCTCGAAGCCCGGCACTACGTGGCTGATGTGCTCGCGGATGAGGTCATAATTCTCCGTCATGGCCACCCAATCGCCCTTGAGCCTATCGCCCAGCGTGGCGATGGCCACGGCGCTGATAATGGCTACTTCGCTCAGCATCTGGTCGGAAATGGGGGCTAGCACCCCTTTGTTCTGGCCAATTACCCCCGTTGTGCTCTCGCACGACGTCATCTGGTGGCCGCTCTTCTGCATGTCGATATCGACGTGCGCCAGGGTGGGCAGCAGCAGGCTGGTTTCGCCGGTGGTGAGGTGGCCGCGGTTGAGCTTGGTAGCTACGAAGATGGTCGCCAGCTGCTTGCGCATTCCGTCGGCAATCAGCTCGGTATCGGGGGCGGCAGAGAGCAGGTTGCCGCCCAGGCTGAAAAACACCTTGGTTTTGCCTTCCACCATCGCCCGCAGGCTTTTCACCACGTCGAGGCCGTGGGCGCGGGGCGGCTCAAAGTCAAACTCCTTCTGGAGCGCATCCAGAAACTCGTCCTTCATCTTTTCCCAGATGCCCATCGTGCGGTCGCCCTGCACGTTGGAGTGGCCGCGCACCGGGCAGGTGCCCGCCCCGCGCTTGCCAATGGCGCCTTTCAGGAGGTGCAGGTTCACGATTTCCTGAATTACCTCCGTGCCCTGCTTCTGCTGCGTCACGCCCATGGCCCAGCAGGTGATAATCTTCTGCTTGGGCGCCAATAGGTTAGCCGCCTCCAGCAGCTGGTAGCGGTTCAGGCCGCTGCTCTCCTCGATGTCTTCCCAACTGGTGTTGCGAATGCTTTCCTCAAACGCGGCGAAGCCGCTGGTAAACTCGTCGATGAACGGCCGGTCCAGCACCTCGCCGGGGTTATAGCTCTCGGCCTCAAACAGATGCTTCATCAGGCCGCGCAGCACGGCAAGGTCGCCGCCCAGCTTCACCTGCAAAAACACGTCGCTTATCGGCGTGCCCGCGCTCAGCAGCGTCGGAATGGCCTTGAGCGGGTTTTTGAAGTCCTGCGGCTGCCGGAAGTGGTCGAGGCCAGCCTCCGGCAGCGGATTGATGCTGATAATCCTAGCCCCGTTTTGCTTGGCTTTTTGCAGCGCCGTAAGCATGCGGGGCGAGTTGGTGCCAGGGTTCTGGCCGATAACGATGATGACTTCGGAGTGGTCGAAGTCACTCAGTATTATAGAGGCCTTGCCCAGGCCCAGCGTGTCGGTCAGGGCCGCGGTGCTGCTCTCGTGGCACATATTGGAGCAGTCGGGCAGGTTGTTGGTGCCGTATTGCCGCACGAAGAGCTGGAATAGAAACGCCGGCTCATTCGGCACCTTGCCCGAAGTGTAGAACACGGCCTCGTCGGGCGAGGCTAGCCCGTTGAGCTGGTCGGCGATAATCTCGAACGCCTCGCGCCACTCGATGGGCTCGTAGTGGGTGCCGCCGGGGCGCTTCACCATGGGGTGCGTGAGGCGGCCCAGGTTGTTGAGGTCGCGGTCGGGCAGCTGCGACAGCTCGGCCAGGCTGTACCTGGCAAATACCTCGGGGCCGCAGGCGCGCACGTCGGCATCGGAGGCCGTGGCCTTGGCGCCGCTTTCGCAAAACTCGGCTATCGAGCGGTGCGCGTCGGGGTCGGGCCAGGCGCACGACGAGCAGTCGTAGCCATCAAACTGGTTGAGCTTCTGCAAGCCGCGAGTGCCGCGCACCACGCCCGCCTCACCCCAGTTGAACTCGACGGACTCCAGCACGGCCGTGACGCCGGCCGCAATGTGTTCGCGGGCCTTCAATTCTAAGTCGAGCAGGCGGTCGGGCGGCTGGGCCAGAATGGGGTGGCGGTGCTTGCTGGCCAGCGTGTCGGGCGCGGGCATCAGGGGTGCATTTTCGGGATGTTCGGGCATAATAGCAAGCAGCTACGGGCACCGCATAGCAACAGGCGAGCTGGCCACGGGGCTAGCCGGCCCAAAGCTTCACGACCGGCGCGGGCCTATAAAAAGGGAAGAGTCAGCAGGAAGTAAGCGAAGCTCACCCAGGCAGCCCCGGCCATGGCCCGAGCCCGAGTTCCTTCGTTACTAAAATACGACAAAGCGGCCGGTTCGTTTGCGTAGCTGCCTGCCATTTCAGCTAAGGCATTTTCCCGGCAGCGGCCGGGCCAGGGCCGGCCGCTGCCCGGCGCAGGGGCCAGCCGCGCCCTTCCTAATAAATATCGACTTGCTCCTCCCCCGCCGCATTGCGGCTGGCGCGGTACATGCCTTCCGAGTTGAAGGGCAACGCCAGGTTGCCCGCCGCATCCACGGCGATGAGGCCGCCCTCGCCGCCCACCGGGGCCAGCTTGTCGTGCACCACCACGCGGCAGGCCTCGGCCAGGCTCAGGCCCTTGTACTCCATGAGGCAGGCCACGTCGTAGCCCACCACCGCCCGGATAAAATACTCGCCGTGCCCGGTGCAGCTGATGGCGCAGCGCGCATCGGCCCAGGTGCCCGCCCCGATTATGGGCGTGTCGCCGATGCGCGAGTAGCGCTTGTTGGTCATGCCGCCGGTGCTGGTGGCGGCGGCCAGATGCCCGCGCTGGTCGCGGGCCACGGCACCCACGGTACCTTTTTTCCAGTTGGGGTCCGGGGCGGGGCTAGCGGCGTGGTCGAGCTGCATGCGGCCGGCCGCGATGGCCTCCTGCAACTGGTCGAAGCGCTGCTGGGTGAAAAAGTACGCGGCCGGCTGCATCGGCAGGCCGTGCGCGCGGGCCAGCTCATCGGCGCCCGGGTAGGCCAGCAGCACGTGCTCGGTTTGCTCCATCACGAGGCGCGCGGCCCGAATGGGATTTTGCACCTGGCGCACGCCGGCCACGGCGCCGGCCCGGCGGCTAGCCCCATCCATGAGGGCGGCGTCCATCTCGTGGTGGCCGTCGTGGGTAAATACGGCCCCGCGCCCGGCATTGAAGAGCGGGCAGTCTTCGAGGCTGCGCACGGTGGCCTCCACGGCATCGAGGGCGGGCGCGCCCTGGGCCAGCAGCGCCGTGCCGGTGGCCAGGGCCGCCGCGAGGGCGGCGCGGTAGTCGGCTTCGAGAGCGGGCGTAAGCGTGGCGCGGGCAATGGTGCCGGCCCCGCCGTGCAAGGCAAGAGAAAACATAGTGAAGGTTGCTAATCAAGTGGGTTTCTGGCGCAAGAACGGCACTTTCCGGGCTTGCTAGCGGTTTATAAAGAAGCCTTGCCCTAGCAGCAAATTCTAAATCAAGGTGTTGCCGCTATTCAGCAACGCTATTTTTTTTAGCTAAACCCTGGGTAACTACCTGAAAAAAGCCCGCCTTGGCTAGCTGAAACCAGGCTTGCGGTTGGCCTTCCTCAGTTTTTTTTCGTAGGTTTGGCCCTACGTTTTCTACATTTTAAATTTCCCCTTTCCGATGGCATACGACGTAACCGGCCGCCTGCACGAAATCTTTGACGAACAGCAGGTAAGCGAAAAATTCCGCAAGCGCGAGTTCGTCCTGGAAGTGCAAGACGGCCAGTATCCCCAGCAAATTAAGTTTCAGCTGACTCAGGACAAAACCAGCGTTATCGACCCCTATAAAACGGGCGATGAGGTGAAGGTGACCTTTGACCTGCGTGGCCGCGGCTTCAACAAAAATGGCCAGATGCTGTACTTCACCAACCTCGAAGCCTGGCGCGTAGAGCCGGCCTCGGGTGGCGCCCCCGCCGGTGGCTCGTCGTATGGCCAGCAGCAGCCCGCCGCCCGCCCGGCCGCTCAAAACCAGAACCCGAACCTGCGGGCTCAGCCCACGGCCCAGCCCATCGCGGGCGACGACGACAACGACCTGCCTTTCTAGACCACCGCTCTAACGGCTTGCGTAGCTAGGCAGGCCAGCTGTTAGCTTATTGATGTGCCGCTTTCCTGCTTGGAAGGCGGCACATTTGCGTTTCGGTTTACGTTAGTATTTGTATTTATTCTTAGCTGCTGAGCAGGCCGATAGCCGGTAGCTTACAAGTATACCATATGAACTTACGCGCACTTATCAGCCAGGGCGAGGGCGAGCGGCTCGAATTCAAGAAGAAGACCACCCACCCTACCCGCATTGCGCGCACGCTGGCCTCGCTGGCCAATACCCACGGCGGGCAGGTGCTGGTGGGTGTGGATGACGACGGCCGCGTGGTGGGCGTGCGCGATGCCGAGGAGGAGATGTTTGTGCTGCGCGATGCGGCGGCGCACTACATCGACCCGCCCCTGACGCTGCAATTTCGAGAAGTTGAAACCGAGGATGAGCTTATCGTTCTTGTCGTGAGCGTGGCCGAAAGCTTCAACAAGCCGCACCGCGCCCAGGTGGCGCCCGGCGAGTGGCGCGGCTACGTGCGCGTGCGCGACGAAAGCGTGCAGGCCAGCAGCCTCACCGAGAAAGTACTGGCCCGCCAGCAGCCCGAGGCGCGCCTCGAAAAGCTGCCGCTCAGCAAAGACGAGCTGCGCGTGCTCGATTACCTCAAAACCACCCAGCCGCGCATCACGGTGGCACAGTACACCAAGCTCATCAACGTGAGCCGCCGCCGCGCCTACCGTACCCTCATCAAGCTGGTGCTGCACGGCTACCTGCGCTATCACGACAAGGAAAAGGAGCCGTACTATACCCTCTAAATCACGGATTACGCGGATTTTAGCGGATTTCACAGATTTTGTGGACGACGGCTACTGCCAGCTAAGTATTGCCTATTAAATACAAAAGGCTACGCCAGCCGCCGCCGCCGGCACCCAGAAGCCAACTAAGTATTGCCTAATAAATACAAAAGGCCACCTCGCCAGGTGGCCTTTCTATGTTGGAAAGTAGCGTCGTCCACAAAATCCGTGAAATCCGCTAAAATCCGCGTAATCCGTGATTTAGTCTTGCTTGCGGGCGCGGGCTACTTTTTTCTCCTCCTTTTCGGCTTTCTTTTCTTTCATCGACTTGGTGGGCTCTTTCTTTTTCTCTTTGCGGGCGTCTTGGGCTTTGGCCATGAGTGAAAAATGGTTGGGGTGGAAGGAATAAAAACGAAGGCAACGCGGCAAATTAACGTACTGGGGCAGCCGGTTGTTGTGCGGCTAGCCGGCCTGCGCCGCCGGCAGCAGCGGCCAGTAGCGTTCGCGCAGAATGCGCAGGTGGTGCTGCTCGTGCCCGGCAATAATATAGAGCAAGGCGCGCACCGAAGTGGCGCCGCCGTTGGCCCGGCCAGCGCGGTCGAGCTGCCCGCCGTTCAGGCCGCCGAAGAAGGCTAGCGTGGCGGCGCGCACGGCGTGGTACTCGGTCAGCAAGTCGCTCAGCAGGCGGTCGTTGGCTTCGCTATTGGCCGCAAAATCGTTCTCGTCGAACCCAGGCAGCTCCTGGGCATCGGCGCGGGCGAAGCGCAGGGCGCGGTAGGCAAAAATACGCTCCGCATCGGTGAGGTGCACCAGCACTTCCTTGGGCGTCCACTTGCCCGGCGCGTAGCGTAGCAGCGCCTGGGCTTCGGTGAGGCCCGCCAACTCGCGGTGCATTTCGGCCGCCTGCTGGCGCAGTTGCGTCAGCGGGTCGGCCGCGGCGGGCACCAAGTCGATATACGCCTGCGTGTAAGGCAGATACGTGCCGGGCGCCGGACGGGCTAGGGTAATGGCAGCAGAAGCAGGCATGGCCGCAAAGGTAGCCGCCCGCCGCAGATACTGAAATTTCCAGCGGGCGGCCCCGCCCGGGCGCCGCAGCAGCGCCCGCCCCCCTAGCCGCCAGCGAGCCGGGCGCGGCGTGCGGGCCGCCACCTCGGCCGCTGCCAACTCCTTGGTACCAAAGGCCCAATGCAGAAAATCGGGCATGATGGTGCCCCAGGTATCGGGGTGATGGTGGCCGCCGGGCACCTCCACGTAGCGCGCCGAGGCAGCCGGCAAGCCCTGGGCAGCCAGGGTCGCCAGCAGGTCCAGGGTATCGTCGATGGCATCGATAATGCCGTTGTTATTGCGGTCGCTGGTTTCGTCGTCGGTGCCGGTTTGCAGCCAGAACTGCTGCCCGGGCCGGGCCCGGCCAGCAGTTACCAATTGGTGCATCAGGCGGTCGGCATCGGTATAGCCATCGGCCAGCCCCCGCCCCCGCCACCAAAACGAGCCGCTGAACGCGCCGCATTTTAGAAAGGCTTCGGGGTGGTGCCAGGCCAGGTCAAAGGCCATGAGGCCCCCTAGCGACATGCCCGCCACGGCGGCCTCGGCTGGTTCGGCGCTGGCGTGGTAGTGCGCCTGCACGTAGGGCAGCAGCTCCTTGAGCATAAAGTCGGTGTAGCGGCCGGCACGGCTGCCGCGGCCCAGGTAATCGGGGCGGGCAGCCACACCGTATTCCTGCAGGCGGTCGGCGGCGTGGATGGCCACCAGCACAAACGGCCGCACCTCACCCTGCCGAAACAGCCGGTTGAGCGTGGCCGGCAGGCGCAGCCGTGCCAGGTCCTGCCCATCATGGAGATACAGCACCGGGTAGGGCTGGGCAGCACGGCTCGAAAAACCGGGCGGCAGCACCACATCGAGGCGCACTACGCGCCCCAGCGCCACCGAAAATAGATATTCATCGCGCCGCACCACTACCGTAGCGCCGCGCGGCGACTGAAACCGAAAACTTGTCATGGCCCGCAAATAA
Source organism: Hymenobacter cheonanensis (assembly GCF_030581075.1). Lineage (GTDB taxonomy): Bacteria > Bacteroidota > Bacteroidia > Cytophagales > Hymenobacteraceae > Hymenobacter. The sequence continues at coordinate 186,956 of NZ_JAUQSW010000010.1, forward strand.
ACACCCCTGGCTTCATTCGGCCGGGCCAGCGGCAGGCTTGGCCGTTCGGTTTTTCTGCTTAGTTTGCGGCCGGTTCGGGCGAGCGTGTCATTCCCGCCGGGCCCCGCATTTTGCACGAAGAATACCGCCGCTTCCACTCCCAGCACCTAGGCCTGGACCTGGAAATGCTCGTCGTGGGCGACTACGGCTACCCGCTCATCATCTTCCCCACCTCCAACGGCCGCTACTACGAGGCCAAGGATTTTCTGCTGGTCGACTCGGTGCGCTGGTTTATTGAGAACCGCCTTATCAAGCTCATCTGCATCGATAGCGGCGACAAGTGGAGCTGGTATGCCAAGCACCTGCACCCCGGCACCCGCGTGCACAACCACGGCCTCTACGACCGCATGGTGAGCGAAGAGCTGGTGCCCCGCCTGCAGCAGGAGTGCCAGGTAGATAAGGTGGGCGTAGCCGGCTGCTCGCTAGGTGGTTATCAGGCCCTCAACTTTGCCTTTCGGCACCCGGGCCAGGTGGCGCACATGTTTTCGATGGGCGCGGCCTTCGACATCAAGATGTTTCTGGATGGGCACTACGACGAGCAGGCGTACTTCCACAACCCGCCCGACTACATGCCGAATGCGCAGGATGAGAACTTCTACAAGATGAACATCATCCTGGGCACCGCCGAGCACGACTTCTGCAAGGATGCCAACTACCGCATGTCGGAAATCCTGTCGCGCAAGGGCATTCCGCACCGCCTCGACGTGCGCCCCTACGGCACCCACGACTGGCCGGTGTGGCGCGATATGTTCCCCGAATACGTCTCCACTATCTTTTAGGCGGCACTTTGCGTACACGCAACGGGCTCACGCTCACCCATTCCTAACACCTTAGCTTCCTACAACTCTTCCCCATGAAAAAAATCGGCATCTTGTTCGGCCAGGAAAATACTTTTCCGCAGGCATTTGTGGACCGCGTTAATCAGAAAGCCGTCGATGGCATTACGGCCGAGTTTGTGCGCATTGAGGAAGTCGAGCAGGCAGTAGCCACCGACTATGCCGTCATTATCGACCGCATTTCGCAGGATGTGCCCTTCTATCGGGCGTACCTCAAAAATGCCGCCCTCACCGGCACGGCCGTCATTAACAACCCCTTTTGGTGGAGCGCCGACGAAAAGTTCTTCAATAATGCCCTGGCCGTGCAGCTAGGGGTGCCGGTGCCCAAAACCCTGCTGCTGCCCAGCAAGGCCCGCCCCGACGACACCAGCGAGAACTCGTTTCGCAACCTGGCCATGTTCGATTGGCACAAGGCATTTGAAAAAATTGGCTTTCCGGCCTTCATGAAGCCCCACGCCGGCGGTGGCTGGAAGAGCGTGTACAAAGTAGATAACCCCGATGAAGCCTGGCGCGCCTACGACGAAACTGGCCAGCTCGTAATGCTGTACCAGGAGGCCGTTGACTTCGACGACTACTTCCGCTGCTATTGCCTGGGCGGCAAAGACGTGCTCATCATGCCCTACGAGCCGCGCAACGCCCCGCACCAGCGCTACCAGACCGAGATGAAAACTCAGGGCGAGGCCGGCGAAAAGCTCCTGGCTACGGTGAAAGACTACACCCTACGCCTATGCCAGGGCCTGGGCTACGATTTTAATACCGTAGAATTTGCTGTGCGCGGCGGCATTCCGATTGCCATTGATTTCGGCAACCCGGCGCCTGACGCCGATATTAATTCGGTTGGCCCCGAAAATTTTGAATGGGTAGTAGAGCACGCGGCCAACCTGGCTATTGAGCGCGCCCAGGCCCAGCAGCCCGGCCGCGACAACCTGACCTGGGGCTCGTTCGTGCAAAAGTCGGCCCGCCAAACGGCCATTGCCAGTACCGATGGGGCCGTTGAGGTAGGCGGTGCCCTGCACCAGACCAACGACCTGGGCGCTAACCCGCCCGCCCCCGCTAAGCCCGCTAAAAAGGCCCCCGCGCCTAAAAAGCCCGCCGCGCCGGCGCCCGTTGCTCCTGAAGGCGAAGTGCCCAAGCCGGCTGCCAAACCGAAAGCTGCTAAGCCAACCGCCCCGGCCGATGCGCCGGCTAAGCCTAAAAAACCGGCCCCCAAAAAATAATTGGCTGCCAGGGTTCATTACTAGTAGAGAGCTGCCATCGCTAGGGGTGGCAGCTCTTTTTACTGCCTCATTTCTCGCCAGATAGGGCCCTCTCCCACTCACTTTCAGTTGCTGACCGCTTATGCCACGGCCCATTTTCACGCTCGGAATAGAAGAAGAGTTTCAGACCATTGACCCGGTCACGCGCGACCTGCGGTCGCACATGTCCAAGATTGTGGAGGACGGCAAAATAACCCTGCACGAGCAGGTAAAAGCTGAAATGCACGAGTCGGTAGTGGAGGTAGGCACCAATATTTGCAAGAATATTCACGAAGCCCGCGACGAAGTGGTGCACCTGCGGCGCCAGGTAATTGAGCTGGCCGACCGCGTGGGCCTTAAAATTGCCGCTGCTGGCACGCACCCATTTTCGCGCTGGCAAGACCAGCCCATCACGCCCGATGCGCGCTACGATAAGATAGTAGAGGAATTGCAGGAGGCCGCTCGCTCCAACCTGGTTTTTGGGATGCATGTGCACATCGGCATCGAAAACCGCGACCTGGGCGTGTACATGATGAACGCCCTACGGTATTTTTTGCCGCACCTGTTTGCGCTCAGCACTAATTCTCCCTTCTGGGAAGGCCGGGAAACCGGTTATAAGTCTTTCAGAACCAAAGTTTTCGAACGTTTTCCACGCACGGGTATCCCAGGCTATTTTACGAGCGCCTCGGATTATGACGAGTTTATTGCCCTGCTAATAAAAACCGGCTGCATCGACAACGGCAAGAAAATCTGGTGGGATTTACGCCTCCATCCCTTCTTCGATACTATCGAGTACCGCATTTGCGACATGATGATGCGGGCCGATGAGACCATCGCCGTTGCCGCCGTTATGCAGGCCCTAGTAGCGAAGATTTACAAGCTCAAGTGCCAAAATCTAAATTTCCGCCTTTATCGCAGCGCCCTCATTAAGGAAAATAAATGGCGAGCCGCCCGCTACGGTATTGATGGCAACCTCATCGATTTTGGCTCGCAGGAGGAAAAGCCTGCCCGCCAGCTCATTCTGGAACTGCTTGATTTTATAGATGATGTCCTAGATGAGCTAGGCAGCCGCCAGGAGGTTGAGTACGTACTTAAAATGCTCGAAATGGGAACCGGAGCTGACCGGCAGCTCGCAGTTTTTCATCAAACCGGCGACTTAACCAAAGTAGTAGACTTTATCCTGGCTGAAACTACCTACGGCTTATAACTCGTTGATATAAACGAAAGGATTATATTCTGCTTGTTACTCACCTGCTTTCTGTGAGATTTTTTACTTAAGTTTTATTCATACTATGAGTCAGTTTAGAATTGCTATTCTGGATATGTACAATAATTTTCCTAATGAGGGAATGCGTTGCATCCGACAATTATTGCGGCGGGCTGAAAGCGAAAATCAGGTCAGCTTTTTAGTAGATATATTTAACGTCCGGGCTACTAGTGAAGTGCCTGACCTGACGTATGATATCTATATTTCAAGCGGTGGGCCGGGCAGTCCGCTGCAGTCTGATGAGCCTTGGGAGACGCGCTATTTTGATTTTATTGACGCCTTATTCTCGTATAATCAGCAAGCCGAGCGCAAGAAGCATTTGCTGCTTATTTGCCATTCTTTCCAACTAGTAAGCCGGCATTTGGGGCTAGGCACCGTAGGTAAGCGTAAATCAACCTCTTTCGGTGTATTGCCCGTGCATCTGACTGAGGCAGGGCAGGTCGACCCTATTTTCTCGCGCTTACCCGAGCCGTTTTACGCCGTTGATTCCCGGGATTACCAACTGATTGACCTTCATCCTGAACGACTGAGCGAGCTTAATATCAAGGTCTTATGCCTGGAAAAGGAACGACCCCATATTCCGCTTGCCCGAGCCATTATGGCACTGCGTTTTTCTCCCGAAGTATTAGGCACCCAGTTTCACCCCGAAGCCGATGGAGAAGGCATGCTGCGCTACATGCTGACTGATGAGCGCAAGCAGCAGGTGATTACAGCCTACGGAGAAGAGAAATACCACGAAATGGTAAATCTGCTAGCCTCACCGGACACTATTGAGGTGACAGAAGGAATTATTATTCCCACTTTCCTGCGGCGGGCGCTATCGGCACTGAGCGAGCCGGCCTTCACCTAATTTCATCAGCGTTTTGCCTGCTCTGTCCCGCTTATTTCTTTAGCGCTACCTACCGCATGATTCCTGCTCCTCGCCAATTATTTAACGCTGCCTTTACGCCTGAAAGCTATCAGGCAATGCTAGCCGATATCGACCAGCAATTACCTAATCAGCTTGATTTTCGCGTGGCCGAAACTCCGGTATTTGTGCCAGCTGCCCTGCGGGATAAACTGATACAAGCTGGAGAGGATATTATTCGGGTCATTCAGCAATCAGATTTTAAGCAGCGTACGGATGCTGCAATTCCTGCTGGGCAGCGGGTACCGCACGAAGACGAACACGCTGAGTTTTTAACTTTCGATTTCGCTGTATGCCGTAATGCCGCGGGTGAGCTTGAGCCACAGCTTATTGAGATGCAAGGGTTTCCATCGCTCTATGCTTTTCAGGCATACCTGCCCGAAGTATTTGCGGCCCACTACCCTATTGTCCCTGGCGTAACTCCTTTCCTCGACGTTGCGGATGCTGATGCGTACCACGCCAATTTAAAGAACTTGATTCTGGCTGGTGAGAATCCAGAGAATGTTATTTTACTGGAGCTGTTTCCGGAGAAACAAAAAACCCGCATTGACTTCGCTCTATCCAAAAAATACTGGGGTATTGAAGCCGTTTCACTGCCGGACGTTCGCAAGCGAGGGCGTCAACTTTTCTACGAAAAAGATGGCCGAGAAATTCTCATCAAGCGAATTTATAATCGCATTATTTTTGATGAGTTAGCCCGTTATCCGAATTTAAATTCAGAGTTTAATTTAACTGATGAGGTTGATGTGGCCTGGGTGGGACACCCTAACTGGTTTTTTCGCATCAGCAAATACACGCTGCCGCTGATACAAAGCCAGTTTGCGCCCCCTAGCTATTACTTACAGGAGTTAATTTCTTACCCGGCTGACTTGGAAAACTACGTATTAAAGCCGTTGTTTTCCTTTGCGGGTGCGGGCGTTCGCCTTCATGTTACGGCTGCCGATTTGGATGCTTTGCCTGATAAGGAAAACTACTTATTGCAGCGCAAAGTCACGTATGAGCCAGTGGTTCAAGCACCTGACGGGCTAGTAAAATGCGAGATTCGACTGCTTTATACCTGGCCCCACTCCGAGGCGCACCCTACGCTAGTGGCCGGGCTAGCCCGCCTAAGCCGCGGCGAGATGATAGGGGTCGATTTCAATAAAAATAAGGATTGGGTGGGCGGCACGACGCCCTTATTTGAAAAATAGCTTTTTGCCAGCCCAAAGTCTACGCCAACTAAGCTGGTAGCGCTACGTATCAGGTGGTTCTTGCTTTAAATTTCAAGTATTCGCCCAATGGCTACCCTCGCACAACGCGGCATTCAGATTTCTAAAAATGCCATCTTTAGCTTATTCGTAAATCGCGCCAGTAAATTATTAGGCAAGCCGTTTAAAGTAATTACTATTCTAAACGAAACAGCGGATAAGCTAGCGGATGAGAATAGCAAAGACAACAAATTTAAACAGCTGTTTGACGTTGCGCTAACTTTGGTGCGCCTGGTACGCAACTATATTACTGGTGATTACCGGCAAATTCAAACCAGCACCATTATTTCGGGGCTAGCCGTGTTGCTATACGTACTAAGCCCCATCGATTTGGTGCCAGATTTCATTCCAGTTTTGGGTTTTCTGGATGATTTGAGCTTAATAAGCTGGTTTGTGGGCAAGTTTCAAGTGGAGATTACCAATTATCGCGAGTGGGAAACGCGGGCGGGTAATACAAGCCCAGCCGCCCCGGCACTTGGTGACCCGAGCCTGCCTGCCGTTGCCGAGCTAGGGCATTCGTAGGTTGCCTCTGCACATACTGCACCTTGCCGGTAGCCGCATTGCCACCGGCTACTACCTAGCTCTTGTTTCTGGACCAAGCCGAGTATATGCCAGCCTTTGCCGTATCGTTTCGCCTACCCCAATCTTTTACGGAAGATTTTATGGCGATTATTCCGCAACACCGCACGTTTATTAATCAGCTGCTCGCCGAACACATTATTGAGGCTTACGCTATTAGTGCAAGCCGCAGCCGGGGATGGGCTATTATTACCGGGGAGGATGAGGACGCGGTGAGCGCCATTGTAGCGCAATTCCCTTTGTATTCCTACTTGCGCGGTATTGAAGTAGACGAGCTATTTATTTTCGATAGCGCTGCTTCTCGCTTCCCGCACATTAGTTTAAATTGACAGCCTTTTTTAATTTATCTGTGCGCTACTATTTTTTTCTGGCTGGTGTATTTTGCCTAAGCTTAACTTGCCGCGGGGCTACTGCGCCACCGGCTAGCTCACTTACCACGGCCCAGCTCATCAGCCGGCTCACGGCCGCTATTCACAATCTGGGTTCTATCCGCTGCAATGCAGAGGCCAGGGAGCGGGTGGGCACTAAGATTGCGCCGGATTATACGGCCATGAAAATTGCTTATAATCCTTACCGCGTTTATTTAAAAAACCGCAAGGGCGTGGAGGTTTTATACGTGACTGGCCAAAACGATAATGACGCCTGGGTGTATCCGGCCGCGTTTCCGTACGTCACCCTCAGCCTGGACCCCAACGGCTCGCTGATGCGCAAGGGCCAGCACCACACGGTGTTGCAGGCCGGCTTTGGGATGATTGCCGACCTGCTGAACGGCCCCGATGGGCGGGCTGAAAGTGTATTTACCCGTTCGTTTCATTATACCGGCGATAGCACGGCGCAAGGGCAGCCATGCTATGTGCTGCGCTCCGACTACCCGCAATTTCGCTACGTAGCTTACCGTGTTGGCAAAAACGAGAGTATTGCCTCGGTAGCAGCTCGCTTCGGCTGCGGCGAGTACCGTATTATCGAGCGCAACAACTTAAGCGTAGATAGCAAGTTGACCGAGGGCCAGGAATTGCAGGTGCCTAATGCGTACGGCCGGCGTGTGGTAGTAGTGGTGAATGCTAAAACATACCTGCCAGCGTCCGTTACTGTTTACGACGACCGGGGACTGTATGAGAAATACAGTTTTCTGGACGTAGTAGCTAATCAGCCTATTCCGGCCGCCGAGTTTAGCAAGGATTATAAAGGCTATAAACTATAAGCCGAGGCCACGCTTCTTAGCGGCGCATGGTTTTCTCAATGGTGTCCCACATTTCGGGCGTCAGGGCTTCAAGTTTGTTAAACTCCCCGGCACCGTTGAGCCATTCGCCGCCGTCGATAGTCACGACCTCGCCATTGATATAAGCCGAAAAGTCGGACACCAGGTACGCCGCCAGGTTGGCCAGTTCCTGGTACTGCCCTACCCGCTTAAGCGGCACGCTGGCGGCCGGGTCGAGCTGGCTGGCCAGCGGCTCCGGAAACAGGCGGCTCCAGGCGCCTTCGGTAGGAAATGGCCCGGGGGCAATGGCATTGGAGCGGATGCCATACTTGGCCCACTCCACGGCGAGCGAGCGGGTGATGGCGAGCACGCCGGCCTTGGCGGCGGCCGAGGGCACTACGTAGGCCGAGCCCACGGAGGCGTAAGTTGTTACGATATTGAGGATGGTGCCGGGCTGCTTGTCGGCTATCCAGCGCTTGCCCACGGCCAGGGTACAGTTGTAGGAGCCCCGCAGCACGATGTCCACAATCACGTCGAAGGCCTTGTGGCTAAGGCGCTCGGTGGGGCTGATAAAGTTGCCGGCTGCATTGTTGAGCAGTACATCCACACGCCCGAATTCGGCGTAGGTACGCGCCAGCATGGCCTCGACTTCTTCGTATTTGCGCACGTCGCAGGCTAAGGCCAGCACGCGGCCACCCGTTTGCTGGCGCAGTTCGGCCGCGGTTTGTTCCAGTACAGCGAGTTTGCGGCTCGTGATGGTGACGTTGGCCCCTAATTGCAGGAAATACGTGGTCATCGCCCGGCCCAGGCCAGTGCCTCCCCCCGTCACAATAATGGTTTTGCCAGCTAGGGCATTATCGCGCAGCATGGGCTGGGTAAAGGAATTTGTCATCATAAAGCAGGCAAGGCCGGCGGGCTGCCAGCGGCTAGGGCCCCGAAGGTAAGTAATAGCCGGCGCACCGTACAGCTTTACGTGGTTCATGTGCAACTTGCATCCTTTTAGCATAGCTTACTAGTATTCGATAATAATTTTTATGTCTGTTACTTTCGTTGCCGGTTCCCCTGCTATACCTTCCACCGTAGCCGTGCTGGGATGCGGCTGGTTGGGCCTGCCCTTGGCAAAGCACTTGCTGGCCCAGGGGCACCGGGTGCTGGGTACTACCACCTCGGCCGAGCAGCTGCCCGTGCTGGCCGCGGCCGGCATTGAGGCCCAGCTACTTCAGCTAGGGCCCGAGTTTGCGGCCAGCGACGAGCTGCGGCTCACTTCCCTGCTTAGCCAGGCCACCAGCTTAGTGCTCAACGTGCCCCCGCGCGCCGCCGTAGCGGGCGGCTACCCGCAGCTGCTGCGCCCGGTGCACCGGGCCGTAGCGGCGGCCCGCCTGCAAGCGGTGCTGTTTGTTTCGACCACCGGCGTGTATCCCGACGAGCCCCGCCTGATGCGCGAAACCGATGCCATCAGCACCCGCGACGCGGCCTCGGATGTATTGCGTACGGAGGGGCATTTTGTGCCGCGCTACGGGCAATGGCAAAGCACGGTGGTGCGGCTGGGCGGGCTTATTGGCCCGGGGCGGGCTCCGGGCCGCTTTTTGGCGGGGCGCCGCAACCTGCCCCAGGGCGATGCCCCTGCTAACTTGCTGCACCTCACCGATGCGGTGGGCGTGCTCGGTACCATTCTGGACCAGGGCATTTGGGGACATACGCTCAATGTATGCGCCGAGTCGCACCCGTTGCGGCGCGATTTTTACCCGGCTGCAGCCACCTACCTGGGGCTTGAGCCGCCGGTTTTTCTGCCCGGCGGAGGCAGCAGCAAGACTATTGATTCGAGCCGCCTGCGGGCGCTGGTACCCTATCAGTTTCAGCACGACGACGTGCTGGCGGCGCTGCCCTACTGCTAGGGCCACCGCGCCGCGCCAGCCAGCGCTACTGCCAGGGTTACCTTTGTATCTATGTCAGTGCCTAGCTTTCTCCCGTCTGGTTTACCCGCGCCACCGGCCCCCGTGGTGGTGCTGGGCGGCGGGGCCGCCGGCTTTTTTGGGGCCATTGCCTGCGCGGAAGCCAACCCTGGCCAGCCGGTTTTTCTCCTCGAAAAAAGCCCCAAGCTGCTGGGTAAGGTGCGCATTTCGGGTGGCGGGCGCTGCAACGTAACCCACGCCTGCGAGTCGGCCGCGCAGCTGGTGCAGCACTACCCGCGCGGCGGCCGGCAGCTGAAAGAGGCCTTCCGCCGCTTTGGCGTGGCCGATACCATTGCCTGGTTTGGGGCGCGGGGCGTGCAGCTCAAAACGGAAGCCGATGGCCGCATGTTTCCGACCACCGATAGCAGCGAAACCATTGCCCGGGCCCTCGAAGACGCCGCCCGCCACGCCGGCGTGCGCGTACTCACGCGCACGGCCGCCGAGCAGATTACGGTGCTGCCCGATGGCAGCTTTCGCTTGGCAATCAGTGGAGAAGGCAGCGCCGCGCTAGGCCCCGAGCTGCGCGCCAGCCAGCTGCTGGTAGCCACGGGCGGCAATCCCAAATCGGGGGCCTACGACTGGCTGCGGGTGCTGGGCCACTCCATTGCCGAGCCGGTGCCCTCGCTGTTTACTTTCAACGTGCCGGCCTCGCCCCTGCGCGAGCTGCCCGGCGTGAGCGTGCCCCACGCCCGCGTGGTGCTAGCCGGCGAAAAGCTGCAATACGAAGGGCCGCTGCTGGTTACGCACTGGGGCGTGAGCGGCCCGGCCGTGCTCAAGCTCTCGGCCTGGGGGGCGCGCCGCCTGCACGAGCTGGCCTACCACGGCACCGCGCTCATCAGCTGGGTGCCCACCCATACCGACGAAACGCTGCGCCCCTGGGCCCAGGCCTTCCGCCTCGACAATGGCAAGAAGCAGGTGGCCGCCCACCCGCAGTTTGGCTTGCCTGCGCGGCTCTGGCGCACCCTGGTGGCCGAGGCGGGCATCGGGCCCGAAGCGCGCTGGAATGAGGTGCCCGCCAAGGCCCAGAACCGCTTGCTGGAATTGCTGCTGCGCACCCCGCTGCAAGTGCAGGGTAAAACCACGCACAAAGACGAGTTTGTGACCTGCGGCGGCATTCCGCTCAGCGAAGTCAGCCTCACTACGTTTGAGAGCCGCCAGGTACCGGGCCTCTATTTTGCGGGCGAAGTGCTTGATATAGACGGCATAACGGGCGGCTTTAATTTTCAGGCAGCCTGGACCACCGGCTTCCTGGCCGGGCAGGCCATGGCCAGGGTCACTCACCCCGCCAACTGAGGCTGCCGGTGCCACAAGCGCAGGAAGCGGCCAGGGCTAGAGCAGCATAAAATTGGGGCATCTTGGATTAGGGTGTAACCCTGCGGGCAATTGGCTAGTAAACTGCCTCACCTTTCCAACTTACATTCCCTTTTCCAATCATGGAAGCCAAAGCCACCCAAGCCGCCCTCAACACGCTCATCACCGTCCTTAAAGATGGCCAGAAAGGCTACGCCGACGCGATGGTCGACGTAAAGGACCAGCACCTGAAGGACCTGTTCAAGAAATACTCGGCGCAGCGCGCCAGCTACGTTACCGAGCTGGAAGACCAGATGTTCAAGCTCGACCTGCACCCCGACACCAACGAAGGCTCATCGGTGGTAGGTGCCATTCACCACGCCTGGATTGACCTGAAAGCTGCCGTAACCGGCCACGACAACCACGCCATCCTCGCCGAGTGCGAGCGCGGCGAGGACGTAGCCAAGAAGGCTTACGAAGAAGCCGGCAAAGTACAAGACCTGCCCGGCGACCTGAAATCGATTATCGAGAAGCAGTCGCAAGGCGTAAAGGCCGCCCACGACGAAATCCGCGGCCTGCGCGATTCGTCCAAATAGAGCACGGATTTTAGCGGATTTCACGAATTCTGTGAATGATGATTTTCCAAACAAGAAAGGGCTACCCAGTGGGTAGCCCTTTCTTGTTTAGGCGTTTGCAATCGCTTACTCGGCGCAGCAACTTAAGCTTGCTTCAGGTTTCCAGGTTACGCAAAAAGAGGCCGCCCTATGGCAGCCTCTTTTTTAGAAAAACGTCGTCTACAAAATCCGAGCAATCCGTTAAAATCCGTGCTAATCAGTGGTCCTTATTCGTCGAAGCCGCCTTCGCGCTTCTTGAAGCCACCGCCGTAGGAGCTACCACCGCCCTGGCCGCCTTTGTAGCCACCGCGCTGGTAGCCACCACCCTGGCCACCCTGGCGGTCGCCGTAGCTGCTACCACCCTGACCGCCTTTGTAGCCGCCACCATAGGAGCTGCCGCCTTCGCGGTTGCCGCCTTTGTAGCCACCACCGTAGCTGCTACCGCCTTCGCGGCGGTCGCCGTAGCTGCCACCACGGTTGCCACCACCGTAGGGCGGGCGGCCACCTTCGCGGCGGTCGCCGCCGAAGCCGCGACGCTCACCACCACCGAAGCCCCCTTCGCGGCGCTCAGGGCGGTTGGTGCCCTCTTCCTTAGCAGCCGCATCCTGCACCGGCGTAGCGATGCTGAACGTAACCGGCTGGCCCTGGATGCTGGCGCGGCCTAGCTGGCCTACTACCTCCTCGGCAAACTCGTTGGGTACTTCCACGAAGCTGAACTTGTCGTAGAGCGCAATGTCGCCCACTTTGTTGCCGGGCAGGTTGGTGCTCTCCGAAATCAAATCAACCACATCGCGGGGGTGCAGGCGGTCCTTCTTGCCCATGCTGATGAAGAGGCGCGTGTAGCCGGGGCGGCTAGCCCCTTTCTCGCGGCTGGCATCGAGGCTTTGCTCGTTGCGCTTGTCCTCCTTCATCGTCATTTTGAGCAGCGCGGCAGCGATGTCGAGCGAAGTGATATCCTCACTCTGGTCGAGCAGGCGCTGCACGCGGCCGATGTACTTGTCCAGGTTGCCCTTTTCAACTACTTCCTTAATCTGGTTGAGGAACAAAGTCGTTTTCACCTCCGATACGTCGGCGAACGACGGCACCTGCTCCAGCTTGATATCGGCCTTCGTAAAGCGCATGATATCGCGCAGCTTGTAAATGTCGCGGCCACTCACAAAGGTGAAGGCGCGGCCATTCTTGCCAGCGCGGCCGGTGCGGCCAATGCGGTGCACGTAGTACTCCTCGTCGGCAGGCAGGTCGTAGTTGAATACAGCCTCCACATTGTCGACGTCGATACCGCGGGCAGCCACGTCGGTAGCCACCAGAATTTCGAGCGTGTTCTTGCGGAATTTGTCGAGCGTGTTCTGGCGCTGGGCCTGGCTCATGTCGCCGTGCAGGCCATCGGCAAAGTAGCCTTTGGCTTGCAGGTCGGCCACAATCTCATCTACCATGCGCTTCGTGTTCGCGAAGATGATGGTCGATTTCAAATTGTACATGTCCATGATGCGGGTCAGAACATCCTTCTTCTGCGGGCCACGCACCTCGAAGTAGCTCTGCTCGATGTTCGACACCGTCATCTCTTTATGGTTGACCTTCACTACCTGCGGGTCGCGCTGGTACTTCTTGGTCATCTCCATAATCGGCTTGCTCATCGTAGCCGAGAAGAATACCGTCTGGCGATTCTCCGGCATCTTGCTGAGCACAAACTCGATATCCTCGCGGAAGCCCATGTCGAGCATTTCGTCGGCTTCGTCAAGGATGATTTTAGTCGCCTTATCGAGCTTCAGCGTGCCGCGCTCGATGTGGTCCATGATGCGGCCGGGCGTGCCGATAACGATTTGCACGCCGCGCTCCAGAGCGCGGAACTGGCGGTCGTAGGACGAGCCACCGTAAATAGGCACTACGGCCAGGCCTTTTTTGTACTTACCCAGCTTCTGAATTTCGCCCGAAACCTGCACGGCAAGCTCGCGGGTGGGGCAGAGCACAATTACTTGTACGTCGCGGCTTTCGCCGTCAACACCTTCGATGGCGGGGATAGAGAAGGCAGCCGTTTTGCCGGTGCCCGTCTGGGCCTGGCCGATTACGTCTTTGCCAGCGAGCAGCACCGGAATGGCAGCCGACTGAATGGGCGAGGCTTCCTCATAGCCCATCTCGGTGATGGCGCGCTGTACTTCGGGCGAGAGATTTAGCTCATCGAAGCGGATTTTAGCTTTGTCGACGGCCTTGGCGGGGGTGTTTTCTACTTGTTCGGTATCCATGTCGGAACGGAATAGGTTGCTGGGCTACCTGGTTTTCCAAAACCTGGGTAGCTTGTGGGGAATGAGACTACGCTCTGAAAACAGCCGGCTCAACAGCGGCGGCGCTTCTTCCCCCTCAACCTTCCTATCACTCGACAAGGCGGAAAAAATACGACCGAACTAAAACGGGAACTACTCGGCAGCCAACTACTTACTCTGGGCCACCCCGGCCACTCAATGGGGCCGTTCTCAAATGCGGGTGCAAAGGTACGGATTTTATTTGAAAAAGGCTAATTCTGCAAATAAAAATCTCTGGTCATGCTACATCCAGTCGTTATCATGCTGACGAAGGAAGCATCTCGCCAGGGCAGCGTCAGGGTTGCGTGCCCTGGCGAGATGCTTCCTTCGTCAGCATGACAACGGTTGAATACAACGGCTGGATACCAAGCTGATACCGCATAAAAAAGCGCCCTCCCGCAGGGGAAGGCGCTTTCTGCTAGCACGAAAGGTGCGCGCTGCTTAGAGCAGCGACACTTTAACGGCGTTCGGGCCTTTGCGGCCTTGGGCTTCTTCGTACTGAACTTTGTCTTTCTCTTGTAGCGTCTTGGCGTCTACTAGGTCGGTGACGTGGACGAAGATGTCTTGGCCAGTCTCGTCGTTTTTGATGAAACCAAAGCCTTTGGTTTCATTGAAGAATTTTACCGTTCCGGTCGGCATAATAAAAAAATGTTTGGGGTGTCGCCAAAGCCCGGCGGGAAGCTGGGGACCTTGGATGCTAACACACCGGAGCGGACCGGAACAGCACCACAGGGCCTTGGGTTGCGCCAAAGATAGACAAAATCCCCGAACTTCGTCTATCTCCAAAAAAAGTTATGGACACTCCCCTAGCCCCTACCCACGCTTATACTCACAGCTTTACCGTAGAGGCTAGCGACATTGACCAGCTCGGCCACGCCAACAACGTGGCCTACGTACGCTGGGTGCAGGATGTAGCCGCCGCCCACTGGCACCACTTATACCCGCCTACGGCCGAGCTGCCGCCCCAGGTGTGGGTGGTGCAGGAGCACCGCGTGCGCTACCTGCGCTCGGCCTACGCCGGCGACGAGCTGCGCGCCCTCACCTGGGTAGCCGACGTGAAAGGGGCTAGCTCTAAGCGCCTCACCCGCATCGAGCGCGTAGCCGATGGCCAACTGCTCTGCGCCGCCGAGACGCAGTGGGTACTGCTGGACGGGGCTAGCGGCCGGCCGGTGCGGGTGCCGGGGGACGTGGCAGAGCGGCTGATGCCAATAGAATAGCTATTTCCAAGGGTCTTTGTAGAGGCCCCAATTTACCCAAACGCTTTTAACTGCTTCTACTATCATCTCTCCCGCAAGAGTGACGGTATTCTCATGAGAAAAATAAATAGCCCATTTTGCATCCTCATCACAGTAGATAGTTTCAATTCCACCATAACTACCTAACATTTCCAAGCTAATCTTTTCGTCTTCTCCAAGTTCTGTTATTTCCCAAACAGAGGTATAGCCTTTGTTTTTCAAAATAGTAATCAGAGTATTAATTCCAAAATCCCTTTCAAAAGTATCTGCTTCAAAATACTCCGTTATCCGAGCTTTGGGCTCGGAATGAAGCGGATACCAATAGAATCCATCAAAACTTAGATGCTCCTTTAGCAAAGCTCTTATGTGCAGATTTTTATTCTGCTTTTTGGGTTCTCCGAAAAAATTCATTACAGTTAATTAAGCAATAGGATTGTATTAAATGCCAGCCCCCTTCCGCATCTATTCCGCGTCTGCCGGCTCCGGCAAGACGTACCAATTAACGAAAGAATACCTGAAGCTGGCGCTGGGCTACCCGCAGCCGGCCGACCCCACGGGCGAGCGGATTTATAAGGCCGACTATTTTAAGAGTATTCTGGCGATAACCTTCACCAACGACGCGGCGGGCGAGATGAAGGAGCGCATTGTGGGCGCGCTACGGCGCTTCACGCAAGCTACTGACGACAAGCCCGATGCTTTGCTGGTGGAGGTGGCCGCCGAGCTAGCCCAGGAAAAGCAGCTGCCGCCGCACCTGCGCACGCCGGCCGAGTGGCAGCAGGAAGTGCAGCGGCGGGCGGCGGCTACGTTTCGGCTGGTGCTCTACCACTACGCTGATTTTGCGGTGAGCACCATCGACTCGTTTGTGCAGCGCATCGTGACGGCCTTCACACGCGAGCTAGGGCTGCCCGCCACCTTCGAGGTAGAGCTGGATACCGACAGCGTGCTGCGCTCGGCGGTGGCCGCGCTCATCGATAAAGTAAACCGCGACCCGCAAAGCAAGCTGCTGAGCCAGACCTTGGCCGACTACGCGCTGGGCCAGGCCGAGCAGGGCCGCAACTGGAACAAGCTGCCCGATGAGTTGCTTGATTTTGGCCGGGCGCTCTTCAACGAGAGCGTGCACGAGGCCGTGGCCCAGCTAGGCCAAAAAACGATGGCCGACTTTCGGGCGCTCGACCAGGAAATTCGCACGCGGCAGCACGAAGCCGAGGAGGCCGTGCAGGCTCAGGCCGACCGCGCGCTGGCCGTGCTGGCGGCCGGTGGCATCGAGGCCGAGCACCTGGCTAGCGGCAGCAGCGGCATCTACGGGCACTTCACGAAGTGGGAGCGCTGGCTGAGTCCGCCCGAAAAAGACGCTTTATTTCCGACGGCAACGGCACGCAAAACCATTGAAAGCGGCAAGTGGTGGAGCGAAAAAGGCAAAAAAGCCGGCCTCGTGCCAGCCATTGAGGCCGCGCAACCGGAGCTAGTGGAGGCTTTCGGCGAATTGCTAAACTTGCGCGAAAAGCATTTGCCTGGCTACGTGCTGCTAGGGGCTTTGCAGCCATTTTTATTCCACGCTTCGCTGCTGAGCGAATTAAATAAACTGGTTGAAGAAATCAGCCGCGAGCGCAACGTGGTACTGATTTCGGAATTCAACCGACGCATTGCGGCCATTGTACTCACCGAGCCGGTGCCGTTTATCTATGAGCGACTGGGCGAAAAATACCGGCACTTATTAATTGACGAGTTTCAGGACACGTCGGTGTTGCAGTGGAATAATTTATTACCGCTGGTAGAAAATGCGGTGGGCAACGGCGGGCTCTCCCTAGCCGTGGGCGACGCCAAGCAGGCTATTTACCGCTGGCGCGGCGGCGAGCTAGAGCAGATTTTACGGCTGTACCAAAACGACACGGGCACTCTGGTAGCGCGGGCGCGCGATGCCGATATGCAGCGGCTATTAACCGAGCGCTACTACACGTTGCAGCAAACTATCGAGCCGCATTCGCTAGCCATTAATTACCGCAGCGAGCCGGCAATAATTAAGTTTAATAATAATTTTTTCAGCTACGTGCGCGAGCGTAGCGGCGAGTACGAGGTAGTGCAGGGCATTTTTGAGCCGGGTTTTCGGCAGGAAGTGCCGGGGCGCAAAGGCGAATTATTTGATGGCGAATTTGACGAGTTGCCGGGCCACGTCGAATTAGTATTTACAAAGGATGACGCCCCGGCCCGCCGCTACGCCCCGGCTACCGGCGACTATCTGGCTGAACCCTTGCCTGGCTACGCGCCCGAAGCCTTGCTCGACTACGCCGAAAGCACCTGTTACCTGGCCTTGCAGCTGGTAGAGCAGGCCCTGGCCGACGGCTACCACCTGCGCGACGTGGCCGTGCTGTGCCGCACCCGCTGGCAAAGCCGGTTGCTGGCTAAGTTCTTGAAAGAGCGCGGTTTTCCGATTATTTCCGCTGACTCGCTAGCCCTGCAATTTGCCGAAGTGGTGAACCTGCTGGTGGCTGTGATGCGCGTGCTGCACCAAAGCGGTGACACCCTGGCACGGGCCGAGGCGCTATTGCTGCTTGATAAAGTGGTGCGGCGCTTGCCCCCTACCCCGGCGCGGGCCCGGCACATTGCTGAGGTTGCCAATAAAATCGAAAGCGGCAAACCGTTTTTTGATGAGCTGCGCAGCCTGGGCTTTGACTTGCAGGAAGAGAAAACCGGCAACCTGGGCTTGTATGAGTTAACTGAAAAGCTGATTGGTATTTTCGGATTACTAGGGGCAAATGCCGAAAGCGACTACCTGTTTCGCTTCCTGGATTTAACGCTGGAATTCAGCTTGAAATACGGAAATAATTTAGGCAATTTTCTCACTCACTGGGACGAGCGTAAGGGCACGCTCAGCATTAATGCGCCGGGTGGGGCTGACGCCATCACTATTACTACGGTGCACAAGGCCAAGGGCCTGGCCTACGGTATTGTGCTAGTGCCCTTTGCCGACTGGGCGCTGGTGCCGCGCACCGATACGCTGCTCTGGGGCCGCCTGGAGGCGGGCCACAAGCCGCTGCCTGGGCTGCCCGACGTGGCGGTGGTGCGCCTCAATAAAACCCTCACCTATACTCCTTTAGCCGAGCAGGACGCCGACGAGCGTGAAAAAACGCTACTCGACGGCCTCAATACCTTGTACGTAGCGTTTACGCGGCCCCGACATCGGCTTTACATTTTGAGCAAAACGCCCGCCGAGCCCAAAAAGACTACCGGCGAGCTACCGCTCACTGCCTCGGCTGCACCCGAGCCGGCCGCCGCGCAGGGCCCCGCCCGCGACGTGGCCGACCTGCTGGCCGGCTACCTGCGTAGCCTGGGCCGCTGGCAGACCGAGGCTACCAGCTTCGTGCTCAACCAAGGCGTAGTGGCTGCCGCCAAGATTACCGCTCAACAATCAGAACCTGATTTTCCCCTCACCAACCTGGCCTCTGCGCCCTGGGAGGAGCGCCTGAAGCTGCGGCGCCACGCGACCACGGTATTTGATTTTGACGAGCAGACGCAACTGGGCGAGTTGAACCGCAAGCTGCACTATGCCCTGCGGCGCCTGCTTTCGGCCCCCGACCTGGCCCGCACGCTGCGCCAGCTGGTGGCCGAAGGCCTGCTCAATCAGCAGGAACGGCCGGCACTGGAAACCCGGCTGCAGGCTATTCTGGCCGACGAGCGCCTAGCCCCCTATTTCGCCGAAAACCTGGCCGTAGAAACCGAGCGCGAAATAGTAATTGGGGGCCGCACCCAGCGGGCCTACAAGCCCGACCGCATTGTCTTCGGGCCAGGCGCTAGCCGCGCCGAGCAAAGGGTAACTATGCTCGATTTTAAATTGCCGCCGCCGCAGGATATTCATAAAATACGGCTGCGCGATTACGCCAAACTGTTCCGCGAATTGGGCTATGAGGACGTGCGCGGCCTTATTTATTATTTCGACTCGGGTGAGGTGGTGACCATATAGGCGGTCGTTAACTCGGCATACTATGTTGGGTATAAAATCGCCACTATTTATTCTTTATTCTACTCCAGGCGCCAAGAGCTATTCGCTGCTCATTTAATAAATAATTACGCCTTAGCTAACCTCGCCTCGACCATTATCGTGGCGGGTGAATAAAAAGGCTAACGCTTACGTTCATTTATGTGCTGGGCCGGGGCTAGGGCCCGGTCGTACTATTGTGGTGGCCAACGGGCGGGCGCAACGCACACCCGGCCTGGTCCGTCTTATACCCGGCGACGGCTTTTCGCGTCCCGCTTATTTTTTGCTGATGCTTCCCAACTCACTTGCTACCTGGCCGCGCCTCGCGCTGGCGGCTTCTCTTCTTTCTACTGCCGGCTGCCGCGTGGCGCAATCGCCCACCGCTACGGCCGCAACGGCGGCGGTGGCAACCCCGGCGGCCCCGGCAGCTATGCCGGCGGCGCCAGCGGTTGCCGCGCCTACGCCCGATGTGGCGGCCCCCGCCACGCCCAGCACGCCCGCCGGCCCCACCGTGGCCGAAGCCGAGGCTGCCCAGTGGTACCTGCGCGACCCGCAGCTCGATAAAACGCCCGGTACCGGCACCACCCGCGCCTACGCTGAGCTGCTGAAGGGCCGCACGCCCACGGCCGTGATTGTGGCCGTTATCGACTCGGGCATCGATACGGCGCACGTGGATTTGAAGCCTATTCTGTGGCGCAACCGCGGCGAGATTCCGGGCAATGGCATCGACGATGACAAGAACGGCTACGTGGACGACGTGCGCGGCTGGAATTTTATCGGGGGTAGGGATGGGCGTAATATCTCGGTTGAAACCCTGGAGTCGACGCGCATTGTGGCCAAGTACGGGCCGCGCTTTGCAGGCAAAACCAGCGCCCAGATAGCGCCCGCCGACCGGGCCAACTACTCACTGTACCTGAAGGCCAAAAAAGCCTACGATGCCAAGCGCAAGGAGCTGACGAGCGAGTTGGCCCAGGCCGACCAGATGACCGGCCCGCTCACCCAGATGACGGGCATGTTGAAGGAAAAGCTAGGGGTCGAAAAGCTCGATACGGCTACTATGCGCCGGGCCGCCGCCCAAATTGCGGACCCCGACTTTAAGGGCCTGCTGACTTCGCTGTACCAGAATATGAAGCAGGGCGGCATCGGCGATACCGACGCGCTTATCGCGGAGTTGAATAACGAGCTGAAGGACCAGCGCGAGCAGCTCGATTACAGCCTCAATACCAAGTTCAACGGTCGCGCCGACATCGTGAAGGATAACCCCGACGACCTCACGCAGCGCAACTACGGCAACAACGATGTGACCGGCCCCGACCCGCTGCACGGCACCCACGTGGCCGGCATTATTGCGGCGGTGCGCGGCAATAACCTTGGCGTGCAAGGCATTGCAGCCTCTCCGGTGCAGGTAATGAGCGTGCGCGCCGTGCCCAACGGCGACGAGCGCGACAAGGACGTGGCCAACGCTATTCGCTACGCCGTGGACAACGGGGCGCAGATTATTAACATGAGCTTTGGCAAGGAATTCTCGCCCCAGCGCCCGGCCGTAGAAGCGGCTTACAAATACGCCGCCAGCCACAATGTGCTGCTGGTGCACGCCGCCGGCAACGAAGACGATAACCTTGACCTGATACCGCACTACCCGGCCGCGTTTTACTTGGATGGCTCGACGCCGCTCAACCTGCTGACCGTGGGCGCCAGCGGCCCCACCGACGACGCCAACCTGCCCGCCAGCTTCAGCAACTACTCCAAGCGCCAGGTCGACGTGTTTGCGCCCGGCGTGGGCATTTTCTCGACCCTACCCGGCAATAAATACGGCTCGGAAAGCGGCACCAGCATGGCCTCGCCCGTGACGGCCGGCGTGGCGGCCGTGCTCAAGTCGTACTACCCCAGCCTCACGGCCGTAGACCTCAAGCGCATCATCCGGCAGTCGGCGCAGGTGCACCACACCCAGGTGCTGGTGCCCGGCGAAAACGGCAAAAAGGCCGATTTCAGCACCCTCTCGGCCACCGGCGGCATCGTTGATTTGTACACCGCCCTGCAATTAGCCGCCCAGGCCGACGCGGCTAAAAAACCTTAAGTTTTCGGCAGCGCGCCGGCTTTTTTCGTAGAGCCGGGTATGCTTCCTCAACTATTCATCTTGGAGCGCCTGCGGCGGCTGAAGGCAACCCAGCCCGCCGCCGCAGCTGCTAGCCCCACCGAACTGGCCGCGCACCCGGCCGTGGCCGATGCGCACTTGCACAATCCGCCCGGCCACGGCCAGCCCGACGAGTCGTGGCTGCGCCGGCACCTGCGCGAGCTGCTGTACCTGATAGCGGGCGTGGCTTCGGCCGCGCTAGGGCTCGAATCTTTTATGCTGCCCAACGGGCTGTTCGACGGCGGCGTTACGGGTATTTCGCTGCTGGCGGCGCGCCTGCTGCCCGGCGACCCGCCCCTGTCGGTGCTGCTGGTAGTACTCAACCTGCCGTTTGTGTGGCTGGGTTACAAGCAGTTGGGCCGGGGCTTTGCCATCCGGGCACTGCTGGCCATCGTGGCGCTGGCCGTGGTGCTGGAAACCGTGCACTTCCCGGTTGTGACGCAGGACAAGATGCTGATTGCCGTGTTCGGCGGGTTCTTTCTGGGGGCCGGCATTGGGCTAGCCATGCGCGGCGGCGGCGTGCTCGACGGCACCGAAATTCTGGCCGTGTACCTCAGCCGCAAAGCCAGCCTCAGCGTGGGCGATTTTGTATTGGTACTCAATATCTTAATCTTTATTGTGGTAGCCTTGGTGCTTGATGTTCCTACGGCACTCTACTCCATTCTTACCTACCTAGCGGCCTCCAAAACCATCGAGTTTGTGGTCAATGGCATTGAGGAGTACACTGGCGTCACTATTATTTCGGAGAACAGCGATGCCATTCGGCGCGCGCTCACCGAGCGCCTGGGCCGGGGCGTTACGGTATATGCCGGGCACCGGGGCTACGGCTCGCGCGGCGAGCAGCCTAGCCCCATCGACATTGTATTTACGGTAGTTACCCGCCTGGAAGTGAGCCAGGTAACGGCCGAGGTAAATCAGCTCGACCCGCGGGCTTTCATTATTATGCACAGCGTGAACGACGCCAAGGGTGGTATGGTGAAAAAGCGGGCGCTGCACTAGGCAAACGGTATAAGTTAGAAGGCATGAATTATGCGTCTCTATCCTGGGAATTTATACTTCATACTTTCTAACTCATAACTTTTACCGAACTTTGCACTATGTCTGCTCCTGGTGCTTCGTTTACCCTCACGGGCCTTTTTATCTATCCGGTTAAGTCGCTGGGCGGCATCAGCCTGCCGGCCGCCGAGCTTACGCCGCAGGGCCTGCGCCACGACCGCCGCTGGCTGATAGTAGACGAGCGCAACCGCTTCCTGACGCAGCGCGAGCACGCCGCGATGGCTCTGCTGGCCGTGGAGCCGGCCTACAACGGCTTTTTGTTGCGCCACCGCCAGCGGCCCGAGCTGCTGCCGCTCTACATTCCATTTGAGGCGCAGCCCGATAAAACGCTGTTTGTCAGCATCTGGGATGACATGGTGTGGGCCTGGCGCGGCACGCCCGAGGCCGATGCCTGGCTGACCGACGCCCTGGGCCAGCCCTGCAAGCTGGTGTACATGTCGGACATGGCCCGGCGCGAGGTAGAGCCTGACAAGCCAGAGCTTAACCCCGCCGGCACGCTCGTCAGCTTCGCCGATGGCTACCCCTACCTGCTGGCCACCGAAGAATCGCTGGCCAAGCTCAATGCCCAGCTCGCCGAGCCGGTGCCCATGAACCGCTTTCGCCCCAACTTGGTGGTGCGCGGCGCCCCCGCCGATGCCGAGCTAACCTGGACCGCCTTGCAGATTGCGGGGCAGGCGTTTCGGTCGGTGCGCGGCTGCGGGCGCTGCGTGGTCACGACCATCGACCAGGCCACGGCCGAGAAGCACCCGGCCAGCGAGCCCCTGCGCACCCTAGCCACCTACCGCAAGCCCGACCGCAAAGTGCTATTCGGCCAAAACGTGACCGGGCCGGCCACCGGCCGCGTGCAGGTCGGCGATGCAGTGGTAGTGATAGGGTAAAAGCTATGCGTTTCAGCGGGCGGCTAGGGGCAGTTCGCGCCAGGAGCACCGGCCAGAGGCCGGCGAAGTACCGGGCCCAAGGTAGTGCCTTGCGCCAGCGAATAAGCAAGCAAACGGCCGGGCCAAGTAGTGCCCCGGCCACCACGCGGCGCTACTTCACCGCCGTAGAGCGGCGCTGCACTAGCTCCGAGTTCAGCACCACGCTTTGGCTGGGCAGAATGGGGCGCTTTTTTTCTACGGCGCGCAGTAGAATGCGGGCGGCCTCGCGGCCGATGTCGTGGGCGGGCTGGGTAATGGTAGTGAGCGGCGGGTCGAAGAGCGAGACGCTTTCGAGGTTGGAAAAACCCACAATTTTTACGTCTTCCGGGATGCGGCGGCCCAGCGCGCGGCACACGTGGTAGGCACTCACGGCCAGACGCTCGACCGAGGCGAAGATGCCGTCGATGTCGGGCCGGCGGCGCATCAGCTCTTCGATAAGCTCCACGTTGCGCGGGTTGTCCATGGTGCCGGCCAGCACGAGGCCGGGGTCGTGGGGCCGACCGTGGGCCGCTAAGGCGTCAAGGTAGCCTTGGTGGCGGTTGTGGCCGATAGATAGGTTGTTGGAAATCAACAGGTGCGCAATTTGCTGGCAACCCGCCTCGATGAGGTGTTCGGTGGCCTGGTAGCCGCTCTCGTAGTCGTTGGTCGTGACCTTGGCCGTAGGAATCTCGGCGCGCACGCGGTCAAAAAACACGAGTGGAATGTTGGCTTCCCGCAGGCTTTCGATGTGCGAAATATCCTCGGTGCCGCTGGCTACCGATAGCAGAATGCCATCGACGCGCCCGCCCTTGAGGTGCTGAATAATGGCCACTTCGCGGGCGTAGTCGTCGTGGGTGAGGTAAATGAGCACGTGGTAGCCGCTCTGGCGGGCGGCTTCCTCGATGCCGTTGATGGCTAGGGCAAAAAAGTGGTTGGTAACCTTGGGGATGACCACGCCGATGGTTTTGCTCTGGTTGCGGCGCAGGCTGCTGGCATAGGCGTTGGGCTCGTAGTTGAGGGCGGTGGCCAGGGCACGCACCCGCTCCTTGGTGGCGGCCGATACTTCGTGGCTGTCTTGCAAGGCGCGCGAAACCGTGGCGATAGACAAGTTCAGCTCCTCAGCCAAACGCTTGAGGTTCACGGGCTTCATAATATACTAGCAGCTAAGGGAAGGGAAAGAGCGCAGGGGCGCGGGCGCCCAAAAGGCGCCCATAATTACCGGGCAAGTTAAGCCCACGCCCTAGCCAACCCAGCCCGGCAGCCCCGGCTATCGGAAACGTTTACGTAAATAAACCGCCGGGCCAGAGTATGAATAAGGGATGAGTAGCCTGTACTTCGCAGAGCAGACGGCTTCAGTGGCCCGGCTAGGGGAGTCTCATTCTCAGCACGTTGCGGCGGCCTTGCTGCAACGTAATGGGCCGGCTGCTCTATTTCCAGCACCCTTTTCCCACCCATTATGACAGCTCCTCTACGCTCGGCGCGTTGGCGCTACGTTCGGCCCCTGGTTTTGCTGCCCGCCCTCAGCCTGGGCCCCAGCGCCTACCTGGCGGCGGCGGCTCGCCCGGCCACCCACCACGTTTCGGCCTGGGCCGATGTGACTATTACGGGGCAGGTACTCGACGAAAAAGGTGCCCCGCTGCCTGGCGTCAACGTCATCGTGAAGGGCACGAGCATCGGCGCCCAAACGGGCGTGGATGGCCGCTACAAAATAGTGGCCCCCGACAACGGCACGCTGGTTTTTTCCTTCGTAGGCTACGTGGCTAAGGAGGTGGCTGTAGGCGGCAAAACCTCGATTAATGTGTCGCTAGCCCCCGATGCGGCCGGCCTCGACGAGGTGGTGGTAGTGGGCTACGGCGCTCAAGAGAAGAAGCTGCTGGCCACGTCCATCAGCTCCATTCCGGCCAAGCAGGTTGAGCTTATTCCGGTGGCTAGCCCCTCCGAGGCGCTGGTAGGCCTGGTGGCGGGCGCCCAGATTACCGAGCCCTCGGGCGAGCCCGGCGCGGGCGCCGTTATCCGCATTCGCGGGCTAGGGTCGATTTCGGCCGGCAACTCGCCCCTGTACGTGGTGGATGGCTACCCGCTGAATAGTGCCGACAGCTACAACCAGATTCCGCCCGGCGATATTCAGTCAATTCAGATTCTGAAAGACGCGGCGGCCTGCGCCATCTACGGCTCGCGCGGCGGCAACGGCATCGTGATTGTGACCACCAAGCGCGGCACGGCCGACGGCAAAACGCGCTTCAACTTCACGGCCAACGGCGGCATTCAGCAGGTGGCCAAGCGCATAGATTTGCTCAACCGCGACCAGTACCTCGACTACCTGCGCGAGTCGTTTACCAACGGTAACCGCGCCATTCCGGCCGCCTTGCAGCCCGGCGCGCCCGCCCTGCCCGACACCGACTGGCAGAAGGAGATTTTCACCACCGGCGTGCAGCAGCAGTACCAGGTGAGCGCGGCCGGCGGCACCGAAAAGTCGCGTTTCTACATTGCGGGCGGCTATTTCAAGCAGAGCGGCATTGTAAAGAACTCGGGCTTCGAGCGCTTTTCGCTGCGCGCTAATTACGATGCCCAGCTGAGCAAAAAGCTGACGCTCGGGGTGAGTTTGAGCCCCAACTTTACGCGCACCAACACCATCCCGATTTCGGGTAGCTACAACGGCGGCAACATTGCGGGCGGGGGGCCTAGCGGCGAAACGGCCGTAGTAACGGCCGCGCTCATCCTGCCGCCCATCATCCCGACGCGCTTGCCGAATGGCGACTACGGCACCATCCGCAACGCCGGCTCGGGCGTGACCACGCCCGGCGACTTGCTGAGCCCGCTGGCTACCATCGACTTATACCAGGACCGCACCAACGCGGTGCGGGCGCTCGGCTACTCGTACCTCGACCTGGAAGCCATCAAGGGCCTGCACCTGCGCACCAGCTTCGGGGCTGAGTTGCTCAATAGCCGCCGCGCCATTTATGTGCCGGCCACGCTGGGCACGGCCGGCAACCAAGCGGCCAACCTGTCGAACCCCATTCTGGGCAACATCGACGCCCGCCAGCTCAACGGCACCAACCTGAACTGGGTGTGGGAAAACACCGCCACATACAACCGCACCTTCGGCACCAACCACAGCCTGACGCTGCTGGCCGGCTACTCGGCCCAGTACAACCAGAACGAGGGCAGCACCGTGCTAGGCCAGACCGGCACTTACACCAATACCTCCATTGAGTACGCCACGGCCGCCGGCCAGCTGTTTGGCCAGGCCAACTACTCGGCTAATGCGCTGACTTCCATCTACGGCCGCGTCGATTACGCCTACAAGGAGCGCTACATCCTCACGGCGGCGCTGCGCTCGGATGGCTCGTCGCGCTTCGGCCCCGACAACCGTTACGCCACGTTCCCCTCGGTGGCGCTGGCCTGGCGGGCCGGCCAGGAAGAGTTTATCAAGCGCTTCCCAGTTATCTCGGAATTGAAATTGCGCGGCAGCTTTGGCGTGACGGGCAACAACAACATCGGCGACTACAACTACCAGAGCTACCAGCAGGCCGCCAACTACGTGTTTGGCACCGGCAACGGTACCCGCGCCTTCGGCTTTGCGCCCAACGGCGTGGCCGTGCGCAACCTGGGCTGGGAAACCAACACGCAGTACGACGCCGGCTTCGACCTGGGCTTGTTCCGCGACCGCATCTACCTGACGGTGGCCGCCTACCAGCGCAACACCACCGATTTGCTGCTCAACCGCAATATTCCGGCCCTGGTGGGCTTCGCCAGCCGGGCGCTAGCCAACGTGGGCGAGGTGCGCAACCGCGGCCTGGAATTCCAGCTGAACACCGCCAACATCACCGGCAAAAGCTTTACCTGGAGCACCTCGGCCAACCTGAGCATCAACCGCAACGTGGTGCTGGCCCTGGCCGGCTCCAACGACCAGCTGCTTTACGATGCGGTGTTTGGCTACACCAGTTCCATTCGGGTGGTGCCGGGCCAGCCGCTGGGCACCTTCTACGGCTACACCCAGGAGGGTGTGTACCGCGACCAGGCCGACATCGACGCCAGCCCCAAATGGACGGCCAGCACCGTGGCTCCTGGCGACCTGAAGTTCAAGGACATCAACGGCGATGGCAAGATTGACTCGAACGACATCGGGCCCATCGGCAACCCGTTTCCCAACTTCACTTACGGCCTGCTCAACACGTTTGGCTACAAGAATTTCTCGCTCAGCGTGACGCTGCAAGGCTCGCAGGGCGCTGAAATTCTGTACGGCGCTGACCGCTACACCTTCAACTCGCCCGGCCAGGCCAACGCCCGCACCAACCAGCTCGGCCGCTGGCACTCGCCCTCCGACCCCGGCGATGGCCGCACGCCGCGCGCTACTTCGGGCGCCTCGCTGCGCACGCAGTTCAGCTCGTATTTCCTCTACGACGCCTCGTTTTTGCGGGTGCGCAACATCACGCTGCGCTACAACATCCCGACCGACTGGGCCGGCAAGGCGGGCTTGCAAAGCATTGGCGTGTACGCCTCGGCCCAGAACCTGTACACCTTCACCAAGTACTTCGGCTACAACCCCGAGGCCAACAACTACGGCAACACCACCGCCCCCACCTACGGCGTCGACCAGGGCTCGTACCCGATGGCGCGCACCATTACGGTAGGGTTGCAGGCTGGCTTTTAGGGAGCAGCCCCACCCCCGGCCCCTCCCCTGGGGGAGAGGGGAGCCGGACGCTCGCTAACGTCTGCGGTCAATTGGCTCCCCTCCATGGCTAGCGAGCGAGCCACTCGGCCAGGGCGAAGCAACGTCTGCGGTCAAGTGGCTCCCCTCCCCCGCAGGGGAGGGGCCGGGGGTGGGGCTACCCGCTTTAAGCCGATAGTATTTTCTACCTAACGACTCATTCCCACCATGACTATAAAAAACATACTCACCAGCGGCACCCTGGCCGCCGCGCTGGGGCTAGCCCTGCTCGGCACCAGCGCGTGCAAAAAGGACTTTATCGACCTCAACGACCCTACGCGCCTCGTTACCACCAACGGCTACACCGACTCGCTGAGCATCGTGAACGGCGTGACGGCCGCCTACTCGTCCTTGCAGGACACCTACGGCAAGTCGGGCGCCAACCGCGGCATCTTCCTCTTCGGCGAGGTGCCTAGCGACAACAGCTACACCGTGGTATCGGGCGAGCGCCTCAACGAGTTCGACACCTTTAGCCTGGTGAGCGACAACCCGCGCCTGCAAAACATGTGGCAGTACAGCTACCAAACCATTGCGCGCTGCAACATCATCCTGGGCCGGGCCGATGGCGTGAAGCTGACCGCCGCCACCCGCAACCGCCTCTACGGCGAGGTGCGGCTCATTCGGGCGCTCACCTACTTCAACCTGGTGCGCCTCTGGGGCGATGTACCGCTGGTAACCACCGAGATTGCCAACATTGCCGATGCCTACACCTACGGCCGCCGCCCGGTAGCCGAAGTCTACAAGCAGATTGAGGACGACCTGGCCTTTGCCGAAGCCAACCTGCCCGTGACCCAAACGGGCGTCAACCTGGGCCGCGTCACCAAGGGCGCCGCGCAGGGCCTGCTGGGCAAGGTGTTTCTCACCGAGAAGAAATACAAGCAGGCTAGCGACGAGCTGAAGCTGGTAATCGACGCCGGCACCTACGCCCTGCAAGCCACCTACGCCAACATCTTTTTGACTACCAATGAGATGAACAGCGAAATCCTGATGGCCGTACGCTACACCAAAGGCGGCTTTGGCGTGGGCAGTCCGTTTACCAACTACTTCCTGCCGGCCGTATCTACGGCCATCGCCGCCACCGTGAATGGCGGCGTGGGTACCGGCCAGCAGTTCAACAGCGTGGATGCCGACCTGGTAGCGGCCTTCACGGCCAGCGGCACTACCGATGTGCGGGCGGCGGCTTCCTACGGCACGGCCACCACAACTACTACTCCCATTTACTACACCAGGAAATACAACGACACGCCCACCACGGCCTACGACGCCGAAAACGACTGGATAGTGCTGCGCTACGCCGACGTGCTGCTCCTATACGCCGAGGCCCTCAACGAGCAGGGCGGCGGCAACGCCGCCGCCCTGGATGCCGTGAACCGCGTTATCCGCCGCTCGCGCAACCTGCCCGTGGCTACCGCCGCCCCGGCCGTGGACCTGCCCGCCAGCACCGACCAAGCCACCCTGCGCACCCGCCTCGAATTGGAGCGCCGCCTGGAGTTGAATTTTGAAGGCCACCGCTGGTTCGACCTGCTGCGCACCGACCGCGCCATCACGGTGATGAATGCCTACTTCACCAAAGCCGGCGCAACTACCCGCATCGACGCCCATAACCTGGTGCTGCCCCTGCCTTTGCAAGAACTGCAAACCAACCCTATTTTAACCCAGAACCCGGGCTATAACTAAGCGCTATTTAACTACGCAATAACCGTTTGTCATTGCGAACGCAACGCAGTGGAGTGCGGCAATCGCACCTGCACGAAACCCGCACCTATCGTTCCGCCAGGGTCGTTCTAGGGCGATTGCTTCGCTTTGCTCGCAATGACAAACGATTATTGGAAGCCTACCTTCTCCTTTTCCCGCCTATGCTTTTCCGCCCCTGGCCCCGCCTGCTGGCTGCCCTGTTTTTCGCCGCCGGGTTCTTGGCTAGCCCCGCCGCCCGCGCCCAGTCGGGCCTTATCCAGAATGCGCCGGCCCGCCGCGTGCTCAGCCTGAATGGCAGCTGGAACTACATTATTGACCCCTACGAAAACGGCTTCTACGACTACCGCCGCGAGGCCTTCGACCAGTCGAAAACCGGCAAGGGCGGCTACTACGACAACCAGAAGCCCAGCAGCTCGCAGGAACCCGAGCTGATTGAGTATGACTTCGACCACTCGCCCGCCCTGCAAGTACCCGGCGACTGGAACTCGCAAGACCCCAAGCTCTTATACTACGAAGGCACCATCTGGCTGAAGAAGAATTTCAAGCTGACGCCCACGGCCGGCAAGCGGTATTTCCTGTATTTCGGAGCCATCAACTACGAGGCGCACATCTACCTCAACGGCAAAAAGCTGGGCATGCACCGCGGCGGCTTCACGCCCATTCAGTTTGAGGTGACGGGCAAGCTGGCCCCTGGCGGCGACAACTTCGTGGTGGTGAAGGCCGACAACACCCGCCACGCCGACGCCGTGCCCACTATCAACACCGACTGGTGGAACTACGGCGGTATCACCCGCGATGTGTTCGTGGCCGAAGCGCCCGGCACCTTCATCAAGGACTACGAGGTGCAGCTTGCCAAAAACGACCCTGGCACCCTCATGGGCTACGTGCAGCTGAACGGGGCTAGCCGCGCCGGCCAAACCGTGACGCTCAACATTGCCGAAGCCGGCCTCAGGCAGACGCTGAAAACGGATACGGCTGGCCGCGCCACCTTCCGCGTTTCGGCGAAGAAGCTGCAGCTGTGGTCGCCTTCAACCCCCAAGCGCTACGCCGTGAGCCTGGCCAGCGGCGGCGATGTGGTGCAGGACAAAATCGGTTTCCGCACCATCCAGACCAAGGGCCAGGACATTTTGCTGAATGGCAAATCGGCCTTTATGCGCGGCATTTCGATTCACGATGAAAACCCGCTCATTCCCGGCCGGGCGCGCGGCGAAGGCGACCTGCGCATGCTGCTCACCTGGGCCAAAGAGCTGGGCTGCAACTACGTGCGGCTAGCCCACTACCCGCACAACGAACTCATGCTGAGGCTAGCCGACGAGATGGGCCTGCTGGTGTGGGCCGAGGTACCCGTGTACTGGACCATCGCCTGGGAAAACCCCGCTACCTATCAAAACGCCGAAGCCCAGCTCTCCGACCTCATTTCGATGGGCAAAAACCGGGCGAGCGTAGTGGTATGGTCGGTGGGCAACGAGACGCCGCTCGGCGACCCGCGCCTGAAATTCATGACCAGCCTTGTGAAAAAGGCGCGCAGCCTCGACGATACCCGCCTCGTGGCCGCCGCCCTCGAATTGCACCGCACCCCCGACGACGTGGTGCACGTGGACGACCCGCTGGGCGAGTACCTCGACCTGACGAGTTTCAACGAGTACGCCGGCTGGTACTGGGGCGGCCTGCCCAGCGAAATCACGAAGTACAAATTTGATATCAAGTATAACAAGCCGGTGTTTATCAGCGAGTTTGGCGGCGATGCCCTAGCTGGCTACCACGGCGACGCCAACACCCGCTGGAGCGAGGAATACCAGGAGGCGCTCTACGTAAACCAGCTCAAGATGCTGGGCACCATCCCCGGCCTGCGCGGCATGACGCCCTGGATACTGGCCGACTTCCGCGCCACCCGCCGCCAGCACCCGGTGTACCAGAACGGCTTCAATCGCAAGGGCTTGATTTCGAGCACCGGCACGAAGAAAAAGGCTTTCTACGTGCTGCAAGAGTATTACCGCCAGCAGGCAGCTAAGTACGACGGCAAATGAATAGGAACTCAGTAACGACCCTAACGCGCAACCCCACCCCCGGCCCCTCCCCTTCGGGAGAGGGGAGCCGGACGATTGAACACGTA
The DNA here is from genome assembly GCF_030581075.1 of Hymenobacter cheonanensis. Taxonomy (GTDB): domain Bacteria; phylum Bacteroidota; class Bacteroidia; order Cytophagales; family Hymenobacteraceae; genus Hymenobacter. The sequence goes on from NZ_JAUQSW010000010.1 coordinate 218,230, forward strand.
AGCCCCGCCGTGGCTCCCCCTCTCCCCAAGGAGAGGGGGCCGGGGGGTGAGGTGCGCCGCCTGCTGACGCCTGCTTTACTTCTGTTCAGCCTCTCCATCGCCCACGCCCAAACCTCGCGCGACAGCGCCGAGTACACCCTGCGCGTGGCCGCCAAAAAAACCATCAATAACTCGACCGTTGACGGCAAGGCAGGCTTTTCGGAGTACAACTACTACCCCACCCGCACCATCGCCACGCTGCAAGGCTTCGCGCCGGCCGAGGTGAAGCTTGATAAGTACGGCGGGCGCTTAGACCGGCGCACCAAGGCCACCGGCTTCTTCCACGTCGAGAAACTAAACGGCCGCTGGTGGGCCGTGGACCCCGACGGCTACTACTTTCTGCACAACGCCCCCAACGACGTGCAGCCCGGCGGCTCGGCCCGCACCCAGCAGGCCCTGAAGGAAAAGTACGGCGACCGCGCCGGCTGGATGGGCGCCACGCGTAAGCTCTTCTTTGCCAATGGCTTCAATGGTGCCGGCGCGTGGTCGGCCACCAAGGATATTCAGGCGGATAATGCCCGGGCCGACCAGCCGCTGGCCTACACCATCAACCTGGATTTTATGAGCAAGTACGGGGAAAAGCGCGGCGGCACCTACGTGCAGCCCGGCCACAAAGGCTACCCCAACGACGTGATTTTCGTGTTCGACCCCGGCTTCGAAGAGTTTGCCGAGCAGCACGCCAGGCAGCTAGCCCAGAATAAGAAGGACAAGAACCTGTTCGGCTATTTCTCGGACAACGAGATGCCGCTGCTGCGCAAAAACCTCGACGGCTACCTCAGGCTGCCCCCTAGCGAGCCCGGCTACGTGGCCGCCAAAAAGTGGGCCGACGAGCGCGGCATCACCCTCGAAACCATCACCGACCAGAACCGCCAGGATTTTCTGGCGTATGCGGCCGAGCGCTACTTCTCCATTGTGGCCAAGGCCATGAAAAAGTACGACCCCAACCACCTGTACCTCGGCTGCCGCTTCCACGGCGCCCAGCGCTACTACCCCGAGCTGCTGCGCGTGGCCGGCAAGTACCTCGATGTGGTGAGCATCAATTACTACAACAACTGGACGCCCGAAAAAACCTGGGTGCGCGACTGGGAGCAGCTTGCCGGCAAGCCCTTCCTCGTGACCGAGTGGTACGTGAAGAGCGAGGATGCGCCCGGCCTGGCCAATACCGCCGGCGCCGGCTGGGTCGTGAAAACGCAGGCCGACCGCGGCCTCTTCTACCAGAATTTTACGCTGGGCCTGCTCGAATCGAAAAATTGCGTGGGCTGGCATTGGTTTAAGTATCAGGATAATGACCCGACGCTCGTGGGCGCCGAGCCCTCGAACACCAACGCCAACAAGGGCATCGTGGACAACTACCTGAACCCCTACCAGCCACTGCTCGACAAGATGAGGGAGCTGAATTTTCAGATGTATCACCTGGCCGATTTCTTCGACCAGCGCCCGCCGCAATAATGAAAATGAGCGGGACACTTCTCTTGGCGGGCCTGCTGGCGCTGGCCTCGGCAGCGGGGGCTAGCGCGCAGATGCCGGCGGGGCAGCCACGGCTGCGAACAGTGGTAGCGCCGCCCGCGCGCAAGGAGAAATTCCACTTGTATCTGCTAGTGGGCCAGTCGAATATGGCCGGCCGCGGCTACGTCGAGGCCCAGGACACCGTGCCCAGCCGCCACGTGCTGCGCCTGAGCCCGGCCGGGCAGTGGGAAATTGCCAAGGACCCCATTCACTTCGACAAGCCGGTGGCGGGCGTGGGGCCGGGGCTAGCCTTCGGCCGGGCAATGGCCGCCGCTGACACCAGCGTGACCATCGGCCTGATTCCGTGCGCGGTGGGCGGCTCGGGCATTGAGGCCTGGGCGCCCGGCGCCTACTTCGCCGATACCAACGCGCACCCCTACGACGACGCGCTGGCCCGCGCCCGGCTAGCCCGGCAAGCGGGCACGCTGGCCGGCATTATCTGGCACCAGGGCGAAACCGACAGCAGCCCGGAGAAAAGCCAGGCCTATGGGCCGAAGCTGGCGGCGCTCATCGCCCGCTTTCGGGCTGACTTGCAGGCGCCTGCGCTGCCCTTTGTGGCCGGCCAGCTGCCCGCTTTTCAATTTACCAAAACTGCGCCCGACGGCACCACGCAGCCCAACCCCGGCGCCAGGCGCGTGAACGCCGCCGTGGCCGCGCTGGCCCGCACGGTGCCGCACTACGCCTGCGTATCGGCCGCCGGCACCACCGACCGCGGCGACCACCTGCACTTCGACGCCCGCTCGGCCCGCCTGCTGGGCCGGCGCTACGCCCGGGCCATGCAGCGGCTGCAACGCCGCCCCTAGCCACGCCGGTCCTGCGCAACCAGCCTCATCCGCTTATCCGGCCCGAAGAAGACACCTGGCCGCAAACGCTGGGCAAGCACAAAAATTTATCCACAAATATTTTATAACCAGCTTTATACGCCTTGTTCATGCCTGCTTTAAGTCAATTTTCCTTACAGGATAAAGTCGTTGTTATTACCGGGGCTACCGGCGTGCTAGGGGCTTCTATGTCGCTGGCCGTGGCCGAGGCGGGCGCCAAAGTGGTGGTGATGGGCCGCGACGCGGGGCGGGCCGAGGCGCGGGCCGCCGCTATTCGGGCGGCGGGTGGCGAGGCGCTCGTGCTGCTGGCCGACGTGCTCGACCAAGCCCAGCTCGAAGCCGCCCGCGACCAGGTACTCGCTACCTGGGGCCGCATCGACGGGCTAGTAAACGCCGCCGGCGGCAACCTGCCCGGCGCCACCGTGAGCCCGAGCCAGGATTTATTTGACCTGCGCATCGCCGACACGCGCCGGGCGGTAGACCTCAACCTGTTCGGCACCATCATCCCAACCACCGTTTTCGGGCGCGTGATGGCCCAGCAGGGCCGGGGCGCCATCGTCAATATCTCGTCGCTTACGGCGCAGCGGCCCCTCACGCGGGTGCTCGGCTACACGCTGGCTAAGAGCGCGATAGAGTCCTACACGCAGTGGATGGCCGTGGAGCTGGGCCAGCGCTACGGCGGCCAGATTCGCATGAATGCCATCGCGCCCGGTGTGTTTCTCACCGAGCAAAACCGCCACCTCATGCTTGAAGCCGACGGCACCCTCTCCGACCGCGCCCGCAGGTTCATGGCCAACACGCCCTTCCAGCGCTTTGGCGAGCCCGAGGAGCTGACCGGCACGCTCATCTACCTGCTCAGCGATGCCTCGCGCTTCGTAACCGGCGAAACGGTGCTGGTCGATGGCGGCTTCAATGCTTACAGCGGCGTGTGAGCCTGACTACTTGTTCGTTGAAATAGCGCATAACACACTGGCAACCAAACTATTTTCCATACTGAGCCTGCGAAGCATCTTCTCGCCGCCGAACAAGCAGCGCAAACCTGATAAGATGCTTCGCAAGCTCAGCATGACGGACGTTTTTTTAAATCAATAACTATGACCTTTCTCCAAAGCTGGCGCTGGTTTGGCCCCCATGACCCCGTGAGCCTGGCCGACATCCGGCAGGCTGGTGCTACCGACGTGGTATCGGCCCTGCACCACGTTCCGAACGGCGAGGTGTGGCCGGTGGCCGAAATCCAAGCGCGCCAGACGCTCATTGCCGGGGCCGGCCTCACGTGGAGCGTGGTGGAAAGCGTGCCCGTGCACGAAAATATCAAGACCCGCACCGGCGATTTTCAACGCTATATCAGTAATTATCAGCAGTCTGTCCGCAACCTGGCGGCGTGCGGCATTTTCACGGTTACGTATAATTTCATGCCCGTGCTCGACTGGACGCGCACCGACCTGGCCTTTCCGGTGGCCGACGGCTCGCGGGCGCTGCGCTTCGAGCGGGCGGCGTTCGTGGCCTTCGATGCGCTGCTGCTGCGGCGCCCCGACGCGGCGCACGCCTACACGCCCGAGGAGCTGGCCCGCGCCGAAAAGCGCCTCGCCCAAATGAGCGAGGCGCAGCGCGAGCAGCTCCAGCGCAACATTATTGCGGGGCTGCCGGGCAGCGAGGAGAGCTTTACGCTAGCCCAATTTCAGCAGGCACTGGATGCGTATGCGGGCATCGATGCCGAAAAGCTGCGCCAGCACCTCATCTGGTTTTTGCAGGAAATTGTGCCGGTGTGCGAGGAAGTGGGCGTGAACCTGGCCCTTCATCCCGACGACCCGCCCTACCCCATTCTGGGCCTGCCGCGCGTGGTAAGCACCGCCGCCGACGTGGCGGCGCTGGCCCAGGCGGTGCCCTCGCCGCGCAATGGGCTGTGCTTTTGCACCGGCTCCTTCGGGGTGCGGGCCGACAACGACCTGCCGGCCCTGGTGCGCCAGTTTGCCGAGCGCATTCACTTCGTCCATTTGCGCAGCACGCAGCGCGATGCCGAGGGCAACTTCTACGAAGCCAACCACCTGGAAGGCGACGTGGACATGCCCGCCGTAATGCACGCGCTTATCGGGGTAATGCGCCAGCGCCAGGTGCGCCTGCCCATGCGCCCCGACCACGGCCACCAGATGCTCGACGACCTGCACAAAAAAACCAATCCCGGCTACTCGGCCATCGGCCGCCTGCGGGGCCTGGCCGAGCTGCGCGGCCTGGAGCTGGGCCTCACCGCCCGCCTGGCCTAAGCCCCGGGCCGGGCGCCAGCCCGGGGCGCAGCGGCGGGCTAGCTTGCCCCGGCCCCGAACCGGGCCTAGCCAAAGCCGGCCTTGGCCTGGCCCGGTTCGGGGCCGGGGCACTTATTTTTTCTCAATCAGCATTACGATGGTGCTGCACAGCTGCTTCTGGTAATCAATCATCAGCTTCAGGTCCGGCGAGTCGGTGGCGAGCTGCAAGTAGGCCGCCAGCCGGTCGCATTTTTCCGGCGAAAAAATATCGAGCTTATCGAGCAGGTCGATATCGGCCTTAAACCTGGCAGCCTCGGCGTCGGTGAGATATTTTTTTAATTTCAGCCGCTCAATCAGGGCCAGATGCACTTCCTTGGACAAGGACAGCAGGTTGTCTCTGGTCAACGTGTAGCACACGGTCGTTACCACCGGCACGCCGCTCACCATCGAGAGGCAAAAGGCCACGTTGGTGCCCGCCGCCACGGCGTTGTTGCGCAAAAAATTGTTGGCGGCGCTCTGAAGCGGCACCTGCCACTCGGTGCGTGGGCTAGCCTTCAGGTAAGCCTCCAGCTGCGTAAATAGCCTGGCGTACGTGGTTTTGGCGGCCACGTTTACCGGCCCTTGCAGCACAAAGCCATCGCGGCGGGCCGGGTCGGCGACGAGCAGCAGGCTGCTCACCCGCTGCTTGTCGCTAAACGTGCAGTCGATGCGGTAAAAGCCCGCCTTGGCGGGCCGGCCCAGCACCACATCGCCCTGGTTGCGGGGCTCGCTCGCCTGGCTGAAGTCGTTGGCGATAAGCACCGGGCTGCTGCCTATTATCGTGGCCTGCACGGTTTCGCCCGCTACGTAGCTCGGCTTGGTAAACTTCACAATCTGCGCCGCGCCAACCTGGCTGGCTAACAGGCTGGCAACCAACACAAGCCCTTGCAAGTGGGCTAGCCGCAAGCGGCAGCAAACAAAGCGTTTCATGGGGGAAAGAAGTTAAGAGGTGGTGAAAATGAAAAAGCCCTGCCCGGCGCACCGGGCTCAGTACAGGGGCCACTTAAGCAGCAGGGCGGGCTGCCCGGCGGGCTGGCCACAGGCGCCGGCCAGCGGCTCGGGGCTGGCGGCCACGAGGTAGAGCCAGCCGTTGGCCAGGGCCATCCCTTCGATAGCCGTGTGGTAGCAGGCCGCGTAGGCGTTGATAAGCTTGCTCAGATTGACCAGCGTTTCAGGCTTTTGTGCCGGCACGAAGTGGTTGTCCTTATCCAGGCCGATGGCTTCTACCACGTAGCTGTTATCCGGGCCGGGCCGGCTGCTGTAGGTCGATTTGAAGGCCAGCAGGCGCCGGTAGCGCTCATCATACACCAGGTCGGTGTAGCGCCAGCCCGCGCCCGCCACCGAGGGCGGAAAATCAAGGCGCAGCTCTTCTTCAAAAGTCAGGCTGGTGGGGAGGCTGTCGGCGTTGACCCCTACTTTAAAGCGGCGCAGCAGCCCGTAGGCACTGCCGGGCTGGTTTTTCAGCAGGAAGCAGTGCCCTAGCCGGGCATCGGCCGCAATGCCTTCATTGGCCGCATTGCCTACATCGGCGCCAGGCATTCCCGCGCCCGGCAGCGCCCGGAGCGGGTTGGCAGTAGCGGCGGCAGGGGCAGTACGCAGGTCGCACACCAGTACCCGGCCGCCCAGCTTATCGCTGAGCAGCAATGCCTTGGCTTTGCGCTTGCTTTGCCACAGGGCAGCGCCCCCAAGCTGGCGCCGGGCGGGCCCGCCCGGCTCGGTAAGCGCGGCCTGGGCGCGGAGGGTTTCGCGCCGGGTATCGAGGGTAAATAGTAAGTCGCACGTTTCCGCCAGCAGGTACAGCCGGGCCGAGTCGGGCAGCGCGGCCAGGGCCGTCAGGCGGTTGGCCTGCCCTAGCATACGCTGCGTACTGGCGTTGTAGAGCACCCCGGCGCCGGCGCCGGGCCGGGCCGTGCGCAGCCGAAACACCAGCTTGAGCTGGCGAAACTGCCGCCGCGCGGGCAGCAGCTCAAAAGCCGGGGCGGCGGCCAGCTCCTCTACGCCCCGCTGGGCCAGCTCCCCACGCATAAAGCCCGCATCCTGCACCACCGACGGCCCGGCAAACTTGGGGCCGGGGGCTACCGCCGGCCCGGCGGGGCCAGCCCACAGCATACTGCACAAGGTTTGTGCGCAGGAGTCGATTTGTGAGTCGGCCAGCAGGGGCACCGCCCGGCCCCTCCCATTCCGGAGGAGGGAGAACGTGGTGTCGCTCAGCAAACCCAGCAGGCCGGGCAGCAGCTTAGTGGCCAGGCTGCGGGCTAGCCGCCGGCCGGCGTAGGTGGTAGCGCGGCGGCACGTATCCAGGCTGGCCAGGCCGTCATCCAGCACCAGCAGGGCCAGGGGGTTGTCGGTGCCCAGCACCAGGGCAAAATCGTAGCCGGCGCCGCACGGCCGGGGGCAGGCGGCCAGCTCCGGGGGCAGCGCCTCGGCCAGCACGGCCACCCAGTTTTTCCGCAGCTGGTCGTTCCAGGCTTTGCGCAGCGTGTCGAGGCGGGCGTGGCGCAAGGCACTGTCCAGCAGCGTATAGGTGCGGGCCAGCGGGCGGGCGGCGGCAGCGCTGGCGGGCCGCAGGGCCGATGGCACCGGGGTGGCCGGGGCCTGGGCGCTGTACGCATAGTAGCTGCGCAGGGTAGCTTCGGCGGGCTGAGACAGCCGCACTTGGTACAGGCCCGGCGCCTCAAACTCGCCCAGGTCGCAGCGCCGGCTCACCTGCCCTGCCAACGGGATGGCGTTGGGCCGGCGCAACCGGCTGCCGCGCCTGGCCGGCCGCACCTGCTCGCCATACTCAACCGGGCTATAGTATTTTGTGCCGGGCAGCAGGTCGTTTTGCACCTCCAGCATACTGCCCACCGGCCGCAGAGAGTCGAGGTTGAGCAGCAGCTTATCGTGGGCGTAGCACACGGCGCCGCCCCGGCTCACGACCAGGGTTTGCGCGGCGCACCGGCCGGCCGGCAGGGCTGCCAGCAGCAGCAGAAACAGGTAGCGCATGGCCTTAGGGGGTAGGAAGCGGGAGCACGTAGGAGAAAATCAGCCGGTAGCGGGGGTCCTGCCGGGGGTCGGGGCTGGGCTCATAGTAGGGCTCGCTAGCAGTGGGCCTGTCGCTTAGCTCGTCGTTTTCATAATACTCAAACTCGGCTAGGGTAAGCGTGGCCCCGGCGGCGGCAGGCAGCATCCCGGCGGGCAGTTTCAGTATGGTATCTTCTTTATTATCAATTTGTTGATGATAGCAGAAATGACCAGCGTTTGCCTGCGGCGGCCCTAGCCCACTGTTTGCGTCTATAAATTCGGTGGCCGCTTCCAGTGCCGCTTCGGTGCCGGGCTGCTCGATGGGCGCCAGGTACCGGGCCGCCTCGGGGGTGGCCGGACTGATGTAGCAGGCGAGCAGATTGGGGGGGCCGGGCCGCTGGTGGCTAGGGTTGAGGCCGGCGGGCCAGCTTATGCGCAGCTCTGCCGCTCGCGTTATCGTCAGGCTGCGGGGCGGCAGGGGCTGCCAGAAATCGGTCAGCACCAGCTTCGAGAAGCAGTAATGCTCGGAGGGGTGCCCGCCCACCAGGGGCCTGATGCTGTGCGGCTGATAGCGCGCCAGCGCCAGGCGCACAAACGGGAAGTACTCCGCCAGCAGGGCCGCCTCGTCCAGGTACACATCCACGTAAAACTTTCCCTCGCGGTAGTAATAGTCGGCGGTGTCATCGGTGTAGCCGGCCCAGCAGTTGAGCTGCTCCGGCGAGGCAAAGCACACCTCGTAAAGCACGTAGCGCAGGCAGTGCTGGCTCAGGATTTCCAGGCCGGGGCCGGTGCCGGCAAACTGCGGCTTGTCCCACTCCAGGTCGCCGAGCGGCACCTCGTACACGGGCCTGGGCTTGCCCGCCGCATCCCGAAAAAACGTATCATCCATCGTTCGCCCAATGCCCTGCACCGTGGCAATGGGGTCGCTGCCCAGCTGGCTGATGAGCTGGCTGACGCTCAGCTCCTGGTAGCCGGCCGCCGGCGGGCCGAAGGCCAGGGTATTGCGCGAAGAAAAGACCGGCGGGCTCCAGCCCGCCGGCGGTGTGCCGGGGTCGAGGCCGAAAAAGATGGCCACCTGCTCGCCCCAGCCCGTGCAGTACCAGTCGCCCTCGAAGTACAGGCGCACGGCCCGGCAGCTGCGCGCCACGGGCCAGCCACTCTGCAGCTGGGTGGCCGTGGGCGCGGGGCCGGGCGGGTGCCAGTGCAGCAGCGGCACCAGCTTTTCCAGCACCGGCTCGGGCGGGCGGGCGGTGCTGCGCACTTGCAGCAGGTCGGTGGCGGGGGCTTCCAGCAGCTCTTTGCGCAGCTTTGCATCGTTGTAGTGCGGTGCCGGGGGCGCGGCGGGGGCGCCGGGGCTAGCCGGCAGCAGCGCCTGCTCCACGGTGGCCACCAGCTTGCTGAGCGGGGCAAAGGCGTGGCCCGTAATGCTGTGCGCATCGTCGGGGCTGTGGGCTAGCCGGTCCTCGAAGTAGGCGCTGAACTTCGACACGGCCTCCACTTCGTAGGCCACCCGGTAGGCGCGGGTGCCGGGCAGGGTGTGGCGCAGCTGGTCGAAGCACACATCGCGCTCGCGCACGGGGTCGGCGGGGCCGCTGCCGCTGCGCCGGGGCTGGATGCCCGCCTGCACGGGGAGCTTGCTCACCTCCACCCGGTAGCCGAGCGGGGCGCGCCGGTCGCACACCACGCCTGCCACCAGGGCGTGCAGGCGGTAGGTTTCGGCCGTAAGCACCGGAAACTCGCTGAACGCCAGGCTAAACTCCAGGCTGGCCGCACCGGGCGCGCGCTCCTGGGCCGCAAAGCTCTGGCAAAGTACCTGTAGCTGAAACTGGGGGTCGGGGCTGCCGGCCGCCTGGGTGTAGCGCTGGTAGAGCAGGCAGGGCTTCTCGACGGCGTGCACAAACGTGACGGGCGGCTGGTGCGGGGCTGGCTGCTGGGCGGGCGGCAGGTCGGCCGCCGCCCAGGTAAGGGGCACGCTCAGCGGCGAGGTGTACACCTGCGTGATGCCTGCCAAAAACAGCTCATCGCGCGGCCACTGGAGCGCGGGCCTGGCCGCCGCAGTGGCAGGAGCCGCCGGCCCGCTGGCAGCCGGGGGCCGGCACGGTTTGGGGAGCAGGCAGGCCAGGCTCATCTCGTGCGCAAAGCCCCGCCGCAGCTTAAAAATACTTTGCACATACTGCGGGCAGTCGGGCGCCTGGGCTGCCGTTTTTTCCAGCACCAGGCTGGCCACGCCGGCCGCCGGCTGCGCCGTTGTCAGGCAGAGCCGGTGGTAGGGCTTCTTCCGCCACTGGTCCCACTTGTCGCTCATGGCCGCCAGCCCCATGGGCAGCTCGTAGAGGTGGCCGTCCAGGGTCAGCTCGTAGCCATCCACTACGGGGTCGGTGAGGTAGCTCACGTAGCCGTCTTCGCGCACGCGGGGCGCGGTTTCGGCCGGGCTGGCTTCGGGGGCCGCCACGTAGTCCCAGTCGATGAGCTGCCGAAACAGGGTGGCCGGGCTGCCGGCCTGCCGCAGCGCATCTACTACGCCGTGCTGCATCAGCAGCGCCAGGCTCATGCGGGGCGGGGCTAGCAGCCGCACATCGTCGATGGGCTCGGCTACCAGCTTGGTGCCATCGAAGCAGCTGCGCACAACCAAGGTATGGGGCTGCTCGTGGGTGCCCTTGCCCCAGTGCTGCTGCCGGGGGTTGGTGGTACTCAGGAAGATGCGCGGCAGTTGCACGCCATCGACGCGCCGGTGCGTAATGGGGCGGGTGAAGATGTCGGCAACCGGCTGGCCGCTCCCAGCTGAGGCGGGCTTCGAGCTTAGAAAGTCTTTGAATTTGGCATGCACGCTGCCCGCGCACCAGTCGCCGCCCGCGCGCAGGCGCTCGTGTACGGGCGGGGCGCTCTGGCCGGCCAGGTCAACCGGCCGCAGGGCAAAGCTGTAGCGCCACAAAAAGCGCAGCGGCACCAGCGACTGCGCCGCGGCCGTGGCGCGAATGCGCAGGCCGGGGGCACGGTACTCTTCCTCCTTTTCCTCGGCGTTGCCGAAGGGAGTTACCAGGTTCCAGTCGTTCCAGTGAAACAGCTCTTCGTCGGTGTAAAAGAGCGTGTCGTCGGTGCTGGCCTGCACCGACTCTAGCAGCCAGCCTTCCAGCTCATCGTGCCCTAGCGGCTGCTGCGGGCGGGCCGGCGCGGCATAGGTTTCCCGCTTGCTGCAAAGCGACGAGGCCAGCAGCTCGTCGTGCCGGTTCAGCGCTACCACATCTACCCGGTAGCCATGGTGCACGTTGTGCTGGTAGATGAGGGCCGAGTTGACCAGCAGCGCCGCAATGCCGGTGTTGTCGGCCTCGCCGCCCGCCGGGGCCTGCCGGATGGCCCGCAAGCGCTGCACGCTGGGGTTTTGGGCCAGCACCGCGCTCAGCACATCGGGCAGGTTGCTGACGCTGAGGGTAATGCCGCTGGCCGAGTAGCCGTTGTGCTGGCTGCCCCGCTGCTGGCTAGCCCCGGCCACGGCCGGCGACAAGCGCTGGAGCAGGTCGGTGGCCGTGGCCGGGGCAATTTTGAGGCTACCGCGCTGCCGCAGCACCACGTTTTCCAGCTGCCTGAACAATTGGCTGCGGTTGAGCAGCTGGCTTTTCACGCTAAACCGGGGGTTGTGCATCAGCACGTAGTCGCGAAAGCCAGCAAACAGCGCCGCGTCGCGGGCCTGGCTGGCATCGGCCTCCTCCTGCCAGCTGCCCACGCGCCAGCGCAGCGAGTGGGTAGTGGGCGCCAGGTCGCCCTCCCCCGGCCCGGCCGCCAGCAGCTCTACGGCCGTAAACGCGCAGCTCACGTCGAGCTTGTTCAGCCAGGCCAGCCAATAGTCGCCGGTAGTGGCCGGGGCGGCGTTGAGAATACGCTGCAGGAAATCCTCCTTATCTTCCATCGAGAAGATAGAGTTGTTGAGGTCGGGCTGCAGGTCATCCAGGGCAAAAACGTCGTCATCGACGGCGAGGAAGAAGCGCGGCTCGTTAGGCTGGCTGGCAGGCACCTTTTTAAGCAGCTCAGCCCGAGCCGCTTCCACCTCCCTGGCTTCCAAGGTGTAGTGCCAGAGCCAGCCGGTGCGGCGCAGCAGCTCGGGGTGCTGGGCATAGGCCGCAAAGCGCTTGTGAAACTCGCTCGACTCGGCCAGGTTGCGCTCGTTCACCTCGGTCAGCTCCAGCCGCAGCAGCAGTCTGTTCAGCTCCAGCTTGTAGTCGGCATAGATGGCTTCGAGGCGCTGGTGCAGCCTAGCCAGCGGGGGCGAGCGGCGGGGCAGTTCGCGCAGCAGCGGGTGCGCCAGCAGGGCCGGTACATCGAGCGCTTTTGCGTCCAGCTCGGCTATCATATCGTGCAGCACCCGCCCAAAGGCCAGCTGCTCGCGGCCCGTGGTGGTGGCCGCGGGCTGCTGGCGCAGGGCGCGGGCGGCTTCCCGCAGGGCTTGCTGCAGGCTGGCGCGCAGGCTATCGGCCGTCAGGAGCTTGGCCAGGCGAAAGGGCGTGGGCGGGTCTTGCCAGTTGCTGACCGGGGTATCGGGGGGCATCATCTGGTGCCACAGCTGCTGGTTTTGGGCGGCCTGGTAGCCCCTGGCGGCTGGCCCGGTAGTGCTGGCCAGCAGCCGGGAGCCATACGGCTGCCAGCCGGGCCCAAAGGCGTAGAGGCGGAAGCGAATGGCGCGCTCGAAAAAAGCTGCGTACTGTGGCCAGCTGGCTACCTCGGGGTAGTCGCGCCCCAGCTCGACGCGGCTGCCGCGCTGAAACAGCTGCGGACTCAGCGACAGCGCCACTTGCAGGCAGCCCGCCTTATCGACGGAGCTGGCGGGCAGCGCCGTGGCAATGATGCGGATATCCTTGCTCATGAACAGGGCAGCATGGGGGTGAAATAATACGTGTCGTAGAGGCTGGCCAGGCGGCTCAGCGACTCGCCTCTGTCTTGCAGCTGCCGCTGCTGGGCCATCGCCATGTCACGGTATTCGGCTTCGGCGCGGCGGGCGTGGGCCAGGCGCTGCTCGGCGCGGCGCAGGCGGCCCAGCACCCGGTTGCGGCGCTGCTCCAGGCGCGCCAGGCGGGCGCTGCCCACCGGCGGCGGCACCGCCAAGGGTGGCGGTGGGG
>NZ_JAUQSW010000011.1 GCF_030581075.1 Hymenobacter cheonanensis
GGCCGGGCGCCGTTCGTGGCTGCGCTAGGCCGGGCCGCCCGCGGGCGGGGCCATGCCGGCAGCGGGGGCCGGCAGCGGCGCGGCGGTGGCAGCCCCCGCCTTTGCGTTTTTAGAAGACTTGGTTTTGGTTTTTACAACCGTTTGCTGGGCGTGGGCGGCGGGGCCGGCTAGCAGCAAGGCGGCCAGCAGAGCCACCACCGAAAAAGACTTTTTCATAATGAAGGGGGGAAGAAAAATGGAAGGCGTTAGCAGTGCGTCGGCGGACTCCGGTTGCCCTTTCGACGATACAAAATTTCTATCGCCCCCTGAGGCTGGCCTGAAGCCCACATTAATTTTTCTTCAGCCTGGTTTGTGGTGCTGAGAAGCGCTCGCTGGCCGCTCGTCAACCTCACCCCCTAGTTCTCTGCTCGCTTGCGTAGGGAGGTCGGCGTGGGGTTAATGTACAAAGCAAACGCCCGCCCGCAGCTGGGCACTGCAAGCGGGCGTTCAATGAAAGTGGCTAGGGCCTAGCCGGCGGCTACTGCCTTGCGGCGGCTGGGCTTGGCGGCGGGCAGGCGCTCCTCGCCCTGGGCTAGTAATTCCTCGTCGCGCTCGGTCTTTTTGGGTATCCAACTCACGCCGTAGAGGTCCTTGCGGCGGTCGCGCAGGTTGCGCACGGCCCCACTGGTATTCAGGTCTTTAAGCAGGTCGAGGTCGAGGTCGGCGATGAGCGTCATCTCCGTATTGGGCGTGGCCTCGGCCACGATGGCGTCGTGCGGAAACGCAAAGTCGCTGGGGCTGAACACGGCCGACTGCGAGTACTGAATGTCCATGTTCTCGACGCGCGGCAGGTTGCCCACCGAGCCCGTAATGGCCACGTAGCACTCGTTTTCGATGGCGCGGGCCTGGGCGCAGATGCGCACGCGCTGGTAGGCATTCTTGGTGTCGGTCCAGAAGGGCACAAACAGAATTTTCATGCCCTCATCGCTCAGAATACGAGAGAGTTCCGGAAACTCCACATCGTAGCACACCAGGATGCCGATTTTGCCAAAGTCCGTGTCAAAGCACTTGATTTTGTCGCCGCCGCGCATGCCCCAGTAGCTGGCCTCGTCGGGCGTTACGTGCAGCTTGTACTGCTCGTCCACGGTGCCATCGCGCCGGCACAAGTAGCTCACATTGTAGAGCTTACCATCTTCGTAGAGCGGCATTGAGCCGGCAATTACGTTGATGTTGTAGCTCACGGCCAGCTCCATCATCCGCACCTTGATGGGCTCGGTGAAAGCCGCCATGCCCCGAATGGCCGCCGAGGCCGATTCCTCATTGGTAAGGGCCATCATGGGCGCGTTGAAAAACTCCGGAAACAGCACGCAGTCAGCCTTGTAGCCGCTCACGGTATCGACAAAGAACTCTATTTGCTGGAAGAAGTCCTCCAGGCTCTTGGTGGCGCGCATCTGCCACTGCACAATGCCGATGCGCACATTCGACTTCTGGTTGCCGATGAGCTTGTCAAACTCCTCGTCGTAGTACACATTAATCCACTCTAGTAGCGTAGCGTAAGCCTTTGACTCTGAGTCGTAAGGCAGGTAGCCACGGATAATTTTGCGCACGTAGAACTCGTTCGAGAGCTGGAACGTGAGGATGGGGTCGGTCAGCTCCTTGTTGCGCACCATCTCCACGTACTTGGCGGGCGTCATCTCGTTGGCATACTGGGCGTAGCCGGGAATGCGGCCGCCGGCTACCATCGCGCGCAGGTTCAGGCTCTCGCACAGCTCCTTGCGGGCGTCGTAGAGGCGGCGGCCCAGGCGCAGGCTGCGATACTCGGGGTCTACAAATACATCGACGCCGTAGAGCGTGTCGCCCTCCGCGTCGTGGGTGTCAAACTTGCCGTTGCCGGTGATTTTGGCGTAGGTGTGCTTATCGCCAAACTTGCTGTAATCCACGATGATAGCCAGGGCGGCGGCCACTACTTCACCATTGTCCTCGATGCAAATCTGGCCTTCCGGAAACTTGCGCAGCAGAGCCGCAAACTCGTCGGCCGTCCAGGCGCCCTCCATGTTGGAGTACACCTTTTCCATGATAGCCTTGATGGCCTTGAAGTCGTTGCGGCGCAGCTGGCGCAGCACCAGCTTGTGGGCCGGTACGGCGGTGGGCGTCAGGCGCTCATCAATGGCCGTGAGGGCGGGGCCTAGCTTATTGCCTTTTTTGGGGTGGTGCGCGCCGCCGGGGGCGGCCTTACCGTTGGAAGAAGTAGCCATACTAAATAGAAAAGTCGAACCGGATAAAGGGGCGGTAGTCAAAATTACCCCCGAAAAAACCCGCTGGCGGCGAGCCAGCGGGGTCTATAACGCCTAAACTGCCAGATAGGTGCGCATGTTCACTGCCGCACCACCCGGCGGGTGGCCGTGCCCCGGGCCGTAGTCACCGTGAGCAGCAGCACTCCCCGGAACGAGCCGAAGGTACCTGCATCGAGCACGAGCACGCCGCCAGGGCTGCTAGGGTAAGCTTTGGTAAATAGCTGCCGGCCAAGTAAATCGGTGCCCGAAACGGTGAGCGGGCCGCTGCCGGCCGGCACCACCAGCCGCAGCCCGGTGCCCACGGCCGAAGGATTGGGGTAGGCCCCGAGTACGGCGTCGGTGGCCGCGTCGCGGGCAGCTAGGCCCACAAAGCGCCGAAACACGTCGCGGTATTCCACGCTCGCTATTACCTCGCTGCCAGCCACAGCGGTGGTCGTGATGGTGAGCACTGGCACGTGCACGCCCTTGGCCAGCCACTTGTACTCGCGCACCAGCGGCAGCGTAAGGCCCTGGCCCGGCGCGCCGCCGAGGGCGATGCTGTCGTGGTCGGCCAGGGTCGTGACGACCCGCACTGCCTGAAACGTGCCGAAGGGCGTGGTAAGCGTGCCCCAGGCATCGGGCTGGTTGGTGCGCTGGCGCTTCTGGCTGAAGTAGCCGTTGCTGGCCAGGGCCACCGGCGTGGTTAGCAGCGAGTTGCTGACATCGGCCGCGTTGCCGTAGCTGATAGGAAAGCGGTAGATAACGTCTTGCTGCGCCCGGCTGGCGTAGGTAACCGGCACGGCCGTGCCGCTGATAGTGCCGCCGTAGCCTACCAGCCGGTAGTCGGCGCTCGACACGGCCGAAAACTCCAGCGGGTCGGTGACGGGCAATGTGCCCGCCGCGGCCGGCAAGCCCTGCGGCGACACCAGCGTGGCGCGCGTATCGGGGCTGAAAAAAGCGTTGTTAAATGTCAGCTGTAGGAGCGTACCGGCGGCGGTGCTCACGTTGTTGTAGCGCACCACGCGCTGCGCGGTGGCTACCAGGCCCGCATAGTTCCAGGTTTGGTTGGCGCCGTTGCGGCTCAGGGGCGGGGCGCTGGCCGGCAGCGCCGGGCTAGCCTGGCTCAGGCGCAGCGAATCGCCCACCACCGGCATATCGGCCGCCGTGATGCTGGGCGAGGTTTGGGCCAGCGCGGGGCTAGCCAACAGGGCGAAGGGCAGAAGTAGCGAGTAGCGCATAAAAAAGTAGGAGAAGCTTTAGCTTGCCAGCGTCAGCCGAGGCGTAGAGCTAAGCCGAAGAGCCTGACAAAGAACGCGCAAGCTAAAGCTTACGCTACACGCCCGTCATTTCGGGCACCTGCTCATCGGGCACGGGTACCAGCAGGCGGCCGGCCGTGGCGGCCCGTATCTGGGCCACGCTCACGCCGGGGGCGCGCTCGCGCAGCACAAAGCCGTCGGGTGTCACGTCGAGCACGGCCAGCTCGGTCACGATTTTCTTCACGCAGTGCAGGCCCGTGATGGGCAACGTGCAGGCGGGCAGCAGCTTGCTAGAGCCGTCGCGCGCCACGTGCTGCATGGCCACGATAATGTTTTTGGCCGAGGCCACGAGGTCCATCGCGCCGCCCATGCCCTTCACCATCTTGCCCGGAATCTTCCAGTTGGCAATGTCGCCGCGCTCGCTCACCTCCATGGCGCCCAGGATGGTGAGGTCCACGTGCTCGCCGCGAATCATGCCAAATGAGTCGGCCGACGAGAAAATGCTGGAGCCCGGCAGCGTGGTCACCGTCTGCTTGCCGGCGTTGATGAGGTCGGGGTCTACCTCGCTTTCCGTCGGGAAAGGCCCCATGCCAAGCAGGCCGTTTTCAGATTGCAGCTCGACGCTGATGCCCGGTGGAATATAGTTGGCCACCAGCGTGGGGATGCCGATACCAAGGTTCACGTAGGAATTATCCTGTACTTCTTGCGCGATGCGCCGGGCAATGCCGTGTTTGTCTAACATGGAGTGGAGTGGAGTGCAGTGGGGAGAGGAAAGTTCGCGCTACTTGGCCTGGCGCTTGGCTAGGGCCGCGTACACGGTTTTGCGGAAGCGCGGTACCAGGTCGGGCGTGTTGTTGTGCGGAAATTTCTGGGTGTAGAGCAGCACCACGAGGTGCTCCTTGGGGTCAACCCAGTAGTCGGTGCCAAAGGCACCGCCCCACTCGTAGCTGCCCACCGACTGCCCGGTTTGGGCCGCGCCGGCCGGCGTCACGATGCTGAAGCCCAGCCCAAACTTGTTGAGGCCCTGGGTCACGTCGCCAATCTGGTTCTGCGTCATCAGGGCCACGGTGCTGGGCTTCAGCAGGCGGTGGCCGCCGTAGGTGCCGCCGTTCAGCAGCATCTGCAAAAAGACGGCGTAGTCGTCGATGGTAGACGACAGGCCCCCGCCGCCCGAAAAGTACGTGCCCGCCTGGTTCGGAAAGTCGGGCCGCAGGTTCAGCATTCCCGAAGCCGGCATGGGCACGGTGCGCCCCTGGTACTCGGTGTAGAGCGGCACGAGGCGGCGCTGGCGGTCGGCGGGCAGGTAGAAATAGGTATCGGTCATGCCCAGCGGCTCAAACACGCGGGCGCGCAGGTACTGGTCGAGCGGCTGGCCGCTCAGCACCTCAATCAGGCGGCCCAGCACATCCACGCTCAGGCCGTAGGTGAAGCGCGCGCCGGGCTGGTGCATCAGCGGCTGGCGGGCCAGCGCATCGATGGCGGGGGCTAGGGTGCCCGGCGGCGAGCCCACCCCCGACGGCACGTGCGCCTTGGCATAGATGGCCCGCGCCTCGGCCGAGCCAATTACCGCGTAGCCAATGCCCGAGGTGTGCGTCAGCAGCTGCCGGATGGTAATCTCGCTGCGCGCCGGCACCGTCGTAAAGGTGGTGTCCTTGGCGTTGAAGGTGGCTAGCACCCGCGGGTGGGCAAAGGCCGGCAGGTACTTCGAGATGGGGTCATCTAGTTGAAACTTGCCCTGGTCATACAATTCCATCAGCCCCACGCTCGTGATGGCCTTGGTTTGGGAGGCAATGCGCTCGATGGCGTTGGGGCGCAGCGGCGTTTTGGCCTGGGCATCGGCGTAGCCGAAAGCCTGGCGGTACACCACCTTGCCATCGCGGGCCACCAGGGCAATCACGCCTGGCAGGCGGCCATCGGCCACGTAGCCTTGCAGCAGTTGGTCAAGCTTTTTTAGGCCTTCGGGGCTCACACCTACGCTGGCGGGCGCTGCCGCCGGCAGCAGCGCCGGGCTGCCGGCAGCCGGCTGCGCCCAGCCAGGGGTAGCAGTGCCCAAGGTGCCGAGCATCAGCAGCCCGGCAAACAGGTTTTTTCTCATAGCTGCCATCTGCAAAGGGGGTAAACTGAAGGGCAAGGTCGACACCGCTGCCCAAAACCCGGGCTAGGCGGTGGCCCGCACCGTGCGCTGCTCAATCCGCTTCTCGTAGTGCTGGCCCTGAAAAATGCGCTGCACAAAAATGCCCGGCGTGTGAATCTGGTTGGGGTCAAGCTCACCGGCGGGCACCAGCTCTTCCACCTCGGCCACGGTGATTTTGCCGGCCGTGGCCATCATGGGGTTGAAGTTGCGGGCCGTGCCCTTGTAGATGAGGTTGCCGGCGGTGTCGCCTTTCCAGGCTTTTACCAGGGCAAAATCGGCGTGCAGGGCCGTTTCGAGCAGGTACATTTTGCCGTTGAACTCGCGGCTTTCCTTGCCTTCGCCCACCTCGGTGCCGTAGCCGGCCGGGGTGTAAAAAGCCGGAATGCCCGCCCCGCCGGCCCGGCAGCGCTCGGCCAGGGTGCCCTGCGGAATCAATTCCACCTCCAGCTCGCCGGCCAGTAGCTGCCGCTCAAACTCGGCATTTTCGCCCACGTAGCTCGAAATCATCTTGCGGACCTGGCGCTTTTGCAGCAGCAGGCCAATGCCGAAGTCATCGACGCCCGCGTTGTTGGAGATGCAGGTCAGGTCTTTCACGCCGAGGCGCAGCAGCTCCTGAATGGCGTTTTCGGGAATGCCGCACAGGCCGAAGCCGCCGAGCATCAGGGTCATGCCGTCGGTGAGGCCCGCGAGGGCGGCCCGGGCGTCGGCCACAGTTTTGGTTATCATGGGTGGGAGGAAGAGCCGGGGGGCAAGTAATTAACGGGCAAAAATTCACCCATTTTTTCGAAACCCCAGTACCCGTCGGTGAATACGGCCAGCGGATTGGCCAGTTGGCCGTTGGGCTCAATCTCTATTTCGCGCTGCATCAGCACCAGCTGCGACACCTGCCTATCCTGCGGCAGGGGCGGCGCCGCGCCGCGCGCGTAGCGCGCGGGCTGGGGGTGGTAGTTGGCATCGGGGCCGGCCAGCAGGTACGTCACCTGCAGGCGGTCGCGGAAGCGCAGCAACACCCGCTGGCCGCCGGGCGCCACGCGGCGCAGGCTGTCTACGTGCAGCGGCGTGGCGTAGAGCAGCGCAAAGCTAGGCGGCACCCCGGCCCAGCGGCCCAGCGAATCCTGCTCGGCGGCCGAGTAGGCGCGGGGCTGCCGCAGCAGCGCCCGGCGCAGGCTGTCGGCGCGGGCAAAGCGCGGGTTGGGCACAATGCGCAACCGCCGGGCCACAAAGCCCTGGGCCGTGAGCTGGCTATCGCGCAGGCTGCGAAAAAAATGGGTGGGCGAGCCCAGGTAAGCCTGCGCACGGTTGGCCGCCCACTGGCGGCGCTGCCGCTCCGAGCGGGGCGTCATCTCCTCAAATACCGGCTGGCCGTAGAACGTGACGACCTGCCGGGTGAAGTTGCAAGTGAAGTGCAGCCCATAGTATCGCACGCGGTAGCCCAGCGCCTGGTTATCGACCTGCACAAACTTATTGGCCCTGGCCGTAAGCTCGTTGGCCTCAGCATCGAAATCGACCAGCACATCGTCGGGATTGCGGATGCGGCACTGGCGCGAAAACGTGCTCTGGCCTAAAAACAGGTCAGTGAATTTCTGGTAGTCGCTGGCCCGGTTGGGGTTGGGGCGCACTACCACCTCGCCCAGCTGGTTGGCCGTGGGGGCCAGCCGCAGCGTCAGCTGCTGCGGCACCTCGGTTACTTTAATGGTTTGGCGGGCCAGCCGGTAGCCCACGTAGGAAGCTACTAGGTCGTAGGTGCCGGCCGGTACCCGGGCAAACTCAAACGTGCCTTGTTCGGTGGTGGTAACGCCTAGCGTGGTATTGGCCAGAAACACGCTGGCAAAAGCCAGCGGCTGGTGCGTCACCGAATCCTGCACCACGCCGCTGAGGCGGCCCTGGCCCAGGGCCAGCCCCGGCAGCAGCAAACAGAAAAAGGCCAGGAGCGTGCGCATCTGGCAAGCATTTACCCAGCAGCTCGGGCAAAAGTTGCGCGCCCGCCCTGGCCGGGCGGGCCTACTTGGCGGGCGCCGGGGCTAGCGCGGGCGGCTGGTAGTCGAGGGGCAAAAACTCACCCATCTTCTCAAAGCCCCAGTACTCGCCGGTCGAGATATCGGCCGGGTTGCGCAGCGCGCCGTTGGGCCGGATTTCGGCTTCCCGGGTTTGCAGGCGCAGGCGCGACACCTCGCGCTTGGCGGGGTAGGGCTGCTTGCGCGGCTCGGGGCCCAGCGTGGCCATGGGAGTGGTGTAGTTGGCGTCGGGCGCCTCGCCAAAATGGGCCACTTGCAGCTCGCCCGTGAAGCGCAGAAACACGCGGCCATCGCTGGCCACGCGGCGCAGGCTGTCGAGCGGGCGGGCGGCCGGGTAAAGCGTGGCAAACGCGGGGTCGAGCTTGCCCAGCACTGCCAGCGAATCCTGCTCGGCATCGGTGAGCGAGCCGGCCGGGCGGCGCAGCAAGGGCTCCAGCCGCTGGAAGCGTGGGTTGGGCGTGAGGCGCACCTGCTGGGCCAGGAAGCCATTGGCGCGCAGCTGGCCGGCGTACACACTGCGCACGAAGTGCGGAAACGAGCCCACGTAGGCCGTGGCGCGGTTGGCCTCCCACTGCCGCTGCTGGGCCGCATCGCGGGGCGTCATTTCCTCAAATACCGGCTGACCGCTGAAGGCAGTGAAGTCCGTTTCGGGGTTGTAGGTGAAAAACATGCCGAAGTACTTGAGGCGGTAGCCCAGCGCCTCGTTTTCGACCTGCACAAAGTTCTTGGCCGCCGCCGTCAGTTCCTTGGTCGAGTCGTTGGTATACACCACGATATCCTTGGGGTTGGTGATGTGGCACTGCTGCGAAAACGTGCTTTCGCCCAGAAAGAAATCGCTGAATTTCTTGAAGTCCTCGGCCCGGTGCGGGTTGGCCTCCACCACCACTTCGCCCAGCTGCGGCCCGGAGGAAGCCAGCAGCAGCGTTACTTGCTGCGGCGCGGCGCCCTTGCCAATGGTAATAGACTGCTTGCTAAGCCGGTAGCCCACGTAGGAGCCCACCACATCGTAGGAGCCAGCGGGTACCTTCGGAAACTCAAACCGGCCCTGCTCGTCGGTAGTGGCCCCGAGTGTGGTATTGGCCAGAAACACACTGGAAAAAGCCAGCGCCTGGTGGGTGGCCGAATCCTGCACCACGCCGCTGAGGCGGCCCTGGCCCAGGGCTAGCCCCGGCAGCAGCAAAAGAAGGAAAGCAAGCGTTTTGTGCATAGTAGCTCAAGAATAGGAAGCGGCCCGCCGCCCGGCGGGCGCCGGGCGGGGCCCAGGCAATAGTCGGGCCGAGGCTGCGCGTCTAGCCGCCGAGCGCCGCCCGCGTGGCCTGCGCATCGAGCGCCAGCTGGGCCGTGAGGGCGGCCAGGCCGTCGTACTTTTCCTCGCCCCGCAACCAGGCAACGAACTCCAGCGTCAGGAATTGCCCATACAAGTCGCCGCTGAAGTCAAGTAGGTTAACCTCAATGGTTTGGGCTAGCCCCTCGCCAATAGTAGGCCGCACCCCAATGCTGAGCATAGCCAGGTGCCGGGTGCCCGCCGCCGTGGTGGCCCACACCGCGTAAATACCCTGGGCGGGCACCAGCTTCAGGGTTGAGGGCACGTCGAGGTTGGCGGTGGGGTAGCCGATGGTGCGGCCCAGCTGCTGGCCCGTCACCACCAGACCCGTTACCGGGTAGTGGTATCCCAGGTAAGCGGTGGCGGTGGCCACGTCGCCGGCCCGTAGCGCCCGCCGGATGCGGGTGCTGCTCACGCCCACGGCGTCCACGTCCTGGCGCGGAATTTCCTCTACCGTGAAGCCGTAGCGCGCGGCATTTTGGGTGAGGTAGTCGAAGCCGCCCTCCCGGTTTTTGCCAAAGCGGTGGTCGTAGCCGATAACCAAATGCCTGGTGCCCACTATTTTGAGCAGCAGCTCCTGGATGTACTGCTCCGACGTCCAGTCCGCAAACTCGCGGGTGAAGGGCATCACCAGCAGGTAGTCCACGCCGTGCTGGGCTAGCCGGGCGGCGCGCTCCTCTAAGGTGTTGAGCAGCTGCAATTCCAGCAGCTCGGGGTGCGAGGGCGGCGGGCCCAGCACCAGGCGCGGGTGAGGCCAGTAGGTAATGACCACGGCCGGGCCGCCCACCGCATCGGCCACCTGCCGCAGCCGCGCCAATATGCGCTGGTGGCCCAGGTGCACACCGTCGAAGGTGCCGCTCGTCACCACGGCGTCGGCCAGGGCCGGGAAGTCGGCAGGGTCAGTAATAACAACCATAAATCACGGATTAGCACGGATTATAGCGGATTGCACGGATTTTGTGGACGCTGCTGCCGCTTGGTTTTGGTACCGCAATAATTACGCAGATTCGGACGGGTGCGGCGAATCCAGCGTTGGCGCATCCGATTTGGCCGGCGCCCCGGCCTGCTGGCTAGCGTAGTAGTCGAGGCCCGCGCGCGCCACCTTAATGCGCTCGCGGCGCGGGCGGTCGCCGGGGCGCGGGGTGGCCTCGGTACCTTCAGCTACTTCTGGCCGCTCGGGACGGGGCGGGCGCAGGGCCTGCACCTCGGCCACGGTCCAGGCGTCGGCCAGGCGGTGCTCGCCAATGCGGGTGCGCACCAGCCGCGTGAGGTGGGCGCCGGTGCCCAGCACCGCGCCCAGGTCGCGGGCCAGGCTGCGGATGTAGGTACCCTTCGAGCACACCACCCGAAAATCAATGTCGGGCAGCTCGATGCGCGTGATGTCAAACACCTTAATATCTACCGTTTTCGACTTGATTACCGCCTCCTCGCCCTTGCGGGCCAGCTCGTAGGCACGCTGCCCATCCACTTTCACTGCGGAAAACAGCGGCGGCGTCTGCTCGATTTTGCCCAGAAACGTGGCTGCCGCGGCCCGGATTTCCTCGGCCGTGAGGTGGGCGTAGGGCTGCTCACGGTCCACGGGCGTTTCGAGGTCGAAGCTCGGCGTAGTTTGGCCTAGCCGGAAGGTGCCCTCGTATTCTTTTTCCTGCGCCTGAATCTGGTCTATGTCCTTGGTTTTCTTGCCGGTGCAGAGAATAAGCAGGCCCGTGGCCAGCGGGTCGAGGGTGCCGGCGTGGCCGATTTTGCGCGGGCGCAACGTGTTTTTCACCTTGCGCACCACGTCAAACGAGGTCCAGGTCAGCGGCTTATCGAGCAGCAGCACTTCGCCCTTTTCAAAGTCGAAATCTGCCAGTTGTTTCTTCTCACTCATACCAATTCTAGATTCAGGCCCAGCCCGAGCATCAGCAACAGCAGCGCGCCCACAATGATGCGGTAGATGCCAAACGCCCGAAAGCCATACTTGGCCACAAAGCCCACAAACAGCCGGATGGCCAGCAGCGCCACCACAAAGGCCACCACATTGCCCAGCACCAGCAGCTTCACCTCCTGGCCCGAAAACAAGTGCCCTAGCGTGATGCCCTGGGTATGCGCCGCTTTGTAGTAGTCATAAATGTCCTTCACGGCCGCCGCCGCCATCGTAGGCATGGCCAGGAAAAACGCAAACTCGGCCGCCGCCCGGCGCGTGAGCTTTTGGGTGAGGCCGCCGATGATGGTGGCCGCCGAGCGGCTCACGCCCGGTACCACGGCCAGGCACTGAAACAAGCCGATAATGAAAGCCTCTTTCCAGCTAGGGTTCGTAACCGGGTGGCCGCCTTCCTGCGGGTCTTCCTGCGGAAACCACTTATCCACAAACAGCAGCACGATGCCGCCCAGCAGCAGCATGACGGCCACCGTCGTCACCGATTCGAGCAGGGCGTCGATGTGCTTTTTGAGGGCTAGCCCCACCACCACGATGGGCAGAAAGGCTACCAGTAATTTCAGGTAAAAATCGAAGCTCTGAAAAAAGCGCTTCCAGTACACCACCAGCACCGAGAGGATGGCGCCAAGCTGAATCACGACCAGAAAGAGCTTCACGAACGGTGTGGCCTCGATGCCCAGCAGCTTGGAAGCGATAATCATGTGGCCGGTGCTGGAAACGGGTAGAAATTCAGTAATTCCTTCCACAATAGCCAGCAAAAGAGCCTGCCAGTAAGTCATTATTCGTTGCGTAGTTGGTGATAATTAATTCTACTCTGTCATTGCGAGCAAAGCGAAGCAACCGCATCCGAACAGCTCGTTCTGAGGCGATTGCTTCGCTTTGCTTTGCTCGCAACAACAGTAGTGTAAAAAGGAGCCTAGCCGGGGCGCTTGTAGGCGGGCTTGGCCGGGCGCGGGGGCACGGGGGCGGTGGGCGCCGGGGCGCTGGCTACCGGCTGGGTCAGGGGCTGGGCAGCCTCGGCCAGGGGCGTGGGGGCGGGGGCCACCGGCACCTCTTCGCCAGGGTTGCTGCGCACCAGAATGGCCGCGAACTCAATTACGAAGCCCACAAACAGCAGAATTGGCCCTAGCGTGAGGCCTAGAAAGCCCTCGCCGTAGTCGGCGCCATCGAGCATCATCGTGATGAAGCCGACGGCCAGCACGGCCAGCCCGAGCCACATCAGGCGGTAGTTGCGGGGGCCGAAGGCAAAGCGCGGGGCCGGAGTAGTTGGTTGCATAGCAGGTTAATAAAGCTCGTCGAGCGATACGTTCAGGTATTTATTTACGGCCCAGTACGAGCTGAGAAAGCCGATGGCCGTGCCCAGCCCCAGCACCCCCAGCAGCAGCAGGCCGATGAGGTGGTCGTCGCGCAACAGGCGCAGCTGGGCAATTTCGAGGTAGGCGTATTGCAGTAAGCTCAGCAGCAGCAGCGCGGCCAGAAAGCCGCTGGCCAGCCCCTGCCAGGTGGCCCGCCGAATAAACGGCTGCCGGATAAAGAACCGCGTGGCCCCCACGAGTTGCATGGAGCGGATAAGCAGCCGCTGCGAAAACATGGCCAGCTTAATGGTATTGTTAATCAAAATAACCACCACAAGCACGAGCACGGCCGCGAAGCCCAGCAGCAGCAAGCTTACCCTAGCTAGGTTCTGATTGATGCTGGTAAAGAGGCTTTTGGGGTACTGCACCTCAAACACGCCGCGCTGCTGGCCCAGGCTGCGGCCCAGCAGGCGCAGGTGGGTGGTGTCGGTGTACTCGGGCTTGATTTTGAGGGCGTAGGCGTCGCGCAACGGGTTGTCATCCAAGAAGTTGTGGAAGTCCTCGCCAGTAGTTTCGAGCAGCTGGCGGGCACCTTCCTCCTTGCTCACGAAGCGCACCTGCGGGCGGCCATTCTGCTCGGCCACGTAGGGCTGGTGCTCCAGGTCCTGCTGCAGGCGCAGCAGTTCGGTTTCGGGCAGGTTGCGCTCCAGGTACACCTGCACTTCCAGGTTTTCGCGCACCTGCTCGCTTAGCTTGTGAGCGTGCAGCAGCAGCAGGCCAAACAACCCGATGACAGTAAGCGCCAGCGTGATGCTGAACACCACCAGCAGGGTAGGGTAAGAGCCGAGTTTCTTTTTGCGGGGCCGGGCCATAGGGGCGCAAAGGTACGCCGGGCATTTAATCGCCTGTCATTGCGAGCGCACCGAAGTGAAGCGCGGCAATCTTTCCTTTTTCGTTGAATTGGTGACCCTAGCGTAAAGGAAGGATTGCCGCGCTTCACTTCGGTGCGCTCGCAATGACAAACGTGCTAATTAGTAGCAACTTACAAGCTCGTGCGCTTGTCTTCCTCCACCGTCAGCACCTCGCGGGCGCGGCGGGTGTCGCGCTCGCGGCGGCTAGGGGTTTCGCGGCCAAAAAGCTCGCCCAGGTTGTTGAACTCCTTGGTGTGCAGCAGTGAGATACCGGCGCGGGGCTGGTTTACGGTGGTCACGATGTTGTCGCGCGGGGTGGTTTCGTAGCGCAGCTTGGCCCGGAATTTTCCGTCCGAGCGCAGGAAATATTCCAGGCTGAAATCGCCGATGAGCGACGACTGCGTGGCCGAGTAAGGCAACCCGGTATTGGGGTTGATGGCCGACGACGTAGAGTTGCTGATGCCACCCTCACGCGTGAGACGCAGCCGCCCACCCAGGAAGGAATAGCTTAGGCGCACTTGCAGCGCCTGTAGCTGGTCGGCCGTGAGGCCGTTGATGTTGAAGTCGATTTCCAGGTTCTGGTCAATCTGCGAGGTAAGCAGGCCTAGCTGCGAGGAGATAATCTGGCCCAGGCTGTTCTGTACCGCATTGCCCTGCCCCGTGAGCGAAATGCCGCTGAAGCTATTGCTGTTTTGGGGCGATAAGGTGCGGAAAACCAACAAACTAAACACCTGGCGGTTCAGCTCCTGCTCGTCGTTGCGCAGCAAGGCAATGAAGGCCGCCAAATCGTTTTGCAGCGAGCTAGGAGCATCGTCAAACTCCAGGGCCAGCTTGATAACCGGCAGCAGCAGCGGCCCGGTCAGGTTCATCACGGCCGTAACGGGCACCACCGCCGCGCTCGTGCCCGAGCCGCTGGTCGACAAAATAGGGGCTAGCGAAGTGCGCTGGGTGTAGGTGGCCGTCACGTTCATCTGGCCGTCGAGCGGGTCGCCGTTCCAAGTGATAACGCCGCCCGGCTGCACCACAAACTCTTTATTGACAAGCCCTTGCAGCGTGAAATTGTAGGCGCCGCGCACAATCTCCACCTGCCCGTACATGTTAAAGTCGCCCCGCGTGTCGATGGCCAGGCGCAGCTGGCCGGTGGCCGCGCCCCTAATTACATCGCCCGTTGCCTCATCCAGCAAAATCTCCAGGTAAGCGTCGGGCGTCACTGTCAGGTTCATATTAAGCTGAATGCCAGACAAATCGACTTTGTCCTGCGCCGCAATAATGGCCGCCTGCCGCGCCTGGCGGCGGCGCACCGAGTCGGACAGGTTGCGGTTCACAAACTTGATGTAGCTGGCCTGCTCGGCCTTGGCCGCATTGTCGAGGGGCAGGGCTAGCCGGGTGCCGGCCTCCGAGGTGGCCGTCACGTTTACCACCAGGTCATCGACGGGGCCGCGCACGGTGGCCGTACCCGTGGCGTAGGCCGTGCCGAAGTACAGGTCGTTGTCGCGCCGGGTGGTGCGCAGCACCTGAAACTTGCGGAAGCTGGCGCTCATGTCCAGCGTCATGTTCTGAAAGCCCTGGTGCCGGATAAGGCCCGTGACGGTGCCCAGGTTGCCCTGCGCGTCGCGCAACTGCACGTTGCTAAAGGCTATCGACGTAGTAGTGAAGCTGATGCGGTCGGCAAACTTATAGGTAGTGCCCAGGTAGCCGAAGGTGAAGCGGCCATCGGTGACATCGACCGCGCCAGCCAGGGTGGGCGCGCTAAACATGCCCCCTAGCTGCAACTGGCCGCGCCCGGTGCCACCCAGGTTTTGCAGAATACTACCCAGAAAAGGCTGCGCCAGCACAATGGGCGCATCATTAAGCTCGCCCACTAGGTTGAGCTGCTGGGTGGTAGAGCGCGGCGCCAGGTAGCCCGTCACGGTGAGCACGCGCTGCTGCTGGCGGGCCACGTCGAGATTGAGGCGCAGCTGGCTGCTGGGGTTGTCCCAGTCGCCGCGGCCGGCCACCTGCCCGATGGGCGTGCCCTCGTACACGAGCGAATCGACGGCCAGCGTACTGCTGATAGCCAGCTGGTTATACACGCCGCTCACGGCGGCCTGCATGTTCAGGCGCCCCCCTAGCCGCTGACCGATAACGGATGTCAGGCTAGCCAGGTCGAGGTTAGCAATGTCGAGCTTGAGCGGCGGCTGGCGCGGGTCGGGCGAGATAAAGCCCTGGGCGCTCAGCCGCTCATTGTTGTGGCTGATAACGAAGTTCTGAATGTCAAACTCCTTGCCCCCGCCGCTGATGCGCACCGAGTTGTCGGCCGCAATCACGTACTCCTGGTTCAATAAATTCAGGCTGCTGCGCCGGAATACCACCTGCACCGCGCGCGGCAAAAAGCTCAGCGCGCCGTTGATGTTGGCGCGGTTGGTGGTGCCGCTCTGGGCTAGCGAGGTCGAGAAATTGATGCGCTGCTGGTCCCACACGCCTTCCAGCACAAACTTTTCGGTGCGGCCCAGCGTGGGCACGAGCTGGTGCTCGGAGGTAAGGCTGGCCTGGGCCAGCACCTCGGGCTGGTAGGGCAGCTTGGAAGTGGTGAAGTCGAACTCGGTGGCCGTGGTGTGCACCGGCCCGTACCAGATGCTGTCAAACTTACCGCCGAGCTGCAAAATCGACGTTTCGCCCTGCCGGAACGAGCCATCGAGGTGGCTGCGGTCGGCAATCTGCAAATCGGGCATGAACAGGTTGAGCACCGGGTTGATGTGCTTGAGATTCACGTCCAGCTCAATGGCGTACACTGGCAGGCGCACCTGGCGCTTGCGCCGGTAGTAGGCGGCCGTGGCGGCGGCGTTGCTCTCAAAATTGAGCCGGTACTCGTGCCAGAGCGTCTGCAAGTCGCGCGATACCTGGGCCACCTCAAAGGCACCGTTGGCCGTGAGGTCGGCCAGCTCCGAGCGCAGCATCACCTGGCGCTGGCCGCGGCGGTTGCGGGTGCTACGCACGTCCAGCGTGTCAAGGTCGAGGCTCTGGCCGCGCAGCGCGAAGTGCGAGCCACGCAGCTGCGCCGTACCCAGCAGCGAGTCGAGCTGGGTGCCGCGCAGGTTCACGCGGGCGGTGGTGCTCACCGTGAGCGGCGCGCTCAGCAAACCCAGCGTGCCCAGGTTGGCGTGGGCAATATTGGCTTGCACGTCGATGTGCTGGTGCCTGGGGTCGAGGTTAAAATCGCCGTTGGCGGTGAGGCGCACGGCGGGGTCATCGGCCGTTACCTTGCCGGTAAAGCCCTGGCCGGCAAAGTCGCCGTCGAGGCTGATATTGTGGTAGCGGTAGCCGTTGAGCCAGATAGCGGGCACCGATACCACGGCGTGGCCCTTAGCAATGGGCGGCACGAAGCCGGTGCCCTGCACCCGCCCATTCAGCGTCACGTCGCGGATAACCGACTCATCCCCAATAAACCTACCCAGGTTAAACGCCGTGCTGCGCACGGTGCCCTCGTACACGGCGTGGTCGAAGTCGCTCTTGGTTTTCAGGTTCACATCGGTCGAGATGGCCCCGAGCGCCGTGTCAAAATTGGCCTTGCCCACAAAGTCGTTGTAGAAGCCCACAAACTGCCCATCGAGCTTTATCAGCCCTAGCCGCTGCACCAGCTTGTTGGCCGAGGCGGGCAGGAACTTGCGCAAATCGGCGGCATCGACCTGCGAAGGTTGCAGGCGCAAGTCAATGAGGCTTTCGCGCCAGCGGGGCAGGTTGTCGGCGTGGGCGCGGGTGGCCACAATGTGCGTGCGGCGGCCGTAGCGCACATCCAGGTTCTTAATCTGGAAGTCGCGCACGTAGCCTTTGGCATCGCCGGAGAGAAAAACGGAGTCGCGTAGCGAGGCCAAATCGGGGGCGAACTTGGCAATATCATCCGTGTAGAGCTTAGTACCGCGCAGCTGCGCTACTACCCGCATCGAGTCGTTGAAATCGGAGAAATTGCCGAAGCGCTTATACTCAAAGCGCACGTACTTGCGCAGCTCGCTCTTGCCCAGCCGCAGGGTCAGGTCCTTGAATTCCCAGAAGTGCTTGTTGTAGGAAATGTCGGCCGTGAGTTCGCGCAGGCGGGTTTTGGTGGGCATTTCGACGGTGCGCAGGCCCGCGATGCGGGCGCGCAGCGTGTCGGTTTTCCAGTTGAGGTTCGAGATATCGGCGTAAATGCTGTCGGCCACCAGGTGGTTGTAGTCGATGCTGCTGCCGTAGTATTTCTCGCGGGGGCGGTCGGGGCGTTCCAGGGCAAAGTGGCCGTTGCGAATAGCCACGTCATGCAGCTGAAAGTCAAACGGCTTGCTTGTGGTAGTCGTGTCAGGCGGCCCACTCAGGCGCTTAATAGCGGCCAGAAACTGGTCGAGCGTAGTCGAGTCGGGCCGGCCGGCCACGTCGCGCAGCACAAACCGCGGCTCCGTGAGCGTGAGCGTGCCCACGTGCAGGTGGCTAGGGTCGAAAACGGAGAACAGCTTGATGTCGGCATCGGCCTGGCCCACGCCAAACAGCTCGCCGCCGCGCCTATCGAGCACCCGCACGCCCTCTAGCAGCACGTGCGAAAACGGCCGGATATCGACGCTGCCGATAGTTACCGACTGGCCCAGCTTCCGGGTCAGCACGTCGGCTACCTGGTGCGCCACCCGCGTTTGCACGCTCGGCACGCGCAGCGCCAGCAGCAGGCCGCCCACGGCCAGCACCAGCACCACGGCCAGCCCTAGCAAGATTCGGAGCAGAATACGGAGAACGCGACGCACAAAAAACAGCGAATGCAGGTTTAACTAAAGCCCTAGCGAGCCGATACTAACGCAAAGGTGCGGCTTTTAGCACGCACCAATCGCGCCAACGCATAAGGTATAGCCCAGGTTCGCCCGAACTTTGCGGTTTCGCTAGAAGCAAAAAACCGGAAATTGCCGGTCGTTACGCTCGCAATGACGGCTGAATTTTGTAATTACCTGAATAATTAAGCTATGAATCTCCTCGCCATCGAGTCGAGCTGCGACGATACCGGGGCCGCGGTTTTCCAGAATGGCCAGCTGCTGAGCAACGTGGTAGCCGGCCAGGCCGTGCACGAGCAGTACGGCGGCGTGGTGCCCGAGCTGGCCTCGCGGGCCCACCAGCAGCACCTGCTGCCGGTGGTTACGGCCGCGCTGCGCCAGGCGGGCCTCACGAAGGACGACCTCGACGCTGTAGCCGTGACCCAGGGCCCCGGGTTGCTAGGGTCTTTATTGGTTGGCAACCTCTTCGCCAAAAGCCTGGCGCTGGCGCTGGGCAAGCCGCTGCTGGCCGTGAACCACATGCGGGCGCACATCCTGGCGCATTTTATCAAAGACCCGAAGCCGAGTTTTCCGTTTCTGTGCCTCACCGTGAGCGGCGGCCACACCCAGCTGGTGGTGGTGCGCAGCGCCGCCGACATGGAAATTCTGGGCCAAACCATCGACGATGCGGCCGGCGAGGCGTTTGACAAAACCGCCAAGCTGCTGGGCCTGCCGTACCCCGGCGGCCCGCGCCTCGACAAGCTGGCCCAGACCGGCAACCCGCGCCGCTTCGAGTTTCCGCTGGGCGCACTCGAAGGCTACAACTTTTCGTTTAGCGGCCTGAAAACGTCGGTGCTGTACTTCCTCAAAAAGGAAACGGCTGCCAACCCCAATTTTATTCAGGAAAACCTGGCCGACCTCTGCGCCAGCATTCAGCACACCATCGTGCGCTCGCTGCTGCGCCAGCTCAAAAAAGCGGCCCTCGCCACTGGCCTGCGCCAGGTGGCCCTAGCCGGCGGCGTGGCCGCCAACTCGGGCCTGCGCCAGGGTTTGCAGGCGCTGGCCGAGGCCGAAGGGTGGGCAGTATTTATTCCCGACTTTCAGTTTTGCACCGACAATGCGGCGATGGTAGGCCAGGCGGCCATCTTCCAGTACGAAGCCGGCGATTTTGCCAGCCAGCTCACCAGCCCCGACCCGCGCCTGAAACTGACGTAGGCCAATACCTTTAAGCCTCAGCCGCCGGGCTCGGTTGCCCCCCAGGGGCTAGCGAAGCCAAGTAGCGCAGTTCTGCGTAAGCAGCAATTCCATGAAAGACAAAACTCCTGCTCCCATCAACATCAAGAACCGCCGCGCCAGCCACGAATACACGTTTCTGGCCAAGTACGACGCGGGGATGATGCTGCATGGCACCGAAATAAAAAGCGTGCGCGCCGCCGAAGTAAACCTGCAGGATGGCTACTGCACCTTCGACCACAAGGGCGACCTGTGGGTGCACAGCGTGCGCATTGCGCCTTACACGCCAGGTACTTACAACAACCACGATGCTATGCGCGTGCGCAAGCTGCTGCTCAACAAGCGCGAGCTGAAGCAGCTGGCCAGCAAAATGGATACTGGCCTCACCATCATTCCGCTGCGCTTGTTCGTAACCGACCGCGGCTTTGCCAAGCTCGAAATAGCGCTGGCTCAGGGCAAGAAGCTGTTCGACAAGCGCGACGACCTGAAGGCCAAAGACCAGAAGCGCGAGATGGAGCGCTTTGTCCGCTAGCCTTGCTCTAGCTTAGCGCTCAAAAACGACCGTCATGCTGAACAAAGTGAAGCATCTTGCTGGAACCGTTAGAGTTGTTAATTCAACGATACGAGCAAGATGCTTCACTTTGTTCAGCATGACGTTCTTTGTAGCCTTTATTACTAGTAAACCTAAAACTTGAACCACGGTATTTGCGCGCTCAGCGCCGTTCCCGTCCGCGCCGAGCCCACCGACCGCGCCGAGCTGGTCACCGAATTGCTGTTTGGCGAGTGCTACACCGTGCTGCAAACCCAGGGCAACTGGCTGCGCATAGAGGCCGCCGCCGACAACTACCTAGGCTGGATAGACTTCAAGCAGCACCGCCCCGTGAGCGACTCCTATTTCCGGGCCTGGCGCGCCCAGGACCACCCGCGCGTGCTCGACGTGGTGCAGGTGGTATCCAGTGCCACCATGCGCCAACCCATTACGCTAGGGTGCCGGCTGCCCTTTTTCGATGGCATGACCTTGAAAGTGGGCGATGATAACCCGCTGTTTTTCAATGGTACGGCTACTAACCTGGCTAATGCTTGCCCACCTGAGCGTCAGCTAGCCCTGCTGCGCAAAATGGGCCAGCAGTTTATGCAGGCGCCCTACGTGTGGGGCGGCAAAAATCTGTTTGGTATCGACTGCTCCGGGCTGATGCAGACGCTGTATGGCCTTATCGGTATTCAGCTGCCCCGCGATGCCAAGCAGCAGATTGCCCTCGGCGAGCCCGTCGATTTTGTGACCCAGGCCAAAGCCGGTGACCTGGCTTTTTTCGACAATGCCGACGGGGCCATCGTGCACGTGGGCCTGGTGCTCGACGATGGCCTTATCCTGCACGCCCACGGCGAGGTGCGCCTCGACCCGCTCGACCATCACGGCATCTTCAACCGCGACCGCCAGAAGTACAGCCACAAGCTGCGCCTAATCAAGCGGTTGCTGTGATATGTGGTTCAGAAATTCTATTCTGTCCTTGCGAGCAACGCGAAGCAATCGCCTCAGAGTGAGCTGTTCGGGTGCGATTGCTTCGCGTTGCTCGCAAGGACAGAATTTAATCTTACCAAACTATCGGTTTTTCGCCGTGCGTTGAGAGCCATGCATTGGTTTGGCTGAAGGGCCTGGAGCCAAAGAACCCGCGGTCGGCCGAGTAGGGAGAGGGGTGCGCGGCCTTCAAAACCAAGTGCTTACTGCTATCAATCAGCTCTTCTTTTTTCTGGGCATAGGCCCCCCAGAGAATGAATACCACGTGCGGCCGGCCCTCCGACACCTTGCGGATAACGGCGTCGGTAAATTCTTCCCAGCCTTTTTTCTGGTGCGAGCCCGGCGTGGCGGCCCGCACCGTGAGGGTGGCATTGAGCAGTAGCACGCCCTGGCTAGCCCAGCGGTCGAGGTTGCCGTTGGCCGGGGCCGGCGTTCCGGGTATATCGTCCTGCAGCTCCTTGAAAATATTTTGCAGCGACGGCGGCGTGCGCACGCCCTCGTTCACGGAGAAGGCGAGCCCGTGCGCCTGGTTTTTGCCGTGGTAGGGGTCCTGGCCCAGAATAACGACTTTCACCTCCTCGAACGGGCAGGCGTCGAAGGCGTGAAAAATCTGCGACCCTAGTGGGTACACGGCGGTGGTGGCGTACTCGCCCCGCACCCAGGCCGTGAGCTTTTGAAAGTAGGGCTTGTCAAATTCGTCGGCGAGCACGGGCCGCCAGCTTTCGGCAATTTTAACCATGTGGAAGGGGGAAAGAAGAGAAGGATGCGCGCCACAACTAAACAGCCCGGCGCGGCGTTTAGGCCATGAAACCACACGAGCGGGGCGACTGTTGCCCCGGCAGCGTAATTTCGCCGGCCGCCGCTATGCCTACTACCACTACGCAGGGCGTAACCGTTACGGTTACGACCAACTACCTGCCCGACTACTCCAGCCCCGCGCAGGAGCACTTTGTTTTTGCCTACCGCATCGATATCCGTAACGATAGCGAGTTTACCATCAAGCTCTTGCGCCGCCACTGGTACATTTCCGACGTGGGCACCGGCCTGCGCGAAGTGGAAGGTGAGGGCGTGGTGGGCCGCACCCCCGTGCTCGAGCCCGGCGAGGCCCACCAGTACGTGAGCGGCTGCAACCTGAAGTCGGGCTTGGGCAAAATGCGCGGCACCTACCTCATGGAGCGCCTGGCGAGCGGCGAGCACTTTCAGGTCAATATCCCGGAATTTACCCTGATTGTGCCCTTCCGGATGAACTGATTTTCAAGCTTGTACCAACTTTTCGCTTACCTCCGCTACTGGCTCCTGCGCTCGGGCAATGCCCACGGGCTGCACTCGCCGTTCGTGTTTGGCCTCTACACCACCGTCATTCGTCCCACCGGCGCGTATGCTGCCTTCGCCCGCATCGAAAAGCGCCGCCAGGAGCTGTTGGCCAGCGGCCAGGTGCTCGACGTGACCGATTTTGGGGCCGGCTCGCAGGTGGCCGGCGCGGGTGGCCGCCGGCGCCCCGTGCGCGATATTGCCCGCCACGCCGCCAAGCCGCCGCGCCTGGCGCAGCTGCTGTTTCGGCTGGTCAACCACTTTCAGCCGCGCACCACCCTGGAGCTAGGTACCTCGCTGGGCCTCACTACGGCCTACCTGGCCCTGGCCGATTCGCGCAACCAGGTTATTACCTTCGAAGGCTGCCCCAACACGGCGGCGGTGGCCCGCCAAACGTTTGACGAGCTGCATATTAAGAACGTGCAACTGGTAGAAGGGAACCTCGACCACACGCTACCCGCCACGCTGGCCAGCCTGGCGCAGCCGCTCGACTTCGTGTTTTTCGACGGCAACCACCGCTACGAGCCCACGCTGCGCTACTTCGAGCAATGCCTGGCTAAGGCGCACGAAGACAGCGTGTTCGTGCTCGACGACATCCACTGGTCAGCCGAAATGGAGCGCGCCTGGGAGGCCATCAAGGCGCATCCTAGCGTGACGGTAACCATCGATTTATTCTACGTTGGGCTGGTGTTCTTCCGTAAAAAGCAGCGACGCGAGGACTTCTGGCTGCGGTATTGAAACCCACTTAACCTAAAAAACGCCCATCAAGCTAGCTGCTGCTAGCCCGATGGGCGTTTTTATTTTAATGTCTGGCTAGGCATTCAGCCCCTGCGGGTCGATGTCGCCGCTGGGGCGCACGGCCTCGCGCACGCGGGTGAGGCGCTGCAAGAGGCCTTCCAGCTTGTCGAGCGCCAGCATGTTGGCGCCATCGGAGAGGGCGGTAGCGGGTGTGGGGTGCGTTTCGATAAACAGGCCGTCGGCACCTACGGCAATAGCCGCCTTGGCAATGGTTTCGATGAGGGCCGGCTGGCCGCCCGTGACGCCGCTCGCCTGGTTGGGCTGCTGCAAGGAGTGCGTCACGTCCATCACCACGGGCACGCCGAAACTGCGCATGGTGGGCAGGTTGCGAAAATCGACTACCAGGTCGCTGTAACCGAACGAGTTGCCGCGGTCGGTGAGGATAACGTGCGGGTTGCCGGCGCCCTGCACTTTGTCCAGGGCCCAGCGCATGGCCTCGCCGTTCAGAAACTGGCCCTTCTTGATATTCACCACTTTGCCGGTTTTGGCGGCGGCTACCAGCAGCTCGGTTTGGCGGCAGAGGAAGGCCGGAATTTGCAGCACGTCCACGTACTCAGCCGCAAAGGCGGCTTCGTCCGATTCGTGAATGTCCGTCACGGTCGGCACGCCGATTTCGCGCCCCACTTTTTGCAGAATGCGCAGCGCCGTTTCGTCGCCGATACCCGTGAAGGAATCGAGCCGCGAGCGATTGGCCTTGCGGTACGAGCCCTTGAAAATGTACGGAATCTGGAGCTTATCGGTAATATGCTTCACGCGCTCGGCAATGCGCAGGGCCATGTCCTCGCCCTCGATAACGCAGGGCCCGGCCATCAGAAAAAACTGGCCGGAATTGGTGTTGCGGAAATGGGGCAGAGCTTGGGCGAGGGACGTGAGCATGGGGTATTTTAGTTGGAGTAAATAATAGAAAATCGCGTCTGTCATGCAGCGCGCAGCGAAGCATCTCGCGTGCCTACGTAAGCGAACGCCACTGATTACTACGCCAAGCGAGATGCTTCGCTGCGCGCTGCATGGCGATTTATCTTAAGTAGAGAGGCCGGCAGCGGCTTTTTGCAGGCAAATAAACAGCTCGCGCCCGGCCCGCGGGGCGAGCGAGTTATACGCTGTGTCGAAGTGGATAAACTCGAAATAAGGCGCAAAGTAAGCGCGGTACTCTTCGCGGCTGCCGCCAAACGGCGGCTCGCTAGCCCCCGCAAACTCGGTGTCGAAGAGCAGGCCCACCAGCTTGCCGCCGGGGCGCAGCAGTGCGGCACACTGCCGGGCGTAGGCCGGCCGCAGGCTGGGGTCGATAGCGCAGAAAAACGTTTGCTCGATGAGTAAATCGAATTTTTCGGCCGGGTTCAGCGCAAAAAAGTCGGCTAGCCAGAGGTTTTCCTGCGGGAAGTCGGGCACGCGGGCCGCTAGCTCGGCCAGTGGCTCGGGGGCCAGGTCGGCCACCACCACGTGGCGGAAACCCAGGCGGTGCAAGTACTCGGCCTCGTGGGCGCGGCCCGCCCCCGGGATGAGGATGCGCGGCTGGCTGGCCACCGGCAGCTGGTCGAAGTAGGCGCGCAGCGGCGGGGTGGTGCGGCCGGCGTCCCAGCCGGCGCGGCCGGGGGTGGCGTAGCGCGCCTGCCAATAGGCCGCATCGAAGGCGTTGGAAACCGTTTGCATGAGAGCCAAGTATAACGAAGGCCGGAGCCAACTGGAAATTTCGCCTATTTTTACCCACCACAAAGGTAGGTAATTGCCCGGCCCGCCCGGGCGGCCACCCTTTTTCTGCCACTTCTAATCCCCCCAGACCCCACTTATGGAGCCTCAACAGGAATATCCCGAACCCCGCCAAAACAACAGCCGCGTCCTCCTCTGGGTGGCCCTCGTACTAGTGCTGGTCGGTATCAATGGGGTCTTGTTTTACTTGAATTCGCAGAAGAAGACCGAAAACGACCAGCTTACGACTCAGGTGCAGGCCAAAGACACCAAGCTGCAAGCCCAGATTAAGGAATACGAAGACCTGAAAGCCAGCTACGAGCGCCAAAGCCAGGACCTGCAGAAGCTGGGCCTCAGCAACGACTCGCTCGAAGCCCGCATTGCCGGCATCAATGCCGACCTGCTGAAGCTGCGCTCGTTTAAGGCGGGCTCGTTTTCGCTGGTCGAGCAGCAGCGCTTCAAGCAGCGCGCCCTCAACCTGGAAAGCCAGCTCAAGAAGAAGGACGACCAGATTGCCGACTTGCAGAAGTCGAACGAGAACCTCTACACCGAAACCACGACCCTCAAGGAAAAGCAAAACAAGCTGACGGATACCATCAGCACCATCGCCAAAACCAACCGCGACCTGAGCGAGAAAGTGACGGTAGCCTCGCGCATTCAGGCCGACAATATTCGCGTAAGTGTGCTCAATAAGAAGGACAAGGAGACGGACGATGACAAGGATGAGTACAAGGCCCGCAAGGTAGACCGCGTGAAAGTGGCCTTCAACCTGAGCCGCAACGACGTGACGCCCAAGGACACCAAAACTATTTACCTACGCATTCTGGAGCCCGACGGCGCAGCCCTCTACAACCTGAGCACCGGCGGCGGCACCTTTACGGTAGATGGCCAGGAGGCCTTTTACACCATGAAGCAGGACGTGGTGTTTGACAACACCCGGCAGGCCCTCAACTTCGTGTATGCCAAGGGCGGCGACTACAAAATCGGCCAGCACACGGTAGAGCTTTACGAAGGCGGCGCCCTGATGGGCAAAAGCACCTTTACGCTGAAGTAGAAGACGTTAAGTTGATAAATAACGAACGTCATGCTGAACGAAGTGAAGCATCTCGCTCGAACTGTTGGAGTAGTGCCTCCAGCGGCTCGGGCAAGATGCTTCACTTCGTTCAGCATGACGTTTTTCGCGAGTAGCTAGCCCTCCCCCTATGCCCGAACAAGCCCTGATGAGCTGGAGCGGCGGCAAAGACTCGGCGCTGGCGCTCTACCACGCCCTGCACGAGCCGGGCTACCGCGTGGCACACCTGCTCACGAGCGTAAATGCGCACTACGAGCGCATCTCGATGCACGGCGTGCGCGTGGCGCTGCTCGAAACCCAGGCCGCGCGCCTGGGCCTGCCGCTTATGCAGCTGCGGCTACCCGAAATGCCCACCATGCCCGAGTACGACCAGGCGCTGCTGGCCAGCCTTGCCGCGCTACGCGCCGAGGGCGTGGCGACGGCCGTGTACGGCGATATTTTTTTGGAAGACCTGCGCGCCTACCGCGAGGCGCAGCTGATGCGGGCCGGGCTGCGGGGCGAGTTTCCGCTGTGGCAGCGGGCTAGTGCTGACCTGCTGCGCGAGTTTTGGGCGCTGGGCTTTCAGGCCATTGTGGTGTGC
The DNA here is from genome assembly GCF_030581075.1 of Hymenobacter cheonanensis. Taxonomy (GTDB): domain Bacteria; phylum Bacteroidota; class Bacteroidia; order Cytophagales; family Hymenobacteraceae; genus Hymenobacter. Next base: position 26,044 of record NZ_JAUQSW010000011.1, read on the forward strand.
GTGAATGACCGCTACCTCGACGCCAGCTTCTGCGGGCGCCTGCTCGACGAGGCTTTTGTGCGCGACCTGCCGCCCGGCGTGGACCCCTGCGGCGAAAACGGCGAGTACCACAGCTTCGTGTTCGACGCGCCCTATTTCAGCGCGCCCATTGCCTTCCGCAAAGGTGAGCTGGTGCGCCGCACCTATGCGCCCCCGGCAGGCAGCGCGGCTAGCCCTGCGCCGGGCGCCGATGACCCGTTTGCCGCCGGCTTCTGGTACTGTGACCTGCTGCCGGCCTAGCGCCCAGGTGCTGTCGCCAGGGCAAACCGGCACCTGGCTAGCGAAATAGCAAATTCAGGCCGACTTTTGCGGCTTCTCTTTTTGCCCCGCCCCCGCTTGTCCGCTAAAAAATATCTCCTGCTTCTGGCGTTGCTGGCTTTGCCGCTGCTAGCCCTTGCCCAGCGCCGCCCGGCCGCCCGGCCCGGCTCCAAAAAAATGGTGGCTAACCCGCCCGCCCGCCGGCGAGCCGCTAAGCCGAAAAAAGCCAGTCCGCCCAAAGCTGCGGCGGCCACCCAGCAGCCCGGCTTTTTGCGCTACCTGCACTCGGCCTGGGTCGATAGCCTCATGCGCACGCTCACGCCCCGGCAGCGGGTGGGGCAGCTGTTTATGGTGGCCGCGTATTCCAATAAACCGGCTATCTACCAAGACTCTATCTCGACGCTGATACGCGACTACGGCATCGGCGGGCTGATATTTTTTCAGGGCGGGCCGGTGCGCCAGGCGCGCCTGCTGAATCGCTTTCAGCGCGAAAGCCGCGTGCCGCTGCTGGTGGCCATGGACGGCGAGTGGGGCGCCGGCATGCGCCTCGACAGCGTGCTACGCTTCCCGTACCAGATGAGCCTGGGCGCGGTGCCCGCCGCCGACTCGGCCCTCCTCTACGACATGGGGCGCGAGGTGGCGCGTCAGTTCAAGCGGCTGGGTATGCAAGTCAACTTCGCGCCGGTGGTCGATGTCAATAACAACCCCGCCAACCCGGTTATCGGCTTCCGCTCGTGGGGCGAAAACCCGGCCGCCGTGTCGCGCCTCAGCCGCTTGTATATGATGGGGATGCAGGATGCGGGTGTGCTGGCCGTGGCCAAACACTTTCCCGGCCACGGCGACGTGGACGCCGACTCGCACCTGGCCCTGCCGCTGGTGCGCGTAGACCGCGGCCGGCTCGACTCGCTTGAGCTGCCGCCCTTCAAAAGCATGATTGCCAACGGCATCGGCGGCATGATGGTGGCTCACCTCGATGTGCCCGCCCTCGATACTGCCCGCGGCCCTAGTACCTTGTCGAAGCCCACCGTGACGGGCCTGCTGCGCCAGCAGCTGGGTTTTAGAGGCGTGGTATTTACCGATGCCATGAACATGGCGGGCGTGATGAAAGTGACACCCACCGGCGAGGCCGAGGTGCGCGCCCTGCTGGCCGGCAACGACGTACTGGAGTTCAGCAAAAACGTGCCGCTGGCCCTGCGCACCGTGCTGGCCGCCGTGGATAGCGGCCGCATCTCGCAGGCGCGCATCGACGAAAGCTGCCGCCGCGTGCTGGCCCTCAAGCAGTGGAGTGGCCTGCGCCGGGCTAGCCCCGTGCCCGAGCAAAATATCATTGCCGACCTCAACCCCGCCCACGCCCGCTACCTGGCCCACCGCCTCACCGAGCGCAGCCTCACGCTGCTGCGCAACCAGGGCAATATGCTGCCCTTGCAGCGCCTCGATACCCTGCGCGTGGCCACGCTCGTGCTCGGCGGCAGCCCCGCCGATACCACCGATTTTCAAAAAGCAGTGGCCAGCTACGATGCCCAGGCCGGGCATTTTCACCTGCCCGCCGCACCCACGCTGGACGAGCTGGAGGACATTCGGGCCAGGCTTTTTGGCTACGACGTGGTGCTGGTGGCGCTGCAAAGCCTGGGCCGCCTGCCGGCCACCAACTTCGGCATTGCGCCCGAGGCCAACCTGCTGCTGCGCGAGCTTACCAAGCCCGGCCAGCGGGTGGTGCTCAGCATTTTCGGCTCGGCCTACGCGGCGGCCAAGGTGCGCGACTTCGACCGGGCCAGCGCCGTAGTCATGGCGTATCAGGAAAGCCCGTCGGCCCAGGAGCTGGCGGCGCAGCTCATTTTTGGCGGCATCGGGGCTAGCGGCAAGCTACCCGTGTCGGTGAGCAATAGCCTGCCCGCCGGCTTCGGCCTCACCACCCAGCCCGGCCTGCGGCTAGCCTATGCCAACCCCGAAGACGCCGGCATGAGCCCCCGCCTGGAGGCCCGCGTGGACAGCATTATGGCCCAGGCGCTGGCGGCCGGCGCCACGCCGGGCGGGCAGGTAGTTATTGCCCGGCGCGGCGTGGTGGTGCTGCGCAAAAGCTATGGGGTGCAAGAGAAAACGGGCAGCAGCGCCGGGCCGGTGGCGGCGCTGCCCGGTGCCAGCGCCCCGGCGGCGGGCAACTTCGGCAGCGAGCCGGGTAGTGAGCCCGGCCGCCCGGCTGGGGCTAGCCCGGCGCCGCAGCCGCTGCGCACTGGCCCGGCGCCCGGCGCCCGCCCCGTGCAAAATACCGACCTCTACGACCTCGCCTCGCTCACCAAGGTGCTGGCCGCCACGCCCGCGCTGCTCCGGCTGCAAGCGCAGGGTAAGTTCAGCCCCGATAGCACGCTGGGGCAGTTTTTTCCTTTCCTGCGCAAAACCAACAAGGCGGATTTGAAAATGCGCGACGTGCTGGCCCACCAGGCCGGCCTGCCCGCCTGGATTCCCTTCTGGAAGGACTTTGCCAAGGCCGATGGCGCGCTGCGCCGCCGGTGGTTCCGGCCCGATTCGTCGGCGCGCTTCCCGCTGCCGGTGGCCGGCGGGCTGTGGGGCCGCCGGCAATTGCCGGCTTATATCTACGAGCGTATCGGGGCCGCGCCGCTCAATGCCAAGCCTGGCTACGTGTACTCCGACCTCTCCTTTTACCTCTACCCCGACCTCGTGCAGCGCCGCACGGGGCAGTCGTTCGAGCAGTTTTTGAGCAAGGAAGTGTACCGGCCGCTGGGGTCGGGGCTGCACTTTCAGCCGCGCCACCACGCCGCGCTAGGCCGCATAGTGCCTACCGAGTACGACTCGCTGTTTCGGCGCCAGCTGCTGCGTGGCTACGTCGATGATGAGGGCGCGGCGCTGCTGGGCGGCATCTCGGGCCACGCGGGTCTGTTTGGCTCGGCCAACGACGTGGCCCAGCTGGCCCAAACCTACGCCTGGGGCGGGCGCTACGGCGGCCAGCAGATTTTCGATAAAGCCATGCTGGCCGACTGGGCGCGGGCGCAGTTTGCCGGCAACCGGCGCGGGCTGGCCTTCGACCGGCCGGCTAGCCCCCCGGCGGGCAATACCGCGCCCGGGGCCTCGGCCGGCAGCTTTGGGCACTCGGGCTTCACGGGCACCTATTTCTGGGTCGACCCCGAGAAAGAGCTGGTGGTGGTGGTGCTCACCAACCGCGTTAATCCCTCGCGGCGGAATAATAAGCTGAGCCAGCTCAACGTGCGCACCCAGATTCAGCAGGTGGCACTGGAGGCTATTCGCTAGCCTGGTGCAACCCCGGCCCGACTGGCGGCCTCTACTTATCATATCGGCCTGCTGAATTTATGAAGAAGTATTACGCAGCTGTCGCTGTGGGGCTAGCCAGCGCCGGGCTGGCGGGGTGCAAAAGCCAAACCATCGAAACGCGCCTGCCAGCCGAGGCGCTGGCCTGGCAGCCCTACCAGGCGGGGCAGGTGCTGCGCTTTGGCCAGGCCAGCACGAGCCAAGTGCGCACTTACATTATCGGCGATGTACACGATGAGCTTATTCAATACTCGCGGGGCGGCAATGCGCCGGTGTACCTAGGCCCGCCCACCAAATACCGCACCCAGATGATTACCGTGAGCGCCAACCGCACCGATACCGTGCGGTACGTGCGCACCGGCGCGAGCACCGCCGCTAAGCCCGATTCGGTGCTGTACACCGGCGGCACCACACTGCTCAGCCTAATGGCGGCTGACGATACCGGGAACTCGCCGCCGGCCTATCTCGGCTGGGATATTGGGTTTGAATGCAATTTTCCGCTGTCGGAAGTAGTGGTTGGCCAGGCCCCCGCCGACACGGCCCAACAACTGCTGCCCACGCTGCGCCTGGGCGGCGTCACCTATGGCCCGGTGCTGCGGCTAGCCAACCAGCTGGCGCCGCCCACGGGCCCCTACGTAAGCTTTCCGCGCAACAAGCCGGCCCGGCGGGTGTACTATGCCAAAGGCGTGGGCGTAGTCGGCTTTGTGGAAGGCAGCACGCTGTGGTACCTGCTGCCGTAGCCCGGTAGGAGAGCGCGGGGAAGGTGCGCGCTGAGTGGCAGGCCGGGCCAGCTAGCCGCCTCCGGCGCTTGCCGCGGCGGCCACACAGCTACTATCTTCCGGCGCTTATCCTTTATTTCCCACCCCGCCCCGAACATGCTCGGACTTATGATGCTCCAGCCCCTGCGCATTGCGGGGCTGCTCGAACACGCCGCCAAGTGGCACGGCGACACCGAAATCGTATCGCGCCGGCCCGAGGGCGGCCCGCTGCACCGCTACACCTACGCCGCCGCCCACGGCCGCGCCAAGCAGCTGGCCAATGCCCTGCGGCGGCTAGGTATCCAAAACGGCGACCGCGTGGGCACGCTGGCCTGGAACACGCACCGGCATTTCGAGCTGTACTATGGCATCTCGGGCATTGCGGCGGTGTGCCACACCATCAACCCGCGCTTGTTTTTCGAGCAGCTGGTTTACATCATCAACCACGCTCAGGACCGGCTGCTGTTCTTCGACCTCACGTTTCTGCCCCTGGTCAATAAGCTGGCGCCGCACTGCGCCACGGTAGAAAAATGGGTGTTGATGGCCGGCCCCGAGCACCTGCCCGCCGAGTCGGCCCTGCCGGGCCTGGCCAGCTACGAAAGCCTGCTGGCCGCCGAAAGCGCCGACTTTGAGTGGCCCGAATTTGATGAAAACACGGCCTCGTCGCTCTGCTACACCTCCGGCACCACCGACGAGCCCAAGGGCGTGCTCTACTCGCACCGCTCCACGCTGCTGCACAGCTACGCCGCCTCGCTGCCCGACTGCTTCAACTGCGGCGCCCGCGATGTGGTGCTGCCCGTGGTGCCCATGTTCCACGTCAATGCCTGGGGCATCCCCTACGTGGCCCCGCTCAATGGCTGCAAGCTGGTACTACCCGGCCCGGCGCTCGACGCGGCTAGCCTCTACGAGCTGTTTGAGAGCGAAGGCGTTACCTTCTCGGCTGGCGTGCCCACCATCTGGTTTGGGTTGTTGACCTACATGCGCGAGGGCCACCGCAAATTCTCGACCCTGCGTAAGATGATAGTAGGCGGCGCCTCGTGCCCGCCCGCCCTGCTGCGCGCCTTTGATGAGGAGCTGGGCGTCGAAATCCGCCACGCCTGGGGCATGAGCGAAACCTCGCCGCTCGGCACCGTGAGCACCCTCAAGGCCAGCCAGCTCGACCTGCCCGAGGAAGCTAGGTTCTTCTTCAAAATCAAGCAGGGCCGCGCCATTTTCGGCATCGACATGGAAATTGTGGACGGCGAGGGCCAGCCCCTGCCGCACGACGGCGTGGCCTTCGGCGACCTGCTGGTGCGTGGGCCGTTTGTGGCCAGCGACTACTTTGGCACCCCTAGCCCTGGCCAGCTCACGGCTAGCGGCTGGTTTCGCACCGGCGACGTGGCTACCATCGACCCCGATGGCTTCATGAACATCACCGACCGCTCGAAAGATGTAATAAAATCGGGCGGCGAGTGGATTTCGAGCATCGACCTCGAAAACCTGGCCGTGGCCCACCCCGCCGTGGCCGAGGCCGCCGTTATCGGCGTGCCGCACCCCAAGTGGAGCGAGCGGCCGCTGCTAATCGCCGTGCTTAAGCCCGGCCACGACCTCAGCGGCGAGGAGCTGCTAGCCTTCCTCGACGGCAAAATAGCTCCCTGGTGGCGCCCCGACGCCGTGGAGTTCGTGGCCCAATTGCCCCACACCGCCACCGGCAAGCTGCTGAAGACGCAATTGCGGAAGGATTTTGCGGGGTATGAGCTAAAGTAGTCGCATCACGCTGTAAAGTCCTTTGCAACGGACAGCTTTGGGCCCCTAGCAGTAACGCTAGGGGCTTTTTTGTGCTTGTGCAGGTATCAAGTTGGTGTCAGATTTTAGCAAAAATAGAATAGTAAGCCTCTGAGTTGCGTCGGTATATTTATTTCAGCCTATCGCACATTCCCATGAAGCCACTTCTTCTCATTCTAGCTGTCGCGCTAGCCTTATCCGCTTGTAAAAAGGACGACCCTGAGGCCAGCCTACCGGCCGCCACGCAGGAGGGAGCCAATACGGGCGGCTATTTACTGGATGGGCGGGCCGTCGGCGCTACCGGCTATCCCGGCCACAATGGGCTGCTCTCCTCAACTCAGCCTACCCCACCCGTGGCTGGCGGGTTCGTGAATGACAGTATGCTGTACGTAGGGCTGTTCAGCATGTGGGGCAACCAACGCTATGAGCTGACATTTTTTGTGCGCTACCACGGCATAGGGACTTATCAGCTTGGAAAAACAACCTCTACTTACAGCGGCTTGGCAGTGAAGTCCTTGCGTAATTACGCCGCTTTATATCAAGACTGTGTTTCACCTGCTTGTCCTACCCAAGCACATCGTACTGATTCCCTGCGCACGGGCACTCTCACGCTCACTTACGTCAACCGTCCCAAAGGCATAATCGCAGGTTTGTTTGAGTTTAGTGCCTACGATAATTCCAGTAAGCAGATTATCAATGTGAGCCGTGGTCGCTTCGACTTACGGGAGTGAGTATAAAAACTGCAAAAAAGCCCCGCTAGCTAGTGCCAGCGGGGCTTTTTTGTGGGCAAGTTGTCTACTGGCCTTGCTGCGCCTGCAAGTAGGGGGCTAGCACGTCGTAGGCTTTCTTGGCGCGGGCCTCGTCCTTCACCTGCACGGCCACCTGGTACACGCTCTGGAGCGTAACGAGGTTCATACGCTGCAAGTCGTCGAAGAGGGCGCCGTCGTGGGTTTGCAGGTAGGAGATGGTTTGCAGGCTGCGGCTGGTGAGCTTGTCGAGGATGGCGTCGCCCTTCGCCTTTTCGCCCACGGCGTAGAGCACGGGCACGAGCTGCGCGGTGTAGTAGTCGAAGGGCACGGCGTTGTCGGGCATCACTTCCAGGCACTTATTAGCCACTTCCTTGGCCTTGGCCAGGTCGCCGGCGGCGGCGTAGGCTGTGGCGAGGCGGGCAAATTTATCGCGGTAGTTGGAGGGAAAGCGCTGGTTGTTCTCGTCGTAGAACACGTTGGCGTTGTTCAGCCCGCGGTAGCTGAACTTGTGCATCAGGTCGTCGTAGCAAATGGATTTCTCCACGTAGCCTTCGTCGCCGCGGCGGTCGTAGTTGGGGTCGCGCAGCGGCAGCAGGCGGTAGGCCATGCCCTCAAGCTGGAAGTATGGCTGCAGGTTCATGAAATCCGACGTAGCCACCGTGGAGCTGAAGTAGATGGGCCGCTTCCAGTTGTTGGTCGCAATCATGTCCAGAATCACCAGGTTTTTCTTCTCGATGGCGCGCTTGCCCATGCTCCAGTCCATGCGGGAAACGAGCTGCTTTTCGCGGTCTTTCGGAATGATGCCGAGCTGCTTCACGGCCGCCGTATCCACGTTCAGGTAGAACTTGGGCGTGGGGAAGGTCATGGTCGAGTAGTTGCCGTCGGTGTACTTGAGCAGCGGGCTGCCCTGGCCTACCAGGCTGATGAACTGCTTGAGGTCCAGGCTGTCCACGGCCGGGTTGGGCGAGAAAGGCAGCATGTCGTTGTTGCCCTGCACGTAGGTAGCGTCGTTCATGCCGATGGGCAGCGGCTGCGACTTGTAGGCGCGGCGCTTCATCTGCTGGATGTACCAGTCGGTGTTCAGGTACGAGAGCACAGCCACGCGCACGTCGGTGCGAATGCCCTCCACCTCCTGGGCGTACCAGAGCGGGAAGGTGTCGTTGTCGCCGTTGGTGAACAAAATGGCATTGGGGGCGCAGCTATTGAGCAGGTTGGTAGCCGAATCGACCGAGTTGTAGCGGCCCGAGCGGTTGTGGTCGTCCCAGCCCTGCGCCAGCAGGATGGTGGGCGAAATCAACCCTAGCAGCACGGCTACGGCGGCGCGGGCATTCTCAGCCTTGAGGGCGGCGGCCAGCAGCTGGCCGATGCCAATCACCCCGAGCCCAATCCAGATGGCAAACGCAAACGTGGCGCCGCAGAACGTATAGTCGCGCTCGCGCGGCTCGATGGGCGGCTGGTTCAGATACACCACAATGGCAATGCCAGTGAACAAAAACAGCAAGCCCACAATCAGGGCATCGTGCCCGCGGCGGCGAATCTGCACAAACAAGCCGATGAGGCCCAGGATGAGCGGAATGGCGTAGAAGTTATTGTGCGCAAAGCTGCCGCCCAGGCGCGCGGGCAAGGTGCTAGCGGCCGGGCTAAAGGGCGTTACCACGCCCGACTGCTGCACGTCGGACTCGCGGCCCACGTAGTTCCAGAAGAAGTAGCGCCAGAACATGTGCCCAATCTGGTACCGGAACAGGAAGCCCAGGTTCTGGCCCATCGTGGGCTTCTGGCCCTCCTGCAAGTCGGGCACCCACTTCTTATACTCTTGAATATGAGCGGGGTCGTAGCTGTAAAGGCGCGGCAGCAGCATCTTGTCGGCGTCGGCGTAGCCGGGCTCCTGGGCGCGGGGCAAAATCTCGACGTACTTGCCCTTGTCGCGCTTGTAGCGCGGGGCACCCTCCTCGTAGTGGTCGGGCTGGGCATTAAACTGCGGGCCGTAGAGCAGCGGGCGCGAGCCGTACTGCTCACGCTTGAGGTAGCTCACGAAGCTGAGCACATCCTCGGGGTCGTTCTCGTTGATGGTGGGGTGAAACGATGAGCGGATGGGCACAATCAGGTAGGTCGAGTACCCGATGAGGATAAACACGAAGCACAGCATGGCCGTGTTCAGCAGCTGGCTGCGGCGCTGGTAGGAGAGGCGGAAGCCCCCGTAAATGGCGCCCACAAACAGCAGCAGGAAGATAATAAGGCCCGAGTTGAAGGGCAGGCCCAGCGTATTCACAAAGAACACCTCGAAGCCGCCGGCTAGGGTCGGCAAACCCGGAATAATACCCACCAGCACCGAGCCCACGATGATGAGGCTAACCACCAGGGTGACAATGCCGCCCACCAGGTTGGGGTTGCTGGAGCGGCGATAGTAGTAAATGAACGCCAGGGCCGGCACGGCCAGCAAATTCAGCAAGTGCACGCCGATGCTGAGGCCGATAACGTAGGCAATGAGGATGAGCCACTTATCGGAGTCGGGGTTGCTGGCGTGCTCTTCCCACTTCATCATAATCCAGACTACGGCGGCGGTGCAGAGGCTCGACATGGCGTACACCTCGCTTTCCTCGGCGTTGAACCAGAACGAGTCGGAGAACGCGAACGAGAGCGCCCCCACGATGCCCGCGCCCAGAATGAGCAGCGTTTGGAAGCTGGTGGGCTCGGGCGTTTCGGTTTCAAACTCGCTGCGGGCCACCAGCAGCTTGCGGCCCATGCGCGTGATTATCCAAAACAGAAACAGCACCGTGAATGCGCTGCTCAAGGCCGAGAGCGCATTGACCAGCACCGAAACCTTGGTGACATCGCCGAAGCTGAACAGCGACATCAGCCGGCCCAGGATGAGGAAAGTAGGCGCCCCCGGCGGGTGGGGCACCAGCAGCTTGTAGGCGCAGGCCGTAAACTCGCCGCAGTCCCAAAACGGGGCGGTGGGCTCCAGCGTGAGCAGGAAAACGACGGCGGCGATGGCAAACACCACCCAGCCGACCAGGTTATTCAACCGTTGAAAAGAACGCATACGGGGCAAAAAGGGCTGGCCGCCGCTGCCCAGGGCAGCCGCCGCCAAGCCAGAGGAAAATTCCGGTATAGCTAAACCGTTGCCACTTGGCAACAAGCCCCCAAAAGTAGGCAACAACCGGCGAGGGGTTGCGTCGGGGGCTGGCCGGGCCATAAAAAAAGCCGCTCCTGCGAAGAAGCGGCTTTGGCAAACTTGGCGCGGTAGCTTACAGCAGCGTCAGGCGGTTGGTGCTCACGGCCTTGTCGTTCACCAGCAGCGAGCAGAAATACAGCCCGGCCGGCAGCCCGGTCACATCCAGGGGCAGGCCCGTGGTGGCGGTAGACAGCGGCAGGGGCAGCAGGCGCACCTCGCGGCCCAGCACGTTGCTCAGGCGCAGCTTGTACTCGGGCCCGTGCTGGGCCAGCAGCTGCACCGTGAGCAGCCCCCGGGCGGGGTTCGGAAACACGCTCAGCATAGGGGCGCCCGATTGGGAAGGCATAGTAGCGAGCGCCGCGTGCAGGCTGGGCGGCGTGAAAGCCCCCGCCGGGCTAGCCGGCTTGGCCAGCGTGAGGCCGGGGGCCGGGCTGCCCAGGGCCCACAGCAGGCTGCCCGCCTCGTCGGCCGGGTTGTAAGGTGCCACCCGCGCCGGGGTGCTAGCCCCCAGGTGCGCGCCATAGGTGGCAGCGGCGGCCGGCAGCAACGCCAGCCCGGCCAAAAAGAGGGTCAGCACACGAGTAGCAAGGCGCATGGGGAAAAGAGTAAAGGAGTAGATTATAGAGAGAAGCTGGCTCAAAGGTAGTAGTTTGCCAGTGAGTCGGTAATGAACAAGCACCGTGCCGGGCGTATAAGTTTCCGGTTCGGGACATTCTGTCGACTAACGCCGGGCCTTACTCGGCGAGCGGAGTATCAAGTACTTACCCCGGCGCCACCGCGCTAGGGCTGTTTAGTCGTTTATACGCGGCTGCCGGGCTGTCAGCCCGCGCGGTGGGCGGCCGGCCAACTCATCTACCTGGCTATGAGAAAAAACGTTACGCGGCAGTTTTTTTTTAAGCGCCTGGCCGGGCTGGCCGGGCTGTGGCTAGGAGGGCTGGCGGCCTGCACCCCTGGTGCCGAGCCGCCCGTGGTGGCCCCGCCGGCCCCGCACACGGCGCAGGCCGCCGTGCGGCCCTGGCCGGTGGGCTTCGGCTACGGCTGCAACCTGGGCTACTACGGCCCCGCCTGGCCCGATGAGCAGTTGGCCCGGGCCGTGCGTACCGCCGGCGGCAATACCCTGCGCGTGACGCTGCCCGAGCAGTTTCTGGCCCAGTGGGGCTGGGATGCCCGCCGCGCCGCCTTCGCCTACTACGCCGACTCACTGCACCTGCGCGACTTGGTGTGCTTTGTAGGCGAGCCCAGCCCGGCCCACCGCGACCCCGCGACTTACCCCGGCTGCCCAGGGCCTAGCAAGCTGTTTGCAAACCTCTACGAGCCCATCTGGCGGGCCGATAGCACCGTGAACCCCAGCAATTATTACGCGCAGTACATCTACGAGCTTACCCGGCGCTACGGCCGCTACGTGCGGGTGTGGGAGGTGGTGAACGAGCCCGACTTCATCAGCGGCACCGTGAATAAGGAGTGGCTGCGCCGCGCCCCCGCGCCGGCCGAGCTGCCCAACGTGCTAGCCCCCATCGAGCGCTACATCCGCACGCTGCGCATTACCTACGAGGTAGTGAAGAAATACCAGCCCGCCGCCTACGTGGCGCCCGGCGGCCTGGGCTACCCCGAGTACCTCGACGCGCTGCTGCGCTACACCGACAACCCCCGCGCCGGCCAGCCCAGCGCCGAGTACCCGGCCACCGGCGGCGCGTATTTCGACGTGCTGGCCTTCCACGTGTACCCGTCCTACGACCTGCGCCACCGCAACTGGTGGCGCGCCGGCCGCTTTGCCTACACCCGCAACTCCGATTTTGCCGCCCGGCAGGTGCTGGCTCACCAGGCCGCCATGCAGGCTGTGCTGCGCAAATACGGCTACAACGGCACCACGTACCCGAGCAAGCACCTGCTCGTCAGCGAAACCAATATCGGCCGGCGGCCCTCGGAGTGGCGCGCCGGCACCGACGAGATGCAGCGCAACTTTGGCCTCAAGGCCCTGGTGCTGGGCCAGCAGGCCGGCTTGCGCCAGCTGCACTTCTACCGGGTGGGCGAGGGGGCCGATGCCCCGCCACCCGGCACCACCGTGGGCGGCGATGCCGAGCTGGCCCTCATGGGCCTCTACGAAAACCTGAGCCGCGACCAGCCCGGCGCTCAAAAAATGACCGAGCTGGGCCGCGCTCTGCGCACCTGCGGGCAGCTGCTGGCCGGCCGGCCCTACGATGCGGCGGGCACCGCCGCGCTGCGGCTGCCGCCCGGCGTGGCGGGCGCCGCCTTTGGCCAGGGGCGCCGCACCGTGCTGGTGCTGTGGGCCGTGGCCCAGGCCGACCAAAGCGAGGCCGCCGCCGCTACCTACGTGCTGCCCGCTGCCTGGCGTGGGCGGGCGCTCATGCGCTACGACTGGGACCACCTGCCCGGCGCCCCCGGCCAGCCCTGCCCCGGCCCTGGCCTGGCCCTGACGGGTACGCCCGCTTTTTTTGCGATAGCGCCGCTGGAGCAATAAAATTAACGTACAAAATTTGGGGATATTACCCGCTGTGCGGTTAAGCTGGGCGCTAGCTAATAAGCTGAACAGCAAGTGCTTCTAAAAAAAGCGGTTTCCGCTGATAAAAAACGGGTTTTTACCAGTTTTCAACTCCCGGGCAATAGCTGTTGACCGAAAATATAGCTAGCCAACCAAAGTACCACGGTGGACCAAAAAAGTATAATTAAACCGGCGCAAGTAGTTGATAGTGAATTGATAATTGGTTTTACTCGTGGTGCAGGTTTGTTTGCTGGGTTGTATTTTCGTGAGTAGTCAGCAACCTGTTGCCTGGGCTGGCGGCTTTTACGACCAGCAGTTTAGGTGAGAATACTTCTACGCGATTGCCCTAGCGAGCCGGGGAGCTGAACCCGATTTCTCGCCCCTGTACTATCCGGCTGCCGGCGGCAGCTCCCACCCAATCCCTCGGGGCTTACCCTATCAGGCGGCTGATACCGGCCGCGTTGTGCGCTTTTTATCCTACTTATTTTCTTATATGTTTAACTACAAAACAGCCAGTCTCTGGCTGGCCCTGGCTGCCGTTGGGCTGTTGCCCTGGGCGGCGCGGGCCCAGGCGGCGGGCGAGGAGCGCGTGGCCATTACCGCCATTTCGCCCAGTATTGATACCGGGCAGGACTACTCGGCCTGGCTCGATGACGACCCCAGCAACCTGGTGCCCAACAGCTGGATGCCCGCCAACTTCCAGTACATCGACGTGACGCTGAAGCTGGCTAAAACCACCACGCTCAGCCGCCTGGCGCTCTTCGACTACCAGGGTGTTTTTACGGCCCAGCCGGCGCTCATTTATGCCCAAAGCGGCAGCCAGCGCACCCTCATCGGCTCGTTCGACGGCGCGCAGTACAACGTGTGGGTCGATATGGCGCCTAGCGCCCCGGTTACGGCCGATGCCATCGTTATTCACAAGTTTTGCAATAATATCCCGGTCAAAATCAAGGTCTTTGGCACGGCCGGTACCAGCACTACGCCCACCACCCCCACGCCGGTAGCCGCCACGCTGAGCTTTGGCGCGTTAGCCCCCAAAACAGTGGGCGACGCGCCCTTTGCGCTCTCGGCCACCAGCACGAACGCGCTGACGCCTATTGCGTTTGCTTCGTCGGATGCCAGCGTGGTGAGCGTGGCCCTGGCCAGCGCGGGCATCTGGCAGGCCACGGTGGTGGGCGCGGGCACGGCTACCATCACGGCTACGCAGGCGGCTAGTAGCACCTATTTGGCTGCCAGCGCGTCGCAGACGCTTACTGTGCAGGCAGCTGCCCCAGTGCCCGCGCCGACGCCGGTCCCGGGGCCGACCACTACTACCCCTAGCGGGCCCGTTACGGCCGGTAAAATTCCGCTTGACCCTAGCCGGTGGTACCAGCTCACCAACGCGCCTAATACTATTACGCCGCTCTTTGATGGCTCGACGGCCACGGGCACGACCATTGGCTGGGGCAAGGTTATCCCGACCTACGATGCCTACTACCCACTGCTGCCGGGCGAGGCCATCAGCCTGGAAAGCATTCGCTTCTACGACGGCGAGGGCAGCAACCCCAGCGACCCCATGACCCTGTCGGTCATCACCGATACCTGGCAGCGCATTCCGGTGGCCACCTTCACTGGCGGGCAGTACAACCGCTGGGTGGGCCCCGACCCCAGCCAGCCCGACAACTTCAAGCTGAGCGCGCCCATCAGCAACATCCGCTACCTCGTACTCACGGCCTCGTGGGCGTACCCAACCGAAATTGAGCTGACCGGCTCTTACGCGGCCGGCAGCGGCGTGGCGGCGGCCGACGGGCAGGCCCTGGCCGTGCAAAAGAAAATCAAGTTTGCGCAGGAGCTGGGTGTGAATGGCTTTGAGTGGGATGTGGAAAACCCCGATGCCCCCGGCCAGATTGACGAAACGCGCCTCAAGGGCCTGAAGAACTTCACCGGCTTCCGCCATTATATGGATTGGCAGAAACTCGAATCGACGGAGGGCGGCTACACCTTCAACCCCGTGCACAGCGGCGGCTGGAACTACGACGTGCTCTATCAGCGCCTCAAGGCCGAGAATATCACCGTGCTGGCCTGCCTCAAAACGCTGCCCGACTGGCTGCTGAATACCTACCCCGGCGACCAGCGCGAGTTGGAAAACGTACCCGTGCGCTACGGCAAGGACTTTTCAGACCCCAACTCGTACCTGGAGCAGGCCAAGGTAGCCTTCCAGTACGCGGCCCGCTACGGCGCCAACGCCGGCGTGCCGGCTAGCCTGCTGCACGTGGACCAAAGCACCCGCTGGGCCGGCGATGGCGCGAACGAGGTCAAAATCGGCCTCAACCTGGTGAAATACATCGAGTGCGACAATGAGCGCGACAAGTGGTGGAAGGGCCGCAAGGCCTACCAGACCGGCCGCGAATACGCCGCCAACCTGTCGGCTTTCTACGACGGCCACAAGAACACGATGGGCGCCGGCGTGGGCGTCAAAAACGCCGACCCTGGTATGCAAGTGGTGATGGCGGGCCTGGCCGCCGCCACGCCCGACTACGTGCGCGGCATGATAGACTGGTGCAAGCAGTACCGGGGCTACCGGGCCGATGGCTCGGTGAATTTGTGCTGGGACGTGATTAACTACCACCTCTACTCGAACGACGCCAGCACCTCGCAGGGCGGCAATGCCACGCGCGGCGCGGCCCCCGAGGTAGCCAATACCGCCCAGGTGGCCCAGAGCTTCGTGCAGATGGCTCACCAGTACGCCAATGACATGCCGGTGTGGGTAACCGAGGCTGGCTACGACACCAACCAGGGCAGCCCGTTCAAGGCCATTGCCATCGGCAGCAAGTCGGTGCTCCAAACCGAGGCCGACTGGACGCTGCGCACCGCGCTGCTATACGCCCGCTGGGGCGTCGAGCGCACGTTTTTCTACATGCTGACCGATGATAACGCGGCTAGCCCGGTGCAGTTCAGCTCGTCGGGCCTGCTCAATGCCGACCGCTCGGCCAAGCCCGCCGCCGACTTCGTGCGCCAGGCCGGCCAGCTGCTAGGGGCTTACACCTACACCGGCACCCTCAACAATGACCCCCTGGTGGACCGCTACGAGGCCGATGGCAAAACCATTTACGCCCTGGTAGTGCCCGATGAGAAAAACCGCACCGCCACCTATACCCTCGACCTGGGCCCGGCCACTACGGCCACCATCTACCAGCCCACGGCCGGCCAGGCCATTATGACGGCCACGTCCGTGAGCGCGCCGGGCGGCAAGCTGACCATCACCGTGACCGAAACGCCGCAGTTTGTGGCGGCCGGCGGCACGCCCGCCGCCACCCCTACCACGGCCTGCGCCGGCACCGGCTCGATAGGCTGGGAGCAGTGGGCCGGCGCCTGGGGCAGCCTCGCCAACCTGCCCCTGACCACAACCGCCAATAGCATGGCCACGCTCACCAAGCTGGAGAGCGCGCGCAACATCGGCGATTATTACGGGGCGCGCATCCGGGGCTACATCTGCCCGCCCCAGGATGGCAGCTATACCTTCCGGATTGCCGGCGACGACGCCTGCCAGCTCTACCTGAGTGCCGACGACAACCCAGTCAATAAGCAGCTGATAGCCAGCGTAAGCGGCTACACGAGCTACGGCGAGTGGAGCAAGTACAGTACCCAGCAGGCGGCGCCGGTAACCTTGCAGGCCGGCCATCGCTACTACGTCGAGGTGCAGCACCTGGAAATAACGGGCGATGATTTTGTGTCGGTAGCCTGGACGCTGCCCGACGGCACCACGGAGGCGCCCATTGCCGGCGCGCACCTCCTTCCGTTTGGCCTCACGGCCAGCACGGCTACTTCCTTCACGGTCGGCGCCCAGGCGGCCAATGCCCTGGCCACGCAGGCGGCAGATGCGGCCAGCGCCACTGCGGCCACGACCGGCCTGAGCGTGTATCCCAACCCTTTCACCAAGCAAACGACCCTGGAGTTTGCGCTGCCCCAGGCCGGCCCGGCCACGCTCGAAGTGTACGACGTACAAAACCGCCTGGTGCGCCGCCTCTTCGCCGGCTCGGCCGAGGCCGGCGAGCGCCGGCAATTTATCCTCGATGGGGCTAGCCTGCCGGTGGGCGTGTACCTGGTGCGGCTAGTCACGAGCAGCCAGGTGTACACCCAAAAGCTAGTGCGCGTAGAGTAGGTATAAGCGAATTGCCTAAAGCAAAAAAAGCGCGTCCTGCCAACTTAGCAGGGCGCGCTTTTTTTGCTTTAGCCGCTGGCTAGGCTCCGGTCTTGGCGGGCCGCAGGCGGCGCAGCATGCCATCGAGCTGGCCGCGCACTTCCTCGGCCGCCAGCTCCGGAATGCCGCTGAAGCTGATGGGCAGGTAGCGCCGCAGCACCACATAGCCGTAGGCCGTACTGGCTAGCAGCGTGATGATGGAGGCCGCCGCCACGCCGTAGATGTTGCGCGTGAAGTAGATGCAGGCCACATCGGCCACCACATTCACCACCAGCGCCAGCACCACCTTCACCAGGTTGAGCTGCGGGCGGCCAATAATGTCGAGCGTCACGCCCAAAAACCGCTCCAGCGGAAACACCAGCGAGCACACAATAAGAATGCGGTAGAGGTTGGCCGCCTCGGTAGCCACGTACTTGCCGCCCCCGATGAGGCCCACGATGGCATCGGCAAACACCAGCACCCCTAGCACGATGGGCACGAAAAGCAGCGTGAGAAAGCCCGCGTACTTCTTGAGCAAGGCCACCACCTCGTCGTTGCGCCGGCGGTTTACGGCCGCCGACATGCTGGGCATGGCCGTGCCCAGCCCGCTGCGCATGGGTATCTCAATAATTTCGAGCAGGCGTTGCGGCAGGTTGTACACGGCCAGCGCCGCCGGCCCGAGCATAAACTTGATAATGAACGTGTCGGAGCTGCGTAATAAATTGGAACACAAGAAAGTGCCGAAGCTGTACTTGCCGAAGTGAAACAGCTCGGCTACTACGGCCGGCGTGCGGTGCCCCAGCGCCGCAAGCCGCGACCAGCCCATTGCCACCACCACCACGCTCGAGAGCAGCGAGCTGCCCAAAAATGCCTGAATGATGCGCGTCAGGTTCACTTCCTTCACCAGGTAGAGCGTAAAAACCAGCACGATAAACGAGCCTTGGTTGAGCAACCGCAGCCACAGAATGCGGTCGAACCGCTGCTCGGCCTGCAATACCCAGATGGCCACGTTGAAGGGCAAGGTCAGGGCCAGGCTCAGGCCAAACCAGTAGAGCAGCACCCGCACCCCAACGTCCTGGAAGTAGCTGAGAAATAGCAGGGCTAGCAGATTGAGGACCACAAAGCCACCCGTCACGAGCAGGCCAATGTACCAGGCCGAGCCCGCCACGCAGCGCTGGCGCGCCTCGTCGGCGCCGGCGTAAAACTTGATGAGTGCCGTTTGCAATAGGCCCGTGCGGAAGGTGTCGAGCAGCAAAAACGAGAACTGGAAAAACACCCAGTTGCCCATGTCCGCCTCCGACAAAAACCGAAATAAAATGCTGTAAGTCAGTATGCTGAATACCGCCATCACGCCGTTGCCGGTAAACGACTGGAAGTGCCGGTTTTGGAAGAGCGTTCTCATAGGCTGGGGGCTAGCGCCGGGGTGAGGGCCGAAGCTGGGGGCCGGGCCGTGGCGAGCCCGCCTTGGTGCGCCGCAATAGCCGCGTAGATGCGGGCCACGCTGTTTTCCCAGGTGTGGGTGGCGGCAAAGTCGCGGCGGCGGCGCTGCCGGCCAGGGTCATCTTCGGCCAGCGCCCGCTCGATGAGCGTCAGGTATTCCTCCTTGCTCTCGGCCAGGTAGGTGTGCTGCTCGAAGGTGCGCATGGCCTCGGTGCGGGTGGCCACCACGGGCTTGCCCAGGGCCAGGTACTCGTCGATTTTGCGCGGGTAGTTGCCCACCGTCAGCAGGTTCACGGCCTGCGGGTTCAGGCACACGTCGAAGCTTTGCACGTAGCTAGCCAACTCGGCGGTGGGCTTGGCGCCCAGAAAGTGCACGTTGGGCCGGCGGTGCAAGTCGCTGGCTTTGAAGACTTCATCCTCGGGCCCAACAAGTACGATGCTCCACTGCGGGCGCTGGGCGCTGAGGTAGCGCAGCACCTCCAGGTCGAGGCGGGCGCTGGTGAGGGCGCCCACGTAGCCCACCACCGGGCCGGGCAGGGGGCGCACATCGGCCGGGGCGGGCGTGCCGGCCGGCTGGGGGGCTAGCGCGTCGCAGCCCTGGCCCACGTCAAACGACTGCGGGTTGTGGAGCCGGCAGTAGTCGGCCAGGTAGCTGGAGTTGGCTACGCACACGTCGCTTTTGGCAATGAGGGCGGGCTCCAGCGCCAGGCCGTGCTTGCGCCAGTAGCCCCCGGCCACCACAAAATCGCGCGAGTAATACACGCTCACGGCGGGGGCCAGCAGTTCCTTCAGATGAAAGCTGCGGAAGATGTCGTTATCGTTGAACAGCACGAAATCCTGAAAGTTGAGCTGCGCCAGCCCCGAGCCAATGGCCTGGGCAAAGCGCTTATTATTCAGCTTATTGGCTTGCCGGTGCAGCCAGCCGGCCGGCAGCCAGTTGATGGATTCGAGCACCGTGCCCGGCGAGAGCACCCACAGGTTGGGGGCCACGGCTTGCAGGCCGCTGGCCTGGCCGCGCTGCACGGCCAGGCGGGCCTGCACGGCGGGCTCGTGGCGGTGGCGCAGCACGGTGTTGCGGTCGAGCGGCGAGTTGACGTAGAGTACGCGGTTGTGGCGGCTGAACTCGCGGGCAATATCCTTGCAGTTGCTGCCCAGCGCGGTGTCCCAGGGCTGCTGCCCTACCACCACAATGTCGCGGCCGGTGAGGAGTGGTTTCATAGCTAGCGGGTGGTTAGTGAGTGGTTGTGGCGGCCGGGGCCTAGCCGGCCGCTACGCTGCGGGGGTAATGGCGCACCAGCCAGCCATCAACCAGGTTCAGAATGCTGTGGTCGAAGTCGGCGTCGAACTTGCGGGCAAAAAGCTTGTGGGCGTGGGCCAGCTTCGGAAAATCGTCGGCTAGCAGCAGCTTGGGGTTGGCCCCACCCGCCGACCAGTCGATGTAGCGGTAGTTTTCGTTGATGATGCTGCTCTTAAAAGGCGAATTCATGAGAATGGTCGCAATCAAAAACTCATCGGAGCCCCAGGTAAACATGCTGAACCAGCGCAGCTTAGGGTGCTCATCCACGAAGTGCACCAGGTAGGCCGCGCAGGCCGTGTCGAGCGTCCACCACGAGCCATCGGCGCCGCCATACAGCGCGTAGGGCAGCGGAAACCGGCGGCGCGGCAGCACTAGGTTCAGGAAGCGCTGCAGCAGGTACTGCCCCTTAAACCGGAAGTAGGTGGTGTGGTACTTCTCGATGCGGCTCGTGGCGTGCTGCCACCACGGCGAGCCTTCCGACTCGAACGATAAAAAGGAGTAGCCCTTGTGCCGGGCAAAAAAGTCGTGGATGGTCGCCGCTGGCTTAATCGGGTAGTCCTGCCCGCTCAGCAGGTTGATAAAAGCAAACTGCCGGCCGCCGGCCAGAATGTCGCGCGTGCACTCCAAAATGGCATGCGTGAAGCGGTACGAGGCCCAGCGCACCGCAAAGCGCCGGGCCGTAAACTCGACCCGCGGCCGGGTGGCCAGGTGCTCGTAGTCTTTTAGCTCACACTTGCTGTCGAGGTGAATAAAGAAATAGAAATCATCGTGCTGCAAAGCCGACAGCAGCCGCCCGAGCTGCTCGGGGTTTTTATGGGCCATTATCAGGTGCGCAATTTTCATGGCTGCAGGAAAGCGCGGGAGATGGAAAAAACAAGGAAAATGCCGGCGCGCGGAGCCGGCGCTACGCGCTGCTTTTCAGGCACTGGCCACGGCACCCGCTACGGTGGGCTGGCGGGTGGCCTTGGCCCAGGCGGCGGGCTGCGCCTTGCGCACCCAGCGCCTAAAGCCCAGGAAAACAGCCAGGTTCATGAGGCTGAAAAACAGCGGTATCACGAGCGGCCTGGCGGTGCGGCCGGTGCGGGCCGCCTGCTGCCACCCTAGCCAGGCCGCCGCGTACAGGGCCAGCTGCCCGGCCAGCAGCAGGCCGTAGAAGCCGGCGGCCGGCCCGGTAGCAGCCAGGGCCAGCCCTAGGCTCAGGGGCAGCAGCAGAACCAGCGCCAGCGGCGCCAGGCTCCAGCGCAGCACCCGGTGCGACACGTAGAGGAACGTGACCACCGGCTGCCGCAGCGGGTTCAGCAGCTGCGGCAGCCGCGTCATGGCCTGCCAGCCGCCCGCGCAGATGCGGATTTTGCGCTCCATCTCCTCGGGCAAGGTGGCCGAGGCGTCCTCGGTGGCGTAGGCTAGGGGCTCGTACACTACCCGGTAGCCCCGGCCCACAATGCGCAGCGACTGCACAAAATCATCAAGAATAGTATCGGCTTCGAGTGGGGCGAAGAGGTCGGAGCGGAACGACACCAGCTCGCCGGCCGCGCCCATCAGGCTGTATATCTGCGAGTCGCAGCGCTTAAGCAGCGACTCGTATTGCCAGTACAGGCCCTCGCCCGCGCCGGGCGCCGAGGCCTGGGGCCGGATTTTCTTCTCGCCCGATACCGCGCCCACGCTAGGGTCTTGGTAGTGCTTCACCAGCTCGCGCACGGCCCCGGGGTTCAGCAGGGTGTTGCAGTCGGTAAACACTACATAGGGTGTTTTCACGAACTCCATCGCCCGGTTTTCGGCCATCGACTTGCCGGCCCGCTTGGCCGCGTGCAGGTGCTCGACGCGCGGGTGGCGGGCCAGCACCTGGCCCGAATTGTCGGTCGAGCCATCGGTAATGAACACCACGCGCAGCTTGTCGGCCGGGTAGTCGAGGGCGAGCGAGTTGGCAATTTTTTCCTCCAGAATGCCAGCTTCGTTATAGGCCGGCACCACCAGCGTCACGGGCGGCTCAAAGGACCGGGCCGGCCCCGCTGGCCGGCCCAGCCCCCTGGCTTTGGCCCACAGCCACACCACCCCGGCATAGCCGAAGTAGGTGTAGAAAACCAGGGCTAGCAGCGCCCAACAAGTGTAGTGGAAAGGTTGCATAGGCTTGTTTTCAAGGGAGATAGAATGCGTGTAGGCTTGTTTTCAAAGAAAAAAGGGTGACGGTAAAAAGCAGGCTGGGCTAGGGCCGCAGCTTGCGCCCGGCGCGCAGGCCACTAAGCACGCCCAGCATGAGGCAGAGCAGAACGGGCGCGGCAATGAGGGCAAAAGGCATAGGCGAAGCGGCGTTAATTATCAAGCTGGAAGGCGGTGCCCGCCTTGTGCGGCGTGGCCAAAAAAGACGTGCGCGTGCGGCGTATGCGCAACAGCGCCAGGCACATGCACCAGATGGCGTAGGGCAGGCGCAGCCCCGCCGCCAGCACCTGGCGGTTGTAGAGGCGGGCGGGCAGGGCTAGCAACAGCGTGGCGGCCAGCGTGGCCAGCAGCCCCGCCCACACCAGCGGCGGCGGCCCCACCCGCAGCCCCAGCACCCAGGCCCCCGACGAGGCAGCCACCAGCAGCCCCAGCAGGGCCAGCAGCAGCGTGCGCGGCACCAGAAAGGCCTGCATTACCTTGTTGAAAAACTCGACGTTGCCGCGCAGCAGCGCCGGCAGGCCCTGGCCGGCATACTTCTTCAAAAACTCCCACTGCGAGGCTAGCCAGCGGGTGCGCTGCTGGGTGAAAACCCGGGCGTTCTCAATCTTCTCGTCGTAGACGTACACATCGTCGAGGTAGCAGATTTTCTGCTGGTCGCGGGCAATGCGGAAGTCCAGCTCCTTGTCCTCGCCCACCGTTTCGCCAATGCCCGCGAGCAGGCGCTGCAGGTAGCCATACTCGAAGGCCATGCCCGAGCCGATGAGCGCCGCCGACAAGCCCACCGCCGCCGGCCCCTTGCGGTAGAGGTGGTTGTTAATCTCCTCGTTGCAGGTGTCGAGCAGGGCGAAGGCCGTGCCCTGGTTTTTGGCGGTGCGGTGGGCCTGCACCACGCGGTAGCCGGCCCCAAAAGCCTGGTTGACAGCCTGGAGAAAGCCCCGGCCCATCACGTTGTCGGCGTCGAGCACCACGGCCACGTCAAAGGCGCTGGCGGGCAGCACCGACAGCGCTTGCAGCAGGGCCTTGCCCTTGGTGCTGCGCTCAAACTGCACCTCGACTACGCCAATGCCCTGGCGCTGCATGGCCTGCACGGTGGCTGGCTGCAGGCCATCGGCAATCACGACTACTTGAAAAACACCATCGTAAGGCTGGGCCAGCGCCGCGCGGCTGGTTTCCAGAATTACGGCATCTTCCTTATACACCGGCATAAGCACGCAGAGGCGGCGCGGCACCGTGCCGGGCGCCACGGCCGGCAGCGGCCGGGCGCGCCGGTGCCCGGCCACCGCAAAAAACAGCAAGTACAGGCAGTTGAGCAGCAGGTAGGCCGCCAGGGTATACAACAGCCCACTAAGCAGGGATAGGAGTACCGTCATAGATTCAAAAAAATTACTGTAAGCCACTGGCGTGTTGCAGGTTCCAGCGCAGGCCCCGGCCTAGCGCGCGCAGGTGCGACCAGTCGCGCTGTCGGGCGTAGCGCAGCGCCTGCTTGGGCAGGGCGGCGGCCACAAACACGAGTGTGCTCGTGAGGCGGGCCCAACCCCGGCTGTTGCGCCGGATGAACAACAGCCGGTTGCGGTTCATGTAATACGTCTTCAGCACCGAGGCCTTGCCCACCGATACCGACTCCTTGTGGTACACCGTCGACTCGGCCACGTAGTGGCAGGTAAAGCCCGCGTTTTTGATGCGCTCGCACCAGTCAAGCTCTTCATAGTAAAGGAAATACAGCTCGGGCATGGGCCCCACGGCCGCCAGCACGCGGCGGGGCACCAGCATGGCCGCGCCATCGGCCAGGGCCGTGGGGGCGGAGGCATTGTGCTGGCCGCGGTCGGCTTCGAGGTGGCCGATGGTGATGCTGCGGCCGGTCCAGGGGTTGATGCCGCGCGAGCCGGCGTACTGGATGAGCTGCTCGCCGTCGAAATACTTGATTTTGGGCGAGGCGATGCCGGCCCGGGGGGTGGTTTCGAACAGCTCGACCAGGGGCTCCAGAAAGCCGCGCTCTACCTCGGTGTCGTTGTTCAGGAAAAGCAGGTACTCGCCCTTGGCTTGGGCAATGCCCAGGTTGTTGCCGCCCGCAAAGCCCAGGTTTTGGGCCGACTTGATGAGCTTTACCTCCGGAAAGCGCTCCTTGATAACGTCGGGGTCATCGGCAGGCGAGGCGTTATCTACCACAATAATTTCCAGGCTAGGGTAGGTAATGCGGCGTAGCGAGGCCACCAGGTCGCACGTTACCCGCGCCTGGTTGTAATTGATGGAAATAACGGAAACCAGGGGGTAGCGCATGTTTCAATAGCTTTTAGGAGAGTGAGGTGCTTGCCAGGGGGCTAGCCTGCTTCTGCGTCTTCAGTGGGCTACAAGCCACTGGCGCCGACATCCTCGTCTAGCCTGGGGCCCAGAAAAACGAAAACCCAGGAGAGGTACACGACCAGCGCCGAGGGCATGAAATTGATAACCTCGTTGCCGTAGCTGCTGAAGAAACTGCCCGCAAAGCCGGCCGTGAGGGCAATGAGCTTGGTTTTGAGGGCCGGGTCGCGGATGCGCCACACAATGCCGCCGCACTTGCCCAGGATGTAGGCCATCATGCCCATCCAAATGGTGAGGCCCACTACGCCGTACATGGCCCACACCTTCACCCAGTAGCTATCGGGCGGAATAGTGGAGAGCAGCTTGCCGGGGTTGTAGTGAATGCCCGCGTTGCCGATGGTGCCCACCCCGCCGCCAAACGGCCGGCTGCTGAGGTAGTCGCGCAGCCGCAGCTGGTTGGTAAGGCGCACATTAAGCGAGGCATCTTCGGGGTCGAGAGCCGTGCGCATCCGATAGATGTTGTAGTTGCCATCGCCGATTTTGGTGTATTTCAGCACCCCGAAGCCCGCCAGCGCCACCATCGACCCTAGCACGAAGGCCTTGATGTTCTTGCTGATAAGCAGCGCTACCCCGAGGCCCGACATCAGGGCAAACAGCGCCCCACGGGTGCCCGAAATCAGCATGCCGATGAGGAGCAAGGCCGCCGCCGCCGCCAGCAGCACCCGCTTCCAGGGCCGGAAGGGGCCTAGCGCCAGAATGCCGGCTACCAGCGCAAGGTGCGCCTGCGCCGCCCCAAACTGTCCCGCATCGCTGTAGAAGGAAAACACCCGCAGCTTGCCCCAGAGCAGGTGGGTTTTGGCGTTTTCGAGCAGAAATTCCTGCTCGCCCGCCGAGGGGCCGATGTAGAGCTGCTTGAGCCCATTGAGCGTGCCCAGCACCGAGAGGCCGATGATGAGCATCAGGAACAGGTTGAGGTCGCGCTTCTTATGAAACAGCAAAAACGCCAGCGGCACCAGCAGCACCCAGTAGAGCGTGGTGCTGCGCATCTCCTGGTACCAGCCCAGCAGGCTGGCGCCCGGGTTCACGATTTCGAGCACGTTCACCCCAAACCAGGCCACGCTGAGCAGGCACAGGTCGTTTTGCACGTAGCGCCAGTCGTAGCGCTCGTGACGAAACGCCACCGCCACCCAGGTAACTACCAGCAGCCCATCCACGGCCAGGCCAAACGGGATGCTGCCGCCCACGATGCGCGAGATGAAAAACAGCAAAAAGCAGTAGCAAATAAGGGCAATGATGCCCATGCGCGGCTCCAGAAAAATGCCAATCAGCAGCGGCGCGCCCACCGCCAGCGCTATCAGCAGCCCCGGCACCAGCATACCCTGGCTAGCCGTGAGCCAGCCCACGAGCACGGCCAGCAGCAGCCCGGCCCCGAGCAGTGGCAGGTTGGCGCGGGTTTGAAAGGCGGGGAGTGAGAGCATAGGTTGAAATAGTTGGGCTAGCCTGGATGGCCCTAGATGGCGCGGGGCCAGCTGATATCTGGGAGCTTTGTTTAAGAATTGAGTAGCGCCTGCTGCGGGTGGGCGGGCAGGGCGGGGCGGTAGGGCGAGGTAGCCGGCCGCAGGCGGGCGCCGATAAACTCGGCCACGTACTCGGGCAGCACGCCATTGAGCACCAGCTCGATAGGTGCCTGGGTTACCGCCTGAATGTTTCTAAACACCGTGCGGTCGGCGGGCTGCCAGGCGCGGTCGGCGCGCACGGCCACCAGTATCAGGTCGAGGTCTTGCAGCAGCGAGGCGGGGTAGGCCGTTTCGAGCACCGGCGGAAACTCGATGATGACCACCGAATCGGGGGCTAGCCCGTCGCCGGTGAGGTCGGCCACCGACACGCCCGGCGCCAGGGCCGCCAGGGGCGAGTAGAGCAGCGTGTCGTCATTCGGAATAATCTGGAACGAGTGGTCATCGGGAAAGAGGCTGAACGTGCTGATATGCAGCTTGCGCAGGCTGGCGGCCAGGCTGGCGCACACCGCCGACTTGCCCTCGCCGCCCTGGCTGCTAAGCACCCCGATGGTGTAGGGCCGCCCGGCGTGGCGCGGCTGCTGAAACTTGAGCAGCAGCTGCCGGGCCAGGTGGTCTTCGGCGCGCCTGGCCTGGTCGAGCAGCAGGGCATCGGGGGCCGTGATTTTGGGCACCACGCCCGCCACCGGGAAGGTCGTGACCTTGGCCGCGTAGGCCGGGCTTTGCAGCGTGGTATTGAGCAGGCCAGTAGCGGCCACGCCGGCCCCGGTCAGCAAAAACGCCCCCATAAAGCCCCCGATAAGCAATAGCAGCAGCTTCGAGCCGCTCGCCTGCGTGGGCAGGTAGGGCGGGTCTACCACGCGCAGCTGCGAGGCCATAATGCCGTTTTGCTGCGATAATTTGCTTTGCTTCAGGCCTTCCATCTGCGAGAGGTATTCCTTTTCGGCCACCTCCACCTCGCGGCGGATTTTGCGGATTTCGGCCCCCAGCGGCACCAGCTGGTTGTACTGGCCGGCGGCCAGCTCGCGCTGGCGGCGCATCAGGCCCAGCTGGCTCTTGAGGTCTTCGACCTGCAAGTTGTTTTTCGAATAGTCGCTCACCAGGTCCTTCACCGCCACGCCGTGGCTGGCGTGGGCGTCGTTGTAGTAGCTGCTCACCGTTTCGCCAATCTGCCTGTCGAGGCTGGCGGCTTCCTGCTGCACGCTGGCCAGCCGGGCGGCGGTGGCCGAGCTGGGCTGGTTCTGCTGCATTATTTCCAGCTCCGAGGCTTGGTTGTTCAACTCCGAAAGCCGGTTGCGCAGCCGGATAATCTCCTGGCTTTTCAGGTTCGACTCGCCGCGCTTGCTCAGGCTGCCTTCCACCGATTTCAGGGTCGAGGACGCGCCGGCGTACTGCATCTCAAGCTGGGCGTACTTGTCGGCCGCCGCCTGCTTCTCATCGGTCGAGGACAGAATCTGCTTGTCGTAGTCCACGATGTTGTGCTTCTCGTGGAAGGCCAGCAGGCGCTGCTCGGCCTCGCGCAGGCGGTCAGCCGCCTTCTGCACCGACTGCGTGAAGTAGTTGATAACCGACTCGTTCTGGCCCGTAAACAGCTCCTTGTGCTTGCGAATAAACACCTGGGTCAGAATCTCCAGCGTTTTCTCGCACAGCTGTGGGTCCTTGGCCGCGTAGTCGATGCGCAGCAGGTCGCTGTCCTTCACCCGCGCCGCGTTGATGGTCAGCAGCGCGTTTTCCGAAAACAGCGGGTCTTTGGAGTTCACGAGCTTATAAACGGGGCTAGCCGGCCCGGCCTGGTACGCCGCCGCCACGCGCTGCACGGTGGCGTCCAGGGTCGGGCCGGTGAGCTGGGCCTTGCGGGCGGGCGTCAGCAAGAGGTCGAAGGGCGTTTTTTTCTTGTCGGCCAGCTTGGCTTGCACCACGCTCAGCACGCCGCTGCCCGGCGCGGCGGTGGCCGCCGGCGGGTGGCTAGCCTCCTCCTGCAGGCGCCAGGCCAGCAGGCGCAGGGCCACTTCCTCGCGGGTATCGCGCGAGTTGATGAGCGAGAGCAGGTTGTCGAAGGCCGTGGTGGTGGCCTGCCAGCCCTGGCCGCTGTCGTTGTTGCCGCCCTCGATTTTGTAGCCCGAGGCAATGCCCGTATACAGCACCGTGTCCGACTCGTACTTCTTGTCCTGAAAGCGGGAAAAGAAGAAAATCGACGCGGCGGTGGTCAGCGGCACCAGTACCAGCAGCGGCCAGTGGCGCAGCAGCCGGCGCACGAGTTCTTGTCCGTTCATTTGGCGGCGAGTGAAATGGAGGTAATGGGCATCCCAATGAGGTCTTCGAGCAGCAGCTGGGCGGTCTGGTACTTGTTGCGGGCTTCCTCATACCCTAGCTGGGCCTTGCTGTAGTAGTCCATAGCCGCCATCTGGTCATCGACCTGAATTTCGCCCTGCTTGAAGCGGCGGTCGGCAATCTGCCTGCTCACGTTGGCCGATTGCAGCGCCTCCTGGGCATTTTGCTGGGTGGCGCGGGCCAGCGCCAGGGCCTGGTACTGCACAATTACCACCTGCCGGATGGCTGCTTCCTGGGTGCGCCGCTGGGCCGCCGCCTGGTCCACCACGTACTCCTGGCGCATGATGGTGGTGCGCCGGGTGGCCAGCAGGTCGAGGGGCAGCGCCAGGCCCACGCCGGTCGAGAACTGGGCCCTGGCCCCCAGGTTGAAGGGGTTGGCCTGGTACACCGGCGAGGCGCTGGTTTCGGCGGTGGCAAAGTAGGGCAGCGTGCCGTAGGTGTAGCTGCCGGTGAGGGCCAGCATGTTGAGCAGGCGCTTGCGGGCCAGCTTCACGTCGGCCTCGGCCACGCTGTGCATGGCGTCGAGGCGGGCTATCTCGCCCGAGTGGGCAATGGCCGCCTCGTAGAGCTTGGGCAGCACCACCTCGGGCGCGGTGAAGAAGGTGCGCAGGTTGTTATCGGGCGGCGAAGCCTGGGCTGCGGCCACCGGCGGCGCCGCGGCCACCTCGAGCGCCGCCTGGGCGTAGCTAGCCTGCCCGCCCGCCAGCAGGGCTAGCAGCACAAAGAAAGAGCGTCTCATCACACGTTCTCCTGCTGAAAAAGCGCCGGCACGGTCCTGAGCAAAATCCGAAGGTCGCTTTGCAGCGAGTAGTTGCGGGCGTACTGCACGTCGAGGCCCTTGCGCTCGTCGGCCGACATGGGCCCCTTGCCGCCGCGCTTGCTCACCTGC
This sequence comes from Hymenobacter cheonanensis, assembly GCF_030581075.1. Lineage (GTDB taxonomy): Bacteria > Bacteroidota > Bacteroidia > Cytophagales > Hymenobacteraceae > Hymenobacter. Next base: position 54,654 of record NZ_JAUQSW010000011.1, read on the forward strand.
CACAGGCCCGTGATGCCGGCCGGGGCCAGAAAGCGGGCCGCAAACTGGTCGGTGGTCAGCTTCTCGGCTTCGTAGAGGGGCAGCGGGCGGTTGCCTACTATCGACATATCGCCGCGCAGCACATTAAAGAGCTGGGGCAGCTCGTCGATGCTGGTATTGCGCAAAAAGGCTCCCACCCGCGTCACGCGCGGGTCGTTCACAATCTTCACAAACGCGGCCTCCTCGCTAGCCCGGCGCGCCTGCCGGTGCCGGCGCTCGCACACTAGCTGGCCTTGCTTATCAATGAGTTGGCTCTGGCAGCTGCCTTCACAGGCGCAGGTGTGGGCGGCGGGCGTGGCGGCGGCGGCCTGGTACTGGTTGTGGCCTTTCATGGCCGCCAGCTGCTGGTCGGCACCGGGCCGCATCGACCGGAATTTCCAGAACTTAAAAACGCGGTAGTTGGTCCCGACCCGGTACGAGTAGTAAAAAACCGGCCCCGGCGACTCCAGCCAGATGAGCAGCGCCACAAGCGCCAGCAGCGGCAGCAAAGCCAGCAGCACCAGCCCGGCAAACACGAGGTCGAACAGGCGCTTGGGGGTGGGCAGGGCAAAGGCCCGCACCGGGGCTGCCGCGGGGCGGGGCCGCCGGGTGGGGCCAGGCTGGCGCAGCAGCCAGTTGGGTAGCAGGGGCGTGGGGTAGGGGCGCGGCAGGGCCCGGTTGTTTATAGCTGCTTCCATAAGGCGGTAGGGTAGAGTGTTGGGTAATAGGCAACTACAGGGCTAGCCGGGGCACTATACGCTCACGCGCCCCAGTACCTTTTGAATCCGGATTTCCAGCTCCTCCGGGTTGAAGGGCTTCACGAGGTAATCGTCGGCGCCCGCCTTGAGGCAGAGTATCTTCTTGCTGGTTTCGTCGGTGGCCGAGAGCATGAGCAGGGGCACGCTCTCGTGGGCGGGCAGGGCCCGCAGCTCCCGGATAAAGTCGAGGCCGTTGAGCACGGGCATCTCGTAGTCGGCTACAATGGCATCGGCATAATTGCCCTGGTGCAGCCAGTCCAGCGCCTCCCGGCCATTGGCCGTGAGCACTACCTCGTACTCGCCGGCAAAGTAGTGTTCCAGAATGAGCCGGATGGCCGGCTCGTCATCAATGATGAGCAGCGTCTTCTTAAGTGTAAACATAGAAGTGGGGCATGGTGAAGGCTAAGGTTGAAATCAGGGCAGAACCAGAGGACAGAGCGAGGGAAACGGGGCAGTTTGGCAGGGCAAAAAGCCCCACCGCTTGACAAGCAAAATTTGCTTGAAAATCAAGGTATTAGCCGAAAAAAGTAGCGTGCATAGGCAATGAGGAGCCAGGCCACCAAAAAAGGCAGCAATCCAAAAAGATACAGCAGTGCAGGGGGTGGGAAAGGAACGCTGAGAGCGCCTCTAGTTTAGCTTATGCCAACAGCCCCGGAAGGCTACGGCAACAAGCCAAAGCTGTACAGGACTAGCTGCCAGCAGTTAGCGAATGGAAGATACGCTTAAGTTGCTTAATTGGGAACAGCCGGCCGCAATAAAAATAGCCTAATGGCTGAGCTTCTTGTATTCCTTAAATTGTACAAATAAATGCCGGGCAAATGCCGCCCGGCGCCGGCCAGCCATTGCGACGTAACATTGCGGTAAAGTGACATAAATACTTAAAATAATGCCTGGCAAGCCGTGGGCGCATTTTACAGCGCCGCCGGCGGCTGCAGGTTCTGCTCGAAAGCCTCGACCAATTGCGTAGTCAGCAGACGCAGAGCGCGTAGTAAGTTTAGAAGACTGTCGCTGGTCGGATTTTTTTTCAAAATTTCTTCGATTTTTTTCGCGTAGAGCAGCGCTTCCTCAATTTGCAGGTTGCCGTAGGTCGATTTCAGGCTGTGGCTCACCTGCCGGGCGGCCTCCCAGTCGTGGCTGGCCACGGCCGCTTCGAGCTGCCCTAGCTGGGCTGGCACCGTGTCGATAAACAGCTGCTGCATCTTGCGGATGAAGGTGGCATCGTGGGCCAGCTTGCCCAGGCCCGCAAAGCCGTAGCTAGGGGCGGCGGGCTGGGCCACGGCCGCCGGCGCCGTGCGCGTGGCCCGCCCGCTGGCGTAGGCCAGGGCCAGGTACAGGCTGTTTTCGTGGTAGGGCTTCACGAGCCAGTCGGTGAAGCCGGCCGGGCCGTAGGTGGCTACCTCGGTATGCAAAGCATTGGCCGTGAGGGCAATAATGGGCTGGTGCTGGTTGGGGCCGGGGGTGCCGCGCAGCCGCGCGGTGGCCGCCAGGCCATCGAGGCGCGGCATCTGAATATCCATCAGAATAACATCGTAGGGCGTGGCCAGGGCTAGCGCCAGGGCCTGCTCGCCGTCGGCGGCTACCTCGGCGCTGGCTTGCCAGGCTTGCAGCAGCGAGGTGGCCAGCAGGGTGTTCACGGCATTGTCCTCCACCAGCAGCACCCGCAGGCCGCGCAGCAGGCCCGGCGCCACGGGCGCCGGCTCGGCCTCGGCCAGCGCCTGCTCGCTCACGGGGTAGGGCAGGCTGAAGAAAAACCGGCTGCCGCGCCCCGGCTGGCTATCGAGCCAGATGCGGCCGCCCTGCAGCTCTACCAGCCGCTGGCTGATGGCCAGCCCCAGCCCCGTGCCGCCATACAGGCGCGTGGTAGAGCTGGCCGCCTGCCCAAAGCTGCGGAATATCTCGGCAAACTTATCGGGTGCGATGCCGATGCCCGTGTCGGCCACGCAAAACTGCAGGTGCACCTGCCCGCCCGCGTAGTGCGTCGCATCGGCCGATACCGTGACCTCGCCGGCCGGGGTAAACTTGATGGCGTTGGTGAGCAGGTTGAGCAGCACCTGGCCCAGGCGGCCGGCATCGCCCAGCACCGCCGGCAGGGGCGCGGCCGGCAGGCGCACGTGCAGCTGCAAGCCCTTGGCCTGGGCCTGGAAGGCCAGGGTTTTGGCGGCGCGCTGCACGGCGGCCTCCACCGCAAAGGGGGTGGCCTCCAGGTCGAGGGTGCCCGACTCGATTTTGGCAAAATCAAGCACGTCGTTGATGACCACCAGCAGGCCCTCGGCGCTCGTCAGAATGCTGTCGAGGTGGCCGGGGTAGTCGGCCGGGCTGGCCGTGCCTTGCAGCAGCCGGGCCAGCCCGATAATGCCGTTGAGCGGCGTGCGGATTTCGTGGCTCATGTTGGCCAGAAACGCCTCCTTGGCGCGGGCCGACTCTTCGGCCGCCACGCGGGCCTGGTTCAGGGCCGTAATGTCGGTGGCGTTGGTGAGCAGGCAGCGCGTGCCATCGGGCCGCATAAAAGCCTTGCTAACAACCTGGTAGCTGATGGTTTGGCCGTCGGGCAGCGCATACGCTTCCTCGCTGCTGGTGGCTTCGCCGGCCAGCGGGGCCGGGCCGGGGCTAGCGGGCGGGCCCGGGCGGGTGGCGCGCAGCTCCAGCAGCCGGGTGTAGGCGTCGTTGGCCAGGATGAGGTGGCCGTGCGCATCCTGCACGGCTACCGGGTTGGGGGTGGCGGCCAGCAGCTGGCGCAGCAGGTCGGCCTGGTTTTTTTCGGCCTGGGGGCGCCACCGCAGTTGGTTTTGGCGCGCTTGCCGCAGCTGCCGCTCTAGGTGCGCCACCTGGCGCCGCAGGCGCAGCAGCTCATCGGGGTGGGCCACGGGCAAGGAGTTAAGGTCTGCATCGGGCGTTTCCATAGCGATAGGGCAGTTAGGTAGCCGGCCGCTGAAGCAGCCTGCCAGGCTGGGCAGCCAGCCCGCTCAGTAAGTTATAAGGCCGGCTGCCTGCACCAGCACGGCTGCCGGCCCGCCAGCCGCTGGCAGCAGGTTGGAAAACCCGGGTGAGTACCAAAAGTCAGTAGTGCCTTGGTCGTGGCCTGAACAGTTGCAAGCCAATAGCGGATAGCTAGTTGGCTGCTGAATAGCAGAGGAAATAAGCGGCTAAAAATACCCGCGAAAATTTTTTCAAAAATAAAAAACGCGATTTCTGGGCAGATTATGAAGAAAAATTAAGAAAAAATGAATTTTTTCTTAATTTAAAAATCCGGGCGCGAATACCTGTCCGTAAGTTATTGACACCCTTCATGAAGCAGCGGTACGGCACCCGCAGTAAGGGTCTGCGCGCCGCACCGGCTGCTTCGCCTCCTAAACAACCTCCTATTTCCACAATTTTACATGAAGCGCACATTCTTTACTGCCATCCTGCTGGTTGGCCTCGGGGCAATCACGTCTTACGGCCAAGCCACAGTAGACCCTGAGCTGCGGGCCGCTTTCCGCACTAGCCCCACGGCGCAGGTAGTGGTCACTTTTACCGGCGACGGGGCCCCGCAGCTGCCCCAATTGAGTTTGCTACAACAGCTCGGCATCACCAAAGGCATCACGTTTCGGGCGCTGCCAGTGGCGGGTGTTATCGCCACCTCGGCGCAGGTAGAGGCCCTAGCCAAGAGCCCGGGCGTGCGGTCGCTCTACATTAACAAGCAGCTCGATTACTACAACTACCACGATACCAACCTGACCGGCGTGCGCCGCCTGCGCACCGACAAGGACGTGACGGCCCGCAACGGGGGCACGCCCGTATCGGGCCGGGGCGTGGGCGTGCTCATCAACGACAGCGGGGTTGATGGCACCCACGACGACATCAAGTATGGCACGCACCTGGTGCAGAACACGCTGGGCTCGACCAACTTGAACAACCTGAGTGACATGCTGCCGGTGACTTACATCGAGGGCGTGCCTAACACTGACAACAACTCGGGCCACGGCACGCACTGCACCGGCATTGTGGGGGGCAACGGCGCGCGCTCGGGCGGCAAGTACGAGGGCGTGGCGCCCGGCGCCTCGCTGCTGGGCTACGGCTCGGGCGGCGCGCTGCTGGTGCTCGATGCCATCGGGGGCTTCGACTACGCGCTCACGCACCAGTTTCAGTACAACATCCGGGTAATCAGCAACTCGTTTGGCACCTCGGGCGCCTTCAACCCCGATGCGCCCATTAACGTGGTGACCAAAAAGGTGTACGATAAGGGCATGGTGGTGGTATTTGCGGCCGGCAACTCGGGCCCTGGCGCCGACACCCACAATCCCTACGCCATTGCGCCCTGGACGATTTCGGTGGGCGCCGGCGACCGCAACGGCCTGCTAGCCAGCTTCTCGTCGCGCGGGGTGCGCAACCAGGGCGGCACGTTCACGGTCGATGGCGAAACTTGGACTTACAAGAACGAGCCCGTTATCGTGGGGCCGGGCGTGGATGTGGTTTCGACCCGCGTAATCGGGCCGGTGGCCTCGCTAGGCATTCAAACCGACGCCGCCACCCTCACGCCCGCCGAGCTGCCCTTCTACACCACCATGAGCGGCACCTCCATGGCCACGCCGCACGTGGCGGGCGTGGTGGCCCTGCTGCTGGAAGCCAAGCCCTCGCTCTCGCCGGCCCAGGTGAAGGACATTCTGCAGAAAACCGCCACCAACATGCCCGGCCGCGAGTCGTGGGAAGTGGGCGCGGGCTACGTGAACGCCTACGCCGCCGTAGACCAGGCCATGCGGGCCCCGGGCTTCGGCTCGACGGTGAACTCGGCCAAGCGCTTCAACAGCAGCGTAAACGCTATCTCGACCGACCTGCCCTTCAGCGTGAACTACAACCCGGCCGTGACGGCGGGCAACCAGTTTACGTTTCAGGTGGCTAGCGGCACCAATAGCATTGAGGCCAAAATCTCGTCGCCCGGCGTGCTCGGCGAAACCGGCAACCTCACCAACCTGGTGCTGCTAGACCCCAACGGCGTGAAGTACAGCTCGGGCACGCCCGTAACCTTTACGCTGAGCACCGACCGCAGCGTGGCCGTGGCCTCGCCCATCGCGGGCACCTGGACGCTGAAGGTAGACGGCGTGCGCGGCGTGGCCCTGCCCGAAGCGGTGAACGGGAAAATCACGCTCCTGACCCCGGCCGGCACCACCAACCTGAATGACATTGCCGGCCACCCGGCCGAGGCGGCCATCAAGCTGGCCATTACCAACCGCCTCGTGGATGGCCTGCCCGGCGGCTACAAGCCCGACGATAACCTGACCCGCATTCAGCTGGCCAACTACCTGCTCATGGGCCAGGAAATCCGCCAGTATTTGCCCACCAACGGTGCCGTTTCGTTTACTGATGTTTCGGGCACCGATGTGCTGCTGGCCGAGGCCGTAACGGCCAAGGGTGCCGCCCTGCGCGACCGCTTCTTCACGAATGATGGCGTGATGCGGGCCACCGCCGCCGGCACCTTTGCGCCCACCGGCCTGGTGAGCCGCGCCGACCTGGCCTACGCTGTGGTGCAGGGGCTAGGCTTCCAGACCCAGGCCCAGGGCCGCAATGGCCAGGCCGTAACCGTGACGGTCAATGGCCAGAAAGTAGCCATTGATGACGCCGCCAGCATCCCGGCCGGCCTCGAAGGCTACGTAAGCGTGGCCCTGGAGCTGAACCTGATTAATGCATATTACTCGGTTACGCAGGGCCCATTCGATTTGCAGCCCACGCTGCACGCCACCTTCAAGCCCACGCAACCCGTGACCCGTGGCGACTTCGCGGTGGTGGTTACCCGCACCTTCGCGCCCTACAATGCCCTGACCCAGCCGGCGGCCGCTAGTGCCACGGCCAGCCAGTCGGCCACGGCCTCGGCCGCCAAGTCGGGTGCCCTCGCCGATGCCAGCCAGCCTAGCCAGGAAACGGCCGCCTATCCCAACCCCTTCAGCGGCAGCACTACCCTGAGCTACTACCTGGCCCAGGATGGCCCGGTGAGCGTGGAGGTTTACAACAACCTCGGCAGCAAAGTACGCACCCTCGTGGTGGGCAACGAAGCCGCTGGCAGCCACCAGGTTCGCTTCGATGCCGGCGACCTGGCCCGCGGCAGCTACCTCTTCCGGGTAAAAACCGGCGAGGTGGTGAGCACCAAGCGTTTGGTTGTGCAATAACAGCCTGACGGTAACGCCAAAAAGGCGTTCTGCTCGAAAGAGCAGGCCGCCTTTTTTTGTGTGGATGCTGCCCTGGCGTGTCGCCTCACCCCCCGGCCCCCTCTCCGAAAAGGAGAGGGGGAGCCTGACAACTTTTCAACGACTGTTTGCGTGTGCTTGCGGTCGGCTCCCCCCTCTCCTTTTCGGAGAGGGGGCCGGGGGGTGAGGTGACACGCTAGAACGAGCTATTCTATCGCACCCGCACCACGCCAGCCCCGTTATACGAGTGATACTCCGCATTATACATGGCATCGGCGCTCACCGGGCCGAGCTTGAACGTGCCCTTGCTCACGGCCCTGGCCAGGTAGTAAAAGGTCTTGGGCCGGGGCGTGGCGGTGGTGAAGAGGTTGAGGCGGTCGTCGCGCACATCGAGGTAGTCGGGCTGGTCGGCCTTGGCCACGAAGCCGATTTCGCGGGTGGCGCCCAGGCGCGGATTTTCGATTTCGAGGCCGGCGGGCAGCAGGTCGGTGATGGCCACGTTCTTGACCTCGCCGGCCGCGTCGGCGGCCTGGATAGTGAGCTTTACCACCACCAAGTCATTCTGGCGGAAGCTGGCCGCGCGCACCGGCTGCCCGGTGCGCGTGAGGAACTGGCGGCGCACTTTCAGGTAGCTGTCTTCCTCGCGCACCCGGCCGCCGGCCGAGATGCCCTCGGCCTCCCAGAAGTAGTAGAGCGCGCCCGCGCCGCTAGCCTTCAGTAGCAGTTGATAGTTGGCCACGTTGTTCACCGTGAGGTCTTTGCCATCGAACTGGCCCAGCGTTTTGCCGCCCGCCGAGATGGTAGCGGTAGCCGTACTAGCTTGGCTTTTGCGGGCGATTTTGCCCAAGGCCAGCAGGGCAAAGGCGCGTTCCTGGGTGTTGAGGTAGGGTGCTAGGCGCACCTGCCGGCTCAGCTGCCGGGCAATGCTGTTGACCTGCGGGTTGGTAGGGTCGGCTTCGAGCAAGGCGTTGAGAGCCAGCGCCTCGTCGCGGATGGGCGAGGCGAAAGAGTCGCCCAGCTCGCGGCGCGACTTCTCGGGCGTGAACTGGGTGGGCAGCACCTCGCGGAAGGCCCGCTGCTGGCCGCCCAGCGCGTAGGTGCAGGCCAGCAGGAAGCGCGCATCGGGCGTGAGCAGCGGGCGGTTAGCCTTGTAGTAGTTGAGGGCCACGGCATCCTGGCGGCCGGAAAGGGCCAGCACGTAGAGCGAGTAGGTGATTTCGCGCTTGGCGATGGTGCGCTGGCGGGCTAGCCCGTCGGCCGTGAAATACTGGTAGGGCTCGGTTTCGCGCTTCTTGAGACGGAACTGCAAGTAGCGCAGCACCTTATCGAGGGTGCTCTGGTTCACGGCGAAGCCGGCCTGCCTGGCTTCGAGCAGGAAATGGGCGGCGTAGGCGGTGGCCCACCAGTTGTCGTAGTCGCCGCCCGGCCAGTAGCTGAGGCTGCCGTTGTAGAGCTGCATCGCCTCTATTTTGCGGATGGCTTCCTGTACGTTGTAGTTGGGGTTGTAGCGCTGGGCTTTGGCGCTAGCCCCCGTTTTCTGGCGCAGCGTGGCCGCGAGGTCGCCGAAATACAGCTGCGGAAACGCAGTCGACACGGTTTGCTCGAGGCAGCCGTAGGGGTATTCGAGCAGGTAGCTCAGGTCTTTTGCAACCTGCGTGAGCGGCGAGCGGCTCAGCATCAGCCGCGAGCGCTGGCCGGTGGGCAGGAAGTCGGTGCGCAGGTTAAGCGTGGCGGGTGCGCCGGCCGTGACCTCGCCGCTGCCGGTGCGCTTTTCCAGCGGCGCGGCCGGGCGGATGGGCATCTCTGTTGTTTCTCGGGTTAATGGTGCTTCAGGGTTTTTGGTAGTATATATACCAATGGAAATCATGTCATTTCCTACTGATTCCGCATTGATACGAAACATTACCATACGCTCAGCATTAGCGGGAATACTCACGTCGCGGCTTTGGCTTCTGAACGTCGGCATATCCATCGTTAGAAGCTCCTTATGAGTCAGCACTACTCTCAGCGACCCCATATCGTCGTTATTATTCCATAGCATTAAGTTGACACTTCCGCTTATTGTCTGCTTGGTCGTATTCGTCAGCGTCACCGGCACGTCAATTGTATCGCCGGGGCTCATAAACCGCGGCAGCGCCGTGCTAATCACCACCGGGTCGGCCACCTTCATCGTTTGCTCGGCGTTGCCGAAGGCGTCGTCTTTGTAGGCCACGGCCATCACGCGCAGCGCCCCGCTGAACTGCGGCACGCGCACCTTATAGCGCACCAGGCCGTTGGCATCGGCGGTGAGCAGGCCGCTCCACTTGGCCACGAGCTTCACGCGGCGGCTGGGCACGGGCGAGGTGCGGCGGGCCAGGTCGGCCGCGTCGCCGCCGCTGCTGCTGGTGCCCAGCTCGGGCAGCAGGAAGGGGTAGATGTCGAAGGCGCTCACTTCGAGCGCCCGCTTCTGGTAGAAGTAGCCATAGGGGTCGGGCGTGCGGTAGTCCTTGCGCTGCAAAATGCCCTCATCAACCACCGCCAGGGTCACCTGGGCTTTGGGCGCGGTGCGCACCTCAATGGTCTGGAAGGTTTGCGAGCGACTGAGGCTAGCCGCTTTCAAACTCACAGCCAGGTGGGTGCCGGGTTTCTCCACGGTGAGCGGCACGAAGCCCCTAGCCACGGTGAGCGGCAGCGAGTTGTCGGTGATGGGCCGGATGGCGGTGGCCGTGATGTAGACATTCGGCGCGTAGCCGGCCCGGATGGGCACGCTGACCCGAGCCGATTTCTGGTCGGTATCGACGTAGAAATGGTCGAGCACACGGTTGCGCTCCACCGTCACGAGCACCCGGCCGGGGAAGGGCGTTTTGAGCAGCAGCTGGGCGGTTTCGCCGGGCTCGTACTTGGGCTTATCGGCCTCGATAGTTATTTCGCCCTCATTGTTGACTTCGAAGGAGTTGCCGGCCGTGTCGCCGCTGCCGTAGGCGTAGAAGTGGCTAGCCACGTAGCTCGCCGCGCCCGGCCGGAATAGCCGGATTTCGTACTCGCCCGAGTAAGTGGGCGTGAAGGTCAGCGCGCTGTTGGCGTCCACCGTCAGGCTCTCATTTTGCAGCACCTGCTCGCGCTTCTGCGAGTTGTATGTGAGGCGCCCGCCCTGGCGCTCCAGCACGGTTTCCCAGAGCAAACGCACAATTTGCACCTGCGCCGGGGCGCTCGTGGGCCGCCCGCTAGGGGTCAGCGCGACGAGCTTAATGGGCAAAGCCTGGCGCGTGCTCACCAGGTCGCTCACTTCTTGGATGCCGAACATCACGGCCTGCGTCTGCACCTCGAAGGTGGCTAGCCGGTTCACGGGCCGGCCGGTTTCGTCGAAGATGGTAGCGAAGGCCACGCCTTCCAGCGTGCCAAGGTCGCGCACGTCGGGCAGGGCGTAGGCGGCGGTGCCGCGCCCGCTAGGGTCGGTTTCGCCCTCGCGCACTTCCTTCTGAAAGCGCTCGGCAATACCCGACACCGTGGACGCATTGCGGCCGGTGCCGGTGCGCAGCTGGAAGGAATAATCCGGGTATTTCGGGGCCGAAAACGTTTTTTCCTTCAGCGAAAACTCGACCTCAAACTTGCGCCCGGCGGCCGGCGGACCGAAGAGGTTTTGGGCCAGAATGTTGGCCGTTACGGTCTGGGCCGGGCGCACCACGGCGGGCGCGGCCGTTACGCTCACCTTCAGGCGGTCGGGGATGAACTCTTCCACGCTCACCTGCTTGGACGTGAGTAGGATGTCGTTGCCGGTCAGCACTTCCAGCGAGTAGAGCCCGGTCATCACGGTAGCGGGTAGAATGAAACGCGACTCCACGGCGCCGGTGGCGCTCAGCTTCTCGCCGAGGCTGGCGTATTCCTTGCCGGTGGGCAGCAGCAGGCGCACCTTCACGGGCAGGCCGGCGGGGGGCGTGCGCCAGTCGTCGGTGCGCACCACCACGTTGGTGTGGATGGTGTCGCCGGGCCGGTATAGGTCACGGTCGCCGTAGAGAAACGCCTGGTAGTGCGCCGCGTTGCTGGTCAGCCCGCCCACCTCAAAGCGCGAGGTTTCGACCCGGCTTTTGGGCAGGCTCAGGAAGGTAAAATCGCTGCCCTGCGTGGCCGTCACCATGCCTAGCCGCAGGCGCGAGCCCACTACACTGTCGTACCGGGCCACGCCCTGGGCGTTGGTAGTGGCGGTGCCCATGAGCTGATTATTGGTGCTGATGAAGCGCACCGTGGCCCCGGCCACCGGCCGCGCCGAGCGCAGCGAGTTGAGGAATACCACGGCCTCGCCGCTGGCATTCTGCTTGGCAATCACGCCGAGGTCGGTGAGAGCCACCAGCTTTTCCTCGCGCAGCCAGAGGTGCTCGGTATCCTGCACGCGCACCACGTACAGGCCCTTGAGCGGGCCGCTGAATTCGAGGTCTTTGAGACTGAGATTGAGCAGGTGCAGGCCGTTTTGCTGGGCTAGCCCGGCCGTGGAGTAGGTACGGGTAAAGAGCACGTCGCCCCGGTTTTCGAGGTCATAATATTGGTAGCCGTGGCCTTCTTCGTAGCCGCCACCTTCTTCGCCGTCCTCGTCGTCGCTGTCGTAGCCGTACTGCTTGTCGGCACGCAGGATTTCCTGGATGTTGCTGGCGTAGACCTTGGCGATGGTCACCTGCACTTTCTCTACCTCATTCAGGCGCAGCCCGATGTTGCGGGCGCCCGCCGCACCCAGGTACATGGCCTTGTCGGCGCTGGCAAAGCTGATGCCCGGCTCGCTGCTGCCAAAGCTTACGGTCTGGTTGAAGGCCTCAGCCAGCTGCCCGCCCAGCGCGCCGCGCAGGCCCGGTGTGAGGCTGATTTGGTAGTCCTTGCCCACCTCAAAGCCGCCGCGCAGCAGCAGGCCGCTTTCCAGCGCCTCCAGCTCGTAGGGCACGGCCGGCTCCACTTTCAGCAGCGGCTGAATATCGGCCACCGATACCGGCTGGTTGGTGAGCAGCGTCACCACGGCCTGGCCGTTGAGCACCTGGCCGGTCAGCTCGCGCACTTGCAGGGTTTGCTGGTCGGGCACTTCAGCCTCGGCCACTAGGGGGCTAGCGGTGGGCTGGCTGCCGGCCACGGCGGCTAGGCCCGGTTCTATCTCGACGTGCAGCGGCTGGCCCGTTTCTACCTGCTGGTTAAGGGTAAGGGCGAGCGTGCGGTCGGGCTCGGCACTGGTGAGGGTGAATGCCACCGGCCGGCCGCCCTGGCTCAGGTGCAGGCGCGGGCGCAGGTCGGCCGGCCGCACGGGGTAGTTGAACAGCACATTGGCACGCAGCTCGGCCGTGCCCGCCGCCCGGCTGCTGCGCCCGTAAAACACCTGCGCGCCCTTCAATTCCAGAAACGGCGTGTGAAACTTGCTGCGGGCCAGGGTCAGCTTTTGCTTGCCCGCGGGCAGCGTGGCCGGGCGCAGGCTAGCCGCAAACGTGGTGCTGGGCCGAAACGGCGCCAGCGGCGAAAACACCAGTTCGCGCCCGTCATTGGCCCACTTAAACTTGCCCCGGATGGCGGGCTCGAACTGTACATAGCGCGTGGTATCCCAGCGCCCGGCCTGGGTGGGGGCCACCACCGGCTCATCGAAGCTGAAGACCAGGTTTTGCTGCGGGTCTATTTCCTCGCCTGCCGCCTGGGTAGCGGCGCTGGCCTGCTCCTGGCCAGTCTTTTTAGAGCAGGAAAACGTGGTGAAAAGCGACAAAAACAGCAGCGGCAGCAGGCGGCGGTGGCGCATAAGAAGGCCGGAAATTAGCGGCGCAGAAAGGTAGGGAGAAAGCTCAAAACGCCGCTAACTTAGCAGTCAACTTATTAAATTAACCCAATAATGCCGGCTAAATTCATTGGCTCTGAATTGCTTGATGACAAGCCTCACGATTATGGCCAGGTGTATATGTTGGAAAGCTATCCGGCTTACTCCCGCTTGAAAATAGGAGCGTCTGCTAATGCGACGGAATTGCTACTGCATCTTAGTGATTGCATGTCGCCGCCTTTTTTCTGCTTATACGTATTGGTTATAGCTCCTTCGGATTCACAAGCAGGTAGATATCAATCGCCATTGATAACAAATAGAGCAGACTTGGTTGATTTTCTACTGGAGTACAAGCCCTTATTGGAGTCCGATGGCCGGCATCACCTATGGATAAGTGCCCCGGAAGCAAATGCCACCCTCGTCTACGACAAGCATAATGTCATTTATGCCTATGGTTTGCTGCAGGAATTCGCGGCCCATTTACAAAAGCTAGGGTATACAGAAGCAGAATTTGATTATCCTTACCCGCACGCGCATAATTATCTGCCTGAGAATTACAGCAAAGTAGAAGAGCTTCTGCATTACTGGGAGTGGCAGCATTTTCCGCTGCAAGAGGTAGATGAGGAGTAAATCAAGCGGTACCCATGCTATTAAGCGTACCTCCATGCTTTCCCACGCCCACGAAATTTTCCTCGAAGTAGCCCAGCGCCTGAGCTTTACCAAGGCCGGGCAGGCGCTGTTCGTCAGCCAGTCGGCGGTGAGCAAGCAGGTGAAAGCGCTCGAAGAACACTACAAAACCGGCCTCTTCGAGCGGCTGGGCGGCAGCGTGCAGCTCACGCCGGCCGGCCACAAGCTGTATCAAAAGCTATTGCAGGCCAAGCAGCTGCAACAGGAGCTGCACCAGGAAATGGCCGAGCTGAGCCCGGCCTTTGCGCCGGCCGTGCACCTGCTTATCGGGGCTAGCACCACCATCTCGCTGTATGTGCTGCCGCCGGTGGTGGCGGCCTGGCTGCACCAGCATCCGCAGCACCAGCTCAGCCTCAAAAACCGCAACAGCGACAATATTCTGCGGGCGCTGCTCGACCACGAGATTGAGTTGGGCATCGTGGAGGGCATCCACAAAGTCAGCAACGTGACTTACACGCCGCTGCTCAGCGATGAGGTAGTGGCGGTGTGCGCCGCCGCCAACCCGCTGGCGGGCCGCGCGCTGCTCAGCGGCGACCTGCTCGGCATTCCGCTAGCCCTGCGCGAGGTAGGCTCGGGCACGCTGGCCGTGCTGGAAGAAGCCCTGGAGCGGCACCACATCCGGCTGGCGGCCCTGCCCGTGCGGGTGCGCCTGGGCGGCACCGAGGCCCTCAAAAACTTCGTGCGGGTCGAGCCCACCTGCCTGGCCTTTTTGCCCCGCCAGGCCGTGCTGAAGGAGCTGGCCAGCGGCGAGCTGGTAGAAGTGAAAATCAAGGATTTATTTCTGGAGCGAAAATTCAATTTCATCCAGCGCAAGGGTACCGAAAACAACGGGCCATACCGCGATTTTCTACGGTTCACGCAACGCTACTATGCCGCTAAGGAATAGGCTATGCCAAAACTCCATTTCGCTAGGGCATAGCAACCCGTATAGGGTAGTCAGAACTTTGCCCTATGAACCAAGTAGCCACGTTGCCCATCTCGCGGATGCATGCCCTGCACTGCGCCCATTGCGGTACCGCTTACACGCCCTTCGAGCTGCAGGGCGTGTCGGCCTGCTGCCAGCAGCCGCTGGTGGCCGACTACGACCTGCACGAGCCGCTGAGCCGCAGTGCTGGTATCAACCTGGCCGACAGCTCGATGTGGCGCTACGGCGCCCTGCTGCCCCTGCTCGACGAAGCTAATAAAGTAACGCTGGGCGAGGGCCTCACGCCCCTGCTGGCCCTGCCCCGCCTGGCCGCCCGCTACAGCCTCAGCTCGCTCGTGCTTAAAGACGAAGGCCAGAACCCCACCGGCTCATTTAAGGCGCGCGGCCTCAGCATGGCCGTGTCGAAGGCCAAGGAGCTGGGCGTCACGGGCTGCATTATTCCTACCGCCGGCAATGCGGGCGTGGCCATGGCCGCCTACTGCGCCCGCGGCGGCCTGGCCGCCACCGTAGTGATGCCCCGGCACACGCCCGAGGCTTTTAAGGAAGAGTGCTACTGGTACGGCGCCCAGGTCGAGCTGGTCGATGGCCTCATCAACGACTGCGCGGCTAGGGTGCGGCAGCTCAACGCGGGCGGCGAACTGCTTGATATATCAACGCTTAAGGAGCCCTACCGCCTCGAAGGCAAGAAAACGATGGGCTACGAGATAGCCGAGCAGCTGAACTGGGAGCTGCCCGATGTGCTGCTGTACCCCGCCGGCGGCGGCACCGGCCTCATCGGTATCTGGAAAGCGTTTCAGGAAATGAAAGCCCTAGGCTGGCTGGCCCCGGGTACCAAACTGCCCCGCATGGTGGCCGTGCAGGCCGAAAACTGCTGCCCGCTGCTCGAAACCTACCTTGGCCGCCAGGCCAACTGCCACCACTACAACGGCCGCCCCACCCTGGCCAACGGCCTGGCCGTGCCCCGCCCGCTGGGCGAGCCGCTGATGCTGCAAGTGCTGCGCGAGTCGCAGGGCACGGTGGTGGCCATCAGCGAGGAAGGGATGCTGGAAGGCATGCGCGAGCTGGGCCAGCACGAGGGCTTGTTTGTAGCCCCCGAGGGCGCCGCCGTGTGGATGGCCGCCCGCCAGCTGCTGGCCGATGGCTGGCTGCGTGCCGACGAGCGCATCCTGCTCCTTAACACCGGCAGCGGCCAGAAATACATGAGCAACGTGGCTGGCCGCGCCTGGGCCTAGCGGGTAATTATTAGTGGTTAATGATTAATTAGTGGTCTGGCCCTTTAGACAGAATTAATAACTAACAATTAACCACTAATAATTATCACGGACCTTTGCGCCCATGCGCATCCTGCACGTCTTGTCTGCCAATTTCTTTGCCGGCTCGGTGGCCTATGCCGTGGCCCTGGCCGAAGCTCACCACCGCGAAGGCCACCAGGTGTGGCTAGCCTCCGACATGGCGGCGCTGCCCACGGTGGCCGCGCAGGTGCAGCTGCCCATCAGCCAGCGCAAGTACGGGCAGCGGCTGCGCAACATTCGGGCCCTGCGCCAGCTGGTGCGCCAGCACCACATCGACGTGGTGCACGCCCACTCGCGGGCGGCCAGCTGGGTTAGCTACTTTGCCCTGCGTGGGCTAGGGGTGCCGCTGGTGAGCACCGTGCACGGCCGCCAGCACCTGCACACGTCCACATCGCTCTTCGACATCTACGGCCAGAAGGTCATCGCCATTTGCGAAAACCTCGCCGAGCACCTGCGCGAAGAAGTGAAAATGGCCCCGGCCAAAATTGTGGTGGTGCCGAACGGAATTAATTGGGATTCAAAAAACAGAAATGAGGAAGGAGCTGAGGTTAATTCCTCTTTCTTCATTCCTGATTCCCAATCGCTACGCCTGGCTTTCATCGGCCGCTTCAACGGCCCTAAGGGCGAGCGGGCGGCGGCTTTGCTGCAGCACGTGTTTCCGGCGCTGCTGCAAGAGTTTAGCGAGTTGCGCGTAACGCTCATCGGCGGCGAGCTGGAGCAGCTGCCCGAGGCCGGCAAAACTGCCCTGGCGCACTTGCAAAGCCAGTATGGCGAGCGTATGGAGGTAATCGGCTTTACCGACGACGTGGTGGGCTGGCTGCGCCGCACCGACCTCATCATTGGGGCCGGCCGCGTGGCCATGGAGGCGCTAGGGGAGGGCCGCGCCGTGCTAGCCTTGGGCGAGGCGCTCTACGCCGGGCCCGTGACTCTAGCGAGCTACCCCGAGGCGGCGGCCTCCAACTTTGGTGACATCGCGGCCCAGCTACAGCCGGCGGCGGCCTTCGACCCGGCCCCGGTGCTGGCCGATGCGCGCGCCTTTCTGGCCCGGCCGCACCGCGTGGCGCCGGCCCTGGCGCAGCGCGTGCGCCACGACTACGACCTGGCCCGCGTGGCCGCCCGCGTACTGGGCGTGTACGAGTCGGCGCGCATGGCGCTGGCGGCGCCTGCCTTCATCCCGGTGCTCATGTACCATAAGATTCCGGACGCGCCCATCGCCACCAAGCACCAGATTTTTGTCACCAAGGAGAACTTTGCCAGGCACCTGGCTTATTTCAAAGACCACAAAATCACGCCCATTACCTTTCAGGACTACCAGGCTTTTGCCAGTGGGCGCCGCTCGCTGAGTGAGTTTCCGCGCCGGCCCATCGTCCTCACCTTCGACGATGGCTACACCGATAACTACACCAACCTGCTGCCCCTCATGCAGCAGTACGGCTACCGGGGCGTGCTGTATCTGCTGGGCGATTTTGATGTGCGCCACAACCAGTGGGACCTGGCGGTGGACCCCACCGAGCCCCGCGCCGATATCATGAGCGAAACCCAGAAGCAGGCCTTCGTGGCGGCGGGCTGGGAAATCGGGGCGCACACCCTCTCGCACCCGCACCTGGCTAGCCTGCCCCCTGCCGAGGCCGCCCACGAAATAGCCGCCAGCAAAGCCGAGCTGGAGCGCCGCCTGGGCATCAGCATCCTGTCCTTCGCCTACCCTTATGGCGACCTGAGCCCCGAAACCAAGCGCCTGGTGGCCGAGGCCGGCTTCACCTACGCCGTGGCCACCGACAGCGGTGGCCTGCACCTGGAAGACGACCGGATGCAGATTTTCCGCATCAATATGTTTCCGCACGAGTCGGCCAGCAGCCTGTTCAAAAAAACCGCCTCGTGGTACCGCCGCTACTACCGCTGGAAGCGCAAAAAGTAGCCGCGCTAGCCCGCTGCGGCGCGGCAGCGGGCCAGCACGGCCGCGCCGGCCTCGTCGGCCAGGCCGCTTATTTCCACCTTTTTGAAGGGCGCGGTGTGGCCACTCAGCAGCTGCACGTTGCGCTTGGGCACGCCGAATAGCTCGGCCAAAAAGGCAAGCAGCTCAGCGTTGGCTAGGCCATCCTGGGGCGGGGCAGCCAGGCGCACCAGCCAGCGGCCGCCGGGGCCGGGCAGCAGCTCGTTGCGGCGGGCATTGGGCTTAGCCTGAAGGTGCAGAATCAACGAAGTACTAGAGTTGTGGTGATGGAAAACGTGCTGGCCTTACTGCTGCTTACCCAGCGTAGCCTGCCCCACCGGGCACACATCGAGCATGATGCAGCGCTGGCAGGCCGGATTATGGTAGTAGCAGCATTTCTGGCCGTGGTACATGAGGGCCTCGTGGTGGTCGTACACCTGCTGGGCCGTCCAGTCGGGGGGCAGCAGGGCGGCCAGCAGCGCGTGGGCCGGGCCCTCGCCCACCTTGGGCCCGATGAGGCCTAGCCGCTGCGCCACCCGGTGGTGGTGGCTATCGACGGGCATGGCCGGCAGGCGCAACTTGCTGAATAGCAAGGTAGCCGCACTGGTCTTGGGCCCCACACCGCTGATGCTTTCGAGCCAGGCGCGGGCCTCCGGGATGGGCCGGTCGGCCAGGAAATCGAGCGAGCAGGGCGGCAGGTTTTCGTCGCCGCAACGGCGGCTTATCTCGCGCAGTACTTCCTGGATGCGAGGCGCCTTCTGCTCGGGCCAGGTGCAGGCGCTGAGCGCCCGCTGCACATCCAGGGTGGGCGCGTCGCGCACGTCTTCCCAGGTCGGAAAAGTGGCGCGCAGCTGCTGGTAGGCGCGGTGCGAGTCGGCGTTTTTGGTGCGGTGCGAGAGCAGCGCGCTGATAAGCTCGCTCAGCGGGTCCTTATCGCTGAAAAACAAAAACGGCGCCCCGTACTCGGCGCACAGCCGCTGGTGGGCCAGCAGCGCCAGCGCCTGGCGGGCCGCAAAATCGGGGGCATCGGCGGGCGCCGCCGCGCGGGAAGAAGGCATGCAGAGGTGGGAAAAGGAGGAATTTTAAAAACGTATGTCAGGCTCAGCCTGACATACGTTTTAGATGGACGCTAGGTCCTTTTTACTTCCTCACCCCCACCTAGCGCAGCCCGCCGCTGTTGTAGAGCGCAATGGCCTGGCGCTGGGCCGAGGCCTGCTTGCTCTGGAATATCAGCGGCACAATGAGCACCGGAATGGCCACGTAGGTAATGGGCGAAATGCCCGTGCTGTTGGCCTGAAACGACTGCAGCAAACCGTAGAGCAGCAGGCCGCCGCCCGCCACGTAGGCAATGGTAGTGGAGGTCTGGTAGCGGCGGGCCTGGGCTAGCAGCGCCTGCGCCCCGGCATTGTCGGCGGTAGCCAGGGCCAGGTTGCGGGCGTTCAGGTTCTGAATCGGGCCGTTGTCTTTCGAGAAGTACTCGGTTTTGGTGGTGCGGTAGCCGCCGTAGGGGTAGCCCCCGAAGCCCCCGTAGCCAAAGCCGCCGTAGCCGTAGCCCGGCATGCCGTAGCCGCCCGGCGCATAGCTGGTATTGTAGGTGGCGTAGAGGCTGATGCGGCCCGTTTTTTCGCGGCGCAGCGTAGCCTCGCGTGAGGAGCGCGGCAGCGTGGTGCGCACGTAGTGGCCGGTTTCGTTTTCGTAGAAGCCCACCTCGCTCAGCTCCACGCGGCGCTGGCCATCGAGCAGCAAAAAGTTGCGCCCAAACAGCGGCTGCTTCACTTCCACGTCGGTCACATTGTACACCGTGCCGTTCTTGAGGCCCACCTGGTAGCGCGTGGGCTGCGTAGAGCCGCCCATAATGTAGGGCCGGTTGAAGGGCGTGGGCGGCGCCTGGCCAGGGGCGGCTGGCGGCGCCGGGGCCGGGCTAGCGGCCGGGCTGGTTGCCACGGGCGCCCGCCGGGTCGAGTCGGCCGCCACGACGGGGGCGGGGCTGGGGGCGGGCACGGCGTCGAGCTGCCGGGGCGCGGGCGCCGGCTGGCGCGGCGCGGGGGCGGGCGCCACGGGGGCGCCCCCCAGCTGGCGGGGCGCATCTTGCGCCGAGGCGGGCACCCAGGCGGCGCTCAGCCCCAGGCCTAGCATCGCAACGAACGGAAGTTTCATGCAGGCAAATAAAAGCAATGCCGGCCAACTGCGGCCAGTGGCCTGCTAACGCTGCCGCCGCCGCCAAAAGTGCCCCGCCCGGCGGCTAGCCCGCAGTTTGCTGCCAACCTCCGGTAAAGTATTGCTTGATAATTACTTAAGTAATTTTTCCAACAGGCTCAGGCTGTCGGCCAGGTCGTCGCCGCTGGCAAAGTCGAGCGGCTTCAAAATGTAGCCGCTCACGCCCAGGCTAGCCGCCGCCTCGCGGTCGGGGTCGAGGGCCGAAGTAGTGGTGATGAACACCGGCAGGTGCGCCAGCTCGGGCGTGGCCCGCAGCACCGTCAAAAACTCCAGCCCGTTCATGCGGGGCATGTTCAGGTCGAGCAAAATGACCTCGGGCAGCGGCCGGATGGCGGGCACGCCCTGGCGCCCCAGCAGCATATCCAGCGCCTCTTCGCCATTAAAAGCCGTGTGCAGCACGTGCGGCACGCTAAAGCGAGCAAAGGATTTTTGGGCCGTCATGGTGTCGAAAACATCGTCTTCGACCAGCAGAACCGAGCGGGCCGGCGCGGTGCCAGCGGCAGAAGTAAGGGAATCGGGAGTCATAAAAATAGGGGAGGAGAAGCGACAAAAAGCGGGCTAGCCCGCCGCCACGCCCTTGGGCCAGGTGAAGATGAAGGCCGCGCCCTGCCCCTGCCCCGGGGCCGACTCGACGCGGATGCTGCCCTGCTGGTCGTCGATGAGCTTTTTGACGATGCTCAGGCCGATGCCCGTGCTTTCGGCGGTGTGGCGGTCGCGCAGGGTTTGGAACAGCAAAAATATTTTCTGGTGATGCTCGGGCGCAATGCCGGGCCCATTGTCCTGCACCTGAAACTCGTAGTGCGAGTCCAGGTCCTGGGCGCTCACCTCGATGCGGCCCTGGCCGGCGGGGCCCGCGTAGTACTTCACGGCGTTGCTGAGCAGGTTGGTAAACACCTGCTGCAAACCCAGGCGGTCGGCCACAAAGGTAGGCAGGCCCGGCGCCAGGGTGAGGGTAAAAGTGGGCGGCACCACCAGCTCGGCCACCTCGCGCACCAGCTGGGCAGTGTCTACGGGCCCGAGCTGGCGCTCGGTGCGGCTAGCCCGGGCGTAGGCCAGCAGGCCGTTGATGAGGTCATCGAGGCGGGCCAGGCGGCCCTTCATCTGGCCCAGGTAGGTGCGCAGCTGGGGCGAAAGCTCGGCGGCCAGCTCTTCCTCTATCCACTGCACAATGGTGCTGAGGCCGCGCAGCGGCGCCTTCAGGTCGTGCGAAGCCACGTAGGCAAACTGGTCAAGCTCCTTGTTGCGGTTTTCCAGCGCGCCAAAGGCCGTGTCAAGCGCCTGGGTCATTTGGTTGAGCAGCGTGGCCAGCGAGGCCAGCCGGTCGTGCTGCTCGCCGGGGTCGGTTATTTTCACCTTGTAATCGCCCTGCACTACCTGCCGCGTGAGGTGCTCCATGGCCCGGATGCGCTGGGCAGTGTCGAGGTTGGTGCGGGTGAGCTGCTGGCGCAGCTCGTCGTTGGCGCGCAGCTCGCCCACTATTTTCCGAAACAGCCACAGCACGATAATCACGGCCAGCACCGCCGATACGATGATGGCCGACGGCGCCAGCTTCTGAAACAGCGACTGCTGGCGGTTGCGCTTTTGCAGCAGCGCCTCCTCATACGAGCGCAGACGGGTCATCACGCCCTTGAGGACGCGCAGTGGCCCCTGCTCGCTCAGCTGCAGCGACTGGGCCGCCGGCGGCGTGGGCGCAAACTGGCGGAACGTGGCCAGCTCGCGCAGCTGCTGGGCCACGAGCCGGCGCAAGGAGTCGGCCCTAGCGTGCTGGGCCGCGTCATCGGCCACCAGCGTGTGCAGGGCACGGGCCTCGGCCTGCATCAGGGCTGCGTTGCGGCGGTAGTTGGTGAGGTAGGTGGTGTCGGCCAGCAGCAGGTAGCTGCGCACGCCGCTCTGCGCATCGCGGATGCTGATGCGCAAATCGCCGGTTTGGCGCAGCACTTGGTACGAGTGCTCGACCAGCCGCGTGTAGCGGCTGAGCTGCTGAATAGCCACGTAGGAGGTGATGGACGTGGCCATGAGTACCGACAGCGCAATGGCGAAGCCGAGCAGAATCTTGGTATTGAGCGGAAGAGCCAAACGAAAAAGTAAAGAAGTAAGAGGGTGAGCAGGTGAAAACTGCTGCTTCGCCCGAGGAGGTAAAAGTACGCTTCGCAAAAATGGCCCTGGCGCTGGGGTACGCCTGCCTTCGCCTGCTGGCTTTGGCCACTGTTTACTTTCTCGTCGCAGTGCCTCCTCCCCCCGCCCGTACCTTCGTGGCATGTTTGCCGCCCGCCCTTCCCAGCCCGACCGCATCACCAGCCTGCACAACCCGCGCATCAAAGACGTGCTGCGTTTGCAGGAAAAATCGGCCGAGCGCCGCCGCCAGGGCCTCACCCTGGTAGAAGGCTACCGCGAGCTTACTAATGCCCGCCAGGCCGGCTGGGCCGTGGCCACGCTCTTTGTGTGCGAGGAGCTGGCCGGCGAAGCCATCGCCCGCGAGCTGGCCGAGCCGGCCAGGCTCGTGCCGCGCCCCTACGAATACCTGCCCGTGAGCGCCGCCGTGTTTGCCAAGCTGGCCGTGCGCGAGCGCTCCGATGGCGTGCTGGCCGTGTTGCACACCCCGCGCCGCACCCTGGCCGACCTGGCTTTGCCCGAAAACCCGCTTCTCATCGTGCTCGAAGCCGTGGAAAAGCCCGGCAACCTAGGTGCCATTCTGCGCACCGCCGATGCCGCGCCCGCCCACGCCGTGCTGGTGGGCGATGCGCGCACCGACCTCTACAACCCCAACGTTATCCGGGCTAGCCTCGGCGGCATCTTCACGGTGCCCACCGTAGCCGCGCCGATGCCCGAGGTGCTGGCTTTCCTGAAAGAAAAAGGCATCCGCACCTTTGCCGCTGCCCTCGCCGACGACGCCAAAAGCTACACCGCCACCAGCTTCACCGGCCCCACGGCCCTGGTGCTCGGCACCGAGGCCGACGGCCTCACGCCCGCCACCCGCCAGGCCTGCGACGAAACCGTCATCATCCCCATGCGCGGCGTGCTCGACTCGCTCAACGTGAGCGTGGCCGCCGCCGTGCTCACCTTCGAGGCCGTGCGCCAGCGGGGCTAGGGCCGGCCGGCATCAATAGGCCAGGGCGGCCGCCAGCAAGGCGGGCGTTACCTGCGCGGGCAGCCGGTGCGTGGCCCGGTACGTGCGAATGGCCTGGTAGAGGTGCCGCCGGTTCCACTTCGTGGCCTTGATAAACCCGTAAACCGAGCCCGCCAGCAGGCTGTACACCACCGGGGCCACCTAGGGGTCGTAAGAGTATTTCTGGTAGTTGACGCCCGCGCCATACGGCCCGGTTTCGTAGTGCCGGCCCACCGCTACCACCGGCGCCGCCGGAATGCCCGCGATGTACATAATGCGCCGCCCCGCACTCCACTTGCGGTAATAGAGCCGGATAACGGCCTGCGCCGTATCGTTGAAGCCGTAGGTGTTCCCAAACTCTTCTTCCGATAGCCGAAACTCGCCCGGCTGGGGGGTGTCGTTCATGGTCGAGAGCAGGCCCTGCGCCCGCACCTGCGACCCTAGTAAAAACAGCGCCGCAAAAGAAAATAAATAATGCTTCATAAATAGCCCGGGTAATGCGGGTGCGAAGCTAGCACCGCAGCCCCGTTGCCGGGCTACCCTGCGCAGCTTTTTGCCAGTGGAAGCGGGGCTAGTACACCTTCAGGCCGAAGCCCAGCTGCTGCGCCAGGCTGCGCAGAGTTTCTACCTGCGCCTCGGCCACCACGCTCAGCGCGTGCGAGTCACTGTCCAGGGGCAGCAGCACCAGCGTCAGCCCTAGCGGCTCCAGCAGGTCCTGCACCTGGTCGAGGGCTTCGGGGCCGGTGGTAGTGGCGCGGCTCCCGGTGGGCGCGGCCAGCCGCTCGGGGCGGCCCTGCTGCGCCAGGGTTTCGTTGAGGCCATAGATGAGGTCGCCCGCCGGGTCTTGCCAGTCGGCTTCCCACAGCAGCTCTTCGCTCAGCAGCCCGTCGATGAGGGCCACGTCGCGCAGCTCCTGGGCCGGCAGCGCCGCCTCAATGCCGCGCTCGGCCAGCTCCTCGGCGTAGGCAGTCTGATAGGCGGCCGGGTCTTGCAGGGCCAGCGTTAGCCGCTCGGTTAGCCGCTGGCTAGCCTCCGCATTGGCAAGGGTAAAAAGCTGAATAAACTGGGCTAGGCTGGCGGGTTGCATGGCGAAAAACGAAGGGCTAGTGCTGCAAAGGTCGGCAGGCCGGCGCGGTAGTAGCCACCCAGGTCCTCAAAAAGGCCAGCCGCTAGTGCTTCACCACCCGCTGCACCAGGCTGCCTGCTGCCGTGGTAATGCGCAGCACGTACACGCCCGCCGCCAGCGTCGACAAATCAAGCTGCTGCTGCTTGCCGGCAAAATCAGCGGCCAGGCATACTCGCCCGCACACGTCCCGCAGCACTAGCTGGCCCGTAGTGGCGGCCGGGGCCGTCACGGTCAGGCGCTCGGCCGTAGGAATGGGGGTTAGCTGCCACCCGGCCGCGCTGGCCGGCCAGGTGGCCAGCACAGTAGTGGTAAAAGCATAATCCTTAACCAGAATCGTTACTTCACTGTAGTCGTTAGTGCTGAGATTAATCGCCGGCAGCACCTGCAGCCGCACCCACCCATACCGCCACGGGCCGAGGGCCGTAGTGCGCAGGCGCACAGCCGTGTAGCCATCTTTGCCATCCAGCCACAAGCCCGAGCCCTGCGGGCCACCCGGCGAACCCGTTTTGTAAGTTAGCCGCCCAGCACTGTAATCGTACTTGATAGAGGCCTTATCAACCCACACCGGCTCGATGGACAAAGCCGGGAATGCATTTACCAATCGCTGCTGAATTGTATCCCGGCTAAGGTAGTTTTTGACGTAGTCGACGTACGTATACTGGGCCAGGGCCACGTCGTCATGCAGTGCCCGTACCGAAGACATTACGTTGGGATAGAGACTGGTTGACAGCGACACCCTGAACTGCAAATCGAAGCGGCCATCCCCGTCCAAGTCCAGCGAATCCTTTTGACTATGGTCGCCCGCCAGCGTCGCGCTCAGCCGTTTGTCCGGCACCACATCCACATAGGTTGCGCCCGCTGTCTGGCCGGCCAGAATACACTGGGCGTGCGCCAGGCTCATACCCAGCAAGCCAATCGTTATCAGGCAGCAGCGAAGCCGTACCAGGTGTTTCATGGGGCGGGACAAGTGTGAAGCGAAGGGTGCGTAAATATAGAAAATACTTTAACTGAGCAGACGCAAAAAGGGGGATGCGGCGTCAGCCACATCCCCCTTTTGTAAAAAACCTACTGTGTATTATTCAGCCGTTTTGGCGTAGCGCAGGCGCTCGTTTTCGTCGAGCAGAATCTTGCGCATGCGCACCGACTTGGGCGTTACTTCCAGGTACTCATCCTTCTGGATGTATTCCATGGCTTCTTCCAGCGAGAACTGACGCTTGGGAACGATTTTGGCGTTCTCATCCGAGCCCGAGGCGCGCATGTTGGTCAGCTTCTTGCCCTTCTGGATGTTGATGGTCAGGTCGTTGGGGCGGGTGTGCTCGCCGATAACCTGGCCCGCGTACACTTCCTCGCCCGGGTCCACGAAGAACGAGCCGCGGTCCTGCATCTTGTCGATGGTGTAAGCGGTACCAGGGCCGGTTTCGAGCGAAATCAGCGAACCAGCAATCCGGCCCGGAATCGGGCCTTTGTGGGGCTCGTAGGCGGCAAAGCGGTGGTTCATGATGGCCTCACCCGCGGTGGCAGTCAGCACGTTGTTACGCAGGCCAATGAGGCCGCGGCTCGGAATGCTGAACTCCAGGTGCTGCAAGTCGCCTTTCGGCTCCATGATGGTCATTTCGCCCTTGCGCATGCTCACCAGCTCGATAACCTTGCCAGCGGTTTCCTCCGGCACGTCTACCACCAGCAGCTCCACGGGCTCCAGGCGGTTGCCGTTGTCGTCTTCCTTGAACAGCACCTGGGGCTGGCCCACTTGCAGCTCGTAGCCCTCGCGGCGCATCGTTTCGATGAGCACCGACAAGTGCAGAATGCCGCGGCCGAACACCAGGAAGGTATCTTCCTTGTCGGTCGTCTGCACGCGCAGGGCCAGGTTTTTCTCGGTTTCCTTGAACAGGCGGTCGCGCAAGTGGCGCGAGGTCACGAACTTACCTTCCTTGCCGAAAAACGGCGAGTTGTTGATGGTGAACAGCATGTTCATCGTCGGCTCGTCGATGCTGATGCGGGGCAGCGCCTCCGGGTTTTCGAAATCGGCTAGGGTGTCGCCGATGTCAAAGCCTTCGATGCCCGACACGGCGCAGATTTCGCCGCTGCTTACTTCCTCCACCTTGTTGCGGCCGAGGCCTTCAAACACGTGCAGCTCGCGGATTTTCACTTTCTTCACGCTGCCATCAGCCTTCATCAGGCTCATGTTGGCGCCCTCTTTCAGGGTGCCGCGGTGCACGCGGCCGATGGCGATGCGGCCCACGAACGACGAGTAGTCGAGCGAGGTCACCTGCATCTGGGGCGTGCCTTCCAATACCGGCGCGGGCGGAATAGAGGCCACCACCGCGTCGAGCAGCGGAATGATATTGTCGGTTTTTACTTTCCAGTCGGTGCTCATCCAGCCCTGCTTGCTCGACCCGTACAGGGTCACGAAATCAAGCTGGTCTTCGGTAGCGCCGAGGTTGAACATGAGGTCGAAAACCTGCTCGTGCACCTCGTCGGGGCGGCAGTTTTCCTTGTCCACCTTGTTCACCACCACAATGGGTTTCAGGCCCAGGCCCAGGGCCTTGCCCAGCACGAAGCGGGTCTGCGGCATGGCGCCCTCAAAGGCATCCACGAGCAGCAGCACGCCGTCGGCCATTTTCAGCACGCGCTCTACCTCACCGCCGAAGTCGGCGTGACCAGGGGTGTCGATGATGTTGATTTTCACGCCGTTGTAGCGTACCGATACGTTTTTAGAAACGATGGTAATGCCGCGCTCGCGCTCCAGGGGGTTGTCGTCGAGGATGAGGTCGTCGAAGTGCTGGTGAGCGTCGAAAATCTTAGAGGCGTGGATAATCTTATCCACCAAAGTCGTCTTGCCGTGGTCAACGTGGGCAATGATGGCGATATTCCGAATGTTCTGGGTCATACGTAAGTTTTTGCGGCCGCAAAGGTACGGAGTTTCTGCTGGAAAACCGAGTTGCGTTTTTATTATCCTGAAAATCAACGCTAGCCGGGCCTCCAAACGTTCCGACTGAGGGCGTGTGTTTTAGGCCGCGCTCCCGCTAGCCCGGCCGCTGCTCCTGCGCACGAGCGGCATCCGAACGCACTGGCTTTTACGTTTGTTAGGCAGGTAATTCTTTCCCGTCAGCCTTTCGCTTTTCCATGCGTCTCTCCCTGCTTTCCTTGCTGCTGAGCGTGGCGGCTCTTTCGCCGGCCTGCTCCCAAACCCATGCCGATAAGCCCCAGGCCGTAGCGGCCGTGCCGGCTGGCCCCAAAGGCGCTACCGTTACTACTGCCAAGTACCCGCAGCCGCAGCCCGTTACGGGCAAGCCCGGCGAGTTTCCGGTGCAGCACACCGATGCCGAGTGGAAAAAGCTACTCACGCCCGACCAGTACTACATCCTGCGCGAAGAGGGCACCGAGCGGCCCTTCACCGGCAAATACCACGACAACCACGCGGCGGGCACCTACTACTGCGCCGCCGACCACAACCTGCTGTTTTCCAGCGCTACCAAGTTCGATTCGGGCACCGGCTGGCCTAGCTTCTTTGCCCCGGCCACGGCGGCCAGTGTCAAGGTGAAATCGGACGAAAGCTTTGGCATGAGCCGCGACGAGATTGTGTGCGCCAAGTGCGGCGGCCACCTCGGCCACGTTTTCGACGACGGCCCCAAGCCCACCGGCCAGCGCTACTGCATGGACGGCAACGCGCTGCTCTTCGAGCCGCAGAAATAACGGCCAACTAGCGTGCCCGCAATCCGTTAGAAGCAAGGCGGCCCACCCCGGGCCGCCTTTTTGCTGCCCTTTATGTTCTCCCGCTATTTTTTCCGGGCCGCCGCCGGTCTGGTTTTGCCGCTAGCCCTGGCCGCCTGCTCGGCCTCCGAGCAAACCGCCGAAAGCGCTGCCCCTCGCTCGGTGCCCACCGAAGTAACGACCGACGCCGACCGCCGCGCCATCTACAACGCTAACACCACGCGCGGCACCGCACCCGCCGCCGCCGTGCCCGATGCCACACCCAATACCCTGCGCCTGGGCGAGCAGGCGTCCGACATCAACCGCCTCAAGCGCCCCGAAAGCCTCAATACCAACGACGCCAACAACACGACCAACGAAACCCGCATGCAGCGCATCGACCAGTCGATACCCGACACGCTGCGTCGGCCCTAGCCAAAAGTCACAGAGGCCGCTGCCGACACCGGCAGCGGCCTCTGTGACTGAATGAGCCCTAGCCGGGGCTAGACATTGTCTACGGCCACGCTGTCGTTGGCAGTCGCTACCGGCGTGCTTAGCTCGGCAGTTGCCACCTCGGGCGCTGCCTGTCGCTTAGGGCGGCCGGGGCCCCGGCCCGTAGTAGTTGGCTTGCTAGTGCTGCCCGTGGGGCGGCCGGCGCGCTTTTTGGCCGGCGTGGCTTCGGCGGCCGGCGCGGCCTCGGCGGGGCGGGTTTTGCGCGGGGCGCCGTTCTTACCGGACGTTGGCCCTGCGGGCGCAGTAGCGGCGGCATCGCTAGGGGTAGGGGCAGGCAAATTAATATCGGTGGTGCGGCCCGGCGCAATAGAGTCGTAGTGGCGCACAATGGTGTGCAGCGCCTGCTCAAACATGCGCTCGGTGTCCACGTCGAGGCGGCGCGTAGCTTCCTTTACCACTTCTTTCAGCTTGGCCTTCGTTTCTTTGCGGATGCGGTCCACCACTTCGCTCATGCGCGCGTCCAGCTCTTTTTGCAACTGCTTGGCGGCTGCCTTTAGGGTCTGTTTCTGGCTAGCCTTTTTTTCGGCGTGGTCCTGATTGAGCGATTTGGTAGCCCGGCGGCCGGCTTTGTCCGCCTTGCGTTGCGCTTTTTCTTCCGGCGTGCGTTTGGCGGGAGCGGCCGGAGCCAGCGTGTCCGCGCTGCTTTTTTTGGACATGAGTAAACGGGGTTTTGGTAAGGAAGTAAGGGGAAAGCTAGTAGGGATTCTTGTCAGCGATTTCCTTTTAAGTAATTGGCAAACGGCCTTTTATTGTTTTTGTTAGAAACCCAACGACCTTTTTGGCGCTTTTCCGAATAATTATTTTTCTTTTTTCGCCCTATTCATAATTAACGCCCAAATTACGCTCTTCCCCGCGTAAGAACAAGCTTGATTATTACTAGCGGTTATTTACTTGTAATGACTTTACTACCAAAGCGCTACACCGTGACGGCGGCCCTGCCTTATGCCAATGGCCCCGTGCACATCGGGCACCTGGCGGGCGTGTATCTGCCGGCCGATATTTATGTGCGCTACCTGCGCGCCCAGAACCGCGACGTTAAATTTATTTGCGGCTCCGACGAGCACGGTGTGCCCATCACCATCCGGGCTCAGAAAGAAGGGGTTACGCCTCAGCAGGTAGTCGATAAATACCACGTCCTAATTCGCGATTCGTTTCAGGAATTCAACGTGTCGTTTGATGTGTATTCGCGCACGTCTTCCGAAACCCACGCCGAGGTATCGAGCGCGTTTTTCAAGAAATTATACGAGGCTGGCCAATTCATCGAGCAAACTACGCAGCAGCTGTATGACGAGCAGGCCGGCCAATTTCTGGCCGACCGCTACGTGGTGGGCACCTGCCCCAACTGCGGCAACGAAAATGCCTACGGCGACCAGTGCGAGCGCTGCGGTAGCTCGCTCAGCCCGACGGAGTTAATTAATCCGCGCTCCATGCTCAGCGGCAATACGCCGGTGCTGCGCGACACCAAGCATTGGTTTTTGCCCCTCGACCAGTACGAGCCCTGGCTGCGCGAATGGATAATTGACGGCCATAAAAACGATTGGAAAACCAACGTCTACGGCCAGTGCAAATCGTGGATTGACCAGGGCCTGCACCCCCGCGCCGTAACCCGCGACCTCGACTGGGGTGTGCCCGTGCCCGTGCCCGGCGCCGAAGGTAAAGTGCTGTACGTGTGGTTTGATGCGCCTATTGGCTATATCTCCGCCACCAAAGAAGGTTTTCCTGATGAGTGGGAGAAATATTGGCAGGACCCCGAAACCAAGCTGGTGCATTTTATCGGCAAGGATAATATTGTCTTTCACTGCATTATTTTCCCGGTAATGCTGAAGGCACACGGCGACTATATTTTGCCCGATAATGTGCCCGCCAATGAATTTCTCAACCTGGAAGGCGATAAAATAAGTACCTCGCGCAACTGGGCGGTTTGGCTGCACGAGTATTTGCAGGATTTTCCGGGGCAGGCCGATGTGCTGCGCTACGTGCTGTGCGCCAACGCACCCGAAACCAAGGATAACGACTTCACCTGGAAGGACTTCCAGGCGCGCAATAATAATGAGCTGGTGGCCACGCTTGGCAATTTTGTGAACCGGGCGGCCGTGCTTACGCAGAAATTTTTCGACGGTAAGGTGCCGGCCAGGGGCGAATTATTGGGAATAGACGAGGAGGTATTTCGCCAGTTGGCCGAATTTCCGACCCGCGTGGGCGACCTCATCGAAAATTACCGCTTTCGCGACGCCCTGGCCGAAGTAATGAACCTGGCGCGCCTCGGCAATAAATACCTGGCCGAGACGGAGCCCTGGAAGCTTATTAAAACCGACGCTGTGCGCACCGGCACGGTGCTGCACGTGGCTTTGCAGGTGGCGGCGGCCCTGGTGCCGCTGCTCACGCCTTTTCTGCCCGAGTCGGCGGCCAAACTGGCCGCTATGCTCAGCTTTGAGCCTGGCGACTGGGCTAGCGCGGCCCGCGCCGAGCAATTGCCCGCCGGCCATCAACTGCAAGAGCCCGCGTTGCTATTTGCCAAAATCGACGATGCCGTGGTGAATGCGCAGGTGCAAAAGCTGCTCGATACCAAGCAAGCCAATACGCTGGCCGCTACGCCCGTCACAGCCACGAAAGAAAATATCAGCTTCGATGATTTCGGAAAAATGGATTTGCGCGTCGGCACCATCATTGCCGCCGAAAAAGTTGCTAAAACCAAGAAGCTGCTGAAGCTGACTATTGATACCGGCCTCGACCAGCGCACCATCGTGAGCGGCATCGCCGAGGCGTTTATTCCGGAAGCATTAATTGGGCAGCAAGCGATGGTATTGCTGAACCTGGCGCCCCGCGAAATAAAAGGTATTCAAAGCCAGGGCATGCTGCTGCTGGCCGAAAATGCTGACGGCAGCCTGGCCCTCATGCAGCCCGGTAGCGCGGTGCGCAACGGCAGCCCCATTCTATAAGGCTGTCGTAAAGCAGGCTAGCCCAGGCCAACGTAAAAAAGCCGGCGCTGAATTTCAGCGCCGGCTTTTTTATTTGACGTTTACCACGTTCATCGCCCGCTCCAGCCCTAGCGCCCCGAAGGCCAGTATGGCGTCGCCGGCTTTTTCGATGCGCAGCGGTAAATCAATCTGCTCGTCGGCCGAGAAAGGGTTCAGCACATAATCGACCTGCCGGCCTTTGGGAAAATTAGCGTCCACGCCAAAGCGCAGGCGCGCGTACACATCGGTGCCCAGCGTGGCCTGAATGTCCTTGAGCCCATTGTGGCCGCCGGCCGAGCCCTGGCCTTTCAGGCGCAGCTTGCCAAAGGGCAGGGCCAGGTCGTCGGTAACGACCAGCATGTGCTCAACCGGAATTTTCAGCGTGCTCAGCCAGTGCGCCGCCGCTTTGCCGCTCAGGTTCATAAACGTGGTGGGCTTCACCAGCACGTAGGTGTGGCCCTTGCTTTTAAACTCGGTAGTAAAGGCATGGCGCCCCAATTCGAAGCGTGGTGCCTCAAATTTTTGGGCCAGGTAATCGGCCACCATAAAGCCAATATTGTGGCGGGTAGCAGCATACTCTGGCCCGATATTACCAAGGCAAAGAAGTAGGAATTTCATAAATCACGGATTACGCGGATTTAAACGGATTTCACGGATTTTGTGGGTGACTACTAATAGCGTAGGCGGAAGTAGGTCATCCTGCGCACAAAAAAGCCGCTTCGGTTGAAGCGGCTTTTTTGTGTACGGTAAGCGGAAATAGCGTCGTTCACTAAATTCGTGAAATCCGTTTAAATCCGCGCAATCCGTGAGTATTACTTGTTGGCGGCCATCTCGCCTTTCAGGGCGCGCGGGATGGTTACGGTAGCAATCGGCGCCTGCGCGCTGGTCAGGATGGTGTAGTTGTTGGTTTGCACCGCGCCCACTTTCACCGACTTGCCCAGTTCCAGGGTGCTGATGTCTACTTCCACGTAGTCGGGCAGGTTGTCGGCCGTAGCCTTCACCTTCAGCTTACGCAGCTTGCTAGCCAGCTTGCCACCGGCCAATACGCCCGGCGAAACGCCGATGTATTTCACGGGGATGTCCATTTTCACTTCTTTGCCTTCCTGCAATTCCAGGAAGTCAACGTGCAGCAGCATCTCGTTCACGGGGTGAAACTGGGCGTCCTGCACGATGGCGCGGTAGTGCGTGCCCTCCACGTTCAGGTCCACGATGTGGGCCTCCGGGGTGTACAGCAATTCGCGGAATAGGATGGCGGGCACCGAGAAGTGCACCGTGTCGGTGCCACCGTACAGTACGCAAGGCACTTGGGCGTCGAGGCGCAGCGCTTTCGCATCCGTCTTGCCGAGATTCGCTCTTTTAAACCCTACAATCTCCAGGCTTTTCATAAAAGAAGTTGATTTGGAATGAATTATCCGCTAGGCATCCTTTGCCAAACGGGCCGCAAAGGTAGGGGTTTTTCACTAGATTTGCTAGCCCTCCCCTCGCTATCAGGCAAGCGGGCAAGCGAGCTAGCCTGCTTTTTTGCTTGCGGGCACCCTTTTGTTTTGAAGCAAGCTTCAATTTCTTACTTTCTCCTCTTATGACCACAAACCTTATTCTGAGCTGGCTTTTGCTGTTGTGCAGCGGCGCACTGCGCGCGCAGGCTCCGGTGCCGGCTAATGCCAGCTACGCGCAGCAGCACTACACCAAGCAGGAAGTGTACGTGACCATGCGCGATGGCGTAAAGCTGTTCACGGCTATTTATACGCCCAAGGATGCAAGCGCCGGGAAGAAATACCCCATCATGATGCAGCGCACCTGCTACAGCGTTGCGCCCTATGGCGTGGGCAGCTATCCGGCCCGCCTTGGCCCCTCCGAAACCATGATGGGCCAGGGGTACATCTTTGTGTATCAAGATGTGCGCGGCCGCTGGAAAAGCCAGGGCACCTTTACCAACATGACGCCTGTTATCGACAACAAGAAAGGCAAAGCCGCCGTGGATGAAGGTTCGGACACCTACGACACCATTGAGTGGCTAGTGAAAAAAGTAGCCAATAACAACGGCCGGGTGGGGCAGTGGGGCATCTCTTACCCCGGCTTTTACACGGCAGCCGGTATTTTATCCAACCACCCCGCGCTGAAAGCATCGTCGCCCCAGGCGCCGGTATCGGACTTCTTTTTCGACGATTTTCACCACAATGGGGCTTTTCTGGAGTCTTACCTCTTTGCCTTTCCCTTGTTTGGAGTGCCGAAGCCCGACACGACCAGCAAGTCCTGGTACGGCGCGCAGACCATCCAGCCGGGTACCCGCGACGGCTACCAGTTCTTCCTTGACCTAGGGCCGTTGAAAAATGTGGATAAGTACTACGCCAACAACTTTTTCTGGCAGGAAACCATCGACCATCCCAACTACGACGAGTTTTGGAAGTCGCGGGGCCTGCCCGCCCACTACACTGCCGGCGTGAAGCCCGCCGTGATGACGGTGGGTGGCTGGTTTGATGCCGAGGACTTACGCGGCCCCCTCACCATTTACAAAACCATTGAGCAGAAAAGCCCCGGCACGTACAACACGCTGGTGATGGGGCCATTCGGGCACGGGCGCTGGTCGCGCGAAACCGGCCACACGATGCACAGCAACGTGTATTTCGGCGACAGCATCGCCACGTTTTACCAGCGTAATATTGAGGCGAAGTTTTTCGAGCATTTCCTCAAGGGCTCGGGCGATAAAAACTCCGGCCTGCCCGAAGCCTACGTGTATGACACAGGCAAGAAGCAGTGGGACACCTTTGCTAAGTGGCCAGCAGCAGCCGCCACCCACCAGAAGCTCTACCTGAGCGCCAATGGTAAGCTGGACCAGCAGGCCGGCGCGCCCGGCGCCATGAGCTTCGTGAGTGACCCGCTGAAGCCCGTGCCTTACACGGAGGACAACACCACGACGATGGGCTTTACGCCGCACAACTACATGAGCGAGGACCAGCGTTTTGCTGGCCGCCGCCCCGATGTGCTGGTGTACCAGACCGATGTACTGACCGACGACGTGACGCTAGGGGGAGAAATTATGGCCAACCTCAAAGTGGCCAGCACCAGCACCGATGCCGACTGGGTGGTGAAGCTTATAGACGTGTACCCGGCCGATGAGCGCAACAACGACTACATGCCCAACAAGAACATCATCCTCAGCAACTACTGGCAAATGGTGCGCTCGGAAGTAATGCCCGCCCGTTTTCGCAACAGCTTTGAGAAGCCCGAGGCCATGGTGGCCAACCAGAAAACCGACGTCAACTTCCGGCTGCAAGACGTGCTGCATACCTTCAGGAAGGGCCATCGTATTATGGTGCAGGTGCAGAGTACGTGGTTTCCCTTCATTGCGCGCAACCCGCAAACGTTCGTGCCCAACCCTTATAAGGCTAGCGAGAGCGACTACGTGAAAGCCACCCACAGTGTGTACGGCGACAGCTTCCTGGATGTAGAAGTGCTGCCGGCCAGCAAGTAAACTGCAACCAGCAACCCGTTAAAAGGCCGCTCAACTTTTGGTTGAGCGGCCTTCTAAGTTTTAAAACCTTTGCTTAGAAAAACTTGCCCCTAGCTGAATAGCGAGCTGATGCTCTCGTGCGTGACCACGTTGCGGATGGCGGCGGCAAAAAGCGGGGCTAGCGAAATCACGCGCACCTTCTCGTTCGCCTCGCGCTGCGGAATGGTGTCAGTGGTAATAAGCTCGGTGAGAGCCGAGGCGCGAATGCGGCTGTGGGCCGGCCCGCTCAGCAGCGGATGCGTGATAACGGCGCGCACCGAGTTGGCGCCGCGCTCCATCACGAGGTCGGCGGCCTTGCAGATGGTGCCGGCCGTGTCTACCATGTCATCCACAAACACCACGTCCATGCCTTTGACATCGCCGATAATCTGCATGGAGGCAATTTCGTTGGCCCGCAG
Source organism: Hymenobacter cheonanensis (assembly GCF_030581075.1). GTDB lineage: Bacteria > Bacteroidota > Bacteroidia > Cytophagales > Hymenobacteraceae > Hymenobacter. The sequence goes on from NZ_JAUQSW010000011.1 coordinate 89,692, forward strand.
GCGCATCTTGTCGCACACCACAATCTCGGCCCCAAACTTCTTGGCAAAGGCCCTGGTGCGCACCACGCCGCCCACGTCGGGCGAGGCGAAGATGAGGTTTGCCAGGTTCAGCGACTTGATGTAGGGCGCCGTCACGGTGGCCCCGTCGAGGTGGTCAACCGGGATGTCGAAGAAGCCCTGAATCTGACCCGCGTGCAGGTCGCAGGTCATCAGGCGGTCGGTGCCCACGCTCTGAATAATATTGGCCACCACCTTGGCCCCGATGCTCACGCGCGGCTTGTCCTTGCGGTCCTGGCGGGCGTAGCCCATGTAAGGCATCACGATATTGACCTTGTGGGCCGAGGCGCGCTTGCAGGCATCCACCATCAGCATCAGCTCCATGAGGTGCTCGCTGGGGGGGAAGGTGCTTTGAATGAGAAAAACCTCGCAGCCGCGCACGCTCTCGTCGAAGCTGGGGCTTAGCTCATCGTCGGCGAAGCGTTGCAGCGTCAGGTCGCCCAGGGGCTGGCCGTAGGCGGCGGCAATTTTGCGGCCAAGCTCCTGGGAGGCGCTGCCGGCGAATAGTTTTACGTGAGGGTCCATGACAGAAGGGAAAGCAAAACGCCTGCTAGCCTGCAAGTAAGCAGGCCGGCAGGCGCAGAGTAGAAGGGAGATTTAACAAGCGAAAGGCGCCAACTTGCTCCCGGAGGGGAGAAGCCAGCGCCTTTGCTAAATTGTCGAGCGGTGTCGAAGTTGTCCGACCAGGGCTCGAACCTGGACTTTCTTGAATCAAAATCAAGCGTGTTGCCAGTTACACCATCGGACAATTTCCCGTAGAGCGGTGTGCTGTTCGGGGCTGCAAAGGTACTACGAGAATAATACGAGGCAAGAGCCAGGGCAAAAATTTTTCAAAAAAGTGCGTGGCCAGGTCGGCAAGGCGCTTTCCGGGCTGCTGGGGTGGGGGGCACATTCATCGGGGCTTCAGCTTTGAAAAGAGGGGTTTGCGGCGTACTTTTGCACCCTCAAAAGGATAATAACTTAGTAAAACCTAGTAAAACCCAAGCAAATGGCGAATTCGGGCAAAATCACCCAGGTTATCGGCCCCGTGGTGGACGTGAGCTTCGCGGGTGAAGGCGACCTCCCCAACATCTTCGACGCCCTGGAAGTAACCAAAGACAACGGCCAGGTGGTCATGCTGGAGTGCCAGCAGCACCTGGGCGAAGACCGGGTGCGCACCATCGCCATGGACTCGACCGAGGGCCTGACCCGCGGCGCCGAAGTGCGCAGCCTGGGCCACGCCATCACGATGCCTACCGGCGACGGCGTGAAAGGTCGTCTGTTCAACGTTATCGGCCAGGCCATTGACGGTATTCCGCAGCCGGTGAGCACCGGCGGCCTGCCCATTCACCGCAACGCCCCGGCGTTTGAGGAGCTGGCTACCTCGTCGGAAGTATTCTTCACCGGCATCAAAGTAATTGACCTGCTGGCTCCTTATGTAAAGGGCGGCAAAATTGGCTTGTTTGGGGGTGCCGGCGTGGGCAAAACCGTTCTGATTCAAGAGCTTATCAACAACGTGGCCAAGGCCTACTCGGGCCTGTCGGTATTTGCCGGCGTGGGCGAGCGTACCCGCGAGGGCAACGACCTGCTGCGCGAATTCATCGAAGCCAATATCATCCGCTACGGCGATGCCTTCAAGCACTCGATGGAAGAGGGCGGCTGGGACCTGAGCAAAGTGGACATGGCCGAGATGGAAAAATCGCAGGCTACCCTCGTGTTTGGCCAGATGAACGAGCCTCCCGGAGCCCGCGCCCGCGTAGCGCTGTCGGGCCTGACCATTGCCGAGAGCTTCCGCGATGGCGACGGCACCGGCGCCGGCCGCGACATCCTGTTCTTTATCGACAACATCTTCCGCTTCACGCAGGCGGGCTCGGAGGTATCGGCTCTGCTAGGCCGGATGCCGTCGGCCGTAGGTTACCAGCCTACCCTAGCCACCGAAATGGGTGCCATGCAGGAGCGCATTACCTCGACCAAGCGCGGCTCGATTACCTCGGTGCAGGCCGTGTATGTACCGGCCGATGACTTGACCGACCCGGCCCCGGCCAACACCTTCGCCCACTTGGACGCCACCACGGTACTGAGTCGTAAGATTGCCGAGCTAGGCATCTACCCGGCTGTTGACCCGCTCGACTCGACCTCGCGCATCCTCGACGCCACCATCCTCGGCGACGAGCACTACAACACCGCCCAGCGCGTGAAGGAGATTTTGCAGCGCTACAAAGAGCTGCAGGACATCATCGCCATCTTGGGTATGGACGAGCTATCGGAGGAAGACAAGCAGACCGTGAACCGCGCCCGCCGCGTGCAGCGCTTCCTGTCGCAGCCCTTCTTCGTGGCCGAACAGTTTACCGGCCTGCAAGGTGTATTGGTTGACATCAAGGACACCATCAAGGGCTTCAACGAAATCATCGACGGTAAGTACGACCACCTCCCGGAGTCGGCCTTCAACCTGGTAGGTAACATTGAGGACGCCGTAGCGAAGGGCGAGCGCCTGATGGCGGAAGCCAAGTAGTAGAACAGCAGAACGTCATGCTGAGCAAAGCGAAGCATCTCGCTCGCACCGTTGAGTACTACTCCAACGATTCGAGCAAGATGCCTCCTTCGTCGGCATGACATTCTTTTTGCTAGTTAATTAACTGAAAACCATGCATCTCGAAATCATCACCCCCGACCGGAAAGTTTATGACGGCGAAGCCACGTCGGTGCGGTTTCCGGGCACCGATGGCTCGTTTGAAGTGCTCAATAACCACGCGCCACTAATTGCGGCTCTCAAGGCTGGCGACGTGACGGTGACGGGGGCGGGCGGTGGCACGTTCCACATCAGCGGCGGCATTGTAGAAGTGTTGCACAACCAGGTAATAGTGCTGGCTGAATCGGCCTCGGCCTAGCCGGCAAGTACTTGGAAGCTGCGGGAGCGCCCGCGCTGGCTATGGCCGGCGCGGGCGCTTTTTTTGTGGGTGCGGCTGAGGAAAAGAGCGGGCGCGTATCTTGGGGACCTCCCTTTTAACCCCCTGTTAGTGTATGCGTTTTGGTACGGTACTGGGCTGGCTCTGGCTGGCTGTCGGATTGATGAGCATGGCCCCCGGCCCCGGATTTCGGGAAAAATACCAGGCCTTGATGCGCCAGGGCAAAACCCAGGAAGCCAGGGCGGTAGTGGCCCAGTGGGAAAAAGCCCAGCCGCAGGACCCCGACCTTTACGTAGCTAAGTTCAACCTCATGCTGAGCGAAGCCGAAGTACTGAACGTGTCGACAAAGTCCGCGCAGGGCGGCGAGTTCAGCATTACCGACCCTAAAACCGGGAAGGAGGTAGGCAGCATTGGGGGTGGCGGCTACAACCCCCTGAAAGTGCAGCAGGCCATGGATGTGCTGCGCAAAGGCCTGGCGCTGGCCCCCGGCCGGCTGGACATTCGCTTTGGGCTGGCCAAGGCCGCCGAGCTTAAACACGACCCCGAGCAGCAGCTGACCATACTGCGCGACGCGCTGGCCTGGCGGGCCTCGGCGGCGGGCCAGCCCTGGCGCTGGCGCGATGGCAGTGCCCTGCCGGCGCCCGAAGCCGAGTTTGTAGCCGGCAGCCTGGAAGAATACATGGTGCCCTACTGGCAGAGCGAAACGGCCGAAGGCTACCGGCACGGGCTAGCCCTGGCCGAGCTGCTGCTACAATACTACCCGAACAGTTCGCTGGGGTATTTCAACAAGGGCAACTACTACGCCTTCACCGATAACAGCGCGGAAGCGTATAAGTGGTTTGCGCAGGCGGATAAACGCGACCCGAACGACCCGCAGAATATCAACAATCTGCTGCGAATTAGCCTGAACCTTAAGGATAAGACCGCCGCGCAGGGCTACCTGAACCGGCTGCGCAAATATCCTGCCTTTACAGCCCAGTGCCAGCAATATGCAGCGGAGCTGGCAACATTGTAAGCTTATTTTTACCCTATGACGCACGCCGCCGAAACGAATATTTACTCTCCGAAACAGCGGTTTGTGCTGCTTATCATCACGCTGATAGTGCTAGGGCTGTTGTCCTTTTTTGGGCTTTTGCAATACCTGACCGCCTTCCTGGGCGCAGGTATTCTGTATGTGGTGCTGCGGCCCTGGTTTACGGCCCTGGTACACAAACGCCAGTGGAACCGGACCGCCGTCACGGTTTTTTTGCTGCTGTTTGCCGTGGTGGTGCTGGTAATCCCGTTTTTCGCGCTCACCTCGCTGCTCATCGACCGGGTGGCGGAGCTAGCCAAGCACCCCGAGCAACTATTGCAGGCCGTGCAAAGCGTGGAGCGCAAGGTGGGGATGCAGGTGACCCAGGAAAACCAGGTGCGCCAGCTGTTGCAACAGGGCGCCGCCCGCGTGAGCCAGTGGATACCCACCCTGGCCAGCAGCGTGCTCAATGTCATCGTGGTGGTGGGCCTGATGCTTTTTACGATGTACTATCTGTTCATGCAGGAGGAGGCCTTTCTGGCCGGCCTGCACCGCTACCTGCCCTTCCGCGAAAAGACAATGGACGAGCTGAGTATTTCGCTTAAAAACAACGTGAACTCGAACGTGCTGGGGCAGGGCATTGTGGCCTTGGTGCAGGGCCTGCTCACGGGCGCCACGCTCTGGATATTTGGCGTGCCCGATGCGATGTTCTGGACGATAATAGCCTTCTTCATGGCTTTTATTCCGGTGCTGGGCACGCCCCTGGTGTGGGGGCCGGCCGCCATCTATCAGTTTGCGCAAGGCCATAACAGCCAAGGTATTGGCATCCTGCTGGTTGGGGTGATTGTGATTATCAACGTGGATAACCTGCTGCGCATCTGGCTAGCCAAGTACATGGGCAATATTCACCCCTGGGTAACGCTGGTGGGCCTCACGCTGGGCGTCGAGATTTTTGGCATTGTGGGCCTGGTAATCGGGCCGTTGCTGCTGTCGTATTTTATTGTGCTCATGCAGGTATTTGCCCGCGAAAACCTGGCGCTGCAACACCTCATGCCCGATACCCTTACGGCCAAGGCCGAGCGCGTAGTAGAGGCCGAAAATGAGGCAAAAACTGCCGATAGCGAAGTGCGCCGCACGCAGTAGGCGAGTGGGGTAAACGGCCCCGGCGCTACCTTCGCTCCACTTATGGACCTGACCCCGATTCACCCGAAAGTTACCCCGATTTACCAGACTTCGGTCTTCAAATTCAGCTCGCTGGCCGAGCTGGAAGAATACTACACCGCGCCCGACCACGGCGGTATGTACGGCTACTCGCGCTCCGAGCACCCCAACTCCGACGAGTTTGTGGCCGAGGTAGCCAAGCTCGAAGGGGCTAGCGGCGGCGTGGCTACCGGCTCGGGCCTGGCTGGCCTGCTGGCCGCCGTGCTGGCCGTGTGCCAGGCCGGCGACCATGTGCTGTGCCCCGCCGAGCTTTACGGCGGCTCGGTGGTGCTGCTTTCGAATGAGCTGACGCGCCTGGGCATCGAAACGAGCTACGTGCCGCTGGCTGACCTCTACGATGTGGCCCGCCACCGCCAGCCCAACACCAGGCTGGTGCTGGCCGAGGTGCTGAGCAACCCGCTGCTGGTGGTGCTGGATGGCCCGCGCCTGGCCCAGGCCTGCCAGGCCGAGGGCATTTTGCTGCTCATCGACTCGTCGTTTACCTCGCCCATGCTCACGCAGCCGCTGGGCTGGGGCGCCGACATGGTGTGGCATTCGGCCACCAAGTACCTGGCCGGCCACTCCGACGTGACGGCCGGCGTAGTGGTGGCTCGCGACCCGGCCCTCAATAAAAACCTGCGCCGCCTGGCCACCAACCTCGGCCTGATGCTGGCGCCCCTGGAAAGCTGGCTAGCCCTGCGCGGCCTCAAAACTCTGCGCCTGCGCATGCGCCAGCACTCCGACAATGCCCTCACCGTGGCGCGCTTCCTGGCCGATAGCCCGGCCGTGGCGCAGGTATTTTACCCTGGTTTGGAGAGCCACCCCGGCCACGACCTGGCCGCCCATCAGCTGCTAGGGGGCCTCTACGGCGGCATGCTCAGCATCCGGCTGGCCGACGATTCGGCGGCAGCCGTGGAGGCGTTTATTCAGCGCAGCAAGCTGTTTCCGCTGGCCCCGTCGCTGGCGGGGGTGGCCTCGTCGTGCTCGTATCCGGCTGCCACCTCGCACCGGGGCCTCACGCCGGCGCAGCGGGCGGCGCTGGGCATCACACCCGGCGTGCTGCGCCTGAGCGTGGGGATTGAGGAAGTAGCCGACCTGCTCGTAGACCTGGAGCACGCGCTGGGCGTGGAATTAGCCTAAAGCAAACGCGCGAGCTAGCCCACCGGGCGGCGATTTCCTTCGCCCGGTGGGCTTTTTTGTGGGCATACTGCTCGAAATTGATAGTCTACCGCGGGGCTAGTGTTGGCTTTGGGAGTAGTTTCCCGGCGCCTTGCCCGGTCTAGCCCGACCTTTGTGCCCCATGCACACCCTAGCCCAACTCCGCGCCGGCCAGCTCGCGGGCACGCGCCGCCTCGATTTATCGGCGGGCCTCACCGAGTTCCCGGAAGAAATTTTTGACCTTGCCGATTCGCTCGAAATCCTCAACTTGTCGGGCAACCGGCTGTCGGCGCTGCCGGCCGGCCTGGGGCGCCTGCACCGGCTGCAAGTGCTGTTTTGCTCCGATAATCAGTTTGCCGCCGTGCCCGAAGTGCTGGGCGAGTGCCCCCAACTGACAATGGTGGGCTTCAAGGCAAATAAAATTCGCACGCTGCCGCCCGCCGCCTTGCCGCCCGCCCTGCGCTGGCTCGTTCTCACCGATAACGAGCTTGAGAGCCTGCCGCCCGAAATTGGCCGGTGCACGCAACTGCAAAAATTGATGCTGGCCGGCAACCGCCTGCGCCACCTGCCCGCCGAGCTGGCCCGGTGCACGCAGCTTGAGCTGCTGCGCATTGCGGCCAACCAGCTCGAAGAGCTGCCCGCCTGGCTGCTAGCCCTGCCCCGCCTAAGCTGGCTAGCCTACGCGGGCAACCCCTTTTGCGCCGAGGCCGAGGCGGCCGTAGTAGCCCGGCACCCCACCGAGCCCATTGCCTGGCCCGCCCTAACGGTGCAGCAGCAGCTGGGCGAGGGCGCGTCGGGCGTCATTTACCAGGCGCGCTGGGCGCGCGCCGGCCAGCCGGACCGGGAAGTTGCCGTGAAGCTTTTTAAGGGCGCCGTGACGAGCGACGGCCTGCCCGCCAGCGAGATGGCCGCCTGCATCGGCGCCGGCCAGCACCCTGGCCTGATTGCGGTAGAAGGCAAAATAACCCAGCACCCGGCCGGCGCCGAGGGCTTGGTGCTGGACCTCATCGACCCCGCGTATGGCAACCTGGCCGGCCCGCCCAGCCTGGCTACCTGCACCCGCGATGTGTACGCCCCGGGCACCACGTTCGGGCTGGCGGCGGCCGTGCGCCTGGCCCACGGCATTGCCTCGGCGGCGGCGCACCTGCACGCGCAGGGCATTGTGCACGGCGACTTATACGCCCACAACATCCTGGCGACGAGGGCCGGCGATGCCTTGCTGGGCGACTTTGGCGCGGCCAGCTTCTTCGACGCGGCGGCTCCCGGCGCCCGCGCCTTGCAGCAGCTGGAGGCCCGCGCCTTCGGCTGCCTGCTCGAAGAGCTGCTGGCCCATTGCCCCACCGGCGAAGCGGCCCCGCTAGCCGCCCTGGCTGCTTTGCAGCGGCGCTGCCAGCAGCCGGCAGTGGTGGCCCGGCCGCTGCTGGCCGAAGTAGCGCAAGAGCTGGCCGGCCTGCTGCCAGCACGCTAGGGCTAGCGGAGCTATAAACAGCGGCTCCCTGAAGAGAACCGAGTCGCTGCTTCTTTAAGGAGCTGTCCGAACTGCTCTTAAGGGCTTCAGAGCAGTCGTTGTTGCGAGCGTAGCGGAACAAGTATACTTCGGCGGTTCGCCTTGCTGCTGCGCCGTGTCTCTAGGTAAATGATTGAGGTACAGCGATTGGCGCTAGCCAAAATGACTTTTAGGCCAGGGCTTCGCGCAGGGCTTTGGCTACGCGGCGCAGCTCCTCTTCGCCCATAGCGGTGCCGCTGGGCAGGCACAGGCCCCGGGCAAAAAGGTCGGCGCACACGGCGCCGCCATACCTGGGCGCCTCAGCAAAGAGCGGCTGCAAGTGCAGCGGCTTCCAGAGCGGGCGGCTTTCGATGCGGCGCGTTTCGAGGTGTTGGCGCACGGTTTCGGGGGTGGCGGCGGTGGCGGCTGGGTCGAGCAAAAGGGTAGTCAGCCAGCGGTTGGAATGGCTGCCGGGCCGCTCGGTAGCAGGGGCTATGGCCAGGCCGGGCAGGCTAGCCAGCTGCTCGCGATACCAGTTAAAAATCTCGCGGCGGCGCTTCACCCGGTCGGGCAGCAGCTCCATTTGGCCGCGGCCAATGCCGGCCAGCAGGTTGGAGAGGCGATAGTTGTAGCCCACCTGCGAGTGCTGATAGTGCGGGGCCGCATCCTTGGCCTGGGTAGCCAGAAAGCGGGCGCGCTGGGCCAGCTCTTTGTCGTAGGTTACGAGGGCGCCGCCGCCGCTGGTGGTCAGTATCTTATTGCCGTTAAACGAAAACACGCCCACCCGGCCGAAGCCGCCCAGCGGCTGGTGCTGCCACTGCGAGCCCAGCGCCTCGGCCGCATCTTCCAGCACGGGCAGCCCAAACTCGGTGGCCAGGGCTAGCAGCTCGGGCAGCAGGGCGGGCATGCCGTAGAGGTGCACCAGCAGCAGGGCTTTCGGCTTCTTGCCCTGCCGGATGCGGTCTTCAAGGGACTCGCGCAGGCGCACGGGGCACATGTTCCAGGTGTCGGCCTCGCTATCGACAAACACCGGCGTGGCCCCGCAATACAGAATGGCATTGGCCGTGGCCACAAACGTGAACGAAGGGCACAGCACCTCATCGCCCGGCCCCACGCCCAGCAGCAGCAGCCCCAGGTGCAGGGCGGCCGTGCCCGAGTTGAGCGCCACGCAGTAGGGCACGCCCACCGCCGCGCAAATGTCGGCCTCGAAGCCATCCAGGTTGGGCCCCACCGGGGCTACCCAGTTGTCTTCCACCGCCTTGTGCAGGTAGTTTAGCTCGTGGCGGCCCAGGTGGGGAGGCGAAAGGTAGATGCGGTCCAAGAGATAGCTAGGGGTTATGAGTTAAAAGTTAGGAATCAAAAGCAGTGAGTAGAGCGACTAAATCAACTCCTAACTCCTGACTTTTAACTCATAACTCTGCCTTGCCGCCAGGCCGGGCGGGCACGCCCACGGCGGTGCAGCCGGCGGGCAGGTCGCGCACTACCACGGCGCCGGCGCCCACGGTAGTGCGCGCGCCCACCCGCACCTGGTGGATAACGGTGGCATTGGTGCCCAGGTATACGCCGGGCCCCAGGTGGGCCGCGCCGCCCACGTTGGCGTGGGGCATGAGCGAGCAAAAATCTTCAAGCACGGCATCGTGGCCCAGGGTGCAGCCCAGGTTCAGAAGCACGAAGCGGCCCAGCGTGATATCGCAGGTGAGAATGCAGCCGCGCTGAATCAGGCAGCCCTCGCCCAGCGCAATGCGCTGCGCCGGGCGCAGCGCCACCTGCGGGTGCACCAGCGCTGGAAACGAGAGCTGCGCCGCCGCCGCCAGGCGGCCCACCACGGCGGCCCGGCCCGCGCTGCTGCCCACGGCCACGGCCACCGCCAGGGGGATAGCCGTGGCCAGGAGGTCGGCCACGGTGCCGAGGTAGGGGAGGCCGCCCACGGTAGGCGCGGCGGGCGCGCGGTCGTCGTAAAAGCCGCGCAGGTCCCAGGCAGTATCACCGGCCTCGTTTATTTGGGCTACCAACTGGGCTATTTCGCGGCCTAGCCCCCCGGCGCCCACTAGTACGAGGGGCCGGGGGGCTAGGGGTGGGTTGGCTTCGTATTCCGAAAAAAATAACTGGGTCATGGGCAGCGGGCCACCGGGCTAGCTGCCGGGCGGATATCAGGCGGCCAGCAGGGTTTCGCCGTGCTGGCTGGTGTCGAGGCCGTGCGTCTCGTTTTCGGCATTTACCCGGATGGGCACGATAAAGTTAGTAACCCGGTATAAAAGCCACGAGCCACCGAAGGTAAAGATGCCCACTACCACTAGGGTGAGCAGGTGCGAATAGAGCAGCGCCGGGCCGCCGCCCGTGAACAGGCCGCCCTTTTGCGCAAACAGCGAGGTTGCCAGCATCCCCACGATGCCGCCCACGCCGTGGCACGGAAACACGTCGAGCGTGTCATCGAGCGTAGTACGGTTTTTCAGAATAACGGCCCCAAAACTCACGCCCGAAGCCAGAATGCCAATAGCAATGGCCGGCCCGTAGGCCACGTAGCCCGCCGCCGGCGTAATGGCCACCAGCCCCACCACGGCGCCCACCGCCGCGCCCATGGCCGAGGGCCGCTGGCCGCGGGCGGCTTCCAGCACCATCCACGTCAGCATAGCGGCGGCCGAGGCGAAGTGCGTGGTCACGAACGCCTGCACGGCCTGGGCATTGGCCCCCAGTGCCGAGCCGGCATTGAAGCCAAACCAGCCAAACCACAGCAGGCCGGTGCCCAGAATGACGAATGGAATATTGACCGGCGTGTGCGCGTGGCCATCGAGGTGCGCCCGGCGGCGGCCAATGGCCAGCGCCCCGGCCAGCGCCGCAAAGCCCGCCGAAATGTGCACCACCGTGCCGCCCGCAAAGTCGAGCACGCCCCACTTAAAGAGAAAGCCCTGCGGGTGCCAGGCCCAGTGCGCCAGTGGGCAGTAAATGAGCAGACTAAAGAGACAGATAAAAATGAGATAGCCCCAGAAGCGGATGCGCTCGGCAAAGCCCCCGCTGATGAGCGCCGGCGTGATGATGGCAAACTTGAGCTGAAACGCCGCGAACAGCACCAGCGGCAGCCCGGCCCCTAGCGTGGGATGCGGCGCCGTGCCCACATTATTGAACATGAAAAACGTGCGCGGGTCGCCAATCACGCCCCCGATGTCATCGCCAAAGGCTAGCGAAAAACCCACCACGTACCACAGCAACGAGATGACGCCTAGCGAGATAAAGCTCTGCAGCATCGTCGAGATGATGTTGCCCCGGTTTACCATGCCGCCGTAGAAGAAAGCTAGCCCGGGCGTCATCAGCAGCACCAGGGCCGTGGAAAACAGCATCCAGGCAATGTCGGCGGTAGCGAGTGTATTGGGGGCCGCATCGGGGTGGTGGTGCGGCATAAAAGCGGCTACCAGCGCCAGCACCACCAGTACCGCCAGCGAGGGGCGAGCAAGCAGTTGTTTACGTGACATAAATGATAAACTAGCGTAATGACCTCCGCGAAGATAGGGGGTAAGGCTAGTTTCTTGCTTATTTTGGTAAAAACTACTGCGATTTGACGGGTAAAAAGGAAGTAAAGCTTATAAAATTCCTCGATGCACCCAAAATAGGTGAGGTGTAAATTCTGCGGATTGGTTGTTGCTGGCGCTTGCAGACAACCTTGCTTTGGGGCGGAAGGTATGAAAAAGCAGGTGCGGCTAGCGGAGGCCGGGCCACTAGCTCCATAGATTCATGACACACAAGAAAAAATGGCTTCTTCTGGCCCCCGGCGGGCTCATGGCGATTGGCGCGGGCGCCTGCCTGGTCGACTGGGCCGGCACGATGAAAACGCAGGGTGCCCCACCCGCCAGGTGGATAATCGCCGGCACGGCGGCCCTGGCGGTGCTCAACGCGGGCGTCAGCATCTTCGCCCAAAGCGTGATAGAGAATGTGCTGTACCAGCTACGCGAAAAGCCAGCCGAAAACGCATCGGGCAACTAAACTGCCCGCCGGCAGACCACAAAAAAAGCCCTGGCTTCGGCCAGGGCTTTTTTTGGGCAGTCTTGGCTAAGACTAGTTTTCAGTTTTGGCTTCCATTTTCCGGCTGCCGCGCTTGGCTTTGCTGCTAACCTTATTGGCGCCGTGCTTGATTTTGCGACCAGCCTTCTTGGCTACGTTGCCGGCAGCATCGGCCGTGTTTTCGAGGGCAGCACCTACGTTGGTTTTGCCGGTTTTGGTAACAACCTTCTTTGTGCCGTTGTCACGAACCTTTACTTCAGTTTCGGGAGTTTGGGCGATGGCGGCGGTAGTGAACGCGCAGGCGGCGAGCAGCAAAATTACTTTTTTCATGACTTGAGTAGAAGGAGAAGAGGTGTTTTCGGAGCCTTTTACGCGGCCATCAGGGCCGGGTTGTCTCCGCTGGCCGCAATATTTCAAAGCCCGTGCCAAAGCCGACGTAGCCCGTTATAAGCCCGACCATTAGGGTAAAAGCAGTGAGGAGTCGCCGTAGCTCAAAAAGCGGTAGCCATGGGTTAGCGCGTGGTCGTACACCGCCCGCCAGCCCGGCCCTAGCAGCGCCGCCACCAGCAGCAGCAGCGTGCTTTCGGGCTGGTGAAAATTGGTAATCAGCCCCTGCACCAGCCGAAAGCGGTAGCCCGGCCCGATGAGTAGCTGCGTACTAGCCTCAATGGCTTCGGAGCCAGTGGCTTCTAAGTGAGCGAGCAGGGCTAGCAAGGCGGCCTCGGGAGTAATTTCGGTTTCGCCGGGGGCTAGCGGGGCGTAGGGCTGCCACTGCCCCACGCGCAGCTCGGCGCCGGGGCTAGCGGGTTGGCGCACCAGCGCCGCACCCAGCCAATACAGGCTTTCGAGGGTGCGCAGGCTGGTGGTGCCCACCGCGATAACCGGCCGCGGCCGGTGCCCTAGCAGCTGCCGCAACAAGCTGGCCTGCACAATAATAGGCTCGGCGTGCATGGGGTGGCCGGCCATGGTTTCGGCCTTCACTGGCTGAAAGGTGCCGGCGCCCACGTGCAAGGTTACGTAGCCGCTGGCCATGCCCTTGGCGGCCAGGTCGGCCAGCACTTCGGGCGTGAAATGCAGCCCGGCGGTGGGCGCCGCCACGGCACCCTCGTGGGCCGCGTACACGGTTTGGTAGCGCACGGCATCGGCGGCGGTGTCGGGGCGGTGCAGGTAGGGCGGCAGGGGCAGGTGGCCGGCCGCCCGCAGCACCTCGGCAAAGGGCAGCGAGGCGGGCGTCCAATTGAAATCAATCAGGCTTTCGCCGCTAGCCTCGTGGGCCTGGCGCACGGCCGTGAGCGTGGCGGGCCGGCCGGCAAAGCTGAAATTGAGCGTGACCGGGCCACTCTTCCAGCGGCGGCCGTTGCCCACCAGGCAGCGCCAGGTGCAGGCGCCGGTTTGCTGCAAGGCAGGCTCGATGGCCCGGTGCGGGGCCACCGGCTCCAGGCAAAACAACTCGACCATGCCGCCCGTGGGCCGCTGAGCCAGCAAGCGGGCGCGCACCACGCGGGTATCGTTGAAAATTAAGAGGCTAGCCGCTGGCAGCTCGCCGGACAGGTCGCGAAACGTCTTGTCGGCAATTTCACCGTGGCGGCTCACCAGCAGCTTGCTGGCGGCGCGGTCGGCCAGGGGCTCGGGCGCAATGCGGGCGGCGGGCAGGTCGTAGTGAAAATCCTGAATGCGGAGCTGGGAAGGGTCGGTAGGGGAGGGCATGAGCGGTGGCGCAAACTTGGTAGCTCGCGTTTTGCCCGTGACCTTGTGGGCTCGGAAGCGCGAGCTACAAAGGTCGCGCTGCCAGGCGCTAGCCCGCGCATACGCCCGATTGAATGCTATTTGCAGCGGCAAATTTCCGCCCGGCTCATGCTAAAATCGCTCGCGCTTCTCGCTTTCTTGTCCCTGCCGGCCCTGGCCGTGCCGCCCGCCCACCCGTATGCCGATGCGGTGCGCCGCCGCATTGCCACCGCCCAGGATGCCCGCCAAACGGCCACTCTGCTGCCTTTTCTGCAAGATAAAAACCCTGCCTACCGGGCCGCCGCCGCCGAAGCGCTAGCCTCGGTGCAGGATAAGAAGGCCGTGCCCGCCCTGCTGCCGCTGCTGCACGATGCCCGCCCCGCCGTGCGCCGCGCCGCCGCCTACGCCCTGGGCCAGACCGGCGACAGCCTGGCCGTGCCCGCCCTGGCCCAGCGCCTCGCCCAGCCCGAAGCCAGCGCGCTAGCCCGCCGCGCCACCTATGAGGCGCTGGGCCGCTGCGTCACCAAGCGCTCAGTCAGCCAGTTATGGGAGGTAAAGCTGCCCGGCCCCGACTCGGCCGCCGCGCCGGGCCAGGCCTGGGCGCTGTACCGCGCCAGCCTGCGCGGGCTGGCCATGCCCGAGGTGGTGCGCCGCGCCACGTTGCTGCTAGGCCAGCCGGGCGCCCGGCTGGCCCCGGCGCGGGCCGGCGCCTCGGCGGCCCTTACCCGGATGCGGGGCCAGGATTCGACGCTGGCGCGGGTGGCGCTACCGGCGCTGCTGCAAGCCGTCGGCACCGACCCTAGCTATTTTGTGCGCGAAAACTGCGCCTCGGCGCTGGGCCGGGTGGCGCGGCCGGCAGCGCTGGCTGCTTTGCTGAAGGCCGTTGGCAAAGACCCCGACCACCGCGTGCGCATTGCGGCGTTGCGCGCCTTGCCCACCAACCCCATCAAGGTAGTATCGGCCACGCGCCGGCCGGGCAAAGCGGCAAACCAGGTGATTTTACAAGTGAAAACCAGCGATACCGACAGCCTGCGTGTGCGCGCCGCCGGCCGGGCGCTGAGCGCGCCCCTGCCGCAGGAGTCGCTCACGGCCGCCGAGTGGTTTTTGAAAACCGCCCACGATACCACCACGGCCGACAATGAGGTAGACCGGGTGCGCTACGCGGCCGGCATCGCATTTTCGGCCCAAAACGCCCCCCACTGGCGCACCCGGGCCACGTTGCTGCAAGCGGCCCTGCGCCACGCCGCGGCCGAGCAGCGCCCGGCCCTGGCCGATACCATTCGCCAGCGCTACCAAAAAACGCCGAACCAATACGAGAAAGCCGCCTTGCTCACTGCCCTCAGCGAAGACCCGGCGCAGTTCGATTTTCTGGCCCAGGAAGCGGCCCTCACTACCGGCCCTACCATCGTGCCCGGCGCGGCCCTGGCGGCGCTGGTGAGCTTGCGCGGCAATAAAAATTTCTCTGCCGCCCGCCAGGCCGCTTTCACGGCCGCCCTGCGTCGGGCGCTGGCCAGCGCCGATGTGGCCCAGCTAGCCACTGCCGCAGAGGCATTTGGCAACGCTGCCCTGGTGCCCGCGCCTCAGCCCGAAGACCTGGCCGCCCTGCGCCAGGCCCAGGGCAAGCTCACGCTGCCCCGCGAAATTGAGGCGTGGCTAGGCTTGCAGCAGGCGCTGGATAAGCTCGAAAAGAAGCCGACGCCCACGCCCGCTCCGGTTGGCCCGGCCAGCCAGCATCCCATCGACTGGGCGCTGGTTCAAACCATTCCGGTGGGCCAGCGCGTGCAAATGACCACTACAAAGGGCGTTATCGTCTTGGAATTGAAAGTAGTAGAAGCCCCCGGCTCGGTAGCCAGCTTCGTGAGTTTGCTAAAGCAGCATTTCTACGACGGCCTGTATTTCCACCGCGTGGTGCCCGATTTTGTGGCCCAGGGCGGCGACCCTCGTGGCGATGGCTCGGGCAGCACGCCCTACAACCTGCGCTCCGAATTCAGCCAGCTCACCTACGGCGCCGGGGCCGTGGGGCTGGCCTCAGCCGGCAAAGACACCGAGAGCTGCCAGTTCTTTTTCACGCACCAGCCCACGCCGCACCTCGATGGCCGCTACACCATTTTTGCTCAGGTGGTGCAGGGCATGAGTGTGGTGCAGCAGCTCGAAATCGGCGATAAGATGCTGCGCGTTGAACTCCTGAAAACGCCCCGCTAGCCTCGTCTCGGCCATTATATTTGCCCAAGTCGCTTTTCCTAACGTTGCGTTGTCTATGCCTTTGCCAGTTGCCCTTTCCGTTTCTCAGCTCACTGTTTATACCGAGCGCCTCACGAGCCTCGTGGTGCTGTACCTGCCCCGGCTGCTGTCGGCGGTGCTGCTGCTCGTTATTGGCTGGTGGGTTATTGGGTGGGCTAGCCGGCTGGTATCGGCGGCCACGGCGCGGCTCGATGTGTCGCTCAGCTCGTTCCTGAGCAGCATGTTCAGCATTGCCCTCAAGGTGCTGCTGCTCATCTCAGCGGCCGGCATGGCCGGGTTCGAGACAACGTCGTTCGTGGCTATTCTGGGGGCGGCGGGCCTGGCCGTGGGCCTGGCCCTGCAAGGCACCCTAGCTAATTTCGCGGGCGGAGTGTTGATTCTGATTTTCAAGCCGTTTACCGTGGGCGATGTCATCGAAAGCCAGGGCAAGAGCGGCACCGTGCAGGCCATTCAGATTTTCAATACCCTGCTGCTCACCCCGCAGGGCGACACCATTATTCTGCCCAACGGCGCCACCTCCAACGGCGTCATTGTCAACAAGGCGCACCCGCAGCGTGCGCTGGTCGAAATTCAGCTGGAGCTGGCCAGCACCACCGACCTCGACGCCCTGCGCCAGCAGGCGCTGCCGCTGTTGCAGCGCGATGAGCAGGTGCTGCCCGAGCCTGCGCCGCAGGTTGCCCTCGTCAGCCTCAAGCCCGGCGCTACCATGCTGGTGGCCTTCCGCGCCTACACCGCCCCCGGCCAGGAAGATGCCACCCGCAACCGCTTGATGGAGAAGCTCCAGCAGCTATTTGCCGCCCAGGAAGCAACAAGTAAAAGCTAAGAACGTCCGTCATGCTGAGCTTGTCGAAGCATCTTGGTCGCGTTGTTAGGATTGGCGACCCTAGCAGTACGATTAAGATGCTTCGGCAAGCTCAGCATGACGGACGCTTTTTCGTTGTGGAAGTCCTACACCGGCACCACCACCACTTTTTTCGTCTCGAAAAATTCTTCCTGAAAAAAGTCCGACAAATTGACTTCGCGCGCTACCAGGCCGCTTTCGGCGATTTCCTCGGTCAGGTCGCCGCCTTTCAGGTAATACAAGCCGGCGCCTTTGGCGGGCTTGGCCTTGTAGCGGTGGGCTATCCAGGGGTGGAAGGTGGCTAGCCGGGCCACGGCGCGGCTCACCACAAAGTCGAATTTGGCGTGCACCTGCTCGGCGCGGGTTTGCTCGGCCGTCACGTTGGTCAGGCCCAGGTCGGCGGCCATAAACTGCACGGCCCTAATCTTTTTGCCGATGCTATCGACGAGGTGAAACTTCACCTCCGGGAATAGGATAGCCAGCGGCAGGCCCGGCAGGCCGCCGCCCGTGCCCACATCAAGCACCGCGCTGCCCGCCGGAAACTGCACCACCTTGGCAATACCCAGCGAGTGCAGAATGTGGCGCTCCAGGAGGTTGTCGGTGTCGGTGCGGGCCACCAGGTTTATCTGCGCGTTCCAGGCCTTAAACTCGGTTTCGAGGCGGGCAAACTGGGCTAGCTGCGGCTTGGTAAGATGGGGGAAGTAGGTAGTGAGAAGCTGCATAAAAAAAACTGTCATTGCGAGGAGGCACGACGAAGCAATCGCACCTGAACGGTACCCGAACGGCTCGTTCAGGTGCGATTGCTTCGTCGTGCCTCCTCGCAATGACAGGCGAGATTGATAGTACCGAAATAGACGATTAAATAAACTCTTTCTTGTCCTTCACCATGTCATAGAGCAGCTCGCGGGCGCGGTGCAGCTGGGCTTTCACGGTGCCGAGCGGGGCTTTCAGCTCGGTGGCGATTTCCTCGTAGCTCAGCTCGTCGAAGTAGCGCAGGCTCACGAGGCGCTGGTACTTATCGGGCAGGCGCGACACGACGTGGCGCATGATTTCGATTTTCTGGTTCTTAATCGTCGTGTCGGCCGGGTTGAGGTCGTTGTCGCGAAACTCCAGCTGAATCTCGTCGCCGTCGCCCATTTTCACGGCCGAGTCGATGCTCATCGTCTTGATTTTATTCTTGCGAATAAAGTCAATGCAATTGTTGGTGGCAATGCGGAACAGCCAGGTGCTGAACGCAAACTCGGGGTTGAATTTATGCAGGTTTTTGAACGCCTTGGCGAAGGCCTCGATGGTCAGGTCCTCGGCGTCGTCGGGGTTGCGCACCATCTTCAGCACGACGTGAAACACCGGCTTTTTGTAGATGTGCATCAGCTCGGCGTAGGCCTTCTCGTCGCCGTGGTCCACGGCTGCCCGGATAAGCTTGAAATCGTGCTTGGCCTTGGACGAGAACTGTTTCTGAATATCGGCAGGATTTACTTCCATTGGAGCGGGCGGCGGCGGAGCAAGGATGAACCCCAGGCGCAATAGAGGACGAAGTATAGAAAATCGAGGGCTGGCAGGGCCAGCGGGGGCAACGTAGTGCGCAAGCGGCGCGCTAGGGGTACATAAGTTAATAAGGCCAACAATGTTCGCGCCAACCAGATTATTGTCAAAGATACCAAGTTATCGCGGTTCCATCCAACTGCCAAAACGACGGGCGTAAGCGCGTAAAAAAGCACGTTGCTGCCCATAAAAAGGGCTAGCCGGCGGCGGTCGGCGGCCCGGTAGCGGCTGCCGGCCGAGAGGTGCCGCCGCTTCTGGCGCCACCAGGCGCCCCAGGTTTCGGCGGGCTGGCTCAGGGTCTGGGCGTCGGGGGCGGCCACCACGGCGGTGCGGGCGCCGGCGGCTACCGCGTCTTGCACCAGCAGGTCGTCGTCGCCGCTCAGGCGCCGGATGTGGCTGGCAAAACCCTTGGTGCTGTTGAAGGTAGCCTTGGTGTAGGCCAGGTTGCGGCCCACGCCCATGTAGGGGTGGCCGGCCCAGGCCAGGCCCAGGTATTGCGCGCCGGTAAGCAGCGTTTCGTAGCGAATGAGCTTGTTGAGCAAGCCCGGCGCCTCGGCGTAGCCGGAGAACCCTATCACGATATCGGCCCCGTTTTTCTGGGCAAAGCCGCGCTGCATCAGGCGCAGCCAGCCGGGGCTGACAGGCCGGCAGTCGGCATCGGTAAACAGCAGGCGCTCGTAGCGGGCGGCTTTGATGCCGAGCGTGAGCGCATATTTTTTGGGCGCAAAGCCGGCCGGCGTGCGCGCCACCGTCACGAGCCGGAAGCGACCCGGGTAATATTGGCTCAGCTGTTGGGCGTAGAGGTAGGTGTCGTCCTGGCTGCGGTCGTCGATGAGCACCAGCTCGAAACCAGCCGGGTATTCCTGGCGCAGCAGCAGCGGCACCAGCTCGCGCAGATTATCTAACTCGTTGTGCGCGCACACGATAATCGACACCGGCTCGTTGTCGGGGCCCGGCTCGCTAGCCCCGGCCTCGGCCGGGCGGCGGGTAAAAGGTCGAAAATACCGCCCCCAAAACCACCCTTGCACGAGCAGCAAGGGCAGCAAAAGCAAGGCGGGCGGCAAATGGGGGAGCGGAGATAACAACACGATACGAGCCGGCAAAGGTAAGCCGGCGGTAATTTTGGGAGAATGAAGTTTGACGTACTAGCCCACGACCCCGGCACCAAAGCCCGCGCCGGCCGCCTCACCACGGCCCACGGCGCTATCGAAACGCCCATTTTTATGCCCGTCGGCACGGCCGGCACCGTGAAAGCGGTGGGCCAGCGCGAGCTAAAGCAAGATGTGCAGGCCCAGATTATCCTCGGCAATACCTACCACCTCTACCTGCGCCCGGGCCTCGACGTGCTACAAGCTGCCGGCGGTCTACATCAGTTCAACGGTTGGGACGGGCCCATCCTAACCGATAGCGGGGGCTACCAGGTGTTTTCGCTTTCGGGAACCCGCAAGATTAAGGAGGAAGGCGTAACCTTCCGCTCGCACATCGACGGCTCGAAGCACCTGTTTTCGCCCGAGGGCGTGATGGATATTCAGCGCCGCATCGGGGCCGATATTATCATGGCCTTTGATGAGTGCACGCCCTGGCCCTGCGAGTACGACTACGCCCGCCGCTCGCTGGACATGACGCACCGCTGGCTCAAGCGCTGCATCCAGCGCCTCGACAGCACCGAGCCGCTCTACGGCTACGAGCAAACCCTATTTCCCATCGTGCAGGGCAGCACCTTCAAGGATTTGCGCGTGCAGTCGGCCGAGTTTATCGCCGCGCAGGGCCGCGCCGGCAACGCCATCGGCGGCCTCAGCGTGGGTGAGCCCGCCGAGCTGATGTACGAGATGACCGAGCTGGTCTGCGACATCCTGCCGAAGGACAAGCCGCGCTACCTCATGGGCGTGGGCACGCCGGCTAACATCTTGGAAAACATTGCGCTAGGGGTCGATATGTTCGACTGCGTGATGCCCACCCGCAACGCCCGCAACGGCATGCTGTTCACCACCCAGGGCATCATCAATGTGGGCAGTAAGAAATGGGCCGACGATTTTTCGCCCATCGACGAAGAGCTGGGCGGGCACGTGAGCAGCTTTTACAGCAAGGCCTACCTGCGCCACCTCATTCACTCGAAGGAGATACTAGGGGCCCAAATAGCCTCGCAGCACAACCTCACGTTTTACCTCTGGCTGGTGAAGCAGGCGCGCCAGCAAATCGTGGCCGGCACCTACGGGCCTTGGAAAACAGCGATGGTGGAAAAGCTGATGCGGCGGCTGTAAAAAAACCGTTTGTCATTGCGAGGAGGCACGACGAAGCAATCGCACCCGAACAGAACCCAAGCGGCTCGTCTTGGTGCGATTGCTTCGTCGTGCCTCCTCGCAATGACAAACACGATTAGTCTCAACTTGATAAAATGGTCTAGTATGAATGCCTATTACGTGTATATTATGACAAATAAATATCATACAGTTCTGTACATTGGTGTTACCAACGACCTAGAACGTCGGGTAGCCGAGCATAAGGCCGGCATGCACGAAGGCTTTACAAAGAGGTATAGTGTTAACAAGCTGGTCTATTTTGAAACATCGCCCAGTATTACGGCCGCCATCGAACGTGAAAAACAGTTAAAAGGCGGTTCTCGGTTGAAGAAGCTAGTGCTGATTAACGAGCAAAACCCGACGTGGCAGGATTTGATGGCGAAGTATTAGCTGCTGATTAAGCCGGTTAGATGCGATTGCTTCGTCGTTCCTCCTCGCAATGACAGGCGTATTTCTGTAATGACAGACGACTTTTTTATGATTTCGTGCGTAAATGAAAATCCTCGATAAATACATCATCTCCAAGTTTTTGACCGCGTTTTTTTTCACGGTCATCATGCTGGTGTCGGTGATATGCGTGATTGACTACACGGAGAAGAACGACGACTTTTTGCACCACAACCTCACGTTCTGGCACGTCTTCACGCACTACTACGTGTACCTGTTTCCGTACTTTTCCAACCTGCTGGCGCCCATTACCATCTTCATTGCGGTGGTGTTTGTGACCTCGCGGCTGGCGGCGCGCACCGAGCTGGTAGCCATGCTGGCCAGCGGCATGAGCTTCGAGCGGCTGCTGCTGCCCTACACCATGGGGGCCAGCATTATCGCGGTGCTCACGTTTGGGCTCATCAGCTGGGTTATCCCGAAGGGAACCAAGGAGATAGTGAAGTTTGAGAACCTGCACGTGCAGGAGCCCTGGAAATACGAGGGGCGCAACATTCACGTCAAAATAGGGCCGCGCAGCTACGCCTACCTGGAGAGCTACGACGCCGAGCACAACATCGGCTACCACTTTGCGCTCGAAACCATCGACAGCACCATTCTGCGCCGTCGCCTCACGGCCGATGCCCTGACCTGGGACTCGACCAAGCAGGCCTGGAAAATGACGCCCCAAACTGTGCGCACCTTTCACGGGCAAACCGCCGAGACGCTCCAGCTTATCCCGGCCCGCGATACTACGCTCAACCTCTACCCCAAGGACTTTGCCAGCACCTACCGCCTGGCCGAAACGTTGACTTCGCCCGAGCTTAACGACCTCATTGCCACCAAAATAATGCGCGGCGCCAACGACACGGCCCAGTACCTGAGCGTGAAGTACGAGCGCTATGCCTACCCGTTCGATACCATTATCCTGACCCTCATTGGGGTGGTGCTGAGTGCGCGCAAGAGCCGCGCCGGCGTGGGTGGGCAAATTGCGCTGGGCTTCGTGCTCGCCTTTATTTTCATCATCTTCGTGATGCTCTCGCGCAACCTGGCTTCGGTGGGCTCGGTGCCGCCCATGCTAGCGGCCTGGGTGCCGGGCATGGTATTTTCGGTCATTGGCGTGTTTTTGTATCGGGTGGTGCCCAAGTAGCAACCCCACAGTCGGCTGTCATTGCGAGCGCAACGAAGTGGAGCGCGGCAATCTTTCCTTAGCAGCTGGGATAATCCTCCACTCATGCAGCCGGCAAGGAATGATTGCCGCGCTCCACTTCGTTGCGCTCGCAATGACAACTAGATTATATGCTCAAAGACTACCTTAAGCTGCATTTTATCGTCCTGCTGTGGGGCTTCACCGCCATTTTGGGCAAGCTGCTCACGGTGCCGCCCGTTGAGCTGGTGTTTTGGCGCACCTTGCTGGCCAGCACCGGGCTAGCGGGCCTGCTGCTGGCGCGGCGCACCGGCTGGCGCGTGGCCCCGGCCGAGGCGCTGAAGCTGCTGGGCGTGGGCGCGCTGGTGGCGGCCCACTGGATTACGTTTTTTCTGGCCGCGCGCCTGTCGTCCGTTAGCGTGTGCCTGGCGGGGCTAGCCACGCTGGCCCTCTGGACCTCCTTGCTGGAGCCCCTGATTTTGTGGCGCCCGGTGCGGCCCTACGAGGTGGGGCTGGGGCTGCTGGCCATGCTAGGCCTGTATCTGATTTCGCAGGCCGAGTTTACGCAACTCACTGGCTTGCTGGTGGCGGTGGCCTCGGCGGGCTTGTCGGCGCTGTTCAGCGTGCTCAACTCGCAGCTCGTGAAGCGCCACGCGCCGGTGCGCCTCACCTTTTATGAGATGCTGGGCGCGTGCGGGAGCATTGTGCTGTTCTTCCCGGTTTACAGCCGGTATTTCACCCACGGCCAGGGCTTGCAGCTGGCCTGGCACGGCCTCGACTGGCTGTGGCTGCTGCTGCTGGCGGGCGTGTGCACGGTATACGCCTTCTCGTCGTCGGTCGAGCTGATGAAGCGCATTTCGGCCTTCGTGGTAAACCTGACCATTAACCTGGAGCCGGTGTATGGCATTGTGCTGGCGCAGAGTATGTTCGTGCTAGGGGTGCCGGGCTTTGGGCAGGAGAAAATGTCGGGCGGCTTTTACCTGGGCACGGTGCTCATCTTGGCCAGCGTGCTCGTGCACCCTGTGCTCGACCAGTGGAACCAGCGCCGCGCCCGCCAGCGCGCTGCAGCCGAGGTCGTAGTTTAAATGAAGAACGGTTGTCATGGCGCGCGCAGCGCCGCAAGCGCACCCGAGCGGTAGGCAAATGGCCGGCCCAAAAATCGGGCTGATGCAAGTGCCTCGCCAGGCTCGCCATGACAATCTTTTCTACAGCACACCCCGCCATACCAGGTACTCGCCGGGCCAGGCCAGGGCCGGCGCCTCGGCTAGCCCCGGAAACAGCCCATACACCGCCGAGCCCGAGCCCGAGAGACTGGCATAGGTGGCGCCCGCCTCGTAAAGCTGCTGCTTGATGTCGGCTAATAGGGGATGCACGGGGGCTAGCGACTTTTCAAAGTCATTGAAAACCGTGTGGCGCCACTCGGCCATCGGCCGGGCCAGGGCGGTGCGCAGCGGGTGGGCCGGCGCCTGCGGCACAATGCCCGCAAACGCCTGCGCCGTGCTGATGTGCAGCCCCGGATACACCACCACGCAGGGCGTGCCCGCCAGGTTCAAATCGATTGGCTCGAACACGTCGCCTTTTTCCAGGGCTAGCCGGGGCGTGTTTTGAATGAAAAACGCGCAGTCGGCCCCGAGCCGGCGGGCGTAGCTTTCGAGCTGCCCGGTGGTCAGGTTCAACCCAAAAACATCGCTGATAGCCCGCAGGGCAAACGCCGCATCGGCCGAGCCGCCGCCCAGCCCGGCACCGATGGGCACTATTTTGTGCAGCTGCATCTGCACGGCGGGCAAGCTTGGGAAATCAGCTTTAAGCAGCTCATATGCTTTGAGGCAGAGGTTGGTAGCCACTTCGCCCGGAATGGGCCGGCCGCTCAGCGTGAGGTCGGGGGCTAGCTGGCCTTTGGGGGCGGGCAGCACTTCGAGCACATCGGCCCAGGGCAGGGGCAAAAACACGGTTTCGAGCGCGTGGTAGCCATCGGGGCGCTTGGCCGTCACGTAGAGGCCCAGGTTGAGCTTGGCGTTGGGAAAGGAAAGCACGAAGAAGATGATGATAGGAGGGTAAAGAACGTCATGCTGAGCGTAGTGAAGCATCTCGCTCGCGTCGTTTGCGCTGGTCAACAACGCGGGCGAGATGCTTCACTGCGCTCAGCATGACGTTCTTTACCCTTTCATATCCCCCAAGTACTAGCTAACAAAATGTACCCCGGCAAGCGCCTGCTCGACCTGGCCGTGGCCCTGCCGCTGGTGGTGCTCACGGCGCCGCTGCTGGCGCTGGGCGCCGCGCTGGCGGCGGGCCAGAATGGCGGCGCCTGGCTGTTCAGGCAGGCGCGGCCGGGGCTGGGCGGGCGGCTGTTTACGCTCTACAAGCTGCAAACTATGACCGCCGCCCGCGACCCGGCCACCGGCCGGCTGCTGCCCGATGCCCAGCGCCTGCCGCCGCTGGGCCGCTGGCTGCGCACCACCTCGCTCGACGAGCTGCCCCAGCTCTGGAACATCGTGCGCGGCGACATGAGCCTGGTGGGCCCGCGCCCGCTGCTGCCGCAGTACCTGCCCTTGTACTCGCCCCGGCAGGCGCGCCGCCACCTGGTGCGCCCCGGCCTCACGGGCTGGGCCCAGGTCAATGGCCGCAACGCCATTAGCTGGGAAGAAAAATTTGCCTACGACGAATGGTACGTGGACCACGAAAGCCTGGCGCTCGACCTGCGCATCTTGGCGCGCACGGCCGGGCGGGTGCTGGGCCGGCGCGGCATTGCGGCGGCCGGCGAAGCCACAATGCCTCCCTTCCGGGGCAGCGCGCCGCAGAAGGAAGGCATTGTAGAGTAGGGGCGGGCCCGCCAATGCCAGCCAGCCCGGGTTGGTAGCAGGGCACCGCAAAAGCAGCACCTTGCCAGTAATCGAGCCCCTGGCAAAAGCAGCCAGCGGCGTTGCGCTAGGCGTGGCAGCAGTTAGCTAGGCCGGGCGCGCAAAGGAAACGCTTGGGTTGCAGGCAGGAAGCGGAAAGCTTGTTCATAGAAAGAAAGGAGAGCGCGACAAAGGTCTGGTTTGCCCGAGCCGGATGCTAGCGTAGAAATACGCAATTTATTCGGGTAAAAATACCGAATTGGTACCTGGCCGGCAGCGGACAGGTGCCCGGAATCGGACGCTTTTTTGCGAGGACAGAAAGTTAATTTTTGAGTAAAGTATTTGAAAATAAGTAATTTATAACAGTGGCACGGGGCTTGGCTTAGGTGTAGGGTATCTAGCCCCTCGTTGCCCACCAATGGACAGAGTACTTCCCCCCGCCACGCAGCGCCGCCGCCAACTGCGCGGCTGGCTTTGGGCCCTGGCCGGGCTGGCGGCCCTGGCAGCGGCCGGGCTGGGGCTGCGCGCCCTGGTGCAGCCCAGCCTGCGCCGCGTAGACCTGCTTACGGCCCCGGTCGAAACCGGCGATGTCGATGCCATGCTTACGGCCGCCGGCACCATCATACCGGGGCGCGAGGCGGTGATTGTGAGCCCTATCCAGAGCACGGTGCGGCGGGTGGCGCTGGCGGTGGGCGCCCGGGTGCAGCCCGGCCAAACCATTGTGGAACTCGACAAAGACCTGGCCGCCTCGACCCTGGCCAAGCTCGACGATGAGCAGCTGCGCAACCAGAACAAGAATGCCCAGCTAGGGCTGGCCCTGGCCCGCAGCCTCACCGACCTGCAGGCCCAGCAGCAAACCCAGGCCCTGAAGGTGAGCAGCCTGCAATCGGCCCTGCGCGACGAGCAGCACCTGCTCGAAATAGGCGGCGGCACGGCCGAGGCCGTGCGCCAGGCCGAGCTTAGCCTGCGCACTGCCACCCTCGAAGCCCAGCGCCTAAGCCAGCAGCTGGCCAACCAGCGCCGGGCCAGCCTGGCCGACCGCCGCGAGCTGGGCTTTACCGTGTCGATGCAGCAGCGCAGCATTCAGGAGCAGGCCGCCAAGCTGCGGCAGGCCGACATCAGCAGCCAGCTGCCGGGCGTGCTGACCTGGGTAAACGACAACCTGGGCGCCACCGTGCAGGCCGGCGATGCCCTGGCCCGGGTGGCCGACCTCAGCCGCTTTCGGGTGCGCGCCACCCTGGCCGACTCCTACGCCGACCAGCTGCACCCCGGCGATGCGGTGCTGGTGCGCCTGGGCCCCGGCACCGACCTGCGCGGCACGGTGGCCAGCATCAGCCCGGCCGTGGATAAGGGCGTGGTGACCTTCTACGCCACCCTCGACAACGACCACCACCCGGCGCTGCGCGCCAACCTGCGGGCCGATGTTTTTGTGATAACCCGGGCTCACCGCGGCGTGCTGCGCCTCAAAAACGGCCCCTTTTACCAGGGTGGGCAAGAGCAGCCGGTGTTTGTGCTGGCCGGCGGCCGGGCCGTGCGCCGGGTGGTGCGCCTGGGCGACAGCAATCCCGACTACGTGCAGGTGCTGAGTGGCTTGGCTAGGGGCGAAGAAGTAATTGTATCGGATACCAAAGCCTACGCCGACACGCCGGCGCTGCAGGTACAGTGAGTTTGAGGCCGCCCTAGCGTGGCGCTCCCTGGCCCCCTCCCCTTTGGGAGAGGAGGAGCCCGACGACTGAAAACTGAAAACCTATTCCACCACAAAAGTCGTGTTTCTTCATCCTATACTAGTCTCGCGCAAGCCGGCCTCACACTCGTCAGGCTCCCCCTCTCCCAGAGGGGAGGGGGCCGGGGGGTGGGGCGCCACGCTAGGGTTATGCTTGATTTCCTTTACGGCCGCCGCCCAGCAGGCACCCGGCCTCACGCTGCCCGCCCTCATTCAGCAAACGCTGGCTGGCTCGGCACCGGCCGTGCAGGCCCGCGCCGCCCGCGAGGGCGGCTACTGGGCCTACCGCGCCTACCAGGCCGGCTACCGGCCGCAGCTGGCCTTGCAGGGCGTAGTGCCCAGCTTCAACCGGGCCATTATTCCGGTGGTGCAGCCCGATGGCACTACCGCCTTCCAGAGCGTGCGCTACAACAACTCGCTGCTGGCCCTCAACCTGACCCAGAACATTGGCCTCACCGGCGGGCAGGTGGTGGTGGGCTCGCAGGTGCAGCGCTTCGACGATTTTATCAGGACCGAGAAGCGCTACAACAACCAGCCCTTTACCCTGGGCCTGACCCAGCCGCTAGGCTACTTCAACGGCCTGAAGTGGGGCCGCCGCATCGAGCCGCTGCGCTACCAGGAAAGCCAGCGCCAGTACCTCGAAGACCGCGAGGCCATCGCGCAGCGCGTGACGGAGCTGTATTTCGATGTGCTTTTGCAGCAGGTAAACGCCGCCGTGGCCGGCCAGAATGCCCAGGCCACCGCCGAGCAGCTGCGCGTGGGCCGCGAGAAATACGCGCTGGGCCGCCTTTCGCAAAGCGACTTATTGCAATTGGAGTTGAACCTGCTGAATGCCCAGCAGGCCCAGACCCAGGCCCGCCTCGACGCCGAAACCGCCGCCGTGAGCCTGCGCACCTACTGCGCCCTGCCCGCCGATGAGGCCGGCACGGCCGCCGTGCCGCCGCTGGCCGTGCCGGCCCCCGCGCCCGCCCTGGCCGTGGTGCCCGCCGAGGCCCTGGCCCAGGCGCGCCAGCACCGCGCCGCCGTGCTGGCTTTTCAGCGGCGCGAGTTGCAGGCGGCCCGCGACGTGGCCCAGGCGCGCGGCACCACCGGCTTTCTGGCCACGCTCACCGCCAACCTGGGCTACGTGAACCAGGCGCCCTACCTGCTCGACAGCTACCTGGCGCTGCAAAACCAGCAGCAGGTGGCCCTCTCGTTTTCGCTGCCGCTCGTGGACTGGGGCCGGCGCCGCGCTACCGTGCGCACCGCCGAGCTGCTGCGCGACCAAACCCAGGCCGCCGTGCGGCAGGATGAGCGCAGCTTCGAGCAAACGGTGCTCACGCAGGCCAGCCAAATTCCGGCGCTGGCGGGCCAGGCCCGCCTGGCCGCCAGGGCCGATACGCTGGCCCAGCGCCGCTACGCCATCACCCGCGCCACCTACGAAGCCGGTCGCCTCAGCCTCACCGATTTAACGCTGGCCTCGGCGGCCAAGGACCTGGCTCGGCGCAGCTACATCCTGGCCCTGCGCGCGGGCTGGGTGGCGCACTACAGCCTGCGCGGCCTCACGTTATTTGACTTTGAAACCCAGCAGCCCCTGGCGGCTGAGTGACAGGAAAGCCTTTTTTCACTTGACTCTTTTTTCGCTTGTCATGCTGACGAAGGAAGCATCTTGGCCACTTCATCTGCCTTTAACCAACCAGCCAAGATGCTTCCTTCGTCAGCACGACGGACGATTTTAAGCCCTTCATTATGCAAGCAGCCTCCCTTCCCGCCCCCGTCATCCGGCTCACCGGCATCGAAAAAGTTTACCAGACCCGCACCATCGAAACGGTGGCCCTCAGCGAAGTCAACCTCACCATCAATCGGGGCGAGTTTGTGTCGGTGATGGGTCCTAGCGGCTGCGGCAAATCGACCTTGCTCAGCCTCATGGGCCTGCTGGATGAGCCTAGCCGCGGCACCATCGAGATAGACGGCCGGCCCGTCACCTCGTACTCCGACAAGGAGTTGGCGGGGCTGCGCAACCACAAAATCGGCTTCGTTTTCCAGAGCTACCACCTGATAAACGACCTCTCGGTGCGCGACAACGTGGAGCTGCCGCTGCTGTACCGCCCCGGCGTGGGCGGCGCCGAGCGCCGCAAGCGCGCCCTGGCTGCCCTCGACCAGGTGGGGCTCAATGCCCGCACCAACCACTTTCCGGCGCAGCTCTCGGGGGGGCAGCGGCAGCGCGTGGCCATAGCCCGGGCGCTGGCCGGCCGGCCCGAAATCATCCTGGCCGACGAGCCCACCGGCAACCTCGACTCGGTGATGGGCGAGGAGATAATGGAGCTGCTGCTAGGCCTCAACCGCGAGCAGGGCACCACCCTGGTAATGGTGACCCACGACGAGCGCGAGGCGCTGAAAACCGGCCGCCTCATTCGCTTTTTCGACGGCCGCCAGGTGGCGTGACGGCAACCCCGCCCCGGCTGTCATGGCGCGCAATGCGAAGCAGGCGCACCCGCACCAATGGACGAATTGCCGGCGCGGGTGCCTTACTGAGGCGATTGCTTCGCCGTGCCTTTTCGCCATGACAAACGACTTTTTAACCTAAGCCCTATGTTACTAAGCTATTTCAAAATTGCCTGGAAGGTCCTCTTGCGGCGCAAGGTTTTCACCGCCATCAGCCTGTTTGGCATCAGCTTCACGCTGATGATTTTGCTGGTAGTGTACGCCCTGTTCGACTACACCGTGGGGCCGCACCGCCCCGAGCTGCACGTAGATAGGCTGCTGTACGTGAACCGGATGCAGCTCCTGTTTCGTGAGGGCGGGCAGAGCAATAATGCCGTGGGCTACGGCTTTCTAAACGCGCACGTGCGCACCCTCAAAACGCCCGAAAAGGTGTCGCTCAGCGAGGCCAACTACGGCGTGGCCGTGGCCTACGTGGGCCAGCAGGTGCTTAAGCTCGACCTCAAGCGCACCGACGGCGAGTTCTGGCAGGTGCTGGATTTTGAGTTTCTGGAAGGCCGGCCCTACAACCCCGGCGAGGTGCGCGACGCCGCCCGGCTGGCCGTGCTCAATGCCACCACCGCCCGGCGCTACTTCGGCACCGACCGGGGCGTGGTGGGCCGGCCCATCGAAATCGACGCGGTGCGCTACCGCGTGGTGGGCGTGGTGCACGATGTGGCCGTGGCCCGCGCCAACTCCTACGCCGAGGTGTGGACGCCCGTGACCACCGGCCCCGACGACCTGCGCAAGCCCGACCTGCTGGGCCAGTACCAGGCCATCATCCTGGCCCGCCAGGCCGCCGATGTGCCCGCCATCAAAGACGAGGTGCAGCAGCTGGTGCGCCACACCCCACTGCCCGACCCCAAGCAGTACAAGCAACTCAATATGCGGGCCCAAACGCTGCTGGCCTCTTACACGGCGCGCTTCGACAACAACGCCGCGGCCGATGGCGGGGTGGGCCGCTTTACGAAGGTGATGCTGGGGCTAGGGCTGCTTTTTATGCTGCTGCCGGCCCTCAATCTGGTGAATATCAACGTGAGCCGCACGCTGGAGCGCTCGGGCGAGATTGGGGTGCGCAAGGCGTTTGGGGCCACGGCCAGCCGGCTGGTGGGGCAGTTTCTGGTCGAGAATATTTTTCTGACCCTGGTGGGTAGCGTGCTGGGCCTGGCCCTGGCGGCGGGCGCGCTGGCACTGCTCAATAGCAGCCACCTTTTTGCCTACGCCAACTACGCGCTCAATGCGCGGGTGTTTGGGGTGGCGCTGGGCCTGGCGCTGTTTTTCGGCATCCTGTCGGGCGCGTACCCGGCCTACAAAATGTCGAAGCTGCAAGCCGTGCGGGCCCTCAAAGGCGACACCGGGGCCTAGCCACGTCGGGTAAAACTTCCTGCTAACTGCTCACTGCTGATTGAATAACTGACTTATGCTACGCCACCTGTTTACCCTGATGTGGAACCGCAAGCGCGCCAATGGCTTGCTGATTCTCGAAATATTTCTGGCCTTCGTGGTGCTCTTTGTGGTGGGCAGCGTGGGCGTGTACTACTGGCGCAACTACCGCGCCCCGCTCGGCTTCGGCTACGAAAACGTGTGGAAAGTGGAGCTTAACCCCGGCGCCCAGCCCCACGCCGCGCAGTTTGCCAGCTTGCAGCGCCTGGTAGCCCGGCTGCGCAGTACGCCGGGCGTGGTCGCGCTCTCGCGCAGCGTCGACAACACGCCGTTTGCCTTCAGCCAGAATTCCACTCAGTTTAGGGCTATCGGCGCAAAAATTCACCCCGATGTGTACGGCGACGTGTACGACGCCGGCCCCGAGTTCAAAGACGTAATGGGCCTGCGCCTGGTGGCCGGCCGCTGGTTCGACCGCCGCGACGAGGTGCCCGGCCGCTACCCGCCCATCGTGATTACGGACCTGGCCCAGGCCGCCCTATTTCCCGACGGCCGGTCGGCCCTCGGCCAGCTCATTGCCGACAACGACCACGACAGCTACCGCGTGGTGGGCGTCAGCGGCCCCTACCGCGCCAACGGCGAGCTGAGCGAGCCCCAGCCGGGCTATTTTCTCTACATCAGCCCCCAGGATACGGCGCGCGCTCTCTTCAATATGCTGGTGCGGGTGCAGCCGGGCAGCGGCGCGCAGCTCGAAAAAAAGCTGAACGAGGAAATACGAGCGGCCAGCGGCGGCTGGTCGAGCAACATCCTGCCCCTGCCCGACGAGCGCCGCACCCAGCTGAAGGTGGGCCTGGCGCTGCCCGGCATCCTGGGCGTAGTGTGCGTGTTTTTGCTGGTGAATGTGGCCCTGGGGCTGTTTGGCGTGCTGTGGCTCAACATCAGCCAGCGGCGCGCCGAGCTAGGGGTGCGCCGGGCGCTGGGGGCCACGGGGGCGGCCATCAGCCGGCAGGTGCTGGGCGAGCTGCTGGTGGTCACCACGTTTGGGCTGCTGCTGGGGCTGGCGGTGGCGGCGCAGTTTCCGCTGCTGGGCGTGTTTAGCGTGAAGGCCGGCGTGTACCTCACCGCGATGGCGCTGGCGGCGGCGGGGCTGTATCTGCTGGCCACCGTGTGCGCGCTGTACCCGAGCCGGCTGGCGGCGGGCATTCAGCCGGCCGTGGCCCTGCGTGAGGAGTAGGGAAGGGGCTTTGCTAGCCCCCAAAAGCCGCGTTGGGGTAAGGCTAGCGCTGGTTGGGATATTATTTTAGGGCGCGGCGGCAACGGCCGGCACTTTTGCCGCATCTACCCGGCCAGCCAGCGGGGTGAGGCCGCAAAATAGTTTGGCCGCCTCCGTAACGAACGCCCGCCTGGCCCGGTACCCGCTCCATAATCAACTGCTTCCGCCTTTCACTTTTCCTGTTTTTGCCATGAAAAACCTGCTCTTCCCCGCCTTGCTTTCGCTGGCCGCGCTAGCCCCCGCCTGCGCCCAAAGCACCCAAACGCGCGCCGTGCCCACGTTCCACGCCATTCAGGTGGGCACCGGCATCGAGCTGGCCCTCACGGCCGGCCGCAGCCAGCACGTGGAGGTGAGCGCCGCCACCGATGCTTACCGCGACCACATCGAAACCACGGTGAAGGACGGCGTGCTGATACTGCGCTACAAAAACGACGACGACCGCTACAGCCGCGACCGCACCAACAAGCACCTGCGCGTGGCCGTCACGGCCGATGAGCTTACGGCGCTCTCGGCCAGCAGCGGCTCGTCGGTGCGCACCGCGGGCGACTTCGACGCCGCTACGTTTCAGCTCGACATCTCGTCGGGGGCCAGCGTGCAGGCCGGCCTCGACACCGGCACCCTCACCGTGCGCCAGAGCAGCGGCAGCAGTGCCGACCTGAAGGGCCGCGCCACTAGCCTCGATGTGCAAAGCAGCAGCGGCGCCACCTTCGATGCCCACGACCTGCGCACCGACCGCTGCCGCGCCCAGGCCAGCAGCGGCAGCTCGGTGCGCGTGGCCGTGAAGGACGACCTGGTGGCCCAGGCCAGCAGCGGCGGCAGCATCAGCTACCAGGGCTCGCCGCAGCTTACCAAGCGCACCAGCAGCGGCGGCAGCGTGAGCGGCCGCTAGCCCCGCCGCCCCGGCCGGGGCCGTTCCCAAACCCGCGCTGCGCTCTTTCTTTGCAGCCGGCGGGCTTACTTTCTTCGCCGCTTTTCTGAGTTCATGAAAAAATACTTGCTGCCCGCCGCGCTCTGGCTGCTGGCGCTGGCCCCCGCCGCTGCCCAAACCACTGCCCCCGCCACTACGGCTGCCGCCAACGGCCCACAGGTGCGGCCCCTCGAAAAATTTCGCGCCATCAACGTGGGCACCGGCATCGAGCTGGTGCTCACGGGCGGCCACGCCCAGCAGGTGGAGGTGAGCGCTACCACCCTCGACCAGCGCGAGCACATCCTGACCACCGTGCGCGACGGCGTGCTGAACGTGCACTACGACAACCCCGACGAGCGCGCCGGCAACTCGAAAAAAGACCGCCAGAACCGCAAGCTGCGCGTGGCCGTCACGGCCGACCAGCTTTCGAGCCTCGCCGCCAGCAGCGGCGCCGCCGTTACGGCCAGCGGGCCCTTCGCCAACCCCGATTTTCAGCTCGATATCTCGTCGGGCGCCGCCGTGCGGGCCGACATCAACGTGGGCGTGCTCATCGTGCGCCAGAACGGCGGCAGCGTTATCGACCTCACGGGCCAGGCCCCGCGCTTCGACCTCAAGATTACCAGCGGCTCGGTTTTCAACGGCGACAAACTGCTCACCAACCGCAGCCAGATTGAAGCCAGCAGCGGCAGCAACGCCAAGCTGGCCGTGAAGGAAGTGCTGCTGGCCGAGGCCAGCGGCGGCAGCAACATCCGGTACTACGGCGCGCCCGAGGTGACCAAAAATGCCACCGGCGGCAGCACCATCAGCGGCCGCTAGGGGCGGTTTTCTGCCGTAGCTATTCAAACGTCCGTCATGCTGAGCTTGCCGAAGCATCTTGGTCGCACCGTTAGGATTAGTGACCCTAGCAGTGCGAGCAAGATGCTTCGACAAGCTCAGCATGACGGACGTTTTGCAATGGATAACAAACTCCCAACAACCCCGCATGATTCTCATTATCGACGACGACCTGGCAGTGCGCACCTCGCTGCGGCTGCTGCTCAAGCAGGCTGGCTACGCCCCGCACGCCGTGCCCGGCCCGGCCGAGGCGCTGGCCGCCGTGCGCGAGGCCACGCCCCGGCTCATCGTGCTCGATATGAACTTCTCGGCCGCCACTACCGGCGCCGATGGGCTAGCCCTGCTAACCCAGTTGAAGGCCCTGGCGCCGCAGGTGCCGGTGGTGCTGCTCACGGGCTGGGGCAGCATTGCGCTGGCGGTGGCCGGCATGAAGGCGGGCGCCGCCGAGTTCGTCACCAAGCCCTGGCAAAACGAGGCGCTGCTGCAAACCATCGGCACCATTTTGCAATTGCACGCGGCCCCGGCCGGTGGGGCTAGCCCCACCGGCCGGGCGGCGCTCGACCGGCAGTTTGCCTTCGGCAATATTGTGGGCGACGACCCGCGCCTGCTGGCCGTGCTGCGCCAGGTGGGCCAGGTGGCCGCCACCGATGCCTCGGTGCTGATAGAAGGCGAAAGCGGCACCGGCAAAGAGCTGATTGCCGAGGCCCTGCACCACAACAGCCACCGGCGCGGCCAATCTTTTGTGAAGGTGAACCTGGGCGGCATCTCGGCCAGCTTGTTTGAGAGCGAGATGTTTGGCCACCGGCGCGGCGCCTTCACCGATGCCCGCGCCGACCGCGTGGGCCGCTTCGAGCTGGCCAACGGCGGCACCATTTTTCTGGATGAGATAGGCGAGCTGGAGCTGGCCAGCCAGGTGAAGCTGCTGCGCGTGCTGCAAGACCGCACCTACGAGGTGCTCGGCGACAGCCGCCCGCGCCGCCTCGACCTGCGCGTGGTGGCCGCCACCAATAAAAACCTGGCCGAAATGGTAGCCCAGGGCCGATTCCGCGAAGACCTGTTTTATCGCCTCAACCTCATCACGCTGCGCCTGCCCGCCCTGCGCGAGCGCCCGGCCGATATCCCGGCCCTGGCCCGGCACTTCGTGGCCCAGCTGCAAGCCACCTACCACCGGCCCGGCCTGCGGCTGGGCCCGGCCGCCGCCCACTGGCTGCAAGAGCAGCCGTTGCCCGGCAACATCCGCGAGCTTAAAAACCTGGTGGAGCGCACCGTGCTCACTACCCCGCACGACGAGCTGACTCCTAGCGACTTGCAGGCTCCTGGTGCCGCGGCGCCCGCCCCGCGCCCGGCTAGCCCCGCCGAGCTGCCCGCCCCCGGCTCCATGACCCTGGAGGCCCTGGAAGAGCAGATGATACGCCAGAGCGTGGCCCACTACCAGGGCAACCTGAGCCGCGTGGCCCGCGCCCTGGGCCTGAGCCGCGGCGCCCTCTACCGGCGGCTCGATAAGTTTGGCATCCCGTACAGCGAGTAGCCTTACTTCAAAATTAAACGCCTTAAACAAACGGGTCATGCTGAACGCAGTGACGCATCTTTACCACTTGTACAAGGCGTTCAACGAAGGGGTAGAGATGCTTTACTGCGTTCAGCACGACCCGATTTTATGTTCTTTTTAGTTCAGGAGCAAGTCTTAGTAGCTAAGCCCAGCCGCCATGTCGCTTCGTAGCAAGCTTCTGCTCTTTCTGCTGCCGCTGTATGCCGTGCTGCTGGTGCTGGCGGCGCAGGTGCGCACGCGCCAGCCGGGGCTGTTTGTGGCCTGCGAGCTGACCATTGTGGCGAGCGGAGTGCTTACCTGGCAGCTGTACCGGGGGCTGCTGCGGCCGGTGCGCCTCATCGAGGCCGGCACGGCGGCGCTGGCCGCCCAAGATTTCAACCTGAAATTCAAGCCCGTGGGCCAGCCCGAGCTCGACCGACTCATCGGGGTCTACAACCAGATGCTCGACGCGCTGCGCCAGGAGCGCGTGGGCCAGCACGAGCAGGCCGTGCTGCTCGAGCGGCTACTGGCCGCCTCGCCGGCGGGCATTCTGCTGCTGAATTTTGACGGGGAGATAACCAGCGCCAACGCCGCCGCCGCCCGCGCACTAGGCCTGCCCGCTGCCGCGCTGCTGGGGCAGCCGGTGGCGGGCCTGCCCGCGCCCTGGGGCGCGGCGCTGGCCGGCCTGGCCGGCGGCCACCCCCAGCCGGTGCGCCTGCCCGGCGGGCAGCTCTACCGGGCAGCCGCCGCGCACTTTCTCGACCGGGGCTTTCAGCGGCGCTTTATCGTGCTGGAAGAGCTGACCGACGAGCTGCGCCAGCAGGAAAAGCAGAGCTACGAGCAGCTCATCCGCCTCGTGTCGCACGAGGTCAACAACTCCATCGGGGCCGTAAACTCGCTGCTGGGCAGCTTTGGGCACTACGCCCCCCAGCTAGCCCCCGCCGACCGCCTAGATTACCGCGAGGGCCTGGCCGTGAGCATTGCCCGCAACACCCAGCTTGCCGATTTTGTGGCCGCCTACGCCCGGCTGGTGCGCCTGCCGCCGCCCGCCCTGCACCCCACCGAGCTGCACGCACTGCTGCGGGGCCTGGGCCGCCTGCTAGCCCCACAAAGCGCCGCCCAGGGCATAGCCTGGCACTGGCAGCTAGCCCCTGAAGGCCCCCTGGTAGTGCCGGCCGATGCCCATCAGCTCACCCAGGCGCTGCTCAACGTGGCCAAAAATGCCCTCGAAGCCATTGGGCCGGGCGGGGGCAACGTGTGGGTGCGCACCACCGCCCAGCCGCCCACGCTGGCCATCGAAAACGACGGCCCGCCCTTGAGCCCCGAGGTGAGCCAGCGGCTGTTTACGCCCTTTTTCAGCACCAAGCCGGGCGGGCAGGGCATTGGGCTGGTGCTGGTGCGCGATATTTTGCTGGCCCACGGCTTTGCCTTTCGGCTCGAAACCGGGGCTGGCGGGCGCACGGCCTTTACCGTAGCCCTGCAACCTTCGGGCCGCTAGCGTGGTATTTGGGGCCGTAAAATTGTGGTTCCGCTTTCTTTGCTCATGCCTGCCAATCTGCCCGCGCTGCCCCTCTATTTTCAAAACGCGGTAGCCCGCCTGCTCGAGCACCCGCACGGCTACGTGGTGGTAGAATACCAGGCCGGGCCCCGCCAGCTCGCCGACTTGCAGGGCCTGCTAGGGGAGCTGGCGCAGCTGCTGGCCCGGCGCGGCTGGAACCGGGTGCTGGCCGACCAGCGCCTCATGCAGCCCTTTACTCCCGAAGAAAGCGAGTGGATACGTGCCCACTGGCTCACGCGCAGCAGCACGTTTCATGGGGCGGTGCTGCTGCCGCACGACGTGTTTGCGCGCCTGGCCAGTGCCCAGATTATACTCGAAGCCAAAGCCGCCAACCTCAGCTACCGGCTCTTCGACGACCTGGCCGCCGCCGAAACCTGGCTAGCCAAGCTAAAAGCGTAGGTTATTGCCAGCTAGCGGCCCCAGGCAAACACCGCCGGGCGCTTGTGCAGCTTGGGCAGCTCGGGCAGCCGGCGCCAGTCGGCCACGGCCAGGGTGCGCAGGTACTCGGTGGGCGCGGTGAGGTCGGTGGCCACGCAGAGGCGGGTAGCGGGCGCCAGGTGGGCTAGCAGGTCGCTGAGCAGCTGGTCGTTGCGGTAGGGCGTCTCTATGCACAGCTGGCTCTGGTCGCGCTGGCCGGCCTCCTTTTCCAGGCTTTTGATGGCCGCGATGCGGGCCGCCTTCTCGATGGGCAGATACCCATGAAAGGCAAACCGCTGCCCGTTCAGCCCCGAGCCCATGAGGGCGAGCAAGATGCTCGACGGCCCCACCAGCGGGCGCACCCCTAGCCCCAGCCGGTGCGCCTCCTGGGCCAGCGCCGCGCCAGGGTCGGCAATGCCCGGGCAGCCGGCCTCGGAAAGCACGCCGGCCTCAATTTTCTCTTTCACCAGCGGCTCCAGCGCGGCTTTCACCTGGGCGGGCGTGCTGTCTTTGTCGATGAGCACGAAGCGGATATCCTCAATTACGCGGTGCGGGGCCACCTCCTTCACGAAGCGGCGGGCGGTGCGCAGGTTTTCGACCAGGAAGTAGGGCAATCGGGCCACGGCGGCCACCACCTGCGGCGGCAGCACCTGCGGCGCCGTGCCGTCGGCCAGCGGGGTAGGAATCAGGTAAAGCATAGAGCAGCGCGGATTTTCAGTCCGCGTTTGATAATGGGGCGAGCACGGACGAAAGGCCCGCGCTACAGCTGCATTAAAACGAAGTTTTTGACCAGCCCAAATACTTCCTCGGGCTTTTCGGCGTGCAGCCAGTGGCCGGCGTCGGGCACGGTGGCAACCTGCGAGTTGGGGAACAGTGCCGGAATGCCGGTCAGCTTATCCTCGGGCAAAATGTAGTCGGATTTGCCGCCGCGCAAGAACAGCGTGGGCTTGAGAAACGGCTGAGCCGAACTGATTTCGGCGCCCACGGCCGCCAGGTTTTCGACCAGCGCCGGCAGGTTGATGCGCCAGGCAAAGGAATTATCGTCGCGCCGGTACAGGTTTTTCAGCAAAAACTGCCGCACGCCCACCTGCGGAATGGTGCGCGCCAGCGCCGCCTCAGCCTGCTGCCGGGTTTGGAGGGCGGCCAGGTCCACGGCCTGCAGGCCGGCAATGATGTCGTCCTGATGCTCCATGTTGGAAAAGCGCGGCGCGATGTCGAGCACAATGAGCTGGGCCAGCCGCTCGGGGTAGCCCAGCGCCAGGCACATGGCCACCTTGCCGCCCATGCTGTGGCCCATCAGCGTAAGGCGCTTAGGGTCGAGGGCCAGGTGGTCGAAGAGGGCGAGCACGTCCTCCGCCATGAGGGCGTAGCTGTGCTCGGGCGCGTGAAACGAGCGCCCGTGGTTGCGCAAATCCACCGAAACCACGCGCAGGCCGGCCTCCTCGGCCCAGCGCCGGGCTAGCGTCTGCCAGTTATCGAGGGTGCCAAACAGGCCGTGCAGAATAACGAGCGGCCGGGCGCCAGGGTCGCCCTGGTCGAGATAATGCAGAAGGGGCATTTTATAATGAGTAATGTTTACTTGTGAATGGTTAACGGGGAGTAGTGACTAGGCAGAGCCGTTAATAATTAATCACTGACAATTAACCACTAACTCAAATCCACGCCCAGGGGCGGCGCCTTTCTACGACCACTACGCCAAAGTGGCGCAGGTAGCGCACCAGCAGGTGCATATCGGGCAGCACCAGGCTAGTGAGGATAATGTCGCCCTGCGGCAGGGGCAGGCGCAGGTACTCGTAGCGCCGCCAGAACACGCCGGGCCAGCGGCAGCGGCTCCACTCTACCGGGCCGGGCCAGCCCTGGCGGGCGGGGTCGTAGGCCAGCACTTCGTCGAGGGCCACCTGCAAGTGGCCTTCCAGGGGGTTGAATACGAGCGTGGTAGCGGCATTGAGCGTGTAGTAGCGCAGGTGCAGCAGCAGCGCCGGCGCGGCCAGGGCCAGCACGGCCAGCAGTAGCCCCCAGGCCAGCCAGCGCTCGAAAGCCGTGGCGGCCACCAGGCCCGGGGCCGCGGTGGCAAAGCCAGTGCCCACCGCCAGCAGCGGCCACGTGAGCAGGGCTAGCTGCCGGGCTGGCGTGGCCCGGTACACGGTAGCCTTTTTGCTGAAAAGCCCCAGCGCCCAGCGGGCCAGGCCCAGCACCACCACCATGGTGAGGGCCGCTTCGAGCAGCGAGCGGAGAAAATTCATAAACTACGAACGTATACGAGCGGGCATTTGCGCCGTGCGCAGCGCCCGCCACAGCTGCCAGCCCAGGTACCCGGCACTCGTGCTGTACGAGGCCGACATGGCCAGCGCCGCCCCCACAATACCGAGCCGGGGCACCAGCACCAGCGTGGCGGGCAACCCCACCAGCAGGCCCAGGCCAGCCGTCCAATTGTTGATGCGGTAGCTGGCCCGCGCCGCAAAGTACGTACTCATCAGGTTCACGCCGGCGTTGGCCACTATGCCGGGGGCCAGCGCCCACAGTACCGGCCGGGCCGCCCCAAACTCGGGGCCGAAGCCCCAGGCCAGCCAGCTGGCGGGCACGGCCGCCAGCCCGGCCGCCCCCAGCGCCGTGAGGCCCAGCGCCGCCGCGGCCAGGCGGCCGGTTTCGGCATCGGGCGCGGCCGGGCTGGCGGCCGTGCGCACCTGCGCCACGTACTGAATGAGCGAGGTGCTGCGCGCAATCAGCCACAGCCCTTCGGCCACGGCCACGCCCACCGATAGCACGCCCAGCGCGGCCGTGCCGAGCAGGTAGGCCACCACGTAGTACCCCAGCCGGTAGTTGGCAAACACGATAATGTTGGAAAAATGCGCCCCCCGGCTGTGGCGGGCCAGCTCGCGGGTGGCAGCCCGGCGGCGCAGGCGGGTGCTGCCCGGCGCATCGGGCAGCTGCCGCAGCTGCTGCAGGCTCCAGAGCAGCGGTAGGCCGTAGGCCAGGTAGCTGGCCCCGTAAAACACGGGCACGGTGCGGTAGCCCAGGCCCACCAGCGCCCCGGCCAGCGCCAGCGCCAGCAGGGCGCCCTGCCCGGTGGTGAGCACATTATAAAGGCGCTCGCGCCCGCGCCCCAGCAGCAGCAGGCTGTTGATGCTCAGCCATGCTTGCAGCAGCGATAAAGCGCCCAGGTTGAGGGCGTAAAACCAGTCCTTGCCCTGCAAAATGGTGGCTACGGCCGTGCCCACCGCGCACACCAGCCCCGCCCACGCGTAGGCGGGCCCCAGCAGGTGCCACACGTTGCGCCGCGGCACCAGGTAAATGAGCGACGACCCGCCCAGCAACCCCGTAAACAGCAAAATGGCGGCTGTGGCCGTCACAAACAAGCTCACCTCGCCCCGGCCCGCCGCCCCCAGGTAGCGCGCCGTCAGCCACACCACCGCCAAGCTGGCTACGGCGCCCCCCAGCCGGGCCGCAAAGTGCTGAATAATACGCCGTAGCATCAAGTAGGGGAGGGTAGAGCAAGCCGGCCGCGCCCGTAGTGGGCCGCCCAAAGGCCTGGCCAACCGGCAAAAAGCGCTGTGCTGCCAGCGCGGCAAAGCCAAGGCCGCCGCGCTCGCACCGGGCTGGCGCGGCGGGCAAAGATAGCCGGCCCGGTGCCGCAGGCTAGGGCCCCTCACCCGCGAGCAAGGCTAGTGTAAAGCTCGTGAAACTGGCGGCCCACGCGGGCCGGGCTGCACTGCTCGGCGCTGGCCCGCAGCACCACCGGCGCAAACGCCGCCGGCTGGCTGAGGACCGCGTGCAGGGCCGCCAGCAGGGCCGCTTCGTCGTCGGGCGCCACCAGCAGGCCGTAGGTGCCGGCCGGCTCAAACAGCTCGGGCACGCCGCCCACCCGCGTGGCCACTACCGGCCGGCCGCAGGCCCGGGCCTCCAGCAGCACCACGCCAAACGTCTCGGCCCGGCTGAAGGACACCAGCGCCGTGGCCGCCTGCATTTCGGCGGCCACGGCGGCGTGCGGCAGCTTGCCCAGCCACTGCACAGTACCATCGGCCAGCAGGCCCAACTCGGCGGCGAGGGCTAGCAGGTGTGGCTCGTCGGGGCCGTAGCCGGCCACGCGCAGGCGCAGGCCGGGCCAGGCCGGGCGCAGCCGCGCCACCACCCGCAGCACCCCCGACAGGTTTTTCACGTCATCATGAAAAGCCGCCACGTGCAGCAGTCGCCGGGCTTCGTCGGGGCTAGCCAGGGCCGGTCGAAACAGCTCCGTATCAATCACATTATAAATAACTGCCGTGCGCCGGGCCCGCGCGCCCAGGCCAGCCAGGGCCTCGGCCAGCGCCCCCGATACCGTGTGCAGGGCGCCGGCCCGGCGCACCACCCAGCGCGTGAGCACCCGCCGCCAGCCCGGCAGGCTAGCCACCCGCGGCGGCAGGTACGCCGTCCAGTGCTCCGTAAGGAGGTAAGGAATGCGCCACGCCCGGCTCAGCAGCCAGGCCAGCAGGCCCGTGCGCAGCAGCACGTGGGCGTGCAGCATAGTGGGCCGCTGGCCGGCCCAGTGCCGCCGCACCGCCCGCAGGCCGCGCCGCTGGCACCACAGCCACAGCAGTAGCTTCAAGGGCTTGTCGAGCGGGGCCAGGCCGGTGGGGCGGGCGCGGTAATAGTAGCGCCAGGTGGGCACCGGCCCGCGCAAGTCAATTTCTTCTTCAATAAGTTGCCCCAGCGGCCCCCGCGCCACGGCCGCAAACACCACCG
Source organism: Hymenobacter cheonanensis (assembly GCF_030581075.1). Classification (GTDB taxonomy): domain Bacteria; phylum Bacteroidota; class Bacteroidia; order Cytophagales; family Hymenobacteraceae; genus Hymenobacter. The sequence continues at coordinate 131,338 of NZ_JAUQSW010000011.1, forward strand.
CCGACCGCCCGCCCGGCTGCGCGGCAATGGCCGCCACATGCCGCGCCACAAAGTCGCCATCCTGGTCGTCGTAGCGGTGCGGGTACCACTTGGGCAGGTGCAGGATATTCAAGGGGAAAGCACGAAATAGGTATTGCCGGGCGCGGCGGGCCGCAGCTACCAAAAGTAAAGCTCGCCCCGGCTAGGGCGAGCTTTACAAAGGTTAAGGCGTTTTGGGTAATGTAGGCTTCAGCACCCTGGGTAGCTGGCTAGAACGAGTAGCGCACCCCTAGCTGGCCCTGCCAGCGCGAGGCCAGCTGGTCGATGGAGTAAGTGGCCGGCGTGCCGAAGGTGAAGGCCGGGCGGTTGTACTGGCCCGCGCTGTAGGTGCTCGACACGTTGCCGGCGGCATCGGCAAAGGCCACCTGCGTGAGGCCGGTACCCAGCGTCGAGTTAAACGTATTGGGCACGAAGTACTGGCGGCCCCAGCTGCTGTTCAGCAGGTTGCCGAAGTTCACGATGTCAAACGAAATCTGGATGGTGTGGGCCGAGGGTACGGCGCCCGTCACGTCGGCGTCGAGCTTACCCAGCTTGGCTTCCAGCATGAAGCGCACGTCGGCCTGGTTGTTCCAGGGGGTGCGGGCGCCGTTGCGCTCGGCATACTGGCCGCGGCGGGTGCTCAGATACGGGTCATTGCTGATGAAGCTGTTGAGGGCTGCGTACTGCGCGCCACTGGCCTCCACGGTGTAAGGCGCCGTGCTGCTGGCCCGCGACACGAGCGTGATGTCCGAAGCCGAGCCGGGGATGTAGGCCAGCTGCACGTTCTGCTGGCCGTTGCCCAGGAAGTTGTTGTTATACACCCAGGTGTAGGGCGCGCCGCTCTGGTAGGTCAGCACCGAGGTGAGGTAGCCCGTGAAGCGCTGGGCGAAGGTCTTGTGCAGGTTGATGCTCGCCACCACGCGGTGGCGCAGGTCGAAGTTGGAGTAGGCCAGGCCGGGGTCGTTCACATTCAGAGCCGGGTTCAGCTCCCAGTTGCTCTGGGGCGAGTTGCGGATGCCGTTGCTGATGTCGTAGCTCTTGCCGTAGGTGTAGGCCACGTTGGCATCAATCAGGTTAGCCACCGTCTGGCCCACCGAGCCCGTGAGCTGGTAGCGGTAGCCCTGCTGGGTGTTGGTGAGGAAAAAGGCATTGGAAAACTGCGAGTTAACCTTGGTGCCAAACGGCGCGGCAGCGTAGCGCGGGCTCAGGGTGGGGCCCTGGCTGAGGTACGTGGCGTTGTCGGCCAGGTTGATGTTCTCAAACTTCACGTCCTGAATAACTTTCGTGTACAAGGCCTCCAGTGAGAAGCGCGTGCCGCTAGGCAGCTTGAAATCGACGGCCAGGTTCGAGCGCCACACCTGCGGCATCTTGAAGTTATTGTCAATCAGGTTCACCTCCGTGGTGCTGCGGGCCGAGGCCGGCAGCTGGGCGTAGATATTGTCGGGGTTCTGGCTCAGGTAGTATTTGCCGGCCGTGGCCGCCGTAGTCTGAACATTGTTCAGGTCTACCGAGTTGAAATTCACCCCGTTGTTGTAGTAGGCGTAGCCAAACCAGGCAAACGGTACCCGGCCGGTGAAGATGCCCGTGCCGCCACGCACCACCACCGAGCCATCGCCCTGCACGTCGTAGTTGAAGCCTAGCCGGGGCGAAATCTGCACCTGGCCCAGATAGCCGTTATTAAGCTCCTGCCAGGCCGTGTGGGTGTACGTCTGGTTCAGGGTGCGGGCGTCGTTGGTCGGGTTGTTTACCAGGCCCGCGTTCAGGGCCGGCTTGTTGGGCAGCGAGGCAATGTCGAAGCGGATGCCGGGCGTCACTTTCAGGCGGTCGTTTACCGACCACTCATCCTGCAAATAGCCGCTGAAGAAGTTGATGTTGAATGCCGCCGAAGGGTTGTTGTAGTTGTAGTCGTACGAGTTGTTGCCCACCGTGCCGTTGTTGTAGGTGCCGCGGATGCGGCTCGGCAGGTCGTTCAAAAAGTCGCTCGGGCTGTTGTACTCGATGCGGCCGTTCCAGGAGTTGATGAAGCCGTAGTCGATGTGGTAAAACTCGTTGTGCGTGCCCAGCGTCAGGGCGTGCGCGCCGGTGTAGAAGGTGAAGTTGTCGGTCAGCTCAAACGTTTTCTGGCGGGTGTTGAAGATGCTCGCCTCGCGGTCCGACCCTAGCAGAATCTGGTTCGAGCCACCGCCATAGTTTTTGGTCGGGTCGGTGCTCACGTTGTTTATCTGCACCGAGGGGTAGAGGTTGCCCTGCCCGCCAATCAGGTTGCGGTAGTCGTGAATGTTGGTGTAGCCCAGAATCAGGTTGTTGGCAAAGCGGCTCGAAAAGTTCGACTTCACTTCCAGCACCGTCGAATTCTGGATGTTGTTCTGCGTAAAATCCTGCGAGCCAAACTTAAACAAGCTGCCCGAACGCTCCAGGTTAGTGGCCTCCGACTTGATAAAGTTGTGACGCAGCGCAATGCTCGTTTTGTCGTCGAGGTTGTAGTCGAGACGCCCAAAAATCTTGTTGCTGTTGGCGTAGATGGTGTAGTCGCCGTAGTCGCCCACGTTGTAGCTAGCCTGGCTCAGCGAGCCATCGGCATTGCGGGTGGTGTAGTTGTTGAGCTTGGCCGTAATCTGCTGGGCCAGGTCCAGCGTCACCGGCGAGCCCGTAGTGCCGGCGGCGTAGAACTGCGGCTCGGTGCGGCGCGCAATCTCGGCGTTGGTGAAGAAGAAGAGCTTGTTCTTGATAATCGGCCCGCCCAGGCGGAAGCCCGTCTGGTAGTCGTGGTAGGCCGAGCCGATTTTGGCATCCGTGCCATCAATGCTACGGCCCGTAATGGCCTGGTTGCGGCCGTAGCCATACACCGAGCCGTGAAAATCGTTGGTGCCCGAGCGCGTCACGGCGTTAATCGAGCCGCCCGTAAAGTTGCCCAGCTTCACATCATACGGCGCCACCGAGGCCTGAATTTCCTGAATGGCATCGAGCGAAATCGGGTTCGAGCGGGCCGAGCCGCCGGGCAGGCCGCTGGTGCCGCCCTGCCCCCCTAGCGAGGGCGAAAAACCAATGGCGTCGTTGTTCACGGCGCCATCCAGGGTAATGTTGTTGTAGCGAAACGAGCTGCCCGCAAACGAGTTGTTCGAGTTGCGCGGGTCGAGGCGGGTAAAGTCCTGAATGCTGCGCGAAATGGTGGGCAGCTGCTGCAAGGCCTCGCGGCCCACGTTGGTGCCGGCGCCGGTTTTGGTAGCCTGGGTGTTGCCCACTACTACTACTTCGTTCAAGGCCTGGGCCTCGGCCGCCAGCACGATGTTGAGGCGGGTGGTATTGCCCAGGGTTAGGAATACGTTGTTGATAGTCTGCTCCTTATAGCCCACGTAGCTCACCGTTACGGTGTAGGGCCCGCCGGGCGCCAGGTTCGGAATGGTGAAGCGGCCGTCGGGCTCGGTGGCGGTGCCGCGCTTGCTGCCGGTGGGCACGTGGGTGGCTACCACCGTCACGCCAATCAGGTCCTCATTCTTGTCTGAAATAATTTTGCCGCCAAGGGCCGAGGTCGTGACCTGGGCCGAAGCCAGCCGGCCTAGCAGCAGGAGGAAGAACAAAATTGCCAGCCGCCACGCGGTCCGGTTACTACTGGTAAGAGTGCGCATAAAAAGGGGGTTAAGCCAATGCGAACGCAAAGGTCCCCCGGCATTTTCAGCCCCCGGCTAACTGGTCGGTTATCAAATCATTGGTAATGAAGCGGCCCGGTAATGCTGCCGTAACACGCGCCCAGTGCGTTCGGCGAGTAATCGGTGAGGGTGAGCGAGGAATAGGAACGGGTAAACGCCAAACCCACCCGGCTAGCCCACCGCCCGCAACCAAACGCCCGTACAACGGCCTAATTTTGCTTACCCAATCCGCCACCCGGCGGCGCTACTTCCCCTAGTTTATGTTGCTATCCATGACCGGCTTTGGCCAGGCGCACCGCGAAACGGACCGCTACACCGCCACGGCCGAGCTGCGCTCGCTCAACTCCAAAACGCTCGACCTGAGCCTGCGCCTGCCGCGTTTTCTGCAAGCCCACGAGCTGGAAATTCGCCAGCAAATCACCAAAGCCCTGCTGCGCGGCAAAGTCAATTTCAACTTCGATTTCAGCCGGCCGGCCAGCGCGGGCGCGGCCCTCAACCTCAACCGCGAAGCCCTGCTGGCCGCTTACCACGAGCTGGCCGCCGTAGCCAACTCGCTGGGCATCAGGCCGGGCGAGGAAACCCTACTAGCTGCCCTGCGCCTGCCCGGCGTGGTGCCCACCGCCGCCGAGGCTGCCCAGGCCAGCCAGGCCGAAGCCGGCCTCGATGAGCCCACCTGGGCCGAGCTGCAGCCGCTGCTCACCGAGGCGCTGGCCGCCATGCAGCAGTTTCGGCAGGATGAGGGCCAGACCCTGCAGCAGGAGATTCTGGGCTACATCGGCACCATCCGGCAGCAGCTGGCCGCCGTGGAGCTGCACGACCCCCAGCGTATTGCCCACGTGCGCCAGCGCCTGGCCGCCCACCTCGCCGAGCTTACGCAGCACGAGCAGTTCAACGCTACCCGCTTCGAGCAGGAGGTGCTGTATTACATTGAAAAGCTCGACATTGCCGAGGAGAAAGTGCGCCTGGCGGCTCACCTCAATTACTTTGAGCTAGCCACCCGGCAGCCCGACGAGGCCGTGGGTAAAAAGCTGGGCTTTCTGGCCCAGGAAATAGGCCGGGAAATCAACACGATAGGCTCGAAGGCCAACGATGCCACCGTGCAGCACCTAGTGGTGGGCATGAAGGAGGAGCTGGAAAAAATCAAAGAGCAACTAAATAATATCCTGTAGGTAAATCCGGCGGCTTAGCTGCTTCGTAAAGAAAAATACAGAAAGTCCTGCACCATTCCCGGTAGTTTTTGCATTTTTATTGGAAACAAAAAGTTTTTTTTATTCCAGATTCCGGTAATAATACCAGGTGTTGCTTTAAACATTGATTGATAAATAGCAGAACGATACCAAGTTAAAGTAAAATATGATGCCTTTTAAGGTTCTGGAAAGTAGCCAAAATTTGCAGAATACATTTTTGAACAAGCTTGGCCTTTTGTATGTAACTTAGTTCCCGAAACAACGCAACTACATTTCTACCAGCCAATTTTACTTAGCATACTCCCATGAAGACACTCGTACTCTTGCTGCTTACCAGCTGTGCCAGCCTGCTGATGGCCGCCCGCCCCGCCGCCGAGATTGAGCTTATCAAGAAGCGCGTGCTCAGCGAGCGCGTGGAGGTGCTCATCCCCAAAGGCTTTGAGGTGATGACGGAGCAGCAGATGGATTTTGCTTACGCCCACGCCAGCAGCCGCCCCAGCGTAGTGTTCACCAACAACAACCTGGTGTCGCTGGCCTTCAACTACTCTGACAATGACGCCGACCAGGACATGGTGCAGGTGTACGAGGAGAGCTTCGCCAAGGCCTATCACAAGCAGTACAGCAAGGCCACCTGGTTCAGCGAAGGCGTGAAGGAAGTGAGCAACCGCAAGGTGGGCTACCTCGAATACATGAAGCCGGAAATGGGCCACGAAGTATACACGCTCGTGTTCTTCACCGACGTGCAGGGCAAGCTGCTCATCTGCACCTTCAACTGCGCCGACCGCCAGAAGCCCGAGTGGGAGCCCCTGGCCAAGAAAATCCTGAACTCGCTGAAGGCGAACGGCTAAGCTAGTAGTCTAGCCTATATCCACTACTTGGTTTTGAAGTGACTTATTAAGTTAGAGCTAACATTATCAGCTGCCCCGGCAGCGCCAGACGCAGGGAGCCCCGGCCAATTGGCTGGGGTTTTTTGCGTTCAGGAGGCCAGCCGGCGCGGGCCTAGCGGGCGCCCAGGCCGTCGAGAAAGTCGCGGGCCAGCCCGTAGGCGCCCGCAAAGCCGGCCAGCGACAGGGCGGCCGGCTGGTCGTTTACATCGTGGTAGGCGAGGCTGCCGCCGCGGGTGTACAGGAAAAAGGCCGGCACGCCCGCCTCCGAAAAAGGAAAATGGTCAGAGTTGGCCGCCCGGCCCCTGGCCGTGAGGTGGGGCAGGTAGTGGTGGGCGTTGTTGAGGGCGGTGAGCCGGGCGAAGGCCGCCTCGTACACCCGGCCGTTCACCACGGTGGCGCCTTCCTCGCCGGTACCCAGCAGGTCGAGGTTGAGTAGGAACTTGATGCTGGCCAGCGGCACCAGCGGGTGCTGCACAAAGTAACCGGAGCCCACTAGCCCCGCTTCTTCGGCCCCGAAGAGCAGAAATACCAGTGAGTAGGCAGGTCGGTTTTCGGGCCGGGCATAGTGAGCGGCTAGCTCCAGCAGCAGGGCCACGCCGCTGGCATTGTCATTGGCGCCGGGGAAGTAAGTTTTACGGCCCATCATGCCCAGGTGGTCGTAGTGGGCCGAAACGACGAGAAAGCTATCGGGCTGGGTCGTGCCTTTTATAAGGGCGGCGAGGTTTTGGGTTTGGTAGTGGTGGAGGAGTTGGGCGTCGAGCTTCAACGTGAATAACTGCGGTGACGAGCCAGCCGGCCAGCTACTCGCCAATACCTCTAGGTGTGGATGAGGTGCCTGCTCGGCCGCTAGGGAAGCGGTGAGCTTAGGCACGAGCGTGAAATGAGGCCGCTCTGCGATATACTGGCGGAGCGCGGGTGGCAGGTGCGCTAACCGGGATTCATCGCGGTTGCGAATCACCAGCGCTTGCGACAAGCGTAATATCGTGGCCGGAGTTGGCTTGGGGCGCCCACCACTGCGGTAGTCGTAAGGGCGCAGATACTGGCGCCAAGTCGTGCTATCAATAAAAACCAGGGTATCAAGTAATGCTGCCTGAAACTGAGAAGCTAAAGGCCAGGGCCCTGACTCGGGAGCCGCAATAAAATCTCGTCCGGGTGCTAGCGGCTGGCCGCCTACGGTTAGCGCTATCTTCCCCGGAAACGTATTCACATCCAGCGTAAACGACTGCATATAATCTGGCGCCAGCGGCGCTAAACCCAACTGCCGCAGCCGCCCGCGCAGGTAGGCTGCCGCCACATGCTCGCCCTGCTGCACGTAGCCCCGGCCGTGCATGGTGGGCGCAGCCAGCGCCTCGATAGTGCGGCGGGCACGGGCCAGGTCGGGCTCGGGGGCCTGGGCATGCGAGTGGCCCGGCAAGAGCCCCAGGGCTAGCCCGACGCCTGTGCCTATACCCAGGCGGCGCCCGCGCCCGGCCAGGCTAGCCCCGGCTAAAACCAACGCCGCACCGATGGTGTCGCTCAGCAGGTCGGTCCACTCGGCGTGGCGGCCTAGCTGCATGGCGTATTGCAGCACCTCGATGAGGGCGCCGAACACAATGCACCCTAGCAGCACCAGGCTGACCGGATAGCGCACCCGCTGCCGCGCCCAGAGCCAGGCTAGCCCCGCCAGCACCGCAAATACGCCCGCGTGGGCCGCCGTATCGAAGGAAAGCAGCTTCCATTCGGGCATACGCGGCATTTCCTGGGCCGGCGTGAGGGTGAGCACCAGCATCACCACCACCCACAGTAGGGTAAGCGGGCCGGCAAAGCGGTTGGTGAGAGTTTTCATAGCGTATTACTACAGGAAGCAATTACCCTAAAAGAGAACGTCATGCTGAGCCCCGCGAAGCATCTCGCTCGCGCCGCTAGGGGTACTAATCCAACGGCGCGAGCGAGATGCTTCGCGGGGCTCAGCATGACGTTCTAAAGAAAAAACGAGAGACTAGCTAGGCGCCTACCAATTCGCCGTAGGCCTGGGCCGAGAGCAGGCCGGCAATCTCGCCCTGGTCGGCCACTTTCATCCTGATAATCCAGCCCTCGCCGTAGGGGTCCGAGTTCACGGTTTCGGGGGCGTCGGCGAGCTTGGCGTTTACTTCGAGCACCGTGCCGCTGATGGGGCTGAAAAGGTCCGAAACCGTCTTCACGGCCTCTACCGTGCCAAATACGTCGTGCTGGGCAATGTCTTTGTCCACGGTGTCGATGTCGACATACACAATGTCGCCGAGTTCGCGCTGCGCGTGGTCGGTGATGCCAATGGTGGCCGTGTCGCCGTCCAGGCTAATCCATTCGTGGTCTTTGGTGTAGTGCAGCGTGGCAGGGATGTTCATGGAGGAGGGGAAAAGAGAAGAAAACTGACTGCCGGCAAAAGTACGGCGAGGCCGCCCGTAGCCCCTAGGCCCCGCCGGCTTATTGCAGGCTGTAGCGCAGCTGAATGCCGCCCTCGGTGGTGGCATTGCGGAAGGCGTTGCTCACGCGGGGCTGCGTGATGGTCTGGCTGAAATAGAATTGCAGGTTCAGGCGGGCGTTCAGCAGGTAGTCGATGGTGGGGCGCAGCTGCACTTGCAGCGAGCCGTTGGTAACCTGGCTGGTAGAAGTGCCCACCACGCCCACCACGGCGGCGCTGCCCGTTGCCAGGGCCGGCGGCGTGGTGCCGGGTACGGGCACGGTAGTGGTAGCGGGCACCGGGTCGACCGAGCCCAGGATGCTGCGCTGGATGGTGGCGTTGTCGCGGATGCTGAGGTCGAGGCGGCCGGTGAGGTTGTTTTTCAGCACCCGCTGCTCGCCGCCCACCCGGAAGGGCAGCTTGAAGCCGGTGGCCGCGTAGCCCAGGCCAATGACCAGCTCGGTGGTGTGCAGCTCGGTTACCTGGGCGTTGGTAATGTTCAGCGACACGGCGCGGGCGGTGTTGTACTGCACGCGGCCGGTCACGTTGTTCACGGTCTGAAAATTCAGCCCTAGCAGCGGGGCCATGCTCTCGATAATGCTGACCTGGCCCACCACGTAGTAGGGCACCACCTGGCCGGTGGCATTGGAGAGGAAGGGCGTGGCGGGCGCGGGCCCAAACGTGGGCTCATTCTCGTAGGCCGTAGAGGTGGTGTAGCCGCCCAGGTTGTAGATAGACGAGTACACGTGGCTCAGGGTAAACGAGCGGAAGACGTTGCGGATGCCCGGCAGGTCGGAAAAGCCGTTGTACTGCACGTTCCAGTTGGGCAGCGGAATCACCGAGAAGGGGTTAAAGGTCTTGGCCTCGTAGCCATCCGACGACTTACCGTGGTAGGCATCGAGAAAGCTTTGCAGCAGCACATCCTGCGAGTTGTAGCTGTAGAGGTTGGTGGCCTGGTTGGTATAGGTCGTTACGGGCCGGCCGGTGGTGGGGTCTATCGTGGTGTAGCTTACCGTGCGGGTGCTGGAAGGGCTAGCCGCCTGCAGGCGCTGCTGCACAATGGCGCGGTTGGCCACGAAGCGGTCGAAGGCCTTGCTTGTTTCGCCATTATTGCCAAGGTCGCCAAACAGGGTTTGCACCGTGATGGTGCTCACGCTGTACGAGCCCGTGCCCAGGGCCTGGGTATTGGCCAGGTGCCGGTCGGCAAAGGGGTTGAGCGTGCCGTTGGCCAGGTACGCCGCGCTGGTGGTGTCGATGGCCAGGCGGTAGTAGGCCTCGTTGTTGCGCACCTTCTGGCTGCGCAAATCCAGCTGGATGTTGAAGCCCCGGAAGGGCTCCAGGGTGGTGCGGGCCGTGAAGTTTTCGGTGAGGATATTCGAGAGCGGCGTGTTCAGGTACTGGCTTTGCTGGGTGTACCAGTTGTTGGAGCTGGCCAGGTTATAAAGCTCGCCGGTGGTGTACTGCTGGCCCAGGATGAAGGGAATGCCCGGGGCTAGCCCGCCAAATCGGTTGTCGAGGCCAAAGTACTTGGTGGCCGGCAGGTAGCCCGGCAGCAGCGTGCCGCTCGACTGCGCGTAGGTGAAGTTGATGCTGCGCGCCGTCATCACGGCCCGCAGCACGGCCTTCACGAAGCGCAAGGGGTCTTTGCGGGCCGTATCGGGGGCGGTGGGCGTGGGGCGGGTAGCCACCGGGGCGTTGGGGTTGCTAGGGTCGGGCTGGGCCGGGCGGGGCGCGGGCGGCGGCGCGTTGTTGATAATGTTCAGGAAGCGCACCTTGTTGTAGAGCTTCACCAGGTCAATCTTGCCGTTGGCGCTCAGCTCGCGGTTGTTCTGCACGGTATTGCCCAGGTTGGCCAGCGTGGTGGTAGTGTCGCCCACCACGTTGGGGTTGGCGGGTATCCGGATGCCGGTGGCCGTCGACACGGCCTGCCAGCTGTAGTGCGCCGTGTAGCGCGTGTCGGCCGAAATCCAGTCGGTGAGCGGAAACTTATCGAGCGGCAGGCGGTAGGTGAGGGCGATGTTCTGGCTGAAGTTGGTGGTGCGGCCGCCGCGCTTCAGGTTGTTCCACTGCTCGGCGCGGTTGTTCTGGGCAATGGTGCCGTCGCCGAGGCTCTGGCCCACACCCTCGTCAATCACGCCCCGGTTGGTGGCGGTGTAGTCCAAGGTCAGGGCCTTGGTCAGGGCCCAGTTCATGTCGTATATCCGGTTGATGTAGAACGACTTGTAGAATACCCCATTATCCACGGCCGTGGGCAGCTGGCCGGGCTCGGTTACGCGCTGCAAAAAGCGCTCGTTGTAGCGCCGGTCGAGGTCGGTGCGGAACGAGAAGCGCGAGGGCAGCGGCGTAAAGTTGATTTGCTGAAAAATCTTCAGGTACGGGTTATCAAGCGCTTTGAAGCTGGCCAGCGGCGTGTAGTTGCGCGGAGTAGTCTGGTAGATGTAGGCCAGCGCGGCCGTGTACGACTGCGTGTAGTCGCGCTGGGTATTGATGTCGGTGTGCAGGCGCTCGGTGATGGCGTAGCTCACGGCCACGTTCTCGATGTCCCAGGGGTGGGTTTTGGTTTGGGTGGGGGCGCGCTCCTTGCGCACGTTCAGTACCGAGATGCTGCGGGTGGTGGTGCGGTCTACCACCAGGCTTTTGTAGGCCGTGGCATCGGCGCTGTTCTTAAACTTCTGGAGGCTCTGCTCCAGCTTGGTGTCGGGGTCGAGCGGGTCGTACTGCGGCGTAATGGTCTGGCGGCCTAGCTGCACCAGCACCGGCACCCGCAGGCGCAGCTGCGGCGGCAGCAGCTTATCGGCGGCCACGGTAGCGTTGAGGTCGCCGCGCAGCACGTCGCTGGTCGAGCGCTGCTGGGCCTTATCCTGCAAGCCCCCGAAGCCCACGCCGATAAATGAGCCGGTGGCCGTGAGGTTGGCCAGGTCGGCCAGCTTCACGTTCAGGCGGGCGTTGGCGGCCCAGCCGCCCTGGTTGTCGAAGTCAAACACCCGGAACTCATCGGCCCACAGCGTCACGCTCTTGTCGCCGGTGTCGGTATCGGCGCCCACGTTGGTGGCGGCCGGGTTCAGTACCCCAATCATGCAGCCCTGCACCTGCGAGAAATCAGGGTTGCCCATAATCGTGATAATGGGCCCTTTCTCCCGCAGCACTGGGTCGAGAAACACCTGAAACGGGGTGGTGTAGCTTACGGTAGGCTGCTGATTGCGAGTGGCTTTGGCATCAATAAAAGCCTGCAAAGCCACGTCCACGCTGTTTTCCGGGCGCCAGACCCGGTCCTGCGCTGTTTCGCCGGGCTGGGTCACTACCAGCGGCAGCGAGTACTCGTAGTAGTTCTGGCTGTAGTCGGTGCCGATGCGGATAAAGGCCCGCACGTCGCCGTCGGCCAGCTTGGTGGTGCTGTTGGCCTCGGCGTGCAGGTACATGCGCAGGCGCTTGTAGCGCAGCAGGTTGGTGGTCAGGTTTTTGTAGGCCGCTTTGCCGTAGCCGTCGCGCAGCCGGGTCACGGCCAGGCGCAGGCTCTGCTCGTTTTGCTGGCGCGACACGGCCGTGGAGCCGTACTCCACGTCGCGGGTGATGTTGGGCGGCACCACGTAGGGGATGGCGCCGGTGCTGCTGACGCTGGCCGCCGAGGGCCCATTTTCTTCCACGCTCACCGTCGACACGGCAAAGGCGTCGGCATCGGTAGGGTTGCCAATGCCCGGCACCTGAATGCGCGGGTCGGCGATGCGGCTGGCGTACTGGCGCCACTGGTTGGCCACAAACTGCGGCTGCACCATGCGCAGCACCACCGGCTGCTGCCAGCCCGTCATGTACAGGCGCATGAAGCGAATGTTCTTGAAGCCAAAGGGCTGGCCGTTGTTGCCCTGCACGCGCCCGGGCTGGCGAATGGGAATGCGGAACTGGTACCACGTTACCTGGTCGCCACCGCTGGCGGGTACCGTGTTGGTCACCTTATCGGTAATGTAGTTCTGGCCCACGTTCAGCTGGCCCGGCAGCAGCGGCATCGTGTACTCGTAGTACTGCTCGGTGGTTTGAATCACGTTGTCGCGGTTCAAATCTTCCTTGTCGGGGTAGGCCGAGGAGCTGAGCTGCGAGTTCTCGGGCGAGTTGCCCTCGTAGTTGTCGTAGTTTTTGTAGCGGCCCAGAATCTGGGTGCTGTTGGCGTCGTAGCTAGGGTCGAGGTGGTGGCGGAAGTTATCGTTCGACGGGTCGGCCAGCGCCCCGTAGCCCGGAATAGCCGCAAACTGCGTCCGCTCGTCGGCATCGGCCAGGCCGTCGAGGCCAATGTCCTGGCTGGCCCGCGCGCCGGGCGTGGCGTTGAAGGCATCGAGCAAAAACTGCTGGTTCGTAACGCGCCCGAACACCGTGGGCGAGGTAGTGCCCGCCGGGTCGCCGGGCACCGGCAGGCCGTTCTCAAACTCGTGCTGGCCCTGGTCGCGCAGCACGTCCTCGCTCACGTTGCCCAGGTTCAGCACCAGGTTGCCGCCCGTGGTGTTGGGCGCATCGTTGCCGTCCTGGTCGGTAATGTTCACCCGCGAGGCCGGCGCATTCGGGTTCGTGACCTTCAGGAAGGGGTCCATCAGCCAGAATTCCAGGTACTCCACGTTCGAGTTGTCGAAGTCGGTATCGAAGGTGATGCCCCGCGAAATGCCGCCGAAGTTGTTGTCGGGCAGGCCCGCCGCCGGCGAAAACCGTTTGCCGTCAGACAAAATATTGGGCGTGTAGTTGTAGGGCCCGCGCTCGCCGGGGAAGTACGCCAGGTCGAAGGTATACTCGAAGCCGTTGCCGGTGGCGCCCAGGTCCTTGTTCGGGAACACCTCGTTGCGCGGCACGCCCCGCACGTAGTGGTTGGCCAGGGTGGCGCCCGCAATGCCGGCCGGCACGTTGGGGCCGTTGGTGTAGTAGCTCTGGTCTACGGTGTACCAGGCCAGCTTGGCGCGGCGGTAGCCGTTGGTGAGGCCATCCACGGCGCTGTTGGCAAAGGGCGCGGGCGTGGCGGCCAGGCGCCAGGCCGGCACGGCGGCCAGGCCCCCCAGCGTGTAGGGCGTGCGGGCATTCTCAAAGTCATCGAGGTAGCTCACGCCGTTTTCGCCGTTGCCCAGCTTCGACTGCCCGGCAATGAGCTTGGCCACCTCGCCGGTAAAGGCCACCGTAGAAGTCTCTTTGGTGGCCAGGAAGGGCAGGCGGTCCACGAGCTTGGTGAGCACGCGGCTGTCTTTGCGCAGGCTGATGTCGGCGCCCAGCACGGTGTTGTTGGCCGGCTCGTCGCCGATGTTCACGCGGTTGATGCCCGGCGCCTGGTTTTCCAGAATGTGCATGGCCGTGGCCCCAATCAGCACATCCTTGCTGAGCGCGTAATCGAGGCGGGTGCCCAGCAGCTTGCGCGGCTGCACCTGCACAAGGGCGTTTTTCTCGAAGGTTATCCGCAGCTCATTGGCCGAGTTGAGGTAGGCCGGGTTAAGAATCTTGACCTTGGCCTGGTCGTAAAAAACCTGGTAGTCCACGCCCTCCGTCAGCAGGGTGCTGCCCGCGTACACCTTCACCGAGCCCTGCGCCACCCCAATGCCGGGTAGGCTTATCTCATCGGTGCTGGTGCCCTGGAAGCGCCCGCGCAGGAAAAACTTGTCCTTCACCTGCTGCTGCTGCGCATCGCTCTGCGTTTGGTTGTAGAGCGCCTGGTACACGTATTTCTGGGCTAGCAGGCGCTCGTTGGTGGCGTTGGGGCCTAGCGTATCAAACTGCGCCTTGAGGTACGAGCCGAAGGGCTGCACGCTCGGGAAAATAATCTTGCCCAGCTCCGGGTCGATGGTGATGCCCGGGAAATAGTCGAAGTTGCCGTCGGCGTTGCGGTCGTTGTTGGCGTTCACGCGGTCCAGGCCCAGGGCCTGAATCAGCGGCACGTTTTGCAGGCGCTGGCCTTCCTTCAGCGAAATCAGGTCGACGCCCGTAATGTCGTCTTTGTAGATAATCTGGAGCTGAAAGTTGTCGCGGTTTACCTGCGAGGTATTCAGGGGATAGATGTTTTTCATCATCAAATCCCAGGTCGGCGTGTTGTGGGTCAGCAGGTTCAGGTTGGCCGGGTTCACCGTGGGGTCGGCGGTGCCCACGCCGGGGTTGGTGGCCTTCAGCATCTTCAGGAAGATAACCTGGTCGGCCTGGGCGCCGGCGTACTCGGTCTGGGTTTCGCCCACCGTGTAGGGCAGGCCGTTGTAGAGCAGCTCGTAGCTCACGCCCAGCACCTGGTCGGGCAGCAGGGCCGTGTTCAGGTTCACGTAGCCTAGCTGGGCGTTGAAGGTATACTCGTTGGGCTGCAGCTTGCGGGCGCGCAGGCGCTCGTAGTCGAGGCTTTTCACCAGGCCCAGGCTACCCAGAAACGACTCGACCTGCAGGTTGTCGCGCGCTGCCGCGCCGCCGTTCGTCAGGGTCGGGAAGAGCGTGTTAGCCTTGTTGCTGGGCGGGGTTTTCACCGTGGGGTTTCGGGCCCCGTTGTAAAACTGCGGGCGGTAGAGGCGCTCCTGGCGCGGCTCGGCCAGGTCTTGCAGGGCCACCACGTTGCGCAGGTCGGCGGTGGTGCGGTTGTCGTTGGTTATCCACACCTCCAGGCGCCGGATTTCAAAGCCGCTCTTCACCGTGGGCAGGCCTTGCAGGGCCGCATCGTAGTTGTCGCGGAAGTACTGGCTCAGGAAATAGTGCCGGTCCTTCTCATACTGGCTGGCCTTAAGCTCGAAGGTGCGGCTCTGGGCGCCGTTTTGCACGCGCACCTCATCCTGCGAGCCGCGCAGGGTGGCGGCCACCGCCGTCACCCCCAGCCGGCCAAACTGCAGCTGGGTCTTGATGCCGAACAGGTTGGAGCCGCCCGTTATCAGCGAGTTGTTCAGGGGCATGCTCACGTTGCCCAGGTCCAGCTTGCGCAGAATGTCGGTGGGCTGGCCGGCGTAGTCGAACTTCATCTGGTTGTCGAAGTCGAACGCCGCCTTGGTATCGTAGTTGAAAACGAGCTTGAGCTTGGTGCCCACCTGGCCGCTGAGGCTCAGGTTCATGTTCTGCTCAAAAATGAAGTCGCCCACGCTCTGCTGGCGCAAGGTCAGGGCCGGGTTGCGGTTCACGTTGTACTTGGCCCCGGCCTTGAGCGTGAGCGAGCCCGCCGGCCGAATATCAATGTAAGAGCCGCCAAAAATGCGGTCGGCAATCGGCCCAAGGTAGATTTTCGGAATCAGGCGCTGGGCCTGCGGCGAGCCCGGCGCGGCCGGGGCACCCGCCACGCCGCCCATCGCCTTCTGGCGGTAGTAGTCGTTGATGGCTTGCCGCTCCTGAAACTTGAGCAGCTCGGCCTGCGAGATGCTGGTGGGGTCGCGGTAGTCAATCTGCGAGCCCACGGTTTCGCGCACGTTGTAGTTTTTGAGGCTGTCATCGGGCGTCACTTGCAGCTGCACGCTCTTGGGCAGCGGCAAAATGAGCGGCGAGCGCCGCCCGCGCTGCCCAAAGCGGCTGCCCGCCCGGTCGCGCACGGTGCGCAGGCGCGGCCGGCGGCTGGGCCGGTAGCGCCCCGTATCGCCGGGCGCAGTTTGGCTGGGCAGGCCCGGCGGCAACCCTAGCCGGCTCACCCACGTAGACCACGCAAACGAGTAGCGGCGGCCAGCCGCCCCGGCCGGCGCCGCCCACACGGCCGCCAGCAGCACCGACGACAGTACGGCCGCCGACAGCAGCGCGCCCGGAGAAGCGAGTTTAGAACCAGCAGACAGTAGAGACTTCAAGCAGATGCAGGTGCGGCGGCCGCCTCGCAGCGGCACCGGATTTAGACGAGGATAACGAATCGGTAAGCAGTTGTGCCTGCGAGTGCAACGCAGCAGGAGCGCGGCAATCTTCCCTTCCCACCAGGGGTATTCAGCCAATGGTGCGGACGATAAGGAGAGATTGCCGCGCTCCGTTTCGTTGCGCGCGCAACAGCAAAATACAGGGCATTTAAGCTAAAAGGCTTTAGTACGACTTGAGGGCAAATTTGATGAGTTCTTCCACGCTCAGGTCGTTGCCGTGCTTGTGCTGAATCTGGTCGAGATTTTTCTCAGCAGCCGCCCGGGCAAACCCCAGCATGACTAATGCCTGCAACGCCTCTTGGCGCTGCGTATTGTGCTGGCGGGCTAGCGGCACGGTATCCACGCCGGCCTTGGCCAGCAGCTCGTCCTTGCGCAGCTTGTCGCGCAGGTCCAGAATTACCCGCTGGGCCGTCTTAGGCCCCACGCCCTTGATGCTCTGGATGGCGCGCACGTCCTCGTTCACGATGGCCTGTCGAATATCGGCCACGCCCATGCTGCTCACCATGTTGATGCCCGTGCCCGGCCCAATGCCCGACACCGATATCAGGTGCAGAAACAGCGCCTTCTCGTTGGGGTCGAGGAAGCCGTAGAGCGTCTGGCCGTCTTCCTTGATGTGTTGGTAGGTGTACACCTTTACCTTTTCCAGCTCGGCGGGCAGCTTGGAGTAGGTAGCCAGCGAAATCTTTACTTCGTAGCCCACGCCCTGGGTGTCGATGATGGCTTGGGTGGGGTCTTTATAGGCGAGTTTACCGTCGAGGTAGGCAATCATAGCGAGAGGGTGGTAATGCGGCGGGGGTGCGAAGGGCCCGCCGCTTGCCAACTCAAATCTACTTCCGGCAAGTTCAATAATGAAGGGTAGGTGGGCTCTGCGTGCGCAAGCCAAGCTACCGAATAAGAGTGCTGGTTAACTAAACCAGTTTTGTATTAAGATTTTTAACTTCTTAGTATTTCATGGAAATTTTTATTATTATTGCTTTTGAATCTGTCTCTTCACCAACTCCTTTTTCACTCTATGAAAAAACATACCCTACTTAGCAGGAAGGGCCTGCTAGCGATGGCTGTACTGCTAGCCAGCAGCGTCGGCGGCTTATACAGCTGCCAGAAGAACCCGCAGGAAGCACCCGCCCCGGCACCTGCGGCCTCGCCTTTTGAGGCCATGCGGAGCGCCTTTAACGCCGCCGGTCACGAACAGGCCCTAACACAGCCTTTCGGCGACTCTGCCAGGCTCCGCTGGGAGCCAACGTGGCGCGCGGCCCACGACAAAACGGACCCCACCGGCGTGGTATATACCTACGTGCCCCTTATTCCGGCGCTAGTCGACGCTGGTGGCCGGCAGCGAGCCGGCGAATTTCACATGGTCGGTACGCAGCGGTTTATTATCGCAAAGCACGTTGGTAATGCATATAGCTTCGACCTAGCCACCTATACAGTAGCCCAGCCCGATAGCAAAGCCGCCAGTACCAAGCGCCGAACATTTGCAGAAGCTGCCGCGCAGCCCATTTTATTTGCTGCTTTCTCCGGTAAGCTGTCCTTGCAAGGGCTGACTTCAGAGAAGCACGCTATTTTTTCTTACCTGAATGGTGGGCTGGTTTCCTCTTCGAAGAAAATCAAATCAAAGGCACTGGCGGCGCTACTACGAATGCCTATGCATGCGTTACCGTTTATACCTGCTATTGGCAGGCCTTTTGCGAACATAATGGCAACCCGATTACCTATGGCGCAATGACTCAGGGTATCGACGGGTGCGACTCACCCGGCCAGGAAGCTTGTGGTATCGATAACTGGGGCTATAGTTGGGATAGTAATGGGTACACGACAAATCAGGCTTGTACGTATGTTGATGACCCGCCCGTGCCTGACCCAAATAGTGGAAATAGTGGATTTGATGCAACAATTGACGACAATCAATTAAAGCCTTGTATGGTCGCCGTTTTGAGTGAATTGAAAGGATTGAGCGATGGTAGGATAGCAGATATAATAGCAAAATTTGCAGGGCAAAGCCCAACAAATTATAACTGGGTAGTAAAGGATGGTTCCCTGGCGCCAGGCACCAATGGTTCTACATCAAGTTATGATAGAAATGCCCATAGCGTAACTACGGTATTCGATGCCAGTCAATTTCAGCAGGCTACTGATTTGTCAATTGCCCGGACTATAATACATGAGTCCATTCACGCTTATTTAGGTGCTTTTTTTGCTGATGACCCTAATCTGGCAAATGCTGCTTATTCCGATATGGTAATGGCTTATGCGACGCACATGAATAGCTCAGCTAATGATTTGCAGCATGATGAGATGGTGCGAGCGTGGGTACAGGATATTGCGGATGCACTACAACAATATGGTATAAATAAAGGCTATACATTACCTGCAAGCTTTTACGCGGCTTTAGCGTGGGGTGGTTTGGAAGGTACGCGAGCCTTTAAGAACCTCCCGGCAGCTGACCGAAATGCGATTCGAGATATCATTCTATCAGAATTAAATGGTACTGATTCTGTGGGAAATTCAAAATCGCCAAGTGGTAATTTAGCTGGATGCTAGGTATCCTCTCACTAAACACCTAATTGACTATGAATACTTTGAATTTCTGCTTTGTACTCGGTAGTTCTCTCGCCTTGTTGCTCCCTAATGCACAAAGCATTATAGTTGACTCAAGCCAAGTCTATGTTGAGTTAGCTTCGTATCAGGTACACTTCTTCAAAAGGCATACTGCAGCAAATCATCCAATTATAGTGGGTACTATCTACGATAGCCCATCTAAGAAAGCGCTTCCTAACCCCGCAATGGCTGTGCTGAATAATACCCAAGTGCATACAGACAGTGCAGGGCATTATGAAAAGGAAGTAAATCCTGGGGTATATACTGTAACTGGGAGAAATATATTTTATAAAAATTTATCTGTTAATAAATTAATTATATCTTCAGGAGATTCAGTAGTAGTTGATTTTTACTTGCAGGGAGAATCAACAACGAATTAGTTGTTGAATTTTTATTATATTTAATTATTTTTTGAACACATTTTTTATCAACAAAAAGACCCAGCATAGCTGGGTCTTTTTGTTGATAAAAAATGTAGTAGATAATCTTGAGCCCCAGCTACAGCGCCTTGCCGTCGCGCTGGGCATCGACCACCGCAATGGCAGTCATGTTCACGATGTCGCGCACACTGGCCCCTAGCTGCAAGATGTGCACGGGCTTACGCATGCCCATCAGCACCGGCCCGATTACCTCCGAGCCGCCGATTTCCTGGAGCACCTTGTAGGCAATGTTGCCCGACTCTACATTAGGAAAAATCAAGGTGTTGGCGCCTTTGGCGGCCAGGGGCGAGAAGCCGTAGTTTTCTTGCAGCAGCTGCGGGTTCAGGGCCACGTTGGCCTGCATTTCGCCGTCGATGAGCAGGTCGGGGTAGCGTTGCTTGGCCAGGTCGGTGGCGCGGCGGGTTTTCTCGGGCAGCGGCCCGGCGTTTGAGCCGAAGTTGGAGTAGCTGATAACGGCCACCCGCGGCTCGGCGTCGAAGAAGCGCACGGCCCTGGCCGAGAGGCCGATAATCTCCACCATTTCCTCGGCCGTGGGGTCGATGTTCACGGTAGTGTCGGCGAAGAAATACGGTCCTTTCTTGTTCTGAATAATGTACATCGACGACACCCGCTTGATGCCCTCGGCCGGCCCGATTACCTGCAAGGAGGGAATCAGGCTTTTGCCATAGTCTTTGGTGAGGCCCGTAATGCAGGCATCGGCGGCGCCGGTTTCCACCATCATGGCGGCGTAGTAGTTGCGCTCGCGCATCAGGCGGCGGCCTTCGTAGAGCGTGATGCCCCGGCGCTGGCGCTTCTGGTAGAGCAGCTCGGCGTAGTGGCCGCGGGTTTCTTCTTCCTGCAGAATATCAATAATTTCGCAGCCTTCCAGGTCGAGGTTATTTTCCTGGGCAATGGCCGCAATCTTCTCGTGCGACCCTAGCAGAATGGGGAAGGCAATGCCCTCGTCGCGCACGAGCTGCGCGGCCTTGAGAATCTTGTAGTTATCGGCCTCGGCAAATACCACGCGCTGGGGGTTGGAGCGTGCGGCCGAGGTGATGCGGTTCATCAGCTTGCGGTCGAGGCCGAGGCGGGCGCGTAGCTCATCTTCATACGCCTGCCAGTCTTCGATGGGGCGGCGGGCCACGCCGCTTTCCATCGCTGCCCTCGCCACGGCCGGCGAGATACTCGTAATCAGGCGCGGGTCGAGCGGCTTCGGAATGAGGTAGGTGCGGCCAAAAGCCAGCGTGTTGTCGCCGTAGGCGTTGTTCACGATGTCGGGCACGGGCTCCTTGCTCAGCTCGGCCAGCGCGTGCACGGCGGCCAGCTTCATGGCCTCGTTTATCTCGGTGGCCCGCACATCCAAAGCGCCCCGGAAAATGTAGGGGAAGCCCAATACGTTGTTCACCTGGTTGGGGTGGTCCGTGCGGCCGGTGGCCATAATGAGGTCGGGCCGGGTACCCATCGCCAGGTCGTAAGCGATTTCGGGGTCGGGGTTGGCCAGGGCAAACACGATGGGGTCCTGGGCCATGTGCAGCAGCAGCTCGGCGGGCAGCACATTGGCGGCCGAAAGCCCCAGAAACACGTCGGCCCCCACCAGCGCTTCGGCTAGGGTCGAGATGGGCCGCTGGGTGGCAAACTGCATCTGCATATCGGCCAGGTTGGTGCGGACGGGGTTGATAATACCGTCTTTATCAAAGACAACCACGTTTTCCTTGCGCACGCCCAGCGCCAGGTACAGCCGCAGGCACGACACGGCCGCCGCGCCCGCGCCGCTCACCACCAGCTGAATGTCCTCAATCTTCTTGCCCACGAGTTCGAGCGCGTTCAGCAGCGCGGCCGAGGTAATAATGGCCGTGCCGTGCTGGTCGTCGTGCATCAGCGGGATGTTCATCAGCTCGCGCAGCTCCGTTTCGATGCGGAAGCACTCGGGCGCCTTGATGTCCTCCAGGTTGATGCCGCCGAAGGTGGGCTCCAGCGCTTTTACAATGCGAATAAACTCGTCGGGGTCGCTGGCATCAATCTCAATATCAAAGCAATCGATACCCGCAAACTTCTTGAACAGTACGCCCTTGCCTTCCATCACGGGCTTGCTGGCGGCGGGGCCAATGTTGCCCAGGCCCAGCACCGCCGTGCCGTTGCTGATAACGGCCACCAGGTTGCCCTTGGCCGTGTACTTGTACACGTCGTCGGGGTTTTTGGCGATTTCCTTGCACGGCTCAGCCACGCCCGGCGAGTAAGCCAGCGCCAAGTCGAGCTGGGTACTGACGGGCTTGGTGGGCACCACCTCAATCTTGCCCTGGGGGCTTTGTTCGTGGTAAGCTAGGGCGTCTTCTCGGTTAATTTTGAGCATGGGAATTGGCAAAGGGTTCTCGGGCGCGAGGCCGCAAGTTCCGGCTAAAATGCCGGATTGCCGGCACCGCCCCTGCCATTGCTTAAGCCCCCATCGAAGTAGTAATCTGCCGGTAAGCGAGTTAGCCCATGCAGTACCGTTTTTTTGTTTGGCAGGCGTAAGCCCGACGGCCACTAAGCCCCTAGCTGGCCTGCACCACCAGTTTCTGGCCCAGCTTCACGTCGTCCGTCGTCAGGTGGTTAAGGCGCCGCAGCTCCTGCACGCTCACCTTAAAGCGCCGCGAAATGTTGTACAGCGTGTCGCCGGCCTGCACGGTGTGGGTGCTGAAATGCGGCTCGGGCCGCTCAGATGTCACAGCCCGTACCGGGCGCGTAGCGGCTACGGCATCGGCCGCTGCCGGCGCGCTAAAACGCAGCCGCTGGCCCGCCAGCACGGTTTCGCCGGGCAGCTGGTTCCAGGCGCGCACCTGCGCCACCGATACGCCCCGCGCCCGCGCCAGGTGGGTGAGGTCGTCGCCCGGCCGCACGGTGTATAATTCACTTTTAGCCAGCGGCGCGGCCGGCGCGGGCTTAGCCGCTACTAGCACTTCGGGGGCGGCAGTTTCGTGGGCGGCGGTGGCTAGCCCCTTGCTACGGCTGCGGCGGGTAGGAGCGGGGGGCGCCAGGGTATCGGCGCTGGCCGCGGCTTCGTCTGCCTCGGGGGTAGTGTCGGGCCGGGCCGCTGCTTCGGCCGCCAGCCGCTGGGCTTTCTCCTGGGCAGCAGCGGCCTTGGCTAGGGCTGCCGCCCGGAAAATGGCTTGCTGCTGCTGCGCTACGAGGCGGGCCGCCTGCTGCTTTTGGGCGCGTAACAGTTCTTTAGCTTGCGCGGCCTCGCGCTGCGCAATGCTCTGCGCTTCGCGGGCATACCGGGCGTTGGCCGCTGCCAGGGCCTGCACTGCGCTATCGGCGGGTGCTACGTGGCGGGGCACGGCCGGCAACGGGGTACTGGCAATAATGGCCGGCGCCTCGGCCGGCGGCAGGGGCACAAATACCACTAATTCGCGGCCCGGCCGCAGGGTGGCGTGCTTGGGCAGGTCATTCCAGCGGCGCACCTGGGCGGGGCTGACCTCAAATTTCTCGGCCACGGTGGCTACCGTCTGGCCCCGGCGCACGGTGTAGTGCACACGGCGCGAGCGGGGCGCGGCCTCCGCGCTGGCCGAGCGCGGGCCACTGGTAGCGGCCAGGGCATCATGCCCCAGCCAGGGCGTGGTGCCGGCCAGCCACACTTGCCGGCTGGGCAGCGGCTGCGGCAGCTCGGTGGCCGGCTGGCAGTAGGCCAGCAGCGTGGCGCGGTCTACGTCGCCCAGGTGCTCGCGGGCGGCGCTGGGGTAGCGCAGCACGTAGGGGCGGTAGCCGGCGGGGAGCCCGCCGTGGCGCACCTCGGGGTTGTAGCGCCCCAGCGTTAGCGAATCGGTGTAGCCCAGGGCGCGGCTCAGGCGGCGCAGGTCCAGGGCCTGGCCGCGCAGGCCTAGCGTATCGAGGGGCTCGTAGCGCTCGTAGCGCAGGGCCGGGTCGTTGAGGCTATGCTGAGGCGCGTACTTCATGGCGTACATGATGGCCGTGAAGGTGGGCACGTAGTTGCGGGTTTCGGCCGGCAGGTGCGGGTACAGCTCCCAGAAATTGCGCTTGCCGGTTTTGCGCATCACGCGCTGCATGTTGCCTGCGCCCCAGTTGTAGGCCGCCAGCACCAGTTCCCAGTCGTGAAACACGCCGTAGAGGTAGCGCAAATGCTTGCAGGCCGCCTCGGTGGCTTTTTCGGGGTGCATGCGCTCATCCACCCATTCGTCGCGCTTCAGGCGCAGGTCGCCGGCCGTAGGGGGCATAAACTGCCAGAGGCCCACCGCGCCCACCGGCGACTTAGCCGTCGGTATCAGCGCCGATTCTACCACGGCCAGGTATTTCAGCTCCTGCGGTAAATTGTACTGCGCCAGGTATTTCTCAAACGTCGGAAAATAAAACTGCTCCCGCTCCAGCACGCGCTGGGTGTAGCCGCGCTGCCGCTCGGTAAAGAGCCGCACGTAGGCTAGCACGGCCGTGTTAAATTGGTGCGGGGCAGCCGTTTCAATGCAGCCCATGCGGTCGTTCACCGTTTCGTAGAGCGTGGCGGGCGTTTGCAGCCACACCAGCCTGGCCGAGTCCACGGCCGGCTCTTCCAGCGGCTCGGCGGCCAGCGAGTCGAGTGTAGCGGCGGGCAACTCCACTACCTGCCGAATGGTATCGCCCGGAATAAGCGTCGATTGGGGCGGCTGGGCCGTTTCGTGCCGCCGGTGCGGCACCCGCTGCGCCACGGCCGGCACACTGCCCAGTGTGAGGGCTAGCAGCAACAACCGCCGCGCCAGGGGCGGCTTGCGCAGGCTAAGGGCGGGCGCGGGCAGTTGCTGTAAAGCTTTCATAGGGCTAAGGTAAATGACAATTACTGAACAACCTAACTAAAACGAGAGGCGCAACAGTACGGCTGACTGGCCGGTACTGTTGCGCCTCTGCGTTCTTGCTAAAGCGGCTGGCTAATTTAGTTGGCGGCTTCTACGGTGGTTAAAGTGCCGGCAAAAGCCAGTAAATCAGCCTCCCGGAAGGCACCACTCAGTATCTGCAAGCCAATCGGCAGCCCTTCGTTATCGGCCCCGGCCGGAATCGAAATGGCTGGCACACCAGCCAGCGAAGCCTGCACCGTAAAAATGTCGGCTAGGTACATCGAAACCGGGTCTTGCTTCTCTCCAATCTTAAACGCCGTGGTGGGCGTAGTGGGCAGCACCAAGAAATCGTACTGGCGCAGCAGCTCATCGGTTTTCTCTTTGATGAGCCGGCGCACGCGCTGGGCCTTGGTGTAGTACGCGTCGTAGTAGCTGGCGCTCAACACAAAGGTGCCCAGCATGATACGGCGCTGCACCTCGGGCCCGAAGCCCTGGGCCCGGGTCTTTTTATAGAGCGATTCCAGGTCCGTGACATCGGGCGCGCGGAAGCCGTACTTTACGCCATCGAAGCGCGACAGGTTGGAGCTAGCCTCGGCCGTGGTGAGGATGTAGTAAGTCGGAATCATCTCCTCCAGCAGCGGAAACTCTACTGCTTCTACCACGTGGCCGTGGCTGCGCAGCGTGTCGAGCGTGTGCTCCAAGGCGTTGTGCACTTCGGGCTGCAAGCCTGGCCGGTCGATGGCATTGGCGATGTAGCCGATGCGGTACTGCGCGGCGGGGACTAGCAGCTCGCTGTAGGCGGGCACGGGCTCCTGGCTGGCGGTGCTGTCGTAGCCATCGGGCCCGGCCATCACTTCCAGCAGGCGGGCGGCGTCTTCGATAGAGTGCGTAATTGGCCCAATCTGGTCAAACGACGAAGCAAAGGCCACCAACCCGTAGCGCGAAATGCGCGAGTAAGTCGGCTTCAGCCCAATAACGCCGCAGAACGCCGCCGGCTGCCGCACCGAGCCGCCCGTATCGGAGCCGATGGAGGCCAGGCACATATCGGCCTGCACCGCCACGGCCGAGCCGCCGCTGCTGCCGCCCGGCACCCGGCTAGGGTCCTGGGCATTGCGCACCACGCCAAAGGCCGAGTTCTCGTTCGAGCCGCCCATGGCAAACTCGTCGCAGTTCTGGCGGCCGATAAAAATGGCGTCCTCAGCCAGCAGGCGCTGCACGGCCGTGCCCGTAAAGAGCGATTTAAAGCCGTCGAGAATGCGCGAGCTGCTTTGCAGCGAGTGGCCCTGGTAGGCGAGCACGTCTTTGAGGCCGATAACCATACCAGCAAGCTTGCCGGCGGCGCCCTGGGCTAGCTTTTCATCGACGGCGGCGGCCTGCTGGCGGGCCTCATCGGCCCATACTTCCAGAAACACGTTTAGCTCCGCGTTGCGTTGGGCGATGTTATCGAGGTAATACTCAACGAGCTGGCGGCAGGACGTAGTGCCCGCCGCCAGCTCGCGCTGAATTTCCGAAAGGGAAGAAAACAGAGGTTTCAAATCTTATACTTCGGTTGATGGCTGGTCGAGGCGGGGCCGCGTACCGGGCACGCCATCGGCCGTGGGCGGAATGGGGATGCTCTGGTGGTAGGTCGGCTGGGCCGCCGCAGGCAAATCTACGGCACCCGGCGCAGTATAGTCGGCCACGGGCGCTACATAATCGCCCGAGAGGGGGGTAGCCGGGGCTTGCGACGGGTAGCCCGGTTGCTGCGGGTAACCCTGGTTGGGCTGGTTAGGGTTGTAAGGCTGGTTAGCATTATACCCCTGGTTGGGGTTGGGCTGGCCGGCACGCTCAAACTCATTGCGAATTTCGCTGCTAGCGTCCTTAAACTCCCGAATGCCTTTGCCCAGGCCGCGGGCCAGCTCCGGAATCTTATTGGCGCCAAAGAAAATGAGGATGACGACCATAATCAGAATCAGCTCGGAGCCGCCGATGTCGCCTAAGAAAAGCAGGGGAGAATTCATGCGTATTGAAAAATAAAAGCGGGAGATAAGCCAGGTTAATTACCTAGCTAGCGGGGGTATTGTTGGGGTTGTAAGGCGCCTGGGGCACCTGGCCGTACTGCTGGGGGTTGCCGTTGGGGTTGTAGGCCGTGGGCGGCTGCGGCTGCTGGGGGTAGCCATTTTGGGCATATTGCTGCGGCTGTTGCTGGCTGTAGCCAGGTTGCTGCGGGTAGCCGCCTTGGTTGCCTTGGTTGTAGCCGGGCTGCTGGTTGTAGTTGGGGTTATGGGGCTGCTGCGGCTCGGGGTTGCTGGCATCCTTAAACTCGCGCACACCCTGGCCCACACCCCGAAACAGTTCCGGAATCCGCTTTGCTCCGAAGAACAGCACCAAAACGAAAATAATAAAAATGACCGTTTTCGGATTGCCTAAAAACAGAAACAGCGCGGTTAGTAGCATGGAAGGGAGGGCAGAATTGCCGCGGAAAGTGATGAAAACGAAGATACGAAAAAAAGGAGGCTTTGGACGGGCAAAGTTACCGGCTAGTTGCCTAACAGAGCTGCCCAAAAAAATCTCCGAACGTGGTAACAACTCAGTGTGAAGGGCACATAACCTAATTATTTCGTCAGGATTAAGTGCAAATCAGCGAGATTTCTCATCCGTTAAGCCGTTCTAGGGGCAGATTCATCGAAAACTATTAGCACTTCCCCCATAATTGATGCACCTTTGTATCGGTTAGCAGCCTTAACCGAGGCCATGCTGTTTAGGCAGCGGGCCGAGGTAGAGGAAGTTGGCTAAGTTTGTTTTCATAGCTCAGAAAGGCATCGAATTTTATTCGATGCTTTTTTTTGCCCTTTACGCGCGCAGGCGGCCCCGCCCTTCCAGCGCATACACCAGGCCCGCAAAAAGCACCGGCAAGCCCGCCCCGAGCGCGTAGCCGGCCGGCGCCGGCAGTGCCCGCACGCCCGCCTGGCCCAGCACCACCAGCGCTACTGCCCCTAGCAGCCACCCCAGCAGGCGCCCTACCGGGTAGGGCACCGGGAAGTGGCGCTCGCCCAGCCACCAGCACAGCGCGGCCATCATAAAGTAGCAGGCCAGCGTGGCCCAGGCACTGCCCAGGTACCCTAGCACCGGAATCAGCAGAAAGTTGAGCACAATGGTGAGCACTGCGCCCGCCGCCCCAATGTAGGTGCCAAAATAAGTCTTGTCGGTGAGCTTAAACCAGACCGACAGGTTGTAGTACACGCCCAGAAACAGGTTGGCCAGCAGCAGGATGGGCACCACCCCCAGCCCGGCCAGGTACTCGGGCCTTTTCAGGAATTGCGGGCCTATCCAGCTTAAATTCAAGCTGATAGCCACGAAAATAAAGGCGCAGCACAGCGTAAACCACTTGAGCACCAGCGCAAACGTGGCCGGCGAGTTTTTCTCGGTGCTTTGCGAAAAGAAAAACGGCTCGGCCGCGTAGCGAAACGCTTGGATAATGAGCGACATGAAGATGCTGAGCTTGTAGCAGGCCCCGTACACGCCCACGGCGGCCAGCTGGCTTTGGCCGGGGTAAAAATTGGCCGGTAGCCAGGCCGGCAGCAAAATGCGGTCGAGCGTTTCGTTCACCATACCCGCCAGGCCCATCAGCATCAGGGGGAGGGCATAGGCTAGCAGGGGCTGCAAAAAAGCGGGCTGCGGCCACCGAAAGCGAAAATCCAGCAGCTCGCGGCCCAGTAGCAACAGCGTAAGGGCCGAGGCCGCCAGGTTGGCCAGAAAAACGTAGCCCACGCCCAGGCTGGGGTTGTACACGGCGCTCACCAAGGGCCGCAGCAGGGCTAGCAGGCTGCTCGGGGCGCTGCGCTCCACGGCCGGGCACAGCACAATGAAAAACAAATTGAGGCCCACATACAACAAGATGTTGGTGAGGCGGATAGCCGCAAATTTACGAGCCTTGTTTTCGAGCCGCAGCCGGGCAAAGGGCAGCGCCGCAATGGCATCGAGGCCCAGTATCAGCGCTATCCAGATAGCGTATTCGTCGTGGCCGGGCGGCAGGTGCAGCAGCCCTAGCAGCGGCCGGGCCAGCAGCATCAGCAGCCCCGTGAGTGCCACGCTACTCAGCAGCAGCAGGCTCAGGGTGCGGTTGTAAAGCTCGCGCCGGTCTTCACCGGGCCGGTTGGCAAAGCGAAAAAACGTCGTTTCGAGCCCGTAGGTAAACACCACGTTCAAAAACGACACGTAGGCATACAGGCCCGTAACAATGCCGTACTCGGCCGCCGCAAAGTGCCCCGTGTATATCGGCACCAGCAGGTAGCTCAGTACCCGCCCCACAATGCTGCTGACGCCGTAGATGGCCGTTTGGGAGGCCAGCTTTTGTGCAATCCCCATCTTAACAAATAAGGGCGCCGGCCGGCCACGCTGCCCACGAGCAGCGCGGCCGGCCGGCGGCGCTTAAAAAAAATTATTTTCCGGTGAAAACCGCCGGGCGCTTTTCCAGGAAAGCAGCGGTACCCTCTTTAAAATCGGCCGTGCCAAACGCCTGGCCAAATGCCGTGGCTTCGGCCGAGTAGCCAGCCTCGCCACCTTCGTCAAAAAATGTATTAACGCAGTCGATAGTGAGGCCAATCGCCACAGGCGCCTTACTCAAAATCTTGTTCAGCAAAGCTTTACAAAAAGGCAATAGCTCGGCTTGGGGCACTACGTGGTTGGCCAGGCCTAGCCGCACGGCTTCGTCGGCTTTCACCTGGTCGGCCGTAAGCAGCAGTTCCAACGCCTTGCCTTTGCCCACTAGCTGTACCAGCCGCTGCGTGCCGCCGTAGCCGGGCAGCAGCCCCAGGTTTACTTCGGGCTGGCCAAAGCGGGCATTATCGGCCGCTACGCGAATGTGGCAGGCCATTGCCAACTCGCAGCCACCGCCCAGGGCAAAGCCATTGACGGCCGCCACCACCGGCTTGGGGCTGGTTTCGAAGCGCCGAAACACGGCCTGGCCTTTGGCCGCTGCCTCCTGCGCGCCGGGACCGCTCAGGCCGGCCAGCTCCGCAATATCGGCCCCGGCCACAAACGCCTTTTCGCCGCTGCCCGTGAGCAGGATGCCCCGCACGCCGGCATCGGCCCGGGCCTGGTCGATGGCCTGGCCCAGTTCCGCAATAGTAGCCGCGTTCAGCGCATTGAGCTTGGTGGGGCGGTTGAGGGTAATGGTCAGAATGCCCGAAGCAGCATCCAGGTCATAGAGCAGGTTATCGAACGTCATGGCGGGCTAGCGAAAAAACGGGGTGGGTAACAGTCCCCAAAGGTAAGGCCGCCGGCCAAGCGGGTGGTGCCCAGCGCCTGGCCGCCGGCCTGGGCCTAGCCCGTAGCGCCCGGCGCTGGCCAGCGGCTACAGCGTGTCGTAGTAGGCTAGTAGCTTGGCCACGTCGGCCTCCTGCTTAAAGCTGAGGCGGTTTTGCCTGGCATACGCCACGAGGGCCGGGGCCAGCCCCATGCCCACCGCTTCCAGCACCGATTTCTCGGCCAGGCGAATGGGAACCACTGCATTATCGGCGCGTTTGATAAAAAACTGCGACTGCCCGCGCCAACTGGGCGGGGCGGCGGCCGTAAGCGAGGGGCTGGCGGTGCCCATGTGGGTTAGCGCTTTGGTGCGCTGGCACAGCAGCGCCGATTTGCCGGCATCGTACAGCACCTCAAAAAATGCCGTGCGCAAAGCCGGGTTCTCTATGCGAGCGGCCAGGTAGCGGCGAAAAGTAGCCCGGCTGCCGCGCAAAGAGTCGCCGAGCGTAAATTCCGTCACCCCGGCGGTGTTGATTTCCAGCGAGTCGCCCGCTGGGCGGCGCCACAGTAGCTGGCCACTGGCCAGGTTGTATTTCAACCACACGGCGCTCACCGGGCCAGTGCTGGTTACTACCCGGCCGCGCGTCCAGTAGGGCAGCAGCAGCGGCGTGCCCCGCACCTCGGCCTCGGCCGGGGGCCTGACACCTTTTTTCTCTGCCAGCCGCTGGCTGATGTATTCCAGGTTGGTGGGCGCAGTAATTCCCCGGCCTATTTGCTGCGCCCGCACCGCCGGGCCAGCGCTGGCTGCCACTAGTAGCCCCGTAAGAACAGCGGATAGTTTCATGGAACAAAGCTGAACGAGAGAATGACCATGCACGAAGAAACAAGAAAATCAATAAATTGCGCCGTGCGCAGTTCAGCCTTTGCCCAAGTGCCGAAGTAGCGTGCGCTTTCAGCTGTTCCTTTCTTTCACTTCACCTTCTGCGCCATGAGCTTTGTTTCTGAATTTAAAGAGTTTATCTCTAAAGGCAACGTACTCGACCTGGCGGTGGGCGTCATCATTGGCGGGGCCTTTGGCAAAATTGTCACCTCGCTGACCGATGATGTTATCATGCCTATCCTCAGCGTGTTTACCAGTGGCATCGATTTCAAGGAAAAGTTTTTTGCGCTGAACGGGCAGCATTACGAAACCCTGAAAGCAGCGCAGGATGCCAAGGCCGCCGTGGTAAGCTATGGCAACTTCCTCAATGCCATAATTTATTTTCTCATTATTGCTTTCGTCATTTTTTGGGTAGTGAAGCTGGCCAATCGCTTTAAAAAGCCTGCCGAAGTTGAAATAAAGGAGCCCGCCGCGCCCGTCATCACCCGCGACCAGGAGCTGCTCGCCGAAATTCTGACAACGCTGCGTAGCCGCGCCTAAGCACTGGCCCGGCCGGAACTTCTGGCCAGAGCCAGGCATTTAATTACTACTTCGTAGATGCGCCCTGCGCGTTCAGCTCTCGCCTCGTGAAAAAAATATTCGCCTCTATCTTCTTCTCCGCCAGCATTTTACTGCTGAGCGCGCCGGTTGCCCAGGCCCAAGCCACGGCCCCCGATTTTCCATCGTCGGCTAGCCCCGCCCGCCCCGCCCCAGGCCCCCCGGATAATGCCCGCGCCCGCCGCCAGCAGCAAATGAGCCCCGAAGATGCCGCCCGCGACCAGCAGCTGCAGCTGCTGGAAGCCCGCACCGGCAACACCAGCTTCGGCGCCGAAAAAGGCGGCCCCTACCGGCAGCTCGATAAAACGGGTGGTTCCTTCACCGTGCGCAAGTTTAAAGCCCTGCCCGGCCAGGACCAGAAGCGCGGCGAGTCGCGCCGCGTGCTTATGGGTGCCCGCACCACCGGCAAGCCGCTCGTGCACGACCGTGGGCGCAAAAAGAAATTTCTCTTCTTCTAAATCACGGATTACGCGGATTTTAGCGGATTTCACGGATTTTGTAGACGGCTCTCAGCGCAAGCTGGGAGCCGTTTTTTTCTTGTTTACGGCGCTGCCACGCACTGCCGATGCACGTTGAGAACTGTTTTCGCTACCATGGCTAGCCCGGCAAACGCAAAAAGGCCACCCAGTTGGGTGGCCTTTCCTACATCTACAAAATCCGTGAAATCCGCTAAAATCCGCGTAATCCGTGATTAAAGCTTGCGCTTGATTTCCTGTTCTTCGAAGCCTTCGATGTTGTCGCCCTCTTGCAGGTCGTTGAAGTTCTTCACCGAAATACCGCACTCGTAGCCCTGGCGCACTTCCGACACATCGTCTTTGAAGCGTTTGAGGTCCTGAATGTCGCCGGTGTACTGCACAATACCATTGCGCACTACTCGCACCTTGGTTTTGCGGGTGAAGGTACCGTCCGTCACCATGCAGCCACCGATGGTGCCCACTTTGGTAATATTGAATACCTGGCGAACTTCGGCGTTGGCCACCACCACTTCGTGCAGGGTAGGGGCTAGCATACCCTCCATTGCATCCTTCACCTCGTTGATGGCGTTGTAGATGATGGAGTACAAGCGTACGTCAATCTGCTCT
Source organism: Hymenobacter cheonanensis (assembly GCF_030581075.1). Classification (GTDB taxonomy): domain Bacteria; phylum Bacteroidota; class Bacteroidia; order Cytophagales; family Hymenobacteraceae; genus Hymenobacter. The sequence continues at coordinate 162,908 of NZ_JAUQSW010000011.1, forward strand.
TGCTCAGCCAGTTTGCGAGCGCTCTGCGAGGGGCGCACCTGGAAGCCAATGATGATGGCATCGGAAGCCGAGGCCAGCAGTACATCGCTTTCTGAGATGGCACCCACGCCTTTGCTCAGGATATTCACCTTCACCTCGGGCGTGCTGAGCTTCAGCAGCGAGTCGGAAAGGGCTTCTACCGAGCCGTCCACGTCACCTTTTACCAAGATGTTCAGCTCCTTAAACGAGCCGATAGCCAGGCGGCGGCCAATTTCATCAAGCGTGATGTGCTTCTTGGTACGGATGCTCTGCTCGCGGGCCAGCTGCTGGCGCTGGGTGGCCAGCTCGCGGGCTTCGCGCTCCGTCTCCATTACCTGAATGCGGTCGCCGGCCTGCGGCGCGCCCGTCAGGCCTAATACCTGCACCGGAGTAGCCGGGCCCGCTAGCTTCTTCTTCTTGCCGCGGTAGTCGGTCATGGCCTTTACGCGGCCGTAGTGCGGGCCAGCCAGCACGATGTCGCCCACGTTCAGTGTGCCGGTTTGCACCAGCACGGTAGTTACGTAGCCGCGGCCTTTGTCCAGCTCGGCTTCGATTACCGTGCCTACCGCGTTGCGATTCGGGTTGGCGTGCAAGTCAAGCAACTCAGCTTCGAGCAGTACTTTTTCCAGCAGGTCTTCTACGCCGAGGCCCGACTTAGCCGACACTTCTTGGCTCTGGTATTTGCCACCCCACTCTTCCACGAGAATATTCATCTGCGAAAGCTCTTCGCGGATTTTCTCGGGGTTAGCCGTGGGCTTATCCACCTTATTGAGGGCGATGATAATCGGCACCCCGGCGGCCTGCGCGTGGTTGATAGCCTCCTTGGTCTGGGGCATCACCGAGTCGTCGGCCGCGATTACGATAATGGCAATGTCCGTTACCTTGGCACCGCGGGCACGCATGGCCGTAAAGGCTTCGTGGCCAGGCGTATCGAGGAACGTAATGGGGTTGCCCGATTTGGTCTTAACCTCATACGCCCCGATGTGCTGGGTAATGCCGCCGGCTTCCCCTTTGGCTACGCTAGCCTCGCGGATGTAGTCAAGGAGCGACGTTTTACCGTGGTCGACGTGGCCCATGATGGTCACGATGGGCGCGCGGGGCACGAGGTCCTCGGGCGCATCACTCATGTCGATGGGCTCCTCGTCTTCCTCAGCCGAGAGGAATTCTACGTCATAGCCAAACTCGTCGGCAATCACCGTGATGGCTTCGGCATCGAGGCGCTGGTTGATGGAGACGAACATCCCCATGCCCAGGCACACTTTGATAACCTCATTCACGTTCACGTCCATCAGCGACGCCAAGTCGTTGGCCGAAATGAACTCGGTGAGCTTCAGCGTTTTGGCATCCAGCTCGTTCTGGGCACGCAGGGCCTCGCGCTCTTCGGCCGCCATCCCGCGCTTATCGCGGCGGTATTTGGCGCGGTTGGCAGCAGCGTTGGTTTTACCGCCGCTGAGCTTGGCCAGCGTAGCCTTGATTTGCTCCTGAATCTGCTTGTCGTTCTGCTCGGGCGTGAGCGGTACCTGCGGCGTAGCCGGGCGGTTATTGCCCTGGCCGGGGCGGTTGCCCTGACCCGGACGATTACCCTGGCCGGGGCCGCTAGGCCGGTTGCCTTGGCCGGGGCCGCCACCTGCGGGGCGGTTGCCCTGGTAGCCACCACCCTGGCCGGTGCCCGTAGTAGTACCGGCGCCGCCGCCCGGCTGGCCGGGAGCGGGCAAGCGCTGGCGCTTCTTCTGGTTGGCAGCACCCACGCCGCTTTTGCGCACGTCGGACGAAGCCACGGGGCGCGGTCCGCGGCCACCCGGGCCACGGCGGCTCGAATCAACCGGCAGCTGAATCTTGCCTAGTACCGTCAGGCCTTTCAGCTGGTCAGCCTTGGCCGTAATTGTGCCCTCTTCCGCAGCCGGAGCGGCGGGGGCTTCGGGAGTAGCTGATGCAGCTGGCGCGGCCGCAACCGGGCTAGCAGGTGCTGCCGCGGCCGGAGCAGCAGGCGCCGACGCGGCCGGAGCAGTAGTTGCCGCCGGGGCTGGCGCTGCTGCGGGAGCCGCCGCCACCGGGGCCGCCGTGTAAGTAGGCGTAGGCCGGGCCGGAGCTGCCGGGGCAGCCGCTACTGGTGCCGGTGCCGGAGTGGTAACAACTGGTGCGGCCGGGGCCGGTGCGGGAGCTGCCGCCGCCACTACGGGCGCCGGTTTTGCTTCAGCAGCGGGCGTGGGGGCCGGGGCAGCGGGTGCCGCCGGGCGGGCCGGAATAACGCGGCCTTTGCTGTCTAACTCAATCTTGCCCAGTACTTTAAGGCCCGGGGTTTTAGGGGCTTCAGTTGCCGCGGGCGCAGGTTGCGCTACTGGTACAGGCGCAACCGCCGCCTGGGTTACTGGGGTGGGCGCAGCCACCGGAGTAGGAGCCACAGCTACGGGTGCAGGCACTGGTGCAGGAGCCACCACTGTAGCAACAGGAACCGCTGCCGGGGCCGGCTTGGGAGCCGGGGCCGGTTTGGCCACGGCGGCTTGCGCCTGCGCATTCAGCTCGCTTTGGCGGCGGGCCTGCGTGTGGCGCTGGGCCTCCTGCTTGTCCTGGGCCGAAGCCGCAAATTCTTTTTCCAACAGGCTAACCTGCTCGCCGGTAAGCTTGGTGGTGGGCTTGTTTTCTACCGCAATTCCCTTCCGGGAAAGGGCCTCGACGGCCCGGTCGATGCCAATGTTCAGGTCTTTGGCTGCCTGTAAAAGCCGTTTCGGGGTTGCTTCCGCCATTCTAATAAGTCGCGAACGAATACGTTCAGGGTGCAAAGGTAAAGATTAAATCTGGCCAGCAGGCTATAAGTCAAGCCTACTGGCCTGATTTAATAACTTACCCGCTGGCGGTTAGCCCCGGCCCTCATTGGGCGGCCGGAGCGCTGTCGGTATCGGCGGCCGGCGCCGGGGTCGGCTCGGCATCGTCGGAAGTGGGGCTAGCCGCGGCGGCCGGCGCGGGGCTGGCTTCCTCAGGCAGGTTGTCGTCATCCGCAAATTCCTGGCGGATAACGCGGTATACGTCGTCTACCGTTTCTTCTTCCAACTCCGTGCGGCGCACGATGTCTTCTTTCTTCACCGCCAATACGGCGCGGCCGGTGTCGAGGCCGATTTTCTTCAGCTCGGCAATCACCCAGCCTTCAATTTCGTCGGTAAACTCGTCGAGCGCGATGTCTTCTTCGTAGTCGGTGGCTTCGCGGAAAACGTCGATTTCCATGCCCACCAAGCGGCTAGCCAGCTTGATATTGGCACCGCCCCGGCCGATAGCCAGGCTCACCTGGTCGGGCTTCATGAACACGGAAACCCGGCCCGTTTGTTCACTGATTTTCATCGAGCCCACCTTGGCCGGCGACAAGGCGCGCGAAATGAACAGCTCCAGGTTGTCGGTGTAGTTGATGATGTCGATGTTCTCGTTCATCAGCTCGCGCACTACGGGGTGAATGCGGCTGCCTTTCATACCTACACAGGCGCCTACCGGGTCGATGCGCTCGTCGTAGCTTTCGACGGCTACCTTGGCGCGTTCGCCGGGCTCGCGCACCACGTTCTTGATGCTGATGAGGCCGTCGAAAATCTCGGGTACTTCCTGCTCAAACAAGCGCTCCAGGAATGCAGGGGCAGCGCGGCTCAGAATCACTTTCGGCGAACCGTTTACCACATCTACGCGGTGCACCACGGCGCGCACGGTGTCGCCCTTGCGGTAGCGGTCCTTCGGGATTTGCTCGCTCTTGGGCAGCACCAGCTCGTTTTCGTCCTTGTCCAGGATAAGCGCCTCGCGGCTCCATACCTGGTACACCTCGCCGGTGATGATTTCGCCCACGAGGTCCTTGTATTTCTGGTATAGGTTGTCGCGCTCCATGTCCTTCACGCGCTGAATCAGCGTTTGGCGGGCTAGCAGCACGGCGCGGCGGCCGAAGTCGTCAATTTTAATCGGCTCAGCCACCGATTCGCCAATCTCGAAATCGGGCTCAATCTTCTGGGCTTCGGCCAGCGGAATCTTGTCGAGGTCCCAGATATCTTCCGAATCGTCGTCCACGATTTCGCGGTTGCGCCAAATTTCCAGGTCACCGTTGTCGGGGTTCACAATCACGTCGAAGTTCGAGTCGTCCTCAAACTTCTTGCGAATCATCGTCCGGAACACGTCGTCCAGAATCGACATCATCGTGGGCCGGTCGATGTTGCGGCTCTTCGCAAACTCCTGAAAGTTTTCGATGAGCATCCGCGCGTTGAGGTCGGCCTGGGCGGCGGCAACCTCCTGGGGGCTAGGAGTGACTTTTTTAGCCATGAGAGATAAGTGAAAGCGTCTAAAAACCCAAACAAAAGCGGCAACTGAAGCGGCTAGGCTACCTGGTGGGGCTAGCTGCGAAATCCGTTCACTTCGTTTGAATCGGCAGTCTATTTAAAAGATATAACAACGGTGGCCTCCTTTATGTCCCCGAAAGGAATAAAGACGGCGGGCAGCGTGGTCTTCTTGGTTTTTACTTTGATAACTTCTTCCAGCTCAACACCTTCTTCGGTAACGGCCGTGAGCGGGCCGGTTTTTTCGGTGCCATCCTGCAGCTTCAGCGCCAGGCTGCGGCCGATGTGGCGCGGGTACTGGCGCGGGTCGGTGAGGGGCTGGTCGGCGCCCGGCGAGGTTACTTCGAGCGAGTAGGCGGCGTCTTCACCGTAGGCTTCTTCCATGCCCCGGTTGAGGCGGCGCGTTACCTGGGCGCACTCCTGAATACCGAGTCCGTTGGGGCCGTCGAGGGTAACGGTAATTTTGGGCATCACCGAATCCGAGACGGTGAGGCCCACTACATATAACCCGCTGTCGCCGAGAGCGTCGGCGAGCAGCTGCTGAATACGTTGGCGGTCGAATTGAGCCATGACAGGCGGGGGCTAGGACAAAAAAAGAGGGGACTGCGCGTCCCCTCTTTTCAGATTGAATACCATTTTCTGGTGCAAAGATACGAACTTTTTGGTGATGTTACTCGCCCGGTTTTTTAGTTATTGCCGCAAACCCGTAGATGGCCAGGTATCCGACGAGGCACCCAATAGCCGCCGCTTTATGTCGTTTTAGCGATAGACACAGGTTAACTCCCGTAACGCCGCTCGTGCAAGCATCTTTCGAGCTTGGGTAGCCGGTTTCGTACTGATACTCACCATTGTGTTAATTACTGCGCAGCCCTCCAGCATACTGGCTAGGAGTAAAAAAACGGCTAGGTAGGCAATAAGGCGGTTCTTCATCCGGTACCCAAACTGAAAGCCAATCAGTAGCCCACCGCCTTGTCGTCGCCCCTGGGGTCGGCGCCGCCCTCCAGGCGGCCATCGGGCAGCACCCGGATGATATCGAGGCGGCCCCACGCGGCGCGCGGCTTGGGGTTGAAGCCTTTTTCCTGCAAGGTTTTTTCGGCTTCGGGCGTGAGGGCGCCGGCCTCCACGTCGAGCTGGTCGGGCAGCCACTGGTGGTGCAGGCGCGGCGCCGATACGGCCTGCTCAGCATTGCCGCCGTAGTCGACTACCGACAAAATACTCTGCAACACGCTGGTAATGATGGTGCTGCCGCCCGGCGAGCCCGTGACGAGAAACAGCTTGCCACCCCTAGCCAGGATAGCGGGCGTCATGCTGCTGAGCATGCGCTTGCCGGGTGCGATGGCGTTGGCGGTGCCGCCCACCAGGCCATACATATTGGGCACGCCGGCTTTCGAGCTGAAGTCATCCATCTCATTATTAAGCAGGAAGCCGGCGCCGGCCACTACTTCCTTGCTGCCGTAAGCACCGTTGAGGGTGGTGGTGCAGCTAACCGCATTGCCCTGGGCATCGACGATGCTGTAGTGCGTAGTTTGGTCGCTTTCGTAGGGCGGCAGGCCGGCGCCGGCGGCTACGGCAGTGCTAGGGGTGGCCTGGCCATCGGGCCGGATGGTGGCGCTACGCTGTTTGTTGTAGTCCTTGGCTAGGAGTTGGGCCACGGGCACCTTGCCAAAATCGGGGTCGCCGAGGTAGGTAGCGCGGTCGGCGTAGGCGCGGCGCTCGGCTTCGGTAATGAGGGCCACGCCGGCCGGCGAGTGGTAGCCGAGCTTGCCTAAGTTGCTGGTTTCCAGCATTTGCAAAATTTGCAGCAGGGCCACGCCGCCGCTGCTAGGGGGCGGCATCGTAATCACGTCGTAGCCGCGGTACTGGCCGTGCAGCGCGGCGCGCCACTTGGGCTGGTAGCCATTGAGGTCTTGCTGGGTGATGAGGCCGCCGCCCTTCTTCATTTCGGCCAGCAGCAGCTCGGCCGTGCGGCCCTGGTAAAAGCCGGCGCGGCCCTGGTGCTGAATGCGTTCCAGCACGGCGGCCAGCTCGGGCTGCTTGAGGGTGTCGCCCTTTTGCCAGGCCGTGGCGCGCACAAAAACCGGCGGCGAGCCGGGGTTGTATTTAATAAAATCGGCCTGCGTGCGGTTGAGGCCCGCCGCCTCCTTTTCGGTGAGGGCCACGCCGCGGCTGGCTAGCCGCACGGCGGGGGCCACGAGCCGGGCCCAAGGTAGCTTGCCGAGCTTTTTATGCAGCGCCTCCATGCCGGCCACGGTGCCGGGCGTGCCCACGGCCAGGGCGCCGGCGGTGCTGCGGCCGGGCACGATGTTGCCGCTGGCATCGAGGTACATATCGCGGCTGGCGGCGGCGGGGGCGGTTTCGCGAAAGTCGAGGGTGCCGTCCTGGCCGCTCTTGTCGCGGTACACGATAAAACCCCCGCCGCCCACGTTGCCGGCCACCGGCAGCACCACGGCCAGGGCAAACTGCACGGCCACGGCCGCATCGTAGGCATTGCCGCCCTGCTGCATAATAGCGCAGCCCACCTTAGAGGCCTCGGGGTGGGCCGATACCACCAAGGCGTGGCGCGCCACCACGGGCACGGTGGCCGGGGGCAGCTGGTCGGCCACGGGCGCCACCACCCGGCCAGCTGCCTTTTGGCCCAAAGCCGGGCTAGCCAGCCCCGCCAGCAGCAACATGGCCGAAGAAAAACGAGAAAACGTATGCATGTCGCAAAGTAGGCACAACGCCCGGTCTGCCGGGCAGTTGCCTACCTTTGAAAAGCTAAATCTTTCTTGCTTATGTCTGCCAAAACCCAGGCTCCCGCCGCTCCCGCCCCCGTGCTGACGCTCACCCAGGAAGACTCCTGGCTACAGCCCTACGAGCCCGTGCTGCTGGCTCGCCAGCAGCGGCTAGCCGACCGGCTGGCCGCCATCACCACCGAATACGGCTCGCTGGGCAAGTTTGCCACCGGCCACCAACGCTTTGGCTTGCACTACGATGCCCGCCGCCGCGGCTACGTGGTGCGCGAGTGGGCGCCCGGCGCCGAGGCCGTGAGCCTGGTGGGCGATTTCAATTTCTGGAACCGCGCAGCCGACCCGTTGCAGAAAGACGAGGCTAGCGGCGTGTGGGAAGGCTTTATCGCCGACGATGAACACGGCCGCCGCCCGGCCGCCGGCTCGCGCTACAAGCTGCACGTGGTGGCCCACGGCCAGGGCAAAGACCGCCTGCCCGCCTACCTGCGCCGCGCCGTGCAAGACGAGCAAACCAAGGATTATTCGGCCCAGCTCTGGGTGCCCGAAACGCCCTTTAAGTGGACAGATTCGACCTTCCGCATCAACAGCGCTACCAAGGGCCAGCCGCTGATTTACGAGGCGCACGTGGGCATGGCCCAGGAAGAAGGCCGCGTGGGCACCTACCGCGAGTTCGCCGACCACATTTTGCCCCGCATTCAGGCCGATGGCTACAATGCCGTGCAGCTGATGGCGGTGCTGGAACACCCGTACTACGGCTCGTTTGGCTACCACGTGGCCAATTTCTTCGCGCCCAGCTCGCGCTTCGGCACGCCCGAGGACCTGAAATATTTGGTAAACGAGGCCCACAAGCGCGGCATTGTGGTGCTGCTCGACCTCGTGCACTCGCACGCCGTGAAGAATGAGGCCGAGGGGCTAGCCGACTTCGACGGCTCGGGCAACCTCTACTTTCACAAGGGCGAGCGCGGCAACCACCCCGGCTGGGACAGCAAGCTCTTCGACTACGGCCGGCCCGAGGTGCAGCAGTTTTTGCTCTCCAATTTGCGCTACTGGCTCGAAGAATTTCACTTCGACGGCTTCCGCTTCGATGGCGTTACCTCGATGCTGTACCACCACCACGGCGAGGGCCACGCCTTCGGCGGCTACGACAGCTACTTCGGCCCGCAGGCCGACGACGACGCCATCCTGTACCTGATGCTGGCCAGTACGCTGGTGCGCGAACTCAAAAAATCGGCTCTGCTCATTGCCGAGGACATGAGCGGCCTGCCCGGCCTGTGCCGGCCCATCGCCGATGGCGGCGTGGGCTTCGATTACCGCCTGGGCATGGGCCTGCCCGATTTCTGGATTAAAACCCTCAAGCACAAGCGCGACGAAGACTGGGACCTCGGCGAGCTGTGGCACCAACTGGTAAACCGCCGGGCCGGCGAAAAAACCGTGGCCTACGCCGAAAGCCACGACCAAGCTTTGGTGGGCGACAAAACGCTGGCGCAGTGGCTGTATGGCGACGCCATTTACAGCCACATGCACGTGCTCGATGGCGATGGCGGCGCGGCCAGGGCCACGGCGCTGCACAAGCTCATCCGGCTCATTACGCTGAGCGCGGGCGGCGAGGCCTACCTCAACTTTATGGGCAACGAGTTTGGGCACCCCGAGTGGATAGATTTTCCGCGGGCCGGCAACGACTGGAGTTACCACTACGCCCGCCGCCAGTGGAGCCTGGCCGACAACCCCGACCTGCGCTACCACCAGCTGCTGGCCTTCGACCAGGCCATGCTGAGCCTGGCCCGCGAGCGCCAGCTGCTTGTAAAAGGCCCCGCCACGCTGCTCAATATTGATTTTGGCAATAAAATCATCGCCTTCGAGCGCGCGGGCCTGGTGTTCGTATTCAGCTTCAACGTGAGCGAGAGCTTCTTCGACTATGGCATTCCGGTGCCGGCCGTGGGGCGCTACCGCCTGGTGCTCACCTCCGACCGGCCCGCGTTCGGCGGCTTCGACCGGCTTGATGAGAAAGTGATTTACGACACGCTAGGGGGCGGCGGCACCGCCGAGGCGCCGCGCCTGCGCCTCTACGTGCCGAGCCGCACGGCACTGGTGCTGAGCAATAAATAACTGCTGAAGACCCGGGCTGGAAAAGGCTCGGGTCTTTTTTTAGCGTTAATTCTGCGCCAAGGGTAGCCATACCCGGCGCTGTTGGCGTTAACCAAGCCGGCCGCCGCAACCTGCCGCCCTCCGCTATGTCCGATTTGTCTACCCGCTACGCCCGCGTCTTATCGTTGCTCGACCGCCACGTTATTCGTCCGCTTTACACCGACCGGGTGCGCCGCGTTATCCTGCAAAGCTTCCCGTTTTGGATAGCCTCGCTGCTCACCGGGCTCGTGGCCGTGGGCTACGAAAAAGTGTTTGGCTGGGCCGAGCAGGCCAGCTTTACCTGGCTGGGCAATACCCCGTGGCTAGCCTTTGTAGTAACGCCCGTGGCCTTCGGGGCGTCGTGGCTGCTGGTGCGGCAGCTGGCCCCGGCGGCGCGTGGCAGCGGCATTCCGCAGGTGATGGCCGGCATCGAGCTGTCCAACCCGGCGCATCATCAGCACACGGCTTACCTGCTGAGCTTGCGCGTGGCCGTGGTGAAGGTGCTAAGCAGCGTGGTGTTGCTGCTGGGCGGGGGCGTTATCGGGCGCGAGGGGCCGACTATCCAGGTGTCGGCCGCTATTTTTCGGGCTATCAATAAGTTGCAGCCGGCGGGCTGGCCGCAGCTCTCGCGCCAGATTGCGCTGGTAACGGGCGGCGCGGCGGGCCTGGCGGCCGCCTTCAACACCCCGCTAGGGGGCATTGTGTTTGTGGTAGAGGAGCTGACCCAGATGCACATGGCCCGGTTTCGCATGGCGGTGTTCACGGCCGTTATCATTGCCGGCCTCACCGCCCAAACCTTCCTCGGGCCCTACCTCTACCTGGGCTTTCCCAAAATTATTCCGGCTACCGGCCGGGTGCAGCTGGTAGTGGTGCTGGTCGCCATTGTGTGCGGGCTAGCGGGCGCGTTTTTTGCCAAAACCCTGCTCTGGCTAAGTGCCTACCGCAAGCGGTTTGCCACGCTGGCGGCCCAGGCGGGCTGGGTGCTGGGCTGCGGCCTGCTGATGGCGGGCATTGCCTACGCCTTTGGCAATGAAGGCGTTGGTACGGGCAAGCCCATTATCAACCGGCTGCTGTTTCAGAATAACGGCCTCACGCCCTGGTACCTGTTTCCGGTGCGGTTTGCGGGCATGGCCCTCAGCTACAGCAGCGGCGGCGCGGGCGGCGTGTTTGCCACCTCGCTGAGCGCGGGCGCTATCCTGGGCGATGGCATTGCCCGGCTGTCGGGCGTAGCAATTGCCGACCGCAACCTGCTGATTCTGGTGAGTATGGTGAGCTTTCTCACCGGGGTAGTGCGCTCGCCGTTCACGGCCGCCATCTTGGTGCTGGAAATGACGGACCGGCACTCGGCCATTTTCCAGCTGCTAATCAGCGGTTTGCTAGCCCAAAGCGTGGCCACGCTGGTCGACCCTCACTCGCTCTACGAGCACCTCAAGCAGAGCTTCATCCGCGAAGCCCTGCCGCCGCGCCGCAGCCCGGAAGCGCAAGTAACACCCGCGCCCCAACCAGGCTGACTAGCCTAGTGCGCCGGCGCAAGCTGGTTTACGTCGTTCGTCGGTAGGCAGGAGGCTGAATAGCAGTGCACTACGCTGTTACTCGCGCTTGCGGCCGATGCTAAGGCGGTACACCGTTTCGGTGAGGCGCTTGCCGCGCATCTCGGGGGTTTTCGACCCCTTGAGGTAGCGCACATAGGAGCGCTGCTCGGTTTTGGTGAGGGTTTTGAAGAACTTAAAAGCGGCTTCGTTGCCGTTGAGGCCGGCGGCCAGGTCTTCGGGCAGCGTCACAACGCGCTCGCTCGTATCCTTGCTGAGGCCCACGTGCAGCACGTCGCCCAGGGTTTTGCCCACGGCGCGGCGCACCTCGCGCGGAATGCTGAGGCCGTGGTAGCCGTCGCCAATCGGCAGCAGCTCGCCCTGGTAGGGAAAGCCTTCGATGGCCGTTTGCACGAGCAGCTCTTCCTTGGTGCCGTACACTTCTTGCACCGAGAAAGGCACGGCTACAAATACGTCGCCGGTGTGCGGGTCGGCTTCCAGCACCGCGTCAAATTCCTGTTCAAATTCCGTCATTACCTGCAAAAGTAACGCCCGTTCAAAGTTTTCGGCGGGTGCTGGCAGCATAAGGAAGTCGGCTACTTGCTGGCTAGCCCACCGGCCGCACGCGGGCCGTGTGCAGCGCCTGGGCAATGGCCGCCGTGTCGGCTGCCGGAATGGCCTGCACCAAATCGACTCGCAGCCCTAGCTCGTGGCGCAGGCGCTGGGCCAGGGTGGGCGTTTCGGCCAGCAGCAAATCGGCGCGGTGCAGGGCCTGGCGCTGCAGCTCGGCAATCCAGCCGGCGGCGGTTTCTACCGACTCATCGGCAGGGGCAGCCAGCTCGGTTACGTGCAGCACCAGTGGCCGGCCCGTGCGGTTGCGCAGCTCCTGCGCGGCTAGCCAGGTGGGCCAGGCCGCCGCGTAGATAACGGCAAACGGGGCCTCGGCCAGCGCCACCGGCACCGCAAAGCGGGCGTACTGGATAATCTGAAAATTTAAATCGGGTGCCGGATAATGCGTGGCCGCCGGCCGCAGGGCCGGGTGCGTTGCCGACGCTGCCTCGGGGCTAGGCTCGGCAGCTGGCACTACGGGCGCCAGCTCGGGCGGAGCAGCGGGCTGGCGCAGCGTGGCTAAGGCTTCGGGCCAGCTAGCCTGCTCGGGAAGGGTGGGGGCTAGCTCATCGTCAGCCGCCAGCAGGTCGGGGCTAGGTACTTCAACAGTTGTTAGCTCGTTGGCCTCGGTTAATTCAGACAAAAAGAAGTCTGTTTCTAGGGAGTCCGCCTCCAGGTCAGCGGCTTGCGGGCGGGGCTCGGTTGCCTCGTCAAGTGTTAGGCCACGCGCGGGTTGTTCAGGGCTGGCTATTACAGTTGGTGTCAAAAAGCCAGTCGCCAGCGGCGGTAGCGTGCGCAGTGAAGGTATTGCGGAGGCTAGTGGCGCAGGCAGTGCAACCTGCATCGGGGGCAGGGCCGGGTTTTGGGAACGTGTTGGCCCCGGCCCGGCAGGTGGCGTGGCCCCCAGGTAAGGAGCCATTGGCAAGGCCGGGGAGCCCAGCCAAGTAGGGGCGGGGAGGGGCTGGCCCGCCCGCTGTGCCAGCTGCGGCAGGCTATAGTTGCCCAGGCGCAGAATGCGCACTGCTGCCCAGCCGCGTGAGGCTGCCGGCGTTGTGATAGGGGGTTGGCTGGGGCTGGCTGGCGGCCCGGTGGTTGGCAGAGGAGTGGCTAGCGGGGCATCCTCCGCCGTTGCTGGCGGCTGGGCTACGGCTTCACTGGCGTTGGGCGGCAGCTCGCTGGCGGGGGCGGGCAGTGGCTTGCTGGGTGCAGGCGGTGGCGGGGCAGCGGCGACCAAACCAGCCGGAGCTGCGTCCAAAACATCTGCATATTCGGGCGCGGCGGGGTCCGGAATTTCGGCTGCCGGCAGGGCTAGCGGCAGGTACTCTTCGGCGCTGAGATGGCCGGGCGCGTCGGCCTGCGGCACCATCACCAGAATAGACTCGACGGTGGGGGCGGGGGCCCGAGTGGCTTCAACCAGGGCCCGCACGGCCGGGGTAGCCTCGTCCCAAGCCAATACGAGCACGGCAATGGGGGCGGGTAAATCGGCGGCGGGCAAAGACATTCGACAGGTATTGGCCCTGCGAATAACGGCACGGCGGCGGCCAGGTTTGCGGCGCCCCCTAAAAATAATCGGGTTTTAAGCGAGCCAGGACCCGGGTTCAGCGTTTCGGCCGTGCCCGATGCGCGCTGCAAAAGGTAACTTGCCAGTCTAAAGCCGGCGCCCTGCCCGGCTAGCCCACTGCTTTTTAGTTGAAGCAGCGGGCGGCTGCTCGTCTTCCCTACCTCTATTTATATGCCCGCCAATTCCGCTCAGGAAAATAACTACATGCTCAACGACCTGGCGCTGCAAGCGCGCCAGGAACACCTGCCCGGCGCCGTGCACCGCGTGGAGCAAACCGACGACCACCTCTTCACCTTCATCACCGAAAACGGCACCCGCCTGCTGCTGCACGCGCTCAGCGACAAGATTCTGCGCTTTCGCTACCTCACGCCGGGCTCGCCCAGCGAGCCCGATTTCAGCTACGCCATTCCCGACCCGGCCGTGGAGCACACCCGGCGCCCAGCCGTGCCCAGCTTTCTGGAATTTCGGGAAAAGGCTGACCACTACCGCCTTACCACCGGCCGCCTCATCTGCATTGTGTGGAAGGACTCGCTGCGCACGCGCGTGCTCGACCGCTCGGGCAACATCCTGAGTGCCGACGAGAAGGGCTTTCACTGGCACCACGACGACGACACCGGCAACGACGTGGTGAAGATGAGCCACGCTGTGCCCAGCGGCGTGTGCTACTACGGCCTCGGCGACAAGCCCGCCAACATGAACCTGCGCGGCCAGCGCTTCCTCAACTGGGGCTCCGATACCTACGGCTACGTGAAGGGCTCGGACCCGCTATATAAGAACATCCCGTTCTACCACGTGCTGCAGCAGCGCATTGCGCACGGCATTTTCTTCGATAATACTTTTAAGGCGTTCTTCGACTTTGCGGCCGAGCGCGCCGACGTGACCAGCTTCTGGGCCGAGGGGGGCGAGATGAATTATTATTTCATCTACGGCCCCACCCTGCTCGAAACCACCGCCGAATACACGCGCCTGACCGGCCCGCCCGAGCTGCCGCCGCTCTGGACGCTGGGCTACCACCAGTGCAAGTGGAGCTACTTCCCGGAAAGCAACGTGCAGGAAATAACCAAGGGCCTGCGCGAGCGCCGCATTCCGTGCGATGCCATCTACCTCGACATCGACTACATGGATGGCTACCGATGCTTTACTTGGAGCCCGCAGCACTTTCCCGAGCCCAAGCGCATGGTGGATGAGCTGGCCGCCGATGGCTTTAAAACGGTGGTTATCATCGACCCCGGTATTAAAATCGACTCCAAGTACTCGGTGTATCAGGAGGGGCTAGCCAACGACTTTTTCTGCCGCCGCGCCGACGGCCCGCTAATGCGCGGCTCGGTGTGGCCGGGGCAGTGCAACTTCCCGGACTATACCCGCCCCGCAGTGCGCGAGTGGTGGGCGGGCCTGTTCAAGGGCCTGATTCAGGATACCGGCGTGAAGGGCGTGTGGAACGACATGAACGAGCCGGCGGTGTTCGAGAAGGGCACCTTCCCCGACGATGTGCGCTTCGACTACGACGGCCAGCCCTGCTCGCACAAGAAGGCGCACAACATCTACGGCATGCAGATGGCCAGGGCCACCAACGAGGGCGTGAAGCGCTTTAGTTACCCCAACCGGCCGTTTACCATTACGCGCAGTACCTACGCGGGCGGCCAGCGCTACTCCTCGGGCTGGACCGGCGACAACATTGCCAGCTGGGACCACTTGTGGCTAGCCAATATTCAGTGCCAGCGATTGAGTATCAGCGGTTTCAGCTTCATCGGTTCCGACATTGGCGGCTTTATCGACACGCCCGACGGTGAGCTGTATAGCCGTTGGATTGCGCTGGGGGCCTTCCACCCGTTTTTCCGCACCCACAGCTCGGGCGACCACGGCGACCAGGAGCCCTGGAGCTTTGGCGAGCCGTACACCAGCCTGGCGCGGCACTTCATCGAGCTGCGCTACATGCTGCTGCCTTATATGTACACGGCTTTCTGGCAGTACACTACGCAGGGCACGCCCATGCTGCGCCCGCTCACCTTCCTCGACCAGAACGACCCCGAAACCTACCTGCGCATGGCCGAGTTCGGCCTCGGCGACCACCTGCTCGTGTGCCCCATTACGCAGGCCGGGGCCGATGGCCGCTGGATGTACCTGCCTAAAGGTGAGTGGTACTACTACTGGACCGATGAGCTAAAAGCTGGTGGCGCCGAAGTGTGGGCCTCGGCCGACCTCACGCGCATTCCGCTCTTCATCAAGGCCGGGGCCGTGGTGCCCATGCAGCCCGTGATGCAGTACGTGGGCGAGCAGGTGGTGGAGCAGCTGACCCTGCACGTGTACTACAAAAACGGCACCGCCGAAAGCGTGCTTTACGACGATGGCGGCGAGGGCTACGCCTACCACGAGGGCCAGCAAACCACCCGTCGCTTTGCCGTGGCCGGCGATGAAGCCTCGCTCACGCTAACCCAGGCTAGCGAGGGCGAATACCAAACGCCCTACACCACCTACCGCGTGGTGCTGCACGGCCTGCCCGCCGCCATTGCCACCGCCACCGCCGATGCCCAGGCGCTGCCGCTAGGGGAGTACCCGGCCACCGAAACTACCGTGGCCGCCCCGGCCGTGGTAGTGGGCGTAGGCTTTGGCGAAGTGAAAATTGCCTTTGCCGCGCCGGCAGCCGAGGCGCCCGCCAAGGCCTAGCTGCGGCAGCTATTCAGCAAAAAAAGCGCTCTAGGTGATGCCAGAGCGCTTTTTTTGCTAGGTGCCCGTTGCTGTTATTAGGTAGTGCCTGCTGCTAGGTAGCTGGTGGCGAGTGCGTTGGGTAAAAATTTCACTTGTCTTCTTGTAGGAGGCAGTTATTGACCTACCTATACGAGCTGCCCGCCGCCGCACCTATATAGGCCGAAGGACTTTATAAGCGCTAGCCAGGGTTTTTGCGTAAAAGCCTTTGTCGCGGGTTTCGGCTGGCGGCTGCTTTTGCTCATACGCTATTTTGCCCCTGCCTGCATGGCCGAGAATGTACCCGCTGCCAATACTGCTGCCGGCCAAAACCAGCCCGAATCGAAAGTCACCGTGGTGGCCGCGCTGGTGGCCAACCTGGTGGTGGCCGCCGCCAAGTTTTTAGCGGCCTGGCGCACCGGCTCGTCGGCCATGCTGGCCGAGGCCATTCACTCCACCATTGATACTTCGAATGAGCTGCTGCTGCTGCTAGGCATGCGCCAGAGCGCGCAGCCGCCCACGGTCGAGCGGCCGTTTGGCCACGGGCGCGAGCTGTATTTCTGGGCCTTTGTGGTGGCGGTGTTCATCTTCGCCATCGGCGGCGGGTTCTCGCTCTATGAGGGCTACGAACACCTGCGCCACCCCACGCCCCTGCGCGACCCCACCTGGAATTACGCCGTGCTGGCCCTGGGCTTCCTTTCGGATGGTGCCTCGTTCGTGATTGCCTGGCGCACGTTCGGCAAGCAGCGCGGCCGGCGGCCGTTCTGGCGCGCGTTCCGCATCAGCAAAGACCCTTCGGTGTTTATGGTGCTTTTTGAGGATGCCGCCGCGCTGCTGGGCCTGCTGCTAGCCTTCCTGGGCGTGTTTTTGAGCCATTACTTCAACCGCCCGGCCCTCGATGGCGTGGCTTCGATGGCCATTGGCGTGCTGCTGCTGCTAGTAGCGGGCCTGCTGCTACGCGAAACCAAAAGCCTGCTGCTCGGCGAGCCCGCCGAGGGCAAGCTGCTGACGCAGATACGCGAGCTGGCCCGCGCCCAGCCCACGGTGCGGCAGGCGTGGCCGGCGCTGTCGTCGTACCTGGGGCCGCACGAAATACTGGTGGTGCTGCCCGTCGAGTTCACTCCCGACTTGTCCGTCGGCCAGCTCGTAGAAGCTACCAAGCACCTGCGCCAAGCTATCAAAAAATGCCACCCCGATGTGCGCCACGTATTTATTCAGGCCGAAGGACCCGAGCCGCCGCCCTTGCTGCCCCCGGCCGAAGACATATCCCAGTAACCAAGCCTAGCGAGTGAGCTGAGCCCCGCGCTACCGCTGCTTGCCGCTAGCTACCTTTTTGCCGCCCGTGCCCACCGCCCCCGACCAGCCCTGGTGCAAAGCCGCCATCATTGCCGCGCTGGCGGCATAAGCTGCTGGCTATACGTAGCTTGAAACAATGCTTGACCATAGCTACCAGCCATAGAAAGTGATAGGTGATAAAGAAGCCCTCTAATTTGGTCAGAGGGCTTCTTGGTACACACATATATGAAAAAACATTATTTCACCTCGACCGTAAACGTGCTTTGCCGACTGTACACGAGGCTGGTGGCGGGCAGGCCCGAGGTTTCGGGGTCTATCGTAGTCTGCTTGCGGAAGAGGTCGTAGTTGTTGGCCTTGCCTTCGTTAATGAGGTAATCCAAGTCATATATTCCGGCCCGTTGCTCACGGCCTTCCGGGTCGGGGGGCAGTTGCGCAGCTAGGGCCGGAATGTTCTTCTCTAGCCCGCTTTCGCCTTCGGCGGGCATGAGCAGCAAGGAGATGGCGTTGATGCCGGGCTGCGTTGGAATTAAGCCAAATCTGAATCGGTAGGTATGGCCGTCGTAGATAGGAAAGAACTGGCCGGTCAAGGCTCCTCCGGTTCCGGCCCGGCCAATTTTCTCCACCACTCGAAAGGCCGAGGCGTTGGCCGTGGTGGGCTGGCCATTGCCGAATAATTTATGGATGGCGAAGTAGCTAGCTAGTGGTAAATCCTGGGGCTGCACCCGGAAGCGGCGGCCGGTTTCGAAGTCGCGCAGGGAGTCGCTACAGGCCGCCTCAACCCAGAGCGTATCGCCAACCTGCATAGTAGCGCGCGTGGGGCTCACCGTAACTGGGGCAGTCAGGATGAGGCTCACGGAGGTCGGGGATGGCGACTTCTTGCAAGTGGCTAGTGCTAGGCAGAAGCTACCGGCCACACCTAGCTTAAAAAGATTCTTGACCATGGCTACCAGCCATAAGAAGTGGCAAGTTTAAGTAACAGCGCTATACCCGGCTGGCTGAAGTAGTTGACTGCTACCAGCTAAGGTATTGCTCGGTGGGTTAAGGTAGACAGTTAGTTATTGTAATTTTTTAGTAGTACTAGGCCGCTTATGCATCTCGCGAAGCAAGCCTGCCTAGGTGGCCTCAACGCTCATTGCCCACCCGCTAGCCCTCCCTCGCCGCCCGTAGCCCCAACCTACCTTACCGGTCCGCGCCCGTACACAGCCGCAGCAACCGCCTGCTAGTATTTCGCCTTGTCACCCGTGCCCGCCGCCCCCGACCACCCCCAATCCAAAACCGCCATCATTGCCGCGCTGGCGGCCAACCTGGGCATTGCCGTCATCAAGTTTGTGGCGGCGTGGTTCACGGGCTCGTCGGCTATGCTCTCCGAGGGCATCCACTCGCTCGTGGACACGGCCAATGAGTGGCTGCTGCTGCTGGGGTTGCGCGCCAGCAAGCAGCCGGCCACCGCGCACCGGCCCTTCGGCTACGGGCGCGAGCTGTATTTCTGGGCCTTTATGGTGGCGGTGTTCATCTTCGCCATCGGGGGCGGCTTATCGCTCTACGAGGGCTACGAGCACCTGCGCCACCCCGAGCCGCTGGGCAGCCCCACCTGGAACTACGTGGTGCTGGCCGTGGCCTTTGGCCTCGATGGCAGCTCATTTCTGGTGGCGCGCCGCACCTTCAACGCCCAGCGCGGCAAGCAGCCATTTTGGGCCGCTTTCCGGGCTAGCAAAGACCCGTCGATTTTTGTGGTGCTGTTCGAAGATGCTTCTGATTTGCTCGGCCTGCTTATTGCCTTTCTGGGTGTTTTCCTCAGCCATTTGCTCAATATGCCCGCCCTCGATGGCGTGGCCTCGCTCCTCATTGGCCTGCTGCTGCTGGTAGTGGCGGGCCTGTTGCTGCGCGAAACCAAGAGCCTGCTGCTGGGCGAGCCCGCCGAGGCCTCGCTGCTGGCCAGCATTGCGGAAATGGTAAGCGCCGAAAAATCGATTGTGCGCGCGTCTACGCCGCTCTCGTCCTACCTCAGCCCCCACGAAATACTGGTAGTGGTGCCCGTCGAGTTTGCGCCCACGCTGCCGGCCAGCCAGCTCACCGCGATAATTGGGCAGGTTTGCGATAAGATAAAAGCCGCTCACCCCGATGTGCAGCACGTGTTCTTGCAGCCCGCCGTGCTGCCCGCCACGGCCGCTCTGCCACTCAGCACGGGGCAGGAGGGGGCTAGCCAGAAAATTATCGAGGGGTAAAACCAGCGCAAACGTTTGCGACCGGGCTAGCCCGCTGCCGGGCACTAAACCGTGCTTAATATTGACGCTGCGAAGAACAACGCGGCTACGCAGCCTGTTAATCGCCCTCAACTTTAGTTACCCCGCCCGGCCTGCTGGCTGGGGCGGGGCACCCAAATCTTACCCAATCCCACCGCAACAATGACCAAAATCAAAGTAGCCAACCCCGTAGTAGAGCTCGATGGCGACGAAATGACGCGCATCATCTGGAAGTTTATCAAGGACAAGCTCATCACGCCTTACCTCGACCTCGATATCAAGTATTATGACCTCGGCATCGAGTACCGCGACGAAACCAACGACCAGGTAACCATCGACTCGGCCAATGCTATTAAGCAGTACGGCGTGGGCATCAAGTGCGCCACCATCACCCCCGATGAGGAGCGCGTAGCGGAGTTTGGCCTGAAGCAGATGTGGAAGTCGCCCAACGGCACTATTCGTAACATATTGGATGGTACCGTGTTCCGCGAGCCTATTGTGATGAGCAACGTGCCGCGCCTCGTGCCCAACTGGACGGCCCCCATCTGCATTGGCCGCCACGCCTTCGGCGACCAGTACCGCGCCACCGACTTCGTAACCAAGGGCAAAGGCAAGCTCACCATCACCTTCACGCCCGAAGACGGCGGCGAGGTGCAGTCGTTTGAGGTGTTTAACTTCAAAAACGATGGTGTGGCCCTGGCCATGTACAACACCGACGAGAGCATCCGGGGTTTTGCCCACGCCTGCTTCAACCAAGCCCTGATGAAGGGCTGGCCGCTGTACCTGAGCACTAAGAATACCATCCTGAAGAAGTACGACGGCCGCTTCAAGGACATCTTCCAGGAGATTTACGAGCAGGATTACCAGGACAAGTTCAAGGCCGCCGGCATCACCTACGAGCACCGCCTAATTGACGACATGGTGGCCTCGGCCCTGAAGTGGAACGGCAATTTTGTGTGGGCCTGCAAAAACTACGACGGCGACGTGCAGAGCGACACCGTGGCCCAAGGCTTCGGCTCGCTCGGCCTGATGACCTCGACGCTCGTGACGCCCGACGGCACCGTGATGGAGGCCGAAGCCGCCCACGGCACCGTGACGCGCCACTACCGCGACCACCAGAAGGGCAAGCCCACCAGCACCAACCCCATCGCCAGCATCTTCGCCTGGACGCGCGGCCTGGAGTTTCGCGGCAAGCTCGACGGCAACCAGGAGCTTATCGACTTCTGCCACAAGCTGGAGCAGGTGTGCATCGAAACCGTGGAAAGCGGCAAAATGACCAAGGACCTCGCCGTCTGCATCCACGGCAACAAAGTGGAGCACGGCCGCGACTACCTCTACACCGAGGAGTTTCTGGAGGCGCTCGACGAGAACCTGAAGAAGAAGCTGGGCCAATAAGCGGCTAGCCTCTTCGCACGCAAAAAGCCCCGGCAGCCCCGCTGCCGGGGCTTTTTGGCTTTGGGTGAGTAAGAAAGGGCTAGCCCTAACGAAGCGGCTCCGGCCGCAGGCCGCTATTTTGCTTTTATGAAGCCCGGTTTATTACACCTGTTCGCAGTAGGCTTGCTGTTGGTTGCTCCCTGGTTGGCGCCGGCCCAGCCCCGGCTGCCACGCCGCCTGCTAGCCCCCGCCGACACGGTGGGCCTGGGGCGCGTGCTGGCGCGGCCCGAATTTTATCACCTGCAAATCAGCTTGGTGCGCGTGCGGCGCGATGCGCAGGGGCTAGCCCACCTGGCGCGGCCGGTGCGCTACCGGGTGCGGCCCCGCGAATACTTTTACCCGGCCAGCGCCGTGAAGCTGGCGGCCGGCGTGCTGGCCCTCGAAAAGCTGGAGCGCCTGCAAGCCAGCACACCCGGCCTCAGCCCCGATTCGCCCTTGCGCACCGACTCAGCCTTTGCGGGCCAGACCCGCGCCGTGCACGATGCTACGGCCGCCAGCGGCCGGCCCAGCCTGGGGCACTACCTGCGCAAAATGCTGCTGGTGAGTGATAACGATGCCTATAACCGCTTGTATGAGTTTGTGGGCCCGCAGGAATTGAGTGCCGGGTTGCGCCGGCTAGGCCTGCGCCACGCCCGCCTCGTGCACCGCCTCAGCGTGGGCGATGGGGTGCCCGGCTGGCGCCATACCAATCCCATCCGGTTCTTCGCCGATACGGCCGAAACGCAGCTGCTGCTGGCCCAGCCGGCCGCAGCGTGGCGCGCGCCCCTGCCCCCAGCGCGGGTGCGGCCGGCTAGCCTGCATGTCGGCCAGGCGTATGTGAATGCCCAAGGGCAGCAGCTAGCCCAGCCGCTCGACCTGAGCCAGAAAAATGTGTTCAGCCTGTCCGATTTACAACAGCTGTTGCAAGCCGTAGTGCTGCCCGAAACTGTGCCCGCCCGGCAACGCCCGCACCTCACAGCGGCTAGCCTGGCTCGTGTGCGCGAAGCACTGAGCCAGCTGCCGCCCCAGAGCCGCTCACCGTACTACGATTCGCTCGCTTACCCAAGCACCTACGCCAAATACCTGCTCGGTGGTGGGGGAGAAGCACGCCTGCCGCCCGGTGTGCGGGTGTATAATAAAATCGGCCAGGCCTACGGCTTTCTCATCGACAACGCCTACGTAGTAGATGCCGCCCACGGGGTTGAATTTCTGCTGGCCGCCGTGCTCTACGTCAACGCCGATGGCGTGCTCAACGACGATAAGTACGACTACGACACGGTAGGCCTGCCCTTTCTGCGCGAGCTGGGGCGGCACGTGTATGAGGCCGAAGTGCGCCACCAAGCTACCCGCCGCACTATGAATTAGTCACCGTAACGGCCTGGCCGAGATAGGTATCGCTTTGCAGTTGGTCAACCATGAACTGCGCCAGGTCGGCGCGGGTGATTTTGTGGGCTTTGTCTTCGTCCGTTACCACGTGCGCCTGGCCCGTGGCGGGGCTGTCGGTGAGAAAAGGCGGGCGCACCAGTACGAAATCCAGGCCGCTAGCCTTCACCTCCGCTTCCATCGCTTCCTTATCGGGCACGGCGCCGCGCAGAAAAGTAGGCATCAACAAATGCTCGTAAAAAAAGCCTGCCTGCTCCTTGCTATCGCCCACCCCTAGCACCGAAATAGCTATCAGCCGGCGCACCCCGTGCCGATGCATGGCGTCTATAATCGCCTTGGCCGTATGCTGCTCTAAATCAGTAGCCAGGTACGGCGTTTTGCCACCAATGGCGTCAATAACGGCTTGCTGCCCGGCCACTGCTTTTTCAACAGTAGCTGCGTCGGTAGCATCGCCGGTTACTACCTGCACGCCGGCCGGAGCCTTATACGAGGCCGCATCGTGCACTAGTGCCGTGACCGAGTGGCCCGCCGCCAGCGCACGCTCGACTACCAATTGGCCCGACTTACCGCCGGCTCCTACAACGAGTATTTTCATGCTGCTCAGGTGCTTAAGAGAGTGTGCTCTTAGTTACGCACTCGGCCAGCGCAGGTTGGCCATTTAAACCAGAAAAGGTGCCCGGGCTAAACCCAGGCACCTTTTCGACAGCGTAGAAACTACCTGGCCTACGCCAGATTATTCGAGGTCGCCTTGGCCGTCAGGAACTCACGGTTCAGGATGGCGATGTTCTCCAGCGAAATGCCCACCGGGCATTCGGCGGCGCACGAGCCGATGTTCGAGCAGGCGCCAAAGCCCTCGATGTCCATCTGGGCCACCATGTTTTCCACGCGGGTCTTGGCTTCTACCTGGCCCTGGGGCAGCAGGGCTAGCTGCGATACCTTGGCCGACACGAAGAGCATAGCCGAAGCATTTTTGCAGGCCGCCACGCAGGCGCCGCAGCCAATGCAGGTGGCTGCCTCAAACGCCCGGTCCGAAATTTCTTTCGGAATCGGAATCTCGTTGCCGTCGGGCGCGCCGCCGGTATTCACGCTCACGTAGCCGCCTGCCTGAATGATGCGGTCGAAGGCCGAGCGGTCGACGCTCAAATCCTTGTTAACCGGGAAGGCGTTGGCGCGCCAGGGCTCAATAGTAATGGTATCGCCATCCGAGAACTTGCGCATGTGCAGCTGGCACGTGGTAGTGCCCTTCTCGGGGCCGTGCGAGCGGCCATTGATAAACAGGTCGCACGAGCCGCAGATGCCCTCGCGGCAGTCGTGGTCGAAGGCTACCGGGTCCTGGCCCTTGTGGAGCAGGTCCTCGTTAAGCACGTCGAGCATTTCCAGAAACGACATATCGGGCGAGATGTCCTTCACCTGATAGTCAACAATGCTGCCTTCGGTCTGGCGGTTGGGCTGACGCCAAACTTTCAGCGTCAGGTTCATGGGTTTAGCGTTGGGGTTACTTCCGGCCATTATAGTAAAACGTCATGCTGAACGCAGTGAAGCATCTCGCTCGCGTCGTTGTGATAGGTAGTTACTGCTGCCCGCGAGATGCTTCACTGCGTTCAGCATGCCAAGTAGTTATTATTTGTAGCTCCGTTGCGTAAGCTTCACGTTTTCGAACACCAACTCTTCCTTGTTGAGGCGCTCGGGCTGGTTTTCGCCCATGTACTCCCAGGCGGCTACGTAGGCGTACTCGTCGTCGCGGCGCATGGCCTCGCCGTCCTCCGTAGCGTACTCCTCGCGGAAGTGACCACCGCAGCTTTCGTTGCGGTCCAGGGCGTCGTCTACCATCAATTCGCCAAGCTCGATAAAGTCGGCTACGCGGCCGGCTTTCTCCAGCGCCTGGTTCATTTCCTCACCCGAGCCCACCACTTTTACATCCTGCCAGAACTCCTTGCGCAGCTTGGCGATTTCAGCCTTGGCGTACTTCAGGCCTTCGGCATTGCGGGCCATGCCGCAATACTCCCACATGAGGTGGCCGAGCTTTTTGTGAAACTCGTCGGGCGTGCGGTTGCCCTTGATGCTGAGCAATTGCTCTACGCGAGCCTGCACGCCAGCCTTGGCTTCGGCAAAGGCCGGGTGGTCGGTAGTTACCGGCTTGGGCGGCGTAGCGGCCAGGTAATCGCCAATGGTATAGGGAATTACGAAGTAACCATCGGCCAGGCCCTGCATAAGGGCCGACGCCCCCAGGCGGTTGGCGCCGTGGTCTGAGAAGTTGCACTCGCCCGTGGCGTAGAGGCCAGGCACGGTGGTTTGCAGGTTATAATCAACCCACAGGCCGCCCATGGTGTAGTGCACCGCCGGGTAGATGCGCATGGGCATCTGGTAGGGGTTTTCGTCGGTAATCTTCTCGTACATCTCGAAAAGGTTGCCGTACTTCTGGCTTACCGCCTCGGCGCTGGTGCGCTTGATAACATCAGCGAAGTCGAGGTATACGGCTAGGCCCGACGAGCCCACGCCGCGGCCTTCGTCGCACATCTGCTTGGCGTTGCGCGAAGCCACGTCGCGCGGCACGAGGTTACCAAAAGCCGGGTACTTGCGCTCGAGGAAGTAGTCGCGGTCGTCTTCCTGGATATCTTGCGGCTTCAGCTCGCCTTTACGCACGCGCTCGGCCAGGGCCACCGTTTTGGGTACCCACACGCGGCCATCGTTGCGCAGCGACTCCGACATCAGCG
Source organism: Hymenobacter cheonanensis (assembly GCF_030581075.1). Classification (GTDB taxonomy): domain Bacteria; phylum Bacteroidota; class Bacteroidia; order Cytophagales; family Hymenobacteraceae; genus Hymenobacter. Next base: position 187,507 of record NZ_JAUQSW010000011.1, read on the forward strand.
TCAGCTTCGACTGGTAGTCGCCCGACACCGGGATGCAGGTAGGGTGAATCTGGGTGAAGCAGGGGTTAGCAAAATAAGCCCCCTTTTTGTGCGCCCGCCACGCGGCCGTGGCGTTGCAGTACATGGCGTTCGTGCTCAGGTAGAACACGTTGCCGTAGCCGCCGGTGGCTAGCACTACCGCGTGGGCGGCGTGCGTCTGCACCTCACCCGTCACGAGGTTGCGGGTGATAATGCCGCGGGCCTGGCCGTCGACTACTACCACGTCGAGCATTTCCGAGCGGGTGTACATCTTCACCTTGCCGTAGGCAATCTGGCGGCTCAGGGCCGAGTAGGCACCTAGCAGCAGCTGCTGCCCGGTCTGGCCGCGGGCGTAGAACGTGCGGCTTACCTGCGCGCCGCCAAACGAGCGGTTGGCCAGCAGCCCGCCGTACTCGCGGGCAAACGGCACGCCCTGCGCCACGCACTGGTCGATGATATTAACCGATACCTGGGCTAGCCGGTACACGTTGGCTTCGCGGGCGCGGTAGTCGCCACCCTTGATAGTGTCGTAAAACAGGCGGAACACCGAGTCGCCGTCGTTCTGGTAGTTCTTGGCAGCGTTGATGCCACCCTGCGCCGCGATGGAGTGCGCGCGGCGCGGCGAGTCGTGGTAGGTGAAGGCTTTCACGTTGTAGCCCAGCTCGGCCAGCGAGGCGGCAGCGGCGGCGCCCGCTAGGCCGGTGCCCACCACAATCACGTCGTACTTCCGCTTGTTGGCGGGGTTCACGAGCTTGACGTTGAACTTATGCTTGTCCCATTTCTCGGCCAGGGGGCCTTCAGGGGCTTTGGAATTCAGTACCATAGAGAAGAGCTAAACTGCCAGAAAACGGACTTAGTTAAACGCCAGCGTGAGCTGGTGCAGCACGGCCGGTGCGTGGCTCAACAGCGCCCCTTTCTCGTTGGTAAACAAGAGGAAGTAGAGCGGCATCGAAGCAAAGCCAGCCGATACAATGACAGCAAAGGCATAGCCAAAGTTCTTGATAATCGGCATGTATTTGCGGTGGTTCAGGCCCAGGGTCTGGAAGCCCGAGCGGAAGCCGTGCCACAGGTGGTAGCCCAGGCTAGCCTGCGCGGCCACGTACAGCAGCACATACCACCACTGATGGAAAGACGACACCACCAATTTGTACAAATCGTCGTTGTGGTTGATGTCCGGGTCGAGGGTGCCGAAGCGGGCGCGCCAGAAGAAATTGTACAGGTGCACAATCAGAAACACGAGAATAATAGAACCTAGAATACCCATGTTGCGCGAGGTCCATTCCGAATTTTGCTTGGCTTCCCACTGCGCGTAGCCGTGCGAGCGGGCGCCTTTGTTGCGGATGGTCAGCATCAAGGCCTCGTAGATGTGAAAGCCGAAGCCCAGCACCAGCCCCCACTCGATGGTGCGAATGACCGGGTTGGTGCCCATGAAGTGCGAGTAGGTATTAAACGCCACCCCGTCGTCGTGTTTGAAAAGCTGGAGGTTGCCAATCAGGTGCACCACCAGGAACGTGCAGAGAAACAGGCCCGTAAGGGACATGATAATCTTGCGCCCGATGCTGCTGCTAAAGGTTTTTGTAAACCAGTTCATAGAGATTTCAGCCGAAAAAATGACCTTTTGTACTGCCCAAAGGTAGGGCCGCCGCCGGCCTTAGCCCAAGGTACCCCCGTAACATAGGCGTTATTTAGAAGGATTAAACACTAGGCCCGGGAAGCACGCTCCGCGGCGTGAATCAATCGGCCGCGAGTTCCGTTAGCCCAATTGCTACGTACTTTAGGACAACCAACCGCCCGCGCAAAAGGTTGGCTAGGGAGTATGGTTCGGCGCGAGGTCCAATTTTCAGGGTAGTAGGCTGTTTTTCAACACAGGTAGATTATGCAACTTCTTTTATCTTTTGGGAAGAATGCGGGGCGGGGCGCCTGGCTGGTGGCCGCGCTGCTGCTGGCCCTGGGCTGGCTGCGCCCGCAAGCGGCGCTAGCCTCGCACATCCGGGCGGGCGACATTCAGGCCAAGGTGGACACTACGGCGGCGCATAACCCCAACCGTATTTTTTACAAGCTTACGCTGTACCGGGACATTACGGGGGTAGACCAGCCCACGGTGACCATGTATTTCGGCGATGGTACCCGGCTGGATGGGATTCCGAAAGCCTCTACCGTGCGGGTGGGGCAAACGGATATTTTCAGCTACTACTGCGAGCACACGTATCCGGCGGCGGGGCCATATCCGGTAAGCTTTGTGGGCGAAAACCGCAATACGGGCGTACTCAATATGGCAGCTTCTAATACGCAGACGTTTTACGTAAGCACCACTATTACCATTAACCCGGCCTACGGGCTCAATCACTCGCCGGTGCTGCGCGCCCCGGCCGTAGACCAGGGCACGGTAGGGCAAGTATTCTTGCACAACCCGGCGGGCTACGATGCCGATGGCGACTCGCTCGTCTATCACCTGCGCACCTGCCAGCAGGTAGTAAATGGCACTACGGCGGCCAACGTTACGAACCTGCCCACGCCAACGGTATGCACCAACTATGTGTATCCCGATGATGCCAGCATCACGCCGGGTACTACCCCCATGCAGGTGGCGTACAACGGGGTGCCGGCGGGTAATCCCAGCCAGCGGGCTTTCATCTCGCAGGATATCAACACCGGCCAGATAACCTGGAATGCGCCCGCCAGGGCAGGTATTTACAACATCGCCTTCACGGTAGATGAGATTCGGCGCACGGCCAACGGGTTCCGGGTAATTGGCCAGGTAATCCGGGATATGCAGATTATCATTCAGGCTACCAATAACCTGCCGCCAGTGCTGACGGTGCCGCCCGACCTGTGCGTGGTGGCCGATACGCCCGTGACACTCACGGTATCGGCTACCGATGGCTCTAGCGCCACTGTCCCGGCTACCAACGTAACCCTGTCGGCTTTCAGCGGCATTCTGCCGCCCGCTACCTTCCGGCAGAATAACACCGGCACCTCGGTAACGGGTACATTCCAGTGGACGCCCGGCAACAGTGCCGTGGCCGGCAGCACCACCGCCCCCGGCGGCAGCAACGTATCGGACCAACCGTACATAGTGGTATTCCGCGCCCAGGATACGCCGCCCAACGCGGCCTCGCAGCCCTTGGTTGATATCAGGCCGGTGCGCATCACGGTGGTGGGGCCACCGCCCCAAAACCTGCGCGCTACGCCTTCGGGCACGCCCGGCGGGCTAGTAAGCGTGCTGACCTGGAATTTGTATAAGTACCAAAACGCCAGCCAGATACTGATTTACCGCAAGGAAAATCCGTCCAACTTCAACCCCGGGCCGTGCGATACCGGCATTCCGGCTTCGGCAGGCTACACGCAGGTGGGCGCGGTGCCGGTGAGTGCCACCTCGTTCTCGGATAATACGGGCCTGGTGCGGGGCAAAACCTATTGCTACCGCATCTACGCCACCTTTCCGCTGCCGGCGGGTGGGGCCAGCATTGCCTCGGCCGAGGCCTGCCTGACCTTCAATGGTCGCTCGGCCATGCTCACGAACGTGGATGTGAACACCACCAACACGGCTACCGGCCAGATAACCGTGAAGTGGACCCAGCCTAAAGCCGATGTGGGCACGTTTACCTCGCCCATCTACCGCCTGACCCGCCAGATTGGTACGGGCGCCCCGACGCTGGCCGCCACCATCACCAACCTAGCCGATACCACCTACGTGGACAACGGCTTGAACACGGTGGCCAACCAATACACCTATACGCTGACCTTTTTGAGCGGCACCGGCGCTACGCAGGTGCAGGAAACTGCCCCTAGCGCCACCAGCGTGCGCACCAGCCTGGTGCCCAACGGCATTACGAAGGCCATAACGGTGAACTGGGCCTATAATGTGCCCTGGGATAACAGCAAGCAGCCTTCGCGCATTTACCGCCGCGACCCGGGCAGCACTACGTTCAACCAGATTGCGACCGTGACGCCGGGGGCTACCAGCGGCACCTACGTCGACCAGAATCTCGTGGCTGGGCAGGAGTATTGCTACTACGTACAGACCACCGGCCAGTACGCCAACTACAGCTTCCTGAGCAACTTGCTCAATAAGAGCCAGCAAATCTGCGCCACGCTGCAAGCGGTGCCCTGCACGCCGGTGCTCACGCTGCAAGTGGTGAACTGCGACAGCCTGGCTAGCCTGGCCTCGTACCTACCCGTTAACCAGACCTACCAGAACAACCTGCGCTGGACGGTGGGCAGCACGCCCGCTGGCTGCGAGGCCAACGCCGTGTACTACCGCATTTTCCGCAGCGATACCGACGGCGGCCCCTACGTGCTGATTGACTCGACCACGCAGCGCACTTACAGTGACCGCAACCGGCCCCGCCCCACCTACTGCTACAAAGTGCAGGCCGTGGCGGCCTCGGGCCAGCGCAGCGGCCTCAGTAACTCGGCCTGCCAGGCCGACTGCGTGTTCTTTATCCTGCCCAACATCTTCATCCCGGGCAGCAACAGCACGGCCAATCAGGTGTTCCGGCCTAAGACGACCAGCCCCCTGCTGCGCACGCACATCCAGATTTTCAACCGCTGGGGCCGCAAGGTGTACGAGAGCGACCGCGACCCCTACATTAACTGGACGGGCGGCGGCGTGGCCGGCGAAAGCGGCACGAGCGGCATGGTATCGGGCGGTATTTACTACTACCTGGCCGAAGTCGAGTTTGCCGACGCGGCCCAGACCAAACGCACCTATAAAGGCTGGGTGGAGCTAGTGCGCTAGCCCCCTTTTCAGCGATAAGCCAAAAAAGCCACTCCACCCGGGGTGGCTTTTTTGGCTTTATTTTGCCCCGCCTGCCGAGCGTGCGGGCTAGCCGCACCTTCTAACTCTTGTTTGCTTTGACACCTTCCCACCCCACCGAGGCCGCCCGCGTGGCCGTTTTATTTCCGGGCCAGGGCTCGCAGTTTCCGGGCATGGCCCGCGAGCTGTACGAGCAAAGCGAGGCCGCCCGCGCCGTGCTGATGCAGGCCAACGACATTATGGGCTTCGACCTCACCAAGCTTATGTTTGAGGGCACCGAGGAAGACCTTCGCCGCACCGACGTAACCCAGCCCGCCGTGTTTGTGCACTCGGTGGCGCAGTTTGTGGCCCGGCCCGACCTCGTGCCCGCCATGGTAGCCGGCCATTCGCTGGGCGAATTCTCGGCCCTGGTGGCGGCCGGCGTGCTCACCTTTGCCGATGCGCTGCCCCTGGTAGCGCGCCGCGCCCAGGCCATGCAGGCCGCCTGCCAGGAGCAGCCCGGCACCATGGCGGCCATCCTGGGCCTGGCCGATGAGGCGGTGGAGCAGGGCTGCCAGCAGGTAGCGGCCGGCGGCGACGTGGTAGTGGCGGCCAACTACAACTGCCCCGGCCAGCTCGTTATCTCGGGCTCCACGGCCGGCATTGCCAAGGCCTGCGAAGTGCTAAAAGCCGCTGGGGCCAAGCGCGCCTTGCCGCTGCCCGTGGGCGGTGCCTTCCACTCGCCGCTCATGCAGTCGGCCCAGGCCGCGCTGGCCGAGGCCATCGAGCGCACCGAGTTTCACGCCGCCCGCTGCCCCGTGTACCAGAATGTGGACGGTGCCCCGCACACCGACCCGGCCGAGATTAAAGCCAACCTGCTGGCCCAGCTCACCGCCCCCGTGCGCTGGACCCAGAGCGTGCAGGCCATGTTCCGCGATGGTGCCACGGCGTTCGTGGAGTGCGGCCCCGGCAAAGTATTGCAAGGCCTGGTGAAGAAAATTGAGCCCACGGCTACAATTGCTTAGAGCGTGTTTGGATTTTCAATTTCCGGGTCATACTGAGCTTGTCGAAGCATCTCTACCGCCCCGTTGAGCGGCTTTTCAACAAAGCGGTAGAGATGCTTCGACAAGCTCAGCATGACAAAAATCGTGTTTTTTACAATTCCCAAACACGCTCTTAGTTAGCAAGCAGTAGCGCCGACTTGCAGTCCGCGAATGAGCTAGCCTAATCTTAAGCCGCGAAGCCGGCTAGCCTTGCGTAACTGCGCGGGGCTAGCCGGCTTTTAGCTTGCTACGCGCGCTACGGCCAGCATATCGGGGCACGCGGCCAGCAGCTGCGCAATGGTGCGATGCAGCTGCGGATGCACTACCTGCGGCGCCACCTCGGCCAGGGGCGTGAGGGCAAAGCGCCTAGCCGGCAGCGCCGGGTGCGGCACCGTGAGGGTAGTGGTATGGATAACCGCGTTGCCAAACAGCAGAATATCCACGTCGAGGGTGCGGGCGGCCCAGCGCACCTGGCGCTCGCGGCCCTGCTGCTGCTCGGCGGCCAGGCAGGCGGCTAGTAGGCTAGGGGCATCTAGTTCCGTCTCAATAGCCAGCACCTGGTTGAGGAATGCTGGCTGGTCTTCGAGGCCCCAGGCCGCCGTTTGATACAAGTCAGAAGCAGCCACCAAGCACCCAGCGGTAGCCGCCAGGTCGTGGCGCGCCTGGGCCAGCCGGGCGGCCCGGTCGCCGAGGTTGCTGCCCAGCAGCAGGTAGGCGAGGGTAGAAGCCATTTTAATGGCTGGCAAAAAACGCGGCTGTGCGCTCGGCAATAACCCTGGCTGGGGCCGGCAGTTCACTCCCCGGCCACGGGTGTGCGCCGCCAAACATGTGCCCCGCGCCGGGCACCACCGCTACTTCAGCGGCGGGCTGGCCGGCGTGCAATTGGTGCACGGCCGCCAGGGGCACCGTCTCATCCTGGTCGCCGTGGATGAGCAGCAGCGGCTGGCGCAGGCCGGGCAGCAGGGCCGGCAGGTCGAGGCGGGCACGGTTCTGGTAGAAGTTTTCGGCAATCTGGTAGTACATGGGCAGTTGCTGGCCGGTGCGCGCGTTGGGCACGTGCAGCACGCCCTCGCGCTGCCACTGGGCCAGCACCTCGGCGGGCCAGCGCGGGTGCAGGTCGGCCACGGCCGCCCAGGTGGCCACGGCCGCTACGCGTGGGTCTTCGGCGGCTTTCAGCAGCACGAGGGCGCCGCCCCGGCTATGGCCCACCAGGTAGACGCGGCGCAGGTTGAGGGCCTCGGCGGGCAGGGGCGTGGCGCCGGGCGTGTGCAGTGCATCGAGCAGCTGGCCCAAATCATCAAGCTCCAGGCTGAAATTATTCTGGCCGAAGGCTTCGAGGTCTTCCAACTCGCCGGTGCCGCCCACCACCACGCCGTTGTGCGAGAGGTTGAGCTTGACGAACACGAAGCCCCTTTCGGCAAAAAACCGGGCTAGCAGCCCAAAGTGCCCCCAGTCCTTAAACCCCTTGAAACCGTGGACAAAAACCACCACCGGCTGGGGCTGGCCGGTGGGCTGCCAGGTGGCATCGGCGGCAAACGGCCGGCCGTGGGCCCGGCCGCGCAAAGTGAACTCGACAGTACGGAGCATGGAGCTAAGGTAGCGCGCGCGCCGGCGTCTGGGTTTAAGCTCAACGAACCCCAATTACCAAGTCCGCGCTGCTGGCCGTATCATTGCGCCCGCATGGCAAACCCGCTCGACCAGATACAAGCGCCCATTGCGGCCGAGATGGCCGAGTTTGAGGTGAAATTCCGCCAGTCGATGCAAACGCGGGTGCTGCTGCTCGACAAGATTATGGGCTACATCGTGCGCCGCAAAGGCAAGCAGGTGCGCCCCATGTTCGTGTTTCTCACGGCCCGTGCCAGCAGCGCCAACCCTGGCGGGCCGCTGCCCGAGGCTGTATTTCGGGGCGCCGCCCTCATCGAGCTGCTGCACACCGCCACCCTGGTGCACGACGACGTGGTGGACGAAAGCAACTACCGGCGCGGTTTCTTCTCTATCAATGCCTTGTGGAAGAATAAGATAGCTGTGCTGGTGGGCGATTATCTGCTGAGCCGCGGCCTGCTGCTCTCGCTCGAAAACGACGACTTCGACCTGCTCAAAATCGTGAGCAACGCCGTGAAGGAGCTTAGCGAGGGCGAGCTGCTGCAAATTGAGAAAGCGCGCCGCCTCGACATCACGGAGGATGTCTATTTCGATATTATTCGCCAGAAAACGGCCTCGCTCATTGCCTCGTGCACGGCCGTGGGCGCGGCGGCGGCCGGCGCCGACAAGGCCACCATCGAAAAGGCCCGGCTGTTTGGCGAGAAAGTCGGTATGGCGTTCCAGATAAAAGACGACCTGTTCGACTACGGCACGGCCGAAATCGGCAAGCCGGTGGGCATTGATATCAAAGAGAAAAAGATGACGCTGCCGCTCATCTACGCCTTGCAGCAGGCGAGCTGGCTCGACAAGCGCCGCGTTATCTACAACGTGAAAAACAACGCCGGCCACCGCGACCGCGTGCAGCAGGTTATCGACTTCGTGAAGCAGTCGGGCGGCCTCGACTACGCGGTGCGCACGATGGAGCGCTACCGCGACGAGGCGCTGGCCCTGCTGCGTGAATTTCCGGAGTCGGAGGCCCGTAATTCGCTCGAAACGCTGATTAACTACACGATAGAGCGCGAAAAGTAGCGCGAAGCCTCTGCTTCGTGCTACTTCAGTACCAGCATGGGGTTGGGGCACAGCTGGGCCCAGTAGGCGCGCTCGCTGGGCGGGGCCACGCCTGGAAAATCGCCCCAGCGACCCTGCATATCGGCCATAAGCTGAAAATGCAGGTGCGGCGGCCAGTCGCCGTTTTCGGGGTGCGGGCCCACGTGGGCAATGACTTGCCCGGCGGCCACGGCCTGCCCGGGGGCTAGCCCCGCCAGGTCGGTGCGGGTGAGGTGGCCATAGAGGCTATAAAACATTACGCCTTCCAGCTCGTGCTGTAAAATAATGGTGGGGCCGTAGTCGCCGAAATGATTGTTGTCGGCCAGGCTGTGCACCACGGCGGCTAGCGGCGCGGCCACGGGCGTGCCGGCCGGCACCCACACATCCACGCCCAGGTGCAGCGAGCGCGGCTCGGCAGCGTCGTTGAAATGCGGGCTGCGGCGGTAGATAACCCGGTTTTCGAGGTAGCCGCCGATGCCCGCGGCGGCGTGCTGCGCAGTCAGCATTTCGGCTACTACCGCGTCGAACACGAAGGTATCGCGCAGGCGCTCGGGGTGGGCGAGGAGCGGGTTGGCGGCCGTAAAATCGAGCGGAGCTAGGTGGGTGCTGCCGAGCGGATAAGTGGGCAGCACGGGCGCAAAAGCCGCCCGGTGGCGGGCTAGCAGGGGGGCAAGGTCAGGCATAGGAAAACGAAGCTAGGGCCAGCCGAGTAAACCAAGTGCTGGCACAAAAAGAGATGGGTGAAACTTCACCTGCCGCCCGCGCCGTAAATTTGCCCTTCTTACTTAGCTTATCCTCATGTCGTCGTACCTGACGCTTACCGTCGTTGCCCTCACCCAGGAAACCCCTGACACCGTTACCATCCATCTTCAACGGCCCGATGGCCAGGCCGTGCCCAGCAAGCCGGGCCAGTTTCTGACCCTGCTCGTGCCCTGCGGCCCGGCCGGCAGCCGCCCCGAGCGCCGGGCCTACTCGCTCAGCAGCACCCCCGCCGAGGCCCCGCGCCTGTCCGTGACGGTGAAGCGCGTAATGGGCGGCCTGGTAAGCAATTATCTGCTTGATAACGTGCGGGTAGGCCAGCAGTATGAGGTGCTGCCGCCGCTCGGCAGCTTCGTGGTGCAGCCCAGTCCCAAAGCCGCCCGCTCGCTGGTGCTCATCGGCGCCGGCTCGGGCATTACGCCGTTGATGTCGATGCTGAAGGCCATTGTGGCCGAGGAGCCGCAGAGCCACGTGCTGCTCATCTACGGCAACCGCAACGAAGACACGGTTATCTTCAAAGACCAGCTCGACGCGCTGGAAGCCAGCAGCCGGGGCCGCCTGCAGGTCGAGCACGTGTACAGCCAGCCGCTGCACCCCGGCGGCGCGCACCAGCATACCGGGCGCCTCAACCGCACTACCATTTTGCGCATTCTGGAGCAGCGCCACCAGTTTCCGGCCCCGCAGGCCGAGTACTACATCTGCGGCCCCGAGGGCCTGATGATTGAGGCCCAGGCCGCCCTGGAGCTGCTGAACGTGCCGAGCAGCCGCGTGCGCCGCGAAAGCTTTTTGGCCGCCGCCGAAGCGGCCGAAACCGGCGATACCCACGGCGACGCCCTGGCCGGCGCCAACGACGGCCCCGTAACCGAGCGCACCGTCACTATCCAGTACGAGGGCAGCGAGTACAAGCTGGTGGTGCCCGCCAAAACCACCATTCTCGACGCGGCTCTTGACAAAGACATCGACCTGCCCTATTCGTGCCAGGCGGGCGTGTGCACGGCCTGCCGGGGCAAGTGCCTCAGCGGCAAGGTGCACCTCGACGAGCGCGAGGGCCTTTCCGATGCCGAGCTGGCCAAAGGCTATATCCTTACCTGCGTGGCGCACCCGCTTACGGCCGATGTAGTAATTGAAATTGGCTGATAAATAATCGGTTGTGACTGAATAGACGGAGTTTGCGGGCCGGATAAAAAAACTATTCGGACGGCTGGCAATTATTTACGTAACTTGTACTCTATGGTGTTTTCTGAGCTTGATACCCTAGCCAATTCGCTAGCCACCGATACTGCCCGCCCGCCCCGCCACTACCTGCCCGAGGATTTCCACGTGACCGACTGGACCGCGCTGGAGCCATTCTTCCAAGAGCTTCAGCACCGCGACCTGGCCGATGCCGCCGCGCTCGAGCGCTGGCTGCTCGACCGCTCCGAGCTGGAGTCGGTGTTGAGCGAAGACCTGGCCTGGCGCTACATCCGCATGACCTGCGACACCCAGGATGAGGCCCGCGCCGAAGCCTTCCAGTTTTTTGTGCAATCCGTAGAGCCCCTCACCGCGCCCTACGACCACGCCCTGAACGAAAAGCTGCTGGCTAGCCCCTACCTGCCCGAGCTGGACCCCGCCCGCTACGGCGTGTTTCTGCGCTCGGTGCGCCGGGCATCGGAGATTTATCGGGAGGAGAATATTCCGCTCAAAACCGAGATTTCGACCAAGCAGCAGCAGTACGCCGCCACCGTGGGCGCCATGACGGTGACCCTCGATGGCGAGGAAATAACCCTGCCCCGCGCTGCCGACCGCCTCAAAAGCCTCAGCCGCCCGGTGCGCGAGCAGGCGTGGCGCGCCATTCAGGCCCGTCGCCTGCAAGACAGCAAGCCGCTCGACCAGCTCTTTACCGAGCTAGTGGGCCTGCGCCACCAGGTGGCGCTGAACGCGGGCTTTGCCAATTTTCGCGACTATATGTTTGCCGCGCTGGGCCGCTTCGACTACACGGCCGAGGACTGTTTTGACTTCCATTCAGCTATTGGAGCTACGGTGGTGCCGCTCATCAACGAGTTTGACGAGGCCCGCCGCACGGCGCTGAAGCTGCCCGCCCTGCGCCCCTGGGACCTCGACGTGGACCCTAGCGGCCAGCAGCCGCTGCACCCGTTCCAGACCGGGGCCGAGCTGCTTGATAAGACGATAACCGTTTTTCAGCGCCTCGACCCCTTCCTGGGCGACTGCCTGCGCACCATGCGCCAGATGGGCCACCTCGACCTGGAAAGCCGCAAGGGCAAGGCGCCCGGCGGCTACAACTACCCGCTCGACGAAACCGGCGTGCCGTTCATTTTCATGAACGCTACGTCGTCGCTGCGCGATGTAGTGACGATGCTGCACGAAGGCGGTCACGCCGTGCACTCGTTCCTCACGCGCCGCCTGCCGCTTTCGGCCGATAAGCACCCGCCCTCCGAGGTGGCCGAGCTGGCCTCGATGAGCATGGAGCTGATGAGCATGGACCACTGGGACGTGTTTTTTGACAACCCTGCCGAGTTGCGCCGCGCCAAGAAAACCCACCTCGAAAGCGTGCTCGAAACGTTTCCGTGGGTAGCCACCATCGACAAGTTTCAGCACTGGGTTTACGAAAACCCAACCCACACCGAGGCCCAGCGCCACCAGCGCTGGACTGAGATTTTCCAGAATTTCAACCAGCGCACCGTGAGCTGGAGCGGCCTCGAAAAGTTTCGGCCCTACCTGTGGCAGAAGCAGCTGCACCTCTACGAAGTGCCGTTCTACTACATCGAGTACGCGATGGCGCAGCTCGGGGCCATTGCCGTGTGGCGCAATTACCGGCAGGACCCCGCCGCTGCCCTGGCCGGCTACCAGCGGGCGCTGGCCCTGGGCTACACCGTGCCCATCGGCGAGGTGTATGCGGCGGCCGGCATCCGGTTCGATTTCAGCACCGAGTACCTGCGGCAGCTGGCCGACTTCGTGCGCGAGGAAATGGCAGCGCTTTAGTTTCGCGGCTCACGCTGAGATAAGTAAAAAAACCCGGCTCTCGGCCGGGCTTTTTTGTGCCCTAGGCCTTGGCTGGGCTAGGTACCTTTGCAGCCAAAAAGGCTACTTGTGCCCCTTCGTATGCTCACCGTCCCCGTTATCAACTCCTCGCGGCACCCGCTGCCTGCTTATCAGACTGCCCACGCCGCCGGCCTCGACCTGCGCGCCGACCTGCCCGGCGGCCCCCTCACGCTAGGGCCTTTGGAAAGGGCTTTGGTGCCCACCGGCCTCAGCCTGGCGCTGCCCGTGGGCTACGAGGCGCAGGTGCGCCCGCGTAGCGGCCTGGCCTACAAGCACGGCATTGGCATCGTAAACAGCCCCGGCACCATCGACGCCGACTACCGGGGCGAGATTAAGGTGCTGCTCGTCAATCTCTCTAACGAGCCTTTCCTGGTGCAGGACGGCGAGCGCATTGCCCAGCTGGTGGTAGCCCGCCACGAAACCATTGAATGGCAGCCCACCGAAACCCTGAGCGAAACCGCGCGCGGCGCCGGGGGCTACGGTAGCACGGGCAAGTAATGCCGAAAGCCGGCCCGGCCGCGCCCTCCTGCCCTGGCCCGGGCAGACTGCGAAGCCCCCCGGGGCTGCTTATGTAAAAATTACGCTATCAATGTCTTACCTGGCATTCTGGGCGGGGCTGGGTCTTGGGGTCGAACCCATCAAAAAGGCTGGCCAAGCAGAAAGCAAGCAGCTGAATAAAGCCCGGTCGAAAGGCAGGCTGGATGTAAAAGGGCCGCTTCATGCCTGCCGCAGCTACTACCTTAGGGAAATTTTATTTGTGCAGCTCGGTATTCGTAATGAAAATATTTGCCATTTCAGTTGTCAAAAACGAAGCCGACATAGTCGCCAAAAGCCTGGAGGAAGCCAGCCGGTGGGCCGATAAGATATTTGTGCTCGATAATGGCAGTACCGATGGCACCTGGGAGATTGTCCAGAGCTTGGCTTCAGACCAAATCGTTCCGTATAAGCAAGACAGCACGCCCTTTTATGACGGCATCCGGGCGCAGGTATTTCAGGCTTTTCAGCACCTGGCCGCAGAAGGCGACTGGTGGTGCTTCCGGCTCGATGCCGATGAGTTTTACATCGACGACCCGAAAGAGTTTCTGAAAAAAGTGCCTAAAAACCACCATTTTGTGGTGACGGATAGCGTGCAGTTTCGGCTAACCAAGGAGGATTTTGCGGATGGCAAATCGCCGCAAGGCATTGAGGATATTCGCTACCACGATAAGAAAACGTGGAGTGAAACCCGGTTTTTTCGCCACCGCCCCGGCATGGAGTGGACACCGGCTATGGAGCGCCCGCGCCACATGGGGGTGTTGCACTCGCGGCGCATTAAGCTGAGGCACTACCAGTTTCGGTCGCTCGACCAAATCAGGAAGCGGGTGGCTGTGCGCGCGGAGGCAAAGAAAAGCGGGTTTGCGGGTTTCCAGTATTCGGTTGAGGAGAACGTGGAGGCTTATCTCCACGACCGTAAGGAGCTGAACTATTACGACGGGCCCGAAAACTTACGGATAGAAGGCCCGACTAATCACCTTTACCAGCGCTGGTACGACGTGCTGCTGAAGACCATACTTCACGCCACTAAGATTTATAAATAGCAGCTGGCGGAGAGCTGGCGCGCCGCGCCCGGGCGTGTGCGCTCTGCCGCCGGCAAGACCAAGCCCCTAGCAAGAAGCCCCCGCTACGGCCGTAGCGGGGGCTTCTTGCTAGGGGCTACCTGGCAGCCTAGTGGGCGGGCGCGGTGCCGGCCGCGCGCTGGCGGGCAATGATTTGCAGGTTGCCGCCGGCCGAGTTGAGCTTCTGGCTCAGCTCGCGCAGCTTGTCGCCCACGCCGCCGAAAGCGTGCAGGGGCAGGGCCGACTGCGAGGTGAGGATGGCCAGCTTCTGAAACGAGGCGCCCATGGCGGCCACGTCGTTGCGCTGAATGTGGCCGTTGAGCACGTCAAGCTCCTGCGCCACGAGGCGCACGGCGGGCACGTCGCTGCCGTTGAGCGCTTGCAGCCAGTTGCCGACCTGCTGCTGGCCCACGCTGGTGTCTTGAACAAAGCCGGCGTTGATGGCCGCAAACAGCGTTTGAATGCTGGATTCGATTTCGGAAATGAAGTTCATGGTGCAAAAGTAAGGCGCCCTTGCCCTAACGCAGAAGCGCGCCGGGCAGTTATGCCACCGCTAGGCCACCGCTTGGGCCTTGGCCGGCGCGGCCCCACCTTTGCGGCCTCCAACTGCCTAGCCGTTTCTCATGCAACTCACTACCCTGGCCGACCTTGAGCAGGCGCAGCAGCGCCTGCAGGGCTTGGCGCGGCGCACGCCGCTGCTGCCGCTAGCCCTGCCCGAGCTGGGCACCGAGCAGGTGTACCTCAAGCCCGAGAGCCTGCAACCCATTGGCTCGTTTAAAATCAGGGGTGCCGGCAACCGCATTATGGCCCTCACGGCGGCCGAGCGGGCGCGGGGCGTGCTGGCCTACAGCAGCGGCAACCACGCGCAGGGCGTGGCCTACGCGGCGCGCCAGCTAGGCCTGCGCGCTACCATCATCATGCCCACCAATGCGCCGCAGGTGAAGGTAGCCGCCACCCGCGCGCTGGGGGCCGAGGTTATCCTCTACGACCCCGCCCACGAAAAGCGCGAGGCCGTGGCTGCCCGCCTGCTGGCGGGCGCCGCCGAGCCGCCGGTGCTGGTGCCGCCCTTCGACGACCCCTACGTGATAGCCGGCCAGGGTACCGTGGGCTTGGAAATCTTTGAAGACCTGCCCCGTGTGGAGCTGGTGCTGACGCCGGTGGGCGGCGGCGGGCTGCTAGGCGGCGTGGCCGCCGCCCTCAAGCTGCTGAAGCCGAGCGTGAAAGTGATTGGCGTAGAGCCCGAGCTGGCCGCCGATGCCCAGGCCTCTTTCCGGGCTGGCAAAGTAGTGGAGTGGGCCGCCGCCGACACCAACCGCACCCTGGCCGACGGTGTGCGCACCCTGGCCGTGAGTGAGTTAACTTTCGCCCACCTCCAGCAATACGCCGATGATATTGTGACCGTGAGCGAGGCCGAGCTGCGCGCCGCCGCCCGCCGCTTGCTGCTCGAAGCCCGCCTGGTAGTAGAGCCCACGGCCGCCCTGCCGCTCGCCGCGCTGCTGCGCCACCGGGCTAGCCTGCCCCCTAGCCAGTGCACCGTGCTGGTGCTTACGGGGGGCAATGCCGACCCAGCCACCCTCATCGACCTGCTGAAAGGGTAAAAAGCGGTTCCGGCTTGGGCTAGCCGGGGTTCAGACGCATCTTTGTGCCCTTGAGTAGCCCAACCGAAACGGGCCAAATACAGTAAGCCCTTTATCATTTCTGAAAACACCTTCCACCCAACTTCACCGATGAAAATTATCGTCCCGATGGCCGGCATGGGCAAGCGCATGCGCCCGCACACGCTCACCGTTCCCAAACCCCTGATTCCTATTGCGGGCAAGCCCATTGTGCAGCGCCTCGTGGAAGATATTGCCCGCGTGTGCGGCGAGCCCGTGGAGGAAGTGGCCTTCATTATCGGCCGCTTTGGCAGCACTGTGGAGAAAAGCCTCGTGGCCATTGCCGAATCGGTGGGCGCCAAGGGCACCATCTACTACCAGGATGAGCCGCTAGGCACCGCCCACGCCATTTTGTGCGCTAAGCCCTCGCTGAGCGGTCCGCTCGTGGTGGCCTTTGCCGACACGTTGTTTAAGGCCGATTTTACCCTGGATAGCTCGGTGCCCGGCACTATCTGGGTGCAGAAAGTGGAAGACCCGCGTCCGTTTGGCGTGGTGAAGCTCAATGAGAAAGGCCAGATTACCGACTTCGTGGAGAAGCCCGAAACCTTCGTGTCGGACCTCGCCATTATCGGCATCTACTACTTCCAGGACGGCGAGTACCTGCGCGACGAGCTGCAATACCTGCTCGACAACGACATCAAGGACAAGGGCGAGTATCAGCTCACCAACGCCCTGGAAAACATGAAGAACAAGGGCACCATCTTCGTGCCCGGCCAGGTAACCGAGTGGCTCGACTGCGGCAACAAGGACGCCACCGTGTTCACCAACCAGCGCTACCTCGAATACCTGAAGGAGCGCGGCGAGAAGCTCGTGTCGGCCTCGGCCAAAATCACCAACTCGGTGATTATCGAGCCCGTGTACATCGGCGATGGCGCCGTGGTTACTAACTCGGTAGTGGGCCCGCATGTGTCGCTGAGCGGCGGCGCCACCATCGAAGACTCGCGCGTGTCGAACTCCATTATCCAGGCGGCAGCCACCGTGCGCCACGCCAACGTGACCAATTCTATGATTGGCAACAGCGCCAGCCTCACCGGCCGGCCCAACGACCTAAGCGTGGGCGATTTTAATGCCCTGCAAGTGTGATGTTTTTAACGCGTTGTGCGTTGACGAGCGGCGTGGTTCCCGGTGGGAGCCGCGCCGTTTTTTCATAGAGCCCCGTACATTAGCCGGACAGGATTCCGGTTTGTTGCTTATGCGTATGCGTCTGGTTGCGGTTAGTGCAGTAGTGATGGGTTTGTGGGCCGGGGCTAGCCATGCCCAGGGCCTGGGTACGGGCGGGCGGGCCGATACAACTACCGTGCGCAAGCCCGTGAAGCTGAGCCGCAAAGAGCGCAAGGAGCTGGCCCAGCACCTCGAAATAGAAGCCAAAAAGGCGGCGGCCCGCCCGCCGCTCTCGGCCCGCGAGCGCGAGCTGAGTGAGTCGCTCTACACCGATGGCGTGAAATACGTCATCCTCGAAGACTACCCCAAGGCCCTGGAGCGCCTGCTGAAAGCCTACACCCTGATGCCCGAAAACGCGGCCGTCAACTACAAGCTGGCCGAGGCTAACCTGCTGAGTGGCAACCTGCGCGATGCCACTGGCTACGCCGAGGCCGCCGTGAAGCTCGACACCAAAAACCCCTATTACTACCTGCTGCTAGCCCAGGCGCAGGCCAGCCAGAAGCAGTACGAGGCCGCCACCGCCACCTACGCCAGCCTGGTGAAGGAGGTCCCCAACTCGGGCAGCTACCTCTTTCAGCTGGCCGACCTGTACCTGGCCCAAAACAAGCTGCCCGAAGCCCTGGCTACTCTCGAAAAAGCCCAGGCCCAGTTTGGCAGCATCGACGAGATTGCCTTTAAAAAACAGCAGATATACCTGCGCCAGAACAACCTGCCGCTAGCCCTCAAGGAAGGTGAAAACCTGATTGCGGCCAACCCCAGCGAGCCGCGCTTTGTGCTGGCCCAGGCCGAGATGTACGCCGCCAACAACCGCCTGCCCGATGCCATTCGGGTGGCCGAGCAGGCCCTGCGCCTCGACCCCGCCAACCCCCAGGCCCGCCTGATACTGGCCGATGTGTACCGCCAGCAAAACCAGCCCGCCGAAGTGGAAAAGCAACTGCGCCTGGCCTTCGACAGCCCCGCGCTGGACATCGACCAGGAGGTGCGCATTCTGGCCAATTACATCAAGCAGCTGCCCGACCCTAAGGTGGCGCCGCTGGCCCTCGACCTGGCCGCCGCCACCGTGCGCAACCACCCGCGCGAGGCCAAGGCCTACGGCGTGGCCGGCGACGTGCAAATGCAGAGTGGCCGCAAAAAGGAAGCCCGTAACACCTACCTCAAAGCGCTCAAATACGACAAGTCGAAGTACCAGCTCTGGCAGCAGGTGGTGCTGCTCGATGCCGAGCTGAGCCAGACCGACTCGCTGCTCGTGCACACCGACGCGGCCCTGGAATTGTTTCCTAACCAGGCGCCGCTGTGGTTCTACAACGGCGTGGGGCACCTGCTGAAAAAGCAGCCCCAGCAGGCGGTGCAGGCCCTGGAGCACGGCCGGCGGCTAGCCGCCGGCAGCGCCGAGCAGCAAAGCCAGTTCGATTCGCAGCTTGGCGATGCTTACCAGGAATTAAAAGAATACGCCAAGTCGGACGCAGCCTACGAGGCGGCCCTGGCCGCCGACCCCGACAACTATGGCGTGCTCAACAACTACAGCTATTTTCTGAGCTTGCGGGGCGAGAAGCTCGACAAGGCCAAGGAGATGGCCGGCCGCACGGTGGCTAAATTTCCCGACAACGATACCTACCTCGATACCTACGCCTGGGTGCTGTATAAGCAGAAAGACTACGCCGGCGCCCGCCAAAACCTGGAGAAAGCGCTGCGCACTACCAAAGACGCAAGTATCCTGGAGCACTACGGCGACGTACTGTGGCAACTCGGCGAGCACAGCGGGGCCGTGGCCGCCTGGCAGCGCGCCCGCAAGGCCGGCCCCGGCACCTCGCCGCTGCTCGACCGCAAAATCAAAGACCAAAAATTGTATGAATAAAGCCGCACTGCTCCTGGCCGGGCTAGCCCTGGCGGGCTGCCACCGCGCCGTATCTACCAAGTCGGGCTCGCTCACGGCGGGCACGTCCGAAGCCGTGAAGGTGACCACGCCGGCTGGCGTGAAAGCCACCAACACCAATTTTCAGTACCTCACCGGCCACGGCAAGGTGCATTTCAAGGCCAAGGGCAACGACCAGTCGGCCAACTTTACGCTGCGCATCAAGCGCGACTCGGCCATCTGGCTCTCGGGCTCGCTGCTGGGCATTGAGGGCGTGCGCGCCCTGCTCACCGCCGACTCGGTGCGGGTGGTAAACCGCCTGCAAAAGACCTACTTTGCCGGCGACTATGCCTACCTCAGCCAGCTGCTGAACGTGCCCGTGACCTACCGCCAGATGCAGGACATCCTGCTCGGCGACTACCAGGCGGCCCCCAAGGGCGCCCTGCCGGTGGTGAAAGCCGAAGGCGATAACCAGAGCGTAACCTTCCCCGTGGCCCCGCTCATTATGGAGCAGCTCGTGAGCAGCGCCACCGGCCGCCTGCAGCAGCTGAAGGTGAGCGAGAGCGCCGCCCAGCGCAGCCTCACCGTGGGCTACACCGACTTTCAGAAGGCTAGCGGTACCGACCTGCCCTTCGCCTTCACCACCAACGTGCTAGGCCAGCAGGGCGGCACCGAGAGCACCTCGGCCACCCTCAACTACCAGAAAGTGGAAGTGGGCAGCGGCCACCTCGATTTCCCCTTCAGCGTGCCCAAGGGCTACGCCCGGCAAACGAAGGTGAAGAAGTAGCGGGTGGGCAGCGCTGCTTTGGTAACTAATGAAACACGACCGTGGTGCCGGATGCAGTAGGATGCCCTACTGCATCCGGCACCACGGTCGTTTAGCAAGCTAGCAATCGTATTCTTAAATTTGAAAAACGGTCGTCATGCTGAACGCAGTGAAGCATCTCTGCCGCACCGTTGAGCAGGGCAAACGAAGTGGTAGAGATGCTTCACTGCGTTCAGCATGACCGACGTTTTCACGTTGGTTCAGGCGCGAGGCCAGTTGCCGCTTCTACTCCAGGCGCAGCTGCTGGCGGGTGAGCACGTCGCTGCCGCGCAGTACGTGCACGAAGTAGAGTCCCGGCAGCAGCTTATTTACTTTGACCTTGATGGTGGCCTCGCCCTTGCTGCTTAGCTCGAGGGCTAGCCGGCCCTGACTGTCGAACAGGCGCACCGTAGTGTGCCGGGCCGTATCCACGTTTTCGAGGTGCACGTACACGCTCTCGTGGGCCGGGTTGGGGTAGATGGAGACCGTGGGCTGGGCCGGCTGGGGCGCCGTAAGCTCGTTGGCGCAGCCCGCGCCGTGCTCGATGGCCACGTTGTAGGTAGCCGCCAGTGTGCCCGCACCGGGGCAGATGCCCGCCACCGTGACACCGACCTGCGTGGAAGCGGCAGTGCTGGACAGGGTATAGGTTATCTGCGCCTGGTTGTCGAACTGCGACTGGGCGCGCCCGTCGATGGTCCAGCGAAAGTTGGTGCCGATGTTGAGGCCGTCGGCGGTGAAGGTGGCCGGCAGGCCGCCGCAGCCGCCATAAATGCCAATGCCCACGAAGCTAGCCCCCACCCGCAGCGGCAGGCCCGCCAGCGGCAGCTCGCAGCCACCCGCTGTTGAAACCAGGGTGGCCTGGATGGTAGTGTTGCCATCGGCCCCGGCCGGCGCCTGCACCGTAAACGTGTTGCCCGTGCCGCTGGTGGGCGATACGACCCCGCTGGAGGAAACGCTCCACCGCACCTGCACCCCGGCCGGCAGGTTGCTGATGGTGTAGGTGCCCGTAGCGCCGGGGCACAGCTGCGTAGGGCCGCTGATGGTGGCTGCGACCGCGCTGCATTCAGCGGAGCAGGCTATTTGCTCAGCGTGCTTCAGGTTGTTCTGCATCTGGTCGAAGATGAACTCCCCGTTGCGGGCCGTGAAAGTGAGGTGGGGTACATTGAAATCAGTATTTCCGAACAGATTCGTCTGCTCTTGAGCGATGAAACTATTGGTGCTGGTAGTGCTAAAAGAAGTAATGTTATTGATATACTTGGCCGATAGAGCGGGTAGCGTAAAATCGGCGATGTCGAGGGCACTGGCTGGGGATACAAAGCTGAAGCGGCTGTGTAGCGCAAATTGAAAGGAAAATAGGGGGCCTAGCCAAGCCGGTGTGCTACCAGTGATGACGTTTGGCCCACCTGCAAAGGGTTCGGTGCTGCCGGGTGCCCCATCCAGCGGGAGCAGCCCGGTGGGACAGGAAAAGTTCTGCCGCGTGAGGGTCACGTTGACCGGAATAACACGCAAAATTCTGATTTGTAAATAAAGATAAAGACCCGCCACGCGAGCCGACTGGCCGCCATCGGGCAAGGCATTGAGCACCACCTCCCCACCAAAACCAGCCCGAATCGGTAGGAATGTCTGAATAATATAGCCTAGCACCCCGTTGAATGTACTAGTCGACGCCCGTACTAACTCGCTGTAGGGCGGAAACAGGCCCACGCCGCACTGCGAGCCCTGGCTGACGGCCACAATGCGGTAGGGCGCCGCGTAATTTATCATTTGCCGGTAGGGGCCGTCGATAAAGGTGTTGGTAAAAAAATCGCTGCTGTTAGGCCCTAGCGCCTGGTATTTGAGTAGCTGGCGGGTACCGGGCTGGTCGAGTAGTGCTACTCCTTCCTCGATATACTTGTTAATGTCTTTGAGGGAGATGCCGCGCAAAAAGCAGTTGTTGGCCTGCCGAACGGCCGCCGCGATGCCCAGCGGCAAGTTGGCCCCGCGCTGCGGGCTGTCCTGCAAAATGAGCAGGCGCACGTGGGTGCTGCCGGGGTTGGCCTTTTCGAGCTGCGCTAGCTTGTAGCGGCCTATCAGCCCGCCCATGCTCATGCCCATCACCACGTTCTGCTCGGTCGAGGCGGGGTCTTTGTTGGTGTTGACGTAGTTGAGCACCCGCTCGAACAGCCCGGCATTGAGCAGAATGTCGTCCGTGCCGTTGGCATAGTCGACAAATACAATGTCGTAGTCGCCAGTGTTTTCGAGGGCATCTCTGAGATTGAAGCCGTTAGTTATTTCTGTCTCTCTTAAAAATTGGTCGAGAGAGTAATTGAAAGGTGAGATATGCGGCGCGATATAATGCTTATCATATCCCTCCAGTACAATGAGTGGTTTGACTAGCTTGTGACTGGTCTGCCGGCTAGCTGCGTAGCGGATGTAGATTTTGCCAGCGGCCTGGCCCGGTGCGGCGGCAAAAGCTACGGAATCGTTCGCCAGGCCAGCCAGGTTATTGGTACGGGCCGTGGGGCTCCCCGAGCTTTGAGTAACTCCCTGGGGTACATACAAGTCGAATTGGCTTTCGTAGGGCACCGTCTGGGCCGATTGCTGGTAGGTGAAGCGTACTTTAATACGCTTGTTACCCGCCGAAGCGTAACTGATTACCAGGCGCTGGTCCCAACTGGCCGCCCGGTAGCCGACACCATCGCCCGCGTCTAGCTCCAGCGAGCGCAGGCTGGCGCCGGGGCTGGCGGCGAGGTACTCGACGTAGAGGGCGCGCGGCAGCAGAAACGTGACGGTGCGGCTGCTGGCGTACTCACGGCTGGGGGCGGCCACGAAGAGGGCGCGGGTCTGGTAGGGGCTCTGGCTGCGGCCGGGCACGTCGTAGAGCTGGTTGTTCTAGGCGCGCAGCAGGTTGGCAGTAAGCGCATCGGGGCGCAGCTGAGCGTAGTCGAGGCGCTGCACCATAATGGGGATGAGGGTGGGGCTAGTGGCTTCGACGGCGTCGACCTGGGCGTTGTAGGCGGGCAGGGTAGCCAGGGGGTTAGGGCCGGAGAGGCAAGCGGTGTAAGCCGTGGCGTAGAGGGCGCGAAACAGGGTGGGGTTGGTGCGGGTGCTGTCGGCCAGCGTGCCGTTGAAGGAGGCGAGCGGCACGAGCGGCAGGGCAAAGTCGGCCAGCAGGCGGGTGGGCACCTGGCTTTTGTCGACGTTGGCGAAGACAGCGTTGAGCCTGAGGCTCAGCGAGTCGGTTTGCTGGGCGTGGAGCGCGGGTAGGCGCAGCAGGCTGAGCAACAGGAGCAGGTAAAGTTTTTTCATGGCAAGGAGTGGAAAAGGAGAGAAAGATTAAAGCGTGTAGTCGAAGCGCCCTTGCGTGATTTTCAATGTGTCACAACTAGGCTGAGCAAATTTGAAGTTGAACGTACCCGAAATGATACCTGCTTTCAGGTCGAAACGGGTAAGAGTGAAGCTCCCCGTTCGGTAAGTGCCCGGATTAGAATAGCTTTGTAAATTACAAGGTGCTACTAGACTAGTATCAAAATAAGAAATGCCATTATTAGGAATAGAGAAGAAATATGTACCAGCCTGGGAAACATTCACCGCACCAAAAATTATACTTTGAAAGGTGCTGTTGCTAGTATAGCGATAGCACTTTATCTGTAAGGCTCCGCCTCGATAGCCTGAGTCATAAGTTAGAACAAAATTGGGGCTGCCATCATAGCCACTAGGGGTCCAGGGCTGGCCATTGAGCAGGCAGCCGAAGGTGCCGGCCCCGGTCTGGGTGGCGGGGGGTAGCTGGTCCTCGGGCCTGGCGGGGCCGGAGTCGCTTTTCTTGCACTGGCTCAGGCCCAGCAGGGCGGCCAGCAATAGCAGCGGAGAGGGAGGTAGGCGCATGTGGAAGAGGAGATTAAATGAAGGCAAAATGTACAGGGAATGAATTAAAATGTTTTAATGGCAAGATATTATGTTTTTACAAACAATATTTCCTCCATGCCCGGCGTGTTAGCGGCTGAAATCAAATGGTTTAGCGAAGGTGTCAGCGTGCCCGCCGCCGCGCAAGGGGATACTGCCCCGGGTCAGACTTTAGAATCGACCTCTCGGGTAGATACTGCCAGCTAAATAATGCTTTACTCTTAGCCGGAAGGTATAAAGCGGTGGGTGCGCCAACTGACTTTAGAAAAAGCGCCAGGCTAGCCAGTAACAGGGCCGCCAGAGCGCCGGCGGTGGCCCGCCCCGCCATTCGTGCGTTATTTTGCGGGGCGGTGGCTTGCCCGCCCCGCCTTGCCTTGCCTGTGACCGTTCTGCTGCCCGTTTCTCCCCTGCGTTTCGTATCGGCCCTGCTGCTGCTGGGGCTGCTGGCCGCGCCGGCCGCAGCGCAACGCCACCGCCCGGCCAAAAAGACGGCCCGCGCCGAGCGTCCGGCCGCCCGCCGCCCGCGCACCCGTACCAAAAGCAAGGAGCAATTGGAGCGCGAGCGCCAGGCCAACCTCAGCCGCATTGCCGAAGCGGGCAAGGTGCTGACCCAAACCACCCAGAAGAAGCAGGCTACGCTGGGCCAGCTCAACGTTATCAAGGAGAAGCTGACGGTGAAGCAGGGCCAGATTCAGCACATCTCGACCCAGCTGCAGGGCATCGAAACCAACGTGCACCAGACCGTGAAGCAGGTGCTGAGCACCCAGGAGCAGCTGGCCCGCCTCAAGGAAGAATACGGCCACCTGATGTACGCAGCCTCCAAAACGAGCAGCGGCTTCAACCAGCTCATGTTTTTGTTTGCTTCGGAGTCGTTCAACCAGTTTGTGGTGCGCCTGCGCTACGTGCGCCAGTACACCGAGGAGCGCCAGAAGCAGGCGCTGCGCATTGTGGGCGCGCAGCAGCAGCTCAGCCACGAGCTTGATGGCCTCACCCAGCAGCGCCAGCGCCAGAAAAGCCTGCTCACCACCCAGCTCGTCGAAAACCGCAATCTGCTGGGCCTCAAAACCGAGCAGGACGAGGTGGTGCAGCAGCTGAGCCAGCAGGAGCAGGGCCTGCGCCAGGAGCTGGCCCAGCGCCAGCAGGCCGTGGCCCGCCTCGACGACCTCATTGCCCAGCGCGTGCGCGAAGAAATAGCCCGCGCCGCCCACGCTGCCCGGCTGGCGGCCGCCGCGGCCCGCCGCCGCGCCGCCCGGGCCACGGC
>NZ_JAUQSW010000012.1 GCF_030581075.1 Hymenobacter cheonanensis
CTTGCATGTATTAGGCCTGCCGCTAGCGTTCATCCTGAGCCAGGATCAAACTCTCCATTGTAAAATATTCCTGCACCTATCCGAAGATAGGCTGATGTCGAGTGCTTTCCTTGCTCTTTTTGTTTGACGTTTTTAATTCGTGTCGTTTGGTTTAGTCACGTTAGTAGGCTTGCGCTTACTAGCGTGACTCCTCACGTTTTGTCTATTTCCAACATTCAAAGAACGATTGTTGCTTCCATTTGAAGCAACATGGTGAGCTGCGTAGGCGGCCCTTTTTTGCTGTTTGCAGCGCCCTGTTTTAATTGGGAGTGCAAAGGTAGCTGAATTTTTTGACTTTCCAAATTTGAAGCGAAAAATTTTTAAGTTTTTCTTTTCTCGTTTTTCGGTCTGAATCGCTTTCGGTTGAAGCGGGGTGCAAAGGTACGGTGGGCTTTTCCGAGTTTGCAAGAGGTTTGAAAAATTTCTTTTTCTACGTTTTGCAGAAGGGGCACGGCAAGTGAGACACGCTGGCCAGCCGGGGAGTTCCGTGAGCTTTGCTTTTTGCTGGGGGACTTGCGTTTTTCCAGGTTTCCAGTGGGCCGGTTGCCGTTTGGGACTGCAAAGGTAGGAGGACTTTTTGGGTGGGCAAGCAGTGGTGTACGAAATAAGGCGAGCGAGGGTTGTAAGTAGCTGGGTTTAGGGAAGAAAAATTTTATTTGCTGTTTGATGCCATATTCCCGCTCAGTTTCATCCCCTTATTATCACTCTATGCGCTTCTTATTTCTCTGCTTGAGTTTATACTTCTTTGCCATAGCAACTTATGGACAAACAATGTTCGGCATGGAGAACATGCCAGCGTCGGCTTTTACAAAGTGGGCTGCGGCGACGCCAAAAGCTTACGAAGGTGTTTACCATTTTGGAGAGTCGGAATGGGAATCGGATTTTGCATTGGTCGTTAGCGATGGGGTTGTAACGGCGCAGATTCGTTCGGGAGAATGGACAAAGAATCCAGAAAGGTGGCAGAAAGCTTATAAGACCCTCACTAACGTCAGAATTATTGGAAACAAGTTTTATTCAAAAGAGACTGAGGGAGATTTTGTGACCTTCTCCGATGAAGGTAAAAGGACTTATGGATTTCGAGTTAGGAAGTCTTGAAGTTTTCCAGCAACTAAACAACAAGCTGAAGTTGGGACACGGACCGGGCCACTGGCAGACTACTACTACGGCGATTATCCACAGGCTTCTTATAAGGTGTTGAAGCCTGCGGAACTCACTCGGTATACTCAGGAGCAATTGGCGCTAATGCGCAACGAAGTATTTGCCAGGTATGGGTATGCCTTTTCAAAGAATGAGAAGATGCGGCGTCATTTTACAAAAAAGGAGTGGTACCAAGTCGAGAAGGTGTCTCTGGATTTGGTACTCACTCCTATTGAAAAACGGAATCTGCTAACGATACAGGCGGCAGAAGCTCAGGTGGCGCTACCGAAATAGCGTGCTCACTCTATCCGGGCCGACGCTGACGATGCGGATGGGCACTTGTAGCTCTTTTTCGAGGAAAGCCAGATAATCTTGGAGGGGCTGGGGGAACTGGGCGGCGTCGGTGACTTGGGTGAGGTCGGTGTACCAGCCGGGGATGGTGACGTACTCGGGAGTAATGGTTTCGAGCTGGCCGGGGTCGGGGAGGTTGGGGGTACTATCGCCGGTGGCGGTGCGGTAATGGGTACAGGCCTGGATTTCGGCGAAACCGTCGAGCACGTCAGCCTTCATGAGGTGCAGCTCGGTAACGCCGTTGAGCATGATGGCGTAGCGCAGGGCGGGCAGGTCTATCCAACCGGTGCGGCGGGGGCGGCCGGTGGTGGAGCCGAACTCGCGGCCGGCCTGGCGGATTTGCTCGCCGACTTCGTCATTTAGCTCTGTGGGGAAAGGGCCGCTGCCGACGCGGGTACAGTAGGCCTTGGTGATGCCGTAGACCTTGTCGATATGGCGGGGTGCGATGCCGAGGCCGGTGCAGGCGCCGGCGGCGATGGTGCTAGACGACGTAACGTAGGGATATGTGCCAAAATCAATGTCTAGCAACGAGCCCTGGGCACCTTCGGCGAGGATGCGCTTGCCTTGGCTGAGGAGGTCATTGAGCAGGAACTCGGTATCGACGAGTTGGAGGGTGCGCAGGAACTCGACGGCGGAGAAGAATTCGGCTTCGAACTCGGCGATTTCCAACTCTTTATTATAATGAGCGGCAATGCTGGCGTGGTGAGCGACGGCTTCCTGGTAGCGCTCCTTAAAATCGGGGAGCAGGATGTGGCTGACGCGCAGGCCCACGCGGCCGATTTTATCGGAGTAGGTGGGGCCGATGCCTTTGAGAGTACTGCCGATTTTGGTGTTGCCGCGGGCTTCTTCGCTAATGCGGTCGAGGGCGCGGTGCGACGGCAGGATGAGCTGGGCTTTTTTGGAAATGTAGAGATTTTGGCTCCAGTCCACGCCCCTATCGGTAAGTTTTTGCAGCTCGCCGCGGAATACGACGGGGTCGAGCACGACGCCGTTGCCGACGATATTGAGGATGTGCGGGTGGAAAATGCCGCTGGGCACCTGGTGCAATACGTGTTTCAGGCCATCGAAGGTGAGGGTATGGCCGGCATTGGGGCCGCCCTGGAAGCGGGCTACGGCATCGTAGGTAGGGGCTAGCACATCTACGATTTTACCTTTTCCTTCGTCGCCCCACTGGAGGCCTACTAGTACGTCAACTGGCATTTTGCTAGGTGTTTATTTCTCTTCGCGTGGCGCTTTATCACTAGGCCTCTCTCCTACTTGGAAAGTCGGAACCTACTAATTCTTCGTTGGCTGGGAGGGTGTTTTAAGATTCAGGGCAAAAAAATAGCCGCCTAGGAGGCGGCTAGGGTAAGCTGCTGGCGGGCGGTGGCCTCGTCGGCAGCTACGGTAAAAATGTTGTTTAGCTTGGTAAGTGCCAGCATTTTGCGCGGGTGGTCGGCGGGGTTGATAAGGACCATTTCTCCACCCCGGCTGCGAAACTTAGTGAGCAGCGACACCAGGATGCCCAGGCCCGTACTGTTGATATAGCGCACACCGGATAAATCTACCGCGCAATTCGTAACGGCCTCTCCCAAATAGCTATCTACTGCGTGCAGCATCTGCTGCGTATCGGGGCTGCCGATGAGGTCGCCGGTGAGCGTGACTAATAAGATGCCGTTGGTGAGCGTGCTGGTGGAAGTCATTCGGGTGGCTTTGGTTGGTAAAAGCCGGTTAGGTAGGTAGCGTAGAGGGCTAGTGAGCGGGCGGTGTGGCCGCCGCTTTGGCGCGGCAATCGCCACAAACGCCGTACAAATTTAGGGAATGATGCAGGATATGGAAGTTGAGCAGGTCGCCCACCATCGTTTGAATGCCGTGAATGCGCGGGTCGCAGAACTCAACCACCTTGTGGCACTCGGTGCAGATAACGTGGTCGTGCTGCCGGTAGCCGTAGCTTTTTTCGTACTGCGCCAGGTTGCGGCCAAACTGGTGCTTGCTTACTAGGCCCTGCTCTACCAGCAAATCCAGGGTGTTATACACCGTGGCGCGGCTTACCTGCAGGTTACGCTCCTTCATACCGGCGTAAAGCTCTTCGACATCGAAGTGGCCCGAGCGCACGTAAATTTCTTCGAGAATGGCGTAGCGCTCGGCCGTTTTGCGGAGGCCTTTATTTTCGAGGTGGGCGGTAAATATTTTTTTAACCTCTTCGAGGCGGTCGGTATTCAGCGTGGCCTGGCTGGATGCGCTAGGGGTGTGCCGGGCAGCGTAGCCGGTTTCGGACGAGCCGCCGGCGCCCTGCGCGGCCTCGGCAGCCAGTGCGGCAGAAGATGAATTCACGGGATAAGACATAGGAGGCACGTAATAAGTAAGTCGGGTACACAAGCCGCGAGCCTGGCGTTAGGTTTCACTGCTCGAAATAAAGCGGGTAATGGTTGGCGCAGCCCGGATTGAAGGCGGCGCCGCACGCGGGGCAGCTATTACCGCAGGCCAGGTAGCTACTGATACTGAGGGTAGTGTGGCAGTTGCCGCAGTATACCGCGTGGGTGGCAAATTCGGCTTTGGGCCATACCACGGGCGCGTGGCCCGCCGCTTCCTCGTGGCAGTGAATGCAGCCGTAAAACGTGTCGCAGCACTTGAGGCGCAGGGCGATAATATCGCGCTCGCTGTGGTAGTGCGCGCACTGGGTACGGGCATTCAGGTTGGTGCCGGCCAGGGAGATGGGCGCTAGGGGCATTTACGAATCGAAGCGCTCGACCTGCAGCACGCCATTCACTTTAGAGAGGCGCTGGATGAGCTTGTTGAGGTGGTCGGTATCGTTGATGAACACCATAATCTGACCTTCAAAGAACCCATCGTTCGAGTCGACGGTGATGGAGCGCATATTCACCTTGAGGCTGGTCGAAATGATGCGCGTCACGTCGTTCACAATGCCCACGCGGTCGGAGCCCTTGATGCGGATGCCGGCCAGGAAGGCCAGTTCCAACTGGTCGGTCCACTTGGCACGCACGATGCGGTTACCGTAGTTCGACATCAGGTCGACGGCCCGGTGGCAACTGGTGCGGTGAATAATGAGGCCGGTTTCGGTTTCGAAGCCAAACACGTCGTCGCCCGGTATCGGGTTGCAGCAGCGCGCCAGGCTGTGGTTGAACTTGTCGGTGCGCTCGCCTACCACGAGCATATCGGCGCGCACGCCCCTGATTTTCTGCACCTCGTGGTCGAATGCCTTGCGCTCCAGCACCGAGTCGGCCCGGGCGGCGGCAGTGGGCTTGAACAGGGAATCGCGGATTTCGCGGCCATCGAGCTGGCCGGTGGCTAGCCGGTAATAGAATTCCTGGGCCGTAGGCACGTTGAAATACGTGAGCACGCGCTGAAAATTCTCGGGCGTGTTTTCTACCCCGATTAGCTCCAGGCGCTTTTCCAGAATGAACTTGCCATCATCGGCCTTGGCGCGCTTGTCGTCGCGCAGAAATTCCTTGATTTTGGACTTCGCCTTGCTGGTAATCACGTAGTTGAGCCACTCCGGCGTGGGCCGCTGCTTGTGCGAGGTCAGAATTTCGACTTGGTCGCCGTTGCGCAACTGGTAGCTGAAGGGCTCCAGCTTCTGATTCACCTTGGCCCCCAGGCAATGCAGGCCGATGTGCGTGTGGATATCGAAGGCGAAATCGAGCGCCGTGGCTTTATCGGGCAGAATCACGAGCTTGCCCTTGGGCGTAAAGGTGTACACCTCCTTCACGAACAGGTTCTGGCGGAACTCGTCCATGAATTCGAGCGCGCTGGAGTTGTTAGTTTCCAGCATCTCGCGCACCCGGTTCACCCAGGCTTCGAGCGTACTCTCGGGCTGGAGGCTGCCGGTATCCTTGTATTTCCAGTGCGCGGCGTAGCCTTTTTCGGCAATGTCATCCATGCGCCGCGAGCGGATTTGCACCTCCACCCACTGGCCGGGGTGCGACATCACGGTGGTGTGCAGGCTCTCATAGCCATTGGCCTTGGGCGTGCTCACCCAGTCGCGCAGGCGGTCGGGGTTGGGCTGGTAAAAGTCCGTAACGATAGAGTACACCTGCCAGCAGGCAGCCTTTTCCTGCTCGGGCGGCACATCCAGGATGACGCGGATGGCAAACAGGTCGTACACCTCCTCAAAGGTCACGTTCTGCTTACGCATCTTCTTGAGAATGGAGTAGATACTCTTGGGCCGCCCTTTTATCTCATAGCTGAAGCCCTGGGCTTTCAACTCGTCGTCGATGGGTTGTACGAATTCCTTGATGAAGCGATTACGAGCGCTTTGGCTCTGTTTTACCTTGCCTTTCAGCTCGTTATAAACCTCGGTATCGGTATACTTGAGGTGCAGGTCTTCCAGCTCCGTTTTAATGGCGTAGAGGCCTAGGCGGTGGGCTAGCGGCGCGTAGAGGTAGATGGTTTCGCTGGCAATTTTGAGCTGCTTGTGACGCGGCATCGAGTCAAGCGTGCGCATGTTGTGCAGGCGGTCGGCGAGCTTGATGAGAATCACGCGCACATCCTCGCTCAGCGTAAGCAGCATTTTGCGGAAGTTCTCGGCCTGCTCGCTGGTGCCCTGCTCGAAAACACCCGAAATTTTGGTGAGGCCATCGATAATGCGCGCCGTTTTGTGGCCGAAGTCGCGCTCGATATCCGAAATTTCGGTGGGTGTATCCTCCACTACGTCGTGCAGCAGGGCCGCCACGATGCTCGTGGTGCCCAGCCCGATTTCTTCCACCGCAATCTGCGCCACGGCCAGCGGGTGCAGAATGTAGGGCTCGCCCGACTTGCGGCGCATGTTTTTGTGCGCTTCCAGGCTTTGGTTGAAAGCCTTCTTAATCAGCTTGGTATCGCCATCGTGCAGGTACGGCTTGGCCGTGCGCAGCAGGCGGCGGTAGTGGCGCAGAATTTCCTGGCGCTCAGCTTCGAGGTCAATTACGGGAGGCATGGTACCACAAATAACAGGCGTGGAAGCGGAAAGGTGGCACGGGCCGGCTAAGTAAGCGTGGGCTCGGCCGGCGGGGCGTGCCCTGGCAATTGCCAGGCTAAAGCTTGCACTACACTTGTGAAGCCAGCGAATAAGTTATACCTTTGCGGCCCCGCAGCGAATGGCGACGGGCAGCCCCAACTTGCGGATGTGGCGAAATTGGTAGACGCGCCAGATTTAGGCTCTGGTTCCTTACGGTGTGTGGGTTCGAGTCCCTCCATCCGCACTTTTCTGTTAAGCAGGCCCCTGGCTACGTAGTTGGGGGCCTTTTTTTTAACCTTTCCGACTGGCAAGCACCAGCTTGCTCCCACCGTTTTGAATATTACGCTTGACCGCAATGAGGAGCAGCTAACCGGGCTGCTGAACGTGCACCTGGACGAGGCTGACTACAGCGATGCCGTAGAGAAGCAAATCAGGGAAACCACCAAGAAGGCGCAGTTCAAGGGCTTCCGCCCCGGCAAAGTGCCCGCTGGCCTGGTGCGCAAAATGTACGGCAAAGGCATTCTGGCCGATGAAATCAACCGCCTGCTCGGCAGCTCGGTTGATACGTATTTGAAGGATAACAACGTAAAAATCCTGGGCGAGCCGATTCCGGTGCCGAGCGATGTTGATTTCGATACCGCTAAGTCGTTCGACTTCCAGTTTGAGCTAGGCCTGCTGCCCGACTTCGAGCTGCCCGCCGACCAGCAGGTGGAGCTGAAGCGCCCCGCCATTACGCTCGACGACGCGACCCTGGCCGAAACCAACGAGCAGATTGTGCGTCAGTTTGGTGAAACCACCAACCCCGAGGTTTCGGAGGCGGATGACTACCTCTTCGGCAAGCTGAAGAAGGCTGGTGCCGAAGGCGAAGGCCAGACAGTGCTGCTGCCCATCAACAAGGTG
This sequence comes from Hymenobacter cheonanensis, assembly GCF_030581075.1. Classification (GTDB taxonomy): domain Bacteria; phylum Bacteroidota; class Bacteroidia; order Cytophagales; family Hymenobacteraceae; genus Hymenobacter. The sequence goes on from NZ_JAUQSW010000012.1 coordinate 7,364, forward strand.
AAAAACGGCCAGGAGCGCTTCATCGGCGTGAAGGCCGGCGACACGCTGACGTTTGACCTGAGCGATGCCTTTGGGGGCGACGCGGGGGCTATCCGCAGCTTCTCGGGCCTGAGCCGCGAGGAAGCTGCCGGTGCTACCGGCGACTACGAGTTTGAGGTAGAGAAAATCAACCGCACGGCGGCTCCCGAAGAAAATCAGGAGCTGTTCGACAAGGTATTCGGCCCCGAGGCGGTTTCTTCGAAAGAGGAATTCGACGCCAAGGTGCGCGAGACGGTGCAGGGCAACTACGACCGCGAGTCGGATAACCTACTGAACCGCAAGCTCATCGACGCGATGATTGACAACACCACCATCCGCATTCCGGTGGATTTCTTCAAAAAGTGGCTGGTGCGCGCCAACGAAGGCAAGCTCGACGCCGCTACCGTGGAGCAGCACTACTCGGACTACGAGCGCGAGCTGAAGTGGAGCCTCATCCGCAACAAGGTGGTGGAAGACATGGGCCTCAAAGTAGAAACCGCTGAAATCCGTGACCGCGTGCTGGACAAGATTCTGGGCCAGTTTGGCGGCGGTATGCAGCTGACCGACGAAATGCGCCAAGGCATGGTGGGCTTTGCCGATAACTACCTGAAGCAGGAGAACGGCAAAAACTACGTGCAGGAGTACGAAGCCATTCTGGCAGAGAAAGTAGTGGAGGCCCTGCGTGGCAAAGTTGTTGTTACGGATGAGCCCGTAACGGCCGAAGAATTCCGCAACCAGAACGAGGGCTAAACCTTCGGGCCGGTTGACAAGTTAAAAAAGCCTTTACGCCCCGCGTAAGGGCTTTTTTGTGTTGTGCGCAGTACGTTTACAACATTGGCGGCCCCTACTCGTCTTTTGGTTTTGAACACGGGCCGGCAGCCGCTGGCCCCCTACTTACTTCCCATGCTGAATAAACAAGAGTTTCGCAAATTTGCCGTGAAGCATCAGGGCCTCAATGGTTTGGGTGTTGACCAATATATCCAGCACGTGGAAGGTCAGGCACGTGGTGGAATGATTATGCCGTCGAACATGACGCGCTCAGTTATCGAGGAGCGTCCGCAGAACTTCCGCGAAATCGACGTGTTTTCGCGCCTTATCATGGACCGCATCGTGTTTCTGGGCACGGCCGTGGACGACTACATTGCCAATATCCTGACGGCGCAGATGCTGTTTCTGGAGTCGGCCGACTCGAAGAAGGACATTCTGCTGTACATCAACTCGCCCGGTGGTTCGGTGTACGCCGGCCTCGGCATTTACGACACCATGCAGTACGTGAACCCCGACGTGGCCACGATTTGCACGGGCTTAGCGGCTTCGATGGGTGCGGTGCTGCTAGCCGGCGGCGCGGCCAACAAGCGCTCGGCGCTGCCCCACGCCCGCGTGATGATTCACCAGCCTAGCGGCGGCGCACAGGGCCAGTCGACCGACATCGAGATTACTGCCCGCGAGATTCTGAAGCTCAAGAAAGAGCTGTATGACATTCTGGCAAAACACTCGGGCAAAACGTATCAGGAAATCTACGACAACTCGGAGCGCGACTACTGGATGCGCGCCGACGAGGCCAAAGAGTACGGCCTGATTGACGAAGTACTGGAGAAGAAGCCGGCCTAGTGCTAAGCTGTTTGACTGAAAAAGGCCCCTGCTGGTATAGCAGGGGCCTTTTTTGTGCCTGAGAGGCTAGCTGGCTGGGTTGCCGGCCAATGAATGAACAGCCCTACTTCGCGGCTAAGGACCTGGGCTGGAAGTTGGGGTGGCCGGCCTGCCACAAGGCAAAGGCATACATATTGGCAAAGTTGCGGAAGGTCACTTTTTTGTCTTCGGTGAAGTGACCGTTGTCGTAGTTGACCTGCATGAGCACGGGCTTGCCCGAGGTACTGGCGGCTTGCAGGGCGGCGGCTAGCTTGCCGGGTTGCCACACGATAACGCGCGGGTCGTTCATGCCGCCCACGCAGATGACGGCAGGGTACTTGGTACCGGGCTTCACGTGCTGGAAGGCGTCCATCTCGTACAGCGCCTGGCACTGCACGGGGTCTTTGACGCTGCCAAACTCGGGCACGTTGACGGGGCCGTTGGGCGAGTTTTCCATGCGTAGCGCGTTGGAGCAGCTCACGTTGCTGATGGCGGCGGCAAAAAGGTCGGGGCGCTCGGTGATAGCCCGGCCAATGAGGATGCCGCCCGCGCTGGTGCCCATGCCAATGAGGTGGCTAGGGCTGGTGTAGCCGTTTTTGACGAGGTAATCGCCGCAGGCGATGAAGTCTTTCCAGGTGTTGGGCTTGGTAGTTTGGTAGCCGGCCCGGTACCACTTCTGGCCTTTTTCGGAGCCGCCGCGCGGGTGGGTTTCGGCCACAATCACGCCCTGGTTGAGCAAGGCCAGGTAGCGCTGGCTGAACCCCGGCACCGCCGAGAAGCCGTAGGCCCCGTAGCCATCCATAAAGCAGATTGATTGGCCATCTTTCTTCAGGCCCTTGCGGTAGATGAGCGAGAGCGGCACCATAGTACCATCCTGTCCGGGCACTTCCAGCTCTTCCACTACGAGGTCGGCCAGGCCGGGGTACGTTGCCTTTACATCGAACACGCTGGTGGCTAGCGCTTTGGTATCGGGATTGTAGCTGTAGAGCACGGGCGGCTGCTTCCACGAGGTGAGGCCGACCAGCACGGCGTTGCTGCGGGGCGCATCGAGCGGCTGCACGTAGGCGGTGCCGGTGCCGGGCAGCGGCACGTCGGCCCACTGCCGGGTACGCGGGTCGTACTGCCGGATGCGGTCGTTGATGCCGTCGTTGAGCGTGACGAACAGGTAATCTTTCGACGACACGATGCTCGTGATAATCTGCTGGCCTTCAGGCAGCAGCACGCTGGCGGCGGCCAGGTTGGGCTTGAAAGCATCGGTGACCAGAATGCGGCCTTTGGGCGCGCCTTTCACGCTGTAGCAGTACATGTTGGGGCCCAGCTTGAGGTAGCTGTACACGCTATCGGTGGGCACCACCAGGTGCTTCCACGGAATGACGGGCTTGCGCAAATCGGCGGGGCTGGCTATCCACACGTTTTGCCGGTTATCAACCGAGCCGAGCCCACCGTAGACCTGCGTGTGGTCGTCGGAAAAATACAGGAACGGGTACTCATCGGGCCGAATATTGAAAGACGGGTTTTTGGCGCGCGAAAACAGCTCGGGGTCGGCGCTGGCCGGGGTGTTGAGCTGGTGCAGGCGGGCCTTGGTATTGAGGTTGCCCTTGGGGTCTTTGGGGTCGGTCGAGTTGTTGGGGGTGTAGAGAAAGCCGGCGTCGGTGGGCAGCCAGTCGATGCCGCCGCCCGACACGGCCACGATGCTTTCGGGCAGCAGCGCCTTGGTATTCACCGTCATAGTGCGCAGGGTCGACAGCTCGGCACCGCCTTCCTGCAGGCCCACTACCAGGTGCTGGCCGTCGTTGCTAGGGGTGAAAGCCGTGACGGAGTACGTCTTGCCAGGGTCGTAGGCCACCGGGTCGAAGAGCAGGGTTTCGGGGCCGGTTTCGCCCTCGCGCAGGTAAATTTTACCCACGGTTTCGGTGGGCAGCGTTTTGCGGTAGAAGTAGCGGTTGCCGCGCTTCTTGACTTCGCTGTAGCGCATGGGCCGCATCGCATCGTAGCGCACGAAGGTGTTGACGAGGCTGTCGCGGCCCGGCAATTGGTCGAGCATCTGCTTGGTATAATCGCCCTGGGCCTTAAACCAGGCCAGCACCTCGGGGCTTTTGGTGTCTTCGAGCCAGCGGTAGTCGTCTACCACGGGGCGGCCAAAGTAGGTGTCGGTAACGGGGCGCTTGGGCGTGGCGGGCAGCGACTGAGCCGCGCCCGCCAGGCTAGCCAGCATGGGCAGCGCCAGCAGAGCAAAAGTTTTCATAGTTGAGTAAGGGTTTAGGGTAAAAAGCCGATGGTAAAATGACCGGCTCCAAGGCAAAAATACCCCTGGCAAGCAAGGCAAAAAATAGGTAATTTCACCTAGCTTCCACTACCTTTAGCGCTGGCATTCAGCACGAATACTACCCTAGCTAGCTTTGGATGATGGCCACTCTCAGCATCCGGCACGCGCAGCAGCTTGGCGCGGCCCTCGCCCCCCTCTACGCCGCCCCCGACCCCGCCACGCTCGGCACCCGGTTTGCGGCGGCGCTCCGGCCTTTGTTTGGGGCTGCCGCCGTGGGTGTGGAGTGTGGCGATGCGCAGGGCCGGGGGCAGTTGCTAGGGGCCTGGCCGCCAGCACGGCAGGCCCAGGGCGGCCAGCCAGCGGCTCAGCTAAGGCCGCCGCACCCGCTTTACGAAGAGCTGTTTGTGCGTGGCAACCCGCGCCCGCTGCGGCTCACCGACTTTGCCGGCGCCCCGGGTAGCGGCAAAGTCGGCTACCACCCGGGGCAGCCCCGCGCCGCTAGCCTGCCCTACCAGCTGGCAATGGGCACGGCGCTGCCGGGCGGCGGGCTTATTGCCTGCCTCATTGGCCGCGCCAGCGCCGATTTTACGCCGCTCGAGCAAACGCTGCTGGCTTTTGTGCAGCCGCACGTGGCGGGCCTGCTAGCCCACCTGCCCGGGGCGCTGGGGCCGGTGCCCGAGGGCGGGGGCATACCGCCCGCGCTGGGCCTTACGCGCCGCGAGGCTGACATTCTTTTTCACCTCACGAGGGGGCGGGCCGATAAGGAAATCGGGCAGCTGTGCGCCATCAGCGCGCGCACCGTGCAGAATCATCTGCACAACATCTACCACAAGCTGGGGGTTGCTAACCGAACGGCCGCCAGCCTGCGGGCCGTTAGCTGGCTGTAGGGGCTAGCCCGCCCAAACGCGGGTGGCCGCCGTATCTTTGAACCCGTTTCGCCGAAAGTAGCTTAGCCTACCTAGTTTACCTGTTTTGACCCGATGCCGGAAATAGCCTGCTCCTTTTGTAACAAGCCCAAGCGCGATGTCGCGGTGATGATTTCGGGCATCAATGCGCATATCTGCGAGAAGTGCGTGGCGCAGGCCCAGCACATTCTTTCGGAAGAAACCAAGCTGCAGGCCGAGGCCCGCCAGCCCAAGTTCAACCTCATCAAGCCCCGCGAAATCAAAACCCACCTCGACCAGTACGTGGTGGGCCAGGACGAGGCCAAGCGCGTGATGAGCGTGGCCGTGTACAACCACTATAAGCGCCTGATGCAGAAGCCGCAGCACGACGAAGTAGTGATTGAGAAGTCGAACATCATCATGGTGGGCGAAACCGGCACGGGCAAAACCTTCCTGGCCCGGATGTTGGCCAAGATTCTGCAAGTGCCCTTCTGCATCGCCGATGCCACGGTGCTGACCGAGGCCGGCTACGTGGGCGAGGATGTGGAAAGCATTCTCACGCGCCTGCTGCAAGCGGCCGACTACAACCTCGAAGCGGCCGAGCGCGGCATCGTGTACATCGACGAGATTGACAAGATTGCCCGCAAGAGCGACAACCCCAGCATCACGCGCGACGTGAGCGGCGAGGGCGTGCAGCAGGCCTTGCTGAAGCTGCTGGAAGGCACGCACATCAACGTGCCGCCGCAGGGCGGCCGCAAGCACCCCGACCAGAAAATGATTTCGGTAAACACCGAGAACATTCTCTTCATGTGCGGCGGGGCGTTTTCGGGTATTGACCGCATTATCAAGAGCCGGCTCAATACCAAGCCGATGGGCTTTTCGAAGACCAACCTCGATGAGAACGTGGACACGCAGAACTTCCTGCGCTACGTGTCGGCCCAGGATATCAAGAGCTTCGGCCTGATTCCGGAGCTGATTGGCCGCCTGCCGGTGCTTACGCACCTCAACCCGCTGGACAAGGACACGCTGCGCCTGATTTTGACTGAGCCGAAAAACTCGCTGGTGCGCCAGTACAAGCGCCTGTTCGGGATGGAAAATATTGCCCTCGACTTCACCGAAGGCGCCCTGGAATACATTGTGGAGCGCGCCGACGAGTACCGGCTAGGGGCGCGGGGCCTGCGCTCCATCTGTGAGAGCATCATGACCGACGCCATGTTTGAGATGCCTTCGGAGGCGGGCGTGGTCGAGTTTACGATTACGGAGAGCTACGCCCGCAGCAAGTTTGAGAAGTCGCCGCTGCGCCTGATGCGCGCCGCGTAACTCCCTGACATATTTCTGTTTCAAGCAGAACGTCATGCAGACCGCAGGGAAGCATCTCGCTCGCACCGCTGGATTACAACCCTAGTGGCGCAAGCGAGATGCTTCCCTGCGGTCTGCATGACGTTTTAGCATAGTTTTTCCGCAGTCAAACCCTAACCTAACTTGCGGGCGATGACGATAACTGAACGCGGGCAGCGGCTGCTAGGCGTGCGCCCCGACGAAGGGCGCACGGTGTGGCTGTTTTTCCTGCACAATTTTCTGCTAGGGGTCGGCACCATCCTGGTGTACGTGGCGGCCAACGTGCTGCTGCTGGAGAACAACCCCGAGCGCAACCTGCCGCTGGCCTATGGCGTGGCCGCGCTGGCCATGCTGGCCACCGGCCAGGTATACGCGCATTTTGAGCACCACTGGCTGCTGCAAAAGCTGGCGGTGCGGGTGCTATTGGCGGCGGTGGCCCTCACAGGGGTGCTAGGGGTGCTGGTGGCCACGGGCCATTCGGTGGCGGCAGCGGTGGCCATTATGGCGGGCTACCGGGTTATTTACCTGCTGACTAACCTGGAGTTCTGGGGGGTGTCGGCGGTGGTGTTTGATGTGCGGCAGGGCAAGCGGCTGTTTGGCATCATCAGCGCGGGCGACATGCCGGCCAAGGCGATGGGCGCGGTGCTGGCCATCTTTATTCACAGCAATGCCGACCTGCCCTGGCTGCTGGGCACGGCTTTCGGCGCCTACCTGCTGGCCTTGCTGGCCCTGCGCGCCACGCTGCGCTCGCACGTGGTGGAGGCCGCGCCGGTGGCGCGGCGCGCGCGGCCGCAGGCGGTGGCGCCGGGGCTGCGCCGCTGGTTTGGCGACAGCCAGATGGTGCAGACCATGTGCCTGAGCCTGCTAGCCCTGGCCGCCGTAACGACGGGCATCGAGTACCTGTTTTTTGTGAACGTCAAGCACCGCTTCCACGACGAGGCGGCCATTATGCGCTACGTGGGCACGGTGCTGGTGAGCACCTACCTGGTGGCCATGCTCTTCAAGCTGCTGCTCTCGCAGCACACCGTAGACCGGCTGGGCGTGCGCTGGGTGCTGCTGGCCCTGCCGGTAGCCATACTGCTGGGGCTAGGCCTCTACGGCGGCCTCAACCGGGCCGACACCGAACGCACTTTGCTGTATTTCTGCGGCTTATACTTAGGATTGGAAGTATTGCGCCGGGCGGTTTTCGACCCAGTATTTCTGCTCTTATTTCAACCCCTTACCCCTACCGAGCGGCTGCAGGCGCACACGCTGGCCAAGGGCCTGTATGAGCCGCTGGGCATGGCGCTGGGCGGCGGGCTATTGTTTGCGCTGCACGCGCTGCCGGGCGGCCAAACCTGGGCGCCCTTCCTCTGGATGGGCCTGCTGATGGCGGGCGTATTGCTGCTGCTGCTGCGCACCTACCGCCAGTACGTGGCCGAATTGCAGCACGCGCTGAGCCGCCGCTTCGCCGATGACACGACCGAGCCGGCGGCCGCCGCGCCGACGGCCGAGGCCGCCGCGCCGGCCGCTAGCCCCGCCAGTATTCGCCAGCTCGTGCGCCAATTGCCCAGCAAAGCCAGCCGGCCGCAGGCCACCCAGCAGCTACTGCGCCTGGGCGATGCCGCCCTGCCCACCCTGGCCGAGGTGCTAAGCACCGACGCCGACCAAAGCGTAGTGCGGCGCGTGGCGCAGGTATGCGGCCGGCTGCGCACGCCCGCCAGCCGCCAGCTGCTGGTGGCGCTGGCCCGGCAGCCGCACCTGTTTCGGCGCGAAATGGCGTTGCGCGCGCTGCGCCACTTTGACGTGGTGCCGCACGAAGTGCCGCTGTTTCAGGCCCTGGTGCACGACGAGCTGCAGCTAGGCCAGCAGCTGCTCCACGGCCAGGCCACGGCCAGCGCCGACCTGGCCAGCTGCCTCGACTATGAGCTGCTGCGCACCCAGCAGCGGGTTTTTGCCCTGCTAGGCCAGATTTATCCGCCCCAGCTCATTGCCGATGCCCAGCGCGGCGTGGCCAACGCCGCCCGCGAGCGCCAGGCCAACGCCCTCGAAATACTCGACAACAGTATTGCCAGGCCCACCTACCAGGGCTTGCAGGCGCTGCTGAGCCTGGCCCCGCCCGCCGAAAAAGAACGCGTTTTTGACCGGCTGCTGGGGCCGTTGCTAGCCCCCGCCCCCATCGTCGAAACCATTATGGAGCGCGGCGAAACGGCGTTTACCGACTGGACGGTGCGCACGGCCCTCGACCACTGGCAGCCCACTGCCGCCACCGTGGCGGCGCTCTCGCCGCATTTGCGCAGTGCCAGCCTCCTGGTGCGCGAGAGTGCGTTTGCCATTCTGGCGCGGCTGGCCAGCCAGCAGCCCAGCCTGTACCAGCAAGTGAATGCCGCCCATCAAACCCTTGATAATCTGCTTATGAGCCACGCCGCCACTACTTCGCACATTAGCGCCGCCGAGCGGGTAGCGGTGCTCCAGCAAACAGCCTTATTTGCCGAAACGCCCGAAAACGTACTCAGCAGCATCGTGCCCATCATGCACGAGGTCAGCTTTGCAGCGGGCCAGCAGATTTTTGCCAAGGGCGACCTGGGCGCCTCGCTTTTCATTGTGTACGAAGGCCAGGTAGGCATTTTCAACGGCGCGCAGCAGCTGGCTACCTTCGGCAAGGGCGATTTCTTTGGCGAACTGGCGCTGCTCGATGCCGAGCCGCGCTCGGCATCGGCCGTGGCGCAGGGCGCGGCTACGGCTTTCCGACTCGACCAGGAAGACTTTTACGATGTGATGGAGGAACGGCCCGAGGTGCTGCGCAACATTTTGCGGGTGCTGTGCCAGCGCCTGCGCCGGCAAAACGAGGCACTGCAGGTAGCGAAGTAGGCTATTAAAAAACGTTTGTCATGCTGAGCTTGCCGAAGCATCTCGCTCGTTTCGTTGGGATTAATACCCCTAGCGAATTGGGCAAGATGCTTCGACAAGCTCAGCATGACAAACGTTTTTATTTCAATTTTTCTACGCCACCACCTCGTAGGTCATTATCGGGTTAGCCTTGTTTTTGAGCTTCAGCTCGCCAATGGGAGCGCACTGAAAGCTCTCTTTTATGCGCTCGTGGATGGCCTCGGTGATGACAATCTGATTGGGCTGGGCAGCCGATTGCAGGCGCTGGCTCACGTTCACGGTATCGCCTATCACGGTGTAATCGAGGCGCTTGAGGCTAGCCGAGCCAATGTTGCCCGATACCATTTCGCCGGTATTAATGCCGATGCTGATGGCCGGGTGGTAGTCGGTGCCGTTGGGCAGCGGGTCGTGGGCACCTTGCAGCTGGGCGCGCACGGCCAGGGCCGCATCGAGGGCCCGGTCGAGGTGGTACTCGCCCCGAAACACGGCCATCACGGCATCGCCCATAAACTTATCGACGTAGCCGCCGTGGGCGATTATCTCCTTCACAATCTGGTCGAAGTACTTGTTGAGCAAACCCACGACCGTGGCGGCCGACTGCGTTTCGGAGAGCGAGGTGAAGCCGCAAATGTCCACGAACATCACCGTAGCCTCCACCGTTTCGCTGGCCAGCAGCTTGTTCTCGAAGCCCGGCCTAGCCATGAAGTTGATGACCGTCTCATCGACGTACATGCGCAGGATGTTGTTTTCCTGGATGGCCTTCATCGTGTCGCGCAGCTGCTGCACGTGGCTGGCGGTTTTTTCGATAGTCAGCTCCAAGTCATTGAAATCGACCGGCTTGCACACAAAATCGAAGGCTCCGCCGTTCATGGCGGCCCGGATGTTCTGCATGTCGCCGTAGGCCGATACCATCACGGTTTTGGTAACGGGGCTAGCCTCGGGCAGGCGGCCCAGCAGCGTGAGGCCATCCATCACGGGCATGTTAATGTCGCTGAGCACGATGTCGGTATCGGGGTGCTCACCCAGGCGGTCGAGGGCCTCCTGGCCATTGGCCGCGAAGACAAACTCGTAGGCATTCTCGCGGATTTTGCGGCGGAATTTCTGCTTGATAAGCAGCTCTAAATCAGCCTCATCATCAACTACCAGAATCTTTGTTTTCATGAGTTTTCAATAGCGTGGAGCTTTTCCTTGAGCGCGGCAAAGTCGACCGGCTTGGTCAAAAAGTCATTGGCCCCCAGCTGCATAGCCTGGTTGTGGGTTTCGGTATCGCCGTAGGCCGTAAGCATCATCACGAGCGGCGGGGGCGGCGGCAGGGGGTCTTGCTTCACGTGCCGCAGCAGTTCGAGCCCGCTCATGCCGGGCATGTTGATGTCGGAGAGGATGAGGACGACTTCCGAGGGGTGGTCGCGCAGAAAGGCGAGCGCCTCCTCGCCCGAGTAGGCAAAGGAAAAGGCGAACTCCCCACTGCGGATTTCGCGCCGGAAGCGCTGCTCAAACAGCAGCCGCACGTCGGGCTCGTCGTCAACTACCAGAATTTTCATACTGCGTAAAGATAGGAAAAGGCTGGCCTTAGGCAGTAGCCAGCGGCAGGGTGATGGTAAACGTGGTGCCCTCGCCCTCCTGGCTCGCCACGGTGAGGGTGCCGCCGTGGCCCTGCTCGATGATGTCGTGGGCCAGCGAGAGGCCCAGGCCCGTGCCCTCGCCGCTCGGCTTGGTCGTGAAAAAGGGCTGAAAAATGCGCTCGCGCACGGCCGCTGGCATGCCGGTGCCATTGTCGCTCACCATTATCCGCACCTGGCCCTCGGCCTGTTCGGTGCGCACCTGCACGGTGGGCGCGTAGCCGGGGCCAGCCGCCTGCTGACGCTTCTGCACGGCGTAGAAAGCGTTGGTGAAGAGGTTGAGCAGCACCCGGCCCAGGTCGCCGGGCACGGCCTCCACCAGCGGCAGGCCGGGCGCCAGCTCGGGCAGCAGCGTGGCGTTGAAGGACTTGTCTTTGGCGCGCAGGCCGTGGTAGGCCAGGCGCAGGTACTCGTCGGCCAGGGCGTTCACATCGGTGGGCTGGCGCTCGCCGGTGCTGGCGCGGCTGTGCTCAAGCATACCGCGCACAATGCCCGCCGCCCGGCCGCCGTGCTGGGCAATGCGCTGGAGGTTCTGGCGCAGGTCGGCGAGCAGCTCGGCTTCGAGGGTGCGGTCGCGGGCGGGGCGGGCGCGCTCCTCGGCCAGCTCGGCCACCAGCTCCACGCTCACGTCGGCAAAGTTGTTGACGAAATTGAGCGGGTTCTGAATCTCGTGGGCAATACCGGCCGTGAGTTCCCCTAGCGAGGCCATTTTTTCGCTCTGAATGAGCTGGTCCTGGGTGGCTTGCAGCTCGGCCAGGGCCGTGCGCAGCTCGTCGGTTTGGCGGGCTAGCGCGGCGGTGCGCTGGCTTACCTCGTATTCGAGGGTCTGGCTCTGGGTGGCGATGGCCCGCTGCTCCTGCTCGGCGGCCAGGCGCGCCTGCTCTTCCGTGCTCAGGGTTTTGGCCTGGCTGCGGGCCACTAGTAGCCAGGCCCCTAGCCAGCAAATTACCAGGCCTTCGAGGGTATCGACTCCACCATTCTTATCCAAAGCCGTGGAGAAAGGCCGCGCCAGCAGCTCCACGATAAGCAGCCCCGCGCCGGGCGCCAGCGCTACGGCCAGCCACTGCGCGGGGCGGTAGGCGCGCAGCCGCCAGCCAATGGCAACGCCCAGGCAGAGCACAAAGGCCAGAAACATATCGTCGAGCCAGTCCAGCACCGGGCCACCCAGCACCAGCCCCAGCGTGGTAATAGCCGCCGCCGGGCGCCAGAGACGCGTCAGCCAGCGGTCCCACCGCGGTAGGCGCGTGGGCAAATCGAGCGCCTTGCGCCCCCAGTATACCAGGCCAATGGCCGATGGCGCAGCCATGTAAAGTTCCCCACCAGCCATGTAGTCAGTCGATTATAGTAGCGTAAAAAACGTGCTGGCCCACCGCTTACCGAAATGGCAGCCGCACCGCAAACTCGGTAAACTCGCCCTCCTGGCTCGCCACGGTGAGCGTGCCGCCGTGGCCCTTGGTAATAATGTCGTGGGCGAGCGAGAGGCCAAGGCCCGTGCCCTCGCCGCTCGGCTTGGTCGTAAAAAAAGGCTGAAAAATCTTGCTCTGCACGGCCTCCGGAATGCCCGTGCCGTTGTCGCGAATGCAGATTTCGACCTCCTCGCCCGCCCGGCGAGTGCGCACCTGCACGGTGGGCGCGTAGCCGGGGCCAGCCGCCTGCTGGCGCTTCTGCACGGCGTAGAAAGCGTTGGTGAAGAGGTTGAGCAGCACCCGGCCCAGGTCGCCGGGCACGGCAGGCACCAGCGGCAGCAGGGCTGCAAAATCGGTATCGAGGGTGGCGTTGAATGTTTTATCCTTGGCGCGCAGGCCGTGGTAGGCCAGGCGCAGGTACTCGTCGGCCAGGGCGTTCACGTCGGTGGGCTGGCGCTCGCCGGTGCTCTGGCGCGAGTGGGCCAACATGCCCCGCACAATGCTGGCCGCCCGCTGGCCGTGCTGGTTTATTTTGTGCAGGTTGTGGCGCAGGTCGCTCAGCAGTTCGTCTTCCAGGCCAGGGTCGGGCGCGGGGCTGGCTTGCTCGGCTTCGAGTTCGGCCACCAGCTCGGCGCTCACGTCGGCAAAGTTGTTGACGAAGTTGAGCGGGTTCTGAATCTCGTGGGCAATACCGGCCGTGAGTTCGCCCAGGCTCGCCATCTTTTCGCGCTGAATGAGCTGCTGCTGGGTGGCGCGCAGCTCGGCCAGGGCCGTTTGCAACTCGCTGGCCTGCTGGGTGAGGGCCGTGGTGCGCGCCGCCACCAGGCGCTCAAGGTCGGCATTGCGGGCGGCGGCAAGCCGCAGCTGCTTTTCCTCCTCATCGCGCCGGGCCTGCTGCTTGGCCAGGGTCTTTTTTTGATAAAAAGCCAGTCCCGTTATTATTCCAAACCAGTAAACGTTGAGCTTGCCCAGGCTTTTGTAATACTCGGCCAGCGGCGCCACAAACTGATAGCCCAGCACCTGCTGCCCTAGCGAAATGGCCCGAAACAAGGCCGGCACCGCCAGCGCCCACAGCATAATGGCGGCCGGCCGGTAGTGGCGCACCGGCCACAGCACGGCCGCTGCCACGCCCAGCGCAAACAGGATGTACCAGTCGTCGAGCAGGTCGTTTTTGTAGTGCAGCGCGGCCGTCACGCCAAAGCCCACGGCGGCCGGCGCCCACAGCACCAGCAGCCAGGCGCGCGCGCGCGGCATGTAGCGGGGCCGGTCGAGCAGCGAGCGCAGCACGATGGCCAGCATCCAGGCCAGGCCCACGGCGGCCAGCAAGTGCCAGTTATAGAGTTGCTTCGCGTCGAGGATGGCTTGCTTCATAGGGCGAGGACCGGGCTGGTCGGCAGCCGCCCGGCAAACCTAGCACGCACGGACTTATTTGCGGATACCCGGCCTCCGCTTTCCGCAGCTACCCTAGCGCCTGCTCGGCGGCGGCGCGCTCGGCGGGCGTGTTTACATTGCGCAGGGCCTCGCCGCCGGGCGTGGGCAATACCTCTACATCACTGTTGATGAGCATCTTGCGCGGGCACGAATACCCTAGCCCCAGAAAGCGCAGCAGCTCGGGGTAAGCGCGCGGCTCAAAAATGGTGATGAGCGGCTCCGGAAACTCATTGCCCGGGCTCTGGAAGGCCGTGGCCAGCCGGGCGGGCCGGCGGCCGGCTACCAGCTGGCGCAGCACCGCGGCCGTGAGGAAAGGCAGGTCGCAGGCCAGCACCAGCCACGCGGCATTGGGGTCGTGCCGAAAGGCCGACAAAATGCCCCCTAGCGGCCCCAGCCCCAAAAAAGTATCGGGCAGCGGCTGGAGGCCGGCCGGTAGCTCGGCAGCCTGCTCGGCGCGGCACGATACGAATACATCCTGGCACACTTCGGCCAGCAGGCCGGCGGCTACCTCGCGCTGCTCGCGGCCAGCGGGGCCGTAGCGCAGGCGGCCCTTGTCGGTTTGCATGCGCTGGCTGAGGCCGCCGGCCAGCACCAGGCCGCGCAGCGGCGCCTGCCGGGCGGCCAGCCACTGCTGAACCCAGGTGGCCAGGCCGGCCACGTCGGCCAGGGCAAACTGCGGCAGGTGGGCGTGGTGCGGCAGGTGGGCGCGCAGGTAGTCCGGGAGTTCCGTCATCCCTTCGGCTAGCACAAAAGCCTGCACATCGGTCAGCTTATCGAGCTTGTGGGCCAGCGACTTGCGCGGGTCAATGAGCACTACCTGCTGGCGGGCCCGAAAGTGGTTGCCATTCACCAGCGCCAGGCTAGCCCCGGCCAGCAGCGCGGGCTGCGAAAAGCGGTCGATGGCGCGCCGCTCATCCAAGCGGCGGAAGTGAATCTTGTCGGTCAGCTCGGCGTAGGCGCCGGCTTGCAGCAGCGGGCTCAGCGCCTGGGCCGCGTCGGCGTCGCCGCTGGCGTGGTCGGCATCTACGTAGCCCACGCGATGGCCGGCCGGGGCCAGCGCGACCGTGAGGCCAGCGGCCAGGCGCTGAATATCGCCGCAGGGCGCGCCCAGAAAAGCCAGCTCGTGGCGGGCAAATTCGCCGAGGTCAGGGCGGGTGAGGTCGGCGTGCTTGGGGCGGGGGGCGGCGTTTTCGGTCATAGCTTCACAACAATTCAGCGGAAAATTAGCTTGGATTCAGCTTGTCAGTCGTCCTTTTTCTTTCCCTCCTACGTGCTTTCCGTCGAAGATGCCACCCGTCAGGTGCTGGCTACCGCCCACCTGCTACCCATCGAAACTGTGCCGCTGGCCCTGGCCGTGGGCCGCGTGCTGCGCCAAACTGTAGTGGCCGACCGCGATTTTCCGCCCTACCCACGCGTGACGATGGACGGCATTGCGCTGCGCTACAGCAGCCTAGCGGCGGGGCAAACCACGTTTCCCATCGAGCGCACCCAACTGGCCGGCGCCGTGCCCGTGCCGCTGGCTAGCCCGCAGGCGGCCGTGGAAATCATGACCGGCGCGGTGCTACCGCCCGGCACCGATACCGTTATTCGCTACGAAGACCTGGATTTTAGCGACGCCCCCAGCCGGCAGGCTACCGTGCGGGTGCCCCCGCCGCGCCCGGGCCACAACGTGCACGCCCAGGGCAGCGACCAGCCGGCCGGCACCCAGCTGCTAGCCCCCGGCCTGCTATTAAGCCCCGCCGAAATAGCCGTGGCCGCCACCGTGGGCGCCGCTACCCTGGCCGTGACGCGCCGCCCGCGCTTGGCCGTGGTGAGCACTGGCGACGAGATTGTGGACATCGAAGCCACGCCCCTGCCCCACCAGATTCGGCGCTCCAACGGCCCCATGCTGTGCGCCGCGCTAGCCCTGGCCGGCTGCGAAAGCCAGGAATTTCATTTAATAGATGACCTAGCTAACCTTAAAGCAGAACTGCCCGCGCTGCTGGCCGGCTTCGACGCGGTGCTGCTGAGCGGCGGCGTGTCGAAGGGCCAGGCCGACTTTCTGCCGCAAGCGCTGCGCGAGGTGGGCGTGACGGAGATTTTCCACCGGGTGGCCCAGCGGCCGGGGCAGCCGTTTTGGTTTGGGCAAGTGCTCGGCGGAGCGGTGATTTTTGCGCTGCCCGGCAATCCGGTGGCCACGTTTGCCAACTACTACCGCTACGTGCAGCCCTGGCTGCGCCAGTGCCAGGGCCTGCCCGCCGGGGCTAGGCAGCCGGTAGTTGCCGAGCTGGCCAGCCCAGTCGAGTTCAAGCCCGCGCTCACGTATTTCCTGGCCGTGCGCCTTGAAAGCGCTCCCGATGGCCGCCTGCTGGCTCACCCCGCCCCCACCGCCGGCTCGGGCGACCTAGCGGGCTTGCTGGCCGCCGACGGGCTGCTGGAGCTGGCGGCAGGGCAAACGCAGTTTGCGGCCGGTACGGCGTGGCCGGTGTGGCGATATCGGGGCTAGCTAACTGCAAGAGAACAACTCACGAAAAAGCCGCTCGCTTCACGAAGAAACGAGCGGCTTTTTGCTTGCGCTGGCAAGCTTACTTAAACAGCGTCAGCGCCTTCAGGAAGGTTTGCGACACGCCCCAGGCCAGGGGGATACCCACGTACAGCCAGGCTAGCACCGTGGAGCCGCCGCTGGCTGCCTCGGGAGCAACGGCAGCATTTGGAGTTGATTGCGGATTCATCTTAATAGAAAAATTAGGAAGTGAAAAACGGTGCTCAATGGCCGCCGGCTTCGGCAACTACGGGGCCTTTTTCCTGGTACTTCTCGTTTACGGCCGTCACGGCCAGGTCGGCCAGGAAGCCGACGGCCAGTAGGCCCGCCATCGTGTAAAACACCGTTTGGTATGCCGAAGCGCCCGTGAAGCCGGCGGCCTTACGGCCCTCCGACAAGCTGTGCACGATGAGCGGCCCCAGCACGCCGGCTGTGCTCCAGGCCGTGAGCAGGCGCCCGTGGATGGCGCCTACTTGGTACTTGCCAAACAGGTCGGACAGGTAAGCCGGGGCAGTGGAGAAACCGCCGCCGTACATGCTGATAATTACGCAGGCCACGACCACGAACAGGGTGAGTTGCCCGTTGAGACCGAGCGTCGGAGCCAAGGCGTAGAGAATTACTCCCAAGCCAAAATAGACGAGGTAGATAGGCTTGCGACCCAGCTTGTCCGAAGCGGATGACCAGAAAAAGCGACCCAGCAAATTGAACAAGCTGAGCAAGCCAACGAAGCCGGCGCCAGCTGCCGCGAGCGCCGCCGTATCCATTCCCTTGCCTTTCGCGGTGCCGGAAATAACGGCCTGAATGAGCGGCGAGGCCGTTTCGAGCACGCCAATGCCGGCCGTTACGTTGCAAAGCAGTACTACCCACAGCAGCCAGAACTGTGGCGTTTTGATGGCGTTATCGGCCGATACGTTGCCCGTCGTGATGAGCGCGTTGTGCTGCTCGTTGGACACATAGCCGGCGGGCTTCCAGTCGTCGGCCGGCACACGGATGGTCCAGACGCCAAACTGCATGAACAGCATATAAATGATGCCCATTGCAATGAACGTGGGCGCTACGCCCTGCGGCGCCGAGCCTTTAAAGTGGTTCATCAGGGCAACGGCCAGCGGCGAGCCAATCATGGCACCGCCCCCAAAACCCATGATGGCCATGCCCGTAGCGACGCCCTTGCGGTCGGGAAACCACTTAATCAACGTGCTCACCGGCGAAATGTAGCCGATGCCCAGGCCGATGCCGCCCACAAAGCCGTAGCCGAAATACAGCAGCGGCAGGCTGTGTAGGTGCACCCCTAGCGAGCCAATCAGAAAGCCGCCGCCGAAGCACAGCGACGCGGCCAGCATGGCCTTGCGCGGCCCCACTCGCTCGAGCCACTTGCCAAAAATGGCGGCCGACAAGCCCAGCAGCACAATGGCGATGGAGAACGTCCAGCCAATCTGGCCGGGCGTCCAGTCGGTGGGCGCCGGGTGGGCCGGGTCGCCGCTGATAAGCGAGCCCAGCGGCTTGTTAAATACGCTGAAAGCATACGCCTGCCCAATGGCCAGGTGAATAGCCAGCGCGGCCGGCGGCACCAGCCAGCGGTTGTAGCCGGGCGGCGCAATAGTACGGCTGCGGTCAAGCAGCCCAGCGGAGGAAGAATCGGCCATAGGTGAAAGAAGAAAGTGAAAACTTTGTGAATGGGTGGGTTAGTAGAAAATAAGCTGCTGCAAGGTAGAGCCAGCAGTTGGCCCGGCAAGCCAGCCAGGAGCATTATTTTGCTCAGTAGCTATAGCTGCGCTTTTACTGCTGCCGGAAGCAATTGGTTGGGAAAGAAAAAGCCCCTGGCTAGGGTGCCAGGGGCTTTTTTAAGCACTTGAGTGGCTAGGCCGGCACCGCCTGCTGGCGCTGCTTCCGGGCCTGCGGGGCCTGGCCGGCCTTGGTAGGCGCCACCGTTACTACCACATATTTTGAGGTGGGCGTATTGCTCGTTTTGGCCACGCTGGAGATGGGCACCAGCGGGTTAGCCTCCGGGAAGTAGGCCGACACGTTGCCCTTCGGAATGTCGTAGGGCACCACGATAAACTTCTCTACCGTGCGCTGCTCCCCCTCAAAATGGCTCGTGATGTCGATGAGGTCCTTGGCCTTGAGGCCGCGCGCGGCAATGTCCTCCTTGTTCATAAACAGCACCCGGCGCTCGCCATGAATGCCCCGGTAGCGGTCGTTGTAGTCGTAGATGGTCGTGTTGAACTGGTCGTGGCTGCGCACCGTCATCAGGATGAGCTGGTCGGGCTCCACGGTGTACTTCTCAAGCTCGGTAGTGGTGAAGTTGGCCATGCCGTTGTGGGTCGTGAACTTGCGCTCGCGGGGGCCGTTGGGCAGGTAGAAGCCGCCGGGCTTGCGCAGCTGCTCGTTGAACTTCTCGAAGCCCGGAATAACGTGCGAAATGTGGTCGCGAATCACGTCGTAGTTTTCCGTCATGGCTACCCAGTCGGCCACGTTGGTGCGGTCGGGGCCTAGCGTGGCAATGGCTACACCGGCCAGGATGGCCACTTCGCTCATCATCTGGTTGCCGGGCAGCGGCACAAGCACACCTTTATTCTGGCTCACCACACCCATCGAGTTTTCGCACGAGGTCATCTGGTGGCCGCTCTTCTGCATGTCGATGTCGGCGTGCGTGAAGCAGGGCAGCAGCAGGCTGGTTTTGCCGGTGGTGAGGTGGCCGCGGTTGAGCTTGGTGCCCACGTACACGGTCAGGTTCTGGCGGCGCATGCCTTCGGCAATCAGCTCGGTGTCGGGGCCGGCGGCCAGCAGGTTGCCCCCTAGCCCGAAGTACACTTTCAAATCGCCGTGGTACATGGCCTTGATGGCCTCCACCGTATCGTAGCCGTGCTCGTAGGGCGGCTTAAAGTTGAACTCCTTGCCCAGCGAATCCTGGAATACTTTGGTCGGCTGCTCCCATACACCCATCGTGCGGTCGCCCTGCACGTTGGAGTGGCCGCGCACCGGGCAGGTGCCCGCGCCGGGCTTGCCAATAGCGCCTTTCATCAGTTGCAGGTTCACAATCTCCTGAATGGTTTGCACGCCCTGGCGCTGCTGCGTTACGCCCATAGCCCAGCAGGTGATGATTTTCTGCTTGGTGGCGATGATGTTAGCCGCCTCCAGCAGCAAGGCCCGGCTGATACCGCTGAGCTGCTCAATATCCTCCCAGCTCGTAGCGCGAATATTCTGCTCAAACGACTCGAAGCCGGTGGTAAACTCCTTGACAAAAGCATGGTCGACGACCTGGCCGGGGTTGCGGTCCTCGGCCTCAAACAGGTGCTTCATAATGCCGCGCAGCAGGGCCATATCGCCATCTACCCGCACTTGCAGGAAGAGGTCGGTAATCTGGGTGCCGTCGCCGAGCAGCGCCCCCAGCGCCCGCACCGGGTTCATAAAATCCTGCGGATTTTTGAAGTGGTTCAGGCCGGCCTCAATCAACGGGTTCACGCTGATGATTTTAGCCCCGTTGCGCTTGGCCTTTTGCAGGGCCGTGAGCATGCGCGGGTGGTTGGTGCCGGGGTTCTGGCCGATGATGAGAATCACCTCGGCTTCGTGAATGTCGTTGAGCGTGACCGAGCCCTTGCCCAGCCCTAGCGTGGGGCTGAGGGCCGCGCCGCTGCTTTCGTGGCACATGTTGGAGCAGTCGGGCAGGTTGTTGGTGCCGAACTGCTTGGCAAACAATTGAAACAGGAACGCCGGCTCGTTGGGCACCTTACCCGAGGTGTAAAACGCCGCCTCGTGGGGCGACTTCAGGGCGTTCAGCTCGCGGCCGATAATCTCGAACGCCTCCGGCCACTCGATGGGCTCGTAGTGCGTGCCGCCGGGGCGCTTCACCATGGGGTGCGTGAGGCGGCCCAGGTTGTTCTGGTCGCGGTCGCTCAGGTGCGAGAGGTCGGCCAGGCTATACTTGGCAAATACCTCGGGGCCGCAGGCCTTGTCGTCGGCATCGGAGGCCGTAGCCTTGGCGCCGTTCTCGCAAAACTCGGCCACCGAGCGGTGGTCGTCGGGGTCGGGCCAGGCGCAGCTCGAGCAGTCGAAGCCGTCTTTCTGGTTCATCTTGAGCAAGCCGTGGGTGCCCCGCGTAAGGCCCGCCTCGCCCCAGTTGAACTCCATCGACTTGATGACGGCCTGCACGCCGGCCGCGATTTTCATGCGTTTCTCCAGCTTCAGGCCCGTAAACTCCTCGGTGGGCTGGGCCAGCACGGGGTACTGAAACTTGGCACCCAGGTTGTCGGGGGCCGGAATGTGACGCTGGTCGCGCTCATTCTGCGGGTCGGGCTTGTAGTGGTCGGGCGCCGGGGCCGTGCCCTGCTCCGAGCGCTCGCCGCTCTTCGGCTTGTTGTCCTGGGCGCCCTGCTGCTCAGATTTGCCGGCTTTGCCAGGGTCGGCGATGGGTGACTCTTCCATAGGATGCATACTAAAAAAGGTGGGAATGACTAGCGCAAAGGAGTGCCGGGGCTAGCCCCTACCCGCGCCCGCGGGCAGTTGGGTGGGCTAATGTCGGCAGTCGAGGTCTTTTTCAACCAGAATACGTAATTCCTGGCCTTCTGCTACCAGAACCTGACCTTTGAAGCCAATGTTTTCGGTATCAGTCCAGTGCCGGGCCACGGCCGCGGGCACCTCTACGGCCAGCGCGCCGGCTTCGTAGCGCACCTGCACGCTGGTGGCGGGGCTGGCGGCCGGCAGGCGCTCCAGAGCGTACACCAGCGTTTGCCCCGGCGCGGAGCCGAAGGCGATGGTGTAGGCCACCCGGCCGGTGGCGGCAAACTGCTGCACTTCCGCCTCCGACAGCCGCAGGCGCAGGGAATTTTCTTCCAGTCTCAATTTCATAAATCACGGATTACACGGATTTAAACGGATTGCGCGGATTTTGTGAGCGCCGGCTACGCTGTATTTGCTTGGCTACTACCTGATTGTTGGCCGTTGGCGTTCCGTAATTATTAATTATTTAGGCTGCATCTCTACGTGGGCGCGCTGCCCAGTTTTGCCAGCATGGTTAGCGTTCCGTAGTTATTTAGGCTGCATAGGGTGGCTTTGCTAGCCGGTTGATAGCCAGCGTACACAAAATCTGTGCAATCCGCTTAAATCCGTGTAATCCGTGATTCGTGGGTGTAGATATTGAAGCGCTCCTGGCGCACAAAGCCCAGCAGCGTAAGGCCAAACTCTTCGGCGGCCTCCACGGCCAGGCTGCTCGGCGCGCCCACGGCGGCCAGAATGGCCACGCCGGCCAGCGCAGCTTTCTGCACCAGCTCGAAGCTGGCCCGGCCGCTCAATAATACAATGTGCTGGCCTAGCGGCAGCTGGCCGGCCAGCAGCGCGGCGCCCACTACTTTGTCGAAGGCATTGTGGCGGCCCACGTCTTCGCGCAGCAGCAGCAGCTCGCATTCGGCGGAGAAGAGCGCCGTGGCGTGCAGGCCGCCCGTTTGCTCAAATACTGCCTGGGCCGCCCGCTGCCGCTGGGGCAACTGGTGAATGAGGCTGGCCGGCACCCGCGGGCTGTCGGCGGGCGGGGGCGCGGGGCAGCTGGTCGCCTTCACCGCGTCGATGCTGGTTTTGCCGCACACCCCGCAGCTGGAGGTGGTGTAGAAATGGCGCTCCAGCCGGCCCAGCTCCAGCACCACGTGGGGGGCTAGCGCGGCGCGCAGCACGTTGCCGCGCTCCTTGGGCCGGCGCGGGTCGGCGTGGTGGGCCAGCCCCTCGATATCGGCCGGGCCGCTGATGATGCCCTCGCTCAGCAGGAAGCCCGCCACCAGCTCGGCGTCGTGGCCGGGCGTGCGCATGGTCACGGCCAGGGTCTGGGTTTGGCGCTGGCCGCTAGGGCCGTATTCGAGGCTGATTTCGAGCGGCGCCTCGATGGCCAGCAAATCGGTGTCGCGGGCCAGCACCGAGCCCACCACGCGCTGCACGGTGGTGCGCTCGGCGCTGGCCTGGGAGTAGGTCGGGAGGGGCAGCATAAAGGGAGGCTAGCCGCCAACTAAGCGGGCCGGCCTGGTTACCTAAATAACCAAGCCGGCCCAAATGTTCACGCGCTCAGCGCACTGGCCTACTTGCTTTCCGATTAAGCAGTAACTTGCTTTTCGCCTAAACCTAAATAGTTAATCATCAGCGCGGCGGCCTGACGGGCGGCGTTGTGCTGGCCCAGCTTTTGGCGCAGCTCTTCGTAGCCGGCTTTTTGCTTGGCAATGTAGGCCTCGTCGGTGAGCAGGCGCTTGAGTTCGTCGAGCAGGTTGCGGGCCGTGAAGTCGCCCTGAATAAACTCCTCCACCACCGTGCGGCCCACGATGAGGTTGACGAGCGAGATGTAGGGCACCTTAATCACGGCCTTGCCAATCATGTAGGTGAGGCCGCTGGTGCGGTAGCACACCACCTGCGGCACGCCAAAAAGTGCCGTTTCGAGGGTGGCCGTGCCGCTGGTCACGAGGGCCGCGCTGGCCCGGCTCAGCAGGTCGTAGGCCTGGTCGAAGACGAGCTTGATGCCGTTGCGCTCGAAGTGCGCGTAGTAGGCGCGGTCGAGGTTGCTCACGCCGGCCACCACAAACTGGTACTCCTGAAACGCGGGCAGCACGGCCAGCATCTCGTGCAGCATCTCCTCGATTTCCTGCTTGCGCGAGCCCGGCAGCACGGCAATAATCCTGCGCTCGGGGTCGAGCCCGTGCTGGGTCATAAAATCAGGGTCGGGCCGGAAGGCGGCTACCTCATCGGCCGTGGGGTTGCCAATGTAATCGACCTTATACTCGAAGCGCTGGTAGAACTCCGACTCGAAGGGCAGGATGACGAACATCTTATCTACCAAGGCCTTAATCTTCTCGACCCGGCTCTGGTTCCAGGCCCAGATTTTGGGCGAGATGTAGTAAAACACCCGGATGCCCTGCGTTTTGGCCCAGGCCGCCATACGCAGGTTAAACCCGCCGTAGTCGACAAGTATCAGCACATCGGGCCGGTAGGCGAGTATATCACGCTGGCATTCTTTGAGAAAGCCCCGAAATTTGAGCAGGCTGGTGGCCGTTTCCCAGAAGCCCATCACGGCCAGCTCGCGGTAGTGGCGCACGAGGTGGCCGCCCTCGGCCTCCATCTGGTCGCCGCCCCAGAAGCGAAAATCGGCGGCCGGGTCCTGGCTGTTCAGCTCGCGCACGAGGTGGGCGGCGTGGGTGTCGCCGGAGCGCTCGCCGGCTATCAGGTAGTATTTCATTTTTTAATTATGAATTGGGAATTATGAATTATGAATTGATTCTCAAGCCGCTACCGAAGCAGCTGGCTCAATTCATAATTCATAATTTATAATTCATAATTAACCGAAGTATTCCACCGCGTTGCGGGGCGTTTCGTAAATCTTGATGCAGTGCAGCTGGGCCGGGGTAATGGCCGGCAGCTCGCGCTGCAAAATCTGCCAGAAAGCCACGGCCAGGTTTTCGGTGCTGGCGAGCTGGCCCTTCAGGAAGGGCACGTCGAGGTTAAGGTTTTTGTGGTCTACCTGCTCGGTGATGTGTGTGCGGATGAGGTCGCTGAGGGCCTTGAGGTCGACCACGAAGCCGGTGTCGGGGTCGGGCTGGCCCTTCACGGTCACTATCATCTCGTAGTTGTGGCCGTGCCAGTTTTCGTTGGCGCAGGGGCCAAAAACCTCCGCGTTGCGCTCCGGGCTCCAGGCGGGGTTGTAGAGCTTGTGGGCGGCGTTAAAGTGCTCGCGGCGGCTGACGTATAGCATAGTTTTTTTCGTTGGTCGGTATTCGCTTTTTGGAGTTCACCAATTGGCTTGCCGTTTGAGGAACAACAAAAAACCAACCACGAAAGGCAAAAAGCGAAGAGCTAGAAACTCTTTTTCCGCAGCAAAGATACAAAAAATGGCACCCCCAGCAGGGCCGTCACTAGCCCCACCGGCAGGCCAGCAGGTGGGTACAACACCCGCGCCAGCAAATCGCAGGCTAGCAGGAAGCCGCCGCCCAGCACCGCGCAAAATGCTAAATTGAGGCGCCCCGCCGTGCCCAGCAGCCCCCGCGTGAGGTGCGGCACCACCAGCCCCACAAAGCCCACCGGCCCGCATAAGGCCACCACCCCACCCGTGAGCGCCGCCACCAGCCCCAGCAGCAGCCAGCGCAGCCGCGCCACCGGCAGGCCCAGCGCCTGCGCCCGCTCCTCGCCTAGCAGCAGCAGGTTCAGGTCTTTCTGCAAAAAAATCAGCAGGCCCAGGCTGCCCGCCAGCACGGCGGCCGGGTAGCCCAGCACTGCCCAGCTAGCCCGCTCAAACGACCCGAAGGCCCAGAAAACCACCGCCTGCAAGTTGCCCTGGTCGGCCTTCAGAAACGTGATGAGCGAGCCCACGGCCGCCGCCAGCGCGCCCACTGCCACGCCGCCCAGCAGCAGCGGCGCCGGCAGCACCCGCCCCCGCCGCGAGCCAATGGCCACCACCAGCACCGTGGCCAGCAACCCACCCGCCAGGGCGGCCAGCGGCGGCAGATACAGCCCGCCCAGCGTGAGCGCCGGGAAAAACAAATACGCCACGATGGCCCCCAGCGACGCCCCCGAGGCTGTGCCCAGCAAGTAGGGGTCGGCCAGCGGGTTCGTTACCAGCGTTTGCAGCAAATAACCGCTCAGCGCCAGGCTAGCCCCCGCCAACCAGGCCAGCAGCAGCCGCGGCAGCCGCAGCTGCACCAGCACCAGCTGGGCCGGGTCGGCGGGGTCGTAGTGCCGCAGCGTCTTGAAAATAAAGGCGTAATTGGTGGCGTAGGAGCCCACGCGCAGCCCCAGCCCGAGTAGTAGCAGCGTGAGCAGGCTGCCCGCCAAAAGCCAACGGCCGGGGTGCGCGTGGCCCATCGCTTACTTCCGCAAAAGGGCTTGCAGCTCACGCACGGCCTCCACAATGCGCGGGCTGGGGCGTTGCAGCAGGTTGGGCGTGGTGGTATACACCCGGCGGCGCTGGTAGGCGCGGGTGCGACGCAGCTCGGGGTTATTCTTGAAGAATGTGCTATCCAGCTTTCCGAAGCGGCCGCCGAGCACCACCTCGGGGTTCAGCTTCAAAATATACTCCCGCGTAAGGGCTGGGAAGGGCTGCGGAAACGTGTCGCGCACCGCATTCTGGCCGCCGGCTAGCCTGATTTCATCCGTAAATAGCGTGTTCTGGCCGTACACATAAATAGGGTCGGCCGAGGCCAGCGCCAGCACCGTGGGCCGGGTGGCGGCTGGGGCCGACCCTAGCTGGGCTAGCTGCGCTTGCAGCGAATCGGTGAGGCGCTTGGCTTGCGCCGGGCGGCCGAGCAGCCGGCCTACATCGTTGATACCGCGCAGCACGTCGGCCACGCGCCGGTATTTCTGGTAATATACCGGGATGCCAAGCTCGCCCAGGCGCGCGGCGGCATCGGGCGGCGTCATGCCTTCCACCGTAAAAACCACGTCGGGGTGCAGCGCCACCAGGCGCTCCAAATCAAGCGGATACGAGGTCACCAGCGGCTTGCGCAGCGCGGCGGCCGGGTAGTCGTCGGCCTGAGTGCGGGCAATTATGGTAGCCGTGTCGGCCACCGCGTACAGCATTTCGGTGAGGCTGGGGGCTAGCGCCAGCACCCGGCGCGGGTGGGCGGGCAGCGTAAGGGCCCGGCCCAAATCGTCGTGCACCTGCACGGTGGCGGCCGGGCTAGCCGGCTTATTTTCAGGTTGGCAGGCTAGCAACCCAAGTAGCCCTAGCGGCAGAAAGAGCGAAACGCGCATGGCCGCAAAGGTAGCCCGAACCAACGCGGCAGGGTACCTTTGGCGAGCGTAGGATAAGCTTTAGCTTGCCGTTCGCAGAAAGCGTACTACCCCAATCGGCAAGCCAAAGCTTACCCTACCTTATATGATAGTCGTCACCGGCGCCGCCGGCTTCATTGCCAGCTGCTTAGTTTCCCGCCTCAACGCCGCCAATTTCAACGACCTCGTGGTGGTTGATAACTTCGCCATTGAGAAAAAGCTGCCTAATATTCAAGGCAAAAAGCTGCGCGAATACGTTGACCGCGAGGAGTTTTTTCCGTGGCTCGACGCCCACCACGAGCAAGTCGAATTTATCTTTCACCTCGGCGCCCGCACTGACACCACCGAACAAGACCCCGCCATTTTCGACTTGCTCAACCTCAACTACAGCAAGCAAATGTGGCAGGCTTGCGTGCGCTACAACCTGCCGTTGGTGTACGCGAGCAGCGGCGCCACCTACGGCGACGGTCGCCTCGGTTACTCCGACCAGGATGATGCCCTGCCTTACCAATTGCACCCACTCAACCCCTACGGCGATTCCAAAAACGACTTCGATAAATGGGCGCTGGCCCAGGAAGAGAAACCCTATTTCTGGGCCGGCCTCAAGTTCTTCAACGTCTACGGTCCCAACGAGTACCACAAGGGCCGCATGGCCTCGGTCATCCTGCACGCCTTCCGCCAGATTCGCGAAAACGGCAGCATGCAGCTCTTCCGCTCGCACAACCCCGAGTACGTAGATGGCGGCCAGATGCGCGACTTCGTGTACGTGAAGGACGTGGTGGAAGTGTGCTACTTCCTGCTGCACCACCGCACGCACTCGGGTCTTTACAACCTCGGCACCGGCCAGGCCCGCACCTTCATGGACCTGGCCCTCAACACGTTCGCCGCAATGGGCCAGCCCGCCGATATCCGCTTTCGCGATACGCCTGAGGATATCCGCGACACCTACCAGTACTTCACCGAGGCCGACATGCGCAAGCTCCGCAGTATTGGCTACGACCGGCCGTTTGCCTCGCTTGAGGAGGGTATTCGGGATTACGTGCAGGGGTATTTGGCGGCGGGCACGTATTATTAACGTATCATCTTAGCTCTTACGCTCATGGCCAAAAAGTCCGCTACTCCCAAGCTCACGGCGGCGGCCGTAGAAGCTACCGCCGAAGCCTTTCTGGCCGCCTTCGGGGCGCTGCCCGGCAAGGTGAAGCAGCGTATCGTAGAGCTGCTCGACGACTACGAGGACGCCTTGGATTTGCAGGAACTGGAGGCCGCCCGCGCCGCTAATCCTGATGATTTTGACCCCAAAAACGCGGTTCCATGGGAGCAAGTGAAGGCTGAGATGGGCACCGCAACTAGCCCCGCAGAAAACGCTTCTCAGCGCCAAGCCGCGTGAAAAAGGCAGCTGGCTCACCCGTTATTTACCAGATTACCGTGGCTCGCCCGGCCCGCAAGCAATTGCTACAGCTTCCGGACAAAGCAAAAGGCGCTATCCAATTGGCCATTGATGGGCTAGCAACTGACCCACGTCCTTCCGGGGTTAAAAAACTCAAGGGTTAAGAAGGCTACCGGCTGCGAGTAGGCGACTACCGAATACTGTATACCATCTCCGACAAAGTGCTGATGGTTGAAGTAGTGAAACTCGGGCAGCGCGGCAATTTTTACGACGAATAAGTACCGCTCCCGCTAATAGCCGCTAGTATGCTGTATCTGGGAACGAAATACGGATGATTCCATCCAAGACGATGTAGGATATGTCTGCTTGGCGTAGGCCTTCCTCAATCTGCATCGAACTATCAATTCGCTTAGGTGGCACGAGGCGCCCTATGTGCTCTGTAACAATAGGGTTTATTTCTACCCAATCTACTTGACGAATTGGCCAAGGGCCGTTTATCTCAATGTAGCCAGCGGTTGGAATTATGGCCCAATCATTCCAGCCTTCAGGGGCAGAATAGCCTCTTACTTTCATCCTAACCTTGCATTTGTTAGTTTGAATAACGCCGACTAAAGCTCGGATATCCATTGCCACAAAAATGATAGAGGCGTCAGTTACGACGCCTCTTTTTTTACTTCGTGCCCGCCGATTTTGTAGCGCTGGCGGCCCGGCCGCCCGGCTTCAGCAGCGCGGCGTAGCGGTTGGGGTCGTTGAGCACGGCCACGGCGGCCTGGATATTGGGGTCGTCGTTGAAACCAGCTTCGGTGCGACCCCGCTCGTAGTAGTAGCGCGAGGCAATTTCCTCTTCCAGCAGCTCGCGGATTTCGGGTTTGAAGCGCTGTAAGTCGTTGGTTTTGTTGGCGGCTACTTTGCGCTTGATGGCGTCTAGCTCCAGCTTTACATCGTCGTAGTGCTTTTCTTCCTTCACCTTCTTGGTGAGGTCGGTGAGCGAGCGCTCGGCATCGGTACTATACGAGATGCTCTTACCTTGCAGGTAGGCTACAAACTTCTGATAGTCAGCATCCGAAAGCTTGAAATCGCGGGCCGGGGCAATGGTGGCGTGCTCGGCGCGGTAGCGGGTGGCGTAGTCGAAGAGGTAGCTCTTCTGGATGAGCACGCGGGTGATATCCGCAATTTCGCGGTCCTGCACGTCCACGTCGGGCGCCACGCCGCCGCCGTCGTACACGGTGCGGCCGGCCTGGGTTTTGAAGGCCGTGCGCAGCGAGTCCGGAAACTTGGTCAGTGCCCCGTCGTCGCCGCGATGCGAATAGTCAATTTCCTGAATACAGCGCCCGCTAGGGATGTAGTACTTGGCCGTAGTCACCTTGAGCTGCGAGTTGTAGCTCAGGGGCCTAGTGGCCTGCACAAGGCCCTTGCCAAACGTGCGCTCGCCCACCAGCACGGCCCGGTCGTAGTCCTGCAGCACGCCCGACACGATTTCCGACGCCGACGCCGAGCGGTTGCTCGTGATAATGGCAATCGGCATTTGGGTATCGAGCGGCACATCGAGGGCCTTGTAGGTCTTGTTCCACTCCGTTACCTTGCCCTTGGTGCTCACCACGTCGAGGCCCTTGTCTACGAAGAGGTTAGAGATATTCACCGCCTCGTTGAGCAGGCCGCCGGGGTTATCCCGAATGTCGAAGATGATTTTTTTCGCGCCCTTTTCCTTCAGCTTCACTACCGCGTTGCGCACCTCGCGGCCCGCATCCATCGTGAAGCCGATGAGCTGGAAGTAGCCAATATCATTGGTTAGCATGCCGTAATACGGCACGTTATCAACCTGAATTTTATCGCGGGTGATGTCGATTTCAACGGGCTTCTCCTGGCCGTAGCGCGTCACGATGAGCTTTACCACCGAGTTGGCCTGGCCCCGCATCAGCTTGTTGATGTCGGAATTGCTTTTCTTATCAACGTTTATGTTATTGATAGTCAATATTTCATCGCCGGGCAGCAACCCAGCCTTTTGCGCCGGGTAGCCTTCGTAGGCGCTTTGCACCACCGTTTTGCCGTTGCGCTTCACAATGGAAGCCCCCACTCCGCCGTACTGCCCGGTGGTGAGGGTGCGGAAATCCTCAATATCGTCTTCCGGAATGTAGTTGGTGTACGGGTCCAGCGATTTCAGCATGCCGTCGATACCCGTTTTCACCAGCTTGCCGGGCGTAATCTCGTCCACGTAGTACGTGTTCACCTCCTTAAACAAGGTGGCGAAGATGTCGAGGTTTTTGGCAATCTCGAAGTATCGGTCGCTGTCGGAAGCGGCCCGAAAGCTAACCAGCCCGAGCGTACCAAGACCCAAAACGGCGAGTAGTTTTTTACGGTTTGTCATCGGGCAGAAAGATAGCAAGGAATGGTACGTTGGCCAGAAGCAGCCCCGGCTAGGGGCGCTATAGCCTTCGCCCCCTGCGGGGTTGCTAGGTGAAGATAAGAAAAACTACGGTGCGGGTTGCACCGAGGATTCTGCCAGCAAACGATTCAACCCGGAAATTAATTTTTTTTCTATCAGCGGCAGCTCACTTTTTTCTTTGCCGGTGTAGAGAATGCCCAGCAGCGCCACCGGATGGCCGTTTTCGGCTTCCGTGAGCAGATGCTTATTGAGGCGATATGCCTCGCGCAGCAGGCGCTTGAGGCGGTTGCGGTCCACGGCCCGCTTGAAGGCGCGCTTGGGCACCGTAATGAGCACCTCGGGCGGGGCAGTGGTGCGCGCTAGGGCCGCCACCCAGGTAAGGCGCAGCGGATATACCCCTAGCGAAGGATTGCGCCGGTTAAAAAGCGTTTCGATGCGCTTTTTACTGCACAAATGCTCTGCTTTAGGAAAAGTGTACTGCCGGGCGGCGGGCAGCGGCGGGCCGGGGGCGGATAGCTCGTTCACGAAAATAGAGGAAATAGCGAAGCCGCATTGTAGCGGCAGCGTTTTCTGGCCTAGCCAGAAAACAACCTGCCCCAACAATGCGGCTACCTTCTAGCGAAGGTCCAATGAAGGGCCCCCGCCATCAGCTACGCGCTAACAGCCTAAGGTACTAGCGCTTGTGACGGCCTTCGTCCGATACGGTGAGGCGCTTGCGGCCTTTGGCGCGGCGACGGGCCAGCACGTTGCGGCCGTTAGCGGTTTCCATACGGTTGCGGAAACCGTGCTTGTTGCGGCGCTTGCGCTGCGAGGGTTGATAGGTACGTTTCATGTCCGGTCAAATTGCGAGTTGGGCCGGCAAAGGTACGGATTTCTCTTTACAATAACAAGGGGCCTTTGCTCATTGCCGCAGTGCCGGCCTAGCGGCGGGCAGCGCTGCATCTTTGCGGCCCGGGGGCCCGGCCCGCCGGCCAGGGCTCAGGATAGCGCGACGGGTTAGCCCTTACTTCGAATTCAACAACGCCAAGACGCAAAGCTGCGTCTCTACACGCGGCCGCTTTTCACCCGCTCTTCTATGACTTATTACCACGTTTCGTTCGAAAATCCGCTTACGTTTTACCTGCAGGTGCAGCTGATGGTGGAGGTGCCCGCCGAGGCCAACGAGCCGCTGGCCCTGCAGCTACCCGCCTGGCGGCCGGGCCGCTACGAGCTGCAAAACTTTGCCCAGAAGATTCAGCGCGTGGAGATTAGCGATGCCGAAACCGACGAGCCCCTGCCCTACCGCAAAACCACCAAGGACCGCTGGGAAGTGCCTGGCGCGGCCGGCCGCAGCGTGCGGGTGCGCTACCACTTCTACGCCCACCAGATGGATGCCGGCGGCTCGTGGCTCGATGCTACGCAGCTTTACCTTAACCCGGTGCAGGCGCTTATGTACGCCGAGGGCCAGCAGGGGGCGCCCTGCCAGCTCACCTTGGACCTGCCCGCTGGCTGGCGCCTGGCCTGCGGCCTGCCCCAAACCCTGCCCAACACGCTGCAAGCGAAGAACTTCGACCAGCTGGCCGATGCGCCACTCATCGCTAGCCCCACCATCGAGCACCAGCAGTATGAGGCGGGCGGGCTGCCCTTTCACGTGTGGGCGCAGGGCGAGGAAGCGCTTATTAACTGGCCACGCCTGCTGACTGATTTTAAGGCTTTTTCGGAAGAGCAGCTGGCGCTGTTCGGCGGCTTTCCGGTGCAGGAGTACCACTTTCTGAATCAGTTTTTGCCCTACAAGCACTACCACGGTGTGGAGCACCACAACTCGACGGTGATTGTGCTAGGCCCCGCCGAGCTGCTGATGCAAGAGGCGCTGTATAAGGAGCTGCTGGGCGTGAGCTGCCACGAGCTGTTTCATACCTGGAACATCAAGGCCATTCGCCCCGCCGAGATGCAGCCTTATGACTACGCCCGCGAAAACTACTTCCGCACCTGCTACCTCGCCGAGGGCGTGACGACGTACTACGGCGAGTACCTGCTGGCCCGCTGCCACGTGCGCACGCCGGCCCAGTATTTTGAGGAGCTGAACCTGGTGCTGCGTAAGCACTACGACGACGCGGGCGGCCAGAACCTGAGCCTGGCCGATGCCAGCATGGACCTCTGGCTCGATGGCTACAAGCCCGGCGTGCCCGACCGCAAGGTGAGCGTGTACCACAAAGGGGCCCTGGTCGCGCTGCTGCTCGACCTCACCATCCGGCAGCTGCACGCCCACGCCCGCAGCCTCGACGACGTGATGCGCCGCCTCTACGAGGAGTTTGGCAAAACCGGCGTGGGCTATACCGAGGCCGACTACGCCCGCATTGTGAGCGAGGTGGCGGGCCGCAAGATGCAGGTCTACTTCGATAAATTCATCAACGGCACCGCGCCTTTGCAGGAGCCGCTCGACAAAGCCCTGCACACGGTGGGCTGCCAGCTGGTGGCCTATGAGAATGCTTCGACATCGGAGGGCATGTTCGGCTTTCGCACGGTGGTGAAGAATGAGCGTACCGAGGTCACCTACATCTGGCCGGGCTCGCCGGCCGCCGCGGCGCTCACCGTCGATGACGAGATTGTGGCCGTGAACGGCCGCCGCGTCGATATGAACCTGCAAAGCTTGCTCAGCACCGGGGCCCCGCACTACGAGGTGGCCGTGTTTCGCCAAAACCGCCTGCTGCTGGTAGATTTGGCCGCGCTGCCGGGCGTGCATTTTGGCCCGCGCTACGCCGTAGAGCAGCTAGCCGAAGCCGACGAGGCGCAGCAGGCGGGCTTTCAGAAATGGCTGGGCTGGGAGTTTTAGCGCAGCTACTTCGCCAACCTATTTTTCGGCCATGAAAAAGCTGATTTGGCTGCTGCCGATACTAGCCAGCTGCGGACAGAACACGGCCGAGCAGCAGCCTGCTGTTCGCCGGGCAGCTACGCGGCCTGCGGTGGCAGCTAGGCCGGTGCCGCCGGCTACATCTTCCATAATCCTCACCTCCGGCGACCGGACCACCAGTGGGCCACACGACACGCTGCACGTAGGCCTGGGCGGAGTGCTTCGGCTGGAACCGGGCAGCAAAAGTGATTTTGCGCAGGCAGCAGGCAGCCAGCTGCTTTACTCAGAAGCCCGCACCATCCGGCAAGAAGGCGATGGCCGGGTACGCCGCATTGGCCATACGCTGGTGGTGCGGCCTTTCAATGGCCCTTTACTGCGTTTTGCTGACGATACGTACCAGCTGCGGAAAGATGACAACGAAGAAATCGATACGCATTGCCAGTTTTCGGGTAGCGTGCCCGGTCGGCCCTACTGGCTAATCGACAGCTTGCAGTGGGAGCGTTATCAGCCGTTTCTCGTCAATAAATATTCGGGCCGCGCTACTCTGCTTAAATGGGACCCGGAAATCTCGCCCAATCGACAGCTTTTAGTTGTTGCCTCGCCCGGCCTGGATATCGAAAGCGTCCTTAACGGGCTCGAATTGCTTGCTATTTCTAATCAAGCAGTAAAGCCGCTGTGGAGCAGAAAGTTGCACAACTGGCAGCCGCACCAGGCGCGGTGGCTCGATGACTATACCATCGCCATTGAGCAAGTACGCTTTGAGCCCCGGGAACGCACTACTTACGTTCGGCTCATTCTGCCCAACTGAAACGCCCGGCTCCAGCGGTACTACCGCTGGAGCCGGGCGTTTAGCCGCAGTTAACAGGGCCTAGTGCTTGGCGTCGCCGCCCTTGCCCACTTTACCGCTGTTTACCGACATGGGCTTGTTGCCCTGGGGGTTGTTGCGAATGTTGTTTACGCCGTGGCCGGCGCTGTTGCCGTCGGTGGTGTTGCCGTGGGCCGATACGTCGGTCGTGTTCGGGCTTTGCACCTGCGTGCTTTTACGCTTGGTATTGGCGGCAGGATTTACGGACGTTTTATCGTTCGTGAGGTCGGTTTCTTTCTTGGCGAGTGACATGGCTGGAAAAGGGAAAGGTGGGACGCACTTACCCTTCCTTTTACCACTGGGGCGGCGCTAGGGTTGCCGGGCTAGCGGCCAGCCCCCAGCTTTTCGAGCGCCGCTCGAAATTCGGGCGTGTCGTAGTCGGCCATGCCATCGTGGCGGTCGGCCAGCCGGCCGCTAGGCGTGAGGATGATGGTAGACGGAATGGAGGGCGAATCGAACGGCGCGGGCAGCGGCGCAGCCGGGAAATATACCGGCAGCGTGTAACCTTTCCGCTTTAGCAAGGCCTTGGCCTTATTGGGGTTGGCATCGAGCGAAATCAGCACGAAAGCTACTTTGCTGGTGTCCGTTTTCTGGTACAGCGCCTGTAGGCCCGGCATTTCGGCCAGGCAGGGCGGGCACCAGCTAGCCCACAAATTCACCAGCACGGCCTTGCCCCGAAATTGCCGCAGGTTGGCCGGCCGGCCATCGAGCGTGAGCAGCGGCAGCGGGTGCGGATAGTCGGCCAGTGGGCTAGCCAGCGCGGCCGGGGCAGCGGGCGGCGTGGCGCGCCACAACCCGCTAGCCAGCAGCCCGCGCTGCAAGGTGCTGACAACCGGCAGGCGCAAATCGGTGCCCATCACGACCGCGAAAGCGCCGAAAAAGCAGACTTCTCCCAGGTTTTTGCGCAGCCAGGTTGGCATAAGAAAATGCGTTTAAGAGTTGAATAAAAACAAAACGTCCGTCATGCTGAGCTTGTTGAAGCAGCTTGCTCGCATCGTTAGGTTAAGAACCCTAGCGGGGCGAGTAATCTGCTTCGACAAGCTCAGCATGACGGACGCTTTTTCTGTCTATGTCTTATTTACTAAGCCGTTACGCTCACTGGCTGCACTTTTACCAGTTCTTCAAACTGGGCTTCGCGGGCTTCAATTTCTTCCTGCGTGAGGTTGAGCAGGCGCTCGGTGCCGAATTTCTCGACGCAGAAAGAGGCCATGGCCGAGCCATGGACAACGGCGCGCTTGAGGTTCTCGAACGAGCAGTCGTCGGTAGCGGCGATGTGGCCGATGAAGCCGCCCGCGAAGGTGTCGCCGGCGCCAGTGGGGTCAAATACTTCTTCCAGCGGCAGAGCCGGGGCGAAGAACACCTTGTTTTTGTGAAACAGCAGCGCGCCGTGCTCACCCTTCTTGATAATCAAAAACTTAGGCCCTAGCGCCAGAATTTTGCGGGCGGCCTTCACCAGCGAGTACTCGCCCGAAAGCTGGCGCGCCTCCTCGTCGTTGATGCTGAGCACGTCTACCATTTCGATGGTGGCGAGCAGCTCGTCGGGCGCCGAGTCCATCCAGAAGTTCATCGTGTCGAGCACAATGAGCTTGGGCCGGTTCACGAGGCGCTGCACCACAAGGCGCTGCACCTGCGGGGCCAGGTTGCCCAGCATCAGGTACTTACAGGTTTGGTAATTGTCGGGAATAATGGGGTCGAACGAGCCGAGCACGTTAAGCTCGGTGGTGATGGTTTCGCGCGAGTTGAGGTCCTTGTTGTACTTGCCCGACCAGAAAAACGACTTTTCGTCGGGCTTGATTTGCAGGCCTTCGGTGTTCACACCGTGGTTTTCCAGAATCTGGATGTCGGACTGCGGAAAGTCGCCGCCCACCACAGCCACCAGATTAATCGGCTTGGTCGAGTACGAAGCCGAGAGGCTGATATAGGTAGCCGCGCCACCGATAATTTTATCGGTTTTGCCGAAGGGAGTTTCCAGGGCGTCGAAGGCCACGGAGCCGATAACGAGCAGACTCATCGCGAGTAATTAGGGTAAAAAGAAAAGAGGCGTTTGGAGACGCAACTATGCAAATAACAAAAAAAGTCCCCGGATTCGCATCCGGGGACTTTCCTGCGGGTAAATAATGGGGCTCGAACCCACGACCTTCGGAATCACAATCCGACGCTCTAACCAGCTGAGCTATATCTACCGTGTGGTGGTTTGTGGGTGCAAAGATACGCGGAGGATTGTTTTTTGCAAGATTTTCGGGCAAAAAATCATCTGCGTGGGCTAGCCCGGCGCGGGGTGCGCAAACTGCCCGGCGCGCCCCGCGCAGCAAAATTGCCCGACCTTTGTAGGATGGATACCCCCGCCGCCTTCACCGACTTCAAGCTTAACAAGCAATTACTCACCGCCGTAGCCGAAGCTGGCTTCACCGAGCCCACACCGGTGCAGGTGCAGACCATTCCGCTGCTGCTGGCCGGGCACGACGTGCTGGGCATTGCCCAAACCGGCACCGGCAAAACGGCCGCCTTCGGCCTGCCGCTGCTTATGAAGGTGAAATATGCGCAGGGCGAGCACCCGCGCGCCCTCATTCTGGCGCCCACCCGCGAGCTGGCCATTCAGCTCGAAAAGCACCTCAAAGCGCTGGCCACTTATACCGATTTGCGCATTTACGCCATCTACGGCGGGCTAGGGCCCAAAACGCAGATTGAGACGATAAAGGCGGGGCTCGACATTCTGATTGCCACGCCGGGCCGCCTGATGGAGATTTACCTGAAGGGCGACCTGGTGCTGAAAAACCTGACCACGCTGGTGCTCGACGAGGCCGATAAGATGATGGACATGGGCTTCATGCCCCAGATTCGGCGCATCCTGGAAATTATTCCGCGCAAGCGCCAGAACGTGCTGTTTTCGGCCACGATGCCCGAGCGGGTCACGATTTTGAGCGAGGAGTTTCTGGAGTTTCCGGTGCGCGTGGAGGTGACGCCGCCCGCCCAAACGGCCCAAACCGTAACCCAGCGCCTGTACGAAGTGCCCAACCTGGCCACCAAAATCAACCTGCTAGAGCACTTGCTGCACCACGAGGCCGAGCAAATGACCCGTGTTATGCTGTTTGCCCGCACCAAGGAAAACGCCGATGAGGTAGCCCGCTTTCTGCAGCGCAAGGCGCCCGTGGGTGAGGTGCGCGTGATACACGGCAACAAGGGCCAGAACGCCCGCCTCAACAGCATGGACGCCTTTAAGGAAGGCAACGTGCGCTACCTGGTGGCTACCGACGTGGCGGCCAGGGGCATTGACGTGCCGCAGGTGAGCCACGTTATCAACTTCGACGTGCCGCTGATTTACGACGACTATGTGCACCGCATTGGGCGCACGGGCCGGGCGCGGCACACGGGCGAGGCCATCACCTTTGCCAACCCCGCCGAGCGCCAGCACATCGAGCGTATTGAGGAGATGATTCGGCAGGAAATTCCACTGCTGCCCATTCCGGAGGAAGTTGAAATCACGAATACGCCCTTTATCGAAGGCCAGCAGCACGCCCGCGTGCTGGATGAGCAGCGCCGCCGCGACGACCCCGATTTTAAGGGCTCCTTCCACGAAAAGAAGGAGTGGATAAAGCCCGGCGTCACCATCGATAAGCGCACCGGCAAGCCTTTTGAGGAGGGCAAGCACCACAAAAAGAGCCAGAAAGGCAACAAGAAGAACCCGGGTAAGAAAGGCGCTTCGGCCCCGGCCATGAAGGCTATTAATGCCCGGCCGCGCCGGCGCAGCAGCTAGTAGCCAGCTGCTGACTAGCGGTGTTACCTTTTCAAACTGGTGATTTTAATGTGCTGTCCTCCGCACGTATTGGCCAGCGTTATATAATCTACCTGCACGTAGAGCGGAAATTTTTCGGTGGAACTGATACCTAGCCCGGCACTATTGTCAATAAGCTTAAACTCGCCGGCGAAAGGCTGCGGCTTGCCCGTAAAGGTTATCATCAGGCCACCGCAGCAGGCGCACATACGTGGGTCGTAGCCCGTGATGATGGCGTTCGCGGCTAGCTCATCCGTCTTTTTACAGGACCCCGCTAGCAGCAGCAGGCCCCCTAGTACGCTTACTAGTGGTAGTCGTAGTGCTTTCATAAGAGACAGGCATTTTAGCGATGATTCTTCTGGCAGCGCCAGGGTTGCATATTGACTGACAGAATATTACCTAAAAAAACCCCTCCGCAAAGCAAGGAATACTTGCTTTGCGGAGGGGTTCTTGCTTCTTAGGCACGCGCCTACAGGGGTGGGGCTGGGCTGTTGGCCGTTACCTCGCCAATAGTGGTGGTAGCTCGGCCAATGGCCTGCGCCGAGGCCGCTACGGCTTCGGTACCCTCGCTGCCCGTGAGCCACTGGTATGACACCCCGGCCAGGGCCGCCCCTAGCAGCGGCGCCACCCAAAACAGCCACACCTGCTGCAAGGCCACGCCACCCAAAATAAGCGCCGGCCCCAGCGAGCGCGCCGGGTTTACGGAGGTGTTGGTGACCGGAATACTAAGCAAGTGAATGAGTGTGAGGCCCAGCCCAATGGCAAGGGGACCGAAGCCTTTGGCCGCCCGCGTATCGGTAGCGCCCAGGATGATGTAGAGGAAAATCATCGTGAGCAGCGTTTCGGTCACGAAGCAGGCGAGCAGCGAGTAGCCGCCCGGCGAGGCCGTGCCGTAGCCATTGGCCGCCAGGCCATTGACTGCCGCATTGTAGGCCGGATTGCCAGAGGCAATGACGTAGAGCACGCCGGCGCCGGCCAGCCCGCCCAATACCTGCGCTACCCAATACGGCAACAGGTTGCGGCCCGAAAAGCGCCCGCTCAACCACAGCCCCAGGCTCACGGCCGGGTTGAAGTGGCCGCCCGAGATATGCCCGAAGGCAAACGCCATAGTGAGCACCGTGAGGCCAAAAGCCAGCGACACCCCTAGCAGGCCAATACCAACTTTGGGAAAGCCAGCCGCCAGCACGGCGCTGCCGCAGCCGCCCAGCACCAGCCAGAAGGTGCCCACAAACTCGACGGCCAGCCGGCGCGACACGGCCGCCTGCACGGGGGCCGGCTCTACCAGCAGCGTTGTTACAAGCGGAGAAGAAGAAGTACTCATACAGGTGGGAAAAGGAAATGAAAAAGCCCCGCAGCTCCGCGCTGCTGAGCAGGGCGAAACCGCGGGGCTTATACGGGGCGCTGGCTTTTTAGACGAAGCTTTTAGCTGATTTAGTGTTTTTTACTTACTGGGTTTCCGGGCACCTTATTAATGGTGCAGCAGGTGCCCGAGGCGGGCGCTGGCCAGGGTGAGCACGCCGCCCCACAGCACGGCGCTCCAGAGCATGTGCAGCAAGATGCGCTGGCGCGGCACCCCTAGCAGCGTGGCAATGACAGTGCCGCCGATGGGCGAAAGCAAAACAGGCGTCAGAAACGCAATGCCACCCATACCAAACCGCTTGAATACCTTGATGATATTGCGCGAGCGCTTGGAAAACACTGGTGCCCGGCGCAGTCGGCGCTGCTGCTGCCGGTGGCGCACCCAGGCCCGGCCCACGCCCGAAATAATGAAAACGCTCGTCATCATGCCAGCCACGGTGAGGACCAGCGTGGGCCAAAAGCCCAGGCCCATGCTGCTGCCCGCTAGTGGGCCGCCCAAAAATTTTACGGTGCTGAGCAGAAAAACAGAAGCAAGCTTCATGGCAAAGTGTAACACTAATACAGGAATAACAATAAAATAGCAACCCAACCTGTGTGTTTAAACAGGTATGGCAGCAAAAATAGACAATTTCCGGTATCAGTTTACGCGCTAGGCCTTGAAATTTATGTTATGTGTTTTACGCTGCTGTTTTCGTGCCAGCTTTGGTGGCTGCCACTAACTGACTACGGGCCGCCGAAACATGGCCGGGCCGGGCACAGCTAGTCTCCTGCTGATGAAGGTACAACAGCTAGTGGCAAATGCCCCCGGCTACAGTCCTAAATTTTACTACCAAAAGCCAAATCGCCAGCGTCGCCTAAACCCGGCACTATGTAAGCCTGCTCATTGAGCTTGTCATCAACGGCGGCTACCCATAGTGTGGCTTCCGGAATTTCGCGCATCACGTAGGCCACGCCCTCGGGCGAGGCGATAACGGCCGCAATGTGCACCTGGCGTGGCGTGCCAAAGCGCAGCATGGCCCGGTAGGTTTGCACGAGGCTTTTGCCGGTGGCCAGCATGGGGTCGGCCAGGATGAGCACGCGCTCATCGAGGCGCGGGGCGGTGAGGTAATCGAGCTGCACCTGCACCTGAGCCGTGCCCTCGATGCGGTAGGCGGCGGCGAAGGCGCTGGGGCTCTGGTCGAAATAATTCAGAAACCCCTGGTGAAACGGCAGGCCGGCGCGCAGCACGGTGGCCAGCACCGGAAAATCGCGCAGCAGCTGGCTGGCGGCCTCGCCTAGCGGCGTTTTTACGGCCTGCGGCGTGTAGCTAAGCTGGGCGCTGATGCGGCAGGCAATAATTTCGCCCAGGCGCTGCAGGTTGCGCCGAAAGCGCAGGCTGTCTTTCTGGATGTCCACATCGCGCAGCTCGGCCAGGAAATGGTTGGCAATGCTGGGCTCGGCGCACACCACGTGCAGGCGGTCGGCGGGCAGGGCCGGCGTGTCGGAAGAAGTCAGGGGCGCATCCATGCGGGAAACCAGGGGCTAGAAGTAAACGTGAGGACCGGGTAGCTTACGGGCCGCGCCCCAAAATTGGCGAAGAAACGCCCAATGGCCGGCAGGCTGCCGCCCTCAAAGTCGAACACCTGGCCCGGCTGTCCGGCGTGGCGGGCGATGGCCTCGTCGAGCAGCAGCAGCGGGGCGCCCGCCGCCCGCCCCGCCGCCGAGGCTGCCGCAAACAAATAAATAAGCCCGCCCGCGTGGCGCACAAACAGCGCCCCGGCCAGCAGCTCGCCGGTGGCAGGGTGGCGCACCTGCCGCAGCTCGGCTAGCCCCTGGGCGGCGGCCACCAGGCGCGGCAGCACCGCGTAGTGGCGCGGGTGCAGGCCGGTGTGCTCGGGGCCGCGGTAGGCCAGAAACAGGGAAATCAGCTCGTGCAGGTCGGGGCCCGGCGTCACGCGCAGGGGCGTGGCTAGCCCGGCATTACGGCGCAGGCGGCGGCGGTAGTCGGGGGCGTAGCCTGCCCGCAGGGCCTCGGCGCCAGGGCTCAGGTCGAGGTGGTAGGTCAGGCGCTCGGCGGCGGTGAAGCCCGGCGGCAGCGGGGGCAGCGGCGCGGCGGCGGGTGGCAATTGCTGGTAAAACCGGGCGCAGTGCCGGGCCGCCACGGCCAGGTAAGCGGCTAGGTCGCGCTGCTGGCTCTCAGGTGTGAGCACCAGGCCTAGCTGCTGGGTGAAGAGCGGCTGGTAGGCCACCCGGCCCCCAGGGCGCCACTTGGTGGGCAGGGGCAGCAGCGAGCGGTACTCGCCGGCCGGGCCCAGCTCCACCACGGCAGCCCAGCGGCGGGCGGTGGCGGCCAGCCACCACGCCTGCACGTAGGGCGGCGCGCCGGGGCTAGCGGCCACGCAGGCCGCCCAGCGGGCAAGGTCGAGGGCACGGAAACGGAGCAGGCGCAGCACGGCAGGCAAGCGGCCCGGGCAGTGGGCCGGGGCCAAAGGTCGGGGCGAAAAGCCGGGGCCGCGCCGGCCGACGTAAATTTGCCTGGCCTGCCCCCTTTCGGGTAGTTTTTTGGTTGATGAAATACTACCTGTCTTCGCTTCTCTTTGCGTTGGCTGGGCCCCTGGCGGCCCAGACGACCCCGCCCGCCGGCGCGCCCACGCCCAACTCGGCCAACTGGTACATCTTCAACCAGCCGTTGCCCGCTACGCCGCAGGGCGACAAGCCGGTGAAAGACGCCAAACCGCTGAATTCGGAACAGCCGCTGCGGGAGCAAACTGCAGGTGCCACGCCCGCGCCGGTGGTGCGGGAGGCAGCCCCGCGCCCGGCACTGGCCCCTAGCCCCCGCCCTACCCCGGTGGCCAGCCCCGGCCGCATAGTGCACGCGCCTTACCAGGGGCCGCTCTACGTGCCGCTCGACCCCAATACCTACCGGCTCATCGACCGCTACGCCATCAAGTACGGGCCCGACTCGCTGCAGGACCCGCACACCAGCGCCCGGCCCTACACCCGCTCGGCCGCCGCGCACCTGGGCGAGCGCCTGCTGGCTAGCCCGGCCGGGCTCTCGGCCGCCGACCAGTTTAATGCGCAGTACTTAGCCAAGGATAACTGGATGTTTTCGCCCCTCGGCGACAGCCTCAACCAGAGCCAGCGGCCGTTTCTGAACTATCTCTACCGCAACCAGACGGACCTCTACGACGTCCAGACCAAGGATTTTGCCTTTCGGCTAAACCCTGTGCTGTTGCTGCAAGCTGGCAAAGACGGTGGCGAAAACAGCCGCGACGGCCTGCGCTACGTGAACACGCGCGGCGTGGCTTTCGAAGGCCTCATTGACCAGCGGCTGGGCTTCTACGGCTTTCTCACCGACAACCAGGAGGCCGTGCCGGGCTGGGTGTACCAGCGCGGCCTGCGCGACAATGGCCTCGTGCCGGTGGCGCCCCACGAGGGCTACACCAAGTATTTCAAGGACAAGGTTGACCAGTACGACTTCTTCACGGCGCGGGGCGGCATCACGTATGCAGCTACCAAGCACATCAATGTGCAGTTTGCCCACGACCGCAATTTTATTGGCAACGGCTACCGCTCGCTCATCCTCTCGGATTACAGTGCGCCGTATTTCTTTCTGAAGCTGAATACGCGGGTCTGGAAGTTCAACTACCAGAACATCTTTGCCGAGCTGAATGCCCGGCGCAGCATCTCGGGCCTCGATTCGCTCTTTCCTAAAAAGTACCTGGCGCTGCACCACCTGAGCCTGGACGTGACCAATAACTTCAACATCGGCGTGTTCGAGTCGGAAGTGTCGGGCGGGCCGGGGCGCGGGCTGGAATTGCAGTACCTGAACCCGGTTATTTTTTACCGCGCCATCGAGCAGCAAGTGGGCTCGACGGATAACGCCCTGCTAGGCCTCGACTTTAAGTGGAATATCAAGCACCGCGCCCAGCTCTACGGCCAGCTGGTGCTCGATGAGTTTAAGCTGAGCGAAATTCTGGCCGGTAATGGCTGGTGGGCCAATAAGCAGGCTTTCCAGCTAGGGGGTAAATTGCTGGATGTGGCCGGCGTATCGAACCTCGATTTGCAGATGGAAGTCAACTACATCCGGCCCTTCACCTACCAGCACGAAAACGAGTACACCAACTACCAGAACTATCAGCAGCCGCTAGCCCACCCCATGGGCGCCAACCTCACGGAGGTGCTCGGCGTGCTCAGCTACCAGCCGCTGCCCCGCCTGAGCCTCGTGGCCAAGGCCTTTTACACGGTGCAGGGTGTGGATGCGCTGGCTACTTCGCCCATTGGTTTC
The DNA here is from genome assembly GCF_030581075.1 of Hymenobacter cheonanensis. Classification (GTDB taxonomy): domain Bacteria; phylum Bacteroidota; class Bacteroidia; order Cytophagales; family Hymenobacteraceae; genus Hymenobacter. The sequence continues at coordinate 49,936 of NZ_JAUQSW010000012.1, forward strand.
AATAATAACGGGGGCAACGTGCTGCTCTCTTACAACACGCGGGCGATGGACTACGGCTACCGCGTGGGCAACGGCGACAAAAACCGCCTGCTGCACTTCGACCTCACGGGTACTTATCAGCCCAAGCTGAATCTGTTTGTGGATGCCACCCTCATTGCCCGCAACCAGAAGCTGGACCAGCCCACCTACTATGGCGCCGTGTCGGGCACCGAGGTCTACGCCTCGCTGGCCCTGCGCTGGAACATTGCCCAGCGCCTGCACGAGTTTTAAGCCATGCCCGCCACTACGTTTTTATATCGCCCCGTCAATCAGCAGGAGCTGGACTTGATTGCGGCCAGCGGCTGGCGGGCTTTTCCGCCGCGCCTGCCCGAGCAGCCCATTTTTTATCCGGTGCTGAATGAAGACTACGCCGTGCAAATTAGCCGCGACTGGAATGTGCCCTACTACGGTGTGGGCCACGTGGTGCGCTTTGCCGTCGATAGCGACTACCTGGCCCAATTTGCGGTGCAAAATGTGGGCGATGCTCAGCATAATGAGCTGTGGGTGCCCGCCGAGCAGCTAGCGGAGTTCAACCAGCACATTGTGGGCCCGATTGAAGTAACGGCTACCTTCCGGCGTTCTTAGCTGGTAGCCTCTCCCATCTATGAAGACTTACCTCCGCCTGCTGAGCTTTTCGCGGCCCTACGCCGATTTTGTGCCGCTGTATGCACTGTACGCCACGCTAGGCATCTTTTTCGGCATCGCTAACTTTACGCTGGTTATTCCGCTGCTCAACGTGCTCTTCGGTACCACCGGCACGCACACGGCCGAGGCGCCCGCCGTGCTGCCCTCCTTCTCGCTCTCAATTGACTACATCAAGGGCACGTTCAACTTCTACTTTGCCCAGATGCTGGCCGAGCACGGCAAGCAGGGCACGCTGGCTTTTGTGTGCGGGCTGCTCATCGGGTCGGTTTTTTTGAGCAACCTGTTTCGTTACCTCGGCGGGCGGCTGCTGGCCAGGGTGCGGGCGCGGGTGGTGCGCAACGTGCGCGGCTCGCTCTTCGGACGCATTACGGAGCTGGAGCTGGGCTACTTTTCGAATGAGCGCAAGGGCGACCTCATCTCGCGCCTCACCAACGACGTGCAGGAAATCGAGATTTCGGTGGTGAACACCCTCACGGCCGTGTTCAAGGAGCCCGCCAACATCATCGGCATTTTCGTGCTGCTGTTCTCGATGTCGGCCAAGCTCACGCTGTTTTCGCTGGTGCTGCTGCCCATTTCGGGCGGCATTATCGCCAGCGTATCGAAGCGCCTGCGCCGCCACGCCACCATCAGCCAAACCACGCTGGGGGCCATGCTCTCGGTGATTGAGGAAACGCTAGGGGGTATGCGCGTGGTGAAGGCTTTCAACGCCCGCCCCTACGTGGTGGAGAAATTTGAGTACCAGAACGACCTGTACGCCCGCACCACGCAGGCCATCGACAACACCCGCGACCTGGCCTCGCCGTTCTCGGAGTTTGCGGGCGTTACGGTGGTAGCGGGGCTGCTGTACTACGGCGGCTCGCTGGTGCTGGGCGGGCAGGCCGAGTTGTCGGCTTCGGCGTTTATCACCTACATCATCCTGTTTTCGCAGATTCTGACGCCGGCCAAAAACCTGTCGGGCGCTTTCAGCAACATCCAGCGCGGGCTGGTGGCGGGCGGCCGGGTACTGGGCATCATCGACACCGAATCGACGATTCGCGACCGGCCCGATGCTACTATACTACCGGCTTTCAACGAGCAGGTAGAGCTGCGCGACGTGAGCTTTCACTACGGCGACGTGCCGGTGCTCTTCGACCTGAACCTGACCGTAAAAAAAGGCCAGACGGTGGCGCTGGTGGGCCCCAGCGGCGGCGGCAAAAGCACCATCGCCGACCTACTGCCGCGCTTCTACGACCCTAGCGCGGGCCAGGTGCTCATCGACGGCCACGACGTGCGCGACTGCACCCTGCACTCGGTGCGCGCCCAGATGGGCATTGTCACGCAGGAGAGCATTCTCTTCAACGACACAATTTACAACAACATCAAATTCAACACCGAAGCTACCGAAGCCGAGGTGATAGAAGCCGCCAAAACGGCTAACGCCCACGACTTTATTATGGCCAGCCCCGACGGCTACCAAACTACCATCGGCGACCGGGGCGGGCGCCTGAGCGGCGGGCAGCGCCAGCGCCTGAGCATTGCCAGGGCCATCCTGCGCAACCCGCCCATCCTCATCCTCGACGAAGCCACCTCGGCCCTCGATACTGAGAGCGAGAAGCTGGTGCAGGAAGCCCTCACGCGCCTCATGGCCTCGCGCACCTCGCTCGTTATCGCGCACCGCCTCAGCACGGTGCGCCACGCCGACGAGATTATCGTGCTTCAGCACGGCCGCATTGTGGAGCGCGGCACCCACGACGAATTGCTGGCCCGCGAAGGGGGGCTGTACCAGCGCCTGAGCCAGCTGCAAACCAACGCGGCCTTGGTCTAAACGTAAGCAAGCTGGCAGGCCGTGTGGTTTTGCTTAATTTTCGCGTTTTACCCCTCTCCGCCCTCCCACCATGCTTTTTCTAAAACGCATCGTCACCGTGCTAGCCCTGGTTTACCTGCTGCTGGCCCTGCTCATCTTGTTTTTTCCGTTTGTGCGCAGCTCCACGGTCGGTATTTTCAGCGTCTACAGCCTGCCCATGGAAATTAACATGCTGCTGGGCTTTACCTGGGCCAGCGTCTTTATTATGGGGCTGCTGCTTGTGTTTGAGAACCTCGACAGCGGCCTGCTTCGCCGCAGTGCTTCCAAGCAGGAGCAGAAAATCAACGAGTTGAAGGCACAGCTTTTCGACACGCAGAAGGCCCTGGCGGCCGCCCCCACCATGCACTCCTCGCCGCCCGGCATCTCGTCGGCCCCGGGCGCCACGGCCTACCCGCCTACTTATAACACGCCGCCCACTACCCCGCCCACCTACTAGTTTTTTCTGCTTGCACCTCCCCGACCTCATCCGCACGGAGCTTACCGAAGCCCGCTCCGTACTCGACCAGTTTCTGGCCGACCCAGCCAACCTCGACCGCATTGCCCAGGCGGCCGAGGTGTTTGCCGCTAGCCTCACCAGTGGCGGCAAAGCCCTCACCTGCGGCAACGGCGGCAGCCTCTGCGACGCCCAGCATTTTGCCGAGGAGCTAAGCGGCCGCTACCGCCAGGACCGCCGCGCCCTGGCCGCCATTGCCCTCACCGAAGCCTCGCACATGACCTGCGTAGCCAATGACTTCGGCTTTGAGTTCGTGTTCAGCCGCTTCGTAGAAGCGCTGGGCCGGCCCGGCGATGTGCTGCTGGCCATCAGCACGAGCGGCAACTCGCCCAATATTTTGCGCGCCGCCGAAGCCGCCCGTGCCGCTGGCCTGAAAGTGGTGAGCCTTACCGGCAAAGACGGTGGCCAGCTGGCTAGCCTCAGCGATGTCGAAATCCGGGTGCCGCACTTCGGCTACGCCGACCGCATCCAGGAAGTGCACATCAAGGTCATTCATATCCTGATTATGCTGATTGAGAAGCTGGTAATCGGCTAAGAAAACTCCGGTATAGCGTTTTGATAAACAACGTCATGCCGAACAAAGGAAAGCACCTTATCCGTGTCACTAGGCTACCACCCTAGCGGCATGGGTAAGGTGCTTTCCTTTGTTCGGCATGACGTTGTTTGTTTAGGTGTACTTTAGCGTTCCTTTGCCAGAATAAAGTATTATACCAACACAGATGCTAACCAAGACCTACGGCTCGGCCGTGCAGGGTGTCAATGCTTATACCATTACGATTGAAGTAGTTGTGACGGCCGGGACGAATTTTTACGTGGTTGGCCTCCCCGATAACGCTATTAAGGAAAGCCAGCAGCGCATCGAGTCGGCCCTGAAGCTGCGCGGCTACCGCATGCCGCGCACCAAAGTGGTGGTGAACATGGCGCCTGCCGATATCCGCAAGGAAGGCGCGGCCTACGACCTGCCCATCGCGCTAGGCATCCTGCACGCTTCGCAGCAGCTGAATACCGAGACGCTAGGCGACTACGTAATAATGGGCGAGCTATCGCTCGACGGTGCGCTACGGCCCATCAAGGGCGTGCTGCCGATTGCCATTCAGGCCCGCAAGGAGGGTTTTAAGGGCATCATTTTGCCCAAGGAGAACGCTCAGGAAGCCGCCATTGTCAACAACCTCGACGTGATTCCGGTGGCCACGATGCAGCAGGCTATCGACTTCTTCGAGGGCCGCGAAAGCATTGAGCCCGTGCGCATTGACACGCGCGATATTTTTCAGCACACTGCCAACCAATACGCCGCCGACTTTGCCGACGTGCAGGGCCAGGAGAACATCAAGCGGGCGCTGGAAATAGCGGCGGCCGGCGGTCACAACGTCATCATGATAGGCCCGCCCGGCGCCGGCAAAACCATGCTAGCCAAGCGCTTGCCCACCATTTTGCCGCCGCTCAACATGCAGGAGGCGCTCGAAACTACCAAGATTCATTCGGTGGCCGGCAAGCTGGGCACCGGCCAGGGCCTGCTGAGCCAGCGGCCGTTTCGGGCACCGCACCATACCATTTCGGACGTGGCGCTGGTGGGCGGCGGCGGCAACCCGCAGCCGGGCGAAATCTCGCTTTCGCACAACGGCGTGCTGTTTTTGGATGAGCTGCCCGAGTTTAAGCGCACCGTGCTGGAGGTGATGCGCCAGCCGCTGGAGGAGCGCCGCGTGACCATTTCGCGGGCCAAGGTGAGCATCGATTTTCCGGCCAATTTTATGCTCATTGCCAGCATGAACCCTTGTCCGTGTGGCTATTACAACCACCCCGACAAGGAGTGCGTGTGCGGCCCCGGCGTGGTGCAGAAGTACCTCAACAAGGTGAGCGGCCCGCTGCTCGACCGCATTGACCTGCACGTGGAGGTAACGCCCGTCACCTTCGACCAGATGACCGAGACGCGCAAGGCCGAAACCAGCCACGACATTCAGCAGCGCGTGGAGCGAGCCCTGGAAGTACAAAGTAAGCGCTTTGCCGAACAGGCTGATATTCATTCCAATGCCATGATGCCATCGCAAATGGTGAAGGACATTTGTGAGATAAGCGCAGATGGCCGCAACCTGCTCAAAACGGCCATGGAGCGGCTAGGCCTCAGCGCCCGCGCCTACGACCGCATCCTGAAAGTGGCCCGCACCATTGCCGACCTGGCCGGCACCGACGAGATTCAGATTCAGCACCTGGCCGAGGCTATTCAGTACCGCTCGCTCGACCGCGAAGGCTGGGCGGGGTAACTTTGCCCGGCTTTTGAGCGCTAGCGAAGCCTTCCCGATGTATAAATCCATTGTCAAGCCCTTGCTGTTTCAGCTCGATGCCGAGCGGACGCACCATCTCATTTTCAACAACTTGAAGCGGGCTAGCCGCGTGCCGGGCACGGCCGCGCTGCTGCGCAGCCTCTACGACTACCAGCACCCTAGCCTGCGGCGCGAGGTATTTGGGCTAACCTTCGCCAACCCCGTGGGGCTGGCGGCGGGCTTCGACAAGAACGCGGTGCTTACCGATGAGTTGGCCAGCCTGGGCTTCGGGTTTGTGGAAATCGGGACGGTGACGCCCCGGCCGCAGCCCGGCAACCCGCAGCCGCGCCTGTTTCGGCTGCCGCAGGATGGGGCGCTCATCAACCGCATGGGCTTTAACAACGACGGGGCGGCGGCCGTGGCGGCCCGCTTGCGGCAGCGTACCAACCGGCAGCTCATCATCGGCGGCAACATCGGGAAGAACAAGGACACGCCCAATGAGCGCGCCGCCGACGACTACGTGGCCGCCTTCAAGGCCCTGGCCGAGGTGGTCGATTACTTCGTGGTCAATGTTAGCTCGCCCAATACGCCGGGCCTGCGCGAATTGCAGGATAAAAAGCCGCTTATCAGCCTCTTGCAGCAGGTGCAGGCGCACAACCTGGCCCGCCCCACGCCGCGCCCGCTGCTACTCAAAATTGCGCCCGACCTCACCGACGCGCAGCTCGACGACATTCTGGAAATAGCCCAAGAAACCAAGCTGAGCGGGCTGGTGGCTACCAACACGACCATCGGCCGCGGTGGGCTAGCCACCCCGGCGGCCACCGTGGCGGCCTACGGCGCGGGCGGCCTGAGTGGCCGGCCGCTACGGGCACGGGCCACCGAAGTCATTGCCTACCTGCACCGCCGCAGCCAGGGCGGGCTGCCCATTATCGGGGCGGGCGGCATTCACTCGGCCCAGGATGCGCTCGAAAAGCTGGCGGCCGGCGCCAGCCTGGTGCAGCTGTACACCGGCTTTATTTATGAAGGGCCGGGGCTGGTGAAGCAAATAAATCAGGCCATAGTGGGCTGAATGTGAACCTCTACCACCTCGGCGGGGCGCTGGCCCTGGACAAAGCGTGCCTTATAGCGGCGGCTCACCCATACGAGCGGCGGCACCATCACGAGGGTAGGCCACAGGAAATTCCAGGGCCAGGGAATGAAATGCAGGCTGGTGGCCGAAAACGCCGACACCGCTGCAATGTAGGCGCCCACAAAGCCCGACATATGGTTGAGCAGCCACTGCCCGGCCGGCCACGGCCCGCGTCGCCGGAAGCCGGCTAGCTGCCGGCCGGTTAGCGCCACGCCTATCAACCCAAATACTACTGAGGGTATCACCTTGTTAAGCAAGCCATAAACGAGCGTGCCGCTGAAAATGAGCAGCCCGGCCGTTACCAGCAGCCAGTCGGCCGGCGCCGGGCGGGCCCCGGCATCGCGGCCCACGCCCAGGTGCTTCTGGTAGAGCGCACGGTAGCCAAACACCGCCAGGTATAAGCTAAAAATTCCCGTCAGCAACAGAAATGTCAGCCCTTTAAAGCTGGCGTTGAAAATGGCCGTGCTGCCCGCCACTACCATGGCCCAAAAAAACACCTGGCCCCAGCGCCGGTGGGCTAGCCCCCCTTTGCGCACGGCCAGCGCCACCGGCGCCACAAAAAAACCGATAAACCCCGCCGCAATGTGCAGGTAGCGCGAGTAGTGCAGCAAGGTAGAGAGCATAGCCGACCCGAAGCACCGGAAGGTAGACGGGCTTCGCGACGTAAATGTGGCGTGGCCAAGCCATTGTGCACCCTGAAAAATTGCCCAACCGGCCCGACGCGAGGCCGAAACGCTGTTTGCCCCCGCCCAGGCGTAGTGGGCCGGGCTACAGCTTTACGCCTACTTTAAACTCGATAACGTCGGCCGTGGCGCGGTGCACTTTCAGGTCGATGGCGCCGAAGAGCAGGTTGGTGGCCTGGTATTTCAGCCCGATGCGCTCGTAGTAGATGGGGTTCGACTGGTAGGGGTTGTAGAAATAGAGCCCCAGGTGCGTAACTAGGGCTAGCCGCCCAAACAGCAGTTCATGGCCCACAAAGGCGCTAGCCTTCTTTACATCGGGCAGGTGCTCCTGGCTGCGGGCCGTATCGCGCAGCACCGCCAGCAGCGAGCGGTCGTAGAAGCCCTCCACGCCTACCAGCAGGTTGCTTTTGCGGTTGAGGCGGCGGCCCACGGCCACGGTAGCCGAGTTGACGAGGTAGTGCGTGGGGTCGCCGCCACTGCGCTGCTTGTACCCCAGGCTTGTGCTGATATTCAAGAAGTTGTGGCCGATATCAGTGGGGGCAGGCTCGGGCGCGCCGCTGGCCGGGCCCAGCCGCCACTGGTGGTAGTTGACGCCCACTTGCAGCGTGGGCAGGTTGATGCCGAAATTGGGCTTGGCCGTGCCGCCGTTGGAGTAGTGGTTGAGCGCCAGGGCTAGCAGCAGGCCCAGGTGGTCGGTGAGGGCCACATCGTACTCCAGCCGCATTTGCAGCGTGGCATTCAGCGCCGAGCTTACAAAGGTGTTCTTGCGGTTGGTATACAGGTCGTAGTGGTTGGGGAAATACGCTAGCCCCGTGCCCAGCCGAAAGCTCAGGTCGTGGCGCGCCGTGCGCACAATGGGCTTGCTCAGGTACACCGAGGCGGCGTAGCTCTGGCCCAGTAGGGGGTTGCGGTAGTCGTAGTACACCAGCGCCAGGCCCACCTTAGGGTATTTATACCAACCGTGCCAGGGGGCGGCCCCGGTAGTTTGGCGCTGCACGTTCAGCTCGAACCCCGTGGGGTGCGAGGCTACCAGGTGGCTGACTGGCGCCGTGTGGTTGATAATAATGCCGCCCTGGGCATACAAACCAAAAATAAATGGGCCGGGCGGCGCGGTCATTTTTGCCGAATCGGCGGCGCCCAGCGCCTGGGCACCGGCAGGCAGCGGCCCAGTGCAATAGCTCAGCAGCACGCCGCTAAGTAGATAATACCTAATGCACTGCAAACTTTGGCCAAACCAAGACATCACACAACAAACAAACTTATTTCAAAGCTACTCCTACTGGCAAGCTCTTTCGAAGCGGACTGAAAAAAAACCAAAATATGCTCAGAATGTAACCCCCGGCCCGCACCGGCAAGTATAAGGCGCATTCCCGGTCACGCAAGCTTCTTAAATTATTCTATCCTACAACCCGGCCCGGGACTATTAACCAATTTTTCAGTCATGAAAAAAGTACTTCTTTCCCTTGGTCTTCTCGCCGGCTTTGCCGGTGCTGCTAACGCGCAGAGCGGCGTGGTAAAATATGGTATCAAAGGCGGTTTTAGCCTAAGCTCGTACACGGGCGGTGGCAGCACTGGCACCAACACCGGCTTCAAGCCGGGCTTCACGGCCGGCGTGCTCGTAAACTATGGCCTCTCCGATATGACTTCGCTCCAAATTGAGGGCCTGTACTCGCAGAAAGGTGCTTACCTCGATCAGGTAAACTATACGGTAGCCTCTACCCAATATAATGGCTATGCTTACCGCTCGACGCTTTCGTACATCGACGTGCCGGTACTATTTAAAGTAAACACCGGCGAAGCTGGCAAGGGCTTGTTTTTTGAGCTTGGCCCGCAGGCTAGCTTCGCCCTGGGCGACCGCGAGTTTTTCCGCCCCCAGGGTGGCAAGGCTGGCGACCCGAGCGAGATAACAGTGTATAACAGCCGCGACCGGATGGTGCCGGTAGGTATTGGCTACGTAGGCGGCATCGGCTACCAGATTACGAGCGGCTTTGGCCTGGGCGTGCGCTACACCGGCGATTTTTCGAACGTGTATAAGGATGGGTTTGGCGTTGGCAGCGCACCGCTGCAAGGCACCAACAACTTCCACAACGGCGTATTCCAGTTCCAGGTGCACTACCTGTTTGGTGGCAAGAGCTAAGCTAAATGCTTAAATTATCACTGCAAAAAAGCCAGCCTCTATTCAGAGGCTGGCTTTTTTGTACCCATTTACTGCTTGAAAGCAATTTTTGCTTTGGCAGCCAAGTCACTCATTTGCTTTGGCTTAAAGTTGCCAGCCCTGTCGCAGCCAAGTTTTGAGGAGCCCGCCGCTCCAGTAGGCAGCGTAGCTTTGCCTGGCTCACCATTTCGTCATCTTAATTTTATGAGAAAAACCATCCTACTGCTAGCCCTCGGGCTAGGTGTAAGCACGGCGGCCCAGGCGCAGTACCGGGGGCGCGGCGGCAACGTCTCGCTGGGCATCAAGGCGGGTGCTTCGCTCACCAACTTTGTGGGCGACGATGCCAACGCTTTTCTCGGCCGCAATGTAGACTATCGCTTTGGCTTCCAAGCGGGTGTATTTGCCAACATTGGGTTTGCCAAGCTATTCGCTTTCCAGCCCGAGCTGCTTTATTCGCAGAAAGGCGCCAAGCTTAAGGATGCCGATGCCGGCCTACGCCTTCACTACATCGACGTGCCGCTCGCCTTCCACGTCAACACCGACGGCTTTTTCTTCGAGGCGGGCCCACAGGTAGGCTTTCTGGTAGGGGCCAAAAGTGAGGTTGGCAGCGCCTCGCTAGACGTAAAAAGCGTTTATAAAGCAGTTGACTTTGGCTACCTGGCCGGGCTGGGCTACCAGCTCAAGCATGGCCTGGGCGTGGGCCTGCGCTACAACGGCGCTTTCACGAACGCGCCCGACTCGTACCCGGTTGGCAGCCTCACGGTGCAGCCGCGCGCGCGCAACAGCGCCTTCCAGCTCTACGCCACCTACTCCTTCAACTAGGCCCCGGCGCCGCTGCCAAGGCAAAAAGCCCGGCCTCCTGCGCAGGAAGCCGGGCTTTTTCTTGAAATGCGGGCTAGTGGGCCGCCGCGTATTCCTTGTAAAACTCCGGAATGGTTTCGATGCCCTTCAGAAAATTGAAAACCCCAAAGTGCTCATTGGGCGAGTGGATGGCATCGCTGTCGAGCCCGAAGCCAAGCAGCACCGAATCGAGCCCCAGCTCATTCTTAAACATGGCCACAATCGGAATGGAGCCGCCGCCGCGCGTGGGCACCGGCTTTTTGCCAAAGGTGGTTTCGAGAGCCTTAGCGGCGGCGCGGTAGGCGGCCGAGTTGGTGGGCGTTACGACGGGCTCGCCACCGTGGTGGGGCGTCACCTTCACCGTAATGCCGGCCGGCGCGATGCTTTCGAAGTGCTTCTGAAACAGCGCCGTAATCTCGTCGCTGGTTTGGTGCGGCACCAAGCGCATCGAGATTTTGGCGTAGGCCTTGCTGGCAATTACCGTCTTGGCGCCCTCCCCGATGTAGCCCCCCCAGATGCCGTTCACGTCGAGCGTGGGCCGGATGCTGGTGCGCTCGGGCGTAGAGTAGCCGGCCTCGCCCACGGCGGCGGGCAGGCCAATGCTCTGCTTAAACTCTTCCTCCGAGAACGGCGCCTGGGCCATTTCGGCGCGCTCCCCGGCGCTCAGCTCGTCCACGCTGTCGTAGAAACCGGGAATCGTGATGTGCCGATTTTCATCGTGCAGGCTGCTAATCATGTCGCAGAGCGCATTGATGGGGTTCATCACGGCGCCGCCGTAGAGGCCCGAGTGCAGGTCGCGGTTGGGGCCCGTCACTTCCACCTCGTGGTAGCTGAGGCCGCGCAGGCCCACCTCAATGCTCGGCACATCGTTGGCCAGAATGCCAGTGTCGGAGATGAGAATAACGTCGGCTTGCAGCTTCTCCTTGTTCTCTCTCACAAAGATGGCCAGGTTGTTAGAGCCCACTTCTTCCTCGCCCTCAAACATGAACTTGATGTTGCAGGGCGCCTCGGCGCCGCCGTCGCGCAGCATCATTTCCAGGGCCTTCACGTGCATGTACACCTGGCCTTTGTCGTCGCAGGCACCCCGGGCGTAGATTTTCTCATCCTTGATAACCGGCTCAAAGGGCGGCGAGGTCCACAGCTCGTAGGGGTCGGCGGGCTGCACGTCGTAGTGGCCATACACGAGCACGGTGGGGCGGTCGGGGCCAGCCATGTATTCGCCGTACACGATGGGGTTGCCAGCCGTGGGGCAGATTTCAACGCTAGTAGCGCCGGCTTCTTCGAGCCTGGCTTTCAGGTAGTCAGCGGCCCGCAGCACGTCGCCGTGAAATTTGGGGTCGGCCGAGACTGACGGGATGCGGAGCCAGTCAATCAGCTCTTCGAGAAAGCGATTCTGGTGTTGGGTGAGGTAAGCAGGTGCTGGCATAAGAGGAAAAGAATAAATGGTAGGACAAAAGTAGGCCGCTGGAAACAAGCCTGACGCGACTTCCCCCCAGCGGCCCAGCTTAAACTACCATTCACCCCTAGCCTACGCCCAGTGCCCGGGCCTTGCCGGGCAGCGTTTTATGGCGCTCCTTGCTCAGCGCGGCGGCCGGCTCGGGCACCCAGTGGTGGCGCCCGCCGGCCTTTTCGTCGTTGAATTCGGTCGGAATGTTACCCGCCTCCGTGCGTTCCTTCCAGGTGAGGTGCTGGGTGCCATCGTCGCGGCGGTCCATCGTAATGCACTCATCTACCGGGCATACCAATGAGCACAGGTTGCAGCCCACGCAGTTTTCCTCGATGATGGCGGGCGTGCGGGTGCCGGCCTGCAGCCGGATGGCCTGGTGCGCGCCATCCTCACAGGCCGTGTAGCAGAGCTGGCAGCCGATGCACTTTTCTTCGTGAATGTGGGCCTTCACCTGGTACTTCATGTTGAGGTCTTCCCAGTGCCGCACGTTGGGCAATGCCTTGCCCACGAAGTCGTAGATGGTGTTGAAATTTTTCTCCACCATGTACTGCTCCAGCCCGCTCACCATCTCGCGAATGATACCGAAGCCGAAGTGCATGGCGGCCGTGCACACCTGCACCGAGCTGGCTCCCAGCAGGATATGCTCCACCGCATCGCGCCAGTTCTCGATGCCTCCAATGCCCGAGATGGGCAGGCGCACGTCGGGGTGCTGGGCGCAGTTTTTCACCATGTTGAGGGCGATGGGCTTCACGGCCGGGCCGCAGTAGCCACCGTTAGTGCCCTGGCCATCCACTATCGGGTAGGGCGAAAACTGGTCTAAATCAACGCCAACAATACTTTGGATGGTGTTTATCAACGAAATAGCATCGGCCCCGGCGCGTCGCGCGGCCTGCGCTGGCTCGGTAATATCAGAGATATTGGGCGTGAGCTTCACGATAACGGGCTTTTGGGCCACCTCCATCACCCACTCCACTATCATTTGCAGGATTTTGGGCTCCTGCCCCACTGCCGAGCCCATGCCGCGCTCGCACATGCCGTGTGGGCAGCCGAAGTTCAGCTCGAAGCCATCGGCACCTGCGTCCTGGCTTTGGCGCACAATGTCGTGCCATTCCTGCCGGCTCTGCACCATGAGCGAGGCAATAACGGCGTGGTCGGGAAAGCGCTTTTTGACCTCCGAGATTTCGCGCAGATTATCAGCCAGGGGCCGGTCCGAAATCAGCTCGATGTTGTTGAAGCCCACCAGCCGCTTGTCGCGGTAATTGACGCCGCCGTAGCGGCTCGACACGTTGATGACGGGCACGCCGAGCGTTTTCCACACCGCGCCGCCCCAACCTGCGTCGAAGGCTTTCATTACCTGGTAGCCCGAGTTGGTGGGCGGCGCCGAGGCTAGCCAGAAGGGGTTGGGCGACTTGATGCCGGCGAAGTTTATGGAGAGGTCGGGCATATTTTCTAGTTATAAAAGGCCGTCATGCTGAGCCTGCCGAAGCATCTTGCTCGCACCACTAAGGTTACTATCCCGACGTTGCGAGCAAGATGCTTCGGCAGGCTCAGCATGACAAGCGCATTTCTTATCTCAATTTATTCCTTGCTCAAAAAGGCGTGGATACCCCTAGCCGCCACCTTTGCTTCGGCGGCGGCGTTCACCACTTCAGCCCCTCCGTTGCGGGCATCGCCGGAGGTGAAGTACTGCGGGTTAGTGGTCTGACCCACGGCGTCGGCTACGATGCGGCCGCGGTTATCCAGCTCCAGACCCGGAATGTGGTGCAGAAAATGGGTTTGCTTGGCCTGGCCGGTGGCTTTAATAACCATGTCGCAGGGCTGCGTGAACTCGGTACCGGGCACTTCCTGCACCCGGCCTTCGACCACGGTGGTGCGGATGAAGCGCACGCCGCTTACGTAGTCGTCGCCCACTATTTCAAGCGGGGCAACATTAAATAAACCCTTCACGCCCACGCCTTTGGCCAGGTCGTACTCAAACTCGTAGGCGCCCATCTCCGCTTTGCCGCGCCGGTAGGCCAGCAGCACCGTTTCGGCCCCGAGCCGCGCCGATTCGGAAGCGGCGTCCATGGCGGTGTTGCCGCCGCCCAGCACAATTACCGTGCGGCCAACCTGCATTTCGGCCTGGCGCTGGCGCAGCTCTTCAATAAATTCGACGGCACCCACGCAGTTGATTTTGTCTTCACCGGGCAAGCCTAGCCCGGTGGTTTTGCCCAGCCCGATACCCAGGAAAATGGCATCGTACTCGGCTTCGAGCTTCGCTAGGTCGGCGCGGCCGGCGATGGGCGCGTGGTAGCGCACCTCATAGCCAAACTGCCCTTGTAAATAGGCCATCTCGGCCAGGGCCTCCTCGTTGGTGATTTTGTAGGGCGCCACGCCGTACACCGTCAGGCCCGAGGGCTGGGCCTTGGCCTCAAAAACCGTGACTTCGTACCCTAGCGCCCGCAGCTCGCAGGCGGCCGAAATGCCGGCCGGGCCGGCGCCGATTACGGCTACGCGCTTGCCATTGGCCGGACCGGGGCTGAAGAGCTTTTTATTCTCGGCAATGGCCTGGGTAGTGGCGTAGCTTTGCAAGCGGCCAATTTCTATCGGCTTCACCTTCTGCAAGTTGTACACGCAGGCCCCTTCGCAAAGTACCTCCGTAGGGCACACTTTACCGCAGGCGTTGCCGAAGTAATTAGCCTCGTAAATAGTGCGGGCCGACCCCGTCACGTTGCCCGAGTTTATCTGCCGGATAAACTGCGGAATATCGATGCCCGACGGGCACGCCTGAATGCACGGCGCATCGAAACAAAACAAGCAGCGCGAGCTTTCATACAGCGCCTCCGTGCGGTTCATGTTGGGCTTGAGCTGCGCGAAGTTTTCGGCAAATTCCTGGGCGGTGGTGGGGGTAGAAAATTCGGCCATCTGGTTCGCTTTTAAATTCGAAATATTTGTCATTGCGAGCGCAGCGCGGCAATCGCACCCGCACGATGCTCGAACGCCCCCGTTCTGGTGCGATTGCCGCGCTACGCTCGCAATGACAGTCATTTTTTAATTCACCTATAGATAAACGCAAGGGCCAGCAGTCCAAGAATCAGGATAAGGATACCTAATACCAGATTTGCGTAGCCTACATCCTTCTTTTCCCGGTCGCCGCTTTTAGCCGCAAGCGCCAAGCCGCGTTTGGTAAAAAATAGTCCTGCTAGCCCCGCCGGCAATAAGGCGAATAGCCACAGTCCACCTGGGAAGGGTGGCAGAAAGCTCAGGACTACTAGCCCCAATGGCGTAGCATAACAGTAAGTCGCCTTCTTATAATACCGTACTATTTCGGCGCGCAGGGCTGTGGCAGGACCTATCGGTTTCATTTGCTAAGCAACGCTCGGCAACCCTACAGCTCCACCAATTTCGCATACGTCTCCGGGCGGCGGTCGCGGAAGAACTGCCAGGTGGCGCGCACCTCGTCAATCATATCGAGGTCGAACTCCGCGATGAGCAGCTCGTCTTTGTACTCGTCGGCCTGGGCGATAATCTGGCCGCGCGGGTCCACGAAATAGGACGTGCCGTAGAAGCGGCCCAGGTTCCAAGGCTTCTCCTCGCCTACCCTATTGATGCAGCCCATGAAATAGCCGTTGGCGGCCGCGTGGGCGGGCTGCTCCAGCTTCCAGAGGTATTGCGAGAGGCCGGCCACCGTGGCCGAGGGGTTGTACACGATTTCGGCGCCGTTGAGGCCTAGCACGCGCGCGCCGTCGGGGAAGTGGCGGTCGTAGCAGATGTAGACGCCCACTTTGGCGTACATGGTCTGGAATACCGGGTAGCCCAGGTTGCCGGGCTTGAAGAAGAACTTCTCCCAAAAGCCGTTGGTGTGCGGAATGTGGTTTTTGCGATACTTGCCCAGGTAGGTGCCGTCGGCGTCAATCACGGCGGCGGTGTTGTAGAGGAAGCCCGCGGCTTCGCGCTCGTACACCGGCACAATCATCACCATTTTATACTTCCTGGCATACTCGGCCATGCGCTCGGTGGTGGGGCCGGGCACCGATTCGGCCGAGGCGTACCACGACTGGTTTTGGCCGGGACAGAAATACGGGGTATTGAAAATCTCCTGCAAGCAGAGAATCTGCACGCCCTGGCGGCCGGCCTCCTCAATCAGCGGAATGTGCTTCTGCACCATCGCTTCCTTGATTTCTTCGATGGAGCCTTCGCCCTCGGTCATCGGCAGGCTCATCTGAATGAGGCCGGATTTAATAATGCGTGCCATGTGCTGGGTTGGGTTGGTGATGCGGTGATTGACTTATCGATAGTAGTGAAAAAGAACGTCATGCTGAGCCTGCGAAGCATCTCGTCCGAATCGTTGAATTGCCAGCCTAGCGGTGCGAGCGAGATGCTTCACTGCGTTCAGCATGACGTTCTTAGTAGAGAAGACCTTGCGTTAAAATGCCGTTTTGCCGCGCTTGATAAACTGCCCGTAGCCCGGCGACACCCTAGCCGCGCCCGCGTCGATGGCCACCTGGCCGCGCAGCAGCACCGTTTCGATTTTGCCGGTCAGCTCCCAGCCTTCGTAGCCCGAGTAGTCCACGTTCATGTGGTGCGTGGCGGCCGAAATCGTGTGCTTTTTCTCGGGGTCGATAACCACCAAATCAGCATCGGCACCGATGCTGATAGTGCCTTTGCGCGGAAACATACCGAAAATTTTGGCGGCGTTGGTCGAGGTCACTTCCACGAATTTTTGCGGCGTGATTTTGCCCTTGCCCACGCCTTCCGAGAAGAGCAGCTCCATGCGGTGCTCAATGGCGGGGTGGCCGTTCGGAATTTTTGAGAAGTCGTCTTTGCCCAGCAACTTCTGCTCCCACATGAAGGGGCAGTGGTCGGTGCCCACCACATTCACCAGGCCTTGGCTGATGCCGGCCCACAGCGTGGCCTGGTCTTTTTTCTGGCGCAACGGCGGCGACATCACCCACTTGGCGCCTTCGGCCTCATTCTCGTACAGCGAGGCATCGAGCAGCAGGTACTGGATGCAGGTTTCGACGAGCATGCGCTGGTTGCGCTCGGTGGCGCGGCGCACCTGGTTGAGGGCGCCTTCGCAGGTGAGGTGCACGATGTAGGCGTTCACGCCCGTGTAGTTGGCAATGTCGGCGAAGCGACCCGAGGCTTCGGTTTCGGTTACTTCGGGCTGCGAGAGGTAGTGGTAGAGCGGCGAGAGCTTGCCCTGCTCGCGGTGCTGGGCAATGAGCGTATCAATCATGTCGCCGTTGGTGGCGTGGGCAGTCACGAGGCCGCCGTGCTTTTTCACTTCCTGCATCAGGCCCACCATCTGCGCATCGTCAATCATGAGCGCGCCCTTGTAGGCCATGAAGGTTTTGAAGGACGTGATGCCCTCAGCAATCATCTCCGCAATTTCTTCCTTGGTATTGGGGTTGAAATCGGTGACGGCCATGTGGAAGGAGTAGTCGCCCACGGCCGTGCCGCTAGCCCGCCCGCTCCACTCCTCAAAGGCAGCTCGCAGCGAGCTGCCTTGCTTTTGCAGAATGAAATCGATGACCGTAGTGGTGCCGCCGTGCAGCGCGGCGCGGGTGCCGGTTTCGTAGGTGTCGCTGCTGAACGTGCCCATAAACGGCATCGACAAATGCACGTGCGGGTCGATGCCGCCGGGCACCACCAGCTTGCCGGCGCAGTCGATAACCTCCACGCCCTCAGGCGCGGGCAGGCCTCGACCGATGGCGGCGATGGTTTCGCCCTCCGTCAGAATATCGCAAATACTGTCTGAGTCGGCCGTGATAACGCGGCCGTTTTTTAGCAGAATCGACATGAGAATTTAGTTATTGTAGCGTGGACTCTGCGAGTCCGCGCATTACCTGCCTGGCAATCTCACCACGCGCGGACTCACAGAGTCCACGCTACCTACTAGTGCGTGTGCGCGTCCGCGATTTTCAGCGCCTCCGAGATGATGGCTAGCCCTTCGTCCAACTCCGCCTTATTGATATTGAGCGGCGGGGCAATGAAGATGTAATTCCAACGCACGAAGGTGTACATGCCCAACTCCTTAATCTTAGCGGCCACCTCGTTCATGATAACCATTTGGTCTGGGGCCGCATTCCAAGGGGCCATGGGTTCCTTGGTTTCGCGGTTTTTCACCAGTTCCAGGCAGCCGAAGAGGCCGGTGTTGCGCCAGTCGCCGATGCTGGGATGCTGCTGTATTAACTCGGCTACGCGCTCGTCGAGGTAGTGGCCCATCTCCACGGTATTTTCGAGCAGGTGGTCTTCCTCGTAAATGTCGAGTACGGCCACGGCGGCGGCGCAGCTCACGGGGTGGGCCGAATAGGTGAGGCCTAATGGCAAGGGCTTGTTATCAAATGACTTGGCAATGGCCTCATCAACCATCACGGCGCCTAGCGGCACGTAGCCGGCCGTGATGCCCTTGGCCATGCACATAATATCGACCTTCACGCCGTGGTGGTCGGAGCCGAACCACTTGCCGGTGCGGCCAAAGCCCGACATTACCTCGTCGGCTACCAGCAGGATACCGTACTTGTCGCAGATTTCGCGCACCCGCGTCCAGTAGCCGGACGGATACTTGATGCAGCCCGAAGTACCCGACTCGCCTTCCAGGAAAATGGCCGCCACGCTGCCGGGGTTTTCGTAGCCGATGATGCGCTCCAGGGCATCGGCGGCGCGCTCGGCGCACTGCTCGGGCGTGGTGCTAAACCACGGGCAGCGGTAGAAATAGGGATTTTCGACGTGCACCGTGCCGGGCATGGCCTGGCTATCGACGGCAAACTTGCGCGGGTCGCCGCCCACGCTCATGGCGCCGTAGCTAGCCCCGTGAAACGACTGGTAGAGCGATACAATCTTGTGCCGGCCGGTGTAGATGCGCGCCAGCTTAATGGCGTTTTCGATGGCCTCGGCCCCGCCCAGCGTGAAAAACGCCTTGGTGAGGTTGGCCGGCGTTATCTCGGCCAGCTTGCGGCCGAGGTCGCCCCGGGCCTTGGTTATCATGCCGGGGTAGACGTAGCTCAGCTCGCGCATCTGGGCGGCCACGGCCTCGGTCACGCGCTGGTCGCCGTGGCCGATGTTCACGTTCATGAGCTGCGACGAGAAGTCGAGGTAGCGCTTGCCGTCGCGGTCGTAGAGGTACACGCCCGCCGCCCGCTCGGCGCTGATGGGGTTCAGGCCCGCCTGCTTCGACCACGAAAACAGCGTATGGTCGAGGTTGTCGTGCAGGATTTGCTGCTGGTCGGTGTCGAGGGTTGGGTGCATGGCTAGTGGTACTTACTACTTGATTCTCAAAAGACGTCTGTCATTGCGAGTCCAACATTCTGCGCATCCAGCAGAGATGGAGTTCGGTAAACTTTCCTTGTCATTAGCACCGATTGTCATTGCGAGCCTGCGAAGCAATCGCACCCGAACGAGTTGTTCGGGTGTCGTTCTGGGGCGATTGCCGCGCTCCACTTCGTTACGCTCGCAATGACAGCCGATTTTTAAGGAAAAACCTTAGCGGGCGCCTCCCCCTTAGCTCATCCAGTTCACCCGCGACTCGGGGTTCCACTTGGTGGTGGTTTTCTTGAGCTGGGTCCAGAACTCGATGGAGCTTTTGCCGGTGATGTCGCAGGCGCCGAATTTCGACTCGTTCCAGCCGCCGAACGAGAAAGGCTCGCGGGGCACGGGCACGCCGATGTTCACGCCTATCATGCCGGCGTTGGCGTGGTCCATCACATAGCGGGCGCTGGCGCCGCTGCTGGTGAAAACGGCGGCGGCATTGCCATAGGGGTTGGCATTTTCGATGGCCAGGGCCTCATCGAGCGTGTTGGTGCGCATGATGGCGAGCACCGGGCCGAAGACTTCTTCCTGGGCAATGCGCATGTCGGGCGTCACGTAGTCGATGACGGTGGCGCCCACGTAGTAGCCGTTTTCGTGGCCGGGCACCACGGCGTGGCGGCCATCGAGCAGCACCTTGGCACCGGCGGCTTCGGCTTCGGCAATATGCTGCTCAATGCGCTCCTTAGCCTCTTTGCTGATAACGGAGCCCAGGTTTTGGCCGGCCACAATTTTCCTGGCTTCTTCCACGATTTTGGCCACAATGCCATCGACGGCGCCCACGCCCACCATCGTAGAGCCGGCCATGCAGCGCTGGCCCGCGCAGCCCGACATACTGGCCGCCACGTTGGAGGCCGTCATATCGGGGTGCGCATCGGGCAGCACCATGAGGTGGTTTTTGGCGCCGCCCAGCGCTACGCAACGCTTGAGGTTAGAAGTAGCGCGGATGTACACGGTTTTGGCGATGGGCGTCGAGCCCACGAACGACACGGCCGCGATATCGGGGTGGTCGCAGATGGCCTCGACGATGGTTTTGTCGCCATTCACCACGTTGAGCACGCCGTCGGGCAGGCCGGCTTCCTTAAGCAGCTCAGCGATTTTGACGGCGCTCAGCGGTACTTTCTCCGAGGGCTTCAGAATCATGCAGTTGCCGAGCACCAGGGCGTTCGGGATAGTCCAGTGCGGCACCATGTTGGGGAAGTTAAACGGGGCGATGCTGGCCACCACCCCTAGCGGCTTGCGCTCGGCGCGGGCCTCCACGCCCTTGCTCACTTCCAGAAACTCGCCCTGCACCAGCTGCGGCAGCGAGCAGGCAAACTCAGTTAGCTCGACCGCCTTTTCGACCTCGGCGCGGGCTTCGTCGAGGGTCTTGCCGTTTTCCTCGCGCACCAGGTCGGCCAGGGCCTTCATGTCGCGCTCCAGCAGGGTTTTGTAGCGGTAGAAAATCTGCACCCGCTCCTTAATCGGGGTGGCCGACCAGGCCGGGAACGCGGCCTGCGCGGCTTTCACGGCCGCATCCAAATCGGCGGCGCTGCTCAGGGGCAGGGCTGAAATTACCGCGCCGCTCAAGGGGCTGAATACATCGAGCAAAGCGGCCGCCGGGGTGTCGATGGGCTGGCCGGCTACGTAGTTGCGGATGGCGGGGTACTTCAGCGCTTGCGTCTCCATGAATTACTGAAAGGTTTAGGGGGCGCAAGCTAGGGGTTTTTCTGGAATACCACGCATGACAGCAGCTAAATAATTTTGGCTTTTTTTGCAGATATTCAAAAAATAAGCCACCGCCCCTGAGAAATCCTCAGTTGCGGCGGCCTATGCACGGGTAGCCTGCCTTGGGTAGCGTGGGCCTTTTAGTGGCAGTTAGCTGGGCTAGCCACGCGCTATTCTTTCATAATGCGGCGCACTTCCTGCCCTTCGGCACTGCCCACCGTGAGCAGGTAGATGCCGCTGGCCAGCCGGCCCATGTTGAGCGTGGTACTGGCCCGCCCGGCTTCAACGGTGACAGTTTGCACCAAGGCGCCGCGCAAATCGCGCAGGGTGAGCGTGTGCGCCGAGGGGCCGCTCAACTCTACCGTGAGCTGGCTCACGACGGGGTTCGGATAGGCGGCGCCCACTACCGGGCTCGCCGCCGGGGCGGGGCTAGCCGAGGCCATGAGGCGGCCGGTGCAGGTGGCGCCGGCCGTGTAGCTGTGCGGCGTGGCGCTGGAGTTGCGCTCGGCGGTGCTGGTGCCCACGCGGTAGGTGAAGTAGAACGAGAGGGCCGTGCCGGCCGGCTGCGCCTGCGAGAAGGTGAAGTTGCTGCCCGAGGCCGTCATCTGGTAGCCCGCGTAGCCGGTGGCCGTGCCCGCCTTGATGTAGATGAGGGCCATGGTGCTACCCGCGATGGGCGCCTGCGGAATGAACGTCCAGTTGACGTTGCCGCTGGTGGTCGAAACCTGGTAGGTGTAGTCGCCGCTGGCTACCGTGCCCGAGCACGCGCCGCCCGTGCTGGTGCCCCCGCCGCTGGCGGCGGTGCCGTACACTTCCAGCTCGTAGAGCGAGTAGCCGTAGGTGGTGCCGCGGGCCGTGCCGTACATGCGCACGTAGCGGCCGGTGCCGGTCAGGCCGGTCCAGTCGTTGGAGAGGGTGGTGTTGCCGGTTACGGTTTTGATGGTGGTCCAGGTCGAGGCGTCGGGCGAGGTCTGGATGAGGTAATCCTTACCGTAGGCAGCTTCCCAGGTCAGCTTTACCCGGTTCACGTTGTAGCTGGCCCCCAGGTCCACGTAAATCCACTGCGGGTCGGCGAAGGCGCTGGCCCAGCGGGTGTTGGCGGCATCGCCATCCACGGCGGCAGAGCCGGGCGTGCCCGAGTTTTCGGTCGAAGAAGTGAAGGTGGGCTTGTTCAGGGCCAGGTTGGTGGCGGTAGAGGCGGCCGTTACGGTCACGCTCACAGCGGCCGAAGTGGTGGCAGCCCCGGCGTTGTCGGTAGCCTTGGCCGTGAGCGAGTAGGTGCCGGCGGCTACGCCGGCCCAGGTGTAGCTGTAGGGGCT
The DNA here is from genome assembly GCF_030581075.1 of Hymenobacter cheonanensis. Taxonomy (GTDB): domain Bacteria; phylum Bacteroidota; class Bacteroidia; order Cytophagales; family Hymenobacteraceae; genus Hymenobacter. The sequence goes on from NZ_JAUQSW010000012.1 coordinate 71,781, forward strand.
AGCGGTGCTGGTGCCCAGCAGCGTGGTGCCTTGGTAAAACTCCACTTTGGCAATGGTGCCGTCCGAGTCGGCGGCGTTGGCCGTGAGCGTGATGTTGGCCGGCGCCGTGTACGAGGCATTGGCGGCCGGCGAGGTCAGGCTCACGGTTGGGGCGGCGTTGGTAGCGCCGTTCTTGCTGAGGCTGCGCAGGTTATCAACGTAGTACACATCGCCGGTACTGGAATTGGGCGCGAACAGGAATACGGCCCGGTCTACGCTGGCGTCGGCGGTGCTGGCGTCGGGCGCGCTGGCGTAAGTGAAGATGAGCGTGTGCCAGGTATTGGTTTTTTGCACCACCGCCTGGTAAATGCTGTGGCGGCCGGCCGGGTAGTTGCTGGGGGTCGAGGCGGCGCTGCTTTCGAGCTGCCACGAAATGACGGTGCCTACCGGCGCACTCGTGTACACATCCATCGCCAGCACCTTATTGCCGGCCACGTAGGCGGCGCCGTCCTTTATCGAGTTGGTGCTGAACGACAACACGTCGTAGGTCGCCGTGGCTTTGCGGGCGTACTTGGCCACGTGGGCCGAGGTATTGCTGCCCGTAGCCGAGGGGTTGGCGATGGTGGGCGAGTACGTGCCGTCCGAGCTGAGATACGTCAGGTTATGCGTGGCTTCATAGTCCTCAAACGTGGCGCCGGCCGAGTAGGTGGGGTCGGCCACGTGCTTGGCAATGCGCAGGTTATCAAGATAATACGTGTTGCCCGTGTTCGTATTGCCCGCAAAAAGCACGGCTAGCTGGTCGATGGCCACGTTGGCCGTGCCCGCGTCGGGGGCGGTGTCGAAGGCTAGTGTGAGCGTCTCCCAGGCATTCTGCTTGGTGGTATTGACGATGTAGGTACTATTGCGCCCGGCTGGGTAGGTGCCGGCGGCGGCGGCCTTATTCTGGAGCGTAATGCGCACCGAAGTGCCCACCGGCGCATCGGTATACAGGTCGAGCTGCAGCTGATAGGTCTGGTCCTTGAACTTGCCCGCGTCAGTGATGACGGTGCCGGCCGGGGTAGCGTTGAAGAACAGCACGTCGTACTGCTGCGTGCTGTTGCGCACGTACTTCGCCACCTTGGCCGAGGTATTTACGCCCGTAGCCGAGGGGTTGGCCACGCCGGCGGTGTAGGTGCCGTTGGTGCCCGTGGCGTCGTAGCTGATGGCGCTGGTACCGTCGTAGTTTTCGAGCACGGTGGTAGCCACGGTGGGCGGCGCGGGCTGGGTCAGCACCCGCACGTTGTCGAAGTAAAACGTGTCGCCGGTGTAGGTGGCGGGCTCAAACAAAAAGGCCACGTTGTTGATGGCGAAAATGCTGGTGCCCGCGTCGATGGTCTGCTCGTAGTTGAACTCCAGCGTTTCCCAGGCATTCTGCTTGGTCGTAAACGCTTTATAGGAACTGTGGCGCCCGCTAGGGTAGTTGGTGGCCGTGGTCACCGAGCTGTTCTCAAACTGCATGGTCACGCGGCTGCCCACCGGCGCGGTCGAGTACACATCCACGTACACCTTCTTGCGGCTGGCCACGAAGTCGTTGGCGTTGGCAATAGTTAAGTTCTTGACATTCAGCACGTCGTATTGCTGCGAGGCGGCGCGCACGTACTTACCCACCGCCGACGAGGTGTTGGGTGCCGCGCTGCCGGGGTTGGCCACCGCCTGGGTAAGTGTGCCGGTGCCCGCGTAGGTCAGCAGCCGGTTGCTCTCAAAGTCCTCGAACACCTTCTCCACTTGCAGGGCCGGGCCAATAGTCACGGCCTTGCTGTAAGAGCCCGTGGTGCAGCCGCTCACGGCCACCGCCACGGCCACGTTGCCGCCGGTGCTGCCCCAGTTCACGGTGATGGTGTTGGTGCCCTGGCCGCTCACGATGGTGGCGCCGCTGGGCACCGTCCAGGTGTAGGTAGCGCCGGCCACGGGGTCTAGCCGGTAGTTTTTGTACTGCTCATTGGGGAACACCTGGCCGTCGCCAATCACGGCGTAGTTGTAGGTGCCTTTGTACACCCGCACGTAGTCGACCAGGGTCTGGGTTGGGTAATCGGCGGGCGTGGGCGCAATGTTGCCGGTGTAGCCCGAGCCGGGGCCGCCCACCGCCGCGTTCAGAATAACGTAGAAGTTGTTGTCATTGAAAGGGAAAACGCCGTTGGGCGTAGTCTGCGGCGTCACGGTGTTGTAGAGGTTGCCATCCACGTAGAAGCGCAGCACGTCGGGCCCCCATTCCAGCGCGTACACGTGGAAGCCGGTTGATAAGTCGACGCCCGCCGCGTAGGTGCGGCTGGCGAAGTACGGGTTGTTGCCGCCCGCGTTGCCAATGGCCGTGCCCGTCACCGACTGCGGATTCTTGTGCTTGGCCTCCATAATGTCGATTTCGCCGGTGGTAGGCCAGTTGCCGGGGTCGGCCAGCATCCAGAACGCCGGCCACACGCCGCCCGCCGAGGGCAGCTGCATACGCGCTTCAATGCGCCCGTACTTGAAAGTCTGGAGCGTGCCCTTGCCCGGCACCTTCGACTGGAGCTTGCCCGAGCTGTACTGGTAGGTGTTGCCGCTAGGGGCGGTAGTAGTCTCGTACTTGGTACTGATAACCAGGTTGCCGCCGGTGGTGGCAATGTTCTGGGCGCGGTAGTTTTCGAGTTCCGCGTTGCCCCAGCCGCAAACGGTGGGGCAGCCGTCGCCGGTTATCACCTTCCACTTAGTGGTGTCGAGCGAGGCGTTGTTGAACTCGTCGGCCCAAACGAGCTGGGTGCATTGGGCGTGGCTGGCGGCGGGCAGCCCCAGCAGTAGCGCGCCGCCGTAGAGGGCAGCCCGCCAATAGCGGCGGGCCCGCACAGTAAGTAGTGTGGTCATACTTGTGGAAAAGGAAGAGGGTGGGGAAAAGAATGCTGCCCGGCAGCGCTGGCCCGGCCCGGCGCTGCCCAAGCAGCCAACCCAGCCCTAGCCAGCACGTTGCAACCCGGCAAGCACTCAAAGGTGGGCAGCAATGCGGCCTAAAAAATCCCCCTAAATGCTTACCGACCCACTTCCGCGCCCAGCCTCCCCCCTAGCCCATACGGCTACCTCACAATGCCCCGCCCCCTTTACACCAGCCCACATGCCAGCCTCCTCAGTAGCAGGCTTCAACTACTACAGGCTAAAAGACAACCGCCCCTCGCACAAAATGCCAAAATTTTACACGTTGCCCGCCGCCCTCGCGGCATACTCGGTTTGCGTGAGGCGGTACTGCCACAGGTCGTAGTAGCGGCCGTCGCGCTTGGTGTGCTGGGCCAGCTCCCCTTCTTTAAGCATCCCGTTTTTCAGCATTACCCGGCCCGACGCCGGGTTTTCGGCAATGTGCGTGGCGTAGATTTTATTCAGCTTGAGTTTTTCGAAGCCAAAGTGCAGCACGGCCCCTAGCGCCTCGCTGGCCAGCCCCTGGCCCCAGTAGGGCTGCCCCAGCCAGTAGCCGGCCTCGGCCCGGTCGAAGCGCCGCTCCAGCGTGAGGCCCATGCCGCCGATAAACTCGCCGGTGGCGCGCAGCGCCAGGGCAAAGGCGTAGCCGGTTTGCTGCTCGTAGTTTTCCCGGGTGAGCTGCACCCAGCGGCGGGCGTCTTCTTCGCGGTAAGGGTGCGGAATATTGAGCGTGTTTTTGGCTACCTCATAATTGCCGGCCAGGGCCACAAGGCGCGGCACATCGGCCAGGGCGAAGGCGCGCAGCAGCAGGCGCGGGGTGGTGAGCTGAGGAAACTGGCCAGGCATACCGCTCAAGATAGTACCTGGCTTTGTTTGCCTTGGCAGGCAGCGCTTAGCTTTGGCCGCTCTATTTGCTTTCCTCAATGAAATACGTTGTTGCGCTGCTGCTTTGCGCCGGCTGGTGGGGGCGGCCTTTGCCGGCCGCCGCCCAGCAAGATTCTACGCTAGCCTTCAAGGCGGCGCTGCTGCCCGCCCCCAACGGCGCCTTGCTGGTGTTCACCAATCAGCAGCAGTCGTTTAGCATTCGGGTTGTCAGCCCCAACGTGGAGCCGATGGCCGAACCCGGCTTTATGCGCGTGAATGGCCAGATTCTTCAGGCAGTTATCCTGCCCGCGCCACTGGCACCTACCCAGCAGCAGGTGGGCGACGAACGCGCCAAGCAGCTCCTGATTGCCTATAAGGAACACGAGTCGCAATACATACGGCACGACCTCAAAGCGCCCATCCGCAACGAGCTGGTGAGCTTTCTGCACCTGAATAACCGGCTTTTTATGCTCTGGACATACGACATGCCGGCCACCAACAAGCAAATCGGCCAGCAGCAGTATCTGGTTTCGCTTTGCTTCAACCAAGCGCTTATTCTCAACTGCCCGGTAGAGCGAAAGGCCAGCGCCTCGGCCAGCAGGCAGTTGCTGACCACAATCGGTCAGACGCTCAAAATCAATAACGAAGCCTCCAACCTGGAACAGCTTTACTACCAGCTCAATCCGACCAAGAAAAAATAACCGCTTTATTTTTTGCCCCACAGCGGCACCCGGCTCTCGGTGCCCGCGCGCAGCCGGCCAATGTTGGCCCGGTGGGTATAGATGAGCATGCCGGCCAGCAGGAAGCCAAACCACACTTGCAGCGGGTTGGCCGGGCGAAAGGCGGGCAGCAATTGCAGCAGCGCGAAAGCCACGCCGGCCGTCATACTGCTCAAAGACACGTAGCGCGTGGTGCCCAGCACCGCCAGAAACACCAGCAGCGCCACGCCCACCGTAGTCGGCGCAATGGCCAGCATCATCCCCAGAATGGTAGCCACGCCCTTGCCGCCCCGAAATTGCGCAAACACCGGGTAAATATGCCCCACCACCGCCAGCACCCCGCAGGCCAGGCGGTAGTAAAAGAGACTTTCGGGCTGAATAAGCCCCTGGCCAAGCAGAAAATTGGGCAGAAACCAGGCCGCCGCGAAGCCCTTGAAGGCATCGAATAGGAGCACGAAGGTGCCGGCTTTCTTGCCCAGTACGCGGAAGGTATTGGTGGCGCCCGCGTTGCCGGAGCCGTGCTCGCGGATGTCGGCGAGGTTAAAAAAAGTCCGGCCCACCCAGAGGGCCGTAGGAATAGAGCCTAGTAAGTAGGCCAGGAGTAGCGCCAAAGCAATGAGTAGCATGGCGCAAAAGTAAGCCGCCCCGGAGGTAGGCTCCGGGGCGGCTAGGCTTCCTGGTTTAAGAGTCGCCGAAGGGGTCTTCGGCTTCGGCCTTCTTCTTTTTCTTTTTCGACTTCTTGTCGGTTTCTACACCTGGTTCGGCGCTAGGGTCAGGGTCGGCTTCCTTCGCCTTCTCCTTTTTGGCGGGCACCGGGGCGGGGGCAGGAGTTGGCTCCGGCACGGCGGGCGCAGCGGCCGGGGCAGCCGGAGCGGGTGCGGGTGCGGCCGGCGCCGGGGTGGCAGGAACAGGGGCCGGCGCGGCGGGCACCTGCGTCGAGTCGGCCGCGGCTTTGGGTGCCACCACTGGCGAGGGGCTGGCCTGAGTAGCAGCGGGAGGGCTGGCTACTGCCGGTGCGGCTGGCGCAGGCGTTGGCGCTGGGTTAGCAGGCGCTGGGCTAGTGGGCACTACCGGGGCGGGGGCAGCTGGCGCCGCTTTCTTCGGGGCCGGGGCTACGGGCGCCACTTCGCTGTCGGCAAAGGGGTCGTTGTCTTTCGCCTTTTTCTTCGACTTTTTGGCGGGCTCCGGTGCCGGCTCACTCAGGCTAGGGTCTTCGGCCGGGGCTTCCTCCTTCTTTTTCTTGGCTTTTTTGGCCGGCTCGGGCGCGGGCTCCGGGGCGGGGGCGATGACGCCATCGCCGAAGGGGTCGCTGTCCTTTTTCTTCTTCGATTTCTTGGCGGGCTCAGCGGCGGGCTCGGTAGCAGCCGCGTTTTCGCCGTCGCCGAAGGGGTCAGCCTTGGGCTTTTTCTTCGACTTCTTGCCTTTCTCCGTATCGAAGTTGTCGAAATTGCCGGTGGGCGCCGCCGCCGCCGGGCGCGGGGCCAGCTTGCCCGATTTGCCCAGGTACGTGCGCTCGAAGTGCGAGCGGAATCGGTCTACATCTTCAAACTCGCCCAGGAAAACGCCGTAGTCGGCCGTGGTTTCGATGCTGCCTTTTTGCTTGGCCGCAATCTCGCCGTCGTATTCCTCGCTCGACGACTTGGTGAGCAGCACGTTATTGGCGTAGCGCAGGTAGTACCAGGTCTGGGGCTCGGCCTCGATGTAGACCTCCACAATATCGGCCGAGTTCTCGCGCTTGATTTCCACGTAGCCATCCACCAGGGCGTTGAGGCCCTGCTTACCCACGCCGCCCAGGCCAATTTTGCCCTGCGAGAACCAGGCGTGCTGCTTAGGGTCCCAGCGCAGGTTTACCTTGCTCAGGGTGAGGGTGTGCAGCAGCTTGGGCGAGAGGCTGGCCAGGGCCGGCGGGGCCACGCCGGGCCGGCGGCTGTTGAAGGCATCCACACCCTTGTTGCCGGCAAACTGCGCAATGTTGAACAGCTCATCCATAGAGCCATCCAGGGCCTCGGGCGAGTTTTTGGTGACCTTGGCCAGGGTGCTGGCCATCAGCTCCACGGCCTTGGGCGGCATGGCGGCATCGATGCCCAGCAGGCTGCGCACCCGGTAGCGGGCGCTGTCGGGGTTGGCGCGGCCCACGCCGCTAGCCGCAATGCTGTAGCTTTTGGAGTTGGTAATGAAGCTCATCGGCCCCCGGAACGTGACCTGGCTGGTCGAGTCGCGGAAGGTGAGCAGCGTGCCCTGGTAGTGGTTGGGGTCGGTAAAATCCTGGTCGGCAATGGTGTACTCGCCGCGCTTGGCATCGTAGTGCAGCTTGCCCGACACGGCCAGCAGCGGAATATCGGCCGCGCTGCCCACGGGGCCTCCGTAGAGCGGATAAATGCGGTTGTCGGTGTCCGATATGAATAAGCCGGTGGCCAGCTCCGTGCCGTCCTCCGTTTTCAGGTTACGCAGGTCGAGGTCGAGGTTGCGGGGGTCGATACTGTCCTTCACCGCAAACCAATCGGCGGTAGCCGCGTCGCGCACGCGCCCAAACTGCAGCTGCACCTGCCCATCGAAGAGCAAGCCGCGGCGGCGCGAGTTCAGGTTGATGCCGCCCCGGAAACCAATGCGCGGGGCTAGCTGAAACTTCTGATTGGCCTCCACGTTGGCCGTGGCCGTGGTGGCGAGGCTGGCCGTCGGGTTCACCTCGTTCACGTCAACCGTTTTGCGGCGGCGCAGGCCAAAGCGCTTGCGCCCGGTAGTAGAGGCTAGCAGGCCGGCCGAGTCCGATTTGAAGTCTACAAACTTGAGGGCTACCGAGTCGCCGGTGGCCGTGCGCGACATATACTTGGCATCGCCGCTGAAGGCATCGCGGGCATCAACCCGGATGTTGCCATCCACCAGCTTGTGAAACTTGCCCAGCGAGTCGAGCAGGATTTTGGCGTGGTGCAGGGTCTGCATCTTGCCGCCGCCCGCCACCACCACGCGGCCCGAGTCGGGAATAACCCAGGCATCGGCCGCCGCTACGTAGGGCACGCCCTTGGCTTGCAGCTGGTACTTGGTGAGGTCATAGTCGGCGGCCGTGGCCTTAAATTTTAGTCCGTGCTGCTCGGGCGCAGTCGAGGTCAGGTACGAGCGCGTCGAGTCGGTGCCGGCGGCGCGCAGCAGCACCCGCTTCTTCTTAAAGTCCCAGCGCCCGCTGCTGAGCGAGGTGCGGAAGGCCGTGTAGGGCAGGTCGATGGTGGCCTTGCTGCCTTCCTCGCGCTTAAACTCGGCGTAGCCTTTCCTGAGGTCGTAGGTGAAATCGACGTCGTTGGCCGCCAGGGCCGGCTTGCCGGCCTGGGCCGATTTCACGCTCAGCAGCGCCTTCTGGCCCGAGTATGAGTCGTTTTTGAATACCAGGCTTTCGGAGCGCACGTAGCTCTGCGGGCCATCGAGGCGGCCGGCGCCACCTACCACCTTGGGCGTGAGCAGCAGCGAGCCCTTAAAGGTGTGGTCGGCGTAGAGCTTAGCTGGGGCGCCGCTAGCCGGCGTTTGCAGGTGCAGGCTGTCGGTGCGGGCGCCCCAGTTGATGAGGTAGCCGGGCGGCAGCACCACCTTGGGCGTGTTGGCGCCAGCCGCGATGGAGCCGGCTTTGCCTTCGCCGGTGAGCGAGTCGCCGTACATCACAAAGCGGTCGCTTTGCAGGGTGGCGCCCAGGTAGGTTACGGTGCCGTTCGATTGCAGGCCCTGGCTATTGAGCTTCACCCTGGCGCCCGACGAGAGCCGGCCTTTGCCGCCATACAGGGGGTAGCCCGCCGCCGGCACCGTGTGCACAAAGCCCATCGTGCCGTCTTCCTGGGTGGTGAGCGCCGTTTTGATGGGCGGTAGTGCCTTGCTATGAAACACGCCCACGAAGTTGCCGCGCGCCTTGCCCACGCCCATTGAGTCGAAGCTGAAGGGCGGCACGTCGAAGTACGTGGTGGTGTCGTAGGCGCCCCCCAGCACATCGGGCTTGTTGAAGTACACGTAGGCCCCCGACGACGAGTTGAAGGCCGGGTACTTCGGCATTTTCTTGCGGCCCGAGCGGTTCAGGGGGTCATTTAGGTACAGGCGCCCGCTTTGGTATTTGCCCTTGTTGGTAAGCACGAAGTCGCTAGGGGGCGCTTCGTCGGCGGCCACGGTTTTGTTGGTGGCCTTCTTGCGCTTGTTGCGAATCGTGAGCGAGTCGATGCGGGGCATGTCGATGTAATACCCGTCGTAGTCGAACAGAAAATCCTTACCCTTGAAGCCGTAGATGGACGTTTTCACCCGCCCACTGAACTTGAGGTTGCGGTTGCGCTCCATGCGCACGGTGCCGCTGTCGGGCTGCACAAATACGGCCGCCGAATCGTCGGAAAAGCTAAACTGCTTCACTCCGTGCACCACCAGCTGGTTGCTGGCCAGGTTGAGCGTGGCGCTGCGCCCCGAGCCGCTCAACGACTTGATATCGATGTGGTCGTAGTCTTTCTTCTCGCGGGCCGCGCCCACGTAGTGGCGGGCTTTGCGCAGCAGAACCACCTCGCCGGTCTGGGGCTGAATGTCCACGTAGCCATCGCGGGCCAGCCCGCTCACGGCCGAGCGCAGGTTGGCCTCGTTGGTGCCGGTGGCCACGGCCACGTCGTGCACATTCAGTACGCTGGCGTGGCCGTGGTCGATGCTGTAGCCGAGCAACATTTGCAGCGGGTGCAGGTGGTTGATGCTCTTGAGCTGCTGGTAGCGGGTGTTGGAGAAGAAGTTACTGCTCTCAAAATCAGCCGCTACCTGCGTGGGCGAGGTGATGATGCTGAAGTCCATCTTCGGCTCGCGCAGGTTCCAGGTCAGCATCTGGGCCCGGATATCTACCTGGTGGTACGAGTCGGAGTACGGTGCATTGTGGTACAAGCCCTTCTCATAGAGCAGCTTGAGCTGCTCCTTAGCCTTCAAATACTTCAGCTCCACGCCAGGGTGCGTGATGGAGTCGCCGGTGCTTTCGTAGAGCGCCACGCCCGCCCGCCCAGCGGTGATGACCGAGTCGCCGAGCACAAAATTGCGCGAGGCCGAGCGGAAGCGCAGCTTATTATCCTGGCTCACGGTGAGGTGCGAGAGCGAGCCGTCGAGCGAGGCCGACAGCAGGCTGCTGCCCGCCATCGAGAGCCCGCCCTGGTACTTGATGCCGGGGCCTATATCCTTGAGGCGCACATCGTTGGTAAGCGAGATGAAGCGCGGGTAGCTGCTTTCGGTGGCGCCCGGCTTGCGGCGCACGCTCTTGTAGCTGAGGGCGCCCTTCACCGGCGCTTCGAGCCTGGCGGGGTAAGTCAGCGTCACGGGCTGGGCCGTGAACTCGGGCTTGCTCGGGTCGAAGTCGAACGGGCCGAGGTCGGCCGTTACGGGGTTGCCCTTCACCGTCCAGGCCACCTGCCCGCCCGTGGCCAGAAAATGGCTGCCCACCGTGGCCGCCGTGCCGCTCACCTTATGAATAACGATGGAGTCGCTGGCCGTGCGCATCACCAGCTCGGCATCCTTCAACTCAATCACCGGCCCGCTGATGGCCGGTGGGTAGTAGGCATCATACGCCGCGCTGGCCGAGGGCACAAACGGCTGGCTAGCCTGGTCGAAGTCGGCCACGCTGGGTGCGGGCGCAGCGGCCGGCTTGGCAGCTACGGGCTTAGCGGCTGCTTTGACCGGGGCCTTAGCGGTGGTTTTAGCGGGCGTCTTTTTCTTCGGGGTGCCCCAGCCATCATCGGCGGCGGGCGCCCCCCAGCCGTCGTTGGCCGCTTTTTTCTTGGGCGTGCTGCCGATGGGCGGGCCCCAGCCATCGTTGGCGCTGCTCCAGCCGTCGTTTTTGCTGGCTTTGGTGCCGCTCCACATATCGGCCGTGTCCCAGCCATCGCTGGCACGCTTCTTTTTGGCTACGGGTTTCGGCTTAGGCTTGGCGGCGGTGGGCTTGGCCGCTGGCTTAGCGGCGGGCAATTCAACCGGCTTGGGCGCGGCCGGAGCCATGTCGAACGTGGCGTTGGGGTCGGGCGCGGCGGCGGCTTTGTAAGCAAAGGACAATTGCCCGCCCGTCATCCGCAGCGCGTTAAAGCCCGAGCGGTAGAGGTAGCCGCCACTGAGCACCCTGGCCGTGGTGAGCAGGTATTTTTCCACCTCCGCCGGTGGGTCTTTGTCCACCGACTGCCCTAGCGCGTCGAGGTACTGGTCTATCTGCTTGTCGCTGAGGCCGGCCTTGGTTTTACCCGCTACTAGGGCACTGTAAAAAGCCGTGAGGTGCGGAATGGGCCGCAGCTTCTTATCCAGCATTTTCTGCGAAAGCTCAGCAATCGCTTTTTGCTGGCTGGCCGTGAGCTGGTTGCTGCCCCACAGCTGGCGCAGCTTGTCGCCCAAGGCCATTGCCCCAGCGTTGTTGCTGGCCAGCATCATCGTGCGCACGTCGAGGATAAACTGCTCGGGCTCGGGCGAGAGGTGGCCCGTGTAGCGCTGCACCGCCACCTGGCCCGGGCGCACCGCGCCGGCCGCCCGGCCATCGGTGGGCGGCGCGGGCACGGCGGCCGGGGCGGTGCCCGGCTTGGCAGCCGGGGCGAGCGGCCTGGCCGTTTGGGCGCCGGCGGGCAGCAGCGGAAAACTTAAGCAGAAAAAGGCGGCGAGCAGTCGCTTCATAAGGTCGGGTAAAGGCCGCGGGCGGCCGGCAGGTCGTCCCCGGCAGGTATCCGGGGCAGCTTAAACTTTGGTGAAAATGGCCGATACCCAGCTGCGCAGCGTGCGGTGCCGCTCGTAGCGCAGCCCCTGGCGGGTAGCCTCGGCCGTTATCTTGGCTAAATCCTCCTCGTAAAACCCGCTGAACAAAATTGGTTTCCCACTGGGCAGCAGGCGGGCATACTCGTGCATATCCTCGAGCAGCACGTTGCGGTTGATGTTGGCCAGGATGAGGTCGAAGGGCGCCTCGTCGGCTAGGGTCTCGGCGCCGCCCAAGCGGCACTCAATGGTACGGCAGTGGTTTTCGGCGGCGTTGTCGCGGGCGTTTTCCACGGTCCAGGGCTCCACATCCACGGCCAACACCTGGCGGGCGCCCAGCATCTCGGCCATAATGGCCAGAATGCCCGTGCCGCAGCCCATGTCGAGCACGCGCTTGCCGTGGTGGTCGATATCCAGCTGATTTTCAATCATCAGCGCCGTGGTTTCGTGGTGGCCGGTGCCAAACGACATGCGCGGCATTATCTCAATATCGTACTCCACCCCTTCCGGCTTGGGGTGAAACGGCGCCCGCACCGACACGCGGTCGGCAATAATGAGAGGCTGAAAATTCTTCTCCCACTCCAGGTTCCAGTTCTGGCGCGTTATCACGCGGTCCGAAAATGCCAGCTCGCCCAGGCCTTCGTAGCGGCTCATAATCTCGGCCACCGCGTCGCGGTCGAAGGCATCTTCGGTGGTGTAGGCGCAAAAGCCCGCGTCGTTGTCTTCGAAGGTATCGAAGCCTACTTCGCCCAGCTCGGCAACCAGAATATCGGCCAGCTCGCGCGGAGCCTGCACTGTCAACTCAATAAAATCCATTTTAGGAACGTAAAATTTAGAAACGCAGTCCCGCCGCAGTTGGTGCGCAGGCCCCGGCGCAATCTGCCACTAGCCTACTTATTCGCCCCAAACCTGGCTTGGGCTGGGCCACCTCGCAGGTGCGAAGTAGCGCCCGCCGCACAACGGCGGCTACTGCTTGCAGCCCGCAAACGAGCGCACTTTGGTATAGTGAATGGCAAAATCGGCCCGGCTGCGGTCGGTGGTCACGTACAGGGTGTAGTCGGCAAACTCCCGGTTTTCGGCCGGGCACCACAGGCCCGCCTTGTCGGCAAAGAGCTTGTTGGTTTCGTTGAAAACCAGCACGTCGGCAAACGCCTGCTCGGGCTCGACATACACCACCGCGAAGCACGAGTTGGCGCGGCGCGGGTCGTTTTCGAGGTAAATGGAGCCGTAGATTTTGCACGGCTCTACCGAGCCGGCCGGGTGCGCTAGGGCCCTACCCGGCCGGCTGGCGGCGCTACCTGCAGAAGGCGACGCGAAAAACAGCAAAAAGGAGAGAAAAAAAGATAGCACGGGGTAGCTGCGTAAGAGGATGAACCAGAATTTATAACACCAAGCCAGCCGGTTAAGGCAATAATTCGGCCTAAAATACAATTCGTCCTTTATGCAGTGCCAGCCAGCTAAAAGGACTTTACAATTTCAACAAAATCGCGCGATTTCAACGACGCGCCGCCGATGAGGCCACCGTCGACATCGGCTTGGCTGAAGAGTTCGCGGGCGTTCTGGGCGTTGCACGAGCCGCCGTAAAGAATAGTCGTGTTGTCGGCCGTGGCCTGGTCGTAGGCCGCGGCCACCTGCGCTCGAATGAAGGCGTGCACCTCCTGCGCCTGCGCGCTGCTGGCCGTGCGCCCGGTGCCAATGGCCCAGATGGGCTCGTAGGCAATCACCACCTTGCCAAAATCTTCTTTGCTGAGGTGAAAAAGGCCATCGGCCAGCTGCTGGCCAATGAAGTCGAAGGTTTCGTCGGCCTCGCGGGTTTCGAGGCTTTCGCCCACGCAAAAAATCGGCTTCAGGCCAGCGGCCAAAGCCGTATTGAGCTTGTCGGCCAACAAGGCGTCGTCTTCGCGGAAGTGCTGGCGGCGCTCCGAGTGGCCGAGTATCACGTACTCGCAGCCCACCGATTGCAGCTGCCGGGCCGACACCTCGCCGGTGTAGGCGCCACTTTCTTTCTGGTGAAAGTTTTGGGCCCCTAGTGCGGGGTTGCCGCCTTCGCCCAGCAGCCGGTGCACACCCATGAGCAGCGGAAACGGCGGGCAGATAACCACCTGCGGCCGGGGGCCGGTAAGCTCGTCGTGCAGCATCTGCACAATTTCCGACGTCAGGGCCTGCGCTTCGGGCAGGGTGAGGTTCATTTTCCAGTTGCCGGCAACAAAATTCTGGCGCATCGAAAGAAGGGAATAAAGGAGAAAACAGCGCCCACCGTGGGCTAGGGCAAAAGTACAGGCCAGGGCCCCGCCCCTAGCCGGCCGCCAGCACCTGCTGGCTGCGCCGCCAGCCCACCACTACTGCCCCCAGCAGCAGCAGCGAGGCGGCCCCCAGCGCGGCCGTAGCCAGTCCCGGCTGCGTGGCGCGCTGGGCCATCCAGGTGCCCAGCAGGCCCCAGGCTATGGGCAGCGGCAGGCGCACATCGTGGCTGCGCCAGGCCAGGGCTAGCCCCAGGCCTACCGCAATGAGCAGCAGCGCATAGCAGCCCACCAGGCTAGCCCCGGCCGGCCAGTGCAGGCCAAAGCCGTCGCGCAGCCCGAAGATGAAGTTGAGCACCGTGGCCAGTACTATCCAGCCCAGGTACAGGCTCAAAAACCACACCGGCCAGCCGGGCACGGCGCGCAGCAGCACCAATTGCCGCACCCGGCCGTAGGCCTGGGCCAGCAGCAGCAGCAACAGCAGCATCACGGTGAGGCTGGCGCTGATGAGCCCGTAGCTGAACACCAGCGTCCAGGCCGTAGTAGCCAGCACGGCCAGCGTCAATAGCTTATTGAGGGCTAGCGGCAGGCGGGCAGCGTGCTGGGCAGGCAGCGCCTGCCACACCGTGTACACCACCAGCCCCAGAAAAATAACGCCCCAGATGCTGAAGGCATAGCCCGCCGGCGTAAGCAGCGTAGGGTGCCGGGCCGACATTTCGCCGTTGCTCAGCGCGCCTTCGGGCGGGCGGGCGTTGTAGATATAATTGACGTAGAGGCAGGCCAGTACGGCCACCGGCAGCAGCCAGCGCCACAGGTGGCCGGCCGGAGATTCAGTTTTTTCCATGCTTCCGGATACGAAAAAAACGCCACAAGCGCCGCCCCCTGGCTAGCGGGGCGCGACACTCGTGGCGCTTATTTCTCTTTTTATCAGCTACTTACACAAACAATCCTTCTACCGACAGGTAGCGCTCGCCGGTGTCGTAGCAGAAGGTGAGCACCTTGCCGCCCTGCGGCACCTCGGCCAGCTTTTTGGCTACGGCGGCCAGCGAGGCGCCCGACGAGATGCCGCACAAAATGCCCTCTTCGCGGGCGGCGCGGCGCGTCATTTCGAAGGCCTCGTCGCGGCTCACCTGAATTACGCCGTCGAGCAGGTCGCGGTGCAGGTTATCCGGAATGAAGCCCGCGCCGATGCCCTGAATGGGGTGCGGACCCGGCGCGCCGCCGCTAATAACGGGCGACAGCTCGGGCTCTACGGCAAAGGTTTTCATGTGCGGAAACTTGGGTTTGAGCACCTCCGTCACGCCCGTGATGTGGCCGCCCGTACCCACACCCGTGATGTGCATGTCGAAGCCGCCCTCCGGCGCATCGGCCAGAATTTCCTGGGCCGTAGTAGCCACGTGCACCGCAATATTGGCCGCGTTGGAGAACTGCATGGGCATCCAAGCGCCGGGCGTGCTGTCCACAATTTCCTGGGCCTTGGCAATGGCCGCTTTCATGCCGCCTTCGCGGGGCGTCAGCTCAAGGTTGGCGCCGTAGGCCGACATGAGGCGGCGGCGCTCAATGCTCATGCTTTCGGGCATTACGAGCGTGATTTTGTAGCCCTTCACAGCCGCTACCAGGGCTAGCCCCACGCCGGTATTGCCTGAGGTGGGCTCCACAATCAGGCTGCCGGGGGTGAGGATGCCGTCTTTTTCGGCCTGCTCAATCATACTCAGCGCAATGCGGTCCTTGATGGAGCCGCCGGGGTTTTGGCGCTCCAGCTTCACCCACACCTCCACGTCGGGGCGCTCGGCGGCAAATAGCTTGTTGAGTTTGACCAGCGGCGTGTGGCCGATGGCGTCGAGAATGGAATTAGCTTTCATGGGGTGGATTTTAGGGGAACAGGAGATAGATAAACAGGCAAAGCGACTAGTAATGAATTGGTAAGCATAAGACCTTACTCTTGTGCTAGCCGACTTATCCAGTGGTTAAATCGAAAACATGAGTTCGCCGGCCGGGTCGTCTTGCCGGGCCATGTGCAGCTGGGCGCGGTGGTACACCCGCGAATGCGAAGGCACGCTCTCGGTCAGCCACACGTTGCCGCCCACTATGCTGTGCGTGCCTATCACGGTGCTGCCGCCCAGGATGGTCGCATTGGCATAAATCACGACGTGGTCTTCAATAGTAGGATGGCGCTTGAGCCCCTGTAAGGCCTTGGCCACACTCAAGGCTCCTAGCGTAACACCTTGGTATATTTGCACATGCGCGCCAATATCAGCCGTTTCGCCAATGACAATGCCCGTGCCGTGGTCGATGCAGAACGACTTGCCAATGCGCGCCCCGGGGTGGATGTCGATACCCGTGCGCTGGTGAGCATACTCGCTCAGCAGGCGCGGCAGGCGGGGCACGCCGCGCTGGTGCAGCGCGTGCGCCAGCCGGTGCAGGGCCGTAGCGTAAAACCCGGGGTAGGTACTCAGGATTTCGCCCAGGTCCTGGGCGGCGGGGTCGGCGGCCAGCGTAGCTTCGGCATCGAGCAGCAGGGCCGTACGCAGGGCCGGCAGGCCGTTAAATAAGTCGGCAGCCAAGGCGGCGGGGGCCACGGCCAGGGTTGGCACCTGGGCTAGCAGGGCCGTAAGCTCGGCCTGCAAGTGGTAGAGGGTGGCGGCAATGGCATCGGTACCCGCTAGGGGCCGGGCGGCGCGCTCCGGAAAAAGCACCGCCAGCACCTGCTCGGCTAGCGCGCAGAAAGCGGGCCCGGGCAGCGACGAGGGCACGGCCGCGTGCGCCCGTGCCAATTGCTCAGCAAACGTTTCGAGGGCAGCGGCGGACACGGCAGAATCATGGGCTAGAAACGAAAAATGGCCGGCAAGCTACAGCCTTGGCAGCGGCACAGGTTTCTTAACCGGGCGGCTGGCCCGAAGGTTTTCGGCGGGCTGGCGCACAACCGGCCGGCGGGCCTAGCCGTTAGCTGCACAGGCCAGCAGCTTACGGCTGTCACCGCCAAATTCCTTTTCCTGATGCGCTGCCCGGCGGCGCCTATTTTATTCCTTCTCTATCATGTCTGTTTCAAATGTAAATGCCGCATCGGCCACCCCCGGCGCCGACGGCGCCAAGCACCTGGCCGCCGGCCAGCACGTAGCCCTGCGCCTCTGGGAAAATGAAGAGCCCGCCGAGCCCAAGCCCCTCAGCAACCGCCCCTACGAAACCGTGGGCTACGTACTAAAAGGCCGCGCCGAGCTGCATATCGAAGGCAAGGTAACGGCCTTAGAACCCGGCATTTCCTACTTCGTACCTCAGGGTGCGTCGCACACCTACAAGATTCTCGAAACTTTCTCCGCCGTCGAGGCCACCTCGCCGCCGCAGCTGTAAGCTCTTAGTAGCCTACGCACAAAAGCGCGCCGCCTCCCACTGTTGGAGAGCGGCGCGCTTTTGTGCGTTAGCCCCTGCCCTAGCCCGGCACCGCGCGGGTGAAAAAGTCTACTGCCCGCCGCTCCGAGTAGTAGGTGCCCGCCGGGCCGCCCTCGTTGAAGCCCACGTGCCCGCCGCCAGCGGGCGTTTCGAGAAAGAAAAACTGGCTGGCTGCCGCCGCTTCGCGCGGGAAGCAGCTAGCGGGCAAAAAGGGGTCGTTCAGGGCATTGACCAGTAAAGTGGGCAGGCGAATGCCGCCCAGGTAGCGCCCCGATGCCGCCTGCTCATAGTAATCGTCGGCCGAGGCGAAGCCGTGCAGCGGCGCGGTATAACGCTCATCAAACTGCGGAAAATCGCGCAACTGGTTTAGCTCCGTCAGGTCGAGCTGGCCGGGCAAATGCGCGTTTTTCACCCGCATTTTTTCCTTGAGCGAGTTCATAAAGCGCCGCAGGTAAAGCTGATTTTGCCAGCGCCCGATGTGTACCGAGCTTGCCTTGAGGTCGGTAGGCACCGAAAACACGGCGGCGCGCTGCACCGGCGCGGGCACCCTGGCGGCATTCTCGCCCAAATACTTAAGCGTCACGTTGCCGCCGGCCGAGAAGCCGGTCAAAAAAATTTCCGGGTAGTGTTTTACATCCACCGCGTGCGCTATCACCGCCGCCAGGTCGTCGGTATCGCCGAGGTGGTAGGCGCGCAGCAGGCGGTTGGTTTCACCGCCGCAGCCGCGGTAGTTCCAGGCCAGCGCATCGATGCCCGCCTGGTTGAGTGCCCGGGCCATGCCCCGCACGTAGGGCCGGCTGCTGTCGCCCTCCAACCCGTGCGAGATAATGCCGAGCCGAAGCGCCGGCTCGCGGCCCGCCAGCGACCAGTCGAGGTCGACAAAATCACCATCGGGCAGCTCCAGCCGCTCGCGCTGGTAGCGCACTTCCGGCACCCGCCGCAGGGTGCTGGCCGCAATGGTTTGCAGGTGCCCGTTGGCCAGCAGCGCGGCCGGGCGGTAGGCCGAAGTAGAAAGAAGCGGCATAAAATAGCGCGAATAATAGCTGGCAGACCTGACCTAGCAGGCAGCAAACGCAGCGCCAAATATGTCCAATAAACGGGCGCTAGCCTGGCCGGAAGCCACAAAGATGGCCTAGTAGCTGGCCCCAAGAGCCTGCCGAAGAGCTAACATTGCTCAAGAATTTTATTCGCTAAAGCGCTGGGAAATCCTGGTTTTATTTCCTACCTTTGCCCTCCCAAACGCGAAAACCGCAGCCGTCCGGCTGTCTTCTATAGAATTTTCTTTTTTGTCATGGCAAACCATAAGTCGGCTATTAAGCGCATCCGCAGCAACGAAGCGAAGCGCGTACTAAACCGCTACCAGCACAAGTCTACTCGCACGGCCATCAAGAAGCTGCGCGACACCACTGATAAATCGGCCGCTCAGGAGCTGCTGAAGAAAGTATCGTCGATGCTGGACCGCTTGGCCAAGAAGAACATCATCCACAAAAACAAAGCTGCTAACAACAAGAGCAAGCTGACAAAACTCGTTAACGCGCTTTAGCGCGAGACGAGTCTAGCGGGGCCGAACTCTGCCGCCCCACCGTTCGGTCCCGCGCTCATCACCAGAAAGCCCTGCTATCGCCAGCAGGGCTTTTTGTCGTTGGCCGCAGAGTTAACGGATGAAATGGATTGCGCGGCTATGTCAGCTTCGTGGGCTGGCTAGGCTAGTTGCGTTCTTCTGCCTTGCCCTACCCTACTCCATTGTCATCTACCATCGGGGGCATTGACTGTTGGATTATGCATCACAATAAAGAGCAGGCCGCTCCCAATGGGAGCGGCCTGCTCTTTATTTGCTCAATTAGCAAGAATAAAACGACCCTAGCTATTACCTAGGCAGTCCACAAGGTGGGCGTATCTACGCAATCCGTTTCATCCGTTAAAGCTGCGGGCCAGGCTACGCTACGCTTACTTTCACCATGTTGGCCCGGCCGCGGTCGCTGATGGGCATTGAGCCCGTTGTGATGAACACGTTGCCCGCGTTGAGGTTGCCGGTGGTAGTCAGGATGTTTTTAATATCCGCGATAGTGCTATCGGTGCTATTAAAGCGGTCGTAGTAGAAACCGCGCACGCCCCACACGAGGCTTAGCACGGTAAGCAGCGGCCGGTTATCGGTGAAGATGAAGATATCCGCTTTGGGGCGGTACTTAGCCAGCTGGAAAGCCGTGTAGCCTTTACCCGTGAGGCCCGTGATAACGCGCGCCGAGGTATTCTTGGCCAAGTGGCACGAGGCCGACAAAATGCTGTCTTCCACGAAAGTGGGTGCGGTTGCGTCTACGGGCCACCACTTGTAGAATAGCTTGGGGCTGCGGGTTTCCACGCTCAGGATGGTGGCTACCATCGAGCGGATAACCTCGGCCGGGTACTGGCCTACGGCGGTTTCGGCCGACAGCATTACGGCATCGGCGCCATCGAGCACGGCGTTGGCCACGTCGCTGGTTTCGGCGCGGGTGGGGCGCGGGGCCGTTATCATGCTCTCCATCATCTGGGTAGCTACGATAACGGGCTTGCCGGCCTTGTTGCACTTCTCGATAATCATCTTCTGGGCCATCGGCACCTCCTCCATCTTCACCTCCACGCCGAGGTCGCCGCGGGCCACCATCACGGCATCGGTAAGGGCAATGATTTCGTCGATGTTGCGCAGGCCGTCAGGCGTCTCAATTTTGGCCACCACACGGGTGGTTTTTCCAGCTTCGGCAATCAGGTTTTTGATGAAGCGGATATCATCGGCCTTGCGGGCAAAGCTCAGGGCAATCCAGTCCACATCGTGCTCCATGCCAAATTTGAGGTCTTCGATATCCTTCTCCGTCATGCTAGGGGCCGAAACCTCCGAATCGGGCAGGTTGATGCCCTTGCGGGGCTTCACGAGGCCACCGTAGATAACTTCTACGTCCACTTCCTGGTCGCGGTCGGTGGCGAGCACCTTCAGCTCAATCTTGCCATCGTCGATGAGAATCTGGTCGCCGGGCTTCACGTCGCGGGCCAGGCCCAGGTAAATCGTGCTCAGGCGCGTAGCCGTGCTGATTTCCTTCTCGCCGCACACCAGCTTTATTTTATCGCCGCGCTTAATTTCCACGCCACCGCCTTCTACCTCGCCCAAGCGAATTTTTGGGCCCTGCAAATCCTGCAGCAAACCCACGTTGGTGCGCATGTCCTTGTTGAGGCGGCGCACGGTGTTAATCACCGACAGGTGGTCCTCATACGACCCGTGCGAGAAGTTGAGACGAAATACATCCACACCCTCGCGGATGAGCATGCCGAGGCGCTCGTAGGTGTTGGAAGCCGGGCCCACGGTGGCCACGATTTTGGTTTTGTTGAAGGAAACGGGGGACGGTTGCATACAAATTGGAGTGGTGCGGCGCGCAGCGAAGGCCCTGTATCACGGGCGCGCCGCCAGGGTGGCGAGAAGTGCGCGGCGGCCGTGATAATGACCTCCTTCGGCCGCCGCACAAAGTGGTTAAAAAATCAGATTTTCTTTGTATTTTAATTCGTTAGGGTCAAATTCGCTGGCATACTGCACCAGCGGCAGCGCCGTGAGGCGGTCGAGCAGCTCGATGCCGGCCCACTCATCGGCACCGCCCTGCACTTGCAGCAGGTAGTCGTACTCCCGGATGTCGGGGGCCAGAAACGGCTTGGCTAGGGTTGAGGGCAGGGCCGCGCGATTGCGCAGCAGGCGCAAGGTAAGCACCTCCGTAGCATAGAGGTAGTAGCTGAAAGCCAAGGCCCCCTGCTGCACCAGATTCAGCACAAAATCGGGCTGGCGCACCAGGCGCGCGCGCAGGCTCCGGTTGAGGCTCCAGGCCAGGGTATAGTCACGGGTGCTGGACACGAGGCCAAACAGGGCAAAGTCGCAGTCGTATTCCGCCTCCAGGGTTAAGGTTTTCATAGCTGAGGAGCGAACTGCAAAGCTACACCTTTCGGCGGGCCATGGGCAGCCTCTTTTTGGGGGTAAGCCAAAATATTGTACGTGCCTTGGGGAGGGGTTTCGCGGGGTAGTTGCGAAAAGGTGCGTTACTTTGCAGGCAAGTTTCCCCTTAACCACGACTGCAATGTCTGAAATCGCCGAAAAAGTAAAAGCCATCATTATCGACAAGCTGGGTGTTGAAGCCTCGGAAGTAACGCCGGAAGCCAGCTTCACCAACGACCTGGGTGCCGATTCGCTCGACACCGTGGAGCTGATTATGGAATTCGAAAAAGAATTCAACGTCAGCATCCCCGATGACCAGGCTGAGAACATCCAGACCGTGGGCCAGGCCGTAAGCTACCTCGAAGAGCACGCCAAGTAATCTGTTGACGCCGGGCCTCCCCTAGCGGAGCCGGGCTTAGATAAGAAAAATGCCTATACCGGCCGGCTCGCCGCCGGCCGGTTTTGCTGTTTTCACCCTACTCTCGTTTCTTTCTAACTACGCCGCCCACTCGGCGTTTGCCTTATGTCGTCCATCCGCCGCGTCGTCGTAACCGGTATTGGGGCCATCACCCCGCTGGGTAAAACTGCCTCTTCCTATTGGGAGGGGCTCGTAAATGGGGTCAGCGGCGCCGCGCCCATTACCCGCTTCGACGCTACCAAGTTCAAAACCCGCTTTGCCTGCGAGGTGAAGGACTACAATCCTCTGGATTATTTCGAGCGCAAGCAAGGGCCTAAAATGGACTTGTTTACGCAGTTCGCCGTCATCGCCTCCGACGAAGCCATTGCCGATTCGGGCCTGCTCGACGGGGTGGACAAAGACCGCGTGGGCGTTATCTGGGGCTCGGGCATCGGGGGGCTGAAGTCTTTGCAGGAAGAATGCTTTCAGTTTGAGCGCGGCGACGGCACGCCCCGCTACTCGCCGTTCTTTATTCCGCGCATGATTGCCGACTCGTCGTCGGGCAATATTTCCATCAAGAATGGCTTTCGCGGGCCCAATTTCGTCACAACTTCGGCCTGCGCCTCGTCGAACGACGCGCTGATTGCGGCTTTCAACAACATTCGCCTGGGCCTGGCCGACGCCATTGTGACGGGCGGTTCCGAGGCGGCCATCACCGAGTCGGGCGTGGGCGGCTTCAATGCCCTCAAGGCCATGAGCGAGCGCAACGACGACCCGGCGTCGGCGTCGCGCCCCTACGACAAGGACCGCGACGGCTTTGTGCTGGGCGAGGGCGCGGGCGCGCTGGTGCTTGAGGAATACGAGCACGCCAAGGCGCGCGGCGCTAAAATGTACTGCGAGGTTATCGGCGGCGGCATGTCGTCGGATGCCTACCACATCACGGCCCCTGACCCTAGCGGCTCGGGCGTGGTGCTGGTGATGCGCAATGCGCTGCGCGACGCGGGCATTGCGCCCGAGGAAGTTGACTACATCAACACGCACGGCACGAGCACGCCGCTCGGCGACGGGGCCGAAATCAAGGCTATCGAAACCGTATTTGGCGAGCATGCTTCCAAGCTCAACATCTCCTCGACCAAGAGCATGACGGGCCACCTGCTAGGCGGCGCGGGCGGCATCGAGGCGGTGGCCAGCATCCTGGCTATCAAGCACGGCATGGTGCCGCCTACGATTAACCTGCACACGCCCGACCCGGAAATCAATCAGAACCTGAACTTTACGCCTAACGTGGCGCAAAAGCGCGACGTAAACGTGGCTATCAGCAACACGTTTGGCTTTGGTGGGCACAACACGTCGGTTGTGTTCCGCAAGGTAGCCGAGTAGGCCGGGCGCGAGCCCCTGGAACGTCATGCTGACGAAAAAGGCATCTTGGCTAGGTCGATGGACGACGCGGCCGAGATGCTTCCTTCGTCAGCATGACGTTCTATTTAGTTCTTTAAAAAGCTACTAGCCTGCCGCTAACAGCTAACAGCAAAGTAAAATGCCTCTTCCCCTCTTTGGCCTGTTTCGGCGGCTGCTGGGCAGCGATAAGCAATTTCGGCAGGCCGTGGCCACCGTTATCGGCCAGGACCCGCACAATGCGCGCTTATACCAGCTAGCCTTCACGCACTCGTCGGTGGTGAAGCAGGACCCCGGCGCGGGCCGCCACCAGAGCAATGAGCGGCTCGAATTTTTGGGCGATGCCGTGCTGGGCACGGTGGTGGCCGAGTACCTGTTCAAGAAATTTCCCTACGAGCAGGAAGGCTTCCTGACCGAGACGCGCTCGCGTATCGTGAACCGCGAAAGCCTGAATGCCATCGCCCTCAAAATGGGCCTCGACAAGCTGGTGCAGCTCGACGCGACCCAAAACCGCGTGGCCCGCTCGCGCTCGGTGAACGGCAACGCGCTGGAGGCCCTGGTGGGCGCCGTGTACCTGGACCTGGGCTATAAGGCCGCCCGCAAGTTTGTGCTGAAGGGCCTGATTAAGCCTTTCGTAGACGTCAACAAGCTCACCACCACTACTTCTAATTACAAGAGCAAGCTCATCGAGTGGGCCCAGCGCCACGGCAAAGACGTGCGCTACGAGTTGAGCGGCGAGCCCCGGCCGGGCGGCGTCATGGAATTTACGGCCACCGTGCTGTTGAGCGATGAAGTAATAGCCACCGGCATGGGCCTCAATAAAAAGCAGGCCGAGCAACTGGCCGCCGAGCGGGCGCTGACTGCGCTAGGGGTATAAATGGTCCACCTTATTCAACGCCCCCAGCGTCAAAGGTTACCTTAGCTAGCAATCCTTGTTTAAATATAAAATATAGGCTACTAGTGCCTTCATCCGTGATTTGATAAGCATCGAAGGCGGCAGGCAACCCATACGCTTTGCAAAAATCAGCTTTGGATGAGCCTATCCGGATAGCACGTCCAAAAGACATTTTTTTTGACGTCACATCGGCGCTCAGCAAAAACTGATTGTATTGATTTGCAAAAATCTCTAGTTTATCAATCTTGTTAGCAACGGTCAGCAGAGTGTCTTTGACAGACGGCTCATACTTATTGCGAATTATCTTTTTGACCTGCACTGCTTTGCCGTAAATCTTCCTTAAGCTTGGCAACGTCGAATTGTCAAGCATAAGCGCTAGCATCTCAGGATTAAAAACTGTTTTGACCTTTGGTTTTGCTTGACTGCTACTAGCCAATTGAGGGGCTTGGGCACGGGAGCTAAAACCAACAGCTACTGCTAACAGTAGGAAAATTATTCTTTCCATAGTTACAGTCAATAAAAAGCTACACTAATATAGCATCTGCCCATGCGCATTGCCGGAGCCGCCCTCAACCAGATTCCCTTCGACTGGGGGCATAACATTCAGAATATCAGTGCGGCCATTGCGCAGGCTAAGGCCGAGGGCGTGGAGCTGCTGTGCCTGCCCGAGCTGTGCCTGACGGGCTACAACTGCGAGGACCTGTTTTTGAGCGACTGGCTGCCAGCGGCGGCCCTAGCGCATTTGCAGCAGATTCGGCCGCTTACCGAGGGTATTTGCGTGGTGGTGGGGCTGCCGGTGCGGCTAGCCCACCGCACCTACAATACAGCCGCCGTGCTACGCGACGGCCAGATTCTGGGCTTCGCGGCCAAGCAGTTTCTGGCCAACGACGGGGTGCACTACGAAACGCGCTTTTTTGTGCCGTGGGTGGCGGGCGAGACGACCACCGTGGCGCACGAGGGCGAAAGCTGGCCACTCGGCGACCTCACGTTTGAGCACCGGGGCGTGCGGTTTGGCTTTGAGATTTGCGAGGATGCCTGGCGGCCCGATGACGTGCGCCCGGCCTGCCGCCTCGTGGGCAAGGTTGACCTGATTATCAACCCCTCGGCCAGCCACTTTGCGATGAGCAAGACTGATGTGCGCTACAAGCTGGTGCTTAACGGGTCGCGCAAATTCAAGTGTACTTACCTCTACGCCAATCTGTTGGGCAACGAGGCGGGCCGTACCATCTATGATGGAGAAATTCTGATTGCCCGCAACGGCCACCTGCTCAAGCGTAACCAGTTGCTGAGCTTCAAGGAGGTGGGTATGGAATGGGTGGATGTAGATTTTGCCGAGCCGCTCGCAGTGGCCGATGTCATTGTGCCGCTGCCTGAACCCGACGAGTACCGCGAGCTAAACCAGGCCATGAGCCTGGGCCTCTTCGACTACCTGCGTAAGGCACGCAGCCGGGGATTCGTGCTGAGCCTGAGCGGCGGGGCCGATTCGTGCTTCTGCGCTGTGGGCGTGGCCGAAATGGTGCGCCTGGGTGTGGCCGAATTGGGCGAGGAAGAGTTTAAGCGCCGTAGTGGGGCGTTTGACGCGGCTAAAACGGCGGTGACGCAGGCGGGCGCGGGCGGCACGGCCGCTCAGTTGGCCACCGATGTAGACAACTCTGCCGAAGCGGAAAACCATACGCCGACTACAAGTAACCAGCAGCTCGTCAATCACTTGCTTACCTGCGCCTACCAGGGCACCGTCAATTCTTCTGACGACACTTTTATTTCGGCCAAGGAGCTGGCCGATAGTATTGGGGCGCGGTTTTTCGACTGGACAATTGACGAAGAGGTGCGCGGCTACGTGGGCAAAATTGAGCACGCGCTAGGCCGCGAGCTAACCTGGCAAACCGACGACCTGGCCCTGCAAAACATTCAGGCGCGGGTGCGGGCCCCCGGCATCTGGCTGCTGGCCAACGTGCAGAACTGCCTGCTCATCACCACTTCCAACCGCTCGGAGGCCAGCGTGGGTTACTGCACCATGGATGGCGACACGGCCGGCAGCATCTCTCCCATTGCGGGCGTCGACAAGGATTTTGTGAAGAAATGGCTGCGCTGGGCCCAAACGGCGCTCGGCTACGAAGCTCTGCACCATGTCAATGCCCTAGCGCCCACCGCCGAGCTGCGCCCGCTGGCCGACAAGCAAACCGACGAGCGCGACCTGATGCCCTACGCGCTGCTCAACCGCATCGAGCGGCTGGCCTTCTACGACCGCCTCTCGCCGGCCGCCGTGCTAGCCCAGCTCGTGGCCGAAGAGCCAACCTACGAGCCCGAGCAGCTGCGCGCCTACGTGAAGCGCTTCTACCAATTATGGAGTCGCAACCAGTGGAAGCGCGAGCGCTACGCCCCCAGCTTTCACCTCGATGACTACAACGTGGACCCGCGCTCGTGGCTGCGCTTTCCCATTTTGAGCGGCGGCTTTGGCGAGGAGCTGGCGGCGCTATAGCCACCAGGCGAGGCTAGCGGCAGCGGGCGCTGCCAGGGCAACACAGCGGGCCAAGCAATTTATTTTGCCTGTTGCCCAGCAGTTTAGGCAATAAGTGAGTGAAGCCGCGCAAGTTCTTGCAAGTGCTGGCACCTAAGCTTGTGTAGCGCTGGTCGGCCTAGCCGGGCTGCCGCGCCCCAAGCATTCTGCTGCCTCCATCGCCTCCCTATTCTTATGGCTTATAGCCTGCCGCTACTTGCCACCCTTGCCGAGCCCCTGGCCGCTAGCGGCCTCGCCGCCGATGCTGAGCTGATAGCCCAGCTTCAGCAGGGCAGCGAGGCCGCGTTTCGCACGTTGGTGGCGCGCTTCCAGGACCGGGTGTACCGCACGGCGTATTCGCTGCTGCGCTCGGCCGAAGAGGCGGAGGACGTAGCGCAGGAAGTGTTTGTGGAGGTGTACCAAACCATTGGCCGGTTTCGGGGCGAGGCGGCGCTCAACACCTGGCTCTACCGGCTGGCCACCTCGCGGGCCTTGCAGCACCGGCGGCGCCAGCAGGCCCGCAAGCGCTTCGCGTTTTTCACCAGCCTGCTGGGCTTTGCCAACCAGGGGCTGCCCGAGCCGCCCGACCATGCCCACCCCCAGGCGCTGCTGGAAGGTGCGCAGCAGCTGCACCTGTTGCAGCTGCACATTGGCCGCCTGCCGGCCCAGCAGCAGGTGGCATTCACGCTGCGCCACGAGCAGGAGCTAAGCTACGAAGAAATAGCGGCCGTGCTCGGCACCACCGTGGCGGCCGTCGAGTCCTTGTTGTACCGGGCCCGGCACACACTACGCCAACACTTTCAGCCCCCTTCTCGCCATGTCTAACTCTGCCCCGCGCCCCGGCTCCGATGAGGAGTGGCAGGCGCTGCTAGGCCAGCTGCGGCACCAGCCGCAGCCTAAGCCGTTCTTCTACGCGCGGGTGCACGCCCGCCTCAGTGCCACCCGGGCGCCCCGCGCCGGGCTGCCGGGCTGGGTGCGCCGCCCGGCCTACGCCGCCTTGCTAGGCGCCCTGCTACTGGCCGTGAGCGGTGATGGCGCGGCCCTGCGCGCCGCGCCGCCCGCCCGCCCGGCTGGCCCGGTGCCCCACGCCCTTACCCGCTAGTTGATGGCCGGCCCGCAGGGCCGGCGCCGGCGGGCTTGCGAGCCGGGCGCCGCCGCCCGAAGTACCTTTGATTCCTCTTTCTTTTTTGCTGCCCATGACTGCACCGCTCGCTTACATTACTTGGAACGTCTCGCCCATCATTGCCGAAATCGGGCCGCTGCTGCTGCGCTGGTACGGCGTGCTGTTTGCGCTGGGCTTCGTTATCGGCTCGTTCGTGCTCACGCACATCTACAAAAGTGAGGGCGTGCGGCCGTACTGGGTCGATGTCATTACCTTTTACATGGTGGTGGGCACGGTGCTGGGCGCGCGGCTAGGCCACGTTTTTTTCTACGACTGGGCCTCTTACCGGGAGCACCCGGGCGAGATTCTAAAAATCTGGCACGGTGGGCTGGCCTCGCACGGGGCCACCATTGGCATCTTGCTGGCGGTGTTCATTTTCAGCATCCGCAATAAGTTTGACTACCTCTGGGTGCTCGACCGCATCGTGATTGTGGTAGCTATCGGGGGCGCCTGCATCCGGCTGGGCAATCTTATGAACTCCGAAATAGTGGGTAAGCCCACCGATGCGCCTTGGGCCTTCGTATTTCCGCGCGATACCGAGCATCTGCAGGCGCCCGTGACGCCTCTGCCCGAAGGAGCGGCCCTAGTGCAGCGCAGCCGCCTGCCCAATGGCGAGGAGCAGACCCAAGTGCTGCCCGCCGGCACTGCGCCCACGCCCACCATGGAAATGGCCGTGCCCCGCCACCCCACCCAGATTTACGAGTCGCTGTTCTGCATTTTCCTGCTGGTACTGCTCTACGGGCTCTGGAACAAATACAAGGAGCGCACGCCGCGCGGCCTGCTCTTTGGCCTGTTTGTGGTGCTGCTGTTCACCTTCCGCGTGCTGGTCGAGTACCTGAAAGAAAACCAGGTGTCGCAGGAGAGCGGCATTATTGCGCAGTACCACCTCAACATTGGGCAGCTCCTCAGCATCCCGTTCATTCTCATTGGATTGTGGGTGCTGTTGCGCGCCGGCAAAGACCCTCAAAACCCCTACGGCTACGCCCCGCGCGACCTGGCCGAGGAAGAAGCCGCCGCCCGCGCCACGGCGGCCAAGTAGCAGCCATTAGCTAGCCCGCTTACCTAAGCAAAAGCCCGCTGCACTCGGTGTGCAGCGGGCTTCTATTTTGTGGCCTTCGCTAGGGCTCGCCTACAAATCGAGTTCGTACACATCGCCCTGCTCGGTGGTGATGAGCAGCGTGTCCTGGTCTTTGAAGGCAGCGCCTTCGGTTTGGCCGGCGCCTTGCAGGCTCACGTGGCGCGGGGTCGCTTTCAGGATATCCGCCCACGAATTGCCATCCAGAATAAACAGCTCCTGGCGGGCCAGCAGCACGAGGCGGTGCCCGTCGGGGGCGAGCGTAGCATCAGTCACTTCGCCCGGAATGGCGAGCTTGGTGAGGAGCCTGGCGGTGTAGCTGCCGGGCTGGTCGGGCACCGTGTACACCTTGCACGTGCTCTGGGTAGCGCGGTCTTTGGTGAATAAGTACACCTGGCCATCGTGCCAGAGGCTGGCCTCGCAGTCGAAATTGCGCTCCTTTTTGCTGGGCGGAAACTCGGTCTGGTCGGGGTATTTGAAGTTGATTTTACCGACCTGGCCGGGCGTGGCGGGCCGAAAGCGCAGGATGGCCAGGTTCTGGCGGTCGGAGTTGTTGTTGCCGCAGTCGCCCATGTAGTAGTTGCCGCTTGGGTCGCGGCTCAGGCTTTCCCAGTCGTGGTTGGGCGCGCCCAGCGTAAACTGGCCCACCTGCTGGCCGGTGCCATCTACGCGCCACACGGTGGGCTGCTGGCCATCGTCGCCGAAGGTGAAATAAGTGCCCGCCTCGGGCGCTGCGCACAGGCCCGAGCTTTCCAGAATGCCATCGGTGAGCTTGCCCACGCGGCGCAGGCCGTTGGCCTGGGCTTCGGCCTTGTCTTTTTTGTGGCCGCCTTTTTTGCCTTTTTTACCGGGCTTGGTCTGGGTCGTGGCCTGCGGCTGGTCGGTGGCGGCGTGGTCTTCGGCGGCCGAGGAGCACGCCGACGAGAGCAGCATAAAGCCCAGCATGGGGCGGATAAGGAGAGAGATACCTAGCATAGGCCAGCTTGTACGGCAAAGCCTGGCCGCGCGGCTAGGCCCCGCGCGGCGGGCTAGGGCACCGGGTCATAGCCGTGCCCGCCCCAGGGGTGGCACCGGCCTATGCGCCGCAGCGCCAGCCGCCCGCCCCGCCACGCGCCATACTTGGCAATGGCCTCGGCCGCGTAGGCCGAGCATGTGGGCGTGTAGCGGCAGCTGGGCGGCGTGAGCGGCGAAACAAAGAGCTGGTAAAACCGCACCAGCAGCAGCAACAGGCGGCGGAACATATTATAAAAAGGCTGGAGCTAGGGGGCAAAGTTCGCCCCCACCGGGCAAACCGGCAGCGCCGGCCTGCCGAAGCTGGCAAGCCGGTTATTTCACCAGATATTGCAAGAATAATTTCCTGCTACATGCTCGATACGCTTACCGATATCCGCCAGCGCCTGCGCAACAAAGACTATCACAACGAGGAACATGTGCGCCTGGCCCTAGTGGCGCGCATTGTGCAGCAGCTGGGCTGGGATATCTGGAACCCGCGCGAGGTGTATGCCGAGTTTAAAGCCACCCGCAAGGAAGACCACACGCGGGTAGACCTGGCGCTGTTCACGCATGATTTTGAGGCCACTACCATCTTTATTGAATGCAAGGGCGTGGGCGGCTTCGCCAAAGACCTGGCCGCGGTGGAGAAGCAGCTGCGCGACTACAACCGCGACCATACGGCGCTTTTTACGCTCATCACCGACGGCCGGCACTGGCGGTTTTATTATTCTTTCACGAGTGGCGAGTTCAAAGACAAGCTGTTCTGCAAGTTTGACTTGCTCACCGACGACCTGGAAGAAGTAGCGGCTTATTTTGACACCTTCCTGCACCGCGACAATATCAGCAACCACAGCGCCCGCCACAAAGCCGAAGCATACCTGACACTCGGTAAAAAGGAGCGCGCGATGCAGGATGTGCTGCCCGACGCGCAAAAGCTCGTGTCGCAGCCGCCCTTCCCGTCTTTGCCGCAGGCGATGGTGCAGCTGCTAGCCGCCAAGATTCTGACTATCACGGTGCACGAAGCGCAGGATTTTTTATCGGGCAATACCCTGCGGCCCGCCGCGCCCAGTCCATCGATAGATGTTCCGCCAGCCGCTTTACCCCCCCCGGCGCCAGCGCGCAAACCCCGGCGGGTGGCGGCGGTCCCGCTGCCGGCCGCCGCGCCGGTTGTAACCGAGCCCCTGGTTGCTTTAGCAGCGCCCGGCGCGCCCACCTTTGTCTTGGCGCGGCCTAAGGCCGGTTTTCGGGCCGTAGCGCAGTGGCTACCCGCTGGCACCATGCGGGTGCTGGCGGGCTCCACGGCCGGCCAGGCCAGCGGCAGCTTTAGCGCAGCGGGCCAGCGGCTGCGGCAGCACCTAGTCGAAACGGGCGTTTTGCGGCCCCACGAAGGCCTGCTACGCTTTGCCCAAGACTACGAGTTCGACTCGCCTAACCGCGCGGCCGAGGCTATATGCGGTGGCTCGGTAAACGCCCGCATTGCCTGGCTCGAAGCAGCGAGTGGCCAAACGCTGGGAAGCTACCTGGCGGGCCTGGCCTCCGAGTAGGCAGTTCTGGGCCGCGCGGTGCTGCCCGCTACCAGGCCGCACTAAAAGCACTGGATTACGTCGGGCTCTGCCATTGCTTTTCCGCTCATCCGGCAATAAGTCGGCAAGCGTGCTTGGCAGCAGTGGCCAAGTGTCAAGCTCTTTCAGCAAGTAATTGATTGAAAATAAATTTAATCTTATACTTTAGTCTCCTACCAATACCAGGCTTATATTTCGGCTTTTCCTGCTAGTGGAAGTGCCTATGGCCAAGCGTTTACTCTTTTTCCTATTCTTACTAGGCGGGTTTTCGCTGGCCGGGCGGGCCCAGGGCAACGGCCCGGCCGGGCACGGCGGGCGTGCCCTGGCTCTGGGCAATGCCTCAGCCACGCTGGCTGGCGAGGTGTGGGCCGTGGCCAATAACCCGGCCGGGCTGGGCAGCATCACCCGGCCCACGGCGGGCCTTTATTTCGAAAACCGCTACCTCATTCCGAGCCTCAACTTGGCGGCCGTGGCCGTGGCCCTGCCGCTGGGCGAGGTGGAGCCGGCCGCCGCCAGCCTGCCCGCCCGGGCTAGCCGGGGCGTGGTGGGCGTAGAGGCCCAACGCTTTGGTGGCGTGCTGTATAGCGAGGTACGCCTGGGCGTGGCCTATGGCTACCGGCTGGGCGTAGTGAGCGTAGGCGGCCGGCTCGATGCGCTGCAGGTGAGCTTTCAGGACCTGGGCAGCCGCCGGGTGCTGGCGGCCTCGCTGGGCGGGCAGGCCGATATTTTGCCGCAGCGCCTCACGCTGGGCGTGCACCTCTACAACCTCACGCAAGCGCGCCTCGCCGACTACCAGGACGAGCGCGTGCCCACCGTGCTGCGCGCCGGGCTAGCCTACCGCGCCGGCCGGCAGGTGCTGCTGCTGGCCGAAGCCGAAAAGGATGTGGAGCGCGACGCGGGCCTGAAAGCGGGTATTGAATACCAGCCAGTGCCGGCCGTGGCGGTGCGCCTGGGCTACGCCAGCCTGAGCCAGCAGACCACGGGCGGCGTGGGCGTGCGGGCCGGCAATTTTCAGCTCGACTACGCGGCCGGCTGGCACGTGGCGCTGGGCCTGAGCCAGTATTTCAGCCTGGGCTGGCAGTGGGGCTCGGCGGCGGCTGTCGCCGAAACGCAGGTGCCGAAATGAAGCGGGCTGCCTCGTGTGGCTTCGCGGCAGCCACGCTCGTGCTAGGCTTGGCGGGCCTGCTAGTTCCGAGCGGCGCCCGGGCCCAGGAGTTTCCGCGCCGGGCGCCCGCGCTCGACCGGCTGGCGCAGGAGTTATTTGCCGAAATTCAGTCGGACCAGATTCCCTACGAGGACCTCTATGGCACGCTGCTGAATTTGTACCAGTCGCCGCTCAACCTCAACACGGCTAGCCCCGAAGAGCTGCGCGCCCTGCCCCTACTGACTGAAAAGCAGGTAGCCGCTCTATTGAAATACCGCCAGGCCAACGGCCCGCTGCTGAGCCTCTACGAGCTGCAAGCCGTGCCCGAGTGGGAAGTGCGCACCATCGAGCGCGTGGCCCCCTTCGTGACGGTGGCCAACCCTAGCCCCAACTCGGCGCGCGGCCCGCTGTGGCAACGCATCAAAAATGAAGAGAATAATGCCGTGCTACTGCGCTACGAGCGGGTGCTGCAGCAGCGCAAAGGCTACTCGGCAGTTGATACCTTTCAGGGCCGGCCCACGCTGCGCTACCTGGGCTCGCCCGATGCCCTGGCCCTGCGCTACCGCGTGAGCCACGCCCACGATTTCAGCCTGGGCTTTACGGCCGAGAAAGACGCGGGCGAGCCATTGGCCTGGCGGCCGGGCCAGAACCAGTTCGGGCCCGATTTCTTATCGGCCCACTTCGTGCTGCACGAGCAGGGGCGGCTGAAAACGCTGGCGCTGGACGATTACCAATTGCAATTCGGGCAGGGGCTTTTACTGTCGTCGGGGCTAGCCCAAGGCAAAGGCGCCGAAACCATAACCAACCTGCGCCGGGCCTCGCTAGGGGTGCGGCCCTACGCGGCGCTGCTCGAAAACACGTTTTTTCGGGGCGCGGCAGCCACCTACCGGCTCACGCCGCGCTGGGAAGCCACGGCCTTCGCCTCGCGCAAGAACATTGATGCCAATGCCCAGCTGGCCACCGACTCGCTGGCGCAGTTTGATGAGTTTAGCAGCAGCCTGCTGCTGACCGGCCTGCACCGCACGGCCACCGAAATTGCCAACCGCCAGCGCCTGAGTGAAACCGTGGGCGGCGGCCACCTCGGCTATCTCAGCGCCGATGGCAACCTGGCGCTGGGCTTCACGGCGGTGGGCACGCACTACGGCATGGCCTTTCAGAAGCGCAGCGAGCCCTACAATCGCTACGAATTCAACGGTCAGAACAACCTGGCTTTTGGAGCGCACTACAGCTACGGCTGGCGCAACCTGCTGCTTTTTGGCGAGAGTGGGCGCAGCAGCGGCGGCGGCCTGGGCACCGTGAATGGCCTGCTGGCCAGCCTGGGGCCTAGCGTAGACGCCTCGGTACTTGTACGCCATTACGATGCTGATTTTCACGCTTTTTACGGCAATGCGCTGAGCGAAAACACCCGCAACATTAACGAGAGCGGCTTTTATGTGGGGCTGAAGGTGCGCCCGCTAGCCCGCTGGGAAGTGTCGCAAGTTACGTGGAATAACCTTTATACCTAGCTTGAGAGAA
Organism: Hymenobacter cheonanensis; assembly: GCF_030581075.1. Taxonomy (GTDB): domain Bacteria; phylum Bacteroidota; class Bacteroidia; order Cytophagales; family Hymenobacteraceae; genus Hymenobacter. The sequence continues at coordinate 105,178 of NZ_JAUQSW010000012.1, forward strand.
GTTAACCTTGTGCCTATATAAACACAGGTTTTCTCCCCTCACTCTCAGCCCTTGCGCTTACAGAGTACAAATTACTTGTTTTTCACACCCAATCCTTGATTCTATATAATAACACTGTTTTCCAGTATTTTATCTTAATAAAAATTAAACTTATATTACATGCATTATAACGGTAAAGTACACCTTTATTTTGCATCTTATGAAACAGACTCTCCAAGAGCGATTCCCTAGATTATTTCTTCATCCTCAACTGAGCAAGTGGCTGACTATACAGTTCCATCAGGGGCTAGCTCCCGCCACGATTGATGCCTATGCACGGGCGCTGCTGGATTATGCTGATTTCTGCCGATCACTTGAGGTGGATTTCTCCGTAGCTCAACGCGAGCATATTGCTGCCTACGTGCATAATATGGCTTCAAGGCCGGTTGGAAAAGGGGGCGTTCAGCAAGGCCTTGCCAATGCTACAATGCGGCAACGACTGGTAGCTGTGCGTTTATGTTACGATTATCTGGTAGAAGAGCAGCTACGTGACGATAACCCTATCAAGCGCGGTGTTTACACAGTTAATAAAGGCTTCGCCGGTTCCCGCAGGGGCTTGCTACCTCATCATAAGCGACTCCCCTGGATTCCGGACGAGGAACAATGGCAGAACATCGTAACCGCTACAGATGTGGAGCCATTACGTAACCGCCTGATGCTGGCGCTGGCTTATGACGGGGCGTTGCGCCGGGAAGAACTCTGCCTGCTCCATACAGGTGACTTCGACATCCCTTACCGGCTGATTACACTACGGGCAGAAACCAGCAAGACCCGCCGTAGCCGGGTAGTACATTATTCAGAAGCAACCGGCCAGCTCTATGCTATGTACCTGCGCCAGCGATTTAAAACAACCAAACAAGGTGGGCTGCTTTTTCTATCTGAATCACATCGGAATGAGGGCAGCCCGCTGACCAAATGGACATGGTCGAAGGTTGTGCATGCAATAGCTGCCCGTGCCGGAGTATCACAATTCACTACCCACACCCTACGGCATCTGCGCCTGACAGACTTGGCCCGCGCAGGCCTGGAGCTACATGAAATCGCAACATTTGCCGGACACAAGTCATTGGATACCACTACTTTATATATCCATCTGAGTGGCCGCGAACTGGCCGATAAAGTATCTAAAGGTATGAATGCCATCCACATCTGGCGGACTGCAACTATAAATAATCTACCATTATGAGCGGCATCAGGGCCTTATTCACTCCCGGAACAAATAAAATAAAGCCCTGGCCTTTCGCTATGGATTTATTTGACAGGTCAACAGCTCTTACTAATTCGGAAAAGACAGCCCTTACTGCATGGGTTGAAGTATGGAATCTTCCTTATATAAGCCGGTTGAAAGTTGAGCAGCCTTTACAACGACTGATACAACCCCTGTTAGCTGCTCTGGAACATTTTGGTTACAGAAATAAATTACAGGTTCAGCGCACCACGGTTGCGTACGTTCTGCTGGCCATGTATCAACGGCAGACCAGTTTCTGGTCATGGGGCGAACAAGAGTGGCTGGAGCTTGTCGGCGGCACGGCCAAAGATTACAAGGAATGTGGACACAATAAAAAAATCGCGGTGCGACACACATTACTGGCTTGCGCTTATCTTCTATATAATAGAAATATTTTAATTAAAGTGGCAGAGTTCAATCCACAGATGTTTGCTAGAGCAATGTTTGGTGATGAGCCTGTACAGCATGCTATTACTTCTGTTCAGACAGAAGCCGCACGACTCGGCTTAGGAAAGTGTATAATTAAGACGCATCTACCGACGCTGATATGCGAGGCTATCCTACTGAACCACAATCCCATCCTGAATGACTTGTCAATGCCTGTCTTACACCAGTTACAGGAAAAGCGTCAGGGCGCTGCGCGACGTGCGTGCAGTCCACTATCCCGTGTTTTGCACAATTTACATATTGTCCCCCGCTCCTTAAAGCGTATAGATGGCCCTTACAAGGTACAGGTAGGCGTAGATGATAACATTCCGGCTGAGTGGCTTTTCTGGATCCAGCGATGGCATGCTACTTCTACTAACGCTCTTATTACACGCAATCATGTACGGATTATGGTAGCGAAAGCTGGTAGATGGTTTGCAGCAACTTACCCATCTTGCGATAGCCCGGCACAATGGACTCGTGATGTATCTATTGCCTACGTAGCTGCTGTAGACCGCATGACAGTTGGTGAATGGGGCCATGAGAATTCTCCCCTTGCAGAATGGAAAAAAGGCAAGCCACTTACCCCGAACGGTAAAGCCATAATCTTAGGTGCTATTCGCGCTTTCTTCATCGATTGCCAAGACTGGGGATGGCTGCCTGTTACGTTTAATCCCCGACGTGACTTGGCACTTCCGCGTAACATAGCTCGGATGCGAGGCCCGGCCCCCCGGGTAATAGCAGATGACTACTGGGCCAAACTGATGCACGCCGGCCTCAATCTCACGAAAGCTGACATGCCCCAGCTTTCAGCAAACGGATTCCGTTATACATCATCCGGCCTTCACGAATCATGGTATCCTTTTGAATTAGTATATGCCATCACTATGGTATGGCTGTTTGGAGGCCTGCGGGTTAATGAGATTCAACGGTTGCGGCTAGGCTGTACCCGCTTGCAGACACCTGCCCAAGGAGATTTGTCTATCGCACCCGAAAGCGTAAAAATGGTCTGTTATCTGGATGTTCCCACAGGTAAAAGTGCTACCGCCTCATCCAAACCGGTTGATCCACTTGTTGGAGCAGCTGTTCAGGCCTGGGAGAAAATACGCCCGATAACTGTAAAGGAATGTGATGCCAAGACGGGAGAGGTTGTAGATTTCCTATTTGTCTGGCGTGGGAAACGCGTATCACCAGGTTATCTCAACGGAGCAATCATTCCAATGCTATGCAAGAAAGCAGGTGTTCCTGAGAGTGACACCCGCGGGCGAATAAGCAGTCACCGTGCTCGGGCTACTATTGCTTCACAATTATATAATGCTCCGGAAGGCATGACGCTCTTCGAACTACAGAAATGGCTTTGTCATAGTTCACCCAGTGCGACTCAGCATTACACTAAAATCAGTCCCACTAAAATGGCAAAAGCGTACAGCGATGCAGACTATTTTGGTCGGAACGTCAGAACAGTGCCCGTGACTGTAAACCCGGATGCGATTACCAGCGGAACTGCCAATGGGGAACCGGCATTTTTATATGATTTAGGCCATGGTTTCTGTACACTGACACTTTTTCACGAGTGCAAACACCGCATGGCATGTGCGAGATGCAGCTCTTATATTCCGAAGGAATCGTCCCGTGCGCAGATGATAGAAGCGAAGCAAAATCTGTTGCATTTTCAACAGTCTATTTCGTTACTCCCTCAAGAAATGGCTGCGGTCGTGGAAGGTGATATTGCCGAATTTGATAAACTGATTGCTTCTTTACAGGATACTCCTACCCCTGAAGGACCTACTCCTAATGAATTAAAAAACAGACGTTAGCTTCGACCTTGTTCTATTTACTAAGCCTTTGATGAATTCTCACCCTTTAAACGTGCAGCCCCATCAGTGACTTGGGCATTTGTTAGCGAAAGGCTCTTGATATCGAGAATATCGGCCGGCTCATAGGGTAACACCTTCGGGGTGTAGTAGGCCTAATTTTTTCTCTCCTACCCAGTTTGTATTAGTCACGCCCTTGATACCCGGTCCCAGCAGAAATATGGTTTCCTTCTACAAGGCGACCCGCCCTAACCCATATGCGATGGCCTGAAAAGCCACGCATCTATCGTTCTTAAATACATATAATATAAATAATATTAACTTTTATTGATTACTGAATCACCTGTCCTTGTTTGTCTTCGTGGCAGTTATATATCTGGTTGCCAGTCTACTACCCTTTGGTGAGTACCAAGCCGGGGAAGGAGTTCAACTACTCACCAAAGTGATGACCGGGGATGCCATTGAGCGAATCGACTCTCGTGCTGGTGGTACGTGCAGCCGCTATAGTAGGAGTACTGGGCACGACCCGTATCTCAGTTATTGGAAAAGAATTAGAGCAACTACAGGATACTGGCAATCAGTGACCCGATAGCCAACGGGAAAAATGTGTCATAAGCAATAGAAGCGAAAGATGAAATCAGACCTCGTTTAAGGGTATGGGAACCTGTGATTCGGAATAAGTAGCCATCAACTGTTTCACAGCTAGGTTTATCAAGGATGATTTCGCCATACGCCGCCAGTAACTCACTCGATTAAGGCTTTCGAGTACATCTGGACACATCGAGTATGTTTTTTTAATCTGGCGACGCGAGTCCAATGGCAGCTCAGGCGGTAGCGCTGTAGCCTGGGGACTGAGCAAAAGAGTCGTAGGCAGCCGGGGTGGTACCGTAGAGGGGTATCGAGTCTCAAAATAGCGGGCCAGTTCGGTAAGACCTTGAGAAGTAGTCGTCACACGATTGGCATTGAGTAGTAAGCTAGGCTGTATATCTCGAAAGGCCTGGTGCCACTGAGGCCATGTAATAGTTGGGTAGTAGGGATCAAGAGCCTCACGTGCAGTTATAATGCCCTCCAAAATTTGATTGGGAACTGCGTGATTGTAAAGAATCAAGTGAGATTCGGGTGATTCTCTGAGCTTCGGCCTACTCATCGGGGTACTTTACACCAGAACTTAAAGGCTACTGCCGGTTCGTCCGACCTCTGATTACTCTGGAGCGAGGACGCAAGTTACGCAACTTGTAGACTACTGACAACAACATAAAGGTAATTTAGCCTGATAGCTTGCCGCTTCTATGAGCGGTGACCCAATTAAAGAATTTGGGATGGTAATCAGAGAGTTGCGTTTACTGAAAAAGCTATCTCAGGAAGCTCTTTCTGATAAAGCTGGATTGGACCGCACTTTTCTGTCGCAGTTGGAGACCGGACGGAAGCAGCCCTCACTTCTGACTATTTTCCGACTGGCAGCAGCTCTTGGGCTAAGTACATCAGAACTACTTAGCAAGACTGAAACTAGGCTTGAAATGGGTAAGGCTTAATAGCAACGAAGGCCGAGTAAATTGGTAAGGAACGCCAGCATACAATATTCCATCAGTATCAGCATCCGAATACCAATCAATGCATTTTCTTGCAACTAGTTAGAATGGAGTTCAGAAAGTCATAACTTCCTGGCCTCTCTAACCCGCAGCCTTTGGGAGTTAATAACGGCAAAAAAGTAAGGGCCAAGAAGTCGGGCCAAAAACAAACTGTCGCTTATTTTTGTGAACTAGGCTTATTGACCTCACTATGCCTCAGACCTTCGGCTACGCCCGCGTCTCGACTCTCGACCAGAACCTCGACACCCAGCTCGACCTACTGACTAAGGCCGGCTGCAACCGCATCTTTCAGGATAAGATTAGCGGCACGAGCGTGCAGCGCCCGGCGCTTGATGAACTGCTGCACTTACTTAGGGAGGGTGATACAGTACTGGTGGCCCGCTTCTTTCGTCTGGGCCGCAGCCGTGACCACATCATTTATTTAGTACATTCGTTTCACCAACGCGGGGTGCACTTCAAGGCCCTGGACCTAGGCATCGACACCACGAATCCGGCTGGTAAGTTTATGCTGGCCATCTTCGCAGCCCTTGCCGAGTATGACCGCGAGAGCATCCTGGAAAAGACCCGTGCTGGCCAGCAGTTGGCCGCCGCGCAGGGAAAGCACATCGGCCGACCCAAAGGCCTAAATGCCGATAACCTAACTAAAGTAAGAAAAGCGCTGGAAAAAGGTTTGTCCGTAGCTGAAACGGTGGCTCTGACCGGTATTAGTCCATCAAGTGTGAAGCGCTATCGTAAGTATCTGCAAGCCAGTTTAGGATAGCCCCTCTACCACTTAGAGAGTGTTAGGAAATCGGGCTAACCTAAAAGAATATGAGCCAATAAGTGGCGAGCGAAGTTCCTAGGTTCCCACTCGCTTTATTGTTGACGGACATCAGCCCCTTACTGACTCGCAGTGAATACTATAATAATATTATAATACAATCTGTATTCTTATTTTATAAATAGCAACTGTGATGTAACTTGCCAGAGCAGGTAGATTGTACTATGAGTGAAAATAATCCAGAAAATGCCTTGGCTTACGCCCAAAGAATTTGCCAAGAATTTGCAATTAAAGCTGATAGAAAGAAGAGAAGTTCAAAAGCGCTATTTGCGCTGATTTTAATAAATTCTCTCTCAGCACCTCTCTTTATCGCGTATGGAGGCACATGCAAATTTACAGCTCAAATTATACCATCTATTTTATCTGTTTTAGCAGCAGGTATAACTTCTTGGGTACAGATTCGCACTCCTCAAAAGCTTTGGAGTATCTATCGCAGCGCACAAAGGACAATAGAAGTAGAAGTAATGAAATACAAATTTCAAATTGATGAGTATAGTAGCAGCAAAGTTTCTGAACAACTCCTTGTTAAACGTGTGTCAGAAGTAGCATTAAATACTCATAATGAGTGGACAGCAATGGTACCCAACCCTAGTTTTGCTTCAATTTCTTCAACAGTAGCTAAGTAGTTTGGCATGTGATTTTTGCAAACAAGAGGGTCAAAATAGCATCGAAATAAAAATTGTATTTACCGCTGAAATAAGTAGCTTAATTATGAAAAGGAAAAGTATTCATTGGTTTAAAGCCGCTATCATTAAATCTAAAAGCCCTATCGAGGTTCTAAATATTGCTAGAGTAGAATTGCTTCCGCTCGATTATACTAATTTATTAACTTGGATATATCAGAACGATAAGTTAAATAAAAATCTGTTGTCAATTCCATTTCCTAAAACGTACAGCGAGATAAATTCAAGTACTCGCATAAATTTTGTCTCATTTAAGCGCGACACTTCATGGTGCTGTTCGGTATTTACTGTATTTTGTGAAAAAATTAATATATTCATAAAGTATAGCCAGGCTTTCGAAAAGTGCATGCTATTCGGAAATTATGAAGAAGCGGGTAATTTACTCAATACTATTGAAGCTGAATTAGGAGTTTCAGTGTGGTTAATTAACAAAAAAATAGCCTATCTACAGTATACTAAAGGATTAGAATCTCAGAAAAAATATTCAAATACAATTAAGGCTTCCTTTAGTCATTCGAATTTGCTTACTGTGGTTGTGCACTACATAAGCTATAGAAATGAGCCCACTGTGGCGCCGTCAACTTTTGAAGTCGAAATACTGCATTTGCTTGATTCCATAAAAACTGATAAGGGAATTGTATCATTCATTAAGTATCATCTACTCCCTTATTCAGAACTCAAAGCCATTGATTTATTTGATATAATTCGTATATCAAGCACAATTTCAATAATTGACTTATATGAAGCATTTATTTTTGTTTCTAAAAGCATATTTGAAACAAACGTAAAAAAAGATTCCAAGTTAAAGTATAGCTTAAAATACGTAGCGTCGAAAATCAATGAGCTTGGGGTTATTATAAATGACCGCAGGATTCATGGATTAAGCATTAGCAATGGTGCAACACGTATGTCGGAAGTATTTTTTGATATAGATAAAGGTAAAGAGCTGATTGTTAGCACGCTTAAGCACGCTTTGTTAGTAGATACTACAGATTACACAGCTTGGTTTTTTTTAGCTAAAATATCTAGTGCGTTTGCTACCGACGCCTTGTTAAATGAGAAAAGTGTTTTTCAAGACGTTTTTACCTATGTGAAATCTGTAAGTATGTTCGATAATAATTATGAGCAATCGATCATTAACTTACTTAGGTTAGCTACAAACTTTTATGGGTTCAGTTGGGCAGATTTCTGCATAGTATTTGCAATTTTATACACAACCAATCTGTTAAACGATGAAAATCAGCAATACATTAATTTGATGTATTCCAACGGAAGTACGTTTGATGTCAATAGATTTTTACTTACCAATGGAGTTAGAGAAAGATTTTCTCTAATAAAGAATATGCAGCAACTAGCGAATGGTTGCTGTGATGATTTAGTTAGTTTATACGCTATAGGAGTAGATCCCACTTCAGAGTTTGATTCGTATAATGCTAATGAAATTATTCGAGCAGATGGATTGTTATTTAGTGGCATATATAACTACTACAACGAAAAATACGATTCAGCTATAAAAGCATTGAATGTTTTAGCAAATTCAGAATTATTATTTTATAAGTACAATGCACTAAGAATGTATACTCGTGCTCTCCTCAGTGTGGGTAGGATAAAAGAATGTATCCACGTCATTTTAGATTCTGTCTTAGAAAATATAAATAGTAGGAACATATTACCAATAGCAGAATGTGTGAGTGCAACTGCCCAAGAATGGGATGCTTTGAAAAGTAGCATAGACCTTTCTATACTTTTAGACATTTATGTCAAATATTTTGATAGTTCATATGAAAGAAAAAGGAATTACGCTTACGAAGACTTTCTAGAATCTTATGAGCTTGAAAAACCATCTCAGCTTTATAAGATTTCTGACGCTTTCGATGTAAAGTACTTGGTATACTATCTAAATAATGTTTGTATTGAAAATGTATTAGATAACTCCATCTATTTCGAATCTTCTCAAGACATAATGAGAGAGCGTCTGTCTGTTTGTAGGCTTTTAATTGCTATAGATGAGAAGGGTAAAGAGACGTACCAATCCGAGATTAAGGATATACAGAGAAAAATAATGATAAAGGAAAGAGGGGTCCAAGTAGAGCTAAGTAAAATATATGTAGATACGGAAGGTCTTAAAATTTCCTTGCCAAAAGGAATACAAGATAAGTTTAATAGATATTTATCTTTAATAAAAGAGGGGATAGATGCAGATTCTATAGCTAGAATTCAGGCAGTTATTGAAGCATCAATACACGAAAGAAATAAGAAGGATGTAAGAGATTCTTTGATGATAATTTCTATTCCTCAAAATGAGACATATGCTTTATTTGAGTCATTAATATATGAGATAATGGACCATTTCCTTTCAAATTCAGAACATGGGCTAGATGCTTATCTCAGTGTTAGAATTCGTCATGGAACTCTATCTGGTCACTTAAGAAGCTCTATTGAGCAAGCTCATCTTATCACTCAAAGGGAGAGCTCTAATAATGCTTACAAAAAAAATAAGTATTGGTTAGATCGTCTTTCCGTTAATGGAAGTTTTTACGAGGAAAAGGTAAGTAATGCACTTACGGAATTTTCTACTGAATTTGATAAACTTATTAATACTATAATAGCTGAATGGATTCAGATAAAGAAAAAGCCAGAAGACAAAGGGCTTTTCGATTTCATGCTATCGAAGGATGGAATAAAAATATTCTCCGGTGTTATTACTGAGGAGATAACAATTAATGAGTTCGTTGATGAGGTTTTTCAAAATTTATTCTATACACTCGAACAAGTGTTGAGTATCGTTCGTGACAGAATTATATTGGAAGCGAAACCTAAGGCTAACGACCTGTTTATTGAGCTTAACAAAGGTCTAAATCAGTTGCCAGCCTTTATTGATGCTTCTGAGATAAATGCTGCAATTCACAAGGCGAATAATGAAGTGCAGCTTGCTTTTGATAGGACTTCCGAATGGTTCAGACTATCTAAGACTATCGCTAATGAGCCTTTCTACATTGAAGATGCCGTTGCTATTAGTTTAGCAAGTATAAAGACGATTAATTCTGACTTTGATATTTCCATCAAAGTTATAGATCCTCGCGTCAGTAAGATATCAATAAAAGGAATCTATTTGCCTAGCTATGTTGATATGCTATTCAATGTTTTTGAAAATATTGCTAAGTATTCGGGTGATATTACTAGGGCGGCAACTTCTATTGAACTCTCTATTGAGAGTGAGTACATGACTATCAAGATTGAGAATAATGTTCTTGATGACAAGATACTAGAAAAAAGTAGACGTGATGTTATCGATATTAAAAATAAAATTAAAGAAAATAGGACCGCTTCGTATGTTAAATCTGAAGGGGGCTCAGGGTTCTTTAAGATTCAAAAAATCTTGACTCACGATTTTGCAACTCAATTTAGTGACAATAAGCCTGTCTTAAATTTCGGTTATGAGTCTGAATCAAGTAGAAGGTTTTTTGTAGAAATATACTTGCCAGTGTTGTTCAATGGTAATAATTTTTGAATAGTACTATGGATATTTTAGTAGTAGAAGACGACGAGGTTAAAAGATCTCGTATAATATCATTTCTTGAAGAAACCTTGGATTTGACTAGATTGGAGATAGCTAAGTCATTTCAAAGTGGAATGAAGGCTATTGTAAATAATGACTTTAGACTAATCATACTTGATATGACAATGCCCACATTTGACATTAATCTGTATGATGATGGCGGTAGACCTCAAGCTTTCGCCGGTAGAGAGATATTGTTTCAAATGAAGAGAAGGAAAATTTATACTCCAGTAATTATTGTTACACAATTTCATAAGTTCGGCGAGAATGAAGAAGAAATGACAATAAATGAGTTAAATAATGAGCTTATAAATGCAAACCTTCCAATGTATAAGGGTATAGTTTACTATAACAATGCCTTGGAGGGCTGGAAGGAGGACTTATCTATACTAGTTAATCATATATGAAGGTACTTATAGTCGAAGATGACGCTAACAAGTGCAGAAAGGTATCAGCTTCTCTAGTGTTATGCGGGATCAGTATAGAAAGCATAGAGCACGTTACAACTTCGTATGCGGCAAAAAGGAATTTGATTAAAAATAATTACGATTTAATGATTTTGGATGTTGTAATACCATCAAGGCTTAATGAAGAACTGAACCCTAATGGAGGCATTGATTTATTGCATGACATAACTGACAATCGTAATTATTGTGCACCTTCATTTGTTATTGGTCTAACACAATTGTCAGAAAGGTTTGCAAGTATAAGGGATAAGTTTTCTGATAAAAACTTTACTGTTATAGAATATGACGAAACTTCTGAAAAGTGGTCTGACTTGTTATCCTCAAAAGTTAACCAAATGATTTTGGCCAATCAACCTACTCGTAAGAGAAATGAATACAATGCATTCGGGGTATTTATATGTGCATTGGAATCTGAACTTACTGGTGTTTTAGAGAACGGTTGGGTATGGGAGGAAGCCGATACATCTAACGATCACACTTTATATTATAAGGCAAATATTGTGGTTAATGGGGAAGTGCGTAAATTTTATGCTGCTAGCTGTTCCAGAGTTGGGTTAACTGCTGCTGCTGTTTTATCGACTAAGATGATTGCGCTTTTTCAGCCAAAGTACATAATTATGCCTGGTATCATGGCTGGTGTTAAGGGTAGAGTTGAACTAGGAGATGTAGTAGTTGCTGACCCTGTTTGGGATTATGGTAGCGGAAAATTCTCTTTAAATGATAATGAAATAAATTTCTTGCCTGAGCCATATCAGTTTCCTCTTGACTCAGAATTAAAGGCAATTATAGAACGAATAAAAAGAACACCTGAAATTTTATTCAAGATAAAAAGTAAAATCACTTATCATAAGCCTAGAACAGAACCAAATTTGCACTTGGGTCCTATTGGATCGGGAGCAGCTGTCTTGGCTGATGGTAAGATGATCAAAGACATTGAAAACAAGCAGCAAAGGAAGTTGCTGGGTATAGAAATGGAGTCTTATTCAGTATTCTTGGCATCTCAGGAAGGCTTTCTACCTAAGCCTAAACCTCTATCAATTAAGTCTGTTGTAGACTTTGCGGATGGTAGTAAAAATGATGATTTTCACTCGTTTGCAATAAAGTTCAGCGCTAATTTAGCATCTTATATATTTGAAAATTATCTTTAATAAAGTGGTTTGATTTCATGAGAGTCCTGGTGGTGTCTGACCTGCATGGTCGCTCATACTGACGTAAACTGGTAAAGGTATTCCTGTCCACGGCAGAAGCGGCTGACCGGGTAGGGCGACTACAACGACAGTTTTGAAGTGGCCGACGAACCGATGCTGGTCAACTTCCGGGCCATCCTACTTCTGAAACGACAGCATCTGGTTCAGGTAGTATTGCTTCTGGGGAACCACTGCCTGCCCTATCTGCTCTACCCCGACCCGGCCTTTCGGTGCGCGGGATTTTAACCTGCCTTAGCCCCACGTCTGGCCGAGCCGTACCAGCGGCATAGGACGTATTTCCAGATTGCTTTTGCTGTCGGGCAGACATTACTGGTTCATGCGGGTGTTTCCCGAAGGTGGCTAGCTCATAATGCACGCACTCTACTGGAGCTTACCGGCTACGAGGCAACTACAACAGACACCGTAGTTGATTTGCTGAATGCCCTACTGGGGACGCAGGCAGGACACTACCTGCTGTGGCAGGTCTCACCAGATAATGGTGGGATTGAACGACACGATAGCCTCTTGTGGGTGAGGCCGATGCGTCTGGTCAGTGAGGGGCTACTACCCGGCTGGGTACAGGTCATAAGGCATACGGAAGTTCCTGTTCCTGCACGCTTTGATGATACTTCTGCCCGCGCTGGAATTATTTCGACTGATTGTCTGGCCAGCGGCGTGCCCCGGTGGCTCACACTTGACTTGTTCGACTAGTTTGGGACCAGCGCGTCAGTCCCCGGTTGTCAGAGGCAACTTCATTATACAGAACAGCTAAGGAGGTTATATACTGTTCGCAGACCACTACCCCTGACCAGCCTTTTTTGAAATAACTGCGTAATCCCTCTAACATAAATCAGACAGCTATTCAGTGCCAGTAGAGTCCTGCTACACCTATCATAGATAGGCTGGCGATTGGTCCGCATTAAGCATAAACTATCCCTTGAAAGGTCCGTTCAGGCACGGGATTCACCTAGTTCAAGAGCAGTGACCTGACCTGAAAATAGTCGCAATGCCCAATCCATTTTCTCAATATTTTCTCAATATTTCAATAATTTATTATTAATATCTTTAATAATAAATTATTTTTCTATTTCATTCATGCTCAATTGCTGTTGCTCATGCAGTAGTGCTTGTCGCAGGCAGACCATTTCTTCTCTTTTCTGAGCTAGTCTTTCCTTCACTTCATCAATAGGATCCATAGCTTCCTTCAAGTTACAATGTTTTTCGAATAAATTTTCAAAAAACTGACAATCAATATTCTATGTTAAATTCTTTATTCCACATAACGATGTACTTCGACCAGTTCCGGTTTTCGTGGTTGCGCTACCGCGTGAGCGCTCCCAGCCACGGCCAGGATGCGCTGCTGCGCCTAGCCTTCGCGCCCACCAAAACCAGCCTGCTTTACGCCCAGTACCGCGCCCGCCTCAAGCCGCTCGACCTGCCCACCAGCCTTACCGGGCGGGCGGTACCGCTGCCCGGCCAGCAACTACGCCACTCGCTGCTGCTGTATTGCGATGTGCAGCCCACGGCCCAGCTAGGGCTGCGCACGCGCCTGCAGGCCACCTACCTGCGCGCCGACGACAACCTACCCTGGCGGCGCGGCTACGTGCTCAGCCAGGATGCCACGGTGCAGCTGGCGCGCCGCGTGAGCCTGGCCGCCCGCTACGCCGTATTTGACACCGACGACTACGACACGCGCCAGTATATTTTTGAGCAGGATGTGCTGTACGCCGTGTCGGTGCCAGCGCTCTACGGGCAGGGCACACGAGCCTACGCCCTTATACAAGCTACTCTAAACAAACATTTTACCCTATGGCTACGCTACGCCGATACGCGCTACCGCCACCAAACTACTGTTGGCTCGGGGCTGGAGCAGATTCAGGGCAACGCCCGCTCGGAAGTGACGGCCCAGGTGCGCTACAAGCTTTAAAAAGGACTTGGCTCGCCGTTTACCCATTAAGCAAACCATGCACTGGATAAACGGCGAGCCAAGTCCTTTTATATAATTTTGCGGATGCTCCGCTAGGCGTCGGTTTTCACCAGTACTACCTGCGCATTGTCGGCCTGGCTCACTTTGCGGCGGAAGTCCTGGTACTCGGTGTATTTGGTGGCGGGCAGGGGCGCGCCGCTGCCCGGGCGGCGGGTTTCGAGCTGGCGCACGTACTGCAGCGTGCCATCGGGCAGGGTGGTGCAGGTGCTGGAGTAGGTGCCGTAGGCCGTGGTAAGCTGCGTGGGCTGGGGCAGGTTTTCGGCCTTGAAGCCGGTGGGCAAGTGTAGGCGCACAGTGTCTTGATACAGGCCGGGGGCCGGCAGCGCCAGCGGCGCCTGGCGAGGGCCTACCTGGGGAGGCAGCGCACCCAGGCGCCCTAGCACGTTGGGGGCCAGCAACATGCGCTGGCCGGCCGCCGTGCCCACGCTGGCCAGCTCCAGGCCCATGGTTTCGACCACGCCGGGCAAGGTAGCGCTAGGAGCCGCCGCCAGGCGTAGGCTCGTGATGGTGAAATGACTGAGGCGCAGCCGGTTGGAGACGTATTTTTTCTGCTCCTCGGGGTCACCATCGTGCAGCAGCTGGGCGTAGCGGTCCTGGGCCAGGCCCAGGCGGCGGGTGCGCACAGTGGCTTTGGCACCGCCATCGGCAGTCAGCCAGAGGTCGGTGCGGCGCTGCTGGCGGTTGGCCTGGGCGCCGTAGCGCGGGGTAGCCACCAGGCGGCCGCCCTCGGGCGTGAGCAGCAGCGCGTGGCGGTTGCCGGTAAAGCTGCCCATGTAGCCAAACGCCTCGGTCTGGCTCGTGCACTCCAGCCACACGGTATCGGCCGGCACGGTGCCGTACGCGGCCAGCGGCATGCACAGAATGGCGTGGTTGAACTGGCTGCTCGGGAAGCTGGCGCGCACGTCGGCGTGGTCGGCCCCGGCGCCCACCAGCGCCACGTAGGCGGGCAGGCCGGCGGCCTTCAGCAGGGCGCAGGTGTAGTTGCTCAGGGCTTTGCAATCGCCGTAGCCGCCGCTGACTACGGCGCTGGCCGGGGCCGTTTGCCAGCCGCCCAGGCCCAGCTGCACCGATACGTAGCGGGTCGAGCCCTGCAAAAACTCGTACACCTTGCGGGCCCGCTCGCGGGGGTCGGGCGCCACGGTAATCAGCTGGGCCATCTTGGCCGTGAGGGCGGGTGGCAGCACGTCGCGCCCCTGCCCTAGCGCATACACCCACTGCCCCAGGCTCTGCCACGAGGCCAGCGAGCCGGCGTGGCCCTGCACCTCAAACGTGGCCGGGGCCAGGTGCACGGCGGGCAGCTGCTCTTCCAGCGAAGGGGCCAGCGGCTCGTCGTCTACGGCGGGGTGGGCGGGCAGCTGCCAGCGGTACGTAGTTTGATTATTAGCAACTACCGGCGCGCTGGCTGCCCCGGCGGGCAGCAGCAGCTCCTGGTAGCGCAGGGGCAGCGCGGTGGGCGTGGTTACTTGCAGGGTGGCGCCTTCCAGGGCCAGGTTTTCGGCGTGCTGGGGCTGCCAATCGGGGTAAAAGAGGGTGTTTTCCGATACTATCTCGTAGTCAAACTCTACGGTGTAGGGCGTGGCGGGCTGGCGCAGGTCGGCGTAGCGCACCCGGTTGTCGGTCATCAGGCTGCCACCGTCGCTGCCCAGGCCCTGGTCGTGCACCTCGGCCGGGCGCAGCTGGTGCAGCAGCTGGCCCTGCGCATTGTACACGGCCCCGCGCAGGTAGCTGATGTGGTTGAGCACGTCGTAGGGCACCGTCAGGAGGCCGTAGTCGTCGCTGCCGGCCTCGTCGAGCACCGTCACAACTTTGTGCACGGTTTCGACGAGCTGGCCCGCCGATTTCACTACCACCACCTTGTCGTAGGCGCGCACCACGGCGTGGGCGTTTTCGCGCAGGGCAGGGGCAATGGCATCGGCCGGGTACTTGGGCGCGGGCGGGGCTAGCAGCACCAGAGAGGCAAAAACGGGAAGGAGCATAACACTAGCTACTGAATAATTTTAAAAAATCAAGCTTTTACCTGCCCTAGCCCGCCTTCCTGATAACCAGCGCCTCGGCCTGCTTGGCCAGCATTTGGCGGTAAAGCTCGCGCAGGCCCTGGTACTCTTCGGCGCTGTACACGGGCTTATCGAGGGTGAGGCGGCTGGTGAGCTGCACGGTGCCGGGCGTGGGGCTGCTGGCCGCGTACACGTAGCGCCCGCCCTTGTCGGGCAGCATCAGCGAGGCCGGCTTGGGCAGCTCGGCGGTGTAGCCGGCGGGCAGCGCCAGGGTCAGCACAATTATTTCGTGCTGCACCATGCCGATATCGACCGGGTAGCTGCGCTCGGCGTGCCGAAACGGGTTTTGCGCCTCGCCAAACGCTTCCAGCGGCTTCAGGTACAGCTCCTGGGCGGTGCCCGGCGTGGCAGCGGGCTGGCGCAGGTCGTAGCGCAGGGCCAGCGGCTTGCTCACCTGCTGCTGCGCACTAAAGGCATAGGTGGGTATTTCCCAGCCGGGGTGCGTGGCCGCCAGCTGCGCCACGTATTTCTTCTCCCCTAGCTGCTGAATCTGCTCGCGGGCTTCGAGGCCGGCGTAGCCACTGTACTCTTCCTGCACCTGCCCGGCCAGGTTGCCTTGGGCATCGAGCGTAAGCTGCACGTTTTGGAAATGCAGGTAGCGCTGGCTGGGCTCCAGGCTCACCCAGCGGCCGTCGCCGGCTTCGGGCACGGTGTGGCCAATGCGGTTGAGACAGTACCGGGGCAGCACGCCGGCCGGCAGCAGGGGCTCGGTGGCATCGAGCAGCAGGTCGGGCTGGCCGGGCTGCTCCACCAGGGCCATCACGTAGTTGAACTGCTCGAGTAGCGGATACTCCTGGCTCACGCGGCCGTGGGCCCGGGTGCTGAGGATGACGGGCTGGGCGGCCAGCCCCGCCTGGCGCAGGGCCGCAATCAGCAGCAGGTTCACATCGGCCGACGTGCCGCGGTGCAGCTCGTAGCTCTTCTTGAGCGGGCCGCTGGCCGAGTAGCGGTTGGTGCCGTCGTACTTCACGCTCTTCAGCACCAGCTCGCGCACCGCCGCTGCCCGGGCGGCCGGGTCGGGGTACTGCGCAATCAAAGGCTTAATCGCTTCGGCCAGAAAGCTGCCGTGCTTGAGGGCCAGCCCAAAAAACTCATCTTCCAGCAGCACCTTGTTTTTCTTGGCCCAGCTGTCGGTGAGGTCGCGAAACGGCTCATCGGGCATCTGAATGCCGGCCAGCTCGAAGTTCATGCGGGCCAGGTAGTCGGAGGCAGTCGTGAGGTAGGGCTCCTCGCGAAAGGCGGGCGCGTTGCGGATAACCCAGCGGTGCTGCTCGGTACTCAGGCTCACGCTCGATTCGCCGCTCATGGTGCCGGCCAGGGCGCCCGCGCCCTCGCCTACCCGCCGCGTCAGCAGCATCGTTACCGAGCCTTTGCCCATCTCATTGATGGCTAGAGGCAAGTAGCCCTGGTACAGGGCCTTGTACTGGTATACCTGCGGAATACTGGTGCGAAACTCGCTCCAGCGGGTGGGTATCTCGCGCTGAAAGGTCCAGTCCTGGAAGTTAGTGAAAAACGTCGAGGTCACCGTGTAGGCGTATTCTATCACGGCGCCTTCCTGCACGCCGGGCAGCGTAAATTTGCGCACCTGCAGGTTGTTGGTGCGCTTTTCCTCGAAGGCAGTGTTGGCGTCGAGCTTGGTTTTGGCCAGCTTGCCATCGGCACCGCGCACGTAGGTAAAGCCCCGCAGATTGCTCAGCTTTTCGGAATTCTCATTGTTGTGGTAGAGCGGCACTTCCACGGTGGCGTAGTCGTAGCCGGCTTTTTTGAGAATCTTGAGGCGCACCGTGCGCTCGTGAATAATGCTCATCTCGCCGGCCACGCTGCCAAAGCGGGCCGTGCCATAGTCGCACAGCACCACGGCTACCGCGCCACTATCGGCCGCAAAGCTGGCGGCCTCAAAGTCGGCCGGGTCGGGCTGGCCAAAGCGCAGCGGCAAGGGCGCGGGCTCTTTCGGAGCCGGCGTTTGGGCTAGGGCTGTGCTAAGGGGCCAGGCCAGCGCCGCCAGGGCCCACCAGGGCCGGGTTTTCATCCAAACCATATACTTTACAGACAAAGCAAGCTGCCGGGCCGCGTGCGCCGGCCCGGCAGCTTCGCCCTACATTTTTCTGATTACCAATGCTTCCGCCTGCTTGGCCAGGGCCAGGCGGTAAAATTCGCGCAGCGAGGCATACTCCTCGGCACTGTAAAAAGGCTTGTCGAGCGAGAGGCGGCTCACCAGCTGCACGGTGCCGGGCGTGGGGCTGCTGGCCGCGTACACGTAGCGCCCGCCCTGCTCGGGCAGCGAGATGGCGGCCGGCTTGGGCAGCTCGGCGGTGTAGCCGGCGGGCAGCGTCAGGGTCAGCATAATCACCTCCTGGTTGGCGGCCCCGAAATCTACCGGGTAGGTGCGCTCGGCGTGGCGAAAGGGATTCTGGCTTTCGCCAAAGGCGGCCAGCGGGCTCACGTACAGCTCCTTGGCCGTGCCCGGCGTGCTAGCCGGCTGGCGCACCTCGTAGTTCAGGGTCAGGGGCTTGCTCACCTCGGCCACTTCGCCGAAGGTGTAGGCCGGAAACTCCCAGCTGGGGTGGCGGCTGGCTAGCTCGGTGAGGTATTTTTTCTCGCCCAGCTGCTGGAGTTTTTCGCGCATGGCGGCGCCCGAGTAGCCGGCGTGCTCTTCGTGCACCTTGCCCGTGAGGTTGCCCTGCTCGTCCAGCGTCAGCTTTATTTCCTGGTAGTGGTTGTGGCGCTGGCTCGGCAGCAGGTTCACCCAGCGGCCGGCCTGGTCTTTGTCGGCCACGAGGCGGCCGGTTTGGTTGAGGCAGCGGGTGGGCAGCACGCCGCACGGCAGCAGCGGCTCGGTGGCGTCGAGCAGCAGCTCTTTGTTATCGGCCAGCGGCAGCACGCCAATTACGTAGTTGAACTGCTCGAGCAGCGGAAACGCCTGGTTGACGCGGCCGTGGGCGCGGGTGCTGAGGATGACGGGCTGGGCGGCCAGCCCCGCCTGGCGCAGGGCCGCAATCAGCAGCAGGTTCACGTCGGCCGACGTGCCGCGGTGCAGCTCGTAGCTCTTCTTGAGCGGGCCGCTGGCCGAGTAGCGGTTGGTGCCGTCGTACTTCACGCTCTTCAGCACCAGCTCGCGCACCGCCGCCGCCCGCGCGGCCGGGTCGGGGTACTGCGCAACCAAGGGCTTAATGGCTTCGGCCAGAAAGCCCGCGCGGCCTAGCTGGCCGCCAAACTCGTCGCTGGCCAGCAGGTCGGTATTGATTTTTTCCCAGGAGCCGCTCACATTGCGGTACGTGTCGCCGGGCATGCGCTGGCCGGCCAGCTCAAAGTTGATGCGCGCCACGTAGTCGCGGGTGGTCGTCATGTAGGGCTCGTCGCGCAGGGCGGGCACGTTCTGCATGGCCCAGTGATAGTTGGTAACCTGGGCTTTGAAGGCTTCGCTGCTGGCTGCCACGCGGCCCACGGTTCCATTAAAGTCGCTGCCTCCTTCGGTAAAGCCGCCCGCGGTATGCAGCATATACTGCGTCTGGCTCTTTTCCTGGGTTTGCAGCGTCAGTGGCACGTAGCCCTGCATCAGCATCTTGTAGTCGAAATACTCCGGAATTTCGGCCTGAAACTCGCTCCAGCGGGTGGGTATTTCGCGCTGAAACGTCCAGTCCTGGAAGTTGAACAGGAAGTCCGACGTTACCGTGTAGGCGTACTCAATCACGGCGCCCTCGCGCACGCCAGGCAGCGTAAACTTGCGCACCTTCAGGTTTTTGGTGCGCTCTTCCGTAAAGGCCTGGCCCGTTTCGAGCTTCACCTTTTCGATTTTGCCGCCCACCTCGTTGTAGGTGAAACCGCGCAGGCCCACTATTTTTTCTTCTCTCGTTCCCTGGTGGTAAAGTGGTATTTCCACCGTGGCCATCTCGTAGCCGGCTTTTTTGAGAATCTTGATGCGCGTTATGCGCTCCGACTCCAGCTGAAAGCTGTTGTTAGTGAGGCGGAAGCGCGTGACGCCGTAGTCGTAGAGCACCACGGCCGGCGCGGCGCTGTCGCCCACAAAGCTTTTGGCCTGAAAATCGACGGGCTCCGGCTTGCCAAATTTTATTTCGACGGGCTGCACGGCCGGAGCCTGCTGGGCGGCGGCAGCGGGGCCTAGCAGCATAGCCGCGCTCATTGCCAGTGGGACTGTTACGAGTAATTTTGTAACCATAGCAGGAAGAGAAAGCTGCTGGGTTAAAAAAGGCTTATATAGCCTAGCGCAGCTCGGTAAAAGTAGGCTTCTGCCAGCTAATTACCAACTCTTCCTCACCTATTCTACACCACTTCCTCGGGCGCGCCCACGGCCAGGGCCTGGGCGGCGGGCACGTCGTTTTCGGCCGGGCCGGGCGGCTGCGCCTGCACGCCCAGCCAGAGGTAGGCCAGGGCCGCGAGCACGCTCGCCAGGCTCAGGGCGTGCACCCAGGGCAGGCGGGCGGGCTGGTTGTCGAAAATCCAGCCGGCCAGCAGCGCCCCGATGCCGATGCCCACTTCGAGGGCAATGTACATGGTGGCCACGCCCCGGCCCCGGCGCGCGGGGTGGCTCAGGTCGATGGTCCAGGCGTAGAGCGTGGGCGAGTTCAGGCCCGTGCCTACGCCGAATATGACGGCCCCCAGCAAAAACACCGGCACCGACGGCGACCACACCAGCACCGCCAGCCCCAGCGCCAGAATGCCGGCCGACCAGCGCAGCACCGGCACCCGGCCGTAGGTATCGCTGGCCTTGCCCGCCACCAGCCGCACCACCAGGGCCGCCACCGTGTAGTAGATGTAAAACAAGCCTTTGCTAGGCAGGCCCAGCACCTGGCTTTGGTCGGGAATAACGGTGAGCACCGCCCCAAACGGAAACAAGCACAGAATGGTAGTGAGCGCGGGGGCAAACACCCGGGGCTCCAGCACCTCCTGGCGCCAGTCGAGCCGGAGCAGGGCGAAGCTGAAGCGCCGCCGCTGCGCCAGCGGCAGGG
Source organism: Hymenobacter cheonanensis (assembly GCF_030581075.1). GTDB lineage: Bacteria > Bacteroidota > Bacteroidia > Cytophagales > Hymenobacteraceae > Hymenobacter. Next base: position 125,998 of record NZ_JAUQSW010000012.1, read on the forward strand.
TTTCGGTGAGCGAGCCCTGCACCAGTACCGACAGCAAAGCCATGCCGGCCGAGCAGTAGAACATGGTATTGAGCGAGAAGTGCTCGACCACCTGGGTGCCAAACCACGGCCCGATGGCCATGCCCAGGCTGCCCGTCATGCCGAGCAGGCCCATGGCCTCGCCACGCTTTTCGGCGGGCACAATGTCGGCTACAAAAGCGGCGGTGCCCGTGGGCTTGAAGCCGGTGCTGAAGCCGTGCAGCAGCCGCAGCCCCAGAAAGCTGGCCACCGTGAGCGCCCACGGATACACCAGCCCGCAGAGCACGCATACCAGCGACCCGAGCACCATCACCGGAATGCGCCCCACCGTGTCGGCCAGCTTGCCCGAAAACGGCCGCGAAATAGCCGCCGTGAGGGTAAACAAGGCAATGATAAAGCCTTTGTACTCGCCGCCGCCCAGCCGCGTGAGGTGGCCAGGCAGTTCGGGGAGCAATAAGTTGAATGAAGCAAAAAACAGAAACGACGACAGGCACATCAGCCAGAAGCCCCGCGAATACGAACCAAGCATAAGTGCCGCAAAGGTCGGGCTCATTTCCATTGCGGGCGTGGTAAAATAATTCGGCCTGCCAAAACGGCCTCTATCCCACCCCGGCCCCAAATGTGCCGTACCGCTAGCCTATGAATTGGTTAACCTCCCTCCTAACAAGTATTTCTGCCAAAAACCCCGGCCACGGGCGCGGCCCCGATAAGCCCGCCGTGAGCGTGCGCGAGCGGGTATCGGCGCTGCGCCACCTGCCGGCCTTTCTGAAGCTTATCTGGCTCACTTCGCCGGGCCTCACGCTGGGCAACATTGCCCTGCGCCTGCTGCGGGCGGCGCTGCCGCTGGCCATGCTCTACATCGGGCGCCTTATTCTGGATGATGTTGTGCAGCTGAGCCGGCTGCCAGCGGCTGGCCGGGCCGTGTCACCGGTGTTCGGGCTGGTGGCGCTGGAGTTTAGCCTCGTGCTGCTTACCGACGCCTTGGGCCGCGCCGTGGCCCTGCTCGACTCGCTGCTCGGCGACCTCTTTGCCAATGCCAGCTCGGTGCGCCTCATGCGCCACGCCGCCGAGCTGGACTTGGACCAGTTTGAGGACAGTGCCTTTTACGACAAACTGGAGCGCGCCCGCCGCCAAACGCTCTCGCGGTCGGTGCTCATGAGCCAAGTGCTGGCCCAGGGCCAGGATGCCATCACGCTCGTGCTGCTGGCCGGGGGGCTCGTGGCCTTCCAGCCCTGGCTGCTGGGGCTGCTGCTGCTGGCCGTGGTGCCCGCCTTTTTGGGCGAGAGCCACTTCAACGAGCGCAGCTACTCGCTTTCGCACTCCTGGACGCCCGAGCGCCGCGAACTCGACTACCTGCGCCAAACCGGGGCTAGCGACGAAACCGCCAAGGAAGTCAAAATCTTCGGCCTTTCTGATTTTCTCATCGCCCGCTTCTCCACGCTCTCCGACCAGTTTTACCGCCAGAATAAGGCGCTGGCCCTGCGCCGCGCCGGCTGGGGCACGGTGTTCGCGGCCATCGGCGCGGCGGGCTATTACGGGGCGTACTTATATATTATTAAGCAAGCCGTGAGCGGGGCTATTTCCATCGGCCAGCTCACGTTTCTGGCGGGCTCTTTCGCTAGGCTGCGCGCGCTGCTCGAAGGCATCCTGAGCCGTTTCAGCCAGGTGGCCGACGGCGCGCTGTACTTGCAGGACTTTTTCGACTTCTTTCAGATTACGCCGCGCATTGTGCGGCCCACCGTGGGGCAGGCCGTGCGACCGTTTCCGCGCCCCATCCGGCAGGGCTTCACGTTTGAGGATGTGGGCTTTAAGTACAAGAACGCCGAAAAATGGGCCCTGCGCCATTTGAGCTTTGAGCTGCATGCCGGCGAAAAGCTGGCCCTGGTGGGCGAAAACGGCGCCGGCAAAACCACGCTCGTCAAGCTGCTGGCCCGCCTCTACGACCCTAGCGAAGGCCGCATCCTGCTCGACGGCCACGACCTGCGCGAGTACGACCCCGCCGAGCTGCGCCAGGAAATCGGCGTCATCTTCCAGGATTTTGTGCGCTTCCAGCTGCCCGCCGGCCAGAACCTGGCCGTGGGCCGCATCGAGGAGCGCCAGAACCAGCCCCGCATCGAGCAGGCCGCCCACCAGAGCCTGGCCGACTCGGTTATCGCCAAGCTGCCGCTCGGCTACGACCAGATGATAGGCCGCCGCTTCAACGGCGGCGTGGACCTAAGCGGCGGCGAGTGGCAAAAAATTGCGCTGGGCCGCGCCTACATGCGCGAGGCCCAGCTGCTCATCCTCGACGAGCCCACCGCCGCCCTCGACGCCCGCGCCGAGTACGAGGTGTTCGAGCGCTTCAAGGAGCTGACCCAGGGAAAAACCGCCGTGCTCATCTCCCACCGCTTCAGCACCGTGCGCATGGCCGACCGCATTTTAGTGGTAGAGCACGGCCGGGTGCAGGAAATCGGCTCGCACGAGGAGCTGTTGGCCAATAATGGCCGCTACGCCGAGCTGTTTCAGCTGCAGGCTGCCGGCTACCGCTAGGCCCCGGCGCCTGCCGCGCCCCTAACCTTATACTTACCAGCCCTGTTTGGCCGCCAGTTCCTCACCTTCTGTCCCCAATGCCCGACTTTACCGCACTCGACAAAGCCCGCCTGTATTTGCTGTATCGCCTTAGCCCGCTGGCGCCGCCCGTGCGCCGGCCCCGGGTGCTGCGGGTGGTCATTATCCGGCACGGCGAAAAGCCTGCGGATGGCGATAACCTATCGTGCGCCGGCCTCAACCGGGCGCTGGCTCTACCGGCCGTGCTCGACCGGCTGCTGCCCACGCCGCCCAACTATGCCTACGTGCCCATCATCGGCACCAACGACGACAGTACCAGCCAGGCCCGCATGTTCCAAACCATTACGCCCTATGCGGTGCGGCACAACCTGTGCGTAAACAGCGACTATGCGGTCGATAATGCAAAAGGTCTGGCCCAGGAGCTGCGCCGCCAGCGCGGTACGGCCTTGGTAGTATGGGAACACAATGCCATTTCGGAAATCGCCAAGCAGCTAGGCCTGGATGAGGAGCTGGAGTGGCCCGACGAGGACTTCGACAGCATCTGGACCATCGATTTCAGCGGCGGCGGCGCCAGAGGCAAGGCCAAGCGCCCCACCCTCACCAGGCATCGGCAAGGCATTCACCCGGCCGCTACCTGCCCTGGCTAATAGGCCAGCACACCGCGGTTTTGGTTTGGCGTGGCCTATCATTTGGCGGCTTGGTCAATTCAAACGTTGGGTTGCGCGGCCAGCCACTACCCGGCGGCTTGGGTCAATAAGCTGAGCAGTAGCTAAAAAGTAAATTTCTTGGTGTAGCTTAGGGTATTCATTGAATTCCCATCTTTTCCCATGAAACTTACTTCTACCATCCAGCTAATCTGCCTGTTGAGCCTGGGCTTGCTTTCCAGCTGCCTCACCTCGCGCGACGCCCGCATCGAATCGAGCTACAGCTACCGCGGGCGCTTCCGCCACTACCGCACCTACGGCTTTTTGAGCGGCAATGGCCTGGCCGCCGATAGCACCCGCCTCAGCGAGTCGCTGCGCGATGCCATCAAGCAGCGCCTGCGCCTGCAAGGCTACAAATACTCGCGCCGCAACCCCGACCTGATGGTGAGCTACAAGCTTTTTGAAGGCGATATGCGCTTCCCGGGCTTTGTGCAGGAAGACATCACGCGCTGGGTGAAAAACAACGAGGCCGAAAACGAAGAAACGCCCGAAGAGCAGCGCCACGCCTACCAGCCCACCCGCCTGCTTATGCTCGACGGCACGCTCATGGTCACGCTTATCGATACCAAAACCGACAACGCCATCTGGAACGGCTACGCCTCGGGCGTAACCGTGCCCGAGGGTATTCGGGGCGAGTACGTGCTGGTGCGCTCGGTGCGCTCCATCTTCGACCGCTACCGCATTTTCACCGAAAACTACTTCAATGGCGGCAACCTCGACGGCGCCATGAATGGGGAGCCCACCGGCGAGCCCGGTGCCCCTAGCGTGGCTCCGCCACCCACCGAAACCCCGCGCTAGGCTGCAGCGGGCTACTTTTCGCTTTCGCTCAAACCGGCTTGGGTGTACCTTTGCCTGTCCGCGCCAGTGCGCCCGCTACCTAACTAGCTGTCTTTTATGCTACTCGCCGTTAATTCTTCGTATCAGCCCAGCGACTACCTGCCCATTCTCATTCAGTTTGGGCTAGCGGTAGCCTTCGTGGCCTTCGCCATGGTCGTGTCGCACCTCGTGGGCCCCAAGCGCCACAGCAAAGTAAAAGACGCCTCCTTCGAGTGCGGCATCGAGAGCGTGGGCAATGCCCGCACGCCCATTTCGGTGAAGTATTTCCTCACGGCCATCCTGTTCGTGCTCTTCGACGTGGAAGTAATTTTCATGTATCCCTGGGCCGTGAATTTCCGCCAGCTGGGCACCGCCGGCTTCGTGGAGATGATTATCTTCATGGCCCTGCTGATGGCCGGCTTTGGCTACGTTATCAAGAAAGGGATTCTGCGCTGGAACGAAGCTGTTCCCAGCCAAACTTTCGCCGCCAAGCCGGTGTTGGAAAAACAGCCCGCTATTGCTGCGCAGGCTGCTTAAATTGACGTATTCTCATGGTTGATACCCGCGTTCCCGAAATCAAATCTGTGCCGGCCCCCGAGGGCATTGAGGGTGCAGGCTTCTTCGCTACCTCTCTGGAGAAAGTAGTGGGCATTGCTCGCGCTAACTCGCTGTGGCCCCTGCCCTTCGCTACCTCGTGCTGCGGCATTGAGTTCATGGCAACAATGGGCGCGCACTACGACATCTCGCGCTTTGGCTCCGAGCGCCCCAGCTTCTCGCCCCGCCAGGCCGATTTGCTGATGGTAATGGGCACCATCGCCAAGAAAATGGCCCCCATCGTGAAGCAGGTATATGAGCAAATGGCCGAGCCCCGCTGGGTGTTGGCTATGGGTGCCTGCGCCTGCTCGGGCGGCATTTTCGACAGCTATTCGGTGCTGCAAGGCATCGACCGCATTATCCCGGTCGATGTGTACGTGCCCGGCTGCCCGCCCCGCCCCGAGCAGGTGCTCGACGGCCTGATGCGCGTGCAGGACCTCGCCAAGAACGAGAGTATCCGCCGCCGCAACTCGCCCGAGTACCAGGCCCTGCTGGCTTCCTACAACATTAAATAATTTTGAGCTGCTAGCCCTTAGCTATTAGCTGTCAGCTCCCGTTTTCAGAGTCTGGCAGCAAAAAGCTACCCGCTACCAGCCACAAGCTCACAGCTTATCTATGGCTGACCCCACCAAAGAAGAATCGCCCGCCGCCCAGGAAACTGCTGCTGCGCTAGACCCTACCGCTCAGCAAAATGCGCAGGTACTGGCACTGCTGCACAGCTTGTTTGGCGAAGCCACTTTCACGGACGTGCACGAGCCGTATGGTTTGCTCACCGTCACGACCAAGCGCGAGCATATTCACAATATCGTGGCGGGTTTGCAGCAGGATGAAACGCTTAAGTTTCACTTCCTGACCACCATGTGCGGCATCAATTACCCCGAAAACCTGAACCAGGAGCTTGGGATGATTTACCACCTGCATAGCCTGGTGCACAATGTGCGGCTGCGCATCAAGATTTTCTTCCCCCTGGCCGACCCGGTGGTGCCCACGCTCACTGACCTCTACGCCACCGCCAATTGGATGGAGCGCGAGGCCTATGATTTTTTCGGCGTCATCTTCACGGGCCACCCCAACCTGCGCCGCATTCTCAATGTGGAGGATATGGATTACCATCCCATGCGCCGGCAGTACCCGCTTGAAGATGGTACCCGCGAAGACAAAACCGACCTGTTCTTCGGTCGTTAATCGCTTTACAACTACAAGTTAATCTGACACATAAATCCTCCCGAGTCGTCAGGCTCCCCCTCTCCCCAAGGAGAGGGGGCCGGGGGGTGAGGTTATGGCAGTAAACGACGCCCTGGCAGGCACCCACAAGATTATTGAAGAAGCCAAGGAGCAGCAGGGCGGTCAGCTCGTGCCCACGCTCAACGACTTCTCGCAGGAGCTAACGACCCTCAACCTGGGCCCGACTCACCCCGCCACGCACGGCATTTTCCAGAACATCCTGCAAATGGATGGCGAGCGCATTATCTCGGGTGTGCCCACTATCGGCTACATCCACCGCGCATTTGAGAAAATTGCCGAGCGGCGGCCCTTTTACCAGATTACGCCGCTCACCGACCGCATGAACTACTGCTCGTCGCCCATCAACAACATGGGCTGGCACATGACGGTGGAGAAGCTGCTAGGGGTGACGGTGCCCAAGCGGGCGCAGTACATCCGGGTGATAATGATGGAGTTGGCGCGTATTGCCGACCACCTTATCTGTAACTCCATCCTGGGCGTAGATACCGGCGCTTTCACCGGCTTCCTCTACGTGTTTCAGGAGCGCGAGAAGATTTACGAGATTTACGAGGAAGTCTGCGGCTCGCGCCTCACTACCAACATGGGCCGCGTGGGCGGCATGGAGCGCGACCTTTCGCCGGTAGCCATTGAAAAGCTGCGCAAGTGGCTGAAAGAGTTTCCGGCCGTGATGAAGGAATTTGAGGCCATGTTCAACCGCAACCGCATTTTTATGGACCGCGTGGTAAACGTGGGCCCGATTACGGCGGAAAAGGCGTTGAACTACGGCTTCACCGGCCCCAACCTGCGGGCCGCCGGCGTCGATTACGACGTACGGGTGATGAACCCGTATTCTTCCTACGAAGACTTTGAGTTCGATATTCCGGTAGGTACCAACGGCGATACCTACGACCGCTTTATTGTGCGCAACGAGGAGATTTGGCAGAGCCTGCGCATTATCAATCAGGCCCTTGACCGCCTGCCCGATGGCCCGTTCCACGCCGATGCGCCGCACTACTACCTGCCTCCCAAGCAGGCCGTGTACAAGAACATGGAGGCGCTGATTTATCACTTCAAAATCATCATGGGCGAGATTGACGCCCCGGTGGGTGAAGTATACCACTCGGTAGAAGGTGGCAACGGCGAGCTAGGGTTCTACCTGGTTTCGGATGGGGGCCGCACGCCCTACCGCCTGCACTTCCGCCGCCCGTGCTTCATCTATTACCAAGCCTATTCGGAGATGGTGGTGGGCACAAGCCTCTCGGATGCCATCGTGATTTTGTCGTCGATGAACGTAATTGCCGGCGAGCTGGACGCCTAGTTTTTAAGTTGAAAGTACCTGATATGGAGCCGATTACCGCCGCTGCCAAACCCCAGTTTTCGCCCGCTGCCCAGGCGGAAATCAAACGCCTGCTCACGCACTACCCCGACGACCGCAAGAAGTCGACTTTGCTGCCGGTGCTGCACATTGCGCAGGCCGAATTCGGCGGCTGGGTAAGCCCCGAGGTGCAGGACTTGGTGGCCGAAACGCTAGGCCTGCGCCCGATTGAGGTGTACGAGGTGAGCACGTTCTACACCATGTTCAACCTCAAGCCAGTGGGCAAGCACGTGCTGGAAATCTGCCGCACCGGCCCCTGTATGCTGCGCGGCTCCGACGAGCTAACGGCTCATCTAGAGCGCATTACCGGCGCCAAGGTTGGCGGCAATTCCCCCGATGGCCTGTTCACGCTGAAAGAAGTGGAATGCCTGGCGGCCTGCGGCTTTGCTCCCGTGGTGCAGGTGCGCGAGAAGTATTATGAGTCGCTCGATACGGAAGAGAATGTGAATGCCATGCTGACGGAGCTGAAAAGCCTGGTGCATCGGCCCATTCTGCCTTGGGAAGAAAACGGCTTGCCTACCTCACTGCAAAACAACTACTAGCGACTAGCTTAAGATTATGGGACGCAAGCTATTAACCGAACACGTCAACGTCGAAGGCATCGAAACCTTTGCCGTATACCGCAAGCACGGCGGCTACCGCGCCGTAGAGAAGGCGCTGAAAATGACGCCCGACGAAGTGGTGGAAGAAGTGAAGAAGTCGGGCCTGCGCGGGCGCGGCGGGGCAGGCTTTCCCACGGGTATGAAATGGAGCTTTCTGGCCAAGCCGGAGGGCGTGCCGCGCTACCTCGTCTGCAACGCCGACGAGTCGGAGCCCGGCACGTTCAAGGACCGCTACCTGATGTCGAAGCTCCCGCACTTGCTCATTGAGGGCATGATTGCGGGCAGCTACGCGCTAGGGGCCCGCACCAGCTACATCTACATTCGCGGCGAGCTGCTGTACGTGCTGCGCATTCTGGAGAAGGCTATTGCTGAGGCCTACGCTGCTGGTTTTCTGGGCGAAAACATCTTAGGCTCAGGCTACTCGCTTGATTTGCACGTGCACCCCGGCGGTGGCGCCTATATCTGCGGGGAGGAAACGGCGTTGCTGGAATCGCTGGAAGGCAAGCGCGGCAACCCGCGCAACAAGCCGCCGTTTCCGGCGGTGCAGGGCCTGTATGCCCGCCCCACGGTGGTGAACAACGTGGAGAGCATTGCCGCCGTCGTGCCCATCCTGAACATGGGCGGCGACGAATATGCCAAGATTGGGGTGGGCCGGAGCACCGGCACCAAGCTCTTCTCGGCCTGTGGCCACCTGAATAAGCCGGGCATCTACGAGCTGGAGCTAGGGGTGCCGGTAGAGGAGTTCATTTACTCGGATGAGTATTGCGGTGGCATTTGGAAAGGCCGAGAGCTGAAGGCAGTAGTGGCCGGTGGCTCGTCGGTGCCCATTCTGCCGAAAGAACTGATTCTGAAAACCGCCGCGGGTGAAAACCGCCTCATGACCTACGAGTCGCTCAGCGATGGGGGGTTTGTGACGGGTACCATGCTAGGGTCGGGTGGCTTCATCGCGATGGACGAGACGACGTGCATCGTGAAGAACACCTGGAACTTCTCCCGCTTCTACCACCACGAAAGCTGCGGCCAGTGCTCGCCCTGCCGCGAAGGCACCGGCTGGCTCGAAAAAGTACTGCACCGGCTAGAGCACGGCCACGGCTCGATGCACGACATCGACCTGATTGTGAGCGTGGCCAAGCAGATTGAGGGCAATACCATTTGCCCGCTGGGCGAAGCCGCCGCGTGGCCGGTAGCTGCCGCTGTGCGCCACTTCCGGGACGAGTTTGAATGGCACGTAACGCATCCGAAGGAGGCTACCCAGCCGGGCGCAGTGTACCGGGGCAACCTGGTAATGGCCTAGCTTTACTAGGCGGTGTTCTTAGTATTTGTATTCGAAAAAGATAATGGCTAAAATAACCTTCGACGGAATTGAGGTAGAAGTGCCCGATGGCACCACTATTCTCAACGCGGCCCGCAAAATCGGGGGCAGCGTGGTGCCGCCCGCCATGTGCTACTACACGCCCCTTAAAGGCAGCGGCGGCAAGTGCCGCGCCTGCCTGGTGCGCGTAGCTGCCGGCTCGGCTAAGGACCCGCGCCCGATGCCGAAGCTGGTAGCCTCGTGCATTACGCCGGTGCAGGATGGCATGGTGGTCGAAAATACCACTAGCCAACAGGTGCTCGACGTGCGCAAGGGTATCGTGGAGATGCTGCTAATCAATCACCCGCTCGATTGCCCGGTGTGCGACCAGGCGGGCGAATGCGACCTGCAAAACTTTGCCTTCGAGCACGGCGTGAGCACCACGCGCTACGAGGAGGAACGCCGCACGTTCGAGAAAATCGACATCGGCCCCTACATCCAGCTGCACATGACGCGCTGCATCCTGTGCTACCGCTGCGTGTACACGGCCGACCAGCTCACCGAGGGCCGCGTGCACGGCGTGCTAGGCCGGGGCGATGCCGCCGAAATCGGTACGTATATCGAAAACTCGATTGATAAAGATTTCAGCGGCAACGTGATAGACGTGTGCCCGGTGGGCGCGCTGACGGACAAGACCTTCCGCTTCAAGTCGCGCGTGTGGTTTACCAAGCCCGTAAACGCGCACCGCGAATGCTCGCACGAGAAATGCACCGGCCACGTAACGCTGTGGTACAAAGGCAAAGACGTGCTGCGCGTAACGGCCCGCAAAGACGAGTACGGCGAGGTAAAAGAGTGGATTTGCAACGAGTGCCGCTTCGAGAAAAAGGAGACTTCGGACTGGGTTATCGAAGGCCCGGCGCACATCGACCGCTCGTCGGTAATCTCGGCCAACCACTACGAGCTGCCGGTTATCAACCCCCAGGTGATTGCCGACCTACCCGAAAGCACGGTGCGCGAACTGGAGAAAAACCCGCCCCTGAAGCTCGGCGGCCCCAACGGCACTTCTTTCTAAGCTGATACTCTTTACGTTATGTCTCTCGAATCTTTAGGCTGGCAAGGCCTCGTTGTACTGGTGGTATTCGGCGTCTCGCTGCTGATTGCCACCTATTGCACCTACGCCGAGCGCGTGATTGCCGCGTTTTTGCAAGACCGCGTGGGCCCCGACCGCGCTGGCCCCTGGGGGTTGGCCCAGCCCCTGGCCGATGCCGTGAAGCTTTTCACCAAAGAAGAGTTCTTCCCGAGCGGTGCTAATAAGGCACTGTTCATCTTCGGCCCCTGCCTGGCCATGATTACGGCGCTTATGTCGTCGGCCGTTATTCCGTTCGGCAGTTTCTTGAAATTTGGGAACACGCAGGTGCACTTGCAGGGCATCGAAATCAACGTGGGTATGCTTTACATCTTCGGCATCGTGTCGCTAGGGGTATATGGCATCATGATTGGCGGCTGGGCTTCCAACAACAAGTTCTCGCTGCTGGGCGCCATTCGCGCGGCTTCGCAAAACATCAGCTACGAGCTGGCAATGGGCCTGGCCCTGATTGCGGTACTCATGATGTCGGGCTCGCTCTCACTGCGCGACATAACCTTGCAGCAAACCCACACGGGCGGCTGGCATCTCAGCGACATTTTTACGTGGAATGTGTTCAAGCAGCCGCTGGGCTTTGTTATTTTCATCGTTTGCGCATTTGCCGAAACCAACCGCACGCCTTTCGACCTGCCCGAGTGCGAAACCGAGCTGGTGGGCGGCTACCACACCGAATATAGCTCCATGAAAATGGGCCTGTACCTGTTTGCGGAGTACGTAAACGTGTTCGTGGCTACGGCCGTGATGTCGGTGCTCTACTTTGGCGGCTTCAACTATCCCTTTCAGTACGAGTTTCTTGACTTCCTGAACAAAGCTGGCTTGTCGCCCGACTGGGCGCACAACTTGTTCGTGCTGATGGGCGTGGTGGCCATGTTCATGAAAATCTTTACGGGCATCTTTTTCTTCATGTGGGTGCGCTGGACGCTCCCGCGCTTTCGCTACGACCAGCTGATGCGCCTGGGCTGGACGATTCTCATCCCCCTGGCTATTTTCAACATTCTGCTCACCGGCGGCCTGATTACGTTCGGCGTAATTAACTAACGACTATGGAATCGCTAAGCAACCGCGCCAAGAAACTGGAAAAGAAGCCGATGACGCTCGCCGAGCGGGCCTACCTGCCGGCGATTTTTCAGGGCTTGTCCATTACCATGCAGCACTTTTTCCGGGCTGCAACCAAAAAACAGGTTACCATTCGCTACCCCGAGGAGACGCGCCCGTTTTCGCCCGTTTTCCGGGGCCTGCACGTGCTCAAGCGCGATGAGCAAGGGCGCGAGCGCTGCACGGCCTGCGGCCTCTGCGCCGTAGCCTGCCCGGCCGAAGCTATTACGATGGTGGCCGGCGAGCGCAAGAAGGGCGAACAAAACCTCTACCGCGAGGAGAAATACGCCGTCAGCTACGAAATCAACATGCTGCGCTGCATCTTCTGCGGCCTTTGCGAGGAGGCTTGCCCGAAGGCCGCCATTTACCTGCAAGCCGACAAGATGGCACCGCCGCGCTACGAGCGCGACGAGTTCATTTACGGCAAAGACCGCCTGGTAGAGCCCGTATCGCCCGATAACCGCTCGAAGCGCGGCATCCAGCTCACGCCCGAGCAAGCCGAAAAGCTGCGCTCGCAACTGGCCTAGCGCCGCGTGCGGTAAGCTTTCGCTTGCCGATTAATAAAACCACAAGCCGAACGGCGAGCCGAAGCTTACCCTACCTGTTATGTCCCTCTTTCTTTTCCTGTCGTTCGTGGCTTTGCTGAGTGCGCTAGGCGTGGTGCTGGCTAAAAACCCGGTGCACAGCGTACTGTTTCTCATCCTCACGTTCTTCACCCTCTCGGCTCATTACCTCACGCTGAATGCGCAGTTTCTGGCTGCTGTCAACATCATCGTGTACGCCGGGGCCATCATGGTGCTGTTCTTGTTCGTAATTATGTTCTTGAATCTCAACGAGGATACCGAGCCGCATAAGCCAGCCCTAGCCAAAATAGCGGCCACCATTGCGGGTGGCTCGCTGCTGCTCATTATGGTGGTGGCCCTGCGCAATGTGCAGCCGGTGGGCTACGATGCGGCTACCTTCAGCTCGCAGGTGGGCATGGTAGACCGGCTAGGCCTCGTATTATTCAAAGAGTATTCGCTGCCCTTCGAGTTAGCTTCCATTCTGCTACTGGCCGCAATGGTTGGCTCGGTGATGCTCGGCAAGCGCGAGACGGGCGAACGGAATTTTTAAGCGCAACTGCTGTCCAAATGCAAAGCGGCCACTGAGATTTCGGTGGCCGCTTTGCATGTGGGCCAGTCAGTATCTTGCCGACCTAACTTTTGCATACAGCGCTAAAGAAGGTCGCGCCATGAAAAAACAGGCAGTACTTGTCAGCTCAGAAGAAACCGGCCAGCTTGGCGTGCGGCATTTAAAGCGGTTTTGGGCCCAGGCGCTGGCCAAGCGCCAAGGCATCTTGACAGAGCCCGCTGCGCACGATTGGCGCTTCAACAACTTGCTGCTGAATGGGCTAGGCCTGCCGCTCCAGGAAACCATGCGGCACTTGATGCAAGCCGCGCCAACTTTCGAGGAGTTTGAGCAGTGGGTGGTAGCGAAGAACAACGGCCAAATTGCTCCCTTGCGCATCGAGCGCCTAAATAGTGTTTTTGCGGGCAAGCCATATAATGAGCAGCTAGCCGAGCAGCTGCGCCAAATCGAGGCGAGCCCCAATGTGCTGAGCGAGCAGGACTTATCCTGTTGGCAGGAGAATGGGTATGTTATTCTGCGTGGTGCCATTACCAAAGAGCAGGCCCAGGCCACGGAAGCGGCCGTGTGGGAGGCGCTGGAAATGCAGCCTGACAAGCCGGCCTCGTGGTATGAGAAGCCTATCGGCCAAGGCATTATGATGGATTTTTACCATCACCCCACCCTGCGCGCCAATCGCCAGTCGGCGCGCATCCACAAGGCCTTTGCCCAGCTCTGGGGCACGGCCGACTTATGGGCTACCACCGACCGCACCAGCCTCAACCCGCCCGAAACGGCCACTTATTGCCACCAGGGTACGCCGCTGCACTGGGATATGAGCCTGCGCCCGCCGTTCTACTTCGGCACTCAGGGCCTTATTTACCTCTGCGACACCCCGGCCGAGCAAGGAGCATTTCAATGCGTACCCGGTTTTCACCGCCGGCTCGAAAGCTGGCTAGCCGGCCTGCCCACCGGCACCAGCCCGCGCAGCATCGACCTAACCGGGCTAGCCCAGCCCATTGCTGCCGAGGCCGGCGATATGGTTATCTGGCACCACTTCCTTCCCCACGGCAGCAGCGCCAACCGAAGCTCCTACCCGCGCATCGTGCAATACCTCAATATGTACCCAATGGAGTTTAAGGAAAACGTGGAGTGGTTGTAATAAAAACGAAAGGGAGCAACTAATTCCTCAGTCGCCCCCTTTCGTTTTCATTAAAACTTTGGAGCAAGCTCGTTTATATACATTTTCAATGTACGAACGTCAATATCTAATTCGCGCAGGTTGAATTTTGCCAGTTCTTGATGCTGATTGAACCGGTTAAGGAGTACTAAATAAGTAGAAACAGAACGATAACCCAATTCCATCTTCACAATTGGGAGAGTTCTTCCCCAAGGCAAGAAATCTGTTTTGACGCTCCATATACCTTGTCGACCAATTTTTATTTGAGGTCCCTGCTGACGAAAGCGTTTGACTGCCTGCCACAATGAAAATACGCCGAGTAGTGGCCAAAAGAGGCCTAGCCAGCTTTTTATCCAAAATGAGAGTATCACGCCGCCGATAAACAAAAAGAATCCGAATACCAAATCGAATAAAATAGTACCCTGCGAGTAGCCTATGCGGTATTCGTAAACTATTTCAGCCGGCTTGAATCTTCGGCGCTTCATACCCTACTTCACTATCACATCCGTTTTGATACTCAGCTCCGTCAGCTGCTTATCCGAAATCGGCGAGGGCGAGTCAATCATCACATCACGGCCCGAGTTGTTTTTAGGGAAGGCGATGAAGTCGCGGATGCTGTCGGCGCCGCCGAAAAGCGAGCACAGGCGGTCGAAGCCGAAGGCGATGCCGCCGTGGGGCGGCGCGCCGTACTCGAAGGCGTCGAGCAGGAAGCCAAACTGGGCCTGCGCCTCCTCGGGCGAGAAGCCTAGCAGTGAGAACATGCGGGCCTGCACTGCCCGGTCGTGGATGCGGATGGAGCCGCCGCCCACTTCCACCCCGTTGATAACCAAGTCGTAGGCATTGGCGCGGGCCTGGCCGATGGTATCGGGATTATCAAGTAGGTGCAGGTCTTCGGGCTTGGGCGAGGTGAAGGGGTGGTGCATGGCGAAGTAGCGGCCCTCCTCTTCGATATACTCCAGCAGCGGAAAATTGACGACCCACAGCGGGGCGAAGGTGTCCTTATCGCGCAGGCCGAGGCGCTGGCCCATTTCGAGGCGCAGCTCGCTCAGGGCTTTGCGGGTTTTGTCAGCCGGGCCAGCCAGGATGAGCAGCAGGTCGCCTTCATTGGCATTGAAGACGGCTTTCCATTTCTGCAATTCTTCCTGCGAGTAGAATTTATCGACCGACGACTTCACCACGCCGCCGGCTTCCACGCGAGCGTACACGAGGCCGGTGGCACCTAGCTGCGGGCGCTTCACGAAATTGGTCAGCTCGTCGAGCTGCTTGCGGGTGTAGGCGGCGCAGGTGGCAGCGTTGATACCCACCACCAGTTCGGCGCTGTCGAAAACCGGGAAGCCCTGGCCTTTTACCACGTCGTTCAGCTCCACGAACTTCATGTCGAAGCGCACGTCGGGCTTGTCGTTGCCGTACCAGCGCATGGCGTCGGCGTATTCCATGCGGGGCACGGTGGGGAAATCAAGGTTCTTAATTTCCTTGAACAGGTAGCGCACCAGGCCCTCGAAGGTGTTGAGGATGTCTTCCTGCTCCACAAAGGCCATTTCGCAGTCAATCTGCGTGAACTCGGGCTGGCGGTCGGCGCGCAGGTCTTCGTCGCGGAAGCACTTCACAATCTGGAAGTAGCGGTCGAAGCCCGACACCATGAGCAGCTGCTTGAACGTTTGGGGCGACTGCGGCAGGGCGTAAAACTCGCCGGGGTTCATGCGCGAGGGCACCACGAAATCGCGGGCGCCTTCGGGCGTGCTTTTGATGAGCACGGGCGTTTCTACTTCGATAAAGTCCTGGCCGTCGAGGTAGCGGCGCACGGCCTGGGCCATGCGGTGGCGCAGCATCAGGTTGTTGCGCACGGGCGTGCGGCGCAGGTCGAGGTAGCGATACTTCATGCGCAGCTCGTCGCCGCCGTCGGTGTCGTCTTCGATGAGGAAGGGCGGCAGCTTAGCAGGATTAAGCACTTCTAGCTTTTCCACGCGCACTTCAATGTCGCCGGTCGGAATATGCGCGTTTTTGGAGTAGCGCTCGGCCACTTTGCCGGTTACCGATACTACAAACTCGCGGCCCAGCGTGCGGGCTTTTTCGCGCACCGCCTCGCTTTCCACGCCTTCTTCGAGGGCTAGCTGCGTGATGCCGTAGCGGTCGCGCAGGTCAATCCAGAGGATGCCGCCTTTGTCGCGGGTGCGCTGCACCCAGCCGACTAGGGTGACGGTTTGGCCGACGTGCTCTTGGCGAAGCTCGCCGTTGGTGTGGGTTCTTAACATAAACCGCAGATTTAACGGATTTAACGGATTTCGCTGATACGCCTGCTGCGCAGGCTGGCTATTCGCTGGTGAGAGGGGCCTTTTGGAGACAGGCCGCACAGGGGCAAAGTTAGTTCGGGTTGGGGGCCGCAACCGTTGGGTTTGGTATGAAGTATGCAAAAGCAGGCTTTGCGGCGCTGGTGCGCGGCATCTTTTTCTCTCTTTGATATGAAATTTCTTTCTTCGCTGGCCCTGGCGGCCGCTTTGCTCGCGGCCGGTGCGGCCCAGGCCCAAACGAAAGTCAAGACCAAAAACAAGTACGACGGCGGCACCGAGATTAAAACCAAAGGCGAAGCGCCGGCCGTGACGCTTGACGGGCCCATCAAGCGCGTCGAAACGCTTTCGGGCATCGACATTTTCCCGAAGCCCAATTCTAACAGCGTGATGCTCAGCTTCACGCAGCAGTTTACCAAGCCCGGCACGCTGGTGATGACCGACTACAAAAATAAAGTCGTTTATCAGCAAGCGCTCGACCCGCAGAACAATACCGGCGAGCCCGTAGACCTGGGCCACATCCAGGCGGGCACGTACCTGGTAGAAGCCAAAACCGGCAACTACCTGTACTGGAAGAAGGTACGCATCAAATACCCCACGGTGGTGCACCGCTAGCCGCTTTTTGCCTACTACAAACCCGTCATGCTGCGCTTGCCGGAGCATCTTGCTCGTTCCGCTAGGATATAACCTGACGGTATGGGCAAGATGCTGCGGCAGGCGCAGCATGACGATTCGGTTTTTTGCAGGTTGCATCCTCTCTTTTCCTTCGCCCGTTCGCTAGCCCGTATTTTTGCCTTGCTTATGAAAACCTTGCCCTTGCTCGCCGCTACCCTCGCCCTCACCAGCTTTGCCCCGAGGCCCAAGCTGACGACCGTGAAGCTGGCGCCGGGCTTGTCGGTAGCCATGCCGGTGGGGTTTGCGCCGCTGCCCGACGCGGCCATTGCCGTCAAGTTTCCGTCGCCGCGCAAGCCGCTGGCTGTGTACAGCAACCCTAGCGGGCGTGTCGATTACAGCGTATCGGTGCGGCCCACCACGTTTGGGCCCGATTACAACGTGCTGCTGCCCATGTACAAAGCCAGCGTGCAGCGCCTCTATACCAAGGTCGATTTCCTGACCCAGGAGGTGCGCAAGGTGAATGGCCGCGACATGGTAGCGCTGGAGTTTGTTTCGACCATGAGCGACAGCCGCCGCGGCACTAACGCCCTGGCCCCCATCAAAAAGTACGAATACGTCGAGTACGCCGTGCAGGGCCAGCAGCTGTACGTATTCTCCTTTTCGGCCCCGGCCGAGGAGCAGGCGCAGTGGCGCCCGGTGGCCCAGGCCGCCCTTGGCGACATCAGCCTGAAGTAGCTCGTATCGTCGTCATGCAGAGCGCAGCGAAGCATCTCGCGTGGCGCAGTAATTCCTGCCGTTAGCAACGATGCGAGCGAGATGCTTCGCTACGCTCTGCATGACGATGCCAATTAATATCCTCACCGACGACTACTTCATGCGCCAGGCCCTGGCCGAGGCGCGGCGGGCGCTGGCGGCGGGTGAGATTCCCATCGGGGCGGTGGTAGTGCTCGATGGCGTGATAATTGGCCGGGGCTACAACCAGACCGAGCAGCTGCGCGACGTAACGGCCCACGCCGAAATGCTAGCCCTCACGGCCGCCGCCAACTACCTGGGCAATAAATACCTCACTCACTGTACCTTATACGTGACGGTAGAGCCCTGCGTGATGTGCGCCGGGGCTAGCGCCTGGGCCCAGCTCGGGGCGGTAGTGTTTGGCACCGACGAGCCCAAAACCGGCTACCGGCGGCACACCCTGGGGCTGCTGCACCCGCGCACCAAGGTGCGGGCCGGCGTATGCGCTGCCGAATGCACAGCCCTTATGCAGGACTTTTTTAAAGAGAAGCGGGGCTAGCCTACTTTTGGGGGCGCCCGGCGGGCGGCCGTAACCCCGGCGGCCCGTTGGGGGTTATACCTGTACCTACCCATCTTTTCACTTTAAAACACCCGCATCATGGCTTTTGAACTGCCCAAGCTGCCGTATTCCTACGACGCCCTCGAACCCACGTTTGACGCGCAAACCCAGGAAATTCACCACACCAAGCACCATCAGGCCTACGTTACCAACCTCAACGCCGCTATTGCGGGCACCGAGTTTGAAAACCAGAGCCTCGAAGAGATTCTGCACA
This sequence comes from Hymenobacter cheonanensis, assembly GCF_030581075.1. Taxonomy (GTDB): domain Bacteria; phylum Bacteroidota; class Bacteroidia; order Cytophagales; family Hymenobacteraceae; genus Hymenobacter. Next base: position 144,157 of record NZ_JAUQSW010000012.1, read on the forward strand.
ATATTGCCAAGGCTAGCCCGGCCATCCGCAACAACGGCGGCGGCCACTGGAACCACTCGCTGTGGTGGACCATCCTGAGCCCCAACGGCGGCGGCCAGCCCACGGGCGCAGTAGCCGACAAAATCAACGAGGCCTTCGGCTCGTTCGACAAGTTCAAGGAAGAATTCACCAAAGCCGCTACCACGCGCTTCGGTTCGGGCTGGGCCTGGCTCTGCAAGCAGCAAGATGGCTCGCTGCAAATCTGCTCGACCCCGAACCAGGACAACCCGCTGATGCCCGACACCGGCTGCAAGGGCTTCCCCATCCTGGGCCTCGACGTGTGGGAGCACGCCTACTACCTCAAGTACCAGAACAAGCGCCCCGACTACATCGCGGCCTTCTTCAACCTCATCAACTGGGACCAGGTTAACAAGAACTACGAAGCGGCCAAGTAGCCCGCGCTACCTGCCGCTAGCCCTCCTGCCCGCGCAGGAGGGCTTTTTTGTGCCCTAGCGGCACCTGAGTGGGCGCTTACTCTTGTTACCCCAATGCTACGCGCCGGGCGCCGCGCCTGCCGAAAATAGTGTAACTTTAGGCGCAAAAGCCCCTTTTCCGAAATTTTAACGCTTTGCCTGCCATGAGCATCAAGCTGCGTCTTACTATCCTGAGCTTCCTTCAGTTTTTTATCTGGGGCGCGTGGCTGATTACGATTGGCGCGTACTGGTTTCAAACCAAAAACTGGTCGGGCGCGCAGTTTGGCGCCATTTTTTCCACGATGGGCATCGCGTCCATCTTCATGCCCTCGCTCATGGGCATTGTGGCCGATAAGTGGGTGAATGCCGAAAAGCTCTACGGCGTGCTGCACATTTGCGGCGGTATCACGCTGTGCACCATTCCGTTGGTTACCGACCCGGGCCTGTTCTTCTGGATTATCCTGCTGAACATGATTTTTTACATGCCCACGCTCTCGCTCTCCATCGCCGTGTCGTACTCGGCCCTGAAAACCCAGGGCCTCGATGTGGTCAAGGACTACCCGCCCATCCGGGTGTGGGGCACCATTGGCTTCATTGCGGCCATGTGGACGGTTACGTTCCTGGGCTTCGAGAAATCGGCCAATCAGTTTTACGTAGCCGCCAGCGCCGCGCTGCTGCTAGGCGTGTATGCCTTCACGCTGCCCGCCTGCCCGCCGCCCTCGCAGGGTGCCTCGGGCCGCTCGCTGGTCGATGCGCTAGGCCTCAAGTCGTTTGCCCTGCTGCGCGACCGCAAGCTGGCTACCTTCTTCGCTTTTGCCCTGCTGCTCGGGGCTGCTTTGCAGCTCACCAACGCCTACGGCGATACCTTCCTGCACGACTTCGACAAAGTACCGGCCTACCGCGATACGCTCTCGGTGCAGCACCCGGCATTCATCATGTCGATTTCGCAAATTTCGGAAACGCTCTTTATCCTCGCCATTCCCTTCTTCCTGCGGCGCTTCGGCATCAAGCAGGTGATGCTGTTCAGCATGGTGGCCTGGGTGTTGCGCTTCGGCCTGCTGGCCTTCGGCAACCCGGCCGGCGGCCTCTGGATGATTATTCTCTCGTGCATCGTGTACGGCATGGCCTTCGACTTCTTCAATATCTCGGGCTCGCTGTTTGTCGAAACCCAGACCCAGCCCAGCATCCGGGCCAGCGCCCAGGGCTTGTTTATGATGATGACCAACGGCTTCGGCGCCGTGCTGGGCAGCTCCATCAGCGGCCTGGTTATCCAGAATTATTTTACTACCTGCCAAATGATTAATGGCAAGGAAGAATGTATTAAAGACTGGCACGGCATCTGGCTAGCCTTCGCGGCCTATGCCCTGGTAATTGCGGTGCTGTTCGTGTTCATTTTCAAGCACAAGCACGAGCCGCAAGCGCTGGAAAACAAATATTCTGAGCCGGCCGTGGCAGCCTAATGGCCGGCCCTGCGCCCGGCTCTCTTGCCTGATTTAATGAGTATTTCCCCTCCGCCCCCAGCGGCTAGCCCCGATTTTTCGACGAGCTACAACCAACACGGCTTCCAGCCGTCCACGTGGTTTTATACAATGTTTGGCGAGCTGCCGCGCCGCGAAATCTACCAGCTCGTGACGGCCGACGCCCGCAAAACGGTACTCGCTGGCCTAGCCGAAACGCACGATATCGACCAGATTACGGTGGTGCAGTCGGTGTTTATCGAGGAGGCCGACAAGGCACCCGAGTGGCAGTTCTACGCCCTCTCGCCCGAGCCGCACACGCTGTTGTTCTTCAGCATCGTGAGCAGCTACGGCGACCAGAGCGCCACGCTCTACTACTCGCCTCGCACCGACCCTAGCGCCCTGGCCCGCCTGCGCGGCCTGCTCGTGGCCCAGCTCGAAAGCGGGCAGGTAGAGCGCCAGCGCATTCAGGTGCTGCGCCTGATGGGTAGCGACCTGGCTTTTTCGCCGCTGCCCATTAAAATTCCGGCGCTCGACCTTGCCACCAACTACAACGACGACCTGCTGCCCGTGCACGAGGCCATCGTGAAGCGCCTGCAAAAGCCCGACGACAAGGGCCTCGTTATCCTGCACGGCCCGCCCGGCACCGGCAAAACCAGCTACATCCGCCATCTCTGCGGCCTCACCGATAAGCCCAAGCTGTTCATTCCGCCCAATCTGGCGCTGCGCATCGCCGACCCCGAGTTTATCAACCTGCTGCACGATAATACCAACTCCATCCTGCTCATCGAGGATGCCGAGGAGCTGCTCACCAAGCGCGACGCCACCGGCAGCAATGCCGTGAGCAACCTGCTCAACCTCAGCGACGGCCTGCTGAGCGACGGCTTCCACATCCAGATTATCTGCACCTTCAACGCCGACCTGGCGCGCATCGACAAGGCGCTGCTGCGCAAGGGCCGCCTTATTGCCTCCTACGCCTTCGAGGCCCTGGCCCAACCCAAAGCCCAGACCCTAGCCACGGAACTCGGCCAAACGGTGCCCGTGACCGAAGCTATGTCCTTGGCCGACATCTATAACCGCGAAGATGCTACCTTCGTGAGCGAGCCCAAAGGCGGTGGCCGCATCGGCTTTGGCCGGGCTAGCTAAGCTCGGCAATACAAATTTGGTACAAAAAAAGTCTGATTTGAGTATAAATAAAAAGCCGCTCTGCACGATGCAGAGCGGCTTTTTAAGCTTTTATCCCGTCTGTCATGCTGACGAAGGAAGCATCTTGCTAGGGCAGCACGGCTTACACCAACTAACCTAAGAGATGCTTCCTTCGTCAGCATGACAAGCGGTAGCCAGCTTATTTGCCGAAGTAGAACTCACCCTCAATCTGGGCGTTCTCGTCCGAATCCGAGCCGTGCACGGCGTTGGCTTCGATGCTCTTCGCGTATTTCTTGCGGATGGTACCTTCCTCGGCGTTGGCCGGGTTGGTGGCGCCGATGAGGGTGCGGAAGTCAGCCACGGCGTTGTCTTTCTCGAGGATAGCCGCCACGATGGGGCCGCTCGACATGTATTTCACGAGGTCGTTGTAGAAAGGACGCTCTTTGTGCACGGCGTAAAATTCGCCGGCGCGCTCAGGCGTCAGGGTCACTTTCTGAAGCTCCACGATGCGGAAGCCGCCCTGTTCAATCATGCTCAGGATGCCACCGATGTGGTTGTCGGCCACGGCATCGGGCTTAATCATCGTGAAGGTGCGGTTGGTTGCCATTCTTAAAAGAAAATTTAGTTGATGGCGCAAAGGTAGGAGCAGAATGCCGTGGCGCTAGCCGCAGGGCGTTTTGGGGCGGCCAGCACCCCTAGCCAGCCCATTGAGGCAGCGCGCTTTCCCGAACCTTCACGCGGGGTTCAGTTGTTGAAACCCAATTCCTGCCGACCTTTGCCGGCCGTTTGCGCTGGGAATTACTCCCGGCGCTTTTTCTTCGCATTCGCAGGCCATTCACGTCGTCGATGTTTCCTTCCGTATCCGAGTTGCAAGCGCTGCTGGCCGAGCCCAAGCAGATTTTTATTACCACCCACCACAAGCCTGATGCTGACGCACTGGGCTCGTCGCTGGCCTGGGCCACGTACCTGAAGAAAAAAGGCCACTCCGTGACCGTCGTTACGCCCTCCGATTACCCGGCTTTCCTCAACTGGATGCAGGGCAACGACGAGGTGGTGGTGTACGAGCCGCGCCAGAACGACCGCCAGGTGCGCGACCTCGTGAACCGCGCCGACTTGCTGTTCTGCCTCGACTTTAATTGCCTGGGCCGCATCAACGAGCTGGGCGAGTACGTGCGCCGGGCGCCGGGCACCAAGGTGCTCATCGACCACCACCAGCGCCCCGAAAACTTTGCCGACGTCAGCTTTTCGGAACCTACGGCGGCGGCCACCGCCGAGCTTATTTTCGAGATTATCCGCGACCTGGGCGACCAGGCGCTGATTGACCAGGGCATGGGTGAGGCGCTTTACGCCGGCATCATGACCGACACGGGCTCGTTTCGGCACCCTAGCACCTCGCGCAACGTGCACCTCATCATTGCCGAGCTGCTCAATGCCCACATCGACCTGGCGTCGGTGCATCGCCGCATTTACGACTCGCACTCCGAAATTCGGCTGCGCTTCCTTGGGTATATTTTGAAGGATAAGCTCGTGGTACTGCGTGAGTTCAACACGGCTTACATTGCCGTGACCAAGGAGGAGCTGCGCGAGTACGAGAGCAAAACCGGCGACACCGAAGGCCTCGTAAACTACGCGCTCAGCATCGAGGGCATCGTGCTGGCGGCGGTGTTTATCGACCGCAGCTCGGCCGTTAAAATATCGTTCCGCTCGGTGGGCGACTTTTCGGTTGCCGATTTTTCGCGCAACCATTTCGACGGCGGCGGGCACCACAACGCCTCGGGCGGCGTCAGCACCGAGTCGCTGGATGCTACCGTGGAGCGCTTTGTGGGCTTGCTGCCGCAGTACCAGGCCCAGCTACTCGGCACGCCCGCCGAGCCGGTGGTAGTTGCGCCGCCCGTGGCCTAACTTTGGGGCTGGTTCGTCTCTTTTCCAACTTTTGTTTTTCATGCAGTTTTCTCTTCGGCCCGGCGCGGCCCGGCACCTGGCCCTGGCGGCGGGCGTGCTCAGCGCAGCTTCCTTCCTGTCATCGTGCAATAAAGGCGGCGGCGATTATGCCAAAACCAAGTCGGGCATCGAGTACAAGATTTTCAAAAAAGACGGCACCGGCTACTCGCCCCGCGAGGTGGCCGGCGGCGAAGATGCCACCTACAAGGACCGCGTGGGCAAGGTAATGTCGGCCCACATCGAGTACCGCACGGCCGGCGACTCGGTGATGATGAAGTCGCGCGAGCGCCAGTTTGGCATTCCGGTGCGCATTCCGCTTGAGGCCCTCACGGCCAAGCAGCTAGGGGCTGAGCCCGAGGCGTTTTCGTTGCTGCAGCCCGGCGACAGCGGCGTATTCCGCTTCAACGCCGACACGCTGTATAAGCGCAACGCCCACCAGCTAGCCCCCGCCAACCTCAAGAAGAAAGGCAACTACATCATCCTCACGGTGAAGGCCGTGAACCTGCAAACCCGCGACGCCGCCATGGCCGAGGCGATGGCCGACCAGCAGAAGATGATGGCCGAGCAGCAGCGCCAGATGCGCGCCTACGCCGAAACCCAGGATAAAGCCGACGATGTAACCTTGCAGGATTACATGAAGAAAAACAACCTGACCAACGCCAAGAAGGACCCCAGCGGCGTGTACATCATCACGACGCAGCCCGGCACCGGCCCCAACGCCAAAGCCGGCCAGACCGTGACGGTGCAGTACCGCGGCTTGCTGCTTGATGGCAAAGAGTTTGACGCCAGCGCCAAGCACGGCGGGCAGCCGTTCTCGTTCCCGCTGGGCCGCGGCCAGGTAATTCCGGGCTGGGATGCCGCTTTGCAGCAGCTTAACAAAGGCAGCAAGGCTACCATCCTCATTCCGTCGTCGCTGGCTTATGGCAAGCAGGGCTCGCCGCCCGCCATCCCGGCCAACTCGCCGCTGCGCTTCGATATCGAACTCACCGACATCACCAACGCGCCGGCTGCTATGCAGGCCCCGCCGGCCGGCCGCTAGGCTGCCGCTTCGATTTTTAGTTTACTTGCCGCCGCGCCACCTGGCGCGGCGGTTTTGTTTTATTCCTTCGCCATGCGCTTTCTCCTTTTCCTGCCGCTGGCCGCGCTGCCGGCCCTGGCCCACGCCCAAACCGCCCCCACGCCCGGCTTCGAGCGCCTGCCCAGCGGCACCGAGTACCGCCTGTTTCGGCGCGACGCGGCGGGCCGCTACGTGCCCCGGCCGCTGGGGGCCGCCCCTAGCCCCACCGACACCTCGCGGGCCGGCCAGTTTATGATGCTGCACATGAGCTACCTCACGGGCCGCGACTCGGTGCTGCAAAGCACGCGGCAAATGACCCACGGCCAGCCGGTGCCCATGCCCCTGGCCGCCGGCTTCCGCAAGGGTTCGCCCGAGGAGGCGCTGGCAATGCTGCAACCCGGCGACAGCGCGGTGTTTCGCATCCCGGCCGACTCGCTGTTTCGGGGCCGGCCAGTGCCAGCTGAGCTGCGGCGCAGCGGCAACGTGCTGGTGCTACAGGCCACGGCCGTGCGCATGGTAGACCAGGCCACGGCAATGGCCGCCGCCCAGCGCCTGCAGCAAGACGTGCAGGCCGAGCAGCAGCGCCGCGCCCGCGCCCACCAGGCCGAGCAGGCACCTAAAGACAACGCGGCCATTGCTAAGTATTTAGAAGACAATAAGCTGACCGCGACAGCCAAAAAAACCGCCGGTGGCACCTGGTACGTTATTACCAAGCGCGGCACCGGGCCGCTGCCCCAAACCGGGCAAACCGTGAGCGTGCGCTACCGCGGCACGGTGCTGGCTACCGGCAAGGAGTTTGACTCCTCGGCAAAGCACGGCGGCGCACCCTTCGACTTCGTGCTGGGCACGGGGCAGGTTATTCCGGGTTGGGACCAGGGCATTGCGATGCTGCCCAAAGGGAGCACGGCCACGCTACTCATTCCGTCGTCGCTGGCCTACGGCACGCGCGGGGCCGGGGCCGACATTCCAGCCGATGCCAACCTGCGCTTCGACGTGGAGCTAGTGGATGTGAAAGGCGCTGCTACCACGCCGGCTAAAAAGCCGGCAGCCAAGCCCGCCGCAAAGCATACGGCCAAGCCTGGTACCAAAGCAGCCACCCCGCACAAAACCACCAAGAAATAGCCGCTAGGGAGCTACTAACCAAACGGGCCGGAGGCAGGTGAATACCCTGGCCCCGGCCCGTTTGCTATTAGCCCCCTAGCACTTCACTCAGTATTTCCAGCGACTTGACTTCGCCCAAATTTTCGACGTGGAGCTGGTAGTAGCGGATAACAACGGCTAGCAGCTCGCGGCGCACCACGCCATTGGGAAGGGTGACGGCGGCCGGCGTGCGCAGCAGCTCATCGAAGTAGTGCTCGAACTCGCGCAGGCGCAGCGTAGCCGGGCCGCTGCCGAAGTAGCTGCCCGTGGGCGCGGGGCCGGCCATCGCCACCTGGTCGATAAGTTCGCCGCCGGTTTCGACGCCAAAGCCCAGGTAGCTGGCCAGGTGCAGCAGGAACAGCAGCGCGAAGTTTTCGACCCCTACCTCCTGCTGGTCGAAGGCCAGGATGGAATCGTGCAGGAAACGGAATAGCGACACGTTCTCCTCTTCCTCGCGCACCGACTTGCTCACGACCTCGCTCAGGAACAGCGCCACGCTGCTTTTGCGCACCTCGTAGGGCAAGGAGCGAAACGGCTCGGCGCACCGAAACTCGGCTAGCCGGGTGAGGCCGCCGCCCTGGCGCGGCACATAGGCCACTAACTCTAGCAAAGTAAAGGGCTGAAACAGGGCAATGCGCCCCGGTGGCTTGGCCCGGCGCACACCATTCACGAGGTAGCTCTGCACGCCGCGCTGCTCGGTGTACACGCGGGCGATGATACTGGATTCGCGGTATTTAAGGTAGCTGAGGACGATACCGCGGGTTTTGATTAGCATAGCGTAACTAAGGGGAAGTCGCAAAAAGGCAGCTCGCTGCCGGAGGAAGCACCTTCCCCGGCAGGAATTTCTTAACACGGATACGGGCAGGATGCTTCCTTCGGCAGCCTGGACACCGGTTTTCTTTGGTGCCCTACCCTAGCGGCTAAGTACGGCCACTTTGCTTACGCAGGTATTTTTGCCTTCGGCATCGGCGGTGAGCACCAGGTACACGCCTGAGCGCACGCGGCGGCCGTCGGTGTCGGTGAGGTTCCACGTCACGGTGCCGCCCGCGGCGCGAGTGCTATACACGAGGTGGCCGGCCACGTCGGTGATGCGCACCTGGGCATTGTTCACCACGCCGCTAATGCCCACGGTGCCCGCAAACTCGGGCCGCACGGGGTTGGGCGATACCTGGGCGCAGCTAGGGGCCCCGTCGGTGACGCTGGCCGAGCCCCGGTAGCTGACTACGCCGGCATCGGTGGCCACGAAAACCTCGCCGGTTTTGTCGTTCACGGCCACATCCACGATGCTGTTGCTGGGCAGCGGCGAGTTGGCGGTGGTGAAGTTGAGCAGCGCCTCGGTGCAGTCGGCGCTGAACAGCCAGAGGCCATTGGGCGTGCCAAACCACTTGCGGTTGGCCCCGTCGATGGCAATGCAGCGCACCGTTTCGTTGTAGAGCGCCTGAAAGCCGGTGCCCGTGCCGCGCGTGACCACGGGCTGGCGAAACGCGCCCTGGCTGGTGCCGCTGGCCGCCGCGCTCAGCAGCTGGCTAGGGTCGTTGTAGACGGCCACGCCGGCCCCGGTACCCACCCAGATATCGCCGCTGCGGTCGCGGGCAATGGCGTATAACAGGTTGCTGGGCAGCCCGTTGCTGGTAGTAAAGTAAAATTGTCGCTGCGTGATGGTATCAAAGGCCACGAGGCCTAGCCCACCCCGGCGCGACTCGGTGGCCCAGGGGTTACCAAAATTATCAATCGCAATGCGGTCGAGGTTTTCGAAGCCCGGGTAGGCGGGCGCGGCCGTCCAGGTAGCATTGCTGGGCCGGAAGCGCAGCAGCCCCGGCACGCCCGCCTGCTGGTGGCGGTTGACGACCCACACGCGGCCGCTGTTGGGGTCGGCGGCCACGTCGGTTACGCGCACAAAATCGAGGTATTTGGCCGCATAGTTTGGGTCGGAGGGCAGCAGGGCAGTGCGCAGTGGCGAGCCGGGCGTGCCCTGCGTAAACTGCCGAAATTGCCCCGGGCCCTTCCATTCGAGCAGGCCGTTGCCGTAGCTGGCAATGTAGAGCGTGCCATCGGGCGTGCGGGTGCCGTGCGAGAGGTCGCGCAGGTTGGGAAAATCGGTGCGCGAGGGGTAAGTCGTGGCCGTATAGTTGGTCCACTGCCCGGCTTTGTATTCGTAGAAGCCATTGAGCCTATCGAGCTGCAAGCCGCTATCGCCCGAGTAGCCGCCGCTGAACACGTCCACCGTATTGGTGGCCGCATCGGCCAGCAGGCCGTAGGCGTCGGGCCGCTCGGGCGCGTTGGGCTGAATAAGCTCGGGCGTCGCCGTGCCGGAGGAGAAACGCAGCAGCCCTTTGTCGTAGCTGGCCACGTAGTACGAGCCATCGGCCTGGGCCACGGCATCGGTCACGAGGCTGCCCACGGCCGCTACGGGCAGCACGTCCGTCACTACGCCGGTTCGGGCGTCGAAGCGCCGCAAGGGGCTGCCCGCCTGGGCCACCAGCAGCTGGCCGGCGCTCACGCGCAGGCGGCGCATTGCGGTGCCGTAGCTGTTGGGCGAGTAGCGCCAGGCGCGGGCCGGGCCCACGCCGGCCAGGTAATCGATGCTGCGAAAATCGCTGCCCGCCACCACGTGTCCCCGGTAAGCTACCAACTGCGAGTAGATTTGGGCCGCGTTGCCGGGGTTCGGCATTTCGGTCGTCCAGCTGCGGTAGTCGAGCAGGTTGATGGCCGAGCTGATGCGCCCCCGCAGCACGCCGGCCGAAGTGGCGGCATAAATGGTATCGTGCAGCACAGCCGTGGCGTAAGCGCTCACCACCTGCCCACCCGCGCCAATGGCGCTGTAGGTATCGCGCACTTCGAGTTTGGCCAGGTCCAGCACCACGAGGCCTAGGTTGGTACCCACGTAGGCAAGGCCGTTGTAAACCTGCACCTGGTACACGGTTTTGGCACTGGTGCTGGTTTTGCGTAGCAGGTCGGTGAGGTTGCGCACCGCGCCGCTAGCGCCCACCACGTCGAGGTTGCCGTTGCGGTAAGCTACCACCAGCTGGGCCGAGGCCGAGTCGTAGGCCAGGGCCGCCACCCCTACGTCGCTGAGGCCATCGCGGTGCGAGAGCAGCTGCGTGGTGTGCAGGGTCTTATCGTAGAAATAAAACGACGACTCATCGGCCACGTAGAGGCGGTTGCCGGCATCGGCCAGGCTCAGCGGGTGCCGGGCGGGCAGGTGCAGCTGCCAGTCGCCGTAGGCCGCCTGGCCCCAGGCCCGGGCGGCCGTCAGCAGCCCTAGCAATAAAACCCAAGCGGAAAAACGCGGCATAAGCAAGGTGCAGTAAGCAAGTATCAAAGGGCAAGTAACGACGCGCGGGCGGCAGTCAGTATGGCGCGGCGCTGGCCCCAGCCGCCGGGGGTTTTCGCTAGGGCCGCCGGGCGCTATTGCTTCCCGATAGCGGCCTCGTTGCCCGTGGTCTTAATGGTTTCGCCGGCCAGAAAGCAGGGGCGGCAGCGGGCTTCGTAGCTGTCGGTTTCGCCGAGCAGAATTTGCTTTTCGCTGGCCGCGATGCGGTACGAATAGGCCGCCAGCTCACCGCAGCACACGCACACGGCGTGCACCTTGGTCACAAACTCGGCGGTGGCCAACAGCGCGGGCATGGGGCCGAAGGGCCGGCCCAGATAGTCCATGTCGAGGCCCGCCACAATGACGCGGGTGCCCTGGTCGGCGAGCTGCTTGCAGACTTCGACCAGGCTTTCGTCAAAAAACTGCGCCTCGTCGATGCCCACTACATCGGTGGCGCCACCGGCTAGCAGCAGGATTTCGCTGGGCGACTGCACCGGCGTCGAGCGGATGCTGGTTTGGTTGTGGCTCACCACATCCTGGGCGTGGTAGCGGGTATCGAGGGCTGGCTTGAAGATTTCGACCCGCTGGCGCGCAATGCGGGCCCGGGTGAGGCGGCGAATCAACTCCTCGGTTTTACCCGAAAACATGGAGCCGCAAATGATTTCCAGCCAGCCCCGGTGGCGCGGAAAATCGGAGTAGCGGCGGGGTTCGGTAAACAAAATGCGTTAAAAGTTATGAGTTAAAAGTTATGCGTTGACTGCAACTGCATAACTACTCGGCTAGCGATGATAACTCATACAAAGTACGGCACTGCCTGCTTAGCTGAACTACTACTGGAGCTGAATCAGGCTGACCAGCCGGCCCTGGGCCGTGTATACCAAGCGTAATCGGCTACCCACCCGCAACTGCTCATGCAATTTGGGCTCAACTTCAAGTTGGTAGTTGTCGCCAGGCGCCAGCCGCACCCAGCACTTGGAAAATAGGTGGTCCTTCTCGCGCACTTCAAACTCCCCCACTAATCGGTAGCCGGGTGGGCCATCGCGCCAGGGCCGCCAAGCTACGGTATAGATGAAGTGGCTACCTACCAGCACCACCACGCCAAAAGCAACCCAAAAATTCATTGGCGGCTTCGGGCGAAAAAAAGGCCGGCGAGGTAACTCCGGCAGCAGTGCCGCACCTAGCACCATTCCAGCCACAATGAGTATGGCCCGGTTAAAGGCCTCCCGGCCGGTTAAGGCGGGCTCCTGATACGGCTCGCGGCGAAACAAGGCTTCAAAATTGGCGGGTAGCGGAAAGGCCATACGAGCACTAATGATGGATATAACTCCTGAAGGGGAACTACCTCAAGGCAGCACGTCGGGCAGCACCCGCGCCTGGCAGGCTAGCCGCTCGTGCGGGCCCAGGCGGCCGGCTTCGCGGTAGCGCAACTCGGGCGCGGTGGGTGGGGTAAGAAACTCGGCGCCGGCCAGCACGCGCACCCGGCAGGTGGTGCAGCGGCCTTTGGCCCCGCAGGCGTGCCACCAGTCGTGGCCGGCCGCGTGGATGGCAGCCAGCACGGTGCGGCCCGCGGGCACATCGAGCGGAGGGCCGGGCAGGCCCAGAATGGTCAGCAGGGGCATTTTGTGGCTAACTTGGCGCCTGAATCCGGCCCTGCGGCCGGCCCACGCTATGCAGGACAAATATAGCCTCGCCAAGTGCGAGCAATACGGCCGCCGGCTGGCTACCCGCCTCAGCCAGCAGTTTTTCGGCCCGCAGCCCGCCGCCACCCTCGATGGCCCGGCGCTGCTCCAGTTCACGCCCATCCGGCAGGTAAACCTGCTGGTGCTGCGGCAGCTGCTGGGCCGCTGGCAGCAGGAAGCCAATGCGTTACGCAGCCCCTACTTCGATTTTGAAGCGCCGCCGGTGCGGGCTGCGCTAGGGCAGTTCATGAACGTATTGTCGCGCCACATCCGCCTCAACCGCGAGGCCCTGGAGCCGCTGCTGGCCCAGGCCGTGGCCGATACCCTGGTGCTGGCCACCGTGGCCGGCACCGCCTTCGAGCGCCTGCTGCTGCCCCCCGCCACGGCCGACACCGAGGAGGCCGTGCCCCTGGCTACCCTGCGCGACCACCTGCGGTATTTTGACCAGGCCAAGCCTTTTTTCGAGGGCTTTGTTAACAGCCTGCCCACCGGCAATGCGCCCCTAAGCCGCGAGTTTTTGCGCCAGCGCTTCGACCTCTACCACGCCGCCCACGCCAAGGAGCTGCCCGCGCTGGCGCAGGTAGTAGCCGCTTTCAGCGCCCTGCTGCCCCTCACCGAAGCCGACCTCTGGGGCGACGGCCCGGCCAAGCCCGCCGCGCCGGCTAGCCCGGCCCCCGCCCCAATGGCGCCCGAGCCCGCCCCTACCCCACCCGCCCCGGCGCCCGCAGCTGCGCCGCAGGTTACTACTCCGCCAGCGCCGGCGCCGACGCCCGCCGAACCTACGGCTGCCCCAGCGCCGGTGCCCCCCGCCGCCCAGCCAGTGGCGGCCCCGGTCGAAGCACCGGCCGCTCCGGCCCCGGCTAGCCCACCCACCGAGGCGCCGCTGTATGCCAAGCTCAAGGCCACCCAGCCCAGCACGGCGCACCTGGCCGATACCCTGCGCGGCGCGGCCGGCGGCCCGGCGTCGCTGGCCGAGCGCGGCGCGCCCAAGGTCACCAGCCTGCGCGAGGCCATCTCTATTAACCAGCGCTTCAGCTTTATTAATGAGCTGTTTAACGGCGAAAACATGGAGTATCATGCCGCCATTCAGCACCTCGACACCTTGCCCACGGCCGAGGAAGCGGCGGCCTACGTGCAACAGGAGTTGGCTACCAACCACGACTGGAGCCTGAAGCAGGAGCACGTGGGCAAGCTGCTCAAGCTGATTGAGCGCAAGTTTGCCGCGGCCTAGTGCCGGCCTGGCTGACCACCGGGCGGGTGCGGCGCTGGCTGCTGCCCTGGGCCCTGAGCCTGGGCGTGCTGCTAAACGCGGCCTACCCCACGTACCGGCACTACGATTTTTCGCACTCGCTCGACACGCGCAGCTACCTGCGCCTGGCCGCCGGGCGCTTCGACAGCGTGAGCGTGACGCGGCGCTACCGCCTGCTGGTGCCGCTGGCCGCCGGAGCACTGGCCCGCCCGCTGGCGGTGCTGGGCGACCCGGCCAGCTCCCCGCGGCCGGCCGGCGAGTGGCCGCTGCGGCTGGCGTTTTACCTGGTCAACTGCCTGCTGTTGAGCGCAACCGGGGCTTGCTTTTACGGGGCGGCCCGGCTGGCGGGGGCTAGCGCGGGGGCCGCCGCGCTGGCGCTGGTGGCAGTGCTAAGCAGCCGCTGGGCGGGCTACGCGGCGGGCCTGCCGCTTACCGACAGCCTGTACCTGCTGGTTTTTGGATTGAGCTACTACGCCGCCCGGCGCGGGGCGGGGGCGGGTTGGGCCGTGGCGCTGGCCCTGCTGCTAGGGCCGCTGGCCAAGGAATCGTTCGTGTTTCTGCTGCCCTGGCTATGCTGGCACGGGCGGCAGGCGCTGGGCTGGCGCGGGCAGCTAGCCGCGCTGGCGCTGGGCGGGGCCGCCCTGGCCGCCGCGCACGTAGTGGTAGACCGCGCCGCTGGTGCCCCGGCCACCGCCAGCGTAACCAACGCTTTCGCGCACGTCGAAAACCTCACCTACTCCCTGCATAAGATTCTCTCCTTAAAGGGCCTGGCTGAGCTAGGCAGTATTTTTGGCTTGTTCTGGCTCCCGGTGGGGGCGGCGCTGCTGCGGGCTGGCGGCCGGCGCACGCTGGCCCCGGTGCTGGGCGCACCCGAAGCCGGGCTGGCAGCCGTAGTGGCCGTGCACATGCTGCTATCGGCTGACCTCGGCCGGATGGGCTACCTGCTGGCCCCGGCCTTTACGGCGGCGCTAGCGCTGGGTATCGGCTGGCTGGGGCGGCTGGCGGCTACGCCGGCCGCGCCCCCCGGCCGACCCTAGCCGCGAGAGGTAGCGCGGGCCAAAAAACGTAGCCAGCGAATCGACCCGGCGGGCGGGCAACCCCGCCAGCAGCCGGGCCGCTAGGTCGCCCTGCGTGAGCCGGGCGCGGTCGAAGGGCTGGTAGCCGCCCAGGGCATCGGTGTACACGGTATCGCCGGCCGCCAGGCGGCCGGCCAGCCATTGCCGGAAAGCCGCGGAATCCTGCCCGGCCAGCCCCACTATGCGCGGCGCGCTGGTGGGCCGCCCCGTGAAATACTGCAGCTGATTGCGCAGCAGATTGGGGTCGCGCAGCAAAAACCACGCGCCGGGCGCGGCCAGCACCCGCGCCCGCAGCGCGGGGCCCGTGCCCGTGTAGTCGAGCAGCTGCGCCGGCACCAGCCCAAAGGCCAGATTCCAGCTTAGCAGGGCGGTGCCCAGGGCGGCTATCCGCTGGGCCGGCCAGGCTACCAGCGCCCCGCCGGCCAGCGCCACGGCAGCCAGCGCCGGCAGCATCACCATAAACTCGGCATTGCCGGCTGCCTGCGCCGCAAAGCCCAGGTGCAGCACGCCAATAAGCGCGTGGGTGCGCCGCACGGCGTGGGCCGGGCTAGCCCCCTTGGGCCCGGGCAGTGTGCGCGCCCGGCGCCAGCCCAGCAGGCCATACGCGCCCAGCGCCAGGCTAGCCAGCCCGATGCCGCCCAGCAACAGTGGCCAGTGGCGCAGCAGCGGCGGCATGTTGCCGTGCAATTGCACCACCGTGCGCACCAGGCTGATGGGCGTCAGCAGCAGCGCCTTGTAGCCTAGCTCGACCCTGGCCGCGCCCGTTAGGTAGTCGTGCAACGCAAATTGCCACACGCTCTTACTACCACTGCCTGGCGCGGCCAGGGCGTAGGCCACCAGCACCAGCAGGGCGGGCAGCGCATAGCTCAGCGCGGCCCCGCGCGCCGCCCGGCGCCAGGGCCGCAGCCCCAGCAGCAGCCCCAGCCACCACCACACCATCAGCTGGTGCACCAGGCAGGCCAGCGCCGCCAGCAGCCCCGCCAGCAGCAGCCAGCGGCGGGGCTTGGCCTCGGCATACGCGGCGTGCGCCCAGGCCAGGCTAGCCAGCAGCGCCAGCAGCAGGGGCTGGATGTACGTTTCGTTTTCGGTGGCAAAGCGCAGCATACCGAAGCAGCTGCCCACCAGCAGCAGCCACGCCGGAATGGCCGCCGTGGGCGCCCCCGCCCGCCACAGCAGCCGGCCCAGCACCAGCAGGCTGGCCCCGGCGGCCAGCGCGTTCAGCATTTGCAGCCAGGTGAGGGCTAGCAGGCCGGCCGGAGCCGGGCCACTGGCGCCCACCAGCCGCAGCCACAGCCAGCCAATGCCGTTATAAAGCAGGTGGTGGGGCTGCCCCAGCTCCTGGCCCCAGCGGGCGCAGGCGGCGTAGTACCAGGCATCGCCGGTGGCATTGTGGGTGGGTAGCGCCAGGCAAACGGCCGTGAGCAGCCCGGCCACGGCTCCGCTGGGCCAGGCGCGGCCGGTTCTTAGACGAAAGGAGTGGGTGCGGCGCGGTATCAAGCTCGCAAGCTAGGGCTAGCCGGAATTTATTTGCTCATCCGTTAATGCGCTTTTGTAAAAAGCAGGGTTGTATACCCTTCAGCTGTACCGAATGTACTTTGCAAGTGATACCCTTCCTGATAAAGACTTTCAAACATTCGATAATACACTTCACTCGTTTTTGTCAACTCTTTTTCAGAGTGACCCTTCTCAAACTTCACGGTTTCGCTCTTACCACCTTCATGCATAATGACGGCTGTAGCAGAACCAGTAGTGCTTGATTCAAAAATGCGTACTACCACGATTCCGGCTGGTCCAGTTTGGGCACGCAGCGGAGCGGCCAGCGCCAACACGCAGGCGCACAGAAGCAGAAATTTTTTCATGCCGGCTAAAGTAAGCCGGAAGCTAGCCAGCTAGCGCAGCAAATCCTGCTTGCGGTGGGCATCGAGGGCTAGCAGGGCGAACACCAGGATGGTAAACGACCACAGCGACGAGCCGCCGTAGCTGAAAAACGGCAGCGGAATGCCCACCACCGGCATCAGGCCCATCGTCATGCCCAGGTTCACGGTGAAGTGCACGAACAGGATACTGGCCACGCAGTAGCCGTAGGTGCGCCCAAACACCGATTTCTGGCGCTCGGCCACCAGCAAAATGCGCCACAACAGCGTGAGGTAGAGCCCGATGAGTACCAGGCAGCCCGCCCAGCCCCACTCCTCGCCCACGGTGCAGAAAATGAAGTCGGTGCTCTGCTCGGGCACGAAGTCGAACTTGGTTTGGGTGCCGTTGAGGAAGCCCTTGCCAAACCAGCCGCCCGAACCGAGCGCGATTTTACTTTGGGTCACGTTCCAGCCCTTGCCCAGCGGGTCTTTGCCGGGGTCGATGAGCATCTCGATGCGCTGGCGCTGATGCGGTTGCAGCACCTTATTGAAGAAGAAATCGACGCCGAACACCATGCCAATCACCAGCGCCCAGGCGCTGAGGCTCAGCGGCAAATGATGGCGCCATAACCGCGAATTCAGCACAAAAGCCACCCCTAGCACCACCGTAAACCCGCCCACCAGCCACAGCTTGGGCACTAGTAGGGCCAGCAGCAGAATAACGCCGCCCGCCGCCAGCAGCAGCAAAATGAGCGGCGACATGCCCTCGCGGAAATAGGCCAGCAGCAGCGCCGCGAACACAAGCGCCTGCCCGGTCTCATTGGAGGCCAGGATGAGGGCCACCGGCAGCAGCGTGAGGCCGGCCAGCACGGCCTGGTCGCGCCAGTTCTGATTGCGCAGGTTGATGCCGGCCATGAAGCGCGAGGCGGCCAGGGCCGTGGTAAACTTGGCAAACTCGGCGGGTTGCAGGCGCACCGGCCCAAACTCGAGCCACGAGCGCGAGCCCGCAATGGGCCGCGCTATCACCAGTGTGACGAGCAGAAGCCCTATCATGCCGCCATACAGCACGTAGGCCAGCGTGTCATAGGCCTTATAATCAACAACTAGCAGAATAACAATGAGCACGGCGGCCGTGCCCATCCACAGCAATTGCTTGAACCAATTGAAGGCCATCAGCTCCGAAAAGCTGAGCACCGACAGCGGGTGCGCGGGCGCCTCGGGCGAGTAGCTGGCCGCGTACACGGCCACCCAGCCCAGGCCCACCAGCACCAGGTACAGGAAGAGCAGCGGCCAGTCGATGCTGCGCGACGAACGGGGGGTAACGGGAGACATTCAGGAAACTTTCGGCAAAGGTCGGGCTCCGGGGGCGGACTGGCTAGCTTAAGCTGTGCCTTGCCCCAGGCGTGCCCGCTCGGCGGCCAGCACGCGCAGTAAATCAGGGTAGTTTTGGGGCATATGCGCGGTTGCTACGCGCCAGACAGTAGCCAGGTCCAACCCAAAGTATTCGTGCGAAATCCGGTTGCGCATTCGGTACATCTGCGACCAAGGCAACTGTGGATACAGCTCCTGCACGGTAGTCGGCACTTTTTTGGCCGCTTCACCAATAACTTCGAGGTTACGAACTACGCCATCGACTACTAGGGCATTGGCACAAAAGCCCGCAAAATCCAGCCCGGCGCACTAGCGGGCAATGCGCTCCATAGCCGCCTGCATATCTTCTAAAAACAACAAGTAGGAACGGGCCGTTGCCATGCGCGGGGCTTACTCGATGTAGCATGTTTCGGCCAGTATCCTGGTGCGCAGCTGTGCCTTCAGGGCATCGACCGTCACTAAGTCTACTGGCCGCTGCAGCGCCTTTTCCAGCACTTCTTCCAACTCAAAAAAATCCCAGCCCAGCGGCTGGGCCAGCTCCACTAGCACATCCACGTCGCTGTCGGGCCCAGGCTGCCCCGTGGCAAACGACCCAAAGTATCCTAGCCGGCGCACGTGAAAGCGCTGAGCCAGCATCGGCTGCAGGGCGCGCAGGGTGGCTTCAAGCTGTTGAGCGGTGGTAGTCATGGCCCTAAGATACGCGTGCGGGCTAGTGGTGGCGCTTGGTAAAGTCGCCGTACATCACCCAGTCTTCCCAGCGCTTGCGGTGGGGCGCTACCTTGCCGCGCAGATACTTTTCCATCATCAGGCCGGCGGCGGGGGCGGCGGCGGTGCCGCCAAAGCCGGCGTTTTCAATAAACACGGCGATGGCGATTTTAGGGTCGTTGGCGGGGGCGAAGGCGGCGAAGGTGGAGTGGTCTTCGCCGTGGGCGTTTTGCACGGTGCCGGTTTTGCCGGCCACCGAAATGCCGTACTGCGCCAGGCTGGCAAACGAGCCCGTGCCGCCACGCCCGTCCACCACCTCCTGCATACCCGGAATGAGGTACTTGAAGAGCGTGGTATCGACGGCCGTGTAGTGGCGCGTGCGGTACTGCGGCATGGGCTGGCCGCTAGCCCCGATGGCCCGCACAAAGTGCGGCGTGATGTAGTAGCCGCGGTTGGCAATGGTGGCCAGCACGTTAGCCATTTGCAGGCCCGTAATGCCAATTTCGCCCTGCCCGATGCTGAGCGAGTACACTGTTTTGAAGTTCCAGTGGTGGTAGCCGCGCAGCTTGTCGTAGAACTCGGGCGAGGGGATGAGGCCGCGCTTCTCGTGGCCCATATCCACCCCTAGCCGCTCGCCCAGGCCGAAGGTTTTCACCATTTTCTGCCACTGGCCCAGGCCCAGGCGCGCATCCTCAAAGCGGTTGGGCGACTGCCCGCGCACTACGGCGGCGCGCATCACCTGGTAGAAATACGGGTTGCAGCTTTGCTTAATGGCGATGTTGACGTTGCTAGGGTACTCGTGGCGGTGGGTGCAGTGGATGAGGTGCTGGTCGCACGGAAAGCCGGTGGCCGGCGACACTACGCCCATTTGCAGGGCCACTAGCTCATTCACCAGCTTAAAAACCGAGCCGGGCGGGAAGGTGGCCATTAGCGGGCGGTCGAAGAGCGGGCGGTCGGGGTTGCGCAGCAAGTCCATGTAACGGTTGCCCATACCCTTGCCAGTAAGCGTTTCGGGTACGTAGTGCGGGGCCGAAACAAAGCACAGGATTTCGCCGGTTTTGGGGTCGAGGGCCACTATCCAGCCGCGGCGGCCGGCCAGCAGTTTCTCGCCGTAGGCTTGCAAATCGGCGTCGATGCTGAGGTGCAAATCCTGCCCGGCCTGCGACAGCGTATCGAACTGCCCGCCGCGAAACGGCCCTTTGTCGATGCCGCGCACGTTTACCAGGCGGTACTGCACGCCGCGCCGGCCCATCAGCACGGGCTCGTAGTACGATTCCAGGCCCGAAATGCCCACGTTTTCGCCCGGCGAATAGTGCGCGTACTTGGGGGTTTCGAGCAGCTTGGGCGTGATGGAGCCCACGTAGCCCAGGGCGTGGGCCAGGTTTTGGGTGCGGTAGGCCCTGGCCATGCGCGCCTGCACCCGAAAGCCGGGAAAGTTTATCAGGTTGTCATTAATAGAAGCCAGCTCGGGCGTGCTCAGGTTTTGGATGAGCGGCGAGGGGCGCACCCGCGAGTACACTTTGGCCGTGCGCAGGCCTAGCCGCAGGTCCTCGATGGGCATCTGCATGAGCTGGCAAAACCTAGCCGAGTCGAGGTGCTTCACCTCGCGGGGCACCACCATCAGGTCGTACACGGGCGTGTTCGACACCATGAGCGAGTCGTGGCGGTCGTAGATGAGGCCGCGGTAGGGCACCTGCACCTGCCGCTGCAGGGTATTGCGGTCGGCGGCCGTCTTGTAAGAATCGTCGAGTACCTGCAAGTAGAACAGCCGACTGGCAAAGAGCAGGCCCACGAGGGTAAAAATTGCCAGCACCACGTAGCGCCGGCCTTCCAGGTATTGCATACTTCAAAGTTACGACTGCCTTAACCGGGGTTGGAAGAGAAACATTCAGCCGTTGAGCTTAAAAGTGTGGCTAGCCCGGCCGCCCCCCTAGCCAGTACCTTTGTGGTTTCACTCCCTGCTCATGCCGCCGCTCGCCACGCCCACTGCCAACACTGCTTTTGCCGGCCTCATCTCGGTAGTTGCTCCTTTATACAACGAGGTCGATACCGTGGCCCAGCTCGTGAGCCGCGTGGCCGCCGTGATGCAGCAGCACCATTACGACTACGAGCTTATCCTCGTCAACGACGGCAGTACCGACCGCAGCTGGCAGATGATGCAAGAGCTGGCCGCCCACGACCGCCACCTGGTGGCCATCGACCTGGCCGGCAACTACGGCCAGACTATCAGCCTGCGCGCAGGCTTTGCCCAGGCGCGCGGCGAGGTTATTATTGCCATGGACGGCGACCTGCAGCACGACCCGGCGTATATCCCGCAGTTTATCAGCCTCATCAATGAGGGCTACGACATGGTGGGCGGCGCCAAGGCCAAGCGCCCCGAGGGGCCCATTGCCACGGCGCTGGCCACCACGGCGCACGGCATCATCCGGCGCCTGTCGGGGGTGCAGCTGCGCTACTTCGGGGCTACGTACAAGGCGTATCGGAGCTACCTGGTGAAGAACGTGGAGATGCTCGGCGACGCGCACCGCTTTCTGGGCGCCCTAGTAGCGCGCAAAAACCTGCGCTACTGCGAGTTCCCGATTGAGATTCACGAGCGGCAGTTTGGCCAGAGCAACTACAAGATTAGCAAGCTCTTCTACGTTATTCTGGATTTGTTTATCCTGCGCTTTTTCATTGTGCACTCGCGCAAGCCGTTCCGGCTGTTTGGGCTGGCGGGGCTCCTGAGCCTGCTCACGGGCGGGGTGCTGGCGGGTCAGTTTTTGGTGCGCTCCATCTTCTTCGGGCTCAATATTGAAGCGCGCTATCCGCTCGAATTTATCTTCAGCCTTTTTCTGATAATGGCCGGTATTTTCCTGCTCTGCTTCGGCGTGCTGGCCGAGATTGGGATGTACAACTACTACTCGCGGCGCACGCGCAAGCCCTACGTGGTGCGGCACCTGGCCACCTCGGCCGCCCACGAGCCGGTGCGGTAACTGAGTAGTCTCGTTAGGAATCAAACCTGAATAAGGAGCTTCCGCGGCTCCTGCACCAGCGGCATTACTAGCTGCCTTGTCGTGAAAAAGCTCATCATAAACTGCGACGACTACGGCTGGGATGCGCCCGCCACCCAGGCCATTCTGGAGCTGGGCGCCGCCGGGCAGGTGAGCAGCACCACCG
The DNA here is from genome assembly GCF_030581075.1 of Hymenobacter cheonanensis. Taxonomy (GTDB): domain Bacteria; phylum Bacteroidota; class Bacteroidia; order Cytophagales; family Hymenobacteraceae; genus Hymenobacter. The sequence continues at coordinate 165,752 of NZ_JAUQSW010000012.1, forward strand.
TGATGGCCAACTTCGCCAGCGATGCAGAGCTGCGGGCGCTGGCCCGGCTAGCCTCCCCCACCCTTTCGGTGGGCCTGCACCTGACCCTGAATGCCGGCCAGCCGCTGAGCGCCGCCTCGGCCGTGCCCTCGCTCGTGGATAAGGACGGGCAGTTTTACCCCTCCAGCCAACTGTGGCAGCGCTACCTGCGCGGCCAGGTGCGCCGCGCCGACCTGAAGCTGGAAGTGGCCGCCCAGCTGCGCCGCCTGGCCGGCGCCGGGCTAGCCCTCACCCACGCCGACAGCCACCAGCACCTGCACCAATACCCGCTGCTGGGCCCGGCGCTGCTGGGCATTTTGCGCGAGCTGGGCGTGCGCCGGGTGCGCCGCCTCACGGCCGCCGGCCGCCGCGATGGGCGCGGCCTGGTGCTGCAAGCCTTTGCCGCCAGCAGCCGGCTAGCCCTGCGCGGCTTCGCTACGCCGGGGGCGCTGGTGAGCACGTTTTCGACCGAGCCGGCCAGCGCGGCGGGGTTTCGGCGCGGGGTGGCGGCGGCGTTTCGGCGGGCTAGCGTAGTAGAGTTTATGAGCCACCCGGGCCTGAGCGAGCGCCCCGGCTCGCCGCTGATGCGGGTGCCCGAATACACCTTTTGGCGGACTGGGGAGGCTAGCGAAATATTGCGCGAGCTGGGCGGCGAGCTGGTGAGCTACGCGGCGGTGTAAAATTATTGTCACCCTCAGCTAGCAGTTGCGATTAGGCTTCTATATTCGCGGCAACAGCGAATCATATTAGCACTTAATTCGATGAAGCACAGATTACTCGCTACTGCGCTACTGGCCGGGCTAGGCCGCCAAGCGGCGGCCCAGGCTGCACCTGCTGCCCCAATTAGTAGCCCTACCCACCAAGCAGCCGCGCCGGTAGACAGTGCCGCAGTGCTGCATCAGCTATTCAGGCACTCTCGCCGCGTGGGCTTGCTGGGTCTGGCGGCCACCACTGGCATCACTGCTGGCATGAATGCTCTTAGCGACCCGCGCCAAGGCCGCCAAATAATAGGGGTGGTAGCTGTGGGTGCCAACACTGGGCTGTTAGTAATAATGCTCGTAGACCGGCTTAAGTATAGCCACCGCCGCGAGCGCGAAGCCATCGAACGGCTTGAGCAACACCAGCCGCTACGCCCCTATGTGCAGCGGAGCTACGCGCTGGCTTTACTGAAAACTACTTTGCCCCGTCGCTAGCGCACGCGCTCGACCCGCACCAGTGCGCCCCCTAGCGACACCAGCGCCGTAATCACGTAGAACAGTACGCTCACCGCCACCGGTACGCTGAGCGCAAAGAGCCTGGCCCCATGAACGCGCGCGCCCAGCTCGCCCACCGTGAGCATCAGCCCTGCTGCTATGCCAGAGGCCAGAAATATCAGCAGGTAGGGCGGCACTGACCCATTGGTGGCCCCTAGCGCCGCCAGCAGAGCACCTGCGCGCCCTTGCAATAGCCAGCGCTACTTAAGGGCGGCCCGGCGGCGGGTTTCGCTGGGGGCGTAGCCAAAGTGGCGCGAGAAGCTGGTGCTGAAGTTGGCCGGGTTGCCGTAGCCCACCTGATAAGCTACCTCGGCCACGGTGGCCGTGCCACCAGCCAGCAGCGCGTGGGCCCGGTTGAGGCGCACCAGGCGAATAAAATCGCCGGGCGCCTGGCCAGTGAGGGCCTTGAGCTTGCGGTGCAGCTGGGTGCGGCTCAGGGCTAGCTCGCGGCCCAGGGCTTCAACCCCCAGCGTTTCGTCGTCGAGGGCGGCTTCCACGGCCTGCCGCACCCGCGCCAGAAAGGCTTCCTCCATGGTGGGCGGGTGCGGCAGGGCGGGCTCGGCCAGGCTGCGGCGGTAGGCGGCCTGCAGCTGCTGGCGGCCTAGCACGAGGTTGCGCAGCTGGGCCAGCAGCTCTTCGCGCCGGAAGGGCTTAGTGAGGTAGGCATCGGCCCCAATATCGAGGCCCTGCAGCCGGCTGGGCAGGTCGGACTTGGCCGTGAGCAGCACCAGCGGAATGTGGCTGGTGCGCTCGTCAAGCTTGAGGGCGCGGCACACGCCGTAGCCATCGAGGCGGGGCATCATAGCATCGCTCAGCACGAGGTCGGGCAGGTGCTCGCGGGCCAGGGCCAGGCCGGCTTCGCCGTTGGGGGCTTCCAGCACCTGATATTCGGCGGTGAGGAGCGTGCCCAAGTAAGCGCGCATGTCAGCATTGTCTTCGATGACGAGCACCAGCGGGGCCTCGGCGGGCGCGGCCAGCGCGGGGGCCGGCCCCTCGGCCGGCAGCCATTCGGCGGGGTCGGCGGGGTGCGGGCCGGCCGGCACCGCAGGCGCAGCGGCCGGCGCCAGTGGCAGGCGCACTACGGCGGTGGTGCCGCGGCCCGGCTCGCTGCGCAGCACAATAGTGCCGCCGTGCAGCTCCACTAGCTCTTTGGTGAGGGCCAGGCCGATGCCGGAGCCCTCGTGCTCGCGGGTGTCGGAGGCATCGGCCTGGTAAAAGCGGTCGAACACGTGCGGCAGCTGGGCCGGCGCAATGCCGCAGCCAGTGTCGCGCACGGTCAGCTCCAGCCCGGCAAAGGCGTCGCTCTCAGCTTCCAGCCAGCGCAGGTGCACGGCCACCGCGCCCGCGCTGGGCGTAAACTTGAAGGCGTTGGAGAGCAGGTTGAGCACCACTTTTTCCAACTGGTCGGCATCGAAGAGCACGAAGAGCGTGGGGCAATCGGCCGCAAACGAATACCCGATGCTGCGCTGCTGGGCCAGCGACTCGAACGAGCCCGCCAGCCCGCGCACGAAGGCCACGACCTCGCCGGGCGCCAGGTGCAGCGGCTGCCGGCCGGCTTCGAGGCGGCTCAGGTCGAGCAGCTGGTTGATGAGGTGCAGCAGGCGCTGGGCGTTGCGCTGCACCAGGGCGGCCTGCTGGCGGGTGGCGGGGTCGTGGGTAGCGGCCAGCAGCTGGGCGGCGGGGCCTAGCATGAGCGTGAGCGGGGTGCGAAACTCGTGGGTGAGGTTGGTAAAAAGCGCGTCTTCTCCTGGTCGAGGGTGCGCAGGCGGTCGGCCTGGGCGCTTATCTCGTCGCGCTGCGCGGCCAGGGTATGGTTTTGGTGGCTTATTTCTTCGGTGCGCGCCTGCACGGTGGCTTCGAGGCGCTCGTTTTGGGCGCTGATGAGCTGGCGGCGCTCGGTTTCCTGGGCCAGGGTCTGGGCCGAAAGCTGCGCCACCTGCCGCAGCTGCGCCTCCAGGCGGCGGCGCGTGGTAGCAAAGTCGCGGGCCAGGTACACCGACATGCACATCGGCAGCAGCAGAAAGCCTAGCTGAATAACGAGCATATGGGCCAGCGAATAGTGCTGGGGCCACACGTGAAAGACATCGTAGGAGGCAAACACCTGCACCAGGATGGTAGCTACCACGCCCAGCGCCACCAGCCCAATGCCGGGCTGCCGCTGCCGCAGGGCGCGGCCCAGCACCAGCAGCATATCGGCCCAAGGCAGCAGGAAAGCGGCTAGCAGCAGCGGCTGCTGCGGCCACTCCTGGGCTTTGGAAGTGGGGTGCACCAGCCACAGCCCTACCTGCACCAGCCGCACCGCCAGCAGCGGCACCAGCCAGCGCCAGGGCAGGCGCCCCTCGCACACCGAGTAGAGGAAGGCCAGCAGCAGCACCGTATTGAGCGCCTGCGCACCCTCGAAGCCCAGCTGCAGCCACCACAGCAGGCTCACATCCATCTCGGTAGCCCGGAAGTACACGACCAGAGCCGTGCCCATGAGCACCGTGGCGTAGAGGCTGAAGTAGAGGTTGGCCCGCAGCGGCCGGTAAAACAAAAACAGAAAGAAGTGCAGCAGCGCCAGCACCCCGGTGCCGGTAACCACCAGGAGGTGCAGCGAGCGCAGGCGCATCACGCGCACCTGCTCGGCCAGCAGGTGGCTAGCCAGGCCCACGCGCAGCGACAGGCCGCCGTAGGGCCCCGGCCACGCCCCGAAGCGGGCATAGCGCACGGCCAGCAGGTGCGGGCCCGCCGCGCGCAGCATAAACGGCAGCAGCAGGTAGCGCGGCTCGAAGCCCCTGGTAGTGCGCGCCGAGGTGCCTAGCGTGCCGTAGCGCCCCAGCAGGCGGCCGTCGAGGTAAATTTCTGAAGCGCCCGACTGCAAAATATACAAGCCCAGCGCCCGGCCCAGTAGCGCCGAGTCGAGGGTGAAGCGCAGCCGGAAGCAGCCCGTGCCGCGCCAGCCGGGCGGCTCCCGGCCCAGCAGAAAGTCGGGGTCGGCCAGCGGCCAGTCTTGGTCGAGGGTAGTGGGGCTAGCCCAGCCCGGCGGCCAGCCGGGCTGGTAGCGCCAGCTGGCCGGGCCGTCGAGGCGCTGCATGGCGGCAGCGTTTACTTGCGCCGCTACGAGGCGGGCGCAGCCCCGGCCGGGCGTAGCGGCCCCGGCCGGGGCCGGCCGCCCGCACCCCGCCAGCCAGCAGCACCCCACAAGCAGGCCAATCAGGGAGAGCGTTTTCATGGGCGGGGCGGGCGAACCTTCCTCAAGATACGGCTTACCGGACAAATTCTGGCTAAGCCATGTGCTTCATAACGAAGCAGGTAGGCCAGCCAAAAATACTTTTTTTCGGCGCCATTCTGCCTCACTCGCTGCACGCAATAGGGGCTTTGCAACATGCGCAAATGCATTTGCAACACCGGCAAAGGCCCGCGCCACGGCCGCACACGCACTGGCAACGCGCGCAAATGCCCTGCGGCAGGGGTGCCGCTTCCTTTGTGGTGGCGCTGCTTACTTCACTTTCAGCCACTTACCCCGCCATGAAACCCCGCCCGCCACCGGCTAGCCCGTGCGCTGCCTACCCGTTGCCTTCATTTTCTCACACTTTTCCGCTTCACCGATGAAAACGTCTTGCTGCTTCCTTCGCCTCGCTTTTTGGGTGCTGTTTCTTGTGGCCGCGCAGGCTAGCCACGCCCAGGCGCCAGCGCCGGCGGCCCTGCCGGGCTACTGGAACCTGGAAACTAACCTCACCACCCGCGCCTACACCATCGTGCGCTTCTACGATGGCCACGACCAGCTTGTGTATGAAGAGCGCCTGCCCCGGCTGTGCCTCGACCTGGGCAAGGGCTCGCGCCGCTGCCGCCAGCGCACCAGCCAGCAGCTCACTCAGGCCCTGCAGCTAGCCCTGCACGACCCGGCGCACGCTGCCCGGGCCACCGCCTGGCTAACCCAGCAGTTGGGCCACGACCCGCGCGAAACGCGCCTGTACGCCGTGCGCTAGCCGGCCGGCGGCCGGCTCCACTCACCACTTCCAGAGCCAGAAAACAGACTTCCCACCCTTTTTTTCGCTGAGCTATGAAACCCCTATTTGTTTTGGCCGCCGCGCTGCTGCACACTGCCGCTGCGGCCCAGGTAGTTGCCACAGCTGCCACCCGCCCGCAGGCGGGCATTGCCCGCACCCTTGCCGCTCGCGCCCTGCCCTACACCCAGCCGGTAGCGGGGGGCGGCAGCATCACGTACTTCGGCACGGTTTGCTCGCACGACTGCCAGCACGAGCAGTTTGCGCGGCTGCGGCAGGCGTTTGAAGCTGCCCGGCCCACCATCGTTTATTTTGAGAACCCGGCCCAACCGCTCGATAGCACCGAAACGGCGGTTATCAGCCGGCTGGGCGAGGGCGGCTACATCCGCTACCTGGCCCAGGAGCACCAGGTGCCCGCCGAGCGCCTCAACGATGCCCTGGCCGAGTATGCCTACCTGCAAACCCGGCTCGACCCCGAGCGCCTGAAGCTGTTTTGCCTGCTGCGCGAAGTGCAGCGGTTCCGGGCCCGCACGGGTGGCTCCAAGGCCCTCACCAAAAAGGCGATGCAAGCTTTTTTGGCGCACAGCGCCTTCTTCTTACCTGGCACAGACGGCGTTATCCGCAACCAGGCCGAATTGGAAACCGCCTACCGCCGGTACTGCCCGGCGGGCAGCAAGTGGTGGGATGCGCCGGCGGCGTGGTTCAACCCGGCCACCACGGAGGCGAGCCTAAGCAACCCCAGTATTGAGGAGTTTAAGGCGGCCATTCGGGAATTTCGCGCGCAAACGCTCTACGGCAAGCTGGTAGCGCAGGCGCAGGCCGGGCAGCGCGTGTTCGTCGTGCTCAGCCGCGACAACCTACCCCTGGTTGGCCAGCCGCTGGCCAACCGCTAGGCGGCTTCTCACTCGCTTACCTTAATGAAAACAAACTACCTGCCCAGGCGGCCTGCGCGGGGAGCCAGTGCGCCGGCGTGCCAGAAACCAGCAAGGGCGCCGCCAGCCGCCCTACCCTACCGGGCTGCGCCCCTACCCGTTTTCGCGGGCTCGCTACCCCCGCCCGACCCGCACCAGCGCCCCTACCAGCGACACCAGGGCCGTAATGACGTAGAACAGCACGCTCACGCTTACCGCCACCGGCCCGCTGAGCGCAAAAAGCTGAGCGCCGTAGAGAAAGGTAAGCTCGCGCGCCCCTAGCCCGCCCACCGTGAGCGGCAGCACCGCCGCAATGCTGGAGGCCAGAAATACCAGCAGGTAGGGCAGCACCGGCCCGCCGGCCGCCCCCAGCGCCGCCAGCAGCGCCCAGGCGCACAGCACCTGGGCGCCCTGCACGCCCAGCGCCTCCCACGAAGTGCGCCCGAAGGCCGAGCGAAACTCGCCGAAGCCCCAGCGGCCCAGCCCGTAGCTCGCAGCTAAGCCCACCGGCATGAGCGCCAGCGGCACGGCCCGCCACCACGTGGGCAGGGCTAGCGCGCCCGCTGCGCGCAGCTCGGCGGCGGGCACCACGGCCAGCAGCGCCAGCAGCAGCACCAGCAGCGCTACCATGCCGCTGAGCCTATCAAGCAGCAGGGCCCGGAAAATGAGGCCGCGCCGCCCCGGAAACTCCTTGCCCAGCAGGTACACCTTGTAGCCGTCGCCGCCGATGCCGCCGGGCAGAAACAGGTTGTAAAACATCCCTAGCCAGTACAGGCGCAGGTTGTAGCGCTCGGTGAGCTGAATGCCGACGGCCCGAAAAAACGTATTGAGCCGCACCGACGAGATGAGCTTGGACACGGTGAACAACACCGCCGCCAGCGCCAGCCAGCCCGGCCGGGCCTGCCGCAGGGTGCGGCCCAGCGCGGGCAAATCGAGGTGGCGGGCCACCAGCCACAGGGCCGCCGCCATAAAAGCCAGCTTGACCAGCAGCGTGAGGTAGCGCCGCCAGGCGGCGGGCGCGGCCGGGGCCGGGGCCGCTTCATCGTCGTGGCTAGCCCTCATGGCAGGTCAAACTCTACCACCCGGAAGGTGATGTCGCGGTCGATGGTAAACGTATCGAGCGTGCGGTAGCGCAGGCCACTCAGGTAGTGCTCGTCGATGATATAGAGCGTGTGGGGGCGCAGCGGCAGCGGGGCAAAGGTGAGCGTCTGGCCCCGCTCGCGGGCAATGTAGAAGGCCTCCACGTTGTCGAGCGGCCCGCCTTCGGGATACAGCACCAGGGGGCGGCCCTTGGTTTCGCGGCCCACCCGAATGGCATCGGTGCGGTAAGTGACCTCGGGCGAAGTCTGCATGCGGGCCGGAAAAATAAAGACGTCGAAGGCTAGCCGCAGCACCAGCAGGTAATAGCCCAGCACCAGCAAACGATAATCAGCCAGCCGCCAAAACAGGTAGGCGCCCAGGGCCAGCGGCCCCACAAAAGCCAGCGTTAGCAGCCCCGAAGCGGGCACGCCGCGCAGCACGGCCAGCCGGGCGGGCGCCACCAGGCCCAGCCCGCCCGCCAGCCGCAGCAGCGGCGGCGCCAGCACCAGCAGGGTGCTGGCCACCAGCAGCCCTAGCAGCAGCCCATCGAGCAGCCGGATGGCCACCGGTTGCGCCGGCCAATACCGGGCATACAGCGCCACCACCACCGTGAGGCCCAGCGGCACCAGCATAAACAGGTAGCGCGGAATGGTGGCCGGCGAAAGCCAGTACACCGGCAAAATGGCCAGAAACAGCAGCGCGTTGTAGCGCAAAAACGGGCTGGCCAGCACCGTGCGGCGCGCCCCCGGCACCAGCAGGCACAGCACCAGCAGCGTCCAGGGCAGAAAGTGCTTGATAAAATCAAACGGAAACAGCAGCATGTAGCGCACCGACTCGGCCAGCGGCGTAGCGGTTACTACCCGCTGGCTCGACTGCGACCAGAGTGTGGCCAGGGCCGTTTCGAGCGAGTTGTGCTGGCTGTAAATCAAAAAATACGCGCCTACTATGCTCAGCATCACCCCCACCCCTAGCACGTGCTGCCAGCTGAACAGGCGCCGCCACTGCCGGGTATCGAGGCAGTACACCAGCAGGGCTAGCCCCTGAAACACCACCGAGGGCAGGCCCTTCAGCAGGAAACCCACCGCCGTGAGGGCATACGTGAGCACAAACAGGCGCGCCCACTGCCCGCGCTGGCCCAGGTACCACACGGCCATAAAGCCCAGCCACGTGAGGCCCGCGTGCCAGAGGTCGATAAGGCCCAGAAAGGAATCGTAGAACAGTACCCGGCCGGTGGTAGCAAAAGCCAGCGCCACCGTGAAGGCCAGCCGCGACCCTAGCTGCGGGCGCAGCACCCGCCACAGCGCCGTGGTGTAGAGCAGCAGCGCCACAATGGTAGGCAGGCGCAGCATAAACTCGTCCTGCCGCCCAAAGAGGCGAAACAGCGCCACCAGCAGCCAGTTGAAGAGCGGTGGCTTGTTATAATAAGGCAGCCCTTGCAGCGTAGGACCAAAAAAGTGACCCGAGTAGTGCATTTCCAGCGCTACCAGCGCCCGAATGGGCTCATCAACCAGCAGCGGCTGCCAGCCCAGGTGCAGCAGCAGCGCCGGCAGCGCCAGCGCCAGCGTAAGCCCCGCCACCCACCACGGCCGCTGGCTAAGGGCAATAAGTACCCGGCGGGCTAACGATTCTACCACAAGTTTGGTTAAGAATAAAGGGAGTACTCCCGGTAGGCCGGTGCCCTAGCGGCGCCGGCCCGGCAAAGGTACGCCCCCGGCGCAGGCAGTTTCGCCTTGGGCAGCGTGCGCCGGCTTTCCTTCCTGTTCGTAAGTTTGGCTTATGTCGTCTTCCCCCGCTCCTACTGCTCCCGACCGCCTTGCCCAGACGCTGCTGCGCCACGGCTTGCGCCAAACGCCCGTGCGCCGCGCCGTGCTCGCCGCGCTGGCCGGCAAAGGCTATGCGCTCACCGGCGCCGAGATTGAGCAGGAAATTGGGGCCGCCACCGACCGCATTACCCTCTACCGCACCCTCAAAAGCTTCGAGCAGCAGGGCCTCATCCACCGCGTTATCGACGATACCGACGTGCTGCGCTACGCCGCCTGCTCCATCGAGTGCTCGGCCGATGCCCACTTCGACAACCACGTGCACTTCAAGTGCGGGGTGTGCAGCCACACCTACTGCCTCAGCCAGGTGGCCATTCCGGCCGTTCAGCTGCCCGGCGGCTTCCAGGCCCAGCGCCGCGACTTCCTGCTTTCGGGCACCTGCCAGCTCTGTCAGGGCTAGCCCCGCAGAATTCTCACAGAAAAGGAACCGTATTTGCGGGCGCAGCTTTCAACCTCCTTCGTTATGTGGTGGACCTACGCCCTCCTATCCGCCGTATTCGCGGCCCTCACGGCCGTGCTGGCCAAGGTCGGCATTAAAGGCGTCAGCTCCGACCTAGCTACGGCCATTCGCACGGTAGTTATCCTGGTGGTGGCGTGGGGCATCGTCTTTGTGAAAGACAACCCGGCCGATATTTTCACGCTGCCGCCGCGCACCTGGCTGTTTCTGGGGCTGTCGGGCCTAGCCACGGGGCTCTCGTGGCTGTGCTACTTTCGCGCCCTGCAGCTAGGCAAGGTGTCGCAGGTGGCCCCGGTCGATAAGCTGAGCGTGGCGCTGGCCATCGTGCTATCGGTCGTTTTCCTGGGCGAAACGCTCACGCTGAAAGTCGCGCTGGGGGCTGCCCTCATCATCGGCGGCACGCTGGTGCTCATCATCTGAAGGCGGCCCTAACACCTGCGCCGAAATTGTACTTGATGCTAAGTATCTGGCTAGCCTGAAGAAGCTATAAACGCAAAAAGCGTCCGCAAGCCTGGGCTTACGGACGCTTTCTTGAAACGGGAGTGGAGAATATCGGAGTCGAACCGATGACCTCTTGCATGCCATGCAAGCGCTCTAGCCAGCTGAGCTAATCCCCCGTTTTGTGGCTTGCCGCGGCGCCTGTTGCGCGTTGGTTTGACAAAAGTACGGCGGCATTTGGCTTGTGCAAGCCCCGGCGGCAACATTCTTCGCAACTACCGCAAAATCAGGCCCAAAAAAAAGGCCGGAGAAATTTCTCCGGCCTTTTTAAGGCTTTTGGTGCCGCTAAGGCTTAGTTGAAGCTGTAGCGCACGCCCAACTGGCCCTGCCAGCGCGAGTTGAACGCGGCAATACCGTACGGGATGCCGGCGTCGCCGTAGGCTTTGGGCAGCGAGAAAGTCGGCTGCGCGTTCACGTTGGTCGACTCTACTTTCAGCAGCTCAAAGGCGTTGTTGTTCACCACGTACTGACGGCCCCAGTTGTTGTTGAGCAGGTTGCCGACGTTGAAGATGTCAAACGTGATTTGGATGCTGTTGCGCTTGCCGCCGGCGGTGAAGGCGAAATCCTGGGCTACGCGGATATCAACTTCGTGCGTCCAGGGCAGGCGGGCGCCGAAGCGCTCTACTACCTGGCCGCGGTGGCTAGCCAGGTAAGGGTCGTTGTTGATGAAGTTCTCGAGGTCGATGGCCTGCTGCGCGGCCGTGTACGTTACACCGCCAGTGGTCGTCGTCACCAGACGAATCTGGTTGGGGTCGAGGGCGTTGGTGGGCACGTAGAGCAGGTCGTTGCCGGTGTTGCCATCGCGGTTCACGTCGGTGCTCTGGCCGTAGATGTAGGTGAGCGGCTGGCCCGAGAGGCCTTCGTAGAACACGCTAAGGGTGGTGGCGAGGTTGTTGTTCGCGTAGTGGAAGGTGTAACCCGTGCTGGCGATGATGCGATGACGCTGGTCGTTGCGCGAGTAGCCTAGCTCGGGGTTGTTCGGGTCGTAGGCTACCTGGTTGAAGCCGTAGTTCGACGAAGCCGTGCTGCTGGTGCCGCTGTTAATTTCCTTCGACACGCCGTAGGTGTAGGCTACGGTGGTGTTCAGGCCATTCGTGAAGCGCTTTTGCAGCTGGGCGGTGGCGTTGTAGCGGTAGCCCTGGCTGGTGTTATCGAGCAGGTACACGTTGGTGTAGCTACCGTTTACGCGGCGAGCGGCCGTAGTAGCAGCGTATATCGGGCGCTGGTCGGGGCCGGCCAGGCGGCCCACCGGGGCCGTCAGGTTGATGTCTTTGTAGTAGATGTCGTTGATGGTCTTCGAGTAGATGCCTTCGAGGGTAGCTACGATGTCGCCGGGCAGGCGGAAGTCAACGGCCAGGTTCGAGCGCCACACCTGCGGCAGCTTGAAGTTGTCGCTCACCAGGTTAATCTGGGTGGTCGTAACCGGGCTAAACTTGGTGGCGATGTCGTTGATGTTGGTATACACCGGCAGGTACTGCGTATTGGCCCCCGTGCCGGTAGCCGACTGGTTTACCGAGCCCTGAATCAGGCCGCTGTTGGTGTAGCTGTTCGAAATCCATACGAAGGGCACGCGGCCCGAGAAGATGCCGGTACCGCCGCGCAGCTGCACTTTGCTGTCGTTGTTCACGTCCCAGTTAAAGCCGATACGGGGCGAGTACAGCACCTGGCCGTTGGGGGTGTTGCTGGTGTGGTACTGCTGGCCAAACTGGGTAGCCACGCCTTCGTTGTTGCCAGGCTTGTCGAAGAACACCGGCACGTCGATGCGCATACCCAGCGTCAGGCGCAGGTTTTCGGTGGGCGTGTATTCATCCTGAGCGTAGAAGCCCAGCTGGGCAGCCTTGAACTTGGCCTCGCCGCCATCGGCGGTGGGGTAGCTGGCCTGCACCTGGGTAGCGTTGCCATTCTGGAAGTTCAGCAGCGACGAGAAGGTATAGTAGCCGGCGCCGTTGTTGAGAAACAGGTTGCGGAACTTGAAGCCTTCGTTGTGGGTACCCAGCGTAATGGTGTGCTTGCCAAGCGACTTGGTCAGGTTGTCGGTCACCTCAATGATGTCCTGGTCGAGCTGGTTGGCTACCGAGCTACGCTCCTGGCCAAGGCTATAGGTCACGCCGCCTTCCGAAATCTGGTAGGCCGGGCCGGGGGCACCCACCACGTCGCGCGTGTCGCGAATGGCGGTATAAGTCAGAATCAGCTTGTTGGAGAAGCCGCCCGAGAAGCGGCTGTTCAGCTCGGCTACCGTGCTGTTGGTGAGGTTGCTGAAGCGGTAGGCGTTGTTGCTGAAGCGCACGCTGTTGATGGAGCGCGTGATGTTATCGGTAAACGCCTTTACGAAGTTGTGGCGAATCGTCAGCGTATTGTTTTCCGAGAGGTTGAAGTCCAGGCGGCCGAAAATCTTGTTGCTTTCCGTCAGCTGGTTCACGTCGCCCACCGTACCGGGGTCGTAGTTACCATACCGGGCCGTCATTGCGGCCGTCCGGATTTGATTGATAACGTCGGGGCTGGCAATGGAGGCCGAGGTGCCGGGCAGGTAGCCTAGCGGCGTGTTTACGCGGGCGATTTCACCGTTCAGGAAGAAGAATACCTTGTCCTTCACGATGGGGCCACCCACCCGGAAGCCGGTCTGGTAGTTATAAAACTGGTCGGCCGTGGTGCGCGGCTCGGTTACGCTTTTGCCCACCGAGTTCTGGTTGCGGCCAAAGCCGTAGATGGAAGCCGAAATGTCGTTGGTGCCCGAGCGGGTAATGGCGTTTACGCCGGCGCCGGTGAAGCTGCCCAGCGTTACATCGTAGGGAGCCAGCACCACCTGAATCTGCTCGATGGCGTCGAGGGCGATGGGGTTGGTACCCGCCTGGCCGCCGGGCGTGCCCGAGCTGGCAAGGCCGAACACGTCGTTGTTCACGGCGCCGTCGATGGTGATGTTGTTGTAGCGGTTGTTGGCACCGCCAAACGACGAGCTGCCGCCGCCGCCGGCCTGCGGCGTGAGGCGGGTGAAGTCGGTCAGCGAGCGGTTCAGCGTGGGCAGCTGGTTAATCTGGGCGCGGCTCACGTTGGTTTCGGCGCCGGTGCGGCCGGCGTTGATAACCGGGTCGGCGCGGCCCGTCACTACTACGTTGCCCAGCTCGGTAGCGCTGCTGCTCAGCGGAATATCGAGGCGCAGGGTTTCACCGAGGGCCAGCACAATGCCGGTTTTGGTAACGTCCTGGTAGCCCACAAACGAAACCCGGATGGTGTAGGGCCCGCCTACGCGCATACCCTGGATGTTGTAGCGGCCGTCGGCGTTGGTGCCCACGCCATACTGCGTGTTGGTCGGCGTGTGGATGGCTAGCACCGTTGCGCCCGGCAGTGGCTCACCCTTGGCGTCGGTAACAGCCCCGTTGAGCGAGGCCGTGGTAGCACCCTGCCCCCAGCCCAGATGGGCCGTCAGCAGGAGCAGCAAGAGCAGTGAAAAGTGGCGTAAACTTAAATTTCTCATAAAATGAAAAAAAGTGAAAAGGCTCACACGTGCCAATATGCTGCAAAGGTAAATCAGCAGGGGCTAGCCCGCGTCTTTTCGTCATCAGAACCTCACCAATCAAGCGGCTGGAGCCGGCCGCCACTTACCCGGGCCTTCATCAGGTAGCGCACAGAAAGCGCGCACCTTAGCCCAGCGCTTTCACCCCCTTTTTTGCACCGAATTTTCTCTGGCGGGGCCCGGCGCGCGTGGCGAGGGCTAAGTAGCCCGGGCCGGGGCAATATAAAAAAACCGGGGCCGGAATTGCTTCCGGCCCCGGCTTCGGGCAAGCTGAGCGCCGAGGCGCGCGGCCTTAGTTGCAGTTGCAGCGCACGCCCAGCTGCAGCTGCCAGCGCGAGGCCGGGGTATTCGCATCGTTGCGGAACGTGATGGGTAGCGTTTGGACCCAATACAGAGGTAATTTCTGCGCAGCTACTACACAATTATTTTCCAACGCATAGCCCGTATCGACTATGTAAACCAGCTTCCGGCAAAGCACTTCACACTCAATAAATTCGCTAGCCATAATTTAAAAATTTATTAACATTATCATTAAAAAACCCAAGCATTCATTTTACTTATATTTGTAACGGATAAGGCCTTATATCCATTTTTTCCATCCTTTCCTTTTCCTCATATGATTCGTTTTTTTCTCTGCTTGTTACTAGCCGGCTGGTCGACGCTTGCGTTCGGCCAAAACAACCCTGCCACGCATCGTTACCTGCCTCCGGCCGATGCAAACCTTGACCCTAACTGGGACTGGACGCTACCAGCCAATACTATCCCGAATGGCTACACCGTATTCTTCAACGCTGCGGCCACTACGCAAAGCACCAACGTCCAACTGCCTTTCAATTCCAGTGGTCACCCCCTAGCCGATGCTATTTCGCATTCTGCCAAAGACATGTATCCGGAAGACGGGTGGATGCTGGTTTACCGGGATTTTGGTACCGCCGGCGCCGCTATTCAGCCGAAGCTTCCCTTCTTCGTACTCTACAATAAATACCGCGGTAAGCTCCGGGTAATGGTTTATAACGGTACGGGAGCATCGTACACCTCCTACCGGATGAGCTTATCGTTCCGCTCTTCTTCTCCTAAGGCGGGGCTGCTTACGTTCACCTCCGCTAGCCAGACCACCCTTGAGAATTACAACAAGCTCAATCCGAACGACAACCAGCAGATTGACCGCTTTTTTGGCGCTACCACCCCCAATCAGGGCTGGTTCTATGGCGACTTTACGCTTTTTGGCTACGACCCAAATCTGAGCCCTGATGCCATCATGCACATAGAGATTACCAATGTCAATCGCACTGACCTGACGCTGAAATCAACTAAGTTCACGCTTGACGAGGTGCTGCAGAACGACAGCCCCGGTGGCACCGGGGTAGCTACGGGGGCGAAGTTTTTTCACGGCGTAGAAGATATTCGCAAGGCGGCCTCCGAGACAACAACCCTGGGTACAATCGCTAAATCTACTACCCTCTCCATTGTTCCGTATATCGGGTCCCTTATGGACATCATAGGGCTCTTTATTGGCGGACAGGATGCTGCTTCTCCGCGCGAGCCTATTCAATTTAGTGGGGTGCTGGAAATGTCAGGCGACGCTACTACGAATTTCCCTTTCTGGGCCGAAGACTTTGCGCTGAACCAGAACAAGACGAACACCCCCGAAGTATACCGGCCCGTTCAGCCAATTCCGTGGGGCGTGTTCAATCTGGATGGCCGTCCATCTTACCACGTTGTTCAAGACCGTTCGGGTTGCGAATATGACTCGTACTATGGCACTAACTTCTGCTGGGACGATTATACGGTGGGCATTGACAACCCCGTAACCTATAAATTCAACCCCTCCCCACTTCTTGGCATGACCTTAACAAAAGTGGAAATGCGCACCAATACTATGTCGGACTTCGTTCCGGTGAGCGACTTTGATGGCTATGTGTTCAGTTATTATTATGACCCGAGAGGCATTTATAACTACACTATTCCGCAGGCCGTCTACTTAAAGCTAACTTTTCATATTACGAATCCCGTTCGTAATTCGGACCCCAACATTGTCGTTTTTAAAAACCTAGGGGCTTGCTACAGCCAGTACGGGCAAGTAAGCGATTGTAGCGCCTCTGGCCAGCGCCTGGCAAAATCGACAACCCCGGTGAAACCCTCACTCCGCAACACGGACCTGACTATTGCGCCGAATCCGGCCGCGGAAAAGACTTCTTTCACCTTTGTCAATACTACGGCCGGGCCAGTGCAGGTGAGCATCCTCAACATGCTAGGGCAGCAAGTATGGCACAAGAGCAGCGTTATGGAAGCCGGAACTATTCATTATATCTGGGATAACAGGAACACCCCGGCAAAGCTTGCTCCGGGCACCTATCTAATCAATGTGCAAACCACGGATTGGCATCAAGCCAAACGCCTGGTGATTGAATAAAAGGTATTGCTCACGCCTTAAAAAACGACCTGGAAATAAATTTCCAGGTCGTTTTTTTTAGCTATTTCGCTTAGGCATCCGCTGGTTTTCAAGTAGATTCAGCTGTGAGTCCAAGACTTTACCTCGAATACTTCCGAAGTATTTGACGCAACAGGTAAATGCCAGCCAATGCGCTGGCAGGAGATAATACCCATAAGCACTTGCCTGTCAACTACTGTTGCTGAATAAGTAGGAAGACACGTTTTTTTTTGACAAACTGCAATCTGCTGCCCCCATAAAAAATAGCCCCGGCTATTTGAGAGGCCGGGGCTATTTGTAATCGCTAGGGGCTTCAGCGCTGAGTTATACTAGTATCTGGCAAGAATGCACCTGCACACTCGGCCAAACAAAGCTTAGTTGAAGATGTAGCGCACGCCCAGCTGCATCTGCCAGCGCGAGTTCAGGGTGGTCACGTCGTTGCGGAACGTGGTATTCAGCGTCTGGGCCGGGGTGGTAGCATTCGGGGCCGAGGCAAACTGATACTGGAACGTGGGGCGGCCCTGGCTGTCGTAGGCCTGGAAGGCCAGCGGCGAGCTGGTGTACTGGAACTGGTAGGTGCCCCAGTTGCGGTTCAGCATATTGCCGATGTTGAAGATGTCCACGCTCAGCTGCAGCGAGTTGCGGTTCTCACCGATGTTGGTGAAGATATCCTGCAACAGGCGGAAGTCGACGCGGTGCTGCCAGGGGTTCGAGGCGCCGTTGCGCTCGGCGTACTCGCCGCGGTGCTTGCTCAGGTACTTATCCTGGTTGATGAAGTTGTTGAGGTCGTTCCACTGCTGGTCGGCGGTGTACACGTAGGCGCCGCTGGGGCTAGCCGTGATGGTGCGGTTTACGAGCACAATCTCGCTCTGGTCGCGCGGGATGTACATCAGCTCGTTGCCGTTCACGTTGTCGCCGTTCATGTCGCCGCTGTAGGTGTAGGAGAAGCGGCCGGCCGGGGCACCTTCGTAGAACAGCGAGATGCTGGTGGCCAGGTGGCCGATGTACTCCTTGCGGTAGGCCAGCGAACCGATAACGCGGTGCTGCACCAGGTACTGCGAGTAGCCTAGCACGTCGGCGTTGGGGTCGCCCGATACGGGGCGGCCGGCCCAGCTCGACTGCGCCACCGAGCCGCCGTCGTTCACCGAGCGCGAGTCGGAGTAGGTGTAGGCCGCCATGGCGAAGAGGCCGTTGCTGAAGTTTTTCTGCAGCTGGGCCGTTACGCTGTACGAGTAGCCTTTGTCTGTGTTGTTCAGCAAGATGGCATCCGTGATGTTGGGCTGGGCCAGCGTGTTGCCGCTGGCCCCGTTGGCCAGGGTAATGGGGCCGTAGATACGGTTGTTCTTGGTGGTCGGAATACCGGCCGCGTTCGTATTGTAGAAAATCGGGCGGGTATCGGCGCCTTTGGCCGTCACGGTCGAGGATGGCAGGTTCACGTTCTGGAAATACACGGCATTGAGGTCACGCGTGTAAATGCCTTCCAGCGTAGCCACTAGCCCACCGGGCAGCTCATGGTCGATGGCCAGGTTGTTGCGGAATACCTGGGGGAACTTGAATTCGCGCGACGTGAAGGCCACGTTGTAAGTAGTGTTCGGGCCCGCCGCCTTCAGCTGGTTGCGATAGTAGTCCACATTGGGGTTGAAGGCGTAGCCGGCCGCCGTGGGGCCCTGCACGTCAATCGAGCCAAACTGCACGCCGTTGTTGCCGGCCTGGTTCGACACCCACACAAACGGAATGCGGCCAGTGAAAACGCCCGAGCCCCCGCGCAGCTGCGTGCGCTTGTCGTCGTTCACATCCCAGTTGAAGCCAATGCGGGGCGAGAAGAGCGGCGTCCGCTTGGGCAGCTGGCTGGTATTGATGCGGATGTCGTCGCGGAAATTGAGCCCCGGATAAGGCGAGCCGGTGAGCGGGTTGAGGCCGCCGCCGCTGAGCGGATAGTTTTGCTCGATGGACGAATACACAATCGGCAGGTCGCCGCGGATGCCGTAGGTCAGCTTGAAGTTGCTGATGGGCGACCACTCGTCCTGGATGTAAAGGCCAATCTGGGCGGCCTTGGTCACGGCAAAGGGAAACGAGCCATCGGCCGTGGCCGCGTAGCGCACCTGGTAGCGCTGGGCCGAGCGCAGGCCATCGGTGGCCGTGCGGGCCGTCAGGGTCCCGCCCGAGTAGTTGTAGCCGTAGGGCGCATCGGTGGTGGCGGCCGAGGCGTAGAAGTCCTGCAGCGAGTTATACACGAACGCACCGTAGTACTGCGGGGCAAAGCCGTTGCTGTACTTATACAGCTCGTTGTAGGTACCAATCGTCACGTTGTGCTTGCCGAGGTAAGCCGTGAAGTTGTCGCCAAACTGGTAGGTATCCGAGTTCAGGATGTTGAAGGCCGAGAAGGGCTCGTAGCCAAACGAGGTAAGCTCCTGGGCGGCCGTCTGGTTGGCGTTCACGGCGCTCAGCGTCGTCGAGTTGCCGATGTCAACGAGCGGGAACAGCGGGATGCTGCCGCCGCCGACGCTCTCGCGGAAGTCGCGGTTGGCGAGGTAGCCGGCCGTCAGGTTGTTCGAGAAGCGGGCGCCAAACGTGCTGTTCAGCTCGGCGATAAACGAGTTCAGGTTGTTGTTGATGCGGTAGTAGGGCGAGAGGAACGGCAGGCCGATAATGGACTGCGCGCGGCCGTTGCTGCCAATGGCGCCCGAGGGGCTAGGGGCCACATCGCGGTACGACTTCAGGTAGTTGTACTTGATGTTGAAGCGGTGGTTCTGGCTGATGTTCCAGTCGAGCTTGGCCGTAAGCTTATCGCTGTTCGAGGCCAGGGTGTAGCCTTCGTAGGGGCCCGGGTTGTAGCCGTACTTGGTAACCAAGAAGTTGCTGAGCACATCCAGGTCCGAGGCCAGGATGTTGGACACCGTGGGGCCGGTCACGCCGCGGTTGGCGGTGTAGTTGCCCGTGGGCGGGTCGTTGCGGCGCTCGCGCTCGGCGTTTACAAAGAAGAACAGCTTGTCCTTGATGATGGGGCCGCCGAAGCGGAAGCCCACGTTGTAGAGGTTAAACGTGGCGATAGGCGAGTTGCTGTCCTGCACTTTTTTGCCCACAAAGTCCTGGTTGCGGTAGAAGCCATAAACTGAGGCCGAGAATTTATTGGTGCCCGAGCGGGTCACGGCGTTTACGCCGGCACCCGTAAACGAGCCCTGACGCACGTCGAAGGGCGCAATGCTCACCTGAATCTGGTCGATGGCATCGAGCGAGATGGGCTGCGCGTTGGCCTGGCCCCCAATGGTGCCCGACAAGCCGAAGGAGTTATTGAAGATAGCCCCGTCGATGGTAATGTTGTTGTAGAGGTTATTGCGGCCCGCAAAGCCACCGCCGCCGCTAGCCTGCGGCGTGAGGCGGGTGTAGTCGCTGAGCGAGCGGTTGATGGTAGGCAGGCGCTCAATCTGGGCACGCTGAATGGTGGTGGCCGCGCCCGTGCGGTCAGCGTTGATGACCGGGTTCTGGCGGCCGGTCACGGTCACCTCGTTGAGCTGCGTCGAGCCCTCGCCCAGCTTAGCGTCGAGGCGGAAGTTCTCGGCCAGGGTCAGGTTGATGCCCGTGCGGGTAAAATCCTGGTAGCCCACAAACGTCACCTTCACGGTGTAGGGCCCGCCCACGCGCATGTTCTGGATGTTGAAGCGGCCGTCGGCGTTGGTTGGGGCCACATACTGGGTGTTGGTGGGCGTGTGCACGGCAATGACCGTGGCACCCGGCAGCTCCTGGCCCTTGCTGTCGGTGATGGTGCCGCTCATGGCGGCCGTGGTTGCCCCCTGGCCCCAGCCCAGGTGGGCTGTGAGCAGCAGCAACGCCAGCACAATCGCGTGTCGTAGGTATAACTTCATAAAGGGAAGAAAAAATGAGAGAAAAGCGCGACGGGTGGGCCTGCAAAGGTACTCCCGGCTTTTAGCTCCCTAACATTACGACAATGTTAAGAATCTCATCAGTAGCCGCTTGGCGCGGCTATTTCTTCATCTTTAGCTCATCCTGGCTTCACAAACGCGGCCGCACCGCCCGGATAAATCGGCTCAAATAATAATCGGCCTCAAAGCTGTTCTCAATGACGCCCAGCGAGGTAGAGGCGTGAATAAACTCAACGCCCTCCTCATCTACCACCGTTACCATGCCCACGTGGGTGATAACCTGCGAGCCGGGCGAGGCGCCAAAAAACAGAAAATCGCCCGGCCGCAGCTCGGTAGGCTTAATGGGGTCGCCCCAGGCCGCCTGCTCGTTGCTGGAGCGCGGAATGGTAACGCCCGCATCGGCAAAGGAGAGCTGCAACAGCGCCGAGCAGTCCATGCCCAGGCGGGTGGTGCCGCCAAACAGGTAGGGCGTACCCTGGTAGCTGCGGGCATTGTCAATCACGCTGGCCAGCACGCCGGTGGCGTTGCCGGGCCGAAACGGGCGCTTCACCACCGTTTTGGTGGTAGCCACGCTGCCGCTGCCGGTAGGCGCCGTGGTTTTCACCTTGCTTTTGATTGGCGTGCTGCGGCTGCCGCGGGGGCTAGCCACCCGCTCGCCGCGCTTGAGGCGGGCCATGTCGCGGGCCGAGTAGTAGCGGCCGTTGTGCTGATTGAGCTTGCGCTGGCAGCTGCTGCCCAGCAGCAACAGCACGATTACCAAGCCGTAATAGCTTCGCCAAGCCCTGTGGGCGGCCGGGCGGCGAAGCGTGGTTTGTGCTTTCGTCATCGGCCGTACCTTCGTTTTCTCACGCTGCATTACTGGCAAATATACTTTGGCGGCCCCTAGCCGTCCTTTTGATTCATGCAATTCAACGCCCTTACCCCCGCGCTAGTATCTGCCTTCGAAGCCATCGTGAGCCCGGCCCACGTGCTCACGGCCGCCACCGCCGAAGCCCAGCAGTACGAGGCCTACGGCCGCGACCATACCGAAGACTTCCACTTTGCGCCCGATGTGGTGCTACGGCCGGCCGCTGTAGAAGAGGTCAGCGCCATCATGCAGCTCTGCCACCAGCACCGCGTGCCCGTGACGGCGCGCGGCGCCGGCACCGGCCTCAGCGGGGGCGCGCTGCCCATCCACAACGGCGTAGTGCTGAGCATGGAGCGCTTCAATAAGATTCTTAAAATAGACGAGCGCAACCTGCAAGCCACCGTGGAGCCGGGCGTGGTGACGGAGGCTTTTCAGAATGCAGTGAAGGAAGTGGGCCTCTTCTACCCGCCCGACCCGGCTAGCAAGGGCTCGTGCTTTTTGGGGGGCAACCTGAGCCAGAGCAGCGGCGGCCCCAAGGCCGTGAAATACGGCACCACCCGCGACTATATCCTGAACCTGCAAGTAGTGCTGCCCACCGGCGAAATTATCTGGACCGGCGCCAACACCCTCAAGTACGCCACCGGCTACAACCTCACCCAGCTCATGGTGGGCTCGGAGGGCACGCTGGGCATCATCACCAAGGCGGTGTTCCGGCTCCTCCCCTACCCGCAGCATAACATCCTGATGCTGGTGCCCTTCCGGCAGGAGGCGCAGGCCGCCGAGGCCGTGGCAGCGGTGTTTCGGGCGGGCATCATCCCCTCGGGCATGGAGTTTATGGAGCGCGAGGCCATCGCCTGGTCGTCGGATTATTTGAAAATCCCGCTCACCCTGCCCGAGGACATCACCGCCCACCTGCTCATCGAGCTTGATGGCCAGGACCTCGACCAACTTTACAAGGAAGCCGAGCAGGTGTACGGGGTGCTGGAGCACTACGACGTGGGCGAAATCTTGCTGGCCGACACGGCCGGCCAAAAGGATGACCTGTGGAAGATTCGCCGCAACATCGGCAATTCGGTGCGCTACAACTCCGTGTATAAGGAGGAAGACACCGTGGTGCCCCGCGCCGAGCTGCCCACGCTGCTGAAGGGCGTGAAGGAGATTGGCCGGCGCTACGGCTTCAAGAGCGTGTGCTACGGCCACGCCGGCGATGGCAACCTGCACGTCAACATCATCCGCGGCGAACTCAGCGACGAGCAGTGGAACGTGGGCCTGCGCGAGCCGATTTCGGAGATTTTTGCGCTCTGCGTGCAGCTAGGGGGCACCATCTCGGGCGAGCACGGCATTGGGCTGGTGCAGAAGCCCTACATGCACATCGCGCTACAGGAAGCCAACCTGAACCTCATGCGCGGCATCAAGCAGGTGTTTGACCCGCACGGGATTCTGAACCCGGGCAAAATATTTTAAGTCATTTCCGCAGCGGCTGACGCCCTGTACCAAGGCCGTCATGCTTCACTGTGTTCAGCATGACGGCCTTTTTAAAACTTTGCAAATAAGCTACCCAATTACTGCCTTAAACGCCGGGGCCCGGCGGTGCTTCGTAGCCTGTTCGTAGGCGTAACCGAGGGCTAGCAATTCTGCCTCCTTATACGGAGCGCCCACAAACGAGAGGCCAATGGGCAGCTCGTGCACGTAGCCCATGGGCAGCGTGAGGTGCGGGTAGCCCGCCATCGCGGCCGCGCCCGAGTAGCCGGGGCCGGTGTTGTACTCGCCGTTGATGAGGTCGATGCAGGCGGCGGGGCCCGTGGTAATGGCCACGATGGCGGCTAGGCCACCGTCGGTTTTCAGGGCCGCATCGAGGGCGGCGCGCGAGGTATCGACCACTTTGTGCAGGGCCGTTTTGTATTTCTCGCTGCCCAGCCCGTCGGTTTTTTCGGCCTGCTCCAGTATTTCCTGCTGGAAGAAGGGCATGGCCTTGGCCGCGTTGGCTTTGTTGAAGGCAATGACCTCGGCCAGGGTTTTAACCGGGGCTTTGGTGCCGGCCAGGTACTTGTTTACGCCATCTTTAAACTCGTAGAGCAGCACGTCAAACTCCGACTCGCCGATGGGCTGGGTGGCGGTGCGCACGTCTACTTCTACCACCGTGGCGCCCTGGGCTTTGAGCGCGGCCACGGCCTGGCGCAGCAGCTCGCCGCCGGCCGTTTGGCTGGCCAGGTGGCCTTTTTCTACGCCTAGCTTCTGGCCCTTCAGGGCGTCGGGGCGCAGCAGGCGGGTGTAGTCGGCGGCTTTCTTGGGGTTGCTGGCCGATACGGTAGCGGCATCGGCCGGGTCGGGGCCGGCCAGGGCCCCTAGCAAAATGGCCGCGTCGCGCACGCAGCGGGCCATGGGCCCGGCCGTGTCCTGGGTGGCCGAAATGGGGATGATGCCCGTGCGGCTCACCAGCCCCACGGTGGGCTTGAGGCCGACTAGGCCATTTACCGACGATGGCGACACGATGGAGCCGTTGGTTTCGGTGCCCACGGCCACGGCGCACAGGCTAGCCGAGGTGGCCGAGCCCGAGCCGGCGCTGCTGCCGCTGGGCGTGCGGTCGATAACGTAGGGGTTATGCGTTTGGCCGCCCCGGCTGCTCCAGCCGCTGGCCGAGTGCGTAGAGCGGAAGTTGGCCCACTCGCTCAGGTTGGTTTTACCCAGGATAATGGCCCCCGCCGCCCGCAGCTGCCGGGCCACGAAGGAATCCTGCGCGGCTTTGTGGCCGGCCAGGGCCAGCGCGCCGGCGGTGGTCTGCATCTGGTCGCCGGTATCAATATTGTCTTTGATGAGGACCGGAATGCCGTGCAGCGGGCCGCGCAGCTTGCCAGCCTTGCGCTCTTTGTCGAGGTCGTCGGCAATTTTAAGTGCGTCGGGGTTAAGCTCGATAACTGCATTGAGGCGCGGGCCGGCCTTGTCGATTTCGGCAATGCGGGCCAGGTACTGCTGGCACAGGCTGCGGCTGGTGGCCTTGCCCGCCTGCAATTGGCCTTGCAGGTCGGCAATGGTAAGCTCGCCGAGGGCAAAGGGCGCGGCAGCTGGGGCAGCGGGTTGGGGAGCGGGGGCAGGCAGGCTAGCCGGCGCGGCGCTGGCGGCCAGCGGCAGCAGGGCCGAAGCAAAAGCGGCCTGGGTACCGTGCTGGAGAAATTTACGGCGTTGCATGAAAGACAGTAAAATTTGACAAATAGGCAGAAAGTGGAGACTCTCAAAAGTAAGCGCGCTGCCGGCCCGGTCAAGCTGCGGGCGCCGCTATTTTTTACCCAGGCTCACCCCGCCCGAACACCGGGCGCGCCGGGGCGTATAGCAAGGCAGTTCCGCACCCGCGCTCCCACCCTTCACCTCCTTTCGTCTTTTTCCATGCCTAGCCTCAACGACCAGCCCAACGAAATTGCCGGCAACCGCCCCAGCGAGCCCGCCGCCGAAACCACCAAAATGGGCGCCGATGCCCAGAACACCAACACCAACAGCCCGCTGCAACCCGCCACCCCGGCCATGCAGTCGGCGGAACTTACCCGTTCCCCCTCTAGCAAAGAGTTGGTTGATAGCGAGATGGAGGCCGGCAAAGGCGCCGTGGAAGATGGTGGCCACCAGGAAAACCGCGAGGCTCAGCCAGCCGCTGTGCAGCCCCAGGCCACGGGCGCCGAGCAGCCATTGAATAAGCTGGCGGGCACTGCCCCCACGCGCCCGGCCGCCCAGCCGGACAGCGAAAATTCCGCCACTACCTCCAGCCAGTCGTTGGCCAGCAGCGAAACCAGCGTGCGCAAAGGCGCCGTGGAGCCCGGCGATAAGCAGGAAAACCGCGAAGCCAACCCGGCCGATGTCACGGCCATTCCTACATCGGCCACCGCCCAGCAGCCCAATGTGTACGGCGGCAACTTCGGCAACGACGTGCAGGGCAGCTTTGCCGACCCCGACCGGGCCAGCAACCAGCGCGCCGATGCCAACCGAGGCGAGTTTGGGGAGCAGGGTGGCCTTGGCGCCACCCACGGCGGCTTCGGCAACCAATACCGCGAGTTTGACACTGCCGCCGAGCGCCCCAGTGCCGAGGCTACCGAAGAAAAATACTACGGCGAAGGCGCTTCCATCCCCGGCCAGCAGCACAACGCCTACCGCGCCTACGATGGCCAGGACCGCCGCCCCGAGGAGCAGGGCCACGCCGTGCGCGACACGCCCGCGCCGCCCGTCATGAGCTTCGGCGATAACGTGGCCGACCGCCGGACCGATGGCCGCGGCAACACCCAGGACAACCGCAACCTGCCCGATAAATCGGGCGAGATAGCTGCCTTTCAAAACGATAACGGCGCGCCCACTTCCGGCTCGGCCTACGCACCCGACTACGGCCACACCTCGGGCGTGGGCCTGCCGGCCGGCGCTACCGAAAACCACGTGGCCTCGGGCCTGGCGGGGCGCAACCAGCAGGAAGACGGGCACTCATCGCGCGGAGGCTACGACAACCAGGGCAGCCAGGGCGGTCGCAGCCACGACCAGCAGCCGGGCGGCCCCGCCGCGGCCGGCCAGGGTGCCGTGGCCCCCGTCAACTCGCCCGATGCGCTGCAAAACCCGGGCTATGGCTACGGCCACGAGCGCAGCGAGGAAGCCAAGCCCGGCAACCCCGACACCGGCGACTCGCGCAACGGCTTTGGCGCGGGCGGCTCCAAGGAGGGCAATACCAGCCAGGGCTACGGCTCGAAAGGCGGCTCGTACGATGACCAGAATCCGGGGGCCCGAGGCCCGGAATATGACAATTTTACCAAGCAGGACAAGGCCCAGAACTACGGCCAGGAAAATAGGACGGACTTCCGCCCCGAAAACGGCGACAAGCCCCAGGATGCCGATGACACGGCCCCGCGCCGCAACGCCGGCCGCGACGAGCCGGCGCAGTAACTTACCAGGCCTGTCAGTGCGAGTGTAACGAAGCGAAGCGCGGCAATCTTTTCTTTTTCGCCAGGGTAATAGCCCAGCGCCAAGGAAAGATTGCCGCGCTTCCCTTCGTTACGCCGCACTGGCTGAAGGCTTTACCTGTGCACTTTCATGTCGATATCGTACTTGTAGCGCGGCGGGCCGCCTAGCGGCACGGCAAAGAAGGGCAGCGCCGTGTCGTACTGGTCCGTTACGTAAAACACGACGTCGTTGAAGGTGGTGGATTTACTCACGAGGCGGAAATCGAGCGACAAGCCGTATTCCTTCGGGTTGATGGGCAGCACGCTGCTCGTCCACTGGCCATCGCCGCTCACGGCCGCCGCGTGGCCGTTTTTGGCCACGCTGAAGATGGTGAGCTTGGCCGAGTTATCGATATCAAAATTGCTTTGCTTGATGCTCACCACGTGCTCGTTGGCAAACGGATAAAGGTGTACCGTGACGGCCCGGCCCGGGGGCGCGGCCGGAATGCGGAAGCAATATTCGTAGGTGAAGGCGTTGCCACCCGGAATGGGCACGTTCAGACCAGGGCTGCTACTGAGAAAAAAGCGGTACAGGTTGCCATCGTTGCCGCTCAGGCCGCGCACCACCACCTTGTATACGTAGCCCTGAAACTGCTCTACCAACTCGCCTTCCAGCGGGTTCAGGGGGCCAAAATTGAAGTACTGCCCATCGTATTTGGGCTCCTCGCCAAATACCTGCTGCTTGATGAGCCGGCCGCTGGGCGCGGTGGCGGGGCTAGCCGGGCGCGGGTCGGTAGCGCCCTTGGCCGAGTGCGTGCCGGGGCCACCGTAGAGGCTGAACTCGGTGCGGGTGTTGAACTGGCCTACTTTGGCATCGAGCTGGCCCCCACAGTCGGGGTCAAATACCCGGATGTAGATGGGCCGCCGCTCGGTGGCGGGCACCAAAAAGAAGAAAGTTTGCGTAAAGTCGTCGTCGCCGCTCGTGGTGGGGGCCTGCGGACCGAAGGTGACCAGGTTTTCAATTTTCTCGCCCGGGTTGGGCACTGCCTGCGCCCGGGCCTGCCCGGCCCAGCCCAGCAGCAGCCCGCACACCCCTAGCAAACGAGTTAGGAAGTAAACGTGTTTGTACATAAATGGAGTAAGAAACGCCTAGTAATAGCGGCCGGGTTTCCCAACCTGGGACGTAATATTACAACTTAAACCGACCGTTCTGCCTGCTATTCTTTCCTTATGAGTGCTTCCGCACGCGACACTACTGAGTTCTTTGACCAGCTCACCAATCAGGTGCTGGCGTTGCGCGTGTTATCTCACCAACGCCTGCGCCCGCTCACGTCCGAGCAGCTTAACCGGCGCCCCGCCTACGATAAATGGAGCGCGGCCCAGTGCCTGGAGCACCTCAACATTGTGGGAGGCTACTACCTGCCCAGCCTCAAGGCCCGCCTGCGGCTAGCCCAGGCCAGCGGCTCTACGGCGGGCGCGCAGGTGCGCAGCGGCTGGCTGGGGCGCTACTTCACTACCACGGCCCAGCAGAAGAACGGCCTCGGCGACAACCTGTTGCGACGACCCAAACAGTTTTCGCCCACCGGCACCCGCCTCACCGGCACGGTGGTAGAGGCCTTCAACCGCCAGCTCGACGAGTTGCTGCGCCTGCTGCTGCTGGCCCGTCAGGTCGATGCCGGCATGGTGCGCGTGCCCAACCCCCTGTATCCCTGGCTGCGCCTGCGCCTTACCGATGTGCTGGAGGCGCTCGTCACCCATATTCAGCGCTACGTGAAGCAGGCCGAGCAGGTGGCCAAGGCTACCGCCGACAAGTAAGCAGCAGTTCTTTTTCTTGAGAAAGGGGCCCGGTGGAGCATTACGCTCCGCCGGGCCCCTTTCGGTTTTTTTAGCCCCTAGTACTTATTCCTGATACAGCACCTGCAACAAGGTCTGGCCCACGGCCTTCATCGTTTTGCGGTCGATAATGCTCATGTTATCAGTAGTAGCGTGGTGGTAGTCAGGGAAGTACGCGCTGCCATAAGGCGGGTGGTCGTAGATGTCCACGGTGGGCACGCCGGCCTGGTTGGTGTACACGTGGTCGTCGAGAATGGCGCCGGTATCGGAGAAGAGGAAGTAGTCGGAGTAGCCGATTTGGGCGGCCGTGTTCCAGATTTTATCTACCACCGCCCGGGCATTTTGCAGCGACGTGCCTTCGCGGGTGAAGCGGCCGTTTTTGGCGCCCACCATATCGAGCAGCACGCCATATTCGGCCTTGTAGCCGGCGGGCAGCAGGTGCTTGGCCCAGTACTGCGAGCCCAGGCACCACGACGAGTTGCCATTACTCTCGTCGAGCTGGTTCTTTTTATCGGCCTGCGTATCAGCTTCGTATCCCCAGTCTTCGGCGTCGAAGAGAATAAAATCGACCCCTACGTTGGGCGCCTGCTTGTCTTTTTGCAGGCTGAGCACGCGCGCTATCTCCATAGCCGTGGCCACGGCGCTGGCCCCGTCGCTGGCCCCGTCCATGGGCGCATTCTTGTGCTGCTTGTCGGCATCGGCAAAGGGGCGGGTATCCCAGTGGCCAAAAATGGCCACGCGCCGCGCCGCCGTGGGCTGGTACTGGGCAATAATGTTGCGGCCACTGATTTGGGTGCCGTCGAAGGTCATGGCCTGAAACGGCTGCTCGCGCACGCTCAGCCCGAAGCTTTTCAGCTTGGCTACTAGGTAGTTGCCGCAGGCCACGTGCGCGGGCTTGTTGGGTACGCGCGGGCCAAAGGCCACCTGCTTAGCCGTGTAGGCATAGGCCGAGTCGGCGTTGAAGGCCGGGGTGGCCGGCGCCTGGGCCGCCGGCTGGTCGGCCGTTTCGGCCGGCTTTTCAGATGGGCAGGCGGTGAGCAGCACCACGCCAGCCACGGCCAGCAGCGAAGCACAAACTTTTTGAAAAGACATAGAATACAGGTGTCATGCTGAGCTGGCCGAAGCTTCCTGCTCGCATCGGTGGATGGGTAAGTTAGTGCGCCACGCGAGATGCTTCCCTGCGTTCAGCATGACGGTCTTTCGTAAACCTCTTTTACTCCTCGCTATAGGCCCACTCCACGCCGGTTTTGGTATCCTTAATAACGATGCCCTGGGTTTTGAGCGCCGTGCGAATCTGGTCTACCTTATCGTAGGCTTTCTCCAACTTGGCTTCCTGGTAGAAGCCTAGCGCGAGCGTGAGCAGGTCTTCGGCACTGGCGCGGGGCTCGTCGCGCAGGCCCAGAATATCGCTAACGAGGGCGCGGTAGGCGGCGCTAGCCTCGGCTACGGCCTCGGGGCGCACCTCGGCCAGCGCGGCGGGGCTAGCGGCCAGCGTGTTGAAGCGCTTGAGCAGGTCGAACAGGGCAGCCAGGGCGCGGGGCGTGTTCAGGTCGTCGTTGAGAAACTCGAACGGCTTCTGGCTCAGAGCAATGAGCTGCTGGCTATTGGCGGCCAGTTTTTGCTCGTCAACAGCACCTGCCTCCTCATTTTTAACTGTCAGCTTGCCACTATCCAGCAGGCGCAGGCCATTCATGAGCTTGCGGAAGCCTTTGCGGGCGGCCTGCAGGGCATCGTCCGAGAGGTCGATGGGTGAGCGGTACTGGGCTTGCAGGAAGAAGAAGCGCAGCGTCATGGGCGAGTAGGCCTGCGAGAGCGCGGCGCTCTGGCCCTGAAACATCTCGGTCAGGGTCACGAAGTTGCCGAGCGACTTGCTCATCTTCTGGCCGTTCACGGTCAGCATGTTGTTGTGCAGCCAGAAGCGGGCGCCGGTGCTAGGGGTGGCCGAAGCCTCGTTTTGGGCAATCTCGCACTCGTGGTGCGGAAACATGAGGTCGAGGCCGCCGCCGTGGATGTCGAACTCGGCGCCGAGGTATTTGCGGCTCATGGCCGAGCATTCGAGGTGCCAGCCCGGAAAGCCTTCGCCCCAGGGCGAGGGCCAGCGCATAATGTGCTGGGGACTAGCGTTTTTCCAGAGGGCAAAGTCGGCGGGCGAGCGCTTTTCTTCCTGGCCGGCCAGCTCGGCGCGGGTGCCGGCCAGCAGCTCTTCCACCACGCGGCCCGAGAGGCGGCCGTATTCCAGCCCCTCGGCGTTGTACTTAGGCACGTCGAAATACACCGAGCCGTTGACCTCGTAGGCTAGGCCGCGGCAGAGGATTTCCTCAATCAGCCCGATTTGCTCGGTGATGTGGCCGCTGGCCTGGGGCTCGATGTCGGGCGGCAGGCAGCCTAGCGCGCTCATGGCCTGGCGGTAGCGCACGGTGTAGTGCTGCGCTACCTGCATGGGCTCAAGTTTCTGGGCGCGGGCGGTTTTGGCCATTTTGTCCTCGCCCTCGTCGCCGTCGCCCACCAGGTGGCCCACGTCGGTGATGTTGCGCACGTAGCGCACCTGGTAGCCCAGGTGGCGCAGGTAGCGCGTGAGCACATCGAACACGATGGGGCCGCGCGCGTTGCCCAGGTGCGCGTCGTTGTACACGGTGGGGCCGCAGAGATAAAGGCCCACCAGCGGCGGGTGCACGGGCGCGAAAGATTCCTTTTTACGGGTCAGCGTGTTATAAAGCGTCAGCGACATGGGGTAGTAAACAGTTGGCAAGGCGCCAGGAGCATTTTTTGGCGGCTCCGGCTCCCGACGCGCACGTCGGAGATAACGCAACGGCGAAGGTCCGGCAAAGTTCAGCATGTAGCGCCGAAGTAGCGTAAGCTTTGGCTGGCGAGTGAGCGCCAGCGAACATTTGGAGCCGGACGACCCTAGCGAGGACTGTTCGCTGACGCTCGCAAGCTAAAGCCTACGCTACTTCAGCTGGTACACGGCCTCGACGGGAAAATGGTCGGAATACGGAATTTCGGTGTGCACCTGGCAGGCCAGCACCTGCCACCGCGGCCCGGCAAACTGCTGGTCGATGCGCAGCAGCGGCGGCAGGCGGCCGTGGTAGGTATTGCCCGGCCCGAAGCCCACGCTAGCCCAGGCATTCTGGAGTGGGCCGGCCAGGCGGTTGTAGGAATACGAGTAGGGCAGGTCGTTGCAGTCGCCGGCCAGCAGCACCGGGTAGGGCGAGCGCCCGATGTGGGCCACCAGCGTATCGGCCTGCCAGGCGCGGGCCGCCGCGCCGCGCACAAAGCGCCCGAGCAGGCCCCGGCCCTTGCGGCGCAGGCCGGCCTTGCTGGAGCCGGCGGCCACGAGGTCGCCCTCGTCGATGCTCATACTCTGGAGGTGGGCGTTGAAGATGCGCACGGTATCGCCGGGGCCCGGGCCGGCCACATCGACCCACATGGCGTGGTTCTGGCTGAGGCGGCCGAAGGCAATTTCGCCCCGCCCCACTATGGGCAGGCGCGAAAAAATGGCAATACCAAACTGCGCGCCGGCACTGTTGGTGAGGCTCTTGGAGATGAATGCCTGCCGGCCCACATCCTCCCCTAGCTTCTCGCCCACCCGAAACAGGTCGCCGTCGCTGGTGCGGGTGCCGGCCGGCTCCTGGTAAAACTCTTGCAGGCACAGTACATCGGCCGGACTGGCGGCCAGCCAGTTGATAAACCTGGCCGGCGCGGCCGGGTCGGCCCGCCGTAGGTGGGCATACACGTTGAAGATGCGCACATTGGCCGACAGCAGGCGCAGCGAGCGCGGCGCCGGCGGGCCGCTGGCCGCCAGCCCCCGCCGCCCGGCCCAGTGCAGCGGCAGCCCGCGCTGCACCTGCGGCCAGGCCAGCACCAAGGCGGCCAGCGGCAGCAGCGCAATGCGGCGCCGGCGCAGGGCCCAGCCCCCGGCCAGCAGCGCCGTGAGGGCCAGCCAGCCCGGCACCGTGAGGGCCAGCAGCGGCGCCAGGGTCAGCTGGTCGCCTGATATTCGCTCGGCGGCCACACTCACAAGTAAGCCCAGCAGCACAAGCAGGGTAAAACGGTAGGCTAGCAGGCGGCGCACGGCGGGGTGGGCGCCCATCGGCAGGCGCCCGGGGCAAAAATACGGCCAGTAGGGCCGTGGGCGGGGTTGCTGCTTTTGCGCGAAGGGCTTAGCTTTACTAAGCAGTAGCTCAGCCTGTTTTTTATGCCCAAGAATTTTTACGCTGGTATTCTTTGTTTCCTGGCCCTGCGCCTGGCTGCCGGGGCCCAAACGGCCCCGGCCAGCCTGCCCCGGCTAGCCGCCCCGCCCCCCGATACCGCGCCCAGCCTGGAGTTTGTAGCCAACCGCGGCCAGTGGCCGGCGGCCGTGCGCTACGCCGCCGCCGTGCCAGGCGGCCACCTGTACCTGGAGCCGGGTGGCCTGCGCTACGTGCTGCTGCAACCCGTGGAGCACCCCGGCCACGCGGCCGCGGCCAGCCCCTCCTCGGCCGCCAAGGCGCTGGCCCCATCGGCCGATGCTGAGCCTAACGATGCGGCACCCATCCGGGGCCACCAGCTGCGGGTGCGCTTTATAGGGGCCGACGCGGCCACGCCCCTAGAGCCCGCCCAGGCCACCGGCGAGGTGCGCAACTACCTGCACGGCAACGACCCCGCCCGCTGGGCCAGCGCCGTGCCCAGCTACCGGCAGGTGCGCTACCAGGCCCCCTGGCCGGGCATTGCGGCCCGCTTCTACGAGAACGAAACGCAGCACCTGGAGTATGATTTTGAGGTGGCAGCCGGGGCCGATGCCGGCCGCGTGCAGTTGCGCTACGAAGGCGCCAGCAGCCTCACCCTCAGCGCCGATGGCCAGCTGCACGTGGGCACTACCGTGGGCGCCCTCACCGAGCTGGCGCCGCACGCCTACCAGCTAGGGCCGGGCGGCCAGCACCAGCCAGTGGCCTGCCGCTACCGCCTGCGCCCCGAGGAAAGCCAGGTGTCGTTTGAGCTGGGGGCGTATGACCACCGCCGGCCGCTCATCATTGACCCCACGGTGGTGTTCTCGACTTACTCGGGTGCCCAGGGCAGCAACTGGGGCTTCACGGCGACCTACGATGCGGCGGGCAATATGTACTCGGGCGGCATTGTGCTCGACGACACCTTTGCCCTGCCGAGCTACCCCACCACGCCGGGCGCGTTCCAAACCACGTTTGCCGCCCTCATCGACATCGCCCTCATCAAGTACAACACGGGTGCCAACGGGGCCGCCGCGCGGGTGTGGGCCACCTACCTGGGCGGCAGCGGCCACGACTTTCCGAGCAGCCTGGTAGTGAATGCGCAGAACGAGCTGATTGTGCTGGGCAGCACTTCTTCCACTAATTACCCGGTTACGAGCAACGCCGTGCAGCGGCGCTTCGCGGGCGGCGTGGGGGTCGACCCGTTTGGCTACGCGCCGGGCACCATCTACCACGTGAACGGCGGCACCGACCTCACCATAACGCGCCTCACCGCGGCGGGCGGCGGGCTGGCCGCCTCCACTTACCTGGGGGGCAGCGGCAACGACGGCATTGCGGCCTACAACCCGCTGCTGGCCACCCGCCAGCTGCCCCAGAACTACGGCGATGCGCTGCGCGGCGACGTGCTTACCGATGCGCAGGGCAACATCTACGTGGCGTCGGTGACGGGCTCCAACAACTTTCCGATTACCGCCGGCTTTGGCAGCAGCTACCGCGGCGGCCCCTGCGATGCCGTGGTGGTGAAGCTGCCGCCCGACCTCGACCGCCTCACCTGGAGCGGCTACCTGGGCGGTAGCGCCGCCGATGCGGCCTACTCCATTCAGCTCGACCCTGGCGGTAATGCCTACGTGGGCGGCGGCACGCTCAGCCCCGGCCTGCTAGGCACGGCGGGCGCCTACCAGCCGGCGCCGCAGGGCAACGTCGATGGCTTCGTGGCCCGCATTGCGGCCGATGGCAGCGCCGTGCAGCGCGCTACCTACCTGGGCACCAGCGCCTACGACCAAGCCTTTTTTGTGCAGCTAGGGGCCGATGGCGGGGTGTACGTGCTGGGCCAAACCCTGGGCCAGTGGCCGGTGAGCGCCGGCGTGTACAGCAACCCCGGCAGCCGGCAGTTCATCCAAAAGCTAAGTCCCGACCTCGATAAAAGCCTGCTGAGCACCGTGTTCGGCAGCGGGCGCAGCACGCTGGATATCTCGCCCACGGCTTTTTTGGTAGACCAGTGCGACCGCATCTACGCCTGCGGCTGGGGCGGCGAGGTCAACGGCTTTCTGAATCCTATTTACACGTATCCGGGCTTCGTAAACCAGAATGGCTACACCCACGGCATGCCCACCACGCCCAATGCCGTGCGCACGGCCCCCGACAACCCCACGGCGGGCTCCGACTTTTACCTGGCGCAGTTTGCGCCCGGCATGGCCAGCCTCAGCTACGCCACCTACTACGGCGACCCCAACCGGGGCTCGGAGGGCGACCACGTGGATGGCGGCACCTCGCGCTTCGACCCGCGCGGGGTGGTGTACGCGGCGGCTTGCTCGTGCTTTAATCGCAACGGCTTTCCGGTGCCGCCGGGGGCCTATACGTATTCGCCCGTAAACAACGCGCTAGGGTTCGACAACACCTACCAGTGCAACAACGCGGCCTTCAAGCTGAATTTTGAGCCTACCTCGGCAGCCGTGGGCAACGACCAGGCGGTGTGCGTAAGCTCGCCGCCGCTGCCGCTGAGCGGCCTGCCCAACGGCGGCATCTGGACCGGCCCGGGCGTGTCGGGCTCGGTGGCCACGGGCTTCGTCTTCACCCCTAGCCCGGCGCTGGCGGGCACGCAGGTGCTCACCTACACGGTGCCGGGCGCCACGGCAGCCTGCACGGCCTCGGCGCGGCTCACGGTTACGGTGGCCAGCCCGGTGCCGGCCACGGCGGCGGCCCAGGCCGCGGTGTGCGCGGGCAGCGGGCCGGTGGCCCTCACGGGCGGCAGCCCGGCGGGCGGCGTCTGGAGCGGGCCGGGCGTGTCGGGCTCGGTAGCCACGGGCTTCTTCTTCACGCCGACTCTAGCCCTGGTGGGCCCCCAATTGCTGACCTACACCGTAACGAACACCGCTGCCTGCGGCGGCAGCACCAGCCGCGCCACGGCCACCATCACGGTGCTCACGGCGCCCGTGGTAACGCTGCCCGCCGATACCGTGCTGTGCCCCGGGCAAGGGCGCGCGTTCCGGCTGCGGGCCGTGCCGGCGGGCGGCGTGTGGAGCGGGCCGGGCGTATCGGCGGGCAACTTATTTACGCCGCCGGCCGCGCCGGGCACCACCGTGCTCACCTACACCGTGAACCCCGGCACGGCCTGCCCGGTAGTGGCCACGCGCCGCATCACGCTGCTGGCCCAGCCGGTGCTGGCCCCGGTGCTGGTGCCCCAGCCCTGCGTGCCCAGCAATGTGGCGCCGCTGGTGGTGCACTTTCAACAGCCCGGCGGCCTGCCCGCCGATGCGGTGCTGACCTGGTATTTTGGCGACGACAGCACGGCCGTAACCGGCCCCGACGTGACGCATACCTACCTGCGCGAGGGCACCTTCCGGCCGCGCGTGGTGCTGAGCTACAACCAAAGCCGCTGCGGCCAAACGCTGGCCCTGGCGCCGGTAGTGGTGCAGAAAATGTTCGTGCCCAACGTTTTCACCCCCAACGCCGATGGCCAGAACGACCTCTTTACGCCCCGTCTCGGGGGCTGCCCGCCGCGCCTGCAGGTATTTTCGCGCTGGGGCCAGCTGGTGTACGAGCACGCCACCTACCAAAACTCGTGGGATGGCACCGGGCTAGCCCCCGGCACCTACTACTACCTGCTCACGCCCCCCGATGGCAGCCCCGCCATCAAGGGCTGGGTCGAGCTGGTGCGGTAAGCTTGGGTGCGTAGGTGATAATATGAGTAAGTCTGTCATGCTGAGCTTGCCGAAGCATCTTGGTCGGTTACACAATGGGAAGTGCTCTAGTGTAACCAGCCAAGATGCTTCGGCAAGCTCAGCATGACGTTCTTTTGTACCTTCTTCTCACCTTAAATACACAGAATGGATATTTTCATGCAGGCCGCCATCGACGAGGCGCGGCAGGGCCGCCGCGAGGGCGGCATCCCGATTGGCTCGGTGCTGCGGCGCGGCCAGGAAATAGTGGGCCGCGGCCACAACAAGCGCGTACAGGACCTCGACCCCATCGCCCACGGCGAAATGGACGCCCTGCGCAATGCCGGCCGCCAGCGCACCTACCGCGACACCGTGCTCTATACCACGCTCATGCCCTGCTACATGTGCGCCGGCACCATCGTGCAGTTCAAAATCCCGAAGGTGGTAGTGGGCGAGGCCCAGACCTTCGGCGAGTCGCTCAATTTCCTGCAATCGCACGGCGTAGAGGTCGAAATTCTTAACTCTGCGGAGTGCGTGGAGATGATGCGCGAGTTTATCGAAGCCGAGCCCACGCTCTGGAACGAGGATATCATGGAGCTGTAGCCGTAGCGGCTAGCCCCCAGGCACCGGCCCGGCTCCGCTCCTGCTAGGGGTTGGTAGCCGGACCGGCGGCTTTGGTGCGCACGTATTCTGAGTTGAAGGCGCAGCCGCCGCCGGTAGTCAGGTTCAGTTTACTGGCGGTAAGCTCCGTAATGTACTGCACCCGGTAGAAGGGCTGGCCCGGAAGCGAATTATTGCTTTTGATGGCGAGCATCGGCACGGCCGGGCCACCCGGGTAGGCCGGGCGGTTAGCGACATAAAACGTGCTGGTGAGCGTGCGCTTGCCGTTGAAATATTCGGTGTAGGTGCTGTCGGGCCCGAATACACAGCGGTTGTCCGAGCCGGCCGGCACCGGCTGCATCACCCCCGTAATGCCACCGCCCACCACGGCCAGCCGCCACTCGCCCCGAATGGTAGCCGGGCCATTCTCAAAATCGTTTTCACTGCCGGCTGTTTTTTGGCAGGCCGTGGTGCTGGCCAGGGTGGCGGCTAGCGGCAGAAAAGCAAGTAGCGGATTTCGCATAGCGCAGGGGCAAGTAGTGGGTGAGCAGCAACGGGTTGAGGCCCGCCGGGGCCCAAAGGTTGCACGGCCTGCCGGCTAGCCCGCTTACTTGCGCCCCAGCCAGCTTTCGGGGTTGAGGTTGGCCGAGTTGCGCCACACCTGAAACTGCACCTGGGCCGTGCCGTCGGCGTCAGTGGCGGCTGAGCCGATGGCCTCGCGGGCGCTCACCTGCTCGCCCTCGTGCACATTTACCGAGCGCAGCTTGGCATACACCGTAAAGTACTCGCCGTGCTGAATCATGACGATGGTGTTCATGCCCGGCACCTGCGCCACCGTGAGCACGCGCCCGCCAAACACGGCCCGCACCGCCTCACCTTGGTTGGTTTGAATGTCTACGCCCCGGTTGTCCACCGTCACGTGCTTGAGCACCGGGTGTGGGTGGCGCCCAAAGTGCTGGGCCACAAAGCCGTGGGCCACCGGCCAGGGCAGCCGCCCCCGGTTGCCGGCAAAGCCCGACGACACCAGCGCCGTTTCGGGGGTGAGGGCCACGCGGCTGGCGCGGCGGTCGGCGGTGGTTTCCTCGGGCGAGTCGCTTTCGGGGTTGGCGCTGGGGTCGTCGTCGCGGCCCGCGTCGGCGCTGCTGTTGGTGGCCGTAGCCGCCTCGTCGTTGCGGGCGTCGCTGCGGCCGGCCGGCTGGCGGCGGCGGCTGGCGGCCGCCGTGGCCCGGGC
>NZ_JAUQSW010000013.1 GCF_030581075.1 Hymenobacter cheonanensis
ACCGGGGGTTGGTAGTAGGAATAAGTCGAGTCAGTCATCCACTCCCGTGAGAAAGTGAATGGCCGTCCGGTCTGCAAATTCGAGGTTCCAATAGCTAGGATGGGGGTCGGACGTAGCTGTTGAAGCGTCTGCCCTTGGTAGAAAAAAGCATCATATGCCCGCTCTATTTCCCGGCTAACCGGGAGGATGCGAAACTGATACCGGAGAACAACGAAGAGTAAGCCGAGTAGCGGCAGCAATGACCAAGGAGCCCAACGACTAAAAAGCAAAATGGTGCCTGGCACAACAAATACCAGTGCCACCAGTAAAAATCGCACAAACGACCATGACCGTAGCGCATAGCCAATCACATTACAGCGAAGAAAGGCCTCCATCATCTTGGCGTGAAACTCTTCGAAAGTCCCCTGATGCAGGCAATATGCCGCCCCAGTAATAGAGCCACCCGAGATAGTGGAGATGACATCAATGGTGGCCAGTCGGTCCATTTCGTGCAGCTTCTTGAGCGTGCCTAAATGAAAAGCGGCTGCCCGATAGCCACCACCGGATAAGGCTAAGCCAAAACGGCGAGTGAATGACATACGCGCACGGTTAATGAGGAAGGTATTGATGGATAATAATCTGGGCTTTCAGAAAGTCTGGCCAGTACCATTTTCACAGGAATGCTATGCTATTAATAGTCGTCTTTAAATGCCCGAACCGCTGTTAGAAAATCAGCGATAACAATGCACAGGTGCTTTTTCTCAGTCGGAGTCAACTTATTGAACTTCGAGGTGGAGAGCGGTTGGGTAAGAGTCGCCCGAATCACATCGTAATACCCTTTGTTGCCGCGCTGTAATTCATAGCGCAAGGCTGGTGAGGTGAAATGCTTCGCCCACTTGACACTGTACCGGTCAGCTTCGCGGCCCGATACGACGCCTTCCAATAAGAGCCGTTGGTTCGGGGCATCAATATCAGCGGTAAAGGAATTGCTCAATGCTTGAATGGATAAGCTCTTGCCGGAATTACCCGTTACGATGCAGGAATCATCCACAGATTCTTCTAGATAGTCTGACAGGGTGTGGCCGAATTCCTCGGCGTTGAAGCGCTTATCTTCTTCGCTTCCTTGCTTTCCTAACTCTTGTGGAGCCAGGTATTGCTGAACAAAGTGACGCAGTACCTCCAACTCCTCGGCGGTTTCAAGCTGCGAGCCTATCTCAATGGAGTTGCTGTTGGAAGAGCCCAGCAAATTGAGCGACGTGATAAGGCCATTAGTTTCGTTGAAATAGAACTTGGCGTGCAGCCAAGGCACAAGCTGGGGAGTGATGCCTAGCGCCTCGACCTGTTCCTTGCTGGCCGGGTTGCCAGCGTCATAACGGATATAAAACGTGATGCTCACACCTCGGTCACGTGCGGCTGTGAGAGCTGTAGCTAGCTGTTTCCATTGCGTCAAATTGACATAGGGCGACACCAGCACGAGTTCTTTTTGGGCCTCGTGAATGATGTCGAATAAGGCGCCACTAATCTTATGGGGGAGTAGAATTTTCACGAAAATTTATTGATAGCGACAGGACATGAAAGCAAGGGAAGCAGGCTAAAAAGCGGAGCTACATTGGCTAGCAAAATTAGTTAAGTTTGAAGCCGGTGCTAGTTTTAGTGGCTAGATTGCCTGCCTTTCTCTGAATCCCTGTGACCTATCCAGATTTCCTCGCTCGCTGGCAAGCTTCCGGTGGGGCTGAACACGCCAACTACGGTCTTTTTCTGCAAGACCTCTGCGACCTATTGGGTGTGCCCCGACCCGACCCCACCACCGACGACCCCACGCAGGATGCCTATGTATTTGAGCGCGGCGTGAGCTTCGACGATGGGGCCGGGAAGCGCAGCACTGGCCGCATCGACTTATACAAGCGCGGTTGCTTCGTGCTCGAAACTAAGCAGGGCACCGATACCCCCGACCAGCAGGCTAAAGCCGCCAAAGCCGAACTAGGCCAGGCCACGGGCAAGCGCCGCAAGGGTCACGCCGTGCGCGGCACCGCCAAATGGGGCCAGATGGTAGAAGCAGCCCGCGAGCAGGCCCTGCGCTATGTGCGGGCGCTGCCGGCCAGCGAGCCGCGGCCGCCGTTCGTGGTAGTAGTCGATGTAGGTTTTTCCATTGACTTGTACAGCAACTTCGCCGGGGTGGGCGACAGCTACGTGCCTTTCCCAGATTCCAGCAAGTTTCGGGTGCTGCTGCCAGCGCTGGCCGACCCCGCCACGCGGGCACAGCTGAAGCTGCTCTTCACTGACCCGCAACAGCTCGACCCGGCGCGCCTGGCGGCCCAGGTGACGCGCCGCCTGGCCGGCCACTTGGCGGGCCTGAGTAACCAGCTGGAAAAGGCTGGCCACGCCCCCGACGTGGTGGCGCAGTTCCTGATGCGCTGCCTCTTCACCATGTTTGCCGAGGACGTGGAGCTGATTCCGAAAAAGTCGTTTTCCAAGCTGCTGGCCGAATACGCCGACACAGTGGAAGCTCGCGCCTACTTGCCCGAAGCCTTGCAAAGCCTCTGGATGACCATGGATAAGGGCGGCTTTTCACCCGCGCTACGCACCAAGGTGCGCCACTTCAATGGCAAGCTGTTTCACGACGCGACGGCCCTGCTGCTGAACGCCGACCAAGTAGCGCTGCTGCAGCAAGCGGCCGATGCCGACTGGACACTGGTGGAGCCCGCCATTTTTGGAACACTGCTTGAACGCGCCCTCGACCCCGACGAGCGCCACAGCTTGGGCGCGCACTACACCCCGCGCCGCTACGTGGAGCGCCTGGTGCTGCCTACCGTCATCGAGCCTTTGCGCCGGGAATGGGCCGCCGCCCAGGCTGCCAGCGCTCAGCGCATGGAAGAAGGAAAAGGCAAAAAAGCCGTGGACGAAGCACGCATCGAGCTGGTGCGCTTCCTGCACCGGCTGACCTCGGTGCGCATTCTGGACCCGGCCTGCGGCTCCGGCAATTTTCTATACGTTACGCTCGAACACCTCAAGCGCCTAGAAGGAGAAGTGCTTACGGCTCTGGGCCAGCTGGGCCAGTCGGGGCGCCTGGAACTGGGCGATGGTACTACCGTTGGCCCGCGCCAGCTGCTGGGCCTGGAGCTGAACCCCCGCGCCGCGGCCATTGCCGACGTGGTGCTGCGCATCGGCTATTTGCAATGGCACCTGCGTACCCACGGCCTTACCCAACTGCGTGAGCCGCTACTCGACGATTACCAGAATATTCAGCAGCAGGATGCGGCACTGAGCTATAACGGGCCTGAGTTTCAGAACGCCCGCCCGGCGGTCTGGCCCGAGGCAGATTTCATCGTAGGCAACCCACCCTTCATTGGGAAGGGACGCATCCGTGAAGCACTGGGCGACGCTTATGTTAATGCATTGCGCAAGGCCCACCCCCATATCCCCGACAGCGCCGATTTGGTCTTGTATTGGTGGGATAAGGCGGCTCAGGCCGTCCGCACAGGCATCACCCAGCGCTTCGGCTTTATCACCACGAATTCCATTACCCAGACTTTCAATCGGCGGGTAATTCAGGCCCATCTGGAGGCATCGGAAACTCCGGCCGAAATTACGTTTGCCATTCCCGACCATCCCTGGACCGATAACGCCAATGGTGCCGCCGTACGGGTAGCATTTACTGCGGTCGAAAAGGCGAGGGGAGAAGAGGGCACTTTGGCCTTGGTTATCAAGGAAAGCAACGACGCCGAAGACGAGGAAGCTGTTACGGTTGAGCTAACGGAACGCCGGGGGCGCATCAATGCTGACCTGACCACCGGGGCCGACGTGACGCAGGCACAGCCTCTGCAAGCCAATGAGGGCCTCAGTAGCTTCGGCCTGATGCTGGCAGGTTCGGGCTTCATCGTGACGCCAACCGAAGCGCAGGCTCTGGGCTTGGGCACCGTCGCGGGTATCGAACAACACATCCGGCCCTACCGCAACGGCAAAGACCTGGCTGCCACGCCTCGGGGCGTAATGGTTATTGATTTGTTTGGATTAAGCGAAGCGGAAGTGATAGACAAGTTCCCGGCACTTTACCAGCAGATTTATACCCGAGTGAAGCCTGAACGCGACATCAACCGCGATAAGGCACTGCGAGAAAAATGGTGGCTGCATGGTCGCTCTCGCCAGGAATTACGCAAAGCATTGGTAGGTCTTACCAGATACATCGGAACACCGGAAACGGCAAAGCATCGGATTTTCCAATTTTTAGATGCCACTACAGCCGCTGACCATATGATTGTGGCATTGGCCTTAGATGACGCATTCCATTTGGGAATTTTATCTAGCAAAATTCACACTTTGTGGGCATTCTCAGCAGGTGGTAAGATGGGAGTAGGAAATGATTCACGCTACAATAGCTCACGCTGTTTTCAACCCTTCCCATTTCCTGCCGCCACCGAAATTCAACAAGCCCGCATCCGCGAGCTAGCCGAAGCCCTCGACGCGCACCGCAAGCGCCAGCAGGTGCAGCACCCCAGCCTCGCGCTCACCGACCTCTACAACGTGGTAGAGAAGCTGCGTGCTGGCCAGCCCCTCACCGCCAAGGAGCAGGCCACCCACGAGCAAGGCCTCGCGGCCGTCGTGCTCAGCCTACACCAGCAACTCGATGCCGCTGTGGCCGAGGCCTACTGCTGGCCCACTGACCTGTCCGAGGCCGACATCCTGACCCGCCTGGTACAGCTTAACCACCAGCGCCAGCAGGAAGAAGCCGCCGGCACCATCCGCTACCTGCGCCCCGCCTACCAGGCCCCCGGCCAGCAGCAGTCGGCCCTGGCACTACCGCAGGAGGCCGCCGCCACTACCGCTAGTGCAGAAACTGGCCCGCAGCCCTGGCCCTCGGCGCTGGCTCAGCAAATGCAGGCCGTGCGCGCCGTGGTGCAGCAGGCCACCGCGCCGCTGGCCGCCGCTCAGGTAGCCGCCCGCTTCCGGGGTAGCAGCGTCAAGAAAGTGCAGCCGCTGCTCGATACACTGGCCCTGATGTCGCTGGTGCGGTTTGTGGAGGAAGAGGATAAGTATGCCGCATAAGGAACAGTACCAGCCCATCCGACATGATAGACCCAACCAAATTCGACCATCTATTCCCCAAGTTTGACCATCTATTTGCACTCAACGACCGCATACAAGCAATAGTCAATCCGCTGGGAGAAGTGCAGAAAGGACTGGAAGCTGCTATGAAATCCCAACGGCTATTCGATGGCATGGTGGGGTCTCAGCAGTGGCTGGACCGCATCGGCATGACGAATGCCATGGCTTTATCGATGCGGATGGAAGAGGCCTTCAAAACCCTGACATTCCCAGCGCTTATTGTGCTGAATGCGGCCGGTTCTGCTCACCTAGGCCTAGCTTCTTTTGTGCCAAAGCTCTCACCGGAAGTAATCAGCTTAATGGAAAACATGGAACTGGTTCAGGGTGGTTTTTTCAAGAAATGGACTGGCTTAGCCACGGTACTGGAGCAGCCAGGCTGGGTTAAACAACTAGCAGCGATGGAAGCGCGCTTCGGCCATCTGTTTGCCGACTTAGTTTCGGAAGCCACCGAAGCGGCTACGGAAGAGCTGGAGGCTAGTACAGTGCTGAGTTCCCAGGTGTTTGCCTTAGGCGACGAAATATTGGCTGACCCGGTTAGTGCCACATTGCACATCCAACCTGTGCTAGCGGCGTGCGCAGCACTGCTGGCCAGGGCACTCAACTCTAAGACCCGGGTACTGCTGCAAGACCTCATCATTTACCTGACGTTCATCATCACGGTGCGCGACAAGCTGCACGAGGCGTTTCCTGCGCCAGCAGCCCTAAGTGTGGGCGAGGTAGCCATCCAGCAGGAAATGCGTGAAAACCGCACCCAAACAGCCCTACTGAACTTCCAGCTTGCCCGGCAAAATGGCCAAGTGCAGTTGACGCCACGAGCGGTACTACTGCGCACCCGGCCAGCCGGCAAAGCCTCCAGTGCGGGCAAGTTGCCAGGAGCCACGGAGCTACTAGTGGGTGCCCAAGTGCGCACCTGGGTACAGGTGTCCGGCTTCAATGAGGCCGGCGAACTGGTGCAGGGCTGGTTACCAGCCGCACAGCTGCAACCGAAGCCAGCAGCGCCTGACCAGAAAGCTGCAGAGAAAATTAACGCGGCCCCGCCCAAGACTGCGGCCAACACCACTCATTAGCCCAGGTTAAGATGAGCGACATTCCAGAGCCTACCTTCACCACTCCAACCACGCCGCTAACGGAAGAGGAATTAGCCGCATATCAGCAGAAGCTTACGGACTGGAACCAGGAATTAGAAACCTATGCTGCCAACCTAGACAGCCACGACAAAAGCCGGGAGCGCGCCCTGGATAACCGCAAAAACGCGGAGATTGAGTATGATAAACTCATTGTATACTTGGCAGG
Source organism: Hymenobacter cheonanensis (assembly GCF_030581075.1). Lineage (GTDB taxonomy): Bacteria > Bacteroidota > Bacteroidia > Cytophagales > Hymenobacteraceae > Hymenobacter. The sequence goes on from NZ_JAUQSW010000013.1 coordinate 6,376, forward strand.
TGGGGGCTTGGTCCTCACCGTTGGATTCATAAAAGACATCACCAAAGCCGCCAAAACGACGGACGTAGGCTGGCTATTGGGCTGCTGGATTTGCTTCGCGCTGGCGCTCCTTGTCAACTTGGTTTCCCACGCCCTCACGCGAATGGCCGCTGATGCCCTGCTTATGGATGCGCCCAATTGGAAAAAGTTGGACAAAAAAGTGAACTGGGCCAACTGGACGTGCTTAATTCTAGTGGGATTGGGTATCTTCGTCTTTCTGGTTTTTGTATTCTTAAACTTTCCGGCTCATGCCTAAAACACACACTACTAGCGGCCCCATGCAGATTATTCTGCCAGCGGGTACCGGCCAAACCAACGGCCAAGTACTTGGCCCCAGTGCCTCAGGCCGCCCTACGCCCCCACCGCCTCCCGCCTTGCCCAAAATCAACCCTAAATAGCACCTCACCCTTTATTCTTCAATTCCAATGGCTAAAACCATTAAAAACCTCAATCTGCACCTGCCAGTAGGTGTACCAGGTGCCGGTAATACATTGCCTGCCAATACTATTGGCCGGCCCACCCCACCGCCCAAACCCGTATTGCCTAAGGGATAGTCCGTAAGCAGCTCAGCGTTTTATTGCCATACGCTTTATGCATCCTCTACTTATCGCGGGCCTTGCCACGGGCGTAGCAAAACTGATATTAGACCAGGCCGAAGACCAAGCCCGACAGCTTGACTCGACCTATATGCAAACGGGGAAGAAGTGCGGCGGTACGACGCTGAGAATCAAAAACTCGATTGATAAAATCATGGACCAGCACCGCTATGCCAAAATTGGCAAAACGGTACAGCCGGCCAAGCGTTTTCAAGCTACCGATTACCGTGACTACCATACGATGTACGTGGTGTATGAAACCACCAGTGATGCTTTCATCAAGCATTACGAGTCGTATTTCATCAACAAGTACAGCAAGCAGCTCGATAACAAGCACGAGAATAGTACAGGGCGGCTAGCTACCGTTAAGGGCAAGCACTACCTCTACGTGGTTGTAGCTGATTAGCAAACGGGTTTTTGTGTTATCTGCTTATAACCAATTCATTCACCACCCGCTCCTCCATTTCCTGTACTAGCTGCTCGATGCGGTCCGCCCACCCCGTGCCTCGAAAAAACCACGATACCTCGTGGCGTACGTAGTGCCCGCTCCGGGCGGCCCCCAGCCAGTTAAATGACCCTTCGAGTAGCGCGTGGTTATCGAGGCAAATAGTCTTGTTATGAATCTGTTCGGCAATTTTTACCTCAGCTCCTGCGCGGCGTAGCGCTGCCCGGCCCGCCTGGGCATGCGGGTGCAGCTGCCCCCGTGGAGCATCCAGATGCGCATCGGTATACACGGTAATGCGCAGGGTCGGCTGCCTGGCCTTGGCGGCCACGATAAGGTCGGCCAAGCCATCAGCCTGAATAGCATTCGCTGAAATAAACGGTGAGACGATTACCAAATGCTCTTGTGCCGTGTTGATGGCCCAAGCCAACGCCCGGCGGTGCTGCTCCAGCTCGCTGAGGCGGTCTACTTTGCCGGTGGCCACGGCAGTCAGGTGCTCGCGAGGCACGGGTAGGTGCCGCCGGCTTTCATCGCCATAGAAGAAGCTGTTATTCAATTCAGGCCGCGGTCGCCCTTCGGCTGGCTCCTCAAACAGAAGCTTCGCCAGATTTCCGGATGGCGTGTTACGCGCTGGGTTGAACAGGCAGCGGTTGCCAATCACAAGAAAGGCCTCCTTCGCCCGCGATACGGCCACATTCAGCAGATTATAGCCCTGGTCGAAGAAGTACCCGCCCCGGTGGCTGGCATCATACACGGGCGAGAACAGAACGATAGTGCGTTCAGCCCCCTGCAGTGCGTGTACCGTGCCCACAGTGAGATTCTCGTTGCCCAGTCCTTGCGCACGCAAGGCGCGCTGAATGGCCAGTTTCTGCCCGCTAAAAGGGGTAACAATGCCGACCAGGTCTTGCAGGCGTGGCGTGGGGTTGGCCGTGCTCCTGGCAGCAGCCACGATATCATCCCGCATTAAATGGAGCCAGCTGGCAATGGCTTCGGCTTCTTGTTGGTTTTGCCGGCTACCGCCGGCGGTAGTGCATTCGCCAGCAATGTGGATGTATCCAAGTGGTGGCAGTCCCAAAGCTGCCAGGCTCGACGGGTTAGCCAAGCGCTCCAGTTGACCACCGTACACATACTCGTCGCAATAGCGAATAATTTCGGGCTTACTGCGCCGGTGCTGCCGCAGCAGTAGGCCGCGCTCCTGCGGATAGTTGGTAAGTTGGAAAGTCGTCGCCAGTTGAGCCAGCCGCATCAGGCTGCCCGCTGAAACCTGGTAGGCCAGCGGGCACTCGGCAGGTGCAATACCGACACGGCGCTGGTTTTGGGCATCCAGTGCCGGTAGCAAATTCCAGACGGGCTCAATCTGATTGGTGTCCCCTACCACCACAGCTTTTTTTGCCAGGGCAAAGGCTGCAGCTCCTACCTCGGGCGAAACTTGGCCGGACTCATCGACGAGGAGCAAATCGAACAACTCCAGAGTATAGCTCGACTCACCATCCTTGGACTTCTTAACTAAGAAATTGGCCACCGTGTGGAAGGTGGAAATAAAGCACGGCGTGAGCATGGCCCACCGCGCAAACTGCTCGGGCTTGGTTTCGTAGCCTCGGCGCGAAGACTGGGCCGGCCGCAGCTTTTCTTGTAAGGCCACCACGTAGCGGGCCTCCCAGTAGTGCAGCGCCAACACGAAGGCACTGTGCCGGTGTGTCACATCCAGAACATTGTGGATGCTACTGGCATCAGCAGCGGAGAGGGCTTGCAAGTAAGAAGCTGCCTCTTTCTGAGCTGCGTAGTCACGGCGCAGCTGCGCGGCCAAGGTGTCAAACGTGCTCAAGGCACTCAGGGCAGCCTGTGGGTGCAACAGGGCCTGCTGGGCTTTTTCCAAACGCTGAGCTACCTCTAGCTTCAGTTGCTCGGGGTCGAAGTCTGTTACTTCGTTGGAATAGGGGCACTGAGTCCGCACCAGGAATTGGTAGCGGGCTTGCTTCTTTTTCCGAACCGATGCCAGAAAAGCGGCCAGGAAATTTTCGAAACTTGATTCGGATGCCTGCAGCCGCAGTAACTCAAGCTGATAGGCTTCAAGGGCGGCAATGGTGGCCCGGCCAGTCTGCAACGCTTGTCGCAGTTGCTTCGCATTCCACGGCTCGCCTCGCTCGTCGTACAGGCGTGGCAGCAGGTCCAGCCACGCATCAATACACGTCACCTGTTGAAGTAGAGCATGGTGCAGCTTAATGCGCAGAGCAGCTGGAGTTGGGTACTCGATACCAAAAAAGGCCGCTCCTTGGCGTAGTAGCTCGGTTTCGGCGGCCCGCAGGTAGCGACCATCCGCAGCTTCTTTTGCCTTGCAAAAGCCCTCGCGGGTGGTTTGTACCTGGTAGCCCCGCTGCTCGTTTTCAGCCACGTTGCTATTGGTAAGAAACACTCCCAGTGAGGGTGCCTCCGGCACCCAGCGACTGACACGCGCTTCGCGACCGAAGCTATCGAGAATGTTGGTAATAGCTTGATTGTTTGTGGAGCTGGCCAGGATGCGTGGAGCTTCTTGTCCCAGCACCGCTTTTTCCACTATCAGGTTCGCCACAATGCTCTGCAGTAGCGTGGTTTTGCCGGTGCCAGGTGGGCCGTTCACCGGAAATACGTCGCCAGATGCGGTTTTAAGCAGCGCCTGAAGAGTGCTTCTTTGCGACGTTGACAACGGATAGCTATTTCCCATCTGTCCGTAGTGGCCCTTGATATACAATAGGCCAAGCGCTTCGGGGTTGAGGGGCAGCCCGGCCGCCTGGCCCTGGAGCAAGGTTGTCAGTAGCGCGGGTAGGCGCGACTGCTTTTCCAGGTAGCGATACAGGCCGATGATATTTGCGGCCATGCCCTGCGGGGGCATCAGGGTAAGAGTAGCATTGCTGTCCACCACCCAATCGCCAATTTCTGCCCGGTTAGCTGGCCAGCCGGCCGAGGCTGTCGCCTTGGCATAAAAGGCCTGCGCGTTGGTATAGTACTGTTCCCAGGTATCCGTTTTCCACGTCCAGAGCGCTAGCTCCGAATCAACCGTGGTGAGGCTGCCCAGCACGGGCGCATTGCGCGTGGTAGGCTCCAGCACGTCGCGGATAAGCCAAGGAATCAGGTGCTCGTTGCTGGTAGGTGGTTGAAGCTGCCCCGTTTTGGTGAGCCGCGCCGGAATCCAAAACGGATGAATCGCCCGTGCCTGCCCCGGCTGCGCTGTTCGACGACTATCGCCGACCACGGGCCGCAGGCTAAAGGGAGCCAACATAACGGCCAGCGTCTCCAATTCGGAGACAGCGGCTGCCTCCGGAGCAGCCGCGTAGTGGGCCGTATAGAATGCCTGCAACGCTTCTGCATCCAGCAGGGGTGCCGTCAGCGAAGCCTGTTTCGTTATGTCAATGCGTTGCCGGTCAGCATCAGCTAACGAGTTGCGCCAATAGCGTAGCCATGTCCCAGATTCCATATCACCTTATCAATTGTAGCGGGAGACAGCCTTTTTAAGTTTCTCGTGCATAGAGTCGCGCAAGGACTTGGGCGCTAGCACTTGTAAATCAGGTCCGAAGCTAAACAGGCGCGTTTTGAATTCCTGATTGATGATTAAGCGTAGCTCGATAACCAAGCCATCGGCCGTGTCACTTATGGTTACCTGGCTTGGGTGCAACTTTTTGGTGAGCACGTAGAGCGCCCGCCCAGCCGCAATGTGCAAACGAATGGTCTCGACGTGCGGATTTTTCTCCGGCATCGTTACCCCGATGATAGAGTCAAAATAGGTGCTAAAGTCGACATCTGTCGGACGAAACTCCAGTGGGCTGTTATCTAGTCCTTTAATGCGGTCAAGAGCATAGTTTTGAAGATGCGCGCCTTTGGCTTCATTGCGGGCTATCAAATACCAGCGCCCGTTGTAAGTCTTGAGCAGATAGGGGTGGACTTCCACTGGGCTGGCCTGCGCTGCTCGGTAAGATTGATAATGTATCACCTGCGGCGTCTGTTCGCGAATAGCCTTGTACAAAGGCTTCAAATGTTCGGTACCCGTATAATCCGGGACTGCTTCCAGTTGCAGAATCGGGTTTGTTACGGTTCCATCACTGGGCAAATGCTGTTCTAGGCGCTGAACTAGCTCATCCAGGTCGTCTGCCAAGCCCAAGCCACGCAAGGCTTTCAAATTGTGTAGGCTTTGATGAAGAATCACTAGGTCCGCACTAGTAAGCGGCGTTTTGCGAATTGAGTATTCTGAGTCTGTGTAATGGTAGCCTTTATTGCGGGTGTACTCAATGGGGGCATCATAGTGCATCGGCAACTTCATGTCGTGCAAATCTCCCTTAAGCGTGCGCTCGCACACGCCTTTACCCTTGTTGGTTGTGGCGCGGTACTCGTCCTCTACTGCCTTTAGCAGGTCCTTGATAGTCCAGACGAGGTTACGCCGTTGCAGACATTTGTCAATAATGAGGTAGCGCTTATATGCGTTTTTGCTAACTGGCATTGAAATCCTAGGATGTAGGCCATACACAAGCTCCATCGGCCAGCGAGAAACTCCACGCTACGAAGAACGGGCTTTTCAAATCAGCTAACGCATGAGGCGCTCGCTTTACCGTGCAATTAGCTTGCACAGTAGTCTGTCTGGGTGGGCATAGTGCCTACTTAAAAGTTTTTATGGGTAAAATTTATTTGCTGTAAATCAGCTATTTAAATAAAATAATCAAGGTTTTTACAAAAAAACATCAAGCTAATTTTGACTGTGCAAAAAGACTGCACAGTAAGCCTTTTGCTTTGCTGTGGCAATGGGAGGGAACCACACTTCTGGTCGTAGCCGGACATCGACTAAGGAGCGGGGCTTCCTTCTTTCACAACCATTGCTTGGCTGAAGCCAGATGTCAGTGAAGTCGCTGGTGAACGGTTTCAATTAACTTAACTGCTTAATAGCATGCACCAAATCACCCTTTTTAATTTAGGTAATGCCGACACGTCGCGGATTGACCTCGCGAACGGCAAAAAGCTGCTGATTGACTACGCCAACATGCGCTGCGCTACTGACCCCAAGGACAAGCGCATCGACCTGCCAGTGCAGTTGCGCGCCGATTTAAAAAACGCGAAGCGTAATGACTACGATGTCGTTGCTTTCACCCACCTCGACAATGACCATACCTGCGGGGCTTCCGAGTTCTTTGAGTTGTTGCACGCTGCTAAATACCAGGGCGGCGACCGAGTAAAAATCAAGGAACTGTGGGTGCCGGCGGCTGTCCTCGTTGAGGATGGCTGTGAGGATGAAACCCGGATTCTGCGCCAGGAGGCCCGTTACCGGCTGAAAAATGGCGAGGGTATTCGCGTATTCTCCGGTCCCGGCCAACTCACCGACTGGCTGGCCACGCAAGGCCTTACCGTAGCCGACCGGCAGCACCTCATCACGGATGCTGGTACGCTGATTCCCGGGTTCGATTTGGCCACAGATGGCGTGGAATTCTTCGTGCACTCGCCCTTTGCCAGCCGCACGGCCGGTGGTGGCCTAGCCGCGATGGACCGCAATAGCGACGCGCTGACCTTTCAGGCGACCTTTATGGAAGGAACTCGGAAAACTCGGATGCACTTCTTTTCGGACATCGACTGGCCGGTAATCAAGTCCATCGTGGAGGTAACCGAGTATTACGGGCGCACGGAACGGCTGGAATGGGACATCTTCAAAATTGCCCACCACTGCAGCTACCTGTCGCTCAGCAGCGAGAAGGGTACTGAAGTAACGGTGCCCGATGCTGTAGTGAAAAAGCTGTTCGAAACCTACGGGCAGAGTCGGGGCCGCCTCATTTCGACCAGCAAGCCCATTCCCAGCAACGACGATGACAAGCAGCCCCCGCACCGCCAAGCCGCAGCCTATTACAAGGCCCAGGCTGAACGGCTTCGAGGGGAATTTCTGGTCACGATGGAGCACACGAGCATCCTGTACTCTGAGCCCATCGTCATCAAGATTGACCAGCTTGGGGCGAGCATCGGCAAGATGGCTGCGGCTGCCAGCGTAGCAGGCGGTAGCATCCCGCCACCTCGGGCCGGCCGCGGCAACTAATTGTAGGTACGATGGAATTGCTTGAAATGGGATACTATCCACTGTCAGGAGAGCCAGTTGAGTCTGGCTCTCTGGCAATACCAAAAGCCGTTGAATTGGTGCAAGCCCTGCAAAGTCAGGGCTTGCCCTATATCCGGGTGGTAGATTGCCTTCGCGTTGAAGAGTATGAGTTCGTGGTCGTGGATGTCGAGCCGGAAGTACCGCAGTACCCGGTGCATGAGGTGCAAAATGTCGAACGCATCGCAATCGGGTTCAATCCCGCCGATACAGAGCATCAGATTATATGGGCGCTACGCGAAGATTTTCCGCTGGTGCCACACCTGCACTTTGGTCGCGAAGGGACGCCGCGTAGCTTGTGTCTGTACCAGATTGCCTATGCAGATTTGAAGCCAACCTGGACGGCGGCTGCACTGCTCCGGCAACTACAGCGCTGGTTGACTCAAACAGCGCGCGGAGAACTGCATGCCGCTGACCAAGCACTGGAACAGGCCTTTTATGCTCCCCCGGAGCAACTGGTATTGCCAAGCATCGTTTTTGCTCCTGATGCAGCCATCACGCTGGAGCCCCTGCACGTGCGTTTCGTCAGCACAGTGCTTGGCAAAACAACCCTGGTTGCTTCGCCTGTAGCCTCAGCACCCGAGGGCCAGCAAGCACAGTTCACCAGCTTTGTGTACACGGCTTCGCCGCAGGTGCACGGTCTGATTCGGGAACAGCCGCGCACGATAGCCGAACTTCAAGCCTACTTATCTGATAGCGATGTAGGTCTTACGAACGCGCTACGTGGGCACCTGAGCGACTTAAAGGAGGCTCCAGGCTTTAATCGAAGCCTTCGATTGCTGATTATTGTTCGGCTCCCGAAGCTGCGCACGGCGACGGAAGCTATCGAGACAGTAGAAGTATGGGCTTTCGCATCAGTCGGCACCCTGGTTGAGCTTGGCACAGACCTCGGAATTTGGGCCATGCACGAAAACCTCTTAGCTAACCTTTATCCCGTCGACTTTGGGTGTAGCGGTCAGCGTAGTAAACTAGAGTTGCTGAGTCCAGTTCGGGCGCTCACTCGCGACCTAGCAGCTGCCTACAATGGCTTGCTGGCCTCCACTACACGCTTTGTAGCAGTGGGCGCGGGCAGCTTGGGTTCACAGGTAGTCAATAACCTCGTGCGTGCCGGGCAAGGCAATTGGGTGTGGCTGGATGAGGACCAGTACCTGCCCCACAATGCGGCACGACACTACTTGCCGAGCAGTTTGGTAGGCTTGGGTAAGGCGCACGCGATGGTATCGATGCTGAAGAATACCTACGAGAAAACGGACTTGCGGGCAATCGCGGCTAACGTGTTACACCCAGCCTCCCCCCAAGTATTGATGGCATACAACGCGGCGGAGGTGATACTGGACATGTCGACATCAATAGCAGTGGCGCGACACCTAGCGTTGGATATTGAAAGCCCAGCCCGCCGCTTGTCGCTGTTCCTGAATCCATCGGGAACAGACTTGGTGCTGCTGGCAGAAGCTCAGGACCGCTCGCTACGGCTCGACCAGCTGGAGATGGAATATTACAGGGCTTTGCTACGTCAACCCCAATTACAGCAACACCTGCTCACTGCCGGCCAGCCCATTCGGTATTCGCACGCCTGTCGTGATGTCTCCGTGCAGTTGCCACAGGACCAGGCTGCTTTGCATGCTGCCATCGGAGCCCGGGCTGTCCGCGCATCGGTGGCTGAACCGGGTGCTCGCATCAAAATCTGGCGGGCACAGCCTGACTTAACCGTGGTGGCTGATGAAATCGAGGTATCTCTTCATGCGGAAATGACGGTGAATAGCTGGACCGTGGCCGTACCGCATCAGGTATTGCGGGAAATAAGTGAACAGCGCCAGGCGCGCCTACCCAATGAAACGGGTGGGGTATTAGTCGGCGTTTTCGATACACAGCATCGCCGGGTGTATATCGTGGACCATATTCCTTCGCCGACAGATAGCCAGGAGTCCCCCATCGCTTATATACGTGGCGTAAGAGGTGTATCAGAAGAGCTTGCTCGCATTAGCGAATGCACGGGCCGACAAGTAGTGTACGTAGGGGAGTGGCACTCACACCCGGACGGCTACAGCACCCAGCCTAGCGAAGACGATAAGAACCTATTTGTCACCTTACAGCGGGAGAGTCAAACCGGCGGATTACCTGCAGTAATGGCTATTGCTGGGGAGCATGGGACTACGAGTTGGTACGTAGCAGATATCGCAGCTGGCGGAGAAACTATAAGCAGAATAGCTAAAGCATAGCAGTGGCTAAATGCTACAGCACTAAGGGCGGTTAAGGGGGCGCAATTGCGTTTGATACTTTGGGCAGCGGCAGCTGCGGTGGTCATCTCGCTCTTTTTGAGGCAGGTACCCGCAAGTCGGACAAGAGAGAGCTTGCGCAAATGCCAGCACTGCTTCCCCAAAGGTGCGTACATCGGAATTAGACAAATCAGCGCCAGAAGGACTGAAATGGGCTCCGACTTCGTTGCGAATGAACGTCAACCCATTGATTGTCTGGAATAAGTCATTCAATTGAATTTCAGACCAGTTGTTAGGCAATACAGGGTGGCCGTGCACATCACGGTCAATGCGGATAATAGTCGCTTTTTGTAATAGCTTACCGGTGCTAAACAGCAGTTCGCCCAATGTGTAAGAGTTGCCATGCTTATGCGGCAACAAGCATCCATAGGCAAGCGCTAATCTATCTAACACAGTCTCAAGCACAATACCAGCTTGTGAGGCTACTGCTTGTCTATCAAAAGGCTCAGCCTCCAGCGCTTCGGCTAGCGCGGCCATCAATGTTTGGTCCTCGTAGGGTTTTAGCCCTTTATTTAACGTCCAGCTTTCAAGCTTGATAAGATGCGCGCCAGCACTGTTCTGCCGATAGAGGTCATGCCAACGCCGGTTATGAGTCGCAATGATAAGCTGTTGAAAATACTGGGCTTCGTCAGCCAGTAGTTCAGAGATTCGTTGAAAATGCTGGGTATCGACAGACGTGAATACATCATCTAGCACAAGCACCAGTTGCTTGGGATTTAGTCGCTTAGCCAAGGCTAGCCACAGGCAAAAGCCGAATGTATCAAGGTGAGATTCGCTGAAATAGGCTTGTGGGATGACCTCGGAGGCATCCTCAAATCGAGCGTGCTGCTCAAGTGAAGACCGTTTCACTTCATCCATTTCGAGACGATGTAACCCAATCTTCTCTCCTGGATGAATAGCAGCAAATAGCCGGTTTACTTCCTCGATTATTCCATCCAGAATAGTCTGCACAAACTCCCGGCGGGTATCTACTACCAATTGGCAAGTTTTGGTAAGCCTTTCCACCACTTGGCCCAAATCAGCAGCTTTCTTCGTGCTGTCTTTTAATAAATCAGCTTGCACTTTAATGTTGTCGTGCAAGGTGAGCCGCTGACGCAAAGAATCCAGTGCTTGCTGTACTACCGGACTTTCAGCGCATAGTTGCTGTGCAAGGTCCGTCGCTTGTTCGCTGATAACGTCACTTGTAGCAGCCGTTTGCAGTTCGAAAGCAAGCTCTTTCCAATTAATATTTAACGCTTGCACAGCTGCCGGCTCGTGAGCGGCTAAGTGCGTGGCTAGCTTCCGAAATTGGCTTAATACATCCTGATTACACCGGTCACAATCATCTGCTGCGCGCTTATAACTGTTTTGCGTGCTGTTAACTAGCTGCAGCAATTCACTGGCACTTTGAAGTTGGTGCAGTTGGTCCTCTATGCGTTGCCGCAGGGATTCGGCCTGTACGTCATTGGCGCACAAGGGACAGCTAGTGGGAGCAGCAGGAGGAGCCAAGTATTTCTTGGCTGAAGTGAGCAGGCCAATAAGGTCAGTCCGGCGCGTATCTTCACTACGGTTTGTGTCAGCTAGCTTCGCCTTCGCGGCTTCTACCTTCAGTGTCCAATCGTCACGGGTTTCATGTGCTTGTTGCCAGCTGGCAGTAGCGGTTAATAGCGTCTGGATACCGATAAGGAGCGTTTCCAAATGGCCTGCCTGACTTTCAAGGGCAGTCAAATCTTCGGCAATGCGTTGCTCGGCCCAACCTAGCGACTCAGCTTCTGTTTCGTGCGCCTGCTTCTCCTGCTCCCAGAAAGCGTGCAAAGATTTTTGTGCTTGGTCGCGAGCTGCCTTCGCATTGCCAAATTGCTTGTCTACAGCCACTAAATCGCTGCGAAGAGCGGCCTCTGCTTTATCAACCTCTGCCACGTCGATAAAGCTTTTGATAGCCTCATATCGCTTCGCTGGTTGAGTTTCAATCAATTTTAACAACTCACGGCGGCGCAATACAAGTATCCCCGGTAGAAAGCTACCATCGGTTCCGGCCGCTACGACGACATTCTTGCCACTGATAGTAGCTTTCCATGTATGGCCAATAGCAGTTGTCAGTTCCACTTCCAATGACCGTGCGGTGCGGTTGATGGAAGAAACGTATTTGTGCGGGTTTGGCCGAACACCTTCTCGGTCCAGAGACCCAAAAGAGGCATTGCCAACAGCATCAATGGCATCAACAACTGTGGATTTGCCAGTGCCATTTTCACCAAATATGACCACAACGGCTTTCTTCGGGTCAAACTGTATCGTGACAGGTTGAGTTGCGCCCCGAAAGTGGGTGAGTTTAAGCTCCTTGATTCGGTGCGGCATGGTCAGTGGCTATAGTAGTAGTAGGAGTAAGGTGCTTTTCGAGCAGGCTACGCCAATCACCCGCTTTTACCGTTTGGGAGTTAAGTAAGGCTGCCACCGCCTTCTCATCAGAAATACCAATAAAATCAGCCGCACGTAAAGCTGCTACAATTTGAGCAGCTAGCTCTGCATTAGCAGTTTGTGGCGGGAAAGGCGAGTTAGATGATGGCTCGGACATTTCTGAATTAGAACGAAGGACAAATGTGTCCATTCTTGGTAATTTCTACCAAGCAGACAATTGGGCAGTTGAAGATATTACATCAGGCGTCAACTTCACGGTGTCTTATGTTATAAGCGGCAGCGCCAGCGAAAAGAATATATTATTTTACAATTGCTTTTTTGCAATTGTAAAAAAGCAATTGTAATTTAGTGCATTAACTAGCCCTCTTTCTGTCATGAGCCAGCAAAGCATCAATCTGGAACGGTCCCAAACGTGGGATGCCCTTTGTTTTCCCGTCGCCGCCGTACCGTTAGAAACCCTACTCCCGACTGGCTACCGCATTGTGCCCACGGACCGTAAGCAGGCCATCGTAGGGGAGTTGCCGGATGGGACGAAGAACATCTTCGCCATGCAGAGCAGCGAGTACAGCCTGATTAAAAACGAGGTGCTGCGCGAGGCTGCTGAACTGTACCTACCGGGGCATACCATTGATGCCAGCTTTACGCCCCAGGGGGAGTTTTCCATCAACTTGATTCTGCCCGACGAAGTCAATATCGCTTCGGCGTCGGCGAACACCAAAGTGGTGGACCGGCTTTATAAGTCAATGATTATTAATAACTCGTATTCAGGCAAAACGCCGTTTTCGCTGCAAGGCACGGCGTTGAAGGAACACATTGAGACGGGCACCACCTCGAAAATGCGGGTGAGCTACTACCGGCAGGTGTGCACCAATGGCCTGATGGGCTGGGCCGATGACTATATGAGCTTCGACCAATACCTGGCTTGGCTGTTGAACGGCAAACCAAAGAAGTTTAAGGACGCACTTAAAATTAAGGATGCCGAGCTGGTCGTGCTAACGGGCCGCCAGGTGCAGCGCGAGCAAGAAGTGCTGGTGGATAAGAAGTTTCACCACAAGGGGCTCAACATAGAAGTGTTCAAAAAGCAGCTGGCCAGCATATTCACCACTTTCCAGAACCAGACGAACTCGCTTACTCCTACTATCGGGGTTTATAAAGAGTTGGCCAAACGTCCGACGCCCGAAAACCTGGCCACGGTCATTACCGAAAGCGGCTTGCCGAAAATGCTGGCCCGCAATGCGATGGACCGCCTGGCCGAGGAAATGAGAATGCTGGAAACCCCGGCCAATCTATGGCTGGCCTACAATGCCGTGAACCACGCGTTGTTCAACAGCCGCAGTTCGCTTTCCATCAGCGACCGGTTCCGGCTGGACGAGGCCGCGTTTCACCAGTTGGCCACGCTGGCGCTGACCTAACCCACGGGGGGCATGCGCATGGCCGCGTGGTCATAATAGAGGGTAGCCCAGCCATTGGGGTTGGGGCTACCCTTCGTGCGTTGGTGCAGCACGTCCCAGACTTCGGAGTAGGGAATGCTCACCCGCGTCCAGTCGGTGAGGCGGCGGCCGTCGAGGAGCACATCCAGTTGCAACTCATCGGCCCCTAACTCCAAGTTGCGGGTCGTCTCCTCGTTGAGCCACATAACGGCCAGCCACCACCGCGCCGGGTCATCGTCGTCGTCTTCAACGTGGTCGTAGTAGTTCGCTTTCAAAAAATAGTGGTTGCTGGCGTCGGACAGGCCGGCCGCCACTGCTTGCAGCGCCACAGCCAGGGGAGCAGGGCAATTCATGATTCCGTGATTATGCTTTGTTGATAGGCCCAGTCCTCGGGCGACAGGATGGCGTGCATGAAGGCAGAATAGCCCTGGTCGCGCCGTTCCAGCGTGTGTCGGCGTAGCGCCAGGCTGCTTTTGCTTTGCTCGAAGCCTTCCTGCTCGACCACGCGGCGCATGTTGGCGGGCAAGCCTTCGAGCCAGTCTAGGTAGTCGGCTTCGGTGATTTCGCCCACGGCCTGCTGCTGGTAGCGGTAACTGGCATTGCCCAGCCGGAACAGGCGGGCGTGCTCCACACGCTGTTCCTCCGGCAGCGCGGCCAGGAATTCCAGCTGCGACTGGTGATACTTATCAAGCGGGTGCCGGGGCTGGAGCAGGTGTTCCATTTTGTAAATGTGCGAAACAACTGCGATTGAACTGAGGGCAACAGTTCGAGGATACTATCTGCATGGCTATAGCCCCAGGGAGCGGCCTGCATTATACTTGATGATGTCATCAAGCCGGGTGTAGCGGCTAATCATAGCGTCTGTCTTCTGCTTGGTCTGGTTTTTAATAAAGTCATTGCTCTGTCCAGCCAGCTTGGAAGTAGTGATAAACGATACCCGCAGGGAGTGCGCGGAATACTTCGCGCCCAGGTGCTCTTTCACCAGCAGGTTCACGCGCCGGTCGGCCAGGCGCTTGTCCGTGGGCTTGCCCGGCTCGCCCGGCCGGCTCCGTTTGAGCGATACAAACAGCGGACCCTCGGTGCGGCCTCCGAGCTGCGCTATCCAGGCATTGTAAGCTCCAATGGGGCAATAAGCCGGGTTTTCGCCATAAAAGATGATTTTCTGCTCGACTTCCCCCGCCTGGTTGGCTTTGCTTTTGGGCAGAGTGATGACCAAGACTTCATCCGTCGCATCATGTACCATTTCCAGGTGCTCCAGATTAATGTCGACCAGTTCTGAGCGCCGGAAAGCGCCCGCGAACCCGAGCAGCAGCAGTGCCCGCGCCCGCAGCCCATCGGGGCGCGAGAGGTCCAGCCGGTCAATGGTACGCTTGAGGTGCGGCACGGAGAAAGCCGGAGCCTGCTTCTGCTTTTTGCCAATTTCGCGCGCCACGCCCTTGCGCAGCACATCGAGCGCAGGCGCATTGATGGCCGAAGGCAGCCCGAGCAGCTGGTGGTTCTTCTCAATGGCGGCCAGGTGCCGATTGATGGTGGCCAGCTTGCGGCCCACATCGGCCAGGTGAGCCACGTAGCTGGCCAGCGTTTCCAGGGCGGCGGGCCAGGGCGCGAACTGGTGCAAGTCACAATAGGCCTCGTAAGAGCGCAAGTCGGCCGAATACGCCAGGCGCGTATTATCCGCGCCTTCGAGGCCACGCAGCAAATACCGCTCAACGTTGGGAGCCACGCGGCTGGCCAGGTCGGCAGCCAGCGCCAGGGCCGGCCGGCCGGGGTCAACGACCACCAAGCCTTTTTCTCCCTTTGGTTCTGGTTGCTGCTTACTCATGGGTGGCCAGTTGGATGTAGGTTGCTTCAACCATATTGGCAAGAACGTTGGCCATCGCCGGCTCCAAGCGGCGGTTGGAGCGCAGCAGCCGTGCTACCGTCGCCGCCGTGGTTTCGGCAGGTGCCGCCACCGGCGCGGCGGCGCAGTACAGTAGCCGGGCCGGCGACACGTCGAGCCAGTTGCAAAAGTGCAGGAATACCGGCAGGTCGGGCACGCGCTGTTGCTCGACCCGAAGTAGCGTACCCACGCTGACCGGGCCGATGGTCTGGGTGATTTCCTCGGCTGCCTCGCGCAAGGTCTGGGTAGCGCGCTTCGTGCGAACCAGCGAGGCCAGCAAAGCAGTGTCGACTTGGTACAGCATATTTTGCAATTGCAAAAAGGTAGTTGTGGGATGTGGTAAAGATACAGAGAGTTTAGGGCCGATAAGTAAGGCTTATGGTTCCTAAGTTTCGCTTTTGAAAATAGTGTTTCAAAGAGCGATTGAAGAAAATGGAATCAGCGCAGGGACTACCACGCTGACTCCATTTTAACCCCGGTCATGCGCGCCTGCCAAATGGTACAAGCTAGCGGCTGCTACGTCGCGCTGCGAAACAGATGCTGTTGCATCAAGAGATGCAGGTACCGCTGCACGTCCCGTTGCAAGGCCTGTTCGTCCACCTGAAAACGCGGGTCTTTGCTAGGCTTCGTTTCGTAGGTATACACGATGAGTAAGGCATCAAGCAGGATAAATAGCCGGATGCAGTTGGGCTGGGTAGCGAAAGGCGCATTGCTGAGTAAGTGCGCAGCCAAGTGCCGGCTAAAGTGGGCGTAGGCAGTGCCAGTACCTGAGTTCAGATACAAGTGCTTGGTCAAAATAGCTTGGCTGGCCTTCACGTAGACATCGTGGAAAAGCACATTGCCAGGGTTTGGCTGGCGGAGGTAGGAGTTGCCAACATACTTGCGGATGGTCTCAAAGTCGGGCTTGGGTTCGGGGCCAGTGCCGTCAAACCCATCCCAGCGCAGAATCAGGCCCTCTACGAGGGGAACCAACGTAAGAAAAGCGCTGATATAATTCTGCTGGTAGTAGGCGACAATAGCCGCTTCTACCAACGGGGCAAAATGGTGAAAAGCGGGGAAGTTTTCAACCCCTTGCTTTAGGATGGCGCACATCTTGGGCGAGGTGAAGATGGTGCCCAAGAAGTCCAGCATAGCAGACTCGGAGGCCGGTAGCTCTGCGGCGAGCTGTTCGATTCTTCTGAACTCAGCCACCGTTATGGTAGGCGGAGCCAGCAGAGCGTAATCCGCTAATTGCTGATTTAGCGCCAGCAGAGCCGTTATGTCCGCGTTAGATGTGGTAGACACATGGGGTTTCTGGGCATCCTGGTCGCGCTCCTTTCGCGCTTCGGCCTTGGCCTTCTCATACACCAGCGAACTCACCTTGCTCCACATGGTGCTGTCAGTGCCTAGCGTCGCTTTGACCGTCGCAACCGGCGTATTCGCTTGCAGGAGTTCAAAAGCCTCATCAACAAGGCTGTCAGCAGTTATTTTGGCCATGATTTCCGTGGGAGCTTAGGGCTGGCTAGGTTAGGTGATTAAGTCAAACAAAAACTTGGTGAGCTGGCCTACCTGCTGTTGGGCTTGCAGCACGCGGTACATGTTTACGGTGTTTTCCAGATGTGTTCTGCTCTGGCAGGCAACGTAACGCGCGGAGTAGTGGAGGGTAGCCAGGTCCTTCTGAATCGTAAAAAGAGGGCTTTTAATCTGCTTCTGAGCCCCGTGCTTATAAATAAACGTGTCGGTTGAGCTTAGCGGAAAGATGAAATCTTCCAGCTTGCTGTAGTCGACGTTAGGCTTTTCCAGCAGGGGGCAGTCTCCAATTATGGACGGAAACCGCTCATCCGCGTGCGAGTGAATAAACCAGCTGGCGTGAATGTCGGCAAGCTTGGCCTCGTCAAACAACGGCAGCAAGGGCAGCAGCATCCGCTTGGCTTCTTTGATAGCATTCGAAGCCACTAACTGATTCAGGGCGTTCTGGTCCACCGACTGGGTCTGGTCGATGGGCCGGATTTCTGCCTGCAAGTCGGCTAGGCTTACTTCCTCTTTCAGCCGGCCAAACTGGGCGTCGCTTGCCGGCACGCGCCATTTAAGGGAACTGGCCAGCGCCACAATGCTGACGACTTCTTCGGGGGAGGCCTTGCGGGATAGCAGAACGTTTTGCAGGTCGGCGGCCGCCTTGTCGTCTAAGGCCGCATACAAAGCTTCCAAGTGGTCTTTGGGCTGGCCGTTGAAGAGAACCGTATTACGGTCCATTTCAAAGAATATAGCTTTCGGGCTTTGTCGCTGCTTGGCTATTCTACCCGATTGTTTATCAAATAAATAGAGCAAGCCGTCTTCATCTGCAAAGTTCTTGATGAGGAACTGGGGGATGTAGTGGTGTCGGCGCGAGACCTGCATAAGCGATGGGCGGCAGTTAAAACAAAAAAGCGCCTCCTATTTCGGAGCCGCTTTTTTGCGGGAGAAAAGACGGAGTAGAAATAGCGCTATTTGCCTCCCTTCTCTTTGCGCACACCTTTAAAGGGGGTGCCGTCCTGCTTCACGTCCATGAACTGGCCATTAGCAGTGTTCCGCTTCACGAACTGCTCCGTGACGGGGTTGAAAACTTGCGAACGGCCGCGCACTGCGCCGTTGCGGTGGCCGTCACCGGCGGGTTTATTGGTAGCCATACTGGGCGGGTGAGAGGTGAAAAGACTCTCTTAACCTCAACGGCTGGCTTGGTAGAAGAATTCCGAGATGACAGGCTAAAGGTTGGGGTAACGGCCGCCGCTAAGAAACCTGACTCCCGGTTCCCAAAGAGGCTGAGGCCGGCACTAGAAACGCTTGAATCTCATCCACGGTGGCCCGGGCCGAGCGGCCTACGCCAATCAGCGTGGCGGAGGCAAACCCCGTCCAGCTGCCGTAGCCCACCAGCCACAGGCCCGGCAGTTCGGTAGCGCGGGTGCCCGCCGTGGCCACCCGCCCATCGGGCTGCACTACCCCCAGGTCCGCCAGAAATGAGAGGGCCGGCCGGAAGCCCGTGCACCAGATAACCGCGTCCACGGCCTCCTCGCGCCCGTCGGCCCAGACTACGCCCGTGCGGGTGAAGCGCGCAAAGGGCCGCACGCTGTGGAGCACGCCCCGGCTCCGGGCTTCCTTCACCGAGTCCACCATCACCACGTCGCCGAGCGTGGGCGGTGGCGCGGTTGCCTGGCCCGCGTGGTAGCGCTGGGTGGCCTGCGTAAACAGCACCCGGCCGTCCACGTCATCAGGCAGAAAGCGGGGCTCCTTTTCGGTCACCCAAGTCGTTTTCGCCACCCGCGAGACTTCGGCCAGCACCTGCGCGCTGGAGTTGCCGCCGCCCACCACCAGCACCCGCTGTCCGGCAAAGGGCACGGCATCCCGGTAGTGGGCCGAGTGCAGCTGCACCCCGCCGAAGTCGGCTTGCCCCGGATACGCCGGCACGAAGGGGTTGCTCCAACTGCCGGTGGCGCACACTACGGCCCTGGCCTGCCACGTGCCGGCGTCGGTGTGCACAGCGAAGCCCTCGCCCGACCGGCGCACGCCAGCCACGCGCACGGGCCGCCGTACCGGCAGGGCGTAGCGCTGCTCGTACTGCGTGAGGTAGTCAACCACGGCGTCGCGGGTGGGAAAGCCTTCCGTTGCCGGGCGCGGCATGAGCCAGCCCGGCAGCGAGCTGGCATCGGCCGGGGAGAACAGCCGCAGCGAGTTCCAGCCGTGGAGCCAGCCCCCGCCCGGTTGTGCCTGGTCATCCAGCAGCACGTAGGCGAGGCCCGCCCGCCGCAGGTAGTAGCCCACGGCCAGCCCACTTTGGCCGGCTCCCATTACCAGTACCTCCGTCGTGAAATCAGCCATGAGGTAGGAACAGGCACTAGGCGGCTTGGAACTGCGCCTGCACGAAATCGTGGGCGTAGGCTTTCACCTGGTCGCGCACGCGGCGAAACTGGGCCATGATTTCTTCCTCACTGCCCGTGGCTTTGGCCGGGTCGGGGAAGTTGTAGTGCAGCTTCTTGGCCGACGACGGAAACACTGGGCACACCTCGTTGGCGTGGTCGCAGACGGTAATCACGTAATCGAACGGCACGGTGGCGTACTCGTCCACGTGGTTGCTGGTGTGGTGCGAGATGTCTACGCCGTCCTCGGCCATTACGCGCACGGCGCGGGGGTTGAGGCCGTGGACTTCAACGCCGGCGCTGTACACGGTGGCGCGCTCGCCTAGCTCTTGGGCGAGGTAGCCGTGCAGTAACTGGCTGCGGCAGGAGTTGCCGGTGCAGAGCACCAGCACGTTTTTCTTGTCAGACATAAGCAGGGAAAAAAGCAGGGGGAAGAGGAGAAGAGTTACGCGGCCGAAGCCACCGATTTGCCGCCGTACCAGTGGCGGCGAAACCAGAAGGCCAGGTTGACCAGCGCAATCAGGGCCGGCACCTCAATCAGTGGGCCGATGACGCCCGCGAAGGCCTGGCCCGAGTTCAGGCCAAATACCCCGATGGCCACGGCGATGGCTAGCTCAAAGTTGTTGCCCGTGGCCGTGAAGGCGATGCTGGCATTCTCGGCGTAGTCGGCCCCTAGGTACTTGCCGGCCGCGAAGCTGAGCACGAACATGATGCCGAAGTACAGGGCCAGCGGCAGGGCAATGCGCAGCACATCGAGCGGCACCTGCACGATAGTTTCGCCCTTGAGGCTGAACATGACCACGATGGTGAGCAGCAGCGCAACCAGCGTAATCGGGCTGATGGCTGGGATGTACACGTTTTCGTACCAAGCGTCGCCTTTCAGCCGGCGCAGGACGGTGCGCGACAAAAAACCCGCCGCAAACGGAATGCCCAGATACACGAGTACGCTCCGGGCAATGTCCCAGATGCCGATGTTCACCGCGTGGCCTTTCAGGCCAAAGTAGGGCGGCAGCACGGTGATGAACAGCCAGGCCAGCACCGAGTAAAACAGCACCTGGAAGAGGGAGTTGAGCGCCACCAGCCCGGCGGCGTACTCCCGGCTGCCGTCGGCCAGGTCGTTCCAGACCAGCACCATGGCAATGCAGCGGGCGATGCCAATGAGAATCAGGCCCATCATATACGCGGGCTTGTCCGGCAGCAGCCAGATGGCCAGGAAAAACATGAGCAGCGGCCCCAGAATCCAGTTCAGGAACAGCGAGAGGCCAATGATGCGCGTGTTTTTGAAGACCGTGGGTAGCTGCTCGTACTTGACCTTGGCCAGCGGCGGATACATCATCAGAAGCAGGCCAATGGCCAGCGGCACGTTCACCGTGCCCACCGAGAAGTAGTTGATGGCTCCATTGATACCGGGCACGAGGTAGCCCAGCCCCACGCCCAGTGCCATGGCCAGGAATATCCAGAGCGTGAGGCCCCGGTCGAGGCCCGAGAGTTTCTTTTCGGCCAGCGCGGCGGGGGCCGGCGCTGCTGAAAGCGGTTGGCTGAGGGTTGTCATATACGGTAGGGAGTTAGGCGACGCCAACGGAGGGACTACGCCGCTCCATCTGCACCGTGTTGCGCCACACGCCGTGGTGCTGGCCTATCCGCTCGCGGTACCCGATAATGCGAAAGCCGGCCTGCGTGTGCAGGCCAATGCTGGCGCGGTTTTCCTCGAAGGTGCCGGCTTGCAGCGTCCAGATGCCGTTAGCTTCTGAGTCCGTAATCAGGGCGCGCAGCAGCTGCTGGCCCACGCCCTGGCCACGGGCAGCGGCGGCGATGTAGATGCTGAGTTCGGCCACCCCGCCGTACACGCAGCGGCTCGACACGGGCGAGAGGGCGGCCCAGCCCAGTACCGTGCCGGCCTCATCGACGGCGACCAGGCGGCTGTGGGTTAAGTGCGCCCGGTCCCAAGCCTCCCACCCGGGGGCCTGCGTTTCAAACGTGGCATTGCCGGTGGCAATGCCCTGCTCGTAGATGGCGCGCACGGCAGGCCATTGCGCGGCAGTCATAGCTTGCAGCTTCATATGAAAAGGTGCAAAAGGGAAGAATTTGAGCAGAGTGGAGGAGTAGCGCACCCACTGGGAAGCTTAGCGCTACACCGGTTGGCTGCTTTAGCAGCACCCGCCGCCCGGCGTGCAGCTGGCCATTTGCAGTTGGGGCAGGGCAAACTGCTGGGCCGCTGGAATGCCGCAGGCATCCTGGGCCAAGCAGGCCGTTTGCTTGGCGGTCAGCACGAAATCGTTGCCCTCGCGGGTCAGGCCGAATTTGCCGATGGTGGCCTGCTGGTACTCCACCTCAATGTCCAGGTCCTCGGTGCCCAGGATGCGTTGCGACAAATCCAAAATGTGCAGAAACTTCAGCGGAGCCAGCCGGTGGTCGTAGTCGCCGGCTTCCCACAGCTGGAAGTTGGCCACGGTTTCGCGCCGCTCCACGCCGCCGCAGTCGATGAAGTGCTTGCTCACCAAGCCGACTTCCGTGACGTGGAAATGCGCGGGCAGGTACTCGCCCGTGGGCAGGCGGAAATTCACGGCTTCCAACTCGGCCAGGGCCTGCTTTATTTCGGAGATTTTCATGGTGGTATTAATAATTAACTGATTGAGGATTAGCAGACGCACGCATCGGCGGGGCCGCAAGCGGCGCCGCTCGTGGCCTCGATGAAAAAGGCGGTGAACTGCTGGTGCACTTGGTTCAGCAGCTCCGTATTGAGGCAGTAGCAGACGGTGAGGCCCTCGATTTCGCCGCGTATTAAATCCAGCGCCTTCAGTTCCTGTAGGTGCTGAGATACGGTGGTGCGGGACAGGGGCAGCTCGGCGGCGATGTCGCCGGAGATGCAGGTTTGCTTGCTGGCCAGGAACTGGATGATGGCCACCCGCGCCGGGTGGGCCAGGGCCTTGGCCACGCGGGCTAAGTGCTGCTGCTCTTCGGTGAAGGCGGCGGTTTTGGCGTAGGTCATGAGGAGGAAGCGGGAAGGGCGTTGGGGGTGGCGGCTGGCGCGGCAGCCGTGGCGGCCAGCAAATGGGAGAGCAGGGTTTCGGCGCGCTGGTAGGCGCGCTGCTCGGCGGCTTGCAAGCGTTCCTCGCCGCCGCCGCTGGGTTGGCCGTTGTAGCCCTGGGTCTGGAGTCGCAGGCCATCCAGAACGAGGCATTCGGTGCGCAGCGCCCGTTCGAGCAACACGCGCAGCAGGGGATGAACCAAGGTGTCCGCGTTGGAAGGCATAGGCGTCAAAAGCAAAGCCGGAAGTATGTCGCAAATATACGACATATAATGACGTAAGTTTACGACATACGCGGAATCATTTTTGCTCGAATACGTGCTTGAGCAAGCTGGCTTAGTATTTACAGGTAAAACAATTGGTTCATTGCCCTAATCGATAGCCTGCGATTTAGCGGTTTTGGCGAGTAAGCCCACCGCCTCGCCTTAAGCAGCTTAGTGGGGAGAAAGCCAGCTTGTCGCTCTTTAATCTAAAAAAATGTTGTAAATTCGCGTTTTATTCAAAATAAATGAGCATCCGGCTGTAGCAGCTCCGTCTTAATGGAAAAAAATGCACACTGGCCCTTGCTAGTATTCGGCACTTCTGACCCGGTCCAGAACCGGCAGATTCGGGTTGCCCGCCAGCGGGGTGAGCTACGCGAAGTAGCCTCGCGCATTTACTCGTCGGACTTAGTCACTGCGCCCGAAGTGCTGATTCGCAAGAACTGGCTACCAGTCGTACAGCACCTGTTTCCGGGCGCGCTCATCAGCCACCGCTCGCAACTAGAGGGCCAGCCTACGGCCGAGGGGCACCTGTTTCTGACCTATAAGTACACCCGCAACGTGGAGCTGCCGGGGCTGGTGGTGCACCTACTGGAAGGGCCTGACCCACTGCCGAGCGATGCGCCTTTCGGAGATGGCAGCCTGCTCTTCGCGTCGGAGGCCCGGGGCCTGCTGGAAAACCTGCAGCCGGCCCGCGTCCGCAAAGGCGGGGTAAGCAAAGCACTATCCTTGGAAAACGTGGAGGAGCGCCTGGAAATGGTGCTGCGCATCCGGGGTGAGGAAGGCCTGAACGCCCTGCGCGACCAGGCCCGCGAAGTGGCGGTGGCCCTGGACTGGCCCACAGAACTA
The DNA here is from genome assembly GCF_030581075.1 of Hymenobacter cheonanensis. Taxonomy (GTDB): domain Bacteria; phylum Bacteroidota; class Bacteroidia; order Cytophagales; family Hymenobacteraceae; genus Hymenobacter. Next base: position 29,535 of record NZ_JAUQSW010000013.1, read on the forward strand.
GCCGTGCTGCAACGCATTGCCGGCGCGCTGCTCAGCACCCAATCCAGTAAAATCCTGACTTCGCCCGTGGCCCGCGCCCGCGCGCTGGGGCTGCCCTTCGATGCCGGCCGGGTAGCGCTGTTTACCACGCTGCTCAGTGCGCTGCACGCGGCGGTGCTACCGCGGCGCCCGGACCCCGCGCCCGTGGCACCCCCATTCTACACAGTGGCGTTCTTCGAGGCCTACTTTTCCAATTTCATCGAAGGCACCGAGTTTCAGGTGGATGAGGCGCACCGCATCGTGGAAACCGGCCAGCTGGTGAGCGGCCGGCACGCCGATTCACACGACGTGCTGAGCACCTACCAGTTGTGCAGCAACGTGGCCGAGATGCGCGTGGTCCCGCAGTCGGCGGAGGACCTGCTGGCCATTTTGCAGCGGCGGCACGCCCAGCTGATGCGTGCCCGTCCCGACAAGCGCCCCGGCCAGTGGAAAGAATACGCCAATCAGGCCGGCCTGACCAGCTTTGTAGACCCCGGCCTGGTGCGCGGCACCCTGCATGAGGGCTTCAAGCTCTACCGCAACCTAAGCGAGCCGCTGGCGCGGGCCATGTTCATAATGTTCCTCATCAGCGAGGTGCACCCTTTCGATGACGGCAACGGCCGCCTGGCCCGGCTGATGATGAATGCCGAGCTGGTCAGCGCCGGCCAGTGCCGCATCATCGTGACCACGCACGCCCGCGAAGGCTACCTGGATGCCCTGCGCCGGCTGAGCCAGCAAAGCGACCCGAGCCTGTACATCCGCATGCTGAGCGGGGCTCAGCAGTTTGTGGCTGATTTGCAGCCCGATTCTTACGAGGCGGTAAAAGCCCGGCTGGAGGCTCAGCAGGCCTTCAAGGAAGTATCCTCGCAGCTGCGCTGGTAGTCATTGGACGTAAAGAAAGCAAAGTATGTCGGCTGGGCCAGTCGGAACGGCACTAGTACCAGAAGAAGGGTAACAAGCTTAGCGTTCCCAGCTTGTACACATGAAAAATCTTTCATACATTTGTCCCATCCTATGAACGCTACCCCCACTGCGCCGCTGGTTGATATGGGCCTCGACATCGAGAAGATGGAGAAGGTGGCTTTTATCCTCAAGACGACCGCGCACCCGACGCGCATTGCCATCGTGCAGCTGCTGGCAGCCCACGACAGCCTGGCGGTGGGCGACATCTGCGAGCGTCTGGGCGGGGCCGAGCAGTCGCTGACCTCGCACCACCTGGCCGCCATGAAGAGCAAGGGCCTGCTCAGCAGCTCGCGCAGCGGCAAGAACATCTACTACTCCCTGAAGATGCGCGAGGTAATCGACGTTATTCAGTGTCTGGCTAACTGCACATTCCTGTAACTGCCACGCCCTTTTTTTGCCCCTAAACATGAACACAAGTTCATGTTTTCATGTGTTAAATCTGCCTGCTATGCTGCCTTATTTCGGTTATTTCGCCGCCATTTTCATTGGCTTGTCGCTCGGGATTATGGGCGGCGGGGGCTCCATTCTGACGGTGCCAGTGCTGGTGTATCTGATGGGCGTGAGCCCGGTGCTGAGCACGGCCTACTCGCTGTTTGTGGTGGGCAGCACGTCGGTGGTGGGGGCGGCGGGGTATTTCCGCAAGGGGCTGGTGTCGCTGCCCACGGCGCTGGTGTTTCTGGGGCCTTCGCTGGCCGCCGTGTTTGGGGTGCGCAAGGTACTGATGCCCAGCCTGCCACACGAGCTGCTGCGGCTAGGCAGTCTGGTGGTCACGAAAGACTTGCTGGTGCTGCTAGCCTTTGCCGTGCTGATGGTGGTGGCGGCTACCTCCATGATTCGCCGCCAGCCGGCAGGTAGCGACTTTGCCGGGGAGGCGGCTAGCAACCAGCCGCTTAACTATCCGCTGGTGCTGGGCATCGGGCTGGTGGTGGGCACGCTCACGGGCTTCGTGGGGGCGGGCGGCGGCTTTCTCATTATCCCGGCGCTGGTGCTGGGGGCACGGCTGCCGATGAAGCTGGCCGTGGGCACCTCGCTGGCCATCATCGCGCTCAACTCGCTCATCGGCTTCACCGGCGATTTGAGCGTGGGTACGCCCATTGCGTGGCCGTTTCTGCTGGGGTTTCTGGCCTTCGCGCTGGGCGGTATCGTGCTGGGCACTTACCTGGCCCGCTTCATTCCGGGCGCCAAGCTCAAGCCGGCTTTCGGCTGGTTTACGCTGGCTATGGGCACGTTCATCCTGGCCAAGGAGCTGCTGTTTCACCACGCCTAGCGTCCCCGGCTTTGCTTTTAGTTTCTCGTTTTTCCGTTGCTTCCCATGAAAATCGAACAGTTTGAGGATAAGGGCCTGGCCCACTTCTCCTACGCCATTCTCAGCGAGTGCGCTCGCGAAATCGTGCTCATCGACCCGGCCCGCAATCCGCAGCCCTACTACGCCTACGCCCAGGCCCACGACGCGAAAATCGTGGCCGTCATCGAGACGCACCCGCACGCCGATTTCGTGAGCAGCCACCTGGAAATTGCCCGGGCCACTGGCGCGACCATCCGCGTGAGCCGGCTGCTGGGAGCCGACTACCCGCACGTTGGCTTCGACGACGGCGATGCCTTCACGAGCGGCAAGCTCGCTTTTCGGGCCCTCAATACGCCGGGCCACTCTCCCGACTCCATCAGCATCGTGCTCAGCCGCGCGGGCCGCGACGTGGCCGTGTTTACCGGCGATACCCTGTTTATCGGCGACGTGGGCCGGCCCGACCTGCGCGAAAACGCCGGCAACCTGACCGCCCGGCGCGAGGAGCTGGCTAAGCAGCTCTACCACAGCCTGCGCAATAAGCTCTTGCCGCTGGCCGACGACGTGCTGGTATACCCCGCCCACGGCGCGGGCAGCCTCTGCGGCAAGGCACTGAGCGGAGCCAACAGCAGCTCCATCGGGGCCGAGAAAATCGGCAACCCCATGCTGCGCCCACTCAGCGAAGCAGCTTTCGTGCAGGAGTTGCTGGCCGACCAGCCCTTCATTCCCAAGTACTTCGGCTACGACGTAGCCCTCAACAAAACCGGCGCACCCGCCTACGCCCCCAGCGTGCAGCAGGTGCCGCGCCTGGCACCTGGCACCGCGCTGCCAGCCGGGATGCTGGTAGTGGACACGCGGCCCGAAGCTGCCTTCAAGCAGGGCCACGTCGCCGAGGCCATCAATATCCAGCAGGGCGGCAAGTTCGAAACCTGGCTAGGGTCCCTGGTGGGGCCGCAGGAGTCGTTTTACCTGCTCGCGGCCGACGAGGCGACGCGGGAAGACCTGATTCAGAAAGCCGCCAAAATCGGCTACGAGCCGCTGATTGCGGGGGCCCTGGTGGGCACGCCGGCCCCCGACGCCACGCTGCCGGTGCTGGATGTGGAGCAATTCCGCCGGCACCCGGCGCAGTACACCATCGTGGACATCCGCAACCCGGTGGAGCACCGCGACGAGCCGATTTTCGCCGGCTCCCTGAATATTCCGCTGCCCGAGCTGCGCGAGCGGGCCGGCGAGATTCCGACTGGTAAGCCGGTGGTGGTGCACTGCGCCGGCGGCTACCGCTCGGCGGCCGGCAGCAGCATCGTGGCCGCCGCGCTGCCCGGCACCGAAGTGCTGGATTTGGGCGAGGCCGTGAAGTCCTTTCAACTCGCCCCGGCGACCCACTAATAGGCTCGTCCTACCTCCTCATTTTCCCAGCTACTGCTAATGTTTGACTTTTTAAAAGCTGCTGCGCCCGCCTACCACAACCTGCCGCCGGCCCAGTTTGGCCCCGCCGTGCGGAAGCCCGGCGCGGTGCTGCTCGACGTGCGCCGGCCCGACGAATTTGCCCAGGGCCACCTGCCCGGCGCGGTAAACCTCGACGTGACGGCGCCCGATTTTGCCCGGCGCGTGGCCGCCCTCGACCCGGCCAACCCCACCTACGTGTACTGCCGCAGCGGGGCGCGCTCGGCCCAGGCGGCCAAGCAGCTCACCGCGGCCGGCTTTGCGCACGTGTCGAACCTGCTCGGCGGCGTGCTCGACTGGTCGGAACCGCTGACTACTACCTAAACCGCCTCTTTCCCGACAAATTCGCTTTTTATGCTTGATTTTCTGTCCCAGTCCTGGCCCTGGTACGTGGCCGGCCCTTTGATTGGCCTGACGGTGCCCGCGCTGCTGCTCGTGGGCAATAAGGCGCTGGGCATCAGCAGTTCGCTACGCCACATCTGCGCGGCCTGCGTGCCGGCTGGCATTCCATTTCTGACTTACAACTGGCGGGCGCAGGCCTGGAACCTGTGGTTCGTGCTGGGCATTGCGCTGGGCGGCTTCCTGGGCTACCGGGTGCTGGGCCACCCCGCCACGGTAGCCATTTCGGCCGCTACGGTGCACGATTTGCGCACGCAGCTGCACCTCACCGATTTCACGGGCCTGCTGCCCAGGGAGCTATTTGCCTTGGACAACCTGGCGAATTGGAAGGGCTGGGTATTCCTGGTGCTGGGCGGCTTTCTGGTGGGCTTTGGTACGCGCTACGCGGGGGGCTGCACCTCGGGGCACGCCATTTCGGGGCTCTCCAACTTGCAGTGGGTGTCGCTGGTGGCCGTCGTGGGCTTTTTCGCGGGCGGGCTGGTGATGACCTGGTTTATCTATCCGCTGCTGTTTTCCTAGGCCATGAAAAACCTCAAATACCTGGTGCTGGGCACGTTGTTTGGCATCATCCTGACCAAGAGCGAAGTGGTGAGCTGGTTTCGGATTCAGGAGATGTTCCGCTTCCAGGCCTTCCACCTATACGGCGTCATCGGCTCGGCCATCGTGGTGGGCATGGTGTCCATCCAGCTCATTAAGCGCTACCACCTGCGCACGCTGAATGGCGAGGAAATCCAGCTGGCCGACAAGCAGTTCAGTCCCGGCGTCTGGATTGGCGGCTTCCTGTTTGGCCTGGGCTGGGCGCTCACGGGCGCGTGCCCCGGCCCCCTATTTGCCCAACTGGGCAGCGGCGTGCCGGCCGCCGCCGTGATGATACTGGCCGCGCTGGCCGGCACCTGGACGTATAGCGCCCTGCGCGAAAGACTACCCTAGCCAGGCTAGGCGCGCCGGTTGGCGTACAAACCTTGTGTAGCTCCTAAAACCAATTTGGTCGAGGTGCTTTACCTTATTCCCACTCGTCCGATGAAGCACTTATTTCGCTGGCTAGCCGCCGGCTGGCTAGTGGCCGGCGGCCTTACCGCCCAGGCCCAAACGATGCCCACGCCCGCCGCGAGCCCCGCGCCCGCCCTACCCCCACCCGATGCGGCGGTGGCGGCCAAAGCGGCCCGGTTTGAGGGCGCGCCGGCCACCAGGGCGCACTACCGCGCCGTGTACCAGCTTGACAGCGACGACCCCAAGCTTATCAGCAAAACGCTGCATAACATGCAGAACGCCCTCAACGACCCGCGCCTGAAGGGCAAGCTGGAGCTGGAACTGGTGGTGTTCAGCGGGGGCACCGTGGCCTTTCGCCAGGGCCAGCCCTATGAGGCCGACGTGCTGGCATTGCAGCGGGCCGGCGTCATCCTGGCCCAGTGCCAGAACTCGCTGACGGCCTACAAGCTGACGAAGGCAGACTTGCTGCCCTACGTGTCGGTCGTGCCCACCGGCAACGGCGAGCTGATTATCCGCCAGGCCGAGGGCTGGGTGCTGGTGCACCCGTAACGGCCGTTTTCACCCCCTTTTTCGATGCCGGTTCAACTGGGTTTGCGCGCCAACTGGCCGCAGTTTGCGCTGCTCGTGGTGGTCAATGCCTTCGTGGGGGGCATGGTAGGGCTGGAGCGCACCATCCTGCCCCGGCTGGCCGAGCAGGAGTTTCACCTGGTGGCGCGCTCGGCCATTCTCTCCTTCATCGTCGTGTTTGGGCTGACCAAGGCGGTGGCCAACTACTACGCCGGGGCCTGGGCGGGCCGGGTGGGACGTAAAAACCTGCTGGTCATCGGCTGGCTGTTCGGCCTGCCCGTGCCGCTGCTGCTGCTCTGGGCCCCGAGCTGGGGCTGGGTCATCGCGGCCAACGTGCTGCTGGGCCTCAACCAGGGCCTGGCCTGGTCGAGCACGGTGGTGATGAAGATGGATTTGGCTGGCCCCCGGCGGCGCGGCCTGGCCATGGGTTTGAACGAGTCGGCCGGCTACCTGGCCGTGGCGGCGACGGCGCTGGCTTCGGGCTGGCTGGCCAGCACCTACGGGCTGCGGCCCTACCCCTTCTACCTGGGCATCGGGCTGGCGGGGCTGGGGCTGCTGGGCAGCTTGCTGGTGCGCGATACCCACGCCCACGTGGCGCTCGAAGCGGCGCAGGCCCCAGCCGGGCCAGTCGGGCTGCCCCTCTCGTTCTGGGACGTGAGCTGGCGGCACCCCAACCTGGGCTCCGTAACGCAGGCGGGCCTCGTCAACAACCTGAACGACGGCATGGTGTGGGGCCTGCTGCCGCTGCTGCTGGCGGGCAAGGGCTTTTCGCTCAGCCAGATTGGGGCCGTGGCGGCCCTCTACCCGGCGGTGTGGGGCGTAGGCCAATTGCTGACCGGCCCGCTGGCCGACCGCTTTTGCAAGAAGGACCTGCTGTTTGCGGGCATGCTGCTGCAAGGCGCGGTGCTGCTGGCCATGCTCTTGGCCGATTCCTGCGCCGCATTTTTGGGGCTGGCGGCCTTGCTGGGGGCGGGCACGGCGCTGGTCTACCCCACCTTTCTGGCGGCGGTGGCCGAGTACGCGCCGGCCCCGCAACGGGCGCGCAGTGTGGGCATTTTCCGGCTCTGGCGCGACGCGGGCTACGCCGTGGGGGCCCTGCTCACGGGCGTGCTGGCGGATGCCTTTGGGCTATCGGCGGCGCTGGCAGCCATCGGGGGGCTCACGGTGCTTTCGGCGCTGGTCATTGCCCGCCGCATGTACTGTCTGCCGGAGGTGGGCGCGGCACTACTCCCGGCGGCGAGCTGCGCGCGGCCGGGGTAGCGCTGTCGTTTAGTTCGTATAATATTGTGCATCAGGAGATTAAATAAGGTGATAGGCTTTCGGCTTTTCCAGCGCAGGTCGAACCGCTGCGCGGAAATTATGCACGTTGTGGGGGTGATTTTAGTAAAACTGCTGGCCCGCAATGGAGTACACCCCTGGCAGGGCCCGCGTACCATAGCGGCCCGCCCTTTTGCTGATGCCTTCATCACTACACCCGGGGCTTGCCCACGTCCGGCTCCTTGCCCGATACTGGCGCTGGCTGGCGGGGCTGCTACTCGGTAGCTGGCTGGCCGCCCAAACTGCCCACGCCCAGCAGGCGCGGCCGGCGGCCTACGCGGCGCTCTACAGCGACCCGGCCGGCGCGGCGGCCCGCCCCGACCGCCACCTGGTGCGCTACCACCTGCGCGTGACCGATACTACCCTCACCATCGGCGGGGTGCGCAGTCGGGCCCTGGTGACCAACAGCCAGCTGCCGGCCCCGACCCTCACCTTCACCGAGGGCGACACGGCGCTGATTTACGTGCACAACGCCAGCCGCAAGAGCATCTCGTTTCACTGGCACGGCATGCTGCTGCCCAACCAGTACGACGGGGTGCCCATCCTCACGACCACGCCCATCGGGCCGGGTAAGACGCTGACCTACAAGTTCCCGCTGGTGCAGCACGGCACGCTTTGGTACCACTCGCACACCATGCTCAACGAGCAGCTGGGCCAGTACGGGGCCATCGTGGTGTACCCGCCTACCCCTCTGGCCACGCCCGACCACGTGGTGCTGCTCTCGGACTGGACCCGCGAGCGGCCCTGGGAAATCCTGCGCTCGCTCAAACGCGAAACCGACTGGTACGCCATCGAGCGCCGCTCGGTGCAGAGCTACGCCGGGGCGCTGGCGCAGGGCTACCTGGGCACCAAGCTGCGGCAGGAATGGAAGCGGATGCCCGGCATGGACCTGGCCGACGTGTACTACCAGCACGACCTCACCAACGGCCAGCCCAGCCAGCAGCTGCCCGCCGCCCGGCCCGGCCAGGCAGTGCGCCTGCGGGTCATCAACGGCTCGGCGGCCTCGTATTTCTGGGTGCAGTTTGGGGGCGGCAAAATGCGCGTAGTGGCCGCCGACGGCATCGACGTGCAGCCCGTGGAGGTAGATAAGCTGCTCATCGGCACCGCCGAAACCTATGACGTGGAGGTGACCCCGCCCGGCTCCGGCCAGTACGAGCTGCGCGCCACCTCCTGGGATATGTCGCGCCACACCAGCCTGCTGCTGGGCACCGGCGCGCCGCACCCGGCCCCCGATTTGCCCCGCATCAACTACTACCAGCTGGTGCAGGAGATGAACGGCATGATGCGCCAGATGTCCGGCATGAAGATGGGCCGCGCCCCGTCCGGCATCCCGGCCCCCGCCGTGGTGGCCGCCGGCACCGCGCCCCCGCCCCCCGGCCCCGGCATGAAAATGGGCGGCAAGCAGGATGGGATGGACATGGGCGGCATGCAGATGGATGCTGGCCCGCAGTCAGCCAACCCGATGCCTATGAGTGGCATGGCCAAAAGCAGTTCTACCCCCAAATCTGCTGATAGGAGCGGCATGAACATGGGCCAGGCCGCCCCCGCCGACTCGGCCGCTAAGCCCGCGATGGCCGGAATGAAAATGCCTGCCACCAAGCCCACCATAGGCAGTGGCGGAGGTGACATAGGCGGCATGGACATGGGCGGCAAAAACCCGGGCATGGGCGGCATGAAAGCGGCCCCGCTCGGCACGTTCGTGACGGGCCACCGGCAGCTGCAAGCGGCTTTCCCACAGGAAACGCTGCTCGACTACACCATGCTCAAGGCCCCGCAACCGACCACCATCCCGGCCGACCGGCCGGTGCGCACCATCCACTTGTACCTGACGGGTAACATGTTCCGCTACGTGTGGAGCATCAATAATACCGTGCTCTCGAATGCCGACAAGATTGCGATTAAGCGTGGCGAAACGGTGCGCTTCGTGCTGCACAACACCACCATGATGAGCCACCCCATGCACCTGCACGGGCACTACTTCCGGGTCATCAACGGGCAGGGCGCCTACTCGCCGCTCAAAAACACGCTCAGCGTGGCCCCCATGGATTTAGTGACGCTGGAGTTCGACGCCAACGAGTACCAGGACTGGTTTTTTCACTGCCACCTGCTCTACCACCTCGATTCGGGCATGGCCCGCATCATTCACTACGAGGGCGACTCGGTGCGCACCGACAACCCGGCGCTGCTCGCGCGCTTCATCGGGGCCGACCGCAAGCTCTTTCCCTACGCCGAGGCTACGGTGCAGAGCCAGGGCACCTTCCTGCAGGGCGGCGTGCGCAACTCGTACTGGCTGCTGCGCCAGGAGGCTCGCTTCGACTGGCACGGCGACTACGAAACCGAGACGCACCTGCAGCGTTACCTAGGGCCTAAGCAGTTCCTGGCTGTGTATGCGGGCCTTGACTTCCGCGACAACAGCCGCTACCTCAACCCCGGCCTGCAAAAGCGCGACGAGAATGGCCAGCGCCTCAATTCCAAAGACTACCGCCAAGTGGTGTGCGTGGGCGTGCGCTACTTTCTGCCCCTGCTGGTGTGGTCGGACCTGCGCCTGGACAGCGGCGGCAAGCTGCGCCTGCAACTGGAGCGCGACGGCCTGCCCATTACTCAGCGCCTGCGCGCCGACCTGATGGTGAACTCCGACCGCGAGTACACTATCAACCCCTACTACATCGTGGGCAAGTACCTGGCCCTGTCGGGTAGCTACGACAGCGACTACGGCTGGGGCGCGGGCCTGAAGATTATCTATTAGGGGAATGACGTGCGAACGTAGGGCCGGGGAGGGCCCCTACGTTTGCGCTCCCCGACCCAGCTGAATGCTTATTCATAAGCCATTCACGGCCAGCCGCTAGGTTTGTCCTTCTATGAAACGCCTTTGCACAAGTAGGCTGATGCTGGCCCTTACCGCGCTGGGGTTCGGGTGCACCCGGAGCGCCGATGTCCCCGCCCCTACCCCTACGCTACCCGCCCACACTGCCTACTTGCGCCTGGCCGCCAACGGCACCAACCAGGCCCTACCCCTGCAGGCGGCCATCGACTCGTGCGCGGCGGCCGGGGGCGGCACACTGGTGCTGCGCAAGGGCACCTACACCACGGGGCCGGTGTACCTGAAGAGCGCCGTCACGCTCCAACTCGACACGCTGGCCACGCTGCTGGCCTCGCCCACGATGGCCGACTTCACGGTGGCCGGTAAGGTAGTGAACCTGCTCAACGGCCCCGGCACGGCTATCCACGACGTGGGCCTGACCGGGGCGGGCACCATCGACGGCAACGGGGCGGCGTGGTGGGCGGCCTTCCAGGCCAATAGCGCGCTGGTGCGGCCCCGCCTCATCGGCATCGCCAACTGCCAGAACCTGACCGTAACCGGGCTCACGCTCACCAACTCGCCCTCGTTTCACCTGGTGCCCAGCCAGTGCCAGAACGTGGTGATTACCAAGGTAAAAATCAAGGCCCCCGCCACCTCGCCCAACACCGACGGCATTGACCCGGCCAACTGCGACGGCGTGACCATCACGAATTGCCTCATTGATACCGGCGACGACAACATCGCCATCAAGGGCGGCCGGGTGAGCGGGGCGCTGGCCGGGGCCTGCCAGAACGTGACCATTACGGGCTGCACGTTTTTGAATGGGCACGGGCTGAGCATCGGCAGCGAAACCTCGTCGGGGGTGCGCAACGTAGCCGTGAGCAACTGCACCTTCACGGGCACTACCAATGGCATCCGCATCAAGTCGGAGCCGGGCCTGGGCGGGCTGATTCAGAACGTGAGCTACCGCAACCTCACGCTGACGAGCGTGCCCAACCCGCTCCTCATCAACATGGCCTATGCCCTCAACCCCAATAACGGCTACCCCACCGATGTGCCCCAGGTTAGCGGCATGACCGTGGACCAGCTCACCGCCACCGGGGCCAAAAACGCCGGTAGCCTCGTGGGCCTGGCCGCCGCCCCCATCCAAAACCTGACGCTCTCGCACCTCACTATCGCGGCCCAAACCGGCCTGGTGCTGCAAAACGCCACCGGCGTGGCCATGAGCAATTACACCATCACCACGGCCAGCGGCCCGCCCGTGCTGGCCACCAACGCCCAGGGCACGGGCTTTTAGGTGATTCCTTTAAGTCAGACCAACTTGCGGCGCATCTGGTTTTGAATCGCAGCCGGGCCGCGTGTCGCCCGGGCCGCGGGCAGCTTGCTTGTAGGCGCGGCAAAAATTCAGCAGGTGCTGAGCAGCGGCTCGTCGGCTCGCCAGGCGGCTAGCAGCTGCCGCGCCAGATACTGGTCATTGGTAGCCCTTTCGGAGGCGCCGGCGCGAGATGGAGACCTAGCGTCTACCCCTAAGCGGCCCGCGCGGCTACTGGCTGGGGCCACCCGCTTTTCTATAATGAGCCGGACTTTCAGGCGGCTCCGGCAGCCGCGTTGCGGAGCACCTACCGGCCCAGGCGCATCGAGACGGCCAGGGAAAGCTCCAAGCTGTTGGGGCGCCGCGTCGCCACCACGGCCTTCATCCCATCGGAAGGATAGGCCGTGCTCAGGTACTGAACGGGGTCGGCACCCAGAACCAGCCCGTGACCCAGCGCAGTCGTGATGCCCAGGCGCTTGCCCGGCTGCCAGTACAGGCCGGCCCGCAGGCGGCCCACCGCGCACGGGTTGATGCGTATCTGCGCCGTTTCGTCGTGGAAATACAGCTGGTCTTCGTGGGTGGTAAGGGTGATGGATTCGCGGCCGGCGCAGTAAGCCACATTGGCCCCGAAAAAGGTGGCGAAGCGGGTTTCCTCGCCCCAGAACAAGTAATAGCGGGCCCCGACCCCCGCCTTGAAGCCGCTCAGGTCATAGCCCGCACCGACGGTAGCTTCCAGGTTTTTAGCCACCCGCCGGCCGTAGTCCAGCCCGCACCCGTAGGGGGCCCCGTAGCCGCCCGTGAGCGTAAGGACACCAGGATGGTCAGCTACGGGCGTGGCCTGGGCCTGGCAATACTGACTCAGCAGCACCCCGATGACAGCCGCAAGCCCGGTGCGGGCGCACTTCACCAGCCTACCCGTAGGCAGGGAAACAGCTAAAGCGAGCAGGGATTGAAAGCGCATAGCAGATGACCAATAAATCAGGTGAATTTAAAGCGTTCTGCTGGCAAGGTCCGTGCGACCGACAGCAGATGCAAAAATTTGCCAGATAAGGTTTTAGCAGTGAAAAAAACAGCGATTGGCAGCCCTGCGCCGGAACCCAGTCGCGCCCTGAGAGCCCCGGCTTGCTGGCCTTTGCTCGGAAATTAGCGGCTGGCCAGCGCCACCTGCACAGGCTCATCTTTGCCGATTTCCTCGTTGCCGGCCTTCAGCACCACGTCGCCGGCTTTTAGCGCGCCGAACACCTGCACCTGCCCGGCGTTTTCGTCGCCCTTCTGCACGTCGACCAGCTCGGTTTTGCCGCCCACTACCCGGATAACGTAGGTGCGCTCGGCGGTGCTCACGACGGCCGACTTGGGCACGAACAGGCTGCTCTTGGGCGCTTTAATAGGAATAGTAGCCGAGGCAAACATGCCGGGCTTGAGCTTTTCGCCGGGGTTGCTGATGTCAATTTCCACGGTTTCGGCGCGGGTGCCGGGCGTCACGTTGCCGGTTACGCGGTCGATTTTGCCCGTGAACTGCTGCCCCGGAAAGGTCCGCACGCCAAACTGCACTGGCGAGCCGGCGTGGATATCACCCACGTAGGCTTCGGGTACGGCCACGCGCAGGCGCAGGCGGCTGAGCTGCTTGAGCCGAAACAGGGGGGTAGCACTCTGGCCGCTGGGCCCTACCAGGGCCCCCGGCGAGGCCGTGCGCTCGGTAATAACCCCGGCCATGGGGGCCGTGATGCGCAGGTAGGCGGCCATTTGGGCGGCAGCCTGGTAGTGCGAGCGGGCGGCCACTACGTTCAGGCTGTCGCTGGTGGCCTGGGTGCGGGCCTGGTCGAGAGCCAGCGGCGACACGGCCCCGGCAGTGCGGGCCGTTTGGCGCAGGCGGCGCAGGGTGCCCCGGCTGGCCTGGAAGCTGGCCTGGGCCACGCTTTCCTTGGAGCGCGCCTCGCTCAGGGCGGCCGTGAGCTCGGGGGCATCGAGCTCGGCCAGCACCTGGCCCTGGCGCACGTGGTCGCCGATGTCGGCGCGCAGCGCCTTGACGTAGCTGCTCACGCGGGGGAAGATATCGGTCTGGAAGTAGCTGTCCAGCTCGCCGGGCAGGCTCAGGCTTTGGGCGGGCTGGGTGGCCGTGACGCGCACGGCGTCGTAGCGCACCTCGGCCGACACGGGCGTACTTGTTTTCTCAGCGGCCTGGCTCTCCTGGGTGGCGTCGGTCGAGTTGCAGCCGCTAAGCGCCGCGGCGGCCGTGAGGCTAAGGCCGGCCAGCCAGCGCCGGGAAAAAGCGGGGAAATTCATATCAGAAACGGGTTGAAAGCGAAAGAATTAAGCCAGCACCGGCTGCTCGGCCAGGCTATGCTCGGTAGGCGCGGCCTCGTGGCCATCGAAGTTGGCGCTCGCAGGGTCGTCGGGGTCGAGCGAGACGGAGACGAACGTGGTCTTGCGCTGCACGGCGGCAAAAATGACCGGCAGAATAAAGAGCGCGGCCACCGTGGAAGCCAGCAGGCCGCCGATAACGGCGCGGCCCAGCGGGGCCGACTGCTCGCCGCTCTCGCCCAGGCCCGAGGCCATGGGCAGCATGCCGGCCACCATCGCGATGCTCGTCATGAGCACGGGGCGCAGGCGAGCGGCCCCGGCCAGGCGGGCGGCGGCCAGCGCGTCGTGGTAGCGCAGGCGCAGACTCTCGGCGTTGGTGACGATGAGCACGGCGTTGGCCACCGACACGCCCACCGACATGATGATGCCCATGTACGACTGCAAATTCAGCGTCTGGCCCGTGAGCAGCAGCAAGAGCAGCGAGCCGGCCAGCACGGCCGGCACCGTCACGAGCACTACCCCCGCCACTTTCAGCGACTGGTAGTTGGCAGCCAGCAGCAGGAAAATGACCACGATGGCCAGCCCCAGGCCAGTTTGCAGGCTGCTCAGGGTTTCGGTCAGCAGCTGGGCCAGGCCGCGCAGCTGCACGACCGAGCCCTTGGGCGGCGCGCCCACGGCCTTGATGGCGCGTTGCACGTCGCGGGTGGCGGTGCCCAGGTCTTGGTGGTCGATGTTGGCCGATACCGTGACGATGCGGCGCGGCCCGATGCGGTCAAATTCGCCGGGCACGTTGGCGGTGTGCAGGGTGGCCACGTCGCCGAGCGTGGGGCGCGTCTGGCCCGGCACTAGGGGCAGATTTTGCATGTCGGCCTGCGTTTTCATATCCTGCGAGGCCAGCTGCACCTGCACCTGGTAGGCAAAGCCCTTGCTCTGGTCGAGCCACAGGTTCTTGGCCGTGAAGCGGCTGCTGCTCGTGGCGGCCACCAGCGACTTGGCAATCTGGTCGGGCGTGAGGCCGAACTGCGCGGCCCGCTCCCGGTCCACGTTTATCTGCACGGTGGGGTAGCTCAGGGGCTGGTTTACCCGCACGTCGCGCAGGTAGGGTATCTGCTGGAGGCGGGCCACCAGCTTGTCGGCGTAGCTTTTGCCGTCTTGCAAACTCTTCCCCCCTACCAATATTTCGATGGGCGTCTGAGCCCCCTGGCTCATAATTTTATCGGTCAACTCAATCGGCTCGTAGCTGAGTTGCACGTCGGGCAGGTGCTGGTGCACGGCCTGGCGAATCTTGTCCTTGAGGTCATCCAGGTTTTTGACTTTGTAGTCCTCGGCCAGGTTCACCTGCAAGTCAGCCTCGTGGGGGCCGGCGTTGAAGACGTAGAGCGCCGAGGTACCGTACGAGCTAGGCGTCATGCCCACGAAAGCCGAGGTAATGGCTACGTTTTTCGGCCCCACAATCTGCTGAATCAGGCTGATGACTTCCTTGGTGCGCTCCTCCGTGCGCTCGATGCGCATGCCCTCGGGGGCGATGATGCGCACCTGGAACTGCTTGGAGTGCGTGATTTTGGGCATCATGTCCTGCCCGATAAAGTAGAAGCACCCGCCAATAATGGCCGCGCACACCACGCCGTACACCGTGCCCACCAGGGCCCGGTGGCGCAGCAGCCGGTCCAGCACGCCTAGGTAGGCCAGCTTCACGCGCTCGAAGCCTTTGACTTCTTTTTGGTGCGTTACCTCGTAGCCTTCCTGGCTCACCTCGCGCGGCTCTTTCAAGTCGGGCAGTAAGCTCAATTCGTGCTCGGAAGTGTGCGCATGGCCCTTCAGCCACCAGTTGGCCACCACCGGCACGAAGGTTTGCGACAGGGTATAGGAAGCAATAATGGCAAAGCCCACCGAGAGCGAGAGCGGAATAAACATGCCGCGCGGCACGCCCGACATCAGAAAGGCCGGCGCAAATACGGCCAGAATGCTGAGGGTAATCAGCAGCAGCGGAAACGATACTTCCTGGCTGGCATCCAGGATGGCGCGGGCCTTGGTTTTGCCCATCTCCTGGTGCTGGTGAATATTCTCAATCACCACCGTGGCCTGGTCCACCAGAATGCCGATGGCCAGCGACAGCCCCGACAGGGTCATGATATTAATGGTCTGCCCAGTCAGCTGCAAGAGCAAAATGGCCGTCAGAATCGACACCGGAATGGTGAGAATCACGATAACCGACGAGCGCAAATCGCCCAGGAACAGGAACACGACCAAACCTGTTAGCAGCGCCCCCAGCCCGCCCTCAAAGGCTAGGCTGTGCACGGCCTGGCTCACGTATACCGACTGGTCGAACTCGTAGCTAAGCTGGATGTTGTCGGGCAGCAGGGCGCGCATCTCGGGCAGCTTGGCCTTGAGCGCATTCACCACGCTCATAGTAGAGGCGTCGGCCGACTTGGTAACCGGAATGTACACCGAGCGCTTGCCGTTCACCAGCGCGTAGCCCACCGGAATGTCGGTGGCATCTTCCACCGTGGCCACGTCGCGGATAAACACCGTGGGCCCTACCCCCTGCCGCAGCGGGATGTTGAGAAAGTCAGGGATTTTGTCCAGCACCGTGTTGCTGGGCGTCATCACCATGTAGTTGCCCATGCCCACCGAGCCGGCCGGTGACACCTGGTTGTTCTTCACGATGGCCGACACGATTTCGTCGGGCGTGAGCTGGTAGCTCTTCATCTTCTCGGGGTCCACGCGCACCACCACCGTGCGCTCGTTGCCGCCGAAAGGCGGCGGGGCCGACGCGCCAGGAATCTGCGAAAACAGCGGCCGGATGCGGGTCGAGGCCAAATCCTGCATCTGCCCCAGCGAGGCCGAGGTGCTGCTGAAGACCAGCTCGCCCACCGGCAGGCTGCTGGCATCGAAGCGCACCACCGTAGGCGGCACCGTGCCGGGCGGCATGTAACTCAGCACCCGGCTCACCTGGCTGGCCACCTCGCCGGCCGCCTGGGCCATGTTCACGTCTTCGTAAAACGTGCACTTGACCAGGCACAGGCCCTGGATGTTCTTCACTTCCACGTCCTTAATGCCCGACACGTAGAGCATCTGGTTCTGGTAGCGCGTGGCAATAAAGCCTTCCATCTGGGCCGCCGTCATCCCGCCGTAGGGCTGGGCGATGTAGATGGTGGGCAGGTTGAGGCGGGGAAAAATGTCAATCGGGATGCGCCCCAGCGACAGGGCCGCGAACACGACGACCCCCAGCAGGGCCACGATAACGGCAATCGGGCGGGCTAATGCGGTTTTTATCATGAGTAGTTAGCTAGAAGGCAGCGGCTTATAATTGACCCAGCAGGCCGCCCAGGTTGCCGCTGGCCGCGCCTTGCAGCAGCACAGCGCGCCAGAGGTTGTTGGTAGCCAGGGCCTGGTCGGTTTCGGCGCGGTTGAGCACCTCCGTGGCCTGCGTGAGCACGAGCAGGTTGTCGAGGCCGGCATCGTAGCGGGCGCGGGCCTGACCGAAAACCTGGCGGGCGGCGGCCAGCTGCACGGGCGCTTGCAGGGCGGTTTGGCGGGCCAACTCCACTTGCAGGCTGGCATTTTGCAGCTGGGTAGCGAGCTGCAGCGCCTGCTGGTCGTAGTCGGCGCGGGCCTGCTCGGTGCGCAGGCGCTGAGCCTGGGCGGCCCGGCCCGAATGAATAAGCTCGGTAGCGTGCCAGGTGAGGGTAGCCCCCACCAGGTAGTTGTAGGCCCGGAAGGGCAGGCCCGCCCCCGGCGACGAGTCGATGACGAAGTTGCCGTGGTCGTCGGTGGCGTCGTTCACCCCCGAGCCGCGGCCCCAGGTTGAGGCCAGCAGGTCGAGGCTGGGGCGCTTGTTGGCGCTGAATACCTTTTCCTGGGCCTGGCTGGCGGCGATGCGGCGGTCGTAGGCGCGCAGCAGCGGGTTGTTGGCGCGGGCCGTGTCACCGGCGGACGGCCCGGCCAGCACCTGCGGCAGGTGGGCGTAGAACTGCATGGAGTCGAGCTGCACCTCCTGGGTGGGCTGGCCCAGCAGGCCGGCCAGGCGGGTGCGCTGGGTGCGGGCCTGCTGCTGGGCGGCGAGCACCTGCAGGCGGGCCCGCGATACCTCGGCGTTGGCCGTGGCCGAGTCGATGCCCGCCCGAATGCCCGAGCGCGTGCCGGCCCGTATCACGCGGGCCAGGGCCTCGGCCCGTTGCGCGTTGGCCCGCTGCAGGGCCACCGCTTTTTCAGCGCCCAGGGCCAGCAGGTAGGCATCGGCCACCTGCGCCTGGTACTCGAATACGGCCTGGTCGTAGTCGGCCTGGGCCACCGCCACGGCCGACTGGGAGCGGTTCTCCACGGCCCGGTAGCGGCCAAAAGTGACGGCCGGCCAGTCGATTACCAACGCGCCCAGGCTCGACACGTTGGTGCGCCCATCAGCGCCCGTGGCCCGCGAGGCCCCCGACTCCGACATGGCCACCCCCGGAATGTAGGCCCCGCGCACTTGGTTGACCGTCGCGTCCACGCCCTGCAGCTGGGCCGTCACCTGCGGCAAAAAAGCTGCTCGGTTGGTGCGCACGTCAGCCTGGGCGGCGCGCACGGCGGCCTGCTTGGCGCGCAGCGCCGGGTAGTGGTCCTGGGCTAGCTTCAGGGCCACCGGCAGCGTCAGGGGCCGGGGTAGCTGCGGTAGCTCACGGGGCTGCTGGGCCCGGGCGGGCGGGGCCAGCAGTAGCAGCCCGGCCAGCAGCAGGCCCGGCCCGGCCAGTCGCCAGCACCGGAAAAGAAAGGCGGGATTCAGGTTCATGCCTCAAACCTCCCCTACCCGTATTATACTGGTATTAAAAGCGTATTAAAAGTTATTAAAGCCCCGCCGGCCCACCCCTAGCCACCCGACGCCCGCTGCAACGGCAGCTGCACCTCGGCCACGGTGCCGCCGCCCGGCCGGGGCCGCAGCAGGAGCTGCCCCTGGTGGAGCCCGATAATGCGCTGGGCCAGCGTGAGGCCGATGCCGAAGCCGGGTACCTCGCCCACGGCGCGCCCTCGCGCGAGGGGCTGAAAAATGCGCTCCAACTCATCAGGCGCAATGCCGGGGCCCCGGTCTTCAATGAGCAGGCGCACGGCATCGGGGCCAGCCATTTCCAGGCACAGGGCCACGGGCTGGCCGCCGGAATACTTGGCGGCGTTATCCACGAGGTTGCCCAGGGCCGTGCGCAGCAGCTGGGCATTGCCGAGCAGCTGCGGCGTGTGGGCCTGGGCATCCACCTCCCGGCTGATGTCGAGGTCCACAGCCCGGCCGGGGTACTGGTGCTGGGCCGTGCTCACCACGTCGAGCAGCACATCGACCAGCTCCACGGGCTGGCCGTCGAGGGGGGTAGCGCCATCCAGCCGGGCCAGGTGCAGCAGGCCGTTGGCCAGGGCCGTGAGCCGGTCCAGCCCCGTTACGGCCTGCCGGATACCCTGCTGAAGGCTGGCTACGTCCGAGTCGTAGGCCAGCGACGTTTCCAGCCAGCCCTTAATGGTGGTGAGCGGGGTACGTATTTCGTGCGAGGCGTGGGAAATAAACGCGCTCTGGCTTTCAACCAGCTCTTCCTGGCGGGTTAGCAGGTCGTTGAAGGCGGCCGCCAGGGCACCCGCCTCGTCGCGCGGGTTGAGGGGCTGCAGCCGGAATGGCTGGGCCTGCGCCGCCGGTGCCCGCAGCTGCCCCAGCAGCACGTTGAGCGGGGCCAGGGCGCGGGTAGCGAACAGTAGCCCCAGGGCCGCTACCAGCACCACGGCCGCCAGGTTGCCGTACAGAAAGGAGTTGCGCAAGGTCAGCTGCTGGGCGTAGCCCTGCCGGTCGTAGGCCGTGACGATGGCCACGTACTGGCCTTGCGCCTGCGGGCGGCGGTAGGCCAGGGCTATGCCTTCCTTGGGGTGGGCATAGCCGGGGCGGGCATAGGAAAAGGCTACCTGTCCCTGCTGGCGCGCCTGGCTTAGCAGGCCGGCAGTGGGGGTGTAGTCAGTGTCAGCGCTGGCGTAGAGTGGCTGGTTGGCGGGGGTGTACACCTGCTCGGCCTGCTCGGGCAGCGAGTTGAGCATGGTACCCGCCAGCGAGTCGTTAAGAGCCAGCAGCTGCTGGGTTACGGCGGCCTTGCGCGCTAGCCGGGCAGTGAAGGAGTGGTGCCGGAAGCGGGCCGTGCTCACGTACACGTAGCTCGAAAAGGCCAGCAGCAGCCCGCTGACCAGGGCCGCAAACCAGAGCAGGAGCTTGTGTTTTATCTGCATCGCGCTAGCCCTGTAGCAAGTACCCCGCCCCGACTACCGTGTGCAGCAGCTTTTGGCCAAAGCCCTTATCGATTTTCTTGCGCAGAAAGTTGATGTACACGTCAATCACGTTGGTATTGGTATCGAAGTGCAGGTCCCACACCTTCTCGGCAATGTCGATGCGGCTCACGGTGCGGCCCTTGTTGGTCATCAGGTATTCGAGCAGCGAATACTCGCGGGTCGTGAGCTCGATGCGCTGGCCGGCGCGGGTCACGGTGCGGGCGTCGGTGTCCAGCTCCAGGTCGGCCACGCGCAGCACCGCGTGCAGCCCGCCGTAGGCGGCCCCGCGCCGGGCCAGCGCCCGAATGCGCAGCAGCAGCTCCCGAAACTCGAACGGCTTGGTGAGGTAGTCGTCGGCCCCGGCCCCGAAGCCCGCTTCCTTATCGGCCAGCCCGTCGAGGGCTGTGAGCAGCAGCACGGCTTGGCGCGGCGAGTGCTGCTTGATGTAGCGGCACAGCTCAAAGCCGTTCATGCCCGGCAGATTCACGTCGAGTACCACCACGTCGAAAGGCTGCTGGTCGAAAAGGTGCTGCCCAATCAGGCCATCGTAGGCCACTTTGATGTCGTAGCCCTCGCTCTCAATGCCTTTGCGAATGAAGGAGGCCAGACTGGTTTCATCTTCTACGAGCAGGATGGTCATGGGGCAAAGGTGCGGCACACCTTATGAAGTCGGGGTGGATTGCGTGGCGTAGCCCGCGGCCTGCGCTCCCGCCGGGCGCGGTCCCCTACCCCCTGCTTGCTCCGCGTAGCAGCCGGCAAGGTGGCCAGGTGGCGGAACCAGGGTCGCGGGTAGCTTTACGAACCTGATTCTTTTTTCGTCAATCTAAGTGGGTATGCTCTGGTCATCGCCGCAGCCAAACTTTACCAGTCCGGCCCTGCCGAAGCATTTCAGTTTCCGGTTCTGGGTAGCGGCGGGCGTGACCGGCGTGGCGGCCGGCCTGGCGGCGGGGCTACTCATGAAGCTGCTGCGGCTGGTGCAGCACCTGGCCTGGGCCTACCAGGCCGGCGATTTTCTGACGGCCGTGCAGCACAGCCCGGCCCGGCACCGGGTACTGCTGCTCAGCCTCGCGGGCGGGCTGACGGCCGGCGGCCTCTGGCTGGCCCGCCGCTTCTGGCCCAAGCCGGGCTGGGGACTTTCCTCGGGCATCTGGCTGCACGCGGGCGCGCTGCCGCTGCTGGCCTCCCTCTATAACGGGGTGCTCTCCGTCGTGCTCGTGAGCCTGGGGGCGGCGCTCGGGCGCGAGTCAGCCCCGAAGGAGGCGGGCGCGGCCTTTGGGGCAGGCTTGGCCAACCTGGGCCGCCTCACCCTGCCCGAGCGGCAGCTGCTGGCCGCCTGCGGGGCCGGGGCGGGCATGGCGGCCGTCTACAACGTCCCGTTTGGCGGGGCTCTTTTCGCGCTGGAAGTGCTGCTGGGCTCCCTGGCTCTGCCCGCCGTGCTGCCGGCACTCATCGTCTCGTTTATCGCTACCTGGGTCTCGTGGCTGCTGCTGCCACAGGTGTCCACGTTCACCGTGCCCGTGGCGGCCGTTACCCCGGCCCTGCTCGTTTGGAGCGTGCTCTTCGGGCTGCTGGCCGGGGTGGTGTCGGTCGGCTACGTGCGGCTGGTGGGGCTGGCCCGCCGCTACCAGCCGGCTGGCAGCGCCCGCTGGTGGCTGCCGCTGGTCGTGTTCGCCGGCCTGGGGCTGGCCTCGGTGCCGTTTCCCGAGCTGCTGGGCAACGGCCGCAACGTGGTGCAGAACGCCATTGACAGCCGGATGAGCCTGGCGCTATTCGGTAGCCTACTGGTGCTGCGCCCCCTGGCCACGGCCGCCTGCCTGCGCGCCGGGGCCCCCGGCGGACTGTTTACCCCAACCCTGACTTTCGGGGCCCTGCTGGGCGGCCTGGCCGGGCGCGGCTGGGCCGTGGTCTGGCCAGCCGCGGTGCCTTCATCATCACTAGGGGCGTATGCCGTGGTGGGTGCGGGGGCTATTCTGGCCTCGGCTACCCAAGCCCCCTTGTCGTCCATCCTGCTGATGCTGGAGCTAGGTACGCACGTTGATAAATTGCTTATGCCCCTGCTCATTGCCACGGCGGTGGCCACGCACGTAGCGCGGCGGCTGGAAGCCCGGTCTATTTACGCCGTAGCCGGGGCCCACCAAGAGGTGCCCGCTACCCCTCCCCACCGCGGCGGCGACTGGCATGCCGCCATTACGTCCTGACGCGGGAAACTTTGGTGGGGCAGCCGGTGGGTTAAGCCGGGACCGGCCCCAGCGTTTCACGCAGCTTGGGACCATCAAAAGGCAGGCCTTGCAGCGGGGCGAGCAGGCATAGGCGGCACCGCCCATCGCCAGCGGCAACAGCCCCAAGGCGGCCAGACCCCAGTTTTTGCGGGCCTGCACCAGCCCGGCCCCAATCAGCGCGGTGCCGATGGCAACGCGGGCCGCACGGCCCTGGGAAGAGGCAACCAGAAGCAGGAAATTGTCTGTAATGGCCAGTAAACAAGAATCGGCGCTTACTTAAAATTCCCCCTTTTATGTTGTGTAAACGCAACATACTGACTGATTTTAGGCCGGTTTATTGCGTTTACACAACATGAATTGGTATAGTCTTTCTGATACGGCCATCCTGCGGGAAGTCGGCACCAGCCTGCGGCAGATTCGGCTCAATCGCAACCAGTCCCAGCAGGCCGTGGCTACGGCGGCGGGCATCGACCGGGCCACGCTCAGCCTGATTGAGCACGGCCGGCCTACTTCGCTGCTAACGTTTGTGCAGCTATTGCGCACGCTGGAGCACCTGGATGTGCTGGAAGGGCTCGTGACCAAGGCCGAGCTTAACCCAGTGGTACTGGCCCGCTTAGCGAAAAAGCAGCGCCGACACGCTTCCGGCCCAGCCGATTCGTCCTCCGCTACGCCCGCCCCTTCCGAATGGTAACGCTGGCCACTATTCGCCTGTGGGGGCAGCCGGTAGGGGTAGTCAGCTGGGATGCCGACCGGGCCCGCGCCACGTTCGCCTACGAGCCCGCGCCACGTTCGCCTACGAGCCCGCCTTCATTCGGTCGCGGCTAGAGGTGGCGCCTTTACAAATGCCGCTGACGCGCGGGGCCGATACAGTGTACGCCTTTCCGCGCCTCAACCCCGAGACGTTCCACGGCCTGCCGGGCCTGCTGGCCGATTCGCTACCCGACCGCTTTGGCAACCAGTTGATTGATGCCTGGCTGGCCCTGCAAGGCCGCAGCCCCGAAGGCTTTTCGCCGGTGGAGCGTCTGTGCTACACGGCCAACCGGGGCATGGGCGCGCTGGAATTTGAGCCGGCGCTGAAAAGCGGGGCGGCTACCGGCTCGGAAGCGGTCGAAATAGCGGCCCTCGTTGAACTGGCGCAGCAAGTGCTTGACCAGCGGGAAGGCCTGCACGTCAACCTGCGCCACGAGTCGACCGAGGCGCTGGCCGCCCTGCTGGCCGTGGGTACATCGGCCGGCGGCGCCCGCCCCAAGGCGCTGATTGCCTATAACGACGCCACGGGCGAAGTGCGCTCGGGCCAGGTGACGGCCCCGGCAGACTTCGGCTACTGGCTGCTGAAGCTGGATGGGGTGCGTGACCAGGTAGTAGCTGACCCTCAAGATTTTGGGCGGGTGGAATACGCCTATTACCACATGGCCATCGCCAGCGGCCTCGACATGACGGAGTGCCGCCTGTACGAGGAGAATGAGCGGGCACACTTCATGACGCGCCGCTTTGACCGCACGGCGACGGGCGAAAAGCTGCACGCCCAGACGCTGTGCGCCCTTGGCCACTTCGACTACAACCAACCCGCCACCTACTCTTACGAGCAGGCCTTTCAGGTGCTACGCCAACTGCGCCTGCCCTACCCGGCCGCCGAGCAGCTGTTTCGCCGAATGGTCTTCAACATTGTGGCCCGCAACCAGGACGACCACACCAAGAATATTTCGTTCCTGATGGATGCGGCGGGCCAGTGGCAGCTGGCTCCGGCGTATGATGTGGCGTATTCTTACAAGCCCGGCAACCGCTGGCTGATGCAGCACCAGCTATCGGTCAACGGCAAGCGCGACCACTTCACGCGGGCGGATTTGCGCCAAGTAGCCAAGGAGATGAACGTGCGCCGGGCAGATGAACTGGTGGATGAGATACTGGCGCAGGTAGCCCACTGGCCGGCGTTTGCCGCCGCTGCCGGCGTAGCCGAAGGGCGGGTGGCTGAAATTGGCGCGGCGCACCGGCAACTACGTTGAGCAAGCCTGTTTAACCAGTTAGCTGTTCGCGTAGCAAACGCGAAAAAGGCCGTTTGGGCTACCAAAAAATCCTTCTCCGGTCGGCCTTTCTCCGGTTGCCCTAGCCCTGGCCCTACCTTTGGCCCATGCGCACAGAGCGGCCTTTTTCAGCAAACCAATCCGACCGGCCCCTGGTGGCGGGGCCGGTGATTGCGCTGGCCTGGCTGCTGTTCAGCGGCTTTATGGTGCTGCTGATTTTCGTACAAAACCTCTCGGCCGGCACGCCTACCAACTGGGGTGAGGCGCTGGGCGGGCGCTTGCTGCACGGGCTGATTTGGGGACTGCTCACGCCGGTGGTGTTTGCGCTGGCGGCCCGCTTCGACCTCACCGAGCGGCGGCGGTGGCTGCCCAAGCTGCTGGCGCACGCGGCGGCCAGCTACGGGCTCACCCTGACCTATCGCCTCGTGTATGCCGGGGCGATGGACGCAGCCGGAGCCCTGCCGGGCGGCTTTTCGCTGGCCAGCGTGGTGGCCAATGCTAATAACTGGGTGCCCATTTACTGGATGCTGCTCTGCATTGCCTATGCGGTGCAGTACCGCGAGCGGTTTCGGGAGGGCCAGCTGCGAGCGGCCCAGCTTGAAACCCAGCTGGTGCAGGCCCAGCTGCAGGCGCTGAAAATGCAGCTTCAGCCCCATTTCCTGTTCAACTCGCTCAACGCCGTATCCGCTTTGATGAGCGCCGACGTGAAGGCGGCCCGCCGGATGCTGGCCCAGCTCAGCCAGTTTCTGCGACTGGTGCTCGACGGCGCCGATGCCCACGAGGTGACCCTGGCCCAGGAGCTGCACCTCACGCGCCTCTACCTCACAATCGAGCAAACCCGCTTCCCCGACCGCTTGGCCGTGGCGTACGACATCGACCCCGGCACCGAGGGCGCGCTGCTGCCCGCCCTGCTCTTGCAGCCGGTGGTGGAAAACGCCGTGCGCCACGGCCTGGCCCCGCAAGCGGGGGCGGGCGAGCTGGCCATCAGTGCCCGGCGGGCCGGCACCCGCCTGCTGGTGCAGGTGCGGGACAACGGTCGGGGCACCGCCGACACCGCCGCCCGCGGCCTGGGCCTGCGCAACCTCGAAAGCCGCCTGGCCACCCGCTACGGCCCCGACTACGCCGTGACCGTGGACACGGCCCCCGGACAGGGCTACTGCCTGCGGCTGTCGCTGCCCTTCGTGGCCGCCGCGCCGGCCGCCCAACCTAGCGTACCTGCATGAGCCCGAGCATCCGCACCCTGCTGGTCGATGATGAGCCGCTGGCCCGCCACTTGTTGGGCGAGCTACTGGCCGACTTTCCCGCCCTGGTCGTGGCCGGCGAGTGTGCCAACGGCCCCGAGGCCCTGGCTGCCCTACAAGCCGGTGGCTACGACGTGGTGTTTCTGGACGTGCAGATGCCCGGCCTCGACGGGGTGCAGGTGCTGCAACAGCTGCGGGCCGCTGGCCAGCCCCTGCCCCTAGTGGTATTCGTGACCGCCTACGACCAGTACGCCGTGGCGGCCTTCGGCCTGCACGCGGTTGATTACCTGCTCAAGCCCCTCGACCCCGACCGTTTTGCCGACTGCGTGCGCCGGGTGCAGCAGCAGCTAGCCCAGCGCGACAGCCACGCCGCCGGGGCCGACCTGGCGGCCCTGCTCCGCGCCTGGCCCCCGGCCGCCCCTCCCCCGCCGCCGCCCGCCTACCAGGACCGCTTCCTGGTGAAGCAACCGGAGCGGCAGTTTTTCGTGCCCGCCGCCGACGTGTGCTACCTCGAAGCCACCGGCAGCGGCGTGCTGCTGCACCTGGCCGGGGCTACCCACCCCCTGCGGGCCACCCTGGGCCAGCTGGCCGAGCGGCTCGACCCGGCCCGGTTTCTGCGCATCCACCGCTCGGTTATCATTCACACCGAGCATATCGTGGAGTTTAAGCCGTGGGCGCACGGCGAGTATCTGTTTCGGATGGCCAATGGGCTGCATGTCACGTCCTCACGCAGCTACAACGCGGCTATTCAGCAGTTCTTGAGGCGCTTCGCCTAGCTGCCGGGGGTTAAAAGAGCCACCTCGGCCCCCAATAAGGCCAACCTGCCACTAGCCCCTGGTGGGCGCCGCTGCCCACCCGTAGGTTTGGTTGTCAGCCGCTAACGCCCTGGCCCTACTACAAACGTGAAAAATACGCTTTTACTTTTCGGGCTGCTGCTCGGGGCCACCTCCGCCGCCCAGGCCCAGCACCAGATGGCCGGCATGAGCCACGCCGGTATGGCTGGCATGACGATGCCCGCCGCCAAACCCGGCAGCCCGGTGGCTGCCTTCCAGCACGGCATGGACTCGGTGATGGTGGTGATGGACGAAGGAATGCGCCGCATGGACGGGGCCAGCCCCACCGACATCGACGCCAGCTTTGCGGCCATGATGGTGCCCCACCACCAGGGGGCCGTGGACATGGCCCGCCTGCAACTGCTCTACGGCAAAGACCCCGCCCTGCGCCGCCTGGCCCAGAGCATCATCGCCGAGCAGCAGGTCGAGATTCAGCAGATGCAGGCCTGGCTGAAGCAGCACCCGGCCAAGCCCTAGGCAGCGTCCACGATACATGCTTACTTATCAATGAAACACCTTCTCCTTCCCGCCCTGCTGCTGGCCGGCACCGCCGCCCGGGCCCAGGCCGTGAGCCACCGCGACCGGGTGTACACGGCCGACCAGATTTCCAACACGGTTTCCGTCATCGACCCGATGGATAATAAGCTGCTGGGCCAGGTGATACTGGGCAAGCCGCAGCCCGATTTAACGTCGGCCCTCTACCGGGGGCAGGCGCTGGTGCACGGCCTAGGGGCCTCGCCCGACCACCGGCTGCTGGCCGTGGTGTCGGTGGGCTCCAACAACGTCACGTTTATCGAAACGGCCACTAACGCCATCAAGGGCAGCGTGTACGTGGGCCGCGCCCCGCACGAGCCTACCTTCCGGCCCGACGGCAAGGAGGTGTGGGTGACGGTGCGCGGCGAGGACTACCTCTCCGTCATTGATGCCGCCACGCTGCGCGAAACCCGCCGCATCCAGGTGCCCAACGGGCCGGGCCAAATCGCCTTTAGCCCCGATGGCAAGCGGGCCTTCGTGTGCTCCAGTTTCTCGCCCGAGCTGGCGGTGATTGACGTGGCTACCTACCAGGTTATCAAGAAAATACCCGTCGCCAGCCCGTTCTCGCCCAACATCTTCCCCAGCAAGGACGGCCAGCAAATCTGGTTTACGCACAAGGACGTAGGCAAGGTCTCGGTGCTCGACACCAAAACCCTGACCATCAGCGGGGTACTAACTACCGGCCCCATCACCAACCACGTGACCACCGTGGACCTGCCCACCGGCAAGCTGGCCTACGTGACCGTGGGCGGCGAAGACGTGGTGAAAGTGTACAGCCGCGAGCCGGGCTTTAAGCAGCTGGCGACCATTGCGGTAGGGGCTAATCCGCACGGCATCTGGCCCGCGGGCGATGGCAGCCGGGTGTACGTGGGCCTCGAAAACGGCGATTCGGCCGTGGCCGTGAGCACGGCCACCAACCGGGTGCTGGGCAAAATCAAGGTCGGCCAGGCCCCCATGGCCCTGATGTATGTGCCCGACGCCGTGCCCTCGGGCGTGGCCAGCGCGGCCAACCTCGGCCAGCAGCTCATCGACAGGCCCACCGTCATCCGCAACCTGCGGCCCCCTACCCCTGGCCCCGCCGCCGGCACCATGAACCTGCGCTCGGAGGGCCTCGTGGACCTGGCCACCTTCAACCTGCGCGCCCTGGCCCCGAATACCGACTACGACATCTTCCTCACCAACTCCACCCAGGCCCCTTACGCCCACGACTATCCCCTCACCACCGTGCACACCGACGCCAAGGGCGGCGCCATGGGCCAAGCGCTCGGCCCCGTGCAGCGCATCGCCAGCGGCGACTTGCACCCGGCGGGCAAGGCGTTTACGCGGGTGGTCGTGGCCCCGAAGGCAACCGACGGCCCACCGACGCTGATTAGCGAGTAGACGGGCTTTTTGGGCCATAAGGCGGACTTTTATCCTCCAGGCCGCCGTGGTGGACAACGCAAGCAAAACCGGCCGCGCTACCCAAGTGGTGCCAATCAGCCCCGCGGCCAACTGCTGACGCCCGTGCCCCGTTGAAGTACTAGTAGGCGATGCCTCCCGTTCGGGATGCGCGTGGTGCGCTATTACGGATTGTTTACGAACTGCTTTATGGAAAAGACTACGCACACCCCGGGCCAGGGTCTGAGCCGCCGGGCCGTTTTGAGTGGCTTGGTACCGGCCCTGGCCGTGGCCGGCACTTCGTCGGCCTGGGCCAGCGCCGCGCCTGTTGCCAGCCCCCCGGCCGCCCTGGGCCGCGGCACGTTCCCGGGCCTCATCACCCGCGAAAAGGAGCCGCTGAACCTGGAATTGCCCTTTCCCACGCTGGAAGACCGGCTGGTGCCCAATAACCGATTCTACGTGCGCAGCCACTTCCACATTCCCACGATAGCGGCGGCGAGCTGGCAGCTCAGCATCGAGGGCGAGGTGCGCAATTTACTGAACATCAGCTACGACGAGCTGCGCAAAATGCCCTCCAAAACCGTGACGGCTACCCTGGAATGCGCCGGCAACGGCCGCGCCCGGCTCGCCCCCAAGGTCAAGGGCCTGCTCTGGGAGCAGGGCGGCGTGGGCAACGCCACCTGGACGGGCGTACCCCTTTCGGCGCTGCTGGAGCGGGCCGGGGTGAAGCCGGGGGCCGTGGAAATCATCTTCGAAGGCACCGACCAGGGCGAAGTCACCGAAGAGCCTAAGTCGCCGGGTACCATCCACTTTGCCCGCAGCCTGCCGCTGGCCAAGGCCCGGCAGCCCGAGGTGCTGGTGGCCTACCTCATGAACGGCCAGCCCCTCCCCCCCGAGCACGGCTTCCCGGTGCGGCTGGTGGTGCCCGGCTGGTACGGCATGGCCTCGGTGAAATGGCTCAGCAAAATCATGGTCAGCGCCGTGCCCTACGACGGCTACTGGCAAACCCTGGAATACGCCTACTGGAAGCGCGAGCGCGGCCTGCCCACCCTCACGCCCGTGACGGAAATGCTGGTGAAAGCCGAAATTGCCCGCCCCGCCTTGCACGAAGAAGTACCCGCCGGCCAGCCCTACCGCGTGTACGGCGCGGCCTGGACCGGCGAGAGCGAGATTACCCGCGTGGAAGTCAGCACCGACAACGGCGGCAGCTGGCAGCCCGCCCAGCTCCTCGAAGCCGCCGTACCCTTTGCCTGGCGCTTCTGGGAGTTCAGCTGGACGCCGCCCGCCGCGCCGGGCCGCTACACCCTGCAGGCCCGCGCCACCGACCGCGCCGGCCACACCCAGCCCACCATGCACGACCCCGACCGCCGCACCTACATGGTCAATAAAATCGGGGCCGTGGAGGTAGTCGTATCCTAAAGCCCGCGCCGCCACTCCCGCCGAAGGCCCCTGCCGCACCCTGCGCCAGGGGCCTTCTTGTGGCCGCCAGGTCCACGCCCTGGTCGCCACGCAACTAGCCGACAGCCACCTAACCAGCCGCCTCGCTGGCTAATAGCTGGCGGCGGTGCACCCGAAAGCGCCACCCGCCCAGCGCCAGCACCACGGCCGCTACGGCCAGCGCCGTGTAGCCCAGCCGCCCGCCCCGCTCGGGGTGCAGCTGCAACAGCGCCAGGCCGAAGCCCACCAGCGCCAGGCTGGTGCGCACGTAGGTAAACAGCGTGCGCTCGTTGGCCAGGCGAGTGCGTTGCAGGGCCAGCCGGTCGGAGAGCGGCAGGTCAGGCTTGGGGGTGGAAGCGGGCATAAGGAAACCTGGTTTTTCAGGCCAGCGTCACGGCCGCACCCGGCTCGGCCAAACGCAGAAACCTGATGCCGTGTTTCTCGAAATACGGCCCGTAATTGTCATAGCGCTGCTGCACAAAGAAGGGCTTGAGGTACCCGTCGTGCACCGGCAGAATCTGCCTGGGCCGCATTTTCAGGGCAAAGTCAGCCACGCGTAGCTCCGTGAGGAAGGGCGCAGTGACGGGCAGTATCAGCAGTTCTACCCCCGCAAACTGGAGCAGGTTCTCGGCGAAGGAGTCGGCCACGTTCAGCACCCGGCCGTTGACCAGCCAGGCCGTCATTTGGGGCAGCGGGCTGTCGAGAATGGCCTCGTGCCGCACCGGCAGGGCTTGCAGCTGAAACGCGCCTAGGTCGAGCGGACCTTCCTCGTGAATTTTCACGGCCAGCCCTTGCTTCTTCAGCTTGGCGGCCACTTCGCCATTGGAAATTAGGATGGCTCCACTTAGCTCGACGATGCGCTGGAGCGCGTCCACGTCGAGGTGGTCGGGGTGGTCGTGGGTGATGATAACCGTGGCCACGTCGCGGAACTGCTCCGGCTGCACCAGCCCCTCGTTAAAGGAAAACTTGCCGGGGTCGAACAGCAGCTGCTCGCCGTTCAATTCAAACAGCAGGCAGGAGTGGATGTACTTAGTAATGCGCATGGGAGGGGTTAGAGATAAAAGTCTGGTATGCTGGATAATGCCAGTAAGTTCAGTCGCCCAGCCAGCGGTCGGCAACCAGGCCCAGGGAGTAGTTGAGCTGCACCAGCAGCAGCAGGATGGCCCCGGCGTACACGCTCAGAAAGCACAACCCCGCCGCCGCCGCGTAGAGCACCTGCATGAGCACGATGCGCCGCACCAGCGCCTGGCTCACGGCCGCATCCACGGCCCGCAGCAGGCTGTGGCGCTGGGCGTAGCGGTAGCTGCCCAGAAGCGCCGCGCCCACCAGCAGCAGGTTGGCCCAGTATACCAGCACCGCCCCGCGCAGCGGGAAATGCGTGGTCAGAAAGGCCGTCGAAAACGGCAGCAGGCCCACCACCAGCAGAAAGGCAATGTGCCACCAGGCCAGCCGCCGGTCGCTGTGCTCCAGGTACGTGAACTGCGTGCTCTGGCACACCCAGAAGATGCCCAGCGACAGAAACCCCAGCACGTAGCCCCCGATGCTGGGCAACAGCCCCAGCAAGGCCGGCCCTACGTCGGCCTCGGTGCGCACGAGGGCGGCGGCCGGCACCCGCAGGTTGAGTACCAGCAGGGTCATGGCGATGGAAAACACGCCGTCGCTCAGCGACTCGATGCGGCGCAGGTTCTGGCCCGCCACGGTGGTGTAGGCCACGGGCGGGGCGTGCAGCCGGGCCACGGGCTAGCGGCGGGGCTTGGCCCGGCGGTGGTCACGGCGGTCTTCCCGGCGCACCAGCTTCGGCTCTTTGCTGAGGCTTTCGCCGTGCCGGATGGTGTGGGCGCGGTCCATTTTGCGGTCGGCCCGCTCCTGCTTCTGCACGCCGCGGGGCGTGTTTTGGGCGGCGGCCGGCATGCTGAGGGCGAGGGCTACCGCAGCAGCCAGGGGACGAAGAAAAGTCATAAGCGTAAGAAAGAGCGTAAAAAAGGGCCCGCCCCCGCCGTGTACGGCAGGGGCGGGCCACTGGGTTGGGGCGCGTCTACTCGCCGCTGGCCTGGCCCAGCTGCACCTCCTCCCCGAGCAGGTTCGACTCGGGCGTGGCCGAGTAGGGCACGGTTTGGGGGATGAAGTCGGCATCGGCACCGGGCTTGCTGTAGTCGTAGGGCCAGCGGTACACGGTGGGCACCTCGCCGGGCCAGTTGCCGTGCGGCACGTCGATGGGCGTGGTCCACTCCAGGGTGTTGGAATTCCAGGGGTTTTGGGTGGCGCGGCGGCCCCGCCATATGCTGTAAAAGAAGTTGAAGAGGAAAATAAACTGCGCGAAGAACACGGCGATGGCCGCCAGCGAAATCATCCGGTTGAGGTCGGCAAACTGCGAAAAGGCGTCGAAGCCCGTCCAGGAGTAGTAGCGGCGCGGGAAGCCGGCAATGCCCAGGTAGTGCATGGGCATGAAAATGAGGTAGACGCCCACGAAGGTGAGCCAGAAATGCACGTAGCCCAGCTTCTCGTCCATCATGCGGCCAAACAGCTTCGGAAACCAGTGGTACACCCCGGCAAACATTCCGAAGAAGGCTGCCGAGCCCATCACCAGGTGAAAGTGGGCAATGACGAAGTACGTGTTGTGCAGCTGAATATCGAGCGCCGCGTTGCCCAGCACGATGCCCGTGAGGCCGCCCGCGATGAAGAGCGACACGAACCCGATGCTAAAGAGCATGGCCGTCGTAAACCGAATGTTGCCGCGCCAGAGCGTCGCAATCCAGTTGAAGCTTTTTACGGCCGAGGGCACGGCGATAATCAGGGTCAGAAACATGAACACCGACCCCAGGAAGGGATTCATGCCCGTCACGAACATGTGGTGGCCCCACACGGCAAACGACAAAATGAGGATGGCGAAGAGCGAGCCAATCATGGCCCGGTAGCCGAAAATGGGCTTGCGGGCGTTGGTAGCCAGGATTTCGGACACGATGCCCATGCCCGGCATGATGACGATGTACACCTCGGGGTGGCCCAAAAACCAGAACAAATGCTGAAACAGCACCGGCGAGCCGCCCTGGTTGTGCAGCGCCTGCCCGGCAATGTAGATATCAGAGAGGTAGAACGAGGTGCCAAACGAGCGGTCGAACACCAGCAGCAGCAAGCCCGCAAACAGCACCGGAAACGTGAGAATGCCCAGAATAGCCGTGATAAATAAGGCCCACACCGTGAGCGGCAGCTTGGTCATGCTCATGCCCTTGGTGCGCAGGTTGAGCACGGTGGTCACGTAGTTGACGCCGCCCAGCAGCGTGCTCACCACGAACAGCACCATGCTCACTAGCCACAGGGTCATGCCCAGGCCTGAGCCGTCGATGGCCTGCGGCAGGGCCGAGAGCGGCGGGTACACCGTCCAGCCCGAGGCGGCGGGGCCGGTTTCGATAAAGAGCGAGGTGAACATGACGACCCCCGACAGGAAAAAGAACCAGTACGAGAGCATGTTCATAAAGCCCGATGCCATATCGCGGGCCCCAATCTGCAAGGGAATGAGCAGGTTGGCAAACGTGCCGCTGAGCCCTGCCGTGAGCACGAAAAACAGCATGATGGTGCCGTGCATCGTCACCAGGGCCAGGTAAAACTCGGGGTTGAGCTTACCGCCCTCAATCCACTTGCCCAGCAGCGGCTTGAGCCACTCCAAGGTGGCCTCGGGCCAGCCCAATTGCAGCCGAAAAAGCGTGGAGAGCACCCCGCCCACCAGCGCCCAGAACATGCCCGTGAGCAAAAACTGCCGGGCAATCATCTTGTGGTCCTGGCTGAACACGTACTTGAACAGCCAGTGCTGCGCCTCGTGGTGGTCGGGCCCGGCCAGGTGGTCGGCGTGGGTAGTGGCCGGGGCGGCGGCCGTGCCGATGCCCCCCTGCGCCTGCGAGGAAGCCGTGAACTCAGTAGCCATAGCGTAGTGCAAATTGCCCCCGGCCGGCCAGCGGCCCGCGCCAGGGAGTGGAAATAAAAGGGCGCCCTGGGGAGGAGGTAGCGTGGACGTGGTAGTCCGAGCACGAGCGCAGCGAGCAGTTGCGGGCGAACGATTTCCGATGCCGGCTGCTCGCTGCGCGAGTCCTCGGACTACCAAGCCCACGCTACAGCAACTGGCCCAAGGCAAACTTACCCGCCCGGTCTACCGGGCAACTGGTCGTTTTCCAGGTTTTTCTGGTACAAAGCCGGGTTTTGGCGGTAGGCCCGGGGCGAGCAGCCCGCGTGCTGGCGGAAGAAGCGCCCGAAGTGCGAGGCCTCCTCGAAGCCCAGGGCATAGCCCACCTCAGCCACCGACAGGCCCGTGGTGCCCAGCAGGTGCCGGGCCTCGGCCAGCACCCGCGCCCCAATAAGCTGGCGGGCGGGGCGGCCCAGGTGCTGGCGGCAGCAGGCGCAGAGGTGGTCGGGGCTCAGGTGCAGGCGGGCGGCGTAGTCGCGCACCGCGTGCAGGGTGCGAAAGTGCGCTTCCAGCAGCTGCGTAAACTGCCGGGCCACCGCCGCCCCCCTACCCCCCTGCGGGGCCGGCGCGGCCGGAAAAGCCAGCGCCAGCAGCAGGTGCAGGTAGGCGCGGGCCTGGGCGGGGTCGGCGGCCGGCTCGGCCAGGGTGCGGGCCAGGCCGCGCAGCAGGGCCGGCACTTCGGCCCGCTCGGCCGGGGGCAATACCAGCGCCCACGGCCCCGGCCCGACCGGCAGCCCCGGCGCGGGAAAGCTGGCCAGGTAGTAGTCGGCCAGAAAGCACACCACCTCGCCCCGGCAGCCCGCCGCCAGCGCCCAGCCCAGCACCGGCCCCGGCGGCAGCAGCACCAGCTGCCCCGGTTGCAGCGCCAGCGCCTGCCCCGGCAGGTGCAGCACGCCCGCGCCCCGCGCCACGTGCAGCAGCAGCCAGAAGCGGTGGGCGTGGGCCACGCCCGGCGCCCGGGCCGCCAAGGCTTCGAGGCGCTGCATCCGCAGCGGCTCGTCGGGCCGCCCAGTGGGGCACACCCGCCAGTCGAGCAGGGGAAAGGATGTGGGGTTCATAGGAATGGGAGTTGGTGGAATAGCGCGCCAGGGCCTACCCCCTAGGGGGCGGGCGTCAGCAGCTGGCCGTTGGCCACGGGGCTGATTTGCAGTACCTGGGTGGCGCTGCCGGTCTTGCCCGCGTTGTCCACCACGGCGGCCTTTACCGTGACGCTGGTTTTGCCGGCCGGCAGCTGCAGGGTGCCGCCCACCGTCCAGCCGAAGGTGGTGCGCACGTAACCGCTAGGGTCCATCTCACTGCCGGCCGTGTTAAAGACCGGGGCCAGGTTGCCGCCGGCCGCAATGACGTTGCCGTTGGGTTGCAGCAGCGGCACATCGAAGGTCACCACCAGGCCCGGCGCGTAGCGGTTCGGCCCCTTCGACGACTGGGTGCCGTCCACGATGGTGCCGCGGTCGGCATCGGCCTTGCCCAGGGCGTTCTCGTTCACCCCGATGCCGTTCTTCGACTTATCGAGGGCCGACACCTGCACAAAGAACAGTGCGCCCTGGCTGGGCGGCGTGGGCAGCACGCCCGCCGTCTGGATGCCGGGGCTGATGCTGCTGCCCGTGCGCGGGGCCAGCAGCGTCACCGTGGGGCCAGCCGGGTCGTCGGCGCCGGGCGTGAGGGTCGTAGTGAGCGGGGCCGGCGTGAGAGCCTGGCCGCTGGCGGCCCCGCCGGGGCCGGTGCCCACGCTTACTTTTTGGGTGGTCGTGGTAGTGCGCCCCGAACGGTCCTTGATGGCGGCCGTAAGGTTGAAGCTGGTGGTGCCGGCGGGCAGCGACTCCAGCACGTGCCAGCTCACCCAGGTCGTGACGCCGGGACCGGGCGTGTCGTCGGTGCCCGCGATGTTGAAGAGCGAGGCCAGGTTGGTGCCTTTGGCGATGACCACGCCCGCCGGGTTGGTCAGGTCCACGTCGAGGCTCACCGTGAGGCCGGGCAGGTTCACGTTGGGGCTGCCCACGGCGGCGGCGTTGCGGATGTTGAGGCCTTCCTTGGTGGGGATGGTCACCGTGTCCTGGGTCACGATTTCCAGGTTTACTAGGAAACCCGCCCCATCGAAGCTGCCCGCCCCGGTGCGGCCCACGCCGGGGGCTACCACGGCCCCGGCCACGGGCGACACGATGTGCAGCAGCGGCGAGGTATCGGCGGCCTGGGTATCGTCTTTTTTGCACCCAGCCAGCAGGGTAACGCCGCCCAGCAGGGCCGTGGCTAGCCCTAGGGCCAGCCGGCGCGGGGCGCTCGTAGAGGTGGAGAGAATAGTCATGTTAGGAAAGGAGTGAATGGGTGAGCGGGAAGAAAAAACGATGCTGTTGGGGGCCTACCCCCTATTCCCACCCATTGCGACGAAAAATGGCGTGGCCCTCGGCCGACTTCAGAAAGGCCACGAACTGCCGGGCGGTGGCCGCCTGGGTGGTGCGCTGGGTCAGGGCAATGGGCGTGCCCCGGCTCACGCGCTGGGCGCGGGGCAGGCGCACCAGGGCCGAGCCGGGCAGGCGCGGCTGCCATGAGGCGTAGGTTATCCAGGCGTCGTAGGCCTGGGGCTGCTGCTGCCAGAGGGCCACGGCCTCGGCGCTGGTCTTAACGGAGGTGCGGGTATTGTGCTGGAGGTTGGCGATGAGGGCCGGGGTGCGGGCCATATCCTCGGTCATGCCCATCTGGCCGGCCCCGTTCACGTCGAGCAGGCGCACGCCTTCCTTGGTCAGGTCTTCGAGGCGCTTGATGTGCAGGGGATTGCCCGTGCGCACCAGCACCGCCGATGCGCGGGCGTAGAGGCTGGTGCGGCTGGCCTCGTCCACCAGGCCGGGGTGGGCCAGCGCAGTTTGGGTGAGCATGTACTCGGCCCCGCCGTACACCAGGTCGGCATCCTGCGCGGCCTGGGGTAGCCACTGCGGCTCGGGGCCGGCGGTTACTTCCACGGCCAGGCCGGTTTGCTTGGTGAAAGCGGCAGCGCACTCCTTCATAGCCGTGGCCGGGCCGCCGGGGCCGTACACGCGCAGCGGGGGAGTCGAAAGCGGCGGGGCCGACTGGGCCAGGGCCGGCGCGGCTAATAACGTAGTGAGCATAAGGCAGCGGGCAACCCGGCCGAGCCGGGGGCGAAACAGGGTTTGCATGACGAAAAAAGCGGTTAGTTGGCCGGGGGCAGGAAGCCGTACTTGCGGTACACGGCCTGCCCGGCGGGGCTGGTGAGGAAGGCCACGAAGTCCTCGGCGGCCTGGGCGTGGGGCGCGGCTTTCAGCACCCCGGCCACGTAGTTGGCCGTGATGTTTTCCTTAGCCGGAATCTCGATGTTCTCCACCGGGTGGCCCAGCATTTTCTGGTAAAACGCCTCCGTGTACCACACCGGGGCGGCATCCGACTGGTCATAGAGCACGCGCATGGGCGACTGCCGGTGGTGAATTTGGGTCAGAAACGTGCTGCCCGCCTGCACTTTGGTGGTCATCACGGCCGTTTTGAGGGCCGCGCCGCCGGCCTTCTCATACGATTCCTCGATGCGCTTGCCGATGCCCTCCCACTCGGGGTTGGGCATGCTCACCCGCACCTCGGGGCGGCCCAGGTCGCGCAGGCTCTGTACCTTTTTGGGGTTGCCCTGGCGCACCAGGATGGCCAGCCGGTTTTGGGCGTAGCTGCTGGTGCGGGCAAACCACTCGGGGGTCATGTCCATCCGGCTTTTGCCGGCCGCGTACACGTCGGGCTTGAGGGCGATGCGTAGGTTGCCCACCACCAGGGCCCCACCCTGCTCAATCTGCTTGGCCAGGATGCCAGGGGGTAGGGTTTCGACGAAGATGCGCTGGTACTGGGGGTAGGCCTTACGAAATTCGCGCAGCAAGTCATCGAGCACCATAAACTGGTTGCCGCCAAAAAACACCACCAGCTGCGGGTCCACCACGTCGCCGTAGAGGTCGGGCACGTTGTCGATGCCGGGCACCGTGAAGGCCTCGCCGGTTTGGAACGGCGCGTTCCAGGGCGGGTCGAAGCTGTGGGCCGCGTCGGGCGGGGCGGGCTTTTGAATGGGCATGGCTTGGGCGAACGCGGCGGCCGGGGCCAGCGTGAGCGCGGCCAGGGCGAGCAGGTGGAGGAGGCGTTTCATGGGCGTGGCTAGGGGCGAACGAGCGCTTTAGGGGTGCACCAGCGACCAGCCCTGGGCCTGCCGGATTATAAGCTCCCCGTTGCCGCTGGGCACGTAGGCGATGAGCGGCAGCAGCTCGTCCTTGCTTATCTTCTTCTCCTTGAGCGTATTCAGGCACTG
The DNA here is from genome assembly GCF_030581075.1 of Hymenobacter cheonanensis. GTDB lineage: Bacteria > Bacteroidota > Bacteroidia > Cytophagales > Hymenobacteraceae > Hymenobacter. The sequence continues at coordinate 67,096 of NZ_JAUQSW010000013.1, forward strand.
CGCCAGGATAACGCCCTGCTGCTTGAGGGCCGTGAGCTGCGCCTCGTAGGGCTGGTCCTTGCGGTAGAGCGTGGTGCCGTTGCCAAAGGCAATCAGCTCGATGGTCACCTTGCCTTTCAAGCGGGTGTCGGCCAGCGCGTTGCTGATGTTGCGCAGCGTCTGCTGAATCAGCTTGAGGTCGTCGCTGTCGAGCTGGTAGATGGCGTTGTAGTGCGCCAGGTCGGCGGTGGCCCCGGCGAAGGTGCCTTTCTGAAAGGCTTCGGCATCGTGCATGGCAGCGGGAGTTTGGGCGTGGCTGGAAAAGGCGAGGCCGGCGGCGAGCGCGGCGGTCAGCATCAGGGTTTTCATGAGCAGGAATTTGTGCTAAAATGTTTGCTACGACGCGGTTACTCCGCGCCCTTCTTGCCCTGGCTCATGGCCGCGTAGGGTCCGAACTGGTGCTGGTGCTGGGTAAACTGGTCGGCGTAAGGGGGGTAGGGGCAATCGACGGGCTTCTTGCTCAGGTCGGGGTAGTCCTTTTCGAGGTGGGCCATGCGGGGCCGGGGCATCGAGTTGATGAAGGCCGCGATGTCGTAGGCATCGGCATCGGAGAGAATGGTGTGCTCGGCGGTGGCCCCGAAGGGCATGTTGGCCTTGATAAAGCGGGCCGCCGTTTGCAGGCGGTGCATGCCGGCCCCGTCGTTGTAGCTGTCGGGCCCCCACAGGGGCGGGTACTGGTACTGCGCGTCGGAGCTGGCGCGCTGGCCCTGGCCGCCCGCCCCGTGGCAGCTGGCACACTGCTGGGAATACAGTACTTTGCCCTGCCCCAGGTCGGCCGCCCGGTTCGGAAACGTGACTTTTACGAAGCTCTGGCCCTTCACCTTCTCCCCCACCGGCACCTGGCGGCCCAGCCACTTCATGTAGGTCACCAGGGCCTTCATCTCCTTGCCGTCGAGGGGCAGCGGGCGGCCGTTGAGGCTGCGGGTCATGCACCCGTTGATGCGGTCTTCGAGGGTGCTGATGGCGTTTTCGCGGCCTTTATAAGTGGGGTAGATGCCCCAGATGCCCACGTAGGGGGCCGAAAAGGCCTTTTGGCCGGCTTGCAGGTGGCAGTTCTGGCAGGCCAGGTTGCTGCCCGCCAGGCGCAGTAGCGGGTCTTTCACTTGGGGGCCCAGGTACTGCGGGGTGTGGGCAATCAGCTCGTGGCCGTAGCGAATCAGCTCGCCCTCGGGGTTGTGTTTTACGCTGTCGAGCAGGAACCGGGCCGGGGCGAAGAAATTGACGGACTGCTTCGGGGCCGCCCCAGCCCCTGCAACCGGCGCGGCCGCCGTAGCGGCCAGCGGCGCGGCGGGCTGGGGCGGAAACACCAGCAGGTAGGCCGTCACGGCCACTACCAGCACCAGCAGGCCGGTGAGCCAGGTCAGCAGGCCGGCTACTTTCACAAACACCTGCTTGTCTTCGGGTTGCAGACGGGGGGTAGGGTCAGGAAACGTGGCCATGGCGGAGAGGATTGCTAAGAGAGCCTGTTTATCAGCGGGCTATTACCCGTATTGGCCGGGCCAGCAGCACTCGCCACCGGCCCGGCGCACCAGCCTAGACGGCGTGCAGAATGACGTAGAGCGAGGCGGTCGAAATCACCACCCACAGCAGGATGCCCAGCACGTAGGGCTTGATGCCCACCGACTTCACGACCTTAGCCGACAGCCCCGCGCCGATGAAAAACAGCGTGACCGTGAGGCCGATTTTGGCCAGGTTCACCATCACCGGCCCCAGGGGCTTGGCGGCGGGCACGAAGGTGTTGACCAGCATAGCCAGAATGAAGCCGAAGATGAAGTAGGGAATCTTGATTTTAACGCCTTTCTGCTTGAAAATCATGGCCGTGCCGATGGCCACCGGGATAATCCAGAGCGCCCGCGCCAGCTTCACGGTGGTGGCTACTTCGAGCGCCTGGTTGCCGTAGGCGGCCGCCGCGCCCACTACCGACGAGGTATCGTGAATGGCGATGGCGCACCAGAGGCCGAACTGATTCTGGCTCATGTGCAGGGCGTGGCCGATGGGCGGAAAGGCAAACAGCGCAATGGCATTGAGCACGAACACCGTGCCCAGGCCCACCGACATTTCCTCGTCCTTGGCCCGCAGCACCGGCCCGATGGCCGCGATGGCCGAGCCGCCGCAGATAGCAGTGCCGCACGAAATCAGGTGCACCACGTGCTTGCCCAGACCCAGCCACTTACCGACGAAGTAGCCCAGAAACAGCGTGCCGAAGATGGACACCACTGTAAACAAAATGCCTTCCTTGCCGGCCTGCACCGCCGCGTGGGCATTCATACCAAAGCCCAGGCCAATCACCGAGAATTGCAGCAGCTTGTGGGTGAAGGCTTTGGTGTGGCTGGTGAAGGGGTTACCCACTGTTTGGGCCAGCACCAGCCCTAGGGCCAGGGCGATGGGCGGCGAGGCCCAGGGCGTGAGGCAGAACACCAGAAACAGCCCGAACACCACCTGCCGCAAGGTGAAGTCCTGGCCGAAAGCCACGCGGGGCGTGTGCAGGTGGCGGAAGATGCCGGTGGTATTTACCCCTTCATCAAGGGCGGCGGCGGCGTGGTCCTGCTCGGCCGGCGAGGCGAAGAGCATCGGCTCGGCGCTGTGCTCAGGCTGCGGAGTAGGAGGCGCGGGAGTGGTGAGGTGGCTCATGGGGAAGTGGTTGTTATCTGGAGCAAATTTACGGCGCTTACCCCTTACTAGTTTATCTCAAAATGTTATGTCGAATAACCAATGGTTATGACAGGGAGCCGTAGCGCTCCCGGCATAGGGTAAGCAGCCGCGCGGCGGCTGGGGGCAGCGGCTGGTCGGGGCGGCGCACGCTCACCAGCGGGCGCGTCAGGCGCAGCCCCAGCACCCACACTTCTTCTAGTGCGCCGGCCAGCAGCTCGCGGGCCACCGCCCGGCGCGGCAGCAGCCCGATGGTACCCGGCGCGGCCAACAGGCGCTCCTTGATGGCCGCCAGCTGCGGCAGGTAGCGCACCTGCGGCAGCGCGGCCAGCTCCACGCCGTGCGCCTGCCGCAAGTGCTGCTCGATGCAGGCCAGCGTACCCGACCCCGGCTCGCGCAGCGCCAGCGGCCCGGCCAGCACCTGGGCCAGCGGCAACGGGCGCGGCGGGGGGCCGCCAGGGGTAGCCTGGCGCACGGCCACCAGCTCGTCGTGCAGCAGGTGCTCGTAGTGCAGGCGGGGGCAGCGCTCCAGGCCTTCCACAAAGCCCAAATCCAGCTCGCCCCGGCGCAGGCAGTCGGCCACCTGGCCGGTGGGCAGGTGACGCAGCTGCACCTGCAGGCCGGGCAGCTGCCGTTGCAGGCTGGCCAGCAAAACGGGCAGCACGTAGCCGCTCAGCGTGGCGCTGGCTCCTAGGCGCAGCACCAGGGAATCGGATGACATCGGGGCGGGTGGTAAAAAGTAGCCGGGCGGCCTGTTCCGCCCGGCCAATCAACTGCCAGCCAGCCCGCTAGTACCAGGCGGCCGGCGTTGATTGTGCGTCAAAATTACCTGGCTACCCCGCACCTTGTGTATTCCAAATGCTTATTCAGCATAACCAAAAATTATGGATAGGCGTCTGCCAGCTGCTTGTTCCCAGTCCCTAAATGCCGCCTGCCCGGCTGCCAGCTGGCCAAACCAACGGCAACCGGGCAGGGGCCTAGGCACGCGGCCAGCCGGGCGCTACAGGCTGGTTTGCTCGTTTTTCAGGTCGTACACGTCGCCACCGGCGTAGCGGGGGTCGTCGAGGGCGTAGGCGGCGCGCTCCACGTCGTCGTCGGCCCCGTGGGCGGCGATGATGGCAGCGGTAGCCTGGTTTTGCTCCACGTGGCCAACCTGCTGGGCGGGGTCGGCCTGGGCATCGCTCATGCAGTAGTGCTCCGTATTGGCGGCGTGCTTGCCGCGAAACGCGCTGAACTCGTCGGGGTTATCGTTGGAGCCGTCGTAGCTGGTTGCGCGGTAGGTGCGGGGCGCGTGGGGGTCGGCGGGGTGGCCGAAGTCGCCGTAGTGGGGCGTGCCGGCGTGGGCTTCGGCGGCGGGGGTAGCGGGGTTTTCGGGGTGCTGGCTCATGCGTGAAAAGAGCAAAAGAGGTGATTGGAAAAAGCTAGTAGCCACGTTGTAGCCGCGCCGCCGAATCGCCCAGTGGGCACTGACAGGGGCTGGCGAACTCAAAAGTAGCGGGCGAACTGCGTGGTCAGGTTATTCAAAATAGTTATTACGAATAACCATTTTGAGCAGTCTGTTGACAGCTCAGCGCCCGAAAACCAGGCGTTTCCCGCTTCCGGTTCTGCGCGTAGGTAGAAGGGAAACGGGGGACGGCTAGTGTCTAGGCGTAGCATAGGCTTGTCCTAAAAGCCCGTCTGCTCGTCTTTTAAATCGAATTTGTCGCCGCCCGCATAGCGCGGGTCGTCCTCGGCAAAGGCGGCGCGCTCCACATCTTCGTCCTTGCCCTGGGCGGCCAGCACGGCGTCGGTAGCCCGGTTCTGGTCGGCGTGGCCGCGCTGCTGGGCAGGGTCGTAGGGGCCGGTTTCGCAGCCGCCGTGGGTGCCTTCGGGGTCCATGTAGCCGCCCACGTATTGGCGGTTAGGGTGGTGCTCCGGGGTAGCGGGCACGGTGGCCGGGTCGCCAAAGGTACCGTAGTGCGGGGTGCCGGCGTGGGCACTGTCGGCGGCGGGGTGGGCGGTTTCCGGCGTGGGCTGTTCGGCGTCGGGGGCGGGGTGGTTTCGCATGGTGAAAGGGGGAAATATGCGGGCTGTGCCGCTGGTAAGTAGCGGCTACGTAACCCTTCCACCTACGCCGGTTGTTCGCCCGGCGTTCAGTTGATTAGTTATCGCTTATTCCCTTTGGTTATGGAAACGCTGCCCTGGGCCTGCGCAAAGAGCCAGAACCGCTGGGCCGGGCGGGGCAGCGGCTGGCCCTGCACCCACACGGCCTCAAACTGCCGGGGCAGGGCCAGCCCGGCAATGGGCACCACTTCGAGCAGGCCCGCCGCCAGCTCGCGCGTCAGTGCCTGCCGCGACACAAACCCTAGGGCCGTGGGGGCCGCCTCTAGGTAGCTTTTGATGGCCTCCGTACTGTCAAGGTAAATAGCCACTTGCAGGTCGGAAAGCTTGATTTTGCGCTCACGCAAAGCCATTTCCAGCACTTCCAGCGTGCCGGAGCCGCGCTCGCGCAGCACCAGCGGGCTGGCCAGGGCCTCGGCCAGGGGTAGGGGCTTGGTGGGCGACCCGGCGGGCGTGGCCCGGCGCACGGCTACCAGCTCGTCGGGCAAGAGCAATTCGTAGTGCAGGTCGCGGCTTTTGGTGCGGCCCTCCACGAAGCCCAAATCCAGCTCGCCGCGCAGTAGCGCGTCGGCAATGCGCTCGGAATTAGCATTAAATAAGGTAAGCTGCACCTGCGGGTAGCGGGCCTGAAAGGCCGGTAGCCAGCCCGGCAGCACGTACTGGCTCAGGGTGGTGCTGGCCCCCAGGCGCAGGCGGCCGGCGGCTTCTTCGGGGTCGCGCAGGCCCGCCAATTGCTCGTCGAGCTGCTGGGCCGAGGCGGCCACGGCCTCGGCGTGGGCGTGCAGCAGGCGGCCGGCCTCGGTGAGGCTTACGCGGTTGCCGCGCCGCTCCAGCAGGCGCTGGCCGTACTGGGCCTCCAGCTCCCGGATGTGCTTGGTGACGGCTGGCTGACTCACGAACAGCTCCTGGCCGGCCTTGGTAAAGCTCAGGTGCCGCGCCACGGCGGCGAATACGCGCAAGCGAAAATCGGACATGGGCGCGAAGGTCGGGGCCGTAGCGCGGATTTTCCGGCAAAAAGGGCGGGCGGGCCGTATGGGCCTCCTACTTTACCTGCTCCCGCATGTTCGCACACTTATCTATTCCCCTGTTGCTGCTGGCCTTTGCGGCGGCCGGGGCGGCCGTCTGGGTGGCCGGCATTTACCTGGCCAATACTACCTCGGTGCTGGCCAAGCGCTTCGGGCTGGGCCAGGCGCTGGGCGGCCTGCTGCTGCTGGCCGTGGTCACCAACCTGCCCGAGCTGGCCATCACGGTCAGCGCCGCCCTGAGCCAGCACCTGGAGCTGGCCATCGGCAACATCCTGGGCGGCATTGCGATGCAGACGCTGGTGCTGGTGGTGCTCGACGTATTTGGCCTGGGCAAAAAAGCGGCCCTCACTTACCGGGCCGCCTCGCTGGCGCTGGCGCTGGAAGGCGTGCTGGTGCTGGCCGTGCTGGCGGCCGTGCTGGTGGGCAGCCAACTGCCGGCCGCCGTTATCGTGGCCCGCGCGACCCCGGCGGGCCTGCTCATCCTAGGGCTCTGGGTGGTGGGCCTGTGGCTGATTGGGAAAGCGCAAAAAGGCTTGCCCTGGCAGGCGCACGACGCGGCCCCAACTGGCAGCCCGCCGCCTAAGCCCCCGGCCCCGGCCCAACCACAGCCCCCGGCCAGCACCGGGCGCACGGGGCTCGTATTCCTGGCTTCGGCCGTGGTGACACTGGTGGCCGGCGTGGTGCTGGAGCGCAGCGGCGACGCCTTGGCCACCCACTGGGGTTTGAGCGGCCTGCTGTTTGGGGCCACGGTGCTGGCGGCGGCTACCTCGCTGCCCGAGGTATCGACTGGCCTGGCCTCGATGAAAGCGGGCGCGTATGAGCTGGCCGTCAGCGATATTTTTGGGGGCAACGCCTTTTTGCCGGTGCTGTTTGTGGTGGCCAGCGCGCTCTCGGGCCAGGCCGCGCTGCCCCACGCCGGCAAGGCTGACCTCTACCTCACAGGCCTGGGCATGCTGCTCACCTGCGTGTACGTCTATGGGCTGGTTTTCCGGCCGCAGCGGCAGGTGGCCCGCATGGGCCTCGACTCGCTGGCAGTGCTCGCGCTATATGCGCTGGGTATGCTGGGGCTGCTGGCTATCAGTCACTAACAACCCTACTACTTTTCCCTACCCCATGCCCGACATCGTTTTGCTTCGCCACGGCGAGAGCACCACCAATTTGGCCAACGTCTTCACCGGCTGGACCGACGTGGACCTCACGCCCCAGGGCGTGGCCGAGGCCCACCGCGCCGGCCAGCTGCTGCACAAGCACGGTTTCCGCTTCGACGTGGGCTACACTTCCTACCTCAAGCGCACCATCAAAACGATGGACATCGTGCTGGAAGAGCTGGACCTGCTCTGGATTCCGGTGCAGAAGACCTGGCGGCTCAATGAGCGCTTCTACGGGGCGCTGCAGGGCCAGAACAAGGCCGCCGCCGAAGCCCAGTACGGGGCCGGGCAGGTACTGCTGTGGCGGCGCGACCCCTACGCGCACCCGCCTGCCATCACGCCCGCCGACCCGCGCTACCCCGGCCACGACCCGCGCTACCAGCACCTCACCGACCGCGAGCTGCCCCTGACCGAGAACCTGAGCGAAACGCTGGCCCGCGTCCTGCCCTTCTGGACCGAGACGGTAATGCCCGCCCTGCGCCAGCGGCAAAAAGTTATCGTCTGCGCCCACGGTAACAGCCTGCGGGCCCTAGTGCAGTACATCGACAAGCTCACCGACGAGCAGGTGACCCAGCTCGACATCGTAACCGGCGTGCCGATGGTGTACCAGCTCAATGACAACCTGGAGCGGGTAAACCATTATTTGCTAACGGAATAGGGCTACGGCAGCGCCGCCACCTGCGCGGCCAGTTGGGCCAGCTCCTGCTTCAGCAGCGCCACGCTGGCTTCGAGCTGGTCGTAGAAGTTGGCCCGCATTTGCAGCTCGCTGGCCGCGTAGGTGCCGCCGCGGCCGAAGAGCAGGTACAGCAGGCGCTGCCGGTCGGCGGAACTTCTAGCCCCTAGCTCGCCGGTGGTTTGCCAGCGGTGCAGCAGGGCTTCGCGCCGCGAAAGCGCGCCCGTCGCGCCAGCGGGGGCCGTGAGGTAGGCCCACACCGGCGCGGCCAGAGTGCGCGGCTGCGTAGTCACCGGCCCTAGGTCCACTAAGCCAATGTTGGCCAGCGCGTTGCGGCGGTGTGCGTAGGAAATGCGCGCATCGGGGACGTAGAGACTGAGCAACCCCAGCGCCGCCCCGGCCAGGCCAAACGCGATGCCAACCGGGCGGTAAATCGACTTGCGCACTTCCAGCAGCGCCAGCCCGCCGGTGACGACCGTGCCCAGGGCCCCGAGCACGATGGCCAGCAGCGTGTAGCGCCGGATGCGGCGAGCGGCCTGGTCGAGCAGGTAATCGGCCACCTGGTCGGCGCGCTCCTCCTCGCAGTCCAGTTCGGCGGTGGTGCTGCCCACCAGCAGGGCCAGGGCCGCCAGCTGCTCGCCCACGCGCTGCCGGGCGCTCAGGCGGGCCAGCGAGCCAAGTGGGGCCGCCACCAGCTGATGCAGGGCCGGCGCCAGGCCGTAGCGGTTGGCAGCGGCCAGCGTGGGGGCCGTGAAGTGGCGGCGCAGCAGGGTATCGGCCGCTAGCTGCGGGGCCGTCAGCACCGGGCCGGGGAGCGCGTAAGGCAGCTCGGCGGGGGCACACGCCACGGCAGCCGCCGGCGCGTCCAGCGCCCGCGAAGCGCCTACCTGCGCTACCACGCAGCCGCTCAGCCAGGCCAGCAGGGCAAAGCCGGCCCCGGCCGCCGCACGCCACCGCCGGGCCGCAGACAAGAAAGGGAAACTGGTCATGGCAGCAGGCAAAGAAGCCTCCTTAACGGCCGGGCCCGCCACAGGTTTTTAGCAATAATAGCCGGCAGGCTGCCCAATTATCACAACCCGCCCGTCGTCGCCTCGTATAAGGGCGCAGTACGGTGATGGATTTCCACCGCGAACCGCCGGCGCCTGGTGCGCTGCGCTGATGATTCCTACGAGACGGCTGGCCCTGGTGGCTACGCCGAGTAGTTCATCTTAGCGTTCGCTCCCGTGGCTTATCACCCCCTTTACTCCCGCTTAGTACCCGCCCGTTTACGGGCCCTCTCGCCTACCCCCACGGCTTGGTTTGTGGGGCGCTGGCTGCTGCTCTCCAGCTTGGTCGGCGCGCTGGCCGGCACTGCCTCGGCCGGCTTCTTAGTGAGTTTGGAATGGGTGACGCGCTGGCGCGAAACCCACCCCTGGGCCCTGGCGCTGCTGCCGGTGGGCGGCCTGCTGGTGGGGCTGGCCTACCACCGCTTTGGCAACCGGGTGGTGAAGGGCAACAACTTGATTTTGGACGAAATACACGCCCCGAGCGAAGTAATTCCGCTGCGGCTGGTGCCGCTGGTGCTGGGCGGCACGCTGCTCACGCACCTGTTTGGCGGCTCGGCGGGCCGCGAGGGCACGGCCGTGCAGATGGGCGGGGCGCTGGCCGACCAGCTTTCGCGCTGGCTGCCCCGGCGCGAGCGGCAGCTGCTACTCATCGCGGGCATGAGCGCGGGCTTCGCCTCCGTGTTTGGCACGCCGCTAGCCGGGGCCGTGTTCGGGCTGGAGGTGTTTCTGCTCGGCTCGATGCGCTACGAGGCCATTTTGCCCAGCTTTTTGGCCGCTATGGTGGCCGATGCCGTCACGCGGGCCTGGGGCGTGGGCCACACCGCCTACCCCGCGCTAGCGGCCCTGCCGCTCACGGCCCCAGGACTGGGCTGCACCCTGCTGGTGGGGGCCTTGTTTGGCCTCACGGCCCGCAGCTTCGCTACCCTCACCCACTGGATAAGTAAGCAGTTTGCCCGCATCGCCTACGCGCCGCTGCGGCCGGTGGTGGGCGGCGTGCTGGTAGCGGGCATCATGTGGGCGCTGGGCACCATGCGCTACGCTGGCCTGGGCGTGCCGGTCATCGTGGAGGCGTTTCAGCACCCGCTGCCGCCCCAGGATTTTGCCTGGAAGCTGGCCCTGACGGCCCTCACGCTGGGGGCGGGCTTCAAGGGCGGGGAGGTCACGCCGCTGTTTTTCATCGGGGCGGCGCTGGGCTCGGCGCTGGCCGTAGTGCTGCCGCTGCCGGTGGCGCTGCTGGCGGGCATGGGCTTTGTGGGGGTGTTTGCGGGTGCGGCCAATACGCCACTGGCCTGCCTGTTCATGGGCCTGGAGCTATTTGGTACCCACGCGGGCATCTACCTGGGGCTGAGCTGCGTGGTGGCCTACCTGTTTTCGGGCCACAGCGGCATCTACTCCTCTCAGCAGGTGGGCCAGCCTAAGCACCCGCTGTTGGGCCGCCACCGGGGCCGCCGCCTGGGGGCGCTGCACCAGCCGGCCGACCGGCGGCCCTAGGGCAGGCCGCGGCCTTTTTCTTCACCACCCTCCTTTTCCTCGCCATACTCGACCAGCTGCAAACCCTGGACACACGCCTGCTTCTGCTGGTCAACGGCCACCACACGCCCTTCTGGGACGGCCTGCTGTGGTGGGCAAGCCAGACGTTTACCTGGGTGCCGTTCTACGCCGCGCTGCTGGCCGTGCTGGTGGGCAGCTTCGGCCGGCGGGCCTGGGTGCTGGTGCCGCTGATTGCGGTGCTTATTCTGGCCAGCGACCAGCTGGCATCCGGGCTGCTCAAGCCCTGGGCGCACCGGCTGCGGCCCAGCCACGAGCCCGGTCTGGTGGGGCAGCTGCACCTGCTGCACGGCTACCGGGGCGGCCCCTACGGCTTCGTGTCGTCGCACGCAGGCAATGTGTTTGCGCTGGCGTTTTACTTGTTTTTCACGGCCCGGCACCGGCTGCCGGGGCTAGCCTGGGTGCTATTCCCCTGGGCGGCACTGGTGGCCTACAGCCGGGTGTACCTGGGTGTGCACTACCCTTCCGACGTGCTGGTGCCCGCGCTGCTGAGCCTGCCCCTGGCCTACGGCGTGAGTTGGCTCTATACCTGGATTATCGCGCGCTATGTGCCACTTTCCCCCGCTTCTTCCCCACCAGTTGTCTGATGCCTAGTCCTTTGCCCACCCCGCCGGCCGGGTTCCCGCTCTCGGCCACGCACCAGCGGGTGCTCAGCTCGCTGATGCTCCTGCTCGAAGACCGCCTGGCCAGCCTGCGGGCGGTGCTGGGGCCGCCCGCGCCCGGCATTGCCCAGCGCTGGGCTGCCGACTTGCCCGCGGCCGACCGCGCCGCCCTGGCCGCCACGGCCGAGGCGTTTCACGCCGAGCTGGCCGCCTTGCACGCCGCCTACCGCCTCGACACGCAGACCCGCTCGCCCCGCCACGAGGTAGCCTTCCGCGCCGCCCAGCTCTGGGAAATCCTGGGCGACGCGCCGGCCGCCAAGTTCAGCAGCTATGGGGCCCTACCCCCGGCCCTGGCTCCCGACTGGGATGCCCGTGTGCTGCGCCTCACCGAGTTAGCCAACCAGCTGCTGGCGCAAGCCAACGCCCCCGATTCACCCCCCGCCTAGCCCTGACCAAGTTGGTCCGGCCATTTTATCCTACTTCATTTTTTCAATCCCCTATGAAAATCACCTCCCTAACCGCCCTCGAAGTGCTCGACTCGCGCGGTAACCCCACCGTCGAAGCCGACATTACCCTTGAAGGCGGGGCCACCGGCCGCGCCCTGGTGCCCGCCGGGGCCAGCACCGGCGAGAAAGAAGCCGTGGAGCTGCGCGACCGCGACCCCAAACGCTACGGCGGCCTGGGCGTGCAAAAGGCCGTGGCCAACGTGCAGGGTGAAATCAGCCAGGCTATTCTCAACCAAGACCTTACCGACCAGGCCGACCTCGACCACCGCCTCATCGCCCTCGACGGTACCCCCAACAAGAGCCGCCTCGGGGCCAACGCCATCCTGGCCGTGTCGATGGCCTACGCCCGCGCCCTGGCCGCCGCTAACGGAAAACCGCTCTACCGGCAGCTGGCCGACCAGGCCAGCTACGTGCTGCCTGTGCCCTGCCTGAACGTGCTCAACGGCGGCCGCCACGCCGATAACAACGTGGATTTTCAGGAATTCATGATTGCCTCGCACAACGCGCCCACCTTTGCCGAGTCCATACGCATGAGCGTGGAAACGTTTCACGCCCTCAAGGCCCTGCTCAAGCAGAAGGGCTACTACACGGGGGTAGGCGATGAGGGCGGCTTTGCCCCCAATCTGAAGTCGAACGAGGAGGCCGTGGAGCTGCTGCTCGAAGCCATCACGAAGGCTGGCTACCGGCCGGGCACCGACATCTCGCTCTGCCTCGACCCCGCGTCGAGCGAGCTGTGGGAGAAGGGCAAGGATGGCCAGCCGGGCCAGTACCGCTTGTTCAAATCGACCCAACAAACCTTCACTTCCGCGCAGTTCAACGACCTGTGGGTGAGCTGGGTAAGCCAGTACCCCATCATCCTGCTCGAAGACGGCATGGGCGAGGACGACTGGGCCGGCTGGCAGCTGCACACCCAGGCCCTAGGGAGTAAAATCGAGCTGGTGGGCGACGATATTTTCTGCACTAACCCCGCCATCCTGCAAGCCGGTATTGACCAGCACATCGCCAACTCGGTGCTCATCAAGCTCAACCAAATCGGCACCGTCACCGAAACGCTCGCCACCGTGCGCCTGGCGCAGGCCAACGGCTACAACCAGTTCGTGTCGCACCGCTCGGGCGAAACCGAGGACACCTTCGTGGCCGACCTGACGGTAGCCACCGGCGCGGGCCACCTCAAAACCGGCAGCGGCTCGCGCTCCGAGCGCATCGCCAAGTTCAACCAGCTGCTGCGCATCGAGCGCGAGCTGGGCGGCGCGGGGCGCTTTGCGGGCATCAAGGCCTTTAAGAATCAATAAATGACGGCGATTGCCCCGGCGGGCTACTGGCGCCAGTAGTCCGCCGGGGCTGACTTCTCACGTGCACCTTATGTTTCGATTGCTAGCCATCATCGCCGTGGGCGGGGCCCTGGGCAGCGTGGGCCGCTATTTGTTGCAGCTGCTGGTGGCGCGGCACTTCGTGCACCCTTTTCCGCTGGGCACGCTGTTGGTCAACGTGTTGGGCTGCCTGCTCATTGGCTTCTTCTACGCGGCGGCCGAGCGGGGCACCATCGGCTCGCCCGAGCTGCGACTGTTGCTCACCACGGGCTTTTGCGGGGGCTTCACCACGTTTTCGACCTTCTCCTACGAAACCATCGCCCTGCTCACCGACGGCGAATACGCCTACGGGGCGCTCTACGTGGCCGGCAGCGTGCTGCTGGGGCTGGGGGCCACGTTTGCGGGCGTGGTGGCGGTGCGCTTTTTATAAACTTCTCTTCTTAACCCTTTTATCGCATGGCTACTTTGCAACCGGCGCAGCTGCTACGCCTCTACGTGAGCGAGCAGGACAAGCACCAGCACCAGCCGCTCTACGAGGCGCTGGTATACGCGGCGCGGCAGGCGGGCCTGGCCGGGGCCACCGTCACCAAGGGCGTGCTGGGCTTCGGGGCGCAGGGCCAGGTGGAATCGGCCAAGCTGCTGACCCTGGCCGAAAACCTGCCCCTGGTGCTGGACTTCGTGGACAGCCCGGCTGCCATCGCCCGCTTCCTGCCCGAAGTCGAGCGCCTGTTTAGCGAGGCCGGCAGCGGCGGGCTACTCACGCTGACCGAAGTACAAGCCGCGCATTATTAAGTATTGACTAATGGCCCCTACCCCACCCCCGTTGCCCGCCGTGCGCGAGCTGGGCGAATTGCGCATCTACCTCACCCAGGCCGACAAGCACGCCGCGCCGGGCCTGCGCGGCCGCCTCTTCCCTGACCCGCTGGCCCACGCGCTGGTCGACAAGGCGCACGCCTTCGGCATTTTACAAGCTACTACCCACACCAGCGGCTACGGCTACGCGCTGGGCGGGGCCGTGCGTGCCCGCCACCTCGAAGTAGAAGCGGGCCAACTGGCCCTATGCGTGGAACTGCTCGACGAGCGCACGCGCCTACTCGCCTTCTGCCAGCAGCAACAGGAGCTACTGCGGGGCAAAGTCGTGGTGTTCCGGCCGGTGGAGCAGTGGGAAGTCGCCCGCAGCTTGCCGGAACAATAGCGGGACAATCCGCGCCAAAAAAACCTTAGTAGGCGACCAATCTGCTGGCCGTGCCGATGCAGGTGGCTGATGCGCAGGTGGCCCGAGCCGTAAAAGGCGCTGGGTCTGTTTTGCGACAGCTTATAGCCCGTCGTAGCTGCGCAGCAGCTGAGCTATCCGCCGCATGGTGAGCAGCACCTGGTCAAAGGCGGGGAGTTGACTGTGCAGCAGCCTTGGTAAATCCCGCTCGTAAGGCTGTTGAAGCTGGCGTAGGTTCGCCGCCTGCTCGGTGTAGGCCCAGCAGGCCGTCAGGGGTCGGGTTTTCCATTCCCGGGTGGGGCCAATGACACCGGCTCGCGCATCGTCGCGCTGTACGGCCGCCAGCTGCTGGGCCAGGCCGGGGCCAGCTAGCAGGGCTACTATTTCGGGGTGACTGACCAGCTGCTGCAGGTCGTAGAGGTGGCGCACCTTGCGGCCGGCCGCCGCGACCGGGTCTGTTTCGTAGGAAACTCGCACCAGGGCCATTATTTTCTCGGCAAACGTGCGTGCGAGGCTCAGCACGTTGAAATCGAATGCTTCCAGGCCGTATTCCCGCACGGCTTCCGGTTGCCCCTGGTCGAGCAGGTATTGCCCCAGGTAAGATAGCAGCGGGCGCTTGCTATGCGGCTCGGGCTCGCCGAAGGCCGTTATTTCCAGCAAGATGTGCTCCGTAGTGGTCGGCACCGGGTCGGTGAACAGGTGCGGGTACTGGTGGTACACCAGCCGGTTGTGGCCGCGTTTGCTGGTCAAGCCGGCTAGTTCTACTTCCGGTAGGTCGCCGGCTGCGGTTTTATGAATTTCTCGGATGAGTTTCTTCAGCGCGCCGTCACTTTGCTGCTCCTGTAGGATAACCGCCAGGTCCACATCCTCTGAAAAGCGCTCGATGAGCCCGTAGCCTTTGGAAAGCGATGTGCCGCCCTTGAACACGACCTGCTCGGCAACGGCAGAATCGGCAAGGTTGCGCAACACCCACGTCACCCAGTAGTCTTTCTCAATAAAGCTTTGCCGCATGCCCCGCGCCGTCGCGGTAATGGTAATCAGGTTGCGAAAGTCCTGCTCTTGGGTATGCAGGGTCATTGGATTCGCCATGGCGCACGGTTAGGTAATACCTGCTCAGACAGGCCAAGCTTGTAGGAGGTTAGGGGATTTAAACCAGCTTTTAGCTTGGTGGCCAGCTTGTTTTCGCCCAGCCCTTCCAGCAGCGCGCCCAGTATGGCTCGAGTGGCGGGGTTATAGCCCTGCGCCAGGCGAACCACCTTGGTTTTGTCAGCTGGGGGCAGCTGGTTTACCTGCTCGCGCAGGCGTAGCAGGGCCGTCGCCGGCGAGGTGTCGGGTAGGCGTTTGAGCTGCCGCAGGGCGTCGAGCAGCTGGCGCAGCGTCACTTCCTCCAGCTTCACCTCGCCCCGACTCTGCACAAAGCGCACGCGCACGTTCCCGACTTTTTTGGGTCGGCCCGGCCGGGAAGTAGCGATTTCGATTTCCTGGGTCACCTGCGTAGTCAAGCCCAATCGATTAAAGGCGGCTACCCCGGTCGGGTAGCCCCGTAGTTTCTTGTTGGACGCTTGCAGGAGTACTTGCAGCACCTGCTGCTCGGAAACCGGCACCGGTCCGAACCGGCTTTGCAGGGGTAGGCGATAGGTACCCTTAGTAACCTGTTGCACCACCCCTTGCTGGCGCAGCCGGCTCAGATTCACGGCGACGGTGCCCGGCGCAATACCCAGGCCGGCAAAGTCACTATAGCGCACGAGCGAGCCCGGCGCAAGCTGTTGCAAGCGGTTGAGCATCTTCTGGCGGGCAGTTGTCGGTCTGGTTGGCTCTGGCATTGGTCGCGGCCGGTAAAGATAGCAAAGGTGTAAAGTTTTTTTACTGCAAAACATTACAAATCGCTCGCTCTACTTCTCGGCGACTCATCGTCTGTAATCAGTAGCTAGCCCCCTCAAACGGCGGGCTGGCGCTCGGTGATAGGCGGCGTGGCTACCTGGCAGCCCACCTCGTTTGGCAAAACCTACGCCGTGTACGGGGAGCTGTTCATCTCTTCTCCATGGCCTGGGCCTGGTAGCTCGACGGGTTCCGGCCCGACTGCTTCGATGTTATTGGGGGCTTACCTGCACGATGCTACTGCTTGTGCTTTAACCGGGCCAACATACGCTTCATTTGGCCAATTTCGCGTTGCTGGGCGCTGATGATGCTGTCGGCCAGCGTACGTACTTCGGGGTCTTGGATGGTAGCGCGCTTACTGACCAGGATGGCAATGGAATGGTGCGGAATCATGGATTCCATAAAGCGCGTGTCATTGACCAGCGCTTGACTGCGCAGCAGGGCCAGCGTACCCAGGAATACGGCCACGCAGCCAGCGGCAATGAGCCGATTTTTGCCCGGTTCCAGGTACATGTGCCGCATAAAGCCCAGCATTAGCAGCCCCATTGCCGACACCATGAGTGTGGTCATGTAGAAGCGGTTGATACTGGGGTAGATATGGTCCCACTCGTAGGTGTTCAGGTACGTGATGACGTGCATGACCACGAAGGAGGCGGCCAGCATCAGGAAAAAGGTGGTATAGCTGCTTTTCTTCATCGGTGCTGGAAATAAAAGCGCCCGGCAAAATGCTGCCGGGCGCGGTAATGAACTAGGTGCCAAGCTTACGCAGCTTGAATCCGGAAACCGGCCTGCTCGACGGCGTGCACTACTTCCTCTGGCGTGAGCGTAGCCGAGGTAATGGTTAGAATCTTACTGGGGTTAGCCGTATCGACCTGCCAGTTGCCGGTTCCGACCTGCTGGTTAAGAGCCGGCGTAACGGCCTTGAGGCAGCCGCCGCAATTGATATTGGTGGTGAAGCGCAGGGTTTTCATGACGAAGTGGGGTGAGGGTACCCGAACCGGGCCCATGGCAATACAACACGCAAAGCGGTGGCCAAAGTGGCCCTCAAAGGGTGTAGAATTGCGCTCCTGGCTTGCATGATTTCCGGCGGCCGTTCGCCACTATCACCAGCCTAGGCCGCTTGCAGCCCCTGGCGGCAGGCTTCTTCGCAGCGGCGGCAGGCTTCGGCGCACGCCTGGCAGTGCGGCATGTGGGTGTGCTGGGCGCACTCGTCGCCGCAGGCCTTGCACACTTCGGCGCACTCGCGCAGCAAATGAGCAGCGTGCTCCGAACCGCGGGCCACTAGCCGGGCCGTCAGGGCGCACACGTCGGCGCAGTCACGGTCGAGGCTGATACAGCGGGCCATCATCTTTACATCGTCTTCCTGCAGGCAAGCGGTAGCGCAGTGCTCGCAGGCGGCAATGCAAGCGTTGAGGGCGTCGAGGAGAGATTGGTTTTGAGCGTGCATGAGTAAAAACGTTAAAGTGGAGCAGGGTAAGCCGCAGCTATTCTTGCTTATACCCGCCGTGCTTGGCCTGGTTTTATATCAATTGCCTCAAGGCTTGCATCATTTAGCGCTGGGGCTTCGGTTTCGGGCTGGAGGCCGACTGCCACCTGCTGGCGGTAGGCTGACGGAGCACACTGCGCAAACCGCCGGAACTGCCCGGAAAAGTGCGCCAGGCTGCCGTAGCCCAGCTGCCGGGCTATGCGCCCGATGTCGAGCCGGGAAGTCGCCAGCAATTCCTGGGCATAGGCCAGCCGTTGGCAGGTGATGTAGCTGAGGAGGCTTTCGTGGCCGGGCAGCTGGGCAAAGGCCGTATGCAGGCGGCGGCGGCTGAGGCCTATTTCCAGGGCCAGGGCGGGAATGAACTCGCGGTGCCGCAGCGTGTTGCCGGATTGCCGCAGCAGCTGGGCCACGGCCAGCTTCACCCGGTCAACCAGCGCCTGCGTGGGGCTTTCCAGCAGGGCAAAGCCAGCCGTGGCCAGCGCCTGGCGAATGCGGGCCCAGTCGAGCTGCTCGGCTGGGCCCATAACCATTGCGGCGCCCAGCCGCACCTCCACTACCTGCAGCCCCAGGCTTTCCAGCTCCCGCCGTACTACCCGAATACCCCGCGCGCAGACCATGTGCTTGATGTAGAGCACACAGCCGGCATCTTCAGGAAGGGTGGATAAGGGAAGCCGCATAGTATCGGATGGGCTAAGCTGCCAGGCGCGATACAAGCCGCCGGAAGGAGCAGAAAAGGAAGTTTTGGGTCGTTTCAAAAGGCGTAACATGGTCCTCGGTCCGGCATCGGATTTTCGTAAATCCGCGTGCTAGCGTCGCTGCCAGCTCCTGCTCGTCGTATTGGTGCACCTCCAGGCCGCTGCACTTCGTGGGGCCCGCCGTCGAGAAAGTGCCAATGGTCAGGTAGCCATTCGGCCGGATAGCCGCCTGAGCCAGGGAGAGGTAACGGGCGATTTGGTCGGCCGTCGTCAGAAAATGGAACGTCGCCCGGTCGTGCCACACATCGAACGGCACGCTGGGGGTAAAGGCCAGCACATCCGATACCACCCACGTTACCTGCTGGGCGCGGGCCCCTAGGCGTCGGCGCGCTTTGGCCAGGGCCGTGGCTGAGATGTCCAGCACGGTAATATTCTGGTAGCCCTCCGCTACTAAAAAGTCCACCAAGCAACTGTCGCCACCGCCCACGTCAATAATCCGGGCCTGCTTGTCAAGTGGGAACGAGTGAATGAATTCCAACGAGGTAGCCGGCACGGGTTGGGTCCAGCTAACCTGGTCGGGCTGTTTAGTGGCATACACCGTTTCCCAGTGCTGCTGCGCATTCGACGTGGACATAGTAGTGAGCGTGAAGGGTTGGCTAATAGCTTAATAAGTCCGGCCTACTGGGCTCAGGTCGGCGGGCGGCGTCAGGGGCTGGGCATCCAGCTCCGGCGGGTGGGCCTCGAGGCTGACCTCGTGGTGGCCGCGCTGGTACTGGGCCAGGGCCCTAGCGCCGAAAAGCCAGAACACGACCGGCGTCACCACGATGTCGAGGAAAGTGGAGCTGAGCAGGCCGCCGAGGATGACGGTGGCCACCGGGTAGAGGATTTCCTTGCCCGGCGCGTCTTTGGCCAGCGTGAGCGGCACCAGGGCTAGGGCCGCCACCAGGGCCGTCATCAGCACCGGCACCAGCCGTTCGAGCGAGCCCCGGATAATCATCTCCTTGCTGAACTGCTCCCCTTCGTGCTCCACGAGGTGGATGTAGTGCGAAATCATCATGATGCCGTTGCGCGAGGCAATGCCGGTGAGCGTGATGAAGCCCACCAGCGAGGCAATGCTGAACGTGCCGCCCGTGAGCAGGACCGCCACCACCGAGCCGATGAGGGCCAGCGGAATGTTGAGCATAATCTGGCCCACCAGCAGCCCCGACTTGAAGTGCGCGTACAGCACCAGGAAGATGCCGGCCAGCGAGAATAGGCTCAGCCAAAGTATCTTCTGCGAGGCCGACTGCTGGCTTTCGAACTGCCCGCCGTAGGTCAAGTAGTAGCCCGCCGGCAGCTTCACCTGCTGGTTGATGCGGGCCTGTACTTCCTTCACCGTACTGCCCAGGTCGCGCCCGGCCACGTTCATCGAGATGGTAATGCGGCGCTGGGTGTTTTCGTGGTTGACGGTGTTTGGGCCGGGCTCGTAGCTCACGTCAGCGACCTGACTTACCGGAATCAGGGCCCCCGAGGGCGTTTCGATGCGGGTCTGGGCGATGGTGGCGATGTCGTTGCGCTGGGCTTCGGGCAGCTTTACGATGAGGTCGAAGCGCTTCTGGCCGTCGAGCATCTGCGACACCACGTCGCCCTGAAACAGCGTTTCCAGCGTGGCCACCACCTGGCCGCGCTCCAGACCGTAGGCCCGCAGGGCGGCGTCGCGGGGACGCACCAGCAGCTGCGGAATCTGGACCTGCTTTTCGACCTGCAGGTCTACTACACCAGGCACCGCGCCGGCGGCCGTGCGGATTTCGTTGGCGTAGCGGCGCAATTCCAGCAAATCGTTACCAAATACTTTAATCGCTACCTGCGCCCGCACGCCGCTCAGCAGGTGGTCGAGGCGGTGGCTGATGGGCTGGCCGATATTGACGTTAACGCCCGTAATCAGGGCCAGGCGCTGGCGCAGGTCGGAGAGGATTTCCTCCCGGCTGCGCATCTTTTTTCCCACTTGTTTCAACTCAGCCTCCGTTTTGAAGGCCACCTCGATTTCGGAGTTGTTCACCGACTCAGCGTGCTCGTCCAGCTCGGCGCGGCCGGTGCGGCGGGCCGTGTAGGCCACTTCCGGCAGCTGCAAAATCTGCTCCTCTCCCAGGGTGCTCAGCTTATTGGACTCGGTGAGCGAGGTGCCGGCCGGGGCTGAGAAATTGACCGTGAGCGAGCCCTCGTTGAAGGGCGGCAGAAACTCAGTGCCGAAGAAGGGCACCAGCGAGGCCGCCAGCGCAAACAGCAGCCCGGTGACCGTGAGCACTACTTTCGGGTGGGTCAGGCCCCAGTTGAGCAGGCCCGTGTCCTTGCGCTTGAGCCAGCGCACGAGGCCACCCTCCTGCTCGGCGGCCCGAATCTGCTTCATCTGGGGCAGCAGGTAGTAGCAGAGTACCGGCGTCACGGTCAGCGACACGAACAGCGAGGCCACGATGCTGGTGATGTAGGCGATGCCCAGCGGCGCGAAAATGCGCCCCTCCATGCCTTCGAGCGCGAACAGCGGTAGGAACACCAGCACCACGATGATGGTGGCGTACACGATAGAATTACGCACTTCCGAGGAGGCCGCGTAAATCACCTGTAAGGCTGGCCTAGGGTTGGGCAAATGCTGATTTTCACGCAGTCGCCGGAACACGTTTTCCACGTCCACAATGGCGTCATCGACCAGCTCGCCGATGGCGATGGCTAGCCCCCCTAGGGTCATAGTATTGATGGAAATGCCCGCGAAGCGGAACACCAGCGCCGTGACCAGTAGCGATAGTGGGATGGCCACCAGCGAAATAAAGGTGGTACGCACGTTCAGCAGAAAGGCAAACAGCACGATGACCACCAGGATGGCCCCGTCGCGCAGGGCCTCTTCGACGTTGGTAATCGACGACTCGATGAAGTCGGCCTGCTTGAACAGGCGGGTGTTCACCTGCACATCCTTGGGCAGCGAGGGCTTCAACTCGACCAGTGCTTTTTCCACGGCCTGGGTCAGGCCCACGGTGGCGGTGCCGGGCTGCTTTTCGATGCTCAGAATGACGGCGGGCTTGCCGTTTACGCTACCGTCGCCGCGCTTGAAGCGGGCCCCGAAGGCCACGTTGGCCACCTGCTTGACGCTGATGGGCGAGCCTTCGCGGTAGCCGACAATGATATTCTCGATGTCGGCCACCGAGCGCAGCCGCCCTAGGTTGCGAATGAGGACTTCCGAGCCGTTGCGGTCGAAGAAGTTGCCGGTGGTGTTGAGGTTGGAGCGGCGTAGGGCTTCCTCTACCTGCGTCACGGTCAGGCCCGTGGCGTTGAGACGGGGCATGTCCAGCAGCACCTGGTACTGGAGATTATCGCCGCCGATGGGGATGACCTGAGCCACGCCGGGGATGCTGAGCAGGCGCTGGCGCACGGTGTAGTTGGCCAGCGTGCGCAGGTCGGCCGCGTTGGTCTGGCTGCCCCCCGAGAGGCCCACCAGCATTATCTGGCCCATGACCGAGGAAATGGGCCCCAGCACCGGCGTGATACCAGTGGGCAGCTGCCCGCTCACGGTTTGCAGCTTCTCGGCCACAATCTGGCGGGCGGTGAAAATGTCGGTGCCGTAGTCGAACTCCACGAACACCATGCCCAGGCCGATGGCCGAGTTAGAGCGCACGGCCGCCACGCCGGTGGCCCCGTTCAGGGCCGTTTCCACGGGCAGCGTTACCAGAGCTTCCACTTCCTCGGGGGCCATGCCGGCAGCCTCCAGAAACACGGTCACGCGAGGGCGGTCCAGGTCGGGCAGCACGTCCACGGGCAACTGGCGCGCCGTGTAGGTGCCGGCGATGAGCAGGCCCACGGCAAAGGCCAGCATGAGCAGGCGGTTTTGCAGGGCAAAACGAATGATTTTATCGAGCATCCGCTATTGGTTGAGGTAGATGGATTTGAGCTGGTAGGTGCCCACGCTCACCACCCGGTCGTTCTCGTTCACGTCGCCACCCAGCAGCACCGTCTGCTCGCCGTTGGCGGAGCCGGGCTGCACGTAGTGGATTTTGAAGGTTTCGGGGTCGGTGTGCACGAAGACCACAGGCTTGCCGTTCAAATCGGTCAGCGCCGAAGTGGGCACCACCAGCTGCTTTTTGCCGCCGCCGCTGCGGCCCAGCACCTGCACGTTCACGGCCTGGCCAGCGCGGAACAGGTTGGTACCGGTGGGGTCGAGTTCCAGCACCAGCTGGCGGGCCTGGTTCACCGGGTTCACCACATTGCTGAACACCACCAGCCGGGCCGGGGCGCTTCCGGTTTGACCTTGCAGGCCTTCCACCTGAAACTGGGCTCCTTCTGGAATCTTGTCCAAGTCCTGGGCGAACACCTGGGCTTCTACCCGCAGCTTGCCGGGGTTGAGCACCCGAAACAGCTCGTCGCCCTGGGTCACCTGCTGGCCCACCGCGAGGGTGAACACGTCCACCGTGCCGCTGATGGGCGAGGTAATCGTGACGCGGCGGTTGCTGGCCTGCCCGTTGAGAATGCCCGCGTTCTGGCGGGCCTGGCGCAGGCGCAGCTCGGCGGCTATCACGTCCTTGCGGGCCGCGATGTCGGCGATGGTTTGCAGGCGGGCGTAGTCCTGCTGGGCGGCGCGCAGTTCGGCCTGGGCGTTGGCCCGCTCGGTGCTGAGGCCGATTTGCTGGGTGGCATCGAGCGTTTGGTCGATGACAGCCAGCACCTGCCCGGCGCGTACCGGCTGGCCCACCTTGGCCGAAAGGCTCACGATGCGCCCGGTCTGGGGCACCACTACCCGGCCTTCGCCCCCGGCGGCCGAGGCCACGGTGCCATAGAGTGTCAGCCGGTTATAGGTATCGGAGTAGCCGGCCAGGGCCGTGCGCACCCCGAACAGGAACTGGCTTTCCTTGGGCAGAGCTACGGCATCGGTCAGGGCCACACCGGTCGAAGCCGGTGCGGCTCCGCCGTGGTCTTCGCCGCCGTGGGCCCACAGCGCGGCGGGCGGGGGCAGCAGCACGGAAAAGGATAGGCTGAGGGCGGCCGTGGCGGCGAGAAACTTATGCGTGGTTTTCATAAACAGCGGGCGTTGAAGTGGGGACGGCCGCTACTGGGCGACGGCGGCGCATAACCAGGGCAGTGGCGGCAATGCCGAGCGCAAAGGCCCCAAAGAGGAGCAGCACGGTTTTCCAGGAGCCGATGAGGGCCGGAGCCGAGGCGGCCGGTGCCGCCGCTACGGGCAGCAGCTTGCCGACCTCGATGCCCGAGAGCAGCATCAAATCGGCCTTGTCGCCGGCCACGATGTTCACGGCCAGGCTATACTTCTTATTAGCCGGAAACACGCCCTCGACCAGATAGGCCCCCGGCGACTTTTCACTGACGGCAAACTTCAGGTCGGCCGCTTCCGGGCAGGTCACGGTCAGCTTAGCCCCCTTGATGGGCGCGTTGGTGGCGTAGTCCGAAATGAAAAGGCGCATGTCCGCGTCTTTGCCCTTGGTCAGGGGCTCGAAGCGCAGCAGCAGCTCGAAGCTTTCGGACAGCGCCGCCACCGAGAATGTGGTAGCCACCGGCCCGGCCGAGGGTTTGGCCGCGTCGCCGTGGTCTTCGCCGCCGTGGGCGCGGGCCCCGGTGGCCAGCAGCAGGGCCAGCAAAAGCAGGAGGAGATTCTTCATTATTGTCCCCGCAGGTAGTTAAGTGCAACGATGGCCTGACGGTAGTCACGGATGGTTGTCAGGTAGGTATTCTGAATGGTAAAGGCCTGGTTCAGGCTCTGAATCAGCACCAGGTAGCTGATTTCGCCGGCCTTAAACAGGCGCTGCGACTGGCTGATGATGGCCCGCGACTGGGGCAGGCCGGTCTGCTCGTAGTAAGTGAGCGAGGCGGCGAACTTGCGCGTGTCGGCCAGGGCCTGCTGGTACTGGGTGCCCAGGTCGAGGCGCTGCACCTGCAGCTGGGCCTGGGCGGCCTTGCTGCGCGCCGTGGCCGCCTGCAGCTGCGCGCGGTAGGTCCAGAACCAGATGGGCACCGACACGCCGAACTGAAAGCGGTACTTAACTACGGAGTTCTCATAGGCTTGATTCTGATAGCCCAGCGTCAGGGCCGGGGTACGCCGCGCCCGCACCAGGCTGATGCCCGACTGGCTCAGCGCCACGTTCTGGCCGTAGTAAGCCAGCGTGGGGCTCAGGGCCACGGCGGCGCTGTCCTGCTGGGGTAGAGTGCCCAGCAGCTCCGCGCCGGCGCGGGCCAGCTCGGGGCCGGTCTGGCGCAGGTCGGCATCGGCGGTGAGGTTGGCTTCCGGCTGCCCGAGCAGCAGGCCTAGGCGGCGCTGCGCCGAACGCTGGTCCACCACGGCCTGGTCGAGCTGGTTGCGCACCTGCCGGGCTTCGGCTTCGGTGCTCACCCGCTGCAAGGCCGTTACCTCGCCGGCCTTGAACAGGCGGTCGGTGGCCACTTGCAGCGTTTGAAACAAGCTGTCCTGGTAGGTGAGCTGGCGCACCTGTGCCTCGGCGAACTGCAGGCTCAGGTAGGCTTGGCGCACGTCGCGCCGCACGGTGGCGCGGTTCACGTCGAGGCCCCGCTCGGCCAGGGTGATGCCGGCCTGCGCGGCCTGGGCCTGCCGGCGGTACACCGTGGGGAAATCAATGGTTTGCACTACGCCCGGGGCCCACCGCTCGCCCGTGGGCGCGGAAAACAGAAAGTCCGGGTTGGTGGGCGAGAAGCTGCCGCGCTTCAGGGCGCGCTGCTCCGCGATTTCCTCAGCCGACTGGCGCAGGCGCGGGTGCCGGCGCAGGGCCTGCTGCTCGGCGCTGTCGAGGCGCACCACGACCTGCTGCGCCCCCGCCGGTCCGGCCAGCAGTACCAGCAGGAGCAGCAAGAGCCCGAACCGGCGCTGGCGAATGGGAAGATTGTTCATAAGCATGAGTTAGGCCGCTGGCCCCTCCGCCGGCAGCCGACGGAGGGGAGCGGGACACGAAGGGCGGCCCGGAGTCGGACCGCGCCGGTAGCTAGGATTTTTTGACCAGCGCCATGCCGCACTTCGGGCATTTGCCCGGCGCGGTGGCGGCTACTTCGGGGTGCATGGGGCAGGCAAAGGCCGCGCCCACGGCTTTGTGGGCGTGGGCCTCGTCCAGCTTGTCGAAGCGCACGGTCAGGGCTTTGCCGTCGGCCGTGTTCAGCGTCACGATGGCCGTGCGCACCTTGGCCCCGGCGGGCAGCTTGGCCGTGAGGTGGTCGTCGCCGGCCAGGGCCAGCGGCACGGTCACGGTGGCATTGGTGGTCAGCTGCACCAGCACCGAGCCGCTCATGCCCTTGTTGGGCACGGCGCTCATCTTGGCTCCCAGCAGGTAGAAGGCCAACTCGGTGGGCTGGGCCACCAGCTCCAGGTGGTAGGGGCTGGCCGAGCGCACCACGCCGCCGTGGGGGGCCACGTGAGCGTGGGTTTCGCCGGCCGCCATTTCGGCGTGCTGGGCGTGGGCGAGGGGCGCGGCGGCCAGCAAAGCCAGCGCGGCGAAGAGGGTGCGAAGCATTTTCATGGAGGACTGTAGCGGTGTATTTGGAGTGGGATTAGGCTTTTTTGACCAAATCCATCTCGCAGGTGGGACACTTGCCGGGCTTGTTGCTGCGGCTGCCTTCGCAGCCCATCGGGCACTCGTACACGGCGGCCGAGGTCTTCATCTTGCCCTCGTTCTTGGTGTGCCAGTCCTTGAACTGCTGGATTTCCTTCTGCTGGGCATCAATCATCATTTGCGCCATCTCCTTGAGCTTGCTGTCCTTGCCGTGGGCCAGCTCGGCTTTGGCCATGTCCACGGCGCTCTGGTGGTGCACCGTCATGAGCATGTTGAAGTTCATGTCCGGGTCCGCCACCATCTGGGGCATGTTTTTCATCATGCCAGCCATTGAGGCCTTCATCTGGGCGGTGAAGGGGTCGGCCGGGTCCTGGGTCTTGTAGTTGGTCGGGGCCGAGTCGAGGCGTTCAGCGATGGGCTCCATTTCGCCGATTTCCTTCTGCTGGTCGGCCTTGATTTTTTCGGCCATCTGGCGCATGGTGGCATCCTTGCCGTCGCGCAGCTCGATGTCGGCCATGGCCACCGCGCCCTTGTGGTGCTCCAGCATCATGTGGGCAAAGTCGTGGTCGGTGTTGCCCTTCATTTTCATGGCGTCCATCTTGGCCATCATGTCGTTCATGGAGGCCATCAGGGGCGAAGCGCCGGCGGCACCGTCCGCCATTTTCGAATGGTCCATGCCGGCCATGTCGCCGCCCGCAACGGTGGTGTCGGCCGTGGCCGAGGTCGTCTCAGTAGCCGTGGTGTCGGCCGATTTGTCGGCGTTGCAGCTGCCCAGCAGCAGGGTGCCCGAACAGAGGGCGGCGAGGATAAATGCGGACTTTTTCATGGGGTTTGGGTTGGGATTGAAGGTGAAAAAATGAGGTGTATGGGCGCGGGCTAGGCCTTCACGTTGATGGTGAAGTCGCCGGTGTGAATCTGCCCGCCGTGGTTGAATTGCAGGAAAACGCGGTACAGGCCGGGCTTTTCGAAGTTGGTGTTGAAGCCGATGACCGGGCCCTTGTCGGCCTGGTCGTTGGGGTGCACGTGCAGGTAGCGCTCGGTGTCTTCGCTGATGACCACCACGTGGCCCAGCGCCCCGAGGTACTTATCCAGGTCCGTCACCGGCTGCCCGTTCTTGCTCAGGCTGATTTTCATGCCCAGCAGCTGCCCTACTTTCAGTTCTTTGTCAAATGCGAGGGTGGCCTGGTAGCCATCCTGGCTCCACTGCAGCTGGTCTTTGCTGAACTTGACGGGCGTGTACTTGGGTCCCTGCACGCTCACCACCTGGCGGCCGAGCTGGTGGCCGCTGCCGTCAGGCGTGTAGTCCTGAAACAGCACGTACTCACCGCCCTTGGGGAAGGTGAACGGTACTTTGTAGTTGCCATCGGCCGTGAATTCGGGGTGCTCGTGGTCGAACACCGACAGGTCCTTGCGCACGATGATGAGGTGGATTTTCTTCTCGTGCACTAACGCCAGCGGCACCGGGGCTTTCTCGTTGCCGACTTCCTGCGGGGTATAGGTCAGCGTGGCGGGCTGGCCGGCCACCAGCTGCATGGGCTTCGGCTCGAACTGCATCTGGTAGCTTTTGCCGTTGCTCACCTGGTCGTTGTGGACCAGCTCCATGCCGCACTTGGGGCACTTCTCGCCGGGCTTGGTGCTGGTCACCTCCGGGTGCATGGGGCAGGCGTAGGTGTGACCCCCGGCGTGTTCGGCCGTGCTGTCGGGCGCGGTGCCGGTGGGCGTGGTAACGGTGTTGGTGGCGCTGCTGCTGGACGAATCCGAGGAGCAGCTGGCAACGGTGATAACGCTGGCAGCGGCCAGCAGCGGAACAAGAAAGCGGTTCATGAGAACGGGTATGGGATGGGAAATGCGGGGCCGAAAAGGCCGTTGGGGCCTACGCCTGCCACTGCTGCCAGAGCACGAAGCCCAGCGCGGCAGCCAGCCCGGCGTAGAGCAGGTAGGACAGCCAGCGACGGCCCGGCCCACGGGAGGGCGGCGCACCGGCCTCCTGACAGCAACTCTTCATTGCGGGGGAGGGAAAACTAGGAAAATGGGGGAAGGGGGCGCAGCTTAGCCACGCGAGCGAGCAAACGAAAAGGCCCGCCCCGGACATAGCATAGCTATGCCGGCGCGAGCCTTAGCGCGTCGGAAGAATCAGACAGTCAGCGACTGGATGAAAATGCGGATGTCGGGTATTTTGGGCTTGAGGTGCCGGGGCGGAACCAGGGCCACCGTAGCCGTGCGGTCCCACTTGCCAGCCAGGGGCCGGAAATGAAACTCGATAGCCGCCGGCAGTACAGCCGGGGCGGGCATGAATAAGTGCTTCTGGGCGGGCGTCGTCAGCGAGGACAGCAGCGACGCCGATTTGTCCTTGCAGCAGTCGTGGCTGGTGCCCGGCTTGGTCGGGTGGCCGTGGCCGTGCTGCTTGGTCGAATGCTTCGCCACCGCGCCGTGGCCATGGCAGCCGGGGTGCGCCGGCTTCTCGGCCTGGTGGTGGTCCGTGGCCGCCATCAGCGGAGCCGGCGGCAGCGGATTAACCGTTGCGCACCAGCACTGCCCCACGAACACGTTGACGAAGACGAGCAGGAAGCTCGTCGCCAGCAAACGGCGGAAGGGGAACAGGCTACGGAACATAACGGGCATGAAGCAACCGCAAAATTAGACTCTTCTCCTCAGAAGAGTAGAGCTGCTTCTTTACCCGCAATGCCGCGAAAGGGTTCCGGTGGTGGTTTGCGCGAGGTGGGCGCAGGTTGATAAAATGGCGTTACTGAGCAACTCAGGGCCATCAGCTTCCATTTTGGATATATCCTAGTCCGAGCGGAAAAGCAAAATTATGCAAGTTGCTGGCGTGATTTTATAAGCTGTTTGCTGGTAACTGCCTGATAAAGCCAAGGGGCATCAAAAATAATTCAGGGCCATTTTCCAAGTGGCAGGGTGGATTTCGTATTTATCTGTGAGAGGGGTTGTTAAGAGTGAATTCTAGCCGTCCCAATCAATAACTTAATTTTTTACCCTTTTTACGTATGGCTACTACGCCGGAAATCCAAGCGCTTTCGCAGTTGAAAGCCCAACAACTAGGTATCGCCACCGAGGCGATACTGCAATCAACCATCCAGTTCTACTGGTACAACGGCGACGACCGATTCGAAGCCCTCGGCAGCGGCGTGCTGCTGACCATTGACAACCGCTACTTCGTGGCAACGGCCGCCCATGTTATGAAGGGTGCCACCAGCAACACCTACGTGGTGCTGGGCGATTACGAAGTGAAGCTGGCCGGCAAGTGGTGTTCCACGAAACCGACCGTCATTGACCTGGCCGTACTTGAGCTGAGCGACGCACCGCAGATAGCGGAGTTGCAGCAGGCCCACCAGTTCTTAGTGCTGGGTGACTTGTCCCTGCGGCAGAAGACCCTCACCGGCAACTACCTGCTGGTTGGCTATCCGGCCACTAAGACCAAAGTCTACGGCGGTGCGGTTCATCCGAAGCCATACTTCCTGCAAGCGCCGGAGGCAACGGACTTCAACCTGGCAAGCAAGGGACTGCAACGCGCTGCCCATCTGGTGCTCAACGCCACGGGGCTAGTGGTTTCCGCTACCAATCCTGACCCACACCTAACCCCGGACCTAGAAGGCATCAGTGGTGGCGGCGTGTGGGACACCGGCAACTACCTGCGGCACGACCCGGCCCAGGAGAAAAAGCTGGCGGGCATCATCACCGAGGAAGTGAACAGCGGCCGTGGCCGGCAACGCCATCTGCTGGTGACGCGCACGGCAGTGCTGCTGGAGTTCATGCGACAAGCCTTTGGCCTGAGCGTTTCGGCGTCCACAACGATTAAAACCCGGCAAAGTCGAGTAGTGGCTCTATAAGTCGGCGTGCTCGAAGCAATTGCAGGCCGGGGTTCGGCAGCGAGGTATTTGCCCCGCTGCTGAACCCCGGCCGCTTTGTGAATAGTGGTAATTGACTAGTTGGCCGGCACCGCCCAATAGGATTTGGCGAAGTCGACGATACGCTGCTTGCGGGCAAGAATCTGTGGCTCCTCCCATTTGCCTTCCGCTTGGAGGATACCCGCGATTTCCCGGTCGGCCAGGTAGGTCGAGTTGGCAAAAATGGGAATGCAGTGTTGTGGCAGCTTATTCTGCTTGCTGGCATTGGGGCCGAGCATCAGCAGCGCCAGATTACCCAGGTTGTGCAAGCGCGTTTTACTGAATTCCTCCTCGTATGAAGTGTCGTGAGGGTGCTGCGGTGTGATGTGGTCGAGCGTGCCTTCCCAACGTGCCACCTGCCATACGTTGAGAAAGTCGGCTCCTGAAACCGGCATGCTATTGGGCGAAGCGCGGCGCAGCCAGTTTTCGTACTGCCAGAGCAGGTAGCGGGTCACTCGGTCGTAGTGTTGGTCCCCGTCGAGCCGGTCGTGAAAGTTCTGGGTAAAGGTCCACCACCACCGGAAACCATTCTGTGCCTGCTCGCGCAACGTCTGGCTCAATGCCTCGGGTTTGCCATGATAATTCTTAGCTAGCCCGTGAAATTCATGCGTGCGGTAGTCGCCGGTCGAAAATTCCAGCTTGAAGCTCACGATTTCCATGAGCCGGTACAGGCGCTCACACAGTGCCTGGTCGCGGCCGTGATGCCGTTGGATTTTCAGGATGAGGGGCCAGTTGTCTTCGCTGCGTAGAAAAAGCAGCCCGGTGACATGGCTATGCCCGGCTGCCTGCCGGGTTACTTCCCGAACCGTCAGGAATGATTGCCGCAGGCTGTCGCAGTACTCGGTAATCCAGGAGGATTTGGCGGCGGGCGCGGCAGCGCGGAGCCCTACCTTGAAGTTCTCAAAAGCATCCTCCCAACTCGCCCCGAAGGCGATGTTATGGTAGCGCAGGACGGTGTCTTCGCCCAGGTCAATTTCTTCGGTGAGGGTGTAGATATCCGCAAAAATGCGCTCAACGTGGTCAATCGTGTGAGAAGCTTGCGCCGTCTCATCATCCAGGTACGCGCGGTGCATCACGTAGGCCTTTAGCTTTTCAAGCGTAGTGAGCTTGGCCCCCCGGTCGTTCTGAAAAGCAAAAATCTGCGTCGCCCGCACTTTGTCGGATTCCTCAAACGCCGAAACGCTGGCCGTCGCCAGCAAATGCGCCCAGCGTAGTAAGGTGGCTGTTTCGGCCTCTGCGGCCAATGCTTTCTGCAATACCTGCCGGGCGTTGAGGAGCCGCTTCTGCGACTGGCGGCCTGGGTCGGGCTCGGCATTGGGCTGCCGGTCAATGAAGGCGCGCCGGAAAAACTCATCGTCCACGGCCACCGTTCGGAACCGGCGCAGTCCTCGCCGTATCAGGTACCGTTCTTCCCAGCGCCACGTATCCACCGGGCCCCCATCCAGGTCGACCAGCGTTTCCCCGTTGGCTTTTCGCTTTTCCAGCTCCGCAATCAGGCAACTGAAAAATACGGCCACCGTAGTCAGCCGCTGCTGCCCATCAATGACGTAGTAGTGTCGTTTCGAAATGTCCGGCCGTTCCAGTAGAAAGTGCCCCAAGTAGTAATCCTTGCCCACGGGCTGCTCGCGTAGGTCAGTCAGTAGCTGGTCCAACTGTTTGTCAATCCAGGCGTAGGCTCGCTGGTATTTGGGGATTTCGTAGGTGGCATCGTCGCTGGCGAAAAGGTCTTCAAATTTGCTAGGATTCAACATAGGCTAAGCGAGGTGGGGGATAATGGATAATGCAGGATAAGGAGCGAAAGTAGGTAGTTTGGTGTTCTTTCTTCCGGGCTGCCTGAAAACAGGCTGGCCAGACTTTCCTACCCCAGACAGCTTATGCCCTCTTTACCCAAAAACCCCGGTGGGACGCCCGCTGAGCAATACCTCACCCAGCTTGGCGAACGGTCTTTTCTAACCCTGTGGAGCTACGCCAGTCCGTTTCGCGACCAGAGTGCCAGTGCCAAAGGCAGTGAAGGCAAAGAGCTGTGCGACATGCTGGTGGTGTTTGACGAGCACGTCATTATCTTTTCCAGCAAACATTGCGAGTACCCCACCACCGACGACCCGGTGCTCAACTGGACTCGGTGGTATAAGCGGGCCGTCGCCGCCGGGGCCGACCAGCTTTACGGGGCCGAGCGGTGGCTGAAGCAGTACCCTGACCGTGTGTTTCTGGATAAAGAATGCCAACATCCATTTCCGGTACCGTTGCCGGCGGCTGCGGTCATGAAGGTCCACCGAATCGTGGTCGCGCACGGCGCTTCAGAACCCTGTCAGGCAGAATATGGCGGTACCGGCAGCCTGATGCTCGACAATCAAATTACGGGCGCGGCTCACTACGACACCCGGCGCTTTAAGCCCAAACCTTTCACCTTGGGTTTGGTAGACCCTGCCAAAGAGTACGTACACGTTTTTGATGATGCGTCGCTGGCAGCTGTGATGCGCATGCTGGATACCGTTTCTGATTTTGTGGCTTACCTGGAGAAAAAGGAAGCCTTATTATCGAAGCGAGGCCTGAAAGTGTGGGCCGCTGGCGAAGATGATTTGCTGGCCTACTACCTGCGCAATACCGACCACGACGAGAACAGCCCCACCTTCGGGCGGCATATTTTCCCGATTTCCCCGGGGTACGAGGGGCTGCACATCGAAGAAGGCTTTTGGGATGGCTTCGTTCACAGCGACCAGTTCCGGGCCCGACTTGCGGCCGACCAGGTCAGCTATGGCTGGGATGGCCTGATTAAGTACATCTACGAAAACACCGCCGAGGACAAAGCATACCCGCTGAGTGCCACCTCAACATTTGCTGACCGGGAGGCCGGCCTGCGCATCATGGCGCGGGAACCCCGACTGAGCCGCCGGATGTTGGCCCGGGCTTTTCGGGATATGATTGTGCAATCAGAGCCTGACCAGTACCGGGTGCGGCATACCGGTGCACTTGAGGACAGTGGGGTGCAGTACATTTTCCTGTTGCTTCCACGGCGAGCAGAGCAGACCAAGCTGGAGTACCGAGCCGAGCGATTTGAGATGCTGCAAGCCTACGGGTTGGCGGTGAAGTTTCGTAATTTTGGTAAGACGAAGAAGTTTGTAGGCATTGCCACGGAGGCCGGCGGATTTGATTCGTTGGAAAGCTACGACCTTATGTATCTGGAGGGCGAAGAGTGGGGGGAGCAGGAGGAAGCGCTGGCTGAGCAGGCCAATCTGCTGTTCTTTCGCAACGCGGTAGCCTCTACTGCGCACGAGGACGAATATCCGGATACCGACGATAAATAATAGTCAAACACGGTGCCGGCTGACCTTGCCCGCCCGTCAAATTATGCAATTCTGCGGCGGTATTTAGTACCAACTTCGCCATGGGGTAGCCGTTCCTTTGTAGCGTGATTATGGGCTTTCGCCAACCGATTGAACTGCCCAAAAACCACTCCCTACGCTACTTTTTATGGAACCTGCCACTAAAACCGAAACCCTCGACATCGAAGGCATGACCTGTGCCTCGTGCGCGTCCTTCGTCGAGAAGTCGCTCAGCCGCACGCCCGGCGTGCAGCGGGCGATGGTCAACTTTGCCACCGAGAAGGCCACCGTGGACTACGTGCCCACCCAGGCCTCTCCGGCTACGCTGAAGGAAGCCGTTATCAACGCCGGCTACGGCGTGGTGGAGCGCGCCCCCGATACCAGCGCCGCCGAGCGCAGCGCCGAAATCGACCGCCAGAAAGCCTTGGCTTACCAGAAGCTCAAGCGCCGCTTCTGGGTGGCCGTGGGGCTGGCGCTCATCATCATGCCGCTGAGCATGCTCATGCTCTGGCCGGCCATGATGGCGCGCGTCAACATGCAGTGGCTCAACTACGCCCTGCTGCTGCTCACGCTGCCCGTGCTGCTCTACAGCGGCCGCGAGTTCTACGTGTCGGCCTGGAACGGCTTTAAGCACCGGGCCGCCAACATGGATACGCTGATTGCCGTGGGCACCGGCGCGGCGTTTCTGTATAGCCTGGCGGCGACGGTGGTGCCCGGCTTCTTCACCAGCCGGGGCCTGATGCCCGAGGTGTACTACGACACGACGGCCACCATCATTGCCCTGATTCTGCTGGGCAAGGTGCTGGAGCTGCGGGCCAAGACCCAGACCTCGGCCGCCATGCGCAGCCTCATCGGTTTGCAGGCCAAAACCGCCCGCGTGGTGCGCCCCGATGGCGCGGAAGTCGATGTGCCCATCGAGCAGGTACAGCTGGGCGACCTGGTGGTGGTGCGCCCCGGCGAGAAGGTGGCCACCGATGGCCTCATCACCGAAGGCAGCTCGGCGCTGGACGAGGCCATGCTCACGGGCGAGAGCCTGCCGGTGCAGAAGCAGGTGGGTGACCCCGTGTTCGGGGCCACACTCAACAAAACCGGCTCCTTCCGCTTTCGGGTAACCAAAGTGGGGTCCGATACCATGCTCTCGCAGATTGTGAAGCTGGTGGAAGACGCCCAGGGCAGCCGCGCCCCCATTCAGCGACTGGCCGACAAGGTCAGCGCCATCTTCGTGCCCACGGTGGTAGTCATTGCCATTCTCACGTTCGTTATCTGGTTTGACCTGGCCCCGGCCGGCACCCGCCTGCCGCTGGCGCTGGTCAACTTCGTGGCCGTGCTCATTATTGCCTGCCCCTGCGCGTTGGGGCTGGCCACGCCCACGGCCATCATGGTGAGCACCGGCAAGGGCGCGGAGCACGGCGTACTGGTGCGTAACGCCGAGGCGCTGGAAAAAGCCTACCAGGTAAACACCGTGCTGCTCGACAAAACCGGCACCATTACCAAGGGCGAGCCCGCCGTGACGGACTTCTGGACGCTGCCCGGCCAGGAGGCCGCCCAGCTGCTGCCGGTAGTGGCCGCCGTGGAGCGCCAGAGCGAGCACCCACTGGCCGAGGCCGTGGTGCGCCACGCCGACGCGCAGGGTGCCGCCAGCCTGACCGCCACCGGCTTCCGGGCCGTGGAGGGCAAAGGGGCCGCCGCCACCGTAAACGGCCAGGCCGTGCTGATTGGCAACCGCCGCCTGCTGGCCGACGAAAGCGTAAGCCTCGCCCCGAGTCTGATAACCCAGGCCGAGCAACTGCTGAGCCAGGCCAAAACCGTGCTCTACATTGCCGTGGCGGGCCAGGCCGTGGGCCTGGTGGGCGTGGCCGATACCGTGCGCGACACGTCGGCTGCCGCCATCAAAAAGCTCCAGGCGCTGGGCATCGAGGTGGTGATGATGACCGGCGACAACACTGAAACGGCGGCCCAGGTGGCCGGCCAGGTCGGCATCACGCGCTTCTTCGCCGAGGTGCTGCCCCAGGACAAGGCCGGCAAGGTGAAGGAGCTGCAGGGCGAGGGCCGTACCGTGGCCATGGTCGGCGACGGCATCAACGACGCGCCGGCGCTGGCCCAGGCCGACATCGGGCTGGCCATCGGCTCGGGTACCGACGTGGCGATGGAAGCGGCCGGCATTACGCTCATGCGCTCCGACCTGAACGGCGTGGTGACGGCCATCGAGCTGAGCCGCCAAACCATCCGCACCATCAAGCAGAACCTGTTTTTCGCCTTCATCTATAACACGCTCGGCATTCCCGTGGCGGCCGGGCTGCTCTACCCCTTCTTCGGCATCCTGCTCTCGCCCATGCTCGCGGCCGGGGCCATGGCCCTCAGCTCGGTATCGGTGCTGACCAACTCGCTGCGCCTGCGCAGCTTCGACAATCATTAATTTCGCTTTCTTATGGATACGCCCGCCATTTTGGTAACCGTCGGCGGCCTGGCCCTCGCCGGGTTTGTGCTGTGGTACTTCTTTTTCTCGGCCCGCCAGACGGCCAGCGCCGTGTCTTCCTCGGGTGGCGTGCAGGAGGTGGCCATCACCGTGAAGGGCGGCTACTCGCCCGACGTGATTGAGGTGGAGCGCGGCAAGCCCGTGCAGCTGAGCTTCTACCGCGACGAGGAAAACAGCTGCTCGGAGGAGCTGCTGATGCCCGATTTCAGCATCCGCCGCGACCTGCCGGCCTTCAAAACCACGCTGGTGGAGCTGCTGCCCCAGCAGGCGGGCAAGTTTGAGTTTACCTGCGGCATGGGCATGCTGCGGGGTAGCCTGGTCGTGAAATAATGCCGCATCCTATGCACGCCGACGTTAGCATTGCCCACGTCCTGCCCCCACCCGGCTCGCACCGCCTGCTGATTAAAAACATGGTGTGCCCGCAATGCATCCGGGTGGTGCGGGAAGAAATGGCCGCGCTGGGCCTGCAGGTGCACCGCGTGGCGCTGGGCGAGGCCGACGTGTCCACGCCCGACGGGACGGCTCCCGACTGGGCGGCCATTCGGGCCAGCCTGCAGGAGGCCGGCTTCGAGCTGCTGGAAGACCCCCGCGACCAGCTCGTGGACCGCATTAAAACCCTGCTGGTGGCCCTGATTCACTACCCGCCACCCGGCCCGCGTCTGCTCAACTACTCGGATTATCTGGTCGAGCACCTGGGCAAGGACTACCACTATCTTTCCCATTTGTTCTCCGCTTCCGAAGGCCTCACGATTGAGAAGTTCATCATTCGCCAGAAGGTGGAGCGCGCCAAGGAGCTGATTGGCTACGGGGAGTTGTCCATTGCCGAAGTGGCCCAGCAGCTGGGCTACAGCAGCCCGGCCCACCTCTCGCGGCAGTTTCGGCAGGTGACCGGCCTTACGCCCACCGAGTTTCAGCGGCTGGGGCCGGCCAGCCACGCCCGCCGCAGCCTCGACTCGCTGATTTAGTGGCGAGTAAGTGGGTAGGTGCAGGATTAGCAGGAGAAAAGCGGCGGCGTAATTAACGCCGGCCTGTTTTTTTCTGTTCATCAAACCAGGAGCCATTCACTTAGCTTTCCGGCTCCTGCACTGCTTATGACCCGAGGATTACTTGTCGATTTCACCTACCTCTTTTCCGAGCCCGCCCTGCCCATTGAGCAGTACCTCGCGGGCATCAGCCGGCTCCGGCGCTTGCAATGCGTGTCGCACCTGCTGGGCTACCTCAGCCAGGTGCCGGCCCCCAAGCGAAACCATATCACGGACATGCAGCAGTTCTTTGGCACTCACAGCCAGCTGTTTGCCAACGAGGTGTATTGCCGGGCGAAGGTGCTCCAAAACCGGGGGCATGGCCGGCTGAGCTTTCTGCACCCCAAAACGGTGCTGCAGCTCTACTATTATTGCTTCGAGCTGCCGGATGAGCCCGACACCAAGTCGTCGGCCGAATTGGAGAAGAGCTTGTTTAAAGCGTGTCTGGTGCTGAACGGCCCGTACATCGCGGAGCAGGAGCAAGCGTCGGCCGCGGCGAAGGTGCTGCTCCCGACCCAGCCACTGGCGGCCATGACGTTGGCGCTGACGTTCTCCGACTTTGAGCTGGTGAACCTGCGCCTGCTCAATATCGCCGTCCTGCAGCTCATTAAGTCCGTCCGGCTATTCGAGTTTTTGGAGGCGGAGGCGCGTTTTGCCCCGTTGCTGCAAGCCTTTCTGCAACGCTTCGGCTGCCAGGACTGGCCCGAGTATTTCCGGAAGCTCAGCGGCGTCACGAAGCCCGTC
The DNA here is from genome assembly GCF_030581075.1 of Hymenobacter cheonanensis. Classification (GTDB taxonomy): domain Bacteria; phylum Bacteroidota; class Bacteroidia; order Cytophagales; family Hymenobacteraceae; genus Hymenobacter. The sequence continues at coordinate 104,007 of NZ_JAUQSW010000013.1, forward strand.
ATGCAGGCGGAAAATCCGGGGCGCATCTCCGTGGAGATACCCGATAGTCAGCCGGACTATGAAGCTGACCGGGCCTTCCTGCAGCGCTTTGCGCTGCGCGAAGGCCAGAAGCTGGATAAGGCCGATTTCACCAGTCTGCGGGCTACCCCGCTGGTAGAGGAAACGCCGGGCACTTTTGTGCTGCCCTACCCGGTGCTGGTGGTGGAAGCCATGCACAAGGGGCTGTATTTTCAGTTTAATCTGGCCAACCAGTCCCTGCCGAAAAGCCAGCGGGAGCCCGACTGGCGCTCGGTGTACTGCGACCTGTTCTCGGAGCAGTACCTCATGTATATGCTGCTCGATGCCACCTTTCGGGGCCGGGGATTGGCCTTGAGCGGCCGGGCTATCCTCGACGGCTGGCAGCTGAAAGGGCAATCCGAGCCCGACTACTATTTCCGCCACGCCAACCGGGCCGTGCTGTTCGAGTCGAAAGATGTGTGGGTAAACAAGGTTGCCAAGGCCGGCCACGACTTCGCCACCTACCTGGACGAGGTAAAGAAGAAGTTCTACGAAGACGAAGACCAGCATCCCAAAGCCGCGAGGCAGCTGGCCAACAACGTGGACCGGCTGCTCCGCCACAAGCTGCCTTTCGATACCGATTTTGACCCGGCCGAGCTGATAATCTACCCGGTGCTGGTGGTGCACGACCGGCTTTATAACCAACCCGGCCTGAACGTGGTCGTCAACGACTGGTTTCAGGAAGAGCTGGCCAAGCTGGCACAGGAAGGGCTGCTGGTGCACAACGTGCGCCCGCTGATTATCATCGACGTGGATACGCTTCTGGCCTACCACGAGGATTTCCGCGACGGGCGGCTGGTATTCGAAGACGTGCTGGAAGAGTACGTGGCCTATCTGCGGGCCCCAACTTGGGCTGGTATCAGCGACGCCGAGGACGAGCAGCGGCAGATGCAAAGCGTGCATCCCTTTGCCCTGTTTCTGGAGAACTACGCGGAGAAGCGCGATATGCTGGGCATTCCCAAGGACATGCTGTACCAGATTTTGCCCATCATCAACCGCGGCGCGGCCGACGAGCCGGAACAGTGAACGACCCCGGAAATTATGCAAGGAAATGGCGGGGATTTGTAAAATCCAACGGGCGGGTCCTGGTGTTATGGGGGTTCATCAAAGCTTCATAAAGACTATGCCCCGTCTCCGTTTACCCTTGCTCCTGCTGGCCCTGTTGGGGCTTTTCGCGGCTTCCTGCTCCAAAAGCCACGACATGGACCCCACCCACGACAGCGTGTACATGACCATCATGATGGACATGATGACGAAGATGGACGCGCAGGCCAAAACCCAGGACCCCGACCACGACTACGCGGCCCAAATGGTCTTGCACCACGAAGCGGCCATCAAAATGGCGCAGGAGGAGCTGAAAAGCGGCACCAACCAGGAGATGAAAACGACGGCCCAGACCATCATTACCAAGCAGCAGGCCGAAATCACGCAGTTCAACGCCTTCCTCAGCGGCCACCAGCCCCGCTCGCCGCTGGTGCCGCAATTCACCCAACTGCAGAAGACCAACATGGACAAGATGATGGCCAGCAGCGACAAGCGCACCATCACGGGCCGGCCGGATTATGATTTCGCGCAATTGATGGTCGACCACCACCAGGCCGCCATCGACAACTCGGAGGCGTTGCTGGTGCACGGCCGCGAGAATACCACCCGCGCCCTGGCCCAGGCCATTATTGCCGACCAGCGGCAGGAAATCCTGGCGCTGCAGGACTGGCTCACGCGCAACAAGTAGCGTTTCGCTCAACAGCTCGCACGAAAAGGCAGCCCCGCCAGGGCTGCCTTTTCTGTTGTGTAAGCGCCGCTGGTCAGCGGTTAAAAATTATGCAAGCGGGAGCTTGGTTGGTGCAAATCCTGTGTGAAAGCCGCTCGTTTGTAGAAGCTATCAACCCATAACCCGGATTTGCAGGGGGCCAGGAGCTGGTTCGGCTACTCCCCTGTCAAGGGTATTGCTCCTGCCTATGAACATGCATCATACTCCCTGGGCCCCGGAATGGCTGTTATGGGTCTGGTTCGGCCTCACGCTCTTATCTGTCGCCTACGTGGCCTGGGACCTGTTTACCCGCACCCCGGAAATGAAAGTCATGAAGTGGGGCTGGGTGCTGGTCACCCTTTACACCGGGCCGGTGGGGCTGCTGGTGTACTGGTTTTCGTGCCGCGAGCCGTCGCCCGGCACCCACGAGCAGTTCGTGGCTCCGCTCTGGAAGCAGGCCGTGGGCTCGACGATTCACTGCGCCGCCGGCGACGCCACTGGCATCATTGTGGCCGCCGCCATCACCGGCTACTTCGGCCTGAGCATGGGCACCGACATCTGGATTGAATACGCGGCAGGCTTCCTGTTCGGGCTATTCATCTTCCAGGCCCTGTTTATGAAGGACATGATGAACATGAGCTACTGGCAGGCCCTGCGCAGCTCGTTTCTGCCGGAGTGGATGTCGATGAATGCCATGATGGCCGGCATGCTGCCCACGATGGTGCTGCTGATGAGCCGCGACATGCGGGCAATGGAAGCCAGCTCGCCCTGGTTCTGGGCATCGATGTCGGCCGCCACGCTGGTGGGCGTAGCCATGGCCTACCCCATCAACTGGTGGCTGGTCAAGCATCAACTCAAGCACGGCATGGGCACCGAGCGGGCCTTGGGCAAAGGCGGGGCTACGGTGGCCGCTGAGCACCAGCACGCGGGCATGGCCATGGCCGGCATGTCACACGCTATGCCCCCAAAGACCGCCAGCGCGCACGCTGGGCACGCCATGCCCGGCATGAATATGGCCGGCGACGGTCAGGTGTCGGCCGGACGCAAAGCCCTGGTCACGGTGCTCACCCTGCTCATGCTGGCGGCGGGCTACTACGTGGCTGCCCGGTATGGCGACCTCTCGATGCGCCCCGGCCAGCCGATGGACATGCCGGAAATGGCCATGCCCGGCATGACACATTAGGCCGTAGCAGCCGACTCAGGCACTGAATTCCGGGCGGCTAGCTTGTGGACCCCGGGGTTCTGCGCATCTTAGTGGTTCCATTGGCCTATCCCATTTTATGTCCGCCGCGCTACCGCCGCTCATCCAGCAATACAAAGCTGATTCCGAGTCTGTTTACAACACCTGGTTCATCAACAACGAGGAACGTCTGAAAGCCTTCCGCTCCATCCGGCGCGGGGTGCAGCAGGTGGTGAAGGACATCAAAGCCGGCAGCTTCGGCAACGACTTTAAAGGGACTTCACTCGAATTTGTGCTCAGCGTCATCAGCGAGCAGAAGCAGGTGTTTCAGGGCGCGGCGCATCCCTTTTATTGGAAGCCCAAGCTGCGCATCCCCGACATCTACGAGCACGAGGACAACAAGCGCGCCTTCGGCCAGTTTCTGGAAAGCTGCCTGGCCGCCACCACCGAGCAGCAGCTGCTGCGCGAAATTGATATTCTCGACCGCCGCAAAATAAAGGGGCTGGGGCCGGCCGTGGCCAGCATCCTGTATTTCCTGCACCCCACGCTGATGCCGCCCTGCAACACGGCCATCGTCAACGGCTTCAATGCCCTGTTCGGGGAGAAAATCAAGCTCGGTTCCTGGTCCGAGTACCTGCGCATGCGCGACCGGCTGCGCGACCTCAACCAGGAGCACCGCCAGCACCTGAGCCTCGACTACGGCGCGCTGAGCGGGCTGCTTTTCGACGTGGGCGTGAAAAAGATGATTGCCGGCGACCAGCAGTTTGCCACCGACGAGGACCGCGACAAGTACCAGCAGCAAGCCCAAAAGCGCCACAAAGAGGTCCAGACCGAAGCCCAGGAGGAAAACCAGCACACCGAGATGCAGCACCACCTGCTGCGCGTGGGCAAGGCCCTGGGCTGCGACGTGACCACGGCCATCAACGACCGCAACCGCCTCTGCGGTGGGCAGAAACTGTCTTTCCTGTGCCTCGACCAGCACCCCGAGCTGCCCGTGCCCGCCGACGTGGCCAGCACCATCCGCCTCATCGACATCGTGTGGTTCGCGCCCGGCACCAACCGCGTGGTGGCGGCCTTCGAGGTGGAGAAAAGCACCAGCATCTACAGCGGCATTCTGCGCCTCACAGATTTGGCCTTCTCCATGCCCGAGCACGAAACGGCGCTGTACCTGGTGGTGCCCGACGCCCGCGAAAAGGAAGTGCAGGCCCAGCTTTCGCGCCCGGCCATCCGGGCCGCCGGCGCGACCATCCGCTACATTCTGTTTTCGGAGCTGCGCAAGCACTGCGAGGCGCTGTGCAAGTTCGGCGATTCGCCGGCGGCCATGCTCAAAATTGCGCGCTCGGTTTCCTGAGTTACCCCCCCGATGATGTTAAACGACCCAGTTTTGGAGGCGATTCTGCTTGGCTACCCGCCTTTGAGCCTTTGTGAGTATTCCAGCTACTTATCCCAACGGGTATACCGCCATCTCTCGGATGTTTTTCGCCATGAGCTGAGTTTCTCGGAGTTGGGGATGACCGACCATTTCATCCTGGATTTGGTAAGGTTCACTCATCGGAGCAGTCCAGCCACTGTTAAGGTGTACAAAACTTCGTGGCCGGTGGAAACCGCGTTTGGCAACGACATTGATTTGTTCATAGGGGACGGGACCGGTCAGTACGATTGGTACGCGCTGCAAGCCAAGGTAATGTCGCACGAAGGGGAGTTCAACGACTTGAAAGTAAAGGTGAAGGGTGAGTTGCATCAGTGGCACAAGCTGCTGCTGCACGAGCGACTGTTCGGTAGTCAGGCGTTTTACTTGCTCTACGTGGGGAAATCGAAGACCAACTTGCCATCGACCCGCCCAACGAAGGAGGATTGCCACGGGGTAGCCCCCATCGGAGACTATGGCCTGAGCCTGGTGAAAGCGCTCGACATCCATAAAACGGTCACTCGCACCACTCCAATGAAGTTCAGCGAAGTGTTTCCTGACCTGGTGGAACCGCTGCGGAGCATCTTCTGCTGCCCTCGCCCCTTGCCGCCGACCGCAAGAAAGTACAGTGCGGCCGAGATATACACGCCCGCTTACCGCCAGGTTTACGCGCGAGAAAAAGGCGATGCAAGTTATCGGGACTACAACAATCTGGACCATTTCCTGCCCGATGGCTTTGCCCCTCTCCGCATTCTGATTGACCTCAATCCGGACGTAGTGAATAGCGAGCGTGACAGCTAGGCCTGCTGACTGCGCTTGCCAGGGCTGGCCTACGAGGCTTGGAACTGCGCCCGCAGGAAGTCGTGTGCGTAAGTCTTGACCTGGTCACGCACGCTGCGAAATTGGTCCATTATTTCTTCTTCAGTACCAGTGGCTTTTGCCGGGTCGGGGAAATTGTGGTGCAGTTTCTTTGCAACAGACGGAAATACGGGGCACACCTCGTTGGCGTGGTCACACACCGTAATGACGTAGTCGAATGGCACGGCGGCGTACTCATCGACGTGGTTGCTGGTGTGGTAGCTGATATCTACATCGTCCTCAGCCATCACGCGCACGGCGCGGGGGTTGAGGCCATGCACTTCGACGCCGGCGCTGTACACGGCGGCCCTGTCGCCGAGTTCTTGCTGGAGGTAGCCGTGTAGTAGCTGGCTGCGGCAGGAGTTGCCGGTGCACAGCACTAGCACGTTTTTCTTGTCTGACATGTGAAGGGGGAAAAGCAGCAAAGGGTTAGACGGCCGCGGCCACCGTTTTGCCGCCGTACCAGCGGCGGCGGAACCAGAAGGCCAGATTCACCAGCGCAATCAGGGCGGGTACCTCAATCAGCGGGCCGATGACCCCAGCGAAGGCCTGGCCCGAGTTGAGCCCGAACACGCCGATGGCCACCGCAATGGCCAGCTCAAAGTTGTTGCCGGTAGCGGTGAAGGCAATGGAAGCATTTTCGGCGTAGTCAGCCCCCAGGTACTTGCCAGCGGCAAAACTGAGTACGAACATGATGCCGAAGTACAGGGCCAGCGGTAGCGCAATGCGCAGCACGTCGAGCGGCACCTGCACAATGGTTTCGCCCTTGAGACTGAACATGACTACAATGGTGAGCAGCAGCGCCACCAGCGTAATGGGGCTGATAGCCGGGATATACACGTTCTCGTACCACGCATCGCCTTTCAGCCGGCGCAGGACGGTGCGCGAGAGAAACCCAGCCGCAAACGGGATGCCCAGGTAAATGAGTACACTCTGGGCAATGTCCCAGATGCCGATGTTCACCACGTAGCCTTTTAGCCCAAAGTAGGGCGGCAGCACGGTGATGAACAGCCAGGCCAGCACCGAGTAAAACAGCACCTGAAAGATTGAGTTGAGCGCTACGAGGCCGGCGGCGTACTCGCGGCTGCCATCGGCCAAGTCGTTCCAGACCAGCACCATGGCAATGCAGCGGGCAATGCCTATGAGAATCAAGCCCATCATGTACTCCGGCTTGTCGGGCAGCAGCCAGATGGCCAGCAGGAACATGAGCAGCGGCCCCAGAATCCAGTTCAGGAACAGCGAGAGGCCGATGATGCGCGTGTTTTTGAAGACGGTGGGCAGCTGCTCGTACTTCACCTTGGCCAGCGGCGGATACATCATCAGAATCAGCCCGATGGCCAGCGGCACGTTCACCGTGCCTACCGAGAAGTAGTTGATGGCCCCGTTGATGCCGGGCACGAAGTAGCCCAGGCCGACGCCCAGCGCCATGGCCAGGAATATCCAGAGCGTGAGGCCCCGGTCGAGGCCGGAGAGTTTCTTCTCGGCCAGCGCGGCGGGGGCCGGGACGGCAGGCAGGGGTTGATTCAGGGTTGTCATGGAAAGAAGTGATTTATGCGACGCCGACCGTGGTGCTGCGCCGCTCCATCTGCACCGTGTTGCGCCACACGCCGTGGTGCTGGCCGATTCGTTCGCGGTGGCCGATGACGCGAAAGCCCGCCTGCGTGTGCAGGCCAATGCTGGCTGCGTTTTCCTCGAAAGTACCGGCTTGTAGCGTCCAGATGCCCTGGGCCTCCGAGTCCGCAATCAGGGCCTGCAGCAGCTGCCGGCCCACGCCCTGTCCCCGGGCACCGGCGGCGATATAGATGCTGAGTTCGGCCACGCCGCCGTACACGCAGCGGCTCGACACGGGCGAAAGCGCGGCCCAGCCCAGCACCGTGCCAGCGTCATCAACGGCGACCAAGCGGCTGTGGGCCAGGTGCGCCCGGTCCCAGGCCTGCCATTCGGGGGCCTGCGTTTCAAAGGTGGCGTTGCCCGTGGCAATGCCTTGCTCGTAAATGGCGCGCACGGCGGGCCAGTGGTCTTCCGCGAGTGGTTGGATGGTCATCGGGCGAGTAGCTTAATAGGCTTTGCGCAGCATATCGGCGTATTCATTCGGCAGCGGGGAGTCCTCCACCGCCCGCGCCGCTTTCTCCACGTCGTATTCGACGCGAATCAGTTCTGCGCGCACGCTGCCGGGGTCGGTGAGCTTGGTGGTTGAGTCGAGGTGCAGCAGTTGGTAGGCCGCTCGCGGGTCGCCGTCCTTGGGCTTACCCACTGAGCCGATGTTGAGCGCGTGGCGGTAGCGTATTTCGCCTTCCACCTCGTAGGCAAACGTGCGGTGGTAGGGCTTGTGGGTGTGCCCGAACAGCAGGATGTCGGCGTTGGCCTCGGCCAGCACCCGCAGAAAGCTGGCTTCGGGCCGGTCCTCAAACAGGTACTCGTTGATTTTGCGGGGCGAGCCGTGCACCATCAGCAGGTTCAGCGTGCAGGGCTCCTCCTGAAACTCCAGCCGCATGTGCTTGGGCAGCAGGCGCAGGTAGCGACGCTCGTCGTCGCCTACCACGTGGTTGGTGTAGGCGATGCTTAGCGCGCCCAAGTCCTTTTCGGTGTCGGTTTTGTAGGCGCAGCCGCAGTTGCTGCTGGCCAGCCCGATGCCTTGGTCGTAGTTGCCGGCCAGGGTGGGAATGCCGCGGCGGCGCACCTCGTTCACCACTTCGTTGGGCCAGGGCGCGTAGCCCACCAGGTCGCCGAGACAGAAAATCATGTCGGGCCGGCGCTGCTCCATATCGGCCAGTACCGCGTCCAGGGCCGGCAGATTGCCGTGCACGTCGGAGAAAAAGGCAATCGTCATCGAAATCGGGAGAAAGGGATGGGGTGAAAAGTCAAGCGGCACGACCCGGAAGGGCCGCGCCGCTTGTTCATTTTAGCAGCACCCACCGCCCGGCGTGCAGCCCGCTACCAGCAGTTGAGGCAGCGCAAATTGCTGGTCGGAGATGCCGCAGGCATCCTGCGCCAGGCAGGCCGTGTGCTTCTGGGTCAGCACGAAGTCGTTGCCTTCGCGGGTCAGCCCGAACTTGCCAATGGTGGCCTGCTGGTACTCCACCTCGATGTCGAGGTCTTCGCTGCCCAGAACTTTTTTCGACAGGTCCAAGATGTGCAGGAATTTCAGGGGAGCCAGGCGGTGGTCGTAGTCGCCGGCTTCCCAGAGCTGGAAGTTGGCCACCGTTTCGCGGCGCTCTACCCCACCGCAGTCGATAAAGTGCTTGTTTACCAGCCCTACTTCGGTGACGTGGAAGTGCGCGGGTAGGTACTCACCCGTGGGCAGGCGAAAATTGACGGCTTCTACTTCGGCCAGGGCCTGCTTAATTTCGGAAATTTTCATGGCGTTGTGCGTTGAAGGTCAGGGGTGAAAACTCAGGAAATAGGTTCGGGCAACTAGCAGGCGCAAGCATCGTCCGGGCCGCAGACCGCGCCGGTGGTAGCCTCCAGAAAAAAGGCTGTGAACTGCTGGTGCACCTGGTGCAGCAGTTCGGTATTGAGGCAGTAGCAGACGGTGAGTCCGTCGATTTCGCCGCGTATCAAATCCAGCGCTTTCAGCTCCTGCAGGTGCTGCGACACCGTAGTGCGCGACAGGGGCAGTTCGGCAGCGATGTCGCCCGAGATGCAGGTTTTCTGCGCGGCCAGAAACTGGATGATGGCCACGCGGGCCGGGTGGGCCAGCGCTTTGGCCACGCGGGCCAGCTGCTGCTGCTCTTCGGTGAAAGCGGCGGTTTTTGCGTAAGTCATTGGGAAGAAGATGTGAGCCCGCTGGGGGCGGTGGGCGAATCCGCTGTGGCGGCCAGCAGCTGGGTGAGCAAAGTTTCGGCCCGGTGGTAGGCGCGCTCCTCAGCAGCCTTCAGCCGTTCCTCGCCCCCGCCGCCCGGCAGGCCATTGTAACCCTGCAGTTGCCACCGCAGGCCTTCCAGGACGAGGCACTCGGTGCGCAGCACCCGTTCGAGGATGGTATGCAGCAAAGGCTGAGGCTGGAGGGCAGTGTCGGCGCTAGAAGACATACAGGGAGGATGCAAAGCCGGGATTCATGTCGCAAATATACGACATAGTATGACGTAAGTTTGCGACATAGGACGAAGTTTTTTGCATTTGTTTAAAAAGCACTGATTTAAAGCATATTAAATTGGCGAGCCCTGCGGGCCAGGTTATGTAGGGGTCCGCTGCGCTGCCGTGCTGCGCACCGCTCCCGCTGGTCGCGCCCTTCCTATCCTTCTCGCAAAGCCCTGCCGCGCCGGCCCAGCCCAGGCAGCGGCGCTTACTCGGAGCGGGGGCGGCTCTCCGCTGCTCCCGCTGGTCGCGACGGAAGGCCGGCCCCGCCCCAGTGCGCTTTGCAGCCCCGGCCGGGCCTCCCTCCTTTCTATATCGCAGCTGGCCGAACCGGCTAAGGCCGGTACCGCCAGCGAAGTGTTTGAGCCGGCATGACGCCGTCAGCTAGTGAGCGGAACAAGAGGGAGGAACTGGCTGGCTGGGCTGGATTGATAAAGCGCTTTTTATTTGATTTTTGTTGTCTTTTTAGCAACAAAAACGCTGATTTTGACGTTTAATAGGGAAAGCAAGAGGTTGTTTAGCTTCACCTTAGCCCCCTTAAACGTCATGCTAAATCCCGAATTCTTTCCCACCCCGGCCGCCGTCATTCAGCGCATGCTCGACCCGTTGTTCAACCCCGCTCCCACCGGCGACGAAACTACGGGCAGCGACCGATACCGGCGCTATAACCCGGCCGCGGCAGCCCTGCGCAAGCTCACCATTTTGGAGCCCAGCGCCGGCAGCGGGGCCATCGTGGACGAGCTGACGGCCTGGCTGGACCGGGAGGACTACCACAGCCGCAGCGGCAAGCAAAACGTGTATTGCTGCGAAGCTGACCCCGAACTGCGCGCCGTGCTACACGACAAGGGCTACAAAGTCATTGCCAACGACTTTCTGAACTACCGGGGCGACCATTTTTTCGACCTCATTGTAATGAATCCGCCCTTCTCCAACGGCGACCGGCATTTGCTCAAGGCCTGGGACGTGGTAGCCGACGGCGGCGACGTGGTGTGCCTGCTCAACACCGAAACGCTGGCCAACCCCTACACCGAAACCCGGCAGCTGCTGGCCCGCCTCATCGAGGACCATGGCACGAGCGAAGCGCTGGGAGCCGTTTTTGCCGAGGCCGAGCGCCCCACCAATGTAGGGGTAAGCTTGGTGCGGCTGCACAAGCCCGCCAAGGCCGACCGCCTTACGTTCGAGTTCACCAGCCGAGGCCGCCGGGGGCCGGAGTTGGATGAAAATCTGTTTGCCAATGCCGTGGCCACCCGCGACGTAATCGGTAATATGGCGGCTGAGTACGAGGGCCTGAAAGCCCAGTATGCGGCCTACCTGCAAGCCCGCGAGGGCATGAAGTTCTACGCCAAAAGCCTGCTGCGCAGCGAATACCAGGACGTGCTGAAACTGGCCGAGGCCAGCCTGGAGCGCGGTAGCCTGCGCACGAGCTACAACAACTTCGCCGACGAGATGAACCAGCAAATCTGGGGGCTGGTGCTCGATAAGGTGAACATTCAGAAGCTGATGACGGCCGACGTGCGCCGCAACTTCGCGGCCTTCAGCAAGGCCCAGGGCTACCAGGAGTTCACCCACGAGGCCGTGGCCGAGCTGGTGGCGCTGGTACTCGACAACCGCGAAACCATTATGGAGCAGGCCGTGGAGTCGGTGTTCGACACCTTCACCAAGTACCACAAGGAAAATCGCCTGCACGTAGAGGGCTGGGTTACCAACTCGCAGTGGAAGGTAAACCGCAAAGTAATTCTGCCCTACGCGGTGGAGGAAAGCTATTCCGGCAAGGGCTTCCGCGTGAACTGGAGCCGCCGCGACGACTACGCCGACATCGACCGGGTGATGTGCTACCTGACGGGCGAGAATTACGATACCTGCTTGGGCATCGACACGGCGCTGGACCGCTACGGCAACCAGAACGCCAACCCAAACGGGGTATGGACGGTGTACAGTCGGTTCTTTGAAATCCGAGCATTTAAGAAGGGCACCGTGCACCTGATTTTCCGAGATGAATTCCTGTGGCAGGAGTTCAACCTGCGCGCCTGCGCCGGCAAGCAGTGGCTGCCCGGCCCCGAAATGGCCGCCTACCGCGCCCGACAGGCCAAAGCGGCTACCACCAAGACGCACCCCCTGGTGCCCGAGGCGGAGCAGTTGGCCGCGCCCGGTACCCAAATGCAGCTGCAACTTGCGGCCTGAGCACCGTTGCCAGCGGGCGGTAGCCCGCCCGCTGGCACGCGATGGAGGTAGTAGCGCATTACCCTGCTGCTTCTATTCCCGTGACGCCGGGAAGCGTTATACTGCTTGCATGAAAACCTCATCTTCTGTCACGGTTCCGCCCAGTGCTACCCCGCCGGCGGGCCAGCAGTTCAGCCACCTGCTGCGCCACGGCCGCTTCTCCTTCACCGAGCGCGAGTTACAGGAACACCTGCAAATGACCTATCGCACCATTAAGCAGCGCGAAGCCGACCCCTCCGGCCTGACCGTGGCCGAGGCGCTCCGGGTAGCCGAGCTGCTGGCCGTGCCCGTGCAGACGGTGCTGGATGCGGCCCTGGCCGATGCACAGGCGGCCAGGTCGAAGCAGTAGCCCGGTTTGGCACATTTTTGCCTAACTTTCGTTTGCCGTAGTAGACCACTCAGGCAAAACAGCATGGATACCCTCGTAAAATTCGGCCCCAAGGAAGCAACCCGCGAGCAGCGCCAGGCGCTGTCGGACCGGGCAGCCGCACTGAACGCAACCCAGGACCGCAAGCTGAGCCCCTTTGCCGAGCAGCTGAGCCAGCGCTACATCAACGGCGAGCTGAGTCTGGCCGAGGTTAACGCGCAGCTTGACGCGCATTACCAAGCCCAGACTCAGAAGCCGATACCCACGCGGGGAGCCGATGGCATCCTGGCGGTGGCACCCCGGCCGGCTCCCGCCGTGACCAAGGCCCGCTCTTTATCGCACTAGCCCTTCGCTTCAATTCTATTCGCTAACGCCCTGCCGGTTGGTGGGGCGTTTTGCTTGCTTACCCAGTTCCCGCGCAGGTTTCCTCTATGACTGACGGTTTTACCGACTCCCACACCGGTGTCCTGATTAATAAGCTCAACATTGCCGATGAGGACAAGCTGGCCGAGGTCGAAGGCAACCGCTTCCACTTCCGCCTGCTGGAGGTACTGGCCGGCCACGTGGAAGTGACGCCTCACAATGCCCAGGGCCTGCAGGCATTGCACCGCCACCTTTTTCAGGATGTGTACCCGTGGGCCGGCGAAACGCGCGCCTGGGGCGAGTTTCAGGCTACCAAGTCAACATCGGCCGATAAGGACGGTCCCGGCCTGTACACCATGTACTTTGGCAGCTACCAGCAACTGCCCGCGCACCTGGATGCCATCGGGCAACAGCTGGCCGCTGAGCGCTTTCTGAAGGGGCTGGATAAAGACCAGTTCGTGGCCCGGGCGGCCTACTATTTCGACCAGTACAACTACGCCCACGCCTTTCGGGAGGGCAATGGCCGGACCTTGGGCGCGGCTTTTCAAGTGCTGGCGGAGAATGCCGGCTACGACGTGAACCTCGTTGCGCAGTCGCACCCCAAGCAATACAACCAGGCCCGGGACTATGCTATTCTACGGCCCACCGGGAACCCGGAAACCGATTTGCAGCCGCTCCGCGCCTTTTTTGGCCAGATTACCACGCCGCTCCCGGAATTGGTGCTAGCCCCGGCCGCGCCCGTGGCCGTGCCCGAGTTTCTGCGCCGGGTGGACGCCATGCGCGAGGTGCAGCAGAGTCAGGAGCCCATCTGGCGGGCACTGCTGGGAGGGCGTCACACGGGGGTAGCCCGGCAGATTATGCAGGGCACCCGCGGCGTGGTGCACCCCGATGCGCAGCAGCCCGCACGGCTGGCCATCCTGAAAACCGGAGCCGAACTGCTTCAGGAAATGCCCGCCAAGATGGAAGATGCCCGCCTGCGCCAGCGCGTGGCGCGGCTGCTGCGGGCACTCCCCCTGGTTACGGTGGTGTTGCTGGTAGTCGGGCCGCCGCTGCAGGCCGCGCCATCCGCCGGCCCGGAACCACCGAAAATACCCGTAGCCAGTAAAGACGAGCCGCTGCAAAAAGCACCGGAGTTAAAGCGTCGAGGCCCAAAGCTGTGAGTTCGAAATAGAGCTGATTTGTTGCCTCCCAGGACGCCGGTGCGAGCTTTTATTCGTATCTTGTATTGGTGGAAAAAGCACTCTATTTCTCCGAAAACGAGCAAATCAAGCAGCAGCGTCGCGAGGTGGTAAAGTTTGCAGTTGGCGTGTCAATGAGTCAAAATCGACCGCCCTCGACGCTTCTGGTGGAGTTGCAGAACCAATACATTGCCGGGCAGATTGACCTGGCGCAATTGTCGGCCGCGCTCGACGCCGAGTACCAGCCAGCTCCCGGCTTTGACCCTTTCGCTAGGTATGCGCCCGGAGCAGGCCCGCAAGTAGAGCCGGCCCATCAGTACGACCCATATCTGCACTTTGATGAATCGAGCGTAGGCCCTCGCCTGCCGTAGCTTTACTGAGTCCGGCTGATTTAGCGCAACTATAGGGCCTGAAAAGGTGTTTAAATAGAATAGGGACTGCTATTGGCTTTCTCCCTCTGGTTCCCAATCCAGCTTTCGGGAATATGCTTCCCTGTCACACGAAAGGCTAATAGCCCGGGCTCACATATCCTGTACTCATGGAAAAGCTCACCCCTTCTGCTACGGTTGCAACGCCCGAGCCGCAGGTCGTACCGGCCCCCCTGGCCGAGCACCTGCCAACGCTATTGTGGGACGTAGACCCCGATACCATCGACCCGCAGGCCATGGCGCGTACCATCGTGCAGCGCGTCATTCAGCGCGGGAGCAAAGAAGACTGGGCCGCCATGCTGGAATATTACGGCAGGCCCCGCGTGCAGGAAATCGTTGAAACGGTACCCTATATGTCGGATGCCGCCATTGCGGCCGTATGCCAGTTCTTCCACATCGAAAAGGAAACGCTTAGATGCTACCAGCGCAAGCAGTCGATACCGCAAACCTTCAACTCCTAGCGCAGCTCATGCAGGAGCCCTTGCTGAAGCCGTTCGTCCTGGTAGGGGGAACGGCTTTGGCGTTACATCTGGGTCACCGTCGCAGCCGCGACCTCGACCTGTTTTCGGACGGCCCCACCCCGATTGACGGAGAAATCAAGGACCTGCTGATAAGCAAATATAAGATGCGGGCCGACGGCGCGCTCCAACGAATGCGGGCCCAGGAGCCGGAATGGGACAAAGCCGCCATTCAGGGTGTCATCGGCCAGGTGAAAACCGATGTGGTGAATTATGGCTTCCCGCTGTTACGACCGCCCGTGCTCTATCCCGACTCCAACATTCGTATGGCTTCACTCGAAGACCTGGGCGCTATGAAGCTGGCCGGTGTGGTGATGAGCGGCGAAAGGCTCCGCGACTTCGTGGACGTGGCCGCGCTGAGCGAAAAGCTCACTCTGAACCAGATGCGCCAAGCCTATGAAGGCCGCTTTAATACATCATCATCCGAAGTGCCCCGCGCCCTGGCCTTCCACGGCGACATCGACTTTAACATGAAGCCCGAAATGCAGGGTTACCGCTGGCCGGCCATTGCCGCGCGCCTGGAGCAGATGCAGCGCAGCCCCGACCTCCTGTTTCCACCCATCGTGGAGCAGCGGCTAGTGATGCCGGTGCTGGGGCCACTGGCAGAGGAAAATGCCAAAGCCTTACTGCCAGACCAACAAAAAGCCCCCGAGCCGAAGCGCCGGGGGCTTAAGCTATAAGCAGCAGAAATAGCCTAGAAAGGCTTGTACCGCTCGTAGGGATTGTATGGATTGCGGTTGGGCGGCGTGACCTTACTGGAAAGTCCCCAGAACTTGCTTAGGCCAAAGAGCACCAGCCCCCAGGTGGCGGCAGTGCTGCCCCAACTGGGAGCCCAAGACGAATACAGAAAGGCGATAATCGCCGCGAAAATCAGGAAGCTACGCATACCAACACGGGTTAAATCTTCACACTAACTAGGCAGGCAACGCAGTGTGGGCACTTTTCGTTGCTTCTGCCCAGCTGCTGAGCTTGACAATGCCTATTTGAAAGTCCGGGCTTTGAGCAGGTCGGCGTTGGTAAGCTTGAGCTTGACGTTGCGCCCGCCGCCCTTTTCGTACACCTCGATGATGAGCTGCTTTTGCTCGGGGATGGTGAATTTCTTGAAGATGTAGACCTGTTCGAGCTGGCCTTTGGCGTCAATCTTTTTCAGGCCCCCATTGAAGACGTAAATGGGCGTGATTTCTAAGGCCTGCTCGGCCGTGCGCTTGGCCACCTGCTTATCCTGAATGTAGAATTTGACGAAGTCCACGTCGTAAGTCACGTTCGATTTGTTGGCAACGTGCAGCGGAAAAAACAGGGTTTCCTGCTTGTAGCCCACGTTGCCGGCACGCACGCTGAGTTGGTTGGCACTCTCGCTGGCCGAGGTACCGCCCGCCGCCAGCGCTTGCCGGGAGTAGGCATCCAGATTGCCCTGCGGGATGGGCGAGTTCGATAAAATGGCTTCCCCTTGCGCCGACGAAGCCGAGCCGGCCGCGCCCAGGTCGAGGCTGAGCACCTTAGGGTCGTGCTGGTAGTTCACCACGAAGGAGTACAGCTTTCCATCCGAGGTGAGCACCGTCATGTTCGATTCCGGAAAGCCGGCCGAAGCGGCTTTCACCCGCACGATATTTTCCGCGCCGGTGGCCTTGGCCGCAATCAGGCCCGAGCTGCCCAGGTCGACGTAAGTGATAGGAAAAGGGAACACTAGATGAGTCGTTTTCTGGTCGCTGATATAGAGCGGATAGGTCGGCAGCTTATTGGCTTCCGAGTATTGCAGCATCCGGGCGGCCGAGGTCTGGGCCTGCACCGGAACAGCCGCCAGGCCGAGTAAAAGGGCGCTGGTAGCAAATAGGGTGGTTTTCATGGGAAGGAGTCGTTAGTCTTTATCTACTTTGAGCATCACGTTGTAGCCGGCCTTCAGGCGGACTTTGACCAAGCGGATTTTCTTCTGGCCAATGCCTTTCACGGCGCTAACCGCCACGCCTGCCGCGGCCATGGCTGGGTCGGCGCTCATCGTCATCATGTCGGCCGCACCGAGTCCTTCGGCACCAGCCTGTTTTGCGGCATCGCGGGTAATGGCGCCGGGAATGTGCAGGCCTTCCAGCCCATCCACGTCGTACACTTCCAGCGCCGCCGGAAACACACTGTTGCCCGATTTGAGGGTTTCAATGGCAATGCTGAGCCGCTCGCCAGCCAGGCTGCACTTGCCATAGATAAAGGTGTTGGCTGGCAGAGAGTGGCCATTGATGACGGCCGACTCGGTGAGGCGCATTTTCACCAGTGAGCCACTGACCACTTCCTGCGATTCGTGGATGACGGCCGGTAGGGTGTTTCCGTCGCCACCCGTGCCGGTTTCAGCATCAAAGCCCTGAAAAGAGGCCGTGCGCTTGCGCCCCGGCCCGTTGGAGCCCAGGCGTGACACCACGGCATCATCATCGATGGCCCGCAACCGGGTGGTAGGTTTCTTCTTTTTCGGTAGGGCTGCAACCGTGCGCGGGGCCGCTCCTCCCCCACCGGCACTGTTCGATTGGGCCAGCAGTGCCGCCATTTGCAGCTGGGCTTTCTGCTCGGCCAGGTCGCGTTCGTGCTGGCTGCGCATTAGCTCCATTTGTTCCTGCGGGGTGAGGGCCCCTGGGGCTGTTGTGGCAGGGACTACGGTGCCGGGCGCAACTCCGCCGTTCATCTGCGCCTGCTGTGCGGCAATGAGCTGCTGCTGGGCCTCAACCACCGACTTATCGACGGAGCCGTTGGGTCCCGTCTTGCCATCGGCCCCCACCGCGTAGGAAAGGCCCGAGCCCGAAGTCGTATCGAGGCGTGCATCGACCAGGCCCCGGTTGCGCAGGGTATCAACCGGGCTGGCGTAGGCTTCGAGCTTGCTGTTGGTAATGGTGCCCTTCTCGGCTTTGGGTAAGTTGGTGTTGAAGCCGGTTTCGGTGTTCTGCGCTGCCGCCGGCGTGCCCTGGCCGCCCCCGCCCAGGTAGAACATCACGGCCATAAAGGGCACGCCCACCACCGGCAGGAAGGTGGCCATCTTGCGGGTGCGGAGAAATTGGGCGTCGTGCGGTTTGGTTTCCATAGGAGCGGGTTAGCGGGGCTGGGTGTTCAAATCCTCGTTCTTCAGCACCCGCCAGTTCTCCATCAGGAAGCCGTGGGGGTTATTTTCCGAGCGGGTCACGTCGCGCAGCGAGCACTCGGAGAAGAAGTTGCGGGTGGTAACCGAGGTGGCCCGAATGACGCGCTGGTGCCCGTAGCACCGCGCCACCATCGGGCGCGAATTGGTCACTACCACGCTATCCACCGTCATTTCCAGGCTGATGTTGGCGGCAATCAGGTCGTTATAGAAGCCCTTCTCCTTGAAGTTCTCGTACTGCCGTTTGGCCGAGTTATCAGCCAGGTATAGGGCCTTATTGACGTTGCTGTCGATGGCTTTCTGGTCAGGGTCGAGCGTGAAAAACAACTCGTGGAAGCGCGTAACGTGGCTGCGGGCCTCCACCGGCCGGTTAGCCCGTGCATCCCGTGCTCCGGCCGTGAGCAGCTGCCCGCCTTCCAGCACGTAAATGCGATTGGCCGCGGCGTTGGTAGTTTGGAAGGCGAAGTAGGCGATGGCGCCAGCCAGTACCAGCACGGCCACAATGAAGAGCAGCGCCAGGGTTTTGACCTGCTGAAAAGCCGAGTCGATGGTTTTGAGGGAAGCGAACATGGGAAAAGGAAATGGTGGGAAATGACCGCGCAACCAGGGCTAGCCCCGTAGGCGGTTGACGAAGCTGGCCGCCCGCTCGCGCACGGCCGTGCCGGCCCGGTGGCCAGCGGCCTCACTCCGCGTCATGTTGCTTGAAGCGCCATTGCCGGCCACGGCTTGACCTGCTCCAACTGCCGCCCCCAGGCCCGAAGCGGCCCCGGATACGCCGGCCGCGCCCGCCCGGCCTGCCGAACCTGCCGCCGCGCCGGCCATGGCCGCCCCACCACTCATGGCCGATTGCATGGCCCGGGCGGCCATGCCGGCCCCGGAGGCCGCAATCATCATATCGGTGATGAAGGGGATAATCAGGTAGCCCGTGATGGCAATGCACAAAAAGACGAGGTAGCCGAAGTCGGCCGAGTCAACGCCCTGATTGGAAGTCAGGCGGGTGATATCACCCTGCAGCATCATTATCTGAAACTGGCCCATGATAGCCCCGAAAATGTTGGCCACGGGCACCCATAGGCTAATGGTGATGAATTGCCCCAGCCATTTGGGAATGGAATTGCCGAAGCCCGGGAAGATGGCCAACCCAAAAGTGAGCGGCCCCAGCACCGACAGGACGATGAGCAGGAAGGTGGCCAGCACGTTGATAAGCAGCCGGGCCGCCACGTGGAACAGCTCCAGCGTATTCTTCATCCACTCGCGGAAGTTCTGATTCACGTCGTACTTGAGCTTGTCGAACGAGAGCGACAGCTGCTGCCCCATGTTCATCATGCCCAGTTCGTCGAGCCGCTTCTCATAAGCCTCGTCCGTGGCGAAGTACTTGTTTTCGGGTCGGGCGGCTAACAAGGCTTTTTTCTGGTCCTGCAAAGCGGTTATCTGGGTGGTCTGGTCCACTCGCACCGAGTCCGTGCTCGATGCCAGCGCGCCGGTGATGCCGCGCAGGCCGCCGAGCAGCTGCGGAAACAGCAGGATGGCCAGCCCAATTAGAAATGGGCGCAGCAACGGATACAGGTCGATAGGCTCGGCGCGGGCAATGTGGCCCCACACCCGGGAGCTGATGAAAATGAGGGCTCCCACCCCGCCCACGGCCCGGCCCAGGGTCACGAACTGCGCCACCAGGGGCAGCATGGAATCATAAAGCCGGCTAAGCATATGCTCCATTTCGAGCATTTGCGCGGTGATGGAATTCATTTCCATAGTCGGGTGGGTTGGGGGCTAGTGGATGAAAGCGAAAGGGCTACTGCTTGGCGCCCACGAGGGTGAGCACCGACGCCCGGTCCTGAATAGCCTGCTGCTGGGATAGGGCCACAGCGCGGCATTTATTGGTGTAATAGGTCATCAGGTATTGCTGCTGCTGCATCTTGTCGCCAATCTTGTTGATGAACTTGATGCGCTGCGGGTCCGTCATTTCCGCCCGGTTCGTGGTCATAATGGTGGCCAGCTCGCCAATCAGGGCCACGTTTTCCTGCAGCAGTACTTGGTACACCTGCGCCGCTTCGGTTACCTGATTGGGGGAGAGGCCGCGCCCGCGCAGGTCGGCCACACCCGAGCTGAACTGCGAAATCATTGAGGCCTGCGCGGCGTAGATTTCCCGCACCCGGCGGTAGTTGCGCACCCCCGCGCTTATCTGTAGCAAACTGCTGTACCACTGCGCGTGCAGGGCCTGCGTCTGGTCCACGATGCCCTTAATCTTGCCGCTTACCACCTGCATATCGCCGGCCAGGGCCTTGCCCCGCCCCAGCAGCGTGGTCGATACGCCCTGGTGCACAATCTGCTTGCGCGAGCTGGATTCGGCGATGGGCGCGGAAATAACGGCCGGAGCTTGGGCAAAACTCTGCTGCGCGCTCAGCCCTAGGCCAAGCAACAACATGGTGATGGATGCTTTCATCAGAAGAGGAAGGGCTAGTGCGCGCCCATGAGGCTGAGCAGCGCCTGGTGGTCCTGCTCAACCTGTTGGGCCGTTTTGAGCACCATCATGTTGCGCCGGGTGAAGTAGTTGACCAGGCCCAGCTGGTCCGTGATTTTGGCGTCCAGCGTGTCGATGAACTCCATCCGCTCCGCGTCGGTCATCTTGAGCATGGACGGGCTGGTGATGGTGGCCAGGTCAGACACGGTGTTGGCTCCTTCGGCCAGCATCTTCGTGTAGATGGACACCATCTCCGTCAGCTGGGCCGGCGTGATGTAGCGCGAGGTGCGCAACACGTTGATAGCCGAGGAGTAGGTCGAGATAATCTGGGTTTGCTTGGCGTAAATGGCACGCACCCGGCGGTAGTCGCGCACCGCGCTGCTCACTTTCAGCAGCCCGTCGTACCAGGCCTTGTGCTGCTCCATGTTCTTGAGCGAATAGGTCTTGGTCAGCTCCTGTTCTTTCACGCCCAGGGCCACCAGCTTGTTGGCTGCCGATTCCAGCCCCTTCATGGTGTTCTGCAGGCCGGTTTGTACGCCGCTTTGCACTTCCAATACCGGGGCCGTTACTACCAGCTGGGCCGACGCTTTTGAGGCGTTGAGGCCCAGCAGCGCCAGGCTGAGGATGCCAATCTTCGTTTTCATATGGAAGGCAAGTGATTGACAGAGAAGACGCTAAAGTGTCCGCGTGTAGGGGTGCTCCAGGTACATCATGTGCCGCTCAGCCGCGAAGCGCACCCGGCCGATACCAGAATCCACGCTCTGTAGCGTCGGCAGCGCCTGGGTGGCCGTCACGTTGGGCTCCTGGGTGAGCGGCAGCAGCATTTTCATGGCTTCTTCGCACTGCGGCGTAAAGCCGTTCCAAGTGACCACATCTTCGGGCTTCACGCGATTCATGCCCCGCGAGCGGACTACCGTGCGCAGCACGTAGCGGTAGCGCTTCCAGATGTTGGCCACCACGGGGTGCTCCTTCACCGCACCGTTCAGGTCGCTGGTCTCCCAGGTATTCACGGCCTGCGCGAAAGACCGGGCGGCGGTGATGTCAGCTTTTTCGGCTTTGGGAGCCGACGCTAAGCTATCGGCAAACGCCACGGCGGCCACGGCCACGGGGGAGGTGGAAACGGTTGGAGGAGCTGTTTCGACGGCTCTATTGTCCATCGCCGTCGTAGCCTTGTCGGAGCCGCAGCCAATTAGCAAAGTGGCCAAGCCTAGTATTGGAAGCGTGATTTTCGTTTTCATGATTTTTCCCTTTGGTTGAAATCAGCCGCCCTACCCTTCGCGCAGCTCATTGGCGAAAAGCTTGATGGCCGTGGGCATGTCGCCGGTCTGCTTGAGCTTCTCAAACAGCCGCACTTTCTCGGTTTCCTCGGTGGTGTAGGTCACGTATTCTTCCTTGGACACCTCGATGGCGTACACTTTCGACACGACCCCACCCAGGCTGATGAATACCTCCGTGTAGCGGCCCCGCGTGGCTTTGTTGTCGCGGTTGATGCTCAGCACCAGGTCTTTTTCCTTGGGCGTGAGCGAGAGCAGCGCCTGAATCTCATCGAAGCGGTTGATGAACTTGCGCTGGTCGAGCAGAATCTTGCAGTCCGAGTTGTTGATGATGGCATCCTTGACAATCTCGTTGCCGATGATGTCGTCGATTTCCTGCGTCACCACGATGGCCTCGCCGAAAAATTTGCGCACCGTCTTAAAGAGATACTTGATGTAGGCGGCCATGCCCGGCGTAGTCAGCGCCTTCCAGGCTTCCTCAATCAGAATCATTTTCCGCACCCCCTTCAGCTTGCGCATCTTGGAGATGAAGGTTTCCATGATAATGAGCGTGACCACCGGAAACAGGATGGGGTGGTCCTTGATGTTGTCCAGCTCGAACACGATGAAGGGGGCCTGCACCAGGTCCAACTCCTTCTCGGAGTTGAGCAGGTAGTCGTACTCGCCGCCCCGGTAGTAGGGCTTGAGCACGTAGATGAAGTTATCGATGTCGAAATCCTTCTCCCGGACCTTTTCCTCTTCCAGAATCTTGCGATAAGGTCCTTTAACAAACTCGTAGAACGTGTTGAAGCTCGGCCTAATAAGCGCATTGGCTTCCAGCATTACATAGTACAGGCTGACGGCCGTGGAGAGCGACACGTATTCCGACTGACTCACGCTTTCGTCGTCCTTTTTCCAGAGCGCCTGCAGTAGCGTTTTGATGGATTCCTTCTTCTCGACGTCCAGCTTGCCTGAAATCAGGAAGGGGTTGAAGGCAATCGGGTCGTCTTCCTCGTAGGTGAAGTACACCCCGCCCACCAGCTCACACAGGCCCTTGTAGGAGTTGCCGGTGTCGACCAGCAGCACGTGCGCGCCCTGCTCGTAATACTGGCGCACCATATGGTTGGTGAAAAACGACTTGCCCGAGCCCGAGGGGCCGAGCACAAACTTGTTGCGGTTGAAGATGATTTGCTTCTTCATCGGCTCATCCGAAATGTCCACCAGCACGGGTTTGCCCGTGAGCCGGTCGGAGAGCTTGATGCCCTTGGTGGCCCCGGTGGAGCGGTAGTTGGTTTCAGAGGCCCAGAAGCAGACGGCCTGCTCGATGAAGGTGTAGAAGGTTTCCTCTGAAGGGAAGTCGCCGGCGTTGCCCGGAATGCCGCCCCAGTAGAGCGCGGCGATGTCCGCGGTGTTCTGCCGCGGCTTGCAGTTCATAGCATTGAAGGCGGCATTTACCAGCTTGCGCACTTCGGTCAGCTCTTCCTCGTGCCGGCCCCAGGTGAGCACGTTGCAGTGCACGCGCACCGGCCGGCGCTTGTGGGCAATCAGCTCGTTGAGAAAGGCATTGTAGTACTCGAAGTTGATGGCGTTCTGCCGCGAGTAGAGCGAGAGCGAGTTGAGCCGGTCCTTCTTCTGCTCGAAGGTCTTGACTGTCTTCTGGGTGTTGTCCAGAAACACGTACTGGTTCAGGATGTGGTTGGCACCCAGCAGCAGCCCCAGCGGCGCGGCAAACGAAATGGGGAAGTCCGAGTATTCGGTGCTGTATTGCTCGTAGCGAATGTCGGTTTCCACCGAGGTGGGCAGGTCATCGAGGTTGGCCACCGAGAACATCTGGCAGAACTCCGCCCCTACTTTCAGCCCCTCGGTCAAATCCAGGTCCACCTGCAGGGCCTGGTCGGAGAGGTCCAGCGCCAGGTACTTTTCCAGCAGTCCGGCCTTTTCCTGCGTGCCGGCCAGCTCATCCGAGGTGAGCCGGTGCGAGCGGATATAGGGCGCGTTGGTGGGCCCTACCCCTTCCAAAGTGCGCACAAACTGACCTACGTTGTCGAAAAAGCTCTCCAGCACCTTGGTGTCGAGCATGTCCTTGGGCACGATGTTGCGCCGGGCCAGCAGCCCCGAAGTGCTGCCCCAGTTGGGCCGCTCCGACGAGGTTTTGGTGATGTAGAGGTAGCAGAAGTGATTCAGAAAGGGCCGCTCGTTGAAGTGGCGCTCGTAGGCCGAGGACAGCAGCGTACGCTCGGCCTCAAAGCCGGGGGCGTACTTATCCTCCACGTACCAGTCCTGCTTGTGCACCACGCAGTGGTCGGGCAGCAGGCGCACGGCCTTCACGAAGGCGGCCTGCAGCTGTGCGTAATCCTCGCGCGAGAGGGTGAAGATTTCCGGCAAATCCAGCCGGAAGGCCACGGTCACGTCGGCATTCTTCGAGATGAGGCAATCCTTCTCTACCTTGTAGATGGGCTGCTTGGATTCCAGGGAAACGGAGGGCAGAACCTTATTGCTCATGAGCTTAAGAAAGCACCCAAACCAGCCGCTAGGCGCGGCTGGTCGGGTCCTCGTTGAGGCGTTGGAATAAGCGGCTGTGCCGGTTGGTGATGTATTTGGGCGAGGAGCGCCGGGCGGCGGCCTTCATCAGCCCGTGCTCGCCGTAGCGACGGTTCAGGGCGAAGACCCCGGCCCACATGCCGCCCCCGGCCAGGAAGGTGACCAGCACCGTGAGCACGAGCGGCAGGCCCAGCAGGTAGCAGGTCACGAACAGGGCAAACACCAGCCCGATGCCGGCGGCCAGGAAGTAGATGTTGCTGCCCACCAGCCCCTTGAATTCGACGGGCTTATTGATGCCGCGATTGAGGTCGTAGATGGGCATGGCCGCGGCTTAGAGGAAGAACGAGCGCACCACCGTGGCCACGATGACCAGGAAAATCATGGAGCCAAACCACGAGACGGCCGTCTTCTGAGTATCCTGGTCGCCGGAGTTCCACTTGCCATACACCTTGATGGCCCCCACCAGGCCCAGCACCGCGCCGATGGCGTACATGAGCTTGGTCAGCGGGTCGAAGTAGCTGGTGACCTGGGTGGTGGCATCCTGAATGCCGGCTGTGCCGTTGCCGCCCTGGGCATAGAGCAGGTGTGAACTGAGCAACAGGGCCGCGAGGGCCAGTGAGGTAAAGAATGGTTTCTTAGTCATGACAAAGGGAGTGGAAGCGGAAATCAGAGAGGTGGGAAAGGAGCGCCGGGCTACTCGTCGTCGGGGCCGAAGAGGTTATCCAGCTCGGCGTGATTGAGGGCCATCTGCTGGGCCATTTGCTCAGCCAGAGTGGTGCCGGCCAGCTCGACCGGCGGCGTAGGCTGCTGACCGGCTTGCAGCAGGGTCAGGTATTCGGCGACGGAGGCGGCGGCCACTAGCTTAGGTAAGCCCACCGGGGCAATGTCCAGCCGCGAGGCCACCGGCTCGTCGAACGTGGCCAGGGGCTCGTAGCTGGCCACTGCCAGGGGTAACTGCACCGTTTCGGGTTCCAGGGCCGCGGCCGCGGCTGCCTCCGCATCCGCTGTATCGGGTGTAAGCTGGTGCGCTTCGCGCCGCACGAGGGCCGCCAGGTGCGCATCGGCCTGGTCAGCTTCTTCCGTGCGGTTTTCGTCCAGGGCCTGGGCCGCGTCGCCTGCAGTTGCCGCCGTGTCCATCGGGGCGGTATCACTGGTGCTTTCGTCGTGGCCAGTGGCTGTGCCAGTGGAATCGGGCAGCGCCCCGCTGACCAGCGGCTCGGCGGCGGCCGGCAGGTTTTGGTCCGCGCCGGCTTCGGGACGTTCCGCGTCATCGGCTTCTGCTCGGGCTTCCGTGGCTGCCGGCGTGGCTTTGACAAAGGCCGAGGTGGGGCGCACCAGCGAGGGCGGAGCCACCGCGCTGCCGCCCGCGCCGGCGAGCTGGGCACCGGCCATCTTCTTGCCCGGCGTCAGCAGGGCCGTGAGTTCTACCCGGTAGTAGAGCAGGCCCACTACCAAGTAGTAGAGAACAACTACAACCAAAACGAAAAGGCCAAACTGGCCCCAGGAATAGGCGCTGAGCATCGCGGGGAAATAGCGTGGCACCCCAGGCCAACCGGCCCGGGCGTGAACTTGCCAAACCGTGATTTGACGCTACAAACCTA
The DNA here is from genome assembly GCF_030581075.1 of Hymenobacter cheonanensis. GTDB lineage: Bacteria > Bacteroidota > Bacteroidia > Cytophagales > Hymenobacteraceae > Hymenobacter. Next base: position 129,376 of record NZ_JAUQSW010000013.1, read on the forward strand.
TCCGGGCTATAAACCGCTTGGGTAGAAAGTTGACGAATGGTTGGAATTCAATGGTGAGGTGCAGCCCCGACACACGAACGGCACGCAGCTCCGGCGGTAAAACCGGGCTGCGTGCCGTCAAAATAGTCGTTTGAATAGGGGGCTAGCCCACCAAGTGAATGCGGCTTTTCAGCTCGTCCTTGCACGAGCGGCTCACCGGTACGTACTCCTTACCCAGCAGCACGCTGCTTTCCTCGTAGGCCTGTACGTGGTCCAGGTTCACGATGTGGGAGCGGTGGGTTTTGAAAAACTGGTCGGGCAGCTTTTGCTCCAGCTCCTTCATAGTGGAGTCGAATACGAAGCTTTCCCGCACGGTGTGCATGCGCACGTAGTTCTGCAGGGCTTCGAAGTAGAGAATGTCGTTGAGCAGTACCTTGACGTGGCCGGAGCCCTTGCGCACGAACAGGTAGTCCTTGAACTTGGGGCAGCGCTCGGCCGGCCCCAGCACCTCCGTACCGGCAGCATTGGCGGTGTCTAAGACAGGGCCGGTAGGGCCGGCCTGGTAGGCGTTGTAGAGCGCCAGCTCGACCTGCACCCGCAGCGAATCATCGGTGAAGGGCTTGACCAGATAGCCGTAGGGCTGGGCCAGCTTGGCGCGGTTCAGGGTGTCGGCGTCGGAGCGGGCCGTGAGAAACACCACTGGCACGGCAAACTGCCGGCGAATAAGCAGGGCCGCCGCGATGCCGTCGCAGTCGCCCGCAATGTTGATGTCCATCAGCACCAGCTCCACGGGCTGGGTGGCCAGCACGCGCAGGGCCTCGTCGCTGTTGTCGACGGGGTCGAGCGGGGTGTGCCCCAGCCGAACCAGCGTGCGTTCTATCTCCGCGGCAATAAGTAATTCATCTTCAACTATGAGGATGGTAGACATAGGGTGGGATAAGGAGCAGGCGCCGGTAGGCTCGTCAGTTACGAGTAACCTCCAGCTGCGTGCCCGTGGGAAAGGAACGGGTTACCAGCAGCTTCGCTTTCAGCTGTTTGGTGAGCGTGCGGACCAGCTGCATACCCAGGGAGTGGGCTTTCGCCGGCGCGTCACCGGCTGGCATTCCGGCCCCGTTATCGACGACGGTGAGCTGAAAGCCGCCGGGGCGACTGGTGAAGGAAACGTGTAGATGGCCCTGGGGAAGGCCCTGAAAAGCGTGCTTGTACGCATTGGTCACCAATTCGTTCACCACCAGCCCCAGCGTGCTGGCCTCTTTAGGGCTCATGATTACCGGGGCCAGGTCCGTTGTCAACTCAATGTTTTGCTCGGACGTGGTGAGGGCTATTTTCAGAGAATCAAGTAGTTCGCGCAGGTACTGGTCCATGCGCACTTCGGCCAGATTGTCGGCTTGATATAAGAATTCATGTACCATGGCCATGCTCTGAATCCTGTCCCGGCTGGCACTCAGCGCGGCCACCAGGGTAGGCTCGGGCAGGGTGCTGGCCTGCCAGCCCAGCAGGCCGCTCACCAGCTGCAGGTTGTTCTTTACCCGGTGGTGAATTTCCTGCAGCAGCACCTCCTTTTCGGCCACGGACCGGCAGTTGGCCTGGTTGGCCAGGGCCAGCAGCGCTTTCTGCCGCCGCAGCCGCCAGTACAGCCACGCTCCCACCCCGATGGTCGTCGTGAGCCCGCCCAGCAGCAGCCACAGCGAGTGCAGCTGGGCCCGCTGGCTGCGCTGCTCAAACTCGGCGGCCCGCTTCTGCTCGGTGAGCAGCTTCACGTCGTAGCGCACCTGCAGCCCAGCCAAGGCTTGCGCCTTGTCGCCGTTGAAGAGGGAATCGCGCAGGTCCTGGGCCCGGTTGTCGAGGTCGAAGGAGCGGCGCATCCGACCCTGGTCGGCGTGCGCCCAGGCGAGGCTAGCCAGCGCGTCGGCCTCGTAGTCGGGCATCTTTAGTTCGCGGGCCAGGGCGAGGGCTTGTTCCGCCATGCGCTGCGAGGCGGTAGGCAGCCCTTGCAGCCGGTACACGCGGGCCAGCGCCAGCGCCGAGCTGGCTATCTGGGGCCGAAACCCGTGGCGTTGCATAATGCGCAGGGCCCGGTTCATATTCGTGGCCGCTGAATCCAGCGTAGCCCTGCTTTGGGGTTGAATCATGGCGTACACCTCGCCCCGAAACTGGTACACGTAGCCCAGGCCGCGGGCATCCCTGGCGCGCTGCATGTAAGGCAGGGCCCGGGTAGCGTAGTGCAGCACCGAGTCGTAGCGCTGCATGACCAGAAAGGTGTTGGCCAGGTTGAGCAGCAGTCCGCCCCGCTCGCGGGGTGGGACGTTGCCCACCCTCCCTTGCTGCTGGTAGGCCTGCCGCATGAACCGCAGGCCCCCGGTTACGTCTTTGGTATCGACGGCTACCAGCCCCATGCACTGCGTGAAGCGCCATTCGTCGGGTAGCTGGTGCACCCGGGCCACGCCGGCCCCTTCCTGGCTATACCGCATCGCCGACACGTAGTCGGCGGCCCGCTCACAGTTCACCACCAGTTGGTACAGGGCATCGGTTGTGCCCGGCCAGTCCCGCCGGTGACGGGCCAGCTGCACGGCCTGCTCCCCTACCCGGCGGGCCTCCTGCTCATCATGGGCAAACAGCGCGTCGCTCAGCGCACGTAGCGTTTGAAACCGGACCGAGTCCGGCAGCTGTGGTCTGCTGGCCACTTCGCGCAGCGAATCAACGGTCGCACTGTCCCCGGGCGAGGCCAGGTTATTCTCGGCCGCCAAACAGGTGGCACCGGCTATCGTACTGGCCAGCAGCAGGGCCATCACGGTCAAACGCTTACCGCCCGCCACGTTGCTTCGACGCACCTTGGGGGCTGAAAAAGGAAGTACTGCTGGTACGCATTGCTGGTAGAGAACAGGGCCCCTCCCCTACCCTGCCCAGGTGGGCCGGCAGCGGAGGGGAGAATTTGATATAGTGAACTTGAGCCGACCAGCCTTTTAATCAGGCCGGGCCAGCGGAATAGCCGCTAACGGAAACGCTTACTTCTTGGGCGACATCATCTGGCGCAGCTGCCGCTGAAACGCTTTCTGAATCTGGGCCTCGTTTGCGGCCTTGAACTGGGCGAGGATGTTGTGAATCACATCGGTCGAGGAAGCTCCCCCACCCAGTAGCAAGCCCATCTGTTGGAAAAACTGCTGGTGGCTGGCCGTGATGCGAATCTGAAAGGTCTTCTTCTCCGCCGAATCGGCAAAGAGGGAAGTCAGGTCCAGCTTATCCTTGCCGTCCCCCGTGGCAGCTGGCGTCGGCGTAGCCTCCGCTTCCACCGCTTCTTCTTCTTCTTGGTCGTCTGCAACGGGTAACTCAGCCGCCGGAGCGGCCGGCGGTGCCGGTGCCGCCACGGCAGATACTTTTTCTCCCTTTGGTTCTACTGGTGCTGCAATGGCGGCTGGCTCGGGAGCCGCAGCTAACTGAGGCGCGGGCTCCGTGGCGGCAACGGGTGCGACCGGCGCCGTCGGTTCCGGTTCTGCTGCTGGTACCGGGGGCGCGGCTTCGACGGGCACCGGGGCCGGCTCCAGGGCCGTAGCCGCCGGCGTAGTCTCCGGGGCCGGGGTCGGCAGTACGAAAGGCTGACTGGTACCCATGTGGCTGATGGCCGCGACGGAGCCCGTCAGGCGGGCCAGCTCGGCCATTTGTTCTTCCGGGGTGAGTTTGGGTTTCTTAGTGGAGGCTTTGGCCATGACGAAGGAGGATGCAGGCTTGAAATTTGAGAGGAAAAGCAGCGGCTGATGCGTCGTAGGGCTACGCGCCGGGAGCTGATTCGACGGCCGGGGCCGTAAACGAAATGGTTTTACCCGAGGGCGTGACCGCCCCCTCCCCCACCACGAGGGTCAGGATTTCCTGAATAAGCTGACCCAGGCCAAGGCGGTTGAGGTCACGCTCGGGCAGCGGAAACATCGTGGAGCGATTTTCCTTGTAGGTCATCAGCAGTTCCACCCGGCTCTTAAGCAAGGGCAGGCCTTTCTCCTGAAACAGCTCTTCCGTCTTGTCATAAATCCCTTTTTTCTCGGACTTTACAAACTTGTTCCAGAAGGCGTAGAAGCCCAACAGGTTCGAGTCCTCGTCGCGGGCCTGCACAAACTGACCTAGGATGCCCATGTAGGACATGGTGGAGGCAATCGAGCCCTTGTCCGGCTCGATTGGTAGGAAGATGTAATCCACCAGCCGGAGCAGTTCCGGGAGCCCCACCACGTTCACCGTACCGGGCGTATCCACCAGAATGAAATCGTAATCCTGCTCAAACAACCCTTCGATAGAACTGACCGCCTTCTCCACGCTGGAAATGATGACTGGGTACGGCGGGATGCCCTGCTTCAGCAGGCGGGCCTGAAACGGGGCTTCCGACTGTAGCCGGTTCTGCTCTTCGAGGCGGTAGGCGTGGAGGGAGTTCTGCGGGTAGTCGCAGTCCACCATGGCCACCTTGTAGCCATAGTAGTAGCACAGCGCCGAGGCCATGTGCGTGCCGATGGTCGACTTACCAGCGCCTCCCTTCTGGGTGGCGAATGCGAGTACGTGGGGTTGATTCATGCGGAAGGCCAGAAGATTTTAAGTCGTTAGATAGTTAGTTGCAAAGTGGCATTGTGGCATAGCCACTTAGCTGTAATGGTGCAACGCAATAAAGTTGCGTTGTTGCAACAGCTGAAAGTTGTGTAGTTGCAAAGTTGTAAAACAACAAAGATTGTGTGTGGCAGTGTTGTTTAGTTGTAATGTGGCGAAGGTAATAAGTTGCGTTGTTGCAAAGCAACTTTATGGCAAAGTTTTTATGGGTGTTATGTGTGGTAAAGTTGCAAAGTTGTTTTGGTGTATTGGTGCAGTAATTAAAAATGTAGGAATACTGGACTTTGCACTCATATAAGTTGTATAGTGGCAAAGGTGTAATGGTGCAGTGTGGCAGGATTATCCAAATGCTGATATTAACTCATAAGGCTAGAGCCTAAAAAAAAGTTGGTTGCAAAGTTGCAAAAGGTTAAAGTTGCATTGTGGCATAAATTCTAATACTAGTCCTAGCTCTAGCACCGTGCAACGCCTCCGTTCCAACAGCTCGTTCATCGACCAGCAAGCCATGTCATTGTCCGGACAAACTTCGTTTGCCCGAGTCAATGACACCGCCAAGTTCGCAGGCTCACATGGCTTGGCTTGCTAGTTTAGCGTATAGCGTTTAGTTATTCACAATTCTAAATTAGTTTTAGCAGATAGAGGAAAGCTGATTGTCCCAGAATCAACATGGAAACAGAGAAGCAAGCTGAAAATGTCGCTGATGCCGCCCGTACTTTACGCATCGATGTGCGGGTGAACCCGGATGAGAAAAAGGATTTGCAGGCAAAAGCTAAGGCTGCCGGCTACAAGAAAGTTTCGGCGTATTTGCGCGATGTTGGCCGGGGGGTGGAGGTCAAAGAAAGTATCCCACCGGAGCTGCGGCGACAGCTGGTAGGCATTGGAACCAACTTGAATCAAATTGCGCGCCTGGCTCAGGCTGGTAAATCGTTTAGCAACCACGAAGCGCAGTTGGTACAGGCGCTGGCTATCATCAGAGGGTATCTGGTATGATTGCGAAAACGACTACGGGCAATGACTTCGAGGGAGCGCTAACCTATGGCGCGGGGCAGCGGCAGGGGAGGGGAAAGGAGCCGGGGGAGGCTCCACTTTTGGTCGTGGCTAATCTGATTCCGGGCACTCCCAGGGAGATGGCGCAGGACATGCGGGCCGTGGCCGCGCAGAGCAAAAAGATTCAAAAGCCGGTGTGGCATACTGTGCTCTCGTGGAAGGCGGGGGAGGTAGTGAGCCAGGGGCAAAAAGTAGCGGCTGCCAAGCGCTATTGTGAGTTGATTGGCGCGCCCATTGACCGACACCAGGTGGTCGTTTATGAGCACCGGGATAAGAAGCACGCGCACGTTCACATCTACTTGAACCGGGTGCCAATTGACGGGGGGCCAGCGCTGCGGACGGATAATAACTTTTACCGGCAGCCGGCCATTACGCGGCAGATAAGCCAGGAGCTAGGTATGGACCCTATTCCCGAGCGGCGGCGCAGCCTGCGGGCGCTGGACCCCACGAAGGAGGCAGCGCGAGAGCAGGTGAGTCGGGCGTTACAGTTGTTACTCGCGCAAGCCGATAGGGGAGGGGAGGAGTGGCTGGCTTTGCAATTGCAAAAAGAACTGATTGGGGTTCGCTATACCCACGACAAGGGCGGCGTACTGCGGGGCGTGAGCTTTGAATTGAACGGCGTGGCAGTCCGGGGGCAGGAGGTAGGCTACAAAGGGGCGCAGCTGCGCGAAGCTCTAGCCGCGCCCGGGTTGCAGGCGGTACTAGGACCGGAAGTTGCGCCTGCGCCCGGCGCGGACCAACCAGCCGTATTGCCGAAGCCAAGTCGGCCCGAGCCGGCGAAGCGCCCCCGCCGGAAGGGGCCCGCCCGGTAGCGGCCGGATGGGTAGGGCGGTTCATTCGTGTGCGCGGCGTGCACCTCACCGCTGACTTTGGACCGCTCGTCAAATAATCCACGTTGGGCATTGCCGACGGGGGTAAGTTGCTTGATTCACCAAGCGTTTCAAGCGATGGAAGACGAGAAAGGACTGCGAAAAATCATGGAGTTTATGCGGCTGTTTGCCATTGTGCTGATGGGCATCAACATCTACTATTACTGCTTTGGCTACTTCAAAGGCATGGGCTGGACGCCGGCCGTAGTCGGGCATATTCTGGAAAGCTTTACCAAGAATACTTTCTTGTTTGAGGCCAGCTGGGTGAGCAAGACGCTGGCCGTGGTATTCCTGCTGTTGAGCTGCCTCGGCACGCGGGGACGGGCTAATGAAAAGCTGAAAGGCGCCTCGGTGGCGGGCTACGCCGCCATTGGGCTGGCGCTGATTTATGGCTCAGACGTGGTGCGCGGCTTCACGCTAGGGGCCGGACTGACGACGGCGCTTTATACCGGGCTGCTGTCGGCGGGCTTTCTGCTGCTGCTGAGCGCAGGGGCCTGGCTGAGCCGGCTGTTCAACAACGACCTGATGAAGGACATCTTCAATAAGGCCAATGAGAGCTTCCCCCAGGAGGAGCGGCTGATGGAAAACGAGTATTCGGTGAACCTGCGCACGGAGTACCAGCTGCGCGGCAAGCAGCACCACGGCTGGTTGAACGTGGTCAATCCGTTCCGGGCCACGATGGTGCTCGGCACGCCGGGCTCAGGCAAGAGCTTTGCCATCATTAACGAGTTCATCCGGCAACACCTGGCCAAGGGCTTCTGCATGTACATCTACGACTACAAGTTTGACGACTTGAGCCGCATCTGCTACAACACGCTGCTACGCCACCAGGACAAGTTTGATAAGCCGGTGGGCTTTTACGTCATCAACTTCGACAACCCGCGCAAGAGTCACCGCTGCAACCCGCTGCTGCCTGAGTTGATGACCGACATCGTGGATGCCTACGAAAGCGCCTCGACCATCATGCTCAACCTCAACAAGAGCTGGATTCAGAAGCAGGGCGACTTTTTCGTGGAATCACCCATCAACTTTGTGGCGGCCATCATCTGGTTTTTAAAGCTATTCGATAAGGGTAAATACTGCACCTTTCCCCACGTCATCGAGTTTCTGAGCCGCGACTACGAGGAGATTTTTCCGGTGCTGGCCTCATACCCGGAAATTGAGAACCTGGTGAAGCCGTTCGTGTCGGCGTTTCAGAAAGATGCCATCGAGCAGCTGGAAGGCCAGATTGCTTCGGCACGTATTCCGCTGGGCCGGTTGGCCTCGCCGCAATTGTATTGGGTGATGTCGGGCAACGACTTTACGCTCGATATCAACAGCAACGAGGAGCCCAAGGTATTGTGCGTGGGCAACAACCCCGAGCGCCAAGCCATCTACGGAGCGGCGCTTGGTCTCTACAATGCGCGGCTAGTGAAGCTGGTGAACCAGAAGGGCAAGCGCAAATCGTCCATCATCATCGACGAGCTGCCCACCATCTACTTCAAGGGGCTGGATAACCTCATTGCTACGGCGCGGAGCAACAAGGTGAGCACCTGCCTGGGCTTTCAGGACTTCTCGCAGCTGGAACGCGACTACGGCCAGAAGGAGGCCGAGGTCATCAAGAACACGGTGGGCAACGTGTTCAGCGGGCAGGTATCAGGCAACAGCGGCAAGTGGCTGAGCGAGCGGTTTGGTAAGATTCTGCAGCAGCGCCAGAGCCTGAGTATCAACATGCGAGAAACCAGCACCAGCCTCTCCACCCAGATGGACAGCATGATTCCAGCCAGTACCATTGCTAACCTCACGCAGGGCAACTTCGTGGGTGCGGTGGCCGACAACTTCGGCGAAGAAATCGACCAGAAGGTGTTTCACGCCCGCATTAAGGTAGACGTAAAGGCAGTAACTGCCGAAGCCCAAGCTTACCAACCCATCCCCGACATCACCAGCTTCATTAACCCGGCCACCGGCAAGGACGAGGCGGAGGAGATGATTAAGGCCAACTTCAACCGCGTGAAAACCGAAGTGAAGGAATTGTGCGCTCGGGAGCTGCTGCGCATCGGGCAGGACCCCACGCTGCGGCACCTCATCAAGGAGAAAGCCGAGAAGTAACGGGGCGGCTAGCCGCAGCAGCTGCCCGGGCCCTGCTGCTGGATGGGCGGGCAGGGCACCGTGCCGTAGGAACAATACACGCAGCAGTCGCCGGCCAGGGGTTTGAGCACCGTAAGACAGCCCGGGCACTCGTAAAAGTATTGGCAGGCATCGGTGGGCATCTGTTCGGTTTGCTGATGCGCGCAGACCGGGCAGGTGAGCGTGGAAGTAAGCTGCGGGGTTTTGAGCGTAGGGAGTGGCATCCGATAATTAGTTGCGGGTTATAATTTGGTAGCCCGTGCCGTTGATGGCTTTTTCCACCTGCGTGGCTGGGCTTTTCTGCGCATCAAAACGCACCTGCGCGGTGCCCTGCGCATACGACACGGTGACGGCCTGCACGCCCGGCAACTGCTGCACCGCGTGCTCGACGTGCTGGGCGCAGGCCTCGCAGGTCATGCCTGCAATGCGGTAGGTGGCCGTCTGCCACACCGGCGTGGCCCCGTTTGCTGCCGGGACCGGCGCGGCGGTGGGCGAGGCCGGGTACAGGCGCGCCCCGTAGTAGGGAAAAGCCAGCAGCAGCACCGCCAGCCCGGTCACCATTCCCAAAAAAAGCCGGGATTGGGTGAATGCCGGCTTGGCATCTGCCGCACAACCGCAGTCATCGGTGGCCGGGGCCGGCTTGAGCTTCTGGTACCACGCGAAGCCCAGCACGCCCACCGTGAGCGCCATTAGATAGGGGCGGAAAGGTTCGAGCCAGGAAAAGGCCGCCGCGGAAGCACCGAGCCCGCCGACCAGGGCCAGCAGGGGCGTGATGCAGCAAAGGGAGGCAGCCAGAGCGGTGAGTAGCCCCGCGCCGAGCAAGGGCTTGCTGGTGGAGGTAGGTGCGTTCATGGGGCTGGCTGAAGCGTCGGGGTAGCAGGGTAGCCGGTTAGCAGCGGGCGCAACAGGGGCAGGTGCTGCTCGCTAAGCGCGTAAAAAACCGTTTGGCCCACTTTGCGGGCGGTGACCACGCCACCGTCCTTTAGCTTGCGCAGATGCTGCGAAACGGCCGATACCGTCATGCCCAGCACGTCAGCGATGTCGCACACGCACAGCTGTTGCTCGGCCGCCAGCAGATACAGCAGTTTGAGCCGGACCTCGTTGCCCGCCAGCGCCAGGACAGTGGCCGTGGCTTCAAGGGATGGCCCGGCCAATGCCAGGCGCACCTGGCATTGCCGGATATAATCAGCATCGGCAAAAACCCGGATGCAGGCGTTGGCTTCCATAAGAACTGTTTTCGCAAAGGTAGTACTTGCGTGTTTAAGCAAGTGCTAAAATACGCAAAGCTTTAGCTGGGGCATTCCGCCATTCGTGTGGTGTGCTGGCACCTCACAGCCTATTTCCGGCCACTCATCAACTTTCTCGCCAGGGCCTGATGGAGGCCGGTAGGTTTGCAGCGTCGAATTCCGGGCTGGCCGCGCCTGCGCCGGCCGGAAGGACAGCTTTTATTCACCTACCCATTCCTCCTATGGCTGAGCAAGATGAAGTGAATACCCCCACGCCGGAGCGCTGGTACATGAGTGCGGTGCCGACCTCCAACGGCAACTTCAGTGGCCAGGGCCTGCAGCGCGAGCCCGCCGGTCACTCCCTCTATGAGATTCAGGTCAATCCCGCCAACCCCAGCCAGGCGGCCCTGCTGCCGGCCCCCGGCGCGGATGGCCGGCTGCTGAATGCCTTTGACCACGCCCTGATGCGGGCCTTTACCACCAACCGGCTCCCCGGCCGGGAGGATAAGTTTCTCACGGTGGAAAAGCCTACGCTGCTGGAAAAGGTGGGGGAGAATTGGAAAATCACTGAGCAGGGCCGCGTGGGCTACAGTGCCACCGAGCCCGAGCAGCGGCTGCAGGTATTTGGCCAGGTAACTCCACAAGCCACCCAGCAAGCCGAGTTGACGGCCCGGGCCGAGGAGCTGGCTGGCGAGGTGGCCACCACTACGGGCGCTGTTCGCACTGAGGCGGAAGCGGAACTGGAGGTAGTGGCCAACCGTGCGCAGCAAGGCCCCGACGAGAGCCGCGCCACTTACGCGGATGCCCTGCGCGATGACGCCCGGGCGGAAGTAGGGGAGGGGCCAAGCAGCGAGCAGCGGCCCGTGCCCCCCGCACCGGCCCCGGATGCCGCGGCCGGCGCGGAGCCGGTCGGAGAATTGCGCATTGCCTGGCAGCAGCAGGGCGGCGAAGTGGCCCCGCTGCTGGAAATGCGGGCCTACCTCGACCAGCTTAAGGAAGCTGGCGTAGCGGTGGGCGCTTTGCAGCTGGAGCGCGACCCGGCGGGCAAGCTCAGCGGCGGTTTCGCGGTGAGCTACGACCCGGAGTCGCACAAGCTGGGCCAGCTCGAAGCGGCCCTGCAAGGCTTTCGGCAAGTGGGAAGCGGGGTAGCCGTGGTAGAGAAGCCGGAGCAGGCTGCCGCCCGGAGGCAGGAAGTGGGCTACGATGACGACTATGAGCCCCAGCGCAGCAAGCAGGTGCGCGAGGCCTTCGGTGTGAAGCAGTGGGATGCGCTCAGTGCCCAGCTTTCGGCCGTGCCCAAGCACGCCCTTACGGCCCCGGAGCAGGTGCAGCAGGCTGCCGCTGAACAGCGGGTGCAGCAGCTGGCCCAGCAGCAGGGCAAAACCACCGAACAGGTCATCCGCGACGGCAAGAGCATTTTTGACATCGACACCAGCGGCAACCCCGCCTCGGCGTTTCTGAAAAACTTCTACGCCCACCTGAACGGCGGCCCCAAGACCCGGCAAAGTCTGGAAGTCGACTACGAGAAAACCCGTCAGGATTTGCAGGCCCGCCTGACCCGCCACGCCGGCACGGCCCAGCCGGCGCTTTCGCTCGGCCCGACGGCCCCGGATGCCAAGGTTCCCGGCGTGGCGACTGGCCCCGCCGTGGGGGAAGCTGCCCGCCAGGCCGTCGCGATGCAGGTCCCGCCGGCGGCCCTGTTCCAAGCCAATGAGGTACCGCAAAAGGTGCTGGCCTCCCTCGGGTTGAACCTAGCCGAATTAACGGGCAGCGGGCAGCTGCAAAAGCTGCTCAGCGGTGAAAAAACAGACCTTTTGCCCATGCAGGTAGCGGGCAAGGAGGGGCAGGAACCCGTGAAGTTCGAGGGCAAGATGGTGCTGCACCGCGAAGCTGACGGCACGGCCACGCTCAAAATGGAATTGCCCCAGGAGAAGCTGGTTATTCCCAACGAGATTGGCGGTCAGCCCTTCACCCCCGAGCAGCGCCAGCGGCTCGAAACCGAGGGCAACGCCGGCCTGATGCGCGGCCTCAAGGACGAGCAGGGCCGCGAGTTCAACGGCTACGTGGCCGTGGATAAGGCCATGAACAAGGTGGTGGTACTGCCCGAAAGCAAGGTGACGCTGCACGACACCGTGGCCGGCGTCAAGCTGACCCCGGAGCAAAGTCACGACCTGCGCGAGGGCAAGGTGGTAGCCCTGACCAATATGGCCAGCGGCAACGGTGGGCAGAAGTTCGATGGCACCGTGCAGGTGAATGCCGCCAAGGCCTGCATCGAGGTAAAACCGGCCGCTCACGAGCTGAGCCAGCGTCAGGCCCCGCGGGCCGAGCAGACGGTGAAGGCCACCACTACGACCGTAGCCCCGGCCCCCGTGAAAGCCGAAGCACCCCAGGTAAAAAACCGGGGACCCCGCCACTAAGCTGGCCTATCCCAATCCCTCATTTCTCATCCCACAAGCCCGGAAGCCCACTTCCGGGCTTCTTTTTTCTGCCTTCCATTCTTCGAAATCATCCGCTTTACCATGGAACACGAACTCACCTTCCAGAAGATTAAAGAGCAGGTTGAGCTGCCCGAGCTGCTGAGCCACTTCGGCTACAACCTCCGAAAAGGCGAACACCTCGGCAAGGGCAAGTGGCACGTCTTCGAGGGCGATGACACGCTGGTCGTGTTCAAAGGCCGGGGTGGCGACTGGATGTATTTCAACGCCCAGGACGACCGCGACAAGGGCAGCGTCATTGACTGGATGAAGAACCGGGTCAGCTCCGACCGCATCGCCGGCATTGGTCCGCTGCCGGGCCGCAACCTCTGGCAGTCAGTCAACGACCACTTCCGGGCTTACCTCAACTTGCCCGAGGAGCAGCGGCCCCGGCTCGACCTGCCGCCCATTGTGGAAACCGCGCCCGGCGAGAAGTTCCACAGCATCTACACCCAGCAATGCCGGCCGCTCGAAAACACGGCCTACTTGGAAGGGCGCGGTATTACCAAAAGCACGATAGATAACCCGCAGTTTACCGGCCGCATCCTCAATCAACTCCACACTGTTCAGAAGGAGGGCTTGCCGCCCAAAACCTACGTTAACACGGCTTTCCCGGCCTACCACGAGGGACGGGTAGTGGGGCTGGAGTTGAAGGGCGAAGGCTTCAAGGGCCAGGCGCCCGAAAGCCAGTTTACCCGCTCTCTGTGGCTGAGCAAGCTGCCCGAGGGCCGGCCGGCAGCGGTGCTGGTGGTCAGCGAGTCGGCCCTCGATACGCTGTCCTACGCGCAGCTGCACCCCGGCGACAGCGCTCTGTATGCCTCCACGGCCGGCACGCTCACCCAGAACAAGATTTTCGAGTTGAGGCGGCTGCTCAGCGAGGAGCGTATTCCGGCCATCCGCGCTGCCTTCGACAACGATACGCAGGGCCACCACTTCGATACCCGGCTGCTGGCGGGGCTGGCCAGCGAGCAGAACCCCATGAAAGTGGTTCGCGAGCACGAGCACCGGCTGACCGTCGAAATTACGGCCGCCCACCCGGCCGGCGTGCAGGCGCTAAGTCAGCACCTTAAAAGCTACAACGACCAGGCCACCCGGCAGTACGCCCAGGAAAACGGGGAGCCGGGCAATCCGGCCAGCAGTCAGACCCTGCGCGACGAGCTGATTCACTCCAACAAGCTGGGAGCCCACACCTACCAGTTTCACGTGCCGATGAGCCGCGAAGCGCTGGGGGCTTTCAATCAGGCAGCCAGTCAGGCACTGGCTTTTGAGCATCGGGTGGAGATTGTGAAGAGCCAGGGCAAGGATTGGAACCAGGACCTGAAACAGGACCAGTTGCAGCGGGTGGCCCGGCGCGAGCTGGGTGGTGTCGACGAGGACCAGTACGGCTTCGGCCAGCAGCACTGGGACAACCCACATATCGAAGGCCAGGGCAAAATTGCGCAGTTGCACGAGGCGCAAGCCCAGGCCCGCCGCCAGGGCGAGCGGCTGCTCGTGGTTGAGCTGCGCGAAAGCCGCGATGCCGTGGCGTTGCTGCCCACCCTGCGCGACAACCTCGAAAAAGTCGGGCTTACCATTGACCACGCCCTTAAGATTCAACCGACCGCGGCCCGCGAAATTGCCACGGAGCTAACGCTACGCTACCGGCTGGATTCGCCGCAGCTGCCAGCCATCAGCGACGCGCTGGATGCGTTGCGGCAAAATTCCAGAACGACGGTCATTGAGCCGGGGCCGGATGCTACGGAGCGCCGGCAGCTGGCCATAGCGCAGGAACAGCAGCGCCGGGCCGGCCCTGAGCTGGTGCCCAGTGATTCTCCCGCCCACGACCAGGCCCGGCAATTGTTTATCGAAGCAGCGGGCCTGGTGGCCCGGGAACTGCGCGAGAGCGCCGCCACGCTAAACGCCGCCCGCTTGCAGGAAGTCAGCCGGCAACTGCTGACCAAACCGGCGCTGGAAGGCCTGAACCGGGAGAACGTGGAGAAAGTGCTGGCTGTGGTCGATAAGCTCGATACGTTGAAGGATAACCCCGCCGTGCAGCAGCTGCGCCAGGCCGTGCGGCAATTGGAGCAGCCCGCCCAGACGCAGACTGTACCGCAAAAGCCACGGCCCGGCCCCCGCTTGTAAGCCGGCAATGCTGGTGCAACGGACTTGGCCGTTTTCAGCCGCTCCATAACCGGAGCGGCTTTTTCGTGTGCGGCAAGGCGGGGGCCTACGTGGCCGGCGGCAGGAGCAAGGCCAGCAGCTGCTGCTGCAGCTGTTCCATGGCCGTCATGCGCCCGGCAAGCTGCCCGATGGCGGCCAGGATTTCTTCCGTTGCCGGAGAGGCCTGGGCGGTGGCCACGGCGGTGGGCGTGCGCCCGCGCTCCTTGCGCCGGCGGGCTTTGATTGCCGATTGGCTTTCGAGCGGGTGGGCCCGCCCGGCCCGCTGGTTGCAGGCCGCTACCCGGCAGGGGCTGCCGCAGTATTTCTGCACCCACCGCTTCTTGGGGACAAACTTTCGCCGGCAGTATTCGCAGGCAATCTGGGAGGTGTCGAGGAGTGACAAAGGCGTTTCGCGTTAATACCAATTGCAAGTAACGAAAACACATTTTGTGTCCTATGATTCGCTGCCCGGCGGTCGCAGGTTTGCAGCGATGAACCTGCTCCGAATTTTTGCCCCGACCTTCCAAAAAGCTACCGCCCCGCCGTCCCGTGATGGAGTTGTATCTGCTCCCCCGGCTAAATCACGCTTGCAGCCCCCATAAGCGGGCTGTAAATGAGCGTGTATTTCTGGCAAGGCGCTGACTTGTATTGGGTTGACTTTCTGACAGCATCAGATAAACCGCTCGCCGGCTTCGCTCACCTTTGCGAGCGTCCGGGCTGGGCAACCCCAACATTTCCCGGCTTCAAAAAAAAAGTTTGCCATTCACCCCCATTTGGACTGCCGACGATGTGGCAGGGGGGCTACTTAGTCTCGTCGGGGCGGATTAACGCTGCCTCGCGCAAATCTGGTTACCCACTTCGACCGCTGGGCCTTATGCCCGGCTTTTAACAAACACGTAGCATGAGCACGAAGAAAATTGCCGCTTACACGGCCCTGCTGACCTTGGTGGCCGCCGGGTTATTTGCCGCCTACCGGGTGGTGCAGTTCTACCACGAAGTTACCCGGCCCCTGGCGCCGGTATCGGCCCCAGCGACCCCGTTCGCACACCCCGGAAAGAAAGTTACGACTTACACCTTTTCGGTTATTCAGGAAGTGGTGGTGCCGCCCGCCCCGGCGTCCACGCAACGCCCACGGCGGCATCGGTAGGTGGAAGGACCCGCTTGCTTACGTGGTGTAATACTGGCTCAGCAGCACCAGCAACCCCACGGCCAGGTAGATGCCGAAGCGTTGGAGTTTGAGGGCAGGCTTGTGGTGGTGGCACATGCGGGGCCAACACGGCCCCCGGCCATTCCGTTGCACTTGGGTGGCGTCCCGTATAATTCGGCTTTCGAGGTACTTGGTTATGGCCTATCCCGAAGACGATACTGCCGGCATGACGCAGCTCATGCGCTATGTGCTTACCATCGACAATATGTGCGGGCCGGACTGCATCAGGTGGGTGCGCGAGCGGCTGGTGGGCCTGGGCCTGGTAGTGGACCGCGTGGCCGTGGGCGAAGCCGAAGTGGCCACGGCCCACGTCAACGGCCCCGACCTCAAAGCCATTCAGGCCGCATTGGAAAGCGGTGGCTACCAGCTGGTGGGGGCCGTAACCAAAGTTGGCTAGCCAAGGGTGGAATGGGCGCAATGCCCATTTGTTAATCAGGCCACAGTAGTGCTGACTACATGGCTGCGGGCTTCGGGCTCGCCCTGCTGGGTTTCGTGCTGCACGTAGTATTCCAGCAGTGTGCCGGGCGCAAAGGTGTCAGTATCAAGGAAGGGCGAGCGGGCGTTGACGGCCACCCGCTGCCAGGTGGAGGCCTCGCCCCCGACGCGGCGAAAGACGTGGGCGACTTCCAGCAGCTCCTTTGAGAAAGCCAGGTGGCGGCCGGTGGGCTCCAGGGTCAGGTCAATTTTGGCGGTGTGCATGCGCAGCGTAGTTGAATAGGGTGGGGTCAGGCGACCATGCCCAGAATTAGAAACAGGAGGAAGCCCACAAAAAAGGCCAGCGTGAGCAGCGGCGTTTCGGTTTCCTCGTGCGCTTCGGTCAGCAACTCCTCGGTGACCAGAAACAGCAGCGCGGCCAGGCCAAAGGAAAGCACGATTTCCAGCAAGTTGCCGGTGGCCCCGCGCAGTACGGTGGTGCCAATGCCCGCCCCGACCAGCAGCATGAGCGAAGTGCCGGCCACAATCGCGACGGCCCGGCCCTTGCCGTGGCCATCCTGCCGCAACTCAATGGCCGTGGCCAGGCCCAGCGACAGCAGCTCGATGGTGAGGGCAATGGCCAGCAGGGTGCCTTCCTTCGCGCCCGCCGCAAAGCCGATGCCCAGCAGTAGCCCGTCGATGAGGATATCAATGCCAATGGCCACCAGCAGGCCCCAGGGCAGGGCGGCCACGGTGGGTGGGGCGGTTACGCCGGCGCTTCCGGCCGGCGCATTGCCAGCTGCCCCAGGCTCCTCTTTCTTTTCGAGGCGCTGGGTGAAGTAGCGCAGTCCCAGCATGGTGGCCACACCCAGCCCGAAGCCCAGCGCCACTTCGTAGGGCGCATGGTGCTGCACAATGTCGGGCAGCAGCTCGACGGCCACGACCGAGAAGATGACGCCCGCCGCGAAGTGCAGAATGGCGCTGCGCAGCTTCGGGCCGGGGGCCCGCCACACGGCCAGGGCCGCGCCGGCAATCATAACCACGGCCGGCAGCAGCGAAAAGCCCAGCATGGTAGACCAGGGCGGCGTGACGGCGGCGGGAATAGTAAGCAGCATGGATGAAGCGGATATAAATGTTAGTGGGAGGAGTTTGCCGCGTGGGCCTTGAGCCAGCGCTGGTACTGCTTGATTTCGGCCTGCTCGTCGCGCACAATCTGGCGGGCGGCGTTTCTCACTTCCGCGTCCTTGCCATAGGCCAGCTCGGTTTGGGCCAGGGCCACCCCCGTTTGGTGATGCACCTGCATAATCGTGGCAAAATCAGCATCAAGGGTGCCAGGCAGGGGCGGCGGCTGGCGCAGGGGAGCCAGCGCGGCTGTGATGCGGCGCACAAACGGGTCCTGGGCGTTGCCCGGCCGGTATTCCTGGCCCGCCGGCGGCTGCCGGGCGAGGGCCAGCGTGAGCACGTGGTTGTCGCGCTCATGGCCCTTGAGCACGTGCTGGGCCAGGGCGCGCAGGGTTGAGTCTTTGCCGTGCGATAGTTCTACCGCCGCCAGCCGCTGGGCCCCGCCGTGGTGCACGCTCATCAGGCGGGCAAAGTCCTCGTCCCAGCACCCGAGGCGGTGCACCGTATCGAGCTGCTGCGCGAGCAGCTGCAGGGTATCGCCCAGGGCCGGGGGCGCGGCCACGGGAGCCGGCTTCGGCTTAGTTCCGGCGTGCACTTCCAGTTCGTGCTCATCGGTATCGTGCCGAGAGCTGCAGCTGCTGATGAGCCCGCTTCCTGCCAGTAGCCAGACCAGAATCAAGAATGAAACCTTCATGTTTCGTGCTTCGGGTAATATCTAATGGGCTTACGTTTTGGCGGGTGCGGCTTTGCTGGTGAAGTCCATCCGTTGAATCCGCACGGCGTTGAGAATGGCCAGCAGGGCCACGCCCACGTCGGCAAACACCGCTTCCCACATGGTGGCCACGCCGCCGGCCCCCAGCGCCAGCACGATACCCTTCACGATAAAGGCCAGCCAGATATTCTGCCACACCACGCTATGGGTGGCGCGGGCAATGCGGCGGGCCGTGGCAATCTTGCTCGGGTGGTCGGTTTGAATCACCACGTCGGCCGTTTCGATGGTGGCATCGGAGCCCAGCCCGCCCATGGCAATGCCCACGTCGGCCAGGGCCACCACCGGGGCATCGTTCACCCCGTCGCCCACGAAGGCCAGCTTGCGGCCCTCGGTGAGGTACTGCTGCACGTATTTGGCCTTGTCTTCGGGCAGCAGCCCGCCGTGGGCTTCGGTGATTCCTAACTCTTTGGCTACGCGCTGCACGATGCTGTCCTTGTCGCCGGAGAGCATGACCAGCTTGCTGATGCCGTCGGCTTTCAGCTCCTGCACGGCGCGGGCTGCGTCCTCTTTCGGGGCGTCAGCCACCGTGAGGTAGCCGGCGTATTTCCCGTCCACGGCCGCCACCACAATGCTGTCCACCACCTGGTCGACTTCGGGCGGGTAGGCCACGCTGAACTTGGTCAGCAGCTTGGTGTTGCCCGCTAGTACGTCGCGGCCGTCCACCTTGCCGCGCAGGCCGTGGCCAGCAATTTCCTCCACGTTATCGACGGGCACGCCCGCCGCGGCCGCCCCGACGTGGGCCACCACCGCCTTGGCAATGGGGTGCGTCGATTTGGTTTCCAGCGCCCCCACCAGCCGCAGCAGCTGCTCGGGGGTAGTGCCGGCCGCCGGCTGCACCTGCTGCACGGCAAACACGCCCTGCGTGAGCGTGCCGGTCTTGTCCATTACCACGGTATCAATTTCGCGCAGCACGTCCAGGAAGTTGGAGCCCTTAAACAGGATGCCCGCTTTCGAAGCCGCGCCGATGCCGCCGAAGTAGCCCAGCGGAATGCTGATGACCAGCGCGCAGGGGCAGGAAATGACCAGAAACACCAGCGCCCGGTAGAGCCAGTCGCGGAACACGTAGTCGCTCACCACGAAGTAGGGCACCACAATCAGCAGCACGGCCAGCCCCACCACGATGGGGGTATAGATTTTGGCAAACTTGGTGATGAACTGCTGCGTTTTGGCTTTGCGGCCCACGGCATCCTGCACCATGGCCAGGATTTTCGAGAGCTTGGTGTCCTTAAAAGCGGCCGTCACGGTCACCTGAATCAGAGATTCCAGGTTAATCATGCCGGCCAGCACCGCTTCGCCCGGCTGCTTGGTTTGCGGGGCCGACTCGCCGGTGAGGGCGGCCGTGTTAAAGCTGGCCGCCTTACCGTTGAGGGTGCCATCGAGGGCTACTTTCTCGCCGGGCTTTACTTCCATCACGTCGCCTACCTGCACCGCTTTGGGGTCGAGCACCAGGGGCAGGCCGCCGCGCACCACGGTCACTTCGGTGGCCTGAATTTCGAGCAGGGCCTTGATGCTGCGCTTGGCCCGGTTCACGGCCGCGTCCTGAAACAGCTCGCCCACGGTGTAGAACAGCATCACGGCTACCCCTTCCGGGTATTCACCGATGGCAAAGGCCCCGAGCGTGGCCAGGCTCATGAGCAGAAACTCGTTGAAGATGTTGCCGCTGGGAATGCTGAGCACGGCGGCTTTTACTACCTTCCAGCCTACCAGCACGAAGGCCAGCCCGTACCACGCCAGCCGCACGTAGCCCGTGAAAAAGCCGATTTTGTAGTAGTCCAAGGCAATGCCGGCCAGCAGCAGCACGAGGCTGATGCCCGGCACGAGGTAAGGGTTAGTGGCGGCCGGGCCGTGGTGGTCGTCGTTCCCGCCGCCGTGGTCGTGGCCGGGCACGTCGTGTCCCTGGGGCGCGGCGGCGGCCTGGGGTGTGAGCTGGGCGCGGCTCACCGCTCCCACGTTGGCAGGGTTCACCTGCTTGGCCGTGTTCAACGGCTCATCGGTGTTAGAAAAAGTAGGTTCAGGCATGATATCAGGCACGTGAGAAAGGGGAAGGACAAAACCTAGTGATTAGTGAAGCCCGGTCGGGCTTACAGGGGTTGGGATTGGCTGCGCGGCCGGCACCAGCGCCTCGGCGTAAGCCTGTTGTAAGCGAAGGTGAAACTGGTCGCTGCGTTGGCGGGCGGCTTGCAGCAGCACGACCACAGCGGAAACGTCGGCTTCGTATTGCTCCCATTCGGATTCCCCAATGAGAGCCAGCACATCAAGCCGCGTTGCCAGCGGCGTCGACCACACCTCAAACCGGTCCAGCACCGCCACTCTGTTTGCTAGCTCGGTTGCGCTAAGTCTTTTATTGGGCGCGTTGGCGGCATTGCCCGTCATCCAGATTTTCCAATGCTTGCCCGCCTTCGAGCTGTTGCAGGTACTACAGCACGGCACTAGGTTATAGATGTCGGTGATGTAGCCAGAGGGGCGGCCGTCCGCCGCAGTTAGGTTGCGGAAGTGGTCGAGTTGTGTGGCGTGTCGGCCGCAGTACACGCACTCGAGTCTATCAACTGCCAACGGTGCAATGCCCAACTGCGCTCGCCAAGCGGCCTCTTGGGCAGCGGTAGGCCGTACTTCCGGGACGATGGTGTTGATGAAGGCCCGCCTGATAGACGTTTTCAGGCTATCTATTTTCATGCGGGCGGGCAGCTTGATGCCCACGATTTTCCGGCTGATGCTGGGGTTTTTCTTGGCCATTTTGACTGGAGCGTTATTCTTCCTCTTCGGCGTTTTTGAGCTTGCCGAGCAAGGCGTAGGCCCCCTCTACGACAAAGCGCAGCGGTTTGCCCTGCTCGGCTGCGGGCAAGTGAAACTCGGTGTAGCCGTCTTCGCTCACGCCCCGCGTCACGGGCACGAGGCGGTAGGTGGCCCGACCGGCGGCCGGGCCCGAATCGGTGGCCACGAACACGTAGGACTGGGCCCCGTACTGCACCACCGCTTTTTCCGGCAGGGTGGGCACGGTCACGCGGTTGGTTTCGATGACGGCCCGCACGAAGGTGCCCGGCAGCAACTGCTCGTCTTCCCGGTCCAGGTGGGCGTGCACCCGCACCGTGCGCTCGTCGCTGATGGTTTTGCTGATGAGGTACACGTGGGCCGTGCGCTCCCGGCTCAGCGAGTCGTTGCCCAGGGAAAAGCGCACCAGCTGATTTTCCTTCACCTGCGGAATGTCCTTTTCAAACACGGTCAGCTCGACGTGCAGGTGCTCGGGGTTGACGATTTCAAACAGCACGTCGGTGGGCGTCACGCTCTGGCCGATGCTCACGTTCACGGCCTTCACGAAGCCGCCTTTAGGGGCCCGCAGGATGGCCGTGCTCACGATGTTCCCGCCGATGGGTAGGCCGGCCAGGCGCAGGCGGGCGGCCTGGGCATTGGTTTTCACTTGCAGGGCCTCGTACTCGGCCTGGGCGCGCTGGAAGTTCTTTTGGGGCGCTACCTCTTGCCGGTACAGCTCGCCCTGGCGCTCGTACTCGGCGCGGGCGTACTTGAGCTGGCTGCGGGTTTCCTGGTAGTCCTGCTGCAACTGCACAAAGTCGGGGTTGCGGATGACGGCCAGCACCTGGCCGGCGCGCACCCGCGAGCCCTGCAGCAGGTCGGTCCGGTCCACGAAGCCGCCGAGCGGGGCGCTGACCGATACCAGGTTTTCGGGCGGCACGTCGAGCACGCCGTTCACTTTCAGCCCCCCGCTCATGGGGCGCTCGGTGAGCGAGCCCAGGCGCACGCCGCCCACCTGCTGCTCTGCAGCGGTGAGCGTGACGCGGTCGGCGGGGCCTTTTTCGGCCGCTTCCCCACCGGGGGCGGTGGCGGCCGTTTCTTCTTTTTCCGTGGGGGCTTCCTTGGAGCCGCAGCCGGTCAGCAGGCCGAGCAGCACCAGCGGGAGGGCTAGGTATCGCATGATAATTCTGAAGATTAAGTGGAAAAGGGGTAGCGCGGCGCGGGCCAGGCTACTGGCTGCCCAGCAGGTATTCCAGCTCGATGACGGTCTGGTTGTGTTGCAGCAGCGCGTCGAGGTAGTCGAGGCGCAGGCGGCGGGCGCGCTCCAGGTTGAGCAGGTATTCGGAGTAGCCGGTTTCGCCGGCCTTGTAGGCAATCGTCGACAGGCGGGTGATGACCGTGGCCTGCGGCAGGGCCGTACTTTCGAAGTAGGCTAGGCGCTGCTGCTGCTCGGTGCGTCGCAGCAGCAGCTCATCGAGCTGGCCGGCCAGTTCGGCCCGGTAGCGGTCGAAGCCGGCCTGCGCCACCTGCTCCTGCAGGCGGGCGGCCTGCACCCGCGCTTTCTGGGGCCGCCGCCACAGCGGCACGGCCACCCCGGCCTGTACGCCCTGGAAGCGGGAGCCCCCGCCGAAGTAGCGCTCGGTGCCGGCCGCGTCGAGGCGCTGGTAGCCGATGATGCTCTGGTTGAAGTAGCCGACGGTGAACTCGGGCAGCCCGGCCGCCTGTGCCACGCGGGTTTCCGCCCGTCGCTCGGCTACCTGCTGGGCCAGCACCCGCGCCTGCGGGTTGGTGCGCTGGAGCAGCGTGTCAGCCAGCGCCGGGGCCGTGGTATCGGCCAGCTGGGCGGCCCCCAGCAGCGCGAGCGGTTGGAGCACGCTATCGGCTAGGGCCACGGCGGCCGGCACTTGCAGCAGCGCCTGCAGCTGGCGCTGCGCCACCCGGAAGTCGGTGCGGGCCGCCCGCAGCTGGGTGCGTACTTCGCCCTGCTGCACCAGCGCCGTGGCGGGTTCGAGCCGCGCCGCCTCGCCGGTCTTGAAGCGCAGGTTGGCCGAGCGCAGAAACTCCGAGTAGAGGCTGTCCTGCCCCCGCAGCACCCGCAGGCGGTGCCGGGCGTGCACGGCCTGCTCGTAGCTCAGGCGCACCTGCCGGCGCAATTCCGCCTGCACCTGCGCCAGCTGCGCCTGCTGGCCGGCAATGCGGGCGTCGGCCAGCGCAGCGGCGCTGCGGTACACGCCGGGCAGGGCCAGCGACTGGGTGAGGGTGAACTGGTTGTCGCGGTTCTGGGAGTTGTACTGCCCGTAGCTGCCGGTAAGCGTGGTGCGGCCGAAGTCGTAAGCCGTGCGGCGGATGGCCTGCTGGGCTTCCAGCGCCCGGGTGCCGGCCAGCACGGTGCCGTTGGTTTGCAGGGCCTGGCTCACGGCCTGCGCGCCGGTGAGCGGACCCTGCGCCCGACCCAGCAGCGGCAGGCCCAGCAGCAGCAAAAGCAGCCCCGGGGCCACGGGCAGGCTTTTCGCGGGGGCAGTTGAAGTAACTTCTGGTTGCGGCTCCGCATTCGGGCCGCCGGTTTTTACGCGCTCGGAAAGGGCGTAGAGCACGGGCAGCACCAGCAGCGTGAGCAGCGTAGCCGACACCAGTCCGCCGATGACCACGGTGGCCAGCGGGCGCTGCACTTCGGCCCCGGCAGACTGGGCCAGGGCCATGGGCAGGAAGCCGAGCGAGGCCACGGTAGCCGTCATCAGCACCGGCCGCAGGCGCACTTCGGTGCCGCGCAGAATGCGCTCCATCAGGTCGTTCACCCCTTCGGCCTTAAGCTGGTTGAAATAGCCGATGAGCACGATGCCGTTGAGCACGGCCACCCCGAACAGGGCAATGAAGCCCACCCCGGCCGAGATACTAAAGGGCATGTCCCGCAGCCACAGCGCCGCGATGCCGCCGATGGCCGAGAGCGGGATAGCCGTAAAAATCATCACCGACTGCTTGAAGGAGCGGAAGGTGAAGAACAGCAGCACGAAGATGAGCACCAGCGCCACCGGCACGGCCACACTCAAGCGGTCGGTGGCCTGGCGTAGGTTCTCGAACTGGCCGCCGTAGGTGGTGTAGTAGCCGGGGGCAAACTTGAGCTGGCGGTCAATCTTGCCCTGCAGCTCTTCGACCACCGTTTCCACGTCACGGCCGCGCACGTTGAAGGCCACGCTGATGCGGCGCTTGGCGTCGTCGCGCTGAATCTGGTTGGGCCCTTCGCGCAGCTCCACGCTGGCCACCTGCTCCAGGGGCACCTGCCGGCCGTTGGGAGCGGCGATGAACAGGCGGCGCACGCTGTTGATGTCCTTGCGCAAATCCTGGCGCAGGCGCAGCACCAAATCGAAGCGCCGCTCCTGCTCGAACACCTGGCCGGCGGTTTCGCCGGCGAAGGCCGTTTGCACGGTGCGGTTCACGTCGGCCACGTTCAGGCCGAACTGGGCGAGGCGGTTGCGGTCGAGATGCACCACAATTTGGGGCAGGCCGGTGACCTGCTCCACGTACACGTCTTCGGCCCCCTTCACCTGGCGCACGAGCCGGCCGGCCTGCTGGGCGTAGTCGGCCAGCTGCTGCAGGTCCTCCCCGTAAATCTTGAGCACCACGTCCTGCTTGGCCCCCGAAATCAGCTCGTTGAAGCGCATCTGGATGGGCTGCTGAAACCCAAACGTGACGCCGGGCATGACGCTTAGGGCATCGGCCATCTTATCGGCCAACTCTTCGCGGTTGTGGGCGGAAGTCCATTCCTTCTGGTCATTAAGAATCACCATCACGTCGGCGGCCTCCACCGGCATGGGGTCGGTGGGAATCTCGCCGGCCCCGATTTTGGCGACTACTTCCTTGACTTCGGGAAACTGCTTTTTGAGGATGCCCCCGGCTTTTTGGGCCTGCTCAATGGTGTAGCTCAGCGAGGAGCCAGTGAGCACGCGCATCTCCACCGCGAAATCACCTTCGGTCAGCGTCGGGATGAACTCGCCACCCAGCGTGCGAAACAGGAAAAAGCTTCCCACCAGCAGGCCCACGGCCGTGAGCAGCACCGCGGCCTGGTGCCGCAAGGCCCCTTTAAGCAGCGGGTGGTAGAGGCGGGTGTAAAAGGCCATCATCCGGTCGGAAAAGGTTTGCTTGCTTTCCGTCGACCGGCTCAGGGCCAGCGCCGACATCATCGGCACGTAGGTCAGAGACAGGATAAATGCCCCGAGAATGGCGAAGGCCACGGTTTCGGCCATGGGCCGGAACATCTTGCCCTCGATGCCGGCCAAGGCCAGCAGCGGCAGGTACACGATGAGGATGATGATTTCGCCGAACGCGGCCGAGGAGCGGATTTTACTGGCCGCGTGGTAGGTTTCCTCGTTCATCTGCTCGGTGCTCAGGCGGTTGCCCGGCACCAACAGCTGCCCACCGTGCAGGCGGTGAATGATGGCCTCGACGATGATGACGGCCCCGTCCACAATCAGCCCGAAGTCAATGGCCCCGAGGCTCATCAGGTTGCCCGACACGCCAAACAGGCGCATCATGCTCACGGCAAAGAGCATGGCCAGCGGAATCACCGAGGCCACCACGAGCCCGGCGCGCCAGTTGCCCAGAAACAGCACCAGCACGAACACGACAATCAGGGCCCCTTCCAGCAGGTTCTTACTCACCGTGTGAATAGCGCGGTCTACCAGGTTGGAGCGGTCGAGGAAAGGCTCCACACTCACGCCTTCGGGCAGGGTTTTGCGGATGGTGGCCATGCGCTTCTGCACGTCCTTGATGACTTCGGCGGCGTTGGCCCCCTTGAGCATGAGCACCAGGCCGCCGGTCACTTCGCCCTGGTCGTTGAGGGTCATGGCCCCGTAGCGCACGGCCGCGCCGTAGCGCACTTCGGCCACGTCGCGCACCAGCACGGGCAGGCCGGTGCTCGTGCTGCGGATGACGATGTTGCCGATGTCGGCGGGCGAGGTGGCCAGGCCCTCGGTGCGGATGAAGGCCGCGGTGGGGTTCTGGTCGAGGTAGGCCCCGCCGGCGTTCTGGTTGTTGGCGGCCACGGCCTGGTATACCTCGTTCACGGTGACGCCCAGCGAGCGCAGTCGCTCCGGGTCGAGGGCCACCTCATACTGCTTGAGCAGTCCGCCGAAAGAACTCACGTCGGCCACGCCGGGGGTGCCGAGCAGCTGCCGACGCACTATCCA
Source organism: Hymenobacter cheonanensis (assembly GCF_030581075.1). Classification (GTDB taxonomy): domain Bacteria; phylum Bacteroidota; class Bacteroidia; order Cytophagales; family Hymenobacteraceae; genus Hymenobacter. The sequence continues at coordinate 155,243 of NZ_JAUQSW010000013.1, forward strand.
GTCCTGAATGGTGCGCAGCTCGGTGGCGTTGTATTTCTTTTCGAAGCCCGGCTTGGCACGCACCAGGTACTGGTACACCTCGCCCAGGCCGGTGCTGAGCGGGGCCAGCTCGGGGCGGCCCGTGCCGGCCGGAATCTGGCTTTCGGCCTCCTGCAGTCGCTGCGATACTTGCGTGCGGGCCCAGTAAATGTCGGTCTGGTCCTCGAACACCACAGTGACCACCGAGAGGCCGAAGCGCGAAAACGAGCGCACTTCAACCTGCCCCGGGATGGTGGCCATGGCCTGCTCCACGGGAAAAGACACCAGGCGCTCAATCTCCTGGGCGGCCAGCGAGGGAGCCACCGTGTAAACGACAACCTGGTTACTGGTAATGTCGGGCAGCGCGTCAATCGGCAGCCGACTCAGCGAGTAGCCGCCCCATGCCACCAGGGCCAGGGTTAGCAGCCCGATGATGAGCTTGTTGTGTATAGAAAAATGAATCAGCCGGTCGAACATCCGCTGGTTGGGGGTTAGGTCTAACGCTTCCGTGAAACCCTGCGGCCCGGTGGCTCCGGCACAAGCGGCGGGAGCAAAGGGGGCATAACCGATTCAGCGCCAAGCGCTAAATCGCCCGTCACGCAACGCGACGGGCCACCCGGAGGGGGTGGTCAGCAGGAAAATAGGGGAAGGGTTAGGCCTGGGGCGGCTGCCACACGGACCCGAGCGCCCGCGTTGGAGCGGCCACAACCAGCCGGCCGTGCCGGAGGCTGGTAGCCCACTCAGTGGGCGGAGTATAGGCCACCTGATTGCCCAGCGGTACGGGCATCACGGCCCCGCCGCAGCAGTGGCACTGGCACAGCGGCGAGCACCAGTCGCCCAGCGCGCCGGCCCCGCAGTCGGAATGCGAAGCGGCCACGGTTGTTTGCTGCTGGTCCTTGCATACGGGTACTTCGTCCGTGCAGGAAAGGCACGAGAGGCAGGCGAAGTAGAAGGCAAAAAACAGGGCGAGCAGGCGCATGTGCTGGCAAAGATAGCGAATCCGGGTAAACGAGCCGGGATTTTGGGCCGGGTCACTTACCGCGCAACGCTTCAAAAGGGGCGTACTCCGCTAGGTACGGGGAACCGACGCGGACAGCTGATACGTCAGGGATTTTCCGTGCTGGCCCCGCATAAAGTCCATGAATACCTCCAGGTCCTCCGTCACCCGGCTCTGCTCCAGGGCCTCGAAATACGCTTGGCGGTCCTCCCGGAATACAATGGTCAGCGGCTGGCCGTAGTAGCGCTGCACGTAGTTCATCAGCAGCCGGGAAGTACGTCCGTTGCCGTCGTTGAAGGGGTGAATGCTCACCAGCCGCTGGTGGGCCTCGAAGGCCAGCTCCAGCTGCTCGCGCTGGGTGGCCACCGCCGGCATCCGCTCTCGCAGCTCCCCCACCAGGGCCGCGACCAGGGCCGGCACCTTCTGCGCGTTGGGAAACGAGCTGGCCCCAACGATGAACACATTGTTGCGGCGCAGGTCGCCCTGCGTGGGGTCCACGGTGCCCAGGGCCGTATTGGTAAGCCGGCCGGTGCTGCGCATGACGGCCCCCGCCAGTTCCCGCAGAAAGGCCGGGCCGGGCAGCTGCCGCGCGTCGGCCCGCTCCAGGGCTAAGTCAAGGGCGCGGGCGTGGTCGCCCAGCATGTCGTAGCCTTCCAGCGGCTTGCCCGGCCCTAGGGTGGGGGCTTCCCCTAATAGGAAATCCATGGCTTCGAGCACCGTCACGCGGGAGCCCTCAATCATGGTGGAGTGGGCCGATACCATCACCTGACTAAGCTGCTGGCTGGTTTGCTGGCGCACCGGGGGCAGCTGCTGCACCAGCTCGGTGAGGTGCTCAATCTCGGTCCACGTCATGCGGCCTGCCGCAGGGTGGCCGCCCGGAGCGCCGCCACGTCCACCGTGGCCAGCGGCAGGGGCGAGGCCAGGCCCGCGCCGTGAATGAGGTCGCTGGCCCAGGCCGCCAGGTCATAAGCGTAAATCATGCGCCGCCCCGCCTCGTCCTGGTACTCGGTTTTGCCGCGCATGAAGGCTTCCAGGCTCGGCCGCAGCGCCGCCGGCACCTCCACCAGCGCCTGGTCGGGGTGGGTGGGGCTGAGCAGCGAGTTCAGGTAGTCCCGTAGAGCCTGATAAGCAGCTTGGCTGGCAGAAGTCATGGATTGCGGAATGGTGAGCAGGCGGCCGAATGCGTTACCAAAAGTAGCAAATTAGAGGTTAATGCTCTTGCTGAGTGATGGCCGGACGACAGTAATTCGAAGGGCCGTGGGGCGAACCCTTGCGGGCCGGGCTGTGCGGGGCTCCGGCGGCGCCTACGGTCCTGCGGACTAAACCCCTTCCATCCCTTTCGCGGACCAGAGGAAAAACAGCACCGCGAAGAAATAGTCACGCCAGCGGGCAATGGGCCGACCAGACGGGAGCGATGGCAATGAGGAACAAAAGGGAAAAAAATCAGAATCCGTGCCAAAAGAGGTGATTTATTGCGCAATTATTGACACTTTAATTTAAATATTATTGAAACATTAATGCGGAATTTTGCGTTTAAATAGTATAAGCAGCAAGCATAAAACCAACCTGTTAAGTCATGAAAAAGCCCGCTCCTTTCGCTCCCCGCCCCGACGTGTACGAAATCATCACCAACCGCATTATTCTGGCGTTGGAGAACGGCGTGACCCCGTGGAAGCAGCCGTGGAACGCCGCCCACGGCGCGCCCCGCAACTACCGCAGCAAGCACGTGTATCAGGGCGTGAATGCCCTACTGTTGGGGATGCTGGACTACGAGCACCCGTATTTTCTGACCTACAACCAAGCCAAGGAGCTGGGCGGGCAGGTGCGCCGGGGCGAGAAGGGCATGCCGGTGGTCTTTTTCACCGTGACCAAGAAGGACGACGGCAAGGGCGAGGAGAAGAAGAAGGCGTTTCTGAAATACTCCACGGTATTCAACGTGGCCCAGATTGACGGCGTGGATTGGAATTTCCCCGAGTTGCCCAGCCGCGAGCACACGCCCGAGCAGGCCGCCGAGCTGGTGCTGGCCGGCTACGTGGGTGGCCCCCGCGTGCTGCACAAGGGCAGCGAAGCCCTATACCGCACCAGCACCGACACCGTGACCATGCCCGCGGCCACCGACTTCCATACGGCCGAAGACTATTACCACACCCTCTTTCACGAGCTGACCCACTCCACCGGCCACGCCAAGCGGCTGGACCGGGCCACGCTCACCGAGCTGGCCGCCTTTGGCAGCGAAACCTACGCCAAGGAAGAGCTGGTGGCCGAGCTGGGCGCCTCCTTCCTGAGCCACGCGGCCGGGCTGGACCTAACCCGCACCGAGCCCAGCAGCGCCAGCTATATCGCCAACTGGCTGCAGGCCCTGCGCAACGACAAGCAGCTGATTATTTCGGCCGCCAGCCAGGGCCAGAAAGCCGCTAACCATATTCTGGGCATCGTGCCCAGCTACGAAGTGGAGGAGGCTCCCGGCACCGAAGTCACGCCGCAGTAAGGCTGGCAGCCGCCCGATGGAGATGTTTCGTCGGGCGGCCACCGGGGCGAGCAACAAAAGGAAATTGCAATTGCAAAAAAGCAATTGTTAAAATTGGACAAAAGGGAAAAATTCGTCCGTCGCACTTTCCTCGTGGGTGCTTAAATAGTCAATAATTAACACTTTAATTTAAATAAAACTGAAACATTAATGCTGAATTTTGCGTTTAATAGGTATAAGCAACGAACGATAAAAAAGCCCTTTATCTATGGTTGACGAAGCTTTTGATTTAGCCCCCGGCGAGGTATGGGCCGACCGGTTTGACCCCGCCGACGAAGCGCCCAGCGCATCCCCGGCAGTATCCGCCGCTGAACTGGCGGCATGGGAAGCCGCCCCCTGGTTTTAGCCGCTCTTTTCACCTCAAACCCGTTTTCAGTATGACCGCTCCCGTCACTTTTCGCCCCGCCCGCCGCATTTCCGCCGCTCGTCTAGCCCGGCTCCGCGCTGCCAACGCCGCCCAGCGTCAGGCCCGCGAGGATGCCTGGCAAGCCCGCCAGGATGCCGCCGAGCAACTGACCAACCCGGTGCCCGAGTTCGGAGCTGCGCCCCGCTTAACGATGCTCCCCGGTGGGCTGCACTGGTCAGCCCAGCAGCCCGTGCCAGCGGTAGGGGCCACGGTAACGGTGAACCGCGACGGGCACCCGGAGCGGGCCGAGGTGAAAGGCTACACCCATGCCGCCGGCTTTCTGGGACTGGTTACCGAAACCACCCACCATGCCAAGACCGCCCGCCGCCGCAAGCACAGCCCCCGCGCGGGCGTGGTATTCGGCAGCCAGTTGGCCCTTGCTGCCTAGCCTCCGGCTCATCTTCTCCCTACTCCCTTTTCCCCTTCAATTATGATTAACCCCGCCCCCGCCCCCCAGCAGCCCCAGATTAGCTCCCTCGATTGGGCCGGCGACCCGCAGCAGTGCCCGCAGTGGATAGGTTTCCCCACCCGCGCCGGCTTACCAGTTGGCCTGCAATGGTCGGGCAGGGGCGAGGTGCCCGCCATCGGTGCCCGGATTCATATCTACATGAACGGCATCGGCCCGGCCGAGGTGAAAGCGTACTTTCACGCCGAGGGGTATGTAGGAGTACTTTGCCAGCCGGATAAGATGCCCGAGCATCTGGCGAAGCACGGCATAACGCTCGGGCATTTTTTCGGCCGGGAGCTGGAGCCCTACACGCCCGGCCCCGCCGCGCCGGCCCAGGTGCCCGAAGTGGTAGAAATCAGCTCGCAGGAGTACCGGGTGATTCCGGCCCCGCTGTACTACCGCAACTTGCACACCGGCCGCATTACGGTGGTGTACGACGGACTGGCCGACTACTACGGTTTCTTTGAGGTGGAAGCCTTCACCGGCCCCGACCGCCAGGATGCGGCCCAGCTGGCTGACCCGGCTAATTGGCGGGAGATTCCCGAGCACCACTATCTGCAGGTGCACGAGGCCAGCCACGAGCGCAAGGCCCCGCAGCTGTTCGCCCTTCGCGCCGGCACGGCCGACCAAGTGGACTACCTGACCGAGCAGTTTCCCGGCCCGTTCCGCATCCCCGCCGCCGTACCCTACACCTTCGACCGGTACGACACGCTGAGCGCCCTGGCCGAGGCCATGAAGCAGCAGGGCCCGCAGTACAGGGGCCGCATCGTGGAAAAAAACGAGTGGCGGACGTGGGTAGCGTTTGAGGAAGAAATGGGCGGCAGCGGGGAGTGCCCGTGGGAGCGTGTGCAGCTCGACTTGGGCCAGCTGCCGCTTGACAGCTACGCCTACCTTTCGGGCCGGCGGGCTACGGCTGAGGAAGGCGAGGGCAGCGGCCGGGTTACGCTTTGGCAGCAGCCCGGTGGGCAATACTACGTGGAAACCGAGCCTCGTTTTCACTACGGCCCGAATTACCTTACCCTGACCCCGCTAACGCTGGCCCAGGTGCAGGAGCGGTATGCGTTCGACTTCACGCCCAACGGCCAGGAGCCCGCGCCGACCGAGCACGGGGACTGGATTCCGGAGTACCCGCCCCAGGAGGGCGATGAGCTAACCAATAATCAGGATTGCACCGAGTACCCCGAGTACCCCGGCGACGAGCAGCGCGACTAACTAATGCTCCCGGTTTTCAGCGTCCACGTCCACCGCGCCGGCAGCCGGTGGGCGTGGAAAATGCGCCAGGGCCAGAGCCCGCCGCCAGCATCTGAGCTGGCATAGCAGACAGCTTCTTTAGAGTTATCACGGCGCGCCTTGAACTGCCCCACGTCGAGGTGCAGGAGCACCAGCCGGCCCGGCAACAGCCCGCCTAACCCCACTTTTTACAATTGCAAAATCTTATGCTGCCCAACCTCCCCGCCATCGAAACTCACTCCGGCCGCATTGCCATTGGGGCCACCGTCCGCAGCACGCGCTACCGGGAAGTGCAGGGCCTCGTGACCGCCATTCATTGGAACGGCTACCACTACGCCATCAAGGTAGATGACCGCCACAGCGACGACGCGGGCCAGTACGAGCTACTGTCCCCGCCCACGCAACAAGGCTTTAACTATGTCAATCCGCACACTCAGCAGGTCCTAAGCGGCCGGTTCGAGGTTCTGCTACCAGGGGAGGGGGACCGGATATATTTTGCCGACACCGCCGAGCAGGTAATTGCCCTACTCGCGGCCACCATCGGCCTGCGCGACCAGGCCCGCGAAGTCGAATACCTGCAGCAACGGACCGCGGCCGACCAAGTGGATGAGCTGCGCTGGCGCGGGCAGGCCGTGGGCAGCATAGTTGGCCAACTCGCTTACGTGAGCACCGGCCGGCAACACCCGGCCCCCAAGTTTCGAGTGGGCCAGCAGGTGCATTTTTTCAGCCCTCACACAACCCACACAATCAGTGGACTGGCTTTGTACAAGGACCGCCTGAACAACCTTAAGACGCAGTGGCACTACTTCTATGAAGGAGCCCAGGGCACTCACTACCCCATGAGCGAGGCCAACACCACGGCCGCGCCGGGAGAGCTGGCTGCTTAGCCCCCCCATTTTACAATTGCAAAACCAGCAGTTCTTTTTCCCTTTTTGTTATGGCTTACCCCACCCCCCAGGAAATCACGGCCAAGGCCGCAGCGAAGGGCTTTCGCGTCGGCGCTTATGTCCACATGAGCACCCGCAACGCCGACACGGCCGCGCCCATTCAGGAGTTCACGGCTATAAACGGCCAGGTGCAGGCCGTTTGGATGGGCGGCGCTTGTCGCAACCTGCTAGGTGAGTTGCGCTTAAGCGCTCAGCACCGCTTGCCCTACCAATTCCCGACCGGCTATGAGTTCTTCACCAGCCCGCACCTCGTAGCCGAGGCTAGCCGCCAGGCCGGCAGCAGCGCGGCCACCGAGGGCTACACCGCTGTTTGGGTGCAGGGCTTTGGTAGCACCGACACTGACACATGGGTTACTTCTGACCCCAACCCCCAGAGCGCCGGGGCGGTATTCGTTAGCATTCGGCAGCAGCCAGCCGAGGCTCCGGTGCCCGAGCTAAGCCCGAACATGGAAATCATTGTGGCTGGCCAGGTAGTGACCGCGGCCGACGTGGCCCACTGGATGAACACCGACCCTAAACAAGGCGCGAAACTGTTCAAAGAGATGCAAAAATTATACGGTGCCAAACCCACCATGCTAGACTTGGCAATGTTCAGCGGTGCTACGATGCTGGCCCCCGTCGCCGCCAGTGTGATAGCGGCCAGGCGCAAAGCTGAGGGCAAGTAGTATCCTGACTGAGCAGTAAACAAAGCGCCCCGGTAGGTTAACCGGGGCGCTTTTACTTTTCGACCTGCAGGCCGCTTGTGAGGATACTTATCGTTTGCGCGTTCACGCGAGCACCTTGCAACAGCCTAGGTGACAATACGAAGGGTCACATGCCGGCCCTGCTGCTTCATGATTCGCACAATGGAATAGCTTCCTAGATTCAGGTTGAAATTCAAGTAGTTATCCATGAACGCGCGTTCCTGTTCACTGCCTTCGGCTTGCTGCACATTCCGAATGGCGGTGGCTTCGGCTTGCGTATCAGGCAATAGCTCAACGCTAACCTCGTACTGGCTATTTCCCACGCTCTGCTTGCTTAGTATCTTGTGTTTCATTGGAGAAGTAAAATTGCAGCTGCCTGCTACTACAAATTCAGCGCCTGTTGCACAATCAGCTTTGCTTCGGCGGCTTCGTTCTTTGCATCAATCTTAGCCTGCTTGGCGTCTTCCAGCGCCTGCTTGCCAGCCCGCACGAAGGCCGCGTTGCAGTAGCGCAGCTTATCATCGATGTGCCGATTGGAGCGGTTCTTCAGTTCCCAGGCCTTGAGCAGTTCCAGGGCTCCTTCCTGCTTGAGGATGGGGGCGTACTTGACAATGTTGGCGTCGGTCACCTTCCAGTCGCGCAGCCGGGCAATGATGCTGCCAGTGGCCGCGTTTTCCAGCCAGGAAGCGGGAATATCTTTTAGCGTCGGCCCTTTTTTCAGCTCGAACCGAAACCGGATAATCTTCTTGCGGCCCCGGGTGGGCCGGGTGGTTTCGTAGATGGGGGTGAAGGTGAACTCGAAGTCGGTGCCGGCCAGCTCCTTTTCCGGCTCCTTCATGGTGTTGGCAATAAGCAGCATGGTGTTGGGGTACTTCATCAGCGCCTTGCCGGTCTTGCCCTTCTTCACCTGCCCGCGCTTGTCGTACTCGTACCAGCAATCCATATACTGCCGGTACTCTTCCACGGGCACTTCCCAGTAGCCCTTGTCCTGCCAGGCGGCCAGGATTTCGAAGAACCGCATGCTGTACCAGCTTTTCAGGTTCATGTAGCCGTGCAGCGGAAACTTGCTGAAGTGGGCTGCCTTCACCAAGTAGGGGGCCAACTGCGGGTTGAGCAGGATGGTAATGATGCCGTCCTTGTAGCCCACGCGCTGCTCGCGGGTGGTGTCGAGCAGGTGCCGGAAGTACCATTCCTTCTTCTCGATGCTCTCAAACTCCCACTTCACGTCGGCCAGTTCGTAGAGCGCGCCCTTGATTTTGGAGTACGCCGTTTCCGGCTCGATGTCGGTGCCCTCCAGAATGGAAGAGATGTGCAGCTGGTAGAAATCCCGCAACTGATAATCGTTGTCCCGAATCTGGTCAATCACCCGCGCCATGATGCGCTTACCGTACACCGAAATCTTCTTCTGGTGGGCAAACGTGACGTTCCAGTGCTGCTTGACTTCCCCCCGGTATTCAGGCTCGTACTTGAGGTCCAGCTCCAGCATCGGAGCCGCCGGGACGCGGGAGATACGTTTATCAGCCATGGAGTTAAGCAGCAAGTAGCGGTGGGAAGCATACGCAAGATATACCAAAACGGCTAAAAAGGTAAGGTGCTACTTTGCCTACCTTACCTTTTGCTTTGCCTCTGCTCCAATCACCCGCCAGCAAGCCGGGTCGGGAAGCTGCTGATACTACCTGTCCAAACCTTAGTTTATTCACCCAGCGCAGCCAAACGCCACCTATCGCGAAGCCATTCCCCCGACCTGAGCACCTGTCTAAACCTTAGTTTATTCAGTTTAGTAACCCGCAGCAGCTGTCGAAGCCAGCGGAGCAATGTGGATAACCCACCTGTCCAAACCTTACTTTTTACCTGTCCAGAACTTACTATTTGATGGCGAAAACCTGTCCAGAACTTAGCTTTTGAAACTGCAGCACCTGTCCAAACCTTAGCTTTTACCTGTCCAGAACTTAGCTTTTGGCCGTTTACTCCTTATAGTAAACTAGTATGTTCTTTTTAACTAATCAGTAAAAAACTACTATTTAGTCTGTCGACCAAGAGAAAGCATTTAGGACCGAAGGGATGTACCCCACCGGCACATGGGCCGAAAGGAAAACAAACAACAAAGTCTAAAAAGGTAAAAAACAGGGATTGCACTTTTCTGCTTTTTTATGCTATTATTGCAAGTTTAGAACTCCTTCTTGTACTGCTAAAGTACTGGAATAAGTGTCAGCAATTCAGAGAATCAGCAGCAGCGACAGTTTCTGGAACACCAACCCCAGCCGGGCAGCCCCTCAATAGCCATCCGGCTAGCAAACTCCTGCCTAAAACCGAAAAAACTAAGCCCTGGGTATGATTATGGCGATAGTGACCCAGAAAAACGCTGAGAAGCTGACTTAAAAATGAACAAGGGGGAAAAATCAATGCATGGGCCAAAAGGTCAGGCTAAACCATCATAATTTGACACTTTATTTTTAATAAAATTGAATTATTAATTGGTTATAGAAGTACCGATAAAACGCAATCAAAGCACAAAACAACAGACACTTAGCTATAAGGCTAGCCCCGTACTGTTGTGCTGAAATCACCACTTTTATACTGCGCATAATAGGCAGATTTAGATACCCACAGAAGCCACAATGTGGGTTTTGACCCTGAGCCAGTTACCTCAGTCGACCACGCCGGGTTGCGGGAAAGGGTTGCGGACAGATAATGGTACGTGAGCAAGGAGAAGCCCTATCTATTTAGTCAATAATAGACGCTTTAATTTAAATAAAATTGAAACATTATTGTCTATTCTAACGTTTAATTAGTATCCGCAACGCAGTAAGATAGCCTTTTGATTATGAGCGCCAAGCCCGAAATTGTCGAAGAAGCTTACATCATTTTATCGCAGTTAGGAGGCCGTCGCTTTCTGGTGATGACTGGGGCCGACAAGCTCATGGCCGCCGGCCGGACGGCCAGCAACCCCAATCCCTGGCTGCGGATGGACCTGCGCCGCAACCAAGCCCAGGTGAACCGTCTGAAAATTACCCTCATGCCCACCGACACCTACAAGGTGGAATTCTACCACCAGAAGCTGGTTGACTGGGAACCGGTCATTACCAACCAGCAGACGTTTGAAATGGTGTACGGGGAGGATTTACCGGCTCTTTTCACTTCGGTCACGGGCTACGATACCCACCTTTAGCCCCTTCCTGATGCGTGCCAGCGAAGCTCCCACCATCATCCAGCCAGGCTGGAACCAGTATCGCAGCCGGGTTATCGCCGCCATTACCGACGTGGAAATGCTAATGCAGCAGCTGAGCAAAGGCCTCGACTGCGACGGCCTGACTGCCGAAGTGGCCCTGCGGCTCGGGCTCCGCATCGATACCCAGCCCGATTTCGACGTGCTCAACACCCTGGTACGGGCCGTACGCCCCATCGGCCGCGAGGCCCTGCGGGCTACCCGTGAGGACCAGGGCGGTCAGTTTTCCCTCCTATTGCTTTAACCCCCATGCCATACCCCAATCCCAAGATTTAGTTGTTGGCGAAGCCGTGTATTATGCCCGGGAGCAGGCCGTGGGCCTGATTTACACCACCTACGAGCGGGGTCGCCACGAGCGCCCCGGCGTGCAGCTGCTGCTCAGCGACGGCCGCGACCTGAGCGGCTTCAGCGCCGAAGAGGCCGACCGGTTTCTGCAGCCGCTGGGCGATACCGGCCTGCGCTACGAGTTTGCCAACGTGGGCCAGCTGGCCCGCGACTACCAGTACGGCGTGTTCGGCCAGGCCTTCCACAACGCACAGGTGCTGCTGCTGGCGCGGGAGCTGGCCAGCAGCAGCACCCGTTAGGTAGCCATTTTCTCTCATTTGTTCTTCTTGCCATGCCCCCAACCACTCAGCACCCCCTGAATAGCCCCGCTTTTGCCCCGCAGCTGGCTTATCTGGCCGTCGAGCAGCAGCCCACCGATTCCACCGAAGCGCAGCGCCTGGAGCAGTTGCGGCAGCTTATCAAGGCTGCGCCCGATACGGCCGACCTGCGCGAGTTTGCCGAGCCGGCCCGCCAGCTGCTGGGGCCTGGCTACTGCGTGCACTGCGGCAGCTCGCACGTTTGGATAAAGCGCGACGACCAGCCCGAGCGCCTGGCCATCGTGGCCGACCGCCACACCACTGCCTACCGCGAGTGGAACAGCCCACTGCCGGCTCCGGGGGCAGAATAGCCGCTTATAAAAAGTGGTTTTTCAGTTCTGGCTTTGCCTTAACTTGCCTCCCTAACGCCTGACTACTCGCCCTGCATGTACAACTTTCAGAGCCTCACGAAAAAGGACTGGGCCACCGACTACGGTTTCCGCAAAGCCCTCGAAGCGGAACCCGGCACGATGAAGTTTGCCGGGCAGCCCGTGGGAACCGGGCGCCGGGACATCGTGGAATACTGGCAGCGCGAGAAAAACCACTACCGGCTCTGGGAGCTGCTGCTCTACATGGGCAGCCACACCGTGCCGCAGACGGTGGCCTACTTTGACCTGCCGGCCGACACGGCAGATTTTCTGCGCTGGGTGTACAACGACGTGTCCCACGAGCAGCGCGAGCAGGTACAGGAAATGGTGCAGGGCTTCGCCAGCGGCTTTGACCAGATGAATTTCTTCCCCTACGCCGAGTTGTACGCTGTCTGGCAGCGCGCCGATGAGCGCCAGGCCCGCGACGGCAACGTGCTGGTGTACCTCGACCGCATCACCGAGCCGGACGGGGCGGAGATACTCCGCTACCAGGCGCCCACCTTTTTTGAATAGCCGAACTACGGGGCGGCCGGGGCCGTAATGTTGCAAAAATTGACTAATCTTTGCTCGTGTTAGACCTCTTTGCGGCCCCGGCTATGCTCAAACCAAGTTCCTATAATTCGCTGGCCGAACTCATTCACGCCCTGGGCATGCGCAGCGACACGGCCCGGCACATCGGCATCTCGCACAACACCCTCAACGTGCGCATGGCCAAGCCCGGCAGCTTTACGCTGGATGAGTTGGTGAAGGTGGCCGAGCTGGCCAAGTCCGACCTGCTTACGATGACCAAGCTGGCCCAGAAGCAAATGGATAACCCCGTGGAGCCGCCCGCCCCGGCGCTGGGCCGCCCACGCTTCAAGAAGAACCAGCCAGACGCTAGTTGATTGTGTTAAGCTGCGTTTGCTCGGACTAATGCCGGGCGCTCACCAATAAAAAGAGCGTCCTCACATTGAAGTAATCCTTATCGCAAACGACAGGTAACTGCTTGGTTATTTGACGAGGTGACCCGTCCGGCATTATTTCATCCGTTGAAACGAAACTATTAGTCCCTTCGTGCTTGAAAGTGATATAAACGCTGGAATCCTCAATTACCTGAGCAGACTTGTATTGGTATTTCCTTTCAAGTCCTAGAAGAGCCTTGAGCGCTGTTGAGTAGCTGCATGCAGCAGGGAAGCCAGATGATGCGGGTGAATTGGCCAGATGCGCATATAGGCCATGTTTATGCAGCATGAACGGGCTGAGCGTTTCTAGTTTCAGGATTCTGCCACGACCGTTAAGCTCCTTTGCCAACCGATAAGTATCTGTTCCATAATCAGAACAATCAGTATCGTCTGACAAGAAAAGATAGGTTACATCAACCTCCTCAATTGACAATCCATGCTTATCATAAGCGAGCGCTGAAAGCACTTCAAACAGGCTTTCTCGGGCCAACCTTATTTTTTCAAGTTCTGCACTTTGCAAAAGTTCAGCCTTTTCCTCTGAACGTCGGTGTTTCGCTTCTATCCAACTCATTGTATAAGTTTACTTGATTGGCTGTAGAGTTGAACACCTTGCTATGTTCCTGCTTTGCGGCAAGTTACACAGAGGCCGCAAGTCGACACTATTGGTGCGGTCGGGGAATACTAGTTTTTAGTCAGTAAACGCATAGCTCCGGCACCAACTTGGCTACCATTCGTAGCCAGTTTCTGCACTTCACCGCCGACTTTTTACCACTCGTCCTTTTTTCTCCGAAGGGCTAATTTGGCTTGTTAGTTTCGCTGCGTACTAGCTACCCAGCATGAAACTTATTATCGTCGAAAGCCCTAACAAGATTAAAAAAATCAAGGGCTACGCGGGACCGGATTATGAGGTGGCCGCCTCGGTTGGCCACATTCGGGATTTGCCCGTGGGTGGGGGTGACATTGGCATTGACCGCGAGCACGGCCACGCGCTGAAGTACGTCGTCAGCGACGACAAGAAGGCTGTGGTGGCCAACCTGTGCCGCCTGGCCAAAGCCGCCGGCCCCCAAGGCGTGTACCTGGCCACCGACCCCGACCGGGAGGGCGAGGCCATTGCGTTTCACCTCTGCGAAGTACTGGGCCTGGACCCGCGCACGACCAAGCGCATCGCCTTTCAGGAAATCACCGAGAAGGCTATTAAGGCCGCGCTGGCCGCACCCACTACGGTGGACCTGCACCTGGTGCACGCCCAGGAGGGCCGCCGGGCCGTGGACCGGCTGGTGGGCTTCACCATCAGTCCGGTGCTCAACCGCAAGCTGGCGGCGGGGCTCTCGGCGGGGCGGGTGCAGTCGGTAGCCGTGCGCTTGGTGGTGGAGCGGGAGCGCCAGATTCAGCAATTCACCGACGTGTTCACTGTGCCGGTGGTGGCCACGCTGCAGACCAGTCACGGCGAGCAGCTGCGCGCCCGCCGCACTGCCCCTCCCTTCGCTGTGCTTGACCAGGCCCAGGCCTACTTGTCTCAGGTCGGCCGCGGCGCGGGCTTTGGGGTGTTGAGCGTGGAGAAAAAGCCCGTGGAACAGCAGCCCGCACCGGCCTTCTCCACCTCGACACTGCAGCAGGAAGGGGTGAAAAAGCTCCGATTCACCGTGCAGAAAGTATCGGACTTGGCCCAGAAACTGTTTGAAGAGGGCCACATCACCTATATCCGCACCGACAGCGTGAACCTGGGCGAGGAGGCCACCCAGCAGGTCCAAGTGCAGATTGCCGCGCAGTTCGGGGCGGGCCAGTTTCAGGCCCGCCAGACCAAAAACAAGGACGGCGCGCAGGAGGCCCACGAAGCCATCCGACCCACGCACTGGGAGCAGGCCCATGCCGGCGACACGCCCGACGAGCAGGCGCTCTACCGACTGATTTACACCCGCGCCTTGGCCTCACAGATGGTGGCCGCCCAGTACGACCAGACCACGATAACCCTCGCGCCGGCGGCCGATGCCGCTGATACCTACACCAGCTCCACCCGCGTGCTCACCCGCGCCGGCTATTTGGCCGTGTACCAGGACGCCGAGGAGGAAGGGCAAGAGCCCGATGACGAGGCGGAAACGACGCTCAAACACCCGGTGCAGGAAGGCGAGACGCTGACGCTGGTAAAGCTGGAGGCCCGCCAAAGCTTTGCCCGGCCCGCCCGGCGCTACAACGAGGCCACCCTGGTTGCGGACTTGGAAAAGCAGGGCATTGGCCGGCCAAGCACCTACGCATCCATCCTGCGCACCATTTTCGCCCGGAAGTACATCAGCACCGGCAGCGTGGCGGGCAAGAAGCTCACCGCGCAGGTCCTGACCTGGCAGGATGGCCAGCTGACTACCAGCCAGCGCAGCGAAACCCTGGGCGCGGATAAGGACAAGCTGCTGCCCACGGCCACTGGCACGCAAGTCACAGAATTTCTGGAGCGCAACTTCCCAAAGGTGATGGACTACAAGTTCACCGCCGGCTGCGAGGCCGTGTTCGACAAGATTGCCCGGGGCCAGCAGACCTACCAGCAGTTCGTGCCGATGTTCGACCAGAACCTGCTGGGCTGGGTGACGGCCGCCGACCAGCTCACCCCGGACCGGGCTGAGCTGCAGAAGCGCCTCATCGGCCACTTCGAGGGCGCGGAAATGCTGCTGGGCACCGGCAAAAATGGCCCATACATCCTGCACGCCGAGAAATACTACAACCTTCCCGAGGGCATCAGCCCCGCGCAGCTGAGCGAGGCGCAGGCGCAAGACCTGATTGCCCAGCGCCGGGCGTCAGCTCCCCGCGAGGTGGGCCTGCACGAGGGCAAGCCGGTGGTCGTGGGGCAGGGGCCGAAAGGCGTTTACCTGAAGTGGCGCGAGCAGTATTTCAACGTGCCAGCCGGCATATCTGCCGCGGCTGTTACCCCGGCACTGGCTGTCAATTACCTCATCAAAGCCCAGGCGGAGGCCGCCAAAAACGTGCTGGCCACCGTGGGCAAATACACCATCGGCCGCAACGAGTGGGGCCTGTATATCACCGACGGAGAGGTAAAAGCTAAGTTTAAGCCGGGCACCACGGAGGAGCAGGCCCTGGCCACCACGGCCGAGCAGGCCGCTGAAATAATTAAAAGCTACAAAGCATGGAAGAAGAAAAACGCGGGCCGGAAGTAGCGCCCCTGAGCTTTCCCGACCTGAGTCTGGCCTTGCCCTATCAGGACGCGCTGCTCTACGCCCAGAACCGGTTGAAGATGATTGCCCGGGGCGGGCTGCTGCCGTTTTGTGAGGCCCACAAGTTTCCCTACACCACCATCATCAACCTGAAAAACGGAAACCTCAAGAAGGAGGAGCCTCGGCTGCTACACCGGCTGCTGCGCAGTCTAGACGTGCAGAACGAGTTGCTGCAGTTTCCGCCGGATAGCCCAAGTCAGCGGTTTTTGCTGCCAGATGGCGAGGCGCTGGCCACTTTTCAGCTACAGATGGCCTTTTTTAAGTCTCCTGGCTAATGCGTGAATAGAGGTAATGCCCAAAAAGGTGCCAACAAGGTTACCGTTAAAACGGAACGTAAGATTCAAGGCCAGTACAACTTGACTTGTATTTCAGTCAGGTTTTCGGCATGACGTGTTAATAAGCTCAGTTGAATAGGTGTTAACGGCGTCAGATTTGTGCCGACTCGACATACAATCTGCCATTCGTCGGAGGTAAGGTCGCGAGCTATTAATCCAGCGTAATCTAGTTGCTGCTCCAGGTATTCTGTGAGTGCAAGCCGGTGTTCTTTCGGATTAGCCACCCATTCGGCGCGAAGCTGCCTGGCCGCTACTACTGCTGGTGGGATATTACCCTGAGCCAGGTTATCGATGAAACCCGGGATGCTGTTTTTGAGCTGCCATCCTAATGATAGATAGGCAACACACTTGCTGTGCTCCGTGGCGCGTTGAAAAAGATTGGCCATCATCTGCGCATTTTTAATGCGGTTCATGAACAAATCCACTGTGCGCAGCAAAAGTGCTATTGTGTTGGGATAAGGGCTGTTTCCCAATGGGCTCAGGCCCGCTCCAGCATCCGATACAATGATGGTATTACACTCGTATCGGCTGTTGGCCTGCGTGAGTTTCTGGATGCCCTGGTTGTCGTAAACCCCGCCATCGATGAGTTGTGGGTGGGCACGATTGGTATCGGCTGGCTCTTGAAAGTATTGTGGGCCAATCGTAATGGGGGTGAAGGCAAAAGGTACGCAGGATGAGGCCGCTACGGCCCGCGCCACTGGGAAAGAAGCCGCATTGAATTGTACCGGGGGTTGGTAGTAGGAATAAGTCGAGTCAGTCATCCACTCCCGTGAGAAAGTGAATGGCCGTCCGGTCTGCAA
>NZ_JAUQSW010000014.1 GCF_030581075.1 Hymenobacter cheonanensis
GTGGCTCCGCTGGGATTCGAACCCAGGACCCGTACATTAAAAGTGTACTGCTCTACCAGCTGAGCTACAGAACCAATATCTTTGCGTTACAATCGCGGTGCGTTACCGTTTTTGTGGGTGCAAAAGTACAGCGACATTTTGAATCTGACAACACCGGCGCAAAAAGAAACCACTTCTGCCGGCCGGGCTAATTGGTGGCGGGCGCTTATCCTATTGCCTTTGTGCGGGTTGGCTACGGCCTGCGGGCCAATAAATTTTTCGAATACTACTCCGGCTAAGGGCCCGCTGGCCCAGGCCGACGCGCTTTTTGCCCGGGGCCAGTACGCGGCGGCGGCCCCGCTCTACCGGCAGCAGGTGTGGCGGCGGCAGCAGGTTTCGCCGCGCCTGCTGCTGCGCATGGCCTACACGCAGCATCAGCTAGGGCACTACCCGGCCGAGCTGCTATACCTGAACCTGGCCCAGGCGCGGCAGCCGCGCCTGGGCACCTGGCGGCAGCTGGTGGCCCTGGCCCAGCGCCAGCGGCTGGTGGGCTACCCCAGCACCTGGCAGCAAGAGCTGCGGGTGCAGGCCCAGCGCTACTACTACCCTGGCCTGCAAGCCCTGCTAACCGGAGCCGTGGGCGCGGGCATTGTGCTGCTGCTGCGGCGCCAGCGCGCCAAGCCGGGCGCGTGGCTAGGCTACGGGGCCTACCTGCTGGCGGCGGGAGCCTACCTGGTGCTGCTGCGCCCCGGCCCGGTAGGTGTGGTATCGCAGGCCGGGGCGGCCCTGATGGCGGGCCCGAGCGCGGGCGCGACCTGGCTCAGCACGGCCGCGCCCGGCGACCGCCTGCCCGTGCTGGGCCGCACCGACATCTGGCTGCGCGTGCGCTGGCAGGAGCGCACCGCCTACCTGCGCGCCACCGACGCGCTGGTGGTGGAATAGCCGGCGCGTTTCCAGCTCAATTTCAGCTCTAAAAAAGCCCGCCCTGCATAAGCAGGGCGGGCTTTTCAGTAAAACAGGGGCTAGCCGTTTTTTTAGTTGAAGTACACTTGATATTGCAGAATAACAGCGCTGCGGCGCGAGTCCATCACGTTTTCGCCGGAGGCGTTGGTGCTGAAATACGGGCGGTTCTGGTACGCGAGGCTGAACTTGGAGGTGTGGCCCGAGATGAGCCAGTTGACGCCCGCATCGTAGAAATTCACGTCGTCGGCCAGGCGGCCGTAGCGCGAGTGCTGCACGGCCACGTAGGGCATAAAGGTGGTGCTGCCCAGCAGGTTATCCTTAAATTTATAGCCTAGCTGCGAGTACACCGAGTTGCCGGTGCCGTATTCGGGGTAGGCGTTGCCGAAGCCACCGATGCTGTTGCTGCTGGGGTTGGAGGTGCCGGTGGCGGGGTTCATGGGCGCGCCGCTGCGAATGTAGCCGGGGCCAAAATCGTAGTGGATGGCGGCAGCGTAGAAGCTAAGGCTAGCTGCGTCGGGCGCGGCCGTGAGCGGGGCGTCGTAGAATACGTCTACGGCGTACTGCTGCATGGCCTTGGTTTGCACGTTGGTGGGGCTGCCCTGGGTGTACCACACGGCCTCGGGCTGCACCACAAAGCCCGCGCCCACGTTGAACACGGCCTTCTTGCCCAGGTAGGTGCCCGCGCTGTAGGGCGTGAGGTTGCTTTCCTGGTCCTTAAACTGGTACGAGAAATACCCCTGGTACTGGGGCTTGGGCGGCGTGAGGGCAAACGAGGCGTTGGGGCCAGGCGTAGTTACAAAGCCGGCCGCCTTCTGGTAGAGCAGCGGGTCGGAGATGGCCACGCGGTAGTCGAGCTTGCCGAGCTTGCCCTTGAGGTAGATGCTGAGCTTGCGGCCAAACTGGTCGGTCACGTCGTTGGTGGCTTCCTCCAGGGTGGGCAGGTCGAGGCCCATGATGGTGCCAGCCGAGGAGAAGGCGAAGCGGGCCAGCCCGTTCCAGGCGCCGAGGCCGGTGCCGAAGGAAAGCTTGTTTTTGACGAGGGCGTATTCGGCCACGGCATCGTGCAGGAAGAAGCCGCCCGTACCGCTCTGGCTAGCCCCCGGCGTGCCGCCGCTCTTGCGGTCAGCATTGTAGCTGAGGTTGTTGAGCCCGATTTGCGAGTAGATGAATACGCGGTCGGTGAGCTGGCCGTAGAACTGGATGCGGAAGCGCCGGATGCCGATATCGTAGGTATTGGGCACGTTGTAGCCGCCCACCTGGGTGCCGGGGTTGCTCTCGTTGTAGCGCATCCACACCTGGTTGAGGAGGGTGAACTTGATGTAGCGGCTGGCGTCGGCATTGAGCGGCAGCTTGCCATCCTTGAGGAAAAAATTGGGGGCAGGCTGGGCCTGCGGCTGTTGGGTGGCCTGCTCGGCCTGGGTTTGGGTAGGCTGCTGGCTGGAATTGGGATTGACCTGAGCCGCGGCCAGCGCGGGCACTAAAAAGGCCGCGCCGAGCACGGCGGGAGATAGCAGTTGCTTCATCTAAAAGGAAAAATGGGAACGCAAAAAACCGGTCCCGCCCACCCATTTTGGGCAGGCAGGACCGGCAAAGGACCGGCGTGGCAAATGAACCTGGGGTGAGGCCCTAGCCCGGCGGCCTAGAAATCGCCCTCTTCCTTGCGGAAATTATTTAGTACCAGCTTGTCGGTCAGGCCCGGTAGCCATTTATTTAAAAAAACCGTCAGTTTGCCCTGGCCCGTGAGCACGAGGCTGCGCTGGCGCTGTGCCACGGCCCGGCGCAAGTGCTGGGCCACTTCCTCGGAGGTCATCATCTTGCCCTCGTCGCGCGGGGTATCGTTCTGGGTCTGGCCGTTGGCGAGCAGGGCCGTGTGGCGGATGTTGGAGGCCGTGAAGCCCGGCGCGGCCGTGAGCACATTCACGCCCTGGGGCAGCAGCTCGGTGCGCAGGGCTTCGAGAAAGCCGTTCATGGCAAACTTGGAGGCCGAGTAGCCGGTGCGGCCCGGCAGCCCCCGGTAGCCAGCTATGCTACTGATACCCACGATACTGCCCTTGCTTTCGAGCAGGTAGGGCAGCGCCGCCTTGGTGACGTACACGGTGCCGAAGAAGTTGGTTTGCATGAGCTGCTCCAGCACTTTCACGTCCACGTCGGCAAACTTGGCCCGCATGCTCAGGCCGGCATTATTGATGAGCACATCGAGGCGGCCGAAGGCGGCAATGGTGTCGGCCACGGCGCGGTTGGCATCGGCTAGCACGCCCACGTCGCCCTGCACGGTGCGGTGCTGAATGCCGGCAGCCGTAAGCTCGGCGGCGGTGGCGGCCAGCTTGGCCGCGTCGCGGCCGGTGATAACGACGCTGGCGCCGGCCCGGCCAAACTCCAGGGCGCAGGCCCGGCCAATGCCCGAGGTGCCGCCCGTAATCAGAACTACGCTGGTTGTCATGCGCAAAGAATAAAAGACATTATTGGGGGGCTAGCCCCGGCCCGCAAACCTACGGCGGGGCTAGCCCTTGCCACTGCGGCGCCCGCCGGATTTTCGGCCGCGCCGCCAAAAATGCTGCGTTAATTCTGAGGCTTTTGGGTTGGGGGTGGGCGTAACTTTGCGGCTGATACTCGACCCAGAATGAATTCGTCGCGCTCGCAAAACCCCTTTCTATTGGTTTTGCTTACGGTAGGCCTGCTCGGCCTGCTTTCCCTCCTCAAACCGGGCCTCACGGTGGGCGGCGTGGCGCTGCGCCCCGTGCGCCTGCTGGCCGATGTGCTGCGCAAAGACCCTGGCGCGGCCCGCGCCGCCCTAGCCACTGCGGCGGGGCTAGCCCCGCCCCCACCCAATGGCCCGGCCGGCCCGGTGGCCGCCGATACGGCGGGCCTGCGCGCCGCCCTGGCCGCCGACTCGCTGGCGCTGGCCCGCGAGGCCGCCGCCCGCACCAGGTCGAACGCGCCCACGCCGGCCAACCTGCCGGGTCTCGACAGCTTTCTGGCCGCGCTGCGCCAAACCAAGGCCACGGGCAGCCAAACGCGCATTGCCTACTTCGGCGACTCGATGATTGAGGGCGACCTGCTCACCGGCGACCTGCGCAACCTGCTCCAAACGGCGTTTGGCGGCTCGGGCGTGGGCTTTGTGCCGGTGAATTCGATTACGGCCGATTTCCGCGAAACCATCCACGAAACGTTTTCGCCCGACTGGTATGAGTACAACCTGCTCTCCGACCGCCGCCACCCGGCTAGCTACCCGCTGGGCATTTCGGGCCACGCCTTTGCGCCCCGCGAGGTGTCGAATGCCGACAGCTCGGGCATCGTGGCCGACACGAGCTGGGTGCAGTACCGGGCCGGCCAGCGCTTTGCCGGCACCCGGCGCTTTGCCGAGGCGCGGCTGTTTTACGGCCCCGGCACCCGGCGCGACCAGGTACTGGTGACCACCGACGGCCACCGCGTGCCCCACCCCCTGGCCGGCACCGCCCCCATAAACGAGCTGCTGCTGAAGCCTGGCACCCCTGCCCGCAGCATGCGGCTGGCCTTCGCCACCCACGGCCCGCGCCCGGTGTACGGCGTCAGCTTCGAGAGCCCGCAGGGCGTGGTCCTGGACAACTTTTCCTTCCGGGGCAACAGCGGCATGTCGCTCACCAAGATTCCCTACGCGCAGCTCGCTGCCTTTGGCCAACTGCTTGACTACCGCCTTATTATTTTGCACTACGGGGTAAACGTGGCCGATGCGCGCAACAAGAATTACGTGTTTTATGAGCGGGCCATGACGCGTGTCGTCGACCGCATGCAGCGCGCTTTTCCGCGGGCCAGCATCCTCATCATCGGCATGAGCGACAAGAGCACGCGCCTCGACGGCGAGTTTGTAACCGACCCCAGCGTGCCGCTGCTGCTGGCCGCCCAGCAGCGGCTGGCCCAGCACAACCACGCCGCCTTCTGGAATTTGTTTGAGGCAATGGGCGGCGAAAACTCCATGAAGAGCTGGGTCGAGCAGTCGCCACCGCTCGCCAACCACGATTACACGCACCTCAACAGCCGGGGCGGGCAGCGCATTGCGGGCCTGCTCTATGGCTACCTCATGGGCGAATACAACCGCCCGACTAGGCCCGCTGCCGGCCCCAACCGGCCCGATAGCACTACTCGCCCGCCGGCCAGCTCCCCCGATTCGGCCAATTTATAGAAAAATTAACGCGTTAAAGTTCTTCATGCTGAGCGGAGCGCAGCGTAGTCGAAGCATCTTGGCAGGGCACGAGTAAACTGTTCAACGAAACGAACAAGATGCTTCGACTTCGCTGCGCTGCGCTCAGCATGACGAGATATTTACTTCATTTTCAGTTTTTAATTTTCTCCTCTGCTTCATGCTGCTCCGCCTGCTGTTCCTCCTGCCGCTGCTGCTAGCCCTCGCGGCTGGCCCGGCCCGGGCGCAGGCGAGCGGGCCCCTCGACAGCCTGCAAACTGCTTACCCATTTTTAGTTACCTCGGCCAATCATATCGAGAACGCCGATATCGGCCTCCAGCGCTTTTATGGGCGGCTACGGCAGCTGCCCCGCCACCCGGCCGACCTGGGCGGGCGGGTGCGCGTGGTGCACCTCGGCGACTCGCACCTGCAAGCCGACATCTTCTCGGGGCGGGTGCGGCAGGAGCTGCAGCGCACCTACGGCAACGCCGGGCGGGGCCTGGCCTTTCCGTTTCGGGTGGCGCGGGCCGATGGCTCGCCCAGCTTTCGCACCGCCGCCACGGCCGGGCAGTGGCAGGCGCGCCGCGTGGTGGGCAAGCCCGATAGCCTGCTGCCCGTGGGCCTGGCGGGCTTCGTGCTCACGACCACCGACTCGGGGGCGGCCTTCTCGCTAAGCGTCTCGCCGCTGCGCCGGCCCAACTATGCGTTCAATAAACTCACGCTGCTGCGCCGGCCCGGCCCGACGGCCTTCGACTGGCAGGTGCGCTCGGCGCGGGGCCGCCGGCTGGGCACCCTGGCGGGCAGCGCGCCCGGCGTGGCCACCACGCTGGTACTCGACTCGCTGCGCGACTTTGTGGAGCTGCGCGCCACCCGCGCCAGCTCCCGCCAAACTGGTGCCCAGCTCTACGGCCTGCTGCTCGATAATGGCCAGCCGGGCGTGGTGTACCATACCATCGGGGTCAATGGCGCGGCCGTGCGCCACTACAACCGCGCGCCGCTGTTTTTTGAGCAGCTGCCGGTGCTAGCTCCCGATTTGCTCATTCTCTCGCTCGGCACCAACGATGCCTACGAGCCGGGCTTCAACCCCGCCGCCTTCGAGCGGCAGCTCGATACGCTGGTGAGCCGCCTGCGCCGCCGCTGCCCCGGGGCCGATGTGCTGCTCACGGCCCCCGCCGACTCGTACCGCCGCCACGGCGCCCGCAACCCCGACCTGGCCCGCCTGCGCACCGTGCTGCGCGCCTACGCCCAGGCCCACGACCTCGCCTACTGGGATTTTGCGGCCGTGCAGGGCGGCTACGGCAGCATGCGCGCCTGGCAGGCCCACGGCCTGGCCGCCAACGACTTAGTTCATTTTACCAACAAAGGCTACGATGTGCAGGGCCTTTTGCTTTACCTCGCTCTTCAGGATGGATTTGCTGCGTTCCCTCTTCGCTAGCCTCAACCTAGACTTCGACCTCGATAAGCTGGCCAGCCAGTTTCGGTACCACCCCGGCGTGCCGCTTATTTTCAATACGGGCTTCTTTTTACTGCTCTTTCTGGGCTTTTTGGGGGGCTACGAGCTGCTGCGGCGCCAGCACCGGGCGCGGCTGCTCTACGTCACGGTGTTCTCGCTGTTTTTTTACTACAAATCGAGCGGGCTGTACTTTTTGCTGCTGGTTTTTTCGACCATTGTCGAGTACCACTTTGCCCTCTGGATTGCCGACTCCGCTAGCCCCGCCCGACGCCGGCTGCTGCTCACGCTCAGCCTGTTGGTGAATTTGGGTATGCTGTTTTACTTCAAGTACACCAACTTTTTCCTCAGTGGCTGGCAGGCGCTCACCAGGCAGCCGGTGCCGGTGCTGCACGTGCTGCTGCCGGTGGGTATCTCGTTCTACACCTTCCAAACGCTGAGCTACACCATCGACGTGTACCGGGGCCAGATAAAGCCGCTGCGCAGCATCTGGGACTTTGCCTTTTTCGTGACCTTCTTCCCGCAATTGGTGGCCGGGCCCATTGTGCGGGCGTCCGATTTTATTCCGCAAATCTCGAAGGCCCCCTTCCTCACGCCCGCCGATATGGGCCGGGCGGTGGTGCTCATTGCGGCGGGCCTGTTCAAGAAAGCCATCATCTCCGACTACATTAGCCTCAACTACGTCGACCGCATTTTCGACAATCCCGGCCTCTACAGCGGCATCGAAAACCTGCTGGGTGTGTACGGCTACGCCCTCCAGATTTACTGCGATTTTTCGGGCTATTCCGATATGGCCATCGGCATTGCGCTGCTGCTGGGCTACCGCCTGCCCACCAATTTTCTGTCGCCCTACCAAAGCACGAGCATCACCGAGTTTTGGCGGCGCTGGCATATTTCGCTCTCCAGCTGGCTGCGCGACTACCTCTACATCCCGCTCGGCGGCAACCGCCGGGGCGTGGTGCGGCAATATATCAACCTGTTTCTGACCATGTTGCTAGGGGGCCTGTGGCACGGTGCCTCGCTCACCTTTGTGCTGTGGGGCGCGCTGCACGGCGCCGCCCTGGCCGTGGATAAGCTCTTCAAACAGATTTTTAAGCCCGGCGATAATTGGTTTATCAAGCTGTTGGGCTGGGTCATCACCTTCCATTTCGTGTGTTTCTGCTGGATATTTTTCCGGGCCGGCACCTTTGAGGTGGCTAGCCAGGTCATCCACCAGATAATCCACAACCTGCGGCCCGATTTGCTGCCCGCCGTGGTGGGCTCGTTCCGGCCCGTGTTTGCCCTGGTGGCGCTGGGCTACCTGCTGCACGCGCTGCCCGATGGCTTCACCTGGCAGCTCGAAGGCGCGCTGGCCCGCCGCTCGGTGCTGACCCAGGCGGTGGTTGTGACGGTGGTTATCTGGCTGGTTATCCAGGTGAAATCGGCGGAGATTCAGCCGTTTATTTATTTTCAGTTTTAGGGCGGCCAGCCATACAGCTGGGCATGGTTGCGGGCGTTGGCACTACGTACAAAAGCCTTCTTTATGCGTTACCCGGCTATTGCCCTCGGGCTGCTGCTGCTGGCTTGCGGAGCCTGCAGTCCCTCCACTTCCGCGCCCTCGGCGGCGGCTTCAATGGGAGCCCGGTTTCCCATTGTGGTGCAGGGCCGCTGGGGCTTCATCGACTCGACGGGCGCGGTGGTGGTGGCGCCCCGGTTTGCCCAGGTGCAGGAGTTTGCCGAGGGGCTAGCCCCGGTGCGCGAGGCGGGGCACTACGGCTACCTAAATGAGGCTGGCCAGCTGGTATTGCCGCAGCGCTACGGCTACGCGGCGCCCTTCCACAATGGGCGGGCGCTGGTGCAGCCCGACAGCATACCCCGGCTACTCGACCGCGCCGGCCGCCTGCTACCGCTAGCGGCTGTTTACAGGCAGCTGGAGTGGCAGCCAGCGGCGGCCGGCAGCCGCGACCGGGGCGGCCGGTGGGTAGGCACGCTGCCCTCCTACCAGCGCCAGCTGCTGGCCGCCAGCGGCCAGCTCCTAAACCCGGCCCGGTTTGAGCTGATAGGGGAGCTGAGCAACAACCGGATAGTGGTAACGGGCTCCGAACCCTTACGCAATGCACAGGGCAACAGCGAAGTAGCCGCCGTGGGCGTACTCGATGGGCGCGGGCGGTTTGTGATTCCCTACTACCGCTTTCACGACCTATCTACCTTCCACGAAGGCCTGGCCCTGGCGTCCATCTACCAGCCGGGCAATGACGAGGCCGACCACTGGGGCATCATCGATACCACCGGGCGCGTGGTGGCCCGGCTGCCCGCGGGGTATTATTTCAGCTCCCTCGATGAGCACAGCTTTTCCGACGGCCTCGCGCAGGTTAACTGCATAAGCAGCGGCCAGTACCCCAACGATGAGAGCTACCCCGCGCCTATCGACCACGCGGGCCGGGTGCTTTTCCGGCGGCCCGGCCTGCGGCAGCTCAGTGCCTTTAGCCACGGCCGGGCCTGGGCGCAGGACTCGGCCTTTCACTGGCAGCTACTGAATAAAGCGGGGCTAGCGCTCAACAAAGTACTTATCAAGCAAGTAGTTAGCAGTGGCCGTGGCGGGGCGCCTACGTTTGCCGACGGCGTGGAGCTGGTGGCCCTCGACAACGGTGATTTTGCCGCTCTCGATAGCCTGGGGCAAGTCGTGCGCCGCATTTCGCCCCCCGCGGCCGGCAGCAATAGCCCGCAGCGGCAAGGCAACCTGCTCACGTTTTACGCCGCCAGCCAGAGGCAGCGCCTGGGGTTTTGGAACTGGCGCACGGGCCTGCTGGTGCCGCCGCGTTTTTCTGCTATCGACTACGCAGGCTACCGGCACGGGCTGCTGGCGGTGGTAGAAGGCGACCGCCCGGGGTATCTCTCGCCGGCGGGGCGCTACGTGTGGCGGGCCGCACCCGCCGCCAGCACCCCGCTAAACCTGGATTTTATGCGGCGCGGCAGCTACCTGGTAGCATCGGCCCCGCTGCGGCGCTACGCGGGCTTTGGCGGCTGGGGGCGGTCAGGTAATTTGGCCCGGCCCATACAGGGGCAGGTTTTCGCGCCGCGCACCCTAGCGGTGCAGGTGGCTACCCGCGCAACGCCCGGCGCTTTTGGGCCGCACCACGGCCACGCGCTCGCCATTGCCAACACCAGTGCCGATACCGTAGTGTTCGACGCCCAGGATAGCAACCTGGCGCTCACTATACAAGCGCGCGATGCCCAGGGCAAATGGCGGGCTATCGAGCACACCCCCAGCAGCTGGTGCGGCAATAGCTACCACCAGGTTTTCCTGGCTCCCGGCCAGTGCTGGCAGCTTACGGTGCCCGCTTATGCGGGCGAGTTTGCGACGCGGCTCCGGGTGAGGCTGCTGCGGCGCCAGGCAAAGGGCTCGCGCAAACAGGTAGCGGTGTATAGCAACGAGTTTGCGGGCAGCGTTAACCCAGCGCAGTTTTGGCGGCAGGAAGGCTACAGCCCGCAGGACATTATGGACCCGTACACGAATTAGCGTTGCCCCGGCAGACGCGCCTGCTGTTGCAGGCCCACGCACGGCCTGGCGGAGTCTGCAAATCGGCCGGCCGTAACTTTGCGCCCCTCACCGCAAAAAGTTATGCCTAGCAAAGCCACCAAACTCGCTAACTCTATCCCGCCCGAAGCCCTGCTCAACGTCGAAATTCAAGACATGGTGGCCGAGGGCAAATGCCTGGTTCGCATCAATAATCTCGTCGTTTTTGTCAACCAGGTCGCCCCCGGCGATGTGGTGGACTTGCGCATCAGCAAGGCCCATAAGCGCTTTATGGAGGCCACGCCCACCAAGTACCACAAGTACTCGGAACTGCGCACCACGCCGTTTTGCCAGCATTTTGGCACCTGCGGCGGCTGCAAGTGGCAGCACATCAGCTACGACGCGCAGCTCAATTACAAGCACCAGCAGGTAGAAGACACTTTGCAGCGCATCGGCAAAGTGGAAATTCCCGAAGTGCGCCGCATCCTGGCCTCGCCCGAGCGCAAATACTACCGCAATAAGCTCGAATACACGTTCAGCTTCATGGGCTGGCTCACGGAGGAGCAGATTAAGGACGAAACCGCGCAGTACGACCGCCGGGTGCTGGGCTTCCACACGCCGGGCCGGTTTGATAAGATTATCGACGTGGAGCACTGCCACTTGCAGCCCGAGCCGAGCAACGAAATCCGCTTGTTCATCCGCGACTACGCGCGGGAGCACA
This sequence comes from Hymenobacter cheonanensis, assembly GCF_030581075.1. Lineage (GTDB taxonomy): Bacteria > Bacteroidota > Bacteroidia > Cytophagales > Hymenobacteraceae > Hymenobacter. The sequence continues at coordinate 10,766 of NZ_JAUQSW010000014.1, forward strand.
TGCTGCGCTTCGGTAACATCATCAAGCAAACCGGGCTGCTGCGCAACCTCATCATCCGCACCGCCGAGAGCACCGGCGAAACGATGGTGATTCTGCAATGCTACCGCCAGCACCAGGCCATCGAGCCGCTGCTCGATGCGGTGTACGCGAAGTTTCCGCAGATTACGTCGCTCAACTACGTGCTCAACGACAAGGGCAACGAAACCTTCCACGACCTCGAAGTGGTGTGCTACAAAGGCAAGCCCTACATCGAGGAGGAGATGGAAGGCCTGCGCTTCCGCATCGGCCCCAAGTCGTTTTACCAAACCAACTCGGCCGGCGCCTACAATCTCTACAAAGTGGCCCGCGAGTTTGCTGAAATCAAGCCCACTGACCTCGTGTACGACCTCTACACCGGCGCCGGCACCATCGCCAACTTCGTGGCTCGCCAGGCCGCTAGGGTCGTCGGCGTCGAATACGTGGAGCAGGCTGTGCTCGACGCCCGCGTCAACTCGGAAATCAACGGCGTGACCAATACCGAGTTTTTCGCCGGCGACATGAAGGATATGCTCACCGAGGCCTTCACCAGCCACCACGGCCACCCCGACGTCATCATCACCGACCCGCCCCGCGCCGGCATGCACGAAGACGTGGTGAAGCGCCTCGTGGAGCTGCGTGCCCCCCGCGTCGTCTACATCAGCTGTAACCCCGCCACCCAGGCCCGCGACCTGGAACTGCTCGACGAGGTGTACAAAGTAACCCGCGTGCAGCCGGTGGATATGTTTCCGCACACGCACCACGTGGAGAATGTGGTGCTGCTGGAGTTAAAGTAGTTAAACTACTTCGTCGTAGTAACCGGCCCGAAAGCAAATGATAGTTTCTGCCGGTTCTTCGAGCAATTCAATATCTTCTGTGTAGCAGCCGAAGCCATTTTTATGAGAAGTGAAGCCACTTTCGTCTTCTTCTAATTCGTCATCTTGCTCACGCACAAAGTCAAGCACTTCGCCTAATGGTACTGGAAATAATTGTTCACCTCGCCAACTCACTAGAGCTGGTGAGGTGAACTCAACTGCTGCACACTTTCTATTTTCATCGTAGATAACGAAAACTCCTGCTGCTTGAAAATAGTCCGTTAGCTCAGTGCCTCCTCTTTCAAATTCGTTAGGCTTTTCGTCAAAAAGTTTACGAATACTTTCTTGCGCTGCTCCAAATACAATTTGTCCGGCACCTTCGTAAGAATGAATTTCCCAAGTCATAATAGTCGCTGATATTCTGCCAGCAAAGTAAATACAATGGACTACTTCAACGACCCCGAGCTAAACGGCAAATACCTGGGCACGATTACCAAGGATTTTGCCACCGCGTCCGACACCATTAAGGAAGCGTCGTACCAAATCCGCAAGCGTGAGATTTCGCAGTATCCGGTGTTCGTGTTTGCGCGGCAGGCGGTGCAGCTCGGCAGCCTGCTCATCAACGCCGACGAGCAGGAATTGCAGTGGCACGTCTTCGCCAGCTACCTCGAAATACTAGCCCAGCAAGGCATCGTGGACCCCGAGAAAATCGAAGATTTCATCGGCACCTGGAAAAACCCGGATGAGTTTTGCTGCCTCTTCGTGGTGGATGAGGAGTTCACGAATTTCGTGTACATCCCCTACCCGGAAGACTGACCGCAGATTTAACGGATTAAACGGATTGCGCCGATACGCCCGCCTGCGCGGGCTGGCTATGCTTACGACCAAGTGGCTGTAGCAAGTAGTCAGCTCGCGCAAGCGGGCGTATCGGCGCAATCCGTTTAATCCGTTAAATCTGCGGTCTAGAAGTGGTTGAAGCCCTGGGCCCGCAGCGGCACAGCCTGGCCGCCTTTGGTAATGAGGTTCACCGCGTCGTTGTGCTCGGTGAGGTGGCCGATAACGGTGATGTCGGGGTGGTTTTTGATTTTGGCGTGGTCGGCGATGGCGATGGTGAAGAGCAGCTCGTAGTCCTCGCCGCCGTTGAGGGCGGCCGTGATGGGGTCGAGGTTGAACTCGGCCGCTGCTTCGAGCGTGGGGTTGGCCAGGGGCAGGTATTCGCTGAAAACACGGGCCCCGGTGCCGCTGGCGGCGCACAGGTGCAGCACCTCGGAGGCTAGCCCGTCGCTGATGTCAATCATGGCGGTGGGGTGCACGCCCAGCTCGCGCAGCTCGTGCACCACGTCGAGGCGCGCCTCGGGCTTGAGCTGGCGCTGCACTACGTAGTTGTAGCTGTCCAACTCGGGCTGGGTTTCGGGGTCGGCCAGGAAGGCCTGCTTTTCGCGCTCCAGCACTTGCAGGCCCAGGTAGGCGCCGCCGAGGTCGCCGGTTACGCACAAAATATCGGTAGGCTTACCGCCCGAGCGGCGCACGGCCTTGCCGGCCTCGGCCAGGCCTAGCGCCGTGACGCTGATAACCAGGCCGCCGCGGCTGCCGGTGGTGTCGCCGCCCACCAGGTCGACGCCGTAGGCCTCGCAGGCTAGCCGCATGCCAGCGTATAGTTCTTCCACGGCCTCCACGGTAAAGCGGCTGGGCAAGCTCAGGGCCACTACCACCTGGGTGGGCGTGGCAAACATGGCCGCCACGTCCGACACGTTCACGGCCACGGCCTTGTAGCCGAGGTGGCGCAGGGGCGAGAACGACAAATCGAAGTGCACGCCCTCGACCAGCATATCGGTCGAAACCACGACTTCCTGCCCGGCCGGCGGGGCCAGAATGGCAGCATCGTCGCCGATGCCGAGGACGGTGCTGGGCTGGGTAAGGGCAATGTCGCGCTGCAAGCGGCGGATGAGGCCAAACTCGCCGAGCTGGGAAAGGGGCGTTAAATCAGCCATAAAAAAACAAGAAAAACGAGCGGAAAAACCGGGCCGCAAAGGTACGGCCGCTGGCGGGCCACGGGCGCGGCCGTAAATTTGACCACCCGGGCGGGGCATTATTACCGCCGGGTTTGCCGTTTGGTTTTCATGAAATCACTCCTCTTCGCTAGCCTGCTCGTGCTGGCCGTGCTGCCCATGTGCAAGCCCGACGCCTCTAAAAGCACCGCCACTGCCACCACCGACAGCCCGGCCTCGCCGGCCGCCGTGCGCGCCCAGTTCGACATCCTGCGCGATTCGGCCGACGTGAACTGGCAGCGCATGATGACCAGCGACGACAAAAAGAATGCTGACCTGCGCGAGCTGCTGCAAGACCTCAGCAAATACCCCAATGCCAACCAGGCCCAACTCGAAGGCCTGCGCACGGCCCGCGCCCGCCTCGCCAAGCAGCGCTACGACCGGGCCAGCATGGCCTCGTCGGCGCTCATCGACCGCTACGATGCCGCCCAGGATTCGGTGCTGAAAATAGTGGTGCCCCTGGCCGCGCCCGAGGGCAACGCCCCCTCCGAGCGCGTGCGCGACTACGTGGAGGCCATTCAGCTGGCCGATGCCAACGTAGTGGGCTACCGCGCCCACTACGATGCCGCCGCCAAGGCCTACAACAACTACCTGAAAGTGCACGGCGAGGAGCTGACCAAAATGGGCGGCAAGTACGCCGGCCTACAGCCGCTGCCACTGTTTGAGCTGGGCCAATAGCCTGAAAACGTTGGGAGTTACTAAAAAAAGAGTATCTTTTGGCGCGGTTGCAACCCCGGCTTTCCGGCCGGGCTCTTCCCGCTAGCCTCACCCTCACTTTTTACCTCCTACGCCCATGCCAAAAGCCCTTACTTACTTGCGCCTGCCGCTACTAGCCCTGCTCACGAGCTTCGCGCTCACGTCGTGCTTCGATACCGACAAAAAGTGCGACCCCAAGCCCAGTAAATGCGGCACAACTACCAAAACCACCACGCCCACGCCCACCGGCGGCGCCAGCTAGGCCAGGGAGCATGGGTATAAGAAACAAAAAGGGAGCGCCGCGGCGCTCCCTTTTTTTGTGGTGGTGGGCTAGGCCGCTGGCTTGTCCTCCGGAGGGCCGGGGTTTAGCTCGCGCACGTCGGGGTGCTGGTAGTTGACGAGGATAACCGAGAAGGGGTGCGGCTCGCCCTCGCGCTTTTCGAGGCGCACGGCCCCGGCGTCGCGCAGCTGGTTGAGAAGCTGGCGGCGCTCCCAGTCGGGCAGCTCGGGCAGCACATCGGTGAGGCGGCGCAGGAAAGGGCTGGCCCATATTTCGGGCGTAGCCTGCTGGCTGGCAAATTTTTGCACTTGCAGCAAGAGGTATTCCAGCACGCGGCGCTCGTCGGTGCGCGTGATGCGGCGAACGGGCGCAAACGTGGCCGGCGGCTCCTGCAATAATTGTTCGAGCATACTGGGCCGCGCCGGGGCGCTGGCGCGGCTGGGGGCGGGTGCGGCGGGGCCGGCTTCTTCTTCGGCCGGCGCGGCGGCCAGCCGGCTGGCCACGTCTTGGGCGGCCTGCCGGCCGGCGGCCGACTGCACGCCCACCAGCCCCTGCTCGCGTAGGCGGCGCATTTCTTCGCCCTGGCGCAGGCGGGCAGCGCGGTGGTCTTCGAGGGCCTGCAGGCGCTCGGCGGGCAGCAGGGCCCGGGCGTCGATGAAGTGCTCCTGGCCCAGCATCTGCAAGAGGTCGCCCGATACGCTTTCGCGGAAGCCCACCACCTTCACCTGCCGGGCCTGGCGGCGCAGGTGCTGCAATACGGGGATGTAGTCGCGGTCGCCGGCCACCAGCACAAACGTGCCGATGGCGGGCCGGGTGTAGAGCACCTCCAGGGCATCGATGCAGAGCTGCATGTCGGCCGCGTTTTTATGGTCGGTGCCCAGCACGTTGCGCGTGCTCACGCCCATGAGGTAGAGCGGGCCCTGCGGGCCGGTGGGTATCTTATCGAAGTCGGCGTAGGCGTTGAGCACCAGCGAGTCGAGGCCCAGCTCACGCTTCAGGGCATCGCGCAGAGCGCGCACCAGGTCGAGGGCGTAGTCGTGGGGGTCCTGGGGGTCGAGGTAGTGGTTTTTGAGAAAGTAGTAGACGTTCTCAAAATCAATAAAAACGGCGGCATACGGCGAAGCCGCCGCGGCAGGCGGGGCCGCCGCAGAAGGAGCATAGGTGGACATTATTGGTAGATAAGAATACTATTATTCAGCTGATTAACTCAGCGAATAAATAAGAGAGCGAGGTGCACAAAGGTCGGTCGCAAATGGGGCCGGGCAGGCAAAGAATTCGGGCAACTTGCCGGCCGGGGTGGCCGTCTTCACGGGTAGCCCCGCGCGGGTGCGCCCGGGCACTGACCTTTGCAGCCTGACTTCCTGCTTATGCTTGCCTCGTTTTTACGCCGTGCCGGCTGGCTGCTGCCCGCCGCGCTTTTTTTCGCCAGCCCCGCCCATGCCCAGCGCGAGGGCGAGCGCCCGCCCACCCAGGCCCCGTTTGGCCGCCGCCAGCCGCTAGCCCCCGCGGTGCCGGGCGGGCGGTATAAGTCGCACTCGTTTGATGTCGGCAGCAGTATTCTGACCATTCGGGCTACCGACGGCAGTGCGCGGCAGGTGCAGCCCTGGGCAAATGGCGTAGTGAAAATCAGCTACTTCGCCCCCGGGGCCCGCCCCGTAGCCGACTCGTCGGTGAGCGTGGTGCAAGTACCTGAGAAATGGCGCTCGCCCGACCTCAATGGCGAGGGCCCGGAATACGGCAGCCCACCCGCCGCGTTCAGGGCTTGGCACAAAAAGGTGGCGAATGGCAATGTTCAGCAAACGAGTTCGACGCTAACCTGGCATATCAGCGGGTATGCCGCCGGCCGGCAGCAGTTGATTGTCATCGACAAGAACACGCTACGCATCAGCTTGCACCAAGGCGCCGAAGCCTTATTCGGCGAGGCCAGCCCCGCCTTCCGCCGCCAGCCGCTCCCCTCTCCCACTCCCACCGCCGCCGACACGCCCCCTGGCCGCGCCGACGAGCTACCCGGCACCGGCGTGCGCTTTCGGCTAGCCCCCGGCGAGCGGCTGTACGGTACCGGCGCCCGCGCCCTGCCCCTCGACCGGCGCGGCTACCGGCTGGAGCTGTATAACCAAGCCCACTACGGCTACCAGAACGGCGAGCAAAACCTGAACGTGACGCTACCCGTGGTGCTCAGCAGCCGGGGCTACCTGCTGCTGTTTGACCACTATGCGGCGGGCTACCTGGACCTGGGCAAGAAGCAATCTGATGTGCTTGAATACGGCGCGCAGGGCCTGAGCAGCCTGAGCTACTTTGTGGTGACGGGCCAGAGCCAGGCCGAAATTCTGGACCGCTACACGGCCCTGACGGGGCGGCAGCCACTGCCGCCGCGCTGGGCGCTGGGCCTCATCCAGAGCCGCTTTGGCTACCGCAGCCAGGCCGAGATGCTGCGCGTGGCCAGCCAGATGCGCCGCTCGGATTTCCCGCTCGATGCGCTGGTGCTCGACCTGTATTGGTTTGGGGGCACCACCCGGCAGGGCGATTTTCGGTGGGACGCCGCCCACTTCCCCGACCCCGCCGGCATGATGCGCGACCTCAAGGCGCAGGGTGTGAATACCATCTTGATTTCGGAACCCTACGTGATGCGCACCTCGCTGAACGACAGCCTCGTGCGCACGCAGGGGCTGGTGGGCACCACGGCGGCCGGGCGGCCGTTTACGGTGGGCTCGTTTTGGGCCGGGCCGGCGAGTATTCTCGATGTATTTAAGCCCGCGGCGCGCACCTGGCTGTGGGCACAGTACCGGCGCCTGCACGACCAGGGCGCCGCCGGCTGGTGGAGCGACCTTGGCGAGCCCGAAAACCACCCGCTGGCCATGCACCACCGGCTAGGCCCCACCGCGCAGGTGCACAATGCCTACGGCATGACCTGGGCGCAGATTTTTCAGGATAACTACGCCAAAGAATACCCCAATGAGCGCCTCTTCAACCTGGCGCGCTCGGGCTGGGCGGGCATGCAGCGCAACGCGGTGTTTCCGTGGAGCGGCGACATCAACCGCTCGTGGAGCGGCTTGCAGGCGCAGGTGCCCATTATGCTGGGCATGGGCCAGGCGGGCGTGGGCTACATGCACTCCGACGCGGGCGGCTTCGGGGCCAACGCTATTCAGGACCCCGAGCTGTACACGCGCTGGCTGCAATTGGCGGCGCTCTGCCCCATCATGCGCCCGCACTCCGACCAGGTGGTGGCGCCCGAGCCCTATACCTACCCCGAGCCCTACCAAAGCATCGTGCGCAAGTACGCCCACCTGCGGATGGAGCTGCTGCCTTACTTCTACACCCTGGCCGCCGAGAATACGCTGACCGGCGCCCCGTTGGCTAGGGCCCTGGATTTTGGGTCGGCCGCAGGGCCCGACCCGCTAGCCCCACCTGCCCCGCACCCCGACCTGGATGCGCCCGACGAAGGCGGCAACTGGAGCGGCACCGAAGCTGCCGACCGGTTTTCGCTGCTAGCCCCTCCGCTACCCGGCAGCAGCGCTACCGCTGCCCAAGTGCCCCCCGGCAATCAGTACCTGCTGGGTCCCAACCTGCTCGTAGCGCCCATTAATCAGCCCGGCCAGCGGCGGCGCAACGTGGACCTGCCCACTACCCCCGGCGGCTGGGTCGATTTTGAAACCGGCCAGTCGCTGCCCGGCGGCCAAACGGTGGGGCTGCCCGCGCCGCTGGGCCACGTGCCGCTGCTGGCGCGGGCGGGTGCCTTTGTGCCCATGACGGCCTACCGGGCCAGCACGGCCGCTTTTCGGCCCGATACGCTGGCTGTGCGCTACTTCCCTACCCCGGCAGTAGCGGCCTCTTTCTTCACTGTGTATGAAGATGATGGCCATTCGGCGCAGGCGCTTACCCAGCGGCAGTATGCCACGCTGCGCCTCACGGGCACAGTAGGCGCCGCGCAAACTGTCATAACAGCCACGGTAGCCGGCACCTACGCCGGCGCCCCTGCCCGGCGGCTGGTGCAGCTGCTCGTGGCCCGCGTAGCTACCGCGCCCACGGCGGTACTGCTGGGCGGCCAGCCCCTGGCGGCTACTGCGTGGCACTTCGATGCGGCCCGCCACGAGTTGCACGCGGCCTTTCCATTAGCAAAGCAGGCCAGGCTCACGCTCACCGGGCTGCGCCTGCTCGCGCCGCCCGCCGCCCAAACCGACCCCGAAACGCTGACCCTCACCGCGCCCGACAGCCGCACGTTCGGCGGCGCGGCAGGGCTGCACTACGAGCGCTACGTGCCGGCCAGCACGCCGGCGCCGCTACGCATTCGCAATGCGCGTGGGCAAGTAGTGCGCGAGTTGCCTACTGCAAGCGAGGTTGGCGCGCAATCGACCACCTGGGATGGCCGCGATGCGCAAGGCCGCCCGGCCGCGCCCGGCCTTTACGACGTGGAGCTGGCCGGCCAGCACCAACGACTGGTGCGGCTGCCCTAGTCAGACGCGGCCCTGGCGCATAAAAAAGCCTCTTCCTGTTAGGGAAGAGGCTTTTTCAATACCGAAGTCAACTCCTAAGAATTGGTGGCCGGCTTGAGCGAAAGCGCGGCCAGCGCGATATCCTGGTTTAAATACTTGGAGGTGTAGCCAGCATTCGACTTGCTCAAAAACAGGCAGCTACCGCCTTTTACCTGGTCAATAATCTGGGCGTACTGGTCGAGCGGCAGGGCGGGGCAGCCGAGGCTGCGGCCCAGGCGGCCATTTTGCTTGATGAAGTCTTCGCTCACATAATCAGCGCCATGCATCACGATGGAGCGGGCAAAGGCGTTGGTATTAAAGCCTTCATCTACGCCTTGCAAACGCAGCGAGTGGCCATGCTTGCCTTCGTACTCGTTGCCGGTTACGTAAAAGCCGAGGCTGCTCATGTTGCTCTCGTTGGTGTTCGAGAACTGGCTGGCTCCGTTTTCGCCCGAGTTGTGGCCGTGGGCTACCAGGGTGTGAAACAGAATCTTATCACTAGCCAAGTCGAGCACCCACAGGCGCTTTTCAGTCGAGGGCAAGTCAAAGTCTACTACCGTCAGGTGTTGCTGGTCGGCGGCCAGGTGGCCGGTTTCGCGCAGGTTGAGGTAGCCGGTCATGGCTTTCTGAAACACTTCAAAGCGCAACCCTTGCTGCTCGGCACCAAGGCGGTCGTAGGTTTCGCGCAGGGTAGCATCGAAGCGGGCCAGCGGCGTGGCCGCTATGGCCGCCGTGCGGTGCATGGTAGTAGCCGGCGCATGGGCCGACGATTTCAGCAGCGGGCCGGCCAGCGGCGTAGCCAGAAACAGCGAGGCCACAAAGGGCAGCACGCGCCGCACCAGGCGCTGCGAGCGGCGGCGGCCATCGCGCTGACGTTGAACGACGCTGGAATGATGATGCTTTTTCATGACAAATTCGGCGTGAAAGAATCGTTGAAAGACGCCCGCCAGAGCCGGCTAGCCTTCCAGCGCTGTTATACGCAGCGCTTTCCGCTAAGATAACAGTAAACGACCCGGATACGAGAAAAATTCCCGGCCTAGCGCCAGCCGCGCTGCGCAAAGCGCCGCCCGGCGGCCGGCCCATCGAGCCAGCGCGAGGCTAGCCCCGGCCCGCTCACCAGCAGCATACTGCCCGTGCGCAGGGTGCTGATAATGGCCTTGTACTGCGCCGGCGGCAGGGCGGGGCAGCCCCGGCTGTAGCCCAGGTGGCCGTGCTGGCGCACGTAGTCGGGGCTGGCGTAGTCGGCGGCGTGCAGCACGATGTAGCGGTCAAACACGTTGGTATTCTCGCCCTTGTCGTAGCCCTGCAGGCGGCGCGAGTAGCCGTGAATACCATCGTAAGTGCCCGAGGTGCGGTAGAACCCCAGCGAGGTGCATTCCGAGCTTTCGATGTTGGAAAAGCGCCGCGCCCGCAGGTGGCCCGAGCCCGCGCCGTGGGCTACCAGGCTGCGGTGCAGCACCTTGGCTTCCTTCAGGTCGATTACCCAGAGGCGCTCGGTGGTGTTGGGCAGGTCCATGTCGGCCACGGCCAGCACGCCGCCCCGCTCGATGCGGCCGGTGGGGTGCAGCGTGAGGTAGCCCACGCAGGCCTGCTCCAGCACCTCGGGGCGCAAGTTGGCGGCGGCGGGGCCTAGCGCGGCGTGCAGCTGCGCAATAGCCCGGTGCAGGGTATCGGGCACGCCGGCCACGGGCGGCACGGGCGTGGGTTGCAGCGAATCGGGCAGGGCGGGCGGCGGCAGGGCTAGGGCCGCTACCGGCCGGGCAGCCAGGGGCGTAGCGCGGCCCTCGGCGTGGCTGGTGCGCGAGCACCCGCTGAGCTGCGGCAGCAGCCCCAGCAGGGCCAGGCCGAGCCAGGTAGCGGCTTTTTGCGTGTGCTTACGAGTGCTCATACCTTCAAAAGTAAGGCCATCAGGCAGGGAGGCAATCTGCTCGCGCTTAAAAAAACACGCTGCCGTTGAGCTTCAGGTAGAAGGGCGTGCCGGGCGTGAAATTCAATTCCGTTACGGGCATAGTTTCGCCCCGCAGCTGGCTGGTGGTGGCAAACTGGGCCTCGTTCCAGCTCACGTTCAGCAGGTTTTGCACGCTGGCCCCCAGCTGGTAGCGCGGCCGGGTGTAGCTAAGCACGGCATCGAGCAGGAAGTAGCCGTGGGCCACAATGCTATTGTCCTCCACGGCCGGGCGGCTGTCGATGTGGCGGTAGCGCAGGCTGGCGCTCAGGCCATTAGGCTGCCGATAGGTGAGGCCGCCGATGCTGGTGAAGGTGGGCGCCAGCGGAATGTAGTTGTCGTACTCGGCGCGCTCCAAAAGGCGGCCGTGGCTGTAGTTGGCGTCGGCATCGAGGAAAAGCCGGGGCGTGAGCTGGTAGCGGGCCGACACGTCGAAGCCGAAGCGCTGGGTGGCGCCCACGCTCTCGGTGGTGCCCTCGTCGCCCGAGTACACCAGCTCATTTTGCAGACGCAGGTACCACAGGGCGGCGTTCACTACTAGGGCCGGCAGCGGCTTGAAGGTGCTGCCCACCTCGGCGCCGGTGGCGCGGGGCAGCGCCTGGCTAGGGCTGGTTTCGCGCACCACGCCCCGCGCATCGTTCGAGTGGAAGCCCAGCCCCGAGCGCACAAACAGCTGCACGGCCGGCGACAGCTGGTAGTAGAAGTTGAGCTTGGGCGATACGCGGGCGGCGTTTACCCGGCCCCGCAGCGGCCCGGCCGCGCCGGTCGAGTCGGCCACCTGCCCCCGAAAATCAAACACGAATAAGTCGGCCCGCAGCGCCGCGTTCACGCTCAGGCGGTCGGTGAGAGCCAGGGTTTCGTCGAGGTAGGCGTACACGTTTTGCTCGTGCAGGCGGCCGGTGCTGAGGGTGTCGCCGGCCACGCGGCGCACGGCGCGGCGCAGCAGCAGGCCGCCGTCGTCGAGGCGGGTGCCCACCCCTAGCGTCGAGTGCAGGGCGCGGGCGCCCGGGTCGTCGTCGCGGTCGTAGGTGGCGGTGTAGCCGTAGAGGTTGCGGCCGGTGTCGCGCTGGTCTATCTCGTCACCGCCCACCGGGTTATCCTTAAAAAAAGTAAAATTCGAGTACAGGTTGAAGTAGTAGCGCGAGTAATAGGCCTGCTGGCGCAGCACCGCCGCGTGGGGCAGCGCCGTGGTCAGGATGGCGTAGGCGTTGGTGCGGCTGGTGTTGCCGCCCTCGCTCGGGTCGATGCTACCAAAGCGCGAGATAATGCCTTCTTCCACTGCCCGTTCGGGTATTTGCCCGCTGGCATCCCAGCTCGACTGAAAGTGCGAGCCCAGCAGCACCAGCGAGGTTTTATCCGAAAGCTGGCCCGTGTACTTGGCTAGCCCATTGAAGCGCTTGAAGTGCTGCGGGTTATCGAAGTAGGAGTTGGTAAAATTATACTCGGCCGCTACGTAGGCGCTCTCGGCTTTTTTGCTCAGCAGGTGGTGCGGACCCAGCAAATCGAGCATAACGAGGGCGCGGTAGGTGTTATACTGCCCCACTTCGAGCTTCACCTGGCTGCGGTCGAGGCTGGTTTTGGTGCTGAACTCGCCCGCGCCGGCCGTAGCAAAGTCGCCGAAGCGGGCCGTATACGGCCCTTTATAAATCTTGAGCTGCTCAACGGTTTCGGGAATCACAAAGTGAAAATCGGCGTAGCCCTGGCCGTGGGCGTGGCTCACCATATTCACTGGCATGCCGTCGATGTTCACCGAAAAATCGGTGCCGTGGTCGGCGTCGAAGCCCCGGATAAAAATCTGCTCGGCCTTGCCGCCGCCCGCGTGCTGGGCAATAAAGAGGCCCGGCACGAGCCGCAGCAGGTCCTGGGCCGAGTTGATGGGCCGCAGCATCTGGTCGATGTGCGAGATGGCCGCCAGCGTCTGATTAAAGTCGCGGGGCTGGCTCACGGTCACCTCGGCCAGGTCGAGGGCTGCTGGGGCCAACGCCACGGTCAGGCCGCGCATTTCGCCGGCCAGCAGCGTCACGTGCGGGCTTTTGAGGCGGTAGCCCAGCGCGCCCACCCGCAGCTGATACGTACCGGGCGCCAGGCTGCGAAGCTGAAACTGGCCTAGCGCATCGGTGGCGGTGCCGCCGGCCTGGCCCAGCAGCCCTACGCTCACACCCGCCAGCGGCTGGCCCGAAAGCGAATCAGTGACGGTGCCACGCAGGGCCGCCGGGCTTTGGGCCTGAGCTGGCCGGCCCAGGCATACTAAGGCAAGCAGCCCCCCTAGCCAGACCCAGCGGCCGGCGGCCGATTGTTGAAATAAGTACTTAAAGTGCATAGCAACGCCTCATGTGAAGCCAGCGCGCCCACGGGCGTCAAGCCGACTCCTGGTTAATACAATACCTTAGCCTCCAGGCAGCTACCGAGCCGCGCAGAAGCAACGCGGCAGCCGGGCGGCTGCCGCAAGCGAATTGTCTTAACCGCGTTGGGGCGGCGGGTAGTCGCGCCCGCCAAAGCCCGCTGGCAGCAACTGCCAGCACGGGGCTAGCCGCTGCGGCGCAGCCAGCCCGCGGCGCGACGCCAGCGCCAGGGTTACCGCCACAACGGGGTAATGCACATCGAGGCCCTTGAGCTGGGCCAGGTAGTGCAGGCCCGTGCCGGTGGGCAGCTTGTGGTGCACTTCGTGCTGGTCGCCGTTGCAGCGCTCGAAGCAGTCGAGGCGCAGGTAGTTATGCTGCTGGCAGTCTTTGCTATGCACGTAGGGGTGCGCAGCGGTAAAGAGCGGCTCCGACGGCCGGCTCACGAGCAGACCCGCCCCCACTACCAACAGGTAGTTGAGCAGCAAAAGCCAGGTGAGGAGGGCGCGGAGCATAGCCAGAATTAAAACCGTTGCGAAGCTAGCCAGCCACCCGCAACGGCAGCGTTTACAATCGACAGTTCAGGGAAAAAGTGTAATAAGAGGCTAAGTCGGTGCTAGACCAGCAGCCGGTCCACGGTCCAGTAGGCGGCCACCAGGCCGATAACTATCGACACGGGCACCACCACCCGCGCCCGGTACCAGGGCCGGTCGGCGGCCCAGCGCCCAATCAGCAGCCAGCAGAGCAAAATAATGGTGACCTGCCCCAGCTCGACGCCCACATTAAACGAAATGAGCGAGCCGAAATAGTCTTTCTTCGGCAGGCCCAGCCCCGTGAGCGCGCTGGCGAACCCCATGCCGTGAATCAGCCCGAAGCCGAACACAATGGCTAGCCGCCACGGACTTAGCTTGGTGGTAATGATATTTTCCAGCGCCACAAACAGGATGGAGAGCGCAATAATCGGCTCCACGACGCTGCTCGGCGGCCGAATGAGCCCGTACATAGCCAGCCCCAGCGTGATGGAGTGCGCCACCGTGAAGGCCGTGGCCTGAAACAGCACCGGTTTCAGCTTGGGCTCCAGGATATAGAGGCTGACAATGAACAAAATATGGTCGAAGCCCAGCGGCAAGATGTGCGTGAAGCCCAGCTGGATGTAGGTCCAGAAAATCTGGGTGCGCGAGAGCTTGCTCAGGTCGGCATCGATGACGTGGGCGGCGGCTGGCAGGGCTAGCAGCAGGAGCGCTGGCACGAGCACCCAACCAGTGCACCTTATACCTGCCCTTCTTACACAAAAAGACGTCATGCTGAACGTAGTGAAGCATCTTGGCTGCTTTACTAAAGCGAACCTACCGAAGCGACCAAGATGCTTCACTGCGTTCAGCATGACATGCTTTTATAGTGGTAGTGTACCGTACCTAATGCTTCCTAGCGCACGGCCAGCATCTTTTTGCCCTCGGCCTCTACCTCGGGGTTGAGGTAGGGCGCCGTATTCAGGGCCTTGGTAATGAGGGCCTGGCCCTCGGCCACCTGGCCAGTTTTGGTGAGGATGAGGCCGGCGCGGCACAGCAGCACGGGGTTTTGCGAGTTGGTGCGGCGGGCCACAGCCATGTACTTCTGGGCCTCCTTAAAGTCGCCGCGCTTGTAGTAAACCCAGGCCAGGGTTTCGTTCACGTCGATGTTGTCGGGGCGGCGGGCGTACTCGATTTTGGCGTGTTCCAGCGCCTTGTCCAGCTCGCCGGTTTTGAGGTAGGCGTAGGCCAGCTCGCGGTCGGTGTAGTGGCCTAGCTGCTCGTTGTCGTTGGCATCTTTGGCGGCGGCGGCCAGCATCTCCACCGATTCGCGGGCCATTTTATTGGCCTCCTCGGGCTGGTGGTTGAGGCGGTACACATCCACCAGCTCATCGGTAAAGGCGTAGTCCTTCACCGTAGCGCGGGCCAGGTTCAGGTCTTTGATGGCCGTGGGATAATCGTGGCGGGCGGCGGCCACCCGGGCCAGCCCCGCCAGCGCGTAGGCGTAGTTGGGGCGCATGGCCAGCGCCTGCTGGTAATAGCCTTCGGCCTCGGGCAAGTGGCCGCTCACTTCGTAGAGGTGGCCCAGCGCCACGCGGCTCCACTCGGTTTGCTCCAGGCCGGGGTAGCCGGCTTTCACGGCCTTGTCCATGGCGTCGATGGCGCCGGGCACGTCGCCATAAATCTCGCGCAGGTAGCTCACCCGGGCGTAGGCCGTAAGGTCGGGGCGCACCTGGTTCATCTTATCGGCCGTTTGCACGGCTTCGGGGTAGCGGCCCAGCTCCACGTTGGCATCGGTGAGCAGGCCGTACACGTAGCCGCTGCTGGGGTTAATTGCCTGCGCCTGCTGGGCCAGGGCTAGCCCCTGCGAAAAGTGGTGCTGCGTGAGGCTCAGCGAGGCCTGGCAGCACAGGGCCTCAAAGTTTTCGGGGTCCGTCTTCAGCACTTGCTGCAAAAGCTCCATTGCCGCCGCGTCGTAATACGGGTGGTTGCCAGTAATGCGGCCCTCCTGCATGTAGGCCTCGGCCAGCAGCAGGCGGCTTTTCTGGTCGCTGGGGTCGGCGCGCAGCCTGGCCAGCAGGCCCTGCATCGAGGCTTTGGTATTCACCCACTCGCCGCCCAGCGCCAGGCGCCCAATGCGGTCTTTGGGCTCGGGCAGGCCGGGCGGGCCCTGCTTCTTGAAAAAAATAATGGCTAGCACCGCCAGCCCGAAGGCCAGCAGCAGCGCAGGGTAAAGCTTTTTACGCATAAAAAGAAGAGTATCGTTTCCGCATTAAGGTAGTTCGGTGGCCGGAGGACAGAAACAGTGGGTGGGAAAAGGTGCGTAAACGTAACTGCAGGCCTCGGGGCTAAGCTATTTAGCGCTGGCCCCGAATAATTTAGCCCGGCAGGCGAAACTACCTACGATGCAGCTTACAAAACGGATTATGGCCCGGCCAAGGCCGGGGGCAACCGGCCGGGCCGCAACTTTTTGGCCCGCCCCGGCTTACTACCTACTGGCTAGCCTGGCCCGCCCCGCCCGCGCCGCCGGGCGTACTTTTGCGGGCCGGGCGGCGGTTTATCTCACTTGTTTTTTGCGGGCTGCGTGGGCGCGGCCGCTTTTTTTTCTTATGGCTAAAGTTGCCATCAATCTCGCCACGGGGGCCATTCAGCAGGAAGAGCTGATTGTGGGCATCGACCTGGGCACCACCAACAGCCTCGTGGCCTACGTGCACCCCGAAACCCGCCAGCCGGCCGCCATCAACGACCTGGGCCGCGGCACCATCGTGCCGTCGGTGGTGCATTTTCCGGCCGATGGCAGCACGCCGCTCATCGGCAACGAGGCTAAGGATTTCCTGCTTTCTGACCCCGCCCACACCATTTATTCGGTGAAGCGCCTGCTGGGCAAAAGCTACCGCGACCTGGGCCAGCACGCCGGCCAGCTCGGGTACAAAGTCATCGACGACGACACCGAAGGCCTGGTGAAAGTGCGCGTGGGCGAGCGCTTCTACTCGCCCATCGAGCTGTCGGCCGACATCCTGCGCGAGCTGCGCCACCGCGCCGAGCACGCCCTCAAAACGCCGGTGCGCCGCGCCGTTATCACGGTGCCGGCCTACTTCAACGACTCGCAGCGCCAGGCCACCCGCGACGCCGGCCGCCTGGCGGGCCTCGAAGTACTGCGCATCGTGAACGAGCCCACCGCCGCCGCTCTGGCCTACGGCATCGGCCTTGACCCTAGCGAAGAAAAAACCGTGGCCGTGTACGACCTCGGCGGCGGCACCTTCGATATCAGCATCCTGCGCCTGCACCAGGGCATTTTTGAGGTGCTGAGCACCCACGGCGACACCTGGCTGGGCGGCGACGATATGGACCGCGCCGTGGTGGAATTTTGGCTGGAAAAATTCCCGCTAGCCGCCACTTTCAAAGAAGTGCCAGCCCTGCAGCAGCAGCTGCGCCTGGCCGCCGAAATGGCCAAGCGCTACCTCAGCCAGCACGATGATTTCACAACCCAGCTCATTGATGGCGACGAAGAGGTGACTGTCGTCACGCTCACCCGCGCCGAGTTCGACGGCCTCATCGGGCCGCTCGTGGCGCGTACTATTGCGGCCTGCCGCCAGGCGCTCGGCGATGCCGGGCTAGCCCCCGCCGCCATCCAGGCGGTGCTGCTGGTAGGCGGCTCTACGCGCGTGCCGCTGGTGGTGGAGGAAGTGTCGAAGTTCTTCGGCCAGCCGGCCAACAACTCGCTGAACCCCGATGAAGTGGTAGCGCTGGGCGCCGCCATTCAGGCCGATATCTTGGCCGGCAACCGCCGCGACGTGCTGCTGCTCGATGTGACGCCGCTCACGCTGGGCATCGAAACGCTGGGCGGACTTATGGACGCCATTATTCCGCGCAATTCCAAGATTCCGACCAAGGCCGGGCGCCAGTACACCACGAGCGTGGATGGCCAGGTAAACCTGAAAATCGGCGTGTATCAGGGTGAGCGCGACCTGGTGGGCGAAAACCGCAAGCTGGGCGAATTTGTGCTCACGGGCATCCCGGCCATGCCGGCGGGCCTGCCCAAAATCGACGTCAACTTCTTCCTCAATGCCGACGGCATCCTGCGCGTAGAGGCCGTGGAGCTGCGCTCGAACACCCGCCAGCAGGTCGACATCAAGCCCCAGTACGGCCTCACCGACGACCAGGTGGAGCAAATGCTGATGGACTCGCTCCTCAATGCCAAGCAGGATGTGGCCGCCCGCCTGCTCATCGAGGCCCGCACCGCCGCCGAGCAGCTGCTCTACCAGGTCGAGCGCTTCCTCAAAAAGAACGCCGAGCACCTCGAAGCCGATGAGGTAGGCACCACCACTGCTAAAACCGACGAGCTGCGCGAAGCCCTTAAAGGCAATGACCGCGACCTCATTCTCAAGCGCATGGATGAGCTGGATGAGCTAACCCGCCCCTTCGCCGAGCGCGTGATGAACATCTCCATCAAGCAGGCCATGAGCGGCAAAAAAATAGGCTAGCGAACGTGGCTAGACCGACAAAAAAGCCCCGGCCGCTCAGTGAGCAGCCGGGGCTTTTTAGTTGGCTTCGATGGCTCGCGCTTAGGGGCGCGTAGTGGTAGTGTTGGTGCTCGTGCCGGTGCGCGTGCGGCTGTTGAGGCGGCGGGTTTGCTGCGTGCCCGGCGTGGTGGGGCTGCCCGCTGGCTGGTCCGTACGCAGCGTACCGCCATCTACGGTGCGGGTGGAGGTGCCATTGGGGTACATGGTGCTGCCCGAAGTACCGATGGGCGTAGTCGCGCCGGGCGATACCGTGCCCGTGCCGATTACGCTGCCGACGCCGGTACCCGAGGTAGTGCTGGGCTGGCCCGGCACAACGGTGCCCATGCCCGTGGCCGACGTAGCCGGCGCGCCCGGGGTGCTCATGGTGCCCGGCGCGCCCACTACGGGCGTTTGGGCGAAGGCCGAAAAGCTGGTAGCTAGGCCCAGCAGGGCGGCGCCAAAAAATTGGGTGGTTTTCATAATCAAGGATGGAAAAGGAAGTTGCCAGGTAGGAATTTCCGGGGCCGCTTGGCTTGCAGGAAGGCTTTATCTTACGCAGTCTGAGTTTATAAGGCTAAAAATCAGCCGCTGCCGGACGGGCCGCCTGGCCCTTTTTTATCTCCAATTAGCAGGCACGTTTCTTACTTACAGGCAGTTACCAGGTCTAGCGTGCAGTCAGCAAAGTTTACGTCCGGTTAGCCCGGGTTCGGGAATGGCCAATCCCGCACCTGAGCCAGTTCAGCGCTTAGCAACGACAGGTGGCGTAAATTTGAGGATATCTCCGACTGATTTAATGCGCGTATTGCACACCGCCGATTGGCATTTGGGCCAGCGTTTCCAGAATGGGCATGAGCGCCTTGAGGAACATCGCTGCTTTTTACAGTGGCTGGGCCACACGATTGCCGAGCGGCAAGTAGAAGTGCTGGTAGTGGCTGGCGACGTTTTTGATACCGGCGCGCCTTCGGCGGCGGCCCGGCAGCTTTACTACGACTTTCTGGCCGACCTGCGCCGCAGCAATACCTGCCACGACGTGGTAGTAGTGGGCGGCAACCACGACTCGGCTGCCACGCTCAACGCCTCGGCCGGCCTGCTGAAAGGGCTCCGGGTGCACGTAGTAGGCGGTGTGCCCGCCGCGGTGGAAGAGCAGTGCCTGGCCCTGCCGCACGGCGCCGCTAGCCCCCGGCTACTGGTGGCGGCGGTGCCTTTCCTGCGCGATGGCGACGTGCGCCGCCTGGTAGTGGGCGAAACCTTTCAGGAGCGGGAGGAGCGCTTGCGAGCGGGCATTGCGGCGCACTATCAGCAGGTAGCCGACTGCTTGCGTGGCTCGTTTGCGGCGGGCATACCAGTGCTGGCCACGGGCCACCTGTTTGCGGCGGGCTGCGCCGACAATGACCAGCTCACTGAGCGCCCGCTTAGCATTGGCAACCTGGGTCAGATTACCGCCGATGCCTTTCCTGACCTGTTCGATTACGTGGCCCTGGGCCACCTGCATCGCCCCCAGGTGGTGGGCGGCCAGGCCCGGGTGCGCTATTCGGGCGCGCCCGTGCCCCTCTCCTTTTCCGAAACCGCTTACCCGCAGCAGGTGCTGCTGCTCACCTTTGCGGCCGAGCCGGGCTGCCCGGCCGTTGAAGTGCTGGAAGTGCCCTGCACCCGCCGCCTGCTGCGCCTGCGCGGCAGCCTGCCCGAGGTGCTGGCAGCCCTCGCCGCCTACGACAATGCCGGCTACCAGCACGAGGCCTGGGCCGAGGTGCTCGTGCGGCCCGGCCTGCCCTGGGCCGAGGTGCAGGAGCAGGTACGCGAAGCCTGGCTGGCTACCCAGGGCAAAATCAGGGTGGTGGCCGGCCCCCGCCCCTGGCGCGATGCCGACGCCCAGGAGGCAGCGCCTCAGGCCGAGCCAGCAACTACCCCTAGCCTGCCCCACCTCGATGAGCTAACGCCGCAAACCGTGTTCGACCAGTTGCTTGACACCCCGGCCTACGCGGGGTTTGAGCCCGCCGCGCGTGAAGAGCTGCGCGGCACCTTTGCCGAATTGCTGCGGCTGGCCAGCTAGTTTTCCCTTAGCCCTGCGGGTGTAATTTTAGGGTTCCGCTGTTTTCGATAGTTTCCTGTGCGCATTATTTCCGTTGCCTGCCGCAACATTAACTCGCTACGCGGCACCCGCGAGCACCGCCTCGATTTTGAAGCCGCGCCCCTGGAGGGCTGCGGCCTCTTCGCCATTACGGGCGCAACGGGGGCCGGCAAAACAACGCTGCTCGATGCGATTACCCTGGCCCTCTACAACCAGACGCCCCGCCAAAAAAACTCGCAGGCGTTGCTCAGCCACGGCGAGGGAGAAGGCTGGGCCGAAGTAGTGTACGAGGTAGAAGCCGGCCGCTTCTTGAGCCGCTGGAGCTTGCAGCGCGCCCACAAGCGGCGCGGCGGCAACTTGCAAACGCCCACCATGGAGGTGTGCTCCTGGCCCGATGCCAAGCCCCTCACGCAAAAGCTAACCGAAAGTATTCAGCAGAATACCTTGCTTACCGGGCTTGACTACGAGCAGTTTAAGCGCTCAGTGCTGCTGGCTCAGGGTGACTTCGACAAGTTTTTGAAGGCGAAAGACGATGAGCGCGCCGGCCTGCTTGAGCGCATGACGGGCACCGCCATTTACAAGCAGCTTTCGCGCCAGGCCCACGAGCGCAAAGTAGCCGAGGAGCTGGCCGAAGAGAAGCTGGCTACCCAGCTAGGCTACGTAAGCCTGCTCGCCCCCGAAGACATAGCGGCCAAGCGCACCGCTACCGAAGCTCTGACCGCGGCCCTGGCTACGGCGGCGCAAGCGGTGGCGGCCCAGCGTGCCGCGCACGACTGGCATGGCAGGCTGGCCGAGCTGGCGGGCAAGCTGGCCGCCGCCGGCCGGGCCGTAGCCCAGGCCGAAACCGAGCTGGCCAACCACCGCCCGGCCCTCGACCGCCTGGCTGCCCACCAGGCGGCTGAGCCCTTTGAAGAGCCTTGGAACACGGCCCGCAACGTAGAAGCGGAAGCTCGCAAGGCCGGCGAAAAGTACCACGAGCTGGATGCCTTGGCAAAAGGCGCGGCCACGAAGCTTACTAAAGCCCAGGCCGTGACGGCCGAGCTAGCGGCCACTTGGCAGCACACCACCCACGACCTGGCACGCGAGCAGCCCGTACTTGCGGAGGCCCTCAAGCAGTTGCCCAATCTGCAAACGCTACAAAGGGTTTTGCAGGAAGCCGCTACCGACCACTCGGCCAAAGTCAATGCGCAGGCTGCTGCCCGCCAGCAGCTGGCCGAAGCCGAAACCAAGCTCGACCTTACCCAGCAGCAACTGGCCGACGTGACGAGCTGGCTGGCTACCCACGCGGGCGACGCGCAGCTGCCCGACCGGCTCAACGACCTCGACCACCTGCTTCAGGGCCGCGAAGCCGTTCTAAAACAGCATAAAGAGCACAGCGAGGAACACAGGCTGCTGCTCACCACGCTCGAAGGCGCCCGCCAAAAGCGCGTCAGCGCCGCCAAAGCGGGCGAGCAGGCCGCCGAGGCCCTGCGCGCCCTGGCGGAAGAGGCCAGCCAGGGCGCGCAGCAGTATGCCGCTCTCTGGCACGATGCGCAAGCGCGCGCCACCCGGCTTAAAGCCGAGCTAGCCGACAGGCAGCACCAGCACGGGCGCTGGTACGAGCAGCTGGTAGGCAAGCAGTTTCTGGCCAACCACCAAAATCTGCTCCGCACGGGCCAGCCCTGCCCGGTATGTGGCGCCCTGGAGCACCCTGCCACCGGCACCGACACCTCAGAGGAAGCCATTGAGCAGCTAACCGACCAAGTGGCCAGGGCCGAGGAAACGCTGCAACGCCTGCGCGATGAGCAATCGGCTAACCAGGAGCTGCTTACGCTACTGAGCACCGTGCCCTTAGCAGTTCCTGCCCCCACCGTCTACCTTACCCTCGATATGGCGGCCGCCACCCGCCAGGCCCGGGCGCTGGTGCACGAGCTGGTCGATATACCCACCCGCCGGGCGCGCCTCGAAGGCGATTTGCGGCAGGCCACCGTTGTGGGGGCCAGCGCCCAGGAGCAGCAGGAAAGCGCCCAGGCCCAAGTAGCGGCAATGGCCAGTAAGCTCGAAACCATTCGGCACGAAGGCCAGCGCCTGGCCCAGCAGCTCGCCGATTTAGCCGGGGCCTTTGGTACCAGCTTCGACCCGCGCCACCCGCAGGCGCTGCGGCAAGAGTTTGAGCAGCGGGTTGCCCACTTTAAGAAGCTAACTGAGCAGCAACAAGAGCTGCGTACCCTGCGCGCCGTCACCGACGGGTCGCTCACGGGGCTGCGCCAGCAGGTGGCCGACCGGCAGGGCGAGGTGCTAGGGGCCGCGCGCCGCCGCCAAAGCGCCCAGGCGGAGTATGACACCTGTGCCGCCGGCATTGCCCGCACGCACCAGGGCTTTGCCTCGCCCCAAGCCGCCCTGGCCCACTGGGAAGGCGCCGAGCAGCTGGCGCGCCAGCTGCTTGAGCGGCAGCAACGAGCCGAGAGCGAGGCTGCCGAGCGCCACCGCACCCTGCTGGCCCGCAAGGCCGACCAGGAAACCCAGCGCGACGATGCGCTGGCCCGCGCCAAAATCTTATTCGCTGACCTCGACCGCGACCTGGTGGCGGCCGGCTACGACCCTAAGAGCTTGCGCCTGAGCGCCCTGCTGCTGCCAGCTGCCGAGCGCCCCACGCTGCGCGCCTTGCACGCCCGCCTGCACGGGGCGGTGGAGAGCGCCCAGGCCATTCAGCGTCAGGTAGCAGCCGAGCAGCGCCACACGGCGGCCCTGGCCATCAGCCCCGAGCCAGCCGAAACGGTAGCGGCGGCCTACGAGGAGGCGCAGCGGGCGCATCAAACCCTCTATGATGAGCTGCTGCTACTGCGCAAAGCCCTCGCCGACGACGAAGCCAACCGCCAGCAGTACGCTGCCCTGGCCGACCAACTGAGCGCGCAAAAGGCCGAAACCCGCCGCTGGCGCAATCTGCACGAACTCATTGGGCACAGCGAGGGCACCAAATTCAGCCGCTTTGCCCAGGGCCTGACCCTAGCCCGCCTGGTGGCACTGGCCAACCAGCACCTGGCCCAGTTCAACGACCGCTACCAACTTCGGCGCAAAGACGAAACTACGCTGGGCCTGCTGGTGGCCGACGCCTACGACGACTGCACCCGCGATGTAAGCACGCTGTCGGGCGGCGAAACCTTTCTGGCCAGCCTGGCGCTGGCACTGGGGCTAGCCGAGTTGGCCTCGGCCAACTCGGCCCGGCTCGATTCGCTCTTTATTGATGAAGGCTTTGGCACGCTCGACGCCGATACGCTCGACGTAGCGCTGGCAGCGCTGAGCAGCCTGCGCCGCCGGGGCAAAACCATTGGTATCATCACGCACGTTAACCCCGACAGCTTGCGCGATTATATTGATACTCAAGTGATAGTGGAGCGCCTAGGGCAGGGCACCAGCCGCCTGCGCCTGCTGCCCGAGGTTGCCCTGCCTTAGCTATTGAGTGCGCTAGCCGCCCGCACCTCGGCCCAGGTCCAGTACTTTCTGGGCTGAATGCCCGCGTAGCCCTGCCGCATAAAAGCCACTATTTCGGCCTCTATTGTGCTGGCAGCCAGCGAGGAAGCGTAAATGGGCCGGCCATCGGGGTCGGCGTAGCGCTCGGCCTTGGCCAGGGGGCGGCCGGCCAGGCGCAGCAGCGGGCCAGTATCGGTGAGGGGGTCGGCGGCCCAGCGGTAGCTGCCCTTTTCCAGTTCGTTGAGCCGGGCGGCGAGCGGCGCCAGCGCCAGACGCGGCAGCGTGGGGCGGCTTTCGAGGTCAATCCAGGTCGTGTACTTGCCTTCCAGTTCGTAGCGCTGGCCGTCGTAGAGGCTCAGCACCCAGTCGAGCCCCGCCGTGGGGCCAAACAGGGCATAGTACGGCACCGGCTCGGGTGTGCGCACCACGGCTAGCCCAATTTCCGGGTAAGCGGTGCGCTGCGTCAGCGGGCCTTGCAGCTGAGATAGCGCCCGCTTCACGCGCAGGTACTCCGGCTCCCAGGCCGCGCGGCCCGATTCCGTATTTAGTATTATTCCAGCAAATCTTGGTAGAAACCAACTAAACTTTTCGGCCGATGCCTCGTCCTCCCGCCGGCGCCGGGCCGGCGCCCCGAAGGGCTCGTAGAAGCGCGCTTTTTCCTCCGCGTTCAGCCAGCAGGCGAGTTGCAGGGCGTGGTCGGCCAGGGGGTGCTGCCAGTCAAGCTCCCGAAAATCGCCCAGCGTAGCGGTGAGGCGCAGCAGCGCTTCGTGGGCCAGCGCCAGCTCGGGATGCAGCAAAGCCCACACGCCAATAAAGCCATCAATGTCGAAATGATTGGCCGTTACGGCGCGCGCTGCGAGGCCGGGCGTGGCGGGCGCGTGCAGCGCGCGTAGGCACGAGCCGGCGCTGGTATCGTCGCGCAGGGCTGGCGGCGTGGCCGCGCCGCGCCAATGAGCCAGGGTCAGCGCCGCGCCCAGGCCGGTGCTATCGACCACAATGGTGGGCTGCCGCCGCAGCTGCGCAAACGGCACAAAGTACCGTACTTGGTCGGCTACCTCATGGCTAGCTACTTGTTCCTTAAACTGTTCCATTAGGGGGCTAACTACTAGCGCGGCGGTTACGAATTTTTTCCACCTTGCTTTTGCGAATCCAGCTCAGGTAGCCTTGCAGCTCTTCGGCGGCGCGTAGCGCTTCTACGGTGTGGTACTGGCGGGCGAGGGCGCGGTTGGTGAGAAAGCGGTGCACGCTGCTGTGGCAGGGCTGGCACAGGTCTACGGTTTCGCCGTGGCGGCCGCCTTCCTCGCGGGGCACCAGGTGGTGGCGGCTGGTTTGCTGCACGGCGCGCTCGCAGAGGCCGCAGCGGGTTTCGAGGGGGCGCTGGGCGCGGGCGGCGGCTTCGGCGGCGGCCTGGGCAAGTTGCTGGCGGCGGGTCACGGAGCGAGCGGGGCGAGAAAAAAAAGTGTGGAATTATTTAACCCCTATCAGCCACTTAGAGTTGCGCAAGTTGAGTTTACGTCCCTATATTGACCGCCAATTGGCAAGTTGAGCTAATATTATTTTTCCGCGAAGCTTTCATCTCTTTTTTCTCTCTTTTTTTCTCTAAATGGTACACTATTCTACTTCTTTACGCTCCACTAACGGCTGGGTGCGCCAAGGCGCCGCCGTGCTGGCCGTGCTGGCTGGTAGTCTTTTTGCCTCCAGCGCCCACGCCCAAACCTGGATGGTTTCGACCACGCCCTACATCAAGCTGGGGGTGCTCGATAAGTACAATGCGCTAGGGGGTTACAGCGCCGTTTTTATTGTTACTAACGAGAAGACGAGCCAGGAATTCATGCTCACCAAGCAGGTGCCCAAGGGCGAGAGCGGCGTCGACGTGTTCTTCCCAACCGAGCCTAGCGACCCCGAGTATTTCAAAAATATGGCGGGCCTGGCGGCCCAGGCCACCCCGGGCCGCTACCACTGGGAGTGCCGGGTGAACGGCAAAAAAGCCGTGGGCGGCTTCTTCAACTACCCCGAAACGGGCAACGACATTACGGTAATCGGCAGCGCGGCGGCGCGCTAGCCGCGCACCACCCGCATGTAGGGCACGGTATCGGGCAGCGGGCCGAGCAGCTCGGCCAGGGCCTGCAGGAAGCGGCCGGCCGTATCGGGCCGGCCGGCCGGGGGGCCGGGGGCGTGGTGGCGGTAGTGCTCGCCGCGCAGCTCGCCCAGCACGGTGGGCGTGCCGGCCTCTTCGGCGCTGCGGCCCAGGGTAGCTTCGAGCAAAAAGTAGCGCGGCAGGGCCTCCTCGGGCGCCAGGTCGTCGTCGGCCTCCTCGGTTTCGTCATCGTCCGGAATGCGCGACTGGTCCTGCGGGTCGGGCTCGGGGCCTTCGTACACAATGGCGGCCAGATGCGCCTCGCCGGTGGCCTGGGGTGGCGGCAGCTGTAGCAGCGCCGTGGCGCGGCCCGCCACCTGGTGCCAGCTCAGGTGCAGGCCCCGGGGCGGCACCCGCTCGCGCGGGGGCAGGCTTTCGGCGGCTTTGTCCCACATATACAGCAGCAGCTCGCGGGCCAGCAAGGGGTCGCTAAGCTCGCGGCGCACGGCGGCGGGCCGGCGCCACACCAACTGCGGCAGCATGAGGTAGGCAAAATGGTGCGGGTGCGGGCGGGCCATTAGTCTCGGGAAAGTGATAAGACGCCCGTAACAACCAGCCGCGAGCCGCTGCTACAAAGCCCGGCAAAGATAAACCGGGGGCTAGGCGGCCCCGGCAGGCTACTAGAGCAATTTTCTATTTTCAACAGGGGGTTAAATGCCAAAAGTGGGATGACAAACATCTGTCAGTCATATATTTATCATCCCACTTTTGGCATTTAATTTTACCTAAGAATGTGATAGCCGGGGTTTTCTACCCTAGCGCTTAGCTGCTGGCCTGGCCACTTGCTACTGCTGCCTCCACAGCCTGCCACAGCACCCGGGCCGTGTGCTCCCAACTGAAGCTAGCCGCGTTGGCGAGGCCGGTGGCGCGCAGGCGCGCCCGCAGCGGCGCATCGTGGGCCAGCCGCCGCAGCCCCGCCGCGATGGCCGCCGGCTGGTGCGGGTCGCACAAAACGGCGGCTTCGGGGCCGCCCGCCGCCTCGGGCAAGGAGGAGATATTGGAAGTGAGGACCGGGCAGCCGCTCGCCTGCGCCTCCACCACGGGCAAGCCAAACCCTTCGAAGAAAGGCACATACGCCGTAGCCAGGGCCGCCGCGTAGAGGTCGGCCAGGTCGGCCTCGCTCACGCGGCCCGTGAAGGCGACGGCGGCCTGCACCTCGTCCGGCAGGCTGCGAAACACTTCGAATACCGGCCCGGCCTTCCAGGCAGTGCGGCCCACCAGCAGCAGGCGCACCGGGGCAGCCGCCGCGCCGGCTTCGGCCTTAAACAAGGCAAAGGCGCGGAGCAGATTGCGCAGGTTTTTGCGCGGCTGCAAGGCCCCCACAAACAAAAAATAGGGCTGCCCCTGGCTGAAGCGCGCCCGCGTGGCCGCTTGCGCAGCGGCGGGCTGCGGGGCAAAGTGCCGGGCCGGCGCATTGTGCGCTACCCAAATGCGGCTAGGGTTCAGTCCGTATTGCAGGGCAATATCCTGGCGGGTGGCGTCGGACACGGCCACCAGTTGAGTAGCGGCGCGGGCAAAGCGCGGCAAAAAATACGCGTAGTAGCGGCCCATAACTCGGCCAATATCCTGCGGGCGGTGCAGGTAGGCCAGGTCGTGCAGTACCACTACGCGCGGCACGCGGGTGCCCAGCACCGTAAAGCCCTCGGGCGAGAGCAGGGCAGCCGGCCGGTGGCGGCGCAGCCACAGGGCCACCGCCCCCTCGTACCAGGCCAGCATCAGCAGGGGGTGGCGGGCCGGGGGCGGCAGCACGTGCGGTACTACATTGGGGCCCAGCAGGTAGCGTGGGTCGTAGGCGCGGTCGAAGAGAAAGTGAAACGTGCACTGCGGCTGCTGCTGCACCAGGCAGCGCAGGGCCTCGAAGGTGTACCGCCCCAGGCCTTCGAGGTGGCCGCCGGGCAGCAAAAAGCGAGTCGTGACGGCAATGTGCATGGGCTGGGCTACTGCGGTGGGTGGCGAAGTTTTCGGACGCGCCAGCCCGTGCCACAGCCCCAAAACTAGGGCCGCCGGCCCAAGTAGCCGGCCTCCTTGCAACCCCGCCGCCGGGCCAGGTCCGGGTACTAGCCCCGCCGCCGGGGGCGCAGCTGGCGCAGCTCGCGCAGGTGCACTAGGCCGGTGAGCGGCAGCAGGCCGACAAAAAACACGCTCATCAGGCCGGCCTCCAGCCACCAAGGCAGGGCTAGCTGGGTGCGGGCCAGGTACCAGCCGCCGCACAGCAGCCCAAAGGCCAGCGCCAGCCGGGCCAGCAGGTGCCAGGGCACGGCAATGCCCATGCGCCGCGCCACCAGCCACACGTAGCCGCCCGATACCAGCACGCCGCTCAGCAGGGTGTTGAGGGCGGCGGCCACGGCGCCGTAGCTGGGCAGCAGCAGCAGGTTTAAACTCAGGTTGAGGGCTATGCTGCCCGCCACGAGCCAGCTTACCGGCCGCTGGTAGCGCGTGCCCGTGAGCAGGGTGCTGTAGATGGCAAAGAAGGCATTGACCAGCACATTCAGAAATAATATCTTGAGGCACAAGGTCATGTGGGCCACCTCGGCGCCGGTACTGCGGCTGAACTGCCAGAACAGCACCTCGCCCCGAAACAGCACGAAGGCCACTACCAGCAGCAGCGGCACGGCCACCACCCGCTGGCCCGCCCACAGCAGCTGGCGCAGCTCGCGGGGGCGGGCGGCGGCGTAGGCAAAACGTGCAAAAAACAGCGGCAGCACCGTCCAGGCATACATCATGGCGGCGTCGAGCCAACGGTAGGCGCCGGCGTAGTAGCCCGCCTCGCGGGCCGAGGACAGCCGTTCGAGCAGCACCATATCCACGCGCTCATTGATGCCGTAGAGCAAGGCAATGAAGGCAAACGGCAGGCTGCTGCGCAGCAGCAGCCCCGCCGGCCGCCGCCGGGGCCAGCGGTGGGGCAGGCGCCCAAACAGCCGCCGCAGCAGCCCCAGAAACAGCACCGCCGTGAAGCCCGCCACCACCAGCCTAGCCCCCACATACATACTCAGGCTCAATTGATTGCCCAGCAGCAGGCCCGCTACCAGGGCTAGCGCCAGCAGCTTTTCGAGCACCGACAGCAGGGCATCGGTATTGAAATGCTGCCGGGCCTGCACCGGCGCCCTGAGAAACTGCCCGTACTGGGTAAGCAGCAGCCCCGCCCCCACCGCCGCCAGCAGCCCTAGCTGTGGGCCACGGTAGCCCATGCCCCAGCCCAGCGCCACCAGGGCCAGCAGCGAGGCCAGCGTGAGCAGCCCCCGCAGCGGAAACAGCGTCCCAAACTGCCGGTCGGCAAAGGCCGGCTCGGCGGCCAGGCGCTGCACCGTAAACTGCGTGAGGCCCAGGTCGGCAAAGGTGGCCACTACCACGGCCAGGGCCGAGCAGGCCGCCAGCAGCCCAAACGTGCTGTGGCCCAGCCGGTCTTGCACGACGTTCTCGAGCAGCACCCAGCCGGGTTTCACCAGCAGGTTGAGGGCCACGGCCAGGCTGATATTACCGAGAAAGCGTTTGATGCGAAGAAGTGGGCTAGCCGACGGTGGGTGAACGCACAAAGATAAAGCCGCTGCCAGGGCAGCTAGCGGTTTATCTTTGCCTGCTGCTGCCGGGGGCCAGCGCGCGCTGCCGGCTCCTTTTACATTGTTTATGCTGCCCGACTCGCCTCTCCCCTTCTCGTCTGCCGGCCTGCGGGCTCTTTTTCAGCGTTGGAAATACTTGCTGGGCCTGGCCGTGGCCGTGGCGGCGGTGGCGAGTGCCGTGGTGGCGTGGTCGCTGCCCAACATCTACAGCTCCACGGCCATTTTCCTGCCCACTTCGCCCCAAAGTACCGACCCCGACCGCCTGGTGGAGGGCTCGAAGCTGGAGGTGGGCGCCCGCTCCGAAGACCTCGACCGGGTGCTCACCATCGGGCAGTCGCTACCGCTGGCCGAGCAAATGATTCGGCGCTTTAACCTCTACGAGCACTACCACGCGGGCCGGCCCGGCACCGACGCCGTGGAGAACAGCGTGCTGGCCGAATATACTGGCAACCTGAGCATTATCCACAACGAGCGCGACGCCATCGAGCTCACCTTCGAGGACCGCGACAAGAAGCTGGCCGCCGCCGTAGCCAATGCCCTGGTGGCCGCCATCGACTCGACCAACCAGCAGCTGACGCTCGAAAACCGCCGCAACGTACTCGAAATCTACCGCCAGCGCTCCGAGCAGCTCGGCCGCAGCTACGAGCGCACCCGCCAGCATTTGCTGGCCGCGCGCCGCCGCTACGGCGTGTTTGGGCTGGAGCAACAGGGCCGCTACCTGGGCAAGGCCGTGATTGATACCGAAAAGGAGCTGCGCCTGGCCGAGGGCGGCGGCCCGGGCAACGCGGCGGGCCTGCGCCGCGCGCTGCGCGGCCTCACCCAGGCCGCGGGCGGCAACCTCATCAACCTCGAAAACTGGACCCAGGGCGCCGACTCGGTGGGCCTGCTGGCGGCGCGCCTCGCCGACCTGCAGGCGCGCTTCGTGGGGTCGCAGGGCGCTTTTGAGCAGGCCCAAACCTCGCTGCGCAGCCGGGTATCGTCGCTCTACCTGGTGCAGAAAGCTTACCCGGCCACCCGCAAAAGCAAGCCCTTCCGCGCCGTTATCGTGCTGGGCTCGGTGCTGGTTACGCTGGCGCTGTCGGTGTTTCTCATCCTGCTGTTGGAGATGTACCGCCGCCGGCCCTCTTCAGCCAGCAGCTAAAGCCTTTTAGGAAGTGCCTTCTAGGAAGTTGTTCTCCCGTCATGCTGAGCGCAGCGCAGCGCAGCCGAAGCATCTTGGCCGGGCATATCAGGGCCGGTAAACGGAGCGGCCAAGATGCTTCGGCTGCGCTACGCTACGCTCAGCATGGCGGAAAAAATGATTGCTCCCCTACCTTCATTAGCCCTCATTGCTATTTATTAGCTAGCTCCCATGCGCCAACTTCTGCTTCGCCTGCGGCCCACCGATGCCAGCCAGCGGCTGTTTCTGGGCTTTGTGGCGCTGCTGCTGCTGGGGGGCGTGCTGGCGGGTGCCCGGCAGCAGGCGGCGCCGCTGCTGCTAGCCCTGGCGGTGCCGGCGCTGGTGCTGGTGGCCACCCGCTGGCAGTGGCTCTACTACGGCCTGTTTCTGACGCTGCCCTTCACCCACGAGATGACCGTGGGCGGCCAGAAAATGGAAGTGCCCTCCGAGCCGCTGCTGCTGGCGCTGCTGGCCTGCGTGCCGCTAGCCCTGGTTTTGGGGCCGGGAGGGCGGCGGCAGCTAGCCCCGCGCGAGTGGCGCCACCCCCTGCTGGTGCTGCCCTTTATGCTGCTGGCGTGGTCGGTGGTCGACTGCTACTTCTCGGTCGATAAGATACGGTCTATCAAGTATATACTGGCTAAGTGCTGGTTTCTGGTGGCGCTGCTGCCGGGCACGCTGCTGGTGCTGCGGCGCCCGGCTCATTTCTGGCGGCTGGCCGCCTGCTACGTGGGCGGCGCGGTGCTGAGCCTGCTGTGGGTGCTGCCGCGCCACGCCAGCATTGGCTTCAGCTTTGCCCGCACCAACTGGGCTATTCAGCCGTTTTACGTCAACCACGTGATATACGCCACCACGCTGGCGCTGCTGCTGCCGTTTGCCTTTGGGCTGGCGGCGGGGGCTAGCACGCCGGGCCGGCGGCGGCTGTGGCTGGGAGCGGGCCTGCTGCTGCTGTTTGGGCTGATTACCTCGTACACGCGCGCCTCGTGGCTGGCCGTGCCGGCGGCGTTTTTTTTCTACTGGGTTATGCGCCTGCGCCTCACGCGAGTGCTGCTGCTGGCCACGGTGCTGGCCACGGCCGGGGCGGCGGTGTATTTCGTGAGCGATGAGAATTTCATGCGCTACCGGCCCGATTATGAGAAGACCATCTGGCACGGCGGCAACCTGGCCGCACACCTCCAATCGACCTACAAGTTTCAGGATGTGTCGGGCATGGAGCGGGTGTACCGCTGGGTGGCCGCCGCCCGCATGATTGCCGATAAACCCCTGACCGGCAGCGGCCCCTCTACCTTCAACCCCACCTACAAGCGCTACACGGTGTCGAGCTTCCGCACCTACGTGAGCGCCAACCACGAGGGCTCCACGGCCCACAATTACTTTTTGCTGCAGCTGGCCGAGCAGGGCGTGCCCTCGTTCGTGCTGTTTTGCATTCTGGTGGGCACGGCCTTGCTCACGGCCGAGCGCCTCTACCACGCCACCCGGCACCGGCCCGAGCTGCACCGGCTGGTGCTGGCCGTCAGCTTGTCGTTTGTCATCATCCTCTTCCACTTGTTTCTCAACGAGTTGGTGGAGAACGACAAGGTCGGCTCCATCTTCTTCGTAGCCCTGGCCATGCTTATCCGCTGCGGCACCTGGCTGGAAGAGGCGCAGGCCGCCGATGCCTCAGCGGCGCGGGAGCTGCCGGGGCAGGCCTAGCGAATCGGGCTGCCAGCGCAGCAGCTGGCGCGCCCGGGCCCGCACCGAAGACTCGCGCACAAGCTCATTCAGCATGGCCAGGCTGCCAATCAGGACGGAGGTACAGCCACCGCTATGCCCCTTAGGGGTTTCCAGCAGGATAAACGTGCGCTGGCCCAGCCAGTAGAATTCGCCGGCCAGCGTATCGGCCTGCGGGGGGCCGTAGCGCACGGTCAGGGCTTGCAGCGCTTGTTCGGGTGCTTGTTTGCGGCAGCTATTGAAATCAATACCAATGAATTGGCCTTGCCGAAACCAATAGCTATCCGGCCGGCCGAGGCCACCTAGCTGCGTAGTGTCTTGCAGCCGCTTGTATAGCTGGGTGCGCAGCCGGGGCCGGCCCTGCTTGCGAAACTGCGCAGCGAAACCCGGGATAGCCGTTGCAGCCTGGCCGAAGGCCACTCCGCCCGCGCTAGCCTGCTGGTCTAGCCTGAAGCCCGGTGGGGGCGCCTGGCTGGCCAGCAAGCTGCCGGCTAGCCCCACGGCCAGCGACAGAAGCAGCGGCCGGCTCATTTCACCCGCAAGCTCAGCATGGTCACGTCGTCGGCAAAGCGCTCGCCGTTGGCGTTGAAGTCGCGGATGCAGCGCAGCAGTTCCAGGTGCAGGCGCGGCAGCGGCAGGTAGCGGTTGCGGCTGAGCGCGTGCAGCACGCCGGCTTCGCCAAACTCTTCCTGCTGCGCATCAAATACTTCGGTGAGGCCGTCGGTGTAAATGAACAGCAGCGAGTGCGGCGGCATGGCGGCCAGCCCCACCTTAAAGCGGGGCAGCTCGGGCATGATGCCGAGCATGACGGTGCCGTGGTGCAGGGGCTGGGGCGGGCCCACGTCGGGCAGCAGCAGCGGGTCGTTGTGGCCGGCATTCACGTACTCCAGCACCTGGGTGCGGCGGTCGTAGAGCGCCAGAAAGGCAGTAATAAACTTCTCGCCGCCCGAATTCCGAAAAATCAAGTGATTAAGCTCGTGCACGATTGTCACCAGGTCGGCGCCCTGGCGCAGCAGCGTGCGCAGGCCGGCCTGGAAGTTCGACATCAGCAGCGAGGCCGGTACACCCTTGCCGCTCACATCGGCCACGCACACCAGCAGGCGGTGGGCATCAATCTCCATCACATCGTAGTAGTCGCCGCCGATTTCGGTGTGGGGCTGGTAGGTAGCGTGTAGGGCGTAGTGCGCATTGTTGGGCAGCACCTGCGGAAACAGCAATTGCTGCACCTGCTGGGCAATCTCGATTTCGCGCCGCACCGAAGCCTCGGCCACCAGCAGGGTTTCGCGCTGGCGGGCCAGGCGCAGGTTGGCCACGGCCCCGAGCAGGATGTTGCTCAGCGTTTCGAGAAAGGCCAGGGCTTCGCGGCTGGCGTAGTCGCCCTGCATGGTGCCCACAAACACGAGCGCCTGCACGTTTTCGCGCTGGCGCACCGGCACCAGCAGCTCAAACTGGGCCCAGGCGGCGCCCAGCGCCAGCTCGGCTACCAGGCAGGTGGCCTCGGGGCACCAGCTGGCTACCTCGGTGGGCAGCAGGTGCGAGTCGGCGGCCAGGGCGGTGCCAAAATTCACCTTCAGCCGAAAGGCCCCCTCTTCGAGCACGTACAGGGCTAGCCGCCGCACGCCCAGCTGCCCGATAAGGGTGAACTGATAAATCTTGTACAAATCGACCTCGGCCGAATTGTGCGTGATGGCTTGCGTGATTTCCAGCAGCGCGCCGAGTTCGCGCTCCTTCAGGAAGAGGCGCTTTTCGAGGCCCGCTACAATGGCGGCAGGGGTGAGAAAGGGCGCGTTGATGGGCTGGAACAGTTACGAAGTGGAGACAAATTTCGGTCCTGGCAAAAGGCCGGCCGCAATTCCTTACAATAATACGCCCGGCTGCCGCACTCGCCACCGCCGGGCCTAGGTAAGCTGCGTCTTGGGGTCGAAGGCATCGCGCAGGCCATTGCCCAGCACGTTAAAGCTCAGCACCAACAGGCTGATGGCCAGGCCCGGCAGCAACGTTAGCCACAGGCCGGCCTGGGTACCTAGCAGGTCGTAGCCCTCCTTCACCATGAGGCCCCAGCTCGGAGCCGGCGGCTGCACGCCCAGCCCCAGAAAGCTCAAGCCGGCTTCGAGCAGAATGGCCGCCGCAAAGTTGCTGGTAGCCAGTACAATGAGCGGGCCGCGCAGGTTGGGCAGCAGGTGCACAAAAATGAGCCGGCTGGTGGGTAGCCCCAGCACCCGCCCCGCCTCAATAAACGTGGCCGAGCGCAGCCCCAGCACCTGCCCGCGCACCACCCGCGCCACATCGACCCACATGGTAAGGCCCACGGCTACAAAGCTGACCCACACGCCTTTGCTGTCCAGCGCCAGCGAAATACCGATAACCAGCATAATACCCGGAATGCTCCACACCACCGTCATCAGCCCCAGCAGCACGCTATCGACCCAGCCGCCGAAGTAGCCGGCCACCGCGCCCACCGCCACCCCAATAACGAGCGAGATGAGCACCGCCACCAGCCCGATACCCAGCGAGATGCGCGTGCCCAGCAGCAGGCGGCTCAGCTCGTCGCGGCCGGCTTTGTCGGTGCCCAGCCAGTAGGTGCGCTTTTCCCAACTAACTTCAGGAAAATCCTGAAAATTGCCCGTCCAGTCTTTTAAAACCAAGTTTATCGGTTGTGCCGTGCGGTTGCCAGTGGCCGTCCAGGGGTACACTAGCAGCGAATCCGTACCGTTAGGCACATCCACTTCTTCAGCCCAATCTATTGGCATCTCCGCTACGGCCGGCTGGCCCCGCCACCATTCAGTGACAAAGCTGGTGGCCCTTCGCATAGAGTCAGTTGTAGTATGCCGAATAAAATTAGCCGTAAAGCCAGGCGGCTGCTTTTGCAACTGTACAAAGCCGTTGTTGGCGTTGGGTGAGGGGTCGGGCAGCACCCAGTACCCTAGCAGCGCCACCAGCGCGCACAGCCCAATAAACACCAGCCCGGCCACCGCCGGGCGGTTGGCCCACAGGCGCTGGCGCACGTAGTAGCCGGGGGTGCGCACCGGGGGCGGCACCACCACGGCCGTATCGGGCGCGGCCGGCTGCGTATCGGGAAGAACGGGCGCGGCGGCCACGGCTAGCGGGTGTTGTGCTGAAGCAAACCCTCCTTGGAGGCCAGGTAGCTGGCATCCTGGCCCAAGGCGCCAAAGGAGGTGGGCTCGTAGGCTAGCTCGGTGTCGGGGTCGGGCCAGTAGTAGCGCACCAGGCCGCGCTCGAGCAGGCCGCCCAGCAGGGGCAGCAGCTCGGCGGCGGGGCGGCCGGTTTTTTCTACCAGCACCCGAAATGGCGTGACGAAATATAGCTCGTCTAATAAGTCAAATTCAGCGTCGTTCATGGCTGGCAAAAGTACTTCCGATTGGCTTTGCAAGCGAAGTGCGGCCAGCTTTCCTTCACGTTAAGGCAGGCGCCCTAGCGTAAAGAAAGCTGGCCGCGCTTCACTTGCCCGGACAACAGGTTTTTAGTTTCCCACCTTGCGCACGCGCAGGTAGTCGAGCATGGCCTGGTTCACGGCGCCGTTCATGTTGGTGTTGGCGGGCTCGTAGGTGAGGGCAAGGGTATTCTTGCCTTTAGCCAAGCGCACTAGAAGGGGGTTTGAGAAGCCCCAGTTGCTCCACTCGTCTACGCCGCGCTGGGGCAGCACCACGGTGCCGAGCAGCCGGCCCTGGCCGTCGCGCAGGGTGCGGATGGCGCACTTGTTATTGGTGTTGATGGGCCCGTTGCCGTTGGCATAGCGGAAATCGAGGGCGTAGAGGCCCGCCTCGGGCGCCTCCACCGGAATGGTGAGGCGCGGGTTCTTACTAGTACTCACCTCCACAAAGCCCTTGCCGCTGAAGCCTTTGTAGGCGTAGCTGGCGGCGGGCGCCACGGTTTCGAGCTGCACCTCGGCAGCGGGCGCTCCCACGGCCAGCGGCTCGCTGGCGAATGATTCGAGGCCCTGGTTGTCGATGGCCAGCACCTGGTATTCGGCAAAGCTGCCGGCTGGCACGGCGTAGGTGGTGGCGCCGCTGGCGTTCACGGGCTGGCCGTTTTTGAGCACGCGGTAAGTTTGCGCGCCCTTGATGGCAGGCCAGCTGAGCTGGCCGCCGGCTAGGGTCACCTGCGGTGTTTCGGGGCTGAAGAGGTTGGCCACGCGGGTGTCTTTCGCCGCGGCCGGGGCCTGGCTTTTGAGGATGATGCGCACGGCGTGGGCGCCGGTGAGGCTAGCGGGCACGGCCGCGCCGGCCAGTGGCTTGCCGTCGAGGGTAATTTCTTGAATCTCATTACCGAAGCCCAGCATCTCGATATTCAGCACCGCCCGGCGGTACTTGAAGTTCAAGAGCTTGCGCTCGCCTTGTAAGGCTTGCGGCACGAAGGGCCGGAATACCAGCCGGTCGGTTTCGTAGTGCATGCCAAACAGCACCTTGTACACCAGCCCCAGGCTGCCCGAGAGGCTCCAGAGCATGTTGCTGGAGTTGACCTGGGTGCCCGCGAAGTCGCCGTTGCCGGCCACAAAGTTCTCTTTATTAGTCAGAAACAACGCGGCCGGCCGGTACACGGCGGCGATGCTCGCCATGAGCGAGGCCTCGTTGCCGGCCTTGGCGGCGGCCAGCGCCCAGAAACTCTGCACAAAGGGCCACACGGCGTCGTTGTGGTAGGGCGGGATGCCCGGAATCTGGGGGTAAATGCACGAGATGCCGAAGGGCACGGTGGGCGTTTTCTCTACCACCGTTTTGGCGCGGCTAGGGTCGGCCACGTCGAATAGCACGCTCAGGGCCTCGCCCAGCGCCTCGGCCCGGGGCGACACCACCGGGAACACCCGGCCGTAGCGGTACTGGCCGTAGTAGCCCGCCTTCTCCAGCCACAGATGCTGGTTGATGGCCTGCTTGATGGTAGCGGCGGCCTGCTCGTGGCGGCTCGCCACGGCGGCCTCGCCGAGCTGCCGAGCCATGAGGGCCAGCACGGTATTAGCTTGAAAATGAACGGCGTTGGTGCCCAGGTTTTCGCTCTGGTAAATGTCCACCGGCTGCATCCAGCGCGGGTAGGTTTCCTCGCGCCAGTCCAGAAACGACGACTCGCCGCGCACGAGCCCGGTGGCCGGGTCGTAGGCATTCTGGGCGTCTTCTTCGAGCGATTTCTGAATGATGGGGTACACCTTGCGCAGCCACGCTTCGTCGCCGGTCACCTTGTACACTTCCCAGGCGGCCACGGCCCAAATCACGCGGTCGGTCGAGCACGGGTAGGCACCGCCGGTGCCCGTATCCTGAATAATGCGGCCCTCGGGGCTCACCTTGCGCAGCAGGCTTTTCATGGCCGACTTGGGCTGCAACGTGGCCTGCGCCAGGATGATGGAGTAGCTCACGTCGCGCGTCCACACGCCCGCCCACTCCTTGCCGGTGCGGAAGGTGCTGTCGGGCTCCACGGCGCGGCGGGCTTCTTCCAGGGCCAGGTTATAGAGTGCGTCGGCCAGGGGGTAGTCGGAGCTGTATTGCGGAAAGTCGTCGGTAGTAATCGTCTTTTTCCAGCTGGCGGCGGTGCTTTTGGCGGCGGCCGGCTGGTTGAGCGTCAGCGTTACCTCGTAGATGCCGTCGCCGTCGGGGTCGTGCATTTCCAGCTCGGGCTTGTTCACCAGGTTGTCAAAATCCCAGCTAAGCGGGGCCGTGTTGCCGGCCACAAAAACCTTTTTAAAGTCTTGCTTATAAAGCTTTTCGCCTTTAAAAGTGGTGTAGAAGCCCTGTTTTTCAAATGCCTGCAATACCGGCCGCAGGTCGAGGCGGATTTTCACCTTGGTATTCGGCGCCAGGTACTGGCCGCTGGGCACGGGCCGGGCATCTACGTAGCGCTGGCCGAAGACAATAACGGGCGTTTCGATGGCCGCGCCGCCGGCAGCGGGCAGGGCCAGAAACACGTTGTCCTGGCCCGGCGGCAACTCGTTGTCCTTGCCGTTGAGGCTGAACTTGAAGGCAATTTGCGGGCTCTGCGTCTCGTTGGCCGGGCTGCGGTAGTTCGACGTGAGTTCGGTGGCCGACACGGCGCGGGCGTGGTTGCGGCCCTGCACCACGCTGTCGCGGTACAGGGTGTAGGCGTCGGACTGCCAGATGGCCCCGGCCGCCGCGCCAGTGGCTTTTTCATCGGCGCCCGGCTTCGACTGGCAACTCGCCAGCAGCAGGCCGCCGGCCAGTACTGCTGCACTCAACTCGTAGTAGTTCATTTTAGCTTAGAAAGAGTAAGGCCGACGCAGCAGGCTGGCCCGGCGCAGTAAAAAATTCCCTGCATTTTGGGTAGGTTATTTTTTGAAACTCAGAAAATAACCTACCGCTCGCCCACCTGCATACCCACGGCCGCCAGCGCCCGCCAGAAGCTGGGGTACGACTTGCGCACCACCAGCGGCTCGGCAATGGTGAGCGGCCCCAGCATGGCCAGCGGCGCAAAGGCCATGGCCATGCGGTGGTCGTCGTAGGTTGCCACGGTTTGGCCATCGACATGAAAGTTAGTCGCTTGCACTTCGAAAACCCCCGGCTCTACCTCCGGCATGTCGGCCCCGAACTTGCGCAGCTCGGTTTGGATGGCCGCGATGCGGTCGGTTTCCTTGATGCGCAGGCTGTCGAGGCCGGTGAAGCGCCGGCGGCGGCCTAGCGCGGCCGCTACCACGGCCACGGTCTGGGCCAGGTCGGGGCAATCGGTGAAGTTGGTAGTGGGGGCGCCGGCCGGCGCCGGGGCCAGCGGCACCTGCGTGAGGCTAGCCCCGCTCCCATCGGCCAGGAATTCGGTAGCCACCCCCAGCGGCCGCATA
Organism: Hymenobacter cheonanensis; assembly: GCF_030581075.1. Classification (GTDB taxonomy): domain Bacteria; phylum Bacteroidota; class Bacteroidia; order Cytophagales; family Hymenobacteraceae; genus Hymenobacter. The sequence continues at coordinate 49,255 of NZ_JAUQSW010000014.1, forward strand.
ATAATCTGGATAACGTGGTCGCCCTGCCACGATTTTTCGCGCAGGCCGGGCAGCAGCAGGCTGGAGCCGGCCGGGGCCAGCGCCAGCAGCGCGTACCAGTAGCTGGCCGCCGACCAGTCGCTCTCCACGGTGTAGTCGGCCGGGCGGTAGCCACCGGGCGGCACCTCAATCACGTCGCGGCCCACCTCGGCGGCCGTGGCGCCGAAGTGGCGCATCAGCTTGAGCGTCATTTTGATGTACGGCCGCGAGCCTACCTCGCCAGTGAGGCGCAGGCGCAGGCCGCCGGGCAGCATGGGCCCTACCATCAGCAGGGCCGAAATGTACTGGCTGCTTACGTCGCCGCGCACCGCCAGCTCGGCCAGTTGGCCGGCCGGGGCCGCCACGGGCTGCCCGCCGAAGCGCAGCGGCGGGTAGCCTTCCTGCTCCACGTACTCGATGCTGGCCCCCAGCGACCGCAGGGCATCGACCAGAATGGCAATGGGCCGCTGCTTCATGCGGGCCGCGCCCGTGAGGGTGCCGCGCCAGCCGGTCACGGCCAGGTAGGCGGTCATGAAGCGCATCACGGTGCCGGCGTCTTCGGCGTCGAGGTGGTCGGTGGTAGCGGCCTGGGCTAGCAGGCGCTGCATCAGCACGGTATCGTTGGCTTCGGACAAGTTGCCGACGGTGCCGCCACCGGCCAGGCGCTGGAGCAGCAGGGCGCGGTTGGCTTCGCTTTTGGAGGCGGGTAAATGGGCGGTGCCGGTGAGCGGGCCGCCCGGCCAGCGCAAGGGTTGGTTGGTCATAACGTGACTGTTGGCTTCAAAAACTTAGGGAAGAGAATGGCACCATAGAGCAAACCCAGAACGCTACCAGCCCAAACTGTGGATTCATCGAGGGCGATGTACCAGCCAATTGCAAGGGTCCAATAGCCAGCGGCTATGCCAATGATTATCCCGCCTAATACTGCATAAATAAGCTTGTTATAGCCTATTAGCCGCAGAAGCCGAAAAAGAAAGTAGAGTAGGAGTAGCGTCGGCAGCCAGTAGATACTCATAAAAAGAAGGAAGCCGCCGATGAACTGTATTTCGGCCAGACTGATGGCAGCTCCCGGATGCCAACCTGGCCCTGGCCGGTCTGAGTAGGGAATGTATCCGATTAAAAGTGTAACGATTAAGTAGCAAAACAGCCCACCAAGCACTACACTGGTTCCCCAGAGCATGTGCAGCCCTAACTGCTTCACGGAGTGGCTCATACTCCTGTGGTGTTACTATCGGCATACGCCCGCAGCGAAGCGGCAATATCCGCCACCGTCACGGGCTGGTCAAAAATGCCGTACCCGATGCCTTGCAGCAAGGTGCACTTGATGACATCGCCCCGGTTTTTCTTGTCGTGCCGGGCATAGGCCGCGATTTCGTCGATTTCGCCTTCGGCAAAGCTTAATGGCTCGAACGAGGCGCCGACTACGGCCCGCACCTGCGCCAGCTCGTCGGCCCCTAGCAGGCCGCGCCGGGCAGCCAGCCAGCTTTCGCAGAGGAGGCCCGCCGCCACGGCTTCGCCGTGGCGCACGGCGCGGCCGGGCTGGGCCAGCAGGTAGCTTTCGAGAGCGTGGCCCACGGTGTGGCCGAAGTTGAGCAGCTTGCGCGGGCCGGTTTCGTGCGGGTCCTGGGCCACAATGGCTTCCTTAATGGCCACCGAGTGGCGGATGAGGGGCGTCCAGTCGGGCACGGCCGCCACGGCTAGCCCTTGCAGGTTGGCAAAGGCCGCCGCGTCGGCAATCAGCGCGTGCTTGATGACTTCGGCGTAGCCCGAGCGCAGCTCGCCGGCCGGCAGCGTGGCCAGAAAGGCGGGGTCCATCACCACGGCCTCCGGCTCCTGAAACACGCCGATGTGGTTTTTAAAGCCCTGAAAATCAACGCCCGTCTTGCCCCCCACGGCGGCATCGACCTGGGCTAGCAGCGTGGTGGGCACGCCCACGCAGCGCAGCCCGCGCTTGTAGGTGGCCGCGCAAAACCCGCCGAGGTCCGTGACCACGCCGCCGCCCAGGCACACGAGCAGCGCGTGGCGGTCGGCCTCGTGGCGGGTTAGCCAGTCCCACACCAGCTCGCAGGTAGCCAAGGTTTTGTGCGCTTCGCCGGCCGCGATGGTCAGCAGCTCGTGGGCCGGCAGGTGCGGTTGCAGGCGCGGGTAGCAGTCGCGGGCAGTATTGGCATCGGCCAGCACGAAGAGGCGGCTGGGCGGGGCCTGGCGCAGCAGCGCGGCCAGGGCGGGCAGCGCCTCGGGGCCAATGATGGGCGGGGTAGTCAAGACGAAAACGGCGGAGGTAAAGCGAGTGCAAATAAACGGCGGGCTGGCCCACCATCGGCCCCGGCCGGCGCTGGGTGCAACCTTTCGGGGCCGGCCGGGCCTCTTGCTGCTGCCCTTCTTTTCCACTCGCCGGTGCCCCATGCGTACACTTCTCCTCTCCCTAACCCTGCTAGGCGCCAGCCAGCTGCTAAGCGGCTGCCAGACCACCGACACCGACCTGCGGCCCGCCAACTACGACGAGTTGGCCATGGCCACCGGGCACTGGGAATGGGAGCGCTCGGTACTGGGCTTTACTTATAATAAAACGCCGGCCTCGGTGGGCTACACGCGCCAGCTGGTTTTCGGGCCCGACCACCGCCTGCTGCTGCGCCGCCGCGGGCAGGCCGACTTCGCCACCACTTATCAGCTCACTACGTACGCGCCGCCGGGCGGCACCAAGAGCCTGCCGGCCCTGCGCTTCGACACGGCCGAGCCCGCGCTGCCCACCGGCAGCCTGCGGTATTATGACCTGAGCCAGCAAAATGGCCAGCAGCTGCTGACATTGGTAGGTGAGCGGGCCAACCTCGATGCCGATGCCATCGAAACCTATCATTGGGTTGCCGAGTAAGCGCAGCTGTCTTAATCCTGCCTTCATCATGAAAAACCTGCTGCCCCTGCTGCTGCTCACCGCTAGCCTCGCTGGCTGCCAGCGCGGCGCCACCACCTCCCCTGGCCCCGAAAGCACGCTCTTGGGCTCGTGGCGCCTCACCGGCTACCAGTGTCACTGCCCGCCCAACCAGCCCGTGCCCGACGAGTCGGTGACCTTCGGGGCCGGCCAGCATTTCAAGCTCTACCGCAACCAGGCGCTGGCGGCCGAGGGCACCTACACCACGGGCCAGGGGGCTAGCTGCGGCGGCACCCCCGAGCCGATTATTACCCTCACGCCCACCGCCGCCAGCACCTACGCCCCCAAGGGCGCCTACACACTGGAAGGCAATACGTTGGTTATCGACCAATGCAGCGCGGCCGATGGCCCCCGCTACACCTACACCCGGCAGTAGTGCTTGGTTAAGTATGAGTTATGACGTGTGAGTTATGAATTGCTCACCGAGTAACTCATAACTCACACGTCATAACTCATACTTTCCTTAAAGCCCCGGCCCGAGGTTGGTGGGCCCATCTACGGGCCGGCCGTTGAGTACCTGCGTTTGCTGCCGGATGCTCTCGATGTGGATGAGCTTGTAGAGTTCGCCCACGAATTTTTCGTCGATATTTAGCTTCTTACCCCATTCGGGGCGGGTTTTGAAGATTTCCTGCCAGCGCTCGAGCTGTAAAATCTTCACGTTGTTCTCCTTCTTGTACTCGGCCAGCTCCTGGATGAGGGCCATGCGCCGGGCCAGCATTTCGAGAATTTCGTGGTCGGCGGTGTCCATTTTCTGGCGCAGCTCCTCGGCCTTGTTGCGGTAGTCGGCGTTGTCGGAGGAGCGGTAGCGGTACTTCAGCTCGCTCAGAATTTCCTGCAGGCGGGCGGGCGTCACCTGCTGGGCGGCGTCGCTCAGGGCGTGGTCGGGGTCGGGGTGCGTCTCGATGATGAGGCCATCGTAGTCGAGGTCCAGCGCCTTCTGGGCAATGGGCAGCAGCAAGTCGCGCGAGCCGCCGATGTGGCTAGGGTCGTTGATGAGCGGCAGCTGCGGGTAGCGGGTTTTCAACTCAATCGGGATGGCCCAGGTGGGCGCGTTGCGGTAGCGCGAGGGCGCAAACGTGCTGAAACCCCGGTGAATAGCCGCCAGGTCGGTAATGCCCGCGCGCTCCAGCCGCTCCAGGGCGCCGGCCCACAGCGCCAGGTCGGGGTTCACGGGATTTTTCACCATCACCGGCACGCCGGTACCGGCCAGGGCATCGGCCAGCTCCTGCACCGCGAAGGGGTTGACGGTGGTGCGCGCCCCAATCCAGAGCACGTCGATGTCGTGCTTCAGGGCTTCTTCTACGTGCTTGGGCGTGGCAACTTCGATGGCCATCGGCAGGCCGGTTTCCTGGCGGGCGGCTTGCAACCAGGGCAGCGCGGCGGTGCCCATGCCCTCGAAGCCGCCGGGCTTGGTGCGCGGCTTCCAGATGCCGGCGCGGTACATATCGGCCTGCCCGGCCGCCTTCAGGGCGCGGGCCACGGCCAGCACTTGCGCTTCTGATTCGGCCGAGCAGGGGCCGGCAATGATGAGAGGCTGCCCCTTGGCGGCCAGCTTGCGGGTAAAATACGTATCGGGGGTAGCTAGGCTATTTTCCATTAAACAGGGTAGCGAGGACTCTGCGAGTCTGCGCGGGGGAACGGCGGGATTGCTACGCGCAGGCTTGCAGAGCCCGCGCCACTTTTAAAAGCCTAAAAGTAACCTCCGGTTGCCGAACAGGGTTTTCGCCGGGGGCCGTACCTTCGTGTACCCGCGCTAGCCTCCCCACCCGTCTCACCCGTTTTGCCCCCGTTTATGCCTGCCAACCCCGCCGTGCCCGCGCTGCCCGCCGCTCCTATCTCGTTTGAAGACACCCGCATTGCCTTCGAAGCCAAGACCGATGCCGAGCTGCGCAAGATGTACGCCCTGTTTGCAGCCATGAACAACGGCAGCCTGGTAAAAGCCGGCGGCGGTCTCATGCAGTCGGCCCTGAAATTTAATTTTCCGGGCACCAAGTTTCTTATCAAGCACAGTATTTTCAAGCAGTTTTGCGGCGGCGAAACCATTAAGGAATGTGAGCCGGTGATTGCCGAGCTGGGCCGCTACCACATCGGTACCATCCTCGACTACTCGGTGGAAGGCACCGGCAACGACCGCAGCTTCGACCACACCCGCGACGAGATTCTGGCCACCATTGCCCTGGCCGCTACCACGCCCAATGTGCCGTTCTCCGTTTTTAAAGTAACGGGCCTGATGCCCACCGCCCTGCTCGAAAAAGTGCAGGCCGGGGCTGCCCTCACGCCCACCGAGCAGGCTAGCTTCGAGCGGGGCCGCCAGCGCCTCGATGCGCTGTGTGCCAGCGCTCATCAGCACGGCGTGCGCCTGTTTGTGGATGCCGAGGAAAGCTGGTTTCAGCAAACTATCGACGACCTGGCCGAGGATATGATGCGCCGCTATAACGAGGAGCGCGCCATTGTCTGGAACACGTATCAGCTTTACCGCCACGACCGGCTGGAGGCGCTGCAAGCCGCCCACGACCGCGCCGCCCACGGTAATTTTTACCTCGGCGTGAAGCTCGTGCGCGGCGCCTACATGGAGAAGGAGGCCCGCGTGGCTCAGCAGCGCGGCCATCGCAACCCCATCAACCCCACCAAGCAGGCCACCGATGACCTGTATAATGAGAGCCTGCGCTACTGCGTGCAGCACGTAGACCGCATCAGCCTGTGCGCGGGCACTCACAATGAGGCCAGCTCGCTGCTGCTCACGCAGTTGATGCAGCAGGCCGGCATAGCCCCGCAGGATGAGCGGGTGTGGTTTGCCCAACTCTACGGCATGAGCGACAACCTGAGCTACAACCTCGCCCACGCCGGTTACCACACCGCCAAGTATGTGCCCTACGGCCCCGTAGAGGCTGTGATGCCCTACCTGCTGCGCCGCGCCAACGAGAACACGGCCATTGCCGGCCAAAGCAGCCGCGAGTTTCTGCTAATTCAGAAAGAGCTGCGCCGCCGCCAGGGCCGCTAGCCCGTCCAATAGTAGCCCGCCGGGCAAATAGTGGATTTTTACCAGCCAGCGGGCTGCTTTTGCAACGTAGGCCTGATTTTTGGTATCCTACCCAAGCCCGTTTGGCAGCTTGGCAAACCCCGTGCTTGCCAGGCCGTTGCGGCGCGGCACTTCGTTCCTCCTCCCACCTTTTGTTAAGTTTCGGCCTGGCTGGCTGGTACCAGCTGCTGGAGCCGTTCGCTTTTCTTCCATGATTAACCGCCTCCGTCACTACCTCATCCGCTACGCCCGGCAGCAGGCTGGCACGGTCAGCTACCTCACGCTGGTGCAGGAATCCGAACTGGGTTTAAACCTGGACATCTCGCACGAGAAATCGCGCCTCAACGAGATGCTGGCCGAGATATCGACCGAAGAATTTGCGGCCGGCCGGCCCATTCTCAGCAGCCTGGTGCGCGTGCAAGGCTCAAAGGGACAAGGCGATAACTTTTACAAGATGTGCGAGCGCCTGGGCATGGGCGAGTGGCGCACGCTGAAACAGGATGAAAATTTTCTGAAAAATCTTATTAAGGAATGCCGGGAGTTCTGGCAGCAGGAAGCCAACTATACCACGTATGCCCTAAAGGAAGCCTAGGCCCTTTGGTGGGCCTTAATCTTCCCTAAGCCTCTGTTACTTATAAAAAAAGCTTCAGCCAGCGCTGAGGCTTTTTTTATGCAGGCCTGGCTAGCCGGCTCGGAGCGGCGGTTTGGCCTAATGTACCCTAATTCGCAACCCGGCTTCCGCCACCCCCGTTTAGGTATTCGAAGCCGGACAACAGCTCTGGCGCCTATTCACTCACCCACCCCCCTTTTCCGATGAACACCAACGATGCGAATAACCCGATGAATACTGGCACCGGCGCTGGCGCTAACTACGGCACTAGCAACACCGGCACCGGCCTCGGCAATAGCGGCACTACCAGCAACGAAAGCACGAGCTATAACGCAGGCACCGACTACAGCAGCGCCACTGGCGGCAGCACTTCTTCGGACGCCGATAACCTCGACTCTACTACCACTAAGCCCCTTTCCACTACTTCACCGACCATGCCGACTAACTCCACCGACCCGAACGCTCGCCCCGGCGATGACTATACTGCTACCCAAAAAGGTGGCGAAATTGCTGGCGATGCCGGTGCGGCCGTAGGCCGTGGCATCGACGCAGTAGAAAATACCGCCTCGCGCGCTGGCCATGCTATTAAAGATGCCGTAACCGGCGAAAACGATAGCTACGACGGCGACCACTCGCGCAACACTACGACGACCAATGCCGCTGGCGATGGCTCGACCCGCCCCGGCGACGACTTTAGTGCCACTGCCAAAGGCGCCGCAGTAGCTGGCACGGCCGGTGCCGTAGCAGGCCGCGCAGTTGATGCCGTACAAAACACGACCGACCGCGCTGCCCACGCTGTGAAAGATGCCGCTACCGGCACCAACGACAGCTACGATGGTGACTATAACCACACGAGCGGCATTTTCCGCGACCGCGATAGCGCGGAGAAGGCCTATCAGTCACTGCACGAGCGTGGCTACAGCAAAGACGACGTACACTTGATGATGTCGGACGACACGCGCAAAACGCATTTCGGCGACGACACGGTACACACTGAGCTGGGTGACAAGGCCATGGAAGGTGCGGGCGTAGGCTCGGCCATCGGTGGCACGGCCGGTGCTATTATTGGCGCTATTGCTGCTATCGGCACGTCGGTAGCGCTGCCGGGCCTTGGTCTTATCATTGCCGGCCCGCTGGCCGCTGCCCTGGCTGGTGCCGGTGCCGGTGGCCTCACGGGTGGCCTGGTAGGCGCCCTGGTAGGCTCGGGCATCCCCGAGGAGCACGCTGCCGAGTACGAAGAAGGTATTAAGAACGGCGGCATTGTAATGGGTGTGAAGCCCCGCAACGCCGAAGACGCCAAGTACTTCGAAGAGCAGTTCAAGAACAACAACGCCGACAAGGTGTACCGCTATTAGGCAGCCTAGCTGCCGAAACAAAAGCCTCTCCTGTAAGGGAGAGGCTTTTTTGTGTTTGCTGCGCAATAGTTAGGCCTCATTTGGCACGCTGGTGCCCGTCAGCCCACTGTTTTTCAACTTCTTGCTACCTAGGTTATGCCTGGGTTTTTACCTGGCGAATGTGGGAAACTTACGGCCAACATCGGTAATTATTCAAAGAGCAATTTCTGCTAATGAATTATTAGTGAATTTGTTGCCTATCGCACTTATTAACTACTAGCCGTGCAACTATTCGCCGCGAGTGTAGTTTTTAGTGCAGAATTCGGGCCTAGGCGGCAGGGTTCCATTAGTTGAACGAGTGACCTGGGGGCACCCCGGGCAATAGCTTATGTGGATAGTACGGTTGGCACTGGCGCGGCCCTACACCTTCGTGGTGATGGCGCTGCTCATTCTGATAGGGGGCGTGCTGACGATTCAGCGCATGGCGGTGGACATTTTCCCCGACATTCCCATTCCGGTGGTGGGCGTGGTGTGGACCTACTCGGGCATCTCGCCCGAGGAAATGAACCAGCGCGTAGTTATTCCCAACGAGCGGGCGTTTACCACCACCGTCAATAATATTGAACACATTGAAAGCCAGAGCCTAAAAGGCATTGGCCTGATAAAAGTATTCTTCCAGCCGGGCGCCAACCCTGATGCGGGCGTGGCCCAGCTTACGGCCATTACCCAAACGCTGCTGCGGGTGCTGCCGCCCGGCATCACGCCGCCGCTCATTATTCGCTACTCGGCTTCTAACGTGCCGATTGCCCAAACCTCGCTCAGCTCCGAAACGCTGGGCGAGTCGGACCTCTTCGACGCGGCCAATGCCTTCATCCGGCCGGGGCTGGCGGTGGTGCAGGGCGCCTCGGTGCTGCTGCCCAATGGCGGCAAGCCCAAGCAGGTGATGGTAGACCTCGACCCGCAGAAGCTGGCTGGCAAGGGCCTCAGCGCCAACGACGTAGTAACTGCCCTCACCTCGCAAAACCTGACGGTGCCCGCTGGCTCGGCCAAGATTGGCAGCCGCGAGTACGACGTGAAGCTGAACTCAAGCCCCGAGGCCATTGCCACGCTCAACGACCTGCCGGTAAAGGAGGTAAATGGCACCACCATCTACATCCGCGACGTGGCCTTTGTGCACGAAGGTTCGGCTGTGCAGCAGAACATTGTGCGCCAGAATGGCCGCCGCACGGCCATTATTCCGATTCTGAAGAGTGGGGCGGCTTCTACCCTGGCCATTATAGACGGTATTAAAAAGGCCCTCCCAAATATTCAGGCCAACGCCCCGCCCGGCCTGAATATCAAGCTCTTGTTTGACCAGTCGTTTTTTGTCCGGGCCAGCATTAAGGGCGTTATTATTGAGGCTAGCATTGCGGCGGCCCTCACGGGCTTGATGATTTTGCTTTTTCTGGGCTCGTGGCGTTCCACGCTCATTATTGCCACAAGCATTCCGCTGTCTATCCTGGTGAGCATCATCGTGATGAACATTGTGGGCCAGACGCTGAACATCATGACGCTGGGCGGCCTCTCGCTGGCCGTGGGCATCTTGGTGGATGACGCGACGGTGGAAATCGAGAACATTCACCGCAACATGGGCCAGAAGAAGGGCCTGAAACGCAGCATTCTGGATGGTGCGCAACAAATTGCGACGCCCGCACTGGTAGCCACGCTGGCTATTTGCATTGTGTTTGTGCCGGTGTTTTTCCTGGGTGGCGTGGCTTCGGCCATCTTCGCGCCCCTGGCCACGGCCGTGATTTTTGCCATGCTGGCCTCGTACATCCTCAGCCGGACGCTGGTGCCGACGCTGGTAATGTATTTGCTGCGCAAGGAGTTGCCTATTTACCACGCGCAGGAGGAAGAGGAAGTGCCCAGCGCGCATTTCCGCAACGGCCGCGAGGTAACGCAGGGCGAGCGCGACCTGGCCCGCCTGCACCGCGAGCAGTTTGAAAAAGAGCACCCGAGCGGCACCCCCGAGGAAGAAGCCGAAGTACCCATTACCGACGCCGAGCGGCAGGCCAGCGAGGGCATTACCAAGAGCTGGGTGTGGCGGGTGCACACCGCCTTCGAGCACAAATTCGAGAAATTCCGGGGCATTTATACCGGGGCCCTGGACTGGTCGCTGAGCAACCGGCCGCTGGTGGTTACGGCTTTCGCGGTGCTGTTTGTGTGCTCGCTAGGGCTGTATCCACTTATTGGCCAGAACTTCTTCCCGACCGTGGATGCCGGCCAGTTGCGCCTGCACGTGCGGGTGCCTACCGGCACGCGGGTAGAGGAAACCGAGCGTCGCTTCCGCCAGGTAGAAGGCGTTATCAGGCAGGTCATCCCGGCGAAGGAATTGGACCTAGTACTTGATAATATCGGCCTGCCGGTGGTGCCCATCAACCTGCTGCTGAGCGATAACCCCACCATCGGGGCCGGCGACGGCGAAATACTGGTGAGCATGAAGGAAGACCACGGGCCCACCGGCGAGTACATCGAGCGCATCCGGCGCGAGCTTCACCGGCAGTACCCCGACCTGATTATCTTCTTCCAGCCGGCTGATATTGTGAATCAGACGCTGAACTTCGGCCTGCCCGCCCCCATTGACATTCAGGTAACGGGCCGCGACAAGGCGGCCAACCAGCGCATTGCCGGTGAGCTGAAGCTGAAAATTGACAAAGTGCAGGGCGTTGTGGATGCGTTTGTGTACCAAGCCTTTGACCAGCCGCAGCTGCGCCTGGACATTGACCGGGTGCGGGCGCAGCAGGCGGGGCTGGCCCAGCGCGACATCGCCAACAACGTGCTCGTGAACCTGAGCAGCAGTACCCAAACCAGCCCCAACCAGTGGCTGAATACCGTGACGGGTGTGAACTACACGGTGGCCGTGCAAACGCCGCCCAGCCAGCTGGCCAGCCTCAACGAGCTGGGTAACATTACCGTGACGGGCCCCGGCCAGCCGGTGCCGCAGCTGCTTACCAGCTTTGCCCAGCTGCGCCGCACCGAAACCACGGCCGTGGCCTCAGACTACAACATTCAGCGCACCGTGGACCTCTACGCCAGCGTGAGCGGGCGCGACCTGGGCGGCGTGAGCAAGGAAGTGCGCAAAATTATCGCCGATGCGGAGAAGCACTTGCCCAAGGGCACGACCATTGTGCTGCGCGGCCAGGCCGAGTCGATGCGCACCTCGTTTATCGGGCTGGGGCTAGGGGTGGCGGGCGCCATCCTGCTGGTTTACCTGCTGATGGCGGTGAACTTCCAGAGCTGGCTCGACCCGCTTATCATCATCACGGCCCTGCCGGGCGCGCTGGCGGGCATTCTGTGGATGCTGTTTGTGACCCAGACCACCCTGAGCGTGCCAGCCCTGATGGGCGCCATTATGTGCATTGGGGTGGCCACGGCCAACTCCATTCTGCTCGTGACCTTCGCCAACGAGCGCCGCGAAGAGGAGCCCGACCTGAGCCCCCGCGACGCGGCCCTCGACGCAGGCTACACCCGCCTGCGCCCGGTGCTGATGACGGCCCTGGCCATGATTATCGGCCTGCTGCCCATGTCGCTGGGCATGGGCGAGGGCGGCGAGCAAAATGCCCCGCTCGGCCGCGCCGTAATCGGCGGCCTGATGCTGGCCACCGTCACGACCCTGTTTTTTGTGCCCATCATGTTCTCTTATCTGAAGAAGAAAGAGGAGGCGCCGGCCGAGGCGGAAGCCGAGCCGCAAACGCAGGCGGCGTAGCCCTCATTATTTACCAATGAAGACACACCATTGTCATGCTGAACGCAGTGAAGCATCTTGCATGGCGCAGTAAGTAAATCGTTGACTTGACCAAATGTCCTTTCAACGGTGCGAGCAAGATGCTTCACTGCGTTCAGCATGACAATGGTGGTGTTTTAAGATTTCCCTACATGTCAACTGACTCTTCTTCTGGCGGCAAAGGCCGTTTCTGGCTGATTATTTTCATTATTCTGCTTGTGTTTGGCGGGCTGTTTCTGCTAGGCTTCCTGCCCCGCCTCAAGCACCAGCAAGCCCGCGACGAGGCCACCCAACAGGAAAGCACTGCCAAGCCCGTGGTGACGGTGCTGCCCGCCAAAGCGGCGCCCGACACCACCACCGTAACGCTGCCCGCCGACCTGCGCTCGAACCACGAAACCTTCGCCTTTGCCCGCGTCAATGGCTTTGTGCAGAGCTGGACGGCCGACATTGGCCAGCGGGTGCGCAAGGGCCAGGTGCTGGCCACCATTGCCACACCCGAGATTGACCAGCAGATTGCCCAGGCCCAGGCCAACCTGAGCCTGGCGCAAAGCTCCTACGCCCGCCTCACCAGCGTGAGCTTGCCGGGCGCCATCTCCAAGCAGGAGCTGGATGCGGGCAAGGCGCAGTACGCGGCCCAGCAGGCGGTGGTGCGCCAGCTACAGGCGCAGCGGGGCTTCCGCCAGGTTATTGCGCCGTTTAACGGGGTGGTGACGCAGCGTAATGTGGAGGTGGGCACTCTCGTGACGGGCGGCAACGCCACGGGCACCCAGCTCTTTAAGATTGAGCAGACTGACACGCTCCGCGCCTTCGTGGATGTGCCGCAGAACTTCGTGCCCAGCATCCGGCGGGGCCTGCGGGCCGATGTGCTGGTGCCCGAATTCCCGAACAAGCCCTTCGAAGGCCGGGTAGCGCGCGACGCGGCCGCCCTCGACGACCAAACCCGTACCCTGCGCACCGAGGTGCAGCTGCCCAACCGCGGCGCCCGCCCGCTGCGCCCCGGCGTGTACGCGCAAGTGCGCTTCCGCCTGCCCCAAACCGCGCCAAGCGTGCTCATCTCGGCCAATGCGCTGGTGCCGGGCATCGACCCCAAAGTGGCGATGGTGCGCGAGGGTAGAATTCACTTCGCCAACCTCACGCTAGGCCGCGATTTTGGCTCGACCATCGAGGTAACCAAGGGCCTGCAAGGTGGCGAGCAGCTGGTTATTAACCCCGCCGAAAGCCTGGCCGAGGGGCTAGCCGTGGACACCAAAGCCCCGCCCAAACCCAAAACCCCGGCTGGCCCCCCGCCCGCCAAGCCCCGCCCCAACGACCCCGACGCCCCGCGCGTGTCGTCGCCGGTAGCGAAGTAGAAAATCATCTGTCCTGGCGAGGCGAAACGATGAAGCAAGTGCACCGAGACGAGCTGTTCTGGTGCGCTTGCTGCGTCGTTTCGCCTCGCCAGGACACACGTTAGCATTTAGTTAATAAGTGAGTATGCGTATCCCTGTTGCGTTACTAGGCCTGGCACTGGGCGGCTGTGCCGTGAGCCATTATAAATACGAGCCGCCCGCCGTGCCGGTGCCCACGGCGTTTAAGAACTCGGCCCCTGTCGATTCGCTGGGCCGGGGGCGGCCCGAGTTGCCGGCGCCCGTAGCCGCCCGGGCCGATACGGCCGCCCGGCAGCTGCGCCAAACCCCTACCCTGCCCGCCTGGTGGGCCGTGTTCAACGATACGACCCTCACGCGGCTCGAAGGCCAGGCGGCTAGCCTCAATTTCACGACCCGGGCCGCGGTGGCGCGCATCGACCAGGCGCGGGCCCAGCTGCGCATTGCCGAGGCCCAGCGCTCGCCGGTGGTGGCGCTGGCCCCTTCGCTGTATAACACCCAGCTCTCGGCCCTGCGGCCGGTGCAGTCGTCGCTGATTCCGGCCGTGGCGGTGCAGCAGCAGCAGTATTACCTTCCGCTGAATGTCAACTACGAGGTGGACCTATTTGGCCGGCTGCGGCGCGGCGCCCAGGCCGCCCGCGCCACCGAGCAGGCTAGCGAGGCCGACGAGCAGGCCGTGCGCCTCTCCGTATCGGCCGATGCGGCCAGCACCTACTTCAGCCTGCGCGGCCTCGATGCCGAGCTGCTGGTGCTCGACAGTGCCCGCCAGGCCCGCCGCTACAACGTGCAGCTCACCAACGCCCGCTTTCAGGCCGGCGTAGACAACGAAATCGGCGTGCGCCGCGCCCAAACTGAGCTAGCCAACGTGGAGGCCAGCGCCATTGAACTGCGCCGCCAACGCGCCGGGCTGGTAGCCTCGCTGGCCACCCTAACAGGGCGGCCGGCCAGCAGCTTCGTGCTGCCCTCGCTAGCCCCCGACTCGGTGAGCTACCGCAGCGCACTGCCGCTGACGGATAATACCAAGGCGCCGGCGGCTTCGGCCGTGCCGCCGCTGCTGCCGCCGCTGCCGGGCATTCCGGCCACGCTGCCGGCCAGCCTGCTCACGCGCCGCCCCGATTTGCGCCGCCAGGAGCGCCTGCTGTCGGCCGCCGACCTGCGCGCCGACCAGGCCCGCCTCAACCGCCTGCCCACGCTGCTGCTCAATGGCTTCATCGGCCCTCAAAGCAGCCACATCGGCGACCTGCCCAAGGTGGGCCAGGGCCTGACCTACTACGTGGGCGGCGGCTTCAACATTCCGCTCTTCGACGGCGGCCGCCTGCGCGGGGCCGAGCAGCTAGCCCGCGCCCAGGGCCGCGAGCAGGAAGCCGTGTACAACAGCACGGCCCTCACCGCCTATGAGGAAGTGGAAACTGCCCTGGCCGACGTGCGCGCCAGCGAGGCCCAGCTCGCCGCCCAGCAGCGCGCCCTCACCGCCGCCCGGCTGGCCGGCCGCCTCACCCTAGAGCGCTACCGGCGCGGCCTCACCGACTACTTTGCCGTGGTCGATGCCGACCGCCAGACCCTCGACGCGGCCCGCCTGCTGGTGCAAACGCAAACTACCCAGCTGCGCGCCGCCGTGGCGCTGGTGCGGGCGCTGGGCGGCGGCTGGCAGCAGTAGAGTAGCGTAGCGGTTGCGGGCACTGTATGTTTGCGCTATCCACCTCAACCAACACTCCTTATGGCAGCGCGCAACATTATTTCCTGGGTTTTGCAAGTGCTCATTGGCCTGGCCATGATTTTTTCGGGCGCCAACAAATTCCTGCACCTGACCGATACCGTGGCCATGTTTGGCAAGCTAGGGCTGCCGGCAGCTATTACCTATCTGGTGGCGGCAGGCGAAGTGCTGGGCGGCATCGGGTTGTTAGTGCCGCGCTTTGTGCGGCCGGCCGCGCTGGGGCTCATCATTATCATGATTGGGGCGGTGGTTATGCACGCCACCAAAATACCGGGCGGGCTGCTGCCCAACGGGCTGCCGGCGCTGGGCCTGCTGCTGGGGCTAGTCATTATCCTGCTGCTGCGGCGGCCGGCGCCGGCTCAGCTGGCCTAGCGCGGCGCAACATCTGGCGTCGCCGACGCTTTACTAGTTAGTACCGCCGGGTTCGTAGCCCGGCGCTTTTTTTATGCAACTCCTCTATTCTTACCTCCGCCGCTACTGGCCGCTGCTGGTGCTGGCCTTGGTGCTGGCTGCCATCAACCAAGTTTTTTCGCTGCTTGACCCGTATTACTTCCGGCTGTTAGTTGACAGATTTACTGCGAAGTATCCCGAAATCATTGGGGCTCGCGCAGTGTCATTTTGGCCTTTCTTTTGGCAAGCTATCCCATTACTGTCCATAATGCTGGGCGTGGCAATGGTGTCGCGCATTGCCAAAAATTTCCAGGACTACTACGTCAACGTTATCACCCAGCGGCTAGGGGCGCGCATGTACTCCGATGGCCTGCGCCACTCGCTCGACCTGCCCTACCAGGTGTTTGAGGACCAGCGCTCGGGCGAAACTCTGGGCAAGCTCCAGAAGGTGCGCATTGATGTTGAGAAGCTCATTCAAAGCTTTGTCAACGTGCTGTTTACGGCCATCGTGGGCATCATTTTCGTGATGTGGTACGCCATTACCGTGTACTGGCCCATCGCCATTGGGTACTTTATCACCATTCCGCTGCTGGGCATTCTGAGCTTTGCGCTGAGCAAGAAAATCAAGGTCATTCAAAAGACCATTGTGGGCGAAACCACCGCGCTGGCCGGCTCCACCACCGAAAGCCTGCGCAACATTGAGCTGATTAAAAGCCTGGGCCTGGCCCAGCAGGAAACCGAGCGCCTGAACGGCATCACCGCCAAAATTCTGAAGCTGGAGCTGCGCAAGGTGCGCTACCTGCGCTCGCTGAGCTTTGTGCAGGGCACGTTCGTGAATTTGCTGCGCAACATCATCATCTTGATGCTCTTGTACTTGCGGGTGCAAAACCATATCAGCCTGGGTGAGTTTTTCTCGTTCTTTATCTACTCGTTTTCCATTTTTGGGCCGTTGCAGGAGCTAGGGGCCATTATCGGCACCTACCGCGAAACCCAGATTTCGCTGGGCAATTTCCAGACGATTCTCGACACCCCGCGCGACGTGAAGCCCGCCCACCCGCAGGCCGTGGGCCGCATCGAGCAGCTGGCGTTCGAGCACGTCACGTTCAAGCACCTCACGGCCCCGGCGCCGGCCTTGTCCGATATTTCCTTTGAAGTGAAAGTGGGCGAAACCATCGCCTTCGTGGGGCCTAGCGGCTCGGGCAAAACCACGCTCGTGAAGCTGCTCGTGGGCCTGTATCCGCCGTTGGCGGGCGAGATTCTCTACAACGGCATCCCGAGCAAAGACGTGGACCTCGACGTGCTGCGCGAGCAAATCGGCTTCGTGACGCAGGATACGCAGCTTTTTGCCGGCACCATCCGCGAAAACCTGCGCTTCGTGGCCCCCGAGGCTACCGACGCAGAGTGCCTGCACGCCCTGCACCAGGCAGCGGCCGATGGCCTGCTGGCCCGCGCCCCCAAGGGCCTCGACACCGTGCTCGGCGAGGGCGGCGTGAAGGTGAGCGGCGGCGAAAAGCAGCGCCTCAGCATCGCCAGGGCCCTGCTGCGCCACCCCACGCTACTGGTTTTTGACGAGGCCACCTCGGCCCTCGACTCGCTTACGGAAGAAGAAATCGGGCGCACGGTGCGCGAGCTGTCGGGTTCGCGCCAGCACATTACGGTGCTCATCGCGCACCGCCTGAGCACGGTTTTACACGCCGACCGCATTTTTGTGCTGGAGCGCGGGCAGGTGGCCGAGGCCGGCCGCCACGACGAGCTGCTGGCCCAGAAAGGCCTGTACTACGCCATGTGGCGCCAGCAGATTGGCGAGCGCAAGGAAGTATCGACGGTAGCGTAAGGCCTTCACTTCTAACGTGCAACCTCCCCCCCGGCCCCCTCTCCCTAAGGCTTCGCGCATCAAGCGAACCGGGGGCCGGGGGGTGAGGTGAGGCGCCTGCACCCACTACTTATCCCCAATCAGCATCTGGGCGCCGTTGCCTTTGCCCATGATGATAACTTTGGCATTGGGCGAGGTGGCAATGGCCTGCTGCGCCTTGATGCTTTCGTACTGCAAGAGCTTGTCGCTAAGCTCGGTGTTCACGATGCGCTGGTAGTCGGCAATGCCCTGGGCCTCCACGCGCTTGCGCTCGGCTTCCTGCTTTTCCTTTTGCAGCACAAACTGCATTTTCTGGGCATCCTGCTCGGCCGAAATCTTGCTTTCGATGCTGGTTTTCACCGACTGCGGCAGTTGAATGTTGCGAATTAAAAGCTGGTCGAGCTTGAGGCCATTGCTGTTGAAATCCTTCTCGATGGCGGCCAGAATGCGCGTCTGAAACTCCTCGCGGCGGGTCGAGTACAGCGCCACCGCGTCGTAGTACACGGCATTGTCGCGGATGCGCGTGCGGGCAATGGCGCGCACGATTTTCTCCTGGTAGTCCTCGCCGATGGTAGACAGGATTTTGGGCGCCTGGCTCGGCACCACGTGGTAGAGCACGGTGAGGTCGATAACCACCTCCAGCCCATCGGCCGAGAGCACCCGGATGGCATCGTCGCCGGCCTGCTGGCCCTCGGTACGCACCGCCGACATGGTGTAGTTCTGGGTGCGGGTGTCGAAGCGCGTAACGCTCACCAGGGGGTTCACCAAACTCAGGCCCGGCCCCAGCACCCGGTTTTCGACCTTGCCAAACAGCGTTTGCACGCCCACCTGCCCCACCCCCACCTGCACCACCGTGCTAAAGGCGACCCCTAGCAGCAGCAGCCCCGTGCCCAGCGCCACTAGCCCGCCGCGCCACCGCGCAAAGCCCTCGGAGTAGCGGGCGGCGTTCAGGCCCAGGATGAGCACGATAAACCCAAGAAAAATGAGCATCATAACCTGATAAAGCGAAAAAAACGGAGATGAAATGAAGTGGCAATCGGAAAAAAGAATGCCCGATTGCGCGAAGGCAACCAGCGTGGCTAGGGTCAGCTGCTACCGCCGGACTAAGGCCTAAGTTGGGCAAGCGCCGTAACGCGCCGCGCCCGGTAGTAGGACATTATTTTTCAAGGACTAGTGCGGCCACGGCCAAAGAGTTTAACCCGCCACGAGGGCCGGTTGCCGGGCTGCCCGCAGCGGCAGACTGGTGCAGCTTTTATCGCCAGCCGCTAGCCCTGCATTACACCCGCCGGACCGGGCCAGCCAGGCTAGCCGCAACTTTTCGCCGGCTTCGCCCGAATGAAGACGCCATGCATTTTACCGTCATCACTCCTACCCACCAGCGGCGTGCGCTGCTGCCCGAAACCATTGCCAGCGTGCGGGCCAGCATTTCGGCTCCGCTGGATTTTTCCTTCGAGCACCTCCTCTACCAGAATGGCCCCGACGACGGCACCGCCGCCGTGCTCGCTGAAGCCGCCGCCCAGCCTTACCCGTCCCTGCGCCACTGGCAGCACCCTAGCCCCAAGCGCCCTGGCTTTGCCCGCAATGAGCTGAGCCAGCACACGCCCGCCGAGGCCTGGGTGGTGCCCCTCGACGACGATGACCTGCTGCTGCAGCGCACGCTTTACCACTACGCGGCCGCCATCGCGGCCAACCCCGGCCGCCCCTGGCTGGTGGCCGATTTTCTGCGCGTGGATGAGCAGGCCCGCTACCTGCCCAACGAGGATTACTACGCCTGGAAATTTGATTCGCCTACGGCGATGCTCACGGCTATTTTTCGGGCCGAGCACTTCATCCAGGGCAACGTGTGCTACAGCAAGGCGCTGCTCGATGAGGTGGGCGGCTACGACCCCGAGCTGGCCATGGCCGAAGACCTCGACCTCTACGTGCGCTTTTTGCTGGCCGGGCACCTGCCGGTGGTGTGCCCGCACTACAGCCACCTGCACCGCTTCCACTCGGCCAACGTGAGCCAGGGCATAGACGCGGCCAGGCACAACGCCGACCTGCGCGTTATTTATGACAAGTACGCTAGCCAGCTGCGGGCGCTGGGCATTGCGGCGCCCGGCGAGTAAGTACACGCGCAGAAGCGGCAAGAAAGGTGTTGTGTCTTCCGTCGTGGGAAAGACACAATACCTTTTTGCGTTTTTTAAGCCTTTGAGAATAAGCGCAAACAAGCCTTAGGTATACCTCAGTGCCGTTTTTGCGTAAGTGGCACACTAATCCTTCATCTATGCGCGCACCTTTTCTCGCTCTTCTTTCTTTCTGCTGGCTGGCTCTCACTACGGCTACCGCCCAAACTGCCCCGCCGGCGCACACAGTTTTTCTGCTCGGCAACACCGCCCAGGGCGAGCTGCCCATTGCCCGCCTCCAGCAGTTGCGCCAGGTGCTGGAGCAGCAAAAAACGCCCTTTACCGTGGTGCATCTCGGCGATATTGTGGGCAACGAGGGGCTAGCCTCGAAGAAAGACTCAGTGCTGTCGGAGCAGGAGAAAAGCCGCGCCGATGCCTTTATCAACCTGGTGAAAGGCTTGCCGCTGGGCAAAATCTACTTCGTGCCCGGCGATAAAGACTGGGCCAACTCGGGCCGCCACGGTCTGAAGGCGGTGCGCCGCCTGGAGAAGTACATTGAGAAGCAACTGCCCGGCCAGAATGCCTTCGTGCCCACCAACGGCTGCCCCGGCCCCGAGGTGGTAGACGTGGCTCCACTGGTGCGCCTGGTGGCCCTGAACACGCCCTGGTTTACGCACCCCTACGACCGCCCCGAGGCGCCCGATACCGATTGCAAAACGCTGACCAAGGAGGAATTTCGCGAGCAGCTGCAAGACATTATTGACGACACGAAGGGCAAAAACCTGCTGCTGCTGGGCCACCACCCGGTAGTGACCAACGGCGTGTACGGCGGCCACGAGCCGCTGAGCCGCCACCTGGCCCCGCCGGTGCTGGGCACCATCTACGCCGCCTACCGCCAAAACGTAGGCTCGCCCCGCGACCTGGCTAGCCCCGGCTACCAGGAGCTACGCAAGGAGCTGCTCAACAATACCTTGCGCACCAACCCCGGCGTGGTGTACGCCGCCGCGCACGACTATTCGTTGCAGCTGACACCCTTCCAGGGTAGCTACCATCTGGTGGCCGGCAGCTTTGCCCAGAGCCAGCACGTGGGCGTCAGCAACACTTCACTTTATAATGAGCAGGCCGACGGCTACGCCACCCTCGACTACTACGCCGACGGCACGGTGAAGAGCCGGTTCTTCACCTTTGGGGAGGCTAGCCAGCCGGTGAAGGAGGCGTATGCGGGCACGCTATTTCGCTCGCCCTGCGCCAGCGGCACCGATGCGCAGGTGCCCGTCAATTCGTTTATCACCGAGTGCCCCAGCGTGGCCAAAACGCCCGCCGAGCAAAAGCCCGAGGCGCCGTATCAGGCCGTTACGACGGTAGTGCCGGGGCCCGAATACACGGCCGGTAAGAGCAAGCGCTTCTTTATCGGGCCGCTCTACCGCTCGTCGTGGCTAGCCCCGGTGCAAGTCAAAACCTTGGACCTCAACACCGAGCGCGGCGGCCTGCGGCCCTTTGGCCGCGGCGGCGGGCGCCAGACGACCTCGCTCAAACTCATCGCGGCCGACAGCTCGGAGTACGTGTTTCGCTCGGTTGATAAGGACGTGACGGGCATCCTGCCGCCCGAGCTGCAACAGTCGTTCGTGTCGGATATTCTGAAGGATATTACGGCCACGGCCAACCCGTACTCGGGCCTGCCCATCAGCGCGCTGCTCGACCATACCGACATTTTGCACGCCCGCCCGCGCCTGTTTCGCCTGCCCGACAACAACCAGCTAGGCCCCTACCGCCAGGAATACGCCGGCCTGCTCGGCACGCTGGAAGACCGGCCCACCGACCCCAAACCCAACCTGGCCGGCTTCGGTAAGTCGGATGAGGTGACGCGCTCGTTCAGCTTTTTCCGCAAGCTCTACAAGGACCACGACAACCGCGTGGACGCGCCCGCGCTAGCCCGCGCCCGCGCCTTCGACATGCTCGTGGCCGACTTTGGCAAGCACGAAGACAACTGGAAATGGGCCGGCTACGACCAGGGCAAGGGCAAAGGCAGCGTGTACCGCCCCATTCCGCGCGACCGCGACCAGGCCTTCACCAAGTGGAACGGCCTGCTGACCTACCTGGCCAACCGCGAGTGGGCCGTGCCCAGCATTGAGGACTTCGGCAGCGAGTTTCACGACATGAAAAGTCTGAACTGGCCGGCCCGCCACCTCGACCGCTTTCTGCTGCAAAGCCTGACGCGGAAGGATTGGCAGGACGCAGCCCAGTACCTGCAAACCCAGCTCACGCCCGCCGTAATCGACGAGGCCACCGCCACGCTGCCCACTGAGATTCAAGGTCTTTCGGGCCAGGAAATCAACCGCAAGCTCAAGGCACGGATTCAGGAATTACCGAAGGCCATCGACCGCTACTATTTGCTACTGGCTAGCCGTGTCGATGTAGTGGGCTCCAATAAGGCCGAGATTTTCAAGGTGGAGCGCCTGGCCGGTGGCCGGGTGCGCGTGCAGGAATTCGACCGCAAGGGCGACACGCAAGAGCCCAACGGCCCGGCGCTGTTTGACCGCACCTTTGAGCCCGGCGAAACCCAGGAAGTGGACCTCTACGGCCTCGATGGCCAGGATATTTTCCAGGTAACCGGCGACGGCGGCGCGGGCAGCATGCTGGTGCGCGTGATTGGCGGCGAGGGCAAGGACAAAATCACCGACGACTCGCGGGCCGCGGGCCTGCGCACGCTTACCAAAGTCTACGACTCGCCTAATACTGACCTCACCGCTGGCCCCGAAACCGATGACCACCGCAGCGCCAGTCGCTACGTGAATTTGTATGACCGTGAGGCGTTTGAGTTTAATAATTACGCGCCCCGGGCCGGCCTGTTTTACAACCGCAACGATGGCGTGGGGGTAAGCCTGGGCGTGGGTTTCGTGCGCCAGGGCTTTCGCAAGCCGGGCTACAAGAACCGCTACGACTTCGATTTGCAGGCCTCTACGGGCGGGCAGTTGCAGCTTACGGCGGCCAGCCGCCACCGCTACGCCATTGGCAAGGTAGACATTGGGGCGGAGGCCAGCTACGGCAATTTCTTCCCGTTCTACAACTACTTCGGCATCGGCAACAACACCCAGATTAGCCAGGATTTGTACGACGTAAAATTCTACCGCGCCCGCTACCGCGGCTTCACGGTGAAGGCCTTTGGCGAGCGCGTGTTCTGGCAGCGCAGCGTGTTTCGCTTCGGCCCCAGCTACGAGTACTATAACAGTGATTATGCCGCTAATAGTGAACTCGGCCTAGAGCTTGCCGCTGCCGACTCTATGCGCTTCAACCGCCCCAACGCTACCAACCAGCGCCTGCTAGGCCTGAACGCCTTGCTCGACATCGACCTGCGCAACCGCAAAGTGTTTGCCCAGCGCGGCGTGCGCCTGCTGCTGCGCCACGACTCGTACCAGCAGCTCACCGGCGATAAGCGCACCTTCGGCCTCACCCAGGCCTCGGCCGAGTACCTGGGCACCGCTAGGCTCGGCATCCCGATTACGCTGGCCCTGAAGGGCGGCGGCGCCAAAAACTACGGCCCCGATTCGGCCATTCCGTTCTACAAGCTCACCAGCCTGGGGCTGGCCGAAAACCTGCGCGGCTACTACCGCAACCGCTTCACGGGCGATGCCAGCCTGTATTTCAACTCGGAGCTGCGCTTTGCGCTGGGCCAGAGCAAAAACCACTTTCTGCCGTTTTATTACGGCGTGTTTGGCTTCTACGACCAGGGCCGGGTGTACTACAACGGCAGCTCGCCGGGCGGCTGGCACGCGGGCTACGGCGGCGGCTTTTACATTGCGCCGGTAGTCGAAACGCTGGCCTTTTCCATCTCCTACCAGGTGTCGGAGGAGAACAGCCTCGTGCAGTTTGGGCTAGGCTTCCGCATCGATAAGTAGCCCAGGCCGGCGGCCCGGTCGATGTAGCCGGGCCGCCGGCCGATAGTTTGGGCCACCGGGACGTCAGCCATTGAACCTTTGTGAAATTCTGAAGTCTGAGCGCTGAAAAGTGCGCGGGCCGAGGTACCTTAGCCAGGCGGCTGGCTTTCGCAACTATTTGGTTCACGTGTACTTTACTTTTATGCGAGCAATGGGGCGCCGGGCGGGCGGGCTAGCGGCGTTAACGCTGCTGGCTCACTGCGGCTTTGCTCAAACCGTGGCAGTACCCGCCCCGCGCCCGGCCCCCCGCGATGTGGCCGATGTGGCGCACGACACGTTTGCCCGGCTGGCCCACATCCCTACCCACGACTCGCTGGGCCTGCAACATGGCCGCCGCATGCTGCTGGTAGTGCCGGTGGTGGGCTACTCGCAGCAAACCGGCGCCGTGGTGGAGCTGGCGCTAAGCTCGGCTTTTCAGCGGCGCAATGCCAACGTTTCGACCATTGTAGGTGCGGCCGAGTACACGGCCCAGGAGCAGCTCATTTTTACGGTTACTTCCTCACTCTGGCAGCCCAATAATACCTGGAACCTGGTGAATGACTGGCGCGTAATGCGCTATCCGCAAAGCACCTACGGCCTGGGCATGTACACCAGCACTACCGGCGGCGTAGTGAGTATGGACTATAAGTACCTGCGGCTTTACCAAACCGCCTTTCGGCGCGTGGCCCCGGCCTGGTACGTGGGGCTAGGGTACCAATACGATGACCACTGGGACATCGTGAGCCGCAACAGCCGCCGCGAGGTAGCCAGCATCTCGCGCTACACCTACGGCGTGTCGGACCGCTCCACTTCTTCCGGCTTGGTTGTCAGCGCCTTGCACGACAACCGCGCCAATGCCCTCAACCCGCAGGGCGGCTACCTGCTTAATGCCCAGTACCGCACCAACCGCCAGTGGCTGGGCAGCGACACCAACTACCAGAGTCTGCTGCTCGAAGGCCGGGTGTACCTGCACCCCTCGCGCTACTCGCCCAATATCCTGGCGCTGTGGTCATATAACACGTTTACGCTCAGTGGCAATCCGCCCTTCCTCGACCTGCCCGCCACCGGCTGGGATATGTATGGCAACACCGGCCGGGGCTTCATCCAGGGCCGGTTTCGGGGCAAAAACTTTGTCTACGGCGAGGCCGAATACCGCTTCGGCATCACCCGCAACCGCCTGCTAGGGGGCGTGGTTTTCACCAATGCCCAAAGCGTAACCGAGCTAAGCGTGACGCACGGCCGGGTCGAAAATGGCACCTTCGAGAAGGTAGTGCCCGCCGTGGGCGCCGGCCTGCGCCTGAACCTCAACAAAGCCTCGCGCACCAACCTGGCCATAGACTACGGCTTCGGCTTCGACGGCTCGCGCGGCCTTTCGCTGAACCTGGGCGAGGTATTTTAAGTAGCTGGTTGACTGGTTATTAAAATCAGCTATATCTTGCTGGTTCTTAGCCTAGCCGCCGCATGTCTCCTGCTTCCTCCGACGTTCTTCTTTACCAGTCGCCCGACGGGCAAATCCAGCTCGACGTGCAGCTCGACCACGATACCGTGTGGCTGACGCAGGCGCAGATGACAGAACTGTTTGAAACTACTAAACAGAACATTAGCCTGCACGTTCGCAACCTGTTTCGGGAGGAAGAACTTCTCGAAGAGACAACTGTCAAGGAATCCTTGACAGTTATTCCTGATGGTCGCCAATACACAGTAAAATACTACAACCTCGACGTCATTATCTCCGTCGGGTACCGCGTAAAGTCTAAGCGCGGCACCAGCTTTCGGCAGTGGGCCACGCAGGTGCTGCGCCAGTACCTCGTGCAGGGCTTCGTGCTGAATGAAAAACGCCTGCGCGAAAGCCAGCGCCAGCTAGCCGACCTCAAGCGCCTCGTGCAGCTGCAAGCCGAAGTAGCGGCTAGCCAGGAATTGACGGCCGACCAGTCGGACGCGCTGCTGCGCATTCTGGGCGACTACGCCCGCGCCCTCGACGTGCTCGACCAGTACGACCACCAGCGCCTGCGCGTAGCCCGCGACACCGTGGCGCCCGCCACCGAGGCCGGCTTCGAGCTGACTTACGAGCGCGCCATGCAGGCCATTGACGCGCTGCGCGTGCAATTCGGGGGCTCCGAGCTGTTCGGACGCGAAAAAGACAAGTCTTTCGAAAGCTCGGTACGCACTATCTATCAGAGCTTTGGCGGGCAGGATATGTACCCTAGCGTGGAGGAAAAGGCGGCAAATCTGCTGTATTTCGTGGTTAAAAACCACTCCTTTTCGGATGGCAATAAGCGTATCGCGGCCTTCCTGTTCGTGTATTTTCTGGACCGCAATGGCTGCCTCTACCGGCCCGATGGGGCGCGCCGCCTGGCCGATAATGCCCTGGTGGCGCTCACGCTGCTTATTGCCGAGAGCCGGCCCGAGGACAAAGACGTGATGGCGACGCTGGTAGTAAACCTTATTAACGGCGAAAACTAGCGCTGAGGCATAATCTGCTAGCCCTACCTTTGCCCGATGGAGTATCAGCTGACCAAGCTCGCCGCCATCGATATTGGCTCCAACGCCGTGCGCTGCCAGATTTCGGCAGTCTTGTTTTTTCAGGGCCGCTACCGTCTCAAGCGCGTCGAGTACGTGCGCTACCCGCTGCGGCTGGGCGAAGACGTGTTTGCCACCGGCGAAATTCCGCCGCGCAAGGCCGATAAGTTCGTCAAGTTTCTGCACTCGCTCAAGCTCTTGATGGAGGTGCACGAAGTATCGCACCACCTCATTTGCGCCACCTCGGCCATGCGCACGGCCGCCAACGGCGCGGCCGTAGCCCAGCGCGTGCAAGACGAGCTAGGGCTCACTATTCAAGTAATTGACGGCCAGGCCGAAGCCTCGTACATCAACCGCGTGATTGAGCACGTGCTCGAAGACAACCGCCACTACCTGCACATCGACGTAGGCGGCGGCAGCACCGAGTTCAACATCTACCACGACCGCCGCAAGGTGGCCGCGCAGTCGTTCGAAATCGGCTCCATCCGGCGCATGCAGCAGGAAGAAAGCGGCCGCACCGTGGAAGAAATGAACGGCCTGTGGCAGCGCATGGAAGCCTGGGTGCGCGAAAACGCTCGCCGCTACCACGTCACGCGCGCCATCGGCACGGGTGGCAACATCAACAAGATTTACAGCATGTCGCCGGCCGCGCCTACCAAGCCGGTTACCAAGCGCAGCGTGCAGGCCATCCTCGACCGCCTCAACGGTCTCAGCATGAGCGAGCGCGTGAACGTGGCCCTGCTTAACCCCGACCGCGCCGACGTGATTGTGCCCGCCGGCCACATCTACCTTGCCGCCATGGAGTGGGCCGGCGTCAGCAGCATGATAGTGCCCGACATTGGCCTGAAAGACGGCATGCTGCAAGCACTGTTCGAGCAGTATTTCGACGAAATCAGCCCCAATGTGCACCCTAGCATTCTGCCCGTGGCCGATGTGGAGAACGGGCCACTGGTGTAAGTAAGCCAAGCTGAGATACACTAAGAGGCCGTCATGCTGAACAAAGTGAAGCATCCTACTCGCACCGCTAGGGTACCCCCAACGATTCGAATGAGATGCTTCACTTTGTTCAGCATAATAGCCTATTGTCTGCTTAATAAGCTAACCGGCTAGCCTACTCATCCACCACCGTGGCGGCGATATCAGCTTCCTGCTCCACTTCCGCTTCCATCAGGGCTTCGCCCTGGCCGAAATCGTCGGCTCCATCCTCTACTTCGGGCAGCACCGACGCAGCTTCGGCGGCCTCCGCCTCGGCGGCGGCCAGTTGGCGGCGCTTGGCGGTTTGGTCGTGCAGCAGGGCTAGCAGGCCTTCGGGCGTGGCCTGGGCTAGCTGCGCCTCGTCGGGGCGGCGGTAGAAATCGCGGTGAATATTGAGGGCCGGCTCGCCGGGCGCCGGGCGCTGGCAGATGTAGGCGCCATCCTCGCGCATGAGGTAGCTGTTTTGGGTATCAAGCAGGTTGAGCTGCAGGATGTGAATGGCCTCGCGGCGCAGCTGCGGGTTGGCAATGAGAAACAGTGCCTCGATGCGGCGGTCGAAGGAGCGCACCATGGCATCGGCCGAGCCGGCGTAGAGGCGCGCCTCGCCGTTGTGGTGGAAGTAAAACAGACGGGCGTGCTCCAGGTATTCGCCCACAATGCTCTTTACCTCAATATTTTCGCTCAGGCCCACGCGGCCCGGCCGCAGGCAGCAGATGCCCCGCACAATGAAGCGAATGGGCACGCCGGCCTTGCTGGCCTTGTAAAACTCGTCAATCAGCTCGCGGTCTTCCAGCGAGTTCATCTTCATCACGATGCCACTGGCTAGCCCCTTTTTAGCATTCTTAGCCTCCTCGCGAATGAGGTGGATGAGCTGCTGGCGCATGTCGCGCGGGGCCGTGATGAGGTACTCGTAGTCGTCGGGCTGCGAGTGGCCGGTGATTACGTTGAAGAACTCCGACACGTCGTGGCCATACGTATCGTTAGTCGTCAGCATGCTCAGGTCGGTGTAGAGGCGCGAGGTTTGCTCGTTGTAGTTGCCCGAGCCGATATGCACGTAGCGCGTCACCTTTTCACCTTCCTTGCGGATAATCATCAGCATCTTGGTGTGGGTCTTGTACTTACCCACGCCGTAGATGACGAAGCAGCCGGCCTTTTCGAGCCGGGCGCCCTCCCGAATATTGCGCTCCTCATCGAAGCGCGCCTTCACCTCAAACAGCACCGATACGTGCTTGCCATTCTCGGCGGCCTTGAGCAAGGCGGCGGTCACGCGCGAATCTTCGGCCAGGCGGTAAATCGTCTGCTTGATGCCCAGCACCTGCGGGTCTTCGGCGGCGCGCTCCAGCAGGCGCACCACCGTTTCAATTGAATTATAGGGGTGGTGCAGCAGCACATCGTGGTGCTTGAGGTACTCAAACATGTTGTCCTCGGCACCTTCGGGCAGGCTTAGCGGCAGCACCGGCGCGGGCAGCTTAGCGCCCTTGCCCTTGAAGCTGGGATAGCGCAAAATCTGGTTTAACCCCTTCATATCCAGCAAGACCGGAATAACGAAAATGTTGCCGTTGTCGATGTTCCAGCGCTCGCGCAGGATGTTCATGAGGTAGGGCGAGGCGTCGGGCTCGACCTCCACGCGCACCACCCGGCCGCGCTTGCGCGTTTTGAGGCCGGTTTGGATTTCCTTGATAAAGTTGCTGTCGATGTCCTCCGATTCTTCCAGCGTAAAATCGCCGTTGCGGGTGATGCGCAGCAGGTCGGCCGACACGATTTCGACGTTGCGGAACAGCTTGGGCAGGTTGGCCCGCACAATTTCCTCGATGGGCACGAACACCACCCGGTCCTTGCGCGTGATTTCAAAGAAGCGCGTCAGGTTTTGTGGAATCTGCACGAACGTGAGGCGCTCCTGGCCCTTTTCCACATCGGGCGGCAGCGGGTTGGCCAGGGTTGCGGCTTCGGGAGCCCCCATTTCGCGCGTCACCACCCCAAACGTCAGCACCTGGTTGATGATAAGCGGGAAGCCGTGGTACGAGTCGTATACCATAGGCGTGAGCAGCGGAAAAACGGTGTTTTTGAAGTAGCCTTCCACTTTTTTCAGCTCCACTTCTGTCAGCTCCTCTACCCTTCTGATGCTGAATCCCTGCTTCTCAAACTGCGGCTTTAGCTCGTTTAAGTACGTGAGCGACTGGTCGTTGACAAAGCGATGGGCGAAATCGAGCAGCTTGCGCCGGAACGGCAGCTCGCGCAGCCCCGAGTAGTCGACGCGCTCCTTGCCGTAGTCGAGGTAATTATAGAGCGAGCCGACGCGAATCATGAAAAACTCGTCGAGGTTCGAGCTGGTGATGCTCAAAAAGCGCAGCTTGTCAAAGAGCGAGCGGCTAGGGTCCTTGGCTTGGTCGAGCACCCGGTAGTTGAAGCGCAGCCAGCTCAAATCGCGGCTGATATACTTGCTTTTGCGGATAAGGTCGGCCGATTTGAAGAGTTTCATAAAAAACGTAGATTTTGCAGCTAGGGCAGATTACGAAGATTCTGCCAGCGCAGGCGCAGCTTTCGACAAAATAACGGCCCGGCAGGCGTTGGGCGGGTGCGGGCCGCAAAAGAATAATCTAGGCCAGCCCGAAAACGACGTGGTTTGGCGCGGTGACCTGACACCTTTGGGCTGTCGTCAGTTCATTGTCCGATGCCCGCTGCAACCACACCGCCCGCCCCGCCTACGCCAGCCGCCCCGCTAGCCACTTGGGAAACTACCGCAACCCCGACCCAGCTGACCGCACAAGCCCCGCACCAAGAAGCCCTGCTGGCCTGGCTTACTGACCTGCACCACTTGCTAGCCAGCACCCCTGCGCTGCCCGGTAGTATTGCTATGGACGACGTATCCACGGTACTATGCGGAGCCGGGGCCATGCGGGCAGCAAAGACAGAAACAACCGGCCCTGCTCGCACCGCCGAGGCTCTGCGACAACTACTATCGGCTCTGCCATCAGATGCCGATGAGCAGCCGGCCCGGCGGGCGCTGCTTTTCATCGTGTCTAGTACTGCCGCCCCGCTGGAAATGGACGAGCTAAGCGAAATCACAGAAACCATTCACACCGTGCTGTTGCGCGACGAGGGCGAAATGGTTTTCGGCCACAGCGAGCAAGCAATGGTAGCGGCCGGGGCCATGCAGGTGTGGCTGCTGCTGGCCCTACCAGGCCTGATACCGGAGTTCAGTTTTACAACTTTCTTTAGGCTCCCTAGCCTTATCCCATGCGCCAACTAAAAATATCCAAGCAGCCCACCAACCCCACTTGGGAAACTGACCGTGCCCAGGCTATTCCTTTTTTGCAGAGCCTGGCCGCTACCCAGCCGCTGGGGCTGGCTGCGGAAGCTGAGGAAAAGCTGCTGCGGTTTATTGTGGCAGTGGCTACGCAATATCGGGGGCGCGGGTGGCGTGGGAGGAGTTATTGCGGGCTGGGTATACAGGGGCATCTGGGTGTGTAGAAAACGGCCACGAACCGCTCAGATGGATATAGTGGTGGGTGCGCGGGAGCGTGATTGCTATAAGCGTCTTAGGAAAC
Organism: Hymenobacter cheonanensis; assembly: GCF_030581075.1. GTDB lineage: Bacteria > Bacteroidota > Bacteroidia > Cytophagales > Hymenobacteraceae > Hymenobacter. The sequence goes on from NZ_JAUQSW010000014.1 coordinate 79,310, forward strand.
GGTGATTAAGTAGATTCTAGAAGTAGCTTGCGCTGCATTTTTATTCCAACCAACAACCAAAAAACAACATGGGAAAAGAGATAAGTTTGTTTTCCGGGTATGACCAACCCGAAAACCGCACTACTAATTACTGCTTGCTTCTATTACGAATGCTATATCAGGAAAATCCAAAATTATTATCCTCTGCCTTATCATCACTTGTTGGTGACAGCTCGGGAATACAAATTGGAGTAGATTTTCGTCAGCAGGTTGGTCGCAATGGCAGTATAATTGACGGCCTTATAACACAGCCTTCTTTTGCTGTTTATATTGAAACAAAGCGCTGGGATTGGTTTTATGACGAACAGTTGGAAACTTATCTTTCCGAATTAGATAAGGAAACAGCAAATGTTAAAGTATTGCTGGCGCTTTCAAACTTTGAAAACAAGTCAGAACGGGATTTTGATAATATTGAAGAAACTATTCGTACTACTTACCAAGGACGCATTTTATTTGCTGCGGTCACTTTTGAAGATTTTGTAACGGCTGTTCAGCAACCGAATATTTCTCCTGCGCTAGCAGAAGCAGTTGAAGATTTTAAAGGTTACTTAAATGGAGCCAGCTTGTTACCAAACTGGAGAAATTGGTTAGATGTGTGTAATTGCGGTGCTTTTCACTCTCAACTTGTTAGTGAAAATGTATACATATGCCCCGCCTCTGGCGGCGCTTATAAGCATGACCGTTGCCAGTATTTAGGTATGTATTGGTGGAAATCAGTAAGACAGGTAGCCGAAATCTGGGGCGTTGTTGATATTGCTGAAGGGGAAAACGGCGAAGCAAAATTATTATGGAACAATACCAATCGCCCCAATCAAGAATTACTAGATATTGCTAGAACAAAACGAATTGCACTGTATCCAGATGAGGATTGGGCTACAAGAGTATTTGTTTTAGGACCTTTAGTGGAAACTAATTTTGAAAAAGATAGTCATGGTGGTATGCTTGGCAGTAAGCGGTATTTTGGAGTACATGATTTAGACCCGATAAACACAGCCGACTTAGCTGAAAAGCTTCGCGCTTATAGTTGGTCCGACCTAGAAGAATAAGCTCTCTCCAATGCCCGCCCGTGCTCACCTTCTCCGCCAGCTTCACCTGGTGCGCCGGCTACAGGCGATGCGCGGGCGGGCATTGCCTTTTGCTGAAATTCAGCGCTACCTGCTACAAGAAACCAGTGTCGGTGACTTCGACGCTGGGTATAGCCAGCGCACGTTGCAGCGCGATATCGGGGAGATAACCGAGCTGTTCGGTATCACCATCAAGTCGCGCAAAGCGGCGGGCTACTACATCGCCGAAACCGAGGCGCTGCTGCCCGAGCACGCGCGCCTGCTAGAAGCATTCGAGTTGCAGGATTTTTTTCGGTTACCGGCGGCGCTGGCCCCGTTTGTGCAGTCCGAAACCCGGCGGGCGCAGGGCCTCGAACACCTGCGGCCGCTGCTGCGGGCGGCGCAAGCGGGCTGCCTGGTCGAGTTTCAGTACCAGAAGTTTTGGGAAGATGCGGCAGTAGCGCGCACAGCAGGGCCACTGCTACTCAAGGAATTTCGGGGGCGTTGGTACGTGCTGGCCGCGATGGCGGGCAGCGGCTGGCTAGCCTGCTTCGGCCTCGACCGCATCAGTGACTTGCGCGTGACAAAGCAGAAATTCGCGCCGCCCGCTGATTTCGACGCGGCCACATATTACGAAAATGCCTTCGGCATCATCCGGCCCGATGCAGCGGAAGAAGCGCCGCAGGAAATTATTCTACGCTTCTCGCCGCAGCAGGGGCGCTACGCGCTGGCCTACCCGCTGCACGCCTCGCAGCGCGTGCTGGTGCACAATGAAGCTGAAATCCGGCTGACCCTCACCGTATTCGACACGCACGATTTGCGCATGGAGCTGCTCAGCTACGGGCCGGCGGTAGAGGTACTAGCCCCGGCCGGGCTGCGCAGGTGGCTGCGGGCGCAGCACACCGAGGCCGGCAACTGAATTAGTAGTCAATACTATACATCCACGAATACAGCGGTCCATTCCGGTGCTAGCTCGGGCAGGGTATGGCTGGGCAGGCAGCTAGCCCCATCAAACTCATTGGCTAGCCGGCACTCGCCTTTTTCAGCCAGCACAAGGGCTTGCACAACTTTCTCCTTCGGGAATACCAGCCAGTATTCGCCCATTCCGCTTTCGGTATAGAGGTCGTACTTAGTGGCCACGTTAAGGCGGGTCGGGCGACACAGTTTCAATAATCCAGTCGGGTGTGCCCGGGCAGCCGCACGCACGCAGCTTGGCCGGGAGTCGCACACCACGCACAGGTCGGGCTGCACCACGGCACGAATCTGGGCATCGCCGTAGCCGGGGCTCCCCAACAGGCGCACATCAATCAAAAAGCGCGGCAAATACCTGGCAGGGCTTATGCTTCAGGTATGCGTACAACTCACCACGCAAATTGCTGGAAATGCGCTGCTGAACCAGCGCGGGACCAACCATTTTACGCACGATTTTGCTGCGAAGCAACTCGACTATTTCGGTGAAGTGCCAGCGCAGGTAGTCGGCATAGGGCTAGCTGCCGTTGGGGTCGAGTTGCGAAAAGTCGGTAATAATCGGGGGAGCGCCGGGGGCATGTCTCTGAATTACGCAGAGCCACCTATTCGCGCCGGGCGCGCTGCGGCATCGTCAGCAGCAGCAATAAGAACAGGCTAGCCCCCAAACTATACCACGTGATGACCGGCAGCCCCCGGAAATACGGCATCTCGGGCGGGTAGTGCCCTAGCAAACTCAGGCCCGCAAACAGGATGCTGGCCAGCAGCAGCAGGGCCAGAATGGTGCGGCCCACGAGCTGGTCGGCCTTGCGCAGCAGGCTGGTGTAGCCGCTCAGCTCCACCTTCACGCGCAGGTCGCCCTTGCTGATTTTGCGCATTATCTGGCGCAGGTCGATGGGCAGCGTTTGCAGCAGGGCCAGCAGCTGGGTGCCCGTGTATTCGGCCTCGCTCAGGATATTTTCGGGCGAATACTGCTCGCGCAGGATTTTGGCCCCGTAGGGCCGCACAAACTCGAAGGTGTTGAAGTTGGGGTGCAGCACCTTGCCAATACCTTCCAAAATAACAAGGGCCCGCAAGATGAGAAATACTGCCCCCGGCACCTGCAACTTATACTGATAGATAATGCCTTGCAGCGAGTCGGCCAGGTCGCTCATGCTCATGTCCTTGACATCGAGCACGGCAAAGTCTTCGATAAGCAAACTCAAATCGGCCTCGAAGGCGCGCATATCCGGGATGTCGCTGCTCAAGGATAGCCGCCGGAAATTGAGGGCCATGCTGCGCGCATCCTGCCGGGCCATGCCGATAAACACGCCCGCAAAGGCGTATTTCTGCTGCTTGGTGAGCTTGCCCACCATGCCGAAGTCGATAAGCACCAGCGTGCCATCGGGGCGCACCAGCACGTTGCCGGGATGCGGGTCGGCGTGGAAAAACCCGAACTCGAATATCTGGGTCAGGTAGATATCCATGCCCGTTTCGGCTACCGTTTCGGGGCGCAGGCCCCAGGCCAGCAGCTGCACCTTATCGGTTATTTTACAGCCGTTTACAAACTCAATGACCAGGATTTTATCGGTACTCAGCTCGCGATAGGGCCGCGGAATGTAGAAGGTCGCGTAGCTCTCATAGAGCTTGCGCATCTGCTCCATGGCCCGCGCCTCGGAGGTGTAATCCAGCTCTTTGGTCATGCTGCGCTCGAAGGCATCGACCACGTCCTGCGGGTTGGCTAGCCCCTGGTTGCGCAGAAAGGTGCCCGTAAGGCGCACCAGCTCGTGCAGCAGGCGCAGGTCGCCCTCCACCTTGTCGCGCACGCCGGGGCGCTGAATTTTCACCACCACTTCCTCGCCCGTGTGCAGGCGCGCGCGGTGCACCTGCCCAATGCTGGCCGAGCCCAGCGGCACGTCGTCGAACTCTACGAACACCTCCCCGAGCGGGCGGCCCAGCTCGGCCTCAATAATTTGGCGCGCCTCCTCCGTGGGAAAGGGCGGCACGTTGCTTTGCAGCTTCTCAAACTCGTCGATGAGGGCCTGCGGCAGCAGGTCGGCGCGGTTGCTCAGGGCCTGGGCCAGCTTGATGAAAGTAGGGCCTAGCTCCTCTATTATCAAGCGAATACGCTCCCAGCGCGTGGTTTCAAACACCGGGCGCTGGTCTTCTTCGAGCCAGCGCAGGCGGCGGCTCTGGCTCACGAGGCGGCGCAGGGGCGTGGTGGTCACCACGTCCTCAAAGCCGTAGCGCAGCAACACCTCGGCTACCTGCCGAATCCGCGCCAGATTAGATATCGTATTTTTAAATAGCACGCAATAAGCCGCTTAGTATGAGTAGCCGACCAGCTAGCCCGGAGGTTGCACGAAGTTTGCGGCACCTGGCACCGCCGGCCGCACTACGCAAAGAAAATCGCCCGCTGCTTGCCAGCATCGTGCTTACCTTTTAGCCAAATCTACGCCCTGCCCGCCACCCTCCCACCCGCTCCTTTTATGACCAACCGTTTACACCTCCTGATGGAGCAGCTCGACCTGGCCACCGAGCGAGCCTTGGCCTCGGCCGAAGCGCTGGGGCCGCGCGCCCACACCCACCCCGTGCCGGGCCAGTGGGCCGCCGCCCAGGTCATTCACCACCTGCTAACGGCCGAAAAAAGTATTGCCGGGGCCTTGCGCCGCGCCCTGGCCGCCGACCACAGCAAGTGGCAGCTGGTCAGCCTCAAGCATAAGTTGCGCGGGCTGCTGCTGCGCCTGGCCTTGCGCGTGCCGGGCCTGCGATTTAAGGTGCCGCCCACGCTGCCGCCCCCACCCGACCCCACTACCCTGCCGCCGCTGCCCGAGCTGCGCGCCGAGTGGGCAGCGGTGCGCCGCGAGCTGGAGCAGGTGCTGCACGAGTTTCCGGGTACCAAGCTCAACCACACGGTTTTCAAGCACCCGCGTGCCGGCTGGCTCACTATTGGCCAAACGGTGACTTCGGTGCTTGACCATACGCTGCACCACCAGCAGCAACTCAACCGCATTAGCAAGGTGCTCAAATAAAACTAGTTACTTAATAATAACCAACCTACTGACGAAAAAAGCACCTTGCCTGCGTGCCTTGTGCAACTGTGCGGGTAAGGTGATTCCTTGGTTAGCAGGTTGGCTTTTTTACCTATTTAGCCCTCCACGGCCATTGCCTGGGCTAGCTCGGCGGGCGGCGCGGTGAGTTTGCGGCGGTCGAGGTCGAGCCAGGCGCCATCGACGGTGACGGTAGCGGCTAGCCGGCCATCGGCTTTATAAAGGGTGTGCTCGATGGTCCAGCGCGAGCCGTCGGGTGTGCCGCCCGTTACGCGGCCTTCCACCCGAATGGCCTCGCCGCCGTGGATTTCCTTCAGGTACTTGGTTTCTTCGCGGAAGAGAATGGGGCCTAGCCGCAGCTCGGCAAATTTCTTCACGTCGAAGCCCAGGCTGGCCAGCCAGTGCACGCGCTGGTCGGCGGCAAAGTCGGCGTAGGCCGAGTGGCGCATGTGGCCGTTGGGGTCAAGCTCGGCCCAGCGCACGGTATAATTCTGACTATGAGGCATATTACAGCGGGTTTCAATTAATCGATAGCGGGCTCAAAGCCACCTACCAGGGTGAGGCGCACCAAATACTGGCCGCCCTCGTCTTCGCCCAAAAACTCGGTTTCGTAGCCGGCCGTGCGGGCGGCATCTTCGAGCAGGCTGGCATCGATGAACAACCAGGGGAAGGGCTCGCCCACCTGGCCTTTGTACTGAAACGTGTACGTGACCTCGCCGTAGTACGGGCCGTTGAGGTTGAACACCAGCGCACCGTCTTCATCCTCATAGAGATAGCTGATATCAGAGGAGGTGGCCAGAATCTGGCCATCGGGGGCGAGCAGCGTGCGCGCGTAGGCCAGAAATTTATCGAGGCCTTCGAGCGTGCCGGCCAGCCCCAGGCCGTTCATCAGCATCAGGATGGTGTCGTAGGGGCGCTCGCCGTTGGCGCGCGGGGCCATTATATCGTGCTGGGCCACCTGCTGCACGCCGCGGGCCTGCATCACTTGCACGGCGCCGGCCGAGTGGTCGATGGCCCGCACGTCGGCGAAGCCCCGGCTTTGCAGCTCCAGGGCGTGGCAGCCGGCACCGGCGCCCAGGTCGAGCACGCGGCCCCGGCACTCGTCGAGGGCCTGGCGCTCCAGCTCGGGCATGGCCAGCAGGGTGCGGAAGAAGTAGGCGGCGGGCAGCTGCTCGTCATCGGCGGCGCTGCACTGCACCGTGAGCGCGGCTTTGGGGTGGCCGTGCTGGTAGTCGAGCAGGGCCTGGCCGATGAGGTCGGGGGCGTGGGAAGACATAAAGGAAGGACGCAAAAAGAGATGGCCGGCGGGGCAGGTTTAAACGTAAACACCGCCTAGCCGGCCGGTAAAGGTCCGGCAGCTTTTCGCTTTTTTACTTTTTGTATGGCTGCTCCACTCAAAAAAGGCCAGCTTCCCACCAAAATCTGCGCTACCTGCGGCCTGCCCTTCGAGTACCGCAAAAAGTGGCGCAACAACTGGCCGGAAGTGAAATATTGCGGCGAGAAATGCCAGCGCAACAAGCCCGCCCCCGCGCCCACTACCTGACTCTGTTTTCTTAACACCTGCCCCCCATGGCCTCCAACCTCGACTACCTCAACCCCGACCTCCAGCCCCTCGTGGAGAAAGTAGAAGCCTACCTCGCCGCCAAAGAAGACCTGCGCAAGCTCACCATTGCTGAGCGCAACGAGCCCACCCACGATGCCAACGTAGCGGCTTCGGCCGCCGCTTTCGAGCAGCGCCCGCCCACCGGCTCGTTCGACCAGCACGCCGATGAGCTGGCCCTGCAGCACCAGGATGCCCAGGAGGCCATCGACCGCCTCAGCCAGGACATCATCGGCCTGCTGCCCACCCGCAACGAGTGGGTGAAAGTAAACCTGGGCTACGGCCCCAGCCGCGTGGGCGCCTGGAGCGTACCCAACACCCAAAACCCTGACATCGAGCACTATGAAGTGCGCGTGGTGATGTAGATGTCTACCGAAAGGACGTCATGCTGAGCCTGCGAAGCATCTCGCTCATGCCGCTAGGGGTACTTAACCTAACGATGCTTCACTGCGTTCAGCATGACGTTCTGCTTTTGTTGGCGCGTTTTCCTAATGTCCCGCGTCCCAGTCGTAGCCCTGCTCGGCCCAGTAATCGGCGGGGCGCTGGTCGGCGAAGGCGATGGTGCCAATGCGCTTGAGGTGCTTGATGCCGTACTTGAGGGGCGTGACGAGGCGCAGCGGCGCGCCGTGCTCCAGGCTCAGGGGCTGGCCGTTTATCTCGTAGCAAAGCAGCGTTTGGGGGTGGATGGCGCTGTGCATGTCGAGGCCCACGTAGTATTCCTCATCGGGCGTCACGAGGCTGACGTAGGGCGCTAGGTCGGCGGGCGGGTTGGCCACGTCCTTGATAGGCTGGCCGCTCAGCGTAGCGAGCGGGTATTTCGCCAGGAAATCGACGAAGCGCGCCCCGGCCCAGTTCACCACAATACTCCAGCCTTCAATGCACTTGAGTTGGGTCGTCATCTCGATGCGCGGCAGCGCTTTAATGTCGGCCAGGGTAAACTCCCGCGTCCTATCGTGTTCGGCGTAAGTGATATCCTTGGCGTAAGGCCGAACTTTTAACCGCCAGGCCGCCAGGTCGATTTCCGAGTTCAGGCCGGCGTCGCCGTTGGTGCGCACCTCGCGCACGCCCTGGCTTTTGGCAAACTCGGGGGCTAGCCGGGTTTCGCGGAAGTAGGCGGCCGAGAGGCGGCCGTTGGCGTCGAGCACGCGGCGGAAGGGCGCGGGCGTGCCATCAGCATCGGGGCGGCTGAGCAGGTAGCGCCAGCCCAGCACGCCGGCCACGCCCGCCAGCCCCAGGCCAATAAACGAGCGCCGGGTGCGGCGCGTGGCTTCGCGGTCGAGAGCCGAGCCGGGCGGCAGCGTCAGGTTCTCGCCGTCGGGCGATACGTGCGGCGGAATAGGTTTTTCGGGGTTGGAAGTAGGTTCCAGGGCCATAATGCGGATAGACTAGCGGGCAAACAATCAGGCCTTGGGTTCGGGTTCGCGCGGGGCTAGCCGGGGGCTGGCGGCGCCGGCGGGCACGTCCTCAATTTCGAAGCCAGCCACCATCGAGCGGAAATTATTCCAGCCCGCCCGGCCCACCTGCGCCACGTGCACGATAAAAAACAGCACGTAGCCGATGGTGAGCACAAAGTGCTCGACCCGCGCCGCCTCATAGCCCCCTAGCCCCTGCGTGAGCCAGCCAAACTGCGTGGGCTTATAAATGGCCAGCCCCGTAAGCAGCGAGCCCAACCCCATGAGAATGACGGCGGTATAGGCCAGGCGCTGGGCGCCGTTGTACTTCTGCACCAGCGGGGCGGCTTGGCGCAGGCCCAGGTCGTGCAGCGTTACCTCAATGGCCTCGCGGAAGGAATGGCGGTTGGGCAGCAGGTAGCGCCACTCGCCCGAAAACAGCGTGTAAAGCACATACAGCAAGCCATTTATAAAAAACACCCACATCAGCAGAAAGTGCCAGGCCATGCCCTGGGCCAGCTTGTGGTCGAGGTGCGTGGCGTCGTAAAACGACTGCGGGAAAAACTTGTAGAGCGTGGTGTTGCCCCAGCCGAGGCGGTAAATGTCATTGGCCCAGTATATCCACAGCCCGCTCCAAATCATGAGCGCCAGCACCGGAAAATTGACCCAGTGAAACCAGCGAATGGCTAGGGGGTGCTTCTCAACAAGTTTTTTCATAAAAGCCAGAATGCGGATGCGCCTACGAAAGTAAGTCGCCGGCTGAACTAAGAACGGGCGCGGCCACGGTTCAGGCGGGCGAACGCAGGGGCAGACGCGGCGGCCAGGCCGACCTTACGCCAAACCTGTTATTTTTATTTTCGGCCGGCGCGCGTGTAAGGCTGGCGGGCCGGCCACGTCTAGCCAGCCAGCCGGCTGGTATAGCCGGGCTGCTTCCTTTTCAGCGCTTTCGCTTATGAAACTTCTGCTGGTAACCCTGGGCGGGCTCGCGGGCCTGGCCACCCTCACGGCCCCCGCGCCGCCAAGCCCCGCCCCGGCCCGCGTGCCGGTGGTGGTCGAGCTATTTACGTCGGAAGGCTGCTCAAGCTGCCCTGGCGCCGATGCCACGCTGCGCGAGCTGGAAAGCAGCCAGCCCGTGGCCGGCGCCGAGGTTATCGCGCTGGGCCAGCACGTCGATTACTGGAACCGCCTGGGTTGGAAAGACCAGTTTTCGGACCCGGCGTACACGGCCCGCCAGGCACAATACGCCGCTCGGTTTGGCAGTGGCTCTTACACGCCGCAGGCCGTGGTGCAGGGCCGCACCGAGCTGGTGGGCAGCCGCCGCGCCGACTTGGTGGCGGCTATTGGGCGAGCGGCCCGCGCCGCCCGGGCTACCGTGGGCCTAGCGGGCGGACAGGGCGGCCAGCCCCTACGGGTGCGGGTGGCCAGCCTGCCCGCCGGCACCGGCCTGGCACAGGTGCTGCTGTTCATCACCGAAAGCGGGCTGGCCACGCAGGTGGGCGGGGGCGAAAACGCCGGCCAGCTGCTGCGCCATGCCTCGGTGGTGCGCAGCCTGCGCCCGCTGGGCACGGTGGCGCCCGGCGCCACCTTCGAAGCCAGCCCCACCCTGGCGCTGGCCGCCGGCTGGAACCCCGCGCACCTGCGGGCCGTGGTGGTGGTGCAGGCCGAGCGCACCCGGCAGGTGGTGGGCGCGGCCGCCCTGCCGCTGGGCGGCGAACTGGCCCGGCAGTAGCGCGGGCGTACCGGCGCAGCACCGCTTTTTTCGCTTTTGTCTTCGTGAGTTCTTCTGCCTCCACTACGCTGCTCGACCCGCCCCAGTGGCCCGACCGCTACGGCCCTGAGCTGTACAGCTTTGCCTACCGGCGCGTGCACGATGCCGATGCGGCAGCCGAGCTGGTGCAGGAAACCTTTTTGAGCGCGCTGGCCGCTAGGGCCAGCTTCCGGGGCGAAGCGTCGGAACGCAGCTGGCTGTTCGTGATTTTACGGCGCAAGCTCGTTGATTTTTACCGTCAGCAGGCTCGTCGGCCAGTGGCGGCACTGCCCGAACCCGACTTAGTGGATGACGCGCCCAACTCGCTGTTTGGCGATGATGGCCACTGGCTACCGGCCCACGCCCCCCAAGCCTGGCCCGCCGCCGATGCAGCCCTGGAGCAGCAGGAGCTGCAGCAAGTATTGGCCGCCTGCCAGCGCCGCCTGCCGCCGCGCCAGCAATTGGTTTTTGCCCGGCGCTTCGTCGAAGAAATTCCCACCGAGGAAGTCTGCCAGGAGCTGGACTTGTCGGCGGCCAATTTCTGGGTGCTGGTGCACCGGGCCAAGCTCAGCCTGCGGCGCTGCCTCGAGCGCCACTGGCTAGCCCCACCTCCTACCTCCGCGCCCTGATGTTCGTTCCTGCTTTCGTGCGCGACTGCCGCACCGCTACCCGCCTCATCGAGCGCCGCGCCGACGCCGCGCTAGCCCCCGGCGAGCGCCTGCGCCTGTGGGCCCACCTGCGCCTGTGCGTGTACTGCCGCCGCTACCAGGCGCAGAGCCAGCTGCTCGCGCGCCTGGCGCCGGGGCTAGCCCCGCAGTCGGCGCCCGTTCCAGCAGAAATGAAAGCGCGCTGGCGCGCGCAAATTGCGGCGGCCGACACTGGCGCGGCGCCCGGCTAGGGCTGCCGGTAGAGCACGCCGCCCTTCATCACGAGGCGCACCTGGCGCAGGGCCTGCACCTGCTGGGTAGGGTCGCCGGCCACGGCCACGAGGTCGGCGAGCAGGCCGGCGGCCACCCGGCCCCGGTCGGCGAGGTGAAAGATGCGGGCGTTGCCGCTGGTGGCCTGGCGCAGCACTTCCAGCGGCGTGAAGCCGTAGTCCTGCACCAGCAGCTCCATTTCGAGGGCATTGTCACCGTGCGGAAACACGCCTACGTCGCCGCCCATGGCTAGGGTCACGCCGGCCTGGCGGGCCGCCTGCACGGCGCGGTGCTTGTCGAGGATGCGCTGCGGGTCGGGGCCCTGGCCTTTTTTCCAGCCCTTGTAGCGCGAAATGGCGTCGGAGGCTGCCACCGTGGGGCATAAGGCCACGCCGTGCGCCTTCATCAATTTGAATACCTCGGGCGTGCCGCCGTCACCGTGCTCGATGGTTTCGACGCCGGCCAGGGTGGCGCGGCGCATGCCTTCGGCGGTGCTGGCGTGGGCTACCACGCCGCGCCCGGCCGAGCGGGCCGTTTGTACTATCAGCGTCAGCTCTTCGAGCGAGTACGTGGGCTCGGGCGCGCCGCCCAGGCCCCAGCGGTAGTCGGCGTATACTTTCACTACATCGGCCCCGTGGCCGATTTGCTCGCGCACGGCCCGCACCAGGTTGTCGACGCCATCGGCCTCCTGGGCGCCCTGGGGCAGGTCTTCGACGGCGGCCAGGTGGGGGCCGTAGCTGCCGGTAGCCACCAGGGCCCTAGTAGCCACCAGCAGGCGCGGGCCGGGGATAATGCCTTCGTCGATGGCTTGCTTGAGGCCCACGTCGGCGTAGCCCGCGCCCTCGGTGCCGAGGTCGCGGGTAGTGGTGAAGCCGGCCAGCAGCGTGCGCTGGGCGTGCACCGTGGCGCGGGCCACGCGCAGGGCTAGCGGCTCCAGCAGCACCTGGTCGGCCCAGGCGGTTTCGTTGTAGGGGTGCAGCAGCAGGTGCGAATGCCCCTCGATGAGGCCCGGCAGCAGGGTAAGGCCCGGCAACTCTACGGTGCGCGCCCCGGCCGGGGCCGCCAGCTGGGCAGCGGGGCCGGCGGCCGTTATCTTCTGGCCTTCTACCAGCACGGCCCAGCCCGGGTGCAGCTCCTGGCCGTCGAATACGGCCGCGGGGCGCAGCAGCGTGGCGGTGGGCGCTTGGGCGAAACTCAGAGCGGGCAGTGCCAACAGGCAGCAGAGGAGGAGTCGGAACAGCATGAACAGGTAGTAGTGCCCGGGCAAGATACACTGGTTGGCGGCGGCCAAGCGGCCCGAGGCCCGCCGCCAAGCCCTGCTCCAGCGCACGGGTTACTCCTGGCCAGCACCACGCACTGCCTTACCTCGCTAAAAACTCCGCGCCCCTGCCGGGGCTTTTTTTACGGCCGGCCCCCAGGGCTTGGGCAGCTTGAGCAAGCTGGCGGTGAACCAGCCCGGCTTGAAAAAATTTCATATCCGGCAGGACGTACCAGAGGGATGAAAATGCCCGCTCCCCACCGATTTTTGGAAAGTACCTTCCGGCTTGCGAGCAGCCGCGTCTTTTTTCGTAGGTAGGCCGGGCAGCCGTTGTACCTTTATCTACCATCCTATTGCTTGCCTTTTGCCTGTGAGATTACTACGTATGCTGTTGTGGCTGAGCTGCTGGCTGCCGGCGGGGCCGGCGCTGGCCGCGCCCCCTACCCTTGCGGGCCGGCTGGTGCTGAAGCTGCGCGCCGACGCCCCCCCGGCCGCCGCCAGCCTGCGCACGCTGGGGCCGGCGCTGGCCGCCCTGCACGCCACCTCCCTAACGCAGAAATTCCCTCTCAGCCAAGTACCTAGCAATGAAGTACCCGGCAGCGTGAATTTGCGGCTGCTATACGAAGTGCGGGTGCCGGCCCGCCTTTCGCTGGCCAAGGCCCGGGCGCAGCTGCTGGCCACCGGCGTGGTAGAGTACGTGGAGCCGCTCTACATTCGGGCGCCCCAGTACCAGCCCAACGACCCGCTGGCCGACTCGACGGCGGCCGGCAATGAGTACCATTTGCGCCTCACGCAGGCGTACCGCGCCTGGGACTTTACGCGGGGCGACACCAGCCTCGTAATCGGCGTTACCGACACGGGCATTCGCTACACCCACGAAGATTTGCAGCGGCAGGTAAAGTACAATTATGCTGACCCCATCAACGGCATAGACGACGACGGCGACGGCTACGTGGATAATTTCCGGGGCTGGGATTTTTCGAACAATACCAACGACCCGATGTACGAGGACTACACCGGGCACGGCACGCAGGTGTCGGGCATCGTGGCGGGGCAGGCCGACAACGGCAAGGGCCTGGCCGGGGTAGGCTTTCGGTGTAAGTTTTTGCCTTTGCAGATGTTTCCGGGCACGCCCACGGGCTCCTTCGCGGGCTACGAGGCCATCGTGTACGCCGCCGACCACGGCTGCAAGGTTATTAATATGTCGTGGGGCGGGGCCGGCGGCTATTCGCGCTTCGAGCAGGATGTGTGCACCTACGCGGCCGTGAACCGCGATGCGGTGCTAGTGGCGGCGGCCGGCAACACGCCCAGCAACGTGCTGTTCTACCCCGCTTCCTACGACCACGTGCTGTCGGTGTCGGCTACCGATGCGGCCGACGGCAAGGCTACCTTTGCCACCTACAACCGCCGCGTAGACCTGGTGGCGCCGGGCGTCGATATTATCATCGCCTACGGCCGGCCCACCACCACGGCGGCCGGCCCGCCCGATGCCGATTACTGGCACGGCTCGGGCACCTCGTTTGCGGCGCCGCAGGTGGCGGGGGCCGCGGCGCTGGTGCGGGTGCGCTTTCCGCAGCTTACCGCCGAGCAGGTGCTGGCCCAGCTGCGCCGCACTACCGATGCCAGCATCTACGCGCTGCCAGCCAACACCGTGTACCAGGGCTACCTGGGCACGGGCCGCCTCAACATAGCCCGGGCCGTGGCGGCGCTCACCCAGCGCGAGGCCCGGGTGGTCAGCAGCACCTTCAGCCCGGCTCAGCCCGCCGGCTACGCCCCCGGCGATACCCTGCGGCTGGCGGCTACCGTGCGCAACTTGCTGCTGCCCGCCACGGGCCTTACCCTCACGGTGCGCTCGCTGTCGCCCTACCTCACGGTGCGCCAGGGCACCTTTGCGGTGGGCAACCTGGCCACGCTGGGCCAGGCCAGCAACGCCGGGGCACCGTTCCGGCTGGCGGTGGCGGGCAGCGTGCCGCTCAACACCACGGCCACGCTGCAATATCATTTTGTAGGCGATAACGGCTATGAGTCAGACCAGTACGTAGACGTGCTGCTGAACCCCGACTTTGTGCAACTCGATGCCGGCGACATCAGCATGAGCCTTACCAGCCGGGGCAATCTGGCGTATGACGACCTGACGGGCGCCGGGGGCCGGGGCCTCAGCTACCGCGGCAGCACGCCCCTGCTCAGCGAGGGCGGCCTGCTGCTGGCTACTTCCCCCACGCGGGTAGCCGACCACCTGCGGGCCAGCCCCGGCACGGCGCGGCAGTCGTTCTTTACCCTGGCGCAGGTGCGGCGGCTAGCCCCCGGCCCCCGCGCCGACCAGGAGGCGCGCGGCACGTTTCGCGATTCGCTGCCCAGCGCCACGGCGCCCCGCTCGGTGGGCGTGCGGGTGCGGCAGCACGGCCAGAGCTGGGCCGCCCCCGCCGCCCGGCGCAACGTTATTCTGCTCGATTACTCGCTGCGCAACCTCACGGCCGATACCCTGAAACCGCTCTACGTCGGCGTATTTACCGACTGGGACCTGCCCGGCGAGACGGGCCGCAACGTGGCCCGCTGGGACTCGGTGAACCGCGTGAGCTACGCCTACGACCCCGTGGCGCCGCGCTTCTACGCCGGGGTACAGGTGCTGGGCCCCCACCCGCCCGGCGTGTATGCCCTCGACAACGCCGCCCCGGCCGGCTCGCCCATCTACCTTGGCGACGGCTTCAGCCCGGCCGAAAAGTTTCTGGCCCTCAGCGGGGGCTTCAACCGGGCGCACCGCGAGGCCGGCACTGCCGCCCAGGGCACCGATGTGGCGCAGGTAGTGAGTACCCTGGTGCCACGCTTGGCCCCCGGCGACTCGGCCACCGTGGCGTTTGCGGTGCTGGTGGCCCCCACGCTGCCCGAGCTGCAAGCCGCTGCCCAGGCCGCTACGGCCATTTATCAGCAGGCGCTGGCTACGGCGCCCGCCGTGGGGGCTAGCCCCACCTGGCAGCTGTACCCCAACCCTACCACCGGCCGCCTGCACATCACCTTGCCCGCTGGCCTGGGCCCGGCCACGGCGCAGGTGCTCGATGCGCTGGGCCGGCCGGTAGCCACGGCCGCGCTGCCCGGCGGCGGCGGCGAGCTGAGCCTGGCGCCCCTGGCGCGGGGGCTCTACCTGGTGCGCATCGTGGGCACGAGCCTGGTGCAGCGCGTGGTGCGCGAGTAGCCGGCGCGGCCCGGGCTAGCCCCATTACCCGCCAAAAGGGCCAGCCTCACGTGCGTGAGGCTGGCCCTTTTCAGTAGTTGGCAGGTGCCGGAAATTACATGCCCGCGCCCGGGCGCATGGCGGTGCTATCCTTCATCATGCCTTTTTTGTGCATCCCTTTGTGGTGCATTTTTTTGCCGTCGCCATCCATCATTTTCATGTCGCCTTTGCGAGGCTTGGTGGTGGCTTTCATGCTGTTGCCGGCGTCGTCGCGGCCTTTCACCTTCATTTTGCCGTCGCTGGCCATTTTGGTTTTCACCGTCATGCCGTCGGCCGTGGTGATGGTTTTATCGCCGCCGTCTTTCGTTACCGTGGTCGGGGTCGTCTGCGCCAGTACTGTGGTAGCGGCAAACAAGCTGAGGGCTACCGCGGAGAACAGGGTCTTTTTCATAATCAGAAAGAATACAAGGTGTGGGCGCTATACGGCCAGGCAGGGGGCCAGGGTTGTGGCCGGGCCGGCTAGGGGCGGCGGTTCACGGCGTTGAGGTCTTCGAAAGCCGCCTTGAGGCGCGTTACGAAGGTTTTTTCGCCTTCGCGCAGCCACACGCGGGGGTCGTAGTACTTCTTATTGGGCGAGTCGGGGCCGCTGGGGTTGCCAATCTGGCCCTGCAGGTAGCCCTCGTTCTTCACGTAGTAGTTCTTGATGCCTTCCCAGAACGCCCATTGCAGGTCGGTGTCGATGTTCATCTTGATGGCGCCATAGCTGATAGCCTCGCGGATTTCCTCCTGCGAAGAGCCCGAGCCGCCGTGGAACACGAAGTCGATAGGCAGCGCGGCCTCAATGTTGTGCTTCTGGCGCAGGTGCTCCTGCGAGTTGTGCAAAATCCTGGGTTGCAGCTTCACGTTGCCGGGCTTGTACACGCCGTGCACGTTGCCGAAGGCCGCCGCGATGGTAAAGCGCGGGCTGATTTCGCTGAGCTGCTCGTAGGCGTAGGCCACTTCCTCGGGCTGGGTGTAGAGCTTCGACGAGTCCACGTCGGAGTTGTCGACGCCGTCTTCCTCGCCGCCGGTCACCCCTAGCTCAATTTCGAGCGTCATGCCGATTTTAGCCATGCGCTTCAGGTACTCCTTGCAGATTTCGATGTTCTCCTCAATCGGCTCCTCCGACAGGTCGAGCATGTGCGAGCTGAACAGCGGCTGGCCGTGCTCGGCAAAGAATTTCTCTCCAGCGTCGAGCAGGCCGTCAATCCAGGGCAGCAGCTTTTTGGCGGCGTGGTCGGTGTGCAAAATTACGGGCACACCGTAGGCTTCGGCCATCAGGTGCACGTGGTGCGCGCCCGAGATGCCGCCCGCAATGCTGGCCTGCTGCTTGTCGTTGGCCAGGCCCTTGCCCGCAAAAAACTGCGCCCCCCCGTTCGAAAACTGAATAATAACCGGCGAGTTGAGGTCGCGGGCGGCTTCGAGCACGCCGTTCACGGTGTCGGTGCCGGTTACGTTCACGGCGGGCAGCGCGTAGCCGTGGGTTTTGGCGTGTTGGAAGAGGGCCTGCACTTCGTCGCCGTGCAGCACGCCGGCGCGCAGGCCGGTCAGGGTGGAATTTGCCATGAGTAGAAAGGGCGGGGCAACAGGCCCCGCGCCCGCAAAGAAAACAGCCAGGGCGTCTTTATCGTTATCGGGCGCCCACAAACTGCGCGGCTAGCCCTGCGCAGCCGCACCACGCGCCGCAAACGCCTTAGGCTTTTTCCCAATTTTCACCCTAGCCCGCCTCCGCAGTCATACGCCTGCGAGCAAACCGCTAGGCCTTATCCCGCCACGGGCAGCTCAAATAAGCTCACGGTGGCGTTGTGGTAGTGGGCCGGCAGGCCCGCCGTATCGGTGAGCGCCGTCAGCCCCAGGTAGGTGAAGCCGCACGCGGTGTAGTGGGCAATAAGCCCGTGGTTTTCGCCCACAGTATCCAGGCGCACAAACTTTTTGTGGTGTTGCCGGGCATACTCTACGGCCCATTGCACAATGGCGGCTACGAAGCCCCGGCCCCGAAAATCGGGGTTGGTAGCAATGCGATGGATATAAATAGCGGGGTCGGCATTGCGAGCCCCCCAAATCTCAGGGTCATCAAAGGTGATGGCCCACACGCAGGCAATGGTATCGCCCACCAGCAGCTTCCACTGGCGGCCCTCGGCTAGCTCCTGCGCCACCAGCCCGCGCTCAAAATCGGGCCACACCACGGTGGCCCCCGGCGTAGCCGCCTGGTAGGCCGCCGCCAGCCGGTAGAGCCGAAAAATCTCGTCAATATCAGCCGGGGTGCTGGGCAGTAGCTGCCGGGCGGTCGATGCACTTACCATGCAAGCAGTTAAGAAAGAGAAGTGGGCCAGGGAGCCGCTAAAAGCAAAGCGCCCGCCGTCCCTCAAAACCGGGATGGCGGGCGCAAATTACGCAGCTGCCTTACTAGGCCGCACTTACACGTCGAGCTTGGCGTACTTGGCGTTCTGCTCGATGAAGTCGCGGCGCGGGGCCACTTCATCGCCCATCAGCATCGAGAACAGATGGTCGGCCTCGGCGGCCGAATCTACCGACACCTGCTTGAGCGAGCGCGTGGAGGGCTGCATGGTGGTAGTCCAGAGCTGCTCGGCGTTCATTTCGCCCAGCCCTTTGTAGCGCTGCACGTTCACGGTTTCGGGGCGGCCGCGGCCCAGCTCCTCGGTGGCGGCGGCGCGGTCGTCCTCGGTCCAGCAGTAGCGCTCTTCCTTGCCGCGCTTCACGAGGTACAGCGGCGGCAGCGCAATGTAAATGTGCCCCTGGTCCACCAGCTGGCGCATATAGCGGAAGAAGAACGTGAGAATCAGCGTGCGAATGTGCGAGCCGTCGATATCAGCGTCGGTCATGATAATGACCTTGTGGTAGCGCAGCTTGTCGAAGTTCAGCGGGCCGGTTTCGTTGCCATCGTCATCCGTCCCGAAGGCCAGCGACTTGCGTTCGTTGAACGTGACCCCTAGCGCGGTAATCATGTTCTTGATTTCCTCGTTTTCCAGGATTTTGTGTTCCTGCGCTTTCTCCACGTTCAGGATTTTACCGCGCAGCGGCAGAATGGCCTGAAACGCCCGGTTACGGCCCATTTTGGCGGTGCCGCCGGCCGAGTCACCTTCTACGAGGTACAGCTCACACACCTCGGGGTTCGAGTCGGAGCAGTCGGCGAGCTTGCCGGGCAAGGAGTTGGACCCTAGCACGTTTTTGCGCTGCACCATATCCTTGGCCTTACGGGCGGCGATGCGGGCCTTGGCGGCCAGTATCACCTTGTCCATGATGCGGTTGGCCTGGTTGGGGTTTTCCTCCAGGTACTGCGTCAGGATTTCGCCCACCACGGTGTTCACCGCGCCGCTCACTTCCGAGTTGCCGAGCTTGGTTTTGGTCTGGCCCTCAAACTGCGGCTCCTGCACTTTCACCGAGATTACGGCCGTGAGGCCCTCGCGAAAGTCGTCGCCGGTGATTTCCACCTTGGCCTTCTCAAACAGCTGCTTCTTGTCGCCGTACGACTTCAGCACCCGCGTCACGGCCGAGCGGAAGCCCGCCACGTGCGTGCCGCCCTCAATGGTGTTGATGTTGTTGACGTACGAGTAGACGTTTTCCTGGTACGAGGTATTGTACTGCAGTGCTACTTCCACGGGCGTACCGCCCTTTTCGCTCTCCACGTAAATGGGCTCCGAGAGTAGCGACGGGCGCTCGGTGCCATCCAGGTATTGTACAAAGTCGCGCAAGCCACCCTGCGAGTAAAACTCCTCGTAGCGGAAGCCTTCGGCATCGACGTGGCCCACGGCCGCATCGCCCACGGGCTTCTCGCGGCGGTCGGTGAGGGTGATGCGAATACCCTTGTTCAGGAACGACAAATCGCGCAGGCGGCTGGCAATGGTGGCGTAGCGATACTCGGTTTCCGAAAAAATAGTGGGGTCGGGCAGGAACTGCACCTCCGTGCCATGCTCCTCGGTATCACCGATTTCCTTCACCGGGTACAGCGGATGCCCAATGGTGTACTCCTGCTCGTACACGTGGCCTTTGCGGCGCACGGTTACTTTCAGCTCGGTGCTGAGCGCGTTTACGCAGCTCACGCCCACGCCGTGCAGGCCGCCCGATACTTTGTAGGAGTCCTTGTCAAACTTGCCGCCGGCGTGCAGCACGGTCAGCACTACTTCGAGGGCCGAGCGGCCTTCCTTGGCGTGCCAGTCCACGGGAATACCCCGGCCGTTGTCGCGGACGGTAACCGAATTATTTTCGTTAATCGTGACCTGAATCAGGTCGCAGTGCCCGGCCAGGGCCTCATCAATGGAGTTATCGACTACTTCCCACACCAGGTGGTGCAGACCCTTGATACCCGTGTCGCCGATGTACATGCTGGGGCGCTTGCGCACCGCCTCCAGCCCTTCCAGCACCTGAATGCTGTCGGCCGAGTAGTCGGCGGGGGCTTTCTTTTCTACTACTTCACTCATGCGAGAGAGGGGGTTAAACCGACCGGAAATACGGTCAGGAAGAGAACATCCAAAGGTACTCTTTTAGCTCCATTTTGCCTAGCTTTTGCCCGGCTTTTTCAGGGTAATTTCATGCACAAAAAAAGCCTCTGCCGGGGCCGGCAGAGGCTTTTTTAAGGATTTTCGAAAGACAATCGGGCAGGCTCAGAAGCGTGGCCCCAATTGGATTCGAACCAATGACCGGCTACTTAGAAGGTAGCTGCTCTATCCAGCTGAGCTATGGGGTCAAATCCAGTACTAAAAATGTCGGGGTGGCAGGATTCGAACCTACGACCTTCTGCTCCCAAAGCAGACGCGATACCGGGCTACGCTACACCCCGAAAAAACAACCACTTGGCAGTGAACCCGGATAGTTCGGCGCCGTGGCTAATCCGTTTGATTGGGACAAAGGTACGCCAGCGCCGCTGCCCCGGCAACTGCTGCCCGGTTTTAAAGCGTGCCGCAGCCCTGGCCACGCACGCGCCGAGGGCTAGCGGGCGGCCGCCAATGGCCACCACCAGCTGCGACAAAAAGCAGCGGGAGCGCTATTCGAACTGGCCCCTGGCTTGGCGGTGGCTTCCTCTTGTGGGCCATGCCACGGATTGTACTGATTTGTAGCGCCAGGCAGTATCGGCGCCGTACCGCACGCGCAGGCCGCTGGCGCCTTGCAGGCAGCGCACCCTCCTTTGCTTCTACGATAAGCGGCCGGCTAAATAGGGCTAGCCCGAGAGCCTTTTGCACGCGGGCTTCGTTCGGCCAGGTCGCCCACCAGCCCCGGGCGCTTTCGGGCTAGGCGGCCGTGGGCAAGGAGCCGGGCATTACCGGCTTTGCGGCGGCATCGCGGCCGGCCTGCTCGGCTTGCGTGCGCTTGCGCGCCTGCTCCATCATAACGCTCAGAAAATCTTCGTCTGAGTAGCCGGTCGGCGCCGCCACAATGGGCTCATTCTGGGGGCGGAATAAGGCGCGCAGCTGCTGAAATAATTTCATAATTTTTAGCATTAATCAGGGTTAGCGATAGCACTTACACGACACTGGCACTCTCAAAAAAATTCCTGGCCCGCCGGCTCGCCCTTAGCCCAGCGGGTCCGGCGCCAGCCGGCCGTGGGCCTGGCCCATTGCCCACAGCCAGTGCCGGGCAGCGGCCGGGTCCCGAAAAATCCGCAGCTCGAAGGGCAGCCCGCTGGCCGGGCAGGTAGCCAGAATATCGTGGGGCTGGTCGGCTTGCACCACGTGCGCCACGTAGCGCAGGCCTAGCCGCGCGGCCCGGGGCACCCACACCTCGGCCAGCCACTCCAGGCTCTCGAACCAGGGGCCATGCAACTGCGAATTGTCGTTGAGTAGAAACTGACTAGGGATGCGGCCCGCGTGCTCCAGGTAAGACTGCGCCCCCCGGTGCGCCTCCTGGGGGTCTACGTGGCCCCACCAGATGGCCTGTAGCCACCCCTCGGCATCGTTATAAAAAAGCGTGCAGGAGCTGTGGTCGCGCAGGTCTACGTTAGTGTTCAGATGCATAGGTAGTTGAGCGGGCCGCCAGTGGCCGCCTTAAAGTCAACTCAAATGTTCGCTAAACGCCCAGCGGCTTCCAAGTAGCTTAATGCGTATTCTGAGCTGAGCTAGTACGGATTTTTCAGGGAAAATACGTAGTTTCAGCTACGGGTATTTGCTGAGCGCTTGCGCACTGGTTGCAAAAGCACCCGGGCCCGGCACCGCCCGGGCTAGCTCAGGGTGCCGGGCTAGGCCCGGGAAGCGCCGCAACGGGCGTAGCAAATACCAGCCAGTTGGACTGCCGGGCCGTTTGCGTGCGCCGGGCCCCCAGCTTTACGACCTCATTGCCCGCCTTGTACCAGCCCTCGTCCCAATCGCCCATGTCGAGGTACAGCGCATTTTGGGCCCCTAGCTCGCGCAGGTCCTCGGCAAACTGGCTCATTGTGAGGTTATCAGCCGCACTTTCCGCTACTGCAAACCGATGGGCGGCAAATTCGACCAGGGCCCGGCGCTGAAACGCATTGCCGGGCCCAAAGCGCTGGGGCTTACCGTTTAAAACCAGCAATTCCTGGAGCAGCAGGGTGCCGTGCCGGCGGCGCACGCCGGCGAGCTGCGCGCCAAGCTGCGCCGGCCCCGCCGGGAGCCGGCCAATTGTGAGTGTATCGCCCACGCTTTGCAGCACGCCATCCAGGAAGGGAATGATTGGCTTGGTTTGCCGCACGCGGCCTTGGTCTACCAGCAGGTCGAGCGGCTGGTCGTTCTCCAGGTTGGTGTATGCCGCCGCCACGCTCAGCTGATACGCGCTGTCTGCGGCCGGCGGGCGGCTGGTTACCACCCGAACGGCGAGCTTCTGAGGATGGAAAATTGAATAGCGGTGGCCGCTGGCGGTTTGCCGCTCTTCTACCCGCACCTGCCGGGTGGTGGGTTGCCGGCATGCGAAGAACCCAGCCAGCAAACAAAGTGAAATTCTGATTTTTAAGCTGCTCATATAAACTAGTGTAATGGCCCGGCACGCTCATGCGGGATAATACGGTGACAGCCGCGCTGGCCTCCGGCATTTTTCCGGCGAAGATTTGCCGCAGCAAAACGCGGATTTTGCCACTGGCCGCCGCCACAAACAAGCTGGCTATCTGTTGATTATAGCTGGCATGCCGGGCCGCGTTACTTCCGGCGCTTACCCGCTTGCCTACCTGAGCCCGAGCGGCCGTAGCCCGGGGCAACAGGCATTTGCAGGCTGCGGTGGCAGCTGTTTTATGGGCGGCGAATATAATGCCGGCCTTGGCCGGGCACTTCTGCAACTTGCTTGTTATAACTTGCGTTCGAACTAATGAGTGAGTACTTACACACCCGGCAACAAGCCACCTACCCCACGCCAAAAATGCACCGACCACCATGGAAACCATCCTCAAAGCTCTCGCTCAACACTGGCACCTGAGTGCCTCCCAGTACTGGCAGCTGCGCTTGCTACTAGCCATTTCTCTGGTGCCTTTCCTGGCTCTTATCTACGTGGTGCTGTTTGACAAGCGCACTCGTTTTTGGGGGAAGCTGCGCAATATGAATCTAAAAAGCCCGCATCCGACCCGGCTTTTTGCTAGCAGCTACCCCCCTAAAGCTGGCAGTGCCCGCGCCTAAAACGTGGGGTTGCTCTGGCACTAGCCTGCCGGCCCCGGCGCTGGTGCCTGGGGCAGACAGCTGCTCTTGCCCGGTGCTGGCTGCTTTAAGCGCCTAGCGAGGTCGCATCGCATTTATATCTTCGGCCGTGCCCTTAGCTCGCCCTACCGACCCCCTGCGCAAGAATGATGTGCTTGCCTCCAACCTGTTGTTTGTTACCCTGGCGCTGTGGCTGGGCGAGCAGCTCGTCAATGTGGGGCTGCGCTATTGGCTTCTACCCTCCGAACCCACGCCGCTCTGGCCGGGCGCCGGCATCTGGCTGCTGCTGGCAACGCTGCTGAAAGCCGCTTTCTACCTGGCTATTCGCCGGGGCATGTTTCGGGCAAAGGTAGTGGTGCTGCTTGTGTGTGCCTACCTGGCCTATGCCGATACCCACCCCCACCACGGGTATTTCGCTGGCGTTTACCTTGCTGACTTCTGGGGCTACTCGCTGCTGGTGCTGTTTAAGAACCTGCTGGTGCTAGCGGCCCTGGTGCTGATGTTCAGGAAGCCGCCGGTGGTAGCTTCCAGCAGCACCTGATGCCTGGCACCGCTGCCTGGGCCGGTGGTTGCGCGGCTCGCTCGCTGGGTATTGCCGGCGCCCCGGCCTCCGCATTTGCCTCCGGCCGGTAGCCTCGGGCGCGGGTCGGGGGTACGCCGGTCAGGTTATTTGTTTTTTGCTAGCTGTTTCAAGCCAACCGGGTCATATATTTGAGCACCTGGGGGATTAGCTCAGCTGGCTAGAGCGATTGCTCCGCAAGCAATAGGTCGTCGGTTCGACTCCGACATTCTCCACTAAAAGCCCTGCTGGTGAGTGCCAGTGGGGCTTTTTCGTATAAAATGCCTGTTTGCGCACGTTCACGGAGCACTTACGCCTGGCACCGAGCCGGCCCGGCACCGGAAACCACTAAGCTCAACGGGCCACGCAGTAGAAAAGCCCCTCTGCCTGGCGCAGCATTTTTTTAGTGGAGAAAGAGGCATCGCAATAGCCGTAAGGCACGGGGCGCCTCCTGCCTACGCCGACCGAGAGAAAAACAGGGTGGTGGCCACCGACGGCAGCTCTACTGTGCGGGTAGTAGCAAATCTGGGGCTTGGGCATGGAGCAAGGCGATTGAGCCTCCCAACTTAGCACCGGGCGCTAATAGCGTCAGCAAGCTCAGGCAATCAGCTTTTCATCTCGGACGCTAGCCAGCCAATGGGTTGCATCTTCAAGGCTTTGAAAGATTTGCAGCTCAAAAGGCAAGGGAGTATGATGCTGACGAGTGAAGATATCATGGTGCTGGTCGGCCTGCACAACATGCGCAACATGGCGCAGCCCTAGCCGCTCGGCCTGGGGCACCCACACGTGCATCAGCCACTCCAGGCTCTCGAACCAGGGGCCTATAAGCCGGGAGTTGTCGTTGAGCAGGTAGGCACAGGAATGCTGCGCGGCATGTTGCAGATAGGCTTCGGCGCCCCGCATGGCTTCTACCTGGTCGACATACCCCCGCCACTCGGCCTTGAGCCAGCATTCGGTTTCATCGTAGGACAGGGCGCAGGAACTGTGGTCGCGCGGGTCGGTGCTCAGGTTTAACAGCATGAATACGTATTGTCAATAGCCCCTTCTCACTTTCCCGCCGCAGATGGGCACGTATCGCTAAAGCCTTGGAGCGTAGTGGCTAGCTGGGGCTCGGCCACCGGAATCTGGCGCAGCAGCAAGCGGTGGTGGTGGGCCTCCAAAAAAGTAATGAGCCAGTAGAACTCGTGGGTGTGCTGCTTGGTAAAGGCCATGCGCCAGTCGGCAAACCGGCGCGCCGGCCCTACCCCGCGGCTGAGCACGTGCACCTGGTGGTGGCGGCGGTCGCGCGCGATGCGGGCAAAGAGGCTTTCGACGGCGGTCGCCTCGCCTTCCAGCACCTGCACGAAGTGCCCGTTGCCGTAGCAGAGCAACCCCGTGATGCTATACCGGGCATTCCAGGCCAGCGAGTGCTCCAGCAAATCGGCCAGCTGTTCCTCCCCAAAGGCCCGCACGGCCTGGCTGCAGTACAGCAGGTGGTACACTCCTGGCTCCTGGCAGGGCACTGGCTGCTCGGGCAGCTGCTGCACGTAGGCCGTCAACTGCTCCGTTGCTCTTTGCACCGGGGCCGTGGCCAAGGCGATAGCCCACTCAAGGGCGCGCTGCTGACGCGCCAAATCAGGAGCCAAGTCGTTCATGGTGTCTCATACGGCCCAGGGTATAGCCGGCGTTGCCCCTGCGTGCAGAATCCGTATTTATACCCATGCTTTTGCCCCGGCCCTAGGTAGTACCCGCACCACAGACGCCAGCCGAGACTCGGCACGGAGCGGGGCTTCGCCCCTACTCGCGGGGCCTGCACGGCAGGCAGCGGTGGCTATATAATTTCAGTGCTGCTACTGAGGCGCACCGCAGCTAAAGTAGCTACGTTTACAGCTCCCTAACCCACCCCAAGATTATGGCAGCCAACCCCCAACAAGCGCAGGTCGCTGGTGCGACCAAAAGGGTAGTCAAGGTAACTAAGGTGACCCTGACCATCCTCAAAACTCAGCCCCCCAAGCTAGCAATAAAAGCCACTGGCATGGCCCCTGCGGGCGCTACTCATGCCACGCTGACGCCGTATATCTACGTACATTTTCCCTTGGATGGCATCTAGGACTTTGCTTTTACCGCGCAGGGGCCGGATACCGACGTATTGGAGGAAATCACTGCCGAGTACACCTGGCCACATTACCCACCGCAGCTGACTGGCGTAAGCATCCACGCAGAAAACAGTAAAGTCGTCGAAAAGCTTACCCACGATAAGCCTAACTAAGCCAGCGTGCTTTCCCACCACCCGCGCCGGCGGCCTGTTGCCTGCCTGCGTGCCGGGGGTAGCGGGGCTTTAGCGCCTACCCGCGCAGCTTGCGCGCGTGGTGCGCTACCATAAGCCGCCCCGCCAACAGCAGCAGGTGGGCCAGAAAAAGCGCGGGCGGCCAGTGGCCCCACCGGGCCTTGTAGTGCGGCCCACACATTATCCAGGCCCAGAGCCAGAGTGGCAACAGCACGCCGTGTTCCACTAGGCGCCCCGTGGGCGGCTGGTGCTACGCGCGCCAGCCCCGTCAGCAGCACAAGGACGGCTAGCCCCTCCACCACGAACAGCACCAGCCCCGACAGGCCGGCAGCGGGAGCCAAGGGCGGCAAGTGATGCAGGCTTGAGGCTGAGGCATCACACATAGGGGGAAGATAGACGAAGCCCCGTGGTGAGCGGGGCTTTTCACATTATTCGATTGGCGTAGCGCTGGAGATGCCCATCGCCACGCTAGCTACCTCGCCCGGCGCGGCAGTCTTGAGCTTGAAAAGCGGCGAGCCGTGCGGGCTCAGCACCTCACACGCGGGATACTGCTGCGTGCCGATTTCGGTCTGCGCTTTCGAGTACCACGCTACCAAGAACACCGGGTTTTTACAAGTAGCCAAGCTGGCCTTGCTCACAATGTCACCTGCCGGCACGCGCGCCCGGCGCGCCCGCCCTGACCGCTCGACTCGCATACTTATAAGGGAGCAGGAATGGGCGTGGCGGCCGTAGCCTGCCTGAGGCTGTTCCTATTTTCATTAAAAACCTACAGCCCTCACTAACAGCACAATGACCTGGTTGCAAAACGATGCATTTGGGTGAGAAAATCTGAAAAGCAGGTATGAAAAGAACCTGAATACTTGTACTTTTTGGCTGTCTACTAGGGTAGTAGATAATCACTCACTTCTTACCTCCTTTTCCATGAAACCGAAATTTGTACGTTTCAGTGTGCTCATAGCTGCCCTAGCGGCAGCGCCCGCCGCCTTTGCTCAAACAGGCGCAACTTATGTCGCAGGTTCGTTCGGCTCTTCTTATGGGCTTTCGCCAGGTAATTACTACAGCTAGTACTGTTCCCAGCAGCGGGGATTATCAACTGTGGATTTATCCAGAAACTGCTGCCGCTGACCACACTCATTATGACGTCTATGTTAACGATGTGTCATTTGACCCGGCAGGCTGTTTTACGCGGAATGTATTTTACCAAAATATCAGCTCCATTCCGCTAGTAACTAAAACGCAAAACGCAGGGGACAATCTCTGCCGGCCAAGCAGTTACCACCCTGCGCTCCAATGGACCAGCTTTGGTACTCAACAGCCAAAGCATCACGCTGGTATCTGGCCAGCAGATAAGCTTACAAGAAGGCTTTAGTATGGAGCAAGGGGCTACTTTCGAAGCTGTACTAGGTGGCAACTCGTGCGCCGTTGCCCGCACTAGCCAAGGCAACTCCGGGTGGACATATACCCCCACTACCGATGCAACGCCTTCTACTGATTCCACCGCTACGCCATCTACCCAGCAGGTAGCCAGGCAAGACCAAAGCGCCAGCACGGTTTGCCCTACTCCTACGAGTGACCAGCTAACCAGCACGGCAGCGCCTGATAAGGACGATGGCAGCCCCCAACAAGCCGTCATCGTTAACAGCTACGGCGTAGAAGTCAGACGTATCAGCTTACGCGGCGGGCGAGCGACAGCAACTGTCAAGGATTTGCCCCGAGGCATGTACTACCTGCTCACCCAGAGTAAAGACAAAGTGAATACGGTACGCTTCGCAATCGAGCGGTAATGTTAGACGTTAGTATCTTATCTGAAAAGCCCCGGCTATAGGCCGGGGCTTTTTCTTTGCCCTATGACCTTCTATTTCTTCCGCCTGCTCTCGCCCGTCGTGCAGCACTACCAGGTGCTCAAGCCTAAGCCTTACTTGGGTAATTGGTCCCTATAAGCTGCTCACAGAAGACCCAAACACAGCCAGATAAAGGCGCTACGCGCACCACATTAAAAAACCCCCTCAGTGAGCTACTGAGGGGGTTTTAGCGGAGAAGGGGGTATCGGAATAGCTGCGGTGCACACGCGCCAATATGCGCCTACCGGACTGCACGCCGCTTCTCTACCAGTGGCGCGCACCGGCAGCTAGCGCGGGGTAAACCGCATTTCAGCGCACATACGCACATAGCTTTCAGGCCGTATGTGCGTCAGATTGGGGGGCTGCGCCGAGCTTCTGAAAGCCGTCGAGCACGGTGCGCTCGGTGGCCTCGCTTTCCAAGTGCACGTAGGTCATGGTGGAGGACAAGTTGCCGTGGCCCAGCAAATCGCGCATAGTGAGCGGGTCTACCTTCATCTTGGCCAGCAGCGCCCCGTAGGTGTGGCGGGCCGTGTGGGTAGAGGCGGCCTGCCACTTCGGGAGAATCGTTTCGTGCTTGACGGTGCCCTTGTAGCGCACCCGCACGTAGGGCGCGTCGATGCCGGCCGCGCGCAGCATCTGCTTGATAAGGTTGCCCGTTTGCTGGCGCGAGATGACGGGCAGCGCCTGCCCGGTGGGCCAGTGCTGGTACTTGTCGAGAATCTCCTGCAACAGGCCCACGATGGGAATCTGCACGGCCGCGCGCGTCTTCTGCTGGTCGAGGGAAATGTGGTTGACCGAGGCGCCGGCCTTGATGTGGGGCCGCAGCAGGGCCACCGTATCGGAGTAGCGCAGCCCGCACAGGCAGCGGGCCACGAATACGTCCTTCTGGCGCATGAGGCTAGCCTGGCTGGCCGGGGGCTGCCAGGCGTGCAGGCGCTGCACCTCCTCCCAGGTGAGGTAGCACTTCTTGGCCTCGTGGGCAAAGCCGTTCTTGATGAACTTGGTGGGCAAGCCGGCGTGGGCCACCAGGTTGCGCAGCATGTTGAGGTGCTGATGAATCGTGTTGTTGAACAACGGCGTGTCGCGCACTAAGTAGGCGGTGTATCGCTTGGCCCACTGCTCATCTACAGCGGCCGGGGTTACGTGGGGGTCGAAGCGCTCCATCCAGTCCACGTACTGCTTGCTGCGGTCGAGGTAGGCTTTGGCCAGGTGGGCGCCGTTGTCGGCCTGCCAGGCCGCCAGTACGGCCCGCATGGGCTGCTGGGCGAGGGGCAAGGAAGTGGGGCTAGCCGGCACCGGCGTTACCGGTGCCTTGGCTGGGCGCCCGGCCAGGGCCGTTACGGCTGCCTTAAGCAGGGGGGCCAGGGCCGCGTTGCTGAGCTCGCCGGCATCTTCGAGGCGGCGGCAAGCCTTGGCCACGGCCAGGCGCAGCTCGTCGAGCTTCTCGTTGAGGGTGCGGTAGCCGTCGGCGCCCTTAAGCAGGTGCGGGGCCGTGGGGCTGAAGTAGGCGGGATGCGCCGCGTAGCCGGTAGCCTGGCGCACGGGGCGCTTCTCTCCTATGCCAACGCTGAGGTAGATAACCCGGTGGCCGGTAGCGGCCGCGACGCTGTGCAGGAAGAAACGGATTTTGGGCTCGGGCATGGGGCTAGGCGGTTGGGCCTGCCAAGTTAGCACCAGGTGCTAGTAGTGTTAGCACGAAAAAGCCCCACCGCACGGGTGAGGCTTCTGCAAGCAAGAATGCCCGGCTAGCCTACCGGCACATGACGGGGGTGTTGTAGCCCTCGGCCTGGCCGTCGAGGTAGCCCTGGTTGTAGTCGGAGGGGTCGTTCTGGTAGTTCTGCTCGGCCCGGGGCCGGTAGTAGGTGGCGTAGTTGTACTCGAAGTTGTTGCCGTCGATGCACTTGTTGCTGGTCGTTTCCGAGAAGCCCTGGTTGTAGCCATCCTGGTAGCTGCTGCGGGTGGCCTGCTGGGTGCGCAGGGGGCTGGCGAGGGGCACGGCGGCCGTGGCCCCGAGCGAAACGAGGCTGAGGACGAGTAGGCGAAGCGTTTGCATGAGGAGAGCTGGGTTTGTGGAAAAGGATAGGCGAAGCAACGCCGTAAGCAGCCGATTACCAAGGACAACCTGTCCGTAGGTGTGACACGCACGGACTCAGTTTTCTCCTATGTTTATGCTACGCCTTTGTAGAATAATCACATCTACAGACTCTACCATGCCTAGGCGCTGCCTTTTGCCTAGCCGTAAATTCCGCGGGTTGTGACATTGCCTCTCTACGTGCCGCGTTACTTTCTGCGCAGCTTTAGCCAGTAGGTGCCATCGGCCCGCTTCTTCGTAGGGCGTACTTCAAACTCGCTGGGGAGTGTTTCAAACTCGCCAACAGGTTTGTGCCTAAAGTCCTCCAGTGCCAACTGGTAGTGACTACCGGGGGCAAAATCAACTAATAGTCTGTATGTTTCATCCAGCCCACGGGACTTAAATGACAGCTGCATTTGTTGGTGGGTTACCACGTCTGTCACGTCAATCAGGATACTTGTCGTTTGGTAGGCAGGCAAATGCACCCAGGTATGCAGCCGGTCGGAATCATCGGTACCGCTTAGCAGGGCAACTGCGGTCGAGTCGCGCGCGCTGATTGCACGAGCACTGTACGCATACTTGCGGTTGTCGTCCATTGCCAGCAACAGCTTACCGCAACCGCATTGGGCCATACTTGACGTGGCGAAGGCCAGCAGCGCACTAAGTAAGAGCAAGTACTTCATCGCCCTAAGATAAGGAGCTGGCCAAAAGTGGCTAGGCTGCTGCCTACTCTCAAGAACCAGGTGCTTCCCGCCTCCCTACGTGCCAGCCGTAGCAGGTGATTCGTTGCATGGGGGGAAGATAGAAAAAGCCCCGGGGTGAGCGGGGCTTTGCGGATAGTGGTTGCTTCCTGCCGGAGATACTGGCTAAGTTGGATTCTCCGTCATACTGGAGACGAAGAAAGCAAAATAGTAACCATACCTGACCAGCACATCAACGCCTATCAGCAAGGCCAGCGCCGCCGCCTGCCCCCACCGCCGCTGCCACAGCCGCCACACCAGCAGCCCAGCTACCCCGAACGGCAGCAGCAGGGCTATCTTCTCCCACGCCAAGAGTATATACATCGCCACCGCCATGTACTCACCCCTATAGGCCAGGAATGCATAGGCGGCTGGCAGCAAAAAAATGCCCAGCAGGTGGGCAGCCCAAAGCAGGCGAGTAGGGAGTTTGCTAAGTAATAGCATGTGATGGTTGCGCCAGCAGGTAGTTAGCGACTTTTCCCCTATTCGCGGGGCTTGCGGGTAGCAGAAGCTACAGCTCCTAGCGGCCCCAGCCACCCAGCGCCCGGCTAGCTACGGCGGCCACCCCCAGCGCGCAGGCCCGCTGAAGCTCCGGCCAGGGCTAGGTACTCGTGCTGAGTGAAGGCGCGAAAGAGACCGTGATGAAGGGGGCTCTCTTAAACTACGCCGTTTAAGGTCACTACCTTTTAGGGGGCTTATGGAAGCCGCATCCAAATTAAACTCTGTAAAATTTACAGAGCTTGCAGGAGCCTTCTTTTAAGCTCCGTATAATTTACGGAGCTTGGCAGATTGGGCCTTTTCAAATCCCTTAATTCTAGGAGTTAGGTATTGCTGATGTAGGCCCGGCAATCGGTTTCGCTTACCCAGTAGCAGGCACCGATGCGCTTATGCGGTAGCCCCCCGCGCCGCCCACCGAACTCCGTCCACAGGGCTAGCTCTTCCAGGAGCTTCGAGCGGCTGGGGCCTAGGCGCATCGTGAGGCGGTCATCGTATCCC
This sequence comes from Hymenobacter cheonanensis, assembly GCF_030581075.1. Lineage (GTDB taxonomy): Bacteria > Bacteroidota > Bacteroidia > Cytophagales > Hymenobacteraceae > Hymenobacter. The sequence continues at coordinate 110,573 of NZ_JAUQSW010000014.1, forward strand.
CGGCCGCGAGTAGGAGTGGCGCCCAAGTGGTAGGTGCGCGTATCGGGTCTATCAGCCAAGGGCACTCCTGCCTCTGCTGGGGCCAACCCATATGCGCGGGCTAAGACGGGGTTTTCTAGCAGGAAGCTGGCGACTGCTGCTAACTGGGCAGGCGATAGGGTAATGGTGGGGGTATTGGCGCTCATAGCACGGTCAGGCGGTTAGGCAGGAGGAGTAAGAGCAAGTTACCGTCCAAGGCCACCCACGGCGCACAGGCCCGCTAAAACCTCGGCCACGGTTAGGTGCTCGTGCTGGGTGGAGGCCGGGAAAGTGAAAGCGAGCAGGAAAGCTAACATTAGGAGCTTATTCGTGGAAGAGATACAAAAGACCCCGATAGTGGGCGACGCTTTTTGCATCTCCTCCTGCGATAGATATACTGTTAAGGGATACAGAAATCCTGTGTCAAAATAGAATTTCTAGTTCTCATCTACAGCATACTTATTAGTTTGCAACTGGACAAACATTCTATCTACTAAAGGGGTCACAACAGATTTGACTTTATCATACTCCTCAGTCAGCAACATACTGTACTTATTTTCAAAAACCATCTTCTTATCGAACTCTTGTTCTGTGTCAACTTCTGACCCTAGAATAACTTGAGAGTTTTTAGGAAGATTTTGAGAAATAAATTTGAGTATAACAGGCATATTGACATCATCCTGTCCCTGTTGATTAGGTGAATCAATTACTAGAGGAACCGAAAAATTAGCATATGTTCCACCACAAACGCTCCACAATGCGGCGTAGTATGCTAATATCGAGCGAGGACCACCACTACCTGATATGTCTGGCCTGCTAGTCAACTTTAGTTTAGACGTATCAATTATTGGCAAATTGAGGTCTGTAAGTGCTGAACGATAAGCATTTCTAAAGCTACTTAAAATAGATTTAGACCTGCTGATATCTGTCAACGCTTTTAACTCCTCATTAAGCCTTTGTATTTCGCCTGCTTGAGCATCTATTGCCTGATTGAGAGATAAACCCTCTTCCTCAAAGACTTTGAATGCATTTTCTGCTCCTAGACTAGCTACAACATCACTAAATTTCAAATCGCCTTTGCGCCTGTCTAGTATAGCTGCTACTTTACTGTAATCTTTTTCTAATTCAAGAAGCTCTTGCTGAGTTCTTGTATAACTGGAATTAACCTTTTCCGCGTCTTCGTTCAACTCGATAACAAGTTTGCGCAAACTACGGGCATCATCTGCATATGTCAGAACCTCTAAAAAAGACTTTTCGTGTATAACACCGCACGTTGGGCATTCAAGTTGAGTATGAGATTCGGACTTCTTTAAATAATTTACATCCTTCTCGTATACAGCTAATGTGTCATTAGCAAGATTAATCTGCACTGATATGTTATGCAGAATTTCTTGCTCCCGCACCGCACTCTCACGCAACAGCTCTTGCTTTTTATTTATAGCATTTACTTCGCTTGTGAGCATAGCAATTTCCGTTTCAAAATTACCTGACTGCACTTTTGGCCCTGAAAGTGTCATTTTTTCATCGAAACGCATTCTCGTGCGCTTCAATAACTTCTGTTCTTGATGCAGGTCATCTAATGTTTTTTGCAATAGAGACTTACTAGAATTTATTTCATAGTACTTCGGCGGTTTAATACCTGTGAAATAATCTATTATAGCTGCCGAAGGAGACTTATACTGTTGTAAGCCAGAAAAGGTATCCCAACTGGCTTGCCAGCTACCATCTTGATTAATATAGAAGGGCAAGAAAAAGCATTTAGGGTCAGCAAGGGCTGAGCCAGAATTTTTATTATTCAACACCAAGTTGAACCCTACAACTTTAGCGAAGGCATCTGACCACTCTCTGAAATTTCCAGATGCTACAATAAGCTCATTATCCTGATTGAATAAGGCACGATTTCCTATCTGATGAACAACTTTATATTGCTCACCATCAACGCTAAATATGACAACGGATATTGCATCTTCATCCCACTTATCTAATTTACCTTTAGGCCTAGCCCCTAAAGCGATAAATAAGTTTTTAATCAGGCTGGACTTACCCGTGTGATTCCTGCCGCGCAATAGATTTTTTTCTGGATGAAATTTTATTGTCCGTGCTTTTTTCTCCTTGTTGGAAAGAAGGTAAATACTCTCGAATAGGAAGCTTTTCATACGATTTAGTTCTTAAACTTCTAACGAGTTTTCTTAGATTTGAGCTATACATTTTTCAATGGCCCTCAATGCAAAATGAGCTAGTATTTCGGTTTTTTTAAGTGCTATACTATCTTTTAATTGGCTATAACCTTCTTCAAAAAAATTCATAAGTTTATTAGGTACATTCTTATTAGCTAGCCAAATATCGCAGTGACGAATAGCTTCAGTATCTTGTTTTGACTTGGCGCCCATAAGTTGACGTTTATAAATAGACGCAGCGGCAATTCTAATTCCAGTCGTATCTAATATACCCATTCCTTCTGTAGCGAGAGTAGCTAACCAAGTATTAAGAATATCTACGATATCTGGCAATTCCTCCAATGCACCTAAAGCCTCATCAAACTCCTCTTTACTATACCCATGTTGCACCCGCATTTCATCAAATGATTTGCATGTGTCTGTCTTGGCCCCTAGCGGACCTATTCGGATGAGCAGAGCATCAACAAAAGATTCAGCTTGTCCCGCATGCCTTTTACTACGAGAGCTTAAAAAACTATGGACCAATCCGATAACTTGCGTTTTCGGTGAATCTGGTGACAGTACTACACGCTCTACATACAGACGAGACAAGTCAGGCACCGGTTCACCATTTTGATGAAAAATTTCTAATTCTTTTAGCAAAAAACTAACTTGGTGAGCCGGAAGCTCAGAAAGCTTTGTCGGCAACGAGGTAGCTGCGTTACTACCATCTGCTAAAGTCAGATTACAGCCAGCGTTTGAAATAAACCTAGCTGAACTCTTCAGTCCTTTGAGAGCATGCATACTTGCATACAACTTACCAATCGGACTATTTTTAATCTCCACAGGTGCTTTCACTTTAGCAGTTACTCCTGCTTTTGGCTTAGCAACTATCTTTTTAGGTTTGCTAGGGTCGTCAGGTTGAGGTAGGATAATCAATTCGCTCCAAGTCCACTCACCTCTATCCTTCTTCTTTACTTGATATACATCAATTTTTGTAGGACTAGTAGTAGAGTTTAAAACCGCTACATCTTGTATTGCTTCAAAGAGGACTAGAAAATCTTTCTCCCCCGACTGTGTAAGTTCTATTAAGCGCGTAATTGCCCAATACTTTTGAAACTCTATCCCTTTCGCATTGTGTCCACCACCGCTTTCTGCTAGCGTCTTATCATTTGCAACTGTATATAACTCATCGAACACTGCAATACCCATTGAAATTTAATTTAATTAAATTAGCAAAACAATTTATATATTATTTAGGGAAGCAGCCGCACCGGCACTACTCCATAGAACTCCCTCACCTCCCATATAGAGTGGATATCCTTGCGCTCCACGGTGAACTCGCCACCTCCACCCCCGGTAGCATGTAGCGTCAAGCCATCGCGGTTGTTGAGGTCGTTTTTGCGGATAGCCTTTACAGTCACATCCTCTCCATAATCCACGACGCAAATCGTGTTGTGCAAATATTCCCACTTGCTATCAGGAACAGGCCAGGCAATTACTTGCTGGCCGTCGCGCAAGTTTGGCTCCATACTGTCGCCCTCAATATCAAACACCAACGCGTCGGCGTAGTCCTCGGCTGTACGACCAGGAGGAAGGCGAAATAGTACGGTGTCGAAGATGTCGCCGTCTTTAAAGCGTTGGAGTTGGGCGTAATTGAAACTAGCGCGGGCTTTGAAACTGACGCGGCGCAGTTCTATTACGGGTATGTCAGAGAGCAAGCCAACAGCATGGACGTTGGTCTGGCCAGTAGGATACTTTGAATCGCCCGAAGCGGAATGTATGCCAGGATTTTTTGACACTTCCGAAAGAGAAGCTTGACTTGAATCCTTCTCCCCTGTCAGTAAATAGTCAACACTGACTCCAAAGTACTGAGCCAGCTTAACCAGCTTATCAGGAACGGGGAAGCTTTTACCCTTTTCATAACCATTCACAGCACTACGGGACACGCCAATCAGCTCGCCAATAGCCTGCTGACTAACCTGCTTACTCTCACGTAGCGATGCTAATAAGTCACCAAAGTCTTGCTTGACAGGCATTTATATTTATCTGTAAAATATTTAGCTACATGGTAGCAACATTTACTTGACTTGTCAAGTATTTATCACATACCTTTGCCAACACTAACACTAACCCTCGAAAGGTACACCACTTTTTCTTACTCCAATGGTCGAAAATCCCGCACCCCCCCCCACGAGCATCCGAGACCTGATGCCCGACAACTACACGGTAGAGCTCGCCAAGCGCACGGGCAGCAAGAACGTGTCGAACCTCTCGCAAATCGTGCGCCTGGAGCACACGGCCAGCAAGTACTGGCCCGCCGTGCTGGCGCTGGCCGAGGCCACCAACCCCCAGGGCTACGCCGCCTGGGCCAGTGCCAACCCCGACAAGCTGCCCGCCCTGCCCCAAGCCGCCTAATTCTTCTTTCCACACCTCCCCTACTCTTTCACTGACCACATGGAAAAGCCGCTGCTGCCGCTGCTTGCCTCCGCCCTGAAGGGCGAGAAACCGATTCTGCTCACCGAGGGCCTGCTGCCCGGCGACCTGCTGCACCTCAAGGCCGATGTCGCCGGCCGCCCCGCCGGCACGGTGCTGCCGGTGCTGGGCTACTGCCTCTGCGTCGATGCCCAGGGCCAGCCCTACGCGCTGCGGGCCTACGTGCCGCTCTGCCCCGAGGGGGCCACCACCTACGCCGGCCGCGAAGCCGCCCGCTTCCCCGAGCCCGGGCAGCAGGAGCGCTGGCTGGGTGGGGTTCAGATGTACTTCTCGGAAATCGACCTCACCGACCACGCCCACGAATTGGCCCTGGAGCGCCGCCGCGAGGCCCTGGTGATTGCCATGTACCCCGAGCGCCAGCAGGGCCGCCTGGCCGCCTAGCTAAAGAGGCCCCGGCCATTCGAGGCAGCCGGGGCCTAGTAAGAACCGGCTACCCAGCCGGCAATCCCTTCGAACGGCTAAGGTAACACCCATTTCTTCATCTATTCTTCATAATGAACGGCTTCCCCATCACCCTACCCAAGGACTTCATCGTCGAACTGGTCGGCCCCCTGGTCGAGCAAGGGGTGGCCGCCTACCTCAAAGCGCTGCCCGAGCCCGACCCCTGGCTCACCATTCCCGAGGCCGCGGCCTACGCCAAGCTCACCGAGGGCCACATGCGCCTGCTGGTACTGGGCCGCCCCTACCGGGCCGCCAGCGGCAGCCAGCCCGAGCGGCCGGCGGTGGCGCCCAAAATCGAGCGGGGCGAAACCGGCTTCGCCAAAGGGGCCCGGGTGCGGCGCTCGGCCGTGGATGCTTACCTCACGCGCCACGCCTACCGCTAGCAAGCATGCTGAGCATGCTTAGTATGCTCAGCAGGCACCTCCCTTGTATACAAAGTACACGATGTATACAGCAGGCCAGCATGTCGAAATGCTAGCATTCCAGCATGTTAGCACACAAAAAAACCGGTCGGGGCTGCAACCCCGGCCGGCCATTTTCTCAAACGATTTAACCACTAAAACGCCTGCGGGCACAAAGATAATGACCATGTTCCCTTCCTCCTCCGCCGTCGTAACCCCGCTGGCCGACCTGGCCCAACAAGTAGGCCAGCTCTGCGCCATGCCCACGCCCGAGGCCTCGGCCCCCATTGCCCACGAGGGCACGGTGTACCAAACGAGCGACTACGACCTGTTTCACCTACTGCCCGAAAACCGGCCCGTAGACCTGAACCACGTCCGCAAGCTGGTGGCGATGATTACCCAAAGCAACCTGCTGCACATCAAGCCCCTCGACGTAACGGCCGAGATGGGCGTCATTGACGGGCAGCACCGGCTGGCCGCCGCCCGCGAGCTGGGCCTGCCGGTGTACTACCGAATTGGTCAGCAGCTGAGCGAGGCCGACATTACGACCCTGAACGTGGCGCAGAAGAACTGGCAGGGCACCGACTACCTGCACTTCTGGACCGTGAAGGGCCGCACCGACTACGTGGCCCTGACCGCCTTTCGGCGGCGCCACCCCACCCTGAGCTTTAGCAACGCCAAGATGATGCTGGCCGCCACCAACAAGGGCGGCGCCGAGGAATTTCGCGCCGGCCGCTGGAAAGCGGGCGAAGCCTACAAGGCCGAGCAGGTGGCCGAGCTTATCGAGCGCATCGCGGCCGAGGTGCCCACCTTCAAGCAGCCCAACCACTCGGGCTTCGTGGCGGCCGTGCATCACTGCGTCACCACCCTGGAGGGCTTCGACGGCAAGGAGTTTATGCGCGCCATTCTCTTGCAGCCCCGGGCCCTGGTGCCCTGCGCCGGCCACAAGCAATTTCTGGAGATGTTCCAGGAAATCTACAACTACCGCAAGGCCGAGGCGAACCGGCTCCGCTTTTTCTAATGCTGCCCCGCGCCCAACAGGATGCCCGCCACCGGGAGGTGGTGCGCGCCTACTACGCCACCGGCGATGAAACGCCGCTGGGAACTATGCTGGCCGAGCTGCGGCCCCGCCTGCTCGATTTTCTCAAGGGCAAGGGCCTGCCACCCGAGCGCCGGGCCGACCTCGTGCAGGAAGCCTTAATGCAGGTACTGACCGGCCTGCGGGCGCAGAAGTACGCGCCCACGGGTAGTTTGGCCTCCTGGGCGATGGCCGTTTGCTGGCACTGCTTCACCAATAGCTACCACAGCAAGAAAAACAAGCCCAGCGAGCCCGGCCCCGACGAAAACCCCTTCCTGCTGCTGCCCGCCAGCGTGGCCATGCCCGCCGAGGACTTACCCCTCAGCCAGGAAGACGAGCAGCGCGCCGGGGCGGTGGTGGCCGCCGCCACCCACGCCGTGCTGGGCCTCGACCCCACGGCCCGCGTGTGCGTGCTGCTGCACTACTACCACGGGCTGAGCGAGCCGGAAGCCGCCACCCAGCTCGGCATTGCCGAGGCCACCTTCCGCGCCCGCCTGCGCCGGGCCCTGACCAGCCTGCGGGCCTGGGGCCAGCACCACGCCCACCTGGCCCCGGCATCCGAAATCTACGCTGCCCTGCCCCGCGTGCACAGCGGCGACTTATTCCGCGAGCCGCAGCTAGCGGCCTAGCGCCCCGTGCCCCATGAACGGCTACACCCTCGCCAACCAGTTTCGCAAGCTGCGCATCAGCTTCCTGTTCTCCTGCACCGAGGCCGACTTGTTTTACGAGTTGGTGGCCCTGTGCAACGAGCGGAGCTGGCCTACCGAGTTCCAATACTCAAACCCGCTTCTCTGTGCGACCCTCGGGATTTCGGAGAAATCGCTGATAAGTGCTCGCAACCGACTCAAGCAGGCAGGGCTATTGGAATTCACGTCAGGCCATAAGCGCAGCCCCACGGTGTACCGCTTTCTCGACCCCGATGCCGAAATACCCTTACCTCAGGTAAGCCAAAGCGGCACCCAACGCGGCAGCCAAAGCGGCACCCATACCGGCAGCCAACGCGGCACCTCTATAAATAAGGAAAAAACTAAAAGGAAAACTAAACCCTCAGTGCCGGCTGCCGCCGACGAGGTGGGTGAATCAGGGGATGAGGTAAATTCTTCTCCCAACCCACTCCCAGCCTGGCAAACCTGGCTGCTGGCCAATGCCCCCGAGGTGCTGCGGCTGAAAACCCCGCTCACCGCCGAGCAGTGGGCCAAGCTCGTGGCCGCCTTCGGGGAGCCGCTGACCCAGGAAGTACTGCTGGCCATGCAAAACCACGCCGGGCTAGCCAAGAAGTACACCTCGGCCTACCTCACCGCCCTCGACTGGGCCAAGCGCCGCCAGCCGGCCAGCCCCGCCCCACCCCCCCAACGCCCGGCACTACCACCCGCCGCCGCCGACCCAGTGCTCAACTATGACTTCCTGGCCGAGCAAGAAGCCCGCGAGCAGGAAGAGCTAACCCGCCAGCAAGCCGAGTGGCAGGCCACCCACGCCGTGGCCGCCTAGTCCTCCCCCCCCTTAGCCCCTAGCCCATGTTTTTTGAGTATGACCCCACCGCGACTCTGGACGGCCGCGCGCGCCTCACCGAACGGGCCCAGGCCCTGCGCAAGACCCTGCTGCCGCTACGCGACTACGCCCAGCACCGGGCCGCTAAGCTCGACATCGCTTCGCCCTATGCCCAACCCATCTTCGACCACATCCGGCACCTGGAGACTGCCTTTCAGGCCGTGGCCGACTACCACGCCGCCGTCGAGGAACTGCTTACCATTCACCTGCCCCGCCAAAAGCAGGCCGAAGCCCAGGAGCTGCTGGCCGAGCGCGAGGCCAACCCCCTGTACCGCCTGGGCTACGTGCGGGGCTACCGCCGTGGCCTAACGGTGGGCCAGCAAGCCCACGAGCGGGTGCTGGGCCTCTACGCCCAGCACGCCATCCTACCTACTCCGCCCGGCTACACGTCCTCACCCCTGGTGCAGCGGGTGCAGGCCTTCCTGGCCCGGCTGGGCCAGCGCCACGCCGCCGAGGGCTTCGGCCCCATCCTGCCACCCGCCCAAGCCGCCTGAGATGGGACTCTTCGACGACTTCACCACCCCGGCGCTGGCCACAGGCCCGCCGGCCGACACTACCCGCCCCGACCCGGCCGGCGCCCTGCGCCCGCTCGACGACGCCACCTGGGGCCGCATGCAGCACGACTACCAGCACGGCCGCACCAAGGGCGAAACCACTCACCTGCCGGCCCTGGATGAGCACTTCAAGTGGATGGCCGGCTACTGCAACGTGTGGACCGGCTGGCCCGGCGACGGCAAGACCGAGTTTATCTATCAATTGCTCTTGCTGCGGGCCGTGTTCAAGCGCAAGAAATCGGCCATCTTCTCGCCCGAGAACATGCCTGAGGAGCAGATTTACGACCAGCTCATCCACGCCCTCACCGGCCAGAATCCTGACCGCAGCTGGGCCAATCACTTAGCGATGAACCGCTACGCGCTGGCCAAGGAGTTCGTGCGGGCGCACTTCCTGGTAGTGTACCCCGGCAAGGGCATGGGCCGCACCCCGCAGCACCTGCTGGGCTACTTCGAGGCCGCCATTGCCAAGCACGGCGTCAGCCACTGCCTGCTCGACCCCTGGAACAAGGTAGACCACTCGGCCATGAACGCGCTGGGTGGCTACGAGGCTTACCTGACCAACGTGCTGGGCCAGCTCACCGACTGGACCGTGGACACCAAGCAGAGCCTCACCATCACGGCCCACCCCAAGCGGCTCGACGGGATGAAGTACGGCCAGGCCCGACCTATCCCCGACGGCACCAGCATTTCGGGTGGGCAGACCTGGGAGAACATGGCCCACGTCATCGGCACGGTCTACCGCCCCTACAAGCACCTGCCCCGCACCGACCCGCTGTTTCGGGAGGTAGCCATCTACCTGCACAAAATCAAGAGCCACAAGCTCGTGGGCTTCCCCGGCAGCATAGGCGAGGGCAGCGAGCGCCCCGACATCAGCCTGAGCTACGACTGGCAGCAGGCCCGCTACCTGCTCAACGGCGTGAGCCCGCTGGCCTGCGCCACGGCCGAAGGCTTCTACATCCCGGCCGCTGAGCTCAACGCCCACCACGCCGCGCCGGGCCTGCGCACGGCAACAACCAACGAGTTCAATAACTGGCACCCCCACGGCAGACCCATCACCCTACCCGCCGCATGAGCTGCCCCCACCTGCACCCCGACACGCTGGTCGCCTGCACCCAGGCCGCCCACGCCTACGACCCGGCTTGCTACTGCGTCATTCACTGGAACTACCGCGACGCCCCACCCGGCCGCAAGTACCTCAAGTACCCGAGTAAATGGCTGGAGGCAAGCGTGTACCGCTCCCTGCCCGCAGGCACGCCCGACCGCTGGGTGCTGGCCGTCGCCGCCGACACCGGCCCCAACCTGCTACGCTTGCTGCGGCAGGAGCTAGCCGCCGTTGCCCAGGGCCAGCGGCCCGACCCCTCGCTGCTTGCTAGTACCTACTACTGCCAGGCGGTGCGCACTGCCGTTGCGCACCCACTACTACCGGCTAGGCAGCTCGTTCGAAGCCTGCACGCCCTGGCCGCCCGGCTGCCCAACTACGAAGCCGAGGCGCTGGCTACAGAGCTGGAAGCCGCCATTGACGAGCGCGCCGGCCAGGCCCACCGCCCACCCGAGGGCGGCGGCTGGATTGCCTCGCAGCCCCGCACTACGCACGAGGTACCGGCTTTCCCGCCGTGAGTGCCCCCTTCATCTACGGCCACTGCTGGCACCACCACTGGCCGCCGATGGACCCGAAGCAGGATGCCAGAACGCTGCCCCTTACGGAAGCCGCGACACATCTGCAATCACCCCAATAGCACCAGCTGCCAGCAATATGCCACAGCCAATCACTGCCCGTTCCAGCCACTTAACCTTCTCAATGCTGGCTCCCTTTCCAACTGCTAGCTGCTGCCTAGCCTGTTCGCGAAGGCGAATTGCAGGGCCGGTCAGAATAGCCCCTAATCCTAGCAAAAAGAGCGGTATCGTATTGGCCTTGTGGGTGGTCACAACAACTAAAAGTAAGCTCATACCACGAAGGTAGTGGCTAGTTCCTCTCCATGAGCCCTTACAACGACCCCGCTGTGTCGGCTGGCGAGATAGCCGACTACCTCGACCAGTTGCGCATTGAAGCTACCCCTTCACCTCGACCAGCTGCGACCACGCCACCTAGGCAGCTACATACCCTCGAAGAAATAAAATAGCCAACCGATTGCCCCAAACGCAGTGCCTGCTAGTGCTAGTAATAGCACCGTCCGAAAATACTGTTTTTGAAAGGATTCCTTGAGATTCATTCTGCAAAACTAATGCCCCGCACTGCCGCCCGAGTAGATGCCAACCAGCCCGCAGTCGTCGAACGGTTGCGGGCTACTGGCCTTTAACGAAGACGAGCGTGTAGATACTGCTGCTGCCCGGTCCAAACGTGC
>NZ_JAUQSW010000015.1 GCF_030581075.1 Hymenobacter cheonanensis
GCACGTTTGGACCGGGCAGCAGCAGTATCTACACGCTCGTCTTCGTTAAAGGCCAGTAGCCCGCAACCGTTCGACGATTGCGGGCTGGTTGGCATCGACTTTGGCGGCGGTGCGCAGCATTACTGAGGCAAGGGTGGAATGGGACTCGACGAAAGTGGAAACTGCTCTTCGACTTCAGGCGGCACCTGCCAGAGGGAGAGCGCGCCCTTGCACGGCACCGGCGTGGCGAAGGCATGCACGTGGCTCAGGGCCCACGCCCAGCGGCCGGGCGTGTAGTCGCCGGCGGCCACCTCCACAGGCTTGAGTTGACTAGGGGCCACCTCGTCGGGACAATTGGCATGTTGCACGCTAACAATGCGCTTCATACCCGTGAGCTGCACGACCCCGAGCACTGACCCACGGGGCAACGTATCGAAGGTGAGGCCGTGCTGGGCCAGGATGCCGCGAATGATGGGGTCGGTTTCGCACACCTCGCGCGCCCAGGCGGGTTTGCCAGCACTAGCCGCGATGGCCAGCGTGCCGCGGTGCTGGGTAGCCCACGAGCGAGTTTCGTATTCTTTGTAGCCCAGCATGATGAGCGTAGCCCAGGGCTGAAGAAGTGAGAGGGCTTTCATTTGGTGGCAGTGCTAGAAGTGGGGCGCGGGCACAGCGCGCAATGGTGGTAGGTGCTCAGCACCTCGCCGCAGCTGGGGCAATGGGTGTCGGGGTTGGGCTGGGTTGTGGGCATGAAGAAGTAGTTTTGACTTATGCTACTGACGTTATTGCTAGACCCGCACAGCTTCTTTCCACCAGGATTCTGGTCGATAGTCCTCGCGGTGCTGCTCGTGCTAGTTGGGTTGGGCATCGGGCTGTTATGCATGTTGCGCGCCTTGTGGCGTAGTGGAAAGGATTGGGCGCAGTTGCTAGCGCTGGCGGTAGCTGGTGGCGTGCTGGTGGCTATTGCTAGCTTCTGGCAGGGAGTGCTACATCACTAGGCTAATGCTAGGCCGCCTGAGGTGGATAATTGGTTTGGTGGCGCTGGGCCCGGGCGGTGGCTTCGGCTTCCGCCAGGGCGAGGCCTGGGCCGCGCCGCTGCTGGTAGTAGGCGAGTAGCTCGGCGAAGCGGGCGCCGTCGGCCTGGCGCAACTCCCGGCGCACGTGCACGGCCATGCGTTTGCTGTAGGCCTCGGTGCTCATCAGAAGGGCGCGTTGGGGTCGACAGGCATGCTGGCCAGGGGCGCGGGCTGCCCGAAGTCGCCGGCCGTACCCACGCGAATACCTAAGGGCTGGTAGTCGAGCACGGTTTCGATGGCGCCCACCACGTGCGGCTCATTCTCCGGCAGGTCGGAGTAGGCCCCGGTGCGCATCACCGACCGCACCAGGGCCGTGCCCAGCCCGCCGTTGCGGTGCTTGGCCACAATCAGCTCGGTGAGGTCGGTAGTGGGGTTGCCCATCTCATCCTCCATGATTTTGTAGTACTCCGGCCGGTAAGGGAAAATCACCAGGTCGGCATCCTGCTCGATGGCGCCCGACTCGCGCAGGTCGCTGAGCTTGGGCTTGTTGTCGCCGCCGCGCTTCTCGGTGTCGCGGCTCAGCTGTGAGAGGGCAATGACGGGAATGTGCAACTCCTTGGCAATGAGCTTGAGCCCGCGGCTGATGGCGCTGATTTCCTGCTCCCGGTTGCCGCCCTTGCCGGCGCGGGCGGTGGCCAGCTGCAGGTAGTCGACGGCGAGCCAGGTAATGCCGTGCTCCTGCTTGGCCTTGGTGGCCTTGGCCCGCAGCTCCTCGATGTTGATGCCGGGCGTGTCGTCGAGCACCATGCCCATCTGGCGCAGGGCCGCGCCCCGCTCCCGGATGCTCTCGGCTTCCTGCTTCGAGAGGCCAATGCCGCGGGTGAGCTGGTTGGTGGTGTACTGCAGCTCGGTGGCCAGCATCTTGGTTACGAGTTCCTCGCTGCTCATCTCCAGGCTCGATATCATGCCCGGGTAGCCGGCGGCGACTGCCTTGCGGGCCGTGGCCAGCATCAAGCTGGTTTTGCCCATGCCGGGCCGCGCGGCCTCGATGATGAGGTTGCCCGGCTGCCAGCCGCCGGTGATGCGGTCGAGCGCCCACAGGCCCGACGGCACGCCCGTAATACCCGACTCGACCTGCGAGGCCGCGACAATCTTATCGACCACCCGGTCGTAGAGTTCGCCCACCAACTGCGGCCGGCGTACCTGCATGGAGGTACTCAAGCTGTTGAGCGTGGCGTAGGCATCAGCTAGCAAGGTGTCGGCCGCTACCATCGGGCTGCGGGCCTTGCCCAGCAGCTCCGTGGCCACGTTCCAGATTTCGCGCTTGGTGTAGTGCTCGAGCAGCACGGCGCAGTGCGTGGGCAGAATGCCGGCGCCGCTCATGTAGGTGGCCAGGCCCGCCACGCTAGCCGGCCCGCCCACCTCGCTGAGCTTGCCGGCCGCGGCTAGCTGCTGCACCACGGTAAGCGTATCGACGGCCTGGCCGCTGGTGCTCAGCGTGACGATGGCCCGAAACACGTGCTGGTGAGCGGGAATGTAGAAAACGTTGGCGTTGGCCCGCAGCAGGGCCAGCACGGTGGCCACGGCCGGCGCTTCGAAGAGCATGGCCCCGAGCACGGCGGCTTCGATGTCGGGGGCGCTGGGCGGGGGTAGCGTTTCGGTGCGGGCCGGCCGGGCCGGCGGGGTAATAAATTTTTGGGGCTGCATGGCTAGATGACGGGTTGCTGCTGCGCGGTGGCAGCGGTTTTGATGTTGAGCTTGGCATGGGTTGGCGGGGGCGGTGGCTGGCCATGACCGGCGGGCCGCGCCTGGGCCTTGGCCGCGACGCTGGGCCAGTCGCAGCCGCACCACTCGCCCTGGGCGTAGTCGTCGGCCGGGCTGCCCAGCCAGCGGTCGAGCTGGTGGGGCCGCACGCCGGGGCGTAAGTGGCCAGCCAGGTAGCCGGCCAGCTGCAGCCTCACGTCGGGCAGGCGGCCGAGGCGGGCCATGCAGCGCGTGAAGGCATGAATGCGGGCCCACTTGGGCTGATTGCGGATTTCGGATAGGTCCCAGATGGGCGCTATCTCGGCGGCCAGGGCCCTGGCCTCGGCCGCTAGCGCTTCCGGCAGCTCGGCAGCCGCCACGGGCCGGGACTCGGCAGCGTGGGGGGGCTCCGCAACGGGGGGCACTAACTCTGGTTTTTTGGCGGTCAGAGGGGCGAGAGTTATTTCCTCCGCAGCCTCCCCCACCTTTTTTTTTGTTTGGTCTTCTCTAGTCTGGTCTTGTCTATTCCTTATAGGTGGGGAAAAATTCCCCTTGAGAAGGGGCCTATCCGGCATTTCAAGGGGAATTTCTCCCCCTGAGAAGGGGCCTATTTCGGAATCTTGAGGGGAATTATTCCCCACGTGTTGAGGGGAAAAATTCCCCTCGACTAGCTGCCAATCAGCAGCCGGGCCGTAGTTCAGGTGCCAGGTGCCCGAGGCGATTTTAGTGCCGGCGGTGTGCCGCAGCAGGCCGCGCGCTACCAGTTGAGCCGTGGCGCGCTCGAGCGATTTCTTATCAACTTCCAGGTCGATGTACACCTGGTTAGCGCGGCGGTAGAGCACGGCCGGCCAGCGGGCCTGGTTGAACTCGTGCAGCCAGTACATGTACAGCTTCGTGGCCAGCGGCGCAATCGTCTGCTGGGCATTAAGCTGAAAGAATTGGTCGAAGAGTTCGAAGAAGGACATGGGTTTAGGCAGCAAAGAGTTGGGATTGGGCGGCTGCCTTAGCCTTGGGGTCGAGTGAGCGCAGCGTCTCCAGCTCGTGGAAGTGGCGCAGCACTTTGTAGGTGCGCTCCACGTCGGACATGGCCCGGTGGGCACCCTTGTTGCTGAACTTGAGTCGGTCGCAGAGCTCGGTCAGGCCGCACTTAGCCCCCTTGGCTGAGCGGGCCCGCGCTAACTGGAGCGTGCAAAACCATTTGTTGGGCAGCATCTCGCGGCCCTGGCGCAGGCAGGCATGCTGGAGCTTGCTGCGGTCGGCGCCTACGTTGTGGGCGATGAGCAGCGAATCGCCAGCTAGGGTGATGAACTTTTGCAGCACCGCCGTTTCCGGCGTGGCACGGCGTACCTGGCTCTCCGTGATGGTAGTGAGCTCGGTCGTCTTAGGCCAGAGCCAGTCCGTGAAGCGCACGAACGACTCGTAGCGGTCCACTTCCTGCCAGTTTTTATAGCGGATGGCGGCTAGCTCCAGCAGGAAATCGCCCTGGTACTCGGTATCGATGATGGTGAAATCACCAAACAGGTCGGTGGTGGGCTCGGGCGTGGGGGCCACGCGCATCGCCGCCGGCGCGGGCGCCGGGCCCAGGCCGCGGATGCCGTTGAGCTTCTTATCGGCCAGCTTACGCGCCGCCTTTTCCTGGTCAGCCAGCAGCTTGCGGGCGGTCGAATCCTTACGAAAGCGCAGCAGGGCCTGCGTGTAGTCCAGCTTGGTAATGCGCTGACAGCCATAGGGCAGGCCGAACGCTAGCTGGGTCGGGCGGTAGATAGTCTTATCCTCGTATTCGACCACCGACTCCAGCCGGTCGCGCTTGCCGCCGAGCGTGAGCTTCAAGTACTCCCGTTTCCAGGAGTACTTGCTGTGGCTCATCGACGAGTGCAGCAGAAAGTAGAAGGCCTGCGCGCTGCTCATGCCATAGCCTCCTCTCTCGTAAATCGGTAAGCTTCCCACGTCTGATTGAGGAGGTGCTGCTCAGTAAAATTTTCTAAGCAGCCAGGCATGGGATAGATATTGCCGATTGCCGACTTTTTAATGACGTAGCGGCTCAGGTCTGGCCAAGTACAGATGCGTAGCTTCACCTCATCACGTGCCGGCCGCATCCACAGGGTATCAAGTAGCGTGCCTTCGAAAGGCTTGCCTTCGTCTGGTTGCACCCGTACCTGGTCACCGGCCACGAGCAGAGCCCACCCACCGGGCCGGAAGCCCAGGCCATTGGGGTAAGCCAGCGGCGGCGTAGGCAAGTCAGCTAGCCGGTACTCGTAGCCACCAATAGCAAAGGCTACGGTACCATCTGAGTGACCACGTGTGAGGCGGGTTAGCACCGGCTTCCCTTCTGGCCAGTGCGGTAGCTTGTGTGGAAAAAGTACCGACACCATCAGGCCAGGCACTACTTGGTAGTAGTGCTCAAGTGGATAGCCAGCAGCAGCAACGGGCTCCCGGTGACAGGTTGGCCCGCCACCCTCGCTGGCAACTCGTGCCTGCAGTGAGGTGAAACAGGGCACAGATGCCAGCGGGGCAGCTAGCTGAGTTAGCGCATTAAATAGTGATAACTGGCTCATCCTGCCACCTCCCCTCTGCGCTGCTGCTCGGCCACAATCACATTCAGGTGCCCGCGTAGGGCCGTGCCCAGCGTGCCGCGTGGGCCTTCCTCCACGATGGCCAGACCGCGCCCCACCTCACTGGCTGCCTGGGTCAGCTCAGCGGTTTCGACCTGCTGGTAGTGAGCGGCCAGGGCATTGCTAACCTGTTCTGGCGTAGCCGTAAGCACGGCCGCCGGGTAGTCTTTCCAGTGACGGTTCATGCTGCGGCCCCCTTCTTTTTGCCTTTGCAGTCAAACCAGGGTAGCGTTGGCTCCTCCCGAATGGGCGCTGGAGCAGGTGCCGGCAGTACGTCGGCCTCAGTGACTGAAGGTTTCCAATTCACCCAGGCGCGATAAGCGTCCTGGCCCGTGCCGGTGCGGGCCGCCAGCGCGTAGGCCATTCGGCGCGGGTGGCTGGGCAGCAGCTTGCGCATTTGCTCCAGCATGCGACCAATGGGTGAGAGCCCGGCGCTCTTCACCTTGGCACTCACGCGGGCATTGAGTACCGGCGTAGCTGGTTGCTTTTCTTGTTTGCCGCTGCGCTTCGACTTGCCTTTGGTCGCCTGGCTCTGGGCGGTGGCCTTCGCCTGCTTGGTGCGCTTGAGGCCGTGGTAGATGGCCCAGCTCATTATCTGCTGCCGGCTGCGGCCGGGGGCCAGTAGCAGCAAGTCCGGCCAAGCCGCTGTCGGGTACAGCCGGCGGATGTTAGCCTGCTCCTGCGCCGTAAAAAGGGGGCCACACGGCGGCGATGCCGCCGGTACTGCAGCGTTGACCATAGCGGGTGGTGGTGCTGGGCTAGCACCAGTGCGGCGTGCGGGCCGCAAAGCGGTTGTTGTCATACTTTTGTGGGGTATAGGTTGAAAAAATGAGGAGGGGTCACCGTGTCCGCGGTGGCCCTTTCTCGTGCCCTGGGGTGGACTCGAACCACCGACCTCTGCTGTGCAGCGCGCTACCATCCGCGACCAGGGCAGGGAGCTAGGCTGCGGCCGGCAGGGCAGCTGCCCCAGCACCACCTTCCCGCTCCTGGATAGCCTCATTCAGCACCTCAATCAGCTCGTGCGCCCGGTCAGTATCGAGCCGGTTGATAAAGAGCAGTACCGTCGTTTTTTTCGGGCGCGTGATGACGGGTATCTCGATTAAGCGCTTGATTTCCTGCTTCTGGCCGTCGGTAGCGAACACCACGGGCGCTTTGCCATCGAGCGTTGGGCGGTCGCGGAATTGCTGCACCAGGCCGGCGCTAGTGGTCGTGGCCTCCTGGGTGATGACCGTCTTGGGGGCCTTTTTCTTGGGTTGTTTCTCTAGCCAGGCCAGCACCGTTTTGCCTTTCTGCTCGGTAAGCGTATCGAGGTTGTCGACGAGCTTGGCTTCATAGCCCTCGCCGCCGGCATGGTTGGCATCAAAGGCATCGACGGCCAGCAGAATCAGCTTGCGGGTTTGGGCACTCAGCGGCTCACCCTCGACGCTGGCCAGTGGGCTAGCCACCGCGGCGCGCTCCTGCACCACTTCGGCGCCAGTGCCCAGCTCTGTGGCGGCGGGCAGGTGCACAGCCGTGGCCTGGGGCAGCGTATCAAGTTCGCTTTCGTCGAGCATGCCCAAGCCGCAGATGCTGAGTGTGGCCCGGCGCTTGGCTTTGGTTTCGGCCTTCATGAAGGCGTTGGCCAGTGCCTCGCCCTTGAGGTTGGTGACGGGCACGGCGCCGGTACCGGCATCGGTGCGGCCGGTGCTATCCACCACGTAGGCCACCACCACGAACACGTCGCCTTCCTGGCGTTGCTCCAGCTTGGTGACGCTCACGCCCCAGAGCTTGCGCAGCTGTTCGGTGCACGACTTGGTGGCGTACATCACCTCTTTGCCCGAGAGCTTCAGAATCTGGAAGGGCTGGGTGTGCGGGTTCAGGCTCAGCGACTGGCACAGCTGCACGTAGTAGCGCACGCGCGCCGGGTTGTCCATCTTGGAGAGGTCGCCGCCGAGCACGAGGCTGGCAATCGTATCGGCCTGCTCAGCCGAGAGGGTGGCCGCGGCGGTAGCCGGCGCCACGGTCAGGTTGGTTGACTTGAGGGTCATATCTTTGTCGAAGAAGAATGGTTGAATGATGAGCCGCCGGGTGTGCGCCCGGCGGCTTTTCTTTTTTAGTTGCTGAGGTAGTCGGACTCGTACCAGGCTGCGGCGCCGTGGGCTAGCTCAGTCGGGTGCTGAGGCTCAGCCGGCTCCTTGCCCGGGTAGAGCGCCGTGCCCAGGATGAGGAAAAAGAGGGCGCCTAGCAGCAGGCGCAGCATGCCAATGGAGAGCAAGGCAGTAGCCTGCTGATGCAGCGAGGGCGCGGGTGCCGCCGGGCGCTCCGGCTGGGCGCGCAGCTGCTGGCGGTAGTCGGCCAGGGCGCGGGCGCGGGTAGTGAGGTGGTGAGCCATTTGTGCGAATGGGTTGGGAAAAAGTTGATTAGGCAGCTTGACTGAGCGGGCCGGCTATGCGCTGGGCTAGCCGCTGGCAGCGCTCGACTTCTTGTTGCAGGGCCGGCAGGGCTGCGGCGATTCGCTCGGGCTTGCCGCTCTCCAGGGCCCGGCGCATCTCGCGGCCGTGCACCTTCTGGATAGTGGGCTGGGTCAGCAGCTGCTCGGCCAGTGTCTGGCGGTGGTGCGCGCTGGCCCAGGCCCGCAGCGCCAGGTTTTGTTCACAGGTGCGCGGCATGGGGCTAAGCGGCTAGGCAGGTGGTACCAAGGGATTTTTTGGCAGCTTTCAGCGTGGCCCGTGCCTCCTGGTAGTTGGCATGGGCGATGTTGTAGGCGTTGGGGCTCTCGGCCTGGTCCAGGCGCTGGCGGGCGGCGGCCACGTCAGCCTCGAAAGGGGCCAGCGGGTTGAGAAGGGGCGCTCTCATGGCTAGGCAGCGAGCGCCCGTAGGCCTTGCTTGGTGCGGGCGTAGTCGATGCAGCTCGCTTGCAGGTAGTAGCACTTGGTGCCTTCCTTGCGGTAGGTGATGCGGCCGGGCTCGTGCTTGCCGGGAGCCGAAGCCCGGGCGAATTGCACCAGCGTAGAGCGAGCCTTGATGTTGGCCGCTTCGAGGGCCTGCTCAGTCGGCAGCCACTTCTCCGCGCTGCCGACGTAGGCGCGAAACAGGCCGAGCAGCTCCTCGCGCAGGCTGGTCATGGCCGCCTCGTGCTCTTCTGGGGTGATAAAGGCAACAGTTGGCATGGCTAGGCAGCAATAGAGGCCAGCGTTTGGGCAGCTTCGAGGCTGCCGCACTCTTTGGCAATGCGCAGGGCCTGCTGCACGAAACGGTTGGTAGGCTTGCCCTTGCGCAAGGCCTGTCCTACCGCCTGCTTGGTTACGCCGGCCTCTTTCGCCATTGCCGTAATGCTGCCAGGAGGCAGTAAGTCTATCAAGACCTTTGGCTTTTTGCTTTCCATTTGCCTTACATTTGGTTTACTTTAGCTTTAATACGCCAAATATATTGACAAGTTGTCAATATGTCAAATAAAAAGCAACACTACCTCTAGAAAATTTCCACAATGGGAGCAAAATTGCCAGAAAACAGTGATAAAAAGCCTAGAACACCCTTTGATGTCCTTATCCTGGAAGAGGTTGACAAGATAATTTCCCAAAAAGGGTTCAGAAGCGACCGGCGGTTCTTAATGCATCACGGTTTAGGCGAGTCACTTCTTAGTAAGGTGCGCTCAGGTGTACAGTCAGCCCCACCTACACTTGTTGACATTCTAGTCAAAGAATATCAAGTCCCGTTGTCTTATGTTGAGAATGGCGCAGGCAAGATTTTTTCACCCTATCCTGCGGGCCAAACCAACGTGCAGGCCATAGGGCTACTCTCTGATATTCTAGTTATCAAGTTGCGCCGCGTAAGCTTTAAGGCACGTGCCAGCTTCGGCTACATGCAAATGCAGCGATTTAAAGATTCCGACATTTTTGACACAGTACTATTTCGCCTACCACCCGGCCGCACAGAGGAAGATTATCGGGATGCCCTAGTATTCGACATAGAAGGCGACAGCATGGAACCCAGCCTGCGAGATGGGCAGCAGGTGATTGCCTGGCCTATTCCAGAAAGCAAGTGGGAATACCTACATAACACGGCCTGCGTGGTAGCCTATGCTGAGGAGGTCACGGTAAAAGCCATCCTCAAAAACGACCTCAACAATACCGATGGCCTGACGCTACATGCTACCGGCGGGCCAGGTGGTTCGTTCACGGTGGAGCGCAATGACATTCACTCCATTTGGGAGGTGCGCGAGTTTTATGGCATTGTACCCTTTCGCCTAATAGCGTAAGTATGCCAGCCACCTTCAAACTCGTGCTCGCTGCCAAGGCTGACAGCGACGGCCTGTTCGACGTGCGCCTGCGCCTCACGGCCGACCGGGTGGTGCGCTACCAGAATACAGGCATCGCCCTGCCCGAAAAGCAGTGGAACCCCAACGCCACGCTACTCACCAAGAACTGGGTGCGCACGGCCCACCGCAAGCACGCCGCCTACAACGCCGACCTGCTGCGCTGGCACGACCGGGCCCAGCAGCTGGCCCAGGACAACCCCGGCTGGGGCGCCGACCAGCTAAAGGCGGCCCTGCGCAACGGCGACCTGGACCCCGAAGCGCCTGATTTTATCAAGTTTTGCCACGAGCGGCTCGACGCAGAGCAACAGCTGGTCGACGAGGCCTACGCCAAGCGCCGGCCCACCGTGGGGCTGAGCCAGGGTAGCATCGATGTGCGCCGGCCTTCCATCAACAAGTTTGCCGCCTGGCACGGCAAGCCCCTCCCCTTTCCGCTGCTCACCGTGGAGCTACTCAAAAAGTACGAGCTCTACCTGCTGCACACGGTCGGCAACGCGGCCACGACCGTCGTCAAGGAGCTTAAGACCCTGCGGCTTTTCATCACCAAGGCCATCCGGGCCAAGCTCCTCAAGCCCCAGGATGACCCGATGCACTTTTACGAGTACCCAAGCGGCAAAGCAAAGCGGGTATGGCTGGAGCAGGAAGAGGTAGTGAACTTCGAAACCGTGCCCCTGCCCCGGGCCGCCCACCTGGCCCGCACGGTGTACTTTATTCAGCACTACGCCCACGGCTCGCGCATCGGCGTCATTCTGCGGCTCAAGTGGCAGGACCGCGCCGGTGGGCGCCTGCGCTTCACGATGGATAAAGGAGGCCAGGAAAAGGATGTGGAGGAAACACCCGAGCTTACGGCCCTGCTCGATAGCCTGCTGCCCCCCGGGGGCTCCCCGCGGCCGGGGGCCTATATCCTGCCCTACCTGCCGGCTAACTTCGAGCAGCTGCACCCCCATCAGCAGATACAGGTAATGAAGAATAAGCTCACCACCATTAATGGCTACCTGCGGCGCGCGGCCAAAAAGCTCGGCATCGAGAAGCGCCTGAGCTCCCACGTCGCGCGGCGCACCCTGGCCACGCTCGGCGAGCGGGCGCTGGGCGGTGACTTGCGGGCCACCGGCGGCATGCTGGGCCACCGGCGCACCAGCACGACCGAGATTTATCTGCGCGGCATGGACACCGCGCAGGTGGATACGGCCAGCCACACCGTGTACGAAGCGCTGCGCGTGGGTAAAACACAGGTAAAACAAACAGCAGACGCGCACGGGGCTTCGGCGTCCGATGAAGCAGAGAAAGCCGCCTAGCGTCGAACGGGGGCCGTTCGACAAAGGCGCGTTCGAAAATCTTAGTACGGGTGGTACTACCGCACTTTTTGAAAGGCTGCCTGATTTTCAGGCAGCCTTTTTGGTGCGCGGGGCCGGGGTTTTGGCGCATCTTTACCCAGGTTTTCTTTTGCTAAGTATGATGAATCGCCGTTCGTTTGTGCGGGGCGCGGGGCTGGTGGCCGCCGGCCCGCTGCTAGGGTTTTCGCCGCTGCGGGCAGCACCCGCTTTTCCGGTAGTGCGGCCGGCGGCCAGCCAGCGCCGCTTTCGGAGCCGGGCGGTGGAGAGTGCCATCCGCGAGTTTCAGCAGCAGGTGAAAGACCCCGAGCTGGGGTGGCTTTTCGGCAACTGCTTTCCGAACACGCTCGACACGACGGTGACGCACACCACCCTGGCCGGCCGGCCCGATACCTACGTCATTACCGGCGACATCGACGCCATGTGGCTGCGCGACTCCTCGGCCCAGGTGTGGCCCTACCTGCCGCTGGCCCCGCACGATGCCGCCCTGCGCGAGCTTATTGCGGGCGTGCTCAACCGCCAGACGCAGTGCATCTTGCAAGACCCCTACGCCAATGCCTTCTACGCCGACAAAACCCGGGTGGGCGAGTGGAAGAGCGACCACACGGCCATGCAGCCCGGCGTGCACGAGCGCAAGTGGGAAATCGACTCGCTCTGCTACCCCATCCGGCTAGGCTACCACTACTGGAAAACGACCGGCGACACCCAGCCCTTCGATGCGCAGTGGCGCCGCGCCATCGACCTGATTGTAAAGACCTTCCGTGAGCAGCAGCGCCGCGGCGGCCCCGGCCCCTATCACTTTCAGCGCGAAACCCTGACCTCGACCGATACCCAGCCCCTGGCCGGCTATGGCTACCCGGTGCGGCCCTGCGGCCTCATTGCCTCGGCCTTCCGGCCCAGCGACGATGCCACGCTGCTGCCCTTTCTGGTGCCTGGCAATTTCTTTGCCGTGGCCAGCCTGCGCCAGGCCGCCCTCATGCTCTATGACATTCACCATGAGCAAAATGGCTACAACGACCTCATGGCCTTTGCCGATGAGGTTGCCACCGCCCTGCGCCAGCACGCCCTCGTCACGCATCCCGAGCTAGGCCCGGTCTACGCCTACGAGGTTGATGGCTACGGCGGCCACATCCTCCTGGACGACGCCAACGTGCCCAGCCTGCTGAGCCTGCCCTACCTGGGCGCGCTGCCCCTCAACGACCCCGTTTACCAGAACACCCGCCGGCTGGCCCTCTCGGCCGCTAACCCCTTCTTTTACAAGGGTTCGGCCGCCGAGGGCATTGGCGGGCCGCACGTGGGAGCCGACATGATTTGGCCGCTGGCCATCATCATGCGGGGCCTCACCAGCAACGACGAGGCCGAAATCCGGGGCTGCGTGCAGGCGCTGCGCGCCACCCACGCGGGCACCGGCTACATGCACGAGTCGTTTCACAAAGACGACGCCGGCAAGTTTACCCGCCCGTGGTTTGCCTGGGCCAACACCCTGTTTGGCGAGTTTCTCTGGAAAGTGTACCAGGAGCGCCCCGCCCTGCTGGGCTAGCCCCCAAAAAAAGCGGGGCGCCCCCACCAAAGGAGCGCCCCGCCGGACTAGCCGCAGCAGCGTTTTTTTTAGGATTTTGCCGGGGTGTAAGGGAACTTGCGCGAGGCATTGCGCATGAGCGCATTCACCATATTCTCGGGCGAGCTGCCCACCGAGCCGCTGGCCACGAAATCGTATTTCCAGAGCAGCTTGCCGGCCGCGCCGTCGTGGATGTTCACCGTGATGTTGGCCTGGTTGGTAGCGCCCCAGGCGCCCACCAGCACCCCCAGCGCCACGGCCGCGCCATCGCTCATGGGCTTGGACGTGCGCACGCTCGTGCTGAGCACGGCGTCTACGCCCAGCATTTTGGCCAGCTCCTGGGGCGAGAGGGTACGCATGTCCTGGTCGGTGAGGTTGGCTTTGCGCAGCATGGAGTTGGTAAGGGCTACGTCTTGAAAGTCAACCGTGTAGTGCTGCTGCATCTGGCGGCGCAGCAGCCAGGCGTAGATGCGCGACTGAAAATCGAGGGCGCTTTGCTGCTGCATGTTGCGCATCTGGTCGCTGCTGGTGTTGCGCGCCTCCTTGGGCCGCAGGCCGATGTTGACGCTGGCCGGCAGGATGGCTACCGTCTTATGCGCGGGCGCATACGTGCGGAAATCTTGGGCCAGGTAAATGCTAGGGCCGCACGACGAGCAAAGCAGCACTAAAAAGAAAACGGCCGCAAGGCCCAGGGTACGAATGCGCATAAGGCAAGAAGAAAAATTAAATTGTACAGAAAAAAGAGAGCTGCTAGCCTATGCGCAAAGCTAAGGGCATTGCCCTGCTCTTACCTCTTGCAAAGCCAGATTTTTTTCAGAAAAATATTTTTTGCCGCTGAAATTTTTGCGCGCCCGGCACCTAGTGGCTTATTCAGTACTTTTGCCTGAACCCTATTACTAACCTTCTGTAGTAAAGCATCCTAACTGCTGCTATTTTGTCAACCTCGTCCCACCCCCTGCTACCCCTCACCGAGCCGCTACGCCTCGAAGCCCTGCGGCCGTACCGGGTGTATACTACCATGCAGGACGAGACGTTTGCCGAACTGGTGCGCCTGACGGCCAAGCTCTTCAACGTGCCCATCGCCATCATCGCGTTTGTGGAAGAGGAGGAGGTGCGCTTTGGCCTCAACTACGGGCTGGCGCCGGACATGGACCGAGTGAACCGCTGGGAAACGCTGTGCTCGGTGGCCATGCTGCACGATGAAATCAGCGTGTTTGAGGACCTGCGCGAGCGTCCCTGCGAGCTTATCAACCCGCTGCTGGTGCAGCGTCTCAACCTGGGTTTTTATGCGGGCTGCGCCCTGCGCACGCCCGAGGGCTATTCTATTGGGGTGCTGTGTGTTATCGACCACAAGCCGCGCCAGTTCAGCCCCGCCGAGGCCGACCTGCTGCAGCGCCTGGCCGGGGCCGTGATGAGCCTGCTCGACCTGCGCCTGCACCTGCTGCAGCAGCCCACCTGGAACCAGCAGCTATGGGCCAGCGTGTACGCCCGCATCGATACCTCCATTACCCGCCTCGAAACCCTGGCCGCGCTGGCCAGTTGGGAAACGCAGCCCGACACGCCCGCCGCCCAGGCCTACCAGGCCTCGACACTTGAGGAGATGGTGCAGATTATTGACGTGCTTACCGGGCACATCCGGGCCCTGCAAGCCTAGCGGCGGCGGGCGGGGCTTCCCGTTAGCTCTGCCTCGAAGGCGTTGTGAAACGCCTGCAAGCCTAGCGGCGGCGGGCGGGGCCTAGCTTTGTGCCACCATGCCCAAGCCTTCCCGTTTTTCGCTGCCGCCCGTGCCGGCCGTACTATTGGCCATTATCAGCGTGCAGGGCGGGGCGGCCATTGCCAAGGGGCTGTTTCCGGTGGTGGGGGCGGCGGGCACCGCCAGCCTGCGCATTGGGCTCTCGGCCCTGATGCTGCTGGTGGCGGTGCGGCCCCGGCTGGGGCAGCTGCGGGCGGCGCAGTGGCGGGCGGTGGTGCCCTACGGCGTGGCGCTGGGCGCCATGAATTTCCTGTTTTATTGCGCCCTGGCCAGGGTGCCGCTGGGGCTGGGCGTCACGCTCGAGTTTGTGGGGCCGCTGCTGGTGGCGCTGGCCGGCTCGCGCCGCTGGCTCGATGTGCTATGGGCCGTGCTGGCGGGCGCGGGCATTGCCCTCATTGCACCCTGGGGCGGCCACGGCATTGATGTGGTGGGCATGCTGTTTGCGCTGGCGGCGGGCGGCTGCTGGGCAGTATACATTGTGCTGGGTGGGCGCGTGGCCGAGGTGCTGCCCGGCAACACGGCCGTGGCTGTGGGTATGCTGTTTGCTACGCTGGCGGTGCTGCCCTTTGGCGTGGCCAGCGGGCAGTTGAGGGCGCTCACGCCGCGCCTGCTGGCGCTGGGGGCGGCGCTGGCGCTGCTATCGAGCGCGCTGCCCTTCACCCTGGAAATGCAGGCGCTCAAGCGCTTACCCACGCGCACCTTCAGCATCCTGATGAGCCTGGAGCCGGCCGCCGCGGCCCTCTGCGGCTGGTTTTTTCTGCGCGAGCGCCTCTCGCCCGGCCAGTGGCTGGCCGTGCTGCTCGTGATGGCGGCCAGCGCGGGCGCCACGCTCACGGCCCGCAAGGTGCTGGCCGCCACCGGCGGCGAGTAGCCGGCAGGCCGCCTTACCGGGCAGCCTCTGAACGGCCCGCTGGCGCACGCAGTCAACCGGGCTGCCAACCCCGGCGGCCAGTGGCGTGTTTAATAGGCAGGCCCAGATGAGGCCCCTAGCTTATGTCTGCTTCCTCCCCTGCCGTTGTGCTGTTTGATGGCGTATGCAACCTCTGCAACGGCTTTGTGCAGTTCCTTATTCGCCACGATGCGCAGGCGCGCTTCCGCTTTGCGGCGCTGCAAAGCGAGGCGGGCCAGGCCCTGCTGGCCGCGGCCGGGCACCCACCGCCCGGGCCCGCCGGCCCCGAGTCGGTGCTGCTGCTGGTAGGTGGGCAATTGTATTCGCACTCGGCGGCGGTGCTGCGCATTGCCGGGCTGCTGGGGGGCGGGTGGCGCATAGCGGCGGTGGGCTGGCTGCTGCCCCGGCCCTGGCGCGACGCGCTGTATCGCTTCGTGGCGCGCCACCGCTACCGTTGGTTTGGGCGCCAGGAAAGCTGCTGGCTGCCTACGCCGGCCCTGCGGGCGCGGTTTCTTTAGGCCGGGCTTGGTTGAATGGCGCAATGCGCAAGAAGCTACTCCGGATAGGGAAGCGGCCCCCGTTGCTTTGTGCACCGCTGGTAGGTTATTTAACAACTCCCAATAAATAACCTACCGGCGATGCTGCGCCCGGCCGCTCCGCGCGCCGGCAGGCTTTGTTAGCCCCACTATCAACACCGCAGGCTAAGCCCGTCGAAGCACGGGCCTGTTTCAAGCTCTTCAATACGCGCCAAGCGTGCATAGCTCAAAGCAGCCCAGCGGCTTCCCTGGGTTTTCGATGCAGGCGGGGCTAGCGGCCACCGGCGCCGGCCAGGCGCGCAGCCAGGTCTTCGATGTCGGCGCGGCGAGCCAGCCCGGCCAGCCACTCGGCCGGAATACCGGCTTCGCCATACGCCAGCCCGGCCAGCCCGCCGGCCACCGCGCCGGTGGTATCGGTGTCGTCGCCCAGGTTCACGGCGGCCAGCACCGTGGCGGCGTAGGTATCGTGGCGCAGCAGGCACCACAGGGCCGCCTCCAGGGTGTGCACCACGTAGCCGGAGGACTTTATTTCGGGCTCGGCCACGGCGGGCAGCGTGCCATCCAGAACGGCGCCGTAGTTGGGCCACTCATAAAAAACCGGCCCTTTTGCTTGCTTTTGCAGCCAGTAGTTGGCCAGGGTGCGGGCTTGCTCATAAGCCGCTGCAGGGGCTAACCCACGCACCAGCCCCCGGGCCACCAGCAGGTAAAGCCAGCATCCTAGCGTGGAGCGCGGGTGGCCGTGCGTGACACTGGCTACGGCCTCCGTCAGCGCCCAGGCCGCGTTCAAATCCAGGTTTTCAGCTTGCCAGGTTTGGTGAAATACCAGCGGCAAAATGCGCATCAGCGCGCCATTGCCATTGTCGAACTCCGAGCGCGGGCCGGCCTGGCTAGGGGGCACGCCGCGCTTTAGGCTCTGGATGGCCGCCCGGGTAGCGCCGCCCACGTCAAACCTCTGGTTATGAGCCGTCCAGTAGCCGTTGTCCAGCCAATTACTAGCGCGGCGGCCGAAGTCGACCAAATCGGGCACGCCGGCTAGCCCCTCGGGCCGGGCCAGCGTTTCGGCCAGGCAAAAAGTCAGCGACGAATCATCCGACCACGTGCCGGCCGGCTGGTGGTGGGTGCCGTAGGCGCGCAGACCGGTTACGGGGTCGCGCTGGCGCACGTGGCGGCTGATAAACTCAACGGGCACGCCCAGGGCATCGCCCACGGCCAGGCCCAGCAGGGCCGCGCGGGTAGCAGCAACGGTCATATAAACAGCGTACAAAAAGCGAATGGGTGGCGAAGCTAGCAGCGGGCGCTACAAATGCCGTAGAAGAACCGGGTTTGGCGGCACTATTCATGGCCCCGTCGACGTTTTTGCCGTAGTTACGCTTGGGTTATGCAACAAGCGCTGCCTATCCCCTACATTTGGCTTTCTCCTAATTAATCTCCTGAATGTTCTCCCCTCGCCTCAAAATTAGCTCCTACGCTGGCCTGGTGGCCGCCGTATTCGGGCTGGCGTCTTACCGCTTCTATGAGCACAGCGGCCCGCAGGCGGCCCCTAGCAAAGAGCAGGTGCTGGTAGGCACCATCGTGCAGGGGCTTTCGCAGGCACATTATCAGCCCGAGCGGGTTGATGATGCCTTCAGCAAGCGCGTGTTTGATTTGGCCCTCAAGCGCCTGGACTACCGCAAGAAATTTCTGTTGCAGTCCGACATTGCCCAGCTGACTAAATATCAGCTTGATATCGACGACGAAACCAAGCGGGGCACCCACGAATTCCTGGACCTGAGCACCAAGCTCATGGCCGAGCGCACCAAGCAGATGCAGGCGCTGGCCCACGAGATTCTGGCCAAGCCCTTCACCTTCGACACCGAAGAAACCATCCAGACGGACTTCGAGAAGGCCACCTTCCCCGCCAATGCTGCCGACCAGCGCGAGCAGTGGCGCAAGCTGCTCAAGTACGAGACGCTGACCCGCGTGGCCGAGATGATGGACGAGCAGGACAAGCGCCACGACCGCACCCGCGTGGCTAGCCTCGCCAAGGAGCCCGCCACCGCCGAGCCCGACCGCACCCCCGCTCAAATGGAAGTAGAGGCCCGCAAGCGCGTGCTTAAGTATTACGACGAGCAGTTTGCTGACCAGCCCGATACTAATGAGGTGCTGACCAACTATGCCAATGTCATCGCCAATACCTACGACCCTCACACTGAGTACTTTGCGCCCCGCGACAAGGCGGAGTTTGATATTCAGCTCACGGGCCGCTTCGAGGGTATTGGCGCCACGCTGCGCGAAAAAGACGGCCTGATTTACATCGAAGACATCGTGCCCGGCTCGGCTTCGTACCGCCAGGGCGAGCTGAAGAAGGGCGACGCCATCCTGCGCGTGGCCCAGGCCGCCGCCGAGCCGGTGAGCATCGAGGGCTGGCACACCAACAAGGCCGTGACGCTTATCCGGGGCAAAAAAGGCTCGGAGGTGCGCCTCACCGTGAAGAAGCCCGATGGCTCGACCAAGGTTATTCCCATCATCCGCGACGTGGTGGTAGTGGAAGATACCTACGCCCAGTCGGCCGTTATCAACGACCCCAGCGGCATTAAAATCGGCTACCTGCGCCTGCCGGCGTTCTACGCCGACTTCAACGACAACGGCGGCCGCTCGTCGGCCGAGGACGTGAAGAAGGAGCTGGCCAAGCTTACGGCCGAGGGCGTGAAGGGTGTTATTTTCGACCTGCGCAACAACGGCGGCGGCTCGCTCAACGATGCCGTGGAGATGGCCGGCCTCTTCATGCCCAGCGGCCCCATGGTGCAGGTGCACGACAGCCGCGGCGTTACCAACGTGCTCAACGACAAGGACCCGCGCGTGCAGTACAGCGGCCCGCTCGTGGTGCTGGTGAACAAGTACAGCGCCTCGGCCTCCGAGATTCTGGCCGCTGCCATCCAGGACTATAAGCGTGGCATTATCATGGGTACCACCACGACCTATGGCAAAGGCACCGTGCAGCGCATTATCGACCTCGACGAAACGCTGCCCGCCGAGCTGGCCAGCCTCAAGCCGTTTGGCTCGCTCAAGTTCACGATGCAGAAGTTTTACCGCGTTACCGGCGGCTCGACCCAGTTCAAGGGCGTGGCCTCGGATATCGTGCTGCCCGACCTGTTCTCGTACGTAGACCAGGGCGAGAAGGAGTCGGACTACCCGCTGAAGTGGGACGAGATTAAGCCCGCCGCCTACCGCCCTTGGGACGACCAGCCCAACTACGCCAAGCTCGAAGCCAACAGCAAGGCCCGCGTGGCCGCTAGCCCTGCCTTCCAGCAAATGACCGAGCTGGTGCAGAGCCTGCGCAAGCGCAAGGATGAAACGGTAGTATCGCTGAAGCTTGACAAGTATCGCACCATGCAGCACTTGCTAAAGGCGGAATCAGACAAGTACGAGACGATTCAGAAGACGGCGACCCCGCTAGCCCTTGCCCCCCTCGCGGCCGACCGCACGGCCCTCGGCGGCGACTCAGTGAAGGTAAACCGCGCCATGCGCTTTACCCGCGGCCTCAACAAGGACATCACCGTGGGCGAAGCCGTGAACGTTATTAAAGACGAACAATAAGCGCTAGCCCTGCTAAATAACCATTAGCAAACAGCTTTGCCTTTAAGGCTCCCGGACCAGTGGTTCGGGAGCCTTTTTTGTATCCCTGGCCCTATCACGCACTGCGCAGGATGGGCATTTTTGGCTGCTGGGGGTGGCTAAAAAGACTAGCCAATATTTTTAGTAAATTGCCTTGAATTTTCTTAGCAAACTTGCAACTAAAATCTTTGGCAACGGGTTTACTAAGCATGACTACTAAAACCGAAGCCCGCATTATCCCGCTCATTCCGGCCGACATGTATTCGGCTCCGGTTATGGCCGTTTCGCCCGCCCAAGCCATGCTCACGCCCGAGGAGCAGGAGCAGCAGCGGCTGGCCGACGAAACCTGGCGCCGCTCTATTCCGGCTCAGGTATTTCTCAACTACTTTTTTGCCCTTAGCTACCACATTCAGGAGGGTGAAAGCCCGCTGGGGGGGCTAGCCCACTCGCCTTATTTCCGCCAGCACCAGGCCGAGCTGACCGAAGGCGACGTAACCGCCCTCACCAAGCTGCTGCACTCGTGCTGGAGCACCGAGTATGCTCTGCGCGCCACCGCCGAGCTGGGCGACGAGAACTTCCTGCGTAACGCCCTGCACTGGACCTTCCCGCAGGCTTACCACACCATTTTGTCGGGCCTGCAAGCCTTTCTGTATACGACCGGCGTGCGCTCGAACAACGCCCAGGTTATTCGCCGCGAGGTGGGCCGCCTGGTGGTGAAGAACGCCTACCCACGCCCGGTGTCGTTCTACGCCGCAGGTGCCTACGGCGACTTCAACATTCACCGCCTGCCGCTGGCCGGCTATAAGGCCGGGCTGCACATCGCCTCGCAGGAGATTGATGCCCAGGCCCAGATTGGCCAGTTCTTGCGCACCACGCGCAAGCAAACGGCCATTGCCGTGCGCCAGCAGGTGCAGGCTAATCCCAACACGGCTATCCGCAGCCAGAAAACCGGCAAGCCGCTCGATAAGTGGACGGCCGCCCACTGGCAGCAGATTACCTGGCGCTTGGGCTACACCACTATTTTTGATTTGCTGGGCCGCCTGCGCATCTCGCAGAGCAGCCGAGAGATTGAGCGCTACGTGGAGGCCGACATCGATTTCAAGCTGTTCCACAGCTCGTTGCTGAACGTGGTGAGCTACCTCAACGGCATCCACGAAGCCTACGTGGCCAAGGCCCTGGGCCTGGCCCGCTATGAGCAGCTGGTGCGCGAGCTGCCCACCCACCTGCAAGCCGGCTTTGTGCAGGAGCGCCTGCGCACCCGCGTGCAGCCTATCCTGCTTGGCACCGAGCCGGAGCCCGAGTTTAAGATGGCCGCCTAAATCACGGATTACGCGGATTTTAGCGGATTCCACGGATTTTGTGAACGGTACAGGGCCGCTCCATTCGGGGCGGCTTTTTTCGTGCCGTACTTTTGCACCTCATTTTTACTTTTCACACAGCGGGAACTGCTCTCAAACGCCACCTAACAATTGGCGCAAACAGCTAGCACGGAACTAGGATTAATCGTCCACAAAATCCGTGAAATCCGCTAAAATTCGTGCTAATCCGTGATTCATTTGAGTGAGCAGGAACTCCTGCGCCGCCAAAAGCTCGACGAGCTGAAAGCGCTGGGCATCGAGCCCTACCCTTCCGAACTGTTCGACGTTAATTTCTCGGCCCAGGAAATTCACGACAACTACCACCCCGAGCTAAACAACTTTCAGGAGGTGGCCCTGGCTGGCCGGCTCATGACGGTGCGCGTAATGGGCAAGGCCTCGTTTGCCGAACTCATGGACTCGTCGGGCCGCATTCAGCTCTACGTGAACCGCGACGAGATTTGCCCCGGCGAGGACAAGACGCTGTATAACACCGTTTTCAAGAAGCTGCTCGACCTCGGCGATTTTATCGGCGTGAAGGGCCACGTGTTTAAGACGCAGGTGGGCGAAACCTCCATTCACGTGAAGGAATTGACGCTGCTGGCCAAAGCGTTGCGCCCGCTGCCCGTGGTGAAAGAGCGCATTGATGAAGCCACCGGCGAAAAAGTGGTGTACGACGCCTTCACCGACCCCGAGCAGCGCTACCGCCAGCGCTACGTGGACATGGTGGTGAACCCGCAGGTGCGCGACACGTTCATCAAGCGCACGCAGCTGGTGCAGGCCATGCGCAACTACCTGAACGACAAAGGTTACTTAGAAGTAGAAACCCCAATTTTGCAGCCGCTCTACGGCGGCGCGGCGGCTAGGCCCTTCAAGACGCACCACAACACGCTGGACATGACGCTCTACCTGCGCATTGCCAACGAGCTGTACCTCAAGCGCCTCATTGTGGGCGGCTTCGACGGCGTGTACGAATTCTCGAAGGACTTCCGCAACGAAGGCATGTCGCGCTTCCACAACCCCGAGTTCACCCAGATGGAGCTTTACGTGGCCTACAAGGACTACGCCTGGATGATGGACCTGGTGGAGGAAATGGTGGAGCGCGTGGCGCTAGCCCTGCACGGCAAAACCGAGGTGCAGGTGGGCGACAACCTCATCAACTTCCAGCGCCCCTGGCAGCGCTACACCATGTTTGAGGCCATTGAGAAGTTCACGGGCGTGGCCATCGGCGAGATGGACGAGGCTGCGCTGCGCGAAACGGCTAAAACCCTGAAAGTGGGCCTCGACCCGAGCATGGGCAAGTCGAAAATCATTGACGAGATTTTTGGCGAGCACGTGGAGCCCAAGCTCATCCAGCCCACCTTCATCACCGACTACCCGGTGGAGATGTCGCCCCTGGCCAAGAAGCACCGCGACCACCCCGGCCTCGTGGAGCGCTTCGAAGCCATCTGCAACGGCAAGGAAATCTGCAATGCCTTCTCGGAGCTGAATGACCCCATCGACCAGCGCCAGCGCTTCGAAGACCAGCTGGAGCTGGGCAAGCGCGGCGACACCGAGGCGATGGTGCTCGACGAAGACTTCCTGCGCGCCCTGGAGTACGGCATGCCGCCCACGGCCGGCCTGGGCATCGGTATCGACCGCCTGAGCATGATTATGACCAACTCGCACTCCATCCAGGATGTGCTGTTCTTCCCGCAGATGCGCCCCGAAGTGGTGGCGCAGGAAAAAACCCAACCCAGCGCTTCGTAAGAAGCGCTGGCTAGCGGCCACAAAAAAAGGCCCGCTTCCGAAGGGAAGCGGGCCTTTTTACGAACAGCCGATAAAAGCTGCCAGTGAAACTAGAACTGTGCGATGGGCCGTCTGATTTTACAAGCAGAATGTTTAACCAACTCTGCTAGAAGCTCCTACGACCGGCAATTTTACTACTTTCAGTTAGCGGGCTTCGTTTAAGCCGTTTGTATAGTCTTTAACGCGGCGCTCGGAGTGAGGTTACGCGCCGGGGCATTTTTTTCTAAAAAATTTTGGCTAGGACCCTACGCCAGTGCGCCGCGGAGTTTGGTCTTCGTCACCATCGGCGCTAAAGTCGTCGCGGTGGCTAGCGGCGTAGTCGGTGCCCTGGCCGGCTACCGAGTGGCCGTCGCCGGCGGGCGTAGCCAGGTCGCCGGGCTCGGCGGCACCCATTTTGTCGAACAGCGCATCAGCGGCGTTTTTGTCTTCGCTCACGGCCGCGTCGGGGTTGGTAGCAGAGCCTTGAAACCTGGCCAGGGCATCCTGGGCCAGTTTGCCGAGGCCGCCGGCCCACAGGCTTTTGGCCGACTCGCGGATGCTCTTGCGGGCATCCTCGCCGGTTTCGGGGGCTAGCAGCAGGCCCGTTACGATGCCGGCGGTGGCGCCGGCCAGCAGCGATACAATTACTTTTCCGTTGTCCTTAGGCATCAGTGAAAAGGGTGTTAAAATGAGAGATGGAGTACTGGTTGCAAACGGCGAAGGCCGCCTAGTGGTTAGCCCAAAGCGCAAAAAAGCCCCGCGCCGAGTTGGCGCGGGGCTTTTGTTTGCTAAGAAACTGGGCCTAGCTGGCGCGGTTAGCGGCATCTTTGGCAGCATCGGCGCCTTTGTCAGCCAAGTCCTTGGCCTTATCGGCACCTTTGTCAACGGCATCCTTTGCCTTGTCGGCCACATCGCCGCTTTTGCCTACCAAGTCGTTAATGATTTTGGTTACTTCGGCTTTGCCCTTGCCAAGCTTGTCTTGCAGCTTGCCCAGTAGCTCGTCGCCTTTGCCTTCGGCGTAGGTCAGGTCCTCATCGGTGAGCTGCGCGTACTGCTGCTTCAGCTTGCCTTTGATGTCGTCCCAGTTGCCGGCAATATTGAGGCTGCCGCCAGCACCCAGGATGCCCATATCTTCGAGCTTGTCGCTCAGGCCTTTAAATTTAGTTTCGAGGTCAGCGCTGTACTTATTGAACTGCTCGCCCAGCTGGCCGCCATATTGCTTGGCTGCGCCTTTCCAGTTTTCGAGGGTAGCCGTGCCTTTATCGGGGGCCAGCAGAATGCCGGCGATGATGCCAGCGCTAGCGCCAGCGAGGGCGGCGAGGAGAATTTTGCCTGCGTTGTTATCTTCTTCGCGGTACGACATGAGAAGGAAAGAAAAAGTGGTAAGGTGAAAGGGCCGGGGCCGGCGCGGTAGTGGCCGTCAGCCCGGAGTTTGGCAGCTATACGCGGGGCGGGGCGAGGGGTTGGGGTGGGGCCTTTTTTTCTTAAAATTGGCCCTGGTCCGGTTGCCACTACCCGCCGCACCTGCGTATAAGCCCGTCCTATGACGCGCGTTTTGTCCTTCTGCGGGCTGGCGCTGGCCTTGCTGGCCGGCTGCACCCGCCCGCACCCCGCCAGCCCGCCCACCGCCGCCGGGCCCGATTGCCTCGACCCCAAGCGGGCCAACCCCAATGGCATGTGCACCATGGAGTACGACCCGGTGTGCGGCTGCAACGGCCTCACCTATGCCAATGCCTGCGTGGCCCGCAACGCGGGGCTGCTCGCCTTTAAGCCCGGCCCCTGCCCTAGCCGGCCCTAGGCTTACTTTTGCGCCCCTTCGCATTTTACCTTGCCTGTTTATGTCTGCCGAAAAAAACTATTTTCGCAACGCCCAGCCCTTCCGCGTGCCTACTACCGATGGCAAGCTCATTGAGGAGCATATTGGGCTGGCCAGCACCCACACCGGCCAGTACAGCGTGGCCCACATGGTGGCCCCGCCGCAGTGGAGCGAGCCGCACCAGCGCCCCGAGTTCGACGAGATTACGATTGTGGTGCGCGGGCGCAAGCGCTTCGAGATAGACGGCGATGTGGTGGAGCTGCAAGCCGGCGAGTCGCTGCTGATAAAGGCCGGGGCGCGGGTACGCTACTCCAACCCTTTCGAAGCTGAGTGCGAGTATTGGTCGGTGTGCGTGCCCGCCTTTAGCCCGGCCACCGTACACCGCGAAGAATAGCCGCTGGCTTTGCTTGCCCCATGACTACCACTATTGTTGCCTCTTACCCTTTCTTAGACGTGCTGCTGCACAGCGGCGGGCCGCGCAACGTGCTCGAAACCGAATGGCTCGGCTTTGCCGGCAGCGCCGATTTTCGCGCGGCCCTGGTAGAAGCCCTGCGCCTGGCCCGGCTGCACCACGTTACGGGCTGGGTGGCCGACGACCGCCGCCTCGGCGCCGTGCGCCCCAAAGACCTGGAGTGGACGCACACCGAGGTGCTAGCCCCGCTGGGCGCGCTGGGGGTGCTGCGCTTCGCGCACCTCGAATCGGAAGAAGCCATGAACCGCCTCACCATCGACGGCATGTACCAGCGCAGCCTGCCGGGCCTACCCTACGAGTTTCGGCACTTCTTGTCTCTGGCCGAAGCGCGCGCCTGGGCCTGCGGGCTGATTGATTGAGTATGAAAGAAGTCTGGGTTTTTCACGGTGTGGGCAGCCGCTTTGCGGGCGGGGTATTCTCCTCTAGGGCGCAAGCCGAAGAATTTATTAGCCTTTACCGACTGAGCGGTTTGCTCACCAACTACCCGGTTGGCATAAGCGCCTACGATTGGGCGATTCAAGAAAAGTTGTTCGAGCCCCGCAAGCCCGAACAATACGAAACCAGCTTTATACAGCGCTTTACAACAGCCAGCCAAGAACACTATCATTATGAGGATGGCCGCCTAGACTGAATTATACTAGCCACTGCATTCAATCTTCCGCCACTCATTTCCCGTTTTCGTTGTTACCCATTCAACGAAATCAATCAATTCGCTTTTGTCGACCCAAACTACGTCCCCCCACGCCGAGCCCTACGCCATTGAGCAGGAGCTGCGCCGCGTGCAGGCCTTGCTCAAGCTTGAGCAACAAGAAGATTTAGAGCAGTTTAAGCTAAAGAATGCCAAAGCCACCGTGCAGGAGCGTCAGAAGCGCGGCCTCACCTGGTACCCCGTCACGATTACTAAGGAAGACGTGGGCTTTGGCGGCAAGGTGGTGCTGGAGCTGGAGCGCCCCGCCGGGCAGCAGGGCCTACACCTGTTTCAGGTAGGCAAGAATGCGGCCTTATTTGGCAATATTCCGGGGCGCTCGGCCACCGACCGGCCCACGCTCAGCGGTGTGATTACTAGCGTGCGGCGCAATAAGCTGCTGCTGAGCACGGCCAAGGAAGACCTGCCCGACTGGGTGCTCGAAGGCGGCAAGCTGGGCATCGACCTCACGTTTGATGAGGTGAGCTACCGCGAGATGGACTACGCGCTGGGCAAGGTGATGGGCGCCTACGGCGACCGCCTGGCCGACCTGCGCGATATTCTGCTGGGTGCCAAGCCCGCCCGCTTCCGTCAGGAGAAAGCCGACGACCTCTTCTACCCTAGCCCGCTGAACGAGAGCCAGCTAGCCGCCGTGCGCCACGTGCAGGCCGCCCAGGACGTGGCCATCATCCACGGCCCGCCCGGCACCGGCAAAACCACCACGCTGGTACAGGCCATCCTGGAAACCATCCGGCGCGAGCGCCGCGTGCTGGTGTGCGCCCCCAGCAACACGGCCGTAGACCTGCTTACCGAGAAGCTGGCCGAGCGCGGCGTCAACGTTATTCGGATGGGCAACCCTAGCCGGGTGAGCGACCTGCTGCTGGAGCACACCCTCGATGCCCAGGTGATGGCCCACAAGCGCTACGGCGAGCTGCGCAGTATGCGCCTCACGGCCGAGCAGTACCGCGAAGAAGCCGGCAAGCACACCAAGCACTTCGGCTGGGAAGAGCGCGAGCAGCGCCGCCACCTCAAGGAGGAAGCACGCGCCCTGCACCAGGAGGCCGATGGCCTGGAGCGCTACATTACCGAAGATTTGCTCGACCAGGTGCAGGTGATTACCTGTACCCTCGTGGGCGCCAGCAACCGCAACATCCGCCACCTCACCTACGAGACGGTATTTATCGACGAGGCCGCCCAAGCCTTGGAGCCGGGCTGCTGGATTCCGATTGCTAAGGCGGGCCGCGTGGTGCTGGCCGGCGACCACCAGCAGCTGCCGCCCACCGTGAAAAGCGAGAAGGCCGGCGCCCTGCGCGAAACGCTGTTCGAGAAGGCTATCAAACGCCAGCCCGAGGCTAGCCGCATGCTCGAAGTGCAGTACCGCATGCACGAGCAGATTATGCAGTTCAGCTCCGAGCAGTTCTACGAAGGCCGCCTGGTGGCGGCGCCCACCGTGGCCCACGCCGGCCTCGATGCTTACGATATTCGCTTCGCCCCCGACCTGCCGGTGGAGTTTCTGGATACGGCCGGCTTTGGCTTTCAGGAAATTACCATCCCCGAAAGCCGCTCTACGGCTAACCCTGAGGAGGCCGACCTGCTGCTGAAGCGCCTGGCCCAGCTGCTGGAGCCCTACGACCAGGCCGACCACGAAACCGACCCGCTCAGCATTGGCGTCATTGCCCCGTACCGCGCCCAAATCAATTATCTGAAAGACGCAGTGGAAGAAAACGATGAGCTTAGCGGCCTGCTGCTGCACCGCCAGCTTAGCGTGGGCACCGTCGACTCATTTCAGGGCCAGGAGCGCGATATAATCGCTATCTCACTCACGCGCAGCAACTCGCACGGCGAAATCGGCTTCCTCTCCGACATCCGGCGCATGAACGTGGGCATGACCCGGGCGCGCAAAAAGCTGCTGCTCGTGGGCGACTCCAGCACGCTAGGGGCGCACCCGTTCTACAAGGCATTTCTCGACTACGTGGAGCGCGTGGGCGGCTACCGCACCGCCTGGGAATTGCAGGATTAAGTTAGTATAAACGACAACCGCCCGTCAGGCTACCCAGGCGTTCGCTTGCCGCAGCACTTCTACCGCCTTCTTGAATGAAGCGGCAGAGGCAGCGCGGCAAGCGGACGCTCGGGAGCGTGACGGGCGGTTTTAATTACTTGGGCTGCTACTTCAGGTCGATTATCGACTCGGTATGCGGGGCATCCGATTTGGTATTCACGAATTTTTTGTCGGGCTTGTCGTAGTCCGACACAAGCAGCTGCTTGCCTTTGAGCAGCACCTCGGCGGGCTGGTCGAGCTTGCCGCCCGCGCCGTTGGTGTCGCCGTTGCGGGCTAGTATGGTGTGCGCGCCAGTCGTCAAATCAACCACGTCAATCGAGTTGAGGCGCGAGCTGCACACGTAGGCCTTGTCGGTAGCGCGGTCAATAACCAGGCCGTCGATGCACGGTATTTTGGGGCTAGCCACGGGTACCGCTTCCTGCTTGGCAAAGCTGCCGTCGGGCTTCAGGGTTACGCGGTAAAGCGTGCCATCGCCATACGAGCCGGTGTAGAGGCGGCCCTGGCTGTCGTAGTCGATGCCATCGGCGCCATTGTCGATGTCCGTCTCGTTCACGGTCGTCGTAAACGTCGTCAGCACGTGCGGGTCCAGCGTTTTGGGCTTAAGATGCAGGGTAGTACCCGGCTTAAGCTCGGCCAGGCTGAAGTGCATAATCGCGCTGCCTTTGTCATTGCCAGGCAGGTCCCACTGGCTATCGGTTACGTACAGGTCTTTGCCTTTCCACACCACGCCGTTGGCCAGCGCAAAGCCGTCAACGGCGGTTTCTACCTTGCCGGGCTTACCGCCGCTCATCAGCACCCGCATCAGGCGCGACTTAAAATCCTTGCTGTTTTCGTATTGGTTTTCAGCGTAGTATAAGTTCCCATCCGGCCCCACTGCCAAATCCATTGGCGCGGCGTGCTTGGTAGTGGGCTCGGGGGGCAGGTTGTTAAGGAAGGGCTTGTAGCCACTCGCCGTCAGCTCCACGATGCGGGCCGGATACTTATTGTCGGCCAGGTTAGGCACCGATAGGAATACCCGGCCATCGGGGGCCAGCGCCAGGCCATCGGGCGTGTTCAGCGAGTCGGGGAAAGTAGCCAGCAGGCGCGGCGTGGCACCCTGGGTGGCACTGTCAGTTTTAACCTGCGCTTCGGCCGACTTATCGGTGGCATCGGCGGCGGCCTGCTTTTCGGCCGGCTGCTGCGGCCCGCAGCTGGCTAGCAGGCCCGCGCCCAGCAGCGCGGTAGCCCAGCCATAATATGAATTTTTCATGAACAACAAACTGCTAGTGGAAGAAGTATGCCGCCATACGCACCGCGCGGGCCCGGGGTTTTTCTACCGCAGCCGGGGTCCCAACCGGCTTTTTTTACCCGATTAGTATCCTCGTCCTTACCCGCTGCTAGAGGTTTGCCAATCAAGAGCTGAAGCAGCCGGCAGACCCGCTCCGCGCAACCCGCTGCTGGTGCGAGCGGCTGGCTGGTGCCAACCCTGCCCGGGCGAGCCCGTTTAGGCACCCAGTTTTCAAGCCTCTATTCCTTTTCCCCGAGATGAGCGATAAACCCCTAGCCAAGCAGACCCACGAAGACGTGGTCGGCAACCCCAAGACCGACGAGATGGCCCAGAACCGCGAAGACGGCTACGGGAAGTTTCTGACTACCAACCAGGGCTTGCGCGTCAACGACGACCAGAACCAGCTGAAGGCCGGCGAGCGCGGCCCCACGCTGCTCGAAGACTTCATCTACCGCGAGAAGATGACGCACTTCGACCACGAACGCATTCCCGAGCGCGTGGTGCACGCCCGCGGCGTGGCCGCCCACGGCTACTTCGAAGCTTATAACGACAACGCCAACCTGAGCCGCGCCGCCTTCTTGCAGCCCGGCGCCGTAACGCCGGTGTTCACGCGCTTTTCCACGGTAGCCGGCTCGCGGGGCTCCAGCGACATGGCGCGCGACGTGCGCGGCTTCGCCGTGAAATTCTACACCGAGGAAGGCGTTTATGACCTGGTAGGCAATAACATCCCGGTTTTCTTTATCCAGGATGCCATCAAGTTTCCCGACTTCATTCACGCCGTGAAGCCGGAGCCGCACAACGAAATTCCGCAGGCCGCTTCGGCCCACGACACGTTCTACGACTTCATCTCGATTAACCCCGAAACCACGCACATGCTGCTGTGGGTGATGAGCGACCGCGGCCTGCCCCGCAGCCTGCGCATGATGGAAGGCTTTGGTATTCACACCTTTCGCCTCGTAAACGCCGAGGGCAAGGCGCGCTTCGTAAAATTTCACTGGAAACCCTTACTAGGCACCCACTCGGTAGCCTGGGAAGAGGCGCAGCAGATTTCGGGCAAAGACCCCGATTTCCACCGCCGCGACCTGTGGAGCAACATCGAAGGCGGCAACTACCCCGAGTGGGAGCTGGGCGTGCAAGTGGTAGAAGAAGAGGACGAGCGCAAGTTCGACTTCGATATTCTCGACTCGACCAAGCTCATTCCGGAGGAGCAGGTACCCGTGATTAAGCTGGGCAAGATGGTACTCAACCGCAACGTAGACAACTACTTTGCCGAGACCGAGCAGGTAGCGTTCTGCCTGAGCCACATCGTGCCGGGCATTGATTTCTCGAACGACCCGCTGCTGCAAGGCCGCCTGTTTTCGTACCTTGATACGCAGCTCAAGCGCCTGGGCGGGCCGAACTTCCACGAGATTCCGATTAACCGCTCGCTAGCCCCCATTCACAACGGGCAGCGCGATGGGCACATGCGCCAGACCATCAACAAGGGCAACGTGGCCTATGGCGTGAATAAGCTTAACGACGGCTACCCCAAGCAGGCCAAGGCTAGCGAGGGCGGCTTCGTATCGAGCTACGAGCGCGTGGAAGGCCACAAAATCCGGCTGCGCAGCAAGAGCTTCGTCGACCACTACAGCCAGGCCAAGCTGTTCTGGAACAGCCAGACCGATGCCGAGAAGATGCACATTGTGAAGGCCTTGCGCTTTGAACTGAGCCACGTGCAGCACTCGGAAGTGCAGGAGCGTACCCTGGTGCAGCTAGCCCAGGTAGACCACGACCTGGCCCGCCGCGTGGCCGAAGGCCTGGGCATGGCAGTGCCTTCCTCGGACGGTGTGCAGCTGAACCTGGCCGTGCCCGCCGATGGCGACGTGGCCCACTACCAGTCGGGCCCGGTGAAGGATGCCAGCGCCAGCTCGCCGGCCCTGAGTATTGCCACCGACAGCCCCATCAACGCCGGCAAAGCCAGCATTAAGACCCGCCAGATTGCCATTTTGGCCACCGATGGCGCCGACGTGGCCGCCATTGGCGAGCTGATGAAGACGCTGATGGACCAGGGCGCCCAAACTGCCATTGTAGCCACCCACCTGGGCACACTGAAAGGCAAGGACGGCCAGGAAATCCTGATTAACTGGACGTTCCAGGCCACGTCCTCAGTCTTGTTCGATGCCTTGTACGTGGCCGGCGGCGCCGGCAGCGTGCAGAGGCTGACCCAGGACGCCGACGCCGTGCGCTTCGTAAATGAGGCCTTCCGCCACTGCAAGCCCCTGGCCGCCTCGGCCGAGGGCGTAGAGCTGCTCAAAGCCGCCTCGTATCCCGGCGCGACCGACATTTTGAGCGCCGATGGCGTGGTGACGAGCCCTGACAACAAAGTGGCCGGGCTAGCCCAGAACTTCATCAAGGCCATTGCGCAGCACCGCTTCTGGAGCCGCGAGCTGAAGGCGATGCCCGCTTAAAAACTGGGGCATTAAAAACTAAATTCCCCCGCCGCCCGTTGGGTATGGCGGGGGAATTTTTTTGCTTCCGCTAGGGCCGAGTTCGGACCAAAGCCCGCTTACCGGCCTTTAAATGGCAATTAGTCAGGGGCTGACCCTACCTTTGCCCCATACCACCCCACCCCACTTCTATGGCTAGCATTGCCCAAAACTCGGTCGTGACCCTGACGTACGACCTCTCCGTAACCGACGAAAACCAGCAGAAAGTATTGGTAGAGCAAGCCGAAGCCGACGAGCCGATGGTCTTCCTATTTGGCCACAGTGGCCTGCCCGAAGAGTTTGAGCGCCAGCTCGATGGTAAAAACCCCGGCGACGATTTCAGCTTCTCGCTCACGCCCGAGCAGGCCTATGGCGACTACGACCAGCAGGCCGTAGTGGAGATTCCGAAGCAGGTATTTGAAATTGACGGCCAGCTCGACGACCAGATGCTGCAGGTAGGCAACTACCTGCCCATGGCCGACAACGAAGGCAACCACATGCAAGCCAAGGTAGTAGAAATCGGCGCTGAGCAGGTAACTATGGATTTCAACCACCCGCTGGCCGGCATGGTGATGCACTTCGACGGCAAAATCCAGGATGTGCGCCCCGCCACCGCCGAGGAGCTGGCCCACGGCCACGTGCACGGCGAAGGCGGCCACCACCACTAGCCTCCCCACCGGCTACTTAGCCGGCCCCACCACTGCCCTTTATCCGGAGCGGGAAGAGCTTGCCTGGCGAGTTCTTCCCGCTTCTATTTTAGGAGCTTAGCTCCTGCCCACGAACTGTTTACCTATGTCGTTCTTCTCCCTGATTGGCGGGCTGGCTGCCTTTCTAACCACGGCCGCCTACGTGCCCCAGGCCTACAAAACCATCAAGACGCGCGCCACGGCGGCGCTCTCGCTGCCTACCTATGTGATGCTGTTTGTGGGGGCCTGCCTGTGGGCCACCTACGGCCTGCACATTGGCGACCTGCCGGTTATCGTGTCCAACATTGTAACGGCCGCGCTGGCGGGTATTATTCTGGTTTTGAAGCTGACCGCCAAGCCTACGGAGGAGAATACTGACGCAACGAGCGCGCCCTAGCCGCTACCTTGCGGCCCGGGCGGGGCGGGCCAATTGGCGGGCCCCGTCCGGCTTTTGCCCTCACTGCCTGTTCTTCTTTTCGTTAGCTATGACCACCGTTACCCTCATCGGCAGCCTGGCCGCTTTTCTGACTACCATTGCCTACGTGCCGCAGGCGTACCAAACCATAAAAACCCGCGACACCAGCGCCCTCTCGCTGCCCACCTTCCTGATTTTGTTTTTGGGCACTTGTCTGTGGGGAACTTACGCGGTGCTCATCCACGACATTCCGATTTTGATGACCAATCTCATCTCGGGCGGGCTAGCCACCATTATCCTTTACCTGAAGCTCACGGCCAAGCCAGGCGATAAGGTAGCGCGGACTTAGTCCACGTAGCCTGTTGCCCAGGTATGGCCTGCAAACCCCGCGCTACAACCCGGCCGCGTAGGCTTGCAGCATGGG
This sequence comes from Hymenobacter cheonanensis, assembly GCF_030581075.1. GTDB lineage: Bacteria > Bacteroidota > Bacteroidia > Cytophagales > Hymenobacteraceae > Hymenobacter. Next base: position 32,714 of record NZ_JAUQSW010000015.1, read on the forward strand.
GAAAAACTCCCGGAAATCGGCCTCGTAGGCAGTGTAGTTGCGGCGCAGCTCTTCGGTGGCCGTATCCATGCCCGAGCCGGGCGAGGCCCGGCGGCTGAGGCCCAGCAAGGCACGGGTAATGCCTTCGAGGTCAGCATAGTGCAGCAGCCAATTGTGCTGCACCAGGTGCGGAAAAAACCGCTGCACTGCCGCCGGAAAGCCGGCCTGCTGGCTAGCCAGCCCGGCATATACGCGCTGGGTAAAATCGGCCAGGCTTTCGCTGGAAAACTCCGTAAAGTAGCGCGCCAGAAAATGGTCCATAAACACGTCGGCCACCACGCCGGCGTACTTGCCGGCGCCGGCCGCGCGCAGGCGGGCCGTGGTGCGCCGCACCACGGGGTGCTGGTCGGTAAAGGTGTCGATGGCGCGGTGCGCCCGAATGCCGGCCTGCACGGCGGGCGCGTAGGTTTCGAGCTGGCGGCCGGGCACCGAGTCGGCAATAAACTGGCCCACTAGCCGCCCCGGGTAGTCAGGAGCGGCGGGCGGGCCAGCCAGGTAGAGGTGGGCCAGAAAATTCATAAGCGGGGCGGCAAAAGGGCCACGCGCGGCGGCCTGCCCCTTCCAACCGGGAAACCCGGGGCAAGTTCGGCCGTAAGCTAAAGCCGCAGCGTGCGCCCAGCGGGCCCGCTCCCGTTCTTTCCTTACCATTTCCTTTCCCATGTCTGATTCGAAAACCCCGGTCACCCACGACCTCAGCAAGCTATTTGAAAAAATCAAGGATGTGCGCATCGCCATGCTCTCGACCTTCGACGAGGAGCACGCGCTGCACAGCCGCCCAATGGGCACCATCAAGCCCGGCACCGACGGGGCACTGTACTTCTTCACCGATAAGGATTCGGCCAAGGTGTACGAAGTAAAAAAAGACAATAAGGTTAACCTGAGCTACGCCAACCCTAGCGACAACGTGTACGTGTCGATATCGGGCACGGCCAGCGCCTACCGCGACGAAGCGAAGATTGCCGAGCTGTGGAGCGAGGACATGAAAGCCTGGTTTCCGAAAGGCAAGGAAGACCCGAACATCATGATTCTCAAAGTTGACATTGAGAAAGGTGAGTACTGGGATTCGCCCAGCGGCATGCTGTCGCGCGCCTACGCTTACTTGCGCGCCGTAACTACGGGCGAGGGCAGCAAGTCGGACGACGTGAATGAGCACGCCCAGGTGCAGAAATAAGTATGAGGTAAAAGGTATGAATTATGAGGTGCCGGACGAGTTCATAACTCATAATTCATACATTAAAAAAAAGGCCGGACGCGATTCCGGCCTTTTTTTGCGCCCGGTTGTTACCCTAGCCATGCACATTACGCTTTCGCTGCTTACCCTGAAACCCGGCGCCAACGCGGCGCGCTGGGCGCTGGCCCAAATGGCCACGGCCCCGCGCCAGCTGCGGCGAGTAGCCGGGCTGCGCTTTTTTCAGCTATTGGGGAGCGGGGCCGACAACGGGTTTGGGTTTTGGCCCAACCTGCGGCGCTACGGCTTTATGGCCACCTGGGCCAGCCCCGAGGCAGCGGCCGAGTTCTTCGCCACCCACCCGGTGTGGGCCGCCTACCAGCAGCGCAGCACCGAGTGCTGGACCGCCGAGCTAGCCCCCCTGCAAGCCCACGGCACCTGGGACGACGTGCTGCCCTTCGGCGAACCAGCGGCCGGTGGCGGCCGGGCCGAGGGGCCGGTGGCCGTGCTCACGCGGGCCAGCATCCGGCTGCGGCGGGCACCGCGCTTCTGGCAGTTTGTGGAGCCCACGAGCCGGGCGCTGGCCGGGGCCGAGGGCCTGCAGCTGGCCATTGGGCTGGGCGAGCTGCCGCTGGTGCGCCAAGCCACGTTTAGCGTGTGGGAGTCGGTGCAGGCCATGCAGCAGTACGCCTACCGCGATGTGCGGCACCGCGAGGTAATCCAACTTACGCGCCGCGAGGGCTGGTACTCGGAAGAGTTATTTGCCCGCTTTCAGGTGCTGAGCAGTTCTGGCACCGTGGATGGCCGCAACCCGCTGGGCTAGCCCGGCAACAAGGCTACGAACCGGCCACCAGGCGTCTGAAAGTGTTTGGAACGCAAAAAAAGTTGACAACAAGCCCAAACATGCCCGATAGCACGCTGATAGCGCGGGGCTCTGCCCCGCGCTATCAGCGTGGGAGATGTACTTTCTGCACTTCTGCCCTAGCGGCTGCCCAGCTGCAGGCGGTACTGGGTGGCTACCCAGGCGGCGGCCGTGGCGGGGGCCGTGGTGCCGGGCAGTACTCGCACAGTGTGGCTGGCCTGCACCAGGTCATCGGCCGGGCCAGGGTGGATGGTGAAGCCAGGGCCGGCGGCTTGCATAATGTCGGCTTGCAAAAACACGTTGCGCCCCGCGCCCCCATAGAGGTGCACCCCAAAGCCCGGCGCCAGCCGCCCACCGAGCATAAACTCATCCTTACCCCCTAGCCCGTAGATGCTGAGGCGGATGGTGCGGCGGGCGTCGTAGACCTGCTCGCCGAGCAGGCTATCGGGCCGGGCCGGGCGGCGGGCAAATACGCGCAGGCGCAGCCGGCCCGGCCCCAGCCCCGTGAGTTCGAAGCGCTCGGGGGCGTCGGTGCCCGTCACCACGGCCTCCTGCTGCAATACCTCGTAATAGCGGCGGGCGGCGGCGGGCAGCGCATCGCGGCGGGCGCGCAGGGCGGGCAGCAGCTCCTGGGTCATGCGGGCGCGCACCTCGGCGGGCACGGCTTGCAGGGCCTGGGCCAGCACGGCATCGGGCAGGCGGCGGCGCAGCGAGTCGGCCTCGGCCAGGAAAACTGCCTCGGGCAGCAGGGCCAGGGCCGTGTGGTCGAGGGGCCGAGCGGTGGTGGTGAGCGGGCCCACATCGGCGGGCACGAGGTGGGGGTTAAAGGTCTGGTAGCGCGGGTGCACCCACGACACGCAGCGCGTGAGCCAGCCATCATCGAAGCGAAAAAACGCCTGGTCGCGGTCGCGCGGGATGGGTCGCAACACCGTGCCGCCAGTTCCCGCAAATGCTGCCCAGCGCCACTGGTCGGCCCGGCGGCTCCAGTCGCCCACCAGCAGGTCGAGCAGGCGGGCGCGCAGGTACGCCCGGGGCGCCAGGTGGGCAGCCGGGCCACGCAGCACCTGCATCAGCATACTATCGGAGCCCACCACCCGGCGGGCGCGGCCAAAGCTGGCGGCGTGGCTTTGGTCGTTGGCGGGGCGCTCTTCGAGCAAATACAAAGCCGGCCGAAAGCGCGTGCGCCACTCGCCCAGCGCGGCATCAGGCAGCAGATACACCAGGCGCGGGTTGGTATGAAACACGCCGGCGGCGCGGGCCAGGGCCGTGGCCACGTAGGCGCCGTAGGGCGGGGCGGCGCAGGTCTGGTCGCGCAGCACGGGCGCCACCAGGCGGCCTAGCCAGCCCACCGTCAGGCTGCGGCTCAGGTCCTTATCTACCGAGCGCAGCACGAAAATGCGGCCGTCGGGCGTGCGCAGGCGCAGGGTATTGGTTTGGAAGCTGCCCCCGGCCCGCAGCGGCGTGAAGCCCAGCTGCCCCAGGCGCAGCACCGGCGCGCTCACGGGCGTGGCCCACAGCGGGCGGTAGTGGCGGCCCCACAGGCGCTGCCAAAGCCAGCCGCGCCGGGCGTAGTGCGCGCCGGCCGCTACCCGCACCGTGCTGGAATCGGCACTGAACACCGGCCCCGTTTCGCCGGGGGCGGGCGTAGCAGGTTCGGCGCAGCCACCCAGGCCCAGCACGGCCAGGGGCAGCCCCAGAACCGCCCACTTCCTCCCAAACGATGCTCTACGTACTGCCACTGGCGCATCGGAGCCGGCATTTGCACCGGCATCCTGACTTTAAAAAGTAAAAAGGCCGCAGGCCTGCCCCGTATAGCGCAAGGCCGGCCTATGGGGTTGCCGGCCAGCGCTAGCCTGGCCCCTATCTTTTTGGGCGCGGGCTACGTTAGACAAGCTTGGGCAGCGCTGGCTGCCGTGCACCTCGTTATTCTGGCCCGTCTTGCGCTCTGTTACCCTATTATTATCATCTGGCGGGCTGCTGCTTGGGCTAGCCACCGGCTGCGCCCGTAAACATTATTTCCAGCCCGATGCCCGGCTGCCGGCTTCGGCCCAGCCCGTTGCCAGGCCTGCTACCACCGACAGCGTGTGGGCCACGGCCGGCCGCCAGTACAACCGCCACAGCAAAGCCTACCACCTGTTGATGGGGCCGCACCACCGGGCCGTGTGGGCCGCCCCGGTGCGGGTGCCGGTGCTACGCCTGGCCACGGCCGTGCCCCAGGCGGGCCGCCTCACCCCCACCAAGCTGGGCGGCGGCTTTCAAAGCACCAGCCTCACGCTGCTAGGGGCCGATGGCCGACCCTACGTCATTCGCTCGCTCGATAAAGACCCTTCGCGCATTATGCCCGAGTGGCTGCAGAAAACATTTATAACCAATGGCTTGCGCGATGGCACTTCGGCCGGCCTCCCCTACGGGGCGCTGGTGGTGCCCACGCTATCGCAAAAGCTGGGCGTGCCGCACACGCACCCACGCATCTTTTACGTGCCGCCCGATGCCGACAACCTGGGCTCGGCCGAGGCCAACGAGCGCCTGCGCGGCAAGCTGGTGCTGCTCGAAGAAAAGTATGACGGCGAGCGGGTACAGTCTTCGCTGCTGCCCGGGGCTACCAAGTTTATCAGCGATGAGAAGATGCGGGCGCACCTCTACGCCGACCCGCGCAACCGCCCCGACCAGCTGGCCCTGCTGCGGGCGCGCCTGCTCGATGTGCTGATTGGCGACTGGGACCGGCACTCGGGCCAGTGGCAGTGGGGCGAGCTGCCCAACCCGGCTAGGCCCGGCGGCACGCTGTTCGTGGCCGTGCCCAAGGACCGCGACCAGGTGTTTTTCCGCATGTCGGACGGGGCAGTGCCGTGGCTGATGACGCGCAAGTTTTTGGTGCGCCACCTCGTCACGTTCAAGCCCGACTTTCATGATGTGGTGGCCCTCACCGGCCAGGGCCGCTACGTAGACCAGCGCGGCCTCAATGCCCTGAGCCGGCGCGACTTTGCCGCGGCGGCCCGCTTCGCAGTGGCTAGCCTCCCCGATTCGGCCCTGGCCCGGGCCGTGCGCCACCTGCCGCCCGCCGTGTACGCCCTGGAGGGCCCGCGCCTGCTGCACGATTTACGGAGCCGCCGCGACCAGCTGCCGCAGCTGGCCCAAACCTACTACGAGCTGAAAGCCGAGCGCCCCGTGGTGGCCGGCACCGAGTTGCCCGACCATTTTGCCGTGGCCCGCACCCCCGACTCGACCACCGTGCGCGTGTACAACCGCACGCTCGGGGCCGATTCGCTGTTTTACCAGCGCACGTTTTACACCCGCGAAACCAAGCGCCTCACCCTGGAAGGGCTAGGGGGCAACGACGTGTTTGAGCTTACCGGCCACGGCCTCAAAATCGTAGTTCACGCCGGCGCGGGCGCGGATGTGCTGCGTGCTACCTCGCGCCGCCGCCTGCGCTACGAGCCCGAGTCAAACGGTACGCTCAATACCCCCGCCCCCACCAAAAAGAAGCAGCGTTTCGACAACTACGACCGCCTCACGGACGAGTAGAAGCCCGGGCAATGGCCGACAAACCGCTTAAGCGGCGGCTTATTCTTGACGGCTTCATCCGGATGCGCGTAGTTTCGCATGATGAATGCAGCTGCTTTCCGGGCTTTTCGCAGCCGCAATTTTCGGCTGTTCTTCGGCGGGCAGTCGCTGTCGCTACTCGGCACCTGGATGCAGAAAACGGCGGTGAGCTGGGTAGTATATGCCCAAACGCACTCCAAGTTTATGCTGGGCGTGAGCGTGTTTGCCACGCTGTTTCCCTCGGCCCTGTTTTCGCTGCTGGGCGGCGTGGTGGCCGACCGCTACAGCCGCTACCGGGTGCTGCTGCTCACGCAGGTGCTCTCGATGGGGCAGGCGGCCCTGCTGGCGCTGGCTGTGTACTGGCGGCCCGATGCGGTGTGGCCAATTATGGCTCTGAGCGCCGCGCTGGGCGTCATCAACGCCTTCGATGTGCCGGCCCGGCAGTCGCTGGTTTACGAGCTGGTGGCCGATAAGCAGGACGTGCCCAACGCCGTGGCCCTCAACTCGACGATGCTCAACCTGAGCAAGCTGCTAGGCCCCGCCCTGGCGGGCCTGGCCATTGAGCGGCTCGGGGCCACCGTGTGCTTTGGCCTGAATGCCTTCAGCTTCGTGGCCGTTATCGGGTCGCTGCTGGCCATGCGCCTGCCGGCCTTCGTAGCTAGACCTTCGACCCAAAACCTGCTGGCCGAACTCGCCGATGGCTTCCACTACGTGCAAGCCACGCCGGCTATCCGCTTCATTATCAGCACGCTCGGGCTCACGGCTTTGCTGGTGCTGCCCTTCACCACGCTCATGCCCGTGTACGCCAAGGACATTTTTGGGGGCACGGCCACCACCTTCGGCCTGCTCGACGGCGCCATTGGGCTGGGCGGGCTAGTGGGGGCGCTGTACCTGGCCGGGCTGCCGCCGGCCACCAACCTAAATAAAGTAGTGACGTTCACCACGTTCGTATTTGGGGCGGGGCTGCTGCTTTTTGCCTACACGCCCTGGTATGGGCTGGCGCTGGCCTTTCTGGTAGTGGCCGCGTTTGGGATGATGGCCCAGACTACCATCAGCGTGACGCTGCTGCAAACGCTGGTGCTGCCCGCCATGCGGGGGCGGGTTATCAGCCTCTACGTGCTGGTGTACACGGCCGCGCTGCCGCTGGGCAGCGTGGTAGTGGGGGCCGTGTCGCAGCGCCTCGGCGTGCAGCCTACCGTACTGGCCGAGAGCCTGTTGGCTTTCGGCATTGGCCTGCTGTATTGGCGCAATCTGCGGCAGGCGGCGCCCGCCGCCCCCCCCGAGCTGGCCGCCCGCTAGGGGCTACACCTCGGCCAGCATCTCCAGCACCAGGTGCTCGGTGGGCGAAAGCTCGTCGCGGTCCTGCGGGTCGGCATCGTGGCGGCGCAGATACTCAATAAGTTTGCCCGATTTGAACAGCTCCGTCACCTGCGGATGAATGTAGTACTTGGAGCACACGGTGGGCGTGTTGCCGAGGTTGCTGGCAACCTCTTTGGTAGCTTGGCGAATGGCTTTTTCGGGGGCTAGCTCCACGTCGCCGTTCAGCACTGTTTCGAGGCACTGCACCATTTTTACGGTGCCGCCCCAGGTGCGGAAGTCTTTGGCCGAGAGCGCGATGCCGGTATGCTGGTGCAAGTAATCATTCACATGGCCCGACTCCAGGGGGTGACGCTGGCCATCGGCGCCGTAGAACTGAAACAGGTGCTGGCCCGGTATCTCCTTGCACTTGCGCACGAGGCTAGCCAGCTTGCGGTCGTGAATGGTGACGTCGTGGGCCACGCCTTTTTTACCCACGAAGGAAAACCGCACGTCGCCGTGGCTGATTGCCACGTGGTCATCGAGCAGCGTGGTGAGACCGTAGCTTTTGTTTTTCTTGGCGTATTCCTCGTTGCCGATGCGGATAAACGACTGGTCCATGAGCGTGAGCACGAGGGCCACCACCTTATCGCGGTCGAGGCCGGGGCGGGCCAGGTCTTTGCGCAGCTGCTGGCGCAGCTCGCCCAGCTTTTGGCCGAAGGCCAGCAGGCGCGAAAACTTGGTGAGCGAGCGGGCGGCATCCCAGGCCGGGTGGTAGCGGTACTGCTTGCGGCCGGCCGCGTCGTGGCCCGTCACCTGCAGGTGAAAGCTGGGATTGGGCGCAATCCACACGTCGGTCCAGGCCGGCGGAATCACGAAGCTGTGGATGCGGTCCAGCGTTTTGGCATCGGTAATTTTCTCGCCTTTCGCATTGACATACACGAACTCATGCGCCCCGCTAGCCTCGCGGCGCAGGCCAGGGCCGGCATCGGTGGCGTAGCGCAGGCCGGCCAGCTCGGCCTGGCGGGCGGGGTCTTTGTAAAGCTCGTGGGCGGCCAGCTCGTGGATGGGCGGCAGGCTTTTCTTGCGGGTTTTGGGGCGGGGCTGCACGGGGGCGGTGGGCATGGAAGCGCGGGGTAAAGCCGGGTTCTACGCAAAAGCCAGGCAAATGGTGAGGCCGCCCAAACCGCCCGCCGGCCGTAGGTTTGCCGGATGGACATAGCGCAATGGCTAGCGGATGGGTGGGAATGGGTCGATGCGTCGATAACGCGCGTGGCGGCCCGGCTGGGGCGGCTGCGCCCGCTGCACCTCGATGTGTACCGCAGCTACGGCACCCCGCACCGCTTCTACGTGAAGGGCCGCCTGCTTGCCGACCGCGGCCTCACGCCCCAGACCGATGCCGACTCGCCGTGGCGCAACTTCCAGGCCATGTACCGGCGCTTCAACAGCCGCGAAATACCCGGCGCTGAGGTCGTTATCTCGCTACCCAACCACCTGGAGCTGCCCGTCGTCACGGGCAACACCGGCTACTTCACCCTGCGCCTCGACCCGCCCGCGCTACCGCCCTCGGTCGAGTATTTGTGGCACCCGGTGCCGGTGCGCCTCACCAAGCTGCCCCCGCGGTTTCTGGGGCTGCTGGGGCAGGTCGAGGGCACGGCGCAGGTGCTTATTCCGCCGCCCACGGCCGAGTTTGGGGTCATCTCCGACCTCGACGATACCGTGATTGTGACCAAGGCCACGCACATTTTGCGGATGCTGCGCACCGTACTGCTGCGCAACGCCCACTCGCACGAAACGCTGGCGGGCGTGGCGGCCTTTTACCAGGCGCTGCTGCGCGGCCTCAGCGGCCGGCCCGACAACCCCTTTTTCTACGTCAGCTCGTCGCCCTGGAATCTGTACGACGTGCTCGATGACTTTCTGCGCCTGCAAGGCGTGCCGCCCGGCCCGCTGCTGCTGCGCGAAACCCTGCTGGGCCGCACGCCCGGCTCGGAGGCAAAACCTACCGCGGCCTCGCCCCACCACGGCCATAAGCTAAAGGAAATCAATCAGATACTCGATACGTATCCCGACCTCACGTTTATTTTACTCGGCGACAGCGGCCAGCAGGACCCCGACATCTATACCGAGGTAGTGCGCACGCACCCCGGGCGCATTCGGGTAGTGTACATCCGCGACGTGGGCGTGCCGGCCCGCGCCGCCCGCGTGGCGCCCCTGGCCGAGGCCCTGCATCGCGACACCGGCGTGGCGCTGCTGCTGGTGCCCGACTACCTGGCCGCCGCCACCCACGCCGCCGCCCACGGCCTCATCACGGCCGAGGGGCTGGCGCAGGTGCGCGCCGAGCACGGCTAGCCTTACTTTTGCCCCGTGGCGCATTCCGTACAATCTCTTCTTCCGCCGTGGCGCACGGTTTTTCGCGTGGCGCTGCAAACCGTGGCGGCGCTGTTTCTGCTTACCGTGACGTGGGTGCTGCTCTACCGCTGGGTGGCGCCGCCCGCCACCTGGCTTATGCTCGACCGCCGCGCCCACGCGCCGGTGGGGCTAGGGTACATCGGCATTCAGGCCGACCCACGCCACGCGCACTACAATTTTACCTCGCTCGATGAGGTGGCTCCCAGCATCCCGCTGGCCGTGGTGGCGGCCGAGGACCAGCGCTTCCTCATCCACCACGGCTTCGACGTGGATGGCATGTGGAAGGCCGCCCAGTACAACTGGCACCGCGCCGATGGCAAGCCCGTGCGCGGCGGCTCTACCATCTCGCAGCAGGTGGCCAAAAACGTGTTTCTCTGGCAGGGCCGCTCCTACGTGCGCAAGGCCGCCGAGGCGTACTTCACCGTCCTCATCGAGCTGCTCTGGAGCAAGCGCCGCATCATGGAAATGTACCTGAGTGTGGCCGAGATGGGCGACTGCACCTTCGGCGTGGAAGCGGCCAGCCAGCGCTATTTCCACAAGCCCGCCCGCAACCTCAGCGCCCCCGAAGCGGCGCTGCTGGCCGGCGTGCTGCCCAACCCGCTGCGCTTTCGGGCGGGCCAGCCCGGGCCGCAGGCGCGGGCCAAGCAGCTGCGCGTGCTGCGCAACATGCGGGCGCTGGGCGGCACCGCCTACGTGGCTACCTTGCTGAACCGCTAGCCCTTACGCCCTGGCACTTCACTTATACCTTTTGCCGCCAAGCTTATGCTGAACACGCTGCTGCTCGCCCTGGCCCTCGCCGCGCCGCCCACCCCACGCCAGGCCATTGCCCAGGTGCTCACTACCCAAACGGCGGCCTGGAACCGGGGCGACATTCCCGGCTTCATGGCCGGCTACTGGCACTCCGACTCGCTGGTGTTCATTGGCAAGGGCGGCGCTACCTACGGCTGGCAGCCGACCATAGCCAACTACCAAAAACACTACCCCGACGCCGCCCAGATGGGCAAACTTGATTTCAGCCAGCTGCGCATTACGCCCCTCGCCCCCGACGTGGCGCAGGTAGTGGGCCACTGGCACCTGGCCCGGCCCAGCGCGGCGGCCGGCGATGCGCAAGGGCAGTTTCTGCTGATTTTCCGCAAGCTAAACGGCCAGTGGGTTATCGTGGCCGACCATTCGAGTTAAGGTGGGCTAGCGGCGGGCCGTGTCCTGAATCATAATAGTACCGAGCGGGTAAGTCTTGGTTAGCGGGCTAGGCTCTTGCAAAAGCCACACCCCAACGGTGGTGCCGATGGGCGTGCGGGCCAATTTTATTTCCGCAATGCTGGCCGTAGCGATGCACAGGGCGCCGTTAGCTGGCAAGTCGTTAATGGTATAGCTTATCGGCCCCTGCACTCGCAGTTGACGCCCTAGCTGCGCCAGCGTTTGACTTTTCAGGCGCCTTTTCTTCTTCAGCCTTATCGCTATCAAACCGTTCCTATCCAAGCCGCGCCATTGGATAGGTGTGGTGGCATGCATGGAATTGCCGCCCTTGTAAACAATAACTCTTTTGATATTAGCAGGATTGAGCTTGTTTAAGTAGGCATAATCAGTTAGCAATTTTGAGTTTATTACTAGTAGTGGCATTGGCGGCAACACCGAAACCAGGCACCGCCTAGCTATTGGTGCTGCACTGGCCACCGGCGCAACTGTGTGCCCGGTGCTCTCACTAGAGGCAGCGGGCCACACAAGCCGGGGCTGAACTGGCTGCACTGGCGTAAGGTCTGCCTGTTGAGCCAGACTAGGCCGGACAAGCAGACTGAAGGCCAGCACCAAGGGGCTGAGGTAACGAAGCAACGCCATGGGAATATTTTTTGGCAAAGTAGGGCGGGTAGCCTTTAGCAGCAAGCTAAATCTCGCAAACTACTCGGCACGCCTAACATATTTCCGCAAGCTTGCGTATCTTTGCGCTGCGTTTTAATCTTTTAACAACCAGTGCTCATGAAGAAGACAACTGCCCTATCGTCGTTGCTGCTGCTCGGCAGCCTGGGTTCGCTTCGCTACCTGCGGGCGCAGCTGGCCAACCTCAATCTGACCTTTCACCTGCACGGCGAAGAGGACCATTACTACCTCTAGCCCACCGGGTTTCCCACCATACTTGCCTGCAAAGCCTCGCCCCCGGCGGGGCTTTTTGCGTAAGAAGCGGCTAGCAGTGCCGACCTTCGCGGCCTCATTTCCTCATTTTTCACGCCTGGCCGGCTCTGGCGAGCCGGCGCATTTACGCTCATTTACCCGTGACGCTCGACACCAATCAACAGCAGGTCAGCTACATCATCGGCCGCGACCTGGCCCGCAACTTTGCCCAGCAGGGCCTGGAGCTGGATATCGACACCCTGGCGGCTGCCCTTAAAGAAGGCCTCTCGGGCCAGCCCAGCCGCCTGACCCAGGAGCAAATGCAAGCCGCCATGCAGCAGCTGCAAGAGCAGCTCGGCGGCGGTGAAGACGACGATGACGACGCCCCCCAAAACCCCAATGCCATGAACAACAAAGCCGAAGGCGAAGCCTTCCTCGCCGAAAACGCCCAGAAGCCGGGCGTAACCACCCTGCCCAGCGGCCTGCAGTACGAAGTGCTGACCCAGGGCACCGGCCCCAAGCCCACCCTGCGCTCGTCGGTAACCACGCACTACCACGGCACGCTCATCAACGGCAACGTGTTCGACAGCAGCTACCAGCGCGGCCAGCCGGCTACCTTCCCGGTGAATGGCGTAATCGCCGGCTGGACCGAAGCCCTGCAGCTGATGCCCGAAGGCTCGAAGTACCGCCTCTACATCCCCTCGGACCTGGCCTACGGCAAGCGCGGCGCGGGCCGCGACATCGGCCCCGACTCGGCGCTGATTTTCGACGTGGAGCTGCTTAAAGTAAACAACTAAGCAGCCGTGCCAGACGGGGATGTACCGGGCGAGGCGCCCCAGGCGCCCGCCCCCCTAGCGGGCGCCACGGCCACCGCTGCTACCGCCCCCACCTGGGTACGGCACAGCACGGCCGTGCCCGCTAGCCCCGTTTTGGCCGCGCCTGCTGCCCCTAGTCCGCCACCGGTCGCGCCCGCGCCGGTGGCGGCTTTGGTAGCAGCCAGCCCGGCGGATGAACCGGCGGCTACCGACGCGGCACCTGCCCTAGCGGCCGAAGCCGAGGCGCTGCCGCCCCCTGCTCCTACCATCAGCAGCACCGATGGCCGCCTGACCCTGACTGATACCTCGCTCACGGTGCTGGGCCACACCTACGGCCTGCGCGAGCTGGAGCGGGCCGAAGTACAGCCAGTGCGCTGGCTGCTGTGGTACCTACTGGGCGGGCTGGGGCTAGCCATTGTGCTGATTCTGTTTTTAAATAACTGGCTACGTACGCTGCCTACTATGGCCGGGCTGCTGGCCACGGCGCTGGTGCTGCTCTATGGTCACCGGGGCACCAACCGGCTGCGGCTGGTGCTGCTGGGCCGCGAGGCTGTGCACTTTGCCCTGCCCGGCGATGCCGATGGCTGGCGGCGCCTGGTGGGCGAGCTAAACCGCCGCGTGCACCGCGCCCACGACCAGGCCGCCGCCGAAGCCGCTAGGCTGCTGGCCGCCCTGGAAGCCGAGCGTGCCGCCGCCGCCGAGGCAGCCAGGCAGGCCGAAGCGGCACAGTGGGCCCCCGACCCAGCCATTTCGGACGCGCCTGCGTAAAGCCGGCCGTCGCACCTTCTTACTTTTACCGCGTCACCGGGCTTTACGCGCTGCTTTTTGACTAAGTAATTACTCCGTTACCTCATGAGTTCTAAATCTTCGCACACCGCCATCTCCGGGGCCGGGCTGCTTATTGCGCTCGGTATTATTTATGGCGACATTGGCACCTCGCCTCTGTACGTGATGACCTCCCTCATTAAGAGTGGGCACGTGCCGGGCCTGATTGACAGAGACTTAGTCCTCGGCGGCATTTCGTGCGTACTCTGGACGCTCACGCTGCAAACCACCGTCAAGTACGTGCTGCTCACCCTCAATGCCGATAATAACGGCGAGGGCGGCATTTTTTCGCTCTACGCCCTGGTGCGGCGGCGGGGGGCCTGGCTGTCGGCGGTAGCCATTATCGGAGGGGCGTCGCTGCTGGCCGATGGGGTTATTACGCCGCCCATCTCGGTATCGTCGGCGGTAGAGGGCATGAAGGCGGTGTTTCCGGGCCTCACGCAGGACATTATTGTCTACATTGTTATCGGCATTATCGCGGGGCTATTCCTGCTCCAAAGCTTTGGAACCCAGATAGTAGGCAAAGCCTTTGGCCCGATTATGTTTCTCTGGTTTACCATGCTGGGCGTGCTGGGCAGCATGTGGATAATTAAAAATCCGGTCATTCTCAAGGCCATCAATCCTTACTATGCCTATCAGCTGCTGGTAAATTATCCGGGGGGGTTCTGGCTGCTGGGGTCGGTATTTCTGTGCACTACCGGGGCCGAGGCCCTGTATTCCGACCTGGGCCACTGCGGCAAGGGCAACATCCGCATCAGCTGGACTTTTGTAAAGACTACCTTGGTGCTCAACTACCTGGGCCAGGGCGCCTGGCTGCTGCTGCACGTGGGCGAGCCGCTCGGCGATACCAACCCCTTTTATGCGCTTATGCCGCACGGGTTCCTCATTTTTGGTATCGGGCTAGCCACGGTGGCGGCCGTTATCGCCTCGCAGGCCCTCATCACCGGCTCGTTTACGCTGGTGGCCGAGGCCATTCGCCTGAATATGTGGCCCAAAGTGCGCCTCAACTACCCTACCGACGTGAAGGGACAGCTCTTCGTGCCCAGCATGAACCGGCTGCTGCTGATTGGCTGCATCGGGGTGGTGCTGCACTTCCGCGAGTCGGCCAATATGGACGCCGCCTACGGCCTGGCCATCACCCTCACCATGCTCATGACCACGGTGCTGCTTACCGTCTGGCTCTGGAAAGTGAAGCGGGTAGCCCTGCCCCTGGTGGCCCTGTTTGTGGTAGTGTATGGGCTGATTGAGGGCTCTTTCTTGGTGGCTAACCTGCTCAAGTTTCCCAAGGGCGGCTACGTATCGCTCATGATTGGCACGGCGCTCATGGCCGTGATGTACGTGTGGCTCAAGGCCTACTACATCAAGCGACGCCTCACCGACTTCGTGAAGATGGAGCCTTACATTGAGCCGCTCAAGCAGCTCAGCAACGACGACTCGATTGGCAAGTATGCCACCCACCTCGTGTTCCTGACCTCGGCCGAGCGGGCCAGCGAGATTGAGCAGAAAATCATCTACTCCATTTTCCAGAAGCGACCTAAGCGGGCGGATATCTACTGGTTTATCCACGTCGATACCACCGACGAGCCGTACACGATGGAGTACAAGGTGACCGAGCTGGCGCCCGACGACGTGTTCCGCATTAACTTCAAGCTGGGTTTCCGGGTGCAGCAGCGCATCAACCTGTTCTTCCGCAAAGTGGTGGAGGACCTGGTGCGCAACAAGGAAGTGGATATCACCTCGCGCTACTCCTCGCTGAGCCAGCGGCACGTGGTGGGCGATTTCCGCTTCGTGGTGCTGGAAAAATACCTGTCGGTCGAGAACGACTTCCCGACCCAGGAAAAGCTCGTGATGCAGGCATACTTCTACATCAAGCAGTTCATCTCGGGCGAGGCCCAGTACTTCGGCCTCGACACTTCTTCGGTGAAGATGGAGAAAGTACCGCTGGTTATTGCCCCGGTGCGCGAAGTGGCCCTGACGCGGGTGAAATAGCCGCCAGGTACCTGATAGCACAAGAAAGCCTGCCTGCCCGGCAGGCTTTTTTCGTAAAAGAGGGGCTGGCTGTCGCGACTTTTTGGTTGCAGACTGGCGCTACAGCCAGCGGCCCCGGCCACTACTAGCCTCCGGTAGCGGCCAGCATACCTTGTCAAAACAAGTAGGCCTGGCAACTGGTAGTTTGCCGATACTGCCTGCCGCTGGGATAAAACAGGCACTACCTTTGTTTTAGCGCATCTACCGGGCCGCTTATTGCCCTTTGCATTCATGAAAAAACTACTGTTGGCAGGCATGGTCCTGCTTGGCGCCACGCAAGCCAAAGCCCAGATTCTGACGCCCGTACACTGGAGCTACGCCGCCAAAAAAATCAGCCCCACCGAGGCCGTGGTGTTCCTGAAAGCCACCATCGACGCGGGCTGGCACGTGTACTCGCAAAACGTGAAGGACGGCGGCCCGGTGAAAACCACCATTAAGTTTGACCCCTCAAAAGCCTACACCCTGGTGGGCGCGCCGCAGGAGCCCAAGCCGATTTCCAAGATGGAAAAGACCTTCAACATGGAGGTGAGCTACTTCACTAACTCGGTTATTTTTCAGCAGAAGGTGAAGCTCACTGGCAAGGGCCCCATCACGGTGAAGGGCAACCTGGAATTTATGGCCTGCAACGACGAGAAATGCCTGCCGCCCGATGAAGTGGCATTCAGCATTCCCGTAAAATAACTTCTTTTGTAATGCGCGTAACCAATTTAGCAGGAGCCACTAGGCTCCTGCGCTCGTTAAAGGCCCCGGCGGCCTGGCTGCTAGGGCTGTGGCTCCTGGTTGGGGTCTTTGCCGGGCAGCCCGCCCAGGCCCAGGATACCGTTTCGACGGCCGATATTCAGTTTACCCCCGTGGAGGAGGCCGCCCCGCCGGCCAAGGCTGCCGATACGGCAGCCACCGCAGTTGCCCCGGCTACTGCCAGCCCGGCGGCCACGGCCGCCAGCCCGGCCGCCGCTGCCGAGGCCAGCCAGCCGGCCCAGGCGGCGCCCGCGCCGGTAAAATCTTCGCTGTGGGTCACGTTTCTAGCGGGCCTGCTGGGGGGCTTCGCGGCGGTGCTGATGCCCTGCATTTTCCCGCTGCTGCCCATGACGGTGAGCTTCTTCACCAAGCGCTCGGGCACGCGGGCGCGCGGCATTCGCAACGCGCTGGTGTACGGGGCCAGCATCATCGTTATTTACGTGGCGGTGGGGCTGCTGATTACGGTGCTGTTTGGGGCCGATGCGCTTAACAACCTGGCTACCAACGGCATTTTCAACTTCTTCTTCTTCCTGCTGCTGGTGGTGTTTGGGGCATCGTTTCTAGGCGCGTTCGAGATTATGCTGCCCACGGCCTGGGCCAATAAAATGGACGAGAAGGCCGACAGGGGCGGCCTGGCGGGCATTTTCTTTATGGCTGCCACGCTGGCGCTGGTGTCGTTTTCGTGCACCGGGCCCATCATCGGCACCTTACTGGTGCAGGCCGCTACTATGGGCCAGCTGCTGGGGCCGGCCGTGGGCATGTTTGGCTTTGCGCTAGCCCTGTCGCTGCCGTTTACGCTGTTTTCGCTGTTTCCGGGCTGGATGGCCTCGCTGCCCAAGTCGGGCGGCTGGCTCAATTCGGTGAAGGTGACGCTGGGCTTTCTGGAGCTGGCGCTAGCCCTCAAGTTCTTGTCCAACGTGGACCTGGCCTACCACTGGCAGTGGTTCGACCGTGAGGTGTTTCTAGTGCTGTGGGTAATTATTTTCGGGATGATGGGGCTGTATTTGCTAGGCAAGCTGCGCTTCTCGCACGATAGCGACCTGCCGTTTATCACGCTGCCGCGCTTGTTTTTGTCCATCATCGTCTTGTCCTTCACTCTGTACCTGGTACCGGGCCTGTGGGGCGCGCCGCTGCGGGCCGTGTCGGCCTTTCTGCCCCCGCAGGACACCCAGGATTTTGACCTTTACACACCTACCCTGCTGGCCCCGGCTGGCACGGGCAGCGCGGCACCCGCTGCTAGCACCGCCCCCCACAAGTACGCCGATTTGTTCCATGCGCCGCTCGGGCTGCCGGCTTTCTTCGACTATGATGAAGGCATGGCCTACGCCAAGCAAGTGGGCAAGCCGGTGCTCATCGACTTTACGGGCCACGCCTGCGTGAACTGCCGCAAAATGGAAGCCAATGTGTGGCCCGATAAGCAGGTGCTGCCGCTGCTGCGCGACAAGTACGTACTCATTCAGCTCTACGTAGACGATAAAACCGAGCTGCCCGCCGCCGAGCAAACCGTGTCGAAGCTCAGCGGTAAAACCCTCAAAACCATCGGCAATAAGTACAGCGACCTGCAAGCCAGCCGCTTCAACACCAACTCGCAACCCTACTACGTGCTGCTGGGCCGCGAGGGCCAGGTGCTGGTGCCGCCGCAGGGCGCCGACTACGAGGTGGCCGACTTCGTAAACTATCTCAATAGCGGCCTGAAAGCCTACTAGTTACCTACTAGCACCTCCTGTTAAGCAAGAGCCCTGGCTGGCAAGCTTTGCTTCAGTTCAGGCCGCACGCACGTATTTAGCCCTCTCCCAATGGAATACTATCACGACCTGATTCGGAAAGCATATGCGGCTTTCAACGCCCGCGATATTCCAACCGTTCTCACCACCCTTCACCCCGAGGTCCGCTGGTCGAAGGCGTGGGAGGGCGACTATGCCACCGGCCACGACGAGGTGCGCGAATACTGGCTGCGCCAGTGGCAGGAGCTGAACCCGCAGGTGATGCCAACCGGCTTCAAGGAGCGCGAAGACGGCCGGCTGGAAGTTGCCGTGCATCAGATAGTAAGAGATAAGCAGGGCCAGCTGTTGTTCGATGGCCCGGTAAAGCACCTCTATACTATTGAGGATAAGCTGTTCAAGCAGATGGATATCGAGCAGGTATAACCGGGTATTTCACCTTACTAAAAAGCCCTCCTGGCCGCTAGGGTCAGGAGGGCTTTTTGGTTTTAGGGCAACATCACCGCAAGCTGTTACTTGCCCAGCCACTTGGCCAGCAGGCGCAGTTGGTCGGGGGTGGGGCTAGCCACGGGCTGAATCTGGTAGGTGCGGTCGGGGTCGGGCTGCAGGGTCAGGCTAAGGTCGTGGGTGAGGGCGCCGTGCTTAACCTGCATTTTCAGGGCCGTGCCGGGCGCGGTGCCGAAGAGCGCCTGCTTCACGGCATCGTCGGTGGGCGCGGCGCCGTTGAGCTGCTGCACCTCATCGTTCACGTTGAGGCCGCCGGTCCAGGCGGTGCCGTCGCGCTTCACGCTCGTTACCACGTAGTGGCCGTTGCGGTTGGCGATGGTGGCGCCCAGGCTGCCGTTGGGGGTCGCGGGGGTGCTGTTCAGGGCCAGGCCCACGTAGCCCAGGGCGGTGGCGTAGTCGAGGGTGCGCGCCTCGTACACGTAGTTGCGGAAGAAATCGTCGAAGCGCCGGCCGGCTACTTCGGCCACCGCGTCCTGGTACTCCTGGTCGGTAAAGCCGCGCTTCAGGCCTTTGTAATATTTATCGTAGAGCAGGCGGAACACGTCGTCGATATGCTTCTGGCCGTTGGTGGCCTGCACAATCATGAGGTCAAGCACCATGCCCACCATCTCGCCCTTGTCATAGTAGCTGATTTCCGAATTCTTCGAGTTTTCATCGGGGCGGTAGGCCCGAATCCAGGCGTCGAAGCTCGCCATGGCTACCGGCTGTAGCTTGTTGCCGGGCTGGTTCTCGACGCCCCCCAGCACGGTAGCCAGTTGGTCGTAGTACTGCTGGGCGGTATAGAAGCCGGCGCGCTGGGCAATCTGGTTGGCCATGTACTCGGTCTGGCCCTCGCTTACCCACAGCATGTGCGTGTAGTTCTCGTGGTCGTAGTCAAACGGCCCCAGCGCCACCGGCCGAATGCGCTTCACGTTCCAGAGGTGGAAATACTCATGGGCCACCAGGCGCAGAAAATTCTTGTAGCCCGCCTCCGACGAGTACGTACCCGGCCGCGCCCCCAGCGTGGTCGAGTACAGGTGCTCCAGGCCGCCGCCACCCGTCTCCAGGTGGTGCACGATGAAGAGGTAGTGGTCGAGCGGATTCTGGCCTACTACGCGCTGGGCTTCCTCGGTAATCTTTTTCATGTCGGCCAGGAAGCGCGGCTCGTCGGGCAACGTGTAAGGCCCATACATGGCCATTTGGTGCGGCGTATTATTAGCGCTGAAATTCAGCACTTTCTGGTTGCCCACTTCAATCGGAGAATCAGCCAGCTCGTCGTAGCTGGCCGACTGGTACACGAACTTCTGCATGCCCGGCGCGGGGCGCAGGGCGGTGCTCACGGTGGCCCAGCCGGCGGCGGGCTGCACCGTTACCTGGCTAGCCATGTTTTTGGCCAGGGCCGGGTACATGAAGATGCTGCTGCCGAGCGCAAAGCCGTGGTCGGCATCGATAAAGCTCGTGCGCACGCTGATTTCGTAGGCATACACCCCATAGTCGACCCGGAACGTGCCCTGGCCGGCGTGGTGCACGCGCCAGGTATTTTTGTCGAGCTTCTCCACGGCCAGCGCCTGGCCATTGGCGCCCTGCGCCCGGAAGCGCTCGACGTGGCGTGCAAACTCGCGCACCAGGTACGAGCCCGGCGCCCACACCGGCATTTTGAGGTCAGTGTATTCCTGGCCGAAGCCCTGCAAGTCCATCCGCACCTCGAAATAGTGCGTTTGGGGCGCGGGCATGGCGAGCGTGTAGCGCAGGCTGCCGCCAGCCACGCTGGCGGGTGCCGGGGCCGATGTGGCAGCGGCGCCCGGCTTTACCTTGATTTTAGTTTTGATTTGGGCGGCGGCGGGCACGGCCGCCAGCAGGCCGGCCACGGCGGCCAGGCGGCAAAAGGCAGATGTAGATGCGAACATGGCCACAAAGTAACGTCGCCAACCGGGCCGGCCGCTGCATCTGCTAGGCCGGCGGCAAGTCAACTTCCTGCCCAGCCCCGCCGTTAAGCGAGCTAGGCCGCCGCTGCGGCTGCTTTTATATGCGTAGTATCTGGTTGATTTTTGGTTGTTTACTGCTGGTACTGCTCGGGCTACGCTTCTGGCTGCCCCGGCGCGCGGCCAAGCCGGCGGCCGGCAGCGCACCCACGGCGCCGGCGGTAGTGCTGGTGGCCCAGCACTTGGCTAGCCCCCGCCCCGCCCCCACGGGGCAGCGCGATAGCATCGTGCGCTTTGCCCTGCGGCAAGTAGGCACACCTTACACCTGGGCGGGCACCAGCCCGCTCACGGGTTTCGACTGCTCGGGGTTTATCACCTACGTGTTCGGGCGGTTTGGCGTGCCCACGCCCCACGCCACGGCGCTGCTCATCGGGGCCGGCCAGGCGGTGCCCCGCGCGCAGGCGCAGCCCGGCGACATCGTGGTGTTCAACGGCACAGCTGAGGGCAGCACTACGCCCGGCCACGCGGGCATTGTCATCTCGGCGCTGGGCGAAACGCCGCTGCGCTTTGTACACGCCTCGTCGGCCCGGCGCGAGTCGGGGGTTAAAATCAGCCAAGTCGAAAACTCGGGCTACGAGCGGCGCTTTATGCAGGTGCGGCGCGTGCTGGGCGCTAGCCCGGCCGGGCCGGCGGCCACCACCCCGAGAATAGCCGCAGCTTCGAGCCGGCCAGAGCTAGCCCGCCCGCCGGCGCCCGTAACCTCGCTGCCCGCGGCTTCGCCCAAGGTAAAGGTTGACCTGGCCGCAACGCTGCCAGCCAGGGTTGCCCCGGTCCCGGTTCGGTTACGCCCCCACGCCAGGGCTACCGCCAAAGCAACTGCCACGCGCAAACGGCCTACCCCGGCTAGGCACGCCGCTGCCCAAAAGCTAGTAAGCAGCAAAAAGACTACGGCCAAAAAGCAGCCAACCGGCCAAAAAGCACTTAAGGCAGCGGCCCAAACAAAGCCAGCGCATCACTCGGCAAAACCAAAGACCCGCTAAAAAAACGATGCCCGACCGGCCCACCGCGGCGCGCTTGCGCGCGCCAGGGGGCTAGTCGGGCATCTAATCCTTCAAATCTTACCGAGCGAGAGCGCTGGGGTGCAGCGCCGCCGTCTCACAGTAAGACCTGTCCAACGAAAGGGGGCCGCAATACTGCAGCGCCCTCCGCCGAGCTGTGTGTTTAGGCGAGTACGGCGGTGAGGCGTACTACATTGGACAGGCTCGGCAGGATTTGGTTGGGACTACTAGACATTTTGTACCTCCTTTCTTTATGGTTCCACATAACCCTGGGGTTGCTGCCCAGCAAATTAGGGCGGCTCGTCCGGGGCCGTAGCACTCGCTACTGGGTGTTAAAGTTAATTGCCGGGGGGTAGGTTCCAAGCGTTCCCGAGTATTTTAGGGGGCCGGGGACGACGTTTACGGCAGTTGACTGAAAGTCAAGCATATTAATTTTGATTTGTCGGCGCTCTTTCTGGGCCCGGCGCCCACGGCCGGCCAAACGCCGCCGGCCAGGGCCCGGCCGGCGGGGGCGCGCCAAACTGGCCGCATACTTGCACCTCCTGGTTTATTCCTCTTTTTTCCAGTAGCTTTCCTGTCTCATCCACCCTTCACTACTTCTTCACTCTTTTTTGACAATGTACAAGTCTCTCTTTTTTCTGCTGGCGCTGTGGCTTGGGGCGGCTAGCCTGCCTGCCCACGCCCAAACCCTCTCGCCGCTGGGCATCTGGACGAATGCCGAGAAAAAGGCGACGTTCGAAATCTATAAGTGCGGCGATAAGCTCTGCGGTAAAATCGTGAGCCTGACCATCCCCAACGACCCCGCCACCGGCAAGCCCAAGCTCGACACCCAGAACCCCGACCCCAAGCTGCGCACCCGCCCGCGCCTGGGCCTGGTATTCATGCAAGGCTTTAATTATGAAGATGATAACAAGTGGGACAACGGCAAGATATACGACCCCGAAAGCGGCAAAACCTACTCGTGCTACATGAAGATGGAGTCGGCCAATACGATGGAAGTCAAAGGCTACATTGGCTTCTCGCTCATTGGCAAATCGCAGACTTGGACGCGGGTAAAATAGGTGCGCCCGTGCACTAGCCTGCTTCTGGCGGCAGCGGCCTTTCCTGCGGGAAGGGCCGCTGTTTTTTTGCCGGGCGGCGGAGCCGCTCGCCCCGCGCCGCCCGAAACTATTTGCCGGAGCCCGTGTTTTTCACCCGTTCAGGTTGCCTTTTTTACTGTGCTTCACTTCATCCACCAGCTTTTTCAGCGGCGCCGCAGCGGCGCGGGCCCCGATTGGCAGCCCGCCGCCACGCCCACGCCCGCCCAGGCCCGGCGGCACGCCGCCTGGGTAGCGGAGCGCGTGTATCGCAACTGGCTGGGGCCCTACTTTAAGGCCTACCACCTGCGCAAGGGCGGGGCCGGCGGGCGGCGGGGCTACCGCGTAGATTTGCTGCACGAGAAGGGCCGCCAGGGGGCGTTGTTTTTTTATGACCCTAGCATTGGGCCGGGCAATTTCGAGCACCTTTATCAGTTGCTGGGCGAGCGCATTGGGGCCCTGGGTTACCACCGCGCCTGCCACGACCGCCGTCAGCGCCGCCACGAGCAGCTGCGCGAAAACACGATAAAGCAGCTTTTCAAGCCCGACCCCACCGACTGCACCGAGAGCGGCCGCTGCAACCAGCGCTACGGCCTCATCACCCTCGACCTGGTGGTGGTGAACGACCGGCCGCTCTTTATTCGCCTCAGCACCAACCCCGTGCACGAGGCGCACTTTACGCCGCCGCAGTCGTTTGAGGCGCTGCTGCAAACGGTTTTCGACGAGCCGGTGGCCGATGCGGCCATTGAGCAGCGCATTGCCGAGTACTACGAGGGCTAGCCGCCTACTGCTGCACAAATTTGCCCTGGCCTAGGGTTTCGCCCTGCGCGCCGGCCAGGCGCAGGAAATACAGGCCGGGGGCCAGCGCGGCTGTGTTCAGCCGGGCGGGCGCTACCGGCAGCGGCTGGCGCAGCACCACGCGGCCGGTGGCGTCGCATACTTCGGCCGTAGTGGCGGCGGCCGGGGCTAGCCCGCTGATGGTGAGGTAGCCGCGCGCCGGATTGGGGAACAGGGTCAGCGCCGGGGCGCTGGCGGCCCGCGTGGCCAGCACCAGGCTATTATCGCGCTGCACGGTATTGGGGAAAGCCAGCAGCCAGGCATCGGGGTCTACTTCGATGCCCGTAACGGTGCCGGCCACCGGCACGCTAAAGCCCTGGCTGGCCTGGGTTTGGTTGAAACGCACGAGCTGGGTGCTGCCGTCCTTAAAGGTGAGCTTGTAGTCGACTTCGGTACGGAAAAATGCCGGGGATGCGCCGGCCGAAGTTACTTCATTGACCTGCAGGAAAAGCGAGCTGTTCAACTGGTTCCAGCGCACATTAAACATCGGGTAGCCATTGCCGCGGTACCACTGGTCGAAGAAATAGCCGAGCGGCTGCCCTAGCTCGGCCTCAAACACGCGCTGCAAATCGGCAGTGCGGGCGGCGCGGCCGCTGAACTGCTGCTGGTAGGTGCGCAGGGCGCGGAAAAACCGGGCATCGTCGTGGCAGAGGTAGCGCAGCATGTGCACCACCGAGGCGCCCTTTTTATAGGTCAGGCTGTAGCTGAAAATCCGGCTGACGCTGGTAGTGTCGGGCACGCGCACGGAGCTTAGCGGGTCTTGCGAGGCGTAGCTGTGGGCGTCATTCAGCCAGCTGCGCGGGTTGTAGTACTGTTGCAAATACAGGTATTCGCCGTAGGAGGCAAAGCCCTCGTTGAGCCAAATATCCTCCCAGGAGGCGCAGGTCACGTTGTCGCCAAACCACTGGTGAAACAGCTCGTGGGCCGTCAGGGTTAAGTCCGTGCCCAGGCTGCTCTGGGTGGTCATGGTCTGGTGCTCCATGCCCCCGCCCATGGGCGCGAAGGCCAGCCCGTACTTCTCATCGGCAAAGTAGTAGGTACCCACCAGGCTAGAAAAGTACTCGATGGTACTCGGCAAGAAGCTGAGTGCGTACTTATTAGCATCGAGCGCCGCCTGGTCGTAGAGGTAGCCGACTACCGGCATGGCGGGCGCGCCCGGCAGGTTGGCCTGGGTGGTGTACTCGACGTAGGGCGCCACGGCCACCGAAATGAGGTAGTAATCGATGGGGTGGCGGGTGCTCCACTCGTAGCGCACCTTGCCCGCGGGCAGCAGCACCGTGCGGCGCAGCAGGCCGTTGGAGGCTACCTTGTTGGGCAGCGTGGTGGTGACGGATACGGCCGAGGAGTCGGCCTTGTCGGTGAGCGACTGCTTGATGGGAAACCACTCGTGGGCCGAAAACGGCTCCGACAGGCTCCAGCTTACCTGGTAGCTGCCGCCCGGCAGCGTGGCCGTACTGTAGGCATTGCCGATGGCCGCGGTGCCCGCCGTGGGCGCCGCGCCGTGGTAGTAGATGCGCGCCGCCAGCAGCGCGCCCGCCGGCGCGGGCTGCGCCAGCGCCGCCGTGGCCGCCTGCCCCTGCCGCAGCACCCCCGGCGAGCGCCGGCCATCGGCCACCACCGAGTCAATGGTGAGCGTGGCCGTGCCGGGCGCGGCGCCGGCCGGCGCCTGATACAGCTCGAAGGCCAGCGAATCGAGCGGCTGCGGGCCCACCCGCACCAGCAGCAGCGCCGAGCCGGCCACCGCCCGCGAGTTGTTTTCGAGGGCCAGGTCGAGCTTCACCCATTTCAGGTCGTAGCGGTCCATTTTCTGGCGGTGGCGCACCGGCACCCCGGCCGTGGCCGCCGTGCGGGCGGCGGCCCCCAGGCGCGCCTGCCGGCACGCCTGCGCGGCATCGGCGCTGGCAAGAGGCGCCTGGGCTAGCGCGGCGGCGGGCCACCGCCCGGCCAGGAAAGTCAGCAATACCCACGCAAGTAGTTTTTTAGACATAACCGAATACGGGAAAGGGCGCGCCCGGCGTTAGCCGGGGCAGATAGCCGGGGCAGATAGCCGAAGGTAAATAGCAGGGGCCAACTAGGCGCCGCGGCTTATCTTCGGGATACGGCGCGGCTTGCCCCCGCCCTTCTTTTTTCTTCGCCAGGCTACCTGCCAACTTCTGCTGTATGATAAGACTATACGCTGCGCTTTTAGCCCTGGCAACCCGCGCCGGCCGGGCCGGGGGGGCCTTGCTGCTGCTAGGGCTGCTGCTAAGTGCCCCGGCGGCGCGGGCCACCCACATTGTAGGCGGCGAGATGGACCTGCAATACCTGCGCGGCGACACCTACCAGCTGACCCTCAACCTGTACTTCGACGCCGTGAATGGCAGCCCCGGCGCGCTCGACAGTGACCTCACGGCCGGCATTTTCGACAAGGCCACCAACCGCCGCATGGCCAACGTGGTGCTGCCGCTCATCAGCAACGCGTTTGTTAGCTATACCAATCCGGCCTGTACTATTGGGGAGCTTAGCACCAAGGCCATCGTGTATCGCAGCACCATTGAGCTGCCGGCGGGCACCTACAATGGCACCCAGGGCTACTATGCGGCCGTGGAGCGCTGCTGCCGCAACATCACCATCAGCAACATTATCGCGCCGGCCAATGCGGCCCAAACGTTTTACCTGGAGTTTCCGGCCGTGACGCGGGGCGGGCAAGCATTTCGCGACTCTACGCCCCGCGTATTTCCGCCGGTGAGCGATTATGCCTGCCTGGGCGAATTATTCACCTACGACTTTGGGGGCCAGGACCCCGACGGCGATTCGCTGGTCTACGACATGGTGACGCCGCTCAACGGCCACTCCACGCCCGTGGAGCCCAAGCCGGCGGCGGCCACTTCGGCGCCCTACACCGAAGTTAGCTGGGCGGCGGGCCGCAGCGTGAGCAGCCAGATTCCGGGCACCCCGGCCCTGAGTATCGGGGCTCGCACGGGGCGGCTTTCGGTGCGGCCCACGGCCAAGGGCCTGTTTGTATTTGGGGTACGCTGCTCGGAGTTTCGCAAGGGTGAGAAAATTGGCGAAACGCGGCGCGACTTTCAGATTTACGTCACTACCTGCCCCAAAAACCTGCCCCCTAGCCTGCAATTGCTGCCCGGCACCAGCGGCAGCACCGTGTACCGGCCGGGCCGCGACACGCTGCGCATTGTGCCCGGCGGCCCGCACTGCGTGCGCCTGCGCTTCACCGACCCCGACGCGCGCGCGCAGCTCACGCTAAGCCTGCGGCCCGTTGGCTACGCGGGGCCGCTGCCTACCTTCACCACGGCCACCAGCGGCACCGTGCACGCGGCCGGCCTGCCCGATACCCTGGTGGCCTCGCTCTGCTTTTCGGAGTGCACCGATACCAAGGGCAAGGTGGGGTATCTCGACGTGCTGGTGGCTGATAATGGCTGCTCGCTGCCCAAGCACGATACCGTGCACGTGGCCTTCATCGGCTCGCCGCCACCCAATGCCGCGCCCACTCTCAGCAGCAACGCCGGCCCTAGCTTGCCGCTGCACGTGCGCCCGGGCCAGACGCTGGCCTTCGACCTCGTAGCGACGGATGCCGACAGCGACCCCATTTTATTTACGCTGGCGGGCAGCCCCAGTGGCTTTGTGCCCGATGCGCTAGGGGCTACGCTGGTGCCGCAGGCCCAAACCGGCACCACGCGCCGCGCCCGCTTTACCTGGCCCGTCGATTGCCGGGCCCTCACCGACCCGGCCGGCCAGGTGCGGCAGCTGGTTTTCACGGCCAGCTCTACTACGCCCTGCGGCGAGAAGCTGACCTCGGCCCCGCTCAGCATCCCGGTTATTGTCGATTACAGCAACACGCCGCCGGTGCTCACCACCACGCTGCCGCCGGCCGGCGCCCCGCCGGCCGAGCCGCCGCTCATCCGGCTGCCGCTGGGCAAGCCCTACGTGGCCACCCTTACCGGCTTCGACGCCGATGCCGACGTGCTGACGCTGAGCGCCGCCGGGCAGGGCTTCGAGCTGGCCAGCGCGGGCATGCGCTTTACCACGGTGGCTAGCCCGGCGGGGCAGGCCAAGGGCACGTTTGAGTGGCTGCCGGGCTGCGAGGCGGCCAGCGTGCTGCAAGGCAAGGCCCAAACGCTCACCGTCGTGTTTCAACTGCAGGAGGCTACCTGCCGCGCCCAGCCCCAGACGCGCACCGTGCGCTTTGCGGTGGTTGACCCCGACACGCTGGCCTTCCTGCCGCCCAACATCATTCTGCCCACCAGCCCCAACCAGGCCAACCGCGTGTTCACGATGAGCAGCCTGCCGCCCGACTTTTGCGACGCGCGCTTTGCGGGCATCAAAATATTTTCGCGCTGGGGCCGCCAGGTGTACGAGTCGGGCGAGCGCACCTTCCGCTGGGGCGGCGACAACGTGGCCGGCACCTACTACTACCTGCTCACCTTCACCACCGGCCGCCGCTACAAAGGCTGGGTAGAGGTGGTGCAATAGGGCAGCCAGGTGTGCTGGCTGCCCAGCCTGAGCAGCTGCCAAAAAAGGGGAGTGAGTTGGGGTCAGACCCGAACTCACTCCCCTTTTTCGGCAGCTGGCTTCTCTTTTTGCGCAACCCACTCCCCTTTTCGGGCAGCCGGTTGGGGTCCGGCCCCAGCTTGCTCCTCTTTTCGGGCAGCTGGCTTCCCTTTTTAAGCAACTGGTTTGGGTCCGACCCCAACTTATCTCGCTTTTTAGGCAATCGGTTTGGGTCCGACCCCAACTTATTCCGCTTTTTCGGACTTCTGCCGGGAAATGGGGTATGATAGCAGCAACGTCCGACCCCAACTTATTCCGCTTTTTCGGCAGCTAGCCGGGGCTGCCCTCAGCCAATGCCCCTGGCGGCCCAACTGCTACCGCAGCCTCAACCCGGCGGCTGCCACCGGCCGCCGGGGCCGCCTTAGTACAGGAGCAAAAACACCACAAACAGCCCTAGCCACAGCACGTCGATGAAGTGCCAGTAGGTGAGCAGCGCCCGCAGCTGGCGCAGGTGGTAGGGGTTGCGGATGAAAACGAGCGTGCGCACCGCGTCGCGGCTGGCGTGCAGCGTGCGCAGCAGCTGTGCCAGAATAAAGACGAGCCCGCCCACGATGTGCGCCACGTGCAGCCCCGAAATAACGTAGACAAACGTGCCGCTGCGCTCGCCCGTGAACAGCACACCCTGGTGCACCAGCTCGCGCCAGCCCTGCACCTGCAAGCCGCTGAAAATGCACCCCAGCACCAGCGTAGCGCCCAGGCAGCGCACCAGGGCAGGCAGGTCGTCGGCGCGGTACAGGCGCGGCGCCTGCCCCAGCGTGTACGACGACACGAGCAGCACCACTGTGCTCAGCGAAAAGTAGCGCGGAAACTCGTGCAGCCCGCGCGGCACCGCGCTTTGGGCCCGCGAGGCCACGTACAGGGCCACCAGCGTTACAAACAGCATGGTGATGCCCAGCATGGCCAGGTACAGCAGCATCAGCAGGGGCGGCACGCGCTCGATGCGGCTGAAGGCCGAGCTGCCGGCCGGCCGGCGGCCAGTGCCTAGCGGGGTATTGCGGTCGTCGCGGGGGGCTTGCACAAAAGCGAAATTAGGCAAAAAAAGACTCCCTCCTCTAAGGCGAAAAAGGAGTCTTTTGTTCGGCCGCGGCGGGCGGCGCTCACTTAAAAAACGAGCCTATTTTCCCCAGCACCGCATTCAGCGTAATCTTGGGCCCGTTGCGGTCGGGCAGGCCAAAGGTGACGTAGGTTTTGCCGGCCACGCGCAGGTCGAGCACCAGGCCCAGGCGGCGGGCCAGCCAGTGTAGCTGCTCCAGGGGGTCGGGGCCGGGCTGCTTAGGCTTTTTGGGCGTGCCCGGTGGCTGCGGCGGCCCGCTCGTAATCAGGTCGAGCACCTGTTGGCTGGGCACGTTGAGAATGAGATACGAGCCCGCGGCCGCCAGCTGAATTTCGTGCCCGCCCGGCCAGGTGAGCACCAGTTGGGCTTCTACCTCCAGGGCCCTAGCCACGCGGCGCGTTGGCTTGGCCAAACTGAGGCTGGGGCTGGCCGCTGGGCGCTGGCGGGTCTACGCGCACGGCGGGAGGTGCCGGGGCCTCCCCCTTGGTGCGGATGCGCAGGGCGCCGTTGAGCTTCCAGGTGGCGGGCACGCCGGCGGGGTTGGCCTGGTTGGGCACCTGCAGCTCTACCTGGTCGAAGTTCAAATTCAGCTCGACGCCGCCCGAAAGCTTGGTGAGCAGCGAGGCGGCCGTTTCGGCCCAGGAAGTAGCGGATTGGTCAGGCATGGGAAGCAAATTTTAAAAGTTAAAGGCACCGTGGCAGCTGCCGCTTGGCGCTGCAAAGCAAGCTAGCGGGCCCCCAACGGCCAAACGCAACCGCCGGGCCAGGGTTGCCGTTGGCCGAAGCGGTGTATTTTTGCCCCACATCTGGTTTTGCCCGTTTTCTCTACGCCCATGAAATTCTTCGCCTGGTTCGCCGTCGCCACCATCCTCTTCCTGCTTGTTGCCCGCTTCAAGCCCCAGGCCCCGGCCGAGCCCATCATTCCGACCGGCGCCAAGGAAGCCCAGGGCCACCAAGGCGAGGAAAACGCCCCGCCCGCCCGCACCGAGGAGCAAGGCGAGCGCGATGCCCAGCAAAAAAGCGGCAGCACCTACTTCGTAGTGCCCGGCCACCAGCTCTCGGCCGCCGCCTAGGTTTTCACCGCACGGCTATTCTATAGAACGTCATGCAGAGCGCAGCGAAGCATATCGCTCGCACCGTTGGGAGTACCAATCCAACGATTCGAGCGAGATGCTTCGCTGCGCTCTGCATGACGTTCTTTTTTTACTTACTAAAAGTTTAATTGCGCTGCTTCTCCCCCGCCCCTATGGACCACCAAGCCCGTATTCAGGAGCTGACCCAGCGCCTGCACCACCTCAATACCCAGTACTACCAGCACGACATCTCGGAGGTGTCGGACCAGGAGTTTGACGCCCTGCTGGCCGAGCTAAACCAGCTCGAAAAGGACCACCCCACGCTAGCCCGGCCCAACTCGCCCACCCAGCGCGTGGGCGGCACCATCACCAAGCAGTTTGCCACCGCCCAGCACCGCTACCCCATGCTGAGCCTGGGCAACACGTACTCGGAAGACGACCTGCGCGAGTTTGACGAGCGCGTACAAAAGGGCCTCGAAGGCGCGCCGTATGCGTATGTATGCGAGCAGAAAATAGACGGCGTGGCCATGAGCCTGGCCTACGAAAACGGCGACCTGCACCAGGGCGTGACGCGCGGCGACGGCACCCGCGGCGACGTGGTAACGGCCAACGTGCGCACCATCCGCACGCTGCCGCTGCACCTGCACGGCACCTTCCCGGCCGAAGCCGAGGTACGCGGCGAGGTCTTCATGCCCAACCAGGTCTTCAACGACCTCAACCAGGAGCGCGAGCAAAACGGCGAGGCCCTGCTGGCCAACCCCCGCAATGCCGCCAGCGGCGCGCTCAAGCTGCAAGACTCGGCCCAGGTGGCGGCGCGGCGGCTGCGCTTCTACGCCTACTCGGTGCTCACGCCGGGCCGGCACTTCGCCAGCCACAGCGAAAGCCTGGAGGCCGCCACGGCCTGGGGCCTGCCGGTATCGCCCACCTGGCGGCGCTGCGCCAATTTGCAGGAGGTACTAGACTACATCCACGAGTGGGAGCAGAAGCGCTTCACGCTGCCCGTGAACACCGATGGCATTGTTATTAAGGTCGATAACCTGCGCCAGCAAGACCAGCTAGGCCTCACGGCCAAGAGCCCACGCTGGGCCATCGCCTACAAATACCCCACGGCCGCGGCCCGCACGCGCCTCCGCGAGATTATCTACAACGTGGGCCGCACCGGGGCCGTCACGCCCGTGGCGCTGCTCGACCCGGTGCCCCTGGCCGGCACCACCGTCAAGCGCGCCAGCGTGCACAACGCCAACCAGATAGCGCTGCTCGACCTGCGCCTGGGCGACCTGGTGTTCGTAGAGAAGGGCGGCGAAATCATCCCTAAAATCACCGGCGTAGACCTGGCCGCCAGGCCCGCCGAGGCCGTGCCCGTGCGCTTTCCCACCGAGTGCCCGGCCTGCGGCACGCCGCTGGTGCGTCCCGAGGGCGAGGCCCACTTCCGCTGCCCCAATGAGCGCGGCTGTCCGCCCCAGCTCAAGGCCCGGCTAGAGCATTATGTATCGCGCAAAGCGCTGAATATCGACGGCTTAGGCGCCGAAACAGTGGGTCGCTTCTTCGACCTGGGCCTAGTTAAAACACCCGCCGACATCTACGACCTGCCCCAGCGCCGCGCCGAGCTGGTGGGCCTGGAGCGCCTGGGCGAGAAGTCGATTGACAACCTCATCGCCGGCATCGAGAAAAGCAAAACCGTGCCCTTCGAGCGGGTGCTTTTCGGCCTCGGCATTCGCTACGTGGGCGAGACTGTGGCCCAGAAACTGGCCCAGCACTACCGCACCATCGGGGCCATTATGGCGGCTTCGGCCCCCGAAATGGCCGAGGTGCCCGAGGTCGGCGGCGTCATTGCCGACTCGATGGCGCTCTGGAGCCAGCAGCCCGAAAACCAGGAGCTTATTGCCCGCCTGCAAGCGGCCGGTGTGCAGCTGGAGGCGAGCGGCGAGCCACCCAAGGCGGTGAGCGACCGCCTGGCCGGCCTCACCTTCGTGCTCTCGGGCGTGTTCGAAAACTACAGCCGCGAGCAGCTGCAAAACCTCATTCAGCAGCACGGCGGCAAAATCACGGGCTCCATCTCCAAGAAGCTCAGCTACCTGGTGGCCGGCGAAAACATGGGCCCCGCCAAGCGCGAAAAAGCGACCACGCTCAAGGTGCCGATTATTTCGGAGAATGAACTGCTAGCCCTGCTGCCGACTGAGTAATGTCCTTACCCAGCTGTCATTGCGAGCCTGCGAAGCAATCGCACCAGGACGACACCCGAACTACTCGTTCTGGTGCGATTGCTTCGCAGGCTCGCAATGACAGGCGATTTATAGCCGTAACTACTTCGTAAAATCGGGCACGACCTCCACAAACATCGGCGAAGGCAGGCTCACCGACTTGCCGGTGGGCGTGAGCTTACCCGTCTGCTTATCAACGGCATAGGTGAAGATATTGCCCGAATTTTGATTGGCCACGAGCAGCACCCGGCCGCTAGGGTCGAGGGCGAAGTTGCGGGGCGTTTTGCCTTGGGTGCTCACGTGCTGCACCAGCGTGAGGCGGCCATCGGCGGGCGCGATGCTGAACACCGCCAAGCTGTTATCGCCCCGGTTGGAGGTGTAGAGCGTGCGGCCATCGGGGCTCACGTGCACGTCGGCACCCGAGTTGTCGCCGCTGAAGCCGGCGGGCAGCGTGCTCAGCGTTTCAATTTCCTGGAAGGTGCCGGCCTTGGCATCATACGCCAGGGCCGTTACGGTCGAGTTCAGCTCGTTTTCGAGGTAAGCCCAGCGGCCGTTGGGGTGAAACGTGAGGTGGCGCGGCCCCGCCCCCGGCTTGGCCGTGAAGGCGGGCGCGGGCAGTGGGCTCAGCTTGCCGCTAGCGGCATCGAGCTGATAGCCATATACTTTATCGGTGCCCAAGTCGGCCGAGAATACGTAGCGGTTATCGGGCGCGGGCAGAAAGCTGTGGGCGTGCGGCTTGTCCTGGTTTTTGTGCGGGCCGGTGGGCGGCTGGTGCTGGTCGGTAGCGGCGGGCGGGGCTAGCTGGCCATCGGGGCGCACGGGCAGCAGCGCTACGTTGCCGCCTACATAGTTGGCCACCAAGGCATTCTTGCCCGTGCCGTCGAGGCTGATGTAGCACGGCGAGGCCCCGGTAGAAGGCTGCTGATTGAGCATCGTGAGCATAGCCGTGCGCGGGTCGATGGCCAAGGCGCTCACGCCCCCGCCCGGCTGCCCGAGGTAAGTCTGGGTTTCGCTCACCGCATAGAGGTGGCGGTGCGCGGCGTCCATCGTCAGGTACGTAGGCTGGGCGCCGCCCTTCATGGCCCCGAGCGGCAGCAGCTCGCCGGTGGTGGGGCTGAGGTGGTAGAGGTAAATCGTATTCTCTTGTGGGCTAGCCACATTCGTACCAACGTACACCAAATAATCGGGGTTGCTGGCCGTGGGCACGGAGCGGGCGCAGCCGGCTAGCCCAGCCACCGCCAGGCCGGCGGCAAAGATGCGCCGGCTAGCGGCGGCGTAAACAAGCGAATAAAGCATTGGGCAAATTGGGAAGTAGAAGTGCAAAGATGTCGCCGCGGCCCGCGTTTGGCAGCACCTCACCGCTTTGGCCCGGGCGACTACCGCCGACTTGCTCACTCAAAGCGAACCCAATCTACGGCTACAGCCGCCGGGGTTTTTGGCGACACAAACAGCGCGTGCGTGCCGGGCCTGATGGCCCCTAGCGGCGCTACCACATCGTGCCAGGCGCCGCCCGGCGGCACGGCCACCTCCGCCACTACCGGGCCCCGGGCGTGGTCGAGGCGAATCTGCAGCGTACCCCCGGCGGCCGAGGCGCCCCGGAGCGTAAGCGTATGGAGCTTTTGCGGGCCGAATACCACGCCGTTGTACTGCACCCAGCCGGAGCCGCCGGCAAAAACAGTTTTCCAACCGCCAAACGTGTGGGCCGTATCCAGGAAGGCGATGGTAGCGCCCTGGGGGCTGAGCCGGCTGTAGCGGTCCAGCTGAATTTTGTGGCGGGCATCTGTCAGCCCTACCCCGCGCAACGTGGGGGTCACTTTCCGGATGACGCCGTTGGGTTCAAAAAATAGGCTATCGAGCCGAACTGACCGGTTTTTATCGAATTTCGGCGACAAGTCGTTGTGGTGATAAAACAGGTACCACTGGTGGTTGAACTCGATAATGGAGTGGTGATTGGTCCAGCACCCAGTGGGCGACTCATCCATAATAACGCCCCGCACCGTGAACGGCCCTAGCGGCGAAGAGCTGGTGGCGTATTCGAGGCGCTCGGTCTTGTTGGCCACGTGCGGGTAAGTCAGGTAATACGTGCCCTGGCGCTCAAACAGGTACGGTCCTTCCTTCAGTCCCTGCGTGGGCAGCTGGCCCAGCGTTTGGGGCTCAGCAGCCAGCTCCAGCATATTGTCTTTCAGCTTGGCGCCGTAGATATTGCCCTGCGACCAGTAGAGGTAGGCCTGCCCGTCCTTGTCAACAAAAACGTTGGGGTCGATGCCCCGCACGCCCTTGATGGGCAGCGGCTGGGGCACGAAGGGGCCGGTGGGCTGGTCGGCCACGGCCACCCCAATGCGGAAGCCCTTGCCGCCGGTGGTGTCTTTCGGGGTAGTGGGGAAGTAGAAATAATACTTGCCGTTGCGAAAAACGCAGTCGGGCGCCCACATGCTGTAGCTGTCGGGCTGCACCCAAGGCACCTTGTTCTGGGTTACAAGCACGCCGTGGTCGGTCCAGTCGGCTAGGTTAGCGGAGGAAAACACGTGGTAGTCCTCCATGCAAAACCACCCGAGGCGCCCGCGCCCCGGCCCGCACGGAATGTCGTGCGAGGGGTACACGTACACCCGGCCGTTGAAGACCCTAGCCGAAGGGTCGGCCGTAAATTGATTGGTAATGAACGGGTTCTGGGCGTGGGCCGAATGCAGCAGCAATGCCGCTATGGTGGCTAGCCAGCAAGAAAGTGTGCGAGGCATGTGCGGTAGCTGATGAAAGTACACCGTGCTTGTTAGGGCCTATACACGGGGTCGTTGCCCGCGTATGTCAAATACTTGAAAGAGGCCGTGTTGGTCGTGGGCTGGCCCGACGAGGTAGCGTACACCCCAAACAGGCAGCCAATGAAGCCGCCCGCCGTTTGGGTGCTCAGGAAACGGGCGTCCACTTTATCCTTAAGTGTCGACCAGGTTTTACCGTTTTCCGAGTAGGCAAAGTTGTAGGTATCGCCCGCCGCCACGATGCGCAGTTGTACCTTGCCGGTGGCCGATTTTAGCGGGGTTTCGGCCAGCATGGCCAGTATTTTCGGCTTGTCGGTGCTCTTGTATAAGGTGAGGACAGGCTGGCCGCCCGCCAGCGATTTGCAGAGGTAATAGAAGTGTTTTTCGTCTTGAAAGACCACCAGGCCCGCCTGCTCACCGTCACCTCGCGGCGTAAATGTCAGCTCTGTTTCGGTGGTGCAGTACAGGTGCTGCTGGCGCTTGCCAATGAATGCCGGGTTGCCGGTTTCGGCGCACGTTTCGGGCTTCAGCTTCAGGGTGAGGCCCTTGGCCTTGCCTAGCGAAAAGCTGCTGCTATCGACCGTGCGCAGAAACAGCAGAGCCGGGTCAAGCTGCTTCTCAAAAGTGATGGTGTAGCCGAAGTTGCCGCTCTGAGGCCGGGCGCCGGGCTGCTTCACCTCCGGGTAGCTGGCCCGGTAGCTATACTGCACGCCGCCAGGCCCGGGGTCCATCACCGGCCACTCGTCCTTCCACACCACGGGCACGATAAACGTCTCACGGCCAGTGTTGTAGAAGTTGCCCTCGTAGGGCCGCACGGCCAGAAAAATGGCGTAGGTCTTGCCATCGGGCCCTTCCACAAATTGCGCGTGCCCCGCCGATGTGATGGGGTCTTTGCGGTCGCGGGGCAACTCGCGCTGCGAAAGGATGGGGTTCTTCTCATAAGGCACGAACGGCCCCAGCGGCGCCTTGCTGCGAAAAACAACCTCCGTATGGTTTACCGACGTGCCGCCCTCGGCCGCGTAGAGGTAGTACCAGTCGCCCCGCTTCATCAGGTGCGGCCCTTCTATCCAAACGGGCTTTTTGCTGAGGTCTACCCCCCCATTCACCACGATTTTGGCCTCGCCCACGGTTTGCAGCGTTTGGGGGTTCAGCTCGATAATCTTGATGGAGCGGTGGCCGTCGTAGAGCGGCTTGCTGTCGGGTGGGTCGCTGTTGTAGATGACGTAGGCCTTGTCGCCCTCAAAGTACAGCGAGGGGTCGATGCCCCGAACCTCGGGCAAAAATACCGGGTCGCTCCACGGCCCGGCCGGGTTTTTGGCCGTCACCACAAAGTTGCCCTTGTGGTCAATCAGCGTGCAGGTGACGTAGTACGTACCGTTGTGATACTCAATGGCTGGCGCAAACAAGCCGCGCGTCATGCGGTCGCCCAGGAAATTCATCTGCGAGGGACGGCTGATGACGTTGCCCACCTGCCGCCAGTTCTTAAGGTCGCGGCTGTGCATCACCGGAATACCCGGGAAATAGGCAAACGTAGAGTTAACCAGGTAATAATCAAGCCCTACCTTCACTATACTAGGGTCTGGGTAAAAGCCGGTTAAGATGGGATTAACCAACTCAATCGATTGTGCAAAAAGTGCTGTGCCAGGCCACCCGAGGGCGGCCAGGGTGAAAAGAAGTCTTTTTATTCGCATGATGCTCAGAAAAGAGAAGATGAAAGGATGCGGCGAGAATGCAGCCGCTTGGTGCGGCGCCTTAGTCGAGCGCCACCCGCGCGCCGGTCAGCAGCAGGTCGGTTTTCAGAACGCGGCCGGCGGCCACATCGGGCCCTAGCGGCTGCCCGCCGCCCACAAACAGCTGCACTTTCCCGGCCTGCTCTACCCGCTGCGCCTGCGCAGTGAGCCGCGACAACTGGCGCGGCGACAAGGTGAACTGCACCGTCTTTTTTTTCCCCACGGGCAGCGCGATGCGCCGGAAACCTTCCAGCGAATGGAGCGCTACGCGGCTCTGCGCGCCGGGATGCTTCACGTAGAGCTGCACTACCTCGTCGCCGGCGCGCTGGCCGGTGTTCTGCACCTCCACGCTGACGGTGATGGGCTGGCCGGTTTGTGGCTTCGACAGCACTTTTAAGTTACTGTATTTGAAAGAAGTATAGCTCAGGCCGTGGCCAAAGGGATAGAGCGGCACGCCCTTGAAATAGCGGTACGTGCGGCCTTCCATGCTGTAGTTGTCGAAGGCCGGCAGCTGGGTTTCCGACTTGTAGAACGTCACGGGCAAGCGGCCCGAAGGGTTGTAGTCGCCAAATAGCACGTCGGCCAGCGCGGTGCCGGCGGCCTGGCCGCCATACCAGCTGTTCACGATAGCGGGCAGGTTGGCCGCTTCCCAGGGGGTAGCAATGGCGCTGCCGGTCATCATCACGAATACCACCGGCTTGCCCGTGGTGTGCAGCACCTTCAGCAAATCGGTTTGCACGGTGGGCAGGGCAATGCTGGTGCGGTCGCCGCCGCTGAAGCCGGGCACTTTCACGTTCATTTCCTCGCCTTCCAGCTTGGGCGAAATGCCGCCCACGAAGATGATGGCGTCGGCGTCCTTCACTTTGGCCAGGATATTGGCCGCGTTCATGGGCACCACGTGCGCGCCGGTAAACTTGAGAATGCTGCGGCTGACGTTCTGGAAATACTCGATTTTGAGGTCGATTTTCTGGCCAGCCGTCACGTTGAGCACGTATTGGTTGGTCGAAACGCCGTGGCCGTTCCAGCCATCTACCACCAGCTTGTTGTCCACAAACAAGCGGTAGCCATCGTCGCCGGTGATTTGCAGGGCTAGCTCCTCGGTCTTGTCGGGGGTGAACGTGGTGAGGTAGCGGGCCGAAATATTTTCGGAAGGCAGGCCAGGCGCAATCTCCATTTTCACATTGGCGAGGTAGCGGTCAAGGCCATCCTCCTGGCGGGTGGCTACGGCAGGACCCTCTAGGTTGGTGCCTTTGAAATACTCAGCGTGAAAGCCGCGCTGGCCATTGTAGCTCAGGTTCTTATTGATATTTAGCGGCTCATACACAGTGTTGCTGGCATAGTCAACACCTTGAATGTACACCACTTCCGTACCCGGCCCTACCTTGGCCCGAATGCCTTCGAGCGGTGTCACGATGTTGGTCGGGAAGCCGTTGTAGTTACCGAGCTGCACGTTCTCGTTGTTGGCGTTGGGGCCGAGCACCGCAATTTTCTTCAGGTCCTTACGCAGGGGTAGGGTATTGTGCTCGTTCTTGAGCAGCACCACCGATTCGCGGGCCATCTTGAGGGCGTGGGCCTGGTGCGGCGCACTCTCCACCACGCTCATCGGAATCTGGGCGTACTTCACGCGCTCCACGGGGTCGAACATGCCCAGCTGAAATCGGATTTTATAGAGCCGCTTCACTGATACGTCGAGTTGCTCCTCGGTGATAAGCTTCTTTTGCACCGATTCGAGCAGTGAGTTGTAGGTAAATAGCTTGCCCGTAGCACACTCTATATCAGTGCCGTGCAGCACGGCATCGGCGGCGGCCGTGGCCGCGTCGGGGTCAGTTTTGTGGTGCTGCCAGAAGTCGTTGAGGCCGTCGCAGTCGGAGGTGACGTAGCCCTTGAACTTCCACTTCTTATACAAGATGTTGGTCATCAGGATGTCGCTGCCGCAGCACGGCTGGCTGGCGTAGGCGTTGTAGGCGCACATGACGCCGGCCACCTTGGCATCCACAATCAGGTCGCGGAAGGCGGGCAAGTACGTGTCCCACAGGTCATAGTCGCTGATTTTGGCGTCGAATACGTGGCGCAGCTGCTCGGGGCCGCTGTGCACGGCAAAGTGCTTGGCACAAGCCGTCACTTTCAAATACTTAGGGTCGTCGCCCTGGAAGCCTTTCACCAGCGCCGAGCCCATCTGGCCGGTCAGGTAGGGGTCTTCGCCGTACGTTTCCTGGCCCCTGCCCCACCGCGGGTCGCGGAAGATGTTGATGTTGGGCGTCCAGAAGGTAAGGCCTTGGTAAATACCGCGCTCGCCACGCCGCACAAATTCCTGGTGCACCGCCCGCGCCTCGTCGGAGGTGATGGTGGCCATCTCAAGCATGGCGTCCTTGTCGAAAGTTGCCGCCATGCCAATAGCCTGCGGAAACACGGTAGTTTTCAGGCTGGTGCGGGCCACGCCGTGCAGCGCCTCATTCCACCAGTTGTAGGCCGGAATGCCCAGCCGGTCGATAGCCGGCGAGTTGTTCAGCATCTGCGATACCTTTTCGGGCAGCGTCAGGCGGCCCACCAGGTCGTCTACCCGCTGGTCGATGGGCAAGTCGGGGTTTTGGAAAGGATAGCCGGCGGCTTT
This sequence comes from Hymenobacter cheonanensis, assembly GCF_030581075.1. Classification (GTDB taxonomy): domain Bacteria; phylum Bacteroidota; class Bacteroidia; order Cytophagales; family Hymenobacteraceae; genus Hymenobacter. Next base: position 71,610 of record NZ_JAUQSW010000015.1, read on the forward strand.
GCTGGCTTCAAGAAGTGTTGGGTGGCTAGCGAGTAGCCTTTGGGCGCCCGGGGCGGCCAGCAGCAACAGGCCGAGTAGCGGCTTGGTCAGTTTCATAGGGTGGGATGCTTAGGCGATTTAGTTGGCAGGCGCAGCCGGGAAATACTTGCCCGCAAACTCCAGAAACGTGGGCCAGTCCAGCGCGTCGGTGTGGCCGCCTTCGTGTAGGCGGAAGGCAATTTCGCCATTCACCAGCTCGTGGTCGGGCGCGGGCATGGTGGTGCTGCCGAGGCCTTTTTTGCCCAGCAGCTCATACACGGGGCTAGCCGCCACGCAGGCCAGAAACTCGCCGTGTGGGTCTACCCAGGTATCGCCCTTGGTGCCGCCGGTCACGAACAGCGGGCGCGGGGCGATGAGGGCCAGCAGGGCGTGGGCATCGACGGGCATATCCTGCCAGTGGCCGCCGTAGCGCAGAAAGTTGGGCGCCATCCAGTGGTATTCGCCCGAGCCGGCCACGATGTCGATGCTTTCGGCGAAGTTGCGCTTTTCGAGCGAGGTACCCATGCTGCCCGCACTGCTAGCCCACACAATGGCCCAGCGCGGGTCGAGCGCCCCGGCCAGCAGGGCCGTTTTGCCCCAGCGCGAATGGCCCTCAATGCCAATGTGCTGCGCATCGATGGCCGGGTCTTTCACCAGAAAATCGAGCGCCCGGCTCAGGCCCCAGCTCCAGGCCGAGAGCACGCCCCAGTCGGCGGGCTGGCGGGGCTGGCCCTGGCTCATGAGCCCGATAATGCCCTGGCCCAGGCCGGCGCCGCTGTCCTGCTGCACCGCGCCGGTGTCAAATAGCACTACCCCCCACCCTTTCGCCAATACCTTTTCGATAGTAGCCGTGGGCGTCGGAAAGATGCCGCCCCACACAATCACCATCAGCGGCACCGGCCGGGTGGCCCGGGCGGGCGTGTAGATGGTGAATGCCAGGCGCGGCGTGGCGGCCGGGTAGCGGCTGTTGTCGATGTGGCCCACCACCTCGCGGCGCCGGGCCTGCCCACCGAGTGCGCCGGCCTCGGTGGCCGTTACGTCGAAGCGCACGGCCGGCGTGTGGGCCGGCTGTTGGCCGTAGATAGTTTGCTCGTAGAGGCGCAGCAACTCGGGGCGGCGCTGGCGCGTCCAGTCGGCGGCGGTGCGCACGGGCTGGCCGTTGGCGAGCGTGAGTAGGGCGGGCGCGGGCGGCAGGCCACCGGCTAGCTCCTCGCGGTAGTTGGTCCAGTTGCCCCAGGCCGAGCGAAAGTAGTTGGTGCCCACCGAGTCGAGCCACGGCCCGCTAGCCCCTTTGCGGAAGGTATTGGCCGGGCGATTAGGGTCGGTGGCCTCGGGCCCGAGCTGCGGCACGGTGAGGTGCAGGCGCTGCATGGTCTGCTGCCAGTCGGCGTAGGCCGCAGCATTTTGCTTGGCAAAGTAGGCCGTGCGTTCCTCAGCGCTCATCTTGGCAAAATCGGGGGCGGGCGCTTGCGCCACGGCCACGTGGCGCAGCAGCACCGCGCCGAGCACTAAACAAGCAAGCTTTTTCATGCAACGTATGGGCTTTTAAGCTGGTGATAATCCTGCGCACGCCAGCCTGGGCAGCGCGCTAGCGGCTGCCCAGGCTACCGGGCACCGGCTGGTCTTTGTGCCTGGCAGCGCCGGCGTTTTCGGCGGGGCCGAGGTAGCTAGGGGGCACATCGCCCTGGCTCACTACCAGCTTTTCGAGTACCACGCCAGGGTCCACGCGCCAGAATTTTAGCACGTGCGCGCCAGCGGCTGCCACGTTGTGCTGCGAAGTTTTGAGGATAATGTTCTCGGCCACCGCCCTTTCCCAGGGTCTGTTGCCATTATCGGGGTTGAGGCCGGTGTGCAGGTTGATGACTTGCGGCGCTTCATCATCCAGCGACACGGCGTAGCGCAGGCCAGTGGTATTGGTAAAATCCAGGGTCGGCGCCAGGTAGGCGCTCACCGTTACGGGCCCGGCCTGGGCCAGCGCAATGCGGTACTCCAGGTGCGGGCTAGCCCCGCCCGGCACGGCCGTGGGCGCCGCCGTGACCGGAAACGTGGTAACCGCCCCCGCCGTGCGGCCCAGGTCGGGCAGGCGCTGCCAGGTAATGGGGCCGGCGTTCACGGCCTGCGTGTAGTGCTCGGCATCAAGCGCTACGTAGTCGGCCTTGACCGGTGCGGTGGGGCTAGCCGGCGCGCCGGTGGCAGTAGTGCCAGCGGCTAGGGTCACTACGTCGGGCATCACATCCTTGGGCTCATCGTGCCAGGCTTTGTAGCCAATGTGCATCTGGTCCATCATGTGGTGCCACTTGCCGCCGGCGATATCGTTGTAGCGGCGCGAAAGCTCAGCGTCTGCCGTAAATAGACGCTGGGCCTGGGCCGCAAAGTCGTTGGTACTAGGCTGGTTTGTTTTGGCGGCCTCGTGATTGCGGGCTACCATGTAATACAACAGGTTAAGATTGTCGCAGGCCAGTACCGGGTGCAGTACCAGCTCGAAGTAGGCGGCCTGGTCGGCGGCGGGAAGCTTAGCCCCGATTTCCTCGGCGTGAGCGGCCAGTGCGTCGTAATCCCGCACTACCCTAGCCCACTCGCCGGTGGCCAGGCTATAGGTATTGGCGTCGAGCAATTCGGGCTTGCGGCGGCCGTTGTACTTGGCGTATTTAGCTAGAATATCGGCGATGTCGGCCGCGTATTTGGGGCCAAATTGCTGGCTAGCCCAGCGCTGGGTGTAGGCCGCCACGCCATCGGCGGGCAGCGCGTCGGGGTTCCAGGCGTAGTCGAGGAAAAACGAAATCGGCAGCTCCATCGGCTTGAGGTCGCCCACGTTCACCACCCAAATCTGGTTGGCGCCGTATTCATGGGCCAGGTGCATCTGCTCCCACACGCGCGGCAGTGGATTGGTATTAAGCCACTTGTAATTGCGCGGGCCGCCCACGTAGTCGAAGTGGTAGTAGATGCCGTAGCCGCCCTTGCGGGGCTTGTCGCCGAGTTTGGGCAGCTTGCGCAGGTTGCCCCAGTTGTCGTCGCAGAGCAGCAGGGTGACGTCGTCGGGCACGCGCATGCCCTTGTCGTAATAGTCCTGTACTTCCTTGTAGAGCGCCCACATCTGGGGCGTTTGCTCGGCCGGCTTGTGGGTTTCTCCGGCGATAATCTTTCGTTGGTCGGCCACTATCTTTTCGAGCAAGGCAATGTTGCTGCCCTCGCTCATGGGTTCGTCGCCGTCGCCGCGCATGCCGATGGTCACGATGTTTTCGCGGGTGCCCATGCGGCGCATGCCCTGGCGCCAGAAGCGGCGCAGCGTGGTGTCGTTGGTCTGGTAGTTCCAGGGGCCGTGGCCGGCTTTTTTCCACTCCTCGTGGGCCCTAGTGAGCGGCTCGTGGTGTGAGGTGCCCATCACAATGCCGTACATATCGGCTAGCTCGGGGTTGCGCACATCGTCCACGTTGAACATGTTGCCCCACATGGCCGGCCACAGGTAATTGCCTTTAAGCCGGAGAATCAGCTCAAACATGTGCTCGTACACGCCGTGGTTGACGCCGCCAAATTTCTCCTTGGCCCAGCCCGAAAACGCGGGCGCCTCGTCGTTGATGAAAATGCCACGGTATTTCACCTGGGGTGTGCCCAGCGTGTGGCGCCCGGCCGCCACGTAGAGGCTGTTTTGGTGCGGCGTCGGCACATCGGCCCACCAGTACCAGGGCGACACGCCCATTTGCTGCGACAGGTCGTAGAGGCCGTAGATGGTGCCGCGCTTGTCGCTGCCCGCCACCACCAGGGCGCTCGCCACGCCCGGCATCGGGTTCGCAATGGCCTGCACCACAAAGGTTTCCCAACGCCCGGCCAGGTTGCTCACATCGAGCTTGCCCGCCTGCACCAGCTCGTCAATCAGCGGGCTGTGGCCCACCGTGCCGATGAGCACCACCGGCTGCTGGCCCTGCGGCTTATCGGTGAGAAAAGTGGGCTCGTGGCCCGTCACACGGTTGATATCGGCCTGCACATCGCGAATAGTGCGCAGCACGCCCGGCCAATCGCCTTCGCTGGCGTAGAGCGTGGCGGCTTTGCCGCCGGCCACCAGCGGAAAGCTGCCGGTGGTTTTCTTGGCCGAGATGTAGTGGGTGGTGAGCGGCGCAGCGGGCGTAGCTGGCTGGGCGCAGGCTAGCGCGGGGGCTAGCAGCAGCACAGTCAGCCGAAGGTGGGAAAGGATGGTGCGCATAGGTTTGGTTGTTTTTAACTTCTAAAGAACTATCAGGCAGCGCGCAGCGCAGCATCTCGCTGGCTTCCGTTGAATTGGTACCCCTAGCAACACAGGCGAGATGCTACGCGCTGCCTGACCGTTTTTTTGGGCTACCGCTAGGGCCTTAAAATTTTACTACCTCGTAGTAAGCCGGCTTGGGCTTGAAATTCTCATCAAACAACAGCGGATGATTCTTCCGCCCCGCCACCGGGTAGGTATCGAGCCAGGAATAATGGTCGGAAATATTCCAGAACGTAATACCCGTCATGTACTTGGCTTCGTCGCGGAACACTTTGAAAAACATGGCGTACTGCGCGGCCTGCTTGGTTTGCATCTCGGGCGTGTAGGCGTCCGACTCGCCGGGCCGCTTGGCGCGGCGGTCCTTCTCCCAAGGATACACCGACACGTCCAGCTCCGTCACCTGCACCTTGAGGCCTAGCGAGGCGAAGCGCTCGATGGTGGTGCGCAGTTCCTGCTCGGTGGGCTCGACCAGCGACCAGTGGCCCTGTAAGCCTACCGCGTCGATGGGCACCTTGGCATCCTTCAACTTCTTGAGCAGCTTGTAGATGCGCTCCATCTTTTCGGGGCGCTCGGTGTTGTAGTCGTTGTAAAACAGCACCGCGCTCGGGTCGGCCGCGTGGGCGTAGCGGAAGGCTTCGGTAATGAAGTCTTCGCCGCAGATTTTGTACCAGTCCGAATTGCGCAAAAACTCGTTGGGGTTGTCGGCAATGGCCTCGTTCACCACGTCCCAGGCGTAGATTTTGCCTTTGTAGCGTTTCACTACGGCGTCAATGTGGTCGTGCAACCGCTTGAGCAGCCGCGCTTTGCTCACCTGGCTACCGTCGGGGTTTTTGAAAATCCACTTCGGCGTTTGTTCGTGCCAGCATAGGTTGTGGCCGCGCACCTTCAGCTTATGGGCCTGGGCAAAATCCACGATGGCATCGGCCGGCCCCCAATTGTAGCGGGTCGAGTCGGGGTGAATGGGGCCCATCTTCATGTCGTTCTCCGGGGTCAGGCTATTGAACTGCTGAAGAATAAGCGCCACCTCGGCCGGGTTTTGCAGGGCCCGCGGCGACACGGCTACGCCGATAGGAAAGTAGCTTTTGTAGTAGTCTTTGAGCCCCTTCTCGGTGGGCGGGCGCTGGCTGGCCGTGAGGCCCGCCACCCCGAGCAGGCTAACCAGGGCTAGCGCGTAAGCGTTGATTTTCATGTGAATAATGAGCTAGTGGAAAAGAAAAGGTTGGGCCCAACAGCCAAATTCAAGCGGGCGGCTTAGCCAATAAAAATGCCCGCAGCCCCTGCGGCCACGGCCCGGCTAGGGTCGCGACCGCAGGCACTACGGGCACAGTGGCGCGCACGCGCGCCGGGCAGCAAAACCGGCGGCCCCGGCAAGGGCCAGCCAGTGGCGGCGGCCAGCCGGCCGCCGAAAAAGGAGGTGAGAACGCACGATGTTGGTTGCGGGTGGTTGGGTATCTGGGATGCCGGGCCGCATCCGCGACACGTTCGGCAGCCAGTTGCCCGGCCACCCGCAACGCGCCGCCTTAGTTGCCCTTGGCTACTAATTGCTTTTTCTCTTCTTCCTGGCCTTCGTCTTCGGGGTGGCCGGCTAGCACACCCTGGGCGCGCTTCACCACGTTGGCCACCGTGAAGCCGAATTTTGCGAACAGCTCCTCGGCCGGGGCCGATTCGCCAAAGCGGTTCATGGCAATGATGCCGCCTTCATCGGTCGTGTATTTGTGCCAGCCAATGGGCGAGCCAGCCTCAATGGCCAGGCGCTTCTTCACAGTCGGCGGCAATACCTTTTCGCGGTAGGCTTTATCTTGGTGCTCAAACAACTCCCACGAGGGGAAGCTCACCACGCGGGTTGGCGTGCCGGCCTTTTCCAGCTCCACTTGCGCCTTCATGGCCAGGGCCACTTCCGAGCCGGTAGCAATGAGGATGAGCTTGGGCTCTCCACCTTGGGCTTCGCTCAGGATGTAGGCACCCTTAGCTACGCCCTCGCGAGCCGAGCCGAGCTTCGACTGGTCAAGAATCGGCAGTTTCTGACGCGAGAACACGAGCACAACCGGCGACTTAGGCGTGGTCATGGCGATGCGCCAGGCCTCGGTGCTTTCGTTGGCGTCGGCGGGGCGCAGCACCACAATGTTCGGGATGGAGCGCAGGGCCAGCACCTGCTCCACCGGCTGGTGGGTAGGGCCGTCTTCGCCCAGGCCAATGCTGTCGTGGGTGAACACGAACGTGGCCGTGCTCTCGGCCAGGGCCGTGAGGCGGATGGCCGCCCGCATATAGTCGCTGAACGTGAGGAAGGTACCGCCGTAGGTACGCACGCCGCCGTGGTGGGCCAGGCCGTTCATGGCCGCGCCCATGGCGTGCTCGCGCACGCCCCACCAGATGTTGCGATTCGCCTTGTGGGCGGGCTGGAAGCTGTCGCTACCCACCTTATCCATCTCGTTGGACGAGGCTAGGTCGGCCGAGCCGCCGAACAGGAAGGGCACCGATTTTTTGAGAGCATCCAGGGCTTTGCCCGACGCCTGGCGGGTGGCCAGCTCGCCATCGGCGGGCGTGTACACGGGCAGGTCGGCGTCCCAGCCTTCGGGCAGTTTGCCGTCGAAGGAAAGCTTGAATTGGCTAGCCTCGTCGGCAAACTTCTCGGCGTAGCTGGCGAAGTCGGCGTCCCACTGCTTTTGCAGCTCGGCGCCGCGCTGGCCGGGCTCGCGCAGGTGGTCGTACACCTCCTGCGGCACCTGGAAGGTCTGCTCGGGGTCGAAACCGTAAAACTTCTTGGTAATCTTCACATTATCAGCCCCCAGCGGCGAGCCGTGCGACTTGTTGGTGCCCGCCAGCGGCGAGCCGAAGCCGATGATGGTGCGCACCGCAATAATCGAGGGCCGGTCGGTCACCGACTGCGCCACTTTAATGGCGTTCTCAATAGCGTCGAGGTCGTTGCCATCGGTTACGTGCTGCGTGTGCCAGTAGTAGGCATCGAAGCGCTTCATCGGGTTCTCGGTATAGGTCAGGTTGGTGGGGCCGTCGAGCGAGATGTTGTTATCGTCGTAGAGATAAATCATCTTGTTCAGCTGCAGGTGGCCGGCCAGCGAGGCGGCCTCCGAGGCAATGCCTTCCATCAGGTCGCCGTCGCTCACCAGCACGTAGGTGTAGTGGTCTTGCACCGGGGCGTGGCCTTCCTTGTTGTAGAGCGCGCCGAGGTGTGCTTCGGCCATCGCCATGCCCAGGCCATTGGCGAAGCCCTGCCCTAGCGGTCCGGTAGTCACTTCCACGCCGGGCGTAATGTGCGACTCAGGGTGACCGGGCGTTTTGGAGCCCATCTGGCGGAAATTCTTCAAATCATCCAGGCTCAGGTCATAGCCGTAGAGGTGCAGCAGGCTGTAGAGCAGCGCCGAGCCGTGGCCGGCCGACAAGATGAAGCGGTCGCGGTTGGGCCACTTGGGGTCTTGCGGGTTGAAGCGCAGGAAGCGCGACCACAGCACGTAGGCCATTGGGGCGGCCCCCAGCGGCAGGCCGGGGTGGCCCGAGTTGGCTTTCTGCACCATGTCCACCGACAGCAGGCGGATGGTGTTAACGCTCAATTCATCAATTGAAACGTTGTTGGGATTGGAGTTGCTCATGGGTAAGCGAAAAAGATTGGTAGCGCAAAGGAACGCGGCGCGAGCGGGCCGCGCCGCGTTCTTCTACGGATTTTTCGCTAGATGTACTGATTAATGATGCTCTCCAGCCACTCTTGCTTGCCGCTGCGGGGGGTAGGCTCGCCGGTTTCGTGCGCAATGCGGCGCAGGTCTTCCAGCGTGAGGTTGCCCTTGGCAAACTCGGCGCCGTGGCCCGAGTCGAACGAGGCGTAGCGCTCGGTGCGGAACTGCTTGTAGGGCGACTTGGTGAGGATGGCATCGGCCGTGACGAGGGCCCTAGCGAAGGTGTCCATGCCGGCGATGTGGGCGATGAAGATGTCCTCCAGGTCGGTCGAGTTGCGGCGCGTCTTGGCGTCGAAGTTGATGCCACCCGGCGAGATACCGCCGTGCTCCAGGATGATGAGCATGCTCTCAGTCAGCTCGTTCAGGTTGTTGGGGAACTGGTCGGTGTCCCAGCCGTTCTGGTAGTCGCCGCGGTTAGCGTCGATGCTGCCCAGCAGATTGGCATCGGCCGCCACTTGCAGCTCGTGCTGAAAGGTGTGGCCGGCCAGGGTGGCGTGGTTCACTTCCAGGTTCAGCATGAAGTCATTCTCCAAACCGTGCGCCTTCAGGAAGCCGATTACGGTAGCCGCATCGAAGTCGTACTGGTGCTTGGTGGGCTCGGCCGGCTTGGGCTCGATGAAGAACTTGCCTTTAAAGCCTTGCTTGCGGGCGTAGTCGCGCGAGATGGTCAGGAAGCGGGCCAGGTGCTCCTGCTCGCGCTTCATGTTGGTATTGAGCAGGGTCATGTAGCCCTCGCGGCCACCCCAGAAGGTGTAGCCCTCGCCGCCCAGCGCGATGGTGGCGTCAATGGAGTTTTTCACCTGCGTGCCGGCGTGGGCCACCACCGAGAAGTCGGGGTTGGTGCTGGCGCCGTTCATGTAACGCGGGTTCGAGAACACGTTGGCCGTGCCCCACAGCAGCTTCACGCCGCTTTCCTGCTGCTTGGTTTTGAGGTAGTCAACCACCGTGCTCAGGTTGCTCTCGTACTCGCTCAGCGACGAGCCCTCGTCCACTAAGTCAATGTCGTGGAAGCAATAGTAAGGCGTGCCGAGCTTGGTAAAGAACTCAAACGCGGCGTCAGCCTTGTCCTTGGCGCGGCCCACGATGTCGCCCTTCTGGTCCCAGGCAAAGTTTTTGGTGCCGGGGCCAAACGGGTCGCCGCCGGTGCCCACGAAGGTGTGCCAGTAGGCCGTAGCGAAGCGCAGGTGGTCCTTCATGGTTTTGCCGGCCACCACGCGGTTTTCGTCGTACCATTTGAAAGCCAGGTGATTATCAGATTCGCGGCCTTCAAACTTGATTTTGTCGATGCCTTTGAAAAACTCGGAGGTTGCCATGTTGGGAATGGAGATTGGGGTAGTTGGGTTTCTGATAAAGGTGGTAGTTGCGGCTGACCGGCTAGCTAACCTCACCCCCCGGCCCCCTCTCCTGCGGAGAGGGGGAGCCGACCGTAAATAGACGCAAACCTATACTAGGAGTCGTCAGGCTCCCCCTCTCCGCAGGAGAGGGGGCCGGGGGTGAGGTTTTCAGGCCAGCAGCAGTTCTGCCGGCCGGGTTTCGCGGGCCAGCAGCTGCTGCCAGTCGCTGTAAGCTACTTGATACTGTTCCTGCAAGGCGGGCGTAGGCTCTACGGTGCTGATGAGGGCTAGCCCATTAAACGCTTCTCTGGGGCTGGCGTAGATGCCGGCGCCGATGCCCGCGCCGCGCGCCGCGCCCTGAGCCGCGTCGGTGTCGTAGAGTTCCAGCGTCACGTTGCCGCAGTTCACGAAGGCCTCGCGGAAAACCGGCGAGAGGAACATGTTGGCGTGGCCGGCGCGCACCTTCTGCACCTGCACGCCCGAATTGCGCATAATGTCCATGCCGTAGTTAAGGGCGTACACAATGCCCTCCTGCGCCGCCCGGATGAGGTGCGGCTGACCGTGCACGTTGAACTGCAAGCCGTGAAGGCTAGCGGCGGCCGGCCGGTTTTCCAGAATGCGCTCGGCGCCGTTGCCGAAGGGCAGGAACAGTAAGCCTTCTGCCCCCACCGGCGCCTGGGCGGCCAGGGTGTTCATCTGGTCGTAGGGCAGGTTGCCCACCACTTTGCGCAGCCAGCTGTTCAGAATGCCGGTGCCGTTGAGGCACATGAGCACGCCGTTTTTGGGCTGCTCGCGGGTGCTGTTGACGTGCACGAAGGAGTTGACGCGCGAGCGCGGGTCAGCAGTAGTGGTTTCGTTGATGCCGTAGACCACACCACTGGTACCGCCGGTGGCGGCTACTTCGCCGGCGTTCAGCACGTTGAGCGAGAAAGCGTTGTTGGGTTGGTCGCCGGCGCGGTAGCTGATGGGCGTGCCGGGGGCTAGCCCCAGCGTTTGCGCCGCTTCGGCCGTGAGGCGCCCCTGGATGGCAAACGTGTCAACCACCTCGGGCAGCAAGTCGGCGCTGATGCCGTAGTAGTCGAGCAGCTCCTGGGCGATGGCCTGCTTTTTAAAATTCCAGAACACGCCTTCCGACAAGCCCGATACCGTGGTTTGCATCTGGCCCGTAAGTTGGTAGGCGAGGTAGTCGCCAGGCAGCTGAATCTTGTGAATCTGGGCGTAAACCTCGGGTTCGTTCTCACGCACCCACTTCAGCTTAGAAGCCGTGAAGTTGCCGGGCGAGTTCAGGAAATTTTGCAGGCAAAACTCCTCACCTAGCTCGGCAAACGCCTCGTTGCCAATCTCCACGGCGCGGCTGTCGCACCAGATGATGGCCGGGCGCAGCACGTGGCCAGCCTTGTCGAGCAGCACGAGGCCGTGCATTTGGTACGTAATACCGATGCCGGCCAGCAGCGACGGGTCGAAGCCGTAGCGGGCTTGCAGCTTTTTGGTGGCGTTGATAACTTCCTGCCACCAGCGCTCGGGGCGCTGCTCGGCCCAGCCGGGCTGGGGCACGGCCATTTCCATCTCGGTTTCGGGCGAGGTGGCGGCGGCCACGCAGCGCCCGGTGGCGATGTCGAGCAGCGAGGCTTTAATGGAAGAGCTACCGATGTCGTAGCCGAGTAGATATTTCATAGTGGAAGCTATTTAATAGTAAGGAGGGCCGAGGCGGGCCGGGCGGCGCCCAGCGCCAGGCTGCGGGCCGAGGGCAGCGAGCCGCCCACGTACACCGTCACGGGGCCGCTGGGTGTCACGGCGCCGCCGGTTTTGTCGATGAGCGCTAGCTGGGCGGGCGTGAGCGTGAATTTTACCTGCGCGCTGGCCCCTGGCTGGAGATTCACGCGCCGAAAGTTTTTGAGCGCAAACAGCGGCGTTTGGGTGCCGGCCTTGGGCGGGTGCGTGAGGTAGAGCTGCACCACCTCGTCGGCCGCTACCGGGCCGGTATTGGTAACGGTTGCGGTGACTTCGGCCGCTTCGTTCTTACCAATTTTAGCCTTGCCGAACTTCAGATTTGAGTACGTGAATTTGCCGTAGCTCAGGCCGTAGCCGAAGGGGTAAAGCGGCTCGGCGTCGAGGTAGCGGTAGGTGCGGCCCTTCATGCCATAGCTTTCGTAGGCGGGCAGCTGGGCGAAGCTCTTGGGGAACGTGACGGGCAGGCGGCCCGAGGGCGAGGCCTTGCCAAACACGAGGTCGGCCACGGCGTTGCCGCCTTCTTCGCCGGGGTACCAGGTCAGGAGCACGGCATCGGCCAGCTCGTGCACTTCGGCCAGGTTCATGGGGCTGCCGCCGGTCACGACGGCGATAATGGGCGTTTTGCTGCCTTGGCGCAGCTTCTTGAGGAAGTCGATTTGGTTCTGGGGCAGGTTGTAGTCGAGGCGGTCGCCGGCATTGGGCGAGGCAATGGACTCGCCCTCCTCCCCTTCCAGCACGCCCGTAATGCCCATCACCACGATGATGGCGTCGGTCTGCTTGGCTTCGCCGGTGGTCCAGTCGATGGGGTTGATATTGGGCCGGTCGAGCAGGGCGCCCTGCTTGTACTCAATCTGGCTGCCGGGCTGCACCGCGCTCACTAGGCCTTCGAGAATGGTGCTCATCTGGCCATTTACGCCGTAGTAATTGCCGAGCAGCGCCTCCACGCTGGTAGCGTTGGGGCCGGTTACGAAGTACTTGCCGAGGTCGGGGCGCAGGGGCAGCACGCCGTTGTTTTTGAGCAGCACCATCGACTTGAGCGCCACTTCCTTAGCCAGCGCGCGGTGGGCGGCGCTGTTCACTACTTCGGGGCCTAGCCGGTCGTAGGGCGTGGCGTTGGGCCCGTCGAACAAGCCCAGCTTGAAGCGCGTGCGCAGCAGAATGGCCAGCGCGCTATCCACTTGGCTTTCTTTGAGTAAGCCCTGGCGCACGGCCTCGGGCAGCTTGGTGTAGGTGTCGCCGCAGTTCAGGTCTACCCCCCGCGAGAGGGCTAGCGCGGCGGCTTCGGTTTTGGTTTTTACTGTTTTGTGACCCTGGTAGAGGTCGTCGAGGGCGCCGCAGTCGCTCACCACGTGGCCCCGGAAGCCCCACTCCTTGCGCAGCACCTGGCTCAGCAAGAACTCGTTGCCGCAGCAGGGCTCGCCGTTGGTGCTGTTATAGGCACACATCACGGCCTCCACGTGGGCATCTTTTACGAGGGCCTTGAAGGCGGGCAAATACGTCTCGCGCAAATCCTGAGGGCTAGCCTCGGCGTTGAACTCGTGGCGCAGGCGCTCGGGGCCGCTGTGGACGGCGTAGTGCTTGGCGCAGGCCGCCACCTTGAGATACTTGGGGTTGTCGCCCTGCAAGCCTTTCACAAAGGCGACCCCTAGCCGGCTCGTGAGGGTCGGGTCTTCGCCGTAAGTCTCCTGGCCCCTACCCCATCTGGGGTCGCGGAAGATGTTGATGTTGGGCGTCCAGAAGGTGAGGCCGCCGTACTTCACGTAGTGGTTTTTGGCAATGGCGGCGTTGTACACGGCCCGCGCCTCGTCCGAAATGGCGGTAGCTTCGCGCAGCGCCAGGTCATCGTCAAACGTGGCCCCCAGCCCAATCGCCTGCGGAAAAACCGTGGCCGGCGCCGAGCGGCCCACGCCGTGCAGCGCCTCGTTCCACCAGCTATAGGCTGGGATGCCCAGGCGCGGAATGGCCGGGCTCTGGTCGAGCATCTGCTGGGCTTTTTCCTCCAGCGACATCTGCCTGATGAGGTCGTTCACGCGCACGCTGAGTGGCTGCTTCGCGTCGCGAAACACGGGCGTAGTCTGGGCGTGCGCGCCCAGGCTAGCCACGGCCAGCAGCGCGAAGCCGGGCAGCAAAGAGGTCAGCTTAGAAGTCATCGGTGCGGAAGGTTGAAGCGGGCAGACCCTCCTTGTTGTACAGATTGGCACTTTCCGGATTGTCGGCCCAGCCATAGCGCACAGCCACGGGTGCGGCCACCTGGTCGCTGCTCACCACCACTTTGCCGCCCTCAATATGCGCCTGGGCGGGCACAAACTTGTGGTCGGCCCCGGCCACGGTGAAGCCGCCCAGCGGGCCGCCGCCTTTCGCTTCCAATCCAGTCCCTACCCCGGCAAAAGTCAGCGTAACCTGTTTGCCGGTAGTTTTCATGGCTTGGTAGAGCGGGCCGCTGGCTACTACTTTGGCGTCGCCGTAGGCTACTTTCTCGGCCGCCAGGGCTAGCCGGTGGCCCACTGTCTGCTTGTCGAGCGGGTGAATGTCATTCCACTCGCCTACGTCGCTGATAACGGCCATGCCGGTGCGCGGCAGGGCTAGCAGGCGGCGCTGGGCGTCACGCACCAAGGCCTGGTTGCTCTCGCCGGGCTCTTTTTTGGCGGCATTGATATTGGCTAATTGCACGTAGAGAAACGGCAAATCGGGCCGCTGAAAATGCGCGCGCCAGTCGGTGACAAGGCTCGAAGTCAAGGGATAATAATCGGCCGGATGGCCGGTATTCGATTCGCCCTGGTACCACAGCACGCCTTTTAGTGCATAGGGCAAGGCCGGGGCCACGAGGCCATTGTAAAGGCCCCCCGGCTGATACTGAAAGGTGGTAGTGCCCGGCGTGGGTGGCGTAGTAGCCCCCAGCTTATACTGCCAGGGCCCGCGCAAGTCCAGGGCCTGGCCGCCGGCCGTGAGTTGGTAGGTCTTCTCCCTGGTGAAGCCGCCGCGCCCACCGTTGCTGATGAGGCGCACGGTAAGCACGTTTTTGCCGGCCTTCAGCACGCCGGGGCCGAAGTCATATTTGCGCGGCGGGTACTGGTAGGCGGTGGTGCCCACGAGCTGGCCGTTGATGTAGGTCGAGTCGGCATCCACTAGGGTGCCCAGTTCCAGGCGGCCGGGCTGGCCGGCCATGGCGGCGGGCACCTCCACTTCTTTTCTGAACCACAGCACGCCGTTTACGGGGCCCAGCGGGGTCTGGTCGGCCCAGTAGCCGGGCACATTCATGCTGGCCCAGCCGCTGGCGTCGTAGCCGGGGCTGCTCCACTTGGGCTGGCCGGGGGCCTCGCCCTGGTCGGCCTGGTGCAGGCGCTTGTACCAGTCGCTCACGGCGGCGCTTTCGCGCTGCCGGATGCCGGCCACGGCGGCGCTGTCGCGGTAAGGCGCAGCTTGCTGCTCGTACTTGGGAAACTGCTTGAGGGCGTCGGCGCTCAGCCAGGCTTCGGCGGGTGAGCCGCCCACGGCCACCTTTATCAGGCCCACCGGCACCTGGTATTTGGCGTTGATTTCCTTGGCGAAGAAGTAGCCGACGGCCGAGAAGCCCAGCACCGTTTCGGGCGTCAGGGCTACCCAGCTGCCACCCGTCACGTCGCTTTTGGGGCCGTTGAAAGCGTAGCGCATCGGCACGTCGAACTGCCGGATGCGGGGATTGTTGGCCGTGGCTACTTCCTGCGGGTACTTGTCGCGTACGCGGCGCATGGGCAGTTCCATGTTCGACTGACCCGCGCAATACCACACGTCGCCCACCAAGATATCCTTCAGTACCAAGTGGTTGCTGGCGTCAATCTTCATCTCGTAGGGGCCGCCGGCTTTCAGGGGCGGTAGGGCCACGTGCCACTGCCCGTCGGCGCCGGTGGTGGCGCGGTAGGTTTTGCCTTGGAAAGCCACAGTTACGGCCTCGCCGGCCTTGGCCCAGCCCCAGATGCGCACCGGCGCGTCGCGCTGCAGCACCATGCCGTTGCTTACGAGGCGCGGCAGGCGCACCTGGGCGCGGGCAGGCGCCGCCGCCAGCGCCGCCAGGGTGCCGGCGGCGGCCAGCAAAGCAAAACGATTAGTAGGTATAGAGCTTAACATGTTGAATAGCGTAGCTACCTGGTTCGAGGCGAATGTGGCGGCCCTGGTGGTTCTGGTCGCCATTGAGGCGGCGGCCGGGAGCCCAGGCGCCGTTACTAAAGCGGCCTTCGTCGATGCTGACGAAGCCAGCTTTTTTGCCAGCCGCCGTGGGCTCGCAGGTGATGACGAGGCTGTTGCCGACGACGTAAAACTCGTCGGGCGCCACACTGATAATCAGGCCGCCGGCTAGCGGCCAGTCAGCTTTTTTCGAATCAGGCGCCCAGCCTAGCGTGTAGTCATGCTTCACCGTGAAGCGGTAGTCGCCGAGGGTGGCGCGGCCGGCGGCCGAGTCTTTGGCTTGCAGGAAGCCGCGCACCGCCCCTAGCGGTTGGTACTTGGTAAGCAGCGGGGTTATTTGCTGCAAGAGGTCGTAGGCTTTGCCGATGGGCTCCTGCGCGGGCTTATCGGTCGACTCGATGGAAAAGGGCGAGAATGAGAGGCAGTTGTAGCGCCCGAAGGCATAGAGCGCCTTGGCGTCGTCGCCGGGCTCAAACGCAATTTCGGGGGTAAAAAGCGGCCGGCCGTTGCGGGTAAACAGGTCAGACCAGTAGCGAAAATTCGGGTTGTAGTAGTCGGGCGCCAGGATGTCGATGCTCGGGGCGCCAGCTTCCCACACATCGGCGAGGTGCGGCAGCGGGCCGGCGCTAGGGTACTGGCCGGGCAGGCGGTCGGCGCGGTAGTTAAGGGCCGCGTTCACGTACATGGGCAGTGGGTAGGCCGCTTTGCCGGCCGCGGCCAGGGTATTCGTAAAGTCGGCGTAGTACCATGCTTGAAAAATCTCGTCGGTGGCCACGCCGGGGCCAAAAACCTCGGTCCAGGTGCCCTGGGTTTTAGCGCCGTGGCGTTGCCACTGGGCAGCAAACTCGGGGCGTAGGGTGGCCTTGTCGCGCTGCAGGTGGGCTAGCAGCTTCTCGGGCACGGGCTGGGCGAAGGCGGCCTGGGCCGCGGCGTCGTAGCTGCGGGCCTCGGGCAACATGCCAATTTCATTTTCGACCTGCACCATGAGCACGGTGTGGGTGCGGCTGTCCGTCTGCTTGAGGTGCTGCAGCAGGCGTACAAACGCTTTTTTATCGGCTTCCAGGTTGGCGGCGCTGAAAGGCGTCAGGATTTCCTGGGGGCGGCCCTGGGCATCGGTGGCGCGCGGAAAGCGGCTAGGGTTGGTTTTGACCCAGGCCGGGGCATACACCGACATGCTGTTTTTCCAGGCCCCAAACCACAGCAGCACCAGCTTCAGTTGGTGCTGGCGGGCGTCGGCCAGCAGCTCATCAAGTAGCCTGAAATCGAACTGGCCTTCGGTGGGCTCCAGCAATTCCCAGTACACGGGCGCAAACACCGTGTTCAGGTGCATGGCCGTCAGCTTGGGCCAGATGGGCTGCATGTAGGCGGTATTGGAGCTGCTGGAGTTGCCCAGCTCGCCGCCCAGAATCAGGAAAGGCTTGCCATCGACTACCAGCTGGGTGCTGGGTCCGGCTTTCACGAGGTGGGGCAGGGCGCTCTGGGCATGGGTACCCAAGGCGCTCAGCACAACCAGGCTAATTACCAGCAGCTTACCTATCAATTGTTTAGCGCTCAAAACTCTTTCTACTATAAACGATTCTGCAAGCAAACTCACCTTACTCCTCACGCGCCGCAGCCAATGGCTGCCGGGCTACCATGCGGCAGCCCGGCAGCGCTGGCTACCCAGGGCTAGTACCCCGGGTTCTGGGTGAGCTTGCCGCTCGTGCGGTCAATTTCACTTTGGGGAATGGGCCGCAGCACGTGGAAGTCCTTGATGTTGATGGCCGCGTTGGAGCCATATACCCCACCTTTGGTGAAGCCGGGGGTCGTGACCGCGCGCGAAGCAGGCGCATAGTTGGTGTTGCGAACGCGCGTGAGCAGCTCGCTGGCGCCCCCGGCGGTAGTCGTGCGCTTCAGGTCGTACCAGCGGGTAAACTCGCCGCACAGCTCGCGGGCGCGCTCGTCCAGGATGAAGTCGATAGTCACCTGGGCGGCCGTAATGTCCATCTGGGCTTTTTTGCCGCTGGCAGCGGCGCGCTCGCGCACCACGTTGAGGTAGGTAGCAGCCTGGGCAGTGTTGCCGAGGTAGAAGTAGGCCTCGGCGGCCATCAGGTACGTTTCGGCCAGGCGGTAAATGATGTTGGGCCGGGTCGAGAAGCCGTTGAGCGACGAGCGGTTGCGACTGTCGAACTTATTGAGCGTCGGGAAGTACTCCGTGGTATACTGGCTCGGCGAAATAACGATGTACGGGTACGGCGTGCGGTTGGCAATGCGCGTGAGCTGCGCCGCCGTTAGCTCGCGGCCGGGGTACCAGGCGGCCGTATCGCCGATAACGGCCTTGGTGCTGCCGCCGTTGGCGTTGGGCGAGTTCGAGTTTACCAAGTACACCGTCGTAAACCACTTGTTGTAGCGGGTATCGGTGGTGCGCAGCGTGGCGCCCGACTCCAGGGCGTTGCCGCTGGCATCGCGCAGGATGTACGAGTTTTCGAGGAAGAACGTGGGCACGTGGCGGGCAAACGGCCGGCCATTGTACGTGTCGCGGGCCATGTTGGGCAGCTTGTCGTAGCGGCTGCGGTACTGGAAGCCCAGCACGTTTTCGCCGCTCACGTAGGTGAAGCCGTCCAGGCCCGTGAACGTGGCGTCGTTGTTGAACTGCGCGTTGAAGATGACCTCCTTACCATTCTCGTTGCCTTCGGCAAATACGGTAGCCGGGTCGGCTTCCAGGCCCAGGCCGTAGCGGGCCTGGTTGTCAATCAGCTCCTTGGCGTACTGGGCGGCCATGGTGTAGTCGGTGGCCTGCTTGGCCGACGAGGTGGCGCGGGTCAGGTATACCTTGGCCAGCAGGTGCAGAGCCGTGGCGCGCGTTACGCGGCCGGGCTGGGCGGGCTTGTCGGCAATGGTGGCCAGCGACTCGTTCAGGTCCTTGAGTATCTGCGTGTACACATCGGCCAGCGGGGCCCGGCTGATTTCCTTGGTGGGCTGGTCGATGAAGTTGGTGTAGAGCGGCACGTCGCCGAAGTCCTGCACCAGCACGAAGTAGTACTGAGCGCGCAGCAGCTTGGCCTCGGCCAGCAGCTGGGTCAGGCGGGTGGGCGTCAGGCCCTGGGCATTGGGGCCGTATTGCAGCACCCCGTTGGCGGCGTTAATTTTCTGGTAGCACGCCGTCCAGATAAATGAGTGCGAGCCGTCGCCCGAGGGCGTCAGGGCGTTGTTGTCGTAGTCGGACAGGCCGCTGCTGGCCGAGATGCCCGTAGTCCAGAGGTCGGTGCCCGCCTCAGTGGTAAAGGTGGCCGCGTCGTTGCCGTACACCTGGCGCAGGCCCGAGTACACGCCCGTTACGCCGGCCTCAACGCCCTGCGCCGTTTGCAGGAACGAGGGCGTCAGCACCGACGTCGGGTTTTCGTCCAGAATGTCCTTGTTGCAGCTGGTCGCCGACAGCACCAGGGCCGTACCGAGCGTCGCTAATACTATTTTTTTCATGATGATTGCGAAGGATTGGATGGGAAATGGGGGGCTCGCGGCCCCTGGCCGGGCCAGCCCGGCCAGGGGCCGCCGCGCAGCGCTAGAATCCCAGGTTTACACCCACGATGAAGGCGCGCGTAACGGGGTAGTTGCTGCCACCCTGGAAGGAGATGTTGGCGGCATTAACGCCCTGCGAGGAGTCGAAGCGGGTCGAGTAAGAGAGCGCATCCGGGTCGATGGCCTTGTTGTGCTGGAAGTACTTGTCGGCCGCCCAGATGTAGGGGTTCTGCACCTGCACGTAAATGCGGGTGCTGCTCATGAACGCGGCCTTGGCCCAGGCGGCGGGCAGCGTGTAGCCCAGGTCGATGCTGCGCACTTTGATAAATGTGCCGCTGTGGTAGCCCAGGGTAGAGCCGTAGGTAGGCCACTCGTTGGCGCGGGGTGTCTGGTCGGGCTCGGGGTAGGTGTTGCTGGGGTTGGCGGGCACGCCGCCCGGCGTCTGCGGGGTCAGGTTGGCCGGAATACCGCTGGAGTAGTAGTCGAAGTTTATCTGGTTGCGGCGGCCGGTGTTAGTGGCGTAGTAGCTAGGGCCAAACGAGTAGGGGTCTACCACGGTGGCGCCCACGCGGGTCAGCGCTACCACCGTCAGGTCGAAGCCCTTGAAGCGGAAACGGTTGGTGAGGCCAGCCTCAAACTTGGGCTGGCGCGAGCCCACAATCACGCGGTCGTTGGCGTTGATGACGCCGTCGCCGTTCACATCCTCCACCTTAATCTGGCCCACCTTGCTGCCGTACTTCTTGGCCTGGTCAGCCTCCGAGGCCTGCCACACGCCCAGGTTGCGGTAATCGTAGATTACGTAGAGCGGCTGGCCAATGAAGCGCTGGTTGCCCACGTCGTCGCGCTTGCTGCCGTCGGCGTTGGTCAGGTTCAAATCGAGCACTTTTTCGCGGTTCACGGTGAAGTTCCAGTCGGTGCTCCACTCAAAGCCGCCCAGGTCTTTAGCCCGCACGTTCACGGTGGTCAAGGAAATTTCAACGCCGCGGTTCTGGGTCTGGCCGGCATTGCGCAAAAACGAGCTGTAGCCGCTGGCGGTGGGCAGGGCGTCGGGCAGCAGCAGGTCGCTGGTGCGCTGCTGGTACACTTCCACGCTACCCGTGAGGCGGTTCTGGAAGAAGCCGAAGTCGAGGCCGAAGTTGGTGGTGGTGGTGTACTCCCAGCCCAGGTCGGGGTTCGGAATGGCCGAAGGAATAACGCCAATGCCGCCGGTGGTGCCGTAGTTGTAATAGCCGTTGCCGATGCCCGTGATGAGCGCGCCCTGCGTCTGGTAGGGGTTGATGGCGGTGCTGCCCACCCGGCCCAGGCTAGCGCGCAGCTTCAGGGTATTGAGCCAGGAATAATCCTTCAGGAACGACTCGTTGGCGATGTTCCAGGCCACGGCAGCCGAGGGGAACAGGTTGGTTTTGTGGCCCGGCGCCAGGCGCGACGAGCGGTCGATGCGCGCCGTAAGCGTGGCCGAGTAGCGGTTGTCGTAGGCGTAGTTGATACGGCCCATGTACGACTCCAGCGCCCAGTCGATGGGCTGCGTGTTGTTGCTAACGGTGCTCGGCGTACCCGCCCCCAGGTTGTCGGCCAGTTGGAAGTCGGCCAGCGTACCCCGCACCGCGCCCTGGAAGCCGTCGGCGTGGTAGGTCTGGCGGCTGTAGAGGGCCGTCACGTTCAGGTCGTGCTTCTCGGCAAAGTTGCGGTTGTACGTTAGAATGTTCTCCGCCAGCAGGTTATAGGCAATGCTCGACGAGCGGCTGGCCGTGTTTACCCCACCGCCGTTGTTGGGCGTTACCGAAGCATAGAACGACTCGTCGGCCTGGGTGCGGCCATCAAGGCCCACATTGAGCCGGTAGTCGAGGCCCTTCGCAATGTTCACCTGCCCGTAGATGCTGTTGAACGAGCGCAGGCGGCGGCTGCGGTCGAGGTGGGCGTTGGGCGCGTACAGCGTCAGCGGGTTCGAGCCCGCGTTGTCGCCGTTGGGGTAGAGCACCAACTGGCCATTCTGGTCGTAGGGCGAAGCCAGGGGGCTAGTGGTGAGAATCTGATACAACACGTTCACGTTCGGGTCGTTGGCGTTGGTGAACGTGTTGAGCGAGTTGACACCTACCTTAACGCGCTTGCCAATCTGCTGGTCGAGGGTAGCGCGCAGCGAGTAGCGCTGAAAGCGCTGCACCGGCACGATGCCCGTTTCGTCGTAGTAGCCCAGCGAAGCCGAATACTGCGTCTGCTCGGTGCCACCACTAACCCCTAGGGTATGGTTCTGAATGTGGCCTTTCTGAAACAGCAGGCTCTGGTAGTCGGTCGTTTTGCCGGCAGCGTAGTTGTTGCGCTCATCCTGGGTCAGGAACGACGGGTTGCTAGGGTCAAACGTGGGGCTCTGCGTGCGGTAGGCTTCGAGCTTGTAGTTGTAGTACTGCGTACCGTTCATCAGGTCGAAGCGGCCGTAGATGTCCTTCATGCCGTAGTAGCCGGCGTAGGTGGCGCGGGCCGCGCTGCTCTTGCCGCGGCGGGTCGTAATCAGAATAACCCCGTTGGCACCCCTAGCGCCATAAATGGCCGTGGAACTGGCGTCCTTCAGCACTTCGAGCGAGGTGATGTCGTCGGGGTTCAGGTCGTTGAGGCTGCCGTCGAAGGGCACGCCATCCACCACCAGCAGCGGGTCGTTGGAGCCCGAGAGCGAGCGGCTACCCCGGATGCGGATGGTGGGCGCCTGGCCCGGCGCCGTGCCGTTGCTCGATACTGTGATGCCGGCCGCGCGGCCCTGCAGGGCCTGGCCCACGTTGGCCACCGGCACGTCGCGCAGCTGCTCGTCGCTCACGCTCGAGATGGCGCCCGTTACCTGGCTTTTCTTCTGGGTACCGTAGCCCACCACCTGCACCTCGTTGAGGGCCTGGGTTTCGGGCACCAGGGCCTGGCTCAGGTTGGTGCGCTTGCCCACGGCTACTTCCTGCCGGGTGTAGCCCACCGAGCTGAACACCAGCACGCTGTTATCGTTAGGTACCGTCACGGTGTAGTTGCCGTCCGCGTCGGTAGTGGCCCCGGTGGTGGTGCCTTTTACTACCACCGTCACGCCCGGAATGCCCTCGCCGTTGTCGGAAGTGATGCGGCCACTCACGGTGTGGGTGCCGGCCACTTGGGCGTAGGCAACCTGCGGGGCTAGCGGGGCCAGGCCGCCACTGAGAAGAAGGAGCGGCACCAGCCGCGACCATTTCAAGCCCTTAAGCGGGCGAGCGGAAGGTATGCGTGTGTTCATGGGGTGGGAAACTTGAAAAGTGAAAAGCAGAAGGAAACGGCCCGCTCGGGGCGA
Organism: Hymenobacter cheonanensis; assembly: GCF_030581075.1. Classification (GTDB taxonomy): domain Bacteria; phylum Bacteroidota; class Bacteroidia; order Cytophagales; family Hymenobacteraceae; genus Hymenobacter. The sequence goes on from NZ_JAUQSW010000015.1 coordinate 93,573, forward strand.
GTCAGCATTAGAAACCAATAGAATTGCCCCCATCCACGGGCAAGGACACGCCCGTGATGTAGCGCGCGCCCTCCGAGGCCAGAAACACGGCGGCGTGGCCGATGTCGCTGGGCTTGCCAAACTTGCCCATCGGGGTGCGGCGCATGGCGCGGTCGCGGCGGTCGGGGTCCGAGTTCATGGCCGTGCGGCTCATCTCGGTTTCTATGAAGCCGGGGGCGATGGCGTTGATGCGCACGCCGTGGGCCGAAAACTCGGAGGCCAGCACCTTCACCATGCCTTCCACGGCCGACTTGGAGGCCGCGTAGGCCACCACGCGGTCGATGCCGTAGTAGGCGGCCATCGACGAAATCATGAGGATAACGCCGCTGCCCCGGGGCACCATGCGCTTGGCGGCAGCCCGCGTGAGGGCAAACACGGCCGTGAGGTTGGTGTGAATAATGCGGCTAAAATCCTCGTCGGTAACTTCCAGCGCGGGCTTCTTCATGTTGATGCCGGCGTTGTTGACCAGGATGTCGAGTGGGCCGTGGGCGGCTTCCACCTGCTCCACCAGCTCATCGAGGCTAGCCAGGTCGCAGATATCGTTCACCACGAAGTGGGCGCCCTCCCCTAGCTCGGCGGCCGAGTCTTGCAGCACCGCTTCGCGGCGGCCAGTAATGATGACCGTGGCGCCGGCCGTGAGCATGCAGCGGGCTATTTCGAGTCCAATACCCGTGCCGCCGCCCGTGATGAGCGCCACCCGCCCGGCCAGCGAAAACACGTCGCCCAGCGGGGCCGAATCGGGCGTGGTAGTGGCCGCGTGGCCGTTGCCGTTAGAAGAGAGTATCGAGGAGTTCATAAGCAGAATAAAGCCGGAGCGAACAGGGTGGGAATTACTTGAGCTGGTAGAGCTGCACGAGCTGCTTGATGTCGGCCAGCGAGCGGGTAGGCGGGGCGAAAGGCGCCGGAATGGGCTGCTTGGCTATCGACTGGAAGTAGAGCACGCAGGCATCGCGCCACCACAGGGCCTCTTTGCGCTGGGTTTGGAGGCGGGCCGCCACGTCGGCATACAGGGCGGGGTCGAGGGCGGGGCGGGCGGCTAGCCACTGCTTTTGCAGCCAGAGCACCGAGTCGGCGCCGGTGTAGTAGCGGGTGGCCAGCTCGTTCCAGAGGGTGCGGCCGGTGCTGAGCTTTTGCGTCCAGGGCACGTGGTGAAACCAGAGGAGGTAGTTGAGCGGGCAGGTTTGGGCGTTGCCCCACTCCTTCTGCACCTCGGGCTTGTAGAGGGCCAGCGCGTTGGAGCCCGTGGCCGTGCGGTCGAAACCCAGGCCGATGGAATCGGCTTTGTGGTAATAAACCGCCGTCCAGTCGGGCCGGCCCGACTTGGCCAGCCAGGGCTGCGGGCCGTAGTGAATGCTCTCGCCCATAATGTGGTGCAGGCCCAGCGGCATGGTGTAGCGCACGTAGATGCTGCGCGACTGCCCCAGCAAGTCGGTAATGGTGCGCACGGCGGCCGGCTCGGTGGTCAGCGTCATGCGGGTCCACTCGCGGGCGATGGCGGCGGGGTCCAGCTCATGGTCCCAGGCTAGCCGGCCGAAGGCGTACCAGTTGGCCTGGCCCACCGGGTGGCCGGTCCAGTTGCGGTCCGAGCCGATGTTGGCCACGCCCGCAATGGCGCTCAGTGCGTGGTTATCAACCGAGCCATCCACTACCCTGGCCACCGTCGAGCCGGGGCCCTTGGCGTAGGTATCGGCCTCCAGCACTTCCTTGATGAGCGGCCCCAGGTACACTAAGTGCGTGGCGAAGCCCAGGTATTCCTGCGTCAGCTGCACTTCCAGCACCAGCGGCGTGCGGGGCATGGCCCCAAACAGGGGGTGAAACGGCTCGCGGGCCATGAAATCAATCGGCCCGTTTTTCACCTGCACCAATACTTTGGGGTCAAACTTGCCGTCGAGGGGCTGAAACTCCTCGTAGGCCTGCTTGAAGCGGTCCTTGCTACCGGCCTGGTACACAAAAGCGCGCCACATCACCACGCCATCGTGGTGGCCGAGTGCCTGGGCTAGCATGTTGGCGCCGTCGGCGTGGGTGCGGTTGTAGTCCTGCGGGCCGGGCTCGCCCTCCGAGTTGGCCTTTACCAGAAAGCCGCCGAAATCGGGGATGGCTTTATAAATTTCATCGCTCTTGGCGGCCCACCACTGCTTCACGGCAGGGTCGAGCGGGTCGGCGGTGGCTAGCCCGCCCAGCACCTTAGGCGCCGCCCAAAATACCGACAGGTACACCCGCTGCCCATACGGCCGCAGCACGCCCGCCAGGGCCGCCACCTTGCCTATATACTCGGCCGAGAGGTAGCGTGCGCTGGCATTCACATTGTTGACTACCACACCATTGATACCGATAGAGGCATTGGCGCGGGCGTAGTCGGTGTAGCGCGGGTCGAGGCGCTCGGGCAGCTCGTACCATTTCCAAATCGAAGAGCCGGCGTAGCCGCGCTCCACGGTGCCATTGGGGTTATCCCAGTGGTTGAGCAGCCGAAAATTGATGCGCGGGCTGCTGCTCAGGCTAAGGCCGGCCAGCGGCTGGCCCGTCTGCACCTGCCGCAGCAGCGCAAAAGCCCCGTAGAGCACCGCCCGGTCGGTACGGCCCGTGATAACGAGGTTGTTCTTCTCCGGGAAAATGCGGTAGCCCTCCGCCTTTAGCGCTGGGCTAGCCGAGGCATCCACGCGCAGCACGATGCCGCCCGTGCGGCTGCCCGCGGTGGCTACTACCGGCACCGCCTGCCCCAGCAGGCCGCTCAGCCCACGCTGCAATTCGGCGCTGGCGGCGCGCAATACCGGCGTGCTGCCGGGGCTAGCCACAAATTGCGCCGCCCGCGCAACTTGCTGTCGTTCAGCAGTATTAGCCACGCGGTCGTACTTCAGCCACAGGCGGTAGCCGTCGTCGGCGCGGCTCGGGGCCGCGGCGGCTAGGCACAGAAAGAGCAGAAGTACGTTGCGGAGCAACACGGCGGGCGGGTGGGAAACGTGGAGGGTAGTCAGGCAGTTAGGCAGGCGAAACGCAGAGGTGTTTCGCCTTTATAGCAGCATGCGGCGTACGCCGTATTCGAGGCCGCGCAGCTCGGCTAACCCGCGCAGGCGGCCGATGGCCGAGTAGCCGGGGTAAGTGCGCTTGTTGGTGCTCAGGTCGTCGAGCATCTGGTGGCCGTGGTCGGGGCGCATGGGCAGCGGCGGGCGGGTGTCGCCGGCGGCCTCGCGGCGCAACTCTTCCTGCACCAGGGCCCGCACCACGGCGTACATATCCACGTCGCCGGCCAAGTGGTCGGCCTCGTGGAAGTTGCGCGGGTTTTCCTCGCGCTTGGTGGTGCGCAGGTGCACAAAGTGAATGCGCGGGCCAAAGCGCTCGGCCATACCGGCCAGGTCATTATCGGGCCGCACCCCCAGCGAGCCAGTGCAGAAGGTCAGCCCGTTGGCGGGCACGTCGCAGGCGGCCAGCAGGCCAGCCAGGTCGGCCTCGGTGCTCACCACGCGGGGCAGGCCCAGCAGCGGGAAGGGCGGGTCGTCGGGGTGAATGCAGAGGCCGATGCCTACTTCCTCGGCCACCGGCGCTACTTGCTGGATGAAATAGTGCAGGTTGGCGGTGAGAGTAACGGCGTCAATCGACTTGTATTCATTCAGATAAGCCTGGAAGCTACTCAGCTCAAAGGCCTCTTCCGAGCCGGGCAGACCTAGCAGGGTGGTGTTGGTGAGCTGGGTTACGGCTTCGGGGCTCATGCTGGCAAACTGCTGGCGGGCGGCCTCGGCCACGGCGGGCTCGTAATCGGCCTCGGCACCGGGGCGCTTGAGAATGCACAAGTCAAACACGGCAAAATCCTGCCACACGAAGCGCAGCGCCCGCGAGCCATCGGGCATTTCGTAGCTCAAATCGGTGCGCGACCAGTCGAGCACAGGCATGAAATTGTAGCACACCGTGCGGATGCCGCAGGCCGCCAGATTGCGCAGGCTCTGCTGATAATTGGCAATGTATTCGTCGCGGCTGGGCCGGCCCTTCTTGATGTCCTCGTGCACCGGCAAACTCTCAACCACAGCCCAGTGCAGCGGCGAATGGGTCTGATTAGCGGCCTCGATAAGCTGCTGGCGCGCCCGGATTTCGGCCACCGGCCACACCGCGCCCACGGGCAGCTGGTGCAGCGCCGACACCACCCCGGCGCAGCCCGCCTGGCGAATATCGAAGAGCGAAACCGGGTCGTTGGGCCCGAACCAGCGCATGGTATGCAGCATGGCAGTCGAAATAGAATAGTACAATTTTTTACCCACCGCCGAAGACCACTTTATCAGTTGATAAGCTAGCCGTTGGCAACGGGCCGGGGAGGAATCTGATTCAAATGTAAAGGCAGCGTTACCACTTGCTGAAACCTAAAAACCTCAAATTCAAGTAAAATACTTTCAAAACCTATCGGAAACGTTTTCGCAATCGTTGCCGATAGGTTATCTTAGCGAAATATTTTTTTAGCAATCATTTTTAGCTGGCTACTTCGTAGCTTCTCCCCGACCTTCGCATTATCCACCTTTCTTCCCACCCTTGCCTCATGGTTAAATGTGTTAAGTGCAGCCTCGCCGACGACGTGATGAAAGCGGGCTTCGTGCGGGGGCGGCAGCGGTTCTTCTGCAAGTCCTGCGAGTACCATTTCACGGCCGAGAAGCCGGCCGGCACCCCTAGCCGCAAGCGCCACCAGGCCACCATTGCCGACGTGGCCCGGCAGGTGGGCGTGGCGCCGTCCACGGTATCGCGGGCCCTCAATGGGCACTCCGATATCAGCCCGCTCACGCGTCAGGCCATTCTGGAGGCGGCGCAGCAGCTCGACTACCAGCCCAACCTGCTGGCCCAGAGCCTGAAAAGCCAGGCTACCAATACCATTGGCGTGCTGATTCCTGACCTGGAGCGGCCGTTTTTCGCTACCGCCGTCAGCGGCATTCAGCAAGTGGCCACCAAGGCGGGCTACCGGGTAATGATTTGCCAGTCGAAGGAGTCGTACGAGGCCGAGGTGAGCAACGTGCAGGCCTTGATAGCCAGCCGGGTAGATGGCCTGCTCATCTGCCACTCGCGCGAAACCGAGAATTTTGACCACGTGAAAGACCCCGCGCGGCGCGGTATTCCGGTCATCCACTTCGACCGGGTGTGCAATGAGGTGAACAGCGCCAAAGTCATCCTTGATGACCGGCTGGGAGCTTTTACCATCACCGAGCACCTCATTGAGCAGGGCTGTCGGCGCATTGCCATTCTGGCGGGGCCCGAGTCGCTGCTCATCAGCCGGCAGCGGCAGGCGGGCTACCTCAGCGCGCTGCGCAAGCACGGCCTGCCCACCACCGAGGAGTTGTGCGCCCACATCGACTTCCGGCCCACCTCCGCAGTGGCCGCCCTCGATGCCTGGCTGGCCCTGCCCGAGCCACCCGACGCCATTTTTGCCATCAACTACACCAATGCCTTCGACCTGCTGCTGGCCCTGCGCCAGCGCGGCGTGCGCGTGCCCGAGGACATGGCCATCGTGGGCTTCGGCGACGAATTCCTGGCCAGCCTCATCGAGCCGGGCCTCACCACGGTCGATTTGCACCCCTTCCGTATCGGCCAGCAGGCGGCTAGCCTCTTCCTGGAGCAAATGGCGCAGAAGGAGGACTTTCAGCCCCGCACCTGCGTAATATCCAGCGAGTTGGTTATCCGGCAGTCGTCGCTGAAAGGGAAGGGCGAGAAGTTGAAAGTACTGGTTTAGAACTGTTCTGGCGGGTCACTTCACCCCCCGGCCCCCTCTCCTTGGGGAGAGGGGAAGCCACAGCGGCATTTACCGAGCACTATAACAGAAAAGCGCTCAGCAACCGCTGAGCGCTTTTCTGTTTTTAGAACAAATCGTAAGGCTCCCCCTCTCCCTAAGGAGAGGGGGCCGGGGGGTGAGGTAACCCGCTAAAACGGCACCTTAAAAGCTTTGTACCATGTTGTTGTGCAGCGTGCGGGGCGTCCAATACCCGCTGGCGATGATGCGGCGGATGGTGAAGAGCGGGTCCTGCTGGTCGCGCTTCTCGGCCAGGCTGAAAGCGGCCACGAAGCCGCGCTTTTTCAGCTCGGGGAAAGCCTGGGTGTTCCAGAGGCCGAAGGGGTAGGCGAAGTACTTGATTTTCTTGCCCGTAATGTCTTCCAGCGTCTTGGTAGGCTTGTCGATTTGGGTTTCCCAATCCTTACCCTGGTACTTTTTCACGTTGTGATGGTCCCAGGTATGCGAGCCGATTTGGTTGCCCTCGTCGGAGAGCTGCTTCACCATGTCCTTGGTCATGTAGTGCGGGCGGCCGAGGCTCACGGTCATCACAAAGTACACGCCTTTGTAGCCGTACTGGCTCAGGGTGGGCCTAGCGATGGTGAATTGGTCGAGGTCGGTATCGTCGAAGGTCAGCATCACCGGCTTGCTGGGCAGCTTGGCGCCGGTGGTGAGGTAGGCGTAGAGCTGGTCGGGCTGAATGGTGTGGTAGCCGCTGTCGGCCAGCATCTTAATCTGGGCCTTGAACTGCGCGATGGGAATGATGTAGTCCTTAGCGCCTTTCGAGTCGCGGGCCGTCCAGTCGCGAATCTGGTGGTAGCACAGAATCGGCACCTGCGGGCGGGCGTAGATGGCGGCCGCGTCGCTGGCCTTGACGGCCGGAATGGTGCTGGGGTCGGGGCCGGGCTTGGCGTTGGCCTCGTCGGCGGCCACGGCGGCGGTGCCCGTGGTGGGTGCCGTTTCGTCGATTTTAGCCGAGTCGTTTTTGCCGGTGGCCTCGGCGTCGGGGGTGGTGCGGGCCTCGCCGGTGGTGGCGGTTTTCGAGTCGCAGGCGGCTAGGCTCAGCGTGGCAGCCACCAGGGCGGCAACCGGAAACAGGTTTTTCAAGGAAGCAATTAAAAAGCCGGCGGGGCGCAACGGCGGACGAAGGGTGTACTTTTGCACAAAGCAACAACCCCCACAGCGGATGAACAAACTACACGGCACCGGCGTGGCCCTGGTGACCCCCTTTACCGCCACCGGCGCGGTCGATATGGCAGCCTGGGAGCGCCTGCTCGATTTCAACATCGCAGGCGGCGTCGAATACCTGGTAATCAACGGCACAACGGGCGAGTCGCCCACCGTCACGGCTTCGGAAAAGAATGAATTGCTGGACGTTGCCCGCCGGCACGTGGCCGGCCGCGTGCCGCTTGTGTACGGCATCGGTGGCAACGACACGGCCGCTGTAGAGCACCAGCTGCGCAGCTTCGACCCTAGCGGCATTGAGGCCATTCTGTCGGCTAGCCCCGCTTACAACAAGCCTAGCCAGGCGGGCATACTGGCTCATTATCAGCGCCTCGCTGAGGCTTCGCCCCTACCCCTCATCCTCTACAACGTGCCCGGCCGCACCGGCTCCAACCTCTCGACCGATACTACGCTCAAGCTGGCGCAGCACGACAATATTATCGGCATCAAGGAGGCGAGCGGCAACGTGGAGCAGTGCCTGGCCATCTTGGCGAAAAAGCCGGCCGATTTCCTGTTTTGGAGCGGCGATGACATGCTCACGCTGCCGCTCATTGCCTGCGGCGGCCAGGGCATTATCTCGGTGCTGGGCAACGCATTTCCGCAGAAATTCAGCGACATGACCCGTGCTGCGCTGGCCGGCGACTTTGCCCGCGCCAGCCAGCTGCTCTATTATTTCGTGGGCCTGAACCCGCTGATGTACGAAGAGGGCAACCCCGTGGGCGTGAAGGCCGCGCTAGCCCTGCAAGGCGTGTGCGAGCCCGCCGTGCGCCTGCCCCTGGTGCCCGCCAGCGAGAGCCTGACGGCGCGCATTAAGGCGCTGTTGTAAGCTATGTTTGCCTACCTTGTTTGCCTATGCACCTTACCAAAGTAGCCGATAATATTTTCACGGTCGAAGATTTTCTCACGCGCGCCGAGTGCTTACAGTACATTGTGCGCAGTGAGGAAATCGGCTACGAGCTGGCCAAGGTGAACACGGCGAGCGGCAGCAAGGTCAAGACCGACGTGCGCAACAACAGCCGGGCCTTTCTCAACAGTGAGGAGCTAGCGCAGGAGTTGTGGCAGAAGCTCGCGCCCTGCGCGCCGGCTCGGTTAGGCAATAGCACGGCCATCGGCCTCAATGAGCTGTTTCGCTTTTATCGCTACCAGCGCGGGCATAAGTTTAAGGGTCATTACGATGAAAGCTACGTCCGCAACGCGCAGGAGGCAAGCTATTTCACCTTTATGGTGTACCTGAACGACAACTTTCAGGGCGGCGACACCACGTTTCGGGGCGTGCGCATCCGGCCCCGGCAGGGCATGGCGCTGCTTTTCCTGCACAGCCTCTACCACGAGGGCAGCGAGGTGACGCAGGGCGTGAAATACGTGCTGCGCTCCGATGTAATGTACCGCACCGAAACCCCGGCTACGGAGGCCTAGCCCGCATTCGGGGGCTCTTTTTCAGGGAGCGGGGCTAGCCCGCTGCTCGGGCGCAAACGACTCGGCTTCCACGAAAATGCGCTTGAACTCGGGGTGCCGGGCCCGGATGGCTTTTTCGAGGCGGCCCACGGCGTCTTCGACCTGCTGGGCGGATAGGTCCTGCCGAAAGCGCACGTCGAGCGCCAGGAAGGCCTCGGTGGGCCCGAGGTACATGGACATGGGCGGGCGCATGCTTTGCACGGCGGGGTCGGCCTGGGCCAGCGCTTGCAGGCTAGCGCGGGTGGCGTCGTCGATGCCCTCGCCCACCAGCAGGCCCCGCGTTTCCTTGAGCATGAACACGGCCATGCCGATGAGCAGCACGCCGATGGCCAGGGAGGCCCCGCCGTCGAAATACGGATTATTGAGCAGGTGCCCGAAATACACGCCGCCCAGCGCGATAACCAGGCCCACGAGCGCGGCCAGGTCTTCGAGCAGAATGGCGTACACGGCCGGGTCGCGGCTGGCGCGCAGGGCCTGCCAGAAGCCGGCGTCGCCACGCGTTTTGTTGAATTCGCGGAAGGCCAGCGAGCAGGCGATGCCTTCGAAGAGCACGGCCAGGCCCAGTACCCAGTAGTTCCAGGTGGGGTCGGTGAGCGGGGCGGGCTTCTCAATGTGAATCCAGCCTTCGTAGAGCGAGAGGCCGCCGCCCACCGCAAAGATGAGCACGGCCACTATCATCGTCCAGAAATACAGCTCTTTGCCGTGGCCGAAGGGGTGCTCGTCGTCGGCCGCCTTGCTGGCCCGCGACAGGCCTAGCAAGATGAGCAGTCCGTTGCCGGTATCGACCAGTGAGTGGATGCCTTCGGAGAGCATGGCCGCGCTGCCCGTAAAAAACGCCGCCGTAAACTTGGCCGCCGCAATGGCAAGGTTGGCCCCGATGGCCCCGTAAACGACTATTTTAGAACCTCCGGCCATTGGGCAAATTAGGAGTTATGAATTGACTCGAAAGGTGGCACAGCGGCTAAGCAGTTGCTGGCGAGTACCGGGACATGGCTAGCTAGCCGCGCTTTCCTTACGCTCATTCGGCCGCGCCGTTGGCCGCTCACTCATAATTCTTAATTAAAAATTCATAATTGAACTCCGGCTACCAGCCGCTGGCCAGCACATCAGCGATGTGCATCGTTTTGATAGCCAGCTTCTCGCGCTTGATGTACGCCTCCAGGTGCATGAGGCAGCTCACGTCGGTGCTCACGATGTAGTCGGCGCCAGTGGCCAGGGCATGCTCGACCTTTTGCTGCGCCATGGCCACCGAAATTGCCTCAAACTTGACGGCAAACGTGCCGCCGAAGCCGCAGCAGGTGGTGGTTTCGGCCATCTCGACGCGGCGGAGGCCGGCCACGCCATCGAGCAGCCGGCGCGGCGCCTCCCGGATGCCGCACTCGCGCAGCGCCGAGCAGGAGTCGTGGTAGGTGTAGGTGCCGGGCAGGCTAGCCCCCGGAATAGTGCTGATGTTCAGCACATCAGTCAGAAACTCGGTAAGCTCGTAGGTGCGGGCCTGCACGCCCTGGCACATATAATGCTCCTCACGTTCCGTAAACAGATGAGTGTACGCATTGCGCACCATACCCACGCACGAGGCCGAAGGGCTGACTATGTAGCGCATTTCGCCGCTGGCAGGCGGGGCAAAGTCGCTTAGAAACTTGTGCCCAATATCCCAGCTCTCGGCTTTGTAGCCCGCATTATAGGCCGGCTGGCCGCAGCAGGTTTGGGCGGGGTTGTAGTGCACCTGGCAGCCGGCTTTTTCCAGCACCTTCACCATGTTTAGGGCGGTGTGCGGGTAAAGCTGGTCGACGAAGCAGGGGATGAAAATATCGACTTTGGGAACTTGCGACACGGTTATGAATTGGCCCTGTGGCCTTGTAGATAAAAACCTAAAAAACTCATTGCCATCACAAAAATGAACAGTGCTCCCCAAATCAACCCGGTTGATGCGCTTTTGCGCAACTCTTCAATAGGGTAGATTATTTCTTGTTCAGTTTCTACTTGAAAGGCTTTGCGACACCCGGCAGTAGTTTGACTAAAAAAGCTATTGTCATAGTAGACCATCGCCTGCTTACTATAACGCAGCTTATCTGCTAAAACACTGAGTTTATCATCGCAGTCCGGCGAGCGAATAGCGAAAGTATCCTTGCTGCCAATCAAGGAAAAGCGTAGATAAGTAAGCGGAGGATTGGTTCTTGAGTACTTTACTTCGATAGAACCTGGCACTCCTGAAACCTTGCTTAGCTTTTTCAAATCAGCCCTAAACTCTCGCCAAATCATTGTAAACTGCCAGCTAATACCCAACAAGAGTAATAGCAAAAGGAAGCGGCCTAATATTTTCTTTTGATTTTCTTCGGGCATTTCGCTACGCAAAAGCTAAAACTGAGCTTGCCATTTGCTGCGCTTGCATCAGTGATTTTTTATCTAGCCCTAATTCTTCGCCCTCTTCCTCCAGATACGCCACCAAATTCTCCGTCGCCATATTGCCCGTGAGCACGTCGGCCGCCATGGGGCAGCCGCCGATGCCGCCGAGGGCGCCGTCGAAGCGGCGGCAGCCGGCCTGGTAGGCGGCCTGCACTTTCTCGCGCCAGGTGGTGGGCGTGGTATGCAGGTGCGCGCCAAACTCAATCTGCGGGAAGGCCGGAATCAGCTCCTCAAACAAGGGCGTGATGAGCGCGGGCGTGCTCACGCCGATGGTGTCGGACAGGGCCACGATGCGCACCCCTAGCGCGGCAAGCTGCTGCGTGAAGTCGGCTACCACGGCGGGGCTGTACGCGTCGCCGTAGGGGTTGCCGAAGCCCATTGAGAGGTACACCACCAGCGTTTTGCCCACGCGCTCGCAGAGCGCGTGCATGGCGGCTACGTCGGCGAGGGCCTCGGTGATGGTTTGATTGGTGTTGCGGCGTTGGAAGGTTTCGCTGACGGAGAGCGGGAAGCCCAAGTAGCTGATTTCGGGGTGGGTGGCGGCTTGCTCGGCCCCGCGTAGGTTGGCCACGATGGCCAGCAGCTTGGTCTTAGTCTGGCTAAGGTCGAGGCCGGCGAGGACTTCGGCGGTGTCGCGCAGCTGCGGAATGGCCTTGGGCGACACAAACGAGCCGAAGTCGAGCACGTCGAAGCCCACGGCCAGCAGCTGCTGGAGGTAGGCCGTTTTGGTGGCGGTCGGAATGAAGGCATGCAGGCCCTGCATGGCATCGCGCGGGCATTCGGTGAGGACGACGGGGTGGGTGGGCATAGTAAGGCGAAGGTAGAAAATCCCCGTCATTGCGGGCCGGCGACGCAAGCGCACCCGAACGACCCTAGCACGAATCGTTCGGATGCACTTGCTGCGCTGCGCTCGCAATGACACCCGGTTTTAGTCGAACTTGCCCGGCGGCGCGGGCGTTGGGCAGGTATGCTTTTCTCGTTTTTCGCACCCCCTGACAGGCGGCAGGCCGGGGGCTTTTTAGTGGTGCTGCTAGCCCTGCTGGCTTCGTGCAGCAAGCCCCAGACCCTGGCGGCTTTATTTCAAAAAACCACCCCGCACGACGATTACGCCCGCGCCCTCGACCGCGCCGGCTTGCAGGAAGCCGCGCTGGGCCGGCAGTGGCAGCAGGCCGCCGCCCAGGCCCTGCGCGACTCACTCACCGTGACGCTGCCCGTGCTCGAAACCGGGTATTTCCGCCCCGAGCAGCCCACGGCGGCCAGCTACCGCTACGCCGTGCGGGCCGGCGAGCTGGTGCACGTGCGCCTCACGCTGGCGCCCGGCCCGGTGCTGGCCCCGCGCGTGTTTGTCGATGCCTTTGCGCTAGCCCCCGGCCAGCCGCCCGAGCTGCTGAAGTGGACCGCCACCGACACCACCGCCGCTGACACCTACGACTACAGCTACCCGGTGGCCAACGATGGCCAGCACCTGCTGCGCGTGCAGCCCGAGCTGCTGGCCGCCGGGCGCTACACGCTGCGCCTGTGGCGCGGGCCGGGGCTAGGGCTGTTTCCGGTGAAGGGGCGCACCGACCAGGCCATCGGCAGCTTCTGGGGCAATGGGCGCGACGGCGGCGCGCGGCGCCACGAGGGCGTCGATATTTTCGCCCCGCGCGGCACGCCCGCCGTGGCCGCCACCGATGGCTACATCACCCGCACCGGCGAAACTACCCTCGGCGGCCGCGTGGTGTGGCTGGCCGATGCCCAGGGCCAGCACCTCTACTACGCCCACCTCGACCGGCAGCTGGTGCAGCCCGGCCAGCGCGTGCGCGCCGGCGACACGCTGGGCCTGGTGGGCAACACCGGCAACGCCCGCACCACGGCACCGCACCTGCACTTCGGCATTTACCGCGCGGGCGGCGCCGTAGACCCCTGGCCGTTTCTGCACCGCGCCGATGCCGTGCCCGCCGCCCTGCCGGGCCCCGACCGCCGGGGCGAGTGGGTGCGCGCCAGCGCGGCCAGCCGGCAGCTACCCGCCACCCTGCCCCTGCTGGTGCTGGGCCAGCGCGCCGGCTATCTGCGGGTAGAGCTGCCTGGCGGGCAGCGGCGCTACGTGGCCGCCCGCGCCGTGGCGGTGGCGCAGCCGCTGCGGCGCTTCACGCTGGCGGCAGCCCACGAAATTCAGTTGGCGCCCGCGGCGGGCGCGCCGGCGCTGGCGGCCTGGCCGCTGCACACGCCAGTGGCCGTGCTGGGCCAAAGCGCCGGCTACTCGCTCTTGCGTGGCCCGGCCGGGCAGCAAGGCTGGGCTAAAATATAAGCCGCGGCGCTACCAGGGGCAAACCACCGGTCAGGCAAAGAATTACGTATGGCGGCGCGTAAATTCGCTTCGCCTTATTTCTTTTCCATGAACCTGCACTTATTACGCAGCACCTCTAGTATAGCTATTTATTATGACAGCTGGAACAACTGGCTTTTTGCCGACTGGCACGGCGAGCTAACCCTGCCCGCCGTGCAGGTGGCCTGCCTCGAGCTGGGCCGCTGCGTGCTGGGGCGCCCCTACGCCCGGGTGCTCAACAGCAATGTGCAAGTCACTACCACCCAGTGGGAAGTAGCCGGCTGGCTCGCCCAGGAGTTTCTACCCTTCCTGACCCTGGCCGGCGTCGAAAAATTTGCCTGGGTTTGTGCGCCCGGCCTGCGCGGCCGCAACATTGTGCAAACCATCATCAACCGGCTGCCCCTGTTGCAGCTAGCCATCTTCGATGAGCTGGACGAGGCCGTGAGCTGGCTGCAGCAAAACCCCGGCGAGTATGCCACGGGCTGCGGCCTGCCGCTGCGCCCCACCGAGTCGCAGTCGAAGCTGGCCCGGGCCGTGCAGCAGCTCGAGTTGTTGCTGCGTACCAAGGCGGCGGCCTCTAGCGGCGCGTAGCACGCGCAGCGGCAGGCGCGCGCTGCTTTTCTACCCAGCGGCCAGCGGCCGCCCCGGCCCCTCGTTAACCGGCAATTTGCCGGGGCAGGCCCCTTAGTGCCCCACCGGCGCACTAAGGGGCCTGCCGCTACAGCCAGGGCGGTGCGGCTCTTCTGGCGGTGGGCAAGCGTACTTACTGCTGCCACCGCCCGGTAGCTACCAGGGCCCGCGCGGCAAAGAAACCCGCTGCCCATCTTGCCGTTAGAGAAATTTTAGAAAGCAGGGCAATCCGGCGGAACTTTTTCTTTCGTTTATGTCGGCATGGATAAACTTGCTACCCCGCGCCCCAGCCTCCTTGCCCGCATGCAAACCGCCACCTGGCAAGACCAGCTGCGCGCCAGCGTGCGCCTCTACCTGGAACTGGGCGCCCGGCCTAGCCTGGCCCAGGAAGCCGATGCCTTGCTGCAGCGCACCGAAGCCGAGCTGCTCGCCTACCTGCTGGCCGGCCCCCCACCCACGCCACCCGAGCGCCAGCGGGCCCAGCAGCTGCTCGATATGGCCCAGTATGCGCTGCTCGACTCGCAGCTGCAAGAGTCGCTACGCCCCGGCGAGCAGCCCGGCTTTGCGCGCCGGCCGCCCTGCCCTAACTAGCTAAGCAGCTGCCTGGTATTGATTGAACAGACCTGTAAAGCGGTTGTCATTGCGGCGCTACGCTTGCAATGACAACCGCTTTTTGCTGACTTAAACAGCTTCTGAGAGGTCAGCAGCACGGGCAGAGATTTGGGCTGCTGCGGTAATGGCCGCGTGGGCGCCAGCGGTGCTTTATCGAATTGAAAACCGGGCGCAGCTAACGCGAGGCAAGGGCCGGGCCGGGCAGAAATGGCGCGCAAGGGCAGCCCGGCGGTACTATTCGGGCAGTGGCTTGCCTAAAGCTGGCTAGCCGTGCGTAGCTTTACTGATACTGGCTAGGCGTGCTTTTTTTCGAGTAATAACTGGTCAGCAGGCTCCGTTCTTTTCGGGCGGCAAGTGGGACGTTGCTTTTCTAGGTATCCACTTACCTGTCTGCCCACTTACCCGCCCTTCTATGCCCGCAGAGCTATCGTCTCCGGTCCAATTTCCCACCCCTACGCTGCCCGTTGCCCGGCCCGGTGCGGCGGCCAGCGCCCCCCGCCGGCGCCCGGCGGCTAGCTGGCTGCTGGCGCTGCTGCTCTGGCTGCTGAGCGGGGCGGCCACCACCGCCCTGGCGCAGGTGGCCGCCCCGCCGCCCGAGTGCAGCCAGGACGAGAAATTTGCCAACACCTGGTACTTCGGCTATAAGGCGGGGCTCGATTTCAACTCGGCTACCGACTCCATTCCGCCCAAAGTGCTCACCGATGGCCAAATGACGGCCCCCGCCGGCTCAGGGATAATGTCGGATGGTACCGGCAAGATTCTCTTTTACAGCAACGGCGACACCATCTGGAATGCCAACGGCAGCATCATGACCAATGGCACGGGCCTGGGCGGCAACCGGCTGGTGACCGATGGGCCGCTGCCCATCCGGCTGCCCGGCAGCCCGCCCCCCGGCACGGCGGGGGCCGCCACGCGCTACCTCATTTTTACGCAAGACGCGGCGGGCGGCCCCAAGGGCCTGAGCTGGTCGGAGATTATTATTCCGGCCGGCGGCGGGCCCGGCACGGTGGTAGCCGCCACCAAAAACACGCCGCTCACCCAGGGCACCACCGAGAAAATGACGGGCGTATTTCACAAAAACGGCTGCGACATCTGGATTATCGTGCACGGCTGGGGCGATGCTAAGTCGGGCACCGCCAACCGCGGCGACGCCTTTCTGGCCTACCGCGTGCGGCTGGTAGGCGGGGCTGGCCTGGGCCCGGTGCTCATCGACGCGCCGGTTATCTCGGCTGTGGGCTCGCTGCACGCGCCGAGCGCCTCGCCGCTAGGCTACCGCGGGCAGATGAAGGTGACGCCCAACGGCCAGCAGCTAGCCGTGGCCCGCTACAGCGAGGTGCTGGGCGATAGCAGCAGCACCGTTGAGCTATTTAACTTCGACACCAGCACGGGCACGGTGAGCGTCAATCCGCGGGTGCCGTACATCGTTGACCGTGGCGAAGGCAAGTACTACGGGGTCGATTTCTCGGCCGGCGGCAAGCTCTACGCCACCGTCATGAACCCGCCCAAGCTGCTGCAATTCAACGTCAGCGGCACGGGCCCGCTGAACAAGCAGAGCCTGCCGCTCAAGCAAAAAACGCCCGTGAACCTGGGTTCGCTGCAAGCCGCACCCGATGGCAAGATTTACGTGGCCCGCGAAAACCAGCCGGCCCTGGGCTTCATTGCCCACCCCGACTCGGTGGGGGCCAAGGCCCTTTACGCCGACGACAGCGTGACGCTGCAGCTGAGCGGCCGCCGCAGTGGCCTGGGGCTGGTCAATTTCAACCAAAGCTCGCTGCTGCGGGTGGGGCCCAGCGCGGAGATAACCGGCTGCCGCCAAATCACCTTTACGGCGCCGCCCATTGACTTCGACAACAAAACCTACTCCTGGAAATTTGGCGACGGGGCCACCTCTACCGAGGAAAACCCGGTGCACGTGTATGCTACGCCCGGTACCTACACGGTAACCCTGCGCATTACCACCAATTGCTTTTGCCGCGAAAGCACGGGCTCTATTCTGGTACCGAACCTCCCCGTGCCGGGTAGCATTGCGGCTCCGCAGACGCTATGCGCCGGCACGGCCCCGGCCCCGCTCACCAGCACGGCCAGTGCCTTCAGCGATGGCGGCCTGCCGCTCGTTTACCAGTGGCAATCCTCCTCGGATAATGTCACCTTCGCGGATATCAGCGGCGCTACGGGGGTTAGCTACACGCCCCCAGGCACGCTGCCGGTTGGCACTACCTACTTCAAGCGGCGGGTGCAGCTGCTGCTGCCAAACCAGTCGGGCCCTTACTGCACGCCCACCTTTACTGCCTCGGTAGCCATTACCGTGCTGCCCGCCCTGGCGGCCGGCACCATTGCTGCCGACCAGGCGGTGTGCGCCGGCAGCCCGGTGGCCCCGCTCACGAGCACGGCCCCGGCCACGGGCGGCAGCGGCACGTTTGCCTACCAGTGGGAAGCCTCGCCGGACAACGTGACCTGGACGGCCATTGCCGGGGCCACGGGCGAAACATATTCGCCCGGTGCGCTCACCGTTACCACCTATTTCCGGCGTCAGGTAAGCTCCGGCGCCTGCTCGGCTAAGCCTTCCAACCCGGTTAAAATAACCGTGGCCCCGGTCCTGTTGGCCGGCCGCATCGGCACCAGCCAGGCCCTGTGCGGGGGCGCCACGGCTAGCCCCCTCACCAGCGACAGCGTGGCCACGGGCGGCCTGGGCGCCATCACCTACCAGTGGGAAGCCTCGACTGATAACGTAACCTGGACGGCCATTGCGGGCGCTACCGGGCCCACGTATGCGCCGGGCGCGCTCACGGTCACGACCTATTTCCGGCGCCGGGCCAGCTCGGGCAGCGGCTGCGCGCCGGCGGTGTCTAACGTTGTCACCATCACGGTATCGCCGGCCCTGGTGGCCGGCACTATAGCCGCCGACCAGACGCTGTGCCCGGGTGCTACCCCGGCCGCCCTCACCAGCACGGCGGGGGCTAGCGGCGGCACCGGCACGTACACCTACCAATGGCAGTCATCGCCCGATAACGCCACCTGGACGAACATTGCGGGTGCCACCGGCCCCACGTATGCGCCGGGCATTCTGACGGCTACCACTTACTTCCGCCGCCAGGTAACCTCGGGGGCCTGCGGCCCGGCGTACTCGCCGGCCGTTACGCTCACCGTGCTGCCGGCCTTGAGCGCGGGCACCATAGCCGCCAGCCAAACGGTGTGCGCGGGCACCGCGCCGGCCCCGCTTACCAGCGCCAGCGCGGCTAGCGGGGGCACGGGCACGTTTGCCTACCAGTGGGAAGCGTCGTCGGACAACGTGACCTGGACGGCCATTGGGGGCGCTACGGGCGAAACCTACGCGCCCGGCCCGCTCGCGGCCACTACCTACTACCGCCGCCAGGTAACCGCCGGCGCCTGCACCACCACGCCCTCCAACGTGGTGACCATTACGGTGGCTCCCGCGCTCGTGGCCGGTAGCATTGCCGCCGACCAGGCCCTGTGTGCGGGCAGTACTCCCGCCCCGCTCACCAGCAGTGCCCCCGCCAGCGGGGGCGCCGGCCCGCTCAGTTACCAGTGGCAGTCCTCGGCGGATAACGTAACCTGGGCGAACATCGCCGGGGCTACGGGCGAAACCTACGCGCCCGGCCCGCTCGCGGCTACTACCTATTTCCGGCGTCAGGCCTCGTCGGGGGTCTGCGGGCCGGCGGTGTCTAACGTGGTCACCATCACGGTAACCCCGGCCCTGGCGGCCGGCACCATCGGGGCCGACCAAACTATTTGCCTGGGCGTCACCCCGGCCACCCTCACCAGCACGGCGGGGGCTAGCGGCGGCACCGGCAGTTTCAGCTACCAGTGGGAATCATCGCCGGACAATAGCGCCTGGACGGCTATTGCGGGCGCCACGGGCGCCGACTATGCGCCGGGCCCGCTCGCAACTACCACGTACTTCCGGCGCCGGGTAACGTCGGGCGCCTGCGGGCCGGTGTATTCCGCGTCCGTTGCCGTGCGGGTATTGCCCACGCTGACCCCGGGCAGCATTGCGGCCGACCAGGACATTTGCTCCGGCGCCACGCCGGCCCCCCTCACAAGCATCAGTGAGGCTAGCGGCGGCACCGGCAGCTACACGTACCAGTGGGAATCCTCGGCTGATAATTCCAACTGGACGGTCATTGCCGGCGCTACCAGCGCGACTTATGCGCCGGGCGCGCTCACGGCCACTACCTACTTCCGGCGGCGGGCTACTTCGGGTACCTGCGCCGCACCGGTTTCTAATGTTGTTGCGGTGCGCGTGACGCCCGCCGTAACGCCCACCGTAACCCTGGCCACCCCGCCGGTGCAGTGCCCCGGCACGCCGCTCACCTTCACGGCCGTGGTCACGAACGCGGGTGCCGCGCCCACCTTCCGCTGGCTCGTCAATGGCGTGGCCGTGGCCACCGGGCCTACCTTCACCAGCAGCACGCTCGTAACCGGCGACCAGGTGCAGGTAGAGGTGACGCCTACCGTGGGCCTGTGCAGCACGGGCCTGGCCACGGCCACCGTCACCATTACGCGCACGCCCACGCCGCTGCCTACGCTGGCCATTACGGCGCAGCCCAGCGGCCCCGTTTGCCAGGGCGACCCGCTCACGTTCAGCATCGCCAGCGTAACCGGCGCCGGCCCTGCGCCTACCTACCAGTGGCAGGTGAATGGCACCGACGTGGCCGGGGCCACCACCCCGGTTTTCACCAGCACCACGCTGCGCGATGGCCAGACCGTGACGCTGCGCCTGCGCACCACCAACGACTGCGGCCAGGTAGTAACGGTCGTTTCGGCGGGCATAGTCGTGCGCATTCAGCCGCCGGTGGTGGTGAATGCCGGGCCCGACAAGGAGATTCTGGCCGGCACCTCGGTGGTGCTGGAGGGCAGCGCCGATGGCACCTACCCCGTAACGTGGACGCCCAGCGCCAGCCTCACCATTCCGGCCAGTGACCCGCTGCACCCCATTGCGGCGCCCTTGGTCACGACCACCTACACCCTCTCGGCGGGGGCCGGCGGCTGCGCCAGCTCCGACCAGGTAACCGTGACCGTGCGCCCGGCCATTCGCATCCCCAATGCCTTCACGCCCAACGGCGATGGCCGCGACGACACCTGGCAGATTGAGTTCATCGAGCAGTTCCCCGATAATACCGTGACCGTGTTCAACCGCTGGGGCAACAAGATTTTCTCGGCCGAAAACTACAGCCGGGCCAACGAGTGGCGCGGCGACATCAACGGCCAGCCCGCGCCGGTGGGCACCTACTACTACGTCGTCGTTACGAAGGGCCCGCTGGGCAAGTCCTACGCGGGCTCCATTACGATTCTGTACTAAGCAGCAGCCCGTTCGGTGGGGCTCAGCACTGCCGAACGGGGTTTTATCCAGCTCATCGACAAGGTATTATCCGCTATGAAAAAGATTTTATTGGGCGCGCTAGGGCCGCTGCTGCTGGCCGCCGGGCCGGCCCTGGCCCAGCAGCAGGCGCAGTACAGCCAGTACATGAACAATAATTACATCATCAACCCGGGGGCCACGGGCGTGGAGGATTATATCGACCTCAAGGCCAGCTACCGCACCCAGTGGACGGGCCTGGAGGGGGCGCCCAAAACCTACTACGTCAGCGGCAGCTCCTCATTGGCCCCCTGGCGGGGCACCGACAACCGCCCCCGGCGCGAGCCGCTGCGGGGGTTTCACGCGGTGGGCGGCCTGGTGTACAACGACGTGACCGGGCCCACGAGCCGGCTAGGGGTCTACGGCTCCTACGCCTACAACGCGGTGCTTACGCGCACCATCCGGCTGTCGCTGGGCGTATCGGCCGGCATGCAGCAGTTCTCCGTCGATGGCAATCAGCTACACTTTTTTGACCCTACTACTGTGGCGGCCAGCGCCGCCTCGCGGGTGGTCGATGCCTCGGCCGGCCTGTGGCTCTACAGCCCCGATTTTTACCTGGGGCTGTCGGGGGCGCAGCTGTTTGGCAATCAGCTCGACTTTGCCTACGGGCCCAATCAGCTAGGGGTGGGTGCGCCCGGCAACTCCCTCAAGCGGCACTACTTTGCCACGGCCGGGGTGCGGGTGCCGCTGAGCGAAGACTTTTCGCTGGTGCCGTCGGTGCTGCTCAAGTCGGTGAACCCGGCGCCACTTTCGCTCGATATCAATGCCAAGCTCAAGTACCGCGACCTGCTGTGGGCCGGCGTGTCGTGGCGCGCCTTCGACGCGGTGGTGGCCATGGTGGGTCTCAGCTACGAGCAGTTTACGCTGGGCTACTCCTACGATGCCGGCACCAGCCAGCTGGCCGGCTACAACGGCGGCAGCCACGAAATACTGATAGGGCTGCGGCTCAAGAAGAAAAACCAGAGCACGTGCGTCAGTAAATTTTGGTAAGGCGGCCTCAGCGGGCGGTGGCCCGGGCTGCCGGCTAGCGGCGAGTGGCCAGGCGCAGGCAGGGGAAAGCTTCAGCATCGGCAGGCGAAAGCGCCGCGGGCGCCCACGGCAAGCGCCGCGCTGAGGAATTGCGCCGGTGCCCGGCCGGCCATTCCACCGGGTGCCTTCTTCGCTCGCTTAATGCGTGACAACGCGGCTAACCGGGCTACTGCCCGGGCTGTTCTCAGTTTTTAAGCTGCGTCGCTTTTGGCGGTAGTGCTACTAAGATGCGCTGCCTGCGCCTTCCGCTCATCCTACCCAACGCCCGCACCTGAACGTGCTGACGCAAGGCTTCCACCGGCGGGGGCTGGCCCCCTTAGGGTTGGTAGGTTACCAATATTTTTACCGGCGCCCCGTAAATACTGCCGGAAGCATTGCTGGCAGGCGTGCTTCAATCGGACCAGCTGGCATTTGAAGCACACCAGCATCTTGACGCAGGAATTTACCCTAGCCCAAGTGGAATTGAAACTGAAATTCGTGGTTGCCTATCCAGCCGTACCGGAGGGTATTAATCGGAACAGGCAGAATTGAAAAAAGCTGATACTTTTCACTAACATCTTGCTTTACAATTCATTAAGCAAACCAAACGGAATTGGAACATTTGTGGCGCACTCACTTGGCGACCTCATACTTGGGTATCACTTGAATTGAGGGAATTGAAATTTAATAGCGCCCGGCCGGTTCTAGCTCACCAGGCAGTTTAAATAGGAGCCGGTGGAATTGAAATAGCGTCCGGCGATTTGCGCCGGTGATATTGCTGGCTGCTTCAATCGAGCCTGATGAAATTGAAATTTGCAGCTAGCTATACCACCGATGCCCATAATATCTCATAGAGCCAGCCGCGCCCCAGCGTTCACCCACTATTCCTCCTCCAGCTTCAGGCCCAGTTGCCGCGCCGATTCTTTAATAATTTTATACTCGGCGCTATTCTCCGTCAGCGGCTTAGCAGTAGTAGAGCGCCCTTTGATGCTGACCGTGATTTCCACCCGGTTATCTATCAGCGGACGGATAAAGCTGGCAAAGAGCTGGGTGTAGTTTTCGACCGGCACCTGGCCCGACACCGTTACGGCCCGCAATACGCGCGGCTCGCCCACCACGGAAGCAGCGGTCGGCTGCTCCGCAGCCGGTTGGCCAGGCTGTACTACCACCGCCTCCGTGGCGGATGCAAGGGGGCTAGCCGGCACCTTAGCCAGAAGCTCAGCCGCCCGTGCTTTGTCGATAAGCCAGTAGCTAGGCTCGGTTACTTCAAAGAGCGGTACGGCTTGTTTCAGCCACACGGTTTTCAGGTCGCGGCCGTCGTCGCTGGCCGCGATGCCAAAGTCGCCACTGGCGCAGAAGCGCAGCAAGCTGTCCTGCACCACGGCCTGGTTCCATATTAAGGGCTTGTCGTCGAAGCGCAGGAAGGCCTCGTACACGTCTTTAGTTCGTAGCGGGCGGGCGGCCTCAGGCAGCAGGCCGTGCTGGCGCAGCGTGCCCAGGCCCACGCCTTTGCGCAGCAACAGCTCATCGGCTTCGAGCAGGGCGGGCAGGTTGGCAGTGAGCTGCTGGTCGAAGGTGGCGGCAAACTCCTTGAAATGCAACAGCTGGGTGCCGTCCTTGGCGCGGTACTTGGCTACCACCGAGTAGGCACCTATCAGGGCTTTTTCTACCTGGGCCTGGCACTCGTCGCTGCGGCGCTTGAGGTCGAGGCGCTGCTCGGGCTCCAGCTGGCTGTTATAATCCTGCCGGATTTTTTCGCAGGCCAGGTAGTCCCGCACCGCCGCGTTGAGCCTGGCGGCCCCCAGGTCGGAGGCCAGCAAAAACAGTAGCGTATTGCGGTAAATGCGCTCGATGGTGCCGCGCTTGGTGGCAATGACCTCGATGCGGCGGGCGGTGGCCTTATCAAAGGTGCCGTCGGAACGCAGGCGCTGGCTGAGCGGCAGCAGCACCAAGGTTAGTTGCTGCTGCTCGGGCACGTCGTTGGAGGCGGGGTTCAGCAGCAGCCGGAAGCCAGCCACACGGCCTGCCTTCTCCTGCACGCGCCGCTGAATCTCGCTGTCCACGCTAGCCTCGGTCACGTCGTTTTTGGCCTGGTTTATCAGGATATTGACGTTGGGCTTGGTATGAAACCAGTAGCGCTTGCCGTCGCCACCGGCCGCGTAGTAGAGGTAGTGGGCGCTTGCTTCCAGCTCGTCGAGCACGCTGTTAATGGTGTTGTGGTTCAGCTCATCGGCGGGCCGCACCACGTTCAGCTTCAATTCGCGCACGCTCAGGCCCTTGTTGCTGCCATCGCCCCCAAACGAGTTGAGCAGAATGGTGGTGGCCAGGCCCTGGGCCAGGTGCCGGTCGCCGTACTCCTTTTTGGCTTCGTCCAGCTTGCGGGCGTTGGCGGCCGCGCCGGCCACATCGGCCGTGAGCACGGCCTCGTAGCCGCTGCCGTAGAGCTTTTTCAGCTCGCCGGTCAGCGGGTCAAGGTTTTCGAGGCGTACGTCGCTGGTGTGCACCAGCCACTGCTTGCCGGGCAGGCTGTTGCGGCGCTGCCACAAGTCGGCCAGGATGGCGGCCAGCAGGCGCAGCGCCCCGCGGGTGCGCTGGAAGTCGTGGTGGCTGGCCCAGCGCTGCCGAAATACCTCAATCAACTCGGGGTGAAAGGGATAGGCCTTTTCCATAAGCCGGCGGTAGCCCGCCTGCAAGGCCGGGCCGGGCAGGTCGCTGAAAAGCGTCTGGTAGTAGTCGTGGTACTGCCCGGCCACGGCCAGGCGCACCGCCTCCGGGCCCAGGTTCTCGAACAGGCGGCGGCGCACCACCTCAAAAATCTCGTCGTCGCGCACGGGCTGGGTATCGGCCCCTACCCTTCCCACGCGGCCCTGCAAGCGGCTCAAAATCTGGCCCGCCTCGGCAGTGGTGCTCACTTCGGTGTCGCTGGCGGGCAGCGTTACCACCAGCACGGCGCGGGGCGCGGCGGCCACGGCCTCGGTCAGGGCCTGCATAAAACTGATAGTCTGGTCGGCCAGAGTGCTGGCACCTACCACTTTGCCGGCGGCCTGCACGCAGTAGTCCGCCAGCTCGTCGAGCAGCAACAGGGCTGGGCCGTGCTGCTCACCCACCAGCTCCAGCACCCGCTGAAAAGTGCCGCCCGGCGAAATCCGCTCCTCGTCGGAGGTCCGCACCAGTTCGTAGGCGGCGGCCCCGCCCAGCTGCCAGGCCAGCTCGCCCCACAGCGTGTGCAGGCGGGGGCCACCGTTGGGCACCTGCCGGCCCTCGGCCACGTTGTTGGTGGTGTTAGTAAATACGGCCACCCGCGCCTCGGCAAAGTTGGGCAGCAGCGGGGCCTGGTACGAGCCGGCCGCCAGCAGCTCCTGGGCCACGGCGGGTTTCAGGCGCTCGCCCGTGCGGGCCAGGTGCCAGAGCGAAATCAGGGTGTGAGTTTTGCCGCCCCCGAAGCCGGTTTGCAGCGAGATAACGCGGTTTTCGCCGTCGCCGCCGCCGTTCAGGCCCTCTACCACGCGGCGGGCCACCGTGCGCAGGCCCTGCGTAAAGTAGGTTTTGGCGAAGAACGTATCGGCGTCGCGGTACAGCTCGCGCCCGTTGCCCAGGGCTACCTCGGCCACGTTGGCCGCGAAAATGCTCTCATCGAGCCGCCCCTGCCGGATGTCGAGCGCCGGCTCCACCACCCGAAACCAGGCCCTAGGGCCGCTCGCCTCGGGCTGGGCTACCGGAGCGGGCGCAACGGCCGGCGGCTCGGCGGGCAAGCTGCGTAGGCTTTGCAGCTCGGCCTCCAGGTCGGGCTGCCGCATGGCTTTGGCAATGGTTTTGAGGTGAATCCAGGCCTTGGCGGCTTCGTCCTCATCCAACTCCTGGTGATAGTGGGCAATTTTGTTACGCACCTCGGCCACCTCCTTCAACCAACTGGCCAGCGCGCCGGCGTGGCGGCCAAAGTCGGCTTTGAGCAGCTCGCGAAACTTGTAGGCAAACGAGTTCAGATACTGGAAATCGACCAGCGTAACGGGGTCGGAGCCGGCCCGCAGCCCCTGCTGCCACGACTCGCGCTGGCCAGCCCCTAACGCCTCCACAAACGCCTCGGCCCAGGCGTCGCCGTGCGCGCCGCGCAGCACCTCTACCACGTAAGGCCGAAAGGCTTCAATAAACAGGCCCAGGCCTTTGTATAAATTCTGCTTCTGATAGGTAGTCAGTGACATAGCGAGTACTAGGGTGGCGCGTGTTGAGTAAAGAAGACCAGGGCCGCTTTGGCGGTGTGGGCAGTAGCGCGGACTTTCAATCCGCAAGTGGTGGCGTTGGTACTCACGGACTGAAAGTCCGCGCTACTGGCCTAGGCAAACAGGTCGCCGGTAGCCCCGGCTTGGACTTGGTCAAGCTGCTTCACCTCGCGTAGCAGGCTGTCGCGGTCAGCCAGCAGGCCGGCGGTGAGGCGGTGGTCATCGGCCCCGGCAGGCAGCACCTCGCCCAGCGCCGTGAGCACCCGCCAGAAGGGCCGCTCGGGGGCCGGGGCCACCCGCGCCAGGTGCTGCACCAGCGGCCGGCGCTGCCCCCGGTGGTAGAGGCCTAGCGCCCGGTGGGCCTGGTCGAGCAGCAAGTCATCCGCATTCACGCCCAGTGACTTGTGCTCCAGCAGGCGCTCGGCCGAAGTGGCCAGCGTAAGCTTATTGCCCTTCTTGGCGAAGATGCCGTGGCTGAGTAGCTCGGCCACGTTGAGCTGCAAGCCGGCCCGGCTGAACTTGGCCGCGTCGTCGAAATCGGCTTCGGTGAGGCCATAGAGCTGGAGCCAGCCGATGTAGAACTTGGTGTACTCGTCGCCGTCGAACCCCTTGAGTAGGGCCTTGAAGGCGCTTTCGCGGGCCAGCGCCAGCAGCTCGGCCACCGTCACGCGGGTACCGTCCGATTTTTCCACCCGCTCGTACTGCCCAAATACGCTCACAGCTTGCCCGAAGCAAGCGGTCAGCAGGTCAGCCCCCCGGAAGCCCAGGCGGTACAGCTCGTCTACCTCCCGCGCCACGGTGGCTTCGATATCGTCGCGCACCCGCTTGTAGTTTCCCTCGCCCTGCCGCACCACGGGCCGGCACGCCACGGTGACGGAGGAAGAAAGGAAGGCTTTTTCTGCTTTCAATGCACCTGTTACCTCCGTATCAATTGCCCAACTGCCCGTAATATTCATGTTCGCACCTAGCACCGAATTACATAGCGTGGTCCACGCCTCGGTACTTTGGTGGGCGAACATGATACTCACCATATCAGAGGTTTGCCGCTCAATGGTGTTGAAAATGCCTTGTAGCTTCTTTTCAAAATGTGCTCTTGCAGCATCGTTGTTTTTGTGATGATGCTTAAGGGCTGTGCATTCTTCCTTTTTGGGTGTTAGAGGAAACGCAAAATTCAATGGATAAACATTCCCAAGGGTGCGCTTCAGCCATATGTAAAAGAAGTCTGATAAATCAGCGTAAGCAATGGCATCATAGTAGGGCGGGTCTGTAACAACAGCTGTTATTGATTTCGCTTCGAATTGGGACTCATCCCCGCTCGAAGCATTTTTACAAACAGCCGAAAATTCGCCGCATTCCTCTTGAATAAAATTGACGATGGAATCGAGCTGACCATATGCGCTTCCTGATAAAGAACCGAAAGGATTCATTTCAGGATAATCAAAAACCATCGGAATAGCTTGCCTGCCGAACGGATGCTCAACGGTTTCCTGCAGTATATGCCAAACCCCATAAGAAGTGTTGCGAGCAGCAATGCGGTCGACTAGTACCCCGAGGTAAGTCACAATTGCCCTATTATATTCGTTCTCAATAAAAAGCTCCTCTTTTTTGAGTTTTTCTAACTCCCAAAGCAGCCTTTCAAATGTCAACAACTGTCTTTTTGAAAACATCTGACCGAACGAGTCCACACTCCAGCCTGGCGTGTTGAAATTACGGTTATTGCCAACCTGCAACTTCTCACTAAGCACCAAGGCAGGAGATGGCAAGCCATTTATTACTTCCTCGTCTTTCTGGCTCGGCAATTCATACAGTCTTTCAGTGTTTCCCTCTTTAATTGTTGCGATGAGAATTTCTTTTATACCATTTTGATGAAATTCTGCTTTAAGAGAACTGGCGTTGGTAATGCTTGCGCATACCGGACAATTTAAATTGCCCCTACTATTCCAGCCGGAATTTTCATACTCACCCTTAGCAATCGAAAAGGTTATTTTATTACCTGTGATGCTGGGTTTAAGATGCACCCACTTGCTCGATGAAGTACCCCGGCGCTTCGATAAATAAAACTGCTTGAGCAGCGGCACCTCGGCGCGGCAGCTGGGGTTGGCGCAGGTGCCCACCCGCGCCCAATAGTAGGCAATGGGCTTGCGGCCCTTTTCGTCGGCGGGGTAGAAGTGGCCGATTTCGGCTTCGGCCCGCCCCAGTAGGCGGCGAGCAAAAAACTCCACATCGAAGGCCAGGCGGTTGGCCAGCCGGATGCTGCCGGTGGAGGTGTCGAGCACGTGCTGTTTGGCGTGCTGCCGGGCATATTCCGGCTCGCCGTAGCGGGCTACGAAAGCCGCGTAGCTGTACGTGATGGGCTTGCCAAACCGTTGCGGAAACTCCAGCGAGGCCCGCTGAATGATGTGAGCTACAGGGTTAATGTCGTTGCCGAAGGCCCGGCAGCCCAGCCGGGCCGCTTCCAGTGGGATGGCCCCGCCGCCCGCAAACGGGTCAAACACGCGGGGCATCCGGTCGAGAAACGCCTCGGTGGCCGCGTGCAGCTCGGCTTCCAGACGGGCTACTTCGGGCGATGGCGCGTGCCGGTCGGAGTGGCGGTAGAGGGCCTGTTCGGCCGCGTGCAGGGCCTGCTCGTGGTAGTCGTAGTCGGCCAGCAGGGCCGTTAATTCAAGCTCG
Organism: Hymenobacter cheonanensis; assembly: GCF_030581075.1. GTDB lineage: Bacteria > Bacteroidota > Bacteroidia > Cytophagales > Hymenobacteraceae > Hymenobacter. The sequence continues at coordinate 121,253 of NZ_JAUQSW010000015.1, forward strand.
CACTCACTCGTAAATTGCTTGTTTTCAGCATTTTGCGGGGGGGGGGGGGGGGGGGGGGAGGGGGGGGGGTGGGGGGCCGCCTGGGAGAGCCTGCGGGCACGGCCGAAGAGACCAGGGTCATTTTTACATTCCTAGCGGGTAGATGCG
>NZ_JAUQSW010000016.1 GCF_030581075.1 Hymenobacter cheonanensis
TCAACAAAGCGGTAGAGATGCTTCGACAAGCTCAGCATGACAAAAATCGTGTTTTTTACAATTCCCAAACACGCTCTAAGAAGGCTTGGCATCGCTACTTCTTCGAGCGGGGAGCAGCCGGCTTGCGGCAGCCGGCCAGCAAGCCGGCTGCTCCGGCCGCGCGCTACAAGCCAAGTTTTTGGGCGGCGTTGTGCTGGCGCACGTTGTCGAGGCGGGTATAGCGCCGAATCATATCCGTCGTCTTGTGTTTGGTCTGGTTCATAACTTCCGCATCATCAGCGCCGTTGAGCTTGGCAATGGTCACAAACGAGGCGCGTAGCGAGTGGGCGGTATAAGGCGCGCCCAGGCGCAGGCGCACAATCTCGTTCAGGCTAAATGCGCTGAGCCGGCGCCGGCTTAGCCGCTGCCCCTTGTGAAAAGACAGGAACAAGGGCCCGCTCGTGCGTTCGTGCTGGCGCAGCACCTCCAGCCAGTCCTTAACGGCGCGCACCGGGCAGCTGCGCCGGTCGGGGGCAAAGAAGATGGCCTTCTCTTCGGCCTCGCCTTTCTGATTGGTTTTGCTTTTCGGCAGCTCCACCACCAGCCCGTCGTCGTCAAAGCGCAGGTGGGCCAGGTCGAGGCCAGCGAGTTCGTCGCGCCGAAACGCCCCGGCCAGCCCCAGCAGTAGCAAGGCCCGGTCGCGCACGCCGGCCGGCCGCGCCGTGTCGATGCCCTGCACCACGCGCTTGAAATACGCCAGGGTGAAAGCCGGCGCCTGCTTCTGCTTAACGCCTTTCTCGCGGCTGATGCCTTCGAGCAGGGTCCGGAGCTGCCGGTCGTCGGTCGGAGTCGGAAAACCGGCCAGTTGGTGGGCCTTGCTCACGGAGGCGCAGTGGCGCCGAATGGTGGCCACCTTTTTACCGGCCTCGGCCAGCGCCGTCATAAAGGCCGCCAGCGTCAGCACCTCGGCGGGCAGCGGCTCGCGCCCGTGGTCCTGGCACCAAGTGGTGAAGCGGCGCCAGTCGCCGGCGTAGGCGCGCTGGGTGTTGGCCGCGCCTTGCTGCCCGGTGCGCACGTAGCGCGCCCCGGCTTCGGCGTAGTCGTCAATATGGCGGGCGGCGCCGATGCCCTGAGCGGCGGCCCGAATGGGGAGCTTTTCCATAGCAGCGCGGGCGGCAGCCGTAAGCTGCCCAAAGTGCGTGGCAAAAGCCAGCGCGTAAAAGTAAGCTAAAATTACCCTCGATAAGTAAGGATTATCAAGGGTAATCACCAGAAAAAGCAATAAAACATATTTTTGTACAATACTACCGTAAAAGTGCTACGCCTGGCCTGTAAAGTTCTATTTTCAAGCCGCGCTAGTAGCTTCGCTTCCCCACCCGGCCCCGCAGCTGATGCTGCTAGTGAACAGAGAGCCGAAACAGCTGGTAGCTTTTACAGTACAAGCCCCCACTAGTAGCGCCGAGATAGTCTGGCTGAGCAGAGCAGCATGGGGCGGCTCTTTTCTGCACAGCGGCAAAGCCTGCTAAGCCTCCTAACTAAGCCGCGGCCTTGTATTGTGCCCGCCTGCTAAAGGCTGCCATTCCGCAGCGCCCGTTTGCTGCACAGCGGCGGCGGGCCCTGGCCGCCGCTGTGCAGCAAACGGGCGGGGCCCGCCCAACGCCGGCTCATCGTTTAGTAAAGCAGTGGCATAATCTGGGTGGGACATGGCCAAGCTTGCCAGGCGCTTGCCTTTTCCCGGCCGTCTCAGCTGTGACGCCCTGGGCCAAAAGGAGCACCGACTGCGCCCGGCACACCGCTCAAAGCCTGGCCACGACGCCCAAAATACCCCTGAGCTTACCGCGAGCCGGCTTCAATTCTGCCAGCTGCCAGGTACAAGCGCCGGCGCCCTGACTGAAAAGTTACCTACTTAACAAGCACATACTATTGATAATAAAATTTTTAGCTCAAAAAATGTTTACAATGGTAACAATTGTTGCTATGGTAACAAAGGAAAGCATTGTTATAATTGGCGGCATTGTGTTTATTTACGCCATGCAAACAATTGTAATGGCTAACCATAAGGGCGGCACTGGGAAGACTACCAGTTGCCTAAACGTGGCCCATGCCCTGCGAGAACAAGGGCACAGCGTATTGCTATTGGATTGCGATAGCCAGTGCAACCTTACCCAGAGCTTCACGCTGCCCGCCCCCGCCGGCAAACGGCTCGACGCAGTGCTGCTAGGCCAGGCAAGTCTCTCGGATGCGGTGCAGGAAGTGGGAGAAGGGCTGTACCTGTTGCCCGGTTCGCCCGACCTGGCGGAGGCCGAGGAGCGCATTGGCAAGAGGCCAGGGGCCGAGTTTGCCCTGAAGGAGCTGCTCGACGAGGTAGAGGCCATCGACTTTTGCCTGATTGATACGCCGGGCGGCCTGGGTAAGCTAACCTACGCGGCCCTGACGGCAGCCACCGCCGTCTTCATCCCGGCGCAGCCGGAATATTACGGAATCGAAGGCCTGGTGGGCCTGCTCGACGTGTGCCAGCAGGTGCAAAAGCGCCTGAACAAAGGCCTGAAGATTGGGGGGCTGTTTTTTACGCAGTACAACCGCAGCGACCGGCGCCGGGCCCAGAAAGACATGGTGACCCTGCTGGAAACCCACCCCGTGTTTGGCCCGCTGGTTATGCACACCACCATTCGCCCCAACGTGTCGCTGGTAGAAGCCCAGATTGAGAAAGAAAGCATCTATGCCTGGGCCGGTCAATCTGCCGGCGCTCACGACTATACTGCCCTTACCGCCGAAATTCTTACCCGTTTATGAGCACTAAACCCACTTTCGGTAAAAAAGTCCTTTCGTCCATCAACGAGCGAATTGAGCCCGCGCCGGAGCCGGCAGCCGGCAACGCAGAAGAGCCAACCGTTTGGGTATCGTTTACTACGGCAGTAACCCGCGAAACGTACCTCAAGCTGAAGCAGGCTGAGTACTGGCTACCCGGCTTTCTGATGAAGGAGCTAACCGAGGCCGCCCTGGTGAAGGAGCTGGCAGCTCATCCCGAAGCCGATAAGCCCCTGCCGGATGCCTTGCTGCAGAAGCTATTGCGCACCAGTAAAAAGCTGCGGTAGCCATGTGCTTTACGAATAGCTATCCCATAGGGCACAGCTAGCCTGCCACCTGATTTATCAATTATCATTCTATGAGCTAGTTAGCTCAAAATTTAAAATAAATTGCAACAATTGTTAGAATGGTTAGTGTGGTAGTAATTCTTATGATTTATGCTACGCTGACTATTCTAACAATTGTTGGAATTTACGAAATTTTTATTCTTCACAAGAAAGGTGATTTTTGAGCAGGCGGTTTATTTACCCGGTATTTTTCCGGCCTGGCTAGGGTGGGGGGTTAGGCTTCCAGCTGCTTTAGCCGTTGCGCTAAGTCCGCAATCTTGCCCTGGACCTCCGCTACAAATGCCGGGCGGGTTTCATCGGTATACAGCAGCGAGGTCTGAAAAAACGACAGGCTGTTGTGGGCATCCTCCAGCTCGCCCTGCAGCTTGCGGCGCTGGCTGTTCAGCGCCTGGCTTGGCCGGGCCCGGGGCTTAGCCTGCTTTTTCTGGTAAGCGGGCAGCAGATAGCCATCGACCAATGCTTTGAACATTGCGCCGCCCGGTTTTTTTATTTTGCCGGCCTCGGCCTGCGCTTGTATTGTTTGCAGCACAAAGTGCACGTACCCTTCGTCGTAGGTGCCGGCGGCTAGCTTCTCGCGTACCGTTTCCAGGCTTTTTGCCGCTACTCCAGCCGCCAAAAGCTCCGTAGCCCAAGCCTCGGGCAGGGGCAGCAGCTCGGGGAGGGTGGCGCCCGTGGGCGTGAACAGAAAGCGGATTTCCGTGATAACGCGCCCTTGCTTGAGCAGCTCGTAGGTGAAGGGCAAATCGGTTTGCGCCAGTTCCTCCTGGGCCGGGTCGAGCACCCGCGTGCGGAAGTGGTCGAACCGGTCGGCGTACTCATCTTTCAGCCCCAGCACGTGGCGCAGCTCCCCGACGCTGACCGTGCGCTTACCAAAGGCTGCGTACTCGCGCAGCAGCCAGTAGATGCGGTGCGAGGCGGGCCGCTTTATTTTGAGTACCTGGCTTAGCTGGGCCTTGGTAAAGTTATTCTTCAGCTCTAGCAGATAGGGCTTCAGGTGCTCATTGAACACGGCTTCCACCACGCCTTCCCGCTTCAAGTAGTCAATCGCCCCCATCAGCGGGCGGTTTTTGATATCCGGCTCTTTCAGGCGCTCGCCGTTGGGGCCCAGCACTTCCAGCAGCAGGAAGCGGCTGGCCATCTTCTCTGTCATGGCCCGCACTTCTGTGTACACGTTTTTGCTGGTGCTGTCTGCGCACAGCTCCCGCACGGGAATCCGGCACACCGGCAGGGCGGTATCCTCCCGGCCGATGCGGCTAATCATGGCCAGGAAACAGCGCATTTCCAGGGCTGACATGGTAAAGCCAGCGTTTACCATCGCGTTGTGTTGCACTACCAGTGGGTTGGTTGTGGTGGTCAGGTCTTTGGTCATGAGCGCATCAGCAGAGGCCTGGCAAATGTACCGCGCCTACGCCATTCCCCCACAACCAATTTCAACCTGTGGGGGAATAACCCCATTTTTGTGGGGGAATAACCCCCTCCTAACCCCATTTTTGTGGGGGAATGACCCCATTTTTGTGGGGGAATGACCCCATTTTTGTGGGGGTATAACCCCATTTTTGTGGGGAAATGCCCTTGCAGCTATTTGGCAATCAAGGCGTTGCGGCACCCGTAAACTTAGTAAACTAGTTAAAAAAAGTAACTACTGTTTCTTGAGTAGTTTTTTTTCTTTCAGGGGTTAGTCCGTTCGCACGGCACCCATTTTGGCTAAGTAGTGGGGAGGGGGCGGGCGACCCCATTTTTGTGGGGGAATGGCTCAAAATGTGGCCCCATTGGCTGGAAACGCCCTTTTCACATTTCTATTCCCCCACAAAAATGGGGTCGTAAGGGGAGTATTCCCCCACAAAAATGGGGTCAGCACGAGCCCTGGTCTTGTGGGACGGAGGCTAGGGGGGCGCTGCCACCCTGGCTGCCCACCTTGGCGACTGCCCAGGCGTTGTGGCGGGGGCAACCCCATTTTTGTGGGGGTAAGGTCGGTTTGGTTGTTGGTGGGTTATTGCTTGTTGGGTACCAATCATTGTTTACTCAATTAGTTCTATTAGTCAAAAATACAGAATGTGCTAATTCGGGAGTTAACCAGCTAACAATCAGATAGTACAAAATGGTATTTCGCGTAAATTTCAGCGCTTGTGCCATTATAAACTGCTAACCGGAAGGCTAGCGCCAGGTGCTACGTGGTTGTACTTGGCGCACATTGCAAAGGGGGCGGGGCAGCGAGTGGGGGCGGGGGCATGGGAACGCGCGGTTGGGCCGGGTAGCTACCGGGCTGAAAGACCGGCAGGGGCAGGGGCTGGAAGGGACCATAAACATCGGGGCCTGCCGGGCCGGGCAAAAGTTTAGTACACTAACCCCGCTTTGCGCAGGACTAAGCCCTGGTAGCAACGCAGCCGGGCGCGGCCGGCCTGTATATTTCGCCCCGCCTTTTCCCGTTTTCCGGTCCTGCCGGCTTGTATGGAACACCTCTACACCTTTCACCCGGCGCTGGTGCTGCGCACCCCCGCGCGGCCGCTGGCCGGGGCCCCCACCACGGCCGCCGACTGGCTGGCCGATGCCGCGTTTAGGGAAGCCCTCTACCTGGCCTCGCCGCCCCTGCTGGCCGAGGCCGAGCGCTGGCAGCGCGGCGAGCTGCGCGATGCCAAAAAGGAAGCCCGGCTGCTCGCGGCCCTGGGCCGCTACCAGGGCCGGATGCGCAGCCGCTGCACGCCGTTTGGGCTGTTTGCCGGCTGCTCGGTGGTGGGGTGGGGCCCCGAAAGCCGCCTGTGCCTCGACCCCGCCGCTACCACCCGGCATACCCGCCTCGACATGCACTACCTGTGCGCGCTGGCCGCCCGGCTAGCCGCCCAGGAGCCGCTGCGCAGCCGCCTGCGCTACAGGCCCAACTCCAGCCTCTACGACCTGGGGCACGAGCTGCGCTACGTCGAGTACAGCTACGGCGAGGGCCGCCCCCCCGAGGGCGAGCACCAGCTGAGTGCCGTGGAGGCCACCGAGCCCCTGCGCCGGGCCCTGGCGGCCAGCGCCGGTGGGCAGCAGCGCCGGGGGCTGGCCCTGGCGCTGCTTGGCCTGGAGGAAGACGCCGCTAGCCCCGTAGCCGATGCCGACCTGGCAGAGGCCCTGGAATTTGTGGATGCGCTGATTGAGGCGCAGCTCCTGGTGAGCGAGCTGGAGCCCACCGTCACGGGAGCCGAGTTTTTGCCCCACCTGCGCCAGGTGCTGGCCCGCCTCGACGACCCCGCCGCGCCCCATGCCGGCCTGGCGGCAGTGCGGAGCGTGGTAGCCGACGTGAGCGCCCGCCTGGCGGCCCTCGACGCCCACCCCGCCGGCCCCAACCCTACCGCCGCCTACACAGCCATTGAGGCGGCGCTGGCGCCGCTGGCGGTGCCCCTGGAAGCGGGCAAGCTTTTCCAGGCCGACCTGCTGCCCGGTGTGCTGGCCGGCAGCACCCTGGCCACCAGCCAGCAGGCCGCCCTGCTGGCGGCCCTGCGGGTGCTGGGCCACCTTACCCCGGCCACCACCCAGGCCCGGCTGGCCGAGTTCAAGCAGCAGTTTGCGGCCCGCTACGAGGCGCGGGCCGTGCCCCTGCTCGAAGCGCTGGACTCGGAAAGCGGCATCAGCTACTCTGACTACGGCCGCCACGCCTACGCCCCGCTGGTCGAAGACCTGATGCTGCCCGGCGCCGCCAGCCCCGCCCCGGCCCCCCTGCTCACGGCGGCCCAGCAGCTGCTGGCCGGCCGGCTGCGCGCCGCCGAGCAGGCCGGAGACTATGCCATCGACCTGACCCTGGCCGAGGTGCAGCACCTGCCCAGCGTGGCCGATGCCCTGCCGCCGTCCTTCTCGGTGCTGTTTCGGGCACTGGCCGGGGGGCAGCTGCTGCTGGAAAGCGCCGGCGGGGCGAGCGCAGCTAACCTGCTAGGGCGCTTTGCCCACGCCTCGCCGGCCATTGCCGGGGTAGTGCACAGCCTGGCTGCCGCCGAGCAGGCCCACAACCCCGGCGTAGTGCTGGCCGAAATCTGCCACCTGCCGGCCAGCCGGCTCGGCAATATTTTGCTGCGGCCCTGCTTCCGCGACTTCGAGCTGCCCTACCTGGCCCATGCCGCCTGCCCGCCCGCGGGCCGCCTGGCCCTCCAGGACCTTACCCTGCGGCTGCACCGGGGCCAGCTGGAGCTGTGGTGCCGCCGCACCGGCCACCGGGTGGTGCCGCGCCTGAGCGCGGCCCACAACTACACCCAGCAGGCGCTGCCCGTGTACCAGCTGCTGTGCGACCTGCAAACCCAGGGCCTGCAAGCCAGCCTGGGCGTGAGCTGGGAGGCCCTGGCCCCCGAGGCGCGCTTCCGGCCCCGGCTCACGCACCAGGGAGTGGTGCTGCTGGCCGCCAGCTGGCAGCTGGCCGCCGCTGACCTGGCTCCGCTGCTGGCCGCCGGCCCGGGCGGGGCCGCCGAGGCCTGGGCGACCTTTCGCCGGCGCTGGCAGCTGCCGCGCTATTTTACCCTGGCCGAGGCCGACCACGAGCTGCTGATTGATGCCGAGGACCCGGCCGGCGTGCGCGACTGGCTGGCCCTGGTGCGGGCCCGGCCCGGCGTGCTGCTCAAAGAGTTTTTGTTTGACCCCGCCACCTGCCTCGTGCGCGACCCGGCGGGCCGGCCCTACACCAACCAGCTTGTGGCCTCGCTGCTGCGCACGGCGCCCTGCTACCCCGCCGCGGGCGGGGCAGCGCCCCGCCCCGGCGCGCCGCCCGCCGCGGTGCCCCGCTCGTTCGAGCCCGGCTCGGAGTGGCTCTACTACAAGCTCTACTGCGGCCCCAAGGTGGCCGACCGCCTGCTGGCCGAGGCCCTGGCGCCCCTCACCGAGGAGCTGCTGGCCCGGGGCTGGGTTGATAAGTGGTTTTTCATTCGCTACACCGACCCCGACCACCACCTGCGCTTGCGCCTGCACCTGCCCGCCCCCGCCGCCGCCCTGGGCCCGGTAATGCAGGCCGTGAGGGCAGCCCTGGCCCCGTACACGGCCAGCGGGAGCCTCTGGAAAACCCAGACCGACACCTACCAGCGCGAGCTGGAGCGCTACGGCAGCCACACCATCGAGCTGGCCGAAAGCCTGTTTTACTACGACAGCCGCCGGCTGCTGGCCCGCCTCGCCGCCCCTCCTCCCGGCCCTGGCCCCACCGGCTGGCTGGGGGCCGCCCGCGGCATCGACGAGCTGCTCGCTGCCTTCGGCTGCGACCTGCCGCGCCGGCTGGCCCTGCTCACGCAGTGGCGCGCGGCCTTTGCCCACGAGTTTGCCGTCGATAAGCCCCTGCGCCTCCAGCTCGATGCCCGCTACCGCCAGCACCGGGCCGCCCTGCACGCTGCCCTGGCCCCGCCGCCCCCCGCCAGGCCCGAGGCCCTGCCGCTGGCCGGCCTGCTGGCCGAGGTGGCGGGCCAGGTGCTGGCCCGCCACGCCCGCGGCCAGCTCGAAGTAGCTCCCGATGCCCTGCTGGGCCACTACGCGCACATGCTCGTTAACCGGGCCGTGAGCGTGCGGCCCCGCCTGCACGAGCTGCTGGTTTATGATTTTCTGGCCCGCTACTATCAGTCGGCAGCGCGGCGGTAAGCCGGGAGGCTGATTGAAATTTTATTGTACTTTACTCGGCAAGGTCTATGCGCCGGCGACCGCGGCTGGCTGCTCCGCAATGCGCGGCGCCCCACGGCCAACCGATGGCGGGACTCTTGAAATTCTCCTCCCTGCGGCTGGCGCTTACCTCCCGCCGCCACAGCTGGCAGAAGTTGTTTCTTGCAGATTTATCATTGTAAATCAAAAGATTATAGCATTGGTCTAAAGGTCGATAACTAGTTTGCAGCTGTAGTAGTCCGGGGTATTATCCAGGTCCAGGGTGTAGCGGCCGGGGTACACCAGGTCGAGGCGCTGGCGGGTGTTGGCCAGGCCAATGCCGGTGCTTTTTTCCTTGGGGCCGAGGCGCTTTTTATTGTGTGTTTCGAAGGTAAGCTTGCTCTCAACCACGGCCAGGCGAATGCGCAGCGGGTGGGCCGCATCGGTGAGCTCGCCGTGCTTGAAGCAGTTTTCGACAAACGTGATGAGCACCAGCGGAATGATGCGCAAAAAATGGGTGCTGCCCTGCTGCGCAAAATCTACCTGGAGCTTGTTATTAAACCGCAGCTGATTGAGGGCAATGTAATTGTGCAGGTGCTTTACCTCCTGGTCCAGCATCACTTTGCCGTGAATTTCTTCGTGCAGAGCGTAGCGCATGGTTTCGGCCAGCAGCAAAATGCCCTGGGCGGCCGGTTCCGAATGCGGGTATACCTGGGCGTAGAGAAAGTTGAGCGAGTTGAAGAGAAAGTGCGGATTAATCTGGTTTTTGAGAAATGCCAGGTTGGCTTCCATCAGGCTGTGCTCGGCCACGCGCAGGGCTTCTTCCTGGCGGCGCTTCTGCACCTGCATCTGCACGGAGCGGCGCGCAAACCAGTAGCCCGTGCTCAGCATCTGGAAGAACGTGCCGCGGTAAAACGACTGCGCCCAGTAGTAGGCAAGCAGCCCGGTGCGGGAGAGGGGCGTGGCCGGGAGCGGCGTGGTGCCTAGCCCCAGGGCCGGCACCAGGTAGAGGTAAAGGGTGCTGCGCACCAGCGAGTAGGTGGCCAGCAGGGCTAGCGCCGCCAGGGCGTAGCGCCCGTAGCGACGCGACTCGTAGAGGCGGGGAAGCAGCACCAGCCCGTTGAGGTAAAACAGGGCAATGTTGAGCAGGTAGTTGAGCAGCACCGACCCCGCGGAGGGCGCGCTCATGCTTGAGAGCAGAAAAACCGCCTGCTCGTACCCGATAAAGCCCAGCCAGGCCAGCCCGTGCGGCAGCAGCTGGCGCCGCAGGGCGCGATAATCGATAGCCATGCGGCGAAAGTACGCGCCGGCTGGGCCGCCCTGGCCGGCGCGTACTTTCGCCGCAGTGGCCAAAAAGCCAGGTTGGTAGCGCCAATAGCCGGGTTGATGTAACAGACTTGCCGCCGGTGGGGGAGGCTAGTACGTTTGTTTCAGGCAACGCCACTACGGGCTGCGCCACTTCCTAACTCCCTCACCCTCTTCCTTTTTTCCTCCATGAAGAACCTCGCTACCCCCGCCAAGTTCACGCTCACCAAAACGACGGTTACCCGTTTTACCAAGGCTCAGCAACCGGCCGGGATTTTCAATACCATCGACACCTCGGTTGTGCCGACCACCAGCGTCTTTTAAGCTGGCGGGCCGCCCCCGGGCCGGGCGGCCCACGGGTTGCTTGCCGCTGGCCGGGCTGGCTCGCCCCGCCCCACTAGCCCGGCGGGCCGCCCCGCCCCCTGCAACACTACTGCCCCGCCAACGCCACAAGCCGGCCCAGCCACGCGCTGGCCCGGCTTGTGGCGTTGGCGGGGCTTTTGCCGGCGCCCGGCCCGGCCCCGGCGGGCCGCCCGCCCAGGGTGGTAAACCGGCCGTTTTGCCCCCTGGCTGAAAGGACAATTCACGCAGCGCGAGCTGCCTGTGCCGGCGCCTGTAGCCTAAGCGCGAGGGTAGTTGCCGGCGGCTCTGCCAAGGCCTGGAAAGCGCCGGGCGGGCGGCGGCTAAAGCACGCCCAATGCCTGGTTTAGTACGGCAAAACAGCTGGTTCGTGTAAGGGAATGGGCCGGCCCAAGCGCTTGCAACACCTTTGGGCCAGGATGATGGCGGGCCGCCGGGCCGCCGGCCAACACCAAGTGCTTTTGCGGAAGGCCGCCCGGCCCGCGGCGCGGCCGGCCGCCACCCCTCCTTCAGGCTATCACTCACTTTCAGCGCGGGACCGCCCTAAAGTTTAATCCGTCTTATCATGGAAGTTTTCGAGCTTATCAGGCAGCTAAAAAAGGCCGACGTTCACCTGTTTGTCGAGGAGCAGGAGCTGAAAGTAAAGGCCCGGCCCGGCGCGCTGCCGCCCGCGCTGCTAGCCCACCTCAAAACGCACAAGCAGGCGCTGCTGCTGCTACTGCAAGGCGGCCCAGCGGCCGAGGCTATTGCACCGGCGCCCCTGGCCGCCGATTATCCGCTCTCCTACGGGCAGCAGAGCATCTGGACCCTGAGCCAGGATGCGCAGGCCTCGCTGGCCTACCACATGCCCGTGGCCATGCAGCTGCCCGAGGCCGCCCAGGCCGGGCAGCTGCAGCAGGCCATTCAGGACCTGGTAGAGCGGCACAGCAGCCTGAGAACCTCGTTTTTTGAGCAGGCCGATGGCTCGGTCAGGCAGCGCGTAGCGCCGGAGACGCAGTTTCGGCTGCAAGTGCGGGAGGTGCCCGCGCTGTCGGCCGCCACCCTGCCCGGCTACCTGCTGGCAGAAAGCAGGGAGGCTTTTTGCCTGGAGCAGGCCCCGCTGCTGCGCGGCACGCTGCTGCGCGGCAGCGGGGCCTGCTACCTGCTGCTGACCGTGCACCACATTATCTGCGACGGGCTGTCGCTGGATGTGTTGCAGCAGGAGCTGCTGCTTTGCTACGAAGCCCGCCAGCAGGGGCAGGCCCCGGCGCTGCCGGCGCTGAGCCGCAGCTACCAGGATTTTGCCGTGTGGCAGCACGCCAGCCAGCAGCAGGGCCTCTGGCAGGCCGAAGAGCAGTATTGGCAAGCGCTGCTGCAACCCCCGCTGCCCGTAATAGAGCTGAAAAACAACCTGAAGCGCCCCGCCGTGAAAACCTTCGCCGGCGAGCGCCTGCGGGTAGAGCTGCCGGGGCCGGTGCGCACCGCCCTGCTGGCCCGCTGCGCGCAGCAGCAGGTGTCGCTGTTTGCGGGGCTGCTAGCCGGCCTGCAAGCGCTCATCTTCCGCTACACCCAGAAAACCGACACGGTTTTGGGTACCGTTACCTCGGGCCGGTCGGTGGAGGCGCTGCAGCACCTGGTGGGCATGTTCATCAACACCCTGCCCCTGCGGCTGCGCTTCGAGCCGGCGGCCACGTTCGAGCAGCTGCTCGCGGCCCAGCAGCAGGCCCTGCAAGATGCCCTGGCCCACCAGGCCCTGCCCTTCCAGAAAATGGTGGAGCTGGCCGGGGGCCAGCGCGACCTGAGCCGCTCCGCCCTTTTCGATATTATGGTGATTTTCAACGAGCACACGCCGGAAAATCAGCCCACGGCGGCGGGCGCCTACCGCTTGCTGCAAGCCGACCTGCGCACGACCAGCCAGTTTGACCTCACTATTGCGTTTGAGGCCCAGCCCAGCGGCCTGGCGGCTACGCTCGAATTCAACACGGCCATCTACGACCGCGCGTTCATCGGCCGCCTGTGGGAGCACTTTGTGCAGCTGCTGGCTACGCTGCTGGCTTCCCCGGGCGACGGCATTGCCAGCTGCAACTACCTGCCGCCCACCGAGCGCCGGCAGCAGCTGCAGGTCTTCAACGACTTGCAGGCCTACTACCAGCCCGAGGTCACGGTTCTCGACCTCATCGAGCAAGCCGCGGCGGCCAACGCCCACAAAATAGCCCTCATTGGCCCGGCCGCGCAGCTCACCTTCCGGCAGGTGTGGCAGGAAGTCGCCACGCTGTCGGCGCACCTGCGCACCCTTGTGGGGCCGGGCCAGGTAGTTGGCGTGCAGCTCACGCGCACCGAGTGGCTGCCCATTGCCCTGCTGGCCGTGCTGCACAGCGGGGCCGCTTACCTGCCCCTCGACCTGGCTTACCCGCAGGAGCGCATCGACTACATTCTGCAAGACAGCGGCTGCGACCTGCTCATTACCGACGCCTGGCTGGCCGCCTACCAGCAGCAGGCGCCCCCGGTGCCCGGCGCGGCGCCCGCGCCCCCGGTGCCCGGCGGGGCAGCCCTGGCCTACATCATCTACACGTCGGGCTCCACGGGCAAGCCCAAAGGCGTGATGATTTCGCACCAGAACATGGCCCTGTTCGTGCAGTGGGCGCTGGATGAGTTTGCCAATTCGCCGTTCGAGCTGGTGTACGCCGTTACGTCGCACTGCTTCGACCTCTCCGTATTCGAATTTTTCTTTAGCCTGGCCGCCGGCAAAACGGTGCGCATACTGCCCTCCGGCCTGCACATTGCCGAGGCCATTGCCGCCGACCGGGGCGTGCTCCTCAATACCGTGCCGTCGGTGGTGCAGCACCTGCTCAAGGACGCCACCTTTCCCTGGCAGCACGTGGCCGTGCTCAACATGGCCGGGGAGGCCGTGCCCCAGCACTTCAAGAACGCGCTGGATTACCGCGCCATCGAGGTGCGCAACCTGTACGGGCCTTCCGAAACCACCACCTACAGCACCTGCTACCGCTTCTCCGACCAGGAGGAAAGCATCACCATCGGCCGGCCCATTCGCAACACGCGGGTGTACGTGCTCGACGAGTTTCAGCAGCTCGTGCCCACCGGCCTCGACGGGGAGCTTTACATTGCCGGGGCCGGCGTGACGCTGGGCTACAAGGGCAAGGCCGCCCTGACGCAGGAGCGCTACCTGCCCGATTTGCTTCAGCCGGGGCAGAAAATGTACAAGACCGGCGACCTGGGCCACTGGAACTCGGCTGGCCAGCTCGTGTACACCGGGCGCAAGGATGACCAGGTGAAGCTCCGCGGCTTCCGCATCGAGCTGGGCGAGATTGAAAACGCGCTGGAGCGGGTAGCCGGGGTAAGCAAAGCCGTGGTGCAGGTGCGCCAGGCGGCCGGCCAGGAGGCCCGGCTGGTGGCCTACGTGGCCACAACCCAGGCCATTGCCGAGGAGCACCTGCGGCACCAGCTCGGGCAGCACCTGCCCGCCTACATGCTGCCCGATGCCTACGTGGCCCTGCCGGCGCTGCCCCTCACACCTAATGGCAAGGTAGACAAAGCCGCCCTGCCCTGGGAGGAAAGCTACCTGGCGCCCGCCCGGCCGGCCGCCGTGGCCCCGCGCACCCCCCCCGAAGCGCAGCTCCACGCCTTGTGGCGCGAAGTGCTAGGGGAGGAGCGCCCGTTTGGAGTGGCCGACAATTTCTTCGAGATAGGCGGCAACAGCCTCCACGCGGCCCGGCTGTACTCGCTGCTGAAGCAGCGCCTGGGCCTGCAAACGGGCATTCGGTTTGTACTGGAAAACACCACGATTGCCGCGCAGGCGGCCCGGCTCGCCGACTACGCGCCGCACCAGGAAGCGGCCATTCCGCTAGCCCCGGCCCAGCCTACGTACGCGGTAAGCAGCTTCCAGGCGCACCTGTGGCTGCTGAGCAAAAACGCGGAAGCCGCCCAGGCCTACCACGTGCCGGGGGGCATGCACCTGCTGGGCCCGCTGGATGTGCCGGCGCTGCGCCAGGCCTTCGGCCTGCTGCTGGAGCGGCACGAGCTGCTGCGCTCGGTCTTCGAAGAGGCGGCCACGGGCGAGGTGCGCCAGCGGGTGCTGCCGCCAGGGCAGGCGGCGTTCGGGCTGCCCGTGGTGGTGGCCGAAGCCGGCCCCGCCCTGGAGGCCCTGCTGCGGCAGAATGAGCAGGCGCCGTTCGCGCTCAGCACCGACCTGCCCATTCGCGCTACGCTGGTGCGCCTGGCGCCCGACCATCACTGCCTGCTCTACTGCCTGCACCACATTGTGTGCGATGGCTGGGCGCTCAAGCTCCTGGAAAAGGAAGTGATGCAGGCCTACCTGCACCTGCAAGGGCTAGCCGCGCCGGCCCTGCCGGCGCTGCCTATCCAGTACAAAGACTACATTCACTGGCAGAGCCAGCAGGATTTCAGCAAGCCGGAAGCCTACTGGAAAGCCAAGCTAGCCGCCCCGCTGCCCCTGCTGGAGCTGCCGCTGGATACCCAGCGGCCCAAGCAGAAAACCTACCGGGGCCGCAGCGCCACCCACACCCTGGCGGCCGCCACCGTGCAGCAGCTAAAGGCGGCTGTGCTGGCCGCCAATACCACCGTCTTTACGGGGCTGCTGGCTACCCTCAACCTGCTGCTGTGGCGCTACAGTGGCCAGTCGGACCAGGTGCTGGGGGTGGCCGTAGCCGGGCGGGAGCATGCGCAGCTTCAGGACCAGATTGGGCCTTACCTCAATACGCTGCCCCTGCGCAGCCAGGTGCGGGGCACCGACACGTTTGCCCAGGTGCTGGCCCAGGTGCGCCAAACCCTGCTGGAGGCCTACGAGCACCAGCACTACGCTTTTTCGCAGATTGTGGACCTAGTGGCCGCCCCGCTCGAAAGGGGGCGCTCCCCCTTGTTCGACGTGCTGGTGGTGTACCAGAACCAGGCCAGCGCGGGCATCGGCGGCCCGGCGGCCGGCCTCGCCCCGGCCGGCCTAACGGTGGTGCCGCTGCCGGAGCGCAGCTTCAGCGCTAGCCCGCTGGATATGACGTTCATCTTCCAGGATGCACCCCAGGGCATTGAGCTGCGGGCCGAGTACAACGCCGATTTGTATTCGGAAGCCTACATGCAGCGCCTGCTGGCCAACTACGCGCACCTGCTGCAGGCCCTGGCCCAGCAGCCCGGGCAAGCCATTGCCAGCCAAGACTTTATTGCGCCCGCTGAGCGCCACTGGCTGGCCGAAACCGTTAACCACGACAGCCGGCCCTACCCCCACGCGTCGCTGGTGGCGCTGTTTGAGGCCCAGGCCGCGGCCACCCCGGCCCACACGGCCCTTGTTGCGGGCGCCAGCCGGCTCACCTACCACACGCTCAACCAGCACGCCAATCAGTTTGCCAATTACCTGCGGCACCGGCACGCCGTGCGCCCCGGCACCAACGTGTGCCTGCAAATGCACCGCTCCGGGCAGCTGCTGGTTGCCATGCTGGGCATCCTGAAAGCGGGCTGCGCCTACGTGCCCATCGACCACAGCTACCCCACCGAGCGCAAGCAGTACATTCTGGCCGACAGCGCCTGTGCCCTAACCGTGGACGATGCGTGCTTCGGCGATTTCCTGGCCGGGCAGGCGCAGTACGACCCCCAAAATCTGGCCCTGCCCATCGCGCCCGAGCAGCTGTGCTACGTCATTTACACGTCGGGCTCCACGGGCAACCCCAAAGGCGTAATGGTGCGGCACCGCAACGTGGTGCCCCTGGTGAAGAATACCAGCTACCTCACCATTCAGCCCACCGACGTAGTCTTGCAGTGGTCGAATTTTGCCTTCGACGGGGCCGTTTTCGACATCTTCGGGGCTCTGCTCAACGGCGCCACGCTGGTGCTGCTGGCCGGCAGCGAAGTGGCTTCCATCGATGCCATCAAGGCCCGCATCCACGAGCATCAGGTTACGGTCCTGTTCATCACAACGGCCTTGTTCAACCTGATTGTCGATGCCGACATCACCACCTTCCAGCCCTTGCGCAAGCTGCTTTTCGGGGGCGAGCTTGTGTCGAAGCACCACGTGCGCCGGGCCGTGGACTACCTGGGCCGGGGGCGCCTGCTGCACGTGTACGGCCCCACCGAAACCACGGTGTACGCCACTTTCCACGCCGTAGAGGAAGTGCTGGAGGCCGACCTGACCGTGCCCATCGGCATCCCGCTCACCAACGACGCGGTTTACATCCTCGACGAGGCCCTGCAACTGCTGCCGCGCGGCGCCAGCGGGGAAATTTGCCTCGGCGGCGCCGGCGTGAGCCAGGGCTACCTGAACGACGCCGACAAAACGGCCGCCAAATTTGTGCCCAATCCTTTCAGGGCCGGGGAGCTGCTTTACCGCACCGGCGATTTGGGCCGCTGGCAGGAAAACGGGGCCGTGGCCTTCATGGGCCGCATCGACTTCCAGGTAAAAATCCGGGGGCACCGGGTAGAGCTGGCCGAGATAGAATACTACCTGAGCCTCTGGGACGAAATTACCGACGGGGTAGTGCGGCTGAACGAAGATGCGCAGGGCGATAAGTACTTGTGCGCCTACGTGGTAGGGGCCATTCGGGACGAGCAGGCGCTGCGCGCCTACCTGCTGCAAACCCTGCCCGACTACATGGTGCCCACCTGCTTTGTCTCGCTGGACAAGCTGCCCATCAATGCCAATGGCAAGGTAGACCGGCAGGCCCTGCCCATTCCCGCTAGCACCAGCCCGGGCCCCAAGGCCCCCCGCGTGGCGCCCCGCACCAGCCTGGAGCAGCAGCTCTGGCACCTCTGGGAAAAAGTGCTGGGCAAAAACGACTTCGGCATCACGGAAAAGTTTGCGGAGCTGGGCGGCCACAGCCTCAAAGCCAGCCGCTTGCTGGCCGAAATCCGCAAGACGCTGCAAGTGAACGTGGCCCTGGCCCAGCTGCTGAACTCCTCCATCGAGGAGCAGGCGGCCCAGCTGGCCCGCGCCGAAAAAATGGCTTTCCAGCCCATTGCCCGCGCGCCCCGGCAGCCCAGCTATCCGCTCAGCACGCAGCAGCTAGGCCTGTTTGCCGCCCACTGGCAGCACAGCGGCAGCGAGTACCTCATCAGCGGCGGCATGTCGCTCGGGGGCGAGCTTGAGCCGGAGCACTTCCGCCAGGCGGCCGCCCTGCTGCTGGACCAGCACGATATTCTCCGCACGGTGTACCGCCCCGATGCCACCGGCGAAATTCGCCAGTGGGTGCTGCCCTCCATTACGGTGGCGCAGGTGTGGGCCTACCACGATTTGTCGGGCCTGGCGGCGCCGGCCGAGGCAATGGCCCAGTACTGCCAGGCCATCGGGCCGACGGTGCTGGACTTGCAGGCCGGCCCACTCTTCAAGCTGGTGCTCTTCAAGCAGGCCCCCAACAAGTATGCCCTCATGTATTTCCTGCACCACATCGTCAGCGACGGGTGGGGGCTGGATGTGCTGCGCGAAGAGCTGCTGAGCGCCTACCTGCTGCGCCTGCAGGGCCAGCCGGCGCAGCACAGCGAGCTTCAGTACAAGGACTACGCTACCTGGCAGCAGCAGGAGCTAGGGGCCGGCTCGCTGCTGCGCTACGAGCAGTACTGGCGCGACCAGTTTCGGCGCGAGCCCGAGTTCCTGACCCTGCCCTTCGTGGCGGCCCCCGACGCCCTGGCCGCCGCGGCCGCCGAAACCGGCGTGGTAACCGCCGCCGTGGCGGCCCCGCTGCTGCCGGGCATGCGGCGGCTGGCCGCCGCCACCAACAGCAGCGTGTTCTCGGTGGCCCTCACCGGCCTCAATCTGCTGCTGCATTCCTACACGGCCCAGCACGACATTACCATTCGCAGCCCCTTTGCCGGGCGCCAGCACGCCGACCTGGACCGCGTTATCGGCTGCTTTGCCGATTCTGTGCTGCTCAGAACCTACCTGCACAGCCACCACTCCCTGCAGCAGCTGCTGCAAGAGGTGCATGCCGTGGTAGCCGATACCTACCAGTACCAGTTCTACCCAACCACGATGCTGCACGAGCTGCTTCAGCAGCTGCACGGGATTGACATGAGCGATTTGACCCGGGTCTCCATCAACTATCTGAACCTGAACAGCCGCGATAGTCGGCGCGAGAATACGGCCTTAAGTACCGCGCAACTGGAGATTGGTGTATTGCCGGAACAGAACACGAAAAGCAAGTACGATATTAACATCATATTTAACGAGGACCAGGAAAACCTGGTGTTGCACGTAGAATATAATACCAGTAAAACCGATTCGGCAATTGCCCGGGAGCTGCACAGCCGGCTGCAGGAAATCATTCAAAAGCTGATTGAATCACCCACCATGCTGCTCGCCGATTTTGCCGCTGCCTACCAGCATTCGGCGCTGCCGGCCCTGCACGAACTGGCTATGCAGGAAGTAGATGACCAGTTCTAGCCCCCTTTCCGCGCTCGGAGCCGCCCGCAAACGGAGGCCGCGCCCGGGGCCCGGCGGCCGCCGTTTGCGGGCGGCATAAGGTGGCACACAAGGCAGCTGCGGTAATTATACCGCTTTCACTAAAACAGCTTGTTTTTATTGAAAAAATAATTCCCCCTGCTAATTACCTGGGTTTCCTCCCACGAATTACCTGTTAATTTTTAGCCTACTTCTTCCTTTACAGGACAGTACTACATGAAGCAGATTATCCACACCCTCTTTGAACAGCAGGCCCTGGCTTCGCCGGCCCGCATTGCCATCAGGCACGGCGGCCAAACGGTGAGCTACGGCCAGCTGCACCAGCAAGTAAACGCCATTGCCGGGGCCTGCTTGCAGGTAGCGCCCACGCAGCGCGGCGTAGTGCTGGTGCTGCTGCCCAAGCAGCCCGCCGTGGTGGCCACGCTGCTAGGCGTGTTTAAGGCGGGCAAGGTGTACCTGCCGGTGAGCTGGCAGCTGGGCGACAACACCTGGTGCAAAATCTGGCAAGACATCAAACCCCAGCTTATTGTGACGCTGGCCACCGAGCTGCCCCGCCTGGAGGCGCTGCTGCACCGGCTGCAAGCCGAGGCCCCGGCCCACCTGCTGGCCCTGGATGCTGGCGGGCAGCTGGCGTACTACACCTGGCGGCAGGGGCACTACCACCGGCAGGAGCTGGTGCTGGCCCAGGCGCCCGCCTGCGAAGTGGCCATTGCCCCCGACGATACCTGCTACCTGTTTTTCAGCTCCGGCACTACCGGCACGCCCAAGGTTATCGAGGGCATGCAAAAAAGCCTGAGCCACTTCATCCACTGGATTACCAAGGAGTTTGGCTACACCGAAAACTTTCGCATCGCGCAGTTGGCGGCCCTGACCTTCGATGCCTCCCTGCGCGACATGCTGGCGCCGCTGATAACCGGGGGCACGCTCTGCATTCCGCCGGCCGACAGTATGAGCAACATCGGGGGCCTGCTGCACTGGCTGCGGGAGGAGCGCATTACCCTGCTGTGCACCGTACCGTCGGTGTTCCGGGCAATGATGCAGGAAATTGAGGAGGGCGGCCCGGAAACCTATGCGCTGCCGAGCCTGCGCTTTTGCCTGCTGGCCGGCGAAACGCTTTATAACAAAGACGTTTACCGCTGGCAGAAGAGCATCGGCACCGGCACGGAACTCGTAAACCTGTACGGCACCACGGAGAGCACCATGCTCAAGTCGTTTCACCGGATTGGCCACGCCTCGGGCAAAATGTCGGGCCGGGTGAGTGTGGGCAAGCCCATTTCCAATACCCTGATTCTGCTGCTCAACGGCGACGGCAAGCTGTGCGCGGTGGGGGAGGAGGGGGATGTGTACATCAAGACGCCCTTCCTGACCAAAGGCTACTACAACGACCCCCAGGCCACCGCCAAAATCTACGTTCCGAACCCCCTGACCCAGAAGCCTACGGACCTCGTGTATAAAACCGGGGACGTGGCCACGTACCTGCCCGACGGCACCATTGCCCTCATCGGCCGCAAAGACGGGCAAATCAAGCTGCGCGGTATCCGCCTTGATTTGGCGGGCGTGGAGGCCGGCATGCTGCAGCACAAAAGCGTAGAGCAGGTGAAGTGCCGGGTGCTGGAAACCGCCGCCGGCGACCAGTACCTGGTGGGCTACTACAGCGCCCACGCCCCGCTCGACGAGCCCGCGCTGCGCACCTACTGCCAGGAGCGCCTCAATGCCTACGAAGTGCCGGACTACCTCGTGTACCTGGAGCGCTTTCCCATCAACGGGCACGGCAAGGTCGACCTGGCGGCCCTGCCCAACCCGCTGGCGGCAGCCGGGGCCGGGGCCGCGCCGGTAGCCGAAACGCTGACGCCCACCGAGCAGCAGCTGCAACGCCTCTGGCAGCAGCTGCTGCAGGTAGAAAACGTCGGCGCCACCGACAACTTCTTCAAAATAGGAGGCAATAGCCTGAAAGCCATCCAGCTAGGGGCCAGCATTACGCGCACCATGCACCTGGAGCTGGGCGTCGACGGCATCCGGCAGCTGTTTAAGGCGCCCACGCTGAGCAAGTTTGCCGCGTACCTGGACGAGCTGCTGGCCCGGCGCCCCAGCCTGGCCCCCATTCGGCCCGCCGCGCCCCGGCCGGCCTACCCCTTATCCTTTGCCCAGCAGCAAATCTGGTTTGGCAGCCAGGCCCAGGCCGGCCAGTCGGCCTACAACATGGCCCAGGCTTACCACCTGCGCGGCCCCCTGCGCCCCGACCTGCTGGCGCAGGCGCTGCACGCCGTGGTGGCGCGCCACGAAGCCCTGCGCACCTCGTTTCACGCCGCCGATGGCCAGCTAACCCAGCGGGTACATGCCCCCGCCGACGTGCCGGCGGCCTTCCGGTTCGCAGATGTCAGCACCGCCGAAAACCCCGTGCAAGCGGCCGAAGCCCTCATTGCGCAGCTCAGCGACACGGCCTTTGAGCTTACCCAGCCGGCCCTGCTCCAGCTCCTGCTCCTTGAGCTAGGCCCCCAGGAATACGTGCTGGGCTTTGTGATGCACCACATCGTGGGCGATAGCT
This sequence comes from Hymenobacter cheonanensis, assembly GCF_030581075.1. Classification (GTDB taxonomy): domain Bacteria; phylum Bacteroidota; class Bacteroidia; order Cytophagales; family Hymenobacteraceae; genus Hymenobacter. Next base: position 21,317 of record NZ_JAUQSW010000016.1, read on the forward strand.
GGTCGGGGCAGATTTTGATTTCGGAGCTGCTGGACGCCTACAAGCACTTGCAGGCCGGGGCCGCCTGGGCGAAGGCCCCGCTGGCCATTCACTACAAAGACTACGCCGTGGATGAGCAGCAGCGCGGGCAGGGCGAGCGCTGGCAGCAGCTCCAGGCGTTCTGGCAGGGCCACCTGGGCCGCAGGCTGCCCGTGCTGGCCTTGCCCACCGACTGGCCCCGCAGCGAGCAACAAACGACCGCCGGCAGCCGCTACGAGTTTGAGCTGGCCCCCGCCCTGCTGCTAACGCTTAAGCAAGTGGCCGCCGCGCACGAAATAAGCCTGTTTGCCCTGCTGCTGAGCGCCTACTACCTCGTGCTCAACCGCTACTCGGCCGATGAGGAAATTGTGGTGGGCGTGCCCGTGGCGGTGCGCAACCGCAGCGAGCTGGTCAATCAGATAGGAGTGTACGTGAACACGCTGGCCCTGAAAGTGCGCGTAGACGAGGCCCAGCCCCTGAAAGCGTTTCTGGCCCAGGTGCAGCAGGTGCTGCTCGAGGGGTATGCCCACCAGGAGTATCCCTTCCAGGAAGTGGTGCGGCACTACGCCCCCGCCCGCGATGCCAGGCACGGCCCCGTCTTCGATGTGGCCATCAACATGCTGACCAGCGCGCAGCAAGCCGTGACGTCGAGCGTGGACTCGCTGCGGATAGCGGACTGGGACCAGGTGCACACGCAGAGCAAGTTTGACCTGACGCTCTACGTCTACGACGACCCGGCGCCGGGCACCAGGCCCTTTATCGAGTACAAAACGTCGCTCTTCAAGCCGCAGTACATCGAGCGCTTTGCCGAGCGGCTCGTGGGTTTGCTGGGCCGCTTTGCCGCCCACCCGGAGCAGCCGCTCAGCAAGCTGCTTGCCGAGCGCGTAGCCCTGCCGGCGCTGAAAAAGCCCAGCCTGCGCCCCGCGCTGGCAGAGTAAGGCGCGGGGCTGGCCGGCCCCCGGCAGCCAACAGCCCGCAACTAGAATGCCCCGGCGCGAAGCCGGGAAAGTGGGCGCCCCTGAGGGCGCCCCCGGGGCCAGCCGCCCCGGGCCGCAGAACGGCTTATCCATTTTGGAATTCACTCAACAACTTAAGTAAACAGGAGATAATGAGCACTCATTTACCACTCTCTTATCATCAGGAGCGTCTTTGGTTTATCGACACCTTCGAAAAAGGGAAATTATACGAGGCTAGCCCTGTTTACCACAACCTGCCGCTGCTGCTGAAAATCGACGGCCGCCTCGACCCCCAGCGCCTGCAAGCGGCCCTCGCCTACCTGGTGGCCCGGCACGAGGTGCTGCGGTGCGAGCTGCTGCCGGGCAATGTGCCGGCCCTTGTGCTGGCGCCCCCCCGCCCGGTGCCGCTGGAGCAGCGCCCGCTGCCCGCGGCGGCGGCCGGCCTGGCGGCGGCCCTGCGGCCCTACGTGCAGCAGGCCTTCGACCTGCAAAGCGGGGTAATGCACCGCCCCACGCTTTTTACCGATGGGCAGGCGCAGCACTACCTGCTGTGGGTGTTTCACCACTTCGTGGCCGACCGCTTTTCGCTGCACACGCTGTTTGAGGAGCTTACCACGGTGTACCAGCAGCTGGAGCAGGGCGGCGCCCCGGCCCTGGCCCCGCTGGAGCTGCAATACACGAACTACGCCCGCTGGCAAAAGGAATTTCCGGAAGAAACCGTGGAGGCGCTGCTCCTCTACTGGAAGCACAGGCTCAAAGGCAACGTGCAAGCCCTGGAAATAGCCACCGACGCTCCCCGTGACCACATCCACCTCTACGACGGCGATACCCATGCCTTTCGGGTGCCGGCGCCCCTGGCCCGGCAGCTGCACGCCATCGGGGCCGCGCAGGGCCACTCCGGCAAGCAGGTGCTAATGACGGCCTTTCTGGTGCTGCTGCACCATTACTCGGGCCTGGCTGAGGTGGTAATCGGCACCTTTGGCGATAACCACAGCCAGCACCTAGGGGCCGCCGCCGGCCCGGCCGACAACCTGCTGGTGCTCCGCAACTGCCTGGATATGAGCGTGCGCTTCGACGAGCTGCTGCACCAGGTGGCGGGCCAGCTGGAGGAGGCCCTGGCTTACCAGGACCTGCCCTTCGAGCAGCTCTGCACGCTGCTGAACCCGGCCAAAGACATGAGCCGCACGGCGTTTTTTGATGTGCTCTTCCACTACGAAGCGGCCAGCGCCCCCCGGCAGACTGCCGGGGCCACCTGGGCGTATCAGGAAACCAACTCTGGCTTAGGCAAATACGACCTCAACCTGCTGTTTAAGGAAGACGCGGACGGCCTGGGCGGCTACCTCACCTTCAACAAGCGGTACTTCGACGCAACCACCATTGCCGCCTTCTGCGAGAACCTGCTCTACTGGCTAGCCCAGCTGGGCGGGGCCCTGGAGCTGCCCCTGGCCCAGATTCCTTACCTGGCCCCGGCCCAGGAAGCGCAGCTGGCCCGGGCGCTCGATTTCACGGCGGTGGCCTTCCCCGCGGCCGAAACCCTCGTCAGCCTATTTGCCCGGCAGGCCCAGGCCGTGCCCACCAATACGGCCGTCGTCTTTGCCGAGGAGCACACCACCTATGCGGAGCTGCACGCCTACAGCAGCCAGTTTGCGGCGTACCTGCAAGCGCACCACCAGGTGCAGAACGAAGACTTCGTGTCGGTGTGCCTGCCCCGCTCGGGGCACCTGCTCGGGGTGCTGCTGGGCATTTTGAAAGCCGGCGGCTGCTACATTCCCGTAGACCCGGGCTACCCCCGCGAGCGCATCGACTACATCGTGGCCGACTCGCGCAGCCGGGTGCTCGTGAACCAGCAGGTGCTGGAGGAGTTTCTGGCCCTGCGGGCGCAGCTGCCCCCCACCGAAAGCCCCGTGGCCATCGCGCCGGCGCAGCGGGCCTACGTCATCTACACCTCGGGCACTACGGGCCGGCCCAAGGGCGTGGAGGTGTCGCACCGCAACGTGGTGCGCCTGCTCTTCAACGAGCAGAACCTCTTCGACTTCAACAGCCAGGACGTGTGGACGATGTTTCACTCGTACTGCTTCGACTTTTCGGTGTGGGAGATGTACGGGGCCCTGCTCTACGGGGGCCGGCTGGTGGTGGTGCCCGAAATGGTGGCCAAGGACACGGAGCTGTTCTGGCAGCTGCTGGCCGAGCAGCGCGTCACGGTGCTCAACCAAACGCCTTCGGCCTTCTACCGGCTGATTCAGGCCGATGCCAGCCAGGCGCAAACCGCCCTCGCGGCCCTGCGCTACGTCATCTTTGGCGGCGAGGCGCTAGCCCCTTACCAGCTGAAGGGCTGGGCCGAGAAGTACCCCGCCACGCGGCTCATCAACATGTACGGCATCACGGAAACCACCGTGCACGTTACCTACAAGCAAATCAACCAGCCCGAGATTGAGAGCGGCATCAGCAACATCGGCAAGCCCATTCCTACGCTGGGCTGCTACATCCTGAGCCAGCAGCAGCAGCCGGTGCCGCGCGGGGTAGTGGGCGAGCTGTACGTGGCCGGGGAGGGGGTAGCCGCCGGCTACCTCAACCAGGCGCAGCTAACGGCCCAGCGCTTTGTGGAGCTGCCCGTGGCCCCCGGCCAGCGCCTGTACCGCTCCGGCGACCTGGCCCGCATCACGCTTAGCGGCGACCTGGAATACCTGGGCCGCATCGATAACCAGGTGAAAATCCGGGGGCACCGCATCGAGCTGGGCGAGCTGGAGAACAACCTGCTCAAGCACGAGCAGGTGGAAACGGCCGTGGTGGTGGCCCTCAGGGACGAAGACCAGGACAACTTTTTGGTGGCCTATTACACCAGCGCGGAGGTTCTCAGCGCCAGGGAGCTGAAGCTCTACATTCAGCTGCAGGTGCCCCCCTACATGGTGCCGGCCTACTTTGTGCGCGTGCCGGTTATCCCCCTGACCTTCAACGGGAAGGTAGACCGCAGCAAGCTGCCCAACCCGAAGGCGTACGTCGAAGACGAAACCACGCTGTACGTGGCCGCCCGCAACGCGGTGGAGCAAGAGCTGGTGGCAATCTGGCAGGAGCTGCTGGGCCTGCCCAAGGTCAGCGTTAAGGACAACTTCTTTGACCTGGGCGGGCACAGCCTCAAGGCTACCCAGCTGCTGGCGCGCATCAGCGAGCGGCTGGGGGCTAGCCTGCGCCTGAGTGATATTTTCGCGCACCCCATTCTGGAGGAGCTGGCCCAGATTCTGGGGCTGCAAACGGCGGCTCCTACCTCGTGGGTAGTGCTGCCCAAGAGTGCGGAGCGGGCCTGCTACCCCCTGTCGGCCGCCCAAAAAAGGCTGTGGGTGCTCCAGCAGATGCAGCAAGACGCCACCGCCTACAACATGTCGAGCGCCTACCTGCTGCCAACCCTGCTAAACCCGGTGCTGCTGGCCGAGGCCCTGGCGCAGCTGCTGGCGCGGCACGAGATGCTGCGCACCGTGTTTCGCAAAGACGCGCAGGAGCAGGTGCAGCAGTGGGTGCTGCCGGCGCTGGAAATCCAGCAGGTATTTACCCACCACCCCGAGGCCCTGCCGCTGGCCGAGATTGCGGCCCGCTTCCGCGCCGAGGCCCTGCAGCCCTTTGACCTGGCCAGCGCCCCGCTCCTGAAAATCGCGCTCTACCAAACCGACGAGGCGCAGTGCGTGCTGGGTTACGCAATGCACCACATCATCAGCGACGGCTGGTCGATGAACGTGTTTTTCACCGAGCTGCTAGCCCTCTACCAGGGGCAGCAGCAGCGGCAGGCCGTGCCGCTGGCGCCCCTGCCATTTCAGTACAAGGACTACGCCGTGTGGCAGCACGAGCAGCTGGCGCAGGGCGCCCTGGCCACGCAGGGCGCGTACTGGCAGGAGCAGTTTCGCCCCGGCTGGCCCCGCCTCGACCTGGGCCGCCAGCTGCCCCGGCCCGCCGTCAAAACCTTCGCCGGCACCCTGGCCGAGTTTACCATTCCGGCCCCGCAGCTGCAAGCGCTCGAACACCTTTGCCATCGCCTGGGCGGGTCCGTATTCATGGGCCTGTTCACGCTGGTAAACGCCCTCATTGCCTGCCACACCACCCTAACCGACGTGGTGCTGGGGGTGCCCACGGCCGGCCGCGAGTTTGCCGGCGTGGAGCAGCAGCTTGGCTGCTACATCAACACACTGGCCCTGCGCACCCGCTTTAGCCTGGATGATACGCTGGCGCAGCTTTTTGAAACCGTGAAGCACAGCGTGCTGGCCGGCTTCGAAAACCAAAGCTACCCGTTCGACAAACTGGTGGAGGACCTGAAGCTGAAGCGCGACGTCAGCCGCTCGCCGCTGTTCGACATCATGGTGGTGCTGCAAAACACCCAGGACGTGCACGTGGCGGCCGGCGCCGACCCCGATGCCCTGCCGGAGCTAGGGGCCAGGCCGCTCGCTTACACCGGCGACAGCAGCAAGTTCGACCTTACCTGGTTTTTTGTAGAAACCGAGCACAAGGAGCTGCTGCTGCGCCTGGAGTACAACACCGACCTCTACGAGGCGGCCACTATTGCGCAGCTGGCCCGGCACTTCATGGCCCTGCTGCACCTGTTTTTGGAGCAGCGCAGCGAGCCCCTGCGCCTGCTAGGGCTGTGCCCGCCGGCCGAGCTGGCCCTGGCCCAGGCCAAAGCGGCCCCGCTGGAATACGCCGGCCTGTTCGCGGCGGCCGAGCTTCCCGCCGAGCGCTTTGAGGCCGCCGTGGGCCCCAAAGAAACCCGGCTGCTAGCCGTTTGGCAGGAAGTGCTGGCGGTGGATACCATCGGCCGGACCGACGACTTTTTTGCGCTGGGCGGCGATTCCATCAAAGCTATCCAGCTGGTTGCCAAGCTCAAAAAGCACCAGCTGCATCTGAGCGTAGCCGAGGCCATGCAGCACACCACCCTGCACCAGATGGCGGCCGTGCTGCGCGAAGAGCAGGTCGTAATCGAAGAAGAAACCGTGAGCGGCCCGGTGCCCCTGAGCCCCATTCAGCAGTATTTCTTCTCGGCCGTGGCTACCGCGCCCGCGCACTACAACCAGTCGGTGGTGCTGCACAGCCCCACGCCCGTCGACCTCAACCAGCTCACGGCGGTGCTGCATACCCTGGCCGAGCGCCACGACATGCTGCGCGCCGTGTATTACCAGGAAAACGGGACCTGGCTGCAGGAAGTACGCACCCACCCCGACGTGGCCCTGGAGGTGCACAGCTTCCGCGACGTGGCCCTGGCCGAAAACCTGGCCACCGTGGAAAGCATCTCCGACAAAGCCCAGGCCAGCTTCGACCTGCAAGCCGGCCCCCTGTTTAAGGGCGTGCTCTACCAGCACCAGGACCAGGACACCCTGCTGCTGTGCGCGCACCACCTGGTTGTGGATGGCGTTTCCTGGCGCATTCTGCTCGAAGATTTTGAGGCGCTTTACACGGACGCGCAGGCCGCCCGCGCGCCGCAGCCCCTGCCCCGCACGCACTCGTACCGCAAGTGGGTGCAGCACTTGCAGGCCCTGGCCGACTCGGCGCTGCTGCAAGGGGCTAGCGCCCGCTGGCAGGCCGTGGAGCACCAACTCAGCCGCCTGCCCAAGGATGAGCCGCAGGCCCCGAACCGGGAGCAGGATGCCGTGCAGCTGCACGTGCAGCTGACGGCCGCCCAAACCCAGGCCCTCACCCAGGCCGCGCACCGCGTGCTGAAGGCCGACGTGCAGGACCTGCTCGTGGCCGCCCTCGGCCAGGGCCTGCATGCGTGCTTCGGGGTAGCCCAGCTGGGCCTGATGATGGAAAGCCACGGCCGCAACAGCGTGCTGGCGCTGGATTTGAGCCGCACGGTCGGCTGGTTCACGGCCATGTTTCCGGTGCTGCTGCCCCGCTGCCAGCCCGACGCGCTGCTCTACCTGATGGAAGTGAAGGAAGCCATTCGCGAGTACGTGGGCGTAGGCAGCCACTACGGCATCTGGCGCTACCTGGCGGCCGACAAGCCCGCCCCCGCGCCGGCCGCCGAGGTGTGCTTCAACTACCTGGGGCAGTTTCAGGCCGCTTCTACGGAGGGCAAATCCTCCTTTACCCTCTCCACGGAAGGCAAGGGCACCGAGCGCAATGCGCAGCAGCAGCGCCTGTTTGCCCTCGACGCTACGGCCGCCATTGCCGGCCAGGAGCTGCAGCTTTCGCTGCGCTACAGCGCCGGCCAGTACCAGCCGGCCACCATGCAGCGCCTGCTGGCGCAGTGGCACGAACAGCTGCTGCTACTGGTGGCAGCCTGCGAGGCGGCCGAAACAAAATTCCTGACTGCCAGCGACGTAACCGCTGCTAAAGTAGAGCTGCCCGCCTTGCTGAAGCTGCAAAAGGAATGGGTGCTGGAGGAGGTATATCCGCTAAGCCCCATGCAGCAAAGCTTTTACTATTACCACGCCCGCTACCCCACTTCCACGGCGTATTTCGAGCAAACCCGCTACCGCCTGAAAGGGGCGTTGCAGCCGGCCCTGGTGGCGGAGGCCCTGCAAGCGCTGGCCCGCCGCCACGGCGTTATGCGAACCATTTTCAGGGATGACCTGGGCGCGGAGGTGCTCCAGGCGGTGCTGGCCGACCGCCTGCCGGAAGGATGCTTCGTTGACTTGCTGGACGAGGAGGCCCACGAGCCTATCCTGGACCACTACGCCGAGCAGGACCGGGCGCGGGGCTTCGACCTGCGGCGCGAGCTGCCCCTGCGCTGGCGCCTGTTTCGCCTGCAGGCCGACGTGTTCGAGCTGGTCTTCAGCTACCACCACATTATTATGGACGGCTGGTGCATGCCCTTGATTATGCACGAGTTTCAGGCCATGTACACGGCCGCGAGCACGCAGGCCCCGGCCGCCCTGCGCACGCCCCCCGCCTACGTCGACTACATTAAGTGGCTGGCGACCTACCCCGTGGCGGAAGGCAAAGAATACTGGCGCCAGTACCTGTCTGGCTACGTGGGCACCGCTAGCCTGGGCCGCGAGGAAGAAGCCCACGAGCTGGTGCGGGATTTGGCCACGGCCGAAATTACCGTGGCCGGCGAGCAGCTGGCCCGCTTGCAGCACGCCACCCGCGAGGCCGGCACCACCCTCAACGAGCTGATGCAGGCCCTGTGGAGCGTGTACCTGGGCAGCAAAAGCCAGCGCAACGACGTGGTGTTCGGCACCGTGGTATCGGGCCGCCCGGCCGAGCTACCGGAGGTAGAGTCGATGGTGGGGCTGTTCATCAACACGATTCCCGTGCGGGTGCGCTTCCAGCGCCAGGAACCCCTGAGCCGCGTGCTGAGCCGGGTGCGCGCCCACGCCATTGCCTCCCTGCCCTACCACTACACGCCCCTCAGCGACATGCCGCACGTGCGCTCCTCGCAGGCGCTGTTCGACCACGTGCTGGTGTTTCGCAACTACCCCATGGCCGAAGCCGAAACCGCGCCCTGGGAGCTGCTGCACGTGAAGTCTTACGAGCCCAACAACCTCGACTTCTCCCTCCACGTGCTCCCCACCCCCGGGGCGCTCACCATTCGCTTCGTGTACCTGCCCGGCAAGTTTGCCCAGGCCGACATCGGGCAAATGCGGGACGCCTTTGCCGGCATGATAGCCCAGTTTTGCCAGCAGCCCGGCCTCAGCGTGGCCGACCTTCAGGAAGCCCTTGAGGCCCAGCGCCATGCGCAGCGCAAGTCCAGCGTCAAGCAGCGCCTGGTGGCGCTGAAGAAATAGCAAAATCCAGCCGCCGGCCAGTGGGTAAGCGCCCTGCCGCGCCCACAAAAATACCTGTATGTATCTGCTTCAGTAAAACCATCCTTTGCAAAGACAAGGGCAAAACCACTCCTAAACATGCGTACCCGAGAACTCATAGGTGGGCTTAGCAAAGCCAAAACGGTGCAGGCCCAGTTGCTGAACCTGCACGAGAATGTGGTGCAGGAGTCCTGCCTGCCAGAACCCAAGGCGCCGATAGTGCTGAGCTGCACCATGCCGGGCGTGGACCTGGGCGGCTGGATGCAGGAAAACAAGCCGCTGGTGGCCCGCTACCTCCACCAGTACGGCGGCATCCTCTTCCGCAACTTTGGGGTAGACACGGTGGCCGGCTTCAAAAACTTTGTGGACCAGCTGGAACTCAACACGCTGGAGTACAAGCTGCGGTCTTCGCCCCGGCACGAAGTGGGCGATAAAATCTACCACACCACCACCCACCCGGCCGACCAGACCATCAACATGCACAGCGAGTCGTCGTATGCCAGCTCCTGGCCCATGCGGGTTATCTTTTGCTGCGTGACGCCGGCGGCCGAGCAGGGCGAAACCCCGGTTGCCGACACGCGCCAGGTGCTGGCCAACCTCAGCCCCGCCCTGCGGGCCAAGTTTGAGCAGCTCGGCGTGCGGTACACCCGCAACCTGTCGCCGCAGCTAGGGCTGCCCTGGCAGGAGGTGTTTCAAACTACCGACAAGGCCGAGGCCGAGGCCATCTGCCGGCAGAGCAACATGGAGTTTGAGTGGCAGGGGGAGGAGAAGCTGGTGACGCGCTGGCGGAAAAAGGCCATCTACCGCCACCCGGAAACGGGCGAGCAAACCTGGTTCAACCACGCCTTCTTCTTCAACAAGTATACCCTCGACGAAGACCTGCTGGCCATCCTGGGCCAGGACAACCTGCCGTTTGATACCTGCTTCGGCGATGGCTCCGAAATCAGCCGGGCCGAAGCGGAGGAAATCGGCCGGGCCTACCAGCAGGCGCTGGTGGTTTTTCCCTGGAAAAAAGGCGACGTCCTGTTCCTGGATAACATGCTCATGGCGCACGGCCGCATGCCCTTTAAAGGCGCCCGGCAGATTCTGGTGTCCTTGCTGGAGCCGATGGAAGACTAGGCCCGCCGGGCCAGGCTTCTTGCCGCTGTACTATTTCGCTGCGCCGCGTTGCGCGCCCAGCGCCGCCCGCCTTGAAACGCGGCTGAATACCAGGCTTACCGCCTGACGGCCCGGGTGGGGGCGGCGCACCGCTCCTGCGCGGGCCCGGTGCCGGGCCCGCAGGCGCCCTGGCGGCCCGGCCCGTGCGCAGCAGCACCGGGCCCGGCCGCCAGCCACCAAGCCGCAAGGCATTTGCAGTAAGCCACTTGCATTTTGGGTCATACCCCCGGCAGGAGCAGGTGCTCCGTCCTTTTCCCATACTTACCAGAACCGACATGGAAAATAATACGCTCACCCTTCAGGGATATTCATTATCGCCGGCGCAGGCCAGAATCTGGGACAGCATCAGTACGGTGCCCCACGCCGGGGTATGGGCCACCGCCGAGATTAACGGCCCTATTGCGGCCGATAAAATACAAGAAATACTGCGGCAGGTGGTGCGGCGCCACAACAGTCTGGCCATGCACTTCAACCGCTCTGCGGCCCTGCACTACCCCTTGCAGCAAGCGCGGGAAGAGGCGGCGCTTGCGTGCACCACCTACGACTGGCAGCTTGCTGACGCGGCCACGCAGCAGCAGCAGCTGGCGGCCCTGCAAGCCACCTGGGCGGCGCCGCTGGCGCTCAACGAACCGTTGCAGGTGGCCATTATCAGGCTGGGGCCGGCGCAAACGCTTGTGTGGGTGCAGGCGCATCCGCTACGGGCCGATGCCGCCAGCGTGCACCAGCTGCTGCGCGAGGTAGCCGCCCTGGCCAATGGCACCGACCTGGCCGCCGAAGACGATACGCTGCCCTATGAAAACTACGCCTCGTGGCAGCAGGACCTGCTGGGGCAGGCCGAGGAAGAGGCGCTGGCCTACTGGAAGCAGTACCGTAGCCACCTCTTCCGCAAGCCGCTGGTGCCCTTCGAGCAGAAGGCCGCCGCCGCGGGGCCGGTCATGGAGCGCCGCCGGGTGGCGGTAGCGCCGGCCGTGTGCCGGCAGCTCCGGCAGCAGTGCGCTGCCCACCACGTGCCGGTGCGCACCATGCTGCTGTCGCTGTTTGCCCGGTTCCTGTACTCGTTTGAGCGGCCCGAGCATTTCGTTATTGGCTTACAGCGCTTTAACCGCCTCTACGACGAGCTGAAGAACGCCGTGGGCGCCATGAGCAAAACCGTGCCGCTGCTGGTGAGCGCCGCCGACCTGGCCCCCGCTGCCAACCACCCCGCGCTGCTGGAGCGGCAGGAAGAAGAGCTGATGGACTGGGAAGACTTCTTCAGTTTTGCCCACGCCGGCAAGGAGAAAACCGACGGCTATTCCTACGGCTTCAACTTTCTGCCGGCCACGGCTTTCCAGCCGATGGGCCGCGACATTACGGTGACGCTCACGGACCTGCACGTGGTATCGGAGGCCCACGCTCTGCAATTGGTAGTGCTGGAGCAGGAGGAGCAGCTCGTGTTCGACTTCTACTACGCTACCAACGCCTACACCCCCCACACCATTGGCCTGGTGGCCGAGCAGTGGGGCACGTTTCTGCGCCGCAAGCTGGCCCTGTCGCCCGATGACCAGCTAGCCCTCTGCACCTCGGGCAGCCCGGAGCTGGCGGCGGCCATCAAGCCCCAAACCGTGCTGGAGCTGTTTCAGGAGCAGGTAGCCGGCAACCCCGGCGCGCCCGCCCTGGTCTACAAAGACCTGACGATGAGCTATGAGCAGCTCGATGCGGCCAGCAACCAGCTAGCCCACGTGCTGCGGCAGCGCTACGGCGTTGGGCCGGGCAGCCACGTGGCGCTGCTGCTCAACCGCAGCCAGTGGCTGCCCGTGAGCATCCTGGCCGTGCTGAAGGCCGGGGCCGCCTACGTGCCCATCGATACGGCTTACCCCGACAGCCGCATCAGCCAGATTGTGGAGAGCGGCGACTGCAAGCTGGTGCTGTCTGAGGCCGCCGTGTGGCGCCAGAAGCAGCAGCTGTGCAGCCTCACGGCCCTGCTGCTGGAGGCCGACGTGCTGGCCGGGGCGCCGGCCGGGCCGCTGCCCCTGCCGGCCCTCACGGACCTGGCCTACATCATTTTCACCTCCGGCTCTACGGGCCGGCCCAAGGGCGTGATGATTCGGCACGACAGCCTCACGAACTACGTGCAGTGGAGCAACAACTACTACTTCGCCCCCGGCGAGCGGGGCAACTGGGCCCTGTTTACGTCCATCGCCTTCGACCTGACCGTGACGGCCATCTACACCTCGCTGTGCCGGGGCCAGGTGCTCTTCATCAGCGAGGCCGAAAAATCCATCCTGAGTATCCTGGAAGAAGCCGTGAGCGCCGAGGCGGGGCTGCCCATCGACATCCTCAAGCTCACGCCCTCGCATGTGGCCATGCTCAAAAGCCTGCCGCTCACGCGCACCAACGTCAAGAAAGTTATCCTGGGCGGGGAAGCGCTGGAATGGGACCACATCCATACCCTGCGCAGGCTGAACCCCGACATCGAGATTTACAACGAGTACGGCCCCACCGAAGCTACCGTGGGCTGCGTGGTGCAAAAGGTGACCTTGCAGGATGAGCGCATCTTCATCGGGGAGCCCATTGCCAACACCACGGTGTGCGTGCTGGACGAGCAGCTGGAGTGCGTGGGCAACAGCTGCATCGGGGAGCTTTACATCGGCGGCGACTGCCTGGCCACGGGCTACCTGCACCAGCCCGAGCTAACGGCCAAAAGCTTCGTGACCCTGCCCTGGGACCCCCAGCACCGCACCTGGTACAAAACCGGCGACCTGGTGCGCCAGAACGCGCAGGGCATTTTTGACTACCTGGGCCGGGCCGATAAGCAGGTCAAAATCCGGGGCTACCGCATCGAGCCGGGCGAGATACAGGCCCTGCTGCTCGAACTACCCGAAATTTCGAATGCCCTGGTGGGCGTGCTCAAGCACGAGCAGGAAAGCTACCTGGTGGCGTACCTGCAAACGGAGGAAGTGCTGGCGGTGGCCCGCGTGCGCGGCTACCTGGCCGAGCGGCTGCCGGCCTACATGCTGCCCATGCAGTGGCTGCAAGTAAAGGCCTTCCCGCTGACGCCCAACGGGAAAGTTGATGAAAAAGCCCTGGCCCAGCTTGCCAAAGAGCAAAAGCAGGCCGAAGAGCGCCCCTACGTAGCCCCGGCTACGGTGCTGGAGGCGGAGCTGCAAAAAATCTGGGAAGCGGTGCTGAAGCAAGCCCCCATCAGCACGCAGGAAAGCTTCTTCTCGCTGGGCGGCAACAGCCTGAATTTCTCGCAGCTTATCCTGCGCGTGAACCAGGCTTTTGGCAAAAAGGTGAGCTTCAGCGAGCTGTTTGACCACGCCACCATCGCGCAGCAGGCCGCGTTCCTGCTCCAGGCCCGGCCCGAGGCGGCTAGCCAGCCCCTGCGCGTGGCCCCGGCCCAGGCAAGCTTCCCCCCGACGCCCGCCCAGTACAGCATCTGGAAGGCCTGCCAGTCGGCCGAGAGCAACATCGCCTACAACATGCCCTTCGTGCTCAAGCTCACCGGCGACCTGGACCGGGCCGCGTTCGAGGGGGCCGTGGCGGCCGTAGTGGCCCGGCACGAGAGCCTGCGCACCGTGTTTCGCAAAAACGCCGACTGGACCGTGAGCCAGCAGGTGCTGCCTGCCCCGGCCCTGGCGGAGCTGCTGACCACGGCCGACCTGCGGGCCGCCAACCTGAGCCCGGAAGCCGTGCAGGCCAGGGTGCTGGCCGAAATCCGCACGCCGTTTGACTTGGCCGCCGGCCCGCTGATGCGGCTTCAGCTGTGGCAGCTCGCGGCCCAGGAGCACGTGCTGGTGTACACGCTGCACCACATCATCGGCGATGGCTGGTCGATGCAGGTGCTCTTCGACGAGCTTATGCAGGCCTATAACGCCCTGGCGGCCGGCCAGCCCCTGCGCCTGCCCCCGCTGCCGGCCCAGTACCGAGACTACGAGGCCTGGCTAAGGGCTAGCCTCAGCGGCGAAAACGGCCAGCGCCTGGCGCAGTACTGGCTCGGCCAGTTTGAAGACGCGGTGCCGGTTCTGGACCTCGCCACCGATTTTCCCCGCCCCGAGCGCAAGGCCTACCAGGGCAAAACGCTCACCACCGACATCGCGCAGGCCGACTACCAGGCCCTGAGCCAGCTGAGCGCGGAGCAGGAAGGCACCCTGTTCATGACCTTGCTGCTGATTACCAACGTGCTGCTCCACAAGTACACGGGGCAAGCCGACCTCGTTATCGGCACCCCGATTGCCGGGCGCGAGCACCTGGACCTGGAAAGCCAGATTGGGCTGTACGTGAACACGCTGGCCCTGCGCACCAGGCTGGCGGGCCAGCCCACGGTGGCCGCGCTCTACCAGCAGGTAAAGCAGCAGGTACTAGCCGCTTATAGCCACCAGCTCTATCCCTTCGACACGCTGCTCCAGCAGCTCAACCGGCCGCTGCAGCCCGGCCGCTCACCGCTGTTTGATGTGATGGTGGTGCTGCAAAACATTGAGAGCCAGCAGCCCCCAACGCAGCCGGCCGGCCTGGCCGTTTCGCGCTTCGGCGCCGACCCGGCGAGCAGCAAGTACGACCTGTGCTTCTTCTTCGTCGAAGAGCCGGGCGCCATCCGGGTGCACCTGGAATACGATACGGCGCTGTTTCGGGAAGAAACCGTGCGCACCCTGCTCGACAATTTCCGGCACGTGGCCAGCCAGCTGGCCCAGGCCGCCGGCCTGGCCGACGTCGGTCTGCTAGCCTCGGCTACGGAGGCCGAAGAGAGCGACCTGTTCCTGGCCCAGATGCTCGAAATGTAGCGCCCCCTGGCCCGAGCCCGGCGCCTAAGCGCCTGGCCCGCAAAACAATATACCTACCTCATCCACCTCACCGAGCGTAAAAGACATGTGCGGGATAACCGGAATTTTTAGCCAGGATAAGCAACACGTTGTCCCGGAAGACATTATCGTCAAGATGACCCGGGCGATAAGCCACCGCGGCCCCGATGGGACGACCATTCACAAAGAGCCGTACTGGGGCTTCGGGTTCAACCGCCTCAGCATCATTGACCTGGCGGGCGGCACGCAGCCGTTTTACAGCGCCGACAAGCAAATTATCCTGATTTGCAACGGCGAAATCTTCAACTTCAAGGAGCTTCGCAGCGAGTACATCGGCAAGGGCTACAAGTTTGCCTCCGAGTGCGATGTGGAAGTCATCATCCCGCTCTACCAGGAGTATGGGTACCGGCTCTTCGAGCGGCTGGTGGGGCAGTTTGCCTTTGCCCTGTACGACAAGCGCGCCGACACGCTGCTGCTGGCCCGCGACCACTTCGGCGTGTGCCCGCTCTTTTATACCGAGCAGCACGGCCACCTGGTGTTCGCCTCCGAAATCAAGGCCATCCTGGAGGTGCCCTTCGTGGAGCGGAAAATCAACATGACGGGCCTGGACCAGGTGTTTTCCTTTCCGGGGTGGGTGAGCCCGGTGACCATGTTCAAGGGCATTCACAGCCTGCGGGCCGGCAACTACCTCGTACTGAAGAACAACGTGTGCACCGAGCACACCTACTGGGATGCCGACTTTCCGCAGGATGGTGAGTACGACCTGGGCCGCTCCGAAAAGTACTACGCCGAGACGCTGGAGGAAAAGCTGCTCAAGTCGGTGGCGTACCGGGTGCACGCCGATGTGCCGGTGGGCTTCTACCTCAGCGGCGGGCTCGACTCGTCGCTGATTGGGTCCATCATGAAGAAAACCCACCCCGCTACCGCCTTCAAGTCCTTCGCCGTCACTTTTCCGCACCACGACCACAGCCAGATTGACGAGAGCGTTTTTCAGCGCACGATGGCTTCGCACCTGGGCAGCGCGCACCACGAGATAGCGTTTGACTGGCAAAATATCTCCCAGCTGCTGCGCAAAACGGTGTACTACGGCGAAACGGCCCTGAAGGAAACCTACAACACCTGCTCGATGGCACTCTCCTCCTGCGTGCGCGACCAGGGCATTAAGGTGGTGCTGTCGGGAGAAGGGGCCGACGAGCTGTTTGGCGGGTACGTGGGCTACCGGCTCGATGCGGTGGGCAACCGGGCTAGCCCCGACGACGACCTGGCGGCCCTGCTGGAAGGGCAGATGCACGAGCAGCTGTGGGGCGACAGCCGCTTTTTCTACGAGAAAAACCACGCGGCTTTCCGCACCGACAAGCAGGACATCTATTCTGACGCGGTAAACCACCGCTTCGAGGAAATTGACTGCCTGCGCAATTTCCCCATCAACAAGCAGCAGCTCGCCGGGCGCAACAGCTTTCACAAGCGCTCTTACCTGGACCTGAAGCTGCGGCTGGCCGACCACCTCATCTCGGACCACTGCGACCGGATGTGCTTTGCTAATTCCGTGGAGGGGCGCTACCCTTTCCTGGACGTCGAGCTGTTCGAGTTCATCAAAACCATCCCGCCCCAGTACCAGATGCAGGGCCTGGCCGAGAAGCATTTGCTCCGCAAAGTGGCGGAGCGGTACGTGCCCCACGAGATAGCGCACCGGCAGAAGTTCGGCTTTGTAGCGCCCGGCAGCTGCCAGCTGATTCAGAACAAGGACGAGATGGTGATGGACCTGCTGAGCTACGACCAGATTAAGCGGCAGGGCTATTTCAACCCGGTAGTTATCGAGCGGCTGAAAAAGATGTACAGCCGCCCCGGCTTCAGGCTCAACATGCCCTTCGACAGCGACCTGCTGATTGTGGTAATCACTTTTAACCTGCTGCTGGACGTGTTTAACATGCCTAGCTACAACTAGCTGCGCGGCTGAAAGCCTGGCCCTCGGCCTAGCGGGGGCACCCCCGCCGGCGGGGGCCGCCGCCCGCGCTCCTCCAACTAAACATCCACATACTATTATCCTAACAAAATGCAAAAGAAGAAAGTAGGCATCATTGGCGGTATGGGTGCGCGGGCAGGGATGCTGCTGCTGAAGCACGTGATTGAAAAATCGCCGGCCAAAACCGACCAGGAGTTTCTCGAAATCGTGCTGCACAGCAACTCGGTCATTCCCGACCGCACCCGGGCCATCCTGTACAACGAGCCTTCGCCGCTGCCGGAGCTGCTGCGCTCGGTGGCCCTGCTCAACGCGCAGGGCGTAGACCTGATTGTATCGGCCTGTGTAACATCGTATTACTACTACGAGGCGATGCAGCTTCACTCCCGGGCGCAGCTGCTGCACCCGGTGCGGCTGGTGGCCCGGCACATCCTGAACACCTACGGCCGCCGGGCGCGGGTGGGCATCCTGGCCACCAGCGGCACCATCCAGACGGGCCTGTTTCAGGACGTGCTGGCCCGGGAAGAAATCTCCTACGTGGTGCTGCCCCCGGCCTTGCAGGAAGACGGCTTTATGCAATCCGTGTACATGGAAAACGGGCTGAAATCGGCCGTGATTTGCCAGAACGCCAAGGACCGCTTTTTTGCCTGCATCCACTACCTGAAGGAGCAGGGCGTCGACGTCATCATCGGCGGCTGCACGGAGGTCGCCATCATGGCCGATGAGGTGGGGCCCGCCACCCCCTTGATTAACGTGCTCGAAGTACTGGCCCAGGAAGTGGTGAACCAGAGCTACCAGGAAGAGCTGGTGCCCAGCGCCGCCTACTAGCCCCCGCGCGCCGCTGCTACCCGCCTGGCCGCGCCCCCATCCTACTCTTTTTCTTGATTATTCCACGAAATGAAAAACCTAGTTTACAAGCAGTTCGAAGACATGGCAGCGCAGTACCCAACGGCCGAAGCAATTCGGTTTGGGGGCCGGCCGATGTCTTATGAGGCGTTGAATACCTACGCCAACCGCCTGGCGGCGCTGCTGGCCGCCGTGGAGCCGGCGCCGGCCATCATCAAAGTGCTTATGCCGGCCAGCTCCTACCTGGTGGCGGCGCTGCTAGGGGTGTTTAAGGCGGGCCACGTGTACCTGCCCGTCGATTTGCAGTTTGCCGAGCAACGGATTCAGCAGCTATTCGAGGAAACCCCCAACGCCAGCGTGCTGCTGCACCAGGACTGGCTGCCCGGGTGGGAGGCGCTGGCCGCCAGGCTAGGCCTGCAAGCAGGCAAGCTGCTGATTCTGAATGAAAGCCAGGGCATTACCGTGGTAGAGCAGGGCCGGCAGGCAGTGCACCGGTGGGAAGACCTGCCAGCCGGGAACCCGGCCGGCGAGCAGGACCCGGAAGCGGCCAGCTACCTCTTCTACACGTCGGGCTCGACGGGCCGGGCCAAGGCCATTGTGGGGATGCACAAAAGCCTGGCGCACTTCATCGGGTGGGAAGCCAGGGAGTTTGGGGCCGGCCCCGGCATGCGAGTGAGCCAGCTGATTCAGTTCACGTTCGATGCTTCCCTGCGCGACATCTTTCTGCCGCTGTGCACGGGCGGCACGCTCTGCATTCCGGAGGCGGAAACCCGCGGCAACCTGGCCCGGCTGGTAGAGTGGATTGACGCGGAAAAGATTCAGCTCCTGCACGGCGTTCCCTCGCTGTTTCAGCAGCTCACCAAAACGGCCCAGCAGGCTGAGCCCAAGCCGCGGTTTGCGGCCTTGCAGTACGTGCTGCTGGCCGGCGAGGCGCTGTATGCCAAGGACATCCACCGCTGGCGCGAGGTGTTTGGCACCCGCATCGAGGTAGTGAACCTGTACGGGGCCACGGAAACCACGATGATTAAAACCTTTCACCGGATTGCGGAAGTGCCCGAGGCCCCCGGCCAGGTACTATCGGTGGGCAAGCCCATCGACAACACGTTTATCCTGGTGCTCAACCAGGGCAAGCTCTGCCGGATTGGCGAGATTGGCGAGGTGTACATCAAAACGCCCTTTAGTACCAAGGGCTACTATAATAACCCGGGCCTGACCCAGCAGGTATTCGTGCAAAACCCGCTCATTCAGGACCGGGCCGATATCATCTACAAGACCGGCGACATGGGCCGGTACGCGGCCGACCGCTCCCTGGAAATTCTGGGCCGGCAAGACCGACAGGTGAAGGTGAACGGGGTGCGCATCGAGCTTAACGAGATTGAGCAGGCCCTGCTAGCCGTGGCCGAGGTGGAGGAGACAGTAGCCAAAACCATCAAGGATGCGGAGGGCAAATTGCAGCTGGTGTGCTACTACACGGCCCCGGCGGCCATCGCCGACCTGCGCGAGCAGCTGGCGACGCGCCTGAACGCCTACATGCTGCCGACGTTTCTGGTGCACCTGCCGGAATTTCCGCTCAACAGCAACGGCAAAATCGACAAGGCCGCCCTGCCCTCGCCCGAGGAAGTGCTGCTGGGCAGCGAGTTTGAGCTGCCTCACGAAGGGCTGGAAACGGAGCTGGCGGCTATCTGGAAAGCAGAGCTGGGCCTGAAGGCAATCAGCCGGGACTTGTCGTTCTACCACATGGGCGGCAACTCGCTGAAGGCAATGAAGATAGCCGGCGACATTCAGCGGCACCTCAACGTAGAGCTTAAGCTCATGGATATTTTTCTGTATCCGACCATTGCCAAGCTAGCCGCCTTTATTGCCGAGCAGGCCCCGGCCGCCGCGCCGGCCATAGGCGCCGCGCCGCAGCTGGCCTCTTACCCCCTCACGCACACCCAAAAGCGCCTCTGGGTAATCAGCAACCTGGAAACGGCCTCCGTGGCCTACCACATGCCGATTGCCTACACCCTGACCGGCGGGGTAAACGTGGAGGCCCTGGGCCAGGCCTTTCACACGGTGCTGGCCCGCCACGAAAGCCTGCGCACCGTGTTTCGGCAGGTTGAGGGCGACGTGCGCCAGGTAGTGCTGCCCTGGCACCCCGGGCTTTTTGCCTTGCAGCAGGAAGCGGTGCCGGCCGGCGCGGGCCCCGACGCCCTGCGCCAGCAGATGCAGCGCTTCCAGGATGCGCCCATGGATTTGGCCCACGAGCTGCCCATTCGGGCCAGGCTGCTGGTAGTGTCGCCCACCGAAGCCGTGCTGCTGGCCGTGGTGCACCACATTGTGTTCGACGGGTGGTCGACCACGCTGCTGCTGCAAGAGCTGCTGGCGAGCTACCAGGCGCTGGCCCAGGGCCAGCAGCCGGCCCTGCCGCCCCTGCCGGTGCAGTACAAAGACTACGCCGTGTGGCAGCAGGAGCAGCTGCAAGCCCCCGCCATGCAGGCCAGCGAGGCCTTCTGGAAAGCGCAGTTTGCGGAGCAGCCCCCCGTGCTGGAGCTGCCCTTGGACAAGCCCCGGCCCCTGGCCCGCACCTACGCCGGCAGCCTCCACGAGCACCTCATTTCCGGCGCCACGCTGGCGCAGTTTAAGGCGCTGTGCCTGCACGAGGCGGGCACGCTCTTCAACGGCCTGACCACGGCCCTGAACGTGCTGCTGGCCCGCTACTCCGGGCAAACCGACATTGTGGTGGGAACCCCGGTAGCCAACCGCGAAAAAGCTGAGCTTCAATCCGTAATCGGCTTCTTCGCCAATACCATTGCCCTGCGCAACCGCTTCGACGGGCAGGATACGTTTCAGCAGCTTTTTGCCCGGGTAAAGCACAACACGACCCAGGCGCTGCAACATGCCGACTACCCCTTCGACCGGCTGGTGGAGCAGCTAGCCACCCCGCGCGAGGTGAGCCGCTCCCCGCTCTTCGACGTGGCTCTGATTCTGCACAAGGCCGCCGGGGCCGACCAGGCTAGCCCTGTGCCGGCCGCCGCAACCACCGAGGCCCACGAAGCGGCCGAATTGAATGGCTACAGCAAGTTTGACCTGACGTTCTCGTTCCGCGAGGTGGCCGACGGCCTGCTCCTGAAGCTGGAATACAACACCGACCTGTTTGGGGCCGCCCGCGTGGCCCGGCTGTGCGCCCAGGTAGAGGAGCTGCTTCGCCAGGCGGCCGCCGCGCCCGGCACCAGCATTCAGGCCATCGACTTCATTCCGGCCGCCGAAAAGCAGCTCCTGCGCCAGTTCTCCCGGGCCGACGCGCTGCGCCCCCTGCCCAGCGGGGCCGGCAGCCTTGTGCGCCTGTTCAAAGAGCAGGCCGCGCTTTACCCTACCAAGGCGGCGGTTTGTGCCGTGGCCACCGATGCCCAGCTCACCTACGAGCAGCTGGATAAGCAGTCGGATTACCTGGCGGCCTACCTCGCGCACCGGGCGGGCGTTCGGGCCGGGGCCAGGATTGGCATCAGCACCCGGCGCGACCAGTGGGCCATTGTGGCCATGCTCGGGGTGCTCAAGGCCGGGGCCGTGTACGTGTTCCTGGAGCCGTCTTTGCCGGCGCAGCGCCTGCGCTACATCTGCGAGCACGCGGCCCTGCCGCTGGTGCTCACGGCTGGCCCGGCCGCCGCCTTTGCGGCCCCCGCCGGGCTAGCCGTGGTGGCGCTGGAGGAGGCCGTGCAGCCCAATGCCTACGCCCTGCCCGAGGCGGCGGCCAGCGACCTGGCTTACATCTGCTACACGTCGGGCTCGACGGGCGTGCCCAAGGGCGTGCTCATCCGGCAAGACGCCGTGGTCAACATGGTGGACAGCGTTCCGGGCGTGGCCATTACCCCGCCGGACAGCCTGCTGAACCTGTGCTCCTTTGCATTCGACGGGTCCGTTTTCGACATCTACGGGGCCCTGCTGAAGGGCGCCACGCTCGTTATCATGGACGAAAGCCAGGTGAAGGACCTCTTCGCCTACGAAGCGGTGCTGGCCCGGTATGCCATCACGGTCAGCTTTATGCCCACGGCCCTTTTCAACGTGCTGGTAGACATTGGTTTTGAAGGCTTGGGCCAGCTGCGCCACCTGCTGATTGGGGGCGAAGCGGCTTCGGCCAAGCACATCAGCGCCTTTGTGCAGCGGTTTGGGGCGGGCAGCCTGCTGAATATGTATGGCCCCACGGAAAACACGGTGTACGCCACGGCCTACCAGGTAGCGGCGCACCTGCCCTACGCCACCACGCCCATCGGTAAGCCAACCAAAAACGTGGTGGCCTACCTGCGCGACAGCCACGGGATGCCGGTGCCCATCGGCGGCGTGGGGGAGCTGTGGCTCGCCGGCGCGGGCCTGGCCCAGGAATACTACCGCAACGAGCCACTCAATCAGGAGCGCTTTGGCCTCGATGCGCCTACGCAGCAGCGCGTTTACCGCACCGGCGACCTGTGCAAGTGGAGCGAGGATGGGCAGCTGCTGTTCAGCGGCCGCAAGGATAACATGCTAAAAATCAGAGGATTTTTGGTGGAAACAGAAGAGATTGTGGCCGCCGCCCTCGCCCACCCCGCCGTGCAGGAGGCGCACGTGCTCTACAAGGAAGTGGCGGGCGCGCCCGCCCTGGTGCTGTACCTGGTCCTCACCCACGAGCTGCCCGACCAGACGCTCCTCAGCTTCCTGGGCACCCGGCTGCCGGGCTACATGCTGCCGCAGTACCTGGTGCGCGTGGCGGCGATGCCGCTGAACAACAACGGCAAGGTAGACCGGCCGGCCCTGAGCGCGCTGCCCCTGGGCCAGGCCACCACCGAGCTGGCCGTGGCCGCCGAAACCCCGACCGAAAAGCTGCTGGAAGCGTGCTGGAAAACGCTGCTCCGCAAAGAGCACATCAGCACCACCAGCAATTTCTACGCCCTGGGCGGCGACTCCATCAAGATTATCCAGCTCGTGTCCATGCTTCGCCAGCAGGGCTACCGGCTGAACATCAAGGACTTTATGGAGGCCCCTACCATTGCCGGCGCGGCCGCCCGGCTGGTGGCCGCGCCGCGGGCCGAAGCCGCGGTGGAATACACGGGCCAGGCCGGGCTGTCGGCCATTCAGCTACGCTACGTGGCGCTGGTAAACGAGCCTTGCCTGCACCATTTCAACCAGTCGGTGAAGCTAATCCGGCCGGGCGGCTTTGATGCCGAAGCCGTGCGCGTGATTCTGGCAAAGCTGCTAGCCCACCACGAAGGGCTGCGGGCGCAGTTCCAACAGGGCGCGGACGGCCGCTGGCAGCAGGTTATTGCGGCGGCCAGCCCCCGCTTTGCCGTGCCCGTCATCGACCTGCGTGCGGAGCCGGCGCCCGAGCAGGCGTTTGCCCGGCAGGCCACGGCCCTGCAGCAGAGCATGAGCCTGGAGCGGGGCGAGCTGCTGAAGGCCGCCATTTTCAGGCAGCCTACGGAAGACGTGCTGCTGCTGGCCATCCATCACCTGGTGGTAGACGGGGTTTCCTGGCGCATTCTATTCGAAGATTTTGGGGTGTTGTATGCCCAGTACGAAGCCGGCAGCCCGCTGGAGCTGCCCGCCACGAGCACGGCGCTGCTGCGCACCGCCGCCTGGCAGCAGGCCTATGCCCACTCGGCAGAGCTGGCCGCGGAGCTGCCCTACTGGCAGCAGGTAGTGAGCGGTCCGCAAGCTACGCTGCCGGTAAGCTGCCCGCAGGGGGCTAACCACGTCAGCGACAGCGCGGCTATCTCCTTCAAGATAGCGGCCCAGCAAACCGCCGTGCTTCAGACAACGGCCGCCCAGGCGCCGCAGCTCGACGTTAACGCGCTGCTGCTGGCGGCCCTGGGGCTAGCCTGCCACCGCCATTTTGGGATGCCCAACGTGCCCGTGCACCTGGAGGGCCACGGCCGCGAGGAGGTGGGCGGGGCGCCCGACCTGAGCCGCGTCATCGGCTGGTTTACGAGCGTTTTCCCGGTTGTGCTACCCGAGCCGGGCACCCAGCCCGCGCTGGCCTACGTGCAGCAGGTGCAGCGGGTGCTGCAGGCGGTGCCCCACAAGGGCCTGGGCTACGGCATGCTGAAATACGTGGCCCAGGATGCCGTGCTGGCGCAGGCCCCGCCGCCGGCCATCTGCTTCAATTACCTGGGGCAGTTCGACAGCCATATCGCCACGCCGCAAACCCAGGACATTCGCCTGGCGCTCGGCGAGAAAGGGGCCGAAGTGCACCCCCTGATGCCCCGGTTTCACGAAATCGAGTTTTCGGGGCTGCTCTCGGAAGATGAGCTGCACTTGTCCATCCAGTACAGCCAGGCGCGCTATGGGCACGAGGAGATGCAGGCCCTGGTGGCGCACTTCCTGGCGGCCACAACGGCCATTGTGGAAGAGCTGGCCCGGCAGGGGGGGCAGCAGCTCACGCCGCTGTCCTACAACCAGCAAAATTTCTTCTCGCCCTACCGGGTAGTAGGGGAGTTCTCCGAGATTGGGCCCGTACCGTACCCTTCCTTCCATAAGCAGGCCCTGGAAACCGCCCTGGATGCGCTTCAGCAGCGCCATGAGCTGCTGCGCACCACCTTTGTGCCCAACGGCGGTGGGCTGCCCTACATGCAATTGCAGCCCCACGCCGAAGTCCCCATTCAGTGGCTGGACTGCCGGGCGCAGCCCGCCGGGCGCCGGGCAAGCCTGCTGCAGGAAGCGCAGCGGCAGGCCCGCCAACAGATTACGCTGCAAGCTCCGTGGGTAGTGCGGGTGCTGCGCTTTGCGGGCGAAGACGAGCTGCTCATCGTCCTTTCTCACCTGGTTTTCGATGGCTACTCGCAGGGGGTGCTGCAAGAAGAGCTGACGCAGCTCTACCGGGCGGCCCTGCAAGGCACCGTAGCCGCCCCGGCGCCCCCGGCTGCCCCCCAGTACCGGGCCTTTGTGGAGGCCCAGCAGGGCTATGTCGGCAGCGCCGAAGGCGGGCGGGCGCTTGCCTACTGGAAAAAGCAGCTGGCCGGCGCCGACCTCACGGCCCGCCCCGTGGCGGCTCAAACGCTTAAGGTATCGACGTTTGTGACGGGCCGGGCGCTGCAAGACTTCGAGCAGTGGCTGGCCAGCCAGCAGCTCATGCCGCTGGCGGTGCTCATGGGAGTGTGCCGGCGCGTGTACCACCAGCTCAGCGGGCAGGAAGCGGTGGCGGTAGCAGTGCCCGTGTCGCTGCGAGCCCACGATGTGTACCGCACGGTAGACAATCAGCAGGCCATAGGCTTCTACTCCAACATCCTCCTCAACCGCTGCGCCTGGAGCAGCCGCGACACACTCACCGACCAGCTAAACGCGGTGCAGGATAGCCTGGTGGCTGATTTTGAGCACTACCAGTATCCCTACGATAAGCTCCTGCACGAGCTGCAGGCCGCGCCCGGCTTCTACCCGGAAGTGGGCCTCAACTACCAGAACCACAGCGCCCTTCGCCAGGCGGCGATAGACGGCAGCAGCCAGCCCGCGCCCCAGGTGCTACCCGAAGCGTGCCGCGCCACGTGGTGGATTGACGTCTTCCACTTCGATAATGCCTTGCAAATCAACATGCTGTTCGGGGCCGACGACTGCTCGGCCGAGCGGGCGGAGGAAATAGCCGGCTGGTTTAAAGCCGAGCTGGACTATGCCGTGCAGGCCACCGGCGCCCCGGTGCTGCACTAGCGCGCCCGCCAGGCCCCATTCTTAAAAAATTTATTCCCAACCCCATGAATCTCCTGAAAGGACATCTCGGAAAATACATCTTATTCGTGGCCCTGGGCATCCTGGCCGCGGCCGGCAACACGGCCATCATCTTCATCATCAACCAGATAATCAGTAAGTCTATCCAGGGCATCAGCACGGCCAACAAGGAGTATGCTTACCTGTTTGCGGGCAGCCTGGTCCTGTTTTTTGTGAGCCGCTGGATAGTTTCTCGGAGCATGATTGCCTTCATGCTGAAGATTTTACGCCAGGTACGCATGGAAGTAGTGGAGATGGTGCTTACCTCGGCCTACCACCCGCTGCTTAAAAACAAGGAGCGCATTTACACGGCGCTCACCCGCGACACGAACAACGTCGTCAACGCTTCCGTCAATGTCATTGACCTGATGACGAACTTTATCATCATCCTGCTGTGCTGCGGCTACATGGCGTTTCTTTCGTGGAAGCTGCTAGCCTGCACCTGCGTCCTGATGGCCTTTACGGTGCTGATTTACACGCTGAGCGAGAAAAAGGCAATGGCCTTCTTCGACAAGGCCATGTCCATCGAGGATGGGTTTGTGCGCCACCTCAACGAAATTCTGGTGGGCTTCAAGGAAATCAAGCTGGCGCGCGCAAAGGGCGTCGACATCGTGAACCGGCACATGTACCCGTCGGTGGAAGCGTCTTCGGCCTACAATAAAAAAGCGTTGGTTTACCACCTCAACAACCGGGTAATCGGGCAGATTGCCTTTTACGTGTTCATTGGCTCGCTTCTCCTGTTCCTCGGCGACTGGCTTTCCGTCAGCAGCCCGGTTATCATCAATTTCATCTTTGTGTTGATGTACATCTGGGGGCCCATCGAGTCGGTCGTGCTCATGGTGCCGGGCCTGGCGCAGGCCCACGTGTCCCTGACCCGGCTAAGCTCCCTGAAAGAGTCGCTGCGCGAGAAAGACGTGGAAGGCGAGGCCGCCGCCGCGCTCCCGCCGTTCGACAGCCTCAAGCTCTACGACATTTCCTACCAGTACGCCACGGAGGAAGACACGCACTTCAGCGTGGGGCCCAACGATTTTTTCCTGCACCGGGGGGAAGTGGTGTTCGTGTACGGCGGCAATGGCAGCGGTAAAACCACGTTTATCAACGTATTAGTGGGGTTGTTCGTGCGCGAAAAAGGGCAGGTGTACCTCAACGGCGAGGTGCTGGAGGAGCGCAGCTTTGCCGCCTACCGGGGCTTGTTTGCGCCCGTGTTCAGCGACTTTCACCTGTTCGAAGAATTTTACGGGGTAGCGCACATCGACGAAGCAAAAGCACTCGAATACCTCACCGTATTTGAACTCGACAAGAAGGTGGAGATAAGGGATAATAAGCTGACAACCGTCAACTTATCAACCGGCCAGAAAAAGCGGCTAGCCCTGGTTTGCGCCATGCTGGAGCGCAAGCCCATCCTGATTCTGGACGAGTTTGCGGCCGACCAGGACCCTTATTTCCGCAAGAAGTTCTACACCGAGATTCTGGACTATCTGAAGGAGGAAGGCTTCTCAGTCGTGGCCATCACGCACGACGACAACTATTATCAGTACGCTGATAAATTGTACAAAATGAATTATGGCAAGCTCGAAAGCGTGACCAGGGAAGAGGCCCTTAGTGTAGCCTAGCCCCCCGCCCCGCAGTGGGGCGGCGCGTGGCCCGCTGCGGGGCCACGGGTGCCGTAGCGGGCCTAGCCCCACCTGCCCGCTGCCGCAGGCGGCACCGGGTTGGCCGCCCGCAGCCAACCCGGTGCCACCCGGCCGCCCCAAGATTGTGTCCAACCGGCCCTTGCCGGCTCACCACCAAGCATTTTTTCCCATGAATATCATTGCCCTGCCGTTCGCTGGCGGCTCCAGCCTTTCTTACCAGTCGCTCAAGCGATACTTCTCCAAGTCCTGCCCTGTTGAGGTGCTGGAATACAGCGGCAGAGGCTCCCGCGCTACCGGCACGCTACTCACAAGCATGCAGGCGGTTGTGGATGACCTGTTCCCGGTTTTAGTACAAAAAGTAAGCTCCGGGGCCGACTACGTGCTCTACGGCCACAGCATGGGGGCCCTGGTAGGGCTGATGCTCTGCCGCAAGCTGCACGAGCAGCGCCAGCCCTTGCCCAGCCGGCTGATTGTATCTGGCAAGGCGGGCCCCGCGTCTCGGCACACGCGCGACGTTATTCTGCACAAAATCGGCAAGGATGACTTCTGGAACGAGGTGTTCAGTATTGGCGGCACTCCGCAGGAGCTAAACGAGTCTCAGGACTTCCGCGAGTATTTCGAACCCATACTACGCGCTGATTTTCAGGTAGTAGAAACGTTTTCCTACGAAAAATCGGCCCCGCTGCCCATTCCCATCCAGGTGCTGTATGGCGATAGCGAGGGCCTGGAGGTAGCGGTAATCGAGCAGTGGCAGCAGGAGTCTGTATTTCCAATCAGCTACCGGGCACTGCCCGGCAACCACTTCTTCATCTTTGACAATGCCAGAACCGTTGCCTCGGTGATTGAAGCCGGGGAGATGGCGTAGCTGCCCGCGGCGGCCACGCTAGGCCAGGCAATTGCCTGGGCCACAAGCCTGGCCAGGCAGTAAGGAAGTCGTAGACAGGCTCTTACCCACAGGCCAGCTCCGGGCCTGGCTCCTGAAGCCGCCCGCAGGTTACGCGGCCGTCCTGGCAGCGCACAAAATCAATTCCGGGTTGCCCTAAGTACCAAGGCTCTTAGCAAAGGCCGCTGCAAAGCGGCAATTGCACGAACCATTGTCCTTTTAATTTCCACATTATACCGCCACCCAAAATGATAAAGGTCCTGTACTCGTGCTTTGAGCAGAAACTCACAGATAGGGAACTCAGCACCTACCTAGCCTTATTTCCAGCCAGTATCAGAACCAGGATTCTCAGGTTTCAGCGGTGGCAGGATGTGCAGGCGTGCCTGTATGGCAAGCTGCTGCTGCGCAAAGGCCTGGAAGAATTCGGGGTTACCTGTGATTTGGGGAAGTTGCAGTACACTTCCTACAGCCGGCCCTACATCGACAAGGACATCGACTTTAACATATCACACTCTGGCCATTACGTGACCTGCGCACTAAGCGATTTCTCCAAAGTAGGCATCGACATTGAGCATGTTAGCCCCATCGCAATCGAAGATTTCAAATGCTACATGCTGCCCGATGAATGGAATAAAATCACTGGGTCAACAAACAAATACTATGACTTCTATACTTACTGGACCCAAAAAGAGTCCATCGTAAAAGCGGACGGCAGAGGCTTGGTTATTCCGCTGGAGGAAATTATAGTCAGGAATAATGAGGCGAAAATAGCGAATACTACGTGGTACTTAAAAAAGCTGAAGCTAGCCGAAGACTACGTGGTGCACCTGGCTTCGGATGCAGCAGGCATCGACCCCATCGTATGCAAGGTCGAGCTGTGATAATTACTGAATTTCAGCACCTTATGCCCAGGTCGACCACCCTGCCGCGCTACCGCGCCCCTAGCCAGCCTGCTTACCTCAGCCCTGCCAGCCGGCCAGCCTGCCATGACTTCCCGGGATAGCGAGAGATACCGTCGGCTCGCAGCCGGAGTACTGGCGCACCATGAAGAGGTGTGCGCGCCGGCAGGGGTGAGCATTGGGTTAATCAGGCGCAAAAACGTTTTTTTCTTCTCTCACGGCTCGTTGCACAATGATGGCGGGCGCGCAATCAATCAGGACTCCGTATTTGAGATAGGCTCCGTTACGAAAACATTTACTGCCTTGCTGATAAGCCTGGCAATAAGCCGAAACATTATTGCGCCTGATGCTTTCATCGACAACCTGCTGCCGGCTTCGGCCCAGCTGAACAGTGCTTTACGGAATAAAATAAGGGTAACCGACCTGGCTTCGCATCAGGCAGGGCTGCCCACTTTGGCAGATGACCAGTACCTGGCCTCGCTGCTGAGGCTAAATGCGCGGCAGCCGTTTGCGGCGGTCGATACGCGCTATATCCAGCAGGTATTGAGCAGCACGGACTGCGTAACTGACTATGGCAGCTACCATTACAGCAACTTTTCTTACGCGCTGCTAGGCCTTATTGTGGAGCAGTGCACCGGGTTGCAGTACGAAAGCGCGCTCGCAGCGCAGCTAACGGGCCCGCTCTCAATGGCCAGGACCACGCTGGCCAGCCCCCTGGCTGCTAACCAGGCCGGCGGCTTTACCCGGCAGGGCGCCGTGGCGGAGCGGCTGATAGCGAATAAAATAGCGCCGGCCGGCGGCCTGTGCTCCACCGCGGCAGATTTACTGAAATACGTAACCGCTCAACTTAACCCGGGTGATACTTGGCTTGGCAAAGCAATTGAGCTTAGTCACCAGGCATTTTGCGTAGCCAATGGGTTTGAAGTCGGATTAGGTTGGAACAGCATCAGCGATGGGGCGCGCCACTATTTTGAAAAAACAGGGGATACTTTTGGTAATTCTTCGTTGGTGCGCTTCGATAAGCAAAATAAAATCGGCATCGTGGTTTTGTCGAATCAGCAGAATAGCTCCTTAGTAGCGGAAATAGCTGACGAATTGTATTGCGCCTTGCTATAAGCGCGGTAAATCACCTGCCATACAGTGGGCCACCCGGCGGGGAAATGCAGGCTACTCATCGCAGGGCCAGGGGCCTGGCCCAGGCGCCAGGCCGCCCCGCGTCTGCCCGGGTAATTCCTGGCCTGGCGGGCACGGCAGCTGCCCGGGCCGCGCCTCATGCGGCTGCGGTTTCGGCCGGGGGCTTCGCCTTGGCGCCGGGGCGCGGGGGGCAAATAGCCAGCGGCCAGGGTGCCCTCCCAAGGCTGTCTGCTGCTTATAAAATCAGCCCGCTGCTCTTCAGCAAATCGCTAGGCACCCGAATAACCCTGCTTAGTACTGTGAATAAGCCGCTTGGTGTAAAAAACCCCCGGGTGTCCTTTTCATAGTTCACCTTTGAACAATCAATAACAGGGGCACCGCTTTTTACGGGCAGCACGCTAGTGAGAACAGGCTTCCAGCTCCCGGCAATTGGGGGCAGTGCCCGGGGGTTGCCGAAGCTGATAGCCGCTGCATTGCCCTGGCGGCCGGCGGCACATGCGCCAGCAATTGGTTTCCGGACGCATTACGCGCAGCACAGGCAAAGGGGCTTCTTTTAAAAAATCACGCTAAAGACTGTAAATCGATGAACTCAATCATTAAGCTTCGGTTACTGCTTATCCTGTTGCTGCTGAATATGGCGCCGGCTTTCGCGCAGCGCACAAGCAGTATCACCGGCAAGGTAGTGGATGGCAAGGCGCCCATCCCGTATGCCAACATTGTGTTGTTTGCCGATGCTACCAAGCAGCGGCAGGTGCAGGTAGCGGCTACGGACGAGGAGGGCAAATTCGTGCTTCCAAACATAGCACCTACTACGTATACCCTCGTTGTATCCTTTATTGGCTACCAGGGATACGAAAAGGCAATTACCGTGACGGAAAAGCCGCTGGCCCTGGGCGACATAGCCTTGCAGCTAAATAGCAAGGCCCTGGACGAAGTTACCGTGACGGGCCAGCGCAGCAACGTCGAGTTTCACATCGACAAAGAGGTCGTCAATTTTACGCCCGAAATGCTGGCTGGCGCTACCTCGGCCTCCGACGTACTGGCCAAGGTGCCGCAAATAACCCTGGACGCGACCGGCCAGGTAAAGCTGCGGGGCGATGCCGGCGTGCGCGTGCTCATTGATGGCAAGCCCACCATTCTGAGCGCCTCCGACGTGCTGGCTACCCTGCCCGCCGGCAAGCTAAAGAAAGTAGAGATTATTACCTCGCCCTCCGCCAAGTATGACCCGGAAGGCGCCGCCGGCATTCTCAACATCATCACCCAGCAGGAGAACAAAGCCGCCACGGAGGCCCTGGTAACCATTGGCCTGGGCCTAAACAAAAAGTACAGCGGCCTGGCCAAGCTGGACTACAACGTTGGTAAGTGGAGTAACTACGCTTCGCTCAACTTCCGCCACGAGGACCGCCCCACCCAGACCTACCGGGAGTACTACCTCGATAATGCCCTGCAGTTTACGTCGCTCTACAAGGAAGCCGAGATAGAGAAATTTACCAATGCGGAAATTGGCACGGACTATAAGATTGACTCCCTCTCTACGGCGTCGCTGAGCTACCAGTATTCCTTGCTGGACCGCAATACGCCCTCTACCTATCGCCAGGACGAGCAGTCGCTGCCGAATACGGGCAGCGGCAACGTGCTGTTTACCACCAGTGAAAACAAGGTGCGCGCCGGGTATACCCGCTCCGCCAAACGGAACACTTTCGGGGCTGATTTTCTCTACGCCTGGGGCGCGGTAGATATTAACTCCAATAACATCCTGCGCAACCAGAATAATGCCGTGCTGAGCAGCTACTCGCTGGCTAATACCATTGGGTACTATTTCCTGGATTATGATTTGACGTACAGCCGCGCCCTGAATCAGTACTGGAAGCTTGACCTGGGCTACTCCGGCGAGGAGGTGCACTTCAGCAATGATTTTACCAGCCTGACCAATAATGTGTACAACGCGGTAAACTATAAGTATAAGGAAAGCATCCAGGCGGTTTTTTCCCTGCTGTCCTACGCCAAAGGGGCCTACAAGGCGCAGGTAGGCCTGCGGCTGGAAAACGCCCTGCAGGAAATCAGCAGCATTCCTACCAGCCCCTACGTCAACGCGTACCCTAGCCTTACCCTGGAGCGGAAGCTCGACGATTCCAAGTCGATTGCGCTGAACTTCAGCCGGCGTATCTCGCGCCCCGACCCGTTCCAGTTTGCGCCGTTTGTGCGCTACGACAACGTGAACCAGCGCAGCCAGGGCAACCCGCTACTGAAGCCGGCCTACTCAAACAACGTCGAGCTGAATTACCTGTACGCCAACGAGCATTTCAACCTGAAATCATCCGTGTTTCTGCGCAACAGCCAGAACGTGATTAATAAGATTATCCGGCAGGATGGCGACCTGACTACCATCACCTTCGACAACATTGCCCACGTCAATACCCTCGGCGCCAGCCTGAGCGGCGAAACGAACCTGCTCACGTGGTGGAAGCTAAACGGGGGCGCCGAGGTATTCTACAATAATATTTCGGATGACCAGTACACGTATGGCCGCCGCGAGAGTGTGTACGGGGTGCTGAAGCTCAATTCCATTTGGACGCTTAAGAACAACCTGAAGCTGCAGGTGAACAGCAACTACACCACCACCACCTACGAGGCCCAGCGGCAACTGCTCCCCTTCTACACCGCCGGCATCACCGCTAGCGTGACCACCCTGAAAAAGCGGGGCAACGTCTCCTTCCGCATCGACAACCTGGTGTACAGCGGCAGCCGCAGCTGGATTAACGCGCAGCCCTACCTCATCTGGGAGCGCTACGAGGCCCAGAACCCGATTTACCGGCTGAGCTTTTCCTACAAGCTCTAGCGCGCTGCCGCGGGCGCCCGCCGGCCGCACCCGGTGCCGGCGGGCGCCCGCGGCACCGGGTTTCTGCTGCCCAATGCCATCCTTACGGGCGTGCGCCCCCCCCGGCCGGCAGCGCGCCGGCCTAGTCCCGAATTTTTACTTGTCTTGCTGTCTTTCACTGCCTTCCCGCAATAACATGGAGCTTAAGCGACCTTCCGTCACGCAGCAGCTTATCTGGGCCGACCAGGCGTTCAACCGTACCTCGCCCAAGTATAATATCGGCGGCTATGCCCTGCTGCAAGGGCCCCTGCGCCCCGCCATCTATGAGGCCGCGATTGCCGAGGTTCTGAAAAGCCAGGAGGTGTACGCGTCTGTTTTTCAGGAAGTAGACGGGGAGCTGTTTTACGCGATACGGGAGGCGGCCGCGGGCTTTGAGCTGGAGCTGCTGGATTTTTCGGCCGAGCCCGACCCCACATCCGCTGCCAACGCGTGGATGGACCAGGAGTTCGGCGTGGCTTTCCAACCGGATAACACCCACCTGTTCACGTTCAAGCTGCTGAAAATTGATGCCCGGACGCACCTGTGGTATGCCAAAATTCACCACCTGATTGGCGATGGCTGGTCGTTCAGCCTGCTGCTGAATGCCATCGCCTTCCACTACAAAAACCTGCTGGAAACGGGCGTCACGGAGGCCAGGCACTATTCCTACGCGCACTACATCCAGGACGACGCGGCCTACTACCAGTCGCAGCAGGCCGAAGACGACCGGGCGTACTGGGTGCAGCAGTTTCAGGGGTATTCGGGGCTGCTGCAGCAGCAAAGCACGGTGAGCTACGCCCAGAAAGCGCAAAGCAAAACCCTGGCGCTGCCCAAGGAAACGTGCGCCCTGTTGAAAGCAACGGCCGACCGCCACGGCGTTTCGCTGTTTCAGCTCATCATCGGGAGCCTGCTTTTGTACTTTGGCAAAACCAGGCAGCAGCCCACCATTTCCTTCGGGATGCCCGTGCTCAACCGCACCAATAAGCTGTTTAAGCAAACGGCCGGCGTATTCATGAATCTGCTCGCCGTGCGCTTCTCGCTGGAGGAAGACGCTTCGCTGGCCGAGCTGCTGGGCGGGGTGAAGCAAAAGATGCGGGAAGCGCTCCGCCACCAGCGCTACCAGTACGGCAACCTGGTAAAGGACTTGGCCCGGCCGGGCGAGCGGGCCGGCCTGTACGACATTCGCATCTCCTACGAGGAATTCAACTTTACGTCCTCCATCGGCGATTTGGCTTCCAATGCCTACGCGCTGTCTAATTACTGGGAGGAAGACCCGCTTTCCATTTACGTGCGCGGCTACCACGACGATGGGTTTGACATCCGCTTCGTGTACAACCAGCAGTACTTCACGGCGGCAGAGATAGACTTGCTGAGCAGCCGGCTGCAAACCATTCTGCAGGCCTTCGGCACCCACGCCGACGCGCCCGCCCGCCAGATTAGCCTAGTGGATGCCCAGGAGCAGCAGCTGCTCGAAACCGCGGCGGTGGGCCCGGTGCTGCCCCGGGCGCAGGCCTCCTTTCTGGCGCTGTGGCAGGCTAGCGTGGCCACCCACGCCGCCCGCATTGCCCTGTCCGGCCCGGGCCGGTCCCTGACCTACGCGCAGCTGAACGAGCGGGCCGGCGCCGTGGCCTACGAGCTTACCCGGCGCGGCCTGGGGCCGGGCGACACCGTAGCCCTGCTGCTGGAGCGCTCCGAGTGGATGGTGGTTGGGATGCTGGCCAGCATGCTGGCGGGCGTCACCTACGTGCCCCTGGACCCGGCCTACCCGGAAGCGCTGCTGCGCTACATGCTGGAAAACGCCGAGTGTAAGCTCCTGCTCACCAGCGCGCAGCGGCCCATCGCCTGGCCGCCGCCCATCGACTGCCTGTCGCTGGAAGACTATGCGCCCGCGCCGGCCGGCCAGCGCGGGCCGCTGCCGGCGCCGGGCATCAGCGCCGACACCCCTTGCTACATCATCTACACCTCCGGCTCAACGGGGAACCCGAAGGGAGTGCTTATCTCCCACGGGGCTTTGGCCGACTATGCGCTCAGCTTCCAGGCGTACTTCCAGGTAACGGCCCAGGACGTAGTGCTGCAACAGGCCTCCATCAGCTTCGACACGTCGGTGGAGGAGATTTTCCCGGTGCTGGCCGCCGGGGGCCGGCTGCACATCCTGCCCAATCCGAAGGACCTGGACGCGCTGCGGGCGGCGCTGCAGGCCGAGCACGTTACCTTGCTCAGCACCAACCCCTACGTTATTGCCTACCTCAACGCAGGGGTGCTCCCCGCGTCGCTGCGGGTGCTCATCAGCGGCGGCGATGTGCTGAAGCCGGAGTACATCACCCACCTGCTGGCCCAGCCGGTGGCCCTGTACAATACCTACGGCCCCACCGAAAGCACCGTGTGCGCCACCTACCACAAAGTGGAGTGCCTGGAACAGAATATTCCCATTGGCAAGCCATTCAGCAACCGGGAGGTATACGTGCTGAGTGAAACCTTGCAGCAGCAGCCGGTGGGCCTCGATGGGGAGCTGTACCTTGGGGGCGCGGGCCTGGCCCTGGGCTATTACAACCAGCCGGAGCTTACCAGCCAGAAGTTTATCCCGCACCCCTTCCGGCCCGGCCAGCGGGTTTACCGCACCGGCGACGTGGGCTGCCTGCGGCCAGATGGCAGCATCCTGTTCAAGGGCCGGGCCGACAATCAGCTCAGCTACCGGGGCTATCGCCTGGAGGCCCAGTACATTGAGGCGGCCATCAGTGCGCAGCACGCGGGGCTCGACAGCCTGGTTGCCGTGCGGCACTTGCAGGGGCACCCCGTGCTGGTCGCCTTTGTGCAGCACGCCACCCCCCTGCCCTACACGCTCGCCGACTGGCGCCGCCTGCTGGGTAGCCAGCTGCCGG
Organism: Hymenobacter cheonanensis; assembly: GCF_030581075.1. Taxonomy (GTDB): domain Bacteria; phylum Bacteroidota; class Bacteroidia; order Cytophagales; family Hymenobacteraceae; genus Hymenobacter. The sequence goes on from NZ_JAUQSW010000016.1 coordinate 56,747, forward strand.
CCCACATGATTCCGGAAGTGTGGGTGCAGGTAGCTGCTTTTCCGCTCTTGCCCAACGGCAAAGTCGACCGCAAGGCGCTGCCCGAAATCCACGCGGATATGCTGGCGGTGGAGGCCCGACCCAAAACCGCCCCGCAAAACGCAGTGGAAGAGCGCCTGTGCCAGATTTGGGCTCAGATTCTGAACCAACCCGCCGTCGGCACCTCCGATTCGTTTTTCGAGCTAGGGGGCCACAGCCTCAACGTTATTCAGCTGCTGGGCCGGCTCCGCACCGAATTTCAGGTATCGCTGCAATTAAAGGACGTCTTTACCCATGCCACCATCGGGCAGCTAGCCCTGCTGCTGACGCCGACGCACCCGCAGCCCGCCGCGCAGCTAATTGCGCCGGGCCGCGCGCCGGCCGCCCGCTTTCCGCTCACGCACGCCCAAAAGCGCATGTGGCTGGTCAGCCAGACCGAGGAAGCCTCGCGCGCCTACCACATTGCGGGGGCCCTGGCGCTGAAAGGCGAGGTGAGCCGCGCCTGGGCCGCCGAAACCCTCGGCGCGATGGTGAGCCGGCACGAAGCCCTGCGCACTGTTTTCCAGGAAGATAGCGCGGGCGAGCTGTATCAGCAGGTGCTGCCTTTGGAGGAAGTGACCGACGCCTTTTTCACGTACTACGAGCTGGCCGGCGAGGCCGCCTTGCCGGCCTTGCTGCGGGAGGTCGTCTACGGGGCGTTTGACCTGGCAACGGGCCCGCTGCTCCGCGTTGCCCTAGTAAAAACAGCCCCCGCCGAGTACCTGCTCGTGTACGTGATGCACCACATCATCAGCGATGGCTGGTCGATGGAGGTGCTGTTCAAAGAGTTTATGGCGGGCTACGGCGCGCGCGCCACCGGGCAGCCCGCTGCGCTGCCCCCGCTGCCCATTCAGTTTCGCGACTACGTGCGCTGGGCGCAGGAGCAGCCGCCCCAACTCGCCGAAGAAGCCTACTGGGTCAAAAAGTTTGCCGATAAAGTGCCGGTGCTGGACTTGCCCACCCAGCACCCCCGCTCCTCGAACCGCACCTTCAACGGGGCCGAGGTGGTGCTGCCCCTGCCGGCCGGGCTGCACCAGCAGCTGCAAGCCCGGTGCGAGGCCGAAGGGGCCACGCTCTTCATGGGGCTGTTTGCCCTGCTCAACGTCACCTTATTCCGGTACACCGGGCAGGAAACCACCGTTATCGGGACGCCACTAGCCAACCGGGAGCAGCCGGAGCTGCAGCAGCAGGTCGGGCTGTTCCTGAACGTACTGGCCATCAAGACGGAGTTTAGCGGCAGCCTCTCCTTCCGCAGCCTGCTGCGGGTACAAAAGCAGGAGCTGCTGCAAGCCTACGAGCACCGCAGCTACCCCTTCGATAAGCTCATTGGGCAGCTGCCCTACGCGCTGGAGCCCAGCCGCTCACCCTTCTTCGATATCCTGCTGGTGCTGCACAACCAAGCCACGCTGACCCAGCTGCACCCCACTGCCGCCGGCCTGCCCGGCCTAGAAGTGGCGCAGTACAAAAACCTACCCCGCGAAAGCAGCCAGCTCGACCTGGCTTTCAGCTTCTCCTACGCCCCGGCGGGGCAGGGCCTGAGCCTGGCGCTGGAATACAACCGCGACTTGTTCAGCGACTGGTTTGCCCGGCAGCTGGCCGCTCATTTTATCGCGCTGGCCGAGCAGGCCGTAGCGCACCCCGATGTTCCCATCAGCGCCCTGCGCCTGCTTGCGGAACCCGAGCCGTTGCCCCTGGCCGCTGCCGGGGCGCCGGCCCCGCCCCCCACGTGGGCCGCCTGCCTGGCTACCTGGGAAAAAGAGACGCCCGCCGCTACCGCCCTGGTAGCTGCCGGCGAGTGCCTGAGCTACCAGGAGCTGGCAAGCCGCGTCAGGCACCTGGCCGGCTACCTGCGCCAGGCGCACGGCGTAGGCCCCGGCGACCGGGTCGGCGTCATGCTGGAGCCGTCGGGCTGGCTGCCCGTGGCCATGCTCGGCATCTGGCTGGCCGGGGGCGTGTACGTACCCATCAACCCCGCCTACCCGGCGGCGCGCAAAGAGCTTATTGCGGCAGATGCGCAGTGCAAGCTCGTGCTCACGCAGCAAGAATGCGTGCAGAGCAGCGCCGCAGCGCCACTGGCGGAGGGCGCCACGGAGCAGCCTTGCCCAACGGCCTACCTGCTCTACACGTCGGGCACTACGGGCCGCCCGAAAGGCGTGGCCGTGGGCCATGCCGCGCTGGCCCGCAAGCTGCGGGTAGAGCGGGACTTGCTAGGGCTGCCCGGCCCCATTCACTCGGTTTTGATTACCAATTACAGCTTCGATGTGTCGTTGCTGGAATTGCTGCTTCCCCTGCTATCCGGGGGCAAAATCGTGGTTCCCGACCCGCAGCTCCTGCTTCAGCCCGAAGAGCTGGCCAGGGTGCTGATTCAGGAGCAGGTGCAGGTGCTGCAGGGCACCCCCACCTTTATCGAGGCGTTCTGCCAGCACCTCTCTCCCGGCACGTATGCGCAGCTGGCGCGGGCCCTGCGCGTGCTCTGCATCGGCGGGGAGTCTTTGACCAAGAAGCTGGTGACGCTGCTGAAAAGCAAGCTGCCCACCGTGCGCCTCAACAACCACTACGGCCCAACCGAAGCCGTAATCGACGCGGTGGTGAACGAAGACGTGCACTGCTTCGAGCGCAACATCATTGGCAAGCCGCTCAGCGACACGCAGGCGCTCGTCCTGGACAAGCAGCTCAACCGCGTGCCGGCCGGGGTTATCGGCGAGCTGTACCTGGGCGGCGCGAGCCTGGCGGATGGCTACGTTAACCTGCCGGAAGAAACCAGCGCTAAATTTATTGCCAGCCCTTTCGCCCCGGGCGAGAAGCTCTACAAAACCGGCGATTTGGTTAAGTGGGACCCTTCGGCCAGCCTCGAATTCGTTGGCCGGGTAGATGAGCAGGTGAAAATTCGGGGCTTACGCATCGAGCTGGAGGAAATACGCCACACCCTGGAGCAGCACGAAAACGTGCAGCAGGCAGTGGTGCTGTGCCACGAGTACGCCGGCGAAACCCACCTCCTCGCCTTCCTGGTGCCGGCAGGGCCGGAGTTTGCGCCCGCAAAAATCAGGGACTACCTGCGCACGCAGCTGCCCGACTACATGGTGCCCACCATCCTCACGCGGGTCGGGCAGATTCCCCTCAACGAGAATGGCAAAGTAGCCAAAGCGGCCCTGCTGGCCCAGGTTGACCTGGCCGCGGGCCGGGCGGAGCTAGTGCCAGCCACTACCGAAACGCAGCTGGTGCTGGTCAGGCTCTGGCAAGAGCTGCTCGGCCGGCCCCACCTTGGCATCACCGACAACTTCTTCGATGCCGGTGGCAACAGCATGCTGCTCATTAAGATGCGGCTAGCCATCCAGCGCGAGTTTGATGTGCAAATCACTATCAAAGAGCTGTTTAAGCTGCTAACCATTGCGCAGCTGGCCGAGGCGATAGAGGCAGCCAGCTGGTTGCGGCTGGGCTGCGAGACCGTCACGCAGGAGCTGACCGAAGAATTCATCATTTGATTTTCCAACTAGCCATTCCTGATGAAAAACTACCTGAGTATAGTCGGCCTCATGGGGCTGCTCCTGGCCTGGGTGTGGGTGAGCCAGTCTACCGATTGGGGGGGCAATTCGGCGGCGAATATTACGGCGTATCGCGGGGGCATTCTCTCCTTGCAGGAGCCCGCGTCCAAGCCGGTGCTTACCCTGCACACGGCGGGCCCGGAAGCCCAGGTGTACGTCGATACACTGGCTATTCCGCATATTTTTGGCCCGAACGCGCCGGGGGTCGCCTATGCGCTGGGCTACATGCACGCCAAAGACCGGTATTTCCAGATGGAGCTGCTGGCCCACGTGGTAAGTGGGCGCCTGGCCGAGATGGTCGGCGAATCCGGGCTAGGCTCGGATAAGGAGTGGAAGGCGTTTGAGTTTGAGCGCAAGGGCGCGCTGATACTGGATAGCCTGCGCACCGCCGACCCGGCGCTGCACGCCTACCTCACCGCCTACAGCCAGGGCGTGAACGCCTACGTCAGCCAGGAAGCCCCTGGCCAGCGCGACCCCATGTACCTGATTTTCGGCCGCGCGCCGCAGGCCTGGAAGCCCTACTACGCCTTTCTGCTGCAATGGTACGTAGCCGCCCAGCTTTCTTACTACGACGACTACATCGACAAGCAGGAGCTGCTGGATAAGCTGCCGCCGCAGGTGCGCCGGATGCTTTACCCCGACTACCCCACCCACCCCGACCTTATTGTGCCGGCCCCGGCCGGGCAGCCGCGCGCCCAGCCCCCGGCGGGCAAGGCGACGCTGGCCGTTTTTCGGCCGCAAGAGGCAAACAGGTTTGCCACGCGGCCCACAAACAAAAGCCTGGGAAGCAACAACTGGGTAATTGGGCCGCAGCGCACGGCCGCGCACAATGTGCTGCTCTGCAACGACCCGCACCTGGTGCTGACGGCGCCCAACATTTTCTACGAGGTGCAGCTGCACTGCCCTAGCTTTCACTTGTACGGCTACACCATTCCCGGCATTCCGATAGTGCTCACGGGCCACAACGACCGCATTGCCTGGGGCGTCACCAATGGGAGCTGGGACGTGACCGAGCAATACGTGCTGCGCCTCAACCCCAAGGATAGCACTGCCTACTGGCTTGATGGCCACTGGGAAAAAATGCGCCGGCAGGAATATTCCTTCCAGGTGAAAAACGGCGACCCGCACCGGGAGCAGGTCGATTACTCGGTGTTTGGCCGGGTGGTCAGAAAGGGCCGGCTGGTCTACGCCCTGCGCTGGCATCCGCAGTACGGGACCCAGGCAGTGCAGGCGCTCTGGCACGTGATGCAAGCCACCAACTGGCCCGCGTTTCGCCAGGCCCTGCGCCACTACGACTACCCGTCCCAGAACTTTGTGTATGGGGACGTGAACGGCAATATCGGCGAAATCAGCGCCGGCAAAATGCCCATCAAGCCCGCCCGGTACGCCGGCGGTATGCTCGACGGCACTACGCGCCCCATTCAGCAGTACGTCCCCTTCGACTCGCTGCCCCAGTCCTACAACCCGGCCCAGGGCTATCTTTTTTCGGCCAACCAGGAGCCTCAGCGTAGCCGCTACTACTACGCCGCGCATTGGTTTGAGGACTTATACCGCCCCCACCGGATAAATACCATCCTCCGGCAGGGTTTCGCCTTCACCAAAGACAGCATGATAACCATGCAGCAAGACGTGGTCGACCTCTCCGTTTACGACCTGAAGCGGCTGCTCGAAAAATATGCCGCCGCCCCGGAGCCGTCGGCCAACTGGCAGCGGCTGGCCCGCTGGAACGGCAAGCTCGACGCTAACACGCAGGAAGCGCTTTTCTACAAAGCTTTCCGCAGCAGCGCGGCGCTAGCCGGCAAGAAGCTCGCGGCGCAGCTCCAGATTAAGGCAGCGCCTTCCTTCGACCAGCTGCTCAATTTCCTGCTCAACTACGAGGAGCTTGTGCTGCCCGACAAAAAAATTCGCAGCAAGGCCATGTTTCAGAGCATTATGGCGCAAACGGATTCTATTTATCAGGCTGCCCACGTCACGGCCGGCAGTCCCCCGCCGGCGGCCGTTGCCTACGATTTTTCGGTGGCCCACATTTCCTCGCTGCCTTGGCTCGAAACGCAGGTGCGGGGCGTCGGGGGCAGCGAAAACACCATCAACGTGAATTACAACGCGCACTCCGTTATCCGGACTGTGGTAGAAATAAGCGCCACCGGCATCAGCTCCTGGATGATAACGGGCGGCGGCCAAAGCGGGCGGATAAACTCCCGGTTCTACGGGCAGCAGCTGCCGGCCTGGCAAAAGAACGCCGTGCACCCTACGCAATTCGTTTCTACGCCGGCGGCCCTAAAAGCCATCTCTCACCAGCTATTCTTCACCAAGCAATGAAAACCATGCGCTATAGCAAAGCACTCCTGCTGGGCGGCGTCTTGCTGGCCCTGCACGTCTTGTTGCACGGGCCGCCGCTGCTGGCCGCCTGGTTTGTAGTGGGCCTGGGCGGGGCCTTTTGGTGGCAAGGCCCCCGGTTTTTCCGCACCGTGCTGGCAAGCGAAATACTCATTGGCCTGGGCTACTACCTGCTGATGGGTGCTAGCCAGCAGTTGCTGTGGCTGAACCGCAACTCGGCGCTGCCCGCCTGCGCGTGGCTGGCCATTGTCATTGGCTTCAACGTGGTTTCGGGCTGCATCTGCGTAGGCGTGCCTTACGCCGTTGCCGGCCGGGTGCGGCACCTGCGCGCCAAAAAAGCGCCCGTACAGGAGCCCGTATACGCGCTTTCCCACTAGCCAAGGCGCGGCCTGCGCGGGGCCGCTATTATTTTTTGCCGCCCATCACGTTGTCTTTCAAGGCTTCAAAGAACGCCGTGCGGTACGTATCGCCTAGCGGTACGTAGGCCTTCAGGCCCTTGAAGAAAATCTGGTTGCCGTCCAGCGCCTGTATTTTATTCAGGGCCACGATGTACGACTTATGCACCCGGATGAACTGGTGCGGCGACAGCCGCTCCTCCAAATCCTTGATGTTGAGCAGGGTAACAATGTGCTCATCGCCGGTGTTGATGGACACGTAATTTTTCATGCCCTCGATGTAGATGACGTCGTCAAAATTCACCTTCGTCATCTTGCCCTTGCTCTCCGTTTTCACGAAGAAGTAGCTGGCCGCCGGCGGCCCGGTTTGCAGGTGGGCGCTGGCATCCAGCGAAGTATTCAGCGCCTTCTGGGCCGTCTTCAGAAAGCGCTCGAACGCAATGGGCTTGAGCAGGTAGTCAAAGGCTTCCAAATCGAAGCCCTGCAAGGCAAACTCGCTGTAGGCAGTTGTAAACACAAGCTTGGTTTTGCCCTGCAACAGCCGCGCCACGTCGAGGCCCGAGAGCTGGGGCATGTGAATATCCAGAAACAGCAAATCGATGCGCTGGCTCTGCACCACGCTCAGCACCTCCAGCGGGTTGGTGGTGCTGCCAACCAGTACCAGGAAGGGAATTTTTTCAACGTAGGCACGCAGTAAGTCGAGCGCGCTTTGCTCATCGTCTACTAAATAGCAGCTAATCATGCCTAAAGCTCGGGGAAAAGGGTTCGGGTAAAGGGCGGCGGTTCATCAGGGCTGATGAGGGAAGGGCAGGCGGGCGGTACAGGCGCCGGGCGCGGGCGGGTATTTGCTGGCCCACTACCTGTGGGCCGGCCCGCTCGCGGGGCCAGGGCTGAAAACATAGGTGGTTTTTGCAGGCAGGGCGGTTGCAGCAGCAACGGGTCAGCGGCTACAACCAAATTCCCGCGCCCGAAGCAATTCTTAACAAACGTAATGAGTATCAGAGGTAAAATTACTGCCGGCCGTTACGCCGTCTACGCGGCCCGCCCTGCGCGCCTCCCCCCCAGCCCACTCCGCGCCAAGGCGGCGAAGAGCTAAACCTGGTTTATATATTTAAAATTCAGGTTCTTATAAAATATTTTGCAGCTAGAGCCAGGGGCTTCCCTACTTTAGAGAATGGGGCTAGGGCCCGAGCGCCGGCCCGAGCTTTGGGCCTGGCAGCGGGCAGCGGCGGCAGCGGCAGCCGTCTGCCACGAAGCCAACCCGGCGCCGACTGGCAAAGTGAATGCTGTGGCCGGTGGCCGGCGGTTTTTTCCTGCTTCAGGGGGCCGGTTTCGCCCTGTTCAGCCCTTCGCGGCCCCTCTGGCAACCAGCAATACACCCCCGCAGAAAGCGGGTTTATACCTGGCAAACGGGAGTTGGTGTAAACGGCGGACCAGTGATTGCCAACGCAGAGTAAGTTTGAGCCAGGCAGCCCTACCAGGTATCCGACAGCTCGCTTAGCTGCTGCATGCTGCGGGCAGTGGGGCTGGCTACCAGCAGGCTGGCTGCTCGGGCAAGGCAACAGGGTACTTACGCGCTATCCCCGCCGCCCCCTAGTGCCCTGCCGGCCGGCAGCGCCGGGCTAGCCACCAGGAGGGTGGCCACGAGCTGCCCGGCATTTTAGCGCGCAAAGCGAAGCCCGGGTAGTTTCCGGCCGAGGTACCAGGGCGTGGCCGCGCGCGGCCCGGCCATAGCACGAAGAACTAATTTTTGATAATTTCCCAATGCCTTACCAGTAAATAGTTTATACTAAAAAATACTCAATGGTTACTTTCCCAACAGCTACTTCGCTTGCCGCCCGCTTCAGCCCCCAGGGGCCGTTGGCCGGGGGGGCGTGGCAAAGCTGGCAGGATGTGCACAATTTGCTTTGCGAGAAATCGAGTACGCGCTGCGCGACTCCCGGGCTGGCGGAATTGACTGCCTACTACTTCTGCGTAAGCCAGGCCTTCACTATTCTTGATGAGGTAGCGCCGCTGCTGCTCCAGCAGTGGCAGCAGCTCGCCGCTCAGCTAGCGCAGCAGGCCCGGCTCAATGCCTGGCCGGCCCACCACCTGGACCAGGCCTGCACGGCGGCGTGGCTGGCCAAACAGCTCACCGACAGCCACCTGCCAGCGGCGGCCGACCATCTGCTGCCCCTCGACGCCGCCTTGCTAGCCCAGGCCGACCGCCTGCACCACCGGGCCGACCACGCCAGCCGGGGCTGCTTTTTTCGGATACTCCGCTATTTCAGCCTCCGGCTGATGAGCACCCCAGACGCTACGGCGCTCCTGCGGCTGCTGGAAATGCTGCCGCAGTTTCCGGCAGTAGCAACGCTGGGCCTGGCCGATGGCCTGGCTGCCGAGCTGCTGCTGCTGCTGCGGCTGCACAAAACCGGGATTCAGCACGCCGCCCTGCTGCCGGGCCTGCGCAGCGGCGTGGCGCGGCTGCTAAACCTACGGCAGCAGGTAGATTTTTCGGAAGGCCACTACAACGCCTTTCCCTACCACACGCCCCCCGACCTCAGCCTCGTGGTCTTATCCGGCCAGGAGCTGAGCTGGCGCCACGGCGATGTGGGGCAGTCGCTGCTGCTTTACAAATTCGCCGATGAGCTGCCCAACTCGGAGCTGCTTCCCATTGCGGAGCTGGTGGGCCTCAATACCCTGCTGCGCACCTCGTGGCAGTCAACGCAGCTCACTACTTCCCAGGTAGGCCAGGGCACCGCCGGGCTAGCCTACCTCTACCAAAGGCTACACCGGCTGAGCGGCCACGCGGCCTACCGCAAGGGCGCGGCATTCTGGCTTGAGCGAACCCACAGCCTGCTCCAGCAGGAATTGGCAGCCGGCTTCTACCACGAGCCAAAAGGAGATATCATGCACGGGCTAGTGGGCGTGGGCCTGGTGCTGCTGTCCAGCCTGGTAGAGGAAGACTTGGCATGGGACAGCCTGGTGCTGTAGCGCCCGCTAAGGTGCCCGGCCAGTGCCCGGCGCGGCCCGCCCCCGCCGGCAGTGCCGCAGCAAGCCCGCCTTCTCTCTGCTTCGCAAGCAGTGGCGCGGGCCAGCGCGCGGGCCAGGGCTAGCTGCGCCGCGCCTTCCGCCCACGCCGCCTCATTGGCCGCGGCTGCGCTTGCTTTGCCCCCCCCTAAAGGGCTAGCCGGTGGGCGTGGGCCCTGCGCCTGCCCGCACCCACAGCACCTATAACTTTAAGAGCGTGTTTGGATTTTCAATTTCCGGGTCATGCTGAGCTTGTCGAAGCATCTCTACCGCCCCGTTGAGCGGCTTTTCAACAAAGCG
>NZ_JAUQSW010000017.1 GCF_030581075.1 Hymenobacter cheonanensis
AGCCTACCGCCGGCGCGCCGGGCGCCCGCCCGCCCCGCGAGGGCGGCGACCAGCCCCGCCCCGAAGGCAGCCAAAACCCTGGCGGCCGCAACCGGGGCCGCCGGGGCGGCAGCGGCCGCCGCAGTAGCGGCGAAGGGGCCAGCCCGGCCAGTTCTTCTCCTAGCGCTTCGTAGTATATGCTTCGTTATCTTGCTTTTAGCGGAAGTATGGCCCGCCGGGCGGGGCTGGCGGCGGTGGCGCTGGCCGGGGTGGCCGCCCTTAGCGCCTGCGACCCCAACCGGGTGTATGAGGAGAATACGGACCTCAAATCGCCTTCCGGCGATGCTTATGTGTGGGATGTGCAGCAGCGCCCGACCTTCACCTTTGCCATTGCCGATACCACGGCCCGCTACGATGTGTACTTTAATGTGCGCAACGCGGCCGACTACGGCTTCTACAACCTGTACCTGAAGCACACCCTCACCGGGCCCAACGGCCGCCCCGCCGGCCCGGCCCTGCTGCACCAAATGGTGCTGATGGACCCCAAAACCGGCCAGCCGCTAGGGGCCGGGGCGGGCGATATCTTCGACCACCAGTTCTTGGCCCTGCCGCACCAGCACTTTGCCCGGCCCGGCACCTACAAGCTGACGCTGGAGCAGTACATGCGCCAAAACCAGCTGCCCGGCATCATGGCCGTGGGCGTGCGGGTTACGAAGGAAGCAAAGAAATAAGTGATGAATTCGCTGCAAAAAAGGCCTCTGCTGACTTGGCAGAGGCCTTTTTTGCATTTGCTGGGCTAGCGTTACTCCGCCAGCTTCTTCCACACCACGTTCAGGCCTTCGGCCCAGATGGGGTGGGCAATAACCATGTTTTGCAGCTGCTGGTAGCGCAGGCGGCCCGTCATGGCTACTTGCAGAATGGTCATGATGTCGCCCGCCTCGGGGCCCACGATGGCGGCGCCCAGAATGCGGTCGTCGGGGCCCACGAGCACCTTCCAGAAGCCGGTTTGCTGGCCGGTTTGCTGGGCGCGGCCAATGCTGCGCACCGGCAGTTTTGCCACGCGGTACGCCACTTTTGCTTCCTCGGCCTGCTGCTCGCTCAGGCCGATGCGGCCTAGCTGCGGGTCGGTAAACACGCAGTAGGGCAGGGGGCGCTGCTTGGCCGAGCGGCGGCCCCGGTGCAGCAGGTTATCGCGCACCACCCGAAAATCGTCGTAGCTGATGTGCGTGAACTGCGGCCCGCCGTGCACGTCGCCCAGGGCATAAATGTGGCGCGCCGCAGTTTGCAGCTTGCTATTTACCTGAATGTAGCCTTTCTCATCGGTTTTCACGCCGGCGGCTTCCAGGTTCAGGCTATCGGAGTTGGGGCGGCGGCCGGTGGCCACCAGCAGGTGGCTGCCGTGCAGGCGGCGCTCGCCGTGGGGTGTGTCGAGGGTGATGGTAAGCTCGCCCGCCGCACTGCGCGACACGCGCCGGGCCTGGGCGCTGAACACCAGCTCGATGCCATCGTCAACCAAGGCTTTTTGCAGGCATTCGCACACGTCGTCGTCCTCGCGCTCCAGCAGCTGGTGGCCGGTTTCGATGATGGTGACGCGGCTGCCAAAGCGCCGGAATAGTTGCCCAAACTCCAGCCCAATGTAGCCGCCACCCAAAATGAGCAGATGCTCGGGCACTTCCTGAATATCGAGCAGGCTAGTGGTGGTCAGGTAGTTGGCCTCGGCCAGGCCCGGTATCTCGGGCACGGCCGGGCGGGTGCCGGTATTAATGAAGACCTGCTTGGCCTTGATGGTGCTGCGCTGCTCCTTGGTTTCCTGCACCTGCACCTCGTGCGGGCCGGTGAAGGCCGCATGGCCGCGCAGCAAGGTTATGTTCTCGTGGTCGTGGGTGAGCGACCGGGCCAGATTTTGGCGGGAATGCTCCAGCAAGGCATCCTTGCGGGCAATCACGGCCGGCATATCAACCTCGGCCACGCCGCCCAGCCGAATGCCCAGGTCGCCGGCGGTGCGCACCTGGTGCATGCGCTCGGCCGAGGCCAGAATGGTTTTGGTAGGCACGCAGCCGTAATTAACGCAGGAGCCGCCCAGGTGGGCTTCCTCTACCAAGATAACGGTGCGGCCGGCCTCGGCCAGCGCCGTAGCAAGGGGGTTGCCAGCCTGGCCGGAGCCGATGATGAGCGCATCGCAAGAGTAATCGGGCATAAAAATCAGCAAACGCCACGGGTGGCAGTGGCCCGCTTGCATACGCAGAAATTGCCGCGGCGAACGGCCGGGCTGGTAAGGGACATGGTTTTTTGCCGCCGGCGCGGCGCTTGCCACCTGCCGGCCCAAGGCAGGGCACTTCCTTTGCCTTTTGCCGGGCTAGCCACGCTGGCCCGGCCCACGCAACCCTTGAGATATTTCCAGCCTCAAGGGTCTAGCCAAGGCTATCGGCAATCTCCTTTATTGGCTTGTTTTGTGGGTTTATGTATTTAACTGTTTATCGACTAGGGGTGTTGCTGATGCTCGGGGGCTGCACGGTGTATGTGCCCATGCAGGGGGCGGCTCCCGAAATCAGGGCGAAAGGGGAGGCGGAAGTGGCCGGCAGCTGGTCGCTCACCAACCGGGTAGATGCCTCGGCCACGTACTCGCCCCTGCGCCACCTGCTGGTGCGGGCCGCCACGAGCGCCAAAGGCGGGCGCCCCAACCTGTCGGACAGCAACTATCTGCAAAACAATCAGTACGAGCTGGGCATTGGCACCTACTGGCCGCTGGGCGAGCACTGGCTGGTGGGCGGGCTAGCCAGCTTTGGCCAGGCCCACAGCCAGGCCCGCTACGTCGATGACGGCGGGGTTAAATTATTTAGCGGCGTGCAAGCCATTGAGCATCAGTTTGATGCCATTTATGCCAAATACACTGGCGAGGTCTACGTCAGCTATCAGCCCAGCGAGGTGGTGAGCCTGGGCTTTTCGTACCGGCTGGTGCAGCTGCGCCTCACCGATGTCACCGACGGGGGCGTGCCCGTGGCCGCCGGCCCCATTCTGCGCAGCGAGCCCATGTTTTTTGTGCGGTTTCGACCCGCGCTCAAGGAGGGCGTAATTCAGTTTCAGGCGGCGGTGGGGGGCTCGGGGGCTTTCGCGTATCAGGCGCAGCTAGCGGCTGGCCAGGACGACCCGGCCCGGCAATTCACCCTGAGCCGCAGCTACGTATCGGTGGGGCTGGCCTTCTACCCGCATTTGCTTTGGCGGCTGAAGTAAGGGCTGGCGGCGGCGCAAAACCTGGTAGGCCGGGCGCAGAAAAGCGCTCGCCACCAACTCGCCGAGCCTGGCAGTTGGCCGGCGAAATCGCCGGTTACTTAAAGCCTATTTCCAGCAGGGGCAGCTGTTTGCCCTCGGGGTACGCCCGCCATTCCACTACCTCGCCGCCTTTGGCCCACAGGCCAAGCGGCGTGCTGGCCGCCCTGGCGCCCAGCAGCGACGGAATACTCCAAGTGCTGAGCAGGCGCGGCGGGGCCGTGGGCTGGCTGCGCCGCCCAATGTGGCTGTTGCCCGCGCCGGCCAGCACCACCCGGGGCGAGTGCATTACGTACTCATCCGGTGCCTGGCCCACGCCCTCCAGCATGAGAAAGAAGCCGGCGGGCGGCACCACAATGCGCTCGGCGGGCCAGGTGAGCACCAGCGGGTGGTCGAGGGTTTGCAGGGTATACTCCGAAATGAGCACGGGCTGGGCTAGCAGGCTGTCCTCGGCAGGGGCGCCGGTGGCTGCCACCCTAGCCAGCCGCAGGCGCACCTGGCCCTTGGCCACGCGCTGCCCAAACGCCTGAAAATGCAGCCGAATACTCACCACCTGGTGCTGGCCGGCCGGCGGCGCAAACCGCAGGGCGTAACCATCACCGGGCGGCAGCGACCATAAAAAAGCCGGCTTAGGCTTGCCGGTGCCAATAATGACCTGGTGGCTGGTATCGGCCGGCGCCACCGCCTGGGCCCTGGCCGGCGCAGTAGCCCAGCCCAGCAGCCCACCGCAAAAAACAGAAGCAAGCAACCGCCGCATACAAACAAAAAAAGCTGCTGCTAAGGTAGGCAGCAGCTTCTGCACCTGGGCCGGGCTGCCGGGTGCCAGGGTTAGCTGGCGTAGTAAGAAGGCTTGTTTTAGCCGGGAGAATGGGTTGCTTGCCCAGGCGGGCCGGGCTATTTTTTCTCGAAGAATTGCTTGAGCGGACGCTTAAACAAACCGTTTAAAGTGCCTAAGTATACGGTGTCGCCAAGCTGCGCTATATCGGTGAAATCTGCTTGCCCTAGCCCGTCGTTTTTAAGCTCACGCACCCGGTAGTTATTGCCTTGCCAGCGCAGCGTGTACAGCGAGTTGGTGGCAATGGTGTGCGTAATACCCACCAGGCTATCCCCCACGGCGCGAAAAGTGCTAACCCCAAAATAGTAGGGTACCCCTGTGAAGCGCTGCCAGGTTTCGCCGTTATCAGTAGAAATTATAACGGCGTTGGAGCCGTTGCCTTCCACCGCGTACACGGTGCCCTGCCACTTGTAGTAGTTAACCACGGCGGCCGGCCCGAATACCTGCCGGGCCGTGCCATCGGGCTTTATCTTATAAATACCTTGGTTGAAGGCATTTACCAAAAAATAATCTTCGATGGCCGCCACGGTGCAAAAGCCGGCATACGTGCCAGTAGCCGAGAGCGGTACCTGCACCACCCGCGTTTGGGCCGTTACCTGGCCAAAATAAGTGGTAATCTTAGACAGCGTAAAGTGCAGGTTAGGGTCAGGATACCGGGTAGTGGAATAGTTGACCAGCAGCTGATTATTATTGTTAACGGCGCCAAACTGCAAGGGCACATACCCGCGGTTGTTGGCAAAAACGGTGGCGGTAGGGTCGAGCCGGTGCAAATGAATTTCGGCGCCCAGGTTGGCCGCGAATGGCGGCGCGGTCGGAAAGGCCAGTAGTACCGAGTCGCTGTGGTAGGGGTAGGCAAAGAAGCTCGGCCCTAGCGGAATGCGGGTTTGCACATCGGCCGGCAACACCACCGTGCTCAAAGGCCCTATTACGGGTTCATAATAGCGATAGGTGCGGCGGGTCGCAGCGGTAGAAGCTGGCGTAAGCACCCCAAACCAGCTAGGCTGCTGCAGGTAAAGAGAGTTGGCATCCTGCGACATGCCAATAATAACTTTCTGCAAACCATACAGCTGCCTCACTTCCGCCCAACTGTATTGCTTGTCTACTTCCTGCACCACAATTTTTTCGACTTCTTTCTTGCAGGCCGTCAGTAGCAGCAAGGCCAGCGGGGCAATAAAAACCTTAGAAAGAGCCTGCATAGAGAAGGAACGCGCCGGGTGGTTGGTAGCGGTAAAAGTAACAAAAAAAAGCCCCGGCAAGTACCGGGGCTTTCTCTATAGAACTAATGAAGGGCTAGCTTACTTGCCGCCCAGCACGCGCAGCATGGTATCACCAATCTCGGCGGGCGAATCCACCACGTGGATGCCGCACTCGCGCATGATGGCCATTTTGGCGGCGGCCGTGTCGTCGGCGCCGCCCACAATGGCACCGGCGTGGCCCATGCGGCGGCCGGGAGGCGCGGTTTGGCCGGCGATGAAGCCTACTACGGGCTTCTTGTTGCCGGTTTCCTTAATCCAGCGGGCGGCTTCGGCTTCCATGCCGCCGCCGATTTCGCCTATCATCACAATGCCTTCGGTTTCGGGGTCGTTCATCAGCAGTTCCACCGCCTGCTTGGTGGTGGTGCCGATGATGGGGTCGCCGCCGATGCCGATGGCCGTGGTCTGGCCCAGGCCGGCCTTGGTGAGCTGGTCCACGGCTTCATACGTCAGCGTGCCCGATTTCGACACGATACCGATTTTGCCTTTCGAGAAGATAAAGCCGGGCATGATGCCCACCTTGCACTCGCCGGCCGTGATAACGCCGGGGCAGTTGGGGCCCACCATCGTAATGCCGGGGCGGTCCTTGAGGTAGTGCTTCACGGCAATCATGTCCTTGGTCGGGATGCCTTCCGTGATGGTCACGATTACTTTAATGCCGGCCTGGGCAGCTTCCAGAATCGCGTCGGCGGCAAAAGCCGGGGGCACGAAGATGATGCTGGTATCGGCCTGGGTAGCGGCTACGGCGTCGGCCACGGTGTTGAACACGGGCCGGCCGAGGTGCTCGGTGCCGCCCTTGCCGGGCGTCACGCCGCCCACTACCTGGGTGCCGTAATCCATCATTTGCTGCGCGTGGAACGAGCCTTCGGAGCCGGTGAAGCCCTGCACGATGACCTTGGAATCTTTATTGACGAGAACGCTCATGGGCGGCTAACTTGTTAGGGAGAGTTAAGTGGGGCAAAAGTAGGGCCGGCGCGCCCAATGCGCACTGCCCGGCCCCCGCCGGCTGGCCGGCGTACCTTTGCGGCCCCACTGGCGCACTAATTCTCCCCAACTGGCAGCATGTATTTCAACCATATTATCGACACGCTCGGCAACACGCCGCTCGTGAAGCTCAACAAAGTTACCGACGGCATCAAAGGTACCATTCTGGCTAAGGTAGAGTATTTTAACCCCGGCAACTCGGTGAAGGACCGCATGGCCCTGCGCATGATTGAGGACGCCGAAAAGGCCGGCCTGCTCAAGCCCGGCGGCACCATTATCGAGGGCACCAGCGGCAACACCGGCATGGGGCTAGCCCTCACGGCCATTGCCAAAGGCTACAAAACGGTGTTCGTGATGAGCGATAAGCAGAGCAAGGAAAAGCAGGATATCCTGCGCGCCGTGGGCGCCGAGGTGGTGGTGTGCCCCGTCGACGTGGCCCCCGACGACCCGCGCAGCTACTACTCGGTGGCGCGCCGCCTCAACCAGGAAACGCCCAACTCGTTCTACCCCAACCAGTACGACAACATGTCGAACACGGCGGCGCACTACGAAACCACCGGCCCCGAAATCTGGCAGGGCACCGAGGGCAAGATTACTCACCTGGCGGCCGGCGTGGGCACGGGCGGCACCATCTGCGGCAGCAGCAAGTACCTGAAAGAGCAGAACCCCAAGGTATTCACGCTGGGGCTGGACACCTACGGCTCGGTATTTAAGAAATATAAGGAGACGGGCATTTTCGACGAAAACGAAATTTATCCCTACAAGACCGAAGGCATCGGCGAGGACATTCTGCCCAAGAATGTAAACTTCGATGTTATCGACCAGTTTATTAAAGTGGCCGACAAGGATGCCGCCCTCATGACGCGCCGCCTGGCCAAGGAAGAAGGCCTGTTTGTGGGCTGGAGCTGCGGCTCGGCCGTATTCGGCGCGTTGGAGTATGCCCGTGAACACCTTACGGAAGACGATACGCTGGTCATCATCCTGCCCGACCACGGCACGCGCTACCTCGGCAAGATTTACAACGACGAGTGGATGGCCGCCCAGGGCTGGCTGTAAGGCGCCCGACTGGTTTGCTAAAGTGAAGGGCTGGGCTTAACTTCGTTACCTCAAATCAAGATGTTTATATGACGGACGCGCTCAACCATATCGTGCTGATAGAGGACAACGAGACGACCAGCTTTCTGAATAATCGGTTGCTAAGCCGGTTAGGCGTAGCCCGGCAGGTCACGTCCTTCTCCAAGGCCGAGGAGGCGCTGAATTTCTTGTGGGGCGATGCCCCGGCCGGCGGCACCCAGGCGCCGCAAGTCACGCCCGATTTGGTGTTTGTCGACCTGAAAATGCCCGGCATGAACGGCTTCGACTTCTTGGAGCGCTACAGCCAGCTACCCACCGATGCTCAGGAGCGCACCGTAGTGGCCGTGCTCACCACCTCCATGCACGGCGCCGACACGGCCCGCGTGGCCCAGTACCCGAACGTAGAATACCTGACCAAGCCTCTCACCGAAGAAAAAATGCAGCGCCTGCTCACCAAGCGCTTCCCGTCGGATGTGAAGCTGTAAAAATTATCGATAAGCAACAAAAAAGGTCACCCTGATATCAGGGTGGCCTTTTTTGTTGCCCTGGCCAGGCGCTAGCCCCCGGCTACGGTCACGAACTCAAACCGCTCGCCGTCGAACAGCCCCTTATCGCTGAGCTTGAGGCTGGGAATAACGAGCAGGGCCATGAACGAGAGCGTCATAAAGGGTGCTTGCAGGCCCGAGCCCAGCTGCGCCTTGGCAAAGCCGTCGAGGGCAGAGTAGGCAGCCGCTACCTCGGGGCCGGGGCGGTCGGACATGAGGCCGGCTACCGGCAGCGGCAGCACGTGCTCGGCACCCGCGGCGCCCACGGCCGCTAGCCCGCCCCGGGCCTCCACCACCAAGTTGATGGCGCGGGCCAGGCTCTCATCGTCGTAGCCCACGGCCGTGATGTTGTGCGAATCGTGGCCCACGCTGCTGGCCAGCGCGCCCTGAGTTAGCCCGAAGCCTTTGATGAAAGCCACGGCCGGCTTGGCGCCCGGCGCGTAGCGGTTGAGCACCACCAGCTTGAGGATATCCTGGCTAGGGTCGGGCTGGAGCTGCCCATCGGCCACGGGCAGCCGCAGCTCGCGCCGGGCCGTGATGAGCTGGCCATCGAAGCACTCGATAACGGGATAGGTTTGGTGCGTGGCTACGGGCTGCTTTTCGCCGGTGGGCAGGGCCAGCGCGGCGGCCTCAATGGGCCGGGCGTGAAAATTGTTGGCCAGGGCCACCGGGGGGCTGGGAAGCAGGCACTGGCCATTTTCGGCCACCAGCTCGCCGTCGAGGTAGGTTTTTAACACCCGAAAATCCGTCAGGTTATCGACTAGGATGAAGTCGGCCGCATCGCCGGTGCGCAGCTGGCCCACCGGCAGGCGGTAGTGCGCCACGGGGTTGAGGCAGGCCACTTGTAGCACATCAAACACGCTGTAGCCCAGCGCCACGGCGCGCTGCACCAGTTGGTTGATGTGGCCCAGCAGCAGGGTATCGGGGTGCTTGTCGTCGGAGCAGAACATGAGCTGCTCGTAGTGCTGGGGCAGCAGCTCGATGAGGGCATCGAAGTTGCGCGCCGCCGAGCCCTCGCGGATGAGCACCTTCATGCCCGCCGCCAGCTTGTCGCTCGCCTCGGCCGCCGTGAAGCACTCGTGGTCGGTGCTGATGCCGGCGCTGGCGTAGCGCTCGGCATCGTCGCCCTGCAGGCCGGGCGCGTGGCCATCCACGGGGCGGCCGTAGCGGTGGGCCAGCGCAATTTTTTCGAGCACGCCCGGGTCGCGGTTGAGCACGCCGGGCCAGTTCATCATCTCGGCCAGGTAGCCGATGGCCGGGTTTTGGAACAGCTGCTCGATGTCGGCCGCCGTTATTTCGGCCCCGGCCGTCTCAAACGGCGTGGCCGGCACGCAGCTTGGGGCTCCAAAGCAGAACTTGAAGGGGCTAGCCGCCGCGTTATCCAGCATATACTGCACGCCCGCCACGCCCAGCACGTTGCCGATTTCGTGGGGGTCGCTCACCGTGGCCACGGTGCCGTGGGCCAGGGCCAGCCGGGCAAATTCGGTGGGCACCAGCAGCGAACTCTCGACGTGCACGTGAGCATCGACAAAGCCCGGCAAGGCGTAGGGCAGGGCTGGGTCGGGGCCGCCGGCCCCCGCCACGGGCTCAATGGCTGCCACGCGGCCCGCCGCCACGCGCAGGGCCACCGGGCACACCGTGCGTGCCGGAATATCAACCAGATTAACAGAGAGCACGAAATCAGCCGCCATATCGTTTCGAGAAAAAGGGGAAGACCCTAGCCAGGTGGCCGATTGGGTCAACGCGAAGTAAATTTGAAAAAAAACGTGCCGTGAAGCTATCGATAAATGCCCATTTGCTGGCCCGGCCGGCGCTGCTGCTGGCCCTGTGGACCCTGCTGCTAGCCACTAGTGGCTGCGCCACGCACGGCTCGCTTTCGCAAAAAACCCGGTGGTATAAGCACCACAGCGGCGGCAAATCGGTGCCCTGCCCCTGCGGGCACTAGGTTGATAGTTTGCGTTTTGTCAGTATGTTAGCCGCTGCTTTTTCTTATGCAGCTTGCTAATTATGCTTAAACTTTACAAATTAGGATTATTCTCATTATTAGCCGGTTCGGCGGCGGCGCAGGCGCCGGCCCCGGCCGCGTCGGCGGTGCATTTGCCGCCCACCAGCTTTAAAGGCGGAGCCTATCAGCTGAAATCTCACCCCGACTGGAAGCACGCCAAGCTGCTCTACGACGCCCAGACCCTGAGCGTGAGCGATGCCGACCACAAGCCGCAGTACGCCTTGGTGTACCCGGCCGATAGTATTCGGGCGTTCGCCATTGGGCGCGATACGTTTGCGGTGGTGCGCGAGGTCGATATTCCGCGGCCGGGCCAGCACCTGCGCACGCTGTTTGCGCGGCAGCTCTACCACCGCGGTGGGTTTCAGGTAGGCGAGTACGTGGCCGTGCCGCCCGCGCCCCAGCCCCCGATAGTGTACACCCTGCTTACGGAGGCCAGCCAGGTGCGGGCCGTGCTGCCGCCCAGCAACGTGCAGTTTCGGCTAGCCCTGGCTAAGGCGCTGCTCGACTACACGGCCCTGTCGCAGCAGCTGGAGCTTGACCCCAACATCTTGCCCGCGCAGCTGCCTGAGCTGCTGACGGCCTACGGCCGCTGGCGCGCAACTGAGGGCGGGAAGTAGGCGCTGCGGCCGGCGGCCCGGGCAGGCAAAGCCCGGGCCGCCAGGCGGCGGTTGCGCGTATCTTCCCGGCCCATGACCGAAAACGCCCCCGAAGTACTTGCCTTGCAGGCCGCCGCCGAGCAGGTGCGCCAGCAGCTGGGCCTGGCTGCCTACAACGAAGCCGCCGTGCGCGAACTCGACCGCTACATTGCCGTGCAGCGCGCCGAGCTGCCCGCGCACTCGCCCGACCGCGAAGGCATTGTGACGGCGCTAGGCTGCTTTCTGGGCCAGTGCCTGGTGCACGCCTACCACGCCGAGTGGGCCGCCGGCCCCGACGGCAGCACCGGCGTGGGCCTGGCAAACCAACTTTTTTTCAACCCGTTTTATCTGGTGCATCAGCAGCTAAATAACGGGGAGGCAGCCTCGGTAGCCGGGTTTTTTCGGTCGGTGCCGCAGCGGCTGGTGGCGGCCAGCGCGGCCCGGGCGCGCTAAATTTCGTAATCTTGCGGGGCCAATGGCCGTTTCCGCGCGTTTATGAAAAACCTCGTCATCGCCATTGATGGCTACTCGTCTTGTGGCAAAAGCACTACGGCTAAGGCAGTTGCCGCCGCCCTCCACTACGCCTACCTCGATACCGGGGCCATGTACCGGGGCGTTACGCTTTTCCTGCTGGAAAACAACATTGCCTTCGACGACATGGCCCGCGTGGAGCGGGCGCTGCGCGAGGATATCCATATCAGCTTCAAGCGCAACCGCCGCACGGGCCGCAACGAGCTGTGCCTGAACGACCGGATTCGGGAGGACGATATTCGCCAGATGCGCATCTCCAACTCGGTGAGCGAGGTGTCGGTAATTGCCCAGGTGCGCCACGCCATGGTGGCGCAGCAGCAGCGTCTGGGCCGCAAGCGCGGCGTGGTGATGGACGGCCGCGACATCGGCACCACCGTTTTTCCGGATGCCGAGGTCAAGATTTTTATGACCGCCGACGTCACCATCCGGGCCCAGCGCCGCCAAGAGGAGCTAGCCGCCAAGGGCGAGCACGTGGCCCTGGCCGACATTATCGAAAACCTGCGCAAGCGCGACCACATCGACTCGACCCGCGCCGAGAGCCCCCTGCGCCGCGCCGCCGACGCCGTGCTGCTCGATACCACGCACATTACCATTACCGAACAGGTTGATTTTGTGCTGGATAAGGTGTCGTCGGCACTGTTTGCGGCCTATGCCCACAAGGTAAACCAGGCCTAGCTAGGGCAGTTGGGCCAGGTCATCGGCCAGGCGCTGGCTTAGCTGCGCGGCGGCCGTGCGCGTGAGGTGGTTGCCATCGTTGGTAGGATAAGGCTGCTCCAGGTAGTTGAGGTAGGGCACCCCTAGCGAGCGGCCCAGATTGCGCATAGAGGCATCAAAATCAGGTTGGTACTGGTTTTCCAGCGCTGCCATGGCGGCGCCGGTGGGCAGGCGCACGAGCACTACCTGGCCGTGCGCTTTTAAAAAAGCTATCGTTTCCCGCAGGCTCTGCTGGCGGGCCGGGGCCAGGTAGCTGTGGGCGGCCAGCTGGTGGTACACGGCCATCTTTTCGTTGGTGCGCCGCTGCGGAGAGCTAGGGGGCGGCATGGCTATTTCGAGCCAGCCATCGGGGTGCAGGCGCTCCACCACGCGGGCGGTGTCGGTGTCGAGCAGCAACTGGTAAAAGGGTTTGTGCAGGTAGTGCGCCAGGTAGTCGAGGTTGGGGTTCTGGCTGACGCTGGCCAGCTGGCTGACCATCGACTTTGCTTCGGGAAAAACCAGCTCCTGCCTTTGGCCGCCGCGCCGATTTGGTAATGGCTGGTATTTTACTTCGTGCGGCAGCGACAGCGACCACGGGTCAACGGCCAGCACAAACAGGCCGTGCCGCGTGCCGGGCGCCAGCTTGCGCCTGATGCTGCTGAGGTAGCCCGGCCCGTAGGGCGACTCGAACAGCGTAAACGCGTAGTTGAGCCACGGCCCCTGATAGCGCTTACCCAGCCGCGCGGCCAGCACCGCTGGCTTGATGGCCTGCGCCGCCCGCGAGGTGCCCAGCACCAGCGAGCCCGCCGGCGGGGCAGTAAAGCGCGCATAAAAGGCATCGACGTAGCCGCGCCGCAGGCCGGCCGCCAGGCCCAGCCCGCCCAGCAGCCCCACAATTCCGAGCAGCAGCCCCAGGCGCAGTACCAGCTTTAGCATAACAGGCAAGTCTCCTTTAGAACTGAAAATAAATGAATTGGCTGCTGCCAAAAATACCAAAGTACAGCATGGCCAGCAGCAGCCCCGCGTAGCTGGCCCAGCGGCCCGCGGCCGGCCAGCCGGCCAGCCACGCGGCCACCGAGCCGCGCTCGGCGTGGTAGTCTACGGTGGCCAGCAGGGCCACTGCCCCGGCGGCTACCAGCAGCTCGGCCGCGAAGTGCCGGCCTAGCCCAGCCAGCGCCGCTGGCAGCTGGGCCGTGGGCAGGTGGCCCCAGCCCCGCAGCAAATGCGTGCTGATGTAAAACGCATCGGAAAGTGTGTTGGCCCGGAAAAAAATCCAGGCGTAGCCCACTAGCAGCAGGGTGCTGGCCACGCCCAGCGCGTGCAGCAGGCGCGGCCGGGCGGCCAGCCCCAGGCGGCGGGCCAAAGCGGCGCGGGTGGGCTGCGTGAAGGCCTCGACTACCAGATAAAGGCCGTGCAGTGCGCCCCAGGCCACAAACGTCCAGCTGGCGCCGTGCCACAGGCCACTTAGCAGGAAGACCATGAATAGGTTGGCGTAGCGCCGCACGGGCCCGCGCCGGTTGCCACCCAGCGGGATGTACACATAGTCGCGAAACCAGCCGGAGAGCGACATGTGCCAGCGCCGCCAGAAATCGCCCACCGAGGCCGCGAAGTACGGCTGCCGGAAATTGAGCACCAGGTTGTAACCGAGCACCCGCGCCGCGCCCCGTGCCAGGTCGGTGTAGCCCGAAAAGTCGGCGTAAATCTGGCCCGTAAAGGCGGCCACGGCCAGCAGCAGCGGCAGCCCCTCGAAGCGGTGCGGGTGGTCAAAAACCGGGTTGGCGAGCAGGGCCAGACGGTCGGCAATCACCACTTTCTTGAACATGCCCCAGGCCATGAGCCGCAGCCCGCTAGCCACCCGGCTGTAGCCAAAGCCGTGGGGCTGCCGCAGCTGCGGCAGCATCTGGGCGCCCCGCTCGATGGGGCCCGCCACGAGCTGCGGCCAGAAGGCCACGAACAGCGCAAACCGCCCCAGGTTTTGCTCGGCCGCCAGCTTGCCCTGGTACACATCCACGATGTAGGCCACCGACTGAAACGTGTAGAACGACACGCCCACCGGCAGCGCCAGCGCCAGCGTGGGGGCGGCAAAGGGCGCGTGCAGCGCCGCCGCCAGCTCGCCGGCAGTATCGACAAAAAAATTGAAGTACTTGAAAATGAACAGCGTACCCAGGTTGCTGGCCAGGCTCAAATACAGCCAGGGGCGGCGCTGTGCCGGGCTGGCCAGCCGGCTCATGCGCACCCCGCTGTAGTAGTCGAGCAGCGTGGTGCCGGCCAGCAGCAGGCCATACACCGGCCTCCAGCTCAGGTAAAAGTAGTAGCTCGAAACCAGCAGCAGCGGCGCCCGCCAGCGCGCCGGCAGGGCAAAGTAGAGCCCCAGCACAACCGGAAAAAAAACGAGAAAGTGGAGCGAGTTGAACAGCATGGGCCGGGAATGGGACGGTAAAGTTCGGCCGAAAGCCCCGAGCGGCCCGCCTGGCCCCTTTGCCGGCTTGCCAGGGGGCTAGCCACCGGCCCCGCAGGGCTCCGCGCCAGGCATTTGCAACGCTTGCCCGCAACCACCGGGCGCTTGCGTACCTTTGCGGGCAGCAAACCCGAGGGCTTATCGAGAGGTTTGACAGCTAGTATGCAGGTAACCATCGATAAAAATTCCGGGTATTGCTTCGGCGTCGAGTTCGCCATTCAGATGGCGGAGGACGAGCTGAGCCACAGCGACAGCCATACGCTGTACTGCCTCGGCGACATCGTGCACAACCGCATGGAGGTGGAGCGCCTGCACAAGCAGGGCCTGCGCGTGATAGACCGCGAGCAGCTCGGCACCCTGCACGATTGCAAGGTGCTCATCCGGGCGCACGGCGAGCCGCCCGAAACCTACCAGCTAGCCCTGCAAAACAACCTGGAGCTTATCGACGCCAGCTGCCCGGTGGTGCTCAAGCTCCAAAACCGGGTGAAGCACGCCTTCGATGCCACCACCCGCGAAAACGGCCAGATTGTGATATACGGCCAGCCCGGCCACGCCGAGGTTATCGGCCTCACGGGCCAAACGCGCAACCAGGCGCTGATTGTGATGACCGAGGCCGACCTCGACCAGATTGACTTCACGCGCCCCGTTACGCTCTTCAGCCAGACTACTAAAAGCACGGCCGGCTTCTACAAGATGAAGGCCCTGATGGAGGCGCGCATTGCGGCGGCCGGTGGCGCCCTCGAAAGCTTCGACGCCAACGACAGCATTTGCCGCCAGGTGAGCAACCGCGAGCCTCAGCTAGCCCGCTTTGCTCAGGAGCACGATGTAATCTTATTCGTGAGCGGCCGCAAAAGCTCGAACGGCAAGGCCCTTTTCTCGGTAGTGAACGCGGTGAATACGCGCAGCTATTTCATTGAGAACGAGCATGAAATGCAGGATGAGTGGTTTGCCGGGGCTAGCTCGGTGGGCATTTGTGGCGCTACCAGCACGCCGCTCTGGCTTATGCGCCAGGTGGCCGAGCGCGTAGAGGGCATAGAGGTAGCCGCGTAGGCAGTTTTCGGGCCTGGCTGCTTAATTTGGGGCATGAAGCACCCGCTACGCCTACTGCTGCTAGGGGCGCTGGGCGCGGCGCTGGCCCGGCCCGCCGCCGCCCAGGCCCCCGACGAGCCGCCCACCGAAGCCGCCGCGCCCGATAGCCTGGCCCTCATCAAGGGCTTTGCCCTGGCCGACATTACGGAGCCTAGCGGCCAGACCCACCGCGTGTACGTGCCGGTCGGGCTGCCGGGCTTCGTGGGTATGCTGCCCTTTTACCGGCGCGAAACCGAGATTCGGGCGCTCGGCCAGCCCTAGAGCATCAGCGTGGATAAGGTGCAGAAAATGCGCCTCTACGGCGTGTACTATGAGCACATGGTGGTGCAGGGCAAGCGCAAGCACCTGCTGGCGGCGCGCGTGGCCCACGGCCCGGTCGAGCTGTTCAACTACACCGAAATAACCCAGGTGCTGCCCACCGGGCTGGTGAGCGCCGTGGTGGCCGGGGCCATCCTGGCCGGCACCGGCGGCGAGGGGCTAGCCGAGCGGCGCTGGTACCTGCGCCGCGGCACCGAGCTGGTGCAGGTGAAGCGCGACAACTTCGCGGCCCAGATGAGCGAGTATTTCAAGGACGACCCCGCCACCGCCACCGCCTTGCTTAACAAACAGCTGCACTACCCCGATATGCTGGCCATCGTGCAGGGGTATAATGCCAACCGGCTGGCCGCCGGCGCGGCTAAGTAGCCAGGGGTGCGGAACGGGCTAGCCAGCCAGCGCCTGCTCGTACTGGCGCCTGTTTTCTTCGTCGAAGACTACGAAAACTACTGCCTGCGGCCACTCGTGGGTGGCCAGCCATTGGCGCACTTCGCGCACGGCAATGGCGGCGGCCTCGGCCTTGGGGTAGCCGTAAATGCCGGTGCTGATGCCCGGGAACGCCACGGAGGCGAGCTTATTTTCGAGGGCCAGGCGCAGGCTGTTGCGGTAGCAGGAGGCCAGCAGCTCGCCCTCGCCCTTATGGCCGCCGTTCCAGACCGGGCCCACGGTGTGGATGACGTACCGGGCCGGCAGCCGCCCGCCGGTGGTAATGACGGCCTCGCCGGTTTTGCAGCCGCCCTGCCGAGCCCGAATCTGGCGGCATTCCTCCAAAATCTGGGGGCCGCCCGCACGGTGAATGGCCCCATCGACGCCCCCGCCGCCGAGCAGCGATGAGTTGGCCGCGTTGACAATGGCCGTGGTAGCGAGCTTGGTAATATCGCCCTGCTCGACGCGCAGGCGGGTGGGAGAGGAAGCGGACATGAAAAACGCGACTGATTTGGGAGGAGTACGCAACGGCCGGGGCCGTGTTTTTGCCGCTTGAGGCGCTAAAAATACCGCTTGGGTGAGGGCCATTTGTGCCAGGGCAGGTCAAAATCTACATTTGGCCATCACTTCCAATCACCGCTAGCCCCACTTGCCATGCAGCCCCTTCGCCCCACCCTCACCCCCGATGCCACCCGCGACCAGCGCCTGTGGCAGATAGCCAAGGCCCGCACCAAGTTTCAGGGCCACCTGCTTACGTACCTGATTGTCAATGCCGGGCTGTGGCTGCTGTGGGCCTTCACCACCCGTCCCTTCGAAACGCATCACCACCACGATTATTTGCCCTGGCCCATCTGGTCTACCGTGTTTTGGGGCGTGGGCGTGGCGGCGCAGGGGCTAGCCGCCTACGGTAGCCTCAACCGGGGCGAGCGCACCCAGCGCGAGTACGAGCGCCTGCGCGCCAAGGCAGATTATGAATTATAAATTATGAATTATGAGTTGACACTTGGGTCGTGGAGCGGCCTGGCCACGCCGCCCCGGCGCTAGGTTGCGTGTATCTTGGCGGCCTGTGGGGCCAATTCATAACTCATAATTTATAATTCATAATTTTATGAAGAAGCGTCCGCCCAAACGCCTGCTCGGCCGCCGCGAGCTGATTGACCTGCCCGCCCTAGGCCTGCGCGGCGTGGTGGCCAAAGTCGATACCGGGGCGTACACCAGCGCCATTCACTGCGATGAGGTGCGCCTGGCGCCCGACCCCGCCACCGGCCGGCCCGTGCTGCACGTGCGCCTGCTCGACCCCGAGCACCCCGCCACCGACGGCCAGCCGCTGGCCTTTCCGAATTTTGCGGAGCGTAATATCCGCTCCTCCAACGGCGAGGTGCAGGCCCGCTACGTCATTCGCACGGTGGTGCGGCTCTACGGCGAAGACTTCCCCACCGAGTTTTCGCTCGCCGACCGCTCCGACCTCAAGCACCCCGTGCTGCTAGGGCGCTCGCTGCTGCGGCAGGGCCGCTTTGTGGTCGATGTGGCCCGGCGCGATGTGTCGTATCAGGCTGAGCGCCTAGCTGCTGCGAAAATCTC
Source organism: Hymenobacter cheonanensis (assembly GCF_030581075.1). Lineage (GTDB taxonomy): Bacteria > Bacteroidota > Bacteroidia > Cytophagales > Hymenobacteraceae > Hymenobacter. The sequence goes on from NZ_JAUQSW010000017.1 coordinate 17,671, forward strand.
GCCGCTGAATGGCGCGCACGGTGGCCCGGTTTAGGCGTAGTTTGGTACCGAAATTCAAGCTGAAAAAAGTTGGAAATGCTGGTTAGCGCCCGCTACGGCCCAGCTTGGGTTTGGTGTATTTGCTAGTATTATTCTGCCCTAAGCCCTGCCTCTTCCACTTGTTATGAAACTGGCCATTCTCTCGCGCGAGCCGCAGTCGTACTCCACCCAGCGGCTGCTGGCGGCCGCGACCGAGCGCGGCCACGAGGCCCGCGTGCTCGACCACCTGCGCTGCAACCTGGTGCTGGAAAAAGGCCAGCCCAGCATCCTCTACCGGGGCCAGCCCCTGGAGCGGCCCGACGCCATTATTCCGCGCATCGGGGCTTCCGTCACGTTCTACGGCACGGCCGTGGTGCGGCAGTTTGAGATGATGAAGGTACGCACGGCCGTTGACAGCCAGGCCATTGTGCGCTCGCGCGATAAGCTGCGCTCGATGCAGATACTGAGCCGCGCCGGCGTGGGCATGCCCAAAACGGCCTTCACCAACGACACCGACGAGCTGCCCGCCCTCATCGAGCACGTGGGCGGCGCTCCCGTCATCATCAAGCTGCTTGAGGGCACGCAGGGGCTGGGGGTGGTGCTGGCCGAAAGCGCCAAGGCCGCGCAGTCGGTTATCGAGGCGTTTCACAACCTCAAGGCCCGCATTCTGGTGCAGGAGTTTATTGCCGAAGCCAAGGGCGCCGATGTGCGCGCCTTCGTGGTGAACGGCGAGGTAGTGGGCGCCATGCGCCGCCAGGGCAAGGAGGGCGAGTTTCGCTCAAACCTGCACCGCGGCGGCACGGGCACGCTCGTCAAGCTCAGCCGGGCCGAGAAGGCCGCCGCCCTGCTCGCCACCAAGGCGCTGGGGCTAGGGGTGGCCGGCGTGGACATGCTGCAAAGCAAGCGCGGCCCGCTGGTGCTGGAAGTCAACTCGTCGCCCGGCCTCGAAGGCATCGAGAAAGCCACCGGCCTCGATATTGCCGGCCGCATCATCGACTACACCGCCGAGCTGGCCCTGCGCAAGCGCGGCGGCAAAACCAAGCCCAAGCGCCAGAAAGCCGCCCCCGACTCGGCGGCCGATGCCGCGTAAAGCCCAACTGTAGCCCGCGCTGGCACACTTGGCCGGATTCTTGAACGGCGGCTGGCTTTCTGATACTTATTGGTAGGCTGGCCGCGCGCAGGGGCTGGCCTGCCGCTAGCGATGGCAACTGATAACTCTTTGGCCTTGAATGGTCTCCGTATTCAGCCCGGCGAGCGCGTGCTCACGCGCCTGGTTATTTCGCGCCTGCCCTCGGGGGCCATTATCGATGTGCCGGTGCACGTAATCCGCTCGCTGGAGCCTGGCCCGGTGCTGCTGCTGATGGCCGGTATGCACGGCGACGAGGTTAATGGCATCGAAACCATCCGGCGCATGGTGCGGCGCGATTTGCTGCAGCCCACGCGCGGCACCGTCATCGCCATCCCGATTCTCAACATCTACGGCTTTCTCAATTTCAGCCGCGAGGTGCCCGATGGCAAAGATGTCAACCGCTCGTTTCCGGGCCACCCGCGTGGGTCGGTGGCTAGCCGGGTGGCCCACCGCTTCATGCGCGAAATCATGCCCCTGGTAGATTACGGCATCGATTTCCACACCGGCGGGGCGGCCCGCGCCAACCACCCGCAGCTGCGCTGCGTGCTGGGCGAAGACCCCGCCACCGATGCGCTGGCCGCCGCCTTCAGCGCCCCGTTTACGCTGCACGCGCGGCTGCGCACCGGCTCGCTGCGCGCCACGGCCCACGCCCTGGGCAAGCCCATTATCGTGTACGAAACCGGCGAGAGCCTGCGCTTCGACGAGGCGGGCATTGAGGAAGCCATCGCGGGCACGCTGCGGGTGTTGCACCACCTGGGTATGGGGGCCGAGGGCCCGGCGCCCGCCCGCCCCAACGTGGTGTGCCACCGCCACCGCTGGCTGCGGGCGCGCTACGCGGGCCTGTTTCGGGCGCACGTGGCGCTCGGCGATTTTGTGGAGGAAGGCCAGATTTTCGGCTCCATCGCCGACCCCTACGGCGAGCAGTCGGTGCGCCTGGAGGCCACGGCCAGCGGCTACGTTATCGGCCTCAACTACATGCCCGTGGTAAACCAGGGCGATGCGCTGCTGCACCTGGCCATGCCGGCCTAGCGCATAACGGAGGCGATGAAGGTAAGGGAGTTCTGACGCCTGACCGAGATTACGCCCGGCGCGCTCAGTATGCCTATTGCCTAAAGTGCCCTACTTTTGCGAACATGAAAAACCCTGCCCAACTAGCTTTTAATGCCGTGCTGCTGATTGCGGTGGCCGTGCTGTACTTTCTGCATTTCAACCAGCGCCCCGCGGCGGTGGCCGCCGCCGCGCCCGTAGCCGCTACCGAAGAGGCCGCCCCGGCCGCCGATACTACTGCCGCCGCTAGCCCCGCCGAGGCTGCCCCCGCTGCCGAACAAACTCCCGCCGTGGCGGCCGCGCCCGCCGGCCCGGCCCCGGCCGCCGGCGCCATCGTCTATGTCGAGTCGGCCAAGCTGCTCGATGGCTACCAGGGCATGAAGGACGCCCGCCGCTCGTTTGAGGGCAAGGCCAAGGGCTGGGAGCGCCAGAACCAGGCCCTCGTGAGCAGCTTCCGCACCGCCGTGGAGCAGTACCAGAAAACCGCCGCCGGCCTCACCCCCGAGCAGCGCGCCGCCGCCGAGCAGCAGCTGCAGCAAAAGCAGCAGCAGGGCGCCGCCGAGCAGCAAAAAATTCAGCAGCAGGCCCAGGAAGCCGAAGGCAAGCTGACCCAGACCGTGCTCACCAGCGTGAACAAGAAAGTGGAAGCCTACGGCAAAGCCCACGGCTACAAGATGATACTTATTGCGGCCCCGAGCGGCACCATCGCCTACGGCGAAAAAGCCCTCGACGTGACCACGCCCGTGCTAGCCTACCTCAACAGCGAATACCGCAAGAAGTAAGCTACTATTTTCCGGTAAACGACAAGCGGCCCGCTGTAGCAGCGGGCCGCTTGTCGTTTGGGCTACGCAAAATTGTCTGCTCATATTTTGTCATTGCGAGCGTAGCGAAGCAATCGCACCCGAGCGGCTTGTCCTGATGCGATTGCTTCGCTGCGCTCGCAATGACAAGCGATTTACTAGCTAGTTAACTTAACTGCCTGTTTGTCATTGTAAGTGCAGTGAATAGCTCGACCTAGCAAGTCAGCACCACTTTGCCGAGCTGCTGGCCGGCTTCGAGGTAGCGCAGGGCGGCTTCGCCCTCGGCCAGCGGGAAGGTTTTATCGACCACCGGCACGAGCTGGTGCTTGTTTACGAAGGCTAGCATATTATCAAAATCCTGCTCCGAGCCCATGCTGGAGCCCAGGATGCTGAGCTGCTTCCAGAACACCTTGGCGGCCGGCAGCTGCGGAATATTGCCCAGCGTGGCGCCGTAGAACACAATGCGCCCCCCCGGCGCCGCCACATCGAGCAGCGTGCCGAAGGCCTCGCCCGCCGCGCTGTCGATAATCACGTCGAAGCCGCCCGTGTTCTGGAGCAGCGTGCGGCCCCAGTTGGCCTGCTTGTAGCTGATGCCGCCGCGCAGGCCTAGCGGCAGGGCCAGGGCGCGGGTCACCTTTTCTTCCTCGCCCGAGGTTACCCAGACTTCGGCGCCGGCCGCGGCGCAAAACTGGGCCGCCACCTGCGCCACGCCGCCGCCCACGCCGGTTACCAGCACGCGCTCGCCGGGCTGCACCTGCGCCCGCACAAAGGCGGCGCGGTAGGCCGTGAGGCCGGCCAGCGGCAGCGCGGCGGCCTGCTCCCAGCTCAGGTGGGCCGGGCGGGGGCGCACGTAGCGGGCCGCAGCGGTGGTGTATTCGGCAAAGGTGCCGGGGTCGGGCATGCCCAGCACCCGGAAATTGCGGCCCTGCGCGGCTGGCTTATCGCCCCACTCCACGCCGGGGTAAAGGATGACGGGCGCGCCCACTTCCCAGCCCGCCACGCCCGCGCCCAGCGCCGCTAGTTCGCCCGCGCCATCGGCCCCGAGCGTGCAGGGCAGCTTGATGCCGGCGTACTGGCCCTTCTGAATCCAGACGTCGCGGTGGTTGAGGGCAGCGGCGCGCAGCTTAATCAGGACCTCGCCGGCGGCGGGCTGGGGCGTGGCAAGGTCACGGGCCACGGCGGGCTGGTGCGGGGCATCTTGCTGGAGAGCGAGCATAAAATAGAGAAGGTGAGTGCTAAACGAAGCAGCCTGGCCTAGCCGCCTGCTTTTAAACAAGAAAAACGCGAAAGCGATAAGTAGGCGCTACGTGCGGCGCATAGAAAGCTGGAGCGGCACCGCCACCAGCAGCCCCATCAGCAACCCGCCGAGGTGGGCGATGTTGTCGATATTGCCCGTCAATCCCGAAATCAAATTGCTGAGCACGAGGTACAAAACCAGGCCTAGCATGCCGCGCCGGTCCCACTTGTCGAGCAATATTCTTTTGCTGAGCAGCAGCACCAGCAGCAGGCCATAGAGCCCAAAAATGGCCCCGCTGGCCCCCGTCGAGTTGATGCCGCCGCTGTGGTACCAGAGCGTAGCTACCGAGGCGGCCACACCGCTAGCCAGGTAGGCGGCCAGCAGGCGGGCGCCGCCGGTGCGCGCCTCCAGCAGCACGCCCAGCAGCCACAGGCTGGCCATGTTGAGCAGCAAGTGCGTGATGCCGCCGTGCACAAACAAACTCGTAACCAGCCGCCAGGGCTGGCCCGGCCAGGTCAGGCCCGTCACGTTGGAGCCCCAGGTGGCCAGCGCGTGGCCGCTGGGCGCCGTGGCCGATACGCCGCTCAGCGTCATGGCCAGCCACACCAGCAGGTTGAGGTCGATGAGCAGCGGCACCGCCCAGCACTGGCGCGTAGGCCAAAACAGGCCGCGCAGCACCGGCCGCAGCACCTGGCCCCAGGTTTCGTCGGGCTCGGCGGGCGCCTCGGGGGCGGGCGGGGCTAGCGGGGCGGGCGCCTCGGGCACCAGGCCGCGGCGCTGCAGCTCGGCCACGGCGGCGGCCCCCACGGCGGGCGGGTAGCGGCTGGCATGGTGGGCCAGGTAAAGCAGCTCGGCGTCGGGGCGCTGGGCAAAGTGCGCGGCGGCCGCCTCGGGGGTGGAGACATCCATGGTGCTTGCTTAACTACCGGCCGGGGGGCTTGGGTTTCGACGCCGGGCCAGGGGTGGCCAGCTAGTAACGCAAATTTTTAGTTCGCGCGTGTTGGAGTTGGGTGCTCGCCGCCTAAAAAGCTGTTCTACCTTAACCGGGCTATAGCTTGATTTGCAGCACAGTAGCCTTGTATGCCTTGCCCGTAACGGGCGATACCTTGCGCAGGCCGGCCAGCCAATCCTGCACGTCGGCCTCGCGGGCGTTCATCTCCTTGTCGGTCAAGAATTTGCGGCCATCGAGCAAGGCGGGGAAATTGGCCAGAATGTGCTGCTGGCTGCTGGCGGTGCTGGCCATGCGCCCCAGCTGGTCCTTCATCTTCGGCCCAAAGCGGTAGCTGTACACCACGGCCTTGTTCCAGTCGCGCCAGGTTTGGCGGGCCAGCAGGGTTTGCTCGGCAAACAGGGGCCCGGCCTGGCCGGCGTGCGCCTGGCTGGTAAGAAACTCGGTTTGGGTTTCGGCCGCCCAAAAGCGGCGGCACAGCCCCTTAAACTGGCGCAACTCCTGGGGCTTCTGCTTTTCGGCGGCCGGAATGCCGGCTACCTGCTCGGCCACCAGCTTATCCACATCGAAGTTGGGAATGGCCCGCGCTTCCACGGTTTCGAGTTTCAGCGAATCGGGCGAGAGCCGGGCCGGGCGGGCGGCGGCCAGCGGCTGGGCAGCCGGCCGGCTAGCCCAGAAGTACGCCCCGCCCGCGCCAGCCAGCCCCAGCAGGCCCGCCGCCAGCAGCAGCCCGCGCCGGCTAGGGGCAGCCTCTTCGGCCAGGTCATCGTAGGGGAGGGCCGGGGGCGGTGCGGGGGCTAGCCCCCGGCGGCGCAGCTCTTGCCCGGCGGCGGCCACGAGGTCGGGGTGGTAGTAGCCGGGATTAGCGACAAAAAATTGCAGCTCCGCGTCGGTTTTGGCGCGCAGCACATCGGTGGCAGTGGGCATGGTAAGGGCAAAAAGGGGGCTGGCAACGCTTGGGCCAGTAAGTTGGGCATAAATCTTCAGATACCCAATACTAACCAGCGCCGCCCGGCTGCGTACAGCAGCTACATCCTTTTCCACTCGACCCATGCCTACCACCCGCCCCGAAAAAGACCAGGCCACGCAGCCCATCCAGTCGGATGAGTACCAGCCCACCGGCCGCCAGGAAGCACCCACCAACCCCGAGGCCCTCTACGGCGGCAATGCCGACGACAACTCGGGCAGCGGCGGCAACGCCCGCCCCAGCGCCAATGCCCAGGATAAAAAAGCCGCGGAACTCGAAACCGATGCCGATGGCAACGCCCAAACCGACGAAGAGAACGACGGCGGCATCAGCGGCCCCGGCGCCAGCGGCGGCACGGGCGTGAGCGGCTCCAGCATGGGCCAGGTAAACCTCTGAGTTTAGCAGAAGGCGTTTAGTGGGGAGTATTTCGCCTTTTAAACGCCGGCCGCTAGCTTCTTTTTCTTCATTTTAAATTATTCAGTAATAGTATGGTAACTCCCAACCCCGCCCCCGATTCCGGCCGCCCGTCGGAAATTGAAGAAGGCAAAACCCCCAGCACCGCCGGCCCCATCACCAACCCTGATGCCGACCCGGACCCCAACGCCAGCGGCAACCCCGAAACCGTGACGCAGGAAGACCTGGCCAAGAGCGATGGCGCTGGCATCCGGGGCGATTATGGCGACGCCGAGCAAACCAACGGCCTCGAAGGTGGCGACGAAAACGCCACCGATGCCAGCCCCGACCGCGCCGACCAGAACCCCACCAACGCCGCCCAGGCCAACGGCGGGGTCGAGAAGTAAGCGCCGCCAGGATAGCCAGCTCTCACGCAAAAGCAACGAAGCGCCGCCAGCCTGAACAATAGGCTGGCGGCGCTTCGTTGTGTAGGCAAGGTAGAAGGACAGTAGGGCAGGGGGTTCTAAGCAATTGACATACAAGAGTCTGCCACTGGCTCGAAGCTGGCGCAGTACGCCTGCATCTGCGCGGCGCAGGTGGCTAGCCAGGCGCTGGCGGCGCGGGTAGCCGGCGTGTCGGCCCCAATAGCAAATACGCCGCACTGGCCATCCGGCAGCTGCTGCAGCGCCAGGTAAGCGAGCGAGCCGCGCAGCAGGGAGGTGGGCGGCAGCCCGTGGCGCGGCACCAGCTCGTAGAGGCGCGCCAGCAGGCGCAGGTCGTATTCGCGCACGGCCTGGATGAGCAGCATATCGAGCAGGCAGCTGGCCTTATCGGCCGGGGGCACGGCGGCGGCCTGCACCACAGGCAGCAGAAAGGTGTTGGCCGCGAAGATTTCGGCGGCCAGCTGTTGCAGCTCGTGCCCGGCGCTGCCGGGCAGGGCGGGCGGCCCCGGCGCGATGGGCAACTCGTAGGGGAAACCGCTTTCGCACAGCGCCGTGCACAGCAGCGCGCCCACGTAGTAAGTGTGGTAGGTGTGCAAAAATTGGTAGGCGGCCCGCTCGGGGCCAGCTAGGGTGGCAAAGTGCGCGGGCTCGAAGCTGGGGGCCACCAACTGGCCCAGCCGCTGCCAGCTCGTAAAAAAATAATCGAGCCCTAGCCGCGCGTACGGCCCCCACTGCTGGTCGAGCTGCCAGGCGCACAGCAGCAGTTCGCCCAGCAGGTCGAGGTCGCCGGCCAGCAGGTTCCAGGCAATGGTTTCCTCCAGCAATTGCCGCAGGCGGGGCTGGTCGATGGCCGCCGGCAGCGGGTGGCGGCCGAAGTCGGTGAGGTAAAATACGGTGTGCGTGATGGCGTAGCCATCGGTGCGGGTGAGGTAAAACGGGCTGGTGGGCGCGCTCAGAATAGAGCCGTAGGCCACGGCCTCGAACGAAATAGCGAACGCCTCTTCGTCGTAGCCGTGCAGCAGCCACATGGCATCGAGGTCGCGAAACGGAATGCGCTCGGCGGCCTGGTGCAAGCGGGCGTGCACGGCCCGGCGCACCACAAAATCGAAGTAGGCATCGGGCCGCCCGGCCGCCGTGAGGGCCAGGTGCGCAATGCCATACACGATGACGTACTGCGGGTTGCGCATTATTTTTTGGAGGTACGCCACCTTGCGGGCCAGCGGCTCGATGCTAGCGGCCAGAGCCTGGGCTTTGGCCACCAGCGCGGGGTCGGGGCCGCCGGCGCGCGGCGCAATGAGGCAGAGCAGCGCCGTTTCGGTCACCACCTTATCAAGCCACTCAATGCCATTGCCGCAGGGCTCCTGCCAATAGGGTTGCAGCTGGGTAAGCTGCGCGCTGTGCCGCAGGGCAAAGTCGAGCGCCTCGTGCAGGCGCTGGCGGGCTAGCCCGCCGGGCGGCGGCTGGGGTAGGGTAGAAGGCGGCATAGGCTAAGAAGGCTGAAGCTGCTGCACGGCCGGCGCGCTTGCCTCGTGGGCCGCCAGCTGGGCATAAAACGTGGTGAAATCCTGCGCCTGCACGCTGTGCACAAGCACTTCGCCGGCCGGCTGGGGCAGGGCCAACTCGACCACCGCGCTGGGGTGGTAGCCCAGCAGCAGCGTGTGCGCCGGCCCTAGCGCCCGCCCATTGCTGGCCAGGCTGATGGTGGCCACGCTGGGCGGTACCGGCCGGGCTAGCTGCGTAGTATCGACGATGATATCGAGCAGCAGCGTTTGGCCCACGGCCACCACGGGCTGGCCCAGGTGCACCGCTACGCAGCCGCGCAGTGCCTCGGGTACCTGCATGTGCACGCTCAGCTTGCCGGGCGCAAAAAAAGTGGCCGCCCGGCTCAGCAGGGCGTAGCCGGGCGCCGGGGCCAGCGCCACCGAAGCAGCCGCATCCCAGCGCATTTGCGTGCTGCACTGCGGAAACTCGTATTCATAGGCCGGCAGCGAGCCGTGCGGGTGCGCCTGCGTGATGGGCAGCGGGTAGCACGGGTACAGTGCGCTGAGCAGCGTGCCTTGGTAGCGGCGCACGGCCAGGTGCACGGCCAGCGCCTGGTGCAGCGCCCCGCCCACGTAGGCAAAAACGAAATCGGCCGCCGGCACCACATCCAGCACGTAGCGCAGGTCGGCTTCGTGCACCGTGGCGTTGGGCAGGCCAGCTGTGGCAATGGTGGCGCGCAGCCCGGCGCTGAGCGTGGGCGACAGCTCCAGGCCGTGGCACTGCACGGCGGGGCAGGCGCGGGCCGTGGCCAGCAGCAGCTCGCCGCTGCCGCAGCCGGCATCCACAAAAAACTGTCGCCCCGTTTGCCGCAGCCGGGTGGCGAGCAGCGCGGCCACGTCATCGGGCGTGGGCAAATTGGGCGACAGTTGCGTCATGGCGCGGGCCAGGCTCCAGCTAATGTTGACCGCCGATATTCTGCTTGCCCAATCTTTCGAGCTGGCTCATATCGGCCGGCTTGCCCTTGGTTACCACCACGTAGCCCGACCAGGCCACCACCGAGTCCATCACGTCGCCGCCGTGGCCTTTGTTGATGGTCCCGACGCCCTGGGCGGCCTTCAGCAAGTCGCCCACCGAGGTGTTCAGGTTGATAACTTTATTGTCGTGCAACTCCTGCGCGAGCTTCCGCACATCGGTAATCCCTTCTGAGTTTGGCATGGTGGTAAAGGGGTAAAGGTGAGCCACAAAGCACGCCAATAGCCCTGGCCTCAGGCATCAGTAGCAACACTGAAATTCTCAGCACACCCAGCCTTCGCGCACGGCCCGCACCGCCAGCCCCACCGAGGTGTGCGTGCCGGCCTTGTGCAGCAGCGTGCGGCGGTGGCTTTCCACGGTGCGCACGCTCACGCACAGCCGGTTGGCAATCTCCTGGTTGCAGCAGTCGGCCACCACCAGGTGCAGCACCTCCAGCTCGCGCGCGCTGAATGTGCTGCCAGCCGCCGTAGCCAGCGGCGCCGGCTCGGGGCTGGCCTCCACCACCGGGTCGAGCCAGGGCGCCACGGCTTGCACCAGCTCGGGCAGCGGCACGTGGTGCGGCAGCAGCAGCCGGGTATTGGGCCAGGGCAAGGGCGCCGCCGCCAATTGCTTCGAGCGCAAATTATTCAGCAGCAGCACCATGCGTTGGCTGGGCCGCCGCCGGTGCAGCTGCGCCAGCAGCGCGGGCAGCGCCCGCCCCGGCAGCGCCTCATCCAGCACCAGCAGGTCGAAGGGCCGGCGCGCCACCTGCTCGGCCACCTGGCTCGCGGCCGCCGTAACGGTAAACAGCAGCCGGGGCCACCGCTCGCGCAGCAGCGTGACCAGGCCGTGCCGGAGCAGCGTGGGCCGGCTAGCCACCAAAATGGTGGCAACGGGGTGTTTCATAGCGGGTAAGAATAGGGTGAGAGAACAGGGGGCCGCCGCCCGGCTGCCGGGTTTTTTCTACACCGTTCAGCTACCGGGGTGGCGGGTAAATGTAGGATTTCTTAGTATTTTAAATCCTAATAAGTTGCTGAATACTAGCCAAACGCCAGGCCACTGCCAGCTTAGCGTATCGGAATGAACACTTGATGAGCCCGGGCTGGCCGCAGCCCCGGCACCCCGGGCCCGGCTGCGCGCAAACCCCGGCCCTGACCGTACTTTGTGCCCGTGTTGAGTCTTTGGTTTTCCTGCCCCCGCCGCGTTTTCTGTTATCTCCTTTGCCTGCTGCCGCTTGTGTTGCGCGCGCAGGTGCCACCTTCGCTAGGGGCTATTGCCGGCGAGGAAGACCTGCGCCCCGCCCCCCCCAAGCGCGAGCTGCGCGGCTTTTGGGTGGCCACGGTGGCCAATATCGACTGGCCCAACCAGCGCGGCGAGGCACCCGAGCACTACCGCCGCGAGTACCGCCGCCTGCTCGACGCTGGCCAGCGCGCGGGCCTCAATGCCGTGTTTGTGCAAATCAGGCCCGCGTCGGACGCCTTCTACAAGTCTGATTTAGAGCCCTGGAGCAAGTACCTCACCGGCCGCCAGGGCAAGGCCCCCGGCGAGGGCGACGACCCGCTGCCCTTCCTCATCGCGGAGGCCCACCGGCGCAATATGGAGTTTCACGCCTGGTTTAACCCCTACCGGGCCACCATGGACACTGTGACGCGCGCGCTAGCCCCGCTGCACCCCTACAAGCGCCACCCCGACTGGTTTATCAAGTACGCCAGCCAGTACCTCTATAACCCCGGCCTGCCCGATGTGCGCAACCACATCAAGCGCGTAATTATGGACGTGGTGCGGCGCTACGATATTGATGGCGTGCACTTTGATGATTACTTTTATCCCTACCCCGAGCCGGGCCAGGTATTTCACGACGAGCAGGCGTTCCAAAACCAAAACCCTGATAACCTGGCCCTGGCCGACTGGCGCCGCCAGAACGTGAATAGCCTCATTCATGACCTGCACGACAGTATTCAGTCGGCCAAGCGCTGGGTGAAATTTGGCATCTCGCCCTTCGGCGTGTGGATGAACAAGAGCGCTGACCCCAACGGCTCGGACACCCGCGCCGGCCAGCCCAGCTACTCCAACCTCTACGCCGACTCGCGCCTCTGGCTAAAGGAGGGCTGGGTCGATTACATTCTGCCGCAGCTGTACTGGAGCACCAAATTCCGGCTCGTGCCCTACGCTACGCTGCTGGAGTGGTGGACGCGCAACCACTTCGACCGCCACCTCTACATTGGCCACGGCACCTACCGCATGCTCGAAAGCACGCGCTCGGACACGGCCTGGCGCAACCCGCACGAGCTGCCCCGCCAGCTGCGCCTCAACCGCGACTACCCCGCTGATGTGCAGGGTAGCGTGTTTTTTTCGGCTAAATCGGTGGCTACCAACCCGCTGCACACCACCGACTCGCTGCGCCAGGACCTCTACCGTGCCCCGGCCCTGGTGCCCGTGATGCCCTGGCTCGATAGCCTGGCCCCGCGCCCGGTGCGCACCCTGGCCCTCACCCGCCGGGGCCACACCGCCACCCTCACCTGGCAGCCCGACCTGGTGCCCGCCGCCGACGGCGACCTGGCCGCCTACTACGTGCTCTACCGCTTCGAGCGCGGCCAGGTGATGGGCCCCAACGACCCGCGCCGCATCCTCACCATCGTCCGGCCCGGGGGGCTAGCCCAGCCCGCCGCCTATGCCGACACGGCCGCCACGCCCGGCGTGGCCTACGCCTACTACCTCACGGCCGTCGACCGCCTGCACAACGAGAGCCTGCCCGTGCGCATCTTCACCGAAGGCAAGCTGCCCGTTGAAACCCTGGCCGCCGCGCCGCCCGCCCAGGCCCCGCCGGTAGCTGCCCGCCCGGCGCCCCGCCCGCAGCCGCCGGTGGCCGCCGCGCCGCGCCCGCAGGTGCCGCCCCGCCCGGCGCCGAGCGTCAGCGAAGCCACGAAGGTTAAAGTCAAGGAAAAGCCCCGGCGGCGCGGCTTTTTCGCCAGGCTTTTTGGGCTGAGGTAAGCTGGCCGGGAAATAGGATAAAACGCCCGTCGTGCTGAGCTTGCCGAAGCATCTTGCCCGTGCCGCTAGGGTCATTACGCCTGCGGCAGACAAAACGCTGCGGCAAGCTCAGCATGACGTTGCTTTTATAGTATATGGCAAACTCTTTATCCTCCCCGCCCACCCGCCTGGTTTCGCTCGATGTATTTCGGGGCCTCACCGTCATGCTGATGACGATAGTGAACAACCCCGGCGACTGGGGCCACATCTATCCGCCCCTGGAGCACGCCGAGTGGAACGGCTGCACGCCCACCGACCTGGTGTTCCCATTCTTCCTCTTCATCGTGGGCGTGAGCCTGGCCTACGCCCTGGCCGGCGCCCGGCGCGACCACGCGCCGCTAGCCCCGGTGCTGGGGCGGGTGGCGCGGCGGGCCGCCATTCTGTTTGGGCTAGGGGTGCTCACCTCGCTTTATCCCCACTTCGATTTCAGCACGGTGCGCATCATGGGTGTGCTGCAGCGTATTGCGCTGGTGTACTTTGGGTGCAGCCTTATCTACCTGGTAAGCAGCTGGCGCACGCAGCTACTGCTGCTGCTGGTGTTGCTGGCGGGCTACGCTGTGCTGATGCAGCTCGTGCCGGTGCCCGGCTTTGGCCCGGCCAACCTGGCGCCTACCACCAACCTCGGCGCCTGGCTCGACCGCACCGTGCTCACCGAGCCCCACCTCTGGAAAACCTCCCGCACCTGGGACCCCGAAGGCCTGCTCGGCACGCTGCCCGCGCTGGGCACCGGCCTGCTAGGCCTGCTGGCCGGCCAATGGCTGCGCTGGCCCGGCCCGGCGCGCCTGGGTAAAAGCGCCGGTCTGGCGCTGGCGGGCGGGCTAGCCGTGGCGCTGGGCCTGGTTTGGAACCACTGGTTTCCCATCAACAAGGCGCTGTGGACTAGCTCCTACGTGCTGTATGCGGGCGGGCTGGCGCTGGGCCTGCTGGCGCTGCTGTACTGGCTCTGCGATGTGCGCGGCCACCGGCGGGGGCTAGGGCCGGTGCTGGCCTTCGGGGTCAACGCCATTGCGGTGTTTTTTGGCTCGGCTATTCTCTCGCGCACGCTAGGGCTGCTACGGCTGCCAGGGCCGGCCGGGCAGCCGGTGGGCGGCAAGGAATGGCTCTATGAACGGGGAATTGCCCCTTTCTTTAGCGACCCGCGCAATGCCTCACTGGCCGGCGCGGTGGTATGTTTGCTCATCTGGCTGGTTGTGCTAAGCTGGCTGCGCCGCCGAAACTGGGTTTGGAAAGTATAAAATTCAAGATTCGTAACGTTGTTGCATTTTGTCTTGAATAGTTTTTGCATCGAAGTTGCATAAAAATAAGTTGCTTATAATCAGTAGGTAAGTTCCTGCGTATCGGCACTTACTTAATAGTAGGGCCCTAGTGGCTCGGCATCTCACATGAAAATTCTCATTATTGGCGGCGGCAATATGGGGCTTACCTACGCCCGCAGCTTTGTGCGTGCCCACGTGACCTCGCGCCTCGACCTGCGCCTGCTGGCGCGCTCGGCCGAGCGGGTGCCGGCACTGGCCGCCCACGAAATCGGCACTGTGTGGGCTAGCCCCGAAGACTGCGTGCCGGGCGCCGACATCATCATTCTGGCCGTGAAGCCGCAGGACTCGGGCGTGCTGTTTGAGCGGCTGCACGGGCTGGTGCAGCCGCAGCAAGTCGTGCTCAGCATCATGGCCGGCGTGCGCATTGCCACCCTGCGCGAGGCGCTGGGTACGCCCAAAATTATTCGGGCCATGCCCAACCTGCCGGCCCAGATTGGCATGGGCATGACGGCCTTCACGAGCACCGACGAAGTGACCCGCGCCGAGCTGGTGCAGGTGCAAAACCTGCTCTCAACCACCGGCAAAACCGTGTATGTAGAGCAGGAAAGCGCCATCGACGCCAGCACGGCCATCTCGGGCAGCGGCCCGGCCTACGTGTACTACTGCATGGAGGCCCTGATGGCCGCCGCCGCCCAAATGGGCTTCGCCCCCGCCGAGGCCGAGCTGCTGGTGAGCCAGACGTTTCGGGGTGCCGTGGAGCTGTACAGTCAGGCTGGCCTCAGCTGCCAAGACTGGATAGCCCGCGTGGCCTCCAAGGGCGGCACTACCGAGGCCGCCATGCAGGCCTTCGGGGGCGGGGCCGTGCGCGAGGGCCTGATGGCCGGCGCCGAGGCCGCCCGCGCCCGCGCCGAAGAGCTGGGAAAATAAGCTGGTTTAAACGCGCGCCCGGCCCTTGCGTAAGCGCAGGCGGGGCTGGGCGGCTGGTCGCCGGCCCGTTAACTTCTGGTATGAAAAAAACTGCTTTACTCGCTGGCGCTACCGGGCTTGTTGGTAGCGCTTTATTACCCTTACTGTTAGCCTCTGACCGCTACGCCAAAGTGATAGTAGTGGGCCGCCACCCAGTAGCTGCGCAGCACCCCAAACTAGTGCAGGTAGTTACGGACCTCGACCACCTGGAGCATGAGCGGCTGCGCCTCATTGCCGACGATGTGTACTGCTGCCTAGGCACCACCATTCGGCAGGCCGGCTCGCAGGAGGCCTTCTACAAAGTTGATTTTCTGTACGTAGTGCGGCTAGCGGCCCTCACGGCGGCCAATTTTGCGGCGCAATTCCTAGTGGTGTCTGCGCTGGGGGCCGACCTCGACTCGCGCTTTTACTATAGCCGCGTGAAGGGTGAAATGGAGGAAGCCGTGCGCCAAACGCCCTTCCGGGCCATTCACGTTTTTCGGCCCTCGCTGCTGCTGGGCGAGCGCCCGTCCCCGCGCCTGGGCGAGCGTGTTGGCGCACTGATGCTAGCCTTGGCGCGCCCGCTGCTACGGGGCAGCTGGCGTAAGTACCGCCCCGTAGCCGCCAGTACCGTGGCCCGGGCCATGCTGCGCGCCGCCGAAGACGATGGCGGCGGCGTGCGCGTACACAGCTCCGAAACGTTGTAAAGCTACGGTTTCCCTGCTTTCGCTTAGAAGCTATGGGCTGGCACTGCCCAGAGCTGGCAGCGCTAAGCTGGCGGTGCTCACGCAGGCATTTTACTTACGATTACCACTACAAGAAAGCCCCGGTCGCCAGGTTGGCGCCGGGGCTTTCGGCAATACTCAAAACCAGGCTAGCTGGTCCAAGGCTCTACCAGCGGCGTCCATAGCCCCGCCCGTAGCCGCCCCGGCCGTAGTAGGGGCGCGGAGCGTAATAAACAGGGCGCGGTGCATAGTACACCGGCCGGGGAGCATAATAAACCGGCGCCGGCGCATAGTACACGGGGGGCGGCGGGGCCACTACTACCGGCGCCACGGGCGGATAATAGCCGCGCCCATAGTAAGGCCGGCCCACCTGGGCACTGATAACAACCTGGGCCGAAGCCGTGCCCGCGCCAAGCAGCGCAAACACCAACGCAAAAAACAAAGGACGAAGACGCATGGTAGGCCGTGCCGAAGCACGTGGAAAAGGGTAGGAAGTGAAAACGTAAAAGCTGCGGATAAAGTATGCCGGCTACACTAGGGTAGCCTAGCGGCCCCGGCCGTGCCAGCCGCCGCCGCCATAGCCGCCCCGGCCGTGCCAGCCCCCGCCACCGTGCCAGCCGCCGCCGTAGGGGCGGGCCGGCGCGATAATCACCGGGCGCGGCGCGTAGTAGCGCGGGCCGTAGTACGAAGGGCCATAGTAAGGATAAGGAGCGCCAATGCTAGCCCCGGCATACACGCCCGGGGCGCAGCTACTGAGGCCCAGGCCTAAGCCCAGAATCAGAAGCAAGGAAAAAAACAGATTGCGACGCATGACAGAACGAGGTCGAAACCTCGGATTAAGTTGTGAAAAACAACGCTACTTTGATAACACTACTACGCGCAGGTTTAATTTCCGGATGCTGGTTTTAGTAAGGGCCTGTGCGGTGGCCGGCGCGATTGCCGGCGGCTAGGATAGTACCAAAACCTTGCCAAAAAACCCCCGCCCCGGAGCCGCCGCAAAGAGTATGTTAAGTGTAATAAAAGCTGCTGATTATCAGTGTTTTTAAAATAATTAGTCGGTGAATTTATCCCGCAGGCTGGGTGTTAATCAAGCAGACCCCAATTAGCTTTATCGTACCCATGAAAAACCCTGCTGATTACCTGGCCCGCCACGTTTTTGAGGCCCGCCGGCCCCGCCGCGAATTGCAGCCCGTGGTAGCTTACGCCGACGCTGTGCAAGCCCTCACGCAGGCCCTGGCCGACGCCGAAAAATATAAGTACCTGCTCATGCGCGCCCTGCGCCGCCACGCCGATGAGCTGGCCGCTGCCCAGCCCACGGCGCCCACGACCCAGACCCCCGAAACGCCCGTGCTGCCCATGTACCCGGCGGGCCTGCCACTGGCCGCCTAGCGGCGTTTGAAAGCAAAAAACCAAGTGAAAAGCGCCCCCTGGCTTTGGCTGGCGGGGCGCTTTCTTGGTTAGAAATTGCGCCGATAGCGCTGGGCCAGCACTACGGCCAGGGCAGCGGCCTGCTGGCGCAGCTCCGGCACGGCTGTCGACTCGAAGTAGGCCGGCCGGCGGCTGGCGCCCAGCGTGAACAAGCCCCCCGCGCTGGGCCGGCCGTCGGCCCCTAGCAGTGCCCCGCTGGCATCGGTAGTGATGCCCAGGCGCAGGGCATCGGGGGTGAGGCAGCCGCTGGCGCGGAGCTGCTGCACCAGCGGCACTGCCAGGCGGCTGTAGTCGAGTAGCGGGCCGGTGCAGCACACTACGTGCGGCGCGGCCAGCCATTTAGTGGCCTGCCCGGGCTGGGCCACGCCCACGCGCAGGCCGCTAGCAGCGGGCTCAATTTCTACCACGCGCCCGGGCTGCGTGCGCAGTTGGCCGCTAGCCTGCATTTCGGCCAGCAAGGCAGCGGCGCTGGGCGCCATGCGGTGCCGGGCCCGCGACCAGCGCCCCGCCAGGTGCCGCAAAAACCGCCGCTGCTCGGCCAGTGGCCAGGCGGCCCAGATGCGGCCCAGGTCGGGCCGCAGGGCATCGAGCACGGGGCGCCAGTCGAGGCCCTGTGCGGCGGCTAGGACCAAGTGTTGGCGCAGGTGGCCCAGCACGCCGGCCACGGTGGTTTCGGCCGCTAGCTCAGGGTAAAAGTTGGGGTAGGCGGGGAGGCTGGCGGGGCCGTGCACCGTGGGCCAGCCGCCCCGGCGGGCCACCACCTGCACCGGCGCGCGGTGGCCCTGGGCGCGCAGGGCCAGCAGCATATCCACGGTGGTGAGGCCAGCGCCAATGAGCAGCACCTCTTCGTCGGCCCCAATGCGCGCTAGCGTGCCGGGCGCCCAGGGGTCGGCGTGGTAGCCGGGGTGCAGCAGGTAGCGCTGGTCGGTGCCGGGGGCAGTGGGCGGGGCGGGCGGAAAATTGCCCAAAGCCAGCACGGTGGCGTGGCTGGGCAGGGTGCGGCCATCGGCAAGCTGCACGCTGCGGCGGCCGTCGGGCAGGAGAGGGGCGGCTACGGCCGTGGTGGCGTAGTGGCGCAGGCGCACGCCATTGGCGGCGGGCGCGGCTAGGGCCGTGGCCAGTTCCTGGGCCAGGTAGCGGCCGTAGGTGGCGCGGGGGGCAAACTCGGGCAGGCCGCCGGCGGCCTCGGGCTGCCGGGCCAGCCACTCGGCAAAATGCGCGGGCTGGTCGGCCCACACGCTCAGGCTGCGGGGGCGCACGTTGAGCAGCAATTCGGGCCAGGGCACCGAGTAGGCCAGGCCGGGGCCGGGCGCCGGGCGGGGCTCCACCAGGGCCACTTCCAGCGGCAGCGGGCCCGGCTGCCGCGTGAGGTGCAGCGCCAGCGCCGTGCCGGCAAAGCCCCCGCCAATAATTGTGATGCTGACAGAAGCGGCCGGGCGCATAAAGGGTGGGGTTAGACTCGCTAAAACGGACAAACGCGCGGCAAGTTGGTTTGCAAATACCTGCCAATGGGCCGGAACTTGCCGGCTGCTTATGTCCATGCTCCTGCTTTCGCTCGAAACCTCGTCGCCCATCTGCGCCGTGGCCCTGCACCACCTCGCCGATGGCCGCCTGCTCGGCCAGGCCGAACTGCGCCTCGAAAAGTCGCATTCTACCCACCTCACCGTGCTCATCGAGCAGCTTATCAGCAATACTGGCCATGCCTTCGCCGACCTCGGGGCGGTGGCCGTGAGCGACGGCCCGGGCTCCTACACCGGCCTGCGCATTGGGGCCGCCGCCGCCAAAGGGCTGTGCTTTGCCCTCGATGTGCCGCTGCTGGCGGTGGGCACGCTGCCCGCGCTAGCCCACCAAGTGGCCGCGCGCACCCCGCGCGCCGTGCAGTATGTGTATTGCCCCATGCTCGATGCCCGGCGCCAGGAAGTGTACACGGCGCTCTACCGCGCCGATGGCACGCCGGTGCTGGCGCCCACCAACCTCATTCTGGACCCTGACGCGCTGGCCGAACATTTAGCCCAGGCGCCGTTGTTATGCTTTGGTTCGGGTGCGGCTAAGTTTGAGGCTATGCTAGGGGAGGAGGCAAATGTTGTTTTCCTGGCCGGTGTGCAGCCTTCGGCCGTGGCCGTGGGCGAGCTGGCCTACGCCGCCTACCAGCGCCAGGAGTTTCAGGATGTGGCTTACTACGAGCCATTTTACTTAAAAGAAGTATACACTACCACGCCGAAAGGCCAGTAATACCGAGCCTTATGGAACCGCTTTTCGTCAACCGCGTGGCCGCTAGCGGCCTGGTTACCCTCAACCTGGAAGACTACATTCACCCCGGTGACCGGGTGGTGTACGACATCAAAGACAACCTCTTCCACGGCCTCATGCTGCGCGAGAAGGACTTCCGCGAGTTTGTGAAAACCCACGACTGGGCGCAGTACGACGGCCAGAACGTGGCCATTATCTGCTCGGCCGATGCCATTGTGCCCACCTGGGCCTACATGCTGCTCGCCAGCAAGCTGCAGGGGCACGCCCACCGCTACGTTTTTGGCAACCTGGAAGCGCTCGAACAGTCGCTCTTCGAAGAAGCCATCGCGGACATCGATTCTGAAGAATACCGCGACGCCAAGCTGGTAATCAAAGGCTGCGGCGATAAGCCGGTGCCCACTTTTGCTTACGTAGCCATTATGCAGCGCCTGCTGCCGGTAGCCGCCAGCATCATGTACGGCGAGCCGTGCAGCACCGTGCCGCTCTATAAAAAGCCCAAAGCCGCCGCCCCCGCGGAGGCATAAGCAGCCCTGGCTTTCGGCAAAGCCCTGCCAACCAGTAGCATACCTGGCTGGCAGGGCTTTTTGCTGGCCAATACCCCGCGAGTAGCCGATGCGCCCGACCTTTGCCGGCGTGCAAGCTCAACCCCACCGAATAAATTTTCGCACCGGCGCCGCCATTGTTATTGCCAACATGGTCGGCACCGGAGTCTTCACTAGCCTCGGCTTTCAGATTATGGGTATCCAGAGCGGCTTTGCGCTGCTCATGCTCTGGGCCGTGGGCGGGCTCATTGCCCTGTGCGGGGCCGTGTGCTACGGCGAGCTGGCGGCCGCCATGCCCCGCTCGGGCGGCGAGTACCACTACCTGAGCCAGATTTACCACCCCGCGCTGGGCTTTTTGTCGGGCTGGGTGTCGGCCACCGTGGGCTTTGCCGCGCCCACGGCCTTAGCCGCGCTGGCCCTGGCCCAGTATGCCCAAAGCGTGTGGCCGGCGCTGGCCGCGCCCCTCGGCGCGAGCACTTCCTACACCTGGGGTACGGGGCTAGCCGTGACGGTGGTGCTGGCGCTGGCGCTCGTGCACGGGCGCAGCACCCGCGCCGGCAGCCGGCTGCAAGTCATTATTACGGCCCTGAAAGTGGGCGTGCTGGTGGCTTTTATCGGGGCGGGCCTGGTACTGGGCGAGAGCCAGCCCATTCACTTCGGGCCCGATGCGGCGGGCTGGCGGGCGCTGCTCAGCCCCACGTTTGCGGTGTCGCTGGTGTATGTCAGCTACGCCTACTCGGGCTGGAACGCCGCCGCCTACCTCACCGGCGAGATTGAAAACCCACGCCGCAACCTCTCGCGCATCCTGCTCACGGGCACGGCCATCGTACTTCTCTTATATGTAGGACTGAACTACGTGTTTCTGCGCGCCACGCCGCTGGGCGTGCTCAAGGGCCAGGTAGAGGTGGGCTACCTGGCGGCCAGCTGGCTGTTTGGCCCGGTAGCAGGGCGGTTTACGGGGGGCGTTATTGCGGCGCTGCTCGTCTCTACCATCAGCGCCATGGTTTTTGCTGGCCCCCGCATTGTGCAGGCTATGGGCGAAGACTTGCCCGCCCTGCGCTGGCTGGCCGGCCGCAGCCCGGCTGGCGTGCCGGTGCGCGCGCTGCTGCTGCAAGTGGCGCTCACGCTGGTGTTTATTCTAAAGCCTGATTTCAAAGCCGTGCTGGTGTACGCCGGCTTCGTACTCAATCTGTTCACGTTTCTCACCGTGCTGGGCGTGTTTGTGCTGCGCTGGCGGCAGCCCGAGCTGCCGCGCCCGTACCGGGCCTGGGGCTATCCGCTCACGCCGCTGCTTTTTCTGGCCCTTAGTGGCTGGACGCTGGTCTTTATCATTCGCGACAAGCCGAGCGAGTCGCTCTACGGCCTTTATACAGTGGCGGCGGGCCTGCTGGTTTATTTTGCAACGCAAAAATTTGGCCCGGCCGCCCCACCTAAGCTGCCCTTGCGCTAGTCCTTTCTCCACGCTCTATTCTTGTTTTTCCCTGCGGCTGCGGGTCGGTTGGCACTGTCGGCCGCTGGCCCGTCTCTTTTCTAAGTCAATGCGCCTTTCTCTGCTAGCCCTGCTGCCAGCCCTTACGCTGGTGGCTGCCTGCTCCAATTCTACTTCCGAGCAGCAATCCACCACCAAGACCGAAACTATGGCCGACACGGCCAATAAAGTAGCCGGCGTGCGCCCTGATACCCCGGTGACTGCAGTCGCGCCGGCCGTGCGCCCGGCCGCCCCCGTGCACCTCGCTCCCGACACGGCCAGCGTGCAAAACGTGGCCAACTATCTCGCTGGCCTGCCTCCCCAGCCCGGCACTCCGCTAGCCGACCTGGCTGCCCAGCCCGCCTGGCAAGCCTTCGCCAAAGACCAGGACAAGAGCTGGGCCAAATACCGCACCACCCACACCGCCCCCATGGGGCAGTGGGCCGCCACCGAGCTTGATTCGGTGCGCCAGGCCACGCCCACGCTGTTTTATCCCTTCAGCGGCCCCGATTTCCTGAATGCGTTCACGCTCTTCCCGGCCAGCAAAACCTACGTGATGATAGGGCTGGAGCCCGTGGGAAGCATTCCTACGCCCGATAACCTGGCCAATCCTGTGCTGCTGGGGGCGGTAAAAAAGTCGCTCTGGTCGGTGCTGAATTTCAGCTTCTTCCGCACCAACGACATGGCCATCGACCTCAAATCGGTGAACCTCGACGGCGCCGTGCCGCTCATTATGCTGTTTGCTGCCCGCACCGGCAACCACTTGCAGGCCGTGCGCCCGGTGCAGCTCGATGCCAAAGGCCAGCTCCAGGCCGTTACCGATACTACCCAGGCCGCCCGCGCTGCCCTAGCCGCCGCCAAAACCATCCCGGGGGCCGAGCTGAAGCTGCAAGCCGCCGACGGCTCCGAGAAAACTATCTACTACTTCTCGGCCGACCTCAGCGACTGGAAGCTCGGCACCAAAGATGCGCCGCTGCGCTACGTGCGCAGCCTCGGCCCGCTTACTACCTATGTAAAGTCGGCCACCTACCTCATGCACAAGTCGTACTTCTCCAAAATTCGCAACCTAGTGCTAGCCCAGAGCCAGTACATTTTGCAAGACGATTCGGGAATCGGCATGAAATACTTCCCGAAAAGCGCCTGGCAGTTCACTTACTACGGTACGTACCGGCGCCCTATCAACCTGTTTGCCAAGCAGTATCAGCCCGAGCTGACCGCTGCCTACCACGACAGCTTGCACCCGGCCCGCCCGCTGCCCTTCGGCACCGGCTACAACTGGCGCCAAACCGACAGCAACCTGCTGCTGGCCAAACGCCGCATTCCTATTAAGTAAAAGGCAAGCAGGGCAGGATAGGGGAGCAGCCTGCAGGATAGGGGAGCAGCCTATCGAATAAAACCAAGCGCCGCCGCGCCACAAGGCCGTGATACAAACTATCACGGCCTTCCTTATTATATACAGTATGAAAACGCCCGCATTCATGAAGTCTATTCTGCTCCTGCTAGCACTCTTGCTTAGCACCCGCGCCCAGGCTCAAACTACCCAGTACCCCGATTCTCCTTTCCTCGATAGCCTTCTGCACACCAGCCCCGCCCTGGCCCGCGTCCTCAATCATCCCGCCACCTATCAGCTCCAACTCATTTACACCCAAATAAACCGCGACGCCCAAAATGTGCCGCACTTCACCCAGCACACCTACCATCTCAGCCCCCGCCAATATTTCAACCCCGCCAGCCTCGTCAAGCTGCCCGTAGCCCTGCTAGCCCTCGAAAAGCTCCATACGCTGCCCACTCCTATTAATAGGAGTACCATCATGTCTACCGGCACCGCCTGGCGCTGCCAAACGCCTGTGCCCTTTGCCGCCCCGGCCGATTCTGACCAGCTGGCTACGGTGGGCAACTACATCAAGCGGATGCTGCTAGTCAGCGATAACCTCGCCTACAATCGCCTCTACGAGTTTCTGGGTCAAAAACCCCTCAACGACCGCCTTCAGCAGCTTGGCTATCCCGGCAGCCGCATCGTCCGCCGCTTCGCCCCCTGCGACACCGCCGCCAACCGCCATACTAACCCCATCGCCTTCCACACCCTAGCGGGCGATACCATCTATAAGCAGCCCGCCCAAACCAACCCGCGCACGCCCGCGCCGCCACTAGGGCCCGTTTTTGCCGGCCGCGCCTACCAAGTCGGTCGCCTCGTCATTCATCGCCCCTACGAGTTCACCACTGCCAATAACCTCCCCCTGCTCGACATCACCGCCCTGCTTCAAACCGCTCTCTTTCCCGAGTCTGTCCCCGCCGCCCAGCGCCCCCACCTCACGCCCGCCGACCACGCCTTCCTCCGCCAATACCTCCACCTCACGCCTCACGCTAGTCACTTCACCCCCTATACCGCCCCCAGGTACTTCGACGCCTATAAAAAGTACCTCTACTACGGTCGCCGCCCCGAGGCGCAACTCCAGCCCGGCCTCCGCATTTTCAACATCGTGGGCATGTCGCACGGCTACCTGGCCGACGTCGCCTACTTCGCCGACTCCCTCCACCAGTCCGAATTCCTGCTCAGTGCCGTCCTCTACGTCAACCAAGATGGCATTATCAACGACGCCGCCTATGAATACGACACCACCGGCGAGCCCTTCCTGGCCCAGCTAGGCCAGCTTTTCTACCAATACGAAGCCCGCCGCCCCCGCCAATACTGCCCCGACCTCACCCTTTTCTTCGAAAAATACCCCTAGGTATGAATTTTTTTCAATCCCGCTTGGTTGGCTAACCGGCTGATTGCTAACGGCAGCACCTGCCCCCGGCTTTCCAGCAAAGCGGCGTATTACGAAAAAAGCCAGCCCGCTGTTACCAACGTGGCCCTTCCAGCCGTACTTTTGCACTCCCAAATCGAACGGACGCGGGCACTCCCAAACGAGCAATGAGCCACAAATTCAAAAAAACTCTTTTGGAAATTCCGACATTCTTAGCGTACCTTTGCACCCCGTTCCAGCAGCGGCTCATCGTAATAGCTGAAGAAGAGGCTGAAAAATCAAATTTTTTCGCCTCAAATTTGGAAAGTCAGAAAAAAGCACTACCTTTGCACTCCCAAATAAAATGGGGCATGTGAAACACCAGCAACAGCAGCGTAATTCACAAGCAGTTGCATACCAAATACCAGCTTAATCGAAGCCGGCAAGACAATCAAACGAAACGAGAAACCTTAAAAATTTCTACTTTTAATTTTGAAAGTCAAAAAAACTTCTTACCTTTGCACCGCGCTTCAACTGGAAGCCACCACAAACAAGGCGAAGCGAAAATATTAAAATTTTTTTCGCCCATAACTTGCAAAGTAAAAAGTTTCTCGTACCTTTGCACTCCCAATTAAAACAGGGCGCTGCAAACAGCAAAACCGGGCCGCCCACGCAGCCCACCATGTTGCCTCAAATGGAAGCAACAAACGTTCTTTGAATGACTGGAAAAGACAAATGGTAAGTATGCTTACGTAAGTAAGCAGAAACGTAACATTAAAAATTGAACTCGTCAATACGAGTCGGATTAGCACTCGACATCAGCCCATGTTCGCATGGGTGCAGGAATATTTTACAATGGAGAGTTTGATCCTGGCTCAGGATGA
>NZ_JAUQSW010000018.1 GCF_030581075.1 Hymenobacter cheonanensis
GTAGCCTTGGTAGCCTTGGTAGCCTTGGTAGCCTTGGTAGCCTTGGTAGCCTTGGTAGCCTTGGTAGCCTTGGTAGCTTTGGTAGCTTTGGTAGCCTTGGTAGCCTTGGTAACCTTGGTAGCCTTGGTAGCCTTGGTAGCCTTGGTAGTCTTGGTAATATTGGTAGTCTTGGTAATCTTGGTAATCTTGATAGTCTTGGTAATCTTGGTAATCTTGGTAATCTTGGTAATCTTGGTAATCTTGGTAATCTTGTGATACTTTTGAACAAAGTTTTTCTTCTTTATCAAGAAACATGAAGCACAATCTCAAAGGCGAGCTACCTATGCAGGTGCTAGCTGTGGCCAATAACAAGGGCGGTGTGGGCAAAACCACGACCGCTGTAAGCCTTGGTGGAGCGTTGCACCAGTTACACGGTGCGCGAGTGCTCATGGTAGACTTAGACCCTCAAGCTAATCTGACACAAAACCTTATAGGTCGCAGTACAGAGGTCGAACAGCATGTGGGGCATGCCATTATTGACAAATCGCTCGACGGTATCATATTAGAAACCGAGTCTGGTTTACACCTAGTACCATCAGCCATCGGTCTAGCCCAGTATGAATCGCTAATACCACAGCAGAAGATGTGGCGGTACCGACTGGCGCAAACACTTGCCACAGTTGCATCTGATTATGACTACGTGGTGCTAGACTGCCCTCCCACACTACAAACCTTTACTGTAATGGCCTTAGTAGCCGCTGATGCCTACCTCATCGCCACTGAGCCAGAGCTATTTGCTCTTTCTGGTTTATCGACACTCACAGAACTAGCTGATGGCGTAGTGGAAGGTCTAAATGCAAAACTGCGATTTGCTGGCGTGACCGTAACTCGCTACAACCCTAAGCAAAAAAATAGTACTCATAGTATTGTCATGCAAGCACTTGCTATGCAATACGGTGAAGAGGCCTTGCTTCCGTCAATTCGACGTGACTCGGCTATCGTAAAATCTCAGGGTCAGGCCCAGACTATTTTTCAGTACGACCCCCAAAGCAATGCCGCTCAAGACTACGCGGCTCTTACTACTTCAATAATTAACTCCTTTTCTAACCGATAATGGCTAGCAATAAAAACATCGATGCTATAAATCAGCTACTTGGAACTAGCGGCACTAGCTCCGTGAAAAAAGTAAGCAAGGCAGATAAACCAGCTACAGCTACCCCAGTGAAGGAGGGTAAAGAAAAGGTCAGCGCTTTTAGCTCAGTTATTACAGAGTCTAATGCTTTACGTTTAGAACAATACTTATACTGGGCTCCTGGTAAACGTAAGAAGCAAGACGTAGTGAACGCAGCATTGAAAATGTTCTTCGACAGTAAGCCAGAAAGTGACAAGGCCATTCCTGATGATGAATAGATAGTTGCTAATCTCATCTTTAAGCCTAATAAATTGGTACAGGCTTTTTGTGTAGACTCGCCCGAATAGTCCAGTAAAGGAGCGTTTTCTGGAAGGCAGCTACCTTGTTAGCCGCTAGGTGTGCGAAGTTGGACGGACTGTCCTTCTGCCTTGCGTGCAACCACTACTTAGCTTGCTGACTCCTGCTGATTAGCTTACCCTCCTTGCCTTACCCCCACTACTATGCTAGGTTCAAGGAACCGCCCTGTGGTTACGACCGGTCTACTGCTCGGGCTGCTGCTTTTCGGCCAGTGTCAGAAAAACGACGTGGCCCCAGAACTGCCACCGGAAACCATGGACGGAGCTAACCGGTCAGGCTGCCTCGTGAACGGGCAGGTCTTAGTACCTCGGGACACCTGGGGCCGCTCAGGCACTAGCCTAGCGCTGCGTTTGGGGACGACGGCCGCTACCTCCAACTTCTCCCTCGGGATCAGCGATGAGCAAAACACCCAGGCGCCGCTGGTCATCATCCGCGCCGATAGTCTGCTGCTGGAAGAAGGCAAATCGTATCCGATCTCTTGGACCAAAACAGGCCAGGGCGTTGCCCAGGGAGAATGTGTAACTGCCGCCGGCAGCTATGTCACCACTGCGCCGGGGTCGGGTACCCTTACCATTACCCGGCTGGACCGCCAAGCAACTGTACTGGCCGGCCGCTTTGAGTTTGTGGCAACCGACCGGCAGACCGGTAACCAGGTGCAGATTACGCAAGGACGCTTTGATTATAACGTAGACTGAGCCAGCCATTGTCCCAGACAAGGTCGTTCGCAGACCTACTGTGGCTGTTGCAGAACTCTCGTGACGGCTGCGAAACTTTGTGAACTAGCTGCTAAGCGCGCGTAAAAGGCACGCTTAACAGCTTTTCTAGGTCGATTCGGCTCGTCAAGCACTCGCTTGAAGGTGTCCTGCCGAGTTCTGCAACAGCCACTACTGTTTCTCGAATGACTTTCCGACCTGCCTCAAATGCCCCAAAACGCGGTTTTTGGGGCTGGTATGCAAGGAGGTTTTTCGAACGCTCTTTCCTCACTACCGAACAAGCGTTCTTGCAAACCAAAGTAGCAGTTTACTGGAACGAGGAATTACTTTGCCCCTGCACTAGCTCTTCTACTAGCCATGACTTCTAGCGTTTCACTTGGGCCTACCCATCTGCAAAGCCACATAGCACCGCTCGAAGCAGCCCAAGGCATTGCCCCTTTTGAGTGGCGCAGGAAACTCCAGGGGACTACGGGCAACACGTGGTTTCGCATCCAGTACGTCGGCCAGCGACACCACAAGCATGCAGCCCTTATTGTGGGGATGAACGGTAGCCCAGTCGTCGTGGTAGCGGTGGATATGGAAACACAGGAAGAGATCCTCTTATTCGACGGCCGCCAGCATGGACACGAAGCTCTGTTTGGGGAAGCAGGAGTCGATGCCCAGAGGCTAGGGCGTGGCATGTGGGCCTTTTACCAAGATCAGGAGGGGGAAGATACTTTTAGTGTAATCCTGTCGGCCTATTACCAAATTGCTTATGAGGATGAAGAGGAAGGCTACCTGGACGAAGTAGACAGCCAAGGGGATATTACCCTGCCTAATGGGCGGCGGATGCCATTCGCCGAGGCACAACGGAATGGGTTTGACTGCTTTCAGATTGCCGTTACCAACCGTCTAGGCCGTACGACCGAAATCGTTTCGGAGGAACTAGCCTGAGGACAGCTTAGCTGTACGAATCAGCTAACATGACAGCAGAAGAAGTTAAGGGGCTCAGAAAGTACCCTTTTGAGAGAGTGGGTTCAGAAAGTCCGCAGTAAGTGCGTTTCCAGTGCGTAGAAGTGGGTAAGGAAGCCGAAAAGCGATGCGTCCGTAAGGTGCACCTTGCTGACCCACGAGGCAGACAGACTCTGGCTTACAGTGACATTCTTTTAAGGGAAGCGCACACTTAGTCAAATACCATGGCTGTCACGCGCAAATGCGAACCGATAAAGGATCTGAGTTCACCAGCGCTCGTCTAAACGAGTGTGTGAGCAGCAAGGCATTGTCCTGCACTGGATTCAGCCAAGCAAGCCGACCCAAAACGCCTATATCGGACGCTTCAATGGCTCGTTTCGCCGCAAACTGCTCGACGCACACCGACCTATATGCGCCAGCTAGTGGATAATTGGATGTTCGACTACAATACCAAGCGGCCCACCAGACCTTGAAATTATGTCGCCACTCGAATTTAAGTAAGTAAATTAACCTCTGTCTACCAATGACTTACCTAACGGAGAAGAGTGCAGCCATAGTTAAAATTTATAGTAATGAACATAACTTGCCTTCCTAACACCGGCTTGTATTTTGTTAAATTACTGGGGAGCCATACGATAAGATGTTGTTATGAGTAGCTTTAAGCAAGAGACTATAAGACAGTCCATTCAAGGGATGATTACTGACCACATACAAGATGGGACCATCTCATGTGGACATACCCTTCAAGCTGCTTGTGAGCTAGTTGTACTACTATCTTCTTATAGAGAAGAAGATCATCAATTTTTTCCTCAGGTATACCTTTTCGGACCACATGAACAGGGTAATAATATGCTGCGTGTGCTGGCCCCGGGTATACTGCCAGTGGAAATTGGAATAGTTGACGACACATCAGAATATAAGAAAAAGGTGGCATCTGTTGCCTTGAAAAAGTGTGCACCACTTGCGATAGATGGTTGGTGTGTATATGTGATAAGGCGGGACAGATCATTTGAATATGGACTTTTTAGGCCAAGTGCTGAAACTTATTCTCCAAGCCCTGAAAGGATCTTAACTGATTTAGGGCTTCCCATTGTGCTATTACGCAATAGTGCCGTAAATACAGTTGAGCTTATCAATGGTAAAGGAAACCGGCTGGAGGTATCATTGACCATTGAACCAGCCTCAGGTGAAGCAATGGGTGGCCAAATTCACAACTTTGCTAGAGTTGCCTGTACTGACGTAGAAGGGGAGGAAAAAGAGCAGGCAACAGAATACTTAACAAATCTTTTGTCTTTGTATCTAAGAGAATCCCATGGGGCTTTATTAGGTGTATGTCAATATAATATCGATATTGACAAAGCAAAATTTTCCGATGGAGTGGTATTGCCCGAACCTATACCATTAATTGATTCAATGTTAACCGCATTGAAAGAAAAAGATGCAGCTGCAGCTACGATGCTTCGTTCATATGAAGCTCTATTGCGTGGCATGATTATGAGCGATGGCATAACCCTATTTGGCTCTGACGGTTCCCTAAAAGCTTTTCGTGTATTTGTACAGAAGCAAAGTACAGATGAAGGGGGTGCTAACACTACTGTAACTGGAGGGGCAAGGAGTCGTGCTTTTCAGGTTCTTCAGGGTTACATTGGAGAATCGTTACAAGCTGCTTTATTCCGTTCACAAGACGGCCGCACCGAAACAAAAACCACAAAATGAGCCAAGATTCCTTAATTCCGTGGAACCCCAATACCACGATCGAACTGACGCCAACTGCAGAACCACGCGAGGTAGTTAAATATGCAGCTCTGCTAACGGAAAACGACCAGAAATCTATTATAAAAGCTATAGATGCTGAAGCTTTTGAGATGGTTGCTTCTTTCGTGTGGACGAAGTCTATAATAGCGTTGAAACAGCAACTTGGCAACCTTGGTATGGCATTCGTTGGAGAAATGCTTGGCCGAACGGACCTAGATGAGGACTCTAATCCTGTTGCTGATATAAGGGAAGACGAAGCGATAGATCTGGCCGAACAATTAGCTATGATCAGTACTACCGATGCCATCAGGCTAAAAAGCAATCATATGCTAATTGGCCATTTCCTGGACCCTACTATTTCTAAGAGTAGCGAAATGACGAGGGATGAGGCAGTTTCCATAGTGCGTAATTGTATAGTCAATATTCTAGCTCAGCCCAGTGAAAATGTGCCAAAGCACTTTGTTAGACTACGTAAAAAACTTGAGTCGGAGCTTATCAAAGAAGATGACGACGCAATTGAACGACTTGCTTCATCACCTTATTTTTTCATTCGTACTATTCTTACAGTACTCCTCGCCCAACTAAAGATAGCTAAGAGCGCACTGTTAGAAAGAGCATCTACAAACGTAACTATACTTCTTCCTGTATTATGGGACAAAATGCGGGAAGTGGATCGGTGGCAAACGGGTGAAGCATATGCACTACTACAGGTATCATCTGACAGAAATGTTGCAGCTCTTGGTTTACGCAGGGCACTTCTCAAGGTAAAGGGCTTCGACTATGTCCCTGAGACATTGCGTTCTGATACATTCAGAGCAGCAGCACGAGCAGTGTTAAACGCTCATTATGGATGGGAAAATTTTTATAATGAGAAGGGACCAGTAGAAACATTGGCTAAACTAGGGTCATCAATACCTGGGCCGGCGTTAGCTGACTGCTTAACCGCGGCACTTTGTGTTCGTCTTGGAAATAGCTATGGAACAGCACGAGATGCACAACCTGCTGTTAATCGATTCTTACAGTTATTTCAACCTACACAATGGGAGTATTACTTAAATAAGATAATGCCCACTGATAGGCGTATACTTGATAAGCTTTACTATGACGCAAAACCATTGATAGAATGGCTAACTGTAGTAAGTGAATATAAATTAGATTCTTACAATATACTTTCACCTGTTTCAAAGATGATTAAATCTGATAGGGCTAAGAGGTATAACGTGATGAATGCAGCAAGAAATTTTAGAGATAAGATAATGGATTAATTTTGAAGTAAAATAACTTTAGCTATGGATGATAATTGGCTATTGTGCCTTTGTGATATCATAACGAGTAAGTTATTATAGCGGTTTGGTGAGCCATAAGTTAATTAATGCGAAATAGCCTGTAGGCTTACTTAGTAGTATCCGCTAACATATTTCCGGGCGGCCTTGAGCGGGGTAGAACGGCGCATTTAGGCTTTTCTACCCCGCTCAAGGCCGCTTCTGTTCAGCGCAGCCAAGAACAAGTGTAAGTGGCTGTAGTCGAATAGAAACGAGATAATCACCCCTGCTTAGCATCTTTTATATGCCGTTTGCCCTCTAGTTTACTGGAATCAGGTAGCCATTTAGGCGGTGCAAACGGTATGGTAGGACCGCTTACTCGGCTTCGGTAGAGGCCGCTTTACCATTCTCGAACTCGTTACCGAACATAGAAAGTATTGATAAGACGCAGCTTTACCCAACAGGAATACTTTTAAAATCCTACAAAAGGCATTTACAAACCCATGAATTCACTGTCAATACGTTGAATTGCAATTGGTGAATAGTATGTTCGGTAAATTGCGTGGCTATCCTATTTTTTCGTTTCCTACCGATGCACTCATTGATTGCCAGTTTTCCTGACCTGCACCATATCACGTTTTTACGCGAGAGGCTATGGGCCCGTCAGCCACTCGGCCGGGCGGCAGTAATGGTTGGTTCGGGTTTCAGTCTAAATGCAGAATCCAAGATAGCTGGTGCACCCTCCTTTCCACTCTGGCTTGAGCTGACGGGGCTGTTATTGGACCGGCTGCGTCCATCCCTGACGCCAGAAGAGCGAAAGGTAGCTTTAGACCAAGCTGTTAGTGGTTCTGGCTCCCTAACGCTAGCACTCGAATTTGAGGCCACGTTTGGTCGTTCAGCGCTCGATGACCTACTTATTAGTCGCGTACCTGACCAAGACCATACTCCTGGCCTGCTGCATCAAGCGTTGCTGTCATTGCCGTGGGCTGATGTATTCACAACTAATTATGATACGTTATTAGAGCGGACACCCACCAGTGAGCATAATCGCTACTACGACGTAGTGGTGCATCCGGCGGACCTGCCTAACACCACCCAGCCGCGCATCGTCAAGCTTCATGGTAGCTTGCCCGCCTCCAAGCCCTTTATTATTACGGAGGAGGATTTCCGGCGCTACCCTAAAGCTTTCGCCCCGTTTGTCAATACGGTGCAGCAGGCAATGATGGAAAATGACTTTGTCCTGCTAGGTTTCTCGGGCGATGACCCCAATTTTTTGTCTTGGCTAGGCTGGGTGCGCGATGAGTTGGCCACGCTTCGACCACATGTGTACCTGTGCGGCATACTCGACCTTAGCTCTGCCCAACGCCTAGTACTGCGAGAGCGGGGCGTGACAGCTATCGATTTAGGCTATCTGTTTCCTAAGGCTAACTACCCGGATAACGCCCGGCAACGCAATCAAGATGCGTTAGCTTGGCTACTGTATTCGCTGGCCAATGGGGAGGGAGCCGGTCAGGAAATACCATTATATTGGCCTTATTTCCCAACGCTCGTAACCGGTAAACGTCGGAAGCTGAACCCACCCCCGCTGGAGGTAGCACAAGAAGTATTTGACTTTGAAGATCGGGTGAGTCCGAAGCAACCGCCGGTGATTGATAAGGTCACTAAAGAACCGAGCTTTACACCTGAAGCTGCTGCTGAAATTCAGGCAGCGCTTGCTCACTGGAAGCGGGTGCGAGCAGTTTATCCCGGCTGGGTTGCCCTCCCACACGAGAACCGAGAAAGTTTACAAAAGCGCACTCAGCCCTGGCGCTACACTATCGAAAATTGGGCCCGGACACTGCATGGTACTGAGCGACTTGAACCGCTGGCTGAACTAGTCTGGCGAATGGAACGTGGCATGATGGTAATTGACTCAGAAAGGTCTGAGCAGTTCTACCACGCTACGCTAGCCGACATAGCTATTCCCGAGGCACCAGCGCTGCGGGAGCAGTGGGCGACTATCGCTTTCTACTACCTGAAGCACTTACGCTACGAGTTCACTTCTGCTGCATTTAAGCAGCTACTGGCCCGTACGGAGCCGCTAGCTGCCGTGCACCCGCGCTATGCCGCCTGGCGGTGCTGGCAGGCCGCGCAGCAGCGTCTGGAGCAGCTTGACCAAGACGGTGCCCGCCGCTGGCTGCGACGTTGGCCCGATGTAGTAGACGAGCCGGTGTGGGAATTACGGCGGGCGGGCCTGTGGGCCGAAGTTGGAGAACTGGATTTAGCTGAGCGCTATGCCGCCCTGGCACTCAACACGGCTGTTCAGCGTCAGCCCAAGGGCAAGGTGCGGCTTGATATGCTGGCAGTGGAAGCAGATGCTCGCCGCCGGCTGACTCAAATCCGGCAAGAACACTGGTTTAGCCAGGATGAGCGAGAGCCAGCCGAAGACCTGTGGAATGCGACGCGCCAAGAGCGCGACCGTGACCAATTGTATTTAACCCACCGTTGCGAAGCCGCGACGGAACTTAGCCATTTACAGGATGTGCTTAAGGCAGGGATACCAGAAGTTAAACGTACTATTTACCAAAGCGTTAATTCATACACTGGCAATAGGGTACGGACCCGTACTAGCGGAGGAGGATTTGAGAGTAGCTGGCTACAGCCGGCACTAGAAGTGGTAGATTCTTTTGAAGTGCGTGGCCATCAATTTCGGCTATCAACCAACAGCTATACTGAATTGAGTGCCGCCAGTAAATGGTTAGTTGAGCTTTATCCATCCAGGGCTCTTGGCATCGTGTTACGGACTGCTAATGACGAGTTATTGATGCGGCTGCTTGATAAAGCGACGGTGCTATCGTTGAGTCAGGAGCAGTTGCATCCGTTGGTAGAGCAGTCCCTGCAATTGCTTGAAGGGCAATTTCCTTCCGCTTCCTCAGGCCGCCACCCAGGCTTTAAGGAGAATAGTAACCTAAGAAGTGCAGCACTGGCTATGCTGGTTATCGGACGCACAGTATTCCGGCTACCTGAAGAACTGCGCAGTCGAGCAGTACAGATGGCTTTAGCAGTATGGACTCAATGGCCATACGAACTATTACGTCGCCGCAACTTACGCTTGCGAGAAGAGCACTATAATGAGCTCACCAGCGGGATAGTAGCCGTAATGACGGCCGAAGAAGTGGCAACTCACTTGACGCAGCTTATAGCTGCTGCACCTACTTCTGGCTTCTCGGCAGGCCCTTTCAACGTGCTTCCCGACGACGTACTCCCACCTACTCGTCCCGAAACAGAGGAGATGACAACTGCTGTGCAGTTCTGCGTGAGTCGAGTATCTGCCTCTGATTCAAACATTTGGCAATCAATGCTTAGACGGTTGGACCGTCTCTACAGACGGGATTGGCTTACTCCCCTTGAACAAGCCCGTTATGGCGAACTAGTTTGGCAGACAGCCACTCCTGAATCGCTGCCTAACCTCGATGACTGGTTTGCTTCTTTTTTACTACAAGTGCCATCACCGGTCGGCGTTGATGCACCAGCTCGTTTAAAGCAAGACCTATTACGGCGAGTAACGCAATTTCAGGACGCGCTAGTAACCGACGTAAATGAGGATAAATTTGGACGGGGAGAGGCCTTCGGACGGTTTTTAACAGAAATTGCCCGTGCTACTAAGCCGGAGCCAGGTAATCTGACCGTAGAAGAAAATCCAAAAAGAAGTTGGGTTGAGTGGACGCCAACCGAAGCTCGTATTTTATTTGACCTGCTGGAAGCCTGGCTCTATCGCTGCGAAGCGGGCTTACGACAGCTACGGCAGGTCGAGCGAGGGGAAGCGTTTCAATTTTCTATCGACGAGGATAATTTTGACGAAGCTGGTCAGGTGTTACGAGAAGCTATCATTCCGAACCTGCCCATCGAGGATATCCCCCTCACGGAGCGGGTTTATGCGCTGTTGCAAAAGATGCTTCAACTCGAACTACGCGGGCGCAGTGCATTGCCGCTGCTACTCGACCGGTTGCCAGCTGCCGACGACGCCTTCCATTTTACAGCAACTTCCATTCGGTTGGCGCTCGTACATCCTTCCGATTCTCAACTAGTAGGTGATGGTGTAGAAGGAGTGTGCCGCTGGGCCTACCGATTTTACCACGCTAAGCTAGGTACCCCGCCACCAGACTCGCTGCTTTATGAATTCGCAGTACGTCTGTCAATGACGGAGCTGCCTAACCTGTTAGTAGTAGCTAGCTGGACTGCTAACCTGCTGACAGCTGCCCCAGACATTCTTTGGCCCGCACAGGCTCAGGCGCTTGGTGATTCGCTGCGGGTTTTAATTGATGCCACGCAAGCCCCTACCTGGGTTGAGCGTAACCTGGCCCGTACTTTGACCGCTCAAGAACGCATCTACCAACGTCCGCGCATTCGCGAACAAGCAGCCAATATCGCCGGGCAATTAGCTGCGCTTAATAAGCATACACCAGTACCGGGCATAGAAGCAGTTCTGGACGAGTGGCAAGAACTAGCAACCCAAGACCCGCTACCAGAAGTTAGGCGAGCTTGGCAAAAAGGAAGCAGTAGGTTATCTACCTATGATGAGGCCGAATAGCGCATGCGAAAGCATTTCTGTTTATGAAAACCTTTTAAACTAGGCTAATATTATTGTACATCTGTGGCTCGTTGAGCTTAAGAGGTACCTAATTTCTTACGCTTTATGCCTAATCACAGCAGTGTTTCGTCCACTGGAGGCCTAGGCACCAATTTTGAGCAACATGTTCAGGCGACATTCCTGATTGGCCTGCTGACGGGTGGAACAACGCCGTGCATTCCGGATGCACGAGTAGTGAAGTTGAATTTTCAAACTACTGATTTGGGGTATGCCACCGACGACCTGCTAGTAACAGCACAGTCGGAAATGGGCCAGCAACACCGATTACTGCTTCAAATTAAGCACAACCTAACTTTTAGCATTAGCAACGAGGCATTTGAAAAAGTCCTAAAGCAGCTTTGGGAGGATTACCAG
The DNA here is from genome assembly GCF_030581075.1 of Hymenobacter cheonanensis. Lineage (GTDB taxonomy): Bacteria > Bacteroidota > Bacteroidia > Cytophagales > Hymenobacteraceae > Hymenobacter. The sequence goes on from NZ_JAUQSW010000018.1 coordinate 11,134, forward strand.
GATGCAGGCCTATTTGACGCCAACTATGACCGATTGGTCATTGTAAAAAGCAATCTAACTAAGGATGAGCACAACCACATTAAGATTGTACTGAATTGGGCCAGGTTCAATTCTTCCAGTACGGCCTTCTTTCAGGAGGTTAGCTTATCGCAACAAAAGCAAGCCCGTGTGGAGCTATTTCGCACGGTGCTCGCTAAGGTAAATAACCAAGCAATTAATGATGATGAATTGTGGCGATTTCTGCGCTGTGTAGAGCTGCTGGATTATGACTTGAAATCCACCGGCAGCGTGGACGAGGCTTTTTTGCTGCAACTCATTAACCTGGCTAATCCTAACCCGGACACGATTACGCCCCTTGCCATCTGGCGGGAAGCAGTAGAGGAGGCGGAGCAGTTGGACAATAACGGTGGTGGGATTGATATCGCCGACCTGCCAGCGCGCCCCCTTTACCGCCGATTTGCGTCGACACAGCTACGACCTATCAGGCAGGCAGTGCAGAGACTGACCACCAACAGCCAGGTCTTGACCAGCGTATTTAGAAACGCAGTGGCTGGCGTCACACTCCCCCGTCAGGAAAGCAAAGCAGCCGTGCTGGAGGCACTGGAGCAAAGCCAGGTGGTCATGGTAACCGGCGGAGCCGGCGTGGGTAAATCGGCGCTGATGCGGGACGTATTAGCCGAATATGTTACGGGCAGTGGGTATTGGGCATTTCGGGCGGAGCAATTTAGCGTACCCACCCTAAGTCAGTTCTTTGCCCAACAGGGGATTCAGGAAGAGCTACCCAGCCTGCTGGCCGGCTGGGCCTTGCTCCCGCAAAAGGTGCTCTATATCGACAGCGCCGAAAAGCTGCTGGAAGGCCCAGCTGACGATGCCTTTCACCAGCTGCTCGCGCTGGTAAAGGACTTTAGCGGTGTCAAACTGGTGCTGACGGCTCGTCAATACGCTGTGGAACTGCTCATCAACCGCTACCGGCTGGAAAACAGCAGCTGCGTCACCGTGCAGCAGCTCTCCAACGAGGAGTTGATCAGCTTAAGCACGCAGGTGCCGCAGCTGCCACAGCTGCTGGGCAACGATAAGCTCAGCGAGCTGCTGCGCAGCTTGAAGTACCTAGATTTGGCCGTTACGCTACTGCGCAAAACGCCCGATGATTTGTCGGCGGCTTCGCTAGGTGATTTTAAGGCTCAACTGTGGGAATATGTGGTCGAAGATGCGCTGAATCAGCGGGACGTAACCCTGCCCCAAAAGCGCGGACGTGCGTTTCAAGCCATTGTGCTACGGCGGGCGCAGCGACTGGCCATGTTCGTGGAGGCCGAAGACCAAGACGATGCGGCGTTGGTGGCCTTGGTACGCGACGATTTGCTGTATCAGATTCGGAACACCCGCGAAACCGGCTATTCTCCCACGCACGACGTGCTGGAGGACCTGGCGTTGGTGCGGTTCATTCAGAGCGAATGGCGGCCGGAGCAGGGCGCGACGACGTTTTTTGCGGCTATTGGCAATAGCCCGGCCCTGCGGCGCGGCTTTCGCCTGTGGGTGGAGGAGATAATAATGGAAGACGTGGCGAGCGTACTGCCCCTGCTCAGCCAGGTGCTCAATGAGGCTTCGCCCGAAAAATACTGGCTTGATGAGACCCTCGTCGCCGTATTCCGCTCGTCGAATGCCCAAGTCTTTTTCAATCAGTTTGAGCGTGAGCTGGTGAGCGGAGAGGCTCGACTGCTCGGTCGCTGCCTACGTCTGCTCCGCACTGCTTGCATTCAGCGCACCTACCTGGCAGCAAAGGCCACTGGACTCGTGGTGCCCATCGGGTCGGGGTGGGCGGCGGCGCTGGATTTCTGCGCCCGGCACTTGGCCCAGCTGGAGCACATACCCTTCGAAACAATCCACCTGCTGCGCCACTGGAAAGACGCAATAGGCAGCCCGCAAGAAGAGCTACCGGCAGGTGCCCCGGCGGCAGCCAGTATGGTGCATTACCTCTTCGAAAAGCTCGAGGAAGGCCATAACCTCTGGCGAATAGCCACGGAAGGCGAAAATCTCGACCGCCTAGTTACGCTGGCTTTCGAGCTGGCAGAGTTGACTGTCGACCAGCTGCGGGGGCTTCTCGAACGCGCAATTGCACCCGAAACCACTGCCCATAGTCACCGCCGGGCTAACCTGCACCAGAAGCTAGTGGACCGCTGCCTATCAGGCCTAGCAACGGCGCAGGTATGCCGCTACCTACCCGAGACAGTGGTAGCAGTATTGAACCAGGAGTGGCGGGCCCGGCCCCGCGAAACGCGGCCGGGCCACTACATTTCCTTCCGGGAGCAACTCGGCCGTGAAGAGCAGTACGGTCTGGCCTCTGGGCATTCGCTAGATTCCGCGAGTATCTTTTATACTCCCGTGTGGCACCTGCTCCAGTACCGGGCCGAGGTTGGCGTTCCGTTCGTGGTGGACTTAGTGAACTACTGTACGCATGCTTATCGGCAAAGCCGGGAAGAGCCATTGACGACGCACACCTTTACCACGGTCAAAGGCACGGTGGTCACGCAGTATGGCAGTCATACGCTGTGGGACGCTTACCGGGGGCGGGGATACGTGCCGGCAGTGCTGGCCTCCGTGTTGATGAGCGTGGAGAAGTTCTTCTTGGAATCGACACCTGGCGAGCAGTTAAATTATTGGTTTGAGTACGTGCTGACCCGCTCTGAATCTGTTGCTATGACGGGAGTACTGGCCAGTGCAGCCATGGCCCGGCCCGGAGAATTTGAGGGCCAATGGGTGCCGCTACTTTCCGTGCAGGAGTTCATCGAATGGGATGCTAGCCGCGCCCATGCAGAGTATATATCAGGTTTGAGTATCGGCGACACCGACAGCCATTTGGCCCGCTGGGAAAGAACCGAGTCCAACAAGCTCCCGCACCGAAAGGGCTACTCCCATGGGCTGGGCAGCTTCGTGGCGCACTACTTGATTCACCGGGGCGAATACAGTCCGCAGATTCTAGCCATTCTCGACCTGTACCAGACCGCCGTTACCGACGCGACTAATCTTTACTGGCGCAAACAGCTCAACGAAATGGACTTGCGCACCTGGCAGGTAACCATCGACAAAGAGCAAAACCTGGCCACTATGCAGCCGGCCTACGACGCCCCCGTGCAAAACATGCTCACGAAGCATGAGCCGCATACCACGGCCCAAAACCTGGAGCTGCGCATGGCCGCCCAAATTGTGGATTTTCTGGAAGGCAAGCCGAATGCCGCGTGGGCAGTTGATACCTGGCTTGAGATTTATACCGAGTACACCCGTCCCGGCCGGGAAGCCAGCAACTACAATCGCCTGGTAGGCTTAGCTATGCTCGGGCTAACGCATTTCAGCGGCAGTCTCGACGCTGACCACATCGGCTGGTGCTGGAACACGCTCCGCTCCTGCCTGGAATTCAAGCTGGAGACAATGAATGACCACGACACGCGCGTGACATTTGATGAGCGCAACAACTTATTTGACGAACAGCACGTGTTTCAGTGCTTTACGCTCCTATACGGATTTGCCCCCAATGCAGTGGCGCAGCAAACGGTCTTGCTTCTGTTGCTGCGCACGGTAACCGCGCCGCTGTACGAGCACAAGCAGCGGCATCTCTTTGCTCACCTGCGAGAGGTTTTCTTCCTTAAGTATCCCGAGCTACTGCCTACAGTGTGGGCCATTGTGGTGGAGCAAGCACGGCATGTCGCCACGGCGCGGGCGGCTGACGACTACCACCAGACCAGCTGGGCTGACTCCGAAGCAACAAAGCTGGCCTCACTGACAGCTTTGCTAGCAGGCCCCGTGCCCGTAGTGACCGTCGACCAGCTTTCCCCTCCCGCCTATGACCCTGAGCTGCTAGTACGCGCCTTTCTACTGACTCCGCTGGCTACGCGCTTGCCCCTGCTCACTAGCTACTTCTGCCAGATGATGCACCTGCTAGTAGCCGACTTGAGCTTGTCGAAGCACCACAGCTATCCCCGCGACCAGGACGAGGAGCGAAAATTTGACATCAGTCAACTGCTCAGCATCCGGACGGCCATAGGTCAGATTATGCTTTTCAGCGATATTGACCTGGCGAAAAGGCTATTAGAAATGCTACTAGATGGCTTGAATCAACAACCAGTCGGCCGCTTCTCTACTGCGGATGAGTTTCAGAATTTTGTTGAAAATATTTTGATTCGGGTCATCATTGAGTTGGATTTGCTGGGCGTAGCGCCAGCCAACGCTACTGCGCAAGCGAGCAGAACGCAGCACTTCTGGCAGCTCTGGGAGCATCTCCTTTCGCAACTGATTACCCCCGCGACGCTACCCCTCGCCCCCCTGGCCCTGCTGGACATTCAGTGGGAACTAGCCTTCACACACTGGAAGCCGTTTGAAACGGGACAGACTTACTACCAGCGCGCAGTCCAACAGTTTGGGCCCACTCACCTTCGCTCCTGGCTGAAGGTGCTAACAACGGTGGGCGATAAAACGATGCTCCCTCAGGCGCTACCCCTCGTGGTTGAGATATGCAAGAACCACCCCGAGCAACTGACTGCCTTGTATTATCCAGGGGTCGCAAGCCTCTTTGTTGAGCGATTATTTCAACATCACATGCGGGCTATTAAGCAACGGGATGACTACCTGACTAGCTTTCTGTGGGTGCTTGATACAATGGTGGATTTCGGCTCCTCAAGTGCTTACCTAGTGCGAGAGGATGTAATTACCTTTAAATAAAAGCAATTGAACAGGCCCCATTCAATTCGTTACTTGCTTGACTTATAAATTATAAGCACCCTGTAAAATTTCATCACATAAATTATGCAAGCCACTCTATACGGGGTTCTCGTTACAACGGGGCGAGAAATTACGGTAAGGGTCCCATTATCTCACGAGGCCGCTGCAAAGTGACGCATTGATTCGTGAGACGGTTATAAAAGGCACGTAACCGGGTAACAAAGTCACGTTTTTAGCGAGTGCCTACCTGCCTCGTAAAACGAGCTTTTAATGAGATGGTCACAAATTTCTTGATAGCCAATATTTTAGAGCTTACTGTAATTTTACGCCCCGTTGTAACGAGAACCCCAACAGCTACTTGCTACGCCCGGTAGACAGCCATAGGTTAGCCACCACTACTCGGTGTACGGACACGTTTGAAAAGACTTTTCTGCTTTGAAATGCCGAGCAACCGGGGTGTTTTTGCCTCAAATTTGCGCAAATTTGAGGCAAAAACACCCCGACTAGGATGAGAACCTATCGTAAACGCACCCCTGAACAGCGATTCTGTGTGCACTGTGGAAAGCCCTTCGAGAGCGCCCACAAACGGCGCCTCTACTGTGGCAACTCCTGTAGCACCCTGGCCTACTATGCCCGCCGGCGCCCGCCGGCTTCCCACCCGCTCTCGGCCGATATACCCGCGCTCGCCGCGCCCGAAGCCGATTCGCCGCCAGCCCCCACCCCTCTGGGGGCCGACTTACGAACGGTGGGGGTGGTGGCGGCTGGCACGATGGTGGGTACCTATGGGGTGCGTCTGCTCGATAAGTTGTTCGATACCTCGTCCACCCCACCCACTTTGCCCGTGCCGCCACTCCCCCTACCAGCGCAGCGCGAGGACCCGGCCGGTTGGTTTCCCGCCGCTGTCTTAGCCCAGCCAGCGCTCATGCTGCCCGTACAGTACCCGGAGTGGACGCAGCCGCACGTGTGCTTGCAGCTCAACTATTTCGGACGACGCTTCTACTACCAACCCGCGCTACGCTGCTTGTTCTGGGAGTGTGCGCCGGGGCAGCTCTGGCTCTTGAACTGGCAGGCAGAGTTCACCCACGTGTTCGAGTTGGACATCCCGCAGTTAGCGCCGCCGCTGCTCGGCTACGCGGCGCCCCGGTTGCCCAACGCCAACGACTAAGTACGTGCTATTTGGGCCCAGTAACGCAGTCCAGATGTACGGACTACGCTGGTAGACCAGCAGCTGGTTGGTACCTGGGGAATCGAGCCAACTTAACGGATAAGCAATTATAGGACACATGGGCGAGCCTGGTGTCAACTCGAAATAGTTCTTTCAGTGTTGGGCTGCGTTCTTTGCAGCCATATGCAGTTTCTCTACGTGGATGAAAGTGGGGACTCGGGCTTGACGCCTACCAGTCCGGTCCAGCACTTCTTTTTGGCAGGCTTGGCCATCGACCCGCTACATCTGCAAGGCATTTCGGCCGACTTACACCGTTTTCGGCAATATCTATCCACTAAATACGGCTTGCTCATTTCTGAGGAAATTCACGCCTCTGCGTTCATCAGTAAACCAGGCTCGGTGGCCCATATTCCGCTCAACGAGCGGTTGCGCATCCTGCTTGAATGTGTGGACTGGTGCCGTCGTCGTACAGACATGCACTTATTGACCGTTGGTCTGGATAAACGCCAAGCAGTGACCAATACAGTCTTTCAAGATGTATGGCGGCAGCTCTTGCTCCTCTTTGACACACATCTGGCGACTAGCCCGGCTGGACCTGCACAAGGACTAGTTTTTTGCGATAATACCGACGGGGTAAAGTTGACCAATTTGATGCACACGCTTCGGCAGCCCAGTAGCGCGACGAGTGCGCTCCCTACGCCTGCTCTGCACCAGATTATTGGCGACCCCGTGCTGTGGGATTCGCGCACCTCGTATCTGCACCAAATGGTTGACGTCATCGCCTATTTCGCTAAGCAGCTGTTCGAACCCAACCGCCGCGTCCGCGAGAAGGGCGCTCATAACTATTTCTATCGACTAGCCCCCATCAATCTGCTACTCAAGCAACAGGGTATCAGTATTTGGATGGTATAGGCAAAAAAAGGGGGCCGCTTGCGCGGCCCCAGGGAGTCCTACTTCCAGAATAATCTGGTGTCAGACCACAGCAAAGATAACGGGAAGTAGATGGAATTAGTTCTGGTCAATATATCTGTCACTTATGTTGACAGTTATTTCAAAACCCCTGTAATGCGCTAGGATGCTCAGCGATAATCGTTTGTATATTACAACTATCGCTAGCTTCGCCAGATTATGGGAGATTGGGGAAATATTGCCGAGATAACTACTGCTGTTGCCACAGCTTGCGCCGTAGCCGCAGCCATTGCCACTATTGTAGCCAAACGGAGAGATGACCGGCGAGCAGATCGACTCCTGCGCATCAATCGCCAACTAAGCGAATTCTACGGCAAACTGTCGATTCTATACGAGGCAGGCATGAGCGATTGGTTGTCGTTCGTCTACCAGCATGGCAACGACTCACAGCAGCTTAATAAGCATTTTAGGCGGTTCTTTCCTTACGAAGTCAAGGAAAGCGAGCCGATTACGCAATTCAACCCGCCTCCCCCTACTGCCGACCAACTGGCCGCTTATCGAAAGTGGCTCAGAACCCTCTTCATGAAAACGAATGAGCGGATGCTAGAAGTAATCTATTCAAATGTAGACTTAGTAGTAGGCAGAAAAATGCCACAGGTATTTGTGACTTTCGCCTCACACGTAGCGTCGTTAAGACTGCTTTTACTTACCCTAGACGAAGAAGAGCGACTCGTAGCACACGGGAGAGAAAGCTCCGTACTCAGTGATTGGAAGCAATATGTAAGCCTGATGAGTGAGCATCCAGGCGGTAGGCTAGGGTTCTACCTAAATGCATCTTTTGAAGTGTTGAAAGAAGAACAGGAAAAGCTGCTGTCTACTCATGATAAACCACTGACAGAAGTACAAATCGCTGAGAAAATTAGAACTGCTGTGAATGATGAGGCACGAAAATGGCGCGATTTAGAGTACGAGGCAAGGACAGCAGTAGGGCAGCGATACAGTAAAAACTTGGCGCCTGAAATTGAGAAGGAGGTTTGAGCTTTCATGATCAACGGGATTCAAAAAGGGTTAGCAGCCAGGCTTAAAATGCCCATCCAAATCTGTCCTATAATTCCCAGATATCCTATGTTCATCGCCTAGTGGTAACTTGGATGGACCAGAAGGAAAAGAGTGGAACAAGATTCGTCCCGGATAAGGGCGTTGCAGCCCGTTTAACATGACAATCCCCACTCTTTTCTAGGGCTACTTTGAACAGTTCCAGGAGGCCAGTAGAGCCTGTAGTAGGATAGAAAAAGCTTCTCTAGAATCCCTTTTGTAGCTGCTTTCACCTTTTTCTCTCAGTCCATGCATGCTGCTCCCCTTCCGGTTGTAGGTCTTGACGTGAGCAAGGCCACTGTAGCTGCCTGTTACCAGCGCGGCACCCATCTCCACCACGTCGAGGTCAGCAATGACTCGGCTGGCTTCACCCACCTGCTGCAAGACTGTGGGGCAGCGTGTCTATTTGTGCTGGAAGCCACCGGCACCTATTATCTAGCCCTAGCCTATCACCTGCACGAGCAAGGCGGTCAGGTAGCGGTCGTAAATCCATTAGTCATCAAGCGCTTTATCCAGATGCATCTGGGCAAAGGCAAGACCGACCGCCAAGATGCGCAGTGGCTCTTGCGCTATGGACAGCAGCAAGCCGTTAAGTGCTGGCAACCAGAGGAGGCCCTTTTAGTCGAGTGTCGTCAACTAGAGCAGGTAACCGAACAGCTACTAAAGCAGAAAACGATGGTGGCCAATTCGTTGGAAGCGCTGCAGCATCAACCTGTTATCAGCCCGCTCGCCCAGCAGCGCCTCCAACAGACATGGCAGCTGCTCGACGACCAAGTACGAGCACTCGAAGCGGAATTACTGGCATTACTTGACCAGCGTTTCGCGCAAGAAATGAAGCTTTTATGTTCCATTCCGGGCATTAGCCGCAAGACCGCCGGCATGCTGCTTTTATTTGCGGGCGGGTTTGTGCGCCTCGACAACTATCGCCAACTCATTGCCAAAGCCGGTCTGTCGCCACGTGAGTATACCTCTGGGACCAGCATACGCGGCAAAACGCGTATCACGAAGATGGGTGGGGCCCTGTTGCGCAGCAAATTATTCGTGTGCAGCTTTTCTGCCAAGCGATCGAATGCAGCTTGCAAAGCCCTGTATGAGCGCCTTGTAGCCAAAGGAAAAAATGGCAAAGTGGCCTTGATTGCCGTCTGCAACAAGCTGCTTAAGCAAGCTTTCGCGATTGTAAAATCCGGGGTGCCTTATCAAGCTAATTTCACTAAACTCGCTGCTTAAAGTTCGGCCCTCTCACACAGTTCATGTTAAACAAGGGGGCATTGCACTCGCCTTGCAGGGACTACTTCTTCGGCAGTTCCTGTCCAACATAGGGCACCAAAGGGGTGACCGGGCCGAGGCCGCGTGGGGCCACCGGTGCTGGGGGTGCGGGCGCCTGCGCCGCGACGGCCTGCAGCAGTTGCGCCCAGAACGGCACCTCTGGTTTGGGTTTGGGGCGGGGTTTGACGGGCGCGTGCTGCCAGACCGCACTCAGGGAGGTGGACAAGCCCAGACTTTGCCACCAGCCTTTATAAGTCTGCGTCAACACCCGCGTCCGGAGGACCGGATCGGCCTGACAGGCGTGGTCGCGCAGCACCACGTCGACGGCCGCCGTCCACTGGGCAGCCAGCGAGGCGGTGAGCACACTTACGGGCACGCCTTTCTTGGCGTACCAAGGGCTACGCGCCAAGGCCTCTTCGACAAGCGGCGGCACGGCCGCAAAGGGACCGAGTAACGGGTCTACCGGCAGGGCCACGCGCGGCATGGTGCGCACGAGCCGCCACAAGTCAAACGCTTCGGGGTAGGCCAGGGCGGCCTGCGCCGTGCGCTGCCACCAGCGTTCGAGCAGCTGGTGCAGATACTCTTCGCGCTGGGCCTCTCCTTGCCCGGCTTGCAGCGGGACCGTGAGCTGCTGGATGGCGTGTTCGTAGCTGGCTTGCAGCAGGGCCTCTTTGCTAGGAAAGGTGCGAAACAGCGTGCCCACCCCGACCCCGGCCAAGCGGGCTATCTCGGCCGTTTTGGTCGCGTACACCCCTTGCAGGGCGAAGCGCCAGAGGGCCGTATCGAGGATTTTAGTCGTGCGGTCGTCAACCATCGAAAGAAGAAGTAAATAGGGGGCGAAGCAGGCGCGAAAAAGCAGCCGCTTTAGCACGGTTACTAAGACCCGTTTCTAGCGGTTTTGAGTGCGCAAAAGCGGTTTTTGCGTAAATATAGGCGATTTGGACTCGCCAGTCCACCCCCGATGGAGCCACCAGTCCAGGGTAGTGGACTCAGGAGTCCACTACGAAAAGTCAGCGCACCAGACGGCCATTTATGTGTCAATTACTTTGCTGGTTCTGCTGCTTCTCGTCAGGCTCGTCAGTTTACGCCCCTTGATGTACTCCGCCCAGAACGTCGCATAGGGAGCTATTGAAAAGCCGATGCTTGTCCTAGGTAGGCAAGGACCGTGTATTGTGCTAGAAGAGAACGACCCCATTGAGCACATAGTTTAGTTGCTCCTGGCACTTAGCAAGGTGAAAGCCACTACCGCCAGTGCCTTGCTATAGCCGCAACGCTAGTAAGTTTCGCCCTAGCTCGGTCGTTTCAGTGTGCCAGTTTAGCCAGCGTAGGACCGCTTACGGCGCTATTTTTTGCTTGTCGCGAGCAGGTCGCAACGTCCGTTGCCATCCGAGGCACGCCCCGACAATTGCCGCGACGAGGGGTAAATAAGCGAAGCGCGAAAAGCCAGTCTCACGGCAAAGTGCCTCTACGAGCTGCAAACGCCCCTTTTGTCCGTTTTTCAGCTTTTTCAGTCTCACGGTCTGGCGCAGCATCCCAGCCTGCACTGTCGGCCAATGGCAATTGCCAGGAGCTGCCTCGGGGATATATGCGTGCCCGCAAGCCTGAGCTACTGGTACCCAGCCTAGCAGATGGCGAGGACCTACTGGCGCCCGCCTCATCTAGCTGGAGGGCGTCGTGCTACAGGCTGAAGAGCAGGGCCTCTTTGGTAATGGGCACCAGGTCCTGCATCCGCTGGGCAAAGCCGATGCGCACCTCGTGGTGCCGCTGTGCCCAGAAATGCAGCTTGGTGGTGAGGGTGCCCGGCAGCAAGTCGCGCGTGGCTTGGTGCAGCACCACCGGCAGCACTAGAAACGCGGCCGCATAGTCCAGTCCGCGCAGGGCGGTTTTCTGGTACCCGTCGGCCGCCTGGCGCAGCAGCAGGGCGCAATAGGCCGGGTTAAACAAGTTGGCTTCGAGCGGGCGTTGGGTCCAGGGCAGCCTAGCAGCAGGAGTTATGCCATGGCCTGGGCGGAGAGCTCGGCCAGCTTGTCCAGAAACTTCGGGTGCCAGTACACGGCCGGCAGCTCTTCATTGGCTAGGATGTGGTATGTGCCCCGGGTAATGTACTCGTCTTTGGGTGGCATGGCCGACCGAATGGGGAAGCTAGCCGTTTCGACCCAATCCAGCACGCGCCGCCCAAACCGGATGCAGGCGGCCTCTTCTTCCAGATTCCCGGCAAACTCTCCCTCATACGACAGCCGGTCGACGTAGCGGGCCCAGTGCGCTTTCAAGTCGGCCTCGTAGGCGCTCAACTCCCCCACGAAGAGCAAGCCATCGACGCTCCACTTGGTGCGCTGGCTGAACGCCCGGTAGAAGTCTTGCACGGCGTACCGGATGTGCTGCGTGCGCAATTGCAACTGGTCTAGCTGCCGCACAAACAGCCGGCCTTCCTGCGATTGGTAGTACACCTCGTCGGGTTCGGCGCGGGCAAACTCTACCGGTAAGCTGTGCTGGTGGAACTGGCCCCGAATTTCATCCAGCAGGTTTTCCAAGTCAATCTTGGTAAGGGGCACGTGCTGCTGCTGGGCGAGTTGGTCGGCCACCCGGCTATACCACCACCCGAGCAGGTGCAGGTACACCTGGTGCTTTTTGTCGGCCGAGGCGATGTAGCCCAACGCCTTTTTGCTGTCGGCTTCGAGGTCGGGCATGGTAGGCGACTGGTCGAGCACCACGATGGCCTGCACAAGCTGCTTTTGCTGAAGACCTGCATCGGGGCCGCTAGGGCAGTGCTAGGGGCCGTCGCCGCCAACGCGACCAGCTGTCTCAGGGCTTCGGCGGGGTCGCGGGCAGCATCTTCCCGCAGTAGGCTGGGGATAGAGCCTGGGGCAGCGGTGGCCGTCGTGATGAGGGCTAACCGGGTGAGCAGCGAGGGGCGTAGATGTAGCCGCGCTGCACCCCGTTATACCCCCACTATGTCTGACTCGTTAGGTTGCCCCGTTGTACTGCGCATAATACATGCTCAGACGAAAGAAATTGGACAGGGTTAATTATTTAATAATTAATATTTTATACATTTCTTGATTATTGCCACAGGTTAAAATACTCGGGCATACTTTAGATGATAATACAATATTAATTTTTTTAAATTTACTCACTATTAATCCAAACGCTTTGAACTTCTCTAATTTATCGACGCCCACTTTTATCGAAGGTTTTTCCTCATCAATATTTATTTTATTCACAATTTCCCATTCGCCAAGATAGCGAAACTTAACAACTACCATTTTGTTATTTTCTATATATTTCACATAATCAAAAATATACCTTGATTCACCTTCATGCCTGGATTCTATGACTTCAAACTCATTGTTCAATAGCTTAGGAAATTTAATTGATAGAAATTCAATTAGGCTAACCCTTAATTTATATTCAGTACTCAAAGAATTAGGTGAGAACTCTCTAACATAATACTCTTTATCATAAAAGCTATTTGAAAATACATAGTCTTGTTGACTGGCAACTGATTCTAAAGTGCTCTTATTCCATAATTTAACAACGTTTTCCGTAGAATCATTGCACGTAAAATTAGTATGAGCAATTAGACATACGATAGCGAGAATAAAACGCATGATGGAAAGGGGTGAAGATGAAATTATTTAGTAAAATTCAACGTGGGTCACATGGAACTGCTCGTTCCGTTACACCCTGTTCGTATCTAATAGAATTATCCTCTGTGCGCGTTTTGACTTCTTCTTGCGTCAAGCCAGTTGTTTTAGTATCTGGGTCTAGCAAAGGGCTCGGTTTCAAATCAACTGTCCCTGCATTCGCATGAGTGGCATGTCTTGCTTCATGACCCAAACCGATATAAGCGGGCCTTGTTTTAGTCCCATCTGTATTAAGCACGCCGCTTTCTAAGTCCGGGTTGTAATTGATTGTCGTTCCCGACCCAGTTGCAGCTTTGTCAGGCATTGCACCTGTCGCAGCATTTTTGTCATTGAGCGTAGTAAAATTAGTCCCGTCTGGGGATTGTATTGTAACATTAGTTTTGTCAGACCTAATTAGCTGCCTAACAGTTGCGGTTCCCTTCGCTAATTTTTTTTCAGTAGAGGCTGTACCAGTGGCTTCTATATTCTCTTTGCTACCTTTATAACCTGAGGCCTCTACTACATTTCCGCTTTTTAATAGTAAAAGATTCGAATTAGTCAACTTTTGCCAACTATTAAACGCTTTTTGCTTAAATTCAGCTGTGCCTTTTACTATAATCTCCTCACCTTTTCGCCCATTAGCATCACTGTAACGTACGGCGTTATCGTAGCCAAAGGAATAGGGCGTCCATGATTCCTGTCCATTCTCAATTTCGGGGTCTACAGAATGCCATCTCAGCAACTGGGGGTCGAAGAAGCGCCAGTCCTGATGGTTCCACGCTAGGCCCAAATCAGCTTGAAACTCCTTGCCATTGAAGCGATAGTTGTTGAGCCCGCGAATGCCGGGTGAGGGCGCCGCTAGCCCAGCCAGCTCTAGCCCAGCCGGGTCATACTGGTTTTCCTGCACCTGCAGGCCCTGGCGGTGCTCGAGGCGCACTTCGTCAAAGAAGACGTCCACCGGGCTCTCGTTGCCCACGTACACGGTCACGTAGCCGTTCTGGCGAATGGTCAAGGTGTCTTGAAGCACCTCGTAGTGGCCGAGCGCATTGGTCGAGAGCTGGAGCTTGCGCTGGTCGATGAGCACCGAGTCCTGGTTGAAGACCAGCACCCGCAGGTAGCCCTTGGGCACGCCATTCGAGAGCTGCGAAACGGCCTGCAAGGTGGCCGCGCTCAGCCCTACCTGCAGCAGGGGCAGGCCCCCGCGCCGGCTGCCCTCCACGCTGGGCGGCGTGCCGGCCTGGGCGGGCTGCAAGAGGCTGGCCACGAAGGAGGCGAGCGAGAAGGTAAAGTTGGAGCTGCTGACCGGCTGCGGGTAGAGGCCCGGAGCGCTCACGCGCAGCGAGTCACCCTTCTGCACCGTGAGCTGGGTCAGCGGGCCTAGCGGCTGGGGGCTGGCCCCGCCCGCGTTGAGCCGCGCCGCATACTGGCCCATAGCCCAGGGCGTGGCCACGGCGATGGGCGGGCTCACGCTGAGCGAGTCGAACTGCTGGGTCTCGCGCTTACGGGTGTTCTCGTCCTGTTCGAGGCTAGCCAGGTAGGTGCGCACCTGGCCCAGGCGATAGGCCAGGCGCAGGTTGCCCAGGTGGTCCTTGAAGGTGAACTCGCGTTGAAAGCTCACCGTGGGCTGGTGGGCCGCATCGTAGGAGACGAAGCGCAGCACCCGCCCTTCCGCGTGCGGGAAGAAGCGCAGGCTGTCGCCCTCGTACTGGTAGGGACCCAGGTAGTCGGTGCGCTGGGGCGTGAGCTTGCCAGTCTGGTAGACGAGCTTGGCCACCTTCTGCCCGCTGGCTGCGTAGCGAAACACCACGCTATCGCCCACAGCACCAAAGTGAATCTGCCGCGGCAGGTTCAGGTGGTTGTAGAGGATGCCCGTGATGCCCTTGTTCTTATCCTGCGTCAGGTTGCCGTTGGCGTCGTACAGATACTCTTGCCCGAGCTTGACGCCAGCTTCCTGGAAGTCGCCCGCCAGACTCGTCGGCGCGCCGTTATAGTTGGTCGGCCGCGGCAGCTGGTTACCCGTCACCTGGTCATCGACCGCTTGCAGGCGGTTGCCCTGGTAGGTGTAGGTGAGGTTATCGACCGCCCCGTACTGCTTGCTGCTGGCGTGGGTGGCGTTCTGCAACAGCCCGCGGCGTCGCAGGGTCAGGATATTGCCGTTGTCGTCATACGAGACAAAGCTCAGGCGATAGTTGTCCTCCTCTGCTTTCCAGGCCCCCGCCCCCGGGGTGGCGGCCGTGGTTGTCTGGCGAGCCACGAAGTCGCCCTGCAGCAGGCGGTTTAGCGGGTCGTAGACGTAGCCGTAGGCCCGCTGCACCCCGTCGCGGCCACGCCAGGTCTGGCCCGTCAGGTTGCCGTTGTATTGCTCGTAGCCTTTAGTGAAGCCTCGCTCGTAGTGTAGGCTCAGGTTAAACAGGTCGTCCTGGACCGGGAAGTAAGGGTCATTGAGCTTAGTGAGCCAGCCGCGGATGTTATAGGTGTAATCCACTTCCTGCTGCAGTCGGCCCGTGCCCAGCGTTTTGCGCACGGCCTGCCCAATTTCATTGTACTGCACGCTGTCGAGCAGGGCGGGGCGCGCTTCGCCCGGCAGTTGTTGGCGGGCGGTGAGCAGGCGGCCCGTGTGGTCATAGGTGAAGAACTCGGCCACCGGCAGCGGCTCGTGGCTCGGTCCCCGGTGCACGGCCACGCTCTGCACCACCTTGCCCGTGAAGTCGAGGCGGGTGGTGAGCAGGTCCCGGCCCTGCTGGTAATCCCCGTAGATACGGGCATTGGTGGTCTGCACCTGCACGGGGCGGGCGCGCTCATCGTAGAAGGTGGTGGTGGTGAGCCAGGCCGCCTGTTTGTCGTCGCCCTCGGCCACGCCCAGCACCCGGGTCTGAATCTGGGTCACCATTCCCGTGGTGCGCAGCACGTCGGCCACCGGGGCCTGCCCGCTGGGAAACTGCCCATCGGTACTGGCGTCGTAGGCCACGTCCGCTTGCCCGTCCCCGTTGTAGTCGTAGTCGTCGTAGCGCGTCACGCTCAGCACCTGCCCGGCGGGGAAGCCCTGCGCACTGAGTTGCTTGCCTAGTCCCAATTTGGGAAAGCTCTGGTCGGTGGTGTAGAACTGGGGGTAATGGGTGACGTCAGCTGTGCGCTGCTCGTACTGGTGCCCGGCGGCCGTGTCGGCCGCGGCCAGGGCCTGCAAGCTCACCTGGCCTAGCGTGTCGCCCCGCGTGACGAGCCCACTGAGCACGATGCGGCCCAGCGCGTCGTACTTAGTCCAACTCCATTCCTTTCGGGTACGCTGCTGTGCATCCTGGCTGAGCACGGGGCGGTCGAGCTGGTCGTAGACGACCAGCGTTTCGCCCTCCTGGCCCGGTACCTGTTTGGCTACCTGGCGGCCCCGCCCGTCGTAGCGGTAGTGAAACAGAAAGGGCTGCACGCTGGCCGGCACCGGGGCCAGCGTGTCGCCCAGGGCCAGCACCCGCTTGCTGGCCTCGGGCTGGAGCACGAAGCGCAGGTGGCCAAAGTCGTCGTAGACGTAGGCCGTGCGCAGCCAGCGGCTGTGCAGGCCCGTGCTGGTGCTGCCCGTGCGGTTGGCCTCGACCTGTTTCAAGACCACCTGGCCCAGCTTGTCCTTCCACTCGATGGTATGGTAGCCTTTCTCCCCAGGCTCGTTCGGACCGTGGGCATCGCTGACGTCGGTGCCCCAGAGTTCGCCCGCCTTGTAAAAACCCTGGTAGCCCGGTTCCAGACTCTTAGGGTCATAGCCAGGTTGGAACCATAGGACCGAATCGGCGTCGGTGTTAGGCCGCTCCACCCGCTCCACTACGTGCCCCGCCGTAAGCTGCCAAGCCTCGCCGGCCGCGCCCTGGGCCGTGACCCGGTTCAGGGGCGAGGCCTCGAACACGGTCTCGGCATAGGGCCGGCCCGTGCGCGCTACCCCGAGCGTAGGGTCATCGGGCGTGGGTGGACCCGTAGCTAGGCTGGGGTAGTAAAAGGCGTGCTGCTGCTGGAGGGCCTGGGCCCGGTAGCTGCCGTCCCCGTTTTTCATATCCGGATACGGCAGGTAGGCCAGCGGCTCCCTTCCCAACCCATCGTAGGCCTGGGGCTGGACCATATCGCGCCGGTGCGGCGAGGCCTGCTTGAGCACGGTCTGCACCGGCCGGCCGAGGCCGTCGAGGTACTGGGTGCTCATGCTGACCGAGTCCACCGGGGCCCGGGGCACCGCCGTCGAGTCGGTCAGGGCCACGCGCGGGGTCCACACGCGCACGTAGTTCACGTCGGCCGGGGCGGCCGCGCTGTGCCAATTCGCCGAGTCGCTCGCGACGAAGGGCTTGATGGGTAAGCCCTGGTTCGCGTCGTCGGGCCGGTTCTGGGCCAGGGCCGGGTAGGGCGTCACGTCCAGCACCAGGGACCGCGAGTAGAGCGTAACGCCCGTGACCCAGTCGCTGACCACGCGCGTGCGGTAGGTGCCCGATTCGGCCGCCGTCACGGCGGCCCAGCTCAGGCTTGGGCTCGTCTGCCCCGGCATCTCGACCCACTGCCCCCCTACCTGGCGCTGCCACTGGTAGTGGTTGTAAGCTCCGCCGATATGCCCGTCCAACGTGGCCGTCGCCCCGTTGACGACGGTCGTGGTCTGGGCCGGGGGCTGGCGCTGGGTTTTGCTGTAGTTCCAGTAGTACCAGCGGCTGGCATCGGCCGTGGGCTGGTTGCGCTCGTAGGAATCGAACGCGAGCCAGTTGTCGCTGATGCTGAGGCGAAAGCGACTTAGGTTAGGCGAGGCGTTAAAGTCGGGCAGCTGGGTGAAGGTGTTGCCCTCCAGGCTCAGGGTGAGCAGCTTGGCAGAGGTAGCGTAGCCGGGCGGCACCGTGCCGCTGAACTGGTTGCGGTCCAAGTAAAGCTCCACGGCGGGCAACATCTCGGGCAGGGGCCCGCTGAGCTGGTTGTCCTGCACACTGAGCACCTGCAAGTTGCGCAGGCCTTGCCAGGCGGCGGGGAGGCGGCCCGTGAGCTGGTTGTGCTCCAGGGCCAGCACGCGCAGGGACTGCGCGCGGCCCAGCGAGTCGGGCAGCGGCCCCTGGAGCTGATTGTAGGAGAGCGAGAGGTCCTGCACCTGGGCCAGCCGGCCCCAGGCGTCGGGAATCACCCCGGTGAGCTGGTTAACCCGCAGGTCCACGCGCTGCAAGGTGGGCAGCCGCCCCAGGCTGGCGGGCAGTGGGCCGGTAAAGGCGTTGAAGAGCCCGTGCAACTCCAGCAGGCTGGTCAGGCGCCCCAGCGTCTCGGGCAAGGGCCCACTGAACTGGTTGTAGTCCAGCAGCAGCAGCTGCAGCTGTTGGCAGTTGCCCAGCGAGTCGGGCAGGGCCCCGCTGAGCTGGTTGTGGCTGACATCCAGATAGCGCAGCTGCCGCCACCCGGCCGCTGCCGGCGCCGGCAGCGGCCCGGTAAACTGGTTGTTCGCTAAGTAGCAGAAGGCCAAGGCGGGTAAGGCGCCGAGTGAAGGCGGCAGCTCGCCGGTGAACTGGTTGTTGCTCAGCCCCAGGCTGCCCAGGCTGCGCATCCGCTCCCAGTGGTCGGGCAGCGGGCCCGCCAGCAGGTTGCCCCCCAGGCCCAGCGAACCCAGGCCGGCGAGCTGGGTCAGCTCCTCGGGCAGCACGCCTGAGAGGCGGTTGGCCCCCAGCTCCAGGTAGTAGAGGTGCTGAAAGCGGCCCCAACTCGGCGGGAACGCGCCGGTAAAGCGGTTGTTGAACAGATGCAGCACGCCTAGCTGCGCGCAGTTGACCAACGAGTCGGGCAGCGAGCCCGCGAGCTGGTTGTTCTGCAGAAACAGGCCACCCAGGGCCCGCATGCGGCCCCAGCTGGCGGGGATGGGCCCACTAAACTGGTTATTATTAAGGACGAGCCAGCCCATCTGCCGCCACTGGCCAAACGTGGCGGGCAGCGAGCCCGTGAAGCGGTTGTTCTCCGCGGAGAAGCCCTGCAGCTGCGTCAGGTTGCCCAGCTCGGCCGGCAAGCGCCCCGTGAAGTGGTTGTCGGCCAGGGCCAGGCTCACGAGTTGGGTGAGCTGACCCAGGGCGGGGGGCAGGGCGCCGGTGAGCTGGTTGGCCCGCAGGTCCAGGTACTGCAGGGCCCGCAACTGGCCCAGGCTGGGGGGCAGCGAGTCGCGCAGCTGGTTGCCTACCAGCGAGAGGCTGGTTACATCGCCGCCGCTCACCCCCACCCCGGCCCAGGTGGCGGCCTCGGCTAGGGTAGTACCATGCGGCCAGTTGTCGCGCACGCGCCACTGCGGCCCGCCGGTGGCGGCGTAGAGCTGGCGCAGCGCCCGCACTTCCGTCGAGTCGGCTACCTGGCCCTCGCTGGCGGGCAGCGTCTGGGCCTGGCTTCGGGTCAGGGTCAGCAGCAGGATGCCCCAGCCGAGCAGCAGGGGGCCAAGACGACGAAAAAGGGCAGGGGCAAGCGTAGAAGTCCGGCGCATAGAGGCGGGCAAAGGCAACCAAAAAAGAGAAAAGGGCAGTGGGCGAGGCAGGGCCTACTTACCGGCGTAGTGATACTGCTGCTGGGAGAGGATGCGCCCTTGCTCGTCGCGCGTGCGCACCAAGCGGCCTAGCGCATCGTACTCGTAGAAAGTCGTTCGCCCATCAGGCCCTGTGACAGAGGTGCGTCCGACCAGCAAATCTGTGGTGTAGCTTGTCAACTTTGCTCCGGCGGGGGTAAGGCGCAATTCGTCTAATAAAAGCACCTGGCCACTAGGGGCGTCTAATTGTACTGCTCCCGTAGCGGCGAAGTGCAGTTGCTGCCGGTACTGGTGCCAATTGTCTGGCGCGGTAGCCAGCACTTGACCTGTTCCTACAGTCGAGCCGTTGCGCAGCCCGAATTGCAAGCTCCCGTCTCCCTGCTGCCAGTACACGAGCGTATAGTCTCCGGCCGGCAGGCCCGCGCGGCGTATAGCCCCGCTCGCATCCAATCGGTAAGCATAGTGCCCGATGCGTCCCCCTGGCTGGCGGTGGTATCCAGTGGTATCATACACCCATCTGCCAGTCGCCCTAGGCTCGAAGCTGGTGCTTGCTACTTGACTGAAGTGGGCGTTGGTAGCCTCCGCCAGCAATTCCCCAGAGCCCGGGTGCCAAATAAAAGTAGTGGGCGGAGCACCCGGCCGGTGTACCATCAGGCTATGCCCCTGCTGATCGTAGCTGTCCAGCCAAAGAGCATCTTGATAATGGCTATCCGCCACGAGGGCTCCTTGGACTATATGAGCCCGAGTGGCACTGCTCAAAGGACGGTCTGTTAGCAGACTGCGGCTCCGACGAGGCCACTGGCCGGCATATTCGAGCAGTTCCCCCCGCGTGAGGGAATAGCCCGTAGTAGGCGTATAGCGCCAGTGTTGGGTTTCCAGCGGAATACCCACTTGATGAGTACGAATTAAGTAACGGATAGCCCGAGCAGCAGGCGTACTAACCAACGTAGTATCAAAATCCAACGGGTAGCTAATCCGCGTCAACAAGGAGTCAGTCCCCCTAGTGGTAGCCGTTGTCGAAACGACGCTGGCCGTCACCTGCGCATGCTGCGCATTATCATAGCGATAGCGAGAGGTGACCACCGTACGCTTAGTGGAGTCTGCGGGGTCGAACGTGGTTGTCCGTTCCCAATCCTTATACTGCCAAATTGAGAGCAGCTTATAAGATTGGCAGTAGAAGGTCGCAGGCACCCAGCACAGGCCCGTTGTAAGTCCATCTCCACAGGTGCAATCCAACCGGAACTCAGGGTCTACTACGACCATGTTCAACCCTAGGGCGTGGGCTTCATTAGGTTGCGCAGCCGGGACATAATTGGTAGAATCCTCGCTGGCTGTACTGGGCGGAGTAAAGCGAGACGTGAAGTGTGAGGTAACGCGCCGGACGGGGTGAAAGCTGTGCCGTCGTTCATCAAAGCGAAAATCGGTCTGCTCAATCGGCAGCCCCCGCTCCCAATCGTGACTGGTTACGGGTGTGAAGGGATAGCCTGCGTATGGCGCATAATCGAAAGCAAAAGAGAATTTATGCTGCGTCAGCCCCTGTTTTCCATGCTCGTCCGTTAGCACGAGCACCGAAGTGTAGGCCATATTGTTGCCTTTGATCGTAGAAAGCGGTAACTGCGTATTAGCAGTTTGCATCAACCAGTGGCAAGTATTGGTTACCGTCTGTGGATTCTGACTAGCTGTCCCAGCTCCTGAGGTTGAGAACTGCCGCTGCTTCTCATCTATACGCGTAGTATAGAGTGGCGTATTCCCTGCCAGCGTAACACCGCTTGTGCGTGTCGTGTCAAGCTGGGTATAGTAATAACGCTGGCGGCGAGCTGGGGTAGCGTGCAATCCATCAAAATCCTGTGCCTCTCGGATACGCAACCCACCCGTACACTGCCAATGACTAGGTACGAGCGTAGGGACAGCTTCCGTCCAAAACAGTCGAAAATAGCTATCCGGACTGCTGCCGTACTGTTGCACACTTACGTCGTACGTAACGTTGGGCTGAAAGCTGACACTAGCGTTCGCCGGCTGGGTCCCACAGTATTGGGCTACGAGCGTACCCTGGGTAGTGATATTGACGGTAAACTGCGGATAACTCTGCCCACAAGGTGGCCCTTGGTACTGCACTAAGGCAATAGCTTGCCCAGTATTAAGGCGGAATGTACCGTGTTGCGGAGGAAAAGCAGAGGAGACTGCCGTAGTCGACGTGTCCGCGTAAAAACTTACCTGTTTTTGCACATAAGTCGTCGTACTATCCGTGGGGACGCGAAAACCGTTGGGCTCAAACACGTAGTGCGTAAATCCCCCTGTTGGATAATGGACCTCCCGCAGCATGCCGCTGAACATCGCCGTACTATCCGGTTCGCGGCTATAGCCGTCATAAAAGCCATTAAGCTCATCTTTGGGATAATCGACTTGGCTCTGCTGCCCATTGATGAATCCCCAGTGGTCTTCTCCGGCACTCAGCCGGTTAGGCAGTAACGCAGTCTCGTATTTAAATTGATAGGCTGGCTTGCCGATTTCCTGAACCGCTAACAATTTCAAGCGATACTGGTCGGGGCCGGCTGTATAATGCGACGCAGTGGCGGAGGTTGGACAAACAGTATCCGGCCCATTGAAGTAGCCTTGCGCAAGTTGAAAGCGGCGGGTGTGATTATCTTCTTGCACCACGATGGCGCTAAGCGCCCGGCCGCCAGCTACGTCCAGCCGTGGGCAAGTCGCATATTCAAACTGAATAATGGGGCCTAGACTGGAGGTGATGCTGGTGAGCTGGAGGGAGTGGACAACAGAATAGCTCTCCGTGCGATTATCTGGCCGGGGATTACACGTATTACTGTTACCCTCCTTGTGAAAACGGGTGCGGGAGGGAACGTTGTGGTAGCGGTAAGTGAGCGTGTCGTATTGGAAATCGACCCGTTCACCGTACACGGTCTGGATATGACGCAGGCGGTAGACCAGTGAGTGGGGCGTCATGTCGTCCATGGGGCCAACCGCGTGGTTGATGAACGTCAGGTAAGTAGTGCTAACCTCCAGTAGATCATAAAGGAACGTATTCCCCCGCTCATCCACAAGGCGGTACCCTCCTCCACTGCTTTCCCATGGCCCCGTGAGGCCGCCAGGTAAGCGGGTAATAAGTAGGGGCTCAAACGGCATAGGATGCGCCTGGCCATCCTGGGTGTGGAAGAATTGTCCACTACGACCAGGTAAGCTATACTGAAATACGTCGGGCTGAGTATCCAGCGTAGTGCTAGGCGCACCACTGCTGCTTTTACTAATAATTGGGCATGCCGTGGCCCGGCTGAGAAACTTATAGTCCGCATTGCCCTCAATAGAGGCTCCGCCAGGTACGTATTGGACGGCTGGGCGTAGCATGCGGTTAGGGGGTAGGCGTGCATTTGCGGCAGTCGCCCCAGCAACGTAGCCATTGAGCGCAAAATCAGGCTTACCAAATGCCGTACTAGAAATGGTTCCTCCGGCCTGTAAAACCCAGCCCAGGCCTACGTTACTAGCCATTTCACTGGTGCGGATACCCCCCGCATGGTAATCGAGTGACACTGGCACATCCAACCCCTGCAACTTGAGGGTGTAAATGGGGATAGAAATCTGCGGCACCCCGGTATAGAGGCTGACGGGCGTCTGGCCGAACTTACCTAGTGCTGCTGCCTCAGGCGGAGGTGGCAGGGCGGGGGTATGCTTAATGGCGTCAGCAGTAAGAATTGCTTGTGCCATCAACTGGCTCATCCCCCCTCCTACCAGGAGCAGAGTTAAGCCCAGCTTACGGAAAACGGGAAAGATGAATTGTAGCAGTTGAGTCATAGAGTTTGCAAATAATAAATGCAAATATGCTCCCACTCCTGTCAATAATGTTCACTAAAAGATATAGCCCCTACTTGTCAACGTATAGCTCCAAAGTAGTCTAGCTGTGAGGAGGGCTGAATGTGACGGCCAAAAAATGGGCCGGACAGTTCTTAATTAATAGAGCAACCCCTGCCTACGCCATAGAAATTCAGCGTTGAGTGCTGTGTTCGTACGTCGCCGGCTAGGGGTGGCGCGGCGCCGTTACTTCCCTTCGTCAGCCGCCGCCCGCTCCCGGCGCAAGGTCAGCAGTGGTGGCCCGGTGGACGAGGCGCTGGACCTGCTTCTGACTAAAAGCCCCGCCGCGCCTAGCGGTAAAGCCAAGCGCGTTCAACTCCCCCGCAATCCGCTCACAGCTGAGTCCCTGCGCGCGCCGGGCGAGAATCAGCGCCGTCGCCTGCCGGATGCCCCCATGCTCGCGCGCATTGCGTTGCCGCGCCTCCAGCCCCAGCTGTCGCGCCTCCTCGGTCAGGTTGGCCGGCGTACCCAGTTGGGCGCCCCGCGCCTTTTTGGCTTTCAAGGCATCCTTAGTGCGTTGGGAGATGGTCTCGCGCTCGTGCTGGGCGATGACGGCAAACAGCCCCACGGTAAGCGTATTGGCATCAGGCATGTCACAGCAGGCAAACTGCACCCCCGAGTCGCGCAGGGCTAGGATAAAGCCCGCGTTCCTACTTAATCGATCCAACTTAGCAATCAGCAACACCCCACCCATAGCTCGCGCCGCCGCGATAGCGGCCAGCAGTTGGGGACGCTGGTTCTTCTTGCCGCTCTCGACCTCCACGTACTCCCCTACCGGCGCCACGCCCTGCAGGAAGTTCTTCACCGCCGCCCGCTGCGCATCGAGGCCTAGCCCCGAGTTGCCTTGCTTTTGGGTAGAGACGCGGTAGTAGGCGCAGTAGGCGGGCACGGGGTAAAAGCGACGAGTTTCGACGAAGGTAGCCTAAAAAGACATTATTTAAACGCTCGTTCATGTAATGTCTTTTGGGCCAAAATGTGCTTTTTGCCCGTTTGGATTAGCCTTCCCTGCGATTATCGGTAGTGGCGCAAGAGTTGTTCTGCTCGCTAAGGCAGGGTGTGACCTCTTCCTCGCTTAACTAGCGCTTGCTATGACGTACTGGCTTCCTGTCTACGATTTCGCCACCCGCTGGCCCAAGGTGGGCCTCATGCTGTATCCCTTGCTCTTTGTGGCTGGGGGACTAGCGCATTATCGCCGGGCTCGGCAAGAGACCGATGAAACATTGGTTCCCTTACTGGGTATTTCCAAGCGTCAGTCGGGCATGTTGGGTGGCGCCCTCTTTACCGCTTTCGCCGGCCTGCTCAGTGTGATGGCCATCCCCGCCATGATAAACGAGTATAGGCAGACGCGCCAGGTGTATGCGCACAAGCGCTATCAGCTGGTACAAGGCGCCGTTCGCGACTTTGACCCCATGCCGGCCGGCGGCCACAAATCGGAAAGCTTCACGGTAGCGGGCGTGCCCTTTTCCATCGCGGGTCTTAACACGACGAATTATGGCTACAACCAGGCTACCTCCGAGGGGGGCGTTATGCGAGCCGGCTTGCACGTGCGGATTGCCTACTTCACCCGCGAGGGGCACAACGTTATTCTTAAGTTGGATACCCTAGCCACTAGGTCGCGCTAGTAGCTCGTCACGTTTTCCGGTTCTTCGTTTAAGTAATGTGAGAAACGCACGCGGGTCGACTGAGCTTACAAAAAGTGATTGCCCAATACAGCAGAAATGACCTGTGAGTCCCTATAGGTAGTGACTTCCTCGCCTAATTTTAACGCCTTCTTGTCAACCGGACTTGGCGGCCTTGACTGTCTAGTACCTCCTCCCCTCGTTAGCTTACATGAGGTTGTTATCCATCTTACTTCTGCTGTTTGCTGTTTATTTCGCTCAAGCACAACCCCACTCTTTTGAGAGTCTGCTTCAGCAGGGTAAAGCAGAGTTTAAGCAGGAGAAACCCAACTATAAAGCCGCTGCCCGAGCACTTGAAGCGGCCATTAAACTCCAGCCCAGTAGTGCAGAGGCTCACTATTATCTAGGCTATACGTACAGCCGGCTTAACAATGAGGGGGGCGCCACTATGAATCAGATGCGGCTGGCATTGGTGCGCAAAGCCAGCCAGGAAATGGAAATGGTGAACCGCCTCGCGCCGCACTATACCGGGGACTTACTCCCGCTCGACCCTTACGGCAAGATCACGAGTGAGTGGGGGGCGCTAGCGGTCGGCTATGCCACCCGCCAGCAGGATGACTCCGCGCGCTGGGCCTTCGCGCAGGGACGCCTACGTGGGGGCTTTTCTGATTTTTTAGTCGGGCATGCTCGCGCGCTCCTTGATCAGTGCCGCCCAGCGGGAATTTTGCTCTCCCCGGGCGACCTGATAACCTTTCCGCTCGCCTACGTGCAGCTTGTAAATCACTACCGCGTAGATGTATCGGTGGTGGATGTCGCCCTACTGGCCACAACTTGGTATCCCGCCTATTTGGAAAAAACTACTTCCTTGCGTTTCGGCATGCCAGCTGCCGCACGCGATACGGTGGCGTATATGCCCTGGCACACCGGGCCATGGCACGTCTTCAATGCGCGCCTGCAAACGTCCTTTACCTGGCAGCTGCATCCCACTTACGATAGCACTTACCTGCAACGGCCGGATATTCTATTACTAGCCCTGTTACAAGCCAATGAGTTTCGGCGCGATGTGTACTTCACGCATGCCTTTCAGGAAAGCGCCCAACTGAGCTTGCGGCTCAACCAGGAGCTACTGCAGCGGTGGATCGTGTACCAGGTAAATGCGAGCGGTGAGCCCGAGCCGGCTACAGCAGAGTACTTAACCCATATCGTCCCCGTCTTAGACTTGGTGGCTAAAGCGAATTCCAACAGCCGCAACGAAGTAGCGATGATCTTGGGGCTACGGTATGATCTGCTTGACCGCCTGCAGCGCAGTCTGCAAGTCGGCCGTTCGGCAGAAGTAAAGCCCCTGCTGGCCCTGGTTGACCACTATCTTTCCGAAGCCACCTATCCGTTCGAGTCACCTGAGGAAAAGGCGTTTTATAAGTATGCCAAAACGCTGCAGTAAGCTGGGGCAGTTAGCCGAGGGAAAATGCATTCTTCACATTTTGCCAACTTAGCGCGCTGCTAGTTGGCACAGAACGGTTTTCACGTTAAACACTACCCCTAACAACCTGTCTACTAATTAGTTTATAATAGTATAAACGTCAAAAATGAGACGGAATACTATTTTATACTAGCCTATTTTATAATGTGTTACGCCGTCAGCTGTATTGCTTATGTACTAATTCCTCAAGTTTTAACTAGAGTAGCAACATAAGCTTAATGGATTGCTTGCAACTGATACTGCAAGTTGGCTATCCTAGCCTCTATTTCAGCCGCTGCTTCCTGTCGCTTTGAGCCGGTGTAAAGATCTTCTGGTGCTTCGTGCTGCACGAATTTGAGCGAACTATGTAAATCTGCTAACTCATTCTGTAGCTTCTCACGTTGCTTGGCTGTGATAATCGGCCGTGCAACAGGCTTAGGTTTACTTGTAGGCGTAGCCTGTGCCTGCTTATAGTCATTTAGGAAGTACCCATCAGCTAAAGCCTTATAAACAGCCCCAGCCTGCTTTTTTACTTTCCCCTGTCGTACCTGGTTGCTTACCCGACTGAGTACATAACGGATATATCCCTCATCGTAATAACCAGCTTCGATTTGCGTCTTTATTGTGGTAAGGCTTTTACCTGCAACACCTACTGCTAGTAAGGCAGCTTCCCAACCATCGGCAGGTGGCTGCGGCGCGGGTAATTGTTCAGATACAGGCGCGAATAGGAAGCGGATTTCGCTTACTGCCTTACCCTGTCGTATTAATTCGTAAGTAAAAGGCAGGTCTGTTTCCTGTAACTCCTGTTGAGCGCGATCTAGGATGCGAACTTTAAAGTTATCCCAGCGGTCGTATCCTGGCCCGAGCTTAAGCATTGCTTTCAGATCGGTGAGGCCAACTACTCGCTGCCCAAAAGCCGAATACTCGCGTAACAACCAGTATATCCGGTGTGAATTTGGATTTTTAATCTTTAACAGCTCGGTGAGTTGTGCTTTCGTGAAGTTGTCACGCAACTCCAACAGGTAGGGTATCACTGCATCATTAAAGCGAGCCTCCACTGCTCCCTCTCCACCTTTATACTGAGCAATAGATAGTAGTGGTAGCACTACGAAATCAGGCTGGCGGCTCCGGCGGCCTACTCCGCTAAGTTGCTCAATAGTGATAGTACGCGTGGCAAATTCTTCTACAGCCTCTCGGACTAGCTTGTAAGTATTTTGGCTGTTTATTTCTCCTAGCAACTCAGACACTTCAACACGGCATAGACCGAAGGTGGTATCATTTCGCCCAATGTTCGCTAATAGGTGCAAGAACAGGCGCGTTTCTAATGGCCCGAACTGAAAACGCGCATTAATAAGCGCATTATGCTGGACAACTAGAGGTGTACTGGCTGGCAGCGAAGAAGTTGCTATAAGGTTCATGGGGCGGGAGTAGTGCAGCAAATGTAGCTGCAACAACATCAACTCCCTACAAATTTTTACTTTGTAGGGAGTTGACCCCAGTTTTGTAGGGCTATAATCAATCGATGACCCCAACTTTGTAGGGAGTTGACCCCAGTTTTGTAGGGAGTTGACCCCAGTTTTGTAGGGAGTTGACCCCAGTTTTGTAGGGAGTTGCCTTCATAATTACCTGATATGTAGTTGATTATGCCACCCGTAAACTATATAAACTAGATAAAGAAAGTAAACTACTAGTTTCTTGAGCAGTATTTTCAAAATTGTTGTCTAATAGACGATTGAAAGCTCACGTTGAGTAGTCTCAACCAGGGGGCGGGCGCGGCGACCCCAATTTTGTAGGGAATTGCTTCCATTTTAAGGCTAGTGGATTTGAAAAAGCCCTTCTGTGCCATGCAGAAGGGCTTTTTAGCATTAAGTGACTGAATCAACTCCCTACAAAGTTGGGGTCAATATTCCTTACTATGAGGGTAGAGAGTCTGTTTTCATCCCTCAAACGTTCTTCAACCCACTCTATTGATAGGTAGCAACTCCCTACAAAGTTGGGGTCAATGACGAGCTAGCATTGAGACGTGGGTGGGTAGTAGAGAAGGACAAGAATAATTCTTCATGATTAGCTCAATAGGTAGTTCTAAAATCCGTAGGCTATTATCTTGGTAGCCTTGGTAGCCTTGGTAGCCTTGGTAGCCTTGGTAGCCTTGGTAGCCTTGGTAGCCTTGGTAGCCTTGGTAGC
>NZ_JAUQSW010000019.1 GCF_030581075.1 Hymenobacter cheonanensis
ATGGAGATAAAAGCCAGCGAGAAGGATACGCTCACCCCCGGCGAGGCCGAGTTCCAGCGCACCTGGCGCGGCTCCACCTATCACGTGGTGTACACCGTCGAGCAGGCCATTAAGATTATCACCACCCTGCCTTAGTTTCTGCCCAATGCCTGCCACCCTAGATACTGCCACCCTAACCGTTTACCCGACGGGGCTAGCCAATCTCAACGACGCCGCCCGCCGCTTGCTCCTTGGCAAAGCGGCGGTGCTGTTGAGCGCGCCCACCTCTCCGGGTAGCCGGTGGTTACTGCTGCCGGTGGCCGAAACGGGCGAGGGCGCCCTCACCCTCTACGATGACCGTGGCCAGCGGCGCCTGCGTGCCTTCACGCTGGCCACCGCCCTGTTTGCGGCCTTGCCAGCCGGGCAGAAGCGCCTGCGCCTAGCCCTGCAACTGGCCCCAGTGGGGTACTGGTTGGCCCCATTGGCAGAAGTGCAACATAAATCAGCCCCCGCTGCCCAGGCTGCCTAGCCCAGGCCGGAAATTTGGGCTATGTCCGCCGACGCCCCACAACAGACCGCCTACGAGCAGCTGACCGATAAGCAGCGCGCCTTCGTCGATGCGCTTTGCCTGGAGCCCAATATTAGCAGCACTAAAGCCGCCGAAAAAGCGGGTTACAGCAAGAAGAGCGCCCATGTGGAGGGCAATCGCTTGCTAAAAAATGCTAAGGTTAGAAAAGCGCTGGGCGAGCGGCTGAAGGACGTGGCCCCTACGCCTGAAGAGATTGCCCTGCGCTGGGATAGGGTAGGCCGGGCCACACTCGACGACTTCTACACGCTGGAGGAATACGAGGAGCCCACCAAAGTGCTGCGGCCGCTGTACGAGCGCATTGCTGACTTATCGTATCAAGTTGATTTTGAAGAGCGTGTAGCTAGTCGGCAATCCCTCAGCGAGGATGGTGCCGAGCAGCACCGCGCCCGGCAGCAAGACCGCCGCAATGCTATCATTCGGCTTGAGGTTGAGCTAGAAATGAATCCAGCCGCCACCTACTCAGTCGATGGCTCACCTATCAAAAAGCAGCGCTTAGTGCTGGACTTGGTGAAAGCACAGAAGGCCGGCGTGCTCGACCTGGCCCGCGCTATCAAGCCCACCCAGTACGGCATCGCCGTCGAGCTGCGGGACCAAGATGCAGCCCTCGATAAGTTGGTACGCATGGCCGGCGGCTATGAGAAAGACAATGAGCAGAGCGCGCCCAAGATTACGGGCATCGGTGTGACAGTGCGCCGAGCAAGCGAGACGGGAGGTAGCCATGCAGCTTGAGCTAGAAGGTACCGAATTACTAGAAATTGCCTTGGCTAGCACAGCTAAGGTGCAAGTGCATAAGGGCAGCAGCAGCAGTAGCAAAACGGTGAGCCTGGCCCAGGCGCACATTGCCTGGAGCTTTCAGGAGGTAGGTAAAACCTACTCTATTGTGCGCAAAACTATGCCAGCCCTGCGTCGGGGTGCCCTCAAGGACTTTCACATGGCGCTCGACCTATGCGAGGCCTGGCCCTTGTTTGACGAGCACAAAACCAATCTGACTTACACCAATAAGCAGACTGGCACTATGATAGAATTCTTTGCTGTAGACGATGCGCAGAAGGCCCGCGGTCCCCGTCGCGACCGCCTCTGGTGCAACGAGGGCAACGAGCTGACTTACGAGGATTGGCGCCAGCTTACCATGCGCACCCGGGGCAGTATCGTGCTCGACTACAATCCGAGTATGTTGCGGCACTGGATTTACGACGAGGTAGAAACGCGGGCCGACTGCCAGGTGGTGCATTCCAGTTACAAACAAAACCCCTTCCTCACGCCTGAAAACATTCGCGAGATTGAGGTCGATGTTCCCGTGTATGCCCTGCCGGCTGAGGAGCGCGCCAAGCTGCTGCTGGCGGGCTTTGATGTGGCCAGTGGCGAGCTTACCGACTGGCTTGGCACCTACGACGGCAAGGGCGTGCTGCTCAGCGGTGACCCCTTCCGCTGGGCCGTATTTGGCCTAGGCCGGCGGGGCGTGGCGCTGCAAGCCATTTACCCACAGCTCTTCGATAGTGATGGCTTGACGCCTCAGCGACAGCGACGCTTTGGCCTCGACTTCGGGTATAACCACCCACTGAGCCTAACGGAGGTGGAGTATCGCGACCGCCCGGGCCGGGCTGAGTTGCACATCGACCAGCTCATCCACGAGTCCTACCTTACCAATGCGGACGTGGTGGACTTGTTGCCCACCGTCGGCGTGGGGCGGCGTGACCTCATCAAAGCAGACGGCGCCCGACCCGAAGCCATTGCCGACATCAAGCGAGCTGGCTTCAATATTGTGGCCGCCGATAAGGGCCCTGGTAGCGTGAAGGCTGGTATTGATAAGCTCAAAACGGTGAGCCTGCACTTCACCCGCCGCAGCAAGCAAGCTCGTGACCAATTCCAGGACTACCGCTGGAAGCAAACCGCTAGCGGCCTCATCCTCGACGAGCCGGTGAAGGTCGAGGACGATGCCCCCGACTCGGTGCGCTACGCCGCTGTCGACCTCATTGCTGACCGCCTAGCACCTACGCGCCGCAGCGCCCATTCCCGACTACTCTAATGCCCACTACCCTCCGCCTCGTCACGCCCGACGGCACCGTTGCCCACACCCTGCGCGTACCCACGCAGTGGGCTGACGTGACCCTCGCCCAGTTCGTGGCCCTGCATGCTGCCGCGCCCGATGACCACCGCACGGTGGCCGAAGTGCTACTGGGCCTTGAGGCCGGGGCCCTCAACCAACTGGCTGCCGATGACGTGCCGCTCATCGCGGGCCTGCTCACCTTCGCCTCGGACCCGAGCCCGGTGCTGGAGCTGTTGCCCACGCCTGGCCTGCCCGACGTGGGTGGCCTGCCCTATGGCTGCCTGCTGCTCTGCCAGCAGCAGTTCGAGGCCAATGCCGAACGGCCCGACTTGGCTAGCCTGCCCTACCTGCTGGCCGTGTACCGCTGCCAGCTCACTTACGGCACTATCGACAGCGAGCGCGTGGCCAAGCTGCTGGAGCAGCTGCTGGCGGCGCCCGTGACAGAGGTGTACGCCGACGGCGCCCATTTTCTCGCAGCGTGTCGGAACTGGCAGCCCGGCACGCGCCAGACGAAGCCGATGAGTTCGAGCCCGAAGACGAGGAAGTCGATGCGGGGAGTGAGGACCTGGCTGCAAGGTTTGGGGCTGCCCTCTCATTGGACGCGCTCGCCAGCGGCAACGTCCTGAACTACAGCCTGGTGCTGAAGCAGGATGCCGATACAGCGCTACTCAAGCTCACCATGCTGGCGGCCCAGGCTGCGTACCAGCGCCGCCTACAGAAGAACCTCAATGCTAAAACTGAATAACATGCACAACTCCTGCGCCGCCCCTTTAGCCCTACCGGGCCCCACTACCTGCGCTGAGCCCTCGGCCGAGCTGCTACTCGGCAGCCAGGTCGACGCCTACCTCACCGACCTACTAGCCACCATCACGCCCGACCTACTTGAGGCCGATGGCCGCCTGCGTTTGGTGGTGGGCAATGCCACGCTGGCTGGCGTAGTGCGCGGGCTATTGGGGGCCCGAGGCATCACCCACGTCGACGTAGAGGTAGCCGCGCCGGTGCCGGCGGTGACCTATTGGCCTGAGCCCTGGACGCCCAAGATGGCCGCCGCTAAAGAAGCCTACGGCCGCCAGCTGCACCGTGCCCATCGTGGCCCGGCGCACACCCCACCCACTACTAAGACTCGCAAGGCTGCCCGGCGGCAGGCTAAGGCTGGCAGGAAGCATTGCCGATAGCACGGAATAACCTCCCAGCTTCACAATGCCATTTTTCATTAACTGTTCTTCTTGAAAAGTCAATATTCCACAGTCTGCCTTCGTCATCATTCACACTAATAGTGTGTAATCCGATTGCTTCTAACATATCAGACTGTTTTAATCGTTTGCGGCCCTCGGCCTCTATTAAGGTAGAATTCATGCCTCAAAGATAACATGGAAAAGTGCAATTTAAACTATGACTTACGCCCCCACTGTTCATTATTTAAAACGCATAGCTTTAGCTACTGGCGCCGGCTCCTTCTGGTTTGGGAAAGAAGCTCAGAAGGATATTAACTATAATGCGGCCTTCCCGCAAGTGCACCTGTTTCTGATGCCGGCGCCGCTGAGTGGGGCTAACGTCAGCTACCCGGTGCGCCTGTGCTTCTACGGCCAGGATGCGCAGGAAAATGCCCTGAACCTGGCCGACCAAGCCAGCCCCGACAACTCGCTCGCCATTCAGGACGCCATGGACCTGCTGAGCCAGCAGTTTGTGGCCGCCCTGCGCGACGACGAAGAGGAGGTGTTCGACGTGAGCGACGAGGTGCAGCGCATTCCCGTGCTGCGTGAGGGCGCCCAAATCGGCACGGGCTTCTTTGTCAGCTTCACCCTCACCACCCGCGCCGCGGTATGCTAGCCTCGGCCGCCCTCACCTTCGCCCAGGCCGGCCCCGAGCTCGTGGCCAGCGTCATCAAGGCGCTGAAGGAGCACCCGCAGCCCCCGCGCGGCCGCCCGGCCTACATTACCGGGCGCACGGCCAGCCAGCTGGCCGAAACGCACGGCCCTGACTTTGTGGAAGTGACCGGACCGCCGCATCTGCAGACGCTCCTCACCGGCCGCGGGCCCACCAAGAGCAGCACCGCCGGCGAGCCTAAGCTGAGCGAGATACTGGCGCAGTGGGCCAAGGACAAAGGGCTCACCTTTGATGACCCGAATATGACCTTCGAGCAGTTCGGGTTTCTGGCGGCGCGCAAGATGCACGAGGAAGGCAGCGAACTCTACCGTACCCAGCAGCCCAGCGGTCTGCTCGATAAGGTGCTCACCCAGGCCTACCTCGACACGCTATTGGCCCGCATTGCCGCCGGCGATATGGTGGCCATCACCTCGGCCCTCACCCACGCTATTCAAGGAACGTAATGCTGACCCTCACCACCAGCTTCGAATGCCAGGGCGCGGCCGGCTACGCCCACCTGACGGCCATCAGCGGCCCCGGCATCAACTACACCTACTCGCTCACGCGCGCCAGCGATGGCCAGGTAGTAGACCAGGGCGGCATCAGTCGCACGCAGTTGCCGCTCGACTTCGATAGCCTCTACGATGATGAGTATCAGTTGCGGCTCGAAGACACCGGCGATGCCACCAACTTCGGCACGGCCCAGTTTTCGCTCACCTGCGGCTACCCCAACCCTGGCAGCGGCGGCGGCCCGAATGCGCTCACCCTCGACAGCCTAACGCACACCGACGAGACGGCAGCCGGCGGCGATGGCACCGCCACCATTCAGGCCACCGGCGGCGTGGCGCCCCTCACGGCCGAGGTGGTGGAACTCAGCCGCACCCAGCCCGCCAGCAGCGGCCAGCCCACCGAGTTCGACCTGCTGCCGGCTGCCACTTACCGGGTGCAGGTAACCGACAGCAGCACGCCCACGCCCCAGGTAGTCGGCGGCACCGTCACCATCAAGGCTTACGTGGCGCCGGTCATCGGCTGCCAGGATGAGTACGCCGACAACTACGACCCCGCTGCGACCACCGGCGGCACGGCCAGTTGCACCTATACTCCGCGCTGGCGTAGCGCCTGGGGGCCCAGTGGCGTGGCCGTTGCCGTGCCGGCCCTGCCCGGCCAGGTGAAAGCCTACACCGAGGCGAATCTCTTCATCGGGTTTCGGCCCGGCCACCCGCTGGCCGCCGACCGGCCGCTGGGCCCGCCGTTGAAGCTGCGCGCCACCGTTGGGCCGCAGGGCTTCGCCGTGTTTCGGCTGGGGCCGTACTTGCAGCGGGCGCTCGGTGCCAGCGATGGAGCGGCGGGCTACCGCCTCGACCTCAACAGCCCCACCGCGTTCACCGCCGACCTCTACGTGGGCTACGAGCTGCGGCGCCCCACCGGCGAGCTGCTCGAGCACGGCTACGCGCTCAACAGCGCCGTGCCCGACGCTGCGCTACTGCCGCAGGTGCTGAGCCCGTTTGCCGGCGCGGTGCCTGTCTGGCCTGGCTTTGACAGTTATCAGATTGCAGTGAAAGTCACCGATGGCACGCCCTACGGCCGTGGCGTACTCATCAGCGGCCCCGCCAGTGACTTTGACCTGCTGACGTTGCCCTGCCCCACCAACCCGTTGCCCGTGGCCTGGCTGGCCCCGGGCGGCGGCTACGGGTACTGGGTGTTTCAGGGCAGGCCTGTGCTAAGTGATGACGTAGGCGAGGGCCAGAACTTCACCGAGGCTAGCAGCGGCGAGCGCCGCTGGAGCCAGCGCGGCGAGGCGCACGGCACTATCACGGCCAGCAGCGGGGTATTCAATGGCCCACAATTCGGCGAAGGCCTGCGCACGCTCTGGGCCAGCCCCCAGGTGTGGTACATGCCCGACGTGGCCGGCGGTGAGTGGGTGCCCGTGACGCTTGATGGCGGCAGCTTTCCCGTGCGGCGTCTAGGGCTGGCCAGGACGGAGGTAACGTTGAAATTCATCGAGGCTCGGCCTCATTATGTGCAGGGGCAATGAGCAGCAGCAACGAAATCTGGCTGACTGCTAATGGTCACCGTGAACGCCTCGACCTCGACGACGAGACGCAACTGCTGCCCTCGTTCCAAGCCAACGATAGGGCAAAACCAGATTCTATACAAAGCGACTACTCGCCCGAGTTCTCGGTACCCGGCACGGCCCACAACCACCGCCTGCTTAAGCACGCCGCGGCCAGCCAGCCGGCCGTGGGCAGCGCCTACGTGCGCGTGCCGGCCGTGCTCACGTCGGGCGGGGTAGAAACCCTGCCGCTGGCGCTGCTCTACCTCAAGGGCTTCAAGGAAGGCCGCTATTTGCTCCAGCTATTCGGCGGCAACCGCCGGCTCGTCGAGGCGCTCGGCGATAAGAAGTTGGCCGACCTTGACCTCAACCGCTTCAACCACTACTGGACTGCTGCCGAGGTGCTGGCTGGCCTGCCCTACGCGCACTGGGCTAGCCGTGGCTGGGGCTACGAGGTGTACGAGCGCGGCAAGCCGCTCGACCTCAATAACCTCGACCCCTTTACAGTGTACCCCAGCGTAGCCGCCTGGCTTGTCTGGCAGCAAATCCTGGCTGATGCGGGCTTTACGGCCGACAGCCTGCTGACCGAAGCGTTTTTCGCGGCCCTGAATGTGCCCAGCGCTAACCCCTATGAGTTCAGCCAGGCCTACCGCGATGCGCGCCAGCTCACGGCGGGCTACTTCTACGACAGCACGGTTTCGGATGTGCCCTACCACCACCGCAGCGCCTTTCCGGAACAGAAATTAATTTTCAGCTATACCAGCCGCAAGCCCTACCACCAGCCCGACGCCACGACGGCGACCTACTTCGGCGGCACTTACACAGCGGACACGCTGGGCTTTTATGACATCGCCGCCAGCGTGCCTACGTTCCTGGGCATTAACAGCAACAGCCTGGGCCACATCCGCTGCAAGTTTCAACTCAAGGTCAACGGGCAAGTACACTTCGACGGCTTTGGCAGCGATGGCCACGACGAGCTCGAAACCAAGGAAACGGTTACCCACACCTTCACGCCCAAGCTCACGCATTACCTGCTGCAGGCCGGCGATAAAGTGGAGCTGTTCTGGCAGGGCGATGAGCTAAACCTGCCATCGGCCACCCACTGGAGTATCGGCCCCTACGGCGCGCAGGTGCCGCTCGGTGGAGGCCTGACGCTGGCCAGTGAGGTTAGGCTGACCGTGACGCTATTAGCCGAGTTTCCGCCCGGCGGTTTGGTCCGGCTGCAGGACTGGCTGCCCGACATGAAGCAGCTTGACTTTGTGAAAAGTCAGATGCTGCTCGGCGGGCTTACCATTCAGTGCGATGCCTACGAGCCGTACCTGCGGCTCGCCACCGGCGCCCAGCTGCTGGCCAATGTACCGCGGGCCAAGGACTGGACCGCCAAGCGCGATGCCTATACCCAGCCGGGCCGGCTGCCCGAGCGTGAGCTGGCTTTCCGGTTTGGCAGCTACGGGCAGCTGAACTACCTGAAGTGGACCGAGGACGAAAACGTGCTGGCTGGCTACGGCGATGGCACGATTGCCGTGGCCGATGAGGTGCTGCCCATTACCTACGACGTGGCCACATTACCTTTTGCCGCCACCCAGGACAGCCCGCAGGTGGCAGGCCTACTACGGATTCTCAACTTCGAGGTGGCCGACTTCACGGCTAGCACCGTCACCTACAACAGCATCACGGCCAAGCCCCGCATTGTCCTGCGCCAGGCCGATGGGGAACTGGCCGGCAAGCTCATCACCACCCCGCAGGTGGGCAAGCCGGGCGACGGCAACTATGCGCCGGCCGTGCTCACGGCCTTCACTACTACGCCCAGCTACTTTGCCTCGGCGGGGTTGTCGCTGCTGCTCGACAGCACGGTGCTAACGGTGTTTTGGGCTGATTTGCGGGCCATGTTGGATGAGTCACGGCTTATTCGTGAGCAGTTCAGATTGACCGCCCAAGACATTACTCAATTAGATTTCTCCACTCCTGTCTGGCTGGGCGACATGGGGGACTATTACGTCATTTCCAAAATAGAGGAATTCGATGTGCGCAGAAGCACAACTGTCGAGCTGTGCCGCATAAATGCTAGCCACTTACCGCCGCCGGTGGTGCCCAGCAGCGGGGCGGAGTGGTACGAGGGAGAGTTTTATACTGGTGAATTCTTTTAATTATAAAATGCTATGGCTGAAAATGTTGTGGTGTTGCGCGTTAGCCTTGATGAAGGCAAAACGGAGGCGCAGCTTAAGCAGTTGGTTTTAGACCTGGAAGCCACGCGTAAGGCGCAGGCCGCCCTCACGGCTGAACGCAAAGCAGGTACAGTGAGCGATGAGGAGTTTGCCAAGAAAACGGTGGACCTCAAAACCCAACTCAAAGGGCAGCAAACTGAATTTACCAGTACGCAGAAATCGCTCGACCTCTACCGCAAGGCCAGCGGCGACCTGCGCGACACCTACGCTGGTACCCAGGCCCAGCTTTCGTTGGGTCAGATTCAGTTTCAGAAAACGGCGGGCTCGCAGGATTTGAGCACCGAGAGCGCCAAAGCACTCAGCGGGGTCATCGCAGATTTGCGGGCCCAGCTTACGAAGACTGACGAAGCTAACCTACTCTTCGTGCGCAATATCGGCAACTACCCCAAGGGTGAGAGCATCGAGCCGCTGATTCAGCGGCTCGTGCAGCTGCAGGAAATTGAGAAACAACTGCCCGCCGGCAGCCAGCAGGCTATTGCCGCCCAGAAAGAAATCGGTTTTCAGTTCGGCAAGGTGAACGAAGCCGCCGCCTCGGCGGGGCTAGCCCAGAAAGACGTAACAAGCAAGCTCAACGACTACGGCGAGCGCCTGCGCCCCGTGGCGGCCGACCTAGCCAAGCTTACCATTGCCCAGGATGCGGCCGCGCAGTCGGCCGGCAAGGACTCGGCCGAGTACGCCAAAATTGGCTTTGCCATCGGGGCCGCCCGGAAAGAAATTGAGAAGGTGCCGCCCGAGCTGGCCAAGGTGCCCACCGCCGCCGACACGGCTAGTAACTCGCTGCTGGGCGCCTTTAAAAGCACCGGGCTCTATAGCCAGTCGGTAGAGCGCGGCACCAAGTTCATCAGCCAGTTCAAAACAGGCCTCGATGTGCTGAAAGGTGGCTTTAAGGGCGTGCAGGCCGGCGAGGAAGCTGCCACCGAGGGCAGCAAGGTGCTGAAAGTTGGCCTGGCTGAAATCGGCATCGGCCTGCTGATTATCGCCTTTACTACGCTTGTTAGCTACTTCACCCAGTCGGCCGAAGGGATGAAGGTCATCTCAGCCGTATCCTCGGCTTTGGGGGCAACGTTCCAAGCACTCACAGATATAGTGGTTGGAGTTGGAAAATCTATTTTTCAGGTATTGTCTGGTGACTTTAAAGGAGCGGGTGAAACAGTAGGTAAAACCTTCGACGGGGTGGGAAAGAAGATTTTGGACGCCGCCAAAAATGGCTACGAAATAGTACAGCTAGAAAAAGAGCTAGCTAAAGAACGCCGCCAGCGAGAAATCGAAGATGTGAAAGAGCAATCGCGCGTAGCCGTTTTGCTGCGCCTCTCCAAAGAGCGGGGCAAAACCAGCCAGGAGCAGCTAGCAGCCCTTAAAGAAGCTGGCGAGATTGAAGCTGGCCTAACTGGAAAAAATATTGAGTTGTTAGAAAAGGAGCTAGGATTGATTGACCGCAAAATTGCAAAGGCCAGTTCAGGCTCTAAGGGGGACTTATTACAGCAAAAGGCGGATAAACAGAAGGAAATTGCGCAGGCCGTAGCTGGGCAGGATGAACAAAACGCTAAAATTCGAGTGCGTCAATCAGTATTCCTGGAAGAGCAACGCCAACGGAGTCTTGATGACAATAAAGCACTTTATGAGGCTCGCGCCACTCAAGCTGTTAAGGGCACTCAGGCCGAGGCCGACGCTCGCGTACAAGTGTTGCTGGCAGAAAGAGCAAAACAGTTAGGAACCATTGGACTAACAGAAAATCAAAGAGTTGCGATTATTGCTGCCTCTGAACGAGCCATCAAAGAGGTACGTGAACAGTACGCCCAGCAGGCCCTTACCCAGATTGCCCAGCTTGAGCAGCTAGCCCTTGACCGCCGCCTTTTGCGCGTGAAGGCAGGTAGTGAGCAAGAATTAGCGTTGCAGCGCGAAAAGCTGACGGTGCAGTACAACCTCGAAACAAGCCAAACGGGGCTGACGCTACGTAGCAAACTGATTTTGCAGCAGAAGTACGAGGCCGACGTATTGAAGCTTGAGGCGGACAGCCGCAAGGCGGCTGCGCTTGCCGCCTACGACGCCGAGCTAACCACGGTGAACACCGAACTGCTAGCCGTGCGCAAGGGCACGAATGAGGAAACAGAACTCAAGATTGAGGCCATCAATACGCTGCTTGCGAAGGAGTTGGCTAGCCTGTCGGAACGCGGGCAGAATACGGAAAAGGCCGCACTGCTGCGCGCCCGCGCCGAGACAGACATTGACGGGGTGCGGTATGCAGCGGCGCAGCGCAGCCTTGACGCCTACTTACAAGGTGAGCGTAACAGCCTCGACGAGAGCTTTGCCAGTGGCAAAATCAAAGAAGATGAGTACAACCGGCAAATAATTGCCTCTGACGTACTGGCGGCCAATTCGCGCTTGCAGCTAGCCAAGCAGTTCGGCCAGGATGCCGCCGCCGCAGGGCAGCAGCTAGCGCAGGCCAGAATTAAGCAGGCGCAAGCCGTAACGGATGCTGAGAAGCACGCGGGGCAGGTGAAAGACGAGATTATTAGCGCGCAGCTAGCGGCAGCTAACAACTACACCGATACCATTGTGGCGCTGTTCGGAGAAGAAAGTGAGGCCGGAAAGGCAGCCCTAGCTATCAAAAAGGTGCTGGCCCTGGCTGAGATTGGCCTGAACTTGCAAAAGCAGCTAGCGGCCAATTCTTTGGCCGGAACTAAAATCGCTGCCGAGGCCCCGCCCGTTACCATTCCGCTAGGCGCGGCTTACACGATAGCTACGAACGCGCTCGCCATCACGGCCGCCGCCGCCGCCGCCGCCAACATTTTGAAGTTGCAACGGGGCGGCATCGCCCACGGCCCCAGCCATACCCACGGCGGTATTCAGTTGTACCATCAGGGCCGCCCCGCTGGCATAGAAATAGAGGGCGGCGAGCCCGTGCTGACCCGCCGCGTCAGCCAGAACCCGCTGCTGCTGAGCCTAGCGAGCACGGTGAATCAGCTAGCGGGCGGGCGGGCGCTGGGGCCATCCCTCGCCGTTTTGCCGCATCTGGCACTGGGGGGGCTAGCCAAGCCGCTTATCGCGCAGCAACTGCGAAACGGTGTAGCTGAGGGCATCGACTACAACCGGCTAGCCCAGGCCATGAGCAGGCTTCAGGTGAAAGCCACCATTTCAGACGTGCAAGCCGGACTTGACCGCAAGAAATTCACTGATAGCAACAGCAACAGCTAAAAGTCGTTGGGCTTCACTAGCGCCGCCTTGAGGCTAGCCGCCTGCCCGCCCGCCTGCCCAGCCACGGCATCCAATATGCTGCCAGCATACGCCTTCGGCTGGCCTTTTTTGTCATAGTAAAGCCCGTTGCTGCGGTCAAGATATTCTTCGGCTGGGTACAGCTTTAGCTGTGCCTTAGTGGGCGGGGCGGGGGCAGCCGCCGAAGCCACGTAGGGCTGAACCTCAAAATCTAAAAACTCATATTTAGCCCGCCCTTCCTTTACCGTAATATTGACCTGACGCCAGAGGGTGCATTGCATCGAGCCCACCACAGCCCGCGCCGTGAAGGGCAGGCCCACGCGGGCCGCTAGCGTGCCGCTCGTGGCATCCATAGTGCGTTGGTCGGGCGGGCTAACGGGTTGCTTTGCCAGCCAGCGCAGCGCCCGCCCGTAAAGCTCTGCCTGGCTGGCCCCCGGCACCTGCACCACGGCTGAGTAGGTGATTTTGTGCGTTGTGCTGTCCACGGGCAGCGCCGCCTGCTGTCCGCACGCCCGCCCCGCGCCGCCCACGGCTAGCCCCACGACCAAAAGGATAGTTGTTTTCATGCCGGAAAGCTAGCAAATATTTTGTTGCCCAAATTTGTGCAACAAGGCTCCCGGTTGCCCGCTACCGTCTGCCTAGCCGGCAATCCTTGGGCGAGCGCCGCCAGAAAAGGCTTTTAGGGGCTGAATGTCGGCCCACAAAAAAAAGCCCCCGACCTACACAGGCCAGGGGCTTTTACATAGACTCTTTTCAAGCTACACTAATTCCAGGGCAGCTAATTCGCGGCCCACCTCGCGCACCCCATCTAAGATGCGGGTTACTTGCTTAGGTGAGGGCTTTTTGTGGCCTGAAACATACTGCGCGAGTAAGCTTTGCGGCATACCTACTCGGGCGGCTAACGCCGAAGCGTTGATAACCTTGAAGAAAGTGAAGAATTGTGGGAGGTCAAGCGTGATTTGCAATTGCTCGGCAGTAACAGGCTTTTGCTCTGTTGCTTCCATATACAAATTGACAGCTTCTAATGCATTGCTTTTTAGTTCAGCGTAAGTATCGCCAACGGTAGCGATGCCATAGTCATTTGCATAAGCCGAGTAGCCAGTACCAGTCCGTTCGACGGTAATAGCAATTCGCTTATTGGTCATGTGTATTGTGACGGTTAAGTGGGGGTAGTCGGGACGGGAGAGTGTGTATGTAGTATGCATGAAAGCCTGAGTAAGCCGGGCTATTTAAGCCCGGCTTGTTTCAGAATCTTTGCGGCTAGCCCCGTGCCTACCTCCTTGCTGCCGTGGCTTGGATAAATAATAGGCTCAGTATGGTCGGGGTGCCGCAAGATTATGTGACTGCCGGTTTGGCGCTGGATTACCCAGCCAGCAGCTAATAGCTTTCGGAGTAATTCGCTGGATTTCATTAGATTGGCATAGGGGGCTGATGCTGGCTAGGCGTTAAGGCGGTGGTGGGTGCGTTATTGCACTTCAAAGGTAATACATTAATTACCAAAAACAAGTTGCAAAAGGAATAAATTAATTACTTTTTTTTCTGGCTAAGGCCCACAAAAAAGCCCCGGCCGTGGGCGGCGCGGGGCGGTGGAGTTAGAGAGGGAAAATGGCCAGGATGGGGTCGGCTTCGGAGAAGCATTCGGTAGCGCCAGCAAAGGGGCGCTTTGGGCGGTAGCGCAAATGGGCAAAGGTTTCTAAAATTGATTGCTCCCAATCGTAGATGCGAGCGGCGTCCCGGCTAATGTGCTGGGCTATTATTTCGTATTGATACTCATGCATTTTT
Organism: Hymenobacter cheonanensis; assembly: GCF_030581075.1. Taxonomy (GTDB): domain Bacteria; phylum Bacteroidota; class Bacteroidia; order Cytophagales; family Hymenobacteraceae; genus Hymenobacter. The sequence continues at coordinate 13,755 of NZ_JAUQSW010000019.1, forward strand.
TCCCTATTCGAGTATCTTTTTTTAATTGAGCGATAAGTTATGCCCACCTTAAAAAAACTCTCAGATTCATTATAAAGATGCAGGAAATAAAGTATTGCGTCTTTATTTGCTGCTTTTTCAATCCAATGAAATCGGCTAGATTCTTTTGCGCACAAGGGGCATCCTGAGCCTCGAAGGTGCGAAGTTGGGGTTTGGTAAAATTCACAATGAATTGGGCATAATATTTTGATTTTATCTTGAGCTGTAAGATATTCTACCAAAGAGTAATCATATTTATTCCCATGAATTGAACGGGCTTTTTCTAAAAAAACAGGTGCTGTATATGTTCGCAATATGGAAACACTATTATTGCCACACGAGGCACATGCATTTCCACTTTTATGACTAGCTGGCGTCTGATTAAAAACTCCATGAGTAGGGCAGATAATTTTGACTTTAGTATGCCCTGAAACATACTCAACTTGAGAATAATCATAGGTGCCAACGCCATGAATGGCTTGCGCTTCCTGAATGAATTGCTTTGCAGAGCTTCTTAAAAAATTTCCCGTGCGCTCGGCCCCGCATGTAGGGCAGCCTCTTCCGGCTATGTGGGCAGATGGTTGCTGCTGGAAAAAACCGTGTCTCACACATTTTATATCAATATAATTTTTGCTATTTACATAATTAATTTGAGAGTAATCGTAGGTGCCAATACCATGCTTAAGTTGAGCCTTTATTATAAACTGCTCCTTAGTTAGCCTAATTTTACTGCTACTGCAAATCTTTGCGCATTTGTAGCATTTCCTACCCGTTAAATGTCCACTAGGCGACTGTTTAAAAGCACCGTGTTCAGGGCAAATGATTTTCACTTTCAACAATGCTCCGATATACTCAACTTGAGAATAATCATAGGTGCCAACGCCATGAATGGCTTGCGCTTCCTGAATGAATTGCTCGCTTGTTTTTTTGGTAGCCATCTTGACATCTAAATTAAGGTTTCTGTATTCTTCAAAAAGAACGTCCCGCTAGGCAGCGCCGCCAGCAGCGGCCCCACCTCCGAGTAGCACTCGGTGCGGCCCCCGAAGTCGGCCAGCGGGGCGTAGCTCAAGGCCGAAAATTCCCGGTGTAGCCGCTGCTCCAGGTCGTACACGGCCCCCGCGTTGTAGCTGCTGTACCGGGCCACGGTGCGCCACCTGTACAGGGTCTTGAGGCGGGAAAAGCGGGAGCTAAGGGAAAAGGTCACGCCCACCTTATAAAAGCTTTCCCCCGGCCCGTACACGCGCACCACATACAGCACGGCCTTGCGGCCGTGCTGCTGGGCAATCCAAGCGGCCCGCGTCATAGCTGGGCGAGCTGCTGTTCTAGGTCTGCGATACGCCCGGCTAGCGTTTCCTCGCTCATGCGGGCCACGCACCTGAGGCGTTCGGCCCGTAGGCCCTCAATCTTGACCGGGGCCATACCGGGCGCGTGCAGGGCCACCCCAGAAAGTAAGGGGGCCAGCTCCCGCAGCCGGGCCAACTCCTGGCGGGCAGTTACTAGCTGCCCATAGACCGCCGTGGCGGTCTGTGCCTGCTGCTCAGTCATGCGGATAAGGCTGGCTGATGTAGTGGGTCACGCGGTACACTTCCCAGGCCGGAGCGCCCGGTCCCCAGGCCAGGCGGTAGGCGTGCCCGCCGTTGTCGCAGGCTAGGCGGATGAGGTCGGGCTCTACCGCTACCACCCGCCCGAGTGTGGGGCAATCGCGGGCGTCGCCTGGCTCTAGCCACAGCAGCACCTCGCCCACCTGCACCACCTCCCCCACGGCCAGCACCTTCCCGGCCAGGAACGTGCCCGTAATGAAGCGCGGGGCCATGTTCTCGTTCCACACCAAAGGCAGGGCGTAGAGGCTGGCAATTTCCTTGGCGCACGCTTCGGGGTCGAGGCCGTAGTGCTGGGGATTGAGCAGGGTGTTGGCCCAGCCCAGGGCGGGGTCGAACCAGTAGTAGCGCTCGTTTGGGGAGTAGCCGCACACCCCCAGCGGATAGCCCAGCTGCTGGGCTATCCGTTCGGAAGAAGTCTGTTCCATCGCTGACTAGGTGCGGGGCTAGGCAGCGGATGAGTAAGACACCTCTTTTTTGCTCCATCCGTCGGCCGGGGGCGTCTCGCCCGCCGGGCCGAGTATCTTGGCCCACAGGTTGCCCACGGTGGCCGTGGCTTCGGCCGTGGTGAGCTGATTGAGCGTGAGTAGCGCGGCGGTCTTTTCGGCCCGGCTGATTTGGTGGGCGTTGGCGAGGCGAATGATTTCCTCTTTCTGCTCGGCCGTGGCGTAGGTAATCGGAGCCGTGACCGGCTCCTGTTCTTCCCGGCGGGCAATCTCCCGAACCGTGTTGCGATACCACTTTTGGAGCGTCGCTAAGTCCTGGCAAGCCAGGGTGCGCTGCATGGCCGTGTCGTACTCGGCCGTGGTGATGAGGGGGTGGCCCACCAGCATATCCATGATGGCGCGGCGGTGGGCGGAGAGTTGGGCGCCAATAGTGGCGACCTGAATTACATTTTCCATGTAATTTTGGGGTGTGGTATGGGTGTCGAAACCCCACCTAGTAGCAGCCCTGGCCGGGGCTGTTGCGTTGGGCCAGTCGTTTGCGCGGCTGGCCTTTTTGCGTTCTAGTCGGTGAGTGCCCTCCCTTTGAGGACATAACAAAGATAGCAAGTAATTTTCTAGAAACAAGCTTGAATTAGAAAATAATTAAAGCTTTTTTATTGCTAATTTCTAGAAAATAACTTGTATATTTGTCATGTCAAAACCCGGATACTCAATGAAGCCAGCCACCGCCGCCGCCGACAAGCCCGCCCGCAAGCCGCAAGTCAACCTCTCTCTCGAAGCCTGGGAGAAAGACCTATTTGAGACGGTAGCCAAAGCGCGGGGCAACGTGGGGGTATCGGCGCTGCTACGGCTGCTGGTGGTAGACGAGGCCCGCCGCCTGGGCATCCCAGTAAACCCGACCTAGCCCCCGCTGCCGCCCGCCCTACGACCTAGCCCTTCACCGATACCCGCCGAGCGCGGGGCGGGGGAGTGTGTTTTTTTGTAAAAAAGCCATAGCATATAGCCCTTGCGGAGTAGCTTCGAGCCGTGAAAAAAGCTTACGCACTAACTCTGTTGGCCATTGCAGCCTGCTCCTCCACGCCGACAACTCAGTACTCTTTTGCCCTTGACCAGCGGGTGAGTGCTAGGCTACCCTTTAAGCCGTATCTGGTCGAAGCCCGCGACCTGCCTCAGGTAGCGCACGCTGGCCGCGTGCAGGTATGGCGACTGTTTACGAATGGGGGAGATTATGAATTAACGCGTACTGTACATCCAGCCGGTAGCTTTTCCGCCCGTGACACAGCTTTTTACGCCAAACTAATACCTCTACTAAAAAGGGCGGGGGCACACGATATCACTTCTCGCCCTTTCGCCGTGAATGGCATTGCTGGCCGCGAGTTCACCTATTATACCGTGCACTCCACTCCAACATACATTCGTTGCTTCGCGCTAGATTCAGTTAGCTATGGGGCTGCTTTTTTCCCAGCGCGACAGCTTGGATTATTAAGTCTCAGTAATAACAAACGACGTGATGATTTCTTCAACTCTATCACCGTAAAGCCCTAGTACTCGCACCCTCTCCTTTACCGATGCCGAGTACGAGAAGCTAGGCGAGCTAGCCACGGCGGCGCGGCTGGGGCGGAGCGAGTACATTATTGAGAAGCTAGGACTGGATAAGTAATTAGCGTATGACTTCAAAGGCTTACTTTACAATCGCAAGCGTGTTTATTGCGCTTTACTTGCTTACGTCCTTTGGCGTAATCGCTGGCCTACCTGAGTGGGTGCATCAGGTTTGCACCCTCATCTTCGCTGGCGCCATATTTCTAGGCATTAGAAGGAAGAAACAAGAAGAGTCTAGCCAGTACTAGCCCGCCGCCTGGGCGTAGAATAGGGCCTAGCCCGCACCCCGTCTAACCCGCAACCTACCCGCCGAGCGCGGGGCGGGGGAGTGTGTTTTTTTTATAAAAAAGCCACCTGCCCCATTCAATCCGAGCCCTAGTATTTATCTTCGCTGGCGAAGGTCGTGCCATGTGCTGGTGGGCGTTGAGGCTAGTAATAGCCCAGCACGCTTAAAGCCTGAATCTGCCGTAAAGCAGGGGCAGGCGGCTGCTCCGAACTAGTGGGTTACCACGATGAAGCCTCTGATTTTGCCAGTCAGAGGCTTCTTAACTTATGCCTCACCCACACTTCTAAAAGCCAAAACCGCCCGCGCTCGCATCAGGATTCGCGGCTAGCGGGCTAGCCGAACGAAAAAGCCCAGCTCGTAAGGCTGGGCTTTTTCATGTGTATTAACAACCTAATTGTTAACTGATTTAATAAATTCATACACCACATTGCCAAGTACTCCACAACTGGCGCTCTCGACTATAGAAGCAATTTTTGCAAGAAGTGCTGGTTGCGTCTGTTGAATGGTGACAAGCGAAGTTCTGGCTTGCTCTTGTGCTTCTACCGTTGCAATACCAGATAATAAATTATATTCTAAACTGCGCACAGCATTTAAGGTAATCTGATTACCTTGTGCTTCTCTCAATAAATCTTTAAACAAATTTGTACTGTGTCCAATCTGAGCTAACTGAAGCTGGTTGTGGGATGCAACTTGGGCACCTGATAAGTCTATCAGCGAAACGATTTGCTTTCCTTGTATTTCTATTTGCTTGTCTTTCGCGTTTATCTGCTCGGCCTGTCTTGACATTATGCCTCTAAACTCTCCAATCATTTTTTCGTAATTATTTATAATATAATTATTTTTCTCACTTTCTATCCGCAATAGTCTCTCTGTTGACCGCACTTCTGCATCAAGTAAATCAATTTTTGCCTCAAGTTTAGCTGCATGCAGCTTGTTGTCAAATATTGATTCTGCTGGTGCCTTTTTACTTACAACCAAGAAGTATTTTTCTAATACTTCTTCAACTGTATCTGTCTCACCATTAGGGAGTTCAATGTGCATGCGCACTCTGTTGCCCTCCTGTTCAATTCGAACTTTAGCATTGATGCCAGGGTACTTATCTCGCAAGACTTCTCCAAAATTCGACAGGGCCGTTACTCCTGCTTGATAATATTGTGGAGGAAATTCAATTGCACGCTCAATAGAGTTATGGTTAATTTTTTCAGATATATCTTCTATGTCGATATTAGATTCTATGTTAGAGAAAAATAGGATAACAAACGGAAGGTCAGTTGTTGGCAATAGAAGCTCATCTAATTGCGCAAGGCAATTTGCCTCTGTGTATGGCCTACTTGACGTTTCATTGAAGGGGCTAATAGATAGAATGTCGTCTGCTGGAACTAATAAAACAAACAAGTCTATAAGTCCAAAAGCTTTGGCCTGTGGCCCGTCTACATAAATAAACTTGGCTAAACCTGTATTCGTTATACTATTAGCTACTAACATTCTTACAGCCACCCTATTTTTTACGCTAGGAATATTTACGCCTCCTGCTTTAGCGTTTTTAGATTTTCCCTGTACAGACCTCCAGCCATATTTTCTAATATCATTCCTCCATGCCATTGACAGGTTTAGGAATACATTATAGTCAGTACGAATTTTCTGGGGGTCTATTCTTCTGATTGATTCACTAATATCTGCCCATTCGGCACTCTTTTGCTGGGTTAAATAGTTCCAACCATCATTGAAGCTGAGTACGCGAACCGGATACATAAAGGGAGTGTGTAAGCGAATTTTAACGTGAACATACAGCGTGATAAACGAACAGCCCCGACCTACCCAGGCCGGGGCTGTTATTTGTTTCTACTGACCTACTCCCGCCAATACTTCTCGCACCTGCTGCATCATCGCCTCGATTTTCTGCGCTATTTCCTACTCATCCGGTCCCTGGGCCAGGGGCTAGCCACGCGGCGCCGTGTGCGCCGGCCTGGTTAGCCCCCGGCACCTGCACCACGGCCGAGTAGGTGATTTTATGGGTAGTGCTGTCTACAGGCAAGGGTTGCTGCTGCGCCCGCCCAGGGGCCGCTACGCCCACGGCCAGCAGCCCAGCAAGTAAGAGGTGTTTCATCCTGCCAAAGTAGCGCCAGCAGGCTAATTTGGGCGAAGTGCACTATAATTTTCACCCACGAAAAAGCCCCACACTTCACAAGTGCGGGGCCAAAGTAGAAGTGCGCAAGAGCTACACAGTTGCCTCAGCTTTCACACGCCCAGGGCGCTTCTTCGGCGTACCGTCAGCCTTTCTACCAAAGGGGGCTTCTGCATCAGCATTAGTAGCCCGGCGCTCTTTTTTCGCAGGCGCGGCCCCGTCGAGGATAGCGTACACATTCGCTACTTCGTGGCCCACGTTGGTTAGTAGGTTTTCAATACGGGTCAGGGTCTTGCGAATTTCCTTTTCATTCGCCGTATTGGTTTCTGCTTTATTGAGCAGGAATTGTAGCTCGTTTAGGTTGATTGCCATATTAAGTAGGTAATTGGTTTTGCAATAATACGAAGGGATTGGGGAAGTAGGTTATGATAGAATATTGATAGTTCATAAAAAAGCCCCACCGGGTTGGGGTAGGGCGTATTGCTCTGCGTACGGTGCAACTCAAATTTGGTGTAATGAGCGCCGCGATAGTGCAGCGTTTTCATTGAAAAGGTTTTCAATCAGGAATCCAGAGCTTGTAATCTAGAGATTTATTAAGTATTTTGCCATAAGCAGTAACTGCAATGGTTTGCCCAACAGCATTTAACACTAGCAATGCCAATGTCCCCTGATGCATCATTGCAAACAATTTTTCCATATAATCACCAAATGTGCTTAAATAAATCTGCATCTCTCCAGTACTCATTACATTACCCAAGAAAAGCGTTTTAATTCTTATCTTGGTTTCTTGACTTATAGAAAATTCTACAATATTCTTCTCAAATACATCTTCATCCATGTACCCAATTTGAATCTTATCTTTGTCATGTAAACAATTGACAAACAAGCCTGGACATTGAGTATTTACTGACGTAAAAGTCATTTCCAAAATATCCTCTATCTCTTTTTGCGTAAATCCTTTGCTAAATAAGCCTTTATACCGCCTTTGCCAGTCGACCAAGTAATCCTGCTTTTTTGGCAAAAGCAATCCGCAATTACATCCTACGATATGAGCTAAATCAGAACCTCCTATGCGCAATATTTCCACTAAAGGCTTAATATCAGAATCGCACATTGATTTGAATGATTCTAATGAATTAATTCCCACAACAGTAACAGATAGAACAGCGAAGCTCAATACTATCATATTTATTTGATTGTTTGTTAGTTTACCTATAATTGATAAACTCTCATCCAATGCAATTTGCAAAACTGTTCTTTGGGGCTGATTTGTGCGCTCTATTAGAGTATTAACTAATAGTTCTGCTAAAAACTTATCTCCTGTTTTTATGTATTCCTTTTGCGCTGCTACTATTGCCATCTGTATGCCTGGCTGCTGAACAGCTTCGACAAGTGCTGGATTTCTAGCGGCTAGCCCGTTTAAATAATCTGTCGTCATTTCTTCTGCTCGTATTCTAGCAGTAGCAAGCGCTTGCTCTGAAAACTTGATGAAATTCTGCTCCATTACGAGCATGATCAGGTCTTTTGCCTCTGCAAAGCTCAAACCTATTTTATTGATGGTGATATTGTTAGCGGCCTGGTAATTTTCTGAGCCTTCTGCGCCAAGTTGAGTAAAATCCTTGTTATTCATAAAACTACTCAGGATTTAGAATTGATAGTCATGTCGCCACCCGCTTGGTAGTTAGTAGAATTGTCACCGCCACGCTGGCGTATAGCGGGCAGCCTAGGCTTTGACTTGCGCTCGACAACAAATAGCGTCAGAAAGCCACCTAAGCAACCTAAGGCAGCAGCAATCGGCTCGTAGTCGGGATGCTGCCAAGCCCAGCCTACGCAGACTAAAAAGCCCGCAGCAGCAAGAATTTTAAGACAGAGAGTAAGAAATTTATTCATGGTTCTCCAAGCTACGAAAAAGCCCCGACTATTAGGCCGGGGCTGGGTGGTATAGAAGCGGGGAAGGGTGCGGCTAGGACGTGGGCGGAGTTACAGCCTTTAGGAATTGCTCACCATACACAGTAATACCAAGAGCAGTATTCCCTCTGAGCGTTGGCGCCGGCCCGAATACCGCCGTCACAAGCGCATCAACAAGGCGAAGGCGAAGCAGATTGTCCAAGCTTAAGTTTAATTGGGTCGCATCCCACTTAAGCTGAGAAGATAAATAGTCTACATCAAAGAGTCGCGGAGGCTGTTCATCACTCCATTCATACTCAGCGTAAATCTTAGTTAACAGAGAAGCATCATCTGCGCTTAGCTGGCGCAACACTTCCGCAAACCCTGGCTGCACCGCTACCCGTTGCGCTGGGTCAGCGGCATTCGCCAGCAACGCCGCCCACTTCTCGGCCAGGGTGGGGTCGGATTCCAGGCTAGCCGCCTGCACCAGCGGTAGCAACAGCTTCGGCTCTACGGGCTGGGGCTCGCGGCCCACGGCGGCCAGGTGGGCCGTGGCCCTGGCGCCGAGCTGCTGGGCCTGCTCCCAGGCGGCTTTGCCTATTGCCTCAGCGGCGGGGCCGACGAACTTGCCTAGGAATGCGCCGCCCGTGGCTACGGCTAGGGTGGTTAGAGGGTCGGGCATGGGGTACAGATTAGGTGAGCAAGGTAGGAAAAAGAAGCCCTGCTCTTTTAAGAGACGAGATAGGGCTCAGATATGCTTCATAACACTGCGGTAGGCACGAGTACTAGTAGAATCATTTTCATCGTAATCATACAGTATAAGGTCTGGTATCTTTTGCGTACTAATAATACGCTTCTCTTTATTATCAGAACTTAAGAAAAAATAGTAATCGCCGGCCTTACCTAAGTATTTAAAAGGCAGCTTTACTTTAATGCTATCAGATGACGCATTGAGCTGAGCATAAGAAAAATGCTTATTCTTGCCAATGCTTTTTGCGCTATTCTTACCGTATGAGTAAGAAGAAAAAAAAGAAATAATGACAAAGATAGCACTCCATTTAATAAGAAAAAATGGAGTAGGACTTTTTAGGGCCCATGCCCAATGGGATTTTATTACAATAAATAGGAGTTCTAAAACGAAAAGAATAAGCATAGCTGCTACTGCCGGGCCTATCCAATTAGTTGTTGAATTAGGAATTTTGTCATTGAATAAAAAATAAGCAAATGCAAGCCACAGTACTGATAATAAAATATTAATGATCCTTTCACTGAATCTCTTTCTAATTGTTAACACAAGCCAGTCAAGCACTTTATTGCCAATAATTAGCATAACCCCTACTACTAGCACTCCAGGCAAAGCATAGGCAAATCCCTTAACCAAATCCTGTACTCCGTAATAGCTAATAGCATCAATATCAAAATAGCCCCAATATCCCCAATAATATGCAAGAGAGAGGACTATTAAATAGGGGATTGATAATAGCAAAGTCTTTTCAGCCACTTCAAGTCTTTCCTTCATTGGTATTTCTATTAAGATAGTGCGAAGTGAGAATACTATGCTGAGCAAGGTATGAAAAAAGCCCCAGCTCTACATAAGCTGAGGCTTCCTCACCCACGGGGCACCCGCCCCAGCATCCGTAGTCGCACCGGAAGCTAGGCCGGGCCGTACAGCGCGAATGGATAGATTAGGGCCTAACCACTCTCATAATAGCATCTGCCAACTCCTCTATATCGCTGCTGCTACCCCCCAACTTGTCAATCAGCCAGTAGTTGCCTTGGGCAGCTAAGTCGCTCTCACTGATGTTGTGCCAGACCGGAATAAGTTTGTGGCTGTCACCAATAGCATCCTTTACCGAAAAGCTATTCAGTTCTCGCTTGGCCCAACGCTCATTTGCTAGAAATGCCTTACTGAGAATGAGCACTCCATACCGGCACTCTGCAATTCCTTCGTTGATTTTTTCGGTAAGGCTATCCCCTAAGTTGAGCGTGTACTTATCCAGCCACACTTTCAGTCCACGAGCCGTAAGTGCATGGTATAATGGCTCAGCTACGGCCGCTTTATCGGCTGAGTCGTGGCTGATAAATACATCTGGGCGGCGGGCCGCCCACTGCTTCTGGTAGTAGCTAAGGTCGCGGACTCTTGGCCTAAGGTCACGAGCCTCAAAAAAAGCTCTGACATTCTCGGCTCCAATTGGAAGTTCAGGTGCGTAGATGTAAACACTGCGGTTATAACCTAAGCGATTTGGTGCATGGTTGAAACGAGGCACATTTGCGTGCATTTTACTGCCAACAATTCTGTCAGCAAGACTATCAGCGATAGCCCGCACGCACCGGTGCATCTGAATCAATTGCTCTTCATTAACTATTAATTCCTTAGGAAATACTGCAATCGTACTGTAGCTAGCAGTAAAATCAAGTAGTGCGTAAAGTCCGAAAGGAAAGGTGACTAAGCTACTGGGTTTCCCTAACACTCGAAACTCAGGGTCTACTATCAATGCCTCGGCTGTTGGCAAATCACTTTGCAGGCGAATCAATGGAGTATAATCTATTGAATTCGGGTCAAATTGTGTCACAGAGTTCGAGATTGCGGGATTAAAAAATGTCTATTTCCTTTGAGGCTCAATGCCTAGGCGGCGGGCTTCGTTGAGTAGCATCTGTATTGCTCTGCTAGCTCGCTAAGCGCGCATTGCATCCGTTTTCATCCTACCAGTTCAAAAACAATTTGCCCTGCCCCGAGGTGGGCTATTGCTTTCATATCAGCAATAGTTAAGCATTTGGCATTTGCTAATACGATACGGGCTCCAGAGCCCTTTGCCAGCAGGGCGCATGCTTTGAGGTCGTCAGTGGTGTAATGGCCTGCATCAATATGAACGCCACCGCCAAGGTGAATGAGTTGTTTGAGGTCAGCTATAGTTAGCATAATGAGTGGGCTATGTTTTGCGACAGCCAATATACAGCCTACACGGGCGGGCAAGCTTTGGCTTTTGAAAATTGAAGGAGTGATGTAAGTTCACAGAAATGGCCCCACCCAGATGGGCAGAGCCAGCGCAGTGGCATTACGAGGCGGCAGCCAGTCTGTGGGCCTTCGTGTCAGGCTATCACCCGAAGCAGTCTAATTATGCCCATCGGCCGCACCCCTAGGCGGGTGCGCTGCGTTGCTAAGGTACGCAGGCCCAGCGGGCGGCTTTTTTATAAAAAAACACACTCCCCCGCCCCGCTCTCGGCGGGTAGGTTGCGAGTTAGGCGGTGGGGCGGGCCGTGGGTTACTTCAGGCCCAAGCGGCGGGCCTCGTCGTGCATCAGTGAGCGAGCCAGCGCTGACAGCTTGAGCCCACGAGCTTTGCCGACCTTATCAAATAGCTCCCGCTCTTCCTCGGTGAGCTTGATATTGATTTGCGGGCTACGAGGGGCAGGTGTCTTTTGAGATTCCATAACACAAATGTAGTCTAGACTTTATTATAATAAAAGGAAAAATAAATTAAATTTAGCTTGTATTGTCTAGACTTTTGTGTATCTTTGTTATGTCCTCAAAGGGAGGTCAGCGCACCTAGTAGCAAGCAAAGAAGCCGCCCCTTGCAGGGGGCGGCTTCCGATATAGCACCTGCTGAAACAGGGCTACTAGGTGGGTTCAGTCAAACCCAATCACCCCACAAAATTACATGAAAAATGTAATTCAGGCCGCCACCATTGGCGCCCAACTCTCCGCCCACCGCCGTAGCATCATGGACTTGCTGGTGGGCCACCCCCTCATCCTAACGGCCGAGTACGACACGGCCATGCAGCGCACGCTAGCTTGCCAAGACCTAGCCACCCTGCAAAAGTGGTATGTAAACACGGTGCGCGAAATTGCACGCCGGGAAGAACAGGAGCCGGTCACGGCTCCCGTAACCTACGCCACGGCCGAGCAGAAAGAGGAAATTATCCGCCTCTGCAACGCGCACCAAATTAGCCGCGCCGAAAAAACGGCCGCGCTGCTCACGCTCAATCAGCTCACCACGGTAGCCGCCACGGCCACCATCGGCAACCTGTGGGCCAAGATACTCGGCCGGGCGGGCGAGACGCCCCCGGCCGACGGCTGGAGCAAAAAAGAGGTGTCTTACTCATCTGCTGCCTAGCCCTGCACCTAGTCAGCGATGGAACAGACTTCTTCCGAACGGATAGCCCAGGACTTGGGCTATCCGCTGGGGGTGTGCGGCTACTCCCCAAATGAGCGCTACTACTGGTTCGACCCCGCCCTGGGCTGGGCCAACACCCTACTCAATCCCCAGCACTACGGCCTTGACCCCGAGGCGTGCGCCAAGGAAATTGCCAGCCTCTACGCCCTGCCCTTGGTGTGGAACGAGAACATGGCCCCGCGCTTCATTACGGGCACCTTCCTAGCGGGGAAGGTGCTGGCCGTGGGGGAGGTGGTACAGGTGGGGAACGTGCTGATGTGGTGGGAACCGGGCGACGCCCGCGACTGCCCCACGCTCGGGCGGGTGGTGGCCGTAGAGCCCGACCTCATCCGCCTAGCCTGCGACAACGGCGGGCACGCCTACCGCCTGGCCTGGGGGCCGGGCGCTCCGGCCTGGGAAGTGTACCGCGTCACGCACTACCTCAGCCAGCCTTATCCGCATGACTGAGCAGCAGGCACAGACCGCCACGGCGGTCTACGGGCAGCTAGTAAGTGCCCGCCAGGAGTTGGCCCGGCTGCGGGAGCTGGCTCCCTTGCTCTCGGGCGTGGCCCTGCACGCCCCCGGTATGGCCCCGGTCAGGATTGAGGGGCTACGGGCCGAACGGCTCAGGTGCGTAGCCCGCATGAGTGAAGAAACGCTAGCCAGCCGCATAGCTGACTTAGAGCAGCAGCTCGCCCAGCTATGACGCGGGCTAGTTGGATTGCCCAGCAGCACGGCCGCAAGGCCGTGCTGTATGTGGTGCGCGTGTATGGGCCGGGGGAGCGCTTTTATAAGGTGGGGGTCACCTTCTGCCTTAGCTCCCGCTTTTCCCGCCTCAAGACCCTGTACAGGTGGCGCACCGTGGCCCGGTACAGCAGCTACAACGCGGGCAAGGTGTACGACCTGGAGCAGTGGCTGCATACGCACTTTGCCCACCTGGCTTACCGGCCTACGGCCTCGTTTTCGGGCTTTACCGAGTGCTACTCGGACGTTGCTGAGTTGCTGGCGGCGCTGCCTAGCGGGACGTTCTTTTTGAAAAATACAGAAACCTTAATTTAGTGGTAAGATGCCTAGAGGTAATAAAATGCTCACACAAGAGCAGTTTCTAGCGAAGGCCGCAGCAATTCATGGAAGCCGCTACGACTACTCGCAGGCTGTATATCAAGGCGGTAAACAGAAGGTGCAAATTAACTGTCCAGACCATGGCCATTTTAATCAACAGCCTAGTAATCACTTGCACGGCCAAGGCTGCCCACGGTGCCGACACTCTAAAATTAGCGCAGCAGTCAGACACACTTTAGATAAATTCATAGTCCGCGCCCGCGCTGCTCATGGCGATAAGTACAACTATTCACAGACAGTCTATATCAACTGTAAGCTTAAGGTTGATATTATTTGCCCAGAGCACGGCAAATTTTCACAGGAAGCCGATTCCCATATTAATGGTACTGGATGCCCTAAATGCGGGAGAGACAGTGTCTCAGCCGCACATCGGCGTTCATTAGATGAGTTCGTTACAGCTGCGCAGCAGAGGCATGGTAACCGTTACGATTATTCACAGGTCCAGTACATTAATAACACTCGCACTATCACAATAATATGCCCCCAGCACGGCCCCTTTAGACAGTCTCCCAACGCACACATTAATCAAGCTCAAGGCTGCCCAATTTGCGGTAGAATAAAAGTTGCTGACTTTCACCGCAGCGATTTAGATAGCTTCGTTAAATCCGCTCAACTCGTACATGGCAACAAATACGACTACTCGCAGGTGGTGTATAAGACTACACAAATCAAGGTCGAAATTATTTGCCCTCAACATGGCAGCTTTTGGCAGACCCCCGGCTCTCACTGCTCTTATGGCTCTGGTTGCCCTATTTGCGCCAACGAGGCAACCGCTGAGCGATGCAAGCTCACTCAGGGCGAGTTTCTAACTCGCGCCCGCGCTATACACGGCGACCGCTATGGTTATTCATTAGTACAGTATGTCAACAATAGACATAAGATTGAAATCACCTGCCCCTTACATGGCGCGTTCAAGCAGAGCCCACTTAATCATTTGGTTGGCTGTGGCTGCCCTACCTGCGGCCGGGAACGCACCGCCGCTGCCAAAGCCCTCGACTGGGCGGACCAGGCCCAGGGCCGCACTGCCATTCTCTATTTCCTGCGTCTTTACAACGACAAAGAATCTTTCTACAAAGTAGGTATCACCTATCACAGTGTAGGCGAACGCTACCGCAAGCTGCACAAGTCCAACTACGCCTACGAAATCCTAGCCCAACACACCAGCCAAGACGCCAGCCGTATCTACGACTGGGAACAATCCATCCTGGCAACCTTCGCCCACCTACGCTACCACCCCAAACGCTCCTTCGGCGGCGAAACCGAATGCTTCTCCAGCTGCGAGGAAATACTAAATATCTTCCCTCTCTAGCCCTCTACCTTAGAAAATAGCACTTTTCCCTAGAAAGTGAAACACGTTGCGGTACACGTATCGGAAACTAGACAGGATTTTTCCGTAGATAACTTGATAAAAGTAGTGCTAGGGCTAATTTTTTATTCACTAATAATCAATTAGTTGCAATTGATGTCTTTCGGAAACAATAGGCGCGGCCTACACTTTTACGTTAGCTTTGTGTTGTCGCTACCATAGAGACACACCACATAAAAAATGAGGTGGCCTAGCCCTAGGCCAAACCACCTCAATAAACTACCTAGCAATGAGCTAGCGAAGTGAGCAGCAGCAGGCCAGCACCTTTTGCAATTCCCTTCAACAACTCAAGCAACAGGGGTTTGCCCCACTGGCTAAGCAGCTTTTTCGCGTTCCTCTTCATGGTTTCCAATCGAGTAGAGGGTTTCACCATAACCCCGCACTCTGAATGCCTGGCCGCTCGTAACGGCCGGGCATTCGTCTTTCTAGGAAAGCCGCTTGTAAGGTCGCGGGGCATAACCCCAACGCGATAAGACAAAGGTAATAGGCTCTCTATTGCGCTGGTACTAAAAAATAGTGGTCTACGGTTGCAGCGAGTATGTATAATTCATTACTTATCAAGGGGTTACTGCAATGTTTTTTTTGCAAAATATGCATCAACACCTGTGGCGCCTTTCCTAAATAACTACTATTCAAGCTTTTAATCTTCACTTGCTGCCGTAGACCAATAGAACAGCTTTTGCTTGGAAGGGCTATAAATTTTTCTTAAGGCATCTTCCCAGCCCCACCCTAACCCGGCGGGGCTTCTTTTTCGCACCGCCCGCAATCGACCCCTACGCACTAAAAATAAAGTAATAAATTTACAACCTTTTGCTTGTTTCATAGGTAATAATATTATTACCTTTACAACATGAAAAGCAGCGAGCTACTCCGCATCCTACTTAAAGCCGGTTGGTACATTGTCCGGCAAAACGGGAGCCACATGACCCTCAGGCACCCGACGAACCCCGAGCAAATAACCTTCCCCAGCCACGGGAGCGCCGAAGTAGGCAAGGGGCTAGCGGCGAAGATTCTAAAACAGGCGGGGCTCAGGTAGCCCCGCCCACCGGCTGCTTTTCATTTGTCAGTTACAATTCACAGTTACTCAATTATCAACAATGGCAAAGATTGAATTTTCCGTAGAGCGCACCAATACGGGGTACTCTGCCTACACCACCGCCGACAACTTGGCCGTGGCCGTGGTGGGCGCTACACTGCCCGAACTCAAGGCCAACATGGTGGAGGCCCTTACCCTGCACTTTGAAGGGGAGGGCCGCACCTTCACCGAGGCCGACCTAAAAATTGTGCTTGACCTGCCGCAGTTTTTCGACTTCTACAAAGTCATTAATGTCTCGGCCCTAGCTGCCCGCCTGGGTATGTCGCAGAGCCTGCTGGCGCAATATATCGGGGGCCAAAAGAAGCCCAGCCCGAAGCAGACCGCCCGCATTCTGGATGGAGTGCGGGCCGTGGGGCGCGAACTGGCCGAGATGGATTTTGCCTAGCCCTTTTTTGCGTCAAACCTTTGCTGCTTATCTAATTAGTAAGCCCCCGGCCGTGGTTGGTCGGGGGCTTTTTTGTGGGCCGCCATTCAGGCTCTAAAAGCCTTTTCTGGCGGCGCTCGCGCCAGGATTGCCGGCTAGGCAGACGGTCGTGCCGCCGTGGGTGTGCTTCGTGAGCCATGAAAATAACCTGCCTCACTTCGACTTGTTGCTGGCCCTGGGTGAGGCTGACCGATGCCTTTGGTGGGCGGCAATTTTGGCCCGTGCCTCGGCCGCTGTTTCTACGCCGGTGAGGTAGCGTGGCGTAAAGGTCTTTTCATAGCGGGGCCGGCCTTTGCCATCTGAGCCGGCGTAGCGGTACACTACGGTACCCTGGCGGTCAACGTGACCTACCATGATTCGGCCGTTATCGTCTTTGTCTTCCGATTGCTCCTGCGCATAGCAGAAACCAAGGGCCAGCAACTCCTTTTTTCCGTCGTGGTTTATATCAGCAAAGAAAATAGCGTCGAGCGACGAGGCCAAGTCACAGCCGCCATTAATCACGACACCTAGCCGTTGCACGGCGTAAGTGGCGGGCTGGTAGGGGTCAAGGATAAATAACGCAGTCTTAGGGCCGTTGTCACCTTGTACCACAAAGAGCAGTTGCTTACCAAAGGTGCTCGGCCGCCAAGCATAAACAACGCGATGTCCGGACTCCGAGTAGGACACCGGCAGTACCCGCCGCATAAAGGCACTATCAGCCTCGCCGGGCCGACGCAGGGCCACACCCCGTCCTAGGGTCTGGGCTTCGGTGCGCTCGGCGGGGTTCCCCTTTGTCTGCCCTACGGCCGGGGACGCCACGCCCACAGCCAGCAGCCCAGCGAGTAGTAGTTTCTTCATACCCGAAAGCTACGCTAGCGAACAGATTCGGGCGAAGTGCACTAAAAATTTAGCGCAGCAAAAAGCCCCACCGTTGCGGGTGGGGTCCATGAATAACTGTCGCAATACTCAGTGTGCCCAGCGTTTCAAAATACCTATCTCACGCCAGCTCTTTTCGCGTTTATATAATACGATGTAGCCGCGACCACCAAGCATATAGCCGTTATCATATTCAACGAGGGCGTACCGCTTATTAGCATTAAACACTGGCCTTGTATAGGAGGCTATATCTCGTTCCGATGAGTCAGTGGCGTTATAGTGGCGAATAGCTTTTTTGTAGAATTTAGTCAGATGCTCGTTGCCCGCACTCAGGCGCTTCAAATGGGCGTCGAAGTATAGGCTAGCGCCGCGTCGGTCAACAAGCAATACACTATCTAGTTCAGTCGCTGTCCACGACGCAGCAGACATCTGATAGCTGTTGCGCACTAGCTCAGTGAGAGTTTCGCGGCTGACATCCCGCGTGGTTAACGTACTACCGGTACGCCGATTAAATAGGTCGGCCGTGTCCGACCACGTAAAATAAAGTTGAGGCAATGGGGCAGCATACACAAGACGGCCCCTGTGGTTGATAACTACATTAAGTAACTCTTGCTCTGGGCTTAGTTCTTGAGCCTGCGTACCACCACTAGCCAGCAGCAGGGCTGCGAGTAGAGTTTTCTTCATGCCCCGAATATAGCCCTACGCCGCCTTCTGCCCTGGCTGCGGGGCTACCCACTGCGGCCCCCGCACCAGGCGGCCGGCGGCAATGTCGTTGAGGAAGGGCACCAACAGTGCGTTTAGCGTAAGCCCCTGCTCCTGGGCTAGCTTCTTGAGTTTTTTGTGGATTTCAGGCCGTGGCGTCAGTTCCATAAAATAAGTCCGGCAAATCGCCGGCGTTCTTCCGGTGAAGTTCCGGACTTATTTGCCCAGCCCCAAGACAGGTAGAAAACTTTGTTGCACAGCGCCCAAACGGCCTGCGCCTCATGCCTGAACTCACCATTGCCGTCGGCGAAAACATCGGTCCCGAGTACATCGACTGGGACACGTGGGAGTTCGTGCCCGCCTTCACGGTCGACACCATTCGCATGCAGTTGGAGTGGGCCGCCTACCAGGGCACCACAGTTGACAGCATCCTGCTGCAGTTCGGCATCTGCTACGGCGGGCTCACGCGCCACGCCGTCGAGATTTACAACTACCTGCGGGGCCTCGGCATTCCTATCCGCGCCCACGTGCTGAGCATCACGGCCAGCTCGGGCACCATCGTGGCGCTGGCCGCCGACGAGATTACCCTCGAGCACACGGCCCAGTGGATGGTGCACCGCCCGCTCTACCCCAACGGCACCTTCGCCCAGCGCGGCGAGGACCTGCGCGCCGATGCCGACCGCCTCGACCGCGAGGAGCAAAACCTGATTGACATCTACGCGGCGGCCACCAGCCAGGATGAGGCCGCCATCCGCGCCCTCATCAGCGTCGACCGCGTGATGAGCGCCCAGGAAGCGCTCGACTTTGGCTTCATCACGGCCGTCAAGCCCCTGACCGGCAAGGCCCCCAGCACGGCCCAGGCCCAGGCCCGCCTGCGCACCGTGCGCCAGGCCGTGGCCCGCGCCGATAAGCGTGCCGTGGCCCAGCTGCGCACGCAGGCCGCAGCCAGCACCAAACCACGTCCTAAAAACGCGGCCCGTTCGGCCGCCTCTACTCCCCGCCCTATGGCCACTACCACCAAAAAGCCGGGCGCGAAGCCCGCCCCCCAAAACCGAAGCGGCCTGACGGCTGCCCAAAAGCCCATCGCCGACGCTATCCGCGCCATGGCCAAGGCCGCCGGCATCAAAGCCACCATTGAGGGCGCCGACGCGACCGAGCCCGAGGCGACAGTGGTGGAAACCGTGCTGGCGGACGGCGCGGGCAGCCTCTTCACGGACGGTGAGCCGGCCGAAGGCTCGGCCGTGTTCAACGACGACGCCCTGAGTGTGGCCACCGACGACGGCACCTATGGCACGGATGATGGGCGCGATATCGTGGTCGCCGGCGGTGTCATCGACAGCATCACCGAGGCCGAAGCTAGCGGGGAACCGCAAACCGATACCGAGGCCCTGACGGCTGCCATCTCGGCCGCCCTGGCGCCCATTTCTGCCCGCCTCGATGAGATGGACAAATCAGTGAAGGCCTTCAGCAAAGCAGTGCCCGCTGCCCCGCGTCCCAAAGCCGCCGTCGACATGGGCGACGGCAAGCCGGCCCCCAAAGCCAAGGGCCTGCTCAAGGGTGCTTCTACCCAGAAATAGCCCACTCACCCTAGCCATTTCGCCGGGTAGCCGGCCATTCGCTCGCCTTATTTTCTGCCCCCACTATGCCATTTTTCGAACGCCCGCTCATCGTAGGGGGCTCCGCCGCCAATGCCGGCAACAACCTCTCGCTGCTGGTGTACCCGGCCAAGAAAGTGCCTTCCGTGATGGAATTGGGCATCCTGGTGAAGGAGGGCGTCAAGCGCCGGGCCACCACCATCGGCATCCTCTCCAACGAGAAGGTCACGCGCCGCGACTCGGGCTGCGGCGAGTTCACGCCCACCGGCACGCTGCTCAAGCTCACCAAGAACGACATCACGGTCGACCCCGTGGAAATCAAGCTGCAGGAGTGCGCTGATGACTACACCGAGACGGTGCTGGAGTCGGCCCTGAAGGACGGCCACGCCGAGGATAACAACCTCGAAGGCACCGTGATTGAGACCATCGTGCGCAAGGCCCTCACCGAAGGCCTGGGCTCGCTCTCGGTCAACGAGGCCGGCCAGCTCGACATGGCCATCGAGCCTGTGCTCACCCAGCAGGTGTCGGGGGTGGTCTACCTCGACGGCTACCGCATGTGGCTGCTCGGCGACCGCACTAGCTCGGACCCCAACTACAACCAGACTGATGGCATCCGCAAGAAGCTGATTGTGGCCAACCCCACGCCCAGCTCAAAAGGCACTACTGGCACCTACCGGGGTGCGGCCATGCCGACGGCCGCCGCGCTCAAAGCCGACCCTACCCTGATTCTGGGGGTGCTGGGCGACCTCTACGAGAACTGCTCGGAGGAGCTACAGGACCAGGACGATGCGCAGAAGGCCTTCTACCTCGACACGAAGAGCTACCGCGCCGTGCGCCTGGCCTACCGCGCGCTGGTAGCCGGCAAGGTGACGGAGGAGTCGAACCTGAGCGTGATTGCGGGCTCGCAGGGCCAGCGCTTCACCTACGAGGGCGTGGAGCTGATTGAGCTTAAGAGCTACAGCCGCTGGGTAGCGGCCGACCTTCCGAATGGCACGTCGCAGTGCATCGCCATCTACACGGTGCGCGAGAACTTGGTGTGGGCCACCGACCTGATTTCCGATATGGCCGAGGTTAAGTTCTGGTACGACATCAACACGGAGTTCAACCGCACCCGGGTCAAGTACCGCATCGGCGCCGGCTTCGGCTTCGACATCCTGATGGCTTACGCCCTCTAGGACTCCCTTATCCGGTCGGCTTGGAAGGTCCGGCCATCTATTTCTCGTGTAACCTGCCCCCGGTGTTGGCCGGGGGCCATTCACTGCCCCCGCAATGGCTGACAGCTGCAATATTTTCTCTAAAAACGTCGCCTCCCGCAAGTGCCTGCCCTCGGGCGGCATCAAGAGTCGGCTCTGGCTCGGGCAGGTCGAAGACCGCACGGGTGCCTACACCTATAAGCCCAATGGGGCCCTAAGTTCTTTCCTGCTGGGCACTGACCCCAACTTTATTCGGGTAAAGGGCCGCCTGAAGAAAGGCTCGGGCGCCAGCAAGTTTACCAAGAGTGAGGAGGGCGCGCTCAGCAACGAGCAGAGTGTCATCTTCGAGGTGGCCTACGGCACCCAGCACGAGGCCGACGCCATTATTGCCATCCTGCGGGCCGACGCCGTATTTGCGCTGCTCGAAACCAACGCGGGCCACATTCGCGGCTATTTCTGGCAGGATGGCAGCAGCTCGGCCGAGGCCGAGGAGGGCACCGGCACGGTAAAAGGGGATGCGAGCGGCGTGCTCAAAATCACGCTCAAGGGCACCGAGGACAATTTGCCCATCTTCTTCGAGGCCGTCAACTCCAACTCGGCCGTGTCGCAGCTGCAGGCCAGCATCGACTACCTCGATTCGCTGGTAACCGGGGCCGAGGTAGTCGACTAGGGCCGTGGCAAAGGCGCCTTATACGCAGGAGTTGCTCGACCGGGCCCAGGCCCACGTGCAGCGGCCGCTCAACGACCGGCGCTACGCCGAGGGGCTGAGCGAAATCGCGCAGCTCTACGCCGACATCACGGGCGAGCCCGTGGGCAAGTGCCGGCAGTGCCAATACAAAGATTTTTTGGCGGTAGTCACCGCCTACATCCGCGAGGCCACTCGCTCTTTACACCCCGAACTCATGGCAGATTCCAAGTACACCTTCGCCCCGGGCTTTGCGGGCGAAGTCATCGCCGACGGCCGCTACAGCAAGACCGTGACGGCCGAAAACCTCACCGACCAGGACGCCGAGGCGCTCATTAAGTATGGGTATGGCCACGTCATCGTGCTAAAGCCGGGCCAAGAGTCGCTTTTGGCGGGTGCTTCCGACCAAGGGAGCACCGACGAAGGTGATGACGAGCCGGAAACCGAGCCTAGCGCCCGCGAAATCGAGCTACAAACCCAGCTAGAAGCCTCTCAAAAGTCTTTTTTGGAGGTTGAGGCCACCCAGAAAGACGCGCTGGAGGAACTTTACAAGGAGCGCCGCGACCACGCTGTGACGCGCAGCCAACTCACCGAGACGCAGCAGCAGCTCACTGCGGCCAAAGCTAAGCTGAGCCGCAAAACGGCCACCACCGGCGCCACCGACCCCGCCACCGTGCCGGCCGTGAGCACGAGCGACGCCACGGCCACGCCCAGCGCGCCTGCCGTGACGGCCCCCGCGCCGCCCGTTGACCCAGCCCCGGGCACGTCCGGCAACTAAGCCCAACCTTTTTTCTGCCGAAAAGCCCGCTGCCCCCACCCGGCGGCGGGCTTTTTACTAGCCGCTACTTCCCTGCTCATGGCTCGCCGTCCCACTCCCCGTACTGCCCTGCTGCGCACCGGCCAACCCGCTGACGTGCTGGCCCCGGCCATGCCCGAGGGCAAGGCCGGCGAGGTTATCAAGGTGTGGCCCTGGGGCGATAACAACCTGGAGCCGCAGCAAATCCTGCGCGTACTCTATGACTCGGGCACGGCCACCACCTGCGTCGAGCGCCTGGGCCTCTTCATCGGCGGCAAGGGCTTTGCCAGCCCGGCGACGGGGGAGGCCATGGCTAACCCGCGCCAGACCTTCAACCAGCTGCTGGCCGAGGCCGCCGCCACGGCGGCCGTGGGGCTGGGCGTGGCCTACATCCTGCGCTTCACCTACGGCGGCGAGCTGGGCGAACTCTACGTGGCCGACGTCGACTGCCTGCGCCGCGAAAAGGACGGGGCCGGGCGCTTCGTGCTCAACCTGAAGCTGGCCGAGGGCAAGTTTCCGACCGGGCATAACCAGGTGTATCTGCCCTACGACCCGCTAGCCAGCCAGCAGGATATCTCGGCCGAAGTCATCGCGGCGGCAGCCAGCGAGGGCGGCTACTGGGGCCACCTACTGTTCTCATTTACCGGGCGCCCGGGTCGCAAGCGCTACCCCACGCCCACCTGGTGGGCGGCCAAGGAAGCCGTCGAGGCCGACGCCGAGGCCCCGCGCTACGAGTTGAAGCAGTTTCGCAACGGCTTCTTTCCGGACGCCATGGTGAGCCTGGTGGGCAAGAAGTACGACGACGTGCCGGATGAGAACTGGAAGCCGACTGGTGACCAAACCGAAGCCGACCGGCCGTACAAAAAATCGCCCGATATGACGGCGGTGGAAAATACGGTCAAGGCCCTGAAAGGCAGCCGCACCGAGGCCAGCGTGTGGACCAACTTCGTCGAGACGAAAGAAGAGCTGCCCGACGTCAAGTTTTTCAACCAGGGCCCCAACAGCAAGGGCCTGACCGATGCCACGGCCCGCCTGGAGGGCCGGGTGTACCGCCGCTTCGGCGTGCCGCCCGTGCTGTGTGGGGTGAGTGAGGCGGGCCTGCTGGGCAACAACCAGCAAATCGTCAACAGCATTCAGCTTTTCTCGCTGGTGGTCAACCCCGCCCGGGAGCTGTGCGTGGGCCCGCTGCGCCACCTCTACCCGCACTTCGATTTTACGGTCACGCCCCTGGACCCGGTGGACTACATCGACCCGGCCGTCGCCGCCGACATGACGCCCGACGAGCGCCGCGCCACCCGCGGCCTGCCGCCGCTGGCCGAAGTGGAAGAAGCCGAAGCGCCGGCGCCGAAACCTACCTCCAAGCCCCGCCCGAAAGCCACATGACATTCCTCATCACAAAGGCCGACCTGGGCGACTACACCCGCGTGTCGGCCAACGTGGCCGACCTGCTCATCAACCCGGCCATCCGCGACGCCCACACCTTCGACGTGTTGCCGCTGCTGGCTGGCAGCGAGGCGCAGCTGCTGGCGGCGTACCTGACCGATGCCGGCCGGCCGGCGTTCGCGGTTAGCTACGCGGCGGCCGAGGCGCTAGGCTTTCCGGAAGCTGAGCTAGCAGCGCTGCAGGCCAGCCCGCTCTACCAGCGGCACGTGCTCTACGTGAGCGCCGTGCGCCCGCTGCTCTGCTACGAAACCTACCGCCGGTTCTTGCTCGACCACGGCGCCCACGTCACGGAAAATGGCGTGGAAACCTTCAGCTCGGGCAACAACCAGCCCATCAGCCAGGCCCAACGCACCGAGATGCGCGCCGATGCGGCCGCCAAGTGCAGCCACTACCGGGCCCTGCTCACGGGGGCCCTGCACACCTACCGCGGCCCGGCCGCAGCGGCTACCGCCTGCGGCGCTGGCCCCAACCGCCGGCCCGGTGCGGGCGGCTTACGCACTGTTGCCCTATGATGACCCTGCCCGAATTCAAAGCCTTATTTCGCCGCAACGTGAAGGTGGTGGCCGGCGGCCCCGCCGTGGGCACGCCCGGCGCCAACCGCGCGGCCGGCGTGTTGGCCGCGCTTGATGCACTGGCCGAAGGCCTGACGGGGGTGCCGCTCGGCACTACGGTCGTGCGCCTCGACATCCCCGGCGCCAGCACCTTGCTACCGCTCACGGCCCCGGCCCGCCCCGGGCGGGTGCAGGAAGCCACGTGGTACACCATCGACGGCGACTGGAATCAGACCGGCAACGATACCCGCGTGTGGGTCTGGGGCCTGAGTTCCGAGGCCTTTAGCCCAGTGGGCATTTTTCAGGATGCGGCCGGCGGGCGCTCCTTCGTGCAGGTCGATGTGGCGGCGGCTACGGCCGTGCCAGCTACAGTTGATGCCTATACCAAGGCGCAGGTCAATGCCCTGTTGGCCAGCCTCACGGCCACCATCGGCCCGCTGGCCAGCCTGACCACGGCCGCCAAAACCAACCTGGTAGCCGCCATCAACGAAATCGGAGTGCAGGCCGCGCAGGTGATGGTCTACACCAACACGAACCAGGCCATCGGCTACGCCACGGCCGACGCGGCCTTCCGACGCCAGCCACGGCGCGCCAGTGTTTATGCGCTTCAACACCGGCAAGTTGACGGTGACGGCCAGCAATGCCAGCAAGAACACGCCCTGGCCCACTTACCTGGATGCCAGCGGCTCAGCTGTGCTCTTTAACGATGGCGTGACACTCACCATGCCTGGCGTCGGCTCGCTAAGCCTCGTGGTGGCCAACTTCTTCTTTTTCTTTCAAAACAACGCGGCAACCGGCACGGCCCAAATCGTGCTCAGCGGCCAGGCCAACGGTGCCGTGAGCCCGGCCCGCGCCCCGCAGTTTCTCAACGGCTACAGCGAGGTGCCCTTCGTGCTGAAAGGCGCCACCTACACCTTCACCAACGGCTACTACGCCAGCTTGGCCGGCACGGGCACGGTGCATCTCTACGGCAACGTGCAGGTGGATTATATCGCGCCCGGTATCACGGTAGTAGACCACCGCACCGGGGCGCCCGCCCTGGATACATACTTGAGCCTGGCCTACGCGGCGAGCCTGACGCTCGACTTCACGGCCGCGCCAGCCCAGCTGCTACAGGCCAGCGGCAACCTCACGATTACAGCCACGGCCGGCCGCCTGCAGGGCCGTAACCTGCGCCTGCACCTAGCCAACACGTCCTCGACAGCCATCACGCTCAGCTTTCCGGCCTGGGACTGGCGCGGGGCCGTTCCCACCGCTTTGGCGGCCGGCAAGCGGGCCACGCTCAGCCTGGAATGCGCTTGGGGGGCAGCAGAAATGGACATTATCGCCGGCTATGCCGCCCAGCCCTGATGCGTAGCTTCTCCCTGGCCAACCCCGCCTTTCTGGCCCTGCTGCAAGGCGCCAGCGCCCCGCCGCCCCCGCCCGGCGGCTACCCCGACGCGCTCGTGGCCGGCTACGCTGGCCGCTACCAGAACGTGACGCAGAAAACCACCTACACGCACCCGGGCCAGGGCAGCGCGGTGGCCATTACCGTCTACTGTGTCATCGCCCGCACGTCGGTCGAGGACTTGCGC
>NZ_JAUQSW010000001.1 GCF_030581075.1 Hymenobacter cheonanensis
GGCGCCGGGCGCGGCGTGTTGCCCCGGGCCGGGCGCGGCGCGGCGCTCTCGGCGGGCGGGCCCGGGCGGTTGGTGGCAGCGGGGCCACTCGGCGGGTTTCGGTAATTATTAGTGGCCATGCGCGGGCAAACAGAAAGGTCAAATCTACGCCAGCGCCGCCGCATGCCGGCCACCCTGGCTGGCCCTTAAAACAAGCTCCGCTATCTCCCTCCCAGGGTTTCGTACCTTCCTTTGCACACTTTTTCTTCCTTTTCCACTCAGGCATGCCTACACCTCTCCGCATCGTTCGTCATTTCAGCAATGCTGCCTATTGCATCACCGAGTATGTTCCGGCCGAGCGTTGGCTGCGCACTACCTGGCAAGGCTTTATTTCGCCCACCGATGCGGAGCAAGGCGCCCGGGCCGCGCTCGAGCCGCTACAAAGCGGGCCCATCGCGTGTTTGCTCAACGACAACAGCCAGATTCAGGGGCCGTGGTTCGACTCGGTGGGCTGGCTGCAGCGCGTGTGGGCACCGCAGGCCGCGCGCCTGGGGCTGCGCTACGTGGCCCACGTGGCGCAGCCTCACACCGAGGCCGACCTGGGGTCGGTGCTGTTACGCAATCCGTTCCGCAATCTATTTGAGATACAAGTATTTCAAACGGTAGAAGATGCCGCCACCTGGCTGCGCGACTGCCAGCCAGGCAGCGGCCGGGCTGGCGCCGCCGACCATCCGGCCGCTGCCTAGCTAGCGGCCCGTGGCTTCGTAGAGGTGCAGCCGCCAATAAGCCCCCGAGTCGTCGAAGACCCCTAGCAAGCGCAGGCCGCTTTCTTCGGGGTGCGCCAAGCGCACGGCCGACAGCACATAGCGCCCCCCCAGGGCCCGAAAAGCCGCCGCGTCGAAGGCCAGGTGCTGCACCGTGCGCAGCGGCTGCTTGCCGATGAGGTAGTTGCGCCCCAGCTCGGCGGCCATCAGGTAGCAGCGGTTGCCCCAGGCATCGTAGTAGGTAGCCAGGGCCGGGCTTTTGGCTAGCTCGCCGGCCACCAGAGGCCGAAACGTGTGCTTGTAGGGCAGCGGGTAGCTGTTCTGGTTGCTGTCGAGGGTATAAAAATCGTTGAGCTGGGCCACGGCGGGCGGCAGGCCCAGGCTCACCACGCGGTAGGCGGCAGGCTCCTGGCCGGTTTGGCGGAAGATAAAGGCTTTCACCTGGCTGAACAGCTTGGGCGCCACAAAAGCCTCGTAGCTGGGGGCATCGGCCTTCGGAATACCCGCCAGGATGCGCAGGTTATTGACGTACTCGGTATTGAGCGGCAGCGCCACCGCTAGTTGCAGCGCCACTAGCCCGTAGGCCAGCCGCCGGCCGGCCGGCGTGGCCGGCAGCTCACGCAGGGCCAGCGCCAGCAGGCCAAACCACGTCAGCGACATCAGGAAATGAAACCGCGTGAGCGCGAAGGCGTGCAGCAGCGGCAGCTGCTTTTGATAAAGCATGGCCAGCTGCGGCGCAAAGCCGCAGAACAGCGACGCCGCCGCCAGCGCCAGCAGCACCACGCCTACGCGGCGGCGCAGCAGCTGCCGCCGGGCCGGGGCTAGCCGGGCCAGCGCCACGCCCACCGCCAGCAGCACCACGCCCCGAAAAAACGGGCTGGCGTGGTACTGGCCCAGCCAGAAGTACTTCAGCGCCTCCTTCAGCCCCACCCCCACCCCGTGGGGCAGCAGGCGCACAAAATCAAACTCCTCGCGGTGCGATACGAATTGCCGGGCCACCAGCAGCGAGTAAAACAGTGGCCATTCTACCACCACGTACATGGCTAGCAGCAGGGCTAGCCCCGCTGCGCCGCGCAGGGTGCCCGCCCAGGCCGCCCGCCCGCACCGGGCCAGGTCGAGCAGTAGCAAACTGCCCCACACCACGGCAATAAACGGCCCTACGTACACAAAAATCGACCACAGCGGAAACGCCGCGCACACTGCCCAAGCCAGCCACCGATTGCGCCCCTGGCGCAAATCGAGGGCCGCGCGCAGCAGCGCCGGCTGCCCCAGCACCGTGAGGCCGTAGATGCTGTAAAGCGGCAGCGTGGCCCAGGCCAGCGCCACGGCCGCCGCCAGCCCGCGCTGCCCGGGCCGGGCCAGCCCGTAGCGCCGCAGCAGCCAGTACATGGCCAGCAGGCCCAGCACGCGCACCAAGACTTGGTGCACGAGGTAGGCCACTAGGGGCTGATTGCGAAAAACGCTGAACACGAGTACCGTAGCGCTCAGGCCGGGCCGCAGGGCATTGCGCGGAATGCCGTTCATCACCTCGGGCACCACCACGTCGCGGCCGTAGGCGAAGGCCAGGTGCAGCTTAGTGAGCAGGTACACCAGGCTGATTTCGGTGTCCAGGTTGTCGTGGATGAGCACGTAGCCGTGGCGGCCCAGCAGCAGCACCGGCAGCAGAAATAAGCACAGCCCTAGCAGGGCCAGGTAAAGCGGCCGGCGGGTGGACGGCGACGAAAAAGCGTTTGTCATTGCGAGCGCAACGTAGCGGAGCGCGGCAATCTTTCCTTTTTAGTAAGTCAGCCAACCGTTGCGAACGACAAAGGAAGGATTGCCGCGCTCCACTTCGCTGCGCTCGCAATGACAAACGCGTTAAAAATACCCGTCGCCACCCCTAGCTGCGCGGGTGAAACTCGGTAATGACCTGGCGCAGGTAGTCGCGGTCGAGGTGGGTGTAGATTTCGGTGGTCGTGATGCTGACGTGGCCCAGCATTTCCTGCACGGCGCGCAGGTCGGCGCCGCCCTCCAGCAGGT
This sequence comes from Hymenobacter cheonanensis, assembly GCF_030581075.1. GTDB lineage: Bacteria > Bacteroidota > Bacteroidia > Cytophagales > Hymenobacteraceae > Hymenobacter. Next base: position 2,763 of record NZ_JAUQSW010000001.1, read on the forward strand.
GCGTGGCAAAGGAGTGCCGCAGCGTGTGCGGGCTGATAGTTTGGCGCAGCCCCGCCAGCTCGGCCAGCTTCTTGATGGTGGTGAACACCGTGATGCGCGACAGCTGCCGGCCCCGCATGCTCAGAAACACCACATCTTCGGCGCCCGGCTGCACGGTGAGGTGCTGGCGCACGCCGCCCAGGTAAAAGTGCAGGTGCTTCACGGCCTCGCGCCCGATGGGCACCAGCCGCTCCTTGTTGCCCTTGCCCAGCACCCGCATAAAGCCCTGCTCAACGTACAGGTTCGAGAGTTTCAAATCGCACAGCTCGCTCACGCGCAGGCCCGACGAGTACAGCACTTCCAGCACCGCCCGGCTGCGCAGGCCCTCACTGGTGCTCAGGTCGATAGCGGCCAGCAGGTTTTCGATGTCAGGATAGGAAAGCGTGTCGGGCAGGTGGCGGCCGGCCTTGGGCGACTCCAGCGTATCGGTGGGGTCGATTTTGAGCAGGTCCTCCATGATGAGAAACTCGTAGAAGGCCTTGATGCCCGACAGCGTGCGTGCCTGCGACGTGCTCGAGAGCCCTAGCTCGGTGAGGGTGGCCAGAAAATCGCGCAGCAGCCGCGTGGTTACTTGCAGCGGCCCGGCCTTGAGCTTTTCCAGCTCCAGCCACTGGTGCAGCTTGCGCACATCGCGCCGGTAGGCCTCCACCGAGTTGGGCGAGAGCGACTTTTCCAGGCGCAGGTAGCCGTCGAATTGTTTAATAGCTTGCGGCCAGGTCATTTTTTTTAAATTATGAATTATGAATTATAAATTATGAATTATGAATTGGGGTTATTTGCAGTATGAGAGAAAACGTTATCCAACAGAAATCATATGCTTTCGCCTCTCGTATCGTGAAGTCATACAAATATCTAGTGAGTGAACAGCGCGAGTTTGTGCTTTCTAAACAGCTATTGCGTAGCGGCACTTCTATTGGGGCAAATGTAGAAGAGGCCTTAGCTGCCAGCTCCACGGCCGATTTTGTACACAAGATGAACATTGCGGCCAAAGAGGCCCGCGAAACGTCTTATTGGCTGCGCCTGCTGCACGATAATGATTTTATACCAACCCAAGCATTCGACTCTATTCATGACCACAGCTTGGAGCGTATTAGGCTGCTGGCCAGTATTCTGCTCACCACGAAGAATAATCGCTCCAATTCATAATTCATAATTTATAATTCATAATTTTCTCGTGAACATTCTCATTCTCAACGGCCCTAATCTTAATCTGCTAGGGCGCCGCGAGCCGCACATCTACGGCACGCGCTCGTTCGACGACTTTTTGCCCGAGCTGCAGGAGGCCTTTCCTGACCTCACGCTCACTGCCTTTCAGAGCAACCACGAGGGCGCGCTGCTCGACCGCCTGCACGCTGCCGCCGGCTGGGGCGAGGTGGGCTCGGAAGGGGCTAGCCAGGGCGTGGTGCTCAATGCAGGCGGCTTCACGCACACCAGCGTGGCGCTGGGCGATGCCGTGGCCGCCGTGGCCGGCGCGGGCCTGCCCGTAATTGAAGTGCACCTGAGCAACCTGGCGGGCCGCGAAGAGTTTCGGCACACCAGCTACATCGGCAAGCATTGCGTGGGCAGCATCGCGGGCTTTGGGCTCGAAAGCTACCGGCTGGCCCTGCACTACCTGCTGGGCCAGCGGCCCCGGCCGGTGGGTTTTGGGCGGCGCTAAGCGCCGGGGCACGAGCGGCTACGCGGCGCGCGGGTACTGAGGCAGGATAATATTGCATTCTACCCCCAATAATTCGTTATAATGGGCCTCATTGTTGGTATTTTTGACAGAATAACCCATTCTGCAAAAGTTACCAATGCCCCGTTTATTTCGTTGCGCCGGGCCGGCGCTTTCCTTTTTATTGTACGCGGCGGCTCCGCAAGTGGGGCGTGCCCAGGGCTGTTTGCTAGCACCCGTGCCGCTGGCCCAGCGCGCCCAGCAGGCGGCCCTGGTAGTAGAGGCCCGCGTGGCCAGCCAGCAAGCGGCCGACCTGGGCGGGCATATCGCGACGCGCAACACGCTGGAAGTCTACAAGGTATTCCGGGGCCAGCTGCCGGCCGGGCCGCTGCAAGTGCTTACTGCGGGGGGCACGCTGGGGCTGCGGCGCGAAGAAGTGAGCGGCGCGCTCGCCCTGGCGGCGGGCCAGCAGGGCATCTTCTTTCTGGAAGCTGACCCTGGCCAGCCGGGCGAATTGCGCGCCTACGCCGGCCCGCAGGGCTTTATCGAGTACGACCTGGCCGACCTCGCGGCCCACGAGCCGTTTGGGCGCTACGCCAGCATTGGGCCGGCGCTGTACGCGGCCGTGGGGGCCAGCCTGCCCTACCGCGAAGTGGCGGCTAATACCCGCCTGGCCGCCGCCACCCAGCGCCGCCGCCTGCGCACGGCGGCCGGCCCGCTGGCCACCACGGCGCCTACCATCGACAGCTTTTCGCCCGCCAGCGTAACGGCGGGCACTACCACCACCACTACCAGCAGCGCGGCCGGCGTGCTCACCATAACGGGGGCGGGCTTTGGCGCTACGCAGGGCGCGGGCTACGTGCAGTTTCGCAATGCCGATGACGGCGGCGCGACTTTCACCCAGCCCCTGGCCAGCGATTATATCAACTGGAGCGATACCCAGATTCAGGTGCGGGTGCCCTCGCGCAGCGCCGCGGGCCACCCGGCGGGCACCGGCACGTTTCAGGTGGCCGATAACAGCGGTGCGCTGGCCACGAGCGCCAGCGCCCTCACCGTGACCTACGCGCTCATCAATACCAATTCGAGTGGCCAGAACTACCGGGTGCACCTCATCAGCCCCGATGCCAGCGGCGGCTACACGCTGCAATACGCCGCTAGCTTCCCTGCCGAGGCCAAGGCGCCCTTCGAGCGGGCCCTGCAAAGCTGGCGCTGCCCGGTGGGCATCAGCCGCAGCATCAGCGCCACGGCAGCCCCGGCCGACGCCACCAAGCAGGACGGCGTGAACGTGGTGCGCTTCGACGCCACGCTGCCCGCAGGGGTGCTCGGGGTCACCTACTCGTACTACTACGGCTGCTCGGTCAATAACGGCCCCGTCAACTGGCAGGCCATCGAAACGGACTACGCCTACACGCCGGTGCCCATTCCGGCCAATGGCAATACACCTGCCTACACTTGGAACTACACCACCGGCGCGCCCACCGGCCAGCAATACGATTTTGAGAGTGTGGCGCTGCACGAGCAGGGCCACGGTGCGCAGCTCACGCACATTATTTCGGGCACCGGGGTGATGAACTATAACATCGGCAATGGCCAGACGCGCCGCGCTCTTGACAGCAGCACGGACATCGCGGCCGGCCAGAACGTGCGCGATTACAGCACCGGCGCCACGGCCCTGGAGCGCTGCAACTACGCGGCGTTTGCGGCGGCGGCGTGCACGCTGCCGGTGCAGCTCACGGCCTTCGGGGCCAGCTACCAGCCTAGCCAGGGCACCCTGCTCAGCTGGGCCACTGCCTCGGAGGGCAACAGCGCGGCCTTCGTGGTCGAGAGCCAGGACGAGGCCGCGCTGGCGGGCGCCTGGCGGGCCGTGGCGCGCGTGGCGGCGGCCGGCAGCAGCGCCACCCCGCACCAGTACCAGGCCCGCGATGCCCGCCCGCTGGCCGGCACCCGCTACTACCGCCTGCGCCAACTCGACCTGGACGGCCGCGAAGCCTTTTCGCCGGTGGTGAGCGTGGCGGCGGCGGCCACCGGGCTAGCTGCCTACCCCAACCCCGCCACCGGCACCGTGCACCTGAGCGGCCCGCTGGCACCCGGCGCCCCGGCCCAGGTGCGGCTGCTCGCTGCCACCGGCCGCTGCGTGGCTAGTCTGGCGGGCCCGGCCGGGCAGGCGGCTTTCGAACTGCCGCTGGCCGGGGTGCCGGCCGGCCTGTACCTGCTGGAGTGGGATGGCGGCGCGGGCCGCGCCCGCACCCGCCTCGTAGTGCAATAAGGCGCGGGGCGGGGCTTTTTGGGCCGGCCCCGCCCCTACCTTTGCCGCATGGCAACCCTCCCGACTTATACCTTCAACCCCGGCCCGGCGGCCGTGTACCCCGAAGTGCGCCAGTACCTGGCCGACGCTTTTGAGGAAGGCTGGCTGTCGGCGCCGCACCGCTCCGAGCGCTTCATTACGCTCGTGCGCCACTGCCTCGACCAGGCCCGCCTCAAGCTCAATATCCCGCAAGACTATACCATTCTGTTCACCTCGTCGGCCACCGAGTGCTGGGAAATCCTGACCCAGAGTCTGACGCCCCGCCGCTCGTTTCACCTCTACAACGGCTCGTTTGGGCAGAAGTGGTTTGACTACGCCCGCGCCCTGCGGCCCCACTCCACGGGCCTCAAGTTCGACATCAACGACGTGCCCGACCCGGCCACGCTGCCCTTCAACCCCGAGGAGACCGACCTCGTGTGCCTCACCCAGAATGAAACCAGCACCGCTACCCAGCTGCGCGATAACTTCATTCTCAACACTTTCAACCGCCTGGGGCCGGCACTGCTGGCCGTCGATGCTACATCGAGCCTGGGCGGGCTAGCCCTCAAGTTCATCAAGGCCGACGTGTGGTACGGCTCGGTGCAGAAGTGCCTGGGCCTGCCGGCCGGCCTGGGCATCATGGTGCTCTCGCCCCGGGCCGTGGCCCGCGCCCGCGAGGTAGGCGACAATGCCCACTACAACAGCCTGAACGCGATGGTGAAGCAGATGCTCAACTACCAGACCACGCACACCCCCAACGTGCTGGGCATCTACCTGCTGAGCCGGGTGCTGCAAGCCCGCGATGGCATCAAAACCATCGCCCCGCACCTCAACGAGCGCGCCCAGAAGCTCTACGATTACTTCGAGCAGGTGCAGCCACTAGGCCTGCGCCCCCTCATCGAGAACGTGGATGCCCGCTCTACCACCGTTATCGGCCTGCAAGGCCCGGCGGCCCTTATTGAGGAGGTGAAGCGCCGCGCCCGCGACGAGGCGGGCCTGCAACTGGGCTCGGGCTACGGCGACTACAAAGCCACGAGCCTGCGCATTGCCAACTTCCCGGCCGTGCCCGATGCCGCCTTTGAGGCGCTGGTGCAGTTTTTTGAAAAGATTAGAAATGAGGAAGTAGCGCGCTAGCCATCAACCTCACGCGGGGACCTCACCCCCGGCCCCTCTCCTTGGAGAGAGGGGAGCCGACCGCGAGCGAACGCAAGCAATCATTAAACAGACGTCAGGCTCCCCTCTCCCCAAGGAGAGGGGCCGGGGGTGAGGTCCCCCGCGCCAGGCTGCGTTATCTACTATCTCTCCTTTGATTACCCTCTTCACCGACGGCTCCTCGCGCGGCAACCCTGGCCCGGGCGGCTATGGCACCATCCTGCGCTACGGCCCCCACGAAAAGGAGCTGAGCCAGGGCTTCCGCCGCACCACCAACAACCGCATGGAGCTGCTAGCCGTGATTGTGGGCCTGGAGGCCGTCACGCGCCCCGAAATCCCCATCCTCGTCGTGTCCGATTCCAAATACGTGGTCGATGCCGTGGAAAAGCGCTGGGTTTTTGGCTGGGTCAAAAAGCCCGACTTCGGCAAGAAGGCCAACGAGGACCTCTGGCGCCGTTTCCTGCGCATCTACGAGCAGCGCAAAGTTTCCTTCAAATGGATAAAAGGCCACGCCGGCCACCCCGAAAACGAGCGCTGCGACGTGCTAGCCGTGCAAAGCGCCCTGGGCAAGGGCCTGCTGGTGGATGAGGGGTATGAGGCGCTGGAGTAGTAGCGCAAACCAGCAAGTATTATGCAGCCCACCATAAAATTATTGCCAGAGAAAAAACTGATTGGCCAGCATCAACGCATGTCCTTGCTAACTAATACGACGGCGGCCCTGTGGCGGAGCTTCCGGCAGCGGCAGCAGGCGCAGCCGTTTTCAGGCAGCACGAAGTACTACTCTGTGCAGGTGTATGGGCCGGGTTATTTCAATCCCTTTCGGCCCGAAGTACTGTTCGAAAAATGGGCGGCCGTGGAAATGACGCAACCCGTCGCCATACCGCCCGACTTAGAAATTCTAACGCTGCCGGGCGGGCTATATGCCGTTTTTCTGTACCAGGGCCCCGCAAATGCGGGTGACACGGTATTCAGCTACATTCTGCAGGAATGGCTTCCTGCTTCTTGCTATGCACTCGACGGCCGGCCCCACTTTGAAGTATTAGGAGAAAAATATAGCAACGAAGACCCGGCCTCGGAAGAAGAAATATGGATTCCGATTAAACTCAGGTCGGCCTAGCCTACTCGCTGGGGAGTGCAGCAGCTTTGCGCCTGCTTCTTAAGCAGCTTTAATAATTTCCTTACCGTTGCCCAACGACTACTTCCAATTCCAGCAGTTTCGCATAGCCCAAAGCGACTGCGCCCAAAAAGTAAGCACTGATGCCTGCCTGCTGGGTGCCGCCGCCGACCTCACCGGCGCCACCCGCGTGCTGGATATTGGCACCGGCACCGGCCTGCTAGCCCTCATGGCGGCCCAGCGGGCGCCGGGTGCCCAGATTGAAGCCATCGAGCTAGATGCCGCTACTGCGGCCCAAGCCGCCCGCAACGTGGCGGCCAGCCCCTGGGCCGGCCGCATTGTGGTGCACCCACTGAGCCTGGCGGCCTATGCCGCCAGCCAGCCGGGCTTGTTCAGCCACATTATCTGTAATCCGCCGTTTTTCCGGCGCAGCCTGGCTTCGCCCGATGCCGCTAGGGCCACGGCGCGCCACGAAGGCGCGGGCTCGCTCACGTTTGGCGAGCTGGCGGGCTTTGCGGCGGCGCACCTGGCGCCGGGCGGCACGCTCACGGTGCTGCTGCCGCCGCCCGAGATGCAGCAGTTTGCGCAGGTGGCGCAGCAAGAAGGGCTGGCTGTGCAGGGGCGGCTGGCGGTGCGGCACCGGCCGGGCGGGCGCGTTACGCGCGGCATCTGGCAGTTTGGGGCGGCTAGCCCGGCGCCGCTGCGCGAGGCCAGCCTTTGTATTCAGGATGCGACCGGCGCTTATTCGGCCGAGTTTCGGGCGCTGCTGGCTGGGTTTTACCTGGCCCTGTAGCGCGGGCGCTGCGCGCCCAGGCGTGGCACATTTGCCAGTGTGGGCATCGTGCGCACGCCTACTCCGTCTGCGCTCTATCTACGCTATAAAAGCTTGTGTAGCTGCCCCAGCTTTTCGCCGTGCAGGGCGGCTAGCAGGTCGGCTTCGAGGGTACCAAACTCGGCGGCCTGGTAGCGGTGCTGCACCAGCCCCCCCACAAGCACCGTAGCCTCGTCGGCCACCTCGGTGAGCGTGCCCAGGATGTGCGAGGTGAGCAGGATGCCCGTGCCCCGGTGGCGCAGCCGCTTCAGCAACTCTTTGAGCAACATATTAGCTTCGAGGTCGAGGCCATTAAAAGGCTCATCAAGAATGAGGTAGGCAAAATCCTGCACCAGCGCCGCCAGCAGGGCCAGCTTTTTCTTCATGCCGGCCGAGTACTCGGTGGCGTATTGGTCGAGGGGCAGCTCCAGCACCTCGTTCCAGCCGCGCAGGTCGGGCACCGGCCGCTGGCGGGCTTGCAGGCAGAATTCCACATACTCGCGCCCCGTAATGCGCGGGTAGAAATACGGCTCGTAGGGTACCAGGCCGGTAGTTTCGCGCACCAGGCGGCCCGAACCCGTGTCGCGTACCGTGCCGCTAAAGTCGCTTTCCAGCCCGTAGAGGCAGTTGAGGAGCGTGGTTTTGCCCGCGCCGTTGGCGCCTATCAGGCCGTGGATGGTGCCGGGCTGCACGGCCAGGCTCACGCCGCGCAGCACGTGGTGGTGGCCGTAGGCTTTGTGCAGGTCGTTTACTTCAAGCATGATGATGCGGCGCACGCGCTTATTTTTCCTCAGGGTTAGTCGCCAGCACGGCGCGTAGCCGGCGCCGGCTTTGCCACACCAGCCCGCCCGCGCTCACCAGCATCAGCGGCGGGTAGGCCGGGTGCCAGGCGCCCAGCAGGCCCACGGCCAGCACCAGCCCCTGCGTGGTGCGGATGTGGCTGGCATTGGGGTAAAACGCATATTTGGTGAGGATAACCATGCTCAGCAGGGCTAGCCAGAACAGCGCAACGGCCAGCGCCGCGCCCCAGCCGGCCGGCCCCAGGCCCAGCAGCACCCAAAAAGGCAGCGCCGTGCCCGCCGCGTAGCCCAGCCCCAATCCCAGCCGCCGCCGCAAAAACTGCCGGGGCGAGCAAGCCGCCAGGGCCAGCATCGGCAGGGGCTCGGGCACGCCGTAGCAGGCCAGCACCACCAGCAGCCACCCTACCAGCCCCACCACCGGGGCCAGCGGTGAGGCCCGCTGCCAGGCCGCCAGCCCCACCAGCAGCGGCCACAAAAGCAAGCCGCTCGTGGCCCGCATCCCGCTTACCCACTCAAAAGCTTCGCTCCGGAAAGGGCTGCGCCAGCGGTGCCGCGTGGCGTGGCCCGCCCGGGCCGGCGGCGCCCAGGCCGCCAGCGGGGCTAGCCCCAGGGTGAGGGCCGCCGGCCCCACGGCCCGCCCGGCGAGCAGCGCCCCGGCCATTGGCAGCGCCAGCAGCGCATACTCGGCCGCCAGCCACGGCCGAAACCTCGGCGCCATGCTGGCCAGAAACAGCAGGTCGGCCCGCTGGCGATGGGCGGCGAGCAGCAGCCAGGCCACCAGCGGCGGCACCAGCCACAAGCCCCAGGGTTGCTTGGCCAGGCTATCCCCTGCTTGCAGCAGCCCAAGGGCTAGCAGCGGCCCCATCAGCCCCAGCCGTAGCCAGCCTATTTCGTGCAGCAGCCGGCCCAGCAGCCGCAGCCGCAGCCGCAAGTAGGCCCCCAACGGGGCTGCTTGGCTCGGGAAGGCGAGGGCCATAGGTCAGGCAAAAAAGGGCCCGGTATGCGTTTCTTCTTCCGTGAATGCGATGCTGTAGTCGGCCGCCAGCTCTTGCAGAATGGGCGCGTAGAGGTCGGCCGTGGTCGGAATGACAACGCCCCGGCCCGCTACCTCGCCGCGCACCAGGCGCCGCACGGCCATGCCCAGCGGCAGGCCCACGGTTTTGGCCATGGCCGTGTGGGTGGCATCATCGCCGAGCACTACCAGCGAGGAAGTCAAGCTATACGTCTGCTCATCGCGCTCGTAGTCAAAGCGATGCTGCATCACTATCATGTCGCGGTCGTGGGGCTGAAGCTGCCATTTTTCGGCCAGCAAATGCTCCAGCAGCTGGGCGGGCGTAGCATTAGCGCGGCCCACGGGCGCTTTCTCAAAAATGCCCAGCCACACCAGTCGCTGCATTTCGGGGCTGTTGTGGGCCAGGCCCAAATACTTGGCAGTGAGGGCCGAGAGCGACCAGCCGGGCTGCGGCCACTGGGGCAGGTAGCCGGCCACCAGGTCGTGCCAGGTGAGGGCGGCCGAGTTAGCCAGGTTCACGCTGTCGTCGGTGAGGCCGAGGCGCACCAGCGCGTGCCAGGCGGCGCAGTAGCCCGGCCGCCGCAGCGTGCCGCGCAGGATGCTCGGAATGGCATCGAGGCCATACGGCGCGCGGTAGTTGAGCGAGTCGCGGTTGGCGTAGCCCTCAAACGTACCGTGGCCGGGCACGTGCACTTCCTCGGTGCGGGCAAAAAGCTGCTGATACGGAATAATGCGCAAGTGGCCATCTTGCAGGTACTTAGCGGTGCTTTGGCCGGCCAGCACCACGTTGCGCGGGTTCCAGGTAAACTTGTAGCGCCAGGGGTTATCGCCCTCCGAAGCGGGGTCGAGCAGCCCGCCGCAGTACGAGGTGAAGGCCGTGAGGCGCCCGCCCTGCCCCCGAATCTGCTCGATGGCCCGCATCGCCGACATATGGTCGAGGCCGGGGTCCAGCCCGCACTCCATAAGGAAAACCAGGCCGGCCGCTTCGGCCGCGGCGTGCAGGGCCTGCACCTCGGCGCTCACGTAGCTGGCCGTGGCCAGGTGCCGCCCATGCGCCAGGCAAGCCTTGGCCACAATGGGGTGAAAAGCGGCGGGCAGCATCGAGATAACCACATCGGCCTCGGACACCAGCAAGTCGAGCCGGGCCGCATCCTGGGCCTCGAAGGGCACGGCGCGGGCATACTGCGAGTGCGCCGCCAGCACCGGCGCCAGGTGGGCCGGCAGGGCATCGGCCACGGTCAGAAACCAGTGCTCGGCCGGGGCGTGGCGCAGCAAGTACTGCACAAGCACCGAGGCCGAGCGGCCGGCGCCAAGCAGCAGCAAGCGAGTGGTTTTCGGGCCGGAGTACTCGGGGCGGGGTGCCTGGGCAGGGCTGCTAGGGGGCTGGGGCAAGGTCAAAGTGGGCCGAAGAGTTTCATAGGGAGAAAAGCAAACTTAGCACTGCGCACCATGCCCTACGCACCAAGCCCCAAAAACCGTATCTTCGCCGCCCCGTTTTTATTCCCGCCGCAATGGCTGCCTCTTCCATCGACTCTACCCTTACCCGCCGCCAGCTTGCGCTGCACTACCACGAGTTTGCCACCCCCGACCAGCTCGCGCCCGCCGAGCGCCAGGTATGGGAGGCCGCCCGCGCCGCCACTGCCCACTCCTACGCGCCGTACTCGCATTTTCATGTGGGGGCCGCGCTGCTGCTAGCCGATGGCAGCCTCGTGCAGGGCACCAACCAGGAAAACGCCGCCTATCCCTCGGGCCTCTGCGCCGAGCGCACCGCGCTGTTTGGGCTGGCGGGCAACCGGCCCAGCCCGCCGCCGCTTATCGTGGGCATGGCGGTGGCCGGCCGGCCCGCCGAGGGCGAGTTTGGCCCTGCCCTACCTTGCGGCGCCTGCCGCCAGGTTATGCTGGAGTATGAGGTGCGCCAGGGCCAGCCCATTTGGCTGCTGCTGCCCAGCACTAGCGGCACGGTGCTGCGCTTCGAGCGCCTGGCCGACCTGCTGCCGTTTCATTTCTCGGCCGACGACCTGCCGCCCCGGGCGTAAGGCAAGAGTTTGATTAGCTGATTTTAAAACTGCAAGAACGTCATACTGAGCATAGCGAAGTATCTCGCTCGCACCGCTAGGGCACTACCCCAACGATATGCGTGAGCTGCTGCGCTGGGCTTAGCATGCCGTTCTTTGTGGTCAGTCTATACTAAATTCTCTGCTGCATGTCTCCCCGTCTTATTCTTCAACTCGCGGCTCTGCTTGGCGCCCTCACCGTGGGCATCGGTGCTTTTGGCGCGCACGGCCTGCGGCCTATGTTAGAGGCTAGCGGCCGCTTCGAAACCTTCGAAACCGCGGTGCGCTACCAGTTTTACCACACGCTGGCGCTGCTGGCAGTGGGCATTTTGGCCGTAGCCCGGCCCGAGTTGCGCAGCCCGCTCGATACCACGGCCGCGCTGTGGCTAGGGGGCATTCTTATTTTCAGCGGCTCGCTCTACGCCATCTGCTTCACGGGCATCACCAAGTTTGGGGCGGTGGCCCCGCTCGGCGGCTTGTTGCTGATTGCGGGCTGGCTGCGCCTGCTGCTAGCCGTGAGCAAGCTGTAATAACTGGCTGATAAATGGCCAAAAAAAGGGGCTAGCCACAATGGCTAGCCCCTTTTTCAGTAGGAATAAGGCGATTACTTCGAAGCCGTAGCCGACTCTTTTACCTCGCCTACCAGCGAAACGGTGGTGCTACCGCCGACCGAGTTCGAGTCAATGGTCAGCACTTTGGTTTGCATGCCCATTTTGCCAGCCGAGTTGAATTTGGCCGAAATGGTGCCGGTTTTGCCGGGCTGCACGGGCTCCTTAGTCCAGCTGGGGGTGGTGCAGCCGCAGCTTACGCCGATGTTGGAAATCACGAGCGGCTGGGTGCCGGTGTTTTTGAATTTGAATACGTGGTCCACGATATCGCCCTGCTTGATGGAGCCGAAATCGTACTTCACTTCCGAGAACTCAATCTGGGGGCCGGCCGGCTTGGCAGTGGCTTTGGCAGGCTTCATGGCCTGGGCGTGGGCAGTGGTGCCCGCAAACGTGAGGCCCAGGGCCAGCAGCAGCATCTTCGTCATGACAGAAGTAGAATTGGGTTGTGGGGAGAAAAACAAATTTACGCGGTAAGTCCGGCTAGGCAAATCTGCGGCCAAATTAGGGCTGGCGCTAGCATGCCGTGGGAAGCCAGTACGTGCGGGCAAACTCAGATTCAGGCAATTGAATTCCGCCCGCCGCAAAAAAAGCCGGGGCTACTCCTCTACCACTTCGCTGGGCGCGATGAGGCGCTGCTGAAAATTGAGCAGAAACAGCCGCTCCGACGCCCGCGTGATGGCCGTGTAGAGCCAGCGCGCAAACTCGCCGCCCACCGGCTCGTCGGGCTTCAGGAAGCCGTGGTCGACAAATACGGCCTGCCACTGGCCGCCCTGCGCCTTGTGGCAGGTGAGGGCGTAAGCAAATTTTATTTGCAAGGCGTTGAGATACGGGTCTTTGCGCATTTCGGCGTTGCGCTCGGCCTTCTTAGTGAGGTGCGCATAGTCGGCCAGGATTTCCTGGTACATCTTCTCGTTCTGGTCGCGTGGCAGCGAGGGGCTCTCGGTGTGCAGCGTGTCGAGCAGCAGCTTCACTTCCAGCTCAGGCTCGTCGGGGTAGTCTACGAGGCGCACCCTAGCCTGGGCAAAGCGGCAGCCAAACTGCTCCTCACGCCGAATTATCTTCTTGATTTCCAAGAAGTCGCCGTTAGCCAAAAATCCAATTTCCGACTCCTTGGGCAGCCAGAAATAATTGTTGCGCACCACCATGATGTAGTCGCCGGCCTCAATTTCCTCCTCGGCCTCAAACAGCGTGCGCCGGATGAGCTGATTGTACTGGTTGGCATTGCGGTTGGAGCGGCAGATGATGGTCGTATTCTCGTGCCCAAAGTGGCGGTAGGCCCAGCGCAGGCCGTCCTCCAGCTTGTCGCCACCCATCTTAAACATATCCTTGAAGCCCTTGGTATGCAGCTGAATGTTAGGCGTTTCTTCCCGCAGTTCCTCGCGCAGCTCGGTAGCATTCACCAGGATGCCCGAGGCCTCGGCCTGGCGCATTACCTGGCGCAGCTCCACGCCATCGACCCGGGCGCGGAAGCGGTGGGCCAGCAGCTCGGGGTCGAGGGCGGGGCTCAGGAGCTGGCCTACCGGCGGCAGCTGGGCTGTATCGCCGATGAGCAGCAGCCGATTGGTGCTGCGCTCGAACACGAAGCCCATGAGGTCGTCGAGCAGGCCGCTCTCACCAAACGCCTTCTCGTCGGAAATCATCGAGGCCTCATCCACAATGAACAGCGTTTCTTCCTGGCGGTTGGGCTGACGCGTGAAGCTGAGGCGCTCGCTGGGCGCGCCGCTGGTTTGGCGGTATATTTTTTTGTGGATGGTGCTGGCCGGCACGCCTGCGTAGGCGCTCATCACCTTAGCGGCGCGGCCGGTGGGCGCCATCAGGGCGTAGCGGCGCTGCATGCGGCCTAGCCACTGCACGAGGGCGCTCACCACGGTGGTTTTGCCGGTGCCAGCGTAGCCGCGCAGCACAAATACCTTGCGGCCCGGTAATTGGTCGCGCAAAAACTCATCGAGCTGCACGAATAATTCGGCTTGGTCGTCGGTCGGCTCGAAGGGGAAATAGTCGCGAACGGAGGGAAAGCGGGTTTTTAGCATCAGATTAATTAGCCGAGACTTTTATCTTGTAATAAGGCCAAGTATCCAACAACATGCACAAGCCTTTTTTACGCTTGACAAGCTTAAATTGAACAGTTTGGCGAATTGGCTTAGCGATTTTATAAGTCTTTGCTTGCCCACCCTCAATTGACCAAGAGTCATTAAGCGTTGTTATATGACTTCTCTCCAAAGCACCACCTTTCAATTCAGTAGTGTATTCCGGTGTCAGGTATAATGTATTGCCTAGCAATTTATAATGTCCACCTATTTTCAAAACTCTTTGCAATCCATCATAGCCACTAGGAGTATAAGTGAATTTTTTGTCGGCACTGAAAACATAATGCTGCTGGTAATTTGAGCTAATAGTTGTGTCACTAGCCTGCCAAAATCCAACAATATTTTGGCTGAAAGCTTGACTTGCAAACATGAGCCAGAAAACCGTAAAAACTAGTTTCATAATTTCCAGCAAAATTGATTAAACAACCGGCTCAATCACCGCCATTGTGGCCGAAGCCTTGGCGATGAGCACGTCGTCGCACCACACCTCAGCCTCGCAGAAGTGCAGGCGGCGCCCGGCTTTCAACACCCAGCCGATGGCTTTGATTCGCTGGCCCACGCCGGGGTTCAGGTAGCTCACTTTCAGGTCGGAAGTGACTACGCCGAAATTTTCGGGCACGAGCGTAGTGGCGGCAAAGCCCGCCGCCAGGTCGGCCATGGTGGCCACCAGGCCACCGTGGGCAAAGCCGCGCTGCTGCTGGTGCTGCACCCCTAGCGGCAGCTCGGCCTCGATGCGGCCGGGCTCGATGCGGGTGAGGTCGGCGCCGATGAGGTGCATAAAGTGCTGGCGCTTCAGTTTTTCGCGAATGCGGGCTTCGAGGGCGGCGATGGGTTCGGGCGTGGCGGTGGTCATAGGTGCTTCAAAGATACCGGCCGGCTAGGGGTGCTTACCTTACGGCCACCATTTTACCTATCCTTGGCTATGGACCACTTATCGACTATGCAGTACCTCGTGGCCGGCGCGCTGGGCCTGGGGCTGGCCGCGAGCAGCGGCTTTCGGGTGTTTGTGCCGCTGCTGGCGGCCAGCGTGGCGCACCGCGTGGGCTGGCTACCCAGCTCGCCGGGCTTCGAGTGGCTAGTCTCCTGGACGGCCCTGCTGGTACTGGCCACTGCCACCGTGGCCGAGCTGGTGGGCTACTACGTGCCCTTTGTCGACCACCTGCTCGACACACTTACCACGCCCGCCTCGTTCGTGGCGGGCACTTTGTTGATGACTTCTTCGCTCACCCACCTCGACCCTACGCTGCGCTGGACGCTCGGCATCCTGGTGGGTGGCGGGGCGGCGGGTGTGGTGCAGGGCAGCACGGCGCTGCTGCGGGCGGGCTCCACGGCCACCACGGGTGGGCTAGCCAACCCCTTGTTTGCCACCCCCGAAAACGTGCTGGCCATCGCGGGCACGCTCGTGGCGCTGCTGCTGCCGCTGGTGGCGGCGGGGCTGGTGGTGGTACTACTGGTATTTGCGGCGAGCCGGTGGCGGCGCTGGCGGCAGCGGCGGGCGGCCAGGGCCGCAGCTTCGGCCATCGGGGGCGGGTTTGCGTAGAGGCAGCACGTTATTGCTGCTTTATTTCCGATTTCATGCCCCCTGCTGCCTCCCCCTCCGATTCTCTATTGGCTCCCTATGCTGGCCTGGTGCGCGTGCGGGTGGGCGGCATCCTGGTGCGCAACGGGGCGATTTTGCTAGCGGCGCACCGGGGGCTGCTGCCGCAGGACGCCACCTTCTGGTCGCCGCCGGGCGGGGGCTGGGCCTTCGGCGAAAGCCTGAAGGAAGCGCTGCAACGCGAGTTTCGGGAAGAAACCGGGCTAGCCGTACGCGTGGGCCGGCAGCTGCATCTGCACGAGTTTCGACGTGATAACTTGCAAGCGTTGGAAATTTTCTTTGAGGTAACGGCCGAAGACCCCAGCGCCAGCCCCCGCCTGGGCCACGACCCCGAGCATGCCGCTGATGCTCAGCTGCTCAGCGAGCTAGCCTGGCACACGCCCCGCCAACTGCTGGCCCTGCCGCTGGCCCAGGTGCACCCGGTGCTGCGCGGCCTGCTTAGTACCGACGATGTCTTCGTGCCCCAGGTACTCCTGAATTAGGGGCTAGTCGCCGCTCGGCTAGCCCGCCTCGGGGCCTGCGGGCGCTGGGCCGCCGCCCGGCCTTCAACCCCGGCCAGCGGCCTATCTTTACCCCGGCTCGCTGCTGGGCGGGCCCGCCTTTGCCTGTGCCTGCTTCTACTACCCTGCCCACTGCTCCGACGCTGAGCCTGCGCGACGAAACCTTCGACGCCACCAACCCCACGGCCTACCACCTCTATGCGCTGGCTAACCCCGGGCGCCTGCGCCTGGCTGCCCTGGAGGCTGCGCGCCACAAAATCGTGGCCTTCGACGACTTGCCACTGGCTTCGTTGGCCGAGTTGCCGGCGGTGGCCGCCGCCACCTTGCTTGGCCAGCCGGGCTGGGCGCGCCTGCGCCTGGGCCTGGCCGGCCGCGCCACGCCTTTGCTGCCGGCGCCCCTCTACCGCACAGGCGATGAGGTCGCTTACCTGCGCCTGCACCACGAGCTGGCCCCCAATGAGGAGGCCCTGGCCTACACCCTGCCCCTGCCCGCCCCGGCCACCGATATTGTGTGTCTCTTCGCGGCTCCCACTAGCCTGGTGCAGTGGCTGCAGCAGCTGCACGGGCCCAGCGCCCGGCTGCTGCCCCAGGCCAGCGCGCTGCTCGGCGGCTTGCTGCACCAGCGGGGCCCTAGCCCCGCGCCGCGCCAGCTTTACCTCAACCTGGCCGACCACGAGCTGACGGTAATAGTGCTGGGCGCGCAGGTCGATTTCTGCAACTCCTTCACCGTGAGCACGGCCGAGGATGTGGTGTACTACACCATCCTGGTTATGCAGGAGCTGGGGCTCAACCCCGACCAGGATGTGGTGACTATCTGGGGCGACCTCACCGGCGACTCAGCCACCTTTGCGCTGCTCAGCACCTACGTGCGCCAGCTGCGCTTCGGCACCCGGCCTTTTGGGTTGCAGTATTTTTATTACCTGAATGAGGTGGCCGATTACCGGCATTTCGACTTGTTCAGCTTGGCTTTTTGTGAATAGCGCGCTGGCTAGCCTAGCAAGTTGGTGCTCAATACCATGAAAAAAATAGCGCTTTTTCCCGGCTCCTTCGACCCCTTTACCAACGGTCACCTCGACATTGTGCGGCGTGGGGTGGGGCTATTCGATGAGCTTATCATCGCCATCGGTACCAATAGCAGCAAGCAGCGCCACTTCCCCATCGAGTGGCAGATAAGCCAGCTCGAAACGCTCTTTGCCGACGAACCGCGCGTGTCAGTGCGCTCTTATCAGGGCCTCACCACCGAGTTTGCCCGCGCCACCGGGGCGCGCTACCTACTGCGCGGCCTGCGCAATACCCTCGACTTTGAGTACGAAAACGCCATTGCCCAGGCCAATCGCCAACTCAGCCCCGGCCTTGAAACGGTATTTCTCGTAACCTCGCCCACGCTGGCGGCCGTGAGCAGCACCATTATCCGCGAAATCCATCGCTTTAGGGGCGAGGTGAGCCAGTTTGTGCCTTTTGCGCTACCACCCGGGGCTAGCTAGCGGCGGCTTATCTTGCTCACTGTGTTTACTATTTAAATAGAAAGGCCCCCTGTTTCCAATACCGGAACCAGGGGGCCTTCTCGCTAGGGCACCGGCGGCGTCCTATTCCATTGCTTTCAGCGGGTCGATGGGGTCAGCCTTGAAATACTGCATGGCGATGAGCGAAGTGATAACCCCCGTCATGGTGCCCATGAGGATGATGGCCAGAAACGCTACTACTACCGAGAGGTCGAAGCCGAACAGGTTTTCTACCTGCGTCAGGTCCAAGGATTTCGGCATGATGGCCGTTAGGATAATAAAAAACAGGCCTAGCACGACCGAGGCTACCATGGCCGAGATGATGCCCGTGCCATAGCCCCCGAGGTAGGGCATTTTTTCGCCGCGCAGCTGGCGCAGGTGCCGAATGGCCAGCACCGAGCCCGTAATCAGGATAACTACATCGAGGCTACCGGCCTCGATGCGCGAAAAGAAGCCTAGCAGCGCGGCGGCCAGGGTATACACGCACAGCACGGCCCCAGTAACGATGCCGTGGCGGAAGCCATTTTGCTCGGGCGTGATAGTCCGCGCGGCGGGGGCGGTGTTGGAAGAAGCAGCCATAAAGTACAAAAGAGTTGGAGTGGAAAAGCAAGCCAGTGGGCCGGTGGGGCCGCCCGGGTTTCTATACTGCATTTTGGCTTGCTGTGTTGTGCCGCTGGCTAGGGCACAAATTGAGGCGCCTGGCTGTTGATAGAAGGCAAGGCCGCGCGGCGGCGTATTTTTGCACTGTTTTTCTGGTTTCTTATTCTGGCTTAGATGATTTCTACGACCAATGTGAGCTTGCGCTACGGCAAGCGGGTCCTGTTTGAGGATGTGACGGTGAAGTTTTTGCCGGGCAACGTGTACGGCCTGATTGGGGCCAACGGCGCCGGCAAATCCACCTTTTTGAAGATACTATCAGGCGAGATTGAGCCCAACACCGGCTCGGTGGAGCTGCCCGCCGGCCAGCGCTTGGCCGTGCTCAAGCAGAACCAGTTTGCCTACGACGACCAGCAGGTGCTGGCCACCGTCATTCAGGGCCACCAGCAGCTGGCGGCCGTAATGAAGGAAAAAGACGCGCTCTACGCCAAATATGACCTGGGCACCGCCACCGATGCCGACGGCGAGCGCCTGGGCATCCTGGAAGGCGAGTTTGCCGACATGAGCGGCTGGGACGCCGAGTACCAGGCGGCCGAGCTGCTGAGCGGCCTGGGCATTACGGAGGACAAGCACGCCTCGCTGATGGCCGACCTCGGCGCCAGCGAGAAAGTGCGCGTGCTGCTGGCCCAGGCGCTGTTTGGCAACCCCGACGTGCTGCTGCTCGACGAGCCGACCAACAACCTCGACGCCGAGAGCGTGCTCTGGCTGGAGAACTTCCTGGACAGCTTCGAGAACACGGTGATTGTGGTGAGCCACGACCGCCACTTCCTCGATGCCGTGTGCAACTACATGGCCGACCTGGATTTCTCGAAAATCACGATGTATCCCGGCAACTATGGCTTCTGGTACGAGAGCAGCCAGCTAGCCCTGCGCCAGCGCCAGGATGTGAACAAGAAAACCGAGGACAAGCGCAAGGAGCTGGAAGAGTTTGTGCGCCGCTTCTCGGCCAACGCCTCAAAATCGAAGCAGGCCACCAGCCGCCAGAAGCTGCTGCAAAAGCTGACGCTGGAGGAAATCAAGCCTTCGTCGCGCCGCTACCCCTACATCGCCTTCAAGCCCGAGCGCGAGGCTGGCAACCAGCTGCTGAGCGTGGACGGCGTGAGCAAGACCGTGGATGGCCAATCGGTGCTGAAAAACGTGTCGTTTACGCTCGACAAAGGCGATAAAATCGCCATCGTGGGCCGCGACGACCGGGCCGCGTCTATGCTGTTCGACATCATTTTTGGCGAAGCCAAGGCGGACAAGGGCACCTACAATTGGGGCACCACCATCACTCCTAGCTACTTTCCGAAGGAAAACAGCGCCTTCTTCCAGGCCGACAATATGAACCTCGTGGACTGGCTGCGCCAGTACTCGACCGACAAGGATGAGAGCTTTGTGCGCGGCTGGCTGGGCCGCATGCTGTTCTCGGGCGAGGAAAGCCAGAAGAAGCCCAACGTGCTGAGCGGCGGCGAGAAAGTACGCTGCATGCTAAGCAAGATGATGCTGGAAAGCGGCAACGTGCTGGTGCTCGACGACCCCACGAACCACCTGGACCTCGAAAGCATTCAGGCCCTCAACAACGGCCTCAAGGACTTCAGTGGCTCACTCATCTTTGCCTCGCACGACTTGCAGTTTATCGACACGGTGGCCAACCGCATCATCGAGCTTACGCCCGAGGGCATCATCGACCGCCGCATGAACTACGAGGAGTACCTGGCCGACGAGGCGCTGAAAGCCCAGCGCCAAAAAATGTATCAGCTGGCTTAGTCTCAGGAATTAAGCAGACGCATTCGGGGGTTTCGTCTAGTAAACCGGCCTTCTTCATTTTATCTATTTGCCGCTCCGCTAATTTCCCTTCATGAAACGTCTGCTTCTTCCCTTTTTACTCGGTGCCGGGGCGCTGCTAGCCCCCGGCCGCAGCTGGGCCCAGGAAAAGCCGGTGCTGAACACCGCGCCCCCCGGTGCGGCCCCGGCTAGGCCCGCGCCCACCCGCCCGGCCCTCGATACGACCAACGTGGCGCCCACCATTCCGGTGTATACGCCGGGCCAGGCGCCGGCACCTGCTGCGCCTACGCCAGCCGCCCTGCCCGCCCCTAGCCAGGATAGCCCCTCGGGCCTGGAGCTGCCGGGCCGCGAGCAAGAGCGCAAAGCCGCGCAGCAGCACGCCGAGCAGTACACCAAGCTGTTTATCTACTCCGGGTTTGGGCTGGGCTACAGCTCGAACTACTACAGCCCCGGCGGCATTTTTAACTTTAGCATCTCGCCGGCTATCGGCTACCGGCTCAACGACCGCCTGGCAATCGGGCCGGGCATCAGCTACGCGTATGTCAACTACTCGTTTGGCAAGAATGCCCCTAGTCTGAATCTCAACAACATCGGGGTGAAGGTATTTGGGCAATTCCGGGTTATCGACCAGTTTTTCATCCACGCCGAGTACGAGGTGACGAAGGCTGAGCTGCCGCTGATAGACCAGTACAACAACTACATCGTCGTCAATAACCAGATTGCTACCGGCACGCGCCAGGTGCAGTCGCCGCTGGCTGGCGTGGGCTACCGCTCGCAAATCAGCAACCGGGCGGCGGCCGACATTGTGCTGCTCTACAATTTTCAGGGCGGCTACAACAGCATTTATTCCAACCCGGTTATTCGCTTTAATTTTCTGTTCAACATCGGCCGCTAGGCTCCTGCTTGAATATAAGGGCAAAGAAAAACCCTCGCTGCGGTGGCAGCGAGGGTTTTTTTATGGGCGAGCGACGCGCCGGACTACACCGGGTTGCGGCCGCTGATAACGCGCAGCAGGATGGCAATAATAGCGATTACCAACAGAATGTGAATCAGGTTGTTGCCAGCCAGGCCAGCACCCAGGATGCCAAAGAAGCCAAGAGCCCAGATGATGATGAGAATGACGGCGATGATATACAGTAGGTTACCCATGAGTGAAAAAGAGAAAGAATGAAGGTGAGTAGGCAATGCCCGCCAAGCTGGCTGGCGGGGTTTGTACGGCGCGGCTGGAAAAAGGATGAAGTTGGATGCAAAATTTTTGCGCTGCCCGCCTAACGGGCGTTAGCCAGTAGCTTTGTTTGCTGGTAGCGGCTAGGGCCGCTTGCCGCGTTTTACCCCATATTTCTCCCACCCGATGAACGTTGCCGTTATTGGCTCGGGCACCATGGGCAATGGTATTGCCCACGTTTTTGCCCAGCACGGCTTTGCCGTAGCCCTGATTGATATCAACCAGCCTGCCCTCGACCGGGGCGTGGCCACCATCACCAAAAACCTGGACCGCCAGCTGGCCAAAGGCACGCTGAGTGAAGAAGATAAGGCTAGCACGCTCGGCCGCCTGCGCACCTTCACGAGCCTGGCCGAAGGCGTAGCGGGCGCCGAGCTTATTGTGGAGGCCGCCACCGAAAACGTGGACCTCAAGCTCCAGATTTTCCGCGACCTCGACCAGCACGCGCCGGCCGGCGCCATTTTGGCCAGCAACACGTCGTCGATTTCGATTACCAAAATCGCGGCCGTGACCAAGCGCCCGGCCCAGGTAATTGGTATGCACTTCATGAACCCCGTGCCGGTGATGAAGCTGGTGGAGGTTATTCGCGGCTACGCCACCTCCGACGAGGTGACCCAGCGCGTGATGGACCTCTCGCGCCAGCTCGGCAAAACGCCCACCGAGGTGAATGACTACCCCGGCTTCGTGGCCAACCGCATTCTGATGCCCATGATTAACGAGGCCATTATCAGCCTTTTCGAAGGCGTGGCCGGCGTGGAGGAAATCGACACGGTGATGAAGCTGGGCATGGCCCACCCCATGGGCCCGCTGCAACTGGCCGACTTTATCGGCCTCGACGTGTGCCTGGCCATCCTGCGGGTGCTGCACGAGGGCCTCGGCAACCCCAAGTACGCGCCCTGCCCGCTGCTGGTGAATATGGTAATGGCCGGCCGGCTAGGGGTAAAATCAGGCGAGGGCTTCTACCAGTACACCGCCGGCTCGAAGGACCTGGTGGTGGCTAGCCGCTTTCGCAAGTAGCCCGAACGGTATTGCCCCCAATTACGTTGAATAAGCTACGCCGGCCAGCAACCGGCTACCTTCAAAAATTCAGCGCGTAGCTGCGCCAAGTATTAATAACTCATGGAACATGCAACGTTTGGGGCCGGCTGCTTTTGGTGCGTCGAAGCCGTTTTTCAAAATCTGAAAGGGGTTGAGAAAGTAGTTTCCGGCTACGCCGGGGGCCGCAACAAAAACCCCACCTACAAGGAAGTGTGCAGCGGCATGACGGGCCACGCCGAGGTGATTGACATCACCTTCGACCCGGCCGTTATCAGCTACAAGGAGCTGCTGGAAATATTCTGGAAAACCCACGACCCGACGACCCTCAACCGCCAGGGCGCCGACGTGGGCACGCAGTACCGCTCGGTTATTTACTACCACAACGATGAGCAGAAGCAGCTAGCCGAGGAATACAAGCAGAAGCTCAACGACGGCCACGCCTTCCCCAACCCCGTGGTAACGGAAATCACGGCCGCCCCCGAGTTCTACGTGGCCGAGAACTACCACCAGAACTACTTCAATATGCATGGCCATGAGCCTTATTGCCAGTTTGTGGCCAAGCCCAAAGTGGACAAGGTAAAGGCGCTGTTTGGCGAGAAATTGAAATCGGTAGCGGCGTAATTGCTATTGACGTTTAGAACCAAAAAAGCCCGCTGATTAGCGGGCTTTTTTGTTGACCATTGCGTCTAGGCTGCACTCCATGATACTTAATCTGGCTAAGTATTCATCGGCTAGATTCCATGGATTTGTTGGGTGAATCTTTGCTTTCTCTGCTAAGTAACGCTGACGCTGAAAAGCATGTGCTGCTAAGCTTATTATTGCTTTATCTGCTTTTCCAGCAATTTTAAACTGTCCAAAAGCTATCGAAATAATTGCTTGGTCGACTGTATCAGTAAGATACTTTTCGTCCCAATTAATACTTTCAAATTTTGCTGGGTCAGTAATGAGTACATAAGGACCGCCAAAACCCCATTCATCAACCATTTTACGCAGAAAAGTTGCGGCTTTCTCCCCTGCCCTCCGCTCCTGATACCAATCTTCTAAGAATCGGAGCGTATCGTTTCCGGTATCGTTACCGAAAGGAGAAAAATCATCGCCCTGACTGTAAAAGAAATCTGCCGTTGCGTATCCTGTAAAAACCGGGTGACTTGTCTCGCGAGTTATTCCTTCTTCGAAGTCGTCGAAATAAAGGGCAGCGTCCATATAATCAATGCTACACGCTTACCCCGAAATCGCGCAGTGCATCATTGAGGCTCGTTTTCAAATCGGTGCTAGGCTTGCGCTGGCCGATGATGAGGGCGCAAGGCACCTGGTACTCGCCGGCTGGGAACTGCTTGGGGATAGAACCCGGAATGACGACTGAGCGCGGCGGCACGTAGCCGCGGTATTCTTTGGGCTCAGGGCCGGTGACGTCGATGATTTTGGTGCTGCCCGTAATGGTGACGCCCGCGCCAATTACGGCTTCCTTGCCGATGCGACAGCCTTCAACCAGGATGCAGCGCGAGCCGATGAAGGCGCCGTCCTCGATGATGACGGGAGCTGCCTGCACGGGCTCGAGCACGCCGCCCAGGCCCACGCCGCCGCTCAGGTGCACGTGCTTGCCTACCTGGGCGCAGCTGCCCACGGTGGCCCAGGTGTCGACCATCGTGCCCTCGCCCACGTGGGCGCCGATGTTGGTGTAGCTCGGCATCAGGATGACGCCGGGGGCCAGGTAGGCACCGTAGCGGGCCACGGCGGGCGGCACCACGCGCACTTTCTGGGCGGCGTAGTCGGTTTTGAGGGCCATTTTGTCGTGAAACTCAAAGGGACCGACTTCCTGGGTTGCCATCTGGCGGATGGGGAAATAGAGGATAACGGCCTTCTTCACCCACTCGTTGATGGTCCACTGGCCGCCTTCCTCGGTGGGCGGCTCGGCCACGCGCAGCTTGCCTTTGTCGAGGTCTTCGATGACGTGCTCGATGGCAGTTTGGGTTTCGGGCTGGTCGAGCAGCGTGCGGTCGGCCCAGGCCGCTTCGATGGCCTCCTGCGCGGCAAAGCGGTCGAGTACGGGGCTGTGGTGGTCTTCAGTAATCATGCAAAAACGGCGTTTAGAGGAGAATGAAGGCAAAACTACCATCTTTGGCGCTAGGTTGGGCTAGCCGGCCGCGCTGGCGGGGGCCCGGGCCCGCCGTTTTTTTGTATCGCGTTGATTCTACTCGCCTCCGTTCTCAAGCCCATCGACGATACCCGCATGCTGGGCAAATTTGCCTACACCCTGGCGGCAGCGGGGGCACGGGTGGCCGTGGCCGGGCGGGCCAGCGCGGCTAGCCCCCCGGCCACCGAAAATATCAGCCAGCACGTAATTTTTCAGGGGCAGCGGTTGAGCTTGGCGCGGCTGGCGGCCCAGGGGCGCTACTGGCGCCTGCTAGGGCAGCTGCGGCCCGCGCTGGTGGTGGTGCACGCCCCCGAGCTGCTGCCCCTTACGCTGCTGTGGTGGGCGCTGGGCCGGGACCGGCAATTCATCTACGACATCCGCGAAAACTACGCCCTCAACGTGGGCACCCAGCACGTGTACCAGGGCGCCACCAAGCGCCTGCTGGCCGCTGGGTTACGCTGGGTAGAGGGGCTAGCCGCCCGGCAGGCGGCGGCCGTGTTACTAGCCGAGGCCAGCTACGCTGATGAGCTGCCCTTTGTGCAGGCCCTGCCGGCTAGCCGCGTGTTGCTGCTCGAAAACAAGTACCAGCCAGCGCCCGGCGAGCGCCTGCCCCGGCAAGTGCGCCCGCTGCCCGCCGCCGATGAGCCTATTAAACTGCTGTACTCGGGTACTATTTCCGAGCTGAACGGGGTGCGTGAGGCCCTTGCCCTGGCGCACAACCTAAGTAGCAGCTGGCCCGGCGCCGCCGAGCTAACCATTATTGGCTTTTGCCAGCAGCCCGGGCTGCTAGGCCAGCTGCAAGTGCTGATTGAACAGTTGGCCGCCAGTAGCCGGCTGGCAGTGACCCTGGCCACTGGGGCCGAGCCAGTGCCGCACGCCCGCATAGTGGCCGCCATGCACCAAGCGCACTTTGGGCTACTAGCCTACCGGCCCCACCCCAGCACGTGGCGCTGCCGGCCCACCAAACTGTTTGAGTACCTGGCCCACGGCTTGCCAGTGCTGACTCCCGATAACCCGCTGTGGACTAGCCTGATGCAAGCACATGGCGCGGGCCTGGTAGTCGATTTTGCCGCTGCGCCAGCCGCGGCGGCAGCCGTGGTAGCGGCGCTGCCCACTGCCCATTTTTACCCGGCCGGGGTGCCCACCGAGGCGGTGCTGTGGGCTAGTGAAGGCAAAAAATTACGGCTTTTGCTGGAAAGCCTCGGGCTGGGCCCGACCTTTGCGGCCCCTTTCGCGTAGCCGGGTGGGTACGGGCTAGCCAGGTGCTGGTGTAGTTCGGGTAAATTTCACGTACTTACCGGCCGGTACGCGGTTGCTTTTCGTACCGCTGCGCGCGCTTCCCACCCACTTATCCGCTCCTTCTTCCATGGCTTCTCCTACCACCCTGCGCCACGCCGAAATTGCTGGCGTCGGCCACTACGTCCCCGACCGCGTTGTCAAAAACGCCGACCTCGAACAGCTCATGGAAACCACCGATGCCTGGATTCAGGAGCGCACCGGCATCCAAGAGCGGCGCTGGTTTGAGGAAGGCAAGGACACCACCGCCGGCATGGGTGCCGAGGCCGCCCGCCGGGCCCTGGCCAACGCCGGCCTGAGCGTAGACGACGTGCAGCTCATTGTATTTGCCACGCTCTCACCCGATTACTTCTTCCCTGGCTCGGGCGTGCTTATGCAGCGCGAGCTGGGCATGACCGGCAACGTGCCGGCCCTCGACGTGCGCAACCAGTGCTCGGGCTTCATCTACGGCCTATCGGTGGCCGACCAGTTTGTGCGCACCGGCATGTACGATACGGTACTCGTGGTGGGCTCCGAAATCCATTCCTCGGGCCTCGACAAAACCACGCGGGGCCGGGGCGTATCGGTCATCTTCGGCGATGGCGCGGGTGCCGTGGTGCTGCGCCCGGCACGCACCGAGGGCAATGGCATCCTGAGCACGCACCTGCACGCGCAGGGCGAGTTTGCCGAGGAGCTGATTGTGAAGGAGCCCGGCTCGAACCGCGAAGGCCGCGTAGACTATGCCATTGCCAACGAGCAGGATATGTACCCCTACATGAACGGCCAGAACGTGTTCAAGCACGCCGTGGTGCGCTTTCCGCAGGTTATCAAGGAGGCGCTCGACCAGAACAACTACCAGGCGGCCGATATCGACCTGCTCATTCCACACCAGGCCAACCTGCGCATCACGCAGTACGTGCAGCAGAAAATGGGCCTGACCGACGATAAGGTATTCAGCAACATTCAGCGCTACGGCAATACCACCGCCGCCAGCATCCCGATTGCCCTGAGCGAGGCCGTGCAGGAAGGTCGCATCAAGCGCGGCGACCTGGTGTGCCTGGCCGCCTTTGGCTCGGGCTTTACCTGGGCGTCGGCGCTTATTAAATGGTGAGCTTCGCAATTATGAATTGTGAGTTAGAAATTATGAATTGTTACTCGTCGCTGACTAAGCAGTATGGGTAGCCGCCGAATAATTTCTAATTCATAATTTCTAATTCATAATTAATTATAATGCCCAGCCACACCGAGGAAAACTACCTTAAAACCATCTACAAGCTGGCCGAGGCCGAGCCCGGGCAGGATGTGAGCACCAACCGTATTGCGGCGGCGCTGGCTACCCGCGCGGCTTCGGTGACGGACATGCTGCGCCGGCTGGCCGAAAAAGAGCTGCTGGCCTACGAGAAGTACAAGGGCGTGCGTCTCACGGCCGAGGGCCGCCGGCTAGCCCTGCTTACGGTGCGCAAGCACCGGCTGTGGGAGGTATTTCTGGTGCAGCAGTTGGGCTTTAGCTGGCATGAGGTGCACGATGTGGCCGAGGAGCTGGAGCACGTGCAATCGCCGCTGCTTATGCGCCGGCTCGATGCGTTTCTGAATTTCCCGACCCTCGACCCGCACGGCGACCCTATTCCGGCCGAGGATGGTGCCGTGCGCCGCCCCGCCCAGCGCCTGCTCACCGACCTGGCCGTGGGCGAGTGCGGCACCCTGGCCGCCGTGCGCGATACCTCGGCACCCTTCCTGCAATACCTCGACAAAGTAGGCCTGCCGCTGGGCGCGCAAGTGCGCGTACTGGAGAAAATCGTGTTCGACAACTCGCTGGAAGTCAGCATCAACAACGCGCGCACGGTCGTTATTTCGGCCGAAATAGGGCGCAATTTGTTCACGACCACTGATTAGCACAGATTTTAGCGGATTTCACGGATTTTGTGGACGAGTAGTAGCTTTAGAGACTATCCTATGCAGGTGGTGTTTAAGGTTTATGCCGTTGCTTTTTACTATGCCCTTCTTTAAGCTGCTGTAAGTCGTCTAGCCCGGTTCGTTAACTAAGCAGCCGAGTGTATTCTAATCGTCCACAAAATCCGTGAAATCCGCTAAAATCTGTGCTAATCAGTGGTCCGAGACTATTGTGGCCCTCTCCACGCCACCCGGCGCAGGGGCGCTGGCGGTGGTGCGCCTGTCGGGGCCCGAGGCCGTGGGCATCACGCAGGCCCTGTTTTCGAAGAAAAACCTGGCTAGCCAGCCCGGCCACACGCTGCACTACGGCACGCTACGCGAGCCCGGCACCTACCAGATTCTTGATGAAGTAGTAGTGGCCCTGTACCGCGCCCCGCGCTCCTACACCCGCGAGGATGTGGTTGAGATTTCGGGCCATGGCTCCGACTACATCGTGCGCCAGGTACTGGCCGCGCTGCTGCGCCAGGGCGCCCGGCTGGCCGAGGCCGGCGAGTTTACCAAGCGGGCCTTCCTCAACGGCGCCCTCGACCTGGCCCAGGCCGAGGCCGTGGCCGACCTCATCGCGGCCGACTCGGCCCTGAGCCACCAGGTGGCCCTCAACCAGCTGCGCGGCGGCTTCTCGGATGAGCTGCGCGGGCTGCGGGCCCAGCTTGTGCAGTTTGCGGCGCTGCTGGAGCTGGAGCTGGACTTTGGCGAAGAGGACGTGGAGTTTGCCGACCGCACCGGGCTAGCCCGCCTGCTAACCGAAGTAGAGGGCATGGTGCTAGGCCTGCTGCGCTCGTTTGAGCTGGGCAACGTGATTAAGAACGGCATCACGACCGTAATTGCCGGCCGGCCCAACGCCGGCAAGTCGACGCTGCTCAACGCGCTGCTGCGCGAGGAGCGCGCCATTGTATCGGCCATACCAGGCACCACGCGCGATTTCATTGAGGATGAAGTGAGTATCGACGGCCTGCGCTTTCGGTTTGTGGATACGGCCGGCCTGCGCGACAACCCCGCCGACGAGGTGGAGGCCATTGGCGTGCGCCGCACCCGCGAGCGCATCGGCCAAGCCGCGCTGCTGCTTTACCTATTCGACCTCACCGAGCTTTCGCCCGCCGAAGTGCAGGCCGATATTGCGGAGCTTACCGCCGCGCTGCCCAAGCTGCCGGTGCTGGCCGTGGGCAACAAGCGCGACCTGGCCACGCCCGCCCAGCTAGCCGCCTTCGATGGCCTGAGCATCGAGCAGCAAGCCGTAAAAATCATTGCGGCGGGCCAGCGCGCCGGCCTCGATGAGCTACAGGCGGCTTTACTGGCCCAGGTGCGCGGCGCGGGGCTAGCCACCACCGGCACGGCCACCATCGTTACCAATGTGCGCCACGCCCGCGCCCTCGAAACGGCCGCCCTGCACCTGGCCGCCGTGCGCCAGGGCCTGGTGGTGGGGCGCGGCACCGAGCTGCTGGCCGCCGACCTGCGCCACGCGCTAGGGGCTCTGGGTGAAATAACGGGCGAGATTTCCTCCGATGACCTGCTCACGAGCATCTTCACCCAGTTCTGCATCGGCAAATAAGGGGCTCGCCCCATAATCCGCGCAAACGTTCTCACTGCGCTTTATGCGCCAAACTGTGGCACTTAGCGAAACCTCCGCCGGCCTAGCATTGTAGTACAGCCGGCGCGCGCCGGTTAAAAGCTTTCGGGCTTACGGCTTGGGGCGTAGCTTCGCGCCTTCAAATAGGCTGCTACTCCATCCCCTATCCTACCCATCCAATGGCAGAAACTGCTGAACTTAACCTACCGGGCGGTCAGTCCATTAGCCTCCCCATTTTTGAGGGCACCGAGCACGAGAAAGCCTTTGATATCGGCAAGCTGCGCGATGCAACTGGCTACGTAACCCTCGATTCGGGCTACAAAAACACCGGCGCTACCAAATCGGCCATCACGTTTCTTGATGGCGAGGAAGGCATTTTGCGCTACCGGGGCTACCCCATCGAGCAGCTGGCCGAAAAGTCGAGCTTCCTGGAAGTGGCCTATTTGCTGATTTACGGTAAGCTACCCACCGAAACTGAGCTGAAGGACTTCAGCGGCCACATCACCAAGCATACGCTGGTGCACGAGGATATCCGTAAGATTTTCGACGGTTTCCCGAGCGCCACGCACCCGATGGCTATCCTGAGCAGCCTTACCTGCGTGCTTACCGGCTTCTACCCCGATAGCCTCAACCCCAACCAGAGCACCGAGGAAATTGACCTCACCATCGTGCGCCTGCTGGCCAAGATGAGCACCATCGCCGCCTGGACGTATAAAAACTCGGTGGGCCACCCGCTCAACTACCCGCGCAACGACCTCGACTACTGCGCCAATTTCCTGTATATGATGTTCAGCTTCCCGACCGAGAAGTATGAAGTCAACCCGGTGATTGTGAGCGCTCTCAACAAGCTACTCATCCTGCACGCCGACCACGAGCAGAACTGCTCGACCAGCACCGTGCGCCTCGTGGGCTCGGCCAACGCCAGCCTCTACGGCTCGGTATCGGCGGGCATCAACGCGCTGTGGGGCCCGCTGCACGGCGGCGCCAACCAGGAGGTGATTGAGATGCTCGAAGCCATTGAGCGCGATGGCGGCGACACCAGCAAGTTTATCGCCAAGGCCAAGGATAAGAACGACCCGTTCCGCCTCATGGGCTTCGGCCACCGCGTGTACAAGAACTTCGACCCGCGCGCCAAAATCATTAAAGTAGCTGCCGATGAGGTGCTAAAAGCGCTAGGCCTGCAAGACAGCCCGCTGCTTAAAATTGCGCAGGAGCTGGAGCAAGCCGCCCTCACCGACCAGTATTTTATCGACCGCAAGCTGTACCCGAACGTGGACTTCTACTCGGGCATTATCTACAAGGCGCTCGGCATTCCGACCGAGATGTTTACGGTGATGTTTGCCCTGGGCCGCCTACCCGGCTGGATTGCCCAGTGGAAAGAGATGCGCGAAAACAAAGAGCCCATCGGCCGCCCCCGCCAGATTTACGTGGGCGAAACCGAGCGCGACTACGTGGGCATCGGCGAGCGCGCCTAAGGCCGCCAGCCTTTCAAGCAGCTTATATGAAGAGTCAGCCTGCCATCTGGTGGGCTGACTTTTTTTGTCTCCTGCCCTACCCCAGTAGCTCGCGTTTGAGCGTAATAAGTAGGCCCGTAACAGAGCCGGCAGCTGTTAAGCTCACCGTCGATACTACCTCCCAACCCTGAATACCCAAGTGGTTGAGTTGATTATTTAGCTTTTCGTAGTCAATACCTTTGAAAACGCCACTATCGCTTCTTAGCAGATAGTATTCGTATTTTTTCATAAAAGACAACTTGTTTCAGTGGCCGCCGACGCAGGCTGAACCTGAATCGGCGGCGACTAAAATGCATTACGCCTTAGAGGCGGTGGGCCGTGAAGTTGGCCCGCAGCTGCTGGTAGGCCAGGCGCTGGTCGGGGTACAGCAAGTCGTTGAGCGACTGCTCGTAGCGGAGCTGTGCGGCGGCTAGTTGGGTGTCGCGCTCGGCGGCCGGTGCTCCTACCAAGTCCATTTCCAGTTCGCGCCGCTCGTTGAGGTACTGCAGGTGCAGGCGCTTGATGCGCAGGTACTGGCCCTCGTTGAGGTGAATGCGGTGGGCCAGCGCCTGGGTCAGCGTGGTAGCCCGCACCTGCACCGACTTGGGGTAGTCTTCGCCGGGCTTTTTAGCGGTCGGCTTCTTGGTGGCGGGGGCATGAGCGAGGCTGGCCGTCAGGCAGGCGGCAACGAGTAGGTTGTACATGGGTGAAAAAAGTTTGAGGGTGAAAAAATGACGGGTTCATGGATGATGTAGCAGCTAGGGCAGTTGGGTGATGCAGAACTGGTCCAAACCTACTAGCATTTTCCAATTAGGACGAAAACCTGTCATTTTAGCACTTTTATAATTAAGCCATTTTCTTCAATAATCGCAACCTGCTGATTATCCACGTTTTATTTATTGCAGAAAAAGCTGGCCTTGATTCAAAAAAAATGCCCGCACTTTGGCGGGCACTACACTTTATTTGAAAAATCCTACTATATTTTCACTTATCTCAAGCCTTGCTTTAAGTAAAAGTGGCGCAATCGGCGTGCTTTACTAGCCACTTCAAGCTTTACTTCAAATGGCTGTTTTATAGTATCCGCAGCTCAATACGGCGGTTTTGGGCCCGGTGCGCCTCCGAATCGTTGGCCAGCAACGGCTTGGTTTCGCCGTAGCCGTGGGCGCGCAGGCGGCCGGCGGCCACGCCGTGGGCGCTGAGGTAGCTGAGCACCGCCTGGGCGCGGCGCTGGCTTAGGCTGAGGTTGGCGGCGGGCGTACCTACGTTGTCGGTGTGGCCGGCCACTTCTACGCGCAGGTTGGCATCCTGGCGCAGGAACTCGACGAGGCGGTCGAGTTCGGTGCGCGAGCGTGGCTTGAGGGTGGCCTGGTTGGAATCGAAAAACAGGTTGTTCAGCACCGCGCTGCGGCCGCTTTTGGCCGGGTCGAGGTAAATGTCGAGCGTGAGCGGGTCGAACTTCTGCTGGCTCGAATAGTCGAAGTTGAGGCTTTTGAGCAGGTAGCCGGGCGCGGTGGCGTACATGGCGTAGGCGCGGCCTTCGTTGAGCACGGCGGTGTACTGACCGTTTTCCGCGTCGGAATACACCTGCTGCGTCAGGGCGTTGGTGCCGAGGTCGAAGAGCTGCACCATCGCATTGAGTGGCTGCTTGGTAACGGCGTCGAAGACGCGGCCCTGGGCGTAGGTACTGGTTTCGCGGGCGCGCACGCTGGCCGGCACCTCGGTGCCGTAGATGCGGATGGCGGGCAGCGCGCCCACGGGGTCGCCGGGCTTGGGCGGGTCGGCGCGGGTATAGTAGGCACGCCGGTTATCGGAGGAGATGAACAGTGAGGCCTCGTTGGCGAAGGTATTGAAGGGGTAGCCAAGGTTGCGCGGAGTACTCCACTGGCCGTTGGCCCCTAGCTCAGACCGGAAGATGTCGCTGCTGCCCAGGCCCACTAGCCCGTTGGTGGCGTAGTAAAGCGTGGTGCCGCTGGCGTGGATGAAGGGCCCCAGGTCGTCGCCGGGCGTGTTGATAGGCGCCCCCAGGTTGCGGGCCTGCGTCCAGGCGCCGTCGGGGCCCACGGTGCTCACGTAGATGTCGTAGCCGCCCAGCCCGCCGCCGCGCTGCGACGAGAAGTAGAGCGTGCGGCCGTCGGCCGAGAGCGAGGGCTGCGAATCCCAGGCCTTGGAATTGACCAGCAGGCCGAGGTTGCGCGGGGCCGTCCACTGGCTGCCGCGCCGGCGCGAGATGTAGAGGTCGCAGTCGCCCACGCCGCCGGCCCGGCCGCAGCTCGTAAACACCAGCGTGTTGCCATCGCCCGAGATGGTGGCCGTGCCCTCGTTCTCGCGCGAGTTGATGTTGGGCGAAATCGACTGCGGCACGCCAAACGTGCCATCGGCCGCCAAGGTGCTGACGAACACGTCCTCGTTTTCCTGATAGCGCTTTTCGGGGCTGCGCTGCACGGTGAAGATGAGCGACTTATTATCGGCCGTGAGCACCGGGAAATACTGGTCGCGAAACTGGTTGAGCGGGGCGGGCAGCAGCTCGGGCGCGGGGCCGGTGGGGTGCGCCATGGCCTCGGCCGCAAAGTCGCAGTTCTGAAGCTGGAGCTTAGCCAGGGCCACCTGCGCCTTATTAGTGGGGCTAGTGGCCAGGTAGTTCGTGTAGGCCAGCCGCATGGTGGCGTAGTCGCCCACCTGCGAGGCTAGCTTGCCCATCAGCAGGTAATCGCCGGCGCGGGCGGGCTCCACGGGCATTTTGGCTAGCCCCGTTTTGTAGCTCTGCAGGGCAGTAGCGTTGTCGCCGAGCGTAACGAGCAGCGAGGCCCGGCGCAGGTACGGGTCACCATAGTCCGGAAACTTGTCGATGAGCTGCTGCCACACCAGCAGCGCCTGCTGGGGCTGGCGGTCCTTGAAATACAGGTTTTGCGCCTTTTCGTAGAGGCTGCGCGCCTTGCTGTCGGTGATGCTGGCGGGCACTTGCTGGGCGAGGGTGGGCGCGGCGGCCAGGCAAAGCAGCAGGCCGGAGGAGAGCAGGATTTTGGAGAGCATGGCGGGGTGCGGGCGGAAAAACAACTCGCGGGGAACTGTGGCCACGCGCCAGCCTACCGGCCTGGCCCCGCAACCATACAGTTAAAGTATAGCTTGAAACGGCAAAAAGCCCCGGTTTCGTGCCGAAACCGGGGCTTTTTGCCGTTTACTCCAACCTTTTACCAGCATAGTACCGCTAGGGCGGCTACGGAATGTCGAGGTACTTGTGGGTTTGCAGCGATACCTGCCAGCGCGGATTGGCCTTTACGTAGTCGATGAGGGCGGGCGTCATGCGGGCGGCGCGGCTCCACTCGGGCTGGAGGTAGAGGCGCGTGGTGGCGGGCATCAAGGCGGCGTGCTCCTCGGCCCACTTGAAATCGCTTTCGTTGAAGACGATGATTTTCAGTTCGTCGGCGTGGGCTAGTACTTCGGGAAGCGGGGCCTTGAACTTCTTGGGCGACACGCAAATCCAGTCCCAGTTGCCCGAGAGCGGGTGCGCGCCGCTGGTTTCAATCCAGGTCTGGAAGCCGGCTTCCTGCAAGGCTTTGGTGAGGGGCAGGCAGTTGTGCATCAGCGGCTCGCCGCCGGTGATAACGACGTTGCGACCGGGGTACTCGCTGGCGGCGGCCACAAGGTCAGCCACGGCCTGGCGGGGGTGCGCGTCGGCATCCCACGACTCCTTCACATCGCACCACACGCAGCCTACGTCGCAGCCGCCAAGGCGAATAAAGTAAGCCGCTCTGCCCGTATTAAAGCCTTCTCCCTGAATGGTATAGAACTGCTCCATTACAGGAAGCATTGAACCAGTAGCCGCCGTAGGCTGGCTGGCAGGCAAAATGGGCAGGGCGGCGAGAAAATCGGTAACGGCAGACATAAGCAATAAAAAAACGGGCGCGACTCACGTCAACGCCCGAGGCGCAACCGGGGGTTCCGGTCACTCAAATTTACGAAAGAAAGTAGCGCGAAGTTGCTGCTTCGTGTACGAGCGCCGCGAAAGCTTCGCGCTATTCGTTTTTCGGATACACCGTGCCTTTGGCGGCGCGCAGCGTGTTCAGCAGCAGCATGGCAATGGTCATGGGGCCCACGCCGCCGGGCACGGGCGTAATGCGCGAGGCTAGCGGCGCCACTTCGGCAAAGTTGACGTCGCCCTTGAGGGCGTAGCCGCTCTTGCGGTTGGCATCGGTCACGCGGGTGGTGCCCACGTCGATAACCACGGCACCGGGCTTCACCATGTCGGCCGTCACAAACTCGGGCCGGCCAATGGCGGCGATAATAATGTCGGCCTGACGCACGATTTCAGGGAGGTTCTTCGTGCGCGAGTGGCATAAAGTAACGGTGCAATTAGCCGTTTCTAAATTCTTGGCTAACAATATGCTAACTGGCGTACCCACAATGTTGCTGCGGCCGATAACCACGGCGTGCTGGCCACTGGTTTTGATACCAGCCCTAGCCATCAGCTCCACAATGCCCGAAGGCGTGGCGGGCAGCAGCGCGGGCAGCCCGGCCACCATGCGGCCCAGGTTGGTGGGGTGAAAACCGTCCACATCCTTCTCAGGCCGAATGGCCTCGATGACCTTCTCGGCGTCGATGTGCTTGGGAAGCGGCAGCTGCACAATGAAGCCGTCGATATCGGCATTCTCGTTGAGGGCCGCTACCTGGGCTAGCAGCTCAGCCTCGGTAATGTCGTCTTCAAAGCGCAGCAAGGTGCTGCCGAAGCCCACGCGCTCGCAGGCCAGCACTTTGTTGCGCACGTAGGTTTCGGAGCCGCCGTCGTGGCCCACCAGGATGGCGGCGAGGTGCGGTACCTTATGGCCAGCGGCTTTTAGCGCCTCGACCTCAGCGGCGATTTCAACTTTGATGTCCTCGGCAGTTTGCTTGCCGTCGATGAGATGGGCGGTGTTTTCGGGATGGGGCATGGTCCGAATGAATAAGGAATGGCGAATGAAAGGCACCTAGCGCACCGTGATGCCGGCCTGCGTGAGGTGCTGATAGATGCTGGCCAGCAGCTCGCTTTTAAGAGCTTGCTCCTGGCGGATGTTGTTTATCCAGAACAATACCTTGAGGTCGTAGCCGGCAGTGTTCACGCTGTTGAGCAGGATTTCGGGGGCCACGCGGTGCAGGGTATTGGGGTTGTTGAGCACTTCCTCGGTGATGAGCTGGCGGGCCTGGGCCAGGTCGGTTTCGGGACCCAGGCTGAGGGCTAGCTCGGTGCGGATATGGTTGTTGCTGAGCGTCCAGTTGATGACATGGCCCGAAAGCAGGTCGCCGTTGGGCAGGATAATCTCGGAGCCCGCCTGCGAGATGAGCTTGCTGGAGCGAATGCCGATGTCTTTTACGCGGCCCGTCTTGCCATTGACCTCAATATAATCGCCGACCTGAAACGGCCGCTCGAAGATGAGGATAACGCCCGACACGAGGTTGTTGATAATATTCTGCAAGCCCAGGCCGATACCCACGCCCAAGGCCCCTAGCACGATGGCGATTTTATCGACCGGCAGGCCCGAGGCCAGCGTGGCCAGAAACAAGCCCACCGCCAGGATGCCGAGCCGAATGGCCACCATCCAGGAGCCTTTGCGGTCGGTGTCGGCATTGAAGTCGTCGTCGGCCTCCCCAAAGAAATAGCCTACGTATTTCTGCAGCTGAACCGTGATAAAGATGATGCCCAGGAAAAGCAGAATATTGCCCAGCGTGAACGTGGTGCTGCCTAGCTGGTGCGGGGCCGTGAGCGTGCGCTCGATGAGGCGCGAAAAGAGCGTGTAGAGGTTGAGGTTAGAGGTGAAGAGCATGAGCCAGAGCACGCCCACTACCCCCGTCAGCGCCTTGCGCAGCCCGCTCTCAATTTTGCCGAAGCTGAAGCGGTTGCCGAGCGCGCCGCCCTGCCGCGTGCGCCGCACCTGCAGGTAAAACGCCTCGGTGCCGACCCGCACAAAGGCCGACAAGGCCACCACCTGCGTGAGGCCAAAAATGGCCGTGGTCGTGAACATCTTGGCCAGGCTCACGCGGCCGTAGGCGTTGGCGAGCAGGGCTAGCCCATTCAGCCCAATGAAGAGCAGCACCACCGGCCGCACGAAACCCGCCAGCACCTTGCGCCGCCGCAGGTAGCGCCAGAAGCGCCAGCCCAGCCCGCCGGCCGCCGCATTCAGGAGCACCTCCACCCAACGCACGCCCAGCCCCGGCGCGCGCACCGCGTAGGCCACCGTGAGGGCAAAAAATGCCCCCACAATGCCTAGCCAGTACCAGAATAGCGGCCGGGGCCAGCTGCGCCACCCCAGCACCGTAAGTGTAGCGAGCAGCAGCAGTTGCAGTAAGTCAGTGTAAGCGGCCGGCGCGTGCAGGTCGAAAAACGGCGCCAGGCTGAACACCACCAGCAGCGACGCGGCCACCGGCACCGGCCGCAGGTAGTAGAGGCGGTGTTCGGGCACCTCCAGCGGCGCGGCGGGGCTAGCGGCGGGCGCCTGGGCCGCGGCCCGGCGCAGGGCGCGAAAATTGCTAAATACCCAGTAGAAAAAGGCCGCCGCCAGCACCGCCATCCACACCCAGTAATCCCAGTTTTCGGCAAAGTAGTAGCCTACCAGCGAGCGCTGGGCGGCGTATGACTGCCGCACCAAGGCGCTCGTTTGGGCATCGGCCCGGATGCTGCCCGGCCGCCACAGCGGCGGCAGCTCGGCCTGGCTGTTGCTGCGGTTGAAGCGGCCCATCTGCTCACGCACCACGTCTTGCAGCTCCAGGGTCTGGATGTAGCCGTCCGACACGCGGGTTTGCAGGCCGGTCACGGTTTGGCGGCTGCGGCGCAGCAGCTGGCTGGCCCGGTCTTCCTTGTTTTGGAGGCGGGCCAGGGCGCGGCCCACGGCGGTGGTGGCGGCCGGGCGCTCGGCGGCGGGCGGCAGCTGGGCGCTCAGCGTATCGAGGCGCGCCTGCATGGCCATGAGCTGCTTGCCGCCGTCGGCCAGGGTGGTGCGCCAGTCGCCTAGCTTCTCCTGCATGTCGGCCAGCAGCACGCGGTACATCTGCAGCTGCTTCACGTCTACCACGTTGCCGTACTGGTCGAGGTTCTGGCGGATGGTAGCCAGGTTTTCCTCCACCGTGGGCAGGTCGTCGCTCAGGTCTTCGGTGTTGGTAGCGCGCCGCGCCGTGCCATTGATGCGGCTCAGCGTGAAGTAGGCGCGCTCGATGCGCTGGGCCAGCGAGTCGGGCAGCACCGGCTGGGGCGGGCGGCGGGCCTTGGCGCTAGCTGGCTGTTGCGGCACGGGGGCGGCAGCCGCTAGCAAAGCCTGGCTCAGCAGCAAGCACCCCAGGATTAAGCGAAAACACAGGACAAAGGGTGATGGACGCATTCAATAATTTTAAGTGAGACAGTATCTTAGCCAGCCCTATAGGCTGTTTTTCACTTTCTATGAAGCACTACTTTACTGTCTTAAGAAAATATGCGTGTGTCGAGGGGCGAGCTAGCCGGGCCGAGTACTGGAATTTCTTGCTTTTCAACTACCTCGTGTCGGTTGTGCTGACTGTTATCGAAGTCAGTTTCCGCACCAATTTCATTGTAATGACTTATACCGTGGCAATGGTTTTACCAAGCCTCGCCGTTGGAATGCGCAGAATGCACGACTTGGGAAAGTATGGCTCATACGCCTTGATTCCGATTTATAGCCAGGTGCTAGCCTGTTTTCCCGGCAGTAAAGCGGCCAACGCCTACGATTTCATTCCCCAGGTAGCTAGGCCCTAACGAGTATTGCGCAGTGCTTACGAGCAACAAAAAAGCGCGGCCCCTTTCGGAGCCGCGCTTTTTTCATCAGTCAATTTTAAGTACCGCCAGAAACGCTTCTTGCGGAATTTCGACGGAGCCCACCGAGCGCATCCGCTTCTTGCCCTCCTTTTGCTTTTCGAGCAGCTTGCGCTTGCGGCTGATGTCGCCGCCGTAGCACTTGGCAATTACGTTTTTGCGCAGGGCTTTCACGGTTTCGCGGGCGATGATTTTCTGGCCGATAGATGCTTGAATGGCGATGTCGAACATCTGGCGGGGCAGCAGCTCGCGGAGCTTTTCGCAGAGGCGCTTGCCCCACTCGTAGCTCTTGGAGCGGTGCACGATGGCCGAGAGGGCATCGACTTTCTCGCCGTTGAGCATCACGTCGAGCTTCACCATGTCCGACTCGCGGTAGCCAATCAGCTCATAATCGAGCGAGGCGTAGCCACGGCTGATGGTTTTGAGCTTGTCGAAGAAGTCAAACACGATTTCCGACAGCGGCAGCTCAAAATTCATCTCCACGCGCTCCGAGGTCAGGTAGCTCTGGCCCTTGATGATGCCGCGCTTCTCCATACAGAGCGTGATAATCGGCCCCACGTATTCGGCGGCGGTGATAATCTGCGCCTTGATGTAGGGCTCCTCGATGAGCTTAATCAGGTTTGGCTCCGGCATTTCGGAGGGCGCGTTGATGACGAGTTGCTGGTCCTTGGTGCCCATCGCGTGAAACTGCACGCTCGGCACCGTGGTAATCACCGTCATATTGAACTCGCGCTCCAGGCGCTCTTGCACGATTTCCATGTGCAGCATCCCGAGGAAGCCGCAGCGGAAACCGAACCCTAGCGCCACCGACGTTTCGGGCTCCCACACCAGCGAGGCGTCGTTGAGCTGCAGCTTTTCCATGCTGCTGCGCAGCTCCTCATACTCGGTGGTATCGACGGGGTAGATGCCGGCAAATACCATCGGCTTCACGTCGGCGAAGCCCTGGATGGGCTCGGCCGTGGGGTTGTGCACGTGCGTGATGGTGTCGCCCACCTTCACCTCGCGGGCTTCCTTGATGCCCGAGATGAGGTAGCCCACGTTGCCGGCGCTCATTTCGGGGCGCGGCTCCTGGTTGAGGCCCAAAATACCAATTTCGTCGGCGCCGTACTCCTTGCCCGTAGCCATGAAGCGGAGCTTGTCGCCCTTTTTCATCGTGCCATTCTTGATGCGGAACAAGACCTCAATACCCCGATACGAGTTGAATACCGAGTCAAAAATGAGGGCTTGCAGCGGCGCATTCGGGTCGCCCACCGGCGCCGGAATGCGGTCGCAGATGGCGTTCAGAATGGCTTCGATGCCGATGCCGGCCTTGCCCGAGGCGTGGATAATATCCTCCGGCTTGCAGCCGATGAGGTCTACAATCTCGTCGGTCACTTCCTCCGGCATGGCGTGCGGGAGGTCGATTTTATTCAATACCGGAATGATTTCCAGGTCGGCCCCGATGGCGAGGTAGAGGTTGGAAATCGTTTGGGCCTCAATGCCTTGCGAGGCATCCACAATCAGCAGCGCACCTTCGCAGGCGGCGATGCTGCGGCTTACCTCGTAGCTGAAGTCGACGTGGCCGGGGGTATCAATCAGGTTGAGCGTGTACACTTCCCCTTTGTAGGGAAACTGCATCTGGATGGCGTGGCTCTTGATGGTGATGCCGCGCTCGCGCTCCAGGTCCATATTATCGAGCAGCTGGGCCTGCATGTCGCGCTTGGCCACGGTGCTCGTGAACTCGAGGAGCCGGTCGGCCAGGGTGCTTTTGCCGTGGTCGATGTGGGCAATAATGCAAAAATTACGGATATTCTTCAACGGAGGGCGGTTTTATCGCAGCACGAAGATACGGCCTTTTTGCGGCAAGGCGTATGTTTGGGGCTGGCTTCACTCCTATCCTTTTTCCACTTGCTGCCCCTCCCACTCCCTGCGCCTAGTAGCCCCGTACCTGCGGGCGGCGGCAAGTTCAGGATGCTGTTTCTCAATGCCACGGCCTGCTACCTGCTCGCCTACCAGATGGTGCATTTCGTGGCCGAGGCGGCACCCGTATTTATGGCCCGCCGCAGAAATATTCCGGGCTTCTGGAGCCTGCGGGGCGTGCGCTTTGTGCTGGGCGACGGCGGCTGGCGCCACGACACCGTGCTGAGTGTGTATGGCCTGGGGCCGCTGCTGCTGCTGGGGCTGGGCGTGGGGGCGTTTGGGCTGTTTTGGCTATGGCTGCGCTACCGCCGGGGCCTGGCCAAGCTGCTGCTGCTGTGGCTGGCCTTCCACGCCACCAATGCCGTGCTAGGGGGCCTGCTGGCCGATACCGTGACGCAGTCGGGCACGTGGTACGTGCCCAACTGGCTGCTGGGCGGCGGCGGCACCTGGCCCAGCACGGTGCTAGGGCTGCTGTTTGCCTTGCTGCAGATTTTACTGGGCTTTCTGGCCGCTATCCCCTTTTTGCTGGCTCAGGACTCGCACACGGCCCTGCAGTTCGACAAGCGCTTTCAGCTTGTTGCCTATACCATAATGGGGCCGTGGCTGGCGGGCTCCGGCCTGCTTATGCTGAGCAGGCTGCCGCAGCTAGGCCTCAACGAAGTGCTACACTTTACCACGATGGTCTTGCTGCTGGTGCCGCTGGCGCTGGGCTGCCAGCAGGAGTTCTTTAATGAGAGCGAAGCGCTGCCCTATCCTACCCGCGTGGCCTGGGGCCTGGTAGCCCTGGCGCTGCTAGGGCTGCTGGCCTGGCGGCTGGCGCTGGGGGCGCCCGTGTGGTTTCGGTAGCGGCCAGGCACAACCCGGCTGCCCTTCCGGCAGTTGTAGAGGGGGCCGGCTACCTAGCCGGCTTTTTTCCCACCCTATTCCCCTCCGCATCATGGGTATCTCCCTCGAGCAGGCGCAAGCCGCCATCCAAGCCGCCCACCAGAAATCGCTCGACCTGGGCGTGAAAATGAACATTGCCATCGTCGATGCCGGCGCCAACCTCGTGGCCTTTGCCCGCATGGACGATGCCTGGCTCGGCTCGCTCGACATCTCAATTAAGAAAGCCAAAACGGCCCGCTTCTTCGACATGCCCACCGGCGACCTGGGCAAAGCCTCGCAGCCCGGCGGCCCGCTCTATAATATTGAGGTGTCGAACGGCGGCCTTATTACCTTTCCCGGCGGGCTGCCCATCAAGGATGGCAGCGGCAAAATAATCGGTGCCATCGGCGTATCGGGCGATTCGGTCGAGAACGACCACACCGTGGCCACGGCCGGCCTGGATGCCGTGGCGGGCAAGTAGCCTGCCCCGCTCAACACCCTCGGCAAAAGCCCCGGCCTACCCCGCCGGGGCTTTTTCGTACCTTTGGGTAGTCAAAAACGCGCTGCCAACTCATCGAGAGCCGGCCGCGCAGTAAACCTCCGCGCTACTTTCCCTCCCCCATGCATCCCACCCCCGCTGCCCCCTATAAGCCCAAAAACCACGTTCGCATCGTCACGGCCGCCGCGCTGTTCGACGGGCACGACGCGGCCATCAACATCATGCGCCGCATCATTCAGAGCAGCGGCGCCGAGGTTATCCACCTGGGGCACAACCGCTCGGTGCAGGAAATTGTGGACTGCGCCATTCAGGAAGACGCCCAGGCCATTGCCATTACCAGCTACCAGGGCGGGCACAACGAGTACTTCAAATACATGTTTGACCTCTTGAAGGAGCGCGGCGCGGGCCACATCAAAATCTTCGGCGGCGGCGGCGGCGTGATTTTGCCCTCCGAAATCGCGGAGCTGCAAGGCTACGGCATCACGCGCCTCTACTCGCCCGATGATGGCCGGTCGCTAGGCCTGCAAGGCATGATTAACGACTTGCTGGAACAGAGCGACTACCCCACCGGGCAGAAATTGAATGGTGAGGTTTCGCATATAAAGGAGAAGGATGCCCGCAGCATCGGCCGGCTGATTTCGGCGGCGGAGAACTTCCCCGAGGAATTTGAGCGGGTGAAAGGGCAGTTGGTGAGTGGGTTTCAAAAGCGGGCGTCACCTGACGCGGGTGACCTCACCCCCAGCCCCTCTCCTTGGGTAGCGGGGAGCCAGTCGGCAGCGGACGTTAGCGAACGTCAGGCTCCCCGCTCCCCAAGGAGAGGGGCCGGGGGTGAGGTTATACGGCAGGCCCCGATATTAGGCATCACGGGCACGGGCGGCGCGGGCAAGTCGTCGCTGGTCGATGAGCTGGTGCGCCGCTTTCTGCTCGACTTCCCGGATAAGACCCTAGCCATCATTTCGGTGGACCCCAGCAAGCGCAAAACCGGCGGCGCGCTGCTCGGCGACCGCATCCGGATGAACGCCATCAACTCGCCTAGGGTGTACATGCGCAGCCTGGCCACGCGCCAGAGCAACCTCGCGCTCAGCCGCTACGTGCAGGACGCGGTGGACGTGGTGAAGGCCGCCGACTTCGACCTGATTATCCTGGAAACCAGCGGCATCGGCCAGTCCGACACCGAAATCATCGAGCATTCCGACGTGAGCCTCTACGTGATGACGCCCGAGTACGGTGCGGCCACGCAGCTCGAAAAGATTGACATGCTGGACTTTGCCGACGTCATCGCGCTCAACAAATTCGACAAGCGCGGCGGCCTCGACGCCCTGCGCGACGTGCGCAAGCAGTACCAGCGCAACCACCAGCGCTGGGATTCGCCGCTGGAGGAAATGCCGGTGTTTGGCACCATCGCCTCGCAGTTCAACGACCCCGGCATGAACCGGCTCTACCGGGCCATCCTCAGCACGCTGGAGGAAAAGACGGGCGCGCAGTTTGCCTCGCAACTCGAAACCAGCGCCGAGCAGTCGGAAAAGGTCTACATCATTCCGCCCAACCGCACGCGCTATCTCTCCGAAATCGCCGAAACCAACCGCGCCTACGACAAGCGCGTGAGCGAGCAGGTGGCTATTGCCGAGGTGGCGGGCTCGTTTGCGACCCTCGCCAAACATTATCAGGATGCGCCGGCTAGCCCCGAAACCGCTGGGCTGGACTTTGCCAAAAACGTGCAAACCCAGCTGCGCCGCCTCGACGCCGACGCCCAGGCTATTTTGGAAAACTGGGAGGCTACCATCCAAAACTACCGCAACCCCGAGTACGTGTACAAGGTGCGCGACAAGGAAATCCGGGTCAAGACGCACACTACCTCGCTGTCGGGCAATGCGATACCGAAGGTGGCTGTGCCGCGCTACCTAGGCTGGGGCGACCGCTTGCGCTGGGCCATGCAGGAGAATTTTCCCGGCGAATTTCCCTACACGGCGGGCGTGTTCCCGTTCAAGCGCGAGGGCGAAGACCCTACCCGGATGTTTGCGGGCGAAGGCGGGCCGGAGCGCACCAACCGGCGCTTCCACTATGTGAGCAAAGGCTTGCCCGCCAAGCGCTTGAGCACGGCCTTCGACTCGGTGACGCTCTACGGCG
Source organism: Hymenobacter cheonanensis (assembly GCF_030581075.1). Taxonomy (GTDB): domain Bacteria; phylum Bacteroidota; class Bacteroidia; order Cytophagales; family Hymenobacteraceae; genus Hymenobacter. The sequence continues at coordinate 46,258 of NZ_JAUQSW010000001.1, forward strand.
AAGACCCCGACCACCGGCCCGACATCTACGGCAAAATCGGCAACGCGGGCGTGAGCATCGCCTGCCTCGACGATGCCAAGAAGCTCTACTCGGGCTTCGACCTCTCGCACCCCGCCACCTCGGTGAGCATGACCATCAACGGCCCGGCGGCCACGCTGGCGGCGTTTTTCATGAATGCGGCCATCGACCAGAACTGCGAGAAGTACATTCACCAAAACGGCCTCGAAGCCGAGGTGGATGCCAAAATCGACCAGATTTTTGCCGCCAAGCAGCAGCCCCGCCCCCGCTACCAGGGCGAGCTGCCCGAGGGCAACAACGGCCTAGGGCTGCTGCTGCTCGGCGTGACCGGCGAAGACGTGCTGCCCGCCGACGTGTACCAGCAAATCAAGGCCACTACCCTGACCCAGGTGCGCGGTACCGTGCAGGCCGACATCCTGAAGGAAGACCAGGCTCAGAACACCTGCATTTTCAGCACCGAGTTTGCGCTGCGCCTGATGGGCGACGTGCAGGAGTATTTCATCACCGAGAAGGTGCGTAACTTCTACTCGGTCAGCATATCGGGCTACCACATTGCCGAGGCGGGCGCCAACCCGATTACCCAGCTGGCGCTCACGCTCTCCAACGGCTTCACCTTCGTGGAGTACTACGTGAGCCGGGGCATGAACGTCAACGACTTCGCGCCCAACCTGTCGTTCTTCTTCTCCAACGGCATCGACCCCGAGTACGCCGTTATTGGGCGGGTGGCGCGCCGCATCTGGGCCAAGGCCATGAAGCTGAAGTACGGCGCCAACGCCCGCAGCCAGATGTTGAAGTACCACATCCAGACCTCGGGCCGCTCGCTGCACGCCCAGGAAATCGACTTCAACGACATCCGCACCACGTTGCAGGCGCTCTACGCCATCTACGACAACTGCAACTCGCTGCATACCAACGCCTACGACGAGGCCATCACGACCCCCACCGAGGAAAGCGTGCGCCGCGCCATGGCCATTCAGCTCATCATCAACCGCGAGCTGGGGCTAGCTAAAAACGAAAACCCGCTGCAAGGCTCCTTCATCATTGAGGAGCTGACCGACCTGGTCGAGGAAGCAGTACTGCTCGAATTTGACCGCATCACGGAGCGCGGCGGCGTGCTCGGCGCCATGGAAACCATGTACCAGCGCGGCAAAATCCAGGAGGAAAGCCTGCACTACGAGATGCTGAAACACACCGGCGAATACCCGATTATCGGCGTCAATACCTTCCTTTCGTCCAAGGGCTCGCCCACGGTCATCCCGGCCGAAGTCATCCGCGCCACGGAGGAGGAAAAGCAGTACCAGATTACGATGCTCGACGCCCTGCACGCCCGCAACGCCGCCGCTTCGCCGGCCGCCTTGAAGCAGTTGCAGCGCGTAGCCGTGCAGAACGGCAACCTCTTCGCCGAGCTGATGGAAACGGTCAAAACCTGCTCCCTAGGTCAGATTACGAACGCCCTGTTTGAGGTCGGCGGGCAGTACCGTCGGAATATGTAGTTTGGTGGACTTCGGCATCTAGAAGGAAGTTGTCTGTAAAGGACGGCTTCCTTTTTCATTTTAAAGCATTTCGCCTTATGAGATATTTTTTCCTACTCTCCCTCCTCTTACAGCAATTTTCTGCATTAGCCCAAATAGACACTTTACAGAGTAAATCTAGCGTAGAGTCCTATTTAAAACGCCGATACCATTACAAAGCCATTACGCTGAACACAATAAATCTTGTCATTCAAGATACTAATACTGTGCAGCCAACTCACCCCGCATATTGGCTTAAAGCAGATTTTAACCACGATGGCAAGAGTGACTTATTTGCTTCTGCTACAGTTGAAAAGGGAAAACTGGATAACCAGAGTGAATTATTTATCCTTTCTAGTGAGGGCAATCATTATACTAAAGTCGATATTGTCGACCCTGTTAGTTACGTGTATAGTGGAGATGCCTCTTATAGTATTTATTCAGCTTCTGGAATGAGCTACCTCGTAATAACTACTTTAGTTCAGAAAATGCTAAGGCCGCAAGATATTAGGCATGGACACTATTTCACATACATCAGCGCGCGTGACACGGTATTTGTGCGGAACAATAAGCAAATTATTTATGCGAATCATCCTACACAATTAGCTATTGAGTCTGTAAAGTTTTCTGCAACTCAGTGCTTCGGTACTTGCCCAGTTTTCCAGCTTACTATTAATAAGGATGGCTCGGTGAGTTATAAAGGCATTCAGTATGTCAATAAAATAGGCGATTATAATCTTGCTATGCCAAAAGCAGAACTCTATTATCTTATTTCTTTACTGGATGCTATTAATCCACCGCGATTGAGCGACCATTATAGCGTTGATGTAACTGATAATCCAACAATTTATTTGGCTATAAGATATACCAACGGCCAAACTAAGTCAATCGAAGACTACGGAGAACGAGGAACATATGGGCTAGCCGTATTGCATAAATTCCTGTTAGATTTAAGGAATTTCTAACACATAAACTGGCACGAGTTTAGGCGCAGCCGTAACTCGTGACTGGCTATGAGTGGAGGTTGCACCTCCACTGTCGCGCTAGCGACACGCGGCGGCAGGCGAGGCTAGCAGAACAGGCTACTCGAACGTTATTTGCCGCTTTGCGGCAGTGGAGGCGCAGCCTCCACGTCATGGCTAGGCACGAGTTACGCTGCGCTAAACTCGCGCCAGTACTGCCAATATTTTCCTAGGGTAGCTGGAGGGGTTAAGCTGGTGGCTTAGTCGATTAGGAAGACTTCTAGTAGGCCGGGGCGGCCGGCGTAGTTGCGGGCGCTGCTGTAAAGAAAGTCTTCGGGCGTATCGACAAAGCCGGCTGCTACGGGGTTGCGGTGGAGGTAGGCTAGGCGCTGCTGGCGCAGGTCATTAGTGGGCAATTCGACTGGATGGTTGCTTTGCTGCCAGAACTGATACTTAGCATTGTGCGCGTTGCGCTGGCCAGCGCGCTCAAAAAGCCAGAGCATCCATTCGCGGCGACTTTCCTGCGCATTTTCTTCAATGGCGCGGAGCACCTCCTTGGCCGTGTGCCGCTTCAAGTCGCGCAGGATGCCGGATAGATTCTCGGCCTCGCTACTGATGATGAGGTGCGCGTGGTTGGTCATGAGGCACCAGGCGTATAGCTCCAAGCCTTTGTGCTGCTGGCAGTAGCGTAGGCTAGCCACGAAGATGTCATTATAGAGCCGGCGCGTGAATACGTCTATCCAATTGACGGTCGCGAAGCTGACGAAATACAATTGCTGCGAATCACGGACTTTGTATTTTTCACTCATCGCCGTAAAGTACTACCACAGGCAGCACTGACAAGCACTGGCAATACTGGCGCGAGTTTAGGCGAAGCCGTAACTCGTGCCTAGCCATGACGTGGAGGCTGTGCCTCCACTGCCGCAACGCGGCAAACTTGCGTTGGGGCTTTGGCTGTAAATAGAAAGTTCAACCGTTACTTGCCGCGCTGCGGCAGTGGGGGCGCAGCCTCCACCTCATGACTAGGCACGAGTTACGCTGCGCTAAACTCGCGCCAGCACTGCCAGTACCTTGTGAAAACTTCTTTAAACTACCATGAAAAAACTCTTACTCGCTGCCGCTTTGTTGGGTTGCCACGCCGCCCAGGCACAAAAGCTGTCTGCTACTGAGCGTAAGCTCGTTGCCTCGGTGCAGCAGCGCGTGCCGCAGACTGAAAAGCTGCTGGAGCAAGTAGTGAACATCAACAGCGGTACGCTCAACGTGGCGGGCGTGCGCGAAGTAGGCGCGGTATTCCGCAAAGAATTTGACGCGCTAGGGTTCAAAACCGAATGGGTGGCCATGCCCGCCAGCATGCAGCGGGCCGGCCACCTGGTGGCCCAGCACCAAGGCAAAAAGGGCAAGCGCCTCTTCCTGATTGGGCATCTCGACACGGTGTTCGAGCTGGATATGCCCTTCACCAAGTTCGCCCGGCTCAACGACTCGACGGCCACCGGCCAGGGCGTGAACGACATGAAGGGCGGCGATGTGGTAATACTGGCCGCGCTGCAGGCCCTAGCGGCCAATGGCTTGCTCAAGAATGCCAGCATCACGGCCTACTTCACCGGCGACGAGGAGCGCGGCGGCGAAGGCTCCGAGGCCCGCGCCGACTTTATTGCCCGGGCCAGGCAGGCGCAGGTGGCGCTAGCCTTCGAAAACGCCATCGACCGGCACACGGTGGCCACGGCCCGGCGCGGCAGTAGCAACTGGCAGCTGAAAACGGTTGGCACGGCGGCGCATTCATCCACCATTTTTAAGCCCACTGTAGGCTACGGCGCTATTTATGAGGTGGCCCGCATTCTCAATTCCTTCCGCGAAACGCTGAGCCAGGAGCAGTATCTGACCTTTAATCCCGGCCTTATTGTGGGCGGTTCGGAGGTGAAATATGAGGAGAAGAAAGCCCACGCGGAAGTAACTGGCAAAACCAACATCATCGCGCCCAGCGCGGCCGTGGCCGGCGACCTGCGCTTTCTCACCGAAGCCCAAAAGGAAGCCGCCCGCGCCAAAATGCACGCCATCGTGGCCCAGAGCCTGGCCGGCACCCGCGCCGAAATCACGTTCAGCGACGGTATCCCGAGCATGCCACCTACGCCTGGCAACCAGCAGCTGGCGGCCTTGGCCGACCAGGCCAGCCGCGACCTGGGCTTCGGGCCGGTAGTGGCCGGCGACCCGGGCGCCCGCGGGGCCGGCGATGTGTCGTACGTGGCCCAGTACCTCGACTGCCTCGATGGCCTGGGCGCGCCCGGCAAGGGGGCCCACGCGCCCGGCGAAACCATTAATCTGAAGGAGTTTCCGAAGCTGATTGAGCGCACGGCGCTCATGATTTACCGGCTTACGCGCTAGGCGGCTCTTCAGCTTCGCTAGCTTTGTTTACTTCATACACCGATTTTGCTTCCGTCCCTTTCTACGATGTGGCTGTTGCGTAGCTTCTTTCTGGCAATGGCATCGACACTGGCCGCCGGGCCGCCGTCCGGCCCGGTGAGCCCACCTAGCCGGTGCACGCACAGCAGCTATTGGTCGCCGCGGCGCTGGCGGGGCACTATCGGGCCGCAGCCCGTTACGCTGGAGCTGGATTCGGGGCGCTGGGGCTATTCGGGCAGCTACTATTACGACCACCGGGGGCAGTTGCTACGACTTGGGCAGGATAAGCCGAAGCAGCACCAGCCCATAACCCTGAGCGAGGGCGACCTCCGCCCCACGGGCTACTGGCTGGTGGGTAGCGCCGTTGGGCCCCAGCTAAGCGGCACGTGGCGCAGCCCCGATGGCCGCCGCAGCCTGCCGCTGGCCCTGCACGAAACCTACACCGATGCCGCGCGCTACCAGAACGAAACCTGGGAGCTGACACGCTACGAAGCCGAAGAGGGCAACGACCACCTCGACTCGGCGCATTACGCGCAGGACTACCTGCGCGTGTACCTGCCGCACAACCCCGTGGCCGAGCAGCGGCTGCGACGGGCGCTGGCCCCCCCCGTGCCCGCCGCCCACATGCCGCAGCTGCTCGATACACTGGTGGGCAACCGGCAGAGCCGCCTAGACAGGTATTACTTCGATGGCATGAAACTGGTCATTTATAATAGCAACTACCTGCTGTCGGTGGTGCAGCTCGACCGGTTTACTTCTCCCGACGAAACGATTGGCGCCGGCCCGCGCGAGTGGTGGCAGGGGCACACCTTCGACCTGCGCACCGGCCGGCCAGTGCAGCTAGCCGACTTGCTGGTGCCGGGCTACCAGGCCCGCCTGCGCCAACTGCTGCGCAAGGAGCTACAAGCCGTGTGGACCAACGTGCACTACGCCGAGGTAGGGCGCAGTGGCAAGCTACCGGCCGGGGGCTTTGTAATAACCGCTACCGGGCTCTGCTTTGGCTACGACGACCGCGACGATGAGGACCTGGCCTACCCCGGCCCCTACCACGCCGACCAGGAAATCGAGGTAGAAATTTCGTACCGGGACTTGCTGCCGCTCATCCGGCCGACTGGCCCGCTGGCGCCGGTGCTGCAAGAGCGCGGGCTGCTACCCAGGAAGTAAGCGCCGCTAGCCCGCCGCCGCCTGCCACGGACCTTATCTTGCGCGGGCTGCCTTAGCGGCAGCTTTTCTCCCTAGCCCGAGTTGCTTTATGCGTAGCCCCAAGTACCTGGCCCTGGCAGCGGCGTTGCTCGCTAGCCCCGCCGCCTTTGCCCAAACCACCAGCGTGTGGAACAACAAGCAGTGCGCCGTGGTGCTGACCTACGACGACGCCATCGACGCCGACCTCGACCGCGTGGCCCCGGCCCTCGACTCGCTAGGGCTGCGCGGTACGTTTTACCTCATTGGGTCGTCGCCGGTGGTGAGCAAGCGGCTGCCCGAGTGGCGGCTAGCCGCCCAGCATGGGCACGAACTCGGCAACCACGCCCTAATGCACCCCTGCGATGGCAGCCTGCCCGGCCGCAGCTTCGTAACGCCTGATAACGACCTGAGCAAGTACACCGTGAGCCGCGCCGTGGCTGAAATCCGGACTAATAACACGCTGCTCAACGCCATCGACGGCAAAACGAGCCGCACTTTCGCCTACCCCTGCGGCGACCGGCAGATTGGCGGCGTCAATTTTTACGACCAGCTCAAAGCCGACTTCGTGGCCGCCAGGGGCGTTACGGGTGGCCTGCAAACGGCCGCCCAGGTAGACCTCACTAACGTGGACTGCTACTCTATTAATGGCCAGGGTGCCAGGTATATGCTGGACCTGGTGAAGCAGGCGCAGCAGGCGCACACGCTGCTGGTGTTTCTGTTTCACGGCGTGGGCGGCGGGCACGCGCTGAACGTGGACCTGGCCGCGCACCGCCAGCTGCTGCGCTACCTCAAGGCGCACGAAAAAGACATTTATGTGGCCCCGATGGTAGAGGTGGCCGAGAAGATTCGCACTTACCAAGCGGCCAACGGAACATCGGGAAAGTAAACCTGGGCCGAAAGCGACTGTTTAGAGCACGTTACTTTTCCACTTTTGGCCAGCCCATGTCTACCATCACCATTGCGCCCAATTCGGCGCAGCCCCTCACCGTCAATCGCCTCGGCTACGGCACCATGCGCCTCACCGGGCCCCAGATTTGGGGCGAGCCCGCCGACCGCCCGCAGGCGCTCGAAATCCTGAAAACGGCCGTGGCCAGCGGCGTTAACTTCCTCGACACGGCCGACTACTACGGCGACGACGTGACGAACCGCTTGATTTTCGAGGCGCTGCATCCGTATTCGAAAGACCTGGTAATCTGCACCAAAGTGGGCGCCACCCGCCGGCCCGATGCCAGCTGGGTGCCCTTCAACACGCCCGAAAACCTGCGCACCAGCATCGAAAACAACCTGCGCACCCTGCGCCAGGAGCAGGTGCAGCTCGTGCACCTGCGGCTGATGGGCCACAGCGCCGTGCCGCTGGAAGAGCAGCTCGGCGCCATGTTCGAGATGCAAAAAGAAGGCAAAATCCAGCACGTGGGCCTGAGCAACGTGAGCCCCGCCGACCTGGAGAAGGGCCTGGCCCTGGGCGAAATCGCCACCGTCGAAAACATGTACGGCTACGCCCAGCGCACCACCCTGCACGACGCCCACGGCGAAACGCAGGGCGGCGAGGAAGTGCTGGCCCTGTGCGAGCAGCACGGCATTCCGCTGGTGCCGTTTTTCTCGCTCGTGCACGGCCTGCCCAAGGCCGGCGATAAAATGGCCGAGCTAGCCCGCCAGCGCGGTGTATCGGAGGCGCAGCTCAACATTGCCTGGCTGCTGCACAAGTCGCCGCTGCTGCTGCCCATCCCGGGCACGTCGTCGCTGGCCCACCTGCGCGAAAACCTGGCGGCGGCCGACATCCAGCTCAGCGCCGAGGACATGGCGTATCTGAGGTAGAAACGTAGTAAGCCCGTCTTGCACAGTTGGCAGCCGCTCGTCAAAGCATTTTTACCGCCTCCCTAAATGGCGCAGTAGAAATGCTTCGATAGGCAGCCGCCAGCTAAGCAGGATGGGCTTTTTATTTTTCAACAGGCTCATCCACGCGCCGGGTTCAGAAAAAGCCACTAGGCCGGGCGCTAACTTGGCGGGCAAATGCCCGAATCTGCCGCGCTTCTTTCCGCCTTAATTTCCCGCATTGCCGCCCTGCAATCGACCGGCGATGCGCACTACCTACCGGGGCTTTTTCCGAGCCAGCGCCGCAGCCGCCCACTAGGCCTGTGCCGCGAAGATTCCAACGTCTTCTTCACGGCGCTCACCATCTTCACGTTGCAGGAGCTAAGCGCCCAGCTGCCGCCGGCCGCTCAGGCCCTAGTGGCCACGATGGCCGAGCGAGCCCGCGCCACTTACCCGCACTACCGCAGCCGCGACGCGCAGCCTACCTACAACTACTACCAAACCCAGCCGCGCAACCACTTTCCCAACGGCCGCCTGCTGCGGCGCTTCACGCAGTTTGCCCCGCCCGACGACGTGGACTGCACCGTGCTGGTATACCTCGCCGACCCTGGCCCGGCCCACCACGCGGCCTGGCTGCACCACAAGCTGCAAGCCCACGCCAACACGGTAGCTGCCTGGGCCAGCACCGGGCCGGCGGCGTTTCGGCGGCGCAAGGTTTACTCCACCTGGTTTGGCAAGCACATGCCCATCGAGTTCGACGTCAGCACGTTGTCGAATGCGCTGCTGTGGGTGGTGCGCAGCCGGCTGCCGCTGAATGAGTTTGATACCGATAGCCTGGCGCTTATCGAGTGGGCTGTTACCTCGGGGGCCTACCGGCACAACCCGCTGGGCGCGTCGCCCTACTACGCCACGGCCCCGCTCGTGGCCTACCACATCGGGCGGCTGGCGGCCGAGGTACCGCAGCTAGGGGCGGCGCGGGCGGCTCTGCTGCGCGAGCTGCCCGCGCTGCTGGCCGCTAGCCCACATTTTATGGATAAGCTACTGCTGGCCAGCACGCTCCGGCGCCTGGGCGGCGCGCCCGCGCCGCTGCTCGCTACGCACTGGACCCTGGCCGAGCTGGAGCAGCGCACCCAGGGGCTGGATTTCTGCATTGCGCCGCTGCTCAACTACTACCCGCACACGCGCTGGCTGGCCGGCTGGCGCCTCAGCCACCTGGCCTGGGAGTGCCCGGCCCACTCGCTGGCCCTAGTGGCCGAGTACCTGGCCCTGGGCGGGCAATAGCCAGGACAGCGCGGCGTTAGGCGAGTTGGTTATTTTAGCTGCATGAAACGAGTTTTTCGGCTTTATCTGCTGCCGGCACTGCTGCTGGCGGGCCCCGCTGGTGCCCAATCGCTGACCGGGGTGTGGCAGGGGGTGGAAGACGAATTTGATAAGAACCGCTACTGCCCCTCGGTGCTGCGCGTGCAGCAGCGGGCAGGCACCGATTTGTTCGGCATTCTCTTTCAGCAGGCTGGCAGCCAGGCTGGTATCACCGTCACGTTTCAGATGGAAGGTACGCCCACGCCCGCCGGTATGCGGCTGGAGCACGCCGGCAAGCTCGCCGAAACCGGGCAGTCGCGCTCGCGCTACTGGTGCGGCAATGGCACCATTGCCTTCACCTACGATGCGGCCCAGGAAAAGCTGACCGGCCACGCCGAGTACGCGCCCTACGGCAACTGCGACACGGGCGAGTTTACGTTTTACCGCGTCAAGCTGAAATCGGCCGCCACGGTGCCGGCCAGCGCGCTGAGCACGCTGCGCGTAACGGGCCGCGAGGTGCGCTGGTACGCCGACGCCGAGCGCACGCAGCTGGTGGCCACCGGCAACACCTACCCCACCCGGCTGCGCAAAACCACCACCTTTTACCTGACGCAGAATTTTTACCCCACCGCTGAAAGCCCGGTGGTACCCATCACCATCCGGGTGAGTGAGGCGGCGCCGACGGCCGCCCTGGCGCCGGCGCGCCCGGCTCCCGCGCCCCCCGATACGCTGGCCCCCCGGCGAATTGCGCTGCGGCTGCCGCCCGCGGCCGGTCTTCCGCCGGTGGCGGCCAGCCCGGTGGTGCTGCCCACCGTGCTGTTTAAGGTAACCACGGCCGAGCTGCTGCCCGCCGCCCGGCCGGCCCTCAATGCGCTGGCGGCCGAACTGCAAGCCCACCCCGACCTGCGCCTGCGCATAGCCGGCCACACCGACCGCGTGGGCGAATCCAATAAGAACCAGCAGCTCTCGGAGCAGCGCGCCGAGGCCGTGAAGGCCTACCTCGTGCAGGCCGGCGTGGCCCCCGGGCGCCTGAGCACGGTGGGCTACGGCGATACGCGGCCCCTGTACCCCGCCCCCGACGCCCGCAACCGCCGCGTGGAGGTGCAGCAAGTGCCCTAGCGGCGGGCCCATTCGGTGGCCCGGGCGGCTAGGCCTATCTTTGCCGGCCATTCCAGTTGCATGACGCTTCCTTATCTTTTTACCCTTCCCAGCCATGGCGCGGCCGACAGCGGCTGGCTCACGGTGGCCGAGGCCGATGGCCTGCCCTTTGCCGTACGGCGGGCGTATTGGATAACGGAGGTGCCCGCCGGCCGGGTGCGCGGCCGCCACGCCCACCACACTCTCGAACAGGTATTAGTGGCCGTGCACGGCCGCATCACGCTCACGGTTAAGGCCGAAGGCCAGGCGCCGGTCGAGTTTTGCCTCGCGCAGCCCACCCAGGCCCTGTACCTGCCGCCCCACTGCTGGCCCGAGATTCACTTTGGCCCCGGCGCGGTGCTACTCTGCCTGGCCTCGCAGCCCTACGACCCGGCCGACTACATCCATGAGTAGCTGCCAGGCTACGCGGGCGGCCGCCCACTGGCGGCGGCGCAGGGCGTGGCGCAGCTCGTAGCGTAGGCGGCGGGCCAGGGTGCGCGCCTCGGCGGGGGTGCGGCACAAAGCCAGCGCCTTGCGGCACACGGCCAGGGTCGAGTCGAGGTAGGGGTCCTGGCGGGTGGTTACCTGGGCGCTCATGCTGCGCGGGTGCTTGCGCTTGCGGGTCGTCACCACATCCTGGTACTGGAAGCGCCAGTCGCGACTAGCCCGCACCCAGAAGTCGAAGTCCTCGTAGCTCAGCGCCTCGTCGTAGCCGCCCAGCGCCAGCAGCGTGGCCCGGCGCATGAGCATGGTGGGCGAGCTGATAAAGTAACGCCCCAGCACCTCGCCAAACACCCAGCCGCTGGCCGGGCGCGGGTGCAGCCGGCCGCGCCCATCGGCGCGGTGGTGCAGGCCCAGCGGCTGGCCGGCAGCCGAGATGAGCGCGCAGTTGGAATACACCACCCCATAGTCGGGCGGCAGGCTCAGCAACAGCGCCACCTGCTGGCTGAGGCGGTCGGGCAGCAGCACATCATCAGTGGCAAAATCGACGATAAACTCGCCCTGGCTTTGGAAAAAGGCCTGGTTGAAAGCGCGGCAGTTGCCCACGTTTTCGGGCAGCAGCAGCAGGTGCCAGCCGGGGTGCGCGGCGGCGTATTCCTGCAAGATGGCCGCGCTGCCATCGGTGCTGGCATTGTCGACGAGCCACACTTCGAGCGGCGCGTAGGTCTGGGCCAGCACCGAGTCGAGGGCCTCGCGCAGGTAGGGCGCGTGGTTGTGGCACAGCGCCACGATGCTGACGAGCGGCGCCGGGGCCACCAGCGGCGTAAAGGGAGGGCTAGCGTTTTCCACCGGCTTTTCCGAAATAAAACCAAACGGCACTAATAAGCATCATTAAGCAGTAGTGCGTGGCGTGGGTGATAACCATGCCGGGCAGCCCCAGCCGCGGCAAGATATTGACCAGCAGCGACGTGTAGAGCAGCACGCCGCCCGCCTGCATGGCCAGGTAGGGCAGCGCCCGCGCCCGCACCAGCAGCGTGTACTGAAAAACCCAGCTCACGAACTTGGCCCAGTCGCCGAGCAGCTGCGGGGCCAGCAGCGGCGCGGCGGCCGCCAGGCGCGGCGCAAACAGCAGCGTGAGCAGCGGCTGCCGCAGCGCATACAGCAGCCCTAGCCCGGCGGCCAGCCCCACGGCCAGCAGCCCGGCCACGGTGCCCACGTAGCGGCGCTGCTCGGCGGGCGCGGCAGCCAGCGCGGCCAGGCGCGGGTAAAAAACGGTGTTCAGCACCGCAATAACCACCAGGGTATAATTATCAGAGAGCTTGACGACGGCCTGCCACAAATCGGTGGCCGAGGGCGCAAAGTGCGCAATGAGGTAGGCCCGCACCACGTATTCCACCGCCCGGCCAAAGAGCAGGTTGCCCAAGGCCATGAGCAGAAACCGGGCTAGCCCGCGCAGCGCCACCCGGCCCGGCCAGTAGCGCCCCGGCCAGCCTTGCAGCAGCCCGGCCCGGCTAGCCAGCCGCAGCGCCAGCCCAAACGTGAGCGCCTGCCCCACCACGTAGCCCAGCAGCACCCGCCCCAGCGGCTGCCCCAGCGCCAGCAGCCCCGCCACGGCCGCCGGCCCCAGCACGCTCAATACCGTGGTAAGCAGCACGTAGGCCCCGCGCCGCCGCGCCGCCAGCAGCGCCACGCCCAGCAGCGCCTGCCCCGCCACCAGCAGCATGGCAATGGTGAAGACCAGCGCCCTACCTGCCGGCCACGCCGGCCCACCCAGCAGCACCAGCAGCAGCCCCGCCCCGCCTATCAGCCCCGCCACCAGCCACGCGGCGGCTCCCAGCCACAGGCCGTGGCGCGGCCCGCCGGGGCGCAGCGGCGCCAGGTAGGTGGTGGCGCCCAGCTGCACGCCGTCGGTGGGCAGGGCCCCGAAAAGGGCCATCAGGTTCTGGAGCTGGGCTAGCTGGGTGAGGCCGCCCGGGCCGCCGTACAGGGCCAGCAGCTTGCTCAGGACCAGGGCCCCGGCCGTGCGTGCCGCCACGGCCACGCCCGTGCCGGCCGTGCCCCGCACAAAGGTGCGCAGGTGGGCCACCAGGCGGGTGGGCGGGGCGGGTGCGGGGGCGGGCGCGGCAGGCAAGCTGGAAAGGCTTTAGAAAGAAAATTTGAGCAGAAAACAAACTTAGAGTAGTGCTCAGCCTATAATAGGGGCTGGCTCGCCGCTCGTACTACCCCACCCCCGGCCCCTCCCCTTTGCGAGGGGGGAGCTGGACGTCAGCAGACGGTAGCGAGCGCTAGGCTCCCCTCTCCCGAAGGGGAGGGGCCGGGGGTGGGGTCTGGCGCCAGGGCTGCAATAGTGCAGTCAATAAAGTGTTTCCCACAATTCACAAACGCTTCTGCCAGGTCAGGCGCAGGCCGGCCACGCCGCCCAGGCGGCGCTTAAAGTCGAGCAGCGGCACGTTGGGCTGCCGGGTGCCGGGCAGCGTAGAAGTGCCTAGGTCGAGCAGCTCGGAGCCGGTGGCGCGGGCAAAATCGTGCAGGCCCTCGTAGAGCAGCAGCGCGGGGCTCAGCTTCTTCAATCGCAGCGCACTAGCCACGTAAAAGGTGTACAGCACCCGGCTACTGACCTGAATGGCCACGGCCAGCGCCGCCCAGTCGCCGCCCGGCTCGCGCACCGACAGCAGCAGGTGCTGCCGCGGAAACGCCCGCACCACTGCTTGCAAGCGCTCAAGCGGCAGCGAGAGCGGCGCCTGCTGCCGCTCCTGGCGGCAGGCCTGCATAAAATCGTAGGCCCAGGGCAGCGTCAGGGGCGGCTCCTGCTCCAGAAACAAGCCCGCCTGGTGGCACTTGCGCAGGGCGCGGCGCTCATTGGGCCGCAGGTGGGCGGCGTAGTCGTGGGCGGTGGGCAGGTGGTAATTCTGCTCGGCCAGCACCACCTCGTAGCCGCGCTGGCGCAGGGCCTCGGCCTCGGTGGCGGCCCCGGCGGGGTCGTAGCAAAAGGCGTAGCTGCGCACTTCCAGCTGCTGCTGGCCGCGCTGGCGCAGCGCGGCCTCGGTGGCTTCCAACAGCGGGTGCAGGGCTGCCACGGGCAGGCCGGGGGCTAGCTGCACCCCGCCAAAGCTGGCCTGCCCTGGCGAGCGCGCCAGCCCCGGCTGAGCCGGGTCGGGGGCGGGCACTACAAAAAGCTGGGCCACGGTGCGGCCGGCGGCGGGGTCTTCAAGGTAAAAAGCCAGCACCGGCTGGCCGTGCGCCTGCAAAGCCTGGTGGGCCGGCGTCAGAAACAAAAAGGGTTCGAAAGCCAGGGGCAGGCGCGGCACGGCCGGGGGCTGGCCGGGCGGGCTTTCGGCCTCGTATACGGCCCAGGTGGGCGGCGAAGAAAAAGCAACAGGCACGTTTTTAGAGGCAGCTAGGGGGTACGCCGGGCTTGCCCCGGCCCATGGTGGGGCTAGCCCGCCAGCGGCGAGGGCTGCCAAAGTACGGCACTGCCCCGGCAGCTTCTTTGCTTCTTCATCTTTGCAGGCCCATCTTTCGCAGTAGCTCAGCTTTTGTTCATGGAATTTTCTGACTCGCCGGCGGCCCCGGCTACCCGGCCCGGCTCCTTCCGCGATGCGAACGACGCGCCCCCCGGCCTGCCCCCCGACCCCGACCGTGAGGCCCGCCGCCAGGCGCTGTATCAGAATGTGGGCCAGCGCCCCGGCACCTTGCACGTGCAGCCCGACGCGCTGAAGCCGCGCCTGTTCTTAATCTCTTACGACGAGCATATGCACGAGGAGGCCGAGTACACCGGCCGCTTCGACGACCTGGTGGCTTATCTGCGCGCCCATCCCGAACTGAAGCACTGGATAGATGTGCGCGGCTACGGCGACCTGCCCCTGATGGAGCGCATCATGGAGGAGTTTGGCCTGCACCCGCTGCAAATGGAAGACGTGCTCGGCGACTACCAGCGGGCCAAGGTGGAGGTGTTTGACGACAACCGCCTCTTCCTCGTGTCGCGCATGACCGAGTTTACGCCCCAGCTCACGGTGCACGACGACCAGCTGTCCATCTTCACCGGGCCCAACTACGTGCTCTCGTTTCAGGATGACTACGACGACTGCCTGGAGGTGCTGCGCAACCGCATCCGGGCCAATTTCAGCCAGTTGCGGCGCAAGTCGGTGGGCTACCTGGCCTACGCCCTCACCGACGTGGTGCTCGACCACTACTACCCCACCATGGCCGCTATCGGCGACTACATTGAGGAGCTGGAAACCAGCATCTTCGCCATCCCGCGCGAGCGCCGGCTGCTGAGCCGCATCCTGCGCATCAAGAAAGACGTGGTGCGCTTCCGACGCCTCGTGTACCCCGAGCGCGATAAAATGTCGGAGATTTTGCGCCTGCCCGAAGAGGTGGTGCCCGAAGAAATAAAGGTGTATTACCGCGACGCCTACGACCACGCCATTCAGGCCCTGGACCTGGCCGAAAGCTACCGCGACAACATTTCCTCGCTCACCGACCTCTTCCTCTCCGACCAGAGCAACCGCATGAACGAGGTGATGAAGGTGCTCACTATCATCAGCTCCATCTTCATCCCGCTGAGCTTTGTGGTGGGCCTCTACGGCATGAATTTTCAGCACGAAGACAGCCACGGCCACCTGCTGCCCCTGAACATGCCCGAGCTGTACTCGCCGCTGGGCTACCCTATTTTGCTGGGGGTGCTCACGGCCATTGTGTGCATCCAGCTTTATTATTTCTGGCGTAAAGGCTGGCTGAGCCGCGACTAGGGCTGGTTCACAGGGGCTTCACGCTGAGCGTACTATCTTGAAAGAGAATCTGTATGCTTTATGAAATCGTTGTTGGTTGTGCTGAGCTTACTGCTGCTGGGGCTGCTGGCATCGCTGGCCGGGCACAGTGCGCACCATAAGCACTACGCGCCCGCTGGCGGCCCGCTGGCGGGCGCGCCGCAAGCGCCGCCCCGCGTGGTGCGCAGCCCGGCCGTGGCGCGGCAGCACCGCCTGGTGCGGGCGGTAAAAAGAGTTAAAAGCTAACCGTGACAAGTTGAAAGTGAAAGGCCTCAAAAGGCAGCCTCCATTTTCGACTTGTCACGGTTAGCTTTTGACGCTGCTACTGCGCCGCGGGGCCGTAGTCTTCGCTGGGCATGGGCTGCGGGGGCGCGGCGGCGGGGCCGGCGGGCGGCAGGGCCAGCTGCCAGGCGTCGGCCATGGCGGCCAGGCCCTGGTAGTTGGTGAGGTCGTACTGGCAGGGCACCACCGATACGTAGCCGGCGGCCAGCGCCGCCTCGTCGGTGTCGAGGCCGGTGTCCTGGTTCACAAACTCGCCCAGCAGCCAGTAGTAGGGGCGGCGGTAGGGGTCGTGGCGCTGCTCGAAGCGCTCCTGCCACTTGGCGCGGGCCTGACGGGCCAGCCGGATGCCCTGGATGGGGCTATCGTTCTTCGGAATGTTGACGTTAAGGGCCGTGCCGGCCGGAATGCCGTGGGCCAGCGCCTGGCGGCACACCTCCAGCACCCAGGGCCCGACGTGCGAAAAATCGGCGTCGTGCCCATAGTCGCACAGCGAAAAGCCGATGGCGGGCAGCCCCTCAATGGCCGCCTCGATGGCCGCCGACATGGTGCCCGAGTACAGCACATTCACCGCCGAGTTGGAGCCGTGGTTGATGCCCGACACTACGAGGTCGGGCCGGCGGCCTTCGAGCACGTAGTGCTTGGCGATTTTGACGCAGTCGGCGGGCGTGCCGGTGCAGGCGTAGGCCGTCACGTCGGGCCCAAAAATATCGGATTTATCGAGCCGCAGCGGGTGGCCGATGGTGATGGCGTGGCCCATGCCCGACTGCGGGCTGGCGGGCGCCACCACCACAATTTCGGCCTCAAGCTCGTGCATGAGGCGCACCAGGTGCGCAATACCGGGAGCCGTGAGGCTGTCGTCGTTGGAAATAAGAATGAGCGGACGGGCGGACATGAATCGAAAAAAGGGGTGTCATGCTGAACGCAGTGAAGCATCTTGCGTGGCGCAGTAATCTTTAACGCAAGCAACGGGCGAGCAAGATGCTTCACTGCGTTCAGCATGACACGCTAGTGGGGTTCGTTGCTGGCAAAGGTACTTTCGCCCCCATGTTCCTCGCCTCGCTCCTGTTCGCCGCCTCGCTCCTCGCCGCCCCTAGCCCACCGCTCACTACGCCCTTCGAGCGCGACCCGCAGCACAACACCACCGCCACCTACACCGAGTGCATAGCCTTTTACAAGGAGCTGGCCGCCGCCTACCCGGCCACCATGCAGCTGCGCGAGGCCGGCCCCACCGACAGCGGCCAGCCCCTGCACGAGGTGGTGCTCTCGGCCGACGGCACCTTTGAGCCGGGGGCTAGCCGGGCCAAGGGCCGGCCGGTTTTATTCATCCAAAACGGCATTCACCCCGGCGAGCCCGAGGGCATCGACGCCAGCATGCTGCTGGCCCGCGACCTGCTGCGCGAGAAGAAATACCGCGCGCTGCTGAGCCAGGTTACAGTCGTCATCATTCCGGCCTACAACATCGACGGCATGCTGAACCGCAACAGCACCACCCGCGTGAACCAGAACGGGCCGCGGGAATACGGCTTCCGGGGCAATGCGCGGCACCTCGATTTGAACCGCGACTTCATCAAGCAGGACTCGCGCAATGGGCGCTCGTTTGCGGAGCTGTTTCGGAAGTGGCGGCCCGAGATTTTTGTCGATACGCACACCTCCAACGGCGCTGACTATCAGTACACCATTACACTTATTCCGACCCAGTACAACAAGCTGGGCCCGGTGCTGGGGCCGTATCTGAAAGACAAGCTGCTGCCCGCCCTGTACAAAGGCATGGACCAGAAGCACTGGCCCCTGACGCCCTACGTGGACTTTGAGGGCGAAACGCCCGAGAGCGGCCTGCGCGCTTTTCTGGAAAGCCCGCGCTACTCGACTGGCTACGCGGCGCTCTTCAACAGCATCGGCTTCATGCCCGAAACGCACATGCTCAAGGCCTTCGGCCCCCGCGTGCGCGCCACCTACGATTTGCTCCTCACCTACGTGCAAACCGTGGCTAGCCAGGCCCCCGCGCTGCTGGCCGCCCGCGCCGCCGCCGATGCCGCCCTGGCCGCCCAAACGCAGTTTCCGCTGGCCTGGGCGCTCGATGAGCAGGCCAGCGGCACGGTGCAGTTTCGGGGCTACGAGGCCGGGCACAAGCCCAGCGCCGTGAGCGGGCAGCCGCGCCTCTACTACGACCGCGCTAGGCCCTACGTGCGGCCGGTGCCCTTCTACAACACCGCCCACGCCACGGTGGAAGTAACGGCGCCCGACGCCTACGTGATTCCGGCCGAATGGACGGAAGTGCTTGACAAGCTGCGCCGCAACGGCGTGGTATTGCGCCCGCTAGCCCAGCCCCTGGCCGGCGCCCTCCAAACCTACACCGTGGAGGATTATAAAACCACCCCGCGCCCTTACGAAGGCCACTACCTGCACGCGCAGGTGAAGCTTGCTGCTTCTCAGGCGGCTCAGGCTACCCTGGCGCCCGGCTCTTACCTGGCGGTGCTAGCCGAGCAAGGCCCGGCCAAGCGCTACCTGGTCGAGACGCTGGAGCCGCAGGCCACCGACTCATTCTTTGCCTGGGGGTTTTTCGACAGCATCTTGCAGCAGAAAGAGCACTACTCCGACTATGTGTTTGAGGACCTGGCGGCCGAGTTTCTGACTAAAAACCCCGCCGTGCGCCAAGAGCTGGAAGCCAGGAAAAAAGCCGACCCGGCTTTTGCCGCCAGCGGCCCCGCCCAGCTCGAATGGGTGTATCAGCATTCGCCCTATGCCGAGGCCGGCTACCGCCGCTACCCGGTGCTGCGCTGGGTGGGGCCGGTGCCGCGCTAGGCCACCCTGAGGCATTCCTTTACTAATCAGCCTACTTCTAAAGCCAACGGCCACCCTGCACAGGGTGGCCGTTAGTATTTTAGGCGGGGTGCGGGGCTGCGCTAGGCGGCCACCGGCAGCGGCTGGGCAAAGCTGCTGAGGAAGCGCCGCAGCGCTTCGGGCACGTGCACCACCAGGCTAAAGGGACTGATGCGGCCGGGCTGCTGGGCTAGCGGCAGGTAGCCGGTGGTGGTGCGCAAATCCTGGGTGGCGGCGGGCACGAAACCCATGCGCCAGTCCGGAAACATGCGGCCCTGGGCCGGCCCCTCGTGCAGCACAAAGGCGTGCTTGTGGCGCGGGTCGCGGGCAATGCGGGCGTAGAGCGCGTCAATCTCATCGCGCGGGCCCTCAATTACTTGCACAAACTCCTTGGTATCGGCGGCGTAGAGCAGCAGGCCCGTGAGGCGGTGGTCTTGGTTGTGGGCGCGGGCCTGGCGCAGCAGGTCGGCCAAGGCCTCGGGCGGCATGCCATCGCCGGTAGCCAGGCTGTGGTAAATAATCTGGTAGAGCGGCTGGGGGGCAAGCATGAACGCAGCAGACGTAGTAATACAGCCTTCTATACGAAGCTTGCCCCCCAAACAGTTCAGAAAAAGCGCGCGGGGCTAGGCCGCCGTGTCGGGCGTTATCGTTTGCAAAATATCGTGGCCCATTTTGTCGCGCTTGGTGGTGAGGTAGCTCTGGTTGTGCCGGTTGGGCGCGATTTCGATGGGCACGGTGTCTACGATTTCGATGCCGTAGGCGCTGAGGCCGGTGCGCTTCTTGGGGTTGTTGGTGAGCAAGCGCAGCTGGCGCAGGCCCAGGTCGCGCAGAATGGCGGCGCCCACGCCGTAGTCGCGCTCATCGCCCCGGAAGCCCAGGTCCTCGTTGGCCTGCACGGTGTCGCGGCCGGCTTCCTGCAACTTGTAGGCTTTCAGCTTATTGAGCAGGCCAATGCCCCGGCCCTCCTGGTTCATGTAGATAATGGCGCCGCGGCCTTCGCGGTTTATCTGCTCCATGGCCTGGTGCAGCTGCGGGCCGCAGTCGCAGCGGCACGAGCCGAAGATATCGCCCGTGATGCACGAGCTGTGCACGCGCACCAGCACCGGCTCGGGGCCGCTGATGTCGCCCTTCACCAGGGCCAGGTGCTGGGCGCCGTTCGAGCGCTGGGTGTAGGCGTAGAGGTCGAAGTCGCCGTGGGCGGTGGGCATCTTCACCGTTATCTCGCGCTGAATGAGGCTTTCCTGAGCTAGCCGGTACTTGATGAGGTCCTGCACCGAAATCAGCTTGAGGCCCCACTGCTCGGCCACTTTTTCGAGGTCGGGCAGGCGCGCCATCTCGCCGTCTTCCTTCAGAATCTCGACCAGCACGCCGGCCGGCTCGAAGCCGGCTAGCCTAGCCAGGTCCACGGCCGCCTCGGTGTGGCCGGCGCGGCGTAGCACGCCTTCCTTACGGGCCTTGAGCGGAAAAATGTGGCCCGGCTTGCCCAGGTCCTCGGGCTTGGTGGCAGGGTCGATGAGCGCCAGGATAGTCTTGGAGCGGTCGGAAGCCGAGATGCCGGTGGTTACGCCGTTGGTCAGCAAATCGACCGATACCGTGAAGGGCGTGGCGTGCAGGGCCGTGTTGCGGCCCACCATCAGGTCGAGGCCTAGCTCGTCGCAGCGCTCGGCGGTGAGGGGCGCGCACACAAGCCCGCGCCCGTGGGTGGCCATGAAGTTGATAACCTCGGGCGTGGCCGAGCGGGCGGCGCAGATGAAGTCGCCTTCGTTTTCGCGGTCTTCGTCATCAACCACAATAACGACCTTGCCGGCGCGGATGTCTTCGATGGCGGATTCTATGGTATCGAGCATACAATGTGCGGTAAGCTTCAGCTTGCCGTGGAGTTAAGAATAGAGAGTAACCAGCTAAGGGCAACTTCGTTTTGTAGGGTAAGCTTTAGCTTGCTGGCGCCCGCCACGTTGCTAGCGCTGGCAAGCTAAAGCTTACCCTACAAACAGCGCCTCCAGCCGAGCGGTGGCGGCGGCCCAGTCGTAGGTTTCGGCCACAAAGGTGCGGCCGGCGGCGGCAAGCCGGGCGGCGGCGGCTTGGTCGGCGAGTAGGCTAGCCAGGGCATTGGCGAGGGCCGGCGCGCCGTCGGCCACTAGCAGATGCTGGCCGGGTGCACCCCGCAAGGCATTGTTGGCCAGCGGGGTTGTGACGCAGGGCAGCTGCATGGCCATCGCCTCCAAAAGCTTGTTTTGCAGGCCCGTGCCCACGCGCATGGGCGCCACAAAAACCCGTGCCCCCGCGTAGGCGGTGCGGATATCGGGCAGCCAGCCGCTCACGGCCACGCCGGGGCGGCGGGCCAGGGCCTGCACGCGCGGGGCGGGGCTAGTGCCGGCCACCAGCAGGCGGGCGCCGGGGTGCTGCTGCTGCACCAGGGGCAATATTTCCTCGGCCAGCCAGCAGGCGGCGTCCACGTTGGGATGGTAGCCCATATTGCCGCAAAAGAGCAGGTCGTGCGTTTTGGGAGCTAGCGGCTGGGGCTGAAAGTAATTGAGCGCGATGCCGTTGGGCACGATGGTAATGGCTTCGTTATCAGCGTGCGGAATGAGCTGGCGGTCCTGGTCGCTGATGATTGTGTGGTGCCGAAACCAGCCAAACGCCGCTGCCTCGTAGGCGGCCAGGCGGCTAGCCTCCAGGGCCAGCACCGGGCGCTGCCAGGCCGGGGCGGTGGCCGCCCGCCGCGCCATGCCCGCCGAGAACACGTCCATATAATCGAGCGTCATGGGCACCTGGCCAACATGGGCGCGCAGGTACTCGGCCATGCGAATAAGCTGGCAGTACACGTGGGTGGGCCGAAACTCAGCTACGAGCTTATTGACTAAAAGCTGGGCCGTTTTTTCGTAGAAATACCCTACCTGCAAGGGCCGGCCGGCCGTGGCCAGGGCCCGCGCCAGGCCCCGCCCCCGCGCCACCTTGCCCAGCTGGTGCACGTGCAGGCCGCCCCGGCACAGCGGGCGCACAGCGGCCAGCGCCTCCGCTGCCACAGCCTCATCGCTAAGGGCTAGCAGGCAAATTTCGTGGCCCTGCCCGGCCAGGTAGCGCAGCTGGTGGTAGGCCCGCAGCTTGTCGCCCTTGTCGAGCGGATACGGAAAGCGGGACAGGAGCACCAGTATTTTCATTGCGTGCCGCAAAGGTAAAGCGGCCGGGCGGGCCGTTTTGCTTGGGATTGGGGCTAGCCGGCGGCCGCGGGCCGCCCCGCCCCCACCTGGGCATACAGTGCCTCGAAGCGCTGGGTCACGCGGCGGTTGTCGTAGACTTCGGCGGCGGTGCGGGCGGCTTCGGCGCCGAGGGCGGCTACCGGCAGGCGGCCGTGGTAGTAGTCGCGCAGGGCCTGCTGCCAGGCGGCGGCCGTGTCGCGCAGCACAATGTCGTGGCCGTCGCGCACGGCAATGCCTTCGGCCCCGATGCCGGTGCTCAAAATGCACTTACCCAAGGCCATGCCTTCGATGATTTTGACGCGCATGCCACCGCCGCTCAGCAGCGGCACCAGCATCAGGTCATATTGCCGCATGAAGGCGGCAGCTGACTCCACAAAGCCGTGGATGAATACGTTGTCCTGGCCCCGGGGGCGGCTGGTGAGGTGGCCGGGCGGCGCCACGCCCGCCACGTGCAGCTCCAGCTCGGGCAGCTCGGCGTGGATGGCCGGCCACACCTCGCGCAGCAGCCAGTCGAGCCCTTCGAGGTTGGGCAGCCAGTTGAGCGAGCCTATCATGAACACGGTGCGCGGCTGGGGCGGCTGGCTAGGGTCGGGTTGGAAAGAGCCCATCTCGACGGCGGCCGGGATGAGGGCGATAGGTTCGGGGCAGCCCAGTTCCTTTAGGCGGATAATGTCTTCTTCGGTAATGGCCGCAATGGCGTCGAAAAATCCTAAGTACTCCTCCTCGAAGCTGCGCATCCGGGCGGCCAAATGCGTGAGATACCAGCGCTTGAGCAGGTTTTTTTTTCCCGCCGCCAGCCGCTCCCAAATGACGTACTCAATGTTGTGCGCTCGTAGTACAGTAACCGTCTTTTCAGGAAACAATTCCTCAGAATACAGCCACTCATTATACCATGCTACGAATGTGCCTTCGTATTGAATTACCTCGAAATTTTCCGTTTGCAGCAGCCCAATAAGCACGTCCAGCACCTTGGAATTGATAAACCGCTCCACGTTATAAGGCGCTTTTGAAAGCAGCAGATTCTGCAACGCCTTGAGCGGCTTCAGGCTGGTATCTACGTCCACCGTTACGAGCCGGAAATTCGGCCCCAGGTGGGCTAGCACATCGGCCGGCTGGTGGTGCTTGGGGGTGTTGATGGCCAGCATCGTGACGCGGTGCCCGGCATCTAGTAACCCCTTCGTGATGTTATAAATCCCGATTGCGCCGCCGTCGTGCAGCGGAAACGGCACGCGCGGGCTTACCTGAAGAATATGCATAAGGCCACAAAACTAGGGAGGCTAGCGGCGCGGCCTTTATAGGCGGCAGCGCCAACCACACGCGGACTACAAAGTCCGCGCTACGTTTTTGCTACTTAAACTGCTGGTGCAGCGATTGAATCTGGGCCTCGTTGCCGAGCACCAGCAGCACGTCGCCGGCGGCGGTGCGGTAGTCGGCGGCGGGGCTTACTTCCAGCTCGCCGCCCTGGCCCCGGCGCAGGGCAATAATGGTGGCGCCGGTGCGCGAGCGCACGTCGAGTTCGCGGATGCTCTGGCCGCGCAGGCTGGGCTTCAACTCGTTGAAGGGCAGCTCTTCGAGGCGCAGCTTATTGGGGTCGAGGCCCGAAATCATGTCCAGAAAGCGAATTACCTCGGGGCGAATGACGAGGTTGGCCATGTGCGAGCCCCCGATTTCATCGGGCAGCACTACCGAATTGGCCCCGGCCGAGATGAGCTTGCTCACGCTGCTGCGGGCGCTGGCCCGCGCAATAATGAGAATGTTAGGATTCAGCTCGCGGGCCGAGAGGGCCACAAATACGTTGTCGGCATCTTTGGGCAGCGCCGTAATGAGGGCCCTGGCGTGCGCAATGCCAGCCTGGCGCAGGGTGCTATCGAGGGTGGCATCGCCGAAAACGGCCGGAATCTGGTGGCCAATGGCGTCGTTGGCAGCGGCTACCAACTGCTGGTTTTGCTCCACTATCACGGCGCGGGTGCCGCTGTGGCGCAGCTCGTCGTAGGCCTTGAAGCCGTTGCGGCCGAAGCCGCAAACAATGACGTGGTCGCGAAAGCTCTTGATTTCCTGGTCGGCGCGAATCATGCGAAAAAGGTGGCGCAGCTCGCCGTCAAAAATGTACGTGGTGAGCACCGACACGAGGTAGGCTACCACCAGCAGGTTAAACAGAATATAAAACGAGACGAAGATGCGCCCGGTGTCGGACAGCGGGTGCACTTCGCCAAAGCCCACCGTGGAGGCCGTTATCACCGTCATGTAGAAGGCGTCGATAAACGGGTAGTTTTCGAGCAGCATAAAGCCGCCCACCCCCACCGCAAAGCTGAACACGAGCAGCCCCAGGGCTAGCCACAGGCGTGAGAGGTTTAGTTGTTTAATCATTTAAAAAGGTTACATAGACATTCGTTTCTCGGGATGTTACCCAAAATACTCAGTCAATTATTGACAGCAGGTCTTTGTCATACCACACATCCTCGTACTGCTGTGGTATAGTTAAAAATCGCCAAGCAGGTGGCAAAAGCAGGTATTTTACAATAGCTGGAGCCAATTCATATAAATGGTAAATGTGAAGCGGCACAAAAAAATCATCTTCTTGCGATGGTTCTTCACCAGCCCACAGATACCAGCCCGATGTATTACCGATGGGCGCGTATCGCAAGCCATTAAGTGGCATCACGCCTTCAGAGACATTGCGGCTAACTCCTACTTTCAGCAAATCTGATGTATCATATGGGATTACCCCATACCGCTGACAAAGAGCTTGTTGTTGAAGTTTAAAATTCATAATCACAGCTTCTACGCATTGCGCGCCACTACGGTGCCCAGCATCTGGGCTAGCTGGCCGTCGAGCTTGGTAAGCTCGTTGTAGCGCAGCAGGGCGTTGAGCTGCTCATTCTGGTCGAGGCGCGGGTCGTTGAGCTGGGCCAGGCACTGCTGGCGCTCGCGCTGCACGTGGCACTTGTTGAGGCGCAGAATGGCGTTGTCGCAGGCTAGCTGAATGAGGTTCAGCTCGGTAGGCACATAAATGTCCTTGATGCGCCAGTTGGGGCTGAGGTCGTAGCGCTCGGTGGCAAAGTCGGCCAGCAAGGAGCGAATGGCGGCGTCCTCGTGCTGGGCCAGCCGGCGCAAATCGGGCAGCTGGCCTTGCAAAAACTCTTCGCGGCACTCGGCCCACAGCCGGGCATAGAGCGGGTTGCGCAGCGGCGTGCCATCGAGCTGGCTCAGTAAATAATGCGCCACCGTCACCTCGGGCTGCACCTCGTGCGGGCCGTAGAGCACCAGCAGGCGCAGCACGGCCTGCTCGCACTGGGTCAGCACATCGAGTGGCGCGGCCAGCTCGCTAGGGTCGGCGTTGAGCGGGCTGCCGGGGTGGATGCCGGCCGTTACCTCCGCTTCCGAGCCGCTCGACACGCCGTACATGGCCATTTCGGCTTCTTCCTCGGGCGAGTAAGCGCGCGCGGGCGCGGCGGCCGACGGCGCGCCGGTGGGGCTGGCGGCGCGGCTCTCGCGGTGGTCATCAGTGGTAGGGCGGGCTTTGGAGGGGCTAGCCGTTTTGAGGAGCTTGTTGTACTCGGTGATAATCACCTGCTCCTCGAAGCCAAACACGCTGGCCGTTTGCTGCAAAAACACCTGGCGCTTGAGGCCGTCGGGCACTTTGGCGATGCTTTGCAGCACCTCCCGAATGGCCTCGGCCTTCTTCACCGGGTCGTGGCTGGCCTCGCGGGCCACCAGGGTGGTTTTGAAGGCGATGAAGTCCTGGCTCTGGTTTTCGACGTAGTCGGCAAAGCGCTGGTCGCCCACCTTGCGGATGTAGCTGTCGGGGTCGTCGCCATCGGGAAACAGCACCACGCGCACGTTCAGGCCGCCTTCGAGCAGCAGGTCAATGCCGCGCAAACTGGCTTTAATGCCAGCCGCGTCGCCATCGTAGAGCACCGTCACGTTGTCGGTGTAGCGCTTGATGAGCCGAATCTGGCCCTCGGTGAGCGAGGTGCCCGACGAGGCCACCACGTTCTTTATCCCGCCCTGGTGCAGCGAAAGCACGTCGAGGTAGCCCTCCACGAGGTAGCACAGCTCTTCGTGCCGGATGGCCTGCCGCGCCTGAAACAGCCCGTAGAGCACGTCCGACTTATGGTAGATGTCCGACTCGGGCGAGTTGAGGTACTTCGCCATCTTGTCGTCGCGCTTCAGGGTGCGCGCCCCGAAGCCCACCACGCGGCCACTCACGTTGTGAATCGGGAACATGACGCGGCCCCGGAAGCGGTCGTAGCGCCGGCCGGTGTCGCGGCCCTGGTCGTCTTCGCGCTTCACCACAAGCCCCGTTTTTTCGAGGTATTTGAGCTGGTGGCCGGCGGCGGTGGCGGCCTTCATCAGGCCCTCAAACTGGTCGAGCGAGTACCCTAGCTCGAAGGTCTGGATGGTCGTCAGGTTCAGACCGCGCTCCTTGAGGTAGCCGTAGCCAATGCTCATGCCTTCCTCCGACTTTAGCAGCAAGCCGTGGTAATGGTCTTTGGCCCAGTTAGATATAATGTACTGCGAGTCGCGCTCGTTCTGGGCCAGCTGCTCTTCGGGGGTGCGTTCCTCTTCCTCGGGCACGGCCACGCCGTACTTTTTGGCCAGGGCGCGCAGGGCCTCGGGGTAGCTGCTGCCCTCGATGTCCATCACAAACTGCACGATGCCGCCCGCCTTGCCGCAGCCAAAGCACTTATAGAGGCCTTTGCTGGGGTTTACCGAAAACGAGGGCGATTTCTCGTTGTGAAACGGGCAGCAGGCCCAGTAGTTCTGGCCGTTACGCTTGAGCTGCACATAGTCGCCCACCACCTCCAGAATGTCGGCGGTGTGAATAATCTGGTCAACGGTTTCTTTGGGGATGCGGGCCACGGCGAAGTTTTGAAGCTTCAAATTTACACCCGGCTGCCAGCGCTTGGTTAGCGGGCGGGTGCCTTGCCTATCCTGCCGGGGCTAGCCCTGGCTGGGGTGATTTACGGCTGCGCCTAAACTCGCGCCAGCCAGGGTTTCAACTTTTAGCGAACCAGCGTGGTTACAGTAGCTCCTATTCCGTGTGCCTCATCATGACAAACTCCGCTAAAAAGGTCGCTTTTTCCGTGTTGGATTTGGCGCCCATCCTTGCCAACGCCACCCCTACCGATACCTTTCGCTACAGCCTGCACCTGGCCCAGGCGGTTGAGAAGCTGGGCTACACCCGCTACTGGCTTTCGGAGCACCACAATATGGCCAGCGTGGCCAGCTCCTCGCCGGTGGTGCTGATTGGCTACATCGCGGGCGGCACCACCACGCTGCGCGTGGGCTCGGGCGGCATCATGCTGCCCAACCATGCCCCGCTGGTGGTGGCCGAGCAAATTGGCACGCTAGCCTCGCTCTATCCCGGCCGCATCGACCTGGGCCTGGGCCGCGCCCCGGGCTCCGACCAGCGCACGGCCCAGGCCATTCGGGGCAGCCGCATGGGCAGCGCCCAGGATTTTCCGCGCGATATTCAGCAGCTGCAAGCCTATTTCTCGGCCGCTAACAGCACGGCGGCCGTGCGGGCCATTCCCGGCGAGGGGCTGGAGGTGCCCATCTACGTGCTGGGCTCCAGCACCGACAGCGCCTACCTGGCCGCCGCGCTGGGGCTGCCCTACGCTTTTGCCAGCCACTTTGCGCCGGGCCAGCTGCTGCCCGCGCTGGAGATTTACCGCCAGCATTTCCGACCCTCAGAAACCCTGGCCAGCCCCTACGTTATCGCCTGCGTAAACGTGGTGGCCGCCGATACCGACGCGCAGGCCACCTACCTCTCTACCTCGCTCCAGCAGTTTATGCTGGGCGTTATCTCGGGCCACCCGGCGCCGCTGCAACCGCCCGTCGAGTCGATGCGCGAGCTGTGGGGCGGCCCGGCCCAGCAGCACGCCGTGCAGCAAATGCTGGCTTACTCCTTCGTGGGCGGCCCGGCCACCTTGCGGCAAGATTTGCAGGAGTTTCTCCACGAAACGCAGGCCGATGAGCTGATGGCCGTGTCCAATATATTTGACCAGGAGGCGCGGGTGCACTCGTACCGCCTGTTTGCCGAAGCGCTGCAAGGCATAGCACAGCCGCAAGAGGCTAGCGAGCTGGCGTTGCGCTAGCGCTTATTTTCTTCCAGGCACTTCAAGCTGCAAAGGGGCCGGCTACTTCAGGTAGCCGGCCCCTTTTGTTTTTAACCAATAATTAATCCGCTGGCGGCATCTGGCCTGCCGGCGTGGCCGTAAAGCCACGTACTTCATTTAGTATTCATTTTTGCACTAGCTATGTCTCTTGGCTTCTCTTGCATAGGCGTGCTGCTCGTGCTGGCCCTGGCCGGCTGCGGCAATAAGCCCGATGGCACGCCCTACGGCGTGAACCCTGACAAGCACCCCGACGGCCACCTCAAAACCACCACCGCGCCCGTTAACTCCTACGGCACGGGCACCGGCATGCCCAAGGGAGCCGAGATGAACGCCGTGACGAGCGGCGCCCGAACCGGCCAGCCTCTCCAACAGATGCCACAAGACGATATGCCGGCCCGCTAGCCCGGCCTACTCCACCCCCACCGAGCGCGTGCCGGCGTAGTAGTACAGCTCGGCGCGCGCTTTTTCGTAGCTGGCGCGCAGGCTTTCCTGCTTGATGCGCAGCTCGATGAGCTTGCTTTCGCGAGCGTTGATGAGGAAAATGGTGCTCTCGCCCAGCTCAAACTTTTGCAGCTCGGCTTGCAGCAGCTTGCGCTGATTGGCCACCGTTTGGGCCTGCAGCACAAGCTGCTGGTCGTAAGCCAACAGGCTGTTGTACACGGTGCCCACCTGCGTAACGATGGTGCGCTGGCTCTGCTGGCGTTCGAGCACGGTTTCTTTCACCTGAATGCGGGCGTACTGAAGCTTGCCGCGCTCGGCCCGCAAGAAGAGCGGAAAGGCAAAATCGACGCCTACCTTGTGGTTGGCCCAACCAAAATCGTAGTAGCCAGGCACCTCGGGCCGGTAAAAATCGCCCTGGCTGATGAGCGTGGCGCTCACGTTGAGCTTAGGCTTGAGCAGCTCGCGACGATAGCGCTCCTCCACACCTAGCTGGTTTATTTTGGCCCCTAGCTTGCGCAGCGTGGGGTGGTTGGTGGCGGCCAGGTCGGCCAGGCGCTGGTATTCCTGGCGGCTCACGGTGTCGCGCGCGGGGGTTTGGGGAGCGGCGTAGGCGGGCAGCTCCACGGGCTGGTTATCCTTGTTCCAGAGGTGGTTGGAGAGCACGAGGCGGGCGTTTTGCACCTCCACTTGCAGCTGGGCGGCCTGCACCTGGCGGTCCTGCACCGTTATCTGGGCCTCTACCGAGTCGATGGGCGCCTGGTCGCCAATCTGGGCACGGCGGGCCGTGGCCTGGAAGCGCCGGTCGGCCAGGGCCACGCCCTCCCGAATAAGCTGGGCCTGCTGGTAGGCGTAGTACCAGTTCCAGTAGTCTTTGGCGGCTTGCAGCCACACCTCGTTTATCTGCTTCACGCGGTCGGCCTCGGCGGCGGTCTGCATTATTTTGGCCTGGCGCAGGGTGCTGCGGCGGGCATCAATAAGCAGGCCCTGGCCAATGGGTATCGACAGGCCCACGCCGGCCAGGCCGTTGGCGGGCGTGCGGCCCTCGGGGTTCACGTAGGTGCCCACGTTGCGGTCGTAGCTGGCCTTGAGGTCGATGCCGCCCGGCCAGAGGGGCACCTTCAGCTCATTGCCCCAGTTGTTGTAATAGTCGGTGCCGCCAAACTGCTTGCGGTGGAAATCAGACCCTAGCTTGGGGTCGAAGCCGCCGCGGGCTTGCAGCACCTGGGCGCGGGCCTCGTCGCTGAGCAAGGCGGCCTGCTTCACGATGGGGTGATTGGCAAACACCAGGTCGGCCAGGTTCTGGAGCGAAAACACGCGGGCCGTGTCGCCGGGCCGCACCACGTCGAGCTGGGTGGTTTGGAGCGGCGCCCGCTCCAGGCCCGACTTGCGGGCCGGCAGCAGCGGGTCCTGGGCCAGGGCGGGGCTGGCCAGCAGCAGGCTGCTTAGTAGCAGCCCTAGCACGCAGCCCCACCCCCGGCCCCTCCCCTGCGGGGGAGGGGAGCCTGACGATTGTAGTATCGCGCCGCCGTGGCTCCCCTCCCCCGCAGGGGAGGGGCCGGGGGTGGGGCTCACCAACACAGGAAAAGTACCCAATCCAAACAAAGCAATTAACTTATTCATCATAACCTACTTGCTTTTTTCCTTTCCCTCGCCCTTCACCGGCGTCACGTCGGGCTCGGTGCTAAGGGTGGGCGGGAAGCCGTTGAGCTGCCGCCAGATTTCGTACCACACGGGCACCGAATCGAGAATAACCCAGCCTTGCACGCCCGAGCCCAGGCGTAGCTGCCGGGGCCAGGGGCGGTCGCCGGGCTGCGGCTGGGTGGGGCGCACCAGCAGGCGGTACTTGCCGCCGGGGCTGCTCACCACGTCAATCACCGTTACTTCGCCGCCAAACGTGCCTACCGCCGCCGAAGGCCAGCCCGAAAACTGGATGGCCGGGAAGCCGTCGAATTGCAGCCGCACGGTGCGCCCGCGCTGAATGAGCGGCACATCCATGGCCCGCACGTAGACCTCGGCCGCCAGCAGCGGGGCCTCGGGCTGGAGCGTGGCAATGCTTTCGCCTTCCTTAATGGTTTCGCCGATGCCCGCCTTGAGGGCGCGCACGATGTAGCCGGTTTGGGGGGCGCGCACCACGTAGAGGCTGCGGCGCACCTCCACGTTGCTGATTTTATTGCGGGTAGCGGCGACCTCCCCTTCGTAGCTCACGCGGCTCGAAACAGCCGTGCTGCGGTCAGAATTGGCTTTGGCGAGGTCCTGGCCATATTTGGCGCGCAGGTTGGCCAGTTCAATGCGGGCGTTGGCCAGGTTTTGCAAGCTGCTACTCACCTTGTTACGCTGCGAGGTCACCTTGGCGAGGTCTTCCTGCAGCTTGAGGCGGCGCGTTTCGATATCGGTGAGCGAAAACAAGCCGTTTTTGTAGCCTTCTTCGTAGCGCAGCAGCCGGGCTTTGGCCGTTTCGTAGAAGGTAGTGATAGCCACCAGGTCGGCCCGGTCGCTGTTGAGGTAATTCTGGGCCTGCTCTACTTTATTAGCGGCCGCTTCGAGCTGTACATCCAGCGTGGCGCGCAGAGCGGCAATCTGCTGGTCGGTGGCGTTTATTTTGGACTGGTAGGCCCCCACACTGGCGCGCTTGGCGGCCAGCTGCTCGCGCAGGCGCGTGGGCAGGTTGGGGTCAAAATATTCGTCCTTGATTTCGGAGAGCGTGAGCAGCGTATCGCCCCGGTGCACAAACTGGCCCTCGCGCACGTTCCAGTGCTCGATGCGGCCCGCTATCTGGTTTTGCACGTTCTGGGGCCGGTCCTGGGGCGCCAGGGTCGTGAGGCTGCCCGAGCCGTAAATGGTCTGGCGCCAGGGCAAAAACAGGATAACAAGAAACACCAGGCCCATTACCAGCAGGATGCGGCCCAGCTTGCGGCTGGCGTAGGTGCGCAGCAGCTCGGGGCGCGACTGCCGGGGCACGTGCTCCCACACCTCTTCCCTGACGCTTTGGTTGGATAAATTAAGCATTCTCGAAGGCAATGGAATTCTTGTGCTCGTCCAGGGGCAGGTCGGTTACGGCGGCTACTTTCTCTACCGCCGTCAGCACGTCAAAAATGGTATTGATGCTGGTCATCAGCTTCTCTATCGAGCCGCTAATCATCACGATAATCACCTCGGCGGCCACAAACTGGCCTAGCGTCATCTGGCGCGATACCACGAAGAGCGTGCCCGCAATCAGCAGGCCGGCCGTGAGGATGGTCCGCAGCGCAATGCCGTAGTTGTAGTAAGATTTCAGGATGCGGAAGTGCGCGTTGCGGGCGTGCAGGTACTCCGCCGTCAGCTCGTCGGCGCGGGCCAGGGTTTTGTGCTCCTCGGCATCGTTGCCGCGCACCTCGTCGAGGCGGCCGGCCACTTCTTCGAGCCAGGCCACCAGCTCGTACTTGTAGGCCGATTCTTCGATGCTCGTGCGCAGCGCCCGCCGGTAGTTGAGCATGTACACAAAGCCTAGCGCCAGAATGGTAAACAGCCCAAATCCAATGAAAATGGGGTGGTAAAAGGAGAGCACAATCACACCCATCAAAATTTGCAGCACCGCAAACATGACATCGACCAGCAGCTTGGTTAGCCCCTTCTGAATGGTCAGGATGTCAAAAAAGCGGTTGACTAACTCCTTAGGGTCCAGGCCGTGCAGGGCCTCGGGCTTGATGCGCGGCAGCCGGTAGGCATACTCGATGGCGGCCTTGGCAAAAATGCGCTGCTCAATGGCTTCCACCAGCGTTATCTGGCCCACCAGCAAAATGCCCCCCAGCAGCACGCCGCCCACCACCACCGCCACCAGAATGTAGGTAGAACTGAACACGGCCCCCGTCGACACGAGGTTGAACACCGCCTGCGTGCCCAGCGGCAGCGACAAGCTGATGAGGCCCGTGATAACGGCGTAAAAAATGATGTAGCGAATGGTGCTGCGCTCGGTATCGAGCATACGGGTGAGGCGTTGCCAGGGCGTGGGCGGTGGCAGGCCGGCAGTAGCGTGGTGGGCCATACTGGTTAGGCATTCTTACTTCCGCAGCCGGCCGGTAGTGGCCGCCGGCCCGGCAAGGGCCCTGCGCGATGCTCCGGGTAAATGAGCGTTGAATGAATTATACTGCAAATATCGGCCCCGGTTGCGAGCAGAATGCCGTTTTAATTTGATTTTTAACGACTTTTAAGCCCGTTTTAATGTCCGGGCTTCCCCACGCCGGCGCGTGGGCCACGTGGTGGGGCTGCGTACCTTTGCGCGAATAACCAGCCTTCGAAATGCCCGCGTACCGCCCCCAAGAGCTTGAAAAAAAGTGGCAAGACCACTGGCAGCAGCACCACACCTTCCGCGCCGACAACGCTTCCGATAAGCCCAAATACTACGTGCTCGACATGTTTCCGTACCCTAGCGGGGCGGGGCTGCACGTGGGGCACCCTCTGGGCTACATTGCCTCCGACATTGTGGCGCGCTACCAGCGCCTGCAAGGCCGCAACGTGCTGCACCCCATGGGCTTCGACTCGTTTGGCCTGCCCGCCGAGCAGTATGCCATCCAGACCGGCCAGCACCCGGCCGTGACCACCGAGAAGAACATTGAAACCTACATCCGGCAGCTTCAGCAGCTGGGTTTCAGCTACGACTGGGAGCGCGAGGTGCGCACCTCCGACCCCAGCTACTACAAGTGGACGCAGTGGATTTTCCTCCAACTGTTCAATAGCTGGTACAACCTCGATACCGACCGGGCCGAGCACATCCGCACCTTGCAGGAGAAGTTTGCCGAGAGCGGCAGCGCCGGCATCCGCGCCGCCGGTGATGATGCCGACCGCCACGACTTCACGGCCGGCCAGTGGCAGAGCTTCACCGAAAAGCAGAAGCTCGCCGCCATCCTCCCCTACCGGCTGGCCTATCAGCAGGATACCTACGTGAACTGGTGCGCCGCGCTAGGCACCGTTTTGAGCAACGACGAGGTAAAAGACGGCCTCTCGGAGCGCGGCGGCTACCCCGTGGAGCGCCGCCTCATGCCGCAGTGGAACCTGCGCATCACGGCCTACGCCGACCGCCTGCTTAAGGGTCTGGACACCCTCGACTGGCCCGACGCCGTGAAGGAGATGCAGCGCAACTGGATTGGCAAGAGCATCGGGGCCGAGGTATCGTTCCCCGTTTTGCCGGCCGGGGCGGCGGGCGAGCCTGCCGCCCCGGCCCACCGGACGTCCGGTGCGGCCAGCGGTGCCGCCGCCCAGCCCAACCGGACGTCCGGTGAGGCCGGGCACGGCCCCGCCGAGGCTACCGGAACGCCCGGTGAGGCCGGGCGGGTCGCGCCCGAGGCTACCGGACGTCCGGTAGCCCCGGCGGGCTCCCCCCCGGCCCTACCGGACGCGCCGGCCGCCGTCATCAAGGTCTACACCACCCGCGTCGATACCATCTACGGGGCTACTTTCCTGGTGCTGGCCCCCGAGCACGAGCTGGTCGATACCCTCACCACGCCCGCCCAGCGCGGGGCCGTGGATGAGTACATCGCCGCCACCAAGCGCCGCTCGGAGCGCGACCGCATGGCCGACGTCAAAACCGTATCGGGCGTATTCACGGGTGCCTACGCCGCTAACCCGGTCGATGGCACGCCCGTGCCCATCTGGCTGGCCGACTACGTGCTGGCCGGCTACGGCACCGGCGCCGTAATGGCCGTGCCCAGCGGCGACCAGCGCGACTACCTCTTCGCCAAGCACTTCGACCTGCCCATCCCGGCCATTTCGGACGCCCAAAAGGACCTCGACCAACAGGCCGACCCCACCAAGGAAGGCCGCTACATCAACTCGGGCATCGTGAACGGCCTGGGCTACAAGGAAGCCACCGCCACCCTCATCGCCTACCTCGAAGAAAAGGGCCTAGGCAAGGGCAAAGTGAATTTCCGCCTGCGCGACGCCATCTTTGGTCGCCAGCGCTACTGGGGCGAGCCCATCCCGATTTACTACAAAGACGGCACCGCCTACGGCGTGGCCGAAGCCGACCTGCCGCTCGTGCTCCCCGAAATCGACGAGTACAAGCCCACCGAAACCGGCGAGCCCCCGCTAGGCCGCGCCAAAGACTGGAAGTATAAAGGCCAGTACGAGTTCGAGCTGAGCACCATGCCCGGCTGGGCCGGCTCCAGCTGGTACTACCTCCGCTACATGGACCCGCACAACGCCGACCGCTTCGTGGGCGAGGCAGCCGAGCAGTACTGGGGCCAGGTAGACCTCTACATGGGCGGCGCCGAGCACGCCACCGGCCACCTGCTCTACTCCCGCTTCTGGTACCTGTTTTTAAAGGATTTGGGCCTGGTGACGGCTAATGAGCCCTTCCAGAAGCTGATTAACCAGGGGATGATTTTGGGCCGGTCGAATTTTGTGTATCGGTTGAATGCTAGTTGGTCAGCAATTGGAGCACCCGATGAGATTGAAGAAGATAAAAATCACTCTTTTCCCCCAATTTTTGTCTCAAAAAATATTGTAGATGAATTGTCTAAGCCTCACTCAAAAGGCGATTCAATCGTCAAGTATTTTGATTTGGAGCTTGCGAAAATTGGCAATAACAATGGTGGAACTGTTCGTCCAGCTAAGCACGGTGAGAACTATGCTTATTTCACTCCGTTGCATGTCGATGTCAGCATTGTAAATAACGATGTACTGGATACTAGTGCATTTAAAAAATGGCGTCCTGATTATAATTTGGCTGAATTTGTCATTGAAGAAGATGGGCGCTACGTAAGCGGCTGGGAAGTCGAGAAAATGTCAAAGGCCAAGTTCAACGTTGTCAACCCCGACGTTTTAGTGGCCCAATATGGCGCGGATGCCCTGCGCCTCTACGAAATGTTCCTCGGGCCGCTGGAGCAGTTTAAGCCCTGGAATACCAACGGCATCAGCGGCGTGGCGACCTTCCTCAAGAAGTTCTGGCGCCTCTTCCACCCCGAAGACGGCGCGCTGGCCGTGACCGACGAGCCCGCCAGCCCCGCCGAGCTGAAAACCCTGCACCGCGTCATCCAGAAGGTGGCCCAGGACGTGGAGAAGTTCAGCTTCAACACCAGCGTCAGCACCTTCATGATTGCCGTGAACGAGCTGACGGCCCTCGGCACCCACAAGCGCGCCATTCTGGAGCCGCTCGTGATTCTGCTCTCGCCCTTCGCCCCCCACCTGGCCGAAGAGCTGTGGGAAGAGCTGGGCCACTTCCCCGGCAGCATCAGCTACGCCCAGTACCCCGAGTTCCGCGAGGAATATTTGGTGGAAGCCAACGTGACCTACCCCGTGGCCATCAACGGCAAGGTGCGCGAGCAGCGCCAGTTTGCCGCCACCGCCACCGCCAGCGAAATCGAAACCGCCATTCTGGAATCGGATTTTCTGGCCCGCTTCGGCGACGGCAAGGCCGCCAAGAAAGTGGTAGTGGTGCCCGGCCGCATGGTGAACGTGGTGGTGTAACTCATTTTATGTCTGTCATGCTGAGCGTAGCGCAGCGAAGTCGAAGCATCTCTACCGCTTCACCCAAACCGCTCGACGGTGCGATAGAGATGCTTCGGCAAGCTCAGCATGACGGACGTATTGAATGACAGTAACATGAGAAATGCCCGCTGCATGTGCAGCGGGCATTTCTCATGTTACAACAACCCGTTTTCGCGCAACAGCTCGTCGCGCTCGCCGTCCGAAATAGAATCCTGTTCGGATTTGTCGTAAATCGTAAGTAGATAAACAGTCTCGCCTACAATTTTAACGCAGGTTATTATTCTGGCTCCGCTGCTTTTGCCTTTGTTTTTGGCGGCGATACTCATTCGCACTTTGTAGCAGTCGCGGCCCAGCGGCTCGCCAGTTTGCGGGGCTTCTTCTAACTCATCCAAAAGCGCCGCAAAATCAGCTTTGAATGACGCATATTTCTTACCCAGCCGCTTACCGGGGCGGCGGAAGCTATCGGTGATGACTATTCTAAAGCTCATTCAGAAAGTCCCGAGCGTCCTGCAACTTGATTTTTCCCTGCTGGTGCAGCTCCACTTCGTGAAGTGCTTCGCGGAAATCATCAACCCACTCCTGCTGCGCGGGCGTGTACTGCTTGGGCTTGGGCGGGGCTACAGTTTTGGTTTTGATGGCAAACGGGAGCGCTTTCAGCACCTTCAGCAAAGGCGCAAGCTGCTCGTCGGGTACGGTGAGAATGACCTGGCTCATAGTGCAAGATACAAGTAGCTAGTGCTTACAAACAGCGCGTGGCGTAAGTTCAGCCGAGCGCTGCTTGTGAGCACTAGCTACAAAATTCGGGCTACTGCCCACCCGCCGTGCTGCCCATTGCCGAACCCTTGGGCATCAAGTACTTATTATACCAACCCAGGTAGCGCACGTAGCGGTCCTTCACGTAGCTAGGGGTCGTGACGCCGTGAAACTGGCCGGGGTAAATGACGAGCTGCGTGGGCACGTTGAGGCTTTTGAGGGCCTGGTACATCTGCTCGGTGTTGAGCAGGGGCACGTTGAAATCCTTCTCGCCGCACACGAAGAGCGTGGGCGTGTGGATTTTATCGGCGTGGTAGAAGGGGTACGACACCCGCATGTACACGTCGGGGTTTTTCCAGGGCGTGCCCAGCTCGGTTTCATAGTCGCGGATGTACTGGTCGGTGCCATAGCCAGCCAGCACGTTGGCGATGCTGGCGCCGCTCACGGCCGCCTTGAAGCGCTGGTCGCGGGCAATAACCTGGTCGGTCATGATGCCGCCGTAGCTCCAGCCGCCCACGCCGAGGCTGTCGGGGTCGGCCAGGCCCTGGGCCACGGCGTAGTCTACCACGGCCAGCACGTCGTCGGTGTCCTTGTTGCCCCAGTCGGCAAAAATGGCCTTGCTATACTCCAGGCCGCGGCCCGAGCTGCCGCGCGGGTTGGCCACCACCACGGCGTAGCCATTGGCCGCAAAGTATTGCCACTCAAACGAAAAGCCGTAGCCAAACTGCGATACCGGCCCGCCGTGAATGCGCAGAATGGTGGGGTACTTGCGCCCGGCCTGGTAGCCTACCGGCTTCACCGTGAAGCCGCTCACCAGCGTACCATCCTTGCTCTTGGCCTGCATTGGCTCGACCAACCCTAGCGACACACCTTTCAGCCAGGCGTCATTCTGCTTGGATAAGGGGAGCAAGCCGCCCTTTTTGTCCAGCGCATAAACTTCGGTGGGCTGCTGGGGCTGGCTGCTGAGCACCACCGTGGTGCCCTTGCCGGCCATGTCAAAATCGCCCACCTGGCGCGGACCGGCCAGCACTTTTTCGAGCTTGCCGCCGCTGGCCGGCACGCGCATCAGCGACTCGGCGCGGTCGTCTTCGAGCAGGAAGTAAATACTCTTGCCATCGGCGCTCCACTGCGGCTGGGTGGTGTTGCGGTCGAGGCCGGCGGTGAGGGCGCGGGCGGGGCCGCCGGCCACATCCACCACCATGAGCTGGTGCAGGGCGTACACGAGCTGCTCTTTGGGGCCGCCCTGCACGAAGGCGATGCGGCGGCCGTCGGGGCTGAAAACGGGGCGGCTGCCGTAATTGGGCGCGCTTTCGGGCACGTCGGTGGCGAGCAGGGGCCTGGCGGTGGCGCCGGCCTGCGCGTCGATGATAAAGAGGTCGTAGTTGTCGTGGCGGTCGGGGTCGGGGCCGCGCTTGCTGCTGAATACCAATTGCTTGCTATCGGGGCTCCAGGCCGGCAGGTTCTCGTCGTACTTGCCCGGCGTGAGGTTGGTGAGGCGGCGCGTGGCCACGTCGAACACGTAGAGGTGCTGGCGCTGGTTGTTCAGGTAGCCATCCACGTCCTGCTTGAACTGGAAGCGGTCGATGACGATGGGCGGCGCGGTTTTCTTCTTGGCCTTCTGGGCGGCGGTGAGCGAGTCGGGGTCGGCGTCGCGAATAATGAGCGCGATGCGCTGGCCATCGGGGCTCCAGATGTAGTCCGACACGCTGCCTTTGAGCTTGGTCACTTTTTCGGCCTCGCCACCGGCGCGGTTCAGCAGCCAGAGCTGGGCGTTGCCGCCGTCTTCCTCGTTGCGGCCCGAGACGAAGCTCAGGTACTTGCCATCGGGGCTGAAGCGCGGCTTGGTTTCGCTGGCGGGATTGGTGGTAACGCGCAGGTTTTGGGAGCCATTGGTGCGGGCCATCCACACGTCGGCGTCGCGCTTGTCGGTGGTCGTATCGATGCGCGTCACGGTGTAGGCCACCCAGGCGCCGTCGGGCGAAAGGTTGGGGTCGGCCACGTCGCGCAGCCGGGCCAGGTCGGTGAGGTTGAGCGGGCGCGGGCTGGTTTGAGCCAGGCCGGCCAGCGGCAGGGCCAGCGCGGTAAAGAGGGGTAAGAGCTTTTTCATAATTGAGGATAAAGACGTGGTAAGTAAACAAGCAGATGCATAGGCCGGGGGCTCGTTTTGGCGGCAGCCCCACCCCCGGCCCCTCCCCTGCGGGGGAGGGGAACCAGTCGCAAGCCGACACTAGCGAACGTCAGACTCCCCTCCCCCGCAGGGGAGGGGCCGGGGGTGGGGCTGCTATCTTGCCGCCATGCTTTCTCCCACCGAATACGACCAGCTCGATGGCCTGGGCATGGCCGACCTTGTGCGCCGGGGCCAGCTCACGGCCGCCGAGCTGTGCGCCGCCGCCATCGCCCGCGCCGAAGCCGTAAACCCGCACATTAATGCTGTTATTCTCAAGCTATTCGAGCAAGCCCGGCAGCGCGCAGCGCGTGGCCTGGCGGCCGGCCCATTCGGCGGCGTGCCGTTTTTGCTGAAAGACTTTGGCGCGCAGTACGCGGGCGTGCCGCACACCGGCGGCAGCCGGGCGCTGCGCCACTTCGTGCCTACCGAAGATGCCGAGCTGGTGCGCCGCTGGCAGGCGGCAGGCGTCAACATTCTGGGCAAAACCAGCACGCCCGAACTAGCCCTGCTGGCCGTGACCGAGCCGGCGCTTTACGGCCCCTGCCGCAACCCCTGGCACCTGGGCCACACGCCGGGCGGCAGCAGCGGCGGCGCGGCCGCGGCCGTGGCAGCGGGCATAACGCCGGTGGCCGGGGCCGGCGATGGCGGCGGCTCCATTCGCATTCCGGCGGCGTGCTGCGGGCTGTTTGGCCTGAAGCCCAGCCGGGGCCGCGTGCCCACCGGCCCCGAGCAGGGCGAAAAGTGGCAGGGTGCCGCCGTAGAGCACGTGCTTACGCGCTCGGTGCGCGACAGCGCGGCCATGCTCGACGCCACGCAGGGACCCGACGTGGGCGCGCCGTACTTCCTGCCCAATCCAGCTAGGCCGTATTTAGAGGAGGTGAGCCGCGAGCCCGGCCGGCTGCGCATTGGCTTCACCCTCGGCCACCCACTGGGCCGCCCCCTGCACCCGGAGTGCGCCACGGCCGTGCGCGAGGCCGCCAGCCTGCTCGCCAGCCTGGGCCACGACGTGGACGAAGTGCCGCTGCCCTTCGACGGGCGGGCCGTGGCCAGCGCCTTTCTCATGCTCTACTTTGGCGAAACCGGGGCTAGCATTGCGGGCCTGGCCAAGGTGCTGGGCCGCCCGGCCCGGCCCACCGATGTGGAGCCCACCACCTGGCTGCTCGGCCTGCTGGGCCGCACCTACTCGGCCGCCGACTTTGCCACCGCCCGCCAGACCTGGAACGACCACGCCCGCCGCATGGGCCGGTTTCACGAAAAATATGACTTGCTGCTAACGCCCACCCTAGCCACGCCGCCCGTGCGCATTGGCGAGCTGCAGCCCAAGCCCTTCGAGCAAAAGCTGCTCAAAGTGGTGAATACGTTTGGGTTGGGTGGCCTCATCCGGCGCTCGGGGCTAGTGGAGAAGCTGGCCGAGCAAAACCTCGAAAAGACGCCCTACACCCAACTGGCCAACCTCACCGGCCAGCCCGCCATGTCGGTGCCCCTGCACTGGACTGCCGATGGCCTGCCCTGCGGCGTGCAGTTTATGGCGCGGCTCGGGGCCGAGGACGTGCTATTTCGCCTGGCGGGCCAGCTGGAGCGGGCGCGGCCGTGGTTCAACAAACGACCCAACCTGGCGAAAAGCTAAGCATCTTTGCGAGGCTGGGCTGGTCCTTGCACCACTCGCATACCGTCTATTTATTTCTTTGATGATTTCTTTCTTCTCTCAGGGGCAAGCTGCGGCGCGCGTAGCCGGCCAGCTGGGCCTGGGGCTGCTGCTGGGGCTAGCCCTGCCACTGGCCGGCGCGGCCCAAACGGCGCCGCCCCTTGCTACCTCGGCCGCCGACGCGGCGGGGCCGCTGCTCACGCCCGACCAGTTTCTGGGCTATAAGCTGGGCAGCCAGTTTACGCCGCAGGCCGATGTGCTGCGCTACGCGGCCCACGTGGTGGCCCACTCGCCCGGCCAAATGCGCATTACGCGCTACGGCCAGACCTATGAGCGGCGCACGCTGGAAGTAGTTGAAATCGGCAGCGCCGAAAACTTCGGGCGGCTGGCTGCTATTCAGCAGAATGACCGCCGCCTGGCCAGCCTCGAAAGCGGCGCCGCCGACCGCCAGCTGCCGGCCGTGTGCTGGCTCAGCTACAACGTGCACGGCAACGAGGCGGTGAGTTCGGAGGCGGTAATGCAGGTGCTTT
The DNA here is from genome assembly GCF_030581075.1 of Hymenobacter cheonanensis. Classification (GTDB taxonomy): domain Bacteria; phylum Bacteroidota; class Bacteroidia; order Cytophagales; family Hymenobacteraceae; genus Hymenobacter. The sequence continues at coordinate 87,207 of NZ_JAUQSW010000001.1, forward strand.
ACGACCTGGCCAACCCCCAGGACACCCAGATGCAGGACTGGCTCAAAAACACGGTTATCGTGGTGGACCCCTGCGTGAACCCCGACGGCCACGACCGCTACGTGAACTGGTACAACCGCGTGCGCAACCAGCGCGTGAACGCCAGCCCCGACTCGTGGGAGCACCACGAGCCCTGGCCCGGTGGGCGCTACAACCACTACTACTTCGACCTGAACCGCGACTGGGCCTGGCAAACCCAGCAGGAAAGCCGCCAGCGCATTGTGCTCTACAACAAGTGGCTGCCCCAGGTGCACGCCGACTTTCACGAGATGGGGCCGAACAACTCGTACTACTTCTCGCCGGCGGCCAAGCCCTACCACCAGGATATTACGCCCTGGCAGCGCCAGTTTCAGAACGTGATTGGCGACTACAACCGCGCCACCTTTGACAAGAACAACTGGCTCTACTTCACCCGCGAGGTCTATGACCTGTACGCGCCGACCTACGGCGATACCTGGCCCAGCTTCAACGGCGCCATCGGCATGACCTACGAGCAGGGCGGCGGCGGCCCGGCCGGCGTGGCCTATGCCCGCATCGACGGCGACACGCTGACGCTGGCCCAGCGCATTGCGCACCACCACGCGGCCAGCCGGGCCACCATTCAGGCCACCGCCGAGCGCCACGACGACCTGCTGCGCGAGTTTCAGAGTTACTTCACCACGGCCAAAACCAGGCCCGGCGGCACCTACAAAACCTACGTGCTAGCCTCGGGCAACGACCCCGGCCAGCTGCGCATGCTGACGCAGTACCTGGAGCGCCAGAACATCAGCTACGGCTTTGCGCCCAAGCAGCTCAAAACCAAGGGCTACAGCTACGCCAGCGGCAAAACCGAGGACATAACCGTGCAGCCCCACGACGTGCTGGTGAGCATGTACCAGCCCAAATCGACCCTGGTAAAAGTGCTGTTTGAGCCCCGCCCGCAGCTCGAAGACTCGCTTACTTACGACATTACCTCCTGGGCCTTGCCCTACTCGTTTGGCGTGAAGGCCTACGCCCTCGCCCAGCGCCTCGATGCCAGCGGCCCCACCCCTAGCCAGCCCGTGGTAAAGGGCAGCGCGGCCGCCGATGCCCGGCCCTACGCCTACCTCGCCCGCTGGAACAATTTGCAGGATGTGCGCTTTCTGAGCAAACTTTTGCAGCAGAAGGTGAAGGTACGCTTTGCCGAGCAGGCCTTTGAGGCCGAAGGGCAGAAATATGCGCCCGGCACGCTCATCATCACGCGCACCGGCAACGAGGCGCTGGGCCCCAGATTCGACCAGCTCGTGCGGGCGCAGGCCGACTCGGCCGGCTCGGTGGTGCAGGCTGTAAAAACGGGCTTTTCGACCACGGGCCACGACCTGGGCTCGGGCTCGGTACACTTTGTGAAGACGCCCACCGTGGCCGTAGTGGCCGGCCCCGGCGTCGATGCCACGGCCTTCGGTGAGGTGTGGCACTTCTTCGAGCAGCAGCTCGGCTACCCGATTACGGTGCTCGGCACCGATTACCTGAGCCGGGTGAGCATGTCGAAAATCGACGTGCTTATCCTGCCCGATGGCAATTACCAGGACATTTACCCCACTGCGGCCCTCGAAAGCCTCAAGGCCTGGGTGCGCGGCGGCGGCAAGCTCATCGCGATGGAGGGCGCCATGAAGTTTCTGGCCAATAAGAAGGATTTCCTGCTCAAAGCCAAAACCGCCGACTCGGTGGCCGTGCGCAAGGCCGAAGCCGCCAACCCCTACGCCACGCTGCGCCGCTACGGCGCCGCCGACCGCGAAAACACCGAGGACCAGGCGCTCGGCACCATCTACCGCGTGCAGCTCGACAACACCCACCCGCTGGCCTTCGGCTACGGCGACACCTACCCGGCTCTCATTCGCACACCCCTCAGCTACAGGTTCTTAGGCAAAGGCGGCTGGAACGTGGGCGTTATCAAGAAAAACGGCTACTACGCCGGCTTTGCGGGCACCAAGGCCCGCAAGGAGCTGGTCGATACCTTCGTGCTGGGCGAGCAGGACCTCGGGCGCGGCCAGATTGTGTACCTCGGCGACAACCCGCTGTTCCGCGCCTTCTGGCAAAGCGGCAAGCTGCTGTTTGGCAACGCCGTGTTCCTGGTAGGGCAGTAAAACTACCCAGACAAACCAAAAAAGGCCGTCATGCTTCACTTTGTTCAGCATGACGGCCTTTTTTGGTTTGTCAACTGCTTAGGACATTCTCAATAAGCCGCTGTGAAGCGCTGGCGGCTGTGCTTCGGCTGCTCCAGCTCGTCGAGCACGGCCACGGCCAGGTCTTCGCCCGAAAGAATGCTGCGGCCTTCGGTGTTAAATACCGGGCTTTCAGTGCCCAGGCGGTAGTGGCCGGTGCGGCCGGTGTCGATGCCGGGGTGCATCTCGATGGCGGGGCTGAAGAACGTCCAGTCGAGCTGAGTGTTCTGCTTCAGCTCGTTGAGGTAGTCGCGGGCGGCTAGGGCCCCGGGCTTGATATTAGCCGGAAAATCGGGACCATCTACCAGCTGCTGGCCATTGATAAACAAGCTGCCGGCCCCGCCGATGGCAAACAGGCGCGGCACGCCGGCCGCCACCGTCGCCTTTTCGATGGCCCGCGAGCCGGCCAGGAAATCGTCGTAGAGGTTGGGGTTGGTCCAGCCCGCGCTGAAGGCGTTGAGCACCACCTCGTGGCCCGCCAGCTCCTGGGCTAGCTGCTCGGGGTTATTTACATCGCCGGTTACCACGGTTAGGTGGTCGTTCTTTTCGGTGAGCTTGGCCGGGTCGCGCACAATGGCCGTAACCTGATGGCCGCGCGTGAGGGCTTCGTGCAGCAGGCGCGAACCAACGAAGCCGGTAGCACCAAGGAGGGCAATTTTCATACGTTCAGTATTGAGAGTTAGTAAATTAAGGCACGCACCGTTGGCAAGCCAGCGCGGCGGCTGCAAAGGTATACCGTAACAACTCTATTGTAACTACTATTGTTACAATAGGTCGCAAAAAAAAGCGCTAGCCCACCAGCTCGCTCATACCGGCCGCCACCTGGGCCACGCTCACGCCGGCCAACTGCTGCTCCAGCGCGGCCTGGGCGCGGCGCAGCGTGTCGTCGAGCGCCACCTGAATATTGCGGCCCACCGGGCATTTGGGGTTGGGCTTGTCGTGCACGCTAAACAGGTCGCCCTCCACCACTTCCACGGCCCGGTACACATCGAGCAGCGTGATATCGGCGGCGGCGCGGCGCAGGTACGTGCCGCCCACGGCCGCGCGCACTTCCACTAGCCCCGCTTTTTTGAGCTGGCCCAGGATGCGCCTGATTACCACCGGGTTGGTATTGACGCTGCCCGCCATGCGGTCCGACGTCAGCAGCTCGCCGGCGGGCGTCACGGCCAGCAGCGTGAGCACGTGCACGGCTACGGAAAATCGGCTGCTAATCTGCATACGGCTAGGGGGTTACTCGGCAGCTTCCTGCAACTCGGCCCGCAGGGCCTTGGGCAAGGCGGCCACAATGAGCTGGTACGAGCCGGTGAGCCACTCGCGCAATTGCGCATCGGTAGCGCCGGTGCCCACGAGCACCGTATTCCAGTGCTTTTTATTCATGTGAAAGCCGGGCAGCACGTAGTCGTAGCGCTCGCGCAGCTCCACGGCCCGCTCGGGCTCGCACTTCACGTTGAAGCTCTCGAAGGTTTGCAAGTTGGTGAGAGCGAATATCTTGCCGCCCACCTTAAACACCAGCGTATCGGGGCCGAAGGGCGTTTCTTCCGTGGTGCCGGGCAGGCTCAGGCAGAAGTCGCGGTAGTCTTCGATGTTCATGCGGCCAGCTTTTTAGCGCAAAAACCAGCGGTAGAGCAGCACGCACAAGCCCACTAGAAACATGGCCATGCTCAGCTTATTGATGAAGTGCATGGTGCGCAGGTTGAAGTTCGTCTTGCGGCTAGGGTCGTTGCCCCGAAAGAAATAACCGAGGGCGGGACCGAAGTTAAAAAGGTTTTTACCGTTCATGACAGGGCGAAATGGGTGTGCCAAGATAACACTGCCCGGGCCGGAAAGATTAGCAAAAATCCGGATTTATTCGGTGGTGCGGCGGCCCTGGCCGGCCTGGCCGATAGCTTTGCGGCACTTGTGCGAGCCACTGGCCTTTTCCACTTATGAAACGTTTTTCTTCTAACCTCACCGTGCAGGTGCTGGCGGCTATTGCGCTGGGCGTGCTGGTGGGCGGCCTGTTTCCGCAGTTCGGCGCGGCCCTCAAACCCCTGGCCGACACGTTTATCAGCCTCATCAAGATGCTGATTGCGCCCATCATTTTCCTGACGGTGGTGCTGGGCATTGCGGGCATGGGCAGCCTCCAGAAGGTGGGCCGCGTGGGCGGCAAAGCGCTGCTGTATTTTGAAGTCGTGACCACGCTAGCCCTGGCCATCGGCATCGGGGTGGCCAACCTTACGCAGCCGGGCGCGGGCGTGCAGGCCACCGCCCAGGCCGTGCTGCACGACAGCAGCAAAACGGCCGAGGCCGCCAAATTCACCACCCAGGCCGGCGAGATGAATTGGGTCGAGTTCTTCACCCACATCGTGCCCGACAACGTGGTGGGCGCCTTCGCCAAGGGCGACATCTTGCAGGTGCTGCTGTTTTCGGTGCTGTTTGGGCTGGCGCTCAACCGGCTAGGGGCACCGGCCCAGCCGCTGGTCAAGACGTTCGACCGACTCTCGCACGCCATGTTTGCGGTGCTGGCCCTGGTGATGAAGCTGGCGCCCATTGGGGCGTTCGGGGGCATGGCCTTCACTATTGGCAAGTATGGGCTGGCCACGCTGCTGCCGCTGGGCAAGCTCATGCTGGTGGTATACGCCACCATGTTTCTGTTCATTTTTGGGGTGCTCAACCTCATTTTGCGCGCCTACAAGCTGCGGCTGGGGCCTTACCTGCGCTTTATAAAAGAAGAGATTTTGCTGGTGCTGGGCACCTCCTCGTCCGAGTCGGCCCTGCCGCGCATGATTGACAAAATGGAGCGCTACGGCTGCTCGCGCTCGGTGGCGGGGCTGGTTATTCCGACCGGCTATTCATTCAATCTCGATGGCACATCCATCTACCTTTCTATCGCGGTTATCTTTCTGGCCCAGGCCTTTAACGTGCCGCTTTCGTTCACGCAGCAGCTCTCACTGATTGCCATTCTGGTGGTTACGAGCAAGGGTGCGGCGGGCGTCACGGGCTCGGGCTTTATTGTGCTGGCCTCTACCCTGGCGGCCACCAAGGCCATTCCGGTCGAGAGCGTGGCGCTGCTGCTTGGGGTCGACCGCTTCATGAGCGAGGCACGGGCCATCACCAACGTCATCGGCAACGGCGTGGCCACGCTGGTTATCGCCAAAAGCGAGGGCGAGTTTGACGAGGCCCGCCACCAGCTAGCCCTGCAAGGCCGCGCCGTGCCCGAAGAGCGGCGCCCCACGCCCGTGGCCGCCCTGCCCCGCGTAGAGCTGCCTCACGAAGCAGAGCTGGGCCAGGATTGATTTTTACTAATTTGCTTCGCCTATGCCAGCCGCCCGTTTTTTACGCTTATGAAAAATCGTTTCGCCGCCCTGCTGCTTAGCTGCCTGCTAGGCCCCGCAGTTGCCGCCCACGCCCAAACCGCCTCCGCCGAAACCCAGGACGTGCGGCAAACCATCACCTCATTCTTCGATGGCATGCGGCGCGGCGATAGCACGCTGGTGCGTAGCACCCTGGCCCCGGGCGCAGTTTTTCACGCCCTCGGCACCAAGCCCGGCCAGCCCACCACCCTGGAAACCGAGCGAATAACTGATTTCCTGAAGGCCGTGGCCACGCCCCACCCCGCCGTGTGGGACGAGCGGGTGCAGTTCGAGCGCGTGCTCATCGATGCCAACTTGGCCAGCGTGTGGGCGCCCTACGAGTTTTACCTGGGCCCCAAGTTCAGCCACTGCGGCTACGATTCCTTTCAACTGGTGAAGCTGGCCGGCGGCTGGAAAATCGCCCATATCATCGACACGCGGCGCAAGGAGCAGTGTAAGTAAGTTCCTCCCAACTACGCTACGACCCTAGTGCCCAGCGGTTGGCGCTCGCGCCAGGCTAACCCGGCGGGCAATTCCACCGCGGAAAATTCGAGATGAATGACCCGGCGTGGGCGGTCGCTGGTACTGCGGTTGGATGCGTGCAGCAGCAAGGGCTTCATCAGCATGGCGCTACCGGCGGGCACGGGGCACACTGTTGCCGCCGCCGTGTGGCTAGCAATAGTTTCGGCGGGTACCACCCCGTGGCGGTGCGAGCCGGGCACCACTTTGAGCGCGCCGTTGCTGGCATCGCACTCGTCGAGGTGCAGGCGAATGGTAACGGTGTTTTCCAGCACCGCTACCGGAGGCTGCACGGCCACCCAATCCGCCTTGGCAGTCCAGGGGCCAAAACCGGGCAGGTCGGCACGCCGGTCTACGTTCACCATCAAATCCTGGTGCCAGGCCACAAGCCAATTCGATTGCGCAGGCTTATCGAAATAAATGGCCTTGGTGAGGTGGCAGCCGGCCGGAAATAGCTCGGCTAGCAACGCCTGAAGCGCGACTGTATGCAGCAGGGGCACTAAAGCAGGTATTTCGCCCAGCAAGTTGCGGATGGCAAACACGTCCTGGCTTCGCCGAAAATTGGGGCTAGCGGCGGGCGCCGTTTCAATGCAGCTTAGCAGGGAGGCTATTTCGTCTAGGGTATAGAGTTGAGGTACAAGCGCGAAGCCTTGTTCCTGTAAGTGCTGGAGTGCTACCATAGTGCGCATATTAATCACCAAAAGCTACTAGCCCGCAATCAGCCGCAAACGCCTGCTTCAGTATGCTGGCTAGGTTAGGAATAGCGGCCGTGACAGCAGGCGTCAGCAACGCGCATTTATGCTCTATGTTCTGACTTATCCACCGAAACTTCCCATAATAATCGAGGTGATTTTCGATTATTTTTAATTTACGGGCTTCTTCAAACTCTTCATACTCAATACCGCCCGCATAGCCCAAGCCCCGGGCGTGCATCGGCTTTTCGTCGGGAATAAAGCGGAAGTCAAGCATGGCTCCTGCTTAAAACTAAGCGGGCACCACTTCCTTCTCTATCCATTTGCCGTCCTCGCGCATTAGCTCAATCAGCTCATCCACGGCGAGCGCTTCGGGCACGGCTTTCTTGATGACTTCCTGGCCGCGGTAGAGAGCGATTTTGCCCTTGCCCACGCCCACGTAGCCGTAGTCGGCATCGGCCATTTCGCCGGGGCCGTTCACGATGCAGCCCATGATGCCGATTTTGATGCCCTTGAGGTGGTCGGTGCGCTTGCGAATCATGGCCGTGGTTTCCTGCAGGTCGAAGAGCGTGCGGCCGCAGCTCGGGCAGCTGATGTACTCGGTCTTGCTCATGCGGGTGCGGGCGGCCTGCAAGATGCCGAAGCTCAGCTGGTTGAGGTGGCTCATAGTATCGAGCCACTCGGCCTGCGAGCGGGGGGCTAGCAGCTCGGGGCCCAGCACCACGCCATCGCCGAGGCCGTCGATAAGCAGGCCGCCGATGTCGGTGGCGGCATCGAGCTGGGTTTGCTCCAGCGGCTGGTCGGGATACGAGCGGGCAATAACGACGGGGCAAGTCACTTGCTGGGCTAGCAGCGCAAAAAACGCCCGGCGCAGCTCGGGCATGGCGTGGGCATTGGTGGTGGCCAGCACCAGCACCACCGTAGGGTCGTGGCGCAGGTGCGCCAGCAGGTTGGCGTCGAGGGTATCGAGGTCCACCATCAGGAAATTCAGCTGCGGGTGCCGCAGGAAGCCCTCCATGTAGGTGCCGGCCGTGAGCACCGGGTAGTGGTGCGGGCGCTGGCCGGCATCGACCCAGGCCGAGTAGTTCACGATTTCCTTCAGGCCATTGGGCAGCATAAACGCCACCGGCCGCTCGCCGGTATAGATGTAGTCGGCGCCCTGGTCCGACATTTGAAACTTGTCCAGAAACGCCGAATAGAGGTGGCCGGCGGCCCGCAGGTCGGCGTAGTCGAGCTGCGGCAATTGGGCCAGGCTCACCACCACGCGGGGCACGTTCAGGCCGCCGAAGTTCAGCACCTCGTGGGTGGTGCGGCGGTGGTACTGAAAGGGGTTAATCGGCTCCTCAACCAGCAGTGGCCGAATGGGCCGGGCCACGGCGGCGCGGTCTACGTAGCGGTCGATGAGCATTTTAGCTACTGGAGCTTCGGCTTCGGGGACTTCGGTGAGGCTCACGCGCACGGTATCGCCTAGCCCGTCTTCGAGCAGCGTGCCAATGCCCACGGCGCTCTTAATGCGGCCGTCTTCGGCCTCGCCGGCCTCGGTTACGCCCAGGTGCAGCGGGTAGGGCTGCAAGCCTTCCTCATCCAGCTTTTGCACCAGCAGGCGGTAGGCCTGCACCATTACCTGGGTGTTGCTGGCCTTCATGCTCAGCACCACGTCATAGTAATTCTCCTCTTCGCAGAGGCGTAAAAACTCCAGCGCCGACTCCACCATGCCGAGCGGCGTGTCGCCGTAGCGGCTCAGAATACGGTCGCTCAGCGAGCCGTGGTTGGTGCCGATGCGCATGGCGGTGCCATACTCCTTGCAGATTTTCACCAGCGGTCGAAACCGCTCGCGGATGCGCTCTACTTCGGCCGCGTAGCTGGCATCGGTGTAGTCTATCTCCTCGAATTTCTTCTTGTCGGCGTAATTGCCGGGGTTCACGCGCACCTTTTCCACGATGCGGGCGGCCAGCTCGGCGGCGTTGGGCGTGAAGTGGATGTCGGCGATGAGGGGCACGTTGCAGCCGCGCGCCCGCAGCTCCTTCTTGATTTCCAGCAGGTTCTGGGCCTCCTTCACGCTAGGGGCCGTGATGCGCACGTACTCGCAGCCGGCCGCCACCATGCGCAGGGTTTGCTCTACCGAGCCTTGCGTGTCCATCGTGTCGATGGTGGTCATGCTCTGCACCCGGATGGGGTAGTCGCCGCCGAGCGGCACGCCGCCAATATTCACCACGCGCGCCACGCGGCGCTTGTACTCAGTCAGGCTGGGGCAGTAAATCTTGTTCATCGCGCAAAAAGCTAGGGCCACTGGGCCGGGGCAAAGGTACGATAGGCTGGGGGTGGCCGTTTGCCGAAGGCCTACGCGCACCCTATACGCTAGCCTTCTATTTCAGCCGCACCCCGGTAGACACGCACAAAAAAGACTGGCGGCGGGCCAGTCTTCTTGTTTTCTTAGAGCAAGTTATGTGATGGCTAGGCCCCTAGCTGCTTGCGCAAGCGCTGCACTTCGTGCTCCAGCTCCAGGTTGCGGAAGGTCACCTTGGCTTCGAGGTCGTTGTAGGAATTTTGAAGCTGCTCCTGCAAGTGGCGCATCTCCGTCACGTCGGTATTGGTGCCTAGCCAGCGCACCAGCTGGCCCTGCTCGTCGCGCACGGGCACGGCGCGGGTCAAAAACCAGCGATATTCGCCATCGGCGCCCCGCAGCGGGAAGGTCAATTCCCACGGCTCGCCTTTGGCCCAGGCCTGGGTCACAAACTCCACTACCGAATTAATGTAGTCGGGGTGATGCACTTTTTCCCAGCCCCAGCCTTCCATTTCGGCCAGGTCGGTGCCCGTGTAATCGTACCACCGCTTGTTATACCAGTAGATGTGGCCGTCGGGCCGGGCCATCCAGGAAAGCTGGGCCACGTTGTCGGCCAGGGTCGTAAACTCCGACTCGCGCTCCATCAGCTGCTGGCTGGCCAGCTTTTGGTCATGAATGTCGGTGCAGGTGCCAAACCACGTTACGATAGCCCCCGAAGCGTCATGCCGGGGCCGGGCCTGGCCCAAAAACCAGCGGTAGTCCCCGTCCTTCGACTTAAAGCGGTACTCTATTTCGTAGTCGTCGCCGGTGGCCAGCGAGTGGCCCCATATCCGGCGGGCCCGGGCCTGGTCGTCGGGGTGCAGCAGGTTATTCCACATATCGGGCCCCACGCTATCGGCCAGGGTGTAGCCGGTGTAGTCGACCCAGCGCTGGTTAAAATAGGTGTGGGAGCCAACGGGGTCGGTTATCCACACCAATTGCGGAATAAAATCGGCCAGAAACTGGAACTCGTCCTCGTTGTTTTGGGGCGAGCCCGGCGCGGTAGCAGGAGTAATCACGGCAAAGAAATCGGCTAGGGCAACTGGGGTAAAATGTGAATAACCGGCGGGGGCTAGGGCCGGTCGAGCTGCATTTCGAGCCCCGAGCTGAAATACAGGTTAAGCTGGCTGCGGGCCCCGTCGGCGGTGCGGCGCAGGCGCGTCACGAGCGCCCGCATCTCCTCGGTCGGGAAGTTGAGGCGCAGGTAGGGCCGGTTCAGCAGCTCATCGCGCTGCACGGCCCAGCTGCCGGTTTCGCTCAGCAAGGGTGCCTGGAGCTGCAGCTCATCGCTGAGCACCAGGCTGGTAGCCTGGGCCAGCGCACTGGCCGGGTCAGCGCGATTGACTACCCGGTGCGCTACCCGCCACGCCCCGGCCAGGTAGCTATCCGGCACTTGTTGGAGGTTGATATCGAGCAATAAATCGGACATGGAAAAAGAAGCAAGCCGGTGGCAGAATAAACGCTGGGCGCGCCGCAAAATTAAAGCAGAACTAGTTTCGCCTCAGGGCTTTGCCACCGATGTTTCTCAACAAGAAAAGCCAGGCGCAGGTTTCTACCAGGGGCCACGGCCGGGCTAGCCCGGCGAATACACGTAATTAACAATTTGAGAAGCAATATCTTGGGCGCGGCTTATTTTTTAAGGCTGCCCCGATTTCCGGCCCTTGGGCCAGGGGCGCCGTATGTATCGCCCAGCTACTGTAAGTACCTTTTTTCGCATGAAATATTTTTCGCTGCCACCCAACCTGCATAGCCAGGTAGTGCGGGCGGCCCGCCAAACGGGCCTGCGCGCCTGGCAAACCGGCCGCCTGTTTCGGCAGGTAGCCCAGCGCACCCTCGACTCGGTGCAGGAGGTGCTGCGGGCCGAAATTCAAAGCGGCCACGCCCGCCTGGTGGCCGATTTTCTGGCCGACAAGGCGCTGCCTGCCGCCAAGGCCCTGCTGCTCGAGCGCATGGCGGCCCGGCTGCTGCTGCGCCTGGGCCTGCGCGGCGCCCTCATGACCAATGTGGCCGGCTGGGTGCTGCCGTTTGTGCTCGAAAAGCTGTTTCAGGCGGCGCGGGCCAGTGGCCTGCTGGCCCGCCTCGAAGCCAACCCCACCGTGGCCGATGCCCTAAGCCGCCTCGACGAGTTGCGGCAGGCCGCCAGCCGGCTGCTCTTTCCCGACGGCGACACCGGCGCCCAGGTCCTCACCGATGAGGAAGCGGCCGAGCTGCTGCGGCAGCCCGCCCGGCCGCTAGCCTTACCGCCAAAGCAATAGATATTCTTCGCTCATTCAGCTATTTTATGTCAATAACCGCGCCCTAGCTCAACCAGGTTTTCCAGGGGCTGGCCGGCTTGCAGCAAGCTTAGGTTGCGCAGCAGTTGGGCTACTTTGCCGGCGGCCTCCTGCGGCTGCCCGCCGCCCGTGTGTTGGGTCAGCAGTACCTGGGGCATGGCCCAAAAAGGATGGCTGGCGGGCAGCGGCTCCTGCGCGGTTACGTCGAGCACGGCCCCGCCGAGGTGACCGGTTTGCAGCGCGGCCAGCAGGGCGGGCTCGTTGGTGGTATTGCCCCGGCCCACGCTGGCGTAGAGGCTGCCGGGGGCCATTGCCGCAAATTCTGTTTCGGCGAAGAAATTATCGGCACTGCCTGGCAGGCAATTAATTACAATATCGGTGTGGGGCAGCGCGGCCAGCAGCTCGGCCGTGGTGTGCAGCTGGGCCAGCGGGCTGGTGCGCGCCAGCAGTTGCACGGCCTGGGTAAAGCCGCTGAGCTGCTGCTGCACCGCTTGCGCAATGGTGCCCGCGCCCAGAATAACCACCCGCTTATCGCGCAGCAGCCCCATACGTTCCCGAATGGGTGCCCCCACCCAGCGCGCCGCGGCTTGCAGGCGGGCTAGCTCGGGCACAGCCCGGTAGAGGGCCAGCAGGCCCGCCACCATTGTTTCGGCGCAGGGCCAGGCAAAGTAGTCGCCCATGTTGGCCACCGGCGCCGCCACGGCTAGCCCCTGGTAGCGGTCGAACCCCGCCGAGTCGAGCTGCCACAGGCGCAGGTGCGGCAGCGGGCCAGCCAGCCACGCGGGTGGCGGATTGCCCAAAATCACCTCGGACGACTGGCAGGCGGCGGCCTGCGCCGCGCTGGGTAAGTCGCTAGCATACACTACTTCAACGCCAGCCGGCAGGCCTCGCTCAAGTTGCGCGCGTACTGGCACGGGCAGGGTCGAATACACAACTAAACGCATAGCAGTCAGCATCGGGGAAGGCCTGGCAAAGAGAAAAAAGCCAGAATTAATGAACAGTTACTGGCAGCAAAAAGCGGTGTTGCCCAGCATCTTAATGATTGGGCAACACCGCTTTCGTGGCACTACAAGGCAGGTATTCCTACGCCTGGTCGTCGTTGCCGTGCTTGCTGTTTTTCAGGTCCTGCTCGGGGGTAGTGGTGCTGCCTTGCAGCTGGCCGGCAGCGGCGAGCAGGGCAGCGCTCAGCTTTTCTACGTGGGTCAGGGTATTGCCCGTAGCTAGGTTCGATACGCGGGCGGTTTCGGAGCCCAGGCGGTGCAGCAGGCGGCCCACCTGGTCGCCGTCGTAGGTGCCGCCGTGCAACAGGGCTTTTAGCGCCTGCAGGTCGGTCACAAGCTGGTGAAACTCGGCGTTGTGCCCTGCTTTCAAGTCTTCAATCCACCGCTGCAGCTGGTTGTCGATGCCAGCGCGGCTGGCTTCTTCGCTCAGGTCGCCGGTCAGGATTTTGATGGCGCCTTCCAGATGTACTTGGTGTTGAACTTCGGTCTTTTCCATGATGCTAGCTAAAGAGGAATGGGTGGGCAAGCCAAGGGGCTTGTCCGTGTCCTCAACGCAAGGCAGCGGGCGCGGGTTAGGCTGGGCCCTAAAAAACCCCGCCGGTAGCCGGCGGGGTTTGCGTATTTAGATAGCCAGGGGACCTTACTCAATCTTGCTCATGCGGTCTTTCACCGACTCCAGGGCCACGCGCATGTTCACAATGTCGGCGCGGGCGGCTTCCTGCTCTTTCAGGTTCGAGTCGACCTGGTTGTTGAGCTGCTGCAACTCGGCCGCGTTGGCGGCAAGCTGCTGCTGAATTTCGAGCTTGCGCGCCTTGTTGCGCTCAATCTCTTTCTTGATGGCATCGGCTTTGCCGATAACGGCCATGTGGTTGTTTTGCGAAGTCACCAGCGCCTTCTCCGCATCGGTAATCTGCGCCACCAAGTCCTCACGGTACATGGAGCGGGCAAAATCTTTCAGGTATTTTTCGCCGGCCTTCCACTGCGTGGGGGTCGAAGCCTGGCCCAGGTAAGCATTGCCCAGGTCGATGCTCCACCACACCCCGGTGCCGGTGGGCAGGGCATCGACGCGGCTGATAACGCGCACCGGCGTGGGCGAAATGTCCGGAATCGTCACGCCGTCCATCGTAATCGTGCCCTTGTTGTTCTTCACCTTACCCGGAAACTGCTCGTTCAGCTGCTTAATCCAGGAAGTCTCGACGCGCTTGTTATCGAGCTGCATGCTTACCCGCTGGCCCTTGCGCGGGATGTTGTTGATATTCTGGTCGGCCTCATCCACGGGTGAGCGCTGAGCCGAAGCCTGCAGGCCCCCTAGTAATAGCAAAAAAAGCAGTAGAGCGTTGCGTTTCATTGGATAAAAAAGAGTTGTAAAAGAAAGGTAAAAGCTAAAGAAACGGGACCGTTTAGGTTCTCTGACAGCCCAAATTTAAGCAGTTTATCGCAACTCTATGAGGTAAAAAGGCTTTTTTTTCGCTGAGTTAATTTTTTATTCGTTAAGTACCACGCTGACCCTAAAACCAGACCTTACTTCTAGCGAGAAAGTATTACTTTTTTTATTTCTTAAGTCCAAAAACCGCTGCCCTGGCCCGGCTCAACAAAAGCCGGCGCCCGCGGTTGCTAGCCCCATGCCCCAGCTCACTATCTGCCGCTCCGAGCACTTTAATGCCGCCCACCGCCTGCACAACCCGGCCTGGGATGAGGCGCGCAACCAGCAGGTGTTTGGCAAGTGCAACAACCCCAACTACCACGGCCACAACTACAACCTGACCGTGCGCCTGACTGGTGACATCGACCCCGAAACGGGCTACGTATTTGATTTAAAGTCGCTTAGCGACATAATCAAAACGCAGGTCATCCATCGCTTCGACCACCGCAACCTCAACCTCGATACGGACGACTTCCGGGAGCTGAACCCCACGGCCGAGAATATTGCCGTCGTTATCTGGCGGCGGCTGCGGGCCGCCTTGCCGGCCGCGCTGGCCCTAGCCGTGACGCTCCACGAAACCGACCGTAATTTTGTGGATTACTATGGAGAATAATTTTGCCGGGCCACCCGCCGACCACCCTAGCGGGCAGCACCCCGACTACCACCTGCCCGCCGGCCTGCGCACCCCCGTGCGCCCCGATGCGTTTGCCCGCCCCGACGACGAGAAAATTGCCGCCATCAGCGGCCACTTCCGGGCCATTATGCAGGAGTTGGGCCTCGACCTGACCGATGACAGCCTGGCCGGCACGCCCCAGCGCGTGGCCAAAATGTTTGTGCAAGAGTGGTTTAAAGGCCTCAACCCCGAGCACCGGCCCGAGGTGCGCCTGTTTGAGAACCGCTACCAATACCAGCAGCTGCTGGTGGAGCGCGACATCACGCTGTTTTCGTGCTGCGAGCACCATTTTGTGCCCATCATTGGCAAGGCGCACGTGGCGTACCTACCTGGCCAGCACGTGGTTGGCCTCAGTAAGCTCAACCGCGTGGTGCAGTACTATGCCCGCCGCCCGCAGGTGCAGGAGCGCCTCACGCGCCAGGTAGCCGAGCACCTGCGCCAGAGCCTGGGCACCGACGATGTGGCCGTGCTCATTGAGGCCGACCACCTCTGCGTGATGAGCCGCGGCGTGAACGATACCAGCAGCTCGACTATTACCAGTGAGTACGGAGGCAGGTTTTTGGAAGACAAAGATTTGCGCAACGAGTTTCTGCGTCAGATTGGCAAGTAATTTTCGTTTTTCGCTGCTCGTTTTTTGTTCTCCGATTTATTTTTTAGTCCCGAATAAGAAGCGTCTGGCTCCGAACAACAAAAAACAGAAAACGAAAAACAACTTATGAAAATCCTCATCACGGGTGGCACTGGCATGATAGGGCAACGGCTGGCCGAGCTACTGATTGACGGCGGCCACGAGGTAGTGCTGCTCACGCGCAATCCGCAGAAGGCCAGTCATTTTCGGTTGTTTGGCTGGGACCCGCAGGCGGGCACCATCGACCCGGCGGCCCTCCCCTATGCCGACTGCGTGGTGAACCTGGCCGGCAGCAGCGTGGCCGAAGGCAAGTGGACGCCCGAGCGCAAGCACGAGATTATCCGCTCGCGCCTCGATGGCCTGGAGCTGCTTTACCGCGAGCTGGCCAAGCCCGGGCACCATGTAAAAACGTTGCTATCGGCCTCGGCCATTGGGGTTTATGGCGACCGCGGCGATGAGATTTTGTATGAGGATTCGCCCATTGCGGCCCCCGGCGACGACTTTCTGGCCGATGTGGTGGTGCAGTGGGAAGCGGCGGCCCGGCGCATTGGCGAGCTAGGGCCGCGCGTGGTGCTGCCGCGCATTGGCATTGTGCTCAGCCCCGAGGGCGGCGCGCTGGTGCCCATTGCCAAAACGGTGCGCTACGGTGCCGGCGCCCCGCTAGGGTCGGGCCGGCAGTACATGAGCTGGATTCACCTCGACGACCTCTGCCGCTTGCTGGTGCGGATGCTGGAAGACCCTCTGTGGCAAGGCGAATACAACGCCGTGGCGCCGAACCCCGCTACCAATAAGGACTTTACCGAAACACTGGCCCAGGTTATGCACCGCCCGCTGCTGCTGCCTAAAGTGCCCGCCTTCGGCCTGAAGCTGGCGATGGGCGAGATGAGCGAGATAGTGCTCGGCTCGCAGCGCGTGAGCGCCGACAAGGTGTTGAGCCAAGGCTTTACCTACCAGTACCCGCACCTGCTGGAAGCCCTGTCGTCGTTTTATGGCGAAGAAGCTGGCTAAGCCGTGAGTAGCCTAACCAGCGCGCAGAATAAGCTCGGTAGCGGCTTGTAAGTCAGCCACTCGCGGCGCGTAATCGACGGGCTCGGAATGGCCTACCAAAATGCCGGGAACCCGTAGCCGGGCGCCAGCTTCTAGGTCGCGGGCGCGGTCGCCCACGAGCCAACAGCGGGCCGGGTCGAGGCGAAAGCGAGCCACGGCTTTTTCGAGCATCCCGGAGTCGGGCTTGCGGAAAATAGACTCGCTGACGGACGGATGGTTTTCCGAAAAATAGAGCGCATCGAGCTGATGGCCACAGGCTTGCTGCAACAGCTCGTGGCAGGCCAGCACCTCGGCGCGGGTGTAGAGGCCCTTGGCGATACCGGCCTGGTTGGTGACCACGATGAGGTAGTAGCCGGCGGCCTTGAGGCGGGCCAGGCTAGCGGGCACGCCGGGGCAGATGCGGAAGCGCTCGGGCGTCCAGACATAGTCGCCCATTTCCTCGTTCAGCACGCCGTCGCGGTCCAGAAAAACTGCTTGATTCATTATACTTAGCGCTTAGCTATCAGCTGCCTGCTGATAGCTTGCCGCCTGAATTATCAAACAAAGCTATTGGCCAGCCCCCAATGGCTGCCTGTTACAACGTATGCGCATTGCCATTATCGGCGGCGGCCTCACGGGCCTCACGCTGGCTTACTACTTACAAAAGGCGGGCGTGGCCTACGACCTGCTGGAGGCTAGCCCCCGGCCGGGCGGCAACCTGCTCTCGCCCCAGGCGCCCACGGGCTATCAGCTCGAAGCCGGCCCCAACTCGCTGCTACTGAGCCCCGAGCTGGAAGAGCTGCTGACCGAGCTAGGCCTGGCCGATGCCATTCAGGAGGCGGCTCCCGTGAGCCAGCACCGCTACGTGCTGCGCGGCGGCCAGTACCGGGCGCTGCCCGGCTCGCCCCCGGCGCTGCTGGCCAGTAATTTTTTCAGTCTGAAAACCAAGCTGCGATTGCTGGCCGAGCTGCTGCGCCGCCCCGCGCCGCCCGTGCCGGGCGAAACGGTGGCGGCGTTTTTTGCGCGGCACTTCGGGCCCGAGGTGGTGCAGTACGCCGTGAACCCGTTTGTGGCGGGCATTTACGCCGGCGACCCGGCCGAGCTGCTGCTGTCGCTCACGTTTCCGCAGCTAGCGGCGCTGGAGGCACAATACGGCTCGCTGCTGCGCGGGCTGGCCAAGGGTCCGCGCACGGGCCGCCGCCGCACCATCACGCTGCGCGGGGGCGTGCAGGCGCTTACCGATGCGCTGGCGGCCCGGCTAGGCTACTACCAGGCGGAGCAGGCAGTGTCGGCTGTCAGCCGGCTAGCCGATGGCACTTATCATCTCACCGTCAACAAGCAACAGTCCGCCACTACTTACTCGCACCTGGCGCTGGCACTGCCGGCTTATGCCGCCGCTGGCCTGCTGCGGCCCCACTTCCCGGCCGCGGCCGCGGCGCTGGCGGCCGTGCGCTACCCGCCCATGACGCTCGTGTACTCGGCCTACGACCAGGCAGCCGTGGCGCACCCCCTAGTGGGTTTTGGGGCGCTGAACCCGCGGGTGGAGGGCACGTATTCGGCCGGCTCCATCTGGACCAGCTCGCTGTTCCCAGACCGGGTGCCGGCGGGCCAGGTGCTGTTTACCAGCTTTGTGGGCGGGGCGCAGTTTGCGGCCCAGGCCCAGGAGCCCGAGGGCGCGCAGCTGGCCGCCGTGCACCAGGAGCTGAGCCGGCTCTACGGCATCAGCGGGGCGCCGCGCTGGCAGGGGCGCTACTACTGGCCCCGGAGCATTCCGCAGTTCGACCAGCACCTGGCGGCTGCTAGGGCCGCCGTAGCGCCCCTGGCGGCCCAGGGCATTGTGGCCGTGGCCAACTGGCAGGCCGGCGTGAGCGTGCCCGACTGCGTGAAGCACGCCCGCCAGCTAGCCCAGGACCTGGCGGCGAAAAACGGGCACGCAGAAGCAGCAAGGAGCTAACCAGCGCTTTCAATTGCCGCCTCCAAATTCTTCCTTCCAAATTCCAACTTGCCGCGCAACCCTATCAGCGCACGCCTTATCTTTGCCTGCGATGAGTAATACGGCCGCCGGATTAGTTTTAATTCCGACGTACAATGAGCGGGAAAATGTGGAGCTTATTATTCGGGCCGTGTTTGCGCTGCCGAAGACTTTCCACGTCCTCATTATTGACGACGGCTCGCCCGACGGTACGGGGGCGATAGCGCGTGGCCTGCTGCCGGAGTTTAGCGGGCGGCTGTTTTTGGAAGAGCGCAGTGGCAAGCAGGGGTTGGGCACCGCCTACATCTTTGGCTTTCGCTGGGCCTTGGCCCGGGGCTATGAGTATGTGTTTGAGATGGACGCCGATTTCTCGCACAACCCCCAAGACCTAATACGTCTGCACGAAGCCTGCGCCGTGCAGGGCTACGACCTGGCCATCGGCTCGCGCTACAGCGATGGCGTGAACGTGGTAAACTGGCCCATGAGCCGGGTATTGATGTCGTATTTCGCCTCCAAATACGTGCGCCTCATCACGGGCATGCCCATTCATGATGCCACGGCGGGCTTCAAATGCTACTCGGCCCGGGTGCTGCGCGCCATTGACCTTAGCCGCATTCACTTCGTGGGCTACGCCTTTCAGATTGAGATGAAGTGGCTGGCTTACCGCCTTGGTTTCCGCATCAAGGAGGTGCCCATCATCTTCACCGACCGCACCCGGGGGCAGTCCAAGATGTCGAAGGGCATTTTCAAGGAAGCCCTGTTTGGAGTGGTGCAAATGAAGGCCAGCAGCTGGATTCATCCGCCGCGCCGCCTCGACGAGGCGCCCCGGGGCCAGCCCAGCCTCAGCGCTGGCTAGCCCGGCGTGCTGGCTGCTTCGGCTTGCCATTTAGCAGCTAGCCCCATCGCGGGTAAGCTAAAGCTTACCCTGCGTGCTGGTTTTCCGTATCTGAGGGTGCACAACGCCGCCGGATGGAAAACACGCCCCTGTTCTGGATTTTATTTAACTTGTTCGTAATCGGGCTTTTGCTGCTCGATTTGCTCGTTTTCAACCGCCGGGCGCACGTCATCAAGCTGGGCGAGGCGCTGGGCTGGAGCGCCTTCTGGATAACGCTTTCGCTGAGCTTTAATTATCTCGTGTACCGCACCATGGGCCACGAGGCGGGCCTGCAATGGCTGACGGGCTACCTCATCGAGAAGGCCCTGAGCGTGGATAACCTGTTCGTGTTTCTGCTCATTTTCACCTACTTTAAGGTGCCGGCCGAGTATCAGCACCGCATTTTATTCTGGGGCGTGCTGGGGGCGCTGGTGTTGCGCGGCATCTTCATTCTGGCCGGAGCGGCACTGCTGGCAAAGTTTCACTTTTTGCTGTATGTGCTAGGGGCTTTCCTGGTGTATACGGGTGTGCGGATGGCGCTGAGCGGCGACGGCGACCCCGAAATTGACCCTGATAACAACCCCGTGGTGCGGTTTCTGAGCCGGCGCCTGCCCATTACGCGGCAGCTCGACGGGGGTAAGTTTTTTACCCGGCGCGACGGCCTGCGCTTTGCCACGCCGCTGCTGGTGGTGCTGGTAATGGTAGAAACCACCGACGTAGTTTTTGCCGCCGATTCCATCCCGGCCATCCTCGCCGTATCGCGCAATACGTTTGTGGTGTACACCTCCAACGTGTTTGCCCTCTTAGGTTTGCGGGCGCTGTACTTTGCCCTGGCTAGCCTCATGACGCTCTTTCACTACCTGCACTACGGGCTGGCGCTTATCCTCGTCTTTATCGGCGGCAAGCTGCTGGCGGAGGATATTTTGCGCGACCGCTTTAACCTGGAGCTGCCCGTGCCGGTTTCGCTAAGCATCGTGGGGGTGCTGCTGCTGGGCTCGGTAGCCGCGTCGCTGCTGTGGCCCAAAAAGGCTGCCTAGTGGGCGGCTAACCATTCGCTTCACTCCCACCCCACCACCCAGGCTGCGCCTTCACAATCGCTTATCCCTATTTTGAATCACCTCGCCCAACACCTGGCCCAGGGCTTTAGCCAAACGCCGAAGACCTTGTCGTCCAAATACTTTTACGATGCCACCGGCAGCCGCCTGTTTCAGCAGATAATGGCGCTGCCCGAATATTACCCCACCCGCACCGAGCTGGCTATTTTCGAGGCGCAGGGCGCGGCCATTGGGCGGGCGCTGGCCGCGGGGGCTGCCGCTGGCCAGCCGCTGGCCGTAGTGGAGCTAGGGGCTGGTGATGGCCTGAAAACCAAGATTTTGCTGCGCGCGCTGCTAGTCCAGCCGGCCACCCTTACCTACGTGCCGGTCGATATCTCGCCTTCGGCTATTGCC
The DNA here is from genome assembly GCF_030581075.1 of Hymenobacter cheonanensis. Taxonomy (GTDB): domain Bacteria; phylum Bacteroidota; class Bacteroidia; order Cytophagales; family Hymenobacteraceae; genus Hymenobacter. Next base: position 107,610 of record NZ_JAUQSW010000001.1, read on the forward strand.
GAACTTACCGCCTCGCTGCACGCCGAGCTGCCCAACCTACCCACCGAGCCGCTGGCTGCCGAATACTCGGCGGCGCTGGCCACGCTAGCCACCCGGCCGGGCGCCAAGGCGGTGCTGTTTCTGGGTTCCAACATCGGCAATTTTACGCCCGACGAGCAGGTGGTTTTTCTGCGCGAGCTGGCCCAGCCGCTCACCCCGGCCGACCGCCTGCTGGTGGGTTTCGACCTGCGCAAAGACCCCCGGCGCATTCGGGCGGCCTATGACGACGCGCAGGGCATCACGGCCGAGTTCAACTACAACCTGCTGCGGCGCTTGAATGCCGAGGCCGGCGCTGATTTTCAGCTCGATGCCTGGCAGCATTTTCCCGATTACGAGCCCAGCACCGGCGCCATGCGCTCGTGGCTGGTGAGCCGCCGCGCCCAAACCGTGCGCGTGGCCGCGCTACCCGGCCAAATCTTCGAAATTGCCGCCTGGGAGGCCATTCACACCGAAAGCTCCTACAAATTCACCCTGCCCCAAATAGCCGGGCTAGCCACCGCCGCCGGCCTGCGGGTGGTCGAAATTTTCCAGGACGAGGCCGGCGACTTTGCCGACGTGGTTCTGGCCGTGGCCGAATAAGGGCGTAATTTTGTAGGAGCATAAAGCCACAACGGACCGTCATACTGAGCTTGCCGAAGCATCTTGCCCATCCTACTAGGGTTCTTACCCTAACGATGCGGGCAAGATGCTTCGGCAAGCTCAGCATGACGGTTTTTATTTCTACCTAACAGTTATCCTCGTGAAATCCCACCTTCGCCCTACTATTCTCCTGGCCTACCCCGTCGTGCTCAGCCAGCTCGGCCACATCCTGGTGAGCGTGTGCGACTCGGTGATGGTGGGCCAGACGGGCAAGCTGCCGCTGGCCGCCGTGAGCGTGGGCGTGAGCACCACTACCGTGCTCATGGTGCTGGGCCTGGGCCTGAGCATGGGCGCCGTGCCGCGCGTGGCCGCTGCCAACGGCCGGGGCGACGACAACGCGCTGGGCCACCTGCTGGTGGGCACCATCTGGCTCAATACCCTGGTGGGCGTGCTGCTGGCCGGCCTAAGCCAGCTGCTGCCGCTGCTGATGCCGCACCTGCACCAGGCGCCCGAGGTGGTGGCGCTGGCCACGCCCTGGGTGCGCGTGGTGGGCCTGTCGCTGCTGCCGCTGATGGTGTTTCAGGGCTTTCGCGAGTGGGCCGAGGGGCTGGGGCTCACGCGCCAGGCCATGCAGCTCTCCATTTTGGGCAACGTGGTGAATGCCCTGCTGTGCTACGCCTTGATATTCGGGCACTTCGGCGCGCCTGCCATGGGGCTGATGGGTGCCGCCTGGGCCACGCTCATTGCCCGCATCATCATGGCGCTACTGATGGCGCAGTTTGTACTGCGCGCCGAAAAACTGCAAGCCAAGCGCCCGGCCGAGGCCGCTACCTGGCTGCGGCCGGGGCTAGCCGAGCTGCGCGGGCAGCTGGCGCTGGGCCTGCCCATTGGGGTGCAAATGATGTTTGAGGTGGGCGCCTTTGCCGCCTCGGCCCTGATGATGGGCTGGCTGGGCGTAGCCACCCAGGCCGCCCACCAGATTGCCATCAACGTGGCCTCGGTTACGTATATGGCGGCCAGCGGCATTGCGGCGGCGGCGACCATTCGGGTGGGTAACCTGCGCGGCAGCGGCGACTTGGCCGGGGCGCGGCAGGCGGGCTTCGCGGCCTACTGGCTGGCCTTTGCCTTCATGGGTACGATGGGGCTGCTGCTGATAGTGTTGCGCCACCTCATTCCTACTTTTTACAACACCGACCCGACGGTAATTGCCCAGGCAGCCACGCTGCTGGCCATCGCGGCGGCCTTCCAAGTGTCCGATGGCTTGCAGGTAGTGGGGCTAGGAGCCTTGCGCGGGCTGGAAGATGTGAAAGTGCCTTCGGTGGTGGCGCTGCTGGCCTATTGGGCCATTGCGCTGCCGCTCGGCTACGGCCTGGGCTTCGGGCTGAAGATGGGTGCGCCGGGCATCTGGCTAGGGCTGCTCACGGGCCTGAGCATTGTGGCGGGCGTGCTGCTGCTGCGCTTCCGGGCCCAGAGCGCGCCCGGCCACCAGCCGCCCGGCGCCCCGGGCCCGGCTTCGCAAGTGGTTGATGCTGAAGAGATGGTGCTGCTGGGCCAGCCCGCTGGCTAGCCGCCGGAACTCAGAGCGGGCGCTTGGTTGTCCGGTTGCTGGGCCACGCACTTCCGCAAGGTGGGGCGCGGGGCCTTCCTCCTGACTTTTTGCCTTTTTTCTGATGCCTATTTCCTGGTGGAAGCTACTGGCTTTCTTACTAATTGGGGCCGGGCCGGCCGTGGCCCAGCGCGTACCATTGCCGCCCGGCGCCATCCGCTGGTCGGCCAGCCGGCCGCTCACGGTGGCCGATTTTAAGGGCCGCCCCAAAACGGCGCAGGGCCACGCCGCCCTCACGTCGGCCAACATCAACACCGGCGCCACCTGCCGCAACAACGTGTTTGCCGGCACGGCGCAGGCCAGCTTCGACCCGGCCAGCTCGTGGGTGCGCGAGCCCGCTACCATCACGCCGGCCCTGTTGCGCCACGAGCAGTTGCACTTCGATATTGCCGAAGTGTATGCCCGGCGCCTGCGCCAGCAGCTGGCGGCTATGCACGTGAGCTGCAGCCAGCTAGGCTCGGCTTTCGACCGCGTGAGCCAGGCCGCCTACACCGCCTGGCAGCAGGCCGAAGACACCTACGACCGCGACACCAACCACGGCCTGCTGCACGAGCGCCAGGCCCAGTGGGAAGCCCAGGTGCGCCAGCAATTGCAGGAGCTAGCCGCCTTTGCCGAAAAGGATGCGTGAGTGATTGTTTCAACAACGTTCGTCATGCTGAGCTTGCCGAAGCATCTTGCCTGCACCGCTAGGGGGCCGCTCAGCAGAGATGCTTCGGCAAGCTCAGCATGACAAACGTTATTTTTAGTGACTCCTTCAATAGCTTCGGGGTGGAAAACGAATAAGTATTTCTCAACTATGCTTTCCTGGACCGAATTTGAGCAGGTAGACATCCGCGTGGGCACCATCGTGGAGGCGCACGAGTTTCCGGCGGCTCGCCGCCCGGCCTACCAATTGCTGCTCGACTTTGGCCCCGAAATAGGCTTGAAAAAGTCGAGCGCACAGCTTACCCATCACTACACCCCCGACGCGCTGCTAGGCCGCCAGGTGCTGGCCGTGGTCAATTTTCCGCCCAAGCAAATTGGGCCGTTTCGCTCCGAGGTGCTGGTGCTGGGCGCCCCCGACGCCGAGGGCCACACGGTGCTGGCCGCCGTGGCCGCGCCGGTGCCCAATGGCAGCCGCCTGCACTAGGCCGGTGCGTGCCTAGTAGCCCTAGTGGTGCGGCGGCAGGGGCTTGGTGCCCATCTTTTTTTCGCGGGCAGCCAGCGAGTCGATAACGGTGGCGTAGATGCCATCGAGGTCCTTGCCATTCATGGCGTAGTAGCGGTAGCTGTGCTCGAAAGTTGAGTCCGACTCTTTCAGCTTATGCTGCCACAGCACATCGCGGTGCATAATCTGGAACAGGGCGCGGGCCGAATCGGGCGAAAGGCGGCTCGACTCGATGCGTGATTCGAGCAGGTGAAACTCGATGAGCAAGGCAGTAATTTCTTCCTTCGAGAGCAAGTTGGGCGGGGGCAGCACCTGCTCGGGGCGGGCGCAACTGGCGGCGGCCAGCAGCAGGCCCGCGCTTAGCACTAATTGAGTCAGCATCGATTTCACGTTCAAAAATAACCCTGCGCCGTAGCTTCGCCCCGTATGCCGCCCGCCGCCAGCCCCGCTTCTGCCCTGCCCGCCAGCCTCACGGCGCTGGTGCGCCGCCTGCGCCACCTCGAAATACGGATGCGCCAGGCGGTGGAAGCCCAGCTACAAGGCAATTTCGGGTCCGTGTTTCGGGGTAACGGGCTGGAGTTTGACGACGTGCGCCTGTACCAATACGGCGACGAGGTGCGGGCCATCGACTGGGCCGTGAGCAGCAAGGGCCACGGCACGTTTGTAAAAACCTACAAGGAAGAGCGCGAGCAGCAAGTGTTGGTTGCACTCGATGTGAGCGCCTCGCAGCGCGTGGGGCTAGCGGCGGCAGGCAGCCAGTGCAAGCTCGACCTGGGCCGCGACCTGGCCGGGGTGCTGGCCCTCTCGGCCGCCCGCCAGGATTCGGCGCTCGGCCTGCTCGCTTTTTCCGACCAAAAAGAGCTGTACCTGCCCCCCGCCAAGGGCCTGCGCCCGGCCTACGCCCTGCTGCAACGCCTGTATGACCTGCGCCCGGTTTCCACGCACACGAGCCTGAGCACGGGCATCCGGCAGCTGCTAGGCCTGGTGAAGCGCCGCAGCCTGGTGGTGCTCATCTCCGACTTTATCGACGACAATTATGAGCGCGAGCTGACCATGCTAGCCCGGCAGCACGACCTGGTGGTGGTGCAGCTGCTGGCCCCGCAGGAGGTGGCGTTTCCGGCGCTGGGCATAGTGCCGCTGCGCGATGCCGAAACCGGCCTGCGCCGCTGGGTCGATACGTCGGCGCCGGCCTTCCGGGCGCAGTATGCTGCCCAAACCCAGGCCCGGCAGGAGGCGCTGCGCACGCTCTGCCGCCGCCAGCGCGTGGGCCTGCTCACGCTGCGCACCGATGAGGATTTTGTGCCACAACTAGTGGGGCTGTTTCGGCAGCGCCGGGGCTAGCGGGCTATGGGGCAGTCATTTGCATACATTCGCTTTGCCCGCCGCCTGGGTTTCGCAGTGGGGCTACTGAGCCTTGCAGCACGCGCCTCGGCGGCCAACGTGGGCGGCACGGCCGGGCCGGTGGGTCGGTTTTCGCGGGCCGTGGTAGAAGTAGGTCAGCCCTTCGACTACGTGCTGAGCTACGCCCACGACCCGGCCGAGGAAGTCGTTTTTCCCGATTCGCTGGCCTCGTTTGGCACATTTGAGTACGCGGGGCGGCGCTGGCTGCCCACCCGCACTACCAATGGCCGCAGCCTCGACCAGGTGGTATACCACCTGCGCACGTTTTCGCTGGCCCCGGTGCAGCCGCTGCAGCTGCCGGTGCTGCTGCTGCGTGGCGGCACCGATACCCTGCGCCTGCTGCCCCCGGTGGCCCAAGTGCGGCTGCACCGGCTGGCGCCTGCTTTGCTCAGTTCCGATGCGGCTAGCCCGCCCCCGCTGCGCACGCAGTACGAGGCGCTGACGCTGGCGCCGGCTTTCAACTACCCGTTCTGGCTGGCAGGGCTGGCGGGCGGGCTAGCCCTGGCCGGCGGCGCCTGGGCGCTCTATGGCCGGCGCTGGCGGCAGCGCTACGGCCGCTACAAGCGCCGCAAAAACCACGTGTACTTCCTCACGCAGTTTGCCCGCAATGCCGAGCGCTTCACGCTCTCGCGCTCGGCGGCGGTGGTCGAGCGCACGGTGGTGCTCTGGAAAAATTACTTATCCAGCCTGGAAGAAACCAACCTCAACTCGCTTACTACCAAGGAGCTGACTGAGCATTTTCACAACGACGAAGACGTGCGCCGCGCCCTGCGGGCCACCGACCGCGTGGTGTATGGCAACCTGCTGAGCGAAGATGCGCAGGAGGTTGATGCCGCCTTTCAGCGCCTGCGCGACTTTGCCGAGCGGCAATATGAGGTGGTGGCGGGCAGCTAGCACGAAAAGCGGGCGGGCGGCGGCATGACGCGCGTAGCCTTGCCTGTTCATACGCCATCATCAGTCATTTTTCACTAGTTATTCTCCGCAAAAATGCCTCACCTCGTAGTTCTTACCGGCGCCGGCGTATCGGCCGAAAGCGGCATCCGCACCTTCCGCGACACCAATGGGCTGTGGGAGGAGCACCGCATCGAGGACGTGGCCACGCCCGAGGCCTTCGCCCGCAACCCGGCCCTAGTGCTCGATTTTTACAACAAGCGCCGCGCCCAGGCCCGCGAGGTGCAGCCCAATGCCGCGCACCTGGCCCTGGCCGGCTTCGAGGAAGTGCCGGGCTGGACGGTGAGCATCATCACCCAAAACGTGGACGACCTGCACGAGCGCGCCGGCTCAAGCCAGGTGCTGCACTTGCACGGTATGCTGCGCCAAATGCGCTCGGTGAAGAATGAGGACGCGGTTTTTGACTGCCCCGGCGACATTGTGGTGGGCGACCTGGCCCCCGACGGCGGCCAGTTGCGCCCGCACATCGTGTGGTTTGGCGAGATGGTGCCCGCCATCGAAGAAGCCGCCGAAACCGTAGCTACGGCCGATGCGCTGCTCGTGGTAGGCACCTCCTTGCAGGTGTACCCGGCGGCGGGGCTGCTGCACTACGCCCCGGCCGGCTGCCCGGTCTACGTCATCGACCCGCACCAGCCCGAAGTGAGCGGCCGTCACGGCGTGCGCTACGTGGTGGAGCCGGCCAGCGTAGGCGTACCGCAGGTATTGAAAGAGCTAGCAGCCAGCAAGTACTAACGGCTAAGGGGCTGACCGCTACTTCCGATACTGATACAGAATGCCCGTATCAAATGGCGTCCAGAGGCTGGCTTTTTGGCCGCTGATTTTCAGGCCCCGGTTGGCCCAGGTGTTGCAGGTATTGAGTACGCTGTAGCGGCTATTGGCCTCGTAAAAGGCATCGTGGTCGGCGTAGCTGTGGCCCGGAATCCAATTGAAGTTGCCGGCAGCATCGCGCTGAAAGCTCTTTTGGATATACGCTATCAGGGCGCGGTACTGGGTGGGCGTGAGGCGCAGCGGCACGCACTGGGGGCTAGCCACGAGGTCGGCTTCGTGGTAATAGGTGGTGTGCATGAGCGTGGTACTCAGCCAGAAGCCCGCCCGGATGGCAGTGCGGGGCTTAAGCTCGGCCCAGGTGGGTGTTTCGAGGTAAAAGCCCTTGTCGCCCCAGCCGATGCCCACGAAATGATACGTCGTATCGTTGGCCTGCGTATTGGAAAAAGGCAACTGCTGGCTCCAGTCGATAAAGCTGCTCTTTACGGGCACTACCAGGTCGGTATGCACGCCGTTGGAATGAATGAAAAACGGTACCGTGGCGGGCTCGGTAGTGGGCGCGGCGGCCACCGGAATGCGCGAGAGCACCTGCGCCACGCCCCAGTACAGGGCCGTGGCACCCACTACTACCCCAACCGAGTACGCGGTTACTTTTACGATTTTTCGCAGAACGGACGCCATACGGGAGAGTTAATTTTACGGGCTAGTACGCAATTCTGCCAAAAATAACCCGCACCGTTTCCATGTCGTCGCTGCCCGAAGAAGAAGTCTACGCCATTCCGGCCAAATACCGGCAGATGGAAAATACGCACATCCTGTTCTGGCTCGTGAAGGATATCAGCTGGTGCATGGTGTGGAAAACGCTGGGCATCCTGATGATAGCGCCCACGCTGGGCATTGCGCTCGTTATTGCCTGGCGCACCCGCGCCCTCAAGTCGGAGCTGGCGCACAACCTGGCCATCGTGTTCTGGATTTCGGCCAACTCGTACTGGATGCTCAGCGAGTTTTTCGGCTTTGATACCGTGCGCATCGGCACCCTCACCGATGGCAAGCACCTGGCTATCATTCCGTTTGGCATTGGGCTAGCCATACTGGCCTACTACTACCTGGTGCAAAAGCCCCGCGAAACCAAGGCCACCCAGGTAGCTACGCTGTAGCACCCCTAGCCAGGCAGCCGGGCCTACTTGCCCGGCACGCCCGGCGCCAGCGTGCGCAGGCGGCACACAAAAGTGGTGGCCATGAGGTAGAGCGAGTGCCCATCGTCGCCCCAGGCGCAGTTCGATACCACCTCGCCGGGGTCAACGGTGGCTAGCAGCCGGCCCTGCGGCGAAATAATGAGCAGCCCGCCAAAGCCGGCGGCGTACACATTGCCGGCCTGGTCTACCTTCAGGCCATCGGGCACTTCCTTGAAGCGGGCGCGGGGCAGCCTGGTCATGTCAAAAAACGGCCGGGGCTTGCTCAGGCGGCCATTTTTGCCCACCTCATACGCCAGGATGAGCGGGCGCAGCGAGTCGGCATTGGAAATGTATAGCGTGCGGCCATCGGGGCTGAAAGCCAGGCCGTTGGCAAAGGGCACGTCGGTTACCTCGGCGGTTAGCTGCCCATCGGCGGCGCGCCGGAACACGCCCGTATAAGGAAGTTCGCGCCCCGGGTCCTGCGCCTGCCGGGGCAGCCCGAAGGGCGGGTCGGTGAAGTAAATGGCTCCGTCGGGCGCCCGCACCACGTCGTTGGGGCTGTTGTAGCGCTTGCCCTCAAAGTTATCGGTTAGCGTGCGCTTGCCACTCTTTTTGCTCAGGGAGAGGCTAGCCAGCCGGCGGTCGCCGTGCTCGCAGATGAGCAGGTTGCCGCGCTCATCAAGGGCCAGGCCGTTGCTGCCCGGCTCCTTGCTGTAGGGCAGGCGCCCGGTGTAGCCGCTGCTTTTCAAAAACGTAGAGCTGCCACCCGCCGCCTTCCAGCGGTAAATAGTTTGCGAAGGCGTATCTGAAAACAGCAGCATGCTGCTGTCGGGCACCCACAGCGGCCCCTCAATGTGCGAGTAGCCGGAGGCTACTACCTCAAGCTGCGCCCCGGGGGCTAGCACCTGGTCGAGGGCCGGGGCCTGCCGCGCAATGCGGCCGGTGGTGAGGTAGCGGGGGGGCGCCTGCGCTGCTGCTGGGCCCACGCCCAGCCCAGGCGCTAGCCCCAGAAATAAGAAAATAGTCATTCGCATGGCGCAGAAGAAAGCGCGAGCCCGGGCGGCTCGGTGGTTCTGGTGCGTACCGCCGGTTCGGCCCGAAGGTTGCGAGCCGCTGGTCAACGCCCGGCCAGCCAGTTTTCTGAGCCAACTCTGTATGAAAACTGACCGTAGGCAGGCACAGCCGGCGGCCAGGTGCCCGGGCACAATCTTTATGCTGCTTCGTCATTTACTCGTTTTTCCCTGCCTGTTGCTTATGCTGGCCGCTGCCGCTCAAGACCTTAAGATTCCGTTGGAGGAAGTGGCGCAGGTAGGCCGCTACCAGCCCATCGGGGTGGGCGTTTCGCACAAGGGTCGCATTTTCATGACTTTTCCGAAGAAGAAAAACGACCAGAATTATTCTTTTGATTATAGCTTGGTGGAGTTGGTTAATGGCCAGCGTATCCCCTATCCCAACGCCCTCCTGAACCAGTGGGACTCGACGCAGGCCGCCACCCGCTTCGTAAATGTGCAGGCCGCCGTGGTCGATGCCGACGACAACCTGTGGGTGCTCGACCCGAGCAATCCCGACGACCAGGCACCCGTTATTGCTGGCATTAAGCTCTTGAAAATCAATTTGACTACGAACAAAGTTGAGCGCACCTACCGCTTCGAGGACCTGCCCCGCGAGCGCACCGCCCTCAACGATGTGCGCATCGACACGCAGCGCCAGCTAGCCTACCTTTCCGACCCCATGCTGGCCGCCCTCGTGGTGCTCGACCTGCGCACCGGCAAAAGCCGCATTGTGCTGCAAGGCGACAAATCGACGGCCGCCGAGCCGGGCTTCGTACTGCGCCTCGATGGCCAGGAGGTAAAGGACAAAACCGGCAAGCCCTTCAGCAGCAACGTAAACGGCATTGCCCTGACCCACGATTTCAAGTACTTTTACTTTCGGGCTATCAACCAGACCAAGCTCTACCGCATTGAGGCCCGGTACCTTGCCGACCCGGCCCTGGCGCCCGCCACCCTGGCCAGCCACGTCGAAACCGTGGGCGAAACCGGCGTGAGCCACGGCATGCTGGCCGACAACGATGGCAACATCTACCTCTCCGATTCGCCCAACTACGCCATTCGGCGCGTGACGCCCGCCGGCCGCTTCGAAACCCTGGTGCACGACCCGCGCCTGAGCTGGCCCGATACCTTCGCGCTAGGCCCCGACGGCTATCTCTACCTCACGGCCACCCAGATAAACCGCGCCCCCAAGTACCACGGCGGCCAGAGCAAAGTAGATTACCCGTTTCGGTTGTACCGCCTGAAACTGCCAGCTAATTAACAATCAGCTAGCTCATTAACCTTATTAAATGTCATGCTGAGCTTGCCGAAGCATCTTGCCAGAATTGTTGAATTAGTAATCCTATCGATTCTGGGAAGATGCTTCGGCAAGCTCAGCATGACGTTCGTTTAATTTGCACTGCCTACCACAACTGGTGCACCTGCGGCCGAATCATGCGGTCGTAGATGCCGCGTACTGCCCCTAGCTGCTCGGCGGTGAGAGCGGGCACTTCTTCGGTTTTGAGGTTAGAGAGCAGTTGCTCGGGCCGCGAAGCCCCTGGAATGATGCAGCTTACTTCAGGAAACATCAGTATCCAGCGCAGGGCTAGCGGCGCCAACTCGGGCTGGCCGGGGAATATTTTTTTCAGCTCCTCCACGGCGGCTAGCCCGGTGTTGTAATCCACCCCCGAGAAAGTTTCGCCTTTGTCGAACGCCTCACCGTTGCGGTTGAAATTGCGGTGGTCGTCCTTATCGAAATGGGTTTGGGCCGAGAACTTGCCGGTGAGCAGGCCACTGGCCAGCGGCACGCGCACAATAATACCCACGTTGCGCCACTGCGCTTCCTTGAAAAGCAGCTCCGCCGGCCGCTGGCGGAATATATTGAAAATCACCTGTAGCGTAGTCACGTTCGGGTACTCAATGGCTTTCAGGCCTTCCTCTACCTTCTCCACGCTTACACCCAGGTTCTGAATTTTGCCCTCCTGCTTAAGTCGGTCGAACAGCTCGAAGATTTCGGGGCGGTAGTACACTTCCGTGGGCGGGCAGTGCAGCTGCACCAGGTCGAGGGTATCAAGCTGCATGTTGCGCAGGCTGTCCTCCACGAAGCCACGTAGGGCGGCGGGCTGGTAGGCCTCGGCGGTGTGGGGCTGCAGGCGCCGGCCGCACTTGGTGGCCACGTAAATGCGCTCGCCGGCGCGGCTGCGCACGAGGCGACCCACGGCTTTTTCGCTTTCGCCGTCGCCGTACACATCGGCCGTGTCAATGAAATTGATGCCCGCGTCCACGGCGGCATTCAGGATGTGGTCGGCATTGCTGTGGCTGAAGGGCTCGCCCCACTTGCCGCCCACCTGCCAGGTGCCGAGGCTGATTTCAGAAATAGAGAAGCCGGTTTTGCCGAGCGTGCGGTGGTTCATAGGAAGTAGAAAAGGTGAAGTGTGCTGCGCTTCCTAACCCATATTTTGCCCTTGGGTTGCAGCTACCCGGCATTTTTCTGGCTGCCTGCTTCCGCGCGCGCCAGGCTAGCAGTTATTTAATTTCGGCACCGTCTTTATCGATGAAAAAACTCCGGCCGTTTTGCGTCACGCGGGCTCTGCCCCCGGCAAAGTCGGCGGCTAGTTGGTAGCGCCCAAAGGGCTTGGTGCCCCGGCTAGGGTCGTCGAGATATTCGGGCGTGATGTAGGTATAGCCATCGGGCAGCTTCACCCGCGCCAAGCCATCAACAAACGCATAGGCCTCGGCAAAAATAACGGGCTTTTCGGGCTCCGTGGGGCCACTGATGTAGTGCCAGCCCCGGTGGTCGAGCACAGCGGCGCGGCCTTCGGCAAAGTCCAAGGCGTTGAAATAGTACGTATCAAATTCCTGCCCCTGCTGGTCGATAAACGTGTAAGTATCGCCTACGCGGGCGCGGGCATACTCGCCGGCATAGGGGTTTAGGGCATCGTAAACCGGCGCAATTACTTCTTTCCCATCGTCGTTGATAAAACCATACGCGCCATTTTTTGCCACGATGGCCCGGCCCGCCTGAAACGGGCCAGCCGCCGTAAACTGCGCCGCAATGACAGGCCGCCCCTTGGCATCGGCAAAGCCCCAGCGCCCATCTTGCTGAAAGGGCACCGGCGCATCGGCGCCTAGCTGGCTTAGCACCCAGGTAATCAGCCCCACCCCCACCACTAGCCCGGCCGCCACCCGCCGCCGCCTGCCCTGCTGTAGCCACGCCCACAGGCACTTAGCCTGCAACGAAACGGCCGCCATTAGCACGGCCCATCGGGCTGCCCAGGCGGGCCGGCTAGCCGCCATAGCGGCCCAAAGAACCGCCCCACGCGCTGGTGCTGGCCTAGCGGCCACCGGCGGCACAGCCGCTCGTGACGGCGCGGTGGCCGGCGCAGGCGTCGGCATTGGCACCTCCGAGACGGGCGCGCCTGAAGCTGCTGGGCCTACCGGGGCGGCGGCCTTCGGCGCCGCCGCCTGCACACTGAGGCGTTCGATAAGCTGGCTTAGCTGCTGAATTTTGGCATCCAGCTGTTGATTGCGGGCCGCCGCTTCGGCTTGCGACGTCTGCATGGCTGCTTCTTGAGCGGCTTTTTCGCGGTTTTCGGCGGCCAGGCGGGCTTCGAGCTGGGCAGCTTCGGGGGCCACGGCCGGGGCCTGGGCCAACTCGGCGCGCAGCTGCGCAATGCTGCGCTCGCGCTCGTTTTCGCGGGCCTCCATGCGGCGAAGCTGGGCAGCTACTTCGGCCTGCATTTGCTGGCGCAGCTGCTCTAGCTGCTGCTTTTCCTCGCGGCGGGCCTCGGCGGCGGCACTAGGGTCATAGCCATAGGGCGGGTCTTCGTCGGGAATATCGGCGGCCCCTAGCCAGCCCCACAGTTGCCGGGCCTTTTGGGTTAGAAAGTCGGCGGCGTTGGCCGGGGCAGCGGCACCGGCCGGCGCTGCCTGGTAAGCCGCGGCCTCCGGGTCCGGGGGTTCTGCCAGCTCGCTCACCGCAGCAGGGGTATTGCCTGGCGGCGGCGCCCCAACGGCCCCAAGCAGCGCCGCCCACTCTGCCAGGTCTTCGGCGCTCAAGTCAATTTCGGGGGTAGCGAGCTGGGCCAGGCGGCGGGGCAGGTCGGCTACATTGGCCAGCAGCTGAAAGCCGTTGGCCTGGGCGCTGTTGAGGGCCGGCTCCACATCGGGCCCAAACGCGACGGGCGCCCCAAACACCACCATGCCGGTGATAAAGCGCAGGTTGGCCTGCTCCGGCGTGAGGCGGGGGGCCAGCCACGCTTCCAGCGCGGCCTTTTGCTGCACAAATTGCTCAAAAGGATTATCGCACCCCGCTGCCCCGGGCAGCGGCTTGCCAGCTAGCAGCCACGCGCCGTAGCCCAGCGCCGGCGTACTCAGCCGCCCACCTTGCGGCACCAGCACCAGCAGCGTGATGCCGTGGGGCCGCAGCACCACCGCATCGAGCGGCGCCTCGGCAGCGGCAACCACCAAGCCGCCTACCAGCACCGAATCGGGGCCGGCGGGCTGGGCCTGCAACGCCGCTTTTACCGCCTCAAACAGCTGCCGGCGAGCAGGCGTAGCCAAATAATTTGTAAGGGCACTATAAACCATACGCGCAAAAACACTCACTCAATAACCTTCCCCCGCTGGCAGCCGGGCGGGCAAACCGCTCGCCAGCTAGTCGTCGCCCTCCTCCTTCCAGTGGCCTTTGGCTTTGCCATGGCCCTTGCCGTGGTGCTTTTTCCACTTCTTACCGTTGAAAAAATAGCCCCTTTCCGCACTGCCCGGGCCAAATAGGGCCTCCAAAACCGAAGGGGCGGCCCGCCTGGGCACAGGCCGGGCCGGGGCCGCTGGGCTAGCCAGGGCCAGCGCGCCAGCGGCCGACGTGCGCACCGCTACCGGCCGGCCCCGCAGGTCGCAGCCTTGGCCTTCGCGCAGCTCAGTACGCTGCCCACTGGCCGCGATAATAAAGCCGTCTTTCGTAACCACAGCGCCCGTGGGCAAGCGCGCATCGTGGGTCATGGGGCGAGGCTGGCCATTGCGCACCACCTGCATCTGGCCGTTGCGGCGCTGAAAGCCGTCGTTGTTGGGGGGCTGCTGCGCGCAGGCCAGCCGGCCCAGCGGTAGCAACAGGCAGGCTAGCCCCGCCACCCGAAGAGTAGGCAAAAGCATAAAAAGAAAAATCGACTAGCGGCGCTGCCCGGCAAAAAGCGCGCCCATACTGCTGCCTAATACGATAAACCGGCGGCTAGGCTGCCAGATACCCTACAAGCTAGCCCGCTTCGGCCGCCACGGCCGGCCGCTTCCAGCTCAGCAGCAGCACCCCCAGCACTACCAGAACTGTTCCGCCAATTTGGGCCGCAAAAATGGGCTCGTGCAAAAAGAAGTGCGCCTGCGCAATAGTTGATATCGGCCCGATGCCACTGATAATGGCCACATTATTGGACCCAATTTTTTTCAGGCCCTGCGATATCAGAAAAGAAGGCAGCACTGTAGAAAAGATGGCTAGCCCCAGACCGTAGCCCCACAGCGCCCGGCCCGCCACCAGCACCTCGCCCTGGCCCACTAGGGCAAAGTGCACAAAAATGCCTGCCGTAGCCGCCAGCATGGCATAAGCCGTAAACTTATTGGCGCCCACCAGCGGAATTAATTTCCCGCTGCCCGCAATGTACATCGAGTAGGTAATGGCGCACAAAAACACCAGCAAGCTGCCCAGGTACAGCCCGGGCCGGCCGGGGTCCACGGTTATTTCGCCCGCGTAGGCAATGCCAATACCCAGGTACGTGAGCAGCAGCGCCCACTTCTGCACGCCCGTAATGCGCTGCTTGAAAACCAAGGCGTTAATAAACACTACGAAGCTGGGATACAGAAACAATAGCAGCCGCTCCAGCCCCGCCGACACGTATTGCAGGCCGATAAAATCGAGCAAACTGCTTACGTAGTAGCCCAGCGCCCCTAGCAGCGCCACCAGCCCCCACTGCGCCGGCGTCATGCGCACATTGTTTTTCTGGCTCGATACCAGCACGGCCACTCCCGCATAAAACGGCAGCGAAAACACCATGCGCAGCGTGAGCAGCGTCAGCGCATCGGTGTGGGTGGCGCCAAAGGCCAGCTTGACGATAATAGCTTTGGTAGAGAATAAAATCGCCCCAAGCAGCGTGATGACAAAGCCGGCAATGGGCACGGCCGGGCGGGCAGAGGCAGGCATTATAACGAGGCGACGCTAGGCGCGGCGTAGCGGCCGCAGGTCGAGCGCAAAGCCTGGCAGCACCGGCTCGGCGCTCAGCTCACGGTCGAAATCGGCCAATTCCTCCGGGGCTTGGCCGGGGCGATATACGGTTGCCTGCTCGTTGGTGGGGTCGAGCAGGATGCCTAGCTGCACGCCGTTGGCCAGGTAGGCTTCCATTTTGCGGCGCAGGGCGGCCAGCCCATCGGAGGGCGAGCGCACCTCCACTACAAACTGGGGGCAGACCGGCGGAAACCCCTGCCGCTGCGCCTCGCTCAGGCCCTCGAAGGCCGCCCGGCTCAGCCACGCCGCATCGGGCGAGCGAATGGAGCCGTCGGGCAGCACGAAGCCCGCCGACGACTCATACACGTAGCCTAGCCGGTGCTGCCGGTTCCAGAGCATCAATTGAAAAATGATTTCGCTGGACTTGCGACTGGACTCAGACCCGGCGGGCGGCATGGCAATGATGTTATGGTCGGCGGTGCGCTCCAGGCGCAGCGTGGGGTTATGCTGGCAGAGGTCGTAAAACTCCTCATCCGTGAGCCGGGCCAGGGCCGGGCCTTGCAGCAACAGTTGATTATCGAAGTCGGCGAAGGTCATAACAAGAGCAAAACAAAAATATTTTAAATTATTAATTTAAATAAATATTATGCATGATTTTGCGCCTCAAGTAATTCATAATTACAAAAGGGGTAGGCTATCGTTTGACCAGTCGTTAAGACCAGCTGTTCCATAAATACCAGCCAATAGAAAACGCTCTAAGAACTCAGCTAAAGAGTGTGTCATCAAAAGCTTCCTCTCTTCTGAATAAGGATAAAAAATAGAATACGGCGAGGATTCATCGAATCCTGCTTCAACACCCCATAAATCAGAATAGATTAGGTACTCAGCAAAATAACATTGATTATTCGTCTTGGTCGCACAACGCCAATCGTCCATTATTTCTTCTAATGGAATTATTCTGAACAGGTCTTCATCTGATTGAAATCCATTGCTGAAAGAATAAAAACATTTAAAATCATGTGGCAATACCAATCTAGTTTTTGCTTCAAAGGTATCAAAGAGCTGCTGGGTGGCTGCTGGATAAAGGGTGATGTCATTTGGCCCATTTTTTATTCTAGTAATTATCTGCTCTATATTCATAACTCAGACGCGCCGTTAAGAAATACAAACCCAAAACGGCCGCTCCGGTTTCCCGAGGCGGCCGTTAAAGTACCTAGCAAGCGCGGGATTTATACCGCCGCGCCCGTTTCCTGCATCTTGATGAGGTTCAGGGCCGAGCCAGCCTTGAACCAGCCAATCTGGCCTTCGTTGTAGGTGTGGTTGACGGTGATGAGGTCGGTGTCGCCGTCGGCGTGGCGCAGGCGCACTTGCAGCGGCTGGCCGGGCGCGAAGCTCGTGAGGCCGAGGATGTCGATTTGGTCGTCTTCCTCGATAAGGTCGTAATCGTTTTTGTTGGCGAAGGTGAGGGCTAGCATGCCCTGCTTCTTGAGGTTGGTTTCGTGAATGCGGGCGAAGCTTTTTACCAGCACGGCGCGCACGCCGAGGTGGCGGGGCTCCATGGCGGCGTGCTCGCGCGAGCTGCCTTCGCCGTAGTTCTCATCACCCACCACAATGCTGCCGATGCCCAGGCTCTTGAGCACGCGGGCCGCCTGCGGCACCGGCACGTAGGGCGAGCCCTGGGTACCGCTATCCTTCACGGCGTTGGTTTCGCCGGTGTAGGCGTTGGTGGCGCCGATGAGCATGTTGTTGGAAATGTTATCCAGGTGGCCACGGAACTTGAGCCACGGGCCGGCCATCGAAATATGGTCGGTGGTGCATTTGCCAAGTGCCTTAATGAGCACACGCAGGCCTAGCAGGTCGGTACCTTCCCAGGGCTTGAAGGGGTCAAGCAGCTGGAGGCGGTCCGAGTTAGGGTCTACCAGCACCTGCACGGTGCTGCCATCTTCGGCCGGAGCCTGGAAGCCCGCATCTTCTACGGCGTAGCCGGCGGGCGGCATTTCGAGGCCCATCGGCTCGTCAAGCTTCACGGCGCCGTTTTTGCCGGGCAGCGTGTCGGTGAGCGGGTTAAAAGTCAGGTCGCCGGCAATGGCGAAAGCCGTCACGATTTCGGGCGAGGCCACGAACGCGTGGGTGTTCGGGTTGCCGTCGTTGCGCTTGGCAAAGTTGCGGTTGAAGCTCGTGATAATCGAGTTCTTGCGCTTGGGGTCGTCGGTGTGGCGGGCCCACTGGCCGATGCACGGGCCGCAGGCATTGGCCAGCACCACGCCGCCCATTTCGGCAAAGGTGTCGAGCAGGCCGTCGCGGGCCACGGTGTAGCGCACCAGTTCCGAGCCGGGCGTGATGGTGAACTCGGCGGCTACGTGCAAGCCCTTATCCACGGCCTGCTTGGCAATGCTGGCAGCGCGGGTAATATCCTCGTACGACGAGTTGGTGCACGAGCCGATGAGGCCTACCTCCAGTTTCTCGGGCCAGCCGTGCTCTTTTACGGCGGCGGCAAACTGCGAAATCGGCCAGGCGGCGTCCGGCGTGAACGGGCCGTTCACGTAGGGCTCCAGCGTATTGAGGTCGATTTCGATGAGCTGGTCGTAGAACTCGGCGGGGTTGGCGTACACCTCATCGTCGGCGCGCAGGTGCGCGGCCTGGGCCTTGGCTAGCTCCGCGATTTCGGCGCGGCCGGTGCCGCGCAGGTAATCGCCCATTTTCTCATCGTAGCCGAATACCGAGGTCGTAGCCCCAATTTCGGCGCCCATGTTGCAGATGGTGCCTTTGCCGGTGCAGCTCAGGCTTTCCGCGCCTTCGCCGAAGTACTCGACGATGGCGCCGGTGCCGCCCTTCACGGTCAGGATGCCGGCCACGCGCAGAATTACGTCCTTAGCCGACGTCCAGCCGCTCATTTTGCCGGTCAGCTTCACGCCAATCACCTTCGGGAATTTCAACTCCCAGGGCATGCCCGCCATTACGTCCACGGCATCGGCGCCGCCTACGCCAATGGCAATCATACCGAGGCCGCCCGCATTGGGGGTGTGCGAGTCGGTGCCAATCATCATGCCGCCGGGGAAGGCATAGTTTTCCAGCACTACCTGGTGAATGATGCCGGCGCCGGGCTTCCAGAAGCCGATACCATATTTATTGGAAACCGAAGCCAGGAAATCGTAAACTTCGCGGTTTTCGTCGTTGGCAATGGCCAAGTCCTCGGTAGCGCCGTCTTTGGCCTGAATAAGGTGGTCGCAGTGCACGGTGCTAGGCACGGCTACGGTGGCTTTGCCGGCCTGCATAAACTGCAAAAGGGCCATCTGGGCAGTAGCATCCTGCATGGCCACGCGGTCGGGCGCGAAATCGACGTAGCTCACGCCACGCTGGTGCGCTTCGCCCACTTTGCCACCGTAGAGGTGGGCGTAGAGGATTTTTTCGGTGAGCGTGAGCGGGCGGCCAACGGCCGTGCGGGCCGCTTCGATGCGCGAGCCGAGGCCCGCGTACACGGCCCGAATCATATCAAGGTCAAACGCCATAGGAGGGAGAGTGGGTTGTTAGCTTAGGCGCAAAAGTAACGGCCAGCCTAGGCAATTTGGTAGTATCCGGGCGATTTAGGCCGTACTTAGAAATCGTCCAAATAATGCGGGAGCTTTGGCGCCACGCGTGGTCTTTTTACGCAGGCCAGCCCCATTGCAGTCATATTTTATAACCAAGGAGTGGCCGTGCTAGTTTTGGCGGTTCTACCTTGACTTTTATGAAACTCATTCCATATGCCTTAGCGGGCGCGCTAGGAGCTACGCTACTGGCCGGCTGCAATTCGCCTTCTACCTCTGGTGCTACTGAGAAAGCAGCAGTTTCGGCGGCTACCCTGCTCACGCCCGGTCCCTGGCACGGCGAGCTAGCGGCCCAGGGCCAGAAAATTCCGTTTCTATTTGAAGTAAAAACCGAGGCTGACAAGCCCGTAGTGTACCTTATTAATAAGGGCCTGAACGGCGAGGAGCGCCTGCGCTGCGACGAGATTTCGGCGGCCGGCGACTCGGTTACGATTCGGATGCACGTCTTTGACGCGGCGCTAGTGGTGCGGGGCGATGGCCAGGGCAAGCTGAAAGGCACCTGGGTGAAGTATGACTCGAAGACACCTTACCGGGTGCCATTGGTGGCTAGCACTGCTAGCGCCGCTTCAAGTGCAAACCCAAGCGTCACAGACTTATTTGGTGAGGACGATGGGTCAGCGGGCAAGTTTTTACCCGTTTTCCAAGAGTCGATGAAAAAAGGAGCTACCTACAACGTGAAGTTTCAAGACAAGGACGGTAGCTCATATCCTGCGGTTGGGATTATCAAGTATACCCCAGGAGGGACAAACCCGTTGACTGGCACGTTTTTAACTACGACTGGAGATTATCGATACCTAGCAGGCAGCATGGCGTTGCGAAACAAGCAACAGCATCTGCTACTCAGCACTTTCGATGGCAGCCACGCTTTTCTATTTGATGGCGTTTATAAGGAGAAGAATCATAATGTAATTGTCGGCGACTTCTACTCAGGCAAATCGGGCCACGAAACTTGGACGGCTACCCTCGACCCAACCGCCAAGCTGCCCGATGCCGACACGCTTACCTACCTGCGCAAGGGCGAGTCGCGGCTGAACTTCACCTTTCCGAGCATCGTGCCGGGGGCTAGCATTTCTCCTACTGACCCCAAGTACAAGGGAAAGGTGGTAGTGCTGCAGATTCTGGGCTCGTGGTGCCCCAACTGCATGGATGAGACTAACTACCTCGCGCCCTGGTACGCGCAGAACAAGGCGCGCGGCGTCGAGATTATCGGCCTGGGCTACGAGCGCAGCTCCGACTACAAGCAGGCCGCCAGCCGCCTCCAGAACATGCAGAAGCGCTACAACATTGGCTACGACTTGGCCGTGGCCGGCGTATCGAACAAAGACTCGGTGGCGGCCTCGCTGCCGCAGCTGGCGAAGTTTTTAGGCTTCCCAACTACCATTTTCCTGGATAAAAAAGGCGTGGTGCGCAGCATCCGCACGGGCTTTTCGGGGCCGGGCACGGGCCAGTATTACGAGGAAGAAAAGGCCCATTTCAACCGCACCGTGGACAAGCTGCTGAAGGAATAGCGGCCACTGGGCTCATATAACTTTCATTCTGGCTAGCCGTTGTAAGCTCCACCATCTGCCGGGCAGGTGGTGGAGCTTTTGCATTCGGGCCGGGCCTAGCCGGGCGGCACGGCGCTGTTTGGCGCCGCTTTGCTTTGGCCCGACAATTGAATACGCCTGCCTATAACCTACTCTTTTCTCATGTCTGCCCTTTCCCACCGCGTTCTTCGCCCAGCTGCTTTGCTCCTGCTTTTGCCGCTAGCCAGCGCTACGCCTTCGGAGCCGAGCAAGCCGGCCGCCCCGCGCACTACCCTAGCCCGGCCCCAGCAGGGCGCCAAGCCCGACCCGCAGGTTATTGCCCAGTTTGGCCTCTATAACAACCCCAAGCTGCAGGCCTACATCACGCAGCAGGGCAAGCGCATGACGGCCATCTCGGACCGGCCCGGCGACTACGGCTTCACCATCGTCGACTCGCCGGTTATCAACGCCTTTGCCACGCCCGATGGGCACGTGTACTTCACGCGCGGTATCATGGCTTATTTCAATGACGAGGCGCAGTTTACGGGTGTGCTCGGGCACGAGCTAGGGCACATTACGGCGCAGCACGGCAAGAAGCAGCAGCGAAACTCCATCTTTTCCAGCATTTTGGTGGCCGGCGCCACAATAATATCGCCCAATCTGCTGGGCCGCGTGGCGCAGCCCCTGGCGCAGGTGGTGAGCCTTAAATACAGCCGCACCGACGAAAACGAAGCCGATGGCCTGGGCGTGAAATACTCGACCAAAGTCGGGTACGATGCCTCGCACATGGCCAATTTCTTCCAGACCCTGGAGCGCACCGAGGCACAGAGCGGCAGCAGCACGCCTACTTTTCTGTCTACGCACCCCAACTCGGCCGACCGCTACCAGCGGGTGAAGCAGCTCGCCGCCCAGGCCCAGCAAAGCCTCGGCAAGCGCACGCTATTGGTGAACCGCGACAGCTACCTGCGCTCCATCGAAGGGCTGCCGTTTGGCGACGACCCGCGCCAGGGCTTTGTGGAGAACAGCGTGTTTTACCACCCCGATTTGAAATTCCGCTTCCCCATTCCGGCGGGCTGGAAGTCGCAAAACTCGCCCGAGCAGTTTCAGATGGCCGAGCCCAATGGCAAGGCGCTGCTAGCCTTTCTGGGCGTGCCCGGCAGCTCGCTCGATGAGGCGGCCCAGGCCCTGGCCAAGCAAATCGGCATCACGGCCGGCAACGTGCAGCGCACCACCATCAATGGCTTTCCGGCGCTCGTGTTTGAGGGCGACCAGCAGGCTTCGTCCAGTTCCTCGGCCACGCCGGCCCACGTGCAAAGCTTTGTTATTCAAGATGGCAAGTCGTATTTCGCTTTTGTGGGGCTAGCCACGGCAGCCACGTTTGGCACCTACGCGCCGCAGTTTGCCAGCACGGTGCAAGGCTACCAGCGCCTCACGGAGGCCAGCAAGCTCAACCGCCAGCCCGAGCACATCCACATCAAGCAGGTCAAAAGCGCCACTACGCTTTCGGCGGCCCTCACGGCCAACGGCGTGCCCGGCAAGCGCCTCGAAGAAGAAGCCATCCTCAACGGGATGCAGCTTACCGACCGCCTGGCTCCCGGCACCTTGTTTAAGGTAATCGGCCAGTAAATCAGGCGATTGCAAAGAGGTAGGCCCGTCATGCTGAGCTTGCCGAAGCATCTTGGTCGCCTCGTTAGGACAAGTATCCTAGCGGTGTGACCAAGATGCTTCGGCAAGCTCAGCATGACGAGCGTGTTTTTATTGGCAACTGCTTTACTGGCCCGCTAGCTGGGCGCTGGTTTTCAGGGTGAAGGTCTGGAACGTGTCGCCGCCGCCCCGGTAGGCCCCGCGCATGCCACCGCCGCCGTAGCCACCGCGCATACCGCCGTAGCCGCCGCCATAGCCGCCCATACCGCCGCCCTGCGGGCCCACCACGCTCATATCCGACGACTGGCTGCCGGGCGCGGGCTTGGGCTTTTGGCCGGCCATCCACACGCCTACCGTGGCTACCTGGCCGCTAGCCAGGGCCGGCACCCGCCGGTACAGCAGGCGCAGCGGCACGGCCAGCTCGTAGATGAGGTTGTTGCGCGCGTCGAGGCCAATGGCGGCTTTCACCCCTAATCGGGCTTCCGAATCGGTAAGCACGGGCTCCTTGCTGCCGCGGTAGTTGAGCAGCTCCATCTGGTTGGCCCCGGTAATGATGCCGCGCAGGCGGTTGAGGTGGTCCTGCTGGCGCTCGGCGGCCGAGGGGCCCATGGCCCCGGCCGGCCGCTCGGCGGGCGCCTTAATGGTGCTCAGGTCGATGGGCAGCGGAAACCGCACCCCTAGCTGCTGCTGGTTGCGGCCCGTCGAGTCGAGCCACACCACCATGCCGAGGTAGGCCATCTTGGCCTGCGTAGGCATGTCGGCGGCCTTCAGGCGCACGTACACTGTGCGCGCATCGTTGAGCACTTGGTACTGCAAGTGGCTGTTGGCATCGTATTGCAGCGAGTCGGTCCACTCGGTGGCCTTGCCGTCGATGGTAGGCGGCGTGGCTACGAAGCGGCTAGCCACCTTGCTGGCTACTACTGGTTGTTTGCCAGCGTCCGTTTGCGCCGTTTTCTGGGAAGTAGCGCAGGCAGTCAGGTACGCAGCGGGTAGCACAAGGAGCAGTGACGGTGACAGACGCATAGCAAGAAGGATAGGAGAAAGCACAAAGCTACGCGGCAGCCTTGAGCGGCCGATGAACTGCTCGGCGCAATCACTTATGTCCCCACTTGGCGCGCCATCACCAAAGCCCAGATATTTTTGCGCGGCCCGCTCACCTGTCCTACTTTCTTGGCTACGTCCTATGCTTGCTGCCCAGCAGATTCTTCACGCCCTAGACCATTCGAACGATAACTATTACTGTTCTTTCGTTGAGCTTGGCCATGCTTACTCCTACTTGATTGACAGCCGCTTAAATTTATTTCGCGCCCAAGACCAATGGGCCATCGCAGTAGAGCGGCTAGGCTATAGCCCGCGGGCCGGCTCCATTGGGCTGGAACTATTTTATTACGGTAACTGCCTGGTGAATCTCGAAGAATACAACAACCGCCAGACCAACTACTACGCGCTCGATGTCATTGATTGGGCGAGTTGGCAGGCAGCTACCAAGGATGAGCTACTAGACCCAGCCGCCGAAACCATCCTCGTTCGCAATACGCCAGTCAGGCTCACGCATGACAAAGCAGCTTATGCCCAGGCGGGCATTGAGCTAGTAGCGTATGAGCCCGACCGCATTACGCCGGATGAGATAGGCCGGCTGCTCGTTCTAACCCACGCTCCCTTGTTTCGGGCTACCGATGCAGAGTTGCATAAATCCATCCCGGCCAATCTTGAAAAGATTTTGGTGCTGGATGAATGGTACCACAAGGACTTTGTAGACTCGCCAGTGGTTGAGTTGTCGCCCGGGCAACTCACTGACACCTACGAGTTGAACAAAGCAAACCTGGCACCTCAAGGCATCAGCCAAGGCGACTTGGCTAGCCTCATAGCCGCCCAAAACCAACGAATGATGCAGCAAAACCTGGAAGCCTGGGAGCAGCACCGCCCCAGCAGCTACGAAACCTGGCCGCAGCTGGCACAGGTATTAGCCACGGGCGATGTGAGCTACTACCGCCCTACGCTACCGCCCAATACGCACTGGCGCAATTGGCCCGAATCTGGTTCGCTGTAGCACTAAAAGCGCGCGTAGCGGCGCTTGCGGCGCCAGGCCCGCACCGCGCCAAAGGCGGCCAGCAGCACCAGCGGCGCCCCGATATTGAGCAGCTGCCAGGGCCGGCGGTGGTCGGCTAGCTGCACCTTATCGAGCGGGCGCAGGGTTATTTGCTTGCCGCGCACGGCAATGAGGCCGGTTTCGTCGAGCAGGTAGTCGGTGGCGTTCAAAATCAACTCGCGGTTGGCAAACTCAGTATTAGCCAGCCGGTCGAAGCCCAGGCGGAAGGGCCGGCCGCTCTTGGGGTCCACGTCGTTGCGCAGGAAATCGCCGTCCGAGATGACGAGGATTTTGCTAGGGGCCGCGTTGGGGTTCTGGTCGGGCTGGTACTGGGTGGTGCCCGGCGCGGCGCGGTTGGCAAAGAGCGAGCGAAACGTGCCTTCCAGCAGGTAACCAACTGGCTGGTAGCTGTTCTGGTACAGCTTAGGGTTGGGCTCCAGGCGGGCGTCGTTGAAGTTGATGGGCACCGGCGCGGGCAGGCGGCGCGTGTAGCGCGAGGTAGTCATGAGCAGCGTTTTGCGGATACCGGCCGCTTTCACGGTGTCGATATTGCCCACAAATTTCATGTACACCGCATCCAGGTTGCGCGTTATCGGGCTGGGGCTGAAGCGGTTGATGAGCGGGTAAAGCTGCCAGGGCAGCGGCTCAATCTTGGGCTTGTTGCCGGTCATACCCGTCACGAGCGGAATCTGGCCGCAGTTTAGGTCGAGCAGCAGGTTCGGGTTCAGGCGCACGCCGTAGCGAAACAGCAGGTCGTCGAGATTCAGGTTGTAGGGCGTGGCTAGGGCCGCGCCGTTGCGGCTCACGCTGTCGAGGTCCACCCGCAGGGCATCCACAAAAAACAGGGCCCGCCCGCCGTGGGTGATGAACTGGTCGAGGCGAAACTTCTCCTCCTCCGAATAAGGCTGCGTGGGCTTGGCAATCACCACGGCATCGAGGTTGCCGCGCAGGTCCTTCACCTGGCTCAGGTTCACCCGGAACACGTCGTAGTTCTGCTGCCACGAAGTCAGGATATCGCCCATCTGGGCATTGTCCAGCTCGCCGTGGCCCGTGATAACCCCCAGCCGGCGCTTGGCGCCACCGGGCGGCGCCACCTGCCGGATGGTGCTGGCCAGCTCATACTCCAGCCCCTCAATGCTCTGGTTGAGGCGCTGCTCGGGGCTGGCCACCTGGCTGCCGCGCAGCAACAGCACATTGCGCGTTTGGCCACCGGCCTGCACCACGGCCCACGGGAAAATGATTTTCTCGACCCGCTTGCCGTTCTCATTCGCCCCGAGGTTGGTGGGCTTCAGGCCTTTCTTAAAAAGCGTTTCGTAGAATTTGTTGCGACCCGCTTCGGTGCCGGCCGCACTGGGGTCGATAAAGATAAAATTCAGATTACCACCGCCGTACACCTGCATCTCGTTCAGGGTTTCGCGCACGCCCTGCGCCAGGCGGCGGAAGGTGGGCGGAAAATCGCCGGCCAAATACACCGTGATAGTAACGGGCTGCTTGAGATTGGTGAGCAGCGTTTTGGTAGCCGGCGACATGGTGTAGCGCTTTTCCTCCGTCAGGTCGAGGCGAAAGAAAAACTGCTGGGCAATGAAATTCAGCACCAGCAAACCGCCCACAATGGCGGCAAAGCGGAGCAAATCCTGGCGCTTGCGCGAGGCGGCCGGGGCCGGGGTGAGGGTCGGAGTAGTCGCTTCCATGCTTACCAGGTGCGGCTGCGGAGGGCTAGCCGGGTACCCAGCAGGGCCACGGCTACCACGGTGAGAAAATAAAGCACGTCGCGCGAGTCAATCAGTCCCTTGCTGAGGTCGCGGTAGTGCGCCGCGATGCCGAGCTGGCTCACGTAGTAAGCCGGCGCGCCTTCCAGGATGGAGGCCACCGAATCGAAGCCGGTATAGACTAAGAAACAGGCCACTACGGCCAGCACAAAGGCAATAATCTGGTCGCGGGTGAGGGCCGAGGCCAGCACGCCCAGCGCCGAAAACACGGCCGCCAGCAGGGCCAGCCCCAGGTACGAGCCCACCGTGGCTGCCGAGTCGATGTTGCCGGGCGGCGAGCCCAGCTTATACACCGAGAAGTAATAGAGCAGCGTCGGCACCAGCGCCAGCAGGGCTAGCAGCAGGCAGGCCAGGTACTTACCGCCCACAATCTGCCCATCGGTGAGCGGGCGCGTGAGCAGCAGCTCAATGGTACCAGCCTTCTTCTCCTCGGCAAAGGTGCGCATGGTGATGGCCGGAATCAGCAGCAAAAACAGCCACGGCGCCAGGTTGAACAGCGATTGCAAATCGGCGTAGCCGTAGTCGAGCACGCTGCTGTCGGGGAAAACCCAGACAAACAGCCCCGTCGCCACCAGAAACACGCCGATGACGACGTAGGCCACCGGCGAGTTGAGGAAGGCGTTAAATTCTTTTCGTAGGATGGTGATCATCTAATTCTCTACAAGGTGAGCGTCCTCACATGTTGTCCTTGCGAGCACAGCGCGGCAATTATACCCGAACGACACCCGAACGACTCGTTCTGGGGCGATTGCCGCGCTGCGCTCGCAATGACAAACGATTTTATGGTTCAGATTTATTTACTACTTCGTCAACTCCCCAAACACCGCTTCCAGGGTCTGCTGCTCCTGGCGCAGGCCTAGCAGCAGCCAGCCTTGCTCCACGGCGAGGCGCGACACGGCGGCGCGCACGTCGGTGCCCGGCGCGGTGCGGATGAGCACCACGCCCGGCCCGGCGGCCTCCACGCCGCGCACGCCCGGCAGGGCGGCCAGCGGGGCGGTGGCTACGGCGCCCTCAAACTCGGCGCGGAGCACGGTTTCGCCGGCGGCGCGGGCGGCCAGCTCGGCCACGGGTGCATCGGCCACGAGCTTGCCGCGGCTGATGATGACCACGCGCGAGCACAGCGCCGTGACTTCGGGCAGGATGTGGGTACTGAAAATGACCGTCTTATCCTCCCCCAGCTCGCGGATGAGCTGGCGAATTTCGCCAATCTGATTGGGGTCGAGGCCGGTAGTGGGTTCGTCGAGGATGAGCACTTCGGGGTCGTGCACCAGGGCCTGGGCTAGGCCCACGCGCTGGCGGTAGCCCTTGCTGAGAGCCCCGATTTGCTTGTTCTGCTCGCGGGTGAGGCCAACTTTCTGCACCAGCTGGGCCACGCGCTGGCGCAGCTCGCGGCCCGCCAGGCCGTGCACCGAGCCGATAAATTCGAGGTACTCGTGCACGTACATGTCGAGGTAGAGCGGGTTGTGCTCGGGCAGGTAGCCCACGCGGCGGCGCACGGCCAGCGGGTCTTGCTGCACGTCGAAGCCGCCGATGCGCACCGTGCCAGCCGTGGGCGGCAGGTAGCCGAGCGCGATTTTCATGGTCGTGCTCTTGCCCGCGCCGTTCGGCCCTAGGAAGCCCACGATTTCGCCCTTATCGGCCCGAAAGCTGATATCGTCTACGGCGTTTTGGGCACCGTAGGTTTTGATTAGGTGTTCTACTTCAACCATTCAGGCTTCGTATTTAAAGTCCAACGTCCGTCATGCTGAACGCAGTGAAGCATCTTGCTAGCTTCGTTATTAACGGTTGATAATACTGCGCCACGCAAGATGCTTCCTTCGTCAGCATGACGAACGTAGTACTATTGACCAAGAGTAAGTTACTTACTTAACATTAGCCGGCCGCATCTGAATTTCCGATACCATGGTGGCATCGGGCGCTTCCAGGGCGTGCACAATGGCGGCGGCAATGTCCTGGGGCTGCATCTTGTGGGGGTCGGGCTGCTCGCCGGGCTGGGCGCCGTTGAAGTTGGTTTCGACCGAGCCGGGCATCACGCAGGTGACCTTGATGCCATCGGGCCGCAACTCTTTAAATAGCGCGTCGGAGAAGCCGCGCACGGCGTACTTGGTGGCGCAGTAGCCCGCCAGGTTGGCCGTGCCGGCCGTGGCGGCCAGCGAGGCTACGTTGATGAGATGGCCGGCGTGCTGTCTTTTCATGGTCGGCAGCACGGCGCGGGTGCAGTAGAACAGGCCGTTGACGTTGGTATCGAACATGGCGTGCCAGTCTTCCGATTTGAACCCGTCGATGGGGCCGAAGACCCCTAGCCCGGCATTATTTACCAGCACGTGGATTTTGGGGCCTAGCTCGCGCTGGGTGTTGGTGAATGCTTCGGCCACGGCGTGCTCGTCGCGCACATCGCATTCAAAAAACTGGAAGCGGTCATGGGTCAGGCCCTCGGGCGCGTGGCGGCCCCAGCCGGCCACGGCCGCGCCCCGCGCCAGCAACGCCTCGGCCGTGGCGCGGCCAATGCCGCTGCTCACGCCCGTTACAATGGCTACTTTCCCGCTCAGGTTCATAATTTCAGGCAAAAATTGACGGATGCGACTGCGAATAATGCCACAAAGTAACGCGCTGGCCGGGCTGCGTGGGCTAGCCGCCTTGCTAAGCGGTAGCCTGGCGCTGGCCGCGTGCAGCGCCGACCACGACACGGACTGCCTCAAAAGCAACGGCCCGGTCGTCACCGAGCGCCGCGCCGTCGACCGCCGCCTCACTACCGTGGTGGTCTACAACAACGTGGACCTGACCATTGTGCCCGACACCGCCACCTACGCCGAAGTGCGGGCCGGCGAAAACGTGATGAAGGATATCGAGTTTTCGAACCCCAGCAGCCCCCAGCAGCTCGTTATTAAAAACACCAGCCGCTGCAACTGGGTGCGCAGCTACGACACGCCCCGCGAGGTGCGCCTGCACGTGGCTAGGCCCCACCGCAGCTTCGACATCGAGCAGTATGGCTACGGCCTGATAACCACCGAGGGTCAGTGGGCGCAGGACACGCTGTTTCTGCGCCTCTGGAGCACGGGCGACTTCAACATGAACCTGCGCTCGACCTACCTGTACATCGACAGCTACGACGCGGGCGACATCACCTTGCACGGCACGGCCGAGGATTTTCACCCCAATTTTGGCAGCAACGGCTTCCTCTTTGCCAGCGACCTCGACACGCGCTACTGCTACTTCTACACCTACCGCGAGTGGATAGGCGACATGCACGTGCGCAGCCACCAAAACCTGGGCGGCACCCTCAACGGCACCGGCCGGCTCTTCTACAGTGGCAACCCGTCGCTGGTGGTGCTGAAAGGGCCCAATGCCAGCAATGCCTTCAAGGAGTAGGCTGCGTTTGATTTAACCTACAGTAAATCACCAAGCTGCGGGCGAATGAGCAGCTCTTCTACCACGGCCTGGGGCGAGAGCCGGAAGGCCCCTAGCACGGCGGCGGCCACGTCGGCGGGGTCAATAAAGCGCTCGGGGGGCAGGCCGGCGCCGTCCCAGCTGCGGGTGAGCGTGGCGCCGGGCAGCACGGCCGTCACGCGCAGGCCCTGGGCTTTCACTTCCTCGCGCAGGGTTTTGGTGTAGCCGAGCAGGGCGAACTTGGCCACGCCGTAGGAGCCGCCGTTGGGGTACGGCATGATGCTGGCCGTGGAGCACACCGTGAAGATGTGGCCCCGGCCCTGGGCCAGCAGCGTGGGCAGCAGCGCGCGCGTCACATCATACGCACTCAGCAGGTTGACACTCAGCATTTCGCGCAGCCGCGAGCCATCGGCGGGCTCGTCCTGGAAGCGGCCGGGCACGTAGTAGCCGGCGTTGTTGATGAGCGCGGCCACGGGCAGCCCCAGCCCCAGCGCAAAGTGGGCAAAGCGCTGGCAATCGGCGGGCTGGCTGAGGTCGGCGGCTAGGGTGTGCAGGGCTGCGCCGGGCTGCGCGGCGGCCAGGGCGGCTAAATCTTCGGCCCGGCGGGCGCAGGTGGCCACCGTAAACCCGGCGGCTAAGAAACTCACTACCAAGGCCCGCCCTATCCCCTGGCTGCCCCCGGTTATCACGACTAACTCTGCGGTTGCGGTCACTATTTTCTGGGTTTGTACGTAAGAGGCGCAAAGATGCCCCGCCGCCGCCGGCCGGGGCTAGCCGGGCCGGTTCAAGCAGCCCATTTCCTTCCTATATGTTCAAAATTTTTGGCTCATTCGTACTTTTTCTCTACAACATGGTGGCGCGCGCCGAGCGGCTGAAAGTGTTGTGGACGCGCTTTTTTGAAGAGGCTACGCTTATCGGCGTCAACTCTATCTTCATCGTGGGCATTGTGTCGGCCTTTATCGGGGCCGTAACCTGCATCCAGATTGCTTATAACCTCACCAACCCGCTCATCCCAAAGTCGACCATCGGCTACATGGTGCGCGAAATGACCATTCTGGAGCTAGCCCCCACCATCACGAGCATTGTGCTGGCGGGCAAAGTGGGCTCCTCCATCGCGGGTGGGCTGGGCACCATGCGCATCACCGAGCAGATTTCGGCGCTCGAGGTAATGGGCATTAACACGACCTCTTACCTGGTGCTGCCGCGCATTCTGGCGGCCATGCTCATGTTTCCGCTGCTGGTTATCTTGGCCATGGCGCTCAGCATTTTGGGTGGCTACATTGCCGGCACGCTGTCGGGCGTAATGGCCCCGCAGGATTACATCGAGGGCATTCGCACCGATTTCATTCCTTATAACATTGTTTTTGCGCTGATTAAGGCCGTGGTTTTTGCCTTCCTCGTGTCGGGCATCTCGGCTTTCAAAGGCTACTACACCGAAGGCGGTGCGCTGGAAGTAGGTGCTGCCAGCACCTCGGCCGTTACCAATTCCATCATCGCCATTCTGCTCGCCGACTACGTGCTGGCTGCCATCCTGCTCTAAGGCCAGGCACCAAACTAATCCCTGGCAGGCCTGGTTAAGCCTTAATAAGCCGCAAGCACTGCCGCAACTCGGTGTAGCCGCTTCTTCCTTATCATGATTGAAATATCCAACCTCGAAAAATCTTTCGACGGCAACCAAGTGCTCAAAGGCATTAGCTGCACCCTCGAAACCGGTAAGTGCAACCTGCTGCTAGGGGGCTCGGGCACGGGCAAAAGCGTGCTGCTCTCGTGCATTGTGGGCCTGATGAAGCCCGACCTCGGCTCCATCACCTTCGATGGCACGGTGTATACCAACTCGAAAGTGGACATTCGCCAGGAAATCCGCCGTAAAATCGGGATGCTGTTCCAGGGTTCCGCCCTGTTCGATTCGATGACGGTGGCCAAAAACGTGGAGTTTCCGCTGCAAATGCTGACGCCCGACATGACCCCGGAGGAGCGCCGCGACCGCGTGGAGTTTTGTCTAAAGCGCGTGGGCCTCGAAAACGCGGGCAATAAGATGCCTTCCGAAATATCGGGCGGCATGAAGAAGCGCGTGGGTATTGCCCGCGCCATTGCCCCCAACTGTACCTACCTGTTTTGCGACGAGCCTAACTCGGGCCTGGACCCAGCCACGAGCATTAAGATTGACGAGCTGATTTACGAAATCACGCACGAATACAACATCACCACGGCCATCATCACCCACGATATGAACTCGGTGGTGGGTATTGGCGACCACATTATTTTCCTGCACCAGGGCAAAAAGCTGTGGGACGGCGACAAAGAGCACATCCTGAACGCCGAGGTTCCCGAGCTGCGCGAGTTTATTTTCAGCTCGTCGCTGGTGCGCGCCGCCAAGCGCATCGAGCAGGAAGACGGCCCGCAGGGCCTGGAGCACCTGGCCGCCGAGCCGCTATCGGAAGTATAAATTCCTTACAATCAGCAGTTAATGGCTAGTCCCTACCGAGATAGTACTCGGCGGGGGCTAGCCATTACACGTTGAGTGCTAATCTTTGCCCCATGAATCAAACTCTTGCTGGAAAAGTAGCCCTCATCACCGGGGCCTCGAAAGGAATTGGCCGCGCCATCGCCACGCTGTTTGCCCAGCAGGGCGCGCAGGTAGCGTTCACCTATCTATCGTCGGTTGAGAAGGGCCAGGCCCTCGAAACCGAGCTGGCCGCCCACGGCACCAAAGTAAAGGGCTACCGCTCCGATGCTTCCGACTTCGCCCAGGCCGAAAAGCTGATTGACGACGTAGTAGCCGAGTTTGGCAAGCTGGATATCGTGGTCAACAACGCCGGCATCACCCAGGATGGCCTGCTCATGCGCATGAGCGAAGCCCAGTGGGACAACGTGCTGAATGTGAACTTAAAGTCAGTTTTCAATCTCACCAAAGCCGCCACCAAGCCCATGATGCGTGCCAAGGCTGGCAGCATTATCAACATGACCTCGGTGGTGGGCATTAAGGGTAACGCTGGCCAAGCCAACTACGCCGCCAGCAAGGCCGGCATCATCGGCTTCACCAAGTCGGTGGCCCTGGAGCTGGGCTCGCGCAATATTCGCTGCAACGCCATTGCCCCAGGCTTTATCGAAACCGAAATGACCGACGCGCTCGACCAGAAGCAGGTAGACGAGTGGCGCAAAGCCATCCCGCTCAAGCGCGGCGGCTCGCCCGAGGACGTGGCCAAGGCCACGGCGTTTCTGGCTTCGGACGATTCGGCCTACATCACCGGCCAGGTGTTGCAGGTAGACGGCGGCATGCTGACCTAGGAAAGTGGCTACGCCCGAAGAGCACGCTGCGCACGATGCCGCTGCCGAGCAGAAAATTATCAGCGACGTTAAGCAATACGGATTTCACGTTGCCCACATCAAGGGTGATGGATATTCCCCTGGCTTTTCGTACACCATCGGGCTGTTCAAAACATACGGCTACCCAGAGCTTATCTGCTTTGGCCTACAGCAGGATTTACTGCACTCGGTGCTTTGGTCGGGTAAAGAATTGTTGGATAAGCAATCTGTACTCGACCAAAGCCGGGGGTATCCGGATTTTATAGGCGACTATGAAGTGCGCTTTTTAACCGTCGACCAAGCCTGGTACCGCTATTACTTTGGCTACGGCATGTGGTTCAACCAAGGCACCAGCTTTCCAGCGCTGCAAATTGTGTGGCCCGATAAGCAAGCCTATTTTCCTTGGGAAGCAGGCTTTAATCCGAACTGGAAGTTTGGGCAGCCGCTCCTGGACCGTTCCTTGGATTTCAAGTTTCGGGAAGAGCGAGACGTTGCTGTTTTCACTACTCGCCAAGTGCTGGAAGGCTTGCCAATTCTGCGCGTCGTGCACGCTGCCAATGGAGACTGGGAGTTTTTATGTGACACAACTTATGCTGTGGCCGACCTGCAAGTAGTTGGGCTAGCCGAGATAGTGCAGCGTGACCCTAGTGTTAACGAGCTCTTTCAATTGAACTATGGATGGCACGCAGAGCGGGAATCAGTGGGTGGCGGCTGGCAGCAGGAAGAGCTTAGCAGTCAGGCAGAAGCCTGACAGAATGCTCCGTATTCTCGTTGTCATTGCTGTTCTGCTTTGGCTGCCCATCATTGGGGTTGTAGCGCTCCGGCTAGCAGGTCCTTATTTTCAGCAGCGAGCGATAGAAAAACGTATTCGCGCTTGGCCAAAGAAGCGAGCAGCCACAACTTTCACTAGCCGGCTCCACGAGGGCGACCTCATTTTCCACACTTCCCAATCAGCTCAAAGCCAAGCTATTCAGCTAGCCACGCACTCGCGCTATAGCCACTGCGGGCTGCTGTATAAAACCCACGGCGAGTGGCAGGTTTTTGAAGCCGTGCAGCCCGTGCAGCTGACGCCGCTAGCCCGCTGGGTGGCGCGCGGCCAGGGCCGGCACTTCGTGGTGAAGCGCCTGCGCGATGCGCAAACTGCCCTCACGCCCGCCGCGCTGGCGCGGCTGCGGGCCGCCGGCCAGCCGCTGCTAGGGCTCGATTACGATTTGGTCTTCAATTGGTCGGATAAGCAGCTGTACTGCTCGGAGCTTATCTGGAAAGTGTACGACCGCGGCCTGCACCGGCAGCTAGGGCAGTTGCAGCGCTTGCGTGACTTCGACCTGACCAGCCCCGCCGTGCAAGCCAAACTGCGCCAACGCTATGGCACGCACCTGCCGCTGGATGAGCCGGTTATTTCGCCGGCCAGCCTGTTCGCCAGCACCGAGTTGAGGACGGTAATAAGCCGGTAACTACTGCGCCTAGCCCTCTGGCGGGGGCTGAAGCCGGTAACGCACCTGCTGGGGGTGCAGGGTATCGATATACAGCACCA
The DNA here is from genome assembly GCF_030581075.1 of Hymenobacter cheonanensis. Lineage (GTDB taxonomy): Bacteria > Bacteroidota > Bacteroidia > Cytophagales > Hymenobacteraceae > Hymenobacter. The sequence continues at coordinate 141,330 of NZ_JAUQSW010000001.1, forward strand.
TACTTTGCGTATTGACTGCGTATGGCAGAATCAGCTTGATTTCCTGCGACCGCTGCGGATACCGAAAACGGCTCATTTTCTTCAGCGGCAGCTCCGTTACGTGGCCCGGCTGCGCTTTCGGCAGCACAAACACGCTCTGCCCGCCATTTGAAAAATAGTAGGTGCGCGTGATGGGCGAAAAACAGCGGGGCATGGCGTAGCCCATCTCCCCTGCCCAGCCATCGTAGCGAAACTTGCCCAGCACGCGCCCACTGGTGCTCAGCACAAAGGCGTTGGCCGCCCGGCGCTGAGCGGGCGTGCTGACAAACTCGGCAGGGCGCTGCGTCATCTCGGCCGTGGCGGCGGCCTTGGCAACGGGCGGGGAGTCGGCATTGTCTTCGGCGTCCGTATCCGACTGCTTAACAGGCTGATACGTGCCAAATTCGTACACCGCCAGTAGTGTAGTGTCGGTGAGGAAGCGCGCCGCCCGCAGCTTGGCCCGCGGCCGGCGCAGCGAGAGCGGCGGCTGGCCCGCCCGCAGCACCTCGCCGGCGCACGTGAGCACGGCTAGCCCGGTGGGGGCCACCTGGGGGTCGCAGTCGATAGCGTCGAAGGTGGCGCTGCCAATGCCACGCTGGGCTTTTACCTGGCCGGTGCGCGCGTCGAGCAGCAGCATGGTACGGTCTACCACGTCGCTGTACGGGATGCCGAAATAGGCGATGAACAACAGGCCGTTCAGCCCCGCGCTGTAGCCCAGGTAGCGAAACTGCGGCTCGCTCACGGTTAGCACTTCGCCCGCAGCAACGGCCTGGAAATCGCGCTTATGCAGCCGCTTGCGAAACACGATGGAGCGCCGGGCCGAGTCGCGCAGGGTAAACGTGTAGGTGCCCTCGTAGCCGCGCACCCGGTGCGCCCGCCAGGCCGTGTCGGACGGGGCGGCGAAGGGCCGCCCCACCACGTAGGCAGGCGCATAATCGAGGGGCTTGGTCGAATCCGCTACCTGGCGCAGCTGGAGCCAGTACTGCCGCTTGCCCAGTAAAATCAGCGTATCGGCGCGCGGGCTCTCGAAGCTACCCTGGTAGGCCCGGGTATAGTCAGCAGTATCGGGGGCGGCGGGCGCTTTGGCCGGCCAGACCCTAGCAGAGTCGCTGGTTGGGGCGGCCACCCGCGGCCGGGCCGTGACAATGACGGCCGATTGCCGCGTTTCGCAGCCACTGAGGGCCAAGCCACTACTGCACAGGAGAAATAGAAAGCGCATATCCAGGAAAAGGCGAACGGCTAAAGTAATGGGCAGAGCGACAGCGCGGTTTGCTGCACGGCGCTGGCTGCAATTGCTAGTGCCGCCGGGCAATGCAATGCTCTGGTGCGAAGAGCCAGCGAAGCTAAAGTTGGCGCCCTGTGGCGAACGCGGCGGGGCCTTCCTACCGTTAGGCACGCAGCTACTGCGGCTAGCGCGCATCTTTGCGGGTGCGTGCTGGTTGGCGGGCTTTTTTCGTTTCTTGCTCCGCGCTGGTTTCAAGGCGCGCCTCTGCTCTTGCTGTCTACTGCCTATTCTCCCTGGTTTATTTTGCTGTGCCTGGCCGTGGGCGCGGGCTACGCTGCGTTGCTTTACTCGGCCAAGGCGCCGTGGCGCCGAGCTATTAATTACGCGCTGGCGGCCGTGCGCTTCGTGGTGGTGAGCTTCTTGTGCTTTCTGCTACTGTCGCCGTTCATCAAAACCACCACTACGCGCAGCGAGGCGCCTACCGTGGTACTGGCCGTCGATAACTCGCAGTCGGTAGCCCTGTTTACGCCCCAGCCGGCCCTCAGCCAGCTTACGGCGGGCCTGCCCCGGCTGGCCGCCACCCTACGCGAGAAGGGCTTCCGGGTCGAAACCCGCACGCTGACTAAGGCCGATGCGGCCCCCGACTCGCTGCGGTTTTCGGCCACCCGCACCGACCTCAATAAGCTGCTGGCCGATAGCCGCGAGGCCAATGCCGAGCGCAACCTGGCCGGCGTGGTGCTGGTGAGCGACGGCTTGGTGAACCAAGGCCAGGAGCCGCAGTTTTCGGCGTATAACTTCCCGATTTTCAGCGTGGCGCTGGGCGATAGCATCGCCAAGAAAGACCTGCGCCTGACCGACCTGGTGTATAACCGCGTGGCGTTCAGCGGCAATAAATTTCCGCTCGAAGCGGAAATTGGCTACGAAGGCTACGCTGGCAGCACCGCCACCGTGGAGGTGCGCGAAGGCGGCCGGGTGCTGGAAAGCCGCCGGCTAGCCCTGCCCACGGGCCGGCGGCGCATCAAAACCACGTTTCAGCTCACGGCGCCCGCGCCGGGCAAGCGCCGCTACGAGGTGCGCGTGCTGCCCCAGGCGGGCGAGTTTACCACGCTCAACAACGCCCGCACGGCCTTCCTCGAAATAGTGAAGGGCAAGCTGCGCGTGCTGCTGGCCGGCGCTGCCCCCCACCCCGACCTGAAAGCGCTGCGGGCAGCCATTCTGGCCAATAATAATTTTGATTTGACCCTGGCCGTGGCGGGCGTGGGCCAGCCGCTGCCGGCCGGCACCACCTTCGACGTGGCCATTCTGCACCAGCTGCCCGCCCGCGGCGGCCTGGGCCAGGAGCTGCTGGCGCGGGTGCGCGCGGCCAAAGTGCCGGTGCTGTACGTGCTGGGGGCGCAGTCGGACTATAACGCCTACAACCAGCTAGGGGCCGGCCTGAGCGTGCAGCCGCGCGGTGCCCAAACCGACGAGGTAACGCCCCTGCCCAACCCGGGCTTTGCCCGGCTGCCGCTCGATGAGGAAAGCCGCCGCCGCTTTGCGCAGTACCCGCCGGTGCCGGTGCCCTTTGGCGAGCTGCGGCTGGCTAGCGGGGCCGAGGCCGCGCTGTGGCAGCAGGTGGGCCGCCTGCCCACGCAAAAGCCGCTGCTGGTGTTTGGCGGGGCGGCCGGCACGGGCCCCCGCGCCGCTACGCTGCTGGCCGAAAATACCTGGCAGTGGCGCCTGGAAGAAGCCATTGCCCACGACGACCACCCCGAGGCCTACGACCGGTTCATTGGCCGCACCCTGCAGCTGCTGACCCAGAACGCCAACAAGAAGCGCCTCGACGTGTATCCGACCCAGGATGCCTTCAGCACCCAGGACGATGTGACGCTGGGCGCGGAAACGTATAACGCAGTGTTTGAGCGCATTTATGACCAGAAAATTGCGCTTACGCTCACCGACTCGGCCCGCCGGGTGCGCACCGTCTCTTTTACTAATGCGCCCGACGGCTCGCCGCTGCACCTGGGGCCGCTGCCGGCGGGCCTCTACCGCTACCAGGCCCGCGCCACCCTCGGCGGCCAGGCCCAGCAGGCCAGCGGCGAGCTATTGGTGCAAAACCAGCCGCTCGAAGCCCAGGAATCGAAGGCCGACCACCGGCTGCTGGCCCAGCTCAGCCGCCGCAGCGGCGGCCAGCTCTACTACCCTGGCCAGTTCGATAAGCTAGCCCAGGATTTAGTGGCCAAGAACTTTAAGCCGGTACTGAGCAGCGAGGAAGATTTGAAGGATTTGATAAACCTGAAGTGGCTGTTTTTTGCCTTGGTGGCGCTGCTGGCGGCCGAGTGGGCCACGCGCAAGTACCAGGGCGGGGTCTAAGCTGCGGGGGTTATGCGCGTAGCTTTTGACTTGGATAATACGCTTATCCGCAACGATTTTGACTTTCCTTTAGCCGTTGCTCAGCGGCCACTAGTTCAAAAGATTCTCCATACGGAGCCCTTGCGGCTGGGCATTCAGGAAGTATTTGCCTTTTGCCGGGCGCGCCACTGGGAAGTCTGGGTTTACACCACCTCGTACCGCAGCCCGCTTTACATTCGCAAGCTACTGTGGGTGTACGGCTTACGCGCAGATGGCATCATCAACCAAACCCGCCACAACCACCGGGTCAGCGTCAGGAGCACGAAGCATCCTCCTACCTTTGGCATCGATGTATTGATTGACGATTCGCGCGGCGTGCAGCTGGAAGGCGAGCGGTTTGGGTTTCACGTTATTCAAATCGAACCCAACGACTTTGATTGGGTTGACCACGTTCAGGCTCGTCTACTGAGCTTTGCTACCGCTAGCTAAAGCGGTTTTTTATGCGCTATATCCTTCTCAACAAGCCCTACGAAGTCCTTACCCAGTTTACCGATGAGCACGGCCGCGCCACGCTCAAGGACTTTGTGGCCGTGCCCAACGTGTACCCGGTGGGCCGGCTCGACTTTGATAGTGAGGGCCTGCTGCTGCTCACCGACGACAAGCAGCTGCAGCACCGCCTCAGCGACCCGCGCTACAAAGTGCCCAAAACCTACTGGGCGCAGGTAGAAGGCACGCCGACCGAAGCGGCGCTGCAACAGCTGCGCGAGGGGGTGCAGCTTAAGGAGGGCTTTACGCTGCCCGCCGAGGCTACTGCCTTGCCCGCCGAGGCTACTGCCGACCTATGGCCGCGCAACCCGCCCATTCGCTACCGCGCCAGCATCCCCACGAACTGGCTGGAAATCAGCATCTCGCAGGGCATGAACCGACAGGTGCGCAAGATGTGCGCGGCCGTGGGCCTGCCCTGCCTGCGGCTGGTGCGCCAGGGCCTGGGGGCTTTATCGCTGAGCGAAGTAGCCCCCGGCCAGTGGCGCGACCTCACGGCCGAGGAAGTAGCCGCGCTGCGGGGGCTAGCCGGCGCCGATGTGCGGCACCCGCGCCCGGCCCGACCCGCGAGCACTACGTTTACGCCGGTCCGCCGCACCACCACCGGCCCCCGCAAGCAACGCCCCTGAGATGGTACGCCGACTTATTTGGGGGCTAGCCCTGCTTTTTGGCCTGCTCAACGTGGTAGTAGCGTTGCACGCCTGGCGCTTCACGCACTTCACTACCGATGCCGGGCCGCGCACCCGCAACCCCGAGCAATTACCGGCCAGCGAAAAGCTTAAAGTGATGCTAACGGGCCTGCGCAACCCCAAGCCCATCAACCTGGCGCCGCCGGTTTTTCCTTACGAAAATGTGACGCTCCGCAGCCCCAACGGCCGGCTAGCTGCCTGGTACAGCCCGCTGCCGCAGGCCCGCGGCACGGTGGTGCTGTGCCACGGCTACACCAGCGACAAGTCGCGCCTGCGGCCCGAGGCAGGCTATTTCCGGCAGCTCGGCTACGCGGTGCTGCTGCTCGATTTTAGTGGCAACGGCGCCTCGGAGGGCTACCAAACCACCATCGGCTACCGCGAGGCCGACGATGTGGTGGCTGCCTTTCGCTGGGCGCAGGCCCGGCTGCCCGGTGCGCCGGTGGTGCTCTACGGTGTGAGCATGGGCGCGGTGGCCATTCTTCGGGCCGAAGGCGAGCTAGGCCTGCGCCCTACCGCCAGCATCGTGGAATGTCCCTACGGCAGCATGCTCCAAACGGCCCGGAACCGCTTTGTTTCGATGCACCTGCCGCCCTTCCCCCTGGCTAACCTATTGGTTTTCTGGGGAAGTGTGGAGAACGGTTACTGGGCTTTCGGCCTGAATGCCCGGGAGTATGCCCGCCACGTGCCCACGCCCACCCTGCTGCTGTGGGGCACCGCCGACCCGCGCGTGATGCGCTCCGAAACGGACAGCATCTTCGCCCACCTAGCCGGCCCCAAGCAGCGGGTCGATTTTGTGGGCTCGGGCCACGAGCCTTACTGGCACAAGCACCCCCGGCAGTGGCAGGGTGCTATCAGCCGCTTTTTGGCTGCCCTGCCCTAGCCCCTAAAAAGAGCGCCCTGCCGCACGGGGTGCAGCAGGGCGCTCTTTTTAGGGCTTCCGGGGCTTCTACTTAATGCGCGTTAATGCGCGGCCAGCTCCCGGTTCACCGGCAGGTCATCGGCGTAGTGGGTGTGCTCGGCGCGGTAGGTACGCTCGAATATCAGCGGGAAGATAAAGAGCGTCAGCACCGTACCCGTGAGCAGGCCGCCGATAACCACGATGGCCAGCGGCTTCGACGTTTCGGAGCCGATGCCCGTGCTCAGGGCCGCCGGCATGAGGCCGATAATGGCCATGAGGGCCGTCATCACCACCGGGCGCACCCGGGAAGCCACGCCCTCGGCCAGGCTGCGGTCGAGGCTCATTTTAGCCAGCATGTTTTGCTTGAACACGCTGATGAGAATCACGCCGTTCTGAATACAGATACCAAACAGCGCGATAAACCCGATACCAGCCGAAATCGAGAAGTTGGTGTGCGTGATGAGCAGCATGGCAATGCCGCCGATGAGCGCGAACGGCACGTTGAGCAGCACCAGCCCGGCATCTTTCAGGTTGCCAAACAGGATGAACAGGATGAAGAAGATGAGGGCCAGCGAAATCGGCACTACCTGGGCCAGGCGCTGGCTAGCCCGGCGCTGGTTTTCGAAGTCGCCGGTCCACTTCATGGAGTAGCCTTTGGGCAGCACCACCACCTTGTTCACCTTCTCCTGCGCCTCGGCGATGGCCGAGCCCAGGTCGCGGCCTCGCACCGAGAACTTCACGGCCGAGAAGCGGGTGTTGTCGTCGCGGTAAATCAGGCTAGGGCCGGTTACCTGCCTCACATCAGCTATCTCGTTCAGGGGCACGGTTTTGCCAGTCTGCGTAGGCACCATAAGCGCGGCAATCTCGGTCGGGCTCTCGCGGAACTGCGACTCGTAGCGCACCCGGATGGGAAACTTGCGCTCGCCCTCGTACATCTGGCTGGCCTGCTTGCCGCCCACCGCCATTTCGAGCACAGCGTTGGCATCGCTCTTGCTCACGCCGTAGCTGGCCATGCGGCGCTCGTCAAGGTCGGCGTGCAGCTCGGGCTGGCCGATGTTACGCAGCAAACCCAAGTCGTCGATGCCGTCTACGTGTTGCAGCACCTCGTACACCTGGCGGGCCTTGCCCTCCATCAGCTTGAGGTCGGTGCCGTAGATTTTCACGGCAATGGAGCCTTTTACCCCCGAGGCGGCCTCCTCCACGTTGTCGGTAATGGGCTGCGAGAAATTGAAATCGACGCCTGGAAAGCGGTTCAGCTTCTCCTTCATCCGCTCAATGAGGGCCTCGCGGTACTCCTTGTGCTTCATGTTCTTCTGCACCTCGTCGGTGTGCTTTATCTGCACCAGGAACTCGTTGTTGTAGAAGCCCGTGGGGTCGGTGCCGTCGTTGGGGCGGCCGGTCTGGCTTACCACGTCGCTCACCTCGGGGAAGCTGATAAACACGCGGCGCATCTCATTACAAAGCTTATTCGAGGCATCGAGCGAGATGCTCAGCGGCAGCTGGGCCCGCACGTAAATCGAGCCTTCGTTCAGCTCGGGCAAGAATTCGGTGCCCAGAAACTGATACATGCCAACGCCGGCTACCACAATGAGCGCGGCCACGATGAGGCTGGCCGTTTTGCGGGCGTAGGTAAACACGAACACCTTGCGCGCCCCCTTATTAATGGCCCGCAGCAGGAAGTTATCCTTTTCGCGCACGTTTTTGCGCAGCAAAATCGAGGCCAGCACCGGCACCAGCGTCAGCGTGAAAATCAAGGCCCCTAGCAGGGCGAAGCCCAGCGTCCAGGCCAGCGGCGAAAACACCTTGCCTTCTACTTTCTCGAAGGAGAAAATGGGCAGCAGCGCCGTGATAATGATGGCCTTGGCAAAGAAAATCGACTTGCCCATGTCGCGGCCGGTTTTCTTGATAATACCCAGCTTGGCGAGCTTGTTGAAGCGCTCCATACCCACCTCGTGGGCCTTGTGGTCGAGCGCCACAAAGAGCCCTTCCACCATCACCACGGCGCCGTCGATGATGATACCGAAGTCGATGGCGCCCATGCTGAGCAGGTTGGCGCTCATGCCCTTCAGCCGCAGGCAGATGAAGGCAAACAGCAGGGCTAGCGGAATGATGATGCTCACAATCACCGTGGTGCGCCAGTCGGCCATGAACAGGAACACAATCACCGTCACGAAAATCATGCCCTCGGTGAGGTTGTGAATTACCGTTTCGGTCGAGAAGTCAATCAGGTTCTGGCGGTTGTAGAACGTGCTGATTTTTACGTCGGGCGGCAGTATTTTCTCGTTGAGCAGCTGCACTTTGGCTTGCAGCAGCTTGATAACTTCCGAGGGGTTTTCGCCCTTGCGCATTACCACGATGCCTTCTACCATGTCGTCGTTCAGGCCCCGGCCCACGCGGCCCAGCCGCGGCAGCGCCGATTCGGCCACCTGCGCCACATCCTTCACCAGAATGGGCGCGCCGTTCACGTTCTTGACAACCGTGTTGTTGATGTCCGAAATGTTGTTAAGCAGGCCAATGCCGCGCACCACGTAGTTCTGCTGGCCCTCGTTTATCACGTCGCCGCCCACGTTGATGTTCGAGCGCTGCACGGCGGTGTAGAGGTCGAGCGGCGTGAGGCCGAAGTCTTGCAGCTTGCTGGGGTCTACCGAAATCTCGTAGCTCTTCACCTCGCCGCCGAAGCTGTTTACGTCGGCCACGCCGGGCACGGCTTTCAGGTTGCGCTCCACCACCCAGTCCTGGATGGTTTTGAGTTCACGGGTGCTTTTGTCCTTGCTGGCCAAGGTGTAGCGAAAAATTTCGCCGGTGGGGCCGTAGGGCGGCTGCACCTCGGGCTCGGCACCGTCGGGCAGGTCGGCGCCGGCCAGCAGGTTGTTCACCTGCACGCGGGCGAAGGCATCGTCCACGCCGTCGTCAAAAATTACCTTCACCACCGACAGGCCGAAAAGCGTAGTCGAGCGCACGCTGGTTTTTTTCTGCACCGGGTTGAGGGCAATCTCAATCGGCGCGGTTACGAACTTCTCAATCTCCTCGGCCGAGCGGCCGGGCCACTGCGTAATGATGGTGATTTCGGTATTCGTCACGTCCGGAAACGCCTCGATGGGCGTGTTCCGGTAGCTCACCACCCCGGCGATAATCGCCACCAGCGTAAGCAGGAAGATAAAGCCCCGGTTTTTCAGGGAGAAGGCAATGATACCTTGGATGAATTTATTCACTGCGGCTACTTAGGAGCTTATGAATTAGGCGTATAAATCCTTGTTAATGCCGCGCTACGCGCGCACCCACAAGCGTCGTTGTTAATCGTTCAGCTCGTCGTACACGAGCAGTTGGTTTTTGGTCACGATGGCCTCCCCCGCTTTCAGGTTGCCGCGCACGTAGCTCACGTTGCCCACCGTTTTGGTCACGGCCACGGGGCGCGTATCTACTTCCGTGCGGTTCTTGTACACGAGCACAAAATGCTGGTCCTTATCGAAAATAACCGAATTAGCCGGTACGGCTAACTCCTTCTGCTTCTCAGTGTTAAGGATGTGCACCTGGGCGTACATCTCGGGCTTGAGCAGGTAGCCGGGGTTGGTAAGACGGATGCGCACCTTCAAGGCCTTGCTATCGGGGTCCAGCACATTAAACACCTTGTCTACCACCCCTTTAAAGTGCTTGTCGGGGTAAGAGAGCGTCGTGATGTCGGCCTGGTAGCCCAGCTTCACGTTCGCGATATCCGACTCAAACACATTGGCCAGCACCCACACCTGGTCGAGGTCGGCAATGGTAAAAAAGCCGTCGCCATCCACGTTAGAGGTGCTGTATTGCATACCCTGGGTCACGTTCTTGTCGGTGATAAAGCCCGAAATCGGGGCTTTAATCTCGTAGTGCCCGTCTTTCGACACCCCGTAGATGCCGAGCTGCTTGCCGGTTTTGCCCAGGTTGCTCTGGGCTTTGCGCAGCTCCTCGCGGGCCAGCACCACGTCGCGCTCGGCGGCCAGGCCGGCTTTGTACTGGTCTTCGGCCACGCTCAGGTTTTTCTGGGCAATGGCCACGTCGGTACCGGCCGTGCTATTCTGGTTTTGCACATCGGCAATCTCGCCCGAGCGCACCACGGCCAGCACCTGGCCTTTGCTGACGTGGTCGCCAAGCTCCACATTCAGCTTTTCAACCACGCCCCCCACGAGCGGAAATATCTTGGCGGTTTTGTCGCCATTGGTCGTTACCTGGCCCGAAAAAGACTGCTCGCTCTGCACCGGCTCCAGGCGCACAGTATCGAAAGCAAGCTCTTTGAGCGTTTGGTCAGAAAGCGAGAATTTTTTAGCGGTTTTGGTTTCTTCCGCAGCCGCATCGGTTTCCGACGGCGACTTGGAGCAGGCCCCCAGGCCCAAGGTTAGCAACAAAAAATAAGCAGCGCGATTCATGAAATAGAAGTAGTGGCGAAGCAAAACCCGGCAGCCGGGGCCTAGCCAGGCAAGGCTGATGAGAAAGAGTTAGTCGGCCCGGAAAAACGTGCGGCCAGTAGCTAGGTTAATACTTTCAAAGGCACGCATCCGATTGGCGCGCAAGGTGTTAATCTGGATGACGTTGTTTTTGTATGCCTCGTAAAAATCGAGGTATTCCACAATGCTGATGAGGCGCTTGGTGTAGCTCTGCTCGATGCTGTCGATGAGGCGCGAGAAGGGCGTGGTGTCGCGGCTGGTGTGCTGGTACAGCTCATCCTGGCGCAAAGCCACCTGGTAAGCCTCGTGCACATCGCGGCGCACCACCAGCTGCTGCTGCTGGGCCTGCGCCTGGGCATTGCTAATCTGGGCCTTAGCTGCCGCAATGTTGCCCTGGTTGCGGTTGAAAATCGGCACTGCCACGCCCAGCGTTATCGAGTTGTAATTGTCGAAGTACGACCCTAGCCGGTCGTAGCTGTACCCCACGGCGAGGTCGGGCGTGGCCACGGCGCGCTGCAAGCGCAGGTTCAGCTCCTGGCGCTGCACCTCGGCGCGGCGGCTCAGCAGGTCGGCGCGGCGCACGAGGGCCGTGTCGGTGAGCTGCTGCTCGGGGTACGGGGCTAGCGACAGGTCGCGCACGCGCCGGCCATCTACCACGGGCAAGTAGGCCGAGCGGGCCGAGTCGCGCAGCAGCACGTGCAGGTCGGCCTGCGAGTTGGCTTGGTCCGTAACGAGGCCCAGCCGCTCGCTTTCCAGCGTAAACAGAAAGGCTTTCAGGCGGATAACTTCCTTGAGGGCAATATTGCCCTTATCGAACTGCCCCTGATAAAGGTCTACCGTGTGGCGCAGTTGCGGAATCTCGTTATCATACACCCGTAGCGTTTGCTGGCGGAAATAGATGTCGTAAAACGTCGTCCGCAGCTGAAAGCGCAGGTTACGCACCAGGTCTTGGAGGTTGTAGGTTTCGACCACGGCAGCCTGCTGCTGCACGCGGCCCGCCGCCCGCCGCCGCCCGGCCAGCGCAAACAATTGCTGCGCCTGAATGGCCACTTGGTTGCGGTTGAGGTCGGGGTTGTTGCCTACCGCATCCTGCCTGTGAATAGCCTGCTGCAACACGTTCTGGTCCACCGTAATAGTGGGGTTGTCGATGAGGCGCGCCTGAATGGCCAGCGCCTGCGCCGCCGTAATGTTGTAGCGCTGGGCCAGCACCTGCAGGTTGTTTTGCACAAAGCGCTGCTCGGCGTCGGGCAGGGTCAGGCGGACAGTATCTACGGGCAGCGGCGTGCCGCCTACGGTCGGCTTCTGGGCATGGGCGGCCAGCCCCAGACTCAGGCCGGCAAGCAACAGGCCGGCGCGGCGAACCAAGTGGCCAGCGCCGCCCGCCGATAGCAACGAATGAGTGACCAACAACTGACGTTGGGCAGCTCCTAAAAATCTTTGTAAAATCACTTTTTTGCTTTAAAACCTAGCTGGGTACTTGAGCAAAGCTAACATGAAGAAAGCGGACTTCATTCACTGATTTTACACATTCACTAGACCCTCATTAAGAACAGATTAGAAACACATTAGAGCCAGATTAGAAACGCATTAGAAAGAGCCGTATGCCCACAAGAAAAGCCCCCGGCCAGCTTGGCCGGGGGCTCCCTAATACCTTCATTTCAACAAACTTACTTGTGGCGTTCGCGCTCTTGCTTGCTGCTGTACACCCATTCGTACACGGCGGGCAAAATAAGTAGCGAAAGCAGCGTAGCCGTGATGAGGCCGCCAATCACGACGATAGCCAGCGGCTTCTGGGTTTCGGAGCCGATGCCGTGGCTCACGGCGGCCGGCAGCAGGCCCAGCGAGGCCATGAGGGCCGTCATCACCACCGGGCGCAGCCGCGAGCGGGCCCCGTCCTTGATGGCCTGCACCAGCGGCATCCCATCGCGCATGTTCTGCCGGAATTTATTGACCAGAATTACGCCGTCCTGCGTGGCTACCCCAAAAAGGGCGATGAAGCCCACGCCGGCCGAGATGGAAAAATTGACCCCGGTGAGCAGCAGCGCCGCAATGCCGCCGATGAGGGCAAACGGCACGTTGAGCAGCACCAGCACCGAATCCAGGGCGTTGCCGAAGGAGATAAACAGGATGAAGAAAATAGCCAGGATGCTGATAGGCACCACGATAGACAGCTGGCGCTGGGCCCGCTCCTGGTTTTCAAACTCGCCGTTCCACTGGGCGCTGTAGCCTTTGGGCAGGGCCACGTTTTTCTTCACCAGGGCCTGGGCCTCGGCAATGGTGCTGCCCATGTCGCGGCCCCGCACCGAAAACTTGATGGCGATGAAGCGCGAGTTGTTTTCGCGGTAGATGAAGGCCGGGCCGGCCACGTTGCCGATGGTCGCGATTTCCTGGAGCTTCACCTTGCCGCCAGCAAGGGTGGGCACGGTGAGGTCGCCGATTTCGTCGGGCGTCGAGCGGTAGGGCTGGTCGTAGCGCAGGCGCAGGTCAAACTTGCGCTCGCCCTCAAACACCTGGCTCACGGCCTTGCCGCCGATGGCCATCTCAATCACGGCGTTGGCGTCGGCAGCATCCACCCCAAACTGGGCCATCTTGTCGGGGTCGAGGGTGATGTGCAGCTCGGGCTGGCCCAGGTTGCGGAAAATGCCGAGGTCTTCAATGCCCTTCACTTTTTTGAGCTGGGCATACACCTCATCGGCCTTTTTATCGAGGAAGTTGAGGTCGTCGCCGGTAATTTTTACAGCCATCGAGCCCTTCACGCCCGATACGGCCTCCTCCACGTTGTCGCTGATGGGCTGCGAGAAGTTGAAATCCACGCCGCGGTAGTGGGCTAGCTTGGCCTGCATCTCGGCAATTAGCTCATCCTTCGTGATTTTCCGCTTCCACTGGTCGGCCGGGTAGAGGTCCACGAAAAACTCCTGGTTGAAGAAGCCCGTGGCATCGGTGCCGTCGTTGGGGCGCCCGGTCTGCGAAATCACGCCGCGCACTTCGGGAAACTGCTCGAAGTCCTGCCGAAACTGCTTGGTGAAGTGGTACGAGTCTTCCAGGCTGATGCTCAGCGGCATCGAAGCCCGCACGTAAATACTGCCCTCGTTAAGGTGCGGCAAAAACTCGGTGCCCACGAAGTGAAACGCCCCGATGCCCAGCGCCAGCGCCACCACCGCGCCACCCATGGCCCGGCGCGGGTTGTTCATCACCTTGTCGAGCAAGGGCGCGTAGTTGCGGTTCAGGAATTCGATGAGCGGGTTATGGCGCTCGCGCACATTTTTCTTCAGCAGGATGCTGGAAAGCACCGGCACCAGCGTGAGGGCCAGCAGCAGCGCTCCCAGCAGCGCAAAGCCCAGCGTGAAGGCCAGCGGCGAAAACAGCTTCCCTTCCACTTTCTGGAACGAGAAAATCGGAATCAAGGCCGTGACAATGATGAGCTTGGACGTGAAGATGGACTTGCCCATCTCGGTGCCCGTGTGCAGAATCTTGCTCAGCTTGGCGCGCTTGTTGAAGTTTTCCATTCCCTCGTGCTCGGCCCAGTGGGCCAGCATCACGAAGAGCCCTTCCACCATCACCACGGCCCCGTCGATGATGATGCCAAAGTCGATGGCGCCGATACTCAACAGGTTGGCCGTCATGCCCTTCCAGCGCATCAGGATGAAGGCGAAGAGCAGGGCTAGCGGAATGACCATGGCCACGGTTACCGTCGTGCGCCAGTCAGCCAGAAAGATGAGCAAGACAATGGTTACCAGGGTTATACCCATTATCACGTTCTCCCCTACCGTGTGCAGGGTGTGCTCGTTCAGTTCGGTGCGGTCGTAGAAGACCTTGATTTTCACGTCGCCGGGCAGCACGGTATTGTTCAGGTAGTCAACCTTTTGCTCCAGCAGCGGCAGCACGGCGCCAGGGTTTTCGCCCTTGCGCATGAGCACGATGCCCTCCACCACGTCGTCGTGGTCGTCGCGGCCCACGATGCCGAGCTGCGGCAGGTTGGAGGTCTGCACGTTGGCGATGTTGCGCACCAGCACCGGCACGCCGTTCACGTTCTTGATGATAATCTTCTCAATATCAGCCACGTTTTTCACGATGCCGATGCCGCGTACCACAAACGCCTGCTGGCCTTCGCGCACGATGTCGCCGCCCACGTTCACGTTGGCGCGTTGCAGGGCCTGGTACACGTCGAGGGCCGTGAGGCCGTACTTGGCAAGCAGCGGGGGCGTCACGGCCACCTCGTAGGTCTTCACCTTGCCACCGAAGCTCACCACGTCGCCCACGCCGGGCACGGCCTTCAGGTTCTTCTCAATCACCCAGTCTTCCAGGGTTTTAAGCTCGGTGGCCGACTTGGTTTTGGAGGTGAGCGTGAAGCGGTAGATTTCGCCGGTGGGGCCGGTGGGCGGCTGCACTTCGGGGTCCACGCCCTCGGGCAGGTTCACGTTGGCCAGCTTCTGGGCCGCCTCCATGCGGGCGTTGAAGTTGTCGGTGCCATCCTCAAACACAATTTTAATGAACGACAGCCCGAAGAGGTTGATGCTGCGAATCACCGTTTTGCGGCTTATCGAGTTCATCTCCGTCTCAATCGGGATGGAGATGAAGCGCTCCACCTCCTCGGCCGAGCGGCCGGGCCACTGCGTGATGATAACGACTTCGGTGTTCGTGACATCGGGGTACGCCTCCACGGGCGTGTAGTAAAAGCTCACCGCGCCCGCCACCACCACCAGGGCAGTAATGAAGAACACGACGTAGGGGTGCCGCAGCGAGAAACCGATGAGGCCTTTGATGAATTTGTTCATGGCTAAGCAGTTGTGGTCGCCCCACCCCCGGCCCCTCCCCTGCGGGAGAGGGGGGCCAATCGTTCGCAACGATGGCTAACGTCAGGCTCCCCTCCCCCGCAGGGGAGGGGCCGGGGGTAGGGCTACGACCTTAATCCGTCAAATCGTTGAAAAGCAGCAGGCTACCCTCGGTCACTACTTGGTCGCCGTTCTTGAGGTCGCCCGTCACGTAGCTGTACTGCGAGGTGGTGCGCACCACTTTCACGGGCACCACGCGGTACTTGCCGGGGCCGTCCTGCTTCACCACGAAGTACTTATCCTGGCTGAAAATCACCGACTTGGGATTGACGGCTAGCCCCTGGCCGGAGTCTTCGAGGTGCAGGCTCACGGTGCAAAACATGTCGGGCTTGAGCAGGCCGTCGGGGTTGGGCAGCTCCACGCGGGCTTGCAGCACGCGGGTATCGGCATCCACCACGTTGGAAATGTTGGTGATGGTGCCCGTAAACTGCTTGTCGGGGTAGGCTAGCGCGCTGATAGTCACCTGCTCCCCTACCTTGACATCCTCCACGTCGGTTTCGTACACGTTCACTAGAATCCAGACCCGGCTCAGGTCGGAGATGGTAAAGAGCGGCGTTGAGTTGTCGGGCCGCAGCTGCATGTTGGGGTTGATGTTGCGGGCCACCACATAGCCGCTCACCGGCGCCTTCACCTGGTACACGGGCTGGGCCGTGCTGCCCGTGCCCGCCCCGTACAGCTTGAGTACCTGCTGGGTACGGTTGAGGGACGACTGCGCCTTGGCTAGCCCCTCCCGCGCCGCAATGAGGTCCTGCTGCGAAGCAAAGTTGGTTTTATAGAGCTGCTCGGTGTTGTCGGCCGTGCGCTTGGCCAGGGCGTAGTCGCTCTTGGCCGCGTTAAAGTCGTTGAGGTAGCCGCTCACGTCGGCGCTCTGCACGGTGGCCAGGGCCTGGCCCTGGCTCACGTGCTGGCCGAGGGCGGCGTTCACGGCCAGCACATTGCCCGATACCACCGGAAACACCTGGTCGACGCGGCGCTGGTCGTAGCTCACCTTGCCCGTAAAGCGCAGGTCCTGGGCCAGGTTGCGGCTCTTCACGGTGTCGGTGCGGTAGGTCGATTCGGTGTCTTTGGTATTAGTGGGCAGCTCGTTTTTCTTGTCACCGCCGCAGGCGGTCAGGCTCACAACCGGGGCCGCCAGCATAGCCGCAACCAGTAAGCGAAAGGGCGTTTTGGGGAAAGACTTCATTGGGAGTGAATAAAGAATAACCAGCCGCCGGTCATTGCGAGCCTGCGAAGCAATCGCACCAGAACGAGCTGTTCGGGTGTCGTACAGGTGCGATTGCTTCGCTGCGCTCGCAATGACCAGCGCTCTTATTCTCAGTTAATTAAAACACTTTGGCGTTGGTGGCGAAGTTGAGTTGCTGCTCGCTTTGCAGCAGGCGGCTGCTGATGTCAATCAGGCCTAGCTGGGCCTCCTTATAGGCCCGGAACTTGTCGATGAAGCTCACCAGGTCGATGAGGCGGCGGTTGTAGTCGGCCACGGCGTCGCGGCTCACGTTGGCGGTGCGGGCCAGGTAATCGGGCGTAATGCTGCGGCGCAGCGCAATGGCGCGTTGCAGCTGCTCGTAGGCCCCGGCCACGTCCTGCTCTACTTGCAGGTGCACGCCGTTCAGGGCGTAGCCCGACTGCTGAATCCCGATTTTAGCCGCCTGAATGTTGCCCTGGTTGCGGTTGAAAACCGGCATATCAATGGCCGTTTGCAGGCCGAAGTAGTGCACGTAGGTGTTGCCCTGGCTGGCGTAGTCGGCGCCTACCATCAGCTTGGGCACGGCCAGCGAGCGCTGCACGGCCAGGTTTTGCTCGGTGTAAGCGGTTTGCTGCGTAGCGGCGCGCAAGTCGGGCCGCAGGGCAAAGGCCTGGGTTTCGAGGTCGGCCAGGGCGGGCACGCTGGCCGGCGCGGCAGGCAGAAACTCGACGCCCTCGGGCGCCACGAACACGCTGCCCGGCGCGGCCAGCAGCACGCGCAGCGTAGCCTGGTCCTGGGTGAGCTGGTTGAGCAAATCGGCGCGGTCGCGCTCCAGGCTCTGCTGCTCCAGCTCTAAGCGTGTTACCTCATACGAGGCCACCACCCCTAGCCGCAGGCGCTCGCGGTAGGCGGCTAGCAGGCGGCCCAGCTGGGTGCGCTCCTGCTCGGTGAAGCTGAGCTTGCGCCGCTCGGCCGCCACGTTGTAGAAGGATTGCACCAGCTGAAAGCGGGCTTGCCGCAGCAGGTCCTCAAACGCCGCCTGCTGCACCGCCACGCCCGTGCGCGACAGCTGCACCAGCTTCGAGCGCCGCCCCGAAATGTCGATAAGCTGCTGAATCTGGGCCACAAAGGTGCCGCCCGTGGGGTTGGCGGGGTCGGTTTGGGTGCCGAGCGGGAAAAACGCCCTGGTGTTTGGATTATAGGCGTTTACCTCCATCTGGAGGTTGGGATTGTCGCGCAGCAGCGCCTGCCGGATGGCCGCATTGGCCACGTCGATGTTAAAATGCTGGGCCAGCAGCTGAAAGTTGGCCTGCATAAAGCGCGCCTGCGCCTGGTCGAGCGTGAGGCGCAGCGTATCGGTGGGCGTGGTGAGGGCCGCCGCGCCGGCCGGGGCACCCACTGCCACCGGATACTGGCTGAAAGCGGTGCCGGTAGCGGCGCCGGCGGCGGCAGTGCCCGCGCCCGGGGTGGCTCCGGCATTTGCGCCGCCAGCAGCCGGGCTAGCCCCGTTGCCGGGGCTCAGGGCTCCGCCGGGGCTGGTAAGCGGCGCGCCGGGCTGGCCAAACGTAGGGGTGGCCGTGGGCTGGCCGGGCAGCTGGGCGGGCGTGGTGCCGCGCTGCTGGCCCGGGGCCTGGCCGGTGGTGGTGGCAGGCGCGGTAGCCGGGGCGGGGGTAGCTGGCAGCGGCGCGCCGGTAGCGGGGCGGGCTACATTGGGCAGCGGCATCTGGGCCCAGCCCGCCAGCGTAGTCAAACTCAGTCCCCCGGCCGTGGCCAGGGTTCGGAAAGCAGATGTTGGGAAGCGCATAACGAGGGCACCGCCGGCCAGCCGCCGCGCCGCAGCAGGCTGCGTGGCGGCTGGCACTAGGCGGTTGTGAAAGGATGCTGCAAAGCTCTCCTACCCACATTAGGCCCTTATTAGAGCTAAATTAAAGACGAATTAGAAAGATGAATTTTTTGAAAAAACTTCCCTTTTTCTCCGCTCACCCCCCAAAATCCGGCCCGCCAAACGTGAGTTCGGCTACCGTGCCCCGGCCCGGCTCCGAGCGCAGCGTGAGCGTGCCGCCGTGCAGCGCCGCAATGCGCTGGGCCAGCGGCAGCCCCACCCCGTGCCCCACCACCCCGCGCACCGCCGCCGACCGGAAAAACGGCTGAAACACCTGCCCCAAGTCATCGGGGGCAATGCCGACGCCGGCATCGGCCACGCGCACCACGCAGCCCCCGCTAGCCTGGCAGCGCAGGCTCAGGAACACCCGCTGGTCGGGGGCCGAGTATTTGAGGGCGTTATCCACGAGGTTGCCCAGTGCCCGCGTTAGCAGGCCGCGGTGCCCCATAACGACGAAGGCAGCCGGGTCGGCGGGCAGCTCGGCCAGGTCACCAAGGTCCACCTGCACCCGCGCGCGCTGGGCGGGGGCCACGCCCTCGCGCACTTCCCACAGCAGCTCGTCGAGGCGCACTTCCTCGGTGAGGGCCACCGAGCCTTCGGCCTGGGCCAGGTCCAGCAGGTTGTTAATCAGTGTTTTGAGCTGCTGCAACTCGCCCAGCACCGAGGCCGCCCCCTCGCGGTAGGCCTCGGGCGAGCGCTCGCGGGCCAGCAGCACCTGTAGTTCGCCGATGCTGGAGGTAAGCGGCGTGCGCAGCTCGTGCGAGGCATTGCGCACAAACGTGCGCTGGCCCTCAAAGCTGGCTTCGAGCCGCTCCAGCAGGCGGTTGAAGGTGCGGGCCAGGCGCGTGAGGTCGTCGCGCTCGCTGGCGCGCAGGCGGCCCTCGTTCACGCGCTGGTGCAGGTCCTGGGCCGTGATGCGGTCTACCTGGTCGTTGAGGGCCGCGATGGGGGCTAGCGCCCGCCCTGCAAAGCCCCGGCCCAGGAAGAAAATCACGCCCAGGCTCACCACAAAAATTACCCCCATAATGGTGGCCAGGCTTTGCAGCCGATGCTTGCCATACACGTTTTCGGCCGCCGCCACAATGATGTAGTCGCCCTGGTTATCCTGGTAAAACAGCCCCACTGCCTGCCGCTGGCCTAGCTGGAAATAATACTCCTTACTGGTGACGATGCGCGCCAGAATGGCATCGGGCAGGCGCACGCGCTCATCCTCGGCCACAAAGCGCACCCGGCCGGTGGCGTCGTAGACCTGCAAAATCTCATTGCTGAGGGCCTGGAGGTATTTTTTCTCGAAGTCCCGGAAGGCGCTGGCCCGCATTTCGTCCTTTTCGAGGTAGATGTAGCCCGTCACCTGCGCCCGCTCGCGCAGCCGCTGCCGAAACTCGCGCTGCGAAGAAGTTACTTGCAGCACAAATACCAGGGCCAGCACCCCAAACAGCAGCACGGCCACCACGCCCACGAATAGCCAGGTCAGGCGGTTGCGAATCGTGACGCGGTACAGAAAGGAATAGCGGGGCGCGGTAAGCATAGCGGGAACGACAGAGCCTTTTCTATTCTTCCCGGAGCACGTAGCCCATACCTACTACGGTATGAATCAGCTTTTTAGCAAACCCCTTATCCACCTTATTGCGCAGGTAGTTCACGTACACATCAATCACGTTGGAGCCCGTGTCGAACGACTCTTCCCAGGTGTGCTCGGCTATTTCGCCCCGGCTCAGCACGCGGCCCTGGTGGCGCAGCAGCAGCTCCAGCAGGTTGAATTCGCGGGCGGTGAGCTTGATGGGCTGGCCGGCGCGCACTACGGTTTTGGCAGCCGTGTCCACCGTCAGGTCGGCTAGGGTCAACTGGTTGCCTTTGGCCGAGCGGCGGTCGCGGCGGCGCGTGAGGGCGCGCACCCGGGCCAGCAGCTCCACAAAGTCGAAGGGCTTCACGAGGTAGTCGTCGGCCCCACCGTCGAAACCCAGCAGCTTGTCCTGGGTGGTGCCCAAGGCCGTGAGCATCAGCACAGGCAGCTCCTGGTCCTGGGCGCGCACGGCTTTCAGCACCTCCAGCCCGCTTTGGCCGGGCAAAATCACGTCCAGAATCAGCAGGTCGAACTCGTGGCCAAGGGCCAGCCGCTGGCCGAAGGTGCCATCGTAGGCCACTTCTACCTCGTAGCCTTCCTCCTCCAGTCCGCGCCGGATGAAGGCCGATACCTTAGGCTCGTCTTCAACCAGTAAAATTTTAGTAGCCATACGCTGCAAAGTAACGGCGCCGGCCACGCTGCTGCGCCGCTTGCCGCGGCATACTATACTACGTACTATTGCCGTTTAGCTATTCCGCTCAGTAACCCTTGTTGCCCCATGAAAAAGCACTTACTTGGCTTTCTGCTACTTGCGCCGGGCCTGGCCAGCGCCCAGCCCAACCCACTTTACGTAGTAAAAGGTCAGGTTGGGCACTTAAACGCGCCGGCCAAAATCTACCTGGTCTACGGCCCGCAGGTGCTGGACTCGGCTGTGCTGAAAAATGGCCAGTTTGAGCTGCGGGGCTCGAATGGCTGGCCGCACTCGGCCGAGCTGGTGCTGGAGCGTCAGGGCCACCTGCGCGAGGGGATGCGCAACGGCATGTACGCCCGCACCTCGCCCGAGCGCCTATCGCTCTTTATTAGCCCCGAGCCGGTGACCGTGGCTAGCCCCGATTCCTTATCAAAAGCCCGTCTCCTAGGCGGCCCGCAGCTCGCGGCCTCGCAGCGGCTAAACGCTGCCTTGCGCCCCTTTGCTGCCCGCTTCAAAACGGCTCATACCAAGGAGGCCTCGGCCGCGCTGGAGGCAGAATACGTGCAAACGGCCCGGGCCTTCATCAAAGCCAACCCTACTGCCTGGGCCAGCCTGGAGCAGCTAGGGCAGCTGCGCATGCTAGAGGCGCCCCGCTACGCGGTGGAAGGCCCGCTTTACGAGGCCTTCAGCCCCGACCTGAAAAGCAGCCCACCCGGCCGCTTCTATGGCAAAGTGCTGGCCGACCTTAAGCGCTAGGGGCTAGCGCCGACGCCGCTTACTCGTCCTCGTAGTCGAGGCCCAGGCAGCTGTTCAAGGCCTGCTGAATTTCGCTGGCGGCGTGCAGCTGGCCAGCCTTTCGGCTTACTATCAAGCCCTTGCGGTATACTTGCTCAGCCTCGTCTTTCTTGCCGAAGCCTTCGAGTAGCTTGCCGGCGTGGTAGTAGGTGCCCACGTAGTCGGGGTGCTCGGCGAGGAGTTTCTCGTAGTATTCCCAGGCACGCAGGGGCTCGCTAGCCCGGTACTCGGTGGCCAGGGCATAAATAGTGAAGGCGTCGGTAGGGTCGGCTTCGTAAAAAGCTAACAACTGTTGTAAGCGGCTGGGGGCAGTCATGGGCAGGAGTTTTAACTATCTTTGGGACGAAATTGCGACCCCCGCGCCGCATTCTGGTTTATCCACAGGTCGAAAGACCTTTTTTGGCTTGGCAACTGTTATGCAAGCCGACTACTTTTGCACTGTCTTCTCACCCTAACCTTGCTTAGATGAAGTTTCTGGTTTGCATCTCTAACGTGCCCGACACGACCACCAAAATCACCTTTACGCCCGATAATAAGGAGTTTAACAAGGCCGGGGTGCAGTTCGTGATTAACCCCTGGGACGAATACGCCCTCACCCGCGCCATCGAGCTGAAAGAAGCCAACGCCGGCAGCACCGTCACGGTGCTCAACGTGGGCGAGGCCGATACGGAGCCCAATATCCGTAAAGCGCTGGCCATTGGCGCCGATGACGCCATCCGGGTAAATGCCGCCCCGACCGATGCCTTCTTCGTGGCCGAGCAGATTGCGGCCATCGCCAAGGAAGGCGGCTACGACGTGATTTTGATGGGCAAGGAAAGCATTGATTACAACGGCTTTCAGGTGCACGGCATGGTGGGCGAGCTGCTCGGCATCCCAACCGTAGCGCCCGCTATGAAGCTGGATATGAGCGGCAACACCGCTACGCTAGAGCGCGAAATCGAAGGTGGCAAGGAAATCGTGCAGGTAAGTGCGCCCTTCGTGGCTTCGTGCCAGCAGCCCATGTGCGAGCCCCGCATCCCCAACATGCGCGGCATTATGACGGCCCGCACCAAGCCCCTAAAAGTAGTGCCCGCCACCGGCGACGCGCCCCGCACCCAGGTAAATGAGTACGCGCTGCCCCCTAAGAAGCAGGGTGTGAAGCTCATCGACGCCGCCAACGCCGGCGAGCTGATTAAGCTGCTGCGCAACGAAGCAAAGGTTATCTAAACACCAATAAAGCCTGTCATTGCGAGGAGGAACGACGAAGCAATCGCATCAAGACGGGCCGTTCAAGTGCGATTGCTTCGTCGTTCCTCCTCGCAAGGACAAACGTTTTTAACTCATAACTCCCAAGAGATGTCAGTTTTAGTAGTAGTTGAATGCGATAAGGGCGAAGTGAAAAAGTCTTCGCTCGAAGTGGCTACCTATGGTGCGCAGCTTGCCGCGCAGCTAGGCACCAGCGCCACGGCCATTGCCGTGGGCGAAGCCACCGACGCCAGCCTTGCCAAGCTCGGCGAGCAGGGCATCGCGAAGGTGCTCTACGACAAGGAGCCGCGCCTGAAAGACTTCGTAAACAATGCGTATACCAAGCTCATTGCCGCAGCGGCTCAGCAAGAGGATGCCAAGGCAATTGTGCTGGCTAACAGCAACATCGGGGCGGCCGTAGGTTCGCGCCTCTCTATTCGGCTGCAGGCCTCGCTAGCCACCAACGTGGTGGAGCTGCCCAAAACCGACGGCGGCCAATTTACGGTGAAGCGCGGGGCCTTCTCGGGCAAGGCGTTTTCGGACGTGGTGCTGAAGGGCGACCGCAAGATTATCGCTGTCAAAAAGAACTCCATCGAAGCCCAGCACGCGGCCGGCAAAACGGCCGAAGTAGTGGCCTTCGCGGCCCAGCTAACGGACACCGACTTTGCCGACGCGCCCAAGCAGGTAGTGATGCAGGACCAGGCCGGCGGCATTCTGCTGCCCGAAGCCTCGCTGGTAGTAAGCGGCGGCCGCGGCATGAAGGGCCCCGAAAACTGGCACCTCATCGAGGACCTGGCCAAGGCACTAGGGGCCGCCACGGCCTGCTCGAAGCCGGTGAGCGATGTAGACTGGCGCCCCCACCACGAGCACGTGGGCCAGACGGGCATCACGGTATCGCCCAACCTGTACATTGCCTGCGGCATTTCGGGCGCCATTCAGCACCTGGCCGGCGTCAACTCGTCGAAAGTGATTGTGGTCATTAATAAGGACCCCGAAGCACCCTTCTTTAAAGCGGCCGACTATGGCATCGTGGGCGACGTGTTTGAGGTGCTGCCCAAGCTGACGGCCGCCGTGAAAGAATTGGGCTAGGCTTGGCACTGGCCTTTAGCCTCTCCCTTTGTAGAACGTCATACTGAGCTTGCTGAAGCATCTTGCCCGAATCGTCAGGTTAGTAGCCTAGCGGCGTGAGCAAGATGCTTCGGCAAGCTCAGCATGACGTTCTTTATTTTTCTGTTTTAGGGTAAATTCCCGGCTTTGAGGCGCGCCGTTCCGGCCATCGTTGCTTAATTTGTCGTACAGAACCTCCGTACCAGTTTCCTGGACTTAACCGTCCCCGCGACCCTTGAAAAAAATTCCCCTCGAAATTCTGGGCCTGTCTTCCTCGCAGTCGCAGTCCGGCTCCTTCGCCCTTATCCTGGGCGAGAAGCACGGCAATCGCCGCCTGCCGATTATCATCGGTATGTTTGAGGCCCAGAGCATCGCCATCCAGATTGAAAAAATCAGCCCCAACCGGCCCCTCACGCACGACTTGTTCAAGGCCTTTGCCGAGCACGTACATGTTACTATTATTGAAGTAGTTATCTCCGACCTAAAGGAAGGCGTATTTTACTCGCGCATCGTGTGTTCCGACGGGGCCACCACGTTTGAGATTGATGCCCGGCCTTCCGATGCCATTGCCATTGGCCTGCGTTTTGGGGTGCCCATTTTCACGGTTGAAAGCGTGCTTAGCGAAGCCGGCATCATCCTCTCGGACCTCGACGAGGCTAGCGAAGATGAGGATGAGGACGACACCGACGAGGATGAGGACGATGACGACAACCCGCGCCCGGCGCCCCAGCCGGCCGAGCCCCGCGAACCCAGCGGGCAGGTTTCGCTCGATGAGCTGACCAAAATGCTGGCGCAGGCGGTGGAAAAAGAAGACTACGAAAAAGCGGCCAAAATTCGGGACGAATTGGACAAGCGCAACAGCTAAACCTACTGCTTCTGGAAAAGTCCCGGCCGATATTTCGGCTGGGACTTTTTCTTAGCTATTTTCTGCAACCAGCTATAAATTATGTCGTTATCCGTATCGCAGCGTGGGCAGGAGATGCCCGTTTCACCGTTTCGCAAGCTGGCCCCTTTTGCGGAGGCGGCCAAGGCGCGGGGGCGCCAGGTATACCACCTCAACATTGGCCAGCCCGACATTGCCACCCCGCCCAGCATGTTTGAGGCGGTGCGCCAGGCCGACATCCGGGTGCTGGCCTACAGCCACGGCGCGGGCACCGACAGCTACCGCCAGAAGCTGACGGCCTACTACCACCGCGCGGGCATTGAGGTGAACATGGAGGAGATACTGGTGACGACGGCCGGCAGCGAAGCTATTCTGTTTGCGCTGCTCACCTGCCTCAACCCCGGTGATGAGCTAGTGATACCGGAGCCGTTTTATGGCACCTACACGGCCTTTGCCATTGCGGCGGGCGTGAAAATAGTGACCGTGACGGCCACCATCGACGATGGCTTTGCCCTGCCCCCACTGGCTGATTTTGAAGCCGTTATCACGCCCCGCACCAAGGCCATTCTGCTGTGCAACCCCAGCAACCCGACCGGCCACGTGTACACCCGGCGCGAGCTGGATGACCTGCTAGCCCTCTGCCAGCGCCACCAGCTGTACCTGCTTTCGGATGAGGCCTACCGCGAGTATTGTTACGATGGTGCCCGCTCTATCAGTGCGCTTAACCTGGCCGGCGGGGAAGAATACGTGGTGGTGCTCGATACCATTTCGAAACGCTACAGCGCCTGCGGAGCGCGGGTAGGCTCGCTCGTGACGCGCAACAAAGAAGTGTTTCAAGCGGCGTTCCACTTTGCCCAAATGCGCATTAGTCCGCCCGGCCTGGGTATGCTGCTGGGCGAAGCCGCCGTGGCCCTGCCCGAAAGCTATTTCGACGAAAACCGCGCCGAGTACCAGGCCCGGCGCGACCTCGCCGTGCGCCGGCTGCAAGCCATGCCGGGCGTGCAGTGCCCGGTGCCAGGCGGCGCCTTCTACGTGATGGCCCACCTGCCCGTAGACGATGCCGAGCGCTTTGGCGAGTGGCTGCTCACGGATTTTGAGTACGAAAACCAAACGCTGATGCTCTCGCCGGCCAATGGCTTTTACCAGACTCCCGACCTGGGCCGCCAGCAGGTGCGGCTAGCCTACATCCTGAACCTGCACGACCTCGACGCGGCCCTCACCTGCCTGGAGCACGCGCTGCTAGCCTACCCCGGCCGCACGCTGGCCCCAGTGCTGGAGGCCGCGGAAACGGCAACCCGGTAACCTCGGTCAGTAGTCTTGCGTCTGTAGACTGCACTTTAATTTCTTTTTAATGCAAGCCCAGACCGTACCGCCCGCTACTGCTACCCACGACTACTCGGTGCCCATGCGCATTTGGCACTGGGTAAATGCTGCCCTGGTATCAGGCCAACTACTTACCATTCTGTTTCAGAAGGTTATCGTGAACGCCAAGCACGCGGTGCCCGAGTTTCAGCAGGCCATCAGCAAGGGGGGCGGCACGATTACCGAGCAGCAGGGGCGGGCCGTAGCGCACGTTATCAGCGAGCGCATTTGGCAGTGGCACATTTGGATGGGCGTGGCGCTGGCAGCCTTTTGGCTGTTTTGGACGGTGATGCAGGCCCTCGACCCGGCCGGCCGGCGCTTTGGCGCGCGCCTCATGGCCGCCGCCCGGCGCTACAAGCTGGCCGCCCCGGCCGAGCACGCCGACGCCCGCCACGTGCTGCTGGCCAAGCTCACTTACGCGGCATTCTACTTGTTTATTACGATAATGGTGGTGACGGGGCTAGCCCTGGTTTTTGCCGACAGCGTGCCGTTTTTGCACAGTATCGAGCACACCGCTGAGGAGATTCACAACGTGACGATGTACTTGATAATCGGCTACATTGTGCTGCATGTGGTGGGCGTGGTGTGGGCCGACATCAACGACGACCGCGGTTTGGTATCGCGCATGGTGAGCGGCGAAGACCCGCGCACGCCCGACAACGTATAACAAACAGTTGTTAGCCGGTGCGGCGGCGGGTAACTTTGCTACACTAGCCCCTCCTTCCCCACCCATGCTCAAAACGAAGAAATCGGCCAAGCGCGAGCTTATTCTGGCCGAAGCTGCCAAGCTATTTAAAGACCGGGGCTACAGCGGCACCTCCATGCGCGACCTGGCCGGGCAGGTGGGCATGGAAGCGGCGAGCATGTACAACCACATCAAGTCGAAAGATGAGCTGCTGGATACCATCTGCTTCCGGATTTCGGACACGTACATCTCGCAGCTGCACGACATAGAGCACACGGCTAGCCCCTACAGCGATAAGATAAAGGCGCTGGTACGCCTGCACATCCGGCTGATGGTGGAGGATGGCGCGGCCGTATCGGTGGCCAACCACGACTGGAAATACCTGCCCGAGCCGCGCCTCACCGAGTTTAAGCAGGCCCGCAAAACCTACGAGCGCGGCTTCGCGGCCCTCATCGAGGCCGGCATCGCGGCGGGTGAGTTTCGGCCGGTAAATGCCTCGGTGGCGCTGTTCACGGTGCTGTCGGCGGTGCGCTGGGTCGAGCTGTGGTACCGGCCGGGCCGCGGCCTCACGGCCCAGGAGCTGGAGAATAATATTATCACGGTGCTGCTGGGCGGGCTCGAGCAAACCCACCCGGCAGGGTAGCTTTGTAGCTCATCTGTTGAGGAGTTTGCGCGACTAGGAGGCTAGCCGTGGCGGCCTCATCGGCCTAAGCTGGCACTCATGTCGTCTTCCTCTTCTTTATCGGCGGCCGGCGCCCTGGCCACTCGCCGCACGCTACTCGATATCGGCCTGCATCTATTCGAACACCAAGGCTTTAGCCAGGTAAGCGTGGTTGATATTGCGGCGGCCAGCCAGGAGCCGCTGAGCGAGGTGTACCGCTATTTCGGCTCGAAAAACGACTTCGTGCTCGGCCTCTACCAGCGCGTGCACGACGAACTGGAGGCGCACGTGCAGGACTTGAGCGCCGGCCCGCTGGCGCTGCGCTTTCAGGAGCTTGTGCTGCTAAAGCTGCGCCTGCTGGAGCCGCATCGCCGCACGCTGCGCGCCCTCCTGGCCACCCTGCTCGATGAGGAAGCCCCCGCCGGCGTGCTCAGCCCGGAGACCGAAAATATTCGCCTGCGCGGGCTAGCCCTGTTTGAGGCCGTGGTGGCCGGCGCTACCGATGCGCCGCCCGCCGCCGTGCAGCCGCAGCTGGTGCAAACCCTGTACGCCGCCCACTGGGCCGTGCTGGGCCTGCGCTTCCTCGACCGCTCGGCCGGGGGGCAGGCCACCCGCGATGCCCTGGAACTGGTGGCGGCCGGCCTGGCGCTGGCCACGCCGCAGCTCGATTCGCTGTTTGCCCCTAGTCTGCTGGGGCAGGTGGGCGCCGTGGTGGGGCAGTTTATTCGGGTAGCGCCGGGGGTCGATTTTGACGTGGCGCGCCGGGTGCTCAAGCTCATTTTGCTGCACCGCAAGGTGCTGGCCGAGGGGCACGAAAGCTGCGCCACCGCGCCGTGCGCGCAGTGCCTGGCGCTGCACTTGCCCAAGCTGCAATACTTTATCAGCCAGGGCTTGCCGGTGCAGATGATTTTGCCGGCCTTCCCGGCTAAGTCGCCCAACCGCCAGAAGGTGCTGGGCGAGCTGCCCGACCTGGGCGAAGAAATTGCGCTCACGTTTTTGCAAAGTCTGTGCGACGACATCCGGCAGGTGTACGCGCCGGGCGCGCAACTCATCATCTGCGCCGACGGCCGCATTTTTGCCGACCTCGTGCAGGTGAGCGATGCCCAGGTATCGGCCTACAACGACGTGCTGAAGGAGCTGATTGCCCGGCTCGACACCCGCGATTTGTCGGTGGTCAACCTCGAAGACTTGCTGGCCACTACCTCGTTTGATGAGGCCCGCGCCGCC
Source organism: Hymenobacter cheonanensis (assembly GCF_030581075.1). GTDB lineage: Bacteria > Bacteroidota > Bacteroidia > Cytophagales > Hymenobacteraceae > Hymenobacter. The sequence goes on from NZ_JAUQSW010000001.1 coordinate 169,548, forward strand.
ATCACGGCCGAGTATGGCGAGCCGCTGGCCGAGCTGCAGGCCCGGGTGCGCGCCGCGCCGCACCACCAAGCCATGTTCAATGGCATTCACCGCTTTATGGTAGAAGACGGCCTGGTGCTAGCCCCCGAAAAAAGCAAAAATCGGGTGAAGGAGGAAAGCAAGGCCGTGGCCTACGAGGTAATTCGGCGCAGCAATGCCTGGACGCGGCTGCTGGCCCAGGAGTTTCCGCACGCGCTGCGCCTGAGCATTCATCCGCAGCACCCGCACGCCGACAAGATTGGTCTACGCATCACGCGCGCCACCGACGACTGGCTCACGCCCTGGCACGGCGTGGTGCTGCTGCGCGACAACGACTACGTGCTCATGAAGCGCCAGCAGGCCGAGGCACTAGGGGCCACGCTGGTCGAAAAGGACGGCCGCCCGAGCCATTTCGTGGCTAAGCCGGATTCTTATACCAACTAGTCTGAATTCTCAACTGTTAGCCTCACGCCGCAGCATCACCTTTGCGGGCGTCGCCCGGTGCTCACTTGTACTTCCCTGCTCATGCCCACTTATACCCTCGAACCGCAATCTCCCTTCGGCCTGCTGGTGCGGGCTACGGCGCCCGGCCACACCCTGGCCAGCTTTCCGGCGGCCCAGATAATGGACTGGGTGCGCACGCACCGCATTCTCATTTTCCGGGGCTTTGAGCTGTTCGACAAAACGGGCTTTGCCCTGTATGCCCAAACGCTGGGCGAGCCGCTGCAATGGCCTTTCGGCGCCATCAACGAGCTGAAGGTCAAGCCCGATGCCAAGAACTATCTCTACACCCCCAGCGCCGTGCCGCTGCACTGGGATGGCGCTTTCGTGGGCAAAATTCCCTATCTCATCTTTTTTCAGTGCCTGAAAGCGCCCCGGCCCGAGGACCGCGGCGGCACCACCTTTGCCGACACCACCCGGGCGCTGGCCCGGGCCGGGGCCAGCCAGCGCCAGCGCTGGGAGGATGCCACGCTACGCTACAGCACCGAGAAAGTGGTGCACTACGGCGGCTCTATCACCCAGCGGCTGGTGCAGCCGCACCCCGTCACGGGCGAAACCACTATCCGCTTTGCCGAGCCCGTAAACGACCTCAACCCGGTGCGCGTGGAGGTGCTCGGCGCCTCGCCCAGCGAGGAAAGCGCGCTTGTTGCGGAGCTGCAGGCGGCGCTCTACGAGCCGGAGGTATTCTACGTGCACACCTGGGCCGACAACGACATTGTGCTGGCCGACAACCACGCGCTACTGCACGGCCGCGACGCCTTCCTAAACCCCAATGAGCGTCATATTCAACGCATTAACGTGCTGGCCCGGCCCACGCACGGCAAGTTGCAGCGCTTTTTAAGGAACAGCAAAATCCTGCGGCGCCCCGAGTTTTTGCCGGCCGAGATTCCGATTTTTTTCATTCCCATTCTGCTCAGCGCCGAGGATTTCAGCTTCCTCAAAACGCCCGAGCTGTACGTGGGGCTAGCCGGCATTTACCTGCTCTTCAACTTCGGCGACATGGTGAACACCTACGCCGACCGCCGCGTGGATGCCGTGTATAAGAGCCACCTGTCCAACGCCATTTTTGAGCTTGGCGACCAGGGCGTGCGCTGGCAGATGCGGGCTTCGGTGGCGGGCACGGTGCTCATCAGCGTGTGGCTCACGCGCCACACCGGGCGCTGGCAGTTTGTGCCGCTCACGGTGATTGGCTGGGCGCTGGGCTTTCAGTATTCGTGGCAGCCGCTGCACCTCAAGTCGCGCGGGGTGTGGCAGCTGGCGGCGCTGTGGGCCGTTATTTTCTTCGGGCCGATGGCCTACACGAGCAGCCTCGTCACGCGCTTTCCGCGGCCGGCCGTGCTCACGCTGGCCGCCGCCTACGGCCTGCTGCAAGTAGGCGTGCTGATGCTCAACAACGCCGAAGACTACACCGAAGACCGCGCCGCCGGGCTGCACACGGCCATTGTGGCGCTGGGCCTGCACCGCAGCATGCGCGTGGCCCAGGCCCTGACGGGCGGCGCCGGCCTGCTGGCCCTGGGCAGCTTCGGGTACTTGTTCAAGGCCGAAAAGCTACCCAAAACCGCCTACCTGGCGCTGCTGCCCCTAGCCGGCGCCGTGGGCTACATTGCCCGGGGCTACGAAGCTGTCAACCAGCAAATTGCCGGCAAAAACGAGGCCGACGCCACGGCCATCATCAAAGAAAGCGGCCGGCTCATACCCAAGTGGCTCATGGCCACGGCCTATACGAGCCTGCTGGCGGCGGGAGTACTGTTTGGGGCGCGGGTGCTGCGGGCAAAAAAATCGGTTGCTTAGCTTGATTTTCAGCTTATTACACGTTATTTTCCTACGCTCATGCTCTCCCCTACCAGCCCGGCCCCGGCCGACACGTCGGCCAGCCTCTACGACTGCGCCATTATTGGCGGGGGCGTGGCGGGCCTTACGCTGGCCCTGCAACTGGCGCAAAGCGGCAAGCAGGTGGTGCTGTTTGAGAAGGAAACCTACCCTTTTCACCGGGTGTGCGGCGAGTATATCTCGATGGAAAACTACGATTTTCTGTGCCGCATTGGGGTGCCGCTGGCCGGGATGGACTTGCCGCGCATGACGCGCTTCACCGTGTCGTCGCCGAGCGGGGTGGCCCTGCACCACCCGCTCGATATTGGCGGCCTGGGCATTACGCGCTACGTGCTCGACCAGCTGCTGGCCCGGCTAGCCACCCGGCACGGCGCCACCATCCGGGAAGGCACCCGGGTAACGGATGTGGTTTTTGCCGACGACCAGTTTGCCCTTACCACGGCTAGCGGGGCCACCTACCGGGCGCGCCTGGCGTGCGGCGCCTGGGGCAAGCACGCCAACCTCGACAGCAAGCTGCACCGCCCGTTTCTGGAGCCTAGCCGGCACGCCCGCCAGTTTGTGGCCGTGAAGCGCCACCTGGAAGGTATTAATTTTCCGGAAGCTACCGTGGAAATGCACAATTTCAGGGACGGCTACTGCGGGCTGTCGCCGGTGGCGGGCGGCCTCACCAATTGCAGCTACATCTCGGATGTGCGCAACCTGCGCGCCCACGGCAATAGCGTGGCCGAGATGGAGCGCCAAGTGCTGATGCAGAACCCGCTGCTGCGCCCCTACCTGGAGGCGGCGCAGCGCCAGGGCACGCCGCCCATCGTCATTTCGCAGATAACGTTTCGGGAGCGCTCGACCGTGGACAACCACGTGCTGATGCTAGGCGACGCGGCCGGCACCATCGCCCCCCTAGCCGGCAATGGCATGAGCATGGGCATGAACGCCAGCTACTTGCTGCACGGCCTGCTCTTGGAATTCCTGGACGGCCGTCTCGCGCGCGCCGAGCTGGAGCAGCGCTACACCCGCGCCTGGCGCCGCCTGCTGAGCCTGCGCATCACGGCGGGCCGCCTCATTCACCAGGTTTTTGGGTCGCCGCAGCTCACCACAGCCGGCATTCGGGTGCTGAAGCGCGTGCCATTCATGACCGATTTTATTCTGAGCCTCACCCACGGCCAGCCCTACTGAAAAGCGGCTTCCCTGCCCAGGAAGCGCGCTTTTTAGTAGCCTTACCCGCGCCGCTTGCGCCCCCGAAAGATGCTACGGGTGGGCTGGGCGCCGGTTTGGGCCTGGTTGGCGCGGGGCTGGTCATTGCGCCCGGTACCATTATCGATGTCTCGCTTGGGCACGCCATTAGGAAACGTGCCATCAGTAGTTCCGCCCAGATGCTTGTCGGTGTAGCCCCTGGGGTAAGCGGGTACCGCAGCAGGCGGCAGCGTCGTACCAGGCTGGCCCGTCTCGGCTACATTGCCCGACTGGGGCACGGCTGACGTAGTGGATGCCCGGGGCACCTGCGCGGCAGCGGGGCAGGCAGCGGCGAAGGTTAACAGCGAGGAGAGCAGCAGAAAATTACGCATGAGTAGCAGCCGGCCGCACAAAGAGGGGCTAGCTGCTGGCTTGTACGATGAAACAGCAAAATAGTCCTCTGCGAGCCAGGCCGGCGAGCAGAAGCAAATAAAACCGGCCTTTCTGCCTATCTTTGCATCCCCATTCAGAGAGGTGTCCGAGTGGTCGAAGGAGCACGCCTGGAAAGTGTGTATAGCCCAAAAGGTTATCGTGGGTTCGAATCCCATCCTCTCTGCTAAAAAGGCCCCTGGCGCATTGCCAGGGGCCTTTTTGTGTCTCAGAAGACGGTTTTAGGGACAGCGCCTAACCAAAGGTTTACTAGGCTTCACCTTCTCATCGGCGCAAAAGCCAGCAGGGTCTCGGTAGCTTTGCACGCTTTCGTACCAGCGCTGGCGTAAGTTTACGGCATGGAAAAGCTCCCGTTTATTTTGCTTGTAGACGACGAGCCGGCTACTAATTACGCCAATGAGCGCCTGCTCTACCAGCTTGGGGTAGCGGAAGAAGTGCTTTCGGTAACTGAGGGTGAAGAAGCCCTTTTACTACTTTCCCGTGACCCTCCCATTCAGCCCACGCTCCTGCTGCTGGATGTGAATATGCCCGGCCTGGATGGTATCGCGTTTGTGGAAGCGTTCCAGCGGTTGCCGGCCTCTCAACAGGCTGCCACGCGCATTGTGCTGCTTACGGGCGGCATGGCGTCGCACGACCTGCTTCGTCTTAATGAGCTACCTATTGCCGGCCTGGTACTTAAGCCGCTCACGCGTGAGAAAATTGATGCCCTACTACAGCTACACTTCCAGCGGCAATTACCCGATGCGTAAGGCGGGGCTGCTAGTGGTAAGTAGCGCTGCTTGAGCAGTGGCTCAGCCGGGGTTAACTGCCAGTAGTAAATAGCAGCTTTAATGTGCGCTATGCAAAATGCGTTTTTAGCACGCCTCCTGGCTCTTTAAAGTCATGTTGACCCAGCAGAATTAGCTGCTGCCAAAAAGGAAAGGCTGGGAGCACCGTGCTCAAGCACCCAGTAGAGCTACCCCATAGGCGAGAGCCGGCAGCAAAAATAGAAGGCTATGAGCGCAAGGTGGCAGGCCGGCGTTTTGCCAGTATGGTTGGTACTAGCTAGCTTAGTAGCAGCTAAACCTGCTGCGATTATGCCTAAGCCCGACCGTAAGCCTGACCCCGACTTTGAGCCCGATTACGATACGCCCGACGCCGACTATGATGAGCTGGGCCAAGACCGCGAACACGAAGTAGCCGACCCCGACTACGAGCTGGCGGCCGACCCCGATTATGAGGAAGGCGCGCAGGCCGACTACGAGCCCGGAGCTGACCCCGACTACGACGAGGCCCCGCAGCTGGAGCTTGTAGCCGCTACGCCCGCACCGGGGCACCTAGTGCGGGCCACTTCCGGGTTTGCGTTCGAGCTGGGCCGGCCGGTAGTGCCCGCTACCCAGCAGCAGGCGCACCCTATCGTGTGGCGCGGGTTGCTCAAGGAGCGCCACCCGCAGACTGGGCTGGTGCAGCGGGTGCCAGTGTACCGGCTGGCTGATGGGTATTGGGACTGCTATCGCGAGGAGGAATTACAAGTAGCCTGATAAAAAAGCCCTGGCCTTGCGGCCGGGGCTTCTTGCTTATAACTTATAAATCACAAGATAACCCACGGGTTAAGTTGTCTGCGTCGGTATACGTTACTTTCGCCGCGGCCGCCGGCCTAGCGGGGTTACTAGTTGGCTGCACTACTACTAGCCAGGCTCACCGGCGCAAATACCTGCCACGAAAAAAAGCTCTTCGACAAGATGGAGTTAACACAACTCGTTGTGCTGCGAGTGCTGGCCTCTCTGCTAAAACGGCCCCTGGCGCATTGCCAGCGGCTTTTTTGTTTCTGTAAGGCGACGGCTTGGGGACTGTTGCCAAGCTGGCGGCAATGAAGCGGCCAGCAGCCAGAGCGGCTTATACTTCTGCCAGTAAAATACGCTCATATTACTAGCCTGGTAGCGCGGCGCGGCCGGCTTTTATCGGGTTCAGGGCGTGATTTCGCCCCGCAAATCCTGGCTGAGCAGGCGGCGGGTTTCGGCTTCGGCCAGCTCCAGGCCGAGCACAAACATGAGCTTGGTAATGGCCGCCTCGGTGGTAATATCATCGCCGCCCACCACGCCGAGGCTGCTGAGGCGGGCGCTGGTTTCGTAGTGGCCCTGCACCACGCGGCCCTCCTCGCACTGGCTCACGTTGAGCACAACCAGGCCCCGCTGCTGGGCCCGCGCCAGGCAGTTTAAAAACCACGGCGCCGTGGGCGCATTGCCCGAGCCGTAGGTTTCGAGCACGCAGCCGCGCAGGCCGGACACGCCCAGCACGGCCTCCACCACGGCTTCGGTGATGCCGGGGAACAGCGGCAGCACGGCCACTCTTTCTTCGAGCCGGGTGTGCACCCTGAGGTGGGCGGCGGGCAGCAGGCGAATATCCTGGTCGTTGAAATCGAGGTTGATGCCGGCGCGGGCCAGCGGTGGGTAGTTTTCGCTTTTGAAGGCAGCAAACTGCTGGCTCTCCACCTTTTTGGCGCGGGTGCCCCTGATGAGCACATCGTTGAAGAAAACCCCTACCTCGGGCAGCCGCACGGTGCGGGCGCGGGGGTGGCGGGCGGCGGCTATCTCCAGGGCGGTGAGCAGGTTGCGGGTGGCATCGGAGCGGGTGCGCCCCACCGGCACCTGCGCTCCCGTAAACACGACCGGCTTGCCCAAATTTTCGAGTAAAAAGCTGAGCGCTGCCGCCGAGTAGGCCATCGTATCGGTGCCGTGCAGCACCACAAAGCCGTCGAAACCCTCGTAGTGCTGGCCAATGAGCTGGGCCAGGCGCAGCCAGTCGGCAGGCGTCACGTTGCTGCTATCAATGAGCTGCGGCAGGGTCAGCAGCTCCAGGCGGTAGGGCAGCTGGCGCAGCTCGGGCATCTTGCGGTCGAGCTTGCCGAAATGCATGGGCACTAGCTCCTGGTGGCGGTTCACGACCATGCCCACCGTGCCGCCGGTGTACAGGATAAGCAGGCGCGGCGCGGCCGGGTCGGTAACGGCGGCGGCGGTGGGCAGGGTAAGCAGGGGCAAATCGAGAAGCATGGCCGCAAAGAAAGGCTAGCGCAGGTAGTGCCGAGCTTACTGCCCTAGCCCGAACAGCTCCCGGGCATTGCGGGTAGTAGCCTCGGCGATGGCCTCGGGCGCCTGGCCCAGCAGGGCGGCCACGCGGTGCAGCACCAGCGGGAGGTAGGCCGGCTCGTTGCGCTTGCCGCGGTAGGGCACGGGTGCGAGGTAAGGGCAATCGGTTTCGAGCACCAGGTGGGCCACGTCGACGTGGGGCAGCACCTTATCCAAGCCGCCATTTTTGAACGTAGCTACGCCGCCGATGCCCAGCTTAAAACCACCCAGCGCAATAATGCGCTCGGCCTCGGCCAGCCCGTCGGAAAAACAATGAAACACCCCACGCAGCGTGCCATCCTGGGCCTCGGCCACCAGGGCAAAGGCTTCCTCGAAGGCGCTGCGGGTGTGCAGCACAATGGGCAGGTTGTAGCGCTTAGCCAGGGCTAGCTGCACGCGCAGGGCCTCTTGCTGCTGCGGCAGGCAGGTTTTATCCCAATACAGGTCGATGCCGCACTCGCCCACCGCCACAAACGGGCGCCGGGCCAGCCAGTCCTCCACAAGCTGCAATTCCTTTTCAAAGCCGGGGCCGACTGAGCACGGGTGCAGGCCCATCATGGCCAGGCAGGTTTGGGGGGCGGCGGCCTCCAGCTCCAGCATGGCGTCGATGGTGGTGCGGTCCACATTGGGCATCAGAATAGTGCCGACGCCGGCCGCCACGGCCCGGTGCAGCGCCTCGGCCTGGTCGGGCCGAAACTGCTCGGAATACAGGTGGGCGTGGGTTTCGATGAGTTTCATGAATGCTACTTACTTGACTTACAGCGTGCGGCTAAGGCGCACGTAGGGCACCTCGCCTTTGTAAAAAACCTCGCCCTTGGGCGCCAGCCCAAAGCGCTGGTAAAAGGGCAGGGTATTCTGGCGGGCATCGCACCAAAGCTGGCTAGCCCCCTGGGCCTGCGCCACCCCGATGAGATGGTGCAGCAGCGCCGTGCCCACGCCCCGCCCCTGCCAGGCCGGGTCGGTGGCAAACTTGCGGAAGCGGGCCACGCCGTGGGCACCGACAAACAGCGAAATTACCGCCACCAGCGCGCCTTCCACGAACGCGCCGAAGTGCTGGCCGGCCTCGTCTTCGGGCAATTGCACGTAGGCGAGCGGCTTAGCGGGCCACAATACGGCGTGGCGCAAGGCGTAGGTTTGGGCGGCCGTAATGGGCTGAATAGCAACGGCAGGTTGGGCAGCGGGCATGGCTTAATGGTAGTGGCGGCCCTTCCACTCCACCCCGCGCCGGCCCAGCAAGCGGCTCAGCGTGAGGTGGGTAGTGAGGGCTAGTGAGTAAAGCTCGAAGGCGGGCAGCAGCCACCAGGCGGGGCGCGGCAGGCCGGCGCGGCGGCTGGCCACCACGGCCAGCGCGTAGTGGCTGGCTACTTTAGCAGCCAGCGCGGCCAGCGCCCAACCCCAGTTGCTGGCTAGCCCCAGCCCCAGCGCTGCCAGCCAGTAGCCGCTGAAAAAAATGAGCCCGGCCTGCACGTGCCACGGCAGCGCCGCCACGCCGCGCAGCCAGCGCAGGCGCTGCTTCACTAGCCCGGCCCACGAGGCAATGGGCCGCGACGTGGCCCGCACGGCCGGCTCAAACAGCTGCCGGAAGCCAAAGCCCCGGGCATTAACGGCCTCAAACAAGGCAAAATCCTCGGTCACGGAAAACGGCAACGCTTCGTAGCCACCCGTAGCCAGGTAGGCGGCGCGGGTAATGAGCATGTTGTTGCCCATGGCCGTCATGGGCTGCCCAGCCTCGGTACCTACCTGAATGAGGGCTAGTGACAGCAGCCAGTCGAGCCCCTGCAAACGCGCCAGCCACCCCGCGCCCACCGTCACGGTGAGGCCCGTGACGGTGCCCACGCCGGGCGCGGCGTGGCGCAGCATGGCCGGCACCCAGGTCGGGGGCACGGTAATATCGGCGTCGGTGATGAGGAAATAATCGGCCGTGGCGCGGCGCGCCAGGTGGGCCAGCACGTTGGCCTTGCCCCGCGCCTGCCCCAGGTTGCTTTCGATAGCGATAACACGCCAGAAGCCGGCAAAGCCGGCTAGCGCGGCCTCGGCCACGGCGCGGGTGCGGTCGGTGCTGGCATCGTCGCCCACCAGTATTTCCAGCTTTTCGGCCGGGTAGTCGAGGGCGCGCAGGCTGGCCAGGCAGCGCGGCAGGTTGGCTTCCTCGTTGCGGGCCGCCACCAGAATGCTCACGCGCGGCCCCGGCCCGGGCAGCGCCACCGGGCTGGCCGCGCCGCGCCGGCTAGCCAGCCGCCCGGTAGCGTAGGCCATTACCAGCAGCCACAAACCACAGTAAAAGAGCGAAAAGTAGAACAAAGCAACCCGGCTAGCGAGCCGCAAAAATACCAGTGCCCGGGCCGCCACCGCTACAATACCGCAAACTCGTAGCCCAGCTCGCTGTAGTGGGCTAGCAGGCGCGGCAGCAAAAAGCGTAGCGAGCGGCTCGCCTTGCGCGAGTCGTGCAGCACCACAATGTCGCCGGGGCGGGTGGCGGACAGCGCCAGGCGTAGCGCCCGCTCGGGCGCCAGGTCGGGGTCGTAGTCGCGGGTAAGCAGGCTCCACATCACCACGCGGTAGCGCTGCCGCAGCTGCCGCAGCACCGGCCAGGTAAGGCGGCCGTAGGGCGGGCGAAATAGTTTTGAATTGGAAATAGCGAGTTGAGAATGCAGAAGTAAGCTTGCAGCCCCTTGCAGAGCCAGCCCCGAAGGCTGGCTTGTTATTGCTTCCTCTCTCATTAATACTTCTAAATGGCTTTCGCACTCAGCCACGCCGGCCAGGTACTCGGCGCGGGGCGTGTTCCAGGCGCTGCGGTGGTGCTGGGTGTGGTTGCCGAGGCGATGGCCGGCGGCCAGCGCGGCGCGGGCGATGGCCGGATGGCGCGCCAGGTTATCACCCACGCAAAAGAACGTGCCCCGCGCCCCATACGCCGCCAATTGCGCTAGTACCCAAGGGGTTTCCTCCGGAATGGGGCCGTCGTCGAAGGTAAGGTAGAGGCGCGGCCGGCCAGTGGGGCTAGCCGGCACACCGCGCCACTCGCTGCCCGGAAACAACGGGTGCAGCCAGGCGGGCGGGCGAGTGAGCGGGTTGGGCAGCAGCAAAACGAAACCGAAACGAGTGAGTGCGGGTACTTACCAAAGCCGCGGGCCGGCTTTCGCCCGCAAACTTACCCTAGCTTCTTTTCTTATGCCTCGCAAGTCCTTTTCCGAACTCATCAACAGCCCCGGGATGCCCGTGCTGGTCGATTTTTATGCCGACTGGTGCGGCCCCTGCAAAACGATGGCGCCCATCTTGCAGCAGGTGGCGGCCCAACACGAGGGCAAGCTGCGCATCATCAAGATTGACGTTGACAAGAACCCCGCCGTGGCCCAACAGTTTAAGGTACAGAGCATCCCGACCCTTATTCTCTTTAGCCAGGGGCAGCCGGTGTGGCGGCAGGCGGGCGTGGTGCCCGCCGCCCAAATTGGGCAAGCAGTGGGCGCTCACCTGCGCTAGCCAGCCCCTGCTCTACCTGCGAAAGCCCGGCTGCCACAGAGGTAGTCGGGCTTTTTTATGCATGCCAGCAGGCACCTTAAAGCTAACTAGCTGAATGACCGAGCTTTGTACGTTCAATATGTACTAGACCGACTGATTCTTGTACCAGAAACAGACTGCTCTTTGAATCTTATGTACTAAAGAGCACGCAATTAGTTGGAAGCTACTAAAATACCACCGCATGCAACGCTTGCCGAACTAGCGCCTCTTGAGGGGGGTTTGATGAGTTGCCGCTCACAGTGGCGTATTTTTGAGTATGTTCGGAAAATTGCGTTGCCACGGGTTGCTTATTACGGGGCTGCTTTGGCTAACTAGTCCGCATCTGGGCTGGGCCCAGGTGCAGCATCTGCTAAGTGGCGTGGTACGCGGGGCCGATGGCACGGCCCTGCCAGGAGCCACCGTAGCCGTGCCGGCCCTGGGTTTGGGCACTGCTACTGAGGCCGATGGCCACTACCGCCTCAGCGTGCCCGAGGGCGAGCAGCGGGTCACCGTGTCGTTTGTGGGCTATGCCAGCCAGACCTTCACGCTCAACCTACACCGCGCTCAGCAGCGCAACGTGACCCTGGCCGCCAGTAGCAGCGAACTGGCCGAGGTAGTGGTGCAGGGCCAGCAAACGCTTAAGGAAAAGCTGCAATCGACCCAGATGGGCGTCGAGCACCTCAGCATTCGGGAGGCCAAGCTGCTGCCCGCACTTTTCGGCGAGGTCGATATCTTGAAAACCTTGCAGCTGAAACCCGGCGTACAAAGCGGCGGCGAGGGCAGCAGCGGCTTGTTTGTGCGCGGCGGCTCGGCCGACCAGAATCTGGTGCTGGTCGACAACGTGCTGGTGTATAATCCCAACCATTTGTTTGGGCTTTTTTCGGTATTCAACTCCGACGCCGTGCAAAGCGTCGATTTGTACAAAGCCGGTTTTCCGGCCCAGTTTGGCGGGCGCCTCTCGTCGGTGGTTGATGTAAAATTGCGCGAGGGTGACCGCGAGAAGTACGTGCTCACCGGGGGCATCGGCCTCATCTCGTCGCGCCTCAGCTTTGAGGGGCCTATTCAGAAGGGTAAGGGCTCGTTTATCGTGAGTGGGCGGCGCACCTATTTCGACATCTTTACCCGCGCGCTCAACCGGGCCCATGCCGGGGATGTGGACTGGCGCCCCATCCCGGATTACTATTTCTACGACTTCAACGCCAAGGCCAACTATACGCTGGGCGAGAAGGACCAGCTGTTTTTTACGGGCTACCTGGGGCGCGATATTTTTGGCTTTACCTCGCCCAATGGCTTTCAGGCCAACTTTACCTGGGGCAATACGCTAGGGGCTTTGCGCTGGCAGCACGTGTTTTCGCCCCGGCTCACGATGAATACGGCCGCCTCGGTTACCTCCTACAAGTACAATCTGGGCAATAGCATCGACCAGTTTAGCTTCGACCTGGGCTCGACTATTCTGGACTACAACCTGCGCACCGATTTCGACTACGTGCCCAACGACCGGCACACCATCAAGTTTGGCGCCTTGCTCACCTACCACAACTTTGGGGTGGGCCGCTTGCAGCGCAGCTCCCAGGATAACAGCGTCAACTTTGGGGCCGATGTCAACTACACCGGCCAGGAAGCAGCCCTGTATGCGGCTGATAATATTAAAGTTACCGATAAGCTGCAGGCTGAGCTAGGCCTGCGCGCCACGGGTTTTCAAAGCAGCCCCAACCACTTTGGCGGCCTCGAGCCGCGCGCCTCGGCCCGCTACTCGCTCACCAATAATATTTCGCTCAAGGGCAGCTACGCCCTTATGTATCAGTACGTGCACCTGGTGTCGAACTCGGGTGCCTCGCTGCCCACCGATATCTGGTACCCCTCGCGCCTGTCGGTGAAGCCCGAGCGCTCGCAGCAGGTGAGTACGGGGGCTAGCTTTTTGCTGGGCGGCGGCAAGTATTTGCTTACCAATGAGGTGTACTACAAATGGGCCAGCAACCAGATTGATTTCAAGGACGGCGCCCAGATTTTCGCCAACAACGACCTCGACTCGCAGTTTCTCTTCGGGCGCGGCTGGGCCTACGGCAACGAGCTTTATCTGGAAAAGAAAACCGGCAAAACGACTGGCTGGATTGGCTACACGCTGGCCTGGACCAAACGCAATTTTCCGCCCCAGCTAGGCACCACGGGCATCAACAACGGCCAGGATTTCTATCCCAACTACGACCGGCGCCATAACATCAACGTCGTGGTGATGCACGAGCTAAATCCACGCATCTCGCTCACGGCCAGCTTTGTGTATACCAGCGGCGCGCCCACTACGCTGCCGTTTGGGCGCTTTGCCATTCAGGATATTTACCAGGGCGGCATTCAGGCTGTGCCGGTGTACCCCGACCGTAATTCTTACCGCATGATTCCCTACCACCGCCTCGATTTGGGGATGGTGTACAAGCTGCGGCCTTCGCGCATCGGGGGCCAGCGCGACTTTACGTTCAGCATCTACAATGCCTACAACCGACGCAATGCCTACTTCATCTACTTTGAGCAAACGCGCGACAAGGCCACGGATAAGGTAACCGGCTACCGGGCGCAGCAGGTGTCGCTGTTCCCGTTCATTCCCTCGGTAACGTACAATTTTAAGTTCTGACCGCAGATTCAACGGGTTTAGCCATGCCGTCTTTCGGTTCGGAGATATACCCACTGCGTGGACTGGCTTTAGATTCTTACTTTGATTAATATGATAACGGTGCATAAAGGTGTAGCTGGGATGTTGTTGCTAGGGGCATTAGGGGGCTGCAAGAGCCTGCAAAACGACGCCAATGTGCCCCTGCCCTACTACGCCAACCAGCTCGTAGCCGAGTGCTACCTCGAAAACGGCGTGGTGCCGCGCCTCACTATTAGCGAATCAGTACCGTATCTGGATAATAACCAGGCCATTGCGGCGGGCTCGCAGGTATTGACCTTGCCGAATGGGCAAACAGTGCAGCTGCCCACTGATGTAACCGTGACGCTGACGCTACCCGGTGGCCAGCCCGTACCCCTGCGCTTCAGCCCCGGCATTGATGCCGCTACAGGCAAGTATTATACGCACGTCGGCGCTGCCCCGATTGTGGCCAAAGCGGGCCAGCAGTTTGGCCTCGATGCCCAGGACAAGCGCGGGCGGCACCTCACGGGCACGGCCATCGTGCCCACGTTCATCCCCATTGACTCGGTAAAATACAAGTTCAATGGCTTAACGGGCGAGAACAAAAAGGCCTATTTCCTGACTAAGTGGACCGACCCGGCCGCTACCATCGACTTTTACCGCCTGATGCTGCACAAGGGCAAACCCGCCAACAACTCCGAAACCGACAACGACATCCGCGATAAGCTTTTCAACGGTCAGCCCTACGCGCAGGTCACGACCTACCGCTTCCGGCCGGGCGACACCGTGACGGCCACGCTCTACCACGTCGATACGCTGTATTTCGACTTCCGGCAGTCGGTGCGCAACGCCCGCAATGCCAACGGCAACCCCTTTGCCCAGCCCTCCGGCATTCATAGCACGGTGCAGGGCGGGCTGGGCGTGTTCACGGTGCTGGTGAGCGATAAACGCACCGTTATTCTCAACTAGCCCCCGGCTAGCCCGCCAAAACCGCTTTCATCAGCGCGGTGAGGCGAGGCTCGGCTACGGCAGCGGCGGCCAGGATTTCGGGGAGTTGCACGGGCTTGAGCTGCCCGGGGTAGCAGAGGTCGGTGATAACTGATACGGCCAGCACCGGCAGGCCCAGGTGCCGGGCGGCAATTACCTCGGGCACGGTGCTCATGCCCACAGCATCGGCCCCGATGGTGCGCAGGTAGCGGTATTCGGCGGGCGTTTCGAGCATGGGGCCAGGGCAGGCCACGTATACGCCGCGCTGGGTAGTGTTACCCTGCCCCAGCGCCTCGGCGGCGGCGCGGGCGCGGGCCAGCAGGCCCGCATCGTAGGGCGCGTGCATATCGGGGAAGCGCGGGCCTAGCTCATCCAGGTTGGGGCCGATGAGCGGGTTGGTAGGCAGCAGGTTGATGTGGTCGTCAATCAGCATTAGGTCCGAAATGCCAAACTCGGGATTGAGCCCACCAGCGGCATTACTCACGAACAGCTGCTTAATGCCAAGTAGTTTGAGCACGCGCACAGGCAGCACTACCTGCGCCATCGAGTAGCCTTCGTAGTAGTGAAAGCGCCCTTGCAGCACGGCCACCTTTTGCCCGGCCAGGGTGCCTAGCAGCAGCCGACCGGCGTGGCTTTCCACCGTCGAAACCGGGAAATTGGGAATATCGGCGTAACTGATTTCGTGCTCAACTTCAACTTCTTTGGCCAGGGCGCCCAGCCCGGTGCCGAGAATGATGCCGGTGACGGGCTGAAAAGTGGCGGTGTGGGCCTGAATGTAGGCAACGGCTTCGCGGATGGCTTTCATGAGTGGTGGTGTAAAATTCGTTTGTCATTGCGAGCGCAGCGCAGCAATCGCACGTGTTTGGCAGCTAGTCGGGTGCGATTGCTGCGCTGCGCTCGCAATGACAGGTAAGATTTACTGCACCGTCAGCCGGTCGTTGCTAGGGTCAGCGTCGAGGTACAGGCCGTGGTCGAAGGCCACGCTTTGCACGGTCTTGCCGGCCGGAATGGTGAGGGTGGCCTGCTGCTGGTTGGCGCGCCAGAAATCGGGCGAGCGGTGCAGCGTTTCGCTGCTGCCGTCGGCGTAGCTCACTTTCACATCAATTGGCACGGCGAAGCCGCCCACGTTGCGGATAGTGAGGGCCGTGCCCTGCGCGGTTTTGTCGGCCTTGGCCAGGGCCAGGTCGATGTAGCCGTTGCTGAAAAACCAGTTGTTGAAAAACCAGGTCAAATCCTGCCCCGAGGCACTGCTCATCGAGTTGAAGTAATCCCAGGGAATGGGGTGCTTGCCGTGCCAGCGGCTCATGTACTCGTGCAGGCACTTCTTAAACAGCTCATCGCCCAGCATATCCTTGAGGGCCAGGTAGCTGAGCGAAGCCTTGCCGTAGGAGTTGTTGCCGTAGCCAGCGCGCAGCTCGCTGCTGGGCGTGATGGTGGGCAGGTCCTCGGCGGTGCTAGGGTCGTTTATCCAGGACATGACGCGGAAGCGGCGGTAGAAGTCGTCGGCCGCCGCCGCGCCGTTTTCGGCCCGCCCGATGAGCAGCTCAAACGTGGTGGCCCAGCCCTCGTCCATGAAGGCGTAGCGGCTTTCGTTGATGCCCATGTAAAACGGGAAATACGTGTGGGCAATCTCGTGGTCCTGCACCAGCTGCGCAAATTGCAGGTCTTTCTGCGGGCTGTCGTTCACTATCATGGGGTACTCCATGTCGGCAAAGCCCTGCACCACTGTCATTTTCGGAAACGGATAGGGCACACCCGGCCAGTTGCGCGAAAACCAGCTCAGCGCATTCTGGCTGAACTTGACGGACGAGCGAAAATCGACCGTCGAGTCGGCGTAGGCGGCCTGCACGCTGGCCCGGCGCTTGGTGGCGGGGTCTACCACCACGCTAGCCGCGTCCCAGTCGTAGTGGTTGCTCAGGGCCAGCGTCACGTCCGAAATGTCGTTGGCCTTCCACACCCAGGTGTTGAAAGGCTGCTGGGCGGTGATGTTTTTCTTAGCCAAATCGGCAGCCGTGGCAATGTGCAGTACCGCATCGCTGGTCATCGATTTCTCCAGCTTTTTGGCGAAGGCCGGCTGCAATACCTGCCCGGGGTTTTGGAGCGTGCCGGTGGCCCACACGAGGTAGTTGGCCGGCACGCGCACCCGCAGGGTGTAATTGTTGAAGTCGTTATAAAACTCCTTGCTGTCTACAAAAGGCAGCCGGTCCCAAGCATTGTAGTCGTCGTACACGGCCACGCGCGGGTAGAAATAGGCCAGAAAGAAGGTCGTTTTATCGAGCATCCCCTCGCGCCCGCTTTCCTGCGAAATAGGGAAATGCCAGCTGAAAGCCAGGCGCACCGAGTCGTGGGGCATCAGCGGCCGGGGCAGTGCAATGGTTTGGGCAGTGGCGCTACCGCGGGCAGCGTAGGGCCGCGCCTGCCCGCCCACGGCAAACGAGTCGATTGATACGCCTTCGGTCAGGTACCCGGGGCGGGCATCGCCTTCGCGCGACACGCCGGGCTTGTGAATATTCTGGATAAGCCGGATAACGAGGCTTTTGAGCGTGTCGGGGCTGTTGTTGAAGTACGTGATGGTTTCGCGGCCCCGGATGTCGCGCGCCGGCGGGGCGGCCTGCACCGTAATGTCGTAGCGGGCCGTGTTTTGCCAATAGTTGGGGCCGGGGCGGCCGTCGGCGGCGCGGGTGCCCTTGGCGTAGGCCCGCTTGATGTCGCGGGGCTGGTAGAGGGCAGTTTGAGCCTGGGCAGCGTGGGCGAGGCTAGCCAGCGCCAGGGCAACACCAAAAGCCAATTGCTGAGATAAGATTTTCATATCAGGGTAAGGGATGAGCTATAAAAGAATGTCATGCTGAACTTGCCGAAGCAGCTTGGTCGCATCGTCGGGTTAATGACCCTAGCGGTGCGACCAAGCTGCTTCGGCAAGCTCAGCATGACAGACGACTTACACCGTCTTATTTTTTATTTTTCTACTTGATTTCCAGCTCGTAAGGCAGGCGCGCCTGCACGCCGCGCATCTGCATCAGCTGCTGGTACTGGCGCACGGCGGGGTAGAGCGGGCCTAGCTTGGCTTGCAGCAGGCGGGCCTCGGCGGCGGCCTGGTCGTCGTCGTCGCCGCCGGTGAAGCGGCCGAAAAACTTCTCCACCGCCGATTTCTGGCGGGGCAGGCGCTGCACCTGGTAGTCGCCCTCCTTGAGGTGGGCGCGGGCGCCGGCTATTTTCAGGGCGTCTTCATACGAGCCCAGCACATCGACGAGGCCAATGCGCTTGCCTTCGGTGCCGCTCCACACGCGGCCCGAGGCAATGCGGCGCAGGCGCTCGACGGGCATGTGGCGGCCTAGCGCGGCCTTGGTGGTGAAATCGGCATAAATCTCATTTACCTCTAATTGCAGCTGTTGTTTCTCGTAAGAGGTGAGGGCGCGGGTAATGGTGGGCAGGTCGGAAAACTTGCCCGTCGTAACGCGGTCCACGGTAATGCCGAGCTTATCGGCCAGCAGCGGCTGGATGTTGGGCAGCACGCCAAACACCCCGATGGAGCCCGTAATACTGTTGGGGTGGGCCACAATGGTATCGCAGGCCATGGCAATGTAGTAGCCGCCGCTGGCCGCCACGTCGCTCATGCTGGCAATAATGGGCTTTACCTTTTTGGTCAGCAGCACCTCGCGGTAGATGATATCGGAAGCCAGCGACGAGCCGCCGGGCGAGTTGATGCGCAGCACCACGGCCTTCACCTTGTCGTCGAGGCGCGCCTTGCGGATGGCCTCCGCAAACTTATCGCTGCCGATATTGTCGTCCGAGCCTTTGCCGGTCACGATGTCGCCCTCGGCGTAGATAACGGCAATGCGGTTGCCGCTGGTGGCGCCTTCCTTCTCATTGCTCTTGTCGTTGCCCTGGTAGTCGCTGAGGCTCACCACGCTAGGCTTCTTATCGGCCTTCACCCCCAGCTTGCCCCGCAGGTAGTCCTGCACTTCGTCGAAGTAGCCGAGCCTGGTCACGAGCTTCAGCCGCAGGGCATCTTTGGCGTTGTGCACCAGCATGGAATCGGAAATGACCTTGAGGCGCGGGGCCGGAATTTTCCGGCTCTCGGCCACCTGGCCCAGCATGTGGTCGTTGAGCGAGTTGAGGTACGACACCGTCTGGTAGCGGGCCGAATCGGAGAAGTTCTCGCGGAAAAACGGCTCCACGGCACTCTTAAACGAGCCCACCCGGAAGATGTAGGGCTCGATGCCGGCCTTGTTGAAGAGCCGCTTGTAAAACATGACCTCCGAGCTGAGGCCGTTGAATTCCAGCGTGCCCTGCGGGTGCAGGTAAATCTGGTCGGCCACCGAGGAGAGATAATAGCTTTTCTCAGAGGCTATCTCGTGGTAGGCCACGATAAACTTGCCGCTGCGCTTGAAGTCGAGCAAGGCGTCGCGCACTTCCTCAAGCGAGGCCATGCCGCCCTGCACTAGCTCCAGGTTGAGCAGAATACCCTTGATGTCATCGTCGGTTTTGGCCTGCCGAATGGCATCCTTCAGGCCTACCAGCCCAATGGTAGCGCCGCTGTTGCCGAGCAGGTCGGCGCTCTGCCGGCGCTCCGAAATGGGCTTATCGAGCTTCAGCTCCAGCACCGAGTTGCTGGCCACCGCCTTGTCGGCGCTGCTGCTGCCCAGGGCCGCTAGCAGGCCCGCCAGCAGCACAAAGCCCACTACCGAAAACACTACCAGCCCCACTACCGTGGCTAGCACAAACTTAAAAAATTGACGCACAGGACCGCAGATTTAACGGATTTAATAAATTTCGCAGATACGCCCGCTGCGCGGGCTGACTAGGAAAGCGCAGCTGCTTGCTGGCTGGGCGGCAAGATACAGCCACTACTTACCTACTAAGTTTATCGCGGGCCAGGCTTTTGCGTTACAGCTACTATCCGCCCAAAACAGGGCACAGGATAGCAGCCATTAACTAGCCTTACCTAGCGCGAGTTACGCTGCGCTAAACTCGCGCCAGCATTACTAGTATTAGCTAATACTATTGGTTTACACATTGTTAAGCGTTAATACCCGTATTTTTCCTGCCACCAGCCGCGCAGGCGCTCTCGTATTTTGGCCTCGGCGGGGTTGTCGCCGGGGTCGTAGTAGCGGGTGCCGCTCAGGGCCTCGGGCATAAATTCCTGATAAGCAAAGTTGCCCTCGCCGTTGTGCGAATATTGGTAAGCCTGACCGTAGCCCAATTCCTTAAGCAGCTTGGTGGGCGCGTTGCGCAGCGGCACCGGCACCGGGTGCACGCCCTGCTGCCGCACCTGGGCCTGCGCCGCCCGAATGGCCGTGTAAGCCGCGTTGCTCTTGGGCGACGTGGCAAGGTAGATAACCGTTTGGCTCAGAATCAAATCTGACTCGGGCAGCCCGATAACGGTGCAGGCCTGAAAGCAGCTCTGGGCCAGCAGCAGCGCATTAGGATTAGCGTTGCCGATGTCTTCGGAGGAAAGAATGAGCAGGCGGCGGGCGATGAACTTGACGTCTTCGCCGCCCTCCAGCATCACGGCCAGGTAGTAGAGCGCGGCGTTGGGGTCCGAGCCCCGGATGCTTTTGATGAAGGCCGAAATCACGTCGTAGTGCATCTCGCCGCCCTTGTCGTAGCGGGCCAGCGGGCGCTGGGCCGTGAGCTGCACGGCCGCGTCGGTGAGCTGCACCCGGCCGCTAGGGCTGGGGGGCGTGCTTTGCACCACCAGCTCCAGCAGGCCGAGCAGCTTGCGGGCATCGCCCCCGCTGAGGGCTAGCAGGGCGTGGTCTTCCACCACATCGGTGGGTATTGTGCTGAGCACCTCATCTTCAGCCAGCGCGCGGCGTACTATTTCGCGCAGCGTGTCGGCGCTCAGCGCCTCCAGCGTGTACACCTGGCAGCGCGAAAGCAGGGCCGGAATGACCTCGAACGATGGGTTTTCGGTGGTGGCCCCGATGAGCGTGACGGTGCCATTCTCCACCGCGCCCAGCAGCGCATCCTGCTGCGCCTTGCTGAAGCGGTGAATCTCATCAATAAACAGAATGGTGCCGGCCTGCTTTTTGGCCCGGTCGATGATTTCGCGCACGTCCTTCACGCCCGCGTTGATGGCCGAGAGCATGGCGAAGGGTCGTTTCAGCTCTTCGGCCAGCAGCAGGGCTAGCGTGGTTTTGCCCACGCCCGGCGGCCCCCACAAAATGAGGGAGGGTAGCCGGCCGGCGGCCAGGTAGCGGCGCAGCACGCCCTGCTCGCCCAGCAGGTGGGTTTGGCCGGCGTAGTCGGCCAGGCGGCGCGGGCGGCGGCGCTCGGCCAGCGGGGCCGTATTGGGGGTATCGAAGAGGGAAGCCATTGAACAGAGTAGCGCGAACTTTGTAGTTCGCGTTGCCGCGCCGGCCGCAAGTAGAAACCCCTACTGCTGCTACCGGACGCGAACTACAAAGTTCGCGCTACTTCCGCGCTCCCCGCGCCCTCTTTTATGTTCGCTAAAATTCGCCTGCACACGGCTCTGTTCCTGGTTTCGCTCATCTACGCCGGCACGTATAGCCTGGCCAAGGATATTATGCCGCACTACATGCAGCCGCTGGGCATTGTGACGCTGCGCATTGCCGGGGCGGCGCTGTTTTTTGGACTCATCAAACTCCTGGTAGCGCCCGGCGAGCGCATTATCGGCCGGGCCGACAATATGCGGGCCATTGCCTGCGGCGTGCTGGGCATTGGCCTGAATCAACTTTCATTTTTTGCGGGCCTCAACCTCACCACCCCCATCAACGCTTCGCTGCTGCAAACCATCTCGCCCATTGTGGTGGTGCTGGCTTCGGCGGTGCTGCTCAAGGATAAGATTACGGTACCCAAGCTGGTAGGCATTGGGCTAGGGGCGGTAGGCGCGGCGGCCCTCATCCTGAGCCGGCCCAGCAACGGCGCCGAGGCCAAGGATGCGCTGGCCGGCAACCTGTTTCTGCTGCTTAATGCCACCGTGTTTGGGCTGTACCTGGTGCTGGTGGCGCCGCTCATGAAGAAATACCACGCCTTCACGGTGCTGGCGCGCATCTTTCTGGTGGGGGGCGTCATTGCCATTCCGGTGGGGCTGCCGCAAGCCATCGCGGCCGACTACGGCAGCTTTCCGCTCTACATCTGGGCCGAAATCGGGTACATGGTTTTCTTCCTTACCATTCTAGCTTACCTGCTGAACAACTGGGCCTTGAAGTACGCCACCCCAGCGCTGCTAGGGGTCTACATCTACCTGCAGCCGGTGCTGGCGGTGCTTATTGCGGTGGCCACGGGCAAAGACCGGTTTACCCTGGATAAAGCCTGGCAGGCGGCGCTCATCTTCGTGGGCGTGTGGCTGGTGAGCCGCAAAAAAGCGCCCGCCGAGCCCACCCCGGCCCCCGCGCTGGACTAGCGCGCCAGCTCGGGGTGGTGGCCCACCGGGCTATTCGCCGCCAGCCTTCGTTCGTCGCAAAACCTTGCTTCCGGCCCGGCCGTTTGCAAAGCTCCTCCTTTGCTTCCGCCCCCGCTCCGCATGAATTTTACTGGTAAGAATATTCTCCTCATCGGTGCCTCGTCGGGCATTGGGCTAGCCACCGCGCAGCTGCTGCACGCCGCCGGCGCCACCTTATTTACCGCCTCGCGCCACCAGTCGGCCGAGCTGGCGGCGCTGGGCACCACCCACTTTGCCTACGATGCCACCCACCCCTTGGGCACCACCTTCGACGCGCTGCCCGAGGTGTTGCACGGCCTCGTGTACTGCCCCGGCTCCATCAAGCTGCGGCCCTTCGAGCGGGTGCCGGCCGATGACTTTCGGGCTGATTTTGAGCTAAATGTACTTGGAGCCGTGCAGGCGCTGCAAGCCACCATCAAGCGCCTCAAAAAGGCCGAGGGTGAGGCTAGCGTGGTGCTATTCAGCACCGTGGCGGCCGCCGTGGGCATGAGCTTTCACACCAGCATTGCCACCGCCAAGGCCGCCGTGGAGGGCCTCACCCGCGCCCTGGCCGCCGAGTACGCGGCCAGTGGCCTGCGCGTCAACTGCCTGGCGCCCAGCCTCACCGATACCCCGCTGGCCGCCGCCCTGCTCAACACGCCTGAGAAAGCCGAGGCCGGCGCCAAGCGCCACCCCTTGCAGCGCGTGGGCCGGGCCGGCGACCTGGCCGGCATGGCCGCCTTTCTACTTTCCGACCAGGCCACGTTCATCACCGGCCAGGTGCTGGCCGTGGATGGCGGCATGGGCAAGCTGAAGTAAACAATCGCTTTTTGCATGAAAATCACCCTTTTCTGGCACCGGCGCGACTTGCGCTTTTCGGACAATGCGGGGCTAGCTGCGGCGCTGCAAAGCGGCCACCCCGTGCTGCCGCTGTTTATTTACGACCAGACTATTCTGGAGAAGCTGCCGAAAGACGACGCGCGCCTCACCTTCATTTTTGACCAGGTAGAGCGGCTGGCCCACGAGGCGCACGCCGCCGGTGGCGGCCTGGTAGCTCGCTACGGCCGCACGCCGGCCGTGTTCAAGCAATTGCTCAAGGACTACGACGTGGCTGCCGTGTACACCAACGAGGATTACGAGCCCTACGCCACCGAGCGCGATGCCGTCATAGCCAAGCTGCTGACCGAGCATGATGTTGATTTCAAGCTTTTTAAAGACCAGGTAATTTTTGCCAAAGACGAGGTACTGACCAAAAACGGCAAGCCGTCCAAGGTATTCGGGGCGTATTCGAAAGCCTGGCAGGCCAAAGTAACGCCCGACGATTTTAAGCCGCACCCGTCGGCCAGGCTCTTTAAAAAGGAAAACCTGGCTAGCCCCAAGGCCGGCGACACCAAGCGCCCCCCCCTATCGGACCTGGGCTTTGAGCGCCACGAGCAGCCCACCCCGCCGGCCCGGCTGCCCGATGCCAACGTGGTGAAGCACTACGACAAAACCCGCGACACGCCGGCCGATAACCACGGCACCACCCACCGCTCGGTGCACCTGCGCTTCGGCACCATCAGCATCCGGCAGCTTATGCACCAGGCCCAGGAGCTGAACAACAAGCTGCTGAACGAGATGATTTGGCGCGACTTCTTCATGATGCTGCTCTGGCACTTCCCCAACACCGCCACCGAAGCCTACGACCCCAAGATGCGCCACCTCCCCTACCGCGACGATGAGGCGCAGTACCGGGCGTGGTGCGAGGGCCGCACCGGCTACCCACTCGTGGATGCCGGCATGCGCCAGCTCAACCAAACGGGCTACATGCACAACCGCGCCCGCATTGCGGCGGCCGGCTTTCTGGTGAAGCAGCTGTTTATGGACTGGAAGCTCGGTGAGCACTATTTCTCCGAAAAGCTTATCGACTACGACATGAGCAACAACGTGGGCAACTGGCAGTGGATGGCCGGCACCGGCGCCGTGGCCGCGCCCTGGTTTCGGGTGTACAGCCCCGAGAGCCAGCAGAAGCAGTACGACCCTGATTTCAAGTATGTAAAGCAGTGGGTACCCGAGTTTGGCACTCCCCAATACCCCGCTCCGATTGTGGACCACAAGGAAGGCCGCGAGCGGGCCATCGACCTCATCCGCAAGGGGCGAAATAAGGCGGGCTAGCCCGAACTGCCGGGCCACCCTGGCGGTTATATCCGCATGGAGCCAACCTTGCTGAAGCCCGCTTACCTCGACTACCTGCGCCGCCACGGCCGCGCCCCCAAAACCGTGTTTGCCTTTGCCGATGCGCAGGGCATTACGGAGGGTGAATTCTACCGCCACTACGCTTCCTTCGCCGTTATTGACCGCGAGGCCTGGGTAGATTTTGGCCGCGAAGCCCGCACCCAGGCCGCCGAGGAGCCCGCCTGGCAAGGCTACGGCGCCCGCGAAAAGCTGCTGGCGTTTTACTACACGCTGCTCGAAATTCTGAAGAACAACCGCAGCTTTGTGCTGCTCACGCTAGGCCGCTCGCAAAAGCGCCAGCCCGCCCTGATACCCAAAGTATTGGGCAAGTTTGAAGACGAGTTTAAGGAGTTTGTGCAAGAGATTTTGCAGGAGGGCCGCGCCACCGGCGAGGTGGCTAGCCGGCCATTTTTGCAGGATGGCTACGGGCGCATTTTCCTGCGCCAGCTGCAGTTTATCCTGCTCTATTTCGTGCGCGACGAGTCGGCCAATTTTGAGCGCACCGATGCCGCCGTGGAAAAAGCCGTGACGCTGAGCTTCGACCTGGTGGGCCGCAATACGTTTGACTCGGCCCTGGACTTTGGCCGGTTTTTGCTGCAAAAGCGCGCCTAGCCATGTCCGACCAACCCCAGGAATCGCTGCCCACTTCTAAGGTGGCCCGCGCCGCGCGCTTTGCCAAAACCGGCTTTAAGGTAGGCGCCAACTACGTGCAGCACTACGCCAAAAAAGCCGTGGGCGCCGACTCGCCCACCGCCGACCTGCACCAGGCCAACGCCGCCGAGCTCTACGGTACCCTGAGCGAAATGAAGGGCTCGGTGCTGAAGGTAGCGCAAATGCTGGCAATGGAGAAAAACCTGCTGCCACCCGCCTACGCCGCGCAGTTCAAGCAGGCGCAGTACCAGACGCCGCCGCTTTCGGGTCCCTTGGTAGTCAAGGCGTTCCGGGACGCCTTCGGGCATTCGCCCAGCCAGATTTTTGATGAGTTTGAGCCTGAAGCCCGGCAGGCGGCCAGCATTGGGCAGGTGCACTTTGCCCGCAAAATGGGCAAAGACCTGGCCGTGAAGGTGCAATACCCCGGCGTGGGGGCTAGCATCCAATCCGATATTGCGATGGTGAAGCCGGTGGCCCTGCGCATCATGGGCCTCAAGGAAGAAACCCTGCGCCCCTACATTGCCGAAGTAGAGGCGCGCCTGCTCGAAGAGACTGATTATAAGCTTGAACTGAGCCGGGGCCAGGCCGTGGCGGCCAAGTGTGGCCACTTGCCGCACCTGCAATTTCCGACGTATTACCCGGCGCTGTCGGGCGCCCGCATTCTTACGATGGACTGGCTGCCCGGCCAGCACCTAGTGGAGTTTCTGGCCGAGAATCCCAGCCAGGCAGTGCGCAACCAGCTAGGCCAGACGCTCTGGGATTTTTACCAGTACCAGTTGCGCGAGCTGCGCCAGCTGCACGCCGACCCGCACCCCGGTAACTTCCTATTCAGCCTTACCGATGGCGGCACCGTGGGCGTGCTCGATTTTGGCTGCGTAAAAGACGTGCCGCCCCTGGAGCAGCAGCAGTTTCTGGCCCTGCTAGACCCCGCCACCCTAGCCGACCCGGCGCGCCTCGAAACGTTGCTGACAGCAGCGGGCGTGCTGCGCCCAGCCGACTCACCGGCCCTGCGCGCTATGTATTTGCGCACCCTCACGCAGTCGCTGGAGCTGGTGGGCCGGCCCTTTCGCCAGGAGACGTTTGACTTCGGCGACCCCACTTACCTGCAAAGCCTCTACGCGCTGGGCGATGACCTCCTGCAAGACCAGGACCTGCGCCAGCAGCGCGAGCCCCGCGGCTCGGCCCACTTCGTGTACCTGAACCGGACCTACGTGGGGCTCTTCTCGTTGCTCACCGAGCTAGGGGCCGTGGTGCGCACGCAGTATGCGGGCTAGCCCCTGGCCTGCGTGGCGCGTGTAGCGGGCTGTTTCTAAAACCTCTGCGGAATGGTCCGGTTAGGCTAGCCTACACCGGACCATTCTTTTTTTACTCCCATGAAAAAACTATTCCTTTTGCTGGCCGCCGCCTTCAGCCTCGGCAGCGCCAGTGCTCAAACTACCGCCACAGTACTCAGCTGCTGCGCCCGCCCAACTGGCCCCAATGCCACCGAAGCCTTTGCCATGCTAGCTACCGACAAAGACTTCTCGGGCGGCCACGATGCGCCCCTGCCCTACTCGTATGCAGGCGAAGGCCAGATGATTACCTTTAAAACGACCGATGGCCAGACCGGCCACGCCTTCGAAATCAAGAGCGCCAAGCCCAGCAACAAGTACCTGTTCGTCATCCACGAGTGGTGGGGCCTGAATGATTATATTAAGAAAGAGGCCGCCATGTACGCCCAGGAAATGCCCGGCGTAAACGTGCTGGCCCTCGACCTCTACGACGGCCAGGTAGCCACCACGCCCGAAGAAGCCGGCAAATACATGCAAGGCGTGAAGACCGAGCGCGCCGCCGCCATCATCAAGGGGGCGCAGCTGTATGCCGGCCCCAAGGCGCAGTTTGCCTCGGTGGGCTGGTGCTTTGGCGGCGGCTGGAGCCTGCAGGCCGCGCTGCTCGGCGGCAAGCAAACGGTGGGGTGCGTGATGTACTACGGCATGCCCGAAAAAGACGTCGCCAAGCTCAAAACCCTCAACTCCGATGTGCTAGGCCTCTTTGCCGAGCAAGACAAATGGATTAACCCCGAAGTGGTGAAGCAGTTTGAAAAGGACATGGCCGCTGCCGGCAAGAAAGTTACCGTAAAAGAATACCCCGCCGACCACGCCTTTGCCAATCCTTCCAACCCCAAGTACAACAAGGAGCTAGCCACCGATGCGCACCAAAAAGCGCTGGCTTATTTGAAAGCCCGCCTCAAGGCGTAGCATCCCGGTTTGTTTTCGCCTGCTAAAAAAGTCCCTGCTTCGCACGAAGCAGGGACTTTTTTAGTAAGGTGGGGCTAGCAACGGGCTGGCTAGTCCTGCTGGCGCATTCCCGGAATGCGCGCCGCAAAGGCATGGCCGCGCCCATTGAGCGTGGCCGGAGCCGCGGCAAAGGGCAATGGCCGGCCAGCCAGCGACTGGCGCTGCACTTTCACCAACTGCTGGCGCAGCTGCTGCAGGGCAGCGGCCAGGTCAACCCAGCTTTCGGCCACGTAGTACACCGGCGGGCCAACCGCCGTGAGGTCGGCTTCGGCCGCAGTGGGCTGGCTTAGCTGCGGCACGGCACTGGCTAGCGGCGCATACGTAGCGGCATCGGCCGCGGCGGCTGCGTGCAGGTGGCGCGCCGAGGTGAGCAGCGCCACTCCGTAAAATTGCGGCCGCCCGCCCGGGTTAGCCAACAGGCCCCGCTCGAAGGTGGCGCGGGTAAAACGCCGTAGCAGCACTGTAGCTGCCGGGGTGGTAGCCAGCTCCCAGGCCTGACCCAGCGCTTGCAGCGCCTGCGCATAGCCCGGCTCCAGCAGCAGCGGCACCCGGCCAAACAGGTCAGCAAACAAGTCGGGGCCGCCCGGCGGCTGGTCAAACTCACTGAAGCTGCGCAACCTCGTCACCACCGGCAGCTCGCGCCGGGCCAGCGCTGCATAGTAAGTAGCCTCGCTCAGGGGCTGACCGGTGGGCAGCAGCGTCCAGCCGGTGCGCTGGCGCACCACCTGGGCTACCTGGGCCAGGTTGGGCAAGGCATCGCGGCGCAAGCCCAATTCGACCAGGGCGCGGCCGAAGGCAGGGCTAGCCCAGCGGTGCAGCAGCGCCTGCTGGCGGTCGAACAACATCTTCCAGACCATGCCCGAGGCGGGCGCGGCGGGGTGGTGAGGGCGGGCGAGCAAGTGCAGTGACATGGCGGTAATGAAAAGGAAACAATCAAAAAAAAAGCCCGATTCCAGAAGTCTGGAATCGGGCTGTGAAGCTTAGCTGAACGAGAAGAGCGGTCGCATATTAGTTGCTGAGTGCTCGGGCCAGCTGGCCATGACGCGCGATTCCGGGGCCCGGTTTGGGTCGGCAATACATCGCGATAATGACTAGGTGCTGGCGGTTCATGTGGTGGCAAATATAAGGCCCGGCCTCACATCCACAAGTTTAGAACTGATTTTTGCGGAGATTATGCCCCCCTTGCCCGGCTACTTAGCCAGCAGCCAGCGGTAGGCGGGGCCAAACTCGCGCCGCCAGAACCACTCGGCGTGCCGGCCATCGGCGGGCGCTTTGAAGGCGATGTGGCTAGGGGCCACACCTTTAGCCAGCAGGCCCTGGCGTACTTCGTTCATCAGGGGCACCATGGTTTCGCTTTCGGCCGGGCCGGCCACGAAGTAAAAGCGGCTGGCTAGCGGCGCGGGCCGGCGCTGCTCGTAGCGCAAAAGCGAGTCCTTGGCAAACCAGATGGCGGGCGAGAACACCCCAATCCGCCCAAAAACCTGCGGGTACTTCAGCCCCGCATAAAAGGCGATGAGCCCCCCCATGCTGGAGCCCGCAACGGCCGTGTGCGCCGCATCGGGCCGGGTGCGGTAGTGTGCATCAATGTAGGGCTTGAGGGTGAGGGCCAGAAAATCAGTGTATTGGTCGCCCTCGCCGCCTTTTTTGTACTCGGCATTAACCCAGGGCGAATACTCGTCGAGCCGGCGTGCGCCCCCGTTGTCGATGGCCACCACAAGGCAGCCCGTCGGGTCCTGCCCCTCCCTGGCCAGTCGGTTGAGCGTTTCATCAACGCCCCACTCGCCGGCAAAAGCGGTAGCCTCGTCAAAAATATTCTGGCCATCCTGCAGATACAGCACCGGGTAGCGCCTGTGCGGGCTGGCCCCGTAGCCGGGCGGCAGGTACAGCCACACGCGGCGGGCGCGCCCCCCTAGCTGCGGCAGCCGGAAAGAGTCGGCCAGTACCCGCACATTGGGCGCCCGGGTGTGGGCCTTGGGGCCGGGCGCCGGGGTGCCACCCGGGCGCTGGTCTTGCCAGGCCGCCACCTGAAAGGTAAGCGTAGTAGGCTCGCCGCTAAACGTAGCCTGCCGGTTGGCCACCGGCTGGTACTGCGCGGTAGCCTCGGCGGCAGCCCACGAGCCCCGCGTAAACTTGAACTCCTGGGGGCCGCGCACGCTGGCGGGTAGCGTAAGCTGGTAGCTGCCATCGGGTTGGCGGGCCAGCACGCCGCTGGGGTCAGCGGGCTGCCAGCTGTTGAAAGAGCCGGCTACGTAGAGCGCCTGGCCCGCTGGGGTGGTGGCCGGCACGGCCGTTATGCGGAGCGTGGTTTGGGCCGAGGCAGCCGGCCCGGCCAGGGCTAGCCCCAGCCACAGCCCGCACCAGCGCACTGGCTTCCTGGCGGGGGCGGCATTAGTATCTACCGAGTTGCTCACCGAATAACGTCGCCCCCGTTTCCCCGCTCCGATGCGTCAATCTTACGCAGTGTGTACACGGCCCGCACCGAATCGACCCCGGGCAACGCATTGACGCTAAAGTCAATGCGCGAGCCTTTTTTTTGCGGGCCGCTCACAAAATGCCGGTATTCCTCCGCCGACTCGCGCACCACATATAGGTCGCCGGGGCTAGGCACCTTCAGGCGGGCGTAGGTGCTGTGGCCGTCGGGGGCAGTTTTGCGCTTTTCGCTGTTAGCCAGAATGCTTACGCCGGTGAGGCGGAATTTCTGAGCATCGTTAGTGCCCTTGGGCGGGTCGTAGTTGCCCAGGCCATCAATGAATACTTCGCGGCGGGCCACCAGGTCTTCCAGCGACGTGGTTTTGAGCAGCTCCAAGCTTTTCTCGTCCATCAACAGCTGCTGCACGGCGTTGGGAGGGCCGGTTTGCTGATAAAAAACCAGGACCGGGTCCTTGAGCTTTATGCGGCTGATAACGAGCGGCGGCTTGTCCTCGTCGGCCGCCGCCTCAACCCGCTTAGCCTCTTCCATGGGAGCGGGCGGGGCGGCTACTTTGGCTCCTGGCCGGCCTTTGGGCGTATTTTTGCCGGGCGCGGGCTTGCCAGGAGTTGGCCGGCGCGTTTGCGCAGTGGCACTTACAGCTACCACGAGCAGCCACAGACTGAAGGCTAGAGCGTATGGAAATGGCTTCATGAAAGGGGGACGAAATCGTTCAAAAGTACGGAGGGCGTTTGGTAGCTGGCAAGCACCCGGCCTTTTAAGGAGTTACCAACTTATAAACAGGGCGTTTCGGCACCGTTTCAAAATGCGAAAGCTAGCCTCGGTGGCATCCGTACCTTTGCCTCCCCGGCTTCGAGAAGCGCTTTGCGGTTAGCTACCCGCAATTGCAGCCCGCAAGCGACTTTTTTTTGGCTGATTTCTCGCGGCTCATGGCCGCTGGCACCAGGTGTGGCTTCGTGCAGGCCGGGTGGCTTCCGCAACCTGCTGGCTGCGCCCATCTTTCATTCAGCAGCAGCCACCTTTATCAAATTGTTAAGTATCAATTTTTTGCAAATAGTCCTTCAAGCAGCAGCAAAGCATGAATGCACATTCATAAGCATTGCTATTCTCTGCCTTATCATTCCACTTAGGTGAGCGCTACGCCCTGGCGCGGCCTGCTGCGATAGAAATCGGTTTGTGCACACGGATTTCCCAGGCTTGCGAAGTTGGTTTCTGCCCGGTAGCTGGCTTATCTTGGTGTAGATTCTACCCGTTTTTTTAACATTTTCCCTTCCCCTGTCTGCAATCGATTGCAGATGTTTTGCGAAGCTCTTGGCTCTTTTTACAGGCTGGGCAGCTACTTAAATCAGGAGTCTTTTTTGCTTTAGCTACTCCTTCCACAACTAATTATTTCTATTTCACTTTTCCCCACCCCAGTTTCAAGTTTATGAAACACCCTTACCTGGTGAAACTACGGTTTCTCCTTTTTGTATTACTCGGCCTCACTGCCTCGCTAGGGGCTTGGGCTCAAGCAGGTACCGGGACCGTTAACGGACGCGTGACGGACGCGAAGAACGAAGGCATTCCGGGCGTAACGGTACTCATTGATGGCACCTCGGTAGGCGGCTCTACCAACGCCGATGGTACGTACACCATTTCGGGGGTGCCGGCTGGTGCCCGCACGCTGGTTATCTCGTTTGTGGGCTACTCTACGGTGCGCCAGCCCGTGACGGTGGTAGCCGGCCAAACGGCTACCGTACCGGCCCAGCGCCTCAGTGAGAATGCTACGGCCCTCGGCGAGGCGGTGGTAGTAGGCTACGGCACCCAGCGCCGCCAGGACGTAACCGGCTCGGTAACAACGGTATCTGACAAGGATTTCGTAAAAGGCCAGGTTACCAACCCCGAGCAGCTGGTGCAGGGCAAAGTAGCCGGCGTGCAGATTACGGACGGCGGCGGGGCCCCGGGCTCTACCACTACGGTTCGTATCCGCGGCGGCTCGTCGCTGAACGCCAACAACGACCCGCTGATTGTTATCGACGGGGTGCCCGTTGACAACAGCCAGGGCAATGGCGTAACCGGGGCTTCCAACCCGCTAGCCCTTATCAACCCCAATGATATCGAGACTTTTACGGTATTGAAGGACGCCTCGGCTACGGCCATCTACGGCTCGCGCGCTTCCAACGGCGTTATCCTTATTACTACCAAAAAGGGCCTGGCCGGCGAAGCCGTAACGGTGAATGTAAGCTCGCAAACGTCGCTCTCGCGCCGCTATAACGCACTGCCCGTGCTGTCGGCCGATGAGTTTCGGGCGGCGGTAGCGCAGATTGCGCCCACCAAAGCCAACCTGCTCGGCACGGCCAGCACCAACTGGCAGGATGAGATTTTCCGCACGGCCATGACCTACGACAACAACCTGAGCCTGACGGGCTCGATTGGCAAGTCGGTACCGTTCCGCGTGTCGTATGGCAACCTCAACCAGCAGGGTATTCTGATTACCAACCGCCTGATTCGTAACTCGGGCTCTATCAGCCTGACGCCGGTTTTGCTGGATGACCACCTGCGCATCAACCTGAACGTGAAGGGCTCGGTAACGGACAACAACTTTGCTGATAACGGCACCATTGGTGGGGCAGCGGCATTCAACCCCACGCTGCCCGTGTACTCGGGCAACTCGGCCTACGGCGGCTACTTCGAGTACCTGCAGAACCCGAGCAACCCCAACAGCCCGCCCCAGCAGAACGTACCCTCGAACCCGGTGGCCCAGCTCATGCTGACCCGCGACCGCAGCACGGTACTGCGCAGCATCGGCAACGTTCAGCTCGACTATAAGCTGCACTTCCTGCCCGACCTGCACGCCAACCTGAACCTGGGCTACGACGTGACGCGCAGCAACGGGGCTAAAAACCAGAGCACCCAACTGGCCAGCACCTATTTTAACACGCCTTTCGCGCCCACGGCGGCTACGGCCAACGCCCGCGGCGGCTCGTACACCTTGTATGAGCAGAACCGCCAGAACAAGCTGCTCGAGTTTTACCTCAACTACAGCAAGCAGCTGGGCGACCACCGCATCGAATTGCTGGCTGGCTACTCCTACCAGGATTTCCTGACCACTTCGCCGGCTTTTGCTGGCTACCTGGGCCAGGATGGCAACTACGATGCCAGCGGCCAGCCGCAGCTCATTATCCGCACGCAGGCGCCGGTTAACCCGACCCGCACGCAGTACACCATCCTCTCGTTCTACGGCCGCGCCAACTACAACTTCAAGGACCGCTACCTGCTGACCGCTACGCTGCGTAACGACGCTTCGTCGCGCTTCAACCCGGATAACCGCAATGCCTTGTTCCCGGCCGCCTCTATTGCCTGGCGCATCAAGGGTGAGGACTTCCTGAAGGACAACACCACGTTCTCGGAACTGAAGCTGCGCCTGGGCTACGGCCGCACCGGCCAGCAGGACGTGTTCGGCATTGCCGGCGACTACCCGACCATCCCGCGCTATACCCGCAACACCCTGAACGCCCAGTACCTGTTTGGCGGCGTGGCCTACGACCCCTACTCGCCGCTAGGCTACAACAGCAACCTGAAGTGGGAAACCACCACTACCTACAACGCAGGTATGGATTTCGGTTTCCTCGATGGCCGCATCACGGCCTCGGTTGATGCGTACTACCGCAAAACGACCGACCTGCTGAACGGCATTTACCTGGCCGGCGGCACCAACTTCACCAACTACTACGTGTTCAACGTGGGCTCGCTGGAAAACCGCGGGGTTGAAGTGAACCTGAACATCAACCCGGTGCGCACCACGGACTTCCGCTGGGACATTAACCTGAACGGCACCTATAATAAGAACAAGATTCTGTCGCTCGGGCCGCAGCAGCCCGGCTTTCCGGGCATCGAAACGCAGGGTATCTCGGGCGGCACTGGTACCAACATCGGCATCTTCTCCGTGGGCCAGCCCTCCTCCACATTCTACGTATCGAAGCAGGTATACGATGCCAACGGCAAGCCCCTCGACGGCGTGTATGTTGACCTCAACGGTGATGGCAAAGTAGACAGCAACGACCGCTACTACTACAAGCAGTCGGCCCCCCCAGTTATCCTGGGCTTCAGCTCGAACATGACCTATAAGAAGCTGAACCTGGCCTTCACGCTGCGTAGCAACATCGGCAACTACGTGTACAACAACATTCAGGCGGGCCAGGGCAACTACTACGGCATCACGGGCTCAAGCTCGTTCCTGGGCAACGTAACCACCGACGCCCTGTTCACGCAGTTTCCGAACGCCAACGCCACGAACCACTATTCGTCGGACTACTACATCCAGAACGCCTCGTTCCTGCGTATGCAGAACGCTACGCTCGGCTACAACGTGGGCAAAGTCTTCGGCGACCGCGGGAATCTAAACCTCTCGTTTGCAGTTCAAAATATCTTCGTAATCACGAAATACACGGGCCTCGACCCCGAGATTGCAAATGGGGTTGACAACAACACGTACCCCCGCCCGCGCACCTATACCTTTGGCTTGAACCTGAACATCTAAGTCATCTCCCACCCAGTCATGAAAAAATCATTTATTCGTAGTGCTCAGGTCTTCTCGCTAGCCGCCTCGGTGCTGCTGGTGGCTCCTTCGTGCACCAAGGACCTTGACCGCACGCCGACCTACGACCTGAGCGCGGATGTGGTGTACAAGGATGCTGCTGGCTACAAAAACCAGCTGGCCAAAGTATACTCCGGCTTTGCCGTAACCGGGCCCGGCGGGCCTGATGCGTCGAGCGGCGACATCCAAGGGATTGACCAGGGCACGTCGGACTACATCCGCCAGTACTGGAGCGCCCAGACCCTGACGACCGACGAGGGCGTTATTGCCTGGGGTGACCCGGGCGTGCAGGACTGGCACAACTTCAACTGGACCCCTAGCGGGGTGCTGGTGCGGGGCCTGTACAGCCGCCTGCTGTACACGATTACGATTTGCAACAGCTACCTGCAAGAGTCGACCGATGCCAAGCTGGCTTCGCGCGGCATTGCCAGTGCTGATGCGGCCAACGTAGCGAACTACCGGGCCGAGGTGCGTTTCCTGCGGGCAATGGCCTATTATCACCTCATGGACCTGTACGGCAACCCGCCGTTCATCGATGAGAGCAATCAGATTGGTACTTCGACGCTGCCTAAGCAGATTACCCGGGCGGCCCTCTACACCTTCATCGAAACGGAGCTGAAGGCCATCGACAGCTCGCTGAAGGACGCCCGCACCAACGAGTATGGCCGCGCCGACAAAGCTGCCGCCTACGCCCTACTGGCCAAAATGTACCTGAACGGGGTAACTTACGCTGGTAGCGCCGCTGCCCCCGCGTGCTACACCAACGCCGCTACCTATGCCAAGAAAGTAATCGACGCCGGCTACAGCCTGATGGCTAACGGCACGAGCGGCAGCCGCCTGGCCCGCAATGGCTACGCCAAGCTGTTTTTGGCCGACAATGACAAGAGCAACACGGAAGTTATTTTCCCGGTGGTGTTCGATGGCAAGCTGAGCCAGTCGTATGGCGGCACTACCTTCCTGACCCACGCTGCCGTGTATGGCACGGCCAACTCGGACTGGAGCCCGGTGCCCTACGGCATTGGCGGCGGCTGGGGCGGCAACCGCACCACCCCTAGCCTCTTCAAGCAATTCCCGGATACGGCGGCCGACCAGCGGGGTAACTTCCACACGGCGGGCCAGACCCTGGACGTAACGTCGCAGACGGACTTCAAATACGGCTACGTGCCGGTGAAGTACCGCAACATCAACGTGGCCGGCGTAGCTGGCTCGGACGCGACGTTCGTAGACACCGACTACCCCATGTTCCGCCTCTCCGATATGTACCTGACCTATGCCGAAGCTGTATCGCGCGGCGGTACGGGTGATGCCAGCCTGGCGTTGCAGTACGTGAACATCGTGCGCAACCGTGCCTTTAAAGGACAGCCCGGCGGTACTGCCGGTGCCGTAACGGCTGCTACACTTACGGCCAACGGCTTCCAGTTCTTCCTCGATGAGCGCTCGCGTGAGCTGTACTGGGAGGCTACCCGCCGCACCGACCTTATTCGCTTCGGGCAGTACACCAAGAACTACAAGAACCCGGCTAACAACTACCAGGTGTCGCCCTGGCAGTGGAAGGGTGGCGCCTCCATCAACGGCAACGATGTGGACGACCACTTCCAGCTTTTCCCGCTGCCTTCTTCGGAGCTTAGCATCAACACCAACCTGGTGCAAAACCCCGGCTACTAACCTCGGCTGATAACTTTCTTAGGCGCTGGAATTATTTCACTTTGTGAAGCATTCAGCGCCTAAGAAAGCTTACCACCACTTCCTCCACCCACCAGTCATTATTCCCATGCAATCTTGGATTACTAAATTTGCGCTTGGGGCCGTTGCGCTCGCTTCGCTGAGCTTTTCGGCCTGTAAGAAGGACGAAGTTCGGGCTACCCTGACGCCGAGCAACTCGCCTACGCTTACCTCGACCACCAACACCGTGGTGCTAGCGCAGGCCAATGCCACGCAAACGGCCGCTACCTATACCTGGACGCCCGTATCGTCCCTGGTGTGGGCTAACGCGGACAATACGTACAAGCCCGCCATCACGTATTATATCCAGGTAGATACGAAGGGCCACAACTTTGGCGCCCCGGTTTCTTTGCCGGCCGGCAATGGCCCGAACACGGCCCTGACCGTGAGCGACCTGAACACGGCCCTCACTACGCTGGGCGTGACGCCCGGCACGGCTACCGATGTGGAAGTACGCCTGAACGCTAGCTACGCCACCAACTCGACCACCGTTTCCAACGTGCTGCCCCTGAAAGTGACGACGTATAAGGTGTGCGTGCCCCCGGCTGGCTCGTCTACCTGGAGCATCATCGGCCCGGCGGGCGTAGACTGGAGCACGGACGTGCCCCTGACTTACAACTGCGACACGAAGACGTTTGACATCACCCGCACCCTGAACGCTGGCGACTTCAAGTTCCGGGCCAACGGTGCCTGGGATGTAAACTACGGCAGCAACAGCGCCACGGGTGGCGCCATTGTAGCCAATGGCTCTAACATCACCGTGGCCACGGCTGGTACCTACACTATCAAGCTGGACCTCAACAATAAGGTTTACTCGATTACCAAGTAGCCTTTCCGCCTTGCACAAAAAAAAGCCGCTGGTAGCCAGCGGCTTTTTTTATGCGCGTAATTTTCGGCACTGAAATGGCAAAGAAACCTTTTAACCTTGCCGGCGAGTTAAACTGCGCCTAGCCAACTGCTGTGCCGCTCTCCTTCCGTTATCATGCTCAAATTTTCGCTATCCTTTCTTAGTGCCTGTGCTTTGCTAGGGGCTGTTCCGAAGGCTGCCCAGGCCCAGGCTCCGGCGGCCCGCCCGGCGGCGCAAGCTGCTACCAGCGCCAGCGCCCGTGCCGAGGCTCTCACGGCCAACATGACCCAGGCGCTGGGCCTGACGCCCGCCCAAACCGAAAAAGTGCGGGTTATCAACACTGCTTCGGTGCGCAACGTCGAAACGGCCCGCCAGCGCTACGGCCAGGAACCCGCCAAGCTGCGGGGCTACATTGATGACATCAGCCTGGCCCGCCTCGACCAGCTTAAGGATGTGCTCACGCCCGCGCAGTTTGCCCGCTACCAGCAAAAGCGGGAGGAAAAAATGGGCATCCCTACCATCCGGGGCAACCAGGGCACCCCGCCGCCCGGCCTGCGCGAGGGGCGCGGCGAAAACTAAGGCTAGCCCGGTTGCCACGCCCCATACGCGGGCTGCTACATTTTCAGGGCGCGCAGGCGCGTGAGGGCCTCTTCGGTTTTCAGGCGCTTGTCCTTTTCCTTTTCTTCCTCATCTATCGGCGCGCTGCCGGCGTTGGAGAAGAAGGTGAGAATATTCTGGCGCATGGGCACCGACAGGTCCTTGAAGTTATTTTTGTCGAGTTCGCGCACCCACTCGCCATAGGTGCGGTCGGCTAGCTTATACTCGCCGAGCCTGGTGGGGTGGCCGGTGTCAAAATCGGTGTTTTCCAGCTCGGGCGGCGCCTGGGTGGTGGCCATCTGCTCGTTGGTGAAGGCGCACAGCGTCACCATCGTTTGGCGAAAGCTCGCCCGAAACAGCGCCTGTGCCTCGGGCGAGGGCGCAATAAACTTCAGGCTCTTGAGCTTGCCCACCTTCGGCAAAACCTGAATGATGCCGGCCACGATGCGCGCCCCAAACCCGGGCCGCTCGTAGCTGGTACCAAACTCCTGCTCGTACTCTTCCTTGCTTTGCTTATACACGTAATCGCGGCGGCGAATACGCTTATTCACCTTGCGCAACTCGTGCCGATTGGCCCGCCAGGCCGCCCGGCTGGCCAGCGGAATAAGATTGCGCACCGCAAAGCGGTACGAGCCCAGAGCCAGGTCCACGTTGAAAATAATCTGCTTCAGCTCCAGGCCGTAGGTGCGGGCAAAGGCGCGCTCCAGCGCCTCTTTGCTCACCTTAAAGCCGATAAAGCCGTGGTACTCGGCCGAGCGGTATTTGCCGGCGGCCAGCTGCGTTACATCGAAGGCAAACTCGGTGCGGCCGTGGGCGATTGGGTCCTGCTCGTAGGTAACTACCGGGCCGTATTCGGCCTTGAGCTTGGGAAAAAGCAGCGGCACCGATTTATTGATGCCCAGCTCGTGGCCGTAGATGTCGGCCGCATAGTGGGCCAGGGCCCCGAGCGCAAAGGCATATTCGTTGCGGTCTTTGGCTTCTTTCAGCAAGTTCTCGACAAAATCGCCCGAGCGCACATAGTGCGTTAGGTTGGTGAACAGCGCCGAGCCAAACGGATAATAGCCCATGTCCTGGATGATGGAGCCGCCGTAGGCATAGGCTTTGGCTTCGCGCAGCTCATCGGGAGTGCCGCCCGGAAAACGACGCTCGATGGCCGGCCGCAGGCACGGCAGCCAGCAGGAGTCGATATTGGCCTGGTGGCTGAGCACTGAGTAGGCCCGCGCTGGCTGCTGCACCACCAACAATAGCCCTAGCAGCAGCGCCCCAAGCAGGCGCGACGCAAATGCAGAATTCATGGAAAGAGAGTAAGAACTGGCTCAACGGCAAAGTACGCTCCGGCGTTGCACGGCCGAGCTTACCCCGCCCCCGCCACCCCTAGCCGGCCAGGGGCGGCGGCTCGGTGAGGTGCGTGGCCAGCGGCCAGGTGCTGCTGCGGAAAGCCACCGTGCGCAGCCCCTGGTACGGAAACTGCCCGCCCGGGGCGGGCAGCAGCATACCCTGGGCCGAGTCGTGCGCTAGGGCCTCGCCTACCGAGCGCACGGCCCCGGCCGGCACCCCTAGCCGCGCCAGCTCGTGCAGCAGCGCCGTGCCGTTGAGTTCGGCAATGCGCACAAGCAGTAGCTCTTCGAGGGCCGCACGGTGGCGCACCCGCGCCGGATTGGTGGCAAAACGGGGCTCCTGGGCCCAGCGCGGGCGCATCAGCACCAGGCACAGCTGCCGAAACTGGGCATCGGTGCCCACGGCCAGCACGAGGCGCTGGCCATCGGCGGCGCGGTACACGGTGCCGTAGGGCACAATGCCGGGGTGGCCCGAGCCTAGCGGCACGGGGTCGCGGCCGGTCACGAGCCAGGTTGCCCCCTGGTTGGCCAGCGAGGCTAGCGCGCTGTCGAGCAGGCTCACGGCCAGCAAAGCCCCCCGGCCGGTTTTCTCGCGCTGATACAGCGCCGTCAGAATGCCTTCCTTAAGCTGGTGCGCAGCCAGCAGGTCGATGAGGGCCACCGGCATCTTCTGGGGCGGGTCGGCGGGGCTGGCGGCATTGAGGTGCATGAAGCCGGTTTCGGCCTGTAGCACGGCATCGTAGCCCACGCGCGGGCTAGCCGGGCCGTAGCCCGTGAGGTGGGCGTAGATGAGGCGCGGGTTGGCCGCCGCCAGCGCGGCGTAGCCAACGCCAAATTTCTCGGCATCGCCGGGCTTATAGCTGGCAATCAGCACATCGGCCTGGGCGGCCAGCTGCTGCAGCTCGGCCTGGGCAGCGGGCTCTGTCAGGTCGAGCGGCACGGAGGTTTTGCCCCAGTTAGACGCCGCAAAGTAGGCCGATACGGAGCTATCGGGGTCGTCGCCGGGGGTGCGCCAGGTGCGCGTCACGTCGCCGGCCGGCGGCTCCACTTTCAGCACCGCTGCGCCCAGCTCGGCAAAAAACTGGCCCACCTGCGGGCCGGCCAGCACGGTAGCCAGCTCCAGCACGCGCAGGCCGGCAAAGGGAAGATTGGGAGTCATCGTTTCACGAGAAAGAAGCCAGACCAGCTACATCGCTCGAAGGGCAGCTTTATTACAGCGCAGCCCTAGCGGCTACACCACGCCGGCCCGCGCAAAAATGGGCACCGCAATTGCACGCTCGCCCGCGCCCCACAGCTGCGTCAGCTTATCGGCCACGAGGGCCACCATATCGGCCCCGTCGTGTTGCCGGGCGTAGTTGGCCGTGGCCGACCAGCTGCGCAAGTAGCCCAGCATATCCTCTATTTTCCAGTACCTTACCACCGAAAAGTGCGCCCGCCGCACCCTGGCAAACGGAAACGGAATGCGGGCATATTCCTCCGTAATATGCTGCCGGTTGGTATCCCAGTACGGCGCGGAAGTCTGGTCGTGAAACTCATCGAGCACCTGGTTCAGCGCGTCGCTGTCGAGGCGGCACAGGCCGTAGCCCCACTCGGCCAGCACGGTGCCGGGGCCGGCCACGCGCCGCACCTCCCGGTGGTAAGCCTCGATGTCGAACCAATGCACGGCCTGGCCCACCGTAATGAGGTCGAAGTAGTCGTCGGGGAAAGGCGTGTGCTCGGCAGTTGCCACCTGGTAATGCACGTTGGGCAAGCCGGGCGCCAAGGCCAGCTGGCTGGCGCTGAGGTCGGTAGCCTCCACCTCGCGAAAGTATTGGGCCAGCACGGCCGCCACCTGGCCGTTGCCGGTGGCGCAGTCCCAGGCGCGCAGGCGGTTAGGCACCTGGGGCAAAAGCCAGGCGTATAGTTCGGGCGGATAATCAATTCGATAGCGCGCGTAGTGCGCAGCCTGGGCGGAAAAGCGGTCGAGGGCCATAAGAGCAGGTAGGGGCAGCTTTGGTTTGCCGCTCAGCAAGGATAAGCGATAAAGCGGCAAGCGAAAGCTACCCCTACGTAGCAGCCCGCAAGCGGGGCACTTATCCGGCTTACCTTTGTTCTAAATCAAGCGGTTTGCTGGCCCGGGAATACAAGGTCAGCCCCTATTTCTCACTTCATTAGCTGAACCTTGACTTTCCACGATTTCAACCTCCACGACGACCTGCTGGCCGGCGTGGACGCCATGAACTACCTCAACGCCACGCCCATTCAGGAGCAGGCGATTCCGAAAATTCTGGCCGGCAAAGACCTCATTGCCTGCGCCCAGACCGGCACCGGCAAAACGGCCGCCTACCTCGTGCCGCTGCTCGACAAGATTTCGCACGCCAAGCACGGCACTACTTCCACCCTGGTACTGGTGCCTACCCGCGAGCTAGCCACCCAGATTGATGAGCAGGTGACGGGCTTCGGCTACTTTGTAGAAGCCTCATCCATTGCCATTTACGGTGGCGGCAAAAGCGAAAACTGGGAGCAGCAGAAGCGCGCCCTCACCTCGGGCGCCGACATTATTATTGCCACGCCGGGCCGCCTCATTGCCCACATGCAGCTAGGGTACGTCAAGTTCGACGACCTCAAGTATCTGGTGCTTGATGAGGCCGATAAGATGATGGACATGGGCTTTGCCGATGACATTCTGAACATTGTGCGCCAGCTGCCCAAAACGCGCCAGACGCTCTTATTCTCGGCCACCATGCCGAGCAAAATCCGCGACTTCTCGCAGCAGATTCTGCACGAGCCCGACGAGGTGCGCCTGGCCGTGAGCAAGCCGGCGGCGGGCATCAACCAGCAGTTTTACATGACCTTCGACCACCAGAAGCTGCCGGTACTGGAGCACCTCATAAAGGCCCAGGACGTGCAGAGCATGGTGCTCTTCACCAGCAAGAAGGCGGCCGTGGCGGGCATTGTGCGCTCGCTCAACAAGCTGGGCTACCCGGCCCAGGGCATCAGCTCCGACCGCACCCAGGAGGAGCGCGAAGCCACCATGCGCGCGTTCAAGAACAAGCAATTTCCCATCCTCGTGGCCACCGACGTGGTGAGCCGGGGCATTGATATCGACTCGCTGAGCCACGTGGTGAACTTCGACGTGCCCCGCGCCGCTGAGGATTATGTGCACCGCATTGGCCGCACGGCCAGGGCGGCTACGACAGGCACGGCCATCACCTTCATCGCCGACCAGGACCAGGACCGCATCGTCAAAATTGAGAAGCTTATCGAGCGCGAGATTGAGAAGCAGGCCATTACCGAAGGCCTGGGCTACGGCCCCGCCCCCGAGTTCGACCCCAAGCGCTTTAGTGGCCTGCGCGGCAAAACCGGCCCGCGCGAAGGGGGCCGGGGCGGCAGCCGTGACCGCGGCCCCCGCCCCGAAGGTGACCGTGGCCCGCGCCCGCCCCGCGCCGAAGGCGACCGCCAGAGTAGCCGCGACCGCGGTCCCCGCCGCGACGGCAACGCCAAAAACGACCCACAGCGCGCCGAGCGCCTGGCCCAGGCTGCTGCCCGCCTGGCCGCCATTGATGCCGGCCAAACGCCCGTAGCTGCCTACGTAGCCCCGCCCCGCGAAGCCCGCCCCCCCCGCGAGCCGCGTCCCGAAGGCGGGCTAAAAGATGGCGCCAGCCACTCTCCCCGCCCCCCGCGCCCGCCCCGTGAGCCGCGCCCCGAAGGCACCGAAAACACGGCCCCGCGCGAGCCCCGCGCCGAGGGCGACAAGCCCGACGGCCAGCGCCGCCGTAAGCGCGGCGGCCGCAACCGGGGCAAAGGCCCCCGCCCGGCCGATGGCACCACGCCTTCGGCCACCGCAGAAGCGCCGGCTGCTCCTAGCGCCGAGTAGCTTTTGCCCAGGAAAACCCGACGTATAGCCAAAGCCCGGCCAACCAGCAGTTGGCCGGGCTTTGGCTTGGGTGGCCAGGCTACCCCAGGGCCGGCCGGCTGGGCAAGGGCTGCCGGCACGGGGTTGTTCGGGCTTGGCCAGGGGCTAAAAGGCCGACTGCCGCCGCCAGCCAGCATGTACTGCGAATGCAAAAAATAAGTGCGGACCAGTAGTTCTCCTGCCCGGTATTAGTGCGCGAAGCTGCGTAGCGATTTTGCGCAAACGCATGTATTTTAAGCAACTACCCGCCTGGGTGCAACTGCGCAAGGTAACCCTGCGGAATTGATTTTTTTGTTTTTTATTCCCCGCACGAACTTCTACCTTTGTGCCCCTGTAAACTCCCCCGCGCTCTGACTAGTAAGTTTGTGAATAGACCGTTGTTGCTCCTGCTGCCAGCTTTGGCAGCGCTGGGCCTGACTACTCAGTGCCAATCGAGCAAGCCTGCCGCTACGGCTGCCACGGTTGCTCCGGCTACTGGGCCAGTTACCCCGAAGGAGTACCGCTACGAAACCGCGCCCAACGACCCACTCGGCGTGCGCGTGTACAAGCTGGCTAACGGCCTGACTGTCTACCTATCAGACTACAAAAACGCGCCGCGCATCCAAACCTACGTGGCCGTGCGGGCAGGTTCTAAGAATGACCCGGCCACCGCCACCGGGCTAGCCCACTACCTGGAGCACATGGTGTTTAAGGGCACCTCGAAGCTCGGCACCAAGGACTGGAGCAAGGAAAAGCCGGAACTGGACAAGATTGAGGCGCTGTACGAAACCTACCGCGGCGAGCGTAACGACCCGGTGGCCCGCAAGCGCACCTACCACCAGATTGACTCCATCTCGGGGGTGGCCGCGCGCTATGCCGTGCCCAACGAGTACGACAAGCTGATGGGCAGCATCGGGGCCAAGGGCTCGAACGCGCACACCTCCAACGAGGAAACGGTGTACGAGGAAAACATCCCGAGCAACCAGCTCGAAAAGTGGGCCGCCGTGCAAAGCGAGCGCTTTCAGGAGATGGTGCCGCGCCTGTTTCACACCGAGTTGGAGGCGGTGTATGAGGAAAAAAATACGGGCTTAGATTCAGATTTCCGCAAGGAGTTTGAGGCACTGAATGCCAGCCTCTTCCCCACTCACCCGTATGGCACGCAGACGACCATCGGCACGATTGAGCACCTGCAAAACCCGTCGATAACGGAAATTAAAAAGTACTTCGGCGAGTACTACGTGCCCGGCAACATGGCGCTTTGCCTGAGCGGCGACCTGGACTACGACCAGACCATCCGGCTGATTGACAAGTACTTTGGTGGGCTAGCCAGCAAGCCGGTGCCGACGTTTAGCGCGCCGGTAGAAAAGCC
The DNA here is from genome assembly GCF_030581075.1 of Hymenobacter cheonanensis. Lineage (GTDB taxonomy): Bacteria > Bacteroidota > Bacteroidia > Cytophagales > Hymenobacteraceae > Hymenobacter. The sequence goes on from NZ_JAUQSW010000001.1 coordinate 213,004, forward strand.
GCTGACCGCGCCCATCGTAAAAGAGGTTCTGGGACCGCAGTCGGAGAACGTGATGCTAGGCTACCGCTTGCCTGGCAAGGCTACCCGCGACGCCCTGCGCCTGCGGATGCTGGATAAAATCCTGTCCAACGGCCAGGCCGGCCTCTTCGACCTCGACCTGAACCAGCAGCAGAAGGTATTGCAGGCGCAGAGCCTCACCGACCTCAACGACGACTACTCCTCGCACGTGCTCTACGGCACCCCACGCCAGGGCCAGAAGCTGGAAGATGTGCAGGCGCTGATGCTGGCCGAAATAGCCAAAGTGAAGCGCGGCGACTTCCCCGACTGGCTCATCCCGGCCATCGTGAACAACGAGAAACTGAGCCGCACCAAGAGCTACGAAAGCAACGAGGCGCGGGCCAGCGCCATGTACGAGGCGTTTATCGAGCGCGTGAGCTGGGCCGACTACGTGCAGCAGAACGAAGATTTTGCCACCATCACCAAGGCCGAAATCATCAAGTTTGCTAACGACAACTACGGCCAGAACTACGTGGCCGTGTTCAAGCGCACCGGCGAGGACCCAAACAAGGTGAAGGTGGTGAAGCCGGCCATAACGCCGGTGCCCGCCAACCGCGACGCGGCCTCGGCTTACTACAAGGAAGTGTCGGCGCTGCCGAGCACCGAGCTGAAGCCGGTTTTTATCGACTACAAGAAGGACATTCAGACGGCCGAAATCAAGCCCGGCCTGCCGCTCTACTACACCAGAAATACGGAGAACGAGTTATTCAGCCTGTTCTACGTCATCGACCTGGGCACCAATAACAATCCGCTGCTCGACGTAGCCACGGACTATTTGCAGTACCTGGGCACCGGCCAGTACTCGGCGGCACAGCTACAGCAGGAGTTCTACAAGCTAGGGTGCTCATTTGCCGTTAGCAGCAGCCCGGACCGCGTGCTCATCAGCCTCAGCGGGCTCGATAGCAACCTGGAGCCAGCCATGCAGCTGTTTGAGCAGGTGCTCAACAACCCGCGCCCCGACGCGACGGCCCTTAAAAACCAGGTGGCCGGCATTTTGAAGCAGCGCCAGGATGCCAAGCTCAACAAGAGCGTGATTCTGAACCAGGCCATGCTGAACTACGCCAAGTACGGCCCGCGCAATCCGTTTACGGATATCGTGCCCGAGGCGCAGCTGAAAGCGCTGAAGCCGGAGCAACTGACGAGCCTGCTAAAAAGCTTATTAACTTATCAATATCGCGTGCTGTATTATGGGCCGCGCGGAGTATGGGACCATGGTGAAGTTACTGTTGGTGGTCTTGATTCGAAAGGGAAATTTGTTTCTAATAGGAATCCTCAACCCGCGCCAGATGGCATAGCCGATATTTTTCGCAGAACCCATCAATCACCAACTCCCCTCAAGCCGACTCCGCCCGCGAAGGATTTTGCTGAGCAGCCGCTGAAAGACAAGAAAGTCTACTGGGTTGACTACAAGATGGTGCAGGCCGAAATCCTGTTCCTGACCAAGGGCGACGTGTACGACCGCCTGATGGCGCCCACCGTGGCGCTCTACAACGAGTATTTCGGCGGCGGCATGGGTAGCATCGTATTTCAGGACCTGCGCGAGAGTAAGGCGTTAGCCTATTCGGCCATGTCGCGCTACGCGAACGCCGACAAGACGGGCCGCTCGAACTACATCCTCAGCTACATCGGCACGCAGAGCGACAAGCTGCCCGAGGCCATGGCCGGTATGGAAGGCCTGCTCACCGACATGCCCCTGGCCGATGCCAACCTGGCCATTGCCAAGCAGAGCATCCGCAACAGCATCGCCACCGACCGTATCACCCATGAGGGCGTGCTGCTCAGCTACGAGCGGGCCCGCCGGCTAGGCCTCGACTACGACGTGCGCCGCGATGTGTATGACCAAACCCAGAATATGACGTTTGCCGAATTGCAGAAATTTCAGCAGGCCAAGATTCGGGGCCAGAACCAGGTTATCCTGGTTATCGGCTCCAAGGACCGGCTGAATTTCAAGGAGCTGGCCAAGTACGGTGCCGTGCAGCAACTGACCCTGAAAGAGATTTTCGGGTATTGACCACCCACGATTACCCTCACGTCTGTCATGCTGACGAAGGAAGCATCTCGCCAGGGCACGCAACCCTGACGCTATCCTGGCGAGATGCTTCCTTCGTCAGCATGACAAAGACGAAGAAACGACTGACTTCCCACCTGAACTGACAACGAATACTAGACAATCTTTTCCTCATGGCAGAGCAAAAAATCACCATTAAAAATGGCAAGCTGAATGTACCCGACCAACCCACCATTCCCTTCATCGAGGGCGATGGCATTGGGCCGGACATTTGGCGGGCCTCGCAGCGCGTATTTGATGCCGCGGTAGAAAAAGCCTACGGCGGCAAAAAGAAGCTGGTGTGGAAGGAAGTGCTGGCCGGTGAAAAAGCCTATAAGCAACTCAACAACTGGCTGCCGGCCGAAACGCTGGACGCCTTCCGCGAATACCTGGTGGGCATCAAAGGCCCGCTAACCACGCCCGTGGGCGGCGGCATCCGCTCCCTGAACGTGGCCCTGCGCCAGGAGCTGGACCTCTACGCCTGCGTGCGCCCCGTGCGCTACTACGACGGCGTGCCCTCGCCCGTGAAGCACCCGGAGCTGACCAACATGGTCATCTTCCGCGAGAACACGGAGGACATCTACGCCGGCATCGAGTACATGAATGGCACCCCGCAGGCCCAGAAAATGCTCGAATTCCTGCAAGACGAGATGGGCGTGAAGAAAATCCGCTTCCCCGAGTCGTCGTCGTTCGGCATCAAGCCGGTGTCGAAGGAAGGCACCGAGCGCCTCGTGCGCGCTGCCATCAAGTATGCCCTCGAAAACAAGCTGCCCTCGGTGACCCTGGTGCACAAGGGCAACATCATGAAATTTACCGAAGGCGCGTTCAAAACCTGGGGCTACGAGCTGGCCGAGAAGGAGTTTGGCGCCAAGGTATTCACTTGGGCGCAGTACGATAAAATCGTGGCCAAGCAAGGCGTGGCCGTGGCCGACGCCCTGCAAAAGCAAGCCCAGGACCAGGGCAAGCTCATCATCAAGGACAGCATCGCCGATGCCTTCCTGCAGCAGATTTTGCTGCGCCCCGCCGAGTACTCGGTAGTGGCCACGCTGAACCTGAACGGCGACTACATCTCCGATGCCCTGGCGGCCATCGTGGGTGGCATCGGCATCGCGCCGGGCGCCAACATTAACTACCTCACCGGCCACGCCATCTTCGAGGCTACCCACGGCACCGCCCCCAAGTACGCCAACCAGGACAAGGTGAACCCCGGCTCGGTTATCCTCTCGGGCGTGATGATGCTCGAGCACCTGGGCTGGAAAGAAGCCGCCGCCCTCATCAACAAGGGCCTCGAAGCCGCCATCGCCAGCAAGCGCGTTACCTACGACTTCGAGCGGCAGATGGAAGGCGCTACCCTGCTCAAAACGAGCGAGTTTGGCGACGAGATTATTAAGAATATGTGATATTTTTTTATTCTAACAAATGCGGGAGCAGTAAAGCTCCCGCATTTTTAGTGTTATTACCATGACTGTTTCTGAAAAAACCATTGTCCTTAATCGACTTGATATAGGTTCAGTAATAGCTGAACAAGATGAATTACTTACCCAGTGCTTCGTTTCTCACCATGCACTTGATGAGTTGCTCAATGATAGAAAAGACCTGATACTGGGTAGTAAAGGAGCAGGTAAGTCCGCTTTATGGAAAGAAATTAAAGAGAAAAGAGGCACTTATTCTCAACTTGATGACACAGAGTTAGTATTAGCGACTAATCATACTGGTGACCCTGATTTTAGAGAAGTTTTCAAAAGCATATCTTCCACAGATTTTCCTAACGCTGACCAATTGCGAACTGCTTGGAAAATATATCTACTGGCATTATTTTTCAAACAGATTAAAGAACGTATAGAAGAAGACAAAGAATTAAAATCTTTTGAAAAAGAGTTAAAAAGTTATAATATATTATATACTCAACCTCATAATTTAAAGAAACTCCTCAATTTTGCGATTGATAAAGCTCGTTCAATAAGCAAAGCAGACATAAAAGTTGATGAAGTAGAGATAGGGGCAGAATTCAAGTCGCATAACTCAAAAAATCACACGAATGAGTTAATTATAATTCCGTTCAATGACCTTTATAAGAAATTAAGTGAAATTGCAAGCAAATATCAATTTCGGGTTTGGATTATATTAGACCGCTTAGACGAGATTGTGTTAGGTGATGAGGATAAAGAGAATATTATCCTGAAAGGATTACTTCTGGCTTACCGCGATATTTCTGATTATAAAACATTGCGCGCAAAAATTTTCTTACGCGATGATGTATATCTACGGGTTGGAGACACGGGTCATTTTCCTGCATTGACCCATATTAATAGTAGGGCTACTAGCCCTATTTCTTGGGAACTAAATGATTTGTTAGAGCTAGTAGTAAAACGGCTTTTAACTAATAAAGACATTGCTAAGCTTACAAGCACCAAGAGTAATGTGCAAATGAATTCAGTTGATAGAGAAAAGGTTTTTTATAGCCTATTTCCTAAAAAAATCGACCAAGGTCGTGCAGCTGATGGATTTAAATGGATATGCGACCGATTATCAGATGGCAATGGCATTGTAACACCGAGAGACCTTTTATCTGTAATTGAGAAAGCAAAGTCTTTCCAAATTAGACAAAATCAGAGGGATAATGTAGAACTACCAGAAAGCTTGCTATTCACTACTGACTCTATCAGAAAAGCTGTAAAATCAATTTCCAATTCAAACCTTGAAACAAGAATTTATCCTGAATACCCTGACTTAAAATCAAAAATAAAACTTTTTGAACGCGGTAAGGCAGACCATAATGACTTAGCTCTGGAAGAATTACTAGGCCAAGATTGGTTATATATTGCAAAAAGGCTAGAGCGTATAGGATTTCTTTATAAAAGACGTAAGAGTGGAGTCGACATTTGGACAATACCTTTCTTTTACAGCTTCGCGCTTGAGATAACAAGAGGCTCAAATTTCAAATATAAATAATTATTTAATAGGAAGTCACTATTTTCAACTAGTGCGAGTCATACTGTACTAAACCCGCACCAGTTGCTAAGCCCCACCTGCTACCTTCGAGGCCTAGCAATTCCCCGCCATGCCCTCCCCCACTCTTCCCGACGACCACCTGCGCTTTCCCATTGGCCGGCCGCAGTTGCCTGTCGCGCCCCTCTCGCCAGCCGAGCGTGCTGTATATCTGCAGCAGCTGGCCGAGTTTCCGGCGCTGCTGAAGGCAGCCGTGGAGCGGGCCGGGCCAGCGCGGATGGAGCTGCCCTACCGCCCCGGCGGGTGGACGGGCCGCCAGGTAGTGCATCACCTGGCCGATACGCACCCGAATTTGTACAGCCGCTTTCGGCTGGCGCTCACGGAGGACAACCCCACCGTGCGGCCCTTCGATGAGCAGACCTGGGCCGCGCTGCCCGACGTGGCTGTGACGCCCCTGGCCGTGTCGCTGGAGCTGCTGGCTAGCCTGCATGTGCGCTGGGTAACGCTGCTGGGGCAGTTGAGCGAAGCGCAGTGGCAGCGCACCTTTTACCACCCGCGCTACCAGACTACCAGCACGCTGGAGCAAGCCTTGGTGCAGTATGCCTGGCACGGGCGGCACCATTTGGCGCACCTGGGGCTGCTGAGCGGCTAGCCTCAACCCGAGAGCCGAAACACCGGATGCCGTTTAGCTTCTGGGTTGGGGCTAGAACTTCGAGATAAGGATGACGCCAAGCACCAACAGCGCGCAGCCAGCCATGCGGCCAGGCGTGAGGTTGTGCACCTCCGCCCCGAACCAGCCGTACTTGTCGATTATCACCGACATGAGTAGGTTGGCTGAGATGGTGAGGCCCGCGAAGGCGCCCGCGCCCACTTTGTTTACAAACATGAGGCCCGCTACCACGGCGCCCGCCCCGGCCAGGCCGCCCAGCGGCGCCCACCAGGGCATGGTTTGAATGCCTTCCAGCGTCGGCAGCGGCTTGGGGCTGCAAATAAACAGGCAGAACAGCAGTGCGATAATGGGCATGAATGACAGCAGGCTAGCCAGCCAGGGGTTGACCAGCGACTTCTGCAAAGCGCCATTCATGGGTGGGCCCCAGGCCTGCAGCAAGCCGGCGGCGAGGATGAGGGGGTAGAGGAAGGCCGGATTAATCTGCATAAAGAGGAGCTGAAAGAGTGGAAAAGCCGTCGTGCCGGGCGGCTACAGCAACAGCGAGGCAATAGCCAGCACCAGCGGCACAGTCATGACCAGCGCGCCGAGCTTGAGAAACTGCCAGGCGCTGACATCGATATTTTCGCGGCGCAGGGCCACCAGCCACAGCAGCGTGGCCAGCGAGCCGGTGATGGAAAGATTGGGGCCGAGGTCGATGCCAATGAGCACCGCGCCCTTAACGGTTTCGGGCACGTGGGCGGTTTGCAGCACATTGCCGGCGATGAGGCCGGCGGGCAGGTTGTTCATGACGTTGCACATAAGCGCTACGCCAACCCCGCTAGCCCAGGTAGTAGCCGCCGCCGACTGCCCGGCCCCGCGCGTGAGCAGCGCCGCCAGCCACTGCGTAACGCCCGTTTTGCCCAGCGCCTCAACCAGCACAAACAGCCCTGCCACCAGTGGCAGCACCGCCCACGATACATTTTTGACGATGGAAAACGGGTTTTTGCGGGCCACCAGCAGTCCCACGGCCGCCGTGAGCGTGCCCGTGATGGCGGTGGGCAACCCTAGCGGCTTGTCGAAGGCCGACGCCAGCAGCAGCGTGACGGCCGTGACGCCGATGCCGGCCAGTGCCACCTGCCCGCCGCGCTCCAGGGCAGGCAGCTCAATATCGGTAGCGATGGGCTGGCTGAGTACGGCGCGCTGCGTGTAGCGCAGCATGGCGTAGGTGGCGCCGATGGCCACGGCCGCCGGCAGCAGGTAGCGCGGCAGCCAAACCAGCAGCGGCGGCATGTGCGCGCCGTAAATCACCAGGTTGGCCGGGTTGGAAATGGGCAGCACAAACGAGGCCGCGTTGGCGATGAAGGCGCAGATGAACAGGTAAGGCAACGGGTTTTTCACCTTGGCGGCCCGCACGGCGCTGGCCACGGCCGGCGTGAGCACCACGGCCGTAGCATCGTTGGAAAGCAGGGCCGTCACAACTACCCCCACCAAATAGATAAGCAAAAACAGCCGCTGGGCCGAGCCCTTGGCCAGCTTGGTGGCGTGGGCGGCCAGCCAGTCGAACAGCTTCTCTTCGCGGGCTATTTCGGCCAGCAGCATCATGCCCGTCAGAAACAGGTACACATCCAGCCCCTTGGCCACGCCGGCCAGGCCTTCGGCCGGGGTAAGCAGCCTAGCCAGCAGCAGCAGCACGGCCCCACCCACGGCCCACACATACTCGGGAATTTTGAACGGCCGGGTAATAACCAAGGCAATGGACAGCACCGAGATAACCCAGATAAAAACTATTGACATGAAATGGAAACGCGAGGAAATAGTAGTAGAAAACTGCGTAGTCGGCAAGTTGCCGGAGTAGGAATCGTAGCTAGCTTTTGCTGAGAACATCTTTAGAACATCCGTCATGCTGAGCTTGCCGAAGCATCTCTACCGGGTAGTTGAGCCGCTCAGGCAAAGCGGCAGAGATGCTTCAACAAGCTCAGCCTGACGGACGCTCTAAATTATTAGATTCATTTTAATTGTTTTATTTACAATTAGTTAATTCATTTTACTCAACTTGAGGCTAGCTGCTGGGGTGCAATGGCTTGGCATTGCGGTTGGGGCCTAGCTGGGTGCCCAGAATGCCATTGTCTTCCCAGGCGCCGAGGCGGGCGGCGTCGCTGCCCGCGCCCGGCCGGGGCGGCGGCTGGTAGGGCGCCGGGGCCAGCTGCACCTGGTGGCGGCCGGGCCGGCCGGTAGCATCGCGGGCCTCTACGATAAGGGATAGCGGCAGCGTGGCCCCGGCCGGGCAGGCGGCTGCGGCCTGCCACACGCCGGCGGCATCGCGCTGCATGGGTTGCCAGGAGCCGCCAGCCAGTTGGTACTGCACGCTCGCTACCGCATTGGCACCCAGCACAATGGCCCGGATGGTGAACTGCCGCCCCACGGCCTGGCTGGCGTGGCGCAGCAGCCGGTAATCGGCCGGGGCGGTGATGAGCACGAAGGGAAAGGCGGCATCGAGCGGCTTAAAGCGCCAGCTCACAATGCCCTGGTCGAGGCTGGTGAGCGAGTAGCCGACCGGCCCTTCCTCAAGCTGACCCGTAGAGCGGGTGGCCGCGTAGATAGTGGTGCCATCGTTGGCCAGCTCGTTGTAGTGGGTGTGGCCCATGTCGAACAGCGCCACGCGGTGCTGGGCCAGCAGGCTCATAAGCTGCTCGCGCTCAGCGGCGTCGCGTAAGTCGGCCGGGTAGGTATGCATGAACAGCGCTACTTCGGTGCCGGCCGGCACTTGGCTTAGCTGCTCGCGCAGCCAGGCCAGCTGCGCGGCGCCCAGCCGAAAATCGGGGCCGCCCGTGCCGGGGCCGCACACATCCAGAAACAGGCACCGCACGCCCTGCACCGTCAGGGCCTTGGGCAGGGGCGCGGCGGCGGGCACGGCGTAAAAACTGGCGAGGCTGCCCGGCTCCCTATCGTGGTCGCCAGTGATGAGGTGCACCGGCACGCTAGCCAGCCGCAGCGCCGCCGTTACCAGGCGGTACTGCGCCGGCTGGCCATTGTCGGCCACGTCGCCCGGCAGGTAAATAAAATCGAGCTGGCCGGCGCCTTCTACCTCCAGCTGGGCCAGGATGGCTAGCAAATCCAGGTAGTTGCGGGCTTTGGCATCGGTGATGTGCAGGTCGCCGAGGTGAGCATACACCAGGGGCCGGGGGCTAGCGGTACTCTCAACCATAGGCAGGCACCAGCAGCATGTAGAGGCCTGGCAACGCCCCGGAACCGCCGGGCTGGTAAGCGTCAGCATACGCTCGCGCAACGCTTAGGTTCCAATCAGTTATCGCTAGGCATTCCGCCCCAACCTATCGGCTACGTTTTCTTCACGAAGCCTTCATGAGCGGCCGGGGCACGCGGCAGCGGGTAGCGGGCGGCGCCGGTTTCGGGACGGGGCTGGCGCCCAACGACTACGGGCGGGTGGCTAGCCGGAAGTTGCGGGCGCCGGTGTAAATTTCGGCGATGCTATTCCCACTCCGTTTTTCTGCCCGCTCTGCTACCAGCGGCCTGCTGGTTTGGCTGCTGCTGACCCTTTGCTTTGCTGGCCAGGCTCAGAATGCGCCGCCCGAAAAGCCGAAAGTCACGCGCATCCTCTTCCTGCTCGATGCCTCGGGCTCGATGATGGCGCCCTGGGAGGGCACCCCGCGCTGGGAGGTAGCCAAGCACCTGCTGGCCAAGATGGCCGACTCGCTCAACGCCTACCCCAACCTGGAGCTGGGCCTGCGCGTGTACGGCCACCAGCACGCCAACGCCGAGCAAAACTGCGAAGACTCGCGCCTTGAAGTGCCCTTCGCCCCCAAGAATGCCGCCGCCATTAAGGCGCGCCTCAAAACGCTGAAAGCGCAGGGCAATACGCCTATCACGTACTCGCTGGAACAGTCGGCCAAGGACTTCCCCCTGGATAAAACGTCGCGCAACGTGCTGCTGCTCATCACCGACGGCGTAGAGTCGTGCAAGGGCGACCCCTGCGCGGCCTCGCTAGCATTGCAGCGCAAGCGCGTTTTTCTGAAACCCTTTGTCATTGGCATCGGGGCCGAAAAGGACTTTGGGCAGGCGCTGGCCTGCCTGGGCAAGTACTATAACGCGGCCGAGGTCAAGACCTTCCAGACGGTGCTCAACGACGTAATTGCCCAGACCCTGGCCAAAACCACGGTGGCCGTGAACCTCACCGACGAGGCCGGCCGGCCGGTAGAGTCGAACGTGAACATGACGTTTGTGAACAACGTGACCGGGCAGCCCGAGTACAACTACGTGCACTACCGCGACGCCCAGGGCAAGGCCGACGTGCTCGACATCGACGCCTTGCAGAGCTACGACCTGGTGATAAACACCGTGCCGGCCGTGCGGCAGGCCAATATTGTTATCCGGGGTGGCAAAGCCAACGTTCTGAATTTCAAGACGCCGCAGGGCACGCTGGTGCTTCAGCCGGCCAACATTACACCCAACCCTTACGGCGGCGCGGTGCAGGCCGTGGTGCGAGCGCAGGGCAGCGCGGCCACCGGGCTAGCCCTGCCCTTTGGCAGCAAGCAGAAAATGCTGGCCGGCAACTACGAAGTGGAAGTGCTGACGCTGCCGCGCACCACCCAGCGCGTGAGCATCCGCCAGGGCCAGGCCACTACCGTGACCTACGCCGTGCCGGGCACGCTCAACATCACCTCTGACCTCAAAGGGTTTGGCAGCCTTTACAAGCTTAACGACGACGAGTCGCAGACCTGGATTTATAACCTGCCCGAGGCCAGCAGCAAGGTAAACCTGGCCATGCAGCCGGGCGCCTACCGGCTGGTTTTCCGCACCGCCACCAGCACCGGCAGCAAGTTTACGGATGTGCGCAACTTTACTATTCGCTCGGCGCAGACGACTTCGTTGAGCATTTTTGGGCGGTAGGAAATGGCGGAGGTACGCAAGAATTTCCTCTACAATGAAGTGCTGCCACGCACCGAGCGCCTACATTGGCTCGTGGCGGCCACAGGGCTAGGGTTTCGCTACTCCTTGCTGCGCAGCGGCAGCATCTTACTCATGGTAGGCCTTAGCGGACTGTCAGTTATCTATTTCCTGCGTGCCTTCGAGCCAGTAATAGAAGATGTTGGCCCCGAGTTTTCCACGGCATACTCACCGGTGACAGAGTCGCCCGAGTTACTGCGCCAGTTTCAGTACATCGCTAGCGCGCTTACTTTGCTAGGCATTCTTTTTAAGCTGCTGCTGTGGCAGGGCCAAGCAGAACTCCTGCTGGTGAGTGTATCAACGCTGCTGATAACAATTTCTTTAAAATGGGCTACTAGCCAGCAAGCCTGTTCCATCTTGCTGATTGGTAGCTTGGGCTTGCTCATCTGGCTGGTTCCGACCGAAACCTTGGTGCGCACATTCTACCGCGACGACCCGGCTTTAGTAGAGAAAATGCTTTTTCAGCACCAGCATCCCGGCGACAAAGCGGCCACGGCCGAAGTGCTGCGCTTGCTGAACGCCCGGCGCAACCGCTAGGCCCACGCATTAAACCCTGGCCCCTGCCCGTCGTCCAACCCGCACAATCGCCCCCGCCCCGCGTTTGGAAGACCCCGAAATCCTCCGCAAGTTTCAAGACCCGGCCAGCCGCAATCTGGCCTTTAACCAACTGGTGCGCAAGTACCAGCAGAAGGTGTATTGGCACGTGCGCAAGATGGTAGTGGACCACGACGACGCCGACGACCTCACGCAGGACGTGTTTGTGAAGGTGTGGAAAAATTTAGAAACTTTTCGGCAGGATGCCCAGCTCTTCACCTGGATTTACCGCATCGCCACCAACGAGTGCCTGAGCTTTTTACAAAGCAAGCGGCGCAGGTTTTTTCTGCCCCTCAACGATGTAGGCGCCGAGCTGGCGGCCAAGCTCGAAGCCGACCCGGCCGTGGCCGGCGATGAGATTGAGCTGAAGCTGCAGCGCGCCATTCTGCGCCTGCCCGACAAGCAGCGCCTCGTATTCAACCTGCGCTACTACGACGAGATGCCCTACGAGCAGATGGCCGAGGTCACCGGTACCAGCGTGGGCGCCCTCAAGGCCAGCTACCACCACGCCGCCCGCAAGATTGAGGAATACGTGACGAAAGCCGACGACCCCTTGTTATCTCCCGACGAAGCCGATTAAACCCTGGCTCCGCTTTGCCATCCAACGTTCATGAAAACGCCTTTCCGCCTCGACGAGCACCCGCGCCGCGGGCCCCAGCCGCTGAGCAGCCCCCCGGCCGGCTACTTCGAGCAGCTGCCCACCCGCATTATGGCGCAGGTGGTAGCGCCGGCCCGCCAGCCGGGCCTGGCCTGGTGGCGGCTAGCCCCGGCGTACCTGCGCACGGGCCTGGCCTCAACGCTGCTGCTGGGCACGTTTGCCGCCTCGCTGTGGCTGGGCGGCGGTGCCCGGCTGGCCCCTACTGCCGCTAGCCTCGACGCCGTGCCCCAGGCCCAGCTCGTGGAGTACCTCACCAGCGGCGAAACCCACGTAGATATGCTCGACCTGGCCGAGCTGCCGACCCGCCGCCTGGGCCTCACTGCCCAGTATTTGCAGCCATCTTCTACCGAGCTTACCGAGGCGCTCGATGCGCAGCCCGCCGATGAGGCCGGGCTTCTCTAAGCCTAGCTACTTACTCATGAACCTTTTACGCTTCTTTTTCTTTGGTCTGTTTTGCTTGGCGCTGGCCGCCAGCCAGCCGGCGCAGGCCCAGCTACGGGGCCGGCTGGGGCAGCCGGGCGCGCGCATCAGCCAGCTCGATAATGCCAAGATTGCCTTTATCACGTCGCGCCTGACGCTGACCCAGGACCAGGCCCAGCGCTTCTGGCCGCTCTATAATGACTTTATTGGTAAGCGCCGCGAACTCAACCGCTCGGCCCGCTTGCTGCGCCGCGACGCCGCTAGCCTCTCTTTAAACGATGCGCAGCTGCGCGACAACTTCAACCAGGATTTTGCCATCCGGCAGCAGCAGCTTAATCTGGAAAAAGACTATTTTGACAAGGTTCAGAAAGTGTTGAGCCTGCGGCAAGTGGCCCAATTGTACCAGGCCGAGCGCGATTTTACCAAGGAAGTACTCAAGCGGGTGGCGGGTAATGGCCCGGCTGCCGGCTCGCCGGCCGACGACCAGTAGCCCCGCCCCGGCCCTAGCGGCGGTACCTTTGCGGGCGCTATGCTTACCCCCCGCCAGCTTTTTCTGCGCCACCAGGCCCAAACCTCGGAGTTTCCGCTTTTGCTGGAAATTGAGCGGGCCGAAGGCGTGTACATGTACACCCCCGAAGGCCGCCCGATTCTGGATTTGATTTCCGGCATCGGCGTCAGCAACGTGGGACACCGCCACCCGCGCGTGCTCCAAGCCATTCACGACCAATTAGATAAGTACCTACACCTGATGGTGTATGGCGAGCTGGTGCAGGCCCCGCCCGCCCGGCTAGCCCACGCGCTGGCCGCCACCCTGCCCGCCCCACTCGACACGGTGTATTTCACCAACTCGGGGGCCGAGGCCATCGAGGGCGCCCTGAAGCTAGCCAAGCGCCACACCGGCCGCACGGGCCTGGTATCGGCCTACAACTCCTACCACGGCTCCACGCACGGCGCGCTGTCCATCACGGGCTCCGAGGGCTTCAAAAACAGCTACCGGCCGCTGCTGCCCGACGTAACGCACCTGCGCTACAACGAGCTGGCCGACCTGGCCCTCATCACCGAAAACACCGCCGCCGTGGTGCTCGAAACCGTGCAGGGCGAAGCCGGCGTGCGCCTGCCGCGGCCCGGCTACCTGCCCGCCGTGCGCCAGCGCTGCACCGAAGTGGGCGCGCTGCTCGTTCTCGACGAGATTCAGTGCGGCTTCGGGCGCACGGGCACGCAGTGGGCCTTCGAGCAGTTTGGCGTGGTACCCGATATTCTGGTGTGCGCCAAGGGCATGGGCGGCGGCATGCCGATTGGGGCATTCATCTCGTCGCCCGAAATCATGGTGGGCTTCCAGACCAACCCTATTCTGGGGCACTGCACCACCTTTGGCGGGCACCCGGTGAGCTGCGCGGCCTCGCTAGCCACCTTGCAGGTTATTCAGGAAGAGAACCTGCTGGCCGGCGTGGCGGCTAAGGCCCAGCGCCTACGGGCGCAACTGATGCACCCCGCCATTCGGGAGGTGCGCAATTGCGGGTTGCTGATGGCTGTGGAATTCGATTCTTTCGAAGTGCTCAAGCCCATCATCGACCGGGCACTAGCCGGGGAAGGTATTCTTACCGACTGGTTTTTGTTCTGCGATAACTCGCTGCGCATCGCGCCGCCGCTCACGATTACGGAGGCGGAGATTGACGCGGCCGTGGCGGGCTTGCTGCGGGCTATTAGCCCTCATTAAAATCCTCATGCTGAACGTAGTGAAGCATCTCGCCCGCACCCGTAGGACATTAACCTAACGGTGCGGGCGAGATGCTTCACGGCGTGCGGCCTGACGTAACGGGCGCGAGGCTTTTGCCTAGCGCACCGGCAAGTCGTTGTAATTCAAGAAGGAAAGGCTTTCCTCTTTGATGCGCTCGCGGGGCACGGCGTCTTTCACGCCCTGCGAAATCTTGCGCACGAGCACGCCCACGATGGCGTGGCGGAAGCCCAGCTTCTCGGCCATCATGATGCAGAAATCCATCTCGGTTTCGTCCACAATACCGTCGGCCAGCATCATATCCACGAGGTCAAAAATCTGGTCGAAGCGCTCGGAATCGGTGCCGGGCAGGTCGGCCAGGCAGTTGGTTTGGCCGGCTACTAGCTTGCGCACCTCGGTAGCCGACACGCCGTTTTTTTTGCCTACGGTGATGATAAAATTCATCTCCCGGTCGTCCACGTGGCCATCGGCTTTGGCCAGGGCGGCGAGGTTGCAGAGGTGGCCTTTTATTTTTTTAGCCTGCTCGTTTTCGAAAAAACCAAACATAGGAGTGCGGGTTAGAGGTGGGCGGTGAGATAGCGAAAAGTAGGCAAGAAACGCCTAATTACCAAGAGTCTGCTTCGCGCTTTTTTGTACTTCTACGTAATGGCGGCAAAAATGTCGGGGTTAAATTTCTGCGTCCGTTTCGGCAAGTGCCCCCGGCTGCCGACCTTTGCGGGCTTACGGCCAACCCTGCCTGGGCAGTGGGCGCTTTAGCGGACTTTTACCATGAAGAGAATTGGAGTTTTTACCAGTGGCGGCGATGCGCCGGGCATGAATGCCTGCCTGCGGGCAGTGGTGCGGGCGGGCGTGTACCACGGCATTGAGGTCTATGGCATTATGCGGGGCTACAGCGGCATGATTAAGGGCGAATTTGTGCGCATGGACTCGGCCTCGGTGTCGAATACGGTGCAGCGCGGCGGCACGATTCTGAAATCGGCCCGCTCGCAGAAATTCATGACCAAGGAGGGCCGCCAGGAGGCCTTCGACCAGCTTACCAACCACGGCATTGAAGGGCTAGTGGCCATTGGTGGCAACGGCACTTTCACGGGTGCCACCATCTTTGAGAAGGAGTTTGGCATCCCGACGGTGGGCGCGCCGGGCACCATCGACAACGACCTCTACGGCACCGACTACACCATTGGCTACGACACGGCCGTGAACACGGCCCTGGAGGCCATCGACAAGATTCGCGACACGGCCGACTCGCACGACCGCTGCTTTTTTGTGGAGGTAATGGGCCGTGACTCGGGCTACATCGCCATTCCGTGCGCCATCGGCGGCGGGGCCGAAATTGTGATGGTGCCCGAAACGGCCATGAGCGTGGAGGCCGTCATCGAATCGCTGCAAAGCAGCTATGCGCGCCACAAAACCTCGTTTATCGTGATTGTGGCCGAGGGCGAGGAAGAAGGCAACGTGCACAAAGTAGCCAAGCGCGTGAAGGAAGCCATTCCGCAGCTCGACACCCGCGTAACCATCGTGGGCCATATTCAGCGCGGCGGCTCGCCCACGGCCTCCGACCGCCTGCTAGCCTCGCAGCTCGGCATCGCAGCCGTTGAAGGCCTGCTAAACGGCATGAAAAACGTGATGGCCGGCATCGTCGACCGCAAGCTCATGTACACCCCGTTTGATGACACTATCAACAAGCGTAAGGTCATCAACCAGAGCTTTATGCGGATGGTGGAGATACTCTCCGTTTAATTAATTATGAGTTATGAGTTAAAAGTTATGAGTTGATAATCGACCCAACTCATAACTTCTAATTCATAATTCATAACTCAAATCGACCCACTCGTAGCCCGCGTCGCGGCGCAGCCAGGTGAACTGGTGCTTGGCGTAGTGGCGGGTATTGCGCTGCAACAGGCGCACGGCCTCGGCATAGTCATACGCCCCGTCGAGGTAGCCGAAGATTTCCTGGTAGCCCACGGTTTGCAAGGCATTGTGCGCCCGGTAGGGCACCAACTGTTCCACTTCGGCCACTAGGCCCAGGTCGAGCATTTGCAGCACCCGCTGGTCGATGCGATGGTACAGCTCTTCGCGGTCGCGGGCCAAGGCCACTTTCACCACCCGAAAGGGCCTGGCCGCCGCCTTGGCCGCCACGGCCGCCGGCCCCAGGTGAAAGCTCGAAAACGGCTGCCCCGTGCCGCGCGTAATTTCGAGGGCCCGCAGCACCCGCTGGTGGTTTTGGAGGTCGAGGCGGCTGTGCGCGAGCGGGTCGGTAGCGGCCAGCTCGGCTACCAACGGGGCTAGCCCCTGCGTGGCCAACTCGTGTTGCAGCTGCTGGCGCACGGCGGCCGGCACGGCGGGCAGCTCATCGAGGCCATCGGTGAGCGCCTGCAAATACAGCCCCGAGCCACCAGTAGCAATAACCACGGCGTGGCGCCGAAACAGCTCGACCAGCCGCGCCTCGGCCTCGGCGGCAAATCGGCCGGCGCTGTAGTCTTCCGTAATGCTATGCGAATCAACGAAATGGTGCGGCACGCCCTGCATTTCATCGGGCGTGGGCTTGGCCGTGCCGATGCTCATCTCGCGGAAGAACTGGCGCGAGTCGGCCGAGATAATCTCGGTGCCTAGCTGCCGGGCCAGGGCCACGGTGAGGGCCGTTTTGCCCACGGCAGTGGGGCCGGCCACGGTGAGGAGCACGGGGCGCGGGTCGGCGGCGGTGGGGGCTAGCCGGGCCAGGAGATTGGGGGGCAACATGCGTAAACTTACCTGCCTAGCAGGGTGTGGTAAAGACGGAGTAACACTTTTTCTTCCTGCTGCCAGTTCCACTCGGCGCGGGCTGTGCGGCAGTTGGCCGCCAGCTGCTGGTAGCGGGCGCCGGGCTGGCCGCCGGGCAGCAGCCGCGCCAGGGCTGCCGCCAGGGTGGCGGGGGCCAGGTCGGGCACCAGTTCGGCTACCTCGTGCCGGGCGTTCAGGGCGCGGTATTCGGGAAAGGCGATGCAGAGCTGCGGGATGCCGGCCTGCACGTAATCGAAAAACTTATTAGCCAGGGAATAATAGTAGCTGAGCCCCGTGTTTTCGAGCAGCATAATACCCACCGTGGCCTGGGCCGTGAGGTGGCGCAGCTCATCAGGCAGCACGTAGCCCGTAAACTCGACCTGCCCCGAGGCCAGCAGCCCTAGCTGCGCCGCCTGCTGGCGCAAAGCCGCCGAGCAATCGCCCTCGCCGCAAATGACAAGCCGCGCCGACACCTGCGGCATGGCCGCCAGCAGCTCGGCCAGGCCCCGGCCCACATTGAGCGCGCCCTGGTAAAGCAGCACCGGGCCGCCGGGCAGCGGCCCGAGTGGAGCTGCCGCCGGCGCGGCCCCACTCGGCACGTTGCGCACCACGCCAAACGGGCAGCCGGGGTGCTTGGCCTCAAACAGGCCGGCCAGGGCCGGGCCCACCGTGTAGCGCAGCCGGGCGCGGGGCACAATAAAATTCTCTACCCACTGCCAGAGGCGCTGCACGCGGGGCCGGGCCACTACTTCGGGCACCTCCGTAAACAGCTCGTGGGCATCGTACACGAAGGGCTGGCCCCCTAGCCGGGCGCGCAGCCAGGTGGGCAGCGCGGCATCAAGGTCGGCGCAAGCCCAGGCGGCGGCGCGCTGGCGCAGCAGGTACAGCAGCAGCCGCAGGTTATACTCGAGGTAAAAAAGCTTACCCCGCTGAAACCACCCGCGCAGCCGGTGCTGTTCATACGGCTGTGGCCCCAGCGGCACCGAAGCGGGGCGCTGCCAGCCCACGAGCAGCACCTCATAGCCGGCCCGCGCCAGGCTGCCGCAAATGCGCTGCATCCGCTGGTCGTAGCTCAGGTCGGTGGTAACGGCGAAAACCAGGCGGGGGGCTGAAATGGACACGAACTAGGTAAAACGGCGCAGCCGCCGTAAATTCCGGCCAAAACTACTTCTGCCGCGCCGCCAGCCGCAACCTCAGCCCCGGCAACCCGTTTGTCGCACTCTATGCCCGTTCACTCTCCGGGGCCGCATTTGCCGGCTACCGCCCACATGTTCGACCAGTTGCAGCTTGCCTACGTGGTTTTCGACGGCGGCGGGCGCATCGTGGAAGTCAACGATGTTTTTGTGCGGCTCAGCGGCTACGAGCGCTCGCAGCTGCTGGGGCAGGCCTACCACCGGCTGCTCACGCCCCCGGCGCACCAAGCCGAGCGCCAGGCGCATCTGCTACGCATATTGCGCGATGAAGCGCCGCACCAAGAATACTACGAAATGGAGCTGACAACCCGCACAGGCGAAAGTTTGATGTTGCAGTGGCAGTCGCAGCTGGTGCGCGACCCCAAAGGGCACCTTACGGGTATGTGGGCCGTGGGCCACGCCCTGAACCACGATGAGCCCGGCCGCGCCCCGGCCCTGCTGCCCGAGCCGGCCTACTTGCGCGAGTTTTTTGACAGCTCGCACGACCTTATTCTGCACCTGAGCGCCACCAACCTGCTGCTCTTCGTGAACCGGGCCGGGCAGGAAAAGCTGGGCTATACCGAAGAGGAATTGCTAGGCCGCCCGCTCACCGATGTGGTGCACCCCTACTACCGCGCCAAGCTGCTCTACCAGTTGCGCCGCCTCTACGAAGGCCAGGCTCTCAATAAGTTAGAGACTGTACTACTGACCAAGGCCGGCCGCCCCGTGCACCTCATTGGCTCGGTGAGCAGCGAGCAGCAGCCGGGCCGCCTGCCCAGCGCCCGGGCCGTGCTGCACGACATTACCGACCGCATCAAGGCCGAGCGCCTGCAAAAGGTCTACTACAGCATTGCCAACCTGGCCATTTCGGCCCACGACCTGCCGGCGCTCTACGGCGCCATTCACCGCGAGCTGGGCAAGGTTATTGAGACGAATAACATCTTTATTGCGCTCTGCGACGACGCCCGCACGCAGCTGCAATTTGTGTACTACGTCGACCAGCACGCCTATTTTGAGCAGGGCGACGGCCGCCCATTCTCGCTCGGCATTACCGAATACGTGATTGAGCAGGGCCAGCCCATGTTCTTCACGCAGGCCGATTTGCTACGCCTCATGCGCACTGGCGAGATGACGGCCTTCGGGCGGCTGCCCGCCGTGCTGCTAGCCTCCCCGCTGAGCGTGGGCGACCGCACCATCGGGGTGCTCACGGTGCAGGAATACGACCGCGTGGATTTGTACACGCCCGCCGACCTCGACATTCTGCACTTCATTTCGGGGCAGGTGGCGCTGGCCATCGACCGCAAGCGCCAGGAGGAATACGTGGCCCGCCAGAACGCGCGCCTGAGTGCCATTTTTGAAAGCGGCTCGCAGCTGATATGGAACGTGGACCGGCGCGGCAACCTCGTGTCGTTCAACCGCAACTACGCTACCTTTTACCAGCGCCGCAATGGCGCGCTGCCCACGCCGGGGCTCAACGTGCTGGAAACTGACATTTCGCTGGCCGACGAGGCCACGCGCGAGCTATTTCGGCGCAGCTACCTGGCCGCGGCCCGCGGCGAGCCCCAGCAGTTCGAGGCCCAGCTGCGCCAGCCCCGGTCACCTAGCCTTTGGCTCAGCATCAACCTGGCCCCTATCTACCTCAACGATGGCTCGTTTGAGGAGATTACGGCGCAGGCGCAGGACATTACGGCCAGCAAAAACTCGCAGCTGGCCCTAGCCGCGCAAGAGGAAAAGTTTCGCTCCATCTTTGAGTCGTTTCAAGATGTGTACTACCGCACCGACCGCGAGGGGCGCTTCACCATTCTCAGTCCTTCGCTGCGCGAAGTACTGGGCTACAGCCCGTTGGAGGCGCTTAGCTACCGCATAGAGGACTTTTACTGGCAGCCCGAGCAGCACCAGATACTGCGCCAAAAGCTGCTGAAGCAGGGCGAGCTGCGCAACTTCGAAACCCAGCTGCGCCACCAGGAGGGCTACCCGGTGAGCGTACTCATTAATGCCCGCCGCACGCGGTTTGGCACCGAGGGCATTGCGCGCGACATCACCGAAATCCGCCGTATCCAGGACGATTTGCGCCTGGCCAAGGAGGAAGCTGAAGCCGCTTCGGAGGCTAAAACGCAGTTTCTGGCCAACATGAGCCACGAGCTGCGCACGCCCATGAACGGTATTATCGGCATGATAGACCTGCTGGGCCAAACCCAGCTGAGCGGCGAGCAGGCCGACTACGTCGACACGCTGGGCACCAGCTCGGAGGCGCTGATGACCATTTTGAATGACATTCTGGACTTGTCGAAAATCCAGGCCGGCAAGATGCGTCTCAACGAGGCCCCGCTAGCCCTCGAGCCGTTGCTCGACCGCCTGCGGGCCCTGTTTCTGTACCGCGCCAACCAGAAAAACCTGCGCTTTACCTGCCATTTGGCGCCCGGCACCCCGGCCTCCATCATCACCGACGAAACGCGCCTGCTGCAAATCCTGGCCAACCTCATTGCCAACGCCATCAAGTTTACGGCGCAGGGCACCGTGAGCGTGGTGGTATCGGCAGCGCGGGCGGAGGGCGATTTTTACACGCTGCGCTTCGCGGTGCAAGACTCGGGCATCGGCATTTCGGCCACCGATGCGGCGCGCCTCTTCACCAGCTTCACCCAGCTAGACACCACCCCTAGCAAGGCCTACGGCGGTACGGGCCTGGGGCTGGCCATCAGCAAGGAGCTGGCCGAGCTGCTGGGGGGTACCATCGGTGTGGTGTCGGACTCGGGCGAGGGCAGTATTTTCTGGTTTACCATCCGCTGCCAGGTGCCCACCTCGGCGGCTACGGCGGCGCTGGTGGCGCCCCCCGAGCCTGCCCCGCTGGTGGGGGCCCGCCCGGGCCCCGCGCCGCGGGTGCTGCTGGTCGATGACAACACCATCAATCAGAAAGTGGCCGCCCGCCTGCTGGGCAAGCTTAATTGCGAGGTCGATATTGCCAGCGATGGCTACGAGGCCATTACCCGGGCTACGGCGCCGGGCGCGGCCTACCAGCTTATTTTCATGGACATCCAGATGCCGGGCCTCGATGGCATTGCCGCCACCCGGGCCATTAAGGCGCAGCTGGGGGCGGCTAGCCCACCCATCGTGGCCATGACGGCCTATTCTATGCCCGACGATGCGGCCCGCTTTGTAGAAGCGGGCCTCGACGACTACCTGGCCAAGCCCGTGAAGCAACAGCAGCTGGCCCAAACGCTGGCCCGCTGGATAGCCGCCCCGGCAGTCGCTCCCAAGCCCGCCGAGGTGACCCCCGAGCCCGCCCCGGCCATCGTGGACCCCGAGGTGCTGAAGCAGCTGCTGCAATTGGGCGGCGAGGAGTTCACGGCTGAGCTTTATGGCGAGTTTATTGAGGAAACTACCGCCCTGATGGCCCAGATAAATGAGCATTGGCAGGCTACCGAGTTAGACAAGCTCCACCCGTTGCTGCACCAGCTCAAGGGCACGGCCGGCACGCTAGGGCTCACCAAGCTGGCTACGCAGGCCTTAGCTTTGGAGAAAGCCATCAAAAAACAGCAAACTCAGGTAATTGACAGTGGCCTGCCCGAGCTTAATAAATTATTCGCTCTTTTCATTGCCCATTATCCCAGCCTGCTCACACCGGGTTAGCCCTAGTGGTAGCCGGGGCCGCTTGTCAGCGGCTCCGGCCTGCCTTTTTTTTACTTTCATTTTTAGCTGCATTTTTTCATCCATCTCTTCCACATGACTCCCACCGCTACCCCCAAAACCATCCTTATTGCCGAGGATAGCTCAGTCATTCTTAGCCTGACCCGTAAGATTCTGGAACAGCAAAAATACCGCATTGTGCTGGCCAAAAACGGCGGTGAAGTTATCAAGCAGCTTGAGAGCCAGCCTGTTGATGGGGTACTGATGGACATTAATATTCCCGTGCGCAACGGCATTGAGTGCACCCGCGACATAAGGGCCCACGCCGACCCGCGCATCAACCAGCTGCCCGTTATCGCCATTACCGGCAACGCCAACAACTACTCGATGGAGCAGTTTCGGGAGGCTGGCATTACGGATTACCTGCCCAAGCCCCTGGATTTTGACGCCCTGGTGCGCGTGGTGCGCCAATACGTGGGGTAAACTTTTAATTATGGATTAGAAATTATGAATTATGAATTTTCTTTCGGGCACGGCGCCCCAAACCGCCCGCTAATTCATAATTTCTAATTCATAATTGATAAGTAAATTTTATGAAGCTGACTTTTCTGGGTACGGGCACTTCGTCGGGGGTGCCGATGATAGGCTGCACCTGCCCGGTATGCCGCTCGCTCGACCACCGCGACCAGCGCTTGCGCGTATCGGTGCACCTGGCCGTGGAGGGGCGCAGCCTGGTGGTGGATACCGGCCCCGATTTTCGGCAGCAGATGCTGCGGGCGCATATCAGCCGGCTCGACGGCATCCTGTTTACGCACGAGCACAAGGACCACACCGCCGGCCTCGACGATGTGCGTGCTTTCAACTTCCGGCAGCAGCAGGAAATGCCGGTTTTTGCCGAGTCCCGGGTTATCGAGCAGCTCAAGCGCGAGTACGCCTACGTGTTTGCCGAGCACAAATACCCCGGCGTGCCGCAGGTGGGCCTGCACCCGATACTGGACGACCAGCAGCCCTTCGACGTGCTGGGCCTGGCCGTGCAGCCCTTGCGGGCCCTGCACCACAGGCTGCCCGTGCTGGGCTTCCGCCTGGGCGGGCTAGCTTATCTGACCGACGCTAACTTCTTGCCCGATAGCACGCTAGCCCAGCTGCAAGGCTGCGACACCATTGTACTCAACGCCCTGCGGCACGAGCCTCACCTCTCCCACTTCACGCTGGGCGAGGCCGTGGCCATTCTGGAGGAACTAAAGCCGCGCCGGGCTTACCTCACCCACATCAGCCACCAGCTAGGCCGCCACCGCGAGGTAGAGGCTACCCTGCCGCCCTGGCTGCGGCTGGCTTATGATGGCTTGGTGGTAGAGATATAAGGTTGTGCCTTGAAGGCCAGTCGCTTATAATATGCACCTAGTGGTTTACCTACGGCGGCAGTATAGCTCCCCGCTGCCCCCCACGGCGCTGGTGCGGCGGCTCGAGCACACGGTGCTGCCGCGCCCGGCGGGCCTGCTCTGGTGGCTGGGCATTCGCCGCTTGCCTTGCTGGGGCGAGGTGCAGCTGGCTGCGCACACCTTCCGAGCCCGGATGCCCCGGGGCCGGTCGAACGGGCCGGTCATTTACGGCCATTGGCGGGCGGCAAGCGAGGCGGCCTTGCCCCTAGCTGGCACTTGCGTGCAGCTCATTATCCGCCCGTCGCTACCTGGGCTGCTAGGCGGCTTTTTTGTACTGAGCTTCTTGTTGATGGTGAGCTTGGTAATTTCTCCACCGCCTGTATCACACGTCGTACTTGGCATTGCCAGCTTGTTTGGGCTACTTTTTTTAACGGACGCTTGGTTGAGCATTCGCCGCGCCGAGCGCCATTTCCAAACTGCGCTCGCCTTAAAAAAGCTGGGGAACTAACCCGGTATACTTGCTGGAGCTATTTTTATGCATACCAATTATTATTTCCTGCGCCAGCTGGCCCCGGCCCTCGCCGCGCAGCTGCGCGGCTACCGCGTAGCGAGCTGCTTCTCGCAGGAAAAAGACGAGCTAGTCGTTGGCTTGCTGAGTGAAACGGGCGCCGAGTTTTGGCTGAAAGCGCAGCTGGGCGCCGCTTTTCCGGCGCTGGCTTTGCCCGAAACCTTCCACCGCGCCCGCCAAAATTCGGTCGACCTACTGCCCGAGCTGCTAGGCCGCACGGTGGCTGGTGTAGAAGTCTGGCCGCAGGACAGAGTACTGCAAATCAATTTTATAGAAGCCGCGGCCAGCCTCACCTTCAAGCTCTACGGCCCGCGGCCGAATGCCATTTTTCGACCCGCGCCGGGCGCGGCGGCCCAGCTCTTTCACCAGCGCTACACGGCCGATGCCGACCTGGCACCTCTGCCGGCCGATGCGCCGGCGCCGGCCATTGGCCCCACTGGCAAGCTGTCCCCGGCCCTGGCCGACCTGCCGGCCCGCTACCTGCGCGAACACCGCGGCTACGACCCCGCCCCGGCCGAGGCAAAGCAGCGGCTAGCCCACGAGTTGCAAGCCGAGCTGGAAAACCCCGCGTACTACTACGTCATCTACCTCGATGGCCGCACCCGCCTGAGCCTGGTGCCGCTGGGCGAAATTCTCGAAACGCTGCCTGGCACCGACCCGATTGGCGCGTTGCGGCGCTTTGTGCCGCTGGCGCTGGCCCGCCGCGCCCTCGAAACCGAGCGCCGCCAGCTGCGGCAGCTGCTCACGCGCCGGGCCGACGAGGCCGGCACCAGCGCCCACCTGGCTAGCCAGCGCCTGCACGCGCTGGCCCACGAAGCGGGCTACCGCCACCGCGCCGACCTTATTATGGCTAACCTACACGCCATTGCGCCGGGTGCAGCGCAGCTCGAAGTTGTTGATTTCTACACTAATGAGCCGGTCGTTCTCAAGCTGAAGCCGCTCGAAAAGCCCCAGCGCACGGCCGAAAACCTATACCGCAAAGCCAAGAATCAGCAAATAGAAGAGCGGCAGCTGCAGGCGCGCATTGCCGCGCGCGAGGCCGAAGCCCTGCAAGCGCTGGAGCTGCTGGAGGAGCTGGATGCCGCACCAGCCCTGGCCGAGCTGCGCGGCCTGCGCACCTGGCGCAAGCTGCACGCCCTCGACCCCAACCCCGAGTCGGCCAAAGCTGCCAGCGAGTTGCCATTCAAGGTATTTGAGGACCACGGCTTTACCATTCTGGTGGGGCGCAATGCCCAGAACAACGACCTGCTGACGCAGAAATATGCCCATAAGGACGACCTCTGGCTGCACGCCAAGGATGTGAGCGGCTCGCACGTCGTTATTCGGCACCGGGCCGGGCAGGTGGTGCCCGAGCCTGTGGTGGAGCACGCCGCCCAGCTGGCCGGCTGGTACTCGCGCCGCCAGCACGACTCGCTGTGCCCGGTTACGGTGACGCCCAAAAAGTTTGTGCGCAAGCCCAAAGGTGCCCTGCCCGGCCAGGTAATAGTGGAGCGCGAGCGGGTGGTGCTGGTAGTGCCGGGCAACCCATTTGAGAAATAAGCCAGGTATTCGCCAACTGGCATAAAAAAAGCCCGCTGCATAGCGGGCTTTTTTCTTTCAGCGTGCGCGCGGGGAGATTCGAACTCCCACACCCGAAGGCACCACCCCCTCAAGATGGCGTGTCTACCAGTTTCACCACGTGCGCAGAAAGGCAATCGGCAGCTTGGAGCGGCCCGGGGGCCGGCTTCGCTGAGGGGCGAAGCGGGTGCAAATGTACTACGCCGCGCCATTTTTTCAAATCCTGCGCAGCGTTTCACGTAAAAAATCCGGGGCTTCAGTACGCGTACACGCGCTACCTGCTTACTTGGCAAGATATTAGCCGTTGGGCTAGCTCTGTTTTTTTCTGTTTTTTTTATGTCTGCTTCATCTCAGCCTGCTGATAAGGCCTCCTTCTTTGGCCGCTTTGCCGAAAAAACCACGAAGTACTCGGGCACTACCACCGTATTTGTGGGGGCGGTGGGCATTGTGCTGCTGTGGGCCATCACGGGGCCGCTTTTTCACTATTCCGAAACCTGGCAGCTGGTCATTAATACGGGCACCACTATCATCACTTTCCTGATGGTTTTCCTTATTCAGCGCGCCCAGAATAAAGACTCACTAGTGCTGCACCTCAAGCTTAATGAGCTGATTGCGGCCACCAAGGGCGCCAGCAACCGCCTCATCAACGCCCAGGATTTTTCGGAGGAAGAAATCCGGCTTATCCACCAGTTTTACTGCCTGCTGGCCGATAAGGCGCGGGCCGACAACGACTTGGGCGAAACCCACTCGGTGGAAGAAGCCGAAGACAACCACCACGAAAAGCTGGCGGCCCACCGCAACGACTAGCCTTGGCTGGCTGGCCTTGGGGCAGCGGCTACCTTTGCCCTCCCCTAGCGCCGCGCCCCATGAACCAAGCCCACTGGCACCTGCTTTTCAACCACGTACCCATTTTCGGAGCCCTGGCCGGGGCTTTGCTGCTGGCGGCGGGCCTGCTAGGGCGGCAAGATGCGGTGCTGCGCGCGGGCCTGTGGGCGCTTGTGCTGGCCGTGGTGCTGGGGCTACCGGCTCAGCTCACCGGCCCCGGCGCGGCGCGGGTAGTGAAGGACATGCCGCGCGTGAGCCAGGCGCTTATTCACAACCACGCGCAGGCGGCGCGGCTGGGCTACTGGGTGCTAGCCGCCACGGCCACGCTGGCGCTGCTGTGCGTGGTGCAGCTGAGCCAGGGCCACGCCTGGGCGCGGCGCCTGGCGTGGGGCACGCTGCTAGGGGCCGTGCTGAGCTTTGGGCTGCTGGCGCGCGCCGGCAACTTGGGCGGCCAGATTAGCCACCCCGAAATCCGCGAAGGCTTCGGCACGCCCGACGAACTGTGAAAAATATGCGCGTAGAAATGTGGCCCCGCCAGGCAGCCAACTCTTGACTTGGTTACATTTCTACTCAGCTTTCTTCCTCAACTTCTAAATTGCCCGGTATGGCTTTTCCTTTTTTTGGCGATGATAAATCGACGGTGGCCCGGCTGCTGGCTACCCTACCCCAGGAAGGCCGCCTGGAGTGGATAGGCCTGCGCCCGCTGCGCCGGGCGGCCCTGGAGGCAGTGCCCGAGGCCGAGGTAATTACCGACCGGCACCTGGCCGGCGACCATGCTAGCCCCAAGCCGGGCGGCAAGCGCCAGCTTACGCTTATCCAGCACGAGCACCTGGGAGCGGTGGCGGGCTTTCTGGGCTTGCCCGAGCCGGTGGCGCCGGACCGCCTGCGGCGCAACCTGGTGGTGAGTGGCCTCAACTTATTGGCCCTCAAAGGCCGCCAGATTCAAATCGGCGAGGAAGTCATTTTGGATATTACCGGCGAGTGCCACCCCTGCTCGCGCATGGAGGAAGAGCTGGGCCCCGGCGGCTACAACGCCATGCGCGGTCACGGCGGCCTCACGGCGCACATTGCCCAGGGCGGCCGCCTGCGGGTGGGCGATGTGGTGCGGGTGCTGCCGGGTCCGCCAGCTGCCGATATTCCGGAA
Source organism: Hymenobacter cheonanensis (assembly GCF_030581075.1). GTDB lineage: Bacteria > Bacteroidota > Bacteroidia > Cytophagales > Hymenobacteraceae > Hymenobacter. The sequence continues at coordinate 240,104 of NZ_JAUQSW010000001.1, forward strand.
AATAAAAAACCCGCAGCCAAAGGCAACGGGCTTTCCTGAGCTATGAAAACACGGCTCTGACGAGCCTGCCTACTTTACGTAGTTGTTAAGCTCAGCGGATTTAGAGAATGGAACTTTTTTTAGGCGCCGTCCATCCGCACTATTTTGGGCGTGAAAGAGCCTAGCACATCCACTAGCTCGCGTTGGCTGGCCATCACGGTGTGGATGTCTTTATAAGCCATCGGCGCCTCGTCGAGGCCCCCACCAATCAGCTCCACGCCGTAGTCGGCGAGGTGGCGGCGCACTTCGGCTTCGCCTAGCTCGGCCTTGGCGCGGGTGCGCGACATAAGCCGGCCCGCCCCGTGCGAGGCCGAGGCCAACGACGCCGGCACGCCGCGACCCCGCACGATAAAGCCGGGGGCCGTCATAGAGCCGGGGATGATGCCGAGCACGCCCGCGCCGGCCGGCGTGGCGCCCTTGCGGTGCGTGATGACCTCGCGGCCATCGGCCAGGCGCTCCTTCCAGGCGAAGTTGTGGTGGTTTTCGACTTTGGCCAGGGGTTTTTCGCCCAGCGCTTTGGCTAGGCGGCGGTGTATCTGCTCGTGGCAGGCCGAGGCGTAGTCGCCGGCCAGGGTCATGGCGGCCCAGTACTCCTGGCCGGCTTCGGTGTCGAGGCCTAGCCAGGCGAGGTAGGCGGCTTCGGCGGGCAGCTTGCACACGTCGCGGGCAAGGCCGGTGTAGTGCTGCGCCACGCTGGCGCCCAGACCCCGCGAGCCCGAGTGCGAGAGCACGCCCACGTACTGACCCAGCGGCAGGCCCAGCTCGTTGGCCGGGTCAGTGATTTCAACCAGCCCGAATTCCACGAAGTGGTTGCCTGAGCCCGACGTACCGATTTGCTCGTAGGCCGCGGCGTGCTTGTTTTTGAGAAACGGGACCGCCGTGAACTCGTCGCGCTCCAGCACCTCGTGGGCCAGGCGCTGCCCGCGCTCCCAGCCCCGGCCGCTGCCGAAGCGGGTGTTGGCGAGCAGCACAGTGCGCAGCTCCTGGGTGCGCTGCCCCAGGTACTTGGCCGGCAGGTCGAACACTGACAGGGCCATGCGGCAGCCAATGTCCACGCCCACGGCGTAGGGAATCACCGCGTTATCGGTGGCTAGCACCCCGCCGATGGGCAGGCCGTAGCCGTGGTGGGCATCGGGCATGAGGGCGCCGGCCACCGTCACGGGCAACTTCATGGCCACTTCCATCTGGTGGATGGCGCCCGGCTCAATGTACTCGGCCCCGAACGTGGCGTATTCCTTGCGCGGCACCAGCGCCACGTGCCGCGACGGGGGCGGCAGCAGCGCGGCGGCGGTGTGGCTCCAGGCCAGGTCGGTGAGGTAGTCTTGGGGGTTGGTCAGGATGGTTTTGAGCAGGGCAAGCTGCTCGGTTTGGGGCAGGCGCTTGTGTTCTTTGCGCTGCAATTGCGCCAGCGCCAGCCCGATAGCGCGGCCCTCGGGAAAGCCGAGCTGCCGCAAGTCGTTGCCTCGTAAAATAGAAGCCATTGGGTTTGGTGAGTAAGATGTTGATTATCAAGGGATACTACCTGCTGGCAACAGCTGGAGCACCCATTAAAAAAGAAGCTGCCGGAGCAATGGACGAGCGGCGCACGGTGGCAACGTGACAGGTCGAAGTAGCGCCGCCCTACGGCATCCGGCAGCTTCGGGCAAAGCGGGCGATAAGCGCGCGGGCCAGGGTTGGTTCGGGTTTCAGACGAAGTAAGCCCGCGCTACGGCACCGCTTTATGCTTGAATTTCACCATTATTTCGTCATGCTGAGCGTAGTGAAGCATCTTGCGTGGCGCAGTAATCAAGGCTCTGGCAACGGGGCGAGCGAGATGCTTCACTACGCTCAGCATGACAGCATGTGAGTTGGCGCGTTCAATGTTTAATTGCAAAAGAGGCCTCAGTTTTCCCAGGCGTAGGCCGACACCGTGAGACGGGCTTCGGCTAGCCACTGCTGCACCCAGCGCTGCTCCTCGGGCGAGGCCCGGCGGTTGTAGCGGCCGCGCACCTGCACCAGCTGGCGGGCGGGCGTTAGCTGCAGTGTAAGCATGCGGGCGCCGTTGAAGGTGAGCGAGAAAATGCCCCCGCGGCCCCGCTGGCACATATACACGTAGCTAGCCACGCAGTGGTGCATGCGCTGGCCTTCTTCGAGCAGCGCGGGGTAATCGCGCAGCTGCCGCACCTGCACCCAGCCGCCCTCGCCGCCCGCAAAGTCGGGCACCGGCAGGCCGGGCCAGGTGCTTTCGAGCAGCTTCATATACTGCGGGTTGCGGCTGATTTTGCCCAGCGTGCGGTGCCAGCGGGCCGTGTGCGCCAGCAAGGAAGCCAGGCTGCGGCCCCGTAGCGAAAAGCCCGGCTGGGCCGGCTCGGCGGGACTGCCCACGCGCCGCCGAAAATGAATCCAGTCGCACACAGGGCCAAACTGCCAGGGGTCTACATCGGGCTCGGCCCGGAAGAGGTCGAGCACCGCCAGCCACAGCCCGTCGTCGGGGCCGATGGCCTCGCGACCCAGGCGCGAGTCGAGGACCACGCCCAGCCACTCGGTGGCGTCGCGCTCGGCCAGCTGGGCGTAGCGGTAGGCCTCCTGAAAGGTGCAGCCCGCCGGCGCCTGCCGCAACGCGTGCTCTTGGCGCTTGGTGAGAGCCACCGGCCACCCGTCGAAGCGGCGTATGGCCTGGCCCCGGCCGAGGTGCAGGGCTAGCCGCGTGAGGTCGAGGCCCGCGTGGCGGTCGGGGTCGCTGCCCCAGCCGCCCAGCACCCAGGCCGGCACGTCGCCGTACTGGTCAAACAAGTGCCGCAGCAGGCTGGCAAGCTGGTAAAACGCATTTTTGGAGGGCGGCTGCCAGGCATTCAGCTCGCGCACCCGGCTGGCGAAGTGCAGGCCGATGTGCGCCAACGCCGGCACCAGCTCGGGCCGGTGCAGCAACGCCGTGCGGCAGGGCGCCAACTGGCTCAGAAAGTGGCGAATGCGCCACTGCTCGTTGGTAGAGCGGGTGGCTACGCAGTGCCGATGCAGCGCGGCCAGTACCGAGTGGGGCTCGGTGCGGGTGGCAATATCGGTGGCCGCATCGGCCGAAAAAAGGTAGGCTAGCTGGCGGGCCGTGGGCCATTTTTGCCAGTTTAGGTGCCGCGCTAAGGCGGCGTCGGCCAGCTGCGCGGTGCGCACCTGGGCCGGCAGGGGTTTGTTGCGATTGGCCATACACAACCGGCGCGGCCACGGGGGCCCGCCGAGCTAGGGGGTGAAATACTCATGTCTGCGAAGGGAGGGGCGATGATATCTTTTTGCATGGTGATGCGTGTTGAAGTGAGGAAATAGACCGGGCAAACCGGGGTAACAGGCAAGGGGCGGTCCGGTACGGAATCGTGCTTTCGGCCACTCAGCCACCGCGCCGCCTGGCGGCGGGCGCGGGCAGGATTCGAACCCGCGGTAGCAGTTGAGTTGCTACAAGATTTAAGAAGTAACGCCCCTCTACGACACCCAATTGGCCTTTAACCTAAGCCGGGCAACAGGCGCGGCGCCCGCCAATACGTGCTTTGCCATGTTAAGCTACCGCTGGAAGTAGTTGGTAATCAGTCCAGCGAGCGGGATTCGAACCCGCAATCCCGTCGTCCCAAACGAAGTAAGGCGCAGCTACGGCACCAGCTTGGTTAATAGGCAATTCTAATAATTCAACCCGGGCAACAGGCGGTCGGCGCAGCGCCAAAGCCGAGGCGTTGGCACGGGGAGTCGAACCCCAACTCTGATTAACAGTCAGATTTCACCAGACGAAGGAGCGCCTTCCTACGGCACCGGGTTTTCAAGCATAGCTTGGGGCAACAAACGCCCGGCCTTCTATATCCTGCTCTATCAGACTGAGCTACAGCGGCTGCCGAAGCAGTTGCTGGCAGGATTCAAACCTGCGACCTGGGCGTTAAAAGCGCGAAGTATGGCCGGGCTACGGCACCCAAACACGTAACAGCAACGAGGCAACGGGCGGCGGGCCTTTTAAAATTGTGCGTCTACCAGTTTCGCCACCGGCCCGGGCAAACCCGGGCGCGGGCAGGATTCGAACCTGCACGCCTATGCGGCGCAACTTCCGAAGTATGACCCACCTACGGCACTCGTTGTATGGCAGTAAAAGTGAAGGGCTAGCAGCTGCAAATCAATTCTATCGGGGCAACAGACGCATCGCCAGCGAACCGGCTTCATCCACGTTGCAGCGCGGCTGCCGTTGTGGGCAGCCACTTCGGGAGTTGCACCCGCCACCGGCCCCCAGGGGTGCGAAGTATGGCGGCGCTACGGCACCCGACGAGTTGATTGTCAATGCTTAGCGTAAAGAAGTTGTTTTCATGTCAGAAAGGTTTTTTGGCGGGCTCCCTCCTCAGGCTGCCGGGGCAATACGTCACTGGCTACTGCTGCGCTACCGTTGAGCTAGGCTCCTATTGTGGTACTGGTGTCGGGGCGATAAGAATCGAACTCACAACCCGAAGTAACGCCTAGTTACGACACCCGGCAATACCTAAAAAACAGGGCAACGAGCGGCTGGCGCAATGTTTTCGTCCGGTGGCCGCAGCCCCCGGCGGGGCTCGAACCCGCACGACGTGCCCGAAGCCACGCCCGAAAACTTACCCACGAAGTAGCGCCGGCCTACGGCACCTGCAAGCGGAAGGGGCTAGCCCAGGTTTGGAACGGGCCGCCGAAGCACTGTCGCCCCGGCGGTAGTCCGTTCCGGCCAGCGGCTGCCATTAAGGGGTCAGCCGTTTGCCTAAGAGATGCGGCATAAAATGCGCGTTAAAAGGGTGGTACAATTATGTTGCCAGTTCTTTGGTACCCAGTGCCCGCTCGAAGGCTTGCAGCACCGCGTGCGGCGGCTTAGGGTCAAAAATGGCGAAGTCGATGCGCCGGAAGCGCCCCCGAATGGCCGGCTCGGCCAGCGCCTCGGCAAAGAGCTGGGCTATTTGCCCCGGGTCGTTGGCAAACACGCCGCAGCCCCAGGCCCCTAGCACCAGCGCCTCGGCGCCGTGGCGGGCGGCGGCGGCCAGCACCAGCCGCAGCCGCTGGCGCATGGTGGGCACCAGTTGCGGCAGCAGGTGGGGCGCATTACGCGCTAGCGCCCCGGCATTCACGGCCGGGGCCGTGAGGATGTCGAGCAGCAGCGGCCGGGCTAGCCACTGGCCGTTATCGTGCCGCAGTACGGGCACGCCAGGCGAGTAAATGAGGTAATCGCTGTAGAGCGCCGTGCTCGTGGGCTGGCTGTTGGCCGCATACATCTCCGCGAATTGCGTGAGGCACGGGTACAGCCCCGAGGAACGGGCCAGGCTTTCTTCCTGCGCCTGGCTGCCCCCCAGAAAGCCCCCGCCGGGGTGGCGGGCCGAGGCAAAATTCAGCACCCCTACCCTGCCGTATTCCGCCGCCAGCTGCGCGGCGGCTTCCAGGGTGGTGGCCCCGTACACGCGCACCTCGGCCAGCGGGCCGGCCGGCCAGGTAAGCTCGCGCAGGAGGTCGGCGGCATCGGCCGGGCGGTAAAGGTGGCTGCCGGCTTCGGCGGCGCGCTGGGCTTTGGCAAAATTGACGGGGCCGCCAGGGCCTTCGTAGCTGCCGCGCGCCAGGGCGGCCAGGGTATCGCGGGCCAGTTGCTGGCGGTAGTCGCGGTTCATGAGAATTATTTCTTTGTAATGAATTAGCTGCCAACCCTTTATTCATACTGCGCGGAGCGTCTTGCTCGCTTCGTTGCTAGCGCAAGAAATTGCTGCGCCACGCGCAATGCTTCGCTTTGCGCAACATGATGAAAGGGAGGATTCAACCTCTGTAAAAAATCGGGCGACAAGCGCTAGGGCTACCGACCTTTCGGCCGTTTTCCGACGGGGCACTTATCCCCAGTCGGCCCTTGAAACGAAGTAGGCCCTAGCCACGGCACCGATTTCTTGAGCAAACTGTAATGGCCGGGGGTTCCGCTTGATTGCCCGGCCGGGCAGCTTGGGTTACAGCTCGATTTTCTGAATTTCGGTGAGGGCGCTGCCGCCATTTTCGAGGGCCGCCAGCACGTCGAATACCTTATCGGACCAGCCTGCGATGAGGGCCACGCCGTGCTCGGCGCGCACGTCGAGCGGGGTGGTGCCGTGGCCGGCCAGGTCGAAGAGATACAGGCGGGCCTGCGGAGCCACGTTGGCGCGGTAGGCAGCCCATTCCTGGGCTAGGGTGCGGTCGCGGCCGGTGCCGTCCCAGAGCTGGCAGTCGGTGAAAATCATCACTTTATCGACGACTTCCCCACGCTGGCGCAGGTCCTGGATAACGAGGTGGCCGTTGGTGGCGTAGCCCACCTCACCCTCGCGGCGGTACAGCTCCTGCACGTTGCGCAGCACCTGGCCCTGGGGCAAGGGCACCCGCTTCCAGGTGTTGCCAAACATGCCGGTTACCACGTGCTGGCAGCGGCTTTGCAGCAACATGCCCAGCACCAGGCCCACGTCGTAGAGCAGCACTTTGCTGCGCGGCGAGATGGGTTGCTGCATCGAGCCCGACACGTCGCACGCCACCACCACGCGGGTGTTGCCATCGAACCCGCGCAGGTTGCGCACGCTGGCCGAAATGGCCGTTTCGAGCGCCGCCAGCACCGGCGCCCCCGCCCCTGCGTTCAAAGCCAGCACCTCGCGGTAGGCAGCCAGAAAGCGGAAGGGCAGCTGCTTGGCGCGGGCCACCTGGCCGGGGTCGGCCAGGGTGGCGCAGGCGTGGGCTAGCACGTCGGCACTCACGCTGGCTTCCAGCAAGTTGCGCAGGTTGCGCAGCAAGGCCATGTAGCCCAGGCGGCCGCTCAGCACCAGGGTTTCCCAGGTGCGGGCCACGGCCGCCTGGCGCTCGGCGGCCGTGGCGTAGGCCACCTGCCCGGCGGCCGACAACTCGGTTTCCCAGGTGTAGGGCGTGGGCAGGGTGCCGGCCACCAATTGGTCGAATACGGCCTGCTGGCCCTCATCGCGCGGCTTGGGGTGCACCAGGAATAAGGCATCGCGCAGGCGCACGGCCCCCTCGCGGTTGTACTTAGCCAGCTGATAAGCGTCGAACTTATTGAAGGCCAAGGCCAAGCCGTGCTGCATTTGCTTGGAAAGCCGGCCCAGGGTTTTAATCCCGCTGCGGCCGTTGGCCTGGGCGTAGAAGGCCAGCAACTCCGGAATTTCATCGGCCCTCTGCACCACCCGCGCCACCAGGCGGCTCACCAGGCTATCGCCGCGGTGGATGCGCGCCAGCTCCACGGCCAGCACCAGCGGCACCGAGCGCAGGTAAAGCTGCTCGCGGGCATACACGGCCAGCCGGGCCACGAAGGCCGGCTCGTTCTTGGCCACCAGCTCGCGCAGGCGGGCTAGCCGGGTGTCGGCCTTTTCGTAGAACTGGTCGCTGAGGGCCGCCGTAGCTACGGCCGCGTACAGCTCCAGGGCCGGGGTGAGCACGTAGGCCGGCGCCCCTTCGTGGTTGCGAACCGGCGCAGGCGGCGCTTTGCGAAAATTGAAATTGAAGCGCATGGCGGGTGGGAGTAAAGATGGTGAATAGGCAAAAAATTAATTCCGCGAACAATTAGTTTTGAATTGCAAAGGCAATGCTTTTCCGGCGAATAAAAATTATTTTTATTCGATTGCTAATTGCACAAAAAAGCCCGGCTTGTAGGGGCCAGGCTTTTTCAGTGCGCGTTGCAGCCGGTACTTACTGGCGCATTGCTTGCAAAGAAAAAGGGTGGCCGTGCCGCTTACCCCAACCGCTAATGGGCTGGCTCAGGAGCTGCTGCAACGAGTAACTGGGGCGGATAAAGGGCATCGGGCGAGAAGGCTAAACGGCTGACAAACCGGCTAAACACAAAAAAACCCGAGCTTGAGGGCTCGGGCAGCGACAACTCTAGCCAGGGCTAGAAGCAGGCACATATACCGAGCAGCGGCAGCCTTTCTGGCTGCATCTTATCCGAATTCCGGCGGCTGAGTGTTAGGTGATACATGGCTGTGGTGGTTTAGTGTGACAAAGGTGGGAAGTTTATTTTACTTACGCAACTAATTGCTCAATTATTTTTAAAATATTTTTTAGCAATGCGAAATCAATTAAAAAGCAATACTTTAAAAAGGGTAATTGCTCACTGATTATTACTGTGCCATTAGCTATAAGCACCGGACTAGCGCATTTAAGATATGCCTTATTTTTACCGGCTGTGACTATCCCTTCCGCTTTACCCCAACGCCAGGCGCTGCCCGAGCGCGTGGCTAGCCAGCCGGCTTCGCCCGCCCAGCTAGCCTATCGGCAGGCCATGCAGGCCGTAGATGATTTGCGCGAACAGATGCACCGCTTGCGGGCGAGCCAGGCCGCCACCCGCCAGGCCTACTGGCAGCAGGTAGGTCCCGTAGCGGCGGCGGCCGTGGCCGCGCGCCGCGCCCTGTACGAGCCGCTGGAAATTGCCCTAACCGATGGCTACCTCAGCCGCGCCGAAGAAACCCAGGTAACGGAGCTGCTGGTGCACAACGCCCGCAGCCTGCAAGAGCGGTTTGGTGAAGATGAAGCGGCGATACTGGCTCGCTACGCGCCGCCCCTGCCGCCGCTTGAGGAAGAAGAAACTTTGCCCGTGGCAGTTGCCAGCCCCTCGCCACCGCCCCACGAGCAGGCAGCGGCCGCTGCCCGGGCCCGCCGCCTGCAACAGCGCCAGCAGGCCCGGGCCGGGCAGGCGCAGGCCGCGGCCACCGAAAACCAAGCGCTGCTTCAAAATACCAAGGCGGCCTACCGCCAGCTAGCCCGCCTGCACCACCCCGACCGCGCGGCCCAGGCCGATGCAGCAGCCCAGCAAGCCCAAACTGCCCTGATGCAGCGCATAACGGCCGCCTACGCAGCCGGCGACCTGGCTGCCCTCTTATCTCTGCTAGCCACTACCGATGGTCCAACGCCCCCCAGCGCCGAAGCCGAGGCCCTGCTGCTGCGCTACACCGAAGCGCTGGCGCAGCAGCAGCAGCAACTGACCGAGCAATTGGCAACGGCCCGCCAGCCCGATGCCCAAGCGCCCTGGAGCGGCACCGAGAAGCAGCAGCGCACCCGCCTGCGCGAGATAAAGCGCAGCCTGCGGGCCGAAACCGATTATCTCCATCAGTTGGCGCGGCAGCTGCGGGAGCCGGCCAGCCTGCGCCAGGTGTTGCGCGAGTTGGCGGCGATTGGCGCAGCCGGGATATAGCCAACTGCTAGGGCCTACAAGTATTAAAGAGCGTCGGGGCCAGGTTGCGCGTATAGCGCTGCCTGGCCCCGACGCTCTTTAATACTTGCTGCTGCTACTTGCCGCCCGTAAGCCCTAGCTCCGTAATCAATTCTACAGCCCTAGCGCCGCTACGGCGGCTTGCACGGCCTCAGCCCGGTAGGCGGGCGCGGTGGCCGGGGCCCGCAATAGCCGCAGCAGGTGCAGGTATTTGCGGCGGCCCTCGGCCAGCATATCGGTGGGTACTTCGAGCGGGAACACGCCGAAGGGTTCGACTTTTTGCACCCCTACCAGTAGAAAGCGCTCGGCGCGCAGCGCATCGGTGTAGAAGGCAGCCTGACGGTCGTAGTCGTAGGCCGAGCACTGCCAGCGAAAGTGCTCGGCATCGCGGGCCATGGTCGTTTTAAAGTCAATAACGGTATAGGGCTGGCCGGGCTGGTCGAGCACGAGGTCGGCGCGCAGCTTGCAGAGCGTATCGGTAACGGGCTCGGTAAAGAGCGCGCTACGCTCGGCAACACCGTTTTCGAGCAGGCGGCTTAGCTCCTTATTCAGCTTGACGCCCTCCACCAGCCACCACACCAAGGTATCGTTGAGACCCGGCTGCCCGGGCTGGTAATCGCCGGGCTCCAGCAGGGCCGTGTGAAATGCAGTACCAAAGCTGAGTGCGCCCGAGCCCGAATCGAGGCGGGGTGGCCGGCCGTTAAGCGCATCGCGCAGGCGCGACAAGTCGGAATTGGCAATGGCGGGCAGGGCGCGGTAGTCGTCGTAGGATACCCGCAGCAGGTCGGGGCGGGGGGCGGGCGTCGGGGGCTGATGGGTCACGCTAGGCTAACAGTTATTTCGCTAAAAAGTCTCCTCAACGGGAAGCAACCCTGATTGGCCCGGTAGAATTCAGATGCAAAAAGCCCCGAAGCCAGGCTTCGGGGCTTTTACCAGGTGGCAGTTTTCTACTTACTGCACGCGGATGAAGTAGAGGCGGAACGTCAGCTTGTTGAGGGTGCTGCGCGAATCGCCGATGATTACCCGGCTAGGCACATCGGGCGTGCCCGATGCTACCAGGAGGCCATTGTTAGGAATTGTGTTGGCCAGCACGGCCTTGCAATAATCAATTACTGACCAGGTATAAGTACCCTGCTCGATACCCGTGAGCGTGGAAATGCCCGTGGTATAGGTAATACCGGATTGGTAAAGCGCCGTGGGATGGTTGCTGGCGTCGGTATAGTAGATGCTGAGCGGCGGCGGCACCGGGGCATACGGCGTGAGTGTGGCCGTGGGCACCGAGGCCGTTATCACGGCGCTGGTCACGGTCAGGTTGTTGCCAAACTGCCGCAGGTCCGTGAGGTGCGGAAACTCCAGGCGGGTTTGCAGCCCCAGCGCGCCCTGAATAACCGTCTGGTTGCCCGTGAGCGCAGAACTCACCGTGCCCAGCGAAGTCTTCGGCAGGTTTCTAATAGCCGTGCCCGGCGCGCTCCGATTAGCCCGTATCTGGAAGAAGTGCCGGGCGCCGTCGACCAGCGAAAACGAGCTGGTGATAACGGTGGTCGGGTCGGTGGGCAGGTGATAGTACAGGTTCATCGCCGCGTCGGTCGCTGTCGCGTCGAGGCCAATAATGGTGCCCTCGTCGCCGGCGGCCGGCGTAATAACGAGGCCCGGCAGGTACGCATCCAGGTCATCCTGCGTGCTCAGGCGGCCGGCTTTGCCCAGGGCCAGCAGCTGCCGGCCAAAAGCGCCGTCGAGCGGCAAGCGCAGAGTTCGGATGCTGGGCCTAGCCCGGCCGCGCGGCGCCACGTGGTTGCGGTTCAGCAGGCTGTCAACGTGCGTCGAATCGTAGCCCAGCGGCGTGAGGCGAGCCGAGGTGTACGAATATTTCGTGGTCGAAATAGGCGTGTTACGGCTCAGCTTGTGCACTTCTACCAGCGCCTGCGTCTTGGTCGTGTCGCCGTAGCGGTAGCTGTTGGGCTTCAGAATGAGCGTAATCGAGTCGAAAACAGCCGTGGGGTCGGGGGCATACCCGCCCGGCAGCCCTAGCCGAAACGCGCTCCTGGCCGAGAGCCTGCCTACCTGGGGGTCGGTATACTGCCCTACGTACAGGTAAGACGAGTTGGAGCTGGGCACGGAGTCGCGCAGCACCGTGGACGACCGCACCGTGAGGGTATCAATGAGAAACGCCCCCGTGTCGGTATTGACGTCGGGCAGCCCGACGCCAATATCGCTCACGGTATTGGTGCAGCTGGCCGCCAGCACCACCAGGCCCAGCATTGCCAGCAGCCGGCCCCAGATGGCCAGCGGCGCAGATGCCTTATTGCTGCGTGACATTCGGGTCAAACGTCCAGAAATCGTCGAAGCGGGTGCTGCCCGAGTAGCCGGTGCCTACGTAGGCAAAGCTGCCAATGCCGAAGCCCACGGCGGCGTTGCGGCCCGTGCCCAGGTAGGGGTTCATGGCCGTCCAGGTATCCTGCGTGGGGTCGTACTGGTACGTAGTGGTGGTTACCGCGCCATTGCTGCCAGTGGTGATGTAGCCGTAGTTGCCTATCGTGAAGGCCACGGCCTGCGAACGCGCCACTTTGCTATAGTCATACGAATCGGTCGAGTTGCTGATGTTGGCCAGCTGGCGCTTGGCCGTCCAGGTGTCCTTGGCGGGGTCGTAGGCGTAGAAGTCGGTGGTGTACTGGCCGTTGTTGATGCCGGTGCCCACGTACATCACATTGTTCACCGTGAAGGCCACTGCGTTGATGCGCTTGTCGCCGGGGAAGCCGGCGAAGGTGCTCCAGGTATTGGCCGTGGGGTCGTAGCGGTAGAAATCCTTCTGGTTGTTGCCATCGAAGCCGCAGCCTACGTAGCCGTAGCTGCCTACGCTACCGGCCACGGCGCCGTAGCGGCCGGCGGTGCCGGGGTTCACCGGGAAGTCGAGAATCTGCGTCCACTTGCCCACGGTGGTCGTCGTTACGCCGCCGGTAGTGGTGGTGGTGTTTTGCGAAGGGTCAAACTTCCAGAAATCGCGCAGGTAGTTGGTGCCATCGTAGCCCGTGCCCACGTAGCCAAAGCTGCCTACCGCAAAAGCCGCGGCGTTGTAGCGCGCAATGCCCGGAAAGGGCGTGAGGCGCAGCCAGCTGCCGGTAGCCGGGTTAAACGAAAAGAAGTCGTTGTATTTCACGCTGTTGGCATCGATGCCCGTGCCCACGTAGGCCACCCCGTTCACGACGAAGCTTACGGCGTTGCTCCGCACGGTGCCCGGAAATGAGTTACCCTTAACCCAGTTGCCGTACACGGTGGTGGTGTCGTCTTTGTGGCAGCTGCTCAGGCCGAGGCCGCCCAGCACCAGCAGCAGGGCCAGCAAACGGCCGGCTAGCCGAGGAAAATTTTTCATGAAAAAAGGAAGGTTATTGTACCCAAGAGAGCGTACCGAGCAGGTAACAGGTTGCACCCGGCTTTTATTTTTGACTAGCCCATTTGGCCCGGCTAAATTACGCCCGGTTCGCTAATAATGCCCGGTTTCGTCGCTCAACGCCGGGGTTTTACCGCGTAGTTCCCCAAAACGGCCGCCGCTGCGGGCTGCCATTCTTAGTCAAACCGAATGGCTACCATGGGCTTGATGCGGGCAATCATGTAGGTCGGAATGAGCACCGACAGCACCGCCGCGCTGAGCGTAGCCACGTTGAGCAGCAGGATAACGAAGGGGTCCCAGGCCACGGGCACGCGGTCCATGTAGTAGTTCTCGGGGTCGAGCGGAATGATGCGGAAGTGATACTGTAACCAGCACACGCCCAGCGCAAAAAGGTTGCCGATTACTAGCCCCTTGAAGGTAATGGATAGCCCCCGGAAGAAGAACATGCCCCGAATCTGATTGTCGGTAGCGCCCACGGCTTTCAGGATGCCAATCATCTTGGTGCGCTCCAGAATCATGATAAAGATGGTGGCGACCATGTTGAAGGTAGCCACAAAAATTATCAGGATGAGGAAAATAATCACGTTGCGGTTCAGCAGCTGCAGCCAGTCGAAGAGCTGGGCGTACTGGTCGGTGATTTTTTCGATGCGCACCTCGTAGGGCAGCTGCTCGTAAAACTGGTCGAAGGTGGGGTTGAGGCGCTTGAAATCGCGCAGGCGCACTTCGAGGCCGCCCACCAGGGAATCGGGCCAGGCATTAAGCTCCTGAATCTGGCGCAGGTCGCCGAGCACGTACACTTCGTCAAACTCGTCGAGGCCAGTCTGATAAATGCCCGCCACCCGAAACTTGCGGATGCGCGGCGGCTGCTGAATGAAGTAGAACACCGCCGAGCTATCGACAGCGAGGCGCAGCTTGTCGGCAATCTTGCGCGAGATGATGATGTCGTTGCTGGCCGCCGAGTCGGCAAAGGTGATAAACTTGCCGGCCACCATATTCTGGCGCATACTGCTAGGGCCGTGCTTTTCCGAAACCCCCTTCAGCACCACGCCCAGCACTTCGTCGGCGGTTTTGATGATGGCCGTTTTGCGGGCAAAGGGCTGCACCGAAGCCACTTGCGGGTAGCGCGCCAGCTGGCGGCGCAGCTCGGGCTCGGAGATGGGCGCTACCTCAAGCGAGTTGTTGGTGTCGTAGCGCGAGAGCTGCAAGTGCGCGCCGAAGGAGAATATCTTGTCCTGAATCTGCTCGCGGAAGCCCTGCAGAATGGAAAACGAGACTATCATCACGGCAATGCCCAAGGCAATGCTCACCGTGGCAATGCGCGTAACGGAGTGGGTAAAGGAGCCGGAGTCGGCCCCGTCCATGCGGCGCGATATGTAGCGGGCGATATTCACAAGTGGCGTAAAGCTACGCCCGCGCCGGGGGTTGCAAGCCGGGCAGGAGCGCGCTTCTTACGCAGCAAGGTACTTTTGGGCTATGATGAAGTGGATATTTATGACGGCAGGCCTGGCCGCCGGGTGCGGGGCTAGCCCCACCGCAGGCCCGGGCCGGGCGCAGGCCGCCGCCCGCCCCCCCCGCGCCTTGCAGGTGGGGGCCGCGCAGCTAGGGGCTTACTTACCCGCGCTGCAAGGCAAGCGCGTGGGCCTGGTCGTGAACCAAACCTCGCGGGTGGGCCAGGCGTACCTGGTCGATACCCTGAAGGCGCTGGGTGTGCACCTGACGGCCATTTTCGCGCCCGAGCACGGCTTCCGGGGCGAGGCAGCCGACGGGGCCACCATTACCGACGGGCGCGATGCCCGCACCGGCGTGCCGGTGCGCTCGGTGTATGGCAAAACCAAAAAGCCCACGCCCGAAATGCTGGCCGATGTGGACGTGCTGGTATTTGACATTCAGGATGTGGGCACGCGCTTCTACACCTTCATCAGCACGCTGCACTATATAATGGAGGCGGCGGCCGAGCAGGGCAAGGCCTTAATCGTGCTCGACCGGCCCAACCCCAACGGCGCCCTCGTCGATGGCCCGGTGCTGGAGCCCAGGCACCGCTCATTCGTGGGCCTCGACCCGCTGCCCATCTGCCACGGCCTCACGGTGGGCGAGCTGGCCCGGATGATAAACGGCGAAAAGTGGCTGGCCGGCGGCCAGCCCTGCCGCTTGCAGGTGGTGCCCCTGGCGGGCGGCTACACCCACGCCACGCCCTACGCGCTGCCCGTGCGCCCCTCCCCCAACCTGCCCACGGCGCGGGCGGTGGCGCTTTACCCCAGCGTGTGCCTCTTTGAGGGCACCAACGTGAGCGTGGGGCGCGGCACCGACCGGCCGTTTGAGGTCATAGGCAGCCCTAGCCAGCCGGCCACGCGGCCCTACCAGTTTACGCCCCGGCCCAACGCGGGCTCGCCCACCCCGCCGCTGGGCGGCCAGCTCTGCTACGGCCTCGACCTGCACCAGCCCGCTGCCGGCGAGCCCAGCCAGTTTTTCACGGTGCGCTACCTGCTCGATTTTTACCGCCAGAGCACCGATAAGGAGCACTTCTTTACCAAGTACTTCGAGCAGCTGGCCGGCACCGACTCGCTGCGAGCGCAGGTGGTGGCCGGGCGCTCGGAGGCCAGCATAAGGGCTAGCTGGGCGCCGGGGCTGGCGCGGTTCAGGCAGCTGCGCAAGAAATACCTGCTGTATCCGGAACGCTGAAAACCGCGCATTTTTTCAGGCCTGGCGCGAGCTTGCCCAAGCCCGGCGCCGGGCAGACCAAGCCTAGTGCCAGCCTTCCTAAGCCTCGCTGCACACCTGCCACTTCTGGTGTCAGCCATCCAGGCCCCGCCCCAACCGTTACAAGCCTTGGTGCAAGTAGCCTAAGTTCAGCGCTGAGGCTCCCAAGCCCTGCGCCAACGACCATAATCCAAGTTTCGCACGGATAAATTCAAGTTTCATCCCACCTAAGTCTGGTTGCGCCCACCCGATGCCTTTAACCGCCATGCCCCTTCCCCTCCGTATCGTTTTTATGGGCACGCCCGATTTTGCGGTGCCCACCCTCGAAACCCTGCTGGCCCTGCCCGAAGCCGAAGTAGTGGCCGTTATTACCGGGCCCGACCGGCCCGCCGGGCGCGGGCGCCAGCTGCAAGCCTCGGCCGTGAAGCAGGCGGCCCTGGCCCACGGCCTGCCGGTGTTGCAGCCTACCAACCTCAAAGACCTGGCTTTTCAGGCAGAATTGCGGAGCTACGCGGCCGACTTACAGGTGGTAGTAGCCTTCCGGATGCTGCCCGAGGCGGTGTGGAACATGCCGCGCCTGGGCTCGGTCAACATCCATGCCTCGCTGCTGCCGCAGTACCGCGGGGCGGCGCCCATCAACTGGGCCCTCATGCACGGCGACCAGGAAACGGGCGTGAGCAGCTTTTTTCTGCGCCACGAGATTGATACCGGCGACCTCATTATGCAGGATAAAATCGCCATCGACCCGGGCGACGACTTTGGCTCCTTATACGACAAGCTGAAAGTGGCCGGCGCGGCGCTGGCCGCCCGCACCGTGGTGGCCATTGCGGCCGGGGCCGCCCCCAGCACCCCGCAAGCCAACTCCGCTAGCCTGCGCCCCGCCCCCAAGCTCACCAAGGAAACCGGCCGGCTCGACTTCACGCGCCCCGTTGAGGAGCTTGTGAACCAGGTGCGCGGCCTGGCCCCCGCCCCCGCCGCCTACACCACCCTGCCCGACGGCCGGGGCCTGAAAGTGTACCGCGCCGCCGCTATGCCCGGCCGCCCCGCCCCCGCCGGCACCTGGGCCACCGATGGCCGCCACAGCCTGCGCGTGGCCACGCCCACCGGCTGGCTAGCCCTGCTCGAAGTGCAGCTGGAGGGCAAAAAACGCCTGAGCACAGAAGAGTTCTTGCGCGGCACCAAGCTGGAGCTGGGCAGCAGCGCGGACTAAAAAGCTACCCTGAGCATTATTATTCCTTTTTACGCCTCTTTTTATGGTTTCTATCGTGGTGGCTGCGGCCGAAAACAATGTTATCGGCCGCCAGGGGCAGCTGCCCTGGCACCTGCCTGCCGATTTGCAGCACTTCAAAAAGCGTACGCTAGGCCACCCCATTGTGATGGGCCGGCGCACGTTTGAGAGCATTGGCCGGGCACTACCGGGCCGCACCACTATTGTGGTTACGGGCCAGCCAGGCTGGCCGGCGCCGGCTGGCGTGCTGCTCGCCCACTCGCTACCCGAGGCCCTGGCGCTGGCCGCCCAGCAGCCCGGCGGCGAGGAAATCTGCGTGATTGGCGGCGGCGAAATCTACCGCGAGGCGCTGCCCGCCACCGACGTGGTGTATCTCACCGAGGTGCACACCACCGTGCCCGACGGCGATACCTTTTTCCCTGCCCTTTCGCCCACCGCCTGGCGCGAGGAAACCCGCACCCGCCACGCCCCCGACGATAAGAATAGCCTCGCCTACAGCTTCGTAACGCTACGCCGCCGCTAGGCGCAGCAACCATAAAAAAGGCCGTTCTGCTGAGCAGAACGGCCTTTTTGCTTAACTCAGAAACCCAGAGGGCTAGCGCAGCAGCACGAGCTTGCCCCAGTCGTTTTTGAAGGCCTGGTCGCCGGCCGTGCTGAATTTCTTGAAGTCGTTGTTCGGGTCGTCGACGGCCACGCGGTAGAGGTAGGTGCCGTTGGCCAGGCGGTCGCCGTACTGGTCGGTACCATCCCAGGCGTAGTCGGTAATGTTGTTGCCGATGTGCAGGGGGCCTAGCTCGCTCATAAAAATCTCGCGCACCACGCGGCCCGTGAGGGTCATAATCTGAATTTTCATGTTGCGCGGCAGCTCCTGGCCCGTCACCGTGAACACAAACTTGGCCTTGCTCGTGACGGGGTTCGGGTACGGGTACACGTTGGAGATTTTCGACTCATTTATCACCGTAAACTTCACCTGGTAGCTCACGGTGCCGGCGGCGGCATTGGAGGCATCACGGCCCTGCACGCTCAGCGTGTAGGTGCCATTGGGTAGCGGCGTGCTCAGGCCGGGCTGGTAATCCAGGCGGGCCAGGCTGCCCGAGGTGTTATCGACGCTGAAGTGCACATCGGCTCCGTTCACGTTCACGGGAATGGTGGTGCCATCCGGCCGCTTCAGGAAAATGGTGAAGAACGAGGCATCAGTAATGAGGCGCAGCTTGTCCTCGTCCTTGAGCTGAATGGTGACGACCGGGCGCGGCGCCACCAGCTCGCCATCGAGAATGTGACGGCCATCGATAGCCACGTCGAGGGTGGGCGGCACGTTGGAGTCGCGCACCGTGAAGGTGGCCGTTCTCAGCTCGTTGTTGAAGTAATACAGCTCGGGCTGCAGCTGCGGGTTGACTACTACCCGCACGTAAAACTTACCGAAGAGGCCGCGCATGTCAATGCTCACGTTCACGGTCAGCACGCTGTCGCCGGGCAGCAAATCGCGGGTGGCCGTGAGCAGCGGCAGGGTGCGCACCGGCAGGTTGGTGCTGGCGTTCACCAGCTGCACCTGCGTTTGGAGGCGGCTGGCGAAGGCTTCCTGCGAGATGTTGTCAAACTTGACCGGGAACCTGATGAAGCCGGTGCCGGTAGTAGCCTGCGCCTTCAGGCTCGCCGAATCGTACACGGCGGCGGCCACCAAGTCGCGGCGCACAATGCCCTCGGGCTTGCCCTTGAAGGTGATGAGCCATTGCTTAAGCTGCGGCGGCACCCGGTTCACGGAGTCGCGCAGGGCTAGCTGGAGCTGCATGTAGGGGTAAGTGGTGGCCGAGTAGCCGGTCAAATCCAGGCTCTTGGCCTTGATGTCGGGTTGCAGCACCGTGGCCTTGTTGCTGGCATCGATGCCCACCAGCGAAAGCGTGTAGCTAGCCGTCGAGGTCTCGGGCTTGATAACGTCGAACAGCGTCTGCCACTTCACGGCCGGCCCAATGAGCGTGCTCGTGACGCTGCCCGCCTGGCTCGGCGCGCTCAGCGAGGCCGCCAGCGTGATGCTTTGCAGGTAAGTAGGCGTGCTCAGCGTGCGGTCGGGGCCGGCTTCGGCCAGCAGCACGCTGCCGCTCGCCTTCTTTTGGGCCACCAGGGCCCAGGGCTCGCCGTTTTTGAGCGTTGGCACCAGCTTGCTGCCTAGCAGGGTGGCTACCTGGCGCAGGGTGGCGGCCAGGCCGGGGTCGGCGTAGCGCAGGCGGTTTTCGCTCACCAGGGCCACGTAGGCGCCCTCGGGCACCTGGCCCAAAAAGGCGAGCAGCTGCGCCCGGCGGGCGGCGCTGTTGTTGAGGTTATCGAGGGTATCGGCACCGCTCGTGGGGTCGGCGCCAAAGTAGTAGAACGGCTGGCTGGCCGGCCCGCACACCGAGTACGAGCCGCTCACGGTGGTTTGCTTCAGCGTGCGCGGGTCGAAGACGGCCAGCAGCAGGTTGGGCGATTTCACGCCGCAGTTGCTGACATCGACTGTTGAGCTGCCCGTGTTGATGCCGTAGCCGCTCACGGCAAACGTGTAGCTGCTGCCGGGCGCCCCGCCGCCAGCCGTGCGCAGCGTAAGGGCCTGCTGCTGGGCGGCAAAGCTCCAGCGGTTGCTAGGGGCGGCCACGGCCACGCCCCGCAGGTCGTCGCGGTTGAACTGCCCGTTGTGGCTCTGCGACCAGCCACCGCTCAGGGCCGTCGGGATGATGCGGAACGAGCTTACCTGCCAGCCGTTATCTTCCGGGGCCACGGCCGTGGTAAAGCGCACGCGCCAGTACCATACCGTAGAGTCGGCCTTGGTAGCGAGGGCTTTGGGCGGCGTCCAGGTAGGCGTTACGCCGGCCGAGATGGTGGTTGATTGCAACGCCGGGCTGTTGAAGGTAGCCACCGAGTCGACCTGAAAATCGTAGTTGCGCACCGGGCCGTTGGGGTCGTTGCTCTGGGCCACCAGGCGCGGCTTGGTGCTGGTGATGATGGCAAACTCGGTGGGCGTGAGCAGCGTGAGGCCGCGCTTCAGGAAAGAATACGTGAGCGTCGCCGTGTTATTGCCTTCATTCAGCTCGGCCACCTTATTGCGGTAGTCAAGCTCCACCGTAAACTGATTGTCGCCCGAAAAATCGCTCGTGGGGTTGGTGAGCGTAATGGTGTACACCGTATCGCGCCGGAAAGCCTGCGGGAAGGGCTTATTGCCGCTGTCACTGTCGTAAAGATAGACTTCCTTGGACAGGCCGGTAGCCGTAGGATAGGTGCGCGTGACGCGAATCTCGACTGGGTCGCGGGTGATGCGCAGCGGGTTGCTCACCCCAATGTTGAAGGTAAACTTGGAGGAGGCGGCCGTCACGGCCACGTCGGGGGCAATGGGGCTGAGCGAAAGCGCAGCGGCGCTGGCCACAAAATCGGGCTTGGCCGGGGCGTACATGCGCAGGGCGGGGTCGCCCTGCCAGATGGTGCACAGCAGCTGCTCGGTGGCGCGCAGGTTGCCGGCTACGGGCGCATACGCCGGCCGCACCTGCAGGCGCCGGATTACCTCGCGGCGCACCTCGGCAATGGGCCGCCCAAACCACTCGGGGTCGTTGAAGAGCAGTTGGTGGGTCAAATCCTGCGAGGGGTCGAGCAGGTCGGCATACGAGAGCCCGCTTTCGGCCATAATGCCAATCGAGCCCTTGCCAGGGGCCAGGACCCAGTCGGAGGCAAACGTGCGGGCGTTGTAGAACGCCGCCCCTGCCGAGCAGCCGTTGTACATCATCACCGGATACTTTTTGGCGTTGTTGTAGCCCTGCGTTACATCATTAATATCGCCAATGTTGAGGTCGAACTGGGTAGTCGAGCCGTGGCCGAAGTACGTAATCAGGGCTAGCCCCGCGTTTACATCCGTCGAGATATTCTTGTTGGCTGGCAGGTTGGTGGGGTCATATACCCGCTGGTAGGTGGTGACGCTGCCGCCCAGCAGCGGGTGCTCTACACGCAGCTTATAGCGGTCGAGGTACGAGCGGAAGGTATTGATTTCCAGCTGGTCGTGCCCACCACTCAGGTGCACCATATTCTTGTGCCAGGGCTCGGGGTTGAGCTGGTTGGGGTCTATTTGCGCCTCGTACTCCTGCAGCTTAGTGAGGTAAGCCAGCGCCTCGGCGGGCGTGCTGGCCACAATGCGGCCCGTGGGCAGGGCCGGCACGTAGTTGTCGTGCGGCCAGTCGCTCGACAGGAAGATATCGGACGTCGAGCGCGTCGAAACCGGCACCAGGTCCAGGCCGCTTTCGCCCTGCACCCGCGTCGATTGGTAGGTGTAAAATCCGCTGCCGGAGGCCCCCGAGGTAGTGTTGGGGTCTATGGCCGAGCTAACCGGCGAGCCGGGCGAGATGCCCTTGCCCAGCAGCAGCAGGTACTTGGTCTGGTTGGCCGGCGCGCGCGCCGCCAGCCACAGCGCAAAGTGGCGCAGGGCAATTACCGAGCGCTCGCCGTAGTGAAACTGGTCGTAGAGCTGCGGCGCGGTCACCATCAGGGTATCGTAGGCGCCGCCCGCGGCCGAGGCACGGTAGTTGGCGTAGGCGCGCGCCACGTTGGGCACCGTGCCCGCCGCTTTCATCAGCTGCGGATGCGTGATGATGACAAAGTTGGGCTTGGCCGGGTCGATACCCCGGAAGTTGACCCGGCGGGCGGCGGGCGGCACCAGCGGCTGGGCCTCATCGGCCAGCAGCAGGCGGCGCGTTTGCTGGCCGGTGGCGCTCGGAAACACGTAGCGCCGGCCCGTGCTACCCAGGGTGGCGGCGTCGGTGCCCGCAATGCGCTGCACGTTCCAGGGGTCCTGAATATCGAAGCCGCTTACCGTAGCCGGCACGTTATCAACCTCGTAGGTAGCCTGGCCGGCTAGCAGCGAGTCGTTTTGAAAGACCACCGCCCGGCGATTGCTGAACCACACGTTTTGCTGCGGGGCTGTCACGCGCATCCACGACAAGCGGAATACATCGACGAGCGACTGCGGCGGCAGCGGGCCCTGGCCGAAGCTCAGCGTTACGCTGCCCTGGCTGCTTATATCGCTGGGCAGCAAGGTGTAGCGCCCATACGCATGGTCGAAGCGCTTGTACAGCAGCGTGCCCAGCAGCCGGGGCGTGCTGCTGCCCGGCGCTACCACGCTCACCGTAGTAGAGTGATTATCAACGCGGCTGCCCCCTAGCACTACCGCCTCGGCGCGCGGGGCGGGCGCGCCGGCCGCCGTCGAGATAGCGCGCAGCGAGTCGACCAGTACCGGCGTCGGGTTATAGTAGAATCCTTCAAAAAAGCCTTCGCCGGGCTCTATCCACGGCAAAAAGGTGAAGGAGGTTTCGGTGGGCGCCTCGGTATAGTTGCCCGTTTTCAGCACCAGCGAGGATTGCAGGCGCCAGCCGTGCGGCGTGCCGCCGGCCGCCACCGGCTGGGCCATGCGCTTGCCGGCGCGGGTGCCCCAGGTTACGAAATAGGCCGCCGTATCGGTGTAAAAGCTGTAGTAAGGATTGACCTGGTCGGCGGGATTTTTGTAAAATTCCTTGTCGAGCGCGGCGTCGTTGCGCTGGCCGTAGAACTCCACAAAGGTGCTGTTATCGAGCGTGGCCGAGTTGCCGCCCTGGTACACGGCCACTTCCTTGCCGCGCCGCCACACCTGCAGCTGGCTGGGGGCCACCGCGCCCGCGCCCAGCTGGCTGAGGTAGGCGTAGTCGAGGCGGTAGAGGCCCTCGCGCCACACCTTTACCTTGTAGTAAGGCTGGCCGGGCACTATCCACTCGTTGCCGTAGGTGCCCGATTGGGCCTGCGCCAGGGTAGTGCCCAGCAGGCAGGCCAGCACCGCCAGCCCCACGGCACGCCCGCTCGCCCACCGGCCCAGCGTACTCCACCAACTGGTAGCGTAAATTTTATTTATCATAGTAGCAGTCAACTAACTAGTATTTATGCACGAATAAGCTCCCTGGCCCTAGCGAATGCTGGGCAGGCCGCCCTGGCGGCTGCCCAGGCCGTAGCCCAGGCTCACGATGAGCGAGTTGGTTTGGGAGGTAGAGCCGAGCTTTTCGACCGCCAGGCGCGAGAGCGCCAGGTCCACGCGCAGGCCACTAAAGGCCACGCCCGCCCCCAGGCTGTACTGGCCCTTCCACTGCTGCGACATATCGAAGGTGGTAATCTTCTGATAGTTGCCCACGCCGCCGCGCAAAAAGGCCAGGTTGCGGTAGCCGATTTCGACGCCCACGCGCGGGTCCACGCTCACGGGCTTGGCCGAGATGAGGGTGTTGCGCTGGCCATCGGTGGTGGCTTCCAGGTCGGCGGCCACCAGGGCCGTAAACTGCGCGGGCAGCGTAAACTGCCGCCCCGCCCCTAGCACCAGGCGCGGCAGGGTTATCTCGGTCGTGTTGGTCGGAATGGCCTCGCCGGGGATGGTATTGGCCTTGAACTTGTCGGCGTCGATGCTCCAGGCGTTGAAGGTGGTGGTGATGTCCCTGGCCATCAGGCCCAGGCGCCAGCCCTTGTGGTTGTACTGCACGCCCACATCGACCCCAAAGCCGTAGGCGTTGGCATACGAGCCCACGTTGCGGTAAATGAGCTTGCCGCTGCCGCCCACGCTCAGGCCCTCGGGCCCCAGCTTGCGGGCGTAGCTCAGCAGCAGGGCGTAGTCGGCCACCGAGAAGTACGTAATACGGTCGTACTGAATGTAGCCGTATTCGTTCACCAGCGCCCGCGTATCGGCAATGTTGTCCACGCCCAGGCGCAGCAGCGTCACGCCGATGGCGCTCTTCTCATCAAGCGGCATGGCGAAGGCAGCGTAGTCGTTCTTCACTACCCCCGAAAACAACTCGGAGTGCATCAGCACGCCGTCGTACTTGGTGCGGATGTTGGTGAGCGCCGCCGGGTTCCAGTAGCCGGCCGTGGCATCGTCGGCCAGGCTCACCTGGGTTTTGCCCATGCCCAGCGAGCGGGCGCCGGCGCCTAGGTTCAAAAACTCGTTGCTGTACTTAGGGGTGTTGGTTTGGGCGCGGGCAGCGGGCGCAGCTAGCCCCAGCGCGGCGCTCACACCCAGTAAAACCGCCCAGGGGCGGCAAGCGGAGAGTTGTAGCATAGTTGAATAATAGGCGGCAGAATAAATTGGAGCAGCAACGCAAGTTACTGCCAGATAGTGCGCAATGGCGCGCCTAAGCTCCACGCCCGCCAGCCAGTTAGCTGATTATCGCGCAGTTGGCTCTTTGTTTTTGGATGCTGGGCGCACCGAAATAGGAAGAAAGAAATACGTGACCTCTTTAGGTGCAAAAAAAATTTGCGCCAAGGCAACAAAAAAATGTACACCGAGTATTATGTAATACAAAGTACTCGTTGTACATTTGTACCGTTCCTCACCTACTACTAGCCCATACCGCCCATGAAACTAGAGAACACCCAGGTGCAGATGCGCAAAGGCATCCTCGAATTCTGCATCCTGGAGATAATCGGCCGCGGGGAGGCCTACGCCAGCGACATGCTGGAGGAGCTTACCGCGGCCCGCATGATAGTGGTGGAGGGCACCCTCTACCCCTTGCTCACGCGCCTCAAGAATGCCGCCCTGCTCGACTACGTGTGGAAGGAGTCGACCTCCGGCCCGCCCCGCAAGTACTACACGCTCACCACGGCCGGCCGCAGCTTTTTGGAGGAGCTGCGCCAGACCTGGGAAGAAATGGCCCTCTCCGTCGGCATCATTCGCCAGCCGCCCCGCCCCTAGCCGGGCCCTGCTTTTACCCGCTAAACTTTCTTTCTCCGATTTCAACCTGCCGCGCTTCGCGCCTGCGGCCCCTCCCATGAAAAAGAACATCAGCATCAACTTGCAGGGCATCATCTTCCACCTCGAAGATGATGGCTATGAAGTGCTTAGCCGCTACCTGCACGAGGTAAAGGCCCACTTCGCCAGCTACCAGGGCCACGAAGAAATCGTGGCCGACATCGAGGGCCGCATTGCCGAGCTGTTTTCGGCCCGCCTCTCGGTGAATAAGCAGGTTATCACCCTGCAAGACGTAGAAGAGATGACGGCCAAGATGGGTCGCGTGAGCGATTTCAACACCTCGCCCGACGAGGACGAGGACGCCTACACCGAGCCGGCCAGCGCCGGGCCGGGCGCTGGGCAGGCCTTTGCCGGCGGCCCCGCCCCCAGCCCGGCCGACACCGAGCCCCGCCGCCTCTACCGCGACCTGGCCCACCGCAAGATTGCGGGCGTGGCCGCCGGGCTAGCCCAGTATTTCCGGGTAAACCCGCTGCTGGTGCGCCTCATTTTCCTGGCCCTGGTGCTGCTGCCCAACGTGTTTGGGGTGTACGACCACATTCCCGGCACCGGCATGTTCCGCCACCGCTTCGACTTTGGCGGCCTGGCCATCATCGCTTACCTCGTGCTGTGGATAGCCTTGCCCAAGCGCGACGACGCCCCGGCGCCCATCGATACGCTGGACTTTGGCGGCAAGCTCACCGGCCGCAAGCTGTTTCGCGATACCGACAACGGCAAGGTCGGCGGGGTATCGGCGGGGCTAGCCGCTTACTTCCAAACCGACGTGGTGCTGGTGCGGGTGCTGTTTCTGATTGGCCTGTTCCTGGGCGGCTCTACCTTCCTTATCTACCTGGTGCTGTGGGCCGTGGTGCCCGAGGCCCGCACCGTGTCGGAGAAAATGCAGATGCGCGGCGACGCCGTCACGCTCTCGGGTATCGATAACAACCTGCGCTCCAACGCCTTCGATGGCGAAGGCACTGCTACGCCCAACCGCCCGCTCGGCACCTACCTCGAAAGCGCGGCCCGCAGTGCCAAGCCCGCCGCCAATTTTTTGGGCAGCGTTATCCGCTGGATAGTGGGTGGCCTGCTGATTTTCTGGGGCAGCACCGGGCTGATTACGCTGCTTATGCTGCTGGGCGCGGCCCTGAGCATCATTCCGTTCACGGCCGTAGAGCACACCAGCAACGGCTTCATGTTCGACGACAGCTTCGGGGCCACCGTGCGCAACCTGCCGCCCTGGGGCGCCATTGCCGCCTTCCTGGTGTCGGGCATTCTGGCCTTCGCCCTGATACTGCTGGGCTTGCGCCTGATTATGCGCCGCTGGCTCTTGAGCCGCACCGTGGGGCTGTCGCTGCTTGGGCTGTGGGTGCTGGGCATAGTGGGCAGCGCGGCGGCCGGCCTGCAGGTAGCCCGCAATTTTCAGGCCAAGGACACCTACACCACTACCGTGCGCCTGAGCAACATTGCGGGCCCCGGCATTGTGCTGGATTCGCGCAACATCGAGGACCGTTTTCAGTGGGTAAGAATGAGCCTGGCCCCGGCCGATAGCGGCGCCACTCCTTTTGTGGAGGAAGAGTTTCAGGCTAGGGGCCGCACTGAAGAGGCGGCCCGCCTCACCGCGCAGCAAACCATCAACTACAACATCACGCAGCGCGACTCGACCATCATCTTCGACCAGGGCACGACGCTGAAAAGCAGCGCCCCCTACCGCGACCAGAAACTGACCCTGACCCTGCACCTGCCCCTGAATAAGGTTTACCGCCTCACGCCCCTCTTCATCGAGCACCTTGATGATGATGACTTTACCAGCGGCCACCGCCCTAGCAGCGACCGGCCATACCGGGCCCGCTTCACCCGCGAGGGCAAGTTTACCTGCCTCGATTGCCCTGCCTCGGCCGACGACGACGACAACGACGCGGAGGTAAACGTGGACGTAGATGGCACCCGCACGAAGGTACGCGTGAACACCGACGGCGACGAGCCCCGCGTGAGCATCATCGGCGACGAGGCCCGCTTCAACACCGACCCTAGCCACTACGGCACCGGCCGCAAGACCCTGGACGGCGGCCACGATTTCAACGAAGTAGAAGTGCACGGCGCGTTCCGGGTAGTGGTGCGCCAGGGCGACAGCTACAAAGTAGAGGCCGCCGGCCGCACCGCCGACCTCGCCGATGTGCGCCTCGATGTGCGCGGCGACCGCCTGGTGGTGCGCAACCGCGCCGGCGGGAGCCTGTTCTCGGCCTTCGACATGAACAAAAACCCCATCTTGGTGCAGATAACGCTGCCCACCCTGCGGCACCTAGAGCTGAGCGGCGCCTGCCAGGCCGACGTAAGCGGCTTTCAGGGCGAGGACCTGCGCCTGGAAGCGTCCAGCGCCTCCTCCACGCGTCTCAACGTGAACGTGCCGCACCTCGAAGTCACGGCCAGCAGCGCCAGCCGCGTCGACCTGAGCGGGGCGGCCGAGGAGCTGAGCATCGACGGCTCCAGCGCCAGCCAGGTCGAAGCCCTGGGCCTGCGCGCCACCCGCGTTGACCTCGACCTGAGCAGCGCCTCGCAGGCCCGCGTGCACGCCACCGAAGAGCTGAAGGCCGACCTGAGCAGCGGCAGCACCGCCCGCTACACCGGCAACCCCGGCAACGTGCAGAAAGACCTGAGCAGCGGCAGCACGCTGGAGCAGATAAACGACTAATACATTAATACTTATTGCCCAATAAAAAGGCCGCGCTAGCATGTTAGCGCGGCCTTTTTTTGCAGTGAGAATAATTTAGGAAATCTTTAAAATCAAACGAGACTGTCATGCTGAGCTTGTCGAAGCATCTCTACCGTATCGTTGAACGGCGCAGTAGAGATGCTTCGGCAAGCTCAGCATGACGCTTATTAGATTTCCTAAACAGCTTACTTCATGGCCAAGCTAGCCGCCAATCTGCTTGGCCTTATAGCCTTCCTTCAGAAGGATTTCCAGCACCTTGGCCCGAAAATCTCCCTGCACCACGATTTCGCCCTCCTTGGCACTGCCGCCCACGCCGCACTTGGCCTTGAGCAGCTTGCCGAGGGTTTGCAAGTCTTCGTCGCGGCCCACGAAGCCCGTGATAAGCGTGACCTGCTTGCCGCCGCGCTGCTTTTTATCGAGCTGCACGCGCAGCTGCTGCTGCTGGGGCGGCAGCGTAGCGGCCTCGGCCGCCTCATCGGACTGGTACGAAAAATCGGGATTGGTGGAGTACACCACGCCCTGCCGGCGCGCCTGGTCTTTTGCCATGATAGTGAAGTGATTAGGCCACTGTTTTTTCCTGGGCTAGCGCAGCCGCAATACCATCCCAGAGGGCTATGCGGGCGGCCATGCCCTGCTGGGCAATGTCGCCGGCCTGCTGCCAGCGGGCTGGGTCGGTGCCGCAGAGGTCGCGCACCATCTGGTGGGCTAGCGGGGCGTGGTGGTCCTCATCAAGCTCGATATGGCGGTTGAGGTAGTAGGTAAACGTATCGAGCTGGCCCGGGAAGCGCTGCCCCAGGTCGGCAATAAGGCTGCGGAACATGTCCGGAATCACATCCTCGCGCCCGAAGGTGAAGGCGGCGGCAATGGCGTGCGGCTGCCCGCCGGCAATCACGCCAAAGGTGTGCTTCACAAACTCCTGCACGCTGGCCGGGGCCTGGGCGGCGGCCAGCGCGGCGGGCACGCTGGCGCCCTCGGCCAGGGCGGCGAGCAGGCGCTCGGCGGGGGCGGTGTCGGCGCCGGCCTCGCGCATGGCCCGCAGGTACAGCTCGAAGTGGCTGGTGGGCTGGCCTTCGGGGTCGAGGTCGGTTTCCTCTTCCAGCACAATATCATTGATGAGGCGGCGCGTGGCGGGGTTGCCCTTGGGCACCCAGGGCAACTCCACGCACGTTAGCTCGCGCTGCAGGGCTTTTAGCAGGGACATAAAATCCCAGACCGCGTACACGTGGTGCTCCATGAATACGCGCAGGTCGGCCAGCGTTTCGAGGCGGCGATACACGGCGTGGTCGACCATGCGCTGGCGCGCCGGCTGCAACTGCGCCTGCAGCTGCTGAACAAAATCTTGAGACATCTTCGGAAGTAATAAGAAAGTAACTAGCCCGCTACGCTAACAATCTTGGGCTGCTTTGGCTTCGCAGCGAGCGGCGTTTTTAATCCTCTAGTCGGGTTTACGTAGCCTGGCGCGCCGCCGGATTGACCTACACGGCCACTTCCAGGGCTAGCGGCCGCAGCCCCAGCTCAAACTCGGTGGCGTGGCCCAGGTAGTCGCCATCGGCGTGGTAGCCCAGCGGCGCGGCGGCCCGCACTATGGCGTGCTGGGTGTGGCGGTAGGTAGCCCCGCCCGTGCGCGGCAGCGTGCCCAGGGCCATGCCCAGCACTACCTGCACGGCCCGCCAGGGCGGCAGCGCATCGATAAGGCACATATCGAGCAGGCCATCCTGCAGGTTAGCCTGCGGGGCGATGTAGGCGTTGTTGCCATACTGCGAGGCGTTGGCAAAGGCTAGCACGTAGCAGTCGGTGGCCAGGGTCTGGCCGTTGGTTTCGACCTGCACCGGCACCGGCTTGAAGTTGCCATACTCGTGCAGCGTCACCCGCAAATACGTGCTCACCCCCCGGGTACCGGCCTGCGCAAAATGCTGGCTCACGTGCGCATCGAACCCTAGCCCGGCCGTGCAAAAAAATGGCCGGCCATTAATCGTGCCCACATCCATGCGGCTGAACGTGGGCTGGCGCAGCCGCCGCAGCGCGGCCGGCAGGGCTAGCGGCACCCGCAGGTGCCGGGCCAACCCATTGCCCGAGCCGCGCGGCACAATGCCCAGCGCCGCCCCGGTTTGGCCCAGCAGCCCCTGCCCCACTTCGTTCACGGTGCCATCGCCGCCCACGGCCACCACCACCCGGCAGCCCGCCTGCGCCGCTTCGCGGGCCAGCTCGGTGGCATGGCCCGGCCCCTCGGTGGGCCGCAGCAGGTAGTCGCTGCCCGCTAGCCCGCCAAAGTGCCGCTGCAGCAGCGCCGGAAAATCGGCCCGCCGCCCGGTACCCGCCATCGGGTTGAAAATAAAGCAAGTACGCGGCATAGCTAAGGTGCCGCCCAACGGCGGCTCTTTCCACAAAAAACAAAAAGGCCTGCCTAGCAGGCAGGCCTTTTCTAACTATTAGTGGTTGATTAGCAAGGAATAATAGCCACTACTCGGTCCTTACTCCTTGCTAATCAACCACTAACCACTAATAATTACCCGTTCATCTTCTCACCCAGCTTCTGGATGAGGTCGGCAGTGCGGGTCGAGTAGCCGGTTTCGTTGTCGTACCAGCCCACTACCTTGGCCAGGGTGCCGTTGGTCGAGGTCAGCTCCGAGTCGAAGATGCACGAGTGGGGGTTGCCCACGATGTCGATGCTCACAATCGGGTCGGTGGTGTACTCCAGGATGCCTTTCATGGCACCTTCCGAAGCTGCTTTCAGCGCATCGTTGATTTGCTGCTTGGTGGCTTCTTTCTTCAGAATTACGGTCAGGTCGGTCAGCGAGCCATCCGGCACGGGCACGCGCATGGCGATGCCGTCGAGCTTGCCCTTCAGCGTGGGCAGCACCAGGCCGACGGCCTTGGCAGCACCCGTGCTGGTGGGGATGATGCTGTAGGCCGCGGCGCGGGCGCGGCGCAGGTCCTTGTGCGGCGCATCCTGCAGGTTTTGGTCCGAAGTGTAGGCGTGCACCGTGGTGATGTAGCCTTTCTCGATGCCAAATACGTCGTCCAGCACCTTAGCCATCGGGGCCAGGCAGTTGGTGGTGCAGCTGGCGTTCGAGATGATGGTTTCGTCGCCGGTCAGCGTGTCTTCATTCACGCCCAGTACTACGGTCGGGATGTTGCCCGTAGCCGGGGCCGAGATAACTACCTTTTTGGCACCCGCCGTGATATGCTGGCCCGCGCCGGCCTCATCCACGAAGCGGCCCGTGCTCTCAAGCACAATGTCCACGCCCATAGCCTTCCAGGGAAGCAGCTTGGGGTCGCGCTCGGCGAGGGCGGCAATATGCTGGCCGTTCACGGTCAGGCTGTTATCATCGTAGCTCACCGTGCCATCGAAGCGGCCGTGTACGGAGTCGTACTTCAGCAGGTGGGCTAGCGTTTTGTTGTCAGTCAGGTCGTTGATGGCCACAATCTCCACGTTGTCGCGCCCAAGCAGCGACTTGAAGGTGAGGCGGCCAATACGGCCAAAGCCGTTGATGGCGACTTTAATTTTTGCCAT
Source organism: Hymenobacter cheonanensis (assembly GCF_030581075.1). Taxonomy (GTDB): domain Bacteria; phylum Bacteroidota; class Bacteroidia; order Cytophagales; family Hymenobacteraceae; genus Hymenobacter. The sequence continues at coordinate 270,584 of NZ_JAUQSW010000001.1, forward strand.
GATGTTGGAAAAAATGGAAGTAGGACGGGCCACCGCAGTGGCTCCGCTAATAATATTGGGCGAAGGTACGCTTTTCGACGGTTTTGCCTACTCGCACCCAGCTTGCATCCCGAAAGCTTTAACAAAATGGTAAGACCAGCAGTTTTTTTTCAGCTGAAAATCAGCGTAGTTTTAGTTTCCAGCCACTTTTTTTAGGCCCAATATTTGGTTCAAACCAAAATTTCCGTACCTTTGCATCATCAAAACGAACAACACACCACGGTCCGTTCGTCTAGGGGTTAGGACAGTAGATTTTCATTCTACCAACAGGGGTTCGATTCCCCTACGGACTACTTAGCTATGGCCTTCCTGATATCAGGAAGGCCATTTTGCTTTCTCGGGGGACCCTCGGGTCGGATTCAATTTCCGAGTGAATGGTTTTGATGTATCTCGAAGATAGTGAGCAGATTAATGCTGGTGCTTCGGGCTCGGCGGGCTTCGTCAATGCGGCGCAGGTAGCCACCACCTCAACCACCGGCTGGGCTATCTCCATAACGGGCGCTGGCTCGGCCGCTACAACGGGAAGTGTCTCCAACGCCACGGGCGCGGACCTGGCTGCCAGCGCGGGGTCGAGCACCTGGCGTAGCTGCTCGGGCGTGGGCACGAGGCCGGCGGCTAGGGCGTCGGGCAGGTAGGCCTCAAGCTGAGCGCGCTGGGCAGCTAGGGTGACATTGAGTTGCCCGGCCCGGGCCTGCACCAGCCGGGCAGCCTGAATCTACTTGCGGGGCTCAATCCAAATCCGGTGTATACTGTATACCTTGCCCTTAGTCCCGCCCACGGATACGCGGGCGATGACAGGCGTAGGGGGCTCCTTGAGAAAAAACGCAATACTGGCCACAGAGCCGGAAATCAAGTAGTCGAAAATAAGAAAGTTACCGAAACCTTCGAACAAATTATCTCATCTCCAAGAGATTGTTTTTCAGGCGCTTGGAATTACAAACGCTCACTCGGCACCTCTTCCCGTGGGCCGCAGCGCCCCGAGCAGCCGAGCAAGCCTAGCGCGGCGCCAACCCACTTAGGTTCCAGGTAAACTTAGTCGTTTCGTGGCCTTTAGCTCCAGTGGCCGCCCGCCCTGATGTGCTCATCTTCCTCCGGATTGAACGTGCTTTATTCTGCGGCTACTAGCGCGGCAGCCCTTCTGCCTCTGACTAGCTTTCTCCCATCACTTCGAAACCTATCTTCAACCCTTGCCAAGTTCTGAGCGCCTTAGCTTGACCATCTTTTAGCGAGAGTTCAACCGAAATTAATTAATTTCTCCCCTCCTACAGCGCGGAACGGCGGCCTGCCAACCTCGGCTGCTACGCTCCCAATCACTTGGCAGCCCGCTCCTAAACCCCCTCCACGTCTAGCCGGCTTAGCTCGGCCAACTCCCCTTGGCTCTGTCTGTATTTTTGGGAGGAGCACCCGTAGCGGTCGATACGCGCTACTTTCGTTGAGACGAGAATGCTGCTATGCGGAATAGTCTAGTTAGCCAAAGATAGTAGCCTGGGCTCTCACCTCTTTGTATTTAGCGTAAACCATGCTTCTTCAAGCACTTTCGTTTCTTACCAACGAACTAAATACTTACCTAAAATCAGAGTACCAGCTGCTGCAAGCGAAGGCGACGCTTGCCGCCCACGTCAGTGCGGGCGGCTCGGCAGCTGAAGACATCCAAAACCAGATGAGTGTCACGCTCATTAACCTGGAACCCGAAAGTACCGTGCGCAACCTGCTACCCGACCGGAGCGGGAGCGGCGTGCATTCGCAACTAAACCCCGCTCTCAAGCTGAACTTGCGGGTGCTTTTTGCGGCCAACTTCAACGACTATACGGAGGCTTTGAAGTTTTTGGGTAGCACGCTGACGTTTTTTCAGGGTCATTCGGTCTTTACTCCTCAGGCCTATCCGCTGCTGGACAGCGCCTTTAGCCGGCTAACTGTGGAGCTGGAAACAACCAGCTACCAGGATTGGAGCTACCTCTGGGGAATGCTGGGGACTAAGCACCTGCCCGGGGTTATTTACAAAATCAAGATGATAACCATTCAGGACGGCGTGGTACTGAGTACCAGCCCAGCCATCACGACGGTGGACGTGACGGGTATCGTGCGTCCGGCACCGGCAACTGCGCTGTGAAAATAACTTACGGCGTGCTGTTCGAGGTGGTGTTGCACCACGACTACTTTGCCGATGGCTGCCTGCGGGAACTGGCCCTCGAGCCCACCCCCGCCACGGTGGAGCGCCTGCGGCGGGTGGGCTGGCTGCTCAAGCCCCTGCCCAACGGCTTTGTTGTGCTCGGAGCCGGGGCGGGGCGGCCTTCTGCGGCCGCGCAGAGCGCGGTTTTTCCATTGTTATTCAGCCTCATTCCCACTAACCAGGTTTTCTTCAATTACACCAATTTAGCCCCCCAGCCGGGCCTCACTCCCATTTACCGGCTAGGGCCTTCTCCGCGCAAGCCGGGGGCCGGGCAGGTAGTAGCGAGTGCGGGGCTGGCGTTGCGGCCGTTAGTTTTTGCGCATCCGGTGGCAGCGGCGCCTACCGCCCGAACTGCCCGGCTGCTGCGCCTGGTGCCCAGCCGTTTGCTGGCCAGCCCCCCGGTGGTGGCGGCACGGGCGCCCAGTGTGCCGCTTGACTTGAGCCGCTGGGGCAGCGGCGCTTACCAAGTGCAGGTGGGCCCCGATAGGCTTGCGTTTTATGCCGATGACTACTTGTATGCTACCCAGCCCTGGGCGCTGCTGGAAGTCGGCGCGGCGGTACTGCGGGCAAAGCCTAACACCACCTATACCCTGAACTTCGCGGCGCGGGCTACCTACTGGCAGTACCAGCTGCGGGCTCGTAACCCGCCGGTGCCGGCCGGCCTGCAAATCAAAACGGGCACGGCCGTCACCTTTGCTCAGGTGCCGGTGGCAGTCGGCGAGGCGCCGGTGTGGCGGGCTAGCCAGGCAATACCTCTAGCTGAGCGCTATCCCATGTTGCCTTATCAGCTACTCGCCTTACATTCAGGCCGGAGTGCCCCTGGTACGGGGCAAGTAGTGCTACCAGCGCTGCCACAAGCCATCCCAAACACTCTTCGGACCGAGCAGACGGCGCAAGGGGAAATATTTATTTCGGGCATTGTAGCCTATTTATAATTCTAGCCTTACTTTCAAGATTTTTTTGATTTAAAAACTTCTCCCTCCTTTCTCCTTTTATGGCACAACTGGCCCCTTACCATACCCCCGGCGTAACCATCGTCGAGCAAAATGCTTTTCCCGATTCGGTAGTAGAAGTCGCCACGGCCATCCCAGCGTTTGTCGGGTACACGGAGAAAGCGTCTTACAAAGGCAAGCCCCTGGCAAACGTGCCGACCCGGGTCGAGTCGCTCCAGGACTTTGTGAATAAGTTTGGGGGAAAGTTTACCCAGGTGTTCGACTTGGTGCTGGATGTGGTGGGGAGCGACTTGCAGGCCGGCACCCTGACGGGCGGCACCCTCGCCGTAACTTCTGCCACGGGCACGACGACTGCCGACATCACGGGAGGCAGCTTTACGGGGGCTACGTATGCGTCGCCCACCGGCACGCCCGTTACCGGGGCCTTGACGGGAGCGGCTTTGCAAGGAGCCACAGTCACGATAGCGATTACGGGCAAGCTTACAGCCGGCCAAAACGGAACTACTGATATTACGGGAAATGATATCACGGCCGGCACCCTGACGGGCGGCACCCTCGCCAATATTGCCGTACAGGGCTCGACGGTTACGGCTGACCTCACGGGCGGCACCATCACGGGGGCTAGCTACACGCCCAGTGGTGGCCAGCCCGTTACCGGGGCTACTGTAACAGCGGCTGCCCTCACAGGAGCCCCCGTAGTAATTGCTATTCAGAAAGGCACCTTCACGGCCGGAACAGTTGCGAGCGACCCTGCGGCGTTGCCGGCGGTGACCCTGACCTTCGCCTCGGGCCGCACGGCTGCCCTAACTCCACAAGGAACGGGGCTGTTCTACCTCTATAACTCCCTCCAGCTGTTTTACCAGAATGGCGGCGGCCCCTGCTACATCGTCTCGATTGGTGGGTACGATGCTACGCCTACCATTAAGGCTTTTGAAGACGGCATCGACCTGCTGGAGCCCGAGCAAGACCCCACGATGCTGCTCTGCCCGGATGCGCTTAGGCTTACGAGCGACGACTATACTTCCGTCATGCAGCATATGCTCCAGCATTGTGCGGATGTGCAAAAGCGGGTAGCCTTGTTGGATGTGTACGGGGGAGATGGCCCCGGCAGCCTCCCTACGCTGGATGATATTGATACCTTTCGGACTAATGTGGGAGTAGACTACCTGAACTACGGCATTACTTATTTCCCTTGGGTAAACACGACGGTTGTTGAAGCTACTGATTTGTCATTCCGAAATCTGACGCCCAATGCCTTGGCTGCCCTGGCTAGCCTGGTACCTCCGCCTAAGCCAGCCACCAATGCCCCGCTGCCCGCCATCCTTTTCGGTACTGCGACCACGCCGCCGGCCTCACCGTCGCAGGACCCCGAAGCCCAAGCGAAGGCGGTCGCGGCCGACCTGGCCCTCAATAACAAGCTCAAGGCTATTTCGCCGGAATACAAGCTGACGCTGGACACCATGGCGGCCTACCTGGGCACCTTGCCCGTGGCTCCGGCTATGGCCGGCGTGTACACGGCCGTAGACAGCAGCCGGGGCGTGTGGAAGGCGCCGGCCAACGTAAGCCTGAACGCGGTGATTAAGCCCACCGTCGCCATCAGCGATGCCCAGCAGGCCGGCCTGAACGTGGATGCGATGACGGGCAAATCCATCAACGCCATCCGGGCTTTCAAGGGCCTGGGCAACCTGGTGTGGGGCGCCCGCACCCTCGACGGCAACAGCCAGGACTGGCGCTACGTGAACGTGCGCCGCACCATGATTATGATTGAGCAGTCGATGAAGCTGGCGGCCCGCAACACCGTGTTCGAGCCTAATGATGCCAACACCTGGGTTACGTTCAAGAGCATGCTTAACAGCTTCCTGTTCAACCTTTGGAAGCAGGGCGCCCTAGCCGGGGCCAAGCCCGACGATGCCTACAGCGTGCAGGTGGGCCTGGGCACCACCATGACGGCCGACGACATCCTCAACGGCATCATGAACGTGACCGTGCTCGTGGCCCTGGTGCGGCCGGCCGAGTTTATCACGCTCACCTTCAAGCAGCAAATGCAGGTTTCTTAATCACGCTTCGGCTTACGCTCTACTTTTTACCTTTTTTCTTTCCTTATCATGGCAGACGACGGCAGCGCCCAAAGCCCCAATATCTGGCCTCTACCTAAGTTTTACTTTCAGGTAGACGGCCTCGGCGGGGGCATCGGCAACTATTTTCACGAAGTGAGCGGCCTGGATACCGAAACCCAGGTGATAGAATACCGCCACGGCAATAGCAAGGAGTTTTCGCCCATTAAGATGCCGGGCCTGAAAAAGGTGGGCAACGTGACGCTGAAAAAGGGTGTGTTTGCCAAGGACAACAAGTTCTGGGCCTGGTACAACACCACGAAGATGAACACCATCCAGCGTCAGACCATCGTTATCAAGCTGCTGGACGAATCGGGCGCCCCCACCATGACCTGGACGCTCACCAACGCCTGGCCCACCAAGATTCAGGGTACCGACCTCAAAGCCGACGGCAACGAGGTGGCCATCGAAACCATTGAGGTGGCCTACGAAACCCTGTCCATCGCCAACGGCTAGGCATGGCGCAGGAGTACTACCCCCCGCCCGGGTTCCACTTTCAGCTCCAGTTTGCGGGCATCTCCTCCGGCCTGGACAATTCGTTCCAGGAAGCGGCGGGCCTGGCAGCGGAGTGGGAGCTGGAGGAAATCCGGGAGGGGGGCCAGAACCTGTACAAGCACCGGCTGCCCACCGTGATAAAATACAGCAACCTGGTGCTGCGGCGCGGCTTCGTGAGCAGCAACTCGGCGCTGGCCACCTGGTGCACCGACACGCTGGCGACCGACTTTACCAAGCCCATCCAGCCCCGCACCGTGCAGCTGAGCCTGCTCAACGGCGGCGGCACGCCGCTGGCCAGCTGGTCGTTTCTGGAGGCCTGGCCGGTGAAGTGGAGTATGTCCGACTTCAAGTCGCAGGAAAACGCCCTGGCCATTGAAACCCTCGAATTTGCTTTTGCTACCTTCCAGCGGGTCTAACTTCACCACTTCATGCCCATCGAAATCCGGGAATTGCTCATTAAAGTAACCGTGCTCGACGACGCGCCCGCGCGCGCCGTGCCGCCAGCCCCACCGGCTGCGCTGGCCGGCGAGGCGCTCCGGCAGTTTCAGCAAGACCTGACCCAAACCTGCGTGCGCCAGGTGCTGGCCGAGTTGCAGCGGCGGCGCGAACGCTAATTGCTTCTTTTCCATGTCGCTCCTAAAAATGTCGCTGCAGGCCTACGCCGATGCCCAGTTTACGCAGGCAGCGGGCAGCCCGTACACCGTATTTCTCAACCCGGAATCGTTCGTGCACAAGAGCGAGAACTCGTACGACACGCCCCACCCGCCGGGGAGCGCCGGCGATACCCCGCGCTTCAACTATGCCAGCCAGGGCAACCTGGATTTCAGCCTGCTGCTGGATGGCACCCGGCCCATCGACGGCAAGCTGGTGGAAGTGAGCAAGGAAATAGCGGCGCTCAGGAACCTGGCCTTTGCCTACCACGGCGAGGTGCGCAGCCCCTACTACGTGGAGGTGACCTGGGGCGACTTTCTGTTTAAGGGCCGCCTCACCACGTTCAACGTCAACTACTCGCTTTTTCGGCCCGATGGCACGCCGGTGCGTGCCAAAGTTGACCTGGCCTTCGTCAGCTTCACCGATACCAAAACGCTGGCCCTGCTGGCGGGCTCCCAGCAGGGCGACTCCTCGCTGCGGCGCTACCTGGTGAAAGCCGGCGATACCTTGCCCCAGCTCTGCCACGCCATCTACGGCGATGCCAGCCACTACCTGCAAGTGGCCAAGCTCAACAAGCTGGTGCATTTCAGCAAGCTGGTGGAGGGCACCGTCATTCACTTCCCGCACCTGCACCTGTAACACGGGTCGTTATTCATGGCAAGTTTTCCTCTACTAGCCAGTGGCCTGGTGTCGTTCAGCGTGCGGACCGATGGCGAGGAGCTGGTGGGCCCGGCCAGCATCTACCGCATTCTCTCGATTACTGTTGATAAGGGCCTCAACACCATCAGCACGGCCACGCTCACGCTCATTGACGGCGACCCTGCTACCGGCGCTTTTCCGGTATGCGACGCCGATACCTTCAGGCCCGGCACTGCCATCGATATTTCGGCGGGGTATGACAACAACTATGACTTGCTTTTTCGGGGGCTCGTGGTGGGCATCGCGGTGTCTTCGCAGGGGGCGCAGGGCATCCAGCTGACGGTGTCGTGCAAGGATGAGGCCGTCAAAATGACGGGCAGCCGGGTGGTCATGCCCTTCAGCAATCAAACCACGAGCGATACGCTGACGCAGATAATCGGTACCTACGCCAACCTGAGCGCCACTATTGCCGCTACCAGCGAGGTGCAGGAAAACCTGGTGCAGTACAACCGCACCGACTGGGACTTTGTCGTGACCCAGGCGGAGGCCAACGGCCAGGTCGTCATCAACGACAATGGGCAGCTGACCACAGTGCAGCTTTCCACCTCGGACGACGATGCCCTGGCGCTGGTGTACGGCGACAACGTGTACAGCTTTTCGCTGGATATGGATGCCCGCACCCAGTTCAAAACGGTGCAGGCCCAGTCGTGGTCGGCCGCCTTGCAGCAGGACATCACGGTCACGGCCGAACCGCCCGACCTGGAAACGCTGGGCAACCTCGACCCCGGGCAGCTAGCCGAGGCCCTGAGCCAGGAGGCGTATGTCATTCGCACGGCGGCCGACGTTGACGAGGAGTCGCTCCAGACCATTGCCAACGCCTACCTGGCCAAGCGGATGCTTGCCATGGTAAAAGGCAGCGTGGAAATGCAGGGCAGTAGCGCGGTGCTGCCCGGCAGCATGGTGCGGCTCGACCGGATTGGGGCCCGGTTTAGCGGGCGGGCCCTGGTGTCGAAGGTGACCCACACCATTGCGGGCGGCGACTGGAAAACCCAGCTCTCGCTAGGCACCGACGAGCAGCCGTTTGCCGAGCGCCACCCCGACGTGGTGCCGCCCGTGGGGGCCAACAGCGTTGCCTCGGGCGTGCAGGGCCTGTACGCCGGGGTAGTGAAAGCCTTGCAGCCCAGTGCCGCCGCCGCGGCCGAAGCCGCCCAGGCCGTGGAAGAGGCGGAAGAGCTAAAAGACCAGGCAGCAGCGCTCAAGGAAGCCGTGGCAGAAGCTAAAACGGCCGCCGCCGCCGCCGCCGATGCCGGCCCCATGGCCCAGGCCCTGGCCGTGGCGGAGGTGGCCGAAGCCGCCCTGCCCCACGGGGCCGAAGCCGCCGAGGCCGAAGAAGAGGGGGAAGAAAAAGCCGAAGCGGCCGAAGGAAAGATTGTGGCTTCGAACCGCAGCACGGACAACAAGGGCGACTTCCAGGTGCAGGTGCAGGTGGCGGCCCTCAACAACGCCGTGCTGTGGGCCCGGCTAGGCCAACCCTCGGCCTCAAGCGGCGGGGGCATGTATTTCTACCCGGAAGTGGGCGACGAGGTAGTGCTGGGCTTTTTGGGCGATGACATCCGCGCCCCCGTCATCCTGGGGTCGCTTTACAGCAAGGAGCGCTCGCCCGCCTACGTAACCGAAGCGGCCAACAACATCAAGGCCATCGTTACGCGCAGCAAGCTCACGCTGGAATTTGATGAGCAGAAAGGCGGCATCACCTTGAAGACGCCCAAGAATAATCATTTGATTATCAGCGACACGGCCGCCGGCATCGTGCTCAAAGACCAGCAGGGCAATACCATTACGCTCTCGGATAATGGCATTGACCTGGTAAGCAAATCCAACATCACCATCACGGCCGATGAGAGCATTAGTCTGGGCGCTAAAATGGTCACCATCAACGGCAGTGCCGCAGTGGGGCTGAAAGGCCTCGACATCAGCGCGGATGCCACGGGCATCCTTTCCCTCACCAGCAACGCCGCCTCTACCCTATCGTCTACGGCCGAAACCGTAGTGAAAGGCATCCTGGTGCGCATCAATTAATTTACGTCACTCCCTAGCTTATCCTTGCCATGCCCCCTGCCGCCCGAGTCGGAGACTTGCACATCTGCCCGCTGGAAACTCCGGGCCCCGTCCCCATTCCCCACGTGGGCGGCCCTATCCTGGGCCCGGGCGTGCCCACGGTGCTGATTGGGGGCCTGCCGGCGGCCGTGGCCGACAACGAAGCGTTTTGCCTCGCCCCGGAGCCGGACATGCTGGAGCAAGGCTCGCTGACGGTGTGGATTGGCGGCCTGCCGGCGGCGCGCATGGGTGATGCCACGGCGCACGGGGGCGAGATTGTGATGGGCTTGCCCACGGTATTGATTGGGGGCTAGCCGGGCGGCCATGGACAATTTACTCGCGTCTTCCTTACTGGTGCCGTTTCTCGGCCAGGGCTGGGCCTTTCCGCCGCAGTTTGACCCCGCTACCAAGGCCCTGGCCCTGGTGAGCGAGGAGCTGGACGTTGAGCAGAGCCTGTACATCCTGTTTCACACCGAGCCCGGCGAGCGCATCATGAACCCGGACTATGGCTGCGCCCTGCGCCAGTTCCTGTTCGAGAATATGGTCCGGACTACCCTTACCCGCCTGCAGGAGGTGGTAAATAAGGCTATTCTCCGCTTCGAGCCGCGCATCAAGGCTAGCCCGGTGCAAGTTGATACCGGGCAGCTGGCCGATGGCATTCTGCGCCTGCAGCTCACCTACGTCATTCGCGCGACTAACAGCGAGTACAACAAGGTGTTTCCGTTCTACCTGCGCGATGCCCCGGCGCCCGCGTAACTATTCCCTGCCATGCCATTGCCGCCGCTGACCGCGCCCCGCCCCCCGGAAAAGTGGCGCAAAGGGGGGACTTCCCAGGCCGAGCGGCTGCCCGCCGACCTGCTGCCCGAACACCTGAAACTAGATGCCCGGACGCTACCCGAGCTTCTGGCCTACCTGGCCCACTTCTCCGAAAAGGTGCAGTTTTACACCGAGCCCAATGCCCCGGCCGCGGGCACCTGGGCGCTGGCCCGGCACCGGGGGCTGCTGCTACTGGCCGTGGTAGCGGCCCACCCGGGCGGTGGGCCGGCGGCCGAAGCCCAGCTGCAGCCCCTGCACGACCCCGCCGCCACTGCCGCCCAGCGGCAGCAGGCCCTGCCGCAGCTACTAGAGCTGCTGCACGAGCAGGCCAGCACCCTGCACGAGTGGTACACCAGCTGGCTAGCCTGGGTAGCTGGCGCCCGGCAGCCCGACCTGCAAGGCCTGCTGGCCGCTAGCGTGGCGGCGGTAGCGCCGGCCTTGCGCCGGGGGGCCCACTTCGAGCGCCTACTGGCCCAGCAAAGTACTGCGGCGCCGCCGCGGGGGCTGGTAGTCGTGGTATTTGGCCGGGGCCGCCGCCTGTTCCTGGAAGACGTAGCGGAAGCCCTGCTGGAAGCGGAATACCGGGAGTATGCCGAGCAGCTGCGCCGGGAAGAACTGACGCGGGAAGCCATGGTAGCCGCCCTGGTTGACTTGTACTGGCAACTACAGGCCGCGCTGGTGGCGCTGGCCGAAGCGGCCCGGTCAGCCCTGCCCCACGAGCTTAAGCATCGCCGCGACCACCACCCGGAAGAAAGCCTGCTGGTCGCGTTTTTGCAGCTCTATACCCACGCGCAGGCCGAGCTTAACCACATCCCCCAGCGGCACCTGGACTACTACTACCGGACGGTGCTACGGGCTACGGGGCGCTTGCCGGTGCCCGACCGCACCTACCTGTCTTTTACGCTCACGCAGGGCGTGGCCCGGCACAAGCTGCCCGCCGGCACCCTGGCTACGGTGGGCAAGGATGCTGGCGGGCAACGAATTGTGTTTGCCACTACGGCCGATGCCACCCTCGCCAACTGGAAGGTTGCCGCGCTGGCCACGGTGTTCGGCGCGCGCGCGCCAACCCCTACCGGCCCCGGGCCGGTAACGGGCCTCTACGCCTCGCCCCCGGCGGCCGGCCCCCCGGCCCCGGCGCCCTGGCCGCTGTTTGGGAGCGACCAGCTGCCGCCCGCCGCTCGTGACGGCGGCAACCAGCCCGCCCGGGTCGGCTTTGCCGTGGCCGCCCGCCTGCTGAGCCTGCAAGCGGGCAGCCGCCGCCTCACGCTCTGCCTTAAAGTCACGGCGGCCAGCCTGGCGCAGTGGCAGCAGGAAATGCAGGCAGCCAGCCCACCGGGCTACGCCGTTGAGGCACTGGCCACGGCGGCTTTTGAGGCGCAATTGACCGGGCCAGCCGGCTGGCTGCCCCTGGCCGTAGCAGAAGTAAAAATTGATGCGCAGGCGCATACGCTTACCTGGACGCTGCTGCTCGACCGCGCGCAGCCCGCCGGCGTAGGCTACCTGGCCCAGGTGCACGGCGACGAGCTGGCCACCACCCAGCCCGTGCTGCGGCTGCTGCTGCGGGCCGGGGCGCCGGCGTATGGGTATTCCAGCTTTGTGCTGCTCCAACCCGTGGCCATTGACTTGCAGGTGATGGTAGAGCACCTGCACGACGTGCAGCTGAGCAATCAGGTGGGGCAGCTTGACCCGCGAACTCCGTTTTATCCTTTCGGGTCGAGTGCCCTGCCCGGCGACTACCTGCTGATAGGCGTACCGGAACTGCTTCACAAGCACCTGACCCACCTGAGCGTGGCCCTGACCTGGCAAAGCCTGCCACCCGGCGGCTTTGGGCCCTACTACCAGGGGTATGCGCCAGGCCCCACGGATGACGCGCTCTACCAAGGCTGCGGGTCGCCGCTGGCCGACGACTCCTTTCAGGTAACTACCAGCTACCTGTCGAACTACCATTGGCTGGCGTCGGCTCCGCAGCCCCTGTTTCAGGCCGATGCCAGCGGGGAGCCGCTGCGGTCGGTGAGCCTGCTGCGGTGGCCAGAGCCGGCCCGGCTAACGGCCGCGCCGGAAGGTGCGGCCGGGCTGCTGCGCATCGAGCTTACGGCCCCGGCGGCGGGCTTTGGCTCGGGGCTGTATCCCCAAGCCCTGCGCGAGGCAGTGCAGTACAATGCCCAATTTTACCTGCCTAATCCTCCTCAAGGACCGCGCCGGCCGCTGCCCCAGCTACCCTACCTACCCAGGCTGTGCGGCCTTTCGGTAAGCTACCACGCCGAGCAGCCGCTAGCCCCTGGCCTGGATGCGGCGGCTGACCGGCCCGCTTTTTTTCATATCGGGCCCTTTGCGGGCTACGTGCCCGCCGCTGGGTTGGCGTTGCAGCTACTTCCAGCCTTCGAAAATGGTGAGCTGTTTGTGGGGCTGAGCCCGGAAGCGGCGGGGCAGCCCGTGCAGCTGGTATTCGACCTAACTATTCGCAGCCTGCCGGAGTCGGCCCAGTTGCCAGCTCCCAGCTGGGCCTACCTGCGCAACGACCAGTGGGTACCCATTGAGCAGGCGCCGGGGGCCGAAGTATCGTTACCGGGCTTTGGCAATAGCTGTAGCGTTGCGGTTAATTTGCCGGCTCTTCCGAACACGCACCAAACGCGCATGCCGGCCGGCCTGTGGTGGCTGCGGGCCACGGTGGGCAGCGGGGCCGCCTCCTTCGGCCGGGTGCGGGCCATGCATTCGCAGCTGGTACCAGCCGTGCGCACCGCGCCGCGGCCCGGCCCGGCGGCTACTGCCCAGCCGGTGGTGCCGGCGCACGCCCCCACCCGCCTGCTTACGCCGCACCCGGCCATTGTGGCGGTGGCGCATCCGCACCCGTCGTTTGGCGGCCAGGCGGCCGAGTCCCAATCGGCCTACTACAGCCGGGTGAGCGAGCGGCTCCGGCATCGGGGCCGGGCCCTAACGCCCTGGGACTACGAGCACCTGGTGCTGGAAGCGTTCCCGCAGGTGCACAGTGCCCTCTGCCTGAGTGCCAATGACGTGCCGGGGCCCCGCACGCCCGGCCAGGTAACGCTGGTGCTGCTGCCCCAGGCGCAGGCCGGCAATCCCTATCCGTTGTTCGGGCCCGGCGAACTCACCCGGGTGCAGAGCTACCTGCAGGCACTGGCCCCGCCGGCGGTGCGGGTGCGGGTGCTCAACGTGTGCTACGAACAGGTACAGGTGCGCAGCCTAGTAGCTTTTGCGCCGTCGGCCGCGCTGCCGCTGGCTCGTTGCGAGCCGCAGCTGCAAAAAGACCTGCGGGCTTTTTTATCGCCCTGGCACCAGGCTCCGCCGCGCGGCGGCTTTCATCACTACCTCACTGTGCCGGCCGTGGAGGCATTTCTGAAGCTGCTGCCCTACGTGGCGGGCATCGGGGGGTTCTCCGTGGTCAAAACCGGCGTGGAGGCGGGCCGGCACCGGCTCTACGACTCGGCCACCGACGCGCGGCAGCCGCCCGAATTTATGGGGGCTAGCCCGCTGGGCGGGGTGCAAGTGCCGGCGCAGCAGCACCACTTCACGGTGCGCCACCACCTGCCGGCCCCGGCCGAGGCGGCCCCCACGGGCATCGAGCGCCTGCGGATAGGAGCAGACTTTATCGTGGCCTGCGACTTTTAGCGCCGCCGTGCCGGCACCTGCCACCCGCCACGCACGCGCACTTACCTGATTTTCTATGCCACATGCTTACTCCCGATAAATCACAAGGCTCCTTAAAGTCCCGGAAAACGCTCAAAAGCTACTTCGTCAGCGGCAGCCTCCCCACGCAGCAGAATTTTGCCGACCTGATTGAGTCGATGGTGAATCGGCTGGATGATAAGGCTGAGCTGCCGCCGCAACGCGAGCCCTTGCCGGGGCCCAACCCTGGCGGAGATGAGCCGCCAGCCAACCAGCCAACTGACAGCGTTGCGCTCTACCAGCAAGTACCCCGCGCCACTAGCCCCAACTGGCTTGTCGGCCTAGAAACGGGAGTGCAACCGCCGGGGCTGGATATTTCGGAGGGTGTTGAGCCAACCACGGCCGCCGACCTTGCGGCCGCCGCTACCCCCGGCAGCCGGCCCGGCATCAGCCGGCTGCACCTGCAAGTGGGCGGCAACGTGGGCATTGGCACCACTGCGCCCACCGCCCAGCTCGAAGTCAACGGCTTCGTGGCCAGCCAGGGCCGCCGCGGCACCTACGCCGATGCGCAGTGCCCCGGCACCGAAGTGCCCGCCGATGGCCAGTGGCACCCCATTTTGCGGGGCCTCGACGGCTTGCACGCTTTCGAGATTGTGGCCGCCGCCTACGGCCCGGCCGGCCGGGGCCGCTATGCCCTGACCCAGGCCACGGCCCTGAGCGCCTACGGCAAGTCGCAGAGCCGCGTTTACCGCCGGGATGCGTGGTTTTGGGGGTGGTTTCAGAAAATTCAGTTTCGGTGGACGGGCGCCCTGCACGACTACGGGCTCGATATGCGCACCGCCAGCTCGTTTGGCCCCGATGCGCGCATCGTCTACCACATCACGCACTTATTTGACGACCGCCGCCCGCAGGGGCCGCCCAGCCCAGGCGCCTAGCGTTGCCCGGCTACCGCTACTTCCCTTTTTTGCTGCTATGGAGCCCGTTTCGACTATTACCAAAAGCCAGAAGCTACCGCCGGGGCAGGACTATGCCCTGCTGCGGCAAGAGGGGCTAGCGCACCTGCAGCAGCTCAGCGGCCGCGTGTGGACTGACTATAACGACCACGACCCCGGCGTAACCCTGCTCGAAGCCCTGTGCTTTACCCTGACGGATGTGGGCAGCCGCGCCGCCCTGCCCGTGCCGACGCTGCTGGCCTCCCCGCCGGGGCCGGCTAGCCACGTACCCGGCCTTTTGGTGCCCGCCCGCGAGGCCTTTGCCAACCACCCGGTAACGCTGGCCGACTACCGCAAGCTGCTTCTCGACCGGCTGCACGATACGGTAAAAAACGCCTGGCTCAGCTTGGTAACCGGCCCAGGCGACGAGTCGGCCGCCCCCTGGCACTACCAGGTGCGCGTGGAGCTGCACCCGCCCCGGCCGGGCCACGGGGCTGCCTTGCCCGCCCCCGACCACTCCTCGGTGCGGGCCCGCATCCTGGCCCTGCTGAATGCGCACCGCAACCTGGGCGAGTATTTCGGGCAGGTTATTATCCTGAAGCCCTACGAGGTAGTAGTGGGGGGCCACCTGGACTTGCTGCGCGGCCAGCAGCCCGCCAAGGTGCTAGCGGCGGTGCTCCGGGCGTTTGATGCCTGGATAGCGCCCGCGCCGCCGGCCATTACGCTGGCAGAAATGCAGGCCCGCGACGTTCCTGCCGAGGAGCTGTTTGCCGGCCCCGCCGCCGAGCACTGCTTGTTTGACGAGGCCTCGTTTGCGCCCCAGTGCCTGCACTTCGACTGCGCCGAGCTAGGGGCAATAGCCCGGCAGGTGCCGGGTATCCGGGAGGTGAGTGGGCTGCGCTTTCACGGCCACACGTTGCCGGCCTCGCCCACGCAGCTAGCCGTGCCGGCGGGCCGGGTAGCCGTGCTCGATGCCGAAGCCAGCCTTCGGCATTTTACGTTCAGCCAGCACGAAGCTCCCCTGGAATGCAATGGCAGCCTGGCACTGTGGACGTATCGTCAGCAAGCCCTGGTGGGGGGCAGCCGCCTGCCCCCCCTTGCCCAGCTGGCCCCGCTGCCCGCGAAGGGCCACTACGCCGAGCTAGGCCGCTACGAGTCGGTGCAGCGCTTGTTGCCCGCCTTGTACGGCACCAGCGAAGAGGGGCCGCGCGCGCATACCTCCGCGCTGGGCCGCGCCCACGTGATGCAGCTGAAAGGCTACTTGCTGCTGTTTGACCAGCTGCTGGCTAATTTTTGCGCGCAGCTCGAAAACGTGGGGCGTTTTTTTTCGCCGGCCCCGCAAGCTACTACCACCTACACCTCGGCGCTGTACAATGTGCCCTACGTGGCGCCCCTGCTGCCGGGCACGGGCATCAGCCCCGACGAGGCCTGGCAAAACAACGCCGCCACGGCCGCTCGCTGGCTAGCCTACCAGCAAGAGCCGCACAATCCTTACCAGCGCGCCCTGCAAGAGCTGGCCGAGCCGGCTACTGGCGTGCTGCACCAGCGCAGCAAGTTTCTGGCGCATTTGCTGGCCCGCTTCGGCTACGCTGCGCAGCAGTACCACGCCCGCGAAACCGAGGCCCCGGTCCAAAGTCCGGAAGCGGTGGAGGCCACCGAGCGGCTGCTGACCCACCTCAACACGGCCGCCTACCACCGCGGGGCGGCCCGCGTGGCGAGTGCTGCCACGGCGGGCTATGCCGAGTCCGGCCTGGAATTTTTCCTGTTTTTGCTGGTGGGCCTGGAAAGCCTGCCCCGCAAGTGGGCCCGCCACGCAAGGCTGGCCAGCCTCGAAGCATCGGTGCACCTGGAGCCCGGGGCCCAGCAGCACAGCTCGCCCCGGCTGCTGGTGCGGGGCCGCAAGCTGGAATTCGCGGACTTGCTCGCCCTGTTTGCCGGGCAGCTGCGGCAGCCTACCCTGGTTCCGCTGAGCGCCACCACCGCCCGGCTGCACCCCGACCCGCACCACCCGCATTACCACACGCAGCTGGAGCTAGCCGGTGCACCGGGGGATGACCAAGGCCCGGCAACGTTGGAAAACCTCGTGCCGCGCCTGCTGGCTTATGGCCGCCAGCTCGATGCGCAGCTGGAGCGCTTTACGCTGCTCGACCACCTGGTACTGCTGCCCCACTCTGATACGGAGCCAGCCGCCGAGGCCAGCCAGTGGCCGGCGAACAGGGAGTTTTTCCAGTACCAGGCTACGCTGCTGCTGCCGGGCTACGCCTTCCGGTTCCGGCCGGCTGAAAGCGCGCGCGCCGCGCCGCTGGCCAGCCCCCGGAGTTTTGTCGAAAACCTGGTTGAGCAGCACGCGCCGGCGCATTTGCTGCTCAACATTCTTTGGCTCGATTACCCGGCCATGCAGGAATGGGAAACCATCTTTGTGGCCCTTGCGGCGGCCAGCAGCTTGCTCAATGCCAGCGGCCGGCCCGACCACGAGGCGCTGCCAGCCGCCCAGCACCGGGCGCGGCACTTCTTGAAGAAGCACCTGCCCCACGCCTCCTAGCCCGCTGCTGTGCCCGCCCCCATCGCCCTTGTTGAGCAGCTAACGCTGGCGCTCCAGACCAATAGCGCCCTGGTGGGCAAAGCGCTGGGCGAGCGCATCAGCCGGTTGTTTTACAGCGATTTGCAGCGCATACTGGCAGAGGAGCTTGCGCCTTTTGCGGCCGCGGGCTCCAGCCTGCGCCTGCCCCGGCTGGTTCTGGAGCTGGAGCCCCTAGCCGCCAGCCAACTGGAGCGGGAGCTTCCCGAGCGCCTGCGGGCTGCCTTGCGCAAAGCGCTGGCGGCAGTGCTTCTTCCCGCCGGCGGCGCACCGGGCGCCAGCGCTGCCCCGCTGGCGACGCTGCGTTATTTCCTGGTTTCGGGCCGGCTACCCTGGGCAGCTCGTGCCCCGGACTTTGACCTCGACGCGGTAGTGCTACAGGCCTTGCGCGCGCAGCGTGGTGCCCTGCGCGACCTGCTCCGGCAAGTGGGTGGCCAAGCCTTGGCGCGCCAGCGCCTGGTGCGGCAGCTCACGCCCGAAACCCTGGCCCGCCTCCTTACCTTCCTGGAACCCGGGCGGGCCGCCGTTGTGCTGGCTTTTGTGCACGCAGTAGCTGCCCGGCAGAGCCGCCGGCCGCTGGTGCCAGCCAGCGAGTCAGCGTTGCGCTACGCGGTGCTGGAGCAAGTAGTGGCCAGCCTGGCCAGCACCCAGTATTCCTTGCTCGATAGCCTGGCTTTTGTGGAGCAACAGCTTCGGCAAATGGCCGCCCGCTATGGGCTGGGCTATGCCGCCGTGGTGCAGTGGCAGGAGCAGGGGCTAGCCAGCGGCCCGGTAGCGGCCTCGGCCGCTGCTTTTAGCAGCATTATCCGGGCGCTGCAGCAGCAAAGCGCTCCCGTTGAGCCCGGTGAGCTGGCCAAACTGCCAGCGCCACCGAGCTATTTGCTCGGGGCAGCTGAGGAAAATACTGCCCTGGCAGTTACCCATCCAGGGCCAGCCCAGCCAACCAGCCCCGTGCTACGGCCGATAGCTGCCGTTGTTGCCCCGGGCCGCAGGCTGCGACCGCGCCCGGCCGCCTTCCGGCCGGGCGGTCACTTCTCCCTCGCTACGCCCGCTACCGCTTCGGAAGCTAGGGAGCTTGTTTTTTCCTACTTGCTATCCGGGGAGGCCGGCGGAGCATCCGGGGCCTGGCTGCGGGCAAACCTACGGCGGGCGGCAACCCGGCAACCGGCGGCAGTAGCTGGGTTTCTGCGCCGCTACGGGTCCCAATCGGGCGTGCTGGCCCGGCTAGTGCAGGTAGCGGACTTTGCCACCCTGGAGCGGTTGCCGGGGCGGGCTCGCCCCACCCACCGGCCCAGTCTGGCCGCCCTCGACGCGTGGGCGACCAGCCCGGCGGGTGGAGGGCGCATGCCCACGTTTTTGAAAGCGCTTTTTGTAGCTTTTCATTACCCTACCACCGGGCGCTTGTCAGGGGGAGCTATCCGGCAGCTCGCTGCTACCCACTACCTGGCCTGGGATGCCACCTTAGCCCAGCTGGCAGCGCTGGGGAGCCACTGGCCGGCCCTCGCCGCTGCGCCTTTTTTTCGGCGGATTTGGCCCCTGCTATTTTCCGGCCAGGCTTCGGTCAAACGGCCTGACCGCCAGCCTGCGCCAGCCCGTCTTTTCGAGCCTTCGGTCGCTCGCCTTCAACCCGAAGAGTCAGCGCCAGCTCAGCTAGACCTGGTTTTTCGCTACTTGCTGCAGGCACCTGCCGACGTATCTTCTCAGTCGTTGACCAGGCTGCGCCAGGTTTTCCAGCAGGCCATCCGGCAGCCCGGGTCCCTGCGGCACTTCCTGCGGCAGCACGCTGGCCACACAACCGTGCAGCACCGCCTGGCACGCCTGGCCGACTTTGGCTCACTGCACCTGCTGGTAGCAGTGCCCGGGGCGGGGCGGCGGCAGCGCCGGCAGGTGCGGCAGGCCCTGGCCGCCCTCGACCGCCACCTGCACCAATCCACGCGCCCTGGCTCTACGCGGTTTGGACTGCTTCTACGGGAAGCTTACACCGCTTATGCCCTGACAGCCGTGGCTGGCCAGCCGGCCACCAGCGCCAAGGTGCCAGCCGACATTCGGCAGCGGGCCGCCGCGATGGGGCTAGCCTGGCGTAGCGGGCTGGCGCGGATGAGCGGGCTGCTTCGCCAGATTCCAAGTTTGGCCGCTGACCCTTTCTTCCGTACGCTCTTACAGGTAGTAGTGGAGGAACCAGCCAGGCATCCTCGCCGCCCGGCCGGCCGGGCAGCCAGTAAATCAGCATCGCAGCTCAGGCTTTTTCCCGGCCCCGCTCAACCTGCGGAGGCCGCCTGGAATATCCTGGCGCAGCATCTGCAAAGCGACAATGCACCGCCCACCAGCCCGCTCGTGCAGGCCGTAGCCGAACTGCTAGGCGCTGGCAGCGCCCGCCAGCCCGAACGCCTGCGGCCGTATCTGGCCTTGCCCGTGGCGCGGGCCCGACTGGCGGCCGTGCTAACGCAAAAGCAGTTCACGGGCTTGCTGCCGGCGCTGATGCCGGCTACCTACCGCCTACTGGCGGCCTTGCTGCGCGACTGGCAGCGCCTGCATCAGCAGCGGTTGGTGCAGACTAGCACGGGGTCGGCGCTGCTGTGGGCAGAAGTGCTGGCGGTGGCGGCTTCTCCTGGCGCAAGCACCGGGGAGCGGGCCGCCGCGCTGGTGCAAAGCCTGCTGCGGCTTGAGCAAGCGCACCTACCGCCCGCCCAACGGCCGGCGCCCCGGCGCCTGGTTCAGGCGATTGCCCAGCGCGGGCTAGCCCTGCGGAGCCCGTTGGCGGCTTTGCTGGCGGCGCTGCCCGGGGCAGTTGCCCAACCGCTCCAGCGGGCCGCCCCGCGCCCCGCCGCACCTGAGCTGCGCCAAGCCGCCTTTCCTAAGCCGCCGGCTGCTGAGCAGCCGCTAACCGAAGCCGTGTACATCACCAACGCGGGGCTTGTGCTGCTGTACCCCTTCTTCACCCTACTATTCGAGCGAGTTGGCCTGTTGCAGGAAAAAGCCTTTCAGGACCCGCTGGCGGCCGAGCGGGCCGCGCACCTGCTGCAATTCCTGGTTACCGGGGGCGAAGACTTCCCGGAATACCTGCTGGTGCTCAATAAGCTACTGTGCGGCATCGAGCGGCCGCAGCCCCTGGCCCGCGTCGTGCCGCTCAGGGCCGAAGAAAAAGCGACGGCCGAGGGCCTGCTCGGGGCGGCCCTCGGCCGCTGGCAAGCCCTGAAAAACACCAGCATCGCCGGCCTGCGCGAAACCTTTCTGCAGCGCCCCGGCAAGCTGACGTGGAGCCCCGACAAAGTGACGCTCACCGTGGAAACCAAAACCGTGGATATTCTCCTCGACCAGCTGCCCTGGTCCATTGCCCTTATCAAACTGCCCTGGATGGCCTTACCCCTCTACGTAACATGGCGCTAACCCTTACGCCCCCCGCCCCCGGCGATACCCTGGCCCGCGAGCTGGACTGGCTCACCAAAGTGCTAGATGCCCGCATCCGGCTGCACCTGAAGCAGGAGTGTACCGTGAAGACTATCGAACGAATACCGATGCCTAAGCTGCCGACGGCCGCTACCGATGCCTACGCCCGCCTGGTGAAGCACGAAAAGCTGAACTGGCACGAGCGCCTGGTGCTGGCCCTGGCCCTGGCCCCGCACCTGCGCCCCCAGGCCCTGGACCCGTTCTTTGGCCGCAACGGCCTCTACGACCGGCCCTTCACGGAGTTTGGCGGCCTCCGGGGCAAAGGCCACGCGGGCTTCCTGCCCACCGGCGAAACGGCCCTGTTTCTGCTGGCCGGGGCCGACCTAACCCAGCGCCTGCCCTACCAAACCAGCCTCTGGGCCCACTCGCCGCTGGCCACCGCCCGCCTCGTGCAGCTAGGCCCCGCCGAGGCCCACGAGCCACCCCTGAGCGGCGCCCTCACCGTGACGCCCGAAGCCCTGGCCCTACTCACCACCGGCGAGCGCCCCCGCCCGCACTACAGCCCCGACTTCCCGGCCCAACGCGTGACCACGCCCCTGACCTGGGACGACCTCGTGCTCGAAGACTACGTGCACGACCAGCTCCGGGAAATCCGCACCTGGCTCGACCACCAAGACGAGATTATGCAGGACCCGCACCTGCGCCGCCACCTCAAGCCCGGCTACCGGGCCCTGTTCTACGGCCCGCCGGGCACGGGCAAAACACTCACGGCCATGCTACTAGGCCAGGTCACGGGCCACGAGGTGTACCGCGTCGACCTCTCAATGATAGTGTCCAAGTACATCGGCGAAACCGAGAAAAACCTGGCCCGCGTCTTCGATACCGCCGAGCGCCGCCGCTGGATTCTCTTCTTCGACGAGGCCGACGCTCTCTTCGGCAAGCGCACCGCCGCCAGTTCCTCCAACGACCGCCACGCCAACCAGGAAACTGCCTACCTGCTCCAGCGCATCGAGTACTTTCCCGGCGTCATCATCCTCGCTTCCAACCTAAAAAGCAACCTGGACGACGCCTTCGCCCGCCGCTTCCAGGCCATGATTAACTTTCCGCTGCCCGGCTCCGCTGGGCGCCTGCAACTCTGGCAGCAGGCCTTCGCGACCATTAAAGTGAGCAGGGAGGTGGACTTTTCTGCTTTAGCTGCAAAATACCAGGTAGCGGGTGGCGCTATTGTCAACGTGCTGCGCTACTGCGTGTTACTGCATTTACAACAGAAGCAAGCGGTGAGTATAAGTGATATAATGAAGGGCTTACAGCGTGAATTGGCGAAGGAAGGGAAGACAATTTGATTTCCCCTTATTCTTTATGTTCTTGCTGTTGCTCGTTTTTTATTACGGATAATTCAGTATGATAATCCCTTTTATTGATACGCTTGTTGCTCACAACTTTAAATACAGTGCCCTGACGAAAGAGCACTTCTTTTTCATTACTATGAGCTGTTTGTTTGCTTATATTTAAAGCCTCCTGTATTGAATCTCTGCCTTTAATCATAATAAGGCGGCAAGGAGTACCTACAAAGCTGGGTTTATCCTTTTTAGTACTAAAAGAAAATAAAAATGACTGCGTAAAGGATGATTTTCCGTAATGCTCATCGCTACCTTCAAATAGACTCTCCCAACGATACAATACATTAATTTCTTCATTAGAACTTCTACTTTCAAAAGCCGCATCTGCATTAACAGAGAAATTTTCAACGTAATCATATATACACGCAAGTATTTTATCATCCAATTTAGCCTGGGAAACTTGATAACGCTTGTTAATAACTTTACTGATGAACCCTATGACTAGCTGGCGAGTATCCATTTTCTTGTATAGGCTCATCAACACAGCTTCAACATGAGACAATGATGATTTCTTGGCTTTTTCTCGCGACTCGGCTTTTAACTGAGTTTTGAGAGTATAAATTTCTCTCATTAGCGGGTTCAAAATTTTATAATCTTGTGTCGTATATTGTCTTATAGCCTTATCTGCTTTATTTTCACTTGTGCCCTTTTGAGGGTTTTGCTGCGCATGCGAAGAATAGGAAGGCCTTGCATACAAACTTGCTGGGTGATTTGAGGCAGCCGCTGAAGCACTATGATTTTTTGGTTCATTTCCCCTTTCAAAATCCTCGTACTTCGCTTCAGCGTTAGTTATCAGAGAGAATGAGCTTGCTCGATGATTAGCAATTGAAGGGGATGCAGCCGCAGCTGATTTTAGCCCCGATTTTGGCAATAAGGGTGAAGGAATTGCAGATGAAGTACTAGGTAATATTGCAGTACGCTTCCTTACAACGCTCGATTCATCTTCGTCCTCATCGGAGTTCTCGTGCTTCGATTGAGTAGCTACAGAAGACACACTTGTTGCTCGCTTATAAAAGCTGTTAATTAATTTACCTAAAGTTTCATCATTTGCTTCATCTATTGATTTGTTTTTAAATAAATTTTCAAATGCCATTCTTATTTGAAAATCATTATTTAATTCTTTGGGTAAGCTGCTTTTATTGACAAAATTAAAGAAACCTATTTTTACATTCTTGCTACTTACCAAAAGAAATTTTTCGAATAAGGGTAATTCAGCGAGCATAACACGCTGCACTGCTATGTACTTGGCAACATGTCTTTGCAAACCGTGCAAATTGCTATTCTGTATTCGTATGCGAGAGGCCTTAGCACCCATTGCAGTAGCCTCACTTTCCAGACTTGTGGAATCGTTAATACTAGTTTTTTTAAGTTGCCTAGTCGGCCGCACGCGCCCTTGCTTCTGCTGCACCACGTGCCAGGCCTCGTGCGGCAGGTGCTTCTCCTGCCCCGGCCCGAGGTGAATATCCGGGCCCTGCGCGTAGGCGTGGGCCTGGAGCTGCGCCGGTTTTGCCGAGTTGTAGTGCACCTTCACGTCATCGAGCGAGTGGCCGGAGAGGCTTTCCACGCCGGCTTTCAGCTTATCGGGCAGGCCGGTGCGGTTGGGGCGCGGGGTGGCCAGCTGCACGGGCGCTGGCTGGCGCTGGGCTACTTGCCGGGGGCTAGCCGCAATGGCGTCCTGCAGTTTCCGCTGGGCCACGGTACTGGCGCGGTTGTCAACCAAGGTAGCGGCTTTGCCGGTGGCGGGCTCGGTGGCTTTGGTAGCGGGAGTGCGGGGGGCAAAGTCTTTCATCGGCCAGGTGGGCAGTTGGTAAGCTACCGATGGGCAAGATAGGGAATTGCTTTCGCCTGGAAGGCAAAATAATACGATACCTCTTTGATTAGCTGCTACCTTGCCTCCCAAATAAGTAAGGGCTGCCTAAACAGCTTGTCACGCTACGCTATTTATAGCCCTGTGATACTGACTTGAGGCCTTGCGTTTCTCTCCTCTCCAATGTTAAAGCTTCCGTTGCTGCTGGGTTGTTTCTATCTACTGGTGGGGGGGGCAGCGTGGGGGCAGCGCACTGTGGTGCCAGCTACAGCTACTGGCCACTACCGGCTACGGGCGGGCGCAGCTGTGGTGGGCTCGTACCCCGCCGGGCTACCCGCCCACGCCTACAAGCAGCTGGATTTTTCGCTGGTGTCGCACCTGTGCTGCGGTAGCTACCGGGCTGCTGGCCAAGGCCGCCTCGAACCCGTTGCCGTGCCAGCGGCAAGCGTGCTAGCCGCCGTTCGGCACCAAAACCCTGGCTGCAAGGTGCTACTCGGCGTGCGCTACCAGCCAGCTACGCCGGGGCTACCAGGAGCCGCACCTGCCCGGGCCCGACAGGACCTGACGGAGGCAATCATACATCTGCTGGCTACTACTAAGGCCGGCGGCGTGAACCTGGAGCTTGCCTCCCGACCAGATGCAAAGCCTGGCAGCGGGCCTGCCACCCTTCTGCCAGCCGCAAGCCAGCCCCTGGCTGCGCGCGACTGGCAACTTATAAAAGCCCAGCTGAAGCAGCGGCGCTTAACCCTGAATAAAGACAGCAGTTGGCTGCAGCACGATACTATCCGGCTCCGGCAGCAAATCCGAGCCGCTCATGCTGGCCCCGCGCGCGTTGGCTATGCGGCTGAGCTACAGGCACAACGTGGGCTGGCGGTAGAGTTCCGGCTACGTCGGGCAGTTTTTCGCCTTGACCAGAAGGCTTTCAACAAGGGGCTGCCGCCACCTACGTTCGCCAGGGCTACCCGCCCGGCGCCGGCGGCTACGGCGGCCGCTTACGCGACGGAGCTGCGCGAATTCGTAGTGCTGCTACACGAAAAAATGGCCCGGCGCCTTCCCGGCGCCAGCCTAGTCCTCACCCTGCCGGCGGTGGATGCCACCCGCCCCTATGCCCAGCTAGCGGGGCTTGCCTCGGCGGTCCGGCTATTCGTGGTGCCAACGCACGACTACCCCGCTAGCCAGCCCAACTCGCCAGCGCCGCTAGCCTCCTTAGGCCCCGAAGTGCACTGGGATTCCGCAGCGGCTGCCGCTTCGATAGCGTATTACGAGAAGGCCGGCGTGCCGGCGGCTAAGCTGGTGCTGGCTTTTCCCCATTCAGCCAACGTATTGCAGGAGGCAGCAGCGAAAACCAGTGCCCCAGCCAGCCTGGCTATGACGTATGCCTGGATACTAAGGCATCACTTGGGTGGCATAGGTATCGGGGACTTGAACTACGAGGCCCCGGCCGCCCTAGCCGCCCAGCTGCTCCGGGCCGGCTTACTTACCCCGGCTACTCCTACCCTCACTACCCCGGCACGTATGGCGCTAGCCGAACCTCGCCTCAGGCTGCCCGCCTGGGGGCAGGCAGCGCTCTTTGCAGCGGCCCTGCTGCTGGGGTTTGGGCTTTTAGGCGTGTTGATTAGTGCGCTGTTGCGGGCCCCAGCCATTATTCCCTTCCAAGAACGCGTGCTAAAGGTGGGCCTGCTGCTGGGTGGCGGCCTGCTATTGCTAACGTTATACGGGTACTTTCTGGGGCCGCACAATGGGCAGTCGCTCTTATTTGGCTGCCCGGCAAGCTTGGCCCTACTGGGGCTCGGCACTACTTACTATCGTTTCCGCCAGCCCAAAGAGCTGCCCTAGTACTTTGCCAGCAGCTTTTTAGGCCGGTTGCGGCGTGGCGGCCTGCAGGTACTGCATGAAGCTGGTGGCCGCCAGCCGGGCTATGTAGCAGCCCACAATCACTAGCCCGTGCAGCAGCAGGCTATGATAGGAGGGTGACAAGAGCTGGGTCAATGCCGCATGGATAGAAGGAACGGGCAAAATAGCCAAATGGCGAATACCCATCGACACTGGCAGGCCCGCTGCCACAGTCGTTAAAAGCTTGGGTAATTCTGTCTTTAGTGCCTGCACGTGGGCCGCCGACACCCCTAAAATGGGCCTGGCGGCAGGTGTTATGGGTTCTGCCAGCTGCCGTGGGGCCGGGCCGGGCGCAGGGGCCGTCGCACCGTGCCCGAACGCACTGCCAGCGGAGAGCGCTGCCTGACTTGGCGCGGCCTCGTGGCTCCACAACCGCAGCAAACCATCGCTAGTCCCGTTAAAACGGTCGCCGTCGCAAGGGCCTATACCCGGGATGATGTGCAGTTCACTGCCCTGCTTACCACTGCCGTTTGTGTACTGCCACATGGTCCAGTAAGGCCAGCCTAGCGGCAGCGGGGGGGCCGCCACGTCCCGGTAATAAGCTAGCCAGAGCCAACACTTGCGCAGGATGGCACTGCCGCCGGCCCGGCGCTGCTGCAGGAAGTACGGGCTGCTGTAGAGGCCCGGATAACGCCCGGTGGCCTTGTATATGTGCTGTACAAACTGCTCCGCCTGGGGCGTCGTCATGCTATCGCTATCAGCATTCAACTCAAAGTCGAGAACTAATAAATCATGCGGGCCCGGCCGAACTTTATCCAGGAAGTGGGCCGCCTGGGCAGCGCCATCGGCCTTTACGCCAAAGTGGTAGGCCCCCCACAACAAGCCCGCTTGCAACGCCTGCTGCTTGCGACTGGCATAGTGCGAGTCGGTATAGCCCAGCCCCTGCGTTGCCTTATGAAACACGCCCCGAAGGCCATACTGGTAGGCTCGCCTGAAATCAAGTGCCTGATGCGGGGACTCCGGGTTGTGGTTGTAATGGGAAATATCCGCAATAGCCCCGAGTATGCTCATAATCTACAGCGCGAATAGTTAGTATGAAAAATGATTGTACGTGCTCGGGCAGCTGCAAAAGCGCTTGGCATATATTCCATTGTAAGTCATACAGTTACCTGGCCCAGCTACTTCAGTGCAAATTGGAAGCGGGCTAATATAGGTTGAAAAGCCTGGGGTGGTCTGGTTGAAACGGACAGTGAGCCAAGGCAGGACCGCTTCGAAGCTATTTCTTCGATGCGTTTGTTCTGTATTAGATACAATTGGACTATAGTTTCCGGCTCCCTGCGGACTACAAAGTTTACCGCAGTAAAAAGCCCTTTATAGCTTCATGAAGGGCTTTTTACTGTATTTTTTAAAAGCACCGGGCTTAAGCTTCTGGGCTTTGACTTTAAAACAGCTTGTCTCTCGAAGAAGTAAGTCGCTGGGCGGACGCTATGGCCCGGGAAGCTTAGCTAGCGCCGCACAGCACGTGTAATTTGGATTGCTGGCAGTGCCTAACCTTGCGCAAATCGGGCCAGCAGTTTGAGCAGCAGGGGGTCGGTAATGGGGAGCTGGGGTTGCACCAGGTTGTGGTTGCGAGCATCCAGGTAGCCCATCAGCCAGAAAAAATCATGCGGCTCGGCTTCCGCATACGCCATTTTCCAATCGGGAAACCACCGTGTGGGGCTCGCTTTATCGCTCAGCAGTGCCACATGGTGGTGCCGCTTGTCCTGCCGTATTCGAGCAAACAGCGCGTGTACGTTCAGGGCTGAGCCTTCCAGAATTTGAATAAAATGCCCCGATGAGCTGTAGCAAAGCAGGCCCGTGATGTGGTGCTGCTCGTTCCAGGCGCGCGATTGCTCCAGCAGCTCGGTGCGCTGGCTGGCCGTTAGGGGCCGCACGGCCTGGCTACGATAGAGAATGTGCTGCACCCGGTTGTCCAGCCGCAGCAGGGCCTGGTCTAAAGTTATATGGCCTTGGGCATACTGCTCCAGCAATTCTGCCTCGTACTGGTCGGGGGCCAGGTGCGTTTCTGCGGTTAAGGCAATGGCCCAAGCTACCGCACGGCGACGCTGTGCTTCATCCTGCGGTTCTTTCATAGCCTTGTTTACGCAAAACACATCCGCATAAACATGTAATAAACACCTATAAACCAGCTATAAATACGTATTATACCCTGCGATTAGTACTGATACAGGAGTAGCTGCCGGGCCCGCGGCCATAGCCCGGCCGGCTGCCACAGCTAGTGTGCCGGCAGTGGGCCGGGGCCCGGGCTCAGCCCCAGTGCGCGAGGCTAGTGGGGAGGCCAGCCTCGCGGGCCAGCGGCGCGGCCCCGGAGGCAAACAGGCCGGCCAGTACGGCATTGCCCGTTTCGGCCAGCTCCAGGTGGTAGTCGGGGTGCAGCTTTTCGGCTTGTTTGAGGGCCTCCTGGGTGCGGCGCACCAGGTGCTGTAGCAGCGGCTGGGTGGGCCCGTGCAGGCGCGCCACCAGCCCGGGCTGATGCGCAAACACATTGGCCAGCAGCCGCAGGCCCAGGGCTATTTCGCCAAAAACGTCTTCCGTAATGCGGGCGTGGTAGGCTAGCCGCGCCTGCAGCTGCCGCAGAATAACGAGCAGGTCGTTAGGCGTTTGGTGGTAGCCGCGCACAGGGTCATCTATTTGCTGGCGCAGGGCGGCGCGGCGCGCTTCAAGGGCGTCGGGGCCTTCGAGCAGGCGGTAGGCCAGCTGCTCGGTCAGCACGGCATCTTGCGCCACGAGGCGGGCTAGCAGCTGGTCTTTTTCTTTCTGCGGCAGCTCCAGCAGGGCGCGGCGCAGAGTAGGTGGCAGGGTGGGCAAACTATAGAATTTGAGAGTTATAAGCTATGAATCGCTGCGACTGAGCTTAAGCTGAAACAGCTGTCGTAAACTCAAACTACCAATTAGTGCCAGCCATAGCGCAGGTGCTTGCCATGGCTGGCTCAATAAAGCCAGCAACTTCTTCCAAAAATCGGTTACTATTTCTTGAAAACTTATTTTCTTCGGAGGAGGATAAACTTCGCTGTCTCTCGTCCCACAAGAAAATATTAAAGGAGGTTTAATAGTAGTAGGTTTAACGGTAAAGGCATAAAGTATAATCGGCTGATGACGAATATCTAACCAATATTTCTTCTGGTCGGTATAGCGCATAATATCCAGTACCTTAACCAAGTTCGTATAAGTTGAGCCCGGTAAAAAGCGTACTCGCACGCCGCCAGCATGGCTGGTGTCAGCAATTATTTTTCGGATGGCTGACTCAGTAGTAGCCGCATTTAAGAAATCAGCTAGAAACACCCCTCTGAACTCAGTGTCATGCCAGGGCCGCATCTTTTGTAAAGTAATTACTTCATTTTTGGACCTGGAGGATGTATATGGGTTATACTCAATTGCTTGCTTATCCTTCACGTGCTTTCTCAAAAAATGCAAATAGCTAGTGTCGGCTTTCAAAGGTGGCAGCGTTACCTGCATCATATTCCAGAGCTTAAACTGCCGCTCCCACGGCTGAAGCACTTGGCACCCTAGCAGCAGCAGAAACCCCAGTGCCACCCAGCCTGGCGGCAACAGCAAACGACGACGCACCCGACGCGGCATTCTCATGGCAACAAGCAGGCGGCTGGTGCCACCTCTACAGGCAGATGCCAGCTAGCCTACTAATGCACAAAAAAGCCCGTGGCTGACTAGCCACGGGCTTTTTTGTTAAAACTTGCGCTGGTTACTCGTCGTCGCCGTCGGCCGTCAGGGTTTTGCCCTGGTGCTGGGTTTCGGGGAGAGTATAGTTGGCCTGGCTAGGGTGCGAAAGCTCGTCGGGCACGTTTTCGGCCGATGCGGGCGATGAGCCCATTGGCGCCTGCATGTCCGAGCGCATCGAGTCGTCCATCATATCGGCCATTTGCTGGCCGCTATTGTCGTCGAACACCTGGCCGGCAGTTTCGCGGTCGAGGAAGCTATCCGATTCCTTTTCGGTTTCGGTGCGGGCGTTGGCAGAAGCGTCGGCCTGCGCATCGGTGGTAGCGGTGGCGGCAGCCTTGCCATTGAGGTTGTTGCCGGGCGCGGTTTGCGGAATAGAAGCCATAAGTTACTTATCGTTAGAATGTTCTTTATCGTTGTTTTCTTCCCAGGTAGCCTTGCGGTGGCCCCCGGCGTAGCGCGGGTCATCATCCGACCAGGCGGCGCGCTGCTCGTCGGTGTCAGCGTGTTGGGCCTCGCGCACGGCTTCCGGGTCCTGGTTTTGGGTTACGTGGCCCCGTTGCGGGCCCGTGCTGTCCGACTCCGGCTCGCCGTTGGGCTGGGCAGCCACGTGGGGGTCCGGCTTATTGAATTCGCTGAATTCGTCGGGGTTATCGTGGCTGCCATCGTTGCGGCTGGTGCTGGCTGCGGCCGTAGTGGCAGCCGCTTCTTTATCGCCGGGCTTGCCAAAGTTGCCATAAGCTGGAGTGCCAGCTTCGGCTTGGCGGGCGGGGTCATTGGCATCAAGGTGGGCGTCTTCGGCGCGCTGGCGCTGGCCGACAGGCAGTTGGCCGTCTTCGGCCGAATCAGAAGCAGCGGTGGTGCTCATTGGGAGGGAGGGAAAGAAGTTCGATTGTAAGGCGCCGGGCTAGCCTGGCGGCCGAGGTTGTTTACTGTAGTTTGCGGGTTCGCGTTGCTGCGCTCCGGGTTTTCGGTTCGCATTTTTTGGCTCCGGCCCGTACACTAGGGCGCCGCCTTGCCTTACAGGCTGCCTTTCCTTGCCCATGAATATTCAACACAGTCTTGCTAATCAAGAATTTACCACCGGCCCCGCCGACCAGCAGGCCGAGCTGGCCTACTCGCTGCCAGCGGCTGGCGTCATCGACTTTGTGCACACCTTCGTGCCCGAAAGCCAGCGCGGCCAGGGCGTAGCCGATGAGCTGGCCGAAGCCGCCCTCGCCTACGCCCGCCAGCAGCACCTGAAAGTGCGCACCAGCTGCGAGTTTATGACCAGCTACGTGCAGCGCCACCACCAGCAATACGCCGACCTGCTAGCCCAGTAAGTGGCGGCCCGGCTCGGCGGCCAGCAGCGCCAGCTGCCAGGTTAGCTCTTCATCCGTAACAGGATAGGGCTGGCCGTGGCGAATGGCCTGATAAACAGCCTCAAACAAACCCAGGTAGTTGGCCGGCGCGGCTGCGTCGGCCACGGGCGGCAGCGTGCGGTTGTGGCCCGCCGGGTCGGCCAGGGTCAGGCGGCCTTCCTGGCCGGGCTGCTCGCGGCCATAGGCCGGGTCGGTGGGCAGCACGCCGGCCAGCAGCTGCGACTCTTGCGGGTCGGTGCGGTCTTTTTGGTAGCTGCCCTGGGTGCCGTGCACGATGAAGGCCGGCCCGGGGTCGGCCACGAGCAGGCTCGATGTCACCCACACGTTCAGTCCTTTCGGGTAGTGCAGGTGAAAGTCGAAAAAGTCGGGCACCTGCGAGCCGTGCCGGTAGCTGCCCAGCGTTTTCTCAAACGACAACGGCTTGCCAAACAAGCTAATAACCTGGTCGAGCAGGTGCGGCCCCAGGTCGAAGAGCAGGCCCGAGCCGGGGCGGCCATCTTCCTTGAACACCTTGGTGTGCAGCACCGGCCGGAAGCGGTCGAAGCGAAAATGCACTTCAATTAGCCGGCCCAGCTGCCCGCTTTCCACTACCCGGCGCACGGCCCCAAAGTCGGTGTCCCAGCGGCGATTCTGGTAGGCTAACAGCTGGCGGCCCTGCTGCCGGGCCAGGGCCCCTAGCTCCTGCCACTGGGCCACGGTGGTGGCCACGGGCTTCTCTACCAGCACGTGCTTGCCGGCCAGCAGGGCCTGGCGCGCCAGGTCGTAGTGGGTGTCGTTGGGCGTGTTCACCACCACCAGTTCGATGGCGGGGTTGGCCAGCAGCGCTTCGGTGCTCGGGTAGCTTTTCACGCCGGGGTAGTCGGCGGCCATGCGCTGCTGGCTTCGCTCGACCACCGCCCGCAGGGCAAAGCCGGGGTGCGCCGCCAGAAACGGCGCGTGAAAGAGCTTGCCCGACATGCCATAGGCCAGCAGCGCGGCAGTGATGGGAGTATCAGCGGAAGGAGTCATAGTCAAAAGTAGAAGAAGTGAAAGCGGCGGCCACTACGCCACCGCAGCCGCCAGGGCTACCGGCACGGCCACGGCCGCCCGCAGCGGCGCCGCCAGCCGCACCACGCACACGCCCGGCGCCCGCAGCCAGCCAGCCCGCGCCAGCTGCCCCAGCCCGATAGTGCCGGTGAGGTAATTGCCGCGCTGCGCCGAGCGAAACTCCTCGTGCACGGCCGTGAAATCGGCACGGTCGGGCGCGCCGCTAGCCTCGTCAAACGTCACGAGCACCTCTACCTCGGCCGCATCGGGCGCCAGGGTCAGGTGGGCGTTCTGCTGGATTTTTTTGTAGCCGTAGCGGTAGCCGTAAGTAAGCGCCGACAAGTCGCTGAGTACCGCCGAAGCTGTGGGAAACGCCCCCGCCCCGCGCCCCAGAAAGAACTGCCGGTCGGCAAAGCCGCTCTGGGTGATGAGGCCGTTGAACTCGTCGTGCACCTGCGCCAGCTCGTGGCCCGGGCGTACCAGCGTGGGCAATACGGCCGCCGCCAGCCCGCCGCCCGGCAGCCGCCGTGCCTCGGCCACCAGCTTGATTATCAGTCCTTGCTCGCGGGCATAAGCCGTGGCTAGGGCACTAATGCCCGTAATGCCCACGGCCAGCAAATCGGTGGGCGCCACCACCGCGCCAAAGGCGTGGGCCAGCAGCAGCACCAGCTTGTTGCGGGCGTCGAGGCCCTCTACGTCGAGGGCCGGGTTGCTTTCGGCAAAGCCCAGCTCCTGGGCCCTGGCCAGCGCCTCGGCGTAGGGCTGGGCGTCGCGGTGCATGGCCGTGAGGATGTAGTTGGTCGAGCCGTTCACGATGCCCTCCACCGATTCGAGCAGGTCGGTATCGTAATACTCCTCCAGGTTGCGGATGACGGGCAGGCTGGCGCACGCCGCCGACTCGTAGAGCAACGGCGTGCCCGTGGTTTGCTGAATCTCAATGAGTTCGGGCAGGTGCTCGGCCAGCATCTTCTTGTTGGCCGTCACTACGGCTTTGCCACGCAGCAAGGCCTCTTTCACAATGAGATAGGCCTCGTCGGCGTCGTCAATCAGCTCCACTATCACCGTGAGGCCAGGGTCGCTCAGCAGGTCGTTTTTGTCGAACGTGAACAGTTCGGCGGGCAGCGAGCGGGTTTTATCGCGGTTCTTAACGGCGATGCGGCCGATGCGCGCGCGCAGGCCGGGCGTGCGCTCCAGCACGGCGTGCAGGCCCTGGCCCACTACGCCAAAGCCAAAAAGACCAATGTTGAGGTCGGTACGAGTCATGAGAAAAGGGGAAATAAAAGGCTTCGCGGGCACGCGCCTCCCCTACTCCTATTCAGAACTCCTCACCGGAAAGGCCCAAAAAAAGCCCTCCCGACAAGTCAGAAGAGCTAGGCCGCCGCACGGGCAGCGGGTCGCATCTCATAACTTATCTGCTTCCGAAGGCGGCCGGGGCCGCGTTTCGAAACAGGAATTAGCACCTTCGCATGGCTGCTGGTTGCTAAGGCATCGTCGGGCCTGTCCCTCCGCCTTTCTGGATAAGAGCCCCGGTAAAGGAGCGTGCCGCAAAGGTAGGGCCGGAAAAGCTGCTTCGCGCAACTAGGTGGCCTTGCGCCAATAGCCCGCGCCGGCCAGGGCTTGGATAATGCTGGGCTATCCGCAGCATGAAACCACGCGCTGTATATTCTCTTATACAACGCCTTGTCACACTTTTTACTGCGCTTTTTAATTCAGAATATTTTTCTGCGCGTTACAGCGCCAGCTAAGACCCTAGCCAAACTGAGCCTCAAGGCATCAGCCGGTTAATTGCCGGGGCTAAAAACTTATTTAGAATGAATAAAAACATCAAAAGCGCGTAGCGAGCCGTAGGGTTTGGAAGCCTCCAAAACGCGGGCGGCGGCGGCGCTAGCCGGCTTTTACTCCTTTTCCTCTCCTACCCTATGAGTGTACACTTCATCCAAGAGTCGCTTGATAAAACAGCGCCGGCCGTGGTGCCGACCCAATCGGTGACACTGAACGTCAACGGCGAAGACCACACCATTCAGATTGCGCCCTGGACCAGCCTGCTCGACGCCCTGCGCGAGTACCTGGATATGACCGGCACCAAGAAGGGCTGCGACCACGGCCAGTGCGGCGCCTGCACCGTTTTGGTTGATGGCAAGCGCATTAACTCGTGCCTGGCCCTAGCCACGGTGTATCAGGGCAAGCAGATTACGACCATTGAAGGCATTGGCAGCGAAGACAACCTCTCGCCCTTGCAGCAGGCATTTATCGACCACGATGCCTTTCAGTGCGGCTACTGCACGCCGGGCCAGATTTGCTCGGCCCAGGGCCTCATCAACGAGGGCCGCGCCAAGACCGAGGATGAGGTGCGCGAGCTGATGAGCGGCAACGTGTGCCGCTGCGGCGCCTACACAAATATTCTATCGGCGGTGATGGAAGTGCTGCACGACGGCCAGGTGGTGGTTGATAACGGCACGCTGATTACCATTCCGATGCAGCCTACTTTCTCTAACTCAGCCGAATAACTGCTTTCTATGAACAGCTTCACCCTTACCCAAGCGGCGGCCGTTGACGAGGCCGTTAGCGACTTTGCCAGCCATACCGGCGCGGCCTACCTGGGCGGCGGCACCAACCTCATCGACCTGATGAAGGAAAACGTGAGCCGCCCCAGCCACCTCACCAGCCTCAACCACCTGCCGCTGAGCGATATCACAAGCCTGCCCGACGGTGGCCTGCGCCTGGGTGCCCTGGCTACCAACGCCGACACCGCCTGGCACCCCGAGGTAGAAAAGCGCTACCCACTGCTGAGCCAGACCATTTTGGCCGGCGCCACGCCGCAGCTGCGCAACATGGCCACCGACGGTGGCAACCTGCTGCAGCGCACCCGCTGCTACTATTTCTACGACCTGGCCACGCCCTGCAACAAGCGCCAGCCGGGCAGCGGCTGCTCGGCCATCAACGGCCAAAACCGCGTGTGCGGCGTGCTAGGCACCAGCGAGAACTGCATCGCTACCCACCCCTCCGATATGTGCGTGGCCCTGGCCGCCCTCGAAGCCGTAGTGCGCGTGCAGGGGCCTAGCGGCGAGCGCACCATCAAGTTTAACGATTTCCACCGCCTGCCCGGTGACAAGCCCGAGCTGGACAACACCCTACAGCCCGGCGAGCTGATTACGGCCATCGACCTGCCGGCCCAGGGCTACGCCAAGAATTTCACCTACCTCAAGCTGCGCGACCGGGCTAGCTATGCCTTTGCGCTGGTGAGCGTGGCAGTGGGGCTCGAACTAGACGGTAACACCATCAAAACGGCCCGCTTTGCGCTGGGCGGCGTGGCCCACAAGCCCTGGCGCGACCAGGAGGCCGAAAAGATGCTCGAAGGCCAGACGCCTTCGGCCGACTTGTTTCGCCAAGTGGCGGCCAAGGTATTCGCCGAGGCCAAGGGCTACGGGCTCAACTCCTTCAAAATCGAGCTGGGCAAACGCGCCCTTGTGCGCGCCCTCAAGCAGGCCACCGAAATGGACCAGGCCCTCGATTCCAACGCCTTCCTGAATTCTAATCCGTAAGCTAGTATGAGCCAGACTATTGCCACCCCGCCTACCGTGCGCCTCGATAGCGACGTGATTGGCCGGCCCATCAGCCGCCCCGAAGGTGCGGCCAAAGTATCGGGCGCCGCTAAGTACGCGGCCGAGTACAACGTGCCCGACCTGTGGTACGGCTACATCGTGGACAGCCCCATTACGAAGGGCAAAATCACGAAAATTGACGCCTCGGCCGTGCTAGCCCTGCCCGGCGTGAAGCAGGTGTTCTCGCACGAAAATGTGCCGACCTTCGCCTGGTTCGACCGCAGCTACAAAGACCAGGTGGCCCCCGGCGGCTCGCCCTTCCGCCCGCTGCACGAGCCCGAAATCATGTTCAGCCAGCAGCCGGTGGCGCTGGTAGTGGCCGAAACCTTTGAGCTAGCCCGCTACGCCGCTTCTATCCTGCGCATTGAGTACGAAGTAGATGAGGATTTCAACACCGACCTCGACAAAGCCCGCGCCGCGGGAAAAGGCTTTGATGCACCCAAGGGCAAAACTGGCTTTCTGCCCCCTCCTAAGCCCAAGGGCGATGCCGAAAAGGCTTTCAAAGCCGCGCCGCACAAAATAGAGGGCGAGTACACGCACCACGCGCAGCACCACAACCCGATGGAAATGTTTGCCACCACCGTGGAATGGCTGGGCGATGGCAAGAAGATGAACATCTACGACAAGACGCAGGGCGCGCCCAACGTGCAGCAGTACCTGCGCAAGGTATTCAGCCTGAGCAAGGAAGAGGCGCGCGTTGTTTCCAAGTTTACGGGCGGTGGCTTTGGCGCGGGCCTGCGGCCCCAGCACCAGGTGTTTATGGCCGTGGCGGCGGCGCTAGAGCTAAAGCACTCGGTGCGCGTGTCGATGACGCGCCAGCAGATGTTCAGCATGGGGCACCGGCCGCACACTATTCAGGATATCAAGCTGTCTTCGGACGACCAGGGCTACCTGCAATCTATTGAGCATAATGCCTTTGCCGAAACGTCGCAGTTTGAGGATGAAACTGAAACGGTGGTAAACTGGTCGGGCATTCTCTACAAAGCCGACAACTCCAAGTTTGCCTATGAACTGGCTAAAATTGATGTGGACACCCCGGCCGACATGCGTGCCCCTGGCGCGGCTACCGGCTCGTTTGCCATCGAGTGCGCCATTGATGAGCTAGCCAACAAGGCGGGCATCGACCCGCTGGAATTTCGCCTGCTCAACTACACGTACTCCGACCCTACCGAGAATAAGCCCTTCAGCAGCAAGCGCTTGATTGACTGCTACCACGAGGGCGCCAAGCGCTTTGGCTGGGAGAAACGCAACCCCGAGCCCCGCTCGATGCGCGAGGGCAACATGCTGGTAGGCTGGGGCCTGGGCTCGGGCTGCTGGGATGCCTCAATGCAGAAAGCGGCGGCCAAAGCCAGCCTTACGGCCGATGGCAAGCTGACCGTGCACAGCGCTACCAATGACCAAGGTGCTGGCACCTACGTTATTATGACGCAGGTAGCCGCCCAGACTCTGGGCCTGCCCCTGGAGCAAGTAACCTTCGTGCTGGGTGATACCAACCTGCCCGAAGCCCCCATCCAAGGTGGCTCCTGGACGGCGGCCTCGGTGGGCTCGGCCGTGCAGGCCGTGTGCCAGGAGGTGGGTAAAAAGCTGCTCAAGCTAGCCCAGAAGATGGACGACTCGCCCCTCAAAGGCGTTGACTTTGCGGACGCCCAGTTTGCCGACGGCTACATCCGCGCCAACGAGGACATTACCCGGTCGGTAGCCATCAAGGATATTCTGGTCGCCAGCGGCGAGGCCGCCGTGGAGGCTGAGTCGGATGCCAAGCCCAACCCGATTAACATGCTGAAATACTCCATGCACTCGCACAACGCGGCGTTTGTGGAGGTAAAAGTGGACGAGGACCTGGGCACCATTCACGTAACGCGCGTGGTGAACGCCGTGGCCGCCGGCCGCATCCTCAACCCCAAAACTGCCCGCAGCCAAGTGCTGGGCGGCACGGTGTGGGGCATCAGCATGGCGCTCATGGAAGAGGCGTACCTCGACAACAACGTGGGCCGCTACATGAACCACAACTATGCCGAGTACCACGTGCCCGTGAACGCCGACATCCACAAAATCGACGTGATTTTTGTGGAGGAGGAAGACGACCACGTGAACCCGCTAGGGGTGAAAGGCGTGGGTGAAATCGGGATGCTCGGCGTGGCCGCCGCCATTGCCAATGCCGTGTACCACGCCACCGGCAAGCGCATCCGCAGCCTGCCGCTGACGCTTGATAAGTTGCTGTAGCAGCGGCCGCACCTCCAGGTGCGCAAGTAGCCATAGCAGTTAAAAAGCCCCCTAACGCAGTGTTAGGGGGCTTTTTTAGGCATAAGCCGCAGTGAAAAGAATGACAGCGCTATTCAACCGGGGAATAAACGCGGCTCTCGCTAAACCATTGGACGGCAGCCTGCTGTAGCTCGCTGGTGTCGGGCTCGTGGTCGGTGGCCCAGGCTACAAAGCCGTCGGGGCGTATCAGCAGGGCGCGCAGGCCTAGCTGCTCTTGGGCGTGGCCGGTTACATACTTCAGCTGGTCGCCGTAGGTGCTTGCCCACATTTTGAGAGAAGCATCTCCGGCAAAATCGAGCAGTATGCCGTGGCCGTCGTGCAGAAGGTCGCCGATAGTTGTGCCGTCTTCAAACTCGAAATTTGGCACGCTGCGGCCCACCAGCGGGTGGGTACCGCCGAGGTCGTAGTGGGTGTTGATGCCCCAAATGCGGCCGGCAAAGTAGGTGGCCCCGTCACGCGTATCCATCAGGTCGCGGATGATGGCGTGCAGCGCCCGGCCCTGGGGGCTAGGGCTCATGGTGGCTACCTGGGCGCGCGACCAGTCCAGCACCTGCGCCCCAAGGGGGTAGCGCTCAGCATAGTAGCTATCGAGCAAGCCGGCCGGGGCTAGCCCGTGGATGGTGGCGGCGAGCTTCCAGCCCAGGTTCAGGGCATCGCCCAGGCCCAGGTTCAGGCCCTGGCCGCCCAGCGGCGCATGAATGTGCGCGGCATCGCCGGCCAGCAGCACCCGGCCGTGGCGGTAGGTGGTAGCCTGCCGGGCGCGGTCGGTCCAGGTGGTGGCGAGCTTGAGGGCCCGGATAGTTACGTCGGTGCCCGTGATGCGGCGGGTTATGGCCTGCAGGTGCTCCAGCGTGACGGGCTTTTGAGATTGGTGAAAGGCGCCGCCATCAAAATCCTGGAGTATCAGGTAGCCGGGCTGCGACTGCATATACATGCCGGTGGCGGTTACGTTGCGGCCGGGCTTCAGCTTCTCCGGGTCGGCCAGGTCCACCAGGGCCGTGTAGCCGGTGAACTCCGGCTCCGTGCCGGCAAAGTCGAACCCGCCCAGCTTGCGCACCACGCTTCGGCTGCCGTCGCAGCCCACCAGCCATTTGCCCGCGAAAGCGTATTCATCGGTTTGAACAACAACCTCAGCAGCAGTTTGCTGAAAGCCCGCAATGGCCAGTCCGCGCCGGATGGTTACCCCTAGCGCTTCGGCGCGGCGGGCAAGCACCATTTCCAGCTCCGCCATCTCGGCAATCATCTGATTTTCAGTATTTCTAGGCAGGCGATAGGGCCACTGCGAGAAGTCAATCTTATCGGCCGGCAATTGAATGCCCGCGAAATGCCCGCCCGCCTGCGGCTTCTTGCCGGGCCCGGCAGCTGCGGCGGCGTGGGGAAATAGCAGGCGTTTGGGTACTTCCAATTCTGGCAGCAGCCCCCGGCGGTAGAGGGCTTCCACCGAAAGCGCGTTGAGGCCCCGCATTCCGAACGGCAGCTGTTTCAGGGGTGAGTGGGGGCTAGCGGCCTTTTCTAGCACCAGCACGGTGCAGCGGGCTAGCGCCAGCTCGCAGGCCAGGAACAGCCCGACCGGCCCGGCCCCGGCAATAATTACGTCGTAAGAAGATTGATTTTGAGCGGATTCCATACTGGCTAAGGTTGCTTTCCTGAGTGGATAAGCACAACACAAAGCTCCGCTGAGCACCGGCGTCAGGCTTGTACAAACGCGACAAAATTGCGAGGCAGCGCCAGCTTGCCGCGCCGGGCTTTGCGGGCGAAGGCGGCGGGCGTGGTGCCGCTGTAGCGCTTAAACTCGCGGCTAAGGTGCGACTGGTCGGTGTAGCCCAATTCCTGCGCCAGGCCGGCCAGGTTGGCCTCGGGCTGCAGCCATAAGTGGTTGCGGACCTGCTCAAAGCGCATCAGCCCCGATACGTCTTTCACGGTATGGCCCGACGACTCTTTGAATTGCCTTTCCAGGGTGCGCACCGTGGCGTGCGCGGCGGCCGCTACCTGTCTCACCGGCAGGGTACCCTTGGCGGCCTGCATGGCTCCGCCCGCTTTGGCGAGCAGTTGGTTGCTGGCCGGCCCCGGCTGGGCAGCCAGGAAATAGTGGACTACCTGCGTCAGCGCCTCGGCTAGCCGCCCCGCCTGCACGCACGCCGCCAGCGGCGCTTGCAGCTGGGCAAGTGCGTGCGCCAAGTGGTGCACCTCGCCTTTGCCGGGCGGCAGGCCGAGCAGCTCGAACACCGCCCACGGATAACACTTAATACCAATGATTTCTAGCTGGCTTTGCGCGTGCAGCACCACCGGCTGGCCCAGCAGCCCCATCAAAAACGGTGAGGGCAAGGGCTGCAAGCCAGCCGGGGTAGCTATGCTGCAAGGACTGCCGAAATAGAAAATAATTTCCG
Source organism: Hymenobacter cheonanensis (assembly GCF_030581075.1). Taxonomy (GTDB): domain Bacteria; phylum Bacteroidota; class Bacteroidia; order Cytophagales; family Hymenobacteraceae; genus Hymenobacter. Next base: position 310,492 of record NZ_JAUQSW010000001.1, read on the forward strand.
CGTAGCCATCCGGCAGCACCTCAAACCCAGCCGGCAGGCCGTCAAAATCTATCCGATTGTACCACAGCTCCTTGATGGCATTCCGTAGCGCTTCCGGCGGGTCAACTCGTTGGGGTTGCATGGCGCAAGGTAGCGCCGGGTAGTTCTTCCCAAAAACCAGGCAGTTGGGCCGCTGCCTCAAAAAGCCGCCGCAAACTCTTTGGCGAAGTCTTCGAGCTTCACCCGGCCCAGCGCGGGCTTGTGCAGCTCGTAATCTTCCCCAAGCGCGCCGCTGCCGATGCTGGTATAGATGTCCACGATTTCGCCGGCGCGGGCGGCGGGTAGGCCGTGGCTTACCAGGTTAGCCTGCATTTGCGCGTCGGTGAAGGCTACCCAGCGCAGGTCGGGGCGGCCGATGGCGGCACCTAGCACGTGCGCTACTTCGTCGGCCGTGCGCTCGTCGCTGGCCACGTAGCGCACCGTTTGGCTAGCCCCGGCAAACGGCTTGGTCAGCTCCTCGGCGGCCGCGGCGGCAATGTCCAGGGGGTGCACGAAGGCCACTCGCGTGGTGCCCGCGTAGTTAACGCCGATGATGCCGGCGCCCTTTATCATGCCCACGAAGCTGTACATATTGGTGTAGAACGACGTGGGGCGCAACTGCGTGAGGGCCAGGCCCGGCACCTCGCGCAAAATAATTTCCACATCGTGCGAGCCCAGGATGCCGCCGGTGCCCGCCGCCAGGTGCGCGCCCCAGCTGCTGAGCTGCACCACGCGCCGCACGCCCGCCTGCCGCATGGCCCGCGCATAGTGGTGGCCAATGCGCTGGTGATACGCCCGCGAATCGGGCTCCTGAAAGCTGGGCGGCACCATCAGATACACCGCGTCGGCGCCGGCGAAGGTGGCCGTGAGGAAGTCGGCGTCTTCGACCGAGCCAATGGCGGCCGTGGCCCCTAGCGCTTCGATGGCGGGCTGCTTCTCTGCCTTGCTGCTGATAACTGTGACGGCCTGGCCCCGGCGCACCAACTCGGCAGCCAGCGGCTGGCTGATGTTGCCGAGCGAACCTGTGAGGATAATTTTCATGCTGCAAAGCTCCGGCCGCCGGCCGCTGCGTACTAGGGCCAAACGGCGGGAATATTGGGCCAAAGTGCGGCAAGCACTACGCCAGGCCCTAGCGCTGCCGGTAGGCGGCCGGCGACACGCCCACGCTTTTGCGGAAAAACCGGCCGAAGGCCGATTGGTCGGCAAAGTGCAGCGTATCGGCAATTTGGGCGATGGTGAGGGCCGGGTTTTGCAGCAGCACGGTGGCTTCGAGCAGCACGGCCTCGGCCAGCCACTCGGGGGCCCGCTTGCCGGTGGCTTCGCGCACGGTTTCGGCCAGGTGCTTGGGCGTGATGCACAGCCGGTTGGCATAAAACGCCAGGCTGCGCTCGGTGGCGTAGTGCGTACTTACCAGCTTCTTGAACTCGGCCACAATAAGTTGGCTGCGCGTTTGGAGGCTTTGCGCGGCCACGGCTTGCGAGCTGTAGATGGGAGCCGTCTCGTGCAGCAGAATGTGGATGAGGCTGCGCACAATCTCCGTTTGGTAGGCGTGCGGCGCTTCGCATTTCTGCTCGATGGCCCGCAGCAGCGCGCCAATCTGCGCGGCCTGCGCCGGGCCTAGCTGAAAAACGTGCCGGGCGTCGCGCTCAAAAAACGAAAAGGCAGCGAGGTTGAGGCCGCCGTGGGCCGAGACGAACTCCTGGGTGAAGAAGATGCTGAGCGAGTCGAAATCGGCCGAGATAACGGGCCACTGCTTGATGACATACGGCGAGAGCACAATAAGCGAACCGGGCCCGATTTCGTAGGTTTCGAGGTTGACTTGCAGGCGCGCGCTGCCCCGCAGGCAGAGGCCGATTTTGTAGTAATCGCTGCGGTACGGCAGGTGAATGGGCAGGTGGGCCGGCGGCGAATTGGGGCCCAAAAAGTAAAACGCGGCCGGCCGCGTCGGCCGCTCGGCCAGGGCAGCTAGCTGATAAACGGGAATAGCCGTGCTCATGGGCGCCAAGGTACTGCTGAGGGCTAGCAGCGCGCCCCGTTTCCAGAACCTTGCTCCCGGGTGGCCGGTTCCTATAACCCCGTGCTACTGCCGGGCGTATTGCCGGGGCTGTTTAGCCCTCCTTCTAATGACCGAACTCCAACGCCTTTTTCTGGCCTACGACCAGCACCGCGCCGCTAGCCGCCCCTGCGCCCTCGCCACGGTGGTCGAGGTCATTGGCTCGGCCTACCGCCGCCCCGGCGCCCGGATGCTCGTAACCGAAGACGGCCAGCTTACCGGCGCCATCAGCGGCGGCTGCCTGGAGGGCGATGCCCGGCAGCGGGCGCGGCGGGCCATTTTTCGGGGCGAGCCAGCGCTCGTTACCTACGACACCCGCGACGAGGACGACCCGCGCCACGGGCTGGGCCCCGGCTGCCAGGGCGTAGTGCGCATCTTGCTGGAGCCGCTCGACTTCGCCAACCCCGACAACCCGCTGGAGCTGCTGCGCGGCTTTGCCCAGCACCCCGCCCCGGCCGTGCTGGCCACCGTGTTCGAAACCGATGCCAGCGGCCTGAAAGCCGCCGTGGGCCAGCGCGTGCTGCTATCCGAAGCCGGCCTGGTACGCGGCACGCCGCTGCTGGCTGCCCCGCTGGCCGAAGCCGCGCGCGCTACCCTAGCGCTAGGCCAGCCCCGGGTGTTAACCATTGATACCGATGCGGGCCAAGTGCGCGCCTCGCTCGAAGTACTGATGCCGCCCCTGCGCCTGGTGGTGTACGGCGCCGGCAACGATGCCCAGCCGCTGGTGCACCTGGCCGCTTCGCTGGGCTGGCACATTACGGTGGTCGATGGCCGGCCCAATCTGGCTACGGCCCTGCGCTTTCCGGAGGCCGCCGCCGTGTGCATCGTACCCGTGGCCGAGCTGGAAACCCAGACGCCCGACCCGCTGGCCTACCACGTGCTGCTCAGCCACAACTACGCCTACGACCTGGCCGCGCTGCAAACGCTGCTCGCCTCGCCCGCACCTTACGTGGGCCTGCTGGGCCCGCGCCTCAAGGCCCAGCGCCTGCTCGACGAGCTGGATGCTTTTCCGGCCGCCCAGGTGCAGCAGCTGCGCGAGCGCCTGCACAGCCCCATCGGCCTCGACCTGGGCAGCGAAACACCGGAAGAAATTGCCCTGGCCATCGTGGCCGAGATTCAGGCGCAGCACAGCGGGCGGCAGGGCCGACCGCTGCGCGAGCGCGCCGGCACGGTGCACATCCCGGCCCAGGCATGATACTGGGGTTCAATGAGTCCTTCATTCCGCTTATCGTGGCGGGCACCAAGGTGCACACCATTCGGGCGGGCCAGCGCTGGCAAGCGGGCCAGGTAGCGCAGTTCTGCGCCCGCGCCGGGCAGCCCGACCAATACGAGTTCTGGCCCCCAAAGCCGATACGCCTGGTACAGACTATTGAATTAACAGCCAACGAAATACTGGTAGACGGCCGCCCGCTAGTCCCGGCCGAGGCGCTGGCTCTGGCTCAGGCCGATGGCTTTGCCAACTTTGCCGAGCTGCTGGCTTTTTTCGCTGGTCAGCCCCTGCCTTTCCAGGGCCAGCTCGTGCACTGGACCGACTGCCGCTACTAGGGCTTCAGGCCGCCCGAAAGCTATTCAACGGCTGACGGGCCGCGCCAGAATCGTTTCGACTTCCAGCAAAAGCGCGGCGCTCACCAGCAGGTCGTGCAGCAGAAAAAGCTCTTCGAGCGAGAACAGGAATACCTGGCTAGCCACCGGCCCCGGCAGGCTCAGGCAGCGCTCGGTGGCATCCAGCGTTTGGAGCGCGTGGTGGGCGCAGCACCCGGCCACGGTAGTGCGCCACTGGCCTAGCTCGTGGGGCAGCAGGCGCAGGCCCACATTACCGAAATACAGGTGCAGGCAGCACCGGCCTGGGCACTGGGCAATGCAGCCCAGCGTGTTATGATGAAGGCAGCGCGACATAAGGCAGGGATGAAAAATGAACACCACCTAGTGCCGACACCAGCCACCCGCGCCGAATAGCCTCACCACAAAGCTATACTCGCCGTTATTATCTCGCAGGTTGCCAGTGCCGGGCTTTAGGCAGCCCCACTGCCCGGCAAGCGCCGGGCTAGTGAAGCCTGTACTCTATTTAGAAATCTTCTAAACAGCGGCAAATGTACAGGCTCCCTTCGGTCGCACCAAGTCTTTTTAGAATTTTTCTAAATAACAAGCTAAGCTGGTTTCCTATTCTAGTCGAAGCCCCGGCCAGCGTCCTCCTTCTCCTCTTTGCGCCTGGACTTGGCGGCTTCGCCATCGCGGCCGAAGCGGTAGCTGAAATTGAGGAAGGCCACGCGCGACTCGCGCTTGTTGTAGCTGGTGGCATCGAGGCCAGGGCCGTAGGCGATGAAGTTGAATTGCAGCGTGTTGAACACGTCCGACACGCGCAGCGTGAGCGTGCCGCGGTCTTGGGGCAGGAAGGAATACTTGGCCGCCAGGTCGGTATTGAAGGAGGTGAGGCGGCGGCCCTGGGCCGTGGCTACGGGCGAGCGGTAGTTGAGCGACACCTGCACATCGAGCTTTTTAACGGGCGTAAACGTGGCGTTGAGGCGGGCCGTGCCCACGAGGCTGCTGTTGGTAAAATCAGAGTTAGCTAGGGCACTGGTGCGCACAATGCGCCGAAAGGCCGAGGCCGAGCCGCTGATTTTCCACCACGCGGCCAGGGGCAGGGCGCCCACTAGCTCAAGGCCGTAGTTGGTTTCCTGGCCGATATTGAGGCGGCTGGTGCTCGTGACCTGGTTGCCGGTGAGCGGGTCGGCGATGACCTGGCGGTAGCTGGTAATGGTCTGGGTTTCCAGGCTATAAAAGCCGGTGGCGGCTACCGAGGCCTTGTTTTCAAAGCCCTTCTGGTAGCCTAGCTCGACCTGGCCCACGTATTCGGGCAGCAGGGCGGGGTTGCCGGCACGCAGGTTTAGCGGGTCGGCGCGGTCGAGGAAGGGATTGAGTTCGCCCTGGTTGGGGCGCTGCACCCGGCGCGAGTAGCTGAGCTGCACCTGCTGCTCGTGGGCCAGGTCGTAGGCTAGCGTGCCGCTCGGAAACAGGTTGAGGTAGCTGCGGCGAAACTCGGCGCCCGTTTGCTGCTGCTGGCCGTGGGTGTTCGTCTGCTCCAGGCGCAGGCCGGCCTGGTAGCGCAGCTTGCCGCGCTCGCCCCCCAGGCTGGCGTAGAGCGCCTGCACGTATTCCTGGTACAGAAAAACCGACTGCTGCGCCAGCGCCGGACTGGCGCTGGTGGCGGTGCTGCTAAACTCGTAGCGGTTGTCTGACTGCTGCCAGGTGCTCTTGGCCCCGGTTTCGAAGCGCCCTTTCTCCCCTAGCGGCTGCGTAAAATCGACCTGCGCGGCGCCCTGGTGCAGGTAGGTATGAAAATCCTGCTGCTGGCTAGCCCGCGCCCCATCGCCGGGGTAGCGCAGGTCGGCGGCCAGGGCATTATCGGCATACAAGGGCGTGTACACGGCGCCGGCCGTAAGCTCGCGGCCGGGCCGGGCGGGCCACAGGCGGCGGTAGTCGAGGGTAAAATCGGCCGAGTTGTTGTGGCCCAGGCTGGTATTCTGGCGGTCGGAGGTGCCCACATACACGGGCTGGCCGAGCGTCTGGTCTTGCTGGCGCGACACGATGGTTTCGTCGGCCTGGGTGCTGTTGAAGCGCGGCTGCGCGGCCAGCGTCAGGGTCTGGTCATGGGGCAGGGCATACTCCAGGCCCACGCGCACGGCGTGCGAGGTTTGGAGGGCTAGCCCGTCGCGGGTCTGGCGCAGGTACAGGGTGTGGGCATCGGCGGTGGGCTGGCCGGTGGCGGGGTCCAGCACCGGGCCGGTGGTGGTCTGGTCGAGGCTGCCCTGAGTGAAGCGCTGGTCGTGCCGAAAATCGTAGGAGCCAAACACGTTCAGCTTGCCCCTGCGATAGTTAAGGGTGAGCGAAGTATTGTATTTATTGCGCGTGCCCACCCCGCCCGAAGCCACGCCATTGAGCCCATCGCGCTGGTTTTTCTTGAGAATGATGTTGATAATACCCGCCGAGCCGGCCGCGTCGTAGCGCGCCGAGGGGTTGGTAATCACCTCAATCCGGTCGATGCTGCTGGCCGGAATCTGGTCGAGGCTGGTGCTGCCCCCGCCGCCAGCCGCCCCGGTGGGCTTGCCGTCGATGAAGATGGTAACGCCGCTCTTGCCCCGCAGGCTGATGGCGCCGGTCTGGTCTACGGCCACCGAGGGCACGTTCTGGAGCACGTCGGTGGCGGTGCCGCCCACGGCGGTCAGGTCCTTGGCCACGTTCACCACGCGCTTGTCTAGGTCGGTGGTGACGGGCGGGCGCTCGCCCTGCACCACCACTTCGGTAAGCTGGGTGGCGGCCGGGCGCAGGCGCAGGGTGCCGAGCTGGGCCACGGGCGCGGCGGTGGTCAGGCTCAGGGCCCGCCGGCCCACGCGGTAGCCCAGCACGTTGGCCCGCAGCACGTAGGGCCCTAGCCGCAGTTTCTCCAGCGCGAAGGCGCCGGCCTCGGTGGTCTGGGCATCGGCCACGACGGTGGAGTCAGGCAGGTGTAGCACCACTACCGAGGCAAAGGGAATAGGCTGGCCGGTGGCAGCATCGAGCAGCGTGCCGCGCACGGCGCCGGTTTGGGCCTGGGCCAGTGCGGGCGCGCCTAGCAGCAGCGCCAGGGCCAGCGGCCCGGGTATTCTTTCAACAAACGACATGGATTGTACCTACTGGCAAGCCCCAAAATTACCGGGCAATTCTGTGGCGATTTGGGCTTGGGCAGTAGTGAAGCCCGCCAGCAGCAGCTACATTTATCGGCATCAGCGGATGCCGCGCAACTGCGTAGCTTTTGTATCGCTGCTTTTGTATTTCGGCAATGAAAGCGTCTATTTACTCCAATCAGACTTTAATAGGCCACACCGACCTGCGACCCGGCGATGCGGCAATGGGCGGCGTTTATGGCGAGTTTATTCCGACTGTGGATTACTATCGCAGCGTACAAAAAACTGTTTGGGAATTTAATGCGAACACATCGCCCGATTACACTGCTTGGCAGGCATTAGCGCTTAACGTCCAACTCGAAAACGGTTACTTTCTTTTCCCAATGGGCGGCTATAGCTTTGATGATAATGTGAAATTTCCCAATGAGCCTATACAAGTTTACCTCGCCGGAATAGCCGCTGAAATATTGGAGGATTTCATCTCCTTTGACCCGCCACGCACCTTTGTAGAAGAGCCCTGGGAAGCGCTAACTATTGCGCAAAAGCTAGCGCTGGAAGCCGAATTCGGCCGCGAGTGGGGTAATATATTTAAGAGTCCTTTAGCTTCGGCCGGCAGCAGCTCAGTAGTGGTTGGCGCCCAGTTCTCCGCTTTATGCAGACTGGGCACTACGGATGATGTGCTATTTTCCGTCCGTGAATCGGCTGCGTTTACTAGCCCTTTTGCCTTGGTGCATCTCACTTGGTCGGGCAGGCAAGAGCAGAACCTATCTTTCCCCAAGATGATTTTTTTCAATTCCTTTGCTGAGTTTAAGCTCGAGCGCATGTACCCCGATAGAAGTGATTGGGAGTATTAAAGTGAGGCATGCGCGCGGCTGAATACCCGGCCAGTTATGGTGCTGTTGGCTAGATGCTGCGTTTTACCCATAAACCCCTGGCCTACCCTGGCCGTTTGGCGTAGCAACTTCCCTCCGCCTTCATGCCCCTTCGCTACCCGCTGGCTACCCTGCTGCTGGTGCCCGCCCTGCGCCTGGCGGCCCAGCAGGCCCCTAGCCCCACCGATACCCTCAACGCCCATGCCCTGCCCGGCGCCACCGTGGTAGGCTACGGCCAGCGGCTGCCGCTGCGCCGCACGGCGGCCGGCGTAAGCGTGCTCGACAATACTATTATTCAGCGCTTTAATGAAAACTCGCTGGCCTCGGCCGTGAATACGCTGCCCGGCGTGCGGCTGGAGGAGCGGGCCACCGGCAGCTACCGCATCAGCGTGCGGGGCAGCACGTTGCGCTCGCCCTTCGGGGTGCGCAACGTGAAGCTGTACTACTTCGATATTCCCTTCACGGAAGCTAATGGCACGAGCCCGCTCAACATTCTGGACCCCGCGCAGCTAGGCCGCATCGAGGTGCTGAAGGGGCCGGCGGGCAGCGTGTACGGGGCGGGCACGGGCGGCGTGGTGCGCCTCGAAAACCGCCGGCCCGCGCCCGGCCAGGCCCGCGCCCAGGTGGGCTACTCGGTGGGCTCGTATGGGCTGCGGCGCTTTGTGGCCACGGCCGAGGCTAGCCAGGCCAACGGCGACTATTGGCGCGCGCAGTACGCTCACCAGCAGCTGCACGGCTACCGCCAGCAGAGCGCCCTGCGCCGCAACGTATTCGTACTAGATGGCCAAACCTCGCCCTCCGACCGCCAGACGCTGGCCGTGCACGCGCTCTACACCGACTTGTACTACCAGCTGCCGGGCGGCCTCACGCGGGCCCAGTACGAGCAGGACCCGCGCCAGGCACGGCCCGGCACGGCAGCCAGCCCCGGCACGGTGGCCCAGCAGGCCAGCTACGCTTCGCAAACCGGACTGCTGGGACTCACGCACGAATATCGGTTTTCGGATAAGTGGCGCACCGTGGCCACGGTGTATGGCCGCAGCACCCACGTAGCCACGCCCTACCTCGTGGACTGGGAGCGCGATGCCATCCTGGGCGGCGGCGGCCGGGCAGCGCTGCACTACCGGGGCACCGTGGCCGGGCGCCCGCTGCGGGTGCAGGGCGGCGGCGAGTTTCAGGCCTCGTTTACCGATTCGCGCAGCTACCTCAACGTGGGCGGCGCGCCCACCACGCTGCGCTACGACGATGAGATAACGACCCGCACGGGCTTCGTTTTTGCGCAGGCCGACTACGAGCTGCCGGCCGGCCTGCTGCTCACGGCGGGGGCTAGCTACAACCGCCTGCGCTACCAGATTGCGCGCATCTCGTCGGCCGCCGCCAACCCGGCGGGCTACGGCGTGGCGCGCGATTTTCAGCCCCAGGTATCGCCCCGGCTGGCCTTGCTCAAAGAAATTTCCGCCAATGTCTCGGCCTACGCCAGCGTGAGCACCGGCTTCTCGCCGCCCACCGAGGCCGAGCTGCGGCCGTCGGATGGCACCATCAGCCAGGATTTGCAGGCCGAGCGCGGCACCAGCTACGAGGTGGGCAGCCGGGGCACGCTGCTGGGCGGCCGGCTCACGTTCGACGTGGCCGTGTTTGACCTGGAGCTGCGCAACACCATCGTGTCGCGCTCCGATGCGCAGGGCATCCAGCTTTTCGCCAATGCCGGCGACACCCACCAGCGCGGGGCCGAGGTGGCGGCCAGCGGCTACCTCTGGCAGCCCGCCGCGCCGGCCAACGCGGCTAGCCCGCCGGCGGGCCTGCGGGCCTGGGCCAGCTACGCCTATAATCGCTTCCGGTTTGGCAGCTACGAATCGGCCACCGGCCAGCAGTACGGCGGCAACCAGCTCACGGGCACGGCGCCGCACACCCTTAGTGCAGGGCTCGATTTCAGCCAGCAGCTCGGGTTCTACTTCAGCCCTACCGTGGGGCACCAGGCCGCGCTCCCGCTCAACGATGCTAATACCGACTACGCGACCGGCTACTGGGTGCTGGGCGGCCGGGCCGGCTGGCGCCGTACCCTGGCCGGGCGGCTCGAAGCCGACCTATACGGGGGCATCGAGAATGCCGCCGACCGCCGCTACAGCCTCGGCAACGATTTGAATGCCTTTGGCGGGCGCTACTTTCAGCCGGCACCGGGCCGCAACTACTACGCCGGGCTGCTGCTAGGCTGGCGCTGGTAGCCCGGAGGCAGGAAAAGGCACCTCCGGGATAGAAAGAGGTGGCTCGGAGATAGGAAAAGGTACCTCGAAGATAGAAAAAAGCAATTCGGAAGTACTTTTTAGTAGCTCTGAGCTGGCAAAAGGTACTTCCGAGCTAGTAAAAGGCACTTCGGGGGTAGCCGAAGTCGGTTGCACGTAAGTACGCCAGCTGGACGAACAAGCTTTTATCAGCCTTAGTGTAGAGCTTAGAGCGTGTTTGGATTTTCAATTTCCGGGTCATGCTTCGACAAGCTCAGCATGACAAAAATCGTGTTTTTTACAATTCCCAAACACGCTCTTAGTGTAGAGCTTAGCCGCGTAAGCAAGTCTTTCCTCTACAGCGTAACGCCGATGCCCGGCCCAAAAAGCAAAAACGGCTGGCCTTTGGTGAGCAGGTAGCCGCCGCCCAGGTACAGCGGAAACGTGAGCCGCGCGCCGGTGCGCACCGGCACCACCGAGCCTAGTACCACAATGCCCAGGTCGCGCTGCACATCGGTGTTGTTGGAGAGGTTAAAGGCATTCAGCGCCACGAAGCCGGCGCCGATGCGGTAGGGCCGCAGCCGGTTGATGCGGTCGGGGGCGTAGAAGCTGAGCTGCGCCAGCGTGGCCAGGCTGATGCCGCCGAAGCTGTTGTAGGTCGATTCGCCGGCGTATTTGGTGAGCAGGCCGGCCGGGAAGCTCACGCTGATGTCGAAGTTGACGTGCCGCCGCAGCACCAGCTCTATCTGCTGCGAGTAGCCCTTGCTGCTGTATTGCCGGGCATCGTTGCGCACGGTGATGATGATGCGGTACCACGCGTCGAGGTCGTAGGTTTTGCGGCCCAGCAGGTTGTTGAGGCTGAAATTGCCCACCTGGCAGTCGTTGCCCTGGTAGTAGGCGTAGCGCGGCGAGGCCTCGCCGGGGCAGATAACGAGCTGGTCCACGGTGCGCTGGTCGATGAGGTTGCCCTTGTCGTCGACGGTGCGCACGTCCATCGTCAGGTACTGGCGGCCGTAGAGGTTGCCGCTTTCATCAATGGCGTTGGCATTAAAGCTGAACACCACGTCGGGAATCGTTTTGTCGTAGAGAATCGGGCCGTTGAGCTGCGTAATGGGGTGCGCGCCATCGCCGTAGTTCACCTGCACAAAGTTGAGTGGGTGGGGCCGCTGGGCCTCCTTCACGCTCAGGCCAAAGTCGGTGGGCGTACTGCCGTCGAAGATGGTAATGCGCTTGCGCACGCTGCTCAGCGGCAGCTGCACGCGGTAGATGAGCACCTTCTCGGAGCGCGTAGATGAGTCGGAAGGCACAATATTGGCGCCGTCGAAGTGGTAGCGGCCCTTCAGCAGCGACTCGCCTTCGAGGCGTACGTCCACGGTTTCGCCGGGGTTCACGGTGGTGTTGGTGCCCCAGTCGCCGCCGCGGTGCAGCACGCTCAGGGTGGCAATGCGCGGCCGGGGCGTGATGTCGAAGTTGGTGATGTACTTGGCCACGTCGCCATCCTTGATGAAGAGGTAGCCATCGGCCTGGCGGTGGGTGTTGTACACCCGCAGCTGGCACAGCACCCGGTCGTTGGAGAGGTAGCTACGGGTGTAAAGCTCGGCCACGAGCGCGCCGCCGGGCTCCTGCTGGGCTTCCACGCGGTAAGTGTGGTGCAGCTCGAAGTTGTGGCCATCATCGAGCACAAACTCGGTGCCCTGGCTGCGGCCGGCGTCGTCGTAGGTCACATCTTTGCGCTCGGCCGTGAGAAAGCGCAGGCGGCTGGCCCGCACCGAGAAGTCGAGGCGCAGCGGCGGCAGCTGGTAGGTGAGGCGGCCGGCCCCGTCGAGGTGCGGGCGCTCGGCCAGGGCGCGCACTATTACCGTGTGGGCCCCTAGCGTATTGGGCACGAGGTGCAGAAAGAGGCCATTCTTCTCCCGGGTCAGCTTGTAGTCGATGTCCTGATTTTTGGTCCATTCGTTGGGCACGCGCACGTTGGCCACGTTGTTGGTGCTCACTTCCAGCACTTTCTCCTCCCCGATAAACAGTTCGGGGCTAGCCAGGCGAGCATCGAGAGTAGTGCGCGTGAGGGGCAGCAGGCTCACAATCTGCTGGGCCCGCGCCGGCTGGCCGGCCGAGTCGGTGGCCGGCGCAAAGGCCAGCCGCACAAACGGCGCCCCGGTGAGGTTGCGAAAGTGCAGCATACCCCGGTACTCGCCGCCAGGCCCGGCAATGAGCGAATCTTGCAGCACAAAATCGGGCGAGGGCAGCAGGCGCGGCGGGCGGCGGCCGGGCCTGGCGGGCACGAGGCGCAGCTCGGCTACCTGGTCGTCGTTGTGGTAATAAAAGTAGAGGCGAGGCTCGCCGGCCACGGTCAGCATTTGCTCGCCCAGGCTGTAGCGCACCGTGTCGAAGGTGAGTGAGAGGCTGCGCAGCAGCGGCGTAGCAGGGGCCGAGCCCTGCGCGTGGGCCACGCCGCTAAGGCAAAGCAGCAGGCAAAGCAGCCAGTATTTTTTTAGCATAACGAAGCACGAGTATTGCGCAAAGGTCCGCCCCAGGTGGCCCACGGCCCAATACAGGGCGGTATTTTTTGAAGAAACCGCCGCGTGCGCGCCGGCTGCCTCAGCTTTGCGGCCCTCGTCACTAATTGTTCAGGTCGGGCCACCATCTTTGTTCGCCTTACCCTGCCGCTTACTCGCGCTTTATGCCCCAACTCGTTACGTACTGCTTCTTGCTTACTGCCTTGCTGGGGCTAGCCCCGGCGCTGGCGGCACCCGCCGCCCCCACCGACACCATAGCCACTGCGGCGGCGCCGGTGCCGCGCCTCACTATTGGCCTGGCCAGCGCCACGCGCACTACCTATTTGCAGCGGGCCCCCGCGCCCGCCGAGGACAAGGGCTATTTCGGCACCACCCTCACCTACCAGGCTCCCCGGGGCTTCATCGGCTCGCTGTACCTCAACCACTCGTATAACTATCAGACGCTGAGCGAGCCGTTCATCAACTACGGCGAGCTGATGGCGGGCTGGCAGGCGGTGAGCAACTCCGATACTTACTGGACGGTGCAGTACGCGCGCCTTTTCGTGTACGGTGAGAGCGCGCTGGTGCAGTCGTCGCTGCGCAACGATATCAGCGCCAGCGTCACGCAGTTTTTCAGCTTCGCCACCGCCAGCCTCAGCGCCGATGTTTTTGTGGGCAGCACCCACGACGTGGTGCTGACCCTGGACCTGAGCCACCGCTTTCAGCTGCCGGTACTAGCCCACGATACCCTCTCGATAGAGCCCACCGTGGAGCTGGGCGCGGGCAGCCAGCACTTCTACGCCGCCTCGCTCGCCACCACCTCGCGGGTGCGGACGAAAAAGCGCGGCGGCACCACCACGGTGGTGACCGAGCCGGCCACGCCGGCTTTCAGCACGCTGGGCTACACACTGTCGGTGCCGGTTACGCTGGCGGCGGGGCGCTTTAGCGTGGCGGCCACCCCTAGCTACCTGCTGCCTTTGCACGTGCCAACGGGTGGCTACGACGCTTCTTTTTTTTACTTCACGCTGGGCGTGAGCCGCACTTTTTGGTAAGCAGCGCAGGCTAGGGCTGCGGCTGAGCGGGCGGCAAGGCCAGGTGCAGCTGCGCCACGGCTTGCGCCACCAGGGTTTCGGGCGGCGCATCGTCGGTGAGGCGCAGGCCGTAGGTGGGCTTTTCGAGAGTTGCCAGCTGCGAATCCAGCATATTGGCCTTCATGTAGTGCCCCTGGCGCGCTTCGAGGCGGGCGCGCAGCACGGCGGGGTCGGTATCGAGAAACACCCAATCCAGCGGCAGGCTGGCCCCGGCCTGCAAGGTTTGGCGGTAGCTCTCCTTGAGGGCTGAGCAGGCTAGCACGGCGCCGCCGGCGGCTTCCCACTCCTGCATGTGGCCAGCCAGGGTGGCTAGCCAGCCAGCGCGGTCTTCGTCGGTGAGGGGGTGGCCGGCGGCCATCTTGGCCACATTGGCGGCCGGGTGAAAGTCGTCGCCGTCATAAAACGGCCGGCCTATTTTCTGGGCCAGTAGCTGGCCCACCGTGGTTTTGCCGCTGCCCGATACGCCCATGACGACGATGTTTGCTTGTTTCATTTTCCTGCGCCGCTGCGCCCTGTATAATGGTAATCAGACTTTTCGCTTAGGAATCCACTAGGCTGCCCACCGGCTTACAAAGGCCGCAGCAGCACCCGCGCCGGGGCGCCGTCGCTGCCCACAATGCTGAGCGGCAGGCACAGCAGCTCATATTCGCCGGGCTCAATGTGCTGCAGGGATAGCCCCTCAATTACGCAAATGCCCGCGTCGAGCAGGGCGTGGTGGGCATCGGCCTTGCCTACCGAGAGGTAATCGACACCCACGCACACCACGCCCAGGTCGCGCAGGTAGCGGGCAGCATCGCTATCCAACGCCACAAAATCGGGCTTGAAGGGCTCGGTGCTCCACTCGCTGCCCGAGATGCGGGTTTTAAATAAGAGCCGCGCACCCGGCTTAATGTCAAGGCCTTGCACCTCGGCCAGGCTGATGCTTTTGGGGTCGTGGATGGCTACCACCGTGGCGGGCCCTAGCAGGCGGCCCAGGTCGAGGGTGGTACTGTCGCCGCCATCGCTGCTGAAGTGCAGCGGCGCATCGACGTGGGTGCCGGTGTGGGCACTCAGGTGCAGCTCGGTTACGTTGGCGGCGTCGCCGCGGTCCTGGCTAAGGGTGCGGCCCACGGTCACGCCGAGGTTATCGGGCCAGTGCACCATCTGGTTGCGGATGGGCGTGGTGGCATCAAGCCAGGGAGCAGGTACGGGCATTTTTTTACGGAATAGTGAGCGGTGATAGAAGGCGTATGCCGGGGCCGGGGCCGGGATGCTAGCCGTTGGTGCGGGGTTGCAACAGCTTGGCGATGAGGCCCGTCCAGCCGGTTTGGTGGCTGGCGCCCAGGCCGTAGCCAGTATCGCCGTTGAAATACTCGCTGAACGTGAGGTAATCCTTGAAATGCGGGTCGTGCCGGATAATTTCGCTAGCGCCCAGGCTGGCGCGGAAGCCGGTTTGCGGGTCGCGCAAAAACAGCATGGTTACGCGTGCCGTGAGGGCGTCGGCTACTTCGAGCAGGGTCGCAAACTGGCCTGAGTGCGTGGGGTATTCCACCTTAAAATCGTCGCCGAAATAGTGGTGAAAGCGCTGCAAGGCCTCGATGAGCAGGAAATTAACCGGCATCCAGATGGGGCCGCGCCAGTTGGAGTTGCCGCCGAAGAGCTGGGTTTCCGACTCGGCTGGCTGGTAAGCCACCGTGATATCGGTTTCGCGAAACACGTAAGGATGGTCCTTATACACCCGCGACAGGCTGCGCACGCCGTAATCGGACAAAAACTCGTTGCTATCCAACATTCTGAACAGCAGTCGCTTGAGCCGGTGGCCGCGCAACAGGCTCAGCAGGCGGCGGGCACCCTTGCCGGGCTCTTGCCAGTGGCTTACGAGCGCCGCCAAGTGCGGCCGGTTGGTGAGCAGCCAGTTCATGCGCGCCAAAAACTGCGGGGCGCTGGCTAGCAGGTCCTCATCGAGCACCTCCACCGCGAACATCGGGATGAGGCCCACCATAGTGCGCACTTTCAGCAGCTCGTGGCCGCCATCGGGGGTGTTGAGGGCGTCGTAGTAAAACTCGTCTTGCTCGTCCCAGAGGTTCAGCGCCGTGCTGCCCACGTTGGTCATGGCCTCGGCGATGTAGAGAAAGTGCTCGAAAAACTTGCTCGCCAGGTCCTGGTACACGGGGTTGGTGCGGCTCAGCTCCAGCGCAATGCGCATCATGTTGAGGGCAAACATGGCCACCCAGGCCGTGCCGTCGGCCTGCTCGAGGTAGCCGCCGTAGGGCAGCGGCGCCGAGCGGTCGAACACCCCGATATTGTCGAGCCCCAGAAAACCGCCCTCGAAGATGTTACGTCCATCGCGGTCCTTGCGATTCACCCACCACGTGAAGTTGAGCAGCAGGCGGTGAAACACGGTTTGCAGAAAGTTCACATCGCCGCCGTCACCGCGCCGCTTCTGGTCCATTTTATACACCCGGAAGGCCGCCCAGGCGTGCACCGGCGGGTTCACATCTTCGAGGCGCCACTCGTAGGCGGGCAGTTGGCCGTTGGGGTGCATGTACCAGTCGAGGCACAGCAAGCGCAGCTGGTTTTTGGCAAACGCCGAATCAATCTGGGCTAGCGGAATGCAGTGAAAAGCCAGGTCCCAGGCCGCGTACCATGGATACTCCCAGGTGTCGGGCATCGAGATAATGTCGGTGTTATCCAGGGTTTTCCAATCGGCATTACGGCCGTGCAGGCGCTCGGGCGGTGGGGCGGGCTGAGCGGGGTCGCCCACCAGCCAGCGGGCCACGTTGTAGTGGTAAAACTGCTTGCTCCACAGCATCCCGGCAAAGGCCTGGCGCTGCACCAGCCGGGCGTCGGCATCGGTGAGGTCGCGCTGAATTTCGGCGTAAAACTCGTCGGTTTCAGCCTGGCGCTGCTGCAACAGCTGCTCGAAATCGGCAAAAGGGGCGGTCTGGCCCGCCGGGCCTAGCCGCAGGCGCACCTGCCGGGTGGCCCCGGCCGCCAGGGTAAGCTGGTGGTGCGCCGCCGCCTTGGTGCCGGCCAGGGCCGGATTCACGGCATCGGGCTGGCCCTCAACCAGGTATTGGTTTATGCCGTCTTTGAAAAACTGCTCGGGCGAGGGCGCATGAAACAGCCGCTCGGTATTGGTATTGTTGTCGCAAAACAGCCACTGCGCGCCATCTTCGGCGTAGCAAGCCAACTCGCCCAGGTCGCGGTGGCTCACCTGCACGGGGCCGCCGGCCGGGGCCGCCAGGCTGGGGCGGTAGTCGTCTTCGCCCCAGGCCCAGGTATTGCGAAACCAGAGCTGCGGCAGCACGTGCAGCGCCGCCTCTTCGGGCCCCCGGTTCACGATGGTGTACCGCACCAGCAGGTCGTCGGGGCCAGCCTTGGCATACTCCACAAACACGTCGAAATACCGGCTTTGGTCGAAAATACCCGTGTCGAGCAGCTCGTATTCGGGCTGCCGGCGGTCGCGCTTCGCGTTTTCGGCCACCAGCTTCTCGTAAGGAAAAGCCGCCTGCGGGTATTTATAAAGCAGCTTTTGGTACGAGTGCGTGGGGGTGCTGTCGAGGAAGTAGTAAATCTCCTTCACATCCTCGCCGTGGTTGCCCTCGGTGCCGCCCAAGCCAAAAAGCTGCTCTTTGAGGATGGCATCCTGGCCGTTCCAGAGGGCTAGCCCCAGGCACAGGCGCTGGCCGTCGTCGCAGAAGCCAGCTAGGCCTTCCTCGCCCCAGCGGTAGGCACGGCTGCGGGCTTGGTCGTGGGTGGTGTAGTTCCAGGCATCGCCGCCGGCCGAATAGTCTTCGCGCACCGTACCCCACTGGCGCTCAGATAGGTATGGGCCAAATTTACGCCACGGCTGCTGGTCGGTATCGGCTTCGAAGAGGCGCTGGTGTTCGGCAGTCATTTGCTAGTGCTAAGAAATCAGGAAGGAGGAATAAAGAATTGATGCTGAGAAACCTGCGAAGCAATCCTTCATTCCTCATTCCCAACTCTCAGCTCATTCTCCTAGCCCCCATCGGCGAAGCCGGGATACAGAGTCATGCCGCCATCCATAAAAATGGTCTGGCCCGTTATGTAGTCGGCCTCATCGGAGGCTAGCCAGGCGGCCAGCTCGCCAATGTCGGCGGGGTCGCCCACGCGGTTGTACGGAATCAGCTCCAACAGCGCTTTTTCTTCCTCGGGCGTGTCGCGGGCCGAGAGGTTGATGGGCGTGGCAATGGCGCCGGGCGCAATGCTGTTGACCCGGATTTTGCGGGGCGCCAGCTCCTGGGCCGTGCTTTTCATAAGCTGCATGATGCCACCCTTGCTGCTGGCGTAGTTCACGTGGCCAGCCCACGGAATGACTTCGTGCACGCTGCTCATGCAGATAATTTTGCCGAGCGCCTTGCTTACTTCGGGCTGCGGGCCGCGCCGCACAAACTCGCGGGCGGCTTCGCGCACGCACAAGAACTGGCCGGTCAGGTTCACGTCAATCACCTTCTGCCACTGCGCCAGGGTCATGTCGAGAAAAGGCGAATCGACCTGAATGCCGGCGTTCGACACCACAATGTGCAGGGTGCCAAATTTCTCGATGGCCTGCTTGAACATGGCCTGCACCTGGTCTTCCTGGCTCACGTCGGCCTTTATGACGAGGGCCGTGCCGCCGGCATCGGTAATGACTTTGGCCGTGGCATTGGCCCCGTCGAGGTCATGGCCGTAGTTGACGACAACACCGGCGCCATAAGCGGCCAGCGCCACGGCCACGGCCGCCCCGATGCCGGAGCTAGCCCCCGTGACGAGGGCAAACTGCCCCGCCAGGCGGGGATGAGGATTTTGGGGCATGAAAAAAGATTGGGGGAAAGGGGAAAACCGCCGGCCCGGCCGCAGCCGGCTGGCTAGCTTAGGCTCAAAGACGCAGTTTGTGGGGCAGAGGTTTTGGCGCAGGGGCACCTTCATGCGCCCCTCATGCAGCGGGCGGCCGTGTAAATTGGTATCGGGCACCTAATAGCGGCGCCTGGGCACCAGGGCTACGCTGCTGGTGTTAGGTGCAAGCTGCCGCGCGCCTTGGCCGGTACTTTTGCGGCCGGGCCAGGTTTTCTACCCCTAGCCACCTTGGCAGCTGCTTTTAGTATGCGTACTCACTTTTTGGCGCTGGCCTTGCTGGCGGCCACTCTCCTTTATACCGACCTGCGGGCGCAAGCCCTGCCCGAAGTGGTGGTGCTGGGCCGCGCGGGCAAGCGCACCGGCGTGCTGCGGCAACTCAACCTGAGCCCGGCGCAGGTGGCGCGCATCAACACGCTTATCGACGAGAACAAGGCCCTGCGCAAGCAGCGCCTCACCCACCGCCCCGACGAAACCGAGCACGCCCGCCGCCAGGCGCAGGAAGCCGATTTTGAAACCAAGCTCGGCGCCGTGCTCACCCCTAGCCAGCTTGACAAATACCAGGAGCTGCGCGGCCTCAAGCCCAGCCGCCCTTTGCCCGAAATGCGCGTGCCCGGCCAATAGGTAGCAATGAGTGCTTTCTTTACTCGCTGATTGACGCCTAGTACCTGTTTAGTAGCTTACGTCCAGCGGCTCAAAAACTGGGCGAAGGCTTCTTTGTATTGCTCGCCCACCGGAATGGTTTCGGTACCAATCTGAACGGTGAGACGGCGCACGGCCTCAATTTTATCGAGCGCCACGATAAACGAGCGGTGAATGCGCAGGAAGCGCCGGGCGGGCAGCTTCTCTTCCATCGCCCGCAGGCTCATGAGCGAAAGCAAGGCCCGGGGCGTGCTCTTAAGGTGCACTTTCACGTAGTCTTTCAACCCCTCCACGTACAGAATATCGCTCAGGGCCACGCGCACGAGCTGGTATTCTACTTTCAGAAAAATGTGCTCTTCTTCGGGCGTGGGCGCGGCGGCCGGTGCCGTTTCGGCGCTGGCGTGGGCTAGCTCGGCGTAGGCGCGGGCTTTTTGGGCGGCCCGCAAAAACTCTTCGTAGTTGAAGGGCTTCACGAGGTAGTCCAGGGCATCGACCTTGTAGCCATCGAGAGCATACTGCGGAAAAGCAGTGGTGAAAATGATGCGCGGCGGCGCGGCCTGCTGGCCCAGCACCCGGGCCAGCTCCAGGCCGGTAAGCTCCTGCATCTGAATATCAAGAAAGGCCACGTCGACCTTTTCGGTAAGCTCGTGCAGGCCCTGCAAGGCCTCCACGCCACTGCCGTAGCGGCCCACCAGCTTCAAAAAAGGCGTTTGCTCGATAAACGTGCAGAGGAGCGCCAGCGCGAGCGGCTCATCATCGACGGCGATGCAGGAAACGGACATGGGCAGAGAGGATGCGTGTTGAATAGGAAGAAGACTAGCCTACGTGGCAGCGGCAGAATGGGATAAGGATGCCAGGGGCAGTTCAGGCCGTTACTTGCAGGCTGAGGGTGACCTCAAACTCATTATCGGGCGTTTTCTCGTTGACTTGCAGCGTGTAGTGGCCGGGATACAGCAAATCGAGGCGGCGGCGGGTATTTACGAGGCCAATGCCGTTGGAGCCGGCCAGGTCGGTGCCGTTGCTGGGAAACAAGGTATTGCGCACCACTATCGACAGTAAGTCGGCGGCAGGCTGGCTCAGGCCGATGTAGATGCGGCTAGGGGCCGTGGCGGCCACCCCGTGCTTGAAGGCATTCTCGACAAACGGCAGCAGCATCATGGGCGCAATAAGCACCTCGCGCACCGGCTCGGGGTGGTCGAATACCACCTGCACGCGGTCGGTAAGGCGCAGCTGCATCAGTGTGATGTAATCCTGAATAAAAGCCACCTCCTGGCTGAGGCGGGCGTGGCCCGAAGCCGTGTCGTAGAGCACGTAGCGCATCATGCGCGAGAGGCGGTGCAGGGCCGCCCGCGCCCGCTCGCCGTCGATGAGCGTGAGCGAGTAGATGTTATTGAGCGTATTGAAGAAGAAGTGCGGGTTTATCTGGGCCTTGAGCATGGCCAGCTCGGCCTCGGTGCGCTGCTGGTCGAGGCGCTCGCGCAGGCGGGCTTCCTGCTGCCAGTGCTGCACCACCGTGATGGCCGTGGCAATGCCCAGCACCAGCAGCGTAATGAGCAGGCCCACCAGGTCGAAATAATTGCCCCGGGGCCGCGCCGGGCCACGCCGCCCAAACCCCTCGCCCGCCGCCCGAAAGGCGGCGTGCAGCAGCTCGGGCAGGTTCAGGGCATTATCGAGGCCCCGGCTCAGCAGCATTACCACCGCCGCCGTGAGAGCCAACACCAGCACAAACCAGCCGCTGTGGCCGCGCAGCAGCAGGCGCGGCACGCTCAGGCGCGCCGTGAGGTAGAAGGCGCTCATCCACAGCAGCAGTAGCGCGCCCTGCTTCACCCAGTATTCGGTGGGCAGCACCACCCGCCCCTGCATGGGCTGAAAAAGCAGCAGCGCCAGGGCCAGCAGCCCCCACGCCAGCACGTGGATGAGCGGGGTAAGGAAGCGTTGAAAAGAAAATACGGCCATAGCAATAGTAAGTAAGCGCGCCAAAAGTAGCCGCCCACCCGCCCCACCCCGCCCCCGCCCGACCACCGGGCCGATTGTGCCGACTGCGGGCCGGCTTTTGCCGGTCGGCGGGTCATCATTTTTTGTTACTTTTACTACCCTTCTCCCGTGCGCGTCCCTTTCCCACCCAAACGCACTTCGCTCTTGTTACTTTTCCACTCCTCTCTTCGCTGGCTGGCGTGCCTGGCCAGCCGCAGCCTGCCGGGCCGTGGCCTGGCCGGCTGGCCCCACTTAGCGGGTCTGGTTTTGCTGCTGGCACTGGCCCGCCCGGCTGCCGCCGCCCCCGAAGACACGCTGGTGGCTAGCCCCACCCACCCCGCCCAGTTTTTGGACGACCGGTTTTACAGCGTGCTCGAAGACCCGAGCGGCCGCCTGGGCTTAAGTCAAATAAGCAGCCCGGCCTGGGCCCGGCGCTTTACCACGCTCGTGGGCACCCGGCGGCCGCCCAATATGCAGCACCCGCGCAGCACCTACTGGCTGCGCTTTACGGTGAGAGCCGCCGCGGGCCCGGCCAGCGACTGGTACCTGGAGCTGTATGACTCGCACATTGGGGCGGCTACGCTGTTTCGGCCGCGCGGCGGCCCCGGCGCAGGCGGCGCCCTGGCCTACGATAGCGTGCTGACGGGGGCTAGCTACCCGTTTGCCACGCGCCCGCTGCCCTACAAAAACTTCCTGTTCGACCTGCCTTTGCGCCACGGCCAGCCGGTAACCTACTACCTGCGCCTGCGCTCCGACTCGCCCAACAGCTTCCGGGCCATGCTGCACAGCGGCCCCGGCCTGCTGCCCGAAATGAGCCTGCAATACTGGCTGCTGGGCGGCTTCTACGGCATCCTGTTTATCATGCTGGTTTACAATCTTTTCCTGTATTTCTTTTTACAGGAAAAGTCGTACCTCTACTACGTGCTCTACGTGCTGAGCGGGGCGCTGCTGTTTTTGTCGGAAGACGGGCTAGGGTTTCAATACCTGTGGCCGGGCAGCGCGCCGGTCAACCACTTCATTGCGGTGGCGGCGCCGGTGCTGCTGCTGCTCACCTTTGCCCAGTACGCCCGCTCGTTTCTCGATGCGGGCGCCCGCCTGCCCCACCTCGACCGCCTCATCCGCTGGGTGGTATCGCTGAGCGGCGCGCTGCTGGTGCTCGATGCCGCGCTCATTCACTCGGGCTTTAGCTTTTGGCTGTATCTGCTGCCCTACGGGCTGCTGTATTACGCGGCCTGGCGCGCTTACCGGGGTGGGCTGCGCGCAGCGCGCTACCTGCTGCTGGCCCAGGCACTGGTGGCGGGCAGCCTGGCATTTCTCATCAGCCGCAAGCTGGGCATCGAGTTTTACAACAACGTGTACACCGTGTACAGCCTCAACGCGGCGTTTGTAGTGGAGGTGGCCGTGCTCAGCTACGCGCTGGCCGATAAGATTAAGAGCCTGATGGACACCACGCTGCACACGCAGCGGCGCCTGCTTAAGCAGCTGCGCAAGCGCCACCAGGCCCAGGACCAGCTGGTGGAGCAGCTGCGCGAAAACCAGGCGCTCAAAGACCAGCTCAACACCGAGCTGGAAGCCCTAGTAGCCCGCCGCACCGACGAGCTGCGCCAGCAAAACGATACCATCGCGGCCCAAAACCGCGAACTGCTCGAAACCAACAGCCTGCTGGCCCTGCAATCGGCTGCCATTGAGCAGCTCAACCGCGACCTGAGCCGCGATTTGCAAGACCAGAAGGAGGCGCGCCTGCAAGCCCGCGAGTTCGATTTTGGCGAGTTCAGCCAGCTGTATCCCGACAAGGATGCCTGCCTGCGCTACCTCGCCGACCTGAAGTGGCAGCACGGCTACCGCTGCCGCAAGTGCGGCCACGAAAAGAGCTGCGAGGCCCGCGAGCCCTTCGCCCGCCGCTGCACCCGCTGCCGCTACGTAGAGTCGGCCACCACGGGCACGCTGCTTCAGAAATGCAAGTTTCCCATCGTGAAGGCGCTCTACGCGGTGTTCCTGCTGCACGCCCACCGGGGCCGCTACGCCCCCGCCGAACTGGCCCGGGTGCTGGAGCTTCGCCCCGCTACGAGCTGGGCTTTTGCCCAAAAAGTACTGGCCGCCCTAGACCGCCGCCGCCAGGCGCCCGACTACGACGAGAGCGAATCGTGGACGCACGTGCTCTTCGACGACACGGCTAATGCCGATATGGAACCCGAGTTGGAAACGGCCTAGACTGGCCTGGCGGGCCGGTTTGGACCCGTCACAAAAAAAGAAGGCTGAAAACGCTAAATTTTTAGGCCCAGGGGCGTTGTTTTTTAGCCTCACTCTTTCTACACCTAAAACCCTGCCCAGCACTTTTAAACCACCAAAGGCCGCCAAGCTGCGTGTGTGCTAGGTGTAATTGCCGGTAGTGCCAAAGCGATAAAAGTGCTTTTCTAGGCGATTTAGGCAGAATCGGGGTTGTTTTTTTACAAAACACCCTCGCTACTTTTGACCAGAAGATTCGGCGACCTCTTTTAACTGGCAACGCGCTTTTCACTTGCTCCGCAATCGTTGCCGGCTCCGCAACCGATTGCAGAATTTTCACCCTGAAGTCTTTCCGTTCAGCTTACGTGGTAGGCTTACCGGCTACTTTTTTATCCTTTCCCACCCTTTTTTCACTCATAGCATGAAGCGAAAGCTTTACCTAGCCCCGTCGTTTCGACATACTGCGATGCTGCTAGCCTGCGGGCTACCAGTGGCTGCGGGGGCCACCACTCCGCTCTTGCCCACCTCGGCCCTACACGTACTGGTTGATATACCCATTGCGGGCCGGGTAGTGGGGTCCAAGGGTGAACCCCTGCCGGGCGTAACCGTGCTGGTGCGTGGCACTACCATTGGCAGCACCACCGATGCGGATGGCCGCTTTGCCCTGCGGGCTCCCGAGGGCAGCACGCTGCTGTTCAGCTTTATTGGCTACGTAGGCCAGCCCGTGCTGGTTACGAGCGCCAATGCCTCGAACGTGAGCGTAACCATGCGCGAGGACACGCAGAAGCTCAATGAGGTAGTAGTAGTAGGCTACGGCACCCAGGAGCGCGGCAGCGTAACGGGCGCTATCTCCTCCGTAAACGGCGCCGAACTGACGCGCCAGCCGGTGCCCGACGTAACGCAGGCCTTGCAGGGCAAGGTAGCGGGCGTTACGATTACCTCCAACGGCGGCACGCCGGGTGGCTCTGCCGGTAGCTCGGTACGCGTTCGCGGTATCACCTCGGCGGGCAACAACTCCCCGCTGTACGTTATCGACGGCTTTCCCATCGCCACCTCTACGGACGGCAATGGCAATGCCACCGGCAACGAGCTGCAAGGCATCAGCCCGGACGACATCGAAACGATTGACGTACTGAAAGATGCGTCGGCTACTGCTATCTACGGGGTGCGCGCCGCCAACGGGGTAGTACTCATTACCACCAAGCACGGCAAGGCCGGCCAGTCGAGCGTAAACGTGAACGCCTACGCCGGCGTGCAAACGGTGGCCCGCCGCCTGAGCCTGCTCAATGCTGAGCAGTACGCAGTTATCAACAACGAAAGCCGCATTGCGGCGGGCAAGCCCATTGTGGTAGACCGCCTGCGCGACCCGGCTTCGCTAGGAGCCGGCACCAACTGGCAGGACCTGGTGTTCCGCCGTGCCCAGATTCAGAACTACTCGCTAGGGGTGACGGGCGGCAGCGACAAGGCCAGCTATGCCCTGTCGGCCTCGTACTTTCAGCAGGATGGTATCGTTATCGGCTCAAACTTTGAGCGTTATACGCTGCGTGCTAACGGCGAAGTAAAAATCGGCCGGCTGCTGAAGGTGGGGAACAACATTCAACTCACTCACCTCTCCGACCGCCAGGTAACGACGAACAGCGGCGAGTACGGCACCATTCAGCAGCTCATCCGGATTCCGGCCATTATCCAGCCCTACCGCTCGGATGGGTACTGGTACGAGCCCACCGGCAGCACCGATAACTTTATCGAGGAGAACCCGCTGGCCAGCGCCCAGCGCAACGACCAGCGCTACGTGCAAAATCGGATTCTCACTACTTTTTACGCTGAGTTAGAGCCGTTTAAGGGCCTGCGCATCCGCTCCAACGTGGGGGCCGACCTGCTCTTCAGCGCGTTCAACTCCTTTGCGCCCTCGGCGCCGCCTTTCCCCGGTGTTACGTCGCGCTATGCCACGGCCGGCGCCTCGGCTACCTCGTCCTACGCCCCTAGCTACCTCATCGAGAACACGGCTACGTATGACAAGCTCATTGCCGATAAGCACCAGGTAACCTTCCTGTTGGGCCAGTCGGCGCAGGAGTTTAACTACAGCAACGTAGAAGCCTACCGCACGGGCTACCTGCGCAACGACCTGCGCGTAATCAACGCCGGCCCCATCAACACGCTGCTGGCCAACGCGGGCTTTATCAGCTCGCCGCAGCACCTGGCCAGCTACTTCGGCCGCCTCAACTACGAGTTTGCCGGTAAGTACCTGTTCTCGGCCGTGGCGCGCTACGACGGCTCGTCGGTGTTCCCTCCCGGCGAGAAATTCGGCTTCTTCCCCGGCGCCTCGGTGGGTTGGCGCATCTCGGAGGAAGAATTCCTCAAGGGCAACCGCGCCATCAGCAACCTGAAGATTCGCGCCGGCTACGGCCGGGTAGGTAACCCCCTGAACGCCGGGCGCTACGCTTACCTGTACTCAATTAACTTCGGCATCACCTATCCGTTTGGCCCCGAGGCCCAGACTATCAACACGGGCGGTGCCCCCACGCGCCTGGCCAACCCCAACCTGCGCTGGGAGAATAACAACCAAGCCAACATTGGCCTGGACCTGGGCTTCCTGGACAATCGCATTGAGGCCTCGATTGACGTCTATAATCGTAATTCGCCCAACCTGATTGCGCCCGTGCCGGTGTCCTACGCCTCGGGCACCTACGAGAACGTGAACACCAACGCGGCCTCGGCCTACAACCGTGGTATCGACTTCTCGCTGAACACCCGCAACTTCATTGGCTCAAACGGCGGCTTCAACTGGTCGACCTCCGTGACGGTATCGGCGTTCAAAACCAAGCTCGAATCGCTGGGCCAGGGCGTGCCCTACAACGGCCCCGGCACCCTAGCCGGCGACCCCATCATCCGCTACGACGCGGGCCAGCCCTTCGGCTCGTTCTTCGGCTACGTGGCCGACGGCCTGTTCCAGACGGCTGATGAGGTAACCAAGGCTGCCAAGCAGGAAAACGGCACGGCCCCCGGCGACATTCGCTTCAAGGACCTCAACGGCGATGGCGTTATCAACGCGGCCGACCGCACGTTCATTGGCAAGCCCAACCCCAACTTCTCGTTTGGTATCACCAACACGTTGAACTATAAAGGCTTCGACCTGAGTTTCTTCATCAACGGCGCCCAGGGCAACCAGATTTACAACCAGAACCGCTACCTGCTCGAAAGTGCGCTCTACGGTAGCTTCAGCGGCGGCACCATTACCCTCAACCGCTGGACCGGCCCGGGCACCAGCAACGACGTGCCCCGCGCCATCGACTCGGACCCCAACCGCAACCTGCGCGTGTCGAGCCACTTCGTGGAAGACGGCTCGTTTATCCGCCTCAAAAACGTAACGTTTGGCTACACCCTGCCCCAGAGCCTGCTCAGCCGCGTCGGCTCTAAACAGATTCGCTTCTACGTGACCGGCCAGAACCTGCTCACCCTCACCCACTACACGGGCTTCGACCCGGAGGTGAGCGCCAGCGGTGTCGACCTGGGCATTTACCCGCAGGCGCGGGTGTTCACGGGCGGTGTCAACATCGGGTTCTAATTCTCGCTCTTGTCTATTCCCACTCAATCCATGATTATCTCTAAGTACACCTGCGGCGTATTTCTGCTGTCGCTAGGCCTATTGGGCAGCTGCACCAGCAAGTTTCTCGAAGAATCTCCTTCGGACCAGATTACGGACGCCAACTTTTATAAAACGCAAAACGATGCCATCCAGGCCGTAACGGCCTGCTACAGCGAACTCACCAAGGAAGGCCAGTACAACGCGGCCCTGTGGGGCATGGATATCGGGGCCGATATTTCGACCACGGGCGGCGGCGGCGGCAGCGACGGCATCGAGTACACGCAGCTCGACGACTACAATATTCCGTCGAACAACTTCGTGATTACCCGCCTCTGGCAGGGCTCGTACATCTCGGTGCAGCGCTGCAACATCGTGCTGCAAAAGGTGCCGCTCATCGCGGGTATGGACCCCGCCATTCAGAAGCGCTGCCTGGGCGAGGCGCAGTTTATCCGGGCCAAGATGTACTTTGACCTGGTGCGGGCCTACGGCGACATTCCCCTGTACACCACCCCGCCCACCGGCATCGACCAGGTAAACATTGCCCGCTCGCCGCAGGCCGATGTGTACAAGGTGATTGAGAGCGACCTGACGGCCGCCATCGGCAACCTGCCGGCCTCGTACAGCGGCGCCGACCTAGGCCGCGCCACCAAGTGGGCCGCGCAAGGCCTGCTAGCCAAGGTGCTGCTCACAGAGGGCAAAAAAGCCGAGGCTGCTACGCAGGCCCAGGCCGTTATCGACAACTCGGGCAAGACGATGTGGGCCAACTACGGCGATAACTTCGTGGTAGCCAACGAGAACAACAACGCCAAGGAGTCACTGTTTGAGGTGCAGTTTACCAACGGCCGCAACCAGTACGACCGCAACAACGTGGGCTCGTCGATGAACCAGTTTTTCGCGCCCCGCCGCGGCGGCCTTGTGCCAGCCGGCGATGGCTACGGCTTCAACGTGCCCGAGCCCGACTTCGTGGCGGGCTACGAAACCGGCGATACCCGCAAGGCCGTGAGCGTGTGGGTGCCCGGCGATGTGTCGCCCAACGGCAGCATTCAGCCCAAGAGCCTACCGGGCTCGCCCTTCGGCTTCGATTGCAAGAAGTGGTTTGTAGGCATGGTGAACACCAACATCTGGGATTCGCCCCAGAACGTGCCGGTGCTGCGCCTGGCCGAGATGTACCTGATTGTGGCCGAGGGCCTGGGCGGCACCACCGCCGGCTACGAGGCCCTCAACAAGGTGCGCCGCCGTGCCTTTGGCCTCGACTACACCGTGGCCTCTTCGCGTGACCTGAACGCAGGCAATACGCCCAACTTCCAGGATGCCGTAATCCGGGAGCGCAAGTATGAGCTAGCATTTGAGTTTGACCGCTGGTTTGACATGAAGCGCACCAAAACCCTCATCTCGGGCATGACGGCCCAGTCGGCCTACCTGGCCACGGTGGGCGTGCGGCGCGGTATTCCGACCGACAAAAATTACGTGCTGCCCATTCCGCAAACGGAGCTGGACGCCAACCCCAAACTTGTGCAAAACCCAGGCTACTAAGCCGCTTTTTTAAAAAATCTCAGCTTAGTCTTTTATGAAAAATACTTGGAATAAGGCCGCCTGGGTCCTGCTAGCCAGCCCGCTGTTTTTGGCAGCCTGCAAGAAAAACGACACGGGCAGCCTCGAAGGCGGAGCCCCCGCGGCCAGCTTCACCAGCACCGTCAACTCGTCGCAGTACCCCGTTACGGTTACGTTTACCGACAACAGCACGAACGGCTTCATCAACGAGTGGGAGTTTGGCGATGGCACTACCGGCACGGGCAAAACCGTGACGCACACCTACAACCAGGCCGGCACCTACCAGGTGCGCTTGGTAGAGTCGGGTCGCGGCGGCACGGGCTCTACGCCCCAAACGGCCGTGGTTATCCCCTCGCTGTGCGGCAACGCCGGCTTCTCGACCCTGGTAAACTGCCAGAGCAACGCGGCCGGGGCGCGGGTATTCACGTACTCCAACGCGGAGGGCGCCGTGAAGCGCCTCGACGCCAACAACAACGTCATCTCCTCGTCGGCGGCCAACTCGCTGACCTCGTGCCAGGCCGATGACCAGTTTACGTTCAGCGGCACTTCGGCCAGCTACACGTATGAAAGCAACGGGGGCACCTACGCCAGCGGCACCTGTGGCACGTCGCAGTCGAGCAGCGGCTCGTTCGTGTTCAAGCCCACCGGCGGGGCTAGCGGGCTAGGGCAGATTATTCTGCAAAAGGCCGGCACCTTCATCGGGGAGCCAGTAGCAGTGAATAACCTCACCTACGACGTAATTGAGGCTACCGCTACCACCCTGCGCCTGCGCGGCACCCTGGCCGATGGCACCAAGACCGAAGTGACCCTGGTGCCCTTCGACGCCGTGACCCGCGTGAAGCAGCTGCTCACCAACGGCACCCAGAAAACCTGGCTGCTCGACCAGGCTTCGGCGGCGCCCATCATTGTGGGTACCGAAAGCAACCCTAGCCAGTATTACGCTGGCAACCCGGCGGCCGGCCAGCTGCCCGCCTGCCAGGCCGACGATGAGTTCACGTTCTCGGCATCCAACGTCTATACCTACGATGCCAAGGCCGAAACCTTCGTGGCTGGCAGCCCCGGCTCGTGCCAGGCTCCCCGCTCCGACTCAACGCCCTTTACGCTGACGGCCGCCGACGGCGCCGGGCTAGCCCAGTTTGTGCTGGGTAAGGCGGGCACTTTTATCGGCATCACCGATGCGCCCGACCTGACGTACCGCATTCTGGCCATCACCGACAAAACGATGCTGCTGCGCGCTGGCAAAAGCACCGGCACGGTATTCACCATGAAATTGGTGGCCAAATAGATTTATTAGTTAAGTAATAGTGTTGCCAGGGCCCGGCGAGCAGTTCACCGGGCCCTTTCTTTTTTCAGCTTTATGCTACCCTTATCCCACCCATTTCGCCGGCCGGCCCAGGGCGCTGGCCTGCTGCTGTCGTTGCTGCTTGGCACGGCCTGCACCGAAAACAAAACGCCCGACATTCCGGCGCCCGTAGTAGTACCGGCCGCTACCAACGCTGATGCCCGCGACTATGCCCAGTACACGGAAATGGTGTGGGGCGACGAGTTTAACGGCGCCGGGCCCGTGGATGGCACTAAATGGGCCTACGACACGGGCGGCGGCGGCTGGGGTAATAATGAGCTGGAAACCTACACTACCTCGACCGACAACGTGTTTCAGAACGGCGGCAACCTGATTATCCAGGCCGTTAAGTCGGGCAGCAGCTACACGTCGGGGCGCATTCTCACCAAGGGCAAGCAAAACTTCCAGTACGGGCGCTACGACGTGCGCGCCAAGCTGCCCAAGGGCCAGGGCATCTGGCCCGCCATCTGGATGCTAGGCAGCGATATTGACCAGAACAACTGGCCCAAGTGCGGCGAAATCGACATTATGGAGCTGCGGGGCCAAAACCCCACCGAGTTTCTGACGACCATGCACTTCGGCAACGATGGGGCCAGCCACAAGCAGGCCGGCGTTGACCACATCCGCACCCCTAGCAGCGCCAGCCTGGCCGACGATTTCCACGTTTACAGCGCCGTGCGCAGCAAGGACCAGATTCGGTTTTACCTCGACGGTACGCTGTACTACACCTTCACCAGCAACGATGCCTCGCCCTACCCTTTCAACAACAATTTCTTTGGGGTGCTGAACGTAGCCGTGGGCGGCAATTTCCTGGGCAATCCGGATGGCTCCACCGTGTTTCCGCAGCAGATGCAGGTCGACTACGTGCGCTACTACCAGTATAAGCAATAAGGAAAACAAGCTTGACACCTCACAAAACGGCTCCGCTACGGCGGGGCCGTTTTTGTTGCTGCCGGCCGCTGGGGTTAGTATCCTAAAGCGGCACTTTGGCGTAAGTGCCAGCTAGCTGCCAGCGGCGCTTATTTTGGCGCGGTACAGCCCCAAACCTCATGCCCGGTTCACGCACTGCGCCGCTATTTGAGGCCCGGTTGCCCTGCCTGCCGCCGCTGCCCCTGGCGGTGCCCTTTGCCTACCCATGACCCCGACCATCGACCTGCCCCTCGTTCCGGCTTCGGAGCCCGACGCCGCCCCCAAAGCGGCTGACTTTGAACTCGCCTTTCAGCAAAAGGAAACCCTGATTGCCGGCTACCTGGCCGCCTTTGCGGCGGTGTACTACCGCCAGCCGGCCGAGCGCAGCCCCACCCAGCTGCAAGCCACGCTGCGGGTCGAAAATGCGGTGGCTGCCTTTCCGCCCGCCACGGCCCTGCTCAACCTCAGCGATACCCTGACCCTGGCCGAGCTGGAAGCCGAAGCCGCCGGCCAGCTCGTGATGGGCTTGGCCGGCGTGGCCGAGCAGCTAGGGGCGGCCATCACGCGCTGCCGCCTCTCCTTTCCGGCTCCCGAGGCCCAAAATCCCGACCACGAGTGGTGCGTGACCCTGGATTTTGCGGCCGACCACACGGTGGCCGTCAGCTTTGCCTGCACGGGCGGGCTGCCCGGGCCCTGGGGCGCCGCCTACCTGCCGGCCCACGTGCAGCGCGTGTTCGAGCAGCTGGCCAGTGCCCCGCAAGCCACGGTAGGCTACGTATTTTTTCTGGCCGAGGAAGAAGTGAGCCTGCTGCGCCAGTTCCTGACCGCGCCGCAGCACGTGGCCGAGGGTGGCCCCCAGCTGCTGCACCAGCTGTTTGAGGAAACCGCCCGGCTCTATCCTAATAACCTGGCGCTGAGCTGGCTAGGCGACACGCGCACTTACCAGCAGCTGAATGAGGAAGCCGACCAGCTAGCCTTCCGCCTGCAGCGCCAGGGCGTGCGGGCCGGCGACTTCGTGGGCCTGCTCCTGGCCAAGTCCATCGAGCTATACGTGGGCATGCTGGCCGTGCTTAAGGCGGGCGCGGCCTACGTGCCGCTCGATTTATCGTTTCCGGCCGACCGCATCACATTCATTCTGAGCGACTGCGGCGCGCGGGCCCTGCTTCATAACCGGCCGCTGCCCGAGGGCTTTGCGGGCTGGGAAGGCTTGGTCATCGACCCTGGCGTGCCCGCGCCGGCCGTGCCTTCTTTCAATGAGCCGGTGGCCGGCGGGCCCGATTCGATTGCCTACGTCATTTACACCTCGGGCACCACCGGGCTGCCCAAGGGCGTGCTCATTCCGCACCGCAGCATTTGCCATCTGGTGCGGGCCGAGCAAGTGCTGTTTCAGCCTACGCCGCAAGACCGGGTGGT
Organism: Hymenobacter cheonanensis; assembly: GCF_030581075.1. GTDB lineage: Bacteria > Bacteroidota > Bacteroidia > Cytophagales > Hymenobacteraceae > Hymenobacter. Next base: position 342,377 of record NZ_JAUQSW010000001.1, read on the forward strand.
GCAGGGTTTTTCGGTGGCCTTCGATGCCTCGCTCGAAGAGCTGTGGCTAGCCTGGGGCGCCGGCGGTGCCCTAGTGCCCGTGCCCGAAGACACCATGAAGGCCCCCGACGCGCTGCCCGGCTTCCTGGTCGAGCAGCAGGTTACGGTTTTTTCGACGGTGCCCACGCTGCTCTCGCTGCTGCCAGCCAGCATTCCAACGCTACGCCTGCTCATCCTGGGCGGTGAAGTGTGCCCGCCCGAGCTGCTCACCAAGTGGGCCAGCCGGCAGTGCCGGGTGGTGAACACCTACGGCCCCACCGAGGCCACGGTGGTAGCCACCGCCGCCGACTTCGTGCCTGGCCAGCGCCTCACCATCGGCCGGCCGCTGGCGGGCTACGAAACACTGCTGCTCGACCAGCTAGGGCAGCTTGTGCCGCTGGGCCAGGCTGGCGAGCTGTGCATCGGCGGCCCCGCGCTGGCCGCCGGCTATCTCAATCGGCCCGAGTTGAGCGCGGCTAAGTTTAACACGATTAGCGAGTTGCAGAACGGCTTTGCGGGCCGCCTCTACCGCACCGGCGACTTGGCGCGCTTCGAGGCCGATGGCAACATCGACTTTCTGGGTCGCATCGACACGCAGGTAAAAATCCGGGGCTTCCGCGTCGAGCTGGCCGAAATTGAGAGCCTGCTGCTGCAATGGCCGGGCATCCGCAACGCCGCCGTAGCCCTCAAGGAAGGCACCGACGGCGTGAAAAAACTCATCGCCTACCTCATTCTGGCCCCCGACCACCTGCTGGACGAGCGCGCCGTGCGGGCCTACCTGCGCGAGCTGCTAGCCCCCTACATGCTGCCCGCCGCGCTGGTGCCGCTCACGGCGTTTCCGCTGCTTACCAGTGGCAAGGTTGACCGCAAGGCCCTGCCCTATCCCGTGAGTGGCGACCAGCCGCCCGCCCGCGAACTCACGCTGCCCCGCAACCCGCTCGAAGCCGCTATTTACGCCACCTGGCAAAAACGCTTCGACACGGCCGATATTTCCATTACCGACGATTTTTTCGACATCGGTGGCAATTCGCTGCTTGCCTCGCTCATCGTGTCGGAGCTACGCCAACAGCCCGATTTCCAAGGGCTTTCGGTGAAGGAAATGTACACCCAGCGCACCATTGAGGCCTTGGCCGCCTCGGTAGCAGCCCAGGCCGCTACCGAGGCGGCCAGCCCCGCGCCCGACCCGGCCCTGGCTAGCCCGGTGGTGCGCGCCAGCACACTCACGCGGCTCCTCACAGCCATTTTGCAGCTGGTGTCGATTGCCGCGTTCTACGCCGTGCCGGTGTTTTTTCTGAACGTTTCGCTGCATTTCCGGCCCGTATTTGCCGAGTGGTCGTACCCAGAGCTGGTGCTGGCAGGCGTGGCCTCGGTGCTGCTCTACGTGCCGCTGGCCTGTCTGCTGGTGGTGGCCGTGAAGTGGCTGATTATCGGCCGCTTCCGCGCCGGCGAGTACCCGCTGTGGGGCTTCTACTACTTCCGCTTCTGGGTGGTGAAGAAGCTGGTAGAAGCCGCGCCCACGCCTTTGCTGTCGGCCACGCCTTTTCTGGCCATCTTCTACCGCTTGCTAGGGGCTAAAATCGGCAAAAACGTGTACCTGGGCACCACCCGCGTGCTGTGCTTCGACCTGCTGACCATCGGCGACGGCGCCAGCCTGGCCCGCGAAGCGGCCCTGCTAGGCTACCGCATCGAGCGCGACCGCCTCATCATCGGCCCTACCACCGTGGGCCGCGATGCCTACGTGGGCCTGCGCGCCATCCTGGAAGGCGGCACCAGCCTGGGCGAGGGCGCCGAGCTCGACGACCTTTCGGTGCTGCCCGCCGGCCACCACATTCCGGCCCAGGAAGGCTGGCTGGGCTCGCCGGCCCGGCGCGTGCGCGAGGTGCCCGTGACGCCGTTGCGCCCGGCCGCCGGCCCCGGCGCGGGCTACCTGCTGGCCCAGCTCGGGGCCATTGCCCTTATGCTGCTGGTGCCCACAGTGGCCTCGCTGCCTATTATTGCCCTGCTCTATGAAAGCGTGCAGCGCTTCGGCGCCGAGCCCTCGCTGCTTTCGCTTTTCCCGCTGTCGGCCCTCTACGTGCTGCTGCTGATGGCCATTTTGGCCGGCACCAAGCGCCTAGTAGCCGGCCGCCAGGCCGATGGCACGCTGCCCCTCTATAGCCTGGCCTACGTGCGCCACTGGGTGGCCGACGCCGTACTGGCCCAGAGCCTAACGCTACTTAAGTCGCTCTACGCCACCATTTACACGCCATTCTGGCTGCGGCTGCTAGGGGCCAAAATCGGCTACCGTGCCGAGGTTTCGACTCTCAACCACATCTCGGCCGAGCACCTCACCGTGGGCGCCGGCTCGTTCCTGGCCGACTCGGTGAGCGTGGGCGCGCCGCGCGTGCAGCACGGGCTGGTGTCGGTGCTGCCCACGGTGGTGGGGGCGCGCACCTTCGTGGGCAACGGCGCGGTGCTGGCCGGCGGCACCGTGCTGGGCACCAACAACCTGATTGGCGCCCTCTCCTCGGCCCCCGCCGATACGCCGCCCGATGGCACGTCGTGGGTGGGCTCGCCCGCCTTTTTGCTGCCCAACCGTCCGGTGTCTACCTCCTTCGCCCCCGAGCTTACCTTCGACCCGCCGGCCCGGCTGGTATGGGCGCGCCGCCTCATCGAATTAGTCAAAATTGTGCTGCCGGTTACGTTCACGTTTATTACGTTTGCCGTGCTTTATCACTACAGCCACTGGCACCTGCTGCACTATCCTTTCTGGAGCAGCGTAGTGGCGGGCACGGGCGCGCTGGTGGGCCTTATTTTCGGCTTTTCGCTGCTCACAGCCCTGCTTAAGTGGGTGCTTATTGGCCGCTACCGGCCCTCCGAAAAGCCGCTGTGGTCGTCGTTTGTGTGGCGCAACGAGCTGGTTAATTCCTTGTGCGAAAGCTATGTGTATCCTTTTTGGGAGGCTGCGCTGCTGGGTACGCCGTTTGCCACCTGGTTTTTTCAGCTCATGGGCAGCCACTTCGGCCACTCGGTGTACATGGATACCACGGAAATCACCGAATTTGACCTGGCCTGGGTGGCCGACCATGCCGTACTCAACAACGGCAGCACCATTCAAACGCACTTGTTTGAGGACCGGGTCATGAAAATGTCCAACCTGCGCATTGGGCGCTACGCTACCGTAGGCACCTCGTGCGTGGTGCTCTACGACTCCGTTATCGGCCCCGGCGCCACCCTCAAAAGTCTGTCGCTGCTGATGAAGGGCGAGCAGCTGCCGGCCAACACCCGCTGGCAAGGCATTCCGAGCGCCTTTATTTCGGGCAGCTAGTGATGCAGGAAGCCTTGGGGGTTCGGCGTAAGTTTGGGGTACCCACAACTTATTTTGCAACCCCACCCGCCTAGCAGTACATGCCGTCATTTTTGCACATTTGGCAGGCCGATTTAGCAGCCAATGACGCAGTTTGGCGAACCATCGGCAACACCCTGTCGCCCCCCGAGCTAACCCGCCAGCACCAGCTGCGCACCCTGGCCCTGCGCCAGACCTACGGCCGTGCCCATAGCTTTCTGCGGGCGGTGCTGGAGCTGTATACCTTTCAGCCAGCCAGCACCTTATACCTCGATACCGATAAGCATGGCAAGCCCTTTTTGCCTGCCTTCAAGCTTCATTTCAACCTTTCTTACCGCCCGGGCCGGGCGCTGCTGGCTGTTTCGGACGCGGGCCCGGTGGGGGCCGATGTGGAGCAGCTAGCCCCCATCAGCGGGGAGGAAGCGCTGGTAGCCGAGCTGTTTTCGGCTGCCGAGCAGCTGGTACTGCGCACCGCGACGGCCAGGGCGGCGAGCGGGCCGCTCTTCTACACCATCTGGACGCGCAAAGAGGCCTATGCCAAAGCGTTGGGCATGGGTTTATCGATGCCTTTCGCTGAGTTTTCGGTGTTGGGGCCCAGCGCCGCCGGGCCGCCCGCACTAGTGGCTCCGGCCGGGGCTAGCCTGCACAGCTTTGCCGTGGGGGCAGGCTACCAGGGGGCCGTGGCGCTGCTGGCCCGGGGCGCGGCGCCCGCCCCGCAATACTTCCGGTATCCGGTTGATTTATAGCTACCTGGCGCTTTCCTGGCACTACCCAGCCGGGCCCGCTAGCCGCGAATAAATAGGTATGGGCAGGCACGGTAAGTAATGGCTCACTGTTGATTGCACGCTGCTCCTTACTTTTACGCCGTGCCCGAGTACTTGCTTTTCGTTGATACCGAGACGTCGGGCCTGCCCACCGACTGGCGGCGGCCCTATGCCGAGCCGGGCGCGTGGCCGCACGTGGCCCAGGTGGCCTGGCTTATCTACACGGCCGCTGGCGAGCTGGTAAAGACCGAAAACCACTACATCCGGCCCAGCGACTACGACCTCAGTCCGGCCTCGATGCAGGTGCACGGCCTCACGCTGGCTTACCTGCACGAGCACGGCGAGGCCCGCCGCCCCGTGATGCAGCGCCTGCACGACGACCTGCTGCACTACAAGCCCTTGGTGGTGGGCCACTTCATCGAACTCGACTACCACATGGTGGGGGTCAGCTTTCACCGCTCGGGCCTCTCCAATGCACTGCTAGGCCTGCCCACGTTCTGTACTATGCGGCTCACCGAGCGCTTTCTGCAGCCCGTGCGCCAGCAGTACCTGCGCCTGGCCGACTTGTACCAGCGGCAGTTTGGGCGGCCTATGGGTAAGCAGCACGATGCCCTGGCCGACGCGGAGGCCACCGCACAATGCTTTTTTGAGCTGCGCCGCACCGGCGACATCGACGCCGAAACGCTGGCTAGCCAGCGCCCGCTGCAGCCGCCGCCCACCCACGCCGCCCTCGCCGCCGCCCGCCGCCCCTTCTGGAAATACTGGCTGGGCATGATTTAGCTTCGCAGTTATGACGTATGAGTTTTGAATTATGAGTTGCCCGCCGCAATCCATAAACTCATCACTTATAACTCACAACTCCTAATTACCTATGGATACCCGCCTCGCCTTCCTTCGCACCGTGGAGCCTTTTAACCTGCTGCCACCCGAGGTGCTGGAGGAGGTGGCGCTGCTGCTGCAAGAGGTGACGCACCCGCGCGAGGCCGTTATCTACCACCAGGGCGAAACCAAGCTGCGGGGCGTCGATTTGATACTGGAGGGCGGCTACGACACCTTTTTCTTCGATGGCCAGCAGGCCCGGCGCCTGCCCGAGTTTTATGGGCCCGGCACCTGCTACGGCGGCGTATCGGTGCTGCTCAATAAAAAGCGCTCGCTGCGCACGGTGCAGGCGCGGGCTGGCACGCGGGTATACTTTCTGCACCGCAACGACTTTCGGGGGCTGTGCCTGGGCTACGAGTCTTTCTTTCAGCACTTTACCAATCGCTACGGCCGGCTGATGCTCGACGAGGAGTACGCCCAGCTGGTGCATCCCGGCCCGCAGGCCGCCCAGAACTTTATTGCCGCCGACGAGCTGTACTCGCGCCGTATGGCCGCTGTAGAGCTGCGCCCGGTGCTAGCCTGCCCCGGCAGCACGCCCACCCACGAGGTGGCCCGGCGCATGGCCAAGGCGCGCAGCAGCTGCTACTTTGTGCTAGGCGATGACGACGAGAAAATCGTGGGCTACGTCACCGATATCACGCTGCGCGACAAGGTGGTAGCGGGCCTGGGCGATGCCCGGCTGCCGATTAGCACTTACCTCGATGCGCCCACGCGCGCCGTCAGCAGCGAGGCTTTCGTGTATGAGGCGCTGCTACTGATGTTCCGCACCAAGACGCGCTACCTGCTGATAGAGGCGCCTAGTGGCGAGTACCTGGGCTTCATCAGCCGCAACAAGCTGCTGGCCGAGCAGGCCCAGTCGCCATTTCTCTTTATTCAGGGCGTGAAGCAGGCCGTGTCGCTGCGCGAGCTGCGGCGCAACTGGCAGAAGGTGCCCGACATTGTGTTTCAGCTCCTCGACCGGGGCGTGAAGCCCGAAATCGTGAACCAGGTAATCACGACCGTGGCCGACACGATTGCGTTGAAAGTCATTGAAGATGTGATACGTGAGCTAGGCCCCCCGCCGGCCAAGTTCGTGTTTATCGTGCTAGGGTCGGAAGGCCGGCAGGAACAAACCCTGCTTACCGACCAGGATAACGCCATCATTTACGAAGACAAGGCCAACGAGCAGCGCGAGCTGGTGCGCGATTACTTCCTGCGCTTTGCCACCGAGGTATCGGACCGCCTCAACGAGATTGGCTTCAGCTTCTGCGACGGCGGCTTCATGGCCAAAAACCCGAAGTGGACGCACTCGCTCTCGCACTGGAAACGCAACTACACCGAGTGGCTGCACGAGTCGAACCCCGAAAACGTGATGCGCTTCGCGGCGTTTTTCGACATCCGCTTTCTGTATGGCGAAGCTGATATCCTGGACGAGTTGCGCGACTTCCTGGATACCGAATTGCAAAAGCCGCTCGACCGCTTTTTGCACTACATGGCTACCAATGCCCTGCAATACGAGCCGCCGCTCACGTTTTTCAACAACATTCGCACCTTTGCGGTGGGCGACCAGCAGGTGGTCAACCTCAAAAAAATCATGTCGCCCATCGTGGACGCCGTGCGGGTGTTTGCCCTCAAAAACCGCGTTTTCGCCACCAACACCGGCCAGCGCCTGGCCGCCCTGCACCAGCTAGGGGTCTTCACCGAGAAGGAGTATCAGGAGCTGCTGCAATCGTACTATTACCTGATGGGTATGCGCCTTAAAAAGCAGGCAACCCAGATGATGCACGACAAGCTTCCGCCCGATAACTACCTCGACCCCAAGAAGCTAACCAAAGTAGAGCGCGTGACACTGAAGGAGATTTTCAAAGTAATTTCCGACTTGCAGCTCAAAATCAAAGTGAACTTTGCCAAGATGCTGAGCTAAAAAACGCGGTCATGCTGAACGCAGTGAAGCATCTTACTCGCAACGTCAGGATACTACCCCTAGCGCCCCCTGGCAAGATGCTTCACTGCGTTCAGCATGACGGACGTTTGGGCAAACATTTGGGCAAAACCACCCCTAGCGCTGCGACGAGTCGCGCACTATGAGCTTGGGCTTGAGCACGATGCCGCGCGGCGTGGCGGGGTTGTGGCCGGGGCTGGGCAGCATTTTTTGCAATTGCTGCACGGCGGTGCGGCCCATTTGCTCGCAGCGCTGGTCTACGGTGGTGAGGGCCGGCTCGGTGAGCTGGGTAAAAACCTCGTTGCTGAAGCCGGCGATGGCCACGTCTTCGGGCACTCGGAAACCGAGCTTTTTGGCTACCTGCAGCCCGCCTACGGCCGCTAAGTCGTTGCTGCTGAACACGCCATCGGGCCGGCGCGTGGCCGAGAGGCGCATGAGGCCGCGCATGGCGGCGGCCCCACCCTGCTGGCTCAGCTCGCAGAAGGCAATGAGGCGCGGGTCGGGCGCGAGGCCATGAGCCGCTAGGGCATCGAGGTAGCCCTGGTGGCGGTTTTGGTGGATGTTGACGTGCAGCGGGCCCGTGAAGTGGGCGATGCGCCGGCAGCCCTGCGCAATGAGGTGCTCGACCACCTGGTAGGCACCGAGGTAGTCATTGAGCGTTACCGACGTCACGTTCGGCCCCTTGAAGCCCTGTACCACGCGGTCGAAAAACACGAGCGGCACGCCCTGCTGGCGCACAGCTTCAAAGTGCTCAAAGTCAGTAGTGGTGTCTGATAAAGAGAGCAGAATACCGGCTACCTGCGCGCCCATCAGCAGCTCGATAATCTGGCGCTCCTGCTGCGCGTCTTCGTTCGATTGGCATATCATCACGTTGAAGCCAGCCGCGCTGGCCTCGCTGGCAATGCCATGAATGACCTCGGGAAAGAAGTAGCCCGTGATGTGCGGCACGATAACCCCTAGCGTATTGCTGCGGCCCCGGCGCAGGCCGGCGGCCAGGGGGTTGGGCTGGTAGTGTAGCTCTTTGGCTAGCTGGCGCACGCGGGCCTTGGTGGCCTCGCTCACGTCGTGGTGGTCGGCCAGGGCGCGCGAAATGGTCGAAGCTGACAGGCCCAGGGCCTTCGCCAGGTCGGTGATGGAAGCGCGACGATTCATAGAGCAGCAGAAAAATGACGAAGGCGCAGCAGGCAGTCCTGGCTGCAAAGATGGGTTTGGGCCAGCTAATGCGCCTACTGCTGGCCAACACGGCAGGAGCTAGCGGCCGTTCCAGCTTAAGTGGTCGGTCAAAACTGCCGGGCTTACGTATGGGGGAGAACGCCCGGCCGGTGGCGCACGTTGCTGGTGGTATTAGCTCGGGTAGTGTAGCTTGCCATATGAAGTCGTTTCCCCTCTGGCGCGTGCTGGGTGTTGGTTTTTTACTTCTGCTGCTGGTCCTTGGGGTAGGGGGCTGGCTGCTCACGACCCGCTACGCCCAGCCCTACGTGAAGCAGCTGGTGCGCGAAAAGCTCACTGGCAACTCGGAGCTGGTGCTCGACCCGTTTGAGGTGGAATTTTCGGTGTGGCGCGATTTTCCGCACGTCACGGCCTCGCTTACGCACCTCACCCTGCGCGACAGCTCGCACCACCGTACGCTGCCGGTGCTGCGCCTGGGCCGCGCCGACATGCGCCTGAACCTGCGCGAGCTGCTGCACCGCCGCGTGGAGGTTACGCGCCTCACTCTGCGCGACGTGGCCATCGGCCAGCGGGTCGATTCGCTGGGACGCACCTGGGGCCTGCGGGGCAAGAAGCAGGCCGCCGCTGCGCCACCGCCCAAAATCGACCTCGCCCTGGATTCCATTATCATCTATAATTTCGGCATCTTCACTCGCAACGATTTTATTCACAGCGCTTTGCGCGGGCGCGTATTTCAAGCCCGCCTGTCGGCCAAGCTGCAAAAGGGGGTGCTGGCAGTGCACGGGCGCTTTGTGGGGCGCCTCGACCAGCTGCGCAACCGCAGCGGCGATTTGCTCACCAACGAGCCCGTGCAAGCCTGGCTGCACTACCGCTACAGGTTTGCCGAGCGCCAGGGCGAGTTTTTCGATAGCCGCGCCACCCTCAACGGCGATACCATCAGCGTCAGCGGTACCCATGCGGCCGATGTGGCGGCCGGCAATGGCCCGCCGCGCGGCACCGTGCTCAACCTACGCTTTGCGGGCAGCCAACCGCTGCTGGCAGTGCTGCACACGGCGCTGCCGCCCTCGCTGCGGCCCATTTTGCAAGGCGCCAGCAGCCCTAGCAAGGCCCGCATCGAGTACCTGATGTCGGGGCTGAGCGGGCCCAAAGTGCGCCCGCGCATTGTGCTGCACTTTGGGCTGCGCGGTGCCCGCATTCAGTGGCCCGACTCGGCGCAGCGCATCGACCGCTGGGACTTGCAGGGCACCTACGACAACGGCCCTGCCCACGCCCCCCAGTCTATGTCCTTGACCCTGAGCCAGTGCCGCGTATACTCGCCGGCCGGCCAGCTCGACATGGCTTTTTCGCTACGCGATTTTCGGCAGCCCTACGTGAGCGGCCGCCTGCACGGGCGCACCGAGCTGCCGGCGCTTATGGCGCTGCTCTCGCCCGCGCACTGGTACGCCCGCCGCGGCATTGCCGACCTCGATGTGCGGCTGCACGGGCTGCTACCCGCAGTGGGCCAGCAGCGGCAGCGCGGGGTGTTTCGCAAAAATATGGCTATACAGGGCACCGCTACCCTGCGCAATGCGGCCTTTGCCCTAGCCGGCCACCAGGGCGACTTGCACGGCCTCAACGTGCGCATTGGCCTGAACGACAGTCTATGGCAGCTTTCCAACGCCTCGGGGGTGCTGGCGGGCATGAATTTTAAAGCCTCGGCTACCACTACTTATTTGCTAGACTACTTCACCGGCCAGCATCCTACTACCAATATTAAGGGGAGTTTTGAGGTGGATGCCCTGGACCTGGGGCGCCTGCGGCAGCTGCTGCGGCCCAGCGCCACCGGGCCCCTTGTGGCGCGCCAGGGCCGGCCGGCGCGCAGCCAGGCTGCCCGCCGGCGCATTGCCACCACACTGGGCAGCCACATTATTCCGGCCGGCATGCACCTCGATGTGGCGCTGCGTTGCGGGCGGCTAGCTCTGGCTACCGACACCCTGCGCGATATGGCCGTGCGCATTCGCCACGATGGCGAGCGGGTGCAGCTCACCGGCATTCGGGGCCGGCTCTGGGATGGCGAAGTGCGCGGCGAGGCCCAGTGGCCCACCGACTCGGCCAACCGGGTGGTGCCAGTTTCCTATAACGTTGATTTTCATTTTGATACACTCAACTATAAGTCGCTGCTTGAGCGGCTTTCGCGGCCGCCCCGGCGCTCGCGCAAGTCGCCCAACAGCCCGGCCATTCGCGAGCTGCTGCTGGCTGCCAACGGCAAGCTGAGCTACGAAATCAACTCGCTGCTGCTGCCCAACGGTGAAAAGCTGCGTGACCTGCGCCTGCGCTTCGACAAGCAGGGCTCTACCCTGCACCTGCCCTACGTATATTTTGTGGCGCCGCAGGGCGGCATCGGCAGTGGCTCGGCCACGGCCCAGGTCGAGGGCCTGCGCATTGCCCGCGCCGATGCCAGCCTCTACCTGCGCTACCCCACCCTCGATGTGCCCGACCTGCTGCGGATGCTGGCCAGCGTGGCGCCGCCGCGCACCGACTCGGCGGCCCTGGTGGCGCGGCGCGCCCTGCGGGCCGCCCGGCGCGCCAAGCGCCTGGGCGCCGGTGCGGCCCCTAGCTCGCTCATTACCAACGGCATGTTTACGGCACTGCTGCGCGTGGAGGCCGACCACGTGCGCTACGCCGCTGTGCAGGGCACCCAGTTTCAGCTCGTAACGCACCTACAGGCCGGCGAGGCTATCCTTGACGACTGCACCGTGAGCGCCCTTGGGGGCCGCATTACGCTGCGGGGCCGGCTCATCACTAATGCCGGCCGGCTGCACCACCCCTTGCAGGTGCAGGCGCTGCTGGAAGACATTCACCTCCCCGCGCTGTTTGGCATGACGACCGCCATGCGGCTTAACGTGCTGAGCAGCAATAATATTGAAGGCAGCCTGCGCTGCGCCGCCGCCCTGCGCACCGACCTCGATGAGAAATTCATCCCCAACCTCGATAATACGAACGCCTACCTCAAGGCTGATATCCACAACCTGGAGCTGGTGAATGTGGAAGCCCTGGAAGAGGCGTTCAAGTTCTTTAAGAAGCGCACCAGCCACCTGTATTTTGAGCCGGTGAGCAGCGAGTTTGTGCTGAGCCGGGGCGAGCTGCTCATTCCTAATCTTCAGCTGAACAGCAACTTAACCGAGCTGCAAATAAACGGCCGCTACGACCTCGACGGCCGCGCCGACCTCTACGTAGGCATGAACCCGCTGCACGCCCTGCTAGGTAGCAACAGCAAGCGCGTTGCCCGCATTCAGGCCGGCGAGGCCACCACCCGCCACGATGCCAAGCTCAGCTACGTGAACCTGAGCCGGGAGGCATCCCACACCAAATACCACGTTAAGGTTTTCCAGAAGCAGGAGCAGCGCCAGGCCCAGGCCACGCTGCGCCGCCAGCTGCGCCAGCTTGTCATCGCCCAGCGCCTCGATACTACGCTGCGCCTGCTGCCGCGTGCGCCTGCCATTGTGCCCACCGGCAAGCTAGCCACCTCGCCCTGAAGAAGTTTTACGCTGGGTAGGCAATAGTCTTTCCGTCATGTCATGCTGAGCGAAGCGGAGCGTAGTCGAAGCATATTAGCCGGTTTGTTATACGGCTTATGTGTGCTATGCCAAGATTCTTCGACTACGCTCCGCTTCGCTCAGCATGACGGATTAGAGGTCTTGTAACTAAAATTAAAGCAGCTTCTTTATGAAAGCCAGCCGCTAGCCCAGCATAGCGTCAATCTGCGCCAGCTCGTCGGGGCTGAACTGGTAGTTTTTGAGGCAACCCACCGCGTCGAGCACCTGCTGCGGCTTGCTGGCCCCAATGATAACGGAGGTGAGGCGCGGGTCTTTCAGCACCCAGGCCAGGGCTAGCTGGGCCAGGGTTTGGCCGCGCTGCTGGGCTAGCCCGTTGAGCTGGCGGGCTTTCTCAATATTGGCAGGGTTGAGCTGGCTTTCCTCAATGGCGCCGTTGCCGAGCTTGCGGGCCGCGCGCGAATCGGGCGGCACGCCGTGCAAGTACTTGTCAGTCAGTACACCCTGGGCCAGCGACGAGAAGGCGATGCAGCCCACGCCTTCCTCGGCCAGCGCGTCGAGCAGGCCGTTTTCGGGGTCGCGCACCAGCAGCGAGTATTTAGGCTGATGGATAACGCAGGGCGTGCCCAGCTCGCGCAGGATGGCGCAGGCACGGCGCGTTTCGTCGGGCGAGTAGCTGCTCAGGCCCACGTACAGGGCCTTGCCCTGGCGCACCAGGTGGTCGAGGGCCGTCATGCTTTCCTCCAGGGGCGTGGCCGGGTCGGGCCGGTGGTGGTAGTAGATGTCCACGTAGTCGAGGCCCATGCGGCGCAGGCTTTGGTCGAGGCTGGCCACGAGGTACTTGCGCGAGCCACCGTCGCCGTAGGGGCCGGGCCACATGCCGTAGCCGGCCTTGGTCGAGATAATCAGCTCGTCGCGATGGGGCTTAAAATCAGTTTTATACAGCCGGCCAAACGTTTCTTCGGCCGCGCCGGGGGGCGGGCCGTAGTTGTTGGCCAGGTCGAAGTGCGTAATGCCCGCGTCGAAGGCCGTGCGCAGAATATCGCGGCAGCCGGCCAGGGCATTCACCTCGCCAAAATTTTGCCACAGGCCCACCGAAATGGCGGGCAGCTGCAAGCCGCTGCGGCCGCTGCGGCGGTAGTGCATAGTGTCGTAGCGGGTGGGGCTAGCCAGGTAGGTCATGGGCGTGAACTGATATTAGGTACTGATTACAAACTATTTGGCTAGTACAAGCCTGCGGGGCAATCACACCGCACCGGCGCCCGAGCAGCTGCGCACCGGTGCAATTGCGCTGCAAGCTCGCACCGACAGCCGGTTTTGCGGGCAGAGCCGCGGCAACCATAAGCTACAATCTGCTACTTTGCGCCCTATGCTCCGCTTTATAGTTCTCCTTGGCCTGGCTGGGCTAGCCCGGCCGGCTGCTGCCCAAACCACTACCCGCGCTCAGGATTCGGCCTTTGTGCGCCAAACCTACCGCAAGGTCGAGCAGCTCATCCCGATGCGCGACGGCACCCGGCTGGCTACCATCCTCTACGTGCCGCTCGATGCCAGCGCGGCCCGCCCCTACCCTTTCCTGCTGGAGCGCACGCCCTACTCGGCCGGCCCGCGCGGGGCCAACAACTACCCCACGCGCGGCCCCGGCCCCAGCCGCGAGCTTAGCCAGGAAAAATACATTTTCGTGTACCAGGATGTGCGGGGCCGCTACCTCAGCGAGGGGCAGTTTGAGGAGATGACGCCCGCCCTCAACAACCCGCCCAAACCCGGCCTAAAAGGCAAAAGCACGCCCCACGACGAAAGCACCGATACCTACGATACCATTGAGTGGCTGCTCAAAAACGTGGCCGGCCACAACGGGCGCGTGGGTATCATGGGCATCTCGTACCCGGGCTTTTATGCCACCGCCAGCCTGCCCGGGGCGCACCCGGCCCTCAAAGCCGTGTCGCCGCAGGCGCCGGTTACGGATGAGTTTATGGGCGACGATGCCCGGCACAACGGGGCGTTTTTCCTGCTCGATAACTTCGATTTTACCAATTACTTCGATGTGCCCCGGCCCCAGCCGGTGGCCACCTACCCGGAGCTATTCCCGCTAAAAATCAGCGACGCCTACCAGTTCTTTCTGGAGCTAGGGCCCATCAAAAATGCAAATCAAGCCCAGTACTTCAACGGCCGGGCGCGCATCTGGAACGAGTACCTGGCCCACGATACCTACGATGCCTACTGGCAGGCGCGCAACATCCGGCCGCACCTCACGGGCGTGAGGCCGGCCGTGCTCGTGGTAGGCGGCTGGTACGATGCCGAAGACCTCTTTGGCGCCCTGCACACCTACCAGGCCATCGAAAAGCAAAACCCCGGCGCCACCAACCGCCTCGTGATGGGCCCCTGGACCCACGGCGCCTGGGGCCGCCCCGACTGGAGCACCTACGGCCCGCTGAGCTTCGGCCAGAACACCGCCTCCTACTACCGCCAGCAGCTGGAAACGCCGTTTTTCAATTATTACCTGAAAGGCAAAGGCAGCTTCAACGCGGCCGAGGCTACGGTGTTTGACACGGGCACGAATGAGTGGAAAACCTACCCGGCCTGGCCGCCGAAGGCTAGCCAGCCGCGCATGCTTTTATTACAGGCGAAAGGAAATCTGCTTTTGGAAACCCGATTAGCTCATATGATTAACAACAAGGTTCTTGGTTATCCTAACGTAGATACACCTCCGGCTAAGCTACCAGAACCACCCGCCCCGCCAGCCTTCACCGAATACGTCAGCGACCCGGCCAGCCCCGTGCCCTACACCGACGGCGTGAAGGCTAGCCGCGACAGCGAGTATATGATTGAAGACCAACGCTTCGCCGCCAAACGGCCCGATGTGCTCACGTTCCAGACCCAGCCGCTGGCCCAGGACCTTACCGTGGCCGGCCCGCTAGGGGTCGACTTGTGGGTGAGCACCTCGGGCACCGACGCCGACTTTGTGGTGAAGCTCATCGACGTGCTGCCCGACGGCCCGGCCGGCACCCAGCGCCTGGTGCGGGCCGACGTGTTTCGGGGCCGCTACCGCCACAGCTTCGCGAAGCCCGAGGCCTTTCAGCCCAACGTGCCCACCGAGGTAAAATATGACCTGAACGACGTACTGCACACCTTTAAGAAGGGCCACCGCCTGCTGGTGCAGGTGCAAAGCACCTGGTTTCCGCTCGTCGACCGCAACCCGCAGCAGTTCGTCAATATCTCCACGGCCGAGGCCAAAGACTTCCAAAAGGCTACCATTCGGGTGTACCACGAAGCAGGCCACGCCTCGGGCCTCACGCTACGCGTGCTGCAGTAAGCAACGTAGGGCCTTGGCTGTCGCCGGACATAATCCGTTTTGTCAGTGTGGGACTAGCCAGCGGGGCCGTTGCAGGGCACAGCAAGCCGCGCCAAGCTGCTGGCCGGGCGGTGTGAAGCAGGCGCCGCGTGCAGAAGGCAGGCTAGCCACTTGGTGTAGTTGTAGGCACCCTTCCGGTCTTACCAGCCAGGGCCAGGGTGATGGGACTTGCCTATTTGTCTTAGATGGTAGGCTTGGATGGTGGGTTTTTCAATTTGCTTCGGCCGGTAGCAGCACTATTTATGTGCCACTACCGGCCGAAGTAGTTAGCGGCTGTTGGTGGCTGCGGCGGCTTCCGGCCAGTGGGGCACTCTGGTCTGCCGCCGTTTCTTACGCCGGCCGTTCACCGGCCGGCGGGGTAAGCCAATAGAAGTATTTTTAGAAAAACGGGTATTTATACGTGTTTAAAAAATAAACAAGCTGCCTATTTTTGGTCCACTGTTTCAGGCTGTTGGCTTATTAGCAAGCCTGAAACAAGGCCAAGCTTACTGCCCGCCAAGGGCCGGCCTCCCGGATTGCCCCACTCCCTTTCCTCTCAGCTATGCAAACTTTTACTTCTGCCAGGCGGCAGGCCTTAGCTGGGGCACTTGGTGCCCGCCCCGCTACCCCACACAGCGCGGCTGCGGGGGCGTACTACCGCGGCCGGGCGGCCCTAAGGCGCGGCCTACCGGCGCCCTCAGGTACGGCGGGCACGCGCGCACAGGCGCCGTTGGCGCCTACGGCGGCAGAACAGCCACAGCAGGCCGGCGGCGCCACACGCTAGCCCGGCACGTGCCCGATAACCGGGTGCCAGGCGCTGGCCCGTGCTGCGTGCGCCGGGGCCCGGCTGCGGCGCCGTGTGTCCGCACAAGCCATTTATTATAGCATAGCCCTACTTCTACGGAGCGCGGCGGCTAAGAAGCTGGGGTGCTGCACCAGCCTCCCTTTCGTAGCCGGAAGGCAGCGGGCCTCCGGCGAGCCTGCCAGATTCCGGAACAGCGCGGCTGGCCATTCACTGCTCTGCTTAACATCTTGCATAGCAAGTCATTGCATTCAACTCTCACCCTGTTTTCCCCCTGTATGCTTATGAAAAAAATACGACCCTATGGCTTGCTTGCCGTTGGGCTGCTTGGCGGAAGCTTTGCCGCCCGCAGCCAGGCTAGCCCCGCCCCTACGGTGCTTGGCGCAGCGGGGCAGGAATTCAGCGCCGCCGGCATCTTGCTGGACTGGACGGTGGGCGAAGTGGCCGTGGCTGCCTGGCAGCCAGCCGGCGCGGCGCAGCTGCTGGAAGGATTTCACCGGGGCCCCTGGCAGCCGGTGGCGGCCCCCGAAGCCGTGTCAGTTTACCCCAACCCGTTCCGGTCAGAAGCCTGGGTACGCTTGCCAGCTACTGCAGCAGCGGCGCAGCTCACGCTCTACGACTTACAGGGCCGGCAGGTGCGCACCTTTTCGGCCACTGCGGAGGGGGGCACGCTGCACCTGGACCTGGCCGACCTGCCCGTAGCTGGCTATGTACTAAGCGTGTACGACCCCGCTAGTGGCCACCGCACCTTTCACGTTCTGGTTAAAAACGACTAAGCACGCCTTTTTTCTCAACCTACCTCCACGTTATGTTTACACGCTTACACTTCCCCTCCATCGTATCGGCAGCCCTGCTGCTGCACGCTGCCTCGGCGCAGGCCCAAACCTCGCAAACCAAGCCGGCGCAGGCAGCCACTCCCCTGCCGCAGGCGATGAACTACCAGGGCATTACCCGCGACGCCAGCGGCAAGCCCTTGCAGAATAAACTTGTGGCCTTGCGCATCAGCGTGCTGGCGGGCGGGGCCGATGGGCGGGTGGCCTACGCCGAAACGCACCTCGTCACTACCACCGACCAGGGCTCCTTTGCCCTGGCCATTGGGCGCGGCAACGCCACGCAGGGCACTTTTGGCGGCATAGCCTGGGGCAGCGCCAACCATTTCCTGCGCGTGGAGATGGACCCCACCGGGGGGCGCAACTTCCGCCTCATGGGGGCTTCGGAGCTGCTATCGGTGCCGTATGCCTTCTACGCCGGCACTGCCGGGCAGCTCAGCGGCAGCAGCACGGCTGGCACGGGTGCCGGGAGCATGGCTTCGGCGGCTGGGCCGGGCGTGCCGTCTCAGGTGTGGTCGCTGTTTGGCAACTCGGGGGTGAACCCCAAAACCGACCGCCTCGGCACTACCGATGCGGCCGACCTCGTGCTCATCACCAACAACACTGAGCGGCTCACCATTACCAGCCAGGGCAACGTGGCCATTCGCAACGACCTGGGGATTGGCAACGACCTGACGGTGAATCGCAACGTGACCCTTAACACAACGGGCGGCGCTACCCTGAACAACGGCCCCCTAACCGTGGCCAACGCCAGCCCAACTGCCCTGAGCGGCACGCTGAACGTGACGGGGGCTACTAACCTGGCCAGCACGCTGAATACGGTGGGGGCCACTACCCTGCGCAATACCCTGGACGTGACCGGGGCTACCACCCTGAACAATACCCTGAACACCTTGGGGGCCACTACCTTGCGCAGCACGCTAGGGGTCACCGGCGCCTCTACCCTCAATAATACGCTCCATGTAGTGGGGGGTACTACGCTGGATAATACCCTGAACACGCTGGGCGCCACCACCCTGGGCAGCACCCTCGGGGTTACGGGGGCTACCAATCTGGCCAGCACGCTCGGGGTTACGGGGGCTACCAGTCTGGCCAGCACCTTGAATACGGTGGGCGCCACCACCCTGCGCAACACCCTGGGCGTAGATGGGGCCACCGCCCTGGGCAGCACGCTAGGGGTCGCCGGGGCCTCTACCCTCAATAACACACTTCACGTGGTGGGGGCCACCACGCTGGACAATAGCCTGAACACGCTGGGCGCCACCACCTTGCGCAGCACGCTCGGGGTTAGCGGCGCGGCCACCCTGGGCGGCAGCCTAGCCGTTGCCGGCGCCACTACCTTCAACAACAGCCTGGCGGCCAACGGCCAGGTTACCATCAACACGGCTACGAGCGGTGGCGACGACAGCTACAGCGCCTATCCGCTGCGGGTGCAGGGCAGCAGCCAGGGTATCGCCATTAAGCTGAACGCCGGCACCCCCGACAACTCCAATAACTTCGTCACCTTCCTCAACAGCTCCGGCGATGCCGTTGGCAGCATTGAGGGCCAAACCAAAGCGGAAATCGCCCTCGACCCCGAATACATTTACACCAATGCGAACTTGGTTGCGACGGCGGGCGTAGCGCTGGCCAACGTGGTATCGGCGGCGCTGCCAGTGCCGGTAGTTGTGGGCGGGCTCATTGCCAGCGCGGGGGCAGGCGAATGCGTGGGGTGTATTGCCGAAGCCGTGGCAAACCAGCTCCTGGCCGATGCCAACATCGTCAGCTACAACGTTTTCGCCTTCCAAAGCCCCGGCGTTACGTATCAGTCGGGCTCGGCCGACTATGCCGAATGGCTGGAAAGAAGCAACGCGGCCGAAAGAATAGCGGCCGGCGACATCGTAGCCGTTAATGGCGGCAAAATTTCCAAGTATACGGTTGGGGCTCCGCAGTTTATGGTTATTTCGACCAAGCCGGCCGTGCTCGGCAACATGCCCCCCACGGGCCAGGAAGCCACCTTTGAGAAAGTTGCTTTCATGGGTCAGATTCCGGTGAAGGTTCGCGGCCTCGTTTTCTCCGGCGATTACATCCTGCCCTCGGGCCTGAATGACGGCACCGGCATCGCCGTGTCGCCCAAGGCCATCAAAGCAGACCAGTACAAGCAGATTGTGGGCGTAGCGTGGTCCGAAGCCCTGGTCGAAGGCGGCATTACGCTCGTAAACATGGCCATCGGCCTGAACAATAATGACTTGGCAAACCTCGCGGCCGAGCACGACACGAAGCTCAAAGCCCTGGAAACCAAGCTCACCACCTTCGAGCAGCGGCTGCTGGCCCTGGAAGGCGGCTCGGCTTCGCAGCCGGTGGCCGCCAGCCTGGGCGCCGCACCCGCCAAAGCCAGCCCAGCCAAGGAACTCACGCGCGATGAGCTGTTTGTAAAAAACATGCCCTCCGAGCTGAGCGACAAGGTAATGACCGATGCCATTGCCTATTTGAAAGACTCCTTTGCCAAGCAGGGGCTTTCGCTCAAGAATAACCCGGGCCTGACCCGGCTTTTTACGGATACCTCGTATCAGGCAGAAGTTATCCACAAATACCAGGCGCGCTACAAAGCATCCTACCAGGATGTTCTGACCAGGAGCAAGCAGTAATGAGCTTGCCGCAACAAAAAAATCCGGGCGTGAGTCCGGATTTTTTTGTTGGTAGCCGTTGCCTGTGTTGCGGGGCTAGCTCGCCTGCTTCTGGGCGTGCCAGAGCACTAGCTGCCAGCCTTTTGCGTCGTCTTTGATGTAAACCACCACGTACTTGATGCGCGTGAAGCCAGGCTGCCCATCGGCGCCGGGGCCGAGGTCAATCTGGATGAGCGCGTTGACGATGGCCGTGCGGTCGTCGTTGTAGGGACGCACGGTAATGTTCTCCATATCAACCTTATCGTAGCGGCTTTGGCCGCTGGCGATGGAGGCCAGGTAGCTCGCCTTGCCATCCTGGTGGCCGTTGGAATGGGTGTAGATGAGGTCGTCGGCAAAGATGGTTTCCAGCGTGGGCAGGTCTTTGGCAACCTGCGCGTCGAAGCGGCGGCGCTCCAGTTGTTCGATTTCCTGAATGGCAGACATTTTCTCAGTCAATAGTAAATAATGAGTAGGCAACAAAGAACGTCATGCTGAACGCAGTGAAGCATCTTGGTCGCGGGCGCCAGGGGGATTTCCCAGCGAAGCAACCAAGATGCTTCGGCTGCGCTCAGCATGACGACCGTATTTTTTAGCCCAAGCGTCCTTGCTACTTATCTACTTAAAAGAGCGTGAGCTGCCCGCCGGGGCTGGCCGGCGGCGCCTCGCCATCAAGGCTGGAAAGCGACAAGCCCAGCAGGCGCACGCCCTTGGGCAAGGGCAGGAGCGCAGTTAACATCTCCTGGCCGGTGCGCAGCAGCGCGGCTTCGTCGGGCACGGAGGCTGGCAGCGTGCGGCTGCGGGTTATTTGCTGGAAATCACTGAATTTCACTTTCAGCGTGAGCGTGCGGCCCGACTGGCCGGTGCGCTGGCAGTAGGCCCAGACTTTGGCAGCCACGGGCAGCAAAGCGCCCAGCAGCTCGGGCAGCTCGTGCAGGTCGTGGGCAAAGGTGGTTTCGGCGCCCACCGACTTGCGCTGGCGGTCGGGCTGCACGGGGCGGTGGTCCTGGGCGTGGGCAATGGCGTGGTAGTAGGCGCCGGCCTTGCCAAAGTGCTGGCGCAGCAGCGCTTCGGGCTGCTGGCGCAGGTCGGCGCCGGTGAAGATGCCCAGCGCGTGCAGCCGCGCCGCCGTGGCCGGCCCAATGCCGTGAAACTGCCCCACCGCCAGCTTCTCCACAAAAGCCAGCCCCCGGCCGGGCGGAATCACGAACTGGCCGTTGGGCTTGCGGTGGTCGGAGGCCAGCTTGGCCAGAAACTTATTGTAGGAGATGCCCGCCGAGGCCGTGAGCTGGGTGCGCGCCAGGATGGCCGCCCTGATGTCGCGGGCTACCTGGCTAGCCAGCGGCTCGTGCTTGAGGTTGTGCGTCACGTCGAGGTAGGCCTCGTCGAGCGCCACCGGCTCGATGAGCGGCGTGTACTCGGCCATAATTTCGCGCACCTGGCCCGACACTTCTTTGTAGACCTCGAAGCGCGGTGGCACAAACAGCAGCTCGGGGCACAGGCGCCGCGCGGTGCTGGCCGGCATGGCCGAGCGCACGCCGTACTGGCGGGCCTCGTAGCTGGCGGCCATCACCACGCCGCGCTCGCGGGTGCCGCCCACGGCCAGGGGCCGGCCGCGCAAGGCGGGGTCGTCGCGCTGCTCCACGGAGGCGTAGAACGCATCCATGTCGAGGTGAATGATTTTGCGCGGCTCGGCGGCCGGCGAAGTGGGCGTCACACCACAAATTTACCCTAGCCGGGCCCGGGCGGCCAGGCTTTCTACTGTGGCAGCAGCACCGTGAAGGTGGAGCCCACCCCTAGCTCACTTTCGACCAAGATGCGGCCGCCGGCGTTTTCCACCATCTTCTTCACCATAAACAAGCCAATGCCGCTGCCCTCCACGTGGCTGTGCAGGCGCTCGAACAAGCCGAACAGCTTGCGCTGCCCGGCGGCGCTGATGCCCAGGCCATTGTCTTGCACCGTGAGGCGCACCTGCTGGCCCTCGGGGTAGGCACGCAGGCACACGTGCGGCGGCCGGGCGGGGTCGCGGTACTTGAGGGCGTTGCTGAGGAGGTTGTAGAGCAGGCTGCGCAGGTTTTTTTCCAGAAAGTGCACGGCCACGCCCTCGGCCAGGTCAATGTCGAGCTGCGCGCCCGCGCTGCGCACCAGCGGAGCCAGGTCGAGGGCCACGCCCTGCATTACGGGGGCTAGCGGCACCGGCGCGCTGGCCAGGCCGTGCTCGCGGTGCAGCTTGGCCACGTCGCTGAGCTGCTCGATGGTGCGCTGAAAGCGCTCGACCGATTTGGTGAGCATACCCAGAATATCATGCACCGGCGGGCGCTGCCGGGCCTCAATGGGCAGCTCGTCGGTGAGGGCCGCCAGCAGGCCTTCAATATTGGTAATCGGGCCTTTCAGGTCGTGCGAGGCCGTGTAGATAAAACTATCCAGGTCCACGTTCACGCGGGTTAGCTCCTCATTGTTATCGCGCAACAGGCTCTGGGCCTGGGTCACGCGCTCCTGGGCCAGCTTATGCTCGTGGATGTCGGTGTAGGTGCCAATCCACTGCACCACTTCGCCCTGCTCGTTGCGCGAAGGCTGGGCGCGGCCCAGCATCCAGCGGTAGTCGCCGGCCTGGTTGCGCATGCGGCACTCTATTTCGAGCGGCTCAAAGCTAAGCAGGCATTGCCGCCACTTAGCTACCGCCGGCCCAAAGTCGTCGGGGTGAATGCGCGCCTGCAACTGCACGTTCGATACCAATATTTCGCCCGTAAAATCGAACCAGCGCTGATTGAAGTACGTGCTCTGGCCCTGCAAGTCGGCCGTCCAGGCTATTTGCGGAATGCCTTCGAGCACGCGGCTGACCTCGGCGGCGGTGCGCTCTATGGCCTGGCGGGCGGCCTGCTGGCGCACCAGCTCCTCGTTTTTGCGGTCGAGCAGGGCATTCTGCTTGGCCACCACCGAGCGAATGGTGGAAATTTCTTTGTGCGCCGACATATCGGCCAGCAGCACGGCCAGCGTGGGCGCCCCGCTGAAGGTGAGCACGTTCATCGACACCGAGAAGGGGCGCAACGCCCCATCGCGGCCGTTTTGCAGGGGCAGCTCGCCACGCGCCTGCATGTTCCAGCCCACCTGCCACAGCTCGGCCCAGTAGGCCTGGTACTTGGGGGGCACAAAATAGGTGAATGGCCGGCCCAGAATTTCGCTCAGGCCGCATCCTAGCGCGTGGGCTAGTGCCGCGTTGCAGTACAGCACCAGGCCATCGAGGCCCAGCAGCACGGCGCCTTCGCTCATTTGCTCGATGAGGTGGCGGTAGCCGTGGTCGGCACTTTCGAGCGTAAAGATGCGCGGCCCATCGTCGCCGTGAATGGCCAGCGCATCGACAGCGCCCGTGCGCACGGCCGTAATCAGCTCCTCAGCTTCGCGCAGCCGCTGGCGCAGCTCTTCGTTTTCCCGGGCCAGGTCGGCGGCGGTGGGGTTCATAGCGTGGCGGGAGGCGGCAGATGGTCGAGGCCTAGTATTGCTAATACGGCCGGGCGGTTCGAAAGGTCGCCTACTAGCTGGCGGCGGGGCAGCGGCTGCTGGCGCACCAGCGTGGGCGCGGCAATAATCTGCTCCTGCTGGGCCAGCTGGGGCTGCTGATACATATCAATGATACGCAGCACGTAGCGGCCCGCCAAATGCTGCTCGCAGATTTCCTTGATGTTGCGCAGGGCCCGCGTCGAATTGGGCGTAGCGCCCGACACGTAGAGGTGCAATTCGTAGAGCGGCGCCCCGGGCGCGGCAGCAGAGTCCAGTACCACGGCCTAGCGGAGCTGGGGGCGCAGGTCGAGCCCCACGAGTACCCGCTCTTCGTTTGAAAGGTCGCCGATAACCTTGCGGATGGGCTCGGGCACCTTGCGCACCACCGTCGGAATGGCCAGAATCTGGTCGCCCTCGGCCAGCTGCGGGTGCTGCATCAGGTCGATTACCTCCAGCTGGTAGCGGCCGGGCACGTGCTGCTCGCAGTAGCGGCGCAGGTTGGCCAGCGCCGCTACCGACTTCGACGTTTGGCCGGCCACGTACAGGCGCAGCTCCCAGGTTTCGCCGGCGGGCGGCTCGGTATCGTTCGTCATTTCTTCCCTCAGTTCCATCATAACTAGTGGCATACGGCGCCTAGGGCCGGGTGTTGGGCTGCGCCGTAAAATAATCGGTACCGAGCCCCGAGGCCAGGGCCGAGCGGCCGTCGCGCAGGGCGGCATCGCGGGTATGCTCCTCGTGGCTCACGCGGCGCAGCTCTTCCTCCACCGTTTCAAACTCGGTGCGCAGGTTGGCAATGGTGGCTTCGAGCACGCGGCGCTTGCGTTCAAGGTCACGGTCGCGGCGGGCGGTTTCGTGCTCGCGCACCACGCGCTGGGCTTCCTCCTGAATGCGCTGGGTGAGGCGGCCGGCCCCCGTAATAATGCCCTCGGGCCCGATAATGACGTCGAGCAGCTGAATGCCGTGCTCGGTGACGAGGAACTCGCGCACCTGGTTGGAGTGCGACATGCCCCGGGCTTTCAGGATGCTCAGGCCCCGGTTGCGCTCGCCCACGCCCTCGAGGTCGCGCACCGAAATCCAGGTATCGACCAGCGACGACACGCCTTCCTCCGTCATTTCCATCTGGCCATTGCGGGCGCTGATGAGCGCCGTGAACAAGGCCGTAACGCCATTAACTTTCAGAAAGTCAATCATGCGCGTGAGCATACTGCGCACTTCGCTCAGGCTGCCCACCGAAATAAGATTGCTGATGGGGTCGATGACGACGGCGTGCGGCTGAAACTCGGCGATGGCCCGGTGCAGCGTGACTAAGTGGCGCTCCAGGCCGTTGAGCGTGGGCCGCGAGGCCTCGATGCGCAGCAGGCCCTGGTCGGCATACGCCTGCAAATCAAGGCCCACCGTGCGCATGTTGCGAATGAGCTGGGCCGGCGATTCTTCGAAGGCAAAAAACAGGCAGCGCTCACCGCGCCGGCAGGTTTCGAGGGCAAAGGCGGCGGCTAGCGTGGTTTTGGCCGTGCCGGCTGTGCCGGTGATGAGCGTGCTGGTGCCCCGGTACCACCCCCGGCGCGTAAACATCTCATCGAGGCCCGGCACGCCCGACGAGATAATTTCGTCGGACACCGCGTGTTCGAGCCTGAGCGAGGTGACGGGCAGCACCGAAATGCCGTCTTCGCTGATGAGGTACGGGTATTCGTTGGTGCCGTGGGTGCTGCCGCGGTACTTCACAATGCGCAGGCGGCGGGTGGTAATCTGGTCGATAACGCGGTTATCGAGCAAAATCACGCAGTCCGACACGTACTCTTCCAGCCCTTGCCGGGTCAGAGTGCCTTCGCCGCGCTCGGCCGTGATAACTGTCGTGACGCCTTTGTCCTTGAGCCAGCGAAACAGGCGCCGAATTTCAGAGCGCAGCACAGCCTCATTAGGGAAGCCCGAAAACAGCGCCTCGATGGTGTCGAGCACCACGCGCTTGGCCCCGATGCTGTCGATGGCGTAGCCCAGCCGAATAAACAGGCCGTCCAAATCGTACTCGCCGGCCTCCTCAATTTCCGAGCGGTCGAGGTGCACGTGGTCGAGGCGCAGCTTCTTATCGGCCTGCAATTGCTGCAGGTTGAAGCCCAGCGACGCCACGTTGGCGGCCAGCTCGTCGGCCGTTTCCTCAAAGGTCATGAGCACGCCGGGCTCGCCGTGCTCCTGGGCGCCGCGCACCAGAAACTCAATGCCCAACAGGGTTTTGCCGCAGCCCGCGCTGCCGCACACCAGCGTGGGGCGGCCCAGCGGCAGGCCGCCTTCGGTTATTTCATCGAGGCCTTCTATGCCGGTGGGTGCCTTGAGTAGCCTGGGCAGGGTGGCCGCCGGTAAGGACGTAGCTTCTTGCATAAAAGGGATAGGTCAGTGCAGAGTAGCCCCGAAAGTTAAGGCAGCCGGGCGGGAAAAGCGGCGCTGGCCCCTAGCGCTTCTTCTTTTTTTGTCGGCGGGCGCGCAAAGCGGCCAGGCGTTCGCGCTCGGCCTTGCGGGCCTCGCGCAGCAGCAGGCGCTCGGGCAGCCGCGCCATCAGGCGCTGGCGCACGTAGTGGGCCAGGTGCGAGAGCGGTACGGTGTGGGCGGTGCGCAGGTACTGCGCCACCTCGCGCTGGCGCAGGGTGCTGGCCCCGGCTAGCCCCCGCGCCAGCAAGTACTGCTTTACCTCCTCTACCCACAGCAGGCCGGCCAGCGGGGCGGGCTGCACGGTGGCGTTGTAGCCGGCCGCGCGGTGTAGGCGCAGCTCGCGGCTCTCGGCCGGGGCCACCAGAATGCC
Source organism: Hymenobacter cheonanensis (assembly GCF_030581075.1). Lineage (GTDB taxonomy): Bacteria > Bacteroidota > Bacteroidia > Cytophagales > Hymenobacteraceae > Hymenobacter. Next base: position 367,878 of record NZ_JAUQSW010000001.1, read on the forward strand.
CACCCACTCGGGCAGCTGCGGCAGCAGCTTGGGCAGGTGCTTTTCGGTGACTACGAACGTGACGAAGTCGTAGACCTCGGCGTAGCAGCGCAGCTGATTTTGCACGCGCTGCAAAGTGTCGCCGTCGCCCTTTACCTCGTAGCCGTGCATAAAGTGCTCGGTGATGTGCACCACGTCGGCGCGGGTGCTGCCGGTGGGCAGCTCATCTATGTACACGCCCCCTAGCAGCAGCGGGTAGAGGCGGGCGCGGATTTCGGGGTCGTTCATTTGTACCTTCAAAAGTAAACCGGGCGGCCCCGCGCCGCCCCGCCGAGCGCCATGCTACCCGACATCACCACCGAAGCCGACGTGCAGCTGCTCGTAGACAGCTTCTACGAGCGTGTGCAAGCCGACCCCGTACTAGCCCCGGTTTTTATCGACTTTGCCCACGTCGATTTCAGCCACCACCTGCCGCAGCTCTACGATTTTTGGAGTGGCATCTTGCTGGGCACCAATCGGTACCGGGGCTTTCCCATGCGCAAGCATTTTCCGCTGCCCATCGGGCTAGCCCATTTTGAGCGGTGGCTAGGCCTGTTTCAGGCCGCCGTGGAGGCCAATTTTGCCGGGCCCACCGCCGAGCTGGCCAAGCAGCAGGCGCTGCACATTGGGCGGGTATTTGCCACCCGGCTAGGGCTGCTGCGCCCCGATATCGGGTAACTGTTGGCGAGCCTGGCGGTTGAAACTCGACATCCTTTTCATTTTACTTCCTGCTTTTTTTATGGACCAGCCCACCCGCGCCGCCCTCGTGGCCGAGCTTACTGCCCTGCTAGCCGGCGGCAACGCCCACGCCACCCTTGCGCACGCCCTGGCCGACCTGCCCGCGCCGCTGCGCAACCAGGCCGTGCCCGGCGTGCCCTACACCATCTGGCACCTTGTGGAGCACCTGCGCATTGCGCAGGCCGATATTCTGGAGTTTTGCGTGAACCCGCAGTACGTAGCCCTCGACTGGCCCGCCGACTACTGGCCCGACAAAACCCAGGCCGTGGAGGAGGCCGGCTGGCAGGCCGCGCTGCACGCCATTGCCCACGACCAGCAGCAGTTTATCAACCTGCTGAACGACCCGGCCGCCGATTTCTTTGCCCCGCTAGCCCACGGCGAAGGCCAGAACCTGCTGCGCGAAGCCCTGCTCATCGGCGACCACGCGGCGTACCACATTGGCGAGATTATTTTGCTACGCCGCTTGCTAGGGGCCTGGGGCTAAGCCACTTGCCTGCGCCTTGCCTGCCAGTGGCGCTCCGGGGTGCGCGCTAAGTTTGAAGCCGGTATGCAACGCTTTGCGGGCAGCCGGCTTCTTGCTTACCGTACGCCTTCTCCAATTCTATGTCTGCATACTTTGCTGCCCTCGCCGCCCTGCTGCTAGGCGCCCCCCTGGCCACCCTGGCCCAAGCAGCCGACCCCGTGCCGGCCCACCGATTTTATGGCGGCCTGGCTATCTATGATGGTTCCAACCAGTCGGTGCGCGGCTTTTACAGGGGCGAGCGGCTCAACATACCCGTGCAGGCCACGCTAGGCTACCAGCTGCGGCCCCGGCTGGCTCTGCAGGTCGGGCTGGCCTACAGCGGCGGCAAGTCCGATTACGCTGATACCTACAATTATGTAGACAGCAACTTGATACCCATAACGTATAGCACCAGCAGCACCTCGTTGCGGCGGGCTACCTCTGCTTCGCTGCTGGCCCGCTACACGCTCACGCGCCGGGCTAGCCACCGCTTCCAGGTCGATGCGGTGGGTGGCTTGTCCTTCGACCACTCGTTCTACCGCATCACCGGCACCGATACCTACGCCAGCCAGGGCACTATCGAGGTCAGGCCTTATGAGTATTCCGGCGCCTACAACAGCCTGCTAGTCAGCCTGGGGCCTGGCTTTCGCTATCGCTTTGGCCCCCGCCTCGAAGCCGTGTGTGATATTCTTTTCTATACCCCTCTCACCGGCAGCTATCATGCTTTAAACACCTCCCTGGCGCTTGGCCTGCGCTACCGCTTCGGCCCTAGCTAGGGCGCCAAGCCGCTTTTTATGTAGCCTGATTTTCCTGCCCTGGCTACAGCTTTAAGCTTCCACCCCGGGCCTGCGCCAGGTGCCAAGCCGGGCAGCTTGCCCAGGCCCGGCTTTCTTTGCTCGGCAACGGCTGGCTGATTGCGAGATATGCGCGTTGCTAACGTTTATTTACGCAACCTTTTCCCCCTCAGCTTCATGCAAAAACGTTACCCTGCGCTAGCCGCTCTGCTACTGGCTTGCCCGTGCCTAGCCCTCGCCCAACGCCCCGCGCCCCCAGCCGGCGGCCGGCTCTACGTGGGCTTGGGCACTTACCTCAGCAATTTTCAGAGCATCTCTGGCAATTCATTTAGTGGCCTGAAAGTGCCAGTGCAGTTCACGGCGGGCTACCAGTTGCGGCCGCGCCTGGCCTTGCAAGTTGGCGTGGCCTACAACCGGCCCACTTTTGACTACAGCACGCTCAATACAACGGATACTACGCCGGGTGCCCTGCTAGTGACGCAGCGCTACGAAGGCCAGTCGATATGGCGGCGCACCACCCTCTCGGTGCAAGCGCGCTATAGCCTGCGGCAACCCACACGGCGCTTGCAGGTCGAGCTGCTGGCCGGCTACGCCCAGGAGCGGGAGGTGTACACCAGCTACCATAGCTACACAGCTATCGACAATACCAATTCGGTTTACGTTAGCAGTTACAGCACTGATAATCATACTTATTCGCTTAATACTTTCACGGCTGGCCTCAGCACGCGCTACCGCTTTGGCGCGCATTTCGAGGCCGTAGCCGACGGCCTGCTCGTGGGCGTTCCCAACCATTGGAGCAGCCCGCCCGGCCTGGCCGGCTCGCTGGGGCTGCGCTACCGCTTTGGCGGGCAGCAATAGCCCAACCGTTTTTCTTTTGGTAAAAACGGCTTTCCATTTTGAAAAAAAAGCGTCCCGCCCGGCCTAGCGCCGGGCGGGATTTTTTATTTAGCTGCTTCAACTACAAGTACTTACTTAAATAATTTTCTTCTCTTTCCGAATCGGCACTGGTCTTGGCAATAGGTACCCATACCTCACCTAGCTGCCCCTACCGACATGGCCATTCTGGATAACCTGACGAGAGCCGCCAAAGACTTTTTCGTCGAGCCCGGCGCCGAAGCCCCGGCCGCGGCGGCCCCGGCGCCTGCCGTGCCGGTAGCCCCGGCCCAGCCGCTGGCCAGCCTGCCGCCCGGCGCCACCCAGCCCGAGCAGCGCCACCTCGACCACGTGGCCCAGCTGCTGGCCGGCGATGGCAAAGATTTCGGGGCGTTCACCAAAATGGTGAAGAGCCTGGCGGCCAGTGGCCTCAGCGGCCCGCTGCTCTACCAAACGGCTTTCAACGCCTTCGCGGCCGTGACCGGCACCGACCTGGCTAGCCTGCTTACCTCGGCCGATGACCTGGCCCAGAAGCTGGCCGACGACCGCGCCAAAGTGCAGGCCCGCCACCGCGAAAAAATGGGCGAGGCCGTGCCGCTGCAAGGCCCACCCAGTGCCCTGGCCCAGCTGCGCGAGCAGGAAGCCCGGCTGCAGCAAGCTGTGGCCGCCCTCACCCAGCAGCTTACCGACAAAAGCCGGCAGCTCAGCGACACCCAGCAGCAGCTGCAGCAGGAAGGCGCCAAAACCCAGGCCGCCCTCGCCAGCTACGAGCTAGCCCACGCCGCCGCCGTGGCCGAGCTGCAAGCCCACCAGCAAGCCACTAAATCCTTTCTAATCAAGTAACTAAACCCCCTTTCTGAGTATGAAAACCTTGCTTTCTCCCGAACTCAACTCCACCCTGCCCAAGTGGCAGCAGCCCGAAAAAGTGGCCGGCTGGGTGGTGCTGGCCGCCGGTGCCGGGGCCGGCGTGTACTACTGGGGCAAAATCGTGCCTTACCTCGTTGACATCGTGTTTAATAGCGTGAAGCTGGGCATTGGGCTAGGGGCGCTGTTCGTGCTGTTTCTGCTGCTGACCAACAAGCGCATTCAGGCCGGGCTGTGGTACGCCGGGCAGCGCATTCTGCGCACGGCGGCGGGCATTTTCGTGAACACCGACCCCATCGGCATCATGGAGGACTACATCTCGAACACCGAGAAGGAAGCCCGCCAGATGGAGGGCGAAATCGGCCACATCGAGGGTGCCCACGAGCTGGTGAAGCGCAAGCTGGCCGCCAACGATGCCCAGATGAAGGAGTACCTGGCCCTGGCCGACTCGGCTACCCGCCAAAACGAAAAGGACGCCGCCGAAGCCTACGCCAGCCGCGCCGCCCAAATTCTGGACTACAACCAGCGCCTGCAACCGATGGCGACGACGACGGCCAACGTGAGCGTGGTGATGCGCCAGATTCTGAAAGCCGCCCTGCGCCAGATTGACGGCAGCAAGTTCAAGGTCAACCTGTTGAAGGATGAGTACGAGCTGGTGAAGCGCACCAGCTCGGGCATGCGCGCCGCCATGAACATTCTGCGCGGCGACCCCGACAAGAAGTACTTCTTCGACCTGGCCACCGACCGCGTGGCCCAGGATATGGCCCAGCAGCTCGGCCAGATAAAGCAGGCCATGCGCTACTCGCAGGAGTTCGTGAAGGAGATGGACATCCAGAACGGCGTGATGAGCGAGAAGGGCCAGCGCCTGCTCGACCGCTACCAGAAAGGCGACTTCAACGCCTTGCTGGACACCGACAAGAAGCCAGTAGCTACCTCCGTAGCCGCCACCAAAAAAGCCTCCGATGATGCCTATTCTAGCCTGCTTGATTAGTGGCTGCCTGGCGCTGCTGCTGATTGCGGTGCTGCTGTAAAGCCCCACCCCCGGCCCCTCCCCTGCGGGGGAGGGGAGTCTGACGCAAGCCGAGCATCACGCCGCCGTGGCTCCCCTCCCCCGCAGGGGAGGGGCCGGGGGCGGGGCTGCACAAAGGGCAACTCACTCAACCTTTAAAACTTCAACTCTCCAATGACAACTCGTGGTAAAATTGTACTCGGTGCCCTCATCTTCGCACTGCTGTACTTTGGCATCAACAAGCTGATTGCCAGCAATAAAATCTTTCAAAAAGCCGATACGCAATCGGTGCTACTCAGCTCGATTGAGCTGCCGGCCGCGGCGGGCAGCAACCGCGCCACGGTGGTAGTGCCGCTAGCCCCGCTGCCCGGCACCGCCCCCGCCGAAAACGGCACGCCCATGGTGTGGGAAGTAATGGCCTGGAACTCGCAAATGGCCGGCATGCTGGCCAACGGCGGCCCGCGCACCACAATGGGCTCAACGCTGGCGGCCAACAAAGTAGACATGCAGATTGTGCGCCAGGACGACGTGAGCAAGATGCAGGCCGACCTGGTGAAAAACGCCCTCGACCTGCAAAGCAACCCTAGTACGCCGGGCCTGATTGTGAGCATTATGGGCGACGGTCTGCCGGCTTTCTCGGCCGTGCAGAGCCAGCTTGAAAAGGCCGGCACCAGCCTGCAAATCATTCCTTACTCGGTGGGTAAAAGCTTTGGTGAAGACAAGCTGATGGGCCCCAGGGAATGGCTCGATAACCCCAAAGCGGCCCTAGGCAAAACCATTGCCTGCTACCTGCGCGACGGCGACCACAACATTGCCCTGAAATGGTGCGCCGATAACGGCCTGAAGGTGAACCCCGACGAGACGACCTACGACCCCGAAGCCGTGAACTTCATGGCTGCCAGCGACTTCCTGGTGGCCGCCGAGAAGTACATTGTGGGCAAGCCCGAGAGCCGCACCAAGGTGGTGAGCGGCCACAGCACCGGCGTGAAAGTAGACGTGGTGGCCGACGCCGTAGCCACCTGGACGCCCGGCGACGTGAACATTGCCAAGCAGAAAGGCGGCCTCGTCAACATCGTGAGTACCAAGGACTACTCCAACCAGATGCCCAACATCATGGTGACGACCAAGCGCTGGTACGACGCCCACCAGCCCGCCGTGCTGAGTTTGATGACGGCCTTCGCCGTGGCCGGCGACCAGGTGAAAAGCCACCCCGAAGCCCTGGCCCGCGCCGCCGATATCTCGGCCCAGGTCTACGGCGACCAGGACAAGCCCGGCGCCTACTGGCTGAAGTACTACAAGGGCACCAGCGAGGCCGACCGCACCGGCCAGGTGGTGGAGCTAGGGGGTAGCAAAGCCTTCAACTTCAGCGACAACCTGAGCTTGTTTGGCCTCGACGAGGGCGGCACTAACATCTACGCCGCCGTGTACAAAACCTTCGGCGACGTGCAGAGCAAGCTCTACCCCAAGGAGCTACCGAGCTACGTACCCCTGGCCAACATGCTCGACCTGACGCTGTTGCGCAAGCTGCAAGCCCAGTACAAGGGCAAGAACGTGGCCCCGGCCGAAACCCAGCAGTTTGCCGCCGACGACGAAATCCGCCGCAGCGTGAGCAAGCGCGCCTGGAACATCGAGTTCAACACCGGCCAGAGCACCTTCACGCCCGCCGCCCAGCGCGAACTCAGTCAGCTTTTCGACGACCTCGTGGTGGCCGGCCGCCTCAAAGTGGCCGTGCACGGCTACACCGACAACACCGGCAACCCCACCGCCAACCAGCAGCTTAGCCAGGCCCGCGCCGAGGCCGTGGCCCACTGGCTCGAAGCCAAAAGCGCCAGCGCCTTCCCGCAGGGCCGCGTGCAGGTGTACGCCCACGGCGCCGCCGAGCCGGTAGCCCCCAACACCACCGAGGCCGGCAAAGCCGCCAACCGCCGCGTGGAAGTGGTACTGGGCAATTAAGCAGCGCTTAACTGCTCAAAATAAAGACCGTCATGCTGAGCGCAGCGGAGTCGAAGCATCTCGCTCGGCGAACTAACTCCTAACGCTAGCAACGAAGCGGTAGAGATACTTCGACTCCGCTACGCTGCGCTCAGCATGACGGTCATTTTATATTAAACAGACTTTATAATGAGCCCCCTTTTTACCCCCAATGCCCACCCGCGCCGCGCTACCCTAGCCGCGCTCGTGGCCGGCCAGGTGCTGGTGTTGCTGGCGCTGTGGCTGTTCTTCCCGCTTCAGCTTTTCCCCAGCCTGCGTGAGGTTTTGCGGGCCCTCGGCGACCTTGTTACCACGCAAGGGCTGCTGCCCGAGCTGTGGGCTAGCCTCACCACGGCCTTCCAGGCGCTGGGCATTGCTACGGTGCTGGCGCTGTTCATTTCCTACCTCACGGCGCTACCGTTTTTCCGGCCGCTGGCCTTCGCAGCCAGCAAGCTGCGCTACCTCACCCTCACCGGGCTCACGTTTTTTATGGCGCTGCTGCTCAGCTCGGGGCACCAGGTAAAGCTCTCGGTGCTGGTATTCGGGGCCACGGTGTACCTGGTTACGGGCATGACGCGCGTCATCCTCAGCACCACGCAGGAGGAGCTGGACCACGCCCGCACGCTGGGCCTGGGCGAGTGGGGTAGCTTTTGGCAGGTGGTGGTGCGCGGCAAGCTGGCCGATATGCTTGAAGTAGTGCGCCAGAATTTCGCCATCATCTGGACCCTGATAACGCTGGTCGAAACCCTCTACCAATCGGAAGGCGGCATCGGCCTGCTGCTGTATAAGCAAAACCGCTACCTGCACCTCGATGGCGTGGTGGCCATTCAGCTCGTTATTCTGGCCGTGGGCGTGGCCCAGGATTATGGCTTCGAGGCGCTGCGGAAAGTGTTTTTTCCTTACGCGGGGCTGGGGGCGGCGGGGTAGGCTAGCCGTTCTAGCGAGGCGCCTCACCCCCCGGCCCCCTCTCCGAAAAGGAGAGGGGGAGCCTGACGATTAATCAGGCGCATTAATCAATTCAGTAATTAAATCTAAAATTGCCTGACGCACAATGCGCGCCGCTGCGGCTCCCCCTCTCCCGCAGGGGAGGGGGCCGGGGGGTGGGGCCTTACGCGCAGGGCGAAAACCGAAACTCACCATGACTGCCCTCCCCCACTCCTACAAAGACCCGCTGCTGACGCTGCAAGAGGTGTCGATGAGCTTCGGCAGCGAGGTTATTCTGCGCGACCTCAACGTGCAGGTGCTCGACGTCATTCGCCCCGGCATGAGCCAGGGGCAGGTGGTGGGCATCTACGGGCGCTCGGGCATCGGCAAGTCGGTGCTGTGCCGGCTACTGGCGGGACTAGCCGCACCCAGCACCGGCACCGTGCGGGTGGGCGAGGCCCAGCAGCCCGTGCACCCCGGCGCCGTGGGCTACGTGCAGCAGCGCTACCCCTTGTTCAACCACCTCACGCTGCTCGACAACCTGCTGCTGGCCGCCCGCCGCAAGCACACCCCCGCCGAGGCCCAGGCCCGCACCGCCGATTACCTCGCCCGCTTCGGGCTGGCCGCCCACGCCCGCAAGTTTCCGGCCCACCTCTCGGGTGGGCAGCGCCAGCGGGCGGCCATCGCGCAGCAACTGCTGTGCTCCGACCACCTCATCCTGCTCGATGAGCCGTTTTCGGGCCTCGACGTGGCCATGATTGATGAGGTCAAGAAAATCATTGTGGAAGTCACGACCATGGACGAGCTGAACACCGTGCTCATCGTGAGCCACGACATCGCCACCACCACCGCCCTCGCCGACCGCCTGTGGCTGCTAGCCCCCGAGCGCGACCCGGCCACCGGCCAGCTGCTGCCCGGCGCCACCATCAGCCCCCGCCACCAGTACAACCTGGCCCAGCTTGGCCTGGCCTGGCACCCCGACGTGGAGGCCGAACCCGAGTTTGCCCAGTTTGTGGAAGGGATAAAGGCGGAGATAAGGGGGAGTTAGGACGAAGCAGAATATTAGCTAATCAGCAAAATTATTTATAGTGTGTCAATTTAATAATACGGCTATCTCGCGCATCCAGAATAATTAAGAAAGTGCCGCCGAGCCATCCTGTAGGCAGCGTGCCATTAATTATCCAGTAGTGATTAATAAAGTGCATTTCGTAAGGTCGCTCTTTAACGATTGCCGCCTTACCATAGATTTTGAATAGAATAGGCTCTGCTACTTGCACAGCAGTGATACTATCAGCAATCAACATTTTCACGCTACTCACTACATTATGTTGTGATGAGTCCTTCAACGCAGTTTTCAACTCTTCTTTTGCTACTTCTAAACCAAGTCTGAGTCTCTCATTTTTTTTCTGGGCACAACTAGGAAATACTATTCCTAATAAGCAGACAGCTAAACAACTATTTTTAAAATTCATAATAAGACAAAATAATTAACCAATTCTGTACCCAAGATTTAATTCTTTCATATCGAAATAGCACGCATCACAAACCAGCTTAATTTGTGCGAAAGCTTCCGATTCTTCATTCCATTTGCCAACTCTTGTTAGCTCCTCGTCACAGGCATCGCACCACGCATTGAGTTCGTCATCGGCATACGTCACGCCTGGGTCAGAGGCTAGCGGCTCGTAAAAGCCAACGGGCGTTTGCAGGTTCAGATGCTGGCAGACATACGCGGGATATCTTTTTCCGTGGGTACAGCATTCAACCCTTTTCTGTTCATCACTCATGCTAAATTGAATTTATTGGATAGGACAGCCAAAAGTAGCCGCTTAAGCTTGCCGTTCTTTGCCATCCGACCCAAGCCCGACCCCCATGCCCACCGGAACCCTGCTCCTCATCGATGACGAAGCGCGCCTGCGCCAGCTGCTGGCCCAGGTGCTGGAGCTGGAGGGCTACACCGTGCTGCAAGCCCCCGACGCCTACCGGGGCCTGGCGCTGCTGGCCGAGCACGCCGCCGAGGTGCTGGTGGTGCTCAGCGACGTGAAGCTGCCTGATGGCCACGGCGTGGAGCTGCTGCCGCGCTACCGGGCCGCCGCGCCGCTGGCCGAGGTGGTGCTGCTCACGGCCTTCGGCACCATCCCCGATGGGGTGAAGGCCATGAAGCTGGGGGCGTTTGACTATCTCACCAAGGGCGATTTTGAGCAGCAACTGGTGGTGGTGGTGGAGCGCGCCGCCGAAAAGGCCCGCCTCCAGCGCCGGGTGGCCGAGCTGGAAAAGCGCGTGGGCCAGCGCCACCGCTTCGAGAGCATGATTGGCGAGGCGCCCGCCCTGCGCCGCGCCCAGCACCTGGCCCGGCAGGTGGCGCCCACCGACAGCACGGTGCTGCTCGAAGGCCCCACCGGCGCGGGCAAGGAGCTGTTTGCCCAGGCGCTGCACGAGGCTAGCGGGCGTAAAAGCAAGCCGTTTGTGGCCGTCAATTGCAGCGCTTTTCCGAAAGACTTGCTTGAGAGCGAGCTGTTTGGCTACAAGAAGGGGGCTTTTACGGGGGCGCTGACGGATAAGAAAGGGCTGTTGGAAGAGGCCACCGGCGGCACACTGTTTCTGGACGAAATCGGCGAGCTGGAACTGAACGTGCAGGCCAAGTTTTTGCGGGTGCTGGAGATGCAGCAGTTTACCAAGCTCGGCGATACCAAGCCCACGAGCGTGAATATCCGGCTGGTGGCCGCCACCAACCGCAACCTCAAGCAGGAGGCCGCCGAGGGACGCTTCCGGCCCGACTTGTACTACCGGCTTTCGGTGTTTACCATCCTGGTGCCCTCGCTGAAAGAGCGGGCTAGCGACGTGCCGCTGCTGGCCGATTTTTTCCTGCAACACTTCGCCGCCCGGCTCGCCAAGCGCCTGCCCGGCCTGGCCCCCGCTACCGTGGCCGCGCTGCAAGCCTACGCCTGGCCCGGCAATGTGCGCGAACTCAAAAACGTGCTGGAGCGCGCCGCCATCCTGGCCCCGGCCGGCGAGCCGCTAGCCCTCGAATACCTGCCGGAAGAGTTTCAGGGCGGCGGGCGGCCGGTTTTTTCGACCGAGGACGAAAGCCTGCGGGCCCTGGAAGCCAGGCACATCAAGCGGCTGATGAGTGACCTGCAAGGCAACAAGCCTGAGGTGGCCAAAAAGCTGGGCATCGGCCTCACAACCTTGTACAGGAAGCTGCAGGAATATGGCCTGGAAGAGTAACCCTTTAGCCATTCCTCCCTTCCTCGCTGGCGCGAGTTTAGCGCAGCGTAACTCGTGCCAATTTATGACGTGGAGGCTGTGCCTCCACATCAATCGTCGGCACGAGTTACGCTGCGCTAAACTCGCGCCAGTAAAGGCCAGTAGAGGTCCGTTAAGAGAAACGCCCTGCGCTACTTATGAAACTACCGCTCCTCCTCTCCCTGCTCCTCACTTGCACCCACGGCTTGGCCCAAAACCAGCAGCTTGTGGTGCTGGGCGTGGCGCAGGATGCGGGCTACCCGCAAATTGGCGCCACGCAAGAATTTGCGGCCGTGGAGTTGGGCCAGCGAGCGCGGCAAAAAGTAGTTTCGCTAGGGGTGGTAGATGAGCAGGCCGGGCAAAAATTCCTCTTCGAGGCCACGCCCGACCTACCGGCGCAGCTCTACGCGCTCAATGAGTTCTGGCCCACGCCGGGCACGCTGCCCACGGGTATCTTCCTCACGCACGGGCACATCGGGCACTACACCGGCCTGATGTACCTGGGGCGCGAGGCTAGCGGGGCCAGCGCGGTGCCGGTGTACGCAATGCCGCGCATGGCTGGCTTTCTGGCAACTAACGCGCCGTGGAGCCAGCTGCTTACGCTAAAAAACATTCAGCTGCGGGCGCTGACAGCCGGCCAGCCAATAACGCTGAATAAGCAGCTAAAAGTGACGCCTTTTCTGGTGCCGCACCGCGATGAGTTTACCGAAACTGTGGGCTTCGAGATTCAGGGCGCGCATAAAAAGGCCGTTTTTATCCCCGATATCGACAAGTGGAGTAAGTGGCCGCAAAGCCTGCCCGACGTAGTGCAGCACGCCGACTACGTGCTGCTGGACGCCACCTTTTACCGCAACGGCGAGCTACCGCGCGACATGGCCGAAGTGCCGCACCCGTTTGTGGAAGAAACCATTAAGCTGCTGCAAAACCTGCCGGCCGCCCAGCGCGCCAAGGTCTATTTCATCCACTTCAACCATACCAACCCGCTGCTGAACCCGGCTAGCTCCGAGCGCGCCGAGGTGCTGCGGCAGGGCTTCCGGGTAGCCGAAGAGGACCTGGTGCTAGGTTTGTGAGGACCCCGCGCCGCAGAAGCCACGCCGGGCGTAATTACTTTGCCGCCCGGGCTATCTATGCCGCGCTATGTCCTTAAAAACCCAAATTCGCCTGGGCGTCTTCATTATGCTGGGGCTGCTGCTGAGCCTGGGCAGCTACGTCGTTTTCACTATCCACCAGCTCGAAACAGAAACGCCCAGCGTCCAGCAAGCCAACGCGCTGGCCGCGCAGCGGGCCGTATACTTATTTCTGGCCATCAGCACCCTGATGGGCATCGTGCTGATGGTGCGGCTGCCGCGCCTCGTCACGCGCCCGCTCACGCGTCTCACCGCCGACGTGGAGCGCGTGGCTGCGCCCGGCCCCGTAACGCGCGTGGCCGTGACCAAAAACAACGAAGTGGGCTCGGTAGCCGCGGCCGTAAACCGCGTGCTGCGCCAGGCCGAAGACGAGCGCCGCGCCACCCTGGCCGAGCTGATTACCCAGCGCAACCGCACCGATAGCCTCGTGCGCGGGCTCGATGAGGGCCTGCTGCTCATCGACCAGCACGGCCTCATTGTGCTGGCCAACCCCGTGGCCTGCCTGCTGCTGGGCCAGCCCGCCAAAGCGCTGCTCGACCAGCCCGCCGCCGCCGTGGCTAGCCACAACGAGATGCTGCGCGAGTGGCTGCGCGCCCTCGATGCGCCCGCCGCTAGCCCCGCCCCTGATGGCGCGGCCGAGGCCAGCCGCCCGGCCGGCCCGGTTTTTAGGGTGCGGCCGCACGGCGAGAATTTGCACTACCAGCTCACGGTGAGCGAGGTGACGGAGCTGAACGAGGAGCTGAAAAAGGCGGTGCCGGCGGGCCACGTTTTTTGCCTGCGCGATGTGTCGGCCTTCAAGAACCTCGACCAGGTGAAGTCGGAGTTTCTGGCCACCATCTCGCACGAGCTGAAAACACCCCTGGCCAGCATCAACCTGAGTCTGATGCTGATGCAGGACGAGCGCCTCGACGCCGCCCGGCGCCAGGAAATAGCGGGTGGCATCCGCTCCGAAACGCAGCGGCTGCTGGGCATGGTGGGCCAGCTCATCGAAGTTTCGCGCCTCGATGCGGGCAAGGAAATTCGCCTCAACCTGGCGCCCGTGGCCCTGCCCGAGGTGGTGCGCTACGCCACCGATATTGTACGCGCCCAGCTCACCGACAAGGCCCTGCGCCTGGCCGTGCACCTGGCCGAGCCCCTGCCCTGCGCCCAGGCCGACGTCGAAAAAACCACCTGGGTGCTTATCAATTTGCTTTCCAACGCCATTCGCTACTCGCCGCACGGCGCGGCGCTCACCATCCGGGTGGTGCCCTGGGGCGAGATGGTGCAGCTGAGCGTGGAAGACGAGGGCCCGGGCATTGCCAAGGAGTATCACCAGCGCATTTTTCAGCGCTTTGGCGGGGTGCTGGGGCCGGCCGGGCAGCAGCGCGGCAGCTCGGGGCTGGGCCTGAGCATCAGCCGCGAGTTTATCACGGCGCAGGGCGGGCAGCTGTGGGTGGAAAGCCAGCCGGGCGCGGGCAGCTGCTTCACCTTCACGCTGCCGATGGCGGGGTAACAAGCGTGGAAACAACCTATCAAAAAACGGCCGTCATACTGCGCGCCACGCAGCATGACGGCCGTTTTTTGATAGGCAACTATTACGCCGCCGCGGGGCTAGCCTGGCAGCTTTGGCACTGCATGAGCCAGGCTGTAAGGGAACCTTCTTCGGAGAAGAACGCTACCCGGCCGGGGCCGGCGGTGGGCGTGCCTAGCTGGGCCAGCAGGCTGGGCGTGAGCAAGTAGCCCAGGCACACGGGGCCATCGAGGCGCAGCGCCGCACTTGGCAAAAACTCGGCAGTCACCCAGTTGCGGTCGGCCTCTTCGGGAGCGTTGCGGCTGCGCAAATCGACCTTCCAGCACGCGCAATTTACTTCCCGGGCCAGGCGCAGCATGGCATAGTAGCCCTGCCGCAGCTCGGCCCCGGATACTGGCCGGCGCCAGCGCGCCACCAGCAGCTGCACATCGGGGCGGTAGCGCAGCTCCAGAAAATCGGCTTCTTGCTGGAGGTAGTTGGAGGTGGGCACGGCAGTCATAGGATACAAGAATTAAGACTACTAGGCAGAGGTGGTTTCGACGGCGAAGGTTGCCCGAGGTTTAGTCGGATGGGCGCTTTGTTCGGCCGGTGGCGGGGCTTTCTAGACCAATGGGGTGTTTTGTTCGGATGCTGCTGGCACTAAACTAGGCGCACAAGCTGTAGCCTGCGTGAGGCCCGGCCACTACCGGCCCGGCCGGCTTACTTTGCCCGTATGATTCGTCGCGTTTTGCCCCTGCTGCTCGGGTTTTCCAGTGTGCTGCCAGCCGCGCTGGCCCAAACCTCCCCCAAAATCAAAACCAAGCCTACCACCGCCGCCCCGGCCGGCTACCCCGATGCCGCCCGCTACCCGCTCAGCCAGTACCCCTTTTACCAGGGCCCCGATTTGGGACTGACCTTCGACCGCGAGGGCCAGGGCACGCTGCGCGTGTGGGCGCCCACCGCCGAGGCCCTGCGCCTGCGCCTCTACGCGGCCGGGGCGGGCGGCGCGGCCGTGGCCACCCACCAGCTAGCCCGCAGCACCAGCGGCACCTGGACGCTGGCCTTGCCGGCCGGCACCACGGGCTTCTACACCGTGCAGGCCACCATAGCCGGCCGCACAATGGCCGAAGTAGCCGACCCCTACGCTCGTGCCGTGGGCGTGAACGGCCACCGCGGCGCCTGGCTCAACCCCGCCCTGGCTAGCCCCGCCGGCTGGGCCGAAGACCTGCGCCCCAAAATGGGCGCGCCCACCGGCATCGTGATTGGCGAGGTGAGCGTGCGCGACCTCTCGGCCGACCCGCAGTCGGGCATCAAAAACAAGGGCAAGTACCTGGGCCTGACCGAGCCGGGCACCACCGGGCGGGGGGGCGTGCGCACCGGCCTCAGCCACTTGCAGGAACTGGGCGTGACGCACGTGCACCTGCTGCCCGTCAACGATTTCGCGGCCATTGATGAGAGCCAGCCGGCTAGCCCCACGCGCTACAGCTGGGGCTACGACCCGCTTAATTATTTCGTGCCCGAGGGCTCGTATGCTACCTCGGCTACCGACCCGGCGGCGCGCATCCGCGAGTTTAAGCAGGCCGTGCAGAGCCTGCACGACCACCAGCTGCGCGTGGTGGCCGATGTGGTGTTCAACCACGTGGCCGACGCCGGCACCAGCGCCTTCGAGCAGCTCGTGCCCGGCTACTACTTCCGCCATGAGGCCGACGGCAAGCTCGCCAACGCCACCGCCTGCGGCAACGAGGTGGCCTCCGAGCGACCCATGGTGCGCAAGCTCATCGTGGATGCCGTGAGCCACTGGGCCCGCGAGTACCACGTCGATGGCTTCCGATTCGACCTCATGGGCGTGCTCGATTTGGAAACGATGCGCGCCGTGCGCGTGGCCCTCGACCAGCAGGACCACAGCATTTTCGTGTATGGCGAGGGCTGGGCGGCCGGGGCTAGCCCCCTGCCCGAAAGCCAACGCGCCGTGAAGACCAACGTGCTGCGCCTCGACCGCATCGCCGCCTTCGGCGACGAACTGCGCGATGGCGTGAAGGGCCACTATGCGCACCAGGCCGAGGCCGGCTTCGTGGGCGGCCAGCCGGGCCTGGAAGAGAGCGTGAAGTTCGGCATCGTGGCCGCCACCCAGCACCCGCAACTCGATTACGCTAAGGTCAACTACAGCAAGGCGCCCTGGGCTAGCCAGCCGGGCCAGGCCATCAGCTATGTGGCCTGCCACGACGACCGCGTGCTCTGGGACAAGCTCACCATTGCCAACCCCACTGCTACCGAGCAGGAGCTGATTCAGATGGATGCGCTGTGCAATACCATCGTGTTCACGTCGCAGGGTGTGCCTTTTCTGCCCCTCGGCGACGAGTTTTTGCGCACCAAAAAGGGCTCGTCCAACTCCTACAACCTGCCCGATAGCGTGAACCAGCTCGACTGGGGCCGCAAGGCGCAGTACCGGGCCGTGTTTGCCTTCTACCGCCAGCTGCTGGCCCTGCGCAAGGCGCACCCCGCCTTCCGCCTGCCCAGCCAGGAACTGATTGCGCAGCACCTGGAGTTTTTGCCCGGCCTGCCCGCCGGCACCATCGGCTACCAGCTCAAAAACCACGCTGGCGGCGATGCCTGGCAAACCATTACGGTGCTCTTCAACGGCCTGCGCCAGCCAGCTACGGTGCCGGTGCCGGCCGGCAGCTACAAGGTGGTGCTGCGCGGCCTGGACATCAACCAAAACGGCCTCGGCGAGCCGCTGGCGGCCGGCGCAGCCGGCGTGCCGCTAGCCCCCACCTCGGCGCTGGTGCTGGTGCAGTAGCGGATAAACATCGGTGGTCGTCCACCGCGCCAAACCTCACCCCCGGCCCCTCTCCTTGGGGAGAGGGGAGCCACGGCGGCGCTCGGGTGCTCAATCGTCAGGCTCCCCTCTCCCCAAGGAGAGGGGCCGGGGGTGAGGTTTGGCGTTGAGTTAGCTATCGGGAAGCCACGGTGCCGCTAGGCGACACGCCAGAGCTAGGGCCGTTTCCCTCCTGCGAAGTCACCCAGGCCATGATGCTTTTGATTTCCTTATCTGACAATTGCGGGAAAGCGGGCATCTGCTGCTTGCCATTATCCTCGAACAGCTTCACGGCGTACTCGTCGCCGCTGGCAATGACCTTGCTGGAATTGTGGACCCAGGAAACAATCCACGCAATTGTGCGCCGCTTGGTGATGCTGGCCAGCGCCGGGCCCACTACCTTATCATTCACGGCGTGGCACTGGGCGCAATTATTTTTGAATAAGGCGTCGCCCTCGGCAATAGCCGCAGCCTCTTCGGCCGAGGCGGGCACGTAGGCCACGGCTACGGGGCGGGCGGCGCTGCTATCGGCGGGCATTTGCTGCGCGGCAACGTCCCCTTCGGCGGGCGCCAGGCTCACCAGCCCGCCCACATTCAGCGCCAAAAACCCAATCAGCAAAATGATGAGGCCCATTCCGAAGGTGAGGGCAAAGGCAGCCGGGTTCGTGCGCATGGCAGTGAGGCAGTTAAATGAATAGAAAAGTCCTGGGTTAGAACTGCTGAGCCCGGCTTTTGCTTACTGAAAAAGCAGTTTTTTTCAGAAAATATTCACGCCCGGCGGCGGCCCGGCTAGCGCACCTGCCGGCCCTTCCAGCGGTAGCCCTGGCGGCGCTGCCCGGCCAGCCCTACGGCCACGGCATACGGCGCGTACAGCAGCTGCAAAGGCAGCAGCCAGGCCAGCCAGCGGCGGCGGCGCAGCAGGCCCAGCAGGGGCCACAGCAGCCAGGCATCGGCCCCCAGCTTGAGCAGCCAGCCGGCCAGCGCCCACGGCCGCAGCGCCGGCCAGGCCAGCGCCAGGGCTAGCCCCAGGGCCAGGCTCACATTGGCCCCCACCACCAGCAGGGCCAGCTGGCGCGGGGCGGCCGGGCGGTAGTGCGGAAACTTGCTGGCCCAGCGCACCCGCTGCCGCAGCAGCGCCCGTAGCGTGGCCGGCGCGGGCGTGTCTACCACGGCCTCGGGCCGGGCCAGGAAGCACACCCCGGCCGGGTAGCGCTGATGGATTTTATGGAGCAAAAACTCGTCGTCGCCGCTGGCCAGGCCCAGGTTGTCGGCGTAGCCGCCCACGGCGTGAAACGTGGCGCGGCGGTAGGCCAGGTTGGCGCCGTTGCACATGGTGGGCCGGCCCCGGGCGATGCAGCCCGCCCCCACCCCCACCAGCCCGGCAAACTCCAGCCCCAGCAGCCCATCAAACCAGGCGCCGCCCGGCGTGAGGCGCACCGGCCCGCTGATAAAATGCAGCGCGGGCTGGCTAGCCAGCCGCGCGGCGTAGGCGGCCAGCCAGCCGGGCGCGGGGTGGCAGTCGGCATCGGTGCCCACCACCCAGGG
Organism: Hymenobacter cheonanensis; assembly: GCF_030581075.1. Classification (GTDB taxonomy): domain Bacteria; phylum Bacteroidota; class Bacteroidia; order Cytophagales; family Hymenobacteraceae; genus Hymenobacter. The sequence goes on from NZ_JAUQSW010000001.1 coordinate 385,790, forward strand.
GGCGCGGGCCAGGGCCTCGGCGGCGGCCAGGGCCGCCTTTTTGCCGGTGTGGCCGGGCGGCAGGCTAACGAGGCGCAGGGCAAAGGGCGCGGTGCGGGCGGCGGCCTGCACCAGCGCGGCCGTGCCGTCGGCGGAGTGGTCGTCGGCCACGAGCACTTCAAAAAGCGCCGGAGCCAGGGTTTGCCGGCGCAGGGCGGCCAGCAGGTGCGGCAGGGCGGCGGCCTCGTCGCGGGCGGCGATGAGCACGGAAAAGAGCGGGGCGGCCTGCCCGGAGGCCGGCGCCGGGCTGGTCAGGAGCGAATTTGCCTTAGCCGGGGTCGGCTGTGCCTTAGCTAAGGCAGTTTCGGTCTTAGCTAAGGCTGATTGTGTGCTAGCTAAGGCAGTTTCGGTCTTAGCTAAGGCTGATTGTGTGCTAGCTAAGGCAGTTTCGGTCTTAGCTACGCCTGCTTCAGGGCTGGCCGCCGCGCCTGCCTGCCCCAGCCCCGCCCGCAGCCAGGCCCACACGGCCGCGTACAGCGCCGGCATTACCAGCAAGAGTAGCCCTGGCCCCGCGCCCATGCTAGCGCGGCTGCTTATCGCGCAGCACCCGCAGGCCGGGCAGCAGCAGCAAACCCAGTGCGCTGGGCAGCGCAATGTTGATGACCCATAAGCTCAGGCTGGCACTGAGCACCGGCAGCGGCGCCTGGCCTAGCAGGCCAAACAGGTGCGTGGCCGACAGCTCGCGCACGCCCACATCGGCCAGGGCATTAAGTGAGGGCACCAGCGACTTGAACAGGAACGTACCCGCCACCGCCGCCACCGCCGGCCCTAGCCCCCCGCGCACCCCGTAGGCATACAGCAGCAGCAAAAACTGCCCGCAAAACACGGCGTAGCGCAGCCCCGAAATACCCAGCACCGCGTGCAGCTCCCGGGCGGTGTAGGTGGGCATCACGGCCAGGTAGCGCCGGAAGCGCCGCAGCGGCTTCACTAGCGCCAGGGCCGCCAGCAGCAGCCGCGAGCGGTAGAGCGGCAGCAGCGCCAGCGCGCCCACCAGCCCCGCTGCCACGGCCACGCCCGCCTGCGCCGCCGGGTAGCCCCCGAGGTAAAACTTCAGCAAAAAATACAGCAGCCCCGCCCCGCCCGCCAGCACGGTAGCCACCAGCTGCGCGTAGCGCCCCAAAAATACGGCCCCCACTGCCTCCAGCCGCCGCCGGCCGGGCAGCTCCAGGATGCGGGCGGCGTAGTCGCCCACCCTATTGGGGGTGGCAAAGCCCAGCGTGAGGCCCAGCAGCACCGCCCGCAGGCTGCGCCCAAAAGAGTGCCCGGGCTCCAGGTGCTGGGCTAGCCGCTGCCACTTCCAGGCCTCCAGGCCCCAGTTGAGGGGCACCAGGGCCAGGGCCAGCAGCACCGGCCCGCGCCCGGCCCCCGTGAGGGTGGCGGCCACCAGCCGGCGCCAGGCGGCGGCCGTGTCGGGGGCGGCAAACACCGAATGGTACAGCAGCCCCAGCGTGAGCAGGCTCACCCCGATTTTGGCCAGCAGCACCCAGCGCGGCCCGCGGCGGGGCGCCCGGGGCGGGGTTGGGGCGTAACTTTGAGCTAGATGGCTGTTTCCCGCACCTTGCCCCCCTCCGCCCCCACCCAACGGCTGCCCCCCGCCGAGAAGGTTATCATGGGCGTCGACCCCGGCACCCAGATTATGGGCTACGCCGTGATTGAGGTGCGCGGCCAGCACGTGCGGGTGCTGCAATACGACGTCATCAATATGAAGGCCCTGGGTACGAATCACGCCGTAAAGCTAAAGCGGATTTTCACCCGCATGCTGGAGCTGATTGATGAGTTCCTGCCCGACGAGCTGGCCATTGAGGCGCCCTTCTACGGCGTAAACGTGCAGAGTATGCTGAAGCTGGGCCGGGCGCAGGGCGTGGCCATCGCGGCCTGCCTCTCGCGCGATATTCCGTTTGTGGAGTACGCCCCTACCAAGGTCAAGCAAGCCGTTACGGGCTCGGGCTCGGCCGATAAGGAGCAGGTAGCCCGCATGTTGCGCCAAACCCTGGAGCTGCCGCCCATCGAAGAAGCCCCCAAGTTTTTGGATGCTACCGATGCGCTGGCCGTGGCCCTGTGCCACCACTACCAGCAGGGCAACAACGTGAAGGCGGGCAGCAAAAGCTGGGGCAAGTTTTTGGAGGACAACCCCGGCCGCACGCTGGCTGCCACCACCACGCGCAAAAAGGCGGCTAGCCCCAAGCTGAAGTAGCTGCGCGCCACCACTGCTACTGAGCGCGTAATACCGGGCATTGGCTCACAAAAAGCGGCCGTTCGGCAGAATCGGTTTCGGAGTAAAAGTGGCTGACTGTACATTTGTACAGGTCAAGTTTTTCTGCATAATGTGCAACTCGGCCCACTACCTTCCGTACTCGCTCTGCTATGCTCTCTTTCACTGCTTCTTTCGCTAAGCTCCGCTTTTGCGCTATTGTCCTGCTAGCAGGGCGGCTGCTCATCAGCTCGGCCGCCGCAGCCCCCACCACCGACACGCACCCGCCGCTGGCTAAGCGCCAGCCCGTAGCGGCTACCAAGCCCAAAACCACCTTGCCAGCCACCGGCGGCAAGCAAACGGCTAGCCCGGCTCCGGCCGCCGCGCCCGTGGCCAGCGTGCTGGTGGCCGCCCCCGAGGCCCCCCAAACCGTGCAGCTCAAGGGCATTGTGCTGGCCCCCAATGGCCAGCCCTGCGCCGGGGCCAGCGTGTACCCCGCCGGCGCGCCGCGCCAGCTCGTCGTTACGGATGCCCAGGGCGCTTTCACGCTGCCGGTGCCGGCCAGCGGGCCCCTGTCGCTGCGCGTCGAGTACTTTGGCGAGGGCAGCAGCCGGGTGGAAGTGCTCTCGCCGGGTTCCGGGCCGCTGCGCATTACGCTTGGCAAATAGCCGTCGGCCCGCCCCTTCACAAACCCTTCTTTTCCGGCGGAAAGAAGGGCTTTTTTATGCCCTGGCCGCGCCCCGGGTCGGCGGCGGGGGCGGCCGGGGCCCGGCTACCGCTGGCCGGGCTAAGTAAGCAGGCCGGTAGACAGCCCGTGGGCAGGCAAGCGGAACAGTTTAGCCAGTAAACAGGACCATTCGCATAGTTTTTAGCACTTCAGCAAGGCGGGCTTTTACTTTTGGCTTGTGCTGCGCCTTGGTTATCGGGGCTAGCTACTGTCACTCTCCGCTCTTCTACTCCGCCTTTTTATGCTATGCCTTCGCATTAGTTTGGCTACGACCGTTGCAGCGCTCCTCCTTTGCGGCGGGCCTGCACGCGCAGCCAGCACCCTGCCGGCCACCGGCAAAGACACCCGGCCCCAGGCCCGCCGCGGGGCGGCTCGCTCCGCGGCCAGGGCCCCGGCCCGCCGGCTGCCCACCCTGGTAGCCGCTAGCCCGCCCGCCGCCCAGCCGCCGGCGCCGGCCACCGAGGCCCAGCCGCCGCAGGTATGCCTGGCGGGCCTGGTGCTGGGCGCCGATGGCCAGCCCTGCCCGGGCGTCTGCGTTTTCCCGACGACCAACGTACGCCAGATTGCCGTTACCAATGCCCAGGGCGCCTTTCAGCTGCAAGTGCCGGCCCACGCCGCCCTCAGCCTGCAGGCCGAATATGTGGGGCTGGGCAGCACCCGCCTGGCCGTGGGGGCCGAGCCCGGGCCGCCGGTGCGCATTGTGCTGGGCCGGTAAGTATTTCGCCCACTGGTTGTTAAAATAATAAAAGCTCCTTCCTTGCGGTGGAAGGAGCTTTTATTATGTACTTAGCCGAACAACTGGCGGCCGACGGGTCGCTTGTGCTATCTCCTTACGTCTATCTGATTCCTTTACTTTCTTATCCCCGATGTCCTTGCTTTCTGCCTCGGCTGCCCCGGCCGACGACGCCTCGCACGCGGAACTGCTGGCCAGCCTGCGCACGCTGGCCAGCTTATCGGAGCAAAATCCGAACCCCATTATCCGGCTCGATGCTACTGGCCGGCAGCTGTATGCCAACCCCGCCGCCCTGGCCCTGCGCCAGGGCCTGAGCCGGGCCGAGCAGGTGGGGGTGCGCCAGCAGCTGCGCGCCGCCGTGCGCCAGGAGGGGCCGGCCCCCGAAATTCGGGTGGGCGAGCGGTATTTCCTGCTGCAAAAAGCCACCATTGTGCCCCCCGAGGGCAGCCTGACCTTGTACCTGGCCGAAACCACGGCCCGCGTGCGGGCCGAGCGCCAGCTGGCCGACCAGCAAACCCTGATGGGAGAGATTCTGGATGCCACGCCCAGCCTCATTTTTGTGCGCGATGCCCAGCAGCAAACGGTGTTCGAAAACCGGGCCACTACCGCGCTGCGCAGCCGCATGGGCTACCTGCACCCCAACCGCGCCGCCGCGCCGCCGCCCACGCCCCGCCAGGCCGCCGAGTGGCAGACCTACATGAGCACCGACGCCCGGGTGCTGGCCACCGGCGAATCTTCTACCACTGAAACCACCACTACCCTGGCCTCGGGCGAGGTGCGCTATTTCTGCACCATCAAGCGCCTGCTGGTGCGGCCCGATGGCGCGCGCCAGGTGCTGGTGCTCAGCAGCGATATTACCGATGAGAAGCTGGCCGCCGATGCCCTGGCCCAGCGCGAAAAGCAGTACCGCGACCTGATGATGCACTCGCAGGCGCTCATCTGCACCCACGACCTGCTCGGCAACCTGCTCACGGCCAACCCCGCTGCGGCCGAGCTGCTGGGCCGGCCGCTAGCCTCGCTGCCCGGCACCAACCTGCGCGAGTTGGTGGCGCCCGCCCAAAAAGCCGGCGTGGGGGCGTACCTGCGCGGCTTTGCCAGCAGCAGCAGCCAGCGCGGCACCATGGCCCTGCCCGAGGGCCGCTACCTGCTCTACGACAACCACCTGGTGGAGGAAGACGGCCAGCCACCCTACATCATTGGCTACGGGCAGGATATTACCGAGCGGGTGCTGGCCGAGCAGGCGCTGCGCCGCGCCAAAACGGCCGCCGAAGCCGCCGTGCAGGCCCGCGAAAACTTTCTGGCCAATATCAGCCACGAAATCCGCACGCCGCTCAATGGGGTGCTGGGCATGGCCAGCCAGCTCGGCAAAACGGCCCTCGACGGGCGCCAGCAGGAGTTTGTGCGCACCATCCGGCACGCGGGGCAGCACCTGCTGCACGTCATCAACGACGTGCTCGACATGGCCAAAATCACCTCGGGCAAGCTGGAGCTGGAGTCGGTGGCCTTTAATCTCTGCGACTCGATGGGCGAGGCCCTGCGCCCGCTCGTGAACCAGGCCAAGGAAAAGGGCCTTCACTTTGCCGGCACGCCGCTGCGCACCACCTGCGCCTACCCCTGGGTGCTGGGCGACCCGCACCGCCTCAACCAGATTTTAATCAACCTGGTGGCCAATGCCATCAAGTTTACCCCGGCGGGCGGGCGGGTGGTCGTCATCGGCGAGCAGCTGGATGAGACAGCCAGCACCCTCACCGTGCGCTTTAGCGTGGAGGACACGGGCATCGGCATTGCCCCCGACAAGCAGGAGCTGATTTTTGAGGGCTTCACCCAGGCCTACTCCGACACCACACGGCGCTTTGGCGGCACGGGCCTGGGCCTGAGCATTTCGCGGGCCCTAGTAGAGCAGATTGGCGGCCAGCTCATGCTCAGCAGCCAGCTCGGCAAGGGCAGCACCTTCGCCTTTGTGCTTACGCTGCCCAAGGCCGCCTCGCCGGCATCTGCCACGGCCCTCGACGCCTACGACACCGGCGCGCTGCGCGGCCGCCGCCTGCTGGTAGTGGAGGACAACGAGATAAACCGCACCGTGGCCCGCCTGCTCTTCGAGGGCTGGGGCGCCCTGGTGGATGAGGCCGAGGATGGCCTGGCCGGCGTGCAGCGCGTGCGCGACGAGCCCCAGCCCTACGACGTGGTGCTGATGGATATTCAGCTGCCCGGCCTCAACGGCCTCGATGCCACGGCCGCCATCCGGGCCCTGCCCGATGCGGCGCGGGCTAGCCTGCCCATTGTGGCCCTCACGGCCAATGCCTTCCGGGCCGACCGCGAGCGCTACCTGGCCGCCGGCATGAATGCCTGCCTGGCCAAGCCCTTCGAGGAAGAAGATGTGTACCGCACGCTGGCGGGGCTACTGCCCACCCCGGCCGCGGCCCCCGCCTACGACCTCGCCAAGCTGCGCGCCCTGGCCCGGGGCCGCGAGGAGTTTGTGGTGAAGATTATCCGCTCCTTTCTGCGCAACATCCCTGCCAGCCTGGCCGAGCTGCAAGCCGCCGCCGCCGCCGGCCACTGGGCCGAGGCCGCCAAAATCGCGCACCACATCAAGCCCAGCCTCGAATCGGTGGGCGTGCCCCAGATAGCCCACGCCATGCAGCAGCTCGAAGCAGCCCACGACCTGCCGCACCTGCCCGCCGCCGCCGCCCACCTGGCCAGCCAGGTGCAGCGCACCCTGGCCGCGCTGCCCCAGGAGCTGGAGGCAGAAGCTTCCTCATTTACAGGCTGCGCAGGTGGCGCGTAAACTCTTCCTGGTACGACTTGCCCACGGGTACCTCGTAGGCCCCTAGCTTGAGCATATTGTCCTCGATGGCCTCGATGCGCCGCACGTTTACGATGTAGGAGCGGTGCACCCGCACAAAGTGCGCAAAGGGCAGGCGCTCAATCAACGCCTTGAGCGTGAGGTACACAATGTGCTTCTGGGCCGTGGTTACCAGCACCGAGTACGTGGAGAGCGCTTCGATGTAGAGCACCTCATCGAAGTTGATTTTGATGGTTTTGGTGCCCACCTTCACGAAAAGGTCGGTAGGTGGCTCGGCGGCTTTGGCGGCGGGCACCACCGGGCCAGGCACCGGGCGCTGGCCCAGCACCTTGGTAATGGCCTGGTTGAAGCGCGCAAACTCGACGGGCTTCACCAGATAGTCAACTACTTGCAGCTCGAAGGCCGCCACGGCAAAATCGCGGTGGGTGGTTACCAGCACAATGGCCGGGGTGGGCTTGGGCAGCAGCTTGGCCAGCTCCAGGCCCGTGAGGGTGGGCATTTCTACGTCGAGCAGAAGGAGGTCGCACCGCCCGCCGTCCCGGAAAAAAGCTAGGGCTTCGAGCGCCCCGGGCAGCGAGGCCACCAGTTCCAGCTCAGGCGTCAGGTCCACCAGGTGTTCCAGCGTCAGGCGGTTTATTTCATTGTCATCGACAATGATGCAGGTCAGGCGATTGGCAGTAGGCATCTTGTGGAAGAAAGCGTAAGGTGCTCGCCGCCCCGAAAGCCAGGCGAGGGTAATTAACCTGCAAGCTACTAGTGCCCACCCGTATAGCGGCGCCAGCTGCCCCTGGCCAGGCCGTGCCGCCAGGCAGCTGGCTCAGTGCTTTCCGCGCAAATCAGCGCGAGAAATTTCAGGCCAACTACCTGACATCCAAGATATTTTTCACGTTTAGCCAGGAGCTTACCTGGTGCCTGGCCAGTGGCCGTGCCCCGCTACTACCCCAGCTGAATATCGCCGCGCAGAAACGTGACGGCGTAGCCCCCGATATCCACGCGGTCGCCGCGCAGGCGGCACCACAGCTCGCCGCCCCGCGCCGATTCCTGGCGGGCAAACAGGTCGGTTTTGCCCAGCTTGGCGGCCCAGAACGGGATGAGCGTGCTATGCGCCGAGCCGGTCACGGGGTCTTCGGGCACGCCTACTTCGGGGGCGAAAAAGCGCGACACAAAGTCGACGTTGCCGGTGCCGGGCGCGGTGGCAATCAGCCCAATGTAGCCCAGGTCGACCAGGGCCGCAAAGTCGGGCCGCAGCGCCAGCACCTCGTCGGCGTGGGCAAATTCGACCACCAAATCGCGCGAGGCCAGCACGGCCAGCGGCGTGGCCGCGCCGGGGCCCAGCGCGCGCAGCAGCACCTCGGGGTGCTCGGCGGGAGCTAGCGGGCGCGGCGGGCGGCTCGGAAAATCGAGCACCAGGCGGCCATCGGCCTCGCGGCGCACCTTAAGCAGGCCGCTTTTGCTTTGAAACGCGATTTCGGGCTTGGCAAAGCCGCGCTCGTTCCAGAGCACGTGGGCGCTGGCCAGGGTGGCGTGGCCACAGAGGTCAATCTCGAAGGTGGGTGTGAACCAGCGCAAGTGAAAATCAGCTTCTTCGCCGGTTAGCGGAATGAAAAAGGCGGTTTCGGCCAGGTTGTTTTCGGCGGCAATCTGCTGCATGGTGTCGGCAGGCAGCCACGCTTCGAGCGGGCACACGGCGGCGGGGTTGCCGGTGAAGGGCCGGCGGGCAAAGGCATCGACTTGGTAAATCGGGGTAGTCATGGCGGATGGGAAAGGCGCGGCGACGGGACCAGGATGCCCTAGCCCGGCCGCAAAGATGCAGCGCACTGGCCCGCCAACCCACCCTAGTGCCCGGCCTGGGCTAGCACGATTTCCAAAATCCGGGTTGCCTTAGCCCCTGCCAAAAGCTGGTCGAACTCGGACGAAGCCAGAATTTGCTGCGTGACGGCGGGCGAGGTCACTATCGTTTTTCCGGCCAGCCCGGGCGCCGTGATGGCAAACCCACCGTCGCGCAGCGTAGCGTCTACCGCCACGGTAATGGTGTAGGAGGCTAGGGTATGCAAAAAATTACTCATCTCTGAAAATCAATTAATTATAACCCATTGCCTGCCTAACACCTACCAGCGCGGCGCCGACTAGGGCAGCTATCGACAAGCAGCCCCCTCTATCGCCACCCGCCTAGGGCCGTTACAGGTACGACAGCCACCAATAGGCATGCCGCTGCTTGTAGCCCTGGTACCAGCGGCAGGGCCAGTACGTCAGCGCCACCACTACTACCCATACCGCATAGAGGCGCAGCAGGCTGGGCTGATAACCGGCTGGCCAGTCTTTTACGGCGGCAAACGACAGGTTAATAGCCTGCCCAAAAGCCAGGCGCGTCCACACATACGCCCCGCCGCTGATGAGGCAAAAATGCAGCACGAAGTAAAAGAGCGGCACCCGCCCATACGTACTCAGCCACCCACTGAGGCGGCTCGGCCGGCGCCCGGCCACGGCCAGCAGCAGCAGGGCCCCGCCAAGCGTGAGGCTCAGAAACAGCAGCGACGGCGGGTATTTGGTGACGTTCAAAAACGAGAGCAGGGTGTAGCCGGCCCCGCGCGGCTGCATGCTCCACGGACTAGGGTCGCCGTACCAGTTGGTGGCACGCAGGCCCACAAAAAACAGCAGCGCCGCCCCACCTGCTAAGCGAAGCCAACGCGTGCGCACGGCCGGCGGCGCCCCAAACCAGGGCCCGGCCACGTAGCCGGCGGCCATCACGGCGGCCCAGGGCAACACGGTATAGGCTGCCAGCACGGACACGGGCTGCATGGGCAATAAAAATGGGCTATGGTAGAGCAAGGCCCAACCGGCGCTAGCCGCCGTTACGGGCTGCGCAGCGGGCACCAGGTGCTGCCCAAAAATGATGGCCAGCGCCAGGCTAGCCAGCAGCCAGCGCGGCAGCCAAATGGCCCCCGCCAGCAGTACCATGCTCCAGCCCAGCGCCCAGATTACTTCGAGCACCAGCAGCGGATAGCCCCACTGCAGCAAAAAATTAATCACCACTAGCTCCAGCACCACCAGCCAGAGCCCACGCGTGAGCAAAAAGCGGCTGACTGCGCCCCGCCCAGGCTGCTTTTGCTGATATAAAAAAATGCTGACGCCCGCCAGAAACACGAACGTGGGCGCGCAAAAATGGGTAATCCAGCGCGTCAGAAACAGCGCCGCTGGGGCCTGGGCTACGTCTTCGGGCCGCACGGGGGTGGGGCACCAAAACTCGCGGATGTGGTCGATGGCCATGAGTACCATGGCCAGGCCGCGCACCACATCAATGGCCAGCACGCGGGGGCGGGCCGCCGCCTCGCCGGGGGCTGCCAGGCCGGGCAGCGAAAGAGTAGCAGGTTGGCTCATAAGGAGAAGCGCCTGAATGGCCCTGCCAAAGTACGCCGTATCTGCACTCCTTGCCCCGGCACCCGATAAACAAAAAAAGCCCCCGCTAGCAGGCTAGCGGGGGCTTTTCGTACTGAAGCAGCTAAAAGCTACACCAGCGATACTTTAACTGCGTTCGGGCCTTTTTTGCCCTGGGCAATTTCAAACTGCACTTTGTCGTTCTCGCGGATTTCGTTTACGAGGTCGGTTACGTGGACAAATACGTCCTCGCCGGTGCTGTCTACTTTGATGAAGCCGAAGCCTTTGGTTTCGTTGAAGAATTTTACGGTTCCTGTCTGCATGATGCTAGGGAAAAAATGGGGTGATGAAAGCAAGCAGCAGCGAACCTGTGTATTAATGTAGCGAACTACCCTAACGGTACTGAAACGTGGCGATTTGCCTTTTGTGCCCTAAAGGTACGGCGGATTTGCTGCGTGGGGCCACGCCCGGCAGCCGATGAGCTTACGGGCGGGCCGGTGAACGGCGATTGCGGGCGGTTTGCCGTAGAGTAAAATACGGCGCACACTAGCTGCCAGGGTCATTTTTCTTTTAAACCAGAATTTTTATGGAGATGAATTTCATTCGGCGCGGCACGGGCCCGCCTTTGCTGCTTTTGCACGGTATTGGGGGCAGCTGGCGCTCGTGGCAAACTATTTTGGACGGGCTAGCCCAGGAGCGCGAGGTAATTGCCGTGGACCTGCCCGGCTTTGGCGACACGCCGCCGCTGCGCGGCCCCGTAACCATTGCCACGCTGGCCGATGCGGTAACGGATTTTTTGCGCCAGCACAACCTGCTGGGCATCGATGCCGTGGGCAGCTCGATGGGCGCGCGGCTGGTGCTGGAGCTAGCCCGGCGCGGCGGCGTGCTGGGCGCGGTGGTATCGCTCGACCCCGGCGGGTTTTGGCAGGGCTGGCAGATTCCGGTTTTCTACCACAGCGTCGACCTCTCGACCCGGCTGGTGCGCGCGTTGCAGCCGGCCATGCCCTTTCTGACGGGCAATGCAGTAACCCGCACGCTGTTATTTGCCCAGTTTTCGGCCCACCCCTGGCAAGTTCCGGCGCACGTGGCGCTGACCGAGATGCGCACGTTTGCCCAGGCCCCGTCGTTCGACGAGCTGCTGCGCAACCTGGCCTATGGCGAGGTGCAGCAGGGCGCACCGCGGGGCAGCATCAGCGCGCCGCTGGTTATTGGCTGGGGGCGGCAAGACAAAGTGTGCCTGCCTAGCCAGGCTGCTTTGGCGCTGCAAAAATTTCCCGACGCCCGCCTCTATTGGTTTGATAACTGCGGCCACTTCCCGCAGTGGGACCAGCCGGCCGAGGCTACGCGCCTCATCCTGGCGGCCACTAGCGGCCGGGCTTTCCAAGACAGTGACATAGCCCAGCCCGCGCCGGCCGTGGCCGCCAGGCCGGTGCCGCAAGTGGCGGTGGTAGCGGGTGTGGCGGCACTGGTGGCGGGCGGCGCGTGGCTGCTGCGCAAGGCACGGGGCTAGCCGCCGCGACACCCAACTTTTACCTAGGGCGATGGTGTTTACACAAACACTGTCGCCCTTTCACTTTCCTGTTTATGGCTACCGATTATCAACCCATCGCCTGCGGCTTCTACGACGAGCTGGAAGCTATTGCGACCCGCAAAAAGCAGGTGTACGTGCAGTATTTCAACGATTTGCGCCAGCTCTGCCAGGGCACCACCACCATCAAAACCTTCCTCACCCGCGACCACGCCGAGTACGCGCAGCTCGCCTCGGGCGAGGAAGTACGCCTCGACCATATCATTCGCGTGGATGACACGCCCGCACCGGGCTTTGCCGAGTATCCCGATTTTCGGTGCGGCTGCTAGGCCCGCGCTACGATTTCACGAGCTTGCCGTGAGGCACCAGCGGCCGGCCCAGCAGCCAGGCCCGCACCAGCGCGTCGTCGGCCAGCACGTTGCCCAGCACCCGGTAGTTGGAGGCTAGCGCGGGGTTGTTGTCGGCGGCCTCGCGCACCACGCCCACGTTGCGCAAGTACGACGAGTGCACCATTTGCACGGCCCCACCCTCGCGCACCCGCAAAAAGGCCACGTGAAAATCGAGCCCCACCACGTAGAGCCCCGGCCCCTGCGCCCGCACCTGCTGCAGAAACTCCGCCTGGCTCGTGCCCCGGTATCGGCTGATGTACGCCTCTGTCGTCAGGTTTTTAATGATATTTTCGGAAGTCTGTTTGGCCAGCAGCGTGCGCTGCAGCCGCAGGCCGGTGTGGTGCAAAGCGGTGGTCACGAAGTAGCCGCAGGCAATGCTGCCTTGCCGGGGCTCCCAGGTTTGGCCATAAAACGCCCAGGGCGTGCCCTCCCAGGCCGGAAACACGGTGCTGTCGAGGGCCGTGAGCCACAGCGCGCGGGCCTCGGCCAGGCACGCGGCGCGGGCCGCCGGGCTAGCCGCCTGCCGGTAGCGCGCCGCCAGCCCTTCGCGGCGCGCCACTAAGTGCCGCAGCGTGGCCCGGTAGGTCGGGGCTGAGTAGCTGGCAGGCTGCTGCGAGTAGCAACTGCTGATAACCAGCAGTAATAGGAGCACATAGGCGAGGTGTTTCATAGAGCGCGGCGCGGCTAAAGCTGCGCTGTAACGCTCATTTTTTGCTAGCTGGTATTGCGGGGCTGCCTGTATGTTTTTACCCCTTATTTAAAGAGCTAGCCCAACCCAGCAGAAGCCGCTGCACTACGTCCAGTACTGCACCGGCGCATTGGGAAATCGGCGCTGCCACTCGGCGTAGAACCAAGCCTTCAGCTCCTTCATGGTGGGCAGGTCGTACACATATTTGAGGCCGCCGAACTTGTTGCGCTTCACGGCGCGGGTGCTTTCGTCGAGGTCAAGGCTCGTGCCCGGGTACCACCCTAGCAGCACCTCCTTCGAGCCGGGCGTGAAGCGGTGCGTGATGAACTCCACGGTGAGGTCGCAGTCGAAATCGAAGGCCGCCCGCAAGCGGTCGAACAGCTGGCCGTAGTGCTGCTGCCAGTCGGGCAGGGGCATAATGGGCGCCAGCACCACGCCCACCGGGTAGCCTCCGCCGCCCTGCGCCACCGGCAGCGCCAGCCGCCGCAGCGCCTGAATGCGGGCCTCCACGCTCGCGGTGCCACCCTCGAGCTGGCGGGCCAGCGGCTCGGCATTGAGCGAGGCGCGGGCACGGGTGTGGCCCTGGTGCGGCAGGCCTAGCAGGCTATCCACGTGGTCGTACTTGCTCACGAAGCGCAGGCGGGCGCCCTCGCGGCCAGCAAAATACTTCACTGTTTCGGCGAGCGCGCCGGTGAGGTGCTCGATGCCCAGCACGTCGGTGTAGCAGCTGGCCTCGAAGCTCACGGGGCGGCCGGGCCGCTCGTACAACTGCGTGTTTTCGAGCAGCTTGGGCAGGTTGGCAAAAGCACGCACCACGGGCGGGCCGCTGAGGCTGCCGGCCAGGTAGCAGTACTGGCAGTGCGCCGGGCAGCCCTCGGCCAGGTTGAGCTGGTAGTCGGCCGAGGGCGGCGTGGGCTGCAGGCGCAGCGCCCCGGCGGGCGCGTTCACCACGGCCAGGGTAGTTTTGGCGGTGCGGTAGGTGGCGCGCTCGTCTTCGCCACGCAGGCCGGTGAGGCGGTTGCTTTTGAGCAGCTCGATGGGCAAATTCAGCGCCTGGGCGCGGGCCAGTATTTGCTGGCCATACGCTTCCTGCAAGGCATCAGGCGTAAACAATACGCGCTGGGGCTGCCACAGCTTGGCGCCGTGCGTGCGGGGCGCGGCGGCCTCGGCGGGGGCTAGCGGGCGGGCTGTTTCGGGGGCGTTGAGGACGGGCAAAAAGAGGTCGGTCTGCATTACGTACTCAACGCCAGCGAGCCCGGAATAAGTCGTTTTGGGCTACGTTTGACGGCAATTAATTCGATTGATTATCAGTATCATGCAAAACGTTTGTCATGCTGAGCGCAGCGCAGCGGAGTCGAAGCATCTTGGCTGGGGTACTAACTCCTGGCGCTAGCAACGAAGCGGCCAAGATGCTTCGACTCCGCTGCGCTGCGCTCAGCATGACAAACGTTTTTTTTGCGCAGCTTTGCAATACTAAAGCCTATTTTTCAATGCCCGACCCTCCTTCCCCTACCGGCCCGGACCCCGGCACGCGGCACCCCGTGGGCGGCCACGAGCGGCTGGTTTTTTTGAAGAATATCCTCACCAACCCGCTCATCGAAGTGGGCGACTATACGTACTACGACGACTTTGACGACGTGCGCAATTTTGAGCGCAACGTGCTGTATCACTTCCCATTTATTGGCGACAAGCTGCGCATTGGGCGCTTTTGCCAGATTGCCTCGGGAGTGAAATTTGTTATGAACGGCGGCAACCACCGCACCGACCTGTTTACCACCTACCCATTCCCGGTTTTCGGCCAGGGCTGGGAGGCGGCATTTGACCCGGCCACGTTTCCGAGCAAGGGCGACTTGGTGGTGGAAAACGACGTGTGGCTAGGCCACGATGCCCTGCTGATGCCCGGCGTGCGGGTGGGCAACGGCGCCATTGTGGCCACGCGGGCCGTGGTCACGCGCGACGTGCCCGACTACGCCATCGTGGCCGGCAACCCAGCCCAGGTAGTGCGCCGGCGCTTCGACGAGGCCACCGTGGCCCGGCTGCTGGCCGTGGCGTGGTGGCACTGGGACGCGGCCAAAATCACGCGCCACCAGCGGGCCATTTGCAGCCTCGATATTGAGGCGCTGGAACGGGCGGCCTAGCCGGGTTTTGCGTATAGCTGGGCCATGACCGATGCCCCACTTATCCTCACGCTGACCCTGGACGAAGCCAGCCAGGCTTTTTTTGATGCCCAGCGCAAGAAGTATTTTCCACCTAAAATCAACTACCTCGGGGCGCACCTCACGCTGTTTCACGCCCTGCCGGGCCCGGAGGAAGCGGCTATCTGCGCCTACCTGGCCGAGGTAGCAGCTAGCCAGCCCGCGCCGCTGCCGCTGCAAGTCACGGGCCTCAAATTTATGGGGCGCGGCGTGATGTACACCCTCGCCAACCCCGACCTGCCGGCCCTGCACCGCCGCCTGCAGCAGCAGTGGCAACCCTGGCTATCGGCGCAAGACCAGCAGGGCCTGCGCCCCCACATCACGGTGCAAAACAAGGTAGACCCCGCCGTGGCGCGGGCCTTGCTGAGCGAATTGGAAGCTCGTTTCCAGCCCTTTGCGGCGCAGGGCACGGGGCTGGCGCTGTGGGCCTACCGGGGCGGGCCCTGGGAGCGGCGGCAGGTGTTTCCGTTTGGGGCGGGCTAGCCCCTCAAATCAGCTCCAGATGGGTGCTGGCCGCCATAAACTCGCTGAGCAGCGGCTGGGTGGTGGTGCCCAGGCCCGCCAGCACCAGTTGGGGCGGCGTAAGGTAGCCGGGCAGCTGCGGCCAGTCGGGGCGGTTGGGCGGGGGCGCAAAGCTCATGTGCCACTCCTTGTACTCGCGCCGGGGCACCAGCCCATCGGCCAGCTTTTCGAGGCGGCCGTGGCGCGGGTCGGCCGCAATGCGGGCGTAGAGGCAGCGCACGGCCGCCGGGCAGCCTTCCAGCACCTGCACAAACCGGCCGCCCCCGTACATGAGGACGCCCGTAATGCCGGCCCGCTCGTTGAAACCCCGGGACTGCTTTAGCAGTTGCAGCAAGGCTGCTTCCCCAAATTCGACAATCGCCGTGCTAATGTAGACGATGCTATAACAACCTCCTGGTTCACTCTCCATCCTTGCTAAGCACCCCGGCGCTCTTCGTATCTAGTAGGTAGCTTCTGCTGGCCATTCTTTCTTTTGCAGCTATTGCATAGCTGCTTGCCAGTGCAAATTTACCCTGGCAAGTGCTATTTCCTTCCTTTTTATGGATTTAAAAACTTCACCTGCCAAGCCGCTGACCGCTGATATCGTGCTCATTGGCGCCGGCATCATGAGCGCTACGCTGGGCGTGCTGCTCAAAGAGCTAGACCCTAGCCTGACCCTGGCCGTGTATGAGCGCCTCGACGAGGTGGCCGCCGAAAGCTCCGATGCCTGGAATAATGCCGGCACCGGCCACTCGGCTTTTTGCGAACTCAACTACACCCCCCAGCGCCCCGACGGCAGCGTGGATATCTCCAAGGCCGACAAAATCGCCGAGCAGTTTGAGCTAAGCAAACAGCTGTGGGCCAGCCTGGTAGAAGAAAGCAAGCTGCCCGACCCGAGCGCCTTTATTCACAGCATTCCGCACATGAGCTTTGTGTGGGGCACCGAAAACGTGGCCTACCTGCGCACGCGCTACGAGGCGCTGCTGGGCTCGCCGCTGTTTGCGGGCATGGAGTTCAGCACCGACCCGGCCGAGATTGAGCGCTGGATACCGCTGGTGATGGACGGCCGCGACCCTGGCCAGCCCGTGGCCGCCACGCGCATGGCCATCGGCACCGACGTCAATTTTGGGGCCCTCACCCGCGCCTTGTTCGACAACCTGCGCCGGCAACCGGGCGTCAGCTTCGAGCTAGGGCAGGAAATTGAGGATATCCGCCGCAAGGAAGGCGGCCTGTGGCGCGTGAAAATCCGCGACCGGGCCACCGGCAAAAGCCGCAAGGCATACACGCGCTTTGTCTTTATTGGGGCGGGCGGCGGCTCGCTCACGCTGCTCGAAAAATCGGGCATTCCGGAGGCCAATGGCTTTGGCGGCTTCCCCGTGAGCGGGCAGTGGCTGAAGTGCACCAAGCCCGAGGTTATTGCCCGCCACGATGCCAAGGTGTACGGCAAGGCCGCCGTGGGCTCGCCGCCCATGTCGGTGCCCCACCTCGACACCCGCCAGATAAACGGCCGCCAGGAGCTGCTCTTCGGCCCCTACGCCGGCTTCAGCACCAAGTTTTTGAAGCGCGGCTCCTACGCCGACTTGTTCCGCTCGATTGAGCTGGGCAACATCCGGCCGCTGCTCTACGCCGGGGCGCGCAACATTCCGCTCACTAAGTACCTCATCGGGCAGGTGCTCCAAACGCCCGAGCAGCGCATCGCGGCCCTGCGCGAGTACTACCCCGAGGCCCGCCCCGAAGACTGGCAGCTCGAAACGGCCGGCCAGCGCGTGCAGGTCATCAAGAAGGATAAAAAACAGGGTGGCGTACTGGAGTTTGGCACCGAGGTGGTAACGGCCGCCGACGGCTCCATTGCCGCGCTGCTGGGCGCCTCGCCGGGGGCTAGCACGGCCGTCAGCATCATGCTGGATTTGGTGCAGCGCTGCTTTCCCGAGCACGCCGCCTCGCCCGCGTGGCAGGCCACCTTCCGGCGGCTGGTGCCGTCGTTCGGCCAGCATCTGGCTGCTAATGCGGCGCTTACCCAGCAGGTGCGGGCGCACTCAGCGCAGGTATTGAACCTGGTGTAAATACTCGCTTATTGATTATAACAGCCATTGGTCTGTCATTGCGAGCCTGCGAAGCAATCGCACCCGAACGAGTCGTGCAGGTTTCGTTCGGGTGCGATTGCTTCGCAGGCTCGCAATGACAAAAGATATTACCTAGCCCGGTTTTTAACTGCTTTTCTATGACCTGCTTATTGCTCATCGACTTTCAGCTTGATTTCCTGCCCGGCGGCGCCCTGGCCGTGGATGGAGGCAACGCTATTCTGCCACTGCTCAACGACTTGCAGCCGCGCTTCGACCTGGTGGTGGCCACTCAGGACTGGCACCCGGCCGGGCACCGCAGCTTTGCCAGCACCCACCCCGGCCAGGAAGCATTCAGCGAAATACAGTGGCAGGGCCTGCCCCAACGCCTCTGGCCCGACCACTGCGTGCAGGGCTCGCCGGGCGCCGCGCTGCACCCCGGCCTCAACCTTGACCGCGTGGAAGCTATTTTTCGCAAAGGCACTGACCCCGAATTGGATAGCTACAGCGCATTCTTCGATAATGGCCACCGCCGCGCCACCGGCCTCACGGGCTACCTGCGGGCGCGGGGCATTACGCAGGTGTTCGTGGCCGGGCTAGCCACCGACTACTGCGTGTATTACTCGGCCAAGGATGCCCACGGCGAAGGCTTCGAGGTAGCCGTGCTTGAGGACGCCAGCCGGGGCATCGCGCCCGAGAGCATAGCCGCCGCCAAGGCCGACCTGCTGGCACTGGGCGTGCGCTTTGTGCAGGCCAGCGAGGTGCTGGCGGGCTAGCCGGTCTATTCACAGAAAACGGCCGTCATGCTGAGCTTGCCGAAGCATCTTGCTTGCGTCGCTAGGGTTACTAATCCTAACGTTGCGAGCAAGATGTCGGCAAGCTCAGCATGACGACCGTCTTTTTTTGACGCCGCTCCCCTGTTTTACGGGTTAATCGTCACGATGCTGCCGTCGGGGTTGCGCTTGAGTTCGGTCACTTTCACGTTGCGCAGCCAGGTTTTGCCGCTGAGCTGGGTGTCGTGGTAGAAAATGTACCACTTGCCCTTGAATTCGACGATGGAGTGGTGGGTGGTCCAGCCCTGCACGGGGTTCATAATGACGCCTTTGTAGGTGAAGGGGCCGGTGGGCGAGTCGCTCACGGCGTACACGAGCAGGTGGGTGTCGCCGGTCGAGTACGAGAAATAGTACTTGCCCTGGTACTTGTGCAGCCAGCCGCCCTCGAAGAAGCGCCGCTTGGTATCGCTGGCCAGCAAGGGCTTGCCGGCTTCGTCCACAAGCTTGATTTCCTTAACCGGGCCGGCAAAGTGCTTCATGTCGGCGCTGAGCTGGGCCACGCGCGGGCCAATGGCGGGCTCGTTGCCGTCGGGCTTTTTCTCGGGGGCGTTGGCGTCGTAGGTGCCGGTTTTCCAGCGCTGCAGCTGGCCGCCCCAGAGGCCGCCAAAGTACATGTAGGCCTTGCCATCGGTGTCGGTAAACACGGCCGGGTCAATGCTGTAGCTGCCCGCAATGGGCGCTGGGTCGGCCTTGAACGGGCCGGTGGGCGACTGGCTGGTAGCCACGCCCATGCGGAACACGTCCTGCTTGTCCTTCACCGGAAAATACAGGTAGTACGTACCGTTCTTGAAGGCCGCGTCGGGCGCCCACAGCTGGCGGCCGGCCCAGGGAATATCCTTGAGGTCGAGGGCCACGCCGTGGTCGGTGACTTTGCCGCCCACGCTGTCCAGCGATAGAATGTGGTAGTCGCGCATGGCAAAGTGGTCGCCCTTGTCATTCTCCGGAATGCCCGCCTCGATGTCGTGCGAGGGGTAGATGTAAAGCTTGCCGTTGAAGACGTGCGCCGAGGGGTCGGCGGTGTAAATGCTGCTGATGAGCGGCTGGCTCAGGTATTTGGGCTTGCCGCCCGTGGTATCGGCCGGGGCGCCGGGGGTGCCGGTGGCCGGCTGGCCGGCAGTTTGGGTGGGCTGGCTTTGGCAGGCGGCCAGGGCTAGCGGGGCGGCAAGCAGCAGGGCCGCCCGGTGAGAAGCGAGGGTACGCAGCATCTTCGGGAGAGGTGGTTGGTGGTGGGGCCGCAAGCTAGCGCGCAGTTTTTTGGCTCATCTATCGGTTTCGTTTGGATAGGCCCTAGCCCCGCGGGGCGGGCGCAACCACGGCCCGGCCCAGCCGTTTTTACCCCATGGACTTACAGCCCCGCAGCACGGCTCCCGGCTGGCAGCACACCGCCTACCGCATTATTTTTGAGTCGGATACGCGCGCCGGGCGCGCCTTCGACATTGCCCTGCTGGTAGCCATTGTGCTGAGCGTGCTCACGGTGATGCTCGACAGCGTGGAGCACATCCGGCTCGAATTTGGCGGATACCTGCGGGGGCTGGAGTGGTTTTTTACCGGCCTTTTCCTGCTTGAGTACCTGGCCCGGCTGCTGGTGGTGCGCCGCCCGCTGGCCTACGCCCTGAGCTTGCTGGGCATCATCGACTTTCTGTCCATCATGCCCACGCTGGCGGCGCTGCTGGTGGCGAGCAGCCGCTACTTGCTGGCCATTCGCACGCTGCGGCTGCTGCGGGTATTTCGCATTTTCAAGCTGGGGCGCTTTGTGGGCGAGGGCGAGTTTATCGTGACGGCGCTGAAGGCCAGCCGGTTTAAAATCCTGGTTTTTCTCTCGGCCGTGCTCTTGCTGGCCATCGCCGTGGGCTCGCTGATGTACGTGGTGGAGGGCGGACACAACGGCTTCACGAGCATCCCGAAGAGTATTTACTGGGCCATCGTGACGCTTACCACGGTGGGCTACGGCGATATTTCGCCCCACACCGTGCTCGGGCAGGCCCTGGCCTCGGTGCTCATGATTTTGGGCTACGCCATCATTGCCGTGCCCACCGGCATCGTATCGGCCCAGATGGCGCTGCCCGCTAGCCCGGCTACGGCGCCTACGCCGGCCTTCAAGCAAGCCGCCTGCCCTAGCTGCCAGGCCACCGGGCACCGGCCCGAAGCAGCCTTTTGCTGGCAGTGCGGCGGGCCGGTGTGAGGGCATACAAAACAAACCGCCCGTCATGCTGATTCATAACCGTCCGTCATGCTGAGCTTGCCGAAGCATCTTGGCTGGTTGCGTAAAGGACCATTTTCCTCACGTACCCTGGTAAGATGCTTCGGCAAGCTCAGCATGACGGACGGTTATTACTTACTTGTCATCTGAATGCCTAGCAGCCAACTCCTAGCCGTTCATTTGCTTGAAACGGGCATCTACCTCAGCGCGCGAGGCTAGCCGGATGCTTTCGGAGGTGCCGTAGCCCACCTCTTCCTCGCCGGCGGCGAGGCGGGCCACGATGCTATCGGCAAAGGCATCAACGGGCACGGCCCAGGTGTGCAGGCCCGGTCCGCCGAGGTCGGTGTTCACGCCGGGCGGCACAATTTCGAGCACCCGCACGCCCGTATCGGCCAGCTGCCGGCGCAACGACAGCGTGAAGGAGTGCAGCGCCGCCTTGGTGGCGCTGTAGATGGGCGCGGCGGCCATGGGCGCAAACGCTAGCCCCGACGACACGTTAATAATGGCCGGCGCGCGCTGCTGGCGCAGGTGCGGCAACAGCAACGCAGCCAGGTGGATGGGTGCTTCGAGGTTGATGGCAATTTCCTGGCGCTGCTGCTCCCAGGCGGCGAGGTCGGCGGGCAGGCCGGCTATTTGAAAGCGGTTTTGGATGCCGGCATTGTTAATCAACACGTTAAGGGCCGGAAAATCGACCACTACGCGGCTAGCCAGCTCGGCGCGGCTGGTGGCCTGGGCCAGGTCACAGGCGTAGAAATGCAGGCCGGGCACCTGCTGCTGGGCCGCTTGCAGCTTGTCGGCCCGGCGCCCGCAGATAATAACCTGGCTGCCCGCCTGGGCAAAGCGCTGGGCTAGGGCCAGCCCGATGCCAGTGGCACCGCCCGTGAGCAAAATCGTGTTGTGGGAGAGATTCATCAGAAGGGAAATAAGACCGGGAAGCGTACGTAAACCCGCCTGGGCCGGCCAGCCCCGCCGGCTACCTTTGCGGCGTGGAAAACCCCTCTCCTACCTTCCGCGCCGCCACGCCGGCCGACGCGCTCGCCCTGGTCGACCTCATCAACCGGGCCTACCGCAGCGAGGCCAGCCAGGCCGGCTGGACTACCGAAGGCCACCTGCTGGAAGGCCCCCGCATCGACGCGGCCACGCTGCTTGAGCTGCTGGCCGCCCCGCCCGCCGTATTGCTGCTGGCCGAGCTGACGGGCCGGCCAGCCGGCTGCGTGTACCTTGAGCCGCAAGGCCCAGCGCTGTACCTGAGCATGTTGGCCGTGGCCCCCGAGGCGCAGGCGCACGGCCTGGGCCGGCAGCTGCTAGCCCAGGCCGAGGCCCACGCCCGCCAGGCCGGCTGCGCCAAAATCAAGATGAGCGTGCTGGCCCTGCGCCCCGAGCTGCTGGCCTGGTACGAGCGCCAGGGCTACCGCCGCACCGGCGCCAGCGAGCCGTTTCCGGCCACCACGCGCTTTGGCCGCCCGCGCCAGCCCCTCACGCTGCTCACGCTCGAAAAGGCAGTTTGAGTGGTGCGCGATTCGAGTACCAGCGAGTTATCCGGCAGATTAAAAACCTGGTATTCCGTCATGCTGAGCGGAGCGCAGCGCAGTCGAAGCATCTTGGCAGGGCACGTATGGGCCGCTCAACGAAGCGACCAAGATGCTTCGACTGCGCTGCGCTCCGCATGACGAGGTGTTTTTTTAATCTGCCAGACAGTTTCACTATTCAGCACTACGCAAGGCGCTGCACCAGGGCCAGCAGCTCGCGCTGGGTGGCCTGGGTGCGGTCGTGGGCGTACCAGGTGTGCAGCTCCCGGATGAAGTCGTCGTGGGCCATGCCCTCGGCTTTCAGCTTGAGAATCAGGGTCTGGGCCTCGGCGGGACGCGGGCCCCAGTGCAGCACCTCGGTAAGGGTATCGGCGCGCAGCACCACGAGCTTGGGAATGGAGCGGCTGCCGTTGGTGAGGTACTCATCGGCCACGTCGAGATTGTCGTCGCGCAAGATGTAGGCCGTGCGCAGGTGGCCGCCGCTAGCCTGGGCCACGGCTTCGAGCACGGGCACAAGCTGGGCCGCGTCGCCGCACCAGCCTTCGGTGATAATCAGCCCGATGTAGTACCCGCGCAAGCCGGCCACGGCGGCGGCCAGCTCGGGCAGCAGCCTGGTGGTTTTGTCGAGGCGGCTCATGCGCTGCACGTTCAGCGTTGTGTATTCGGTTAGCTCAGGCGATTGCTGGGGGCCGGTGGTGCGGCCCTGGGCCAATGCCTCGTCGATAAGCTGCCGATAGGAAGCGTAGGAATAGGCCGCCGCCAGGCGCTCGGGGCTGATAACCGGCGCGGAAAGGGTAGTTGACATAAGAGAAAATTGACGGGAATGCGGCTATAACAGCCAAGGGGGCTGGTTGGTGGCCCGGCCGGGCGGCAAACTTGCGCGCTAGCTTTGCGCCATGCCCAACACCCTGCCCCTAGCCGTACTGCTACTAGCCCTGGCTGGTTGCCAGTCGGCCACCGCGCCTACTACTGGCGCGCCCGCTACCGCCCCTACCACGGCCACTCCCAGCGCTATTTCCATGCCCGCCGGCACCCCCGCTACCACTCCCGAAGCCGCCCGCGCCGCCGTGGCGCGCTACCTGCAGGGCCAGCCCAATGCCGCGCGCTACGTGCCCGACTCGGCCAGCATTGTCGATGTGGATGCGCACTGGCAAGTGCTGGTGCCCCGCACCGACTGGGCCGGGCGCATGCCCAACAAAGCGGCTTTCGAGGTCGACAAAGCTACCGGTGCCGTGCGCACGCTGCCGGTTAAATAATTTTCGTTCACTAAAAAGGGCCGCCCATTTCGGGCGGCCCTTTTTAATGAACGGTATGGGCTAGCTCGCGCTTACTTCATAACCTCCAGCCAGCCTTTTACGCGGTGGCCATCGGGGTAAGTGAGCAAATAGTAGTAAATGCCGGCGGGGTGGCCGGTGGCATCCCAGTCGTTGTGGTACACGGCATCCTCGTGCACGAGCTGCCCCCAGCGCGAAAACAGCTGCAGCCGCGGCTCGCAGCTAGGCGGCAGGCGGAAGTACTGGTTATCCTTGTCGCCGTTGGGGGTGATGATATTGGGAATGACCTGGTTGACCACCTCCACGGCCGCGAGCGGGGCCGTGGTTACGCACTGCGCATTGAGGTAGCGCAACGTCACGCTGGGCTGGTAGCGACCGGCCTGCTGGTAGGTGTGGCGCACATCGGCGCCCTCCACGGCGGGCGTGCCATCGCCAAAATCCCAGCGGGTGATGCCGCCGCTGCCCGTATTGGTAAAGCGCACCACCAGGGGCGACTGCCGGTCTTCGGGGCAGGCCACGGGGGCCCAGGCGGCTTGCAGCACCGGCACCGGCGCTACGCCCACGCTGCGGGTGGCGGTGGCCGTGCAGCCACCGCTCGCTACCGTATACGTCAGCACCGCTGAGCCCGCAAAGCCGGCGGGCGGCGTGAAGAAAAAGCCGGTGGTGGCGTTGCCACTTACGCCGGTGCCAACCCAGGTGCCGCCCGCGGGGCTAGCCCCGCGCAGCCGGAAAGCCGCCGTGGTGCCGGGGCACAGCAGGGTATCGGCCGGCAGGCTGGCTACCAGCGTGGAGGAAACCGTGACGGTGAGCGTGCGTTGCGCGCTGCACGCCGTGCTAGTGCCCACGACATAAGTGAGCGTAAACGTGCCCACCCCGGCCTGGCTGGGCGTGAAGTAGTAATCGGAACCCGAAGTGCCGACGCCCGCACCGTACCAGTAGCCCCCGGCCGGGGTGCCCACCAGCGGGTAGCGCGTGGCGTTGCTCACGCACAGCGGCGAGGGCAGCGCCGTGAGCACCGGCGGGGTGGTGCCCACCACCACGTAGCGCCGGGTGCTCGTGGCCGCGCACGAGTTGTCCTGGGCCGCCAGGGTGTAGGTAAGGTCCACGATGCCCGGCGTCACGGCCGAGGGCGTAAACCGAAAGCCGGCGGCCACCGAGCCGCTCACGCCGGGGCCCGCCCAGGTGCCGCCCGCCGGGGTGCCAAACAGGCTGATGGGGCTTGTAGTAGCGCACAGCGTTTGGCCCGCGCCGGCCGTGGCGCGCACCACTTCTACGCGGCGCTTCACCTGCACATTGCAGCCCATGGCGTAGGTGTAGGTGATTTCGGCCACGCCGCTCACCAGGTTGGGGTTGAAGACGGGGCCGGCCGAGGTAGTGGTGACGCCCGGCCCGCTAAACGTGCCGCCCGCCGGCGAGCCCACCAGCAGCGTAGTGGGCGCCGTGGCGCCGTCGGCCAGGCAGTACGAGGCGGGTAGCGTAGAGGTGATGGTGACCGCCGCCGGGGCCACCACCGTCATCTGGCGCACGGCCGAGCTGCTGCACAGGCCCGTAGCCACGGTGTAGGTGAGGGTGTAGGTGCCCAGCCCGGGCGGGGTAAAGGTGAAGCCCGTGGCCACCGAGCCGCTCACGCCGGGGCCCGTCCATACGCCGCCGCTGGGCGAGCCTTCCAGGGGCGTGGCAAAGTTGAGGCACACCGTTTGGGGCGGGCCCACGTCGGCCACGTCGGGCCGGAAATTGAGCACAAAGGCCGCGTTGTTGCAGTTGCCGCTGGTGCCGCTGGTGGCCGAGTAATAGTTGGCCCCCGGCGGAATGGGGAAGCTGGCGCTGGCCCCGCAGGTGCACACGGCCTGGTACACCACCCCGCGCGGGTCGAAGCGCGAGGTGCCGCCATCTACGTGCTCGCCCCACGCGGGCGTGTTGGCGTAGCCGCCAAAGAAGGTACCGTAGCCCAGGTTTTTGAGCCCCGCCCCAAACTGGGCCAGGTAAAAGTCGGAGCCGTCGGTGGTCGATTGCACGGCGTAGGCCGTGGTGGGCAGGCCCGTGGTGTAGCTGCCCGCGTTGGCACTCAGGTAGTTGGCCAGGGTGCTGCCGTAGAGCTGGTTGGCCCCGCCGCCCCAGCCGCAGATAAATACCCGGTCGCAGTTATCCACCAAAAAGGCCGTGGGCGAGATATCGATGGTGCTGCGCCCGCTGCCAAACACGGTGGCTAGCTGGGTGGTGCTCAGATTGGCGTCGAGCTTATGAATGAACTGGTGGCCGTTGGGCGTGGTGTAGAGGCCCGGCGTGACGGGGTACGCGCCCAGCGACTGCCCTAGCACGTACACCCCGCCATCGGTGCCGAGCTGCACAAAGTAGGCCTGGTCGTAGGCGCTGGTGCCCAGGTAGGTAGTGCGAATAATGCGGCTGCCATCGGCCGCGATGCGGGCCACGTAGCCATCCACGTTGCCGGCCAGGCCCGAGTGGTAGGCCCCGGCGGTGGCCGGCAGGTCGGGGCTGAGCGTGCCGCCCGCCACGTACACATCGCCCGAGGTAGGCTCTAGTTGCAGCGAGTAGGCCCCGTCGGCGGCGTTGCCGCCCAGGTAGCCGCCCCACAGCATGGTGGTGAGGTCGGGGGTGAGCTTGCACACCACCCCATCTACGGTGCCGCCCCGGTAGCTGCGCTGAAAGCTGGCCGGCGTGCCGGCGGGCAGGAAGTCGGTCGAGCCCGTGCACGAAGCAATGTACACGTTATCAGCCTTATCCACCAGGATATCACCCCGCAGGGCATCGCCAAAGTTGTGCGGCAGCTGGGTGATGCTGGAGTACTGCTGCAGCGGCAGCAGGCCGTCGTTGCCGGTGCCGCCCAGGTAGGTGCTGGCCCGCATGGCCGAGCCGTTGGCCGCCAGGCGGCACACTACAATGTCGGCGCCCGGGCTCAGAAAGGAATCGCCGGTGGCCCCCCCGCCCCGGTAGGTGCGCTGCACGGCCGTGGCCGTGACGGGAAAGTCGCTCGAATTGGTGGAGCCCAGCACCAGCAGCTCGCCCTGGCTGTTCACCACCATGCTGTGCGGGTACTCTACCTGATTGCCGCCCACGTAGGTGGCCCAAACCCGCGCCGCCGCCCCCGACTTGGTTACGTCGTACTTAATCAGGCCCATGTCGATGTTGCTGCGAAACGTGGTTTGGAACGCGCCGGGGCTCACCGGGTAGCCCTGGCCAAACACGATGCCGCCCGAGTAGAGGTTGCCTTGCTCGTCGTAGGTGGCCGTGCAGCCCCAGTTGGTGTAGGTCGAGCCGGTGTAGGTGGCAAACACCAGCGTGGGGTCGATGGTGAGCGGCCGGGTGGGGTCGTAGGCCCCCACCTCAAAGCGCACGGTATTGTCCTCGTCGAGGCGGTAGCGGCAGGCCACGGGCTGCTGCGCGCCGCCCGGCCCTAGCTGCCAGGCCCGGGGCGCCAGCTCGCGCACCACGCCCACGCTGGTGGCCAGCTGCAGGTTGCCGAGGGCATCGAGCGTAACCGGGGCGCCGGCGTGGCGCAGGCCAATGGCGGCCGGGCTAGCCCCCGGCGCCACCGTAAAGTCATATTCCAGGCGCTCGTCGGCATTTTCGTAGAAGCGGGCATCCACGCCGGGCCACAGGGCGGCGTAGTGCAGCTCGTGGTAGCTGCGCACATCGGTGGCCCAGTGCGCCGGGTCGCGGCCCCGGAAGTAGTTGCGGTGCTCGGCCGTGCGGCTGGCCGGCACCAGGTGCGTAGCCGGCGAGGCATTCGCAAAGCGCAGGTCCAGCACGTGGCCCCGCATGGCGTAGTCGGCCTGAGGCAGGTGCCGGACCGAGTCGGCTGCGTGGCCCGAGGCCTGGGCCAGGGCGCCGGGCGCCAGCAGGGCCAGCCGCAGGCCATCGCGCTCGGCAAAGAGCTGGCCGCCGCCCGGCAGCGCGGCCGTGTAGCGCACCGGCGCGGCGCACTGCCCTTTGTTCTCGATAAACTCGAGGGTGGGCGCGGCGGCCGGGCCCACGGGCGGGCGGTCGGGCTGGGCCACGGCTAGCCGGGCCAGCAAGCCAAATAGCAGGGTAAGGAATGCTTTCATTTATTTTTTGCAGAAGAGCCAGAAAATCACGTTCAAATATACCGGCTGCCGCCCCCACTGCGGCGGATGCTTTGCATTTTTTGGGCCATTTTTCTGCGGGTGCGCGCGGGCCGGGCCGGGCAGCCAAACGAGGTTGTTTTGCGTATGCCTGCCCAACTTATTTCTTTTTTTCCCTCCCCTAGCCTATGGACCAGGTAGCTGCTGGCGTTCACCAGCTGCGCATCAAGCGCTTCGTCAACGTGTATTTTGTAGAAACCGGCACGCCCGGCGAGTGGGTGCTCATCGACACGGGCCTGCCGGGCTCGGAGAAGGAGATTATTGCGGCGGCCGACAAGCTTTTTTACCCCGGCACGCGCCCCGAGGCCATTATTCTTACCCACGGCCACCTCGACCACCTGGGCTCGGCCAAGGAGCTGGCCGAGCACTGGCACGTGCCGGTAATTGTGCACCCCCTGGAGCTGCCCTACGTAACGGCCAAGGCCCTGTACCCGCCGCGCGACCCCACCGTGGGCGGCTCGCTGGCCTTTGCCAGCCGGTTTTTCCCCACCCAGCTACCCAACCTCGAAGACGTGGCCGAAGCCCTGCCCCTCGATGATGAGCACCCGCCGCACCTGGCGCAGTGGCGCTGGCTGCACGTGCCGGGCCACGCGCCGGGCCAGATTGCTTTCTTTCGCGAGGCCGACCGCACGCTGCTCGGGGCCGATGCCTTTGCCACCACCAACCACGAGTCGATTCCGGCGGTGCTGCTGGGTTTGCCCGAAATAAGCGTGGCCGGCGCGCCCTTCAACTACGATTGGGACAAGTGCTTCCACTCGGTGCAGCTGCTGGCCGACCTGGAGCCGCGCGCCATCGGCTGCGGCCACGGCCCGGTAATAACCGGCCCCGAGGCCACCACCGGCTTGCGCCACCTGGCCGACAACTACCACCTGCCCAAGCAGGGCCGCTACCTGCACGAGCCCGCCCGCACCGATGCCAGCGGCGTCGAGCACTTGCCCCCGCCCGTGGAGGACAAGCTGCCCCGCCAGGCCGCCGCCATCGGCGTGAGCCTGCTGCTAGCCGGGGCCGCCTGGCTGGTAGTGGGGGGCCGCCGCAAAAAGCACAAGCAGCCCGACCTCGGCAAAAAAGCCAAAGCCGGCAAAGCTGCCGGCCGCCGCGCCTAGCGGCCGGCGCTATTTTTGACAGCGGGGCTGGCGGGCAGGCAGAATTTCTGCCGGCCCGCCAGCCCCGCTTTTTGCTGCTCGCCCCGTTGCTTCTTATGATTCGCTACCTCCTGGCAGCCGCTGCGCTGGCCGCCCCCGCCCCTAGCCCACCGGCCGCCTTCTACACTACCTACACCTACACGGCCTACACCGTGTACGACTATACCACCGGCGAGCCGCCGGCTACCCCGGTGTCGGGCGTGGGTGGCACCCTAGCCCTGCGCGCCGACGGCACCTACTCCAAGCGGCTGAGTTTGCTGCTGGGCGACAGCGGCCCGCGCTTTTTTGCGCAGCAGGGCCGCTTCACCACCAAGGGCGACAGCATCGTCTTCCGCTTCACCGACCTCAAGGGCTCGGATGTGCAGCGCGGCACCTACCGCTACGATGCCCGCACGCGCCGGCTCAGCATTACCATTCTGGGCTATCCCACCGGCAACAAGGGCGTGTATGAGCTGGTGGCTACTGCGCCGCCGGCCGCTGCCGCACCGGGTAAGCCGCGCAGTCGCTAGCGCCGGCCCTGGGCGGGGCCGCTACGAAAGCCGGTCCAGGTCATCGAGCGTGCGGCGGCGCGTATCGTCCAAATCGTCTTGCAATGCCCGGTCGCGCGTGGTATTTGCGCCGGTGTAGGCGTAGGTTGTCACCTTGAGCGCCCCGCGGGCCCGGAAATAATAGCCCAAATACAGCACCGGGGCCATCAGCATGCCAACCCCCAGATGGGCGCCCCCCAGCGCGGCCAGCCCGGCCAGCAGCAGCCACGCAATGGCCAGCCCGGCCAGTATTTTGCCAAAAGCCGTGCGGGCAAATACGCGGGTCGCACCCGGCACCAGGCCACTAGCCGGTGCTGGCGCCGGGGCCTCGGCAGCCGCCTCGGCGGGCCGGGCCTGTTCGAGGCGGCTAGCCAGCTGCTGAGCCCAGGCGTCGAAGGCCAGCGTACCGGCCGGGGCCGTGCGCAGGCGCTTGCTGAAATTCAGCTCGGCCCCGCCGTGCAGCATCAGGCAAAGTATCTGGTAATAAGACTGCTGCGGCAGCAGGTAGCCGGCAATGCTGCTCAGCGGAATATCCTGGGCCGGCTGGCCGGGCGCCACGGGCAGCACCCGCAGGTGCTCGGGTGCCAGCACCAATTGCACCGCCCGGTAGCCCCGCTGCCAGGCCCAGTAGCCCACCGGCAGCAGCGCCAGCCCCAGCAGAAAGCCCAGCACGCTGCCTTCGGCAAACGCGCTTAGCAGGCAGATGACGAGCCCGGCCACGGGGGCCAGCGCCATTAGCCAGATGTAGCCGATGCGCACGGCAAAGGCCTCGGTGGTGGGGCCAGCGGCGGGGCGGGCCGCTTCGGCCGGGGCAGCGGTAGCAAAGTCGTTCATGGCTCAGAAAAGTAAACAGCGGAAAGGTGAGTAAAAGAGTGCAGTGTTTTTAGCTGATTCACAAGCGCTTGTAGGCCATGCTGCCGTAGTAGAAGCGCGTGACCTGGCCCGTTTTATCGTCGGTTTCGATGGGGTAAGACACGCCCTGGGTGGTCTGGCCCTGCGCATCAGTGAGGGTAAGCAGCCAGCCATTCAGGCTCCAGCGGCCGGTGCCGGTGCCGCTAGCCCCGGCGCGGGCCGTGCCGGCCGCATCGGTGCTGCTGAGCGAGCTGGTGCTGCTGCGGGTGAAGGTGCCATCGGGCCGAAACGTGAGGCCGCTCACCACCGCCGTGCTGCCGCCGCCCAGGCTCACCGAGTTGCCGCCCTCGAAGGAGCCGGCTAGCTGCCGGGCGTTGGCGAAGGGCCGCACGGCCAGAAACAGGCCCATGTCCCAGCCGAAGGTGGTGGCCTGCGGCTCCACGTCGCTAGCATCAGTTTGGCCGTTGGCCCAGCGTATGGTCAGCTTATTGCCGGCCAGGGTGTAGCTGCCGCGCTGGCCGGGGGGTAGGGCCGCCAGCGCCGTCGCCGAAAACCCGGTCGGGTTCACAAACACCTGCCCGCCCGGCGTGAAGTAGTACGTCGCCTTTTCGAGCGAGTGCAGGGCCATCAGGTAGCGGCTCATGAAGAACAAGCCCACTGGCCGGCCGCCCGCCACCGAGCCGGCCAAGGGTGCCACCGGCGTCGCCCCCGCCGCCGGGGCTGCCGGCGCCACCGGGCGCGGTGCAGGCTGGGCGCGAGTTACAACTGGCGCCGCCGCGGTCGTCATTGGGGCCGGGGCCGCCGGGCCGGTTTTGCTTTGCTGGAGGTACTGGTTGGCCAGGCGCTCGTTCAGCTCGGCCAGTTTGGTGAGGGCCTGCTGTTTGCCATCCAAGTCGCCGGTTCGGCCGAAGACGGTGTTGGCCTGGTTGTAGGCCGCAATGGCGGCGGGCAGGTTGCCGGCTTTTTCTAGGGTGGCCGCTTTTTGCAGCAGGGCAGCGCCGGTTTGAGCGTGGGCCGCGCCGGGCCGGGTGGCCAGCACGCCCAGTAGCAGCAGGAGCAATAGGCTAGGGTTTTGCATAATGGAGTTTTTTTAGGGGGTAGGGCGCGGCCTGGCGGGGCGCTGGATA
Source organism: Hymenobacter cheonanensis (assembly GCF_030581075.1). Classification (GTDB taxonomy): domain Bacteria; phylum Bacteroidota; class Bacteroidia; order Cytophagales; family Hymenobacteraceae; genus Hymenobacter. The sequence goes on from NZ_JAUQSW010000001.1 coordinate 416,624, forward strand.
GTGGCCGCAGCTTGGAGCAAGTCGGCTGGCCGCCGCTCGGCTTCCCTTTCGCGCAAGTGGTCCTGGCCCGCGTGGTAGAAGCCTCAGCCTAGCAAGCCGATGCCCGCCATTGCGAGCCCCGCTACCACCAAGACCAGCAGCACCAGGGCGCGGAGCAGCCGAAAAATCCAGTGCCGCGGAGGCTTAGGTGAAGGGTGTATCAAGAAGGTGGGCGCGGGCTAGCCGCGCTTAGTGGCGCGCGTAGGTCATGCCGCTGAAGATGAAGTGCGTTACCTGGCCGGCGCGGCTACCCACGGGGTAGGCGAAGTCGCGGGTGGCATGGCCCTGGGCATCGATAAGCGTCAGGTACCAGCCCTTAAGCTGCCAGTAGCCGGGCGGGGCTGAGTTGCACCCGGCTGCGGCGGCGGCCACCGTGTCCAGGCAGCTGCCCGTGTAGGTGCTATCAGCCCGGAAGGTAAACGCCCGGTACACTACCTGCCGATACGTTTGGAACGCGTAGGCCGAGTCGTGCCCCACGAAGGTGCCTACCAGCTGGCTAGGGCTTTGGAACGGCCCCGCGGCCACCGCCAGGCGATTCCGGCCCCAGCTAAAGCCAGCAGGCAGCCGGCTTACGTTGCCGCTGTCAACATCAAAGTAGTTGGGGGGGCTGATGAGCCAGTCAATGCTGAGTTTGCTGCCCGTTATGCGGAAGTTGCCACGGCGTTCGTAAGCTGTATCGAGCGCGGCCTTGCTCAGGCCCCACGGGTTTTTGTAGGCCACGCCAGTGGGGCTGAAATAGTAGCGGGCCGTGGCGCCCGGCTTCGTCTTTACCAGAAACAGTCCCACCGGCTTGCCGCCCACTAGGTGGCCCGCCTCCGGCGGGTCGCCCTCGCCCCACGAGCAGCCCACCAGCAGCAGGCTCAGCCCCCAGGCACAAGCGCCCCAGCCTATCAGTCGGCGCGGCAGAAAAGTGATTTTCATGGCCCTTTGCTACCTGATTAGACATTGCTGAAAGACCTGGGCCGAAGGTGCGGCTAGCCCGATTGTAAGCCGCCCAGGCAGCCTCAATCTGATGGACGCGGTGCAGCGCTTCGGCTTTTTGCAGCCGCGCCGCGCCGCTTGGGGCGCGGGCCGGGCCCGCCAGGCCAGTGCGCCGCCCGCGAGCCGAAGCAACGGTTTCATTGCCAAACGACTAAGCTAGCCAGCTGATAATCAGTCCCCGTCTCGCTCATTGTCGCGCACGGCCGCTAGGCCCGTCAGCACCTTTGTTTCCATTTTCAGCATACCACGGGCCCAGAAAAAGTAGCCCAGATAGAGCAGCGATGCCAGCAGCAATAGCCGGCCCGAAAAGCCGCCCCCGCCCGCCAGCGACAGCGCGCCCAGCAGCAGCCCCAGGCCCGCCAGCACGGCCAGCAGCACGCCCCCAGTGCGGCGGGCAAAACGCTGCGCGCGCGGCGGCGGCGTGTGGGCAACGGTGGGCCCAGTACCGGGCACCGGGCTAGCCGCCTGGGAGGTAGTAGAAGAAGGCGTTTTCATAAAAAAGTACTGAGTTGGAAGGGTGAAGTTTTAGTTGAATCAGGTATTCACCAGCTACTTAGCGCCGGCCAGCTGGGTGCCAGGTTCGGGCTGCTGCACCTATGTGGTGCGCGCAAGCCCCGTGGTTGAAATCGAAAAGCGTCACCGCGTGGCCCGTGCCTACGGGGCAAGCAATGCGCTAGAAACCAAGGCATTATTTCAGCAGGCGGAAGCTGTCCGGCCTGCTTTTCGTGCCGAAGAATAACCCTGCGTCACGGGCTAGCATGTCTTGTCATATAAACGTCCATAACTATTCCAAACAGCAGCACCAGCCCACAAACCAGAATGGCGAAGCTCAGCAGCATTATTTTCAGGCGGTTGCTCATCGGGCAGGCGGGAAAATGGGGGGTAGCAGTCATCGTGAGCCAGCGTAGGCACCAAGCAGCAGGTTAAAGGCAAACAACTAGCAGCTGTGCTATACTTACTTGTTAAGCAGCACATTAGGCAGCAGCTCCCTGCGCTCGGGATGCCCCGGCTACTGCTGCTGAGGTGGCGGGGCGGGGCTAGGCGGGTGGGCCAGGGCAGCAGCAGCCAGGGAGTCTGCCTCGGCTTTCCGCTCACGCAGTACATAATCGGGAACGGAGCTGTCCATGTTCACGACGTTGGCGGCTACCTGCACCATTATTATCACCAGCAGTACCCCTAGGCTGACTAATAATACTTTTAATACCCGGCTGAGCTGGCGCACCATCCGGCTCGGGGGGGCGGGGGGCGGGCTATTGTCGCTCATAAGCCATGCCGTTGAAGTTGAACAGGGTCACCTTGCTGTCTTTACCCACCGGGTAGGCAATGCCGCGGGTAGTGCGGCCCTGCGCGTCGGTCAGGGTCAGGTACCAGCCGTTGAGGCTCCAGTGGCCGGCCTGCTGCGATGTGCCCCCCGTTTCGGCTACGCCGCCCGCGGTGGCGGTCGTCACCGTGGCCACGCCGCTGCCCTGGTAGGTGCCGTCGGCCCGGAAGGTGAGCGTGCTCGACACCACGGCCTGCCCCACGGCCGAGGCAAACGTACTGGTGCCCCCCTCAAACGTACCCACCAGCTGGCTGGGGCTTTTGAAAGGCCCCACGGCCGAGAAGATGCTGCCCAGGCTCCAGCCAAAGCCGTTGGTCAGTGGGCTCATAGCGGCTGTTTCCGCCTTGCGGTCGCCGGGCCAGGCAATGGATAGCGTCTTGCCCGCCACCGAGTAGGGGCCCTTCGACCTGGCGGGCGTGGCAGCCAGCGCGGCGGGGCTCAGACCGGGCGGGTTTTCGTAAGCAATGCCATCGGGGCCGAAGTAATAAGTCATGGTGATAAAGTGCCCCAGCACCGTCTTAGTGCCAAAAAACAGGCCCACCGGCTTGCTACCCACCAAGTGCCCCGCTACCGGGGCCGGGCCAGCTGGCGCCGCTGCCACCGGGCCGGCCGGGCGTGCCGCCACCGCCGCTGGCCGAGGCGCCGCTACGCCCGCGGCCCCGCCGCTCACCGCTGCTTTGCCGGCCAGCGCCGCCTTCATACCATCCGAGTCGTCTACGCTCGTGTAGGCGGCGTAGGCCTGCTGGTAGGCGGCAGCGGCCCCGGCTTTGTCGCCGGCGGCTTGCAGCTTCTGGGCCTGTTGCATCCAGGTGGCGCCGGGGGGACCCTGGTAGGCGAGCTGGGCCTGGCTGCGGCCGGGCCACAGCAGCGTGCCGCTCCAGAGCAGCATGAGAAGCAAACGGGGGGTAGCCATGAGAGTCTTGCAGGAAGGAAGTGGGGGTAGCAAGCAGGCTTAAGGCTAATCGGTGGCCTTGTAGGAAGTGCCGTTGAAGCGAAACCTCAAGGTCTTGTCCGTTTTTTCGTCCCAATCGGTGCGGAAGGCCACGCCGCGCGTGGTACCTTGGGCATCGGTCAGGGTCAGGTACCAGCCGTTGAGCGTCCAGTGACCCGTCTGGTTAGAAGCCGAGGCGGCGTCGGTGGTTTTGCCGCCGTTGGTTTCGAGGTGAGCAGCGGCGTAGAGGTCGCGGGTAAACGTGCCGTTGGGCAGGAAGTGGAGCGTGCGGTAAAGGGAGAGCGTGTTGGCATCGGTGGCGATGGCATCGTTGTGCCCCTCGAAGGAGCCGTTAAGCTGCTGGGCGCTGGCAAAGGGGCCCACGCAGATAAACGAGCCATCCCATTCGAAACCCGTGGGGTCGAAGCGGTAGTTGCGGGTTTGGGGCGCGCGGCCATCCCATTTCACGGTCATCTGCGCGCCGTTTATCGCAAATGCACCGCGCCACTGGGGGTCTACCGCCGCTAGGCTCGCCGCCGTGAAGCTGGCCGGATTGCGGTAGACCCGTCCATCGGGGGTGAAGTAGTAAACGTCCTGCCGGTTGAAGACGTCCATGAAGAAAAATAAGCCTTGGGGCTTGCCCCCGACCAGCCGGCCCGGCAGCGGCGCGCCGGGCGCGCCGCTGCCCGCCTCGGCCGAGCAGGCCAGCAGGCCCAGTAGCAACGTGAGGCAGCCCCAGACCCGCCAGCGAAGTAAGCCCGGATGTGCCATAGAAGTGAGTGACATGGGAGTGAGATAAAAATGGGTAATTACTGCGCCTTCTACCGCTTACAGACACTGTGTCAGCAGTAAAACCGCCCGACCGGCCTAGCTCGGTTGTTTGCTTCGGCCGGCGGCGGGCCGGCCGGATTACCCCTGCCTGGCACGCCGCTGGCCCCCTAGTCCGCCCCCGGAGCAGCCGGCGGCGGTAGGCCAAAAGGTTGTTTTCATAGCTTTTAGAGGATGGGGAGGCGGTGCCACTGGGCGACCTACTGGCGCTCGTAGGCCATGCCGTTGAAGTTGAACAGGCTCACCTGGCTCCCCGTGCCCACCGGGTAGGCCACGTCGCGCACCACGTGGCCCTGCGCATCAGTGAGGGTAAGGAACCAGTCATTCAGCTGCCAGCGGCCAGCTTGCTGCGACGAGCCGCCGGTTTCGGCAGCGCTGCTCGCGGTGGCGGTCGTCACCGTGGCCACGCCGCTGCCGGTGTAGGTGCCGTCGGGCTTGAAGGTGAGGGTTTTGGATACCGTTGACTGGCCCATGGCCGAGGCGTAGGTGCTGGTGCCGCCCTCAAACGTGCCCACTAGCTGGCTGGCATCCTGGAAAGGCCCCACGGCCGAGAAAATGCTGCCCCCGCTCCAGCTGAAGCCGTTGTCCAGCGGCAGCATCTCGTCAGTTTCGGGCTTGTCGTAGCCCGTCCAGGCAATCGAGAGCGTCTTGCCCGATACGGAGTAGGGGCCCTTGCTCTTGGCGGGGGTAGCGGCCAGCTCGGCCGTGCTCAGGCCCACCGGGTTTTCGTAGGCTACGCCCTCGGGGCTGAAGTAATACGTCATCGTGCGGAAGTTGCCCAGCACGCTTTTCGTCACGAAGAATAAGCCCACCGGCTTGTCATCCACTAGGTGCCCGGCCACCGGCGCACCATCGGCGGCGGTAGCCGCGCTGCCCTGGCCGCACCCGGCCAGCAACAGCAGCAGGCCCAGCAACAGCAGCCACACGCACCCGAACAAGGTGCAGAAAATCGATTTCAACGTTTTAGCAGCCATTAGCTTGCGCGCTAAAACACGTTAGCGCACCACCAGCGCGCCCTTGCCGCTGGTGGGCACGCGCCGCTGCCCGGCAGCCAGCGTGCCGTAGTTGCTGCCGAAAGCGAAGCCGGGCGTATTGCTGCTCAGCCCGGTGAGGTTGCCACCCCCCGAGGCCACCAGGTTGCCCCCGCCCGAGGCCACCAGATTGCCGCCTCCGGAGGCCACCAGGTTGCCGCCCCCCGAGGCCACCAGGTTGCCGCTGGCATCGAGCACCGACACCGCAAAAATCTGGTTGCCCTGGGCCACGGCCATTACCATATTGCTGCCCAGCGGCGCCACGCCCACGCGCAAGCCGCTCTGCTGCACTTGCTTGATGTAGCCCAGCAGTTCGTCGCGGCTGCCCCAGGTGCCGTTGTTGTAGAGGTGAATATTGCACTCGCCGGCTTCGCCCTGGCCCACGGGCCGGCGGTTGTATACCTGCTGGTAAATGTCATTTATCCACGGGTCGCGGCACTGGGCGGCGGCATGCAAGACGCCACTCAGGCACAGGCTGAGCACGAGCAGTAGAACACGGGGGGTAGGCGTACGCATAAGGTGAGGGGGGTAGGAAGGGAGAAAGAAGCACTCAGGCAGCAGCATTTTTTATTACTCTTACCTGCTGAGCTAAAGTAGCTTACCCCATTGCGACGCGATAAAAAAGTATAGCAAGCCCCCTTAAAAGTCGGTGAAGCGCCTACCTGGTCGGCGAAGGCCGCCAGGAGGCTTGGTGAAGCGCCGGGCTGGCTCTACCTTGCGGCCTGCCACTTGCCCCGCATCGCCATGCCCTACCCCCCCTCTGCCGCCCCGCTGCGCTGCGTGGTGCTCGACGACGACCCGCTCGGCTGCGACCTGGTGGTGAGCTACGTGGGCCGGGTGCCGGCCCTGGCCCTCAGCGGCCAGTACACGGAGCCAGTGGCGGCCTTCGAGCACCTGAGCCGCACGCCGGTCGATATCCTGTTCACCGATATTGAGCTGCCTGGCCTCAGCGGGCTGGAGCTGGTGCGCGGCCTGCGCCAGCCGCCGCTGGTGGTATTTCTGACCTCGCACCCCGAGTACGCCTTGCCCACCTACGAGCTTGACGCGGTCGATTTTTTGGTGAAGCCGCTGGCGTTTCCGCGCTTTTTGCGAGCCGTGGATAAGGCGCTGCGGCTGCACAGCGCCGCGCTGCCCCCTACCCCCCCCGCCGGCGGCCGACGACAGCTTTTTTATTCGGACCGAGCAACAGTTTTTGCGCCTGCGCTGCGCCGAGGTAGCCTACGCCGAGGCCATGCGCGACTTTGTAAAAGTGCACCTCATCACCGGGGCCGTGCACATTACGCTGGTCAACCTCAAGCATTTTGAGGAGCAGGTGCCGGCCGGCTGCTTTCTGCGCACCCACCGCTCGTTTCTGGTGAATAAGGCCCACATCAGCGTCGTTTCGGCCGATGAAGTGCGGCTAGGCCCCACGCTCGCCGTACCATTGGGCCAGAGCTTCCGCGAGGATGTGCTGGCCCAGGTGGTGCAGCAGCGCCTGGTGAGCCGCCACCCAGCGGGCGGCAAGTAGCGCGGACTGCTCAAGTAAAGAATAGCCTGAGTGAATTTAGTTAAAACGCCAAAAGGTCGTCATACTGAACGCAGTGAAGCATCTCGCCCGCTTTGTTGGATTACTAATCCAAGAGTTCGGTTAACGCGGTAGAGATGCTTCACTGCGTTCAGCATGACGACCTTTTGAAATTTTCAAACACGTTCCTAACGCAAGCTGCTTTGCTTATCACCTGGCAGCGATTGCCTGGCCAGTGCTTTGTTCGCGCAGCAGGGGGCTAGCCGGCTCGGCGGTAGGCAGCAGCAGGTAAAAGGTGGTACCCTGGCCCGGCCCGGGGCTAGCCACTTCCAGCTCGCCGCGGCTGCGGCGCGCATAGTCGCGGCTGAGCACGAGGCCCAGGCCGGCGCCGGGCGCGCCCTTCGCGGCGCGGCGCGGCAGGCCCTCGGGGGCTAGCGGCTGGCGCGGGGTAGGCATGGGTAGGCCCAGGCCGGTATCGGCCACGGTGAGCTGCCAGGCGCCGGCTTGGCGCGTGGCGGCCACGGCTACCTGGCCGCCGCTGGGGGTGAATTTGAGGGCGTTGCTGAGCAGGTTGCGCAGCACCAGGCGCACGGCGGCGGGGTCGGCCTGCACCCACTCGTCGCCGCTAAGGGTAGTACGCAGGGCAACGCCGGCCGCCTCGGCGGTGGGGCCTAGCAAACTGGCCGCGTCTTCGGCGGTGGCAGCCAGCGATAGGGCCTCGGTGTGCACCGGGCCGGCCACGTGCAGCTGCAGCGCCGCCCAGCTCAGCAGGTTTTCGAGCAGAATCAGCGTCTGGTCGAGCGTTTGGGTGAGGTGGCGCGTGTACTGGCGCAGGCGCTCGGGCGGCAGCGGCGGGCCGCTGAGCAGCTCTACAAAGCTGTGCAGCGAGTGCAGCGGCGCCCGCAAATCGTGGCCGATGATGCTGAACAGCCGGTCTTTGGTGGCGTTCAGCTCGGTAAGCTCGGCGCGCTGCTTTTCTACCAGGCGGTTGCGGCGGCGCAGCTGCCAGGCCAGCCAGCCCAGCGCCAGCGCGCCCAGCGCCGCCGCCGTGAAGCCCACGGCTAGCCCCCGCAGCTGGCGCTGCCGCAGGCGCAGGGTTTCGGCCTGGGCCGTGCTGGTGCGGGCCAGCGCCTGCCGCCGCTCGCGCTCCTGGCTCAGCTGGAAATCGCCCTGCAAGCGGCCAATCTGCTCGGCCTTGGCCTGGCTGAACAGCGAGTCGTGGGCGGCCTGGGCCCGCTCGGTGTAGGCCAGCGCCTGGCGGTAGTCGCCGCTGGCTTTGGCCAGGCTAGCCAAGCGGGCGGCGGCGCTTTGCACATCGGCCACGTCGTGGATGCGGCTAGCCAGGGCCAGCGCCTCGCGGGCGGCGGTGGCCGCTAGGGCCGGCTGGTCGCTTTGCTGGTAGGTTTGGGCCAGGCCGTTGAGCACGTCGGCGGTGGCGTTGTTGTCGTCGGCGGCGCGCAGCAGGACCAGGGCGCGGGTGTAGGCCCGGATGGCCTCGGGCCGGCGGCCGGCATCGCGCAGAAAGTGGGCGTAGCTGCCCAGCACCTGGCCCACGTCGGCGGGCTCGTGCAGGGCCTCGAAGCCGGCCAGCGACTTCTGGAAATACGCCTCCGTATCGGGGTGGTGCAGGTGGGTCATGGCGGTGGCCATGTTCTGGTACACAATGGGGCGCACGCGCTGGTCGGGCACCGAGTCGAGGCGGGGCAGCAGCTGGTGGTAGGTGCGCAGGGCCAGGGCGTATTCTTCCTGCTTGAGGTACACGTTGCCGATGTTGCCCAGCGAGTTGACTTCCGTTTGGGCGTCGTGGTGCTGGCGGGCTAGCCGCAGCGCCTCAAACAGCGCCGCCAGCGCCCGCGGGTAGTCGCCGCGGTTCACATAAATACTACCCAGGCCATTGAGTGCCTGCGCGGTGCGGGCCCAGTCGCCGTGCTTTTCAAAAAACTGCCGCGCCGCCTGCACCGAGGCCAGCGCACAGGCATAGTCGTCTTGGGCGTTGCAGAGGCGCGCCCGGTTCAGCAGCGCCGTGCCTAGCCCCCGCTGCTCGCCCAGCCGCTGCCCCAGCGCCACGGCCGAGTCGAGCACGACCCGCGCGGCCGGAAATTTCCCCTCGTTCTGGTAGCTCATCCCCAGGCCGGTGAGCGCCCGCACCTGGCCGCCGGCAAAGCGCAGCCGCTCGCTTAGGTGCTGGGCCTGGCGCAGGGCGGCCCGGGCCTCGGCATACTGGCCTAGTCGGGCCAGCGCGAACCCCAGCTCGTTGAGGGTTTGGGCGCGGCCGGTATCGGCGGGCGCGGCAGCGGCGCGGCGGCGCAGGCTGTCGGCCTGGGCCTGCGGGTTGGGGGGGCCGCCGGCCGGGGCGCTGCGGCCCCAAAACGTTCCTAAAAAAGCCAGCATAAGCGCCAGGCGCGACCGGGTAATGAGTTGAATCATAGCGGCTAGGGTTAGGTGCGCAAGGTAGCCGAAATTTTCAGCTTTCCGCTAGCCCTGCTACCAGTCAGATGGCTCGGCTTGCTGCCCCCGCGCTTGCCTTGCTAACTTGCGCCCGCATTCGGGCCGCCCCTCCCACCCCGCCGCCCCAATTGCTCATTGCTCACTGTATAACTGCTAATTGATAAGATGGGACGCGCATTTGAATTCCGGAAAGGCCGCAAAATGAAACGCTGGGACCGGATGTCGAAAGACTTTACCCGCATCGGCAAGGAAATCGTGATGGCCGTGAAAGAAGGTGGCCCCAACCCCGACTCCAACGCCCGCCTGCGCACGGCCATCCAAAACGGCAAGGGCGTGAACATGCCCAAAGACCGCGTGGATGCCGCCATTAAGCGCGCCAGCGGCAAGGATGAGAAAGACTACCAAGAGGTTGTGTATGAAGGCTATGGCCCCCACGGCGTAGCCATTGTGGTCGAAACCGCCACCGACAACCCCACCCGCACCGTGAGCAACGTGCGCCTGTACTTCAACCGCAACAGCGGCGCCCTGGGCACGGCCGGCAGCTCCGACTATACCTTCACCCGCAAGGGCGTGTTTAAGCTGGCTGCCGAAGGCCTGGACCGTGACGAGTTGGAGCTGGAACTCATCGACGCCGGCGCCGAAGACGTGTACGAAACCACCGAGGAAGACGAGCACGGCGCCGAGCACCAATATATGGTGATTGAAACTGCCTTCACCGACTTTGGCCAGATGCAGAAAGCGCTGGATGCCAAGGGCGTGAATATTGTGAGCGCCACCTTGCAGCGCGTGCCCAACACGACCGTGTCGCTCACCGACGAGCAGGCCGAGGAAGTGGAAAAGCTCATCGACAAGCTCGAAGAAGACGAGGACGTGCAGGCCGTGTACCACACCATGGGCTAGGCGCCGACGCCTGTTCCGACTTGGCTAGCCCCCCCGCGCCGCCCATCTGCCAGATGGGCGGCGTTGTTGTTTTTGGCCCCGGGCAACCGTGGCGGCTTTCGCGCTACATTCGCTTGGCAGTCGCCGTTTTACGCTTTTAAAGCCCCTGGCTATGGCCCCTAACTTCTTAGACCCTAGCGATAACAAAGCCCTGGTCAGCCGCCTGTTCAGGCTGATGCCCGACGCCCAGCGCCGCTGGGGCACCATGACGGCCGGCCAGATGCTGGTGCACTGCGCCGACCAGCTGCGGGTGAGCCGCGGCGAAAAGCCTGTGGCCTCGCTGCGCGTGCCGGGGCTGCTGAAGCCGCTGCTGAAATGGTATTTCGTCACGCGGCTCACGCAGTTCAAGCCGGGCATGAAAACGCTGTACGAGCTGGATGCGCAAAGCGGCATGACGCCGCCCGTGAGCTTTGCCACCGACCACGCCACGCTGCTTCGGCTGCTGGCGCCGGCCGGCTACCGCCCCGGCGGCATCGACCACCCGCTGTTTGGGCACCTGTCGGCGCAGGAATTTGGAGAAATAACCTGGAAGCACCTCGACCACCACTTGCGGCAATTCGGCGTGTAACCGTCGTTAGCAAGAGCTTTCCAAGCACACTATTACGTTGCCGTTCACCCGGCGGCGAATACTCTTTTCACTTAAGCAGACGGTTTATGCCCGATAAAATCTCCGTTGCTACGGCGCCCAGCTACGCCTGGGGGGCGGGCTGCACTGGCTGGCACCTGGTTAAAAATGAGGCGCTAGGCGTCATTCAGGAAACTATGCCGCCGGGCACGGCCGAAGTGCGCCACTACCACGCGCGGGCGCAGCAGTTTTTTTACGTGCTGCGCGGCGAGGGCACCTTTGAGCTGGCCGGCCAAACCCAGCAGCTAGGCCCCGGCGAGGGCCTCGAAGTGCCGGCCGGGCTGGCCCACCAGCTGCGCAACGAGGCCCCCGAGCTGCTGGAATTTTTGGTGGTTTCGACGCCCCACGCCCACGGCGACCGCGTGCTGGCGCCCGCCCCCACGCAACTTTCGTAGCCTGGCCGGTGCCTATAAAGCGCCGCTAGCCTTGCCCGGCTGGCGGCGTTTGTCGTTTCTTGCGATTTCTTATGAAAATTCTACGCCTCCTCCCCGGCCTGCTGCCCTTCGCCGCACTCGCTCAGCCCTCGGCCCCGCAGCCGCCTACCGACCCTAGCATTCAGCGCTGGGTAAACGAAGTGTCGGCCAAAAACCTGGAAACCGACGTGCGCAAGCTCGTCAGCTACGGCACCCGCCATACCCTGAGCGACACCCAGAGCAAGAAGCGCGGCATTGGCGCGGCGCGGCAGTACGTGTTCGACGAGTTTCGGAAATACAGCAAGGCCGGCGGAGGCCGCATGGTGGTGGAGATGGACACCTTCACGCTGAAGGCCGATGGCAAGCGCGTGGATAAAACTACGCTGATGGCCAACGTGCTGGCTACCATTCCCGGCACCGACCCTACCGATAAGCGGGTGCTCATTATGAGCGGCCACATCGACTCGCGAGTGACCGACGTGATGAACCGCACCGCCGATGCGCCCGGCGCCAACGACGACGCCAGCGGCGTGGCCGCCGTGATGGAGGTAGCCCGCATCCTGGCCGGCCAGAAGTTTCCGTGCACCATTAAGCTGGTGGCCGTGCAGGGCGAAGAGCAGGGGCTGCTCGGCTCGGGCCACCTGGCCGAGCGCGCCAAAAAGGAAGGCTGGAACGTGGTGGCGATGCTGAATAACGACATCGTGGGCAACTCGAAGGGCTACGACCCCGAAATCACCGACTCGCTGCACCTGCGCGTGTTCAGCGAGGGCGTGCCGGCCACCGAAACGCCCGAGCAGGCGCGCCAGCGCCGCCAGCTTAGCTCGGAGAATGACGCGCCCAGCCGCCAGCTGGCCCGCTACGCCCAAATGGCCGCCCGCCAGTACGTGAATGCCGGGGGCTACTCGGTGCTGCTCGAGTACCGGCCCGACCGCTTTTTGCGCGGTGGCGACCACACGCCCTTCAACCAGCAGGGCTTTGCGGCCGTGCGCTTCACCGAAACCAACGAGAACTTCAACCACCAGCACCAGGACCTGCGCACCGAGGGCGGTATTGAGTACGGCGACAAGCCCGAGTTTGTGGACTACCGCTACCTGCGCCGCACTGCCCAGGTAAACCTGGCCACCCTGGCCAGCCTGGCGCTAGCCCCCGCCGCCCCCCAGAAGGTGGAAGTGCTCACCGCCAAGCTCACCAACCGCACCGAGCTGCGCTGGCTAGCCCCGCAGGGCGGCCCCGCCCCCGCCGGCTACATTGTGCTGGCCCGCGAAACCAGCGCCCCGCAGTGGCAGCAGCGCTTCCCCGTCAGCGGCACTACCGCCGACCTGGCCATCAGCAAGGATAACTACATCTTCGGCGTGGTGAGCGTGGATGCCCAAGGGCACGAGAGCACGGCCGTGCTGCCGGTGGTGGGGCGGTAAACAGCACACAAACTTTTAGCATTGGTATGAGCTGGGATGTTTTTGTTTTCAAAGCAAACCGCGTAATCAGCGACATCAGCGATATCGAGGAAGAATTACTTGTGGATATCGGCACTTGGCAAGAGTTCAGGCAACTGCTGACTGCTCAGTTTCCTGAGGCTTCTTTCGATGATAACTGGTGCACAATTGGTGATGAGCAGACCAGTTTGGAAACCTCACTAGGACCACCTGATGAGAAAATGAGCAACACAATTTTTCATCTCTACGGCCCTAATGCTATTTACCTTTTAGCAGCTTTGTGCCAACGTAATGATTGGCAGGCTTTTGATACTTCTTTAGATGCAATGCTGAATCCTGATAAGCCAGATGTGAATGGTTATTTAAACTTTGCTGCTTACCTCGCTCAAATCAAGAAGGGCAGTTGATTCCGCTTCTGGCGCGAGTTTAGGCGCAGCCGTAACTCGTGCCAGCTCGTTCTGTGGGAGGCTGCGCCTCCCACAGAACGAGCTGCCAGCCCGACCCTAGCGGCACAACCCCACCTTGCCGCTAGCGCGGCAGTGGAGGTACAACCTCCACGTTATAGTCGGCACAAGTTACGGCTGCGCCTAAACTCGCGCCAGCAGGGTATAATACTAACACAAAACTCTTTACTACCTTCCTGCATGTCTGGCTCTCGAAACTTCCGTCGTATTCTGCTTGCCACCCTTGGCGTAGGCCTAGTGGCATGGCTGTGCTACCAGCCGGCAGCGGCCCAGCAGGCCGGCCAAATTGTGCGGGTGGCCCGCATCGTGGTAGATGCGGCGCAGCTGCCACAGTACAAGGCAGCGCTGAAAGAAGGCATGGAAACGGCAGTGCGCGTCGAGCCGGGTGTGCTGGCTTTGAACGCGGTGTACGAAAAGGAAAACCCCACCCATGTAATGGTGCTGGAAGTATATGCTAGTGCAGCGGCTTACCAGGCGCATTTGCAGACGCCGCATTTCAAAAAATATAAGGCTACTACCAAAGACATGGTAAAATCGCTGGAACTAGTTGATGTGGAGCCCATTGCTTTAGCGACGAAGGCAAAATAAAATCGCCGGCAAGGCAGCTCAACTAGCCGCTACCGGCAGTTTCCCTCCTATTCTAGTTCTTGACCCAACCTAGCTTGCGTTTTTCCCAATTTTTGTTTGTTCCCGCGGGGTTGCTGGCGGGGCTGCTGGCCGCCCCGGCGGCGCAGGCGCAGCAGCGGTTTCAGCCGGGCTACCTGGTGCTGGAGCGCGGCGACACGGTGCGCGGCCTGCTGGAGGCGCCCACCCGCAGCATGGCTACGCAGGGCGTGTACTTCCGCAAAAGCGCGGCCACCGAGCCCCAGTTCTACCCCATCAAGGCCGTGCGCAGCCTGCGCGTGGTGGAGGGCAAAACCTACGTGGTGCGCAAGATGCAGCCTATGATGGGGCACGATACCCTGCGCCTGTTTATGGAGCCCCTGGCGCAGGGGCGCGCCACGCTCTACCGCAGCTCGTATAATGCCCTGGCCAACGACCCGAATGCGGTGTTTGCCAACCAGCTTTCGTTTGCGTACTACTACATTGGGCAGGCCAGCACCCCCGGCCGGCCGCCTTACCTGCTGCAATCCAACACGTTCAGGAGCGATTTGCGCAGCTTGTTCAGCGACTGCCCGAGCGCGCCGGCCGTTTCGGGCAAGTTTACCGAGGACAACCTGACCCGGCTGGTGCAGCAGTACAATGCCTGCACCACCGGCCTCACGCGCTAGGCCGGCGCCGCCCCGCCCTGCCACCCACCCCCGCTTGCTTTATGGCTGCCGATTATACCCTCCAGCGCTTTCTCGACGCCCAGGCCACCGACTACCCCACGGCGCTGGCCGAGCTGAAAGCCGGCCGCAAGCGCAGCCACTGGATGTGGTACATTTTCCCGCAAATTCAGGGGCTGGGCTTCAGCGCCATATCGAAGCACTACGCCATCGGCGATGCGGCCGAGGCTGCCGCGTATGCCCGGCACCCGGTGCTGGGCCCGCGGCTGGTCGAGATTGCGACGGCGCTGCTGGGGCTAGCCAGCCGCAACGCCACGCAGGTCTTCGGCAGCCCCGACGACTTGAAGCTGCGCTCGTCGATGACGCTGTTTGCCGCCGTGCCGGGCGCCAGCCCGGTTTTTCAGGCGGTGCTGGATAAGTTTTTCGGCGGCACGCCCGATGCGCAAACCCTGCGGCGGCTGCGCTAGGAGCCCGCCGGCCTTCCCCAGGCGCAACCCCCGGAACGCCATGCCCCGGCAAGCGGCGGCCAGGTAAGCCCGGCGGCCCGGGGGTTGGCCGCCCTACTTTTTGCCGCCTACCTCGGCCAGCAGCTGCAGGTTGAGGCGGGTGTATTCGGCTTTGGAAACTTCGTTTTTATCGGTGCCGACCAGGTCCAGCGACTTGCGGGCGGCGGCGCCGGCCTCGGCATTTTTGCCCTGCTTTTGCAGCAGCCTGGCCTTCCAGTAGTAGCCGTAGTAGGCGTCGTTGGGGTTGGCCTTGTTGAACTCGTCGAGCCAGCCCAGGGCCGGGGTCAGGTCGGGCTGGTTGGAATTGTAGTAATACTGCGCGGCCGTGATGTAGGGCTTCTTCTCGCCCTTCATGGCCTCCTGAATCTGGGCCAGCACAATGGGGTCGGGGTTGGCGGTGAGGGGCAGGCTCACCTGGGTGCGCTCCCAGGCCAGGGTGAGGTCGGCGGCAGCGGGCTGCAGGTTTTCGAGGCTGAGGCGCAGGCTTTCCTGGGGGCTGGCCAGCCTGGTGGCCTTGGCCGTGAGGCGCAGCACATCGAGGCTTTGCTTGTAGGCGTAGGCGCCCCACTGGGCCGTGTCGCGGTTGAGGATAATGGTCCAGTCGGCCTTGCCCGGAATGGTGAGCAGCGCGTAGGTGCCGGCCTTCACGGGTTGGCCCGCCAGCTTCACTTCCTCACCAAAGCGAATTTTCGTCACCGTGTTGGCACCCGTGCGCCACACCTCGCCGTAGGGCACTAGCCCGCCAAAAGCCGTGCGGCCCCGCAGCGAGGGCCGCGAGTAACTCAGCTCGACAAACGAGGTGGAGAAGGCCTCGCGGGTTTTGGTGGCCGGGCTGGGCTGCGGCACGGTGAGCTTTACCTGGGCCTGGGCGGCGGGGGCTAGCAAAGCAGCCAGGGCCGCCGCCGCTAAAAAGAAAGCAGTTTTCATAGCCCCAAAGGTAGCGGCCGGGCCGACAGCCCGCGAGCAGCTTCGTCAGGCCGATGTGCTTGGGCGCGGTAGCCCTGGCCGGTGCCCGGCCGCTGCCCTGGCCCCCCGCCCGG
Organism: Hymenobacter cheonanensis; assembly: GCF_030581075.1. Taxonomy (GTDB): domain Bacteria; phylum Bacteroidota; class Bacteroidia; order Cytophagales; family Hymenobacteraceae; genus Hymenobacter. The sequence continues at coordinate 432,395 of NZ_JAUQSW010000001.1, forward strand.
CCCCGGCCCCGGCCCCGCCTGCGGCAGCACCGGGCAAGCGCTTTTTTTTAGCCGCAGGCAACCGCTGGCCCGCGCCATACATCTAAGGAGCCGAACGAGCTGCCCCGCATTTTTTTCCAGTCCGGCCTGTAACGTCTGCCCTAAGGGCCGGTATTCTGGTTGGCAAAGCACCGGGGCCAGGCGCCCGGGCTAGCTGGTCCCACATTTTTTTCAAGTTAAAAGCTTCATTTAAACGCCGTAGAGGCGGTTTTTGAAAATAATTTGAAACAGTACTATGCGAAACAAAGTACCTGTTGTAAGTTTGTTCTATCAAAAGCCAAGTACCATCTTACAACCTACTTCCTGGCCGCGCCTAGCTGCGGCTGCCGGCAAGTAGCCCTAGCCGCCAACCGGGCGGCTGGTTCGGGCCGGAAGCCTCTGCCGGCCGCCCCTTCCGACTAGCCCGCTAGTCAGCCCACACTCTTCCGCCTCGGTGCTGCTGCACCGGGCATCGCTTTTTCTTCTTCTCCACCGGAACCGCGGCCGGCTGGAAACGGAATCGCCATGCCCACGCCGAACCCTTCTTTTCTTCTTCGCGCCATGAACTTCTCGCTGAAAGTCAACTCGTTCCTCTTTTTGGCTACCCTGGGCCTGCCGCTGGGCCTGGCCGCCCAAACGGCCCCGGCGGCCGGCCGCGCCACCCTCAGCGGCACTGCCGTGGATGGCGGGGCCAAGGCCGAGCCGCTGCCCTTTGCCACGGTGCTGCTGCGCCACGCCGAGGCGGCCGATACCAGCCTGGCCGCCAGTGGCCAAACCGCCCTGGATGGCAAGTTTAGCCTGCCCCAGGTGCCGGCGGGCGCCTACCGCCTGCGGGTGCTGGCCCTGGGCTACCAGAGCCTGGCCCAGGCCGTGCGGGTGGCGCCCGGCCAGCCCAGCGTGGCGCTGGGGCTGCTGAGGCTGCGCCCGGCCACCCAGCAGCTGGGCGAGGTGACGGTGACCGGCCAGAAAGCCGTGGTGCAGCAGGAGCTGGGCAAGACGGTGATTAACGTGGAGAAAGACCTGAGCAGCGTGGGCGGCACCGCCGTGAACGTGCTCGAAAACGTGCCCGCCGTGGCCGTAGACGCCACCGGCACGGTGAGTTTGCGCGGCTCCTCGAACCTGACCATCCTTATCGATGGCAAGCCGGCCGGCACCAGCAACGGCGGCCCGGGCCCACGCCTCGACCAGATTCCGGCCTCCCAGATTTCGCAGGTGGAGGTGATGACCAATCCCTCGGCCAAGTACGACGCCAGCGGGGCGGGCGTCATCAACATCATTACCAAGAAGAACAAGAAGGAGGGCTGGAACGGCCAGGCAGCCCTGGTGGTGGGCAACGGCGACAAATACTCGCCCAGCCTCAGCCTGAGCCGCCACCACGGCAAAGCCACCTGGAACCTGGGCTACGACGGTCGCGACCAGATTTACCGCACCCGCTCTAACAGCCAGCAAACGGCCCTCATCAGCGATGGCACTACTACCAGCAGCCTCTACACCACCCAGGACGGCGCCGGCAGCCAGCACAACCGCAACCACAGCCTGAACCTGGGCCTGAACTACGACCTGACCAAGGAGCAAACCCTGAGCGTGAGCGTGCAGCCGCACTGGGAGCACGAAACCGAACTCGACAACCAGACCCTGACCCAGCAAACGGTGGGCTCGCCCACCACAACCACGCAGTACGGGCAGTCGGTGGCCGATGTGAAGGTGACGGTGCTCGAATCGTCGGCTGACTACCGCCACACCTGGGAGGCCCACAAGGGCCGCGAGCTGACCGCCAACGCCGGCATGGTAAAAATCGACGCCGACATTCCGGTAAGCCAGCTGATAACCGGCAGCGCCCAGCCCGCCGGCTTCCGGCAGCAGCAGCAGGTAAACGCCCAGATTTACTTCGGCCAGGTCGATTATACCCTGCCCAGCGCCGATGGCAAAGGCAAGCTCGAAACCGGCCTGCGCATGCAGGCGCTGCACAACACCGGCAGCACGGCCATGAGCAAGCCGACTTCGACCGACCCCAACGCCGAGTTTAAGCTTGACCCCACCAACTCGTTTGCCTACAACTTTACGCAGGTAATGCCGGCGGCCTACGTCACTTACTCGCAGCAGCTAGCCCACGGCTGGAGCGCCCAAGGCGGCCTGCGCACCGAGGGCACCTTTTTGAACGGCGGCGTGGAGAACAACACGGCTTCGGTAAACCGGCAGTACGTCAGCCTTTTCCCTTCGGCCACGGTGGCCCGCGAGCTGGGCAAGGAGCCCGGCCAGAGCCGCCTGCAATTCAGCTACGCCCGGCGCCTGAACCGGCCCGACTTCATGCAGCAGCTGCCCATCCAACTCTACCAGGACCCGCGCAACTACCGCCAGGGCAACCCGGCCCTGCTCCCCGAGTTCAGCCACAACCTCGAAGTGGGCCACCAGCTGAACCTGGCCAATGGCGCCAGCATCACGAACACGGTCTTCGCCCGCTTCACGCAGAACGCCATCCGGCGGATACGGGCCATCGATGACAGCGCCACGGTGCGCAACAACGTGGGCGTGGTAACCCGCGAAACCTACGACAACGTGGGCACCACCAACAGCTTCGGCCTCGAAACCACCTGGGCCCAGCCCCTGGCCAAGTGGTGGCGCGTGTCGGCCACCGGCTCGGTGTACTACTCGCAGATTGCCGCCAACGCCCTCAACACCGCCAACCGCGCCGCCCTGGCCGGCACCGCCCGGCTAGCCAACAACTTCACGCCCCGGCCCGGCCTCGACGTGCAGCTGACCGGCAACGTGCGCTCCGCAACCCTCACGGCCCAGGGCCGGCAGCTCGCCACCGGCAGCCTCGACCTGGCCCTGCGCCAGCGCCTGTTCAGCGAGCGCGCCGCCCTCACCCTGCGCGTGTCGGACCTGCTCAATACCCAGGTGCGCCGCACCGAAATCGCGACCCCCGAGCTGCAAACCTCGCTCTACAACAAGTTTGAGACCCGCGTGGCCTGGCTAGGCTTCACCTGGTACATCGGCGCCACCAAGGCCAAGGCCGGCCGCATCGACGCGGCCCCCAGCAGCGGCGGCGGTTTCGGCGGCTAGCCCCTTTCACCCCCCCTTTTTGGCGAGCAATCAACCAGGCGCCCCTAGCCATGCGGGGCGCCCCGGCTCGCTGTTGCCTCAACATTTTTTTCCAACCTCCCCCTTTTCACTTTCTGAGTCATGAAAATCAACGCTTTGTTGCTCGCCTCTGCGCTCCTGCTGCCCGCTGCCAGCGCCTTTGCCCAAGCCGTCGCCTTTGCCGCCCCCGAGGCCGACTTGCAGGAGCTGGTGGGCTGCTACTCAACTGCTAGCGCCAAGCTGGCTGCCCCGGCGGCTGGCACCGTTACCTACTTTGGAGTTGAAAATTCGCACGATGCCCGGCACGCGCAGTTTGCCCGGCTGCGGCAGGTTTTTGAGGCTAGCAAGCCCACGGTAGTGCTGTTCGAGAAGCCCGATATGGGCGTTGACAGCACCGAGGCCGCTACCATCGACCGGCTGGGCGAGTCGGGCTACGCCCGCTTTCTGGCCCAGCAGCACGGCGTGCGCACCGAGCGCCTCGACGACCCGGTGGCCGAATACGAGTACCTGCGCGCCCGCACCGACGCCACCCAGCTCAAGCTCTACTACCTGCTGCGCACCTGCCAGCAGTTTCGCCAGCGCACCGGCGCTTCCAAAGCCCTGACCAAGAAAGCCATGCAGCAACTGCTGGCTAACAGCGCCCTCTTCCTGCCCGGCACCGAAGGCGCGCTCCCAACCATGACGGCCTTCGCGGCGGCCTACCGCCAGCACTGCCCCACCGGCGGCCAGTGGTGGAAGCGCCCGCTAGGCACCCCGCCCGCCGAGGCCTTCGTGCAGCGCCTCGATGAGGACCTGCGCGCCTTCCGCGCCCAGCGCCTGGCCCGGCAGGTAGCCGCCCGCACCCAGGCCGGCGAGCGCGTGCTGGTGGTGCTCGACCGCAGCCACCTGCCGGCCCCGGCCACCTACGCCGCGCGCACGGCGGCCAGCCGCTAGCCCCGGCCCGCCCGATTGAAACGCAGCATCTGGCTGCTGCCCGCTGCCTGGCGCGAAGACTTTACAGGGCAGGGGGTGGCGGCGGGGTGTTGCGTTTTTTGGGTTGAAAGCCGGGCAGCACTTACCGGGGCTGCCGGCCCGCCGGCCGGCCGCTTTGCCCTAGCGCCGAAAGCTGATGCCCAGGAAATACTCCCTATCCACGGAGTGCGTAATGGGCAGGTGGGTACCAAAATCGAGCTGCACGTTGTCGCTGATATCAATCTGGGGCCCCAGGTTGATGGAGCTGCGCCAGGTGGCCTGGCGGGTGTCCCAGTAGCCTACCAGCTCCACGAAGGCCTGGATTACTTTCGTAAACTGATAGTCGGTGGTGAGCGTAGGCGTGAGCTGGTAGAAGTGCTGGCCGGCCTCGGGGTCGAAGAAAAAGTTGCTGGCCACCTGCCCGCCCATGCTCCAGGCCTTGGTGCACTGAAACACGCCCGTTAGCGTCAGGCCGGGCTCGTAGCCGCCATCGCCCACGGCGCCGCCGGTGGGCAGCTGCACGTAGCCCACCAGGCCTAGTGCGCCGCGGCTGTCGTCGTCGCCCAGCAGCGTGTGCTTGAGGCGCAGCGTTACGTCGCCCACGCCCCGGTGCAGCTGGTTTTGGTTGAACGGGTCCTGGCCCACCTGGCTGTCGTCGAAGTTGTGCGAGTAGGTGAACATATCGAGCGCCACCTGAAAATCGGTGCGGTCGGTGAGGCCGATTTTCGCCAGAAAGTGGTTCACGTACCAGTCGTGGCCGTGGGTAGGCCCCTCGCGGCGCGTAAGCAAGCGCAAGATGTCAGTTTCGTACTGAAAATGACCGGCATCCACCGAGTACGGGCTTTCGGTGATGCCGGGGCGGTCGGGCACCATGGGCCGCATGTACTGGCGCGGCGTGGGGTTAAGCAAGGTATAGTGGCGCTTATCGACCTTGATGGTGTCGTTGAGCAGCTTGCCGGACTGCGCGGCGGCGGGGCCGGCCAGGGTCAAAGTGCCGAGCAGGCAGGCATAAAAAGGGCGCATAAACAAGAGCTTGGGGTAGCACAAAGTGCCCCGCATACGTGGGCGGGGCGGCGGCGGCCAGGTTGCTCACGCGTGCTTCATCTGCGGGCCGGCGCTGGCCCAAACCTACCTTTGCGGCCGTAATGGAAAAACCCAGCATTCCGCAAGGCACCCGCGATTTTGGCCCGGCCCAGGTGGCCCGCCGCCAGCACATTTTTGGCGTCATCCGGCGCACGTTCGAAACCTTTGGCTACGCGCCGCTCGAAACCCCGACGCTCGAAAACCTGTCGGTGCTCACCGGCAAGTACGGCGACGAGGGCGACCAGCTACTCTTTAAAGTGCTGAATTCCGGCAACTTCCTGGTGAAGGAGCGCCGGGGCGAAATCACGCCCCTCGTCACGGCCGAGGACCTCGACGCCGGCCCCAAAGCCGTGCTGCCCAAAATTGCGGAGAAGGGCCTGCGCTACGACCTCACCGTGCCCTTTGCCCGCTACGTGGCCATGAACCGGGGCACGCTCACGTTCCCCTTCAAGCGCTACCAGATGCAGCCCGTGTGGCGCGCCGACAAGCCTCAGCGCGGCCGCTACCGCGAGTTTTACCAGTGCGATGCCGACGTGGTGGGCACCACCTCGCTGCTCTGCGAGGCCGAGATTGTGCTCATGATGGCGCAGGTGCTCAACGGGTTGGGCCTGGAAGACTACACCATCAAAATCAACCATCGGGGCGTGCTGCGCAATATTTACCAGGCACTAGGGGGCGAGGGCCAGGAAACTGACCTGTTCGTGGCCATCGACAAGCTCGACAAAATAGGGCGCGACGGCGTGAGCCGCGAGCTGCTGGCCAAGGGCTTTTCGGAACCCACCATCGACACGCTGTTTGCCCTGCTAGGGGTGGAAGGCGACTACGCCGAAAAGCTGGAGCGCCTCATGGTGGGCTTCGTGACGGCCGGCGTGGAGCCCGATGGCCTGCGCCCCACCGCCGAGAGCGAAGACGACGATGACGCGGCCTTTTACCGCGGCCTCAACGAGCTGGCCGAGGTGCGCGACCTGCTGCAAGCCAGCGGCTTCAAGCAGTTCGACCGCCTCGAATTTGACCCTACCCTGGCCAGGGGCCTGAGCTACTACACGGGCTGCATCTTCGAAGTCAAAATCAACAACGTGGCCATGGGCAGCGTGAGCGGCGGCGGGCGCTACGACAACCTCACCGGCTCGTTTGGGCTGCCGGGTGTGAGTGGCGTAGGCTTCTCGTTTGGCGTGGACCGCCTCTACGACTGCCTCGAAAGCCTCAACCTGTTTACCGAAACCGGCGAGACGCCTACTAGGGTGCTACTCACGCACTTCAACGCCGAGGCGGGCCGCGCCGCCCTGCCGCTGCTGGCCGAGCTGCGCGCCGCCGGCATCCCGGCCGAGCTTTACCCCGACCCTAGCAAGCTGCAAAAGCAGTTCAAGTACGCCGATGCCAAAGGCATTCCGCTGGTGCTGGTGCTGGGCCCCGAGGAGCTGGCCGCCGGCGTGGCGAAAATCAAAATCATGAAAACCGGCGAAGAAAAAACGCTGGCTATGAGCGAGGTAGTAACGGCGCTTACGGTGTGAGCCACCGTGCAGACCGGGCCGCGTGGTGGCCCACGGCCGTAGCCGGACTGCTAATGGCCGGTGGCTGCGGCTGGCTACTTCGAACCCTGCCGCCGCCGCCGCAACCCGCGCCGCTGGCCAGGGCTGCGGCGGCCCCACCAGCCGCCGCCACCGCGCAACCTGCCCCGGCCGCCGCCCCCGACACGATAAGGGCCACCGCCGATGCGGCAGCAGCCCCAGCGGTAGAGCCGCCGCAGGCAATTCCGGCCGATACGGCCATTCGTTTCGCCACCTACGACCCGCTGGCCGGCGACACCCTGGCCCGCCCCCTGCGCGAGCACCGCTACGTGGGCACGCTCGGCGGGCGGGTCATCGTGGTGCAGCTGTCGGTGGGGGCCCATTCGGTGGCGGGCAGCTGGTATTACCGCGCCGGCCGGCAGCCGCACGAGCGCAGCCTGACGCTGAGGCGGCAGCACGGCGGCCTGGTGGTGCTGGCTGAAGAAGAGAACCCCGATGCGCCGGCCGACGCCGACACTACGGCCGCCGAGTGGCAGCTGCGCTGGCCGCTGGGGCGGGTGCTGGCGGGCCAGCGGCGGGCCGTGCGCGGCGCGGGCTGGCTGGCTGCGCAGCTGCGCGAAGACTACTCCCAGGCAGTGCCCTACCAGCTGCTGCGCCTCACGGCGCACGGCAACTACTGCCCCGAAGAGCCGGGCCGCTCGCAGCCCTATTATTCAAGCCAGTTTATACGGGTATTGAGCGCCGACTCGCTGCGGCTAGCCCAGTGGCAGGCGCCGCGCCCGGCCGCCCGGCGCGACTCGCTGCGGCGCTGGCTGCTGAGCGAGTCGTGCCAGCAGGTGAGCCAGACTATTACCGTGACGCTCAACGACTACGGCCTGCTGTCCTACAACGAGTGGATGCAGGGTTATTACTACGGCGCCCACCCCGAGCACGACCAGACCGGCTTCATTATCGACCTGCGCACCGGCCGCGAGTGGCTGGCAGAGGAGCTGCTGCGCCCCGGTACCGAGCCGGCCTTACGGAAGCTGCTGGCCCGCCACCTGCGGCACGACTACCCCGAGCTGAACGAGGATGACAACTGGCACTGGCAAACCGTGCCGCCCCTGCCCGGCTCCTTCACCCTGACGCCCAGCGGCCTGTGCGCCGGCTACGGCGACTACGCCCTGGCCGCCTACGCGGCGAGCTACGCCAACACCACTACTATTCCGTATGCCGAGCTGCGCCCACTGGTGCGGCCCGGCACGCCGCTAGCCCGTATGCTGCGGGCACGGGGCCTGTGGTAGCCGGCCGCCAAGCCGAACTTTGCGGCCCTTCGTCGTTACTTCGCCGCTATGCCCGACCTCTCCCCTACGCAGCCGCTGACCTTGGCTAGCCTGGCCGCCATGCTTCAGGGCACCGAAACTGTGCGCCTGAGCCCCGAAGCCGAGCAGCGCATCAGCACCGGCCACGCCTACTTGCAGCAGCGCCTCGCCCCGGTAGCTAACCCCGACGCCGTTAGCAACCACGACCTGTTTGCCCGCCTGCCCGATGCCGGCCTGCCGCCCGACGCTCAAACCCAGTGGCAGGCCAACCTGCTGATGTCGCACGCCGCCGGCACCTGCCCCGAAGTGCCCACCACCCTGGTGCGGCGCATGCTGCTGCTGAAAGCCCAGAGCCTGAGCCAAGGCCACCACGGCGTGGCCCTGGGCACGGTGCGCCGCCTGCTCGATTTTTACAACCGCGATATCTGGCCGGTGGTGTACGAGCAGGGCTCGCTGGGGGCCTACGGCGACCAGGCTCCCCTAGCCCACCTGTGCCTGCCCCTGATGGGCCTGGGCGAAGTTAACTACCAGGGCTACCGCCTGGCCGCCGCCGATGTGCTGGGCCTCTTCAGCTGGGAGCCGCTGCCGCTGCGCGCCCAGGAGGGCCTGGCGCTGCTGGGGGGCAACCAGTTTATGCTGGCCTACACCACCGAGGCCGTGGAGCGCGCCACTCGCCTGCTGCGCGCCGCCGATAGTATTGCCGCGCTGTCGAGCGACGTGTTTGGGGCCTCGCCGGCGCCCTTGCACGAGGCCCTGCACCAGGCGCGGGCCCACGCCGGGCCCATGCTGGTGGCCGCCCGCCTGCGCCAGCAGCTGGCCGGCTCGGGCCTGCCAGCCCAGGCCTGGGCCAAAGCGGTACCGGCCCCCGACGACCCGCAGTCTTTTCAGTACGTGCCGCAGGTGCACGGGGCTAGCCGCGATGCCCTGGCCTACGTGAGCCAGGTGGCCGAAAACGAGTGCAATGCCGTAACGGGCCGGGCCCTTATTTTTCCGGAGCAGGACCTGCTGCTGGATGGCGCCAGCCTGCCCGGCCAGCCCCTGGCGCTGGTGCTCGACCACCTGGCCATGGCCGTGGCCGGGCTGGGCAGCTTTTCGGAGCGGCGCACGGCGCTGCTGGTGTCGGGCCAGCGGCAGCTGCCGCTGTACCTGGCGGCCGATGCGGCGCTCAACTTTGGGCTGCTGGCCTTGCCGCACTCAGCGGCTAGCCTCGTCAACCAGAACAAGCAGCTTTGCTCGCCGTCGTCGCTGGCCGAAAGCGGCCAAAGCAGCCACGGCCCCCTGAGCACCGGCGCCACGGCCGCTGCCGAAGCCCGCCGCGTGGTCGAAAACACCGAGCAGATACTCGGGATTGAATTATTGGCCGCGGCCCAGGCCCTTGATTTCCGGCGGCCCGCCCGCAGCAGCCCGGCCCTGGAGGCCGTGGTGGCCGCCTTCCGCGAGGTGGTTACCTTCGTGCCGCACGACCGGGTACTGGCGCCCGACCTGCACCGGGCCGCCCGCTTCGTGCGCGAGTACGATTGGGCCTAACACCAGCGTTGCTGTCGTTATGAAATCGCTTTTTCTGTTCCGGAAATTCTGGCTGCTGCTACTGCTGGCGGGGGCGGCGGCCCCGGCCGCGGCCCAGTGCGTTATTAACACGCCGCCGGCGGGCTGCCCGGTGCCATTTGTGGCCATCGACGTAGCCACCGGCCAGGAGGTGCAGGCGCTTTGCGTGGGCCGGCCGGTCCGGTTTCAGCCCGCCTGCGGGCGCACGGTAGCCGCCAACCTGCTGTATTACACGGCTACCATTACCTCGGGCAGCACCCTTACGCTGCCGCCGGGCTGCGACTTTCCGACTTATAAGCTGGTCAACAATACTTTCACGTCCGGCTCGGTCAACCTCATTACCATATCCGAGCTTTCGAACCCTAGCACCAGTGGGGGCACCGGCACCATCTACGCCCGCAATTTTCAGGTGTATGGCTCGCCGCCGCCGCTCATTACGGTGCAGGCCTGCGCCCGCAACACGGCTAGCCTGCTCATTACCGATAATGGCTACGACAGCTACTTCGCGCAGATTGATAGCGGGCCACTGATTGGGCCGCTCGCGCGGGGCACCGTGAGCCTGCCGGCCGCGGCGGGCAGCACCATCACGGTTACGGGCCACTACAACACCAATACGCTGTGCGGCGGCCAAACCTCGGCCGTAGTGCCGGCCCTGGTGGTGCAGCAGCCGCGCATTCCGACCCTAACCGTGCAAGGCCCCCTGCCCGGCCCTATTGACTTTACCTTCAGCGGCCTGCGCCAAAACACCACGACCGTGCTGCTGGCCAACCTGCTGCAGGTAGCCGACCCGGCTACCCCCACGCGGTTCCGTGCAGTAGTGGGATTTGCCGCGCCCACAACTTACTCACAGACAGGGTTTCAAGGCCTGTATCGCCTGGCGAATTATGACCCCTGCGGCCTCGACTCTACTTTCTCGGAGCCCGTGCCGGCTATTAACCTCACGGCGGCTTCGGCCAATAATGTGAACACCGTGAGCTGGCTGGCCTTCGGCCCGGTGGCTAGCTACACGCTGCTGCGCAATGGCACGCCGCTGGCTACGCTGCCCGCCGGCACCAGCCACTACGACGATGCGGGCGTGGCCTGCGGCACCCGCTACACCTACCGCCTGCAAACCACCACCGTGGGCGGCAGCACGGCGCTCTCCAGCGAGGTGGCCGTGCAAACGGTGTCGGCCCTGCCCCCGCCCCCGCCGCTGCTCAATGCCAGCTTCGATTTGCAGAACCGCCTCACGCTCACGGCCAGCCAGGCCAGCGGCGCGGCCCTGGCGGCGGGCGGGCAGCTGCGCTACAGCCGCCAGGGCGGCCCCGGCGCCCTCGACTTTGCGGCCGTGCCCACCGCCACCGACACCCTGCGCGACCCCGCCCCCCTGGCCACCCTGCTAGCCGCGCCGCCCTGCTACACCGTGCGCCTGCAAGATGTGTGCGGCAACGCCGCCGTCGCTAGCCTCCCCACCTGCCCCAGCCTGCTCACCGTGGTGGCCGCCGACCCGGAGGGCCTTACGGCCCGCCTGAACTGGTCGGCCTTTCGGGGGCCTGGCGGCGCGGCCAGCGTGAGCTACCGGGTGCTCACGCTAGCCCCCGATGGCACGGTGCTGGCTACCTCGGCCGCACTCACGGGCCTGAGCTACCTCGACGCCAACCCGCCCATCGACCGCCAGATTGTGCGCTACCGGGTGCAGGCCAGCGGCGGCGGGCTGCCGGCCGGCACCGTCAGCTACTCCAACGTGGCTAGCCTGGTGCGGCAGCCGCGCCTCATCGTGCCCAATGCGTTTACGCCCAATGGCGACGGTCTCAACGACGTGCTGGAGCTGAAAGGGCGCTACCTAAGTGGCTTTACTTTCGTAGTAATTGACCGCAACGGGCAGGAAGCCTTCCGGGCCACCGACCGCAGCCAGACCTGGGACGGCACCATCCGGGGCCATGCCCCGGTGAATGCGGCCTACGTGTGGCGCTTTACCCTGCGCGACGAGGCCGGCCAGGATTTCACCCAGACCGGCACCGTGACGATTTTGAAATAACTTTTTTCGGCGCCCGCTTTTTACGCAGGCACCACCAAAACCCTTCCGTTCATGAACGCTCCCGAGCAAACCCCGGCCTACGCCGCCACCTACCACCTGGGCCAGTACCAGCCGGCCGTGCAGGCTGAAATCGACACGCTTAACAGCCAGGATTTTACCACCCGCTTCTGGCACAAAGATGCCACCCTCTGGACCCAGGATGCCGAGGCCCAGCAGAGCGTGCGCAGCTTCATGGGCTGGCTCGATAGCCCCGAGGTGCTGACCAAGGCCGTAGGCGAAATCGTGGGTTTCGTGGCCGATGTGAAGGCCGCCGGCTTTCAGCACGTGGTGGTGATGGGCATGGGCGGCAGCACCATGGCGCCCATCGTGTTTGAGCGCTCGTTCGAGCAGCAGGGCCTGCCGCTCTCCATTCTCGACACCACCGACCCCGGCACCGTGGCCGAGCTAGAAAAGTCGATTCCGCTGGCACACACGCTGTTTATCGTGGCCAGCAAGTCGGGCACCACAGCCGAGCCGCTGGCTTTCGGCGATTACTTCTACGACAAGGTAAAGGCCATTAAAGGTGACAAGGCGGGCGAAAACTTCGTGGCCATCACCGACCCGGGCTCCAAGTTTGTGACCCAGGCCACGCAGGAAGGCTACCGCAAAATCTTCCTCAACTTTGCCGAGGTGGGCGGGCGCTTTTCGGCCCTCACGTACTTTGGCCTGGTGCCGGCGGCCCTCTACGGCATCGACATTGCGGCCCTGCTGCACGGCGCGGTGGAGATGATGCGCGCCTGCGGTGCCCACGGCCCCGTGGCCGACAACCCCGGCCTGCAGCTAGGGGCCGCCATTGGCGTGCTGGCCACCCAGGGCCGCGACAAGCTCACGCTCATCACCCCTGAGTCGCTCAGCAGCCTGGGTTTGTGGCTGGAGCAGCTGCTGGCCGAAAGCACCGGCAAGGAAGGCAAGGGCATACTACCAGTGGCCGGCGAGCCGCTGGGCCGCCCCGACGAGTACGGCACCGACCGCGTGTTTGTGTACGTGGGCTACGAAAGCGAGCCCGACCAGACCAGCCTCGACAAACTGACGGCCCTGGAGCAGGCCGGCCACCCGGTTATTATCATTCGCCTGCGCAATGCCCTGGATTTGGGCCGCGAGTTCTACCGCTGGGAAATCGGCGTGGCCGTGTCGGGCATCGTGCTAGCCATCAATCCCTTCGACCAGCCCAACGTGCAGGCCGCCAAAACGGCCACCGATAAGCTGATGAAGGAAGTAACCGAGAAAGGCCAGCTGCCCAGCCCCGGCCAGCCCGCCGCCACCCAGGATGGCGTGGCCTACTACGGCGACGTAACCGGCGCCGATGCCGCTGGCGTGCTCCAGGCGTTCTTCCAGCAGGCGCAGCCCGGCAACTTTATGACGCTGCAAGCCTACCTGCACGAAACCGACGAGCTGAACCAGGCCCTAGCCGAAATTCGGCAACTGGTGCAGGACAAGCTGCGCATTGCCACCACCTCGGGCTACGGCCCGCGCTTTCTGCACTCGACCGGCCAGTACCACAAGGGCGGCCCTAACACCGGCCTTTTTGTGCAGTTCACTGCCGACCACCCGCAGGACTTGCCGCTGCCTGGCCGCACCTACACCTTCGGCACTTTCGAGAATGCCCAGGCCCAGGGCGACCTCCAGGCCCTGCGCGACAACGGCCGCCGCGCCCTGCACATTCACCTCGGCCCCAACCCCGCCCAGGGGCTGCACACAGTAGTGGCTGCGCTGAAAACTGCCCTGGCCAAGCTGGGCTAGCGGTGCGGTAAAAAGCCGGACAACGCGGGTCGGGGCTTGAGCGTAGGAAGGCCGTCTGGCTGGTGTAGTATCTCGCTTACCAGGCGGGCGCCCGCCGCGCCCACCCATCCCTACTTGTTCACTTTTTCCCTTCCCACCATGCTCACTACTACTGCAAAGCGGAGTTTTTTAGCGGCTGGCACGCTGCTGCTGCTGGCCGGGAGCCTGCAGCAAGCCCTGGCCCAATCGCCCACCACGGGCGGCCCCACGCCCCAAAGCCCCACCGCCACCGAGGTGCCGCTCGATGGCGGGGCTTCGCTGCTGCTGGCGGGCGGCGTGGCCTACGGGCTGCGCAAGCTGCGCCAGCGCCGCCGCCGGTAGCCCGGGCAGCTGCACCTGTTGCGCTTACACGCCCACTCTAGTGCGCTAGGGTGGGCGTTTTGCGTAGCGGGCCAGCCAGGCCGGGTTTGAACTAATTTTGCCCGGTCAGGTTGCCCTATTACCCGGTTGGGGACGCTTCGTTACTTTTAATTCAACCTGTTTGCGGCGCGCCGCGAACACCTTATTTTACGACTATGGCATTCGACATGATGGGCATGATGGGCAAGGTGAAGGAGCTGCAAGACAAAATGCAGCAGGCCCAGGCACAGCTGCAGCACCTCACCGCCACCGGCGAGGCGGGCGGCGGCCTGGTGAAAGCTACCGCCAACGGCCACCGCACCCTGACCAAGCTCGAAATTGACCCCTCGCTGCTCACGCCCGAAGACCGCGAAATGCTGCCCGACCTGGTAGTGGCCGCCGCCAACAAGGCGCTGGAAGCCGCCGCGGAGCTAGCCAAAAATGAGCTGCAACGCCAAACCAGCGGCCTGATGCCCAATATTCCGGGCTTCGACATGAGCAATTTTGGTGGCTGAGCTGCCCAGCTTGCATACGCTACATAAGGTGCAGCTGCTTTTTGCCAAGGCAGCGCCGCCACGGCCAACCTCTTGACTTCTACCAACAACCTAGCTTGTACCGATGTCGCCATTGTAATTCTGAATTACAATGGCGAACATTTTTTGCGGCAGTTTTTGCCTGGCGTGCTAGCCCAGGCCGATGGCGCGCGCGTGGTGGTGGCCGACAATGCCTCCAACGACGACTCGGTGCCGTGGCTACGGCGCGAGTTTCCGCAAGTCGAGCTGCTCCAGCTTACCGAAAACCTGGGTTTTTGCCGCGGCTACAACTACGCCCTGGAAGAAATTCGGCACGCTAGCCAAGCCCCCGCGCCGCGCTACTACGTGCTGCTCAACTCCGATGTGGCCGTGCAGCCGGGCTGGCTGCCACCGCTGCGGCAGCTGCTCGAAGCCAACCCCGCTGTTGCCGCGGCCCAGCCCAAGCTGCTGGCCCACGCCGAGCCCACGTTTTTTGAATACGCGGGGGCTGCCGGGGGCTACCTCGATTGGCTGGCCTATCCTTTTTGCCGGGGCCGGCTTTTTGATACCCTTGAGCGCGACCGGGGGCAGTACGACGACCCGCGGGCCGTGGGCTGGGCCAGCGGGGCCTGCCTGCTGGTGCGCGCCGAAGCGTGGCACCAGCTGCACGGCCTCGAACCGGCCTTCTTCGCCCACATGGAGGAAATCGACTTTTGCTGGCGCGCCCAAAATGCGGGCTACGAGGTGTGGTATGCCGGTGGGGCCAGCGTGGTGCACCACGTGGGCGGCGGCACCTTGCCCAAATCCAGCCCGCGCAAAACGTACTTAAACTTTCGCAATGGCCTGGCCTTGCTTTACAAAAATGCGGCTCCCGGCGAGCTGGCCCCGGCTTTTGCGTTGCGGCTGCTGCTCGACTGGGTGGCCAGCCTGCGCTTTCTGCTGGCCCGCAACTGGCCCGAGGCCAAGGCAGTAGGCCGGGCGCACTGGCATTTTTTTCGCGATTTTGCGTATTGGCAGGAGCGCCGCCGGCTAGCCCGGCCGCGGCTGCGGGTGCGCGAGCGGGCGGGCACCTACGCTGGCAGCGTGGTGTGGGCATACTTCGCCCAAGGCCGCAGGTACTTTACCGACTTACTTTTTTAGTAGCTTACAAATCCCACACCGTGCTGCGCTGCTGGCGCCAGGCGCGGCGGATATTCATCCAGAACACCCCGGCGAAATACAGCACAATGGGCGAGCCGAAGGTGAAGAAAGAAGCGTAGACGAACGACAAGCGAATACTGCGCGTGCTAAAGCCCCAGCGCTGCCCCAGCGCCGAGCACAGCCCAAAAGACTGCGCTTCGATATAGTCGGTAAGGCGGTTCATAGCGGAAGGTTTAGGCGGCGTGGTGCAACTTTGCCGGGCTAAGATACAACCTAACCGGCGGCAAACGTTAAGGCTGCTCTTACGTTAAGGCGCGGGCCGGGTTGCGGCCCGGGCACCCCTAGTTGCCGTCAATTTTTTTTCGATTTGCGTTTATACTCAATAAGTAAGCTTTGCCTGGCGGGCGGGCTGCTGCCGGCGCTGCTCACGGGCTGCGCCTCGCTGCCCCAGATGCTGCAAGCGGCCGAAACCGGCCGCCGCGTGCGCGTAGAGCCCACCCCGCTCACGGCCGTGGGCGAGTCGGTGCCCTTCGAGGCCACGGCCAAAGTAGCCGCCAGGCACCTGCACAAAGGCGCCGTGTACGAGGTCTTGCTCACCTACAAATACGACCACGACCTGCGCCTCGACACGGTGGGCCGCATTTCGTTTGCCCAGGGCGAATTCACCTACGACGACTCGGTGAAGGGCCGCTTGGTGAGCCGCCGCCGCTTCACTATCGCCAACTCGCCGCGCCGCTCGCCCGGCCAGCTCATGGCCCGCGGCCAGGTGCGCGAGCTAAAGCCCCACGGCAAAGTGCTGACGGCCAAGACCGAAACCCTGGTGGCGCACGGCATCTCGGACCCCGCCCGCCGCGTGGTGCTCGAAGACACCCTGCTAGCCCTGCTGCCCGAGCACGTGAGCAACGTGATGAGCGGCACGCGCATCCTGCCCTTGTATTTCGACCAGGGCCAGTGGTTTATCCGCTCCAGCCTGGGCACCAACATTGCGGCGCTGGAAGACCTGATTGACCAGAACCAGCACACCCAGCGGGTGCTCATCGCGGCCGGCCACTCGCCCGATTCGCTCGATGCCCACCAGCCGACCCTGGCCAGCAAGCGCGTCAAAATGCTGCTCTACTACTACAAGCAGCGGGTGAAAGGTTTTTCGTATCTCAATAAGGTCGAAGATATTACCTTCGATACGCTAGCCTACCGCAACAGCTGGGAACTGCTGCTCAACCAGGTGCAGCACTCGGTACTGAAGCCCGCGCAGCAAGACTCGGTGGTGAGCATCATTAACAACACGCCCGGCACCTTTGCCCAGAAGGAAAAGGCGCTGCACAAGCTCAGCTACTTCGATTACCTCGAAGATTACATTTACCCGGTGCTGCGCTGGGGCACGGTAGCCGTGACCTACACCGCGCCGCCGCGCTACGACTCGGAGGTGTACATTCTGAGCAAGAAAATCCTCGAAAAAGAAGCCGACATCGACGCCCTCACGCCCGAGGAGCTGCGCTACTCGGCCCAGCTTACGCCCCTGCTGGCCGAAAAGCAGCGCATCTACGAGCTGGCCGCCGCCAGCACGGCGCGCTGGGAGGCGTTTTATAACCTGGGCACGGTGCTAGCCCTGCGCGCCGAGAAAGAATCGAACCTACGGGTGCAGCAGAACTACTACCACCGCGCGGCCGTCAACTTTACCCTGGCCGCCCACCGCCACCCCACGGCCGAGCTGTTTTACCGCGCGGCCTCGGCCCACCACCGCGCCCAGGAGCGCCTGGAGGCCTTGCAGGACTACGACTACGCCATCAAGCTGGGTGGCTCGCGCGATATTCTGCGCAAGGTTTTCGCCGATAGGGCGGCCCTCGAAATTCAGGTGGGCCAGCCCGAGCAGGCGCTCACCAGCCTGCGCCTGGCCGGCCCCAGCTACCAGAACTACATGAACCAGGCGCTGCTGCTCGTGCAGCGCGGCGCCTACGATGCCGCCGCGGCCCAGTACCACCTGGCCCTCGACCTGCGCCCGCAGGCCGCCGACCCGCACTACGGCCTGGCCGTGGCCGCCGCCCGCCGCCACGACGAAGCCGCCATGGCCGCCGAGCTGCACCAGGCCGTGCGCCTCAACCACGACCTGGCCACCCAGGCCACCGAAGACCTGGAGTTTCAGGACTACGTGCAGGGCAAGGCCTTTCGGGAGGCGCTGAAGTAGCTCTTTTTAACGCGAAAAACGTCTGTCATTGCGAGCGCCAGCGAAGCAATCGCACCTGAGCGGAATCAGAGCGGCTCGTTCTAATGTGATTACTTCGCTGGCGCTCGCAATGACAGACGTTTTATGGCCGTCGATTCTCAATTCTTCCTTCCCTATCGTAGCTTTGCGTACCGGCCGTGTGCCGGCTTTTTGCTAGTCTATTGATGCGTACCATTCAATTCCGCGAGGCCCTACGGGAGGCAATGAGCGAAGAAATGCGCCGCGACCCGTCGGTATTCCTGATGGGCGAGGAAGTGGCCGAGTACAACGGCGCCTACAAAGTGAGCCAGGGCATGCTCGACGAGTTTGGGCCGGAGCGCGTGATTGATACGCCGATTGCCGAGCTGGGCTTTGCCGGCATTGGCGTGGGCGCGGCCGCCAACGGCCTCAAGCCGATTATCGAGTTTATGACTTTCAACTTCTCGTTGGTGGCTATTGACCAGGTAATTAACTCGGCCGCCAAGCTGTATTCGATGTCGGGCGGGCAGTATTCCTGCCCCATCGTATTCCGCGGGCCCACCGGCAACGCCGGTATGCTCAGCAGCCAGCACTCGCAAAACTTCGAGAACTGGTACGCCAACTGCCCCGGCCTGAAAGTAGTAGTGCCCTCGAACCCCTACGACGCAAAGGGCCTGATGAAGGCCGCCATCCGCGACCCCGACCCCGTTATTTTCATGGAGTCGGAGTTGATGTACGGCGACAAGGGCGAGGTGCCCGAGGAAGAATATATCCTCGAAATCGGCAAGGCCAACATCGTGCGCGAGGGCACGGATGTGACGCTGGTGAGCTTCGGCAAAATGATGAAGCTGCTCTACACCGCCGCCGACGAGCTAGCCAAGGACGGCATCTCGGCCGAAGTGATTGACCTGCGCTCGGTGCGCCCCATCGACTACGACACGCTCATCAACTCGGTGAAGAAAACCAACCGCCTGGTGGTAATTGAGGAGGCCTGGCCGCTGGCCAGCATCTCGGGCGAGCTGGCCTACATGGTGCAGCGCCGCGCCTTCGACTACCTCGACGCGCCGGTGGTACGCATCACCTGCGCCGACGTGCCGCTGCCCTACGCCCCTACCCTCATCGAAGCGTCGCTGCCCAACGTGGCCCGCATCCTGAAGGCCGTGAAGGAAGTAACTTACGCTAAAGCCTAGCTTTCAGCTAGCCCTCGCTAAACCGTAAAAGGCCTCGTAACGCATTGTTACGAGGCCTTTTGCGGTTTACGAATAACCGCCATGCTTATCTGGCGGCCACGTAGTGAAGCATCTTGCTCGCACCGTTAGGGCTGCTCCCTAGTAGTACGAGCAAGTGCTTCCTTCGTCAGCATGACAGAATACCTTTAATAACTACTTGGTATCCAGCGCCTGGCCGCTGTCACTAGCCGACTGCACGGCGGCTTTTTTGGGGGCGCCAGCCTTGGCGGCGGCCGAGCGCTGGGCTTTGCCAGCAGCGGCGCTCACTTTGTCGGCGGCTTTTTTTACGGTGCCGGCGGCAGCGGCGGTGGGGCTGGCGGCAGGCTTTTTGGCGGCCGGTGCCTTGGCGGCTGGTTTGGCGGCCTTTGGCTTGGCGGCGGGGCTAGCGGCTTTTTTATCGTCGGCTTTCAGGCCCACGCGGTTTTTTAGGTCTTCGGTGAGGCCTTTGAACTGTTTTTCGAGGTCGGCGCGCTTGGTTTCGCTGCTTTTCAGCAGGTCATCCACGATTTTCTTGCCTTCCTGCTCCGAGATTTTGCTTTCCTTCACCAGCTTTTCGATGGCGGTTTGCACGGCTTTGTTGCCCTGCGAGAGAAAGCCCACGCCGGTATTGATGAATTTCTTAAACAGGTCGTCCATAACTGAAAACGGGCTAGGGTGAAAACGGTGTAATTGAAGCGCTTAGCGCGGTAAACTTACGCACGGCTAGCTGGCTGGTAGTGTGGCGCGCGGCGCAGGCGAGCTAGTTTATTATCGCGGTAGCCCTTGATGGCCAAGGGAATCCAGCCTAGTACCGGAATAAAGTAAGCCAGCACCAGCGGGTTGCGCCACAGCATTTGCCAAAACGCGCCGGGCCGGTCGAGCTGCATCTTAAAATTGCGCTCGCCCCGGCGCACAAAGCGGCGCTCAAACTCGGTGAACACGGCCGGCCAGGCAAAGGGCAGAAAAAACGGGAAGTAGCGCCGGTTTTCCTTCATGCGCTGCCACAGCTCGCGCCAGCGGTAGGGGTGCTGGCCGTGGGCGAGCACGGCGGCATTCAGCTCGGTTTGCATGCGCTGCCTGATTTGCTCGCTGATGGCCAGCAGCTCGTCGCGGCTCAGCTCGTCGTGCTTTTTACTGGTGTAGTCGGTGGGCCGGATGCGGGTGCCCATCACGTAGGTAAGCTGCGCGGGCAGGGCCAGGTAAAACGCCCAGGGCTGGATGATGACGAGCAGCAGCAGCAGGGTAATGGGCAAAAACGGGATGCCGATTTTCTTGGTCAGCCGGTTTATCCAGTCAAAGCTGTAGGCGTAGGGGTTGAGGTACTCGGCATTGATGGTGTAGAACGGCATGATGTCGGTGCCGTGCATCAAACTCAGCCGCAGCATACTAGTGGCCAGGCGCTGGAGCTGGTACTTGCGGTTGAAGCCCTTGCCGATGCCCGGCACGCCCTCGGGGTAGAGCATGAGGTTGTGCTCCTGGTAGTACATCATGGTTTCGAAGTTGAGCGTGGTGGCATCGACGCTGCCGCACTTTTTCCAGAAATCAGTGATGAGGTAGGGGTTCATCAGCTTGGTGGCCGAGAGCATGGGCGCTGAGAGCGGGCGGGGCAAATCGCGCAGGGTGCCGCGCGTGCGCAGCAGGTAGCGCCACAGGTGCGAGAGCGAAATAATGGCATCCCAAGGGAAGGCCATGCCCGAGTGGTTGGAGGCGAAGATGAGCGGCCGGCTAGGGTTGTTGCGCTGCGGATAGGGCTCGAAGCCCACCAGCCGCGAGCGAAACCACACCCGGTCGAGCAGCCACAAGATGTTGTCGTCCAGGGTCTGCGTAAATTCTTCCCGAAAATAATCGCGGTAAATGTGCTGATTCTCCCGAATGAGGGGTGGGGGCAGCGTGTCGGGCGCGGCAGCGGTGGGCATAGGGCAAGGGTGAGCGGCCACGAAAGGTACTGCCCGCCCCGAATACTGCGCCGTAGCCGGGGCGCTAGCCCCTGGCCCCTTGCGCCTACCGGGTAGCCCTTGGGCCAGGGACTATATCTGGCGCTTGAGGCGGATGCTGGCCGGGTACAGGCCGCCATCGGGCCGGCGCAGCACCAAGAACAACAAGCGGCCATCCTGCGAGTGCAGCATGCGGCTGAGGTCGGTGGCCGAAAACAGGTGAGTAGGCATAAAATTGACGCTCACCAGCTCCTCGCCCTCGGCAATGCCCGCGGCGGCGGCCGGCGAGCCGGGCACCACGCGCAGCACCAGGTAGCGGCGGTAGTCGGGGCCGGTGGCCAGCAGGTCGAGGCCGCACATATCGTGCTCGAAGGGCTCGCGCAGCTCGGCGGTGGGCCGCAGCAGCAGCCGGCCGTGCGGGTAGTCGATAACGGTGGTGAAGCGCTTGAGCACCTCGTAGCCCAGGCTGCCGTGGCGCGCCCGCTCGGTGCCCGAAAGGCGCTCGTGCACCTGCGTAGAGTCGGGAAACGAGGTGAGCACCTGCGGCAGGTAGTAGCGCCCTAGCTGCACGGCCGCCACCCGCCCCAGCGAGCCGCTCACAATGCCCGTAAGGCCGCGGCCCAGGTCGGTGCGCAGGTGGGCGGCGGGCAGCCGCAGTCGGTGGTCGGCGGTGGTTTCAAGGCTGAGGGCGTGGCCCGCGCCCGTGTCGAGCAGCAGCCGCAGCGGCAGCGGCTCGCTGCCGGGCGCGGCCCCTAGCTGCCGCACGCCCGCCTGCACGTAGGCCTTGCTGTGGTCGAGCACCAGCGGCAGGCTAGCCCAGCGCCGCCCGGTGGGGGCCTTGTAGTGGGCAGGGTCGCTGAGCAGCAGATCTTGCCGCGTGGGCCGAATGGTAACTACGAACGAGTGAAACAAGTCGCTGCCCATAATGCCGTGCACGGGCATCCCCACGTAGCCCGACAGGTCGAGCACGTCGCTGTTCAGCACCAGCCAGCTGGTGCTGGGCGCTTCCACGCCGGGCAGCGTTACGCGCACATTGGTGGCCTCGTAGGCGTGCAGGCCGCTATCGGTGCCGCCCACCCCTAGCAGGCGGTACTGCTCGCCGTGGGGCAGGTGCAGCGAGTCGGCCAGCTGCGGGTCGGTGAGCAGGCTGGTGGCCACGCCCGTATCCAGCAAAAAATTATACGGCCCATGGCCATTCAGCCGGGCCGATACGATGAGCAGGTTGCGCGGCGCCGAAAATGGCATGTGCGCCTCGTGCGCGCCCGGCCGGGTAAAGGCAAAGCAGGCCGTGCCAGCGCCCGGCTGCGCGCGGCCGGGCCCGCTGCCCAGCAGCGCCAGCAGCAGCAGCCCTAGCCGCGCCCACTCCAGCACCCAGCTCGTTTGCATAACACCCGGTAAATCAGCCTGTGAATGGCTAAATATACAACCGCGCCCGGCCGTTTGCAATGGTGCGGGGCTGGCGGTTTCGGGGCATCCAGGCAGTAGCGCCGGCCTTCAGTACGCTTGTACGCCTAGCACCTGGTTTGCGCACTAAAAACCAGTGCTGTGGGGCAGCTCCCAGGCCCCGGCCGGGTCGTAGTGCAGGGCCCCGGCCCGGATGCTGAGCGGCGCGGCCAGGTTGTTATCGTAGAGCTGGCCGGTGCCCAGGCCCTGGGCAAAATCGCCCACCGCATACTCGCCCGTGAGCTGGGCCACGGCATTGAGGCCAATGTTCGACTCCAGGGCCGAGGTTATCCACCAGGCAATGCCGCGGGCCGCGGCCAGGGCTATCCAGCGGCGGGTGGCGGCGTGGCCGCCCAGCAGCGTGGGCTTCAGCACCAGGTAGGGCGGGCGCACGGTATTGAGCAGCGCCTCCTGCCGGCCAGGGTCGGTGAGGCCAATCAACTCCTCATCGAGCGCCACCGGAATGGGCGACGTGCGGCAAAGCGCGCCCAGCGCCGCCCACTGCCCCGCCGCAATGGGCTGCTCGATGGAGTGAATGGCAAACTCGGCCAGGCGGGCCAGCTTGGCCGGCGCCTCGGCAGGCGAGAAAGCCCCGTTGGCATCTACGCGCAGCACGAGTTGGGAGGGGCTGGCCTCGGCCCGAATCTCGGCCAGCAGCGCCAGCTCGGTGTCGAAATCGAGGCTACCGATTTTCACTTTCAGGCAGGCGTAGCCGGCCGTCAGCTTCTGCCGAATTTGCGCGCGCATAAAAGCCGCGTCGCCCATCCACACCAGGCCATTGATGGGCAAGCCGGCCCGGCCCTGGCTAAAGGCATTGGCATAGAGCTGCTGGCGCCCGCCACCGTTCAGGTCCAGCACCGCCGTTTCGAGCGCGAAACGCAGCGAGGGTAGCTCAACGGGCACCAGCGCGGCCGCCTCGGCCACCGACAATGCCGCGTGACTAGCCTGGTTGAAGCGACGGCAAACCGCTTCGACTGCCGCCTCGAAGCCAGGGCCGTAATCGGGGCTGAGGCCGGCCAGCGGCGCGGCTTCGCCCCAGCCCACTACCTGCGGCTGGCGCGTGTCGTGCAGCCCCAGGTAGTAGGCCAGGTGCTCGGTAAGCGCCCCGCGCGAGGTGCGGGCCGGGAAATTGAAGTGCAGCGCCCGCCGCTGATACGTAAGAGACAGCATGGGGCAAAGGTGCGGCCCAAATGGGCTTAGTCGGTGCTGGCAGGCGGCTTTTTGGGGCCGCGGCGGCTTATCTGGCCCCCCTTGCGGCCGGCGGCGCGGGCCTCGTCGGACGAAAAGCGGTGGCCTTTGCCGCTCTCGTGCGAGGCGCGGCCGCCTTCGCTGGCAATGCGGCGCTGCTGCTCGGGCGACATGGCGGCGAAGCCCCGGCGGCTTTTTTCGCCCACCCGGCGCGCCGGGCGCTTGGGGGCTTTTGCATTCGAAGAAAGTGAATCGGATGAGTTAGAAACAAAACCACTCGTACTCATAAATAAGAACTTTTTAAACGAAGAAATCGGTGAAGAGAGGCCGTCTTGCGTGCCAATGTCAATGGCTATTGCAAACCGCGTTAGTAAGCGGTAAATTCCTTGCGACCCAGAATTTGTTGCCTAATTTTTGCCCCTGGCCCGGGCTGGCGTGCCCGGCCGCAAAACGGGGCCGGGCACGCCAGCCGCGGCGCCTACTGGCCGGCCCCGGCCGGGCGCAACCCTACGCTGCCTGCCGCTGTTAAACCCGCAACTCTTCGCTTGCTTCACTCCTCGTTGCCTCTATGGATTTTGCTTATTCCCCGCTGCCCACGCTTGCCGGGCCCGGCCACCCCAGCATAGGGCTAGCCCTACCGGCGCACTTTCAGGCCGTGCGCGCCCAATCGGTGGCGCTGGTGCAGCCCCTGCTGCCCGAAGACACGGTGGTGCAGCCCTCGCTCGATGTGAGCCCGCCCAAGTGGCACCTGGCCCACACCACCTGGTTTTGGGAAACGATGCTGCTGCAGAAGTTTTTACCCGGTTACGAAGTCTTTCACCCGGAGTATGCCTTCCTGTTCAACTCGTACTACAACTCGCTGGGCTCCAGGGTAAACCGCGCCGACCGGGGCACGCTTTCGCGCCCGCCCCTGGCCGATGTATACCGCTACCGCGCCTACGTAGACGAGCATATGGCTGCTCTGCTAGCCCGCCTGGCCGAGCTGCCCGCCGCCGCCACCGAGCTGGTCGAGCTGGGCCTGCACCACGAGCAGCAGCACCAGGAATTGCTGGCCACCGACATCAAGTACATTCTCAGCACCAACCCGCTGGCGCCCGGCTACTTAACTACGGAGCAGCTAGCCCCCCCCGCAACCCAAACTGCTACGGAGGCACCAGATTTTGCCAGCCCCGGCGGCGCGGCGCGGCCGGCCGCCTGGCTGCCGGTGCCGGGCGGCATTTATGCCATTGGGCACCAGCAGGCGGGTTTTTCATTTGATAATGAGCTGCCGGTACACGAGGTATTGGTGGCGCCGTTTGAGCTGCAAAACCGGCTCGTGACGAACGGCGATTTCCTCCAATTTATCGAGGCTGGCGGCTACCGGCAGTTTCAATTCTGGCTGGGTGAAGGCTGGGACCTCGTCAACCGCGAGAGCTGGCTAGCCCCGCTCTACTGGTCGCAAACCACTGATGGTCAGTGGTTGCGCTACGGCTCCACCGGCCTGGCACCGCTCAACCTGGCCGCGCCCGTGTCGCACGTCAGCTTCTACGAGGCCGATGCCTACGCGCAGTGGGCCGGCGCCCGCCTGCCCACCGAGGCCGAGTGGGAAACGGCCGCCCGCCACTTCCAGGCCACGCCGCAGGGCGGCAACTGGCTCGAAACCGGCTACTTCGACCCGCAGCCTCTGGCCGCCAATGCCGACCCTGGCCAGTGCCACCAGCTGCTGGGCGACTGCTGGGAGTGGACCTACTCGGCCTACCACCCCTACCCCGGCTACCAGCGCGCCGCTGGCGCCCTGGGCGAGTACAACGGCAAGTTTATGCTAAACCAGCTCGTGCTGCGCGGTGGCTCGTGCGCCACGCCCGAGAGCCACATCCGCCTCACGTACCGCAATTTCTTCCACGCCGATAAGCGCTGGCAATTCACGGGGATAAGGCTGGCGCGGTAGCTCACTCGCGTCAACAAAAGAACGTCATGCTGAACGCAGTGAAACATCTTGGTCGCCCCGTTGGAGGAAGCGGCCAAGATGCTTCACTGCGTTCAGCATGACGTTCTTAAGTAAAAAACGACAGGTAACCGGCTAGCTCTTTTCTGGCGTCAGCCACTTTTCGAGGCGCACGGGCTGGTAGGCCTGCATGGCGTCGAGCAGGGCGGCGGCATTGGCACTTTGCAATACCTGGCCGCGGTTTTCTTGCCGCAGGAACGCCTCGGCGCTCATATGGTCGAGCAAGGCTAGCAGCGAGTCGTAGAAGCCCTGCGTGTTGAGCACGCCCACCGGCTTGCCGTGCAGGCCGAGCTGGCCCCAGGTTAGCACTTCAAACAACTCTTCGAGGGTGCCGAAGCCGCCGGGCATGGCCACGAACCCATCGGCCAGGTCGGCCATGAGCAGCTTGCGCTGGTGCATGGTGTCCACGATGTGCAGCTCGGTGCAGCCCTGGTGGGCCAGCTCCTTATCGGCCAGAAAGCCAGGAATGACGCCGATAACCTTGCCGCCTTCGGCCAGCACCGCATCGGCGATGGTGCCCATGAGGCCCACGCACCCGCCGCCGTACACGAGCGTGAGGCCGCGCCGGGCCAGCTCGCGGCCCATTTCCTGCGCCTGCTGGGTATAGATTTCCTGGTTGCCGCTGCTGGAGCCGCAGTAAACTGCTACGCTTTTCATAAGATATTGATTATGAACACGTCCGTCATGCTGAGCTTGTCGAAGCATCTCTCCCATACCGTTGCAGGGAGCGGGAGAGATGCTTCGGCAAGCTCAGCATGACGGACGTGTTTTGTTTTTTAAGTTATTACATGCGCTCGGGCACCTCGATGCCGAGCAAGCCAAGCGTGGTTTTGATGGTCTCGCCCGCTTTAGCTGATAAGGCTACGCGGAAGGATTTTTTCAGCGGGTCAGATTCCTTTAAAATGGAGACTTCTTTATAGAAACGGTTATTGCTTTTCGCTACTTCATAAGCGTATTGGGCTATAATAGCGGGTGACAGCGTCTTCGCTGCTTCAGCTACCGCATTTGCATAGCCTGCAAGCACCTGAATCAACTCGCTTTCAGCAGGTTCCAGAGCACTTATTTCACTAATTTCAGTAAGTGCGACAACACCAGTCTCTTTTGCAGTACGCTGAATTTTCGAGGTACGGGCATAGGAATACTGAATAAATGGTCCTGTGTCGCCCGTCAACTGCACCGACTCTTCAGGATTGAAGAGCATGCGTTTTTTGGGGTCTACTTTCAGCAGGTAATATTTCAGCGCGCCCACGCCCAGCGTGTGGTAGAGCTGCGCCAGTTCTTCGTCGCTCAGGCCTTCGGTTTTGCCTTTTTCGAGGGTCGCGGCTTTGGCGGCTTCTTCTACTTCCTTCACCAGCTCGTCGGCATCGACCACGGTGCCCTCGCGGCTTTTCATCTTGCCGCTGGGCAGGTCGACCATGCCGTAGCTGAGGTGATGAATGGCCTCGGCGTAGGGCTTGCCCAGCTTTTTGAGCGTGGCTTGCAGCACCTGCATGTGGTAGTTCTGCTCGTCGGCGATGACGTAGATGCTGCTGTCGTAGCCAAAATCCTGGTACTTCAGCTCGGCCGTGCCCAGGTCCTGGGTGATGTAGACGCTTGTGCCATCGGCACGCAGCAGCAGCTTTTCGTCGAGGCCTTCAGCTTGTAAATCAACCCATACCGAGCCGTTTTCCTTTTTGAAAAACACGCCCTTGGCCAGCCCCTCTTCCACGCGCTCTTTGCCCAGCAGGTAGGTGCCCGACTCGTAGTAGAACTTGTCGAAATCGACGCCGATATTGGCGTAAGTGGCATTGAAGCCGTCGTAGACCCAGCCGTTCATGCGGTGCCAGAGGGCCATTACTTCCTCGTCGCCGGCCTCCCACTTTTGCAGCATTTCCTGGGCTTCGAGCATCAGCGGGGCCTGCTTTTTGGCTACCTCATTTGTGACACCTTCGGCCTCAAGCTGTTTGATTTCTTCGCGGTAGTGCTTCTCAAAGAGCACGTAGTACTTGCCGGCCAGGTGGTCGCCTTTCAGACCCGCGCTTTCGGGCGTGGCGCCCTCGCCAAAGCGCTGGTAGGCAATCATCGACTTGCAGATGTGAATGCCGCGGTCGTTCACCAGGTTGGCCTTGGTGACGGTGGCCCCGGTAGCTTTCAGAATCTCAGCCACGCTGTAGCCCAGGAAATTATTGCGCAAATGGCCCAGGTGCAGGGGCTTGTTGGTGTTGGGCGACGAGTACTCGACCACCACGCGCTGGGGGCCGCCGGTGGGCACGGGCGCGCCGGCGGGGCTAGCCAGCAGTTCGCCGAAGAGCTTGAGCCACTCGGCATCGGCGATTTCGAGGTTCAGGAAGCCTTTCACCACGTTGTAGCCGCGCACGGCGGGCGCGTTGGCTTTCAGCCACTCGCCCAGGGCCTGGCCGATTTGCTCGGGGCCCTTGCCAAATGCCTTGGTGAGCGGAAACGTGACGAGGGTGAAGCTGCCGGCAAAGTCCTTGCGCGTGGGCTGAAGCACGAGGCTGGCGGCGGGAATCTCCTGCCCGAAAGTGGCCTGCGCGGCCGCTTGCAGGGCGGTTTTTAGGGTTTGTTCAAGCTGTTGCACGAGGGCAAAGGTACGGCGGGGCAGGGCGCGCCACCTAGCCAGCGGCGGGGAACGCCGCCGGCCCCGCCGGGCGTTAGCCTTTCAATTAGCGTACTTACCCAACTGGTTCCACGTGTCTTTTTCCCGCTTATCCATTTTAGCCCGCGTTCGCTTCGGCTGGCTGCTGGCCGCCCTGCTCGCCGCCCCGGCCTGCAAAAGCCATTCGCCGGCCCCCGGCCCCACCGCTACCGCGCCTACTCCCGCGGCCGACGCCCCGGTGCTCACGGGCAGCACGCTCGTGGGCGAGTATAGCGCCGCCACGCTGGCCAGCCGGGCTTCGGCGGTGCCGCTGGTGGGGGCGCTGGTACAATATCCTATTAAGGTGTACCGCCTCACCTACCGCACCCACACGCCCGACGGCCAGGAAACCACCGCCTCGGGCGCGGTGCTGGTGCCGGTGGCTACCCAGGCGCTGCCGGTGCTCAGCTACCAGCACGGCACGCTGCTGCCCAGCAGCGAGGGCCAGGCGCCGTCGTACTACGCGCCGGGCAGCGATGTATGGTCTATCGTGTCCATCCTGGCCTCGACGGGCTACGTGGTGTCGGCGCCCGACTACCTGGGCTACGGCGCCAGCAAGGCCCTGCCCCACCCCTACGAGCACGCCGCCTCGCTCGCCTCCGCTTCGGCCGATATGCTGCGGGCCACCCGCGAGTTTTGCCAGCAGCAAAAAGTGAGTGTTAATCAGAAGAATTTCCTGCTAGGGTACTCCGAGGGTGGCTACGCCACCATGGCCCTGCACAAATTATTGCAAGAGAAATACGCCGCCACGCTGCCCGTGGCGGCCAGCGCGCCCGGCGCGGGCGCCTACCACAAAACGGCTTTTGCCAAGTATATTTTGCAGAGCACCCAGCCGCTCAACTTCCTGAGTACCTACGTGTGGGTGCTGCGCACCTACGACCGCGTGTATGCCCTCAACCGGCCCTACTCCTTTTATTACCTGGAGCCCTACGCCACCCAGCTGCAAGCCAATCCGCTGGCCGAGGTACCTAGCCAGGCCAGCCAGCTTTTCGCCACAACATTTCGCCAGGCGGTGCTGAATAATTCGGATGCGGCGCTCAACAATGCCCTAGCCGACAACGATATCTACGACTGGAAGCCCACCGCTCCGCTCGCCCTCTTCCACGGCACCGCCGATGACTACGTGCCGTTCTTCAACTCGCAGGATGCCTACGACGCCATGCAGCAGCGCGGCGCCACGCAGGTCGAGCTGCATCCCATTCAGGGCGGCACGCATTTTTCATCGGCAGCCGCTTACACGCTCGGGGCGTATAGCTTCATTAGCCAGTATAATAAGTAGCACTTCCTCATGTAAAAATAAAAAACGTCCGTTATGCTGAGCTTGCCGAAGCATCTTGGTAGGGAACGCTAGAATACTATCCTTTACGCAACCAGCCAAGATGCTTCGGCAAGCTCAGCATGACGGACGTTTCTGAGTTTTAGCTCTCGCGTTACTCAGTTGAGGGCTAGCTGCGGCTCACTACCTCGTCCATCCTGAGCCGGCGCTCGATGGCGGCGGTGGCTTTTTCCAAGATGTTGAAAGCGTTTTTCGCCATCGTGTTCTCGTTGTCGAGCGTGGGGTTGATTTCGCCCATCTCGAAGCACACCACGCGCTCGTTTTCGAGCAAATCCTGGCACAGGTTTTCGCCTTCGGATAGAAAGAGCCCGTCGGCTACCGGCGTGCCTGTGCCGTGGCTGAACTGCGAATCGAGGCTATCCACGTCGAACGAAATGTACACCAGGTCGCAGAAGCGCAGGTGCTCGTAAATCTCGCGGGCTAGCCGGCGCGAGCCTTTGGCCTTGATTTCGGGCAGCCTTATCCACTTGATGCCCAGGCGCTCGATAAGGGCGTCTTCTTCCGCCTCGGTGTCGCGCACGGCCACGTACACCAGGTGCTCGGGGCGCAGCTTGGGGCCGGGCTCGGCCAGGTTTTGGAGGCGGCGCCAGAAAAACTCAGTTTCGGCATCGGGCTGGTTGTGCTGGCAGGGCAGGTTGTCTTCGCCCAGCGCGGCGGCCAGGGGCATACCGTGCACGTTGCCGCTGGGCGTAGTGTAGGGCGAATGAATGTCGGCGTGCGCATCTATCCAGATGACACCCAAGGTCTTGGCCGGATACGCGGCCTTGATGCCCGCAATCGTGGCGTTGGCGCTGCTGTGGTCGCCGCTCAGCACCAGCGGAAACTCGCCGAAGCGCAGCGTTTGCTCCACGGCGCTGGCCACGCCTTTTTGCACGGTATAGATGGCGTCGATGTGCCTGGCGTGCGGAAACGGGTTCTTCTCAAACAACACGTGGTTGAGGTCGGGCACGGCCACCGAGTTGTAGCGCCGGAAATAATCGGAACCCTTGTTGAGGCAGGCAATACGCAGGGCATCGATGCCCAGGCTGGCGCCGCGCGTGCCGGCTCCCAGTTCGGAGCGGACTTCCAGTAACTTAATGCGTTTCATCGGGTGGGAAAAGAGGTTGACGTGAGGCGGCTGCATCGTACCGCTAGCATCTCTTTTTAAGAAACCCTAGCGAGCGCTGCCTTGCGGCGCGTGCGCCGTAGCCATGTCGCTTCCTTTCATCGGAAACCGATGCGAGCGTGGCCGGCTGGTTTCCGGCCCCCGGCGGTACTTTTGGTACGCCGGCCCGTAAAGGTCGGAAATTATCGCCGTTTTTCCACCTTCGATGGATACCTACCAGGACCTCATTACCCAAACCTTCGATTTTCCGAATGCCGATTTTCAGGTGCGTGAAAACGAATTGTTTTTCCACGACATCGACCTGATGGCCCTGGTCGAGAAGCACGGCACGCCGCTGCGCCTCACCTATTTACCTAAAATCAGCTCCCAGATTCAGCGGGCCAAAAAGTGGTTTGCCGACGGCATTGCCAGCACCGGCTACACCGGCTCGTATTCCTACGCCTACTGCACCAAGTCGTCGCACTTCCGCTTCGTGCTCGATGAGGCGCTGAAGAACGACGTGCACCTCGAAACCTCGTCGTGGTTCGACATCAGCATCATTCGCTCGCTCTACGAGCAGGGCAAGTTTGGCAAGGATAAGTACATCATTTGCAACGGGTTCAAGACGGCCGAGTACAAGCAGGAAATCTCCGACCTCATCAACGATGGGTTTGTGAACTGCCTGCCCATCCTCGACTCGCCCAACGAAATCGACTACTACCACGACCACGTCAAAACCAAAACCAACCTGGGTTTGCGGCTAGCCTCCGATGAGGAGCCGCGCTTCCAGTTCTACACCTCGCGCCTGGGTATTCGCTACGCCGACGCGGTGCCGCTCTACGAGCAAAAAATCAAGGACGACCCGCGCTTTGAGCTTACCATGCTGCATTATTTCATCAGCACGGGCATCAAGGATACGTCCTATTACTGGTCGGAACTGTCGCGCTTCATCCACAAGTACTGCGAGCTGCGCAAAATCTGCCCCACGCTGCAAACCATTGACATTGGCGGCGGCCTGCCTATCCAGACTTCAATTCAACTGGAGTACGATTACCCGTACATGATTGCCGAAATCCTGCGTACCATCCAGCGCATCTGCGCCGAGGAAGGCGTGCCAGAGCCCAATATCTTCACCGAGTTTGGCATCTTCACGGTGGGCGAAAGCGGGGCCACCATCTACTCGATTCTGGACGAGAAATTACAGAACGACAAGGAGTTGTGGTACATGATTGATGGCTCGTTCATCACCAACCTGCCCGATACCTGGGCGCTCAACCAGCGCTTCATCATGCTGGCCCTCAACGGCTGGAACCGCCCCTACCGCAAAATCCAGCTCGGCGGCCTCACCTGCGACTCGCAGGACTACTACAACTCGGAAAAGCACATTTACCAGACCTTCCTGCCGCAGCTGCAAGTCCCGCGCAACCAGCCGGCCAGCACGGCGCCTATCTACGTAGGCTTCTTCCACACGGGCGCCTACCAGGAAAGCCTGAGCGGCTACGGCGGCATCAAGCACTGCCTCATTCCGGCGCCCAAGCATGTCATCCTCGACCGCGCCGAAGACGGCACCCTTACCGACTACGTGTTTGCGCCCAAACAGGAGGCTAGCAGCATGCTCAAAATCCTGGGCTATACTGAATAATAAATGAGCCGGTTTGGAGGTTAGGCAGGAAGAAAATAACTATTCTCAGAAACTCTCCCGGCTCGTAATTGCTTAAGGCAGATAGCCCTTATCTTTGAAATCTAACCGCGACTCTCTCAACCAATACCTTTTATGAAGAAGCTTCTTATCCTGGCCGTTGGGGCCGCCACCCTCGGCCTCGGCGCCTGCAACCGCCAGACCTGCCCCGCCTACACCTCGGCCAGGTCGGCCGCCGCGCCGGTTACGGCCAGCACCGCCACGGCGATAGAGCGCCAGTAAGGCTAGCCCCTACTTTTTAATGAAAGCGCCCGGTCTGCACGTAAGTGCGGGCCGGGCGCTTTTTTATGGGCTGGCGTGGGGCGTTACTACTTAAGCTCTCTCCTATAGCTAAAAGCTATTTTTTAGTTTATTTAGTCGGTCTTTCAACCACGAGGCTTAGCTCTACGTCTTAGTAAGCTGACCGCTGGTTAGTTAACAGCTTCATTTCTTTTCTTCCTATGCTTCGTTTTTACGCCTTGCTAACTGGCTTATGGCTGCTAACAATCATTCCTGCCTTTGCACAGCCAGGGAAGTTCAATGGGTTGAGCACCGACCTTAGCAACCTCTACCGGCTCTCGGATGCTAAGAGTCGGTCCATCAGCCCAGAAAACCCAACTGGTGGCAAAGGCCAGGGTAGCCGCGCTACCGAAGGCACCGGCAAGAATGCTGCGCGCGACCTCGGCCCCGGCTGGAAAATTAGCCCTAGCATCATCGTAAAGCCTGGCGAAACCGCCGTGCTAGCCGATATGAGCGGGCCAGGCGCCGTGCAGCGCATCTGGATGACGCCCACCGGGCACTGGCGCTTCGAGATTTTACGGGTCTACTGGGACGATGAGACTACGCCATCTATTGAAGTGCCAGTGGGTGATTTTTTTGGGCAGGGCTGGGAGGAAATGTCCTACCTCACTTCGCTTCCCATCTTGGCTAGCCCCGGCCGGGCCTTCACCTCCTATTGGCAAATGCCCTTTCGTAAGCGGTGCCGCATGACGCTTACCAACATCGATGAGGAGCCCATGACCATCTATTACCAGGTAGATTATGTGTTGACGGATGTGCCAGCTGATGCGGCGTATTTCCACGCCCAGTTTCGGCGCCAGAATCCCATGACGGCAGGCGTACCCTACGTCATTCTGGACGGTGTGAAGGGCAAGGGACAGTACGTAGGCACCTTTCTGGCCTGGAGCCCCCACAGCAACGATTGGTGGGGGGAAGGAGAAGTCAAGTTTTACCTCGACGGCGATGGCCAGTACCCTACCATCAACAACACGGGGCTGGAAGACTACTTCCTGGGCTCGTACAATTTTGAGAATAAAAAGACCCGCGAGTACGTGCCGTTTTGCACGCCCTACGGTGGCCTCAACCAGGTAATCAAGGGCAACGGTCTTTATAACGTGCAGCAGCGCTTTGGCCTCTACCGCTGGCATGTGCCCGACCCCATCCGGTTTGATAAAGACTTGCGCGTAACGGTGCAGGGGCTGGGCTGGCGCTACAATGGCCGTTACTTGCTCACCCGCGATGACGTGGCCTCGGTAGCTTATTGGTATCAGACCGAGCCGCACGCCCCCTTCCCCAAGCTGCCTAGCAAGGACGACTTGGAGGTGAGTCACTACGGCATGTACGACTAGCCCCAGACATAGCCGCGCTGCCTAACTGAATGGGTAGTTAACCTGCTCATTACCCTTCCATTAGCGCACGCTGTCCTTGCTGCCCCGGTTCAACTGGTCCAACAAGTTATCCGCCGCTAGGGTGTCGATGGCCTCACCGCGGCGGCGCCGCGGGGTTTCCTCGGTGTAGCACACGTACTTACGGTTGATTTTGGTGGGCGGCTTGGGGAAGGGGCCATAGTCATACCCGAGCGCTTTATCCTTGTAAATGCTCTCCATGTAGCGGCCGAACACGGGCAGGGCCATGCGGCCACCTTCGCCCTGCTGCGAGCGGAAGAAGTGGATGCTGCGGTCTTCGCCGCCCACCCACACGCCGCTCACGAGGTCCTTGGTGAGACCCATGTACCAGCCGTCGGAGTAGTTGGAGGTAGTACCGGTTTTGCCGCCAATCTGGTTGTTTTTGCGCCACAAATCCTGGAAGTCCCAGAGGCCCTGCGAGGTGCCGCCGGGCTCTTCCATACCGCCGCGCAGCATGTAGGTCATCAGCCAGGCCGTTTCGGGCGAGATGGCGCGCCGCTGCACGGGGTCGAACTGCTGAATGACGTTGCCGTTGCGGTCCTCGATGCGCGTGATGATGCGCGGCTCGGAGCGGAAGCCGTTGTTCATAAACGTGGAATAGGCGTCCACCATCTCGTACACGCTCACGTCGCCGCCCGACCCTAGCCCGATGCTGGGCACCCCGAGCAACGGGCTGGTAATGCCTACTTTATGCGCGTAGTCGGCCACTTTGTTCCAGCCCACTTTCTCGGTGAGCTGGGCCGTGACGGAGTTTACCGAGCGGGCCATAGCGTAGCGCAGGGTCATGTTCATGCCCGTGTATTCGCGGGTCACGTTATCGGGCTGCCACTGCATGGGCTTGCCGTTTTCGACGTAGTTGATAGTCACTCGCTCATCCCGAATACGGTCGCAGGGCGAGTAGCCATTATCCAGGGCAGTTAAATAAACGAAGGGCTTAAAGGTAGAGCCCGCCTGGCGCTTGCCCTGCTTCACGTGGTCGTACTGAAAGAAGCGGTAATCCAGGCCGCCTACCCAGGCCTTAATAGAGCCCGTGAAGGGGTCCATCGTCATCATACCGGCCTGCAGAAAGCGCTTGTAGTAGGCCAGCGAATCGAGCGGCGACATGACGAGCGTAGTATCGCCATCGTCCTTTTTCCAGGTAAACACTTTCATCGGGCGCTTGGCGTGCAGCGCCGAATCGAGGCTAGCGGGGCGGCCTTTGTAGCGGGCGGCCAGGCTTTTGTAGCTCTGGGTGCGCTTCATCTGGGTTTCGATGAAGTCCGGAATTTCGTGGCCTTCCTCGTCTACCCAGGGGTTCTGGCCCTTGTTGCGCCAGAAATTATCGAACTGCTGCTGCAGCTGCTTCATGCGCTGGTGCACGGCCTGCTCGGCGTGGTCCTGCATACGCGAGTCGATGCTGGTGTAGATGCGCAGGCCATCGCGGTACATGTCGTAGCCGTGGGCCTCGCACCAACGGTTTACCGTTTGGCTGATGGCGCCGCGGAAGTACGTATCGGGCCCGTCGATGTGCTTCTCAATCTGATAGTTGAGCACAATGGGCTCGGCCTGCAAGGCCCGCACCTCGGCGGGCTTGAGGGCGCCGGCCTGGCCTAGCCGCTGCAGCACCACGTTGCGGCGGCGGCGCGAGGCGGCCGGGTGAAAGCGCGGGTTGAAGGCCGTGGGGTTATTCAGCACCCCGATGAGCGTGGCGGCCTGAATGGGCGTGAGGCTGTCGGGCGTGGTGCTGAAAAACGTTTTGGCCGCCACCTTAATGCCGAAGGCGTTGGAGCCGTACTCCACGGTGTTGAGGTACATCCGCAGAATTTCCTCCTTGGTGTAGCGGCGCTCCAGCTCCACGGCCGTTATCCACTCCTTGGTTTTGGCCACCAGCGTGCCCACGCCGGGAAGGTGGCTGAGGCCGCCCTGGTTTTCGCCGCGCCGGGTTTTATACAAGTTTTTGGCCAGCTGCTGGCTGATGGTGGAACCGCCGCGCTTATCGCCCCGCAGGCCATAGTACACCGACGACGCCAGCGAGGGCGCATCGATGCCCGAGTGCTTGTAGTAGCGCGCATCCTCGGTGGCAATCAGGGCCTTCACCAGCCAGGGCGAAATCTGGCTCAGCGGCACCGGCGAGCGGTTTTCGCGGAAATAGCGGCCAATGAGTACCCCGTCGGAGGTGAATACCTGCGAAGCCTGCTCCACCTTAGGATTTTCCAATTCCTCCAGGCCCGGAGATTTGCCAAATAAGAACAGAAAATTGCTGCGCACCAGCAGCGGATACGCTAGAAAGAAGCCGACGCCGACAAAGAAGAGCGTCCAGGCCACGCGCACCAGGCGGCGGGTGCCCCGGCCGGGCCTTTTGTGCGGAGCGGCCCCCGCGGGGCGGGCGGGCGAGGAAGAGGGAGTGGCAGGTGGCGTTTTTTCGTCGGCCATGAACGGCAAATCAGGAGCGGGGAGCGGCAAAGATACCAGCCAGCCCTAACGCAACGCCGCCCCTAGCAGTGCCCGGCGCAGCCCGCGCCGCTCGCGGTAGCGCCGGTACGCGATTTCGGCCAGCGCGGCCAGGGTAAAGAACAGCCCCAGCCCCACGCTCCACTTGAGGTAGCGCAGCTGCCGGGCGGTGGGCGCATCGTAGGCGTGCAGGTAGAGGCTGAGGCCCCACAGCTCATCGAGCAGCGTAAATACCCAGATGCGGGCCGCCGCCCGGCGCGGAATGCGGCCCAGCACCACTACCCAGCGAAACAGGTAAAGCACCAGCCCCGGCACGGCTGCCGGGGCCAGCACCGGCTGCGCCAGCAGCAGCGGCACCCCCAGCAACACAATGGTCAGGGTTTCTTTGAGCAGCTGCGCGGCGGCTAGCCCCCGGCCGAGCGCCGACAGGCGCTTGGGCCGGGGTATGGGATGGGCAGAAGGGCGGGGCATGGCCTAAGTGGTAAACCACTAGCAAGTTACGCGCTAGCGCCGCACTACCAAGCCCTGGGCCCGGCACAGCCAGGTAAGTATAATGATTAACAGACCTTTAAGCGAATCGAGCAGCAGGTTATCGGGGCGGCCAAACTGCATATAAATGCCCATACCGATACCTGCCCACCACCAGCCCAGCAGGTAGCATAGCCCCGCGTAGCCCGGCTTGCCCTGCCACACCCGCCCCAGCGCCAGCCCGGCCACCAGGCTCACGAAGAGCAGAAACCAGCCGGTGAGATAGCCCAGAAATGCCGTACTAGGCCCGTATTGCACGCCAAACTTAGCCAGCGTAAAGGCCGGGGCAAAAAAGGCGCCACCCGCCAGGGCCAGCTCTAGCACAACGGCAAAAATCAGGACAATCAGCAGCAGGGTTCGGGGCATAGAAAAGCTGGCTAGCTAGCGGGTGGAAAAGCCCCGAAACTTACGGGTTATTCACCAAATCAAGGCTTTCGCTGTGGCAGCTTTACGCCGCACTACGCTTCCGCTTTTTACGTATGCCAAAGCTGGCTTGCCTCAGCGCACCACGCGCAGCGGTGGCGTGGGCCACTGCCAGGCGCCGGCCGGCCCCGCCGGGGTGGGGCTAGCCACGGCCGGCAGCCCGCCGCGCAGGGCAATGGGGCTATCGGGCCGCTGCATGTGCTCCACGCGGGCGTACTCGTTGGCAATGGCCGCGCAAAAGCCCACCAGCCCGTAGCCGCCGGCCCGGAAGGTGCGCCGGTTGGTGGCGTATACCACCAGGGCCGTGCCGGCCATCAGGCCCCGGTAGGCCTGGCGCCAGAGCCACTTGCTCAGCCAGTTACGCCGGGGCGAGAGCTGCCGGATGGCCACGCAGTGAAAGGCCAGGTGCATCTCCTCATCGAGCAAAATGCGCCGGCAAATCTGCTGCAGCAGCCCCGAGTACGTGGCCCGAAACAGGGCGCGGTAGTAGATGGTGGCCACCACCTCGGCCGTGAGAATAACGCGCACCATGTGCACCAGCCCCAGCGGGCGCCCCAGGCTCCGAAAAATATCGTGCAGCCAGTGCGTTTGCAGGCGCGCAATGCCCTGGCGGTCCA
Source organism: Hymenobacter cheonanensis (assembly GCF_030581075.1). GTDB lineage: Bacteria > Bacteroidota > Bacteroidia > Cytophagales > Hymenobacteraceae > Hymenobacter. The sequence continues at coordinate 470,060 of NZ_JAUQSW010000001.1, forward strand.
TAAACTGCCCTAGCATGGCGGCGTGGCCTTCTTCTTCCTGAATGAACAGGCGCATGGCCGCCGCGTAGTCGGCATCGCCGAGCTGCTCGGCCAGGGCCGTGAGGTGGTCGCCGCCGGTGCCCTCGCCCCGCTGAAACGTTTGGATAGAGGTGCGCACGGCCCGCAGCTCGGCGGGGCCTAGCTGGTGCGGGTCGTCCCAGGCGAGGTCGGCAAAGCGGGCGTGGTTGGTTTGGAAGTAAGTTTTAATATCGTGGAAGGTCATGGCTATGAACAGCTTGAGTGATTATTAAAAAGAAAGCAGCGTCCAGGTGATGCCCAGCAGCATTATTGCGAACTGAAGCACCGTCAGGGTTGCCAGCCACAAGGCGCACCCCAGCCTGAGCCCTGGCGCCTGCGTTCTGGCTAAATCGACGAAGTGGTTGCCGCCTATTATTGCTCGTTGCCAAATGAGCGCGTAGGTCAGCCAAAAAATAATCCAGCCACCTATTCTCACGGAGCGGATATGCTCATACCACTCCAGGGAAAATTCAAAAAGCAGCCACAAAAGGCTGGCGCAGGCCACCGCCCAGCAAATGCTGTGGCTCAGCCACTGCCCTGGCGTCGCGGGCTTGCTGAATGGGTTACGCATAAAAGTTTTCTAGCTCAGAAAAGCAGGTAAATAGGTTGGTGGACAGCGCCTAGATGGTGCGCGCGCGATGCTTCCTTCGTCAGCATGACAGGTGAGAAGCGGGCGGTTATTGCAGCACCGGCAGCTTCAGCAGTAGCTCCGTATCGGGCGGGGCGCTGGCGGTGGGTGGTTCGGGCCCCGCCCCTAGCGTGGCTTGGGGGTCGGTGCCGCGCACCTTGCTCAGGATGCCTTCGAGCAGGGGGCGCATGGCGTCGAGGTGGCGGAATTTTATCATGAAATTCCAGAGCGGCTCAAATTTTTTCCAGCCGCCGGCGTAGGCGAAGTGCTTGAGCTGGTGGCGCAGGGTGTCGTGCACGAGGCTGGCCCGGGTAATATTGGGCCAGGAGTAGAAGTCGCGGTAGGCCTGGTCGTAGCCGTTTTTGAGCTGGCGGGCGGTGAGGTGCGGACCGGGCTGGCACACCACCGTGCGAGTGTCATATTCATTCCAGCGGCGGTGTAGCAGGCGGCCCTGGGTCTCCATCTGCTTGAAAAGCGCCGTGCCCGGGTAGGGCGTGGCAATGTGGAAGGTGGCGGTGGTGATGCCCTGCTCCACAGCCCAATCCACGGTGCGCCGAAACACGTCGGGCCGGTCGTCGTCGAGCCCAAATACGAAGCTGCCGTTTATCATAATCCCTAGGTCGTGCAGGCGCCGGATGGCCGCCGCGTAGTCGCGCCCCAGGTTCTGGGGCTTGTTGCTCGACTTCAGGTTGACCGGGCTCAGCGTTTCAAATCCCACGAACAAGCTACGCAAGCCAGCCTGCGCGGCCTTCTCCAGCAAGCCGTTATCGCGCAGAATGCTATCGACCGTAGCCGCGCCCTGAAACAGCCGGCCCATGCCGCGCATCCCTTCAAAGAGCCCGGCCGCGAAGCGCACATTACCCAGCAAATGGTCGTCGAGGAAGTAGAGGTGGCGGCCGGGCAGGCGGTTTATCTCGGCCAGGGCATCGTCCACGGTTTGGGTGTAAAAAGACTTGCCGCCCTCAAAAAAGGCATCTTTGTAGCAGAAGTCGCAGTGGTGCGGGCAGCCGCGCGTCACCACTATCGAGTTGGGCACCAGGTAGCGCTCGCGCTTGATGAGGTCGCGCCGGATGGGCGGCACGCCCACCAGCGTGCGGCCCGCCCCCGACACGTAGCGCGGCCGGGGCCGCCCAAACTGGAAGTCGTGCAGAAACGCCGGAAACGTTTCCTCGCCCGGCCCCAGAAAAATGCTATCGGCGTGCGGGGCGGCTTCCTCGGGCAGGCTTGTGACGTGCAGGCCGCCCAGGCACACGTAGGCGCCGCGGGCGCGGTAGTGGTCGGCCAGCGCGTAGGCGCGGTAGGCGTTGGTGATGTAGACCTGAATGATAACCAAGTGCGGGGCATCGTGCAGGTGCAGCTTTTCCACGTGCTCGTCCTGCATGTCCACCTCCCAGTCGGGCGGCAGGTAGGCGGCCAGCGTGGCCAGACCCAGCGGCGGAAACAGCGAGTACTTGATGGGCCGCCAATACGGATTGGTGGCCTCGGTGAGGGCGGGCAGAATGAGTTTGACGCGCATGACAAAGTTTTTGTTTTCAGCTACTTGAAATACCAAATCAACCATATCAAATAGGTGCTGCACGCTACTTGAAATAGCGTTAGCAACCCAAGCCAGAGATAGCCTACCGGCTTCAGGTCTGACCGGCTAAAGCTGTGTCGTCCAACCAGTGCCCACCCATTGGCCACAGCATATTTCCAGAGAAGAAAATGTGTGGTTAAGAAGCTTAGGAGGTAGAGAAATAAGCTTTGGTCTGTCTCGTGCAAATAGGGAAAGCCGAACCAACAGCCCCACCAGATGCCCAGGCACGCTACTAGCCATCCCAGGCTGCTTGCCAACCATTCACTAAGCGTTTGCGGGCAAAAAATTGCTTTAATCATGGTCTTAGCTGTTGGTAGGCCTGCTCGGACGCGCCGGTGCGGCTTTGCCAGTCGCGCTGCGGGTACTCGGCCCGGAAGGCGGCTAGCCGGGCGCGCAGCTTGCGGTGCGCCACCTCGCGCGGAATGAGGTGGAAGTAGCCATCGTCGCCTTCTTCTACCAGTTCTTTCGCCTTATCAAGCAAGCCTTCGCGCTCGGCCAGCACGGGCAGCACGCGGGGCGGCATGGTGAGCAGAAAGCCGATGTTGAGGCGCTCGAAGCGCGGCTGCAGGTTGTAGCGCGCAATCCAGATTTCCCAGTTGCCGGCCGCTAGGCTCAGCAGCAGCGCGTAGGCCGCCCACGAGTTGAGCCGCACCAAGCTGAAAGCCGAGCGCCGCTGCCAGATTTTGAGCAGCACTGTGCCCAGCCCAAACAGCGTGAGCAGCAAAAACCCATACACCCCGATACGCTTGTAAGCCAACTCGGTAGCCTCGATGTAGTAGTAGTTGCGCAGCCCCACACTCACGGCCAGCACCGCGTTTTGCACCACCCACAGCGTGGCGCCCCAGCGCAGCAGCGGCAGGCCGGGCTTATAAAAATTGAGGTTGCGCCGGAAAAACCACAGCATGATGCCCGCCGCCAGCAGGATGCTGAAAATCAGCACGTAAGTGCCCTCGTGCACAAACTGCGTGAGGTCGAAACCCGGCGCGGCCCGAAAGCCAAACCACAGCCAGCGCACATCTACAATATTCACTACCAGCAGCAGGGCGTTGAGCAGGCCGAAGCTTACCACGGCCGCCAGCCACTCCTTGCGCAGGGCGAGCGCGCCCCGGTCGGAGTGCGAAAAATTGGGCCGCCGCACCGCAAACGAGGCTACGCCATCGCGCTGCCGCCGCACAAACTCGCCAAAGCGCGACTCGTGGTCGAGGAAATAATGCACCGGCACCACCACCAGCGCGCCCACCGCCCCCACCCCGCACAGCACCAGAAACAGCAGGTGCGGCACCGAAATGGCCTCTACCAGCCGCGCCAGCCAGGTGCCCAGCACCTCCCACAGCTGCGTGCTCAGGGCCGCGTAGCGCGAATTGGCGTAGGTAAACAGGGCCTGAAACACCACCAGTGCCAGTAGCGGCAGGCCCAGCAGCCGCCCGTAGTACCAGCCCCGGCGCAGCCGCCCACCCAGGCCCCGCGGCACGCGCAGGCTACTCAGCACCAGCGCCATACTGGGCAGCACGCCCGCCACGGCCGTGCCTACCGCCGCGCCCACCAGCCGCAGCTGCGGTTGGTTTACCAGCCCCACCAGCAGCAGGCCCGAGGCCAGCGCCGCCAATTCGGCCGCGCCCGAGCCGTACCAGGCCACTAGCCCCCCGCTGACCAGGCAGCCCACCACGGCCACCCAAAAAGCCGCCGTGCGCCGCACCGGCGCGTAGCGAGGCAGCAGCAGCAAGTGCGCCCCTACCAGAAACACCATGTAAATCAGCCCGTTCAGCCCCACCAGTTCGTGCCAGAACAGGTAGTCGCTCAGCCCGGTAGCTACCAGCAGCAGGCTGGCCACTCGGCCCGAAATGCGCGCGGCAGGCGCGGCCTCCAGCGGAGTGCTGGCCGACCAAAAAGCAGTTAAATTCATCTTGAAAGAACTTTGTTATGCAAAGTATTGGGGCAAAAAAAGGGATTATTCAACCGGCTGCTCATCGGTGAGGCCAGCGGGGTACGCTTCCTCTTCGGTAGCGCCGGTGAGGGCTACCAGCAGCTGTACTGCGCTCAAAAACGCCCCTAGCCCGTAGAACACCACCAAAACCGCGTCGTACTCAAAGGGCTCGCTGCTAGCTCTATCGCTCTGGAACGCGTAGGCCCAAAACAACTCGTGCCCCAGGCTCAGCGCCGCCTGCCAGCCAATGGCCCCGCGCCCGGCCCGGCCCCGCACCTGCCGCCAGCGCAGCCCATACAGCACCAGCCCCGGCACCCCAAACCCGCAAACGATGCCGAACAGCAGCGCGCCATTGCTGAGCAGCAGCAGAATATTGGCCGTGTCCTTGAGCTGCATCAGGGTGGCTACCACCCGGCTGGCGCTAACGGGGGTAGGCGCCAACACGGCGCGGTAGGCCGGCATCTGGCTAAGCTGAGGGGCTAGCGGCCGGGGCGCTTCGGGCAATGATTCCATAAGTTTTTTTTGTTTTGTAAGGGTTTATTTTTTAAGTTCTTAAGGCATTCTAACCACACCTGGCTTACTAAGCTTGTTTCTTACATCGCAGCCGGGGCCTAGTCCCACCGCACATCGCTGCTGCCGCTTTTAATGAGCAGGCCCAGCACCAGCAGCAGGCCTGCCAGTAGCCAGCCGGCGCGCAACAGGCCTAGCAGCAGCAGCCAGGCCAACGCCGGCCAGTGCCCCGGCTGCCGGCTAGCCCCCAGGGCCAGATACACCCGCTGAAATGCCTTGTAGGCCTGCTTATGAAACAGCACCGCCCCCACCAGCACCGCCAGCGCCACCACCCATAGCTCACCCAGACCCTCGCTGCCCGACGAGGCCGCGCCGTGCGCATTGGCCCATCCGTTTAGCCACAGGCAGCTACCCAGGCACCCCAGCGCCCAGGCCGCACTGCGGCCCCAGGCGTGCAGCAGGGAAGGGGCGCTAGCAGGTACTGCCTGATTGCTAACGTCAGGCTTTTTACCTAAAGAACTTTGCAACGCAAAGTATAAGGCGAAAAAAAATAGCGCCAGAATGAGTATGGACATACTACTTTTTGATTTGCAGTTAATTGCCTCGCAACAGCTTTTCGAGGGCGGCCAGGTGCTCCTGGAAGGCGGCTTTGCCTTCGGTGGTGGCGGCATAGGTGGTGTTGGGCTTTTTGCCCACAAACTGCTTGTTTACCAGCACGTAGCCGGCTTTTTCGAGGGCGGCCACGTGGCTGGCCAGGTTGCCGTCGGTGAGGTCGAGGCTTTCCTTCAAGTCGTTGAAGCTCACCAGGTCGTTGGCCAGCAGCACGGCCATTACCCCGAGGCGCACGCGGTGGTCGAAGGCTTTGTTGAGGGTGTGGATGGCGTACTTCACGAGGCGGTAAAGTTCGCCCCGGCCGGGCGTTCGTAGCGGTTGTACATCAGCAGGCCGTAGCCAATGTGGCCCAGCCCAAAGCCCAGCCCGAAGAGCAGCAGGCCGTAGCCGGGCAGCAGCAGCGCCACCAGCCCCAGGGCTACCAGCGTGATGCCCAGGTACTTTACCTCATCCAGCGTGTACTTGCTGCCATTGAGCAGGGCTAGCCCATAAAATACCAGCAGGCCCGGCACCACCAGCTCGGGCGCGCCGCTCACGAAGAGCTTGAGGCAAAACAGCCCGCCCGCCACCAGCGGCAGCAGCAGGGCCAGCGCCAAGCGCCGGGCCGGGGCCGTCCAGGCCGAGCGCAGGCCATCGCGCCGGGTGCGGCGCAGCGTAAAAAACGCCGCCACCAGCACCGCCGCCACTATCATGGCCAGGGCTAGCCCCAGCAAAAACGGCAGGGCCGCCAGCCGCTCGCCCTGCGAGGTTTCGAACAGTCGCCGGAAGCCCTGCTCGCCGTATTCCTGCTGCAAATAATAGTGCCCGATGGCCGTGCCAGCCAAGGCTACCACGCCCGCCCCCACCCCACTCAGCCCGCTGAGCGAGATGAAGCGCGAGCTGCGCTCCATAATGGCGCGGATTTCGGTGAGCTGGGCGAGCGGGTCTTGGGCAGCGGGCTTCATGCGGGGCGGTGAAGTACTTTGTGTTGCAAAGCTAGTACGCAAAAGGTAATTATCAGGTGATATTTGAAAAAAAACATGCCCGCGAAACCCAATGCCCTGACGCTACCTGGTGCCTTGCTGTGGCGACATTTCACTTGGCACCTGTGGATGGGGCTGGTTCTCTGGACCTGCTGCGCCGGGCCTTTTGTATTTTATCAGTATTGGCTGCGGAGGGGGCAGGTAATAGCGGAGCCTTTTTATGCAGACCACCGCGCGCAGGCCCTGGCGGGCGTAGCTGCTGAATTTCTTGAGCTTGGCCTGCTGCTCTTTTGTAGTGCGCTAGTGGTTGCGCTGGTTGGCAGTTGCCTGCGGTATCCATTCCTGGCCGCGCTTTGCCGGCAGGCTTACACGCGCATAGGGCTAGTAATCAGGTCCCTGCTGCTTTTTGAGCTGACGATATTTTTACTGGCTATTCCGCCCTGGCCCATTGCCTATAACCGATTCGGGCTAGAAAGCATAAGCCACCAGCTGCGGCTGCTCTGCTTGTTTAGCCTGCCGTGGCTCATCAGTACGGGCGTGGCCTCGTACCGGCTAGCGGCAGCCCTGCTGCTACCGGCCGGCAAATGAGTTTGCACGAGCCAGCCCAACCGCTGGGCGGCTAGGCTGCGCCAATCTACCAACAAGTCAAAAAGGCATTGCAACTCCCTTTTCTGGCTGATGAGCGAGGCAATTTCGCCGACGCACGCTTGCAAAATCAGGTAGCAGACGAGCTTTTTTTGGCACAAGCTTTGGCTTACCTACGGAAAACAAGCCGGAACTTTACCACTCGGCTTGTTTCTTCCAGTACTTTATTGCTCTTGCTTGCCATGAAAAAACGTCTGCTTCTCGTTCTGCCCGTGTTGGCTAGCCTTTCTTTTACTGCTCACGCCCAGTTCAGCCTGCCCACCAACATCGGGGGCTTCAAGCTGCCTACCAAAAAAACCACGACTACCACGACTACGACCACCACCACGGCCGTGAGCGGCCTTACCAACACGGAGGCGGCCAACGGCCTGAAGGAGGCGCTCATTCAGGGCATTTCGAAGGGCTCGGACCAGGCTTCGCAAACCGATGGCTTCAACCTGAACAAGCTCATCCGCATTCCCTTCCCGCCCGATGCCCAGAAAATGGCCAACACCCTGCGCAGCATCGGGCTGGGCAGCCAGGTCGATAAGTTTGAGCTGTCGCTGAACCGGGGCGCCGAGGATGCGGCCAAGAGCGCCAAGCCGATTTTTATCAACGCCATTAAGCAGCTGACGTTCACTGATGTGTGGAACATCCTCACCGGCCAGAAAGACGCCGCCACGCAGTACCTCAAGCGCACTACTACCTCGCAGCTTACCACGGCGTTCATGCCCATTATGCAGCAGAGCCTCGATAAGGTGGACGCTACCAAGTATTACACCTCGCTTAGCTCAACCTACAACAAGCTGCCGCTCGTGACGCCGGTGCAAACCGACCTCAACGCCTATGCCACCGGCAAGGCCATCGATGGCCTGTTCACCCTCATTGCGCAGGAGGAGGCCGACATTCGGGAAAACCCCGTGGCCCGCACCACTTCGCTGCTGAAAAAGGTATTCGGCATCGGCGGTAAATAGCTTGTCCGGTTCAGGAAGCCAAAACGTCTGTCATGCTGAGCTTGTCGCAGCATCTCTCCCGCGCCGCTAGGGTCGTTCGGAAGAGATGCTGCGACAAGCTCAGCATGACAGACGTTTTTTTGTGGCATTTGCGTACCTCAAGCGCGAAGTAACGTACTTGCCGGCTGTGAAGCTACGCCGGCACTTATTCGAGTTTGAAGACCTGCCGTGGTTTCCGGCCGTCATCCGGGCCGGGATGATGGACTACCTGCGGTTTATGATTTCGTGGCTGGGCACCTACCGGCCGGTGGCCCCGCTGCTGGCCCAGGGCCTGCGCCACACCCACCAAACGCACCTGCTGGAGTTGGGCGCCGGCGCGGGCGGCGGCACCGAAACCGTGCTGGCGGCCCTGCGCGCCCAGGGGCTGCCCACCGCCACCATCACCCTCACCGACCTCTACCCGCAGCCCGCCGCTTGGGCCGACGTGGCGCGGCGCACCAACGGCGCCATTAAGGGTCACTGCGCGCCCGTCGATGCCCTGGCAGTGCCAGCGGGGCTAGCCGGGTTTCGGGTTATTTTTTCGGCTTTCCACCACTTTGCGCCGCCGCAGGCCGAGGCGCTGCTGCGCAATGCCGTGGCCAGCGGCCAGGGCGTGGGCGTGTTTGAGGGCGCGGCCAAGAGCTGGCTTGAAATCGGGCTGGCCCTCACGGTGCTGCCGGTGGCCCAGCTGCTGCTGACGCCGTTTTTTCGGCCGTTTCGGCTTAGCCGGCTGTTTTTCACGTATTTGCTGCCCATTATTCCGCTGGCTACCATGTGGGATGGCTCGGTATCCATTCTCCGCATGTATCCGCCCGAGGCGCTGCTGGCCCTGGCCCACCGCGCCGACCCGGGCGGGTGCTACTACTGGCGGGCCGGGCAGCTGCGCCACTGGTGGGGCCCGCGCGTTACGTATCTGGTGGGCTGGCCCGTGGCACCGGCCGGCTAGCTTGCTACCTTCGCCCCATGCTGCCGCCCGCCTACCGCCGAGCTTTTGCGCTGCTGCGCCTGCCGTTTTCACTGTTTCTAATGCCCGTGTTCTGGTTTGGGCTCAGCGCCTTGCGTGAGCCCTTTCAGTGGGGGCGGGCGGCGGCGGTGTTCGCCATTCTGCACCTGCTGGTGTACCCGGCCTCCAACGGCTACAACTCGTACTACGACCGCGACGAGGGCAGCATCGGGGGCCTGGAAACGCCGCCGCCCGTCACGCCCGAGCTGCTGCACCTGGTGTGGCTGTTCGAAACGCTGGCCCTGCTAGCCTCGCTGCTGCTGGGCTGGCCCTTTGCCGCTATGGTGGTAGTATACATTCTGGTGTCGCGGGCCTACAGCTACGAGGGCATCCGGCTCAAAAAATACCCGCTGCTGAGCACGGCCGTGGTGGTCGTTTTCCAAGGGGCGTTCACGTTTAGTATGGCGCAGGTGGGCGTGGGGGCTAGCCCGGCGCAGCTACTGGAACCTACTAATTTGCAATTGGCGCTGGTAAGCACGCTGTTTTTGTGCGGCTCCTACCCACTTACCCAAATCTATCAGCATCAGGAAGATGCGCGGCGCGGCGACCACACCCTGAGCCTGCGGCTCGGCATTCGGGGCACGTTTGGGTTTGCGGCGGGTGGGCTGCTGGCGGGGGCGCTGCTCATGGCCCTCACCTACTGGCAGCGCGGCGAGCTGCGCAGCCTGGGCATTTTTTTGCTGGCTACCGGGCCGGTGGTAGCGCTGTTTTCGCGCTGGGCCTGGCTGGCCTGGCGCAACCCCGCGCTGGCCAATTTCACCTGGACGATGCGCATGAACAAGGTATCGTCGGTGTGCCTGAGCGCGGCGTTTATTGCCATGATGCTGCTGCGCGCCTAGGTCGCTGCCAGCCGGGCAAAGGCCATCGATATCTCGTACTCAATGTCCTGCACTATCAGCAGCCGCTCCTCGTGAATGGAGGCCTGGTAGGCCAGCGCCGTGGCCGTTTCGGGCGATACTTCCCAGCGGGCCAGGGCCGTCAGGGTTTCGATGCGCTGCAACGACAGGGCAATGCGCGCGTGAATGGCCGCCCACAGCGCCGGCGCCTGCTCGGGCGCGGCCACTAGTTCCAGGTCGAGCAGGCGCATGGCAATGCCCGCCATGCGCGCCAACACAAGCTGCTCGTTATCAGTAAATTCGCGGGGTTTCTTATCGAGCACGCACAGCGAGCCAATGGGCTGCCCGGCAGTAGTTTGGATGGGATGGCTGGCGTAAAAGGCAAAGTCTTTCTGGGCCTCGGCGCTTAGCCAGCGGCAGGGGTTCGCCTGCAAATCGGGGAAAACGGTGGTCGTGCCCGGGCTGTACACGGCCACGGCGCAGAGGCTATTTTCGCGGGCTAGCCGGTCGGCCAGCGGCGGGTCGCCCACGTTGCCGGGGTAAGTCACTTCGTCGGCATCTACCAGCGAAACCTGCGCCATGGGCGTGGCAAAGAGCTTGGCCGTGAGGCGGGCTATTTGCTCGAACACATTATGCCGGGCGTGCTCAAGCGCTTTGTACGGTTGTAGCGCTTGCAAACGCGCCGCTTCTTGCGCGGCAGATATCGGAAGAACGGCAGCCATCAGAAAGTGTATAAAACGAAGAACGGGCCAAACGCTACCCACTTGCGAAGGTAGCGTTTGGCCCGTCATTTTCAGAGGCATTTCGTTGCTAGCCGTTCATAGCCAGCAAGAATTCTTCGTTGTCCCTGGTGCCTTTCATGCGGTCCTTGAGGAATTCCATAGCCTCGGTGGCGCTCATGTCGGTCATGAATTTGCGCAGCACCCACACGCGGCTCAGCTCGTCGCGGCTCATCAGCAGGTCTTCGCGGCGGGTGCCGGAAGCCGGAATGTCGATGGCCGGGAACACGCGCTTGTTGGCCAGCTTGCGGTCTAGCTGCAGCTCCATGTTGCCGGTGCCCTTAAATTCCTCGAAGATAACTTCGTCCATCTTCGAGCCGGTTTCGATGAGCGCCGTAGCGATAATCGTCAGCGAGCCAGGGCCTTCGATATTGCGGGCCGCGCCAAAGAAGCGCTTGGGCTTTTGCAGCGCCCCGGCGTCGATACCACCCGAGAGGATGCGCGAGCTGCTGGGCTGCACCGTGTTGTAGGCCCGCGCCAGGCGGGTGATGGAGTCGAGCAGAATTACCACGTCGTGGCCGCACTCCACGAGGCGGCGGGCCTTGTCGAGGGCTAGCTCCGCGATTTTCACGTGGCGGTCGGCGGTTTCATCGAAGGTCGAGCTGAGCACTTCGGCTTTCACCGAGCGGGCCATGTCGGTCACTTCCTCGGGGCGCTCATCTATCAGCAGGATAATGAGATACACCTCGGGGTGGTTTTCCGAAATTGCGTTGGCAATTTCCTGCAACAGCACCGTTTTGCCGGTTTTGGGCTGGGCCACGATGAGGCCGCGCTGGCCCTTGCCGATGGGCGCAAACAGGTCGAGCACGCGGGTGCTTACCTGGGTGGGCTTGGTCGAGAGCTTGAGTTTCTCATCGGCAAAAAGCGGCGTTAAGTGGCTGAATGGCACGCGGTCGCGTACTTCCTCCACCGTGCGGCCGTTGATGCCTTCCACGTTCACCAGGGCAAAATACTTCTCATTTTCGCGGGGCGGGCGCATGGTGCAGCTCACCGTGTCGCCGGCCTTGAGGCCAAACTGCCGCACCTGCTGCGGCGACACATAAATGTCGTCGGGCGAGGACAGGTAATTGTAGTAAGGCGAGCGCAGGAAGCCGTAGCCACCGTCGGGCATCAGCTCCATGGTGCCCGAGCCGGGCACCACCAGGTCGAGTTCGGGTGCGCGGGCCGGGCGCTGCTGCTGCGGCTGGCGCTGGCCGTCGCTCTGCTGGGTATTGTTGGCTGCTGCTACGGGCTGGCTGCCAGCACCTTGCTCGCCGGCCGGCTGGCCTTCGAGGCCCTGGCGCTGGCGCTCTTCGCGGCGCTGCTGGCGCTGGGCTTCGCGCTGGGCGTAGCGCTCTTCGCGGCTCAGGCGGGGCTGGTCGGTAGCGCCGGCGCCGTTTACGGGGCGCGCCTCGCGGGGCTGGTCGTTGTTGTAGCGGCTCTGATTCTGGTTGGTGCCGCCTTCGCGCGGCTCCCGGTTTTCGCGAAACTCGGTGCGCGGCTGGTCGTTGCGGCCCAGGCGCTGGCCATTATCGCGGTTGTCGCGGGAGTCGCGCTCGAAGCGCGACTCGCGGTTGTCGCGGCGGTCGGCGGTTACATCGGCGGCGGCTTCAGTAGCTGCTTCGGGCGCAGCCGCAACCGCGTCGGACGAGGCCAGGGGCTGCGTATCAGCGGTAGCCGCCTCGGGGCTGGCCGCCGCCTGGCCGGGCTCGCGGCGGGGCAGCGGGCGGCCGGCGCGGTCTACGCGCTCGCGGCGCTCGCGCCGCACCGGGGCGCTTTCACCGGCCGAGTGCGTTTCGGCGGTGGGGTTGGTTTCGGTGGGCGGCATAGTAGCCTCTTCGGCGGCCACCGATACGCTAGCCACGGCTTGCTCATCGGCTTCTACCCGTTCGAGGCGCGTGGGCTGGGGAATTTCCTCCACCACAACTTCTTGGTAGACAGGGGCAACCGGCTCCGCTACGGCGGGTGCCGGCGCGGCTACATCGGTAAAGGGCTGCTCGGCTACGGCGGCGGTGGCAGGGCGCCGCCGGCCGCTGCCGCCCCTAGCGCCCCGGGCGGGGGCAGCGGCGCTTTCGGCCGCTACGGGGGCCACCTCGGCTGCGGGCGCAGGCTCGGCTGCAGCTACTGCCGGCGCGGGCACTTTTTTACCCGGTAGCTGGTCGGCGGGCAACAGGGCTTGCTGGTCCAGGATTTTATAAATCAAATCCTGCTTGCTCAGGCGCTTAAAATTGCCAACGTTCAGTTGCTCAGCAATTTCTTTGAGGTCGGACAGCAGCCGGTCCTTCAGCTCATTGAGGGTATACATAAACTAAATAGGGAGGGGAAATCAGAACGGGCTAGCCCAAGGCGCTGCGGAAAGGTGCTGGCAACGAGGCCATACGAAGCCGCCCCGGCCCAAAGGCCGAAAACCAACTACACGAAGCGCCTAAGCGCCACACAACCAACAAGGCGGCAGGCAATAAACAGGAAATGAGTGAGGTGTAAGAAAGGCAGCCGGCAGCTCCACCAAAAGCAACCTGATTGAGCCGGCCACGCAGCAGGCTGGCCCGGTAGGCTAGCCTGGCCGGCCCCGCGGGCCGGCTTGCTGCTGCAATATTAAGCCATTACGGGCAAACGGCCAACAGGTTCAGCGGGGAGGAAGCCAGAATTGGGCCGGCCGCGGGAATAATTATTCGGCCCATAATTCTTCCCGCGGCCGGCCCAATTCCAACTTCTTCCGCAGAAAACTACCTTTGCCCGCATTATGCTGCAAATTTCCGTTCTTAAAGAGCAGACCGCCCGCGTGCTGGCCGGCCTCGCCAAACGCAATTTTAAAACGGCCGAAGCTGATGTGCAGGCCATCCTGGACCTCGACCAGCGCCGCCGTGCCCTGCAAACGCAGCACGACGCCGCCCAGGCCGAGGCCAACGAGCTGGCCCGCCAGATTGGGGGGCTGATGCAAATGTCTAAAAATCGTACATTAGATGCTTTTACTGAAAATAAAGAAAAGGCGGATGCCCTAAAGCTGCGCACGGCCGAGCTGAAAACCCAGATTAAGGCGCACGCCGACGAGCTGGCTGCCGCCGAGCAGCAGCAAACCCAGCTGCTGTATAAAATCCCGAATATCCCGCACGAAAGCGTACCCACCGGCCGCTCGGCCGACGACAACGAGGTGGTGCGCGAGGGCGGCACCAAGCCCGAGCTGGCCGCCGGTGCCCTCCCCCATTGGGAACTGATAAAAAAGTATGATATCATTGACTTTGAGCTAGGTATCAAAATTACCGGCGCGGGCTTTCCGGTGTATAAGGGCCAGGGCGCGCGCTTGCAGCGGGCGTTGGTCAACTTTTTTCTCGACCAGGCGCGCGACGCGGGCTACACCGAGGTGCAGCCCCCCATCCTGGTGAACGAGGCTAGCGGCTACGGCACCGGCCAACTGCCTGATAAAGAAGGCCAGATGTACCACGACGCCCAGGATAACCTGTACCTCATCCCGACCTCGGAGGTGCCGATTACCAACCTGTACCGCGACGAGATTATTCCGGCCGACAAGCTGCCCGTGCGCAACACCGGCTACACGCCCTGCTTCCGGCGCGAGGCCGGCTCGTGGGGTGCCGACGTGCGGGGGCTGAACCGCCTGCACCAGTTCGATAAGGTGGAGATTGTGCAGATTACGCAGCCCGAAAACTCCTACGCCGCCCACGAAACCATGGTGGCGCACGTGGAGCAGCTGCTGCAGCTGCTGAAGCTGCCCTACCGCGTGCTGCGCCTGTGCGGCGGCGACATGGGCTTTACCTCTGCCCTCACCTACGACCTGGAGGTGTGGAGCGCCGCCCAGGGCCGCTGGCTGGAGGTGTCGTCGGTGAGCAACTTTGAAACCTTCCAGGCCAACCGCCTCAAGTGCCGCTACCGGGGCGAGGGCGGCAAAACCCAGCTGCTGCACACGCTCAACGGCTCGGCGCTGGCCCTGCCGCGCATTGTGGCCGCGCTGCTCGAAAACAACCAGACGCCCGACGGCATCCGGCTGCCGCAGGTGCTGCACAGCTACTGCGGCTTCGATACCATAGGCTAGCGTTTTAGCATTTTTCTTTTATTTAACAGGCCGCTTTTCTGATTTAAGAAAAGCGGCCTGTTCTTTTTATCCAAATTTGGGATAGCTGTTCTGGCCCTTAATGGGGCTCAGAGTATAGTTATTTTATAAAATTTATAAATTTTTACGGTTTACAATCCAAAAGCTGAATAGTATCGTTCGTATGAATGTAGTTTAGAATCGTCAACTTAATCATTCGTGCTGTACATGATAAACTTCGACTTCTATCGCCCTTCCCTACTAGCGCTGGCTATGGGGCTTTTTGCCGGTAGCTCGGCCTTCGCCCAAACAGCCGCTGTGCCTGATGGCAACGTTGCTTTTGCCAGCCCCGCCGACGATGCGCCGGGCATCGCGCTACAGCTAAGCCAGCCGCCGGCCCCCGAGGCTACGGCTTCTTTCTACGACAGCTCGCACAAAGACCTGCGGCAATCGCTGGCTTGGATGCAGGAAACCAATACCGTGGCTCCTACCTACTGGAACCTGTACACGGAGGCGCGCATTCGCCTGCAAATGCAGGACTACCCCGGGGCCCGGGCTACCGCCGAGCAGGCTTATAAATTGGCAATCAAGGCGCTGCCCCTGAGCCAGGCCTACGTAACGCTCAGCGCCGCCGTGGTGGCCAAGGCGCAGCAGCTGGCCAGCCGCTAGCCGCTGCTACGGCTTTTGAGCCGCCGCTTTTCTTCGCGCAGCCCGCCCACCCGGCGGGCTGCGCTATTTTTGACCCGGCAAGTATGTGCCGCCTTATTTTCGTTTGCTTGATTATGAAGAATTTTGCCACCCACCTCGGCGCCGCCGTGGTGCTGACGACTACTTTGCTGGCTGCCCCCACCGCGCAGGCCCAGATTGCCACCCCGCAGGCTAGCCCCAAAAGCACGGTAACCCAGCGCGTGGGCCTCACCGATGTTACCATTACCTACTCGCGGCCCAGCGTGAAGGGCCGCACTATTTTTGGCGGCGACAAAACGGTGGTGGCCAACGGCAAGCGCTGGCGCACCGGGGCTAATGCCACCACCAGCATCAAGTTTTCGGACGATGTGCTGATTGAGGGCGTGAAGGTGCCGGCCGGCGAGTACGGCCTCTACACCGTGCCGCGCCCCAATGAGTGGACGGTAGTGCTCAACAAAAGCCTCAAGCAAGGAGCTGACGTTGACGGCTTTAAGGATGACCAGGACGTAGCCCGCTTCACCATCAAGCCCTACAAGCTGGCTAGCAAGGTCGAAACCTTCACCATCACCTTCACCGACCTTACGCCGGCGACCGCCAACGTGGCGATGGACTGGGAAAATACGGGGGCCAAGTTTAAAATCACCAGCGACGTAGACAGCAAGGTGATGGCCCAGATTGACGAGAAAGTCGTCAAAAACGCCAGCCCCGCCGCCGGCGACCTGGCCGCTGCCGCCGTGTATTACTACGACAACAACAAGGACCTGAAGCAGGCGCTGGCCTGGATTCAGAAGGCTAATGCCACCGACCCCAAATTCTGGAACGTGAACACGGAGGCCAAAATCCGCCTCAAGATGAAGGACTATAAAGGCGCCGTGGCCGCCGCCGAGCAGTCGAAAAAACTGGCCCTGGCCGCTACCCCGCCCAACGGCGACTACGCCAAAATGGGCGACGAGCTGGTAGCCGAGGCTAAGAAAATGGGTAAGTAAGCCAGCCTACTCAAAGCCAGCTACCACCAGCACGTCATGCTGACGCCGGCCGCCGCTCACTCGCATCGTGGAGGTTAGTACCCCTAGCAACTGCGAGCGAGCGGCTGCCTGCGTCAGCATGACGTGCTTTTTCAGGCTACTGCTACGTTCTGATTTTTTTACAAAAACAGCCTGGCCCTCCTACCCCATTGCCTGGTTCAGGGCAATAATGGCGGGCTTATAATCTTCGCGGGCCAGAATAAACTGGATGTTGACCTTGCGCAGCGCAAAGCCGGCGCTGCAAATATTGATGCCGGCCTCGGCCAGCGCCACGGCCGCGCGGGCCAGCAGGCCTAGCTGGTCGATATTGGAGCCGATGAGGCACACCATCGACACCTGCTCGATGGTCACCTTCTCATACTTGGCTTCCAAGGTGGCTACGAGCTGCGGCTTGAGGTCTTTCTGCCAGATAACGAGCGAGATACTATTGGCGCTGGTGGCCTTGAAGATGTAGCTTACCCCTAGCTCGTCGAAGGCCTGCATGAGGTGCAGGTCGAAACCGGCCGCGCCCACCATGAGTGGGTCGTAAATGTCGATGATGACGACTTTATCGGTGCCGGTGATGACTTCAACGTGCTTTTCGGGCGACACGTAGTCGCGGGTGATGAGCGTGCCGGGATGCTCGGGCTCGAAGGTGTTTTTGATACGCAGGTCGATGGCATTGATTTCCAGCGGCTTCGAGGCCTTGGGATGAATGGCTTCCATGCCCACATCGGCGAGCTGGTCGGCCACGTCGTAGTTGGTGAAGCCCACGGGGTGGCACTGGTCCACGCCCACCATCATAGGGTCGGCCGAGCAGAGGTGGTATTCTTTGTGAATGATGGCCTCCTGCGGCTTCACGGCCACGGCTATCTTACTGAAAGTCACCTCCGAATACCCACGGTCGAACTCGCGCATAATGCCCTCGGTGCCCTTGGTGTAGCCGGTGGCAATGCAGATAGTACCGGCAAAATCGATGCCCGCGAAAGCCTGCTGAATGCGCTCATCAATGGTGAGCGCCCGCGCATCATCAAAGCCGCTGAGGTCGATGAGCGTGGCATTTACGCCCTTGTTTTGCAGGATATTGACCGAGTTGAAGGCCGAGTGCGCCTCGCCGATGCTGGCCAGAATTTCGCGGGCCGCCTGCAGGATATTGGCGCTGTTCACGTAGCCCGAGGCCAGCACATTGACGAGGCTGGCCAGGTAGGCCTGGGCCTGGTCGATGCGCTGCTGGATGAAGGCATCGGCCACGGCCAGGTCGAGGCCTAGCGGGGCGTAGGTCTTGTTCAGCTCCTTGAGCTTGTCGGCCACTTCCTGCAAGGCGGTCCGAAACTCCTGGTGCTCGGTGATGCGGTGGTACACGCCGGGCGCGCCGGTTTTCTTGTTCTCCAGCAGCCAGTTGGTAACGCCGGCGTAGGCCGAGACCACGAAAATGCGGTTGTATAGCTCCTGGCCCTGGCGGCCGTGGAAGACGATGTTCTGGAGGACATCGGCGAAGGCGGTCATGGAAGTACCGCCGATTTTTTCTACTGTGAGCATGGTAGCGGGCGCTGCCCTGGCGCCGAACCCCACCCCCCGGCCCCCTCCCCTTTGGGAGAGGGGGAGCCACGGTGGCGCGGATGTCTGAAAAAGGGCATTAGCTAAGTAAAAGAAACAGGTCGTTTGCCCAAAAGAAGACAGACGACCTGCAAGGTAAAAGTCAGAATCAGTAAAATAAGCTAACGCCAGTGCCGCTGTGGCTCCCCCTCTCCCGAAGGGGAGGGGGCCGGGGGGTGGGGTCCGGCGCTAGGGCACGGCGGTAGCTAGCCGCTCGCCCCTCCCATTTGGGGACTCACAGACTCCACGCTACTTCCCGCCCGACTCGACCAAGTTAGCCAGCACCCGGAAGGCGCCCGGCACGCCGGCCGGCAGCTCGCGAAACAGCGACAAGCCGGTGTAGATGTAGCGCCCCTTGCCATACGGCGCCACCAGAATGGCGCTCTGCTTATCGGTTTCGCCGGGGTCGTGGCTGGCGATAACGGGCTGATAATGCGCATCCCAACTCGACGGATAATATAGGCCTTGCTCCTGCACCCAGCCGGTGGCAAAGTCGGCGGGTGTGAGCTTGTTGGGAACATTCAGCACCGGGGCGCCGGGGTTCAAAAACGTAACGGGCGTGTTCTCGACCGTTACGCGGTCGCTGGAGAGTGCTAGCGGATAGGGCCCAATCTGGGGTAGCACGGTGCCGTAGTTCACTACGTACTGCACCAGCATGGTGCCGCCGTTTTCGACGTATTTGAGCAGCGCGGGCTGCTGCGTCTTAAGCTTATTGAGCACGTTGTAGGCGCGCACGCCGAGCACCACGGCGTCGTAGCGGGCCAGCCGCTCGGCGGTGAGGTCGGTGGCAGGGTCGAGGAGGGTCACGGTGTAGCCGAGCTGCCGCAGGGCTTCGGGCACCTCGTCGCCGGCGCCCATGAGGTAGCCGATGGTTTTGGTGTGGCCCCTGGCCACATTCAGCTTCACGAGCGGCGCGGTGGCCTCGGGGAAGAGCGTCTGGGTCGGAATGTGCGGGTAGATTATCTGCTGAATGCCCCGGCTGTACTTCTCGGCGCCTATAGTAGCCACGGCGCGCAGCTCACTTTTGCCCTCGGCCGCGCCGGCTAGGGGGCGCAGGGAGAAGTTGACGGTCTGCTCGTCGTCCTTGTTTTTGAGGGTGAAGGCGACGGTGGCGGGCTCGGCCTGCCAGCCGCTGGGCACCTGCAAGGCCAGTTGGCCCTGCACCCCGGCCTGGCCGGCGCGCAGCGTCACAGGCACTTGCTTGGGCTGCTGGTCGGCAAAGACGTAGGCGCGGGCGGCGGGAATATTCACCATCACCGGCGGCACCACGGCTAGCGGTTGGTAGAGTTCGCCGAGGACCGGGTCGGTGTGCTTGTATTGGACGGGGATTCTTAAGCGTGTATAAAATCCATTTTCAAAACTTATACTTAGATATCCTTCAAGCGGAGGTAGATTCTCAGGCCGGCCAATTAAAAATTGACGTTCTAGAAAATCATTAGGCTTAGACTCAAGGGACTGTCTAAATGCCAAGTATTCTGCACGAGTATATGACCTTACCTTATCCTCTAAGTGCGAATGCACGCCTGCTGGCAATTTTTCCGGTACAGCATACATTCCGACGCTACCTTTTTCACGTAGCCAATAGGGCTGAGATTCCGGCACGAAAAGCGGGACAAATTGATGCCTGCTTATACGCA
This sequence comes from Hymenobacter cheonanensis, assembly GCF_030581075.1. Taxonomy (GTDB): domain Bacteria; phylum Bacteroidota; class Bacteroidia; order Cytophagales; family Hymenobacteraceae; genus Hymenobacter. The sequence continues at coordinate 489,511 of NZ_JAUQSW010000001.1, forward strand.
AAGCCTTGTCTAGTTTAAGAGGTGTATGGAAAATGGTATCTGCGCCCACTGCTTTAGGAGAACCTTGGATATCCGCTAGCTGCCCAGCCACATTTGACCGACTTACAATCTCGTAAGTCACATCTATAGGCTGTCCCGGAGCAACTGTTGCAACGTTAGTTGTCGCCTCAACATAAAGTCCTAATGCGGCCCTTATCAGGACATCTAATAGTTCATCCTTTTCAGAAAGCCAAAATTGCTCAGCTGTGGTAGGCTTATTAATTGGAAGCCCAGCATCTTTTGCGTTAGCATTTGACAACAGTTGCTCTAGAGTTTTCTGCACACCTAACAACCCCGCCACGCTGGTGCTAGGGTTGCTCGCGTCATACTTCCGAATCACCTCGTCTACCAGTTTGCCAATGGCCGCGCCGCCCGGCACGCGGCTCCACGTCTGGTCGATGCCTTCGAATAAATCGGTTCTGGCGGGCGTGCCTTTCACGAACTGGAAGTACTCGATGGCCTCGCCGCGCTGGGCGGCCGCGCCGAAGCCCTGGCTGCGGTGCTGCGAGCGCGAGCGGGCCGCGATTTCGCCGTAGCTCTGGCCCAGCAGCGGGTTGTAGCCGCCGGCGTCGAGGGTGAGGTAGCCGGCCATGCTTTCGCCGGGCTTCACGAAGTAGCTGCCGGTGTTCCAGTACAGGCGCTTGGGCTGCCAGGCTTGCACGTATTGGAGCTGCTCGGGGAAGCGCTTGGGGTCGCCGGCGGCGTCGAAGGCTTCGGCGGCCAGGATGGCGCTTGCCTGGTGGTGGCCGTGGCCGGCGCGGGCATCGGGCGGGAAGCGGGTGATGAGCACATCGGGCCGCCGCTGGCGGATAACCCACACCATATCGGCGAGCACCTGCTCCTTGTCCCAGATGGTGAAGGTTTCGGCCGAGGTCTTGCTGAAGCCGAAGTCGTTGGCCCGCGAGAAGTACTGGTGCGCCCCGTCGATACGGCGCGCCGCCAGCAGCTCCTGGGTGCGAATGACGCCGAGCTGCTCGCGCAGCTCGGGACCGATGAGGTCCTGGCCACCGTCGCCGCGGGTGCAGCTGAAGTAGCTGGTTTCGAGCTGGCGGCCGTTGGCGAGGTAGGCCAGCAGGCGGGTATTCTCGTCGTCGGGGTGGGCGGCGATGTACATCACCGAGCCCACCACGTTGAGCTTTTTGAGGCCTAGCAGAATCTCGGACGAGGTATAGGTTTTGGGCGCCTGGGCTTTTGCAGTGAGCAGTGAGCAGTGCGTAATGAGCAGGGCCAGGCAGAGGCGGGCGGCGGTGCGTAAGGAAAAAGGCATAAACAGCAAACCAGTTTAGGCCGTGAAGTTACCGGCTAGCCTGCCCCGCCGGCCGCGTGCCCCGCCAGGCAGCTTCCAGCCAGGCACCTTGGGGCACAAAAAAAGCCGTCGATGCTGCGCTAGGCGCAACACCGACGGCTTTCTGATGAACCAACCGACTAGTCGCGGGCCGGGGTTTTCCGGTTGCCGCGCCGGTCGGCGTCGCTCAGCGTGAGCGGGCAGGCCAGCGGCGGCTGCAAACTAGTGGGCGAGTAGGCGGCGCAGTAGCCGGCTGCCCAGCAGCCGGCACAGCCACCGCCCAGCAGCCGGGCCTCGGCCCAGCTGTCGGTCAGCAGTGGAGTGGTGACATATTTCATAGCGGGAGGTATAGGGAGAGTGAGTGAAAACGCGATAGCTAGCCGGCCATTCGGACAAAAGCTGGGGGCTGTAGTCCCATAATGGGTCCAGTAGTTATCCGCTTGTCCCAAATGTCCACCCAACATGTGGGTTTAGTTGAATATTTCATGCGAATGGTCCTATTGGCTTACTGAGCGCACCTACTGGCTTCCTGAGCGGCCAGCGGGCTGGCGCGGGCCATCCACCAGTAAGCTGGGCCGGGGGCGGGGGCCGTATCTTTGGGTAGTTATGCTGCCCTCCCCTAGCCTGGCCGCGCCGGTGGCGGCCCCCGCCACTAGCCCCACCTTCCTGGCCCAGGTGGCGCAGGAACTGCTGGCCACCCACGACGTGGACGCCCTCTCGGAGCTTGTGGTGATAGTGCCCACGCGCCGCGCCGTGGTGTACCTCAAGAATGAGCTGGCCCTGGCCACCCCCGAGGGCCAGGCGCTGTGGGCCCCGCGCATTGCGGCCATGGAAGACTACATGGTGGAGCGCGCCGGCGTGCAGGTAGAGGAGCCCATTGCGCTACAGCTCTTGCTGTTCGATATTTTCAAGCACATCGACCCCGATTTGCAGTTCGACCACTTTGTGGGCTGGGGCGGGCTGCTGCTGCAAGATTTTTCGACCCTCGACCAGCACCTGGCCGACACCAAATCTATCTTCGAGTACCTGGCCGAGGCCAAGGCGCTGGAGCGCTGGCAGCTCGACCCGGAGAAAAAAACCACCGGGCTCGACCGCTACTTTGGCTTCTGGGGGCAGCTGCACAAGGTGTACCTGCGCTTTAAGGCGCGCCTCAAAAAAGAGCACCTTGCCTACCCGGGGCTAGCCTACCGGCGCGCCGTGCAGGGCCTGCGCCGCGAGTTGGCCGACGTGAAGCGGGCACTGCCCGCGCGCCACGTCTTCGTGGGCCTGGGCGGCCTGAGCAAGGCCGAGGAGACGTTTATCGGCCTGCTGCGCAGCCGGGGGCTGGCCGATTTGTACTTCGACGGCGACCCGTTTTACCTCGAAGACACCTCGCCCAACCGCGCCGGCCAGGCCCTGCGCCGCTACTGGAAAGCCTGGAACCTGCCCCTCAACGACTTCACCTACCAGGACCACCTGCGCGGCCGGCCGCACCACATCCGGCTGCTAGGGGTGGCCAATGCCAGTATGCAGGGCAAGCTGGCTGGCCAGCTGCTGGCCGAGGCGCGCCTGCGCAACCCCGCCGCCACGGTAGCCGTGGTGCTGCCCGACGAAACCCTGCTGCTGCCCGTGCTGCACGGCCTGCCGCCTGCCGAGCTGGTGCCCGATTTCAACGTGACGATGGGCCTGAGCTTCCAGAGCACGGCCTTGTTTAACCTGGTCGATTTGCTGTTTGAGGTGCACCTTACCGGCATCCGGGAGGGCGAGCCGGGGCGCGACTACGGCGTGCCCAAGTACCACCACCTAGCCGTGAGCAAGCTGCTGGCGCACCCTTTTTTGCGGCGCTACCAGCAGTGGCAGGATGCCCAGGCCGGCGAGCCGCAGTACCACGGCCTGCTCGACAATATTTGCCGCGAGATTGTGAAAAAGCACCTGGTGCTGCTGCCCGCCACCGACCTGCTGCGGCTCGGGCACGGCCACCCGCTCATTGAGGCGCTGTTCAAGACCTGGGATAATTGCGACAATATCATCCGGGCCTGCTACACGCTCGTTGACTTGCTGAAGCAGGTGTATGCCCACGACCACGCGGCCATCGAGGCCGAGTACCTGTACCTGTTTTATACGCTTATCCGGCAGCTCGACACAGCCTTCGACTGCCGCGAGCAGCGCCTGAGCGTGCGCTCGTTCCGGCGCTTTCTGTATGACCAGATGCGGCGCACGCGCCTGCCTTTCGCCGGCGAGCCGCTGGCCCAGGTGCAGATAATGGGTTTGCTCGAAACCCGCGCCCTGGACTTCGACCACGTCATCATCCTGAGCTGCAACGAGAACACGCTGCCTGCGCCCAAGCGCCAGCAGTCGCTCTTCCCCTACGATGTGCTGGCCGAGTACAAGCTGCCCACCTACGCCGACGCCGAGGCCAATGCGGCCTACAACTTTTGGCGGCTCTTGCAGCGCGCCGGCCGCGTAGACCTGGTGCACGTGCTGCCCGGCGCCGAGGGCGTGCGCACCGGCGAGCGCAGCCGGTTTTTGCGCCAGATTGAGTTTGACCTAGCCGCCCAAAACCCAGATTTGGTGCTGGAAAGCGAAACAGTGCAGGTGCCCGCCGGGCTGCCGGCCAGCCAGGATGAGCTGCTCGGCGACCTGGTGCTGGACAAAGACGAGGCCATGCTCACGGGCCTGCGCGGCGTGCTCGAGCGTGGCCTCTCGCCCTCGGCCCTGAACGAGTTTATCAGCTGCTCGCTCAAGTTTTACTTTTCGCGGCTAGCCCGCTTTCAGGAGAATGACGAGGTGGAGGAGGCGCTCGGGGCCGATGGCTTCGGCACGGTGGTGCACGATGCGCTGGAGCAGCTGCTGAAGCCCTTCGAGCTGGAGCAGCGCGACCTCACGGCCGCCGACCTCCCCGACATTCTCAAAAAAGTGCCGGCCGAAGTCACCCGCCAGCTGCGCCAGGAGGGCGCCGAGCGCCAGGCCCGGCCCGACGATGGCCTCAACCACGTGCTGGGCCAGGTGGCCACGCGCCTCATTCGCAAGTACTTAGAAAGCCTGCCTAGCCAACCGGGCGTGCTGCCGCTGCGCATCGCGGCCCAGGAAAAGCCGATGGTAGCGACCGTGTTTGTAGACCTGCCGGGCCGGGCCACCAAGCTGCCGGTGCGCATCCTGGGCCGCGCCGACCGCATCGACGCGCTACCCGACGGCCGCCGGCGGGTGGTGGACTACAAAACCGGCCTCGTGGAGCGCCGCGAGCTAAACCTGCGCGGCACCCAGAAGCCCCTGAGCCCGGCCGATACCGTGGCGCGCCTGCTCACGGAGTCGAGCAGCGGCGCCGACAAGGTGCGTCAGCTCTGGCTCTACCGCTTCATGCTGGAAAGCGACCCTAGCCAACCCGCGCCGCCCGGCTCGGAGGCCGCTATTATGAGCCTGCGCAAAATCGACGAGGGCCTACTCTCGGCGCCGCTCGACTTTATCACCGAAGGCACCGGCGAACCCGACTTCCTGCTAGCCAGCGCCGAGCTTATTTCGCGCTTGACCCAGCGCATGCTGGACCCCGCCGAGCCCATCCGCAAAACCGACGACCTGGCCAAGTGCGAGTATTGCCCCTACCGCGGCATCTGCGCGCGGTAAGGTTTTTGCGGGGCAGCCAGGTCGTTACTTTGTCATTGCGAGGAGGAACGACGAAGCAATCGCACCTGAATGGCACCCGAGCAACTCGTCTTGATGCGATTGCTTCGTCGTTCCTCCTCGCAATGACAGGCACACTCTGGCAATGCCCTACGTTCTCATGCAGAAAAGCCTAGTCCACCGCCTGCTCAACCCGTTTCTGTTGTGGCGCCTGCGCCACGTGAGCGAGCGCGTGTACGTGGTGTGGCTGGCGGGGCTGGTGGGCGTGCTGGCGGGGCTAGCCGCGGTGGCCCTCAAAACGGCCGTGCACTGGCAGCAGGCCCGGCTGGCCTCGGCCGTAACGGAGCCCAACCGGGTATTTGCGCTGTCCATTTACCCCATCATCGGCATCACGCTCACGGTGCTCGTTACCAAGTATTTGCTAGGGGGCAATCTTGGCCGGGGCATCGGGCCCATTATTTATAACACAGCCCGCGAAAACGCCATTGTGCCGCGCTCCAAGCTGTACTCGCAGCTGATTACGGCATTTCTTACGGTGTCGTTTGGCGGGTCGGCGGGCACCGAGGCGCCGATTTCGGTCACGGGCGCGGCCATTGGCTCCAACGCGGCCAGGGTGCTGCGGGCGGGGCGGCGGCGGCGGCGCCTGCTCACGGGCTGCGGGGCGGCGGCGGGCGTGGCAGCCATCTTTAACGCGCCCATTGCGGGCGTGCTGTTTGCGGTAGAAGCCATTTTGCTGGAGCTGCCGGCCCAGTATTTTATTCCGCTGCTCATCTCCTCGGCCACGGCCACGGTGGTGTCGAAGGCCTTGTACGCGGGCCAGCCATTTGCGCTCATTACCAACTCATGGGTGGTCAACACGGTGCCGTTTTATGCCGTGCTAGGGCTGCTGATGGCCCTGCTGTCGGTATACATGATTCGGACCTACCACTGGTTCGACCACTTTTGGGACCGCTGGCCGGGGCTGCGCTGGCAGAAGGTGCTGCTGGGCGGCACGGCGCTGGGCCTGCTCATTTTTCTGTTTCCGCCGCTCTACGGCGAGGGCTACACCACGGTGGTGGAAAAGCTGCTGGCCGGCAACGCCCAGGCCCTCACCGACGACAGCCTGTTTTCGGTGTACGGCGACAACAACGTGTGGCTGCTGCTCATCCTGGTATTTTTCACGATGATGATGAAGGTGGTGGCCACGAGCATAACCGTGGGCGCGGGCGGCAACGGCGGCATGTTTGGCTCGTCGCTGGTGGCGGGGGCGCTGGGCGGCTTCCTCTTCGCGCGCCTCGTGAATTTGACGGGGCTGGTGGCCATTCCGGAGGTGCATTTTGTGGTGCTGGGCATGGCCGGCGTGCTGGCGGGCGTGGTGCACGCGCCGCTCACGGCCATCTTTTTGATTGCCGAAATCACGGGCGGCTACGCGCTGTTTGTACCGCTGATGTTCGTCACGAGCTTTTCGTACCTCATTACCAAGCACTTCGAGCCCTACTCGGTATACACCCGCAAGCTGACGCAGAAAGGCGTGGATGTGTACGCCAACCGCGACCGCGACCTGCTCTCGCGCCTCGACCTGCACCGCCTGCTCGATACCGATTTTCTGACCCTGCGCCCCAGCGCCACCCTCGGCGAGCTGGTAGAGGTGTTTCGGCACGCGCACCGCAACGTGTTTCCGGTGGTGGGCAAAAGCGGGCTGCTGCGCGGCGTCATCAGCCTCGATATGGTGCGCGACACACTTTTCGACGGCGCCCACTACACCACCACCAAGGTAAGCGAGCTGATGCAGCGGCCGGTGGCCGTCATTCACGCTACCGACAGCGTAGAACACTGCCTCGACCTGCTGGAGCGCACCGACAGCACCGCCCTGCCCGTGTGCGACGACGAGGGCAACTACCTGGGCTTCATCACAAAGTCGGCCATCCTGGCCAGGTACCGCCGCGAGCTGATTGAGGAAGGCCAGGTTTAATTGTTAGTGGTTAATTATTAATTGTTAATGGGTAGCAAAGAGAATATTCTAAAGGATAAAAGCTTTGCTTTTGCGGTGCGTGTGGTGCGGCTTTACCAATACTTGGTAGCTCGAAAGCAGGAATACATTCTTTCCAAACAGCTACTGCGGAGTGGTACTTCAGTAGGTGCAATGGTGCGGGAGGCTGAACACGCACAAACTAGAGCAGATTTTATCCACAAATTATCCATCGCCCAAAAAGAAATAAATGAAAGCGTGTACTGGCTCGCTTTGCTGGCTAGCACCGATTATCTCACCCCATCCCAAGCCGCTGGTCTGCAAGCTGATGCCATTGAACTCCTCAAGATTTTAACGGCCATCATAAAGACTGCCAAAAGCTCTCTAAAAAATTAACCATTAATAATTCACCATTGACAATTAATCAAAACTCGATGGCCGCCGTGGGTTTTTGGTGGCTGATTATCAGCCCCACCATCATCAGCACACTGGTGAGCAGAATGACGACGAACAGGATATTCTCGCTCACGTCGCCAAGCACGTGCTGGGCCGGAATGCTGTAAAAAAGCAGCACCGTGATAAGGCCCTTGGGCGCGATAAACAGCTCGGGCAGCAGGTCGGTGCGCGCCACAAAGCGCAGATACAGAAAGCGAAGCGTCGTGAGCACGGCCACTATCAGCACGCCCTGGCCCAGCAGCTGCCAGCTGATGAGGTTAGCCAGGGTGATGGAGTAGCCGAAGAGCAAAAAGAAGAACGTGCGGATGAGAAACGCCGACTCGGCGGTGATGCTTTTGAGCTGGTGCAGGTCGGGCGCCAGGTCGGCGGCCGTGAAGCTGCGCCAGCCGGTGCGCAGCCGCAGCCAGCCCAGCAGCAGGTCGGCATTATTCACGGCTAGTCCGAAGGCCAGCACGAGCAGCAGCGACGAGAGGTGGAGCTGCTTGGCCAGGCTGTAAATAAGAATCAGGAAGGCAAAGAGCAGGAAAAACTTAACGTGCTCGCGCAGGCGGCCCAGCAAAAAGCTCAGTATCACGGTGCTGAACACGGCCACGAGCACAATCAGCAGCACGCCGCGCCCGAATGTGAGCAGGCCCTGGCCCTGATAAAAGTCTTCCTGGTCCACAAAATTGAAAAGCATGATGCCCAGAATATCGGAAAACGTGCTTTCGTAGACGATAAACTCCTGCTTTTCGCCCGTGAGGTTGGCCACGCTCGGGATGGCAATGGCGCTGCTAATCACCACTAAGGGCACGGCATTGAGCAGGCTGGTTTGCCAGCTGGCCCCTAGCCACAGGTGCAGCAGCCCGCCAATGGCGGCGGCCTGGGCCATGAGCATGACGAGCGCCGCCAGAAACGAGCGCCGGATGAGCGGCACTTTATCGCGGCTCAGGCGCAAGTCCAGGGCGCCTTCCAACACTATCATTATCAGACCGATAATGCCGAATATTTCCAGCAGGGTCTTGGGCACGTGAAAGTCGACGCCCCGGTACTCGGCCCACTGCCGCAGCCCGATGCCGGTGAGCAGCAGCAGCAGCACCGACGGCACCCGCGTGGCGCGCGAGGCCAGGTTAAACAGGTAGGATAAAATAACGGCCAGGCTCAGGCCAATGAGGATACCATAAGAAGTCATGCCCCTAGGGTACGGGCCCGCTCGGCGAGCCGTTGCCGGGGCGGCGGGCCTAGCTTTGGGGCGTGAAGCCTGATTCTTCTCTTTCGGCCGCGCCGCTCGTGGCGATAGTGGGCGGTGGCCCGGCCGGCCTGCTGGCCGCCCAGCGCCTGGCCGAGGCCGGGCTGCGGGTGCGGGTTTTTGAGCAGAAAGCCACCGTGGGCCGCAAGTTTCTGGTGGCCGGCCACGGCGGCTTCAACCTCACCAATGGCGAGGATGCGGCGGCTTTTGCCGGCCGCTACGGCGGCGCCAGCGCATTTTTTCGGGGCTTGCTCGCCCACTTCTCCCCCGGCGACCTACGCCGCTGGGCCGCCGACCTGGGCATCGCCACCTTCGTGGGCACCAGCGGGCGCGTATTTCCCGAGGCCCGGCACAAGCCCGCCGACCTGCTGCGCGCCTGGCTGCGCCGGCTGGGCGAGCTAGGGGTGGAAATTAACGTGCGGCACCGCTGGCTGGGCTTCGCGGGCGAAGCGGGGCTGCGGTTATTAAATGAGGCTTCGGGCGAGGAATTTACCCTGGAGCCCGCTGCTACCGTGCTGGCGCTGGGCGGCGCCAGCTGGCCCCAAACCGGCTCCGACGGCCACTGGGTGCCGCTGCTGGCTGGCCTCGGCGTGGCCTGCCAGCCCTGGCAGCCGGCCAACTGCGGCGCCGAGGTGGCATGGTCGGTCTTTTTCAAAGAGAAGGTAGGCCGCGCCCCGCTCAAAAATATTGCCCTGAGCTGCGGCGAGCACACGGTGCGCGGCGAACTTATGCTCACCGATTACGGCCTCGAAGGCACGCCCGTATATGCCCTTACGCCCGCCCTGCGGACGGCCCTGGCGGCGGGCGGCCTCGCTAGCCTGCACCTCAACCTGAAGCCCGACCTGGCGCCCGCCGAGCTGGCGCGCCGCCTGGCCCAGCGCCGGCCGGGCACTTCGCTCGCCGCTTTTCTGGCCGGCGCTCTCGGCCTGAAGGCGCCGGTGCCCACGCTGCTGCGCGAGCTGGCGGCCCCGGGCGCCGACCTGGGGGCTAGCCTCACGGCGCTGCCTATTGCAGTGGCGGGCCTGCGGACGCTGGCCGAGGCTATTTCATCGGCGGGCGGCGTGCCATTTTCGGAAGTGACTGAAAATCTGATGCTGCGGCGCGGCGCCGGCACCTTTGTGGCCGGCGAAATGCTGGATTGGGAGGCGCCCACCGGCGGCTACCTGCTGCAAGGCTGCTTCAGCACCGGGGCCTGGGCGGCGGCGGGCGTGCGCCAGTGGCTAGGCAGGTAGCGCGCAGCTCAGAAGTAGCGCGCAGCTTCTGAGCTGCGTGCGAGCGGAGCGAGCAACTCGCGCTGGGGTCATCTGGCCCCAAATGTTGGTTGCCCCGCAGGAGCGCGAAGCTTCTGCGGGGCAACCAGCCAGTGCCACTTGCAGTAAACCCGGCATCTTCTCACTCAACCTACTTAAGTATGGCAGCGGCTTCCGGTTCCGACGATATCTACACCACTTTCAAACATGATGTGAACATGACGGCCAGTGAGCTGGAGAAATGGCTCAAAACCGACGAGTCGAAGTCGGTGGGCCAGGCCAGCGGCGATGGCGAAAGCATCGGCCACCACTCGGGCGAGCACATTATCAAGATTCTGCACAAGAAAAAGGCCGACCTCACGCCCGACGACGAGGCCCACATGCACAAGGTGCACAGCTACGTGAGCCGCCACTCGGCCCAGGGGCCCGACGACAAAAAGGACATCCCCACCTCACGCTGGCGCTACTCGCTCATGAACTGGGGCCACGACCCGCTGAAGAAGTAGGCATAGGCGTGGTGCGCCCTTGCGCAAGCGCCCGCGGCATTCGGGCTTCAGTACAGCCAGGTGGCCTAGCTGCGGTTTTGCAGCGCTTTTTGCTCGGCCTCTTTGAGGAGGTTTCTGGCCTCGCGCACCAGCTGGCGGCCGGGGTCTAGCTCATCGCGGGCAATGAGGGCGAAAAGCAGCAGGAATGACACGATGGGCAGGAGCCAGCCCAGCGCAAACCATAACCAGAACGAGCGCCCGCGCGAGGCGGCGCAATAGCCCGTCATGATGGGGATGAAGGACAGCGCCACGACCATCACCAAAAGCATGTCGACGAAGAGCATAGGCTGGGGCTAGGGGTGGTGAAAGGGCGACAGGACCGCGGCTGAGGTCAGCAACCCGAAGTTACGGTGAAGTTAGGAAAAAGTGCTGCGGCCGGCTGGCCGGGCATGGCTATTAATTGGATTTTTACGTATGAAGGGCTAGCCAATGCTGCCTACGTACGCGTGGGCGGCGCTTTCGGCCCTGGCGGCCATCGCCCCATCGCCCCCCGACTGCCACCTATGTGGGAACACCAAAGCTTGTTTCGCGTTTCGGCTCAGCTCTTTGCCGAAGGTATTTTTAATTTGCTCGACCGCAATCTGCGGCCTGAGGTTTTTTTGCTGGGCCTGGCTTCGGGCCGCGAGGAAGACGACCCGCAGAGCGTGGTGGTAGAACCCACCAGCCTGCGCTACTCACCGTCCGAGTTTGGCACTATCAAAACGCTGGCTGCCTCGTTTGAGGCCGGCGACCTGAGCCCGCGCGACAACGTGTACCACCTGCACCCGCAGGACCACGACCGCATGGAAAAGCAGCATTGGTACGAGCTGGTGTGCAAAGCCACCGACCAAACCTTGCAGGAAATAGTGGCGCGACGCGGCGAAAACCGCCGCTGCTTCTGCTCTACGCCGCTCAGCCTCAACGGCTACCTGGTGGTGGTCGTTATTCAGCTCGCGGCCGATACCTACAATTCCTATTACACGCTGCCCGGCAAGCCGGGGCCCAACCGGCCGTGCTCGCTGCCGCACGCGGCGGTGCTGGAGTTTTTGCACGAGTGCACCCGCGCCCTGCGCGAGGCCGACACCGCCGACAACGAGCAGCCGGTGCTGGACCGTGACTACAACGAGGTGCTGCGCGGCGCCGGCCGGCGCCTCATGCTGCGCATTTCGCCCGGCAGCGCCCACGGCCTGTATGATGCCTGCCTGGGCGTGGCCGCCCTGCGCCACGAGGGCGATGAGGGCCGCGGCACCATGCTGCTGGGCCGCCGCCAGCACCCGGCCATTATGCCGGTGCTGACGCTGGAAACCCCCGTGCCGCTGCGCGACCACCGCTCCATCCGCAAGCTGCTGGAGCTGACGGAGGGCGCCACCGGCCTGGTGTCGGATGCGGCGCACGTATTTGGGCTAGGCCACCCGGTGGCCGAAACCTCGCCGCAGTACGAGCCGCTGGCCACCGTGCACTTCACCAACCACTACGGCTGGGAGCTGCGCCACGCCGGCCACACCCTCATGCGGGTGGTGAGCAACACGCCGCGCCTGCCCCAGGGCAAGGTGCAGGCCGATAATTTTGCCCGCGTCATCCGGCAGGTTTTTCCGGAGATTGACGACAACAACGTGGAATACCTCTGGGAGCTGGCCCTCGAAGCCTCCAACCAGAGCCACGGCACTATGCTCTGCATCACGGCCGGGGCCAAGCCCGAGGCCGAGCGCCTGCGCCGCCAGTGCTTTCGGGTGGTGCCCCGGCCCATGACGCCGCCCGTGCTGCGCCAGGCCAGCAGCATCGACGGCGCGGTGCTCATCGAGCCTAGCGGCGTGTGCTACGCCATTGGGGTAATTCTGGACGGACAGGCCACCGAAAAGGGCGACAGCAGCCGGGGCGCGCGCTACAACTCGGCCGTGCGCTATACCAGTTCCTCGCCCTACCCCTGCCTGGCCATTGTGGTGAGCGAAGATGGCTGGATTGACCTGCTGCCCTCGCCTCAGCACAGTGCCGTGCCGGTGCCGGTCGTAAATGCGGCCGCCCGCTAGGGCGGCTTTTGCCCGAACGCTGAACGGATGCGGAAGATGGTGTGGGGCAGCGCCCCGCGCCATCTTTACTATTTGCCTGGCTTTCTGATGCGGGCTTAGCCGGCCGGGCGCTAATTTCGCAGCTTCGCCCCCAGCTTTTCCCTTCACCACTATGATACTTATTGCCGACGGCGGCTCGACCAAAACCAGCTGGTGCCAGCTCTCCGACGCGGGCCAGCGCGTGTACTTCAACACGGAAGGCTACAACCCCGACTTTGTGGATACGCAGGATATCGTTGCCTCGCTCGCCATCAACCTGCCCGATACGCTGCCCCAGGCGGCCGTGCGCGAGGTCTATTTTTATGGCGCCGGCGTGTCGAGCCCCGCCAAGGCCGAGGTGATTGCCGCCGCCCTGCGCCACCAGTTTCCCAACGCCACCAAAGTGGAGGTGACCGAGGACCTGCTGGCCGCCGCCCGCGCGCTGCTAGGCCACCAGCCGGGCTTTGCGGCCATCCTGGGCACGGGCACCAACTCGTGCATCTACGACGGCCAGAAAATCACCTACAACGTGGACTCGCTGGGCTACTTCCTGGGCGATGAGGGCAGCGGCTCCTTTTTGGGCAAGCGCCTGCTGCGCGACTACCTGCGCGGCCTGCTGCCCGACGGCCTGGGCGAGGCCCTGAAGGAGGAATACAACCTCGGCACCCGCAACGACATTATTGACCGGCTCTACAACCAGCCGCTGCCCAACCGCTTCCTGGCCAGCTTCGCCAAGTTTTGCTACGACCACAACAACGTGAGCTACTGCCGCCAGATTGTGGTGGAGGCCTTCGAAGCCTTCTTCCAGAACCTGGTACTACACTATCCTGATTATCAGAGCCTGACGTTTAATTGCATTGGCTCGGTCGGCTACAATTTCCGCGATGCCCTTACGCAGGTGGCCAACAGCCACGGCATGCAGGTGGGCAAGATTATCCGCTCGCCCATCGACGATTTGGTGAGCTTTCACGAGCACGCGGGCTAGCCCCAGGCCTTGAATTAACCCTAAAATCCGTCCGTCATGATGAGCTTGCCGAAGCATCTTGGCTGGTCCGTTGGAATAGTAATCCGCACGTAACCAGCCAATATGCTTCGGCAAGCTCAGCATGACGGACGTTGTTATTTTGTCTTTTATGACGTTTTCGTATGAAGCATCTATTCTCACCACTTACCGCGCTGCTGCTCGCCCTCACCGCCAGGGCCCAGGCGCCCGCTAAGCCGCCCACTGGCGACGTGTTTGTGGATGCCAGGGGCGTGCTGCGCTGGCAGAATACCAGGCGCGAGGTGGCGCTATTTGGCGTGAACTACACCGCGCCGTTTGCCTACTCGTACCGGGCGCTGGCCCGACAGGGCCTCAAGCACGAAGACGCCATCGACCAGGACGTGTACCACCTGAGCCGGCTGGGGCTCGATGCGTTTCGGCTGCACGTATGGGACATCGAGATTACCGACACGCTCGGCAACTTGCAGCCAAACGACCACCTGCGGCTGCTCGACTACTTGATTTCCAAGCTAAAAGCGCGGGGCATCAAGATTATTCTCACGCCCATTGCCTACTGGGGCAATGCCTACCCCGAGCCCACTAATACCGGCCGGGGCTTTTCGAGCCTCTACGACAAGCGGGCGGCCTACACCAACCCGCGGGCCATTCGGGCGCAGGAAAACTACCTGGGGCAGTTTCTCAACCACCGCAACCAGTACACCGGCCTGCTGAACCGCCAGGACCCCGACATTATCGCCTACGAGGTCTGCAACGAGCCCAACTACCAGCTGCCGCTAGCCCCGGTCTTGAGCTTTGCCAACCGCATGGTGGCGGCCATGCGCGCCACCGGCTACGCCAAACCCATTTTCTACAACATTGCGGAAAGCCCGGCGGTTAAGGACGCTATTCTGGATGCCAACGTGCAGGGCGTCAGCTTTCAATGGTACCCCGAGAGCCTGGTGAGCGGCCACGAGCTAAAGGGCAATTTCCTGCCCTACGTGGACCAGTACCCGCTGCCGTACCGCGGCGACAAGCGCTTTGACACCCGGGCCAAGATGGTTTACGAGTTTGAATCGGCCGACGTGTTGCAGCCCATTATGTACCCGAGCATGGCGCGCAGCTTTCGGGCGGCGGGCTTTCAGTGGGCCACGCAGTTTGCCTACGACCCGCTGGGCATTGCCTTTGCCAATACCGAGTACCAGACGCACTACCTCAACCTGGCCTACACGCCGGCCAAGGCGCTGAGTATGCTAATTGCCAGCCGGGTGTTTCACGCGCAACCGCGCGGGCAGGCGGTGCCGAGCTACCCGGCCGACTCGGTTTTCGGGGCAGCCCTGGTGAGCTACCGCCGCCAGCTAAGCCAGTGGAACGCGCCGGGCGAGTTTTTTTACACCGGCAACACAAACGATAATCCAGTGAAGCCAGCCGCGTTGCGGCACGTGGCGGGCGTGGGCTCGTCGCGGGTGGTGCAGTACGGCGGCAGCGGCGCCTACTTTCTCGACCAGCTAGCCCCCGGCGTGTGGCGCCTGGAGATAATGCCCGATGCCGTGCCCGTGAGCGACCCGTTTGCCACGGTTTCACTCAGCAAGGCTGTGACGCGCATAGTGTGGAATGAGCAGCCGCTCACGCTGGCATTGGCCGACTTAGGAACTGATTTTCAATTCAGCGGCCTGAACGATGGCAACACCGCCAGTGCCCAGGCCAGCGGCGGCCAGCTGCTGGTGCGTCCCGGCGCCTACCTGCTTACGAAGGCCGGCAAAGACAGCCGCGCCTGGACAGCACAATCGATTGTTGGCCCGCGCCGGCTAGGCGAGTTTGTGGCCCCGCCCGCCACGGCGGGCGCGCCGCAGGTGCGGCACCTGCCGGTGGCCCAGGCCACGGCCGGGCAGCCGCTGGCCATCACGGCCACAGTGGCCGGGGCTAGCCCCCTGGATAGCGTGCTGCTGGTGGCCCAGCACTACTACGGCCCCACGCGCAGCCTGCCCATGCAGCCTACGCCCAGCCACGCCAATACCTGGGCGGCCAGCGTGCCCGCCGCCCTCACCTACCCCGGCCTGCTGCGCTACTGGGTGGTGCTGAAACGGGCCGGCCAGCCGGCGCTCACTTTTCCTGGTGGGCAGCCGGGCGCCCCGCGCGACTGGGATTTTGCGCCCGTCGCCGCGCCCTGGCAAGTGCCGCTGGTGGCGGCCACGGCGCCGCTGCCCCTCTTCACCGCCGCCCTCGACCGCGATGCGGTAGAAGCCAAGGGCCTGGGCGAAGCCAACTGGATTGACTACCCCACCACGGCCAGTGGCGCGCTAGCCTTGCGCCTGGTGGCCAACCCGCCCAAGGCCGGCTCGCCGGCCCCCGCGGCTAGCCCGGCCGCTGCGCTCCGCGCTTACTTAGGTTCTAAAACAGCCGGCCGGGTGGTCGATTTAGCAAGCTTCAAAGAGTTGGTTTTCAAAGCCCAGAGCAGCCAGCCCGGCGCTACCCGGCTGCGGGTGGTGCTCGTAACGCGCGACGCGGTAGCCTATGAGGCCGCCGTGCCGCTGCCCGCCGCCGGGGGCGCGGTACGGGTGCCGCTGGGCGCGCTGCGGCCGGCGCCGCTGCTGCTCACGCCCCGGCCCTACCCCGGCTTTCTGCCGCTGACCTACGCGGCGCCGGGCGCCCCGGCCTTCCGCCTGGGTGAGGTAGAAGTGCTACAAATAGTACTTGACCAGCCGGCGGGTCTCACCGAGCCGCTGCGGGTCGATGTGGAGTCGGTAGAGCTGCAATAATCTGGCTTGATTCGACAGATGTTCATAAATAATACACTATTTTACAGTAACTTATTTACTACTTAATGTTCACTTTTTTCAGTCATCTTTTTTCTTTTTAGTATGTCCATTTCTACTCGTTTAGCCGCCTGGCTGTTGGTGCTGCTAGCCGCCAGCTGGCGGCCGGCCGCCGCCCAAACCACCCCCGCCTTTGCCAAGGGCGCCGACATCAGCTGGGTGACCGAGATGGAGGCCAGCAACTACAAGTTTTACAACAAGGCCGGCGCGCAGCAGGACCTGTTTGCGCTGCTCAAAAATGACTATGCGTTGAATACCATTCGGCTGCGGGTGTGGGTGAACCCACCCGGCGGCTACAACAACGCCACCGATGTGCTGGCCAAGGCCCAGCGCGCCCAGGCCCTGGGCTACCGCCTGCTCATCGACTTTCACTACAGCGACGACTTTGCCGACCCCGGCAAGCAAACCAAGCCCGCCGCCTGGCAAGCCTACACCCTGGACCAGCTCAAGCAGGCCGTGTACGACCACACCAGCAGCGTACTTACCCTCTTGAAAACCAACGGCATCACGCCCGAGTGGGTGCAGGTGGGCAACGAAACCAACGACGGTATGCTGTGGCCCGAAGGCCGCCTCACGGTGAACGGCTTCGCCAATTTCTCGGCCTTCATCAACCAGGGCTACGCGGCGGTGAAGGCCGTGAGCCCCACAAGCAAAGTCATCGTGCACTTTGCCAACGGCCAGGACAACGGCGCCTTTCGCTACTACTTCGACGGCCTCAAGGCCAACAACGCCAATTGGGATGTCATCGGCCTCTCGCTCTACCCCGACGCCGATACCTGGCCGACCTTCACCGCCCAGGCCCAGGCTAACATGAACGACATGGTGAGCCGCTACCCCGGCAAGGAAGTGATGGTGGTCGAAACCGGGCTAGCCAACTACGTGCCCATCGCCACCCGCCAGATGCTGCTCGACCTCATTGCCAAAACCCAGGCCGTGCCCGGCAGCAAAGGGCTAGGGGTAATCTATTGGGAGCCTGAGGCTTATAACTGGAAGGGCTACACGCTGGGGGCCTGGGGCACCGATGGCCGCGCTACGGCCGCCCTGGATGGCTTTTTGCCCGCCCCCACCCCGCCGCTGGTCAACAACCCCGGCTTCGAGTACACGGCCGCCACCCAAAACCCGCTGGGCTGGACTACTACCTCGACCGCCGATGCGGACGCCGACAAAACCGAGGGCCCCGGCCACAGCGGGCAGTTTCAGCTTACGCACTACAAGGCCACGGCTTACAGCGTTACTACCTCGCAGGTTATCAGCAATTTACCCAATGGCACCTACACGCTGCGCGCCTGGGTGCAGAGCGGCGGCGGCCAGACTACCTGCCAGCTCTACGGCCGCTCGGGCACCGCAGAGCAGGCCCGCGCCGTGCCCACCGGCACTTGGCAGCAGCTGAGCGTGCCGGGCATTGTGGTGGCCAACGGGCAGTGCGAAATCGGCCTGCGCTCGGTAGCCGGCGCCGGCAACTACTGCAACCTCGACGATGTGGAGCTGGTGGCTACCGTGCTGGCCACGGCCGCCCCCGCTAGCCTGGCCGGCGCCCCGCAGCTGTACCCCAACCCGGCCGCCGGCCCGCTGGCGCTGCGCTACGCGCTGGCGCGGCCCTGCGCCGTGCAGGTGGCGCTGCTCAGCCTCACCGGCCAGCGCCTGCGCACCCTGGCCGACCTACCGCTAGCCCCCGCCGGTGCGCACAGCCTGGCTCTGGGCTCGCTCGATAGCCTGCCGGCCGGCGTGTACCTGGTGCAGCTCACGGCCGATGGCTACACGAGCACCCAGCGCGTGGTGAAGCCCTAGCCCGCCGCTTAGCCCAACGCAAAAAAGCCCCCGCTGCCAACGCAGCGGGGGCTTTTTTGGGCAGCTTCCGGTGCTTAGAGCACCGATACTTTGCTGGTCGAAACCTTGTCGCCCACCTGCACGCGCATCAGGTAGGTACCGGCGGCCAGGGCGTCGGCATCTACGGGTGCGGTTTGGGTGCCCACGGGCTTGAGGCCGTTTTCGACGGTGCGCACGGTGCGGCCCAGCAGGTCGGTAAGCACGATGTTGACGTTGCTAGCCCGGTCGGCCACCTTATAGGTTACCGTGGAGGCGCCGCGTACGGGGTTGGGATACACGCCCAGGGCTAGCTCGGCAGCGCTGGCGCGGTTAGCCAGCGTGACGCCGGTAGTGGCTCCCACGTTGACGGTAGCGGCCTGCGTGCCGGGCACCAGCCGGAAATCGGGGTTAGCGCCCAGGTTCGGCGCCGCCGTGAAGGAAGCGGGCAGCGCCGCCGTGTTTTGCGGAATGAAATCGCTCGATACGTAGTCGCCGCCGCCATTATTCTGTAGCGCGAATACCTGCACGGCCCCGCCCGCCGTAGGCAGGCCTAGCGAAGCGCGGCTCAGGGCCACTTCGAGGCCGTAGGCAGGCACCGCGCCGGCGCCGTTGGTGCCGTAGCCGGGGTTGGTATTGAGGCTGGTAGCCGTGCGGTAGGCCACCTGGGCACCGTTGAACACCGTGAGGCTACCCGTTTGGCCCGTAATGGAGGCCGTGGCGCCGGTTGCGGCCACGCCCGTGGTGCCGCTCAGCACGGCGGCCGTAGCCGTGGGCGTAGTGCCGCCCGCGTACACCACGCCATCGACCTGGTATTGTGCGGCCGTGCCGTTGCCCTTGATGCCGATGCCCATATCGCCCGGCAATTCGAGGTAGGGCGCGAAGCCCTGGAACGACGTGGTAGAGGCAGTTGGCTTGGGCAGGGCTGTGCCCACGGGCACGCCCGTTACGCCGGGGCGGGCCACCAGCAGTTGCAGCGAGTTGGAGATGGTGGCCGGGCTGCCATCATTTTGCAGCGTGGCTACCAGAAAAAAGTAGATGTTGTTGGCATCGGCGGCGGCGTAGAGGGCTAGCACGCCCGCCGAGTTGGTGGCCGAGGGTGCAAAACCGTGCGTGCCGGTGTAGCGGCCCACCAGCGTGTAGTTGGCGGTACTTACTTCGGCGGCCGTCAACTGGCCATCAACCGTTACCTGCGCCTGGGCGCTGAGCGAAGCCACCGCCAGCGAGCCGGCAGCGGCGAGAGTAAATAGTTTTTTCATGAAACTGAAAAAAAAGGGTGGGTAAAAGACGGACCGGAGGCGAGCAACCGCAAGTGTCACTCAGCGAGGTAAATGTATTAAAAACACGCTAAAAATTAGCTGAATAATGCTGGTACTACGCACAATATTTTTCAGCTGTTACGTTAAGACCCCTTTTGCCCCAAAAAAACCCTAGCCAGCAATGCCCATGCGGTAGGCAATTGCTGGCTAGGGTTTTAAAAGCTAGCTAAGCGGCCGGGGCTATTGTACCAGCAGGCGGGTAGTCTGGGTAAGCTCGCCGGCTTGCAGGCGCACCAGGTACACGCCGGGGGCGAGGCCTTGCAGCGACAGCGTTTGGGTTTGCGCACCGGCGGCCTGGCGGGCCGGGGCTAGCTGGCGCACGGTCTGGCCGAGCAGGTTTTGCACCGCGATGCTGGCCGTGGCCGCCGTGGGCAGCTGGTAGGCCACGGTGGTGGTGCCGGCGGCCGGGTTGGGCGCCAGGCTCAACTGGAAGGCGGCCGTTTGCTGGGCGCGGGTGGCCAGCGGGTTGGCCACGGCAATGGGCTTGCTGGTGTACACGGCGTAGTCACCGGGCTGCAGGGCCATGGCCATGCTGGTGCTGGTCACGTTCAGGGTAGTGCCGGTGAGGTAGTTATACCACGTGCCGGTGCTGGGGAAGGTGATGGTCGCGTTCTGGGCCGTCACTTCAAAGTTGCCGTAGGTTACCACGGCCAGGTCGGCGTTGGCAATGTTGATGGTTTTGACGGCGCCGCCCAGGTTCTGGGTATACGAGGTGAAGGTGCTGAACACGGGCTGCTGCTTCAGCAGGGCCATCGCCTTGTAGGTGGTGTAGAGGTGGCGGCGGTTAGCATCCTGCTGGTAGTCCCAGCGAATGGGCTTCATGCCGGTGCGGCAGTCGGCGCTAGGCGTCGAGGGGGCGTTGATGCAGTAGTTGATGGTGTAGTCGTAGCCGAGTTCGCCAAACTGCCACACCATGCGCGGGCCAGGCTGGCTGAAGAAAATGGCGGCCGACATCTCGTCGCGCTTGAGGCCGGTAGGAATGTCTTTGGTCGAGTAGCTGCCGCTGGCGTTGCCGTAGGCCTCGTTCTTGAACTGCATGCGCTCTTCGTCGTGGCTTTCCATGTAGCCTATCGAGTTGGGCTTGCCCCAGCCGCGGCCACCCTGGTCGCCGTAGTAGCCGAAGCTCAGGTCCCAGCCATCCTTGTAGCCCATGGCGGCCTGGGTGTAGCTGCCGTTCATGTTGCCCCACAGCATCATGCCGAGGTCGCTGAGCACCTTGCCTTCATCAATGGGGTTAGCGCTGCTAGCCACATCGGGGAAGTGCTCCAGGATGGGGTACGAGGTGGGGTCGGCGGCTATCTGGGTGTTATAGTAATCCTGCCAGATGTTCACGCGCGTCTGGTCATATTGGCCGTAGGTGGCCGTCGTTTTGGGCACTTGGCTGAAGCCGCCGGCCAGGTCGAAGCGGTAGCCGTCGATGTGGTATTCCTGGAGCCAGAACTTGATAACGTTCTTCGAGAAATAGCGCGTGTAGGGGCTCTCGTGGTTCAGGTCGTTGTACACGCTGTAGGGGTGCGGCGCCGAGGTGTTGAACCACGGGTTGTCGGCGGTGGGGCCGGTGGTGATGTTGCCGTAGAGCTGCACCATCGGGCTAAGGCCGGTCGAGTGGTTGAGCACCATGTCCAGCACCACGGCAATGCCGCGGCGGTGGCACTCGTCAATCAGCGCCTTCAGGCTGTTTTTATCGCCGTAGTATTTGTCGGGGGCGAAGTAGAAGCACGGGCTGTAGCCCCAGTTGTCGTTGCCGTCAAACTCGTTGATGGGCATCAGCTCGATGGTATTCACCCCTAGCCGCTGAATGTAATTCAGCGTGTCTTTCAAGGTTTTATAATCGTGGCGGGCCGTAAAGTCGCGCATCAGCAGCTCATACACCACCATGTTGGTGCGGGCCGGGCGCTTGAAGTTGGTGGTCGTCCAGTTGTAAGCCGTTTGGCCGGTTTGCAGCACCGACACCAGCCCGGTAGCGCCGCTCGTGGGGTAGGCGCGCAGGCCAGGGTACACCGTATAGGCGGCCGTGTTGATGTACTTATCGTTGTCCGGGTCGAGGATTTTTTCGCAGTACGGGTCGGCCACGCGCAACTGGCCATCCACCAGAAATTGGTAGGCGTACTCCTGGCCCGGGGTCAGGTTATCAATCTGCACCCACCAGCGGCCGGTGGCCGGGTCGGTATCCACGGTCGAGGTCTTGTTCATGAGGCCGGCCGAGGTGGTTTGCCAGTTGTTGAACTCGCCCAGCACGTACACGAAGCTCTTTTTGGGGGCCGTCAGGGTCAGGATAACCGAGGTGCCGTTGGCCAGGTAGGTAATGCCGTCGGCCTTGGCGCCGGCGGGCAGCGCGGCGGTGGTTACGGGCGGCGCCACAATTACGGTGGTGGTGGCGGTGCTGGTGGTGGTGCCGTCGTTGGCGGTCAGCGTCAGCGTGTTCACGCCCTGCTGGCTGATGGTAACGTTGGCCGAGATGGTGGTAGCGTTGGTTTGCTGCGCCACCTGCGTGCCATTGAGCGAGAGCGTGATGGTAGAAGCTACCGTAGCCGTGCCAGCCACCGCTACCGAGGTGCCAGCGGCCACTACGGTATTGGCCGTGGCGGGGCTGGTGAAGTTCACCTGCACGCCCGGCGCTACCAGGATATCGCTGTTGCCCACGCCTTTGCCCTCGGGCGAGCCGCCGGTGCCGCGAAACACCATGGCCAGCTTTTTCAGCACCTCGCCCGAGCCGGCGAAGCCCGGGTAGTAGGTGCGCGGCGTGAAGGTGATGCTGTACTTGTGGTTGCCGAGCGGCGTTAGTTTCTGGGCGTCCGTGGTCGTGCTATAGGTAGTGCCCGCTACAAAGTGCCAGTTGGTATCGCTGGTGCTTTTGTCGGTGACAACCCCGGTCCAGATAAAGATGTCGCCGGTGTAGTTGGCTAGCCCCGCGTTGCCCAGCGTGGCATCGTAGGTGAGGGTAACGGGTGTGTCGGCGGTGAAATACGACGGACTAACCGTGACCGGCGACTGCGCCCAGGCGGCTGGCGCCCAGCCGGCCAGCAGCAAAATGGCCAGCACCAAACGCCCCAGGAGTTGAGGTTTTTTCATATAAAATGGGTGGGAAAAAGAAAAGGACGCTAGCCCGCAAACCGTGCGTAAGCGCAGCGTCTCAGCTAAGATACAACCGGCAGCGGGCGTTTTCCAGCGTTTTCACGCAGCATTCAGCAGCCTCGCCCGCAAACGTTTGCGCTCTTTTGAGCCGGTTAAACCGGGTTATTTCCGGCCCGCCTGCCAGCCCGGCCTACCTTTACGGCGTACTTCGCGTACTTCCAAAGCAGAAGCCTGGTACCGACCATTAGTTGTGTTTTTATGAACGTAGGAGATAGAGTACGGCTGCTCACGGGCACCGAGGAAGGCATCGTAACCCGCGTGCTCGACAGCGAGCTGGTGGAAGTAGCCATCGACAACGACTTTACGATTCCGGTGCTGCAACGCGAGCTGGTGCTCGTGGCCGCCGAGGAAGGCCAGGCCTTCCGCCGCCCCTCCCCCGAGCCCGCCCGCCCCGCCGCCACCGGCAGCAAAAAAAACAAGCCCCTGGGTGGCCAGCCCAAGGCCCAGCGCCCCGGCGCCCCAGCGCCGGCTAGCCCCGCCGGCCGACCGCAGCCGGCCGGCCCCAGCGCCGCCATGCCGCCGCGCCCGGCCGGCGCCACGCCCCCGCCGCCCGCCGCCAAGGGCCTGTACCTGGCCCTGGTGCACCAGGCGCCCGAGCTGCTGGCCCTGCACCTGCTCAACAATACCGAGGCCGAAGTGGTCTTCACTTACGGCGAGGAGCGCCTGGGCAAGTACCGCGCCCTGGCCACCGGCCAGCTCAAGGCCAAGGCCGCCAGCGCGCCCCTGGCCCACCTGCACCTTAAGGACTTTGAGCAGTGGCCCGCCGTGGTTTTTCAACTGCTGAGCTTTAAGCTGAACGCCGACACGGCCTACGACCTGCTCACCAAGCGCCAGTCGTTCAAGGCCAGCACCTTCTACACCAGCCGCCGGCCGGCGCCGGTTATTGGCAAGGAGGCCTACCTGTTTCAGCTCGACGAGCGCCCCGCCCCGGCCCTCAACCCCGAAAAGCTGGCCCAGGCCGAAGCTGCCCTGGACGCCGCCGCCGAAGCCGCCGCTAGCCCCGCCCCGGCCCTTAACCCCAAGCAGGCCAACGCATTGCAGCAGGCCTTGGCCGGCGATAAACCCCTGGCCGTGCCCGCCGCTATTGCCCCGGCTCCGCCCAAGCCGGCGGCCGCCCTCGTGGCCCCGCCCCACGAGTTTGACCTGCACATCGAGAAGCTGCGCCCCGAAGGGGCCGAAGGCCTCAGCAACACGGCCATGCTGCGCCTGCAACTCGATGCCTTCGAGGACGCGCTGAGCCGCGCCCTGGCCACCAACATGCACGAAATCATCTTCATCCACGGCGCCGGCAACGGCACGCTGCGCAAGGAGATTCATCGCCAACTGAGCCGCAACAAGGATATCAAATTCTTTGAAGAGGCGCAGAAAGAGAAGTTTGGCTACGGCGCCACGCTGGTGCGATTGAAGTAACGTATTTCTTCAATGCCTCAAGCTGAAAACTGGTGTATTACCCTGCTACATTAGCTACATTAGCGCAGTAGTACATCAGTTTACTTTTTACCCGCGACTTCTCAGATGGAGCCTGTCGAAGAATATGCTACCTCGCATAGTATTTGGTACCGCGTGGCGCGACTGCTACCTGCAGTTGTTGTCCTCCTATCCGTTATGGCTGTGCCCGACGAGTTAGCCAACACAAACTACGTGGGGCTAGCAGTTTCCGGACTAGGAATAGCTGGGACTATACTGTATTATGCTCGCAAGCGCCGACACCAGTCGGTTGAGTCAGCGTTCACACTCTTTTGGGTATGGGCGCTACTGCAACTGCCAAATTTGCTGATTGATACTCTGCAAGGCCGCCAGCCACTCTGGGATACTAGCGATTTGCTCGGCCTGCGCTTCTATATGGGATTCAGAACCAGCGCGGGCAATTTGCTGCAAATTGGCTTAAACGCGCTACCTTTTTTGTATTTCGCTTGGCTGCGCCGCCTGCGTATTGCCGAAAACTTCAACGAATAGCAGCCTCCTTAGTTGGTGGTGCTAGCCAGTATTATTTGCCTATGTACGACCTCATCGGCGACATTCACGGCCACGCCGACGAGCTGCGGGACCTGCTAGCCCACCTCGGCTACCAGCCCGATGCGGCCGGAGTACCGCGCCACCCGGGCGGCCGCCAGGTTATTTTCCTGGGTGATTACGTAGACCGCGGCCCCAAAATCCGCGAAACTCTGCAGCTGGTGCGCGGCATGGTGGAGGGCGGCACGGCACTGGCCATTTTGGGCAACCACGAGTATAATGCGCTGGCGTTTTGGCAGTTTCACCCGGAGGGCGGGCACCTGCGGCCGCACAAGCCGCAGCACATTTTGCAGCATCTCGAAACCATTAGGGAGTTTCGGACCAAGGAGCTGTTTGCCGAGTGGCTAGGCTACCTGGAGTGGTTTCTGACCCTCCCGCTGGCCCTGGAGCTGCCTGGCCTGCGCGCCGTGCACGCCTGCTGGGAGCCCAGACACATCGACTATTTGCGCAGCCAGCTGCCCGGCCTGCGCCTCACGCCCGACTTCCTGCTGCGGGCCAGCCGGCGCGGCAGCCCCGAGTACGAGGCCACCGAGGTTACGCTGAAGGGCCGCGAAGTGCGCCTGCCCGGCGGCCTCAGCTTTGCCGATAAGGACGGCCACCGGCGCGAACTTATGCGCGTGCGCTGGTGGCAAAACCCCGCCACGGCCGCCGCCTACCACGATTATTACCTCGAAGACCTGGCCGAGCTGCGCGGCCAGCCCGTAGATGCCGCCAGCCTCGACCCCTGGCACTACCAGGATGAGAAGCCCGTTTTTTTCGGCCACTACTGGCTGCGCGGCACGCCCCGGCTTTTGCAGCCCTACGCCGTGTGCCTCGACTACAGCGTGGCTAGGGGCGGCCAGCTCATCGGCTACCGCTGGGATGGCGAGCAGGTGCTGAGCGCCGACAAAATGGTGTGGGTGCCGGCAAGCTGAGCTTGCGGGAGAGTTTAAAACAGCCTAGCCTACTCATGACGCATTCCACTCCCGCCTTCCAGCCCGCCGCTAGCCTCGCCTGGGAAGAAACCGGCCCCGGCGTGCGCCGCACGCTGCTGGCGTATAACGACGCCCTGCTGCTGGTCAAAGTCGAGTTTACAGCCGGTGCCGTGGGCGCGCTGCACCAGCACGTGCACAGCCAGATTTCCTATGTAGAAAGCGGTGAGTTTGAGGTGACCGTGGGCGGCGAGGTGCACGTGCTGCGCGCCGGCGACACGTTCTACGCCGCCCCCAATGTGCCGCACGGCGTGGTAGCCCGGCAGGCGGGCGCCTTACTCGACTCGTTCAACCCCGTGCGGCTCGATTTTCTGCCTGCCGCCGGCTAGGCCCCAGGCCGTACCTTTGCCCTTGCAGTGAGCCACCCCACCGCCGCGCCCAACGCAAATGCGGGCGGGGAGGAAAGTCCGGGCTACGCAGGGCACCCTGCTACCTAACGGGTAGGACTGGCCAATCGGGCCAGGACAGCCAGTGCCACAGAAAATAACCGCCCGCAAGGGTAAGGGTGAAAAGGTGCGGTAAGAGCGCACCAGCGGCTGGGCAACCACGCCGGCTGGGTAAACCTCAGGGGTTGCAAGACCAAATAAGCAAGCGCGTTGCTAGCCCCCCGGGGCCGGCAGCACCGGGCGGCCCGCCCGGGTTTGCGGGTAGGTCGCTGGAGCCCACGGGCGACCGTGGGCCTAGATAAATGGTGGGGCCGCCGCCGCCGGAAACGGCGAAGGGCGGACAGAACCCGGCTTATCGGCTCATTGCGTAATTTCGGCGGCTGCTTTCGCAAGAGGGCAGCCGCTTTTTTTCATATAAAATCGTTTGTCATTGCGAGCGCAGCGCGGCAATCTCCTCAGAACGAGTCGTTCGGGTGTCGTGCGGGTGCGCTTGCCGCGCTGCGCTCGCAATGACAATTAGATTCTACTCCCCGCCTCATGCCCCGCATTCTCATCATCGACGACGAAAAAGCTATTCGCAACACGCTTAAGGAAATCCTGGAGTTTGAAAGCTACACCGTGGACCAGGCCGAGGATGGGCCGGCGGGGCTGGATTTGCTCATTCAGCAGAAGTACGACGTGGTGCTCTGCGACATAAAGATGCCCAAAATGGATGGCCTCGAAGTGCTGGAGCGCGCCCGCACGCTAGCCCCCGACGCGGCCTTCATCATGGTATCGGCCCACGGCAACATCGAAACCGCCGTAGATGCCACCAAGAAGGGCGCGTTCGACTTCCTGCCCAAGCCGCCCGACCTCAACCGCCTGCTCGTAACCGTGCGCAACGCCCTCGACCGCAGCAAGCTGGTAACCGAAACGAAAACCCTTAAGAAAAAGCTAGCCACCACCAAGGGCTCCGAGATGATAGGCACCTCGGCCACGCTGGGGGCCGTGCGCAAGGCCATCGAGAAGGTGGCCCCCACCGATGCCCGCGTGCTCATCACCGGCCCCAACGGGGCGGGCAAGGAGATGGTGGCCCGGCAGCTGCACCAGCTGAGCCCGCGCGCCAACGGCCCGCTGGTGGAGGTCAACTGCGCCGCCATCCCGAGCGAACTAATTGAGAGCGAGCTATTCGGCCACGAAAAAGGTTCGTTTACCTCGGCCGTGAAGCAGCGCATCGGCAAGTTTGAGCAGGCCGACGGCGGCACGCTTTTCCTCGACGAAATCGGCGACATGAGCCTCTCGGCCCAGGCCAAGGTGCTGCGCGCCCTCCAGGAAAGCAAGATAACCCGCGTGGGCGGCGAAAAAGAGATTTCGGTGAATGTGCGCGTGCTGGCCGCTACCAATAAAAACCTCTTACAGGAAATAGCCGACAAGAACTTCCGCGAGGACCTCTACCACCGCCTGTCGGTCATTCTCATTCAGGTGCCCGCCCTCAACGACCGCCGCGAAGACATTCCCGAGCTGGTGCAGAAGTTCTTGCAGGACATCGCCGCCGACTACGGCAACAAGCCCAAAAAAATATCGGACGGCGCCCTCAAATACCTGCAAGGCCTCGACTGGCGCGGCAACATCCGCGAGCTGCGCAACGTGGTCGAGCGCCTCGTCATTATGAGCGACGCTACCATTGAAGAAGCTGACGCCAAGGCGTTTGCGGGGAAGTAGTTCGCTAGGGCCGCTTTACCAAATAGCAGCGCCAGCTTCGTTAGGAAGCTGGCGCTGTTGTCTTTATCGTTGTTCGGGCGGCTCGCCTACTTCGCGCTACAACAGTCCCGCGGTGAATGATAATACCACCTCAGTGCGGTTGCCCGGCATTTTGGCGATGGTATCAAAGGTAGCAATCCTAGCGGCTTCGCCGCCACCAAAGTCAAGCTCTGTTCGTATCCTCAAGTGCCTAGCATTTTTAGCGGCGTAGCTTTTCAAAGCTCGCACACCCGCTTTTATATCTACTGGCGCGTCAACACCGGGCACAGTTTCATTCATAAGCTCACCAGCTGCTGCGTACCAGTAGTTTAAATTAGAATTATTCGCCCTGAATCTTGAAGTTTCAAAACGAAACGTCAGTACGTAAGATTCGCAGCCCCAATTCGTAATTATTAATTTATCTCCGTTTTTAAAGCGCACTGTTTCCACGCCCGTCATACTATCCGGCTGCAAAACGAAACTGGTCGCCGGAAAATAGTTCTTCTTGATAATTGGCTCAGCTTGCCCACGGACGCACCCTACACTCTTTTCTACTGTCGAGTCCTGTGGTGGCTGTTTATTATCAGTTAAGGCTGCCCTAGCTGAGATTTCGGATTTTCCTGCTTGCTCATCTGCTTTCAAGTCACAAGCCGAAAGCATAGCTAGCGAACTAACGACTAGTATTTTGCTCCAATAATTCATAGTTTTGCTACTCATAAAATAATGCCTACACCAACTGGCTGCACCCCCGAATATCCGAATTATCGAGCCGCCCCAGCACTTCAAAAGCGCCGCTAGGGTGCCGGCGCGCCAGGTCCTTGGTTTCGATAAAGGCGCAGCTGTCCACGTTGGCCAGGTCGATGACATTGATGGCGCCTTCGGGGCGGTCTTCGGCCACGAAGAAGGGGTCGGCGGGGTCGCGCAGCAGCACGCGCAGTTGCGGTGGGCAGTAAAACAGGCCCTCGCCCGGCGAGTAGGCCTGGCTTAGCAGCTCGGTCATACCGTATTCGGAGTGGATGGGCGCCGGACCGAAGGCCGCTTGCAGTTCCTGGTGCAGCTCCTCGCGAATCATTTCGCGGCGGCGGCCCTTCATGCCGCCCGTTTCGAGCACCGTGAGGCCTTGCAGCTCGGGCGCGGCGCCAACTTCGGCGGCCAGGTCGAGCAGCGCGTAGGTGACGCCGAAGAGCAGCACGCGGCGGCCGGGCTGTTGCTTGGCCTCGGCCAGGGCGCGCAGCAGGCCGGCGTGGTCGCGCAGAAAAAAGGCCGGCTGGGTTTGCCCCGAGCGCTGGGCAAAATCGGCCACCATGGCCACCAGCGACGACTCGCCCTGCTCTAAGTAAGACGGCAGCAGGGCCAGAAAAACCCAGTTGGTGAGCGGGCCATAGGCCGCCTCGAAAATGGCCGCCGCGTTGGCCCGGTACAGGGCCGGGTCGCGCACGAGGTGGCGGCTGCGCTGCTGCAAGGTGGTGCCGCTGCTACGGAATATTTCCTGCGGCTGCCACTCGCTAGGGTCGGTGCGCACCTCCTGGGTTTTGAAAAACTCGATGGGCAAAAAGGGAATCTCGGCTAGCCCCTGCACGCGGGCGGGGTCGCGGCCCAGGCCGGCCAGGTAGGCCTGGTAGGGCGGGCAGTGCGCCGCCTGGTGCCGAAACAGGGCCAGCGCCGCCGCTTCAAAGGCCGGGGGCGCCAGGTGGGTAAGCGTGCGGTAGGCGGGGCCTAAAAAGGTGGCGCGGAAACTCATAACAAAAAGCGGGGGTTAGGCAAAAAGTGGCCCGGGGCAACTGGCTGCTTACATTTACGCCGGCACAACAAACCAACCGGCCGTGCGTTTTGCAACGCGGGCGGCGGGGGCAGCGGCGGGCTTCTTTATTTTTGCGTTAGCGTATGAAATTTTATCGACTAGCCTCGGCAATCGGGGGCATGGGCCTGCTGGCGGGCGGCCTCAGCTCTTGCCTGAAAGCACCCGAGTATTCCACCACGCCCTCCATCAGCTTCAACCAGATTCAGCGGCGCCGCTACACGCCCACCAATGTTAAGGAGCAGGTGCTGGATACGATAAGCATTAAAATTAATTATCAGGACGGCGACGGCGACCTCGGCCTGACGGCCGACGAAGTGGCGGCCCAGCCCACGAAGTACTCGGGCCGGTTTGCCAAAAACTACTTCATCGAGCCATTCGTCAAAAATAAGGCAACCGGCAAATACGAGGCGCTCACCACCGTGGGCGTGCCGTTTCCAAACGTCTACAACGCGGGCCAGTACAACGGCCTGTACCTGCACCCCACCGCCAGCACCGATACCAAGGCGGCCCCCATCAAAGGCACCCTCACCTACACGCTGATTCCGTTCGGCCTGGGCGACATTTTCGTGCCGGGCCAAACGGTACGCTTCCAGGTGAGCATTGCCGACCGGGCGCTGAACGTGAGCAATACCATCATGACCGACAGCGTGGTGATTCCGCCCCGCTAGCCCTCAGGTAAACACAGATACCTTAAAAACACCGGGGCCTCCGTTTGCTAAGCAAGCGGAGGCCCCGGTGTTTTTAAGCCTAGTAAATGGCCGGAAACTGGCTAGGGTCGGTTTCGCGCAGCATTTCGTAGGCCGCGTCGAATACGTCCTCCGCGTTGGGCTTCGAGAAATAATCGCCATCCGAGCCGTAGGGCGGGCGGTGGGCCTGGGCCGCGATGCAGCGCGGGGCCGAGTCGAGCAGCTGGTAGGCCTGCTGGCCGTCGAGCACCTGCTGCAGCATGTAGGCGGTAGCGCCGCCGGGCACGTCTTCGTCGGCAAAAATCACGCGGCCGGTTTTGCGCAGGCTGTCGGCAATGAGCTGGTCGGTGTCGAAAGGCAAAAGCGTTTGCACGTCAATTACTTCAACCGAAATACCGACTTCGGCCAGCTGCTTGGCAGCATCCAGCACAATGCGGCACATCGAGCCGTAGGTCACAATGGTGAGGTCGTCGCCGGGGCGCAGCACCTCGGGGCGGCCTAGCGGCAGGGTAAAATCGCCCACGTTGGCCGGCAGCTTTTCCTTGAGGCGATAGCCGTTCAGGCACTCAATCACGATGGCCGGCTCGTCGCTGCGCAGCAGCGTGTTGTAGAAGCCCGCCGCCTGGGTCATGTCGCGCGGCACGCACAGGTGCATACCCCGGATGGCCCCGAGTATCATCTGGATGGGCGAGCCCGAATGCCAGATGCCCTCCAGGCGGTGCCCGCGGGTGCGCACAATAAGGGGAGCCTTCTGGCCACCCTTGGTGCGGTACTGCAGGCAGGCCACGTCATCGCTCAGAATCTGGATGGCATAGAGCAGGTAATCAAGGTATTGAATCTCGGTAATCGGCCGCAGGCCGCGCAGCGCCGCCCCAATGCCCTGCCCCACAATGGTGCACTCGCGAATGCCGGTATCGGTCACGCGCAAGGCCCCAAACTTCTCCTGCAAGCCCGCAAAGGCCTGGTTCACATCACCAATGTGGCCCACGTCTTCGCCGATGGCGAAGATGCGCGGGTCGCGCGCAAAGTTGGCCGTGAAGCAGGCTTGCAGCACTTCGCGGCCATCCACCAGGGGCGCGTCGGCGGCGTAGGTCACCGGCACTTCCTCGATGTTACCGATGGCCTCGTCGCTCTGGCTGAAGAGATAAGAGTTGTAGCGGTCGGCGTTTTCGGCCTCGCACTGCTCCAGCAGGCGCTGGGCGGCGCGGCGGCCCGCGCTGGGCCGGTTGCCGCGCACCTGGCGCAGGGCCCGGCGCAGGGTGCGCACAATGTCGGCCCGAATAGGTGTCACATTCGTTTTCAGGCTGTTAACTAGCTCAGCCAGGCTGTTTTCTTCGCCAGCTTCGGCCACCATCTTATTCAGCACCACCAGCGCCTCTTCGCGCTCCTGCTGAATGGGGTCGAAGAAGGCGCTCCACGCCGTGGTGCGCGCCTGCTTGATGGTAGCGGCGGCGGCTTTCTCAATCTGGGCCAGCTCGTCTTCGCTCGCCACGCCTTCGGTAAGCAGGTGCTCGCGGAACTTGGTGAGGCAATCGTGCTCCTCCTCCCAACTCAGGCGGGCCTTGGGCTTGTAGCGCTCGTGCGAGCCGCTGGTGCTGTGGCCCTGGGGCTGCGTTACTTCGGTTACGTGCACGAGCACCGGCACGTGCTGGGCGCGGCACACGGCGGCAGCGCGCTGGTAGGTATCTATGAGGGCTGGGTAGTCCCAGCCGCGCACCACAAAAATCTCGAAGCCGTCCTGGCCTTCGCCTTCGCGCTGGAAGCCGGCCAGAATGGCCGAAATGCTTTGCTTGGTCGTCTGATACTCAGCGGGTACTGAAATGCCGTAGTGGTCGTCCCATACCGACATCAACATGGGCACCTGCAACACGCCGGCCGCATTTATCGCCTCAAAAAACACGCCCTCCGAGGTACTGGCGTTGCCAATGGTGCCGAAGGCCACCTCGTTGCCATTCACCGAAAAATCGGTAAACTGGTGTAGCGCCGGGTTTTGGCGATACAGCTTGCTGGCGTAGGCCAGCCCCACGAGGCGCGGCATCTGGCCGCCGGTGGGCGAAATGTCGGCCGACGAATTCTTGGTAGAAGTCTGGGGCTTGAACTGGCCGTCGTCGTCGAGCAGGCGGGTGCCGAAGTGGCCGTTCATGGCACGGCCGGCGGTGCTGGGGTCAGCCTCGGGGTCGGCGTGGGCGTAGAGCTGGGCAAAGTATTGCTGCCAGGTCAGCTCGCCGATGGCCACCATAAACGTCTGGTCGCGGTAGTAGCCCGAGCGGAAATCGCCGTTTTGGAAGGCCCGCGCCATGGCTAGCTGGGGCAGCTCTTTGCCATCGCCAAAAATGCCAAACTTGGCCTTGCCCATAAACACCTCGCGGCGGCCGGCCAGCGAGGCGTGGCGGCTTTCCCAGGCCAGGCGGTAGTCGTCGAGCAGGTCGGCTTTGGAAAGGGAGTGCACCGGGATTTCGGCCGGCGCTAGCAGCGCGTCAGACATAAATGGAGAGCGTAAGGAATGGGTGGGTGGGAAAGAGGGAGAGCTAGGCTGCAAATTTACGAAATAGCCCGGGGGCCGGCCGTATATTTGCCTTTGCCCCTGGCCGGCCAGGGGTAAGTTATTGTTAGTCTAACACATCGGGCTGGCCAGACCTTTGCTTTTCCTACCCATGCGACTCCTTTCTACCCTAGCCCTGTGCCTGCTGGCGCTGGCCGCCCGCGCCCAGGGTGTGCTCACCTTCGAGCGCACCGACCACGACTTTGGCAAGGTGCCCGAGGGCACGATGGCCACCTACGAGTTTAAGTTTAAGAATACCGGCAATCAGCCCATTGTAATTGCCAATGCTCAGGCTAGCTGCGGCTGCACCACCCCCGAGTGGACCAAGGCGCCGGTGCTGCCGGGCCACTCAGGCGTCATCAAGGCGGTGTACAATAGCGCCGGCCGTCCCGGCGTATTCGCCAAAACCGTGACGGTGATGAGCAATGCCTCGGAGCCCAGCAAAGTTCTCAGCCTTAAGGGTTCGGTATTGACCAAAGAGGAGCTGCGCGCTACCCTCACGCCGGCCCAGCTAGCCGCCTCCCCTCGCCTGGTGCTGGAGCGGCCCGGCTATGATTTTGGCCGCATCGAGGCGGGGCAGCAATCGGTGGCGCGCATCGGCGTGCGCAATACCGGCCCCAAAGACCTGGTGTTGAGCACTATTTCCTCCAACTGCTACTGCGTGGGCTACCGCGCGGCGCCGGCCCCCATCAAGCCCGGCCAGAGCGCGGTGGTAGAGCTGGTGTATGCCCAGCGCACGGTGGGTCCGGCCACGGAGGTGGTCACGCTGGACTCGAACGACCTGCACGGCGATACCAAGCTCACGCTTAAGGCCAACGTGGTGAAGGACCTCGTGCCCACTAGCCTCGTGAAGGAGAGCGGCGCCTCGGTGCCGTTTAAGTAGTCGCTAGCCCCTCGTTCAGCGTAAAGCCCTGCCGGATTGGCAGGGCTTTTTTTTAGGTCCGCTTCTTGATTGATGTAGGTACATTATTTTTGCCAAAAATTTAACGCTCCTCCCCTCATGAACCCTGCAACATCCTCCCCCACCACCGAAGCCTACGCCGTGCCCGCGGGCACCAGCATCGGCCACATTCACTTGCAAGTCACGGACATGCCGCGGGCGCTGGCCTTCTACCAGGGCCTGCTAGGCTTCGAGGTGATGCTCGACATGGGCTCGGCGGCCTTCCTCTCAGCCGATGGCTACCACCACCACATCGGGCTCAATACCTGGCACAGCCAGGGTGGCCGCCCGGCCGTGCGCGAGGGCGTAGCGGGCCTTTACCACGCCGCCATTTTGTATAAAGACCGGGCGGGGCTAGCCACCGTGGTAAAGCGCCTGCTGGCGGCCGGCTACCCGCTGCGCGGGGCTTCCGACCACGGCGTGAGCGAGGCCATTTACCTCGACGACCCCGACGGCAACGGCCTGGAGCTGTACTGGGACCGCCCCCGCGCCGAGTGGCCCACCACGCCCGATGGCCAGCTGACCATGTACACGCACCCGCTCGATGTGCAGGGGCTGCTGCGCCTGGCGAACTAAAACCGGGCCGGCAGCGTAGCCGCGACTGTATCTTTACGGCACGTTTTCTCCTCCCACTTCCCCCTCCCCTGCCCCATGATTATCGGTGTTCCGAAGGAAATCAAGAATAATGAAAATCGCGTTGGCCTGACCCCGGCCGGCGTAGCTGAGCTGCGCAAGCACGGCCACTCGCTGCTGGTGCAGGCGAGCGCGGGCGAAGGCTCGGGCTTTGCGGATGCCGAGTACGAGCAGGCGGGCGCCGTAATGCTGCCCACCATTGCCGACGTGTACGGGCAGGCCGAGATGATTATCAAGGTGAAGGAGCCGATTGCCGAGGAGTATCCGCTCATCAAGGAGAATCAGCTGCTGTTCACGTACTTCCACTTCGCCAGCGGCGAAGAGCTAACCCACGCCATGATAGCGCGCAAGGCGATTTGCCTCGCTTACGAAACCGTGGAGCTGCCTTCGCGGGCGCTGCCGCTGCTTATTCCGATGAGCGAGGTGGCCGGCCGCATGGCCCCGCAGGAGGGCGCCAAGTACCTGGAGAAGCCGCTGAAAGGCCGCGGCATCCTGCTAGGCGGCGTGCCCGGCGTGAAGCCCGCGCACGTGCTGGTGCTCGGCGCCGGCATCGTGGGCACGCAAGCTGCTAAGGTGGCCGCCGGCCTCGGCGCGCAGGTGACGGTGATGGACATCAGCCTGAACCGCCTGCGTGAGCTTGACGACTTCATGCCCAAAAACGTGGTGACGCAGTACTCGAACGAGTACAACATTCGCGAAGCCATCAAAACTGCCGACCTCGTGGTGGGCGCCGTGCTGATTCCGGGTGCGAAAGCCCCGCACCTCATCACCCGCGACATGCTCAAGACCATGCGCCCCGGCACCGTGCTCGTGGACGTGGCCGTGGACCAGGGCGGCTGCATCGAAACCTGCAAGCCCACGACCCACGAAAACCCGACTTTCATCATCGACGACGTGGTGCACTACTGCGTGGCCAACATGCCGGGCGCTGTGCCCTACACCAGCACCCTAGCCCTCACCAACGCCACGCTGCCCTACGCCGTGAAACTCGCCAATCTGGGCTGGCAGGAAGCCTGCCGCCGCGACGAGGCCCTGCGCCTCGGCCTGAACGTGGTGCACGGCGAGGTAGTCTACAAAGGCGTAGCCGAAGCCTGGAACCTGCCCCTCGTGGACGTGGATTCGGTGCTCGAAGGCGCCGCCGTATAACTAGTAGCGCGGACTTTGCAGTCCGCGCCTGCCTTGTTCAAAACGCGGACTACAAAGTCCGCGCTACGCTGCCGAAAAAGCCCGCCGGATGTTCATCCGGCGGGCTTTTTCGTACTGCTCAAAACAAAAGCGGCTAGCCAGGGGTAAATTGTCCCCGCTTCGCAACCAATGTTTATTCTTTCGTTTTTACTGGCGCTGCTTCCTTGGCTAGGCCACCCGCCGCTGGCCAAGGCCCCGGCCCAGGCTAGCCCGCCGATGCTCAATTTTCCGGTGCCGGCCGGGGTCGCCAACCAGCTCTTTTACCTCCAGCGCGACCCGAATACCAACACCGTCATCTACCAGCTCAATGTGAACCGGGCGGGCCAGCTTGATGACGATGAGCCGATTAACGTGTTCTGGCTGCGCTACGACGAGCAGGGCCAGCGCAAAGACCTCAACTACATTCAACGCAAGTTTGCCTACGGCCTGAGTGCCGAGAAGCTGGCGCCCGAGAAATACCAGCTGAAATTCGCGGCCTATAACAAGGTTCCTTTTTACCTCATGCGCTGGGGCGCCGACCGGGCGTTCCACGTATTTACAGTCATCAGCAACCGGCAAATTGTGCTTTCCCGCGTGTACTTGCGCATCGAGGGCGGCACGTTTTGGGTGCCCAACGTGCGCTACATCGAGTTTAAGGGGTGGGATGCGGCGACGCGCGCCCCCGTGGTTACGCGCATTGCGGTGTAGCCACGGCCCTAGCCGGCCGCCAGCTGGCTAGCCTCGGCGTAGGTCGGGATATCGGCCAGGCGCTCATTGGTGCCCGCCTCAAAATCGACGCGCCAGCAGTAGTGCACCAAGCCATTGCTGAGCAGCAGTAGCGGGGCGCGCATGGTTTGGTTGTAAGTGGCGGCCTGCTGGGCCACGGCCGGCGTAATGGCCACGCTTGGGCGCTTGCACTCTACCAGCAGCAGCGGGCGGCCGGCGGGGCCTAGCGCCACGAGGTCGGTACGCTTCTGGCGCTGGTTGTAGCGGTGGCCGCGCTCCAGGCTAAGCAGGCCGCGCGGGTAGCCCAGGTGGCGCAGCAGATACTGCGCCACGTGCTGCCGCACCCACTCCTCGGGGGTCAGCACCACGTACTTGCGGCGCAGCTCATCCCAGATTTCCGGGATATTCGCCAAATTTTGCCTAATTTTGTGGTCGAAAGGCGGCAGGTCCAGCACTTGCATCACCTCCAAAGGTACGGGTTTTGGCAGTCGCATTTCGCCTGGGTTTACCACCCGCCGCGCCGCCGTACCCTACCGGGTAGGCGGCTTTTTTGTTGCGTTGCGCTTGTCATTGCGAGGAGGAACGACGAAGCAATCGCACCTGAATAGTCCCCGAATGGAGGTGTATAGCTCGTCCTGATGCGATTGCTTCGTCGTTCCTCCTCGCAATGACAACCATCGTTCACTAACTCATTAATTCACCAGTTCACCCCTTATGAAGACCAAAGAAGACATTGTCAACAACTGGCTGCCGCGCTACACGGGCGTGGCACTGAGCGAGTTTGGGCAGTACATCCTGCTCACCAATTTCAGCAACTACGTGTACATGTTTGCCGAGCAGTTCGGCTGCGAGGTGCGCGGCACCGACAAGCCCATGCAATCGGCTACGGCAGGCGGCATCACGATTATCAACTTCGGCATGGGCTCGCCGATGGCGGCCACCGTCATGGATTTGCTCTCGGCCATCAAGCCCAAGGCAGCGCTCTTTTTGGGCAAGTGCGGCGGCCTGAAAAAGACCAAGCTCGGCGACCTGGTGCTGCCCATCGCGGCCATTCGCGGCGACGGCACCTCGGATGACTACCTGCCCAAGGAGATTCCGGCGCTACCCTCGTTCCGCTTGCAACGTGCTGTTTCTTCGATGATTAAGAAGCACGA
Source organism: Hymenobacter cheonanensis (assembly GCF_030581075.1). Taxonomy (GTDB): domain Bacteria; phylum Bacteroidota; class Bacteroidia; order Cytophagales; family Hymenobacteraceae; genus Hymenobacter. Next base: position 526,670 of record NZ_JAUQSW010000001.1, read on the forward strand.
GCTTGATTACTACACCGGCACCGTGTACACCACCAACCGCCGCGTGTGGGAGCACGACCAGGACTTTAAGGACTACCTGCGCCGCGTGCGGGCCCTGGCCGTGGATATGGAAACGGCGACCATCTTCGTGGTGGGCTTTATGAACGATATTCCGCACGGTGCGCTGCTACTCGTGAGCGACAACCCCATGACGCCGGAGGGCGTGAAAACGGCCGAGTCGGATTCGAAAGTGACGACCAATTTTGTGAAGCAACACCTCATGATTGGTATTGAGTCGCTGCTGGAGCTTAAGAACTCGGGCGAGTCGGTGAAGCACCTGAAATTTGAATAAGACCACTGATTGGCGCGGATTTTAACGAATTTCGCGGATTTTGTGGACGATTGCGGCTAGCCCGTTCTCTGGCGAGAACGGGCTTAGCTTTGTCCGTTGGGTTCGCTTCGGAACTTTGCATACTGTTTTGTACCATGCACTTTGTTTATAGACTTGGCAGTACTATCGGCCTTGCGCTTTCGCTGGGCCTGGCCGGTTGTCAGCCTCAGCGTGAGGCTGTTGACTTGCTGGTGACCAATGCCACGGTGTACACCGTGGACTCGACTTTCAGCAAGGCGCAGGCTTTTGCGGTGCGCGACGGGCATTTTGTGGCCGTGGGCACTACGGCTGATTTACAGGGCCGCTACCAGGCGGCCCAAACAGTGGATGCGCAGGGCCAGTTTATCTACCCCGGCTTTTACGACGCGCACTGCCACTTCTACCGCTATGCGCTGGGGCTGCGCTCGGCCAACCTGGTGGGGGCTAGCTCGTGGGCCGAAACGGTGGGCCGCCTCACGCAGCACCGCCAGCAGCAGCCTAGCGCGGCCTGGCTCACTGGCCGCGGCTGGGACCAGAACGACTGGCCGGGCCAGCGCTTCCCCACCAAAGACACCCTCGATGCGCTGTTTCCGAACGTGCCGGTGCTCATCGTGCGTGTTGATGGCCACGCGGCCCTAGTCAACCAAAAGGCGCTGGATTTGGCGGGCGTCACGGCGCGCACCCCCATCAGCGGCGGCATAATTGGGCGCAACGCACAGGGCCGCCTCACCGGCCTGCTCGTGGATAATGCCGTGAAACTGGTGGCTAGCCACATTCCCGAGCCCAGCCCCGCCGAGGCCGAAGCAGCGCTGCTGCAAGGCCAGCAAAACTGCCTGGCCGTGGGCCTCACCAGCCTCGCCGACGCCGGGTTGGACCGTGAGGACATCGAGCGCATGGCCGGGATGCAAAAGGCCGGCAAGCTGCACCTGCGCCTCTACACCATGCTTAACCCTACGCCCGAGAACAAGGCGTATTACTTGCCGAAAGGACCGTTCTTCAGCGATAATCTCACGATTTCCTCTTTTAAAGTGTACGCCGATGGGGCACTGGGCTCGCGGGGCGCGTCGCTGCTAGCCCCCTACTCCGACCGGCCTGCCGAAAAAGGCTTCCTGCTGCAACACCCCGAGTACTACCGGGCGCTAGCCAAAGAGCTGGCGGCCACTAAGTTTCAAATGAATACCCACGCCATCGGCGACTCCAGCAACCGGCTGCTGCTCGACATTTATGGCGCGGCGCTGGCGGGCCAGCCCGACCGGCGCTGGCGCATTGAGCACGCGCAGGTGGTTAGTAAACAAGATATTCCGAAGTTTGGGCAGTACCACATTGTGCCCTCAGTGCAGCCCACCCACGCCACCTCCGATATGTACTGGGCTGGCGAGCGGCTAGGCCCCCAGCGCCTGCAAACCGCCTACGCCTACCAGGATTTGCTGAAGCAGTACGGCCAGGTGGCGCTAGGGTCCGATTTCCCGGTCGAGGACATTAACCCCCTCTACGGCTATCACGCCGCCGTGGCCCGCCAGGATGCCAAGAACTACCCTAGCGGCGGCTTTCAGATGAATAACGCCCTCACCCGCGCGCAAGCCCTGCGCGGCATGACCACCTGGGCCGCCCACGCGGCCTTCGAGGACAAGCGCAAAGGCCAAATCAAGCCCGGTATGCTAGCCGACTTCGTGGTGCTGAAAACCGACCTGCTGACCGCGCCCAAAGAGCAGCTGCGCACCGCACCCGTGCAGCAGACCTGGATTGGCGGCAAGCAGGTATTTGCAGTTAAGTAGTAGCTATTGGAGTAAAAAGAGCGTCATGCTGAGCTTGCCGAAGCCTCTCTACCGCACCGTTGAGTGGAACGGTAGAGAGGCTTCGGCAAGCTCAGCATGACGCTCTTCTTGTTTATTACCTGTGTGTTAAAACTCGCCCATTTCGTCGGCGCTCATGCCATACACGCCCGGCACCGGAATGTCGAGCAGGCGCAGGTACACCGTGAGCTGGCCGCGGTGGTGAATGCTGTGGTTGAGGCCCATAATACGCAAAGCGGCACCCTTGGGGCGGTCCATGAGCAACTGCTCGCCGCGCCGCAGCTGGAAGCTATCGGTCAGCTTTTCGTCATCGCTTTCGCGCAGGGCCTGGCGCAGGTCGGCGCTGAACTGGTCGAAGCGGGCTAGCAGCTCGGCGGTGCTGGTGGGGCTGGGCGGCGGCTTGGGCGCGTTGGGGTCGAGGAAATCGCGCTGGCTGGTTTCGATGAAAAGCTGCTTGAAGCGCAGCAGATTGACGATGTGCGAGGCCAGCTGGCCCAGCTTCATCGACTTGGGGTGCGGCTGGTAATCGAACTTATCGTCGGGGATGCGCTCGAGGACTTTGCGCGTCACGGCCAGCTCGCGGTCAAGCTCTTCGAGGATATTCTGCTGGAGGGAGGAGGTATGCATGGGCAGGTGGGGAAAAACGTTCGCTAGCTCAACCGGGAGGGTGCTAAACGGTTTGGGGTCGGCCCATTTCGGCGGCGGCCGAGGCGGGCGGGGGCGGCAGCGTGGCGCTGCTGGCAGAGTCCTCGCGCAGCTTTTTGCCGCGCAGCTGAAGCAGGAAAATCAGGCCCAGGATGAAGAACACGATGAGCGCCAGAATGCTATTGCGCATCGAGCCGGTTACCTGGTTGATGATGCCAAACGTGGCCGTGCCAATCACAATGCTAAGCTTTTCGGTCACGTCGAAAAAGCTGAAAAACGCGGCCGAGTTGGGCGTGTTTTCAGGGATAATCTTGGAGTAGGTCGAGCGGCTCAGGCTTTGAATAGCGCCCATGGTGAGGCCAATGACGGATGCTAGCGCGTAGAAGCTCCAACCGGCCTGCACGTAGTAGCCCGCCACGCAAATCAGCATCCAGATAAATACCGACCAGCTCAGGGCGCGGGTATTGCCGATGCGCTCGCTGAGCTTGGCAAACAGGTAAGCGCCCGCAATGGCCACTACTTGCAGCAGCAGAATGGTGAGAATGAGCGCGCCCGAGTCGAGGTGCAGCTCGTCGGTGCCGAAGAGCGTGGCCACGTACATCACCGTTTGCACGCCCATATTGTAGGTGAAGTAGGCTAGCAGAAACTTCTTGACGTTGGGCAGCTGCCGTAGCTGGTCCCACACCTTGCCCAGCTCGCGGAAACCGTTGAGCAGCCAGCCACCCTCGGCAGCCGGCGCATCGGCGGGGCGGCCACGGTCGGGCGGCAGCGTGGCAAAGGGAATCTGGGCAAAACCGGCCCACCACAGCCCGGTGAGCAGAAAGGAAAGCTGGGCGGCCCGGGCTCCGCCAATACCCAGCTTATCATGAAATTGATTGATAACTAGGCATATTACCAGCAAAATAACCGAGCCAACGTAGCCCATCGAGAAGCCCTTGGCAGAAAGGGAGTCAAACTTCTCTTCGGAGCTGATTTCGGGCAGGTAGGAATTGTAGAACACAATGCTGCCTGAGAAACCAACTGTGGCCGCTACAAAAACAAACGTGGAAGCTGTGAGTGTGGCAGGCGCAAAAAAGTAGAGGCCTGCGCACGCAGCCGCGCCGATGTAACAGAATATTTGTAAAAAGAGCTTTTTCCGGCCCGAAAAGTCGGCCAACGAGGTCAGAAAGGGGCTAACCAGCGCGATAAGCAGAAAGGAAGCGGAAATCGCATAGTTGAGCAGCGATGAGCCCGGCACCTGCATGCCCAGAAAAGCGACGGGGCTCTGGCCGCTGTCAGTGTGCGTCACTTCCTTGATGACGCTCGACCAGTAAATCGGAAAAATGGAGCTGGTAATGACGAGCGGGTACACCGAGTTGGCCCAGTCGTAGAACGTCCAGCCGGTAGTAATGCGCTTATTGTCTTTTTCGACGGCCGGCGCGGGGGCGGTGGGAGCCATAAAGCTGCTGAGTGAGTGAGCGCCCAAGATACAGCCATTTTAGGGTGGCCGCCCCCCGCATATCCTAATGCCAGTGGCTTACCAGGGCGCTAGGGCTTCCTATTCTATCCGGCAATACCAGCCAATGAGGCGAGCATTTTCAATAATGCAACTTTGTTGCATTATTGAAAATGCTCGCTACCTTTACTCCGTAATTTTTCCCGCTATCATGTTCGACGTACTTATTATTGGTGGCAGCTATGCCGGCCTGAGCGCGGCGCTGGCCTTGGGGCGCGCCCGGCGCTCGGTGCTGGTGCTCGATGCGCGACGCCCCCGCAACCGCTTTACACCTCACGCACATAACCTGCTGTTGCACGACGGCGACGCCCCCGCCGACTTGGCGGCGCGGGCTCGCCAGCAGGTGGCGGCCTACCCTACCGTGCAGCTGCTCGAAGCTCAGGCTACTGCCGCCGAGAAGCGGCCCGATGGCTCATTCACCATTACCACCGAGGCGCACGGCACCTTTGCAGCTAGCCGGCTGCTGCTGGCTACGGGCCTGCGCGACGAGCTGCCGCCGGTGCCGGGCTTTGCCGAGTGCTGGGGCAAGTCGGTGATTCACTGCCCCTTCTGCCACGGCTACGAGGTGGCCGACTTGCCCACCGGCATCTGGAACAATGGCTCTGAGGTGGAACACCACGTGAAGATGCTGCGCAACTGGTCGCGTGAACTTACCGTTTTTACCAACGGCCCCGCCACCTTCGGCCCCGATGTGCACAACTTGTTAAAAACGAACAGTATAGAGTTGGTGGAGACGCCCGTGGCCGAGCTGCTGCACCGTAGTGGCCAACTCACGGGCGTGCGCCTGGCCGATGGCCGCACTCAGTCGCTGCCCGTGCTGTATGCCCGCCTGCCGTGGCAACAAGCCAGCGCATTGCCAAGGCAACTAGGCTGCGAAATTACGGAGCAAGAGCTTATTCGTACCGATGCCAGCTATCGCACCACCGTGCCGGGCGTGTACGCGGCCGGCGACTGCTGCGTAGCCCCGCCGCAGCTGGCCCTGGCCATCGCGGCCGGCAACCTGGCGGGCGCGAGCCTGAGCCGGGAGCTTATTATGGGTAGCTAGTGGCCAACTAAAATACCCAGTGGCTGGCTGCCACTGGGTATTTTAGTTGGCCACTAGCCTCGGACTACTGCCCCAGCGCGGCGTACTGCGCCTCGGTATCGACATCGGTGGCGCCGCCGGGGAAGGCTACGGTGGGCAGGTGGGCGTATTGCTGCAATAGCTCGCGGGCGCCGCTAGCCCCGCGCAGGGCCAGCAGCTGCGGGAATATCTCGCGGCTGAACAGCGCGGGCACTCCCTGCGTGCCCGCGTAGGCCGAGGCCACCACCGGCTGCCGGGTGGCCTGAAACTGCACGATGAGCTGGCCAATAACTTCTTCGCTTAGCAGCGGCTGGTCGCAGAGAATGACGACTACGGCATCTACTTTGGCGGCTTCGGCGGCGGTTTCGAGTTCGGCCAGGCCGGCGGCGATGCTGCCGCCCATGCCATCGGCCCAGGCATCGTTGCGCACTACGTGGAAGGGCAGGCCGTCGATTTCGGGCAATAACTCATCGTGGAGGGCGCCGGTCACGAGCACCAACGGGCGGCAGGGGCTGGCGGCGGCTACTTCGGCGGCGCGGCGCAGCAGCGTCTGGCCTTGGTACTGGAGCAGTTGCTTGGGGCGGGCCAGCCGCGACGACGAGCCGGCGGCCAGCAGCAGCAGGCCCACGGTGGCAATGGGGTCGTTGTGCATAAGACAGTTTTTACAGTTTCAGAGGGCCCAAAAGTAGTTGTCAGTGCGAGCGCAACGCAGTGAAACGCGGCAATCCTTTCTTCACGCTAGGGTAGTAAGCCCTAGGAAAAGGAAAGATTGCCGCGCTTCACTGCGTTGTACTCGCACTAACAAGCGAGGTTAGCTGGCCAGGCCCGCCATCAGCACCTTATCGGGCGTGAGGGGCAGGTCGCGCAGGCGCTTGCCGGTGGCGTGGTACACGGCATTGGCCACGGCGGCGGCTACGCCCACCATCGCAATTTCGCCGATGCCTTTCACACCCATCGCGTTGATGTAGGGGTCGTGCTCCTCCACAAACTCCACGGTCATGTTAGGAATATCGGCATTTACCGGCACGTGGTAGCTAGCCAGGTCGGCGTTGGTGTAGCGCGAAAAATGCTCGTCGCGCACGGTCTCCTCCATCAAGGCCGAGCCGATGCCGAAGATGGCGCCGCCGATAATCTGGCTGCGCGCGGTTTGGGCATTCAGAATGCGGCCCGCGCCGATAACGCTCACCCACTTGCTTACCCGGATGGTGCCCAGGTCCATATCAACCCGCACCTCACAAAAGTGCGCCCCAAACGAATGCATGGAGTGCTGCCCGGCCTGGTCCTTTTTGGTAGGGTCGGCGTTTTTGGCGGCGCTGGCATCTTCGTAGCCCGAGCCATACTTGCCCTGTGCCATGCCTTCGATATCGGTGATTTCGCCACGCTTCATCAGCTCGCCGAACAGCTCGCCTTTCTTGGGGTCTTTCTTCAGGAAAAGCCGGCCTTTCTCCACGGCCACATCTTCAGGTTTGGCTTTGTAGAGCGGTGATTTTTTGTCGATAACAGCTGCCTTAATAAGCTTTTGCCACACATCCTGGCAGGCCAGGAAGATGCTCGACGACACCGTGCCGCCCGCCGTAGAGCCGCCCGAGTTGGGAGCCGTGGGCAGCTGCGTATCGCCCAGCTCGAAGCGCACTTTCTCGATGGGCAGGCCTAGCGAGTCGGCGGCTACCTGGGTCATTACGGTGTAGGTGCCGGTGCCCAGGTCGGTGGCGCCGCTCTGCACCACGGCGTGGCCGTCGGCGTAGAGGCGGGCGCGGGCCGTGCCCTGCGAATTGTGTACCGGGTAGCTGGCCGAGGCCATGCCCATGCCCACGAAGTAGCGGCCGTCGCGGGTGGCGCCGGCCTTAGGGTTGCGCTTGCTCCAGCCAAACAGCTCGGCGCCGCGGGCGTAGCACTGTTTCAGGCTCTTACTGCTCCACTGCTGGCCCGTGCCGTAGTCGTGGTCGGCGTAGTTGCGCAGCCGAATTTCGATGGGGTCAACGCCTACTCTGTAGGCCAGGTCGTCCATCGAGCACTCGATGGCGAAGGAGCCCGGCCCCTCGCCCGGCGCCCGCATAAAGGTGGGCGTCATGACGTTGGCGCGCGCCAGCTCGTAGCTGCTCTCGAAGGCCGGGCTCGCGTAGAGCAAGTCCACAATCTTGGAGTTGGGCTCGGCGTAGTTGTCCCAGGGCGAGGCGGTCGATTTTTTGGTGTGCACCAGCGAGGTCAGCTTGCCATCGGCCGTGGCCCCTAGCTGCAGGGTTTGCTCCTGGTCTTCGCGGTGGCCCATGCTGGTAAACATTTGCTCGCGGGTGAGCATCAGCTTCACCGGGCGGTTCACAGCCTTGGCGGCCTGCACCGTGAGCACGGTGTGCGGCCAGCACGAGCCTTTGCAGCCGAAGCCGCCGCCCAGGTATTTGGTGATAACCCGCACCTGCTCGCGGGGCAGGCCCGTCATGGCCGACAGCGCCGACTGCGTGCGCGTCACACCCTGCGTCGATTCGTATACCGTGAGGCGGTCGGGGGCTTCCCACACGGCCGTGGTCGAGCCTGGCTCCATGGGGTTGTGGTTGTACACGGGGTGGACGTAGGTGGCCGTGAGCTGAATGGGCGCGCTGGCAAACGCGCCTTTGGCATCGCCGCGCTTGGTATGGCCATCCTGCTTGCCATCCTGCACCTTTTGGGGGTCGAATAACTGCGCTTTCGGCTGCTTGTAATTGGCAATCGGGTCGCCCTTCTGGTAGGTCACCTTCACCAGCGTGGCAGCGTGGGTGGCGTGCTCCAGGGTGTCGGCCACTACCATTGCCACGGGCTGGGCGGCGTAAAAAATCTCGTCGCCGGTGAGGGGTAAAAAGCCCATGGGCGCGCCGATATCCTTCTTGCCCTGCGCGTCATTAGGCGTTTTGGCCAGCTTGGGCAGGTTCTGGTGCGTGAGCACGGCAATAACGCCCGGCTCGCGCGCCGCCGCCGAGGTGTCTATGCTTTGAATCTTGCCCTTGGCAATGGGGCTGGTGGCCAGCACGCCGTAGGTAAGGCCCGGCAACGGAAACTCGGCCGAGTACTTGGCCTTGCCGGTCACCTTCTCGCGGCCCTCGACGCGAACGAGCGGCTGCCCAACATAGCCACCGGGCTTATCGAAAAATTGAGGTTCAGAATCCATGATTTCAAGTATCAGTTAGCAATTATCAATTATCAAAAGCCTGCTTTGCGGCTCACCAAGCACCTGTATAGTACTCACTGACAATTGATAACTGATTTAGGCAACGACTTCCAGCAAGGCCCGCACCAGCGTGCGCTGGGCTAGCTCTACCTTGAATTTATTGTGCTCGCGCGGGGCCGCGTCGCGCACGGCCAGGGCGGCAGCGGCGCGGAAGCTTTCCTCCGTCGGCGCCTTGCCCACCAAGGCTTTTTCCACGGCGGGCACGCGCCAGGGCACGGTGCCCACGCCACCCAGCGCCACCCGAGCCGAGCGAATAACGCCGCCCTGCACATCGAGCCCCACGGCGGCCGAAGTCAGCGCGTAGGCGTAGCTAGCCCGGTCGCGCACCTTGAGGTAGTGCGACTTGCGGGCGTGCGCGGCGGCCGGCACCGTAATGGCCGTAATCAGCTCACCGGGCTGCAACTGGTTTTCAATGTGCGGCGTCGAGCCGGGTAGCTTGTAGAAATCGACCAGCGGCACGGTGCGCGTGGCACCCTTGGGGTTTTCCAGCGTCAGCCTGGCGTCGAGGGCCACCAAGGCCACGGCCAGGTCGGAGGCGTTGGTGGCAATGCAGCTGGGGCTGGTGCCGAAGATGGCCAAGGTACGATTGTCGCCCTGCTGGGCGGGGCAGCCCGAGCCGGGCACGCGCTTGTTGCACGGAAAAGCCACATCGCGGTAGTAGCCGCAGCGGGTTTTCTGCAGCAGGTTGCCGCCCATGCTGGCCATGTTGCGCAGCTGCGGCGAGGCCGAGGCTAGCAGCGCCTGCGAGATAACCGGGTAGTTCTGCACCACTTGCGGGTGCTCGCCCACGTCGCTCATGCGCTCCAGGGCGCCGATGCGCAGGCCGGTGGCCGCGTTCTCAATGCCCAGCAGCGAGAGCTTATTAATGTCAATCAGCAAGGTATGATGCTCGATGTTCGACTTCATGATGTCGAGCAGCGTAGTGCCGCCGCCAATGAAGGCGGCTTGTTTATCGGTTTCCTTGGCCGTAGTGGCTTCTTTGGTAGAAGCGGCCTGGGTGTAGGCGAAATTATCCATCAGAGTTAGCCTTTAGCAGATTGCCCGGCTACGTCGCGCACGGCGGCCAGAATATTGGGGTAGGCGCCGCAGCGGCAGATGTTGCCGCTCATCCACTCGCGGGCCTGGTCGTCGGTGGTAGCGTGGCCTTCCTTCACGCAGGCTACGCCACTCATGATTTGGCCCGGCGTGCAGTAGCCGCACTGAAAGCCGTCGTGCTTGAGGAAAGCTTCCTGCATGGGGTGCAGCTCTTCGCCTTTCGCCAGGCCCTCGATGGTCGTGATTTGCTTGCCCTGGGCCATCACGGCCAGCGTGAGGCAGGCGTTGACGCGGCGGCCATCGACGTGCACGGTGCAGGCGCCGCACTGGCCGTGGTCGCAGCCTTTCTTGGTGCCGGTCAGGTCCATGTATTCGCGCAGGGCGTCGAGCAGCGTGGTGCGCGGCTCCAGGCGCAGGCTTTTAACCTGGCCGTTGATGTTAAGGCTCATGGGGGTTGAGCCAGAGAGAACGGGGCTAGCCGGGGCCAGCTTATCAGCCAGGGCTTCGGCCTGGCTGGCGATGGGCGGGGCCAAGGCTACGCCCAGCAAGCCGCCGGTTTGCTTGAGAAAAGAGCGGCGCGAGGGGCCTTGCGGCGTCGGGTTGGCCGCGTCGGGAGTTTGGTCGTCAGGGTACATACGGGCAGCGCGTGGTGAGGCTGTTAAGTAGTACGCAGAAACCGGAGGCGTTGTTTCTTGATTTTTACCCATTTGCCGAGCTTAATCTTCGGCTTGGGGCAGCCCGGCTGCCTAACCTCAATCGTAGTTTTTGATAAGCTGCTAAGGGCCTAGAAGGTATCACCAAACCTGAATCGTTACCCTAAAAAAAGACCCGCTGGCTAGCCAACGGGTCTTTCTCTACTAAGTAGCCGCAGGGCTGGCTAGTGCGCGTGCCGCGCCGCCCGCGTGGGGTCGTAGCGCGTGCCGCCAAACAGGTACAGCATCAGCGCCCGCGAGTAGCGAAAGACCAGCGGCGTCGAAATGAGCGTGATAATGGCCACGGCCACCACGTACACCCACGTGGGCGGGTCGCCGGCCAGGTAATACAGTAAGATGCCCACCACGGCAAACGTGCCCACCGCAAAGCCAAAGCTGATGTACATGGCTCCGAAGTAGAAGCCCGGCTCGGGCTCAAACGTTTGCCCGCACACCGGGCACTCGGCCGGCATGTCGGTAAACCTGGTGAGGCTGAGCGCAGAGTGCGAAAACAGCTTGCCCTGATGGCAGCGCGGGCAGCGTAAAGCCAGTAGCGCAAGCGTAGACGATTCGATGGGAGCGGCGGCGGTAGACATAGCAGTTGATAGTGGGCAAAAGCGAAACGCTGAATGACCCGGCAAAGGTACCGGCCCCCCTAGCCCGCCAACAGAGCCGCGCACGGGCAAAAACCGCACAAATCAACGCTGCCGCCGAAAAGCCTCGGGGGTTACGCCTACGTGCTTTTTGAAGGCCCGGCTGAAATACGACGCATCGTCGTAGCCCAGAGCCCGGGCTAGCTGGGCTACTGGGTCGGCCGAGTGGCGCAGCTGGCGCTGGGCCTCGGCCATCACGCGGGCCAGGATGAGGTCGCGGGCCGGACGCCCCACCACCCGCTGGCAAATGGCCGTGAGGTGATTGGGCGTGACGTGCAACTTAGCGGCGTAAAAAGCCACCGTTTTTTCGTGCCGAAAGTGCTGGTTGAGCAGCCGGCTAAACTCGCTCACCTGCTGGCGGCCCAGCGCGGCGGCCGGCGCGGGCGCCGCGGGGTAGTGCCGGGCGGCCAGCTCCAAAATCAGAAACAGGTAGGCGGCCACCAACTCATCGTCGGGTGCGGCGGGCGGGCCGGCCTCGGCCCAGAGCTGGCCCAGCAGCGGCGCAATGGGCGTTTCGGCCGGCGCCAGGTACCGCACCGGCAGGTGGCCGGGGTCGAAAAACGGGTAGCCTTGCAGCCGGCCCGCCGGGTAGCGCCGCTGATAAAACTCGGCCTCGAAAAACACGATGTAGCCCGCCGCGTCGGGGCTCAGGTCCCAGCCGTGCACCTGCCCCGGCGCCAGAAAAAACAGCGCGCCCGGCCGCAGCTCATATGCTTGCAAATCAATAGTATGCGTGCCGCCGCCCTGCGTGATATACAGCAGCAAATAGAAGTCGTGCGCGTGCGGCGCGCTCACGCCCGGAAACCGCGCCGCGTGGGTTGCGAGGCGCTGCACGTAGTAGGGCCGGCGCGCAGTGGGCCCGGTGGCTTCGGGCGCCGGAAAGGCGGCTAGCGGCAATACGGGCAGGGTGGCGGGCTTCATAATAACAAGCCGCAAGAAAGGACCTGGCCGACAATAGCGCGCCCGGGCTGCGGGCGGAACGGCCTTAGTTGCTTTTGGCTAGGGGCGCTGCCAGCCTACTCATGCTGGTTTTTTACAATTTTCAGTTCCGGCTATTGCCGAGACGGATGCGCTGCTATATTTGGCTGCATTTTTCTTCACCTTTCTTACATGAGAAAACTTTTTACTGGCTTACTGAGCATGTTAACCCTAGCGGCCAGCGCCCAAACGGGCCCTGGCTGGGCGTCGGCCGCGGGCCTGCCCATCACGCCATCCTTCAATTTTGCCCCCTCTTTTGCCCACGATGCGGCGGGCAATACCTACCTGGCCAGTGCCTTCACGCAGACCGTGACCCTAGCGCCGGGCACCACGGTGACGAGCCAGGGCCTGCAAGATGGCATCGTGGCCAAGTATGGCCCGACCGGCAACTTGCTGTGGTACCGCCAGTTGGGAGGTACCGGCAACGAGTCGTTTCAAAAGATAATTATTGATGCCAGCGGTAAGCTCGCGCTGCTAGGGCTGGCCGGCGACGGCGCGCAGTTCGGCTCAACTACCTTCAACACGAGTAATTTCAGCTCGTCGCTGGTGCTGGCGCAGCTCACCGACCAGGGCCAGGTGCAGTACCTGCGCGAGGTGGGCAATGCCAGCATCACGATTCCGGCCAGCCTGGCCAGCGACGCGGCCGGCAACTACTATCTGAGCGGCACCTTCGCCCTGAGCGCCACCTTCGGCACCTTCGAGCTTACGACGCCCATTACCACGACCTACGGCATCGACCAGTTTATCGTCAAAGTATCGGCGGCGGGCGTGGTGCAGTGGGCGCGGCAGGGGGGCAGCGTGCTAGCCGGCACCCCTACCGCTTTGACCCTAAACCACTTGGTAGCCGAGCCGGGCGGTAGCGTTTACTTTCTCTGGACCTTTCCGCCCACGGCCGGCGGCTTTGGTGGCCTCACGCTGCCCGCTGGCAAGGGCGATTATGACGCGCTGGTCATAAAATACGACCCACAGGGCACGCCGCTGTGGGCGCAGCGCCTGGGCGGGGCGGGCGTGGATATTCCGATGCTTGCGGGCCTCGACAGTGGGGGCCGGCTGGTGGTGCCGGGCTTCGCGGTGCCCGCCGGCTCGCTGGCCAGCCCCATCACGGCCGGGTCTACTACGGCCAGCACGGGCTTCGTGTCGGTGCTGGAGCCGACGGCCGGCGCCGTGGTGTGGTCGCGCGATTTGCAGGCCACGCTGGCGGGCGGCTACCGCAGCGTAGCCGCCGATGCGGCCGGCAATATCTACCTGGCCGGGCATTTCAGCGGCCAGGCCACCTTGCCGGGCAAAACCCTGACGGGCACCGGCGGCATCGAGGCCCTGGTGGCGAGCTACTCGGCCAATGGCACGTTGCGCTGGACGCAGCAAAGCGCGGGCACCGGCGACGAGCTAGCCACCAGCATTGGCCTCGACGCGGCGGGCAAGCCCGTGGTGGCCGGCCTTTTCAATGGCAATGGCTTGTTTGGCAGCACGGCGCTCGTTTCGCCGGCCACCACCACTACCACCGGCACACCCTTCGTGGCTTCCTTGAGCGGCGGCACGGTCATGGCTACCCGCGCCGCGGTGGCCGCTGCCCCGCTAGCCCTCTACCCCAACCCGGCTGCGGCTGCCACGGCCGTGTCGCTGCCCACACTGCCCAGCGGCACGCAGCTTACGCTCATCGATGGCCTGGGCCGGGTGGCCCGCCGCACAGCGGCCAGCCCCTCGCTGCCGCTGGCGGGCCTGGCGCCCGGCCTCTACGTGGTGCAGGCCACTGCCCCTAGCGGCGAGCAGTGGGCCAGCCGCCTCACGGTGGAGTAAGCAGCTTCGCCTAGCTTCAACAGAAAAGCGTCTGCCGGTACCGGCAGACGCTTTTCTGTTGAAGCTAGGCTAGCCGCTTCTCTACTGCGGGTTGGCTTGTTTTCGTGGTTCTGCCTATAGTGGCGGCGGGAAGGCGGCTAGCGGCAATACGGGCAGGGTGGCGGGCTTCATAAGGGGCGCAAGAAACGAGGGCTGGGCGGCACTAGCTTTGTTTTTCGCCTTACTCCTACGCCCATGCTCGAACGCCTCCGCATCCAAAACTTCAAATCCTGGCAGGATACCGGCGACATGGCCTTCGGCAGCCTCACCGGCTTCTTCGGCACCAACTCGTCGGGCAAGAGCAGCATCCTGCAATTTCTACTGATGCTCAAGCAGACCGTGGAGTCGTCGGACAGGTCACAGATAATAGACATTGGAGATGATAAGTCATATGTGGACCTTGGTACTTTACAAGATACTGTTTATCGGAGCGCGACTACATTAGACTTTACACTCTCATTTAATGCACCAATTATCCTTTTTGACCCAAGTAGAATGGATGGGCCTGAAGAAATTGGACGACAGCAAATAAAATTTTTAGCGTCAATAGAAGTAGAACAGGAACTCAATTATTTAAACTCTTTCTCTTACGAAAGAGAGGGCTGGAAAATTGGAGTACAGCATATTGCTACAGAAGAAAAAGACAGTTATTACACTGTTTTTAATGTAATAATGGGCAGCGATACAATGGAAGATAATCCTGTTATTATTTCCAGACCTATTAAGTTTTATGGATTTCCATTCGAACTATTTAAGTACTTCGCAGACACATCTGACATTCAAGATTTGACTTATTCCCTTGAAAGGACACTGTCTGACATTTATTACCTAGGGCCACTACGTGATTATCCACGCCGAACTTATGTATGGGGAGGTGGTGAGCCCGATGGTGTAGGGAACCGAGGTGAACGAGCTATATCAGCCTTATTAGCTTCTCGCAATCAAGGCCCAACTATTAGCATGGGTAAAGGTGACTGGAGCCGCACGGTCGAAGAGCACGTAGCGCACTGGCTAAAAGAACTCGGCCTGATTTATTCCTTCAAAGTGCAGCCCATTGCGCCCAATCGCAAGGAATACGAGGTGCGCATCCAGCGCACGGCCGAGTCGGCGAGCGTGTTTCTGACCGACGTGGGCTTTGGCGTGTCGCAGATACTGCCGGTGCTGGTGCTGCTGTTTTATGTGCCGGAGGGCTCCACGGTTATTCTGGAGCAGCCCGAGATACACCTGCACCCAGCCGTGCAGGCGGGACTAGCCGACGTATTTATCGACGCCATCAAGCGCCGGAAATTGCAGATTATTCTGGAAAGCCACAGCGAGCATTTATTGCAGCGCCTGCAACGGCGCATGGCCGAGGAGCTGATTGCGCCGGACGATATCAAGCTCTATTTTACGTCTATCGAGGCTGGTAAATCCAAGCTCACGCCGCTGGAGCTGGACGAGTACGGTAACATCAACAACTGGCCCGAGGGCTTCTTTGGCGATACGATGGGCGAAGCCGCCGCCATGATGAAGGCCGAAATGGAGCGCCGGATGCGCCAGCAGCCTTCCTGATGCATTATCTCATCGACACCAACGTACCGCTGGCCGCCAACGGTAAATCGGACGCGGGGCCGGCCTGCGTGCTAACGGCCGTGCAGCGGCTTGTGCAATTACAAACCGCCGAAAAGCTGGTATTAGATAGTGGTTTTCTCATCCTGAAAGAGTATCAGAACAAGCTCAGCCCGACGGGCCAGCCGGGCGTGGGCGATGCCTTTTTGCTGTGGGCCTGGCGCAACCATACCAATTCAAAGCATTGTGAGCTAGCCACTTTGGAGTTAGCCGAAGACGGTAGCTTCGCCGCTTTCCCTAACGACCCTGCGCTAGCCGCCTTCGACCCCTCTGACCGCAAGTTTGTAGCCGCGGCCCTGACTCACGCGGCAAATCCGCCCATCGTTAACGCCACCGACACCGATTGGCACAAGGACCATGCGGCGCTCAACCGAAACGGCGTACAAATTGAATTTCTCTGCATGGAGGAAATGACCAAGCCGCGCCGCTAGCCTAGCGCTAACAAAAAGCGTCTGCCGGTACCGGCAGACGCTTTTTGTTAGCGCTAGGCTAGCCCCTCCCCTACTGCGGGTTGGGCTTGTTTTCCCGCTTTTCAATCTGGGGCTCCTTCGCGGCCCGCATGGGGTTGGCCTGGGGGGCGTTGTTGCCCGTTTGGCCAGCCTGGAACAGGTCGAAGCGCGAGGCTGAGGGCTGGCGCGGGTAAGCGTTGTTCGAGATGTCGGTGTCGGCCGTTTGCTGTAGCGGGTCGATGACGAACGACACCACGTTTTTGGGCGAGATGATGAGCTTGGTTACCTGCTCGTTGTTCTTGCGCCAGATTTCAGCCGGAATGGTCTGGGTTTCCTGGGTGCCGTCGTCGTAGGTCATTTGCAGCACCACCGGCATCACGAGGCCGCCCACGTTGCGCAGGCTCAGCTCGTAGAGGTTCAGGTTGCCGTTCAGGCGCTGCTGCTGGGCGGGGCTCAGGGTGCTGATATACTGGTTGTAGCGCTGCTGGTCGGCGTCGGTCACGGTCAGCGGGTCGTAGCTGTTGTAGAAGTCCTTCAGCTCAGGCTTGTCGTCTACGGCAGTGGTTTTGAGGTCGGTAGCATTGCGCTGGGCCGAAAGGCTGGGCAGCTGGGCCTGGCGCTCGGTAATCATCCGCTTGCTTTCCACGCTGGGGTTCTTGGAGCTGGGGCGGAAATATTTCACGCCTTCCAGCGAGATGTCGCAGCGGTCGGTGCCGTAGAACCAGCCGCGCCAGAACCAGTCGAGGTCCACCGCCGAGGCGTCTTCCATGGTGCGGAAGAAGTCGGCCGGTTGCGGGTGCTTGTAGGCCCAGCGCGTGGCGTAGGTCTTGAAGGCGTAGTCGAACAGCTCGCGGCCCATTACCGTTTCGCGCAGGATGTTGAGGGCCGTGGCGGGCTTGCCGTAGGCGTTGTTGCCAAACTGCAACACGCTCTCCGAGTTGGTCATAATCGGGGTTTGCAGGCTCTTGTCGGTGCGCATGTAGTCCACGATGTTGCGGGGCTCGCCGCGGCGGCTCGGGTAGTTGCGCTCCCACTCCTGCTCGGTGAGGTACTGACAGAAGGTGTTGAGGCCCTCATCCATCCAGGTCCACTGGCGCTCGTCGGAGTTCACAATCATCGGGAAGAAGTTGTGGCCCACTTCGTGGATAATCACCGAAATCATCCCGTATTTGCGGTCGGCCGAGTAGGTGCCGTCCTTCTCGGGGCGGCCGCCGTTAAAGCAAATCATCGGGTACTCCATGCCGCCCACCGGCCCGTGCACCGAAATGGCCACCGGGTAAGCGTAAGGGATGGTGAATTTCGAGTACGTTTTGATGGTGTGCGCCACCACCTCGGTCGAGTACTGGCCCCACAGCGGGTTGCCCTCCTTGGGGTAGTAGCTCATGCAGAGCACCGGCACGCCATTCTGCGAAATACCCATGGCATCCCAGATGAACTTGCGCGAGCTGGCCCAGGCAAAGTCACGCACGTTTTTGGCGGCGAAGGTCCAGGTTTTGGTGCCGCTGGCCCGCTTGCCTTCGGCCTGGGTGGCTTCAGCCTGGGTCACGATGAGCACCGGCTTCTTGGCGGTGCGGGCCTGGGCTAGCCGCTGGCGCTGGGCACTGCTCAGCACCTGGTCGGGGTTTTGGAGCGTGCCGGTGGCGCCCACCACGTGGTCGGCGGGCGCGGTGATGCTCACGCGGTAGTCGCCGAAGGGCAGCGTAAACTCGCCGTTGCCCAAAAACTGCTTGTTCTGCCAGCCCGTGGCGTCGGAGTAGACGGCC
The DNA here is from genome assembly GCF_030581075.1 of Hymenobacter cheonanensis. Classification (GTDB taxonomy): domain Bacteria; phylum Bacteroidota; class Bacteroidia; order Cytophagales; family Hymenobacteraceae; genus Hymenobacter. The sequence continues at coordinate 544,228 of NZ_JAUQSW010000001.1, forward strand.
ATGCGCGGGTAAAACTGCGCGATTTCGTAGAGGTAGTTTTTATCGGCCGGGAAGTACTCGTAGCCGCTGCGCTCGTTGATTTTGAGCTGGTCGCTGATGTTGTAGCTCCACTTCACGCCGAAGCTCACCTTCTGGCCCGGCCGTAGCGCGGTGGGCAGGTCCACGCGCATCATGGTGTGGTTGATGGTGTATTTCAGGGCTTTGCCGCCGGCGTCAGTCACGGCCGCAATTTTGTAGCCGCCGTCAAACTCAGCCGTCGCCATCTGGTTATCCAGCTCCTGAAACGAGAGGCGACCGTTGCTCACCTGCCCCACGTTGGTGGCGGCCGTGATGGAGTTTTTGGCCAGAATGTTCTGGTCGAGCTGCACCCACAGGTAGGGCAGCACATCGGGCGAGAGGTTGGTGTACGTTATTGTTTCCGAGCCCGTAATGGCCTGCTTGGCGTCGTCGAGGCTCACGCGGATGTTGTAGTCGGCGCACTGCTGCCAATACTTGGCGCCCGGCGCGCCGCTGGCGGTGCGGTACTCGTTGGGGGTAGGCAGCTCGGTGCCGAGCTGCTCAAACTTGTCGGTGCCCGAGTTGGTGGTCTGGGCCCGGCCGATTGCCGGTGCCAGCAGCAGCCCTAGCCCGGCGGCCAGTAGCGAAATGCGCATAAACGAAGATTAAATGAGAAACAACTGCTAAAGGCGGCGAAGATAAGCCGGAGGTTGCGGCAGCTAGCCCCGCAGCTGCAACAACAGCAGCGTAGCCACCCCCAACGCCGCGCCGCTCACCGTGAGTATCCAGTCGCGCCGGGCCACACCCACCATGCGCAGCAGCACAAAACCCAGCAGCAAAATGGCGCTCACCACCAGCAATTGCCCCAGCTCTACGCCCAGGTTAAAGGACAGCAGCTCGGCCACCGGGCGGCTTTTGGCCCCTAGCAGCGCCCGCAGGTAGTTGGAAAAACCCAGGCCGTGAATGAGGCCAAAGGCGGCGGCCAGCGCATTGGGCGCGGCCCATAGCACGGAGGTTTCGCGGCGCGAGCGCCGGTCGAGCGCCGGGCCGGCCTGCTTCATATTAACCAGCGCCGTGAGGATGATCGTCACCGGAATGAGCGCCTCAATAAGGGGCGCCTGCACCCCCACAACGCCCAGCGTGGCCAGCGCCAGCGTAATGGAGTGGCCCACCGTAAAGCTCGTGACCAGGGCCACCACCCGGCGCCAGTCGGCCAGCACGTAGGGCGCGCACAGCGCCAGCAAAAACGTGAGGTGGTCGGTGGCCTGCCAGCTGCAAATGTGCAGGAACCCTAGCTGAAGGTAGGTGGTGAAAACGGACATCAACTACAAAGAAACACGGCGCGCCGTTTATGCCGGCGCGCCCTAAAAAGCACCTACCAGGTTCGGCAGGTGCTTTTTAGGGCGCGCGGCGGCGGGTGGGCTTATTCTACTACCAGCTTTTTGGCTACGAGGCCCACCGTGGTTTGGGCCTGCACCACATACACGCCGGGGCTCAGCCCCTGTAGCGGCAGGCTCACGGCCTCGGCGCCGGCCGCCAGGGTGCGGGTGAGCACGGTACGGCCCAGGTTATCGAGCACCACTACCGGCGTGGCCGCGCCGGGGCGCAGCGCCTGCGGCAGCAGCGAGGCGGTGCCCCGGGCCGGATTGGGATACAGGCTTACCAGTTGCGCCGCACTGGCCGGGGCGGTGGCCAGCGGCGAGGCCGCGCTCACTACCAGCGCGTAGCGGCCGGTGGGCGCCGCCGTTGGGCTCAGCGCGAGGCTGAGGCTGGGGGTGGTGCCCAAGTCGGTGTAGGTGCCCGCCACGGCATCGCGCAGGTAGGCGTGATAGCCGGCAGGCAGGTTGGCCAGCTCGTCTGCGGCCAGGGTGTAGGTGCCCGCCGTGGCCGCGTGCAGGTACAGCGGCACCACCACGGCCGCGCCGCTCAGGGCCGGCTGGCCATTGATGGACAGCGCTTCGGAGCCGATGTCGGTAGCCAGGTCGAGGCCGTGGGTGGCGGCCAGGTAGTGGGCGTCGTAGTTCATATCGAAGTCTGGCGTGGCGCCCTGCTCGAAGTACACTACGGTCTGGTTGGCTAGGGTAGCGTTGCGCAGGGTAAGGGCCAGGCGGGGGCGCAGGTCGGCAGCCAGGCGGTAGAAGAGCGTATTATCGGGCACGGTGAGGCGGGCGGCGTTGGTAAAGTTGACCGTGCCCGTCTGGCCCGTAGCTACCCGCACAAAAAAGCCCTGCGCCACCGGCAGAACGTTAGAGCCCGTATTATCGGTAACCCCGTTTACGTAGCTGGTGTAGGTGCCAACGTAGGGGCCGGTGCTGCGGTACACGTAGAGGGCCGCTTCGATACCCGTAGAATTGGTGCGCACCACATCGTAGTTGATGGCACTCGGGTAAGGATTGCCCAAAAACTGCCAGCCCGCATTGGTCTGGGTGCCGTGTGCCAGGCCAATGCGCGAGATGCTGCCGGTGTTGAGCGTGCCCACAAAATCGACCAGCGCCGTGCCCGGCAGGTTCACGGTGTAGCCCACGGTCGCTACAAGCGGGTCGGTTAGGGCACTGGGCGAGAAGAAGCCTTTATCGAACTCGGGCGACGAGTTATTGAGGCTCAGGCGCGATTGGTCGTAGGCAAAAACCGTGGGGAAGGGCGACACCGCGCCGGGGTTGGCGCTGCCATTGTAGCCAGGGTTCACTACCGGCGTGAAGCCCGTGGTGGTGAAGTCGGCCACCGTGTTGCCGCGCACCGGGGTGCTGTAGTGGCGGTAACCCAGGCCGGCGTTGGCGGGCGCAATGTAGCGCTGCACCGTAGCCGTGCCGGTGGCCAGGGCGCTGCCAGTATTCACCACGAAAGCCGTGCCGCTAGCATCCGACAGCAAGGTGAAGGCTTGGCCGCTGCCAATGGCCAGGTTGCCATTAAGCGTCAGGCCACCCGTAGACCGGATATTGACCGGGCCCGTAGTAGCTGCGCTCGCCGTGCCCACCGTCAGGTTGGGGAAGGTCGAGATAGTACCGCCAATGGTTTGCACCACGGAGCCCGTCAGGGCTAGGCGCCCCGTGCCGCTGCCGCCCACCGTGCCACCGGTGTTGGTGAAGTTGCCACCCAGGTTGAAGGTGAAGCCCGAATTGAGCGTTAGCGTAGATGCCGCATTGGCGTTCACAAACGACCCACCCACCGTGATAGTGCCGCCGCTGCCGGTGATGGTGCCGCCCGTGTTGGTCAGGCTGCCGCCTACCGTGAGCGTGCCCGCGGTGCTATTGATAGTGCTGGTCGTGTTCGCAAAGCTACCCGACACCGTGAGCGTACCACCGCCGTTGTTATACACCGAGTTGGTGCCGGTGTAGCTGCCGCTCACTACCAGGGCCCCGCTCGTGGTATTGAGTGTGCCGCCATTATTTACAAAGTCGGTGGCTACGTTGAGCGAGCCCGGCGTAACGAGGGTCAGGGTTGCCACCGTATTCATGCGGATGGAGCGGGCGACCTGCCCCGCCACGCGCACCACCGGCTGGTTGGGCGTCGGGATGGAGCCCGGGAAAGTAGACTCAGCCAGCGTAGCGCCCGGGGTATACGTACCCGGAATGAGCACGTCGTCGCTGCTGGTCGGCACACGGTTGGGCACCCAGTTCAGGGGGTTGGTCCACTCATCGCTCACGAAGCCCGACCAGGTAAGCGGGGCCGCGATGCCCGCCGCAATGTCGATAACATCGAGCGAATAAAAGTTGGCAATCAGCGGGTTGGTAATCGTGCTGGGGTTAGGGCTAGTGAGAATACTGCCCACGCGCGACGCCTCGTTGTTGCTCACGTTGAGCGTGTAGAGGTTGCTGGCGTGGTAGCCGGCGGGCTGGTCGGCGGTTACTTCCAGCAGGTAAGCCACGTCGGTACTGGCCGCCCGGTTGTAGTAAAAGTCAATATCCAGCGCTACGAGCTTGGGCGTGATAATGTAGGGCCCCTGGCCCGATGGCGAGCCAGTAATGAAAAACGATGCTGCGATGGGGTTGGTAAGCACGCCCGAGTTGGGATCGGGCACCTGCGACAGAATCCCGCGGTCCAGCTCGTCGTAGGCGTACAGCTGGGTTGAAGTGGCCACCAGCTGCGAATTGGTATACGCCACGGCGCCCACGCCCGCGCTAGTGGCGGGCGCCGGGCTGGCTGGCCCGGTTACGGTAGGCACGGGCACGGAAACCGGGGTATTCGGCACGTAAGCCAACACGCCATCGGCAGCCACCAGCGCCCCCGTGTTGGGGTTGAGGCGGTAGTTGCGGCCGTTGGCGCTCACCACCCGCGCCAGGTCGGCGGCGGGGTTAAAGTCGAACCCAATGCGCTTGCTGGTGGCCGCGGGCGAAATATTGCCGAGCGGCAGGCTAATGGCCGGCCCCACGCTCGCGGCCGTGGCCCCGCTCACCACGTTGGTAGTGCCGGCCACGATAAGCGGGGTCAGGCGGTAGAGCTGCGTGGCCGTAGTCAGGGTATCGTAGCCCAGGCCGTAGAGCGCGCCGTTGCCGGGGCGCACATCAATACCCACCAGAATCTGCCCGGCAGTAATACCCGCGATGGGTACCAGCACCGGCGGCAGGGTGGTATTGCCCTGCCCAAAAAGCATTCCCGTGGCGGGGTCAATGCCTACCAGCGTTTGGGTACCCTTGGGGTAGCTGGGAATAGCAGCAGTGTTGCCCGCCGTGCCGGCCGGCACGGCCGTGGTAGTGCGGTACACGTTCAGCAGGCCGTAGATGACGCTGGGCGCTTGCCCAAAAGCCGCGGGCGCAGCTAGCAGCAGCCACACCAGTAGCAGGCACAGGCGGCCACCCAGTGGCCGGCAAGCAGGAGGAGAAGTAAGCATGTTTCGTAGCATGAGAAAGAAAAAGTGGATGGAATAGAAGTATATTTTTGAGGGCAAGCTTCTGAAATACAGATTTTTGCCCTTAAAAATCAGCCGTAGTGCGCCTGTCTATCCCCCTGCTATCCTTCCCCCTCGGCGCTGCCTGTTTCCGCACACCTGGTAGCTGGCAAAAAGCCCTTGGGCTAGGCTCCCAGCGCCCGCGCCCGGTGCGCGGGGCTTACTTGTCGCCGCAGGGCTTTTGCCACCACGGCAGCCGCCCCGTGCACGCTGGCCCAGGCCAGCCGGCCGGCCTCGCTCCCCCTGAGCGGCAGCTGGTGGTGCCCCGGCTGCCGGCTAGCCTCCTGGCCGGCCAGGTAGCTAGCGAACAACATCTTAGCAGGCAGCAAGCGATAGTAAACTGTTTTCATACGCAGCGGGTAACATAACTGACCGAGTAAGCAACCTACCAGCCACCGCCACCCGCCAGCGGCCTCCCGGCCGGGGCCAGCGCCTGTGGCGGTTTGCGCCCCCGCCCTGGCCCAGCCCAAGGCCGCGCCCCCTAGCGGCAGCCTTGGGGCACGAGTAGTAAGCGTAGCCCACCCCCGTCTGGCCCGGTGGTTGGCCTGCCGCCCGCACGGCCAGGGCTTTCTACCTGGCTGTTAAGCTAAAGCGCGGCTAAAGTAACGAAAAGCCCGAGGCAATTCCTAGCCTAAAGTGGATTAATCACTTATTTATTTTGCTTTTTGCAGGATAACTTTAGCCAGCCAACGCACCGTTGCCGGCGCCGGTGGGCGCGGCGCCGCCGGGCCAGGTTTTGGGGCACGGCGGGGCGTTGGCGCGAGGCTGGCGGGCCGTTTTTCGGCGCGCTGGCGCGGTAGCCACGGCCGGGGTGCCGGAGGTGTGCTGCGCAGGCGCGGCCAGGCGCGGGCGCTCAGCGGGTGGTGGCCGGCCCGCCCGCCACCACAATGCTGGGCGTGGTGTGCGTGGGCAGGCCTTTTTTCGACGCCAGCACGCGGTAGTAGCAGCTCGTGCCGGCGGCCGGCGGCGCATCGGCAGCCGAGAAGTTGTAGAGCGAGTCGGTGGCCGCCGTTTGCGTGCCGATGGTGGTGAAGGCGCGGTTATCGGCCGAGCGCTGCAACTCGTATTTGATGCCGGCCATCGCCCAGCTGATGTTCCACGCGATAACCGTCTGGCTAGCCTCCTGCGTAGCCCGCAGGTTGGCTACTGCAATGTCGGGGGCGCGGTAGGTACCAAAAGCAGCCCCTAGCGCGGTAGGGTGCCAGGCGGCGGCTACCGGCGCGCCGGTGGCGCGGGCCGTGCCCGTGCCGGGGCCAAACAGGTTGGCCAGGGTGTAGGCCAGGGTGTCGGCGGGGGCTAGCTGCTGCGACCAGCCCACGCGCGGGCCGGTGCTTACCAGGTGCCCATCGAAGTAGGTGGTTTGAAATTCGGCGTTCGTGATTTTGGTTACGTCGGTGCCCGCGTCCCAGGCGGCCCAGCCGGCGGGCTGAATCTGATTGGCTCCAATCCTGGCGCGGGAGAACACTACCTGGCTGTGGGCCAGCGTGCCGGCCGCCTCCGAAAAGCGGGCCGCGTTTTGCCAGGGCCGGCCCAGGTAGTAGCGCGTGGGGCCGTTGTTGGCCGGGATTCTGGCCCCCCGAAACAGGTAGCCGTAGCGCTGCGTGGGCGGCGTGTTGGCGGCCGTGATGTACGAGTCGCCCGCCTTCCCCACCCGCGCCTTGGCGTAGATGGTGCAGTTGTCGAAAATGGCGATGGCGTTGCCGAAAATAAAATCCACGTTGCCATCGATGTAGCAGTCGCGAAAGTAGTGGCGCGCTACCGCGCCGCCGCTTTCGTAGGTCAGCAGCGTGTCCTGGTTGCCCATAAAGCGGCAGTTTTTAAACGCGGCCCGGTCGGCGTAGAGGCTCACGGCCACGGCCTGCGAGCCATCGCCGTAGGAGTTGGCAAACGTCATGTTCAGGGCCGAGAAGTCGGTGGCATTCACCACCATGCTGCCCGAGCCGCCGGTGCCCAGCGTGCCGCCCGCGCCGTTGGGCGTCTTGTTGTCGTCGTGCCAGGTGAGGATGGTATTGGCCACGCTTTGCCCCACCAGTTGCAGGAAAGGCTTGGTAGCGGGCACCGTCACCTTTTCGCGGTAAATGCCATCCTTGATGTAGATGGTGTACACGGCCGTGCGGCCGGCCGGCGCAGCCGCCACGGCTGCCTGAATGGTGGTGTAGTCGCCGCTGCCATCCTGGGCCACGGTCAGGTGGTAGGCCAGCAGCCGGGCGCTGCCCAGCAGCAGCAGCAGGGTGAGGCCCGCGCGCAGGCGGCCGGCCGGGCGCCGCGCCGGGCGGGTAGTACTTGTGGGCATTTGCAAGGAGCCAGGAGTGGGAACGGGCTCAATATCAGTTCGCTCCTTATCCATTTGCCCCCTGCTGGCAATAGTTTATTTATGCAATCGATGCCGACATCGATTGCGCAAAAAAATACGCCCCCGCCCCCCGGCCCCACCCCGGCCACCGGGTAATATTAGGGCCCGAAACGCGCCGCCTGGCGGCGGGCGCCCTTTTCCCACCCACTCGCGGCTGCATGACTACTTTTTACGCCCGTTCGGCGGCTTTTTGCCTGGCGCTGCTGGGCCTGGCCGCTAGCCCCGCCCGGGCCCAGCTGCCCGCTTTTCCGGGGGCCGAGGGCGCCGGCAAGTATACCACCGGCGGGCGCGGCAGCACGGCCAGCCCCACCATGGTGCTCGAAGTTACCAATCTCAACGACGCGGGCGCGGGCAGCCTGCGCCAGGCCCTGAGTGGCACGTATAGCAGCCGCACGGTGGTATTTCGGGTGTGCGGCGTCATTCACCTCGTTACCCAGCTACCCATTCCGGCCAATACGACCCTGGCGGGCCAGACGGCGCCCGGCGACGGCATTTGTCTGGCCGACAAGCAGACCACGGTGAAGGGCAACAACGTAATTGTGCGCTTTATGCGCTTTCGGCTCGGCGACCAGTACCAGAACCTGGGCCTGGTGAACGGCAGCGGCGACGAGGATGCCTTCGACTCCATCGGCGGCTACACCGGGCTGATAGTGGACCACTGCACCTTCAGCTGGGGCGAGGATGAGTCGCTGACCTGCTACAAGGGCGACAACACCACGTTGCAGTGGAACCTCATCAGCGAGGGCCTCAACTACTCGTACCACTTCGAAACCGGCGACACCGACTTTGAGCGCCACGGCTACGGCGGCATCTGGGGCGGGCGCCACGCCTCGTTTCACCACAACCTGCTAGCCCACTTGCAGGGCCGCAACCCACGCTTCGACGGCTCGCGCAACCTGAGCCCGGTGAGTGCCGGCCAGGAAAATGCCGAGTTTGCCAACAATGTTATTTACGACTGGGGCTCCTACACCGTGAACGGCGGCGAGGGCGGCAACTACAACCTGGTAAACAACTATTACAAAGCAGGCCCCAGCACGAGCGGCAACAGCACGGCCGGCGTGGCCGTGAAAAACATGGTGGCTAACCCCTACAAGCAAAGCAGCCCGGCCTTGCCCTACGGCCAGTACTACATCGCGGGCAACTTCGTCAGCAATTCCGGCGTGGTTACGGCCCACAACTGGCGCGGTGTGGCCATGAACGGCGGCTCGCTGGCCGACACCAGCCAGTCGAAGGTGCTCCAGCCCTTTGCCATTGGCCCCGATGTGCTGCCCACCCAAACCGCGCCCGCCGCCTACGCGGCGGTGCTGGCCGGCGCGGGCTGCGTGCTGCCCACCCGCGACCCCATCGACCAGCGCATTGTGCAGGAAGTGCAGAACGGCACCGGCACCATCATCGACGTGCAGGGCGGCTACCCGCACGGCACGCCCTACAGCACCTCGCAGGTGGCCTGGCAGGTGCTGAGCTGCAATACCACCGCCCCCACCGACACCGACCACGACGGCATGCCCGACGCCTACGAAACCGCCCAGGGCCTCAACCCCACCGACCCCACCGACCGCGCCACCCTGGCCCCTAACGGCTATTCCAACCTCGAAAACTACCTCAATGGCCTGGTGGCCAGCCCGGTGCTGGCCACCGCTAAAGCCGCCACTCTGGCGGCGGCGCTGCAAGTATTCCCCAACCCGGCGCAGGCGGGGCTAGCCCTCACCGTGGCCCACCCGCTGCAAGCGGGGCTAGCCGGCCAGCTCAGCATCTACAGCTTCGATGGCCGCCTGGTGGCCACCGTGCCTGCCGCGCCCGGCAGCACCGCTACGGCGCTGGATGTCAGCCGCCTGGCAGCCGGCAACTACCTGCTGGTGTACGAGGCCGCCCCGGGCGCCCGGCGCCTCTCCACCAAATTTGTAAAAGCTGAATAACCAAGGTGGCTAGCCTGCCAATTACCGGCCTAGTATGAACGCAAAGGGCCCCGAATCTCCACTGAGATTCGGGGCCCTTTACTACTTAGCGAGGGTGCCTAGCGGCGGCCGTAGCCGTAGCCATACGACGGGCTGCGGTCGTGGCGGTGCTGGGCTTCCCAGCGGGCGCGCTCGCGGGCTAGCTGCATATCGCGCTCGCGCTGGGCGCGCTCGTAGCGCATTTGCTGCTCGTAGCGAGCGCGCTCGCGGGGCGACATGCGGCGGAAATCGCGGTCATGGTCGTGGTCGAACGGAGCGGCGGCCGAAGCAGCGGTGGTAACGAAGAGGGCAACGGCGGCGACGAACGAAAAGAGGGAGGCTTTCATGGGAAGTAGTGGTTGGAAAGGGGTAGAAAAGGAAAGAGAAAAGAGCGACGCGTCTGACCCTTCCAAGACAAGCGCTGTGCCAGACCCGCTTTTACCCTTTTCGCTTATTTTACTCAAGTAGTTGCTAATTAGCCCTTTGTTACTTATCAACCTCAATTTGCATCGACCAACCCGGTTAGAATACCGCTTAATCCCAGCTTCATGCAGGGCCGCCCCCTAGCCGAAGGGGGTGGTAGCCCTTGCTGCTCCCAAAGAGGCCGCCCGCCGCTTGCGGATAAAGAATTTCTAACGCCCGCCCGGCACCTCCACTTTTTTGCAGCAACTATCTCCTTTAGGTAGCACGGCTTTCGCCCCGGCGCCCGGCGTCACAGTGCGGCCCACCCGCCGGCAGCCAGCCAGCCAGCCAGCCAGCCAGCCAGCCAAAAAAAATACTTTGACAGTCAGATAATTACTCTTAAATTAACGTGCAAATACCTCCTGTTGCGGGCCGGCACCAGCGCCCCGCGCCAAGCCATTTCACGCAAGCCTTATCCTGCTATGGATTCTGCCCTCACTCACATCCGCGACCAGCAGCAGCAAACCTGGGACGCCTTTTCGCCCGGCTGGAAGAACTGGGACAGCTGGACAATGGCCTTCCTGCGCCCGATGGGCACTAAAATTATTGAGGCCCTGCACCTTCGGCCCACCGACCAGGTGCTGGACATTGCCACTGGCACCGGCGAGCCCGGCCTCACCATTGCGCGGCTAGCCTCCCAAGGCAGCGTCGTGGGCCTCGACCTTTCGGCCGGAATGCTGGCCACGGCCCGGGAAAACGCGGCCCGGCAGGGCCTTACCAACTATACCACCCTGGCCGGCGATGCCTGTGCCCTGCCCTTCGCCAGCGACTGCTTCGATGCCATTAGCTGCCGCATGGGGTTCATGTTTTTTCCCGATATGTTGCTGGCGGCCCAGGAAATGTACCGGGTGCTGAAGCCCGGCGGCCGGCTAGCCACCAGCGTGTGGGCGGCCCCACCCCATAACCCCTGGATAACCACGATGATGGGCGCTCTGAGCGCTCATCTGTCACTGCCGGCCCCGGTGCCCCAGGCGCCGGGCATGTTTCGCTGCGCCCAGCCCGGCCTGCTGGCAGGACTACTCGAAACAGCTGGTTTCCAAAACGTTCGGGAAGAAGAAGTGCAGGGTAGCGTGCAGTTCGATGGCCCCGATGGCTACTGGCAAAATATGACGGAAGTAGCCGCCCCCGTAGTGGCCGCTATGAGCCGGGCCGACGGCGCCACGCGCGCCGATATCAAAGCCAACCTATTCGCCAAGCTAGCTCCTTTAACAGTAGACGGGAGAATTGCACTTCCCTTCGCCTCCCTGGTTTTGGCCGGCGAGAAACCCTGATGCTTACCTTGATAAGCAAAAAAGCCCGCTAGCGTATTGCTAGCGGGCTTTTTTATTCAAATTTAGCCTAAGGTTACACTGTCGGCAACTCCACGTTCTCAAACCGCACAGCACCGTCCTCCAACACCGCTTCTACCACGGCATCCTTACTCACTTTGCCGGAGAGAATCTCCTTGGAAAGCTCGTTCAGAATGACGCGCTGCAACACGCGCTTGAGCGGGCGGGCGCCGAACTGTGGGTCGAAGCCCTGCTCGCCGAGGTAGTCGAGCACCTCGTCGGTGGCTTCGAGGCTGATGCCGGCTTCTTGCAGGCGCTGCTGGATTTGCTTGAACTGGATATCGACAATCTTGCGGATTTCCTTGCGCTTGAGGGGCTGGAACATCACGATTTCGTCGATGCGGTTCAGGAACTCGGGGCGCATGTGCTGGCGCAGGCGCTCCACCACTTCGTCGCGGGTGCGGTCCACGATTTCCTCTACTTCCAGGGGGCTGTGCTCATCCAAGTGCTTGAAATTCTTTTGGATGATGTCGGCCCCTGTGTTCGAGGTCATGATGATGATGGTGTTCTTGAAGTTCGCCACCCGGCCTTTGTTGTCGGTGAGGCGGCCATCGTCGAGCACTTGCAGCAGGATGTTGAACACGTCGGGGTGGGCCTTCTCAATCTCGTCGAGCAGCACCACCGAGTAGGGCTTGCGGCGCACGGCCTCCGTGAGCTGGCCGCCCTCGTCGTAGCCCACGTAGCCGGGAGGCGCGCCGATGAGGCGCGATACAGCGTGGCGCTCCTGAAATTCGCTCATGTCGATGCGCACCATCGCGTTCTCGTCGTTGAACAGGTACTCGGCCAGGGCCTTGGCTAGCTCAGTCTTACCTACCCCGGTGGTACCGAGGAAGATAAACGAGCCGATGGGCCGCTTGGGGTCTTGCAAGCCGGCCCGCGAGCGGCGCACGGCATCCGAAATGGCGGCGATGGCTTCGCTCTGGCCGGCCACGCGGCGGCCTAGCTCGGCTTCGAGGCCCAGGAGCTTGTCGCGGTCCGATTGCAGCATCTTGCTCAGCGGGATGCCCGTCCACTTGGCCACTACCTCGGCAATGTCCTCGCTGGTTACCACTTCTTGCAGCATGCCGCCGTCAGCCTTGGTGGTGTTGGCTTCGTCTTGCAAGGCCTTGAGCTTTTGCTCGGCCTCCTGGATTTTGCCGTAGCGCAATTCAGCTACCCGACCATAATCGCCCTGGCGCTCGGCTTGTTCAGCCTCTGTTTTAAAGCGCTCGATGTTTTCCTTTTCCGCCTGAATGTTGTTCAGGACGGACTTTTCACCTTCCCACTTGGCTTTCAGCTCGTCGCGCTGGGTGCCCAGCTCGGCCAGCTCCTTGCTCAGCACGGCCTCGCGGTCGTGGTTGTCTTCGCGGCGAATGGCCTCGCGCTCAATCTCTAGCTGCATCATGCGGCGCTGCACTTCGTCCAGCTCTACGGGCATGGAATTCAGCTCGATGCGCAGCTTGGCGGCGGCCTCGTCCATGAGGTCGATGGCCTTGTCGGGCAGGAAGCGGTCGGTGATGTAGCGGCTGCTCAGCTCCACGGCCGCAATTACGGCGTCGTCGGTGATGCGCACGCCGTGGTGCAGCTCGTACTTTTCCTTGATGCCGCGCAGGATACTGATGGCGTCGGGCACGCTCGGCTCGTCCACCATCACGGCCTGGAAGCGACGCTCCAGGGCCTTGTCTTTCTCGATGTATTTCTGGTATTCCTTGAGCGTGGTGGCGCCGATGGCGTGCAGCTCGCCGCGGGCCAGGGCGGGCTTGAGCAAGTTGGCGGCGTCCATGGCGCCTTCGCCCCCGCCACCGGCCCCAATCAGGGTGTGAATCTCGTCGATGAACAGAATAATCTGACCCTCGGCGTCGGTCACTTCCTTGATAACGGCCTTGAGGCGCTCCTCAAATTCGCCCTTGTACTTGGCGCCGGCCACGAGCAGGCCTAGGTCGAGGCTCATCAGGGTTTTGTCTTGCAGGTTCTCGGGCACGTCGCCGGCCACGATGCGCTGGGCCAGGCCTTCGGCGATGGCGGTTTTGCCCACGCCGGGCTCGCCGAGCAGCACGGGGTTGTTTTTGGTGCGGCGCGACAAAATCTGGAGTACGCGGCGGATTTCCTCGTCGCGCCCGATAACGGGGTCCATCTTGCCGCTGCGCACGCGCTCGTTCAGGTTGATGGCGTAGCGGTTGAGGCTCTGGTATTGCTCCTCGGCGGTTTGGCTGGTCACCTTGCGGCCCCCGCGCAGCTCCTGGATGGCGGCTTTCAGGTCTTTCTCGCTGAAGCCGTTGTCTTTGAGCAGGCTAGCCACGCTGTCTTTGCCGCCCAGGATGCCCAGCAGCAGGTGCTCGACGGACACGAACTCGTCGCCCATCTCCTTCATCTGGGTGTTGGCGCGCTGCACGGCGTTGGCCGCGTCGTTGGCCAGGTAGGGCGAGCCGCCGCTCACCTTAGGGTAGGCCTGCACGATGGCATCGAGCCGCTGGCCGAGGTTGGCCATGTTGGCGCCCAGTTTCTTACCTAGAAAGGCCAAGGTGTTCTCGTCGTTCTGTAGTAAAGCCTTCAGCAGGTGGCCCGTTTCGATGGCCTGCTGCTGGTTGGCTCCGGCAATCTCGGTGGCCTTCTGCACGGCCTCCTGTGCCTTGATTGTGAAGTTTTTAAAGTCCATTGGGTTGCTAAGTTCTCGGTAGGTGCTTCGGGTTAGGAAGATTGTACGAGGGTACTAGCAAACGAGGTGCAGAAGTGGGAAAATCGGACTTTTTGGCTGCATTTAATTAATTTCGAACATTGCAGCCAGTCAAAAAGACACACCATACTCGCAGCCGTAGTTATCAACCAGGCACTTTTAGAATTTTACTGTAAAGCCAGTCGTAACTATTATTAAAATTATCAACGTCTGCAGGCTCTATAGGCTTAGTATGAGCCTCTAAATTTCTAGCCGTATTAATTGTATCCATATTCATTTCAAACCTTACCTTATTATTCTCAAACAGAGTCTGGAACATATCCCAATTAGCTGTAATTATGCTCTTCAAATCGTTAGTGTAAAGTTCGTTAGCTACTTGAGCTGGCTTCATACTCACAAATAAGTTTTTTGGCTCTGGCCTATCTTTAAGCTTGTTCAGACCTTTGAGCATCTTACTTGCTATAATTGTTTCATCCCAATTCGAACCCATACCTAAGTACATCAGTACCACTCTCCTAAGAGCAACTTCAACTTTTGCACGTTTTGTAAATAGAGCACCCAGAATGTCAAGGTCAGGCACTTCAGGAAGTAATTCTAAAGGTACGTCACCTCTAATGAACGGAGAAACGGCTTGCTTGAAAGAATTACCATTTTTAAAAACAAATTCCTTCAAATCTGCAATTGCAAATTGCAAACTATCAAATCTGCCTTTTGTAATACCATAATTTTCAAATCTAGCAACAATATTGGGATTGTCGTTAATATACTCCGCTACAAATTCAGAATCACCAGAAGACAACATGTGCAAAAGCTCATATTCATCAGGATACCACCATATTAGCGATAAAATAATATCCTTAAACGGCTGTGACAATCTTCCAAGAATTTGCTTATCAACTGCTTGAAATGATTCAACTGCAATAGAAATGACTTTTTCAGGATGATTATTATTATTATTTTTCAGAACTTCGCTACAGGCAATCCTTATTAAAAATGGATGCCCCCCATATTTCTCTTGCAAGAACTCGTAAACGCCGGGTTCAAAATTCAAGCCACAGTATCGCCCAATAGTCTTACACATACTTTTAACGGCTGATAAATCAAATGGCTCTAAATAGTGAGGTTTTGCCAATTGAAATATTGGGTTTTGAGCGCTTTTAAAGTATGGGTTTTCGACACTCGCAGGATTTACTCCGGTTACAATAAAGTTAAATTTTCCATCTGTTTCTTGAACTACCGACCTAATAGTTTGCCAAAATGGAACGAAATCATTGTCCCAATGCTGTCCAAAGGCACCGCTCAACTCTGGGGTAATAAATTCTATTTCATCAAACAACACTGTTAGACGCTCAATACTTAGAGAAGATATTATAAGTTTTATATCACTTGAAAATCTTAATCCTGAACTTGCCTTGGAGTAGCTGGGATTTATTGCGAGTGTTTTACTGTAGTTGAGACGACAGCTATCTATTAACCTAAGAACTATATTTTCAAGTAGTTGCCACCATCTACAGGAATGCACTCCCGGATTCGCACAGTCGATGTATTCAACAAGAGATGTCTTGGCCTCAGTCCTACGTTGCAAGGCTTTAAGAACAGATGTTTTTCCAGTTTTTCTTAAGCCGAATAAACCTGCACTTTGATTAGAACCATGAACTCTAGTCAGTAATGCTTGAACAAGAGTATCCCTACCAAAAAAATATTTCTCGGAATTGATAGGAGATGAAACCCCAAAAAGGTCAAACTGCCCTAAATATTCGGAAATTATATTGCGAAGAAAAAAGGTGCCTCTTTTAGCATTAAGTATATCTTCACTCTGAATAGGAATTATAATCCTATCTAAATTATTAGCAAAAAGCTCTGTTGTTTCTCTTTTATCACCATTGTGCACAAGTATAAATATAACCTTTTCTATTCTATTGGCATATTCTCGTGTTTTCAATACTGTGTCAATCGTCCTTAGCACCCTTGCGTCCGTCTTTGAGTATGGACAATAGATAACTAACACCTCTTTTTGAAAACCAAAACGTTCTCTCGTTCTATTTGAGGGGAGAGCAAACCACAAGGACATTTCATCCTTTACAGTGCCAAATACTATATCAAAAGCCTCATCAAAGTTCGTAGCAATAGATTTCTCTTTTGCTCTACCGCTAAAATGGCTATCCAAAGCCTCTTTCTTAATAGCCATTTTTCAAGGGACGAAAAGTTATCTTGGTTAACACAAATTCTTTCGAGAGAGTCATTTAAGTTCTTCTAAAAACAGTGGCAAGCTACAATAGAACAGCTGATTTCCAACCACGTTACAGACTTGGATTAAGACTAAAAAGTGCGCCCACTCACCCACGTGCTTCGTACAAATACCCACATGAAACCGAACACCCTAGCCGCCTTTTACGACGCGCTTACCCCGGGGCCAGCCTCCGCAGGTGGCGTGGTACCGCCGCCGGATATGGGGCAAGGCGTGGGGCATTTTAACGTGTTCTCCTTGGCGGACCTGCACGGGACGCCCCCGATGACGTTTAGCCGGCGCGATTACTACAAAATCACGCTCTGCCGCGGGCTCAGCCAGGTGGAGTGTGCCGACCAGCCCCCGCACGTCGGCGCCAACACCTTGTTTCTGGTGACGCCGCGCGTGCCCTACCGCTGGCTGCCGCTCACCGAGGATTTTGGGGGCTACAGCTGCCTCTTCGACGATGCCTTTCTGCTGCCCGCCCGCCCCGGGGTGGTGCTGGCCGAGCTGCCGATTTTTCAGCCCGGGGCCTACCCGGTGTGGGAGGTGGCCGCGGCCGACTGCGCGGCGGTCGAGGCGATTTTTGAGAAGATGCTGCACGAGCTTGGGTCGGGCTACGCCTACAAGCACGACCTGCTGCGCACCTACCTCTGGGAGCTGATTCACCTGGTGCAGAAGCTGCAGCCGGCCCCTAGCCCGCTGGCTACCCACAGCGCCGCCGAGCGCGTAGCCACCCAATTCACGGAGCTGCTGGAGCGGCAGTTTCCACGCCTCAGTCCGCAGCCGCCGCTGCGCCTGCGCACGGCGGCCGATTACGCAGACCAATTGGCGGTGCACGTCAACCACCTCAACCGCGTGCTGAAGGAGACGACGGGCCACACCACCACGGCCCTTATTAGCCGCCGCCTCACGCAGGAAGCCAAGCTCCTGCTGCGGCAAACCACCTGGAGCGTTTCGGAGGTCGCCGATAGCCTGGGCTTTGCCGATGTGGCGCACTTCTGCACCTTTTTCAAGCGCCACGCGGGGCAGACGCCGGGCGATTTTCGGCGGGTGGTGGGGTTTGGGGTTTAAGAAATCTGTTTCTGAATTAGCAAAACGGTCGTCATGCAGAGGCTGCCCTAACATGTTTGAAATCTAAAACAGATGGGTTGATTGGCGAAGTCTACCGCCTAGCTGCCGCCCGGACCTTTGTGGCGTACCAACTACCCTCCTTATTGCAGGAGGCTAACCCCACAGGCAACATGGCAAATAAGAAAATTGCGCTGGTCACCGGCGGCAACAAAGGCATTGGTTTTGAAATAGTGCGGGGGCTGCTACAGGCGGGCTGCCGCGTGTACCTGGGGGCCCGCGAGGCCGCCAAAGGCCAGCAAGCCGCAGCGGACCTGGCCGCCGAAGGCGACGTGCGCTTCCTCGAAGTGGACCTGGGCAACCAGGCAGCGCTTGCTGCGGCAGCCGCACATCTGCAACGCGAAGAAGGCCGCCTCGACATCCTGGTGAATAACGCGGGCATCAATGCGCCCGGCGACGGCTCGCCCGCCACCGCCGACGTGCGCAGCGTGGAGCAGGTGCTGCAAACCAATTTTCTGGGCACGCTGGCCGCTACTCAGGCGTTTTTGCCGCTGGTGAAGCAGGCCGCAGCGGGGCGCATTGTCAACGTGTCGAGTCCGCTAGGCTCGCTTACCATCGTGGGGCAGCACGATTGGGCCCTGCTGGGGTATTCGGCCTCGAAGGCCGCGCTGAATATGCTTACCGTGCAGCTAGCCTATGAGCTGCGGGATACGGCCATCAAGGTAAACTCGGCTAACCCCGGCTACACGGCTACCGACCTGAACGGCTTTGCGGGCACGGACACGCCCGCGCAGGGAGCGGCCGAGGCCATTCGGCTGGCGCTGCTGCCGGCCGATGGCCCTACCGGCACAAGCTCATCTACTGCGGGCCTCCTGCCCTGGTAGGGGCTGGCCACTGGCCGCTATTTTTTACCGCCTTGCTTTTCCGAGTCGGCGGTGTAGTGCATCTTATCCATTTTCCGGTTCTGCCGGCGGTCCTGGCGGCTCAGGCCGGGCACTTTCTCGCTGTGGCGCGAGGCGCGGGGGCTGCCGCCATCGCGCGTGGCGGGCGTGCTAAGTGGCTGGGCGCCCGCCACGGTAGCCGGCGAAACGAGCACCCCGGAGGGAGCCACCACAGACCCAGCCGGGGCCACCGCGCCCGATGGCAATACGGTTTGGGCTAGGGCCACGCTGGTGCTGCAGGCAAATATGCTGGCTAGGAACAGGAAGGATTTCATAGAAGACGTGGCTAAATGAAGCGTAATTGCGCGCTGAGCCACCGCACTAGGGGGGCGGCAAGCAGCTGGTTGTTGTGCTTGGCCTGGAACACCTTTTTAAAGTTTTCCAAAGTGGGCAAATCGGCGTGAGTCAATAACTCGCGCCTTTTTGCGGCAGAGATTGCAGCGCTACTTTACACGTACGGCAAGCGGCGGTAGAACAGCCATTTTTCGGGGGCACCGGTCGCGCTTCCTACTGCTATTGCGCGCGTTATCTTGCCGGCTGGCGGCTACTAAGGCTTCTTATTCTGACCACGCGCTCCTACCCCACCCGTATGAAACTGATAGGTATACTGCTTGCCACCCTGGCACTAGGCAGCTGCAGCCAGCCCATGGATGACACCGCCGCCATCAAGCAAGTGCTGGAAAAAGAATCGGCCACCTGGCGCGCCGGCGATGTGGCGGGCCACGCCGCGTGCTGGCACATTCAGCCGTATAGCCGCATCCTGGTTTCGACGGGCGATGGCCAGGCCCTGGATATCCCACCGGCCGCCATGCTGGCGGCCTCCCCCTCGATGGGCCAGGGCGGGGCCGCCGTTAATACCAACTACAAGATGCACGTGGCGGGCACTACGGCCTGGGTGAGCCACGACGAAGAATCGACCGCGAAGGATGGCCAGAAAACGTACTCCTACGAGCTGCGGCTGCTGGAGAAAATTGACGGCCAATGGAAACTGGTGGGCCAGTCCATCCACCTGCGCAAACGTTAAACCAGCTTCGGCCTCATGCTCGACCTCGTTATTGATGCCCGTCCGGCGGCCCTGGCGCCGGGTTTTGCCGTGAGGCGCATCCTGCCCTACCGGCTGCGGCGGATGCTGGGGCCGTTTATTTTTATGGACCATGCCGGGCCGGTGCAGGTAGCCCCGGCGCAGCTGGCCAGCCTCGATGTGCTGCCGCACCCGCACATCGGGCTGAGCACGGTGAGCTACCTCTTTGGCGGGCAGGTAACGCACCGCGACTCGCTGGGCGTGGAACAGGTTATTCGCCCCGGCGAAGTAAACTGGATGACGGCCGGCGCGGGCATCACGCACTCCGAGCGGTTTGAGGACCCGGCGGCCCTGGCCGGCGGCGCGCTCGAAATGCTCCAAACCTGGGTGGCCCTGCCCGAAGCCGACGAAGAGCAGGCGCCTGCTTTCCGCAACTACCAGCCCGCCGAGCTGCCTATTTTTACCGATGCCGGCGCGTGGATGCGCCTGATTGCGGGCGAAGCCTTTGGGCTGAAAAACGCGGTAGAAACCCACTCGCCGCTGTTTTACCTGCACGTGGTGCTGCAAGCGGGGGCGCGCTTTGGGCTGCCGCGCGGCTACCCCGAGCGCGGGGCCTACGTGGCAAAGGGCAGCGTGGAGGTAAGCGGCCGGGTATACACGCCGGGCCAGCTGCTGGTATTTACGCCGGGCCTCGACCCGGTGCTGGTGGCCCGCGAGCCCAGCACCCTGATGCTGCTAGGGGGCGAGCCGCTGGGCGAGCGCTTCATCTGGTGGAATTTTGTGTCGTCGCGCCGCGAGCGCATCGAGCAGGCCAAGGCCGACTGGCAGGCCGGCCGCATGGCGCTGCCGCCCCACGACAACCACGAGTTTGTGCCCCTGCCCAGCGACCGCACCCGGCCGGCCGGCGCGGGCTCGCCGCCCCCGCAGGCACTCTCGTAGGCGGCCCCGGCCGCGTTCTTTCTGCTTCGCTACCGGCGCGCTATTGTGCCTCGTTTCCTGGCTTGCCTGGCTTAGAGCCGCAACGAGCCCAGCGTATTAGTAGGGCACGCCGGCCTCCCATTCGAGGTAAAGCCGGCGCGCATTGCGGCGCCACACCAGGGTGGTGGCCAGCGCCCAGGCGGCTAGCACAACGGCCGCCGGCCCAGGCTGCCGGCGCACGGCGGGCAGCAGCAGCGCCAGCAGCGGCAGGGCGGCGGGCAAGAGGCTATAAAGACGCAGCCAGCGGCGAAAAACCGGCAGCGTAGTGGGCCGGCCGGCGCGCGCTCCCACTGCCAAAAGCAGGCGCTGAAGCAATACCAGCATCGGTAGCCCCAGCACAATGAGGGTGGCTAGCGCGACCAGCGTTAGCGGAAACAGCAGCACCAGCAGCACCCCAAGCTTGAAATCGGGAAATAGCCCGGCGCTTACGAGGCTGCCAGCGGCCAGCAGCGCGGTAGCCAGGCCCACCATTTGCAGCCACAGATAAAGGACACGGGTGCGAAACATAGTGCGGCCAGCAGAGGCCGGGCTAGCGGCGGCATTGCCAGCGGCCACCAAGTTACCACGCGGCCTACTTTCTGGCCGCCAGCACGTCGCGCACCTTCGTCCACTGCACGTCGGGGTAGCGGTCGTTGTCGAGCGAGGTGAATTTGGGCAGGCCGGTGAACATATTGTGCAGGTACTGCATTCCCTGCCAGGGCGGAAAAACCTCGCCCGGCGCGGGTGCCAGGCGGCGCGCAATGCGTATCATGAGCTTTAGCAGCCACAGGCCACCGGCCCGCAGGCGCCCGAAGCGCCGGCCGGTGGCGGCACCGGCGGCGGCCTGCAAGTCGCGCACGGTGGCTACCTCGCCGGCCACCCGCAGGTAGCGTGGCGTGGTGGGGTCGAGGGCGGCGGCGGCGGTGAAGGCCGCCGTATCGGCCGTGGTGGTGAAGTCGAGCGGCTGGTCGGCCGAGCCCCAGTAGAGCACCCGCCTGATTTTGAAGAGGATAACCGGCGCCTGCCCGGTCAGCAGGTCCATAAACATGCCGTTGAGGATGGACGTGGCCCGGATGGGCGCCTGGTCGAGCCGGCGGCTGAACTCGCGGCGCAGGTCGAGGTTGCGGTTGCTGCCCTCGGGCAGCCTGGTGTAGTCGATGGCAAAATCGGAGGGGATAAAGCGCGGCACCCCGGCCGCCACGGCCGCATTGAGCAGCTGGGTTTGGGCATCCACAATCACCTCGCGCAGGCCCGACAGGGCCGATACCACGCAGGCGGCGCCCAGGCAGGCATCGGTGAGCGCCGACCCGTTGGCAAAGTCAACCTCCACGATGGTTGCACCGCGCTCGCGCAGTGTGCTCACTTCCGGCTTCTTATTACCTGGCCGCACCAAAGCACGCACCGCGGCGCCGCGCGCGAGCAGGGCCAGGGCAATGCGGTGGCCGAGGTCGCCGGTGGCACCGGCCAGCACTATGAGCGGGCGCTCGGAGGGCGCGCCGCCAGAGGCGGTAGTTTGGGTCGAAGTTGACATAAGCACGTTGAAAATTTCTGCTCGCGCGCAGCTGCCAGCAGGTGGCTAAGGAGAGACTTTTTATACAAAAGCCTCTGCCAGCGACTGGCAGAGGCTTTTGCAGATTTTAGCTAGCTTCGCTAAGACAGCTGTTGCCAGTTACCGGCGGGCAACTACATTTTGGTTTTGGTCTTCATCGAGCCGTCCGACGACTTCATTTTCTTGCTCTTGCGCATGGCCTTCTTGTCGCTGTGGCTCATGCCCGACATGTTGTCCATGCGGCCGCTAGTGGTAGTTGTTTGGTCGGTCGTGGAGCCGGCGCTCGGCATGTTTGTGGGGTTGCCGGTTTGGGCGCCGGGCGTGGTGCCGGGAGCTACGGTTTGGGCCAGGGCGGCGCTAGCGGTGAGGGCCAGGGCGGCGGCAAACAGGGTGGCTTTCATGACAAAGAGGATAAGTACGAGTAGGGAAAAGGATAGCAGGCCAGCTGCACTCCGGCGTATACGGGGCAAGGGCCGAACAGTTCGGCGCTGCTCATATAATTCGTTTCTATTCAGGCCACTGTCTCCAAATTTTACTTCCCCGCCCGGCTAGGCCCGCAGCATGTAGATGTGCGGAATACCGTCTTCCAGGTAGCCTTCGCCCTGCTGCACAAAGCCAAAGCTTTCGTAGAAAGCCCGGAGGTAAAGCTGGGCGCCGATTTTGATGGGCTGCGGGCCAAACAGGGCCTCGCACTGCCCCAGCGCCTGAGCCAGCAGCTGCCGGCCCAGGCCAAAGCGCCGGTAGCGCGGCGAGGTCACCACCCGCCCGATGCTGGCCTGTGCATAGCTGTGGCCGGCATCGAAGAGCCGGGCGTAGGCGGCAAGCTCGCCGGTAGCGGTGTAGCCCAGCAGGTGGTGGGCGGCCTGGTCGAGGCCGTCGATGTCCTGAAAGGCACAGGTTTGCTCTACTACAAATACTTCACTACGAAGCTGTAGCAAGGCGTAGAGTTCGGCCAGCGTGAGGCCGCCAAAGGGTTTGGTAGTCCAGGTAAGGGTCATGGGGAGGCGAAGCTAGGGCCGGCGGCGCCCGCCAGCGCCGGCGGCCACACAGCAAACCAAGCGGCCCGGCCCGGCGTTTGGGCTAGCAATACCTCCTTCCCCGCCGCCATGCCGACCATGCTCCTCGATGAAATTACGTTTGAAAACCCTTTTGTGGACGAGCTGCGCGGCGAGCCCGCCGGCCCCAGCGGCTCGCGGCAGGTGCCGGGCTACTGCTACTCGCGGGTGCGCCCCACGCCCGTGCCCGCGCCGCAGCTGCTGGCGTGGTCGGAGGAGCTAGCCGCTCGGCTAGGGCTGGCCCGGCCCGCCGAGCACAGCGCGGCGCTCAACATCTTGGCGGGCAACATTCTCACGCCCAGCATGAAGCCTTTTGCGGCGCGCTACGGCGGGCACCAGTTTGGCAACTGGGCGGGGCAGCTCGGCGACGGCCGGGCCATCTCGCTGGGCCAGGTGCCGGCCCCGGATGGTGCGCGCTGGGAAATACAATTAAAGGGCGCCGGCCCCACGCCCTATTCGCGCCGGGCCGATGGCCGGGCGGTGCTGCGCTCATCCTTGCGCGAGTTTTTGTGCAGCGAGGCCATGCACTACCTCGGCGTGCCCACCACCCGGGCCCTGAGCCTGGTGCGCACCGGCGCCGAGGTGGTGCGCGACATGTTTTACGACGGCCGCGCCGCGCCCGAGCCGGGCGCCATCGTGGCTAGGGTGGCGCCCACGTTCATTCGCTTCGGCAATTTCCAGCTGATGGCGGCCAGCGGGGAAATCGACAACCTGCAAGCGCTGGCCGACTACACCATCCGCCACCATTACCCCGAGCTGGGCGAGCCCTCGCCGGCCGTGTACGAGCAGTGGTTTGCCGAGGTGGCGCGGCGCACCGCCGTGCTGGTGGCGCACTGGATGACGGTGGGCTTCGTGCACGGCGTGCTCAATACTGATAACATGTCGATTCTGGGCCTCACCATCGACTATGGCCCCTACGGCTGGCTGGAGCCCTACGACCCCGACTGGACGCCCAATACCACCGACTTTGGCTCGCGGCGCTACGCCTTTGGCCAGCAGCCGCGCGTGGGCATGTGGAACCTCATGGCCCTGGCCCACGCGCTAGGCCCGCTGGTGGCCGACGTGCAGGCCCTGCGCCCCAGCCTCGACCGCTACGCCGATACCCTGGCCGCCACCCGGCACGAACTATTCATGCGCAAGCTCGGCCTCACGCCCCAAGAGCCCGCCGCCGACCGGGCGCTCACCGAGGCGCTACCCACCGCCCTGGCCGGCTCGCAGGTCGATATGACTATTTTCTTCCGGCAGCTGTCGCATCTTGTTCCGGCCCTGCTGGCTAGCCCTTCTCCCACCGAAGAAGATGCCCTGCTGCGCGGCTTGCTGGCGCAGGCCGCCTACGAAGCCGCCCCGGCCGAAGACCAAACCCTGCTCGACTGGCTGGCCCGCTACGCCCAGCGCCTGCGCCAGGAAACCGCCGCGCCCGAGGCCATCCAGGCCGCTATGCTGGGCGCCAACCCCAAGTACGTGCTGCGCAACTACCTGGCCCAGGCCGCCATCGAGGCCGCCGAAGCCGGCGATTTGGGGCCGCTCAATACGTTGTTTGAGGTGTTGCGCACGCCGTTCGACGAGCACCCGGCGCACGAAGCCCTGGCGGACAAGCGCCCCGACTGGGCCCGCGACAAGCCCGGCAGCGCCACGCTTTCGTGTAGCTCGTAGGCGGGCTAGGGACGTCGGTGCGGGGCCAGCTGATGCGGAAACTAGCCGGTGGTTTTTATTGAATCTTGGTTGCCCGCCGCGCTTATTACGTAAATGCAGGCGGTCGCTTTTTTCCCGCGCCCATTTTGCAATGCCCGCTTTCACCGTCGAACGCCTTTCTTTTCAGCACCTTTCGGAACTTCCTAATGCCTGGCAGTCTGCCGATTACCTGGCCCTGCTCAATCAGATTGACTACGAAAACCCGGAGGCCATCGCCCCGGCCGAGCTGGCCGACATGACGAAGATGGCCCTCACCGACCTGGAGCCCGCCGAGGCCGCCGAAGCCGTGCTGACCTACACGGCCGCCGAGGAGCTTACCAAAGGCCAGATTGACCAGCTAGCCCACCAGATGCAGACCGAAAAGCTGTGGGAGGAGAACCCCAATTTTGCGCTGCACCAGAAATTCTTCAACGCCACGCAGCTGCTCTATGACGCCTACAACGGCAAGTTTCCGCACCCGCAGGCCGTCGAGTTCAAGGTAAAAATCACCGCCTCCAGCCCCGACGACCTGGCCGCCCTCGACCACGCCACCGCCGCTACGCTGCTGCGCCTGCTAGCCCCCGGCCTCTCCGACCGCGCCTTGCTGCACCGCCTGTTCAGCGACCAGGTGGCGGGCGGCGAGTTTCCCGAAGCAGCCTCGATTCTGTGGCAGTTCACGCCCAGCGAAAAGACGGCCGACAGCGTAGTGTACGACATCATCAGCTCGGATTATTGGCTCGAAGACTTCAAGTTTGCCGATACCTACGAGGCCACGCTGCCGGCTGCGTAAGTAGCTGCTTTCGAAGTAGTAGCTTCTTAGAATAGCACGCTCTATTTAAAAAACGTCTGTCATGCTTCGGCAAGCTCAGCATGACAGACGTTTTCTTTTGTAGCTAAATCAGCTAATTCAGCCCCACCTTCCCCTTCATCGACTCAAACAGCCGGGGCGAATCGAAGCCCACGCCGTGTTTAAAGACAATTTCCATCTGGCGCAGCTGGCGGATATCTTTTTCCGGGTCGCCGTTCACCAGCACCAGGTCGGCTTGCTTGCCGGCCTCGATGGTGCCGATTTCGCGGTCGCGGCCCAGGTATTTGGCGCCGTTGAGGGTGCAGATTTGGATGGCTTGCAGGGGCGTGAAGCCACCCTCGACCAGCAGCTCTATTTCGCGGCGGTTGGCGTAGCCCGCAATGGTGCGGCCCGCGCCGGTGGGGTCGGTGCCGGCCACCAGCAGGCCGCCCGCGTCGAAGAACTGCTTTTCCCAGCCCTGCTCCTTTTTGAAGAGCGCCACGCTGGCCGAGTCCTTGCCCTGGCTAGCCTGCCAGGTCTTGGTTTCGCGCTCCTGCAATTGCGGTATGAGCGCCTCCAGGCCGCCGCCCAGCACCACCTCGCGGCCGGTGTAGGGCTCGAACACGGGCAGCGTGGAGGTTAAGGCCACCTTCTTGCTAATCAGATACTTGATAAGGTCCGTCACGGCGGGGCTGTTGGCCGGCTGGCGCAGCAGGCCCTGGCGGGCGGCGGGGTAGTCGCAGGCATCGGCCACGTGGCCGGGCGCAAAATCGGAGCTGGCCATGAAGCCGTGCTCCAGATTGTCGATGCCGATTTCGGCGGCCTCGCGGTAGGTGATGGCGCAGAGGTGGCCGGTTACCTTGAGCTGGCGGGCGTGGGCCGCGCGCACCACGGCGGCGAGGTCGGCGCGGGTGGCGTGCATGTACATCTTGAACGACGTGCAGCCCTTATCGGCCCAAAACATGGTGCTGGCGGTGGCATCGGCGGGCCCTTTAATGGTGTTCAGGGCCGGGATATCCATGCCAGGCTCCTCCATGTAGGGGGCGGTCACGTCCATGTCGGGGCCGATGAATTTGCCCTCGCCGATGAGGCGCTGAATGGCCAAATCGGTCTGCGGCTCGATGCTGCCCGCCGTGCGAATGGTAGTAGCCCCGCCCGCCAGGTAGAGCCTCGGAAACGAGTACGGCATCTGGGCAATGTTGAAGAGGCCACCCGCCGGCATGGTGTAGTAAAGGTGCTCGTGCAGCATTACCAAGCCGGGAATTAGCGTTTTGCCGGCGCAATTGATAATCTCGGCGCCAGCCGGCACCTTCACTTTTTTGCTAGCCCCCACCTGCTCGATGCGGCCGCCTCGCAGCACCACGGTTTGGTGCAGCAGCGCCGGCCGGCCGGTACCGTCGATGACTTTGGCATCGGTGAGGGCCACTACGGGCGCGCTCACTTTAATAAACTCTTTGACTTGCGGCGTGAAGGCGGGCGGCGCGGCCGGCGCCTGGGCCTGGCTGGCAGCAACGGGCGCGGCCCCGGCCAGCAGGCCTAGCAACAGACGTAAAAAGCAGGGCTTTGTCATAAAACAGCAGGGCTAGGCAGCTAAGGTCGGGAGGCGCGGGCGTTCGTGGCCGGCCGGCCGCAAAAAGCCCCGGCCCTGCGGCAAAAGTGCGCAGGGCCGGGGCGTTTACACGGGGCTAGCCGGGGGCTAGCGGCTGGCCACGCTAGGGCTGGCTTTAGCTTTAGGCTGGGCGGCCGTGGCTTTAGCGGCGCTCACGCGCCAGAGCTTGTTGCCGGCGTCGTCGGTCACGAGCAGGGCACCGTCGGGCAGGGTTACTACGCCCACGGGGCGGCCGTAGGCTTTGTCTGAGCCATCGCCCACCAAAAAACCCGTGAGAAAAGGCTCGGGCTTACCGGCCGGCTTGCCACCCTGGAAGGGCACAAACGCCACCTGGTAGCCCGAGTAGGCCGAGCGGTTCCAGGAGCCGTGCTCGCCCACGAAGGCCCCATTCTGGTACTTGGCGGGGAAGGCTTTCTTATCGTAAAAAGCGAGGCCCAGCGCGGCCACGTGCGGGCCCATCGGCACATCGGGCACAATGGCTTTTTGCACGAGGTCGGGGCGCTCGCCCTTGCGGCGCGGGTCCTCATTGGGGCCGAAATACGCATACGGCCAGCCGTAGAAGCCGCCCTGCTTCACGCTCGTGATATAGTCGGGCACCAGCTCGTCGCCCAGCTCATCGCGCTCGTTTACGGCCACCCACAGGGCCTTGGTTTCCGGGTTCCAGGCTAGCCCGATGGGGTTGCGCAGGCCGCTGGCGTAGATTTTCTCGCCCGTGCCGTCGGGGTTGATTTCGAGAATGTTAGCCCGGCGCAGCTCGTTGGCGGGGCCGTGCTCCATCACGTTCGAGCCCGAGCCCACGGTGACGAGTATCGTCTTGCCGTCGGCGCTCGAGTACAAGTTGCGGGTCCAGTGGTTGTTGTAGCCGCCCTCGGGCAGGTCCAGAATTTTTTGGCCCTTGGCCGTGATTTTAGTGTCGCCCGGCTGGTACGGAAACTTCAGCACGCCATTGGTATTGGCCACGTAAAAGCTGTTGCCCAGCACGAGCATCCCGAAGGGCTGGTTGAGGTCGGCCAGGAATACTGAGCGCAGGTCAGGCTTGCCATCGCCATTGGTGTCGCGGAAAAGCGTGATGCGGTTGGCGCTGGTGCGCTGCAACGAGCGCGACTTATCGAGGCCCAGCGTGGCGGCAATCTGCTTCTTGGTGCCTTTGGGCAGAGTGGCAGCCTCGGCCACCAGAATGTCGCCGTTGGGCGCCACGTAGGCCCAGCGCGGGCTTTGCAGCCCACCGGCAAACTCGCTCACTGTGAAGCCGGCCGGGGCGGTGGGCGTTTTGCCCGCCGGCCAGTCGATGATATCCACGCGCTTGCTCACCGACTTGGTGGCGTAGGGCGCGGGCAGGTGCACCGTCTCATCCTTGGGCGTGGTAATGGTCTGGGCCGGGTTATCGGCCTGGGCCACTTGCTTTTCCTCTTGGCTGGGGCCGCTGCTGCACGCGGCCAGCAGGCCTAGCGCCGGCAGCAGCGCGGTATATTTCGAAGACATCATGGCGTAAAATGAAAAGCGGGCCGGAGGCGGCCCCTCAGAATTTCTTCATTTTACTGCGGTGCCCCGTATTGGTTGCCTGGCGGGCAGCGTACGCTACTCTTTCACCAGGCGAGCAGTGCTGCGGGCGGCCCCACTTTCGCCCACGGCTTGCAGCAGGTAAATGCCCGGCGGCAAGCCTTCCAGGCTTAGGCTGGCCGGGCCGGTGGCGCGCTGCTCCAGCACGCGCTGGCCGGTAGCATTATAAAGCAGCAGGCGGGTAGCCCCGGCGGGCAGGCCGCTCACCTGCACCTCGTTGTGGGCGGGGTTGGGGGCTAGCAGCAGCTGGCCGGGGGCGCAGGTGGCGGCCAGGGTCACCACCGGACTGTAGGTGTAGGTGCCGTCGCGGTCCAGCATTTTGAGGCGGAAGTACCGGGTGCCGGCCAGCGGCCCCGCCGCGTAGGTGTAGGCGGCCCCGGCCGGCCGGTTTTGGCTGGGCACGGTGCCTAGCGGGGCATACGCCTGCCCGTCGACTGAAGCCTGAACCTCAAAGCTTTGGCTTTGCACTTCGCTGGCCGTGCGCCAGGCCAGCGTAGCCGCGCAGGCCGGCCCGGCCCCTAGCTCTCCCGTAAAGCTGACCAGCTGCACGGGCAGCGGCGCGGTGCACACCAGGGGCTGAAAAAAAGCGGCCGCCGCCGTATTAATAGCCACCCGGCTGGCCGCCGCGCGCGGGGCCGCGTGGTCGCCCCCGGCCAGGGTAAGCAATTGATTCAGAATACCCACGCTCGTGGCCTGCGGCTGAATGGCGCCGCTGCCGTAGAGCTTATACGAGGTGCCGTACACGCTGCCGTAGCCGTAGGGCACCACTTGGTCAGCGTCGCCGTGCACGCTGTAGAGGGGCGGGTTGCCCGCGCTCACCACCCCTAGCGTGGCCACGCCGCCGGCCAGGCTGAAGGTTCCGGCCAGGCCGCGGGCATTGTAGGTGGGTAGCAGCTGGTCGGGGGCGGGCAGGTCGGTGTTGCCTTCCAGGCCGCCGTTGTTCTGGTAGGCGGTGGTGAAGGTGGGGTCTTCGGTATCGCTGTCGATGTAAGCCGTTTGCAGGGCCGTGATGGCGCCGGCCGAGTAGCCGGCCACGATAATTTTGCTAGGGTCGATGTGGTACGTATTAGCCGTGGCCGCATCGTGCCGGAAAAAGCGCACGGCCGCCTTCATGTCGCTGCTGGCGCGCACTATCTCATCGGCCAGCAGGGCGGGGGTAAATAACACCGTAAACACGCTGTTAGGGGCCACCAGGCGGTAGTCGATGGTGGCCGTGGCGTAGCCTTTCAGGGCGAAAGCCTGGCACAGGTCGTCCATATCGGTGCGCTGCCCGCTCACAAAGGAGCCGCCGAAGGCGAAGATTATCAGCGGGCGCTGGGGCGCCGGGTCGTCGGTGGGCTCGTAAAAATCGAGCGCCAGCGTCTTCAGGGTGGAGGTGTTGTTGCTGTAATCCACCACCGAATTCTGACCGTACACAATGCCGGTGGTTTTGGTAACGGCCGCAAACACGTCGGCCGCGTAGCGGCCACTGCCGCAGGTGGTGGCGGTAGTTTGGGCCCGGGCCGGCGCACCGGCCCCGGCGGCCAGGCCCAGCAGCAGGGCCAGGATATAGAGAATTTTCATAGCTAGGGGCAAGATAATCAAGCGGTAAGGCCCGCCGCCCTACTCACCTGGGTGGTACGTGCGCTCCGCGTGTTTGGCCACGTCTTCAGGATAAAAAAGTACGTCTTTGAACTGGCCTTCGCAATACAGCGGCGCCTGGTCGCGGAAGTGGGGGCTAGCCGGCTGGCTGGCCTGGCCGCCCGTCACCACGGAGCGGGCCACCACGCGGGGCCCAAACTCGACCACCGCCACGAAGCTGTTGCCCACGCCGCCGTAGCGCTTTTTGGTGCCTGGGTAGGTATGCGCCCCAAACGCGGCCAGCGAGCCCCAGGCCGATGAGGTGAAGGCCACCGGCCGGCTCGGCTGCTGGTCGTCAAATACCTCGTCGATTTTGCCCGTCAGGCGCTGGTAGCGGTTTACCTCGCCCCAGGGCACCTGCCAGGCGCCAAAATCGCGCGTCAGCTCGGCCAGGGTTTCGGCCAGGGCAATGGCTTTTTCCTCGGGCGTGGTGTGCTCGATGATGAAGGTGGTGAAGCTGATAAAATCGGGGGCCGGGCCGGCGGGCAGGCGGGGCCGGGCCAGGCGCTGCATACGCTCGGCCCAGTAGATGGCCAGCGTCTGGGCGGTCGAGGTTTTGCTGTAATTCAGGTTCCAGGCGCGCAGCACGGGCAGGGCGGCTTCCACGCCGGGCGGCAGCGTGCCGCCGGGCTCGTCGAGCAGCAGCTGGCAGTCGCGCAGCAGCGAGGGCAGCAGCTTTTCGAAGCCAGCCAAGTGCGGGTCATCGGCCGCCGCAATCAGCGTATCGAGCGTAAACTGCTGCTTGCGGCTCAGCACCCGCACGGCATTGATGCCCCGGTAGTTTTCGGCATCGGGCGCCATGTAGCTGGGGTACTGGCTTTTGGCCGGGCTAGCGGGGCCGGCCACGGTGTAGGGCGTCGAGTTGCAGTTCTGGATAAAACCGCTGGCGGGGTCTTTCACCTGCACCAGTTCCTCTACCTTGTGCAGGCCCTGCCACTCGGTGGCCCGGGTGCTGCCATCCACGGGCTGGCTCCAGTCGTAGCCGGTGGGGCGGCGGGGCATAAAGTTGCCGTGCCAGTAGGCAATGGTGCCGGTGTTGTCGGCAAACACGGTGTTGTTGGAGGCGTTGCCATTCAGGCGCATCACCTCCCGGAAGCTGGCGTAGTCGTGGGCCTTGGTGCGCAGGTAGCTCTGCTCCAGAGCTTCGAGGGGCGTGTTCATCATTCGCACCGTCACCCACTTATCGCCCTGCTGGCCCACTACCGGGCCGTGCGGCGTGCGGTAGGTGGTGAAGGTGCGGCGGTGCCGCTGGCCATCCTTGAGGTACACCAAGCTCAGCGTATCAGTGGCCAGGGGCCGCGGCTGGCCGTCGTACTGGTACACGTACTTGCCATCCTGCTGGGCCACCGTTTCGAGGTACTCGTCCATCGAGTCGGCCTGGCTGGAGGTGTGCATCCAGCCGCACTTCTCATTGAAGCCCTGATAGATGAAGAACTGCCCCCACGTTACGGCGCCGTAGGCGTTGAGGCCCTGGGCGCTGGTCAGCTGCACCTCCGAGCGGAAGTAGAACGAGGTATGCGGATTGATGAGCAGCAGCGGATGGCCGCTGGCACTTTTGCCGGCCCCAATGGCGAAGCCGTTGGAGCCCACCGGCTCGTCCTCAGCCCGCCAGGGAGCCGGCGGCGGGAAGGGCGCCTGCCACGACGTCTTTTTGGGCTGGCTGTAAAAGGCCTTTAGCCGCTCCAGGGGCACCACGCTCACGTTGCCTCCAATGCTGCCCTCGCTGAAAAGCAGCGGCATCCAGGGCTGAAAGCGGTGCAGCAGGCGGGGCCGCACGGTGGGGTGCGTGGCCAGGTAGTAGTTGGTGCCGTCGGCAAAGGCGTGCAGCAGGTCCTTCATCCAGCGCGGGCTGCGCTGGTAAATGCCCACGGCCCGGGCCGAATCGAGGAACAGCCGCTGGCGCAGGTCCTCGTAGAGCGCTTCCTCGCCCCGCACCTCGGCCTGGCGGCCCAGCGCGGTGAGGTAGTTGTCTTCAACCCGCGCAAAATCGTCCTCGCACTGTGCGTAGAGCAGGCCAAACACGGCGTCGGCGTCGGTTTTGCCCGCAATGTGGGGCACGCCCCAGGTATCGCGCACGATGCTGATGCGCCGGGCCTGGCGCTGCCAGCGGGCCATTTCGGCGGGGGTAAAAGCCTGGGCGCTGGCGCCGGTAGCGGCCAGCAGCAAGAGGAGCGTAGAGAGTTGGCGCATCAGCAGTCGGGCCGGGGCTTGTAATTTTGCCCAAGGTCGGCCCGGCGGCAAGTTAGGTTGCCCGGCTGCCAGGTGAGGTGGGGCCGCGAACGGGCATGAAAAAAGGCGAATAGCAGAGCCATTCGCCTTTCCAACCAAAACACCTTAAAAAACTATTCTTTCACGCAGGTAGAACAAACAACCGGGCAAAAGATTCCGGCTAAACAAAGATTTTCTTTTTTAGCGGCAGTAAAAAACTGATTTTCAAGAAGTGAAAAATATGAACAGCGCACCTCAACCCCCTAGCCCCGAGTTTATGCGCGAAGCCATCGAGCTTTCGCTCACCAATATGCAGGCGGGCCGGGGCGGGCCGTTTGGCGCGGTGGTAGTGAAGGACGGGCAGATTATCGCGCGCGGCTTCAACCAGGTGACCAGCACCAACGACCCCACCTGCCACGCCGAGGTCGATGCCATCCGGAAGGCGTGCCAGGCGCTGGGCACCTTTCAGCTGGCGGGCTGCGACCTCTACACCAGCTGCGAGCCGTGCCCCATGTGCCTGGGCGCCATCTACTGGGCCCGGCCGGCGCGGGTGTTCTACGCCAATACCAAGGCCGACGCGGCCGCTATTGGCTTCGACGACCAGTTTATCTACGATGAGATAGATAAGCCGCTGGCCGAGCGCCAGCTGCCCATGCAGCAGTTCCTGCGCGAGGAGGCGCTCGTGTCGTTTCAGGCCTGGGCCGCCCGCGAGAACCGCATCGACTACTAGGGGCGGCTACGACTTCTTTGTGAAGTCGAGGTTGTATACCACGTTCAGCCGCAGGCCATTATTAAGCTCCACCACGGGCTGGCTGCTGGCCGCGTCGGGCTCGCTGTGCGAGCGCACCTGGTAGAGGTAGTTCAGCTCCAGCTTGGCATTATCGGTAAACTGATAGCCTAGCCCGCCCGAGAGGCGGTTCTGGTTGAATACATTCTGGCCCACGTTCTGGCCGAAGCCGATGAACAGCTCGTCGAAGGCCGTGAGGTAGAACTCCTTATCGTCGAGGCTGGCGCCTTGCAGCGGCAGCTCGGCTTCGAGCTGGTAGCGAATGCGGTTCTGGTATTCCCAGCGCTCCACGGGGCCTTCGCCGGTGGGGCCGCGGGCGCCTATCCAGCGCTGCTCCAGCCGGATGCGCTGGCTCAGGCCCACGCGCCCGAGCCTGTCGGCGAGCGACACGTCTTCGTAGAGGCGGTGCTCGGGGGTGGCCTGGCCGGGCACTTCGGCGTACTGGCCGTAGCGGTGGCTCTGAAAGTAGGTGTAGCCGCCCGAGGCCTTCACCCGCGCCGAGAGGGTGCGCACGAGGCCCAGGCGGGCTAGCTGCTGCTGGGGGTCGCGCAGCCAATCCACGCGCCGCCACTGGTACTCGGTGTGGATGGCCCACTTGTCGGCCACCTTGTGGTCGCCCACATACACGAGCCAGGCCAGGCTGTGAAAATCGTTGAGCCGCGCCGACTGGCCGTGGCTGGCGGGGGCTGCCGCCCCCACGAGCCCGGCCAGCAGTAGTAGTTGCTTTATCACGCTGGGCTAACAGCCGGGCGGGGCCAGGGGTTTGGCGGCGCGGCCGGGCGGCCCAATCACGTAAAGAGGCTGGCTCGCCGTACTTTGCTTTCGCCAGCGGTCGTTTGGGCCGCTGGGTGCGTATTTCTTTCCTGCCACCTCCCCCGCCATGCCTACTCCTGCCGACGTTTTTGTGCACCACGTCTTGTTTTACCTGCCCGCCACCGCCAGCGATGCCGACCGCGCCAAGCTGCTGGAAGGGTTGCAGATGCTGCGGGGCATTCCGGCCATCAGGCTGGCCCACATCGGCACGCCGGCCGCCACCAACCGCGCCGTTATCGAGCGCACCTATACCTATTCGTGGCTGTGCTTTTTTGAGAGCGCCGAGGCGGAACTCAACTACCAGCAGCACCCGATTCACGATGATTTTCGAAACCAGTATGCGCGCTACTGGGAAAAAGTCGTCATCTACGACGCGGTGGGCCCCACAGCCTGAGGCTAGCCCCACGGGCGGGGCCCAGCCTACGCCGCTGGTCAGGAATGGTGCGCCTTGCCACTGCGCAGCGGATGGCTAGCGCTCCAGCAGGATTTCCGACCCTAAAAGCACCAGGTCTACCCGGCCTTTCAGCGTCTGGTCGATAAAGGGCGTGTTCTGGGACTTGGATTTCATGAAGTCCCGCGTGAAGGTCGTTTCCGCCTCGGTATCGAACAGCACGCAATTAGCTTCTTGACCGACTTCGATGGCGGGCACCGGCAGGCCCATCAGGCGGCGGGGCTCGGCCGAGTAACGCTTCACCACCAGGTCCCACCCAAATTTGCCGGGCCCGACGAAGAAGTGGTGGAGCGACACCAGGGCCGTATCCAGGCCGGTGATGCCGTTGGGCGCGCTCAGGAAATCCTGGGCTTTTTCGAACGGCGTGTGCGGCGCGTGGTCGGTGGCAATGAGGTCGAAGACGCCCTCGATGAGCCCTTCGAGCAGGGCGTCGCAATCGGCCTGCGTGCGCAGCGGCGGGTTCATCTTGTAGTTGGTGTCGTAGTCGCCGATGTGCTCGTCGGTGAACAGCAGGTGGTGCGGGGCCACTTCGGCCGTCACCTGCACATCGCCGCGCGATTTCCACCAGCGGATGGTTTCCATGCCGAGCTTGCTCGACACGTGCTGGATGTGCACGTGCGCGCCCGCCGCCCGGGCCAGCCGGATGTCGCGGTCGATAATAATCTCTTCGGCGCACGCCGGCGAGCCCTTGATGCCGAGCCGGTAGCTCATCACCCCTTCGTTGAGGGCGCGCGGCCCGGCCAGCTCCGGCACCTCGCAGTGGCTGGCGAAAAACATCCCGAACTCGGTGGCGTACTGCATGGCCCGCAGCAGCACCGCCGGGTCGTTGGTGGTGTCGCCGTCGTCGGTGAGCATCTTCACCCCGAGGCCGCGCATCCCCTCAATTTCGGCCAGCTCCCGGCCCTCGCGGTTCTTGGTAACGCAGCCGGAAGTGTACACCGGAATGCGCGAGCGGTCCTTGGCATTTTCCAGCACGGTGGCCACGGTAGTGGCCGAGTCGAGGGCCGGGCGGGTGTTCGGCATCATCACCACGCCGGTTACGCCGCCGTTGATGGCCGCCTCGCTGCCCGTGGTAATGGTTTCCTTGTTCTCAAAGCCGGGGGCGCGGAAATGGACGTGGGCATCGAACATGCCCGGCATCAGCACCCGGCCGCGCGCGTCGATGACCCGGGCGCCCTCGGGAATGGCCAGGCTGCGGCCGATGTCCTGAATTTTTCCTTCGACAATCAGAACATCGCCCTCAGCAAGCACGGGTGAATGTTCGGAAGCGATGCGGGCATTTTGAAGGAGAAGCATGAAGTAATAATGGCTGTAAACCGGCTAGGGGTATGGGAGAGATAAAGGAAGATAAAGGCCGCCGCCGCGGCCGGCGCTTATGATATAACCGCCTTTGAGCCAGCCCGCTGCTGCGTGGCATAAGTCGATTCCTGCTTCGGAAACTCCCCGCCCGGCGTGAGCCAGTCGAGCACGGCCATGCGGATGGAGATGCCGTTTTCGACCTGGTTGGTGATGAGGCTGCGCTCGTAGTCCATCACGGCGTCGCACAGCTCGACCCCCCGGTTTACGGGGCCGGGGTGCATGATGTAGAGGCCGCGGTCGCGGATTTCGGCCAGCCGGGTATTAGTGATGCCGTACACCCGGTGGTATTCGCGCACGCTGGGAAAAAACTGCACGTCCTGGCGCTCCAGCTGCACGCGCAGCAGGTACACCACATCGGGCGCCCAGGCCAGGGCCGCCTCGTAGTCGGTGAAGCGGCGAATGCTGGCCGGCACGTACTTGGGCACCAGCGAGCCCGGGCCGAGGTAAGCGACCTCGATGCCCAGCTTTTGCAGCAGCGTGCTAGTGGAGCGCGCCACGCGCGAGTGCAGAATATCGCCGATGATGAGGACTTTTTTGCCCCGGGGGTCGGGAAATTTCTCCTTGATGGTGAAGGCGTCGAGCAGGGCCTGGGTGGGGTGCTCGTGCGCCCCGTCGCCGGCGTTGATGACCGAGGCCGTGGTTTGGCGGGCAATCATGCCGGGCAGGCCCGAGTGGCTGTGGCGCACCACAATGTAGTCGGTGCGCATGGCCTGGAGCGTCTCAATCGTTTCGCGCACCGACTCGCCTTTGGTGATGGAGGAGTGGGCGACGTCGAAATTCGTGACTTCCGCCGAGAGGCGCTTGGCCGCGACCTCGAACGAGGAGTGCGTGCGGGTGCTGGCCTCGTAGAACAGCATGAGCACGGACTTGCCCTCGAGGGCGGGAATTTTCTTCACCGAGTGGGAGAACAGTTTTTTGAACGACGTGGATTGGTCGAGCAAAAACTCGATTTCCTCCCGGTGGAGGGAGGCGATGTCGAGCAGGTCTTTACGTGCCATACCGATAGTGAGGTAAAATGAGATTAACTAGCTGAAACGGATAAGAAGAAGGCTTATCGGCCCCGCCCTGCGGCGGGCAGGCTGCCTGGCGGCGCGGCGGCCGCCCAACTCAGCGGGCATAAAAAAACCGTTTCGGAATCCGAAACGGTGGCGGGGCAGCAAGCAGAAAAAATAACGGAAATACCAAAGGCAAAATCGGGAAAACCAATGGAGGCGAAGACCTTCCGGCTCACCCGCGGCTCCCGGCCGAGCAGGGTTCCGCGCTTCATCAACAGGTTTTTTGGTTGAAGCATGGTGCAAAGCTACGGTATTGTTACGTACTCTTTGAGCATGTTCGGCAAGGATTTTCGCGGAGGCCAGCGCCTGGGCGAGCAACGAGCCCTCGGCTTGGTGCGCCGTGCGGAAGTGTTTCGGGCCGCTCGTGTGCGCCAAAGGCTGGGCCCGAATGCCCCTGGGCCCGCGCTCGGCAGTGAGCCTGGGCCTGGCTTCTACCTCCCGCAGCAGCATTACCTGGGGCCCGCAGCGGGGGCCGCTGTACAATGCTGGCTAGTAGCCGCCGGGGCCGGCATTCGCTGACCAAAAAGCAGGCTAGGGCCGGCCCCACGCCCTGGCGCCGGGCGAGGTGGCCGGTGGCCGCAGCGGGGCTACGAAGGCGGCGGGGCTACCAGGTGAAAATACCTGTTTTGAAAGTTAAGTATATATACGCTAGCGCGATAAGCAGGGCCGTTCGTCTCTTTGTGGCAGGCCAGGTGCTGGCTTTTTCGCCCGCCTGCCTTTTCGCCCTTCCTTTTTTTCCTGCTCCATGACCCCCACTACCTCCACCCTCCAGTGGCCCCGCACCAGTTCAGCGTGGCCAACCAAGCGCTCAACCCGGCCAGCAGTGGCACGAGCGGCCAGCTTTTAAAGCTCAACAGCGCGGCGCAGGCCATCGCCAACCAAGCGCAGTTTCCGACCATTCCGGCCGTGCCCACGCTGGCTAGCCTCAATACCCACCTGGCAACGGCCCAGGGGCACGCCAATGCCTGGCTCAACACTTACAGCGGCAGTGTGCTGGACACGCTGCAAGGGGTGGTGACGTTTGGCGAGCTATTCACCAAGCTTTATAACCCGCTGCACGCGGCGGCGGTGGCGCTGGGCACGCAGAGCGGCTTCGCCCCCAACCAGCGCCTGATTCAGGCGCTGCAACAGTAGGTGCAGGGCGAGCAGCGCAAGGTGCAGGGCGTGGCCCGGGAGTTTCGCACTTTGGCCAATGGCTTCGGGCTGCTGCTCACCGTGGCAGGGGCCCCGTCGGCGGGCTTCTTCACCAGCCAGGTGATGGCGGCCAGCAAATTTTGGGGCGATGTGCCGGCCGACTGCCAGACCTGGCTGGCCGCCGCGGCCGGGTTCGGCACCGCCGCCGATGCCCCGGCCCTGCGGCGCCAGGCCGGGGCCTAGCCCGCCCGCCAGGCTTGGCAGCAGGCCGGCACCTGCTGCGCCGGCCTGCTGCCGCCCCCGCCCCGGTGTGTGACGGTATGCGGGCCGCCCCGGGTTGCCGGGGGCCGGTTAAACAAGGAAATCGCTGACCCGCTCCGCCTGAGCGTGTGCACCCTGAAATACCCCCGCAGCCAGCAAGCTGCCGTTGCTAGCCGGCCGCCGCCGCTCCCGGCCTCCCGCCAGCGGCGGCGCTGACCGGCCCGGCCGCTCCCGTGCGAACCAGCGCTAGCCCCAGTGCCCCTGCGCCGGGCGGCCAGGCACTTTTACCTCCAGGCGGGGGCGCCGGCCAGGAGCGGTTGCTTTTCGGTTTAAAAACTTGAAAATAAGTGATTTGTAGGTTATGCAAGCCGTACCCATGACTCCTTCCTTCCTCGTTATTCCGGGCTCGGCACCGCAGGCGGTGGGCACGCTGGCGGGCTATCCCAACCCCGCCCGGCTGCTCACGGTAGAGCTGCTGCTGCGCCGCCCGGCGGCCACTCCCGAGCTGACGGCCCGCCTGGCCGCGCTGCTGAGCGCGCCGCCCCACCTGCGCACCTACCCCTCGCACGACGAGCTGACGCAGCTGCTGGGCACTACCCCGGCCGACCTGGCCACCGTAGCCGACTACTACCAGGGCCGGCAGCTCCAGGTGCAGCGCAGCTGCCTGCTCACGGGCAGCCTCACGCTTACGGGCACCGTGCAGGCCGTGGAGCAGGCCTTCCACACCCGCGTGGCCGTGTTGCAGAGCGCGGGGCAGCCCCCGTTTCTGGCGGGCCTTACTCCCCTGCTGATGCCGCCCGCCCTGGCAGGCCTGGTGCGGCAGGCGCAGCCCCTGGAGCGGCCTGTGCGCCGCGAGTCGCGCCGCCCGGCCCGCCTGCGCCGCCCGCTGCCAGCGGGCGAGGGCAGCCCCCCGCCCGCCGACGACCACGCAACCACCATGCCCCCCGGCTACACCCCGCAGGAACTGGCCCGCGCCTACGCCTTCCCGGCCGGGCTGGCGGGCGAAGGGCAAACCATCGGCTTTGTGGAGCTGGGCGGCAAGCTCAACCAGGGCGACCTAAAGGAATTTTTTGCGGAGGCCGGCCTCAAGAAGCCGAAAATAGTGGAGGTGGGTACCCCCCCGCCCACCGGCCCGGCCGCCACTAGCCTGCTCGACAACGCGGAGGTGGCCCTGGACCTGGAGGTGGCCGGGGCGCTGGCCCCGCAGGCCCGCCTGGTGGTGTACTACGGCAGCACGCTGCTGGAGGCGCTGCGGGCCGTGGTGGGCGATGCCGCCAACCACCCCGCCGTGGTGTCGGTGAGCTGGGCCGGGTCGGAATACTACTACCCGGCGGCCGACGTGCAGGAAATGAACGAGCTGCTGTATCTGGCCGCGATGCTGGGCATCACGGTGCTGGCCGCCTCGGCCGACCACGGGGCCTACAACCAGCTGGGGGTGCCCAACGTTTCGCTGCCCGCTTCCAGCCCCCTGGTGCTGGGCTGCGGGGGCACCGTGCCCACCATCACCGACGCGCAGCTGCTGGCCGAGGTGGTGTGGAACGAGCTGGGCGGGCAGTGGGCCACGGGAGGCGGCTATAGTACGCTGTATGCCCAGCCGGCCTACCAGCAGGCGGCCGCCAGCCACTATCCCTACCAGCACAGCCCTTGGCGGGGCGTGCCCGACCTGGCCGCCGATGCCAGCCTGCTGCAAGGCTACCGCACCGTGTTTGGCGGGCAGCCGGTGGTGGCGGGCGGCACCAGCGCGGCCACACCCTTCTTGGCTACGCTGGTGCTGCTGCTGGGCCAGCGCCTGGGCTACCGCCTGGGCTTCCTCAACGCGGTGCTCTACGGCTTGGCCGGGTCGGTGGTCTTCCGCCCCATCACGCAGGGCAACAACCAGCTGTACTGGGCCGCCCCCGTCTGGAACCCCTGCACCGGCCTGGGCAGCCCCGTGGGCGAGCAGCTGCTGGCGGCCTTGCAGGCCCTGGCGCACCCGCCCACGCCCACGCCAGATGCCGGCGCGACGCTGCTCGCCCCCCCGGCCGCCGAGGCTACCCCGCCCGCTCTGGATGAAGAAACGCCGACCGGGCCGGCCGGCGAGCCACCGGCCACTACCTGACTTACTGCAAAAGGCCTTTGCATTTTTTCTCACTTTCACCCTTCACTCTTATGAGTCCTACCACCACCGTTTACCCCACCTACTATGGCCCGCAGTGCCCCCAGGGGCCACCCCCGGCGCAGGCCCAGGGGGGCTTCCCCTCGGTAGCCACTACCTGTACGCAGGGGCCGCCATGCCACCCCATCGGGCACACCGGCTACCTGGGCTGCGGGCACCCTACCACAGTATTCACGCTGCATACGGCGGCCACCGTTTGCACCCAGCTAGGGGCCGGCTGCCCGCCGGCCTTTACCCAGCACTGCGGCGTAACGCAGGTGCCGGGCCAGGCAACGGCCTACTGCGGCGGCACCGGGCCGGTGGCCCCGGCCGCCCCGATGGCGGGCATGCACACGGCCGCTACCGTGTGCACCCAGCTGGGAGCGGGCTGCCCGCCGCCTCATACCTGGACGACGACCGTAGCGCAGCCGCCGCAGCACCAGAATACGGCGGCCACGCTCTGCACCCAGGTGCCGGTGTGCCCGCAGCCTGGGCCGGGCGCCGCGGGCACGATACAGCCCACTACCTTCTTTACGCTGCCGCCCACTACCAATTTCTGCATCACTATGCAGTGCCCGCCGCCCGCGCCGGCCGGGGCCGGCACCGTGGGGCCGCCCGTGCATTTCTCGTATCCGCCGCATTGCCCCGGCAGCAATACCGGGGCGGTACCTCCGGCCGGGGGGGGCGTGTACACCCCGCCGGCCACGGCCTTTCCGCACTGCCTGCCGCCCACCCAAACGGGGGTGCGCGTGCCCTCGATTCCGCCCGACTGCGGGGGTGGCCAGGGCGGCCAGGCTGGCCCGGCCGAGGCGCAAACCCTGCTGTCGGCCCCGCCGCACTGCCCCACGGTGCCGCCCCAGTGCTACGGCCCCACGCAGTGGCCTCACTGCTATAGCCCGGCCGGCGCGGCGGCCCAGCCGCTGCTGTCGGCCCCGCCGCACTGCCCCACGGTGCAGGCCTGCCACACCCTGCCGCCCCAGTGCCCGCACCTGCTGTCGGCCCCGCCGCACTGCCCCGAGGCACCGGCCAACGCCCCGGCTCCGGCGGCGCAAGTGGGCTTTTCGGCCCCGCCAAACTGCCCCACGGTGCCGCCCCAATGCTATGGCCCCACGCAGTGGCCCTACTGCCAGCCCGCAGCGGGTGCCCAGGTAGGGGGTAGCCCGGCGGCCGGCGGCCAGCTGGTTTCGGCGGCCACGCACTGCCCCACGGTGCCGCCCATGTGCCAGCCCACCTGGAACTGCCAGCTGCCGCCCGCCTCGGTGCCGCCCATGTGCCCGGTTACCGTGCCGGCCTAGCCGGCCGGCCAGCTACCCCGGCTGCCCCACGCCGGCGCGGGCAGCCGGGGTAGCTTGGCCGGCGGCTTTTTATTTCGGCTACCTCCCCGCCCGGCCGGGCGGGGAGGTTTTAGCCTGGCTAGCCACCGAAACTTTCGCACTTTTTTTGCTTCCTCTCCGTGAGACTAACCCTACCGCAGCTGCACTGGTACTTGCTTGACAAGGGTTTTCTGGAGGCCGGCTCGCTGCTGCGCGGCGACTACGTGGCCTCGCAGATGCAAACCCGCAACCTGATTTTTCGGGTGCAGCGGCTCGAAGCCCCGAGCCTGTTCGTTAAGCAGCTCATCAGCTTCGATGCCAGCAATACCTACGTGCTGCAAAAGGATGCCACCTGCCTGTGGCT
Organism: Hymenobacter cheonanensis; assembly: GCF_030581075.1. GTDB lineage: Bacteria > Bacteroidota > Bacteroidia > Cytophagales > Hymenobacteraceae > Hymenobacter. Next base: position 585,787 of record NZ_JAUQSW010000001.1, read on the forward strand.
CATCAAGAACCACCCGGCCCTAGCCGGGCTGGCCGCCTACGTGCCCGGCTACTACGGCTTCGACGCCGAGCGGCAGGTGCTGGTGACCGAGTACCTGGCCGAGGCCACCAACCTGGAGGAGGTGGCCCGGCAGCACGGCGGCACCCTGCCCCAGGCAGTGGCCGGGCTGCTGCCCGAGCTGCTGGCCAGCTACCACTTTGCCCTGCCCGGCGACGTGCTGCGCAGCCGGCCGGTGCAGTTTTTTCCGCGCCAGGTGCCGTGGGTGCTGGCCCTGGCCCAGGCCGAGGCTACCACCCAGCAGCTGCTGCGCACTACCACCCAGGGCCTTAACCCCGCTCTGGCCGCCGTGCAGAGCAGCGCCGACTTTTGCCGTGAGTTGGCCGCCCTGCACGAAGCCTGGGGCGGCAATAGCCTGCTGCACGGCGACGTGAAGTGGATGAACCTGCTGCTGCTGAACGCCGCCGACGGCCCCTGCCTGCGCATCATCGACTGGGAGATTGCTGACATCGGCGACCCGCTCTGGGATGTGGGCGGGCTGGTGCAAAGCTTCCTGGCCGGCGTGGTGCACTACGACCCGGTGCTGAGCGCCCCCGGCTTTGGGCTGGTGCCGGGCGTGGAGCTGGCCCACCTGGCCCCGGCCTGGCCGGCCGTGCGCCGCCTGTGGCAGCGCTACGCCGCCCTGATGGGCCTCGACCCGGCCGGCCCGGCCCTGGAAAAGGTGCTGCGCTACGCCGCTGCCCGCCTGCTGCAAACAGCCATCGAGCAAAGCATGGCCTCCGACACCCTGCAACCCACGCCCACTAAGCTGCTGCAAGCCAGTTACGCCCTGCTGCGCGGCCTGCCCGCCGTGCTGCCTCACCTGGCCCCCCCCGCCGAAGCCCTGGCCGCATGAACGCTACCCTACCCGCCACCCCCGACGTGCTGGCCGCCATTGCCAGCCAGCTGCGCGTGCTCGATGCGCACACCTACGAGCTGCGCGGCCAGGCCGTGCCCGTGACCTACCCGCAGGCCTACACCCGCTGGCACCAGCCGCTAGGGCAGTTTGGGCAGAACACCGGCGACGACCACCAGGACCGCGCCCAGCTGCTGGCCTGCCTTACGCAGGTGCTCTACGGCACCTACTACTGCACCGGCAGCACCAGCGCCCCCACGCCACCCGCCCTGGCCCTGCCCTTGCCCGCCGCCCGCCAGACCTGTATAGAGCGCCTGTCGGCTGCCAACCAGACCGCCGACGGCTTCGACCCGGCCTGGACGGTGTACGCGGTGGACGCGCACGGCACGGCCTGGGTTACCAAAAACGGCCAGCTGCGCTCCCTGGCCCCCGGCCAGTGGGAGCCGGCCGGCCCCGGCGAGGCCCCCACCCCGCACGTGGGGGCCGTGGTGCGCCTGCGCATCAGCCGCGAAGACCGGACGGCCCAGCCCGTGTTTTACCATGTACGCAGCCGGGCCGTGCTGCCGGCCCAGGCCAGCCTGGTGCGGGTCTACATTAACATCACCTTCGAGGGGGCGGTGGCCCTGGTGGAGGCACTCACGGGCACCTTCAACCGCTACCGGCTGCCGTTCATGTTCAAGTGCCTCAACCACCCGGCCCTCTACACCCGGGCCGACAGCGCGGTGCTGTACCTGGATAAGTTCGATTTCAACCTGGCCGCCCGCCTGCTGCCGGCTATTTTCGAGCCGCTACGCCCCGAGCTGCAAGCCGTGGGGCCGCTGTTCACGCGCGGGCTGCTGCCGGGGGTGTCGTTTTCGGAAGACCCCGGCCAGGGCCAGAGCTTCGGCATGAGCCGCTGCACGCTGCTGGCCGAGGCCCTGGTAAACGCCCACGACAAGCACCTGCCCACCCTGGCCGACGCGCTGGCCGAAATGCGGCGGGCCATCACCAAGAGCGGCCTCGACGAAACCCATTTCTACCGCAACCCCAACTCCCACTTTCCCTACGACTTCGCCCGGCTGGGTGCCGCGTAGCTTCCGCATATGTCTGCCCCTACCCCCGTACTTACCGCGGCCCCGGCCGCCGCGGCCCCCGGCGCTGCCGATACGCTAGCCTACCTGGCGGTGGCCCAAGCTATTGCCGCGCACCTGGCCCGCACCGCCCTTTGGCAAGGGGCGTGCTGCACCTGGGTGGGCGGTAGCACCGAGGCCGTGGGCGGCGCCTACCAGGTAGCGCAGCGGGCCTGCGGCCCCGACGTGTATGGCGGTACCCTGGGGGTGGCGCGGTTTCTGAGCTTGCTGCACCAGCAGCAGCCCGACCCGCTGTGGCAGGAGCTGCTGGGCGGGGCCGTGGCCCACGCCCTGGCCGGCCCCCATCTGGGCAGCCGCCACGTGGGCTATGGCTACTTCGCGGGGGCGCTGGGCCGGGCCGATACGCTGCTGCGCCTGGGCGAAAGCCACCAGCAGCCCGCCTGGACGGCGGCCGGCTGGGAGCTGCTGGCCGAGGTATGCGCCGAGCCGCCGCAGGAGTTCGAGCTGGACGTGATTTCGGGGGTGGCCGGGGCCGTGCCGGTGCTGCTGCGCCAGCTGCGCCGCCACCCCGAGGCCGGCTGGCTGGCCGAGGCGGCCAGCCGCTGCGGCGAGTTCCTGCTGGCGCGGGCGCAGCGGCAGCCGGCCGCCTGGTGCTGGGCGGCCCTGCCCGGCCAGCCGGCCCTTACCGGCTACTCGCACGGGGCGGCCGGCATTGCCCTGGCGCTGCTCGAGCTGCACCAGGCCCTCGGGCAGCCCGCCTACCGCACGGCGGCCTACCTGGGCTTTCAGTTCGAGCGCAACCTCTTCCACGCGCAGCTGCAAAACTGGCCCGACCTGCGCGAGCTGGCCCCCGCCCCCACCCCCGCCATGCCCCCCACCTACGCCGATGCCTGGTGCCACGGCGCCCCCGGCATTGCCCTGAGCCGCCTGCGGGCCTGGCAGCTCACCGGCGACGACAGCTTCCGGCAGGAGGCCGAAGTGGCCCTCAATACCACCCACCGGAGTATTTACCAGGCCGTTACCAACCCCGGGGCGCCCGTCAATTTCTCCCTGTGCCACGGGCTGGCCGGCAACGCCGACATTATGCTGGAAGGCAGCCGGGTGCTGGGCAGCGAGCTGTATGCACAGGTGGCGCAGGCGGCGGGCAACTATGGCCTCGCCAAGTACCACTACCCGGGCCTGGCCTGGCCTAGTGGTGTAAACGACCCCTCGGGCGCCACGCCGGGCATGGCAGAAACGCCGGGCCTGCTGCTGGGCCTGGCCGGCACCGGCTACTTCTACCTGCGGCTGGCCTGCCCCGGCCAGGTGGCCACCGAGCTGCTGCCCTAGCGCTGGGCCTGGCGCGAGCAGGCGGCGGGCGGCCCGCAAGCTCCCTAGCAAGCTATTCGGGCGGCATTGGGCTGACCTGGCGCCACAGTGGGAGCCGCCTAAAAAACAGGGCGCCGGGCGGTCGATAGCTTGCTTTTTGCAGTACCCGGCTGATTTAGCGAGGCAGTAGCCACCGGGCAGCTACCAGTCATCCGCCAGCTTCCTGCCAAGGCTTTCTGGGTGGAGGGGCCGGGGCGGCCAGCTACCTAAAAGTAGGTATTGCGCCGGCAGCCGGCGAATGCGTTACTTGCGCCTTCAAGGAGCCCAGCCCGGGTTAGTCCTGCTGAGAGCTAGTGGCTTATGTCTCGTATTTTGCTCGCGTGCTGGCTCTGTTTGGCCCTGCTGCCTACCGCCGGCTTAAGCCAGCCGAAGCCGCTGCTGCCGGACACGCTGTTTTTGCGGGATACGACTGCCTTACTGCCCAGCCCCGCCCTTACCTATTACCTCGACCCTGACCCAGGGCCGGGCAGCGGGCCGGGGGTGGCCGCGCTGTGGGCGGCGGGCAAGTTCAGGCCCATGGGCCCGGCCCGCGTTTTTCAGGCGGGCTTTACGCAGGACCGGCTCTGGCTGCGGGCGGTGGTGGCCAATACGCTCGCCCAACGCACCCGCTTTGTCTGGAGCCTCTACTCGTTTGTAGACAGCGCTACGCTGTTTGTGCAGCCGGCGGGCCGGGGAGTGCCGCGCTACGCCGCCGGCACCAACTGCCGCCTGGTAGCAACCCGCCGGCCCTTGCCGGCGCGCCCCTACTGCCTGCCGTTTTGGTTGAATGCCCACGAGCGCGCCGTGCTTTACCTGTGCGTCGACAATCAAACGGGCTCTTACTACCTGCCCACCCGCTTTGCCTCGGCCGCAGGGTTTATGACCCACGAGTACGCCCTGCTTTTCACTAGCCACTGGTCTTGGCTGCTGGGCTTATTTGGCAGCAGTGTCCTGCTTAACATTTTGCTTTTTAGCCTATTGCGCGACCCGGTTCACCTCTGGTACGCGGCCTACGTGCTGCTAGGCACCTGGTTTCTGGTGATGGAGGACAGCCTGGACGGTGGCCTGCTGCCGCAGGGCGCCTACGGGCTGGGCTGGCAAATAGGGCAGTACGGGATACTACTGCTGGCAATGGCTTGCGGCCTGCGCATTATGGCGCTGTTTCTGCGCCTGCGCCAGGCCTGGCCCCGGCTGCACCGGCTAAGCTGGGGCCTGAGCGCTACGGCTGCGCTTTACGTGGTACTTTATGCGCTCGTGGTTGAGCCCGCCCGCCGGGCCCGCGCCCGCGGCCTACTGGCTAGCCTCCATAATGGGCGGGAGGTACTGCTGTGGCTGGTCCTGCTGGGTGGCTGCTTTATCCTGGCAACGGTTTGGGCCCGGGGCCGCCGCCCCCAGCGGCAGCTGGCGCGGCTCTACGGGTTTACCTACCTGTTTTTCATCATCGGCACCGGAAATTTTCTGCTCAACCACACCGGCTGGGTCAATATCCACCTGGTCGAGCCCAACTCCCTGGCCTGGGGCCTGGCAGCGGAGCTGCTCACGCTAAGTATCCTGCTCACAATTCGGTATCGCAACGCCCAGCGGCAGAACGCGGCGTGGCGGGTGCGCCACCTGCGCGAGCGAGCCGCGGCCGGGCAGCGCCTTATTGCGGCGCAGGATGAGGAGCGGGAGGCCCTCGCCCGGGAGCTGCACGATGCCCTGGCTCCCGGCCTGACCGCCCTGCACCTGGCCTGGCAGGGCCGCTCGGTGCGCCAGGCCCTGGCGCAGGCGCCGCCCCTGCTGGCGGAGGCCCACGAACACACCGAAGCCTTGCTGCGGCAGCTACGGCACGATGTGCGCACCCTCAGCCAGGCGCTGCTGCCCAACCCGCCGGGGGGCGAGCAGCCCCCGCTGCCCGAGGCAGTGGTGCTGCTCACGGAAACGCTCAGCCTGACCGATGATGGCCCGGTGGTCGCGTGTTACTGCGACCCGGCTACCGCCAGCCTGCCAGTGCCGATGCAGCAGGCGGCCTACCGCATTGTGGCCGAGCTGCTGCACAACGCCCTGCGCCATGCGCAGGCGCAGCACGTGCACGTGGAAGTGCAGCGCCTCCCTGCCAGCCTGCGCCTGACCGTGCGGGATGACGGCCGGGGGTTTGACCCGCGGAGCCCCGCCCCCCGGCGGGGTGGCCTGGGCTTGCGCGGGGTGCAGGCGCGGGCCGGCTACTTGCGCGGCCAGGTGCTGGTTAGCACGCAGCCGGGGCGCGGCACGGTTATTACGGTCGAGCTGCCCGTGTAAGGGCTTCACCCTAAGGTCAATATCATCAAATACTTTGCGCTATGCCCTGTCGCCTGCTGCTGCTCGATGACCACCCGACGCTCACGCGGGGCCTGGCGGCCCTGCTTGGGCAGGAGCCCGACCTGGAAGTAACCGGGCTGTTTGCCACCGGCGAGGCGCTGCTGAGCTTTCTGGCCGCTACGCCGCCCCCGGCCGCCGACCTGGTGCTGCTCGACCTGTACCTGCCCCCGCCGCTGGATGGGCTGACCCTGCTGCCGCGCCTGCGGCGCGGGTGGCCGGCCCTGCGGGTGCTGGTTTTCAGCAGCGCGGCTTCGCCGGTGCTGGTGTCGCAGGTAGCGGCGGCCGGCGCGCATGGCTTTCTGGATAAATCGGCCGAAGCGGGGGCCCTGCTGGCCGCCATCCGGGCCGTGCACACGGGCCAGCTCGTCTTTCCGGCGCGGGTGCGGGCCCGGCCATTGCCGGGAGCGCCTCTTACGCAGCCGCCCGACCGCAACCCGGCCAACCTGGCGGCCGACGCGCTGCTGCGGCTGCACCAACTCTCGGCCCGGGAGCGGGAGATTATCGGCTTGGTCCGGGAAGGGCTCTCTACCCGGGCCATTGCCGAGCGCCTAAGCCTGGCGGAGCTGACTGTGAGCACCCACCGGCGCAACCTAATGCACAAGCTAGGGGTGCACAGCGTGGCCGAGCTTGTGCGCTTCGCCCACGAGCATGGCTTCTGAAGCCCGGCGAAAGGCCCCGGAAGGATTACCCAAAAGTAGGTATTGCATATAGCAGCCCAGTAGAAAACTTTTGTAAGGCGGCCTGCTACTCACTTGCCGCTTGCGCCATGTCTGCTCCCGTATTGGTCCGGTTGGCTGCCCCCTGCTACTTCGAGGCCGGGGGAGCCCTTCGGCTCGCCGCCTGCGCGAACGCGCCCTAATTAAATAGCGCCGACGCAGCGGCCGCGCCGGGCAGGTGCTGCCAGCCGATTGCGCCGGGGCGGGGCTCGTTGCAACGCTGCAAACCGGCCGGTGTTGCCGGGCAGCTCCACCACCCACATTTTCCTTCTTCCCTACCCTGCTGCGCCATAGAGGGGCGACGCTGCCCGGCCGGCACTTGCGGGGTTTCAGCAGCCAGCTACGGCCTGCGGCGCTCGCTATGGCGCCAGTGCATGGCAATAGCCGGCAGGTACCGGCTTCGTGCACGATGAGGCACTCCGGCTGAACCTGCTGCGGGCACCCGGCGATGCCTGCGCGCGGGCTGGCGGGACGGCGCACCAGCAGGCTACGGGGCATACGCTGAATTTTTTTGCTGCCTGGCGCCGCTCGCAGGTTGCGGAGGCCCGGGGCAGGAGTTGCTCACCCTAGTGCACCCTTAAATACTATGAAAGACTTCTTTACCCACTCTCAAGCCGCCAGGCCAGGTACCTGGTGGTTGATTGGCCTAGCAAAGCTGCTTGCTTCTACGCACGCATACGGGCAGGGCACGATTGGCTTTAGCAGCCAGACGCAGCCGAGCCAGGAAATAGAAACGCAGTGGCTGTCGCAGAAAGCGTTTAACCGCTTTCATAACCGCGTAGACTACGGCCATTGCCCCGATTCGCTCAAGCTGACCTATAGCCCCTCGGTGCCTGCAACCGGCATTGGCATCGGCAACGCCAAGACGCTGCTGACGGAGTTCGACAACTTGGAAACGGTACCGGAGGCCCGGACCGGGCTGGGCAACTGGGTGGTAGGAATAGTATCGGACGGCGACTTCAACAAAACGATTTCTACCCCCACCACCACTGGCAAAACCGGCTCGCTAGGAGTAGATGCCGTATTTATGAAGCCGACTTATTTGAAATACACGTACACAAACTACCAGGACCGGGCCTTCTGCGACGGCAGCGAGCCGCAGCCGCCGGCCGATGCGCACTTGGTAGGCTACCGTACCGTTAGCCACCCGCGGGTAGCAATAAGCACCCTGGTGGTGCTGTTTTCGGGGGCCGGAGCGCTCTCTACGGGGGTGGCTAAGGCTGCAAAAGCGGGCACCGTGGCTTCGGCCGAGCAAAGGCGCATCTTTGGGCAGGCGCTGCTGATACCTAATGGGTATGTTGTGGGCAATGGGCTGTCGTTCGCCAGCAATCTTACGTATTATTTCGGGAAGTTTGGCACGTCAGTATCGGCTGAAAACGACATCGGCGAATCGAACCGCTTGGGGATGTCGCTGAGCCTGGTGGCAGTGCAAACCAACTGGAGCAGCCGCGACAGCACCACTACCCTCAACATTCTGGCACCGAGCATCGGCCTGGTATACAAGCTGGTAGAGGGCCGCACCCACTTAGCCGACAAGGACCTGTTCGCGCAAGTACAGCCCTTTGCGCGCTACACCCTGCGCCACTTGTTCGGGGATGTGCAGTCCAACACCGCTGTTTTGGCTGAAGCCCTGGGCAGCAGCCAGCGCACCTACCACGCGCTGGACTTTGGGGTAACGCTGAGCGTGAATGCGGTGCGTCTGACGACCAATGTCCCGATTTTTTTCGGCCCCAAAATACCGGGCTTTTCGCAGGGGCAGCTCGTTGCCGGCTTCGGCCTGGCGGCTTCCATTCCCGTCAGCAACTAGCGCCCTGCCCCCCCGAAAAGCTGGCCGGCTACCACGGCAACGCCGGCCTGCGGGGCGGGCCAACGGCCTTGCCGGCCGCCAGCTACGAACGCCAAAGCGCTTTCAGGACTGCCGCCAGCCGGCAGCCCGGCCGGGCCAGCGGCCCAGCAGCGCCGGGGAGATGCCCTGAGCACGCGCCACATCTGTTTGGCGCGCCCCAGCTGCGACTTGCCGGACACATTCTGCTTTGAAAGCAGGCGTGTATTTTTTACGGGTGACGGGCTGGGTGTCAAGTGGTTTCTTTTCAGTCATGGGCAGGGAAAGTTAAGACTTCTCCCTGTCCGTTCTAGCTAGACCACCTCACGACGACCACCTGGAAACCCGGTGGCGCCAGCTGCTGAACAACCATTTCCGGCCCTACGGCACCGTCGCGCAGTCGGCTACCGCGTTTGAGTTTACCGATTCTTCCGAGCGCATCGTGTTCAAGGAAGCGGGCGATTATATCCTGTACTATCCGCCGGAAGCGCTGCGCACTGCCACGGCGCCGGTCAATCCAAACGATGCCTTTGCCTATGACTACCATCCGGCCTGGACTGTTTTAGGCTTTGGGCAGCAGCCTGCCGACCGGCCACAGCGCGTGTGGGGCGGGGAGCTGCAGTATCATCTGGCCCCTTTCGCCGCTGATGCCAGGCATGGCCTGCTGCGGCGCACCGAGTATGGGGCTGCGGTGGCCCTGAAGTCGGTACCCTACCGCAGCGAGGAGCAGAAAATTACCCGTAGTGTGCAGACCAACGTCCTGTTTGCCCCCAACCTGGCGCCGCTGCCTTACCTCAACGCCACGCTGCAAGGCCGCCTCGGCGCGGGCATCATGGCTGGTCGAAACCCAGGGCTGGTAGCCGGCTTCGACCTGGCGTGGACTATCGGGGCGGCAGATGCCCACTACCCGCTGCGCGTCGCGGTCGGGTACGAGCATAATTCGGACGCCTTGCCTATATCACACGCGTTTGCCCTGAAAATAGGCTTTAACAACTGAAAAACCAGGGTAGCTTATTAGCCAGCTTAGCCAGCTCCCGCGGGCCCGCCCCCAGGCCATGGCGGGTTCTTAGCTCTTCGATGCCCTTCTGCGGGGCTAGTACCCCCCGGAAATCGGCAGTCTTTTTCACCATTCCCGCGCAGTGCCGCCGCTACTGCGCGAGCTGTACGACGCACCGGCCGGCGCGGGGCCGGAGTTGGTGAGTGCCGGCGGCGGCACCTCAGCCAGGCTGGCCGGAAGATGTTTACCTACTTTTTGGTATTGCGCAGGCTAGCTGAAAAAAGAATTTTGAAGCAGGTACCCGACAATGGCAGCAGATGCGGCCGGCTCACCTTCACACTCTTCCTTTTTCTGCTATGAAATCTTCTTTAATCAGTCTGGAAGTCAACTTATTAACAACCATAGCGGCGCAAGCCAGCTGGGCCCAGTCACCTGACTCGATGCGGCTACAGGCCTTTTATCAGGGCCAGACGGGCAACTGCGCATCCGTAGCCTTGATAAAGGCCGCTATCGACCGATATGGCCTAGGGCGGGTATTTGATACTACCCGCACGGGCACGTCAGTAAACATCAGGCTGCGCAATGGCCAGCTGCTTACCATCACGGATGCGGAGCGCCGGCAGGCCGGCCAAGCCGCCATGTTTGTGCGCAACGACCAGTCGCAGCCAAAGCCCGAGGGCAGTGACCTACCCATTGCGGAAGCCACTCCCATTATTCAGTACGCCAACCTTTGCTACGCGGCAATGGCAAAGTTTATCGAAACCTATGGCGAGTACGGCTGCCTCAACCGAGACAACACAACAGCTGAGCCCACTCGTGCAGGTAACTTCCAGGATGCCCTAGCTACGCTGGCTAATGGCGTTTGCTCCGATACTATTTATCGGCATTTAGGGCTGGAAGTGCAGAACCCGCTGCACGCAGAATTCGACCCAGCGCTGGATTTTACCAACAGCCCGGGGGTGTTGGTTTACAGCCCCAGACATGCGGTGGTACTATGGAGAAAATATTTTGATTATCATGGCGATTGGGTACCTCGCTCTAATCGGGGGCAATGCCAAACCAGGCGCTTTAAAGCCCAGTTTTATCTCGTGCTGAAGTAGCCCCCAGGGCCGGCGCTACCCGGCTACGCCTGGCGCTGCCGGAAATAGCCCTAGCAATAAAAAACCCCTTATAAATACTTGCAAAACAAGTATTTATAAGGGGCTTGAAGTGGGCCCACTTGGAATCGAATAAACTATTCTATGCCGACTTACCAAAGCCCAAATATAGCCCACAGTACGTTCTAAAGGCATTTTACGAGTTTTGCTTGTCAGTATCTGTCGGTATAAGTAGGACTAAATCGGCTTTTCTGTACCCCGATCTGTACCCCGAAGTATTTTCTGGGGTACATTTGACAGGTAACTAAGTATTCCAACCTTATGGCAACTGTTTCTTTCCATTTGAAGGAGCCGAAGGCTGAACGGCCGACAGCTATTTTTGCTTACCTGGCACACGAAGCCGGTCGCACGAAAGTGTATACTGGGCTCAGTATACTTCCAGCTAAGTGGCTGAAAGAAGCCCAACGTGCCCAAGTACGAGGTCGAGGCAATGAATTAAATGGCCATTTAAATGATGCGCTCGATGCAGTTGAATTAGCCATCCTCACTTGCTACGGCCAGCACCGGGCGACGGGCGCCTTGCCCACGGCTGGCCACCTAAAGGAAGCCATTGCCCCTACTCCTACTGAGGCTGAACCGGTTGTTGCAGTAAAGACTAATTTACTAGACACCTATGCTGGCTGGATAGCCAGCCGTACATTAACTCATACTCCTAACACCCTCCGCACCTACCGCACCACCCTTCGCCACCTGCGCGACTTTCAAACGCTAGCAAAGCAACTCATCACTTTCGAAACTGTAGGAAATGCTTTTGCCCAACAATTAGCTGAATACTTACTAACCAAACGACAACTCCGCGATACGGCCGTTCGCAAAAACCTTGTTATCCTAAAGTGCTTTCTTGCCTGGGCCGTTGAACAAGGGTATCCAGTTCGACCTGACTTTAAGAAAATAAGCTGGCAGCGGCGGGAGCCAGATATTTTAACGCTGACTCGCAGTGAAGTTACTGCATTGGCCACACTTGACTTGTGCCAACGAGATGCGCTTGATAATGCGCGCGCTTTGTTTCTACTTGGGGTATACACTGGCCTACGCTTTTCCGACGTTGCCGCACTACGGCCAGAGCATATCCAAGCTGACCGCCTGCGCCTCACCACCCAAAAAACGCGAGATACGCTCACCATACCTATTCAGCCGGAAGCAAGACCACTGCTAGCTAGGGTAACGGCTGGCACGCTACGGCCGCTGCCAAACCAGACATTGAACCGATATCTAAAGGAGCTAGCAGCCCTGGCATGTATTGAAACTTTGACCGAGCGTACGCACTACGCCGGGGGCAAGCGCCACACCCAGACAGCTCCAAAATACGAGTTCGTGACAACACATACGGCCCGCCGCACCTTTGTTACGCTAGCCCTAGAGGATGGCTTGCGCCCCGAGTTGATTATGAAAATAACTGGCCACAAGGATTTGAAATCTTTTAGCCGCTACGTAAACGTTACAGAGGATGCCGTGCTTAATGAATTTGCTCGGGTGTATCAATAGAATGATACTATTGGATGAACGCTGGTAAAATTGTATTTTCATTTAGATGTGCAAAAGCAACAGAGAATCAACCCTTATTTAAAGCGTCGTGAAGACGCACTCCTGCAAGTCTCTCGCCAAATAGCACGGATAATGGGCATAGGAGGCGATGTTCAGGCATTGTCTATTGAAGCTATCCACTGTGCGCTTTTAGATAAAAGCACTGCTCTTTTTGAGCACGGAGGAGATGATACCAAATTTCAGCAGCGTTTAGTAGAGCGTAGTAATTATTTCGGAAGCCGCACGCCTTTTCATCCGAGTTTTGCTGAAGCGTTACGAATGCAGGTGGCACACTGGCCGCTCTACGAGGTGGAACTTTACATGACGGAGCTATTGGAAACAACTCCTCTACTGAATGATGTCGTCGGGCGAGATTATTTATTGGATGTGCTGCGTGACGCTGTGCAACCCTCCACGCGCTACGAAAGAGCAATTGCCTGGCTTAACAAGCAAAAGTTTGACACCCATTGTAATGTGGGCGCCTTACCTGAGATAGAAGCTCAGCCCTACGAGTTTACCATCCCAGAAAATATATTGAGCAGAATAGATGCGCTCGCAACAAGTATAGGGTTAATTAGCGAGGGAAAGTTTATTCTAGGAGAGCGAAAGAAAGCAGTGTTAGTCGGCTTTCATCAAGCCCTTAAAGAAAACAAATGGATAGGGGGTACTATAGCTGAAAGAAATGGCTTCTTTGGCCGTCGGTATTCTATACCCGTTTCGCTAGACACCTTCAGAGGTTCAAAGGCTGGGATTGCTTCTTATAAGGAGACCAATAAAATTCTTAAACGGACAAGTAACGTCTAATTACAGCCGGTTTTATGGCAGGTATAGCCGGTTTTGGGGTTAAGCCCCCGAGACCGGCTATATTTTTTCCCAGGTTTGTATCGCTCCACCATAACAAGGGAGCGTGCAACCCATGCAACAACTCATTCTCTCGGGTGTACCCTATACCCAACTATTAGATGACCTGCGCTCGCTTATTCGCAGCGAGGTCCAGAATGCGCCTGCTAGCGCGCCTACATCAGCCGCCGAACCAGATCAGCTTCTGAGCGTCCGAGAAGCCGCCCAGCTACTCGATGTTTGCTCGCAGACCATCCACGAATGGAAGCGGCGAGGCCTGCTCAAATTCCATAAGCTTTCCGGACGCACTTACTTAAAGCGTACCGATGTGCTAGCGGCCTTGCAGGGCCAGCAACGCACTACTAAAAAAGGCAGAGCGGCTAAATGAATTCGCAACCTCAGTCTGCTTGGCAGGCCTAGAGTTCATTTTATTTCCATCTACTCATTACCGTTTTATGGACTATATCAAATTGATGAACCGCTTCCGGCGACTTTATCCTCAAGCTCGCTTTACCCCTTCTGAAGCAACTCTCTATTACTTTTTAATGGCGGAATGCAATAGTCTGCAATGGAAAAACCCCTTTGGCTATACCAATGGTGCTCTCTGTGCTAGTATTAGCATTTCTGAAAAGACGCTCATTGCAGCTCGAGCGAAGTTGCAGCAGCATGGCCTTTTATCCTTTAGATCAGGCTACAAGAATTGTCCAACTGTGTACCGCCTTACTCCACATGATGAGCTTAGTACTCTGCATAATACGGCTTCTAATTCCCAGTCTATTTTACAGCCAATAGGGCAATCCAAGGCGAATAGCCTGGAAAATGTTCGCTCATCGTTAAACAGGGATACAGTAGTTATACCACAAGAAATAGCAAGACCGTACGAGCGAACGATGGCTGAAGCAAGGGCTGTACAAATCAGTCATTCTTTGCCTGTAGCAAGTGCCTCTACATCCCCAGCGCAGTATAATGCGGACCAAAGTCCATTGGTTGACAAAGAAGCTTTTGCCCAAATCCTACGGGCGAGTAATTATGGCCATGTGGATATCGAGACGTATCGCCAGCAGATGTTAGTCACCGCCCGCGACAAGCAAGTGCTACGGTCGCTGCCTGCTTGGTCTAAATGGATTATCACTTACCTGAATAATGATAGCCAGCGGGGTGTCTTATTACTACCGCAAACCTTGTCAACCACCACATCGCAGGGTAATCTATTTGCAAAGGCCAACACGCAATCCTACGTCTTATGAGCACGAATTTCATCTCTGCTCCAACTTCGAAATCGCAGAAGTTAGAAGCTGCTATCCTTGGGGCAGCAATGCAAGAGTCACCTGCCCTGCGCATGGTAATGGACACCTTAGGCACCAACCCGGATATTTTTCATCACCCCACGCACCAGATTGTCTACCATGCTATGTGTGCCCTGAGTCAGGAGCGACATGCTGTAGACACGATAACAGTTGTTGAGAAACTTAGCAGCATTGGCAAACTACAGACAGTTGGCGGCCCAGCAGGGGTGTGTGCTTTGACGCTGAATATCAGCGGAACTGCGCATATAGCTTCTCATTGTAAACTCTTACAAGAGCATTACGTGCGCCGGAGAATGGTTGCAACTTTTCAGCAAGGGCTTACACGAGCTGCTAATAAACAGAACGATGTATTTGATCTCCTAGCGACGATGCAACAAGCAACTGATGAACTACAACGCGTTTTACAGGAAAAACGCCCGCGTTACGTAAGTCACTACCTGGATAATGAAGTGCAAGCAATTATCAAGGCGGCAGCGACCCCCCAAGGCCTCACTGGCGTACCCACCGGTTTAACGGCGTTAGATAAGGTCACGGGGGGCTGGCAGAAATCAGATTTGATTATTGTCGCCGGCCGCCCAGGCATGGGTAAAACCAGTTTCTTACTAGCGGTAGGTAAACATGCCGCCTGCATTGGAAAGAGAGGAGCCATTTTCACATTGGAAGTCAGCTCCCGGCAACTAATCACCAAGTTGATTGCTACAGAAACTGGCTATAGTACTTCGCAGCTAAAACGCGGTCTGTTCGACGGCGAACTCGATGAGGCGTATGCTATTGCCGAGAAAGCCGAACCTTTACGGTCACTAGGACTTATGCTGGATGACCCAACTGAATTAACTATCAGTGCCCTACGAGCAAAAGCCATTCAACTCAAAGCTGAGGAACGTATTGAGTGGCTAGCAGTGGACTACCTCCAGCTAATGAAAGGCGATAGGACAAGTAGTAAAGCGGCTATCCGGGAACAGGAAATCAGTTCTATCAGCCGCGGCTTAAAGCAATTAGCTAAGGAATTGGAAATTCCTGTCATTGCACTATCACAGCTTTCGCGGGAAGTAGAAAAGCGCGATAAGACTAAACGGCCCCAACTATCAGACTTACGGGAGTCAGGGGCACTGGAGCAGGATGCTGACATCGTCATTTTCCTTTACCGTCCGGAATACTACCGAATCATGAACGACGAGGAAGGTAATTCGACTCTTGATGTCACGGAGGTTATCATCGCTAAACATCGAAATGGTAGTACCGCAGATGTTGCCGTGCGCTCCGTGATGAAATACGGTCGATACGAAGATCTAACAACTCCGCAGTGGAAAAAAGAAGCTGAGTAATTCTCTAATGCTCGTTTTCAGTCAACGCTCGATGTTTCTTTCACTGCAGCTAGTGCCTTATTGGCAGCTGTATTCCTCTCCCGCTTTGCTTCTGACTCCCATGCCTGCAGTTCGTGCCATAGGCTAGTCGTCAACTCTTTCTCTTCTACTTCTAACTTTCTAGCCAATTGTTTCACTTCCATGAGAGTCAACTCCCACGGATGATACTCAAGGTGTAAAAGCTTTGCTAGCGTCCAACCTAGTCCTTGCGTCAGCTGCCAACGAGAAGGTCTTGCTGCGTTAATAATTTCCCTAAGTGTTGGAATGCGCTCGGTTAAGGGGACTTCCATTTCGGCTACTTCATAAGCAAGCAATTGCCGGGGAGCGACGGGACTCGGATAAGGGACTGCCTTGTTTTGCCACAAGGCGATTCCATATTCGAAAGGTATACACTTTTCATTCAGTTGGTTCCATACTGGCTCCCGACCGGGCCAGCCTAATCCGTAGCCCCACATGGCAGTCATAGTTATGCTTTTCTGCACTTGCCAATTGCTTTCGGGTAGACACTGAAAAACTGCCAGAGCCTCTTCAGCTATCGGGTGTAGACTCAACCAGTGCATGACACCCGGTTCCTCAGGGTATATCCAGACGCCATAATACAATTGATTACAGCTAACAGCTACCCGCTGCCCTATTTCGGCTAAAACTTCGCCCGCTAGACCAATGTCGATTACATACCAGCCAGGCCAGGTCCCCTCTAGCCCTACCTCCCGCTCATGCAGTAAGAGCCCCGCCCGGGCTCGCAGAGCAGTAATTATTTGCTGATCAGCGGCAGTATCTACTTGATAATACGTAGTTCCTGTCAGCCAGCAGGTGTAAGGAATGAATGGAACCTCATCTGGTTGCAAGGTGCTTTGCTGCGGGGCTGTTACCGTATACCCGTGCGTATTAGCCTCCCAGCGCAGGCAGAGGGGCGCGTAGGTAGGGTGAGAAAAAATCTGCTCAGGATGGGCAGCATTCCAGTTCATGATGGCTGTCATATCCAACCCAGCTGCCTGCACCGCATCAGGATTAAGATATGGCACAAGCAGAGGGGTCGCCCGCTCGCGGTAGCTATACAACAGGCCCTCTTTGCTTCCTCCGCTATAAGTGCGGTTGCCATCCCCCACGTAGCGACGCTGCACCAAAAAATCGCCGTGCCGCCTGGCTTGTGGCACATACCATATTGCTCCCGTAGGGGTTTGCACTTGAGCCAAGAGTGAAATGGCTGATACTGGTGGTTGTAGCATCATTTTTTTACTTCTGTAACAGATACGTCCCCTCCATGCCCATATTCCCCTGATTGCTAATTACGCCCAGCCCGTCAATGGTGAAGTAGAACTGACTCGGCTGGCTGCCCACATAAATCCGCCCGTTTTCCACCGCATAATCGGATGCCAGCGCACCGGCACCATTTACGTGCATGATGAACCGGTCACGGGTAATCTCGATTCGCTGCAAGCCGGGAGTTGGCTCTCCTGTTCTGTAGTAGATGCCTTGCAAGCGAATGCGCGGTATCTGCTTGTAAGCTACGAGGGCGCCGCCAAGTAGCACTAAGCAGATAAGCGGCAGTAACCACCGTTTTTGGTTCGTCATATCGCAAAAGAAGCTGTATTAGCTCCTCAGCAAAGATAATTGGGTGCATCCCATTTATATCGCATACGATAGGATAAGTTTTTGTCTTTACCGCCTCCTTGCCGAGGTGAAAAACCCGGCGCTTTTGCTTTCTTTCGGCGCGCACTTGCGCGCCCTGCGCAGGCAACGGGGTCTTAGCCAACAAGCACTCGCTGACGAGGCGGACATCGGCTGGGCCACGGTGCAACGCCTGGAAGCTGGCAACCAGAGTGCCACACTGGAGGTATTGGCAGCGCTGGCTCAGGCGCTGGAGCTATCCCTGCCCGACTTGCTGCGCTTCCCTGAGGAAGATCAGACCCAGGCCAAGTAAATAAGCTACCCCGTCGCCCCATCGGGCGCCTCCCCACATCGCCCCCACTGGCCTCTTTGTTCAGCAGGCCGCAGGTGTCCTTTCTTTGTGAACACTCATCCCCTCCCCACCCAATTTCTTGGGCAGGCTGTTGCTGCCCTGTCAGCCTTAACCGGAAAACCCGTTAGCTGGCACAGCCCAAATCGCCTGCGCATCGGCTCGCACACCTTTCTAGCTTCCACGCAGCCCCTAGACCGAATTTACCCAGAAGTCATCCTTATCTGCCCTCCCCTCTCCCCTTTTCAGGCTACGGCACTCCAAGCGCAGGGTCAGCCCTACCTGGATGCGGCGGGCAATGCCTGCGTACGGGCAGCTGATTTTTACCTGTTCATCCAGGGTCAGGTTTTACCGACCCCTGTTGCGCCACCTGCACCAGCGCCTGTAGGGCTACGTTTACTCTACTACTTGCTAAGTGAACCCGATCTGCACCAAGCTTCCTATCGCCAGATAAGCCAACGGGTCGGCGTAGCATTGGGATCCGTAAGCACCTTTTTTTCCGAGTTGCGCCAGCAAGGATTGTTGCGGGAGGGAAGCCTTCACCGCTGGCTGCATACCGAAGCCCTGCTTGCACGCTGGGTACAGGACTATGCTACCCAGTTACGCCCAACACTTGGGGCTCAGCGCTACCGCTGGGCCACGGCGCCCGGTATGCGGTGGCGGCAGTTGCCGATGGTGACGGGCTCTTACTGGAGCGGCGAACCAGCAGCTCGGCTTCTGCTACAAGACGGCTCCTCCCCCACTTCCTTTACCCTCTACAGCCCTAGCCTGCCTGTCTGGGGCCTCGTACCCGACCCGGCAAGTGGGACTGTAGAGGTTCTGGCTCCGCCCTTTCCGATTCCTAAACTGGCAGGCAGTGGGGGGCTAGCTCATCCCCTGCTGGTGTATACCGATTTACTTCTCTCCAGCAAGGCATCGGACCGAGAGTTGGCCCTTTGCATACGCGAGCGCTGGGCATGTTGCACTAGGGAATAAGGCTAAACTGCCTCTAACACAGCACCCTTACTTAGCTCCCTCACTCGTACTCGCTACTTAGCAAGATTGGGGGAGTAAACAGCCTGTTTGCGCGCGGCGTTTTGGGTTGCGACTTTGCTAATTCCGCGCAGGTAGCAGCGGATTTTAGCGTGTTTTTAGCGAGAAGTGATTCAGTGTACGCCACGCACGAGAAAGGTGAATAACTATGCCATGCCGCTAGCCGTTCATGAGTTCTTCTCGTCTTGCTGTATACCAGAGTTTGGTCACCTTCCGCCCCCTGCATTAAGCGCAACCCACCCTTGGCCCCTCCACCCCGCGGCTAGTTGTCCGCCGGGGTCCGAGCGGTTGGGACCCAGGATGGTAGCAAGCAGCACCAGAGACCGTATCATCGCGCAGATTTCTGCTTTTTCTCGTTGTATAACGAACGCTTACGCAGGTAAACTGGCCGCTGGCCGATCCACTTTCTGGTTGTATTTCTGCCTTTTCTTCGCCACTGTCAGCGCGGCGCAGACGCAGGTTCTGGCCTGGAGTTGGGCCACCTTCGCCACTGCCAGCGCGGCTAGTGGTAGCTGCAATGCCCAGGCCACGGCTTACCGCCCTTTGCTGGTACTAGTATTTGGTCGCGTACCCTAGGCTAGCTACTTAGTATGGTCAACTAGCACGCAAGAGGGAATACTCAACAGCTCAAGCGCAGCGCGGTACTTAACGTAGTAAGAGGCGGGTTGCTACATTTGACTATTCTACCTGTCTATTGCCTCCTATACAAGGACTTAAATGCATAAAAATCTACTATTAATCTTACTTTCTCTACTTAGTACGGGGTTAGCCCTGGCTCAGCCAGCCACCTACCGCTTAGACAAAATGATGGGAACGCCGGTGGTCTACCCGTATGACCTAAGCGTTGACCGTTCGGGCAACCTTTATGTACTGGACGGCAACATAACCAAGCTGGACTCAACGGGACGATACCTGGGCACGCTCGATCCCACAGCCAATAGCCCGAACCATTGGTGCCAGGCCCTAGGCCTTGATGGAGCCGGAAACGTGTACGTGAGCAGCTACAATACCAGTGGCTCCGACGACTTTATTCGGAAGTACAGCCCTGAGGGCCGTTTACTGCTGCACTTTGGCTCGGTGGGAACAGGACCCGGGCAATTCAAGACCGTCAACAGCCTGAGGGTAACAGCGGCAGGAAATGTATACGTGGCTGACTATGACCTAGCCCGCTTCCAAGCCTTCGACAGCCAGGGTAAGCTCCTTTTCACCTATACCCTTCCTTACGCGACTGCAACGAATTACACCCACCTGGCCGATGTGGAAGTGGACGCAGTAGGCAACGTGTATTTGCTAGACGAGAACTTTGTGGTCACGAAGCTTAATGCGTTAGGTAAGCTACTGACAAGCTTCTCTTTGATGAAGAATGGGGTGACTTGGCAAACAGCCAATCCAAGCGTCAAAGCCAAGTCGCTCATCGTGCAAGCTACCGGCGACTTGGTGGTAGACCTAAACCTCTTTGACGCTAGCGGGGTGTATAGCAGGCCACTCGTCGTCACAACTGGCCTAAGTGACCCCGTTACCCGGCTAACGCACGATGAAGCGGGTAACATCTACGGGGCTTATGCCTCCAATGACTTACGCTCGAGCCACCTCTATAAGTATGCGCCGACGGGTAAGCTACTTCATAAATGGGGTAATCTGAGTGCCTTGAGTGACGTGAGCCAGGATGAGGCCGGCAACGTGTACACGCTGAGCGAAACCAAGCACGAAGTGCGCAAGTACGACGCGGCCGGCCAGCTCCTGCTGTCTTTTGGCAGCTACGGCACCGGGCCGGGACAGTTTTCGCTACCCCTCGTGAGCCTCGGGCTAGATGGGGTGGGCAACATCTACGTGCTGGAAAGCACGAACAATAATGCCAGTACCCAAAAATTCAAGGTACAGAAATTTACCCCCCAAGGGGCGTTTGTGGCGCGCTTTGAAGACTTAGGGCTGAGCCCGAGTGCGTACAACCAGCAGATAACAGGCATGGCCGTAGACGCCGGCGGCGACATGTACCTGGCTACCAACTCCTGCGGTTGCGTGCGCAAGCTGAACCAGCAGGGATTGTTTGTGGCAGCCTTTGGCTCTTTTGGTACGGGGGCCGGGCAGCTGTTTGTGCCGCGGGCGGTAGCAGTAGATCAGGGCGGCAACGTGTACGTTGCTGACAATGATGGGCGACGGGTGCAGAAGTTTGCGCCGGGAGGGCAACTGCTACGCCAATACGGCACCCCCCCACCGCCAAATCCGAGCGTGGCGGTAGGTGACATCGACCTGGATGTGGATGCAGCCGGCAATATCTATGTAGGCAGTGACATTGGGGGCAGCGTCCACAGCCGGGCTTTTGCAGCCGATGGCAGCCCGCTCACGCAAATACCCGAGCTAGGCAGCCGCGTATCGATTAATCGCCACGCTACGCGTCTGCTGAGCATGTACAAGGGCAATGACTTGATTACCTATTACGTCAGCAGCAAGCAAACGCCCGAAAACTACATTAGCGGGCAGGTATTTGAGGACGGAAATGGCAACTGCCAACAGGACGCGACCGACCGACCCCTGGGCGGGATTGTGCTAAGGGCCAGCCCTGGCGACTACTACGGGATGACAGATGAGACGGGGCACTACGTTATTGCGGCGGACACCGGGCACTACGAAGTGCAGCAGCTCCTGCCAACAAACGAAGTGGGGCGCACCATTCAGCAGACGTGCGCGCAGCACACGCTCGTAACATTCGGAAGCTACGGGAGCACAGCCACTAACGCGGACTTTGGTAATCAGGTAAGTATTGCGCCTTTGCTGCGGGTGAATATTGCCTCCAATCGGCGACGGCGCTGCGCGCGAAGCACCACGATCGTTTCATACTTGAACTATGGGTTTGCGACGGCGCCTGCTGCCACCGTTTTCGTAGCGCTGCCTCCTGAAGTGGTCTTTATCTCGGCCGATGTGCCGCACACGCGGGATGCCGCTGGGCACTACGTATTCGCCGTAGGCAATCTGGCCTCAAATCAGCACGGCAGCATTACCATTCAGGACTCGGTGGTGTGTGGCAACCCAGCCCTGAGCGGCCTCACGGTATGCAGCCAGGCCTGGATTACGCCGGCCAACTCGTACCCAGTTTCCTCAGCCTGGAACCAGGCTTCGATGCGGGTGCAGGGAACTGCGCAAGCGGGCAATCAGGTACGGTTTGTGGTCCGGAATACGGGCCGCGGGGCGATGAGCGACAGCCTTACGCTGCGGGTGTACCAAAACAGTGCGCTTGCGCTACGCCACCGCTACCGCCTGGGAGCGGGCGACAGCCTCGTGCTGCGCTGGCCCGCTAGCCGGCCGGTGCTGCGCCTGGAAGCCGATCAGCCGGCGGGCCACCCCACGCAACGCACAGCCAGCGCCACGGTAGAAGTGCGGGGCTTAAGTGTGGCTGGGATGGCCAACCCTGATATGGCCGCTATGCAACCCAACGCGCCCCAGCCAGAGGTAGCCGAGGACTGCCAGCCCATTGTGGACTCGCACGACCCGAATGATAAGCAGGTGGCACCGACCGGCACGAGTGCCCAGCACTGGACGCCAACTGCGCAACCCCTGCGCTACCGGATACGCTTCCAGAACACGGGAAGTGACGACGCATATCGGGTAGCAGTGGTCGATACCCTGGACGCCGGGCTGGACATGCGCACGCTACGAGTAGAAGGCGCCTCGCACCCCTACCGGTTAGCCGTAGGGGGCAAGGGCCGACCGGTACTCACCTTTGAATTTGCGACTATCAACCTACCGCCAAGCACACGCAACGAGCCCGCCAGCAATGGCTTTGTGCAGTTTAGCGTTCAGCCCAAAGCGAGCTTGCCTCCGCAAACGTTGATCGAAAACCACGCCGACATCTTCTTTGACTACAACCCAGCGGTGCGTACGAACACGACCGCCAACCGCATCTACGATGTACCACCAGTAATAGAGCCAGCCGTAGCCCTGAGCTACCCAGTTGTGCTGGCGACCACTCGGCCAGGCCAACTACCAGGGCTGGCACTATGGCCTAATCCGGCGCATGCGGCTACGATGGTGCACCTGCCAGCCGTAGCCGGTGTCACCCACGCAACGCTGGTGCTACGCGATGCGCTCGGGCGGAAGGTGCGCACGGCGCTGGTACAGCTACCTGCTGGCGGAGTAGTACATGAGCTACCGCTAGCTGGCCTGCCCGCGGGGCTCTACCTACTGCAAGTGCAGGCCGGGACCGCAACCGCAGTCCGGCAGTTGGCCGTGGAGTAGTGCCTGCCTATGGCACTACCTTTTTCCTGTTCCCCCTGAGGTAGCACCGATGCGCTGGCTCAACGTAGTGCGCAGCCAAGGCCCTATCTCTACCCGCCAGAGCAGGCGCCACAAAATGTCCTTCCTTTCCTATTGATTGGAGCAGTGCTGGGTATTGGCACCTATACACGCTCTCTTTGCTAACGCCACTGCTTATACCTTATTCCTACCCATCTCCCCCCTATACTTAATGAAGCACTTCATTACCCATTTCCTACTCGGAAGCTTCTTCCTTACCACCTCAGCTGCCCAGGCCCAGGTACGCATTCGCATTGGCCCCCAGGTAGGCTACACCCTCTCCTCGGCTAGCTTTTCCGTCATCGACTACCCCGACTATTTTACCCCCTCCGGCTCGTATCGCAGTGGCTTTGCCGCCGGGCTCGTCGCCCAGCTAGGTCTAACGGACCACCTGAGCCTGCAGCCGGCCCTGCTCTACGCCCGCAAGGCGCCCGCCGTCACCATCTCCTCCTACTACCAGCCCAACAACTACTACTACTTCGACGAGTACACTTTCCAGTTCAACTACCTCACCCTACCCGTCAACCTGCTCTACAGCCAGCGGGCCGATGGGCAAGGAGGACAGGTGTTTTTAGGCCCTTACCTGGGCTGGCTCTTAGGTGGCCAATACACCCACGGCGCCCGCGCGGGCTACGGCTCGTCCATCACCGGCGGCGGCACCTACTCAGGTAAGGTAGCGGCTGGCGATACCTACGCCACGAGCACGAAGGACTCCAACTACTACTCCCGGCAGCTCGATGCGGGCCTGCAAGCCGGGGTTGGCTACGGCGTTGGGGCCCTGCAACTCCAAGCCACGTTCAGTCTGGGCCTGCGCAACATCGGGGCCGCCTACGCCCCCACTGCGAATAATCCCTACGAGGCACCCGTCATCCGCAACCGCAGCTTCCAGCTATCGGCCGCCTACTTGTTCGGGCCGAAATTGTAAGCTAGTTCTGGTTTAGGACTTCGGTTACGCCCGCGCTACTTTACTAACTGCCCCCGCGCACCCCTGCCATGCGTCTACGCTCCCTGGTCTTGCTCCTACTCGGCGCGCTGAGCTGCGCAAAGCCACAAGACCCAGTGCCTGCCTCCAATGGCAGCTATACGCTTGACGGGGTCCTTAGGCGCTGCCAGGCGACGACTAGCACCTACACCAACACCTTCTACGGCGGTCAAACGAAGGATGTGCTTCTGGTGCACCTCACGACCGTACCCCAACCCGAGAGCGGGGCCGAGTGCCTGGAATTGACTTACTTCAAGGATGGCAGGCAACCTTCCACGGCTTACCAACCCGTAAACACGGGCATCTTATGGGTGCGCAACCATGGCTACCGGTATACTTTCGACAACGCGACCACTTCCCTAACTGCTACGAGTACCGGCTTTTCCGGTACGTACGCCGGTAAGATTATCGGCGATCCCGACCCCTACGCGGCAATCGCCGACGGGGTGTTCACGGATGCCCGCCCGGAATAAGCGGCTGAACTATCGCCTTATGCCCCGCCTGCTGCGCCACTTTGTGCATGCCCTACTTGACTACCACGATGGCGGCCAGACAAGGGCCGAGTGCATCCTGGACGGGGCTCTACTTACCCTTATTAGCCTCAACGCCGCGGCCGTCGTGCTTGATACGGTCAAGACTTTTGATCAGTAGTATCACCCACTTTTGGTGGGCATCGAGTTCGTTGGCCAAGTACGCTAAGTAACGTTAGGTCTACCGCCTGCGGATAGCCTCGCAACTCCAGTGTGAGAAGATCGCCAACTAGTGGATTAGGGTAGCGCGTGAGGCTAGCAGCGGCTTGTGCCGGCACGACAGCCAACATAGTTGATGGGCTGGAAGGGCCACCATCAGCGCTAGTAGTTACCACAGTATACGAGCTAGTTTGCGTGGCATTATGGAGAACGTTCGCCTAGTTAGTAGCCCCGACAATAGAGGTGCCGTTCAGATAGAATTGTGCCAGATATTGCTTCTTCTTATTCCTTCTTATTTTAATGCTTTCCCTACATATTTAACGAACTTCCTTAAGAAGTTATTACTAAATAAGTTTACGCTATATACCACGCAGTTTGTAAAAAAGCTTTTCTAGTAATCGGCTATTCGTTGTTAGCACATCAGCCGATGCAGTCATCCCAGTTTTGTAGGACAGCGTCTTACCATATGTGGTTTTAAGACCTACTGGCAAAGTGACTTTTGCGAGAAATACGCTATCCTTGTAGGCAATATCAGCCACGGCCGTAATGTGACCCCGTACTACACCGTATTCCTGGTATGGAAACCCAGTAAACTTTACGAGCACAGTTTGGCCTAAGCTTACTTTACCAGCGCTTTGTTGTGGTATTCGCAATTCACCCACATAGCCTGTACTAGGCGGCGCAACCTTAAACAGCTCTTGCCCAATATTCACATACTGATTTTCTTGTATAATTCCTGAGAAATACACTTTCCCACCAACTGGCGCGGATAGTACATACTGCGCTTGCCAGGCAGCGGCGGCACTTTGCAGGGTATTTAAGGCCTGTAAAAATTGATCACGTCCCTCAGCCACTTGTTTACTCAATTCTAGCAATTCCTTTTGTTTAGCTCGTTGAGAACTAATATTATTCAGTAGTGTAGCAGCAGTTTGTTGATAAGCTAGTTGCCGAGCAATATTTTTGCTTTCTTCACGCTTCAACTCCAGTATGGGGATAACCTTCTGAGCAGCCAATCGCCGCTGAGCTTCTACTTCCTCCAGTGATATGGCAGCATCTTGCCCCTGTAACTGACGTTGCTCTCGTAGTTGTAAAGCTAATTGTTGCAAGTCGCCCAGTTCTTGCTTTAGTATAACCCTTTTTTGGCTATAAAACGCTCCCGCTAGATACGCTCGTAGTTGAATATGAGCCTGCTCGAACGTCTGGTAAGCACTCTGCAATTCGCCTAGTTGATGATAACCCGATAAGTTTAGACTCCGTAACCCTTCGAGATCACCATGTTGAGCAACTTTCCAAGCCGCAGTTAGCTCCTGCATAAGTTGCCTAATCTCGTCGTGGCTTGCAGTGCTCTCTAAGTACGCTAAGGGGGCTGCGCTTTCTACTACCTGCCCCTCGCGAGCCAATAATTGCACTATCTTCCCCTCCGTGCGGGCTAGGACAGGCTTGGGAGCGTTAATAGCAGTAAGTTTGAAAGAGGCCCGTACTAAGTCAGGATAGCGGATTGTCCAAGCGCTGGCTGCTACGAGCAACAGCAACAGAAATAGAATCGTAATTCCCCAGCGTAACTGCCACTGCGGGGGACGAGCCATCAGTTCCTGCATTTCTTCCGACTGCAAGTCAGTAAATTCTTGCGCAAAAGGCATAAACTAGTTTTTAAGCTTTAGTTAAATAGGACTTAGTCACTACAGAGGCTTTTCTCATGTCCCTAATTCTAGCTGATTCTTTACCAATTGCCAATAGGCTCCCCGTTTAGTCACAAGCTCGGCGTGATTTCCCGACTCAACTAATTGGCCCTTTTCGAGTACTATTATTTGATCGGCGTGGCAGACGGTGCTTAAGCGGTGAGCCACTACTATTACTGTACGACCATGAAAAAAGTCGTCTAGATTATGCATTATGATAGCCTCATTGGTAGCATCTAGGGCGTTAGTAGCTTCGTCGAAAAAAATAAATTGGGGATTTTTATATACGGCGCGCGCGATAAGGATGCGCTGGCGTTGCCCCTGACTAAGCCCCGTGCCCTCGGCCCCAATTTTAGTGTGTAGCCCTAAGCGTAGCGAGTCCACAAACTCACCCAGGTTGGCCACGTGCACAGCGTGGGCGAGACGATTGGTATCAATGCGCTCGGCTCCCACAGCAATGTTGCGCGCAATAGTATCTGAGAAGATGAATCCGTCCTGCATTACCACCCCGCACTGTGCTCGCCAAGCTGCGTGACTAACGTGGCGTAGCGCAGCCTCACCCAGCCGAATTTCGCCCGCTGTTGGATCGTAAAATCTGAGTAGCAGCTTAAGTAGCGTGGTTTTACCACTGCCACTCATACCGACGATGGCGGTAGTTTTACCACTCGGAATAGTTAGATTGAGCCCGCGCAGTACGAACTCGTTACTAGCGCCTGGGTAGCGGAATGATAGCTCACGCAGGTGTAGGCAGCCAATTGGCAATTCCTGCAAGAGGGGCTGATTTACTG
This sequence comes from Hymenobacter cheonanensis, assembly GCF_030581075.1. Classification (GTDB taxonomy): domain Bacteria; phylum Bacteroidota; class Bacteroidia; order Cytophagales; family Hymenobacteraceae; genus Hymenobacter. The sequence goes on from NZ_JAUQSW010000001.1 coordinate 612,580, forward strand.
GTTCTTCATCAGCTAGCGTATGTACTTCATTAAGCCGCTCCAAACTAATCTTGGCATCCTGCCAGCCCTGCGCGAAACTTATAAGCTGACTTACAGGACCGTTGAGCTGGCCGATAAGCTGCTGCATAGCCAACATCGTCCCAAGTGTCATCTGCCCCTTGACTACTGCCTGCGCAGCTAGGCAGGTAATGAGAATATTTTTACCGTCGTTGAGCACAAAAGCTCCTGCTTGCTGAAGCTGACCTAGGTTTAGGCTGCGAAGCTGCTGGCGGAATAAGCCAGCCTGCAATCGCTCCCAAGCCCAGCGACTCGGTCGCTCGGCTCCAGCCAACTTAATTTCCTGCATCCCCTGAATAAGCTGCACGAGAGCACTCTGGCTGCGAGCCGATAAGCTGAAGCGCTGCATGTCGAGTTGGAGCCGAGGACGCAGAAACAATAATATCCAGCCAGCATAAAGCAAGCTAGAAAATAAATATATTCCAAAAATAGGCAGACTAAAGAGAGCAATTACTACACTCAGTAGCAAGATATTAGCCAGTGCAAAAGGAAATGACAATGCTTGTCCGGTCATAAAAGACTCAATGCGTTGGTGGTCACCAATACGTTGCATTAAGTCCCCAAAATTCTTTGTATCGAAAAATAGCAAAGGCAGACGCAGTAGCTTTATGAGAAAATCGGAGAGGATGCCCAAGTTGACACGTGTGCTCACATGCAGCAGCAGTCGACTCTGGATGAACTCAACCGACAGCCGCCCAGTCATTAGCATTAACTGCGCCCCCAACACAAGGTAGATAAAAGGTGCATTTTGGGTGGAGACGCCTACATCGACCACAGACTGCGTAAGGAAGGGCACCAATAATTGCAGGCAACTGCTTACCGCCAGCCCTAGTAACAACTGCAACAGCAGCCCCTTTTGCTGCATCATGTAGCCCAACACCCGGGCGAAGCTATAGCTGCTTTCAGCCTCTTCCTCCTCCTGCGCGTGAAGCGCAGGCGTGGGCTCGAGTAGTAGGGCGATACCGGTAGGCTGTCCTTGCACATGCGCTGAGAACCAGCCCGCACAGAACTCCTCCGCGGAATACTTTAATAGCCCTGCAGCGGGGTCAGCTACGTACACCGTAGCTGGGGATAATGCTCCCTGCGTGAAATTCTGTCCCTCCCCAGTTAGCTGCCCCAAAGCTGGTGCAGATGGCGCAGGTCTTTGCTCAGCTTGAGTAGCAGGGCGAAAACCTCCTACAACTTGGTGCATCCACTGGCGACTGGGACGAATGGCATACACCACTACAAAGTGGTTTTGTCGCCAATGGACAATGCAGGGTAATGGCGCCTCACTTAGTAACTTCTCAAAAGATAATTGCACCCCTAGTGTGTGAAAGCCGATGGCTTCCGCAGCATCAGCTAAGCCTAGCAATGATACACCCTCCCGGTTCAACTCGGTTCGCTCACGTAGGGACTGCGCTGTGAAGTGCTGCCCGTAATACTTAGCTACCATGCGTAAGCAGGCCGGACCGCAATCCATTTGGTCATGCTGCTTATAATAGTGAAACTTTTTCATGATAGCCTATACATGAGGTCACTACACTTGTAGCAAATTTTACAAATAAGAATATGCACTCTTGGATCACCTACTAATGGCTTACGCATTAAAAAATGGGGACAGCTTGAAAAAGCTGCCCCCATTTTAAAACTTACATTGGGCAATTCCATAAGGTAGCCCCGGATACACAAGCATTAGGTGCAGGCGTACCAGATACCGTAGCACTGCAATTAGAAGTGCCATTCCAGCAGCAGCACCATCCAGTGCCACCGCTTCCTGCCATAATGCTCTTCATATCCATACGGCTCATTTTGCCCTGGATATTAGCTAAGCTCAGTTTTATTGGATTCATGATAGAAAAGGTAAAAAGTGAAATCACCAGTGAAAATGGCTGCACTGACTTCAGCCCTCGGCATACTCACAGGTCTGCAGCTCTATGAATAGTACAGAGTAGGTATCGCAACAGAACGACTCGTCCTTTAAATTGATGCATTTGAAGCAATTGGGTCTAGTAGAAAATACTGTAAGTCTTCCAGATTATAAAAGTCAGGTAGCTCGCAGTCATTCAAAAAAAAGGTTGGCGTATGGCTAATACCTGCCTCTTTACACCAAGAATTCATTGCCATGATATGCTTGGCCTGATCAAGCAATCCCTTATCCACAGGATGCCTAGTAGCGAATCTATTGTAGTCCTTAACTTCCAAAGAATGCCAATCATTTAAAGCTTGCTGCAACTCATCTGTGTTGGCTTTAGCGGCGATAGCCAATAAGTGCTGGGTTGGATAAAACGCAGCATCAAATTCAATATCGCGGGTTGCAAATATAATCTTGACTTTTAAGTTAGTGTTTAATGCTAATAGTTTCTCAATTTCAGGATGCGCTTTGCTACAAGGACTACAAAACACATTACAGACCTTTACTAAAGTATGCTGGGCTTGCGGGTTGCCTAACTCAATCCCGAGGCAGCTTGGCATGTGTGAAATATTTTTCTGGCTCTTTAATAAAGTACTGAAAACGTTAGAATCAAACTTAAGACGGAGAAGCTTTCGACGAAATGTATTGCTCTCCTGAATTTTTACAAAATAAGGTTTTATACAATACCATACTACTGGCATAAGCAAATATGTAATTAGCTGCAAAAAGGCAGTTGTGAAGTTAAATTGGCTTAAAGGATTCAAAAGGCCATTAAGTAAAACATTCACTCCTCCGAGTACAAGTAGCATCTGCACTGCTAGACACAGTACACACCATTGCTTCATTACCTTCCATTGATAGTAGACAGAGAATACTGTATAAGGAAGGGCTAGCAAATTCAGCCATGCTATAGTTGACACCGCATTACTATTACCTAAAAGCAAGCTCAACAACCCTCCACCAAAATAAAATAGGCCAACCTCGCTCCAACTTAACCATGAGAATACTTTAGAACGTCTACTGGTTAAAATCGCACTACAATCACTTTTGGCGATACTGGTGCAAACCCGCCGCAAGACTGAATTATTTCCGTCAATTTCGTACCACACTAATAAAGTAGAAACTACAGTGCCAGCTAGCATAATAGCGTACTGCCCATACAGGCCTAATCGATAGGGTCTAGTTATTAAGCCCAGATTGCTAACAGTTTTGTCGAATAAAATTAGAGAAGCTATGAGCAGTAGGATTATGGCTGTACTAGGAATGACGCGATTAATAAAAGTCTTTTTTTTATTTGCTTCATAGCTAGGCTCACCAGAAATAGATGAGGGTTCGGCTATGAGATATAGGCCATTCCATTTTTGAAATAACTCGCTACGCGTTAGGGTAGACGTTTTTTGACTTGCCCCTTGGTATATAGTGACTTGTTCTGCATCAAGCTGCGTTATAAGTGCAGGCCCTTCACCAACCAATTGCGTCAGAAAAGGAACAGGCAGACTATCTAGTTCTTCTGTAGTGACTTTACCAGCCCCATTTGGAATATTCCAGTTTGTTAAAGTATCAGAAATACAAAGCAAGCTCGGCCAGTCAGGGTGGCTTTGCAAAACTTCATTGAGAGTAGAACTATTAGCCTTAATTCCAAGCAATTGCAGGAATCTAAAGGTAACATTAACGATTGGGTCGAATTGAGTAAGCATACGTTATTATGGTTTTAAGATTTTGTTCGTTTAGAAATTAAAAACCGTAATAAATTACAAGCAAGCCCGAACTATTATAAAATAGGCTTCACTGCTTTTTGAAGTACCAGCTGCCTTATAAATGTAATAATAAGGGATTCGTATTCTTGTAAATTGTTTTTTAATACATCTTCGTCAAGATACTGATGCATTACCCTTATCAAATTGTCAAGAGACTGCGGCTTGACCAGATGCTCTAAAATAATGCATTCTAGCTCATCCAAATCATAAAATGAAATAGGATTATTATAAATCTCCGGGATTAATAAATTGGCAAAACTTCCTTTATTTATTTGCAAATTTTTATAATGAGGAACACCAATCCTTGTCCGCTTATTGTAGATGCCAGACCAATCGAAAACTGAATGAATAATTTTCACCTCATGGCATCTTACTATTAATTTATCTTTCAATTTACTACAATCAGCAAATAAATAGGAATACCAATTATTTGACTCAAGGCTTATTGCGTATAAGTATTTTTTATTTATACGAGAATAATAAATTAAAAAATCATTAATGGCATTCAAAAATACTTCTAAGTCATTTGCCATAAGCACTCGCATATCCGCAGTACAATTCGAAAATTCTGGTCTTACTATTTCTGAAAAAAAAGAAGAATAATTTATACTAGATTTTATTGTCGAAGCATTGATTTCAGGCAACGAACTATTAGTAGACTCCTTTTTTACCATCGCATTCATTAACACGAAGTCCTCAACTGTACTCAATGAATTGTCAAAGTCGTAATTCATAAAAAAAGGCAACCCGTGCTCCCTATACAAGCAAACTATTCTGTAGTAAAACTCTGGGTGCAATGCCCGAAGCGTTTTAGCCATTTGCAGGCATGTATAGCCGTCTCTTTTTGCATGACCAAGAAGGTGCAAATAATTACTTTCAAATGGAACATTATGGAAATTCGCTAAATTTGTGTAATTATGATCCCCTATTACCTCAGACATTAGGATGCTAATTTCTATATTTTCTTGCTTCGCTAGAACATAAAATAGGTGTTGCTCAAAAAATACATTAAAATTTCCTGCATTTACAAGTTGTCCTAAATTTCCTTTATTTCGCTCAATATATTTGAATGCCTCTTTTGCATACTCGCCTATAAATTTTATATTATTTCCGCCGAGAATACCCGCATTAACAGCTCTAATAGGAATTTTACTTTCAAAATCCTGTTTCACACAAGGCGGAAAGTAATTAAAGCACTTCTCTAAATCATTTTGAGTCGTTAAATATACTTCAGTGGCCCTTTCTATATTTTGCACTATTAACTCGCTGCTCAACAAGTCCTTTTTGAAGCTGTCAAAAATAAAAACATCGCCATCTACGTGCAGAAAAGGAGCTTTTTGAATAGAGTATGTATAAATTTTGGGGATAGCCCACAGAGATTCATCCGGCAACTGCAGGTTGTCATGGCTTATATATACCTCATCATAGGGTAGCGCTAAGGCATCTATTAGAATGCTTGCACTAGTACTATCCGTATAAAGCGAAACTTTTTGATGGAACTTTTTTAGTTGCAAACAACTCAATGCCCAACTCATTAAATGATATTCAGGTGCCGCCCACCCATAATTATACGTAAGAGGGTTCTTACCCTTACTTGTATATAAAGTCTGTACAATATTCATTTTATATCACACTTAACAGCCTCAGCAGCACCCCTACTGGCTAGTAGGTTGAAAAAATACAAGAGTCTTACAATGTCTGTTTATTTAGTGATGTAAAAATCCTCTATTTCATCGCTAAATGAAAGGACAAAATGACTATATTTGCCAGAAAAATATCAGTAGTTTTGTGTAAATAAAATTATATTTAAAATTGTAATAATCATATTATAATTCACATTAAAAAATATAAACACCTTCAGGTCAAGGATATAAGACAAAAAGTAACCACTCACTATTTATCATAATTGTGACATCACACCCCCTGTGATTGCCTTTCTATTGCAAAAATATTTTGCATATAACTTATTATATGCAAAAACTCGCAACGGCTTTTACTTTATGGCGTAGCCTAGATCCTAGACTAATAAGCGGGCAATTTTTCGGGGTTCCGTAATAGTATGCTACCTGCGTCTTTGCGGGTCAGGTCTCCATACAGCGCGCCGGGTTAGCGTCGCTGCTGGTGACAGCACACGTAGTTACCCTCTTGCTTAGTAGATATGACTAAGCCAACCCATCTAAGTGGCGCATCAGCATCTGCTCAGCCCACCTGCTTAAAGGCAGAAATTGGACCCATAAAGGCACGTGAACTTGCCGCCGTGAGGTTAAAAGCTCTTTTAAACTGGAAGCCTCACCTCCAAGCTATTCTTAATCCTCCCTACTCTCCCTACTTAATGAATTTGGCGAGTGTCGTCATCAACTCTTCGGCGCGCAGGTTACTGGCCACGATTTTACCGCTAGGGTCAATAAGAAAATTTTGCGGAATAGACTTCACGCCGTATTGCTGGGCAACGGCACTGTCAAAACCGTGTAGATCCGACACCTGCGTCCAGGGCATATGGTCGTCGGCAATGGCCTTTACCCACTCCTCTCGGCTCTTTTCCGCGTCCAGTGAAACGCCTAGTACCTCGAAGTTGCGACCTTTAAAGGTCTCATAGGCTTTGAGCACGGCGGGATTTTCCGCACGGCAGGGTACGCACCAGCTAGCCCAGAAATCTAGCAGTACGAACTTGCCCCGGTAGTCAGCCAGCGATACCTGTTGGCCACTAGGTGTGCGCTGGGTAAAGAGGGGGGCCTGCGCCCCGATAGCTGTGGCTTTTAAGCCCGCTAGCAGCTCGGCGTATTGCTGGCCCGGGGGGCTGGCGCGCTGGGCGGGAGTTAAGGCGGCGTAGAGTGGGGCAACTTCCGCATATTGGGGCGGGCTGATTTGGCGCGCGTACTGCAAGGCTTCTAAGCTTACCCAGGAAGTCGGGTGGGCCCTGACAAAGGCGAGCTCGGTCTGGGCATATTCTTGGTTAAGGGCGTTAAATTGGGCCTGCGAAGCACCCATTTTGAGTTTCGCAACGACGGGCTTAGTTCGTTCCGCTAAGTCTTGGTAATCGGCCGTGAGTGAGCCGCCAGTTAGGTGGGCGGTACGTAGCGAGTCTTTACCGGTGATCGTAACTGGCCCCGACTCTAGAAAGAGGCGGATGCGATCAGGCGACTCGACGTACATCCGACGCATTTGCCCACCCATCATTTTTTCTTGCCAGCCAGACTGTAGCCGGCCCTGGCGCTCCAGCACCAGCGTAGCCGACTGGGGAAAGGCAGTAGTACCGCTCAGTTCGAACCGGCCTTGCCGTAGCGTAGCCGAATCAGTGGACTGCTGGGTTATTAAGTACACTTTAGCCGGAGCGTTAAACTGACCAATCTTTCCTTTTATCCGGTAAGAATAGGTCACCGGCACTTGCGGTTGAGCTAGGGCTAGGCTGGGAGCTAGGAAGAACAAACTCACAAAATAGTTTTTCATGATGGGGTGACTAAGAGGCAGAGTGTTCACCAATATCGGCTTATCGCTAAAGGTAGCGTGTGGCCTACTAATACGGCGCAGTATCTATACAAGTTTACTTAAGCAGTAAAGCCCCTAGACCTAGCAAGGCATTCGTTCAAAGCTCTCAGGTCTGCCCTATCTACACTGAATTTAATCCGCCAGCTATCTGGTACTGTTGCCGGAACGCTTGGGTAACGGGTCTAGTGACCCGTTCGTATTTAGTTCCGCAAGCCTCTGCTTCCCCGGCCCTCTTTGCTGCGTGGGGGCTATTTTAACTATGAATCGCGCTTTATTGCCTCGCTGCCACTGCCCGCGATCAATCTACAACACGACAAGGTCGTTTTGCTGGTCGAGCAGCTTACAACGGGCTATGCGGCCTTGCCTGGCCTCACCCTCCCTACCGCACGAGAGCAGGCGCAGGCGCACCTGCGGCAGCTGGAGCGTCGTCTTGACGCGCTGGTGTATATGCTCTATGGTTTGACGGAAGCCGAGATTGCGCACATCTCGGCGCTGGGGTAGGATGTGCGTGCCTACTGAGCTGGACGAGTAAAAACAGCCAAGACGAAGTCTTATCTTCCACTGCTCATGCCCAACAAAAGCAAGCCGAGCGGCTCGCCGCTAACCCGCCAGAGTGGGTTAGGTGTCCCTGCCCACTCGTCCAGCACACCGCAGGGAGTCGCTTACACCTATATTGCTAAGCTAACGCATCCTTCCGCCGCCTGTTTTTTGTCTTCCTATGGCCCCTACCCGCTACCTCGCCCCCTTGCTGCTCGTGGCGAGCCTCGCCCCCACCGCGCACGCGCAAGATCTCACCCGCTACGCCCCCAGCGTCGCCCAGCCCAAGCCCACCCGCCTAGCCTACGTACGCGCCAGTTTGGGCACGACCTATACGCTGGGCTACGACTACCGCGTGGCCCGGTTGGGACTGGAATACGCGCCGATGCTTACTAAACACTTCGGACTAGCCGGGCGCTTAGTCGGGGTGGCAGGACAGCCCACGGCCGCGACGCCCCTGTACGGCCCCTGGATTGAGGCGGTGCCTAACCAGAACTACCGCGCCGGCTTTGTGGAAGTCGAGGGGCTCTACTACCCCTTGGGCACGGCCCACCGCGTGCGCTTTGCCGTGGGCTTGGGGGGCTTTACCGGCTATTACAACCTGAATACGATTAGCTCGGCGAACGTTATCAGTGGACAGGTGCAGGCCTATGAGCTCGCGGCGCGGCAGGGCGCGGCGACGGGCTACCTGGGCTCACTCAATGTAGAAATTGCCCTGGGGAAAGAGCGCCGGTGGCTGCTGGGCGTCAAGGCCACGCGCCAACAAGGGCAGGGGGCTAGCCTTACCAACTTGCGCCGCGGCATTACCAACTTACCCGGGCAAAGCCTGACGCTGGCCCGCCAACTGTAGCCCGGTCTATGATGCTACGCCTACTCTCGCCATCTGTGCTGACCGCGCTACTGCTCGTGAGCGCCCTCGGCTGCACCAAAAAAGACGACCCAGCCCCCACCCCCGCCGTCGGCACGGGCAGCTACAAGGTTACCCGCGATGCAATTTCTGGCCAAGCCAGGGCCTTTCTGTCAGCCAATGTGAACAGTACCAAGGTGGATGTACTCAGTATATCCCTGACCGACACGCCGACGCTCCAAAGTAACACCCGCACCGTGAACGTTTTCTTCCAAAAGCCTACTGGCCAGCCCAGCACTGCCTACCAGCTCACGGAAATAGTTTACTATCCCAACAATACCAATCCGCTGGACATGCTCACTTTCGCTAGTAGCACGGCCACCCTTAAGGAAACGAGCAGCGGCGTTTTTTCAGGTACCTTCTCGGGCACCACCGCGTCGAGCATCGTGCTCAGCGAGGGCATTTTCACGGATGCGCGGCTGAATTAGCCGTGGTTTACCCCCTTGCCGCGGGCTACCTCCTCTTCTTATGCTGGTCCTGCGGCGAGGTGGGGGTAAGCGGCTTAATTGCTTATACTTGAAAAACAGGTATTTATACGCTGGCGCTGGATAATACAGGCGTGTACGTTTGCCCAAGAGAGGTCAGTGGCAGGAAGGAGAATAAGCATGTTGCTTATGCAACACTGAAGTAGCCGCTTCATAGCCTCTTCACCTATTTTTATGAAGATCCTTTTCTGCCTCCTACTCCTTTTAAGCTGCGCTCTATGCGGCACGCACGTACAGGCGCAGGTATCCAAAAACGCGGCAGCTGGGCAAGCTAGACGCTATGCCCAGGACAGCGCCATCGTTTACGACAGCCGGCGCAATATCTACATCAACCAGGCTACCAAAACCATTCACCTGTTCATGTACGAGGACGGTGAGCTGCTGCTGACGGGGTACCCGACCACCGCGACCGATAAAGACAAATTTCAGCTTCACCTCTACACGAGCAGCGACAACCCTGACACCTATACTTTCTCTGCCGAGGGAAATTACACGCCCTCCCTAGTTATTACGGGAGTAAGCGGCATAGTAGCTACGCTGAACAGGCAGGATTTCCCTATCGTGGGCCCTTTCACCAGCCAAGTAGTTTTTACAACGAAGCGCTCGGGAACCCCCGGCACCACCTTCAGTCAGACGATAAAAATTGCCAATACTATCCATGCCAGCATCGGTAGCGGCTTCGTCTACTCGACGCTCAAGAACCCAACCAATATTCACGGCGTGCCGATAACTACCGCCGGGGGCGACTCCACGCTACTGGCCGACAATGCCACCGGCAAAGTAAACCTCACTCTCATGGCCACCCTCTACCCCTGGGGCAGAAATAGCCTGCTGTTGCCCAGTTGGTCGTTCCGTGACCGGGCCGGCATTGTAGTCGGCACAACCATCGCCTCCAGCACTACCAATTTTCAGAATCTTTACTTAGGGCTGCAGTATGATTTTGCCATTGGCGGCTCCGTTGTAGCAGGCGTAGACATAGCCAGCCGCCAGCGTGTACGCGGCGTCGACTACCACGATTTTACCTTTGGCGAGTCCAAGTTCTCCGGCAAGGTCAGCAATAAGCTCTACAAGGAGCTTGGGGCCGGCTTTTTCATTGGCGTGCAAGTGGACACCCGCATCTTTGCCAAGCTCTTCACCGCTGCTCCCTGAACGCTTCCTTATAATTGATAAGATGTTCGACTTGCTGCATGGGGGGCCTAATCAGCCGAATTAGCCCATCTGCACCTTAGAAAGCCGATGCCATGCTGAAAAAAACAGGCTACTTCTACCTCCTCATTGGTGCACTTACTGTGCTGCTAGCCTTGGCGGGTAAGACAAGCGGCCCCGATACAGATGCAGGCTTTTACCTGGAGGTGTTGGCGACTCTATTATTGGCATTCCTCTTTTATACCAGTCCTATCTGGGTAATAGTGCTGCTAATTATCACCTTCGGCAAACCCCTAAAAAAGTTTTTCACCCAAGCTGAGCGCTTCCACGCTGGCGACAAGTAACCCATTCACCTCTTACTACAGGGTGGGCTTACCCGACCGAACTACCTATGAAATCCCTGCTCCTGCTCGTCGCCCTCCGTATCCCGGCTGCTGCGCTAGCCCAGCAGGGAACCCCTTCGCCAGCCCGCCACAACCAGCAACGCATTCCTGTGTTCATCCATTTTCCCAGCGGCTGGATAGTAGCCCAGCCCAGTTACCTGTACCGCACCCTACGTGATGCCCGTAGCGGCCGCTATGCTCACCGTGTGCGCGAGGGGGACTACCTGGTGGAGAAAAGAGCTTCTGCCGACCCGCATTGGCTCCGGGTGACCTACCTCAATCCGCCCGTACGCTCCGACACCCTCACCTACTACTTGCCAGCTTCCGCCATCAGCTCTAAAGGGAGTGCCCCGTTGCACTTTTCCCTACATTAGGCTTCCCAAGCAGCCACTAGTTGCCCCTGTTGCGGCGAGGTGGAGTTAATCACCCAAACTACCCATGCTACTACGCTTACTTGCCCCCTCGCTTACCGCTGTGCTGCTTCTAGCAGGCACGCTCGGCTGCGCTACAAAAAATGACCCTCCCAGCCCGGTCATGAACACGGGGAGCTATACGCTTGACGGTAAGACGCTCCCTTGTCAGGTAAAAGCTTTCCGAAATGTGTACACCGGTGGTACCGTGTCTTACGACTACTTGAACGTTTCTCTCACCACCACCCCAGCGCCTGCCAGCGGGGCACAACTGCTGCGTCTCACCTACTACCGGCCTACTGCCACTGCGCTTTATCAGCTCAGCACCGCTTACCTTTTCGATAAAGGCAGCCTTACCCTTACCTGCGCATTCAACAGCACGGCCGCTACAGCTACCATCGCTCCTGACGGTAGCTTCACCGGTACGTTTGCAGCAAAGGAGGATGGCACTAGTGGAACCCCGCCGCCCTATACCGCCATAACAGATGGCAGCTTCACCAATGTGCACCTCTAGGGTCGGTGTGTGTATGTGGTAGCTAAGACGACCCTATTATGTTGGCTGTACACCCGCTCCCCCCCACCTCATGAAAACTGCTCTTCTTTTGCCAGCCTTCGTCTCTCTGCTAAGCGCTGCGCACGCCCAAACTACGCCTCTTTCTACAGCTAGCCAGGCTGCCTAACGCGCCGCCACCTATCAGGGGCCCCAAGTGGCGAATGACAGCAAAGCCCTGGGCCGGAAAATGGTGCAAAAAAGCAAGCCCGCCGATGCGATACGGACGTCGGTTCGAGAACTACCGGTAAAGAAGTAGCTCGACAACTGGCTACGCGCCAGCTACACCTGCCCCAACTAAAACCCATGCAGTCCTTACCTCGGCTGTTGCTCACTGCCTTTAAGTTTGCGCTGATTCTCTGGCTGGTAATGCTTGCCCTTTACTTCACATCAGGCATCCCTACGCTTGAGGCTATACTAAAAGCCAACTTGGAGTAGCTAGCCCCTACCTACTTACTCTCCCCTTATGAGGCTACCTCTTGCCTATTTGCTAGCTGTCGGCTTGCTGGTCACTGGCGTGAGCGCCTGCTCTACCAAGGCTGAACCTGCTCCCTCCTCTCCCAGACCCGGTCAGGGCATCCATACCGTTGATGGCCGCCTCACTACTGGCGATGCCCAATCCACCTCCCGCGGTATCGACTTAGACATACAAATTACCAGCTTCCCCGATGGCTGGCGCGAGACGTTAACCCTCACGTACTATAAACCTAACAGCGCCCCTACCTATACGCTGGTTAAACTGGCACGCGCAGTTGCCAAGACGAACGAGTACCTCACGTATACCGACAACTTGAGCGGCTCTATTACCGTGCTTGACTCCGTCACGTATTCGGGCACGTTCGCCGGCACGGCTCCCGCTACCTCCGCTCGCGCTAGCAGCGTCATTACGGCAGGGGCCTTTACGGAAGCGAAATAAGCACACCTGCTACCGCGTCCCCCTTAGCCTACTGCGCACCATCCCCTTCCTCTGTTTTCCGCATGGCTATCCTCTACCTACTAGCCCTTTTTTTACTTTGCCTGGTCTGCTTTGTCCTACTCTACACCCTGCCTCTTATAGCCATCCTCCTGCTGGTCGTTCCCCTTGCGTGGCTAGTCGGCAAGTTGGTGCAGGGCCTCACGAGGCTACTACCGGAGAAGGCCAAGAATCCGCTGCTTCTTTGCTCGCTGCTGCTCTGGGCTGGCCTGTGGGTTCTTACCTACTACGCGCCCGCTTTTGCGCATCTTCCGCCTGCTTTACAAAACGACGCTGCCCTTTTATGCGCCTGTATCAGCTACCTATACCCCATTCCGCTGGTGCTGCTTCTAATACTCATAAAGCGCAATGGCTACGCTATCTTCATCGGCTTCCTTTTCGTTGTTTCGAAGCTAGGCTAGCAGGGGGCAAGTAACCTTGCTGCCTACCTTACCTACCCACAATCCCCCTTCAGCCCGCCTTGGCAAAGGCCCCTCCCGCTGATTGATTTTAACAGTAGAGCGTGTGGATTCCCTGCAGGCCCCTGCTCGCCACCCAGAATGCGCTCGTTGCCTCTAAGGAGGAGACCATCGGATTACTCAAGGCCGCTTTTAACCGCCCGAATTACTATGTACCGCCTACCCCTACTTCGGGCGCATGTCCACCGCATTCTGAACGCCAGCGATGGCGGCCAGACTACGATTGAACGCGTAACGGATTGGGGACTCATTGGGCTGGTACTACTGAATACGGTAGCAGTCGTGCTCGAATCCGTTAAAAGCCTTGATGCGCACTACCACCCCTTTTTTGTAGGTGTTGAGCTCGTATCAGTCTACATCTTCACCCTGGAGTATGTGCTGCGGGTGTGGTCCAGCATCGAGGCTCCGAACTACCAACGGCCGTGGCGGGGCCGGCTCAGCTTTGTAGTCAGTCCCCTGGCTCTCATCGACCTACTAGCCATCCTGCCTTTCTATCTGACATTTGGCCTGCTCGACTTAAGGATACTGCGGATGGTGCGCCTGTTTCGCCTGTTCAAAGTAGCTCGCTACGTGCGCGCCCTGCACGTCATCGGGCACGTTGTGCGCCGCAAGCGGGCTGAACTCCTTGTGGCCCTGGGCGTCATTGGCCTGATGCTCCTGCTAGTCTCCACCCTGATGTACACCGTTGAGAGCGAGGCCCAGCCCGATAAGTTTGGTAGCATCCCCGATACGATGTGGTGGGGCGTGGCCACCCTCACCACGGTTGGGTATGGAGATGTGTTTCCGATTACGCCGGCGGGCAAAGTGCTCAGTAGCGTGATTGCCGTACTAGGTCTAGGCCTGTTTGCTATTCCTACCGGTATCTTGGCCTCAGGATTTAGTGAGCACATCCAGGAGGAGCATGAAGGAGAAGCTACTACACCCTGCTTGCACTGTGAGCAAGCCCGCCAGCAGGTAGCGCACCTACAAGCCCAGCTTGCTACCAAGGATGCGCTCATTGCCTCGAAGGAGGAGACTATTGAGCTGCTCAAAGTCGCTTTTAATCGGACGAACTAGACTTTCTAATGCGCTTTCTCTTTCTATTAATTTACTTAAATTTACTAGATCATGCCTAAGATGATAAGCAACGTCGTAGGTAAGGTGAGTAACATCTCCTTAGCTCACGAAAGCGGCCTGATGGCCTTGCATGAGGCTATTGTTAATTCGCTACAGGCTATTGAAGCAGGCCAAAAGCGCGAAACGACTTTAAAAGGAGAAATTTTGATTGAAGTGCGTCGTGACGAGTTGGCCCCGCTCAATGTAGATGGGCTGAAGCCTATCCGCGATGTGGTAATTACTGATAATGGTATCGGATTTACTGTAAAAAATTATGAATCCTTTCAAACAGCTGACTCTACTTATAAACAGAATCTAGGAGGCAAAGGTATTGGGCGCTTCCTCTGGCTTAAAGTATTTGAACACGCTGAAATACGTTCGGTATTCAAAGACTTAAAAGACCAGCAGTTATATAATCGCTCTTTCTCATTCAATCTCAACGACAAAGATCCTATAGCTGATAAACGGAGGGTGCCACTGATCAATGGCGACGCGCGGCCTACCGGGTCCAGTATTAAACTCTGCAACCTACGCCCCGAATACGCAGACCCCTTCACCAGCTCTTTGGAAGAGCTGGCTGATGCTATTATTGAGCATCACATCCACTTTCTAGTGGATGGTAATTGCCCTACGATTATACTGCGTGAAGCTGATACTGACAGCTCCACGCATCAGTATAATCTCAACAATCGCTTCTGGAATGAATTTCTGCTTGATAGGGATGCCAACTCTATTGCATTAGGCTCTGGGCATCATGCTTACATCTTTGAGCTAGCTTTTCTAAAAATAAAAAATGAAGGCCGCAAAACACGTCACGCTATACTTTACAGTGCCAACCGGCGTGTTGTCTTGTCACACCCCCTTGGGCCGCTCATTCCTGACCTCATAAAGCCTTTACAGCTAATCAATGGCCCTATGTTTGACGTATTAGTTCTGGTGAGCGGCAGCTACCTTGACCAGCACGTTAATGGTGAGCGCACACGCCTTAATATTCCTGTTAAGAAGGCAACTACTAAACTCGGTCGCCCAGCCCTGACCCTAGATGAAATTGAGGAGGAAGTAGTGCAGCAAACTAATGAGCATCTAGCTGAATTTCTGGTAGATATCCGCCAGGAAAAGCACGCTCAGATTCGGCAATTTGTTGTCGATTCTGCTCCGCAATACCGCAGCCTACTTAATTATACCGACCGCCTCGACAAAATAAAACCTGGTCTGACTGGCGATAAGCTTGACATAGAGTTACATAAGATACGTAATGAACTTGTAGTAGAAACTAAGCAAGAGTTAGGTCGCATATTAGATGCCAGCGATGCACTGGCTCCCAACACGGAAGATTTCACCCGTGACCTAAATAAGCTCATGGGACGCATCAACGATGTCAACCAGACTAATTTGGTGGACTACGTAGTGCAGCGTAAGATGATTTTGATGCTATTTGAGCGCGTGCTGAAGATTGGTGCAAACAATGCGCATGAATATGAAGAGCGCATCCATAACATTATATTCCCAATGGATAAGGACTCAGACCAAGTCCAGTATAAGGACCATAACTTATGGCTTATTGATGAGCGACTTGCTTATCACAATTTTCTGCGCTCCGACCAGCCACTTACCACCAACGATAAAAATTCTCCCCGCCCTGATATAGTAGTTGGCTTCGAGCGCAACTTGCTTTACACCGATCGAGAAGAAGCGCCTTACGACTCTTTTACCATCATTGAGTTTAAGCGCCCTATGCGTGATGACTATGGAAAAGAAGATGACCCTATCGCTCAAGTGCAACGCTATTTAGCTTATATCCAGACTGGTGAGGCAACAACAAATGACGACCGCCCTATCAATCCAACAGGCGCAAAGTTTTACTGCTATATCATCTGCGACTTAACCAAGAAGATACGCAACTTTGCGAAAGACCGCGGCTTTACAGAGTCCCGCGATGGAGAAGGTTACTTCTGGTATAATCCTAACTACCATGCTTACTTCGAGCTTATTTCATTCGCTAAGCTTGTTAAGGATTCTAAACAACGCAATCAAATTCTCTTTGATAAACTGGGAATAGGCCACGCTTAGAATAACTATTTTATTTAGAAAACACAAAACGAACAATAAGGTATTAAGTTTTAAAATATTTCTTTATGATTGACTCCATCCAATTCTCAAATTTCAAAAGCTATAAAGAAGCAATACTGCCACTAGCACCTCTCACACTACTTATAGGTGCTAATGCATCAGGCAAGACGAATGCTATTGAAGCAATAAGGTTTTTAACTTGGCTTTCTCACGGCCGTCGCCTAGAAGACATTCTCGAGAGCGTGAGACAGAATGACTTGGCAATTCGCGGCACTGTTAGTAGCGTTGTTTATGACCGTGCTAGAAGTCGGTCATTATCCTTTGGATGTAATTTAGATAAGAATTCCGAATGGAGACATTTTAATATCCAACTTCGAATGCAGAGCGAATCAGGCGGAATGCGTGTCGAAAATGAATCTTTACGCAGTGATTATAGTACCGTACCTCTTTATGAGATAAAATCTACTGCTGATGATTACAGTCACGATGTGCAAGTAGCCTATAATAATTTCGCACGGGGCGGGGCTAAGCCCTTAATTGGCTGCTCTAATAGACAAGCAATTTTTACACAACTTGATATTCCATCACGTTTTGCAAATAAGAAATCTCAAGAGCAAATTTCTCCAGTAGTAACAGCTTTGCAACACGTGTTAAAGGAAGTAATCTTTCTTGATACAAATCCAAGAGCAATGACTGATTACAGTTTTATTGTTGATAAAGCATTAAGGCCTGATGGATCTAACTTGTCAAGCACTTTATTTGATATATCTGAAACTCAAGGAAGAAAGCAAGAAATTCTTGATTTTATTCGCGCTTTACCTGAGCAAGATATTATTGATATTGCTTTCCTAGAAACTCCACGAAATGAAGTAATGGTTCAGTTAGTGGAGTCCTTTGGCAATAGAGATACTCCACGAGATGCTCCTTTGCTTTCTGATGGTACTCTACGAGTACTAGCTATTGCAGCAGCACTACTTTCTGCTCCTAAAGGTAGCCTAGTAGTTATTGAAGAAATTGATAATGGTGTCCACCCAAGCCGAGCTCAATTACTACTTGATGGAATTTTACAGGCGTCCAAACGTCGTAATTTACGCGTTCTTGTAACTACTCATAATCCGGCTCTATTAGATACATTGCCCAAAGCCGCAATCGCAGATGTTGTTTGTTGCTATCGCGATCCCAAGCAGGGAGATAGCCGCTTAGTGCGATTATCCACAATTACGGATTATCCTGATTTAGTGGCAAGAGGCCCTCTTGGCCAGCTCATGACTCAAGGACTTATTGAGCGTTATCTTAAAAACCAGCGCACCGCTACAGAGAAAGTTGCACAAAGCAGAGCATGGTTGAAAGAATTAAAATCTATTCTGTAGAATAATTTTATGCAAGAAATACATATAATAGACACAAGCATATTTTGCGACCTTGTTAATGTACCCGACAAATGCACTGACAGTGAGGCTACCTTTCAGCAGTTTGAAGCTCTATTAAACCAGCAGAATACGACTTTACTTTTGCCAGCAGCAACAGTATACGAAACAGGTAACTATATAGCCCAAGTTGCTCCAGGAATTGGACAAAATAATGCCAGCCAGCGATTCAATGCGTTTATTAATGGTGCTTTTAGGGAATCTCCACCCTGGATATTATCCCCATTACCCGATTCGCAGATTATCATTGAACGGTTGGAACAGGCTCCTTCACCATTGATTAGTGGGTTAGGAATGCGAGCGTTAGCAAATATTGAACTTTATAAAGGGCGGTGTGCTTTACACCTAAGTGCTCGAGTAAGAATATGGTCTCATGACCCCTCTATGGCGCAATACGACAGAAGACCAGGACTTTAGATTAAAATTTCTATCTGGTTGCACTTGATATTATGGTTACAAAAAACGGTAGCTTGTGAATTACTTAATTCCAAGCTACCGTTTTATTCTGCGCCTTTATGGAAGTAACCCGGTAACTCCTATCTGAGCGGGCCAGTCAAAGAGGCCTGGCCCGCATCCAGCTCACCCTCTGCTGGGCCGGCCAGCGCCTACGCACGGGCCAAAAGTGCCACCCCAAGGACCGGGATGCCCGCCGCAGCCGGGTCAAAAACAAGCCCGACACCTACGCTGAGGACATCAACCAAGTGCTCGATGACTATACGGACCTGGCCCAGGCCCTGCACCACGAGGCCGCGCGCCTGGGCCTGCCCCTCCCCAAGGACACCCTGCGTGATGAGCTCGAGCGCCGCTACCAGGCTCTGCTCGCTACTCGCGCCGGCGGGGTGCCCCTACCCGCCCCGCCGACCGCGGCGCCGCTAGACTTCTTTGCCCACTACGCCCGCTGGGTGGCGGAAGAAATGCAGAAGGTTTCGGTGCGCACCGGGCGCCTACTCAGCCGCGACATCATCTGGACCCACGAGGCCGTGGGCCGCGAGCTCGAAGCCATGGTGGCCCACTACAAGCTGGAAGTAAGCTTCGAGGGTCTGAACAAGGGTTTCTACGACAACTTGCGCAACTACATGCTGGGCGTGGCCTACGCACCTTCAATACCTACGTTAAGCTCCTGCGCTCTTTATCTCTTCTAGGCCTAGGTCCAAGACATGCCCGTGCCGCCCCGGTTTGGCAAGACCCTGCGCTTGGCTCTCAGCTACGTGGGCGTGGAGTTTTTTACTCAGGTCGAACTGCTTCCCAAACTTACAGTTTCACATTTACTCGGCCCCATTGCGGCGTACCTAAGATTGCTGCATGGCATGCGCAAGAAAGTAGGGCAATTGTCGATATCTGCGTGCCAGGAAGCTACTGGGTAAGCTTATCCTCAGTCTATGCAGTCGACTGCCACGTATCCTACCCTACTAAACAAGCCAGTGTGCTAGCCCTTCGCCCCAATACCCAAGCGCCAGGCCTCATCATAAAGCAGAGTCCGCAGTAGAGTGCTCGTGTGGCGCATCCCCCGGGCCTGGGCGACTGCCTGCGCCAGCGCCTTATCATCCCCGCCCGGCGCCAATCGCTGGCCCCGGTAGTACTCCTGCAGCAGTAGCTGGCGCACTAGGTCGGGCAACTTCATTTTCCGCTCCTGGGCTAAGTCTGCAAAACGGTCCGCTTCCCCCGCTTGCAGTTGCACACTCATTAACTTCCCGTCACGCCGCGCCTGCGCCTGCGACACGGCATCTACGAGCAGCGTGCGCAGAAACGTGAGGCGGCGGCTGATGCCCGAGCCGGCCAGTAGGGCTTCCACTTGCTGGGCAAGTTCTGAGGAGAGGGACAGGGACAGGGTCAGCTTTTGGTCCGTGTCAGCCAAACGACTGCCAATGGCGGTGGGGGCATTGTTAAAGCCCTTTTCCGGCTCAAAGGGGCGGTGAGAGTCGAACCACTGCTGCTCAAGTACCCGCAGGTCCTGGCCGGGGGTGGCGAGTTGGAGTAGGTTGAAGGAAAGGGAGTCAAGCCCGTGCTCATTCACCAATACTTGCAGACGGCCGGCGTGGTGGGTGCCCTGCTTGAGTTGGGACTTATGCTGTCTGTAGCGGGCCTTGAAGTTCTGCGCGCTGCCAATGTAGAGACGCTTGTCAACGCTGCTGCGGATGGCGTAGATGCCGGGACTAGCGGCGGAGGGAGTAGGTATCAAGAACCTCATGTTGCATTTGTTAATACAAAGCAAAGATAGCCTATGTATTAACAAATGCAACACAAATCAACGTTTCTTTCTTTCATCTAATGCCTTTCGCAAGAGTACGCGCACATGAGTAGATAGATTGAAACCTAACTCTTTAGCTAGGGTCTGAGAATCATCGAGTAGTTTCTGGTCAAGCCTTATATGGAGAATCCCCTGCTTTCCCTTCTCTTCTGGCTTCGCCTCTTGCTCTGGTGCTGACATAGTACTTGTTTTATGCGAACGCAAAGGTAAGATATTAACAACTGCAACACATGAATCACATACGAGAGGCAAAAACGTGTTGCAAATGTTAATACATTTTGTATGTTTGCAGTGTACTAACAACTGCAACACAAATGAACGCATCCAAGTCTGCATCTCAGCAACTGGCCCTGCCCGCAAGTCGGACGAACTGCTCTACTCGGGTCAGCCTAGCCACCCTCCGCACCCACCTAACCACCCTCACCTTCCACTCCCCCTACCTCAGCGAAGCCGAGAAACTGCACGCCAACCACTGCATCCACGAGTGTGAGCTGGTGGCACAATTGGAGCTATGGCTCCAAACCATACCCGCCGAACTAGCTTGGCGCGAGACCGCCTACTATGGCCAAGAGGAGCCGTGTTCAGTCGACTGCGCGCGGCACTACGCGCTGAACACCCCTGCTCTCTACTCCTAAGAGCGATGTGGTATAAGCAGCAACGCAAGCGGGTTCGCCAAGCCCGCAAGATGGTCAAGCACCAGCAGGAGCAATTACTCATCCTGGAACTGGAAGGTATAGTGGCCGTCCAGCTACACACCCTCACAAGCATGCTCTCCCTATCTGTTCCTCGGGATGTGGCCTCGCAGCTAGCCGACGTGCTACGCGAAGCCCTCCGCGAACGGCGGGCGCAGTTGAAAAAGGAAGCCGCGCAGTTGACAAACGACCAGCGAGAAAGCCAAGAGTTACGGGCAACGGACAAGGCGTTGCTGAAGGCCGCCAAAAACAATCTACCCAGATGAAGCGGGTGGCGTGGCTAGCACAACAGCGTGGGCGCAAAGCCGTGCTGTACGTAATACGTGTGTACAACAAGCAGGGGGAGGCCTTCTATAAGGTGGGGATTACCTTCTGCTTTTCCTCCCGCTTTTCTCGGCTCAAAACGGCATATCGCTTCCGCACCTTAGCCCGCTACAGCAGCTATCACGCGGGAGCCGTCTATGACTTAGAGCAGCGGTTGCATCGGGAGTTTGCGGGCTTGTCTTATATCCCTACGGCTTCCTTCTCGGGTTTTACAGAGTGTTATTGTGACGCCACCCCTATCCTGGCGGCATTACCACCAGGGACGTTCTTTTTAAAAGGTGGGGTGGATATTTGAGTGACTAGTAGGATTACCCTAGTTTGACTCTAGCACTAAGTACTAGACAACCTTTTTGCAACCCCTCCGATGGGCAAATTAGCCGAAAGTCGACCTTTCCAGCATCCCTGGCAAGGTCGACTTTCGGCACTTATGCTTAACCCGGCTTCTACAACTATACCTGCCAGTACTCTAATTAGGTGTTCACGGCCATAAGTCAGCAGCTCAGCATCGCGTCGCGCATCCATTAGCACTTCGGCCGCGAGACGTTCGGCACCGAGTTCACGCGCTAAGGCGGCAACATCACGGTGCTGCAAAAGCTGATGGACCACGTCAGAATCAGCACTACCGTGGAGTACGTGCACGTCGATGCCGACATAAAGCGGACGGCCATCGCGCAGGAGGCGGGTGGGCATACGCCTTAGCTAAGCCCCCCACTCAAAGCCTGAGCGTAGTCGGCCGTCGTATAGCCACTGCTTGGCTGGCAGTGTTGAATATCGTTGTAGAGCCAGACGAAGCCGCCCACGACGCTTTCGCTTTGGTGCCACTGCTGAAACTGGGTTTGCATAGCGGCCGGCGCGGTGCCCTGGTCGCAACCCGTGCCGTTGATGCACCACAGGCCCGGCCACACGAGGGAGGCCCCGTCGAAGCCGCTGCCCATTTCCTGGTTGAGGGCCTGAATCCAGGTTTGGGGGTCGTTGCCCCCGCCCCCAGCATAGCATTGCAGGTTCAGACCTAGCACCAAGCCGGGCGTCGGGGTATTGAGCGCCTGGAAGCAATCCATCCAGTACGACGTGCTGCTGTAGGGGCAGAAGGTGACGTGCAGGTTGAATGAGTCATAAAGCATCTGGCAAAAGGCAACCGTGGAGGCTTGGTCGTAGGTCGTCTCGTCGTCCAGGTCGATGAAGTCGATGGCGGGGATGGCCTGCGTCAGGGCTTGAAAGCTCTGATAGAGGGGGCTGCTGCTACCGGTGCCATGCTGGTCAATGAGGTCCTTGATGTTGTTAAAATCACCCACTCCCCAGCCCCCGACGCTGAAGCCCAGGCTGGTAACGGAAGTCGTACCCTGCTTGAGGCTAGCTAGCAAGTTCGGCCAGGCCGCGTCGCCCGTATAATTTCCCGCCTGCACGATGGGCGTATCGTTGAAGTATAAATCGCCATTGGCCGCAACGTGCAGTGCCCAGGCGACAACCGTATTGAAGCCCGAAGATTGGAGGTCACTGATGACGCTTTGGCCCCCAGTGTATAGGGTGACGCTACAGTAAAGGGAGATAAGAGTGGTTGCCATTGCAAGTGGAAAAGAGTACATTACAAAGGACTTACCGGGCGAAGCGGGTCGAAAGCGTAGAAACCCCTGTTTTGAAAAACAGGGGTTTCTACTTGGTTATTCGGTGGTTGGCTCGGTGGCTTCCGGCTCCTGCACGCTCAGAGCAAAACTCGAAGGCAGTTTGCTTACGCTGCTGCCCTCCGCAACTGAATGCCAAAGTGAGCGCTGAAGAGAAAGAATTAGCTGAGAGGGTTGCGAAGGCACGCGGACTCAAAATCTCAGGGTTAGTGAGTATGCTCATTCTCGACGAAGCTCGCCGCCTGGGCGTCGCCTAGCCTCCCCTACTGCACATAAAAAAAGCCCGACCGGTTGATCGGGCTTTTTTATGAAACTAGGAGCCACCATGGTCATAAACAGAGAAGTCATGGTCAATCCAAAAGACATGAAATACTTGGTCGCGCTGGTGTCCCACAAAGGGTTTTTTACCATTATAACGAAACGACAGAAAGAAACTTACATCAGCAGTGGCCCAAGAAGGTATTGAAGCATTGATGGCATCGCGCTTGATTTTCTCAGCACCTAAACCATGCCTAGGAGCTACCCGAATTTCATCCCAAGTCATACGGCTATACATTGTCAGTTTTTTGATAAAAGCGGCTTGATTGTCTTTATCACAATCTTCTATCATGTAACCTTTAACTAGGTACCGAAAGCAAAACACCGGATAGTTCATATCCGGTGTTGCTTCTTTAACCACTGGCTCTTTTATAGTCTGAGACTTATTAGCTGCTGGCTTCTTAATTTTCGCCCCCATCCCTACTCCTCAATCAACTGCTCTTTAAAGTAGTCCTGCATGGTCTGGGTGTTGATAATGGACGCGCCTTTTTCTTGGGCCTCCATCCAGGGGCGCTCCTCATGCGTGAGGTGCATGAGTTTGACGCCGGAATATTGGCCGTAGATGTTGTTCACTTCCTTCATCAATTCTTCCTGCTCTGGAGTGAAGTCTTGAGTGAATTCGTAGCTAGGGTCTGGAAAAATGACCTGGCTGCCGTTGTCTTTATAATAGTGGTAGAGGTCAGCCACTACTGGGCCATAACGCCACGCCTGGATAGGTTCGTCGAACAATTTTTCGTCGTAAGCAGCCAAGCTGAATCCTTGTACATAGTACACAAGCTTCTGAAGCTTCAGATTCGTGATGTCATTGGCCTCTTCATCAGAGAGGCGGAGCAGGTACTCCGCTACATCGCGTGCTGTCATTGACGTAGTGCTAAAATAGGTGGAAGGGGTTGCGAAGATAACACTAAATGGATTAGCATGGTGCCATCCTTACGTAGAAAGATGCCATCTTTCCGTAGAAAGGTGACAATTTTGCGAAAAAACCGCCAAGTTTTCTGTAAAGTTGCTATCTTTTTTATAAACCATCTCTAAAGCGGTGAACTTAACGGCCCAGCTGCCCGGCAAATCGACGCAACTGGTAGGCTGGTTAGGCGCACTTAATTACTGCTGCTCGACGAAGCACGTCGCTTATGCATCTTTTAATCTCCCTTACTGCACATGAAAAAGCCCGGCCGAATGGTCAGGCTTTTCTGTTTATTAATGACTTGTTACTGCGCCTACTGCTTGAGCCACTCAAATGCTGGGGCAGCTAATAGTCCATACCCTGCACTTTCAATCTGAACTGCAACTCCAGCAATAAGCCCAGGTGTGTTTTGCTGTATTGTGGATAGTAATTCCTTGACTTGCTCTTGGACATCAATAGTAGATAAACCAGACAGTAAACTATGCTCTAAGCTTTTATTTCTGACACGCCCGCTTCCCCAGCTTCTCGGCGTCGGCCGTGGGCATGGCCTTAAGCGGGTGCGAGCAGCGATTAAGGCCCGAGCAGCCATCGCTGCTGTGGTAGGCGTAGGAGGTGGGGCTCATGCATACGGTGGCCGGGGGCATCAATACTGGAGCAGCCGGGCACGGAGGCGCGGCCAGGGGGGTGCTGGCCCCAGGCTTGCAAACAGGCGAGTAGCAGTGCTTTCATAGATGCAAGTAAGTACCACTTACAAGATCGTACTGCTTTATGGTACCCTGCTGGCCCTATCGACTCAAATTCGTGGTTTTCAACAAGGACTTATCGGTAGGCTAGGGATTTTCTAAATTTATGTAGAATTTTCTACTATGGAGTAAAATCTCCCCAATTATAAATCACTGTCTGGTTAATTATTTGTGGCTCCTTGATTTCTGCGCCGGGATGCTTAAAGGCTACGAGATTATACAGAGGCAAATGAGGTGAATACTTACTTATGTAAAAAACACGTCCTCTATGTAAGAAAGCCACTTTAATTCCTTGCTCTCTTTTTATAATGCATAAATGAAATGAATCATTAGCTTCGTAAAACAAACCACTAACCATTGCTTTCCCTCTTTCCAACGCCGAGAACTTTCCATCACTATTAGCCATAATAGCATAGTCGTACTCAAGATAACTACCGAGGTTATCAGGCTCTACTTGGCTTAGTCCAAAAGCAATTGCTTTATCATTTTGGCCAACCAGAATCCTGCTACAGTCATCTACGCTTGCTAGTAGCTGCTGACATTTCATACCTTTATCCCATTTATCCAAGTTATGACCTAGCAACCTATACTCAGAAATATTATTGAAGTAGATATCATCAACCGAAATTACCCCTATGTTTTTAACTGTCAAAAACAACTCATGCGCAATTTGTCGGACAGAAGATAAAAATGGCGAAACCGAATGAGGTATTTTTGTAGATTCCCCTGTTTCATTATTAGTAGAATACATATGATAGCCCATAATGCCATCTTCTTTATCGCGTATACTCTGCAAAAGCTGACTAGGGTTCGGATCGATGTGACTGCCACCGAGCTTATTAGCAAATGCTAAAACAAGCTCTTTTCTATTAAATGTGAATTTTTCATCATACACACATACATCTTCACCACTCCACCAAGCAGAGAACTGGATGCTTCCCATAATGCCATTTCTATCTAGAGATGGAAAGTATGTTTGAAAATCCTGCTTATATTCTAAGTGCGGAGTAGTCAAATAGAAAAAAGGTAGATTATTTTTTACAACTTTTTCGTCATCATCAAGAACTTGAAATTCAAAGACGGCTGTGTTCTTTTTAGTTGAAACAAAAGACTCTTTATCCCAACCTAATTGATGTAAAAGAGCGTGGGATTGATTGGTATTATGAGCTATAACCCTTATATCATGGGCTATTTCCGGCCCAAAATGCTCCTCTCCTTTATCAAAAGCTAAGCAAGCATTAGCAAGAACTTTTAATTTACTTTTCATACTGTCAAGCAAGTGCGTTTGTTCTAGAGCCATAATTTTAGGATGTTTTTTAATTAAAACAGCATATTGACAGCTATGCTGCATTCAGGCAGTTATTTACTATCCCACTGAAAGCTTTAACTCGACTGCACTTTTGCATTGGCTCAAGCCTTGGCCAGTCAACCTGTGTACTCGAATGCCGCCTCGATACCCTGGCTGATGAAGCGGTCGAGCGCGAAGACGCGCACCAGGTCGAAGCGGCGCTTTTCCGCATCGCGCATCATCTGCTGGAATTGCTTTCGAGTGGCTTTGCCACCAGATTCCTCGTTGATGTACTCCTTCACGATAGTGTCGCCAGCATGCTCAGCTTCGCGGCGCAGCAGCACCAGCTGGTTTTGGGGTTCTGGTCTTTGTCGCGGGTCGATACGCGGGCGTACAGGGCTACTCTCATTTATCCAGTTTCAGATAAGACATAATTAGACGATAAAATACATCTAACTGCCTCAGTTCTACATCTCCGACTGTGCTGTTGTGACCTATGAGAAGGCGCACAGCATAAAGTTCTCTCATCATGTTTTTGAACCAGTGTTCATCCCGACCGGGGAAATATACCGAGAATACATTCCAGTTCGCGGCTACAATATCAGCTAGTTCGATAAAGTCACAGTAGTATACATCCGAAGTGCCCCTAACTGGGAGATACTTGCGTGTGGCTTCGCTTTGCTTACGAGTTGCAATTTTCACTTCGACAGCCCGTGGCATAGCCATAGACCGCCCAGCCATTACCTGAATGATAAACTCCCTTATTGAGTTTTCAATGCAGAAAAGGTAAACGAAGCAATCAGCCCCCTCTTTACCCTTTTTTTGAATATCAGCTGGCAACGTCGCCAAGTTTGACAAGTCCGTAGCAGCAACAACCTCTTGGAATGGGTCACGAGGTGCCGCCCCTGTGAGAAGGGAAGCCAATTCTTGGCGTATATAGTCCCGCCGCTCTTTATAACCACCAAGAGGCTGTATATCGCGTCGCACTTCCATCAGATTGCTGCACGCGCGAACAAAGTTGGGTAACTGTCCACTCAGTTCTTGGCTGTCCATTAACTCCCACCGAATTTGAGTATACTCAGCTTCTTCCTGCGGGCTAGGCCTACCTCCGTCTGTGGCGACCGCTGTTGCAAGATGCTTCAGCCGCTCAATTTTTATGGTTTCTATTGGCATACACGATTACTTTCATCAAAGCTACCGTTCAAAATAGAGTTCTTTTTTGAACTCTTGCGCTACCTTACTCAGCAATCTCAAAACGCGGTTTTTCGAGCAGGTTTTTCCGAGAATATGTTGATTACTAGAAAATACCTAGTAGGAGGCCATGTCACCATTAGCCATTATAACACTCCCCCATCTACAACGCCAGTAACAAGCGCTACCACGTATAACTTGAGACAGCAGACAAGCAGCTCCTATTCTGCTAACTTACCCCTGCCACGCCCGCGCCAAAGCCTCAGTCACTGTGAATTCCTAGGGGTAGCCGTATGCCCCACCCCTAGCACCACGGTAGCTCAGCTTCGGCGCGCGGCCCTGTCCGTTTCAAAGCATGTACCTGTCGGCTGACCAGCTACTAGCAGGCCACGCAGATTCCGCTGGTCATACGCGCATTCTAGTTGCCCTGCCTCAACGCCGCCGAGAATCTGCTAGCCAACCCATCACATCCCTGACTGCCAGCAGGTGCAGTGCCTGCATACCTAGCTCCAGACTGTACCGCTGAACTAGCTCGACGCGAGGCCGCCTGCTACGGCCTATGCAAGCCGTGTTCAGCCGATAGCGCGCCGCAGGCCGCACTAAACACGCACGTTTTCACCCTAGTCCCAGTTTGGGCGCTGTGGTACAAGCCCGCAACGCAAGCCAGTTCGTCAATCTCGCTAGAGCAGCGGTTGCATCGGAAATTACTTAGCCGCATAGCCATCATACGAAAACTTACTGAGGATTTGTATCTCTACCTCGCTAGGTAGCATAGCTAGGCCTATAGAGCAGCTATAAGCTTTTCCGAGCCATCCTTGATTCACCCGACCAACCAAGGGCTGGTTTGCAGAAAAGCCTTAGCTCGTATCTTCCAGCCCTCATTTTTCTACTTCTATCCACCTATGTCCCGCCAAGCTGTTCAACGCTACCAACACGAAATTGCCCAGCTTATTCACTACGGCGGCAGTACCAAAGAAACGGCTATTCGAGGCGCGTTCCAGAATCTACTCAATGAGTATTGCCGGCAGAAGGACTTCCTGCTGGTGCCCGAACTGGATTACCGCGCCCCCAAAGGCAACACAGTGCGCCCCGACGGCACCGTAAAAGATGCCTTGCGCTTGAGCTGGGGCTACTGGGAAAGCAAAGACACCAGCGACGACATTGACGAGGAAATCCAGAAGAAATTTGCCAAGGGCTACCCGCAGGACAATATCTTATTTGAAGATTCGCGCACGCTGGTACTCATTCAGGCGGGCAGTGAGACAGGGCGGGTATTGCTAGACGATGACGCGGCCACCGACCGCTTACTGGGCCAGTTTCTGCATTACGAGCGGCCCGAGGTACGCACCTTTCGGCGGGCTATTGAACAGTTTCGGCACGACTTGCCGGGCGTGGTCGAGAAGCTGCGCGAAGCCATCGAAAAGGCCGAAAAAACCAACGCCAAATTCAAGGCAAGACTCGCCGATTTTGTGGCGCTGGGCCAGGACAGCATCAATCCCGACTTTGGGGCAGCCGAGGCACGGGAAATGATGATTCAGCACATTCTCACCGAGGACATCTTCAACCGAGTTTTTGACGAGACCCAGTTTCACCGCGAAAACAACATTGCCCACGAACTGGAGCAAGTTATTAACACCTTTTTTATCGGTCCCACCCGACGCGATACCCTGGAGCGCATCCGGCCGTTTTTCGACGTCATCAACGCCCAGGCCTCAGGCATTGCCAGTCACAAGGAAAAGCAGAAGTTTTTGAAAGTGGTATACGAAAACTTCTACCGCGCCTATAATCCCAAGGGCGCCGACCGCTTAGGCATTGTGTACACCCCCAACGAGGTGGTGCGCTTCATGATCGAAAGCACCGAATACCTCACCTTAACCCACTTCGACAAGCTGCTTGGCGATAAGGGTGTGGAGATACTCGATCCGGCTACCGGCACGGGCACATTCATCACAGAACTACTTGAATACCTCCCTAAAAAAACACTAGCCCACAAGTACCAGCACGAGCTTTACGCCAACGAGGTAGCCATCCTGCCCTACTACATCGCCAATCTCAACATCGAGTACACCTACAAGCAGAAGATGGGCGAGTACGCCGAGTTTCACAACATCTGCTTCGTAGATACGCTCGATAACGTAGGCTTCCAGAAGACGCGACGCGGGCAGCTAGGCCTCAGCTTCGGACTAGGTCTTGAAAATGCCCAGCGCATCAAGCGCCAGAATGAGCGCGAATTATCGGTAATTATCGGCAACCCGCCTTATAACGCCAACCAGCAAAACGAGAACGACAACAATAAGAATCGCACCTATAAGGAGGTAGATAAGCGCGTCAAGGATACCTACATTGCCCGCAGTACAGCGCAAAAAACCAAGCTCTACGATATGTACGCCCGGTTTTTTCGCTGGGCCTCGGACCGACTTGCTGACAAAGGTGTACTCACGTTCATTACGAACAGTAGCTTCATTCATTCGCGCACCTTCGACGGCTTTCGCAAATCGGTAGCCGACGAGTTTTCTGACATCTACCTCGTGGACCTGGGTGGCGACGTGCGCGCCAACCCCAAACTTTCGGGCACCAAGCACAATGTATTCGGCATTCAGACGGGTGTGGCGATGGCCTTTTTCATCAAGCAGCCTAAGCGTAAAGGTCAGCTCGCCAGAATTCACTACGCCGGCCGCCCTGCGTTAGAAACAGCTGCCGATAAGCTCACCTTCCTCCACGAAACCAAGTTCAAGAACCTAGATTTTGACCGCATCAAGCCCGATGCGAAAGGTAACTGGCTCGGGCAAACGGATAACGACTGGGAGAGCCTAGTGCCGTTGGTAAGCAACGATGTTAAGCTGGGACGTAGTGACCAAGCATTATTCAAACTGTATTCGCTTGGCGTAGTAACCAACAGAGACGAATGGGTTTACAGCTTTGACAAACAAGAACTTGCTAAAAAAGTCGAATTCTTTTGCAAATTCTACCAATCAGAAATGGAGCGTTGGCAAACGTCGGATAAAGTCAAA
Organism: Hymenobacter cheonanensis; assembly: GCF_030581075.1. Taxonomy (GTDB): domain Bacteria; phylum Bacteroidota; class Bacteroidia; order Cytophagales; family Hymenobacteraceae; genus Hymenobacter. The sequence continues at coordinate 642,553 of NZ_JAUQSW010000001.1, forward strand.
GTAAATAATTTCGTTGACCGTACTATCAAGTGGACCTCTGAGCTGGAGGCTTATTTACAGAAGGGAACGCCACTGAACTTCAATGAAGAAAAAATAATCGAGTCCATTTATCGGCCGTTTATCAAAGAGTATTTCTATTTCGACAAAATCATTACGCATCGTTTCTACCAAAACGAAAGTGTGTTCGGCATTGATGGCAAGTTACCCAATGTCGCCATAGGTTTTATTGGCAAAGACACGCCAAGACCTTTTAGTGTCTTAGCACATGACAGGCTTGTTGGATTGAATTTCCTTAGTACTGCTTCTGGTTGTCAGTCTTTTCCATTGCATCGCTATGATAAAGCAGGGAACAAAATTGAAAATATCACGGCCTGGGGGCTAGCCCAATTCCGCACGCACTACAGCGCGGTGAGCATCAGCGGGGAGGACATTTTTCACTACGCCTACGCCGTGCTGCACGACCCGGCCTACCGCGCCGCCTACGCCCAAAACCTAAAGCAGGATTTCCCACGCTTACCCTTTTACCCCAATTTTGAGGCCTGGGCCACAGCCGGAAAACAGCTACTGACGCTGCATTTAAATTACGAAAAAACGCAACTTTTACCCGGTCTAGAACCGTACACGCCCACACGCCCACACGCCCACACGCCCACACGCCCACACGCCCACACGCCCACACGCCCACACGCCCACCGCGCGGCCAAAAACCCGTCTCAAAGCAGACCCCGAGGCTGGTGTTATCTACTACAATGAGCAGGTACTGCTCGGTGGCATTCCAGCTGAAGCCTGGCACTACCGCCTTGGCAATCGCTCAGCCCTAGAATGGGTGCTCGACCAGTATAAAGAGCGGGCTCCCAAAGACCCAACCATCCGAGCACAGTTTGATACCTATCGTTTTGCCGACCATGCCGAGCAAGTGGCCGACTTGCTGGCCCGTGTTTGCACAGTAAGCGTTGAGACCATGAAAATTGTCGATGCGTTGGCCGCCCAGTCTCCTTTGCAACCGGTTAAATACGTTTAGGCCTGGCAAGCAGAAGTAGCTACCTTAAAATCCCACCCGCCGGTGCCCGACCCCACCTATTACCCCACCGCGCCCTCTGTAACGCCCTTCCTCCTGCCGAAGCACCCGCTGCACCCGCTCCACGCTCCCACTCACCTGCCGCCGCAGCGCCTCCGACCCCGTCACCTGGTAAGCCCGCTCCGCATACGTAATGAAGTTTGACTCTCCCAGGCGGGTAAAGCGGGTGTATAATTTCCGGCGGTATGTCTTTTCCCCACCGGCCTTTTTCGCCTTCCATACGGCCTTGCGCACCCCGCTCCGCAACCGCTGGTGATACTTAGCTAGGCTAGAGCCCCGCAGTAGCACCTGCCTCCCACAGTACTCCAGTCCTAAATACTGAAGAGGCAGAAAGGCACATTTCTCATCTCGGCATTCCAGCTCACCCGCTTCCGTTCGGGTAAAGAAGCGGCGCTCTGTCTTGCCTTCGTTTAATTCCAGGCATAACCCGCTCAACTGCGCACGCACCAGCGCTTCAGCCGCGTGCTCCGTGCCGATGGGCAGGACCAGCAGCAAGTCGTCACAGTAACGGCGATAAATACCTTGATTAGCCTCGGCAAACTGGTGCAGAACGATGTCGACCGGTAGCATGTAGAGGTTGGAGAGCACTGCGCTCAAGGGGGCTCCTTGAGGAATACCCCTCTTCTCCAGATTTGTTTGCTGTAAGGGAAGCAGCTGCGCGCGAAATTGATGCGGGTATACTAGGCGCCTGCGGCGCTTACAGCGCGCAAAGCCTTCCGCTCCTAACGCCTCCTGCAACTGCTCCACGAGCACAAAGCGGAAGCGCGTCATGGCTTTAAAAATTGTGTAGTGGTCACGAGGCAATTCTCGCTCCGCTAATAAGTCTACCCACGACCGCTTCAGATGCCCATGGTCAAGCGTATCAAAAAATTTGGTCACGTCAAAGGCTAGGGCTACGCAGCTGGACTGGTCGGCTATGTAGTCAAACACTTCTTTAGCAAAGTGCAGGTTATTACGGCCGGTGGCCCGGTAAGCTAGTACGCACTCCTCTACCCCCATCGCTTGCAGACGTAACTCTAGCAATTGCTCGAGTTGAAACCCATACCAGGAATAGAAAAGCGCATCGTGATGGGCGGCGTAGCAAATATCCCGTGGCTTGGGGGACGCTGGCCGTCGCACCCCATCCTCCCCTTTTTTAAAGCGCTTCCGCAGCTTTACCATCTTTAAAAAGGGGTAAAACGACCGCTGTCGCACCTGTTCGGGGTCTAGCAGTTTCGGCTTCCACTCCGCTAGCTCCGCATCGGATACTGCAAAGTCAAAGTGCAGGTAGGACTTGCCTGCCAAAGTCACATCGCCCCCTCCCTTAGGAGCATAGACAGCTTGTGTCTGCTGTCGGCGGCGCATCTGCTTGCCCCACCGCGCAAACAGGGTCTCGTCTGCCATAGATGTGCAGGAAAGAGGAAGTCAGATAAAATCATAGGCTGAGACGGAGATAGGCTACTCGCGGTGTCTCAGCACACATTTTGATGTCTTGGGAAGCATGCATTCTTCCCATGGCCTGGTATAACGTTAATCAAACATGCAGCAAATAGTCCAGCAAATCGCCGAAATCGCCGCCGTTCTTCAGTCCGTGCTCACCGTGGTTAGGTGTGCGACGCTGGCTGTACGCGCGTACAGCCTGTGGCGCGCAACTAATCATGGGGCCAAAACTTAGTGCCACCTGCGCCCAATTGGCAGGGTGCGACAAATGTAGGTAGAATAGAGAGTTTTTTCTTCCGCATGTGCTAAAAACAATAATTACAGGAATACCTATACCCTCTTGGACTACCTTGTTACCTATTTTAAGATGCAAGCTAGATGCCCAACCTCTTTCCAAGCGCTGATATTGCTGCAGTCCCCCTTGCTACCTACGTCAGGTGGTTTTTAGAGGAGCGCGCAAAGCTGTGCTGGCGCAGGGCCTGGTAGCGAGCAAGCGTCGGCATCTTAACTCGTGCGAAATGAATTGTAGTGGGGCACCGTCCCCAGCGTCACGGCCGCATACACTTCCAGCAGCGTCTGCACCACGTCATCGGCTTGCTCTACCCAGCGCACCTGCATTTGCCCAACGCGCTGCCGGTACTGCGCGAAAAGCGGCGCAAAGATGGGGTCGGCAGCCAAGGCCGCCCGAGTGAGATTTTCAGGCAGTTCAGCCCCTGCCCCACCCTCCCGTCGCGCCCAAGCAAAGGCGAAGCTGGCGCTGTAGTGCGTCGCCTCAGGATGGGCATGCTGACGAAGCCGTCGACGCAGGTTTCGGGTGCGCCCAACGTAGAGCGGCCGATCGGGTGCTTCGTAAAAGACATAGATACCTGGCCTAGGTGGAGCTTCTGCCTGCGCAGTAATCACGAGCGGAGCAGCAAGTAGAAGGGCATAGGCATTGCGCACCTCTACCACATATTCATCAAATAAATCTCCCATTACTCACCCGTTGGCTTACTCGCAGCCCTTAACCAAAGCAGAGACGCTGACGGTAGCAGTAGCCGCCGTCAGGTCATTGTCGTTATTGACGCAGAGGTAAAGTCGGCGCGTACCTGGTGCTAACACCAACTCCCGGGTTTCCGCGCAGACGTTACTTGCTTGCCGATACACGGGCTTGTTGGAAATAAGCCCCTTCCGCTGCAGAAACTCTTCGGCCGCCGCCAAATCGGGCACGATATACCAGTGGCACTTGGTGGTGGCAGTCGGGGCCGTCGACGCGCTACTAAGCGTGCGGGTGCCAGTGGCTAGCATACTGGCCAGCGTAGCGGTGGGGTTGAAGTAGGCCGCTCCCAGGGCCACAGCACTGTTCCAGGAGATGGGTGGGGTGCCATCATCGCGGATATCGAGCCGGTAGACTATCCCAACCGTTTCGGCTGGCAAATCCACAATAAATACCTGCCGGCTGCGGGTCGTGCTAAGCTGCTCCCCCATTTTCCCCGTACTCAGGGGTAACGCGTCCTGGTATTTGAACCGGCAGGCTATCAGATGCCCATCTTCCGCCCAGCGTTGCAAGTCAGCCTGGGGTTTTCCCTGCAGGTACGTACCGCGCGACTGCAGCTTACCAGTAGCATACCAACTCGTACACACCCCCTGGGCCACGTCCGGCTGCTCGCGCACCAGTTTGCCTTCCCACTGCTTTTGCCAGGACGGCAGGTAGTAGTCGCGCACCGTGCTCATCGATTTGCCATCCGGGCCCCGGCGCGTGATGCGGGCGAACACGCGGTCTTCGGGCACGGCCGTCCGGTCCCAGTTCTGGTCGAAATAAACGGTATCTGGGAGAGAGAGGATTGGCTGCTGGGCCAGCGCTGGAAAAGCAGCCAGCATTCCCCCCGAAAAAAGTAGTTGTTTAAGCATAAAAAGTTAGGTAAGGCTTGCTAGCGGCCGAATATGCGCGCTGTGAAGCGTGGTACTAGATGCAAAAAATCCCCCGCACTGCTCCTTGACCCCGCACCCATCGCAGCCCGGCAAATACACATTCTTCCAGTCAGAGATAGAACGCCGGGCAAAGCCCCACAGCCGCTCCGGCAGTAGACACAGCTGGTGGTTATAGATAGACACGTGCAGCCGGTGGGCCGCCAAAAACTCGACCGCCTCCCCTAGTTCCTCCATGTAGTCCACGGGATCAAGCCAGAGCTTGTCACGGTTATGGGGCGTGTAACCCGTGTTTTCCAGCCCCATGAACGTGACGTGCTCGACAAAGGGAAAATTGCGGTAAATGAACCGCGCCAGCTTACCCAGCCGAGGCACCGTGAGTTGATGAACAACTACCCGAATTTCCACGCGCTGGTTAATGGCGGCTAGCTCGTGCAGCCCCCGTACTGTTTGATCAAACGCTCCCCTTGCCTGTACCACGTAGTCGTGGAGCGGGGCATGGTCGGCGTAGAGAGGAATGCCCAGCATGAGCTGCGGCACGGCTAGCTCGCCGAGTCGCTCAGTAAACTCGCGCCAAGCAAAGCTGCGCCCGTTCGTTAGGCAGTGTAGCTCGGTGGCTGGCAGGTAGTGCTTACACAGACTCAGCAATTCAAAAAACCCTTCTCCTAGTAGGGTCGGTTCGCCGCCGGTAATCCCTAGCTCCGGGCAGGAGGCAGGGATAAGAGGAATAACCTGCCGGTATAAGTCCAGTAGATAGCCCGTATCGTCGCGGTCCTTGGGAGGCTGCGAGCACATGAGGCAGTTGCTGTTGCAGCGCTCGGTAGCTAGCAAAAAATTCTGCATAGAATTCGCCCGGTACTGCCGCATGAGTTGCCCGGCTGTATTCACCGACACCACATCTCCTTCTTCCAACTGCTCGGAGTGTAGCAGGTGGGTAAGCCCGGGGCCTTGCCAAGTGAGGGGTAAAGCAGGGGCTGCCGTAAGGATGGCCCCGTAGCCCGTTACCTCCTCCACTTCCTGGCCCGCATCCAGCACGAGAAACCGCGTCCCATCCCCGTTTTTTTCCCGGGTCACCCGCCCTACCAAGGACTGCTGCAGCCCCTGGGCTACTATTCCACGAAGTCGTAGCATACGTTGCTTAAGAAAAATCCGCAACCCAGCGGCGGAAGATGGTTTCGATGCGCGGATCTGCTTCCATGAGTTCGAAGAGGTAGCGGATAATTTCCATGTTCTTTTGGCAGAACACGCTCGTCGGCCGGTGCCCATACATATCTCCCTGCGTGGCGTAGTGCAACACGGGGTCGGCCCCGCAGTAGGGTTGGAAGGCGCATTCCGAGCAGCCGGCTAGTGCTTCATTGGCCCACGCCCCGGCAATTTCCTGCGCCTTGGCGCCGTAGAAAAGCTGCTCGTAGGTGTGGGTGTCGAGGTGGCCCAGTTGGAAGGTGATATCCCCCATTTCCGCCAGCATGCGCGCCTCATCGGAAGCGTACACGGCCCCGTCGTAGTTAAACACCACCACGCTATTGATTAACCCTGCCGGCGACTGCAAATCGACGTAGCCCACGGAGAAGGGGGTTAGGATTTTGCGTAAAATAATCGTGGCGTAGTCCTCGCGCAGAAAGTGGCCCCGGAAGTTGTAATCGAGAATATGGGCGAGGGCCGTTTTATAGAACGCCAAAAAGGTATCCGTCGCGTACTTGTTCTTCCGGTCATGCCGCAGGGCAAACCCGTACGGGGAGATGGGTCGCAAAAAAATACTCGCAAAGCCCTGAGCTACGTACTCGTCGACAATGGCTAACGGATGCTCGAGCGACAAGGTGGAAGTAGTCATGAGCGCCGACACCCGGTCGTAGCCAACTACCTCCCGCGCCCGCGCTATCCCCTGCACCGTTAAGGCATAACTATTCCGTTTAGGCCGGTGCCGATTAGCATTATGCAAAAACTCGGGCCCATCCAGGGAAGTAGACACCAGGATGTCGTGCGCCTGGCAATAGGCCAGCATCTCCTCCGTCACGATAGCCAAGTTGGTGCAGACGACAAACGTAATTTGCTTCCCACACGCCTTGGCCAACAGCTCCGCCTGTTCTACCCCGTACTGAATGGACTCGAAGGCTAAGAAGGCCTCCCCACCCTGAAACTCCATGGTCACGTGGGGATTCGGCGAGCGCATCATGAGCGCAATCCCCTCATCCAGGTGCCGCCTAGCCATGTTGAAGGCGTTTTTATCAGCGGTGACGCGCGAGACTTGGCAGTAGTGACAGGTATGCTCGCAGCGCAGCGTCACCACAAAAATGTGCAGGGCGGTGAAGTTATCTAAAAAGGCCTTCTTCGTGCGGTAGCGCGTGGCCAGCACATCTAGTAAAGGCAAGGAAGGAGTATCGGCGATGAAAAAGCCGGCTAGTAAATCGGCATACAGATCCGGGTCGTTGGCATACGTCAACTCCCGGGCTACTACCCTCCTAACTGTACCCCGGGGAACAATTAAGTAGTCCCCTACCTCACTTACTAAGACTTCCTTTTCCGGCGTGAGCACGTGAAAGCGGAAGGGCAACAGGGAGTAGTTGGTGGATGGAGTATAGGCTTCCAGGCCTTTGAATTTGCGCGTGGTGCGCTCCAAACCTGGCTGCATTACTAGGCTTGCTGTAGGGGGTGAAAGCCCACCGGGTCCGAAATAGGAGCCTCTAACGGCTGCTGCGGCGCATAGTGGGCAAAAGCTTTGGCTATGAGTAATTCCCGCACAGTGCGTGTTTCCTCCGCAATCAGCTCGCGCAGGCGAAAGTCGAGCAAGTCATTGTGCACCTGGCTTTGCAAGACAGAAAAATCAATGACTTGCCCCGCCTCCTTGGGAGTTAGTAGCACCTGCGTCTGGTCCTGATCTAGCGAGGTAATTTCCACCCGGTAGTCGCGGGTATACCAGTAGAAGCATTTATGGAGCGTAGTCGTACTGTAGTGCGCGTTTGCTACCCGCACCTCTACTCGCCCATTTTGTAGGTGTACCTGCATAAGGGTCTTTTATTGCCGCAGGGCACGTACCGTTTTAGTATCTACTATGCCGTCGGCTGGCAGCAGATGCTTGGTCTGAAAATCCTTCACAGCAGCGCTAGTGCCTAAGCCAAATTTTCCCGTAGCAGTTACTTCATAACCCACGACGAGAAGCAATTGCTGCAGCGCCACTACATCAGTACCTTGGTCACCTAGTTTAAGTAGCCGATCGCCCAGCGCATAGGACGAGGTCAGCGGCTGGGAGTAGGACGTACTGCCGCTTGAACTACTAGAAGAACGCGGGGACGAATAGGCGGGCGTGGAAGGCGAGGAAGACGGAGTGGAATAAGAAGGGGTACTCGTACTTCTCGAGGAAGGGGTATAGCTTGAAGAGGAGGAGTAATGGGAGCTGTGGGAGCTATGCGAACTGTGGGAGCTGTGGGAGCTGTGCGAAGTGTGCATGCTTGCCTTGCTCGCTGCCAAATTTGACATGTTCAATCTCAACACTAACTGCGGCTTGTGCTTCATCCGACGCAGCCGCGTTACGAAGTCTTCGTCTAGCGGAAGCGAAGTACTAGCAGCAGGCGTAGCAGCGTGGGATTTTCCACCAGCAAACGCAAGTATGCCCGTGTAGAGCACGAGCATCGTCTTCGTAAACAGGCTTTTCATGCCCTGTTCAAATTGGTCAAAGTTGTCTTCCATAAGTTGTTGTAGAATAGAGGGGCTCAAGATAGAAGGTTTTTGGCAGATTATGCTATCAATTAATTTTTTACATAGATAATGCAATTCTATCCCCATTAAGAACAAGCGTAACACGCAAGGCTTTTTATCCCAGTAAACCGCCTATTATCCTACCGCTTTAAGGTTATCCGCATCCCATAGGACGCCTTCTCGCTTGCCCTATGCGCCCTACCTACACTAATAAAGGTGGCCGGCCAGCGCACCGCTCCGCGGAGCTACTTATCCCACCCCCAACCTTATGCTTGAAGCCGTGTTCACTCCGGAAATCCATTTACCTGACCGCAAATAGTAGAGCTAAGACCTAGCTAGGTTCAGCTTGCTGCCTAGGCCACCTGTAACTCTTCTTCGCGGTAGCAATCCCAATAGCCGTCGCGGAGGCGGTGAATAAGGCCAGTGGCGGGGGGACGCTCCTTGAGCTGGCCGCGCCAAATGACTTAGGCCGTGATGGCGGGCGTGGGCTGCACGCGGTGACCTACCTCGTAAGCGAAGGTGGTGGCTGCGGGGCGCACCTCCGCGACAGGCTCTTCGCCGGGGAGGACGGCAACTGGCGCGGGAGCGCCAGCAAACAGGCAGCCTTGCTTGTGCCAGGCCAGCAAGTAGCCGCAGACGGGGCAGCTGTCGGTCCCCTCATTGGTAAACCCTTCGCCCTCGTCGGAATAGGAAGAAGCCTCGGCTTTCGGCTCGGTTCGTCAGTCACTCATCGGAGTCAGCCAGCTAGCAAGGCAATACCAGCACTTTATTTAGGCAGCACTAAGCTTACTAGCAAGCCAGACAGAATTGCGCCGACTGGCAGGCTAAGTAGCAGACAACCGACAACCTAACTCGACTACACTAAACACTAGAAAGATTTTTTACCTTGATCCTCAGTCCGTAATACTAACCAAACTAGCGACCCAATAGACTAAATAGGTTAGCAGGCGTTTACTTTGACGTTCCGCCCTAGCCTTTCACCTTATGTTCGACGTGCTGCTTATTCCGGTGCAGGAAGCCCCGCTACCCGCCTACCTACCCGTATTCAGCTGCCGGGTGCCGGCGGGCTTTCCCTCCCCTGCCACCGATGAGGTGGAGGGCTTGTTTGACCTGAACCGGCTGCTGTTTCGGCACCCGGACGCGACGTATCTGGTGCGGGTGACGGGCGAGAGCATGAGCGGGGCCGAGATTCATGCCGGCGACCTGCTGGCGGTGGACAAGCACTTAGAAGCCGACCACGGCCATATTGTGGTGGCGGTAGTAGAAGGCGACTGCACGGTGAAGCGCCTAGAGCGCAAGGGCGACACGTGGTGGCTGATGCCGGCCAACCCCGCTTTCCGACCCTATCAAATACAGACGGGTGAGGAGCTGCACATCTGGGGCGTGGTGACGCACGTGGTGCATGAGCTGCTACCGGGCCGGCTAACGGCGCTGCTGCACAGCCGCGACTGACAAGCGAGTACCAGTTTCACCCCTATTCCCAACCAAAAGCATGAGAAAGCTCCGAATCATCGCCCACATTTCCCTAGACGGAGTCATTCAGCATGATGCGGCGGACGGCTTCGCGCATGGCGACTGGACGACTCCCTACCGCTCGCCGGCGGGGCTAGCAGCCGTTGTCGAAGCCCAGGGCGCGCCGTTTGAGCTGCTACTGGGACGCCGCACCTACGATGCCTGGGCCAGCTATTGGCCCACAGCCGGGGACAGTGCCGTAGCGAAGGGGCTGAATGCGGCGACAAAACACGTTGCCACCCACCGGCCGGAAAGCCTCGACTGGGGGCCGGTCGAGCACTTAGGCCCGGACGTGCTGGCGGGTATTCATCGCCTCAAAGCAACGGCTGGCCCGGACCTGATTGTCTGGGGAAGCACAACCCTGACCTGCGTCTTGCTCGGCGAGGGGCTTGTAGACGAGGTGATACTGCTGGTTTACCCGGTGTTGCTGGGGCAGGGCAAACGGTTTTTCTCGGCTGAGGCCGACCCGCGCGCGCTGGCACTCGTCAGCACCCAGGTGACCCCCACGGGCGTACTTCTCAACCGGTACCGCTACCTGGGCGCGCTGCGCACCTGAGAGTCGAGCGGCGCCCAATCGAAGGGAGCCTAACACAGGCGTGTAACTGAATCAATTAACAAGCTGCTTGCGCTTGCCTATTACCCACTACCTGTTAATTAAGTATGTTCGGGCTAGTCGACTGCAACAACTTCTACGTGAGCTGCGAGCGGGTTTTTCAGCCGCGGCTGGAAGGGCAGCCCGTAGTTGTGTTGAGCAACAATGACGGGTGCATCATCTCGCGCTCGGCCGAGGCGAAGTCGCTGGGGCTGAAGATGGGCGACCCCTATTTTCAGGTGAAGGAGCAGTTGCGTCAGCAGCAAGTGCAGGTGTTTTCCAGTAACTACACGCTCTACGGGGACATGAGCCGGCGCGTGATGCACTACCTGGGAGCATCGGTGCCGGGCGTGGAAATCTACTCCATTGACGAGGCCTTTCTGGATTTGGGTGGCCTGCAGCGGCACCTGACGCCCTACCTAGGCGATCTGGACGCGCTGGCCCGGCGGCTGCGGGCAGGCGTGAAGGCGCGCACGGGGATTCCGACCTGCGTGGGGGTGGCCCCGACCAAGACGCTGGCCAAGCTGGCGAACCGGCTGGCCAAGAAAGACCCAGGCCTGGCCGGGGTGCTATACCTGGACTCGGCGGAGCGGCGGGCCTGGGCGCTGGGTCAGGTGGCGGTGGGCGATGTGTGGGGCGTGGGGCGGCAGTACGCCCAGAAGCTGACGGCGGCGGGCGTGGACTCGGCGGCCGACCTGGCGCGGGTGAGCGAGGCCTGGGCGCGCAAGCACCTGGGCGGCGTGGTGGGGGCCCGGTTGGTGCGCGAGCTGCAAGGGTTTCCGTGCGCGGGGCTGGCCCCGAGTGAGGACGGGACGCTGCACCGGCAGAGCATCAGCTGCTCGCGCACATTCGGGCGGCCGTTGCGGGAGCGGGAATTGGTGCTGGGGGCAGTGGCCTCGTTTGTGGCGCGGGCGGCCGAGAAGCTACGGCGGCAGGGTGAGCTGGCGCACATGCTGACGGTGTTTATCAGCAAGAACCGCTTCGGGCCGGACGCTGATGCAGCAGGTGGGCACTCGCGCTCGGCGGTGCTGACGCTGCCGGTGCCCACGAGCGACACGCGGGAGCTGACGGCGCGGGCCGGGCAGCTGCTGGCGCGGCTGTGGGAGCCGGGGGTGAGCTACGTAAAAGCGGGTGTGGTACTGGCGGGCCTGGAGCCGCCGGGCGGGCAGCAGCTCGGGCTGTTTGAAGCGACGGTAGCCGCGAAGCCCGCGGCGGTGGAGCCGCGCGGGGCACAGCTAATGGCGACGCTGGACGGACTGAACGAACGGTTTGGGCGCGGCACGGTGCGGCTGGCGGCAGCGCTAGGGCCGAACGGAGGCGGGCCGGCGCCCTGGCAAGGGCAGGCGGCGTGGCGCACGCCAGCCTATACGACCCGCCTGGAAGACCTGCTGACGGTGAGCTGACTATTAAATGACCTTATCTAGTACAACATGGCCTTTCCGATACCACCGGCCCATCTGCCTGGGGCCAAGCCTGACTACCCGATTTGTAACCGCGGCGTAGTAAGGCGAATGCATAACAGGCGCATTACAATGGTAGTGCTGCCTAACGGGGACTGCTACACGCATTTCGCGGTGGCGCTGCAACCTGGCGAAGCGGATGAACTGCGGCGGGAGGGGCATGTAGATTCGGTAATAGACTACATTTTGCGGGACCGGGTACGGTACTGGGTGTTAGTACTAAAGAAAGAAACCTTTGATGCGATGATTAGCGGCTGGGGCGACTTGCAGGCGCAGGCGCAGCGACGGCGCATACAGAAACGAGCGTAGCAATACTTTAGGCCTGCTCCTTGGACCACTTGCAGTAGCTTAGCCACATGAAAAAAGCATACATGCTGGCGCTGCTATTTTTAGCTTCCTGTGCGCTATCTGACTGGCAGACGTTTGCCGTAGACAAGCACGTAACAGTGCAGCTGCCTGAGCAACCTAAGCTTGTCGATGTGAGTGGTATGCCCTTCCCTTCATCTGCCACACGGCAAATAGCTACTAGCCCAAGTGTGCGCGTTTTTTCTGCTAAAGGTAACTCGTGCGTTTACGGTATTATTGTGAATAGCAATGCCCTACCTGCCGTTCCAAGGCAGCCGTTTGAGCGCGATTTGTTTTATACTAACGGTATTCAGAATGTACTTGAGCGGGAGCATAACGCTTTGCTAGCTCGCTCAACCTTTTTCACACGCGCAGGCAAGGGGGTTGAAGTTACTTTCAGTAATAAGTCTAGTTCAACGAATCAGGTCTTTATTCAGCACCTCCGCACAGTGCTAGTGGGTCGGGCTTCTTATACTTTTTCCTTTTTAGCTCGTGACGACAATGCTGCTAGTGCCACTGAGCAGCGCCACCGTTTTTTTAACTCCATCACGGTAAAGCCATAACCTGCCGCTGGGGTGTCGAATAGCCCCAGCCATATATCTTAGCGGGCATGAAACATCTACTACTCGCGGGATTGTTAGCCGTGGGCCTCAGCGGCTGCGGCAGTTCGGCTCCTACCAAAGCAGTCGTTATCGACTACAAAAAGGAAGACAATCCGCAGGCGCTCGCTCAATTCATACGCAGTGCTACCCCCGCCCATCGCGTACCGATAGTGTATTTCTATGCCGACTGGTGCGGGCCATGCCGTCGCTTTCGGGCAACACTGCCTAGTGAGCAAGTGGACGACGCATTACAGCAAGCCGCCATAATTAAAGTCAATGTGGATAGCTGCCAGGACTTGGTCGCTTACTATCATTTAACGGCTATACCGGCCTTCGTGAAGGTAGATGCGCAGGGTCAACCCTTAGCAGTTATAACTAGTGATAAATGGAAAGAAGATGAGCCGGCGGAAATTGCGCCAGTGATGGAAAAGCTGGTAAATACGGCCGCTTACGATTTAAAGTAGAAGTTAGGCCAACTCGCCAGCGCCGTCCGGCTGGGGCGGAGCGAGTACATTATTGTGAAGCTGGGACTAGGCAAGTAGTTTTCTTAGTTATGCTTACTCCTAAACGAGATAGAGTCTTGCGTGAGGCAATAAAGCGCTACGGGATGAGTGAAGAGAAATTTCACTTTGCACTAGGTGAAGGGCAGATGCAAATCATATACAAGCCAGAAGGCTTCTATTTTCGATTGGTACCATCTCGGCCCCCAGCTTCAACTTCTATCTTATATATTTATTCAACACCCGATAAAAGTACGCTCACAGTAGTTCCTACAAAGGAAGTCTATCTTATTGCGGAAAGCTGGGATGATGCAGAGGCGGCTTTTGAAAGCTGGCTTACTTGGATAAAAGAGGAGTATCACGAGCAAACGAGATACGAACAAGCAGCAATCGAGGAAGAACGTGATATTTGGGACGCGGTAAATTCAGTGCATGATGAACCTGATGAGCCACTTGCCCATCTGCACCCAACTATCTAAAAAGCAGCTAACTCCCTCTACACCACCAACCATTACTCTCAAGCTATTCATGTGGCTTGCATCGCATTAGAGAAGGTCATCCAAGCAAAGGGCGGCCAGTCGGCTAGCGTGACGGGCACAGCACTAATAGGAAAGGTTTTTCCAAAAGATAATCCGATAATCAGTCTCTCCGACGACCAGGGCGAACGGGAAGGCTATGGCTTTCTATATCGTGGGTTGCTGCAAGCTATCCGCAATTACTACGCCCATAACCTGACCGAGATACCCGCTGCCCGCGCCCTAGAGTAGCTTGGCTTTATTAGCGCCCTGTTCTACAAACTGGACGAGGCCCAGCCCACGGTGGCGCCAACTACTCCCTAGATATCACTCGATGAAGCCCACCGCCTAGGCGTAGGGTGGTTCACCACTAGCTCTGTAATGCTTGTGCATTCAAGAGCGATAAGTGATAGAGCTAAAGCCCCCTAGTTCCAAACCCGCTACTTTGATTCACTCTGCTCTTTTCCCCTTTGCACTCGGTATAATTATGGGCGTAATCACCCTACGCCGGATAATATTTGCACGTCGATTGCAGCGCACCGGCGTTGAAGTTCTGGGCCAGGTAGTTCGCCAGCGAGAGGTAAGCAGTCGTAGTGGCCCCTACTTCATCCCAACTATTCGCTTCACTACCTGGCTTGGGCAACTTATTGAAGCTGAAAGCGCAGGACAATCCAATAACTTGGAGTTCTTTGATGGCGATGAAGTAATTGTGTTCTATGATCCTAACCATCCTGCCATATTTCTATTGGCTCAAGAATTGAATCTTCGTAGCAAATATGCTCAGTTGGCCCTAGTTGCGTTCTTGTTTATGGCCGCTTTGGCTAGTGCGATGCAATAATCTACGGTACGGCTCCCCACCCCTCCCCCCCGTTGTTACCCCGCCGCCTGGGCATAGAGTAATAGCCTACACTACCTTCGCAGACATGAAAAAAGTACTACTTGCCGCTGGACTGCTGGTGGGGCTGGCGGGCTGCGGTGGGGGTGACACCAACAATCAGCCCACCGCTACCGATTCTGCTATGAACGGCTTGTATAAGGTCCGGCTGCGAGGTCGACAGCCAGTGGTAGCAGACAGCTCGAATAATTACCACTCCAGTGCAACGCACGATGAAGCAACAGCCGATACAGTTAGCAAAACTGTCACAGTGGCCGATACAGCTACCCGCCCCCTACGTGCCAGTGAGCGTGCCCAATTAATCAAACAGCTTAATAAACAGAGGATAGCCTTGAATGCCACCGCAGTAAAGCTGCGTAAGGATACCACTTGGTTAAGGGCGCAGTTAGCATTGCCCTCATCGGCGAAGGAACACGCGCGCTACGAGCAGTTGATGCTGGGGCAGCGACAACAGGCTATTAAATTTTTGCTCGCCCGAAAAGGCTGGCGACAAAATATGGCAGCATTCGAGCGGGGTCGGCGGCTCTTGTCGTTTCGATGAAGCCCGCCGCCCTACTAGCCGCCCTGTGCTTCGCCGCTCATGGACAGCCCCCCAGTCCTGTGGGCCACTGGCGGGTTGACCACTACGAGAAAGGCAATTCTACGATGCACTGCTACGAGTGCCCCACCATCACCTTCCGGCCAAATGGTACCGGCAAGATGCACCTGACGAACGGACAGCTAGTATCCTTTGCTTGGCAACAGAAAGGTGGGACTCTACTAGTACGCGCTCCCCAGGGTACATATCTCGCCTTAGCCAACGGCACCTACCAGCTAGCTGTTTCTACTGACCGGCAAGGGGAGCGCACGCTTAGTCTAGCCCGAGGCACCGAGTTCAGGTGCGTATTTACGGCTGAGTAACCTAGCAACTCCACCCGCCCAACCCAAACCCCACCCGCCACAACCGGGACGGGGGAGTGTGTTTTTTTAAAAAAAGCCACCAGAACCATGCTGCAAATAATCAACCACCTGCTACTAGTTACCGCATCATGCGTCGGCCTATACGCCGTGGGCCGTTTGTTCTATGTCGCAGGCTCGGCACCTACCTCCGTAGAAAGGGAGCGCAGACAGCCTCGATAATACCCGACCCATTACCTTCACGTAGCAGCACGCCCGCGCAGGGGCGGGTCGTGGGGCGCACAACTGCTCTGGAGCTTTGCTCTGACACTAACTCCTACGACTGGTTGACATTTCGTGACACTTGTTGTACTAGCCCCGCGCTCCCCATAGGAGCCGGGGCTTCTTTTTGTTACCCCGCCGCCTAGGTGTAGAATAGTCTACCAGCATACCTTCGCAAGTATGAAACACCTGCTATTCGCCCTTTTCTTTTTCACTACCCTTACGCCACTCTTGGCACAGACACCAGAAGCAGAGCCCCCTAAAGGGTCAAACGCGGTCTTGGTTACCACTACGGATAGCGTGGGGCTGGCTTGGCGCAGAATTCGTGAAGCACTTCTGGGCCAAGGGTATGGGTTAGCGCAGAGCGATGCCGAGATGCATTCCTTTGTCACTACCCCAAAAGCACTAAGCGCTGGCAAAACACTGACAGTAACCGGATTTGTATCTAAAGGGGAAGCGGGTGGAGTGGTTGTTTCGCTATCTGGCTCCTACATCCTAGTTGTGCCTACAACGCGTGGCCACAACGAGATGACCCGGCAAGTTGCTTGGAAAAGTGGCGCCTTTGGCAGCGATAAAGCTATGTTCAGGCAGCTTGAGCAAATAGCGAAAGCTTACCCTGGCCAAAGCAAAACGCTCACTTACACAATCCGCTAACCCGCACCCTCTCCTTTACCGATGCCGAGTACGAGAAGTTAGGCGCCCTAGCCACTGCCGCCCAGCTGGGCAGGTCGGAATATATCATTGACCAGCTAGGGCTAGATAAATAGCCTTGCCCAGCACTTCTACTACCTATTGTGCGAAGTACCTTACTCAGCGGCATACGACTTTTCTTTATCGCACTAGGTGGCTTTGTAGCGATGGGGCTACTACTGGGGCTGGGGCTGTCAATGGTAGGCGCCTACGAATATCATTTTGGCTTTAACAGGCAACGATGGCTCACCGGAGGCAGAACAGGCACATTTGGCATCAACAACCCGCGCGCGAGTATGGCAGATGATGTGATGGCTCATTATCTCAAGCCAGGCATGACGCGGGCAGAAGTGGTGGCCTTACTTGGCTCACCCGACCGGGACGGAATAGAAATGGTAGTACCTAGTAACGTTAGCCTACCTGACTCGCTAGGTGGTGAGAATGGGCATCTCAACATCGCTGGTTTTAACGAATGGCATCGTCTCAATGCCCAGCCTGATACGCTAATGCACTATTGGGTAGGCTGGGATATGATAGACCCCACTTCGATGCGGGTAGAGTTTGATGGCACAGGTAAGGTGAAACGGTATTGGGTAGGTCTACATTAGTTGCTTCGCTCGCTTGCCCTCGACGAAGCCCGCCACTTAGGGGTAGAATAGCCTCCATGCCGCCGTTTCGTCGTCGCCTACGGTACCGCGTCCGCGTGGCCCCACCGTGGCTCATTGTTTTGATTCTAGCCTTATTCGTGCTACTCTGGTGGGGTAATCAGTAGATTGTCTCACTACCCCCTTTGTTACCCCGCCGCTTGGGCTTGAAATAGCCCCTGCCCCTATACCTTCGTGGGCATGAAACGCCTACTACTTGCCCTACCGCTACTAACCGTTGCTTTCTCTTCCCACAGCCAAACAGCTCAGCCCACGGCATATGAGTTCCTAACGGTCGTAGAGCACGAGACGCAGTATTATAAGAGAGCAAAAATTGTGTTTGCGCCAGCTTTTCAGGGTAAATCAGAGTTGGGACTAGAGAGCTTACCCAGTTCTAACTCTGAAAAATTCCCTATTACGCTCGGCAAGAACTTAGAAGTTGTAAATAGCCAGTTAGAAGCACTCACAGTAGCCGGATGGGAGTTGGTACATGTTTCTTCTGAGGCAGTTAGTTCAAGCCACGAATACTTATTCCGTCGACGCAAACCTTAGCCTTGATTGAGCGAGTAGCCGAAAAGCGCGGCCTTAGCGTGTCGGCCCTACTGCGCTCGCTAGCCCTCGACGAAGCCCGCCGCCTGGGTGTCGAGTAGCACCACTTAGCTACCTCGGCTCTACACCATAGTTTAGGAGCGTGAAACACCTCTATCTTCTCGCGCTGCTTTCCTTAACTGCCTGCAAACTGCCTCATCGCCAGCAGTTCGCACTAGATGCGCGCGTGACGGTAGAGCTACCCAACCAGCCCCACGCTTTAAATCCTTATAAGGTTAGGACTGTTAAACATCCCGAACGCATGAAGATATGGGTGCTACGCACCCTGGGCGGCACGTATCAACTCCTGCGCTCAGTCAATCCCGCTGTGCATATCGCGGCGCAGGACACAACGAGCAGAGCACGTGGATACGCCCGCGTGGAAGCAACCTTAAAAGCAGAGCATGCGCAGAACGTAGTAGCGCGTCCCTTCACCGTAGGCGGAATTGAGGGAAGGGAGTTCACTTATAATAGCTTTCAGCATAGTACAGGTAAGCTGGAGCCGAGGTGCATGCGCAGTCTGGTATTGGATTCTGTTAGTTACGTCTTCCTGTTTCTACCCACAAACCGAGAAGTTATTCCAGACTTTATAGGGGACAGACAACAGCGCCTATTTCTCAACTCAATTACCGTAAACCCCTAGCCCCCGTGCGCACCCCCTCCTTCACCGATGCCGAATATGAGAAGCTAGGCGAGCTAGCCATAGCCGGACGGCTGGGGCGTAGCGAATAAATTGCGACTTGACAAGTAGCACAAGTGCCAGTACTAATGATTACGCCTAGGCAGATAAATTTAATCCATGTTGCCATACAAGGGCATGGACTTATGAAACGGAGCTTTAAGCTAAATAAAACTGAAAAAGGATTAAGAATTGAGTATTTAGAAAATAATATTTATTTTTTAATCAATCAGAGAGTTAAGATACCTAGAGTTGCTGTAGCAACTGTTACTGATGCTGTAAAGAATCTTGCAAACCTCTATTTAGCCTTTTCTATTGAGCATTTCCCCGACTTAATTCCTTATTCGACTAGGCCAGACTTACCTGTTAAGCAACTAGTAACGGATTGGGATAGTGTAATGCGCAGTTTAGGTAATTGGTTAGCTTGGATAAAAAGAGAATATGGTCCATTTGCTTTACCCGGAGAGCTTGCTGATGATTTAGAGAATAAAGCAAACATTGATATCCTCAGCCACCTTCACCCCACTGTCCAACAGGCAGCCAGTTCACGCTTCACCAGCGCACATTACTCCGATGCGATTCAGAAAGCTTGTACTGCCTTAGAAAAAGCCGTGCAGGTGAAAGCCAGCCTATCCACAACGACAACGGGCGTGTCAGTTATGACAACTGCTTTCTCCAAAAATAGCCCGCTTATACATATGGCCGACGACCCAAACGAGCAGTTTGGTTTCATGGCTCTTTACCAAGGGGCCATAATGGCACTACGTAATCATTTTGCGCATAACCTTACTGAGCTTACCGACCCTGCTCGCGCCTTGGAGTGGCTAGCGTTCCTCAGTGCCCTATTCTATAAGCTTGATGAGGCGCAGCCTATAACTACCCCTAATGCTCATTAGCTCTATCCTTGATGAAGCCCGACGTCTGGGTGTAGGTAGGGTAGCGCTAACTATATACCTTCGCGGGTATGAAAGCACTAGTACTTTTTTTTATCTGCTGCCTCCTAACAAGCTGCTCAGATGCTCACCTTTCCTCTACTTCTTGGTTAGCAAGCGCAGCTATTGCAACTGTGATTTCCACACTAATAACAAGTTTAATATCATTTTTTATTAAAGATAAAGAATACAAAAACGATTACTATAAAAAGGTGATTGACAAGCGACTCAAAGTTTATGAGTTATTAGAAGCTGCCTTAATTGATTTGAATTCTAGAACAATGGATGAAGGAGATAGTCGCCCTTATTTAACCATTTTTGGTGACACAAAACGTTTTGAAGAAGCTGGCGGCAAACTTCAAGACGCCTTGCAGGCAGGATTATGGCTGAATCAAGAAACGTTACTAATTGCTTATACTATAAATAAGCATTTATTTGACTTAATTCAAAAGCATGATACGAAAAATGCTAAAATATTAAAGCGCATAGGTAAAGACAATTTTGATACAATATTTGATTTACGTCAGAGATTAGAACAGTATGTAAGAGAAGATATCAGCGACCTGCATAATGTTCCTCGGTTTTTCAGAAAAAAGACTAAAGCCTTAGTTTAAAAAGTTATGCCTGAGCCCATATCTACTGTAGTCACTGCGATTACTGAGCATCCCCAGGTTGCTGCTGCTGTAGCCTCTATCTACGGAGTTGCCAAGCCCTTTCTCACAAAAGTTTTGGGTCTGGCTGCTGAGGAAATAGGTGAAATTGGCAGAGACTACATCAAGGGTCAGCGGACCAAGAATGCCGAACGTACACTGACCGATGCGGATAAGCTGCTGGCTGTGGTGAGGCGAGAGGCGCAGCGAGTGCCATTCAATATAGCTGTGCCGTTGCTAGAGGGAGCATCTCTTCAAGAGGAACCAACGCTAGCTGACAAGTGGGCCGCGCTACTGGCTAATGCAGCCGACCCAGCGCAGCGGGTGGCGGTGCAGCCGAGCTTTGCTGATGTACTGCGCCAGCTTACGCCTACAGACGCGCAGGTGCTAGAATTCATTTATGCAGAGCATCCGCCACAAGAGGGCGACCTATTTTGCCACTACCCGACAGTGGAAGATGCACTCGGCAATTTTGACTGGCAAGCTATTATTACCGAAACTTCATTAGGCAACTTGTCGCGACTACGTCTATTTGACTTTGCAAGTGGCAGTTTATACAATGCTGATAATACCCTCAACGTGAAGCAACGATTTTTATTCAGCGCCTATGGTGGACAGTTCATGCTAGCCGTCACCCCGCCCACGCCCTAGCCAATCCCTTCCCCGCTTCTGCTAACCTCATAGCCCCGGCCCAACAGTCGGAGCTTTTTCGTAGATTAGGGCATCTCTTATTCATTTATTCTTTTACTAATGAGCGTGTTTGAAAAGAAATTTAGCCTGTTGGAAAACGCTCAGAATTTCATTGAGGAATCTATTTACAGTGTTGCATGGGCTAGGGATAAACCTAGCAAGTGGCCCTTCGCCATTCTTCATCTGATACAGGGGCTGGAATTGCTCATTAAGCACCTACTAGCATCTCACCATAAGATACTTGTTTATGAAAACATTGACAACCCCAAAAATACAGTCTCATTGCAGCAAGGACTAGACAGGCTAATCTCCCTTGATTCCGTAAATATTGATGAAAAGGAAAGAGCTGCTATTATAAGTGCGGTCAAATTTAGAAATAATATTGTTCATTATGAATACAATTTAAACGAAAAACAAGCAGAAGTCATTTATTGCGAGCTTTTTGAATTTATGCATTTCTTTTACAGAAAGCATATCAAGGCTGACTTGCAAGATATTATTGACAGGGAGCTATGGCATACTGAAGCCGAATTGCTCAGCAAGTTCAAAAAACAGTTCGTTATCTATCATGGTGAAGAAGTAGCAAAAGAGCATCCCTTGTCAATAGTAGAATCTCAACTTTTTAATGCGTATAAAATAGATGGCCAAGTATTTAAAAGGGTTGCATCTGGCGACGAAGATGACCCTTTTAATCAAATAACATGTGGGGATTGTGGGGTAAAAGCGGGAATGTATCATACCTACGGATGCGACCACGAGCAGTGCCCTAAATGTAGCGGACAGCTTATTAGCTGTAGATGTGATGCAGTAGAATATTATGAAGTGGTAGAGGCCGGCGAGGATGGTAATTGAAGCCTGTTTCTTACATTATTTATACGTTCTACCTATAGTTTAATGCTCCACCAAGTGGGGCTTTTCACACTCTATCAACTATTATCACAAACTCATTTACCCAAGCCCCTCGTACTATTGTAAAATCAACATTATAATCAACATGGCCATCAACCTAAACGAATTACAAAACCTGCTCACTAAAGCAGAAACTAATACTGCGAACGAAAAAGAAATTCGCAAGGGTCTTACCCGTATCGAAAACCTGCTCGCTACTATCGGCCAAGAAGTAGAAAAGGTTTACATACTGCTTGATGGGGCTGCACCTGCGAAAAAAGAGCGTCGAGCTAGCAACGCCGATTCAGAGGCCCCATTCGGCAGAAAAGCTGATGGCACCCCGAAAAAGCGTCCCGGCCGCGTGAAGGCCGATGCATCCGCATAGCTGCTCAGTTGTAAACCTCTGTTTTTTCTATCAAACACAAAGCCCTGGCCCAACAGTCAGGGCTTTTTCGTAGCTTGGGGGCATTATGGATAAGGAAACATTATTCAAAGAAATACGCCAAGGCCGCACTTTATTATGGGCAGGCGCAGGCTTCTCTCGATACGCTGGCTACCCGATGGGTCCAGGCGTAGTAGAGAAGCTATATGAAGAGTTATCAAAAGCCCAGCGTGAAGAGTTGGCGGCTTCACTCCAGCAAAAAAAGCCTAAGTGCCCGGATTGGACACTTCCTAAGTTTGCTCAATATTTTGTTGACCTACATCATGGTAACCGCACTCGTCTAATTGAGATACTTGATAATATATTTTCAGCCGAGCCTACAAGAATTGATGTACACGAAAAGTTAGCACGCTTAACATTCATTAATCACATTGTTACAACTAATTATGACCCCCTTTTCGAGCTAGCTTATCGCCCTAGTAGAATACAGGTGGTAGAGCAGGCTAGCCAAATACCACAAATCGGTAACAAAGAAGTTGCTCTTTATAAAATTCATGGGCAGCCAAGTAATCCCGATAGTATTATTATAACAGCTCGACAAGTCGGCTAGTAACCGCGCAATGTAGCTTTGGCGTCTTGCTGAAAAGACTAGCATAGCGCTGCCGCATGGCAGCTTTGCCCTTGCTAAGTAGCTTGTCGGGAAAAGAATATAACGCGATGCTGTCCGCGTAAGGAGCCAAAAAGGCGTTGACATCATGGGCATTGTAGCCTTTCACTTGCTGCTCAACTGCTCGCACGGCGTTGCCAGGTATTGTCTGCGCCTGAGTGCGAAGGGTAGCTAGCAGCCCTATGACAAGTAGCAGCGTTTTCATGCCACCAACTTACGACATGCGCACCAACTCCTCCGGCGTGCTGGGCTGGCCATCCTCCCAGCCATCGACCTTGTTGACGTAAAACCAAGCTTGCTCATCCTCCAGCCACACTGGTACCAGTTGGTCAAACGCAACCACCTCAGCCGCGCTCAGCCGCACGTAGGGCCGCAGGACCAGCGGCCGGGCCAGCGCCGCCGTCAGGTGCGGGTAATAGATCGGCAGCAGCGAGCATTCCTTTTACTACTTAGTTCGTGGGGCCCGTGTCAGCCCTAGCCTCCAGTGTATTCTGCAGGCTGGATGGCAGGGCGGAAAGCAGGTCATACCCAGTGGCGGCCTCGATGGCATCAACGCTGGTGCGGTAGCTGCCCCAGCTACTGCTCAACGAATTGTCATTGGGCGTGTTGACAGCAATCACACGGGTGCTGGACGTGATGCGGCTTACGTCATTACTACCCACCGGCAGCACCACCAGCACCTTCCAGCAGCGAGCGGGCACGGTCACCTTGCCGCCGGCAAGCGTCGTCTCGTAGCCGGCGCTACCAGTGCCGCCCCGGCCATACGACCCGCAGACAATGTAGAGCTCGTTGCCGGCATCGACGAGCGTGCGGGCGTAGTTCTCGAGGTTCGCCCAGGTCTGCTGATTATTCTGCGGCGCCTGGGGCATCATGTTACTCATCAGGAACGTGGCTGAGTTATCGGCTACCGTGCTCGTGCGGTCGGCGCTGGGGCAGTTGTGCCCGCGGTCAAAGCCAGAACCCGAGTAGTCGGTGGCCTTTACCTGGTACCATCCACTGGGCAGGTCAGCATCGGCGCGAAAGTCATCCTGCCGGGGCGCGCTGCCTAGCCAGGCGCTACTCAAGTGCCAGCTCACCCAGTTCGGCTTGCCCTGGTCCCGGTTATAGGAGAGCGTGTACTGGTCCTTAACCAGCAGGTAGTTGGTCGGTGACGAAAGGCTCGCCACGGCGCCGCTGGGATTGCCCAGCGCCAGGTTGTCGTCACGGCCCGCTGCCGTCGTGGGCGTGGCGTCATCGGTTTTGGTACAGGAAACGGCCACCAGCGCGAGGAGCGCCAGCGTAGCTGCGCGGAAAATCAGGGGCTTCATCAAGAGGGCAAGTAGGGGCCAAAGGTCGCTAGTGTTGGCCTTTTCTAAGGTCGGGAGCCTGGACTCAACGTTATCAAACTTTTAAGTATGCCCAGAAAGCGAAGCAATTAGGAATCAAGGCAGTAGCTTTACATTGTCAAAGCTCTGCTCCAAAAGCTCCTATTTATTGATGAAATATTCATTACCTTCTTTCTCGTCGCATCCTTCCGGTAGTCGGGTGAAAGCCAGTAGTAGTAACCCTACTGCCAAGTGGTTCACCTCTTTTTTACTGCTACTCAGCTTGTGCGGCTCACTCACCGCCGCCGCTGCCGGGAGTACCACTGTAGTCATCAGCCAGGTCTATGGCGGGGGTGGCAACAGCGGCGCCACCTACACCAACGACTTTATTGAACTGCACAACGTGTCGGGGGCCGACGTGTCGCTGGCCAACTACTCCGTGCAGTACACGAGTGGCACAGGCACCTGGAGCGTCACGACGCTTTCCGGTACGATCGCGGCGGGTGGGTACTACCTGATTCAGGAGGCCGCGGGGAGCGGGGGCACGATGGCTTTGCCTACGCCCAACGCCACGGGTACCATTCCCCTGACCACCTCAGGGGCCAAGGTGGCCCTCGTGGCCTCGACTACGGCCTTGACGGGAACCTGCCCAGCGGCCGGTACGGTCGTCGACCTGGTCGGCTACGGCAGCACGACCTGCTTCGAAGGTACGGGCCCCACTCCCGCCCCCAGCAACACGCTGGCCGTGCTGCGCAGAGCCGGGGGCTGCACCGATACCGACCAGAACAGTACGGACTTTGTCACTGGCAGCCCTACCCCCCGCAACGGCACCTCCTCCACATTCTGCGTCACGGCGGCAACGAGCTTTACGCCTACTTCCGGCCAGGCGGGCCAGGTCGTGACCATTAGCGGCGGCCTGCTCAGCGGCATTACCAGCGTCAAGTTTGCGGGCGTGAACGCAACTAACGTGTCGGCTTCGCCGAACACCGTCACGGCCACGGTAGCCGCCGGCACGCCCCTGGGGGCGGCTACGGTCGTCCTCTCCGACGGCACGACCTCGTACACGGCCCCGGGCACCTTCACCGTCACGTCGGCGAGCCTGACCGTGAGCGGGCTGGGGGCCACGAGCGCCTGCCCGGGCGGCTCGCTGGACGTCACCTTCAGCGGCAACGGCACGTTCGCTGCCGGCAATGTCTTCCGCGTGGAGCTCTCCGACGCCGCGGGCACCTTTCCGGCCTCGCCCACCGTCGTGGGCTCGCTCACCAGCGCCAGCTCGGCCAGCCAGACAATTACGACGACCATTCCGGCCGCCACGGCAGGTGGTACCGGCTACAAAGTGCGCGTGACGGCCAGCAACCCGGCCACCACCAGCAACGCCTCGGCGGCCTTTACGGTCAGCACCGTGCGCATTGCGCCCACGACCGCGCAGAACATTTACACGACGACCAACGGCCCGGCCCTGACGGTGACGGAAACGAGCACGCCCACGGCCCGCCAGTGGGCCTATGCCACGACCAGCGGGGGGCCTTACACGGACCTCCCTAACCAGACTGCCACCAGTTATACCCCCGCTTTCTCGACCGCCGGCACTTACTACGTAGTCGCCCGCTCCACGTTCGCCTGCGGCCAGCAAGTGAGCAACGAGGTAGTAGTAAACGTAACGGTCGCTCAGGCACCCACCCTCACCAGCTTCACCCCCACGAGCGGCCCGGCCGGCACCAGCGTCACGCTTACCGGCACCAATTTTAGCAGCGGGGCCACGGTGAGCTTCAACGGCACGCCCTCCCCCCAGGTCACGGTGGTTTCGGCCACCACCATCCGGGCGACGGCGCCCACGGGCGTGACCACCGGCCCCATCAGCGTGACCACGGCCGGCGGCACGGCCACGAGCACGGCCAGCTTCACGGCCACCACCCGCACGCTCGTGCTGCTCGACGACTTCAACCGCTCGGATAGCCCCACGGTCGGCAACGGCTGGACGGAAACCGAAACGACGACCACGGGGGCTAGCCTCGTCAGCAACCAGCTCAAGCTAGCCGGCACGGCCAGCGGTCGCGAATTCGTCACGCGCAGCCTGGCTGCCAACTACGACCCGGTGCTCACCAACAATGGCCGCGTGCTGACCTGGGCCTGGAACATGCAGCAGACGCGCACCAATCCCACCAGCTTCGATGCCAGCTCCTACGCCGTGGCCTACGTGCTGGCCGGCAGCAGCGACAACCTGCTCAGCGGCACCGGCTACGCCGTGGTCGTGGGCAACAGCGGCACGCCCGACCCCATCAAGCTCGTGCGCTACGCCAACGGCATTGCCTCGACCCTCACCCCCATCGTGGTGGGCGACGTGGACGCGGCCAATAAATTCCAGACGATTCGCGTCACCTACCTGCCCGACGAGGACTTGTGGACGCTGGAGGCGGCGACGGCTACCACGGCCTTCCAGGACCCGACCACGGCGACCTACGCCACGCTGGGCTCGGCCAGCGACGGCACCTACACCACCACCGCGCTGCCCTACACCGGCTGCCTGTGGAACCACGCCACCTCGGCCACCGACTACGCCCTCTTCGACAACCTCTACGTGACGGCGCCCTGCACGCTGGACGCCGAGCCCACGGCCGGCCCCACCGGCCCGGTGGCCAGCAGCCTGACTAGCAGCAGCGCCACGCTGAGCTGGACGGCCGGCGCGGGCTCCTCGCGCCTGGTGCTCGTGCGCCCGGCCTCGGCGGGGGCCGATGCCCCGACGGACGGCGCGGCCTACGCCACCACGGCGCAGTACGGCCGCGGGGCGCTGGTGGGCACCAGCAGCTACGTGGTCTACACCGGCGCGGGTACCAGCGTCAGCGTGACCAACCTACAGCCCAACACCACCTACGCCTACCAGGTGTACGAGGCCGCCGGGGCCGGCTGCTCGCTCAACTACCTGCAGGCCAGCCCCGCCACGGGCACCTTCACCACGGCCCCCTGCATCGCGGCGGCCACGCCCACCGTGGCGGCCAGCGCCGTGCAGGCTACGCCCGCCACGTATAGCCTAACCCTGGGCTGGCAGAACGGCAACGGCGCGCAGCGGCTGGTCGTCGTGGCCGCCGGGCAGGCCCCGACCGCCGGTCCGCAGGATGCCACGGCCTACACGGCCTCGGCGCGCCTGGGCGCCGGCAGCGCCCTGGGTGGGGGCTTCGTCGTGTACAGCGGCGCGGGCAGCAGTACCACCGTCGCGGGCCTCACGCCCAATACGACATACTACGCCATCGTGTACGAGTTTAACGGGACCGGCTGCTCGGCCGCCTACCTGACCAGCGACTTGGCCGCGGTGTCGGCGACCACCGCAACCCCGCCCCCCGTCACCGCGGGCAGCTACCACTTCTACCGCGGCAACCTGCACGGGCACAGCAGCTACTCCGACGGCAACAAGGACTCCGGCACGTCGGGGGCCTACACGCCCGCCGACGACTACGCCTTGGGCCGGCTGGCCCAGCAGTTTGACTTCATGGGCATTTCGGAGCACAACCACAGCCAGGCGGGCATGGAACTTGCCAACTATGCCAAGGGCTTGCAACAGGCGGATAGGGCCAACGACGAGGGCAACTTCGTTACCCTCTACGGCATGGAGTGGGGCACCATCAGCGGGGGCGGCCACGTCGTGGTGTATGGCTATCCCAAACTCATCGGCTGGGAGCCGACTTTCTACGACGTGTACGTGGCCAAGGGGGACTACACCGGCCCCAACGGCTTGTTTGCCACCGTGGCCCAGCAGCCCGGCACGTTTACCTACCTGGCCCACCCCGCCTCCACGGACTACAACGGGCTGTTCAACAGCTCGCTCAACGCCACGGTGGCCGATGTGCTGGTGGGCTCGGCCATGCGTACCGGGCCCGCCTTCTCGCAGAACACGACCTACAGCAACCCGCCCTCCAGCACGTACGAGGCGCGCTTTAAAGACGCGCTGCGCCTGGGCTACCACGTGGCCCCCACGGTGGATCACGACACCCACTACTCCGTTTTCGGCCGCTCAACCCCCGGCCGGCTGGTCGTGCTGGCGACGACGCTGAGCCGGGCTGCCCTGCTGGACGCGCTGCAGCAACGGCGCTTCTACGCCTCCGACGACTTTAACACGGAAGTACTGCTGACGGCCGGCACCCAGGTGATGGGCAGCATTACCACCCAGGCTGGCCCGCCCACGCTGGCGGTGAGCGTCAACGACCCGGACCCCAACGACGCAGTCGCCTCCATTACCCTGTTCAACGGCATCCCCGGCTCGGGCGTGGAAGCCCAACAGGTGGCCAGCAGCACGGGCAGCGCCACGCTCTCGTATTCGGACCCGATTCCCGACCAGGCCACCTACTATTACTACGCCGTCATCACGCAGGCCGATGGCGACAAGATCTGGACCGCTCCCATCTGGTACACGCGCAACGACGCGCTCAGTGGACCGCTGCCCGTGCAGCTGGTACGCTTCCAGGCCGTGCTGCAGAACGAGCAGGAAGCGGTGCTGCGCTGGGCCACGTCCTCGGAGCTGCACAGCGCTTACTTCGCCGTGGAGCGCTCCGCCGACGGGGTGCACTTCACCGAGGTCGGCCGCCTGTCGGGCGCGGGCTCCAGCCTGGTCGCGCACAGCTACGAGCTGCGCGACCGCCAGGCCTTGACGGGTCTCACCTACTACCGCCTGCGGCAGGTTGATACGGACCAGGCGACGAGCTACAGTCCAGTCGTGACGCTGCAGCCCACGGCCCGCGAGGCGGCCGAGGCGCACGTGTATCCCAATCCGAGCGTGGGCACGGCCGTCACCCGGCTGGCCCTGCGCGGGCTGACCAATCAGGTGCTGGACGTGCGCGTAACCGATATGCTGGGGCGCGTGGTTAGCACCCAGCGCGTGATTCCCATCGGCTACCAGGCCGACGTGCCCCTGACCCTACCTACCAGTCTGGCGCCGGGCGTCTACAGCGTAACGCTGCGCGCGAGCGGGCAGCTCTGGACCACCCGCCTGGTCATTGCGCCGCGGTAGCCTTATTGGGTACAGCTGAGTAAAAGCCCCGCCCTCCCCAGGGCGGGGCTTTTCTTTGTCCTTATGCTTACCTCGACGCCGCGGCTTTTCGTGCTCGCCCTCCTGCTCTCGCTGGCAGCGCCCAGCTACGCCCAATCGGCGGGGCCGGTGGCCGTTGTCCGCCTGCCGTTTGACCTAGTGGGTGGTTTGATTGTGCTGCGTAACCTGCCGCTCAATGACCAGCGGGGGGACTTCGTGCTCGATACGGGCTGCCAATACGGCCTGCTGCTGGACCAAACCGCGTTCAGCACTCACGTGCAGCCCGCCCCAACCCGCGGGTTAAGCGCCACGGGCGTCGTGGCCCAGCAGCAGGTGCCGGTCCGCCACTTTCAGCTCGGCAGCGCCCACTACGCCAACCTGACGGCAATCGCTACCTCTCTGGCGCCCATCCGCCGGGCGGTAGGGCCTCGCCTGCTGGGGCTGGTAGGCTACGGACTGCTGCGTGACTACGAAGTCGTCCTTGATTACGCCCACCGGCAGCTGACGTGCTACCCGCTGAACCGACCAGGACCCCGCCCGTTTACGCGGCGCGACTCCGTGGCCTTCACGCTGGAAAAGGGCTGGCCCGTGGTGGTGGGCACGATCGGCCAGGTACCGGTCCGGCTGCTGCTCGATAAGGGTGCCATGGCCAACAACCTCGACGCCGTCTTTAGCCAGCGCCTGCCGGCCCCCCTGCGGCCGCGCGTGCTCGGGTCCGAGGTGGTGATTGGCGCGGCTGGCCAGCATGCGGCGCAGCGGGCCCTGCTACCCATCTTGACCGTGGGAAGAACCGACTGGCATGACTTGCCAGTGGTGCTCGCCGCGCTGGCCCGCCCCAGCAGTGGCCGGGCACTTCCTTACCAGGGGGTACTGGGCTTCTCTTTTCTTAGTCAAGATGTGCTCGTTAGCTTTCACTACGGCCGCCGCCAGTTCTACGCCCTGCAGCCCCAATAAGCATGACCTTCTACGCCTTTCGCCAGCTCTCTTCCGTCATGCAACTCTACTGGGTGCTCCAGCACGGCACTTACCTAGCCCAGCGCTGGGAAGCCGATGACGATGGGGTCAACCTCTACCACTGCGCCGATGAGGGCCGCGGCTTCTTTGTCGAGGTCGGGGTGGATTATGGCCAGGAACAGCCGATAGTGCTGCGGAGCTTCGTGAGCAGTGTGCCGCTGGAAGATTACTGCCACTATGTGCGGCTGCTATGGGAAGGTACGTAAGGAGTCTCCAGTCGAGACGCACCCCTAGCTTTTTTGCTCGCATCCGACGCGGCGTGGTGTTGGATACAACCGGAGTAACAAATTAGTAGAGATAGAATTTTTTAAGGTCATATCTTTACCTTGGTGCGCTGCTAATGGCGCGCTTTAGCATTATCCATGAAGCACTTTTTCGCTTTCCGGAACAGTTGGCTCGTTTGGGTCGTAGGGCTCCTCCTGTTGGCAGGACCGAGAGCTTGGGCGCAAGCTCCCAGTTGGCAGAGCGCAGTAGCTTTTAGTGGCACCCAATCCTATGTCAACGCTTCGGTGGTAGACGGTGCGGGCAACATCTACCTGACGGGGCAGTTTACCGGCACGGCAAACTTTGGAAACACTACGCTCACCAGCCCTGGCAGCGGCAGCGACATATTTGTTGCCAAATGGGACCGCGAAAGCAATCGCTTTGCCTGGGCCAAGCAGGCTGGGGGTAGTGGAACCGATATTGGGACGGCCATCGCCCGCAACGGGGCTGACATCTACGTAACGGGTTGGTTTAGCGCCCTCAACGCCGATTTTGGGGTTACTACCCTGCATAACCTCACCTCCTCTACCAATGACCTCTTCGTAGCAAAGCTGACCGATACTGGGCTCGACGCTACCTTTTCCTGGGCTCGACAGGTAGGCAGCTCCGGTTATGAGAGTGGCTATGCTATCGCGGTGAGTGGGGCGAACGTCTATATAACGGGAATCTTCACCAGTCCCACCCTTACCATTGGCGCGACTACCCTACCCAATTCCGGTCCTGCTGAGCCGCTGACCACAAACGGCTTTATATGTAAGCTAACGGATGAGGGCAGCTTCTGTACGTTCGGCTGGACCCAGCCCTTTATTGGTAGTAGTTATCCTACCGCGCTAGCCGTCCAAGGGGCGAACGTGTATGTTACAGGCTATTTTGGCGGCACCCTTCGGGCGGGCAACACGAAGCTGACAGCGGCGGCCTACTATGATGTGTTCGTGGTTAAATTAGCTGATCAGGGTGCTTCCAGTACGTGGACCTGGGCAAAACAAGCCGGCAGTCCGGGCTCTACACAGGCCACGGCTATCGCAGTAAGTGGCCCGAGTATCTACCTGACGGGCTACTTCTATGCCACTGCCAGCTTTGGCCTCACTTCCGTTAGCAGCGCTGGTGGTAGCGATGTCTTTGTCGCGAAGCTTACGGATTCGGGCACCGACGCGGCCTTCAACTGGTCCGCGGCGGGGGGCGGGGCGGACATCGACGAGGCCTATGGCCTTACCCTGGCCGGCTCGGACGTTTACGTTTGCGGCGCCATTGGCAGTCCGGTTGCCACTTTTGGGACGGCGAGCTTAACCCACGCCACCAATAATTATTTCAGTCGGGATGGCTTCATCGCTCACCTCACGGATGCCGGAGCTAGCCCGTCCTTCACCTGGGCTAAGGCAATGGGCGGCCAGGGTAATGATGGTATTTACGCCGTAGCGCTCAGCGGCCTGACTCTTTTTGGTGCGGGGTATATTTCCCCAGCCGCCTCCTTCGACACTATCCTCATTCCCGCTTCGGCCGGCCTGCAAATTGGCTTCCTGGCTTCGCTATCCGACGCCCCCTTGCTGGCTACTACCCCCGGCTTGCCCAACCCTAGCTTTACGCTGGCCCCTAACCCGGCACGTGCCAAGACCCTGGTAACGCGGCAGGGCTACAGCTCCTCGATCCTGACGGTAGTTGATGCTGTGGGGCGGACGGTGCGCACAGTACCAGCCAGCCTGGGCGCAGTCGCCCTCGACCTAACGGGCCTGCCGCCTGGGGTATACGTAGTCCGCACCGCTAATCAGGCCGCCAAGCTTGTTGTGGAATAGGGCGCTTGTTCTGGGACCTCAGCCCAAGCCGGCTTCCCATGCCGGTGGGGCGCCCAAGTACTAGCTAGAGTCTCGGGAGCGCTTGCTGTAGCTGTTGTTGAAAGCTGACGAGATCGGGGCCAAAGTCCCGGTCATTGAGCAAGCGCTCCAGCGGTAACCAATGCACCAAGTCGGGGTTACCCGTGGGCGAGCGGACCCGAAAAGCGAGGAGTACATATTGCCAGCCCGCTCGCTCCCGACGCACCTGCACGGCAAACCGTAGCGCCACGCCTACGTGTACGCCGCGCAGTTGGCCTTGGTAAAGCTGCGTAGAGTCGGCCTGCGTTTGCAGTTCTGTCCACACCGAGCAGGTGCTAGTGAGCCAAGCTCGTAAATGCTCAGCCTGAATAATGGCGGAGGCTAGTGGGCGTGCTGTGGGAGCCGTGAATACGACTGTAGCTGTGGGGTAATTGATAGGCCAGAAGGATGCAGTTGGTCGCAAGGCTTCGGCAGTGGGGCGCTGGGCGACAGCTGGGCTAGCGAGCAACAGAAAGATAGGGAGGCAGGCTTTCACTAGACCAAGCTACAAAACCGGTCGCCGTTTAGCGGTAAGGCCGGACACGCGCCTCGTTTAGGTAGCCTGTCTAAGCTCAAAACCGGGTGACGTAGCGGGCGTCCGACACGTTGTTGATAAAGCTTACGGTATGACGCGCCAGGTCACGGGCAAAGCTGGGGGTGTTGGTCAGGCCAGTAAAGCGCAAGGCCGCGTCGGTGTGCATGGCCTGGCTAAGGGTAGCAGACTGGCCGTAGCTGGCATAGGCGGCGGCAAACAAAGGCTCGGCAGCGGCTAGGCGCTGCATGGATGGTACGCGGTCGCGCTTGGTGCGTTGATTGAACTCAGGGTCGACGGGCAGCAGATTCCAGAGCTCGTTAAGGGGATAGATGGCCAGCGGGAGCAGGTGGTCGAGGTCGTAGGGGGTGGAGTGGGCAATAATTTTTTGGGTCCAGGGGCAGGTGAAGGAAACTTGCTCGTGCAGGAGAATATCGACCTGATTACGCTCCCAAGAAAGCGGGCGCCGGTTGTCAGGTCGGGCGGTGAGTAAGGTGTAGATGTGCCCGCGCGTGAGTGAAGGAGTAGTGGCGTCCTGAGTAACGCCCTCTGTGAAAAGGCACCACTCATGAATGCAGAGGGCTTCGACGTAGAGAGAAAGTCGGTGGAAGGCCTGCCACAGCGGGGCGGCGACTACCACGCACACATCGGTGGGAGTAGTACCGGGAAGCGGCAGAGCGCGGCCAGCTAGGTGGCTAAAACGCGCGGGCTGGGGAAACAGGACCCACTGCTCGGGGCCAGCGTACTGGATGGGTTTGCGGATGGCGGCCGTGATAGCCGTGAGGGCCTGCTCATAGGCACGAACCAGCGGTACTGGGTAGGTAGCGCGCCGCCGGGGGGTACGCATCTCGGTAAAAAGAAAGAAGCCGTCGGCGGGCTCGGCGGGGGTGAGCAGGGTGCGCTGCCACTCAGCTCGGAGTTGCGTGAGGGCAGGGCGAAAGCTGACATCGTTGCGCAGCAGCGCGCGCGGGCCCTGGTAGATAGGCTGCGGGCCCATAAAGGGCCAGTAGTAAGCAGCCCATAATTCGGCAATGCGCATCAGAGGAACTGCCACGGGCTGCTCGAGTTGCGCCAGGCCGGGGTACGAGAGAACAAGGTCGTTGAGCGCACGCAGCAAGGCTATTTTATAGCTAGTGGTTTTGCTATCGTGCTTGAGAATGGTGGCAAGGGAATGCTCACCCGGGGTAGGCAGCATAGGGAATAGGTAGCGAAACAGGTTGAACAAGGGTAGCTGCCTATATCCATCTAGTCCCCGGCGTTTTTTGCCGGGGCGTTGACGCATAGCCTCAGTCTCCGCATACAGCACCTGCAGCACAGGCGCACCAATGTAAGGTTCACGCAATGGTAGTGTGTTACGGTAGCGCGTAGCACCTATATACTAGTAAGCCCGGAGACTAGATGCAGCAAAGTGAGGGGAAAGCCACCACACAGGGTAGCTAGCAGCTGACTCTATGAGGAGAAAAAGCTCGCAGCTTAATTGCACAATTACAAGCTCGCTAATTAGCAACTTGTTGCCGAAAAAAACACGCTAAAAAAGCGTGATTATGGGATGCGACTTCGCAATTTCCGCGTAGGCATCAGCCCTAATTAGCGTGTTTTTTGCGTCTAGTATCAACATACTTACCGTAACGCGAATTTGCCTCTCCTTAAAGCCCTTTCTTCCTAATCTATTTGCACTATTCCGCGCATTGCTACCCACTAGAAAGCTACTCATCGCAGTATACCCCAGCAGTATCGCTATTAAAGTACCTAACTGCACAGTCTAGGACTCCCCTGCACTGGTTACCTCTTTAGTCGGCAACGATTGAGGCTGACCTGACGAACGGGAACCGGCATGCTACCCACTGGCATTTTGCTTTGCGCAAGGCTGAATGGAAAGCCATACTCTTTGGTAGCGCGCCACTAAGTTGTGGGGGCCTCCCTTTTATACGTAACGAAGCCTTCGGAGGCATTACTAAACTACTGAATTAGGCTTGTTCTTCGTAGACTTTCCGTTTGCTAGATTGCGTGCAATAATTTTAGACTTGAACGCGCAGCACCAATTCCACGCGGCTAACTTTTTTTTGATCTACTCAGCAGCTGTACCCCTACACGTACCCTAACAAAATAAAAACCCCGTTTCCAGCTTAGAAACGGGGTTTTTTGTGGGCCCACTTGGAATCGAACCAAGGACCTGCTGATTATGAGTCAGCTGCTCTAACCGATTGAGCTATAGGCCCGGTGCCGCTGCCCGAAGGTGGCCGACGCAGCAAAGCTACGCCAGCGCGGTGAAATTGGGTGTAAACCGGGCACGGAAGTAGTGTTTTTAGCCTGGCAGCTTACCCTGCCGGGGCTGGCCGCGCTGGAAGGAGTTAAGCTGAATCAACCATGCGGGCCGGCTTATTTCACTACCTCCACCCACCCTTTCGTGGTGGTGCCATCGGCTAGCTTGAAGAGGTAGTAGTACATGCCGGGCGCGGTGCCCGCTTCGGTGCCCCAGTTGTTCTGGTAGTTGGTAGTGGTGAAAACCTGGCGGCCCCAGCGGTTGAAGATGCTGAGCGAGTTGCCGGGATACAGCGTGATGTTGTCGATGACGAAGGCGTCGTTCTGGCCGTCGCCGTTGGGCGTGATGATGTTGTAGAACGCCAGCTTATTGGCAAAATCCACGCAGGCCGTATTGGAATTGGACGCCAACACGGTGCCCGCGGCGCCCGCCGCACTGGTTGCTACCACCCGAAAGCACTGGTTGAAGCCGGCCCCGACGGCCGAGTTGGCCGCGCCGTTGAGCACGGATGCTTGCAGGGTGGTGCCGCCCACGGTAGCGACGAGCTTGTAGCCCGCGTTATCATTCTGCTGATACACCTGGTAGCTGCTTACAGCGAAGCCCTGGTAGGCCGTCCAGCTCAGCTGCACCGCGCCCTGGCTGTAGCCCCCGCGGCCGGGCGTGGCCGTGGCAGTGAGCAGGATGGTAGTGGCATTGAGGGGGTTAGCCAGCACATCACCGCAGCCATTGGTAAGTTCCAGGCGGTACTCGTAGGCCGTTTGGGCGGCCTGGGCGGTGGCATCGGCATAGGTAGTGGCGGTGGCCGCCACGGTGCCCACCTGCTGGAAGGCCCCCGCGCTGCCAGCGGGCCGGCGCAGCACGCGCACCGGGTTGGGCGTGGCCTGGGCATTGGCCACGGCAAAGGTGAGGTTGACCCTGGCATTGCTCTGCGCATCGACCGAAGCCACGGTGAGAACGGGCGCCGCGGCATTGTCGGGCACTACCGTAATCGTGACGGGCGCCCCCGCGCAGCCGTAAACCGAGGTTTCCGTCACGCTGACGGTTTTGGTGGTTGTGGTGCTGGTCGGGAAGCTCACGGTAATGCTGGCCGTGCCCTGGCCCGCGGTAATCGTGCCATCCGTTACGGCCCACTGGAAGGTCGACGTAGCCGCGGCATTGGGTACCACATACGTGAAGCTGCCACTGGCGGGGCATACGAAGCGGGGGCCATTGATGACCACGGCCCCCGGGCGCGGGTCTACGGTGAACTGCTTGGTATACAGTGGGCCCGCGCAGCTGCCGGCGGTGGTTTCGCGCACCGTTAGCGTGTAGGTACCCACGGCCGTGGTGGCCGGTATCACCACGCTGTTGCCGGTGCTGGCCACGGTGGCGCCGTTCAGCTGAAACACGTAGGTAGAGCCCGCCAGGCCGGGCAAGGTATAAGTAACGGCCCCGCTGTTGACGCAGAACCGGTCGGGCCCCTGAATAGCCAGGTTTGGCGCCGGCGAGGGCTTCACCGTGATGTAGAGCGTGTCGCTGACGCCCCGGCAGATGCCGCCGGCGGGATTGCTCGTTTCGGTTACGACCAGCTTAGCTAGCCCCGCCCGGGTGAAGGTAATACTAGTCGTGTTCAACATATTAACCAACGTGCCCTGGGCCGTGCCCGACAGCTGCCAGGAGTAGGACGAGCCATTGGTGAGGATGGTTTGGTAGGTATACGGCCCATCGGCCTGGCACACGGGGGTGGGGCCGGTGGGCGTGGCAGTTTTCAGCACCCGGTTGATGATAACCGGCAGCGTAAACGCGCCCGACGTGCAGCCCTGCGCGTTGGTAGCCGTCAGGCTGACCGAGCCCGCGCCCGTCGCGCCCCAGTCGACCGTAATGGCCGTGGTGCCCTGGCCGCCCGCAATGGTACCGCCCACTACCACCCAATTATACACGGTAGCGTGCGGGTTCCGCACCGAATAGGCCACGCCCGTAACGGTGGGGCACACCGATGCCGGCCCGCTGATGGAGTCGGCGGCCGGGGTGGGCAGCACCGTTACGGTGGCCTGCCCCACGCTGGCGCAGCCACTGGTAAGGGTGCTGCTGGTGAAGGTGTAGGTAGTGGTCTGGGTCGGCGCCACGGTAAAGGGGCCGGGGCCGGTTTGGGTAGTGCCGCCGCCCACTAGGGTATATAGCGTGCCCGAGCCCGTCACGCTCAGCGTGGTGCTGCTGCCGGCGCAGATACTGCGGTTGCCGGTGATGGTGAGCACCGGGGCCGGGGCAATTAAAACCGACTGCGAGACGGAATCGAGCAGGCAGCCGTAGGTTGAAACCCCGCGGGCAACGAGCGTGCCCGTGCCGG
Source organism: Hymenobacter cheonanensis (assembly GCF_030581075.1). Classification (GTDB taxonomy): domain Bacteria; phylum Bacteroidota; class Bacteroidia; order Cytophagales; family Hymenobacteraceae; genus Hymenobacter. The sequence continues at coordinate 679,607 of NZ_JAUQSW010000001.1, forward strand.
TTGCATTCCACTTCACCTGCACCGAGCTGCCGGTAGCGCTGCCCACAATGCCGCCATTGGTTATGCGCCAGCGCACGCTGGCGGGCGTGCCCCCGGTGGCCGTGTAGGTGTGGTTGGTGGTAGGGTCGCACACCACTAGGTCGCCGCTGATGGCGGTGGGCCCGCTAGCCCGCGTCACGGTGATGCGGATAACGTCGGCCACCGTTTTGCCGGCGCAGCCCAGGTCGCGCACGGTAAAGGCCACGTCGAACGGCGCAGTGCGGGCCGAGCCGCAGGCCGGGGTGAACACGAAGTTGGCGGCCACGGCGCCCGTGCCCGTGGCCGTGGCGGTGCCCGTGAGCGCGCCCGCCGCCACGGTGCCCGCGCTGTTGTTAAACGTGGCGTTGTAGCCGCCGGCCCCGTCGAGCAGCGCGCTGTTTACGGTGAGCAGCAGCGGGTGCGCATCGGCCTGCGTGGCCGAGAGTGGAATGGTCAGCGTCTGGCCTTCCTCGATGGTGTAGCTGCGCGGCAGCACCGCCACGGTGGGCAGCACGGGCGCCTTAGTAGCCGGGCACGACACTACCACGAGCTGCAGGTCGCGGCGGGTGGTGCCGATGAGCACCTCCCGTCCATCAACGGTGCGGTACTCGCTCACGTCCACCGCCACCACGTATTTGCCCTGGGTCAGGGCGCCGTAGCGGGCCACGCCCGTGCTGGCATTGAGCAGCGCAAAATTGCCCGCCCCGGCGCCAAACGGGTTGGCCATCGAGTAGCCGGTATTGTACGTTACCGCGGGGGGCGGGGGCGTAAACGACCCCGTCGGCACCACCCCGTTGCCCGTTGCAAACGCCGTGTAGGGCGTGCCAAAAGCGTACACCAGCCGGTCGCCGTCGGCGTCCGAGGCATTGTTGAGCGTGATGGTGGTATCGCCCTGGCAAATGATGGCCACGGCCGTATCGGCAAATACCGGCGAGTGGTTGATGCGCACCTGGGGCGCGATGGTGGCGTAGAGCGTAAGCGCCGCCTGGTTGTTGGCACTCACAATGTTGGTAATATCCGTATTGCGGGCGCTGCGCGTAAACACGGCGTAGAAGCCGCTGGTGGAAGCGGGCAGATTGACTATCCCCACAAACTTTTGCAGCCTGAATGGCTGCGAAGGCCCGGTAACCGTGCAGCCCGCCGGCACGTGCGGCGAAATGCAGTCCGAAATGGTATAGGTCGTGATGTTCATTATCCCGGTTTGGGCCGCTGTGCCGTTGGTGCCGGCCACCGTGGTGGTGGCGTAGTTGGCCGTGGTCAGCGCCAGCTTGGCGCCCGTCGCCTGGTCGTAAAAGCCGATTACGGCGTTGGTATTAGGGGCGGCAGCCCCGGCATTGCAGTTGTTGTAGATGGTTACCGTCAGCTCGTAGCGATAGGGGGCCGCAGCCGGCCCACTGGCATCGAGGTAGCGGTAGGTCATCTCCCCGCCCAGCAGGTGCGTGGCCTGGGCAGCATGAGCGGCTAGTAATACGGCCAGCAGGCCGAGGAGCAGGGGCCAGGCAGCCAGGCGTCGAAGTAAAGTTTGGGGCATAAGCTAAGGCAGCAAAACAGCGGACAGGCGAGCCGGGGCAGGCGGCTAACACCAGCATGAAAGTATTTACCGACCTGGTGAGCTACGCGTGAAAATCGACCAGTTTACTGCCTGGCTAGAAATAGCGCAGCCTTTGGCCGGCAATCTTTGCGGGCAGCAGGCAGCGCGAGCCCAGAGCGCCCGGCCAACCAGGGAGCCGCTGCGAAAAAGCCGCTAGCCCCGCGGCGCCTTCGCAGGCTTGCTTTTTGCTGCTGTCACCGCCCGCTACAGCGCCGGCGGCGGGCCTACCTGCTCCGCCGTTAGGGCAGTGCATCAGCCGGGTCCCCACCGTGAGGGTGATGGCTTGGCCTTACATTTCGGGCATGAGCTGCGGAAGCGCGCTGCATGGCAGTGCCCGGCTTGGAAAAAAGCGCCTGGCAACTGCTTTCTCCCGGCGCAAGCAAAGGCAGCTTATGCATCCCAGCCAATTGATTTTCTCTTATCCTCCCCGCGGCGGTTCCAACCCAGATGGCTTGGGTTGGGGCCGGCTTTCGTGGCAGCAGCTGCGCCCGACCTTTGCGGGCGGCGGGCGGGTTGCTAGCCTTCCCTTGCTTTCGCAGTATGCTTCCTAATCTACTTTTTGATTTTGGCGGAGTCATTATCGACATCGACTACGCCCGTACTCCCGAGGCTTTCCGGCGCCTGAGCCGGGCGGGGCAGGCGGCCCACTACACACAAGCCAGCCAGGCTGAGTTATTCGACCAGTTCGAAACGGGCCATATTTCGCCGGCCGAGTTTCGCGATGGCCTGCGGGCAGCGTATGAGCTGGACGCCAGCGACGCGGAAATTGACGCGGCCTGGAACGCGCTGCTGCTCGACGTGCCGGCCGAGCGGCTGGCCCTCATCGGCGAGCTGCGCCGCCGGGGGCACGCCACGGCGCTGCTCTCAAATACCAACGCGCTGCACATTGCCGAAATAAACCGTCGGCTAGCCCGGCAGTACGGCTTTAAGCAGGGCATTGCCGACTGCCTCGACCGCGTGTTTTATTCGCAGGAAGTGGGCCATCGCAAGCCCGGCGAAGAGATATTTCTCCATGCGCTGCGCGAAATGAACTGGCAGCCCGCCGACACGTTGTTTATTGAAGACAGCCCGCAGCACATTGCGACGGCCCGCCGGCTGGGGCTGCGGGTGCTGCACCTGGCCCCGCCCCTCACCCTCACTACCGCGCTGCCCGAGGCACTGCGCATTTTTCCCCGCGAATACCCTGAACCCCTCGCCCCCACTCCCACCACCTGAGCCCAGCGCCGAGGAGCCGCTGCTGAGCTGGCCCGCCGATGCCGCAGCCGAGCCCGCGCCCACCCGCCGGGCCTGGGCGCAGCGCCTGTTTCGGCGCTACGAGCGGCCGCCCATGCGGCCGGCCTACCGCTACGCGCTGCACCTGGGCCTGTTCTTGGCCACCCTTATTACCACTACCCTGGCCGGTGTGCAGCTGGTGCGCAGTGGGCCGGTTGACTGGCTGGCGCTCGATGTGCTGGGCCTGCCCGCCGCCGAGCGGCTGGCCCAATTGGGCTGGGGCGCGCTGTATGCGGGGCCGTTTGTGGGGGTGCTGGCGGTGCACGAGTTTGGGCACTACTTTGTGGCGCGCTACAATAAGGTGCGCACGTCGCTGCCCTATTTTTTGCCCATGCCGTTTGGGTTAGGCACGTTTGGGGCAGTTATCCGGATAAAGGAGCGGATATTTTCGCGGCGCGAGTTTTTTGATATCGGCCTGGCCGGGCCGCTGGCGGGGCTAGTGGTGGCGGTGCCGCTGCTCATTTATGGCTTTCGCACCCTGCCCGACCAAGCCGAGTACCTGCTCGTGACCACCCGCAGCCTGGCCCGCTACCCGGCGCCCGAGTTTACGCTGGCCCAGCCGCTGCTCTACCGTTGGCTCGAGCACCTCTTCGCCGACCCGCACCGCCTGCCGCCCCCCAACCTGCTGCTGCGCTACCCGCTGCTGGTGGCCGGCGAATTCAGCTTGTTTTTTACCTCCCTCAACCTGCTGCCCATCGGCCAGCTCGATGGCGGGCACATTTTGTACGGGCTGCTGGGGCCGCGCCGGGCGGGGAGGCTGTCGGCGGCGCTGTTTGTGGCGTTTATTTTTTATGCCGGGCTAGGGTTGTTTTCGCTACGCAGCGGCTGGGAAACCTGGCTCTATGGCGGCGTGCCCTACGCGCTGTACCTAGGGGTTGTTTTCTGGAAAATCTTGCCCCGCTGGCAGTGGGGGCTGGCCGTAGGCGCCGTAGTGTGGCTGGCCCAGCTGGCCGTGGCCACGGCCTGGCCGGGCACGCTGGGCCAGCCGGGCTGGCTGGTGTTTGGGCTGTTGCTGGGGCGGCTCTCGGGCATCTACCACCCGGCCGCGCCCGACGACCGGCCCCTGAGCCCCGGCCGCCGCGTGCTGGGCTGGGTGATGGTGGGGCTGTTTATTTTGTGCTTCTCGTCGTCGCCGCTCGAACTGCTACGCTAGAGAACAGGAAGGTTATTTATGGAGTTCAAGCAAAGTCAACTTACCCGCTCTACCCAGTTTGCGCTGCGCAAAGACGGCTTCTTCGTGAGCCAGCGCGATGGCCGGGGGGCGGTCGATATCGCCGTTGAGATTCCCTACGAGGAAGTATTGCCCATTCAGATAGAATACCGCACCCACCTGCCGGGCAAGCGCCTGCGCTGGCTGGCAGTGTGCCTGCTGTGGCTGGTGGGCAATGCCGCTCGCCTGCAGTATGATGTTGGCTACCAGGGCGGCCGGGGCCTGCCCGAGAATTTCTGGGTCTACGTGGGCAGCGCGCTGGCCGGGCTGGGCCTGGTGCTACTCTACGCCTGGCAAAACTGGTGGCACCAGACTATTTTGCACATGGCCCATTTGCGCGTGGTGCTTGCCGACCACCCCCGCGACCGCCGCCAGCTGCGCGCCTTCCTCAAACAGCTGGAGAAGCATACCAAAACCTACCTGCGCCGCGAGTACGCGCCCATTAACCCGCTAGGCCTCATCGAGCCGCAGCTGCGCCGCCTGGCCTGGCTGCACGAGCTGGCCGTGCTCGACACGCCCGAGGCCCAGGCGCTGGCCACGCGCCTCACCGGCCGCCTGCCCGGCCGGGGCTTCAAAAGCATGGGCCAGAAGCTGGAGGCGCCTTATGTGAATTAGGAAGTTAGAAGGAGGAGTATAAAATCAGTCGTTTTCACTGCTTAATTCCTCCTTCAATTCATAAGCCCGGCCATAACCCGGCGGGTTGGCTTACGCGTATTACTAGGGCACTTTTTCCACCCTAGCCATGCGCATTACGCTGAATAAAGCCGCCGTTACGTTTGCCAAAGACCTCATTGAAAGCGGCAAAATCAAGAACGACCAGGGCCACTGGGGCCAGCACAATCCTGGCTCGACTGAGGAAAACGCTTACCTGCAAAAGCACGAAATCGACGAATATGCCAAGTGGCACCTCGGCGAGGACAAAAGCCAGGGCGAGGACAACAAAGGCCGTTATAAATTTCCCTACGGCGACTTCAAAACGGTACACCGCGACGGGCTCATCGCGGCCAAGGAGCGCGCCGCCCAGCAAGGCTACCACGATATCGAAAAAGCCGCCGACGAGCTGTTAGGGGTTTTAGAAAAGAAGGCTGCTTAACAACCTGTGGGAGAAGGACTAGGCATGGTTGGCGGCTAGCTTCACGGCTATTATTTTAGCCCAGCCACTTTACCCCTAGCCGCCTATGCAGCCTACTTTCCTCTCCCTACCCTCGGGCGTTACGCTAGCTACCTATGAGGCCGGCGACCCGGCCGGCACGCCAGTCATTTTCGTGCACGGCAACTCACTGGCGGCCAGCATATTCATTCGCCAATTTGAGGCTCCTGAGCTACAGCACTTGCGGCTGCTGGCCTTGGACCTACCAGGCTGCGGCGCCTCGCCGTGGGCACCAGCCCACTACTACCCCCGGCAGTTGCAAGCGGTACTATGCGAGGCCACACGAGCACTGAGTGCGGCAGCACCCGTGCTGGTGGGCCATTCCTACGGCGGCCACCTGGCCCTTGATGCCATGCCCCAACTGCCGGGGCTGCGCGGAGTGCTGGCCGTGGGTACGCCACCAGTAAAAGTACCCGACAGCCTGAGCGCCGCCTTTGCTTTTGACGAGCGCGGGCTGTTATTTTACCAACAGGAAGTGAGTGAAACCGACTTAACTATTATGTGTACCCACTGCTTGGGGCCACAGGCCACGGCTGGGGCACGGGCGGTAGTATCCGCAGCCCTGCATCAAGCAGATGGCCGGTTTCGCGCCGCGCTAGGGGCGGCGCTGGCCGCCGGCGGCGAGATTCCAGACGAGTTGGCTATTATTCGGGATACGCCAGTGCTGCTGGCTTTTGCGGCGGGAGAGGCCGACCAGCTACTGCACTTCAATTATTTTGATACCCTAGCCGCTCCCAGCCGCTGGGGGGTGCCCTTGCACCTGGTGCCGGCCGCGGGTCACACGCCCTTCCTAGAAAATTCAGCCGCGTTCAACGACCTGCTGCTGCGCTTTGTGGCAGCTACGCCGCCGCGCTCTGCCCTATAGCAGCCGCAGTAGCTCGGGTAAGTCGCGGCTGTTAGCTTTGCGTTTTATGTTGCGGCGGTGCGTATTCACGGTATGCACGCTCACAAAGAGCTCGTCGGCAATCTGCTGGCTGCTGCGGCCGGCTAGCACGCGCTTCAGCACAGCTTGCTCGCGGCGGCTCAGGGTTTCGCCGGGCGGGCACAGTTCCTGCTCCAGGCGGCGCTGCAGGCGCTCGTCGGTACAGTGAAAAGTTACTTCGTCGGTGTGCTTATGGGCCGTGATGTCAGTGTAGATACTGGCAATCACCAGCACGTTGCCCTTTTCATCGGCGTAAAGACCGTAGTTCTGGCGCAGGATGCGTATGTAGTGCCCGCGCTGGTGGCGCAGGCGGTAGGCTGTGCTGAATACCTGCCCCAGCGTTTCGGCCTTATAGCGCCCCGCGTACTCGGCCGAGAGCATAGTGGCCCGGCCTACCAGCGCGGCGTCGGCGGGGTGAATCTGCTTGTAAAAGTGCTCCAGGTTGAACTCATCAGCGGGGTAGCCAAGTACCCGCTCGATGCCCGCACTCACGAACACGGGCTGCTGAGCACGCACGTCATAGATGAAAACGAACTGATTGAGCAGCATCTGGCGCGCTAAATCGCGCACGGCCTCGGCGGTCACCTGCACCGGCGCCGCGGCGTCGCCGTCAGGATAAATGGTGCGCCACACACGGCGTACACCAGTAAGCTCGGGAGTAAGGGGAGTGCTTTGTGGCATGAGCATTATTTGTGAATCGTCAAATCTGGCAACTCTTAACCACTCTCCGCTCCCCCACCTATAGTCCTGCTATTGTCACAATTTTGCTAACTGATGAATTTGTACTATCCAGTTGGCTCAACGCCGCTCCGGCATCCGATACTGAACTAAATAACGCGACCAAAACTTCAATCTACGCTTTGCAAAATACGTAATTAGCGCGGGTTCAATCAAACAAGCCGCTTGATAGGTATTTTAATCCTGAGTCACAGGCCACGGTGACTACTGCATGGCCGGGACCTAGTTCTTTGCCGAGCGCGATGGCCGCTGACACGTTCAGCCCGCTCGACGTTCCGGCTAGTATTCCTTCCTCCGAGGCTAATAATTTAGCTAGCCGGCGGGCCTCCGCCTCCTCTACTACTCGCACGGCATCGTAGGCTGCCTGCTTTAACAGAGGCGGCACAAACCCTACCCCAATGCCGTCCACTTTATGGCTGCCCGGTATTCCTTGGGCTAGCAACGCTGCCGAAGCCGGTTCCAGCACAACTACTTGCGTGGCAGGATTAGCTTGCTTTAACTCCTGGGATACGCCCGTCAGCATACCCGCCGTTCCGACGCCCGCGCAAAACACATTTATAGGTTGGTTAATTTGAGCAAGGATTTCTTTTCCCATTTCCCTAAAACCTGCTAAGGCATCCGTATTTTCAAATTGCTTTGTCCAATAGAAGCCTTCCTGCGTACTTAATTTTTGCACATGCTTAATCATTCTAGGAATTAAATCGGGCGTAATTCCTCTTCCTTCGTTGGATAACAATTCTACTTCCGCACCAAACAAGCGCATGGCTTGCAGTTTCTCTTTCGCAAAGGCATCCGACGAAATGGCTTTGAAACGGTATCCTTTCGCACTGCATACAAAAGCCAGAGAAGTACCGGTATTGCCCGCCGTACATTCCACAACGGTCATTCCCGGCTTCAGGACTCCTCTCTTTTCTGCCTCCTCAATAATTGCCAACACCATGCGGTCTTTATAGGAACCGGTAGGATTCAGGTATTCCAATTTTACGTAAATATCCGCACAATCATCGGGCACTATTTTTTCTAATTTTACCATCGGCGTATTCCCAATGGCACTGATAATATCGTTTTTCGAAGTGACGGAGGTGCGCATGGTTTCGTACTGGCTGGTGGGTGGGTGGCTGAGTTTATCAGAATGGTCAGGCTAAGCTTATCGAAGCGTCTTTACCGCTTCGTTTGAGTAGTTTGAGCTGATACTTGGCTAGCTCAAACAGCTTGCGAGGCTTCCTAAAAAGCGCGGACAACTGCTAGGCAAAAGAACTAGCAGCGAATGAAATTACAGGTTGGTTAACACCATGCGCGGGCGAGGCGCCTCACCCCCCGGCTCCTTCTCCGATTAAGGGCAAATGGCCTGCCGTTGGCACTGGCTTTAAGGGTAGCGCGCGGCCTCGGCCACGGCGCTACCGGAAAGCGCCACGACTGAAATAAAGTGGTCAGTGAAAAGCCACTGTAGCCGGCAGCACCCCCGGGTTGCGGATGGCAAACGAGAAATCGGCGCTGGGCTTGCGGCCAGCCGGAGGGGATGATGGCGTTTCAGTGTCTTTTTTACAGGCCGCTAGCCCCATCAGCAGCCCAAGCACCACCAGGCACCCGGGCCCCAGTTGTAGTCTGGAACGCTGGCTCATATCCTAAACAGCTAAGACAATGACCTAAATGCATCTGCACAGTAGGGTAAACTTAGTTGCCTCACAGGGAGGGCCTAGCCTGGCGAAGCGGCTGGCTGGGCCGCTCAGAAGCCGCCGCGCGGCGGCGGCGCAGGCGGCGCAGGCCATATGCCAAGCCGCTGGCCAGCAGCAGGCTGGTGCCGCCATCGAGCGGCACCGCGGTAGGAGCGTCGGGAGCTTGTGGGGTGGGGCCGCCCGTGCCGGGGGCCTGGGCGACCGCCCGGCCCGCGCCAGCCAGGGCCAGCGTAGCCAGCAGCACCCAGCGGCTAGCCATCGCAACACTTATCTTGCTCATAAACAGTTTTTTGAATGAGAATAATGTTCCCTAGCGTATGGTCAGACGCTGGGTAGGCAGCTGGGCCAGGGGCTGGGCACGCGCATCGCGCACACTCACACGCAGCAGGTAGATTCCACTGGCCAGGCCGGCCGTGGGCAGCGGCTGGCTGGCGGCCCCCTGGCGCACGGGCAGCGTATAGTGCCCCACCTGCCGCCCCACCGCATCGAGCAGCACCGCGTCGAGCGTAGTGGCTAGCCCAGGCAGGCCCGTGGCGCTGAGCGTGGTTTCGGCAGCGGCCGGATTGGGATAGAGGCTAACCAGCGCGCCGGCCAGCGCCGGGGCCGTGGCCAGGGGCCCGGCTGGCCGCAGCAGCAGCGCGAAGCGCCCAGCGGCAGGTGCGCCCGCCGCCACCGCAAACGAGTAGCTGGCCTGCTGGCTGAGATTAGTGAGCGTGCCGGTAAGGGCATCGCGCAGGTAGGGCGTAGCGGCGCCGGCCGAAGTCGTGAAGTTGGCCAGCTCGGTAGCGGTAAGCGTGTAGGTGCCGCCGGTCGGCACGCTTAGCCACAGCGGCACTACCTCCTCGGCCGGGCCTAGCGGAGCGCGGCCATTGATGCTCAGGGGCTGGGCCGGGGCGTCGGTGCTGGCGCTGGCCAGGTAGTAGCCGCTGGGGTTAGCCAGCTTGCAGGCATCGAAGGCCCCGTCGAAGGCGGCCGTGGCCCCGACTTCGAGGTACACGAAGGTTTCGTCGAGGGCAGAGGCCGGGCTAGCGGGCAGGCTGCCGGCCCCCAGGCTCAGGCGCAGGCGGGGGCGCAGGTCGGCGGCGGTGCGCTGCAGGGCCGGCTGGCCGGCAAAGGTGATGGCGCGGTTGGCGTTGGTGAGCGCGACGCTACCCGTAGCGCCCGCCGTGCTGGCCCGCACAAAGAAGCCCTGCCCGGCCGGAATCAGCCCCGTGCCCGCCCCGATGCCGTTGACCAGCGAGCGGTACCGCCCCACGTAGGGCCCGGTGCTTTGATAGAGGTAGATGGCGGGCAGCACCCCCGTGAGCTGGCTCTCCGCCACCGTACCCCAGTCGAGCGGCGCCGGGTACGGGTTGCCCACCAGGTGCCAGCCCGCGTCGGCATCCGTGCCCCGCGTGAGGCCGCCGAGCGTTTGCGGGCCGGTGGTGAAAGTGCCCGTAAAATCGACTAGCTCGTTGTTGCCCAGCTCCACGGTGTACCCTCGGCCCACGGCCAGCGCATCGCTCAGGCTAGCTGGCGAATACCAACCCCGGTCGAAGGCGCTCAGGGTGGTAGCCGGCGAACTAGCCAGCCGGGTTTCATCGTAGCCAAACACCGTGGGGAAGGGCGTCACGGCCGTGGGCGTTGTGCTAGTATTATACTGCGTGTTGAGCGTGGGCGTGAATGTGCCGGTGGCGAGGTCGCCCACCGTGCTGCCCGTTACCGGGGCGCTGTAGTGGCGGTAACCGCTAATGCTGAGATTGCCGCTGGCGTCGATGTAGCGCTGCATGGTGCCGGTGCGGCCCTGCACTACGCCAGTGCCGCTGTTCACCACCAGGGCCGTGCCGCTGGCATCGGAAAGCAGCGTGAGAGCCTGGCCGTTGAGGTCGAGGTTGCCCGCCCCGGCTAGGGTCAATACCTGCTTCACCTGCACGGGCTGGGTCAGCGTTACGGTCTGGGGGCTACTAATCGTCAGGTTTAGGACCTGGCCAGGCAAGGCGTTGCCGGTTGCCTGCGCAGCCGTGCCATTGTAGAGGTAGCTGGCCGCCGCCGAGAAACTGCGGGGGCCGGTGGTTTGCACCGCCCCGGTACCGGCCGCGCTGCTGAGCCCGGCCGGGTCGCAGATGCCCAGCGTGGCCCCGGCCGCTACCGTAAAGCTGGCCGCGCCCGTCAGCGGCTGGCAGTTGGTGAGCAGCGTGCCGCTCACCGTCACGGCGCTGTTCACCGTGGTGCTGCCCGTGAGCTGGGCCACGCCGTTGCCGATAATGGTGATGGAATTGTAGGTGCCGGGCGGAATGAGAGTGGGGTTAGCCAGTGTACCAGTGCTGATGGTCAGGCTGGGGAGGCTGGCGGGTTGATTGAAGCGAATACTTATACTGTTGGCACTGTAGCAGGTGGCTATCAGGTCCAGGTCTCCATCCCCATCTACGTCGCCTAGGGCTACCCCGTAGGAATTAGCGCTCACGCCAGGGTCGGCCCCGGCCGTGAAGCTGCCGCTACCCGTGTTGAGCCGCACGCTCACTGTGCTGATGGTCTGGTTGGCCGCGAGCAGGTCCAGGTCGCCATCACCGTCCACGTCGCCTAAGGCAATATTGGTGGGGCCTCCACTCACAGCCACATCGGAGCCGCCCGAGAAGGTGCCGCTGCCCGTGTTAAGCCGCACGCTCACCGTACTGGCATTTGTATTAGCCGTGAGCAGGTCCAGGTCGCCGTCGCCATCCACGTCGCCCAGCACAAGTCTAAAGGGCAGCGCACCCAACGCCAGGTCCGACCCACCGCTGAAACTGCCGCTGCCATCGTTGAGGCGTATATTCACGCTGCTACTAGTAGTGTTGGCCGTGAGCAGGTCTAGGTCGCCATCACCGTCCACATCGCCTACTACTATGCTGGTTGGCGACCCGTTCATGCTCACCGTGGCGCTGCCCGAGAAGCCGCCGCTGCCATTGTTGAAGCGCACACTCACGGTGTTGCTGATGGGGTGGGCGCTGAGCAGGTCTAGGTCGCCGTCGCCGTCCACGTCGCCCACCGCCACACTATAAGGATTAGCCCCCACGACAAGGTCGGAGCCGCCCGAGAAGGTGCCGCTGCCCGTGTTAAGCCGCACGCTCACGGTGTTGGTATTGTAGCTGGTAGTCAGCAGGTCCAGGTCGCCGTCGCCGTCCACGTCGCCCAGCGCCGCACCAAATGGGCCAGCGCCAACGGCGTAGCTAGCCCCCCCGCTGAACGTACCATTGCCCGTGTTGAACCGCACGCTCACCGTGCTGCCGGTGCCGTTGCTATAGTCGGTCGTGAGCAGGTCTAGGTCGCCGTCGCCGTCGAGGTCGCCTACCACTGTGCTGCTAGGGCCGCTGCCCACGGCCACGTCGGAGCCGCCCGTAAACGCGCCGCGCGCCGCCCCGGCCGCCGCCGTAAACTGCCACACGCGCGGCGTGGCCAAGTTGCCGCCCGCCGTTGCAACTGCCGCCGTCGTTAGGGTAGCCTGCACCGTTTCGCCCGGCCGAAACGCATAGGTCGGGGCAAAGCTCACCGTGTTGGCGCTGGCCGTGGTAGTGCCGCTGCCGGCCGAGCGCAGCCCGCCCCGCTGCGCGCTGAATACCTTCAGCGCCGCCGTGCTGCCGCTGGTGACAGCCTGGCTGAAGGTGGCCGACACGGGGCCGGCCGCCGAAGCCGCGCGGGCACCATTCGCCGGGCTGACGCTCGTGATGACCAATGAGCCCGATACACTGAACAACATACCGTTGCTAGGGCCGCCGGGAGTGGTTACGGTTACGTTGCCCGTTGTGGCTCCACCAGGCACTACCACGCCGGTTATCTGCGTGCCGGCCGCGTTCACGGTGAAGCCCGTCGTGACAATATTGCCACTGCTGCCGGCAAAAGTGATAGCCGTGGCGCCTGTCAGGTTGCTGCCGTTAATGGTCAAGGCGCTGCCAACCGCGCCGCTAGCCGGGCTCAGGCTGGTGAGTATCGGGGCTGCACTTTGATTGAGGCGCACGCTCACGCTGTTGCCCGTTTGATTGGCCGTGAGAAAATCCAGGTCACCATCCTGGTCTACGTCGGCCGCCACCACCACAATGGGGTTGACGCCCACGCTCACATTGGTAGTGCCTGAAAAGCTGCCGCTGCCGTTATTAAGCCGCACGCTCACGGTACTCGTGCTATTATTGACGCCCAACAAATCCAGGTCGCCGTCGCCATCAATATCGGCTGCGGTTACCCCGCAGGTGTAGCCCCCAGCGCTGGCCGCGACCGAGGTAGCCGCGCCAAACGTGCCATTACCAGCGTTGAGCAATACACTTAGATTGTTCCCATTGTGATTGGCGCTGACCAGGTCTACGGCCCCGTCGCCATTCAGGTCGGCAGCCGCTACGCACTGCGGAGCCGCGCCTACCGGCAATTCGGTAGTACCCGAAAAATTGCCGTGCCCGTCGTTCAGGCGCACACTCACGGTACTGCTGCCCTCGTTGGCGGTTACAAAATCCAGGTCGCCGTCGCCGTCCACGTCGGCCGGCGTTACCCAGAACGGATTATTACCCACCACTACGTTCGCGGTGCCCGCAAAGCCGCCGCTGCCGCTGTTGAGCCGTACACTCACGGTATTGGTGCTGTGGTTAGCCACCAGCATATCCAAGTCGCCATCGCCGTCGAGGTCGGCGGTGGCCACGGTCCAGGCCCCCGCCCCCGCCCCCACGCTACTAGCCGCTCCAAACGTCCCGTTGCCGGTGCCCAAGCACACGCTGGCCGTACCGCTGACGTTGTTGGCCGTGAGCAGGTCCAGGTTACCGTCGCCGTTCACATCGGCCGCCACCACGCCGAAGGGAAAGCTACCCACCGGCACGTTGAGGCTGCCCCCAAAGGTGCCGCTGCCGCTGTTGAGGCGCACGCTCACGGTACTGCTGTAGGCATTGGCCGCCAGGAGGTCGGGATAGCCGTCGTTGTTCACGTCGGCCGCAGCCACGCTGAAGGGCGTAGTGCCCACGGCCGGGTCCGACCCACTGCTAAACGTGCCCGGCCCGGCCCCGGCCGCCGTCGTAAACTGCCACACCCGCGGCGTGGCCAGGCTACCGCCTGCTGCTGCCGTAGCCGCCGTGGTCACGGTGGCCTGCACCGTTTCGCCCGGCCGAAACGCATAGGTCGACGCGAAGCTGACCGTGCTGCCGCTGGCCGTGGTAGTGCCACTGCTCACCGAGCGCAGGCCACCGCGCTGGGCACTGAAGACCTTAAGGGCTGAGGCCGAGCCGGCATTTAGCGCCCGGTCGAAGGTAACCGCAACGTTGCTGCTGCGGGCGGCAGCTACCGCGTTAGCAGCCGGCACCTGCGACGTAATGACGGGCGCCTGGGCCATTGCCACCGGCCCAGTGCTTAGCAGCGCTAAAGCAAGCAGCGTAGAAAGTTTGCTCATAAGTGGGCAGGGTTTGGCAGTGAAAAAATCAACGGGTGAATCGTAGTGGTTATCAGCAAGTCCCTTAGCCTTCGGCCGCCACTAGCGGGTAGCCTAGCAGTGTGGCCGGAGTATGCAGGCCGGTATTCCGGATTGGGGCTAGTGCCAGCGCTGGCAAGGCTAGCGGGCCGGCAACCACTGGCTTGTAGTCGCCCAAAGCGGGTTTTGCTGAAGGCACGGCACGCCGACCGGCACTACTAGATGCTGCGGGCAAAGCCCCCCCCTGGCATAGCGCAGGCAGCAATGCTAGCGGCCCGATGGGCCCAGGGTTGTAGGTAAGTTTGTGCATAGCAAGCGCGGATAGGGAATAGACTACGCAGCTGATTTCTTAAGCAGCGCTGCCTTGCTAGCCCGCCCCACCCTCCTGGTGAATTGCCAGAGTGAGGCGGCCTAGCGACTGCGTAAAATTCAGCAGCTGCTCTACCAGGACGCAATACTTAAAAATCAGTAATTTATACTCCCGCTACCCGCCGCCGGGCGGGGTCACCATTCCAAACGCAGAGGTGATTATCAACAAAAAAAAGACTGCCCATTGGGGCAGTCTTTTTTCGATATCTTACTGACTATGAATGATTAATTAGTCTGCGGCAGTTGCATAGAGCCTACGTTATGACCTCCTATCGGGCTACCGGCAAGCTCACCGTCTTACTGGAATGGCTGCGCTTCGGGGCCGAAAGCATTGCCGGCCGCTGCGCGGCCAATGCCGCCCTCCGAGCCGTCGCCGCCTTCGAGGGGGCCGGGCCCGCTGCTTTGGGCTACGTAGGTGCTATCGGTGCGGCGGGCCTCATCGTAGCGCTGGGCCAGGCCCGGAATTTCGTCGCGCAGGTTGTCAACGCGGGCATCGAGGCGGTGCAGCACCGCCCGTAAGCCTTTGATTACCTGGCGAGCCGTGTCGCCGAGGGCGGCGCCGTGCTTCACGTTGCTATTGTTGAGGCTGGCCAGGGGCGTGTAGCGGGCAATGGCATCGTCGAGGGCTTGCAGGTGGTCGGCGCTGACGCCTTCGTTGGCGAGCAGCGCGGCGGCGCTGGCGCCCGCCCCGGCAATGGTATTGAGGGCATTCAGCAGCTCTTCGCCGTGCAGCGGATTGAGGCTGCTAGGGGTGTAGCCGGCCGCCGTGGCCAGGGCCGGGTTAGGCACGCTGAGCTGCAGCACGCGCAGGCCGCGCACAATGCGGCCGGCGGCTGCCTCGGCGGCGTGCTCGGCCTCGTCGCGGGCGTTGGGCTCGCCCTGGCCGGCCTGGCCGCCGGTGCGGCTGGCCACCTCATCTACGGCTTGCAAAAAATTATTGAGCTGCTCAAAATCGGCCACCATAGCGGGGCTGCGCTGCTCCCACTGGGGGCGCTGGTCGGTAAGCTCGCGGTAGGCGAGGCGGGCCATTTTGGCGTATTCTACTTCGTGGCTGGTCATTGGGAAAAGGAAAAGAAACTGGCGGATAAGTACTGGCTATACTGCCGAAAGCACCCGGCCGTTGCCCTAGCACAAAAAAACCTGACCGGCTAGCGGTCAGGTTTTTTGTCTTTAGGCTTGGGGGCCAGTAGGTGGGCCGGGCCCTAGCCCAGCGCCGCCACGCCGGGCAGCTCCTTGCCTTCCATAAATTCCAGCAGCGCGCCGCCGCCGGTGCTGATGTAGCTCACGCGGTCGCCGTAGCCGAGCTGCTGCACGGCCGCCGCCGAGTCGCCGCCCCCGATGAGCGAGTAGGCGCCCGCCTCGGTAGCCTCGGCAATGGCGCGGGCCACGTACTCGGTGCCGAGCGAGAAGTTGCTCATCTCAAACACGCCCATCGGGCCGTTCCAGAGAATGGTTTTCGAATCCTGGATGATGCCGGCAAACTGCTCGCGGGCATCGGGGCCCAGGTCGAGGCCCATCCAGCCCACCGGAATGCTGTGGTTGGGCGCCACGTCCACATTGGCGTCGTTGGCAAACTTATCAGCAATGAGGCTGTCGCCGGGCAAAATCAGGTTCACGCCTTTTTCCTTGGCCTTGGCGATGAGGCTCTTGGCTAGGTCCACCTTGTCGGCCTCAAGCAGCGAGCTGCCCACCGTGCCGCCCTCGGCCACGGCAAAAGTGTAGGCCATGCCGCCCCCGATGAGCAGGTTGTCTACCTTATCCAGCAACTGCTCGATGATGAGGATTTTATCAGAAATCTTGGCCCCGCCCATGATGGCCGTGAACGGCCGGATGGGGTTGTCGAGCACCTTTTGGGCGTTGTCCAATTCGCCTTGCAGCAGCAGGCCGCCCACGCGGTCCTGGGGCGCAAAGTAGTGGGCCATCACGGCCGTGGAGGCGTGGCGGCGGTGCGCGGCGCCAAAAGCGTCGTTCACGTACACATCGCCGAGGCTAGCCAGGCGCTTGGCAAATTCTTCATCGCCAGCTTCTTCCTCAGGGTGAAAGCGCACGTTATCGAGCAGCAGCACCTGGCCGGGCTGAAGGGCCTGCGCGGCGGCCAGGGCCTCGTTGCTCAGCACATCGCCGCCCCAGAGTACGTCGCGGCCGTACTCCTGCTGCAAGCGCTGGCGCAGGCTTTCAAGCGAGTATTTCTTTTCGTAGCCGCCCTTGGGCCGGCCCAGGTGCGAAAGCAGTACCACCGAGCCGCCATCGCTGAGAATCTTCTGAATAGTGGGCGTGGCCGCCCGGATGCGGGTGTCGTCGGTGATGTGCAGGTCCTTGTCGAGCGGCACGTTGAAATCGACGCGCGTCACGGCGCGGCGGCCGGCGAAGTTGTAGTTGGCGAGGGTGTTCACGAGTGGTGAAATGAGTGAATGGTGAGAAAAACGTTTGTCATTGCGAGCGCAACGAAGTGGAGCGCGGCAATCTTTCCTTTGCGGACAAACGGCCAGTACCAGCTACTACGCGCTTTGCGGCCCACAAGGTAGCTGGGTCGCAAATGCAAAGGAAAGATTGCCGCGCTCCACTTCGTTGCGCTCGCAATGACAAACGCGCTTAGCACCTCGTTGGCACTCACCGTACCTTTGCACCTAGTATGATGAGAATCGGCATTTTCTTTGGTGGCACCTCGCGCGAGCGCGAGATTTCCTTCGCCGGCGGGCGCACCGTTTTTGATAATCTGGATAAGGGCCTGTTTCAGCCCGTCCCCATTTTTGTGGACAGCCAGGGGCACTTCATTCTG
This sequence comes from Hymenobacter cheonanensis, assembly GCF_030581075.1. GTDB lineage: Bacteria > Bacteroidota > Bacteroidia > Cytophagales > Hymenobacteraceae > Hymenobacter. The sequence continues at coordinate 696,727 of NZ_JAUQSW010000001.1, forward strand.
CTCGACTGGCAGTACCTCTACAAGGGCACCATCCGCGATTTTTACCCGCCCGTGGCCGCCCTGTCCGACACGCGCCACCCCTGGCAGGTCTACATCGAAAGCCTGGGCGAGCTGAGCCCCGCGGCCCTCACGGAGCTTATCAGCCACGTCGGCCGCCAGGTGGAGGCTAGCGAGCTGCCCCAGTTCATGGATTTTGCCTTCCTGGCCCTGCACGGCCCGGGCGGCGAGGACGGCGCCATTCAGGGCCTGCTGGAGTGGGTAGGCATTCCGTACTCGGGCTCGGGGATATTGCCTTCGGCCATCGGCATTGATAAAATCGCGCAGAAGAAGTTAATGCAGGCAGCGGGGCTGCCGACGCCGAAGTTTCGGGTGTTGTCAGAGAAGGAGGCTAGTGAATCCCATACGCTGATGACGCTCAGACACTCACTTGGCTTGCCATTAGTAGTAAAGGCACCGCGCCAGGGTAGCAGTATCGGGGTTAGTATTGTGCGGAACGACGACAAAGCCGAGTTTCATAAAGCGGTTGACCGGGCCTTGTTCCGCCGCACGCTATTGCAAGCTGATTGGAATGAACTGGATGAGGCTGCCCGACTAACTTGGGTACGTCAACTAGCTGATATTCGAGAGGGCATCGGGCTACCAGTGAAGGCCAACGCGCTGATGTGGAACCAGAACAGCGGCAATGCGATGCCGGAGTTGCTTGAGCATCCAGAGGCGCTTTACGATTTTATCAACCGCCATTTCGCCCAACCAAATAGCTTTATTGGAGATAACGCCATAGAGCTACAAAGCCTGACCGGCGAATCGCAGGTTCTAGTCGAGCAATTTGTGGCCGGCCGCGAGTTCAGTTGTATCGTGGTGGAAGACGCCAACGGCCAGCCGCTAGCCCTCCCGCCCACCGAGATTGTCAAAGGCACCGAAGTCTTCGACTACCGCGCCAAGTACCTGCCGGGGCTGGCCCGCAAGGTGACGCCCATCGACCTGCCTGAGGCCGATATTGAGCGCATCCGGCAGGAGGCGCAGAAGATGTTCGCCACCTTCGGCTTCGAGGTGTACGCCCGGCTGGATGGCTTCATTCAGGAAGATGGCACTATCTTCCTCAACGACCCAAACACTACGAGCGGCATGCTGCCAGCGTCGTTCTTCTTCCACCAGGCGGCCGAGATTGGGCTGAATCCCAGCCAGTTCCTGACATACATCATTCGCACGTCGCTGAATGCGCGGCGGCGCGGTGGGATGAAGCCGGTACAGCTCGGAGCGGCCCTAGCGAAGTTGGACGCTGACATTCAGTCGCGCCAGCAGGTGGCCGACGACCGCATCCGGGTGGCCGTGATTATGGGTGGCTACTCCTCGGAGCGGCACATTTCGGTGGAGAGCGGGCGCAATATTTATGAGAAGCTGTCGTCGAGCGTGAAGTACCGGCCGGTGCCGGTTTTCCTGGCCGGCAACAGCGAAGAGTTTCGCCTCTACGAGCTGCCCATCAACGTGATGCTCAAAGACAACGCCGACGATATTCGCGAGAAAATCGAGCACGCCGAGGCGGGCGAGGCTAGCCACCCGGTGCTGGCGCGCATCCGGCAGGAGGCGAGCGGCATCACGGGTACCTACGCCGGGCAGCCGGTGGCCGCGCCGCGCCGTATTTCGTTTGCGGAGCTGGCCGAAAAGGTCGATGAGGTGTTTATTGCCCTGCACGGCCGGCCCGGCGAGGATGGCGCCTTGCAGCAGGAGCTGGAGAAATTTGGCCTGCCCTACAACGGCTCGGGCGCGGCCAGCTCGGCCGTGACCATCAATAAGTTTGAAACCAACCGCCGCCTGCGCGAGGCCGGCCTGCGCGTGGCCGACCACCGCCTGGCCCAGCGCCTGGAGTGGGCCGCCGACCCGGAGGCCTTTTACCGCAGCCTCGAAAGCCAGTTTGGCTACCCATTCATTGCCAAGCCGGCCGATGACGGCTGTTCGTCGGCGGTGAAAAAGATTAAGAACCGCGCCGAGCTGGCTGCCTTCAGCGAGCAGATTTTCCGGCGCGAGGAGCCGCTGCTCGTGGGCCCGGCCGAGGTGCTGCACCTGGGCTTCAAGGAGGAGTTTCCGCAGAAAGATGCCTTTCTGGTGGAAACGCTCATCGGCCCCAATGGCGCGGCGAAGTTCTTGGAAATCACGGGCGGGCTGCTGACTTCATATGATGCGCAAGGCCAGCTGCAAATCGAGGTTTTCGAGGCTAGCGAGGCCCTGGCCACGGGCGAGGTGCTGAGTTTAGAGGAGAAATTTCTGGCCGGCGAAGGGCAGAACATTACCCCGGCTCGCTACGCCCAGGACCCGGCCGAGCGCCAGCGCATCTCGGAGGAGGTAAAGCGGGTACTGCGCCAGGTGGCCGAGATTTTGCACATTGAGGGCTACGCCCGCATCGACGCCTTTGTACGCGTGCGGCCGGCGGGCGCCATTGAGGTGCTTATTATTGAAGTTAATTCCTTGCCCGGCATGACGCCCGCGACCTGCATTTTCCACCAAACGGCGCTGGCGGGCTACACGCCCTACCAGTTTATCGACCGGATTCTGGATTTTGGCAAGGCGCGGGCCGAGCGGGCAACAGCTACCAGCAATTAATTAATTGAATGTCCTGCTGAGCTTGCCGAAGCATCTTTACCGAGTGGCTCCCTAGCGGTGCGGTAGAGATGCTTCGGCAAGCTCAGCAGGACGGACGTTCACTGCAACGTTTACCCTCTTATGTCTTTTTTTAAATCCGATACTTGGTTCGACGTCTTCAAGCACCTGGCGCTGATTGTGGCGCTGGGCGCGGCGCTGGTGCTAGGCTTTTTTTACGTGTACCTGCCCATTACCACGCACCACGGCGAAACCATTGTGGTGCCCAAAATAACGGGCATGAACCTGGCCGACCTGGAAAACTACCTCGACGAGCACAACCTCGCCTACTTCGTGGATGACAGCAGCTACGCGCCTGGCACCCGGCCCATGACGGTGCTGACGCAGGAGCCCGCGCCCGGCGAAAAGGTGAAGCAGGACCGCAAAATCTACATTTCGGTGGCCATGCGCCACCCGCCGGTCATCAAGATGCCCAAGCTGACCGATGGCTCGGTGAAGAACGCCCAGCTCATCCTGGCCAGCTACGACCTGATAATCGGCCAGATAAAGCTGGTACCCAACGTGGCCAAGGATGCCGTGCTGAAACAGCTGGTGGGCGGCCGCGAAATTGCGGCCGGCGCGCCCATTGCCAAGGGCACCAAGGTGGATTTGGAAGTGGGCGACGGCCTGGGCAACACCGAGTTTGAAGTACCCAACCTCGTGAACATGCCCGAGGATGAGGCCCGTACCCTGCTCGCCGGCCAGCACCTGGAGGTGGGCGAAGTCTTCAAGCAAGCCGCTGAAACCGGGCAGGCGCCCGGCACGGTAGTGCGCCAGCGGCCGGCCGCCACGCCGGGCGCCACCATTCGCATGGGCCAGCTGGTAGACTTGTGGATAGCCGAGTAGCCTACTGAACTGTTATTTTTCGTCTGTCATTGCGAGGAGGCACGACGAAGCAATCTCACCTGTTGAGCGCCACCGTTCGGGTGCGATTGCTTCGTCGTGCCTCCTCGCAATGACAGACGTTTTTATAACGTTACCTTTCTACATACAACTGACTACTTAGTCTTAGCTTCTATGCGTTTACTTCTCCGCTTACTAGGGCTGCCGGCAGTGCTGCTGAGCCTGCTGGCCCGGGCCCAGACCGCGCCCCCCGTGCTCACGCCCCAGCCGCTGACCAGCGACCCCAGCCGGGCCTACGTGCCTGCCCTTAGCGGGGGCGCCACCCAGCGCACGGCGGCCCTGGCGCTGCCTTTTTTCGAGGATTTTACGCTGCCGCGCGATGGGCAGCCCAGCCCGCTGCGCTGGCAACCGGCCACTACCACCTACCCCAACGGGGGCCTGAACGAGCTGCACTACGCCGGCGGCGGAGCCTACGTGAGCAACCGGCTGGCTAGCGAGCCGCTCACGCGCGGCACGGCCACCCTTGATGGCCTGCGCGCCAACGGCCGCCCCTACACGCCGGGCTCGGCCTCGCTCTACAGCGCCACCGATACGCTCACCTCGCAGCCCATCGACCTGAGTAGCTACTCGGCCGCGGCCAACCTGTACCTCAGCTACGCCTGGCAGGCGGGCTCGCTGGTGGGCGCGCCGGTGGCCACCAGCAGCGGTGCCCCCGTGTTTTTGACGCTGGAGTTTCTGGATAACGTGGGGCGCTGGAACACCATCTGGACCTACAATGCGGAGGGCAAAACCACCCGCTTCCGGCAGCAGATTTTTCCGATTAGCCAGGCCAGCTACTTCCACGCCAACTTCCGGTTCCGGTTTCGGGCCTCGGGCAACCAGGCTTCCAGCCGCGATGCCTTCGGGGTCGACTACGTTTACCTCAACAATAACCGGGCGGCCAATGACACTATCTTCCAGGATATTGCCACCAGCCGGGGCCTGAGCAGCCCGCTCCAGAGCTACACCGCCATGCCGACCTGGCAATACGCGGCCAGCAGCGCCAGCCCCCTCAACCCGACCATGACGACCACCGTCAACAACCTGCTGCCCAGCGGCAACCCTACACCCATCAGCTGGCAGGGCACGGTGCGCGAGCTTACGAGCGGCGGCTTTGGGCCGGCAACCTGGGTAAGCGGCAACCAGCCGCTGCTGGCTGGGGCGCGCCAGGTGGCTATCAGCGGCGATGCGCGCACGGCAGCGCTGCCGGCCACCGGCATCCCGGGTCGCTACCGCTACGCGCTGGCCCTGCAAACCAACGAAACCAACCCGCTTACGCTACCCAACGACACCACCTACCGCGACCTGGAGCTAACTGACTATTACGCCTTTGACGATGGCACGGCCGAATCGTTTCTGACCCTGCCCGCCGTGAGCACGGGGCCGTTCACGTACTACGCCTACCCCATCACGGCGGCCAAGGCCGACCAGGTGAAATCCATTCGGCTAGCCCCTATTTTCAATAACATTCCGCTGGCGCAGGGGGGCGAAAACTTTCAGAACCGCTCGGTGACCGTGGCCGTGTGGGCCGACAACAATGGCCAGCCGGCCAACACGCCACTTGCCACCCAGGCCGTGGTTATTCCGAACCCCTTGCCCACCACCGGCCAGGTATTTTTTGAGGTCAGCTTCGCCAACCCGGTGTCGGTATCGGGCCGCTTTTACATCGGCTACGGGCAGGCATCGGGCGGGCAGTTTCTGCCCTATGGCTTCGACCTGAACAACGGCTCGACGGCCCCCGTCCTGTTTTATAACAACCAGGGCACTTGGTCGAAACCTACGCTCTCAACGCCCGGCACCATCATGATGCGCGCCGTGATGACCAACAACCTCGTGCTGGCCACCCAGGCCCAGCAAAGCATCAGCACGCAGTTCAGCCTCTACCCCAACCCCAGCCCGCGCGGCACGGCGGTGGTGGTAAGCGGGCCGGCCTTCCGCCGGGCGGCTGTGCTCGATGTGCTAGGGCGCCCGGTGTGGCAGCAGCCCGCCGCCGAGGCCGGCCGGCCCACCCTGCAACTGCCGGCCAGCCTGGCCGCCGGCGTGTACCTGGTGCAGCTAACTTTGCCCGATGGCAGCGTGGCCACCCGCCGCCTGGCAGTGGAGTAAGCTGCCTTATCTTTTAGCCCTTATCCCCATGCCCGACATCACTTCTGCCGAGTTGAAACAGCGCCAGCAAGCCGGCGAAACCCCCACCATCCTCGATGTGCGCGAGCCTTGGGAGTTTGAGGAAAGCCGCATCAGCGGCAGCCAAAACATTCCGCTCGGTACCCTGCCCACCAAGCTTGACGACCTGGAAGACCTTAAAGACCAAGAGGTTATCGTGCACTGCAAAAGCGGAGGGCGCTCAGCCACGGCTAAGGCCTTCCTCATTCAGCAGGGCTTCACCAACGTGCGCAACCTGGAGGGCGGCATCACGGCCTTCCAGGGCAGCTAGGCCCTGAAAAGCGGCTCCGGCGAACAAGGCCCTGGCAATTGCTTGCCAGGGCCTTGTTTATATAGGCTAGCGGCTGCTTTGCTCCTCCAGGTGCAGGTCGTGGTCGAATGGGCTTTTGGTGAACGGGTACACCAGCTGCGGCAGGTAGCCTTTGGGGTAGGCGGCCTCGTGCACGCCGGTGGCGGCGGGCCACTCGTGGCCAGGCAGGTAGTAGGTACCGAACACTTTATCGATGAGCGGGAAGTGGATGGCGAAGTTGATGCCGTAGTGCGCGGGGTCGTCGCCGTGGTGCCAGTGGTGGTACTGGGGCGTCACGAACACGTATTTCAGGAAGCCGAAATTGAGCCGGGTGTTGGCATGAATCAGCACCGCATGGATGGACACGAACAGGATGTAGCTGTTGAAGGCCAGCCCCGAAAACCCGCAGATGTAGAGCGGAATAAACGAGATGGCGCGCGTGGCAAACACATCGACAAAGTGCGTGCGCGAGCCGGCCAGCCAGTCCATAGCCTGCGTAGAGTGGTGCACCGAGTGAAACCGCCACAGGTACACGTGCGCATGAAACAGCCGGTGCGTGGCGTACTGAAATAAATCGGTGAGAAAGAGGGCTAGCGGCAGCGCGGCCACTAGCGGCAGGCCGTGCACCCAGTGTTGCAGCGGCGCCAGGCCCAGCCCGCCAAACAGCAGCCTGGCCGGAGCCTGGGTAATGACCCCAAAAAACTGCACAAACAAGTGGCTCACTGCGAAATACACCAGGTCGGTGCGCCACTCTTCGTGGAAGCGCGACTGCCGCAGGCGCTTGGGAAACAGCATTTCGATGGGCACGAAAATGACGCTCATCAGCAGCAGGTCAATTACCAGCCAGTCGAGGCCCAGGTGCCAGGTGGTGGGCGCCACGGCGCGCGCCCGCACCTGCAAGCCCCCCACCGCCACGGCGGCCAGCGACAAGCCGATGCCCAGCAGGGCTAGCCGCTTGCGCTGGCTGAGCATGAAGCTGACGGTAGCAAAAAAGAAGGACGCAACGATGCCGCCGAGCAACAGCGTCTTCATCAGCTCGCCGCTGTACACTTCCCGAAACTCGGGGGTGGTGAGGTACTCGGGAAAGCGAAAGCAGCACACGGCGCCCACGGCCAGCAGCGCCAGAAAAATGGAGGTGTAGCCGCTGATAAAGCCTTCGCCAAGATGCAGGCGCTGGGTAGTGGTTCGGGGTTGGGTAAGCATGGAGCTGAACGTTGGGGCCGCGCCAAAGCAGCGCGTTAACGCCAGCAAATGTGGGCGGCTAGCCTACGCGGCCGCAACGTATTTTTCCCAGGCCTCAGACTTTCATTTTACTACAGTCAGCATCTTATCTCACTAAAAATCAACACCTAGCTGCATACGCGATTCGACTTTTGAGTTTCTTGTTTCAGTTAAGAAGATATCTACATTGACTGGCTGAAGACCAAAACCGCCTGTCATTGCGAGGAGGCACGACGAAGCAATGACAGGCGGTTTATTAATTCAAGCAGCTTCTTGACAAGCTCCCAATCAACTGGCAGTGCCTAGCCGGCCATCGGCCGCGTAGGCCAGCCGACCCAGCTCCACCAGCTGGCGCAGAGCCGCTGTAATGGCCGCCGCTTCAGCGGCAGGGTAGCGGGCTACCACCTGGCGCGGTAGCAGCGGCGCAGCGCCCAGTAGCTCTAGCAGGCTGGCTTGTAGCCCGGCCGTGCTGGCGGGCGCCTGCGCGGCCTTTTTGCGGGCCAGGCACACGTCGCACACGCCGCATGCCGGTGCGTCGGGCTCGGCAAAGTACTCGAGCAGCAGCTGCTGGCGGCAGTGCGTGGTGCTGGCCGCGTAGTCGATTACGGCTGTGGTCTGGTGCTCGGTGAGCTGCCTGGCGGCGCGCAGGCGGCGCTCATCCAGGGGCAGCTGGGCGGCGTCGTAGCGCGGCGTGAGGAAGAGCGCCTGCGGCAGCTCGCGCCGGGGCTGGTAGTGCAGCACGCCGGTGCTGTGCAGGTAGCGCAGCTGGCGCGTTACATCGGTGGTGCTTTGGCGCAGGTGCCGGGCTAGCGCGCTCTCGGCAATGGCCTGGAAGGCCACGAACAGCTCGCCGCCATACAGCCGCAGCAGCGCCTTAATAAGCTGGTCGTGCTGAGCATTGGCCACTTGGAAATGGTACAAATCCTGCTGATTGCTAATGAGCTGCACCCTGGCCGGCTGGTTCACGGCCTCGGTGAGCTGCACAAAGCCCTGCTGCTCCAGCATTTTGAGCGCGTGGTGGGCATCGACGGCCTTGAGGCGGTAGGTTTCGGCAAACGCGCCGAGGTCGAAGTCGAAGGCCACCAACTCGCCGCCGCCCACGGCCGTGCGCGAGTAGTTGGCCAGCGCCTGGTACACGCGGCGCACCACATCGGGCGGCGGGTGGGCTAGGGTGGCCTGGCGGCGCAAACTGTCGGCATCGGCGGGGCCGCTCAGCAGCACGGCGAAGGCGTAGAGGCCGTCGCGCCCGGCGCGGCCGGCCTCCTGGTAGTAGGCTTCGAGGGTGGCGGGCGCGTCGAGGTGGGCCACCACGCGCACGTCGGGCTTGTCGATACCCATGCCAAAGGCATTGGTAGCCACGATGATGCGCGTTTTGTCGGCTAGCCAGTCTTGCTGAATACGGGTACGCTGCTCGGCGGGCAGGCCGGCGTGGTAGGCGGCAGCGGGCAGCTTTTGCTGGCTGAGCCAGGTGGCGGTATCCTCGGCCTGGCGGCGGGTGCGGGCGTACACGATACCCGTTTTGCCGGGGCCTACGCCACGCAACACTTCCAGCAGGCGGCGCTGCTTGTCCTCGGTTGGCAGGACGGAATACGAGAGCTTGGGCCGCGCAAAGCTCTGGGTAAAAACACCGTAGCCGGGCCGAAACTGGAGCTTCTCCACAATATCCTGCCGCACCTGGCCGGTGGCGGTGGCCGTGAGGGCGATGCACGGTACCTCGGGCGGCAGCAGCGCCCGCAGCTCGGCAATGCGCAGGTAGGGCGGCCGAAAATCGTAGCCCCACTGCGAGAGGCAGTGCGCCTCGTCAATGGCCAGCAGCCCCACATTCATGCGGGCTACCCTAGCCCGAAAAAGGTCGGTGAGCAGCCGCTCGGGGCTGACGTACAAGAACTTGACCTCGCGGCCGTACACGCAGTTGTCCAGCGCCTGGTCTATTTCCTGGTGGCTCATGCCCGCGTACACGGCCTCGGCCTTGAGGCCGCGCTTGCGCAGGTTCTCCACCTGGTCGCGCATCAGGGCGATGAGCGGCGTGACCACCACGCACAAACCCGGCCTAGCCAGCGCGGGCACCTGGAAACACACGCTTTTGCCGCCGCCGGTGGGCAGCAGCGCCAGCGCATCGCGCCCAGCTAGCACCGCTTCGATAATCTCCTGCTGGCCCGGCCGAAACTGCTGGTGGCCCCAGTACTGGCGCAGCAGGGCTAGCGGTTCGGCAGAAGTGTTAGCGGGCAAGGCGGGCGGCATAGCCCAAAATTACGCGCCGCCAGCAGCTGACTAGCCCCCGCAGCAGCGAAGGACCTAAAAGTATTCCTTCAAGTAATTGTACCCCCAATAGTTAATTCCTGCCCAGGCCACGCTATAACCGGCAGCCACCAGCAACAGAAACGCGCCGCCGATTTTGCGGGCCCGGCTCTGGCCGCGCCACACGTCAGTGCCCAGCACCCACAGCCCGATACCAATCAGCGTAAGCAGGCCCTCCCCTATCGCTACGTCGCCATAATTTATCTTATTGTTGGTGACCAGCGAAATGTTGATATTGAGCAAGAAGTAGTGTTGCATAATACTGAGGGGCCATAACGCGCCTCAAGATAACGGGCGCCCACAAAAAAACCCGGCACCTTGCGGCACCGGGCTTTTCTCAAAAACTGTAGGCTAGCGCACTTACGCGGCTACGGCCGTCGTGCCCTCGCGGTCCTCAATGGCCTTGCGGAGCTTGGCAATGGCCTGGGTGGCGCGCTCCTCATCGAGGCGGTTGATGTTGAGCAGCATCTTGGTCTTCTCCTGGCGCGTGATGAGCGGGTGGTTCAGCAGGCGGATAATCTCCTCCTTCTGGCTAGCCGTGGCGTACTGCACCGGAGCGGCGGGCGCCTCGGCAGCGGGGGCTTCGGCCGGCGCGGCGGGAGCCGTGGTTACGGCGCGCATCACGGGGGCAGGCTCGGCCACTACGGCCGGGGCCACGGCGGGCGCGGGCACGTTGCCGCTATACTCCATTTCTTCGGCCGGGGTGGGCTCGTAGCCAGCAGCGCGGATAATCCAGGCCAGGATGTTGCGGTAGGCCTTGCCAATGGCCCGGGTCTGGGCCATGCTGGCGATGGCAAACTCCTGGTAGAATTTCTTGCCACCCTCCTTGTTCGAGCACACGGCGAAGCCGGCGCCCACGGTAGTCTGGTGGCGCAGGTCGAAGAGCGTGACCTTGGCCTGGTACTTCAACTCCTGGTCGGTGCTGAGGTTGATGACGTGCTCCACGATGGGCACGATGCCCAGGCGCGAGCCGGCGTACTGCCAGCCCTCCACGTTCACAAACTCCTTGCCCTGCACCTGGGTGCTGAGCTTGTTTTCTTTAATAAACTTAGCCAGGTCCTTTGCCAGGTCGAACGTCTCGTCCGACTTCGCAATGTCATAGCTCTCCGCGCGGGGAGCGGCTTTTTTGGCGGCAGCTTCTTTCGGGGCTTTGGTGACTTCGGTCATGGTGTGAGGTGGCCAGCGGCCGGTTATCGTTCTGTAGTACGAATATCAAACTAACTCAGGCCAAAGTTAGTGCCCCGAAAGCCAATTTTTTTAGCAAAATTTAGTTCTGATTATCAAGTAGTTTAGGAAGCGTGAAAAATTAGTTTTCAGCAAGGCGATTTTCCAAAGGGCTTAGCCAGGATGCGAAACAGAAAACCAGGTGGCAAACGCCAAAAAGAGGTCATCATGCTGAACGCAGTGAAGCATCTCGTCCGAATCGTTTGATTAGTAATCCAACGATTCGGACGAGATGCTTCACTGCGTTCAGTATGACGACCTTATGGTCTTGTGCAGTTGTTTGCTTTCGCCTACTCTTCCAGAATGTGCCCGTCGCGCATCACGATGGTGCGGTCGGCCATCTGGGCCAGGGTATCGTTGTGGGTTACGATGACGAAGGTTTGGCCGAACTCCTTGCGCAGCCAGAAAAACAGCTCGTGCAGCTCTTGCGCGTTCTTCGAGTCGAGGTTGCCGCTGGGCTCGTCGGCGAAGATGATTTCGGGCGAGTTGATGAGGGCGCGCGCCACCGACACGCGCTGCTGCTCGCCGCCGCTCATCTCGCTGGGCTTGTGGTCGACGCGGTGGTCGAGGTTGAGCAGGCCGAGCAGTTCGCGGGCGCGCACCCGCACTTCCTTTTCCGAGCGGTCGGCCAGGTAGGCGGGCAGGCACACGTTTTCGATGGCCGTGAACTCGGGCAGCAGGTTGTGAAACTGAAACACGAAGCCGATGTGGCGGTTGCGAAACTTAGCCAGCGAGGTGCGCCCCAGGCTCGTAACGGACTGCCCATCGAAGAGCACCTCGCCCGAGTCGGGATTGTCGAGGGTGCCCAGAATGTGCAGCAGCGTGCTTTTGCCCGCCCCCGACGACCCCACGATGCTCACGATTTCGGCCCGCTGAATGGTGAGGTCGATGCCCTTGAGCACTTCCAGCGAGTTGTAGCTTTTACGGAGGTTAATGGCTTGTAGCAAAGCGAACGTAGGAAAACAGACAGTACTAGGGCAAAGCTACGCGCAAAGGCGCCCGGGCGTTGGCTGGTTCCGTCATTGCGCGCGCGGCGCGGCAATCGTATCAGAGCGAGTCCTTCGGGTAGTGTGCTGGTGCGATTGCCGCGCTACGCGCGCAATGACAGTCGTTGGCCCTACCTTCGCGCCAGCAAAAAACTCCACCCCTACCCCCTCCGATGAATATTCACGAGTATCAAGGCAAGGAAATCCTGAAAAAATACGGCGTGCGCGTGCAGGAAGGCCTCACCGCCGACACCGCCGAAGAAGCCGTAGAAGCCGCCAAAAAGCTCACCGAGCAAACCGGCACCAGCTGGTACGTTATCAAGGCCCAAATTCATGCCGGCGGCCGGGGCAAGGGCGGCGGGGTGAAGCTCGCCAAGAACCTGGAGCAGGTAAAAGATATTGCCGGCCAGATTATCGGCATGCAGCTCGTGACCAAGCAAACCGGCGCCGAAGGCCGCAAGGTGCACAAAGTGCTCATTGCCCAGGACGTGTACTACCCCGGCGAAAGCCCCACCAAGGAGTACTACATGAGCGTGCTGCTCGACCGCACGAGCGGCAAAAACGTGATTATCTACACCACCGAGGGTGGCATGGACATCGAGGAGGTAGCCGAGTCGCACCCCGAGAAAATTCACAAGGAGTTTGTGGACCCCGCCGTGGGCCTGCAAGGCTTCCAGGCCCGCAAAATCGCCTTCGGCCTCGGCCTTTCGGGCGATGCCTTCAAGGAAATGGTGAAGTTCGTAACGGCCCTGTACAAGGCCTACGACGAAACCGACTCGGCCATGTTCGAGATTAACCCGGTGCTGAAAACGTCGGACAATAAAATCCTGGCCGTTGACGCCAAGGTGACCCTCGACGACAACGCCCTGTATCGCCACAAGGATTTCGTGGCTCTGCGCGACCTCAACGAGGAAGACCCGCTGGAAGTAGAGGCTAGCGAAAGCAACCTCAACTACGTGAAGCTCGACGGCAACGTGGGCTGCATGGTAAACGGCGCCGGCCTGGCCATGGCCACCATGGACATCATCAAGCTGAGCGGCGGCGAGCCCGCCAACTTCCTCGACGTAGGCGGCGGAGCCAACGCCCAGACGGTGGAGGCGGGCTTCCGCATCATCCTGAAGGACCCGAACGTGAAGGCCATCCTCATCAACATCTTCGGCGGCATCGTGCGTTGCGACCGCGTAGCCAATGGTGTGGTAGAAGCCTACAAGAAAATCGGTGATATCCGCGTGCCCATCATCGTGCGCCTGCAAGGCACCAACGCCGAGGAAGGCGCCCGCATCATCGATGAAAGCGGCCTGAAAGTGTACTCGGCTACCCTGCTGAAGGACGCCGCCGCCCGCGTGAAAGAAGTGCTGGCGATGTCGTAAGGCACCCTGGCCACGAGTAGCTTTAAAAGCCCGCCTGGTAACCCAGGCGGGCTTTTTTGGTTATTACTATCCTTTGTCGTTGGTCATGCAGAGCGCAGCGAAGCATCTCGCTCGCTTCGTTGTTGGCGTGAGAAATTACTGCGCCACGCGAGATGCTTCGCTGCGCTCTGCATGACCAGCGTTGCTGAACGTTTCAATCCCTTTCCCTTTCTCCCTATCCCTTTTCCACAATGGAATTCACCCGCTTAGGAAACACTGGCTTACAGGTTTCAAAAATTTGCCTCGGCACCATGACCTATGGCACGCCTACCGAGCGCTGGCCCTGGGCCTTGAATGAGGAGGCTAGCCGGCCTTTCATTCAGAAGGCTTTGGAGCTGGGCATCAACTTCTTCGATACCGCCGACGTGTACTCCAACGGGGCTAGCGAGGAAGTGGTGGGCCGCGCCCTGCGCGACTTTGCCCAGCGCGACGAAGTCGTGCTGGCTACCAAAGTATTCAACCCCATGGGGCCGGGGCCGAATGACAAGGGCCTGTCGCGCAAGCACATTATGAGCGCCATCGACGCCAGCCTCAAGCGGCTGGGCACTGATTACGTGGACTTGTATCAGATTCACCGCTGGGACTACCACACGCCCATCGAGGAAACGCTGGAGGCGCTGCACGACGTGGTGAAGGCCGGCAAGGCCCGCTACATCGGGGCTAGCAGCATGTTTAGCTGGCAGTTTGCGCAGGCGCTGTACCTGGCCGACAAGCACAACTGGACGCGCTTCGTGAGTATGCAGCCGCACTACAACCTCGTGTACCGCGAGGAGGAGCGCGAGATGCTGCCGCTGTGCCAGGACCAGGGCATTGGCGTCATTCCGTGGTCGCCGCTGGCCAGGGGCCTGCTTACGGGTGGCCGCTCGAAGGAACGAAATGAGACTGAGCGCGCCAAAACCGACGCTTTCGGCAAAAGCCTCTACGGCCGCGACGACGACTTTGCGGTGGCCGACCGCGTAACGGAAATTGCCCGGGAGCGCGGCCTGCCCAACGCCCAGATTGCCCTGGCCTGGATGCTGAGCAAGCCCGTTATCACGGCGCCCATTGTGGGGGCCAGCAAGCCCGGCCACCTCGAAGACGCCGTGGCGGCCGTGGCCGTCAAGCTCTCGGCCGATGAGGTAAAGCGTTTGGAGGAGCCCTACCAGCCGCACCCGGTACTGGGCTTTAGCTAAGGCAGGCCACTACGTAGTCGGTTCTTTCTCTTAGGCTAGCAGAGAAAGAACCGATTATCTTTTTATTTCTTCTGCTGGCTAGGGCAGCCGGGCCGATATCTTCGCGCCTCACCCCTGCCTCGCTCGAATGCATTACCGACTGGCGCTGCTAGCCGCCTTCCTGACCACCACCGCTGCCAAAGCCCAGCTTATTGCCAACCCTGCCCGGGCACTCGCCGCGCGCGACACCCTCTTGCAGCAAGCCACGCAGCTGCGCCAGCAGGTGCAGGCCCAGAGCGCTTTTTTCACGGCCAACGGGCACACGCCGCACCTGCGCCGGCAGGTAGTGCGTGGCATCGTGAAGTTGACCGCCGGGGCTGGCACCGCCACTACCACCCAGCTGCGGTGGCGGCAGGTAACGCGCTACCGCCGCAATGGCCGGGTGCAGGAACACTTTCTCGTTAAGACAAGCAGCAAGCTGATTATGGATGAGCATCGGCTCAACGGCCACACGCTGCGGCTAGTCATTCTTAGCCAGGTGCCGGGCTCGGGCAGCCTCACGCCGCGCCACCTGGGCAAGTACTGGCAAAGCGGCTACGTGCTGCTCGACCGCAAGCAGTATGCCCTGCCCCAGCCCGCCCAGTAGCACCGCCGCTGGCCCCGCGGCCGGCAAAAGCGCGGCTAGCCTAAACTTCTGGCCGGGCGCGGGTGTTAAGGCTGCTATTCGCCGCGGGCCAACATTTGCGGCGTTACTTCGTATTTATTTGCTCCTCATATCTTTGCCCTATGGAAGTTGCTAGCTACACCCTGGCCGAAGCCACTACGGCGGCCCCTTACCTCGATTATGCCCGCTGCGTGGATGCCGACAACCGGCCCGCCAACCACGGCGGCGACTGGCCCACCGTAGGCGAGGTGTACCCTGTGCGCGTGGTAGAAAGCCGCCTCGAAGGCATTCCGCTGGTGCACGTGCTCACCTTTGATGGCCCGGCGCCCTATTACAACGCCTTTGCGCCGCACCGCTTCGAGCTTACGCACCGCATTTACCTGAACTAGTCCGCGTTCTTGATTTTGCGTAAAAAGCATAAGCCCCGGCTGGTTTCAGCCGGGGCTTATGCTTTTTACAGTACCCTGGCGCCGGGCGCTACTGCACGCTGCTGGTAGCTACCGAGTCGCCATCGAGGGTATCGTGATAGCCCAGGCCATTGAGCGTAAACGTAACAGAGGTGGTGCGGTGAATCTCGCGGGCCTCGCCGGTCAGCTTCAGGTAGGCCGCGCCGGTGTAGGCGGTAGCCCCGCTAGCGGGGCGCGGGCTGTCGGCGGGCTGGGTGCCAGGCTTGCACACGGCATCGCGCATGGCCTTGGCCGTGAGGCTGGTACGCCGGTCGTTGCCGTTGAGCTGGTATACCTGCACGGCGGCTACTTGCGGGCAGCCGGCCTGCTCCACCGTCGTCCAGTTTATTTGCACGGGCACCACTACTTTTTTGGTCTGGCCCACCAGCATATTGCCGGTGTAGGTGTGGGAGTAGGCGCGCGCACCGCTCACCTTCAGGAAAGTAGTGTCGAAACGCAGCACTTTAGCCTCTGCCGTAGCAGAAGGGTTGCTTTGCACCGCAGTACTGGCCTCGCGGCAAGAGGCGAGGGCAGCCGCAGCGCCCAGGGTGAAGAGTATTTTTTTCATAATCATACGCACTAGCACTAAGCGGCTTTCGGTAGCCGGCTTCCCAAAGGTAGCGGACCTCTTACGCATGGCCTCCCTAAAAGGTGCAATCAGGGCTGGCTGGCCAGGCAGCCGGCACGGCTCTTGCCAAAAAGGCCTACCTGCGCAGCAGGTAGGCTTTCAGGGGTGCGCGGGGTGCCGCCGGGGGCCTGTTATTTGCCTTCGGCTACGCCGGCATTTTCTTCGGCTTGCACGGGCACTGGCTCGCCTTGCACTTTCAGCTCGACCTCCATATTGCCCCGGGTACCTACCGAGTAGGGGCATATTTTGTGAGCCTGGCGCACCATCTCAATTGTTTTAGTACGGTCAAACGACTTCAGGTCGATGTCGAGCACGGCACTCAGGCCGTAGCCTTCGCCTTCCTGAAACAGGGTTACTGAGCATTTTACCTCGGTACCGGGGTCGAGCTTATCGCCGGCGCGCTGCGCAATAACGAGCAGCGCCTGCTGAAAGCACGACGAGTAGCCCGCCGCAAACAGCTCTTCGGGGTTGGTAGCGCCTTTTTTACCGCCTAGCCCCTCGGGCACCGACATATCGAGGTCGATAATACCAGTGGCAGAGCGCACGTGGCCGCTGCGGCCGCCTACAGCCGTGGCGTCGGCGGTATAGAGAGTTTTTTTGGTAGATTCCATGTGGAAATGAAAATTGTCAGGTTCAGGGTTAGCTAACCGATTTTTTCGCTTCAGGGTTGTGCCTGGGCGGGCTGTTTCCACCAAAATGCCTGCGCTGAGTTTGGCCGCGCCGGCTTTTATCGCTACTTTTGCACCCCGCACCAGGTCTCGTAGTACAACGGATAGTATAGGAGCCTCCGAAGCTCTAGATTTAGGTTCGATTCCTAACGAGACCACAAAAAAGGCCTTCCTGACATCAGGGAGGCTTTTTTTTAATTTATTAGTGGCGGTTATTAGAAAATAGCCCCTTGCTTGCAGGCTGGCTGCATCGCGTATAGCTCCTGCTCGAGCGCCAGCGTATCGCCCTGGTTCCAGTCGATAACGGCCTTTACCCGGCTGGGCAGGGCCCGTGGCGCTCTCGACCCACCGCACCGCCTGCACCAGCTCCGGGTTGCTGGTAGCGGCCTGGCTACGGTAGTCGGGGCCGGGCTAGTGGCAAACGTGCCCCCGTCCTCGAAGTAGCCGATAGCCTCTCGGCAATCTCGGCTACCACCTGGCCGCCGGCGCGCTCGGTATGACGCTTCAGGTCGCGCAGCTGCCGGCTGAAGTCCTGGGCCTCAGTACTGACGCGGGCAAAGCGCACGACGGGTACGGGGGCTTGTCTGCTTTAGCTTTTCGGTTAGCTAGCCCATCAAAATATCCGGCGGGGTTGTGCATGTAAGGGCACAACCCCGCCAAAGTTCGCCCAGAGCGGGGCTGGGTCATCGCAGTGCGGGCACGGCAGCCGCTCCGGCGTCTGGAGTGCCAGCCGCGGCATCGGCATCACCAAGGCACGGCGTTATGTCATAATAAGCAGGTGGTTTTTGGAAGACATAAATAGGTAGACAAAAACAGCTTAAGTAGGCTATTGTGAGATTAATTTTGAGCAATACTTTTTTTGAGACAACTGCTGCCATTTCGCAGCCCTATCCGACGCCTATGCTTTTGAACAATTACCCCGCCACCCGCCTCATCAATTGGCTGCCCGTGCTGGGCTGCTGGCTGCTTAGCTTGTGGGCCCTGAACACGCAGGCCCGGCCGGCCGGCAACGGGGAGCCGCGCCTGCTGGCCACCGCCCTGCGTGGCGACGGCACGCTGCGCCCAGACGCCCGCGGCACTTTTACCACGGCCGCCTGCCAACTGCAACTGCTTGCGGGCGGCCGCCCCAGCTTTCGGCCGGCCGCCCGGCCGCTCGGCGCGGGCGACCAGGCCTGGCAGGACGGTAACGTGCAAGGCTACGCAAACAATGGCGTGTGGGCCGTGGCCATTGCCGCCAACGGCGACGTGTACGTGGCGGGCAACTTCGCGCAAATCGGCGGCGTGAGCGTTAGCAATATTGCCCGCTGGAACGGCAGCACCTGGACGAGTCTCGGCACTGGTCTCAACGACGTGGTTTTTGCCCTGGCCCTGGCCCCCAACGGGGTGGTATACGCGGGCGGCTACTTCACGCAGGCCGGTGGGCAGCCCGCCAACCAAGTGGCCAAGTGGGACGGCACGGCCTGGAGCAGCCTGGGTGCGGGAACCGAAAACGGGGTAGCGGGCACCCTATCGACCTCGAAAGTCCCGCGGGGTGGCGTATTTGCCCTAGCCGTCGCCCCCACGGGCGAGGTGTACGTGGGCGGGGGCTTCGCCACGGCCGGCTCGCAGGCAGCCGGTGGCATTGCCCGCTGGAACGGCACAGCCTGGAGCAACCTGGGAACGGGCATCAGCAAGTTCACGACGGGCACCTATCCGCTTGTCTACGGCCTGGCCGTCACGCCGGCGGGCCGGCTCTACATGGCCGGCTCGTTCAACTATGTCAACAATGTGCGTATCGTGAGCCTGGCCCAGTGGAATGGCACGAGCTGGAGCGGCGTGGGCAACAGTGACTTTTATATTTACGAGCACCTCTCGTCGGTGGCAGTAGCCAGCAACGGCGACCTCTACGTGGGCGGCGACATCACTACCACTGGCCCCACGCCGGCCGTTGGCGTAGCCCGCTGGGATGGCACGAAGTGGAACGCCCTCGGGGCGGGCGTGGGCACCTACGTCTACGCAATAGCCGTGTCCCCCACGGGAGAAGTATATGCGAGCGGGGATGTAAACAGGGCCGGCGGCAACGCCATCAATAATGTGGCCCGCTGGAACGGCACGAGCTGGGTTAGCCTGGGCACCGGCCTCAACGCTGCGGCCTACGGCCTGGCCCTGGCCACTACCGGCCGCCTCTACGCAGGTGGCTTCTTCACGGCTACCGGCGACAACAGCAAACCCTTGGCCAAGCTGGCTACCTACGACCGTACCCTGCTGGCTACCCGCGCCTCGGGCCAGGCGGCACCCCTGCTCCAACTCTACCCCAACCCGGCCCAGCACGCAGTAACCGTGGAACTAGCCCCAACCGGGGGCACGGGGGCCGCGCAGCTGCGGGTGCGCGACGCGCTGGGCCGGGTCGTGGTCGAGCGGCCCCTGAGCTTGCCAGCGGCTGGCCTGCGCGTGGAATTGCCGCTCGGCTCGCTGTCGGCTGGGGTCTACCAAGTGGAGGTGGCGTGGGGCCAAATGCTGACGACGCGCCCCCTGACGGTGGAATAATACTAGTGCGGGGCAGGCAGCCTAAGCAAGCGGACGAAAATCAATGTAGGGCATTAAGTTTAGACTAGCCCGAAAGCTTTCGTCCCAGGCTTGGCCAGCCAGCGGGGCAGTGGGCCGAATGAGCCTGAGCGTCGTCAATTCGTCGTAGCGCAGCGCCAGCTTCCAGGGCGGCGATTTCCTGGCTACTGGCAAGGTCGAAGGCCAGGGCCGGGTAGTGGGGTGAGCGTGAGCAGGCAGCAGCGTGTCGGCCGTAATAGCCTGCGGGCAGGCCTCGCGGTAAAAGGTGTTGCTGAGCAGCAGGAAGCGCCCATCCAGGGGGCGGTTCACTTCTTTTGCCCGGCAGCGCCTACACGTTACGAAGCCCGTAAGTATCGTTTGGGGCAATCCTGGACCGATGCGAAGGCGCAAGCCGACCAGGATGCCCGAGATTTAGTGGCTGATTTGCCAGCCTCGCTGCTATTGAAAAGTGCGAAAGACCCTAGCGATTTCTACTGCACCAACTGCTTCTTCCCAGCCTGCTCCTGCTCGCCGGCACGGCCCCACCGCCGCAAAAGCCGGCATATTATTGCGCCAGTGGCTGGCGTGTGAAGTACTACATTACGCGCCCTGGGGCCTAGGCGTAGAGCCCTGCTCAACCACCGCAAAGCCGATGGACTGGAGTCAGGCATACGGACATATAAAACTTTGCAAAATGTGTAAGTAATATTATTATGACTTTCCCAGAGATTTTAGCTGTTGGTACGCCTGACGATAAAAAGCGCATTCAAGACCTTGTCCGCAAGGGCAGTATCTCTGCGCGTGAAATAGCAAGGATAGTGAACGATATTTTCAAAAAAGATAAAACCCCTTTCATAGCTAACGGTAAACCAACAGCTATGACCACAAAGTATGCAATAACAAAACTGATATCTATTTTTGAAGCCATCAAACATATAAAAAACAGGGAAAACAGCACTGTAAATCAAGCTGAAATAAACCGATTACTAACCAGCACCTCTACGGCAGCAGCTGAAGTAGCTGACGAGATAATAATTAAGCACTTTTTGACAGCATTTTTCAATTTTTACACTACTCAATCAATAGCAGGCAATAATGGAATCGATACAATTTATACAGGCAAAGGGAGTATAGATGTAATCATCACTTCGCTGGGGTTAGCTGAATTTTCTAACAACAAAAATAACTACAGACTATTCGACCGTCTGAAGTCTATCACAACAGAAGGTGACTACAAGAATAGTGAGTCTCATTTACTGGTCTTTAAACTTGATACTTTACAACAAGTTAGCAATGACTTAGCCCATCTCTTAGACTCTTATTTAAAAGAGGGCAAAAACTCAAATTTATCCATTTTAATACTGTCGGTTATCTACACTGAAAAAGGCAGCGGGTGGAAAATAGAATATATGAACTGTGGCAACGGCTTGAAAAAAGACTTAACTGCTGCAATTGAGAATCCACAAGAAGGATTTGGAGAACTCGCCGATTGGGTTGATTCATCTGTTAATGCTATGACTCAAGAAGAAATTTATCGCGTCAATTTTAGGATTCGCAATAAAGTCAGGATAGATAGTCACCTATGCTATAACCCCGATTGTAAATCAGGTAAACATGCTATAAAATCGCATGTTTTACAAGAAAATGGAATATTGAACAAGATTGCGGAAAGCAGACCCGGAGGACTCAAGATTGTTGAGTTGAAACTTAACAATAATTTTCAAGAGAGCAAAACAGGCCATCGCTATGGATTCTATCTTAATGGTATTGGAAGCGACAGCGAATTAACATTCTGGGGATTTTGCAAAGAGTGTGACGCAAAGCTATTTCACAATTTGGAGATAGGTTCGCGTGATTACACTGACAGCAAGAATCAGTTGCTCCTTTCATACAGAGCGCATTTAAACGAGTTGTACAAACAAGAATATAATGTCTTATTTCACGCAGCAATAAGAGCTGAAGCAGGCTTTCCTCAGCACATAAAGGATAATGCATACATGCCAAGGCAAGTACATCAGGCAAGCTTGGCCTTAGAGGGCTATAAAATAAAGTCCTCTATAGAACAAGCGCTCAAACGCCATGGAATTAACTCTCCGATTAGCTTCGTTCATTTTACCCTGCCTAAAGTAGGTATTGCTACCTCATCAGTATTTTCAAACAAGCTCTCCGGAGCTACGGTAGATATCAACAAATTATTAGCATTTCGGCCTGATTACAGACAAGTTAACCCAGCAGATGTCAGTCAGCTTGAAGAAAATATTTGCTTCTTGCATTTGATACCAGGTGACAATGACTTAACAGTTGTATTCGGCTACGGCAGGGGTTCCACTCATATCATGGGAACTCCAATCAATGCCATAGAGATGCTTTCACAAGAGGCAAAATTTAAGTTACTAAGTGATATTATACTTACTAAACTTGAAACTTGGTGCCTATCTCCTACTTTTTATGAACATTTGCTCAAAACAGGCAACGCTGAGAAGATTCTGAGTGCAATTGATTATCATCTTCCGGCTGAAATGAAAGACGGACCTGTAAAAATCAATCTTTTTGAAGGAATTATTTAGTTATGAAAATAACCTGCTAGCTGCACCTGGGAGCCTTGGCTGCGGACAGCACCGCCCGTAACCACCTTACCCTTACCTGCAAGGGCAACCGCTCGCCAAGTAGGCTAACAACCTCGCAAACAATGAATTTTTGCTGAGTTTTCACTTTATTTACTCTCCAAAAAGCCCCTGCCGTCTCCGCAGGGGCTTTTTGCATTTATCCGCTTTTTTATTACTGCGCTGGCCCGGGGACTTTTGTGTTTTCTAGCGCCTGCTGCCTATGAATCTGATACATTTATGCTCTGCTCCCCACGTCACCGTTTATTTCGATTCCTGGAATAACTGGCTCTACATTGAGTGGGAGGGCGCCCTGACGCTGACGGCCGTGCAGTACGCCTGCCTGGAAGTGGCCGAGTGCTTCGTCAAGCACGCCTACCCGCGCGTACTCAACAACGACGTCCAGATTACGAGTCTGCCCTGGGAAGTGGCCCCCTGGCTGGCCCAGCACTTCTTTCCGAACCTTAGGCTCGCTGGCATCGAGCAGCTGGCCTGGGTGCACGCCCCGCACGTGCGCGGGCTCGGCCACGCCACGCAGGTGCTCCAGCAGCTGCCCCACCTGCACGTTGGCCTCTTTGCCGACATGGAGGAGGCCACCATCTGGCTTCAGCAAACCAACCCCGCCTACGCGGGCGGCCACACCCAGCTGCCCCGCCCCCTGGCCGAGGAAACGCTGCTGGCCCAGGCCGTGGCCCAGTTCCGGCAGGTCCTGGCAGCCATCGGGGTCAACGCCGAGGCGGCCGCCCACGCGTGAGAGAAGCCTGGTAGCCAAGCCGCCGTAGTTTGGCGACCCGATGAAAAGGACCCGTTGTACGCTTCCCCGAATCGAGCGCCAGTAGTGAGCAGAGAAAGGCGTAACTTTCACTACCTGACGACTGAGAAATGAAAAAGGGACGATTCAGCGAGGCCCAGATTGTGGCCATTCTTCAACAGCAAGCCAGCGGGCAGACGGTGGCCCAGATTGTGCGCGAGCACGGCTTGAGCGAGGCCACGTTTTATGCTTGGAAAAGCAAATACGCCGGGGCCAGCGTCGCGGAACTCACTCGGCTCAAGCACCTGGAAGAGGAGAATCGTAAGCTTAAGCAGCTGTTCGCCGACCTGAGTCTAGAGAACCAGGCCATCAAGGAGATACTGCGAAAAAAGTAAGTAGCCCTGCGGCGCGGCGCCAAGCAGCGCAGGGCTTGGTAAGTAAGGGCTGGAGCCAGCGCCGGGCGTGTGCCCTAGTGGGGCTGGCGCGTGGCAGCTATCACCCGGTAGCGCACGGGCGCCAGGACGAGCCGGTGCAGCAGGCACTGCGGGCGTTAAGTGGACGGTATCCGGGCTGGGGCTTCTGGAAGCTGCACCACCGCTTACGCAAAAACGGACTGGTAATCAACCATAAGCGCACGTTACGCATCTATCGGGCAGTGGCACTCCATCTGCCTCGGCGCCTGAAAAAGCGCGTGCCAGCCCGCGTGAAGCAGCCCTTAGCCGTGCCCGAGGCCGTCAACAAGTGCTGGTCGCTCGACTTTACGAGCGACGTGTTGACCGATGGCCGCCGGTTCCGCACCCTCAACGTGCTCGACGATTACAATCGCGAACTACTGGGCGTGGAAATTGACTTCTCCTTGCCTGCCAGTCGTGTCGTGCAGGTGCTGACGCGCTTAGTCGAGTGCTATGGCCGCCCCGCGCAGCTGCGCACCGACAACGGTCCTGAATTTATCAGCGCCAAATTGAGCGAGTGGTGTGAGCAGCAAGGCATTATCCTACACTGGATTCAACCCGGCAAGCCGACGCAGAATGCGTACATCGAACGCTTCAACGGCTCGTTTCGCCGTGAACTGCTCGACGCCCACCTGTTTCGCTCGCTGGCCCATGTGCGCCAACTCGTGGAGGAGTGGCGGCACGACTATAACACGCAACGGCCTCACCAGGCCTTGAATTTTATGACTCCTATCGAATTTAAACAAGCGGCTTAACCTCTGCCTATCACTGGCTTATCGAACGGGGAAGCGTACAAAGCTAACTGGCTTTTACCACGACTTAGGTTTATCTCCCGAACTCGTAGACGAGTATGGCATCGCTATCTATATGGTGGGTTCTACCATTGAAATAAACGCCAACATTCGCTTACTAAGTTTTAGAGAAACTCACGGGCGCACCGAGGTTCAGCTGGATGGTATTGCGTACACCTATGTGCTGGAAGTGGAACTCGCCAGCGACTTGGTTACAACTCAAGAGGCAGGTGTTGTGACCAAGCTTGACAAAGCCAATCGCCTTATCCACTATGCCTTGTATGACGCATGAGCCAGTAAGCTCAACCGCTCATTAAGGAGATAGCTACGCTACTTCCTTTTGACAGACGGTTTTTGACCGCCAAAAAACGACATCAAATAAACGGCCCGAAAACCTGCGTTTTCGGGTCGTTTGCACGTCTTAGAAATTCATCCCGAATACGGCCGTTTTTTGGCAGGCTAATATACTGGGGTTTTACTTGGATAAATGACTGCAAACAGGATAGGGAAATGCCTATTTTTCTAATGGCTCACTAATCAGGATGTCAGTAAGATAACTCTCTAGCGGGGCTGAATCGGTAAAGGTTTGACCAAACAGCAATTCCTGGGTTTCTGCCTGTTGCTGCAACTCGCAGAAAAAGCGGCCTTGCATGTGGTAAAGCATTACATTGCCTCCTTGCTGCTGATGCTGGGCCAGGAAAGTGCCTTCATCCCGGATAACGCATAGTTGAATTTCCGGTGGAAGGGTGCGAAAGACCTCCTCAGAAACACAAGGGTCACTGTTGGCAGCCATGATTCGGCGTTCTTTTTGAAGGTAAAATTTCAGTAAAAAATGTCCCAAAAGCACGGGAGAACCGATGGCCGTAACCAATAATAAAATAGGAAAAGAATGCACGTCTGGAGTTCAAGAAATTGTATTTGAAGTCTGCAT
Organism: Hymenobacter cheonanensis; assembly: GCF_030581075.1. Classification (GTDB taxonomy): domain Bacteria; phylum Bacteroidota; class Bacteroidia; order Cytophagales; family Hymenobacteraceae; genus Hymenobacter. The sequence continues at coordinate 721,441 of NZ_JAUQSW010000001.1, forward strand.
TACTCAAGTCAACTTCAGAAAGTTTCTAGGGTTCGACTGACTTCTTGAAAAGAAATAAGTTCATCGCAGCTACACAATCTAATCCTCAAATTATCAGCTGATTAACCTTCTTAAAATACTTAACTCAGAAATCTCATCCGCCGCATCAACGCTTGCTCTGACTAGCCGCTTTGTGCTGCGCCTGCTTATACTCATCGATGCCAGTTTGAGTAGCCCGCAGGTCAAAGCGCACCTGCAGCTCACGCTGCCGCTGCCCTACCTCCGCTAGCTTCTGCGCCAGCGCCAGATTGGCAGCGAGCACCCGGGTGAGCACGGTGTAAGCTTTCTCACCATCGGTCGAGGCCGCGGCCACCCGCAGCGTGGCGCCGGAGCTAGCCGGCGTGCGGCCGCCATCGGCGAAGCCGTGCCGGCACCATCCCCCCAGCCACTGCGCCCCGGCTTTTCCGAAGGTATTTACTATTTTAGGAGGGTATTTAACGCCACACGAAACATCACACAGACTCAGGGCACCCGCAGGCTTTGCAACCTGAGCACTCTATTTGTGCGGCTGGAGGACAGCCCCACGGACCAAACCCAGCCGCATGGCCACGTCGCCTGCCAAGCTGCTGTAACCTTTGCATTTCAGGCACCGAAAAAACTGTCACTTCTTCACCTACACCTGTTTAACTCCATGAAAACGCTTCGTTCTGTTGCCAGTTTCTGCGCCCTAGCCGCTTCGCTGCCCCTAGCCCAGGCCCAAGCGCCCGCAATGCCCCACAACAGCCCCGCCCTCGCCAAGCCCACCAAAACGGCCGACCAGCGGGCCGCTACCTACCAAGGGCCCAAAGTACTTAAAGATACCAAAGCGCTAGGCCGCAAAATGGTGCAGAAGAGCAAGCCAGCCGATATGATGATGCGGGCTGCACCGATGCCGATTAAGCGCTAAAGCGCAGGAATCAAAAAAGGCAGGCTCCATCCGGAGCCTGCCTTTTTTGATTCCTGACTACCAGCCGGGCTAGTAATCTCGCTCAGCGTGCGCTACTTGCGAGCGGGCGCCTTTTTTGCCGGGGCCTTGCGGCTGGAGCGGGCGCCGGTGCCGGTGGTCTTTTTGCCGGGCAGCTTCTGGCCCGTAGCACGCAGTTCCTTGATGCTCGGGGCGGGGCCGTACTTGGCTTCGGCGGCGTTGGTTTCGCCCGTCAGGTAGGGGTCGAAGTCCACGCGCCGGTTCAGGGCCTGGCCGGCGGCCGTCTTGTTGTCGGCAATGGGCTTGGTTTCGCCGTAGCCGCGGCTCTCGATGCGCTCGGCCGGCACACCGTGGTCGACCATGTACTTGCGGGCCGAGGCGGCGCGCTCGTAGCTCAGGCGCAGGTTGTAGTCGTCGTCGCCCTTGCTGTCGGTGTGGCCGGCAATGCTGAGCGAGTAGTCCGGGTAGTCGTTCATAATCTGCACCATCTGCTCGAGGCGCGGATACGAGCTGGCTTTGAGCGTGGCCTTGTTGAAGTCGAAGTTGATGTACTTGGTGGCCTCGTTGAGGATTTTCTTCTTCTCGGCCGGAATCTCGGGGCAGCCTTTGTTGCTGGCCGGGCCGGCGCGGTCGGGGCAGCGGTCCTGGTAGTCGGGCACGCCGTCGCCGTCGCGGTCGAGCGGGCAGCCGTTGGCGTCCACTTTCACGCCGCTGGGCGTGTTGGGGCACTTGTCGAGGTAGTCGGGCACGCCGTCGCCGTCGGCATCAAGCGGGCAGCCCGAGGCATCGACGCGCACGCCGGCCGGGGTGTTGGGGCACTTGTCGTCGGCATCGGCCACGCCATCACCGTCGGCGTCGGGGCAGCCTTGCAGCGCGGCCAGGCCTTTCACGTCGGGGCACTTATCCTGGTAGTCGGGCACGCCATCGCCGTCGGTGTCAAGCGGGCAGCCATTCATGTCAACCTTCACGCCAGCCGGCGTGTCGGGGCACTTATCCTTGCGGTCGGGCACGCCGTCGCCGTCGGTGTCCTTGGCTTTGCCGAAGGCTACCGTGAGCCCAGCGCCGTACACCAAGAAGCGGTCGTAGTATTTGCCGCTGCTCGAGTTGTCGATGTCGATGCCGTCGCCGGTGAAGGCGTAGTGCTGGCTAGCCGTAATATCCAGCGCTACGGCCGGGGCTAGGCGAAAGCGCAGGCCAGCCTGGCCAAACACCTCGGGCCGACGCACCTGGTTGAAGAAACGGCCGGGCGTAGCCGTCAGGTTCGGGTTGAAGGTGAGATAGTTGCCGGTGCTGTTAGCCACAAAAAAGCCGCCACCGCCCATCAGGTAAGGCTGAATGAAAGCATCTTCCTTGATGAACTTGCCATTGTTGAACTTCAGCTTCAAGCCGAGGTCAAACATGGCAATTTTGGCGTTGAACTCGTTGCGCGGGGCTGCGTCGGCCGTGAAGCGGTATTTCTGGTAGTTGCCCAGCAGGCTGATGTCAAACGTGGGCGACAGGTAGCGGGTGATGTGAGCGCCGACCCCTACTTGCAAGGGAAAGTGCATCACGCCAAAATCGCCGCCCAGGTTGCCCTGGTATTGCAGGTAGCTGACATTGGCCCCGATGGCCGTTTTGCGGTCGGGCGTTTGGGCCTGCGCCGATGTGGCGCTCAGGCCTGCTGCTACTAGCAGCGCGCCCGGCAGCAACCTCCGAAGAGTACAAGAGATTTCGCTCATATTAAAAAGAATGGTTAAAAAGGTGGGTTGTTAGCCTCGTAGTAGCCTCCTTTACGCAGAATTATGGCTGACGGTAATAAAAAGCCTGCTATTACGCCGTAATTGCTTGCTTTTCAAGCCTAACCAACTTATTCAAAGCTATCTGGCCGGTGGCTTTCTCCCCAGAAATCGTCCTTTATATCTTGAGGAGCTATTGCGTTAAAAACTATGCGCTTTGCATTGCTTATTCTTCTGCTTTTCTCTTTTAACTCGCTAGCTGGCAGGGCGCAGGCCCCGGCTTGGCAGCAGGCCGTGGCGGCGGGCGCAACTAGCGGGTCTTATTCATCGATTACAGCCTGCATTGCTGATAATCAAGGGAATGTCTACGTGGCGGGCAGCTTCGCCGGCACGGTCAGCCTGGGCGGCACCACTCTGCTTAATACCACCGCCGACGGCCTGCGCGATGTGTTTATTGCCAAATGGAGCAGCAGCGCGCAGGCTTTTGTTTGGGTGCAGCAAGCCGGCGGCACCGGCGCCGACGTAGCTACGGCCATCGCGCTGAGCGGCCCGAACGTGTACGTAGCCGGCTGGTTTACAAGCCGTAAGGCCAGCTTTGGGGCTAGCGTACTGCGCAACGCCGACAGCACCAGCCTGGCCGGCAGCCGCGACATTTTTGTAGCCAGCCTGACGGATGCGGGCGCTACCAGTACGTTTACCGGCGCCCAGCGGGCGGGCGGCCCGGCCGACGACTACGCCACGGGCCTGGCCGCGAGTGGCCCCAGCCTTTACCTGGCGGGGGGCTTTGCCGAAACGGCAAGCTTTGGCAACATTAGCCTAGCCAGCGCAGGCAGTACCGATGCCTTTGTGGCCGCGCTAGCCCCTGGCGGCGGCTCCCTGGACTTTGCCTGGGCGCAGCGCGCCGGCGGGCCCGCCGAAGACTACGCCAACGGCCTGGCTAGCAGCGGCCAGGCAGTATATGCCACAGGTAATTTTGCCAGCGCCACCGCCAGCTTTGGGCCGGCGCGCCTGGCCAACGCCAACCCCGACGGCAGCTTCGATGTGTTTGTGGCTAAGCTGGCCGCGGCAAGCGGAATTTTTGCCTGGGCGCAGCGGGCAGGCGGCGCCGGCGACGACCGGGCCAATGTGGTAGCCACCGACGGGGCTAGCGTGTACGTAGCCGGCGAGTTTCAGAGCACTACGGCCGGCTTCGGCCCGGCTACGCTCGCCAATGCTGGCACCAGTGGCTTGTACTACGACGTGTTTGTGACCCAGCTTACTGATGCGGGCGGCGCGGGCAGCTTTAGCTGGGCGCGGCGGGCGGGCGGCCCGGGCGACGACTACGGCACGGCCCTGGCCGTGAGCAGTGCGGGCGTGTACGTGGCGGGGGCGTTTGGCGGCAACGTGCCCGGCACCACCACGGCCAGCTTTGGCAATACCCAGCTCACCAGCGCCAATAGCCTCGATATATACGTGGCCAAGCTTACCAGTGCGGGCGGCTTTGCCTGGGCCCAGCGGGCGGGCGGCCTCAGCCTCGACCGTGCCGGGGCCCTGGCCGTGGGCGGCGCCAGCGTATATGTAGGCGGTGATTTTCTGAGCACCGTGGCCGCTTTCAGCAGCCAGACGATTCGTACCCCCGGCGGCAGCATTACGGCCTTTCTGGCGGTGCTGCCCGATGCCAGCGCGCTGGCTAGCCCGGCGGCCAGCCCCTTGGCTAGCCTACTTGTAGCGCCTAACCCGGCCCACGCCAGCACGCGCGTGCTGTGGGCCAGCGCCCCCGGCGCCGCGCAAGCCAGCCTCACCCTCACCGATGCCCTGGGCCGGGTAGTGCGCACGCACACCGTGGCGCTTTCGCCGGCGGGGCTGGCCTGCGAGCTACCGCTAGGCGGTATAGCGCCGGGGCTTTATCTGCTGCGGGTGCAGGTTGGGGCGGCCACGGCGGTGCGGCGCCTGGCTATTAATTAAGCTCGCCGCTCAATGCAAATACTCAGCGCAAGGTGACTGCCAGCGTGATGGGCGCCAGCCCCGCGGGGCCGGTCAGGCGCACAGTGTAGTCGCCGGTTGGGGTGGTGGCGCCCAGGCTCACGGTAGTTACTCCTGCCGCCTGCGCCTGGTTGTTCCAGGGAGTGTCTACGACGGTGCCCGTGGTGGTTTCCAGCGTCAGGGTATAGCTGCCGGCCGTGGCCAGCGCTACGTCGAGCTGGTAGCTGTTGCGGTCGGGGTGTTTCAGCATGTCATAGCGATTGGTTTTGGCCTCGGGCACGGCTAGGGCAAAGCCGGTGGCATAGGTCGGGGCGCTAATGCCTGCCTGGCGCAGGCCTGCCTGTAGCTCGGGCACCTTGGCCCCTAGCTGCCACAGCAGGCCGCTGCGGTAGTTCTCAATCATGTCGATAATCGGCCCCTGGTCGATGGCCAGAAAATCCTGCCCCACCCAGTTGCGCGAGGGGTTGTAGGCATCGCGCGGGCCGTAGTCACCAATCAGCTGCGCGCCCAGCGCCCCGTAATAATTACGCAGGGCCTGCATGGAATAGAACGGCGCATAGGGAAACGACGACAGCGCCGCCGTGGGCGACACCGTGCCATTGTCGGCCGTGGGCTGGTGGGCCTTGTAGCCGTCGGGGTCGTCGGAGGCAGTGAGGCCCCACAAGCTGGTGTAGTAGCCGTAGGCCTTGGGGGCGGTGTAGAGGCAGTAGCTGCGGTTGATGAGCGTGTGGTCTACGTTCTGCTGCCAGTAGTTGGCGTACTGGTCCTGCATCCGGCGCGGGTCGAGGCTGAGAAACGAGTAGTGCGCAAAAAACAGCGGTCCGCCGTAGGCGGGGCCCAGCGGCAGCAGGTAGCCTTCATAAGCGAGCGGTGTGCCGAAGCCATTGCCCACCCAGGTGCTCTTATACACGGCCGGCGCAATGGGGTGGGTGGGCGAGCCCAGCGCCAGCACGTAGGTAACCAGGGCCTCGTTCCAGCCCCGGATGGGCATATTCATGGCCCATTGGTACTGCGGGCTCCAGTGCCAGTACAGCAGGCCATCGCCGCGGCTGGCGTACCAGTCCCACTCCACCCCCTCCCAAAGCTGAGTAATGGACTGCCGCAGGGTCGTTTCGGCCGCGCTGCTGCCGTCGTAGTAGGCGCGCGCCACCAGCAGGCCATTCACGAGGTAGGAGGTTTCGACCAGGTCGCCACCGTTATCCTGCGCGCTGAAGGGGATTACCGCGCCGCTGCTGCCGTTCAACCAATGGGGCCAGGCGCCGTGGAAACGGTTGGCTTGCTTGAGGAAATCGCAGATTTTCTGGGTGCGGGCCACCGCCTGGTCGCGCGTGAGCCAGCCCCGGCTGGCGCCCACTACCAGGGCCTGCACCCCAAAGCCCGTGCCGCCGGTCGTCACCACATCGCCCGAGGTGCTGCGCTCGCGGGCCATGCCGCTGGCTGGGTGCCCAAAATCATAGAAGTAGCGCAGCGTAGCCTGCTGCACTTTGTCGAGCAAGGCCCGGTCGGCGGTGGGGTCGGCCACGGTCGGGGCAGCGGGGGTTGGGGTGGTCGGAGTGGTAGTAGCCGCAGGGGGCTCCACCGACTTTTGGCAGGCCGTGGTGGCTAGCAGCAGGCTAGCCCCGAGCCAGGCCAGGCGCAGAAAACGGAAATTGGGCATCAGCATGGGTGGGAATAGAAAAGCCTGGGACTCGGGCCGAGTCCCAGGCTTTTACGTGGCTAGCAGGTTAGTAACCGGGGTTTTGGGTCAGCTTGCCCCCGCTCAGGGTAATCTGGTTGAGCGGAATGGGCATCACTTCATTTTTATTGGCTACAAAGCCTTTGAAGGCCAGCACCTGGGCGGCCCGGCCCTGGCGCACCAGGTCAAAGTACCGGTCGCCGTATTCGAGGGCCAACTCCACGCGGCGCTCCTTCCAGATGGCCTGCCGCAGAGCATCCTGCGACAGCCCGCTGGCTAGTGGCGCCAGGCCGGCGCGCACGCGCACCAGGTTCACATCTGTGAGGGCTTTGCTCGTCTGGCCCAGCTCGTTAGCGGCTTCGGCGTTGATGAGCAGCACCTCACCCAGGCGTAGCACCCGCAGGTTTTGCGAGTCGCCATAGTTGCAGGTGTAGGGCACTGCGTTGGGCACGTAGGCCTTGTCGTTGTAGCGGGGATTGGGCGCGCTGGTCGTAATCAGGTCGCCCTCGGGCGTGGTGGTGCCGGGGTACAGGATGGTGGCCATCTTGCGCTTGTCGCCGGTTTCAAAGGCGGCATCCAGGCTGGGCGACGGGATAAAGAAGCCCCAGCCAAACTGATTGCGCACGCCCTGCACCTGCGCCCACTGCGAGTTGGAGGCATCGCAGTTGCCGGGCACGGCCGAGCACTGAATCTCAAAGATGGACTCCGGCCCGTTTTCGCCGGCGATGCGGAACATCTTGTAATAGTCGGGCGCCAGCGAGTAGCCTAGCCCAATTACCTGGTCGGAGGCGCTGAGCGAAGCCGCCCAGTTTTTCTGGTACATCTGCACCTTGGCCAGCAGGGCAAGGGCAGCGCCCTTGGTAGCCCGGCCCACGTCGGCGCTGGTGTAGGTGGCCGGCAGCACGGCGGCGGCGGCCGTCAGGTCGGTTACTATCTGCGCATACACTTGGTCCTTGGGCGTGCGCGCCAGGTTAAGCTCATCGGGCGTTACCGGCGGCTTGGTGTAGAGCGGCACATCGCCAAAAGTGCGCACCAGGTTGAAGTACATCAGCGAACGCAAAAACTGGGCTTCGGCCACGTAGCGGGCTTTCAGCGTGGCATCCATGTTGATGCCCGGCACATTCTGAATTACCTGGTTGCAGAGCAGAATCTCCTGGTACTGCCCGGTCCAGAAACCATCCAGCGGCCCATCGGTGGGCGTCATCCGGAAGAAGGTGAAGTTGTTCAAAAACTCGGCATCACCCGATACGCTGCCCTTTTCGGCATCGTCCGAGGTAAGCGTCGTGACCGATAGCCAGTTAAAAGCCACCAGGTTCCATTCGCGCAGCTTGCCGTAGGTCGAAATGCTGGCCACGGCCGCGTCGTTGGCGTTCTGGAAGAAGCCGGTTGCCACTGGCTGGGCCAGCGGGGCCACGTCCAGGTACTTGGTGCACGAGGAGGCTAGCGCCAGCACGGCCGCCGCCAGCACCGGCACCGCCCGGCCCCGGAGCGGGTTCAAAAATGCGTAATTTTTCATGGGTGGGAATAGCTAAGCGCTTAGAAGTTAACGTTGATGCCGAAGTTGTAGGTCGCGGCAATCGGGTACACGTTCAGGTCGATGCCGGCGTTGGTGGGCGTGCCGCCCACTTCGGGCGTAAAGCCCTTGTACTTGGTCCAGGTTACGGGGTTCTGGGCGTTCACGTAGATACGCACGCCCTGCACGCGCAGATTGCTGGCCAGCGACTTAGACAAATTATACCCTAGCTGCACGTTGCGTAGCCGCAGGTAGTCGCCGCTCTCCACGTAGTACGAGCTTACGTCCAGGTTGCGGCCCGTCAGGTTGGCCGAGGGCGTGGTGTTCGACGTGCCCGCGCCGTGCCAGCGGCTGTTGTAGAAGTCCTGGGTGTAGTTTTCGTTGCCGTAGCGCACTTCGCGCAGCGCGTTGAGGATTTCTACGCCCGCTACGCCCTGAAAATCAACCTGCAAGTCGAAGCCCTTGTAGCGGAAATACGTATTCAGGCCGTAGGTTAGGCGGGGGTTGGGATTGCCCAGCATCACGTAGTCGCGGTTGTCGATTACGCCGTCGCCGTTCACGTCCTGGTAGCGCAGGTCGCCGGCGTGGGCGCCCGGCTGGGCCGACGAGGCCGCTTCGTTATCGCTCTGAAACACCCCGGCCACTTGATAGCCATAGAAGGCTCCCAGCGGCGAGCCCACTTGCGTAATGGTAGACAGGTAGCCGGCTACCGGCAGCGCGCCCGCCGACAGCGGCGCCCCGCCAGCCGTGGCCAGCACCTTATTCTGGTTGTAAGCCCCGGTTACCCCGATGTTGTAGGAGAAATCGCCGGTACCCTGCGAGTTCCAGCGCAGCGCGGCTTCCACACCCTGGTTCTGGAAGTTGGCGTTGTTGGCAAAGTAGCCCGTGTTGTTGGCATAGCCTGGGCCGGCCAGCACCGGCACCGGGAACACGGCATCGATGGTGCGGCGGTTGTAGTAGTCCAGCTCGGCCGTCAGGCGGTTGTTGAGGAAACGCATTTCCAGGCCGGCGTCGGCCTCGTGCGCGGTTTCCCAGCGCAGCGTGGGCGCGGTTTGGGTCACTAGGTTGCCGCCCGTTTGGAAGGTGCCCCCGATGGGCGCGCCATAGCCCGGCGCAATCGTGACGGTCGAGATGGTGCGGTTGTTAGCCACCCGGTTGTTGCCCAGCACCCCGTAGCTGCCACGCAGCTTCAGGAAGGAAAACACGGTGTTGCCCTGCATGAAGGGCTCGTCGGAGATAACCCAGCCCGCCCCTACCGAGGGGAAGTTGCCGTAGCGCTCCGAGAACTGGCTAGCCCCGTCGCGCCGGATGCTGGCCGTGAGCAGGTAGCGGCCCTTATACGCGTAGTTGACGCGGCCGAAGAGCGAGAATACCCGGTAAGTATCCAGCCCGGGGTTGGTGAGGGTAGCCGTGCCCGGCGTGCCCAGGCTGAAATAATAGTTGTCGCTGTTGGCCGCCGTCACCCCATTGATGGAGCCTACTACGTTATCTACCTGATAGTTCAGCGCCGTAGTACCGGCTAGCAGCGTGAGGTGGTGGTCGTCAAACGTGCGGTCGTAGGTCAGGGTGTTTTCCCAGGTCAGCTGGCTGGTGAGTTGGTTGCCCCGGGTAAGCAGGCTGGTGCGCGTGTACTGCACCGCCGTGAGTGAATCCTTAGGCTGGTAGTTGTAGTACTTGCTGCTGAGGTAGTTGACGCCCACGCTGCTGCGCACGGTGAAGTACTTCAGGAAATTGACCGACGCAAAGGCATTGGCAATCAGCGACTGCCCCCGGCTTTGCTGGTGGTAATAATCGAGCGTAGCCTGCGGGTTGGCAAAGCTGCCCAGGCCACCCGGACCAATGCGGCTAGGGTCGCCGTAGTTGCCATTGGCCTGGTACACGGGCAGCACGGGCGGGGCCACGTAGGCCTGCTGGAAGATATTGCCCGGAATGTCGTTCGACTTCGTGTTGGCCAGCAGCGCGTTGTAGCCCACCTTGATGTGGTCGGTCAGGCTGAAATCCGTCTGGAGCCGGGCCGTGATGCGCTCGTAGTCGTTGGTCTTGATGAGGCCCTGCTGCTTGAGGTACGAGCCGCTGAACGAGTAGGAAATCTTCTCGCTGCCGCCCGACACGCTCAGCTGGTGGTTCTGGGTCAGCGCGTTGCGCGAAATCTGGTCGTACCAGTCGGTCGAGGCCAAGCCGGTGGTGGGCAGGTTGGTGGCCGCCGTATTGCCCTGCAAGATGTTCTTTTCGTTGTAGAGCGTCGTGTATTCGGCGCCGTTGGCCATCTTCACCTTGTTGGTAGTGGTTTGCACCCCCACAAAGCCGTTGTAGGTGATGCGCGGCGTGCCCGCCAGCCCGCGCTTGGTGGTTACTATCACTACGCCGTTGGCGGCCTGCACCCCGTAGATGGAGGCGCTAGCGGCATCTTTCAGCACTTCGAGCGAGGCAATGTCGGCCTGGTTGAGGAAGCTCAGGTCGGCCCCGGCGGGCAGCATGGTGCCATCGACCACGTAGAGCGGCGAGGCCCCGCTGATGGAGCCCGTGCCCCGAATCGTAATCTGCGGCGCGCCGCCCGGCGTGCCGGAGTTGGTAATCTGCACCCCGGCTACCTTGCCCTGGATGGAGCTGATGGGGTTTTGCGAAGCCTGGTTCACCAGGTCATCGCCCTTTACCGAGGCAATGGCGCCGGTTACTTCGCGCTTGGCCTGGGTGCCGTAGCCTACCACTACTACATCGTTGAGCGCCTGGCTAGCGGGGGCCGAAAACTTGATGTCTATCGTCGTGCGGCCGCTCAGCGGCACTTCTTGGGCCGAGTAGCCCACAAACGAAAACACCAGCGTAGCACCGGCCGGCGCGTTGATGGTGTATTGCCCATCGGCATTGGTGGCCGTGCCCACGCTGGAGCCTTTTACCACTACGTTGGCCCCGGGCAGCGGGTCGCCCTTCTCATCAACTACCCGGCCGGTGATGGGGGTGCCGGTTTGGGCGGGCGCCTGCTGCAAGCTGGCTGCCTGCACGTGCGCCGCCGGCAGCAAGCCCAGGCCCAGGGTGGCAGTCAGGCCGAGGGCGGCCACTTTGCCAGCGGGCTGGAAGTGGCGCCTCACAAAGAGTAAATCTTTGATTTTCATACGTTAGGAAGGGTGGGAAATAAGGTAAACAGAATGTGAAAGCACAACCACCGCCGATGCCCTAGCCAGCAAAAACTGGCATCGGCTGAGTTGAGTAGGCGGCGGCCCGGCGCTGCCGGGCCGCCGCTTGCGGTGCCCAGGCTGGTAGGGCAGCCGCTAAAGTTCAGTAAGTTAGTTAAATAAAGGGCAAAAAAAACAGAAACTTATTTGCATTATACAAGTTTAGCCCCACCCGAGGCAGCAAGCCAATGAGCGCAGGCTACTACCTACTTTGCAACAGGCTTGCTGGCAGCGCGGCCGCTTTTTTATTTTATTCGCGGATAAATTGGCACAATTCAGCTACAAAAGTAACTAAGCTTGCAGCTGTAAAGCTACCTCCCCGGCCTTCCTTCCCCACCCTCCCCTTATGAAGCTATCCTGTTTGCTTGTCAGCAGCTTGTTGCTCTTGCCTACTTTAAGCCAGGCCCAGGTGGCCCGCAAGCCCGCGCCGCGCCCGGCCGCGGTGGTCAAGTTCGACCCGCGCCAGCGCCCGCGCCACCTCACCGACGAACAGCTTATGGACCAGGTGCAGCGCCAGACATTTCAATATTTCTGGAGCTTTGGCCACCCGGTGAGTGGCATGGCGCGCGAGCGTAGCAACGTGGCCTTCGACTACGGCAATGAGGTGGTGACCACTGGCGGCACGGGTTTCGGCATCATGGCCATTATTGTGGCCGCCGAGCGCGGCTGGATAACCCGGCCCCAGGCGGCGGCGCGCATCAATAAAATCGTCAATTTTCTGTGGAAAGCCGACATGTACCACGGCGCCTTTCCGCACTGGCTAAATGGCGATACGGGCCACACCATCCGCTTCGGCATCAAGGATGACGGGGCCGATATTGTCGAGACTTCTTTTCTCTACGAAGGCCTGATTTGCGCCCGGCAATACTTTACCCAAAACACGCCCGACGAGCAGAATCTGCGCAATAAAATTCTCTGGATGTGGGAAGGCGTGGAGTGGAGCTGGTTTACGCAGGGCCAGAACGTGCTGTACTGGCACTGGAGCCCCAACAACGGCTGGAGCATGAACCACCAGATTCACGGCTGGAACGAGTGCCTTATTACCTACGTGCTGGCCGCCGCCTCGCCGCGCTATGCCATTGATAAGCAAGCATATGACCAGGGCTGGGCCACCGGCCCCGAGTACGTGAACGGCAAAACTTACTACGGCACCACCCTGCCGCTAGGCCCCGAGCTGGGCGGGCCGCTGTTTTTTACGCACTACTCGTTTATGGGCCTCGACCCGCACGGCCTCAAAGACGCGCACGCCGACTACTGGCAGCAAAACCAGGCTCACACGCGCATCAACCACGACTATTGCGTGGCCAACCCCAAGAAGCAGAAGGGCTACGGCCCCAATTGCTGGGGCCTTACCGCCTCCGACAGCTGGCAGGGCTACGCGGCCCACTCCCCTACCGAAGACCTGGGCGTAATTTCGCCCACGGCGGCCCTGGCGGCCCTGCCCTACGCGCCGGCCGAGTCGATGCTGGCCATGCGCCACTTCTACGACGACCTGGGCGACAAAATATGGAGTGAGTACGGCTTCGTGGACGGCTTTAGCGAGCAGCACGACTGGGTGGCCAAGTCGCACCTGGCCATCGACCAGGGGCCGATAGTAGTGATGATGGAAAACCAGCGCTCGGGGCTACTCTGGAAATTATTTATGAGCAGCCCCGAGGCGCAGCGCGGCCTGAAAAAGCTCGGCTTTGAAAGCCCTTATTTAAAATAACTCACTTACTTATTTGCGCACGCCGCTACAATTTTCGCTTTTGCAACGCTGCCTCAAATAGCTCCGTCCATTTAGTCCAGCTAAGTTCTTCCTCGAATCGTGTGCGGCTTGATTCTACTAATTGCTCGTAGCGCGCGGGGTCGGTGTAAATACTGGCAATAACATCAGCATATGCCTTACCTTCAGCAGCTAACGGCAGGCAATAACCATTTATGCCATCAATAACCACGTCGGGCACACCGCCCACTTTGGTGGTAATGGCGGGCATGCCGTATGAGTTAGCTTCCATGGCCACGAGTAGGGAACAGTCGGCCCGGGTGGGCAAAATCAGGAAATGCGAGGACGATAATATTTGCACGAATAATTCGTAATCATTGGGCAGGTTTTTATTAATAAATGAAATCACTTGCACGCTAGGGTGCTCATACTGAGGCGGCGGCGTGCAACCGCACACAATCAGCTTGGCGTCAAGGCCTTGCTTGTGTAAACTCAGCAGCGCATCGTAGGCCAGGCTACCGCCCTTTCGGTCCCAGTCGACGGCCAGAAAAAGCAGCGTCAGGGTTTTATTTTCCTGTTTTTTAAAAATAACCGCTCGCTCGGGCACCTGCTCAATATTGGCCCCTAGTAGCATTATTTCTACTTTATCAGCGGGCAGATGATAATCCCGAAGCGCTGAGCTGGCTGCCCATTGAGACGTTAGAATAGCCAGCAAACTTTTATTCAATGACTTGCCCTCCAAATGATTACCTTCCCAACGCGAGATGACTCCCAGGTTTGCAAATTCCTTGGCGTACGTTTCACTGTATATTTTATACGTAGCGTCGCCAAAATAAATAATGGGTACGCGCGTGCGTAAATAAGCCAACTCGGGCGCGGCCGAAGGAGCCATTATGAAATCATACTGCTTGCCTTTCATTTTGCGGCCCAAATACCAGGCGGCGTACATATTTTTGAGCAGGCTGTATTTGGGTATCCACTCCGATTTAAATAATACCCGCGACGTTTTTTGCAGAGCCCGACAGGTTTTATCGAGCAGCCACGGAATGGGCACCGGCCCCAGGAAATCAACGTCGCCTACGTGTTGCTGCAGCGTTTTGCCCAGGTAGTAGGTGATGCCCGACCAGGACCTTTTATCCAGCGGGTCGTTGATTGTATAGTAGGCTATTTTCCGGCGGCGAGCTGGTTGCATAAGCAGGGCAGTTAGGTAAGAAGGTTTTCCTGGCAAAGGCACCTGGCGGCCCAGACAGCCCGCCGGCTCCGTCACTAAAATACATCTTCTGGCTCGTATTTCATGCTGTAGCTCAGCAATATGCGTATCGCTTGCCCGCACTATTTTATCACTTTCCCATCCATGCGCCGTTTTCTTTTCTTTCTTTTTTTGCCGGTGCTGGCGCTCGCGCAGCAAGCGTCGCTGCTGCCCCGGCCCACCTACTGCAACCCGCTTAACCTGGACTATGGCTACACCCCTTTTCCGGAGTTTTCGACGGCCGGGCGGCACCGCGCTACAGCCGACCCGGTAATTACGCTTTTCCAGGGCAAGTACTATTTGTTTTCGACCAACCAGCGGGGCTATTGGTGGAGCAGCGACCTGGCTGGCTGGCACTTTCTGGAGCGCACGTTTTTGAAACCCGAGAACAAAGTGCTCGACGACTTGTGCGCGCCCGCTGTGGTGGCGCTGCACGATACATTGCTCGTGCTAGGCTCCAGCCACGCGCCCAATTTTGCGCTCTGGATGAGCACCAGTCCGCAGGCTAATCAGTGGACGAAAGCCGTTGAAAACTTCCCTGTTGCCGCCTGGGACCCTGATTTGTTCCTCGACACCGATGGCAAGCTTTACCTCTACTGGGGCAGCTCGAACGAGTACCCGCTCTACGGCCAGCAGCTGAGCCGCAAGACGTTTCAGCCCATCGGCCAGCCGCAGGCCATGTTCAAGCTCGACGACACGCGCTTTGGCTGGCAGCGCTTTGGCGAGTACCTCGACAATACCTTTCTGGGCCCGTTTATGGAAGGCGCCTGGATGACCAAGTACCAGGGAAAATACTACTTGCAATACGGCGCGCCGGGCACCGAATTTAGCGGCTATGCCGATGGCGTGCAGGTAAGCACCGGGCCGCTAGGGCCCTGGATGCCGCAGCCGCACAATCCGTTTTCGTACAAGCCGGGCGGCTTCGTGCGGGGGGCGGGCCACGGCAATACGTTTCAGGACAAGTGGGGCAACTGGTGGCACACGTCCACGATGGTCATCAACGTAAAAAATAATTTTGAGCGGCGGCTAGGGCTATGGCCGGCCGGCTTCGACGCCCAGGGCACCCTCTACACCACCACGGCCTGGGGCGACTACCCGCACTACCTGCCCACCGGCCCGGCCGACCACCAGCAGAGTCAGTTTACGGGTTGGATGCTGCTCAACTACGGCCGGCCGGTGCAGGCATCGAGCACGCTCGGCGGCCACGTGCCCAACCTGGCCGTGGATGAAAGCATCAAGACCTATTGGAGCGCTGCCACGGCTAGCCCCGGCGAATATTTCCAAACCGACCTGGGCAGCGTGAGCACCGTGCGCGCGGTGCAAATCAACTACGCCGACCAGGATGTCAACCCGCAGTTTCTGGGCCGGCAGCCGGGGCTATATCATCAGTACAGGCTCTACCACTCGCTGGATGGCAAAACCTGGCTGCTGCTCGTGGATAAAAGCCGCAACAAAACCGACGTGCCGCACGACTACCTGGCCCTGAAAACCCCGCTGCGCACGCGCTACCTCAAGCTCGAAAACGTGCACATGCCCACCGGCAAGTTTGCCCTTAGCGGGCTGCGGGTGTTCGGGCTGGGCAGCGGCGCCCGGCCGGCGGCCGTGAAGGACTTTGTGGTGCTGCGCACGGCCGCCGACAAGCGCAGCGCCTGGCTGCGCTGGGCCCCGGTAGATGGCGCCTACGCCTACAACATCTACACCGGGCTAGCCCCCGACAAGCTGTATAGCTGCCTTATGGTGCACGAGGCCAATGAGTATTATTTCAAAGGCATGGATAAGGACCTGCCCTACTATTTCACCATCGAAGCCATTAATGAAAACGGCGTGTCGGTGCGTACGCCGGTGAGCCGGGCCGATTGAGCATATCCGTCCGATTGAGGTTTAACCAGGTAGCAGGCCTGTGCTAGGGCATTATTTTTTTTCGGAGGCTCGCCAACTTGTGTAGCCCGGGCAGCATGTACAGCTAGGGCACACGCGAGGCCGCACGGGGCGACAGGCCGGCGTAAGCAAACGATTTAGTTTAGCAGTTACTACACACCGGGGCGCTACCCCCTGGCCCTTACGCACGCCCTGGTACCCTGCCTGACTACGTGCACCGGGTTTTCACCAAGCCCGGGCGCGCTTTACCTTTCCGCTTACTATTTCTCCCCATCCTTCCATGAAACACCCGAAATCGCTCTTTCAGGCCGCCTTATTGCTGGCCTTGGGGCTAGCTGCCCCGCGCGCACAGGCTCAGGTTAAAGCTAAGAATAAGCCTAAAGCCGCTACGCCGGCCGCCGCGCCAGCCACTACCGATGCTATGCAGCAGTTTGTGGCCAGCCTGATGCAAAAGATGACGCTCGAAGAAAAAATCGGGCAGCTTAACCTAGTGTCGGTCGGCTTCGACGTGACCGGGCCGGTGGTGAGCAAGGACGTGGACGCGAACATCAAGAAGGGCCTGGTGGGCGGTGTGCTGAACACCTACACGCCAGTGGCGGCCCGCAAGCTGCAAGCCTTGGCTATTAAAGAATCGCGGCTGCACATTCCGCTTATTTTGGGCTACGACGTTATTCACGGGCACCGCACCATTTTCCCCATTCCGCTGGGGCTAGCCGCCAGCTGGGACCTCGACGCGATGGAGCGTAGCGCCCGCATCGCGGCCGAGGAGTCGTCGGCCGATGGCATCAACTGGGTGTATTCGCCGATGGTGGACATTGCCCGCGACCCGCGCTGGGGCCGCGTGGCCGAGGGCGCCGGCGAAGACCCCTACTTGGGCTCACGCATTGCCGAGGCCATGGTGCGCGGCTACCAGGGCCCCACCAACGACATGACCCGGCCCGAAAACGTGATGGCCTGCCTCAAGCACTTCGCCCTCTACGGCGCCGCCGAGGCCGGGCGCGACTACAACACCACCGACATGAGCCGCCAGCGCATGTACAACGAATACCTGCCGCCCTACAAGGCGGCGGTGGCAGCCGGCGTGGGCTCGGTTATGTCGTCGTTCAATGAGATAAACGGCATCCCGGCCACGGCCAATAAGTGGCTGCTGACGGACCTGCTGCGCAACCAGTGGGGCTTTACAGGTTTTGTAGCTACCGACTACACGGCCATCAATGAGATGGAAGCCCACGGCATGGGCGACGAGAAAAAGGTGTCGGAGCTAGCCCTTAAGGCCGGCGTGGACATGGATATGGTGGGCGAAGTTTTCCTGAAGCAACTCGCTACCAACCTCAAGGAAGGCACCGTGAGCCAGGCCGATATCGACCAGGCCTGCCGCCGCGTGCTCGAAGCCAAGTACCGGCTAGGCCTCTTCCAAGACCCCTACCGGGGCGTGACCGAGGCCCGCGCCAAAGCCACCCTGATGAAGCCCGCCTTCCTGGCCGATGCCCGCGATATTACGCGCCGCACGCTGGTACTGCTCAAGAATGAGCGCCAGACGCTGCCGCTCAAAAACACGGTAAATATTGCCGTGGTGGGCCCCCTGGCCGACCGCGCCCGCGACATGATTGGCAACTGGAGCGGCGCCGGCGACGGCAAGCAGGCCGTATCCATCTTGCAGGGAATCAAGAATGTGGGCGGGGCCGGCGTGCGCGTGACCTACGCCCAGGGCGTGAACGTGACCGACGACGACCAGATGATTAAGCGCCTCAACGAGCACGGCGGCGAGCTGAAGCTGGATGCGCGCCCGGCCGAAACCACCATCGCCGAGGCTGTGCAGGCCGCCCAGGGCGCCGACGTGGTGGTGGCCGTGGTGGGCGAAAGCCAGGGCATGACCGGCGAAGCCGCCAGCCGCGCCGACATTGGCCTGCCCGGCCGCCAGCTCGACCTGCTCAAAGCCCTGAAAGCCACCGGCAAGCCGCTGGTAGTAGTGCTCGTGAATGGCCGCCCGCTCACCCTGCCTTGGGAAAGCCAGAATGCCGACGCCATCCTCGAAACGTGGTTTGGGGGCACGCAGGCCGGCAATGCGGTGGCCGACGCACTGTTCGGCGTGTATAACCCTAGCGGCAAGCTGACGATGACGTTTCCGCAGTCGGTGGGCCAGGTGCCGATTTATTACAACCATAAAAACACCGGCCGCCCCTACGCCGGCGTACTGCTCGACAAGTACAAGTCGCGCTACCTCGACGTGCCCAATGACCCGCTGTATCCGTTCGGCTTTGGCCTGAGCTACACCTCCTTTACCTACTCCAAGCCTACCGTGAGCCAGGCCAGCATTCGCCAGGGCCAGGGCCTCGATGTGGCCGTGACGGTGCAGAACACCGGCCAGTACGACGGCGCCGAAGTAGCCCAGCTTTACTTGCGCGATATGGTGGGCAGCAGCACCCGCCCGGTGAAGGAGCTGAAAGGCTTCCAGAAAATAACCCTCAAAAAGGGTGAAAGCCGCCAGCTGACCTTTCACCTATCGGCTGACGACCTGAAGTTCTACAACGACGACCTCAAGTTTGTGGCCGAGCCCGGCGAGTTTCAGGTGATGGTGGGCGGCAACTCGCGCGATGTGCAGATGGCTAGCTTCACGCTGGCGCAGTAAGTTACCAGCTACTGGCAGCAGATAAAAGCTGTCATGCTGAACGCAGTGAAGCATCTCTACCGCATCGTTGGATGAATCGGTAGAGATGCTTCACTGCGTTCAGCATGACAGCTCTTTGTAGTGGCCAAACGTAGCAGCCAGAGGCTACTCCTCGTCTTTGAGCGACGCCATGTCGATGACGTAGCGGAAGCGCACTTCCTCATCCATCATCTTATCGTAGGCATCGTTAATATCTTGCATGTCAATCATCTGCACCTCGGGCAAGATGTTGTGCTCGGCGCAAAAGTCCAGCACTTCCTGAGTTTCGGCGATGCTGCCAATGATGGAGCCGGCTACCGAGCGGCGGTGCATGGCTATTTCCATGTTATTGAGCGGCGCCTTGTAGGGCCCTAGCAAACCCACGGTGGTGATGACGCCGTTGCGCTTGGCCAGCTTCACGTAGTCGTTCACCTCGAAGGCATCGGGAATGGTGATGAGGATAAAATCGTACTTCAGCTCGTGTGCCTTCATCGAGTCCGAGTCAGTCGAGATAAGCACCTCGTGGGCGCCTAGCTGCTCGGCCGCCTCGCGCTTGTCTTTATCGCGGGTGATGGCCGTGACGGTGGCACCCATTGCCCGTGCCAACTGCACGGCCATGTGCCCTAGCCCGCCGATGCCTACAATAGCCACGCTCTTGCCGGGGCCCGCGCCCCAGTGTTTCAGCGGTGCATAGGTAGTAACCCCGGCGCACAGAATGGGCGCGGCAGCGCTGACCTCCAGCCCATTGGGGATGCGCAGCACAAAGTCTTCTTTCACCGTGATGTTGGTGGAGTAGCCGCCGAAGGTATTGAACTCCTCATTTTCGGGCTTCATGTAGCCATTGTATGTGGCCGTCCAGCTCACGGGGCCTTCGCAGTAGTTCTCCTCCTTTTCGCGGCAGGCCGGGCACACGCCGCACGAGTCAATCATGCAGCCCACGCCCACGATATCGCCCACGCTAAACTTCGTAACGCCGCTGCCGACCTCCTCAATGCGGCCTACTATTTCGTGCCCCGGCACGCAGGGATAAATCGTGTTTTTCCAGTCGTTTTTGACCTGGTGCAGGTCGGAGTGGCATACGCCGCAGTACAGGATGTCGATGTGGACCTCATCGGCTTTGGGCGCCTCGCGCTCGATGTCCATTGGCTTAAGACCGTTGAAGATGGAGCCGCTGGCCCCGTAGGCTTTGGTGGGAATGGTTTGCATTAGCGCGCGTGGAAAAGGAGAGTTGGAAAGGATGAAAGTATTAGCTTAACGTATTGGCCAACCTATGAGTTACGTACTTACGCAGCTAAGCCCGGTAGTTCAAATGCCACTAGCCGCCGCCGAGCCAAGCGCCAAAAAAGGCCCGGACTTGCGTCCGGGCCTTTTAGGTTACGCCCCGTAGTGCGGAGGTTAATTAGCGACGGTGGGCGCCGGGGCTTTCACGTATTTTGCTAGCCACGAATCCATTTCCCACAGCATATGCATCAGGTTTTCGCGGGCGGCGTAGCTGTGGGCTTCGGCGGGTAGCACCACGTAGCGGGCCGTGGCGCCCTGGCCCTTGAGGGCGGCGTAAAAACGCTCGCTCTGGATGGGAAACGTGCCCGAATTATTATCAGCCTCGCCGTGAATGAGCAGGATAGGCGTCTTGATTTTATCGGCAAAATTGAAGGGCGACATGGCATCGTAGACGCCCTTGGCCTGCCAGTAGGTGCGCTCCTCGCCCTGGAAGCCGTAGGGCGTGAGGGTGCGGTTGTAGGCCCCGCTGCGCGCAATACCGGCCTTAAACAGGTTGGAATGGGCTAGCAGGTTGGCCGTCATGAAGGCGCCGTAGCTGTGGCCCATCACGGCCACGCGGTTGGGGTCGACTACGCCCAGGCGCTGGCCTTCGTCGATGGCGGCCTTGGCGCTGCTCACCAGCTGCTCGGTGTAGGTGTCGTTGGGCTCGGCGCTGCCTTCACCCACAATAGGCACGGTGGCGTTTTCGAGCACCGCGTAGCCCTGCGTAACCCAATAAACCGGCGAGGCCCAGCTGATACGCGTGAAGGTGTAGGGCGAGCCGCTCACCTGCCCGGCATTGGCTTTATCCTTGAACTCGACCGGATAGGCCTCCATTAAGGTGGGCAGCGGGCCGTCGGTTTTCTTGTAGTTGGGCGGCAGGTAGAGGTTGGCCGTGAGGGCTACGCCATCGGCGCGCTTGTAGTGCAGCACCTGCTTGCGGAAGCTGCCGCCAAACTTGGCGTAGGGGTTGGAAAAGTGCGTGAGGGCTAGCGGCTGGCCTTTTTTGCCCAGCTCGCGCAGGTAGTAGTTGGGGCTCTGGTCGGCGGCCTCGCGGCGGGTCAGCAGCTCGGCCTGTCCTTTCTTGCCATCGAAAATGGCCACTGGCACTTCGTAGTACGGCGCTGCCGATTGCCACAGGCGCGTGCTTTTCTTGGTGGTCAGGTTCAGCTCATCCACAAACGGCCGGTCGCCCTCGGGCGAGGCGCCCTGGCCCGACAGGTAGATGGCCTGCCCGCCCTGGGCCAGGCGCAGCACCGGGCGGCCCTGGGCATTGCGGCGCGTGGCGGGCGTGCCGGGGTTGTGGTAAGTGTCCTGCGACGAGCCGTCGAACAGCACTTTCAGCGCCTGGCCGGGCTGGCTAGGGTCTAGCTGCCACGTAGTTTCGTGGCGGTCGGCCCAGCGGTAGCCATCTACCAGCGCCAGGTGGTCGGTGCCCCAGGTAAGGCCCGCGTAGCGCAGCGGCAGCGCGGCCAGTTCCTGCGGAGCGGTGAAGGGCGCGGCCAGCAGAAATACTTTGTCGCGCACGTTCGCCTTCACCTTGGGGTCGCCGCCATCCTGCGCCTCGGCGTAGCTGAGGGTGGCCGGCACGTCGGTGCGCCAGCCGTGGTCGCGCGGGCCGGTGGGCACAGCGTCGAAGTTAGTAGGCACGTTGTCGGCCAGCGGCAGGTCGGCAATGTTTTTCACGACCGCGCCGCTACCCAGGTCGAGCACGTCGATGCGCTGCGGGAAGCTGCTGATGGGCAGCGTGTACGAATACGGCCGGTGGGCGGTGCGCACCAGCACGTAGCGCCCATCGGGCGAGGGCGAGGCCGTGCGCAGCACGCCCGGCTGGCCCAGCGGCTGCGCCGAGCCGTCGGCCAGCTTCACCTTCACGAGCTGCGAGGTGGCGTAATAGTCGAAAATGCGCTCGTCGGCGGGGTTTTTCAGCAAGTCCTGGTAGGTGCGGGCGCCCGATTTCTTGCCGCCGCCGGTTTCCTGCACGGCCGGGCCGGTGGGCGTGGCATCGGCGGCCGGGGCCGCGCCGCGGCCAGCCGGCACTACTTTGGCCAGCAGCGTCTGGCTATCCGACACCCACTCAAACGCATTGCCAAACGCGTCATTGAGCGGCGTGGCCAGCAGGCGTCGGGCGGTGTTGGTAGCTACTTCGGCCACCCACAGCTCTACGCGGCCGGGGCTGCCATCGGCGGCCGGCACGGTGAGCGCAAAGGCCAGATGCTGATTATCGGGCGACCAGCTAGGGCTGCTGATGCGCGCCTGGGCCGGCAGGCCCTGCACTGGCGTTTCGGCCCCACCGGGCAGCTTCTTGAACTGCATACCCACCGCGTAGCTCACGCGGCTAGGGCCATTGGTACGCGGGTTGAGGCGCAGCCCGGCCAGCCGCAGCTCGGGCTGCGAAAGCTCGGCGATGGTTGGGAAATCCTGCACAGCCAGAATGGCCAGTACGCTGCCATCGCCCGCGAGGCTCACGCGGGGCGTAGGCGGCGCCAGCAGCAGGTCGCGGATGGCGGCCGGCGGCTCGTGGTACTGGGTTTCCTGGGCCATGGCCGGGCCTGCTAACAAAAGCAGGGCGGGTAAGATTTTTTTCATGAGACAGTAGGGCTAGAAACGAACGAACGTCAAGCTGAGCTGGCGAAGCAGCTTGCGCACACCGACGGGCCAATGACCCAATCAATGAAAGCAAGCTGCTCCGCTAGCTCAGCCCGACGTTCAATAGTACGCCAAACTGCTTGATTTATCGCTTATAAGCGTCCAAAATTCAAGCCTAAAATCAGCACAATGCCAATCACCATGAGAATCAAATACGTCTCCACCGAGCCGGTTTGCACGTTGCGCAGCAGTTGGCCGCCGGCCAGGGTCACGCGGCCCACGCCGTTGGCAATGGGGTCGATGATGCCATTTTCGACAAACTTGTAGAGGCCGGTAGAGAGCGCCATTATCGGCTTCACGATGAGGCTATTGTAAAGCTCATCCACATAGTATTTGTGGTATACCAGGTTCTCGGGGGCCGAGCGCTGGGCGTCGTCTTCGGCGGGGCGCTGGGCGCGGGCTACGTACTGCACGTAGGCCAGCACGATACCAACCACGGCCACTAATACGGAAATACCCATCAGCATCAGCTCGGTGCTGTGCTCAGGCTCGGTAGTAAACGCGGCCGGCAGAATCTGCTTCGAGTAAGTGAAAATCGGGGCCAGGTAATCGGCCAGGTAGTGCTTGCCCACAAACATGGGCGCGCCCATGAAGCCGCCCACAGCCGAGAGAATGGCTAGCACAATTAGCGGCAGCGTCATGCTGGCCGGCGACTCGTGCAAGTGTTCGCGCTGATGCTCGGTGCCCCGGAACTCGCCGAAGAAGGTGAGAAACAGCAAACGGAACATGTAAAAAGCCGTCAGAAACGAAGTAAACACGCCGATGGCCCACATCACCTTGCTGTGCTCGTACACGTGGCTCAGAATCTCATCTTTCGAGAAGAAGCCGGCAAACGGCGGGATGCCCGAGATAGCCAGACAGCCAATCAGCATCGTTAAGAACGTGATGGGCAAAGCCTTGCGCAGGCCACCCATGCGGCGCATGTCCTGCTCGTTGCTCATGGCGTGGATAACTGAGCCGGCCCCCAGGAAGAGCAGCGCCTTGAAGAACGCGTGCGTGAGCACATGGAAAAACGACGAAGTATAGCCCATCACGCCCAAGGCCAGGAACATATACCCTAGCTGCGACACGGTGGAGTAAGCCAGTACTTTCTTTATGTCGTTCTGGGCCAAGCCGATAGTAGCGGCGAAGAGCGCCGTGGCCAGGCCAATAATGCCCACCACTTCGAGCGTATGCGGGGCTAGCGTGAAGAGTACGTTGGAGCGCAGCACGAGGTAGATACCAGCCGTAACCATGGTAGCGGCGTGGATAAGGGCCGAAACCGGCGTCGGGCCGGCCATTGCGTCGGGTAGCCAGGTGTAGAGAGGCAGCTGCGCCGATTTACCCATGGCGCCCACGAAGAGCAACAGCGTAATGAAGGTGCATACGCCCACGCCATAGTTGCCAAACTGCCCCAGGCTAGCCTTCTGAAATACCTCGGCGTATTGCACCGAGTTGAAGGTCAGGTACATCAGGAAGATACCGAGCAGAAAGCCCAGGTCGCCCACACGGTTGATGATGAAGGCTTTTTTGGCGGCGTTGTTGTAGCTGGTATTTTTATTCCAGAAGCCAATGAGCAGGTACGAGCACAGCCCCACGCCTTCCCAACCAATGAAAAGAATGACGAAGTTGGCCCCCAGCACCAATATCAACATGCTGAACACGAACAGGTTGAGGAAGCTAAAAAACTTCCCCACGTTCTCGTCGTGGTGCATGTAGCCGATGCTGTAGATGTGGATAAGGGTACCCACGCCCGTAATCAGCAGCAGCATGAGCAGGCTCAGTTGGTCAATCTGGTAGCTGAAGGGAATTTGCAGCGAGCCCACCGAAATCCAGTCGAACAGGTTGACGGTGTACTGGTACTGAAAATTGACGAACAGGAATACCGACAGCAGAAACGACCCTAGCACGGCAAGTGTGCCAATGGCGCCGGCCACCGTGCCCGATAATTTTCTGTTTAGCAGTCCATTGAGCAGAAAACCCAGAAAAGGCAACCCCGGAATGAGGACGTACAGCAGGGTCGAAAAAGGCGCCGTGGCACCGGGGAGAACAGTTTCTTGCATAAGATAACTAGCGACTGAGCGAGTGCGAATGCCGGGCGCTGCCGGGCACTAACAACCGGTTTTTACCCTTTCAACCGGCTGAGCAGGTTGACGTCGGTATTCTGGAAGTTGCGGTAAATCATGACAATAATGCCCAGGCCTACCGAAACTTCGGCGGCGGCTACGGCCATGATGAAGAACACGAACACCTGCCCGTTGGGGTCGGCGCGGTAAGCGGCAAAAGCCGTCAGCAGAATATTCACGGCGTTGAGCATCAGCTCGATGCACATGAAGATGATGATGGCATTGCGCCGGATAAGCACCCCCGTAACGCCGATGCAGAAGAGCGCGGTGGCGAAAAACACGTAGTACTGCAACGGCACTTCGTGAATGACGGCGGGAACGATAGAAGCGTTGGTCATGGCAAGAAAGCTGCGGGAAAGCGCGGCCGGCCTGCGGCCGACCTAGCGGGCAAAGTTAGGGCCGTAGCGCGGACTCTGCGAACCCGCGCGTAGATGTTTCAAAAGTTGGTCGGCGCGGGCTCGCAGAGTCCGCGCTACTTTTCCATAAAATATTGGCTAGGGCTCTGCGTCTGCTTAGGCACGATGGAAGCACTAGCCCTCCCCCTTTCCGCTCTTATGACGACCGCCGCCGGCCAAGACCAGCAGATACAAACGGCGGTGCGCGAGCAGCGCGGCCGCTTGCTGCGGTTTATTGAGCGGCGCGTGCCCGACCCCGACGAGGCCGAGGACATTCTGCAGGATGTCTTTGCCGAGCTTGTCGAAAGCTACCGGCTGCTGAAGCCCGTGGAGCAGGCGGCAGCCTGGCTCTTCCGGGTGGCCCGCAACCGCATTATTGACCGCTACCGGCGCGTGCCGGCCCAGCGCACGGTGTCGCTCGATGCGCCGCTGGGGGCCGGCACCGACGGCGACGAGCCCGCCCGCCTGCTGCAAGACGTGCTGCCCGCCCCCGACGACTCGCCCGAAAACCGCCTGCTGCGCGAAACCATCATGGACGCCCTTACCGATGCCCTGGCCGAGCTGCCGGCCGAGCAGCGCCAGGTATTTGTGTGGCACGAGCTGGAAGACAAGTCGTTCAACGACATGGTTACTGAAACCGGCGTGCCGCTCAAAACCCTTATCTCGCGCAAGCACTACGCCGTGAAGCACTTGCGCAAGCGCCTGCGCACGCTCTACGACGAACTGTTTACCGACTAGCCTGCCATCGCCCCTCCCACCTACTTGCTGTTATTTTAGATATGAACCGCTCTTTTTGGCTGAAAAAAGCCTTCAAATTTGTCTTCTTCGCCACCCTGTTTGTGGGCTTGGCCGGGTTTGCCACCATGAGTCTCTGGAACTGGCTCATGCCAATGATTTTCCACCTGCCACTGCTTAATTTCTGGCAGGCGCTCGGGCTGCTGGTGCTTAGCCGCATTCTCACGGGCGGCTTTGGACGCGGCGGCCAGGGCGGCTGGGCCCGGGGCCGCGCCTGGAAACGCCAGATGCAGCAGCGCATGGAAGCCTTTTCGCCGGCCGACCGCGAGCGGTTTCGCCAGCAGATGCGCAGCCGCTGTGCCGGCTCCTGGGGCCGCCCGGCCACCAGCACTGAAGCGCCGGCCGCGCCCGCAGCTTAACGTTTTTTCTTATCCATTTGTCCAGCAAAAAGCCCGTCGTTTCGACGGGCTTTTTCTTTTCTAACTCAACCGAGATGCGGATTCGCGAAGCTTGCGACGCCTTACTGCTGGCTGGCGCGGAAGAGCTTTTGCTTTTCGTCCTTCGAGAGGCTTTCGTAGCCCGAGCGCGAGATTTTATCCAGAATAAGGTCCACTTCTTCGGGCGGTGTTGTGCTAGGGGCCGCTTTGCTGGCCGTGGCCGTGGTGCGGCCCACCGATACGGGGCTGCGGTGCGTCACCTTCATAGCCGGCCGCGCCTGGAAAAGGCTGCTAAACCAGTTGCCTACTGCCACTACCGGCCGGCCCATATCGCGGCCGGCTTTGAGCTGCTTCACAAAAACGAAGCCTAGCAAAGCCCCGCCCAGGTGCGTAATCTCGCCACCGGGATTACCGCCGTTGATGCCGGCCAGCGAAATCAGCACCACGGCTACGGCTATCCACTTGATTTTGACCGCGCCCAGAATAAAGAGCATGAAGGTATAATCGGGCAGCAGCGTAGCCGCCGCCACGATAATAGCCGTGACCGAGGCCGAGGCCCCGATAACGGGCAAGCCCAGCCCGGGCTGCAGCACCGGAATAAAATTGTAGGCTAGCAGAAAGAACACTGCCCCGGCCAGCGCGCCCAGCACATAGAGACTCACCAGCCGCCGGTCGCCCAGGTACTCCCGAATAATTTGCCCGAACCAGTAGAGGTTCAGCATATTAAACAGGATATGCAGAAAACCTTCGTGCACAAAGGCATAGGTGAGTAGCGTCCAGGGGTGGCGCAGCAGCACCCAGCCATCCGACGACAGGGCTAGCTGGCGCATGATGAGCGTGTACGTGCCGCTGGACTGGGCAATGAAAAATATTGCCCGCAGAATGATAAGGACGGCAAATACCAGCGCGTTGAGGATAATGAGCTGATTAAGCGCATTATCGCGGCGCGAAAAGGCATCGCGGATATCCTGGGTCAAACTCATAGAAAGCGAAGATTTAGTAGAAGCGGGCGCGGCCGCTTTCCCAGAATTTAAGAATAATAAACCCAATCAGCAGCCCGCCGATGTGGGCAAAGTGGGCAACGTTGTCGCCGGGCGCTTGGTGCACGCCATTGTACAACTCGTAAGCACCATAAAAGAACACAAAATACTTGGCCTTGATGGGAAACGGGAAAAAAAGCAAAAACAGCTCTGTATTCGGAAACAGGTAGGCGAAGGCGAAGAGGATACCAAACAGTGCGCCCGACGCCCCTAGCATACCGCCGCGCGGCGAATCGTGAATGACGTGATATATTTCCTGCACGTGCTGCACAATAGCCTGCTGCAGGTTCTGGTCGTTGGGGTTGCGCTCCAGGGCTGCCGCTGCTGCTTCATCTTCGGCCTGCTTAAAGCCACTTTGGCGCATAAATTGGTCGTAGTCGCCGGCATTAGGGCTGCGCACCACTTCGGTATACACCGCGTCGAGCTGGCGCATTTCATAGATGCGCACGCCTTGGTAAAGCACGCCAGCCCCCACGCCGCACATCAGCCAAAAGGCCAGAAAGCGCTGCCCGCCCCAGCGCTGCTCCAGCAGCGGCCCAAACGAGATGAGGCCAAACATATTGGAGAAAATATGCCCCCAGCTACCGTGCAAGAACATATAAGTGAAAAACTGCCAGAAATGGAAGTACGGTGAGCCCGGCACGTACAAGCTGCCAAGCTGCGTGATAGGAATGTTGCGTAGATTTTCCTGGGCCAGAAATACGGCCAGGTTAATCAGGAGCAGGTTGCGGACGGTAGGCGTGAGATTGAACATGCAGGAACGCCAGGCGTAGGCCTGGCGATTGAAACAAGAGAACAGCGGCGCGGCGCAAAGGTCGCACCGGGCCGCTTACGCGCCAGCCTTGCGGAAATAGGCCGCCAGCTGCTCGCCATCGAGCAGCACTACGGTGGGGCGGCCGTCGGGGGTATAGTTGGGCACCTGGCAGGCGAAAAGCTTATCTACCAAGGCATTCAGCTCCACATCGGGCAGGCGGGGCTGGCTGGTGGCCTGGGCCACGCGCCGGGCCAGCGCCCGGGCCAGGGCCTCGCGCCGGTCGAGGCGCAGCGGGGCCGCACCGCTTCTGAACTGCTCAATCAAGCCTTCGAGCAGCTCCTTCTCGCCTTGGGCGGGCAGGTCGGCAGGCACGGCCTCGATGGCAATGGTATTGGGCCCAAACTCCGCGAAGCGGAACCCTAGCAGGTGCAGCGAGGGCGTCAGCTCGCCCAGCACGGCATAGTCGGCGGGCGAAAACGTGAGCGGGCGCGGAAACAGCAGCGCCTGCGAGTGCACCGCGCCCCGCTCCTGCCCCGCCGCGTACTGCTCGTAGAGGATGCGCTCGCGGGCCGCCTCTTGGTCAATCAGCATCAGGCCCGACTTCACGGGCAGCAGCACGTAGCGGTTCAGCACTTGGGTGGCGCGCGGGTTGTGCGGGGCTCCGCTACCGCCGCCACTGGGGCTAACCGAGCTGGCGTGCTGCGGCCGGGGTTGGTCGGGCGGCGCCGGGTGGGTAAAGGGCAGCTCGGGCAGCGGCGCTACCGGGGACACCATCGTAACGGCTCCAGTTGGGGCGGCCTCATCGGCAGCCGGGCGCACGGGCTGGCCTAGCTCGCGGTAAAAAGCTTCGAGGTCGCGCTTGGCCTGCTCGGTGGGGCGCGCCGGGGCGGCGCGTTCGGCGGCAGGCCGGCTGCCCCGTGCCGCCGCCGACACCGACGAGGCCAGCGCATCGGGGTTGAATTCGACAGCGCGGGTGGGCATGGGCAGCGCGGCGCTCTCGCCACCAAAGCCGCTAGCCCCCGCCGAGGTGCGCAGCGGCCGGATGGGCGCAAAATTCACGTCGCCCTCAAAGTCGAGCGAGGGTGTGAGGCTGTGCACGCCCAGCGCCTGCCGCACGGCGGCGCGCACCACGGCGTACACCGTTTTTTCGTCCTCAAATTTTATTTCCGTCTTCGTGGGGTGCACGTTGATGTCAATCGCCTTGGGGTCAAGCTCCAGAAACAGCACGTAGAACGGGTGCGTGTCGCGGGCCAGCAGCCCTTCGTAGGCGGCCAGCACCGCGTGGTTGAGGTAGGCCGAGCGGATAAAGCGGTTATTGACGAAAAAAAACTGGTCGCCCCGGCTTTTCTTCGCCGACTCCGGCTTACCGATGTAACCCTTCACCGTAATAAACGGCGTTACTTCTTCGCAGCTAGCTAGTTGCTCTTTGTAGTTATTGCCCAGCAGCGCCACAATACGCTGGCTCAGCTTACCGGCGGGCAGGCCAAATACCTCCAGGTCATTCTGGTACAGCGAGAAGGCAATCTGCGGATTAGCCAACGCCACGTGCTGAAACTCGTCCAGGATGTGGCGCATCTCCACCGCGTTGCTTTTCAAGAAGTTGCGCCGGGCGGGCACGTTAAAAAACAGGTTCTTCACCGCGATGCTCGTGCCGTCGGGGCAGGCCGTGGGCGTTTGGCTGGTCACCGCCGAGCCCTCCACGAGCAGCAGCGAGCCGGTTTCCTGGCCGCGCTGCTTGGTCCGAATCTCGACCTGGGCCACGGCCGCGATGCTAGCCAGCGCCTCGCCCCGGAAGCCCAGCGTGCGAATGCGAAACAGGTCCTCGGTCGAGCGGATTTTGCTGGTGGCGTGGCGCTCCAGGCTCATGCGCGCGTCGGTGGCCGACATGCCGGCGCCGTCGTCGACTACCTGCACGAGCTGCTTACCCGCTTCTTTCACAATTAGTTGAATGCTGGTGGCGCCGGCATCGACGGCGTTTTCGAGCAGTTCCTTCACCACCGAAGCCGGGCGCTGCACCACCTCGCCCGCCGCAATCTGGTTGGCAAGGTATTCGGGCAGAAGTTGAATGATGTCGGGCATAGGGACGGGGGTAGGCCAGGGGCACTACCATTTTTTGGCGGCCGGGGCGGGCAATTAGCCAGCAGCACAGGCGTTTTTCATCGGCCGCTACTAGCTTGGTGCCTACCTTTGCGGCCAATTTTGGGCTAGCTGCCCGGGTTACTTTGGGCTGCCAAGGGTTCTGGCTTGTATGGAACCGCTAGGGGCAGCCGGGGGTTCCGGCAGCATCCGCTGGCAAAAGTAGGCCGGCCGGACCGCCTTTTCTACCTCTTTAAAACTTCCCGCCCTGGGCTGATGCGCGTCGATTTGCGGTTTTTGTTTCTGGGGTTGCTGCTGGGGGTTGCCGGGT
The DNA here is from genome assembly GCF_030581075.1 of Hymenobacter cheonanensis. Classification (GTDB taxonomy): domain Bacteria; phylum Bacteroidota; class Bacteroidia; order Cytophagales; family Hymenobacteraceae; genus Hymenobacter. Next base: position 751,680 of record NZ_JAUQSW010000001.1, read on the forward strand.
TGCTGCTAGGCTTTTCGGAGCCCCGCAAGCCCCTGCCCGACCCGCTGCCCAGCGGCCCCGCCGAAACGCAGTGGGTCGATAGCGTGTTTAACTCGCTTACGCCCGACCAGCGGCTCGGCCAGTTTTTTATGGTGGCCGCCTACTCCAACCGCGAAAAAGCCCACGCCGACCGCATCGAGCGCCTGGTACGCAACCAGGGCATTGGGGGCGTGATGTTTTTGCAGGGCGGCCCCAAGCGCCAGGTCATCCTAACCAACCGCTTGCAGGCTGCCGCCAAGGTGCCGCTGCTCATCGCTACCGATGCCGAGTGGGGCCTCGATATGCGCCTCGACTCCACGGCGCACTTCGCCAAGGAAATGACCCTGGGCGCCATGGACGACGACCAGCTGGTGTACCAGATGGGCCGCGACCTGGCCCGCAAGCTGCGGGCGCTGGGTGTGCACATCAACTTTGCGCCGGTGGTCGATGTCAACTCCAACCCCGGCAACCCCGTGATTGGCAACCGCTCATTCGGCGAAAACCAGGACCGCGTAGCCGCGCTAGGGGTGCAGTATATCAAAGGCTTGCAGGGCCAGCACGTGATTGCCGTAGCCAAGCACTTCCCGGGCCACGGCGATACCGATACTGACTCGCATGTGGCCCTGCCGGTCATCAACACCGACCTGGCCAGGCTCGAAAAGGTGGATTTGGTGCCCTTTCAGAAGTCGTTTGAGGCCGGGGCGCTGGGCGTGATGGTGGCCCACCTCTACATGCCTTTGTTCGACACAACCAACGCTAAAACTACCACGCTCTCGAAGGCGCTCGTGACCGGGCTGCTGCAAGAGCGCATGGGCTTTAAGGGCTTGATTTTCACCGATGCACTGAACATGCGCAGCGTGAGCAAGCTCTACAAATCGGGCGAGCTTGATGCGATGGCCCTGGCCGCCGGCAACGACGTGCTGCTGTTTTCGGAAGACGTGCCGGCCGCCCTTATCCGCATCAAGGAAGCCGTGGCGGCAGGCCACCTCAACCAGGCCGACCTCGATGCGCGGGTCAGGAAAATACTGCGCGCCAAGTACTGGGCCGGGCTTAATAAGTACAAGCCCGCCAATGCGCTAGCCCTGCGCGACAGCCTCAACCTGCCCGCTTCGCGGGTGCTGGCCCAAACGATTTTTGAGCACGCCGTGACGGTGGTGAAGAATGAGGACAAGCTTCTTCCCTTCCAACGCCTTGATACGCTGCGCATTGCGGCCATTACTATCGGCACCCAGCCGGAAGGGCCCTACGCCACCATTTTCAACAAATACCAGCCCGGCCCGGTGTACGCCGTGTCTGACCGCTACGCGCCCGACTCTACTTTCAGCCGCATTCAGGCCAGCCTCGGCGATGCCAACGTGGTGGTAGTGAGCCTGCATCAGATGAACAACACCCCTAGCCACAGCTACGGTCTGGGCGAGGGCGCGCTGAAATTCCTCAAGAACCTGGAGGCCGATAAGCGCCGCAAAACCGTGGTGGTAGCGATGGGCAACGCCTACGGCCTCAAGTTTCTGGAATCGGCCCGCACGCTGGTGTGCGGCTACGAGGACCACTACGCGGCGCAGCTGGTGGTGCCGCAGGTGCTGTTTGGCGCGCTGCCGGCGCGGGGCAAGCTGCCCGTTACGGTGTCGGAAACGCTGAAGGCGGGCACTGGGCTGGCCACTGCCGACCTGCACCGGCTGCGCTACGCTGCCCCCGAGCGCGAGGGCCTCGACTCGCACATTATGAGTCAGATAGACCATATTGCGCTTGAGAGCATTGTGACGGCCGCCACCCCCGGCTGCCAGGTGCTCATCGCCAAAAACGGCACGGTGGTATTTGACCAGAGCTACGGCTATGGCACCTACGACCAGAGCCAGCCCGTGACCAACAGCACGCTCTACGACCTGGCTTCGGTAACGAAAGTGGCCGGCACCTTGCAGGCCGTGATGTACCTCAAGGACCAGGGCCGCCTGAACCTGGACGAGAAAGTGAGCAGCTACCTGCCCGAAATGCAGCGCACCAACAAGCGCGATGCTACCGTGCGCGATATTTTGCTGCACCAAGCGGGCCTCAAGCCCGGCATTCCGACCTGGGAGCGCACCGTGCGCGATGGCGCCCTCAAGCCGGCTTATTATTCGAGCACCCGCTCCGATGATTTTCCGAATGAGGTAGCGCCCGGCGAGTACTCCATCAAAGCCGCCGACGACTCGGTGTGGGCCTGGACGCTGCGCTCGACGCTGCTGCCCAAGGTGCGCGGCAAATACCCGGTGGAGTATTCTGACCTCAGCTTCATCATCATGAAGCGCCTGAGCGAGAAGCTACTAGGCCAGTCGCTGGCGGAATTCCTACCCAAGGAGTTCTACAAGCCGCTGGGGCTAGCGACCATGACGTACAACCCGCTCACGCGCTTTCCCAAGAGCTGCATCGCGCCTACCGAAAAGGATACCTACTACCGCCGCGAGCAGCTGCAAGGCACCGTGCACGACCAAACTGCTGCCCTCGTGGGCGGCGTGGGCGGCCACGCCGGCCTCTTCGCCACCGCGAATGACCTGGCAGTACTCATGCAGATGAACCTGCAGAACGGCAAGTACGGTGGCAACCAATACTTTCAGAATTCGGTGGTGAGCGAATTTTCGCGCCCGCAGGTGGCCGGCAACAAGCGCGGCTTGGGTTGGGACCGCGGCGACCCCAGCAAGCCCGAGGGCCCCACCAGCCGGCTAGCCCCGGCCAGCACCTTCGGCCACACGGGCTTCACGGGCACCTGCGTGTGGCTCGACCCCGACAATCAGATTCTCTACGTCTTCCTCTCCAACCGCGTGTACCCCGACGCGGGCAACGTGAAGCTGCGCACGTATAATATCCGCACCCGCATTCAGGAGGTGATTTATAAGGCGATGGCCCAGAATAAGCCGGAGCGCGTAGGTGGCGCAGCCGGCGGGCAGTAGCCGGAGGACGCTGGCGCGAGTTTAGCGCAGCGTAACTCGCGCCTGATTATGTGATGAGGCTGTGCCTCATCTGCCGCGCCAGCAGTAGAGGGTCGCCAGGGTATGTATTAATCTATGCGAGCTATCCGGCCGCTAGCGCGGCAGTGGAGGTATAACCTCCACTTATCAACTGGCACGAGTTACGCTGCGCTAAACTCGCGCCAGTTAGGTTTCTTCAGCCAAGCACACGGCCAAGTCACTGCTGCTTAAGCTATTTAAGCTACTCCGCCGCCAGCCATACGTTGTCGGCCGGATAGCTGTCGGGCACGTAGAGGCTGCCTAGCGTGACTTTTTTGATGGTGCGGCCGTTGCGCACGGGCACCGTCACGGTTTTGGCGCCCTCTTTCCAAACGGCAATGCTGCGGTGGATTTGCTCCGTGTCACCATTATCGAAGGTCACGGTCAGGTCTACGGGCACGGGCTTGCTGCCTTTGGCGGTAACGGTGATTTGGGCGGGCTTATCGGCGGGGCGCACCACGGTGGTGATGGCCAGGTCGGGGTAGCCGCCCTCAAAGAACCAGCGCTGCCAGAACCAGTCGAGGTTCTGGCCGGCCCCGGCGTTCATCGAGTAAAAGAAATCGTAGGGCATGGGGTGCTTGCCGTGCCAGGTGCGAATGTACGTATGCAAGGCCTTGATAAACAGCTCATCGCCGAGCATATCCTTTACGTAGAGGTACCCTAGCCCCGGCTTGGGATACGAGTTGAGGAAGAACGGCGCGCCGGTTTGCTGCGTGGTGAGCGTCACGATGGGCAGGTCGTCCTCGGTGTCGGCGGCGCGGGCGTAGGCCGCCATGCCGTAGTCGTCGATGAGGCCGGGCTGGATGAGGGGCGAGATAATCCACTCGCCGATAGTGGCCCAGCCCTCGTCCATCCAGCCGTATTTCGTCTCGTTGATGCCCATGTAAAACGGGAACATCGTGTGAAAAATCTCGTGGTCGGTGAGCGTGATGCCCTCCTCGCGGGTGCGGGTCGGGCTGTCGTTCACCATCATGGGATACTCCATCTGGTCGAGGCCGTCGAACACCGTTTCGTGGCTGTAGGGGTAGGGCCATTGGGGGAAGGTATAGCTCATGGCTTCCACCGTTTTACGGCCAAACCTGGCAACCTCCTCAAAATCGTCGTGGCTGGGGTTGTACACGGCATCGACGCGGGTGCGGCGCTTGGTGGCGGGGTCTACCACGAGGCTGGTGGCCTCCCACACGTAGTGGTCGGCGGTGGCAAAGGCAAAGTCCGTCACGTCGCGCGCGTCGAAGTGCCAGGTATTGTAGGCGTTGGGTGCGGTGGCATCGTGCAGCCGCGCCTCGGCGCTGTCGATAATGCTGGTAATGCCGTCCTTTTTTTCGGCAGCGCGCAGGCGCGCCAGGTACTTTTTGGCGAGCACCTTGTCGGCATTCGTCAGGTCGCCGGTGGCCCACACCAGGAAGTTGCGCGGCACCGTGATGTCGGCCGCGAAGTGACAGAAGTCGTTGTAAAACTCCGGCCCGCCGGTGTACGCTATTCGGTTCCAGCCGTCAACATCGTCGTACACGGCAACGCGCGGGAAGAAATACGCCACAAAATCGGCTCCCGGCGCCACCTCGCCCGTGCGCTGATGCGAGCCTTTATTGAGGGTGTACGAATACGTAATGGTAACCTGCGCCGCCTGCCGGGCGCCGATGGCGCGGCGCAGCGGCACCAGCATATTGGTATTGTCAATCTGCAGCTGGCCGGGGTCGATGGCCTGGCCATTCACGCTCAGCTGCTCGATTTTTACGCCGTCGCTCAAGTCCTCGGGGGCAAACTTGCCCGAGCGCGGGGCCCCCTTCTGGTACAGATTCGGGTAGAGCTTGAACCAGAGCTGGCGCAGCGAATCGGGGCTATTATTCTGATACTTAATAGCAACAGTGCCCGCTAGCAGGCGCGTGGCCGGGTCAAAATTGACCTTGATGGTGTAGTCGGCCGTGTTCTGCCAGTACTTGGGGCCGGGCTGGCCGCTGGGCGAGCGGGTGCCCCGGTCGTAGGTAGCCCGCAGGTTGCGGGGCATGGGCAGCGGCGCCTGGGCCAGGCTAGCCGAATATGAAAAGGCCAGCAGCGCGACGAGCGCCAATCGAGAAAAACCGAGAATCTTTTTCAACCAGAAAAACTGAAAATGGAGCGTCAGGGAATCGTGAGGGCCTTTGCCATCGAAAACCTACCCGCTCGCTACTAACGCAAAAACTACCCTACTGCTGCAAGCCAGCCCGCAAAAATAGCTAAACCGGCAGGCTGGCCCGACGAACGCCGGGCCAGCCTGCCGGTTTATGCTTAGCTGGCACCAGGTACGCCTACCGGGCGGTTCCGGTGGCCTTCACCCCAGCCGCTTTGCCCGGCTTGGGCAGCGCCTTGGCCGGCGTCATCGGGAAGCCGCGGTGCTTCATCAGGGCATCGATTTTGGGGTCGCGGCCGCGGAAGGCGCGGTAGCCGGCGGCCGGGTCCACGGTGTTGCCTACTGTAAATACGTGCGCCCGCAGGCGGGCCGCCACGGCTTTGTCGTAGGGGCCGCCGGCTTCGGTGAAGGCGCTGAAGGCATCGGCGGCCAGCACCACCGACCACAGGTAGGAATAGTAGCCCGCCGAGTAGCCATCGCTTGAGAACACGTGGCTGAACTGCGGCGTGCGGTGGCGCATCACCAGCTCGTGGGGCATGCCCAGCTCGGCCAGGGTTTCGCGCTCAAACTTATCGGGGTCAATCTTTTGCGAGCCCGCCAGGTGCAGCTTCATGTCGATGAGGGCGCTGGCCAGGAACTCGGTCGTGGCAAAGCCTTCGTTGAAGGTGCTGGCCTTGTTGATGCGGTCAACCAATACCTGCGGAATGGGCTGGCCGGTCTGGTAGTGCAGGGCAAAGCGGTTGAGCACCTCGGGCGTGGGCAGCCAGTTTTCGAGCAGCTGCGACGGAAACTCCACGTAGTCGCGCACCACGCTGGTGCCCGCCAGGCCGGGGTAAGTCACGTTGCTCGACAGCCCGTGCAGGGCGTGGCCAAACTCGTGAAACAGCGTGGTGGCGTCGGTCCAGGAAATGAGCACCGGCTCGCCCTCCTTGCCCTTCACGAAGTTTGAGTTATTGGACACAATGGTCGTTACCTCCTTGCCATCCATGCGCTCCTGGTTACGGTAGGCATTCATCCAGGCGCCCGAGTTTTTGCCGGGGCGGGCGTAGGGGTCAAAATACCACAGGCCCACCTGCTTGCCGGTGGTTTTGTCGTTTACCTGCCACACCCGCACGTCGGGGTGGTACACGGGCACGTCCGTTACGGGCACGAAGGTGAAATTGAACAGTTCGCCGGCCACCCAAAACATGCCCTCGCGCATCTTATCGAGCTGCAAGTAGGGCTTCACCTCGTTCTGGTCGAGGTCGTAGCGGGCCTTGCGCACCTTCTCGGCGTAGTAGCGGTAGTCCCAGGGCTCGATTTTGAAGCCGGCCGGGGCGCCCTCTTTCCTGGCTAGGGCTTGCATATCGGCCACCTCTTCGTGCACGCGGGCCACGGCGGGCTTCCACACTTCCAGCATCAGCTGCATGGCGGCCTCGGGGGTTTTGGCCATCGTGTTGTCGAGGCGCAGGTGGGCGTGGGTGGGGTACCCTAGCAGCTTGGCCCGCTCGGCGCGCAGCTGCAAAATCTGGGTGATGATGGCGTTGTTGTCGTGCGCGCCCCCGTTGTCGCCACGGTTGGTGAACATGCGCCAGGCCTTCTCGCGCAGCGGTCGCTGGTCCGAGTACGTCAGAAACGGGTCGATACTGGAGCGCGTGTTCGTGATTACGCCTACCCCATTCGCCTTGCGCCCAGTAGCCGCCGCGGTGGCCGCGTCGCGCAGCGACGGCGGCAGCCCGCCCAGGTCCTTATCGGTCTTCAGTACCAAAACCGAGTCGGCTTCATCGGCCAGCACATTCTGCGAGAAGTGCGTGAACAGCCCCGCCAGTTGCTGATTGATTTGCGAGAGCCGGGCCTTGGCCGGCGCATCGAGCTTGGCGCCGGCGCGCACAAACTGCTTGTAGTTGACCTCCACCAGCCGCTGCTGCTCGGGCGTGAGCTTCTTGGTGGCGGGCGACTTATACACCGCCTCAATGCGCTTGAACAGGGCCGTATTCTGCGAAATCTGGTCGGCAAAGGCGGCCATTTTAGGCGCCATCTCCGTTTCGACAGCGCTGAAGGCCTTGTCGTTCAGCGTCGATTTCCAAACACCATACACGGCCTGCACGCGGTCGAGGGCCGTGCCGCTGCGCTCCATCGCCGCAATGGTATTGTCGAACGTGGGCGCGGCCGGGTTGTTGGCAATGGCCGCGATTTCGGCCAGGTTTTCGGCCATCGCCGCTTCGAGGGCCGGCTTGAAATCAGCTACGTTGACTTTATCAAAAGCGGGCACGCCGCCGTGGGGGCCACCCCAGGGGGCTAGCAATGGCGCCTGGTTGGCGCGGCCGGCCACCGTTACCACCGGGCTAGTAGCCTGGGCCATACTACAATAGGGTTGGGCCACCGCGAGGCCTAGCAGCGCGAGGCTGCCAGCCAGGCGGCGGTGGGGGGAAGAAAACGACATGCAAGTGCGAGAAAAGGAAAACTATACGTCTTAAAATTACGCCATAACGGCGCCGGCCTTGCTAGCTAGCGAGGGCCGACGCCGTTGCGCTTACCAACGGGCCTAGCGCTCCAGCTTGAAGCCGGGGTCGCGGGCGGGCGGCGCAGTACGGTTGGCCACAGCCCAGCCGGTGAGGTACATCCAGCGGGTCATGTTGGTGAGCTTGGGGTAGTTGATGCGCTCGGGCTCGTCGCGGGGCGTGTGGTAGTCGGGGTGCAGCAGCGAAGTGTACATCACCGACGGAATACCCAGGCGGGCATACGGCAGGTGGTCGGAGCGGAAATACCAGCCCTCGGGGTGGTCGGCGCGGTCCCAAAGCGTGTCGAGCTTGAACTTGGGGCCGGCCTGGTTGGCGGCCAGGGCGATGTTCACCAGGTCGGCCGAGTTGCGGTGCGGGCGCTGGCGGCCCAGCAGGGCGGCGCTGTCGGGGGCGTTGCGGCCCATCATCTCGGCATTGAGCACCGCCACGATGGACGACTGCGGCACCGTGGGGTTGGCCGAGTAGTAGCGCGAGCCGATGAGCCCGCGCTCCTCAGCGCCGTGGTACACGAAGAGCGCGGTGCGCCGCGCCGGCTTCTGCTTGAAGGCGCGCATGATGGCGAGCAGCGCCGAGCAGCCGGTGGCGTTGTCGTCGGCGCCGTTATAAATCGAGTCGCCGGCCACGGCCTCGCGCACGCCGTCGTGGTCCTGGTGGGTGCTGAAGAGCACGTTCTGGCTCTTGAGCTGGGCATCGGTGCCGGGAATTTTGGCCACGATGTTCACCGACGGGTAGCCGAAGCTTTCCAATTGCAGATTGGCCACAAACTGCTGGCCGGGCTGCTGAGCCCAGCTAGCGGCGCTGGCGGGCAGCCAGATGGTGGGCGCGCCGGTGGCCATTTTCACGTTGGGGTCGCCGGGCAGGCCGTAGCGGCCGCGCTCGTAGGTGTGGCCCCAGTGCTCGAACACGGCCTGGGCGCGGGCGTCGCCCACAATCACCACGGCCACCGCGCCGGCCTTCATCAGCTCGGCCGAGCGGTCGCGCATGGTAGCCATCTGGTAGCGCCGGAAGCTGAGGCCGGGCGTGACCTCGCCGCCAAACTGCATGGCCACGGCCTTGCCTTTCACATCGACCTTGGCCAGCTCGGCGGGGCTAGCGCTGCCCACCCACACCATGGGCGCGTTCACGCTGGCGCTCACCGGGGCGAAGAGAATCGCGTCGTGATTAAGCTTGAGCGCGTGGCTGCCGATGCTGAGCGTGCTGCCCTTGGTGAGGCGCGTACGCTGCATCGTAAACCACTGGAAGTACGTGCCATCGTCGCCGGCGGGCAGCGCCCCGATGGCCCGCATCTGGTCGGCCAGCCACACGGAGGCCTTCAGCTCATCGAGGGTGCCGGCTTCGCGGCCGCGGTAGTGGTTGCCGCCCAGCGCAAACAGGTCACGCTTGATGTCGGCTTCCTTGATGGCGCTTTCGGCGTTGGCCGTTGGGGCGGGCACGGCCTTTTTTTGGGCCTGGCCCGCCAGGGGCGCGGCCAGCGCCAAGGCGGCCAGCAGGTGGAATTTATGTTTCATTAGAAAAGGAATTAAATAGGTATTACCAAGTAAACAGTCGTCATGCTGAGCTTGCCGAAGCATCTTGGTCGCGTCGCTAGGTAGCAATCCAGCGGCGCAAGCAAGATGCTTCGGCAAGCTCAGCATGACGGCCGTTTCTGTATTTTTTATTTCTGCCGGGCCGCCCAGGCATCCATGCGCCGCTCCAGCACGGCCAGCGGCATGGCCCCATCCAGCAATAGTTCGTCGTGGAAGGCCTTGAGCGAGAACTTCGGCCCTAGCTGCTTTTCGTAGCGGGTGCGCAATTCTCTTATTTTGAGCTGGCCGGTTTTGTAGGCCAGCGCCTGGCCGGGCCAGGCCATGTAGCGCTCTATCTCAGAAGTGGCACCCTGTTCGGTCGTGGCTTCGTTGGCTAGCATGTAGTCGATAGCTTGCTCGCGGGTGAGGCCCTTGGCGTGCATACCTACATCGACCACCAAGCGGATGGCGCGGTGCATTTCAGCGCTCAGCGCGCCCAGGTATTGGTAGGGGTCGGTGTACATGCCCAGCTCCTTGCCCAGGCTTTCGGTATAGAGCGCCCAGCCCTCGCTGAAAGCCGAGTAAAAGGCAAACCGTTGAAACTTGGGCAGGTTGGTGTTTTCCTGCTGCAACGACACCTGGAAGTGGTGGCCCGGAATGGCCTCGTGCAAAAACAGCGATTCCATGCCCGGCGTCTTAAACTTGGTAGCATCCAGGATGGGCACGTAGAAAATGCCCGGCCGCGAGCCATCGGCCGCGCCCCGGTTGTACTGCGCGCTGGCCGAGGCAGCGCGAAACGCCTCCGTTTGCCGAATCTCAAACGCCGTTTTGGGCATGCGCCCAAACAGGCGCGGCAGCCCCGGCGCCACCCGCCCCTGAATGGCGCGGAAGCCGTTGAGCACGTCCTCCGGCGTTTTATAGGGCCGGAATTTGGGGTCAGTACTCAGCGAAGCCAGTAGCTCTTTCAGGTCGCCCTGGTAGCCTAGCTGCTGGCGCACTTTCTCCATCTCGCCCCTGATGCGGGCTACTTCGGCTTGGCCGGTCTGGTAAATTTCTTCCGGCGTGCGGGTGGTCGTGGTCCAGTACGCCACGGCGGTGGTGTACATATCGGCGCCCCCCGGCACGGCCGCAATGCCGGTGCTGGTGCGGGCCGCCGGCAGGTAGTCGTTCTTCAAAAACGTTGCCAGCCGCTGGTAAGTGGGCACGAGTTGGGTGCGGATAGCCTGCTCATACGCGGCCGTCAGGCGCTGTTTGTCGGCAGCCGAAAACGTGGCCGGCAGCTGCTTGATGGGCCCGTAGAATACGCTCTGGCTAGGGTCGGCCACGGCCAGCGCCTCCAGCTGCGGTATCATTTTTTGCACCAATACCTTGGGCAGCACCACGCCGGTGCGCATACCGTGCCGAAAATCGGCCACGGCCGTATCGGCCCACACCGGAAACTGCCGCACGCGGGCCAGCCAGTTGTCGTAGTCCGGCACCGTTTTGAAGGGCTGCGCGCCGGTGCCGGCCCCTAGCTGCGCCAGCTCCAGGGGCAGGCCGCTGAACTGCGTGAAGGGCATCGTCCAGGTAGGCTGGGCGAGGCTGGCCAGCCGGCTCGTCATCTCGTACTGAAATACGTCGTAGCTCGTCTGGTCGGCGGGCGTCAGCTTGCTGCGGTCGAGGCGGGCTAGCTGGTCGCGGTAGCGCTCATACAGGCGGCGCTGCTGCTGGCGAAAATCGCGGGTGCCCGAGTTGGGCAGCTGGTCGTTGTAGCGGTTATCGCCCTGGCTGGTGGCCTGCAGCGGGTATAGCCGCGCCTGCTCTTCCCAGTAGTTGGTAAACAGCGCGGCCAGCGGCGCCGAGCCCGCCAACCGGGCCTTGGGCGAGTTAGCGCGCGTGGGTTGGGCCTGCGCCGGAGCCGCCAGCCCGGCCAGCAAGCCGGCGGCCAGTAAGAAATGCCTCATTAAGAAATCAAGAATAAATAGCAACTCAAAGCTACGCGGCAGCCCGCCGCCGGCCTAGCGCGTCCTTATTGCCGGGCGCCGGCGCAAAGTCGGCAGTAGCCGGGCCGAGGTTGCGGCCAAACCTCCGCCGCCGATTCCGGTTAGCCCCTCGCCTCCTCTATCTTTCCTTAATGAATATCGGCATCGTCTGTTATCCCACGTTTGGCGGCTCCGGCGTGGTAGCCACCGAGTTGGGCAAAGCCCTGGCCCAGCGCGGCCACAAAGTCCATTTCATCACGTACAGCCAGCCGGTGCGGCTCGATTTCTTCAACGAGAACGTCTTCTACCACGAGGTGTATGTGCCCACCTACCCGCTTTTCCAGTTTCCGCCCTACGAGTCGGCCCTGGCCAGCAAGATGGTGGATATCGTGCAAAATGAGAAGCTCGACGTGCTGCACGTGCACTACGCCATTCCGCACGCCTCGGCGGCCTACCTGGCCAAGCAGATTCTGCGCTCGCGGGGCATCACGGCGCCCGTGGTAACAACGCTGCACGGCACTGATATTACCCTAGTGGGCAAGGATGCCAGCTACGAGCCGGTGGTGACGTTCAGCATCAACGAGAGCGACGGCGTCACGGCCGTTTCGGCCGACCTGCGCCGCGAAACCTATGAGTATTTCCCGGTCGAGCACAAGATTGAAGTAATTCCCAACTTCATCGACCTCAACCGCTTTAAGAAGCAGGAAAAGAACCACTTCCGGGCCGCCATTGCGCCCGAAGGCGAGAAGCTGCTCATCCACACCAGTAATTTCCGCACTGTGAAGCGGGTTGAGGATGTGCTGCGTATTTTTTGCGGGGTGCGCCAGCACATTCCGGCCAAGCTGCTACTCGTGGGCGATGGCCCCGACCGCTCGCGCATGGAGAAGCTGGCCCGCGACCTCGACTGCCAGCGCGATGTGCGCTTTCTAGGCAAGCTCGAAGCCGTGGAAGAAGTCCTCAGCGTGGGTGACCTTTTCCTGATGCCTTCTGAGAATGAGAGCTTTGGCCTCGCTGCCCTGGAGGCAATGGCCTGCGAAGTACCCGTGGTGAGCACCAACGCCGGCGGTATTCCCGAGCTGAATGTGCACAACGTAACCGGCATGCTCAGCAACATCGGCGACGTGGAGGACATGGTCAAAAACGCCCTCTACGTGCTTGATGATGCAAACCTGCCCCGCTTTAAAGCCGCCGCCCGCGCCCGCGCCGAGGAGTTTGCCGTTGCCAACATTGTGCCGCTCTACGAGCAGTGCTACGAGCGCGCGGCCCTAGCCGCGCTGCAACCCCGCTAGGCTACATAATACGCCTGAAAAACGGTCGTCATGCTGAGCTTGCCGAAGCATCTTGGTCGCACCGTTGGGTGATGCGACCAAGATGCTTCGGCAAGCTCAGCATGACGACCGTTTTGTTTTACAAGTTATTAGTTATAATAAAATATCCGCCACTTCCTGCCAGCCGCGCACGCGGCGGTAGCGGGTTTCGAGCGCATTGTGCGGCGCGTCGAATAATAGCCCTTCGCCCCGCAGGCCGTCAAAATTATAGGCATTGTCGTCGATGAGATAATCGACGTTGAGAATACTTTTATCGCCGCAAAACACGAAGTTGCGCCAGTGAATAAACGGAAAATGCCGCTGTAGCCACTGGTATTTGTCGAGGAAGGAATTGGGAAACTCCATGGCGGCGGTGGCAATAAATACGTCGTATTTCCGGGCCAGCTCTTCAATAACGCGCTGGCTATCTGCTATTACTGGCAAGTCGCGGAAAAAACCTTCGGCGTTGGGGTAGGCCCGTAATGCGGGCTGGTGCTCGGGAGCTACCACCTCGTGCGGGTGCTTGCCGCGCAGTGCCTCCAGGGTTAGCTCCAGTTGAAAATCGCGGCCGTACCACTCCTGAAACCGGGCAATGGCATTGGCCATTACCTCGTCCATATCCACGGCAATGCGTTGTTTGGTCATCATCGCAACTATCAACTACTTGGCTAGCCCCTGGTTTGCTGGCAGTGCCTAAAAAAGCCCCGCCGCCTCGCGCTTCACCACGGCCAGGGCCTGGGCGGTGGGGTCGGCCGCGTCGGTCATCAGGCCTTCCAGAATGCGCTTGGCCAGCTCGGTGCCGCGCAGCTGGGTAGGGTTTTGCAGGCCGTGAAAGGCGCGGTTCACCATCGTGAGCACATCTTCCTTAGCCTGTTTTACTTGGGCCCAGGCCTCGGGGCTCATGTAGAGCTGCTGCGAAAAATTGTGCTCAAACTCGCCCCTGATTTCCTGCTGCAGCAGGCGGTGGTACTCGGCCGCGTTTTGGCCGGCGCTGCTCAGGCGCACCAGCAGGTTGCTGGGCGAGATGCGCTCGAGCAGCAGCGTTACGCGCTCGTAGGCCTGCAGGCGCAGCGGCAGCGTGGTTTTGCTGCTATCGAGCCGCAGCTCGATGAGGCGGCGCTGCTGCTCCTTCTCCAGGTATTGGCGAAACAGAAAAAAGATGGCTCCCGCCACGATAATGGCGGGCAAGATGGTCTTAAGCAGGTCGAAGAGATAAGTGGTAGTATCCATTAACTAGAAAGGGCTGGCGCGGGCCGCTAAGTGCCCGCCGAAGCATTATTTAGAACTGCCGCAAACTTACACCGTGAACCGCCGCCTGCCCTACCCTGTTTAGAAGCGCGGCCCACCCGTGGGCCGGCGTATATTTGCCTTATCTACATTCATTCTAAACTTAACCCTAGTATGGCTACTACCACGCAAGCCCCGCCCATCGGCCTCACGGCCCGGGCGCTGGTGGAGGTTAAAAATATCATTCAGGAAAAAAATGTGCCCGCCGACTACGGCCTGCGCATTGGCGTGCAGGGCGGCGGCTGCTCGGGCATGAGCTACCTGCTGGGCTTCGACAAGGCCAAGGACCAGGATGAAGTGTACGACCTCGACGGCGTGCAGCTCATCATGGATAAAAAGCACGCCATGTACGTGCTGGGCATGGAAGTCGATTTTCAGGATGGCCTCAACGCCCGCGGTTTCACCTTCAACAACCCCCAGGCCAAGAGCACCTGCGGCTGCGGCTCGTCGTTTTCGGCCTAGCCCTAGCCCCGGCTTTCTCCCACTTATTGCCACGCTCAGCCATGGACATCAAGTACTTATCCGACGCCAAGGGCAATATCACCGGGGTTTTTATTCCCATCGAAGAGTGGGAGCGCTTGCAAAAGCAGTATAACATAGGCGAGCAGCCCGCCGCCGACTCGGGCAAGCAGCTGCGCCAGGAGCTGGCCACCGCGCTCCAAAAAGTGAAGCGCGACGACTCGGAAGACTAAGTTGGTAAAGCACTACTGCCCAGACACTAAAAAAGCCCGGCTAGCCGGGCTTTTTTAGTGCGGATGCGCTTCCCGGGCGCTTAGTTGAGCGGCGTAATCTCGAAGCCGGCCTGCTCCACGGCGGCCAGCACCTGCGCCACCGAAACCTGGCCCGAGGTAACGGTCAGAATTTTATCGGGATTAGCCGTGTCGACCTGCCAGTTATCGGGACCTACTTCCTTGTTGAGCGTGGGCGTAACGGCTTTGATGCAGCCGCCGCAGTTGATGGTGGTTTTAAAGCGAAGGGGTGACATAATCGGGTTTTTGGCGAGTAGATGAGTAAGGGCGTCGCCAGCGGCAGCTCTCGCCCTTTTCTATTACAAAATTCGAGCAGATTTGCTTCCTTTTCACGCTAAAATTCGGCTTTACACTTGCGTAATTAGGGATATCTGAGCGGCCTGGCCAGGGGCAAATTATGCAAGTATGCCGCCGGATTCCGTACCTGCGCGGGCTGCCTTTGCCCGTTATTTTGCAGGAGCTATCCTAGCAATGAGCACGCCTTTTATCAATAAGCACCGCGTTGATTTATAACCTGTTATTATGTCTCCTTCCTCCGAAACCACGACGCTCGACATTGAGGGTATGAGCTGCGCGGCCTGTGCCGCGGCGGTGGAAAAATCGCTGCGCCGCACGCCCGGCGTGGAGAGCGCCCTGGTTAACTACGCCACCGAAAAAGCCACCATTACCTACGCCCCGGCCCAGGCTAGCCCGGCCGCGCTGCGCGCCGCCGTCGAAAACGCCGGCTACGCCGTGGCCGAGCGCCTGCCCGACACCACCGCCGCCGACCGCCAGGCCGAAACCGACCGCCAGAAAGCCGCGGCCTACCAGGCGCTGAAACGGCGCTTTGGCGTGGCGGCCGGGCTAGCGGCCATCATTATGCTCTTGAGCATGAGCATGCTATGGCCTACCCTGATGATGCGCTTGAATGCGCAGTGGCTCAACTACGGGCTACTGGCGCTTACGCTGCCGGTGCTGCTATACAGCGGGCGCGAATTTTACGCCTCGGCCTGGAATGGCCTGCGCCACCGCTCGGCCAGCATGGACACCCTGATTGCGCTGGGCACCGGCGCCGCGTTTTTGTATAGCCTGGCGGCCACGGTGGTGCCCGGCTACTTTGCCCGCCACGGCGTGCCGCCCGAAGTTTACTACGATACCACGGCCACGATTATCGCGCTCATTCTGCTAGGCAAGGTACTGGAGATGAGAGCTAAAACGCAGACCTCGGCAGCCATGCGCGCGCTGCTGGGCCTGCAGGCGCGCACCGCCCGCGTGGTGCGGCCCGACGGCCAGGAGCTGGATGTGCCCATTGAACAAGTGCGGCCCGGCGACTTGGTGGCCGTGCGCCCCGGCGAAAAAATCGCCACCGATGGCACCGTCGAAACCGGCCACTCGGCCGTGGATGAGGCCATGCTTACCGGCGAAAGCCTGCCTGTAGACAAGCACCCCGGCGACCCGGTTTTTGGCGCGACCATCAACAAAACCGGCGCCTTCCGCTTCCGCGTGCAGAAGGTGGGCGCCGATACGCTGCTGGCCCAGATTGTGCAGCTGGTGGAAGACGCCCAGGGCAGCCGCGCCCCCATTCAGCGGCTGGCCGACCGGGTGAGCGCCGTGTTTGTGCCCGCCGTGGTGGGCGTGGCGCTGCTCACGTTTGTGCTGTGGTTCAGCTTCTCGCCGACCGAGTCGCGGCTGCCGCTGGCGCTAGTCAGCTTTGTGGCGGTGCTCATTATTGCCTGCCCATGCGCATTGGGGCTAGCCACCCCCACGGCCATTATGGTGGGCACGGGCAAGGGTGCCGAGCACGGCGTGCTTATTCGCAACGCCGAGGCCCTGGAAAAAGCCTACCAGGTTGATACCGTGCTGCTTGACAAAACGGGCACCATCACGCAGGGCGAACCGGCCGTGACAGATTTCATCGCTTTTCCGGGGTATTCCGCGGCGCAATTATTGCCCCTGGTGGCAGCCGTAGAGCGGCTTTCCGAACACCCGCTGGCAGCGGCCGTGGTGCGCTACGCCGAGGCTAGCCAGCCAATTAAGCCACTGACAGTGAGCGATTTTCGGGCGCTGGCTGGCCAGGGTGCAGCAGCTACTGTAGGAGGCGAGATACTACTGGTCGGCAATCGCGGTTTGCTGGCGGCCCATACTATCAGTTTGCCGCCTGAGCTAGCTACGCAAGCCGAGGCGCTGCTAGCGCAGGCCAAAACCGTGCTCTATGTGGCGGTGGCGGGCCAGGCTGCCGGCCTGCTAGGGGTGGCCGACACGGTGCGCGCTACCTCAGCGGCCGCCGTTGCCCAGCTGCAGCGGCTAGGACTGGAAGTGGTGATGATGACCGGCGACAACGCCCAAACTGCCGCCCAGGTGGCCGGGCAGGTGGGTATCAAGCGCTATTTCTCCGACGTATTGCCCCAGGACAAGGCGCAGCAAGTAAAGCAATTGCAGGCCGAAGGCCGCACCGTGGCCATGGTGGGCGATGGCATCAACGATGCCCCGGCTCTGGCACAGGCCGATGTGGGCCTAGCCATGGGTTCCGGCACCGATGTAGCCATGGAGGCCGCCGGCATTACGCTCATGCGTGCCGACCTGCGCAGCGTGGCCACGGCCCTCGACCTCTCGCGCCAAACCATGCGCACCATTCGGCAAAACCTGTTTTTTGCCTTCATTTACAACCTGCTCGGCATTCCCATCGCGGCGGGGCTGCTGTACCCCATTTGGGGCATTCGGCTATCGCCCATGCTCGCGGCGGGGGCTATGGCGCTTAGCTCGGTATCGGTACTCAGCAACTCGCTGCGGCTGCGCCGCTTTGCCGGGCGCTAGCGCCCGATGGCCCTTTTAATACGTCTTGGTCATGTCTTCGGGCACAACGATGACGTAATCGGCCAGGCTAACATTCTCTTTATCGAGCTGTTGCAGCTGGGCTTGTGTCACTACGCTCAGCGTTTGGATGCGCAATGCCGGCTGGCCGGCGCGCAGGTAGGCCACAATGCCATCGTGGTGGTCGGAGTGGTACGAGCCGTTGAGGTGCAGCACCAGCTGGCCGGGCGCCAGGCTGCGCCGAATGGTGGCGGCCATCGTGGCATCCTTCAGTGCCTGCGCCTGAATAACATTGCGCGCCCCGCCGCCGTGGGCCGAGGTCATGCCCCCAAACATGGCGGCCATGTTTTTGTAGCCCGGCAATTCATAATCTACGGCCAGGGGCAGCGGCGCTAGGTAAGCCTTATCAGCCGCAGGCAGCTTGTCGAGGGCGGCCAGCGAGCCGCGTGCCACCTGCTGGGCGTAGCGACGAGGCGCATTCGTACCCACCACCGCAATGTGCTGATTGCGGGCAAACTGTAGCAGCGGCCGGTAGTCGGTGGCGTAGTTGGGCCAGGGCCGGCTCTGGCGCTCGAAGGCCGAGTCGGGCAGCGTGCCGGCGGCGTACTGGGCCACTAGCGGCTGCACATCGCGCTCAAACATTTCGAGGCCGAGCACAAGCTTGCCAGGCCCTTTAGCCTGGGCCAAGTCTTTGGCCAGCTGTACTTCGAGCCAGTGAGCAATGGGGTCGTTGTGCTGCTCACCAAAGAGCACCACGTCGGCCTGGGCCAGCTGGACTAGCATCTGGTCGTAGTCGGCGGGCTGGCCCTGGGCGGTGAAAAGTCGGTAGGCCGGCCGCTCGCCGGCCGGCGCGAAGGCCAGCAGCGGCAACATAAGCAACAACAGGAACCGGTACGGAAAACGGATAAGCATCATACAAAAGAACGTCAGGCGCCACAACGTGGAGCAATTCGCTCGCGCCGTTGGGTAAATAACCAACGAAGCGGCCAAGATGCTCCACATTGTGGTGCCTGACGTTCTTTTTTCTTGTACCGGGCTAGCCCTTATAAAACATCCACTTCGACAGCTCGCCGTAGGTCACTTTCTTACCATACATAAGGATGCCCACACGGTAGATGCGGGCCGCCACCCACGTTACACCCACAAAACCGGCGATGAGCAACGTGCCCGACAGCAGTAGCTGCCAGGTAGGCACGCCGAAAGGCAGGCGCATGACCATGGCAATGGGCGAAGTAAACGGAATCATTGACAGCCAGAAGGCTAGCGGGCCATTGGGGTCACCGTTGATGATGACGTTAATACTCACGATATAGCTCAAAATGAGCGGGATAGTTACCGGAAACATGAATTGCTGCGCATCGGTCTGGTCGTCCACAGCCGAGCCGATGGCCGCAAACATGGCCGAGTACAGCAGGTACCCACCCAGGAAATAAAACAGGAAGCCGCCAATGATGCTGCCAATGGGCAACCCTTCGAGTACGCTCCAAATGCTGAACGGCTGGCCCGGCTGCGGCGCGGTGGCCGCCTGGTCGTTGCGAGTAGGGCTAGCGGTGGCTACGGCCGGGCTGCTGGCCGGGGCTGCCGGGCTAGCGGTAGCGGTGCCAGAGGTCGTCGTCGTTGGGGTGGCGACTGCGCCAGCCACCGGCTTATCGGCTTTTAGCAGCATCGGCATTACGACGGTGGTGATGCCCCACGAGAGCACCAGCCACAGCGCAAATTGCGTGAGCACGACGCCCGCAATGCCCAAAATCTTGCCCATCATGAGCTGAAACGGCTTCACCGATGAAATCATGACTTCCATGATGCGGTTCGATTTTTCCTCGCTCACGCCGCGCATCACCTGCACACCATAAATGAAGATGAACATATACACCAGGATGGACAGGAAATAGGCCATTGCCGTGGTAGTGCCCACATCGTTGCGCTTGCCGCCCACTTCATCGAGGTTGATGGCGGCTAGGTCTACTTTGGCCTGGAGATTATCGATGGTTTCTTGCTTGAGGCCCGAGCGCGCCATTTTTAGCTCCCCAATGGCCTTGTTCACCGCCTTGCGAATAGTTTCGCGGCGCTTCAGCGACACGTTGCCCTTGGCCAGAATCTGAATGCCCTTAGTGCTATCGAGCCCAAAGCTGGCCGGGAAGCTGAGTAGCGCGGCCTGCTTGGGCTTGGCTTTTTCGAAGGCTGCCCGGGCTTCGGTTAGCGAGCCGGGGGCAGCGGGCACGAAATGAATTTCGTCGGTATCGACCAAGTGGCTAGCCACTTGTTGACCGCTAGCGTCGTGCACGGCCACTACATCAGGGCCCGAGGCCGAGTTGAGCTTGCTTACGGCAATGGTGGTGCCGCCCAGCAGCAGCGGCGCAAGCAACGAAATGACGAGGAAGCTTTTTTTGCGAACGCGGGTCAGGTATTCGCGCTGGAGAATGAGCCAGATTTTATCCATGATGCGGGGGCTAGCTAGCGGTTACTTCTTCGACTAAAGACTCGGGCATGGTTTCGCGCACCCGCTGAATGAATATCTCGTTGATGCTCGGGATGCGTTCGCGGAAAGCCTGCACCTGCACTTGGCCGATGAGGAAGCGCAGCAGGTCATTGGGCGTGGTACCCGCGTGCAACTGAATGCGCGCGTAGAAGTGGTCGTTGGCGCGCTCTTTCTGCTCCACCACCTCAAAATCGGGGTGCACTACCAGCAGGCGGCCCTGCCCCTCGACCTCGTAGGTATTGGTTTTAAACTGGTCTTTAATCTGCGACACCGGCCCATCGAGTACTTTTCGCGAGCGGTTGATGAGGGCAATGCTGTCGCACATTTCCTCTACCGACTCCATGCGGTGGGTCGAGAAAATGATAGTCGCGCCTTCGTCGCGCAGTCGCAAAATCTCGTCCTTGATAAGGTTAGCATTAATCGGGTCGAAGCCCGAAAACGGCTCGTCGAGGATAATCAGGCTGGGCTGGTGCAGCACCGTGGCAATAAACTGCACCTTTTGCTGCATGCCTTTGCTGAGGTCCTCCACGTTTTTCTGGGCCCAGGGCTTTAAATCCAGCCGCTCGAGCCAGCCCTTGATGCGCTGCACAGCCTCGGCGCGCGGCATGCCGCGCAATTGCGCTAAGTAAAGCAACTGCTCGCCCACCTTCATCTTTTTGTAGAGGCCGCGCTCCTCGGGCAGGTAGCCAATCTGGCCGATGTGGCTGGGGTTCAGCCGCTCGCCCCGGAACAGAATCTCGCCCGAGTCGGCCCCTGTTATTTGGGTGATGATGCGGATGAGCGAGGTTTTGCCCGCGCCGTTGGGCCCGAGCAGGCCGAAGATGCTGCCTTCGGGCACGGCCAGGCTCACGCCGCTCAGGGCCGTGTGCGCGGCATACTGCTTGCGCACATCGCGGGCCTCCAGAATGGGCCTCGAAGTAGACTGTTGCATGCGAAAAAGGTGAAAGAGTAGAAGGTGGCGTAAATGTAGGCGCGGCCGGTATTGCCAGCCACCCGCCGCGCGCCAAACCGCAAAACAGGCCGCCCGAGCGGTAAAAAAAGCCCCCGAGATGCCGGGGCGCTAGGCCTCCGGCACGTCATCAAGCTCGCGCAGCTGGTTTTCGAGCCGGTCGAGGTGCTGGCCGTAGAGCCAGTGCAGATATCGCTTGGTAGTGTGCGCCGTAGGTAGGTAGAGCACCACGCATAATACCGCCAGCAACGCTGCAATAAGCCAGACTTTGGACGCGGTAACCGCCTTGGTGGTGGTGGAGAGGGCCATAATGCCCATCAGCAGGCACACCAGCGGCACCATTGCCAGCGTAAGGCGGTAGTAGAAGCGGATGAGGGCCCGCAGGCCGGTAGTCAGGCGCAGCAGGTGGGCCCGCAGGTCGCTGGCCGGGTCGCTCATGCGCCGCAACAGCCCTAGCTTTTGGTGAAAGTAGAAGATGCAAACCAGCGCTATCAGCCCCAGCAGCCCGCCCCACAGGCGCACCCACAGCACCGGCGCCAGCCAGGCCACCGCCAGCGAAATGGGCAGCAGCGCGTAATTGAGCGCCATCTCCAGTCGCGCATTGCGCCGCAGCTTCGCCACAATGCTGCCCGATTGCCGGGCTAGCATCTCACGTAGCTTTCCTGTGCTCAGGGCCGTCGGCTCCGCCGCTGGCCCGGGCTGCCGCCACTGGCGGCGCAAATCATCAAGCTCCATAATCTGATGCGCTTAGCTGTTATTTATGAACTAGTTGGCGACGCAGCTTTTCCTGCACGCGGTGCATTTTCACGCGCACATTGTTTTGAGTAATCCCCAGGATTTCGGCCATTTCGTCGTAAGGCCGGTCTTCGAGATAAAGCAGCACGAAGGCCTTGTCCACGTCCGAAAGCCGGTCGATGGCGCGGTAGAGGGCGGCGGTTTCTTCGGGCTCGTAGGCGCTAGCCTCCACGGGCTGGGCCAGGTGCCAGGCCTCACCTTCTACATCTACCACGGCCGGGCGGCGCGTGCGCTGGCGCAGGTTGGAAATAGCTACGTTCAGGGCAATGCGGTAGAGCCAGGTGCTGAGCTTGGCATCGGGCTGGGGCACGTAGCGCGGCCACGCCCGCCACAGCTGCACCACTATTTCCTGGAATAAGTCCTGCCGGTCGTCGGCATCCTGGCAGTAGAGCCGGCACACGCGCCGTACCAGCGGCTGGTACTCGTGCAAGGCAGCCAGAAAATCGGCAGACGGGGCAGCGCTCATGGTTGGGGTAGCGGTTTCGGGAAGGTCTATCGCGAGGGGCGGCGGAGCATTACAGGCGGGCTGCTGTTTTCACCACGGCTGCGGCAAAACGGCCGCTGGGTACGGGCACAAAAAAGCCCGCCAGAAATATCCGGCGGGCTCTTCGGTAAGCGGGGCTTGCTATTGGAAATACTCTTTTACTTTCTCAAAGAAGCCTTTCTCATTCTTGCCGGGATGCGGCGTAAAATTGTCCGAGTCGCGCAGCTTTTCCAACAGCTCGCGCTCCTGGTTGCTCACGTTCTTGGGCGTCCACACATTCAGGTGAATGAGTTGGTCGCCGCGGCCGTAGCCGTTCAAATCTTTGATACCCTTGCCGCGCAGGCGCAGGATTTTGCCGGGCTGCGTGCCGGGGTCCACCTTTATTTTCACCTTGCCCTCAATGGTCGGCACCTCCAGGCTAGCCCCCAGCGCGGCGTCCACAAAGCTGATGTACTGCTCAAACATGATGTTGTTGCCATCACGCTTAAGGAATTCGTGCGGCTCCTCCTCAATCTGAATGAGCAGGTCGCCGGGCACGCCGCCGCGCTCCGGGAAGTTACCTTTTCCGCTCATGCTCAGCTGCATATCGTTGGCTACGCCGGCCGGAATGTTAATCGGAATTACTTCCTCATTCAGCTGGCGGCCTTCGCCCTTGCACACGTCGCAGGTCGTAGAAATAGTTTTGCCCTCGCCGTGGCAGGTGGGGCAGGTGCTGGCGCTCACCATCTGGCCGAGCATCGTATTCACCACGCGCTTGGTTTGGCCGCTGCCCTGGCAGGTGGCGCAGGTTTTAAGCTCGGTGCCGTTTTTGGCGCCGGTGCCGCTGCACGGCTGGCAGGCCACGTAGCGCTTCACCTTGATTTTCTTCTCCACGCCGTTGGCAACCTCCTCCAGGTCAAGCTTCAGCTTGATGCGCAGGTTGGAGCCCTTCTTCACGCGGCGGCCCTGGCCACGCCCGCCGCCGAAGAAGCCTTCGAAGCCCCCGCCGCCGCCGAAAATATCGCCGAACTGCGAGAAAATATCTTCCATGTTGGGCGCCGCGCCGCCCCCGCCGCTAGCCTGGTGGCCAAAGCGGTCGTAGCGCGCCCGCTTGTCGGCGTTGCTCAGCACCTCGTAGGCCTCGGCGGCCTCCTTAAACTTGTCCTCGGCCGTGGGGTCATCGGGGTTTTTATCGGGGTGATATTTAATAGCCATTTTGCGGTAGGCTGACTTTATGACGTCGCCTTCCGCATTTTTCGCTATCCCTAATACTTCGTAATAATCGCGCTTTACAGTTGCCATTGCTTGGTGATATCTAATCCGTCATGCTGAACAAAGGGAAGCACCTCGGCAGGTTCGTTGGTTCACTACCCAACGCTCCCGGGCAAGATGCTTCACTTTGTTCAGCACAACCGTTCTGGTTTAATACGGACGCTGCTATTGCCCTAGTACCACTTTGGCGTGGCGGATAACCTTGTCGCCCAGATAGTAGCCTTTTTCAATCTCATCAACAATCTTGCCGCGTAGCTCGTCGCTAGGCGCCGGAATCTGGGTGATGGCCTCGTGCAGCTCGGCATCGAAGGCGCCGCCCTTGGTATCCATCGGGGCCAGGCCCTTCTGCTGCAGGGTTTTGCTGAGCTTGTTGTAGGTGATATCCAGCGCGTTTTGCAGTGCGGCCGGGTCTTGCGTGCCCTGGGTGTGCTGGCGAGCGCGGTCGAAGTCATCGAGCACGGGTAGCAAGGCCACCATCAACTCCTGGTTGGCGGTTTTGAAGAGGTCGGCGCGCTCCTTGGCGGTGCGGCGCTTGTAGTTCTCAAACTCGGCAGCCAGGCGCAAGTACTTGTCTTTGAGGTCGGCCAGCTCGGTTTCGGTGCGGCTAGCCCCTTCGCTGGCGCCGGCTTCGGGGGTAGCGCCCACGGCGGCAAAATCCTGCTCGCCGGCGGTATGCTCGGCGGTATTGTCGGTTAGCGGCTGGTCGTCGGGATTCATGGTTTTATCGTCGGTCATTTTCTGGAAAAAATGGCGGAATCGGCTAGTGAAAGGCTTTCCCATACGGGTACCGGGGCGGGCGCAAGGAGTTTGCCAAAGCTGGCGAGGCTGCCAAGTTGGCACCTCAAGTTTAGCCGCAATATTTATTCTGTCACAATCAGATGCTTTGTGCGTAACCTTCCACTTTGTCAACGTGAATCCAGCTACAATGTAGCACTAGCTTGTTATCATTCTCGTGGTTTACGTAAGCAACATCAAACCCATCTTCTACACATTCGATACTTAATGTACCCGCTGCACTTGAACCGCTAAGCTCTGCTATACTGACAGTAGCTTGAATAAGTGACAACTGCATCTGCACTGTATTATAACCTTTAGCAACCCATTTAGCTGGTGGGCTTGTCAGGTAATTTTCTAGGTCGTAATTCAGTATGCATATCAAGGTACCCCTAATAACGAATCGGATGTCGCTCACTTTAATCCTTTCCAGAGACAGGTAATCGTCCTTGAAGAGGCTTTTGATGAGTTGAGGATTCATCACTTTTTCTTGCCACATACTATCTGGTCACTGCATAGAGAAAAATACAAGTCAATTATTCGTGCAGCGCGCCCCAAATCATGTCTTTCAGCTTCTGAATGTTCTTGCTGGTGAGGCTAGAGATGAAGACGGTGGGCGGCATCCCGGCCGGCAGGGAGGCTAGCAGCTCGGCTTCGAGTTCGTCGTCGAGCATGTCGGCTTTGGTGATGGCTAGCAGGCGCTTTTTGTCGAGCAGCTCGGGGTTGTGCTGCTCCAGCTCGTTGAGCAGGATGCGGTATTCGGCGGCTACGTCGAGGCTGTCGCAGGCTATCATAAAGAGCAGCATGGAGTTGCGCTCGATGTGGCGCAGGAAGCGCGTGCCCAGGCCCTTGCCCTCGGCCGCACCCTCGATAATGCCGGGAATGTCGGCCATCACAAACGACTTGAAGTCGCGGTAGGCCACCACGCCCAGGTTGGGCACGAGGGTGGTGAAGGCATAGTCGGCAATCTTGGGCTTGGCGGCGCTCACCACCGAGAGCAGCGTGCTCTTGCCCGCGTTGGGGAAGCCCACGAGGCCCACATCGGCCAGTAGCTTCAGCTCCAGAATCACCTGCTCCTCGATGGCGGGCTCGCCGGGCTGGGCGTACTGCGGCGCCTGATTGGTGGAGGTTTTGAAGTGGTCGTTGCCCAGCCCGCCGCGCCCGCCGGGCGTGAGGATTTGGCGCTCACCGTCCTGGGTTATTTCCAGCTTCACCTCGCCGGTTTCGGCGTCGCGGGCCACGGTGCCCAGCGGCACCTGAATCACAATGTCTTCGCCCTGCGCACCGCTGCGCAGGTTGGGGCCACCGCCCTCGCCGTCCTGGGCAAATAGGTGCTTGCGGTACTGCAGGTGCAAGAGCGTCCAGAGCTGCGAGCTGCCTTCGAGGATAATGTGGCCGCCGCGGCCGCCGTCGCCGCCGTCGGGGCCGCCGTTGGGCAGGCCTTTGGCCCGGAAGAAGTGGTGCGAGCCCGCGCCGCCCTTGCCCGAGCGGCAGGTAATTTTGACGTAGTCGATGAAGTTATTGTTAGCCACGGTATTGAGTTATAAGTTAAAAGTTATGAGTTATGAGTTGGCCGAACGATGCCAGACGCGCTTAACGTAAATGAGTTATGAGTTTCGAGCCGAGCGCCCGAAACTCATAACTCACAACTTTTAACTCCTAACTGGCAGCTCGCGGCCGCTAGGCCTTCACCTCGCGGGTAGCTTCGGTAGGTGCTTCGGCAGCAGCTGGCTTGTGCTGGTCGATGAGGTCGCTGATTTGGGCGAAGATGGCTTCAATCTCGCCAATGCCGTTGAGCGAGTGAAACTTGCTTTGGGCAGCGTAGTAGCCAGCCACTTGCGCCGTTTCGGTGTTGTAGACCGTGACGCGCCGGCGGATTTTGGTTTCGTCCTGGTCGTCGGGGCGGCCACTGGTTTTGCCGCGCTCCAGCAGGCGCTTCACCAGCTCCTCCTCCCCTACTTCGAGGGCAATCATGCAGGCCACGCTGGTGCCGTGCTCGGCCAGCAGCCGGTCGAGGCTCTCGGCCTGGGCGGTGGTGCGCGGAAAGCCATCGAAGATAAAGCCGGCGGCTTGCTTATTTGATTGCAAAGCGCTGCCAATCATGCCGATAACTACTTCATCGGGCACCAGAAAACCTTGGTCCATCAGCTTTTTGGCTTGCAGGCCAAGCTCGGTGCCTTCGGCAATCTGGGCACGCAGCAGGTCGCCGGTACTCAGGTGTACGAGGTTGTACTTCGCAATGAGCTTCTGGCTTTGCGTGCCTTTGCCCGCGCCGGGGGGGCCGAAGAGGACGATGTTATGCATAGAAAACAGAATTGGGGCGGGGGCGCCGGAGCGGGAACTAAGTGAAACTTACGAAGAGCGCGTGCTAGACGGCTACGTACACATCGGGCAGGTTGCGGCCCAGGCCATCGTAGTCGAGGCCGTAGCCCACTACAAAATCGTTAGGAATTTCGCGGGCAATGTATTTGAGCGCCAGCGGGTAGCGCAGGCTGGCGGGCTTGAAGAACATGGCCGCAATCTCGATGGAAGCCGGGTGGTTGGCTTGCAGCGTGGGCAGCAGGTGGTTGAGGGTAGTGCCGGTGTCCACAATGTCTTCGACCAGGATGATATCGCGGCCCTGCACGTCTTCGCGCAGGCCGAGTATTTCCTGCACCTGGCCCGTGCTGCCCGTGCCCTCGTAGGAGGCCACGCGGATGAAGACAATCTCGCAGTCGCCCGCGAAGCGCTTGAGCAAATCGGTGGCAAACATGAAGCCGCCCGTGAGCACCACTACGAATAAGGGCCGGCGGCCCACGTAGTCGGCATTGAGGCGAACGGCTACCTGGTCGATGGCCGTGGCAATCTCGGAAGCCGAGAGGTAAGGCCGGAAAGCCTTGTCGTGAAGCGTGATAAGGGGCTGACCCATGCAAGGATGAACGACCGGTGTAGCCGTTTCGGGCTGCAAAGGTAAGGCCGCCAACCCAACGCCCGGGGGAGCGCACGGCCAGAAGGCTAGCCGGCCGGCCTTATTTATTGACTACCAATCTGTTGCTAGAACCACTGCCAGGCAGCTGGCAGCACTACTTTGGCGCTAGGGGCAATGCGGTGGGCAAAGCGCACGCCCAGCTGGCTGTGCTCGACGTGCGTGGTGTGCTCGGCCCGCGCGGCAGAGGTGCCCACGCGGGCAATGTGCGGGGCAATAACGAGCGACACGATGCTCATAAGCTTGATGAGGATGTTCATGCTCGGGCCGCTGGTGTCTTTGAAAGGGTCGCCCACGGTGTCACCGGTCACGCTGGCTTTGTGGGCGTCGGAGCCTTTGAACTCCATTTTGCCATTCACCAGCACGCCCTTCTCAAACGACTTTTTGGCGTTGTCCCAGGCGCCGCCGGCGTTGCTCTGGAACATGGCCATGAGCACGCCGCTTACCGTGACGCCCGCCAGGGTGCCGCCCAGCACCTCAGGCCCAAAGGCAAAGCCGATAATAATGGGCGTGAGCAGCGCAATAGCGCCGGGCGCCACCATCTTGCGAATAGCGGCCTCGGTGCTGATAGCCACGCATTTCTCGTATTCGGGCCGACCGGTGCCCTCCATAATGCCGGGTATCTCGCGGAATTGCCGCCGCACTTCCTGCACCATGGCCATGGCTGCCTGCCCCACCGCCGTAATAGCTAGCGCCGAGAAAATAAACGGTATCATGGCGCCTACAAACAGGCCCGCCAGCACGTTGGCGTTGGAAATGTCGATGGCGTCGATATGAGCCGTGCCCATAAAGGCGGCGAACAGGGCTAGCGAGGTGAGCGCCGCCGAGGCGATGGCAAAGCCCTTGCCGGTGGCGGCCGTGGTGTTGCCCACGGCGTCGAGAATGTCGGTGCGCTCGCGCACTTCCTTGGGCAGCTCGCTCATTTCGGCAATGCCGCCGGCGTTGTCGGCAATGGGACCGAAGGCATCGATGGCCAGCTGCATGGCGGTGGTGGCCATCATGCCGGCCGCCGCAATGGCCACGCCGTAGAGCCCGGCCGCCTTGTAGCTCAGCACAATGCCGGCCGCCAGCACCAGAATGGGCGCCACGGTGCTTTCCATGCCCACGGCTAGCCCCCCGATAACGGTGGTGGCGTGGCCGGTGCTGCTTTGCTGCACAATGCTGAGCACCGGGCGCTTGCCCATAGCCGTGTAATACTCGGTAATCGTGCTCATCAAGAACCCAACTACCAGCCCCACCAGCACGGCGTAGAACACGTGGTTGGCATCGAAGGTGAACCCGCGCACGGTGAGGTCGCCGGCCGGCAGCAGCCACTTTATCAGGCCATAAGAAAAGATGGCCGATACGATAATGGAGATATTGTTGCCCCGGTTGAGGGCGCTCTGCACGTTGCCGCCCTCCTGCACCCGCACCGCCAGAATGCCCGCCAGTGAGGCCAGGATGCCTAGCCCGGCCACCGCCATCGGCAGCAGCAGGGGCGAGAGGCCCCCGAAATTGTCGGGGTTGCCCAAGTGCACCTCGCGCCCCAGCACCATCGTGGCCAGGATGGTGGCCACGTAGGAGCCAAACAGGTCGGCGCCCATGCCGGCCACGTCGCCCACGTTATCGCCCACGTTGTCGGCAATAGTGGCGGGGTTGCGCGGGTCGTCTTCCGGAATGCCGGCCTCGACCTTGCCCACGAGGTCGGCGCCCACATCGGCCGCCTTGGTGTAGATGCCGCCGCCCACGCGGGCAAATAGCGCGATGCTTTCGGCCCCTAGCGAAAAGCCCGTGAGCACTTCAAGCGCCTTCTCCATATCTTCTGGGCGGGTTGGCGTTCCATCATTGTGGAATACAAATAGCCTGTAGAAAACAATGAATAGTGACCCCAGCCCCAGCACCGCCAGCCCAGCCACGCCCATGCCCATAACCGAGCCGCCGGCAAACGACACTTTGAGCGCCTGGCTGAGCGAGGTGCGGGCCGCCTGGGCGGTGCGCACATTGGCCTTGGTGGCGATTTTCATGCCGATATAGCCGGCCGTGGCCGAAAACACCGCCCCGATAATAAAGGCAATGATGATAATGGGGCTCGATTTCTCGCCCGTAAAGCCCAGGTAGCCCAGAAAGAGCGAGGCGATGAGCGCAAACAGTGCCAGCACCTTGTACTCGGCCCGCAGGAAGGCAATGGCACCGTCGGCGATGTAGCCGGCAATAGTGCGCATCTTCTCATCGCCGGCGTCCTGGCGGGCTACCCAGCCCGCACGCAGCCACGTGTAAAGCAGGGCTAGCAAGCCCAACAGGGGTACGGCGTAAACACTTGAATGCATAAGCGCGGGGGAAAGAGGGTGGGAAGAAAAAGTGCCCCTAAGCCCATGATACTGAGCGTGGCCCGGCAAATGTAGGCGACTGCCCTTACAGTTCGCGCAGCAGCACTTCATAAAGCGCTACCATGCTGGCAATGTCGGCTTTAGCCACTATTTCGTGGGGCGTGTGCACGTTGTCTTCGGGGGCGCCCACAAAGCACCAGTCCCAGGGAATATCGGCGCGCTGCAAGTCTTTGGCATCGGAGCCCCCGATGCCCTCTACCTCGACCTGGTGCGCAATGCCGCTGGCCCGCGCAATGGCCCGGATGCGCTCGACGTAGGCGCGACGCGGAATGAGCGAGTCGCGCAGCGAGATGACGCAGCCCTGGCCGGCCTTCACGCCCTCGGTCACCCAGGTAATATCGCAGATGAGGGCTTGCCGCACGCCGTAGGTTTCGTAGATAAACCGCGCCAGGTAGGGTACCGAGCCGCCGCCGTGCTCTTCCCAGCACGAGAAGGCGATAATGCCATTTTCGAGGGTTTCGGCCAGGCGCAGGGCAGCCCACACGCCGAGGCGGTTATCGAGGTAGCAGCTCTGCACGGTGGTGTCGGTTTCGCGAAAGTCGCAGGCAAACGTGAGGCTGGTACCGGGCGCTATATCGCGGCTGAACTCATAGCCCAGGGCCTCGGTTTCTTCGTCATCGGCCGCTGCCCCCACCGTCAGCGTACACGCTATTTCCCCTTGCGCATCCCGTCCCACCAACTCGTAGCCCGCCTCGCATTCGGGGCCGCCGATGGGCACCAGCTCGCGCCCGTAGCGCACCGTGAAGCCGATGCTGTCGAGGTGCGCAAAAACGGCCGTGCGCGGCTGCCCAAACACCAGCAGCAGACAGTCCTGAAACCGGGCCTCGTCGTGCACCACCAGCGGCGGCTGCCGCCAGCCAGGGCCGTGCTGCCGCACGTAGTCGAGCAGAAAGCGCGTCAGGCCCGCTTCCTCGCCCGAGGGCGCGGGCAGCTGGCAAAGAGTTTTCAGGAGTTGCATGGGGCAGTGGCTAACGGCGTTAAGCCGGTAAAGCTAAAGTCGCTGCCGTACTTTCGTAGGGCTGAAACCCGCTCTGCCCGGGTGGCTAGCCCGCCTTTTTCTGCCTTCATGCCCTGTATGTCCGTTCTTCATTGGTTTTTGCGTGGTCGGTTCGTGCTGCTGTTTTTGCTAGGGCCAGGGCTGCTGGCCCAGGCCCAAAAAACGCCCGCCGATACCACCCGCCTGCGCGTGGGCGAAGTGCGAGGTATGCGCACCATTGCCATCGACACGGTAAACGTGATGCCTACGGCCGATACCAAAGGCTGGCTGCTGCTCGACAAGGACATCCAGCTGGAGCTGGATGGGGCCGTGCAAAACCTCTACAATTTCAAGTACGACAAGGCCGAAAAGCAATTTCGCTCGCTGCGCCGCCGCTATCCCCACCACCCCATGCCCTACTTTTTGCTGGGCCTGAGCACGTGGTGGAAAATCATGCCGACCAACTTCGACTCGAAGCAGTACGATAAGACGTTTTTTGCCTACATGGATACGGCCAATACCTACAGCGAGCGCTTGGTAAAGGCCGACCCGCACAATTACGAGGGCTATTTCTTTTTGTCGGCGGCCAACGGCTTTTCGGCGCGCCTCAACTCGGAGCGCCACAACTGGCGTAAGGCTACGGTAGACAGCAAGCAGGCTCTCAACTACTTGCAGAAGAGTAGTGAAGCTAACGGGCTCAGCCCCGAGTTTTTATTCGGGGAGGCGCTGTTTAATTATTATGCCGTCTGGATTCCCGATAATTATCCGCTGCTCAAGCCCGTGCTGCTGTTTTTTCCCAAAGGCAACAAGCAGCTAGGCCTGGCACAATTACGCACGGTGGCCAATACCGGCTTCTACACCGGCGTCGAGGCCAAGGTGTTCTTGATGAAGCTGTTGCACAACGACGAGCACCAGACGGCCGCCGCCATGCCCATTGCCCGCGGGCTAGCCCTCAAATATCCCGACAATGGCTACTTCGCCCGCTTCTACGCCCTGCTCTGCTTCGACCAGGCCGATTTTGCCGAGTGCGAGCGAGTCAGCAGGGACATTCTGGATAAAATAAACGTGGGAATGCCAGGCTATGAGGCCAGTAGCGGGCGCTACGCCAGCTACTTCATGGGCTACCTCATGCAGTACAAATACCGCGATTTAACGAAAGCCAAGGACTATTATCAGCGCTGCATCGTATTTGCCGAAAGCAACGGCGAAACCGACGGGGGCTTTTATTTATTTGCCAACGCCAACCTGGCCCGCCTGGCCGACCGCGACCGCGATATAGCCACCGCGCACCGCTACTACGAGGTGGTGGCCGACAAAGCCGACCGCAAGTCGGACCAGTACAAGGAAGCCAAAGCGTGGCTCAAAAAGAATCCCACTAAATAAGCACTACGGCCATGATGGAACTGAAGGATTTATTCCTAACGCCGATTTACCTAGGGATATTCTACGCCATAGCTTTTGCTGTACGCCCTTCCTTCACCAATAAATACACGAAGCCCTATTTTATTCCGGCCCTCACGGTAAAATTTGTGGGTGCCATTGCGCTAGGGCTCATTTATCAGTTTTATTACGGGGCCGGCGATACGTTTAATTACTTTTCCGAAAGCAAGGTAATTTACGGTGCTTTTGGCGACAGCTTTAGTGTGGGCCTGAGCCTGCTGGGCGGCAACGATGGCACTTATTCGGGGGCAATCAGCAAGTATGCGTCTCAGATGCACTGGTTTGGCTCGCCAACCGAGTACTTCGTTATCAGGGTAGGGGCATTTTGCGCGCTTTTCTGCTTTTGTACTTATACAGTTATCGGGCTGATGTTTGCCATCATCAGCTTTAGCGGCATCTGGTGCCTCTACGTCACTTTTCTGCGCATTGCGCCGGCTTCGTACAAGGAACTGGCTTTTGCTGTTTTTTTCCTGCCTTCCGTTTTTTTCTGGGGCTCGGGGCTCATGAAAGATTCGCTGTGCATCGGCGCCATTGGCTGGACATTCTACGGGTTTTACCGCGCCCTCATTATCCGGCGCACCTTGCTAAAGAGTGCGCTCGTTGGCCTGCTGGGGGTATATGTGCTGTCTTCCGTGAAGGTTTATATTCTACTTTCCTTTTTACCCCCAGCCCTGCTTTGGGCCTTCAACGAATACAACCAGAATATTAAATCTGCCGTGGTGCGCAATATGCTGCGGCCTTTCTTTTTGGCGCTTGGCCTGGCCGCCGGCTACCTGGGGGCTACCAACCTCACGGCCGGCGACGACAAGTATGACGTAGAGAAAATTGGCGAGCGCACCAAAATCAACCAGGAATTTCTTTATGCCCTCACCAAAGACCAGGGCTCATCTTATAACATCGGCAGCTTCGACGGCTCGCTGGGCTCTATGGTGAAGGTGGCCCCGCAGGCCATCATCGTGACGCTGTTCCGCCCCTTTTTGTGGGAAGCCCGCAACCCCATCATGATGCTCTCGGCCCTGGAGGCGCTTATGCTTTTATGGCTCACCGCCAGGCTGTTATGGAGCCGGGGCATAGTAGGCAGCTTCCGGCAGATTGCCAATCAGCCAGTACTTACCTTTTGCTTTCTGTTCAGCATCATCTTCGCGATAGGCGTAGGCACCAACAGCGGCAACTTCGGCACCCTGGTACGCTATAAAATACCCCTGATGCCCTTTTACCTGAGCGCCCTCTTCATTATGGGGCAGCCGCTGGCCAAGAAAGCGGTGCAGCGTGCCCGCCTGGCCACGGCGGCCTAGCCGCGGCTGGTAGTTAGCTGGGCAAAAGGTCCACTACTGGCCGCAGCGCCCCTAGCAGCCAGGCTTATTTTCTAAAGTACTGGACGCTCCGGCGCTCCGTAATCATGTACAGGCCGTAGCACGCTATCGTTACTACGGGGATGGCCAGCCAGTACATGCGCTGATAAATAAACAGCTTGCCCGTGTAGCTCACCAGCCCCGCGTAGAGCAGCAGAAGCAGGGGGTAATGGTAGAGGTATAACGAGAAGCTGAACTCGCCAATCTTGTGCAACAGCCGCACCAGCCAGTTGCGGGGTGATATGTAGCCCGCCAGCAATACCGACACGGCCATTACCGCTAAAACACCAGCCAGTAGAGTAGGTAAGATTTTGACTTTCAGCAGGCTTACTTCTATCAGCAAAAGTAACAGCACTAATAGCGCACCTAGGACCATCCATTTGGGCAGGCGGCGTACCTGCCCTAGCCAGTTGGTGCACACCACGGCATCATACAGGCCGATGCCCGCCGCAAAATACGCGTTATAAGAAAGCAGGTAGCGCGTGATGCTGCTCATTGGTATTCCGCGCCAATCGAAGTAAATGCCGAGGCCAAATAGTAGCGCGGAGGCCAGGTAATACCACCGCACACGCCAGAGGGCTAGTGGCACCAATAAGTAGAACAACGCCTCGGGTAGCAGCGACCAATAAACGACGTTGTCACCCAGGTAATGCTGGTCGAGGTGCAGAAAAGTAATTGCGCGCAGCGCACCAACGACGTTGAGGCTGCATAGCTCAGCCCAGGCCACCGCCAACGTAGCGTTTAGCTCTCGCCCCACGCCCGCATCGAGTGCCTGCGGCGCCTGGGTAGCTACGACCGTAAGCGCAAGGCCGGCCAGGACAAGCGATACCAAAAAGGGCGGGTAAATGCGCACCAGCCGGTTCTGATAAAAATCAGCCGCTTTCCGATGTTTCTTGTGCTGGGCGTAGCGAATAAAAAATCCGGACAGCACAAAGAAAAAAATCACCATCTCATAGCCCGCTCCGCTCAGCAAATCGAGGGCAAAGGCCAGGTAATCAGTCACTCCCCAGGTAGCACGCGGATGAGCTTCCAGGTACTGCCGCCCCCCCGCCCACAAAATGAACTTGGCGTGAAATATTACCACGTACAAGGCGCAGAACCCCCGCAGGCAGTGCAGAATATCGAGCTGCTGGTACGTGAGTGGGGCTACCGCTAGCTTATGATGCGTGGCGGGTAAGGCTAGCGTAGAAGATGGGGCCATATAGAAAATTCAGGAGTAGTAACGTCAAAGTTAAGTCCGTTAACACTTTCCTAATGGCTACGGCCGCGATATACCTGCTAGCAGTATTGCGCAGCCTTTCCCCAGTGCAAGGCCTAGTTATCTGCCTGTGGGGGCTGAAACCCGGCGACTTTAACGGCGGTCCAGAACAGCAAATAGTAGGCCGTAATGGCAACGGGTACCCACGAATGCCCCATCAGCGAGAGCAGGGTGCTTACGCCCAGCGCCAGCAAATAGTAGTTGACCTTATAGGCCGGGGCGCGGCGGCTGGGCATATTCAGCAGGTCTTTGCTGTCCATGTACATCAGCGTGCGATAAAACACGTAGTTTAGAAAGATGGGGGCGGCCAGCAGCATAAGCTGCGCCGGCGTCAGGAAGATAAAGACGGGGGCAAAGTAGCGCATAAAGGCCAGGTTGACGAACGTCATTACCTTTAATTCCTTGTCCTTGAGCGCATTGTGCAGGTAAAAGAAAATGGCTAGCACCGCATAAAAAGTCAGCCAAAGGGAGTTGGTAAGCACCTGCAGGTACCAGCTAATCAGGCCGAAGGCGGCCAGCCGCACGCCAATCCAGAGGAGCACGACCGCATCGGAAGGGTCAAAGTCCTTTACCCGCCGCCGGGGCTTGTCTTCCTTGCGCACGCTGTAGACATCGTTGCCCAGGTAGCCTATCTCGTAGATGGAAATAAACGCCAGGTAAGCCAGCACAAAGTGCACGAGGGCGCGCTGCCAGTCGTAGTTGGTAAAGTACGTCAGCAGAGCGAAGGGCACGGCCCAGTCGATAATCAGGTAGTACAGGTTGTACTTGAACTGCTTTACCCGGCTTCCGTAGAAATAGGTATAGGGCAGCAGAAAGCGTAAAAAGCTCATAGTTAGTGGTAAGCCTCGATAAATTGCGGGTTCAGCTTTTGCCAGAACTGTTTGGCGGCGGCACTGTGCACCACCACGTAGCGCACCTGCGCCTGGGTTACGAGCTCGAGGTCGGTGAAATTGTCGGTGGCTACGGCCAGGCGCACGGGTTCGGTCTGGTGGGCTAGCAACTCTTGCAGGGCGTGCTGCTTCTGGCCGGTAAGCTCGCGCTGGAGGCGCCCCGTGGCGCGGTCCTGCGCATCATACTCCAGCTGCGACGACACAAACTCTACCGGCCCCAGCGCCTCGGCCAGGGCCGCAATAATCGGGTCGAGGCTAGCCGATAGCAGCAGCACGCGCGTGGAGGTAGCGGCCAGGCCCGCCAGCAGCTCGTGCGAGCGCGCAATGCGCCGCGTGGGCAGAAACTCGGCCACGAAGCGGCGGCCCAGGGCGTACAGCTCGGCTTTGGGCGTGCCGGCCAGCAGGCGCAGGGCCACGGCTTTGATGGGGTCGCCGCCCACCGCTTTTTGCCACACGGCCAGGCCCACGAAGAGCGGCGACCAGCGCGTGGTCAGGGCCTTCAGGATAGTTTGCTTGCCGGCGGCACCCTGCTGCTGCAACACGAACTGCAGAAAATCGAAGGTAGTGTTGGAATAAAACAGCGTGTCGCACACGTCGAAAACGAACACGTTGGCCTCGCCAGGCGGGAGCGGTGCGGCTAGGGTACTCATGAGGAGAGGAGCGTCAGGTAGACGTCTTTAAGCTTGCGGTACGTGTGGTCGGGGCTGAATTTTTGGCGCACGTAGGTGCGGCCGGCCGCCGCGAAGCGGGCGCGCTTGTCGGCATCAGCCGCTAGCTCCAGGATGGCAGCCGTCATGGCCGGGCGGTCTTTATTAGGCACCAGCAGCCCCGAGCGCTCGTGCTCGAACAGCTCGCGGGGGCCGCCGCAATCGGAGGCCACAAGCGCGGTGCCGTAGTACAGGGCATCGAGGCAGGTGAGGGAAAACGACTCGGTTTCGGAGAAATTGAGCACGATGTCGGCCCGCTTAATCTCCTGCTCCACATCCTGCACAAAATCGCCAAACTGCACGGCCTCGGCTAGGCCCGCCGCTTGCACCTCGGCCTCGAGCTGGCGGCGAAAAGCGCGGTTTTTTTCCAGGCCCATGTCGCCGCCGAAGAAGGCTAGCTGCAGGCGCGGGTTCTGGCGGTGGGCCGCAATGAAGGCTGCCACGGCATGGTCGTGGCCTTTGCCCTGGATGTAATTGGCCAGGTACAGCAGCCGCAGCTGGCCGGTGCGGGCACGGCCCTCGGCGTGGTCGGGGGCGGGCAGCGGGTGCTTTTCGCCCTGAGGGATGGGGTCGGCAATTACCTGCACATTGGCGGCCTGCGGGAAACTGGCCTGCACGGCCTCCGATACGCAGATAACCTGGTCGGCAAAACGCACGTCGGCGCCCACCCACAGCTTGCGCAGTGGGCCCGGAAAGTTCTGCGGCAGCAGGCGCACGTGGGTCAGCAGCTTGGGCCCGCCCAGCCATTTGCCCACAATGCCGGCCATGTTGAAAAAGTCGTTCAGGTGCACCAGGCCGGCCTGGCGCTGCCGGGCCAGCGTGCGCAGCCGCCAGCTGTTGCGTAGCAGCATGGGCGCGTAGCGTAGCAAGTCCTTGCGGCGCTTACTTATTTCCACAAAAGGAATGGTGTGCACCACGTAGCCTTCGCGGCTGATGGGCTCGATGGCCGTGCTGCCAACCGGCAGCACAAACTCGAACTCTAATAGGCCAGGAAACTCAGCGCGGATATCGCGCAGCGAATTCAGAATAGCCTTCAGCGCTCCGGTCAGGGCTACGCAGTTGTCGACGACCAGCACGCGCTTGGGCTGGCCGGCACGGGTGGGGGCTAGCGCGTTGCTCATTGGGCCGCTACCTGCTGAATGACTTGCTCCCACTGCTGAAAAATGCGCTCGGCCGTGAAGTCTTCCATGCGCTTCTGCGCTTGTTGGGCGTAGTGAGCCCGCAAGGCAGTATCAAGCAGCATTTTTTGCAGGGTTTCTACCCACACCTGGCGCACGTGCTGGCGGTAATCGTCTTTTAGCAGCGGCATGAGCACGCCGTATTCGCCGTATTCGGCGGCCGCGAGGCGGGTGCCGGCGGCCGTGGCGGGGGCTAGCATCTCGCGCGGGCCGGTGGGGCAATCGGTAGAAACCACCGGCAGGCCACAAATCATGGCCTCGCCCAGCGCCATCGGGAAGCCCTCCCAACCCGAGGGAAACACAAATAGCTTGGCCCGCCGGATGTACGGAAACGGGTTGGCCTGGTAGCCCAGGAAGTACAGGCTGTACTCCTCGGCCAGCGAGTCGTTGTTCCAGGCCTGGTAAAATTTCAGGCCTAGCGCTTGCGCCTGCGCCACAAGGTCGTTGCGCAGTTCGCCATCGCCCAGGATAACCAGCTTGGCGTCGGGCTGCACTTTCAGCAGCTCGGCCAGCACGTCGAGCAGTGGGGCTTGGTTTTTTTGCTTGGCGAGCCGGCCCGACGAAATCATCAGGTGCGGGTGGCTGAATAGCTGCTCGTAGATGGGGTCAATAGCTTCGGCAGCCCGGCGCAGAATCTTGGCCGGATGAAAGAAGTTGTTGATGGTGGTGATGCGCGTGGGGTCCAGCTGATAATGCTCGATAAGCTCCTGCCGGATGTCACGGCTCACCGTCACAATATGGTCGGGGCGCCGGTAGAGGAAGGGCATAAATACCTTCTGCCGGAACCAGCCCACCCAGCCCAGTATCTCGCCATCGTGCACCTTGGAGCCGTGAATGCAAAGAATCGTTTTTTCGCCGCTCTGGCTAAGCAGATTTACGTAGTCGCCCCCTTCCAAATGACTGATGCATACATCGGTATGGGTTTTCTTTTTAGCGCTGCGGGCGCGGGTGCAGCGCTGCCAGAAGTGCTGCATCTTGGTGAGGGCCGAGCCGTGGCCGGGCACGTCGAGGTTGATTACCGGGTTGCCGCTAGGGTAGGCATCGGCCTGGTCGAGGTTGAAAACGCACTCCGTGACGTGGTAGCCCAAACGCGTGAGTTCCACACTGTGGTCGTGGAATACTTGTTGAGCCCCTCCAAACCCGAAGTTTGGAATCAGCAGCATAATATTCCGAGGTGATGTGGGCATTGGCCGGTAGCGTTGAAAGGACTTGTGGCAACCACAAATTGAGCCATTCGCCCGAAAGGCGTTGCCACTGTTGCCACTCAAAACAAAATTTTCGCCCGTAGTGGGCCTCAAAGATAAACAAGCCTGCTTCATCTGGCGGCCCAGGGTGCCGCAATGCTGTTACACTTTTTTGATAATCAGCTTATTACCAACAGGCCAGCGCTCGTCGGCCCCAAAGCAGGCGTCAGCCTTTAGTTGCGCACCCCGCCAAGCTTGCTCATAGTAGCGAGGGCTAGCAGCCGGCTCAGAACCCGCGCAGTGCGCGCAAGGCCAGGCTCAGCCGCTGCTTGGCCGTGGGCTGCCAGTAGCTGGCCAGCGGGCTGCGGTAATACTGGGCCAGGCCCCGCAGGCGCGGCTGCTGGTAGGTAAAGCACACTTCAAACCACCGCTCCCCCACCCCGCGCCGCAGCGCCGCCGGCTCGAAGAGCGGCTGCTGCTCGTTGTAGGCCACCAGCTTTTGCAGCCAGGCAGCGGCTTCGGCCAGGGTTACGCTGCCGCTAGGGCGCTCCAGCATGGCGATGGTATTGTACACGTGCAGCTCGCGGGCGGTAAAGGGAATGCCCCAGGCGCGCAGCAGCTGCTCGCGCACCACATCCGACACGCTCTCGCGCTCGCTCAGAATGGCGTGCTTCTGGGTGCGCGCCGGCACGCGGTACTCAATCAGCGGCGCCTGGATGGTGGCAATGCGCAGCTGCCGGATGTAGCGTGCGCAAAAATCGTAGTCCTCGGTTTGGCGCAGCGTGGCGTCGTAGTGCATGCCTTGCTCCTTGAAGAGGCTGGCGCGCATCATCATCGAAGGGTTGCCGGTGGGCAGCGTAAACAAGGTAAGCACCTTGCTGTCATCCGGTTGTGCAGGATAGCGGTTGAGAAACGTGCTAGCCCCGAAATTCTGCATAAAGCTGCCCACGATATTCACCTCGGGGTGCTGGTCGAGGAAAGCGACCTGCCGGGCCAGGCGCTCGGGGTGGCACATATCATCGCCGTCCATCTTGGCAATGTACTCGCCCTGCACGTGCGGCAGGGCCGCGTTATCGGTGCCGGCGCGGCCCAGGTTGCGCGGGTTGCGGATGAGGCGCAGGCGCGGGTCGGCGAGGGCGCTCACCTTACCCACAGTATCATCGGTCGAGCAGTCGTCGAGCACCAGCAGCTCAAAATCGGTAAAAGTTTGCCGCAGCAGGCTTTCAATGGTTTGCTGAATATGGGCCGCCACGTTGTAGACGGGTAGCACGACGGAAACTCTGGGCATAAAGAGAAAGCTGCTTTAGCGGCGGCGCAACCACGCCGCAGGGTTCAGCCCTTGTTGGTAAACGAAATTTTTCGCGCGCTTGGACAAGCGCCACCCCAGCAGCTTATCGAGCACCCGGAACATGGGCGTGCTAAACGGCTGCGCGGTGCTGCCACCCAGCGCCCGCACCCGGGCGGCGGCCAGCTGCCGCACCGCCGGGTAGTGCGGATAGTACTCGTAGATAAGGCGTTGGTAATTATTGGCGCAGGCCTGCCGGGTTTGCGCATCGTCGCGCTGGGCTAGCAGGCTGGCCTCATACGACTGGCACACGGCCAGGTGCGACTGCACGGCTTTTTCGCTGACAATGCTGCTCAGCGAGTCGCTTAAGCCCTTGCGATAGAACGACTTGGCGGCCGCACAAAACGGGATGATGTTGGTGGTTTTCAGCAGCACCCGGCTGAAAAACTCCCCATCGTCGTGCAGCGAGATGCGCTCGTTCCAGGGGCCGGCTGCCTCAATGAGCGTGCGATGCGTGAGCCAGGCCGAGGGCTGCATCCACACGCTGTTTTCCCAAGCCGTTACGAGCCACTGCACGGGGTCAGTGTAGTCTTGCCACAGCACGGTGGGGCGCAGGGCCTGCTCGTCGGGCTCGTGGTAAAACATGGCCCAGGCCGAGGCCGCGAGCCGGGCGCCCGGGTGCTGCCGCAGGCAGGCCAGCTGCGCCCGAATTTTGTCGGGGTGCAGCAGGTCGTCGGCATCAAGGTATTGAATGTAGTCGCCGGTGGCCAGGGCAAAGGCCCGGTTGCGCGCCGCGCTAGCCCCCGCATTGGCCTGCGACACCACTTGCACCTTATCGCTGGCATAGCGCCGGGCTTTGGCCAGGGTGTCATCGCGCGAGCCGTCGTCGACCACTATCACTTCCAGGTGCGGCCAGGTTTGGGCCAGCACCGAATCCAGGGTTTGCTCGATGTAAGGCGCCGCGTTGTAGGCTGGGATTAAGACGGAGACTTTTACCGGGGTCATGGCCAGAGGGGATGGGGCAGCTAGGCAGGCAGCTGCTGCAAAACGGCGTCGAGCGCGGCAATATCTACGTATAAATCAGCATCCTGCACCGATTTTTGCTCATCGGCTGCGGGGCAATATTGCAGGTGATACTGGTAGCCCAGCGTTTCGCCCAGCTGCGTGAAAAAGTAATTTTGACCATCGTCGAACTTGCGAAACTCTACTACCGTCGACTGCTCGGGCATAAATATCATGTTTGCCAGGCCGGCGCCGTGCATACTCACCAGCACGTTGGCACTGGCGCACAGGCGCAGCTGCTCCTCAAACGCAAAGTCTTCGAAGCACACGCATTGAAAGCCGTAGCGGCCTAGCAGCTGTTCTACCTCGGCCTCGTTCAGCACTTTGCGGCGCGGCGCCTTGCGCCGGCTGATGTACAGGCGGGTGGCCGGCGCCGCCGCCTCGGCGCCTACCCCGGCAGCGGCCAGAAACACGGTCTTTATCTCGCGCATGGTCTGGGCCGAGTAGTTGCCCTGGGCCTCGGGCAGCAGCGGCAGGGCTAGCTCCGGCACCCGGTACATAGTCTGGGGCTGCAGGCGCTCTATTGCCGTGAGCCGAAGCAGGCGTAGCGTATCGGCGTAAAACGTATCGGTGTAGGAAGCGGGCAGCAGCAGCGTAAAATCTGAGATGGTGCGCTGGGCCTCCAGCAGCTTGGGCACGCTTTCGAGCAGCCAGTGGTAATAGCCGCGGTACGAGGTGTGCACCCGCACGTAGGGCTTGCCGGCGGGCAGGCGCTTTTTCTGGAAGCGCAGCCGAATTTGCAGCAGCCCCTTCCAGTTGTGCAGCCAGATGCGACCGTGCTCGGTTAGCACCAGCGAATCGGGCACAACGCGCAACTGCCGAAACAGGGCCCCGTCGGCGAGTAGCCAGTGGTTTTTCAGCCAGTTAATCATGCCTGTTCAATTCGTAATGGTACTACGTGTTCTACTGCGTTTACGCGCTGATTTTGTTGCGCCCCAGCAGGCGCTCCTTCAGCCAATAGGCACTGTCGTACCAGATATGGCCAGGTTTTTCCCCCTTCAAAAAATAGCGAAAGGTATTCGCTATCCCTTGGCCCACGCTCTCAAACAACAGGTTGAAGCGCGCCTGCTCTTCATAAAGCAGCATTAGGTGCTTGGCCAGCAGCGGCTGCAGCTGTAAGGTGGTAGTCGCCTTGGTATCTAGCTGCGTTTGGATTTGGTCGATAAGTAGTTGCCGGGCGTGAATCTTATACTTCCACATCTTGTACCGATTGCCCGACATATTATTGCCGTGGGTGCGGGCGTAAAATTCGGTGCCCGGGCGGTTGTCATAGGCATAAGCCGCTCCTAACAGCACGCCCCGGTACCAAAAATGCCAGTCTTCGAGCGAAAACAACTGTTCGCTGAACTTGCCAATCTGGTCGGCCAGCGACTTACGAAAAACCGGATTGCCGGGCAAAAACATGTTGTCGTGGGCCATGTGCAGAGCTAGCCCCTGGCCCTGCCCCGAAACAGGTCCCATTCGCAGGTGCAACGGCACGATGGTGCGCTCGGCTACCACCTCGGCGTGCTGGAAATTATACGTGTCGCCAAACACCAGTGCTACCTCCGGGCGCTCGCGCAGCACCGCCGCGTGAAGCGCCAGCTTGCTGGGCGCCAGGTAGTCGTCGGCGTCCAGCAGCTGCACGTATTCGCCCTTGGCAAGGCCTAGCCCGGTGTTGCGTGCCGCCGACAGGCCCTGGTTGGCCTGGTAGTGGTAGGCAATGCGGGCATCCCGGGCTGCATATTCCTGCGCAATGGGCGCCGTATTATCCTTCGAGCCATCGTCGATGATGAGCATTTCCCAGTTTTCATGCGTCTGGGCTAAAATGCTCTCAATGGCATCGCGGATGTAGGCTGCATAATTGTAGCACGGAATAATAACGCTGATAAGGGGCTGGTCGTTTGGCATGGCGCTTAGTTGGTTTTAGCCTGGCCTAGCAGTTCGGCATACATCTCCCGGTAGGCCTCCACCATTGCTTCGAGCGAAAACAAGCGTTGCGCCCGCTCGCGGTTGAACTGCCCCAGCTCTTTCAGGCGGGCGGGCTGGTCAAGCAGCCGCACAATGGTATCGGCCAGGGCATCGCTATCGCCGGCCGGGGCAAAAACGTCGTCGCTCACCAGTATTTCGCGCAGGGCACCTACCTCGTAGGCCGCCACCGGAATGCGCATGTTCATGGCAAACGGCGTTACCTGCCCAAAGCTCTCCTTGTGCACCGGCGCCACAAATACCGACATGCGCCGGTAGTACTCAGGCAGGTCTTTGTACGGGATAACGCCCGTGAACTCAATCCTATCCGTGAGGCCCGCCTCGGCTACTTTCTGGCGGTACAACTCATCGTAATAGCCTTTGCCTACAATGAGGGCCCTGGTTTGCGGCCGGCGCTGAATAACTTTTATAAAGACGTCTATCGACTCGGCATTCAGCTTGTCGCGGTCCAGCCGGTACACCATGCCAATGCAGTCCTGCGGCATCGGCTCCTCGGGGCGCGTAAACACCGAAAAGTTAGACCCCGGGTACACTACCTGGTTGTTGGGCGAGGGAATGCCAAAATAGTCCTGCGCATACTTGCTTACGTAGGCGTACCGCTCAATCTTCTCGTGCAAATAGGGCACAATGGGGTTGTTGCAGTTTTCGATTACGTGCGCCCCGTAGGCAAATGCCGCCTCAAATATTTGGTGGTACCAGCGCCAGTGCTCATAGCCATTCACCCGGTTGCCCCAGTAGTGCACGTGCACAATATCGGGCTTAAGCTCGCGAAACAGGGCTAGGGCCTCCTCGGTATGGCGCATGTACGCCAGCTCGGTAATGGGCACCCCGGCGTAGTACTTCCACTCGTAGTCGTTATACAAAATAACCTGGTGCTCATACAAATCGCTGCTGCCCTCAATAATATCTACTATTAATTGCTGCGAGCCCCCCACCGCAAACGAGGCTATGGCATGAACCACGCGCTTGCGCCGGGCCACGGCCGGCGGGCGCAGCTCAATCTGGTAAGGCTTGTAATCGGCGCGCCCCGGCAGCTGCCGGGCCCGAATATCTTTGCGCTCGGCCGAGAAAAACCGATGATAGAACCGCTGGGCCCGAAGCCGAAGCGCGCCCAGGCCATAAGCCCAGGCATGGCGCAACGATTTCCTAAAGCCCATATGCTGCTCCAGCTCTTCCTCCAGCTGCTGGCGCTGCAAGCGAGTCTGCACCAGTTCTTCCTGCAAAAATTTTAAATAGGAGCTATTCGCGTCGTGCATGAGATATGTGTCGGCAGGCTAGCGCCGCCAGTGCGCTGCCCTTAGGCGTGCTGTTGCATTAAGCTTTCATACGTGTGCTCGGCCCAGATACGGCCGTCCTTCAACTCAAATATCCGGTCGCAGTCTTGCAGCGTAGTCAGGCGGTGCGCGATGATGAAGATGGTGATACTCGTGTGCGAAAGCTTATTAATCGCCTCACTCACTTCGCGTTCTGTCTCATTGTCGAGGGCGCTGGTGGCCTCGTCCAGCAGCAGCACCTCGGCCCGCTTGTAGAGGGCGCGGGCAATGCCTACGCGCTGGCGCTGCCCCCCCGATAGCCGCGAGCCGCGCTCGCCAATCGGCGTATCCAGGCCCTCGGGCAGGCTAGCCACAAAATCTGCCAGCGAAGCCTGCTCCAACGCGTACTTCATTCGCTCGGGGTCTACCTGCTTATCGCGCAGCGTAATATTTTCGCCGATGGAGGCTTCCATCAAAAAAGTATCCTGCTTCACGTAGCCCACCAATTTAAACCAGGCATCTTCGTTTTCCGGCGTAAGGGGCACTCCATCCACCGTAATGGCGCCTTTTTGTTCGGTATACGAGCGCAGCAACAAATTCATCAGCGTCGTTTTACCCGAGCCCGAAGTACCGATAAAGCCTACTTTTTCGCCTCGCTTTATACGCAAAGAAATATCGCGAACTACTGGCTCTTCACTACCCGGGAAAGTGAAGGAGAGGTTATCAAACGTAATGTTATGCTCGAACTTAAGCGGCACCTGCGCGGGCTTGGCCGTAGTCAGGTACTCCCGCATCTGCATAAGGTCATTAAGCACATATTGGCTTTGCCGCAACGACACAACCGACGTTAGAATGCGGTTCATCGACGGCATTAGCCGGTAGGCAGCGGCGGCAA
The DNA here is from genome assembly GCF_030581075.1 of Hymenobacter cheonanensis. Lineage (GTDB taxonomy): Bacteria > Bacteroidota > Bacteroidia > Cytophagales > Hymenobacteraceae > Hymenobacter. The sequence goes on from NZ_JAUQSW010000001.1 coordinate 796,397, forward strand.
ACAGGCCAATGATGGTTACCATCTCCGCAGCATTATTAGCAAATAACAGGGAGTACAGAAATATGAGGACGATGGCCGAAATAGCCACCATCTCAATAAGGCGCTGCGGAATAAGCGAATACAGATACGAATCGGCTTCCAGCTCCTGAATTGCTTCCTGGTTATCAATAAGGTACTGCTTGAACTGCTGCTGCTTGCCAGCCAGCCGCAACTCAACAAAACCTATAAAAGACTCTATTATAGGCGAATAGCTCAAGGGACGCAACTCATTCAGCTTCATACCCACCACGTTCACCCGGTTGCGTAGCAGGCGGTATATCAGCATCATACTCGGTACCAGTATCGCCCCCAAGATAAAAAACAGTACCGGCTGATAAACCAGCATACCTGAAATAACCAGGAAGACAATTATAATCTCCGAGAAAAGAATAAATAATTGCCGGATAACGCCGGCAACATACGAATTGGAAATATTTAGTGTACTGTTCATGAAGTTTGGCGAACCAACGTCATTAAACTTCAGGTAAGGCAGATTAATATGTTTCTGAAACTGGCTGGAAACAACCTGCACCGCCAACCGGGCACTAAATTTTACTTGTTGGTAATTAATGAGTGTCGAGAACACATTCTTCACGATGAAGAATAAGAAAATACCGACCATCAGAAAAAGCAAAAAATACTTTTCTGAAGTGAAATTCAGCATCTCGTAAAGCCAATGAGTATACTTATTCTTTAAGATAGAGCCCGGGCGTGATGCAGCCATAATAATTGGCACCAGTGAGGCCAGGCCGAATACATCCAGTACCGAAACCAATATCAGCCAAAACAACATGGCGATGGACTTACGCTTGTCCTGTGGCGATAGATAGTAGCGAATACTATCAAGAGAACGCCAGACTATACCTTTACTCATACTGTCTTAAGACTATTGCTATAAACTTTTGCTTGCAAACCTCACTATATACGCAGGATAACGAGCTGCACTTTCGTAAGCATCAGGTAAGGTTTATGAGCTGCTCCATGAGCAGCCTGAGTAACCTCCAAAAGGATGCTTACAGCTAGCAAAGATACACCCTAGCCGAACACCAAGCTGCCTGACTGCAAGTCTCAAGACCAAGAGCATTAGTTGTTTCTATTTACCTTTAATGCTTAATTCTCCTCTGCCGTATCTATAATGCACCTGAATTACATTGTCCTAGCTCACAAATCTCCCGGCCAGCTAGCCCGCATGATACAGCGGCTTGACTGTCCTGAAGCCCGGTTCTACATTAACATTGATGCCCCGGTTGAGATAGCTCCCTTTCAAGCAGCACTAGCCCATAACCCGCGATGCTCCTTTTTCACAGGCTCTCAACGGCTAAATACGATGTGGGGCCATGTAAACGCCGTAAAAGCAGCGCTAGTGGGCATCGCCCAAATCTTAGCCGACCAGCGCACTGGCTACACTATTCTTATGAGTGGGCAGGATTATCCGCTCAAGAATAATACGTATATCCAGCAGTTTTATGAGAGCAACTATGGCACTAATTTTATTGAGTGCTTTCCGTTGCCTGTTACAAAGCAAACTGCACCTAGCATTCACGGTGGCTTGGCCCGTGAAAGTTGGATTCATCCTGAATACGGCTTTAACGGCGGCATGAACAGGTTGAATCACTATACTTTCTTTCTTTCAACCAAACGAGAAGATAATGTGAGTATTCCTCCCATCTTCTCGCGCGATTTTTTGACTATGCGGCATATGCGCTATGCGTTAGGATTACTCAGGCGCCAACCAGCCATGTTCCGCAAGCTATTAAGTAAGCGCAAGTTTCCCAACGATTTAATTCCGCATGGCGGCTCACAATGGTGGGCACTGCCCCACGAAACGGTCGTTTTTTTAAACACATATGTTAAGGGAAACCCCTATTTCCTTACCTTCAATGACTTCACCTTATTATCCGACGAAATTTTTTTCCAAACAGTAGTAGCCAATAATTTTACAAAAATTGCTTCGCCGGTAACATACGTCAATTTTACTCGTCCTATTGGCCCCTGGCCCGCTACTTTTGTAGCATCTGATATAACTGAGCTAGTTATGAGCCCATGTTTATACGCCCGTAAATTCGACCAAGACCAAGACAGTAAAATTATGGATGAGCTAGATGCAATAAGTTAACCTACAAAATTCCTGAAATAGCCGAAGCACAGCAATTATTAATAATAAGCGGAGAGCTTAAGAATAAAATCAGTATTAATAATGTGAAGCAAAAGCCGGCTGCTCTGCAATTGCCTAAACACAGTTAGGACTAAAAAGCACATTAATTAGCAGCTACATACTAATTATCGTGGTTTTTACTTTTTTAATTACACTTAGCTCCTATCGCTCGCATTACGCAACTGCTGGCAATATCAGGTTTTTGCCAAACTCAGGCAGTGCGCAGAGAATAAAAATCGCGCACTTACTTGCCAAAATTAAGTGTGTACACTAAAACCCGCGCTAGATTAAAAAGATGGGCGCAGCCTTTTTTAAAAGGCTGCGCCCATCTTTTTAATCTAGCTGCCTGCTGCCATTAGGCGAGCGCAGGCGCCATGTCATGCACTAAATTTAGTCTGACAAGCTGTTGCTAATAGCTAAACCACGCAGACCGACCAGCTGCCAGCCAGAAATATGTGGCTAATGCTACTTTTCCGCACCACGCCCAGTACTTGCGGTTCAGAGCTGCGTGCTAAATGTTACATCACTGCATTTATGCATGCAAAGCATCCGTCTACAACGTTCACGCAGCATATTAACGTCTTAAGCCAGCGGTTGTTTCCATAATCCTGTCGTTCACCCAACCTATCCACTCAGGTATAAGCCTGAGATTGCATAAACAAAATAGGCATTATTTATTTGAATACATTAACTGTCTTTTTTACCGAGCGCCATATGTGCATCAACCATTCACTGTCAGTATAATATTCTTTTATATATACAACACTTGCCCTATAAAAACCCGCACCAGAAGACTGAGTATTAAAGAAGCGAGGCTTATCACGGTAAGGAGTCTTATCTATATAGTAAAAATACAAATCTCGCATGCGGTTTACACATCCTCGAATCCAAGGCTTACTAGCCGTGGTATAATGCACGATTACTGTCTGAGCAATCAACTTATTAAGCTCAAATTTATTTACGGGATTAGGTATATAGTTAAATTGCAAATTGTATTTTTTATCTAATTTGAGCCAATTACCAACCAAAATGCTATTTAATGCATCTTGGTCAGGCATAGATAACAAACGCTCATGATTACTAATGAATTCTAATGTACGCTCAACAATTTTTTGCTTTCTCCATTCTTCTGTGTTAATCAGAAGCACGCCAGAATTGAAATAACCATCTTCTTCGCTAATTCCTAAAGATGAATGGTCATACGGCCAAGCATCTTTTACCGCAGCTACTGGAAAGGCTTGCATATCTATCGCAAATAATTCATGCAAGCTTTTTAAAATTATAGTATCAACATCTACATAAAGAATCTTTTCTATATCCTGGGGAATTAAATGTGCAAAAAATAAGCGATAGAAAATAGCGGGGGAAGAAAAGTGACTATCTTTATGAATAAATAGCTTTTTTATATTGTCTTCATCAATAGTATAAAATTTAATTTTAGCTTTAGAATCAAGGATAAACTTTTCAATTTCTTGATGCTCAATAGTTGTCAAACCTGAAGCAATAACATGAAAACTAATGGATTCAGTCTTGTTATTCTCAATGATAGAAGCAACAGCAGCAAAAAAGGGAGCTGTGTATGTTTTATCGAATGCCAGAGCAATATTCATATGACTTATCTATTCCAATCTAAGTGGATGAGGTATTTTCAATAGCTCTTACAATTACACTTTCCAAATACTCAATGTTTACCTCAAGGTCTCCATCGTTATCTACGTATTGGCTTGCCTCACAAGGAACTGAATAATAATTCAGGTTCAGATTAGTGCACAACCTAAAATACAAGAAATTATCTGTGCGTTTATTATGCATTTCTATTACAGTAGCACCTGGTGTTGCAAATAATATATTGGTCAAATTAGCTCCATGAGTACTGACTATTATTTCTGAAGTATTTATAATTTGCACCTGGTCTTCAAAAGACATCCCCTCAAAGGTAATGATTTCGAAATTATACTTCTTCAAGATAGGCAAAATTTCGCTTTCATTAAGCAACCTACGCACAGTCTGTTTAGAGCGCGAAATATATAACTTTCTTTTATTACTAACTTGGTTAATATGCACTGCCTGCAATAACTCGTCTCTTAAACGCCGAATCATCAATGTGCTATGAAATTTTGGAGGAGAAGTATGTCCTATCAGTATTAATTTTTTGAAATGAACAAGTTCTTGGTTTTTTACAAAAAGGAAATCTTTAAAACCAAGTAATGAAGCTGTTTTTACAATATATGATGATGTTGGGTACGGCAAAATTACTTTGCAATTCGGAAAGCTGTCACGAAGAAGTAATAACCTTGGCAAAGAATCGATAATCCAATGATAATAATTAACAGAAGACCACTGGTCAAATATAAGCGCTACCTCATTCTCTACTATGTATTTTTTTTTAGAAACCCACTGCGCAACCAAGATATCATATTTAACATGGTCAATTAACCATTTTTCAGGCAAGCTAGGAACAAAGAATTTAAGGCCTTTAAATACCATTCCTCCTTGATAAACGAAGACGTTATTTAAAATAAAAGCCTTTGTTGCATCTATCTTAGTTGTTAATTTGTAATAATACTTTAAATTTTCGGGCAGCTCATTATAATTTTTAGGCAAAGTATAAGTAATGGGATTTTCTTCTTTTTTAACATCCCAGCTTTGACTTTCTATTTGCTGCGGTATAAGTCGAGAAACTCTATGAATGACAGAGGATAAAGTAGGCATGTTCATTTCGCCATTTTTAAAATTCCGGCTAGAAAAGTATCAAAATACTAATCAAGCACACGTTTATCTAATCAAACAAACACAGAAAAATAAAAATACGTGTTTAATTTAAAAATTAAACGCGTATTTAATTTCATTGATTATTCTAGCATACGAATTACTCGGGCTGGAATGCCACCGACCACCGAATTAGCAGGCACATCTTTTGTGACTACTGCATTGGCACCAATTATAGCATTAGTACCAATAGTAACACCTGGCATAATACACACTCCTTCCCCTATCCAAACATTACTTCCAATTACTACTGGACCTTTTGAATATAGTGGTCGATGTAATGGAACAACATTTAATGCGGAACTGGTAATCTCACCATGCGAGTGGTCAGAGATATAAATCCTACTTGCCATAAGTACATTGTCCCCAATTATAACTTTATTGATACAGGTAATGTGACAATCGGTGTTCATATTAACATTATCACCAATTACAATTTCCGGATTAAATTTTTGATTCCCGTAAGAATCCCATGCCTCTAATCGCAAATTATATAAAGACCAAAAATAGGTGCCAATAGAAATATATTTTGGATTATGTATTATAGACTGATAAGGCAAAGTAGAATGTATACCAAACTTCTTAAAATTCTTACCCAAAGCCGGTGAGTGAGTATCCTTTTTCCAGAGTGAACGAATACTGTTTATGAAACGCATTACTAAAATATAAAAAAAATTTATGAAAATAAAATAAATTGTTAAAAAAACTACAACCGCTAGGCCATAAAATACAAATGATAACTAAAATAAATAAGTTGAGCTATTTATTGACGACCTAACACACGCTTTAAGCTACGTTTTGCAAAGCGCAACTTTGATTTAATTATTCCCTCAATATAAGTAGGCAACAACTTGGTCCAAAATGTTGGGTAGCTATTAAATTCTTTGTATAAAGTAGCAATTACTCGTTCTTGCCCAAAAGCAGCTTGATTACTTGTTATAAAACCTGGAAAGAATCCTGAAATTAAATGGTTATTAATAATTTTTTGTGCATCTAACGGCATAATATTATTCATCACAAATTTACTCATAATTATATTGAAATTTGTGGCAAATGTTTGGAATAGCTTATAGCCGCCTGTATTATTTGCACGACAGGCTAGCACCGGAGTTGTTACTAAAGCATTGGGGAGACCGATAAATATGCTTGGCAATACCCAGCCTAACTGAACGAGGTTAGTATCGAGGAACTCATAGGTCACATGTGATTCAGTCAGTGAGCCTTTATTGATAATATTCCCTGTAATAAAAGTAACCCAATAATTTATTTGATTCAAGAAATCAAGGCTTATACTATAGGCCTTATGCTGCATTACCTCGGGACTTGGCTGTGGAATTTCCTCCTGATTGAACCAAATACTTTTTAAGTGTATTAACCCCCATTCGGCATCGGTCAACAATTTGAATATTGAAGCGCCATAGGTCGGCAACAAAATGTCATCATCAGAAAATATCCAAACATATTTTCCTTTTGCTTCGCGAAAACACTGAGCTATATTTCGGTCGGGACCTAAATTAACTTCATTTTCGATATAATGCAGCTTTGGAAATACGCTAGCCTGATACTGCCTCACTATAGTGGCCGTATCGTCAGTTGAGGCATTATTGGATACCAGAATTTCTACTGCTGAATTATTTCCAAACTCCCGGGCCAGTTGCGTTAAACACGTTTCAAGCAACCGAGCCCGGTTGTAAGTAGGAATAGCAATAGTTAAAATAACTTCAGACATTAAGCAGTGCTTTAGCATGCAAGAAGTCATGAATAACTTCTGTCATATAATTGTAATGTTCTTCTTGTAAGCCAGGCCATACGCCCAGCCAGAATGACCGATTCATTACTGTATCGGTATTGGTTAAGTCACCTACTATGCGGTGCTCAATACCAGCATATGCCGGTTGACGCAGCAAATTGCCTGCAAACAACAGGCGAGTGCCTATTTTATGGTCTTCCAAATGCTGAATTAGCTCTTGCCTCACAATGGGGCTGTTATCACGTATTGTCAGCAGAAAGCCAAACCAGCTAGGGTCTGAGTTAGGTGTTGCTTCGGGCAAAATGAAGTGCTCCTCAAATCGCTTCATCTTTTGATAAAGCGTTGCATGATTCTCACGACGGCGTTGCACAAAATGGTCAGCTTTCGAAAGCTGGCTTAAACCAATTGCAGCCTGCATATCAGTGACCTTGAGGTTGAAGCCGATATGAGAATACGTGTACTTATGGTCATAACCATAAGGCAATTCGCCCAACTGCCAGCAGAAACGCTTATTACAGGTATTATCCTTACCAGGCTCACAGTAGCAATCGCGTCCCCAATCACGGAAGCTTTCGGCTAGCATTTTGAGCTTGATGTTATTTATGAGCACCGCCCCACCTTCACCCATCGTAATGTGGTGAGCAGGATAGAAAGAGAGCGTAGCAAGGTCGCCGAATGTGCCGGTTTTTTGGCCATTGTAGGTAGCGCCTAGTGAGTCGCAATCATCTTCTATTACCCACAAGTTATACTTCTTGGCCACCCGCATCACCTCATCCAAATTAAATGGATTACCTAGCGTATGGGCCATCATAATGGCTTTCGTCTTCGGCGTCACAGCCTGCTCAATCAGCTCGGCCTTTATGTTGTAGGTGGGAATATCAATATCGATAAACACTGGTACGCATCCAAACTGAATCATTGGATTAACAGTGGTTGGGAAACCAGCTGCTACCGTAATAATTTCATCGCCAGGCTTGATAGCACGGTCGCCAAGCTTAGGCGACGTGAGCGCGTAGAAAGCAACCAAATTGGCCGATGAGCCTGAGTTGACAACTAGTGATGATTTGGAACCGAAATAACGAGCTAATTTCTGTTCGAACTTGGGGCCAAAGCGACCAGTTGTCAGCCAGCCATCCATTGTAGCGTCCACGCCATAGAGCAGGTCATCTACATCTAGTACTTTACCAGTTACTGGGATATAATCTTGCCCAGGGGTAAACGTTTTAGTGACGTTGGGTAAAATTGCTTGGCTTAGTTGCTCAACCAATTCGGGACTAATATTTTTGAATTTTTGATTTACGTCAGCCATCATCAGAACTATAAGTTGTCAGGGTAACAAAGATACGGTAGGTTAAGCGGTTGCCTAGGTGCCCTCCATCTCTAGTGGTTTGGCAAAAGGCTCCATTTCCGTTATAGGGCGTCCGAATGCTAGCTTGGGGTAGCAATTTGCATGGGTATCAATCATAACCTGCAGCAAAGCCGGCTTTTTCTCATCCTGCCATAACCAAGCTGCTGCTTCAGCTAACTGGGTGGGGTCACTTACTGTTAGGGAGTCAATACCGTAGGCGGCGGCAATCTTGGTAAAATCCGGGGCACTATAGCCCCAGTAAGTACTTTGATAGCGACCCTCAAAATAAGAGTCTTGGAACTGCCTAATCATACCTAAGCAATTATTATTGAGCACCACCAACTTTACCGGCAGCTTGTGATGCGCAATTGTTTGCAGCTCCTGCATATTCATTTGGAAGCCCCCATCGCCTGCTATCATTACTACCGGCTGGCGGGAGGCGAAGCACATGCCAATGGCTGCAGGCAATGCGTAGCCCATGCTACCGAGGCCGGCCGAGGTTAGAAACAGCTGGCTAGGTGCCAGCTCCAGGCTTTGCGCTGCCCATTGCTGATGGTTGCCGACATCGGCTACATAGCCCGCCCCGTGCCCAGCCTGCGACAGGGCATGCATGAAATCATTCGGGTTAATGCCTTCTATTCCATACTGCTCGTTGGTATCAGGCCATTGTGCCCGCAGCTCTGTTAAGTGAGAAAGCCATTCAGTACGGGGGGTAAAGTCACTCGGCTGATAATAATTATTTGCCAGGGTGAAAAAATCGGCCAGGTCGGCTACTACCGGATGGCAGCCGGTTATACGATTATTAATTTCGCCGGCATCACAGTCAACGTGATAGATAGTGCGGCCTTCTTCAAAATATGCCGTATCAGCCCCCGTCTGGCGGATATCCAGGCGGGCACCCAGCACTAGCAAAAAGTCGCAATTGCCCAAGGCCATATTGGCCCAGCGATTACCATATGAGCCAATGTATCCTATGCGCAGCGGGTCGGTGTATGGCAGGGCATCTATAGCTAGCAGCGACGATACCACGGGCACTTGTGTAAGGTGTACGAAGTGGCGAAAAGCTTCTATCTGGAAGGAAGAGCGCACTCCCCGGCCCACTAGAATTAACGGCTTTTGAGCCGCAGCAAGGGCTTGGGCCAACTCGTCGAGTTGCGCAGGGGCTAGTGCAGATGATATACCCTGGCGCTTAACGCGCTCGAAGCCAGTGGCCGGGGCAGGTATGTCTACCCGCTGCATATTCATTGGAATATCAATCAGCACCGGGCCGGGCCGGTCGCCTAACGCAACGCGGAATGCCTCCTCAAGTATTTGCGGCAGGTCAAGGGCATCCTTTACATCGTAGCAAGCCTTGCACACCGGCTGAGCCATACTCACAATATCGGTTTCCTGAAACCCTAGCTGGCGAATGGGCCGGTCACCTTTTTGTTCGAACGTATTAACCTGGCCTGTAATAAAAACAGCAGGTACCGAATCGAAATAGCAGGAGGAGATGCCCGTGAGCAGATTGGTGGCGCCGGGGCCACTGGTTGCCATTGCCACACCAGGCACCCCGGTTACGCGGGCATCTGCATCGGCCGCAAAAGATGCTGATTGCTCGTGGTGCATACTCACAATATTAATTTTAGTGAGTTGGTGCAGCGAGTCAAGCATGTGGGTAATCATGCCACCCGACATCTCATAGATAGTCGCAACACCTTGTGCTTCCAGAAACCGGGCGATATAGTCAGATGCTTTCATAGTGCGCGTAAAATAGCAGGTTTATTGGTGTTGTTTAACGTACTCAACAGTGGCAGCTAACGCAGTGGGCAAGGCCGTTTGAGTAATAGGGCCGAAAGTATGCTCGAAGCGGCTGGTGCTACTTTCCATATGCATAACCTGACCCGGCCTATAGGGCAAAGCGCCATACTGCACACTTGTGGCCGTCCCGGTCAGGTCGCGGATAGTATCGACCATAGTGCGCAGGCTGATAGCACGGTTGGCTCCAACGTTATACACCCCACTAAAACCCGGCGCGGCAGGAAGAGTTTGGACAATAGCACGGGCCAAATCGGGCGCAAACAGGTAATCGTACTGCTGCTCACAATTAGTTAGCGCCGGAGATTGGTACTTCAAGAAATTGGCAGCAACGAATGACACAAACCAGTGGGCGTCTTCCCTCGGACCAAATACGGCAAACACCCGCAGCCAATACCACTCCAGGCTTTGAGCCGAACAGTAAGCGCGTACCAGTTCCAAGGTAGCCAGCTTCACAGCCCCGTAGGCCATGACAGGCTGGGTAGGCTGGCCTTCATCGACGCGCCCGTGAAAAGCACCATACTCTGCCTGGGAGCCTAGTACTACCACTTTTTTGAGCCCACCCGGCAATAAAGTTTGCAATAGCTCCATCGTAAACGTTAAGTTACTCAGCTGGCTATTCCAATCATCGCGCTGCCCTACGCCTACTCCCAGCCAGGCAGCATGTACCAGGTATTCTGCCTGCCAGGCAACTACTTGCTGCTGCCAATCTGGCTCATCAATGGTTACCCAGGTAATATGGCCGGCTACGGAGGCTACTCGCCAAAGGCTTGATTGGGTTCGGCGCAGCGCTAGTACCTCATAGCCTTTAGCTACTAGTTCTTCGGCCAGATAGGAGCCGATAAAACCAGTAGCCCCGGTTAAAACTACTCGGCCCGCACTCATACCAAGCTGCTGTAAGCTTCTATATCTGACCGCACTAGCTCAGCAGCCAGCTGCCCGCTTGCCAAGGCTTTATACCAGGCAATGGTTCGACGGATTGAGCTTGCCGCGTCGTAGCGCGGCTGCCATCTCAATTCGTTTACAGATTTGCTGATGTCAAGCTTTAGTAAGCCGGCTTCGTGAGGCTGATTGGCAAGCGCAGGAGTTTCGTAGTGCCCTGCTCCCCAGGCGTGCAATGCTGTATCGGCCAGGGCGCTTACGGGTAATGTATCCTGCAGATGGGGACCAAAATTCCAGGCCCCGGTATAACGGGTCGGCTCAGCAGCCAATCGTGCACCTAGCAGCAGATAGCCGCCCAAGGGCTCCAGTACATGCTGCCAAGGGCGCACAGCCTGCGGATTCCGGACCTGCACGGGCTGCCCGGATGCTAATGCCCGCACTATATCGGGAATAATTCGGTCTTTGGCCCAGTCGCCGCCACCAATCACATTGCCAGCCCGGCCTACTGCCAGCGATTTCTGATGGTGTTCGTAATCAGCAGAATTAAAAAAAGATTGGGCGTAACAGTTAATTACCAATTCAGCACACGCTTTGCTGGCGCTGTAGGGGTCGTAGCCACCCAGCCGGTCATTTTCGCGGTAGGGGTACACCCACTCCTTATTCTCGTAAACCTTATCAGTAGTGATTGCGACTATGGTGCAGGGCTTGGCCAGCCGCCGTAGGGCATCGAGCAGGTTTGCGGTCCCTAGCGCGTTGGTGGCAAAAGTCTCGACCGGTATATCGTAAGACAACCGCACCAGAGGCTGAGCAGCCAGGTGAAAGACAAAATCGGGTTGGCACTCCGCTACTGCCTGCTCAAGCGCGGCCCGGTCGCTGAGGTCCCCGATAATGGAATGGCAAAGGGAATCTCCCGCCAACAGCTCATATAAGCTGGGCTGACTGTCTGGCGCCAGGGCATACCCGGTAACATCGGCCCCTAGCAAATGGAGCCAGTACAAAAGCCACGCACCTTTAAAGCCAGTGTGGCCAGTAAGGAGCACTTTTTTGCCTTTATAGGTAGCCTGTAGCAGCTCTATGCTCAGGGGCGAGGCGGCTGGCGCAGTAGAATTTACCATATCTTCCATGCGGCTTGATTTTCGCGCCATGCCTGGTCCAATTCAAACTTATCGCGTAGCGTATCCATTGGCTTCCAAAAGCCATGATGCTTGTAAGCCTTCATTTGCCCATCGCGGGCAATGCTTTCCATTGGCGTCCGCTCCCAGATGGTAGCGTCGCCTTCGGTAATGTAGTCCAATACCCCGGGCTCGCAGACCAAAAATCCTCCGTTAATCCAAGCGCCGTCGCCTTTAGGCTTCTCCGCAAATGAATGAATAGCATCGTCCGGACCTAAATCAAGCGCCCCAAAGCGCCCGCTTGGCTGCACCGCAGTTACGGTACAGAGGCGGCCATGCGCTTTGTGAAAGGCTACTTCTTCGGTGATGTTGATGTTTGATACACCGTCACCATAAGTCAGCAGGAACGGCTCGTTGTTGAGATGCTGCGCAATACGCTTAATACGTCCGCCCGTCATGGTTTCGAGGCCTGTATCGACGAGCGTAATATTCCACGGCTCGGCGTAAGAATCGTGCACCTGCAGCTTGTTTTCCTTCAGGTTGATGGTCACATCGGACTTGTGAAGGAAATAATTAGCAAAATACTCCTTAATAACGTAGCCTTTATAGCCCAGGCAAATGACAAAGTCATTGAAGCCATGAGCCGAGTAGATTTTCATAATGTGCCACAGGATGGGCATATCACCAATCTCTACCATTGGCTTGGGTTTAAGGACAGTTTCTTCTGAGAGGCGGGTACCGAGCCCGCCCGCGAGAATGACGACTTTCACGAGGATTTTTTAAGTGAGTCTCTACTAAAAGCAGCAGTAAGTAGGCGCAAAGGTAACCAAAATCCTGCGCCCGCCGGGGCGGCTCACAAAATGGGGCTTTTCAAAAACTACTCTGCCACAGCTACTCATTCCGCCATTTTTTGTTCTTAGCGGTGCATGAGAACCTCTTTTTGAAGCTGCTACGCCTCTGCCCAATTCGTCTTAGGCGTTCACAAAGCTTAACACCTCATTAACAAGGGCTGCCGTGACTAGCTAGCCCCGGCAAAAAAGCGCCGAATACTTGCTGCTATTGTCGCAACTGTTTCTTCTTGCATACCAGGCCACAGGGGCAGGCTAAGGCAGGTGGCTGCCAGCGTCTCGGCAATGGGCAGCGAGCCGGCGGCCAGGCCCAGCGATGCGTAGGCCGGCTGCCGGTGCGGGGGCACCGGGTAATGAATGAGCGTACCGATGCCGCCAGCCGCCAGGTGGCGCTGAAGAGCATCGCGCTGCGGGCAATGCACTACGTACAGGTGCCAGACCGGCTCGGCCCCCGGCGCTACTGCCGGCAGGCGCAGGCCAGGCAAGCCGGCCAGGTACTGGCTATACCACACCGCCAGCTGCCGGCGTTGCGCGGTCCAGGTGGGTAGGTGGCGCAGTTTAATGCGCAGCACGGCAGCCTGCAGCTCGTCGAGCCGCGAATTATATCCCGGCAGCTGATGGTGGTTTTTCTGGTCAGAGCCATAGTTACGCAGCTGGCGTAAGCGCTGGGCCAGGCCGGGGTCGCTGGTAGTGATAGCGCCGGCATCGCCCAGCGCGCCCAGGTTTTTGGTAGGGTAAAAGCTTGTGCCACTGGCGATACCAAAGCTTCCCGTTAGCTGCCCCTCAAACGCCGCACCCTGGGCTTGCGCATTATCCTCTATCACCGTCAGGTGGTACCGCCGGGCCAGGGCCATAATTTCGGTCATGCGGCAGGGCTGGCCGTATAGATGCACCGGCAGCACAGCGCGCGTGCGCGCGGTAATGGCGGCCTCCAAGCGGCTAGGGTCCAGGTTGCTTGTGGCAGGGTCGGGCTCCACTGGTACTGGCACTGCGCCCGCGTGGGAGACGGCCAGCCACGTCGCGATGTAGGTATTGGACGGCACGAGCACTTCGTCGCCCGGCCCGATATCCAGGGCTCGCAACGCTAGGGTCAAGGCTTCCAGGCCATTTCCTACCCCCACTGTGTGGGCAACCTGGCTGAAGGCACTGTACTCCTGCTCAAATAAGGCCAGCTCCTCCCCTAGCACGTACCATTCGGCATCGTACACGCGCGCCATAGTAGCCAGCGTTTCCGCACGCACTGCTGCGTGCATGGCGTGCATCGAAAAGAAGGGAATGACTGGTGCAGACATGCGGCCGGCAGCTTGGCTTAAGTGATGAAACCCGGCTGGGTATTCGTACAAAAACGGCTGAGCCCCGGGAAATTCCCATCAGCTCAGCCGCTTCTGCTGCGTTATCCGGGTGGCTAACTGCCAGCTTATTTTACGTGTTCCTTGAAGTATTCCAGCGTGCGGCGCAAGCCTTCGGCGCGGTCTACTTTCGGCTCCCAGCCCAGAATCTCCTTGGCTTTGGTAATGTCGGGCCGGCGCTTCATCGGGTCGTTTTCGGGCAGCGCCTGGTAGGTGGGCTTAAACTCAACCCCCGTCAGCTTGGCAATTTCTTCCCCAAACTCCTTGATGGTAATCTCGGCCGGGTTACCAATGTTCACCGGCATGTGGTAGTCGCTGAGCAGCAACCGATAAATACCATCCACTAGGTCGTCGACGTAGCAAAACGAGCGCGTTTGCGAGCCATCGCCAAATACCGTGAGGTTTTCGCCCCGCAAGGCCTGCGACAGGAAGGCCGGGAGCACGCGGCCATCATCGAGGCGCATACGCGGGCCGTAGGTATTGAAAATGCGAATAATGCGCGTTTCCAGCCCGTGGTGGTTGTGGTAGGCCATGGTAATGGCTTCCTGAAAGCGCTTGGCCTCGTCGTAGCAGCCGCGCGGCCCCACCGGGTTCACGTTGCCCCAGTACTCTTCTACCTGCGGGTGCACCTCGGGGTCGCCGTAAACTTCCGACGTGCTGGCAATCAGTACGCGGGCCCCTTTCACGCGGGCCAGGCCCAGCAAGTTATGCGTACCGAGCGAACCCACCTTCAGGGTTTGAATCGGAATTTTGAGGTAGTCAATCGGCGAGGCCGGCGAGGCGAAGTGCAGAATGTAATCGAGCTTACCGGGCACGAACACAAACTTGCTGACGTCGTGGTGGTGAAACTCGAAATCTTCCCGCTTAAACAGGTGCTCGATATTGGCTAGGTTGCCCGTCACGAGGTTGTCCATTGCAATCACGTGGTAACCCTCGGCCAGGAACCTGTCGCAGAGGTGCGAGCCCAGGAAGCCAGCGCCGCCGGTAATGAGAATGCGTTTTTTTTCGGAGCTATTATCCATGTAGTGGTTTAATTATGAGTCTGTTAACTAGGTCAGCTAGGCTACCGGCTCGGTATGCGCCGTGCGAATACCGATGCAATGGTAGGCAAAGCCCGCCTCCTTCATCTCGGCCGGGTCGTAGATGTTGCGTCCGTCAAAGATTACTTTTTGCTTAAGCAGGCGCCCAACCACCTCAAAAGAAGGCGACCGGAACTCCGGCCATTCCGTCACTACCAGCAGGGCATCGGCGTCTACCAGGGCTTCAAACTGGTCCTTGGCGTACGTAATGGTATCGTGCAGCGTATGCTTGGCCTCGGCAATAGCCACCGGGTCGTAGGCCGAAACGGTAGCGCCCTCGGCAAGCAGCTTCTCGATGATGACCAGCGAAGGAGCCTCGCGCATGTCATCAGTTTTAGGCTTGAACGACAAACCCCAGATGGCAAACTTGCGGCCCTTCAGGTCGCCTCCAAAGTGCTTTTTCACCTTGCTGAACAAAACCTCCTTTTGGGCTTCGTTCACGCCCTCCACCGCTTGCAGCACCTGCATCTGGTAGCCGTTTTCCTGGGCCGTCTTTATGAGCGCCTTCACATCCTTCGGGAAGCAGGAGCCGCCATAGCCAATACCCGGGTAGATAAATTTGGTACCAATGCGGGCATCGGAGCCAATACCCTGGCGCACTTTATTTACATCGGCTCCCATGATTTCGCATAGGTTAGCAATGTCATTCATAAACGAAATTTTAGTCGCCAACATAGAATTGGCGGCGTATTTCGTCATTTCGGCCGACGGGATATCCATGAAGATAATCGGGTGGCCGTTCAGCAGGAAGGGCTTGTAAAGGCGGCGCATCACTTCCTCGGCCCGCTCAGAGCTGATACCCACCACAATGCGGTCGGGCTTGAGGAAGTCATCGATGGCCGCGCCTTCTTTCAGGAATTCCGGATTGGACGCCACATCAAATTCCACGTCAGCGCCCCGTTTTGCCAGGGCATTCTGCAGCTCGGTACGCACCTTTGCGGCCGTGCCAACCGGCACGGTACTTTTGGTCACTACCACGCAGTAATTGTCGATACTTTCGCCAATGCCTCGTGCTACCGCCAGCACATATTTCAGGTCGGCCGAGCCATCCTCGCCGGGAGGCGTGCCCACGGCAATAAATGCGACATCGGTGCCCTTAATAGCTTCGCTCAGGTTAGTCGAGAAATGCAGGCGCTCAGCTTTCACATTGCGGCTCACCATCTCCTCCAGCCCAGGCTCGTAGATGGGCAGAATGCCATTGCGCAGATTAGCAATTTTCTTCTCGTCAATATCGATGCAGGTTACATTAATGCCTACTTCAGCAAAGCACGTACCCGTTACCAACCCGACGTAGCCGGTACCTACAACAGCAATTTTCATATTGAGTTTTTAAACAAAGGATTTAAAAAAATATTTCAATCCGTTTCACCAATTCCTGCCGAAAGATTAATTCATCTTTGCAGAAGAAAAAATTTACAATAAATTATTTATTAGCCGTTGACTAATGCCTTATTTTCCAAAACCATATTTTAGAATGCAATAGATAGCCCGAAAGCCATCGCGCCAGCCAATTTTCTTTCCTTCGGCATAAGTACGACCATAGTAGCTGATACCAACTTCATAAATACGGATGTTCGGTATTTTAGCTACTTTAGCGGTTATCTCGGGCTCAAATCCGAAGCGCTTCTCGCGTAAAGGTATATTCTGGATGATATTTCGCCGAAACAGCTTATAACACGTTTCCATATCGGTCAAATTCAAGTTGTTCAAAGCGTTAGATAGCTGAGTCAACCATTTATTACCGATGCTGTGCCAAAAGAATAAAATGCGATGAGGATTACCACCGATGAAACGTGAGCCAAAAACAACATCGGCAAATCCTTTTACTACGGGCGCTAATAAAATATTATACTCAGCAGGGTCGTATTCGAGGTCGGCATCTTGAATGATAACGTAATCGCCAGTAGCCTTTTGAATGCCCGTATGCAGGGCGGCTCCTTTACCCATATTGCTTGCGTGAGCATAGTACATTATCTCCAGGTGAGGATTTTCACGCATGTACTTTTTTACGGCAGCTTCTGTGTCATCGACAGAGAAATCATTAATAATAATTATTTCCTTGCCGATATTATTAATCAGCTCAACCTGCGCAATTAAATCGAGTATCTTGTGAATGGTTTTGCCTTCATTATAAGCAGGAATTATGATGGAAAGCTTCACCTTTTACTGAACTTAGTAGTAACTAACCTGTCGGAATTATAATGGGCAACCTGGTTTAAAATCGCTAGCGATTAACCTGCCATGTAATGTTTCCACCAGTATTGAAATACTATGAGTGCCCAAATCCGCGCGTGCGCATCACCAGGATTATTCGAGAAAAGCTGTTTTTTCAGTTTTTGAACGGTAGCCACGTCGAAGATACCCTGGCTTTCCACGAACCCATCGGCTAGCAGGTCCTGCTCGATTAAGGGGCGCAGCTCGCCACGCATCCACTTGAGCAAGGGCACTTCAAAGCCATGCTTCGGCCGGTCGTACAGCTCGGGGGGCAGCATGGGCCGGAAGGCATCCTGCACAATTTTTTTCTTCATAGTGCCGTCTACTTTACTGCTCACGGGTAGCGAGAAAGCAAAGTTGACAACTTTATAATCCAGGAAGGGAGTTCTGACTTCCAACGAGTTAGCCATGCTCATAAGGTCTACCTTCGTGAGCATGTCGTATGGCAGCACCAGTTGGGTATCGGTAAGGAGTACCTCGTTCAGGTCGCCATCGGCGTGAATATTCTCGAGAATATCCTTGCGGCGCTTGGCGGCAACCTTCTTGTCTACTTTGCGGCGGCTGGCCGGGCTGAGCAGGTCGGTAGCTTCTTTTTCGGAAGCGAAGCTGGCCCAGTCCCAGTACCGGTCTTTGGGGCCACTGAGCATACCGCGCGAAAAACGCTGAAACTGCCGCACCTTATTGCCAAAATAGGAATTGCGCGATTTGGGCAAGATATCCCAGAGCAGGTTTAAACCAGTTACGGCTTCGGCCTTAAAGCCGCCTTGCCGCACCCGGTAGTCGCCCATGTGCTTGTTATAGCCGCCAAACAACTCATCAGCGCCATCGCCGCTCAGGGCCACGGTTACGTGCTGGCGCGTGCGCTGGCTGAGAATATGCACCGCCAGTGCCGACGAGTCGGCAAAGGGCTCATCGAAGTAGTCGAGCATCTGAAAAATATGCTCGTACAAGTCGTTGTTGCTCAGCGAGAACACCGTGTGATTGGTGTTGTGCATCTTCGCCACCAGGTTGGCATACTTGGTTTCGTCGAAGAAGGGCTCGTCGCGGAAGCCAATGCTGAACGTGTTGAGGTGCGGCGTGTGGCGGGCCGCCAGGGCCGTAATCACGCTCGAGTCGATGCCCCCGCTCAGAAAAGAGCCTAGCGGCACGTCGGCCACGAGGCGGCGCTCCACGGCTTCATCCATGAGCGACACCAGCTTTTGCTGCTGCTCGTCGTAGGTGAGCTTATTTTTGGCAACTTTCTTGGGGTCGTAAGGCACTTTATACCAGCGCTTGCGCACTACCTTATCGCCCTGAATGAACAGGTAATAGCCGGGCAGCACCTTCTTAATGCCTTTGAAGATGGTAGCCGGCCCCGGAATATAGTTGAGCTGCAAATACTGGCTCAGCGCCACGTAGTCGAGCTTGCGGGGTACCCCAAGGGCTAGCAGCGACTTCAGTTCGGAGCCGAATAGCAGCTGGTCTTCGTCGCGGTACACGTGCAGGGGCTTCACCCCAAAGCGGTCGCGGGCGATGAAGAGCGAGTTTTCCTCTTTGTCATAGATAGCGAAGCCAAAAAACCCGTTGAGTTTTTTGATAAAGCTCCGGCCCTCGCTGATGTACAGATTCAGAATAACTTCCGTATCGGTCTGCGAATGAAACTGATAGCCCTTCCTGACTAGCTTCTCACGCAGCTCGCGAAAGTTGAATATTTCCCCGTTGAAGACAATTGTGTACCGGCCCGAGGCATCGGTCATGGGCTGGTTGCCGTCGGCCGAGAGGTCCAGGATGGCCAGCCGACGGAAACCCAGACCGCACTGGTCATATACAAAATGTCCTTGCGAATCGGGACCCCGACGCACAATGGCATCGGTGGCCGCTTGCAGGCGGGTCAGGGCCAAGCGGCCGGAATCGGAGAAGGCGTAAGCGCCGGTTATTCCACACATAGCTAGGCAGCAAAGATAGGGGCCAAGTAAGCCTCGTGGTTAGAAAGTCGGCGCCTTCTCCCCCTGGTTGCCCGGCTAAGTACGCAACCCGGGGCTACTTCTGCTAGTAAAGCCTACTGCTTAGCAGTACCCATGCTGCATTTTGCTAACTCGCCACCTCTCCCCTACCTACCCATGAGCTTACAACAGGATTTTGATGCTGCCGTTCAGAAAGTCAACGACTTACCCAGCGATACTGCCGCGCGCTACATGACGGAGCTTTACGGCTTGTACAAACAGGCTACGGAGGGCGATGTAAATATGAAGGACGGGGAGGTTGCCCCTGACGGTGCCGACCAGGCCAACGGCCCCGCAGGCTTATCGCAGGCGCAGTGGGACTCGTGGGACAAGTACAAAGGCACTGCCGAAGAAGATGCCAAGCGCCAGTACGTTGCCAAAGTAGCAGCGATAACGGGCGGCACCAGCCCGGATGGCACCGAGGCCGGTAGCGTACCTACCGATGCGCTCACCAACGCCCCAATGGCTCCTGATGCTCCGCTGCCCACTGGCCGGGAAAACGATACAACCGCGCAGCAGCCTGGGTTTGGCCCCGGCCAAAGCGCTGGCGGGCTGCGCGGCGATATCACCGCCGGAGCGCCTTATGGTGGGGAGGACAAGCTAAAGGGCAATCAATAGATTGCTTTACAGACTCTTGCGGTAGATATTGCAGAGAATGCGGCGGTCTTGCTCGGTTAGTACCGGCGTGAGGCTAGCAGGCGCAAAATGGCGCTTGAAGGCCAGGATGGCCGCATTCAGGTCCTGCGTGTCGTAGCCCACGATGCGCAGGGCCTCGCGGGGCGTGAGGCCAGGCAACGGCTGGCCCAGCGAGTCGGCGGCGAAGGGGGCGGCAGTGGTATCGGTGAGCACGCTGGCATCGTACCAGAGGCCGAAGCCGCGCGCCGCCAAGCGCTGCCACGGAAACAGCGCGCTAGGGTCATTCTTACGGGTGGGAGCAATGTCGCCGTGCCCGATAAAGTTAGCCGTCGGAATGTTGTACGTCCGTTTCAGGCTCGCCAGCACTTTTATCAGGCTCCCTAGCTGCGCCTCCTGAAAAGGTTCGGTGCCGTCATTATCTAATTCAATACCAATAGAAACCGAATTTATATCGGTGATGCCACCCCAGCGCGCCACGCCGCCGTGCCACGCCCGCAGGTAGTCATTCAGCATATGATAAACCTGGCCGTCGCGACCTATCACATAGTGGGCGCTCACCTGCGTTTTAGTGAGAGTAAACGTCTTGAGCGTCTGCTCGGTACTGTGCTGCGCCGTGTGGTGAATGATAACGTAGCTGGGCTTGCGCAAATTAAAATTCACAGTTCCAACCCAGTAAGGCGTAGCAGGCAGGCTATCAGCCAATAAGGCAGGTGGCGCCAATAGCTGCCGGGCCAATGCCTTCGCCTGGCGGCGATATACTTTATTGGTAGCCGCATACGGGTTGCGAACGCAGGCAGCGGCTAGCAGCAGCAAAGCCAACCCAGCACCAGTGGCGGCTAGCCAGGATTTTCCTGCATGGCGGAAGTTATCTTTCATAAGGAAGCGGCAAAAATAAAGCCCCGCTGGCAGTTGCCAGCGGGGCTTTATTACGGATTAAAAGCCAGCTAATTACTTGGCGTAGGCTACCGAGCGCATCTCGCGGATAACCGTTACCTTAATCTGGCCGGGGTATTGCATTTCCTTCTCAATTTTTTGCGAAATCTCGAAGCTTAGCTCGCCGGCGCGCTCGTCGCTCACATTTTCGGCATCCACAATCACGCGCAGCTCGCGGCCGGCCTGGATGGCATAGGTCTGGTTGACGCCTTTGAAGGCGCTGGCCGTTTCTTCCAGCTGTTTGAGGCGCTTGATGTAGCTCTCCATCATTTCGCGGCGGGCACCGGGGCGCGAGCCCGAAATAGCGTCGCAAGCCTGCACGATGGGCGAAATGAGCGCCGTCATCTCAATTTCGTCGTGGTGGGCACCGATGGCGTTCACTACGTCGGGGTGCTCTTTGTATTTTTTGGCCATCTCCATGCCCAAGATGGCGTGGGGCAGCTCGGGCTCCTCGGTGGTCACCTTGCCAATGTCGTGGAGCAGGCCAGCACGGCGGGCGTGCTTCACGTTGAGGCCTAGCTCGGCGGCCATGGTGGCGCAGAGGTTGGCTACTTCGCGGCTGTGCTGGAGCAGGTTCTGGCCGTAGCTGGAGCGGAAGCGCATGCGGCCCACCATCCGAATCAGCTCGGGGTGCAGGCCGTGAATACCAAGGTCGATAACCGTGCGCTCACCAATCTCGATGATTTCCTCCTCGATTTTCTTGGTCGTCTTGGCCACAATTTCCTCCACCCTAGCGGGGTGAATGCGGCCGTCTTTCACCAGCAAGTGCAGCGAGAGGCGCGCAATTTCGCGGCGCACCGGGTCGAAGCCCGAGATGATGATGGCCTCAGGCGTATCGTCTACGATGACTTCGACGCCCGTGGCAGCTTCGAGCGCCCGAATGTTACGGCCCTCGCGGCCGATGATTTTGCCCTTCACGTCGTCGCTCTCGATGTTGAATACCGACACGCAGTTCTCGATGGCGTGCTCCGAAGCAGTGCGCTGAATGGTTTCAAGCACTACTTTCTTGGCGTCTTTGGTGGCCGTGAGCTTGGCCTGCGCCACGGTATCCTTGATGTAAGAGCTAGCCTGCAGCTGAGCTTCATTGCGCAGGCTTTCCACGAGCTGCTCGCGGGCTTCGGCAGCGGTAAGGCCGGCTACTTTTTCGAGCTGGCTCTGCACCTCGTGCAGCTGGGCTTCGGCTTCCTGCTGCTTGGCTTGCAGGTCGGCCAGGGCTGTTTCGTGCTTGGCCTGGCGCTTTTCTTCCTGCTGCTCGAAGCGGGTGCGCTGGTGCTCGGCGTCGGCCTGAATCTTTTCGCGGGTAGTTTCCAGCTCCTTTTCCTTGTGCTGGATGGTTTCGAGCTGCTTCTGGGTCGTTTCGGTGAGGTGCTTGATGCTCTGCTCCTGCGCTAGCACGCCCTGGCGGCGCTCGGTCAGCTCCTGGTCGAGGGCAGCCTTGAGGCGCTGGCTCTCGGTATCAAACTCGCGGCGCAGGCGCTTCTGCTCCTGCTCGTACTCATTTTTGAGGTTGCGAAACTTGTCTTTCGACTGCTGAATGCGTTCGTCGCGGGTGCGGTTGGCTTGCAGCTCGGCTTCTTCAAGTAGCTGCTGGGCTTTGGCCTTGGCCTCGCCTTCGTGGTCCTGGCGGGCTTTTCCGGCCAGTTGCCGGCCCACCACTATCCCCACCACTAAGGCGAGGACAGCCGCAAGCACGACGTATAAAATAGTAGATGACATGGAGTTATGGAAGTGAAGTGAATCAAAACCATAGCAACACGAAAAACCCGGAACCGAAACGCTCACGAAGGCCGCTCGCCTTCGGTGCGCCCGGCCGGGCCAACGAAACGTTCACGGGTGCTACCCGGTGGCCCGCTAGGCCGCCAGCACCACGCCAGTCAGCAGCTTGTCGAGGCGCGCCAGGCGCTCGGTGAGGGCTGCATCGGTTCCATCCTTTTCTTTGCTGACTTTCAGCGAGTCAGCCATTGTGGCGAGGGCTACCATCGCCAGCAGGTCTTGTTTGTCCTGAATACCATACTGTTCCCGAAACTCACGCAGCTTTTCGCTGAGCTGCCGGCCCGCCAGGCGGAGGCGCTCCTCGTCGGCCACGGCTACCCGCATGGGGTAATCGCGCTCGGCAATGCGAATTTTGATGGCTAAGTCGTTCATTTAGAGAGCAGGTAAGAGATTCGCATGAGAAGGGGCATTATTCCCTCAAATAGGCAAGGCACTTATCTAGTTCGCGGATGTATTCGTTGAGGCGTTGTTTCAGCTCGTTGGCCTGGGTGGGTTCCCCGCCGGCTATAGTCTGGACAAGTTTAACAATGTTTTCCTGGTTTTGGTACTCACGGAGCTGTTTTTCTCGCTCGCGCTCGTCGGCCCGCAGGTGTTCAATCGTGGTATGGGCGTCGGCCAGCTCCTCGCGCAGCTGCTGATAGGCAGCCACTAAGGTGGTTACCTGCCGCTCCAGGCGGTCGAGCTGAGCAAGTTGTTGAGACGAAGCCACAATAAAAGGTGATTTAGCCCGCGAAGGTAGGGCGGGAACGCACGCCGGCCCAAGGGGCTGCAAAAAAGCCCACCGAAGCGGCGGGCTTTCCGGGCAAAATTCATTCCACGCGGTTATTCGCCGCGCTTTTTCTTGGTTTTTACCTTGGTGCCGTCCGGCGTTTCGGTTTTGGTTTTGCCGTCGGGCATGGCCGGCATGGCGTTGGTGGGGCTAGCCGTGCCGACCTGGCTGGCGGGGGCCGCCGCCACGGGCTGGCCATTCATGTCCAGCTCCTGCATCTCGTAGCCAAGCTGGGCCAGGTCGCCGTAGGTCTTGGCGCGGTCGCCCACCACCACGATGTACATCTTGTCGGCGGGCAGGTATTTCTGGGCCGAGGCTTGCACGTCTTCCTTCTTCAGGGTTTTCAGAATGGCGGCCTGCTGGTTTACATAGTCGGGCTGGAGGTTATACTCGACGAGGCGCGAGAGGAAACCGGCTTTTTGCTGGCCGGTTTCGTAGCGCAGGGCATCGCTCTGGCCCACCGACGTTTGCAGAAAGCCTAGCTCCTCATCCGAAATACCGTTGCGGTAATTCTGGATTTCACTCATAAACTCCTTCACCGAGGCGGCAGTGGCATCGGCGCGCACGCCGGCCTGGGCCGTGTAGGGGCCGGCGTAGCGGGTGGCCCGGTAGCTCGAATTGGCGCCGTAGGTGTAGCCCTTCTTCTCGCGCAGGTTCTGGTTGATGCGCGAGTTGAAGCCGCCACCCAGCAGGTAGTTGGAGAGGTAGGCGCGGTAGTAGTCGCCGGTAGCGTCGTAGGCCAGCGGCGAGAGGTAGCCCACCCGAATCTCAGACTGCGCCGCGCCGGGCTTGTCGATGAAGTAAATCTTGGTTTTATCGGGCTGCACGGGGGCGCTGGCCACGGGCAGGGTCACGGGCTTGGCCGCCCAGGCATTGAGCGGGGCTAGCGCGGGCTTGAGGGCCGCCTGGTCCTGGTCGCTCACTACGGTGAGAAAGCTCACGCTGGGCGAATAGTACTGCTGGTAAAACTGCTTCACGTCGTCGAGCGTGAGGCTCGTAACGCTGGCCGTGGTGCCGCGCGCCGGCACGCCCATGATATCGTTGGCGCCGTACAGCAGGCGGCTATACGCGTTGTTGGCGATAGCGACGGGCTGCGTTACCTGGTTGGCAATATTTTGCAGCGTCTGCTTTTTCACCCGGTCGAAATCGGCCGCGTCGAAGCGCGGGTGCAGCAGGCGCTGGTCGAGCAGGGCTAGCGTGGCGGGCAGGTTCTTGGTGAGCGTCTGCACGTACACCAGGGTGTTGTCGTCGCCGGGTATTACCTGAATAACGCTGCCCAGGCGGTCGAGCGCCGCGGCAAACTGCTCGCCGGTGTATTTCTCCGAGCCCTCGTTCAGCATCAGCGCCGTGAGCGAGGCTAGCCCAGCCTTGCCGGGGTTGGCCTGCTCGAGGCGGCGCCCGCCTTCAATGGTGAGCTGCATGGTAGTGGTGGGCAGCTCAGTATTCTTCGTGCCAATGACCTTCAGACCATTAGCTAGCTTGTCCTGCCAGATGGCGGGCACTTTCACCACCGGGTTGGGCCCGGGCTTGGGATACTGGCTGCGGTCGAAGGTGTCGGTGGCCTTCACGTATTTCAAGCCATCGTAGCCGTAGTTGGGGGCCACGTAGCCGGCCGGCGACACCGTGTAATTGTCTTTAGCCGCCACTTCCTCGGCTTTGCCCTTGGGCACTACGCTCAGGATAACGGCGTGCTTGCCTTGGATGTATTTATTGAAGACGCGCTGCACATCGGCCTTCGTGAGGGCGCGCAACTCCTTCAGGTCCAGCGCCAAGCGGTTGGGATTGTTGAAGTACGTTTGGTTGGAGGCCAGCTGGCTCACCTTGCCGCTTACGCTGCTCAGGCTGTTGATAATCTGCGCCTCGGTGCTTGACTTGAAGCGCGCCACCTGCTCATCGGTAATACCATTTCCAGCCAGCTCTTTGAGGGTATTGCGCATGATAACCTCCGTGCTGTCCAGGCCTTTGCCTGGCAGGCTCAGCGCCACCATCGTGAACTCGCCGGCTAGCTCCGAGCTGCGCTGGTAGGCCTGGGCCTGCACCGCTTTCTGGGGCTTCACCAGGTTTTTGTAGAGCAAGGAGGTTTTGCCACTGCCCACAATATCGGCCAGGGCCGTAAGGGCGATGTCGTCGGGGTGGCCGTTGGGCACCGTCGGAAACACCATTTGCAGCATCGGGAAGCGCACGTTGTCTTCGTAGCTCACGTAGCGGTCGGCGGTAAGCACGGGCTCGGGCAGCTTCTGCACCGGCACGGCCGGCCCACGCTTGATGGGGCCGAAGTACTTCTCGGCGTACTTCAGCACCTGAGCGGCCGTCACGTCGCCACCCACGGTAAGCGTCGCGTTGTTGGGCCCGTACCAGCGCAGAAAGAAGTTCTTGAGGTCGTTAACGTTCGAGTTGTCGAGGTCTTTGAGGTAGCCAATGGTCGACCACGAGTACGGGTGGCCATACGGATACAACGTTTTGACTACGTACTCGTTGGCCTGGCCATAAGGAGCGTTATCCACGCGCTGGCCGCGCTCGTTCTTCACCGTGGCGCGCTGAATCTCGAAGCGCTCCTGCGTTACGGCATCGAGCAGGAAGCCCATGCGGTCGGCTTCGAGCCAAAGGGCCGTTTCGAGCTGGTTGTTCGGAACGGTTTCGTAGTAGTTGGTGCGGTCCTGGTTGGTGCTGCCGTTGTTGGTGCCGCCCGAGCCGAGCACCAGCTTGTCGAAGGTGCCCTTCGGGGCGTGGTCGGAGCCCTCAAACATCATGTGCTCGAAGAAGTGGGCAAAGCCCGACTTGCCAATCTGCTCGCGGGCCGAGCCCACATGGTAGGTCACATCTACGTGCACCAGCGGGTCAGAATGGTCTTCGGTTACGATGACAGTCAAGCCATTAGGCAACACGTATTTCTCGTACGGAATGACGAGTTCGCCGGGCTTGGCCGTCACTTTTTCGACTAGGCGGGCGCTGCCCGCAGTAGCCGTGGGGGCTGCCTTTATGGTAGCGGGCTTCGTGGTGGCGGGTTTTTTCTGCGCCGCCGCCGGGGCCGCAACTACTGCTAGGCTCAGTAGCAAAGGATAGGCAAAAGTTGATTTCATAACAGCAATAAAGGTGAGAAGGCCAGTCAGCCCAAAAGGCAATGCCTTATCGGGTCCAACTGGCCTACAATGTTACTCGCGCCCAGGCACTCGGCATTACACCAAGCCCTCATTTTCTATACTTATTTCCGAATAAGCGCGCCCGCCTGCTTTTCAAACTGCTGAATAAGCCGTTGCATCACCTGGTCGATGGCTTGGTCGGTGAGCGTCTGGCTAGGGTCTTGCAGCGTGAAGCTGACCGAATACGACTTCTTGCCGGCTTCGAGGCGGTCGCCTTCATACACATCAAACACGTTGAGGCCTTGCAGCAGCTTCTTCTCTGTTTTTTGCGCAATGGTGCGCAACTGCTCGAAGGTCACGGCCTTATCAACCACCAGCGACAAGTCGCGGCGTACTTCCGGGAACTTGGGCAGCTCGCGGGCCACGAGGCTGGCCTTATATTTTTTGAGCAGCCAGTCCCAGTCCAGTTCGGCGTACCACACCGGCTGGCTCACGTCGAGGCGCTTGAGCACCTGCGGCGAAACGGCACCCACGTTGCCCACGGGCTGGTTTTGCACCAGCAGGGCCAGCCCGCCGGCCAGGTAGGAGTGCTGGGTGGGCTGCGGCGCGGGCTGGGCGTGGCCCAGCGCGGCCAGCACCTGCTGCACGGCCCCGGCCGCATCGTGGAAAGTAGCCTTCTGGCTAGGGTGCTGCCAGGTTTCGGCGGTGGCAGCGCCGGTTAGCCACAGGCCAAGTACCGTCTTTTCCTGATACTTGCCGGCGGCGGTACGCTGGTAGGTGCGGCCAAACTCGTAGAGCTTGAGGTCGCGTTGGCGGCGGTTGAGGTTATGGCGCACCACTTCGAGGCCCGAGTGCAGCAATGCGGGGCGCATCACGTTCAGGTCCTGGCTGTTGTAGTTGAGAATGCGCACCAAGGACTCTACCGGCGCGTCGGCCTTCTCGAAATACTGCGAGTTGGTGAGCGAGTTGGTGATGATTTCCGAAAAGCCCTGGCCGCTGAGCAGGCTAGCCACCTTCTGGCGAATTACCTCGGGGTCGGGGTTGGGGAAGGGCGAGAGAAACGAGGCCGAATTGTGGGGCCGCAAGGCCACATTGTTGAAGCCGTAGATGCGCAGGATTTCCTCAATTACGTCGGCCTCGCGGGTCACGTCCACCTTGTAGGGCGGCACGGCCAGCAGCCACTCCTGGCCGGTTTGCTGCTCAATTTGGATACCAAGCCCGGTCAGAATTTCGCGGATGCGCTCCTCCCCTATTTCTTGGCCGATGAGCCTAGCCACGCGGTCGAGGCGCAGGCGCACCTGGTTGTTGGGAATGGCGTGCGGAAATACATCGACCACCGGCGCGGCAATGCAGGCGCCGGCCACTTCTTGCAGCAGCAAAGCGGCGCGCTGCAAGGCCGTGGGCACCATATACGGATCGGTGCCGCGCTCGAAGCGGAACGAGGCGTCGGTTTTGAGACCGTGGGCCTGGCTGGTGCGGCGCACCACGGCCGGCGCAAAGTAGGCACTTTCCAAAAACACGCGGGTGGTCGTGTCGTGCACGCCCGAGGTCTTGCCGCCGAATACGCCGGCCAAAGCCATGGGCGCGCCGTGGGCATCGGCAATCACGAGGTCGTCGGCCAGCAGCGTGCGCTCTACGCCGTCGAGGGTCACGAATTTCTCACCGGCCGCGGCGCGCTTTACCCGAATGGCGGCGCCCGTAATCTGGTCGGCATCGAAGGCGTGCAGCGGCTGGCCCAGCTCGTGCAGCACGAAGTTGGTGACGTCCACCACGTTGTTTATCGGCGAGAGGCCGATGCTGCGCAGGCGGCGCTGCAGCCACTCGGGCGAGGGACCAACCCGCACGTTATCAAGCAGCAAGCCGGCGTAGCGCGGGCACGCCTGGTCGTCCTCGATGGTTACGCTTACGGTAGGGAACGAACCAGCTTCCTCATTCAAGGACTTCATGGTTTCATCCAGAAAGCTGTTTTTTTCCAATGCCGCAAAAGCGCTCACGTCGGGCAGGTGCGCGGGCTGGCCCAGCAGGGCGCGCAGCTCGCGGGCCACGCCGTAGTGCGAGGCGGCATCGGCGCGGTTGGGCGTGAGGCCGATTTCAATAATCGTATCCGAGCCCAGCCCGAAGTACTCGGCGGCCGGCGTGCCATCGGGCAGGTCGGTATCGAGCACCATAATGCCGGCGTGCGACTGGCCCAGGCCAATTTCATCCTCGGCGCAAATCATGCCCTCAGAGGCCGCGCCCCGAATTTTCGACTTCTTGATTTTGAACGGCTCGCCCTGGCTAGGGTGCAGCGTGGCGCCTTCCAGGGCCACCACCACGCGCTGGCCGGCGGCCACGTTGGGGGCTCCGCACACAATCTGGCGCGGGGTATCGTCGCCCACGGCCACGGTGGTGAGGCTCAGCTTGTCGGCGTCGGGGTGGCGCTCGCAGGTGAGCACGGTACCTAGCACCACGCCGCGCAGGCCGCCCGGAATGCTTTCCAGGTCTTCCAGGCTTTCTACTTCGAGGCCGGAGCCGGTGAGCAGGGCAGCCACCTGGTCGGCGGGCAGCGTGGTGGGGAAGAGCGTTTTAAGCCAGTCGAAAGAGATAGTCATGCGGAAAAGCGGCGGCGCTGGATGGGCCGGCCGCTGGCTGCAAAGTTACCGGCTGTTCACAAGTAGTTAGGTTATTTAGGAAATGCCCCGACACATTTAGCAGCTAGCCCCGGCCGCGGAGCTACTGCGGGGCTAGCTGCTCGCCGGCCAGCACGGGCACCGTGAGGCGGTTGTCGGCGGGCGGCTTGGGGCAGCTATAGTCGTGATTATAAGCGCAAAACGGACTGTAGGACGCGTTGAAATCCAGCGTCATCTCGGTGGCCTCGGGGGCGGGCACGGGCAAGTCGAGGTAACGGCCGCCGCCGTAGGTCTGCTGGCCGTTGGTGGGGTCGGTGAAGGGCAGGAACAACTCTTTGCTTTCGCCCTGCTTTTGCAATAAAATCAGCTTTTGGGGCTGGCCGCTCAGCGCAAACTCGGCCGTGCCCCAGCGCACGTAGGCATCGGCCGCGCCGCCGGTGAGGGCTAGCGGCAGCGGCGCCAGCCCGGCGGCCCGCGTGAGGCGCGCCACCACGCGGTAGGCCGCAGCGGGCTTGAAGTAGCGCAGGCCGCCAAATGCGGGGCGCTGGGCTACCGGGATGGGCGAAGTAGGCGCGGTGCGAAAGGCCGCGTCTTTCTGCGCCCGGGCCTGGCGCACCTGGGCGGCGTAGGCGGCCGTGGTTTCGGCGGGAGGGCTAGCCGGGCTGCCCGAGAAGCTGTAGACCAACAGCCCCACCAGGGCTAGCAGGCCCATTAGCAAAAGAATTTTACGCATAGCAGTAGCGCCAATTTTGTAGTTCGCGCCCCGGAGAGATGCGACTGGCGCGGGGCAGCGAACTACAAAGTTCGCGCTACTTATAGCAAGCCCTCGTCGGCGAAGCTGAAGTAGCCGTTGTCGGTATAAATAAGGTGGTCGAGGATGGGCAGGTCCAGAAAATTGCCGGCCTCTTTCAGCTTCTTGGTCAGGCTGATGTCGGCGCTGCTAGGCTGGCGGTTGCCACTCGGGTGGTTGTGCACCAGAATAATACTGCTGGCCAGGTTTTCGAGGGCGTGCTTGAAAATAAGCTTGGGGTCGGCCACGGTACCAGCCACGCCGCCGCTGCTGATTTTTTCCTGGCGCATCACCACGTTGGCGCGGTTGAGCAGGATAACCCAGAACTCCTCGTGCGGCAAATCCTGCAGGGCCGGCCGCACCAGTTGGTAGATGTCGCGCGAGCTGCCGATGGTGGTGCGGCGGCCCGCGCCGGCCTCCTTGCGGCGGCGGCCCAGCTCCAGCGCCGCCACTACCGAAATGGCCTTGGCCGGCCCCACGCCGGGGTGCCGGCACAGCTGCTTGATGCTGAGCCGGGCTAGCTCATTCAAATCATTATCAACGGCTTGCAGCATTAGCATGCCCACATCGACGGCCGTGAGCTTGGTGGTGCCCGAACCCAGCAGAATGGCAATCAGCTCGGCATCGGAAAGGGCGGCGCGGCCTTTTTGCACCATTTTCTCGCGGGGGCGGTCTTCCTCGGCCCAGCTTTTGATGCCGAAGCTGGCCGGGGCCGCGTAGGGCGCGGCGGGCAGAAAGTCATCGTCGGAATCGGCAGGCAAAGAGGAGCTAGGCAGCATAGGGAGGCTAAATTATAGCAACGCAAGGTAAAGTAAAGCCGCCGCTCGCACGTCAGCCCGCCCGGCCCGGGCCGCTGGCAAACTAAACGCGCGGCTGGCCGTTTGGCTGTTCGTATGCGCAATCCTGTTGTTCTCTGGAGTTTGTTACTGGCCATTCTGGTGGCCGAAGTGTATGGCTACGTGGCCGTTCGCACTGCTTTTGCCCCCACCACGCCCGATGGCCGACGGGGCTTTGCCCTCAGCTACTGGGTACTCACGCTGGGTATTTGGGCGGTGGGCATCTGGGCTATTGCCACGCGCCACAAGGGCGAAAGCGAGCTGAAAAGCTACTTGTTTGTGCTGCCGCTGGCGCTGCTGGTGGCCAAGTTTGTTGTTATTCTGCCGCTGCTGCTGGAGGATGCGATGCGCCTGGGGCGGTGGGCAGCGCGGGGCTTCAGCAGCCCGGTGCCGGCGGCGAGCGGGCAGGCGCTCACGCGCAGCCAGTTTATCAGCCGGCTGGCGCTGGGCCTGGGCCTGGTGCCGCTGCTAGCCATGCTGTGGGGCATGGTGCGCGGCAAAACCGACTACACGGTGCGCCGCGTGGTGCTGCGCTACCCCAACCTGCCGGCCTCGTTCGAGGGCTTTAAGATTCTGCAAATATCCGACCTGCACACGGGCTCCTTCAATGGCAACACCGAGCCCATGGAGCGGGCCGTGGCCCTGATAAACGCGCAAAAAGCCGACCTTATCGTGATGACCGGCGACCTCGTCAACAACATTGCCACCGAGGTAGAGCCGCACATTGCGGCGCTGGCGGGCATTACCTCGGAGCTGCCGATTTTCTCTATTCTCGGCAACCACGACTACGGCGATTACGTGCAGTGGGAAAGCCCGGCGGCCAAGCGCGCCAACCTGCAGCGCCTGGCCCAGAACCACGCCAAAATTGGTTGGCGGCTGCTGCTTGATGAGAGCCACACCATTCGGCGGGGCGCCGACGAGCTGGCCGTGCTAGGGGTACAGAACTGGAGCAGCCACCCGCAGTTTCCGAAGCACGGCAAGCTGGCGCAGGCCCACGCCGCGAGCGGCAGCGCGCCCTTCAAGCTGCTGCTCTCGCACGACCCCTCGCACTGGGAAGCGCAGGTGCTCGATTATAAGGATATTGACCTGACCCTCAGCGGCCACACGCACGGTATGCAGTTCGGCATCAACCTACCCTTCTTCAAGTGGAGCCCGGTGCAGTACTCGTACCCGCAGTGGGCCGGCCTGTACGAGCAAGGCCGCCAGAAACTGTACGTAAACGTGGGCCTGGGCTACCTGGGCGTGCCCATGCGGGCGGGCTTCCTGCCCGAAATAACGGTGCTGGAGCTGCGCCGGGCCTAGCCGGCGTGGGCTGAGTGCCAGGGGCTAGCAGTAACCCCTGGCCGAGCATTTTCGTTAAAGCGCGGAACCAAAATACCTGTTCTCCTTAAATCTTCCCTTTCCCATGAAAAATGCCTTGTTGCTGCTGGCCAGCGCCGCTGCCTTCTCGCTGGGCTCGTGCTCGTCGAACTCTACTTCTACCACGACTACCACCGGCACGCCGTCGGACTCGACGGCCACTACAACTACTACCAGCACGGCCTCGACCGGCCCCATGACGGATGCGGCCTACCACACCCGTGGCAACCGTATGGCCGACCGCTTTGCGACGAAAATGAAAATCAGCGATGCCGCTACCCGCGAAAAGCTGCGCCAGGCCTATTACAACCGCGCCAAGCGCTACGATGCCCTAATGGCCCAGTATAAGGCCGATACGGCTGGCTTCGGCGCCGCCCGCCGCCAGTACTACGCCGATACCGATAAGGAATTCCGCACCATTCTGGTGGTGCCCGCGCAGTACAGCGCCTACGAGTCGTCGCGGCCGGACTACGACGAGTCCAACAACCTGGATATCAACGACCAGTCGGCCGCCGCTTCGAGCGCTACCATGCCTTCGGACAGCAGCTCGATGAGCAGCAGCACCACGACCGAAACCACGACTACCACCACCGAGGAAGCCCCTAGCACCATGAGCGGGGCCGATGTGGCCAAGGGCAAGTCGAAAATGACTGATGGCTCAAAAGTGAAAGTGAAAAACGACGGCACCGTAAAAGTGAAGGATGCTGCCGGCAACAAATCCAAAATGTAGGCACTTGGGCGGCGAAAGCAGCCTGTTTATCTGCAAAAGACCCGCGTCTGCAACGGCGCGGGTTTTTTTTGGCTCATTTAGTGGCAGCTTTACAGAAAAGTTGCGTTATACGATTCGTGTTATTGCCGGCAGTTCCTTTCTTTTTCAAGCGCAGCTGGCTGGTTATCGGCTTGCTGCTCTTGGCTGCCGGGGCAGCCAGGCAGGCTCGGGCGCAGGCCGGTAGCCCCTCACCCACGGTGCGGATAAGCGGCCGGGTATCGGCAGCCGAAAACAAGCAGCCCATTCCAGGGGCTACCGTCCAGATTCGGCGCACCCGCCAGGGCGTAGCGGCCGGCGCCGAGGGCGATTTTTTCATCATTGCCCTGCCCACCGATACGCTGGTTTTTCGGGCCGTGGGCTATAAGCAGCACCGGCTGGCCCTCAGCGGCACCACCATTTCGCAATTGGTACTGCAAATACGGCTGGTGCGCGATTCTATTCAGCTGGGCGAGGTGCGCGTAGTGGCCGACCGCCCCGACCGTGCCCTCATCAACCGGGCGCTGCGCAACATGAAGCGGCCCACGCCGCCCGTGGTGAAAGTACCCAAGCGCGCCCCCAAGCCCAAGCCCCTGTTCGCCGTCGATTCTACAGCCCCGAAGGCGGAGGCGCCCACCATCAGCGGCTCCAACGTGGACTGGCTCTACGACCAGTTTTCGCGCCAGGGCAAGGAGCGCCGCAAGGTAGAAGAGCTGAAAGCCCGCGATGCGGCCGAAAAAGCCCGCCAGCGCCGCGCCGAATACAATAAGGCTTTCCGCGACAATCGGGGCTACGAGTGAGTTTCAAGTTGGCGACAGCAGCAGGCAGGAGGCATGAGCTGGCGAGCAGACCGGTAGTTGCTCATGCCCCCTTCTCAACTCCAAACTAAAACGCGGAGCGTGCTTCTGGCGTAAGCTCAGAAGATGAAAATTGGATATCCCTGCGTGAACGAAACGCTGCCTTGCAGCGCGGCCGGCACCTTTCGGCTAGCCTCCTACTCGGAGGAGCGGCTGGTGGCTACGGTAGCCGGCAACCTGGCCTGCCTGCGGCAAATTCTGGAGTGGAATGTGGCCCAGGGCCTGCTTTTTTTCCGCATGGGCTCGGGCATTGTGCCGTTTGGCTCGCACGAGGTTAATACCTTTCCCTGGCAGGCGCACTTCAAGGCTGATTTTCAGGCGCTAGGCGCTTACATCAGGCAGCACAACCTGCGCATCTCGTTTCACCCCGACCAGTTTGTGGTGCTGAACTCGCCCGACCCGGCCATTGTGCAGCGCAGCATTGCCGAGTTGGTGTACCAAGGCTCGATGCTGGATTTGATGGAGCTGGACTCGACGGCCAAGCTGCAAATCCACGCCGGCGGGGCCTACGGCGACAAAGACGCAGCGCTGGCCCGCTGGACTCATACCTTCCACACCATGCTGCCCGACGCCGTGAAGGCCCGGCTGGTGGTCGAAAACGACGACCGCCTCTACAGCCTGCGCGAATGCCTGGGCCTGCACGGGCGCACGGGCGTGCCTATTTTGTTTGATAATTTTCACCACGAGTGCCTCAACCACGGCGAGCCCATGCGCGAGGCGCTGCGCCTGGCCGCCGCCACCTGGCATCCCACCCACGACGGCGTGCTGATGATGGACTACAGCTCGCAGGCCCCCGGCGAGCGCAAGGGCAAGCACACCGATACGCTGGTACCCGAGTATTTTCAGGCTTTCCTAGCCGACCTCGATGGGCTAGATGTAGATATGATGCTCGAAATCAAAGACAAAGAGGCTAGCGCCGTGCGCGGCGCGCAACTGCTGCGGGCAGCGGGCCTGCTGCCGCCCGCGCCCGCTGGCTACGAGCCGCCGGTATTTGCCGACCGGCCCGCCCCCGCCCCGCCCAAAAAGCGCACGCCCAAGCCCAAGGCCCCGGCGGCGACCTGACCCGTTTTTCCTTTTCCCTTTTTACCGATGAATGACCTTCTGAACGCCACCCTGTCGGGGTTGCAAAACGGCCTGACCAGCTTACCGCTCGGCTCCGCCATGGATAATACGGAAACCTGGCAGCAGCAATTTTTGCAGAGCGGCCTGCCCGAGCTGCAAGACATTGCCCGCGAGATGGGCAACCTGCAATCGCTGCTCAGCAGCGGCAGCCTGAGCGCCACCGCCATCGGCAATTCGCTGAACATGCTCGGCGACCAGACCAGCCAAATCAGCCACAGCGCGCCCGCTGACCTCAAAGCCGACCTGCTGAAACTGGCCGATACCCTGCGCCGCCACGGCCACGAGCTGCTGGAGCACGCGGCCAAGTAGCCCACAGGCTGGCTTAGCACCCTAGTAAAAGCAAAAGAGCTGGCTTCCAGGCAGGAAGCCAGCTCTTTTGCTGGAAGGCAGTGCCAACGCGAAAAGCTACATCGTGCTCTTCATTTTGTGGCTGCGCTTCTCACTTTTGGTTTTCGTGCCTTTGGTTTTTACCTGCACCTGCGAGGGCATACCCGAATTAGGGTCGTCGTAGCGCACGGGTGCGCCATTGGTGGCATTGCCGCCCGTAGGCGTGCCGCTTACCGTGCCGCCCAGGCCCACCGTATTGGTGCTGCGGGTGGTACTGGGGTTAGAAGTCGGGGTAGTTTGGGCAAAAGCCGCGCTGCTGCCTAGCAGGCAAGCGGCAAGCAGTAATTTCGAAAAAGACATGGCTGAGACAAGGCTAAGGACTCAGGTGCGAAGCACCCTGGCCCGTGATTACATCTTGGTTTTCATTTTGCCGCTGCCATCGGGCATCGTCGACTTCATTTTCTTGGTTTTCATCTTCGGCTGCCCGTTGCGCATCCGCTGCTTGTCAGACTCCGAGCGGTCGGTTACGAGCGTGCCTACGCCGCGCGAAGCTTCGCTTTCGTCGCTGCGCGCCGTGTTGGGTGCGGCCGTGGTAGCGGGCGGGGCCGGGCGGGTAGGGGCAGTTTGGGCCGAGGCGGCCCCTAGCGTAAGCAGGCAAAGAGCAATAGAAAAAAGAGAGGCTTTCATACAAGAGAAAAAATAGGGCGAATTGGTCAGGCTTTTACTGCAAAAGGCCGGCCGGGGTTATGGCTGGGGCGGGGTAGTGGCCGGCGTGCCCAGGGGCTGCGGGTTGCGCCGCTGCAGGGCATTGCTGGAGCTGGAGCTGCGGTTGGGCACCACATCGCTCGACTGCCGCCGCCGCTGCTGCGGAATGAGTGGCTGCTCGCGCACATCGGGCAGGGAGGTGGGCGACTGCTCGGGTGTGCCGGCCACTGGCGCGGTGCCCACCGGCAGGCGGCTGGGCTGGGCATCGTAGCCCGTGGTGGTGCGCTGCACCTGCGAGGGCCCCTGAATGGTGCTCTGGTTCAGGGCCGGGTTTACCGGCGGCACAGAAGTCTGGTTTTGCGAGCCGCCGCGCATGGGGGTCGTCGCATCAAAGGGCACGGTTTGGGCATGGGCCACCTGGAGGGCCAACACGCTGCCTAGCAACAAGTAAACGCGTTTCATGGTAATCGATGGCAAAGGTTTGTAACCAAAAAACTGGCCAGCCTATACAGACCAGCCAGTTTTGAAGCCTTACGCAGGCAGCAGCCAAAAGGCTACTACATGGTGGTTTTGGTAGTACCGTCGGTCGAGGTTTTCGACTTCATTTTGCTGCCTTTGGCGGCGCGGCGGTTGCTACGCATGGTGCTGCGGTCGCTGCCCATCGTGCCGGTGCCATTCATGCTGCCGTTGTTCATGGTGCCATTATTCATGGTACCCGTGCTGGGCGTCTGGTTCATGGTGCCCGACGTGGTAGTACCCGACGTGGTGCTGCCCGGCGTAGTCTGAGCGAAAGCGGCAGTAGTGCAGAGAGCAAAAGCAGCGGCGAGGAAAAGGGACGTGGATTTCATATGAGTATAAGTGAAGATGGGTGGAACACTACCCGTATGGTGGTGGCGCCTTCAGGGACTTATACGGGCCCCTTACCTATTATTGTTGCCTGATTATCAGTCTATTTCTTACTCCTCCGGGCTTAAGCCCAACATTACCGCAGGCTCACGCGCTCAGTGCTACCACCTTGGGGAAGTAGGTGCTCCTTCTAAATTTTTAGTGAAAAATGGCCTGCGCAGGCTTCTCATACCCTGGTCAGCGGCGCTGGATAGCCCTGGTATGGGCCAGCAGCTATAGCACAGAAAAACAGGCATTTGCCAATAATCATGCGCGCAGGCTCACCCATTATAATTTGCACTCTTCAAGTAAATACTTCCTAATTTTTATTGAAAAGCTTTCATTTCTGGTAGTTTAGTAAGTTTCTTGCTGCCTCAAGTTGGGAAGACTATAAACTACCTGGGAAACATGTATTTTCACACTGCTTTTGCCGCTCTTTCTACAGGCTTTTTTTGCTTGCCGGGCTGAGTTAGCCGGCCGGGGCTAGCGCTGGCTTTCGGGCGAGTGGATGGTATAGTTTGCAGCGGCTGGCTCTTTTGCTACTTCCGCAGATTTTCGGCCGCCGCAGTACCGCCTTCTTTCGCTATTTTTTCAGCAGTCAAGTCGCTTACCCACCCGGCGATATTTTTACCCAGCATGGCTGGCCAGCTGGCCGCCGGCCGGCGTTTTTTTGGCCCCCTTTCATTTGGCTATGCTTTCAACTTTACTTCGTCGTGCAGGCTTGCTACCCGGGCTAGTACTTTTTTTGCTGCTGCTGGCGGCCGGGCGGCCGGCGCTGGCTACGCACTTGCTGGGGGGGGAAATGACGTACCGCTACCTCGATAACAACGGGCCGGCCGCCGCGCCGCTGCGCTATGAGCTAACGGTGACGGTGTATAACAACTGCGGCAGCACGGGTATTACAGCGCCGCGGGCGTCGGCCAGCGTGGGTATTTATGACCAGGCCACCGGGGCGCGGATTATTCTGACGGCTACCAATTATGCCTTTACTACCACGTTTGTGGGCCAGACTGGCATGATGAGCATTCCGCAGACGTCGCTTTCGGAATGCATCTCGCCGCCCATCCCGCCGGGCTGCCTCATCAGCGGGGTGTCGCAGCCCTACCGGCTGCAAAAGTTTATCGCCGTTGTAAACCTGCCCAATACCTCGAAAGGCTACTTTGCCTTGTTTACCGACGGTAGCCGCAACGTGGACGTGACCAACCTCTACGACCCCGGCGCGCAGGCCATGACGCTGTACGTGGCCCTGAGCCCGCCGCAGATACCCAACCACTCGCCGGTTTTTTCGGATATCGCCGTGGCCATTATCTGCGCCAACGACACCACCTTTCTGCTCAACAACGCCGTGGACGCCGATGGCGACCGGCTCGTGTACTCGTTTGGGCAGCCCTACGCGGCCACCGGGGGGCTAGCCATCCTGCCCACTACGTTCTTTTACCCGCCCCCGCCCCTGGCCAACTATAGCTCGGGGGCCGGGTACACCCCCACCACGCCTTTTGGCACTTCGGCGGGCAATTTTGCGCTGCTCAACCCCTCAACGGGGCTAGCGAAGTACGGGGCCGCTACGGTGGGGCGCAAGTACGCCGTGGCCGTTGATGTGCAGGAATACCGCACCATAGCCGGGCAGGAAGTGCTCATTGGCACCACCCGGCGCGACTTGCAGCTGGTAGTGGCCTCGTGCCCCACTACCAAGGCGCCGGTGCTGCCGCCCATTGCCGTAACCCCGCGCGACTACACCATAGAGGCCGGCAGCACGCTCACCATTCCCATCACGGCCACGCAGGCCGATGGCCACCCGCTGGCCATGACGCTGAACAGCGTGCTGCTCGACGGCGCGGGGGGCTATAATGCCACCCTCGACGGCGACCCCGGCACCGTGGCCCCCGGCAACCCCACCGGCACGGCCGTGGTATCGGGGGCCACCGGGGTGGTTACCGGCAACTTCGTATTCGCTACCAGTTGCGCCGATGCCCGCGCCACGCCCTACGACGTAGCTTTTACGGTGAAGGATAATGGCTGCGCCGGCAAAACCGTGGCCGATGTGCTGCACATCACGGTAGTGAAGCCTAAAGGGCCGACGGCCATCAGCGGCGACCTGCTGGTGTGCGGGCTGAACGCTACGCGCAGCTACACTGCCAGCGGGGGCACCACCCCCACCGTGAGCTGGCGCGTGGTGGGTGGCACCATCGTGGGCAGCCCCACCGCCAACCCGGTGCAGGTGCAGTGGGGCGCCGCCGGCACCGGCACTCTCGTGGCCCGCGGCCGCAGCCAGTACGGCTGCCCCTCCGACTCCGTGACGCGCACGATAACCATCTCGCAAACCGCTACCCTCACCGCTACGGGCAACCTCAGCATTTGCCGCGGCAGCAGCACTACGCTTACCGTGGCGGGGGGCACAGCGCCCTACACCGTGAGTGGCGGCCCCAGCGTTATTACCGGCGCGGGCCCGTTCACCATCAGCCCTACGGCCACTACTACCTATACTATTACGGGTGCCGCCGCCTCCAATACCTGCGGGGCTACCGGCCAGGTAACGGTAACCGTACTGCCCTCGCCCGCCGCCAATGTGGGTCCGGCTGCCCCTAGCACCTGCTCGGGCGTGGCCATCGCGCTCGGCGCGGCCCCAGTAAGCGGCAGCACCTACAGCTGGAGCCCCGGCACGGGCCTGAGCAGCAGCACCGTAGCTAATCCTACCCTTACGCTCAGCAATACCACCAGCGCCCCCACCACCGCCACTTATACCCTAACCGAAACCAATACTACCGGCTGCCAAACCACCAATACGGTGACGGTAACGGTGAACCCGCTGCCCGTGGCCGTGGCCGGCGCGGCGGCTACCATTTGCCCGGGCAGCTCGGCGCAGCTGGGGGCGGCCCCCGTGGCGGGCTATACTTATAGCTGGAGCCCTGGCACGGGCCTGAGCAGCACCACCGTGGCTAACCCTACCGCCACGCTTACCAATACTACCAGCGCTCCCATCACCCAAACCTATACCCTGACTACTACCAGCGCAGCCGGTTGCGTAGCTACTGCCGCCGTCACCGTTACCGTGAGCCCGCCGCTGGCAGCAGTGCCGGGCGCGGCGGCGGCTATCTGCTCGGGCAGCTCGGCGCAGCTGGGGGCAGCCCCCGTGGCGGGCTATACTTATAGCTGGAGCCCTGGCACGGGCCTGAGCAGCGCCACCGTGGCTAATCCTACCGTTACGCTTACCAATACTACCAGCGCTCCCATCACCCAGACCTATACCCTCACGGTGACGAACAGCGCGGGCTGCACCGGCACGGGCACCGTGGCCGTAACGGTGAACCCGCTGCCCGTGGCCACGCCCGGCGCAGCCGTAACGAGCTGCTCGGGCAGCCCCGTGCAGCTCGGCAATGCTCCGGTGGCGGGCTACACCTACAGCTGGAGCCCTAGCACCGGCCTGAGCAGCAGCACCGTGGCTAACCCTACCCTCACGCTTACCAATACCAGCAGCGCTTCTACTACCCAGACCTACACCCTCACGGTAACCAACTCGGCTACGGGCTGCGTGGGCACTGGCACCGTGGCCGTTACCGTCAACCCGGTCGTGGCGGGCGGCACCATCAGCGCCAGCCAAACGGTGTGCCCGGGCTCCAGCCCGGCCGCTTTCACGAGCACGGCCGGGGCTAGCGGCGGCCCCGGCACGTATACCTACCAGTGGGAGCTATCAACTGATAACGCTACCTGGACCGCCATTCCGGGTGCTACCGATGCCACGTATGCTGCGGGCCCGGTTGCGGTTGCTACCTACTACCGGCGCCAGGCCACGGCAGCTACCTGCGGCACGGCCGCGTCCAATGTGGTAGCCGTGCAGCTGCTCAAGCCGCTCGTAACGGGGGTGGCCCTGGCTACGCCCCCTACGCAGTGCGCGGGCACGGCGCTCACCTTCAGCCCGGTACCAACCAATGCCGGCTCGGCGCCCACCTACCGCTGGTTTGTGAATGGCACCCAGGTTGCCACCGGCCCTACCTACACTAGCGCCACCCTAGCTACCGGCGACCAGGTGCGCGTGGAGCTGCTACCCAGCCCCGATTTGTGCACCAGCGGCCCGGCCACGGCTACCGTTACGATAACCCGCACCTTCGTCGACTTGCCCACGGTGGCCATCAGCCCCCAGACCGTTTTGCCGGTTTGCTCGGGCGCGCCGGTCACTTTTAGTGTTGATAAAGTGACGAATGCCGGCCCTAGCCCGCAGTACCAGTGGCGGGTTGATGGCGTGGCCGTGGCTGGCGCCACCACCCCAGTCTTCACCACTACTACGCTGCGCAATGGCCAGCTCGTGACGGTAGCCCTGCAAGCCGCCACCGTCTGCGGCTCGCTCACCGTGGTGTCCAATGCGGTGCGCGCCATAATCAACCCGCCCGTGGATGTGGATGCCGGCCCCAACAAGGAAATAATGGCGGGCGAGCAGGTGACGCTCGAAGGCAAGGCCGATGGCACCTACCCGGTAGCTTGGACGCCCTCGCTGGGCCTGACCTTTGGTAGCGACCCGCTGCGGCCCGTGGCGGCCCCGCTCGTTACTACCACCTATACCCTTTCGGCCGGCACCGGCTACTGCGCCGATAGCAGCCCCGTAACCGTGACCGTGACGCCGCGCCTGCGCATTCCTACCGCCATCAGCCCCAATGGCGATGGGGTGGACGACACCTGGGAAATCGACAATATCGGGGCCTACACCGGCAACCATGTGCTAGTGTTCAACCGCTGGGGCAGCAAGATTTTTGATGCCTCGGGCTACGGCCGCAGCAACGAGTGGAACGGCACCATCAGCGGTCAGCCCGCCCCGATAGGCACTTACTACTATGTTATCACGCTCGGCAACGGCCACTCGTACAGCGGGCCGCTCACGGTGGTATATTAATTCTACGCAATGGCCGCTGGGAGCGGCGGCGCCCGCACGGGCGCCGCTCCCAGCGGCTGGCTTTCCCTCCAACTGATTACCTAGCCGCTATTTTCAGTGAAAAAAAACTTACCGGGCGTTCTTTTCGGGCTGCTGCTGGCAGTGGGCTTCAGCCGGCCGGGGCAGGCCCAGCAACTGGCACAGTACAGCCAGTACATGAACAACAACTACATCCTGAACCCGGCCGTAGCGGGCACCGACGATTATATCGACCTCAAGTTCAGCTACCGGGCGCAGTGGGCCGGCCTCGATGGAGCACCCAAAACGTACTACGCCAGCGTCAACTCGTCGCTGGGCAGCCTGCGCTCGCAAAGCAGGCGCACGAAGCACGACTGGCAGCGCGGCTTCCACGCCGTGGGCGGCATCGTGTACAGCGACGTAACGGGCCCCACCAGCCGCACCGGCATCTACGGCTCCTACACCTACAACCTGGCCCTCTCGCGCACGCTGCGCCTGGCCATGGGCGTGTCGGCGGGTATGCAGCAGTTTGCCGTCGATGGCTCGCAGCTCCAGTTTCACAGCGGCTACATTGCCGCCAACCAGGCCTCGCGGGTGCCCGACGCCACGGTAGGCCTGTGGCTTTATAGCCCCGATTTCT
Source organism: Hymenobacter cheonanensis (assembly GCF_030581075.1). Classification (GTDB taxonomy): domain Bacteria; phylum Bacteroidota; class Bacteroidia; order Cytophagales; family Hymenobacteraceae; genus Hymenobacter. The sequence goes on from NZ_JAUQSW010000001.1 coordinate 838,666, forward strand.
ACGTTGGCGCCTCGTCGGCCCAGATACTGGGCAATCAGCTCGACCTGGCCTACTCGCCCGTCAATCAGCTCGTGTACAGCAACAAGCTTGAGCGCCACTACTTTATCACGGCCGGCGGGCGCCTGCCCCTCACCGAAGACCTCTCGCTGGTGCCCTCGGTGCTGGTCAAATACATGGCGCCGGCGCCCACCTCCGTCGACCTCAACCTCAAGCTTAAGTTCCGCGACCTGCTGTGGGCGGGCGCCTCGTGGCGGGCCACCGATTCCTTCATCGGCATGGTGGGCGTCAATTTCAGCGAGTTCGGCAGCCTCAGCTATTCCTACGACGCCAGCACCTCCCAGATAGCCTCCTACCAATGGGGCAGCCACGAAGTCATTCTGGGCCTCAAGCTTAAGAAGAGACCGCGCCCCGCCTGCCCCGACCCTTTCTGGTAGGCTAGCAGGCTCACCAGCCAAAAGTCACCACGCAGAGATGATATATAAAACCCGCCCAGCATAGTCTTGGGCGAATTATGGTGAATGTGCAAGCGCAACGGCGCTTGTATTACCCTTTAGTATCATTTCCGGTGTGCCTGGGTCGCCTGGGTAAAGCTTAACTTTTTGTTAGCGCCGTGCGGCAGCCAGAAAGATAAGTGCGAATAAGAACTGGTTATTAAGTACCGGGCCCTTTTATACAGACCCCCTAAGTGAAGATTTCCGGGCGCTCTTATCAAAAAGCTTTTCATACACCCGAGTACCAAACTTAATAGAAGGCAGCTCTAGCAAGTGGTAAGAAAGGAAGGCTAGTGCTAAGATGACCATAAAGGCAAGTAGCATAGCAAGTGCTACTAAGGGGGTATTATAAAAATTTAAACTCAGAAATCTGATTAAAGGCATCAGTAGCGGCTGATGAAAAAGATAGAGACTGTAGCTGTAAAGACCAATCAATGCCAATAACTTGCTCGTATATTCACCTAACACGGAAAATACAATCTCAGTGTGCAGATACCAGTCTATAGCACAAACACATAACAAGCTGAAAAATATTTCGTCTAGATAGCCTGAAAGAGCCCCAGCCTTGCGGCTGAAGCTCTTTCTATTATATACTACAGCCTATTTTCGGCGTGCTATCAGTTTGTGCATCGGCTCTTCAATAAACTTATGCATCATTATGGATGCAAGGACTAACAATACAAAAATAACTAATTGATTATGTGACACGTAGCGGCCGATAGCCATTGAAAAGACACCCATATGTATCAAGTAGAATACATACGAGCTTTTCCCCAGCAAGTCGAATAGCTTTGAAGATAATAGCCAACGGAGCCAAGTTTTCTCATATATCAAGCCCCAGTATAGTAATACAATTCCAGGTGGCACAAAGAAATTGTTCAAAATATTTCTTCCAAAACTAGTAATACCTGCTCCTTGGTCTGTAGGGGTTTCTCCTGCTAGCCCAAGCATGGCAACGTACATGGCAGCCCCTATCCAAGCTAATCCTAGCCAAGTAGCCCAACTAATACCAGTTCTTGGTTCGCTTGATGAATTACGCATAAAGATGGCAAGTGCCATACCAGAAATAAACTCAAAGCATCTACCAAAAAATGTAACATTTAGCATGTATCCGTTGCTAATAAAAAAGCCAAATTTGTGAGGCGCTATTCTTACTAAAGTAAAACCTACGGCAAGTATAGCAAGTGCATAAAGTAAAAGGAGAACATATTTATTAAGGCTATTAACTCTTACTAAACCGACAAGTAACAAAGGGGCTAAGAAGTAAAATGTCTCTTCTACTGTCAGTGTCCAACCAGGCAAGACGCCTGTTGCTATAAAATCCTGAAAAAAGCCACGCAAGAGCGTAATATTTAGAAATACCGTTAACACCTTTTCAAACAAGGAAGACTTCAGCCAATGACCTGATATATCCCTTCCTGGCTGTAACCATGTAAGAAAAAAGGTGAGTAAGGTCACCAAAAAGTACATCGGGTAAATACGAGCTATACGGTTCCTAAAATACTTACTTAGCCATTGACCTGACAGTTCAACACGGTCTATGTAGCGAAGACAAATAAGTAAGCCACTCAAAACAAAGAATAATGTCACACCTATATGTCCCTCATTAAAAAACCTATTTAGCCAAGTGTTTGATTGAAAAGGATTGTAATGGAATAAAAATACCAGATAGGCTGCACAGGCACGTAACCCTGTCAGGGCAGGAAAATAAGTAGCTATCGGTTTCTTGAATACAGGACTAATGAGAACGGTAGGCATAAACTCGTACGCTTGTATTAAGTACGCTTGTATTAAGATAGAAAGACTTGTACAAGGCAAAGATAGGGGACATACAAAGACTATCTACCCGTTGCTAAGCAAATGAGTGTACCTGCTGCCCCCTTCTTAGCCTATTCTGTAGCCACCTTAGCAGTTCACTCAGGCAGCGGAAAGCCCGACCAACTAGTCGGGCTTTCTTTATTTCTGCTTCCGCACATACGATTCCTACCTAGGTCGGCATATACTAGCCCTTAATCGCTACCTACTGTTCGGATGCGTTACGATGCCGCCGCCGCTGGCGGCGTAGGTTTTTCTGGGCGATAAACACGCCAATAACCCAACCCACAATAGTAGGTTGGACCGCGAGCAAAAACAAGCCCATCCACAGGCGCCTATTCAAGGCTAAAGACAAGCCGGGACAGTCGTGGAGGTTTCGCCAACGTAGGCACGGGTTTAGATGGTCATACTTACGGCTGTTTCACCAAAAAAAGTAAAAAACCCGCCCAGAATAACTCTGAGCGGGTTTTCAGTGGAGATGCAGGGATTCGAACCCTGGTCCAGACAAGGAAGTCAACGTGCTTTCTACGTGCGTATCTATGCTTGGATTTTCGAGGCGTTCCAGGCGCACATCAGGCCCTTGAAACTCCCTTAGCTGCAGTTGATTTTCGCCCCCGAATCACAGCTCTTCGAAGGCTAGTTTCTACTTACGACGCGCCGAACTCCCAGGTGTAAAAACTTACCCGGGCGGCACGATGGCAGTGCGTAGTTCTAAACTAGGCAGCCATGGCGTACGAATAGTCGCCGATTGTTGTTTGATAGATTTTTTGGCGGGAGAGCTTCCATCAACTCCCGGCACGCTTACCCGCAACTTGCGCAAGCTGTCAATTCCGGTCATCCCCAATTTAGAAAGAACGAGGTCCGCCGCTCCGAAGAAAGGCGGGGCGCAAAGATACGCGCTTCGGGTAGTAAATGTTTTGGGGCGGGTTTTTGTTCCGATTACGCCGCAGGGGATTAGCCCGCCCGGCTACCAATTTTCGGCGGGCCGGGGCTTAGCCGACGGCGGGGCTAGGGTATCTTTGTAGTGTATCGCGTATGGAAAATTTTGTTGTTTCGGCCCGCAAGTATCGTCCGGCCACATTCCGTAGCGTGGTGGGGCAGCAGCACGTCACTACCACCCTGCAAAATGCCATTCAGAGCCAGCACCTGGCGCAGGCCTTTCTCTTCTGCGGGCCGCGCGGGGTGGGCAAAACCACCTGCGCCCGCATTCTGGCCAAGACTATCAACTGCACCAACCTCACGCCCGAGGCCGAGGCCTGCGGCGTGTGCAGCTCGTGCGTGGCGTTTCAGGAAAACGCTTCCTTCAACGTGCATGAGCTGGATGCAGCTTCCAACAACTCGGTAGAAGACATTCGCTCGCTGGTAGAGCAGGTGCGCTACGCGCCGCAACAGGGACGCTACAAGATTTATATTATTGACGAGGTGCACATGCTCTCGAATGCGGCCTTCAATGCCTTTTTGAAGACGCTGGAAGAGCCCCCGAGCTACGCCATTTTCATCCTGGCTACTACCGAGCGCCACAAGATTATCCCCACCATCCTGTCGCGCTGCCAGATTTTTGACTTCAACCGCATCCGGGTCGATGACATTCGGGAGCACCTGCGCTACGTGGCCACGAGCGAAGGCGTAACGGCCGACGACGACGCGCTGCACCTGCTAGCCCAGAAAGCCGACGGCGGCCTGCGCGATGCTTTGTCGATGTTTGACCAGCAGGTGACCTTTGCCGGCAACAACCTGACTTATAAGGAGGTGGTGCAAAACCTGCACATCCTCGACTATGACTACTACTTCCGGCTGGTAGATGCACTACTGCGCGAGAACCTGTCGGGCGCGCTGCTGCTGCTCGACTCGGTGATGCAGCAAGGCTTTGACCTTCACAATTTTGTGGTGGGCACCGCCGAGCACCTGCGGGGCTTGCTGGTGTGCAAAGACCCCGTAACGGTGCAGCTGCTGGAGGTGTCGGACAATATTCGGCAGCAGTACGTGCGCCAGGCGCAGGCCGCGCCGCTACCTTTCCTGCTTTCGGCCCTGAACCTGGTAAGCCAGTGCGACCGCGAGTTTAAGCAAGCCAAAAACCAGCGCCTGCACGTCGAGCTTACGCTCATGAAGCTGGCGTATCTTAATGGCGCCGTGCAGTTTGTGCGCGACCTGACCCCTGGCTCTAACGGCGAGGCTAAAAAAAAAACTAGTCCCCTAGCCGCCGCGCCTGCCGCCGGCTCGCGGCCGGCGCCCGCCAGCCCCCCGCCCGCGCCTACTCCTGCCTACGAGGCGCCCCAAACCAACGCCCCCGCCGACGGCCCCGAGCCGCTGCCCGTCGAGAACGGCGTGCGGGAGCTGCACGCTACGCCCAGCATCGAGCCCGAGCCCAGCGAGCCCGTGACGCCGCGCCACCAGGTGCGCGATACGCTGCCGCACGTCGAAACCGGCCGGCCCAGCATGCAGGGCCTCGAGCCTACCCAGCGCCCTACCGACGTGCGGCCCGGCACCATTGCGGCGCCCTCGGCTGCCGCGCCGCCGCTGGCCATACCCAAATTGCCGAGCCTGGGCAGCCGCCTGCCGGGCCTGCGCGACGTGGGCACGCCCACCGAGCCCGTAGCCCGGCCTGCCGCGCCAACTGCGGAGCTTGCACCGCCCACGCCCACCGGCCCGCTGGCACCCATTGCGCCCGAGCTTCTCCAAAGCGTGTGGCAGCAGCTGGCCGAAGAGCGCCGCGCCCAGGAGAAAATGAGCGAGTTTATGGTGCTGAACCGACCAGTAGTGGCCGGCGCCGACCACGTTATCACTCTCACCGTGGACAACCCGGTGCAGGTGGTGCAGTTCAACGATTTTCGGGCCGAGTTTATGGCCGAGCTGCGGCGGCGCACCGGCCACCCGGGCCTTACGGTCCAAACCGAGGTAGCTACGGCCGCGCCCACTGGCCGCAAGCTGTATACCTCCAACGACAAGTTTGCCTACCTGGCCGAAAAGTACCCTGCCCTGCAGGAAATGAAGCAGCGACTAGGGTTAGATGCTGACTTTTAGCCCGCTTGCCTGATATGAAACAGTCCTCGACCACCCGCCTGGCGCACTTACGCAGCGCGTCAGGCGGGTGGTCGAGAACTGTGTGCTTTTTCTTAAATAACCTGCCCCAGCCCAAAAAGCAGCGTAAATACGAGCGTGCTCAGGGCCATTTGCTTGAGTAGCGGGTCGAGTTGCATCGACTCCTGGCGGCTCCATACCTGCCGGCCATTGAAGAGAAAAAGCGGTAGGCTCAGCACAAACAGCCACTGCCAGGCCGAGTGGTAGGTGAGCGCCACGTAGAGCACCGCGCAGCCCACGCCCAGCAGCAGCAGCAGCCAGTGGTAGCGGCGCGCGTGCTGCGGCCCCAGCCGCACCGGCACCGTGATTTTGCCAGCCAGCTTGTCCGATACAATATCGCGGATGTTGTTGACATTCAGCACGGCCGTGGCAAAGCAGCCCAGCGCGGCGGCGGGCAGTAGCACCGCCGGGGGCAGGGCCTGGGCTAGGGCATGCTCGTGCGAATAGGCCTGCAGAAAGTAAGTGCCGCACACGCCCACAATGCCAAAAAAAAGGAATACCGACACATCGCCCAGCCCCGCGTAGCCGTAGGGGTTGCTGCCCGCCGTGTAGTTCACGGCCGCCCAAATGGCGGCCAGCCCCAGCCCAAAAAACGCCAGCAGCACCCACGCGCCCGCCAGCCCCAGCGCCAGCAGCAGCAGGGCAATGCCGCTCAGCAAAGCCGCCGCGCTAAAGCCCCACATGGCGCGCTTCATCTGGGCGGGGGTGATGGCGCCGCTTTGCACGGCGCGCAGCGGGCCCTGGCGGTGCACGCTGTCGGCGCCGTTTTGCGAGTCGCCGTAATCGTTGGCCAGGTTGCTCAAAACCTGGAGCAGGATGGTGGTGAGCGCCGCCAGCGCCACCACCGGGCCATTGAAGTGCCCGGTAGCCTTGGCCAAAAAGCCGCCCGTGAGAATGCTAGCCAGGGCCAGCGGCAGCGTGCGCGGGCGAAACGCGGAAATCCAGGGAGACATGAGTTCAGTTATCAGTGAACAGTTCACAAAAAACGCGTCATGCTGAGCTTGCCGAAGCATCTTGGCAGGAAACGCCAGGATGCAACCCTAGCGGTACAGGCAAGATGCTCCGGCAAGCTCAGCATGACGGTTTGTGTGCTAAGAACGAAATGCTACTTCGTGATGGCCGCCACCAGCTCGGGGTCGCTAGGCTTCACCTTGGATGGGTAGAAGGCTACCACGTGGCCTTTCTCATCGACGAGGTACTTGCAGAAATTCCAGGTCGGCGCCTCCCCTACTGCGCCGTTCTTCTCCTTGTCGGCCAAGAACTTATAGAGCGGCGTGGCATCGTCGCCCTTCACGGCCACGGTCGAGAACAGCGGAAACGTCACGCCGTAGTTCTTCTCGCAAAACGAGGCAACTTCCTCGTTAGAAGCCAGCTCCTGGTTGAAGCTGTTGCTGGGGAAACCCAGCACGGTCACCTTGCCGGCATACTTTTTCGATAGCTCCTCCAGCTCCTTGTACTGCGGGGTGAAGCCGCACTTGGAGGCGGTGTTCACGATGAGGATTTTCTTACCCTTGTACTTGCTCAGCTTCACGTCTTTGCCGTCGATGGTCTTCACGGTGTAGTCGTACACCGTGCCGGGGGTGGCAGCAGTTTCGGTGGGGTGCATGGGCGCGGGGCGGTGGGTGGTGAAGGCCAGGCCGAGCGACGCGGCGGCCAAAGCGAGAACGGGAAATTTCATAAAAAAGGAGGGTAGGAAAGGCGTGAAAGCTGCTGATAACCAATAACCGGGCCGGAGGTTTTGCCGCCGCTAGGGCCGCGTGCCGGGCGCCGGGGCCGGGGGGGTATTGCCCGTGGCGGGCGCCGGGGCGGGCGCGGCGCCGGTATTAAGCAAATCTACCAGGTTGAGGGGGGCTAGCTCGGCGGTATCGCCGGGCTGCACGGCGCGCACCGTGTCGCGCACCGCCCGCACGATGTACTTGCTGGCCGGCCCCTTCAGGCTCACTGAATAGTTGAGGTTATCGCGCTGGCCGGGCGTTATCAGGCCCTTATCCTGCATGATGTTGGCGATAAAGCGGAAAAACCAGCGCGTGGGCCCGCGCAACTCGCCATACACGTTGAACGACTCGCGGTAGTACTTGGGCTTGGGAATAATGCTGGCCAGGTAAATGCACTCGCCCAGGTTGAGTTCGCTAGGCCGCTTGGCGTAGTAAAACAGGGCCGCCTCGTGGATGCCGTACACACCGCGCTTGCCGCTGGGCCAGCGGTAGGCGGTGGGGCCCCATTCCACAATGTTGAGGTAAATCTCGAACATGCGCTGCTTGGTGAGGGTGTGGGTGCGGGCCACGAGCCAGTTTTCAATCAGCCACACCATCAGCATTTCCTCGGCCTTGCGGCCTACGGTTTTTTCGCGGCTCAAAAACACGTTTTTAACCAGCTGCATGCTCAGCGTGCTGCCGCCGCGGGCGAAGCGCTTCTCCTTAATGTCCTCGATGGCGGCATTTACGAAAGCCTTCTCCATAAAGCCGTGGTGCCGAAAGAACTGCGGGTCTTCGGTAGTTTGGATAACGGCCGGCATGAAGGGCGACACCTCGTTGAAGGGCGTGAAATCGGGGTTGCTGGGGCCCACCATAAACGTGCGCAGCGAATCGCCCTTGTCGTTGTAGGCCGTAAAGGGAAACTCCCGCTCCAGCATACTCAGGTCTTCGGCGCCGAAATGCGTAATGCTGAAATCCTTGCTAGGCTGCAATGACGAGCTTAGGTGCAGGCTGTCTACCCTAGCCAAATCTACATCGGCCTTTAGGTGGTAGGCCAGCGTGCCGGTGCCGGCCGTGCCGGCCACCACGTCGAACATGCCTTCGGGCAGCGAGTTGAAAAAGGCGTTGGTGGATGTGGGGTCCGAGTCGACCTTGAGGTTTACGGCCAGCTTGGGCTTGAGGCGCACCGCGATTTCGGGGTGAAACACGAGCTGGTTGAGCACGGCGCGCGTGCCGGGGTCGAGCGATACCGTGCCGCGGCCCAGCGTGGCCACGAAATCGAGCTGGCCGCGGTGCACCACAATATCTTCGGACGAGAGGCGCTTGTGGAAGAAGCTGAAATTGCGGGCCGCCACCGAGCCGCGCACCGTGAGCTTGCCGCCCGTCTGGTCATCGGCCACAAAGTCCTTGCCCGTCAGCTGCACCCGAATGGTATCGAACGAGACGAGCGCGCCAAACTTGCGCGCCACGTAAGGCACTTGCACCGAAGCACCTACGCCAAACAGGCGCAGGTTGAGGGCATCGTCGCCGGGCTCGATGGTGCCGCTCACCCCTAGCTCGTTCACCACCGAATCGACGCTGGCCGTGAGGCGGCCCTGCACCTCGCCATCGTCGATGCTGAGGCTCGGCATAGTGAGCTGCACGCGGTGGTGGGGGCTGGCGTAGCTCACCACAAACTGCCGGAAATCGGCGGCGCCCGGCACATTGTCGAAGCCCGCATCGAGCACCTGGTTCAGCAGCAGGCCGTAGTTGCGGCCGTGCACGGTGTCGCGCGCCACCGGGGCGGGCGTTTTTTTCTTTAGTAAAAAGGAAAAATTATTGCCGCCGCGCGCATCCTTGCGGGCCGTGAGGCGGGCCTGGTCAATCTGCACTTCGCTGAACACCGGCCGGCCGGCAAACAACGAGCGCAAGCTCAGGCCGGCTTGCAGGCGGCGGGCCGTGAGCAGGGTATCGCCGGCGGCGGCCGGGCCGGCCCCGGCGGTGGGCACGAGGCTCAGGCCGGCTATCTCCACGGTTTTGAGGCCCGTGAAGCGCGCCCGGCCTAGCGTAAGCACCACCGGATATTTGGCTTCGACCTTGGCCTTTACCTGCACCAGCGCGTAGTTGAGCAGCTGCTGGCGCTTCCACAGAAAGATAATGAGGGCCAGCAGCAGCGCCGCCAGCAGGCCGCCCAGGACGTAGGAAATTCGTTTTTTAGCAAGGGCGGATACGCGCATACCCGCAAAGTTACCCGGCCAGCCGGTTCTGGTTCCGGCTTTTGGCTTCCTGACCCCGGTTTTTAGCGCCTGGCTAGGGTTGATTCGGGGTTGCCCGGGTAGCGGCGGCCTAACGCCGGCCGGCTGCCCGCTAGTTTTGCGGGCGCAAACCTGTTCCGCGCTCCGCTTATGCTTTCTGCCCTTTCGCCCCTCGACGGCCGCTACCAGCGCCAAACTGCCCCGCTAGGTCCGTATTTCTCCGAATTGGCGCTGATGCGCTACCGGGTGCGGGTAGAGGTCGAGTATTTTATTGCCCTCTGCCAGGTGCCGCTACCGCAGTTGGCAGGGGCGCCAGCCTCAGTATTTCCGGCACTGCGCGGCCTCTACGAGCAGTTTGGCGAGGCCGAGGCCCAGGCTATCAAAGCCCACGAAGCCGTAACCAACCACGACGTAAAAGCCGTGGAATACTACCTGCGCGACGAGTTTAAAAAGCTCGGCCTGAGTGAGTACCTGGAGTTTATTCACTTTGGCCTGACCTCGCAGGATGTCAACAACACGGCCATCCCGCTCAGCCTAAAGGAGGCCATGGCCGATGTGCTGTTGCCGCGCTTCACGGCTTTGCAGCAGCAGCTAGCCACCCTGGCTGCCAGTTGGGCCACCGTGCCCATGCTGGCCCGCACCCACGGCCAGCCGGCCTCGCCCACCCGCCTGGGCAAGGAGCTGGAGGTATTTCTGGCGCGGCTGGCCGGGCAGTTGGCCCTGCTGCAGCAGGTGCCCTACGCCGCCAAGTTTGGCGGGGCCACGGGCGGCTTCAACGCGCACTTTGTGGCTTACCCCGCCATTGAGTGGCACGGCTTTGCCGACCAGTTTGTGAATGACACGCTGGGGCTGGCCCGCACCTTCCCCACCACCCAAATCGAGCCCTACGACAACCTGGCGGCCTTTTGCGATGGCTGGAAGCGGCTCAATACCATTTTGCTGGACCTGTGCCGCGACGTGTGGCAGTACATTTCACTCGGCTATTTCAAGCAGACGCTCAAAGCTGGGGAAGTCGGCTCGTCGGCGATGCCGCACAAGGTGAACCCCATCGATTTTGAGAATGCCGAGGGCAACCTGGGCGTGGCCAACGCGCTGCTCGAACACTTCGCGGCCAAGCTGCCCATTTCGCGCCTGCAGCGCGACCTCACCGACTCGACGGTGCTACGCAACCTGGGCGTGCCGCTCGGGCACATCCTGATTGCGCTGGGGGCCATCAGCCGGGGCCTGGGCAAGCTGGCGCTCGATGAAAGCGCCCTGGCCCGCGACCTCGACCAGAACTGGGCCGTGCTGGCCGAGCCCATCCAGACCATTCTGCGCCGCGAAAACTACCCCGACCCCTACAACGCCCTCAAGCAGCTCACGCGCACCGGCGAAGCCATTTCGGCCGCCACGCTGACCCGCTTCGTGAACGAGCTGGCGGTGCCCGAAAGCGTGAAAGCTGAGCTGCGGGCGCTCACGCCCGGCGGCTACGTGGGGCGCTAGGTAGCCTAGCGGGTAAAGTATTCACGTTTTCTTCACTATTTAGCGGGCGCCAAGGCACTAATGGCTTGTGAAACAGTGCCTGGCGCCCTGCTTATGACCAACGACTACCTTATAGCGCAGAAAGTCCGGGAAATTGCTGCCTCCGCCGACCTTTACCCAGGCGTCGTTATCGTGCACAATTGTGTTTTGAACCGGGTCGAGTACATGTCAGCGCGCGGGCTAGCCCTGCTGCAAGTTACCCAAGGCGAGCTGCACGCGATGGGGCCGGCCTACCTGGAGTATTTTTTCAATCCGCAGGAAGCCCACGAGTACGTGCCCAAGCTATTTCAGCTACTGGAGCTGAATGACTTAGCTCATACCGTGTCGTTTTTTCAGCAGGTGCGCACCGGGCCGGGGCGCTCTTTTGAGTGGTACTTGAGTGCCTCGCGCCTCATCGGGCGCACGGTGGAGGGGCAGCCGCTGCTGCTGCTCACCCTGGCGCAGGCCATCGACCCGGCCAGCCACATCAGCCACAAGGTGCAGCGGCTGCTCGACGAAAACACGTTTTTGCGGGCCCACTACGGGCGCTTTGCCACCCTCACGGCCCGCGAGCGCGAGGTGCTGCGCGGCGTGGTGCTAGGCGAATCGGCGCCCGAGATTGCCGAGCGCCTGTTCATCTCGCCCCAAACGGCCGAAACCCACCGCCGCAACCTGCGCCGCAAGCTCCAGGCCGAGTCGGCGTTTGAGCTAGGGCAATACGCCCGCGCCTTCGACCTTATCTGATTTAGTTGCCGGCCAGCCGCTCAGCTTTGCTCATAGCCTGACCCAGCGGCCCGGGCGGCGCCCGGCACTATTGCTTTTTTCGGCGCACTGGCAAAATACCTGATTCTGGGTATTTCACCGGCGGTGGCTGGCTGGCACCTTTACCAACACCAACCTATTACTCTCCTTCCGCACTGCTAGGGGCTTTCTGAGCTATGAAGACGCTCGTTGCCGGGCGGGCAGGCAGCCGGGGCAAGCGCCCGGGCTGCCTGCTTACTTGCCGGCGCCGGACGGGCGGCCGCCGGCGGCAAGAGCACCCGACTTATGGCCGGGGCCGGCTATTTTTGTCGCTTGCCCTTTTCGATTGCCTAGTGTCTCAGCTGCTCCACGATATCCCCGTTTGCCCCGACTGCCGCTTTTACCGCGGCGACCTGCCCTGCCGCCCCAACAAAGAGCACGGCTATATGTGCGGCGACTGCCCAGTGTATGAGCCCGTTACCAAGCGCATTCTGCTCATCAAGCTCGGGGCCATTGGCGATGTTATTCGCACCACGCCGCTGCTGCGCCGGCTGCGCCAGGAGTACCCGGGCTGCTACATCACGTGGCTCACGCTCACGCCGGCCATTCTGCCGCAGGGCCAGATTGAGGAGATTCTGAAATTTGACTACGCCAGCGCCTTGCAGCTGCAAGCCCGGCAGTTCGACATCGCCATTAACCTCGACAAGGAGAAAGAAGCCTGTGCGCTGCTGCTCAACGTGCAGGCCCCTAGCAAGCTGGGCTACACCCTGCGGCCCTACGACGGCGTGCCCTGGCCCATCAACGAGCTGGCCGACCACAAGTACCTCACCGGCGTGTTCGACCAGCTGAGCTTGGGCAATACCAAGCCCTACGTGCAGGAGATTTTTGAGCTTTGCGGCTTCGACTTTCGGGGTGAAGAATACGTGTTCGACACCCACGACGACAAGGGCTACAACTGGTCGGCCCTGCCCGCCCCCAGCGCCGGCCCGCGTATTGGTCTCAACACTGGCTGCGGCGACCGCTGGACCACCCGCCTCTGGAGCACCGAAAAGTGGATAGCCCTGATACAGCAGCTGCAAGCCGCCGGCTACGCGCCCGTGCTGCTGGGCGGCGAGGCCGAGCACCCGCGCAACCTGGAGCTGCAGGCTGCCACCGGCGCCACCTACCTGGGCACCTTCCCCCTGCCCCAGTTCATCAACCTGATGAACCAGATGCAGGGCATCGTGACGCAGGTGACGATGGGCATGCACATTAGCATTGCGCTGCGCAAGCCTACCATCCTGATGAACAACATCTTTAACCCCCACGAATTTGACCTCTACGGCCGGGGCCAGCTTGTGGGGCCCGACAAGCAGTGCGTATGCTTTTACCGGGGCACCTGCCGCCTGGGCACCAGCTGCATGGAAGACCTGCCGGCCGAAAAGGTATTTGCGGCCGTGGCCGAGAGCGTACCGCTAGGGGGCGGCACGCTCTTGTAGTGCTCGCGGCGGCTCATGGAAACCTTTACTTATTAAAAAGGGGAGGGACGGAGATTGCGCAAACGTTTGTGCAATCTCCGTCCCTCCTCTCTTTGCCAAGGCGCTTATTTCAGCTCCAGCACCACCACCGACTTGGGCGGCAGGGCCACGGCCAGCTTATCGCCGCGCTTTTTGGCCCCGCTAAAGGCAGCTAGCTTAAGGGTATTAGGCTTGTCGAAGGTGTTGTAATCGCTTACACTGGCCGAGGTCAGGATGCGGCCGCTCACAGTTTTCCAGCTCACGCCGGGCAAGGCAGTTTCAATAGTCAGGGCTTGCTTGGGGTCGAGGTTGACGAGCGAGATGTGTACCGCGCCATTCTTGTCGCGCGAGGCGGAGGCATTCAACGCCGGGATTTTCTCGCCCCCAAACGTATAGTCGGGGCTAGCAAACTGCACGGGCAGGTACTCGGCATCCTGGTGCACCTGGTAGAGGTCAAATACGTGGTAGGTCGGCGTGAGCAGCATCTTCTCCTTATCCGTCAACACCAAGGCTTGCAGCACGTTAATAGCCTGGGCCAGGTTGGCGCCCTTCACCCGGTCGCAGTGATTATTGAAGATGTTGAGCGTGGTGCCGGCCACCAGGGCATCGCGCAGCGTGTTTTGCTGATACAGGAAGCCGGGGTTGGTGCCGGGCTCCACGTCGGTCCACACGCCCCACTCATCCACGAGCAGCGCCACCTTTTTGTCCTTGTCATACTTGTCCATAATGGCCGCGTGCTTGGCCACTATCGCGTCCATTTTCAGGCAGTTGCGCACCGTGCTGAAGTATTGGTCCTCGCCAAAGCCTGTAGCTTTGCCTTTGCTGCCGCTCCAGCTGCCGGTGGGCAGCGTGTACTGGTGCAGCGTGAGGCCCCACATTTTGTCGGGGCCGATGTTTTTCATGCACGTCTCGGTCCAGTTGGCGTCGTCGCCATTGGCGCCGCTCACGATGCGCTTGAGCTGGGTGCCGGGGTAGTCGTGGGCGAAGGTGGCGTAGCGCTTGTACACGTTGGTGTAGTAGTCGGCCGTCATGTTGCCGCCGCAGCCCCAGCTTTCGTTGCCGATGCCCCACCAGCTCACTTTGTACGGCTCGGGGTGGCCATTCTTTTTGCGCTCCTGCACCATCGGCGTGTCCTCGTTCGAGTTGAGGTACTCCATCCAGTTGCTCATTTCCTGCACCGTGCCGCTGCCCACGTTGGCCGCCAGGTAGGGCTCGGTGCCCAGCAGGCCGCACAGTTCCAGAAACTCGTGCGTGCCGAAGCTATTGTCTTCCAGCGTATTGCCCCACCATAGGTTCAGCATTTTGGGGCGCTGGGCGGCGGGGCCCACGCCATCGTGCCAGTGGTAGGTATCGGCAAAGCAGCCGCCGGGCCAGCGTAGGTTGGGCACGTGGATTTTCTTGAGCGCCTCCACAATGTCGAGCCGGATGCGCCCTTGCTTGGCCACGGGCAGGCTAGGGTCTACCCAAAAGCCACCGTAGATGCAGCGCCCCAGGTGCTCGGCAAACTGCCCCTGAATATGCTTGCTAATGAGCAGCTTAGGATTGCCAGGCTGCACGGTGAGCTGCACCGTTTGGCCGAGGCCTAGCAGTGGGGCCGCCACGGCCAGCGCCGTAGCTAAGGAGCGAAAAACAGTCATTGGGTGGGGAGGTAAAGGTGGCACTTGGCCAACATTATCGATTGTGTTGAGCCGGCAAGTTCGCGCCTGGGGCCGAAAGAATCCGCTAGCCCATTCTTTTTTTACGCCGGGCGCCCCGCTGTTTTGGCCCAACGGTAGCGCGGCCAGGGGCCCTAGCGCGGCGGCGCATACCCTAGCCAAGCCGGCTGGTCGTGCTAGTATTGCAGTTGTATTTCCAACCTGGGCCTGGCGGCACGGGTCTGGGGCAGCCATCTTTCCCACCCTTTTCCCTGGCATGTTTCGCTTCTTTCGCCCTACCTGGCTGCTTGGCAGCCTGCTGCTGGCCGCGGCCTGTATTCCTACCGCCCGGGCGCAAGTAGCGCCAGCCGATGCCGCTTATTTCAAGCCCAAGCGCATTAAGGGCCAGCTGCTTAAAGCTGCCCAATGGCAGCTGGCCCACCCGCGCCACGGCGCCACCGACTGGACCAACGCGGCGTTTTACTCGGGCGTGTTTGCGGCGTATCAAGCCACGCACTCCCGGCTTTTGCTCGATTCGCTGCTCGCCCTGGGCGAGCGCACGCACTGGCAGCCCGGCCGCCGCTTCGACCACGCCGATGACCTGGCCATCTGCCAGACCTACCTTAACCTGTACCGGCTCAAAAAAGACCGCCGCATGCTGGAGCCCACCCTGGCGGCGGCCGAAAAGCTGCGCACCACGCCCGGCCCCGAGCTAGCCGGCCACGGCCTCACGTGGTGGTGGTGCGATGCCCTGTTTATGGGCCCGCCGGTGCTGGTGAAGCTGGCCGTAATTGCCCGGCAGCCGCAGTACCTGGCGCTGAGCGACACGCTGTATCAGCAAACCTACCGGCACCTGTTCAACCACCAGGAGCACCTCTTTGCGCGCGATGCCTCTTACCTCTGGAATGCCCAGGGTGAGGGCAAAAAGGAAAGCAATGGCCAGCGCGTATTCTGGAGCCGCGGCAATGGCTGGGTGATGGGCGGCCTCGCGCAGGTGCTGCAAGAGCTGCCCACCACGCACCCTAGCCGGCCGTTCTACGTCAGCTTATTTCAGGAAATGAGCGCCCGGCTCGTGCAGTTGCAGCAGCCCGATGGCCTGTGGCGCTCCAGCCTGCTCGACCCCGGCGCCTACCCCGGCGGCGAGGCCTCAGGCTCGGGCTTCGACTGCTACGCCCTGGCCTGGGGAATCAACCAGGGGTTGCTGCCGCGCGATACGTACTTGCCAGCAGTCCAGAAAGCCTGGGTGGCGCTCAACCACTGCGTATCGGCCGACGGCCGCGTGGGCTGGGTACAACCCATTGGCGCCGACCCGCGCCACGATTTCTCGGCCGATAGCTGGGAAGTATACGGCACCGGTGCCTACCTGCTAGCCGGTTCCGAAGTACTGAAGCTCAAGCGGTAAGTCTTTCGCACGCCGCTGCCGGGTGGGGCTAGCCCGCCGATTGTCCGGGCCGGGCTTTTACCTTGCCGGCCCATTCTTCTCTTTTTGCTTATTACATGTCCGCCTTATTTGATTTAACGGGTCAGCTCGCCCTCGTCACGGGCTCCAACCGGGGCATTGGCCAGGGCATGGCCCTGGGCCTGGCCGAAGCCGGAGCCGACGTAATCGGCGTATCGGCCACCATGCCGGCCGATGGCGGCGACACCGGCCGCCAGGTGCGGGCGCTAGGCCGCCAGTTTCACGCCTATCAAGCCGATTTCAGCGACCGCACCAGCGCCGACGCCTTTACTAAAAAAGTGCTGGCCGACTTCCCGCGCATTGATATTTTGGTTAACAACGCGGGCACCATTCGCCGGGCCCCGGCCGCCGAGCACGCCGACCAGGACTGGGACGACGTGCTGGCCATTAACCTCGACGCTCCCTTCCGGCTGGCCCGCGCCGTGGGCGGGCAAATGCTAACCCGCGGCCGCGGCAAAATTATCTTTACGGCCTCGCTGCTTACGTTTCAAGGCGGCATCAACGTGCCGGGCTACGCGGCCAGCAAGGGCGCCATCGGCTCATTGGTGAAAGCCCTGGCCAACGAATGGGCCGGCCGGGGCGTCAATGTCAACGGCATTGCGCCCGGCTATATCGCCACCGACAATACCGAGGCCCTGCGCCAGGATGCCGACCGCTCGGCCAGCATCCTGGGCCGCATCCCGGCCGGCCGCTGGGGCGAGCCCGCCGATTTTAAAGGCCCCGTGGTGTTTCTGGCCTCGCCGGCCGGTGCCTACGTACACGGCACCATCCTCACCGTCGATGGCGGCTGGATGGGCCGCTAGCCTCCCCGCTGACCATCCTGCTGAACGTAGTGAAGCAGCTTGCTCACACCGCTCGGAGACTACCCTAGCGATTCAAGCAAGCTGCTTCACTGCGTTCAGCATGACCAGCGTTTTAGTAACTTAGCAAGCAGGTGCGTACTCACGGCCTTTTCACCCGGCTAGCCCTGCCACCTCTTTGAGTGCGGCCACCATCACCTGCCACGAAAACTTCTTGGCTTCCTGCCGCACGCCAGCGGCCAGGGCTTCTTCGCGGTCGTGGATGTAAAAATCGACCAGCGCCTCGGCAATGGCGGCCGGCGTGGGCGGCACTACGTAGCCCACTACGCCGGCTGGTATTAGCTCGGCCAGCCCACCCACGTCGGTTACGAGCATGGGCCGCCCGAAGTGGTAAGCCACCTGCGACACGCCGCTCTGGGTGGCATTTTTGTAGGGCTGAACCACCAGGTCGGCGGCGCTGAAATACGCGGCCACGCGCTCATTCGGAATAAAATCAGTAGCGCGTACCAGCCGGCTCTCCAGGTCGTATTTTTTGATAAGTACCTCGTAGGGCGCGGCGTCTTCGTAAAACTCGCCCGCAATGAGCAGCTTCACCGGCAGGGCCGCTACACGGGTGTTGGCTAGGGCTTCAAGCAAGATATCCAGCCCTTTATATGCCCGAATAAAGCCAAAAAAGAGCACGTACCGGTACGCTGGGTCCAGGCCCAGGGTCGCCAGGGCCTCGGCTTTGGGCAGGGCGGGGCCAAAGTTGTCGTAGAGCGGGTGCGGGCGGTAAAGCGCCGGCTGGCGGCCGAAGCCCAGGCGCTGCAAATCGGCCAGCACGGCGCGGCTCATGGTAACGAAGCCATCGCAGGCACTCAGGAAATAGCGCGTAAGCGGGCCATCGCCGGGCCGTTTCTCGTGCGGAATCACGTTGTCGGTGATGGCCACCACGCGGGTGTGGCCGTTGCCGCGCACCAGCCGCGCCACCGTGCCCAGCGCCGCCCCCATAAACGGCAGCCAGAACCGAAAGACTACCAAATCGGGCCGTTCGCGCCGCAGCCGCCGCCCCACCGCCAGCCACGACAATGGGTTTACCGAATTCAAACTGACCTCAATCGCCAGGTCGGCCGGGCCAGCTTCCGTACTAAATTGGGTTTGACCAGGAAACAAGAAATCAGGGTATTGCAGCGAAAACGTAACGAGCCGCACCTCGTCGCCAGCCGCTTGAAAAGCCCGCGCCAGCCGCTCGTTGTAGGTAGCTAGCCCGCCGCGCAGCGGGTACGCCGGGCCGATGATAACAATTTTCATCGCAGGGTTTCGCGCACGAGGTAGTCGTTGCGGCGCGGCCCGTTCAGCTGCACCATCTCGGCCAGAAAGCCGGCCAGAAACAGCTGCACCCCAATAATGACGGCTACCAGCGACAGGAAAAACAGTGGCTGTTGCGTTACGCCGCGCGCCTTCAGGTTGTGTAGCGAAAGCCACCATTTTTCGCCCGTTAGCCACACCGTCAGTACCATGCCGATGAGGAACGACAAGCTGCCGAGCGTGCCAAAAAAGTGCATCGGCCGCCGCCGAAACCGGCTCACAAACGTGATGCTGGCCAGGTCGAGAAAGCCGTAGATAAAGCGCTCCAGCCCAAACTTAGTGACGCCATACTTACGCTCCTGGTGCTGCACCACCTTCTCGCCAATCTTGCGGAAGCCGCTCCACTTGGCAATTACCGGAATGTAGCGGTGCATTTCGCCGTAGACCTCAATGGCTTTCACCACGCGCTGGTCGTAGGCCTTGAGGCCGCAGTTGAAATCGTGCAGCTGAATGCCCGAGATGGCCCGCGTAGCCCCGTTGAAGAGCTTGGTCGGAATTGTTTTCGACAGCGGGTCGTAACGCTTTTGTTTCCAACCACTTACCAGGTCGTAGTGGTCTTCCGTTATCATGCGGTATAGCTCCGGCAGCTCCTCGGGCGAGTCTTGCAGGTCGGCGTCCATGGTGCACACTACCCGGCCGCGGGCGGCCTCAAAGCCCACATTGAGGGCCGCCGACTTACCATAGTTGCGGTTGAAGCGAATGCCGCGCAGCGCCATATCCTGGCCCGCTAGCGCTTCAATCACCGTCCAGGAGTCGTCGGTCGAGCCGTCGTCAATCAGAATAACCTCGTAGGAGAGGCCCCGCGCCGTGAGCACACGCTGAATCCAGCGCGCAAGCTCGGGCAGCGACTCGGCCTCATTCAGCAGGGGAATTACGATGGAAAGTTCCACCGGGAAACTAGCAGCTGGCTTATTCAAACTCGGGCTTGGGATTTTTAACGAAGGCGGCCACCAACAAACTGATAAGCAAGCCAAGTAAGAGGGTCATTAGCAGGGTGAACCCAAACATGAAAGGACCAGTAGTAAACTTGGTCGTCCAAACCATCGCTTGGTCTATTTGCGCGTCTGACATTCCTTTTGCTTCCATGTCAACGCGCGTTTTATCCAGTATTCGCGTTATTACGCTAGGGTCTACTACTGTGGTATACAAGTAGATAAAGCATCCGCTCAGCAGTCCTACAACAGCCGAAACCATTACCCCCACGCCCAGTCCCTGGCCGTACCCCATAAAGCCCCCGTTCTGGTCCTTGAAGTTTCGCATTGCCAGGGCAATACCCCCTACCAGCACCGCCATTGTGAGGAAGCGGACAGCGCTGTTCTGCTCTAGCTCCAAAGCGTAAATACCAAACGAGATGATGATGCTCACTAAGCCAGTGAGCAAGCCGTAGCGCCCACCCACAGCGGTAGTGGACACGGAAGGAGTAGTCGTTTGCATAGGACAGCAGGAAAAGGTGAACGCTTACTTGCGCAAAAATATACCACTCGGCAACGCCAGCAATAAGCCGAGCAGTACCGTCCAGGTAAAAGTACCCCTAGCCATATCGGTTGCCGAAAGGGCGGCGGCCTGGTCCAACTCCTGCTGCTCAAATTGCGGGTTGCGCTTTTCCTTGGGGCGCAGGTTTTGCTGCACCCGCGTTATCTCTATCAGCTCGCGGCGGTTCTGCGCCAGCGTAGGCTCGCCTACCGCGTGCGCCAGGCCCCACACGCTCAGCGCCGCCAGCAGGGCCGCTAGCAGTACGGTGAGGCCGCCCACGGCCAGCGTGCGTCCCACGCCTGGTCGCACCGGAGCCATCTTACGGCGCAAGAGCCACTGGCTACCCGCCGCAATAAAGGGCACCGTCAGCAAGCCCATTATCTGCTTGGGGCTGAAGGGGTTATTACCCGACCATAGCAAGAAAAGCAGCCACGCCGCGCACAGTAGCCCGGCGCCCGCCCCGAAGCGCAGGGCTAGCTGCCCCACAAGTCCCGGGGTAGCGGGGGCAATTTCTTCCTGGTTCCTTAAATCTTGTGGTTGCATAAACTACGAATCGACCGGCAAGATACGGCTCGTCGCATGGGCTATCGGGTGCGCACGCTAGGCCGGCACCACGCCAGCCAGCGCCCGCGGCCGTCCAAAACGCAGCAGTAGGGCTTCGGCCAGCAAGCACGCCAGCACCACTAGCAGGCAGTAGCGCCACAGCGGCTGGCTGCTTTGCCCGGCCCGGTAGCGCGCAAGCGCCTCTGGCTGCGCGCCGCCTTCCAGCACGTGCACGTTTGGATGAGTTGGGCCCAGGAGCTGTCGTAGCTCCGCCGCCGAATACGCGGCTAGCTCCGACTCACGCTTGCTGGGGTTAAACGCAAGAGTAGTCAGCACTTTACCTTGGCTCACTACTTTATAGAAGCCCGGCGTGGTCATGGCCGTTGGCACATCAAGCTGCAGCTGGCTACCATGCTGCCGCTGCGTCGGGATATAAACAAGACTGTCCTGCACCAGGCGATAGCTCGCCTCATCACCTGCCGTGCGGCCAGCCAGCGTTGGTACCGTGAGCGCCACTGCTGGGGTGTTCAGCCGGTATGCTGGCTGCTGGTCGGTATGGTAGCTAAGCATCGCCAGCCGGTACAGCACTGGCACGAATAAAGAATGGGCCGTAAAATCAGAATACTCCTTGGCAAACGGCGCCGCAAATACATAGGTATGGCCCGCTCCACTCCCAAATTCGGTCAGAAAGCCGTCGCCATCCCGCAGCCGCAAAATAGTGGTGCCCTGCCCTAGCTGCAACACTGGCGCTACCTGAGGCATTATTACCCGCCGCGGCTGCGCCCCAAACACGTCTTTAAAGAATGGGTCGCGAGCGCTGGGCATCGCTACCTCCTGCCGCGTTGGCAGGCCTACTGCTGGCGCGTTCCACTGTTCGCCGCGCACACCCAGCGCCTGAAACAGTTTGTGATACGAGTCATGAGCCAGGGGGCTGGCCGGCGGCACCACTACTACGCTGCCCCCGCGCCGCAACACCCCTGCCAGTGCCTCACGCAGGCCCGCATCTACCGGCGCTACCTCGCGCACTATCACCAAGTTAGCTTGCCGCAATTTACTGTAATTGAGGGTTTGCGGCTTAGCAAACTCATACATAAACAGCGGCTCCCGTCCATACGCCTGCTGCGTCGCTGGCTCCTCGCCGATTTCCAGCACCCGGATAACGGCTGCTGGCTGCAGCGTAAAATAAAAAGCGTTGTCAAATACCACGGGGGCATCGCCCGTAATTACCCGGCCTAGCGTCAGTTTTTCATCCGCCAACTGTAGCTGAGTAGTTACTTCGCTCAGCTGGCCAGGAGCTATCGTGACGCGCAACGTTGCGACCTGCTGCTTGCCTAGCAGCACCTTCACCGGGCAGTCGGCTACCGCCTCGCTCCCCCCGTTCCGCAGCCTGATATGCAGTCCCAAGGTCGCGTGCGCGCGCACAAACGCATCGTTGAGCCACACGCTATCCACGTACACATTACCCACTGGCTTGGCTACCTGGGGCACTAACACAACCTGGCCGGTGCGGCGCAGGTGCTGCCAAAAGTCAGCGCCTGCTTCGTTTTTTTGAAAATCACTAAACAGGTAGGTAACTCCTGGCTGCACTTTTTGCAAATCATCGCGCACGCTTGCCGCCCCCCAGCTCGTTTGGCGGCCGCCCTGTTGCCCGCTGAGCGCCGCTTCATAGGCCGCTTGGGTCAGGCTGCCACTGCTCTGCCCTAGCAGCTTAAAACGTGTTCCGGCATCATAGCTCTTACCTAAAGCAGCTGCACCATCTACAGCCTCTTGCACTAGCCGGGGCTGAAGCTGACCTGCTGCCTGCATACTCCCCGAATTATCCACCAAGATGTGAACATCACCGGAAGCCTCTTTTGCTACTGAATTAGCAACCGGAAAAAATGGCTGGCAAAAAAGCAGCACCAAAAACCCGATAGCAAGCACCCGCGCCAACAACACTAACAATTCCTGCAGCTGCCGCTGCCGAATCGTAGTTAGCTCTACCTCGCGGATAAACCCAATGTTCGTAAAGAAAACTCGCTGTGGACGGCGTAATTGCAATAAGTGAATGGCAATCGGAATCCCAATCGCCAATAATCCCCACAGAAACCCCGGATACGCTAGCTGCATTATCGTGTAAACTCACTTAACTATCAATGTTAAGTAAGAACTACAAAACTACCTTCTTTATTCACTAGCTGTACTAAATTGTTACCATACGCTAAATACTATGCGCAGCATACGGCCGCCTAGGTTGACTCAGTACGTGCTACTGCGCGCACGCTCGCCTTATGGACACGGCCGCTGGCCAGAGCCGGCCGCCGCCGGAGGCGGGCTACGGCCGGGGGGGGTGCGGATAAACAGCAAGAGCCCCGGGGGGTCGCTGATGAAAGCGACCCCCCGGGGCCCGGCATATAAAGTTGGCGGCGACCGACTCTCCCACCGGTGAAGGCAGTACCATAGG
>NZ_JAUQSW010000020.1 GCF_030581075.1 Hymenobacter cheonanensis
TGCGCCAACGCCTTTCGCGCCCTGCTCGACCAATACGGCTGCCGGCGCTCGCAGAGCCGGCGTGACGAGTACCTCGCCAACGCCCAGGCCGAGAGCCTGTGGTCGCGGCTCAAAACCGAGGAGTTGGGGCCGCGCGAGTGGCCCGTCTTCCGCGACCTGGTCGACGCGCAGCAGAGCGTGGCCACTTATTTTGATTACTACAATCACCAGCGTCGACACTCGACACTTACTTACTATACTCGCCCACCCTTTTTCCTTCAACAATTTAAAAATACCGCCCTAACCGCTCTCGCCTCACTCGACCACCTCCCCGCTTACCGCTCGGTTACTACATAGCCTGCTCCTCTACCTCTCCGGCGTCTATCTGCCAGCCTCGGGGGGTGGCGACCACGGTGACTAGTAACGGCATACTGGCTGGGAACTAGGTAAAGCCTGATGCTTATCTGGTAGCTGGTGCGCCAAGGGTAGTTGACTCGACTAGCTGGTCAGGCTAGCCTCGAATGGTGCACCTTGCTGCATAGCACTCGTTAGCCTCGTATAGCTGTCGCTACTTTCTGCTGTGCGGGCCGAATAAGTGGGCTCCGAAACTGTCGGCCTGTTACCGGCTTGAACTGGTCTTTCGGAACCCAGCCGGGCAGTCAGGCAAAAAGCCGTAGCAGTGTGAAGTGCTTACCTAACTACGGCGTTCTGCAACCATCACAGGCCCTTGTTAGCCCAGGTAAGTCCTGCCCCTACCCGGTCTTCCTGCCCCACCAGCAGTAGCGGCCTTTTAAGCATTTGGGAGCTAGCTCCCTAGCCAAGCAGCAGCGTTGACGAGCCTGCTTAGAAGAAGGTAGCTAGCGGCGTGCGCTTGGTATGACTACTCACCCGCTGAAAGGTAGCCGTGTGGTAGTCAAGGCGAAATACTTCCGTAGTAGTATCGGTGTAAGAGTGCTGGCCCGAAGCGGGGAAAGCCAGATGCTGTTCGCCTGTTTTGACTTGCACCAGCGAATCGTTCAGCATGCGACCAAAGGTTATGCGCGCATCAACGTGCATATCGTCTTCCGTGCCCCCAATGCCTTCTTGGCCCGCCACGAACAAGCTGGTATACCGCGGGCCGGGCGCGCACAAGATGAGATACAAGCCGGAGAATTCTTCCATGTCCGCATAGACCAGGACCTGACAGGGAGCCCGCGGGTTGCGGTCGAGGCAGGCAACGGTACTATAGAAGGAGGCACTCGCGTACGTACTATCTCGCACCGCACTGGCGGTTAAGCAGCAGTTGATAGCGTAGGCGTCGTGCAACAGCATGCGACGCTGTGCCTGGGTGAGCACAGCGTGCGTGGTGGTATCGAGGGGAGTGGGAAGGTGCCGTAGGTCAAATACGTTGAGGGGCGCATAGGCCACGGGCCATGTAGGACACGAGCTAGCGGGTGGCCGACAACCACTAAGCGGGAAGAGCCCGAGCAAAACGCAGGCTAGCGAAGCGAGTTTCATGTCAGTGAAGGTAGAGAGGGCGTCGCGACCCACGCGTCGTGGGGTGGCGAGCGTGAGAGCATAGCTCGCTAAGCGATAGCTAGGAATAGTCTCGCGAGAGGGACTAGCCTTAAAGATTAAGTAAGAGCCCGCAAGGTGCACCTTACGGATGCATCAATCTTCGCTTGGTTGACCCTCCACCACGCGCTAGAAACGCGTATGGAAATGCTTTTCTGAGCCAAGTGCTCTGCGAGGTACTTTCTGAGCCCCCACTAGAAGTACCTGTCTGCTAGTAGTTAGGCACTCCTGCTCGCTGGCTTACGGCGGCTACCCCAGCCACCCAACAATAGTCAGGGCTTCGTCACATAAATTCTATAGGGCAGATATCGCTGAACAACCTGTAGCGAATCAGCCACTGGAGTCGGCAGGCGGGCGCCCTCATAATACCTGGGCTTTGTGCCAATGGAGGAGAATAAAATTACGGCGGCCAACGGGTAGCAGGTGAGAAGCAACACGAGGTAATGCAAGAACTGCCAGCCGCGTTGACCGCTGCTGGAATAACGCCATAAGAACACCAAGCCTAGTAGGGGACTACCCATGACCAATGCCAGGGCTTCCTCTTCCCCCTTATAGGCTGGCGTATAGTAAACCATCTCGCTTATCATGCCTTCATCGCGTGTATAGCTCACGGTGTGGGCAAGTTGATACACCAGTATGTCCACGCAGGCAGTCACCAGCAAGCACCCCAGTAAAATACTAGGGGCTAGCCAAGCGCGTACTGCCCGCTTAGCATACAACCACCAAGCATAGGTGATACATAATCCGATTGCGAAGAGAGAGCAAATGATGGTTTGGCTAGCAGCGACGAGTGGCTTCCAACACCAGACCAGCATCCCTACTAGGAGTAGCCCACTTATTAGACCTAGAACAAGTCGCTCATTTCGAGTCATAAAAGCATCGGATAAAATGTAACACCTGGTCAGAAGCGCAAAAAAGCAAGCCGCACAACAAAGGTAGTGTAAAGTACTTTGAAATACAAAGCTTATTTACACTTCTACTTTGCTAGGCCTGCTTCCGTTTCCCTGACTATGGCCTTTCGTTGCCCTTACTTCAAAAAAGCGCTGTTGCCAAAGAACCTAGCGCATAGATTTTATAATACTTCCACCAGCGTTTAAGTACTGGGAGCGGCAGCGGCTGCACGGGCGACTCGGTCATGAGCAGCAGTCCGTGGAAGAGTACTAATAGCACCCACGCGAAGAAGCCATACATCACCCGCACGTCTGTTTTACAGGCGGCACAGTGCTGTGCATCTGGGAAAAGCACGTGCGTAAATAAGGCATACAGATTGAGGGCGGGGAAGAAGCTAACAAATACTAGGGTATCGGTTGAGGGAGAGGACCGCGCCCCCGCTAGCCGGCGGCGCAGGGCTTCCGTGAGCGCAACAAGAAAGCGTAGATAAGGGTGGTGCATGAAAGGGCACAAGGTAGTCAGGCGGGCTTAACAAGCGGCGCAAGGAAAGACCTCACGGAGCCGATCGGGCAGGTCGGCATTTTTGCGGCAGCCCCGCCGCGCGCGCCCAGCCCGATACCTGCCCGGCCTCCTGGCGGCTACGCTACTGCTGCGGCCCCACCGCTACGGGTAAGTAGCCCAACTGACCTGCATGGTGGCCCGCCGCGACAGCCTAACCAATGGTTTCGGTGGTAGACGCCCGTCCCGGTGCTTACAGCACCAGCAGTAGGCCAAAGCACGCGGCCACAAACAACAGCACCAGTGCCTTGGCCAGGCCCGATAGATTCCAATTGGTGGTCGGCTGCGGCGTAACCGTAGGGTCGCGCTCAAATTGGCGGGCGATGTGCGCGCTCCACCAGTTAATACCCAACCAGCCTATAATAATCAGCCCGACGAGCCAGCTCACCAGGGGGAGCACGCCACTGTTCTCAAAAGAAATACCACCCGGCCAGGGGTTTAAGAATACATAGTGCATGCGCCTAAGATAAGCCGGCCGCAGCGTGGGGGCCAGATCCTAGGGGGCTAGTGGCGCGATCGACGAGGCGTTGGACTTGCTTTTGGGAGAAGGCCCCTCCCCTACGCGCCGTAAAGCCGAGGGCATTCAACTCCCCCGCAATCCGTTCACAACTCAGCCCCTGCGCGCGCCGCGCCAAAATCAACGCCGTAGCCTGCCGGATTCCGCCGTGCTCGCGCGCATTGCGCTGCCGGGCCTCTAGGCCGAGCTGCCGCGCATCTTCGGTGAGGTTGGCCGGCGTGCCGAGCTGCGCGCCCCGCGCCTTTTTGGCTTTGAGCGCATCCTTGGTACGCTGGGAGATGGTCTCGCGCTCGTGTTGGGCAATGACGGCGAAGAGGCCCACGGTTAGGGTATTAGCGTCGGGCATGTCGCAGCAGGCGAACTGCACCCCCGAGTCGCGCAGGGCCAGGATAAAGCCCGCGTTCCTCGATAACCGATCCAATTTCGCAATGAGCAGCACCCCACCCGCCGCCCGCGCCGCGGCGATCGCCGCGAGCAGTTGGGGCCGCTGATTCTTCTTGCCGCTTTCCACTTCCACGTACTCCCCCACTGGTGCGCCTCCCTGCAGGAAGCTCGTCACCGCCGCGCGTTGCGCATCAAGCCCCAACCCGGAGGAGCCCTGCTTTTGAGTGGAGACGCGGTAGTAGGCGAAGTAGGCGGGCACAGAGTAAAATCGACGAGTTTCGGCGAAGATAGAATAAAAAGACATTTTAAGAACGGTCGTTTGTAAAACGTCTTTTTAGCCCCAGGTGATTTTTCAGAAAGGGGCCTGGCCTGTTTCAGTCTGACTTTCCTAAGTCAACCAAGTGAAACAGCCACGGCGGCAGTAACCGTACGACGGCACCTGCCTCCTCACGTACTCCCCGCGCTTAAGCGCTTAGTGGCGGAGTGAACAGCCCGCTGGCCGACACTTTATACATCGGTTATAACCCCCCCGCGTTAGGTTATAAACCCCTCGAGTTAAATTATAAAGGAGTTATAAACCTCCTGTTTTCGGTTATAAACCCTTTCTAAAGGGATTATAAACCGGTTATAAAAGGGGTTATAACCGGTGTGGTAGACCTACTACCCCCTTTTTTTGGTGGGAGCAGCCCCTTTTATAGGCTATCACGCCTTCCAACTGCTCGTTTAGAAAATGTGACAAGCGCCCCAAAGAAGGTTATGCCTGCTTGCCCTTCTGCTCACTTTACCTGTTGCTAGGTCCACTAGCTGAACCCGAGGACAGTTCGCGGCGCGTGCGTGTCTAATCCCGCTTGTAGGCTAGCGAACCCGCCGGATAGAGGCTGGCCAGGCGCCACATCTCAGCCCAAGCGCAGGCGATAGGCATCTTGGGCGTTCCCCGGCACTCGACGCCAAACCGGCTCGCCTCAATCGAGACTTGGCCAGTGGCCCGCTCTTCGATGCGGGACCCACTCGCTTGGGGGCTAATGACGAACCGCAGGGATACTTTGATACGGCGGTAGTCCGAGCGGCGGTAGTTGGTGGTGAGTCGCCCGTGCGCGGGGTCGGTCTCGACTAGGTAGTAGCCCTGCGCCAGTAGTAAGGCCGTCAGGTTGCGATAGGCCGTGCGGACGCTGTCAGCGGTATGCACCACTAGCACATTGGCAAGCGGGAAGGGGGTGTTTGCTTCCTGTCCAGCGGGTGGTCCCGTTTCGGTAGGGGCTGGGGGAGTAGGAAGCGTTTGCGCAGACGCCGAGCAGCTTAGCAGCAGTAGCGCAAGGAGTACCATCTTCATGCCGGCAAGCTACACCACTAAATCGTTTGGGGGTATTTGACCACTAGGTTGACAGTTGTCCGAGAACGTAATTTGTGCTAAACAGCCACCTCCGTATTATGTAGGAGGTGCACTGGAAAACAACTACATCTGCGCAATAGCCAGCGACACCAGCGCTATTTTTGTGGCCTACCTAATTGTTTGTGGTATGGGTGTGCAGCGCTTTATGATGGTGGTGGACCAGACACCGGTACCAGCGCCACCAACCAAGTACTTGACGACGCACGCGCTCAAGGAACGCGGCTGGACTGTGACGATGATTGCCGCGTTATTACCGCGTCCCGATGCCGCGCGCACGGCCTACGTTCGCCTGCCCGGCAGCGCCTTGGTCAAACTCTATCTGCGCACGCGCGTGGAGGAAGTCGAGCTCAGCGAGGAGTTCTTGATCTATCAGGAAAAAGCGGCGAAAGCGAAGCTGCGGCGTGGATGCGCTGTGCGCACCGCGCAACACCAAGTACTGCTGAAGCGGTGCGTGCAGCACTTCCGCCCGACCTACACCTGGCCCGAGCGCTGGTGTCAGCGTTCAGATTGGCAATTGAGTTTGGTCGACGTACGGGCGTTTTATGACCGGTGGGAACCCAAGTTCACGGCTATGGGGCATACGGCCCGCCAGCGGGTGCTGGATGCGTTGCACGAGAAGAATCGGCGCTTGTTCAGCAAGCGTTTTCCTGGGGTACCTCCCGGGCCCCAGCGCGCCCCGAAACTCAAGAAGCCGGCCGTCAAAAGTCCCTCGACTCCCTATGGTTTATAATAGTATAAACGCTGCGAATTATGCGGAATACTATTTTATACTTGGTTGATTGGTAGTTAGTTAGCGGCCCAAATAGCCGGAAATGTACTCTTCAAAAGCGCCATCGTCGCCGCCGCTACATTCTCCCCGGGCTTGGCCTTCGTTTCGAAGTCGCGCAGGACCGGATAGGTCTCTTTGAGCAGCTTGGTAAGCGGCTCCTCCCCTACGACCACCTCCAGTACTTTCTTGATTTGGGACTGCGTCAGCTTCAGCTTCTGCAGCCGCGTCTGCACCTTCTGCTGCAAAGGCGTTAACTCCGATATTACAGCAACTGCGGTGCCTTTTTCCAGCGGGAGCATTAGCTGCTTATGCTTTCGCTTTACATTACTCTTGATGTGGAATTCTACAGCATCTACACTGCGACCTAGCTTGTGTTCAACGTAGCTGATATCAAAATTCAACCCATTAAGCTCGTCAACGGCAGGCTTCAGTACACTGCGCCGATACTCGGTGAACTGCTGATATGTGTTCAGACCGGTAGTCAATTCGCGCAGCTTATCCACTTGAACAGTAACTGGTGAGCGAAACTCCCACGACTTAAGTAACCAATAAAACCGATGGGTAAGCGTGCTCTTAATGCTGAGCAAATCACCGACCTGGCCTAAAGTGAAATTATCTACCAAATTGGTGAGGTAAGGCAACACATCATCAGAGAAATAGCCTGATAAAGTCCCCTGACCGCTATCCAATTTAAGCGAATGCACTAGTGGCACTAGATGCAAGTCTTGCTTGCGGTTGGGCATAGGCAATTCAATGCGAACAGCATCGAGGCCCTTCATAGCTGCATGCAGCTGATTATATCCTCCTCCACCCAGTTGTGTAGGGCTAGCCAAATCACTTAATGGCACCACAATTCGCCTGCTATCAGTTTCCTCTCTCGTTAGGCCTTGCAAAAGCAACACGAAAATGCGCGCTTCAAGTAATGTCATCGCCCAAGGTCGTTCTAAGAGCACATTACTCTGCGCAACTGTTGCCGGACGCTGACCAACTATGGCTGGTGTCGTTGGAATATGTTGAGGTAAAACGGTAAGTGACTCGCCTGCATCTTGCTTAGCTTTCACTACAGCGGCATAGGCTTCTTCTTGCGTATCAAAGTAGCCTAGGCTTTTTGTCTTACCATTCAACCGGCCTTGCGCCTTCCATCGTCCGCGAGTCTTCTCGAAGGTGGTACCTGGGTAAGGATTAATAGGCATAAGTAACTGAGTAGGAACGCCGCAAGATAGTCAGGATAATTGAATTGAGATACGAAGCCTATTGAGATACTTTTACTATCTCAGGGGATAATCGGTACTATCTCAGAGGATAATCGGTACTATCTCAAGGGATAATCGGTACTATCTCAAGGGATAATCGGTACTATCTCAGGGGATAATCGGTACGATTTCGCGCTCATTAATTATTGACTTTCAATAAGTTATGCTGCCCTTAATAAGTTAATAGTACTAATAAAAAAATAAGGAATGAGCCTTCCTATTTTTTTTGAGATAACTAAGGGATAATCGGTACTATCTCAACTCAACGATTGCTTCGCACACCAGGGGGGCGGCCGAATATCTATCAAGTTCGCCCTACCTGTGCCATGATGGTTAAAAAGGCTGCACACACGAGCCAATAGTTATAGTAAGCACTTAAAGATAATTAACATCTTGTGTGACACTAAATCAGCCACTATATTTGCTAGCATACTGGACGTCAGTAATAGCATCATAAATGACATCACTTCTGAAGTCAAATAATGAAATCAAAAGTCTATGATTCACGTAGTTGGAGGGTACAAAGGGGGCAGTGGAAAGACTACAACAGCCACCAATCTAGCCGTTTTTTTACTGCGGCAGGGAAAGCGAGTACTATACTGTGATGGTGATGATCAGCGTACCGCTAGCACATTCAACGAGGTGCGACGGGACTTCAGCGACAAAGCCCCACTGGACCTAATTGCTTTGAGTGGCGCCAAACTACATGTTGAACTGCTTCAACTAGCTGATGGGTACGATGATGTAGTTGTTGATGTAGGAGGTACGGATTCTACTAGTCAGCGAGCAGCACTAGCGGTGGCTGACATCTACCTAAGCCCATTCCCACCCAGAGCTGCAGACTTGTGGACTAGCCAAAAGGTAGATGACCTAATAGCGCAGGCTCAACAAGTGAACTCAAAACTACAGGCTTATTCCTTCCTTTCCCGCAGTGACACTTATGGTCTAAGTGGAGCGGCTGGTCAGAACGCTGCCGCTTACCTAGGCAATCTAACGCACATTACCTTCTTACCTCTAGTAATTGGTAATCGCATCGTTTTTGACCGTGCTCTATCGTTAGGGCTTTCTGTCTTGGAGCTAACTCCCCCTGACGTCAAAGCCACATTTGAAGTAAATGCTTTATTCAATCACCTCCAACTGTTGACTCGTGAAAAAGCCTAGTCCACCTATGCCAACCTCGATGCGAAAGGCCGAAGCCTTTATTGAGGCCGGCGGCAGTACTCCTACCGAAAAAGCCCAGGCCAAACCTGAGAAAGCTAACGCGCTCACAGCATTTACTCTTCGTTTATATAGAAGTAAACTTGACAAACTTTCAGTCCTGAAGGATACACGTAGAGCCGAGCGCTTAGTCCAGGATGACCCTAATCGTGAACCTATCTCGGTTAATTCATTAATCATAGAAGCTATAGACTTATTATTAAAGCAAGAGGTCAAACGTGCTGCCAAAAAAGGCAGTAAAAAAGATGGCAAATTGTAAGTCAAAAATGGTGTCATTAACGATGGCAAAAGTGCCATTGTTAATGACACCATTTTTGACTTACAACTTTTTGATAATGAGTTAGGATAAATAATATTATGAGACCCTAGTTGGCTAAGGCTCGATGAGCACCAAAAGTTACATTGCTGTATGAAACTCTCCGACGCCGGACATCTCGTTTTTGCGCGCCCGGCCGCGCCCAACGAGGTTATATGCCCGCCGGAGATAGTCTTTGCTAACCCTTGATTCAGTTTTCTGCTAGCACACCTCCAAAAAACGGTGCCCGAAAGTGGCTTCAAAAACCTGCGTTTTCAGGCCAGCTGTGTTAGTAGCATACCTCACCAAAATAGGAGCCTTTTTTGGAGGGGGTAAAGAGTAAGGTGTCGGGCAGTTCGGCCACCAAGACGTGCAGGGCTCACTTTGCAGTTTCGGGCGGTCTATCTTAGCCGCCCACCTAGTTGCTCTTCTCTGGCTCCCCGTTTCATGTCCTCTTCCTGGCGCTGGTTGCTCACTACCCTCCACAACTACTGGCTGGTGCTGGTCGCTTGCGTCGCCGCTGGCTATCGGGCCGACTACCACTTCCCGCAGGCCGATGCCCACCCCGACTGGCCCGTGTTTCCTCAGCTCTACACGCAGCACCTTATGGTCGAACCCATTACCGACATCGATTCGCTCTATGGACGCCGCTTGCACTTGCGCCACAACTATGAAGGCGACCTGCTAGAAGTAGACTCTCCGCAGGTGAGCGCGGTGCGTGTGCGCGGGCATCGAGTCAGGCGTAATACGTTTCAGTTCTGGGAACCGAATAATACGACGAGCTCTGGCCGGTATATTGGCCCCGTAGAGACGCAGGGCTTCAACCAATACAGGGACCAGTATCTGGAAGTAGACGTGGCGGGCGAGAAGGGGTATTTTAAAGTCGACTACGCCTCTTTTGTGCCTGCCTTAGATAACATCCATCAGTACAATCTGCCAACCGACCGACAAGACACCTTATTCCTCCGGGTTGACTCCAAGGACTATCGCATTTTTATTCGCTAGCAGTCCTTTCCACAACCTACTGTGGCTGTTGCAGAACTCGTTGTGACACCTTCAAGCGAGTGCCTGACGAGCCGAATCGAGCCAGAAAGACCAATAACCAAGTCTTATACGCGCGTTTAGCAGTTCACCCACCCGGTTTCTCAAAGGCTGAGAGCTTGCTGCAACAGCCACCGTCTTTTACAGCACGTAAAAAGCTTCACCTCCTCTAAATCACTCTTTTCTCTATACTTGAGCACGCGTAGTGGGTAGACAGCTGCTAGTAGCACGCAAACCAATCGTATATTTCTTCAAAAGCAGGCTGTAAGTTGGTGTTTACTCCCGCATAAAGACCTACTCCATTACTGAAGACTGTTAGCGCGTGAGCTTCACATTCTAACCGCAACCCTTTGTATAAGTGAAGGTTTCCCTGTGTCCAACTGCCGTTGCTAGCGAAGCAAGCGTTGTCTTTGGCATAGAAAGCTTGCATAAGAGTGCCTCCC
The DNA here is from genome assembly GCF_030581075.1 of Hymenobacter cheonanensis. GTDB lineage: Bacteria > Bacteroidota > Bacteroidia > Cytophagales > Hymenobacteraceae > Hymenobacter. The sequence continues at coordinate 10,293 of NZ_JAUQSW010000020.1, forward strand.
AGTAGTGGGCCTAGTGGTTCAGGGGCTTCAACGGACCAGGGTTTCCATAGCCCGGCTTCAGTAAGGGTTTGTAAATAGTGTTCTAATTCGGTGGTTTCTCGCCAATTAAGGCACAAGTGCTCGCCGTCATATGCGTCCTCAATATCTAGAAAGACGGAGCTATTCTGGAAGCAAATCAGATATCGCCAAGGGGAATAAATGTCTTGGTCCGGGTCTTGCTCAAAATCGACCGCGTAAATAGCCAAGATGGCTTTCTGCTGTACTTGGCGGAATAACTGGTCTGGCTCCACGGACGCAAAAGAAGAAAGAAAAGCAGCTATAGGCAGCGCTACTTGCTGCCACATGTCCCGTAAGCTAGGAGTGGGCTGCAGACTAGTGCGTCAGCACTGGTTAATCAGAAGCGGTTATTTCTGCGCGACTCAGATAGAGCCGGACGTTGCCGGCTGGGTCTTGCGGTAAGTATTTCAGGTAGATGCTATCCCCTTCTATCGTGTAGCGACCGCCCAGCGCGCTTGTACGCGTGTAGGTCTTGCCCGCTACGGCGTAGGTATAGGTCACCGCAATGCCGCCCCGAATACCGCCAATAGTGAGAACCTTGGCCGGCACCAAGTGGCCGTGCGTCCGCAACTCATCCCGAAGAAGGCAGGCGCGAACGCCAAAAAAGAGGCAGACAGCTATTATACCTAGGGTGAGTGCTTGTTTCATTATTTGGTAAGGACCTCCCTTACCAAGTCTTTAGGGAAAGCAAGGAAGGGGCGGTAGCGTGGAGGTAGCAAGAAAGGGGTGGTAGCGTGGAGGTAGCGAGAGGGCGGTAAAATAACGCTACGCTGAACTAACAGCTGATAGATAAATGTGAACTGAACTCTAAGGTGCGCTTAGAGGGGGCTCAGAAAGTGCGGCGCGGGGCAAGTGGCTCAGAAAGTCCACCCCACCTGCGTTTTCGGTGCATGGCAGGGGTTCCGGAAGCCAAAAAGGGATGCGTCCGAAAGGTGCACCTTGTCTGGTTACGACTATCATTGCGTTACGGCACCTAAGCGGGTCGCCACACCTTACTGTTGTGGCAACAAAGCAGGTGGTATCAAGCTTGCCGCTACCCAGCCAACGCTGAGTACGAAAAGCATTCCCGCTCCGAACCAAGCAGCAACTCGCCAGCGACCTAGCCCAAGCGCCAGGACGAGCCCGAAGAAATTTAGCCCCACACCAACCATTAAGCCTAGCGTAACCAGCGTCAGATTCGGGTCATGCCGAAAGGCAGGCAGCAGCACCAGACTAGCGAGGATTACCAGGAGTAAATTCAGCCATAAAGGCCACCGATAAGGGGGCGCAGGGCGGGCGGACATCGAGCGAGCTACTTCCACAGATTATGAAGGGCACAAGTAAGGACCTTAAAGTAAGAAGCGATTAAGCAAAAAAGATAGGCCTAAAAAGTGCACCTCATTCTCAATGAAGTCTTTTTCAGCGCGAGGTGCGTAGATGAAAGTCCGTCAGCTGCCCATGCTCCGTGAACGTCAGCCGAATCTCGTTTACATGGCCAGTTGCTTGCACTACCTGAAAGCGCAGATCAATGGCGGGGGTGGTATACGGCGGTACGTCTAGCATGTACCCCTCTTGGTCGGAAGCTACGCCTGCTTCTTGCAGTAGTCCCTGGACTAGCGCGTAACGGACGGTACTAAAATCGGTATAGCTCAAGCTCCCTAGAAAGGCGAGCAGCTGTCGGTAAGCGAGGGAGAAGTCAGCCATGTCCAAACATACGCCGGCACGCCTGCGCTGCCGGGCTCAAAAAGGCTGGTTCAAGCTCGCAGCAGGCGTAGCCTTTCAGAACCCACTTCTTCGGCCGGCAAAAAGATTTGTTTCAGTGCTCGTGTTAGGCCAATGCGGGCTACCCAGCATGGTGCACCTTTCGGGACCGCACTATATCTAGCACGAACCTCTCGCAACTGGTCGCGGCCATCGCAACTGTGCCTTTCTTAGCGCGGCCTTAGGAAGGCAGTAAGTTTGCTAAGCACTGATTTCTGCTATAATAAAGATGCTACGAACTACTATTACTACAAGGAGTCGCCGAGTCTGGCTGCTAGTGGGATGCCTTTGGGCACTGGGAACCTTACATGCCCAGACACTAGCGCCCCCGGGGGCGCCGCTTCGTGAGGTTACGCGTTTGGAGCGGGTAGCCGAGCCGCCGGGCGGCCTCATTCCGTACCGGGCGGGCAAGCTCTGGGGCTATGCTGATACCACAGGCCGGGTGGTTATCCGGCCGTGCTGGGAGCTGGGTAGCATTCAGCAGACAGCTTTTTTGCACCAAGGCTTTGCCCTAGTGCGGGCGCCCCAGGCGGGTCAGCAAGTACAGTGGTTGCCTGGGCCGCCGCCGGATGCGCGCACGCAACGCAGCGAAGAGGCGATGTGGCTGGTCAATGCCCGAGGCGAATTTCTGCGGGTGCGGCGTAGTGAGGCGGCGGTGCGCCAGGCCGATGGCAGCCTAGTGTGCCTGCCCCGTGAGCGGGCGCATGGGCAGTGGGAGGTGATAGCCCTGCGGGCGGAGCTTGACGAGCGTACCGGGTTCAGCAACTGGGAGTTTCGGCGGGTGCGCGCGGCAGATGACTGGCCGGCAGCGTTGCCAGACAGGGCCCTGCACATCACCTTGCTCGGCGCCAACCGCGTTAGCTGGCAACCGAACGAGCTGCCGCCAAACCCGGATAAGAAAGCCGCGAAGGCGTACTTACTGGCCGATTTGCGCGGCAACCGGCTGACTGACCCACGCTTTAATGAGCTAGGGCGCTTTCGCGAAGGCCGGGCCCACTTCAGCCTCAGCGACCACCCCTTGCAGTATGGCTACCTCGACACCACGGGCCGGGTAGCGATTGCGGCCCGGTTCGCGAATGGTTCCGCCTTTAGCAAGGGGCGGGCCGTCGTCACGACGCCGGCGGGCCAGTATGGTATCATCGACCGCGCGGGGCGCTACCTGCTCGCGCCGGCTGCGCACCAGCTTATCGGGCCGGATGCCGCCGGTTTTATTGCCCAGCTCGTCCCCGACTCGGCGGGGGCGGGTATCTTCTGCTACTTACCTCCCCCCGGTCGAGCCGGCTTTGCGCAGCGCCGCTTCAACAGCGCCGGGCCCTTTCAGCACGGCCGGGCGGCAGTGCAGCAGGGCACCCGCTATGGCCTCGTGAACGAGGCCGGCCAGTGGGTGACGCCCCTGGCCTACGACCTGTTGGTGGCCCCTACCCGCTTGGCGAAAGAACCGCAGCAGACCTGGGCCGAAGACCAGCCCACCGATGAAACTTGGGCGGCCGACTACACCCCACCGCCCGTGCAGGGGCAAGAATTGCCCTGGCTGTACCCGCTGCCCACCTACCTGCGGCCCGACACGGCATATTTGCTGGCCCGTCGGGCGGGCCACTACGGCGTGGTAGCCCGGCACTCGGGCCGGGAGGTGGTGCCGGCTATTTATGATAGCGTGGTGGCTACTATGCTGCACGGCACCGCGCGTTTCACCCGCGCGGGCCGGCCCTACGTAGTTGTTGCCAGCACGGGTCGCGCCGTGGAGGGCAGCTATCAAGGCATCGACTTTGCCACCCCCCACGGCCGTCGGCTCTACATAACGCGGGCGCAGCCCGCCGCCTGGGCCTTACTAGATACCACGGGGCAGCTGCGCACGCCCTGGGTTCCTGGCACGGGCTACCCTACCCGGCAGGGCTGGCTACTGAGCCGAGAGGCGCAAACCTGGACGTTGCGCGATTCAACGGGCCGGGTGGCTTACACCTCGGCTACGGAAATTGAGCAGCCCGCCAGCCGCGAGCCGTGGCGCCACCTCCAGGAAGTATTGCGCGGCCAGGATTGGCCCTATTGGCAATTGCCTTTGGGCCCGCCCCCGCCCGCCGACCGCGCGGCCTTCTTTGTGCGCGACTCAACCACCCGGCAGGTGCGCGTGCTCGATGGCCGGCTGCGGCTGCTCGGGGTACTGCCCCCCCCCACCAGCACCACCCGGCTACAACTACTGGGCAGTGGGTGGGCTTACCTCGTGCCGACTACTTATCACCCCGAGCTCTTTCAGTTTCCGCCCGACCTGCCCGCCGCCAGCCTGCTGCTGACCAAGCAGGGGCACCAACTGGTCCTGCCGGGCGGGATGGCCTGGGCCTACTTCCCGGGGTTTGACTATGCCCAGGTCTGGCAGCAGTATGGGGTGCTGCCTACTACCCAGGGCTATCGCACCCGCGGCGGGCGAAAACTGTGGGAGTAATTTACTAGCTAACCCGATGAGTACCACAAGCTATAGAGACAGGTTCTAGAATGCCTCATGGTTGATAAAGACGTCTTCTAATCGTTCGTTTAAGCAATGTGACAAACTCGACTATAGCATTTGATGGCCTTCTTTTCAAAGCTCCTAAAAGCAGGTACTAGGGCAATGGAAGAGCTGCATTGATAAGACCTAGGTAATGATGGCTAGCCGCTGGTTCACCAGCTACGATAGCCGCCTGCTGCGCATATGTCTGGCGAGCAAGCGGGTCTTTGCGTTCTATCTTATGAATCAGTCGGTTGCGATAGTATTCAGTCAGCACTAATAGGGCCTGGTAAAAACCGCTCACCGTGCGTGAGCAGCGAAACTCAGGAGCTGTGTAGCCATTCGTCTCCGTATAAAAATTCACCTCCCCGGAGGCGCTTACCGTAAAAGTGCCGCTTCCTGCTGCTGCTACCGTCATGAGCCCTTCCGACAGAAAAGGAACTTCAAAAAACTGAATATCGCCCATTATAGTTACTCTTACTAACTCATAATTAGCGAGTAAAGCATCTAGTTCGGTATGGGTGAGTATAGGTAATGGGCGTAAATGCTCCCGTCGCTGAGGAACGAACTCCTGTTGCAGGGAGGCATAATCTGCGGGGTCAGGCCAGTACATCGCATATTCAGTAGCGGTAGGCAATAGAGCTGCTAGAGCTGAGACAAACTCACTAGTTGTCATAAATGGTTACTCTATAATAGGATTCAGCGGTAAAATAAGCTGAGCTTTTTGGCTGCTGCTTATCTCCGTTTCGTCCCTTAACATAAAATTTCTTATATCTCTAATCTTAGAATAGGTGCAGGTTTGTGCCTCCGTCCGGGATGCGGCCGGCGTAGTACTTTGGCGAGAGACTGGACGCTAGTTTAGTGTTCACAATAGGTAATTGTCCTGAGTGCAGCGGGGAGAGCAGGCGAAAAAGCAATCCTAACTTGGCCCACTTCCTGTAAAGCTTAAAAATCGAATGACTTCTGTTGACATCTAACTAGTTCATCAGTTTGTGGATTCCGCCCTAGAGACGTGGCACCAGAGTGGGTTGATGTTGAGGCCAGATGCGGCAATGCCCGTATAAATGAGAAGCGAAGTGGGTGGAGGGGATGGTAACTGGATACCGTGGAAGCCTATACCTAGCACGGTTACCGAGCGCGACATACAAGAGTTGGAGGATAGCATTGGCTTGCGCTACCCTGATTTATACAAGGAGTTCTTGCGGTACAAGCACTTCTACGAATTCTGGTCAGAACAGGAAATTAACTTCTTTCGCCATGGTATCTATGAGTGGAAAGACACCTTATTGAAGGCCTATTTCGCCTCGTGGGACCCTACTAAGTTAATTGAGAAGGGATATATCTACTTAGCTGATTATTCCGACTGGGGAATCATTTGTTTTGATACTAATAATCAGCGGCCCGAGGATAACGATTGCCCAGTCATCATGATTGACCACGACCTGCTGTACGATGAGCCCCTTCCGCTAACTACGCTTTATCCTTCTTTTGAGGCCATGATGCGGAGCTTGCGTACCGAGCAGGAAAATCGGGTTTAACCTGAAGAATAGGGCTAGTAGGTAATGGTTTTCCTTGTTTTTGGGGAATCCTTCACAGTAACGAGATGAGATGGAATGTAAGCTTTTTACATTCTAGCAACGACGGACTACAGCTTGTAAAGAAAGCTCAGCCTATGCAGGCCAGAAAGACGCGCCTGCGTGAGCCCTGGGCCTATCAATGACTCAGCAATGGGCGGCACTAGTGACTGCGCAGCAGGAAGCAGGCCGGGTAGGATCCACCCGCGTTACAGCACCGAAAGCGTTCGAAAGCGAAGGTAATCTAGCCTAAAACCGGTCAAACCGGTCCCCAAATCGGTCCGAGAACCGGTCAGGCAAACCGGTGCTAAAACCGGTCGCAAACAGGTCAAATCGGTAGGTAGATGCGTACTTTTTGGAGGCAGTTTGGCCGGCTTTATACCGGTTTGCGACCGGTTTTAGCACCGGTTTGACCGATTTGCCTGACCGGTTCGACCGGTTTTCAGCGCGCGGGCGTAGGGTAGCCGGCACCTAAGAGGCTTAGCGCAGCGCTTTTTGAGCTGCTACTTTACGTATTGAAAATTATAGGACACTTGAGGGAGGCAAAAGAGCGACAAACCATTTTTTACAGTCCGCCGTTATCTTTGTCTAGCACAGTAAGCCATTTGATAGCTTCCTTTTGCTCTTTTAACATTAGTTCACGCCGGGCTCTGTCCTGCAAAGCATCTATAGCCATGGCTACTTCCGCTCAGAAAGTCGACTGGAGCCGCATCGTGCAGCAGATGGCGGCGGATAAAAAGCGCTTGGAGGCCGCTATTCGAGGCGATAAGCAAGCCTTGCATGAGTCGACCTTCCTCCACCCCCACGCCGTACCCGCTCACTGAGACGGCGCAAGGCTACGCCTTTACGACGGATGCCGGCGAAGCGTATGTGCTTTACTACTCCCCAGCGGTAGACTACTTTCCAGGCTTAGCAGTAGGTGAGTATGCGGCCATGTTTGGGTTCATGCGCGTGGTAGCCGAAGGATTACACACGGACGACATTACGCCGGACTATGACCCGCGCATCAAGCCGACTGTCTTGCAGGAGTTAGCGCACTTTTTCCAAGATGAGCGACGAGTGCTCACCTTCGTTTGTCAAGATGGCAAGCGGCAACGGGCAGCCTATCGGCATCGGCTATTTGGCCGCTGGTTCCGCGAGGCGAATGAGGCACACCTTATTCGGCATGTAGTGAGTGAAGCAAACGGGCTCTATGCGACCCTTATTTATCTCAACACTAATCCGTTCGCAGATGAATTGCGGCATCAACTGCCAACGCTGGAAGACAAGCTGAATCACATGATGGGTCAGAGTCTTGAGTAGCACGAAGACAGTATCCTTTTCAGCTAGAGCAGAAATCAAAAAAGCCCCCAAAACGCATGCTTTGGGGGCTTTTTCGTAGTTTTTAGATTAGTCCAGAAAACGCCCAGTTACTGGAAAAGATGCTGCTGTGAGTTACAGATGTACTTAGGCGTAGTCCATTAGCAAGAAACGTCGGTGCGCTGCCTGACAGCATGTATCTCCTGACCAATCTCTTTGCTGAACGCTTGAAGGTGCAGGTAGCGGTAGGATTGTGGCGGATTAGATAGAATCTGCTCGCTACGCAGGTCAGCCAAACTTATCGGCTCCAATAATCGGGCAGCTTCTTTAAGATGGATGGCGAAGGCTTTGTCGGTACCTTGATAATACTCATCAAAATCATGCTTCGATATCTGAGCCCTGCCCGCGTATCGGGCCCATGTCTCCGACGGGCTCAACTTAGTTATGGCGCTGATGAATGCATAGCCAGTGATAGCTTTTACCGGGGTGCTTTCGTAAATCAAGATAATGGCGGACTTGTCCAGGTTGGGGGCCACACGACGTAGTTCAACCGTCTTGCTACCCCGCATGATTTGCCCGGCGTACTTCGGCTTGATGGACATCAGAATGACTTGCATACTAACAAAGTTAGCCGGTTTGAGCGTAGAGTTTCATGTATAGCTCGTGGCTTATCTCAATTGGCCCTACCAACTGATTAGGTTTGCGGCCGTCGGCTACTAAATTTTTTTGCACATCGCCGAAGCTCATTGGTGTAGATAGCAGCTCCGTATCTGCAAACTCAAAGCACAGGATAGGCGCTTGTGCGTTGCCTTTGGCTAATGTGATGATGTCGCTCCACTTGTATACGCCTAGGCCCTCGTACTTGCGAAAAAGGCTTTTGGCACTAGCAATGGTCACCGCTTCCACATAAGACGCAGCCCGTAGTTCGCCGTACTGCTGGCCGCCCTTGCTCTTGGAAACGTACCACAGTATCCGACCTATTTGAGGTAGGCGGGGGGTAGCTGCGCGGTAGTACACGTTGCGCCGGCTGAACAGCAGCGTGGCATCGAAGCCAAATATATCGGCCTCGCTCATGCGCTCGTCGAAGAGGTTGCGGGCCCACCGGTGCTGAATCGGCACGATATAACAGGGAACTTTGGCGCTGGCCAACTTGATCGGCCACAAGCATTTCTCAGCGTTGAACAAGCTTCGTGTATCGGTTTCGCCCGCTATGAATACTTGGTGCAGGGATTCCGGCAGGTCACCCGCCTGCCGCAGTTGGTCGCCGAGGTGTGCGGTCAGGTAGTCTAGGCTTCTAATGCCAGACGCTAGAAAGCGGTACCAGCAATCATCGCTGGTGTCGCGGAAGAAGCTGTATTCGGTCAGCGCTTTTCGGACCGTATCCGAGATATACTGGTCGGACACCTTCACGTAGGTTAAACCCCGGCCAGCGGCATTCAGAATGAGGTCTTTAAGTTTGCGTTCCACTAGCCGACTGTGATTGGGTTTGCAGCGTAACAGTGCCACGTCCATCCCCCCGCGCTCGACGCTCCACACGGTCATGGCGTGCTGGACCACCTCGCTTTTGTTGGCCTTCCAGACCTCGGCTTGATACCGCTCCGGGCTCGCTACGAAGGTTCGGAGCTTGGTGCGTAGCTCGTTGAGCTTCTCGCGGCCCTCGTGGTAGATGAAGTCCTGGGTCAGGGCTGTAATATCCCGCGATTTAATAGGTGCAAACGAGGTCTTGTGCTCTACAAAGCGGGATTCAACGTACTTATTGTTATTTTTTAGCTCGTCAATATCCACCACCAAATCTACGGGCCGCCTGACTAGCAGACCATACCTTTCGAACAGTGCCTCTCCCTGTTCGATAACGACCACATCTTGTGTGATGAAATAACGTGCCTTCGCTGCGATGGCGTTGGCCAGGTGGGTCAAGTCTGACTTATTGCGCTCCGAGTCGGACCGCTGGATGATAGTTTTTATATCAGCTAGGGTACTGTCCCGGCTTGGTTTGTCGTAGCGTAGTTCCTCAAATTTGCGAACCTGCTTTCGGTTGGCCTCCCGCACTGCCCGGTTCTGGTTGCGGTTAATCTCGTGATAGATTTCGTCCGTGACGCATAGTGAGATATCATCCAGCAGCCAGTCAGCCAGCAGCGAGTAGGCCTCCTTCGGCTCGGTGGCGTCTTTAGCGCCACACAGGTCGTAGAAGACATTAGCATCAATCACGACGCGCAGCTTGTCGTCGTCCTCCTGGGCCTTGAATAGCTCCAGTTGTGTGTTGAACAAGTAATACCAACGGGTAAGCGGTTTGCCGTCCAAGCTGCGCCCGGTGACCTCATCCCGCGGGATAAAGCCGAGCCGATTCCACATCTTATTGGCAAACGTATAGTCACGCCGGCACTTCAATGTAATAGCAGAAACACCTTTGACTTGTTCCCGTAGGAAGTCAAACAGCTGTCGGGGTAGCTGCTGCCCCCTGGCTATTTCCCGAACGCACAGATGCGTGATAGCGGCACTGTACTTAGTCTTGACCCGGCGAAATAGCAGATAGCCTAGCAGCTTAGCTCCTTGCACAGCCACGATAATGTTGCCGCTCCGGGCAAATGGGCCAAATGCCTGCGCGGGCATAAAGCCTAGCGAGCCACGGTTGTCATCGGCCAATTCAACAACTTGGTCTAACAGGTTGGTGTCACTGATGTGGAGTAGGCGTACTTCTGTTTGCATAGCAGTCAAGTAGCAAGAATGAGGACACCGTAAATAAAAGCCTAGAAGAGCTTATATTTATTACGGCTCTGACATCCACTGTGAGCTTCCCTATATGTTAAGCTGGTTGAATGCAGATAAAAATGCAGCCTATTAGCTCCAAAAACCGCACCGCCCTAGCTCAAAAAAGGCCATATAAGTGTCCTATAATTGCTTATGCGTAAAGTTGAGCACCAGAAAGCTGCTACACCAGCCATCGTGTTGCGTCTTTTAGCTCGGACAACTCCCCCCTAGCCGGTTAAAAGCCTCGCCCGCCCGGGCGGGGCTTGTTGCTGCTTATTTCGCGGCTCATTCCACCCCCGAGCTATGGCTACCACCCCCACCGAACCGCCCCACATCCTGAAAGCCAAGCAGGCTGCCGCCGAGTAGGGCCTCGACCTGGTGGCCGCCTTCACTGCCCTGAACCTAGCGGCCCAGTTCTACCGCGAGAGCCCACCACCGGCCGCCGCGCCCGAGGAGGAGCTGACCAAGCTGCGCCGCATCCTGCGCAATGCCCGCCAGCGCTACCGGCAACTCAAGGAAATACTTGCCGCTGAAGACATCCCCGAGGCGAAGAAGCTCAAGAAGATTCGCTTTGTGGTAAATCTGCTTTTACCCGAGAAAGAGCAGGACGATAAAAAAGCTCCGGCCTAGGTCGGGGCTTTTTTGTGTTTTAGGCTACCCATTTAAAGATTATATAGCTAGAAATCAAAAAGTACTAGTTCAACTTTGTCAGAATAACACATAGATTTGGGCGCTGCTTCCTTACCCACTCATAAACAAACTTATGCGCGTCCTTCTCGACACCAACATCGTTATCCACCGAGAAACCAGTGCCATCATGAAAGATGATATCGGCCACTTATTCAAATGGCTAGACGATTTAAAATATGTCAAGTGTATTCATCCGGATACGCTGGAGGAAATACGGCGTCACAAAGACCCCAAAGTAGTTAAAACTATGGCGGTTAAGCTTTCGAGCTACCATGTATTGAAGACGATTGCACCCGTTGGGCCGGAGGTGACCGCGCTGAGCATCAAGTACGATAAAACCCCTAATGATTTTACTGATACCGCCATTCTGAATGAGGTGTTCATTGGCCGGGTCGACTCGTTGATTACGGAAGACCGCAACATCCATAAGAAAGCAAAAGAGCTGGGATGCAGTGAAAGAGTATTCACCATCGACTCCTTCTTAGAAAAGGTAACCGTCGAGAACCCAGGACTGACTGATTATAAAGTGTTGTCGGTTAAGAAAGAACTCTTTGGCAACATCAAATTGACTGACCCTTTCTTCGATAGCTTTCGGGAGGATTACCCCGGTTTCGACAAGTGGTTCAATAAGAAGGCCGATGAACTAGCCTACATCTGCTCGGTGGGCACTGACATCGTAGCCTTCCTTTACCTCAAGCAGGAAGGGCCAGAAGAATATTATGGTGACATCACACCACCAATGGGCCGCACTAAAAGGCTGAAAATCGGCACTTTTAAGGTGGTGCAGAATGGCTTCAAGATTGGGGAGCGCTTTCTGAAAATCATCTTCGACAACGCCTTACAGTTTGGCGTAGGGGAGATTTACGTTACCATTTTTGATAAGACGTTGGAGCAGAAGCGCCTGATTGGCCTGTTGCAGGAGTGGGGCTTCAATTATCACGGCAAAAAGGCCAATGCCACCGGCAATGAGTTGGTGTACATCCGCGATTTTCACCCAGCAGTGGACAAGGCCAGCCCCAAACTAACCTACCCTTATGTATCTGCCGATGCTAACGTGTTCCTTGTACCCATCTACCCGGCCTATCACACCGAGTTGCTGCCTGATTCCATCCTTAACAACGAACCCAAAGCAGACTTTCTAGATCCTGAGCCACACCGCAATGCCATCAGCAAAGTCTATATCTCGCGCTCATTTGAGCGCAGCATGAAGCCCGGCGACCTTATCGTGTTCTACCGCACTGGTGGCTACTACGCTGGCGTGGTTACGACTATTGGTGTAGTAGAAAACGTTGAGCTGAGCATCGCTGATGAGAAGAAATTTATCGATCTATGCCGTAAGCGCAGTGTATTCGACGATACCGAATTAGCAACGCACTGGAACTACAAACGCAGCCGGCCATTCATCGTCAACTTCTTATCAGTCTACTCTTTCCCAAAACGGCCCAACCTAGCTAAACTGATTGAACTGGGGGTGATTGCTGATATCCGTTCGGTGCCTCAAGGATTTGCCCGTATGAGCAAGGACGACTTAGACAAGATTCTGACGGCCAGCCAATCAAACCGGAAATTCTTGGTAACTAAATCGGTAGAGTCTATATGAGTGCCACCCCAAATCCAGCTAAGACCATAGCTGTTTGGTACGAGTCGAACCAGAGAGGAGTGCAGAAGAGTAACATCGAACTTCATTTCAACCTCTGGAAGCTGCCTAATGGAAATAACTATCTGCGTTTTCTGGATATCGGTATCATGATACCCGACCCAGCCGAGGTACGCCAGCTATGTCTCTATTTTCCCTTTGAAGTTCCAACTGACTGCTTCGAGGACATTGTTGGAAAGTTTATCAACGACTCAAACCTTGTCAGCGCGATATTCAACGAGCACTACACTGTAGCCTCGGAGCCCAGCTCTAAGTCGCGTCTTATCAAGAAGGGTGGCCAAGAGCTATTCGACATCTACGAAACCGGCCCACAGAACGTGCAGCGGCAAAGCGTATTCGGTGGCACTGTTTTTAAACTGAGTTTTCAGCAGCGCGGCCGGCCTGTGTACCTGCGCTTCCGCGTGAGTGGCAAGTACCCAACCTCGCTCAGCATCATCCAGAAGGCCGCTAACTCCATCGTGCAGAGCGCCTTCTCGCAGACGGAAATGATTGATTTTAGGGTTAATGAGGCCCGCGACCTGAATCAGGATTTATTAGAGGAGATATACCGGCAATCCAGCTTTATGCTCACGAAGGTGCATTTCTTCTTCGTTTGCTCCTACGGGGAAGACATTGTAGGGGCGCACGAACCATACGCTAAGTGCCGCAACCTAGAGAACTACCGCTGGAAAAATTACGTGGGCAACGACAAGCTAAATCAACAGATTTACCTCGCCTACCAATGGACGAAAGAGAAGCGCGACGACTTCGGCGTCCTGATAAGAACTAAGTTTGAGCGCAACAACCGCCGCGTTTTAGCGACCTATCTCGGAGTGTTGTTACTTATTACCGTGCTGTTCAGCGTAATCAGCTCTTACACCTTCGCGTTTATTCCAAGCGCGTTAAAACCTACTTCACAGCCATGCGTGTCCTCCTCTCCATCAAGCCCGAGTTTGCCTCCAAAATTTTCGACGGCACCAAGAGATACGAATTTAGACGGTCAATCTTCAAAAATGCTAACATCAAGAGTGTCGTCGTCTACGCCTCCTCGCCCACCCAGAAGGTCATCGGAGAATTTGAGATAGAGCGGATAATCAACACCAATGTAGCGGCCCTATGGCACGAAACAAAGGAGTTTTCCGGTATCACCAAGGACTACTTCATGAAGTATTTTATAGGCAAGGAGGATGGGTTCGCTATCAAAATCAAAAAGGTGAAGCGGTACAAAGAGCCAATGTGCATTAGAGCAGATTTTCAGGCTACTCCTCCTCAGTCTTTTATTTATATTGACTAGAATTTCACAAGGCAGATAAGTAAAGCAGGCTCCGATTAATCAGGAGCCTGTTTCATTTTGACTCTCTTATACCATGAACTGCTTATTCTGCAAACAGAATAGTGATAAGTCTCGGAGTGTCGAGCATATTATCCCTGAGAGCTTAGGTAATAAAGACCATATTTTACCTAGGCATTTTGTATGCGATAATTGCAATCAGTATTTTGCAATTAAAGTGGAAAAGCCGTTACTAGAACAACCTTATTTCAAACACCTCAGAAACAGATCGAGGATTGAGAATAAAAAGCGAACTGTACCTACCCTAGATGTGATGGCAATTGGGTTGAGGCCGATGAAGGTAGAATTATCCTTTGATAAAAAGGATGGATTTAGTATTACTGTACCTGATGATGTTGATGCAAAGGACCTTTTTTCTAGTCCAACTTGCAGGCTGATTATTCCAGTCTTGGATTCGCCCAAAGAAGATAATATGGTGCTGTCAAAGTTCCTCGCAAAGCTTGCGGTTGAAGCACTTATACACAGAGTTTTAGACGATAAAGTACTAGTAGAAGAATTTTGGAATCATCCAGGGCTAGATAAGTTGAAACAGTACGCTAGATATGGGCAGGGGATAAGTTTCTGGCCTTACCATCAGAGGAGGATATATCAGGAAGGCGCTTTTTTTAAAGATAAGAAATCCGGAGAAGGACCCTTTGAAATAATGCATGAATTTAATTTTTTATACGCCGATGTGTCAAATCTTTACTTCATCGTCTGCATAATGGGAATTGAGTATGCAATCAATATAAACACCCCGGAAATCAAAAATTACTCTAACTGGCTGATTGCAAATAATAACAGGTCGCCTCTTGATGAGGCCAACGAAATAAAATTGTAATAGTTTAAGTAGTTCATTTTTACTTTTTAGCAGTAATGCGCAGCGATTCTAAAATATCATTTATACGGCGCTTCTTTTCTGCCAATTCGTTAGAAACATCTTTACCACATGTGAGGCATAAATGCTCTTCCCAAATCACCGTTCCTGCGCAACCATCTATAGGGCACGGAATTCTTGAAATTTCATTATCATTGTTGCAATTTATGCAATGTATCAGCCTAGCATCTTCCTTTTCGGGAAAGAGAAACGCCCACTTGTAATCGTATTTCTTTAAAAGGTTTTTATCCTCTGGTAGCATGCAATAAGGGCAGAAATAACTTCTTGCTCTTGTGTTCACTGAAAAGTGTTTGGAAAAAGAAGCTTTCCCAATTTTCTTCCAAGCATAAGTTAGTTTTTCTATAAACACAACTGTTTCTAATTCACCTTGGTCCATTCCTTCGTTAAATGGATGTTCGAAATAGTAACTTCTCAAATTATTCCACCACGAATCTTTTCCATCGAAAAGGGTATATGTATCAAGTATATGCGCCACTAATTCACTTGTATTTAGCCTGTTTCTAGATATACCATGCACTATTTGATTTCTAATTTTTCTTATATGCTCAATGTGTCCGAATATTGTGGTATCATACGTATTCTTGGCAGTGGCAAAGAATACGTATACCAATGACTCTGAACTAATTGAATAAAATTCATCAAATCTTTTATCATTATGACCCGGTAATACGGGCCATTCTACTCTTTTGCCTTCAAGTAGCAAATAGGGGCTTGTCGAACAAATACTAGATTTCATGTTTGCTTCAATCGCTTGATGTATAAGCACTACTGATGCGTTTAGCTTATCCTGTAAATATTCCCACACCATCTCTTCATCGAGCTTTTTCGTGTGATTTTCGATAGTCTTATCGGTTTCAAAAATAATGTCAAAGGCTTGTGTCAAACAGCTATTGGCCAATAACTTATAATCAAGTTCTGAAGGAAGATTAGTTATCATACCTAGTGTGGGTTTGATTGACAAATTCATACGCTGAAAGATAGTAACCACTAACGTAGCCCGGCCACCCCAGCCGGGCTTTTCTATGCTCACCGCCCCTCCACCCTGTCCCTCGTACAACTGGCGGCACAACGGTCGGTTGCCCACCAGCACCAGCAGAACCAGCCCAGCGTAGAGCAGCCAGCGGTTGCGCCGCTGCTGCTGGCTCAGGGTCTTGCGGTAGTGGTGACGCAGGCGGGTGTGTACGCCTCCCACCTGAATGACCCAGTTGACGGTGGAGAAAACCCTAATTAAAGCCCTGTCAAGTGTCCTATAATTTCTGTGGCTGTTGCAAAAGTCTTACGCTCGTTCAGCAAGCGGTTACAGTTGGCACTACAACGTCCTTAAGGCAGCCTTGTCGCCCGTTTGGACCCTCGATTTAATTGCTGCTGGCCTCGGGCAAATCCCCCGCCTGACTTTTGCAACAGCCACTTCTGTTCCGTTAAACGAGGGGGCTTTTCGTTGGCCTTGCCTTGGTTACTTCTTCGGCAGCTCCTGTCCAGCATAGGGCCCCAAAGGGGTTGCCAGGCCGAGGCCGCGCGGTGCTGGTGGGGCAGGCGGCGGGGC
The DNA here is from genome assembly GCF_030581075.1 of Hymenobacter cheonanensis. GTDB lineage: Bacteria > Bacteroidota > Bacteroidia > Cytophagales > Hymenobacteraceae > Hymenobacter. The sequence goes on from NZ_JAUQSW010000020.1 coordinate 26,287, forward strand.
CATATGGGCCGCCGCGGCCTGCAGCAAAAGGGCCCAGAGCGGTACCTCCGGTTTGGGCTTAAGCCGGGGTTTGACGGGCGTGTTCTGCCACGCTGCATCGAGCGAGGTCGATAGCCCCAAACTCTGCCACCAGCCCTGGTAGGCCTGCGTCAGCACGCGCGTGCGCAGGGCCGGATTGGCCTGACAGGCGTGGTCGCGCAGCACCACGTCCACGGCGGCCGTCCACTGGGCGGCCAGCGAGGCCGTGAGCACACTGAGCGGTACGCCCTTCTCGGCATACCAGGGGCTGCGCGCTAAGGCCTCTTGCACGAGCGGGGGTACGGCGGCAAAGGGGCCAAGTAACGGATCCACGGGTAGGGCCGCGCGGGGCATCGTGCGCACGAGCCGCCACAGGTCAAAGGCTTCGGGATAGGCCAACGCTGCTTGCGCCGTGCGTTGCCACCAGCGCTCCAGCAACTGATGCAAATACTCCCCGCGCCGGGCCTCGCCCTCGTCGGCTTGCAGCGGGGCCGTGAGCTGCTGAAGGGCGTGCTCGTAGCTGGCTTGCAGCAGGGCTTCTTTGCTGGGGAAAGTGCGAAAGAGCGTGCCCACCCCCACCCCGGCCAAGCGCGCAATCTCGGCCGTTTTCGTGGCGTGCACCCCCTGCAAAGCAAAGCGCCAAAGGGCCGTATCCAGAATCTTGGTCGTGCGGTCGTCAGCCATGGTAAAGAGAGATAAAACAGGTGCAAAAAAGCAAGCGCTTTAAAACTACTCGCAAGACCCGCTTGTAGCGGTTTTGAGCGCGTGGGAGCAGGTTTTGCGCAAATATACGCCATCTGGACTCGACAGTCCACCCCCGTTGTAGCCACCAGCCCGCGGCAATGGAGCACCGAGTCCACAGCTAAAAACAGACGATGGGGCGCCTTAAGTAAGCAGCGTGGTTGAGGCATTCATCCCCGAAAAAAGGCGGTTGGTCACTCAAAAAGCGCAGACCGGGAAATAGCCGCTTCTTTTGAACCCTCCCCTTCCGAAACGCTTCCCTACTCCGTCGCTTTATGAAAAAGCTAGTTGTCTATTGGCTGTTGCTTTTACTCAGCCCAGTCTTGCGTGCCCAACCCTACGCTACGCCGGCCGCCGCGCCACCCGACCGCCTTACGGTCATGGTGCACCCCGGCATTGAGCTCTTCACGATTGTGCAGGTGCTGGCAGGCCGCTACCGCCAGCCCAACAAATCCGCGTACGCCGCCGACGCGGAGGCCTATTTTGCCCCCTTCGCCAATCACCCCGCCGTGCAGCAGGCGCGGCGCCTGGCCAAGGTCTATACCGACCTGCCTGAGCTAGGCTACTGCTTGGATAATTTCCCCCACGTGCGCCTGCATTATCCCGCGCAAACTTCTTGGTACACTCTGAATGGGAAGGATACCATCCAGGCCTATATGCGGCGCTGTCTGCAGTTCTACGAGGACAGTCATTTCTGGGCGTTCTACCAGCGGCACCAAGCTGACTATGCGGCCTGGGCCCAGCCGGTGCTCGCGCGCCTGGCCCGTGAGGGCTTGGTGAGCAAGCTCGATTCCTTTTACCGGTTTCGGACCCCCGCCGCCCAATGGACCATTTGTTTGGACCCGCTCAATAGTTGGGGCGCGCACGCGATTATGGCTAAAAAGCTAAACCCGCGCTACGCCAACCACGTCGTCTACAACGTCGGCTTTCTCACCCCGGAATCGACCGACACGCGTGTGCCCACCTTTAGCCTTGGGGCCGAAGCCGTGAGTCTAGTCTGGCACGAAGGCAGTCATATTTACACCGCGGCGCTCCAGCAGCGCTACCACGCCGACATTAGCAAGCTCGCCTACCTATTCAACCAAGGCGACGCGGGCATGAAGCGCAACAACATTGACGACTGGGCCCACTGCTTCGACGAGAACCTGGTGCGCGGCATCGTCATTGCCTTATTTCGGCAGTATCAGCCCGCCAAAGAAGCTCGCAAGCAAGCGGCCCAAGAAGTAGTCGGCGATTTTCAATATGCGGGGGATATTGCCGATGCGATTACGACCAAGTACAGGGGCTCGCGTTCTTCTCAGCGTTTCGAGCAGTTCTTCCCCGAGATTCTCGCGTACTTGGCCCACAAATACCCCACGGCTGCATCGACTACGCAATGACCCCTGCCCGGCCCCGCTCGTGGCCCGAATGGCCCATCCATCTCGTCGTCTGGACGTTGCTGCTCGTTAAGAACGTGGTGACGATGTACAGCGCGCCTACTTTCCAGGTGCCGAAAGGGGCCGTGGCCACGTACGGGCTGCTGGGGTTGGGCTACCTGCTGCTCAATGCCCTGGCCTTCTACTTGCCCGTGGGACTGGTCGCGCGGCCGTTGCTCACGGGGGCGGGGTGGCGCGTGGGGCGGGCAGCGGGCGGGTTGGTGCTGACGCTGGGGTTGCTGACGGGGGTGCGGTACGGGCTAGAGTTTTACGTGTTCAAACCGCTACTCGGCTTCGACAACTATAGTCGCAACACCACCTTCACGGCGCCGTGGTTTGTGGAGAACAGCGTGCGGTTCTATTTCGACTACGTGCTCTACGGCCTGCTCTACGCCGTTATCCGGCAGCATCTGCTGACCGAGCGTCAGCAGCGCGAAGCCCAGCAAGCGACCACCACCGCTGAATTGACTTTCTTGCGTTCGCAGGTGAATCCGCACTTTTTGTTCAATACGCTCAATGACATCTACGCCCTGGTGTATCAGCGGGCGGATACCGCGCCGGGGGCGGTGCTGAAGCTTGCCGAGCTGCTCCGCTACATGCTCCACGAAGCCCACCACGACCAGGTGCTGCTGACCCACGAGCTGGACTACCTGCAGGGGCTCATTGCCTTACAGCGCCTCGGCACGAAGGACATGCTGCAGCTCGATTATCAGGTGCGCGGTTCCCTAAATGGGCAGCTGATTGCCCCGCTGCTGCTGGTGCCGTTCGTGGAAAACGCGTTTAAGCATGGGGTGCTAACCAGTGCCGCTCAGCCGATTACGCTGCAGCTGGACGTCACGGCAACGACGCTGCACTTTTGCCTCTGCAATGCCAAGCAAGCGCAACAGAAAGACCAGTTGGGTGGTATTGGGCTCGCCAACGTGCGACGACGGCTAGCGCTGCTCTACCCTCAGCGGCACGCGCTGACCGTGGCCGATACCCCCACCGACTTTCGGGTGTTCCTCCACCTTGACTTATGAGTGAGGCCATTACGTGTTTGCTAGTGGATGATAAGCCCCTGGCCCTGGACGTGCTCACGGACTACGTGGCCCAGGTGCCGGCCCTGCAACTGGCGGGACGCAGTGAAAACCCGGTGGAAGCGCTAAGCTGGGTAACGGAGCGGCGCGTAGAACTGATTTTTCTGGACATTCAAATGCCCCAACTCACGGGGGTGCAGTTTATGCAGGCCCTAGACCGGCGCGCGCAGGTGGTGCTCACCACCGCCTACCCCGATTATGCGCTGACGGGTTTCGAGCACGACGTGGTGGACTACCTGCTCAAACCTATTTCGTTTGAGCGCTTCTACCAGGCCGTGCAGAAAGCGCAGCGGCGTCTGCGGCCGGTGGCCGGGGACCCGCCCCGCCCCTACCTGTTTGTCAAAACCGAACACCGGCTGCAGCGGGTTGACCTGGCCGAGATCCGCTACCTGGAAGGCCTGCAGAACTATGTGGTGATTCATACCACGACCGAGAAGATTCTAGCCCGGCAGACGCTCACCAGCGTAGAAGCGAGCCTGCCGGCGGCCGCGTTTGTGCGGGTGCATAAGTCGTTTATCGTGGCGCTCGCCCATATCCATTCGGTGGAGCGCAGCCGGATTTTTATCCAAGTAGCCGCCGGGGTCCCGCTTACGATTCCGGTGGGGGATGCGTATCGACACAAGTTCTACAACCACCTGTAGCCTAGTAGAGAGCTAGGCCTCATATGGTGTGCCTTTCAGAGACCACCTACGTTTCCTTTTATGTGTTGTAAAAGGTCGTTTGCAGTATGTAAAAACTCATTAACCAGTTCTACTTGTGTCGTTTCCAACTAGTTTTAGGCCTCCTGCTTATGATAGCAGCCTACAAATTATTCTTTCTACATGGTCCCAATTCGGTTGTGGCGCGGCTTATTCAGCTGTTTAGGGTGGTCGCTCGTGCTGTCTCTGCTTTCTTTGGTGGCGCACGGGTTGCCCTTGCTGCCTGGACCTGGTTATTTGGCCGCTCTAATTGAGGTTCTCTCAAAGCTTGTGTGCGCGTTTGACACGCCCGCTCTTTTGCTATGGCCTGCTGCACTAATCCCACTCGGTATGGCGGTTAGAATTGGCCTGGCAGGTACGGCTTCACGGTCGCGAGCGCGACTGTGCACCGGGTTGTTTTTTGTAGGCAGTTGGCCTGGGGTCGCCTGGTACCACCAGCAGGTGAGCCAGCAGTGGCTACGGCCACAGGCCATTCGTACGGTCGTGCAACACGGCCAAGTAGTCGTCGCGGCCTTAGCGCGCTACCGCCAGCTGCATCATCGCTTCCCCGCTAGCTTAATCGAGTTAGTGCCGGTCCAACTCCCGCGCGTACCCAGTCCTGGCTTAGTAGGGGTCACGGCCTTTGCTTACAATACAGAGCAGGATAACGCGCGGTACGAATTGTTGGGAGTCAACTTTCCAGAGCCGTTCTGGCTTCCCGGGTATAAAACGCGCCTTTTTTATAGTCTGCTAAAGGTAGCCGAGCAGGACGGGACTTCTTCGAGTGCCTCTATCCATGCGGTGGCAGGTGCCGGATGGTATCTCACCACGTATACACCTGTCCCTGTCTTACGGGGTCCAATCTTCGAACACGACACTTTGCGCAGAGTAAACCCGCTCCCTTGAGAGGCGCTGGCAGTGGACTGACTAAAACTTGGCATCGCACTATACTAGCGCCAGCTTAGCATGCGCCCAAAATTTATCACTTTTTCCAGAGTTGTCCTGATAAGACCGATTATGTTATTTGGCTTTTCAAGAAAATAAAGGAAAAGCAATTAGTCTTTTTCACCGCTAACTATGCCGAGACGCTGCCCGGAGTAGCATGCGGATGTCAAGGAAGCTTTTACCAGTGTTTACCCAGCGCAAAAGTAGCGGGATGATCCTTCGTTTACTTCTTGGCCTGCTACGACTGCTACTTACGCTTCTACCAGACGTGCGCCTGACAGGGATAACTGGGTTACTACCGATCGGAGTGCCGGCTACGGCAAGCAGGTACTAGCCGCTATGAGAGAAGCCTTTTATGGTATTGGATGGCCTGCCGTGGTTTCAGGGATAATAACGAAGTAGTCGTAGCCCGTAATAATGCGCTCCAGCGCGCGGCTAGGTAGTTGCATCTTCCCTTGAGCAAGGGCGGTGCGTAGCGGACGCAAGTCAAAGGCCGACCAGTCAGGTCCGTGTACTTGGTCCATAAAAAGCTTGACCGGAAAGGCCGACCCATTCTCGTAACTAGTTGACGTATAAGATTCTGGATTTTGGTTAGCGGATAAGAGACCGGCTAAGTTGGAAATCCGGGTTCCTTGTTTACCTAACACGAGGATATGCAAGGACTGTTGTCCCTGCACATCGGCTAAGTTTTGGACTAAGTTACCTAGGTCGTAGTACTCACCGCCTGAAATAGGGCTCCCTCCCCGCGCCAAGTGCTGGGCCCCAAACTTGAAGAGCATTTTGGGGGCGGCCAGCTCGGTGGCCGTTTGGTATACACGTAGTTCCTGCAGTAGGTTGCGCTTCAGCAAGCTAAGACGGGCCTGGTGGCTCCCCGACATATAAATACGGTAGCTCGCCGCATAATCCTGCGCCATTTTCTGCACCGCTAGGCTTTCCTTTTTCGTGAAAGTGAGCAAGCTATCAATAGCGGCCGGCGTCTGTTGCAGGAGCACGAAGGTCTGGCTGCCCTGGCGTAGGTTAGCCTGCTCTTGGGCTTGATAAGCCGTTGCCCGCTGGTGCAAATACGCGCGCGCCGCCGCCCCTTTGGCTTGCGCGGCTAGTTGCTGGTAGAACGGCGCGGCGTTAATAATAAAAATCTGGTCCAGGCCCATCACCCGCGTCTGCTGGGTACGAAGGACGCATACTAAGTCAAACTCTTCGGCCAGCGAACCAAAGCATAAGGCGCCGGGATACTGCTGTAAATAAGCGCGCGCCTGCTTGGGTTGAGCCGCTAATTGCGTGAGCGTAGCGGCGACATACGGGTCTACTTCCGGCGCATACAGGGCGGGCTTCAACTCCCGCGCGACCGCCGTGGCGAATTGCGGAATTTGGACAGTGCCGTGGTCTTCGCCTAGCAGCACGAACTGGCTCTTTTGCACATCAGCGCGTATTTTCTCCCATCCTAAGCCACTGTATTGCGTGCCGTTAGCCTGTAAAGAGTACTGGTAGCGGCGGGCGAGACGAACGAGCGTGGTATCCTGCGCAGCGGCTTGGTGCACTCCCAAGTGGCTGGTGAGCAGCAGGAAGATCAGGCAACTGGTGCGGGTAGCAAAGGAAGCGAAAACGACGGTCGGGTAACGCATGAAAGAAGAAGCGGCTGAGTAAATTGTTCGGCCCTGGATGATGTTTTTACCCTTCGCCCCGCCCCACTGCTAACCAGCCTTCGTGGGCCGACTGTTTTGGTGGAGCAGGTGCGGCACCTGGCACCCGCAATCGCCGAAGGCAATCGGTGGGCTCACCGCAGCAAGGCGGGAAGTTGGCTGAGAATAGCATCCGCATGCGTGGCAGCCTGCTGAGGCGTGGGTATGACCTCCCGGTCGGGGTACACCCCGCGTCCCAGGTGCGGCGCCCGGCAGGCCGTTAACAGGCGAAAATGGGGCAGTTGCAAGACCATTTGCGTCTGCGGTAATTCCACTCGCGAGATAACGCCACCATTAAGGCCCGCTTCGGTCCCACCCGTTTCCTGGCCCAGGACCAGCACGCGCCGCTGAGCCCGCAAGCTAGCGGCAAAATTAGAAGCTGCCGAGAACGTGCCACCGTCAACCAGTAAGATTACCTGCCCCCGAAACCGGTGCCGTTTATATGGCCGCTGCGGCCCCACCGCAGTCGAAGCTTGCGTCAGAGTACCATCCGGCAAGCGCTTCACCTGCGTTGTATCGAAATACGCCCGACTGCTGGAATCGGCTGACATAAAAGACGGGAGCACTACGCGCGCCTGCGCGCTCTTAGTCAGCACAAAACTTGCTGGGAGCAGGTATTTGAGCAAGTCCACCGCCAGGGTGTTATTCCCCCCAGGATTGCCGCGCAAATCGATGACCAAGCGTTTGGTATGCCGTTGCGCCAGCTCGGCAAAAACAGCCGCGTGGAATACCTGATAGTCTGCTTCATAGTCGAAGCTGCGCAGGCGTAAAATGGCTGTGGCCGGCAGGTCAGCCGCGTACTGCAGCGAGTGCAGGCGGGCCAACCGGCGGGCGGCTACTTGCGCTGCGGAGAGGGGAATCACTGGTTGGGCAGCAGCGCTGGGGGCAAGGACCGGGCCGGGCTGGGGGGTTATGTCCCGTACCTGGCCCGTGCTATCCCGCACGGTTAGTCGATAGGGTGACTTGGCCTCGTAGAGTGCCGCGTAATAGTCGTCAAAGAAGCCGGCTTCGAGCTCCTTATCTTGAAAGCCTGTGCCATAACCATCGGCCGAAATGAGGCGACGCAGGCGAGGTAGTACCTCGCGGAGGGGGTGCCCCTCGATAGCAAGCAACTCAGTGCCGGGTCGCAGGGAAGGCTCGGTACTTTGATTTTCTGCGACGAACAGGTGGTCTTGGCGCACTGCTACGGTGAAGGGGAAATAGAAATGGGGCTGCTGGCGGGCCCAGGTCCGGTAAGCGGCCGAATGTTGCACGCGCGTGTGTCCGCAGTGCACCTGCCCGACTAAGGGCTGCAGAAGGCGCCAGAACGCCTGCTCATCGAGTGGGTGGGTGAGTTGGGCTGCGGTGCGGGCGAAAGCCTGGTCAAGGGAGTCCTTAGGCGTATACGCGTAGAGACCTGGGTGTACCTGCTCCAGCGCTTGGCGCAGAAAAGTAAGGTCGGCCTGCAACTGAGCCACGCTGTACAAACGGGCAGCGTCTCCGGGCAGCGTTGGCCTAGTCTGCGTCGAGGCGAAGCGAGCAGCAAACAAGCTGGCAAAAAGGAGGAAAATAAAGCGTAACAAACGGTAGAAGCTAAGCCAAGATTCAGGTTGCACGAAACATTTCGTAGTTATGACAAGTAAATGTAGAAGAATTCAGAAGTAGTACCAATTAACCCACGATAAGAGTTGCAAATAACCGGTGTTTGCTCAGGGCCAGTTGTACGCTTCCCACTCAGGTGAACCAGCGTATGGGAAGGAGCGGTCTCGAAAGGAGCAGTGGCTGTTGCAGCACTAGCAAGCTCGCTCGACCTGCGGGCGCGGCGAGTACAGAAACCTGTAAAAAGCAGCGTTATCGCCAGTAGGCGGGTCCAATTTGATTGCTAGTGGCCCCACACGGGGTCATTGGCTGAGATGTGCAACAGCCACGGTCGTTTACAACACGTAAACAGCTTTTGCCTTAATTGACTCACCGTTTCGCTGAACTTTTGACGGCAGGAATAGCCCTGCGGTTCCCTTTCACGTTTTCAAGTTTCGACCAACTTCACCGAACACGCCAATCAACAGCCAGCAGAGAAGGAGGAAAACTAACAAGGCTAGGTAGAGCCCTCCCAGGTATGGGTTATTTCTGCTTTTAGCAAACCGCAAACCGCTAAGGTTCAGCATAAGCAAAACCGGAAACCATACCATCATGAGCCAAGTAGAGACGTGGTGCTGTTCTAGCCAGTTCAGAATAGGTCCAAAAATACTATGTTCACTAGCAGCACGGGTGGCGCCACTCCTACGAAGAATAAGCAAAGTAAAAGGGAGGGGCGTCGGGGGAGCACAGCCAACTATAAAGTAGAGACCGAATCGGGAGGTGCCATTGGATGAGTCTAATGTTATACTCGTCCCCGACAAAGTGCCAATCCGAACGCAGTGGCCGGCCAGGCTAAAATCACCACGATTCCAATCTTCGGCTCCGGGGCTTTCTTACGTTAAGTGGTTTTCTAAGGAATTCCTAGCGACTACGTATCTTATGCTTAGGGCCTTTAATTCAACAAATGAAACCTAGAAAGAAAGAGCGCATAGGGGATTTTATTGAAGTGCAAATTGCTCCCGCTGTCTATGCGTACTGTCGGCTAGCCACGAACATGGCGTGTGTCTTCTACAATTTTACAAGCGAAGCGCCGATTCAGACTACTAGCTTGCTAGCCGATAAGCGCTTATTGGTTGGCCTGTATGTCATGGCCTATGCTACGCGGGAAGGACACTGGCGCATAATTGACCAGGCGCCTTTGCCCCCAGAAGTAGACGAGTTGACTACGCAGCCATCCTTTCTACGCCGCGGGGTTAATTCGCCCATGACGGCAGAACACACGCTGCGTGAGCTATTGGCGGTTAAAGGCTATGAGGACTTAAACCCTAATTTCCCTTGGCAAGATTGGTTTGAATAAATATTACGAACACCATTTGAGCTCGAGACGTTTTTTAAACGACCGTGGCTGTTGCAGAACTCGGAACTGCATCGCCAAGCGAGGTCTCTTCGAGCTAAACCAAGTCGAAAAGACCATTCAAATGGCTTTTACACGTGTTTCGCAGCTCGCCTGGGCGGTGTACGGAGAGTTCTGCAACAGCCACGAACGTTGACGAAACGTCTCAGGCTGCCAACTTGAAGGAGGTAGATGGAGAAAACTACACTGTATCCGCTTAGCAAAATCAACCACTGATACTGATTAGCCTCGAAAAGGAACTAGTTCGTGGGGTGCGAGTGCGCGCAGTTGCCAACCCCTGACGCTTAAATAAGTGCTGTGGGCTAGTAACAGGTTGAAAATAGCAGTGGGATGGGGCGGCACATACCCATCGGGTGCGGGGGAATATCTGCACGTAAAACCGCGGCTGAACTTGCAGTTTGCGAAGGGGTTGGCCCGGTCTAGGTCAGCCTGGTGGCGCCGGTAGTAAGCCGCGAACGACACCGTGGCTAGGCCTACGCTATCCAGTTGCTGGGGCGTAAATACGACATTGTACTTAGGAAGCCTAGGCTCCAGCAACTCGTATCGGCCCGGCCGAAAGGGAATAGAATCATAGACCCAGTACGGATACGTGGTTGCGGGCTGCACATAGACCTGCATGGTATCGCGTCCCTGCACACACCGTACGCTACGCAGGTAGCGCACGGTCATCGGCTGTTGGTTTCCTTTTACCAGATAAATCGTACCGAAGCGTAGTTGCTCTTGCTGCTGAAACCCCTCTAGCGCATCAGCATCTTGTAGGCGGCTAAAAGTGGCGAAGGGAGCCGCAGGGGCAACAAACTGCCCATGGTAGACGAAGCGCAGGACAGCATGCGGAGCCGGTATTGTCGGGATGAGGTAGTCATCTGTAGCCCGGCACAGACTGCAGGGCTGGCGTAGCGGCCGCCGACGCGCGAGTTGGCTGGCACTGGCGAGGCTGCTCGCAAGTAGCACGGCATAGATGAGATTGGGAGTGCGCATACTAGACGTGTAACCAAGCTGCGAAAGTAGGTGAGGGTATACCTGAGATGGGCTAGCTAGGAGCGAGAATTGGGTGGTAATTTCCAACCCATGGACAAGATTGACAAGCGCCGCAAATACGACGAGGCGTTCAAGACCGAAGCCCTGCGCGTGGCCCGCGAGAGCCGCTCGACCCAGGCCACCGCGCGCGGCCCTAACATCCGCTCGAAATTACTTTACGAGTGGCAAAAGGCCGCCCAGCCGCCACTACCCGCCGACCCGGCTGAGGCCGCTGAGGTGCACCAGTTGCGAGCGGCCAACCGGCGGCTAGAACAGGAGTTGAACATTTAAAAAAAGTCATCGCCATCTTCTCAACCCCGCCCACCAGATGAGCTGCTGGCAATTAATTGAACAGGAGCGCGGTAGCTACCCGGTGGAGTTGCTTTGCTGGACGCTGGACGTGTTGGCTGCCCGTTATTACGCCTGGCGCAAGCGCCAGCAGTCTAGCCCGGTCCAGCCGGCTAGTGTGGACTGGGAAGAGGCGTTGAAAAACACGTTCGGGCAGCATAAACGCTGCTACGGCACCCGCCGGCTGCGGGCCCTGGTGCCACGGGTCTACACGCCACGCACCACCGATTCAACTCACGGCCTGCGCTGTGCGCCCAACCGCCTGCTTGACCAGCCTAAGCCAACCCAGCCGAACCAGGTCTGGGTCAGCGACATCACCTGCCTGCCGCTGGCCTTGGGGCAGTGGGCCTACCTGTGCGCTTCCAGGATGCCTGCACCCGGCAGGTAGTCGGCTGGCGTGTGCTCGATACCATGCCCGAAGAGCTGGTCACCAGCGCCTTACGCCAGGCCCGCCGGCCCGCCCCCGGCCTGGTAGTGCATTCCGACCGGGGCGGGCAGTACTGCGCCAACGCCTTTCGCGCCCTGCTCGACCAATACGGCTGCCGGCGCTCGCAGAGCCGGCGTGACGAGTACCTCGC
>NZ_JAUQSW010000021.1 GCF_030581075.1 Hymenobacter cheonanensis
CTGGGCGGCGACAACGCCACCAGTGCCTACGACTGGCTAGGCCCACTCGTGGATATCGTGCCTTACCTGCACTACACCACCCCCGCCGAAGATGCCCAGAACGAGCCCCACCTGCTAAAGCGCTACAACATAACCGTTTGATTCTATGCCCCTCGTTCCCTACGCCCCGCCCCTGATTGAGCTGCCCATCAGCGATTTGCAGCTGGGCGACACGCTCGTGCGCCGCAAAGTCCGCTTCGAGAGCCTGCTGCACCAGCAGCAGGCCAGCGGGCAAAGCTTCGTGCGCATTGGCGTGCGCGTGTGCCCCTACGCCGCCCTGGGCGATGGCTACGGCGAACCGCTCACTGGCCCCGGCTTCGCCAGCTACGAGGCTTCGCTCGGGGCCGACAATCTTACGCTCGTCGATGCCACCCCGGGCGAGCAAGCGGGCGCTATCCTGGCCGTGCGCACGCTCGGCCAGTCCGACGAGGCCTGGCAGGCGGTGGTAGATAGCTTTTCGCAGCCCACGATGCTGCAAGCCGATTTTTTCGTGTACCTGCGCGAAAACGAGGCCATTAAGATTGCCGACGTCATTCGCCACCACATTCAGCGCGCCGATGCGCTGGGCCGCTTCACCTAAGTCATGCCCAGCACCCGCCTCTTTCGCTGGCTCGGCTTTGCCCTACTGGCCGCCGCCGTAGCCTATGCCTGCTGGCCGATACCCCGCCCGTTTTTGCCCTAATTCATGCCTGCCCCGCTCTTTCTCCAAACCGTACCCGCCGTTGCCGTTGCCTTCACCTGGGTGGACGGTATCAAGATTGTGCTTATTCCGCTCGTGCTGTTCGTGCTCCAGCGCGTGTTTACGCGCCGCGATAAAAGCACCGACGAGCAGCGTGCCAAGAAGGAGGCCGAGGCCAAAGAGCGCGAAAGGCGCATCGACAATAAGCTGACCGAACTTGATACTAGAAGCCAGGGCTTTGTGCACGAGGACAAGCTAAACGAGCGCTTTACGCACCTGGAGCAGCGCCAGAGCGGCCACGAAAACCGGATGCTCGGCTTTCAGCAGCAGCATGAGCGCTTTGCTGAAGTAGCTGACCGGCGGTGCCAGGCCCTGGAAAATCAGGTCAATCAGGTGCCCCAGCTGCGCGAGGACATGGCCGGCATGAAAGCCGAACTCAAGGGCTACGGCAAGTCGCTCGACGAGATGAAAGAAATGCTGCGCGAGCTGCTGCGCGGCCAGAAATAACTCACCCTCACCCTTTTTTCTGTATGCTGCGCAAACTCGCTCCTTACCTCATTTTTATCAGCCTCGGCGTGGCCATGCTTGCCGGGGCGGTCTATGCCCCGGTGCTCATCGCCAAGTTTTACCACGCCGTGCCCTCGGCTAGCCCGGCCGCCAGCAGCGCCGAAATCGCGGCCGGCCAGCAGGCTAGCGGCTGGGTGCCCTCGGCCACGGTGGCCAGCAAGTTCATTGCCTTCGCCGGCATGTACCTGCTGCTCGTGCTGCTGCCCTGGGTGGTGCAGCACCTCACGCACCCGGCGCCGACGTTGTGGGCCAAGACGCGCTACAGCCGGGAGTTCTTGGGCCTGAGCGACGAGGCACGGTTTGCCGTGTATGGCCGGCTCCAGCTCACCATTGTTATTCGGGCAGCCGCCTCAGCCCTGTTTGCCGCGCTCGTAGTATGAGCCAGGCCACTACCAAAAGTTGGGTCCGGGCCTGCTACTGGCTCGTAGTGGCGGCTAGCCTGCTGCTGCTGGCCAGCCAGGTGGGCCACGCCCAACCCAGCCGCGCCCGCCAGGCGCAGGCCGCTACCTGCACCCTCGAATTTCTGCGGGCTCATCAAACCGTGCGCGAAACGCAGGGCAACAACGCAGGCCCTGGCGTGCGGGCCTTGGTGCTGGCCGGAGGCGGCGAGTATACCGCTACCTACCACCCTGAGTACTGCGGCTTTTCGCAAGCTGCCGCCAACCGTAGCTGCGGCCTTCCTATTCCGCGCAATGGCATGCAGGGCGCGGCCAAGTCCTGGGCCCCGCTCACCGGGCCCGACGCCGGGCGCACGCTCTTTCACCGGGCCGCGGGCCGGGGCAGCATTGATAGTATCCGCGTGGGGCTGAAAGCCTGCTTCGACTACGGCCGGGGGCTGCACCACGTGGCGGCGGTTGATGAGCTGGGCCGGCCTGTGCGCGCCGGGCGGGCACCCCGCTCGGTGTGGACGTGGGCTGGCAATGAGGGCAAGGGTACCAATGCCGGTATGCACCGCACGCTTTACCCCATCGGCGCGATTGACGCGCTCAGCAATTGGAATTACTGATATGCTTTTCGACACTCCTGCAACCTGCCCGCCAGACATAGCTTTAACAGGTAAACAGCCTGTCAAGCCGGCTGTGATAAAAATTACCTGCAAAGATGCCAGCCAATTACGGCGGGTTCAGGCTGAGATTACGGCTGTGCTGGCCCGCTACGAAGGGGCCTATCTCTCGGTTTCTGCCGGCGCGCTATGAGAATTGAGCGCGCTAGTCCGGCTGCTATCTCTTACGCATGCCAGCACTTTCACTACGCCGGCCGTAGCCATTACCTCTTTGTTGGCTACAATGCCTACAATGACAAAGGTGAGTGGTGCGGAGTGGTATGCTTTGCCCGCGGGGCGATTAACTGCGCCAAAGAGTTCGGGCTTGCAAACGGCGAAGCTGCCGAGCTAGTGCGGGTAGCGCTGAACGGCAAGCAAGCCGCCACCTCACAAGTAGTGATGGCAGCAGTGCGACAGTTTGCGCGTGAAGCGCCACTCGTGCAGGTGCTCGTTAGTTATGCCGATAAAAATCAAGGCCATGTCGGCACGATTTACCAAGCTACCAATTGGCTCTACGTAGGCCAGACCACTAAGCGCAGTCAATGGCAGCAGCCAATTACTGGCGAATTGGTGCATGCGCGCAATGTAACGCGGACCGGCACGAAGCGTCGTGCCGACTCTGGCCAGCTGGTGCGCACACATAGGCAGGCAGACCTTGTAGAGATACGCCAGCAGGGTAAGCATAAGTACCTCTACCCACTCACTGCGGCGATGCGTCGTCAGTTAACGCCTCATGCCCAGCGCTACCCAAAAAAATGAATCCGTTCACCACCTTTCTCACCAGCCCCTGGCGCTGGGTGCTGCTGGGCCTGGCCATTGTGCTGGCCATCGCCTTCGGGGCGTCGGGCCTTAACTACGCCAGCTCGTGGTGGGCCCGCCGCGGCGCCACCAAGGCCGTGCACGCCACCGAGGCCGCCCACGATACCCGCACGGCTACCGAGCCGCGCCACCAGCACCACTTTGATAGCACGGTCTGGGCGCTCGCCGGCCAGCACCGCGAACTCGCCCGCACCCTCGCTAAACTTCAACAACTCGATGACTCGCTTCGTAACCGCCTGCCTGCTGCCCCTACTCTGCCTGCTGAGCCTGCCCGCTACTAGCCAGCCTATTCGCCAGCTAGCCCCGCTCGTGGTGCGCCTAGATAGCGGCACAGTAGTGCGTCAGCGCCTCGTGGGTATTGACACGGCCACCTACCGCAGCACGCGCCAGTACGTGGCCACCGCCGGCCAGCTGCTGCTGGTGCGCGCCGACCGCATTGCCCAGCTCGAGCGAGATGCTTCACTGCGCGACTCGGTGCAGACGGCCTACGCCACCGAGCTGCGCCGCAGCCAGGCCAGCCAGGCCGCCACCGAGGCCGACTACCAACGGATGCGGGCCGCCGCCCGAGTGGCGCTGGCCAGCCCGCCGCGCCCGCCTTGGCTGCTGGATAGCCGCACCTATAAAGCTGGCGCTGCCGGCACGGTGCTCGGGGTGCTGCTCAAAGTTTTTGTTTTTCACTAACCCTTTTTTCTACCATGAAGATTTCTTTCGCTCTTGTCATCGCCCTATTAGTCCTGGGCATCGGCATCAATGTCTGGCAAGGTGGCCGGGCTAACCTCATCACAGTGCTGGGCTATTTGCCGCTACTAGCCTATGTGGTGGTATGGCTCTTTGCTTGGTGGCTAGCCCCGCGCCGCTAGTGCTAGCTTACCTCTACTGGCCGGCCGCCGTGGTGCTGATGGCCGCCGGCCAAGGCCTGCTGCTGCCGGCAGTGCGCCGCACGCCACCGGGGGCCGAGGCCCGGCGCCAATCCTTCGCGCTGCACGGGCTACTCACGGCCGTCTACTTCCTGCCAGTGGTGCTTGTACTATGTCTGGCCCCCCATGATAGCATAAGGCACGGCATCATAGCAGTACTGGCCCGCCTGCTGCTCTTCGACCCAGTGCTCAACCTAGCTGCTAGCGACCGGCCCTTTGCCGTCGGGCAGACGGCCGCCAGCGACCGGGCCTTGCAGTGGCTGGCCCAGCGGGTAGGGTGGCCAGCGGATAGGGTGCGGGCCGTGGTGTGGGTGCTTAGTGTAGGAGTTGCCGGCTATTTGGTAATTAAACTCAAATTGCTAGTTTAGCGGGCCGGCCGCTGGCAAAGCCGAGAGAGAAACCAGAGACTTCTCAAAAGCCCTGGCCGCAAGGCTGGGGCTTTTTCAGCGCTGTTTACTTAGCTTTTGCCGCTACTATCAATAGGCTCAGCAATACTGCGGCCAGTAGTAACCACCGGGTAGTAGGCAGTAGCGGAGGGGTCATGGTCGGAGCAGCAACGCTAGCACTATCACGCAAGCGAGGACAAGGGATAATAGCATCACTAGCCGTACTCTCCGCCGCCGCCGCTGGCGGCGCGAAGGGGGCTGGAGCATGAGATGTGGGAGGGTAGCCATAGCGGAACTCAGCGCCTATAGAGCTAGTAGTGAAGTGAGACCTAGCTTTTAGCGCATCACGCGCGCCAACGTTCGAATGAGCCGCCGGCTCCGCGACTTAATCGTGCCTAAGGGCAGCATCAGCTCCGCAGACGCTTCCGACTGCGTATAGCCTTGTATATAAAGTAGGTGCATCAACTGCTGGTCGGTTGCTGGTAGCAAGCCAATCCAGTCCCTTACGCCGATATGCTCGGGGCGAAAGGTTGTGGGAGCAACTAACTCGGCTCCGGTCTGTAGCAGGTCCGTGGTGCGTGCAGCCTGTCGA
The DNA here is from genome assembly GCF_030581075.1 of Hymenobacter cheonanensis. Taxonomy (GTDB): domain Bacteria; phylum Bacteroidota; class Bacteroidia; order Cytophagales; family Hymenobacteraceae; genus Hymenobacter. The sequence goes on from NZ_JAUQSW010000021.1 coordinate 5,042, forward strand.
CGTTGCCCGCGCAGGCGGTCGATAGCCATATTGCGGCTAATATGGAGAGCCCAGGTGAAAAGCCGGCCTTTGCTGTCATCATACTCGGAGAAACTAAGCCAAAATTTGAGCATGCTCTCCTGTAGCACATCCTCCGCAAGTTCATTGTGGCGTACAATACGCCAAATTGTATAGTAAAGCGAAGCCTTGTAATTCTGGTAGAAATAGGTCATCGCCGTCTCGTCCCGTGCATACAGGCGCTTGACGAGTTCGTCCTCAAGTGCTTGGTCAAACGTTTTCATAGCAGCAGGGTGTAGGGGGGCACCTACGTGCTGCTACTCAAAACTGGATGTAAACCCAGCACAACTTTTAAGTGCTGGGTTAGGGAACTTAACTCCCTACTTTCAGTGACTAGGCGGATAGTGAAAATAGGCATGAAGAAAAAGCTTTAAAAAAGTGCCTCTAGCACCGTCCTACGCTACTGCGTGCACTTGCGTTGTTCACTGAGTGGGTGCACGGCACCTTCCTCGCCCAGCGCTGGGATGAGGAAGGTCCCGTCAATCGCTACTACTGCGCAGATGAGGCCGGGGCTTCTTTGTCGAGGTCGGCGTGGATGATGGCCGGGGGCAGGCGGTGGTGCTGCGGAGCTTCGTGAGCAGCGGGACGCTGGAGGATTACGGGCACTGGGTGAAGCTGCCGGAGGGGTGGGCATGAAAAAGCCCCGATGGTGGGCGGGGCCTTTATCAATAATTGTCTGATAGACCTAATGCTAATTTATAATCCCTAAATAGTTTATTTGAAAACGGCCAATTCATTTCTATGAAATTTCCGTAATATTCAATGTAATAAAATAGCAGTAATGACACTGGTTGCCTTATCTCTTTCGAATCAAAATACTGAAATGCTCTCACTATAGCATCATGCTCATCGATACAGTATTGAGAAATTTCATCTATGCCAATGGATTTTAAGTCAAGTAATTCAAGTGCACTTTCCGTAAACGCATCATCTATCAATATTTCGCCTGCTTTCTTAATGGCTACATGCTCGTAGACATCAGTAAGCTGAGTAAAATACTTGACTCTTGCTGTGCGATTCATACGTAAATTTAAACATAAATCTGGATTATTCAGCATTTTGAACCTTGCCTTTTACAACAATAATTGTAGAATTTCCACCTATTTTCAATTCCGACAATTGTTCGGCACTCTCAATAATTGTTACGCTATCAGCATAATCACTATTATCCGCCGAAATCCTAACTCCACCTATCTTATAGCTAATGTTTTTCAATAGCTTTTCAACCAATGTCAAGTCCTTACTGATTACGTCAGGAAGTTTACGAACAACGGTATTTATGAAAAGAACTTTTAATTCGCCCTCCTCAAAATTTTCCTCCGTAAACTGAGCAGGCTTTATTACAGGAGCCTGCTTTGCAAATTCGTGCCTAAGGGCCTGATGCATTTTTGCCTTTCGAGAGCCAACCTTAATATTAAGCTTAATAAATTCAGCTACTTTCTCATAAAACATCCTGCATAGTAACGCACTATTTCTATCCGTGCGCAGACCTAGAAATCTTTCGTAAAAATACTTAGATAACTCTCCACCGTTCTCAGCCTGCTGGTCGTATACAAAGGCACTGTAAATATCATTAGGGTATGATACCTCGCTGCTTGGTTTTGGGTCTTTATATAGTACGCCAACTTTGTATAGCGCTTGGGCCGGACTTAAAAATAAATCTTTTACCAATTCCATTCCAGTCTCAGTGCGCCTAAATGCCTCATGTGGCTCTGCTTTCACAACAATAAGAACGGGTTCATTGGCCTGCGTGCTATCATAAGCATCTATAACAAACAAATAGCTCTTCGGAATATTTTTCCTTCTCTGCGATTCCGCAAGCAGGTTTGCAATTTCTTTTGACTCCTTAATAAATACTTCCTCTGTAGACTGCATGGCATTTATGCCGTGCTGAAAAAAGGTATCACCTCCTACATGAAGAATATCTAAATAGAAGCCGCTTTTTCTGCGTCCCATTACTCCTTCCAAACGACGGAGAAGGGCTGCTTTCATTTCGTCATTAATTTCAATAGTCTCTTCAGTATATTCTACTGTAGAGCATCCAGCTTCATAATCTTTTTCTAGTACAAGGTGTGAGATTATGCGACGTATGCTAAGGGTTGGGAAATTCAGTTGCCGACGGGGCATAGTATTACAGAGTTAGATTCTTAAAAAACAAAAAAGCCCGTGCGCTTGGCAGAGCGCAACGGGCTTAGCCCCCGGCCCCGCTTGGGCCAGTGGTGAAGTCTGTAGCTACGCCTGCCAGCGTGCACCTATGAAGGTGAATCAAATATATACACGAGCTTAGCATCTTCATCTGCAAACCAGACTAGCTCAGGCAGGTGCATATCCAAAACAGGTATTTATACGTGGTACCCTGCTGACTACTCTGCCCCATGCTCACCTACCGTCGCCACCGCTACCTCACCCGCTGGCCCCGTCGCCTCGCCTTTGCCCTGGCCATCGTGCTGCTGCTAGCTGTCGCCTGGCGCAGCTGGCGAGCGTGGCACCCGGCGCCGATGGCTGCGCCGAGTGGACGGCTCGCTTAATAGAAGCGCCCCGACCAATCGGCCGGGGCGCTTGTTATTTCTGGCTACGCTTGTAATACTCCTGGCTAGCCTCAGGTGCATCGGGGTCGCTCACCTCGTAGTCGGCATCCTGGCTAGCCTCGTCGTAGTCAGGGTCGGCGCCCTCGGAGTAGCTGGCCTGGCTGGTATCGTCATAGTCGGGGTCGGCCACATCGTACTCAGGCTCAAAGTCGGGGTCGGGTTTGCGGTCGGGCTTTGCCATCTTTGCTGAAAGTTTAAGTTTCTGCTAAGATAAGTAGTACTAATACTAGTAGCAACTAGTGGCCTTGTTTTCAGGTGTAGGTAGGGTAGGGGAGCTTGAGTTTTACCTATGTTTTATCTGGAAAAGAAAAATTCCCACTAAGTAGCTGACTTAGTGGGAATCCAATTACAAGACAGGTAGTACCACCCGTACTACAGCTTGGTAAAGCGGCGGCTCAGCGTTTGCTGGCCCGGGGTAGTGACGACGAGCAGGTACAGCCCGGCGGGCAGCGCGCTTACATCGAGGCTGGCGCCCAGCGCGCCGCTGCGCACGGCCTGGCCCACGCTGTTGACCACGCGGTAGGCGCTGCCCACCAGCTCGGGCGCGGCGGCCAGCCGCAGGTGGTCGGCCACGGGGTTGGGGTAGAGGCTGAGCTGCTCATCGTTGTGGGTGCTGGCGGGCGCGGTGGCCAGCGGCGCGGCCAGGCGCGCGGTGCCCTGCTTGGTGAGGCGTATCCAGTTGAGGTTATAGCCGCCGGTTTGGGCATACACGCCCACGTTGTAGGTGCCGGCGTTGAGGGTCACGGTATTCGATACGGTGGTCCAGGTTTGCCAGCCGCCGGTGCCGGGAATGGTGGTATTGCCCAGCTGAATGGCGCCCGCGTTCAGGTCGGCCGAGATGGTGCCGCCGCTGGCCCCGCTCGCCACCCGGTACTCGAGCAGGTAGGTGCCGGTGGTGGGGATGGTGATGCTGTTCCACACCAGGTAGTCGCCGGCGTCGATGTAGCCCATGTCCTGGCCGCCCTCGGCGCAGGTTTCCACGGTCATACCGTTGTTCACGTTGGCCGCCTCGGCTTCGAGTTGCTTGCTGAACGCCGCGCTAGCCGCCTGCACCCGCAGCGAGGAGGTTTTGTCGTTCCAGTTGCCGGTGCCGAGGGCGTTGTTCACCAGGCAGCTGTTGCTGGCCGTGAGCGTGAGCGAGCTGCCAGTGTAGTTATCGTTTTCGTAGAGAATGACCTGGTAGCCGCTGTTGACTTGCAGCGACGACACGTCGTCGTTCAAAATGCCCTTGGCTTGCAGCGCGCTCAGGGTGTAGTCGCCCACGGGCAGCGCCACGGCCGTGCCGGCGTAGTTGCAATCCTTGTAGAAAGTAGCTACCCCCGACGAGCTGGCCTGCCCGGCAAAGCCGCCAAACGTGGCCACCACCTTGGTAGGCTGCGGCGTCTGGAGCGTGCTCGACTGGTCGGCCACGTCGTCGTAGGCAAAGCCGTAGCTCAGGTTGTCTACGCTGATGCCCGGCAGGTGCCAGAAGCGGGCGTAGTAGTTCATGGGTGCGGCCTGGTAAAACTTGCTCACGTCGTAGAAATTCTGCTGGCCCGCCGCCGCGCTGGCCGTGCTGATGGCGTGGCGGTTCACGGCCGCCGTTATCTGGGCCTGCACCACGAGGTCGCAGTCGCCGTCGCTGTTGCGGGTGGCTAGCACCCCCTTGCCCTCAAAGGCCTCCTGCGTGGTGGGCTCGCGGGTGATAATGCCCGTGCGGCCGTTGTAGGCGCCCGACTGCCCCACTACCACCAGGCGGTTGTCGGCGCCCACGCGGCCCTTGAATACGCCCGCATTGCCGGCGTTAAAAATCAAGTCCTCGTTCTTGTACTTGGCCCAAATGGCGTCGAGGTAGCTCTTAAAGTAGTTGCCCTGCGCGCCGGCCGTGGTGCCGTTGGTGCCGTCGTAGAAGGCGGGCGTTTTGCTGGGGAAGGTGATAACGCCGGTCGTGTTGTTGACCGTGCCCTGAAACTCGGCGGGCACGTTGGCCTTGTAGGCGCTCACGATGTCGGCGGCCGATTTCAGCTCGCCCGTTTTCTTGTAGTAGCCGTTGCCGTACAGCTCCAGGCCCATGGGGTAGGCGAAAGCATCGACGCGGGTAGTGTTGCCGAAGAAGCCGCCGCCGTTGTTGGTCAGCTCAATCGTCTCATACACAATGCCCGTGTTGGGGTCGGAGGAATTTTGCGGGTTGGGCGCCGTGTAGCCCGAGGGCGCGCCGCTAGCCCCAAAAAAGTAGAAATACAGCTGCTGCCCCCGCGCGATGTACACCCGGCAGCCCGCAATGTAGGGCAGCGTAAACGTGTGGTTGGGGATGTTGCTGAGCTTGGTAAAGCAGGCCGCGTACTTCGAGTTGCCGCCCGGGCCGGTGTTGCCGTTCACGGTGGGGCCGGTCACGGTGTTGTAGCTGCTGCTCATGGGCAGCACCTGGCTGTTGGCCGCGTTTATCCACACGTGGTTGTTGCTGGGGTCGATGCCCACGATGGCCACGTACAAATCGGTGTCGGCAAAGGGCGAGGTATTGTTGATGGTGAACGGAATACTGCCCTGCGCCAGGCCGCGCTGCGGCAGCAGAATGCTCAGGAAAAACAGCCCTAGCAGGGCCAGGAGTGAGGGTTTTTTCATGTGGAAAAGGGTGAGGGTGGGAATGGGATAAAAACGGAGCCGGCCGCGACGGCCGGCGGGCAGGGGCTGCCCCAGCCACCTGGCGGCGGCCGGCCTGAACCCGGTATTCTTGTGTGTGCCCTGGCCAGAGCCGCTGCCGCGCCAGCCCCTTGAACAGAGGCCCAAGGCAACGGCAGCGAGCAAATATAGAAGCTGCTCCTGGGCAAAAAAACAGCCTCGGCAAGCATCAAGAAGCCGGTTCTGAAGGCGTTAGCGGTTAGAGCGCACGGCGGCGGCACTTACTTCACCAGCAGCTTGCCTAGCGCGGGCTGCGCACCGGGCTGGGGCGCGGGGCGCAGCCCGCTGGCCTCCGGCAGCTATTGCGCTTAAAAAACAAGCGGCCCGTCGTTTATTTTTTAACTTTTTGGAGACACCCGTTCAGCCATCAAGCAGGGCTAGGGCAAAAAGGACTGCCGAAATTGGCGGGGTGACACCTGGGTCTGACTTCTGAACAGTTTGCTGAAGGCTTGCGGGTGCGCAAAGCCCAGCCCGTAAGCAATTTCGCTGACGGTGAGCGTGGTGGTAGATAGCTGTTCCCTGGCTACCTCCACCACCTTGCCCAGAATGAATTGCTTGGTGCTTTGCCCCGTCAGCGACTTCAGCAACCGGCTCAGGTAGTTAGGCGAGAGGTGCAGCGCCTCGGCCAGGTAGGTAACGGGAGGCAACCCCTCGATGGGCAGGCGGCCCCCGGCGAAATAGGCTTGCACTAGTTCTTCCAGGCGGCCTAGCAACTGCTGATTGGCCGCCTGGCGGGTATGAAACTGGCGCTGATAAAAGCGCTCGGCGTAGGTAAGCAGCAGGTCAAATTGCGCCAGCATCACGTCGCGGCTGAACTTGTCCGGCGGCGTGTGGTACTCGTGGGCAATTTGCGCCAGAATGCCGACAAGCACTTGCTGCTCGGCTTCCGACACGTGCAGGGCCTCATTCGCTTTGTAGTCGAAAAACTCGTATTGCCGGATTTTCTTCGCCAGGGGCGAATGCAGCAGCAGGTCGGGGTGCACCAGCAGCAGCCAGCCCCGGTGGCTGGCCGGGGTCTCGGGCGGGCCCTCAATGGCCAGCAGCTGCCGGGGGGCCATGCACAGCAGTACGCCCTCGGTAAAATCTACCTCCTGCTGGCCGTACTTGAGCCGCGCGTGAAAGGTCTTTTTCAGGGCAATGCTGTAGAAGTGGTGCACTACCGCCCCAAGGGGCTGCGCCGGCGGAAAAGGCATGTCCTCGAAGCGGCTCACGCTCACCAGCGGATGCGCGGGCGGCGGCAAGCCCAGCCGGCGGTGGTAGTCGGCAATGGTCGTAATGTGAACCGGGGGCGGCGAGGTCATCGGCCAAATTTAAGGCAGCGGGCCAGGCGCCCTGCTGCCAGGTAGCTGCTAGGCAGCACCAGGCTGCAAAAGGCCGGTGAGTACGTCGCGCATGGTGAGTGGCTGGCGGCCGAGCACCTGCGCCAGCGTGGGGTCGGTGGCGGCAAAGTCGCCCCGGCGCATGGCCCGGTAGGTACCCAGCATGATATTCACGAAGTGCTCGGGCGTGCCCTGGGCGCGTTTTTCGTCGGCCCATTGTGCATCAGTCAGCGTTACGTGCTTTACCGGGCGGCCCGTCAGCTCGGAGGCGATGGCAGCCAGGTCGGCAAACGTGAAGGCTTCCAGTGCGGTTAGCGGCGGGGTAATGCCGTCGAGCTGGCCTTCATGGGCAAGCCCGACGGCGTCGGCTTCCGCTAGGTCGGCGCGCGTGGTCCAGCTCACGGGGCCGTCTTCGGGCAGCCGCAGCTCGCCCGTTTCCAGGCCGCGGCCGAGGTGGTGCAGCGCACTTTCGGCGTAGTAGCCGTGGCGCAGGGCAGTGTAGGGCAGCCCGGCCTGCGCCAGAAACGCCTCGACGGCGGCGTGGTCCTTGATAAAGGCCTGGTCCTGGGTCGGCGAGTCGGCCTGCGCGCCCATGTGGCTGGTGTAAAGCACGCGGCGGGCGCCTGCCGTGCGGGCGGCGGCAATGGCCGCGCGGCTGAGCTGGCGGCCTTCTTCCCCGAGCTTATCGGGCGACACGACCAGCACCTGGTCGGCCCCGGCAAACGCCGTAGCTAGCCCCTCGGGCCGGGCAAAGTCGCCGGCGCGCACCACCACGCCGTGGGCGGCCAGCGTCGTGGCCTTTTGCGGGTCGCGCATGCTGGCCACGATGCGGCCGGCGGGTACGTGCAGGCGCAAAAGCGCCTCGATAACCTGGCTGCCTAGTTTGCCAGTGGCTCCGGTGATAACAAGCATAACAGTGCGATAAATGAACCACAAAGTTCTGGCAAAAGCCCCGCGCCGGGATGCACAAAATCAGGCTTTATGCAAGCAAAATCTATCGCTAAACTAGCCCGTTGGAAGCCAGGGTTTGTGGGCAGCCTACTTTTCCTGACTTGGACAGCCCAACCGGCACGGCTAGCTTGCCAAGGTAAGGATGCCGCCGGCGACGCCAGCTGCCCAGCCAGAAGCCTCGGCGGGGCTGGCCCGCAGGGCGCGGGGCAACCCCCGGCCGCGGCTGGTGCGTAAAGCACGGAAATCCTTTTCCTCGCTACCCATGCCGCTCACTCGTTTCTTGCTGCCCGCCGGGCTGGCGCTGCTAGCCGCCTGCTCGGGCGGCTCGGCCCCCGAAAAAACAACCGCCGTGGCCGCCCCGCCGCCCGTGCCCACCTCCGAAAGCGCCCGCCAGCTTGTGTCGGTGGCTACTTCCGATACCATCTGGAACGGGGTGGCCGTGAGCGACAACGACCGGGTATTCGTGCTGTTTCCGCACAACGAGGGCAGCCCCGGCACCCGCATCGGCGAGCTGAAAAACGGCAAAGCGACGCCCTGGCCCACCCGCGCCTGGAACGCCTGGAAAAAGGAGGGCGACCCCGCCAAACAAGCCTTCGTGCGCGCCAACTCGCTACGCTTCGGCCCTGACGGCCTGTTGTGGATAGTGGATACCGGCACGCCCAAGAGCGACGCGCCGCCCATTGCCGACGGCCCCAAGCTGCTGGGCTTCGATATTGCCAAAAACCAGCTCGTGAAGACGATAGCGCTCGATAAGTACGTGAAGCGCAAGAGCTTCGTGGACGACCTGCGCTTTCACGGCGACATGATATACGTGACCGATGCCGGCGCGCCGGGCCTCATCATCCTCAACCAGAAAACCGGCCAGGGCCGCCGCCTGCTCGACGATGACAGCACCACCACCGCCCGCCGCCCCATGCTGGGCGAGGGCAAGAAAATGGTGAAGCCCGACGGCAGCGATGTGAAGCTGCACGCCGACCAGATGGAAGTCTCGCCCGACGGCCGGTACTATTACTTCCAGACGGCCGCCGGCCCCATGTACCGCGTCGAAACCAAGTACCTGGATGACCCCAGCATCAGCTCGGCCGAGCTGGCCAGGCAGGTGACGTACTTTTTCAACTCGCCCACCTGCGGCGGCACCACCATCGACGCGGCCGGCAACCTCTACGTGGCCGACGCCAACCACAAGCGCGTGCTGAAGGTGACGCCCGACGGCCAGAGCAGCACCCTGGTGCAAAGCCCCAGCCTCATCTGGGTCGATGCCATGTGGATAGACCACGCCGGCAACCTCTGGCTGCCCGTGCCGCAGATGAACCGCACGGCCGGCTTCCAAAAGGGCGTCGAAACGGTGGCCTTTCCGGTGCAACTCTACAAGATGCCCATCGGCGCCCGGCCCTTCCGCGACTAGCCGGGGCTAGTCGCAACTATTCGAAAAAGTCGCCGGGGTCGGTCTGGTCCAGGTATTTTTTGAGCTTGCCCAGGTCGCCGAAGTACGGCAGCACGCAGGCCATAAACTGGCGCACGGCGGCCAGGCTATCGGCATAGGCCAGGAAGGTGCCGCCGGCTTCGTCAAGCTCCAGGTGGTCGAGCAGGTCGGGCTGATATTCTTCGATAATGGTTTCGATGTGCTCGCGCCACGAGGCCCCGGTGCCGCCGTAGCCGTGGTCTTCAAACTGCTGGTAGTATTCGTCCAATTCGTTTAGCTCCACCACGATAAGAAACTGGCGGGTGGGGTCGGCGGCCGACTTGGCGGCGGCTATTTTAAAGGGATAGGTAGCGGACATGCGGCAAGGTAAGGCCCGACCCCGCGCCCGGCTTTACAGCCGATAGGTGGCTAGCCGCTGGGTGTGCGCCGCCCGCTGGTACCAGTCGCTAAACACCAGCTCGACCGTATTGACCTCGAACGTGCCGATAAACTGCCGCTGGCAGCGTTCCAAGGCGGCCACCAGCAGGGCAGGGCTGGCCAGCGGGCTGCGGAAGCGAATGACGGTGGAGTGCGCCGTTTGAATTTGGTAGCGCTGGTCGATAGAGTGGGCTAGCCCCGCCTGCCGAAAGTGCGCGCGCAGCGCCTCGCGCAGGAGTTGCAGGCCCTCATCCAGCGGAAAGCCCTGCACCAGCACGCCACCCGGCACCGCCGTGAGGCCCGCATAGCGGATAGCAAAGGGCGGCAACCCCCGCAGGGCCTCGCCCACGGCCCGCGCGTAGGCAGCGGGCTCGATGGCGGCCAGCGAAAACCCCGCGTGGGCCGAGATAATCGACAAAATGGTGAGGTGCATATCGGCGGCCGGGTAGTAATACTGCGCGGGCTCGATGCGTCGAAAATCGGCCAGCAGCGCCTCGATGGCGGCCGTGATAGCCGCCGGTGGGCGGGCCAGCACGGTGAGGCCGCGTCGCGTATCAAGCGGCGAGTCGAGCAGGGTATCAAGCTCGGCGGCCCCGCTGGCCAGGCGGGGCCGCGCGGTCTGGCGCAGGGCGTCGTAGTGGGCGGCGAGGTCCATGAGCTGGCAGGGGTAGGGCGGCCGCAGGCAGGCCAAAAGCTAGGGGCCAAAGGTAGCCGCCGCGCAGTGGGGAAGAGCCGGCCAGGGTTTATTTGTATTATGGACAGAATGAATAGGCCATGTAGATAAGGTGTTGAGCAGTAGTATAAAAATGAGACGATAAAAGTGACAAAAGTCATGAAAATACCCGGGTTTTGGACCGTTTTGGGCCAACCCGGGCGGCTAGTGCACTGCGTAAGTTTGAGTACTGCTGCTTCTCACTCTTTCTGCAAAAAGCAAACTGCCTATGTGCCCCAACCTCTACTCGACCGACTACCTGGATGTGAATTTTCGGGCCGACCTGGGCCTGCTGCTGGGCCGCTGGCTGCGCGCCGTGAGCGAGGCCGAACTGCTGGCCGGCTACGACAACCTGCGCCGGGCCACGCTGCACTGCGGGGCCACGAGCTGGTTTATCGACTCGCGCCGCCGCACCAGCCACAGCCACTACAGCCCCGAGTGGGTCACGACCACATTCTTGCCCCGGCTGCAGCGCGAGCTGGGCCGCCCGCTCTTCGTAAGCTTTCTGATGCTGCCCGACTACCTCAGCAGCCGCGTCGATGCGCCGGGCAGCTGCCCCAGCACCAGCCCCGTGCAGTTTGCCTGCTTTCTGGATGAGGGCGCCGCGCACGCCTGGCTAAAGGCCCGCCTGCCTTTGGCAGCCTAGCCCGGTGCCCGGGGCAGCCGGCAGCTTGCCGCTGCTAGGGGAAGCAGCCGAAGGGCTAGGGCTTCGGGCGCAACAGGTAGGTAGCGCGCCCCTGGGCAAACAGGGAGGCTGGTACTGTCCCTGATTGTACGCACTCCCAGCCAATACCTTCTAGGTAGCCCAGCGCCGCGGGCACCGACGTGAACCTTGCTACCTGCCTGGCCGCTAAGTCAAGGTCCGCCCTCAATACGGGGTTAGGGTGCTGGTTCTGGCCGAAATCCAAGCGCAGAGCGGTGCCGCCAAAAGGCTTCTGCGTAACTAGCAGTAAGCAATATCGCACGCTCGCAATTGGGCTAACTGCAGGGGTAGGGCTGGTTTGCGCATGTATTAGGGAAACGCTCGCTAAGAGGCCGCAAGCTAGCAGCAGATATTTCATGCCGGCCAAGATAGCGCGAGGCGGCTTATCTGAGGAGTAAGCGTGAGAAAGCCCTGCTGGTGGGCGAGGCTTTGCTTTACCGGCAATTGGGTTGCTAGCTGCTTATGCTTCCCTCATTAGCTCTCCAGAGTACGGGCGCCGCCGGGGCAGAGGGGGTTGTAAATTTGCGGCAACTCAGCCCCTAGCCATGTTGCCCGACCAGTTCTCGACGGTTTGCCTGCACGTCGCCTACCGCCCCGACCTGGGGCAGCTCACCGGCCGCTGGCTGCGCTCGGTGTCGGAGGCCGAGTTGCATGAAGGCTACTCGGCCCTGCGCCGCGCGGCCCTGCACTATGCCTGCGGCCACTGGCTCGTAGATGCGCGCCGCCGCACCACGCGCAGTGCCAATGGCCCCGAGTGGGTCACGAGTCGGTTTCTGCCCGAAATGCAGCAGGCGCTGGGCCAGCCACTGCGCGTGTGTTTTCTGGTGCTGCCCGATTACCTGGCAAGCCTGCCCCCCAACTCGTCCCCTAGCGGCCCTCTGCAGTTTGCCCGCTTCGTAGATGAGGGCGCGGCTAGTGCCTGGCTGGCCGCCGGCTAGGTGGTTTAGGCCGGCGCTGGCTTAAACCACCCCTAGCGCCGCCGGCGCCAGAAAAACAATCCTGCGCAGGCCAGCGCCAGGGCCACCACCAGGCCGTCGCGCAGGGTGCGGCCCTGCTGGGCGTCGTGCAGGTCGGCTTCCATCGATTGCTGGCGAGCGGCGGCCTGGCGCAGGCGTTCCTGCAGGTTTTGCTCGGTGGCTTGCAGCTCGCTCAGGCGCTGGGCGGTGAGGTTGCGGTCGTCGCGGCCGGTATTCTGCAGGGTAGTGGCCGTGGTTTGGAGCTGGGCGGCAGCAGTTTGGGCCTGCTGGGTGGTTTGGTTGAGGGCCGCCACTATCTGCTCGTCCTTGTCCACGATGCCTTGCAGGGCGTCTACCACGTCTTGCAAGTCCTTCTTACTCGGCTTGTTGCTGAGGCCGAGCAGGCCGTGGCGCTGGGCATTGGCCTCGGCATACTGGCGGGTGAGCACCTTGCGCTCGGCCAGCAGCCGGGGCAGGGGCGAGTCGGGGGTAACGACCTGGGCGTAGGCCGCCGACCCTAGCAGGGTCAGCAAGGCGCAGGAAAGAGCGCGGATACGAAAAGTCATGCAGCTATAAAAAGGGCGCGCGGCCCACAAGGGGCCGGCAAGAATACCGCCTGTTCGGCAAAACAACGGCAAGGGTTGCGCCGCCCGGGCCAGGCGCTCGCGCTGGGCTAGGGCGGGCGAGGTGGCGGCGCATCCTTGCGTCGCGTTGTTGTTCAGCTTGCCGCCCGCCGCCCGCGCAGACGCAAAGATGCGCCCCTACACCAAAAAAAGCCGGAACCACCGCCAAGCTGACGACCGTTCCGGCTTTCTCTCAGGCAATCCCCGCTAGCCTCACACCAGCTTGTCGGGCGTGATGGGCAGCTCGCGCACGCGCTTGCCGGTGGCATTAAATACGGCATTGGCAATGGCCGGGGCCACGCCGATAGTCGCGATTTCGCCGATGCCTTTGGTGCCCAGCGCATTCACGTGGTAGTCGGGCTGGTTCACGAAGAACACGTCCACGGCCGGCGCATCGGCCTGCACGGGCACGTGGTAGTTGGCAAAGTCCGGGGTTACGTAGCGGCCGTAGCGGTGGTCGGGGGTGGCGTCCTCCATCAGGGCCATGCCGATGCCGCCCACGGCGCCGCCTTTCATCTGGTTGGCGGAGGTTTTCTGGTTGATAATCGTGCCCGCGTCGGCGCACGACACGAGCTTGCGTACCCGCACCTCGCCGGTGAGCGCGTGCACCGCCACCTGGGCAAAATGCACCGAAAACGAGTACATCGAGTACTGCTGGCCATCGGTGCCGGTCGGCTTCGACTCCACGTTGACAAAGGCCGCGCCCGGCTGCTTCACCAAGTCGGCGTATTTCACGCGGCTAGCCCCCGCGCTGGCTAAGGTCAGGTAGCCGTCGGCCAGCTGCACATCTTCTTTCTTCGCCGCCGCAAAAGCCGGCTGGCTAGGCCCCGCCAGCTCGCGCAGCTTGTCTTTGAGGGCCAGGCAAGCATCCTGCACGGCCTGGCCCACGGTGTTCACCGTGGAGGAGCCGCCCTGCGAGCCCGCCTGCGGGAAGCCCGAGTTGCCCAGCTCAAACGTGATGCGGCTAGGGTCGATGCCCAGGGTATCGGCCGCAATCTGGGTCATGGCTGTGCCGGTGCCGGGGCCGATGTCGGTGGTGGCGCATTGCAGCAGCACGTGGCCGCTAGGCAGCAACTGGGCGCTCACGTGGGCCGCGCCGCGGTGCGCGCCGAAGGTGCCCACGCCCATGCCGTAGCCCAGCAGCCAGTCGCCCTCGCGCACGGCGCCGGGCTCCAGCCGGCGGTTTTTCCAGCCGATGCGGTCGGCGCCGAGCTGGTAGCACTCCTTGAGAAATTTCGTGCTCCAGGGGCGGTTGCGCTCGGGGTCTTGGTCGGTGTAGTTGCGCAGGCGAAACTCCAGCGGGTCGAGCTTGAGCAGGTAGGCCATCTCGTCCATGGCCGACTCCAGGGCAAACGCGCCGGTGGCCTCGCCGGGGCCGCGCATCCAAATGGGCGTGCTCACGTCGAGGGCCGCGATGCGGTAGCGCGTCGTCAGGTTGGGCGATTGGTACATCATGCGCGTCTGGGCCAGCGTCGATTCGGTAAACTCCTCGTAGCTAGACGTCTGGCCAATAGAATCGTGGCTGATGGCCGTGATTTTACCGTCGGGCGTGGCGCTCATCCCAATTTTTTGCCAGGTGTAGGGCCGGTAGCCCACCAGCGTGAACATCTGCTCGCGCGTCAGCATCAGCTTCAGCGGGCGGTTCACTAGTTTGGCGCCCATCACGGCGGCCGACTCGTGCGGCCAGCTGTGCAGCGCGTTGCCAAATGCCCCGCCCACGAAGGTGGCAATCACCTTCACATTCTCCTCGGGCAGATTCCACTCCTTAGCAAAGTCGCGGCGCGTGCCCATCGTGCCCTGCGTCTTGTCGTACAGCGTCAGCCGGTCGGGCGCCTCCCAGTGCGCCGTGATGGACTGCATCTCCATCGGGCTGTGCATCTCATTGGGAATCACGTACTCCTGCTCGATTTTGAGGCTAGCCGTTTTGTAGGCATCGGCCTGTCCGCGCTGGTAGTCGGCCATCGGCGACTTCGGGTTTTTCCGGGCCGAAGTCGGCAAAAACGCCTGCGCCGCGCCGGCTGCCAGGCTGGTTTGGTGCGCTTCCTTGGCGTACTGCGCCTTTACGAGCCTAGCCGCGTGACGGGCCCGCTCGAAGGTATCGGCCACGACGAGGGCAATCGGCTGGTCGCTAAAGCGAATCTTCTCATCATTAAATACCTTCAGCGGCCCGCCCTCAGTCTGGGGCTGCGACGGGTCCTTGCCGGTAGGCTTGAAGCCCGGCACCTTGGGCGCGTTGAGGTGCGTGAGCACGGCCAGCACGCCCGGCGCCCGCTCGGCCGCCCTGGTGTCGAGGCTCGTGATGCGGCCCTTGGCCACGGTGCTGCCCACGAGCACGCCGTAGGTCATGCCCGGCAGCTCATACTCGGCCGAGTAGCGGGCGCCGCCCGTCACTTTGAGGTGGCCATCCACCCGGCTCATCGAGCCCCCGATGTGCTTTTCTTGCGTGTTCATATCGTTAATAAGCTAAAAAAGAACGTCATGCAGCGCGCAGCGAAGCATCTCGCGTGCAGTCGCTAGGGTTGCTAAAACCCAACGAAGCGAGCGAGATGCTTCGCTGCGCGCTGCATGACGTTCTTTGGAGTTAAGCCGCGCTGGCTGTTTTAAGAGCCTGCACCAGCGCATTAGGGGCTAGCTTGAGCTTGTAGGCGTTGTGTTTGAGAGCCTTGGCGCCCTGCATGGCCACCTCGGCGGCGCGCCGGAAGCTGGCTTCGGTAGCGGGCTGGCCCACCAGCACTTGCTCGGCGGCCGGGAGGCGCCAGGGCTTGTGGGCCACGCCGCCGAGGGCCAGCCGGGCGGCCTTAATCGTATTATTCTCAATGTCCAGGGCCACCGCGGCGCTCACCAGGGCGAAGGCGTAGCTGGCCCGCTCGCGCACCTTCTGGTAGTGCACGTGCTTGCTGAAAGCATTGTCAGGAATCTCGACGGCCATTATCAGCTCACCAGCTTCCAGGTTGGAATCCTTCTCCGGCGCATCGCCGGGCAGGCGGTGAAAGTCACCGAAGGCTAGCCGCCGGTCGCCCTTGGGCCCGCTGACGAGCACCGTGGCATCGAGGGCCACCAGGGCCACGCTCATGTCGCTAGGGTGCACCGCAATGCATTTATCGCTAGCCCCAAAAATGGCGTGCATCCGGTTGATGCCCTCCAGCGCGGCGCAGCCGGTGCCGGGCTCGCGCTTGTTGCAGGGCATGGCCAGGTCGTAGAAATAGACGCAGCGGGTGCGCTGCAGCATGTTGCCGCCCACCGTGGCCATGTTGCGCAGCTGCGGCGAGGCCCCGGCGTTCAGGGCCAGGGCTAGCAGTGGCTGCCGGGCGCGCACCTGCGCATCGTTGGCCACGGCCGAGTTCAGGGCCAGCGCGCCGATGCGCAGCGCATTGTTCTGGCTCTCTATTTTATTGAGCGGTAAGCGGTTGATGTCCACCAGCTTCTGGGGCGTCATCACGCCGCGCTTCATCAAATCGACGAGGTTGGTGCCACCGGCGATAAACTTGGCGGTGGGGTCTTTAGCGACTACGTCGATAGCGGCCTGGGGCTTAGTGGCCCGCACGTACTGGAACTGGTTCATACCTTCTGCCCTCCGCCTTTAACGTCCTGAATAGCCGCCACAATGTTGGCGTAGGCGCCGCAGCGGCAGATATTGCCGCTCATATACTCCCGGATTTCGCCCTCCGAGCCGGCGTGGCCCTCGCGCACGCAGGCCACGGCGCTCATAATCTGGCCCGGCGTGCAGTAGCCGCACTGAAAGCCGTCGTGCTTCACAAACGCTTCCTGCATGGGGTGCAGCTTGTCGCCCTCGGCTAGCCCCTCAATGGTCGTGATTTCCTGCCCGTCGTGCATCACGGCAAAGCTTAGGCAGCTATTCACGCGCTGGCCATCCACGTGCACCGTGCAGGCGCCGCACTGGCCGTAGTCGCAGCCTTTTTTGGTGCCCGTGAGGTGCAGCTGCTCGCGCAGAAAATCGAGCAGCGTAGCGCGCGGCTCCACCGAAACCTTGTGCTTTATACCATTGACTTTCAGGCTAAGCGGAATTTTTTCGAAGGCGGCGGCCACGCGCTCATCAAAGCCTTCGGCCGCGGCAGTTACCACCGGCGCCGGCACCAGGGCTAGCGCCGTAAGCAGCGACGACTGTTTGAGAAACGTGCGCCGCGAATCGTCGTGGTGGGCCGGCGCGTCGGGTTCGGGGTTCAGGGCCATAAACAAGAGGAGGGGAAAAAGGAAAGCGAAGTATCGGCCGCCCCTGGCGGGCGCCGCCAATACTTCGCGTGCGGTAGTCAACAAAATAATTTTGCGCAGGTTGCACGTTGCACGCCCTTTTCGCCGCCGTGGGGCTAGCCCCACGGCGGCCGCTGGCCATTAATCGGGCCGCTATCAGCCCGTTGCCTCCTGGCTGCTCGCCGCAACCCGGCTGCGCAGCCCGGCCGGCGCCAGGCTGCCTTCGGCCGATAGCTCGGCCAGCAGCTGCTGCATATCGGTGGGCGAGCTCAGCAGTTGGTGCTGCGCCCTGTCCAGAAACTCCTGGGCCCGCTGGCGCTCGTCCGGCGTAGGCGGCTCACCCGCCAGCAAGTAATCGAGCAGCTCCTCCTCACTGCGGCGCAGTAGTATTTCAAGCTCGGCTTCAATGGCGGGGTTCGCGTTGAGGCTCAGATACAAGCGCACGCTGGTACGAAGTTGGTCTTGCCAGGCAGTACTGGTGGCACGTGCTAAAAAGCCCAACGGTGGTTTGGAGAAGTTTGTCATGAGGCAGCGAATGTATAATGGCAAGAACCAATTGTACTAATCGCCTACATTTATTTTTTTTGCTGACCGTTAATATAGTATATAATGTACTAACTACGAATGCGTTGCGTATATCCAGTACTTTCAATTAAGTTAAGCAATAAGTAAAGGCCGGGCGCTGGCGTTGCCAGCCTCGCCTCCCGCAGCATCGCCGCCCGCTAGGGGCCGGACTTTTAATACAGTGCCCCTGCCTCAGTGCTGCCGGCCTGAAGCAGGCGGGGCGCACCGGGGCAGGGGCAAAGAAAGATACACGAGGGTAGCGCTAGCAAAAGCTGGCGCAGGTGCCAAGGCCGCAGCTTGTTTGCGTGTCTGGGGTGCCAGGGCGCAAGCCCTGGCAGCGGCAGCGGGCCAGGACCGCCGGCTAGAAAAGCTGGCGCAGAGGCAGTTGGCTAGCGGGCGTTGGCCCGAAATAAGGCAGCTGCTTCCAGGGAATATACAACTTCGTCGAGGGTAAGTCGGCCGCGGGCATAGCGGTCAAGCAGCTGTTGCTGATAGGGTTCGGTAGCGTAGGCGATGCCGGCAGTGGTGGCAATAATGGCGGCTGCCAGGCGCTGACGGCTTTGTTCGGTAGCGAGCGAAGAAACGGGCAGCGGTTGAAGAGCGGGGGTGGGATAGTTCATGTGCTAAAATTAGGACACGTTTTGCGGTTGAGCTTCCTTTTTTTCGTCCTATTGCGAAAAAATACGCAACTTTTTTTTCTCGTCACAGTAGTGCGGGGCGTTGGGCAGGCCCGGTGGCCCGCGCCCAAGCGTCCGGGCACCTCCTTTTTATTGCTGAAAAAAGGGAGTTAAACAAAAGGCGCGCCATAGACAATGAGCTGCTAATCAGCCTGCACTGTGCGGCGCGACGCTTGAATACTGGCCCGGTAACCCGGGGTTAGGGTACTGGTGGCCCTGCCTACCCAGCACCCGCCCTGGGAAGGCAGGGCCACCGCTAAAAATTTGGCGGTACCCGGCCGTGCAGCCGTGGCCGCCCGGCCCCCGGCGGCGTATAGCAACCCCTAGCCACTTTGCCGCCATGCCCCAACTCGACCGCGCTCCTGTGCCCGCCACCTTCGACGCCGACGAGCGCCTGCGCTGGGTCGAGCGCATTGCCCACCTCATGGATAGCCAGTTTAGGCTGCCTGGCACCCGGTTTCGCTTTGGCCTCGACCCGCTGCTGGGGCTGCTGCCCATTGTGGGCGACGTGTCGACTACGGTAGTATCCATCGCCCTGTTGCTCACGATGCTGCGCCACGGCGCAAGCGGGGCCGTGGTGGTGCGCATGGCCCTTAATATCTTGATTGATACCGTAGTAGGCGGCATTCCGCTGCTAGGCAACGTGTTCGACTTTACTTATAAAAGCAACGAGCGCAACGTGGCCCTGCTGCGCCGCCACTACGCCGAGGGGCGGCACGCGGGCAGCGGCAAAGGCCTGGTAGCCTTGGTGTTGCTAGGGCTGCTGGTGGCAGTTGGGCTGGTGGCCTGGGGCAGCGTAGCGCTGCTACAAGCCGCGTGGCACTACTTCGCGGCGCCCCCGGTTTACCCGGCGTAGCGGCCAGGGTGGGGGCGCATTGCTTGGTAGGGCGAGGCTAGCCGGGTTATTTTAGCAGGGTGCCGGCTTGCGGGCCGGGCTACTGCGCAGCCTTTAGCCGCCACTATTCGCCTTTGGGGCGAGGTGCACTTTTCTTGCATTCTGAAATTAGCAGCTTGTGCTGTGAATATCCTGTATTTATGCCCAAATATTTAATTCTCTTTGCCGGGCTGGCGGCTAGCCCGGCGCTAGCCCAGCAGGCGCCTAAAAAACCGCTCGACCATACCGTTTATGACCAGTGGCAAAGCGTTGCCAATCAGAGAATAAGCGATAATGGCAAGTACGTGCTATTCCAGGTGAAGCCCCAGCAGGGCGACGGTACGCTGT
Organism: Hymenobacter cheonanensis; assembly: GCF_030581075.1. Classification (GTDB taxonomy): domain Bacteria; phylum Bacteroidota; class Bacteroidia; order Cytophagales; family Hymenobacteraceae; genus Hymenobacter. The sequence continues at coordinate 24,121 of NZ_JAUQSW010000021.1, forward strand.
ACCTCAAAACGACGGCCGGCCGCCCGCTGCGGCAGGTGAGCCGCGGCGATTCGGCGCTGTTCACGGCCGATTCGCGGTTTGCGGTGTTCGCCATCAAGCCCCGCTACCAGGATGTGCGTCAGGCGCGCATCAAAAAGAAAAAGCCCGAGCAGATGCCCAAGGATTCCATCGGCATCTACAACGTGGACACCGGCAAGCTCACCAAGTACGCCAACGTCAAGTCGTTTCAGGTGGCCGAAAAGGCGCCCGTGCTAGCCTTCCTGGGCGTGAAGCCCGCCGTGAAGGACTCGCTCAAGAAGGCGCCCGTGGACACGGTAAAGAAAATCACCGACCGGCTGCTCGAAACCAAGAAAGAGGGCGCGCTGCTCACCGTTATCAGCCTGCCGACGGGCCAGGTACGCACGTTTGAGGCCGTAACCGATTTCCAGGTTAGCAAGCCCGGCAACAAGGTGGCCTTTGCGGTGGCGGCGCCCAGGGGCAGCAAGACTATCAAGTCGGGCCTCTTTGTGTACGACCTGGCTAGCAACAGCTTGCGCCAGCTGAGCGGTGGCAAGGGCGTGTATAAAAACCTGGCCTTCGACGATGCGGGCCAGCAGCTGGCTTTCACCGCCGAAAAACACCCCGAGAAGGCGCTGGTGAAGCCCTTTAGCCTGTACTACGCTGATTTTAAGGCTGACAGCGCCCGGCTGGTGCTGGCGCCGGGGGCTAGCGTGCTGAAGCCCGGCTGGTCGCCGAGCGGGTTTGGCAAGGTGGTGTTCAGCGAAAACGGCGAGAAGCTGTTTTTTGGCACCGCGCCCGACCCCATTCCGCAGGACACGACCCTGGTGGAGTTTGAGCACGCCAAGCTCGACATCTGGAACTACAAGGACGACTACCTGCAACCCATGCAGCTCAAGAACCTCAAGAAGGACTTGCAGCGCAACTACTTAGCGGTGGTGTATCCGAAGCAAGGCAACAAGTTTTTGCAGCTGGAGGATGAGTACCTGCGCGACTCGTACCTGGCCGAGCGCAACAACGCCGAGTACATTCTGGCCGTGACCGACACGGCCAAGCGCGTGGCCATGCAGTGGGAGGGCAGCACCCGCAAGCAGGCGTATCTGGTATCGACCCGCACCGGGGCGCGGGTGGCCATCAACCCGCAGGCGGCCAAGAGCCAGTTTCAGCTCTCGCCGCAGGGCAGGTTTGTGGTGTGGTACGACTACGCCACCAAAAACTGGTATTCATTTTCGGTGGCTAGCCACCAAACTACCAACCTGACCGCCAAAACCGGCGTGGCGATGGCCGACGAAGAAAACGACTCGCCCGACGACGCCCAGCCCTACGGCGTGGCCGCCTGGACCAAGGACGACGAGGCGGTGCTGATTTTTGACCGCTACGACATCTGGAAAATCAACCCCCAAACCGGCGTGGCTACCAACTTCACCAATGGCGTGGGCCGGGCCAACAAGCTGATAATGCGCTACCGGATGCCGGTGGAAAAGCAGAAATTCATCGAGCCCAAGAGCGAGCTGTGGCTGCTGACCCAGAACGAAACCACCAAGCAGTGGGGCTACTACCACAAAAACGTGGCTAGCGCCAAGGCGCCGCAGCCAGCCGTGGTGGCGCCCGCCAGCTACTCGGCCCTGATGCAGGCCAAGAATGCGCCGGTGTTCGTCTACACTAAGTCCAGCGTAACCCACCCGGCCGACCTCTACGCGAGCCGCGACCTGGTGCACGAAACCCAGCTCAGCGCCATCAATCCACAGCAGAAGGACTACAACTGGTTTACGGCCGAGCTTACGCACTGGACCACGCCCAAGGGCTACGCGGCTACCGGCGTGCTCTACAAGCCCGAGAACTTTGACCCTAGCAAGCAGTACCCGATGGTGGTGTACTTCTACGAGAAGCTGTCGGATGGCCTGTATAAGTACACGGCGCCCGCGCCCACGCCCTCGCGGCTCGACATTGCGCTGTTTGCCAGCAACGGCTACCTCGTGTTCACGCCCGACATCAGCTACACCATCGGCGAGCCCGGGCCGTCGGCGGTCGAGTTTATCAACTCGGGTGTGGAGGCGCTGAAGAAAAACAGCTGGGTCGATGGCGCGCACATTGGCCTGCAGGGCCAGAGCTGGGGCGGCTACCAGGTGGCCTACCTCATCACCCAGACCAACATGTACGCCGCGGCCTGGGCCGGCGCGCCGGTCGTGAACATGACCTCGGCCTACGGCGGCATCCGCTGGGAATCGGGCATGAGCCGGCAGTTTCAGTACGAGCGCACCCAGAGCCGCATCGGCGGCACGCTCTGGGAAAAGCCCGAGGTGTACATCCGCAACTCGCCTTTGTTCTCGCTGCCCAAGGTGCAGACCCCGGTCGTCATCATGTCCAACGACGCCGATGGCGCCGTGCCGTGGTACCAGGGCATCGAGATGTTTACCGACCTGCGCCGCCTGGGCAAGCCCGTGTGGCTGCTCCAGTACAACGGTGAGGCCCACAACCTCGTGAAGCGCGAAAACCGCAAGGATATCTCGGTGCGTGAATTGCAGTTTTTCGACCATTACCTCAAGGGCGCCCCCGCCCCGGTGTGGCTCGACAAAGGCGTGCCCGCCGTGGAGAAAGGCCGCAACTGGGGCCTCGAAGTATCGAGCAAGTAGGCGCGGGGCTAGCCCCGCTTGCTCCTGCAAAAAAAGGGCAGCTGCCGGTAGGTAGCTGCCCTTTTTTGGGCTAGGGTAGGGACTCTTAAGGCGCCGGCATGCAGCCTTAGCAGCGCTGCTGCGGCGCCGAAACCCCACGGGCCGGCCGGTACCGCCAGGCGAGGGCCAGTGCCAGCCCGGCCAGCAGCGCCAGGGCCACCGGCGCGTAGGCGGCTACCTGCTCGGCGCCCAGGCCCAGCCCGTTGCGCTGGCTGGTGGCGCGCTCTACTACCCAGGCCGTGGCGGCCACGGCGGCCAGCCCGGCCCCCGCCACCCGCACCAGGCGGTAGGCCGGCGTGCGGGCCAGCAGCAGCAGCCACGGAATGGTGAGGCCAATCACGAAAAGCTGCATCAGCTCGATGCCTAGGTTGAAGCCCAGAATGCTCAGGGCCATGGGCCCGGCTTCGAGGTGCAGGTTGGCCAGCGTGCCGGCGAAGGCCAGCCCGTGCACCAGCCCGAAGCCCGCCGCCACCCACGCCTCGCGGCCCGGAAACAGCGGCCGCACCGCGTGGGCCGTCGACACCAGGATGGATACTGCAATTAAAATCTCGACGGGCTGGCCCGGCAGCCTTACCCAGCCCAGCGCCCCTAGCAGCAAGGTGAGCGAGTGGCCCAGGGTAAAGGCCGTGACAATCAAGAGCAGCCGGCGCAGGCTGTAGCGCACCCCGCCAAAGCGGCCCCAGCGCCGGCCGCTCACTAGCAGCGGCGCCGGCAGCAGCAGCACCAGCAAAAACAGTAGGTGGTCGGTGCCCTCGGCAATGTGCCGGATGCCGAGCTGCACCATCGCCCCAAAGCCGGTCCAGGCGCTGCCCGCCGCCAGATTTATGGCCAGCGGCGGCACCACGTTGTTGCGCACATCGAGCGCAATAATGCCCACCCGCGCCTGGGTGGTATCGGCCACCTGGCCGCGGGCCCAGTCCTGGCGCACGGCCACCAGTATTTTATGGGTAACGACTTGGTGGATAACCGCATCGTAGACGAAGGTGAACTGCCGCACGTCTTCCCCGGGCGGGGGCGTCAGCCGCAGCTGCGCCGTCAGCTCGCGGTAGGTGCCGTTGATGGGGTTCCGGGTTTCGTGCACCGCCAGCGCCCCCACGGCCACGGCCCACGGGCGCCCATCGGGGCTCTGGGGCCGGGTGTGCTGGGCCAGGTAGGTACGTAGCGCAGGCCCTAGCCGCGCCACCAGGTGGGCCGACGAGTCGTCGACAGCGTGCCCAAAGGCCGCCTGCAACTCATTGAGCGGAATCTGCACCTCGGCCTCAATGTGCTGGCCCTGAATGGTGAGCAGCACCACCGACACCGGCATGGGGTGCGCCGCCGCCAGAGGCGCGCGCAGGGCAAGCAGCAAAACAGCCAGCCCCAACCCCAGCCAGCCCCGCCGAACAAACGATAAATTCATGCTACAAAACAAGTTAAGCTACCGCCCGCCGTAATCGCTAGTGCGGTCGCGCCACACCGAGTGCGGGTGCACGGTGCCCGGAAAATCACGACTAGCCTGCGCCGAGTATTCCAGCCAGAGGCGCGGGCCATCGAGGCGCACGTAGTCGCTGGCCTGGCGCATGGTGCCGCTGCCCACGAAGGCCAGGTAGGTATCGGCCAGCTGGGCGGTGTAGGCGGCGAGTATGGGCGCCGCCGTAGCGGGCTCCAAGTCATTGACGTACAGCCGCAGCGCCCGCAGCACCAGCTGCTGCTGGGCCGCGCTGAGGCTGCCCACGCGCAGCCCCTGCCGGGCGGCCGGAAACTGCCCATCCTGGCCCGGCCCCAGCACCACATCGTGAAAAGCAGTGCCTAGCCGGGCCGTGGCAGCCTGGCTGCTGCTCAGGCTGCCTAGCAGCGCCGCAAAGGCCTGCTGCTCCTGGGCCATGGGCGCGTAGGTGCGGCCGTGGGCCGCGACGGCCGTCATGGGCTCCACGCCCCGGAAGGCGGGCGTGACGCCCGCTACCTTGCCGCCGGCGTAGGTATTGGCCAGGGCAAAGTGATGGCCGCCGTATTGCAGCTCCCAGCGCCCCGTGAGGCTGGGCGTGCCCAGCAAAGCCAGGTAGTAGTTGCCGCGCCCAAAGGTGTCGGTTTGCTTGGTGGCCGTGCCCAGGTAGTCATCGGCCGCCAGGCCACCTTCCAGCTCGTCGTAGCCCTCGTTGGGCATGCCGGGGGCCAGCACGGCGGCCAGCAGCGCCTTGGCCGCCGCCAGCTGGGGGGCGCTGAGCGCGCCCAGGCTCAGGCCCACCCGCTGGGGGCGGCTAAAGCGCTGCGGAAAGTTCGACCACTTGGCGGCATCGGCCTTGGAATAGGGGAGCTGCACCAGCGCCACCTGGCCAGGCGTGAGCGTGGCCTTCAAGGCCTCGGCCCGGCACACCACCCGGGCTAGCCCCTGGGCCGTGGCGCAGGCCGGGGCGGGCGGCGTGGGGGCCGCCGGCACCTGGGCGGCCAGCGCGGGTATCTGCCACTGATTTTGCAGCCCGAACACGGCGGGCAAAGCCAGCAGCGCGGCCGCGTACAAAAGGAAGTGAGATTTCATGGGGCAAGCTAGAGAAAAAGGCCGGCCCGGCGAGCGGCGGCCGGCGGCGGCGCGCAACGTGCGCCGCCGTAAGCTACTTAATGCTTAATTAATTGCCGCCGTAGTCGCCGGTGCGGTCGCGCCATACCGAGTGCGGGTGCGGGGTGCCCTTAATCACGATGCCGCCCTGCGCTGAGTATTCCAGCCAGAGGTGCGGGCCATCGAGGCGCACGTAGTCGTTTTGCTGGCTCATCGTGCCCGTGCCCGAGTAGGCCACGTAGGTATCGGCCAGGTCGGCGGTGTAGGTGGCGAGCACAGTAGCGGCCGTTTGGCTATCCAGGTCGTTGACATACAGCTTGATGGCGCTGAGCACCAGGGCCTGCTTATCCGTGCTGAGGGTGCCCGCTTTCAGGCCCTGCTTGGTGGTGGGGAACTGCCCGTCCACACCGGGGCCCAGCAAGATGTCGGTGAAGGTGCCCGAGAGCTTGGCCGTGGCCTGCTCGGCGGTGCTGAGGCCGCCTAGCAGGGCGGCAAAGGCCTGGCGCTCTTGCTCTACCGGCTGGTAGGTGCGGCCATTAACCGTGACGGCGGCCATCGGCTCCACGGCCCGGAACGAGGGCGTGACGCCCGTAATCTTGCCGCCGCTGTAGGTATTGGCAAAGGTGTAGTGGTGGCCGCCAAACTGCAATTCCCACAGGCCCGTGGTGCTCGGCGTGCCCAAAAAGGCCAGGTAGTAGTTGCCCGCCCCGTAGGTCGAGCCCCCGCCGTTGGCCGCCAGGTAGTCGTCGGCCGCCAGGTTGCCTTCCATTTCATCATAGCCCTCGTTGGTGACGCCCTGCGCCAGCACCGCCGTAAGCAGGGCTTTGGCCGCTGCTAGTTGGGTGCTGCTGAGCGCGCCGAAGTTGATGCCCACGCGTTTGGTCTGGGTCAGGGCCTGCGGCAGGTTCGACCACTTCACGGCGTCGGCTTTCGAGTAAGCCAGCTGCACCGTAGCCACCTGCGCGGCCGTGAGCGTGGCCTTGAAAGCCTCGGCCAGGCACACCACCCGCGCCAGCCCGGTGGCCGACGAGCAGTCGGTGGCCGAGGCCGTGGCGCCCACCGGCAGGGCAAAGCTGCACGCCTGCCCCCCAAAGCTGAGCGCAAAGGTGGCCGTGCCCGTAGCGGCCGGCGTGCCGCTGACCACAAAGGCCAAATTGCCGGCCCCGCTAGCCAGGGTGCCCGTTTGCAGGGTGGCCGTGAGGCCCGCCACGCCCGTAGAGGCAATGGCGCCGCCCGCCGCGTAGGTGCCGCCGTTGCCGCCGGTGTAGGGCACGGTGGCCGTGCCCGAGTAGGCGGCGCCGCTCACGGCCGCCGCCGAAAACATGGCCGTGCCGCACGACAGGGCGCTAACCGTGGCCGTAGTGGCAACGGGCGTGGCCGTAGTCTCGTCTTTCTGGCAAGAGGTAATTAGTAGCAGAGCGGCCAGCAGGCTGGCGGCGAAAGAAGAGCGGGGTGTGCGCATTTGAAAGGAGGGCTAAGTGCCGGCTGGTTGCCCTGGCAGTGAGTAGCCAGCACAACAAACCTAGCCCGCCGCCCCGCCCGGGCACGGATATAATCTGTCTCTGGCGGATACTTTTAGACCAATACCGCTTCTGGCTAGACGGTAGGGGCGGGACTACCGCGCCGCGAGAAGCGTAGCCAAGCTTGGATAATGGTTGGCGTCTTCGGTATCTCTTGCCGCACGATGGCTGGCGGCCGAGGCTGGAAAGCGGCAGCCTGACCGGGCGCGCGTGGGTGCAGCGCCTGGGCCGGCCCACGGCGAAAGTATTCAACGACATTATACGCCCCGCACCTCGAAAAATCAACTTCGCCCGCCGGCTCCACAAGCAAAAAGGCCCTTTCTGCGAACAGAAAGGGCCTTTTTAAACGGTTGCGGTCTGGACGGGACTCGAACCCGCGACCTCCGCCGTGACAGGGCGGCATTCTAACCAACTGAACTACCA
>NZ_JAUQSW010000022.1 GCF_030581075.1 Hymenobacter cheonanensis
ATGGAGATAAAAGCCAGCGAGAAGGATACGCTCACCCCCGGCGAGGCCGAGTTCCAGCGCACCTGGCGCGGCTCCACTTACCACGTGGTCTACACCGTCGACCAGGCCATTAAGATTATCACTACTCCTTAATTTCTGCAATGCCCGCTGCCCTCGATACTGCCCAGCATCTGCCCCCACCCGCTTTAGGAATGCCTACGCTCAGCATCAACCACCGTGGTCGCGTCTACCTCAGCCACGAGTTGGCACGCCGCTTAGGCCTCAAGCCGCTTCAGCCCATCGACCTCTACCCACCCCGTCCCGGTGATAAGTATTGGTATTTGGACCTACGCCCGAAGGCCAAGCGCCGCATTAATTGGTATGCCGATACCCGGCCCCGCATTCCCCACATCGTCTTGCCTGCTGGCATTGTGGTTGCTGGCCAGCGGCTGGTACTGCAACTAGTGCCCGGCGAGCCCGAGTTTCCCCACTACTACCCCCTGCAACCTGATGCCCTCCCTTCCTAAGGCCCAGCGCCGCCCGTGGCAGGCCGCCCCTGCTAAGCGGGTGTATGAGCAGCACGCGGCCCGTAGTCCCGAGTACAGCACCGCCCGCTGGCAGCGGGCCCGCGAGGCCCAGCTCAAGCGCTGCCCGTGCTGCGCCGAGTGTACCAAGCAAGGCCGCACGACGGTGGCCACGGTGTGCGACCACATCACCCCCGTGCGCCTCGGCGGTGCCTTCTATGACCCGGCCAACCACCAAAGCCTGTGCAGGCCCTGCCACCAGCGTAAGAGTGCCTCAGAGGGCCGTGAAGCGGCTAGGCAGACAGGCACCCTACCACATTAGGCCAGCAGGTCAAATAACATCGTGCCAAACCACCCAAAAACACCTCTGAAAGTGCCATTTTGGGCCAAAAAAAGGCATTTTAGGGCAAAAAAGGGGACGAAAGGGGGGTAGGGGGTCAAAATCCTCAAATCCTGACCCGCCTAGACCGTAGCCCAGCCTCACAAACACACGCGTGCATAATTCATTTAGAAAATCTCCTTATGGCTGCCGGCCGTCCTCGTAAACCAACCACCCTCAAAAAGCTCGGCGGTACACTTCAGCCAAGTCGCACCAACGCGCTTGAACCAGTACCCGACGTTGCGTTAGGCTTAGCGCCTGAGTGGCTGACTCCTATGGCCAAAGAATACTGGCAGGAAATCGGCGGATTGCTGTTGCAAATGAAGATAATTTCCTATGCCGACACGGCTGCCATGACCCTACTCTGTGACGTGCTCGCGCAGTGGGTAAGCGTGCGGGTCACTATTGCCAAAAGAGGCCGGGTGTACGAGTTGCTCAGCGACGGCGGCAAGGTATTCCGCGCCCGCCCCGAGGTCGCCATGGAGGCCGACCTGTGGCGCCGCGCCAGCCGCATGCTAGTGGAGTTCGGCCTGACGCCAGCCAGCCGCAGCAAGGTATCGGCGTTGGGCGGCACGGAGGAAAAAGACCCGTTATCAGCCCTATTCGACGAAGCAAAATGAAGTTGATTACTCAGCCCGAGGGGTCGACTGTTTGCGGCCAGTGCTGCGTGGCCATGATAGTCGGCGTGTCGCTCAATTCTTGTCTAACCGTCTTCTGCCACGATTGGGCTACCTCGCCCAAGGTGCTACGCTGGGCCTTGAAATACTATCACTACACGCCTGCCAGGCGCCTGCTCAAAATCAAGCTGCCCGCGCTGCTGCCTGACCTCTGCATTCTAAAGCTCACCTACCCTTTTCAGCAAATGGGTCACTGGGTAGTCTACAACGCTGGTCAGATTTACTGCTCAGTGCATGGCATCTATGACTACAACAAGTACGAAGCCGTCGCCGATGGCAAGCTCACCCACTACCTCGGCTTTACGAAAACTAAATGAGTACCCTCGCCCCCTGGCACCAATACGCCCACGATGTAACGGACGCCGGCCGCGCCGAAGCCGCCGTGCAGGACAAGCTGCGCCCGATTCTGCTGCGCATCGGCACGCTGAAAAAGGACAAGGAAACCGACCATACGGCCCAGATTGCCGCCCTGGAGCGCAAGGCCGAGCCCCTACGCGCCCAGCTGCGGGCCCTGCCCCTGCGCGTGGGCCGCTACACCTACCTGGCCGGCGAGCGCCACCTGCGCGACCTCGAAAATGGCGCCGCCCGCGGGCTGCGTTTCGACGAGAAAGCGGCCACCATCGCCGTCAAATTCTTCGGCCTGCTCACCCACAACAAGGGCCGCTGGGCCGGCACCCCGCTCACGCTGGAGCCCTGGCAGCAGTTCTTTATCGCCAGCCTCTTCGGCTGGAAACGGGCCGACGGCACGCGCCGCTTTCGCGAGTCGTATCTGGAGGTGGCCCGCAAAAACGGCAAGAGCACCGTCGGCTCGGGCGTGTGCCTGGAGCTGCTCATCCTCGACGGCGAGGCCGGCGCCGAAATCTACACGGCGGCCACCAAGAAAGAGCAGGCCCGCATCGTGTTCGGCGACGCCCAGAATATGGCCCGCAAGTCCACGGCGCTGCTCAAGAAAATCAAGGTGCAGCAGAATGCCATCTTCATGCCCTCGACCCTGAGCACGATGAAACCCATGTCGTCGGACTCGAAAACCGAGGACGGCCTCAACCCGCACGGCATCTACATCGACGAGTACCACGCCCACCCTAACGACGGGTTGTACTCGGTGCTCAAGTCGGCCACCGGCGCCCGCGCCCAGCCGCTGCTGAGCATCATTACCACGGCGGGCTTCAACCGGCTCGGCCCCTGCGCCCAGCTGCGCAAAGCCTGCATCGACCTGCTCGAAGCCAAGTACCACGACGACTCGTACTTCGTGCTGATTTATGCCCTCGACGAGGCTGTTGATGACTGGAACGACGAGAGCACCTGGCAGAAAGCCAACCCCAACCTGGGCGTGTCGGTGGGCCTGGACTACCTGCGTGAGCAGTACGCGGCGGCCGTGCGCACACCCTCGCAGCAGGTGCCCTTCAAAACCAAGCACCTCAACCTGTGGACCGACGCCTCGGCCGTGTGGCTGCCCCACGAGCTGTGGATGGCCGGTGCCACCGGCACGGCCGTGGCCGAGCTGGCCGGCCGCAAGGCCTGGGGCGGGCTGGACCTGGCCAGCGTGCGCGACATCACGGCCCTGGTGTTCATTTTCCCCAAGGAGGGCGGCGCCTTCGACGTACTGTGCTGGTTCTGGGTGCCGGAAGATTCGGTTGATGAGCGCACCAAGAAAGACGGGGTACCCTACCGCCAGTGGGTCGACGAGGGCTACCTGCTCACCACGCCCGGCAACGTGACGGACTACAACTTTATCAAGGCGCAGGTAACGGAATTGTGCGAAACCTACCTGGTGCAGATGATTGAGTACGACCGCTTCAACGCCTCGCAGATGGTAATTGACCTAACGGAGGCCGGCGTGCCCATGCAGCCTTTCGGCCAGGGCTTCGTGTCGATGAACGCGCCCACCAAGGAGCTGGAAAAGCTCGTATTGGACGGCAGTATTCACCACTACGGCAACCCGGTGCTGGCCTGGATGATGGGCAACGTGGAGCTGGCCCGCGACCCGGCCGACAACATCAAAATCAACAAGGGCAAGAGCAAGGAAAAGGTCGACGGGGCTGTGGCCCTGGTCGAAGCGCTGGGCGGCTACATGAGCCGGGACAAGGAGCCCGAATACATCTACCAGGACGGGCGCGGCTTTATCGTGCTCTAACTCATTTACCCCGCAATACCCCGCACCTATATCAATCCCGCTGGGCCCACTTCGGAGCTTTGAACAAGCTAATCCGACGCCGTGGGCCTGTTTTCCTTCTTCTCTTCTGCCAAAAGCAAGCCGCAGGCCGTGCTGGGTGACCCCAACAGCCTGGGGGGCGCGGCCACGCCGGTAGCGGACGGCGGGGGCGTGTTCGATGCCCGGCTGGTAAGCTACCTCAACAGTGGGGCCACGGGCCCGCTGGCCGGGGTGACGGTCAACGAGCAAACCGCCGTGACGCTTTCGGCCGTGTGGGCCTGCGTGCGCGTCATTGCCGAGAGCGTGGCCCAGCTGCCGCTGCTCGTGCTCGACAACAGCACCCGCGGCGCCCGCCGGCTGGCCACCGAGCACCCGGCCTACTTGCTGCTCACCCTGGAGCCCAACCCCCGGCAGTCGGCCTTTAACTTCTGGGAGCTGATGGTGGCCACGGCCGCCCTGTGGGGCAACGCCTACGCCCTGATTGAGCGGGACGCCCGCTTTACTCTACTGGGCCTGCACTGGGTACACCCGCGCAACGTCGAAGTGATTGAATACGGCGGCGAACTCTTCTACCAGCTGGTAGGCGAAAAGCAGCCCCGCCAGGCCTACGAGGTGCTGCACATCGCGGGCCTGGGCTTCAACGGGGTCACCGGGCGCTCGGTACTGAGCGTGATGGCCGAAAACATGCGCCTGGGCCTGTCGGCCCAGCAGTTCGGCACCAACTTCTACGAGAACGGCGCCAACATCGGTGGGGTGCTGGAAACGGCAGCCAAGATTGACGACTCGGTGCTGACTCGCCTGCGCAAGCAGTTTGCCGACCACAACGGCGGCATGCAAAACAGCCACAAACCGCTCATTCTGGAGCAGGGCATGAAGTACGTGAAGGTCGGCATGCCCCCGGTTGATGCGCAATTTATCGAAACCCGTAAGGTACAGGCCGAAGAAATCGCCCGGGCCTTCCGCGTGCCGCAGCACAAAATCGGTATCCTGGACCGCTCCACCAATAACAACATCGAGCACCAGGGCCTGGAGTTTGTGACCGACACGCTGGGGCCCTGGCTGGTGCGCATTGAGCAGGAATGCAAGCGTAAGCTGCTCACCGAGCGCCAGAAGCCTACCTACGCCATCAAGTTCGACTACGACGGGCTGTTGCGCGGCGACGTGACCGCGCGCGGCAATTTCTACAAGTCGCTCTGGGGCATGGGCGTGCTCAGCGCCAACGACATCGCCGAGATGGAAGACCGCGACCACGTGCCCGGCGGCGACGAGCGCTACGTGCCGCTCAACATGGTGCCGACGACCCTGCTCAAGGAAGTCCTGCTGAAAAACCCGGGGGCCAGCGCCTCGGCCAAACCTGAACCCGACCCTGCCAAATGAAAAAGCAGCCCACCACCGAACGCCGGTTTCTCAAGAATGACACCGCCCACGTGAGCCTGGAGTACCGGGGCGAAGGGGACGACAAGCAGCCCGCCGCATTCATCGGCAAGGCCATCGTGTGCAATTCGCGCAGCAAAAACCTGGGCGGCTTTGTGGAGATTATCGACCCCAAAGCGCTCGATGAGTGCGATATGAGCGACGTGGTGGGGCTCTTCAACCACGATAGCAACTACGTGCTGGGCCGTACCACCTCGGGCACTATGACGCTGACCCGCGACGCGGACGGGGGCCTGAGCTACCGCATTGCCTACGACCCCACCGACCCCGACCACCAGCGCGTGATGGCCAAGATTCTGCGCGGCGACGTGGTGGGCTCCTCGTTTGCTTTCCGCGTGGCGGCCGGCGGCGACAGCTGGGACAAGGAGGATACCGATACGAGCAGCCTTTACGTGCGCACGGTCACCAAAATCAGCAAGCTCGCCGACGTGTCCCCGGTCACGACACCCGCCTACGGCGCCGCCACGGCTGCCAAGCGCAGCCTCGACCAGTACAAGGAAACCTACCCGACCCTGGAAACCGCGCCGCCCGTCGTGCCGCTGTCGGTGCATCGCCGCCGGCTGCAATTGCTGGAGCGCGCCGCCTGATTTACCCTTCTCACCTTTTTTCTGCAACCCAAGTACCCATGAAAAAACTTAAAGAACTGCTGGAGGAGCGGGCTGCCAAGCTCAAGGACTCGCTAGCCCTAGTGGACACGGCCGAGGCTGAAAAGCGCGACCTTACGGCCGAAGAAGCGACTCGCTTCGACGCCTTGGGCGGCGAAATCGGCGCCCTCGACGTGCAGATTACCCGCGCTCGCGTGGTAGAAGCGCAGCGCGCCGCCGCCGCTGGCGCCGGTGCCCCAGCGGCTAACCGCCACGGCGCCGAGCAGGAGCGCGACCTCTCGAAGTTCTCGTTGCGCAAGATGGCCCTCGACGTGATGGAAAACCGCACGCCCTCGGGCCTGGAGGGCGAAATGCACCAGGAGGCCGTAAAGGAAGCCCGCGGCATTGGCGTCGCCATCGAAGGCGTGGGCATTCCGTCGTTTCTGGCCATGCAGCAGCGCCAGGCCCCGGGCCGGGTAGAGCGCCGCGACAACTCGGTGACCATGCCCACGCAGCCCGCCGACGGCTCGGCCGTGGTGTTTCAGGACCCCGCCCAGCCCATTCAGGGCCTGCTGCGCCCGGCGCTGGCCGTGCAGGCCCTGGGCGCGCGCCTGCTCACGGGCCTGGTGGGCGAGGTGCCGTTTCCGGCCATCACGCAGGGCTCGACCAGCACCTGGAAGCCCGAGGTAGCCGAACTCGATAAGTCGAACGTCAAGTTTGGCCGCTCGAAAATGAACCCGCACCGGCTGGGTACTTACCTGCTGCTGAGCAAGCAATTTCTGATTCAGACCTCGCCGGACATCGAAATGATGATTCGCCAGGACCTGCAATTGTCGGTGGACCACGCCGTGGACCAGGCCGCCATCTACGGCGACGGCCAGCAAAACAGCAACCAGCCGCTGGGCCTGCTCAACACGCCGGGCGTGTACGTGGCCAACGGCGGGGCCAACGGCCGCGTGCCCACCCTCAACGACATCGTGGGCCTGGAAGCCTCGGTGGAGATTCAAAACGCGGCCGTGGGCAGCCTGGGCTACCTGATGAACAGCAAAATCAAGGGCACGCTCAAAACCACGCCGCTCGTCAACAGCTACCCCGTGTTTTTGCTCACCGACAACAACGAGCTCAACGGCCACAAGCTGGTGGTGTCGAACATGGTGAAGGATGCCCCGCGCGGCTCGGCCACCGTGGCCTCGACCGTGGCCTATGGCGACTGGAGCCAGATGATTATCGGTCAGTGGGGTGGGCTCGACCTGCTCGTAGACCCCTACACGCAGGCCACCAACGGCCAGACCCGCCTCATCGTGAATTCCTTCTGGGATATTCTCGTGCGCCGGGCCGCCTCGTTCGCCCTGTTCGTGGGCGCGACGCCCAGCGCCGAAATCGCCGCGTTGCAGCCGCAGTAAGCCGGCAAATCCTCTTTGTTTTACCGCCGCTGGCTCCTGGTGGGTCAGCGGCTTAACAAACTCTCCTTATGCCTGAGACGACGCATTACAAGGTGCTGGCTGCACCGATTGACCTCTGTACCCATCGGGGTGATATGGTGCAATTATCGGCCGAAAAAGCAGCCGAATACGCTGAAAAAGGCGAGTATTTCCGCCCGGCCACGCCCGAGGAAGTCGAAGCTTACACCAAAACCCAGGAAACGGCTACGCTACCGCAGGCGGCTGAGACGGCTATGCTACCCGGGGGGGCTGTAAAAACGGCGAAAGAGGCCGCCGATTTACTGGCAAAAGGGGCAAAAGACGCCGACAAAGACCCTAAAAAGTAGTCAAAATGCTCACCCTCGCCCTCTTAAAAGCGCACCTCAAGCTCGACGCGGCCCCTGGCGACGAGGACCCGCTGCTGCAGGCCTACCTGGCGGCGGCCCTGGGTGCCTTCAAGGTGGAGAGCAAGCGCCGCTGGCCAGTGGTGGGGGAGCCGGCTATCGTGAAAACGACCGACCCCATCGCTACGCCCCCCACCACCGAGTTTGTGGCCTACGTGGACCCGGCCGTGCTCAGTGCCGACGAGCAGGCCCTGGCCGACCAGTGGCTGCGGCTGGCCATCGGCCATTGGTACGAGAACAAGCAGGAGGTGCTGGCCGACGTGCGCGCCGTGGCCGTGCAGGTGCCCATGGCGTGCGGGTATTTAATGAATTTAGTAAGAACGCCTACGCTATGAATGACGGAAAAATCCCTGCTGCGCCCAACCTACGCGCGTGGCCTGACCATATGCGAGACTTCGAAAAGGCACGCCTCAAGGAGGTACAGCGCGCCATTATTGAGCAGGTAGAAGCTGGCGAGCCGCTTTATAATGAGTTGGTGGGCGAATACCACTTTCTGCGCGAGCAAGTCACCAGGCCCTTGCCTGAGTTGCCCCCATCCGAGCCCAATAAGCTCGAAGATGGCAGTTGGTCGCTAGTAAAGCCTTCCAAAAAATGAACATCGGCCGCCTCGACCGCCAGGTGACGCTGCAGCAGCCCGCGGCCGTGCCGCAAAACCAATTCGGTGAGCCCGCCCCGGCTGGCTTTACCGACATGGCCACGGTGGCGGCGGGCGTGGAGTACAAGCCCGGCGGCGAGGCCGTGGCGGCCGACCAGAACACGGCCACCCAGCGCGTGGTGTTCACCCTTCGCTTCCGGGCCGATGTACGCCCCACCTGGCAGCTGGGCTACGAGGGCAAAACCTTTCAGATTACCGATGTGGCCGAAATCGGCCGGCGGCGTGGGCTCACCCTTACCTGCTACTCGCATGGGTAAAAACCTAAGTTTTGTCGGTATTGAGGAACTGAGTCAGGTGCTCGATGGTCTGGCTGGCGACAAGAAGCTCAGCGGCAAAGTGGTGCGGGGCATCCTGGGCAAGGCGGCCAAGCCCATTATTCAGAAAGCGCAGGAGCTGGCCCCGAAGGAAGACGGCGACCTGCAAAAGTCCATCGGCACCATCCCCGGCCGGGGGCAGGGCAAGGGCGAGCAGGTATACGTCGGGCCCCGGCGCGGCGGGCGCTATAAGGGCTATGCCGGCCACCTGGTGGAGTATGGCACGGCGCCGCACCTTATCCGGGCCAAGGCCGCCGGCGGGCAGCTGCACCTGCGCGGCAACGTGTTTGTCGAGCAGGTACACCACCCTGGCGCCGCGGCCAAGCCCTTCATGCGGCCGGCCTTCGACAGTAAAAAGGACGAGGCTATCGGCATCATCAAAGACGAGTGCCGAATCATTATTGAATCCGAGTTTAAAAGTATCAAATTCTAGTGGAACCCGGCGCGCTCCTCTTTTCCCTGCTCAGCCAGGCACCCTCGGTGGTAGCCCTGCTGGGCACACGCATTTTTCCCATCCTGGCCCCGCAAACCACGCCGTTTCCCTACCTCACTTATCAAGTTATCAGCCAGAACGGCAACGAAACGATGGGGTGCATACTCGAAGACGACGCCCGGGTGCAGCTCTCCATTTTCGCTAAGACCTACGCCGAGGTGTGCACCATTGCGGCGGCCACCCGCGCCGCGCTGGCCGGCCAGGAAGTGGGCACGGTGCTGCTCACCTTCGACGGCAACCGCGACCAGGCCAGCGACCCCACCACCTGCTACTTCCGCACCCAGGACTACCTGCTGACCGGCCTCACCCCCTAACCTCTTACCTTTTTTCTGCAAAACGATGGCTAAAGAAACCATTACCGGCTACAAGGTCGGGCTCTACCTCGAAAAAGAGGAGGGCAGCAACGAGTTTATCCGCGTGCTGTGCGCCAACAGCATCAGCCTCGACATCACCACCGAGGCACTGCCCACCGATTGCCAGGACGTGGACGGCGCCGACGGCAATTTCGCCAGCTCCGAGCCGGGCCAAATCAGCTGGACGGCCGGCGGCGAATTGAGCGTGCGCAACTTCACCGGCGCCGACATCGCCACCAACGTTTCGGCGGCCGACCTCGTGGATTACCAGCTGGCCGGCCGCAAGCTCAAGCTGCAATACCAGCTGGGCAAGGTGACGGGCTCGCCCGTGTATTCGGGCCTCGTCTGGATTAACAAAAACGGCTTCAGCGGCGCCAACAAGGATACGGTGAAAGCCGCCGTAGCCTTCACCGGCACCGGCCCGCTCACCAAATCGGCGGTGGTCATCTAATAACGCCTGCTTTCATGTATCCCAAAAACCCCGCTCAGCTTCTGGGCGGGCTTTTTGGGCGAAAGCCAGTTCATTTCTCACTCTTTTTTTCTGTTTCATGAAAGTTGCTACAGCCCCCAACGTCGCGCGCGGCGAACTAAACATCACTATCGACGGCCAGGCCTACCCCATACGCTTTAGCCTGGCCGTGCTGCACGACTATACCCGCGCCACCGGGCATAGCATCACGCAAATTGGCGAGCAGTTAAATAAAGACCTGCTGGGCACTATCGGGCAGCTACTGGCTTCGGCTGTGAAACGCTACGTGCCCGCCGAGAAGCTTCGGCCTGGCTTCGACATTGGGGATGCGCTCGACCTGACGCAAACCATGAGCGCCGAAGAGTCGGGCGAATTAGCGGAAGCCGTATGGGCTGCCATTCGGGTCGATGAAAACCCTTTCGTGACAGCGCTGATAGCCAAAGCCCCCAAGCCGGAATCAGCGCCGAACGAGAATGGGGCCAGCACCTCGACTTCGCTCTCGGCCAGCTAGAGCTGCATCCGGTCGAATTCTGGGAACTCACGCTCTCGGAGTTCGACCGCAAATGCCGGGGCTACCACCGCCGCGAATTGGAGGCCTACCGCCGCACGCGGCTCATTGTGGCGGAGCTGCGCAATGCCTTCCGAGGGCCCAAAGACCCCTGGCAAGCGCCCGAGCAGGTTATGCCCCTGCCCGGCGATAGCGCTGGCCCAGCCACAGCCCCCGAAACCCCCGAAGATATTGAGGCCCTCTGGGCTGAGCTTGACCAGCGCGACGCCGCGCTTTTACCTACCACCAATGGCTGATATTCTTGCCTCCGTCTCCGTCGTACTAGGCGCCGAAATCAGTGGGTTTCGGGCTGCGATGGCCGACGCACGAAAGGAATTGCGGGGCCTGGTGCAGTTCAGCGAGGGGCTCAAGGATATTGGCAAGAGCCTCACCACCTACGTGAGTGCCCCCTTGGCCCTACTCGGCGGTGCTGCGGTGGCGGCTTCGGCCAAGATGGAAGGCCTGAGCAAGGGCCTGCAGGCGATTGCGCAGGCTGACTTGGCCAAAACCAGCACCACCGGCTTCGTTTCACTACAGGAGGCGGCCACGGCCACCGGCGAGCGCCTGAAAGTGTTGCAGGAGTTGGCCAAGGCACCGGGCATTGGCTTCGAGCAGGCCGTGCAGGGCGATATCCGGCTGCGCGCCGTGGGCATCAGTGCCGACCAATCGGCTAAGGCGCTGAAAGAGTTTGCCAACGCCATTGCCACCACCGGCGGCGGGGCCAGCGAGTTCGACCGTGTTACCGTGCAGTTAGCCCAGCTCTCAGCCAAAGGCAAAGTGCTTAGCCAAGACTTGCGCCCCATCATCGAGGCGGCCCCGGCCGTAAGCCAGGCCCTGCTCAAGCTCTACGGCACGATTGACAGCGAGACGATTAGCGCCAGCCTTACCAAGCAGGGCAAGAGCAGCACCGACTTTATTAACGTGCTCACCGATGAGCTAGCCAAGCTGCCCCGCGTGACGGGTGGGCTGGCTAACTCGTTTGAAAACCTGTCGCAAACCACTACGCAGAGCCTAGCCAAGATTGGGGATGCCATCAGCAAGTCGCTGGATTTGCCCGGTATCACCGAGAGCTTGAGCAGCGGCATTGAGGGGCTGGCTGCCACGTTCGAGGGCCTTTCGCCCGCTACGCAGTCGTTCATTGTCGGCTTGGCGGGCCTGGCTGTAGCAACGGGCCCGGTATTGGTTGCCGTAGGCACGCTGGGCGCCGCCCTGCCCGCGCTGAAAGTAGGCTTTGCCACGCTCGGCACCGCCACCACGGCCGTAGGCGAAACGCTAGCCCTGCTCACTGGCCCCGTGGGCCTGACGGTGGCCGCCCTGGCCGCGCTGGCCGCCGGCATCTACTACGTGAGCACGGCCAGCGACCGCTCGCTGAAAGCGTACCAGGACCAGGCCAAGGAAACGGACACCTTGGTTAGCAGCATTAACCCGCTGCTGGAACGCTACAACGAGTTGAGCGCGAAAACGAGCCTCACGGCGGCCGAGCAAGCCGAGCTAGCCAGCGTGATTAAGCAACTGGCTGCCGCGGTGCCCGGCGCCACCACGGCCATTGACAGCTACGGCAACGCAACGGCCATCAGCGGCCAGGCGGTAACAGAATTCACCAAAGCGCTCGAAGCCCAGAAATCCGCGCAGGCTGCGCTCAACTTGCCCGCTGCCAGCCAGAAGTTAGATGAGCTGGCCACAAAATATCAGGTGCTCAAGCAGCAAGCTGATGAATTCAATAAAACCGGCAGCATCAGGGTAGATACTTTTGATTCTGGTGGGGGCTCAGTGGAAGTCTACAAAGCCGGCAGCCAGGCCGTGCTCAAGCTGCAAGCCGACCTGGCCACGGCCAACGTGGAGTTTCTGAAGCAGCGGCAGCTCGTGGATGAGCTGAAAAGCAGCACCCAGGGCCTGGCGGAAACCGACGCCAGCCTGGCCGGCGCGCTGCAAAGCGTGGGGCTGGCCAGCGCCCGCACCAGCGGCATCCTGGCCGACTTGCGCGAGCGTCTCAAAACCGTGCGCGAGGAGCGCGAGAAGGCGACCACTACCGGCGAAATTTTTGCCGATAATAAGCTTATTGAGTCGCTCGAAAAGCAAATCAAAGCGCTGGAGGGCACCGACAAGGCCAGCAAAAAAGCAGCCGATGCCCTGGCCAAACTGCGGGCTGAGCTGGCAAACCTTGGCAAGCTCGATGGCTTGCTAGGCAGCACACCCACCCAGTTGGAGGTACTGGAGCGACGCATTGGCACGCTGACGAGTGGGCTGAAAAACCTGGTGGACGCGGGCGTTTCTACCTCCTCAAAAGCTTTTCGGGGCCTCGTGAGCGAGACGGTTAATTTGCAACAGGCCTTCGACAAGCTACAGGCCAGCAGTGAGTTGAATCTTAAGCCGGTGAATGTAAAATCACTCGTGCCGCAAACCATCGGCGACACGCTGCCGCAGGACGTGGCGCGGCTGCTGGGCGACTATGCCAAGCAACAGAAGCCGTTTGAGTTGCCAGTGCCCGTGAAGCTGAATATGCAGGCTATTTTGGATGCACCCAAACCCTCTGAATTGCTGAGCAAGGAATTAGTATCACTGGGTAAAGGATATCAACAAATAAGCGCAGCTACTGACATTTTTGGCGGCAGCTTTGATGCGGCTGCAGCCAAAATAGATGTAACACGAAGTGCACTTCAAAATCTTATATCACAAGGCTTTACCGTTGCAACTCCGTTAATTAAAGGGCTGAGTGAGGACTTGAAGAATCAGGTTGCCTTGTATGATATCAACACTGCTGCTACTAGCGCATTAACCAGTGGGCTTACTGGGCTAGCTAACGGGTTATTAGAAGGCCTGGGGCAGCTAGCTACTGGCAGCCTTACGCTAGAGGCATTTGGCTCGACAGTATTAGGGCTCGTGGGCAAATTAGCCACGCAACTGGGTGAGGCCATTGTAGCCGTCGGCATCGGCATGCTCAACCTTAAAACTGCGTTCACCAATCCTTTTGCTGCTATCGCCGCTGGGGCTGCGCTCATTGTGGTGGGTGCAGCTTTGAGCAGTATTGCCGGCAGCGCTGCCAATAGTGGCGGGGGCAGTGTGTCTACCTCAGCAGCTTCGTCACCACGGGCCTATACGCCTACTACGGCACCAGCCGGCGCCAGCCAGGCGGGGGGCAATACGTTCGTGCACAATATCAAAGTGGAGATTGCCGGCTCCAGCTTGGTGGGCGTGTTGGCGTTGGAAACTGATAAGCTGGGCCGGGTGATAGGCCGTAAGTAGCAATGTTAGAGGTCGCCTGCTGCCTTTTTCGCAGCAGCTTTGTCTCTAGCATTCATTTCGGCAACTAGCTCGTTGCTCACTATGTACACCTCGCAGTAGATGCCCGTTGTAGCTGAGCTGTAAATGCTTCGATAAGCAGCAGTGCTTGTCTTTTTTTCAAAGGTCATCGTCACCTTGCTCCCTGTCCACGCCAGCTTATTATACCCCGCTTCTTGCCCTTGCCCGTATTGCGCAGTCAACACCGCAAGCAATTTGTTGGAGTTGGCTTCTCCCATGGTGCTAAAGGATATGGCAGCTAGCTTATTCTGATAAGAGGCAAAGCCTAAGGTCATAAGCCGGATATCTCCAATGGTCATTGATTCATTAGGTGCAACATAGGTGCTAGCGCCCCGCAACTTTAAGTTCGGATAGTCAACAATTGAGCTACCAAGCTTGTATTGCCTAAACCCATTTTTAGCATCAAGCGTCTCCGTGCTGGCAGGCAGCTTCTCAAGCTCCTTTGCTTCGGCGGCTCTTTTTAATTCGGCGCTAGTCGGAACTGGCGGTTGCATCTGGGCATGAGCAGCCGTAGCAGCCAATAAAAACAGGAGTAGTAGATATTTCATAGTTTTTCACATAACTCGCCCGCCCACGGCCCATACCGCCAGCACCAGCAACCCAATGCAGGCCAGGATATAGTAGTCTTCGTGCTCAGGGCGGTATTTGATGCCGGGAATATAACAACTTACCCCGCAATACCCCGCTACCCTGCCCGCCCTGGCAGCCCCTCATCGGAGCTTTGAGGCATGGATGTGGCGCTCTATTCACTAAGCTGGGCTCGCTTTAATACGCAACGTACTGTTTCGTATCAGGACAGCCCGCGCCGCATCGTCAGCGCTGCCGGGCCGCTGGACCCCGACCAGCCGCAGCGCTCCCCCAGCGGTGAACCCGACGACCGGCCCTTTGCCGACGGCGAACTCATCACCACCCGCTACGAAGGGGACGAAACGGTTACCCTTTACGCCCAGAACGGGCTGCCCTACGCCCGCTTCGAGGTGGCCTACACCGCGCCGCCGGCTGCCTGCGACCTGGCCATCCCGACCACCACGCCCTCGGCCGATGGCTTCAGCTTTACCGTCACCACCAGCCACCCGCCGTTCACCTCCAGTCTCACGACGGATGCGGGCAGCTTCGTGGCGGGCAAAACCACCTACAGTGGGCTAGCCCCGGGCTCTTACCCGTTTTTCGTGCGCGATGCGCTGGGCTGCCAGCAAAGCGGCTACGTCACGATTGGCACCCCGGCCGGCAGCAGTACCTACCCGCCCCCCGGCGCCATCCTGCTCAAGCGCACCGTGAAGCCGGCCTTCAACGGCGACCCCGACCGCTACATCACCCAGGAGGATTGGTACGACCCGGCCACCCGCACGGCCGGGCACTACACCATTTTCGACTCGCTCGACGGCGACCCCTACAGCCGCCCCGAAGCCGAGGTAATTGACCGCTGGTGCGTGGCCCCGGGCGTGGAGCCCTTCACCGAAAACCAGGTGCACCACAACGGCCGCGGCGGCATCACCCTCGTGGCCGTCGACGGGGTGATGGCCTGCCAGTACACGTGCACGCTCACGCTCGCCCTCTCGGCTACGAGCGTGCACAACGGCCGGGCCGACCTGACGGCCACGGCCAGCGGCGCGCAGGGCCCCATTGAGTTCAGCCTCGACAACTTTCTCACGCCCGGCCTGGCGCCCACGCCGGCCGCCGGCAACAAGTACGTATTCTACGGCCTGCGCACCGGCTCCTATCCGGTGTACGTGCGCGAAACGCGCCTGAACGGCTGCACGGCCACGGCTACCCTTACCATCACGGCGCCCTACGGCCCGCGCTACGAGCACGGCTTTCGCGATGCCGACAACGTGGCCTGCCTGCTGCGCATTTTCGAGCGCGAATACGACGGCGAGCCCGAGCGCATTACCTATGCCCAGCCCGCGCCGGTAGTGCTCGACTGGCCCGGCGGGGCCACCGACCACCTGTTCACGAGCCTGGTGCGGGGCAGCGAGTGCCAGCTGGCGCTCTACATGGCCACCCGCACCCAGCTGCTGCCTTTGTACAGTGGCGATGAGCGCCTGCACCGCGTGGAGGTGAGCCGGGCCGGCCAGCTACTCTGGAAGGGCTACCTGCTGCCCGAGCAGTACGACGTGGCCTTTCTGACCCCGCCCAACACGTTCAGCTTGAGCGCCACCGATGGGCTGGGCACGCTCAGCACCGTGCCTTTCCTGGGCGCGGCCGGCCAGGCGCTGCAAGGCGATTGGACGCTGCTGGAGTTGCTGCTTTTCCTGCTGGCCAAGCTCGACGTGGACCTGCCCCTGCACACGCTTTTTCACCTCTACCCCCAGACGGCCACGCTGGCCAGCCCCGCCCTGGAGCAAATCCGCGTCGACGTGAGCCAGTACCAGGATGACAAAGGCAAGGCCTGGGACTGCGGCAAGGTGCTGTCGGCCGTGCTCACCACCTTCCAGACCCGCCTGTATCAGTGGGCCGGGGCGTGGTGGCTGGAAAGGCTGATTGAGCTACGCCCCACGGCGCTTACCTACGTGAGCTATTCGCCCACCGGCACCCGCTTGGCAAACGCCAGCCGCGTGCCGCTCGAACCCATCGTGCGCTTCGCCGCCGGCCGCCCGGCCTGGCAGGGCAGCGGCCAGCGCCAGGGCCTGCGCCCGGCCGTGGGCCACATTGCGGTGGCGGCCGACCCGGGCGAGCTGGCCAACTACCTGCGCCCGGTGCTGCCCAAAAACAGCGAGGTGCCCGGCCAGTTGCCGCTGGGCTGGCTCGCCACGGCCGACGTGCCGAGCGAGCTGATTTACCAGGGCCAGGAAAAAACGCCCCTGCTGCGCCTGGCCGGCAGCAGCGGCTACACCGCCGCTACGGCGCCCTGGGTGCAAACCCGCAGCACCTTCAGCCTGCTGCCCAACAAGGGCGACAGCAACGAGCTTGTGCGCCTGGCCTTCACCGTGAAGCCCTACGGCAACACCCCGACCACCACCGAGGCTGACCAACCCGTGCTGTACGTGGCCGTGAAGATGGGCAGCGTCTGGCTCTGGAACTACCTGGCCGGCAAGGGCCCGGGCCTGCCCCCGGTAGACAGCCCCACGCCCGTGCAGGTGCCGCTGCGCTTTGCTGATGCCAGCGAGCAGGAGCTTGTCCTGTTCTTCTCCACCTCGACCAGCCAGCAGAGCCAGCCCCTGGCCGTGCGCTTCTACGCCCCGGCCGGGGGCCTGACGCCCACTACGGTCGATATCAGCGAGCTGGCGCTCGGCTACGAAAGCGGCAGTGTGCAGGCGGCCGAGAGCTACACCACCGCCTACACCACCGACACGGGCCAGCTCGTGAGCCGGGTCGATGAGGACCTCGCGCTTTTCCATTCCGACACGCCCCTGGCCCGCCGGGCCGGCACGCTGCTCGATGCCCGGGGCTTCCCCACCGCGGGCTGGGTGGAGCCGGCCAGCCCCACGCTGCCGCTGGAAGCCGGTGACTACGTGGTCACGGCCCGTAACCTCTGGCAGCAGCGCCCGGCCCAGGTGCTCACCGGCACCCTGCGCGGCCTGGCCGGCGGGCCGGGCGCGCTGCTCACCGACCCGGGCGAGGCCCGCCCCGCCGTGTACGTGCTGACGGCGGCCACCTACCCGCTGGCCAGCGCCGCCTGGCAACTTACCGGCGTGCAGGATTTGCTGCTAGGCGTAGCCGAGCCGGCCTTTCCGGACCACGCCATTTACAACGAAGACGACAGCGCCTGGCTGACGGATTCGGGGACCGTTTTGCTCTACGAGGATGCCAACTAGCAAGAAATTAAGTCAACAGCCCGTGGTCGTCGAGCTGCTGCCCGGCGACCGCCTGCCGGCCCTACGCCGCGCCGTGGATGAGGCCGACGCCAGCAAGCGCAACCCCACGGTGGGCGCCGAGGCGGTGGCCACCTGGCTGACGCCGTTCCTGGCCACGGCTGATTTTACCCACCTCGACCTGCCGGGTGCCCGGGCGCTGCTGACCAGTACGGCGCCCGACCCGCAGGTACGGCCCGGCGCCTTCTACACCATCGACGGCGATTGGAACGCCACGGGCAACGATGCGCGGGTATTTGTGCAAGGCCTGGCCCTGAGCGCCTTCAGCCCGGTAGGCGTGCTGCGTGATGCACTAGGGGCCTACTCCTTCGTGCAGGTTGATGTAATGGCGGCTACGGCCGTGCCCGTGGCCTCGCCCCCGTCTGGGGGCCGCAACACGGGGCCCTACAAGCCCGGCAGCGACTATACCCAGTACGATTTAGTTACGTACCGGGGCCTGAGCTACTACGCGGGCGAAGATGCCTCCGGGGTGGGGGCGTTCGACCCGACTGATTGGCGCGTCTTCGGGCCGGACCCGGCCGTGGTGGCGGCCAATACG
>NZ_JAUQSW010000002.1 GCF_030581075.1 Hymenobacter cheonanensis
GCCTCTCAGCTCCCCTAGTCATCGTCGCCTTGGTAAGCCGTTACCTTACCAACTAGCTAATGACCCGCAACCCCATCCATCATCAATAAATCTTTAACTACTAAGTGATGCCACTCTATAGTCTTATGCGGTATTAATCCGCCTTTCGGCGGGCTATCCCCCAATGATGGGTAGGTTAGTTACGTGTTACGCACCCGTGCGCCACTATGGCATTGCTGCCACCGTTCGACTTGCATGTATTAGGCCTGCCGCTAGCGTTCATCCTGAGCCAGGATCAAACTCTCCATTGTAAAATATTCCTGCACCCATGCGAACATGGGCTGATGTCGAGTGCTCTCCTTGCTCGTATTTCGACGTTTGGTCGTCTAATTCGATTTCGCTTGTTTCTCATCAGTCGAAACTGATAAGACACTTACTATTTTGTCTATTTCCGTCATTCAAAGAACGAGTGTTACTTCCAATTGAAGTAACGGTGTGAGCTAGGTGAGCAGCTCGTTTTCTTGCCGTTTGCAAGCCCTGTCTGTAATTGGGAGTGCAAAGGTAAGAAGATTTTTTGACTTTCCAAATTCGGAATCAAAAATTTTTATTTTTTTGATTTGCTTCATCTTCTGGTCAAAACCGCCTCCGATTGAAGCGGGGTGCAAAGGTAGAGAAGCTTTTTCGTTTTTACAAGAAAAACTTAATTTAAACTCCTAGACTGCTTTATTAAAGAAAGCTAAAATGAGAGCAACACCTAGTAGCAAGTATTTGCTAACTATTTGATTCACATCTTCAAGCCCTTTAAAACCGAAACGCCTATTGCGATTGGGAGTGCAAAGGTAAGGAAAATTTTTGACTTTCCAAATTTTGCCGTTTTTATTTTTCCGAACCATTTCAGCTATTTTGACTGTGCTTAGCGGCCGTTAGCCCCTAATCCGGTTTGGGAGTGCAAAGGTACCGTTATTTCTTGACAGCGCAAACTTTGGCCTGAAAAAAGCCATCTACTTCGTTGCTATTTTTTGACAATGGGCAAACTGATGCTGACTGTGAAGCAGTTCCCTTTTTGTTCCTAGCTTATGAAATGCGTGCCTATAATAGGCCAAGCATAGAACAAGGCTTGGCATTGCTTGTATTGGGGGGGGTGTGCTGGTACTTAAAACTCTTATAGCCAGTGGTAGCGCATGTAGCTTGCGGGCAGATGGGTGCTCGTTACATAGGAAACGCTAGCGTGCTACACTGCTTATTTACTCGGTATGGAGCTTCTAGAAGTGAGAGACCTCAGCTTTGCGGAGCAGGGGATACAGGTGATACAGCCACTGAGCTTTATGCAGAGACAGGGGCAAAAGTTGGCATTGGTAGGGGAAAGCGGGGCGGGCAAGAGCACGCTGCTGCAGTTGATTACGGGCCTTGTGCAGCCTAGCACGGGGGAGATACGGGTGGTGGGCAACCGGGTGCGGGGGCCTGAAGTAGCCTTGGTGCCGGGGCACCCGGGGGTGGCTTACTTATCGCAGAAGTCGGATTTGCCGAAATTTTTGCGGGTAGAGCAGGTGCTGGGCTATGCTAGTAAGCGGCCGGCGCGAGAAACGCACTCCTTATATAAGCTGTGCCGCATTGACCACTTGCTGCAGCGGCGCACCGACCAGCTATCAGGGGGCGAGCAGCAGCGGGTGGCGCTGGCGCGCCTGCTGCTAGGGCAGCCGCAACTGCTGTTGCTTGACGAGCCATTCTCTAACCTGGACCGGGTGCATAAACGGCAGATGCAGGCTATTGTGGAGGAAGTAGTTGTGCGGCTGGGAGTTACGTGCCTGTTAGTATCGCATGAGGCTACGGATGTGCTAGGGTGGGCCGATGAGTTGCTGGTGTTGCGCCGGGGGCGGCTGGTGCAGCAGGGCTCGCCCGAACGTGTTTATCAGGAGCCGGTGGATGAGTACACGGCGGCATTGCTGGGCGATTATCACCTACTAACCGGCGCCAACCGCCTAGCGCTGGCCCCGAACATAGCTGGCCCGGGGGCATTGCTGGTGCGCCCCGAGCAGCTACAGCTAGGGGCGGTTGAGGCAGGCAAGCCGCTGGGTACGGTGCGCGCTGTGCGGTTTTTGGGTAGCTACTACGAGCTGGAAGTGAAGGTGGCGGCGATGCTGGTGCGGGCCCGGGCTAGCCAACCGCGCTTTGCAGTAGGTGAGCACGTGAGCGTGCAAGTAGCGGCCAGCGCCAAGTGGCTGCTACAGGAGCCAGAGTAGCAGGCGCGGCCTGTAAGCCGGACACGCTTCCTTAGCTTCCTTATAATAGGGTAAGCGTGTGCTAAGCGGCCAACGTTGAGCGCTGCGTATACGCTATCGGCACGGTGTTTTTAGCAAAAATCAGCTTTATAGGATATTGACCTCTTTCGGCATTTTGCTCGCTGCTGTACTTGCGGCTTGGTGCTAGCCCACTAGCTGGGCGTGCAGGTGGGCTAGCGTGGCAGCGGCATCTTCGCAGAGGCCGGGGTGCACGGGCGAGGTTTGAATAATGGTACTACGCTGGGCCGTGAGCCAGCGGAAGCGCGAGGCGATGGCTAGCTGCCCGATGGGCCCACCCTCGGCCCGGCCGCCGCAAATGCGCTTGAACGAGCGCAGGCGCGCGCGCACATCGGCCAGGTCGAGGGTGGGGCCGGCGAAGGCTAGCAGCCGGTCTTCGTCGAACTGGCAGGTGGCCTGTAAAAAGCCCTGTGCCGAGCAGTAGAGGATAACGCCTACGTTTATAAACTCTTCGCGCTCGACGCGGGGCACCACGCGCAGCACGGCGTACTCAAACAAGTGCTTGGCGGGCATGGTCGGCTTCCTGGGTAAAGGTGGCGGAAACGGCCAGGCGCGCCTCCAAAAACTGCTGGTACTGGGCGCGCTGCTCGGCGGGCGTGAGGTCGGGCTCCTGCAGCCACTCGTCGGGGATGACGGCGATGATGCCGGCCAGCACCTCGGGCGTGAGGCGGGCGCGGCCCTCGGCATCGGCGGCGGCCAGGGCCGTGGCCTGGGGCAAGAGCACGTGGTCTTTCACCGAAGGAAATGGCCGGGTGGCCGACTTGACCCAGCCGGGGCCGGTGTGGTGCACGTAGAGCGCGGCGCCGTGGTCGATGAGCCACAACTCGTTATGCCAGAGCAACATATTAGTGTTGCGAGCGGTGCGGTCTACGTTGAGCGTCAGGCAGTCGAGCCACACGATAAGCGAGGCCAGGGGCGGCGCCACGGTGGTCACGAGCGCATCGAAGGTGCTAGCCCCGGCCAGGAAGTGCAGGGCCATGTTTTGGCCGGTGCTGGCGCGCAGCAGGTCCTGAATTTCCTCGTCGGGCTCGGTGCGGCCGAAAGCCTCGCTGAGTTCGGCAAATACCAGCTCGGGCACGCGCAGGCCGAGGGCACGCGCCAGCTCGCCCACTAACAGCTCGGCAATCAGCACCTTGATGCCCTGGCCCGCGCCCCGAAATTTGAGCACGTATAGAAACCCATCGTCGGCCTCGACCAGCGCGGGCAGCGAGCCCCCCTCGCGCAGCGGCGTGATGTAGCGGGTGACCTCGACGGTGCGCAGGCTAGGGGGGGGCAGCTCGTGTGGCATCAATAAATAGGTTAGCAAGATGGGCGTGGCCCGGCGAGCTGTTACGCAGGCCGCCGGGTTTGGGGTTTGCTACCTGGGCCCGGCGGCGGCCGGGGCGCTGCCTGGGCCGGCTAGCCTGCTTAAGTAGGCTTCGCCTCAGCACAGCTGCCACAGCCATTTGATTACCAAGAATAACCCAATAAATACGCCCCAGCTTAGAGCAGCCAGCACGCCCCACCACAGGAGGCGCTCAAAGCAATTAACAGGGTAAATACTCGTGCGGGCCATGAGGAGGCAAGCTACGCACAAGCCAGGTAGCGAGGCAAGCGTGCCCGCCGCCGAAAGGAGCTGCCAGACAGCAAGGGGGATAAAAGCCCGGCGGCGAGCTATTTAAAATGGCCAGGGCTGCTGCGGGCTGCGCAATTATTTGCCGGTTATCGCCGTCATTTGGCAGCTCATCGGCGCCCGGGCGGGAGCGGGTTATTTTTCTACTTTTGGCTGTTTGCTCCATGATTGTTTTTCGACTGGCGCTGCTCGTGGGTGGGCTGGCGCTGCCGCTGGCTAGCCCGGCCCAGGCCTCCTACCCTACCCCGGTGGCGGGCGACTACGTGCTGCCGAACTTTCGCTTCGGCAGCGGCGAAGCCTTGCCGCAGCTAAACCTGCACTATACCACTGTGGGGCAGCCCCGCACCGATAAAGATGGCCGGGTGACGAACGCCGTGCTCATCATGCACGGCACCACGGGGGCGGGCACGAGCTTTCTCAGCGAGCTGTTTGCGGGGCATTTGTTTGGGCCCGGGCAGCCGCTGGACGCGGCCAAGTACTACATTATTCTGCCCGATGCCATTGGCCACGGCAAGTCGAGCAAGCCTAGCAACGGGCTGCGGATGAAATTTCCGAAGTACACCTACGACGACATGGTGGCGGCCGACTACCGCCTGCTCACCGAAAAGCTGCACGTGGCCCACGCCCGCCTCATTATGGGCACCTCAATGGGCGGCATGGAAACCTGGGTGTGGGGCTACAAGTACCCCGACTACATGGATGCGCTGCTACCCCTGGCCAGCCTGCCCGTAGAAATAGCCGGCCGCAACCGCATGCTGCGCAAAATGGCCATCGATATGATAGAGATGGACCCCGCCTGGCAGGGCGGCAACTATACCACCGAGCCCAAGGTGGGGCTAGCCGGCGCGGCCTCGTCGCTGATTTTTATGACCAGCAGCCCTAAGCAGATGCAGAGGCTGGCGCCCACCCGCGAGCTGGCCGAAGCTGCCCTGGCCAAGACGGAGGCGAATATGTATAGTACCTTGGATGCCAATGACTTCATTTATCAGTTTGATGCCTCGCGCGACTATAACCCGGCGCCGCACCTGGCGGCCATTAGGGCGCCGCTGCTGGCCATCAACTCGGCCGACGACCAGGTGAACCCGCCCGAGCTGGGCATCATGGATACCGAAATAAAGCGGGTGGCCAAGGGCCGCTACGTGCTGCTGCCCATCACCGACCTCACCACCGGCCACGGCACGCACTCCAACCCCGCCATCTGGGGCAGCTACCTGCAAGAGCTGCTGGCCCAGACCGAAAAAACCCGCTAGCGCTGCGGCGGGGCCGCCACCGCGGGCAGCGCCGGAAACCGCGCCGGCGGCCGGCGGTGGTGCGTGGCCTGCTCGTAGGCGTAGGCGTATTTGATGAGCGTAGCTTCGTCGAACGAGCGGCCTAGCAGCTGGAGCCCCGCGGGCAGGTGGCCAGAGGTGAAGCCCATGGGCACCGTGAACGCCGGCTGGCCGGTGTGCGGCGCAATGAGCTGGCTGTTATCGCCTTTATAGCCCGCGAAATCGCCGATTCTGGCGGGCGGGTTGTTCTAGGTGGGGTACACGAGGGCGCCCACCCGGTGGCGGTCCATGGCGGCCGATACGGCCCGGCGGAACGCGATGCGGCGCGGGTCGGTGTAGGCCTCGCCGCAGCCGGACTGGCTAGGGCTGGGCGCCTGGCCGTGGGCCAGCTCGTCTTGCAGGTTCTCCTTTATATACGGCGCGTATTTGCCCGAGGCCAGCACCTCGCCGATGGTGTGTACGGGCGCCGTGGGGCCTAGCCCAGCCAGGTACTGGTTGACATCGTGCCGGAAAACCGAGCACCACTGGCCGTTGCTTACCTGGTCGAAGTTGGGGATTTCGACTTCGACTACCACGGCGCCGGCCCGGCGCAGGTCGGCCACGGCCTGCTCGAACAGGGCCTTCACCTGCGGGTCGGGACGGCGCTCGCTCAGGGTACGCAATATGCCGATGCGGGCGCCTTGCAGGCCATTTTTGAGCAGGAATTGCCGGTAGCCGCCCGCTGGCACCTTGCCCGCGCCGTAGCGCGTGAGCGGGTCGGCGGGGTCGGGGCCGGTGGCCAGGGCATCGAGCAGGGCCGTGGCATCGGCTACCGAGCGGGCCATGGGGCCGCCGGTATCGTTGCGCAGGTAGAGGGGCACGATGCCGGCCCGGCTCAGCAGGCCCAGCGTGGGCCGAAAACCCACCAGTGCCGTGTGCGACGACGGCCCCCGGATGGAATTGCCGGTGTCGGTGCCCAGGCCCGCCGTGCCCAGGCTAGCGGCCACCGCCGCGGCCGTGCCCCCGCTGGAGCCCGCCGGCACGTGGCCCAGGTTATAAGGGTTGCGCGTTTCGCCCGCGATGGAGCTGATAGTCACCATCGGGCTGAAGGCCCACTCGGCCATGTTGGACTTGGCCAGCACAATGGCCCCGGCGGCTTTCAGGTCGCGCACCATCCGGGCGTCGGTGGCGGGCGCAAAGCCCTTGAGCGCCCGCGAGCCCGCCGTGGTTTGCAGGCCGGCCGTATTGTAGTTATCCTTGACAATGAGCATAATGCAGTGCAACGGCCGCAGCCGGCCGGTGCGCCGGTACTCGGCGTCGAGCTGGCGGGCAGTGGCGCGGGCCGCCGGGTTGGTAACCACGATGGCGTTGAGGCCGGTGGGCTGGTCGTAGGCCCTGATGCGCGCCTCGTGGGCTAGCACCAGCTGCTCGCAGGTGCAGCGGCCCTGGCGTAGCGCCTGGTGCACCTGGGCTACCGAGGCTTCGGCTACCTCAAAGGGCGGGGCCGCGTGCTCGTGCGGGGCGCGGTTGCAGGCGGCGCCCAGTAGCAGGCCGCCCAGCAGGCTCAGCCACCGCAAACAGCTTCGGATACGTAGACTCATGCAAACGAGCGCCAGCAAGGAAAACAACCCCGGCGCCCGGCCGAAAGTAGCGCACGCCAGCCCATACCCCAGCCCAGCTGCCGGCGGCCCGCCGGGGGTAGTGGCGGGCGCCTACCTGGTGGGGCAGCGAGCCGGCCAGGCCCTCGGGCGTGTTATAATTCCTGCCCGGTAGTAGGTTTGCAGAATCATTCACTGCCTTACCCAGCAAAGCACTTATGAACCTTGACCTTACGCAGCTGCAAAACCTGCTGAACAAAGCCGAACAAAACGAAGCCCTCCTCAACGAATTGCAGAAGCAGTTCAAGAAAGCCCGGACGGTTTTTGAGGAGATGGAAAAGCTCTTGCAAGACAGCTACGTGCCCAAGGCCCGCAAAACCCGCGCCGCCGACCCTAGCGCTGCCCCCGATGCCGACGCCCCCTACGGCCGCAAGAAAGACGGCACGCCCAAGCAGCGCCCCGGCCGCACCAAAACGGCCTAGCCCGCCCCGGCCCGCCGCAGGCTAACAGCCCCGACTCTGCCCCAGAGTCGGGGCTTAGTTTTGGGCCGGCCGCCAGCACGCATTACCTGCAAATTACTATCAATCAATTTTTTACACTCTCAATGGCTGCTGTTAGTACGGCGCGGGTGCGCGAATGGCTGCGGCGCTACGGGCCAGCCGAAGGGCTGTCGCTGGCAGCTACGCTGGGCGCGGCGGCGGCGGCCACGCACGCGGGCAGCCCCGAGGTAGGGCGGGCGCTGGCCGCCACCTGGGCCGGCAACCTGGCCTATTTTGGCTACCTGCTGGGGCAGGATGTGTGGCACACGCGCCAGGCCCTGCGCACGCAGGGGCGCCGCTACACGGCCGGCACGCTGGGGCGCAACATCCGCGCCCTGGTGGTAGAGTTTGGCGTGGCCGAGGTGCTCGACAGCCTGCTCATTCGCCCCGCGCTGCTGTACTGGCTGCCGCGCTGGCTGCACAGCGTGCCGCTGGGGGTGCTGGCCGCCAAGCTGGCCGCCGACGTTACGTTTTACGTGCCCACCATCATCAGCTACGAGCTGAGCAAGCACCGGCTGCGCAAATTTTAGGCTGGGGCAACTACTTATTTTACTGCCCTTTGCCAGCTGCCCCGGGGCCGGGTGCAGGGCCAGCGGCCGGCGCAGCGCCGGTGGCGCCAGCCATTTCGGCGCCCGGCCTGTTATTGAGCCGTTGTTTTCTGCTTTATGCCTGCACCCACCGAACACTACCAGACGGATGTACTTATTATCGGGGCCGGCGCGGCGGGCCTGCTAGCCGCCCGCATCCTGGCCGAGGCCGGCCGGCCGGTGCTGCTTGTGGAGGCCCAAAACCGCCTGGGCGGCCGCGTGCACACCGTGCAGCCGCCCGGCTTTGGCGAGGTGCTGGAGGCCGGGGCCGAGTTTATGCACGAGCCCGTGCCGCTCACCAGGGCCCTGCTAACCGAGGCGGGCATTGCGTGGCAGGCCACGGCGGGCCGCACCTACGTGGTGCGCGAGGGCCAGGTGCAGCCCGATGCCGACTTCTTCGACCTGCTGCCGCCCCTGCTCGCCAAGCTCGATAAGCTGCAAGAAGACCTGCCCCTGGCCGACTTCCTGGCCCGCGAGTTTACAGGCGAGGCCCACGCGCCGCTCCGCGCCTTTGCCACGCAGTTTGCCGAGGGCTACGATGCGGCCGATGCCCGGCGCGTGAGTGCCCTGGCCCTGCGCGCGGAGTGGGCAGCCGGCGGGGCCGAAGACTCGCCGCGCCCGGCGGGCGGCTACGGGCCACTGCTGCACTGGCTGGCCGGGCGCGCCCAGGCGGCAGGCGCCACCCTGCACCTGGCCACGCCCGTGCAGGCAATTCGCTGGCAGCCGGGCGCGGCCGAGGTTATTGCCGAAAATGGGGCTAGCTACCACGCGCGGCAGGTACTGTGCACCGTGCCGCTGGGCGTGTGGCAGCGCCCGGCCGGGCAGCCGGGGCACCTGGGCTTTGTGCCCGAGCTACCGGCGCACCGCGCGGCGGCCGCGCAGCTTGGCTTTGGCGCCGTCATCAAAATCCAGCTCGACTTTGCGCAGGCCATTTGGCAAGCGCGCCTGCCCGAGCTGGAGTTTCTGCTTTCGGATGCGCCGGTGCCTACCTGGTGGAGCCAGCTGCCCGCGGCGCGCCCGCTGCTCACGGGCTGGCTGGCGGGGCCGGCCGCCCAGCGCCTGCACGCCACGCCCACCGAGGAGGTGCTGGCGCTAGCCCTCGCCTCGCTGGCCCGGCTGCTGGCGGTGCCGCTGGCGGCCCTGCAAGCGCAGCTACGCGCCAGCTACGTGCGCAACTGGGCCGCCGAGCCCTATGCCTACGGGGCCTACTCCTACCCTACCGTGGGGGCGCCCGCCGCCCGCGCCGCCCTGGCTACGCCCGTGGCCGGCACGCTGTTTTTTGCGGGCGAGGGCGTGTATGAAGGCCCGGCAGCCGGCACGGTAGAGGCCGGCCTAGTGAGCGGGCAGGTGGCAGCACGGGCCATGCTGGGGCAGGCCGCGCTCTAGCCGGGCCGGGCCAGGGGTAGCCTCTGGGTAAGCCGCCGCGCTACAGGGTCAGGCCCATCAGCAGGGTGGCCGCGCCGTTGGTGCGCTTGAATGACTTACCCTGCTGGTACACCTCGTTCTGGTCGATAAACTCCTTCACCTCGGCCCGCAGGATAATGCGCGGCACGGGCAGATAGTCGAAGCCCAGCGAGTAGCCCGTGGTGCGCAGGCCGCCCGCCCGGGTGGGCGCCAGCACGCCGCTGGGGTCGTGGTAAAACTCGGCCCGGCCCACCAGGCCCGCCCGCTCCCAGAGGCGGCGGCGCACAATGAGCGAGCCACCCTGCCACTTGTCGTAGCCGCCCCGGCCATCGAGCTTTTCCTGCCAGCCGGCGTCGAAGGCAGCGGCGATTTTCCACTTTTTACTAGGGTCGTAGGTCACGTAGAAGTTGTGGAAGTAGCGCAGCCGGATGCCCACCGAATCGGGCACGTTGCGGCCCTCGCCCACAAACGTGCTTGAGTTGAGCAGCCACTTGGGGCTGGGCCGAAACTGCACCTGCGTGCCCACGGCCTCGTTCTGGTTGCGGTCGCGGATAACCTGCCAGCCATTGATGACCAGCGCCGAAAACAGCCACTTTTTGCCCTTGTCGTAGGTGAGCTTGGCGCCCGCCTCATAGTAGGGCGAGTTGTCGGCCATAATGGAGCGCGTGAGCGTGAGGTTATCGCGCGAGTTGGGGCTTTCCAGGCCGATGTGCGAGATAAAGATGCCCGCGTCGAGCCAGAGGTTGCCGGCCACCTTCACGCCGCCCCAGGCCTCGTAGATGTTCTTGAAAATGCCCGGCTCGGCGGCGTAGTTGGCATCGGGGTAGGTGCCGGTTTGGATGGCGAAGGTGCCCCGCACGCGCTGGCCGGTATAGCGCGCCCCTAGCAGGGCCAGGTTCACGGCAATCTGGTTGTGCAGGTTTTCGGAGTAGATGAAGCCCGGCCGGGTGAGGCTGGCGGGGTTGTTGAAATCGTAGCCGTAGTACACGCCCACGTAGCCAAAAAATTCGGGCTTGAGGTTTTCGCGCGCCGTATCGGCGGCGGCCGCGGCCGTGGGGGCGGCCCCCGTGGTAGCGGGCGCGGCGGCCGGTGCCGTAGTGGTGGTAGCGGTGGGTGCGGGCGGCGCAGCCTGGGCGCAAGCCCGGCCCGGCAGCACGCTGGCCGCCAGCACGGCGGCCGGCAGCAAGCAGGTAAAGAAACGCATAGGCTCGGGGCAGTTAGGGGGGTCGAAGCCGGGCTGGGGCCAGGCCGGCCGGTTTTATCGGCGAAGCCTGCCAAAAATTACAGCCGGAAATTAACCGCGAAGATGAGCCGGTTTTCATAGTCGCGCAGGTCGGGCACGTAGCCGGCGGGCAGCGGCTGGTCGGCGTAGCCGCTGGGCGAGGTGGTGCCGCCGGGCCCGGCAAAGTAGGGCACGTTGGCCGAGCGGTGCAGGTACTCCAGGCGAAACGTGACGTAGTCGCTGGGCATCACGTCGAAGGTGACGGTGGCTTCCTTGGCCGTGAGCCGGCTGGCGTCGGTATCGGTGAAGCCGACCACCGAGGGAGTGAAGCTGAGGTAGCGCGAAGGGTTTTTGACAAAGCCGACGCGGGTGGTAACCGCTAGCTTGTTTTTGGCAAACCACAGCCGGTGGGCCAATGAGCTGCCCACCATATAGTTATTTTTGGCCTGCACGGCGTGGCCGCCGGCGTCGGTGCCGCTCTGGAAGCCGTAGTGCGTGTTCAGGCTGAACGCCGCCTGCGTGATGCCGCGCAGCGGGCCCTTCTTATCCTTGTGGTAGTAGCGCGCCACCACCGAGTTGTCGTGGTGAAAGCGGGTGATATTGGGGTAGGCCGCCCGGCCGATGGCTAGCGAATCGAGGCCCGGCCGCGTATCGTTGCCGACGTAAAAATTGGCCACCAGCTGCACGTTCTCGCTCGGCCGGAAGTAGTTGGAGTTGCCCAGCGCGGGGCGCTTGTTGTAGGTGTTGTAGGTCTGCCAGCCGTTCATCACCCACAGCTCGGTTTTAAACTTCCGGCTAGGGTAAAACTGCGCCCGCGCCCCCTGAAAGTAGAAGGGCGTGAAATCGCAGACCAGCGAGCGCTGGTAGCTCCAGTTTTCCTGGGTCACGTAGCTTTCCAGGCCAATGTAGCTCATAAAAATACCCAGCTCCAGGTTCAGGCCGTAGGCCACGTTGAAGTGGTAGCCGGCCGCCGCCTCGCGGATGTACTTGAGGTTATTGCCCGTGATGCCCGTGCCCACGTTTGTGCCGTTGGCCCCGATGGTGGTGCCCGTGTTGCGCCCGCGCAGCACCGAGGCGTCGGTTTCCTGCACCACGTTCAGCATCGAGCCGGTTTGCAGCCACAGCCGGCCGATGATGTTCTTGTAGTTTGACTCGATGCCGATGCTGGCCAGCGCCAGCGAAAACTCCTGGGCGCGGCCCGTCACGGCCGAAATCGTCTGGGTATGGTCGAGGGGCCGGGCAAAGTTGTAGTTGTAGTAGCCGTCGAGCAGCGCGGTGGCCGTGAGCACGGTCTCGCCCGCCTTGTCCTGAAATTGCAGCGGGAAATACTGCTGGCGGTTCTGGCCGTTTACCCAACTCAGGTCCATGCCCGCAAAAGGCACGTTGGCGGTAGCCGTGTCGGCGGGCGCGGGGCGTTGAGCAGTGGTGGTTTCGGTGGTCTGCGCCAGGGCAGCCAGGCTGGTTAGCACGACGCTCAGCGTCAGCAAAAGTTTTTTTCTCATAAAAAGCAGCCGCGCCGGCTAGCGGGCGGGCCACTGCCGGTGGCAAGCCTGGGGCCAGAGGGCGGCCGGCTGCCCTCACCATGCTAACAATCTGACTACTTGCTAGCTAACTACCCGCCGCCCTGGCACCGGCCAGTAGCAAAACGCACCGGGGCCTAGCAAAACGCTAGCGGCCGGTGCGTTTTGCCAGGCCGCGCTAGAGGCCGTACTCCTCAATTTTGCGGTACAGCGTGGTGTGGGCAATGCCCAGCACGCGGGCCGTGGCCGCCTTGTTGCCGCCGCACTCCTGCAACATGCGCTGGATGTGCAGCTTCTCGGCATTGCGCAGCAGGCGCGGGTCGGTGGCGGCGGGGTCGGGAGCCGGCCCGGCGGCGGGCGGCGGGCCTGGCTGGGCTTCGAAGGCGGCCAGCTGCACTTCGGGCGGCAGGTCGGCCAGCGCCAGCGCCCTGGTGGGGGGCGTGAGGATGGAGGCCCGCTCCAGCACGTTGCGCAGCTCGCGCACGTTGCCGGGCCAGGCGTAGGCTTCGAGGGCGTGCAGGGCCTCGGGGCCAATGCGCAGCGGCGGCTGGCGCAGCTGCCGGCCAAAGTACTGGGCGAAGTACTGCGCCAGCACGGGCACATCGCCCGGCCGCGCCCGCAGGGGCGGAATGGCCAGCACTACCACCGAGAGCCGGTAGTACAAATCGAGCCGGAAGTGGCCCGCGTCGGCTTCCTGCTTGAGGTTGCGGTTGGTGGCTGCCACCACGCGCACGTTTACCCGGGTGGGGCGGCTGTCGCCGAGCTTGGTAAACTCGCGGCTTTCGAGGGCCCGCAGCAGCTTGGCCTGCGCCTCGGGGGCCAGCTCCCCTATCTCATCCAGAAATAAAGTGCCGCCGTGGGCTTCTTCAAACAGGCCTTTCTTGTCGCCGTTGGCCCCCGTAAACGCCCCTTTGCGGTAGCCAAACAGCTCCGACTCTAGCAGGTCTTTTGGAAACGCGCTGCAGTTGACGGCCACAAACGGCCTGGCCTGGCGCGGGCTGGCGTAGTGAATGGCCTGGGCAAACAGCTCTTTGCCCACCCCGGTGGGGCCTTCGAGCAGCACCGTGGCCTCGGTAAGGGCCACTTGCCGGGCCGTGTGCTTGGCCTGCTCCAGGGCCGGCGAGTGGCCCACCATTTCGGCAAAGCTGTACCGCCGGCC
Organism: Hymenobacter cheonanensis; assembly: GCF_030581075.1. GTDB lineage: Bacteria > Bacteroidota > Bacteroidia > Cytophagales > Hymenobacteraceae > Hymenobacter. Next base: position 13,165 of record NZ_JAUQSW010000002.1, read on the forward strand.
CACTTGCTTTTCGAGGTCGGCCACGCGGCGGCGCAGGCTGGCTTTTTCGGCGGCGCGGTCTACCACCACCACCAAGCGCTCGTCGGCATCGCCCTTGGCCAGGTAGTCGAAGGCGCCCTCCTTCATGGCCCGCACGCCGTCGGCAATGGTGCCGTAGGCCGTCATCAGCACCACTTCGGCCAGGGGGGCCAGGGCGCGGTAGCGCGGCAGCAGGTCGAGGCCCCGCCCATCGGGCAGCTTCACATCGGAGAGCACCACGCTGATGTCGGCGGCGTGCTCGGCCAGCAGGGCTAGCCCCGCGTAGGCGGTGGGGGCCTGCAGCACGCGGTAGCCCTCCAGCTCCAGGGTGCGGGCCACGGCCAGGCGCAGCGGCGCCTCATCGTCAATCAGCAAAACGGTACGCTCGGGCATCGGCATGGCTTGTAGGAGCCGCGTAAAAAGCGAAAGCTAGCCCCCGGCGGCGGCTTTTGGGGCCGGGCGGCGGGCCGGCCACCCCGCCCGGCGAGGGTAAACGCCCGTAAGGCGCTGCCCTATACGCCCCTTGGCTACCCAGGCAGGGCGCGCAGGCAACGGCGGCTACCTGCCGGGCCACTTCGCATTACCGCACACGGCGTAGGCGGGCGCGGGAGGGCGAAGCCTCGCCCCGCAGGGCCTGAAGCAGTGCGGGCGGCACTGGCTTTGGCGGGCAGCCCGGCTGAAGGAAGCCGGGCGCCCCTTACCGGGTAATAGCTTGATTTTATAGTAGCTACGCACGCAATTCGGTCGAATTTAGTAGCTTTCGCCCATGCACGCCGTATTCGCTAAACGTCTGCTTTGCGCCGCCCTACTGTTGGGGTTATTACCGCTGCGCGGCACGGCCCAGCTGCCGGCTACCGACCAGCGCGCCAGCCTGCGCGCCCGGCTGCGCACCCAGCCCGCCGACACCAACCGCGTGCTGCTGCTCATCGAGCTAGGGCAGCAGTACGAGGCCAGCCAGCCCGATTCGGCCAAGGCGCTCTACCAGCGGGCGGGTCGCCTCAGCGAGCAGCTGCACTACCCGCGGGGCGTGGTAAAATACATTGCCAACTACACCGGCATTCTGAATACGGAGGGCCGGTTTGCCGAGTCGGAGCGCCTTAACCAGCAAGGCATTGCGCTGAGCGTGCGGCACCATTTTCGGCGCTACCGGGCCGTGTCGTACGGCAACCTGGCCAACGTGTACCTGCGGCAAGAGAAGTACCCGCTGGCCATCGCGACTCAGCTTAAAGCCCTACCGGCTTTCGAGGCCATTCACGACACCGCCTCGCTGGCCCTGCTCACCAACAGCCTGAGTGTGTGCTACCAGTACCTGCACCAGGATGCCGATGCCCTGCGCTACGGCCAGCAGGCGCTGGCCCTGGCCCGGCCCCTGCACAACGACATGCTAGTGGCCATGATTAGCAACAGCATCGGCAACGCTTACAAAGGCCTGGGCCGGCTCCCCGAAGCCACCCAAGCCCTGCGGCGCAGCTACGCACTGGGCCGGCGCCTGCACTACGTGGAGGCGCAGAAAAGCGCCGCCATCAACCTGGCCGATATCGACGTGCAACGGGGCCAGCCGGCGCTAGCCCTACCCCTCTACCAAACGGCCGTGCAGCTCGCCGATTCGCTCCACGACGTGGAAGGGCTAGCCGATGCCTGGAAGGGCCTGGGCCGGGCCTACTTCGAACTGCGGCAATTGGGGCCAGCCCAGCAGTACGGGCGCCAAGCCTTGGCTTCGGCGCAGCAGCACGGGGCCAACAAGGTGGTGCTCGACTGCTACGACCTGCTGGCCGATATTGCCGTGGCGCAAGGCCAGCTGGCCGCCAGCCGCCAGCTGCGCTACCGGGCCGATGCGTTGGGCGACAGCCTGTTGAACACCGCCGTGGTGCGCAGCGCCCAGGAGGTAGAAGCCCGCTACCGCGTGCAGCAGCAGCGCGCCGTGGTGGCCCAGCAGCAGCGCGCCCTGGCCCAGCAGCGCCACTGGCTATTGGCGGCCGGGGTGGGGGTAGGGCTGCTCGGGCTGCTGCTTTTCACTACCTACCGCTACTTCCGGCAGCGCCAAAAGCTTGATGCCCAGCGCCTGCAAACCCTGCACGCCGAGGCCGAAACCCAGCGCCTGCAAGCCCTGCTCGACGGTCAGGCCCAGGAGCGGCAGCGCATCAGCCAGGAGATGCACGACGACCTCGGCGCGGGCCTCACCGGCATCCTGTACCTGAGCCATGCCTTGCAGGGGCCGCCCGCCCAGGCCGGTCCGGCGGCGGCGCGCATCGGGGAGGCGGCTAGCCAGCTGTCGGCCAAAATGAACGAGGTTATCTGGACCCTGAACGACGCGCACGATACCCTGGAATCATTGGTGCAGTACCTGCGCCTGCAAATGGCCGAGCTGCTCGACAATGCTGGCCTCGACTATGCGTTTGAAATCGACGACGACCTGCCTGCCGCGCGCGTGCCCAAAGAGCTGCGCCGCAACGTGTACCTGGTAGTGCGCGAGGCCGTGCACAACGCCATCAAGCACGCGGACTGCCAATGCGTAACCATCAGCATGCACGTGCGCGACGGGGCTTTGCAAGTGTGCGTGCGCGACGATGGCCGGGGCCTGCCCGTGGGCGAGGCGGGTCCGGCAGCTAGGCCCTTCGGCAATGGCCTGGCCAATATGCGCCAGCGCATAGCCCAGCTTAGTGGCCAGCTGCGCTTCGAAACGGCCGGGGAGGGCACCTGCGTGTGCCTCTCGGTGCCGCTGGCGGTATAACGTTTGTGCTATTGCCGCGCTCACCTAAACCCCTCAACTTCACGGCATGGAAAAAACCCGCATCAGTGTGGTGGAGGACTTGCCCGAAGTCCGGGAGGGCCTGCGGTTCTTGCTCAATCAAACCACCGAGTTCACTTGCCTGGCTGCCTACGCTTCGGCCGAGGAGGCGCTGGCCAACCTGCGCCCCGACCGCCTACCCGAGCTGGTTATCATGGACATCAGCCTGCCCGGCTTGAGCGGTATTGAGTGCATTCGGCAGGCCAAGCGGCGCTTTCCGGCACTCGAATTCGTGGTTTTTACCGTGTTTGAGGACAGTGACCAGGTGTTTGCGGCCCTGGCGGCGGGGGCCAGCGGCTACCTGCTCAAGCGCACGCCGCCCCACAAGCTGGTCGATGCCCTGGTGGAGCTGCGCGACGGCGGCTCGCCCATGAGCGCTAGCATTGCCCGCAAGCTAGTGGCCACTTTCCAGCCCGCGCCTGTGCCGGCCGAAATGCCCGGCGAGCTTTCGCCCCGCGAGCACGACGTGCTGGCCGCCCTCGCCAAAGGCTTGCTGTACAAGGAGATTGCTGGTAAGCTGGGCATTAGCGTGCACACCGTGCGCCAGCACATTCACCGCATCTACCAGAAGCTGCACGTGCAAAATCGTACCGAAGCCCTCAACAAATTCTTCGACCGCTAGGCCCTACCCCCCACGTTTGTTCTATTGACAGCCCCAGGGGCAAAAGGCTAGGTTTGCAGCGTACTCAACTCGTTCGCTATGAAGCTGCTGCCTACCTCCGTTGGCTCTCTTTATTCGCTGCTGCGGCCAGTGGCCCACGCCGGGCTACTGCTAACCGCGCTGCTGGGGCTAGCGGCCAGCCGGCCAGTGCCTGTTTACAAAGGCGACCCGGCCACCAAGGTGGATTTTACCTTTTCAGGGGCCGGGCACCAGAACGAGCAAGTGCACCTGCGCGACACGTATGCTGACGTGCCCGCGCCCCACGCCCGCTTCTACCGCAGCGGGGCGGTGCTGGGCCTGCCGGGGCCAGTGGTGGAGCTGCGTACCGAGAAACAAGGACCGAAGCTCTGGAACATGAAGCTGTTGCTGGATGGCACCCCGGAGTCGGCCAGCCTGCGCATCACTAGCCCCGAGCCGGCCTTGGTGTACAATGGCGGCGAGCCGGGGCAGCAGTCGTTTTTTGGGCAATTAATGCTGCCGCCGCTCAAGCGAGGCACGCTCAGCGCGCACTTTTTACCCGCGACCAAGGGCCGCCTGCGCGGCACGTTTGCCGGCACCCTGCTAACTGATAAGGGCGAAGAAGTGACCGTGCGCAACGGCAGCTTCGACCTGCCGCGCCTGCCCGACCTCAACTAGGGCCGCTGTTGCTCCTGGCTTTTGCTGTCTCTTTCCAATTGACCGTCTGGCGCGGTCCTCACCCTTTATTGCCTTTTATCAGATGAAAAACCAGTATGCTTTGCTGCTGGCGCTGCTGCTCGGCGCCACTACTGCCCACGCCCAGTTCAACTTGTCGGGCCTCGGCGAACGGGCTAAGAATGCGGTGAACAACCGCCTGAACCAGCGCACCGACCAGGCCATCAACAAGGCCCTAGATAAGACTGAAAACACCGCTACCTCGGCCGCTAAGGGTGCCACCGGCGCTGCTACACCCACCGCCGACAACAACGCTAGCCCCGGCGCCGACCCGGCGGGCGGCGAGCGCACCGGCACGCGCTACGACTTCGTGCCCGGTACCAAAGTGCTGTTTGAGGACCGGCTGGCGGGGGAGCCAGTGGGCGAGTTTCCGGCGCACTGGCAGTTGCAGCAGGGCAGCGCCGAGCTGGTGAGTACCTCCGGGCAGCTCGCCATTGCACTTCAGAAGGATACCCGCATCAGTCCGCTCATCAAGCAGGCCGATTACTTGCCGGCCGTGTTCACGCTGGAGATGGATGTATTCTTAGTGCCCCACCAGCACCTCGACGTGTATTTTTGGGATGAGCGCCGGCACCATCAGCCCGTGAACGGCGACCTGGCCGCGCTGGAGATAACCGAGCGCGGCATCACGATGCCCGAGCGCCAGCTAGGGCAGGAACTACCCGAGCCCACCAGCCCCGATGGCCACTGGCACCACGTGGCGCTGGCCTTCAACCAGCGCAGCCTCAAGGGCTACCTCGACCAGAACCGCACTCTGAACGTGCCCGATGTGAACGGCCACCCCACCTCCCTCACGCTGGGTGCCCGCCCCACCTACGCCGAAACCCGGCCGCTGCTCATCCGCAACGTGCGGCTGGCCGAGGGGGGTAAGGACCTCTACGCCCGCCTGATGACGGACGGCCGCATCGTGAGCCACGACATCTTGTTTGACCCTGGCCAAGCCGTTATCAAGTCCGCCTCGCAGCCCGCTATCGACCAGTTGGCTAGCCTCATGCAAAGCCAGCCGACCCTCCGCTTTAGCGTGGAAGGCCACACCGATAGCGACGGCGATGCCGCCGCCAACCTCCGGCTGTCGCAGGCGCGGGCCGAGGCCGTGCGCGCCGCTCTCGTCAAAAGCGGCATCGCCGCCGACCGCCTCACGGCTAAAGGCCTGGGCGAAACCCAACCGCTCGACCCCAGCAACACGCCCGCCGCCAAAGCCCAAAACCGCCGCGTCGAGTTCGTGAAGCAGTAGGGCACCCGGCCCGGCAATACTCGCTGGCTCTCACGCCCGGCCCTCCCCGGCCGCCGCCGGGTGTTAGGACTGGCTGCGCGCCCACGGCCAGCGGATTTACTTGTTTGCCCCACCATTTAAACCAAAAAATCAGCCACTTAGACTCTCATCTAAGTGGCTGATTATAAGTGAGCGAGAAACGAGGTTCGAACTCGCGACCCTCAGCTTGGGAAGCTGATGCTCTACCAACTGAGCTACTCTCGCGGGGTAGTGTGGTAGGGCAAAGGTAAGGGGAGCCTGCCAAATAACAAGCTGCGGAACATGCGCGCGCCGCCAGGGGTTTAGAAGGTGCTTATGGCTCGCCGACCTTCTTCCCGCACGTTTCTTTCGCCTTCGTCGCGCCGCCTGGTGGCGGGCCTGCTGATTGCTACCGGTATTTTATTGGTAATCGGGGAGTTGCTGCGCGTGTATGTGCTGTATGAGTACTGGCGGCAAGCGGGGGTAGTAGGCGCGGGCCCGGCGGCGGGTGTGCTGCTGGGCCTGGCGGCGGGCGCGGGCACCAGCTACGTGGGCTGGCGCGTGGGGCTGGGCGGCTAGTGGCCCCGGGCCGCGCAACTCGCCGGGCGGCTGCACCTTTGCAGGCAGTATGTCTTCTCCGCTCCGCATCTCCATTGCCAAGGCCAACCTGGCCACCGCCACCCGCCTGGCCGCGCTAGGGCGCCAAACCTTCAGCGAAACCTTCGCCGCCAGCAATACTCCCGAGGATATGGCCGCCTACCTGGCCGAAGCCTACGGGCCCGACATTCAGCTGGCGCAATTGCAGGACCCGCGCTGCACCTGCCTGCTGGCCGATATGCAGGGCCAAACCGTGGGCTACGCCCTGCTACAGGAAGGCTCGGCGCTGGGCCTGGCCACCGGGGCCACCGCCCGGCAGCTCGAAATCAAGCAGCTTTACGTGCTGGAAGACTGGACCGGCACGGGCCTGGGCGGGGCCCTTATGCGGCGGGCGCTCGATATTGCCCAGGCTGCCCAGGCCACGGCCGTGGTGCTGGGCGTGTGGGAGCACAACGAGCGCGCCAAGGCTTTCTACCAGCGCTTTGGCTTTCGGGAGGTAGGTGAGGTGGCCTTTAAGCTGGGCGAAGACGTGCAGCGCGACCTCATCTACCGCAAGGGCCTGGCGGGGCGGGCCAGCTAGTACTTTTGGGCCATGCCCGTTCGCCCCTTGCTTCATTGGACTTCTGCCCTGGCCTGCCTGGGGCTGTTGGCGGGCCTGGCTGGCTGCCAGGGCCGGCCCGAGGCCGCAGGCCAGGCCAGCCCCGCCGGGCCGCCCACGGGCCACTACGCCGGCGCGCTGCAAGTGCCCGGCCGGCCCGAGCTACGCGCCCTGCTGGAGGTGCGCCACCCGCGCCCCGGCCACTACGACGCCGAGTTGGTGCTGCCCCAGCAGCCCGCGCTCAGCTTTGTGGGCGACTCGCTCACGTTTGGGCAGGACACGTTGCGCTTAGCGCGGCCCGGCCGGCCCGGCGAAGCCCTAACCTTAGGCCAGCAGGGAAATTTTTGGCGCGGCACGCTGCTGCTCGACTCGGTGCGCTACCCGCTGCTGCTGGTGCGGCGCGGCGAGCCCGAGCCGGCCGTGTACCGCGTGCGGCGCGATGAGGTGGCAGGCACCGCCGGCCCGGCGCTGCTCTTCAGCCCCGCCGATGAGAGCCTGCCCGGCCTGGCGCTGGCGCTTTTCTCCACGCCCGGTACGGCGCTGGCCGCTTCTACCTGGGCCGATGCCCTGGCCCGCCAGGGCCACACCGTGCTGCTCTTACCCGCTGCCGACACCCTGGCCGCCCCTACCATAGCCAATGCCCTGGCCCTGCTGCGCCGCACGCCGGGCGTAGACACCGCCCGCGTGGGTGCCTGGGTGAGCGAGCGGCCCGCCGGCCTACTGCCGCTGCTGCTGGCCGAAAACACGGCCTCACGCCCGGCCTTCGTAGTAGTGCAGAACATGCCGGCCCCGCCCCTGGCCACCCGGCGCGACTGGCACACCCTAGCCCAGCGCGGCCGCTTACTCGCGGTGTACGAGCCCAATCAGCCCAAAGCCGAGGTGGCGCAGGCCCGCACGCTGCTAGGCCGGCCGCACGTGCGCCAAGCAGCGGCAGCCCCCCTGCAGAGCCAGGTGCTCGACTGGCTGCGCGCCCGCGAGTAGCGCGCAGCTCCGGTTTCGCTCGCGAATGTGGCGCGTAGCCCGCGCTAGGGCCGGCAGGCTGCACCTGCCCGCGGTGCGCCCGCGCCCGAAGCCAGCGCTTCGCCTGCCAGCAATGGCAGCGCCGGGCTAGCGGGGGGGCTACACCAGCAGCAGGCCTTTTTCGCGCAGCAGCTGCCAGGCGGGGCTAGCCAGAAAATTATCCCACGAGCCGGCGGCGGGCGGGAAGGTGGCGGCGGCTTCTTTTAGCAGCACTTTGGTGTCGTAGTCGGTGCTGAGGCGGGCTAGCAGGGCATGCAGCCAGGGGCCGATAAGCTCGGTGGTTTTCACCTCGAAGTCCTCGGCCTGCTCGTAGCAGGTGAGGATGGCGCGGGTTGTTTTTTTGTCTTTCGGGCCGGTGCCGCCGGTGGTTTTGAAGCTCAGTTCGGGCACGTTGCCGAGCCAGAACAGGCGGCGGTTGGGCTGCGCGGCGTCGGGCTTGGCGGGCTCTTGCAAGGCTTGCTGAATGAGCTGGCGCGGCACCGTGGGGCGCGGCGTTTTAAAATCAAACCAGAAGCTGAGCGGCTCGCGCAGGGCCACGCCGTGCATGAAATTATAGAGGCTTTTGGCCAAGCCGGGGCCGAAAAGCTCGTGGTCGGCCCCCAGCGGGTCATCGTGCCAAAGGTCGTTCCAGGCAAAGGGGCCAGGCTCGGGGCCGATGGCCGCCACCTGGTATTTGGCGGGGTTTTTCCCCACCGGCGAGTGGGCCGTCATCGAGAAGCGGTGCCAGTAGCCGCTTTGCACAATGCCGGCTTCGAAGAGCTGGCGCACAACCTCCAGCGAATCAACGGTTTCCTGGACAGTTTGAGTCGGGAAGCCGTACATGAGGTAGGCGTGCACCAGAATGCCGGCCTCGGTGAAGCCCTGGGTCACGCGCGCCACCTGGGCCAGGGTCACCCCCTTCTCCATAAGGGCTAGCAGGCGGTCGGAAGCCACTTCGAGGCCGCCCGAAATGGCGATGCACCCGCTGGCGGCCAGCAGCCGGCAGAGGTCGGGCGTGAAGGTTTTCTCGAACCGGATATTGCCCCACCAGCTGATGCTGACGCGGCGCTTGAGCAGCTCCACGGCCAGGTCGCGCAGGGCCAGCGGGGGCGCGGCCTCGTCCACGAAGTGGAAGCCGGTCTGGCCGGTCTGGGCCACTATCTGCTCTATTCTATCGACCAGCAGCGTGGCGGGCGCGGTTTCGTAGCGGCCGATGTAGTCGAGCGTGACGTCGCAGAATGAGCAGCGCTTCCAGTAGCAGCCGTGGGCCACGGTGAGCTTGTTCCAGCGGCCATCGCTCCAGAGGCGGTGCATGGGGTTCAGCACCTCAATCACTGACAGATAATCAGTTAAAGGCAGGTCAGAATAGTCGGGCGTGCCTACCTCGGGGTGCGGCACATCGGGGTGCGGGTGGTTGATATATTCGACCTCGCCGGCCTCGTTGCGCAGGAAGGTGCGCTGCAGCAGATGACGGCCATCGGTGCTGTTTTCGCTAGGGGCCTTATCAACACATTCGTCATGCTGAGCCTGCCGAAGCATCTCTACCGCACTGTTAGGGCTACTACCCTGACGAAGCGACCAAGATGCTTCACTGCGTTCAGCATGACGAACGTGTTGCTTAACATCGCCATTTAGCTGCTGCTTATCCTGCAAATACGCAAACAGCCGCAGCCAGGGCCCCTCGCCGTCATCCAGCGTGAGGTAATCGATGTAGTCGAAAAAGCGGGGCTCCCTGAGGCCGCGCAGCTCGGTGTTGGGGTAGCCGCCGCCCATCACCGTCACGGCCTGGGGGCGCACCTGCTTGAGGCGCTGGGCTAGCCGCAGGGCGGCGTAGAGGTTGCCGGGGAAGGGCACCGTGAAGCCCACGATATCAGGCTGCACCTCGGCCAGCAGCTCATCCAGCAGCTCCAGCAGCATGGTGTCTACGAGGTTGGGCGGGGCTAGCAGGGCGGCGTGCAGCGGGTCGAAGTGGGTGGCCGACATGGCCAGGCTTTCGGCGTAGCGCGAGAGGCCAAACTGCGGGCCCACGGTTTCCTTCACCAGGTCGGCCAGGTCTTCGAGGTAGAGCGTGGCCAGGTGGCGAGCCTGGTCGGTGAGGCCCATGGTGCCAAAGGCTGTGTCGAGGTCGGCCACGTTGTCGAAGCGGCTGGCCTCGGGCAAAAACCGCCCGTGGCAGATGCGGGGGGCTAGCGTGAGGTCTTTGTTTTGCAAAAACCGAATGGCCGGCCCGATGGTAGCCTCGTAGCGGCGGCGCAGGCGCAGCATCCGCTGGGCATTATCGCTCAGCTCAAAGCCGCTACGCTCAATTTCATCGAATACCCGCGTTAGGCCTGCCTTCGAAAACAGCCTGAGCACCAACTCAATACTAAGGTCGGCCTGGCGCACCTCGTAGCCGCGCCCCCCCAGAAAGCCCTTGATGTAGGCCGTGGCCGGGTAGGGCGTGTTGAGCTGCGTGAGCGGCGGGGTAATGAGCAGGAGGCGAGGCGAGGTAGGCACGGGGGTACAAACCTACGGCGCGGCCCAGAGGTTCGGGCGCCGGGCCAATAGCCAGCGCATAAGCACTGCCAGGAGGGCTAGCAAGGGCGTGGCGGTGGCCGCCAGCACCAGCCCGCCACTAAAAAAAACCACCGCACCCGTGGCACACTGCATGCCTTTTTGGGCAAAGCCTTGCCCTGAAACCAGCGTAGCGAGCAGACCGGCCACTAGCTGTGCCAAAAGTGCCCAAGAAAATACCGCCCACAAGTAGTCGCTCTCATGCGAGCGCAAGCGCCAAAAGGTAGCCCCCGCCTGCACCAGCGTAGGCAGGCTCAGGAGCAACGCAGGAACGGTAAAAATCAGCATGGTACGGGCCTCGTTAGCGCTAGTAATTACACCTCAAATACCCTGGCAATTATACAGCTTATTCGCTCACCTAAAACGGCACCACCACCTTCACGCCCACGTTGCGGCCGGGGCTGAAAATACCCGTGCGCCCGCTGGGCGAGGCCGCGTAATACTCGAAATACTTGAGGCGGCTGAGGTGGCTCTGGTAGGCGGTGTTCAGCAAATTATCGGCTTGCACGATGAGCTGCACGGCCTCGCGGCCGGCCTTGGTGCGCAGGGTGGTGCCCACGCCGGCCCCTAGCAGCAGGTAGCCGGCGGTGGTGGTTTCGGCGCCATCTACGGCGTAGTAGCGGGTTTGGCGGGCGGTGCCATCCAGGGTCAGGCGCAGGTAGCTGGCAGTGAGGCGGCCGGGCCTAGCGGGGGCCGTGAGGCGCAGCTCGGTGCGGGCCTGGGGCGCCGGCATGAGGGGCAGGTAGCGGCCGGCCACGCCCACCCTGGCCAGCAGGCCGGGGTGGGCGTTGAGGCCAATAACGAGAGCGGCGGCGCTGCGCCAGCTCAGCCAGGGCAGGGCGCCGGGGTGCAGGTTGAAGCTGACTTCGCCGCCGTAGAGGCGGGCGGCGGCCTGCTGGTACTGGTAAGTGGCGTTGCCGGGCACAAGCTCCACAGGCTGGCCCTGGCCGTCGAAGAGGCGGGCCTGGTAGATGAAGTTTTCCACGTAGTTGTGGAAAACTTCGACGCTCGCCTCGGCCTCCTTGCCTTGCCAAAGCACCCCCAGGTCTTCCTGCACCGAAAACTCGGGCTGAAAATCGCGGTTGCCCAGGTACACGATGTGCGCGCCGGGGTCGAGGCCGTTGGCGCCGATTTCGGTGATATTGGGGGCGCGGTAGCCGCGCGCTACGTTGACCCGCAGCACCCAGTGCGGCCCTAGGGCCAGGCTGCCGCCCAGGCTCGCCGACAAGCCCTGGTACACGTGCCCGAACGCCACAAACGGCCGCACCGCGCCCGGCGTGCTCGCCTCGGCCGCGCCCTCGAAGCCGGTGGCGGGGTCGGGGGCCAGGTAAAAATCGTCCCAGCGCAGGCGGCGCACGTCGTAGCGCAGGCCGCCGGTCAGCTCCAGCGGTCCAAAAGTCTTTTTGGCCACGCCAAAGCCGCCAATATCAAAGAGCTGGTAGGCCGGAATGGGAAAATCGGTGGCCTGCAAGTGGCTGTTGGTCTGGCTCATGCCATTGGCGCCGGCCGTAAGCTCGATGCCGTGCCAGGTGGGCAGCAGGTAGCGCACCTCGTAGCTGGCGGTGGTCAGGCGCAGGTCGAGGCCCGGCTGGCCGGGCGCGGTGGGGTGGTTGAACTCCTGCCGGTGGTTTTGCTGCACGCCCCCTAGCAGGCGCAGCTCGCCCGCGCCCAGCTTGATTTCGCCGCTGGCGAAGGCCCGGTAGTGCCGGATGTGCTGGCGCAGCGCGCCGGTGGCGTAGCTGCGCAAGTCGCTCTCGCTCACCACGGGGCGGTTTTTGAGGTCGTCGTTATCACTCTCGAATACCTGGCGGGTAAAGGCCCGGCTAAGCGAGTCGCGGCTGCCGTCGGGAATTTCCTGGTAGTTGTCGTAGCTCGTCAGCCAGAGGTGGGCGCCACCCCAGCTTTTTTGCACGCCCACCATGCCGGTCAGCGTCAGCTCGCGAAAGCCGGTGTTGTACACGAGGCCATCCACGGCATTGCGGTAGTCATGGGCCAGGCGGTGGCTGGCCCGGAAGCTGGTTTGCAGGCCAGCCTTCTGGTAGTTGAGGGCTAGCGACTGGCCCAGCAGGCCGTTTACCGACTGGTACTCGGCCAGGGCCTCGCCGTGCAGCTCGCCGCTGGGGCCGGTAGGCAGGGCGGGCAGTAGGTTCACCACGCCGGCCACCGCATCGGAGCCGTAGAGCAGGCTGGCGGGGCCCTTCACCACCTCCACCCGGTCTACGCCATAAGCATCAACCTCGATGCCGTGCTCGTCGCCCCATTGCTGGCCCTCCTGCCGCAGCCCGTTGAAGAGCGTGAGCACCCGGTTGTAGCCGAGCCCCCGAATGAAGGGCTTGCTGATATTGGGGCCGGTGGTCACGGCCGTGAGGCCCGGCACGCCGCGCACCGCCGCATCAATGGCATTGGTGCTGGCATTGATACGCAGCTCGCGCTGGCTCAGGGCCGCGATGGGCACCGGCGAGCGGCGCAGCTCGGTGGCGCGGCCCACGCCCGTTACGACTACTTCACCCAGCTTTTGCTCATCGGCTTGTAGCCGGATAATGAGCGGCGCGGCCCGCGGCAGCGTCACGGTGGGGCTAGCCGGGGCGTAGCCCACGGCGCTCACGGCCAGGCGGTGCGGGCCCGCCGGCAGCCCGGCCAGGGCAAAGGTGCCCGCCTCATCGGCGGTGGTGCCCTGCTGCAAGGCGGGCACGGCCACGCTGGCGAAGGGCACCGGGTGGCCGGTGGCATCCTGCACGGTGCCGCGCAGGGCCTGGGCGCTAGCCAGGGTGGGCATGAGCAGGAGGATGAGGAGCAGTTTTTTCATATTCAAAAGGCAAAGGCGCGGCCAGGAGCCAGCTGGCGGGCGGCTTGAAAAAGGAAAAAACCTGGTAGTTGAATTGCTCTAGTAACCTTGGCGTGCACCTCACCCCCTAGCCCCCTCTCCTTGGGGAGAGGGGGAACTAGTTCTAGAATCTAGTCTAGAGTTAGATGCTAGTTCCCCCTCTCCCTAAGGAGAGGGGGCCAGGGGGTGAGGTCTGCGCAGACCTCACCCCACCATCGTCTCCCAGAGCAGAAACACGTTGAGCAGAATAATCAGCCCCACCACCGCCCAGGAGGCTACGCGCACCCAGGGCCGGTTCACAAACACGCCCATCTTGAGCTTGTCATTCGTAAAAAGCACCAGCGGCACCACCGCAAACGAGAGCTGCAGCGACAGCACTACCTGGCTGAAAACCAGTAGCTGGCCCGTACCCTTTTCGCCGTAGAGAATGGCCACCACCAGCGCCGGCACCACGGCCACCAGCCGCGTAATGAGCCGCCGCACCCAGGGCTTGAGCCGCAGGTTGAGGAAGCCTTCCATCACAATCTGGCCGGCCAGGGTGCCGGTAAGCGTCGAGCTTTGGCCCGAGGCCAGCAGGGCGATGGCAAACAGCGCACTGGCCGCGCCCGCGCCCAGCACCGGCGTCAGGAGCTTGTGGGCATCGGCAATGTCGGCCACGTCTTCGTGGCCCTTGCCGTGGAAGGCGGCAGCGGCCGTAACCAGGATGGCCGCGTTGATGAAAAAAGCCAGGAACAGCGCCACCGTGCTGTCGATAGTAGCAAACTTGACGGCCTGGCGCTTGCCGGCCTCGGTAGGCTCTATCTGGCGCACCTGCACAATGCTGCTGTGCAGGTACAGGTTGTGCGGCATCACGGTGGCGCCCAGAATGCCGATGGCCACGTAGAGCATGGCCGGGTTGGTCACTACTTCGAGCTGCGGCACCAGGCCCCGGGCCAGGCCTAGCCAGTTGGGGTGCGAGGCCACAATCTCGTACACGAAGCAGGCAAATATCAAGAAGATAAGCCCGGCCACCAGGCTCTCAATCACCCGAAAGCCTTTGTTTTGCATCAGCAGCACCAGCAGCACATCGAGCGTGGTGATGGCCACGCCCCAGGGCAGCGGCAGCCCGAACAGCAGGTTCAGGGCAATGGCCGAGCCGATGACTTCGGCCAAATCGCAGGCCGCAATGGCGATTTCGCAGAGCACCCACAGCGCCACGGCCACGGGCTTGGAGTAGTGGTCGCGGCAGGCCTGGGCCAGGTCGCGGCCGGTTACGATGCCCAGCTTGGCGGCCAGGTGCTGCAAGAGCATGGCAAACAAGTTGGAAATCAGCACCACGCTCAGCAGCGTGTAGCCGAAGCGCGCGCCGCCGGCCAGGTCGGTGGCCCAGTTGCCGGGGTCCATGTAGCCCACGGCCACCAGCAGCCCCGGCCCCCAGTAGGCCCGGAAGCGCTGCCAGAACGTGGCGCCCGGCCCCGGCATCGGAATACTGGCGTGCACTTCGCTGAGCGAGGTGCCCCGGCGGGCGTGCCGCCAGCCCGGCTCGGGCGCCTCGGGAGCGATGACAGGAGCAGCAGTAGAGGTAGCAGTAGGTAGCAATGCGTTGCGAATCAAGAACTGAAACAAAGGTAGCAGGATTTTTAGGCTAGCCTAAAAATATTTTTAAACTACCCTAAATACTGTTTTTTCGGCAAAAAAGTTGCCTTGCGTACAGTGAGATTTCACCCGCCAGATAATAAATCCATCGGGCGGCTGGCCGGCGAAAGCTTACCCTAGCGCCGGAACTCCGCCAGGGCGTGCCGACCTTTGCAGGCCCTAGCCTCGTTTCTATGTCTGCTTCTCCCGGCCTCAAGCGCCGCCTGGGCCTGCTTTCCCTCGTGGTGAGCATCGTCTTGGTACTCACCAAGTTTTACGCCTACCGCCTCACCCGCTCGCAGGTGGTGCTGACGGATGCGCTCGAAAGCATCATCAACGTATTCACCAGCGGCTTTGCGCTGTATAGCCTTTACCTGGCCGACCAGCCCAAGGACGAAAACCACCCCTACGGCCACGGCAAGGTCGAATACCTGAGCATTGGCTTCGAGGGCGCGCTCATTATCAGCGCGGGGGCGTTCATCCTGTTTGATGCTACGCGCTCGCTGCTGCACCCGCACCCGGTGGCGCGGCCCGACTTTGGGGTGCTGCTGCTGGCGGGCACGGCGCTGGTCAATTTTGGGCTGGGGCTATGGCTGGTGCGGGCCGGGCGGCGGGTGCAGTCGGTGGCGCTGGTGGGCGATGGCAAGCACCTCTACCTCGATGCCCTCACGAGCATCGTGGCCTCGGCGGTGCTGGTGCTGGTGCATTTCACGGGCTTCATGCGCCTGGACGGCGGCGCGGCGCTGGCGCTGGGGGCGTTTATTCTCTACAACGGCTACCAGCTGGTGCGCAGCGCCGTGGGCGGCCTCATGGATGAGAGCGACCTCACCACCGTGGCCGAGGTTATTGCCGAGTTGCAGCGCCTGCGCCGCCCCTGCTGGATAGACGTGCACAACCTGCGCGTGCAGCGCTACGGCGCCAACCTGCACATCGACTGCCACATGCAGATGCCCTACTACTATTCGCTGGAGCGCATTCACACCGAAATCCACGAGGTAGAGGAGCTTATCCGGGCCCGCTTCGCGGCCGTGGAGGTCGAGATGTTTGTGCACGCCGACCCGTGCTCGTTTGCGGCCTGCTCGCTGTGCCACATGCCCGACTGCCCGGTGCGCCGCCACCCCTTCGAGCGCGAAATTGTGTGGGATATTCACAACGCCGTGAAGGACGAGCGCCACCACCTGGGCATGAGCAGCGAGCAGATACCGGGGAGGAGCTGATTGCGCCCTGTTATTTCGCCGGGCTGGTCCACTTGCTGTCTTTCAGGCGAAAGCGCCAGGGCAGCGCTACTGCCTCTTCGCCCGCGTACTCCAGGCCCACGCGGGAGCTAGCCAGCACGTTGGCGTCGGGCACGACCTCACCGGCATCTTCTATCCAGATGCGCGGGCCAGTGAGCGGCTCGCCATTGAGGGCGGGCGAGAGGCCGAGCGCCTGGCTGAGCACGCCGGGGCCGGCGGTGAGGTTGCGGGCCGCCGTGGCCAGGCCCCGGCGGCGCAGCATAACCTCCACGCCCGCGAGCGGCTCAATGGCCCGGATGAGCACGGTATCGGGGTGCGCGGCGTCGTGGGTAATAATATTGAAGAGCGTGTGCACGCGGTACACGGTGTAGAGGTAGGCGTGGCCGCCGGGCTGGTAAAGCGCCTGCGCCTGCCTGGCCTTGCGCTGCAAATGCAGGGTCAGGCTAGGGTCGCCCTCGTGCCGGTAAGCCTCGGTTTCGACGATGCGGCCGCCGGTCAGCTCGCCATCAAGCAGGGTAAAAACGTGCTTACCGAGCAGCTCGCGGGCGATGGCTAGCACGTCGGGGCGCTGGTAAAAGGCGAGCGGCAGCACGTGCTTATGAACATCAAAGTCATCTGTCATTGCGAGCGTAGCGAAGTGGAGCGCGGCAATCCTTCCTTAGGGACTGAGAGCAGTGCTCCCTAGCAACAAGGAAAGATTGCCGCGCTCCACTTCGCTACGCTCGCAAGGACAAACGGTTTTTCCTGCCGTACTTTTGCCCCCGCCACGGTGACCGGACTCCTACCCACGGAGCGAGGTTGAAAAGGGAATTCGGTTAGAAGCCGAAGCTGTCCCCGCAACTGTACGCGCTACATCGGGGTGGGCACCCCACGCCACTGCCAGCCTGGCTTATCATCTTGATAACCAGGCAGCGGGAAGGCCGCCCACCCGGCAGCGCAAGCCAGGAGACCTGCCAGGGCACTCACAGGTTCAGCGCTCGCGGAGGACGGGCGGAGAACGGAAGCACTCTGCCTGCCTTGCCCTAGCGGCGGGGCTGGCGCGGTGGTTTCGGCCTCAGCCCCGGCGCGGTTTTCGGCTTCGGCCAAAAATTTCGACAGGGTTTTGGACTGAATTTTCGCTTGAAAATTTAGTTCGTGTTGGTTTTCAACCTTTTTGCCAAAGTATTTTCTCGCCCAACGGGCGGGCGGCTGGCCGGTGCCCTGGCGGCGCTGCTGGCCGCTAGCCCCGCCGCGCCCGCCCAGGTGCGCCCCCCCGACACGCTTACCACCCGCGCCCACCGGCTGCCCGAAGCGCAGGTGCGGGCCGTGCGCCCGAGCCGCTTTGCGGTGGGCACCACGCAGTGGGCCGTCGATTCGCTGGCCCTGAGCCAGTACCGCACCGGCACCGTGGCCGACGTGCTGCAAGCCCGCACCCCCGCCTACGTCAAAAACTACGGGCCGGGGCAGCTGGCGTCCATCAGCCTGCGGGGCACGGCGGCGCGCCACACGGCCGTGCTCTGGAACGGCTTCAACATCAACCTGCCCACGCTGGGCGAGGCCGATTTCAACCTTTTGCCCCTCAACGGCTTGCGCGAGGTGGTGGTGCAGCCCGGGCCGGCCGCCGCGCTCTACGGCAACGGCGCCATCGGCGGCACCGTGCTGCTCGACACGGGGGCCGATTTCAGGCCTGGCCCGCTGCGGGCCACCGTGCAGGGCGACCTCGGCGCCTGGGGCCTGCGCGGCAGCAGCGCCACCGTGCAGGCGGCCGGCGGCCGGGTGGCCGTGCGCGCCGCCGCCAGCTACCGCCAGGCCGCCAATAACTACCCCTACCTCAACCCCGAGTTTACGGGCCTCGTGCGGCGCTACGCCGAAAACGCTGCCCTGCTGCACCAGTGGAGCCTGAGCCAGGACGTGGCCCTGCGCCTGGGCGCGGCCGGCGAACTCACGGCCGGCGCCTGGCTTACCGATGCCGACCGGCAGATTCAGATTGCGGCGGGCGCGGCCAACGACCACGCCCGCGAGCGCGACCAGAGCCGCCGCCTGCTGCTGGGCTACCGCCGGGTGCTGGCCGGCGGCGGCCAGTGGGCGGTGCGCACGGCGTGGTTCGACGACGTGCTGAACTACACCTCCGACCAGGTGGCGCGCAGCAACTCGGACGTGAAAACCACCCAGGCGCAGGGCGAGTACACACGCCCGCTGGGCCGCCGCGCCACCTTGCGGCTTGGGGCTGAGGCCCAGCATTTTGCCGCTGGGGCAGATGGCTACGGCGGGGCCATTAGCGAGAACCGGGGGGCCGCGTTTGCCCTGTTGCGCCTCGACCCGCGGCCGGGCCTGCGCCTGACGGGCAACCTGCGCCAGGCGCTGCTGCCGGCGGGGCTAGCCCCCCTTACGCCCACCGTGGGGGCCGAGTGGGATGTTTTTTCGCGCCCGCCGCTAGCCCCCGATTCTGTTCATCCTGCCTTTCAGCCACTTAGCCACACGCTTACCGCCAAGGCCAACCTGGCCCGCACCTACCGTGCCCCTACCCTGAATGAGCGCTACTGGCAGCCCGGCGGCAACCCCGGTCTGCGCCCCGAAAACGGCGTGGGCGGCGAGGCCGGCCTGCGCTACCAGCGTCCGCTGGGCCGCGCCACGGCCTTCACCGGCGAGCTAACGGCCTACTCGCAAACCGTGAACGAGTGGGTGCAGTGGCTGCCCAACGACCGCGGCATCTATACTCCGCGCAACCTGCGCCAGGTGCGCAGCCAGGGCCTCGAAGCAGCGCTGGGCCTGCGCTACGGCCGGGGCCGCTACGGGCTGCACGGCCGCGCCAGCTACGCCCTTACCTCGACCCAGAAAACCCAGGGCGCTGCCGATGACCCCGACCCCACCGGCCGGCAGTTGGCCTTTGTGCCGCTGCATCAGCTAGCCCTCAGCCTCGACCAGACGCTCGGCGCCTGGCAGCTGGGTACTACGCTGGGCCGCACCGGCCTAGTGTATACCGACAACTCGGGCACGAGCTACCTGCCGGCCTTCTGGCCGCTGGCGGCCACGGCCGGCTACACCCTGCGCGGCGCGGGGCCGCTGGCCTTCACGGTGCTGGTGCAGGGCACCAACTTACTTAATAGCAGCTACTACACTTACTCGGCGCGGCCGGCCCCGCCGCGCGCGCTGCAAGCCAGCCTGCGCGTGGGCTGGCGCTAGGGCTGGCAGTGGCCTTACCTCGGCATTTTCAATTACCCTTTTCTTTTTCTGGAATGAAAAACCTGTTTTCTACTTGCTTTCGGCCGGCGCTGGCACTGGCTTTCAGTGCGTTATTGCTGGCTAGCTGCGAATCGAAGAATACCGACGTGACCCCTACGCCCACCGGCACGGGCTCCAACGTGTACATCACCAACGAAGGCGCCTATGGCAAATCGACGGCCTCCGTTACGTTTTTTGATAAGAACACGAAGGCCGTGACGGCCGACATTTTCCAAACCGCTAATGGCCGGGCGCTCGGCGATGTGGCGCAGTCGATGAGCGTGTACAACAACACCGGCTACGTGGTGGTGAACAACAGCAACAAGGTGGAGGTCGTGTCGCTGCCCAGCTTTAAGTCGGTAGCTACCATCAGCAACCTGGTGCAGCCGCGCTACCTGGTGAGCACCTCCGCCGGCAAGGGCTACGTGACGGAGTGGCTGAGCAGCACGGCCGGCCGCGTCTCCATCATCGACCTGACTACCAACACCGTAACGGGCACCCTGCCCACCGGCCGCTACCCCGAAAAGCCGCTGAGCTTCAACGGCCTGGTATACGTGCCTAACTCGGACGAAAACACGCTGACCGTGATTGACCCGGCCCAGGGCAAGGTTACGAATACCATTACGGTGAGCGACGGGCCCAGCAGCCTGGCCGCCGATAAGAGCGGCAACATCTGGGTGCTGTGCGGCGGCATTACCAAGTACGACCCGGTCACGTATGCCGTTATCTCATCTACGCCGGGGGCGCTCATTCGCTTTGCGCCCGGCACGCCCACGGTGCAAACCAAGCTGCCCTTCGCCGCAGGCTCGCCCAGCAAGCTGCGCAGCAGCCCGGCCGGCGACCAGCTATACTACACGCTCGGCAAGAGCGAGTACCGCCTGGATGTGACGGCCAGCAGCCTGCCCGCTACGCCCTTCATCAGCCGGCGCTTTTCGGCGCTCACGGCCTTCTACGGCTTCGATATCGACCCCAAGGACAACACAATTTACGTGTCGGACGCCTCGTTTTCGGGGGCTAGCAAGCTCATTCGCTACAACGCCAATGGCACCCGCCTCGACTCGGTTGATACCGGCATCGGGTCCAACGGCGCGGTATTTTACTAGCCCGCTTTTCGCGCCAATAAAAAAAGCCGCCCGAGTTGGGCGGCTTTTTTATTTTTCATTGTCAGCGTTTTAGTCAGCAATACCGTCGTGGTTGCGGTCAATGGCGCGGTCGGCGGCTTTGTAGAGCTGCTTGCCGGTGGGGCGGTGGGTGGTATCGCGGGCCAGGCCGGCGGCGGCCGAGTCGGCGCCGGCATTGGCGGGCGCCGTATTCGGGACCATCTTTTTGGTCGAGCCAAGCTCCACGTTGGTATCGCCGGCCTTGGTGCCGGTGTTGCAGGCGGCGAGGGGCAGGGCCAGCGTGGCGAGGAGGCCGAGCAGGCGGTAGGTGCGCGTCATAACAGGGAAAGAATGAGTGCCGCGTAGCGGCCGGTGAGAAAGGATAGGCAAGGTAATTCGCAAAGCGACCCCGCCCGCTAGTACCGCAAAAAGCCGGTGCGGGTTGCTGCCGCCCGGGCCGGCGGGCGCAGTTGCCGCGGCGGCGGTAAATTTGCCCCCGATGGCCCGCTCCGCTCCTGCTTCTTTTCTTTCGCGCCTGCGCTTGCGCCTGGCGGCCTACCGCTGGCGGCGGGTGGGTATGCTGGCCGGCATTAGCTTTGTACTCAGTAGTAGCCTGATACTGTACCTGTTCGGCGCAGGCGACCGTTTTTTTGGGCGCCTTGGTGCAGCCTTTTTCATCGGATTTTGCCTGTTATCCGTTACTTTTCTGGCCGTAATTCCGTTTATTGGCTGGGCCACCACCCACTGGTTTGGCAAAAGCTGGTCGGGAGCGGCTAGCCCGGCGCCCCTGCGGCGGGCCAGCGCGCCCACCCGCCGGCCGCCGGCCCCGCGTCGTTCCACTTCATTACCTTAATTTCTATCCGTGAAAACCAATCTGCTGCATATCAAGAACATGGTTTGCCCGCGCTGCGTCGAGGCGGTTCAGAACTTGCTGGTGAAGGCCGGCTATGAGCCCACCAAGGTGACCCTGGGCCAGGCCCAGCTAGCCCCCGGCACGCCCGTTGACCCCCGCGTGGTGGCCCCGCTGCTGCGCGAAGCCGGCTTCGACGTGCTGCTCGACCGCGCCGAGCAGCTCACCGAGCAGATTAAATCGGTATTGCAGGATTACCTGGAACACCTGCGCACGGCCCCGGCCCCGCTCACGACCTCGGCTTTTCTGGCCGACCGCTTCGCTACCACCTACTCGCACCTGAGCAAGGTATTTTCGCGCACCGCGAACCTGACTATTGAGAAGTACCTCATTCGCATGAAGATAGAGCGCGTGAAGGAGCTGCTCAGCTACGGCGAGATGACGCTGGTGCAGATTGCCGACCAGCTGCGCTACAGCTCGGGCCAGCACCTGAGCAACCAGTTTCGGCAGGTGACGGGCCGCTCGGTGAGCGAGTTTCGCCGCATGTTGCAGCCCGACCGCCTTTCGATGGATGCGCTGGCCTAAGCATTGGCTTGCATTATAAAAAAAGGCCCTGCTTACGTAAGCAGGGCCTTTTTTTCTGCGCTTTTAAGACGGCTAGGCCGCGTAGGCCTTGCAAGCCTCCAGGCACGCCTGGCAGGCCTGGGCACACTGCTGGCAATGGTCGTGCTGGTGCTGGGCGCACGTGTCGTAGCACTTCTGGCAAATCTCGATGCACTCCTTGATAATGTGCTTGGCATGGGGCGAGTTGCGGGCGATGAAAGCGGCCGTGAGCCGACAGATATCGGCGCAGTCGCGGTCGGTGCGAATGCAGGGCACCATCATTTTTACGTCGTCTTCGCCCAGGCAGGCATCGGCGCAGTATTCGCAGGCGGCCACGCAGCGGGCCAGGACATCGAGCAGGGAGCGGTAATCGGCGGGAGCGTTTTTCATAAAAGAAAAGAGTAAGTAGGCGGTGGCCTCCGTGGCCAGGGCAGGCTTCTTGTACGGAGTGGGCTAGCCCGGTGGCGGTGTAAGGTGCGGGCCGGGCGCGTGTAAAATCCGGGGCTAGCCGGGCGCTTGCCCGAATTTTGCACCTCCCCTGCCCTAACCTTGCCGGGCGAGCGGGCCACTGCGGGCGCCGTTTTACCGTTAGATGAGCAGTTGATTAACTGCGTCTTCTTATGAAAAAAGCTACTTACCTGGTTGCGTTGGCTAGCGCCCTGGCCGCTAGCCCCACCCTGGCCCAGCACGAGCACCACGCCATGCCCGGCATGGCCATGCCCACCAAAGCTGCGCCGCCCGACACTGCCCACCGCGCCAAAGCGCCTCTAGCCAAACCTGCTGCTGCCGATACCAGCCACGCGCACCACATGGCCGGCATGGACATGGACGGCGGCATGGAGATGGCGATGCCCGGCATGAGCCACGCCTACTCGCGCCACCTGCCCATGAGCCGCAACGGCTCGGGCACGGCCTGGCAGCCCGACCAAACGCCCATGTACATGTGGATGCAGCACAAAGGCCCCTGGATGCTGATGTACCACGGTGCCGCCTTTGGGCGCTACACGAGCCAGAATTTCAACCACGACGGCAAGCGCGGGCAGGCCAATACCGTGGATGGCCCCAATTGGTTTATGACCATGGCCCAGCGCCGGGTAGGCGAGCGCGGGTTGCTGAACCTGAGCCTGATGATGAGCCTGGATGCGCTGACGGAAACGCGCGGTGGCTACCCGCTGCTGTTTCAAACCGGCGAATCGTATAAAGGCCAGCCGCTCATTGATAAGCAGCACCCGCACGACCTGTTTTCGGGGCTGAGCGTGGCCTACACACACGCCTTTTCGGAGGACGTGGACCTGACGGCTTACCTCGGCTACCCCGGCGAGCCGGCCATTGGGCCCACCGCGTTTATGCACCGCTTGTCGGCCATGCCGAACCCCGATGCGCCGCTTTCGCACCACTGGACCGATGCCACGCACATCACCTTCGGGGTGGCTACGCTGGGGCTGCGCTACAAGCAGTTTAAGCTGGAAGGCAGCAACTTCACGGGCCGCGAGCCCGACCAGTACCGCTTCGATTTTGACCGGCCCCGGGCCGACTCCTGGGCTGCCCGCCTCAACTGGAACCCCACCCGCACGCTAGCCCTGCAGGTGAGCCGCGCCTTCATCAAAAGCCCCGAAGACCTGCACCCCGACGAGAACGTGACCCGCACCACGGCCTCGGTGCTGCACAGCTACAGTTGGGGCGAGCGGCACTACATCGCTTCTTCGCTCGTGTGGGGCATGAATGAGGGCCACGCGGCCCACGCCGAGCACGCCGTGCTGGCCGAAACCAACCTCACGCTGGGCCGCCCCACCTTCTACGGCCGCTACGAGTGGGTGCAAAAGGACAGCGAAGAGCTGAATTTTTACGCCTCCGGCCCCAACGACCAGTTGCTAGCCCTCACGTTCAACATCCATGCCCTCACGCTGGGCAGCAGCTACCGCCTGGCCAGCGTGGGCGGCCCCCGCGGCCCCGAGCTAAGCTTGGGCGGCCAGCTTACGGGCTATTTCATTCCGCAAACCTTGCAGGCCGACCGCTACGGCCTGGGCTACGTGGGGCCGGGCTACGGCCGCCTGCCGCTCTCGGCCTCGGTGTACGTGCGCCTGACGGCGCCCTGGATGCGGGCCATGTAGCTTTGGGCGAGCTGCTCAAAATCGCTGTCGCTGCCAGGGGTTCTTCAACGAAATCTGGCGCTAACTGCCCCGCCGGGCACCTCAGCCCACAATAACAACGCTTCCGATAGCGGATTCACGTCGAGGTCGACCAGCCGCACGCCGTAGCGCAACTCGTTGTGTTCCAGAATTTCGCGGCTACCCAGGCCGACGACACGCCGCAGGCGCTGGGCATTGCGCCAGTCGTGCAGCGCCACCGCGTCGGCCAGGGCGAAGGCCGTGGCCGGGATGCCGTAGCCCAGCATGAGCGGGCCGCTGTCTACATCGCCCACGCCCGTGTCGTAGCGCCCCGGCTGCTCGCGGTACAGGCGCAGCACGCCCAGGTTAGTGCTGTGGGCCGCCTGGTAGCGCTGGTACTGCTGCCGGGCAAAAGTTGAATCGAACCGGGCCAGAAACCAGATACTCCAGCCCAGGTGGGAGCCCCGCGGCGCCTCGGCCGGCTGCCCCACAGTATCTATCATCGAGGCTAGCAGCCCCGTGGCGGGGGCGAGCCACTCGCGCCGGGCCCGCGCTACCCAGCGCGCCCCGGCCCAATGGTATGGGCTGCCTGTGAGGCTGGTATGCAGGGCCAGCGAAGCCAGGGCCACCGTATTGTCGGGCACCCAGTACCGGCCTGGATACGAGGCGAGGTTGCCGGCCGGCGCGGCTTGCAACTGCCGGTACAGGCGGGCCGACAGCGAGTCGTGCAGCGTGCAGTAAGGAGTACCAGGCTCCAGCTGCCGCAGGTAGCCTAGCATCAGGTTGAGATGGCCCAGGTAAAGCACCGAGCCGGGCAGGGAATAGCCGGCCAGTTGGCTGTCGCCCAGGCTGTGGTAGGGCTGCTGCATGGGCGCGGTAAGCGCCACCGCCACGGCCTGGCGCATGGTGCGGGCCGCTTCGGGGCCTAGCGCCGGCTGTTGCGCGGCCAGGTTGGCCAGCGCATAGGTGCTGAACGACAGCGTAAACAAGCCCCATTCAGGGTTCAGCGCCGTTAGCTTACCCAGCGTGGTGGCGGGGGCCGCGCCTTCGGCAATCACACGCTCCAGGTAGTTCAGCCGCAGCCGCACCTCGGCGCGGGCGGGCGGCTGGTAGGTGGGCCAGCTGTAGCCGAGGCTGATAACGAGCCCTAGCAGCACAAGCAGCCGGCCCCAACGCACGCGCCCAATCCAGTGGCTTTTTTGGTTCATCGGGCCTTTGGGATAAAGCGCAATATCACCTAAAAACCCCTGCGCTTGGGAAAACGCAGGGGTTTAGTAGCGAGAATAACGCTTTACACCAGGCCCTGGGCGGCCAGGTACTCGGCAATCTGCACGGCGTTGGTGGCGGCACCTTTGCGCAGGTTGTCGGCTACTACCCACATATTGAGGGTGTTGGGCTGGGTTTCGTCGCGGCGCAGGCGGCCCACCAGCACGGCGTCGCGGCCGTGGCTGTCTTTGGGCATGGGGTAGCTGTTCTGGCTAGGGTCGTCTACCAGTTCCACGCCTTCGGTATTGCGCAGGATATCGCGCACTTCCTCAAGGTCAAAATCGTGGGCAAACTCGATGTTTACCGACTCGGAGTGGCCGCCCATCACGGGCACGCGCACGCAGGTGGCCGTGACGCGGATGCTGTCATCGCCCATTATCTTCTTCGTCTCGTTCACCATTTTCAGCTCCTCCTTGGTGTAGCCGTTGGGCTGAAACACGTCGATGTGCGGCAGCACGTTCAGGTCGATGGCGTGGGCGTAGGCGGGGTTGCTGGCGACCTGCCCGGCACGCTCCTCCATCAGCTGGTCGACGGCTTTTTTGCCGGTGCCGGTTACGCTTTGGTACGTGCTGATGACGAGGCGCTTGGCCTGGTACTTCTTGTGCAAGTCGTTGAGGGCCACTACCAACTGAATGGTCGAGCAGTTGGGGTTGGCGATAATTTTATCGTCTTTCGTAAGCACCGCGGCGTTCACTTCGGGTACCACCAGCTTCTTGCTGGGGTCCATGCGCCAGGCCGACGAGTTGTCGACCACCACGGTGCCCACCTCGGCAAACCTGGGCGCAAATTCGAGCGACACGCCGCCGCCCGCCGAGAAAATGGCGATGGCCGGGCGCGCCGCAATGGCGGCTTCCATGCTCACCACCGGGTAGTCGGTACCCCGGAAGTGCACGAGGCTGCCTACCGATTTGGCCGAGGCCACGGGCAGCAGTTCGGTAACCGGAAACTGGCGCTCGGCCAGCACTTTCAGCATTTCGGTGCCCACCAGCCCGGTGGCACCCACAACGGCAATTTTCATTCTAAATACAGTTAGTCAGCGCGTTAAATACCCGGCCCCGTCCCAGCCGGCATGGGCAAATGTCGGGATAAAATTGCGTAGCCAACGAGCCGCCGGGCCTTGAAATCCGCACTAGCAGCCCCGACCGCCAGAAAATGAAAAATATTCGCTGGGCCCGCCAGCCGAAATCGCCCGTTAGCCGTTGAGACCTGAGGGCCGTTGTGCAATGCCGGGCCCGGCACCGCCGGCGGCCTTTGCCAACTACTTCTCCCACTTTCTTCTTCCCAAACCACGCTGTCACTTATGCCCATCAACCCAAAAACCAAGGGGCTAGCCCACGTAGCGCTGCGCACCACCGACTTTGGCCGCGCCAAAGCGTTTTACCACGATTTGCTAGGCCTGCCGATTGCGCTCGAAACCCCCGAAATACTGGGTTTTCTGGTGGGTTCCACGTTCATCGGCTTCAAGCAGGCGGCGCCTACCTACCCCGGCGGCGGCACCTTCACGCCCTTCAACGTGGGCCTCGACCACATCGCCATTGCCTGCGAAGACGAAGCGGAGCTACACCGCGTGGCCGACGCCCTCCAGGCGGCCGGCGTCGAAAATACTGGCATCAAGCAGGACACCGTGGGCCCTATGAAGTACGTGGCCTTCAAAGACCCCGACCGCATTTCCTGGGAGTTTTACATGGTGTAAAGCGGTTTTAGTGCCGGTAGCAGGGGCCGGCAGGGCGTGCGCTGTGGCAACTGCCGCGCACGCCCTGCCGGCCCCTGCTCCGCAGCCGGATTCCGGCGGCTATTACGTGGCCCTTACGCTACTTGGCCACGACGGCCGCCGGCGTTTTGCGGCGCACCAAGAAGGGGATATTGGCCGTAGCCACACTGCCGTGCCCGTCGAACACGCGCACGTACAGGCGGTAGGCCCCGGGCCGGCTAGGGGTGCGCACGAGGGCCTGCCTGCCCCAGGCGCGCCGAATGCAGCCCGGCAGCACCTCGGTGGGAGTAGCCACCACCTCCGTTTTAAAGGTCAGTTCCATCTCGGGCCTCACCTCCCAGCGCGTCGTCAGCGAGTCGCCCTCGGGGTCGGTCGCATCTACCGAGGCCATCACCTCTTGGCCGCCCGGCAGCTGCACGCTGCTGGCCGCCTGGCGCCCGGCCAGCAGCACTGCATTCAGGCGCGGGGCCGCGTTGGCGGGGCGGCGGCGGCTCCAAAGCCAGGTCAGCTCGTCTACGAGCGCCGTTTTTTCGCCGGTGGGCTCAAACAGGCTGAGCCAGGTGGGCGTGTATTCAAATTTTGAGCCCCAGTAAAACGCGTAAGAGCCTAAGCAATAGCTACTGTCTGCGAGGATGCTTTTTCGATAGGCCTGCCCTACCGATTCCGCTTTTTCGGTGCTGTTTTGCTCTAGCGGCGCTTCCCAGGGCGTTTTAGGCGCCTCCCAGTAGCCGGGGGCGCCATACTCCGACACGATGTAGGGCCCTTGCCAGCCGCTTTTGCGAATAAGCTGCGGCAGCATCCTGAGCTTACCATACACGTTTACCGACAGCACATCGATTTCGGGGGCCAGCCGCTGCAACTGCCGAGCCCGCCACTCAAAATCGCTGGCCAGGGCGGTCGTAACGGGGTGGTAGGGGTCTAGCTCATGAATCATGCGGGCGATTTCATTAACGGCCCCAAACAGGCGCGGCCCGGTGGCCGACTGCTCTACCTCGTTGCCGATGCTCCACATCAGCAGGGCCGGGTGGTGGCGGTAGCGCAGCACCTGCTGCCGCACCCGCTGCCGTTGCGCCCGCACCATTTCGGGGTCGTAATAGGTGAAGTGCTGGTCCTCGGGCTCCAGCCAGAGGCCCAGCATCACGGTTAGGCCCTGTTTCTGAGCCTCATCGAGCAGGGGGGCGGCGTAGTCGGTGCTCCAGAGCCGCATCGTGTTGCAGCCCGCCTGCCGCATTTGCGCAAACCCATCGAGCCCACCGGCTCCCAGCAAAAAATAAGGCTTACCCGCCCGCAGCAATTCAAAACCGCGCGGTTTTTTTATAATCGTTACCGGCGTTATGCCCTTCGGGGCGGGAGGCGCCGGCCGGGTTTCGCTCCGGCTGGGGGGCGCCAGCCTGTCGCACGCGCCAACCACCACCATTAGTAAGGCTACCCCGCTAAAGGCCAAGATGGTCCGCAAGCGCAAAAGAGTATTATTTATACTTGAATTTATACTCTTTGTAGGTATCATCTGGCGCTTTTCTGCTACTGCTTAAAACAGGTATCTAATGCAATAACTGGCAAAATCCAATTAAAATTTTTTAAAACACTGCAACTTTTCCCGCGCGGCCATTATCTTTCACATGATTTTGGCAACAAAATTTATTACTTTTCAAATACTCCTCCCCCTGGAAGCCGTTCCTTACTGCCCTGGGGTGCTCTCTTTCGTTGCGCTTTTTTCCTGGCGCCCCCTAGCCATGCTCTTGCTCTCTCTTTTGAAAACAATCTTCAACCGGCCTTTTTATGCTTCCCGCATCACCCGCGTACCTATCCGAAAAAACCTCTCCTCCTTCTGATTCTGTTTCGGCTTCTTCCCATCAGCCTTATCGGCTGCACTTTAACAAAGTAGCGGGGCTGGGCAAAATGCGCTGGCTGATAGCGGGCGGCGCGCTGTGCCTGGTCAATTTCTTGTGGTGGTTTGCCACGGCTACGCAAGGGGGCTACTGGCCCCTGTTTTGCTTGCTAGCCTTATCGCTGGGGTTTAAGGCCCTGCGCATGGTGCACGAGTGGGTACACTATGCCCAGGTGCGCGTGCCGGTGCCGCCGGCCTACCCGCCCCGCCTGCGCACCGTGGATGTACTGACGACGGCTTGCCCGGGCGAGCCCCGCCAGATGATTATCAACACGCTGCGGGCGATGCAGGCCATCACCTACCCGCACACGAGCTACCTCTGCGATGAAGGCAACGACCCCGTGCTACGGGCGGCCTGCCGCAGCCTGGGCGTGGTGCATGTAACGCGCCAGGTGAAGGTGAATGCCAAGGCCGGCAACATCAACAACGCGCTGCGCCAGGCCACCGGCGAAATGTGCGTGGTGCTGGACCCCGACCACGCCCCCACGCCCGACTTTCTGGACCGGGTAATGCCTTACTTCGAAGACGAGCAGGTGGGCTACGTGCAGGTAGTGCAGTCGTATGGCAACCAGGCCGAAAGCCTGGTGGCCCGCGGCGCGGCCGAGCAAACCTACCACTTCTACGGCCCCATGATGATGGGCATGAACGCCTACGGCACGGTGCAGGCCATCGGGGCCAACTGCACCTTCCGGCGCACGGCGCTCGACTCCATCGGCGGGCACGCCGCCGGGCTTACCGAGGATATGCACACGGCCATGCGGCTGCACGCCGAGGGCTGGAAGTCGGCGTATGTGCCGGAAGTAGTGAGCCGGGGCCTGGTGCCGGCCTCGCTGGCCGCCTTCTACTCGCAGCAGCTGAAATGGTCGCGCGGGGCTTTCGACTTGCTGTTTCGGGTGTATCCGAAGCTTTTCGGCCGCTTTAGCTGGCCGCAGCGGCTGCACTACCTGGTATTGCCGCTCTATTTTTTCTCGGGCGTCATCGCGCTCATCGACCTCACCCTGCCCGTGTTTTCGCTAGCAACGGGGCAGTTTCCGTGGCTAGCCAACACGCAAGATTTGCTGCTGCACGCGCTGCCCCTGCTGTTTATGTCGCTGCTCATCCGGCTGCACGCCCAGCGCTGGCTGCGCGAGCCCGGCGAAAGCGGCCTGCACCTCTGCGGCGGCCTGCTGCGCATGAGTACGTCGTGGGTGTACACGCTCGGGCTCCTCTACGCCATTATTGGCGTGCGGGTACCCTACATTCCGACGCCCAAGGAAGGCCGCCGCGACAACGAGTGGCTGCTGATACTGCCCAATTTGCTGCTGGCCGGCCTGCTGTGGGCAGCCAGCCACTTTGGCCTGCGCGCCGATAAAGGCCCTTATATCGTGCAGGTTACCTACCTGTCGTACTTCAACATTGCCATCCTGCTGGCCTCGGCCACGATGGGCCTGCACAACGTGTTTGAGAATATCTCGCGCGGCCTGCGCAGCCTGCCACTGCGCACCTCGCTGCTGCGGCTGGCCTCGCTGCCCACCAGGCTTATGGAGTGGGCTACCACCCGCGCGCGGCAGTACAGCCCGGTGCTGGCCTCCTTGGTGCTGCTCACGGCCGGCACGGTGTCTTACTTGCATGCTGCCTGGCTAGCCCGCGTGCCGCCGGAGTGGATGCTGACCAGCGTGCAAAGCATCCGGGTGGGCCAAACCATAAGCCTTGCCGAAACCCAGCCGGTAAGCCTGCTGGCCGGGCTCAATCTTTTTGAGTCGCCCAAGCCGGCCTGTACCATTACGGCGCTGCCCCTGCCCGATTTCAACGCCTCGCAGCCGCTGCCGGCCGCCGTGGCAAACCTGGTGCAGCAGCGGCAGATTCCGCTGCTAACCTGGCCGGTAGATGCCAGCGCTTCTCTGAAGAAAAACTACTGGCACACCTTTGCCCGGCAGCTCAATGCCCTGACCGGCCCGGTGCTGCTGCGCCCCCTGCTGGCCGCCCCCACGGCGGCCAGCTACCGCAAGGCCTGGCGGCACATGCACGAAGAGCTTAAGCAAGAAGACGTTATCAACGCCGTATGGGTCTGGACCCCCGATGTGGCGGACGTGCAGCTGCAAAAGTTTCCGGGGGTTACCTACACCAACTGGATAGCCAGCCCGCTGCAAGCCGGCGGGGGCGCCCCTTCTTACGCCTTGCTGCGCTCGCGCATTATGCACACCCTGGCCATGCACCACGTGCCGGTGCTGCTGCTGGCGCCCGCCCCTAGCGATACTCCCTTGCTGGCCGCCCAGCGCCTCACGCAAGACTACCCCGAGCTTAACACGATAGTTTTTGCCGCCCCCGAGGCCGCCCAGCGCATGCCCACCGGCCGCACGGCTCACCGCGCCAAGCCGCAGGCGGCCCCGGTGCCTTACCGGGGGCTGCTGGCAAGCTTTTGATAATTGCCGGGCAGCCTGCCGGCCGGCAAATACGCTGGCTGGCAGGCTGCTTAGCTTTCGCCCGGCGCGTCTCCGCCCAAAAGAGAAATATTATATAACCGGCCGCAAGTGCTTACTTGGGTGCAGCTAAAAATAATCAGCTGCTTCATGAAAGCCTTGCTCCTGCTGTGTATACTCTTTCCGCTGTGGGCCTCGGCCCAGCTCACCGAGTCGTTTGCCGATGGCGACTTTACCCGCAACCCAGCCTGGACCGGCGACGCCGCCAGCTTTGTGGTAGCCAGCCAGGTGCTGCAAAGCAATGGCCCGGCCACCACGGGCACACAGCTGCAGCTTAGCACGCCCTGCCAGGCCAGCACGGGCACCACCTGGGAGTTTTGGGCCAACCTCAGGCTGGCCACCTCTGCCGGCAACCTGGCCGATGTGTGGCTGCTAGCCTCGCAGGCCGACCTCAGGAGCCCGGCTACCAGCGGCTACTTCGTGCGCCTGGGCGGCACCGACGACGAGGTGAGTCTCTTCCGCAAAGACTCGGCAAAAACCGCCGTGCTGCTCATCGACGGGCTGAATGGCACCCTGGCCTCAACCACCAGCAACGTGGTGCGCGTGCGCGTAACCCGCTCGCTCACTGGCCAGTGGACACTGGCCCGCGACCTGGCCGGCGGCCGCAGCTTCGTGGCCGAGGCTAGCCAGCCCCTTGATAATACCCACCAGCGCAGCGCCGCCGTGGGCGTGGCGCTGCTCTACTCCTCGGCCAATGCCAGGAACTTTTACTTCGATGATTTCAGCGTAGTCGATGCCACGGCGCCGCTCCTCACGCGCGCCGTGGCGCTGGATGCGCGCACCCTCGACGTAGTCTTCAACGAAGCCGTGGACCCGGCCACCGCCAGCCAGCCGGCGCGCTACCGGCTGGCCACGGGCGCCGGGCCCGCCACGGCCACGGTATCGGCCCTGAACCCGGCCGTGGTACGGCTAGTTTTTGGGCAGGATTTTGCGGCAGCTAACACGCTGGAGGTGCGCCAGCTAGCCGACCGCTACGGCAACGTGGCGGCCGGGCCGCTCACGGCGGCCTTCGGCGGGGTGCCCGTGGCCCCGCGCGTGGGCGAGCTGCTCATTACCGAAATTATGGCCGACGAAACGCCCGTGGTTGGCCTGCCAGCTTCGGAGTTTATCGAGCTTTACAACAACACCGCCGCCAAAACCCTAAGCCTGCGCGGCGTGCGCCTGCTGCGGCCCGGCAGCCCCGCCGCCGTGCTGCCCGATACGGCCCGGCTGCTGCCCGGCCAGTACGCCGTGGTGTGCGGCAGCACGCGGGCGGCGCAGTTTGCGGCCTTCGGTAAGGTGTACGGCATCAGCAACTTCCCGGCCCTGGTCAATGCCGGCGACCAACTGGTGCTGCGCGGCCCGGGCGGCACCACCCTCTTCGAAGTCACCTACGCCGACACCTGGTACCGCGACCTGCGCAAGGCCGCCGGCGGCTGGACCCTCGAAATGCTGGACCCCGCCAACTACTGCGGCGGCGCCCCCAACTGGCAGGCCAGCCAGGACCCCAGCGGCGGCACCCCCGGCCGCCGCAACAGCGTAGCGGCTCCCAACCCCGACCGCACGCCCCCCGGCCTGCTCGGCGCCGTGGCCCTCACACCCACTACTATTCGCTTGGCTTTCAGCGAGAAGCTCGATAGTGTTGCCGCCTCTTCACTAGGCCTCTACACGTTGCAAAGCAGTGCCGGCGCGGCCCCTGCCGTGCAGCGCGCCGTGCCGGTGGGCCCCGATTTCCGGGCAGTGGACCTGGCCGTGAGCCCGGCCCTGTTGCCCAGCCAGCCGCTAACTGTGGCCGTGACCCGCGCCACCGACTGCGCGGGCAATGCCAGCGGGGCGCTCGCCACGGCTAGCGTGGCGCTGCCCGAGCCAGCCCAGCCCGGCGACGTGGTCGTTAACGAAATCCTGTTCAACCACGCGCCCGGCGGCGTGTACTTCGTAGAGCTGCTCAACCGCTCGCTGCGCTACGTGAATTTGCAGGGCTACCAGCTTGTGGTGCAGAAGGCTGGCGGTAATTCTACAGCTATTATTAGCCCGGGCGCGCCCTACGTGCTGGCGCCCGGCCAGCTCGTGGCGCTGACCTCGGACCCCGGTATTTTGCAGGCCCAATACCCCACCAGCGCCGACCCGGCCGCGCTGCTGGCCGTGGCGGGCTTTCCGGCGCTGGATAACAGTGCGGG
This sequence comes from Hymenobacter cheonanensis, assembly GCF_030581075.1. Taxonomy (GTDB): domain Bacteria; phylum Bacteroidota; class Bacteroidia; order Cytophagales; family Hymenobacteraceae; genus Hymenobacter. Next base: position 46,318 of record NZ_JAUQSW010000002.1, read on the forward strand.
CACGGTCGTGCTCACCAGCTCGACGGGCGCGGAGCTTGACCGCTATACCTACGATAAAAGCCAGCAGCTGAGCCTGCTAAGTACCCAGGCCGGCGTGAGCCTGGAGCGCATTCGGGCCGGCGGACCCAGCGCGGCCGGCAACTTCCACTCGGCGGCCAGCACGGTGGGCTACGCCACGCCCGGCCGGCCCAACTCGCAGGCCCAGGATGCCGTGGGCAATGGCCAGGAGCTGAGCCTGGTGCCCGAGCTTTTCACCCCTGATGATGATGGCCAGCAAGACTTTACGACCCTCAACTACCAGCTCGACCAGCCCGGCTACGTGGGCTCCGTGACGGTGTACGACGCCCTGGGCCAGCTCACGCGCCGCCTGCTGCGCAACGAAAGCCTGCCCACCACCGGCTTTGTGCAGTGGGATGGCCTCGATGAGCACGGCCGTAAGGCCGCCGTGGGCTACTATATCGTGCACGTCGAGCTGTTCAGGCCTAGCGGCGGCGAGCGCCGCGAGTACCGCAAAACGGTAGTAGTGGGCGCCCGGCTCTAAGCCCGGCCGGCGGGGCTGGCCCCTCACCAGGCGCTGAAATACAGCTGCTTCTTCACGTAGTCGATGGTAGTGCGGTACTGGCTCAGCAGCGGGTAGCCCACCAGGCCTTGCAGCGGGGGGCGGCTGGGATTTTGGTTGAGGTGCGCCATGTCGGCAAATACGGTGGCCTGCTTGCGAAAAACCAGCGGGCCGGCCAGGCGCACCTCGGGCAGGCGGGCGGTGGCCACGGCGCGGGCGGCGGCATCGGCCCCGCTGAGCCGGGCGGTGGCGGCGCGGCGCAGCTCGCGGGCCAGCCCGGCCTGGTACTGCTGGTCGAGCAGGTTGGCCTGCGCTCCGCAATCCACCCCCACCTGAAACGTTTGGCCGCCCACCGTGAGGGCCACCACGGGCAGGTGCCCACTCAGCACAAAGGGCACGCGCATGAGCGCGGCCGGCGGGGCGGCGGCCGGAGCGGGCTGGCGCAGCAGCACCTGGCCGGCGTGGTAGTCGAGGGTCACGGCGTACTGGCTCAGCACGTTGTAGCCAATGAGGCCGAGCAGCGGAAGCCCGCCGAGCTTCTGCTCCAGGCTCGTCAGGTCGAGGGTAGGCACCTGCTTCTGCTGAAAGCTAATGCCTTGCCAGTCAAACTGCTGCGCCAGGTGGTACGACATACCGGCCATCCGGCCATTAACGCCGGTGCTACCTGTGGCGGCTAGGGTGGTTTCAGTAGCCGGGGCCGCAAACTCGCGCTTGTTGAGCACCAGCGCCGGGGCGCCGGTGTCGAGCAAAAAGGTGCCGCGCCGGCCGTCTACCTCGGCCTCTACCAGCAGCAGCCCATTGCGCAGCCGGGCGGGCGCCACCACGCTGGGCGGGGTAATAATCTCCCCGGGGCCAAAGGCGAGGTCGATTTTCTTCGTGCTGGCCGGTACCAGGTTCAGCTCGGCAAACTGCCCGGCGGGCGTTAGCACCAGGGTCACTTCCTTTTCGGTGCCCTGGCGGGCTAGCGCGCACACGTAGCGGGTGTTGGGGCCGGCCGGCTCCTGGCGCACGATGCGCAGGCCCTCTACCGGCCCGTACTGCGGCAGTAGCCGGGCCAGCGCCGGCCCGGTGTAGGTGGCCGGCAGGCCGCTCACGCGGGTTTCGGGGGTGAGGTAGGGCTGCACGGGCGCCAGCGACTTGCTATTGAGCGCCGCCACCAGTTGGTCGAGGGCCGCCACGCCGGTGGGCTGCTGCGCCAGCGCGGCCCGCGCCAGGCCGCAGTACAGCAGCAGAAAGTAGGCTAGTTTTCGCATCAAAAGAGAAGTCGCTGAGAGATTTAGAACGTGTATTGAACGGGCTGGCTCTGCAACTGCTTCGGCCAGCAAACGCTCGCTGGGCAGGCTATTGTTTACTTAAGTTGCAATTACCCTTGAGTACGAATTGCTTCGTAGTATTTACGAAGTAATTCGTACTTGACTCAAAGGGTTGATTCCCTCTTTGCTGATTAAACCTACGCGCCCCTTGCCTATCCAACTACCATGAACACGCAGCAGCTCCAGCATTTGTACTGGCGGGCCGGCTTCGGCCCGCGCCCGCAAGAGGTGGCCGCCGGCCTCAGCCCCGCCAAAGCCCTGCGGCAGCTGTTGCACGAAGCCCGCGCCTACGAGCCCATTCCGAGCGCCACGCTGGCCGGCTTTCAAGACCCGCTAGGGGCGGTGATGGCAGTGCCACCCGGCGCGCCGGCCCCGGCCAGCATGGGCGCGGCCGGCCCGGCTGCCGCCCCGCCGGCCCCAGCCAGCTCGGCACCGCCGGGCACGGCCAGCCCGGCCGCCGCCGCGCCGCCGCTAGCCCCGGTCGAGGTGCTGCGGCCCCGCTCGGCGCTGGCGCTGCGCCGCCAGGGCCTGCCCCAATTGCGCCGCGCCGACCTTACGCCGGCGCAGCGCAAGCTGCAGAACGAGAGTATCCGGGCTTCCTTTATCAGTATGAGCACGGCCTGGATGGACAAGATGGCAACCTCGCCCGGCCAGCTGCGCGAGAAAGTGGCGCTGTTCTGGCATGGGCACTTTGCCTGCCGCACGCGCCGGCCCGACGACTCGCTGGCCTTGCTCAATACCATCCGGGAAAAGGCGCTGGGGAAATTTCCCGACCTGCTGCTGGCCGTGAGCCGGGAGCCGGCCATGCTGCAATTTCTTAACAACCAACAGAATCGCAAGGAACACCCCAACGAGAATTTCGCCCGCGAAGTGATGGAGCTGTTCACGCTGGGCCGGGGAAACTATACCGAAAATGATGTAAAAGAGGCCGCCCGCGCCTTCACCGGGTGGGGCTACGATGCGCAGAGCCGCTTCGTGTTTCGGGAGCGCCAGCACGACGCGGGCCCCAAAACGCTGCTGGGCCAAACCGGCAGCTGGGGCGGCGAAGACGCGCTGCGCATCATCCTGGAGCAGCCGGCGGCGGCTACGTTCATCGTGACCAAGATGTACCGCTTCTTTGTGAACGACGTGCCCGACCCGGCGCACATTGCGCCGCTGGCCGCTGCCTTTCGCAAGAGCGGCTACGATGTGAGCGACCTGCTGGAGCGCATGTTTTCGGCCGACTGGTTCTACGCGCCCCAGAACACGGGCAGCCTCATCAAGTCGCCGGTGGCGCTGGTGGCGGGGCTGCGCCGCACCCTTAACCTGGAGGTTGCCAACGACAAGCAGCTGCTAGGCTACCAAAAAGCGCTGGGCCAGACGCTGTTTATGCCGCCCAACGTGGCCGGCTGGCCCGGCGGCCGCGCCTGGATAGACTCGTCTTCCCTGCTGCTGCGCCTGCAGCTGCCGAGCATTCTGTTCAAAAACGCCGAGTTTGCGGTGCGGCTCAAGGACGATGAAAACGACATTACGCCCCAAACTACGGGCAAGGAACGGCTGGTTAAAAACACCGAGACGACGCACCTGCCGCTGGCGCCCATTCAGCAATTGCTAGGCCCGGCGCCGGCCGACAAGCAGCCGGCCCTGCTGGCCAATTTCCTGTTGCAGGCGCCGCTGCGGCCCGAAAACCTGACGCTGGTGCAGCAAGTCGCCGCCAAGGCCGATACGCCCGAAGCGCGCCTGCGCGCCACGCTGGTGAGCTTGCTGAGTTTGCCGGAGTATCAGCTGGCGTAAACTTGCTATTGATTGATGGTCATACATTTAAAGCGCTTGTCATGCTGAGCTTGCCGAAGCATCTTGGTCACATCGTTGCGAGGCGCGCTTGATTAGTGCAGCACGCGAGATGCTTCAGCAAGCTCAGCATGACAGGTGTTTTCGTCTTTACAAGCTTTATTCTTATGCAACGCCGCCACTTCCTGCAATCATCGGCCCTGGCCAGCACGCTGCTGCTGGTACCCAAGTTTTTGCACGCCCTCGACCGGCCCGAAACCCGGCTGGCGGCGCGGCTGCGCGATGCGCCCGGCAGCGCGGCGCGGCGCCTTATTGTGGTGCAGCTGGGCGGCGGCAACGACGGGCTGAATACGCTCGTGCCCTACCGCAACGACCTGTATTACAAGGCCCGGCCCACGCTGGCCCTCAAGGAAAGTGAGGGCCTGTTGCCGCTCGGCGATGAGCTAGCCCTGCACCCGGCCATGAAGGGCTTGAAAGGCCTATTTGACCAAGGCCAGGTGGCGATTTGCAACGCCGTGGGCTACCCCAACCCCGACCGCTCGCACTTCCGCTCGATGGACATCTGGCAGACGGGCTCGGGCTCGGAGCAGCTATTGAGCACCGGCTGGCTGGGCCGCTACCTCGACAGCACCTGCGGCCCTGGCGCGCCCGCCTACCAGGCGCTCGAAATAGATGACACGCTGAGTTTGGCCCTAAAGGGCGCCCAGCGCAACGGTCTGGCCCTCAAGAACCCCGGCAAGTTTCATCAGCTTACGCAAAGCCGCTACCTGAGCGCGCTGAGCCAGGAGAAAAACGCGGCGCCGGCCGGCTCGGAACTGGACTACCTGTACAAGACGCTGGCCGAAACGGCGTCCTCGGCCGATTATCTCTACGACAAGTCGAAGGTGCACGGCAGCACGGCCACGTACCCGAACACGGAGTTTGGCAAGAGCCTGAAAACCACCGCCGAGCTTATTAGCTCGGGCGTCGAGTCGCGGGTGTATTACCTGGCCCTCAGCGGCTTCGATACCCACGTGCGGCAGCACGAGCAGCAGGGACGCCTGCTGGGCGAGCTTTCGGACGGGCTAGCCGCGCTGGCCGCCGACCTGCAAAAAAACGGCGAGTGGAACAACACCCTGGTGATGGTATTCAGCGAGTTTGGCCGGCGCGTGGGCCAGAATGCCAGCAACGGCACCGACCACGGCACCGCCAACAACGTGTTTTTGCTGAGCGGCGCGCTGCGCAAGGCCGGCCTGCTAAATCAGCCCGCCAGCCTCCAGGACCTCGACCAGGGCGACCTGCGGTATCAGCTCGATTTCCGCAGCCTCTACGCCAGCATCCTCACCGACTGGCTGGGCGCCGACGACAAGCTCGTGCTAGGCCCCGGCATAGAGAAGCTGGCCGGCTTGGTGTGAATTATCGAGCATAGGTTGAATAAAAGGTCGTCATGCTGAACGCAGTGAAGCATCTCGCTCGCGCCGATAGGTTAGTAACCCGACGATTTGAGCGAGATGCTTCACTGCGCTCAGCATGACGACCTTTTTAAGTCAGCCCAGTCAATTACAGCGGCACCATGAAGCCGAAGCCGTAAATCCACTGGGCCGAGCCGAAGTGGTGCGTGACGCGCCCCAGGCGGTCGGCGCCGATGTAGCTATTGGTATAATTGGCGAAAGCGCCCTGAAAATCAGTGTTCAGGAAAAAATACTTGTAGAGTTCCAGGCGCACGCCACCGCTAGCCCCGGCCACCCAGCCTTCGTAGTGAAACGGCCCTTCGGCGTGGCTGGTGAAGATGGACGAGATAGTGTAGGATATCATGGGGCCGCCGCCCACCTTGCCAATGCCGCTGAGCACGACGTGGCGGCCGGCCAGCAATTGCCAGCGCTTCACGAGGTTCACCATCAGGTAGTTGTTGCCGTTGGTGTGCTGCAAGTGCACAAAATCGGGCGTCACCACAGTGTCGCGGTCGAACTTGAAGCCGCGGATGTTGCCCGACACGCGCATGGTCTGGAAGTCATCGACCACGTACTTGAGGTGGTTCCAGCTCACCTCGATGCCCAGGTCGTGCTTGTCGTGAAACATGTAGCCCACCGACAAGTCGTACTGCGGCACGGTGAGGTTGCTGAGCTTCCAGAAGTCGCTCATGCTGGGGTGGTCGTGGGCCACCGCATCGTGAAAGGTAAAGTCGTAATCGTCTGACTTATCGTTCTTAAAGCGAATATCGGACTTGGTGTACCAGTCGCGATTGTAGCTCCAGTTGAGGTACACGGCGCCGTGGTCGTGGCCGGGGCGGGGCACGCCGCCTAGCATAGCATTAGGGGCCATGGGCGCCTGCTGGGCCCGGCCCACGCTAGCTAGGCCCAGCAGGCTGGCCAGCAGTACATACTTCTTCATTATAACGGATAGCAAAACCTCGCCGAATGCGCAAGGCTACCTCAAAGTTACGGCCGAGGTAAGCTAGCGGCGGCCTAGCGGCCCGCGCCTTGGCTGAAGAACAGATGAGCAGCCGGTGGGCGGCCAGCCTTAGCCCTCGAACACCGCGCCGGCCAGCGCCAGCACCGCCCGGCGCGTGGCCTCGGGCTGCTCCAGGTACGCCTGGTGGCCGCTGCCTTCCAAAAACAAGGCCGAGGCCAGCGGGGCCAGCGCGGCCTGGGCCACCGAGTCGGCCAGGGGCACGGCTACATCGTGCTTGCCGGCCACCATCAGCACCGGAAAGCGGGCCGTGCGCAGCACGGCAGTGCGCTCGGGGCGGGCGGCCATGCCGCGCAGGGCGCCCGCAATGGTAGCCTCGGGCGTGGCCTTGCCGATGTCTTCGAGCAGGGCCAGGGCCTCGGACAGGCGGTCGCGGTTGCCAGGGGCAAAGAGCGGACGCACGAAGCTATCCATAAACTTTTCGAGGCCGTGGCGCTCCACAAAGCCGATGTTTTTTTCGCGGTTCTGGCGCTTCTCGTCGGTATCGGCCAGGGCCGTGGAGTTGATGAGGGCCAGGCCGGCCACGCGGTCGGGGTAGCGCTCGGCCAGGGCCAGGGCCACGTAGCCGCCCATGCTGTGGCCCACCACCAGCACCGGGCCGCTGGCGCCTTTCTGGTCGAGGTAGCCCACCACGTAGCGCGCCTGGGCCTCCATCGAGAAGTCGGGCACGAGCGCGCGGTTGGTGCCGTGGCCCAGCAGGTTGGGCATGAGCAGGCGGTAGCCGGCCGGGAAGGGCCTCGTAAACTCGGTCCAGACTTCGCGGCTTTCGGCAAAGCCGTGCAGGAACAGAATGGTGGGGAGCGGGGTGGTAGACATGGCAAATACTACCTTGCGGGCGGCAAGTGTGCGCCAAAACTACGGTATGATTTCACGGCAGCGGTATCCCTTTTTATTTGCCGCGGGCAGCGGACTACTTTTTGCCCTAGTTGCGCGCTACCTCTTCGACGACCACCTCGGCGACCGCGTGGGCGGGCTGCTCACCCTCAGCTTTTTGCTGCTTATGCCGCTGGCGCTGGGGGCTATCACCGCGCACTTTATTTCGGGCGAGCGGAGTTTCTGGCGCCTGTGCGGCGCTCCTTGGCTCACCGTGCTGCTGTTTATCGTCACCGCGCTTATCTTCCACTTAGAAGGCCTTATCTGCCTCCTTATCATTGGCCCGGTGTTTCTGGTGCTGGCGGCAATGGGCGCGCTGCTTTACACGAGCGTGGCTGAGCGGCTGCCGCCCCGGCACGATAAGACGCTGGTTGTGGCAGGCTTCGCGCTGCTGCCCTTTCTGGCAATTGGCGTCGAAAACCGCTTCGACAATCCCAACGATTTTCGCCGCGTCGAAAACACCGTCGAAATAAACGCGCCGGCCGCCGTGGTGTGGCAGCACATCATTCGGGTGGCGCCCATCGGGGCTAGCGACCTGGGCCCCAGCCTGATTGACGACATCGGGTTTCCGCGCCCTATCGAGGCCACGCTTACCCGCGAGGGTGTGGGTGGCGTGCGCCACGCCACCTTCGAGCGCGGCGTCGAGTTTATCGAAACCGTGGACGACTGGCAGCCCCTGAAACAACTGTCGTTCAGCATTGTGCCTAATACGGCCACCATTCCGCCCACCACGTTTGATGAGCACGTGATTGTGGGCGGGCGGTTTTTCGACGTGCTGCGCGGCACCTACGAGCTGCGGCCCGCCGGCCCCGGGCGCACGCTGCTGGTGCTGCACAGCCAGCAGCGCCTCAGCACCCACCTCAACTGGTATGCCGGCCTCTGGACGGGCTTCGTGATGAGCGAAATACAGCGGCGTATTCTCTTGGTGCTCAAGCATCGCTGTGAGCAAGCGGGCTAGCCAGCTTACTCGCTTTTTACCCCAACACGCAGCCCGCCAGACAACCTCGGCCCGGCAAAAGCGTCTGTGGGTATCTGCGGTGGGCTAGCCCGGCCGCAACCTTCTCCCGCCGTTGGCAGTTGGGGGAGAGTTGATTTTATTGTTCTTTTTACTTCGTTAGTTTCCAGCCTCATGCGTTTCTTTTCCCCTCGCCTCCTGCTCGCCGTGCCCGCCCTGGTGGGTAGCCTGGCGCTGCTGGCCAGCCGGCCCACTACCCCGCAGGTGGCCCCCGACCCCAACAATGCCGGCCTGAAGCTGCCCGCCGGCTTCGGCGCGCTGGTAGTGGCCGAAACCGGCGGCCGGGCCCGCCACCTGGCCGTTACGCCCCAGGGCATCATCTACGTGAAGCTCAACAAGGTAAAGGATGGCAAGGGCATTCTGGAGCTGCGCCCGCAGCCGAGCGGCAAGGCAGCCGTGGCGGGTGGCTTTGGCGACTACGGCGGCACGGGTATGTACGTGAAGGATGGCTACCTCTACGCCTCCTCCGACCACGCCGTGTACCGCTATAAGCTCGATGCCAAGGGCGAAGTAACCGACCCTAGCAAGGGCGAGCTGCTGGTGCGCGGCCTGAAAGTGGGCAGCCAGCACGAGTCGAAATCTATTGTGCTCGACAACGCGGGCAACCTCTACGTGAACATCGGGGCCTACGCCAACGCCTGCCAGGAGCAGGACCGCACGCGCGGCTCAAAAGGCATCCCAAACTGCCCGATTCTGGACTCGGCGGGCGGCATCTGGCAGTTTAAGGCTAGCCAGCTCAACCAGCGCTACCCCGACGGCAAGCGCTACGCCACCGGCCTGCGCAACGTGGTGGGCCTCGACTGGAACTCGCAAGACAATGAGCTTTTTGTGATGCAGCACGGCCGCGACCAGCTTTCTGATAACTGGCCCCAGTTCTACAACGAGAAGCAGTCGGCCCAGCTGCCCGCCGAGTGCATGTACGCTGTGAAGCAGGGCGACAATGCCGGCTGGCCCTACCTCTACTACGACCAGCTCCAGCACAAGAAAATGCTAGGCCCCGAGTACGGTGGCGATGGCAAGAAAGAAGCCACCGGCAACTACATCGACCCGGCCGCCGCCTACCCCGGCCACATGGCCCCCGATGGCCTGCTCTTTTACACCGGCAACATGTTTCCGGCCAAGTACCGCAACGGCGCCTTCATCGCCTTCCACGGCTCCTGGAACCGCGCGCCCGAGCCGCAGGCCGGCTATTACGTAGTTTTTCAGCCCTTTAAGGATGGCAAACCCAGCGGCCAGTGGGAGGTTTTTGCCGACAATTTCTCGGGCTCGGCAGCCAAAACGGCCAGCGGCCGCGCCGACCACCGCCCCTGCGGCCTCGCTCAGGGCCCGGATGGCTCGCTCTACGTGAGCGACGACTCGAAGGGCACCATCTACCGCATCGTGTATAACGCTAAGAAATAATGCCGGCTTCCTCCTCCGCCACGCCCAACCGCCGCCGCCCGGCAATTTGGCAATCGCTGCTCATTGGCCTGCTAGGCCTCACGGGCGCCACCCTGTCGCTGAGTGCCCAGCACCGCCAGGCTACCCGCCCCAAGCCAAAAACCACTGCCAAAGCCGACCCGGCCACGGCGGCCAGCCTCACGCGCGGCGCGGTAGTGTACAAAAACGTGTGCATTACCTGCCACCAGGCCGATGGCGGCGGCGTGCCCAATATGAACCCGCCGCTCATTAAAACCAGCTATGTCCTCGGCGATAAGGCTAAGCTGGCCCACATTGTGCTGGCCGGCCTGGCCGAGCCCATCGAAATCGACGGCAACGACTACAAGCAGCACATGCCCGCCCAGGCCTACCTCACCGACCAGCAGGTGGCCGACGTGCTTACCTACGTGCGCAACAGCTTCGGCAACAAGGCTAGCGCCGTGCAGGTAGCCGAGGTAAAAGCCGTGCGCGCTACACTGCCTAGATAATTGCCTTTCAGCACTTACACGCGGCGGTTCCGGCAACGGGGCTGCCGCGTTTTTGTTTGTAATAATACTATTCTATTGCTCCCCATGCGCAGACCCCACCCCCAGCCCCTCCCCTTTGGGAGAGGAGAGCCTGACGATAGAGCACGCTAGCCCCGCCGTGGCTCCCCTCTCCCAAAGGGGAGGGGCTGGGGGTGGGGTTACGCGGGCGGCGAGCCGTGCCCAGGACTTGCCTATAAATTAGCCTTTGTCCTATACTTTCCCTTGCTAGCCCGGTTATAAGGCCGTCTGTACCATAAGCCCCTGCCTTATGCGCCCCGCCCCTTTGCTGCCGGCTCAGCACCGCCTCACCACCGCCTGGTTTCACGGCTGCTGGCTTTATGGCAATTTGCTCATCGGGCTGGTTTGGGGATTGCCGCATCTTACCTGGCAGCGTAGCCTGGCCTCGCTGGGGCTGGCGGTGCTCACGGTAGGGCTGGGTCACGCGGTGGGGCTGCACCGAGGCATCATTCACCGGGCGTTCCAGACTTCGCACTTCTGGCGCGGCGTGTTGGCTTATTTGAGTGTGCAGGCCGGCGTGGGTGGGCCCATTTCGTGGCTGAAATCGCATTATTACCGCGACTACTGGCAGAACCAACCCGCTAGCCCCGCCTACTTCCGCTACGACCATCCCATCTGGCAAGACTACCACTGGAACCATCACCTAGCTCTGCTCTCGGCCGATGACACCGTGTACGCCATTCCGCCCGCCGACCTGCATGACCCGTGGCTGGCGTGGCTCGAAAAAACCTGGGTGCTGCACGTGCTGGCCCTGGCCGGCTTGGTATGGCTAGCCTTTGGCTTCGAGGCGATGGCCGCCGTGGTGTGCCTGCGCGTGGTCGTGAGTATGCTCGGCCACTGGTTCGTCACTTACGTGTCGCACACCTCGGGCTACGCCCGCTACCACGTGGCCGGCGCGGCCGAGAGCGGCTACAACAACCTGCTGCTCGGGGTGCTTAGCTTCGGCGAGGGCTTTCACAACACCCACCACGCCCACCCGCGCTCGGCCCGCATGGGCACCGCCTGGTACGAGCTGGACCTGGGCTGGCTGCTGGTGCGCGGCATGGAGGCACTAGGCCTAGTTTGGGCCGTGGAAGCCGCCGGCCGCACCGATACCCAGAAGCCCCAGGCCCAGGTGCAGCCCACCCGCCGCTGGCCCTGGGCGGGCTAGCTTTGCAGCCTTATTTTAAGAGCTATGAACGAACAATTGATTGTCAAGAATTTCGGCCCGATTAAAGACGCTACAGTGGACTTTAAGCGCGTCACTATTTTTATCGGGCCAACGGGCGGGGGCAAGAGTACGCTAGCGAAATTGAAAGATATTTTTCTGTATCGCAGAAACTATACTGTAGGAGAGACAAAAAAATCTAGCCACCCTCGATTTGATTCCAAAATAGCATACCAAGAGCACGGCTTATTAAATTTCTTTTCTAACAATACATTTATCGATTATAAATCATTCTATATTCATATCAATTACAAGAATGGCAATCATTTCATTGGCATTACCCTTGATAACATTCGAAACACTAAGCCAATAATTTCAAAAGAACAACTAATCATACTGAATGAAAGAGTGAAGGAAGCAATTATACTGCAAGAAAAAGGATTGGAATTTGACAAAATTCAGAAAGAAATAGTAGGTGAATTATCAGAAATGATAGCTGAATTACGCGACCTTCAATCGGGAGAAAGGACAAAAAGAGACTTCCCTACATTTGTCGCGCCTATAAGCCCTTGGTACTGCACTTCTGAAAGAGTTTTTGTTCCAGCTTTAGAGTATTCCTGGGCAGGATTGATTAGAGATGACATAGGCTTACCAAAACTTCTATTGCATTTTGCCAACAGCTTTCTACAAGCCAAAAAAGAAGTACCTGAATTAGCTATTCCGTTTCTAAATATTAAATACCTACATCAGGATGGGCGAGACCGTATAAAAATTCCTGGACGCGAAGAACCCCTATTGTTGTTGGAAACTGCTAGCGGCATCCAATCCGTAACCCCGCTGCTGGTGCTGCTAGAGCACCTGAGCCGCAACACTGAGCAGGCGCAAAGCTTCATCATCGAAGAGCCGGAGCTAAACCTCTATCCTACCGCCCAGCGCGATTTGGTGTACTGGCTACTGGAGAAATGCACTCAAGGCGATAATGACTTGACCATCACCACGCACAGCCCCTATGTGCTGTCGGCTCTCAACCTGGCTTTGTATGCGGGCAAAGTCGCGACGCTGTTTCCGCATCAGCGCCAGAAAGTAGCGAAGATTATTCCCGAGAAGTATTGGCTGAAGGCCGAGGAGTTCAGCGCCTACTATGTGGCGGGGGGCGGTGTTAAATCCATTTTTGATACAAAAACCGGCCTGCTCAGCGAAAGCCAGCTTGATGAAGTATCGGGCCATTTTGCCGACGTATTCGACCGGCTGACTGACTTGCGGGTACCCGAAAAGAAAGCTCCCGCTAAAGCCAAGTCTGCCAGGAAATGAAGTCTCGCATAGAGCGAGCATATCCCCACGGCTCGCGGTGTATCATTCACCATACGCGCACGGTGCGGCGCATTTTCGACTGCCCCATTCGGAAACTAACGCTTTACCGGACCGGTACTCGCGACCCTGACCTCGACTTTGAAATAGCGAACCCTAGCGGCCGTGATTTTTACACTATCAGCGTCGATGGATGTTTGTACCCCACCTCCCGAGGACCCAAACGCTGTGACTACGCCTTTTTCTGGAATGAAACAATAGTATTTGTCGAGTTCAAGCTTGGCATGCCAGTTGGCAAAAGGACTAATGTTTCGGTACGCATGGGTCAAGCGCTTAATCAACTTATTCCTACCATCAGACGCTTCCAGCGGCACGGAGTTTTTCTAGAGGAAACCAAGGTTGAGGCAATAGCTTTTGTGAGTCGCCGCCCTATTCGTCCGCTTAATACTATTTCCATGCAAGCGGCGAAAGACAAGTTGAAGACGGCCTTCCCGACGCTTAATGTCAAGTTTAAGGTTAGCAAATCGAGAACTCTTCTTCGCTAGGGCGGGTGCTGTCATATGCTAGCCGTACAACCTTTTGCCTCTTCCCGACTTATGAAGGCTGTACCTACATCATTTTGATTTCTCCATTATGGCCGCTCCCACCTTTCGCCGCGTTTTCCAGGTTATTGATGGCAACAAGAAGCTCGTCGGCGACGGCTTCGACGTGACCAGCCCCATGCCGGGGCCGCGCATCCGGCAGCTGAGCCCTTACCTGCTCATCGACCATATCGGGCCGATGCAGATTGCGCCCACCAACACGCCGCTAGGCTCACCGCCCCACCCCCACCGGGGCTTTGAAACCGTGACGGTGGTGTACGATGGCCACCTGGCCCACCGCGACACCGCCGGCCACGATGGCAGCATCGGCCCCGGCGATGTGCAATGGATGACCGCCGGCGCCGGCCTGCGCCACGCCGAAATGTATGACCGCGACTTTGCCCGGCGCGGTGGCACCCTGGAATTGCTCCAACTCTGGGTGAATATGCCCAAGGCCGATAAGCTCGTGGCGCCCAAGTACCAGGAGCTGCGCGCCGTTAGCATCCCGAGCGTGCCGTTGGCCGACGGGAAAGGCAGTATCCGCGTTATCGCGGGCAGCTACGGCGGGGCTACTGGCCCGGCCAGCACGTTTTCGCCCCTGACGCTGCTCGATTTGCACTTGCAGCAGGGTGCTGATTTTGTACTCACGCTACCCGCCGCTTACAACGTGGGCCTGTATGTGGTGCGCGGCGCGGTACTGGTGAACGGCGACCGCCCCGCCCGTACCCAGCAGCTCGTGGTGCTGGGCTGGAACTCGGCCGATGTGCAAATCACGGCCTCCGAAGACAGCCTAGTGCTGGTGCTGGCCGGCGCGCCCATTGAGGAGCCGCTCGCCACCTACGGCCCCTTCGTGATGAACACCAACGAGGAGCTGATGCAGGCCATCGCCGACTTTGAGAGCGGCAACATGGGCAAGTTTCCGGAGGACGAGTAGGCTGTTTGTGTCGTAAGCTTCAGCTCACGCTACATTGTCATTGCTACTATTTACCACCTCACGCTAACCGCCATTTCCACATGCCCGACTTGCTGACTTCTGACACTTCGCGCCGCGAGTTTATGCGCACGCTTTCGCTGGGGGCAGGTGGAGCCCTGGCGAGTTCATCGGCGCTGGCTAGCCCCTTGCGCTGGCTGGCGCCCGGCCGCAAGCTGGGCGTGGCGCTGGTGGGCCTGGGCAAGTACAGCACCGGCCAGCTAGCCCCGGCTTTGCAGCAAACCAGGTTTTGCCAGCTGGCCGGCGTAGTCACGGGCTCGCCGGCTAAGGCGGCGCAGTGGCAAAAGCAGTATGGCGTTCCGGCCAAAAGCTGCTACGACTACCAGACCTTCGACCGCATCATCGACAACCCGGCCATTGACATTGTGTACGTGGTGCTGCCCAATGCCCTGCACGCCGAGTACGTGGTGCGGGCGGCGCAAGCCGGCAAGCACGTTATTTGCGAGAAGCCGATGGCTACCTCCGTGGCCGATGCGCAGCACATGATTGCGGCCATGAAAAAAGCAGGCAAGCAGCTCAGCGTGGGCTACCGCCTGCACTTCGAGCCGCACAACCAGGCCATGATGCGCCTGGGCCAGACGCAGGCGTATGGTAAAATCAACCACCTAGCGGCCGATAATGGCTTTAAATTTGGCAACGACACCCCTTGGCGGGTGAATAAGGAGCTGAGCGGCGGCGGCCCGCTCATGGACATGGGCATTTACTGCCTGCAAGGCTGCCTCTACACCAAGGGCCAGGTGCCGGTTTCGGTCACGGCCAAGTTTACGCCCGAAACGGGTACCGGCTACTTCAAAGAGGTAGAAGCCGGCCTGAGCTGGCAAATGCGCTTTGCCGACGGCACCCTGGCCGACTGCCGCACCAGCTACGCCGAAAATATGCCCGGCCGCCTGCGCGCCGACGCCGCCAGCGGGTGGTTTGAGTTGGAGCCGGCCTTTGGCTACGGCGGGCTGGCCGGCAAGACCAGCAAAAATGACGGCCTGCTCAACCTGCCCAATATCAACCAGCAAGCCGCCCAGCTAGACGATTTTGCCCAGTGCGTGCTGCAAAACAAGCCCACGCGCGTGCCCGGCGAGATGGGCCTGCGCGACGTGCAACTGCTCGCGGCCATTTACCGCGCCGCCGAAACCGGCCAGCTTGTATCGACCAAAGATGCCGGGCAGCTTATCGACCGCACCAACGCCCGCTAGCGGGCCGGCACCGGGAAGCGGGCAAACACCTCGGCCACGCCCTTGTCAATCTGCTTGGCGGCGCGGGTGGGCGTGCGCGACAAAATACTGGATGTGGTGCCCTGCCACACCAGCTCTTTGCGGGCGGCATCGACCAGGTCGATGGTGACGGTGCCCTCCTGATACTGGCCCACCGGAATATCACCGGCCTGCCAGTGGTAGTTGCGCTGGCCAATGTAGTAAGGCGCCCCGTCGGTCTGATAGTTGGCCTGCCGGGTTTGCACGCGCTGCTCCGTCACGAGGCCCAGGTTCACCCACAGGTCGGGCTGGTCGGCTTTCTGAAAGCCGCGCGCCTCCAGCTCGCGCGTCACGGCCCGCTTGAGGTCGAAAATATTGGAGCCCGAGTTGATAAACGCCGAGTCGTTGCGCGCCGCCTCGTCCATGAAATTGTAGGTTTTGTAGCGCGTCAGGTTCACGCCCGGGCGGCTGTCAACCCGCGTGGTAGCCTGCTCCGAAGAGCAGGCGGCTAGCCCCAGCACGCACGCAAACAACTGGGCTTTCAACAACTGGCGGATGGGAAACATGGCGGAAACGGGTTTGAACTATGCTACAATCAGCAGTGGGCTGCCCCAATGCAGCAGCCCCGAACCTACTGCCGCCGGGCGGCTGCGCCGTAGTGCGCTACCTGGCTATACGCCCGGCAACGGGCAATTGTTGAGGCCGATAACAAGTGGCTCTTTCAATGGTCCCAAACTTACTGTTCAGCTAGAAATAAGAGCCGCTAGCCGATTAAACGCTGCCATTGCCGCTAATTAATGTGACTTTTTCATAATATTGCACAGTAGCTAGGCCTATTGGCTGGGTAATATATAACAAAAACAAGTTTAAGTAGCAATTTTCCTCAATTGCTAATCCAACCTTCATTCTAACCACTACGCAGTTGCCACAACCCTATTCCAAGTCGTCTTCGCTCAGCCAGTTTCTGTACCAGATAGCGGAAAAATGGCAAGGGGTAAAACTTCGCCGCCCTTCAGCGCAGCCTCACCCCACGGAAAGCGCGGCCTGGCAGCAGCTGCTAGCCCTTTCTACCGACCTGCTGGAAGTAACGATAACCGTGCAGGACAAAGCATCGCTCGCCACGTTTTTGACGACGCTGCACGGCGATATTCAGCACGAGTATCGGTTTCAGCGCCCATCGGCGCAACACGCCTGGCAGCTGGTGCAGCACTGGAACCCGTTGGCTTGCTAACCTGGCTGCCGCTGCGGCCCGGCCATCAAAAAGCCCCGCCGGCCGGGGCCAACGGGGCGGGTTAAGCTGGCACAGCAGCTGTGGTGCGCAGGCTGTTTTTAGCTAGGCCTTGATTTTATCGAGCGAGGCCATATCCTCGGCCGACAGCTGAATATCGGCCGTTTTCATGTTCTCCTCCAGGTGCTTCACCTTCGAGGTGCCGGGAATGAGCAGGATGTTGGGCGAGTGGTGCAGCAGCCAGCTCAGGGCAATTTGCTGCGGCGTGGCGCCATGCTTTTGGGCTAGGGTATCGAGGGCGGCCAGGGCCTCCTTGTTGCCACCCGACAGCGGGTACCACGGAATGAAGGCCATGTTTTGCGCGCGGGTATAGTCGAGCACGGCCTCCCACTTGCGGTTATCGACCGAGTACATATTCTGTACCGACACCACCGGGAAAAACTCCTGGGCCTTTTTAATCTGGTTGACATCGACTTCGGAAAGGCCTATGTGCTTCACGAGGCCATCCTGCTGGGCCTTTTTCAGAAAATTGAAGGTGTCTTCTACCGGCACGTTCGGGTCGATGCGGTGCAATTGGTAGAGGTCAATCTGCTCCACCTTCAGGCGCTTGAGGCTGCCGTGCAGCGCTTCTTCGAGGTGCTTGGGGCTGGCATCGACGGGCCACTGGTTGGGCCCCGTGCGCAGCAGGCCGCCTTTGGTGGCAATAACAACGTTGTTGTAAGGATGCAGCGCCTCGGCAATCAGCTCTTCCGATACGTTGGGGCCGTAGCTATCGGCAGTATCAATGAAATCGACGCCCAGCTCTACGGCGCGTTTCAGCACCCGAATGCTTTCGGCATGGTCCTGGGGCGGACCCCAGATGCCGTCGCCGGTAATGCGCATGGCGCCGTAGCCCAAGCGGTTTACGGTAAGGTCGCCGCCGATAGTGAAGGTGGCGGGATAGGTGGTAGTTGCCATTTTGTGGAAAAGGTAGTAGCGTGAACGCCACCGGCTATAACTAGCCGGTGGCGTTCAGTAAGACAATTCAACAAAGCGTTTGTTCGGAGGCTGGCCCCGCTGCTGCGGGCCTAGCGTAGCGCCAGCGCCGCGGCAGTTACCTGCGCACTTAATTCGCGCACGGCCCGGGCAATGCCGTCGGCGTCGAAGCCGCATTCCTTATAGAGCTGGTCCTGGGTGCCGTGCTCCACCACGCGGTCGGGGATGCCGAGGCGGCGCACGGGCAGGTGCTGGCCGTGGTCGGCCAAAAACTCCAGCACGGCCGAGCCGAAGCCGCCGGGCAGGCAGCCATCCTCTACCGTCACAATGGCGCGGTAGCGGCGGGCCACGGCCAGCAGCATTTCCTCATCGAGCGGCTTGCAGAAGCGCATGTCGTAGTGGCCCGCGCTGAGGCCTTCGGCGGCCAGGGCCTCGGTGGCTTTCACGGCGTAATTGCCGATGTGGCCGATGCTGAGCACGGCCACGCCGCCCGCCTCACCCTCGCGCACCACGCGGCCCGTGCCGATGGCCACGCGCTGCAACGGCGTGCGCCACACGGGCATCACCCCCTCGCCGCGCGGGTAGCGGATGCTGAACGGCCCGGCGTTTTCAGGCAATTGGGCGGTGTACATGAGGTTGCGCAGCTCTTGTTCGTTCATGGGGGCGCTCACTACCACATTGGGGATGCTACGCATGTAGGCCAGGTCGTAGCTGCCGTGGTGCGTGGGCCCGTCGGCCCCGGCAAAGCCGGCGCGGTCGAGGCAGAACACCACGTGCAGGTTTTGCAGCGCCACATCGTGCACCACCTGGTCGTAGCCGCGCTGCATAAACGACGAGTAGATGTTGCAAAACGGCACCAACCCCTGCGTGGCCAGCCCCGCCGAAAACGTGACGGCGTGCTGCTCGGCAATGCCCACGTCGAAGGCGCGCTCGGGCATGGCCGCCATCATGATATTCAAGGACGAGCCGCTGGGCATGGCGGGCGTCACGCCCATTATCTTGTCGTTGGCCTCGGCCAGCTCCAGCAGCGTGTGGCCGAAGACATCCTGGTACTTCGGCGGCTGAGGGGTGGAGGGGACTTTGGTGAAAATCTCGCCCGTAATCTTGTCAAACAAACCCGGCGCGTGCCACAGCGTCTGGTCTTTTTCGGCTAGGGCGTAGCCCTTGCCCTTCACCGTCACGCAGTGCAGCAGCTTGGGGCCTGGAATGGATTTCAGGTCATTGAGCACCGCTACCAGGTGCTGCACGTCGTGCCCATCGACGGGGCCGAAGTAGCGGAAATTCAACGCCTCAAATAAGTTGCTCTGCTTCAGCAGGGTAGCCTTCATAGCGGCCTCTACTTTGCGGGCAATCTGCTGGGGGTTGGGGCCAAACTTGGAGAGCTTGCCCAGCACGTTCCACAGCTCGTCGCGCACTTTGTTGTAGGTGCGCGAGGTGGTGATGTCGGTTAGGTACTCCTTGAGCGCACCCACGTTGGGGTCGATGCTCATGCAATTGTCGTTGAGCACGACAATCATGTTGTTACGAATATCGCCGGCGTGGTTGAGCGCCTCGAAGCTCATGCCGGCCGTCATAGCCCCATCGCCAATTACGGCAATGTGCTGGCGGTCAAACTCTTTCTTGTAATCAGAAGCCACGGCCATGCCCAGCGCCGCCCCGATGCTGGTGCTGCTGTGGCCCACGCCAAAGGCATCGTAGGGGCTCTCACTGCGCTTCGGGAAGCCCGACATGCCGCCGTAGCGGCGGTTGGTGGGAAAGCGGTCGCGCCGGCCGGTCAATATCTTGTGGCCGTAGGCCTGGTGGCCCACATCCCACACTAGCTGGTCGTAGGGCGTGTTGAAGACGTAGTGCAGCGCTACCGATAGCTCCACGACCCCTAGCGAGGCGCCGAAGTGGCCGCCGTAGATGCTCACCGTATCGATAATGAACTCGCGCAGCTCTTGGCTGACTTGCACTAACTGCTCGGGGGCGAGCTTCTTAAGGTCGTCGGGCGAGGCTATCGCCGCCAGGAGCGGGCCGGGTTCAATTATCATCGGGGCAGGCAGAAAATGAGCGCGGTAGCGAACCGCCGGGCCCGCGTAAGAGATTGGCTGGCCGACCTCAAAGATACGACAACCACGGTTGGGCGGTTGTGCGCCGCGCCGCCAAAAAACGCGCCGGGCTGGGCCAGCACAATCGGCGCTGTAGCTGGCTTAGTCGGCAGAAGAAAGGCTTCGGCCGACCATTTGCTAAAAACCAGGCCTAGCAGTGCAACTATTGTGGGCCGTTCGCGCACTTTGGCCGTTATGCATTTTATGAACAAGCCTACTTTCCCCACCGCCCTGCTACTGGCGATGGCTGCCGCTAGCCCCTTACTGGCCCAGGCGCAGGCGGGGGGCCGCCCCGCTGCCCCGGCCGCCGCGCCGCGCACCAGTGGCCGCATCAGCGGCACTATAACCGACGCGACCACGGGCAAGCCCGTGTCGTACGCCACCGTCAACGTCATCAACCCGGCCACCAACAGCCCCGTGAATGGCGGCGTGGCCGGCGACGACGGCAAGTTTGTGCTGCCCGTGCCGGCCGGCACCTACCGCATCGAGGTGAGCTTTATCGGCTACACCACGCAGGTGCGCAACGGCGTAACGGTGCCCGCCACCGGGGGCAACGTGGCCCTGGGCACCCTAGCGCTGGCCGCCGCCGCCCAAAAGCTGGGCGAAGTAGTGGTGACGGGCAAAAAGCCCCTCATTGAGGAGCGCGTGGACCGCACCATCTACAACGCCGACGTGGACAAGACGACGGCCGGCGGCGACGCCACCGACGTGCTCAAGCGCGTGCCGCTGCTGAGCGTGGACCTGGACGGCAACGTGAGTTTGCGCGGCAGCCAGAACATTCGGGTGCTGATTAACAACAAGCCCAGCACCATTGCGGCCAGCAGCGTGGCCGATGCCTTGAAACAGATTCCGGCCGACCAGATTCAGACGGTGGAGGTAATTACCTCGCCCTCGGCTAAGTACGACGCCGAAGGCTCGGGTGGTATTATCAACATCGTGACGAAGACGAATAACCTGAAGGGCGGCTCGCTGGGTATTAACACCGGGGTAGGCAACCGGGGCACCAACCTGGGCCTGAACGGCAACTACCGCAACAACAAGTTTGGGATAAGCCTGGGGGGCTTTGGGCGGGCTAGCTACAACCAGCCGGGTAGCTTCGAAAACTCGCAGACCAGCGTGGCCTTGGCCAGTAGCACAATCCCGGCTACCAGCACAACCCCGGCCAGGACGATAAATGCCGGCGACCGCACCACCACCGCGCAAAATGCCGACACCCGCCGCAACGATGCCTTTGGGCGCTACACGCTAGGCCTGACCTACGACTTCGATAAGCACAACTCGCTGGCCGGCTCGCTGGCCTACGGGGTGCGCAACTCGGACAACTACCAGGATGGCCTGCTGACCCGCACCGCTCTCAGAAACGACCCGCTGACGCCTAGCACGCTGCGCGACGTGGTATCAACCAACAACTCGAATACCGTCGACGCCAGCCTCAACTTTACGCACACCTACCAGACCGAGCAGCGCGAGCTAAGCGTGCTGACGCTCTTTAGCCGCAACAACCAGACGAACAACTTCACCAACAGCGTTTTCGACCCTAGCGACTTGTCGAAAAGCAAGTACCAGGGCCAGCTCGGCAACAACAACGACAGCTACAACGAGGAATACACCGGCCAGCTTGACTACCAGACGCCAACCGTGAAAAACCAGCTCCTGGAGCTGGGCGCCAAAGACATTGTGCGCCGAGTGAACAGCGACTACAGCTACTTCTACGATGCTTCGCAGGCGCCGGCTGCCGGCTCGCCATCGCTCAACAACTCGTTCCGCTACCGCCAGAACGTGGCGGCCGCCTACGCCACCTACACCATCGGGCTGCCCAAGGGCTTTACCGTGAAGCCGGGCGTGCGCTACGAATACACCTCTATCTCGGCCGATTTCACCAACGGCGCCGGTGTGAACACGCAGCCCGATATTCCGAACTACTACATCGTGGCACCGAGCATCAACCTCTCGCGCAAGCTGGAGAATGGCAACGTGCTGAAGCTGTCGTACAACCTGCGCATTCAGCGCCCGTCGCTGCAATTTCTGAACCCCAACGTGCAGGCTAGCAACCCGCTGAATGCCTCGGCCGGTAACCCCGAGCTGCGCCCCGAAAAAACCAACAATTTTGAGCTAGGCTACAGCACCACCGTCAAGCAGAAGGTCAACCTGAACCTGACGGCCTTCGTGCGCAGCACCAACAACGCCATCCAAACGGTGCGCGTGCCGCTGCCCGACTCGCTCAACCCCAACCGCATTCAGGGCGCTTTGCTGAGCACCTTCCGCAACGCGGGCACCGAGAATGCCTACGGCGGCAGCCTCTTCGCAGGGTCCAACACGGGCAAGCTTTCGCTCAATGGCAGCGTGGACGTGTACTACGCCGTGCTGCGCAACAACGACGACAGCAAGCTCTACAACTCCAGCAACCAGGGCTTTGTGGTGAATGCCAGGGCCTTTGGCTCGTATGACCTGGGCAAGAGCTACTCGCTCCAGCTCTTCGGCTTCTACCGCGGCCAGCAAGTGCAGCTGCAAGGCACCCAAAGCGGCTTTGGCATCTACAGCCTGAGCCTGCAAAAGAGCTTTGCCGAGAAGCGCGGCAGCATCGGCTTTGGGGCGGAGAACTTCTTCACCGGCAGCATTAACATTCGCACCAACGTAGCCACGCCCTATGTGGACAGCTACGCCTACAACGGCGTGAATGTGCCCATCAACGGCCCGGTACTGAGCCAGAACAGCAGCAACGTTATTCACAACCTGAACTTCAAAATCAACTTCAGCTACCGCATCGGCAAGCTCACGGCTGGCGACACTGGCCGCCGTGGCAAGGGCGTGAACAACGACGACCTGAAAGAAGGCGGCGACGCCGGCGGCGGCATTGGCGGCGGCGAAATGGGCGGCGGTGCTGGTGCCGGCGGCGCTGGTGGCGCGGGCGGTGCCCGCCCGGCCGGTGGCCAGCGCCCCGGTGGCTACCCTGGTGCGGGCCAGCGCCCCGCCGGGGTTCGCCCGGCCGGGGCCGACTCGACACGCCGCGCCATCCCGGCCGACTCGCTGCAGCAACTGCGCAACCAATCGGCGCAGCCTACCGGCAACCCCGGCACCCCGGCCTCGGCCGCGCCCGGTAGCACCGCGCCGGCTAGCCCGGCCCTGGCCGCGCCCACCCAGCAGCCTGCTGATAGCTCGGCTACCAAGCCCGCCGCGTCGCCGGCCGTGAAGCCCGGCAGCACGACCTCGCCGGTGGGGCCGCCCTCGCCGGGTACTACCTCGCCCAGCGGCATCACGCCGGCCGGCAGTCCGGGCGGGCGGCCCTAGTCCGCCAGCACCGCTACCAGCCTGGTTGAATTAAAAGGGGCCTGCCGCGTTTGTCGTGGCAGGCCCCTTTTTTGCTTTATGGCTTATTCACGGTTGGCGGCGTGGGCCGAAGGAGACGCTTACTTTTGTCCTATCTTTTCCACTTTCTATGCCGATAGCTCCCCCTCCGCCGGTTCCGGCCCGCCCCGATGCCGACCTGCTGCACCAGCTGCGGCCTTCGCGCATTGTGGTGCCCGCCCTGATTGGCCTGAGCGTGGTGGCGTTTTTATTCTGGCGCTCTTACAAGCCCGGCGACCTCGCCCCGCTGCTGCACGCCAAATGGCAGTGGCTGTTTATTACGCTGCTGGTGCTGTGGGCCCGCGACCTGGGCTACATCTACCGTATTCGCAGCATTTCGGAAAAAGAGCTGAGCTGGCGCCAGGCCTTCGGCGTTATTGTGGTGTGGGAGTTTGCCTCGTGCGTACTGCCTTCGGCGGCGGGCGGCACGGCGGCGGCCCCGGTTATCCTCACCCGCGAGGGTATTCCGCTGGGTAAAGCCATTGCCTACACCATCGTCACGGCGTTTCTCGACAACCTGTACTACGTGCTCATGGTGCCCCTGGTGGTGTGGCTGGCCGGCGATGGCTTGTACCCGCACGGCCTGCAATCGGCGTTTGTGCAAACGCTACGGGCCATTTTTATTTTCAGCTACGTGGCAGTTTCGGCCTACTCGGGGCTGCTCCTGTACGCCCTGTTTATCAATCCGCGCTCGGTGCGCCGCCTGCTGGTGCGCCTCGCTTCGCTGCGGGTGCTGCGGCGGTTTCGGCGGCTAGCCTACCGCCAGGGCCAGGAAATGGTGCTGGCCTCGGCGCACCTGCGCGGCGCGGGCGCGGCCTACTGGTGGCGCGCTAGCCTCAGCACCGTGTTTGTGTGGACGGCCCGCTACGCCGTTATCGGCTGCCTCATTGGCGCGTTTGCACCCATGACCACGGGCACGTTCCTGTTCATCTTCGCCCGCAATATCACCTACAAAGTCATTCTGCTGCTGGCCATTACGCCCGGCGGCGCGGGCATTGCCGAAGGCGCGTTCCCGACCTTTTTCGGCCGTTTCATGGGTTCGGCGTCTATGACGAGCTTCTTGGTACTGCTCTACCGCATCGTTACCTACTACTTCTACCTGGCCCTGGGCGTACTTTACCTGCCGCGCTGGCTGGCTGGCCAGGCTGGCCCCGCCGCTCCTAAAAAAAGCCCCGCTCCGGTTACGGAGCGAGGCCTTTAGGCGGGCATAGGCCCTAGTTAAAGTCTTGGCTATTTGGCTTTCAGCATCAGCTTGGCGCCGCTGGTGCCTACAAGCGTAAGCTTGTTGTCGGTCAGGGTTTCGATGTTAAAGGTGTTGCTGGTAGCGCTGCCATCGGGCGTCATCGTAATAGTTTTGGCAGCCTGGTCAAATACGTATTTGCCACTCTGTGAACCCGAATAGCTGCCATTCGAGGCAAAGCTGATTTCCTGGTCTTTGGCCGCATCGTCCTGCTTCACTTTGTCGCCGCTGGCGTCGGTCTGCTTGTCGGTCACCCACGCTTTGCTGCTGGTACCGTACAGCATGTTTACGCCTTCTACCTTGCCTTTGTCGCTGCCGCACGACGACACGATGAACAGCAAAGCCACCACGCTCAGCAGCGAGGCGAAGTAAGACCGGAAGGATACTGGTGAAAAGTTCATAAGGAGAAAAGAAAGAGTGGTGAACGGCAGGCCAGGGTAGCCCCCGGTGCTGCTTACGCACTGCTTTTTTTTTGGTTATCCTTGGCAACCCTGCACTTTGGGGCCGCGTACAAGGCTTACAAAGCACCTCGCTTTTCGGCGGCCGCTTTTCTTTCACACTTAAAACGCACTTGTCACATGGGCTTGCTCGATTTCTTGACTAACGAGGGTGATAAAAAGCCCGCTGCTCCGGCTCAGCCAGCCGCTGGCGGCACCGATTTTTTCGGCAACAGCGACAAAGCTGCTACTTCAGACGCCGCCGGCACTACCTACACGGTAGTAAGCGGCGACTCGCTCTCTAAAATTGCTAAAAACCACTACGGCGACGCCGCCAAGTGGCATCAGATATACGAGGCCAACAAGGCCATCATCGGCAGTAACCCCGACCACATCGAAGTAGGTCAGGAGTTAACCCTACCTAGTATCTAGGTACTTTTTGCAGAAAAAAGGTGAGAAAAGCCACTCCAATGTTGGGGTGGCCTTTTTGCTTGTTGGCCCTGTGCTTTCGCCAGGTCAGTAAAAAATATTTTCCGCATTCACCCGGGTGGCCTTGCACATCTGGGGGCGGGCTCTATCTTTGCGCTCACCAATCCGGTACTCCCCCGCAGCAGGCGGGGCAGTTTTAGTAAGTTTTATACAGAAGCGGCGAGAGATTAGGCTCTTTGACCCGCTGGCAACCTTCACCCGCTGAAAGGTGCCAATTCCTACCCCGGCAGCTGCCACGCGCCGCCCGGGGGTCTATAAACCGAGTACCCATGGCACATCCGTTTTTCTTCGCTGCCCCCTCCTACTCCGCCACTGCCGTGCGCGGTTCCGGACACCTTGCGCTAGCCTCTTCGGCCAGCCCGGCCCCCACGTGCCAGCGAATGCGAATGTGCTGTTGTTGCCAAGGCTAAGCCCTGGCCCTTTTCCCTTCTTATCCTTTTGCGGGTACTTGCCTCTGCCAGCCGGCCCAGCCCCTGGATGAGGTGAACTGATGCGAATAGCTTAAAAACAAGTTGCTATTTATCAGATTCTTACCTATCTGGCACGCGCTTTAGGAGGAAGTAAAAAGCCAACAGCACGGCGTTTCGACCAGCGCTTTTTCGCGCAGCTTCTACTTTTTTTAGCGCTAGCCCTTACCGCGCGGCGCCGGGCTACGGCCCCAGCAGCCCGCCTGCTTTTCCAACCTGATTTTCAGCAACAACTCTTTTTAACCTCCTAGCCTCATGGCCACTCAAAACCTGCACTTCGAAACGCTGCAACTCCACGCCGGCCAGCAGCCCGACCCCACCACCGGCTCGCGCGCGGTGCCCATTCACCAAACGACCAGCTACGTGTTCAAAAATGCGGAGCACGGTGCCAATCTCTTCGCCCTGAAGGAGTTTGGCAACATCTACACCCGCCTGATGAACCCTACCACCGACGTATTTGAGCAGCGCATTGCCGCGCTCGAAGGCGGCGTGGCGGCCCTAGCCGTGGGCTCGGGCCAGGCGGCGCAGTTCATTGCGCTGAATAACATTTTGCAGCCCGGCGATAATATCGTATCAAGCTCTTACCTCTACGGCGGCACTTATAATCAATTTAAGGTGGCGTTCAAGCGGTTGGGCATCGAGGCCCGCTTTGCCGACGGCGACGATGCCGACAGCATTGAGGCGCTGATTGACGATAAAACCCGCGCTATCTACCTCGAAACCATTGGCAACCCGAGCTTTAGCGTGCCCGATTTTGAGCGTGTAGCAGCCGTGGCCAAAAAGCACGACCTGCCGCTGGTGGTGGACAATACCTTCGGCGCGGGCGGCTTCCTGTTTCAGCCCCTCAAGCACGGCGCCGATATCGTGGTAGAGTCGGCCACCAAGTGGATTGGCGGCCACGGCACCAGCGTGGGCGGCGTGATTGTAGACGGCGGCACCTACGACTTCGGCAACGGCAAGTACCCGCAGTTTACGGAGCCTAGCGAGGGCTACCACGGCCTGGTTTTCAACGATGTATTCGGCAAAAACGGGCCGTTTGGCAACATCGCTTTCATCATTCGGGCGCGGGTGGAAGGCCTGCGCGACTTCGGCCCCAGCATCAGCCCCTTCAACTCGTTCCTGCTGCTGCAAGGCCTCGAAACCCTGAGCCTGCGCGTGGAGCGCACCGTAGAAAACGCCCTCAAAGTAGCCCAGTGGCTGGAGCAGCACCCGCAGGTGGCGCACGTGAACTACCCCGGCCTGGCCAGCAGCCCGCACCACGCCAACGCGGCCAAGTACCTCAAGCGCGGCTTCGGCGGTGTGCTCTCGTTCACACTGCACGGCACCAAGGAAACGGCCGTGGCACTCATTGATAACCTCAAGCTTATCAGCCACCTGGCCAACGTGGGCGATGCCAAAACGCTCATCATTCAGCCCTCGGCCACCACGCACCAGCAGCTCAGCGAGCAGGAGCAGCTCGCCTCGGGCGTAACGCCCACGCTGCTGCGCCTGTCGGTGGGCATCGAGCACTTCGAGGACATCAAAGCCGACCTGGAGCAGGCCCTGGCCGCCGCCCTCACGGCCACGCCCAAGGGCACGGATGAGGCTACCGATACCATTCCGGAGCCGGTAGCCGAGCACGCGCAGCCGCTGGAAGTATAGCCGCAGCAGATAGTTAGCGAATGGTGCCCTGGCGGTTTGCCAGGGCACCATTTTGTGTTGTTAAAGCAAGTAGTACATACTGGCTAGATTTTTACGCCAGCCGCTCATTTTTAGCTATTTATCTTCTCGCTTGCTATGCCTGAACTAGTTTTTGCCTTGCCCGACCCGTTTCCGCTGGAAAGCGGCGAGGTGCTGGCCGGCGCACGGGTGGCCTACCGCACCTGGGGCCAGCTCAACGCCACCCGCGACAACGTGGTGTGGGTGTGCCACGCCCTCACGGCTAATGCCGATGTGCTCGACTGGTGGCCGGGGCTGTTTGGAGAAGGCTGCTTTTTTGACCCGGCCGACTGGTTTATCGTGTGCGCCAACGTGCTGGGCTCGTGCTACGGCAGCACCTGCCCACTCGATGCCGACCCCGCCACCGGGCTAGGCCGCTTTCAGGCGTTTCCGCTGCTCACCATCCGCGACCTGGTGGCCGCCCACGAGGCCCTGCGCCAGGAGCTGGGGCTGGACTACATTCACACGCTTATCGGCGGCTCGCTGGGCGGGCAGCAGGCGCTGGAGTGGGCCGCCAGCCAGCCCGAAGTCATTGGCCATTTGGTGGTTATCGCCACCAGTGCGCGGCACTCGGCCTGGGGCATTGCCTTTAATGAGGCGCAGCGGCTGGCCATCGAGGCCGACGCTACTTACCATGAAAACCGGCCCGGCGGCGGCGATGCCGGCCTGGCAGCGGCCCGCGCCGTGGCCTTGCTCAGCTACCGTGGCTACGAGGCCTACGGCAACACCCAAACCGAGCCAACCGACGACGTGTTGCGCAATTTCCGGGCTAGCAGCTACCAGCGCTACCAGGGCAACAAGCTCGTGGCGCGCTTCGACGCTTACAGCTACGTGGTGCTCTCGCGGGCCATGGACTCGCACAACCTGGGCCGGGGCCGGGGCGGCGTGGCAGCGGCGCTGGCTGGCGTTCGGGCGCGCACCTTGGTGCTGGGCATCACCTCCGATGTGCTGTTTCCGCTCAGCGAGCAGCACACCATTGCCGAGGGCATTCCGGGCGCGGTGTATGCCGAGCTGGATTCGGGCTTCGGGCACGACGGCTTCTTGCTCGAAACCGTCAAAATCACGCAGGCGCTGGAAGCTTTCTACGCGGCCGAGCTGGCCGAGTAGAGAAGCAACCGGCCAGGGTGCTTTTACTTTTCTATTTTAGTTAACTTATTAGCTGGCTATGACTTACGCCTCACTTATGCGTTATTTCGCTGCTGCAAAAATTTGGGTTGCTCTGCCTCTGGCACTAATAGGCCTGCTGGCGAACTGCAATAGCGCAGGCGGCGGGGCCACGGCCGAGGCCCCCACCACCCTCCGGCTCGACTATGCCTACTACAACCCGCTGAGCCTCGTGCTGAAGCAGCAGGGCTGGCTAGAAAAAGACCTGGCCAGGCAGCACGTGCAGGTAGAGTGGGTGCTGAGCCAGGGCAGCAACAAGGCGCTGGAATTTTTGAACGGCAAAAGCATTGACTTTGGCTCGACGGCGGGTGCGGCAGCGCTCATTGGCCGGGCCAATGGCAACCCGCTCAAGGCCATCTACATCTACTCGAAGCCCGAGTGGACGGCCCTCGTCACGGGCGCCAACTCGCCTATCAAGACCGTGGCCGACCTCAAGGGCAAGCGCGTGGCCGCTACCAAAGGCACTGACCCGTACATCTTTCTGCTGCGGGCCCTCGACCAGGCGAAGCTGAGCGAGAAAGATATTGAGCTGATACCCTTGCAGCACGCCGACGGCCGCGCCGCCCTCGCCACCGGCGACGTAGATGCCTGGGCTGGCCTCGACCCCCACATGGCCAAGGCCGAGCTGGAATCGGGCGCTAAGCTTTTCTATCGCAACCCCGACTTCAACAGCTACGGCGTGCTCAATGTGCGCGAGGAGTTTGCCCGCCAGCACCCCGCCCTGGTGCAGGAGGTGCTGGCTGCCTACGAGCACGCCCGCGCCTGGGCCCAGCAGCACCCCGCCGAGCTGCAGCAGGCTCTCGCCACCGAGGCCAAGCTTAGCCCCGCCGTGGCCGCCAGGCAGCTCAGCCGCACCGATTTCAGCATCGTGCAGTTTGGTCCCCAGCAGCGCGCTACCATTGCCGCCGCCGGCGATGTACTCAAGCGCAGCGGCACCATTGAGGCCAGCGTAGACGTGCAAAAAACAGTGAATGAGCTTATTGACCCGCAGTACGCCGCCAAGCTAGGGGCCGCGCCGGTAGCCCTTAAGTAAGCATGGCGGCCTCTACCCTACCCGCGCCGCTGCTAGCACCCGCGGCGGCGCCCAGCACGGCCCGCACGGACCGCAAGCCGCCGGGCCGCCGGCAGTGGCCGCTGGGCGCGGTGCTGCCGGTGGCGCTGCTGGCGCTCTGGGAAGCGCTGGCCCGCGCCGGCGTGCTGCCGCCCAACCTGCTGCCCGCGCCCTCGCGGGTGCTGGCCACCATAGCCGAGCTGGCGCGCACCGGCGAGCTGTGGCCACACCTGGGCCGCACGCTGGGCCGGGTGGCGGCCGGCTTTGGGCTGGGCGCGGCGCTGGGCACGGGGCTAGGGGCGCTCACGGGCTACCTGCCGCTGGTGCGCCGGCTGCTCGACCCACTGCTGCAAGGGCTGCGCAATATCCCGTCGCTGGCCTGGGTGCCGCTGTTCATCCTCTGGCTCGGCATTTACGAAACCTCGAAGGTGGTGCTAATTGCCGTGGGCGTGTTTTTCCCGGTGTATTTGGGGGTGATGACGGGCATTCAGCAGGTAGACCGCAAGCTGGTGGAGGTGGGCCGCGTGTATGGGCTGGCGGGGCTGGCCCTGATGCGACGGGTATTTTTACCGGCCACGCTGCCCGCCTACTTCGTGGGCCTGCGCAACGGCCTGGGTCTGGGCTGGATGTTTGTAGTAGCTGCCGAGATTATGGGCGCCAATAAAGGTCTGGGCTTCCTGCTGATAGACGGCCAGATGACCGGCCGCCCCCAGACCATTTTGGCCAGCATCCTGCTCTTTGCGGTGCTTGGCCGCTGCACCGATTCGCTGCTGGCGCTGCTAGGCCGCCGCCTGCTGCACTGGCAGGATACGCACGGCACAGCTGGCAATTACCAGTGAATAGTAGGAACAAGGTCATGCAGAGCATTCTGCGCATCAAGCAGAGACGAAGCATCTCGCTCGCATCGTTGCTAACGTAAGAGAATAGTGCCGCATGCGAGATGCTTCGTCTCTGCTTGATGCGCAGAATGCTCTGCATGACCACCGACTGCATTATTTATCATTTTACCAATGCTCCAACTCGACCACATCGGCAAGCAGTTCGACACGGGCGTGGTGGCGCTTCAGGCTATTAGCCTGCACTTGCGGGCCGGCGAAATCGTGACGCTGGTGGGCGCCAGCGGCTGCGGCAAAAGCACCCTGCTGCGCATTGTGGCGGGGCTGGAGCACCCTAGCACCGGCCGCGTAACGCTAGCCGGCAAGCCGCTCACGGCCCCCAGCCCGGCCGTAGGCGTCATCTTTCAGGAACCCCGGCTCATGCCCTGGCTCACGGTGCGCGACAACGTGCGCTTTGGCCTGGCGCAGCTGCCGGCCGCCGAGCAGGCTGCCCGCACCGACGCCGTGCTGGCGCGGGTGGGCCTCAGCGCGTTTGCCGAGGCGCTGCCCCGGCAGCTGTCGGGCGGCATGGCGCAGCGCGTAGCCATTGCGCGGGCCCTGGTAACCCGGCCGGCGCTGCTGCTGCTCGACGAGCCCTTTAGCGCCCTCGACCCGTTTACCAAAGCCAGCATGCACGCGCATTTGCTCGACATTTGGGCCGATAGCCGGCCTACGCTGCTGCTCGTGACCCACGATGTGGAGGAAGCCCTCGTGCTCAGCGACCGCGTGGTAGTGCTGCACGGCCACCCCGGCCGCCTCAGCCAGGCGCTCACCGTGGACCTGCCCCGGCCGCGCCGCCGCACCAGCCCCGAGTTTCAGGCCTGGAAGCAGCGCGTGCTCGACGCCCTGGAGGTCGAAGCAGTGGCCTAGCCCTAAAAAAAAGGGCCCTGGCACTAGTGCCAGGGCCCTTTTTAATTAACTCAACTGGGCTCTACAGCAGGCGCACCTCCACTTCGGTGATGATAATCTGCGTGCCGCCTTCCAGGGTGATGAGGAGGAAGAAGCGCAGTTGGTTGGGCGTTTGCGGGTTGGTATTGGGCGTGAGGGTGCCGCCCGTCGAGGTGCCGGTGAAGGCGTTACCTTAATTTTTTTCTTACTCCCTGAAAATGATAGGGTATCAATGAAAATAATTACTCTAAACTACCTAATCATCCCGTCAATCGAACACTACCCTTACGGCAGGCTGGCCAGCCAACTGCCAGAAGTAGCTACCAGAGGCCAGGCCGGCCCGCAGCACCCGCGTTTGCCGGGCCTGGGGCGTGAGTTGGCGCACCACGCGGCCCGTGAGGTCGAGCAGCCGGGCGTCGCCCAGGTCGCGCCAGTTGGCAGGCAGCGTCAGGTCTACGTAGTCGTGGGCCGGCAGGGGGTAGGCCAGGGTAGTGGGGCTAGCCGCACTGGCCGGGCGGGCGGCCAGCGGGGTGCCTGCCAGCCGCAGCACGGGCCGCAAAAAGTCGCGAATGGTCCAAAAAGTAGTGTCGGCATACCGCGTACTGCTCTCAAACGGAATGTGCCCCGCCCGGCTGAGCCGGCGCAGCGTGTTGCGCACCCCTACGGCCGTAGCGCGCGGGTTGAGGCGGCCGCTGCCATACACATACTTGGGCGGCAGCAGCGAGCCCACCCGGCCCTGTAGGTAGGGCACGGTGGCATCGGCGGTGCCGTGCACGCTGCACAGCGGCGCATTGCCCGCCTCAATAATGGCGGGGCTTTCGGTGGCACCGCTCAGGTTGAGCACGGCGGCCACGGCGCTGCTGTAGGCGGCATTGCCGCCGGTGCCCTCCAGGCCCCCCAGCGCGGCCAGCCCCACGTAGGCCGGCACCTCACTGGCCTTGTCCAAGTACCCGGCTTCCAGGGCCATAAAGGCCCCGGCTGAAGAACCGCCCACCACGATATAGTTGCTGTGCACGCGGTAGGCTTTGGCCGTAGCCGCGTCGTTGCGGAAAAAGCGCACGGCGGCCCGCATGTCCTGCATACCCCGGATGGCGGCCTGCGCCACGCCCGGCGTATCGGCGGGCTGCGCAAAGCCCGTGAGCGGAAAGCCCAGCCGGTAGTCGATGCTGGCCGCCACGTAGCCCAGCTGCGCCATGCGGGTGCAGATGGCCACCATGTACGGGTCGGTTTTGGAGCCCCCGACGAAGCCGCCCTGGTGGGCAAAAATGAGGAGCGGCCGGCGCTTCACCGTGTCGCCGGCCGGCTGGTAGATGTCCATCGTCAGGGTTTGGGCCACGCCCAGGTAGGTGGTAGCGGTGGCGTAGGCCACGCCGCTGGTGGTGCTCACGGCCGCAAAAACCGGCTGGTAGTAGCGCCCGCCCGTGGTGTCGACGGGGGCTAGCTGGGCCAGCGCGGGCACAGCCCCGGCCAGCAGGCAGCAACTAGTGAGGAGGCGGAAAAGTAGGCGCATAAGTTAGCAGCAGGCTATTAAGCCCCAATAAGTTAAGGAAAAGGAGACTTTTTACCAACGCAGGCCAGGCGTACAAGGTTAATGGGCGGCAGGTGGTTTCTTTGCAGCCTTTCGCTCACTAGCCCGCTTTTTCTTCCTTAGTAGTATGTCCGCTATCGCCCCTCCTTTTCTGCAAGCCGGCCAGCGCGTGGCCATCGTGGCGCCCGCCCGCAAAATCAGCACGGCCGAGGTGGAGTTTGCCCGCCAAACCCTGCAAGCCTGGGGCTTGGAGGTAGTGCTGGGCGAAAGCATCGACGCCGCGCACCATCAGTTTGCCGGCGAGGATACACTGCGCCGCCGCGACTTTCAGCGCCAGCTCGACGCCCCCGGCATCCGGGCCATTCTGTGCGCGCGCGGCGGCTACGGCACCGCCCGCCTGGTCGATGAGCTGGACTTCAGCGCCTTAGCCGAAAACCCCAAGTGGGTAGCCGGCTTTTCCGATATTACGGTGCTGAACAGCCACTTGCTGCGGCTGGGCTACCAAAGCATTCACGGCGTGATGCCGGTGCTTTTTGGCCAGGAAAACGGCGAGGCCGCCCTGGCCAGCCTGCACCACGCGCTGTTTGGCGAACCCCTGCGCTGCGAGGCGCCCACCCACCCGCTCAACCGCCCCGGCACGGCCACCGGCGAGCTGGTGGGCGGCAACCTGAGCTTGCTGCACACCATCACCGGCACCAGCTCGCAGGCCAGCTTTGCGGGGCGCATCCTGTTTTTGGAAGACCTGGATGAGTACCTCTACCACATCGACCGGATGCTGCTGCACCTGCACCGCAGCGGGCAACTGGCCGGGCTGGCGGGGCTGGCGGTGGGCCACTTTTCGCAGATGCGCGACAACGCCGTGCCCTTCGGCCAAACAGCTTACGAGATTATCGACTACTATGCGCAGCGCTACGGCTTTCCGGTGGGTTACGGCTTGCCGGTCGGCCACGAGGCCAGCAACCAGGCGCTTGTGGTAGGCCGGCCCACCACGCTAGTTGTCGCGCCCAGCGGCAGCCAGCTAAGCCAGTAAACTACTCCGAGCGCGTTGTAAGTTGAAAACCTACGGGCGGCGCTGGCGCAGTGCCCGCGCCACCGCACCGGCCACCAGCCCGCCCACGGTGTACCAGGCCACGGTCATGGCCTGGGTTTGGGGGGTGCGGTTGCTAGGGGCCTCGCCCAGGCCCAGGGGGCCGGGCAGCAGCACGCCGCCCGCGCCGGCCACGGCCCCCAGCAGCAACCCACGTGGCAGGCTGTGCTTGCCGCTGCCTACCAGCGTGTAGTACAAGCCATTGCTGAGGATATCGCCCAGCATGGTAGCCGTGTAGGCCACGCCCTCGGCGGGCTGGGGCAGGTCGGCCAGGCGCAGAATTTTGCGCAGGCCGCGCTCGCCCAGCACGTCCATGCGGGGGGCATCGTGGGGGCGCAGGCGGCGGGCCGTTTCGTGCAGGGCGGTGAGGGCCACGGCCCCGGCAAAGCCGGCGGCCAGGGAAGGCAGCAGTTTCATAAGCCAGTAAGTCAGTACCCGCTCTCAGACGCAGGCCAGGCCCCGGGGTTGCGCAAAATTTTGCGAAGGGTTGCGCGGCTGCCGTGCGGCTCCGTATATTTGCAGCCCCTACGGCAACTGGCCGGCGGGGAAAGGCCGATTTAGCTCAGCTGGTAGAGCAGCTCATTCGTAATGAGCAGGTCGTTGGTTCGAGTCCAATAATCGGCTCCCTTCAGGAGCACAAAAGCCCCGCAAGCACCTTGGCGCTTGCGGGGCTTTTGCATTCCGGCCCGGGCTAGCCAGGCCAACCCCGCCCCGCTGGGCGCGTACACGCACGTTGCCTATGTCTGCAAACTCCTCCTCCAAGCTCTCCCTCTACGGCGGCATTGCCGCCAACGTAGCCATTGCGGCCTCCAAATTTGTGGCCGCCTACCTCACCGGCTCGTCGGCCATGCTCTCCGAGGGTATTCACTCGCTGGTTGACACCGGCAACGGCGGCCTGCTGCTCTACGGCCTGAGCCGCAGCCAGCGCCCGGCCGATGCGCAACACCCGTTTGGCCACGGCAAAGAGCTGTATTTCTGGGCGTTGATAGTAGCCGTGCTGATTTTTGCCATCGGCGGCGGCATGTCCTTTTACGAAGGCATCAAGCACCTGGAGCATCCCGAGCCGCTCGAAGACGCCAAGTGGAACTACATCGTGCTAGGGGTTTCCATCCTGTTTGAGGGCGCCGCGCTGGTGCTGGCCCTGCGCGCCTTGCTCGAAAAGCAGGCCCCCGGCAGTAGCTTCTGGACCACCCTGCGCACGAGCCGCGACCCGGCCGTTTTTGCCTCGGTGCTCGAAAACGCCGCCGCCGTGGCGGGCCTGCTCATTGCCCTGCTAGGCGTGTATTTTGGGCACCTGCTTAATAACCCGCTCTTCGACGGCGGCGCCTCCATCATCATCGGCCTGCTCCTGATGGGCGTGGCCGTATTGCTGGTGTCGCGCACCAGGGCGCTACTGGTGGGCGAAGGCGTGAGCGACGAAACCCTGGCCGAGCTGCAAACCCTGGCCCGCCAGATACCGGGCGTCACGACCGTGCGCCCGCCCCTAACCATGTACCTGGCCCCCGACGACGTGATGCTGGCCCTCGACGTGGACTTCGACGACCACCTCACGGCCACGCAGGTAGAGGAGGCCGTGGTGGCCGTGCAAAATCGCATCCGCGCCGGCCATCCCGAGTTTAAACGCATTTTCATCGAGGCTAAGTCGCTGGCCGGCCGCGCGTAGCGTGCCCCGGCCGCCAGGCCCCGACGACCACCGTAACCCCTAGTTCTTATGCAACCTACCTTGACAGACAACCCCTTCGCTTCTTTTTGGTGGGGGGGCTACGAATGCACCGACCAGCTTAATGCGTTCGGCAACCGGGTCGATTTTCTGCCCCTTACCGGCCACCTGCCCCTGCTCGATGCCGACTACGCCGACCTCGGCCAGTTCGGCGTGAAGACGGTGCGCGAGGGCATTCGCTGGGCGATGATTGAGAAAATGCCCTACCAGTACGACTGGAGCACGGTGCGCACGATGCTCGACGCGGGCGAGCGCCACGGCATTCAGCAAATCTGGGACCTGTGCCACTTTGGCTACCCCGACGACCTGACGCCGCTGCACCCCATGTTTGCCCGGCGCTTTGCGGCCCTGTGCCGCGCCTTTGTCGATTTTTACCGCTCGGTGCGGTCCGAGGGCACGCTTATCGTCACGCCCATCAACGAGGTCAGCTTTATGTCGTGGCTGGGGGGCGATGTGCGCGGCACCTCGCCCTACTGCGTGGGCCAGGGCTGGGAAGTGAAGCTGGGCCTGATGCGCGCCTACATTGAGGGCAGCTGGGCGCTGCGCGAGGCCGACCCCGGCATCCGCTTTCTCAGCACCGAGCCGCTCATCAACATTGTGCCGCCGCCCAACCCCTGGGTAAGCCACGCCCGCGAAGCCAAGCGCGCGCATACCAACCAGTTTCAGGCTACCGACATCCTCTCGGGCCGCCTGTGCCCCGAGCTGGGCGGCCACGAAAGCCTGCTCGACATTGTGGGCTTCAACTACTACTACGACAACCAGTGGCAGCTACACCCGCACCGCCACCTGGGCTGGAACGACCCGGTGATGGACCCGCGCTGGGTGCCTTTGAGCGAGCTGCTGGCCCAGGCCCACAAGCGCTACAAGCGCCCCTTTGTGGTGACCGAAACCAGCCACCCGGGCGTAGACCGGCCGCTGTGGTGGCACATGATAGGCCGCGAGTGCGCCAAAACCCTGCAAATGGGCCTGCCGCTGCTCGGGTCGTGCATCTACCCCATAGTGGACCGCCCCGACTGGGACCACCTCGACCAGTGGCACCGCTCGGGCCTCTGGGATGCCGAGCTGCGGCCCGATGGCCCGCCCCGGCGCATCTTGCACGAGCCCAGCGCCGTAGCCCTGCGCGACGCGCAGGCGATGGTGCAGGCGGCCCAGGCCACGCAGCCCAAGCAGAAGCGCCAGCGCGGCGGCATACTGGTTAGCTAGCCCTCCCCAGGGGCTGGCCATAGCGCCAGAGCGTTGGGCCGGCCGCCGGCAAACATTCTGCCTCGTTGGCTTTCGAACCCAACAGCCGGCGTGCGATGTTTGCTGGCGGCCGGCCCAACGTTCTTTTTTTGCGTTGCCAGTACCTTGCGGGTAGTAGCCACCCTAGCCCCGCCACTTATGGCAGCCCTCGCCCATTTGTACTCGCCCATCGGGATGCTGGCCCTGCGCGGCTCCGACGCCGGGCTGCACGCCGTGCAGTTTCTCGACCACGATATGCCGCCGCCCACGGCCCCGGCCGACGTGGCCGCGTGCCTGCAAGAGCCTTACCGCCAGCTGCAAGCGTATTTCAGCCGCGAGCTGCGCGACTTTAAGCTGGTGTGCGCGCCGCTGGTAGGCACTGATTTTCAGCGGCAGGTGTGGGCGGCGCTGGGGGGCATCGGCCACGGCCGCACGGCCTCGTACCTCGACGTAGCCAGGCTGCTGAACAATCCCAAATCGGTGCGGGCCGTGGGCGCCGCCAATGGCCAGAACCCGCTAGCCATTGTGTGGCCCTGCCACCGCGTGGTGGGCGCCGATGGCTCGCTCACGGGCTACGCCGGCGGGCTGCTGCGCAAGCGGTGGCTGCTGGCCTTCGAGCAGCCCGAGCGCCAGGGCTCACTCTTTGGGTAAATAGTTGCAAGCCTCGGGGCTGGGCTGAACGTCCCGGCTTTCTTACTTTGCGGCGCTTACCTCTTCATTTTCTCATGAAAAACCTTTCTATTCTGCTAGCCCTGCTGGCGGCCGGGCCGGCTGGCGCGCAAACCCTGGCCTCCATCAAGCCCCTGCCCTACCCCAGCACCCGCAAGGTCGATACCGTGACCACCTACTTCGGCACCAAAGTAGCCGACCCCTACCGCTGGCTCGAAAACGACCAGGCTAGCGATACCAAAGCCTGGGTGCAGGAAGAAAACAAAGTGACCCAGGACTACCTGAGCAAGATTCCCTACCGCGAGGCCATCCGCCAGCGCCTCACCAAGCTCTGGAACTACGAGAAGTATTCGGCGCCCCGCAAAGAAGGCAAGTACACCTATTTCTCGAAAAATACCGGCCTGCAAAGCCAGTACGTGCTGTATCGGCAACTGGGCACCGGCACGCCGGAGGTATTTCTGGACCCCAACACCTTCTCGAAGGACGGCACGACCTCGCTGGCGGGCATCAATTTCACGCAGGATGGCAGCCTGGCGGCCTATCAGATTTCGGAAGGCGGCTCCGACTGGCGCAAGGTGATTGTGCTCAACACGGCCACCAGGGCCATTGTGGGCGATACGCTGAAGAACGTCAAGTTTTCGGGGCTGGCCTGGAAGGGCAATCAGGGCTTTTACTACAGCAGCTACGACAAGCCCACGGCGGGCAGCCAGCTGGCCGGCAAAACGCAGCTTCACAAGCTCTACTACCACCAGCTGGGCACGCCCCAGCGCACCGATAAGCTCGTCTTCGGCGGCGAAAAAGACCCCAACCGCTACGTCGGGGCCAGCGTGACGGAGGACGAGCGCTACCTCATCATCTCGGGCGCCAATACTACCACCGGCAACAAGCTCTATCTGCAGGATTTGAGCAAGCCCGGCAGCCCCATCGTGACGATTGTGCCCGATGAAAAAAGCATCAGCAATGTGGTGGATAACGTGGGCAGCAAGCTCTACATCGAAACCAACTACAACGCTCCCAACCACCGCCTCGTGACCGTGGACGCCGCCGCGCCCACGCAGGCCAACTGGAAGGACCTGATTCCGGAAACCAAGAACGTGCTGGACATCAACACGGTGGGCGGCCACATCTTCGCCACCTACCTCAAAGATGCCACCTCGCTGGTGGAGGAATACGACCTGAGCGGCAAAAAGCTGCGCACCATCGCGCTGCCGGGCGTGGGCTCGGCCGGCGGTTTTGGGGGCAAAAAGCTGGACAAGGACACGTACTACACGTTCACCTCGTACACCTACCCGCCTACCATTTTCAAGTACAACCTGGCTAGCGGCACCTCTACGGTGTATAAGAAGGCGGGCGTGCAGTTTGACCCGAGCAAGTACGAGTCGAAGCAGGTGTTTTATAACTCCAAGGATGGCACGCGCATCCCGATGCTCATCACCTATAAGAAGGGCCTAGTGATGAATGGCAAAAACCCCACGCTTCTTTATGCCTACGGGGGCTTCAACATCAGCCTGACGCCGGGCTTCAGCACTTCCAATATTATTCTGCTGGAGCAGGGCGGCATCTACGCCGTGCCCAACCTGCGTGGCGGTGGCGAGTACGGCGAAAGCTGGCACAACGCCGGCACCAAGCTCAAGAAACAGAACGTATTCGACGACTACATCGCGGCGGCCGAGTACCTGATTAAGAACAACTACACGTCCAAGGACTACCTGGCCCTGGAGGGCGGCTCAAACGGCGGCCTGCTGGTGGGCGCCACCATGAGCCAGCGCCCCGACCTCTGCAAGGTAGCCTTCCCGGCCGTGGGCGTGATGGACATGCTGCGCTACAACCAGTTTACGGCCGGCGCGGGCTGGGCCTACGACTACGGCACGGCCCAGGACTCGCCCGAGATGTTCAACTACCTCTACAAGTACTCGCCCTACCACGCCCTGAAGCCGGCTAGCTACCCGGCCACGATGATAACCACCGCCGACCACGACGACCGCGTGGTGCCCGCCCACTCCTTCAAGTTTGCCTCGCGCCTGCAAGAAGACCAGCAGGGCCCGGCCCCGGTGCTCATCCGCATCGAAACCAAGGCCGGCCACGGGGCAGGCAAAAGCACGACCCAGATTATCAGCGAGCAGGTCGATAAGTGGGCCTTCCTGTTTGCCAACATGGGCGTGCCCTACGCCGCCGGGCAATAAGGGGCTAGCATGCACTGCCTGGCGTATATATTTTTCCTGAAAGCGGGAGTTGAGCCAGCTAATGGCTCAACTCCCGCTTTATTTTTGGGCATGAAATATTTGCTAGGCGCCGTAGTTTGCGCCAGCCTGCCGCTGGGCCAAGCTGCTGCCCAACAAGTCATTCCGCCGCTGAAGCAGGAGTTTCTCGACTCGACGTGGCACGTGCTGCCCTCGGCGGCCGGCGCCTACTACCGCCGCGAAACGGAATACACCGACAGCACGGCCGGCGTAGTGCGCGACTATTTTTTGAGCAACGGCCAGCTGCAAAGCCGCGAGGAGCTTGATAACGTCCGGCGCCACCGGCCGCACGGCGTAAGCGAGTTTTTCAACAAAAGCGGGCAGCTGCGCACCCACGCCGAATTTGACCACGGCCGGCGCACCGGCGAGCTGGTGCTGTACTACCCGAGCGGGCAGCTCAAGCGCCGCGAGCGCTACACCGATGCCCTGCACGGCACCGGCGAGTGCTTTGCGCCCGATGGCACGGCGGTGCCCTTCTTCGAATACGAAATAATGCCGCGCTACTCGGAGGGCGATGGCGGTTTTGCGGCCCTGGTAGGCGCCATTGGCCGCAACTTCAACTACACCAAGGAAGCCCGGCGCGCGGGCATTCAGGGCCGGGTGCTGGTAACGTTCAGCGTGACGGCGCAGGGCCTGGTCGATGACGTTAAAATCACGCAGCCGCTCCATCCGCTGGTCGATGCCGAAGCCGTGAGCGCGGTGTATCGGCTCAGGCGCTTCACGCCCGGCCAGCAAGACGGCAAGCCGGTGAAGGTAAGCTTCACGGCCCCCATCACCCTGAAGCTACAGTAAGCCGGGTTACCGGGCTAGCCGGCGCAGCTCGTCATACAGCGCATTGCCAGCCCAAAACAGCTGCGTAACCATGCCCACGTGCTTTTTGCCGGGCAAGATGGTGTACCTGGGCGCCTCGCCCAACTGCGTGAGGCGCTGCCGGTATTTCTCGCTGCTATTCTTAATGCTCGGGTAGGTATCGCCGCCAATGTAGAGGCTCATGGGCGGCGCGCCGGCCCGCACGTGGTAGAGCGCCGAGGCCTGCCGCCACACCGCCGGGTCTTTGCTGAACGGCACGAGGTATTGCGCATCGTTGGGGTACTCCATTTTGGTGAGGTAGTCGAGCATGTCGAGGCCGGCGGGGTCGTCGAGCAGCACGCCGTGCACGGCGCGGGCCGGCAGGCCATGCCTGGCGAGCAGCGTGTCGGAGCCGGTGGCCAGCAGCGCGGCTAGCCCCCCGCCCGCCGAGTGGCCCATAAGCACGAGGCGCTCAGGGTCGCCGCCGTACTCGGCAATGTGCGCCACCGTCCAGGCCAGGGCGCGGGCGCAGTCGTCGGCCTGCTGGGGCACCAGCACCTGCGGCGCCAGCCGGTAGCTAATTACCACGCCCACGAAGCCATTTTTGGCCAGCCGCCGGCCAATGGCCTTATATAGCAGGTCATCTTTGCTGCCGCTGTCCCAACTGCCCCCGTGGATGAAGAGCACCACCGGGCGCGGCGTGGCGGCCTTGGCGGTGGGCTGGTAGATGTCGAGCCGGTGCCGCTTGGCATCAAAATCGGGGGCCGAGGCGGCCACGTAGGGCACGTTGGCCACACGGCGGCTGGCGCGGGCCACGGCCCACTCATTGGCCAGCAATACGGCCGCCGCAGCCAGCAGCAAGCCTAGCGGCGGCAGAGCCAACCAGCGGAGAATACGCATCATAATGAGGAGCTTACAGCGCCGATGGCCGGGCAGCCCGAGGTAGTGGGCTGATACTTAACGGCACGATAATGGTGGCTGTCGCGTTTTCTACGTAATTTACATTAATCCGGCCCGCCTTAGCGGCCAATTATCCCTATGCAACACTACACTGCCTCCCCCGCCTCGACCGTTACGACTGCCCGCACCCGCACCCACGAGCTGCAGCTCTGGACGCCCTGCTTCACGGCCGTAGCCGCTGGCCTCAAGCCCTTCGACGTGCGCGAAAACGACCATGACTTTCAGGTCGGCGACGCGCTCCTCATTAGAGAATACGACCCCGATACCAGTACCTACAGCGGCCAAACGCTGCTGCGCTGGGTGAGCTACGTAATGCCCGGCGGCGCCTTTGGCGTGGAGGCCGGCTGGTGCGTGCTGGGCCTGGGCAACGTGGCCCCGCTGCCCGCCGGCATCACCGATACGCGCCTCTGGTAGCCGCCGCGCCGCCGCGTAGCTCGCGTAGCTACTGCCCGCGCCTTCTGGCCGGTAGCCGGCTATCTTTTACCCTACCAGCTGGCCTGGCTGTGCCAGGTCGGCTGGCGGGTGGCTGCGCGGGGCTGGCCGGCGGGCCAACAGCCGGCCGACGCCCCAGGTGAGCAGCCCGGCCTGCATTATCGTCAGCGCCATCACCTGGGTTATCTGGCCAGTGGTTAGCTTGCTATTCCACATGTCGGTTACCGCCCAGCCGCTGAGCGATAGGTTGAGGGCTAGCAGCGGCTGGTGCAAAAAATAGAGCAGCGCGCTAAACCGATTGCTGGCCGCCTGATAGCGACGCAGCCCCATTTCGGGCAGGTGCAGCACGCCGTAGAACAACCATAAGCCTACCAGCGGTAGCGCTAATATCAGGGGATGGGTAAGCCAGGTATAGGTGCCCCGCACAAACTGGCGGAGCACTAAAATTTCCAGCGCCAGGCCCCCCAGCGTGAGGAAGGCCAGCCGCCACCCCGCAAGTGCCATAAAGGCCGCTTCGTGCCGGGCCACCAGCACCCCAGCCAGCACAAAGGGCACGCCCCAGCCCAGGTTGCGGGTTACTGCCTGGGTTAGCAGTGTGGCATAGTGCCAGTGGTAGAACGCCAGGTTGCCCGCACCGGCCTCCAGCAGTACGCGCAGGGTGCCTGACACTGCCTGCGCGGCCAAGAACCCCACCCCGGCCAGCACCACAGCCCAGCGCAGCCAGCCGCGGCGCTCGAAGTAGTAGCAGAAAGTGACGCCAAACAGCAAGGGGGGAATAAACCAGAGCGCCCCATACGGCCCGTACACCAGGTAGGTCTGCACCAGGGGCAGCACCGCGTTGTGCCACGCACCGGGGGCGTAATAAACTACGGGCGTGCCGTTTCCGGTTATTACCGCCACCCCACACATCACCGCGTAAACCAGGGCCAAACCACCCAGGTAGCGCCTGACGTAGGCCGCGGGCCGGGCGGCGCCCGTCCAGCCCCGGTAAGCCAGAAAGCCGGAAATAATGTAAAAGCACGGCACAATGGCCGCTGTCGCCTGCTGTAGCCCTGGCACCCGGCCGTACAGAAAAAACAGCCTGGGAATGGCTACGTGCCCTAGCAGTACCAGCAGGGCCCCCAGCAGCTTGAATAACGTAATGCCCGGGTAGTACTTACGCATACGCCCGGCTGCTGATGCGATGAATGGCCTCCTGCCGAATTTCTTCGCCGGCCACCTTGCCGCTGCCCAGCAGCGGCAGCGCCGGCACGCGCACCACGTACTGCGGCACCTTGAATTGCGACAACTCCCGGGCCAGCTGGGTGCGCAGGTCTGCCACATCCAGGTGGGTGCCGGTCTGCTCTACCACCACGGCGCACACCTGCTCGCCGTAGAGCGCGTCGGGCACGCCCACTACGTAGGCATCGGCCACGGCCGGGTGCCGCCGGATGGCGCCCTCGACTTCGGTGGGCGAAATCTTCTCGCCCCCGCGCGAAATCAGCCGCTTGAGGCGGTCGGTCAGGATGACAATATTGTCGGGCGTAACGTAGCCAATGTCGCCGGTGCGAAACCAGTTTTCGGCCGACCAGGTGGCCGGGTCGTCGCTGGCGTAGGGCATCACGTAG
Organism: Hymenobacter cheonanensis; assembly: GCF_030581075.1. Taxonomy (GTDB): domain Bacteria; phylum Bacteroidota; class Bacteroidia; order Cytophagales; family Hymenobacteraceae; genus Hymenobacter. Next base: position 89,671 of record NZ_JAUQSW010000002.1, read on the forward strand.
CGGCTGCGCACGGCTAGCTCGCCGGGCTGCCCGGCGGGCAGCGGCTCGCCGGTCTGGGGGTCGAGGGTGCGCACCTCCACATCCTTGTGCAGCCGGCCGCACACGCTGGCGGCAGTTTGCTGAAACAGCGAGAAGGGCACCTCGGTCGTGAGCAGGTACAGGTGGCGCATGCCGGCTACCAGCCGGGCCATCACGGAACTCTTATTGTGCGTCAGAAAGCAGGTGCCCGAAGCCACCGTCCCAACTTCCGACGAGCCGTAGCCCATCGACAGCAGGTAGAGGCCCGGCAGCTTGGTGAGCATCATGTTCAGCAGCGGCGGCGTGATGGCCGCCGCGCCCAGGGCTACGCTCCACAGGCTTTGCAGCTGGGGCGGCGTGCCGGGCTGGGCCGTGAGCATAGCTTGCAGCATATGGGGCGTGGCTATCAGCATGCGGGGGCGCACCTGCCCGGCCACGCGCAAGGCCGTGAGCGGGTTGAAATGCGTGAGCATGGTAATGGGCATGTTGCGCGAGGCTAGCAGCACCAGCAGGGTGGCCAGCCCGCCCTGGTGGTAGAGCGGCAGCAGGTTAAGAAATCCAACCCGCTGCATTAGCCGGTCGCGCAGGCGCTGGCCGGCGGCCTTTATACGCCCGGCCGGCCGCGGAACCCCCGCCGCCCCGATAAACGAGGCGATGGAGCGCACTACTCCTTTGGGCTGGCCGGTGCTGCCCGCCGTGTATACCAGCAGGGCCGGGCCGCTGGCCGTGGCCGCCGTGCCCAGCGCCCGCATCTCGGCCTCGGTGGGCAGCGCGCCCAGCAGGTCAGCAAACGGGCGCAGGGGCGCGGGCAGCGCGCTGGCTGCGCCCAACACAAACACCAGGGGCGGCACCCCCGCCGTAGCCAGCGCCTGATAAGGCACGCGCACGCCCGAGGTGCTAATCAAAAGCGCCGCCGGCCGGGCATCTGCCAAGTATTGCCGCAGCTCGGCCAGGGTGCAATACGTGTTCAGGGGCACGGCCACGGCGCCCAGGGCTACGGTGCCCAGCAGCGCGGCCACCAGCTCCAGGCGGCCTTCGAGCAGCAGGGCTACCCGGTCGCCGGGCCGGATGCCCTGCCGGGCCAGCCCGGCGGCCAGCTGCTGCACCTGCTCCCAGAGCTGCGCCCAGGTAATCACTTGTTCCAGCTCCGGAAATCGGTAGGCAACGGCATTTGGCGTGTGCGTGGCCCGGTAGCAGAGCAGGGCAGGTAGCGTTTGGGGGCTAAAGTCAGTACTGGTGAGCATTAAACGAGGGAGGATTAGCGAAGGAAATGTTGTTCGTAGCTGGAAAATGCGGACCATATGGGCCTGTCTCGCACCGACACCCTAGCCGTTTCGAGCGCTTGGCAAGCATCGTATGTTTGAGAAATTCTGCAAGATAGGCTGGCTGTTGCCAGGCAACATGAACTTTCGCGCGCATTGCCTGGCGAACCAGCCAGTATTGCGCGCCGCACGCCACCAAAGGCAGCAACCAACTGCTTTCCGTGGCTTTAGCAACTGCCTACGGCCTAGCTTTGACCAGCCCCAGCCTACCAAGGCGAGTGGGCTGGCCACGGTGCCGGCCCTGGTAGGCTGGCTCCCCAGGCCTGCCCGGCGGCCTGGGCTGGGCGGGCACGGGGCACCACCCAAACCGGCGCCTGACTTATTTTTGTAAATCAGCCCATCTGGCAACCTTTAGCTTTGTTTCTGAACGTGTTTTCTCCGTTGACTTTCCTGGCCCGGCGCGAGCGCGGCGCCCTGCTGCTGCTAGCCCTGGGCCTGGCCTGCACCCAGCCTGCCCTGGCTCAAAAAAAGGGTAAAAGTGCCCCGCTGCCGGCCGCCACCGGGCCCCAGCGCCTGCAGCCGCTGTACGGCGGCCTCACGCCTGCCCAGGCGCAGCAGGTAGTAGGCCCCGCTGTGCTGGCCGATATCGACCGCAGCTTTCCTTCGCGGCCCGAGGCCAGCAAGTTCTTCAGCAACAAGGGCTTCGAGTATCTGCAGGAAAATCAGCCCGATACGGCTACCGTGCGCTTTAACCTGGCCTGGGCGCTCAACCCCCAAAACCCCGAGCCTTACCGGGGGCTAGCCGTGCTGCTGAGCCGCCGCCCCGATGCCTCGCCCGAGGCCATTCAGGCGCTGGCGCTACAAGGCCTGGCCGTGGCCCCCACCAACGGGCCCCTGCTTATCGACGTGGCCAACCTTACCCTGGCCCGCTACGAGCAGAGCAAAAAGAAAAAGGACCTCCAGCAGGCCAGCGACTACACCCAGCGCGCCCTGCTGGCCGACAGCACCAACGCCAATGCCTGGCAAACCCAGGCGCGCATTCACTACTACCAAGAGAACTACGCCGAAGCCTGGAAGGACGTGCGCAAAGGTCAGAACCTCAGCCTCACCAGCCTCGACTTTCAGTTCCTCACCGAGCTGATGGCCAAAATGCCCGACCCGGAAGGAAAGTTTAAGTAAACCAAACTGCTCCATAAAGAACGTCATGCTGACGGCAGGAAGCATCTTGCTCGAATCGCTAGGTTTAGCCCCCCTAGCGGCGCGAATGAGATGCTTCCTGCCATCAGCATGACGTTTTTTTAGCAATAATTCTTAGCGCTAAAACAACCCAGCCGCTACGCGGCGAATGCTCTCCGACTTGCCCATTGAGTAATAGTGCAGGCAGGGCACGCCGTGGGCCATCAGCTCGCGGCTCTGGTTGAGGCACCACTCGATGCCGACCTCGCGGGCCGCGGCATTGTCTTTGGTTTCGTGTATGGCCTCGGCCAGGGCCTCGGGGATGCTGAGAAAGAAGGCCCGGGGCAAGCCGCTCAGCTGCGCCTTGGTAGTCAGCGGCTTCAGGCCCGGAATGATGGGCACGGTAATACCCGCGTCGCGGCAGCGCTTCTCGAATTTGAAAAACTCCTCATTGTCGAAAAACATCTGGGTCACGATGTAGTCGGCGCCCCGGTCGATTTTCTGCTTCAGAAAGCGGATATCGGAGCCGTGGTTGGGGGCTTCGAAATGCTTTTCGGGATAGCCGGCGGTGCCGATGCAGAAGTCGGTGCAGAGCACGGGCTCGGCGCCTTCGGGCTGGTACTGCTCGTCGTGGTCGTGGTAGCGGCCGTGGTTGAGGTCGGCCACCTGCCCGATAAGGTCGCAGGCGTAGCGGTGGCCGTCGGGGTGCGGCTGAAACTGGCCTTCGCTCTTGATGGGGTCGCCGCGCAGGGCCAGCACGTTGTCGATGCCCAGGAAGTGTAAGTCAATCAGCGCGTTCTCGGTTTCTTCCTTGGCAAAGCCGCCGCAGATGAGGTGCGGCACGGTGTCCACATCGAAGCGGTTTTTGATGGCCGCGCAAATGCCCACCGTGCCCGGCCGCTTGCGCACAGCCTTGCGCTGCAAGAGGCCGCCCGGCCGCTCGCGCAGCACAAACTCCTCGCGGTGGTAGGTAACGTCGATAAACGGGGGCTTGAACTCCATCAGCGGCTCGATATTCGAGAACAGGCTGTGGATATTTTCGCCCTTGCGCGGGGGCAGCACCTCAAAGGAAAACAGCGTTTTGCCCTCGGCGCGGCGTAGGTGTTCGGTTACTTTCATGGTAGGTTATTGGCTGCTCGTGCGGGAAGTTACCGCTGAGGTGCGCCGAGGTAAAGCGCTGAGGTACGCGGAGTTTTAACGTCTGCGCTCAGCGTACCTCAGCGGATTTACCTCGGCGCACCTCAGCGGTAACTTCCCGCACGGGCTTACACGTCATAGTTCAGATTAGGCATCAGCCAGCGCTCCAGCTCGGCCAGGGGCATGTGCTTGCGCTCGGCAATGTCAGCCACCTGGTCTTTGCCTATTTTGCCCAGGCCGAAGTACTTGGCGGCCGGGTGGGCGTAGTAGAGGCCGCTCACGGCCGCCGTGGGGTACATGGCCAGGTTTTCGGTGAGGATGATACCCGTCTGCTTCTCCGCATCCAGCAGGCGGAAGAGCGTGATTTTCTCGGTGTGGTCGGGGCAGCCGGGGTAGCCGGGCGCGGGGCGGATGCCGCGGTATTCCTCCTTTATCAATTCCTCGCCGCTCAGGTTTTCGTTGGGCGCGTAGCCCCAGAACTCCTCGCGCACGCGCTGGTGCAGGCGCTCGGCAAAGGCCTCGGCAAGGCGGTCGGCCAGCGCCTTTATCATGATGCTGGAATAGTCATCGTGGTCGGCCTCGTAGCGCTCGATGAGCTTTTCGATACCTAGCCCGGCCGTCACGGCAAAGCCGCCGAGGTAGTCGGCGCGGCCGGTTTCGCGAGGGGCTACGTAGTCGGAAAAGGCCACGTTGGGCACGCCGGGGCCTTTTTCGCCCTGCTGGCGCAGGGTGAAAAACTCGTCGCGCACCCGCTGGCGGGTGTCGTCTTCGTAGATTTCGATGGTGTCGTGGTCCTTGGTATTGGCCGGCCAGAAGCCCAGCACGGCCCTGGCGGTAAGGCTCTTATCGGCAATGACTTCGGCTAGCATCCGCTGCGCATCTTCAAAGAGCTTGCGGGCGGCCTCGCCCAGGTTGTCGTCTTCCAGGATGCGCGGGTAGCGGCCCTTCAGCTCCCAGGTGTGGAAGAAGGGCGTCCAGTCGATGTAGCGCGCCAGCTCATCAAGCGGGTAGTTATCAAGCACTTGCGTGCCCAGGAAGCGGGGCCTGGTAATAGGCGCAGTTTCCCAGTCGGCGTGATAGCCATTGGCGCGGGCCGCCCCGATGGGCAGGTAGCTTTTGTCGCGCTGGCGGCTGGCGTGGTCCGCGCGCAGCGCCTCGTATTCGGCGGCAATAGTGGCGGTGTAGGCCGCCTTACCCGAGCCAAGCAGGCTAGCCGCCACGCCCACCGAGCGCGAGGCATCGTTCACGTAAACCGCTGAACCCGAGTAGGCAGGCGCGATTTTCACGGCCGTGTGCAGGCGCGAGGTAGTAGCGCCGCCGATGAGCAGCGGCACTTGCAGCCGGCGCTTTTCCATCTCGCGGGCCACGTACACCATCTCGTCGAGCGAGGGCGTGATGAGGCCGCTGAGGCCGATAATGTCGGCGCCCTGCTTCTGGGCCTCGTCCAGAATGCGCTCCAGCGGCACCATCACGCCGAGGTCCACGATTTCGAAGTTGTTGCAGGCCAGCACCACGCCCACGATGTTTTTGCCGATGTCGTGCACGTCACCCTTCACGGTGGCTAGCAATATTTTACCGGCCGTTTGGCGGGCGGCGCCGGCCTTTTCGGCTTCCAAAAAAGGCTGCAAGTAGGCCACGGCCTTCTTCATGACCCTAGCCGACTTTACCACCTGGGGCAGGAACATTTTGCCGGCCCCGAAGAGGTCGCCGACCACGTTCATGCCGGCCATCAGCGGGCCTTCAATCACGTCGAGCGGGCGGCCCACCTGCTGGCGCACTTCCTCGGTATCCTGGTCGATAAACTCGGTGAGGCCGCGCACCAGGGCGTGTTGCAGGCGCTCGGCCACGGGCAGGCTGCGCCAGGCGTCGGCCACTACTTCCACCTTGCCTTTTTGCTTCACCGTTTCGGCAAAGTCTACGAGGCGCTCGGTGGCGTCGGGGCGGCGGTTAAGCAGCACGTCCTCACAGAGTTCGAGCAGGTCTTTCGGAATTTCGTCGTACACCGCCAGCTGGCCGGCGTTCACGATACCCATATCCAGCCCGGCCCGGATGGCATGGTACAGGAAGGCCGCGTGCATGGCCTCGCGCACCACGTCGTTGCCGCGGAACGAGAACGAGATGTTGCTCACGCCGCCGCTGGTGCGGCAGCCGGGCAGGTGCTCCTTTATCCACTTCACGGCCGCGATGAAGTCGAGCGCGTAGTTGCGGTGCTCCTCCAGGCCGGTGCCCACGGTGAGGATGTTGGGGTCGAAGATGATGTCCTCGGCCGGGAAGCCAACTTCCTTTACCAGAATATCATACGAGCGCTGGCAGATGGCAATGCGGCGCTCGTAGCTGTCGGCCTGGCCGTCTTCGTCGAAGGCCATTACCACCACGGCGGCGCCGTACTGGCGCACCAGCCGGGCGTGGCGGCGGAAGGCATCCTCGCCCTCTTTCAGCGAAATGGAGTTGACGATGCTCTTGCCCTGCACGCACTTCAGGCCGGCTTCGAGCACGCTCCACTTCGAGGAGTCTATCATTATCGGGAGCCTGGCAATGTCGGGCTCCGAGGCGATGAGGTGCAGGAAGGTCGTCATCACGGCCTCCGAGTCGAGCATGCCCTCGTCCATGTTGATGTCGAGCACCTGCGCGCCGCCCTCCACCTGAGCGCGGGCCACGGCCAGGGCCGCCTCGTAGTCGCCCGAGCGAATGAGGCGAGCAAAGGCCCGCGAGCCCGTCACGTTGCACCGCTCACCGATGTTGACGAACAGGCTTTCGGGCGTAATGTTAAACGGCTCCAGGCCAGCCAGGTGCGTAGTGCCTTTCGCCAGGCGCTCGCCGCCCCCCCCGAGGGCCAGCGAGGCTACGGAGGCCTGCTCATCGTCGGCCAGCTGCGCGGCGGCCGGGGCTAGCGGGTGCAGCTGCGCGGCGTGCACTTCGCGCGGGCCGTAGCTGTCGGCCAGCTTCTTAAGCTCGGCAATGTGCTGGGGCGTGGTGCCGCAGCAGCCGCCCACCACGTTGAGCAGGCCTTCTTTGAGGTAGTCTTCGACCAGCGCGGCAAATTCCTGGGCGCTCTCGTCGTAGCCGCCGAAGGCGTTGGGCAGGCCGGCGTTGGGGTAGGCCGACACGGGCACGTCGGCAAGCCTGGCCAGCTCGCGCACGTAGGTGCGGAGCTGGTCGGCCCCCAGCGCGCAGTTGAGGCCCACGCTCAGCAAAGGCAAATGCTTGATGCTGTGCCAAAAGGCTTCCACCGTCTGGCCGCTCAGGGTGCGGCCCGAGGCGTCGGTGATGGTGCCCGAAATCATGACCGGCACCACGCGCCCGCCCTCGTTGAAAAACTGCTGCACCGCGAAAAGCGCGGCCTTGGCATTGAGGGTGTCGAAGATGGTTTCGATGAGCAGGGCATCGACGCCGCCGTCCACGAGGCCGCGCGTCTGCTCCAAATAGGCGGTGGCCAGCTCATCAAACGTGACGGCGCGAAAACCGGGGCGGTTGACGTCGGGCGAGAGCGAGGCCGTGCGGTTGGTGGGCCCGATGGCGCCGGCCACGAAGCGCGGCTGCGCCGGGTTCTGGGCCGTAAACTCGTCGGCCACTTCGCGGGCCAGCCTGGCCGACTCGTAGTTCAGCTCATACACCACGTGCTCCAGGGCGTAGTCGGCCTGCGCGATGGTGGTACCCGAGAAGGTATTGGTTTCGACCATGTCGGCCCCGGCCGCGAAATACTCGGCGTGAATGGCCCGGATGATGTCGGGCCGCGTCAGGCTCAGCAGGTCGTTGTTGCCGCGCAGCGGGCGCGGGTGGTCGGCAAAGCGGGGCCCCCTAAAGTCCTCTTCTTCCAGCGGATAGCGCTGAATCATGGTGCCCATAGCGCCGTCTAGAATGAGCAGGCGCTGGCGCAGAAGCGCGGGCAGGGGCGAAATACAGGCGGGGTCGGGGGCGACGAGCGAGGGGGCAGCGGACATATCTAGCTGGAAAGCGAAGGCGGAAGCAGGCAGCTTCTATCCAGAAAGAAAGCCGCGCCAAGCGGCGCAGGTTCCGGCTGATATCTTCTTCGACCTAACACGTTGGCCGAACAGGAGTTGGCACCTACTCGGGGTAGGTTGCCAAGACGTCATCGGGCCTGGTCCCTCGGTCTTTCTGGATAGCAGCAGAAGCGAAGATACAACGGCCAGGCCCAAAAAAAGCGCCTTCCCGGCAAGGAAGGCGCTTTTGCTTGAAACGGCCGGGCTGGCTAGGGCAGCAGCACGCCGCGGTACAGGTTGGGGTCTACCTGCGGCACAGTTGAGCCGTAGTAGCTGTTGATAACCCTAATCCACTCGTTGGCAATGATGGCGTAGCCGCGGGGCGTGGGGTGCACGCCATCGAGGCCGAAAGAATTGCCGCTGGCAAACGTGGCCGTATTATTTACGCCGTTGGTGGCAATGCCGCTGGTAGCCAGCCGGGTCAGGAACGCGTTGGCGTCCACTACGGGCACCTTAAAGCGCAGGGCCGTTTTGGCAATGATGGCGTTCAGCTGGGTCGTGCGCGCCGTTACGTTGGCTGCCTCTACCGGGTCCAGCACATAGTCGCTGGGCAGGGCATTGGTAGGTGTGGTGCCCACGCCGGGGTGCGTGGCGATGTAGGGCTGGGCCGTCAGCGTCAGTAAGTCGGCCGAGGTAGCGGCACGGGCCGCAGTGGCCGTGCCGGCCGCGTTAAGGGCCTGCACATAAATGGTTGTAATGGGGGCACCCGCCGCCTGGTAGGCCGCTACTACTGCCGCCACCGTCACCGTGTTAAAATACGGCACGCTGGTCACGTTCGGGATATTGGCTACGGCCCCTTTCACCGTACCGCCTTTGGAAATGGTTTGCAGAATAGCGCGGTAGCCAATACCAAAGCGCGTGGTATCGGTGAGGCCGCCGAATGGGTTGGTGGCGGCTACTACCCCGCCGGCCGTGGCATAGGCCAGCACGTCGTTGTTGCCCATCCAGCAGGTAAAGAAGGTAGGCGTTTTCTGGCCGATGTAGGTAACGTAGTCTTTGGTGGTTTTTTCGGCCGTGGTGAGCAGGCGCTCATAGAAGGGGTTGATGGCCCCGTAGGGGGCTAGCCCGCCGGTGAGCGACGACACGCTGCTCAGCACCGAAATGCCCGGCACGCCCAGGTTGTCGGGCTGGTTGCCCGAGTAGGCTTCCAGCTGCGGGCCGCCGGGCAGCGAAACGCCCGTTACGGCCAGCTGCTCGCCCAGGTAGTTGTTGGCCGCCGTGGGCTGCACCGGCGCCAGGGTCCCGTTTACTACTTGCAGCTTGATGTAGCCCGAGCCATCCTTTTTGGCGCTCGAAAAAGCGGGCTGCACAAAGCTGGCCGGGCCCTTGCCGGTTTTGGCAAACTGCTGGGCTAGCAGCGCGGGGTAAGAGGTAGCCTGCCCTTCGTTGAAGAGGCCGCCATCGGTATAGCCCGAGGTGAGCGAGTTGCCCACCGCCACGTAGCTCGTGAAATCGAGGCCATTGGCCGACGGCGAGGGGTTGGCCGCGTCGAGGTTGGGCTGGCAGCCGGCCATTCCGAGGCCTAGCCCCAGCAGCGCCAGCGCCGGGCGGGCAGTTTTAGCAGAGAATAAAGTCGTCATCTGGGTAGGAGAAAAGGCAGGGTTAGAACTTCACGTACAGCTGCACGCCGGGCACGGCGATGGTCGTTTTGTAGGTGCCGGCCACGCGGTCGGTGGTGCCGTTGCTGATGAGGTCATCCTGGCTCTGGCTGCGCTTCATAAAATCCTCGAACAGGAAGGAGGCATCGATGCCGAAGCGCTGGGCAAACTCGTAGCTCAGGCCAGCCGTGAAACCGATGCGGTCGGCATCGGGCGTTTCGGGGGTCACGAAGCCGTCGCGCACGGCCGAGAAGTCGTAGAACGTGCCGGCGCGCACCGTGAAATTGTCGGTCACCTTATACTGGCCGCCCACGCGGAAGGCCAGCGCATCCTGGTACTGGCGCTTGGACGACGACGAGGTAGTTGTGGCACCGCCCAGCACGCCGTTGGTATAGCGGAAATCCAGCGACTGGTAGCGGCTCCAGCCCACGAGGTTGGCGTCGAAGGCCAGCAGCAGCTTGTCGCTAGGGCGCACCCCAATGCCGAAGCTGTACACATCGGGCAGCGGCAGGGTCACGTCGAACTTGGTGGCCGTGAAGCTGCCGGCCGCCGACGCCGGCAACCCCGTAATCTTGATATCGCCGTCGCCCACGTGCGCATCCACCGCCGAGCGGTAGCTGAGGCCCACGCTCAGCTTATCCGAAGGCTTGAACATGACGCCCAGGTTGTAGCCCACCTTGTGGTCGGCCTTGCCCGTGAGCTGGGCGTGCGCGGGGCTGGTGCTGCCCTGGGCCTGCACCGGAATATCGCGCTGCAAGTCCACGTCGCCATACACGAGCGAGGTAACGCCAGCGCCAATGCTGAACTGCGGCGTGATGGCGTAGGCCACCGTAGCCTGGGCCGTTACCGAGCGCAGGTTGATGTCGGTGAGGGCGTAGCGGCCTTCCCAGCCCTGCTGATAGTGCAGCTCGCTGCCGAAGGGCGTGTATACGCCCAGGCCCAGGCGCCACTTGCCCTCCTTGGGCCCGAAGCCGATGAAGCCGCTAAATGGGAACACGTTGGTATTCTGCAAGGTACGCTGGCCCTGGTCGGCATCGGCGGGGCGAAACGAGATGCGCGGAATGGCCATGTTGCCGCCCACCTGAAAGCCGGTGGGCGCGAAGGCAAATGCGCCCGGGTTGAAAAACTGCGAAGCCTGGTCGAGATAGAGGCCGGTGCCCGTGCCGCCCATACCAACGTTCTTCGCGCCGGTGAGGCCAACCTGAAAACCGCTGGCCTGGGCCCCCGACGTGGCCGCCAGCAGTGCTCCACCCGCGAGGAGTATAGATTTGACTTGCATAAAATGCAAAAATTAGGTGGGGAAGATTGAGGGGCTAAATGTAAGGCCAATTTTTAAATAAGATAGTAGGCTAGCCTACTACTTGCCCGGGCGCAACCCGGCCGGCATTTGCTGGTCCTTGGTGCTGGCCCCACCTCCCGGCACGAAACCACTTCATTTAGAAACATTAACGTAACCTTGCTTTCGGAGCGGTTGGGGTTATTTTTGTCTTTCAATGCCATTTCTTCTCCTTTCCTTCCAGTTTTCCTAGCAGTTTCCCGCATGACAAAACGACTCCTCTCATTGGGTTGGGCAAGTATTCTGGCGCTCGCCTCCTTGGGCGCCCATGCCCAAACTCCGGTGGCGCTGGGCACCGGCACCAGCTACAGCCAGAATTTTGATGCGCTAGGCAGTAGTGGCCTGCCCACCGGCTTTGGCGTGTACACGGCGGCTAGCAGCACCAGCCTGGGCACGGCGGCAACGCCTATCTTAACACCCGGTGCTACCACCACCTGGGCCAGCACCGGCGCCGGCTTCAAAAACTTTGCCTCGGCCGCCGTGGGCAGTGGCACCAGCACCACGGCCCAAGCCGCCGCTACCAACCGCGCCCTGGGCGTGCGCCAAACCAGCGCTACCGGCTACGACCCGGGCGCCTCGTTCGTATTTAAGGCGGCCAACACCACCGGCCGCATTGGCTTTTCGCTGGCCTTCAAGCTGCAATCGCTGGATGCCTCCTCGGGCCGCACCACTACCTGGACGGTAGACTATGCGGTGGGCAACAGCACCACCTTTACGCCGGTGGCTACCGGCACCACGGGCGCCTTCTTCGCCAACAATAGCATCACGGCTGACTTTGGGCTAGGCCTCAACAACAGCAGCGACCCCATTACCATCCGCATTACGGCGCTGGATGCCAGCTCGGGCTCGGGCAACCGCGCCAGCTCGGCCATCGACGACTTTACGCTGAGCTGGAACCAGAGCACGACGCCGCTGCTCACGCCGGTGCCCAGCGCGCTGGCTTTTAGCAGCACGGCCATCGGGAATGTTTCGGACGCCAAGACGTACAGCCTGAACGCGTTCAACATCACCTCGCCCACTACGCTGACCGTGACCGGGGACTTTCTTATCTCCAAGGACGGCACGGCCTACAGCAAGTCGCTCGTGTACCAGGCTAGCGAGCTGACCTCGGCCGCTACCGTGTACGTGCAGTTTGTGCCCACCACCGTAGGCCCGGCCACGGGCAGCATTGCCAACAGCAACGCCGCAGCCGCTACTAAAACGGTAAGCCTGAGCGGCACGGGCTACGACCTCAACAATACCAACTTCAGCTTCGACAACTGCACCGGCACCGCCGAGCTGTCGGATGGCTGGAAGCAGTACAACGTGACCGGGGCGCAGGTATGGGCCTGCACCGCCTTCGGGCACGACAAAACCGACGCCTCGGGCGTGGCCTCGGCCCCCAACGGCGTGCAGATGAACGGCTACGCCAATAGCGTGAATAACACGAACGAGGACTGGCTGATTTCGCCCAGCCTTAACCTGGCCGGCACCACCTACCCGCTGTTCTCGTTCTGGAGCCGCACCGCCTTCAACGGCGACCCGCTGCGCCTGCTGATTTCGACCAACTACTCGGGCACCGGCGACCCTAACGCCCCCGGCGTAACCTGGACCGACCTGAACGCCACCTTCCCGGCCCAGGGCTCGGACCGCTGGACCCAGACGAGCAACATCGACCTGACCGGCTACAAGCCGAGCCGTGTGTACGTGGCGTTTGTGTACAAATCGACCATTGACGACGGCGCGCGCTGGACCATTGACGATGTGGTGCTGACCAACTCGGCCACGCCGGCCCCGCCGGCCGTGCGCACCAGCAACACCGACGTGAGCTTTGGCTACCAGCCGGTGGGCACGGCCGCCGTGCAGTCGCTGAACGTGACGGGCACCAACCTGACTGGCGACCTGACGCTGACGGCTTCGGCCGGCGTGTTCCAGCTCTCGAAAGACGGCACGACCTTCGGCAGCTCCATTGCCTACACCGCGGCCGAGGCTAGCGGCAACACCGTGACGCCGCAGGTGCGCTTTTTGCCCACCACGGCTTCTACTACCTACAACTCTTCGCTGAGCATCAGCTCGCCCAGCGTGACGCCCATCACGGTGAGCCTGAGCGGCAACAGCTACGATGTGGCCAATACCCTGGAAGTGGTGAACTGGAACATGGAGTGGTTTGGCTCGGACCCGGCTTCGGGCCTGGGGCCGAAGGACAAGGACCTGCAGAACGCCAACGCCACCAAGATTATCAACGCCCTGAAGGCCGACGTGTATGCCCTGGTAGAAGTGGTGGACACCATGCGCCTTCGCAACATTGTGGCCGGTATGCCGGGCTACGCCTACCGCGTGGGCGACTTCGGCTCGTATGCCGACAACCGCCAGGACCCTGACTACGCCGGGGCGCAGAAGCTGGCCTTCGTGTACCGCACCAGCGTGGTGAGCAACCCGAAGTTCTCGGTGCCCTTCCGCTCGGCCCAGGCCGATGGCAAAGCCGATTTCACCTACTGGTCGTCGGGCCGCTTCCCCTTCCAGATGACGGCCGACGTGACGCTGAACGGCGTGACCAAGCCCGTAACCTTTGTGGCCATTCATGCCAAGGCCAACACCAGCCCCACCGCCACGGCCTACGACCGCCGCAAGAACTCGGCCGATGAGCTGAAAGCTTACCTGGATGCCAACTACGCCGGCACCAACGTGATTGTGCTGGGCGACTTCAACGACGACCTGGACCAGACCATTACCACGGGCCTGGCCACCACGGTTACTTCGTACAGCGCCTTTACCAACGACGCGGCCAACTACCCCTCGCCCACGTTGCAGGAGCTGAGCCTGACCGGCAAAAAATCGACGGTGAGCTACAGCGACGTGATTGACCACGTAGTGACCACCAAGTCGTTCTACAGCTACTACATCAAGGGCACTACGGAGGTGCAGACCAGCATTGCGGCCACCGTGCCCAACTACGGCAACACTACCTCGGACCACTACCCGGTACTGACGCGCTACTCGTTTGACGCCCCCGACCTCACTATATACACCGCCAACCAGACGGTAGCCGGCGGCACTTATAACAACGTAACCGTGACTGGCACCGGCTCGGGCACGCTGCAAGGCCCGCTCGTAGTGAATGGCACGCTGATTATACAAGCCAACGGCCGCCTCGATACCAACTGCCAGCCCATCACCGGCAACGGCACGTTCACGGTGGCTGACGGCGCTACGTTTGGCATCTGCGACGCGGCCGGCATTGCGACTACCGGCAACACCGGCGCGGTGCAGGTATCGGGCACCCGCTCGTTCTCGCCCGCCGCTAGCTACGTGTACAACGGCACGGCGGCCCAGGTAACCGGCGCCGGCCTGCCCAGCCAGGTGCTGGCCCTCACCACGACCAACGCCAACACCCTGACCCTGACCCAGCCCCTGGCCGTGGCCCAGACCCTGACGGTGGCCGGCAGCGGCAACCTGGCCCTCAACAGCCAGGCCCTGACCCTGCTCTCTACCGCTTCGGGCACGGCCCTGGTGGTGAACAGCAGCACCGGCGCCGTAACCGGCGCCACGGCGGCCGTGCAGCGCTACCTCGATGGCAGCCTGAACGCCGGCCTGGGCTATCGCCAGCTGGCGGCCCCGGTAAGCGGCTCGACCGTAGCCGACCTAACCACCGCCAGCTTCGCGCCGGTTATAAACCCTGGCTACAACACCAGCGCCACCCCCGGCACCGTGCGGCCCTACCCCACGGTATATGGCTACGACGAAAGCCGCCTCTCGACCACGACCAATAATCTGCCCGCCTTCGACAAGGGTTGGTTCTCGCCCGCCAGCACCTCCGCTGCCCTCACCGTGGGCAAAGGCTACACCGTGAACCTGGCCGCTAGCCAGGTGGTAGACTTCGTAGGCACCCTCAACAACGGTGACTATCCGCAGAGCCTGACCCGCCAGAACCAGACCAACGACGGCGGCTGGCAGCTGCTGGGCAACCCCTACCCCGCCCCGCTCGACTGGAGCCAGGTAGCCACCGCCGACCGCTCCGGCCTCGATGGGGCCGTGTACGTGAGCCAGAGCACCGGCCAGTACGCCGGCACCTACCGCAGCTACATCAATGGCGTTGGCAACCCGGTACTACCCGTGGGCCAGGGTTTCTTCGCCCGCATTACGCAGGGTACCGGCACCGCTAGCCTCACGCTGCGCAACAGCCAGCGCGTAGCCAGCTACGCCACCCAGGTGAGCGTGCTGCGCACCGCCGCCGAAACCCGCCCCCGCCTTAACCTGACGCTGGGCACCCCTGGCGGCAGCCTCGACGGCCTGTACGTGTATGCCGAAGCCGGCGCTACGGCGGGCTTCGACGCCCAGCAGGATGCCGCCAAGCTGCCCAACACCAACGGCCTGAACCTGGCCGCCCTCACTACCGATGGCCAGCCGCTGAGCATTCAGGCCCTGGCCGCCCTCACGGGCCGCGTGGCCCTGCGCGTGCAAACGCCCGCCGCCGGCACCTACACCCTGGCCGCCGCCGAGCTGCTGAACCTGCCCGCTAGCACCACGGTAGTGCTCGAAGATGCCCTCACCGGCCAGCGCACCCCGCTGGCTGCTGCGGGCGCGGCCTACAGCTTCTCGGTAGCCGCCGGCGCCAGCGCCGATGGCCGCTTCTGGCTGAACCTAAGCTCGGCCAGCCCGCTCGCCACCCAGGCCGGCGCGCTGCAAACCGCCCTCACCCTCTACCCCAACCCTAGCCACGATGGCCAGGCTACGCTGCTCGTGCCCACCGGCACGGCCGCTGGCCAGGTGCAGGTGCTCGACGCCCTAGGCCGCCTCGTGCGCCAGCAGGCGCTCACGGCCGGTGGCAACACCACCCTGAAGCTCGCGGGCCTGCCGGCCGGCGTGTACATTGTGCGCGTGCAGGCTGGTACCGAGCAGGCTACCCGCCGCCTCACCCTCAACTAAGCAGCTGCGGCACCCCGGCCCACTTGGCGGCCGGGGTGCCGCATCCTGTTTCCTCCTCGCTTTAGCCTTACCCAACTTGATGAAAATTATTGCCCGCAAACTTGGCCTGCTGGCCTTGCTCGTAGCCCTGGCCCCAGTGGGCGCGGCCCTGGCCCAAAGCGGCACGCCCACCACCACCGGCCCTACGCCTTCGGCCGACCCCACCCAGGTGCCCCTCGACGGCGGCGCCTCGCTGCTGCTGGCCGGCGGCGTGGCCCTGGGCCTGAAAAAGCTGCGCGCCCGGCGCCGGGCCTAGCCCGCGCCACGTCGCAACCAAGCGCAGTAAGCGCCCGCTGGCTTCGGCTGGCGGGCGCTTTTTTGTGGCCTGCCCCGCCCACCGTGCAACGTGGGGCAGCCCCATTCCTACCTTGCGTTACGCTATATTATTCACACTCTTAGCCCTTCCTGCTTTGCTAAAACCCTACCTGGCCCTGCCGCTGCTGGCGGCTACACTGCCCGCGCTAGCTGCGCCACCGGCCGCCCTCCCCTCTTTTTCGGAGCCCGCCGTGGCGCCCGACCGCCAGGAAATCGCCTTCGTCTCGGGCGGTGATGTGTGGACGGTGCCCGTGGCCGGCGGCGAGGCGCGCCTGCTCATCGCCCACCCCGCCACCGAAAGCCGCCCGCTCTACGCACCCGACGGCAAGTCACTGGCCTTCATCTCCACCCGCACCGGCAACGGCGATATCTACCTGCTCACCTTCGCCACCGGCGAGCTGAAGCGGCTGACCTTCGACGATGGGCTCGACCAACTCGACGGCTGGAGCGCCGATGGCAAGTACCTCTACTATTCGAGCACCAGCCGCGACATCTCGGGCATGAACGACATCTACCGCGTGCCCGTGGGGGGCGGCACGCCCACCGCCGTCTCGGCCGACCGCTACGCCAACGAGTTCTTCGCTGCCCCTAGCCCCGATGGCCGCACGCTGGCCTTTGCGGCGCGCGGCGTGGCCTCGGGCCAATGGTGGCGCCACGGCCACAGCCACTTGGATGAGTCGGAAATCTGGCTGCGCCAGGAAGGCAAACCCGGCCCTGGCTACACCAGCCTCACCAGCGGCGGCGCCAAGGCGCTGTGGCCTATGTGGGGGCCGGGCGGCCAGAAGCTGTTTTACACCTCAGACCAGGGTGGGGCCGAGAACATCTGGACCACCGGCCTGGCGAAAGGCACGCCCCAGCAAGTCACCAATTTCAAGGACGGCCGCGTGCTGTGGCCCAGCGCTTCGGCCGATGGCCGGCTTATCGTGTTTGAGCGCGATTTTGGCATCTGGACCCTGAACACCGAGAACGGCCAGGCGCAGCCCGTACGCATTGTGCGGCGCGGCGCGCCGGCCAGCCCCACCGTGGAGCGCCAGCGCTTCACCGACCGCCTGCAGGAGCTGGCCCTCTCGCCCGATGGCAAGAAGGTGGCCTTCATCGTGCACGGCGAAGTATTTGCCGCCTCGGCCACCGATGGCGGCGACGCCACCCGCCTCACCAGCACCGTGCCGGCCGAGAGCGACCTGACCTGGGCGCCCGATAGCCGCCGGCTCATCTACGCCTCGGCCCGCGACGGGGCCAAGCACCTCTACAGCTACACCTTCGCCACGGGCCAGGAAACGCGCCTCACCAACTCGGCGCTCAGCGACGCGCAGCCGCGCTTCTCGCCCGATGGCAAGCTGCTGGCTTTTCAGCGTGATGCCAAAGAATTACGCATCCTGGACCTGGCCACCCGGCAGGAGCGCGTGGCGGGCACCGGGCGCTTTGGCCGGCCGCCGCTGGCGGCCGAGCGCTCGTTTGTGTGGTCGCCCGACGGGCGCTGGCTGGCTTTTTCGCCGGCCGGGGCCCGGGGCTTTACCAACGTGCAGGTGGTGCCCACGGCGGGCGGCCCGGCCAGGCCGGTGAGCTTTTTGGCGAACTCAAACAGCAACTCGCTCTCGTGGAGCCCCGATGGCAAGTACCTGCTTTTCGATACCGGCCAGCGCACCGAGGATGCCCAGGTGGCGCGCATCGACTTGCAGCTACGCACGCCGCGCTTCCGTGAGGACCAGTTCCGCGACTTGTTCAAAGAAACCATGCCGGGGCCCGGGCCCCTCTCACCCGATAAAAACCAGAACCCGCCCCAGCAGCCGGCCAAGCCCGCTAGCCCCGCGCCGCTACCCGTGGCCGCCGCCGACTCGGCCCGCGCCAAACCCCGCGTGGCGGCTAGGCCCGCCAAGGGCAAAAAGGGCGCGGTAGTGGTGCCCACTACGCCGGCCAGGCCGCCGGTCAACATCAACTTCGACGACATTCGGCGGCGCCTGAGCCTGGTGCCGGTGGGCGTGGATGTGCGCAGCCAGCGCATCAGCCCCGATGGCAAGTGGCTGCTGCTCACGGCCACCGTGTCGAACCAAACCAACCTCTACCTTTACCCGCTCGACGAGCTGAGCAAGGACGCGCCCACAGCCCGGCAGCTTACCTCCACGGCCGGCCCTAAGCGCGAGGCGCAGTTTTCGCCCGATAGCAAGGAGGTCTACTACCTCGACCAGGGCCGCATTCAGGTGGTGCCGGTAGAGGTGGGCAAGGGCCCCGCCGCCCACGCCGTGGCGGTGGCCGCCGAGCTGGACGTAGACTTCGAGCAGGAGAAAATGGTGGTCTTCGACGAAGCCTGGAGCTACCTGCGCGACTTCTTCAACGACCCCACCTTCAACGGCGTTGACTGGCCCGCGCAGCACGAAAAATTTGCGCCCTACATCGCCGGGGCCCGCACCCCCGACGAGGTGCGCCGCCTGGTCAATCTGATGATTGGTGAACTGAACGCCTCGCACTCGGGCATGGGCCCGGCTGCCCCGCCCACCGGCACCGTGGCCCCCGCCACCGGCCGGCTAGGGGTGCGCTTCGACCCCGCCGAGTACGAGCAGAACGGCCGCCTGCGCCTCACTACGGTGCTGCCGCTGGGCGCCGCCGCGCTGGCCGGCCTCAGGCCCGGCGACGTGCTGCTGGCCGTGGATGGCCGCCCCCTCAACGGCAGCACCAACCTCGATGAGCTGCTGCAATACAAGGTGGGCCGCCGCACCACGCTGCGCGTTTTGTCTGATAATAAGGAGCGCGAAGTAGTCGTGCGCCCCCTCAGCCGCGAAACCGAGAAGGGCCTCGACTACCGCCAGTGGGTGGAGGAGCGCCGCGCCTACGTGGCCCAGGCCAGCGGCGGCCGGCTAGGCTACGTGCACATGTTTGACATGAGCGCGGCCTCGCTGGCCCAGCTCTACATCGACCTCGACGCCGAAAACATGACCCGCGACGGCGTGGTGGTGGATGTGCGCAACAACAACGGCGGCTTCGTGAACGTGTACGCCATCGACGTGCTGGCCCGCCGCAGCTACCTCAGCATGATGAGCCGGGGCATGGCGGCGCCGGTGCCCGCCCGCACCGCCCTGGGCCAGCGCAGCCTGGAGGTGCCTACGGTGCTCGTCACCAACCAGCACTCACTCTCTGATGCCGAAGACTTTAGCGAGGGCTACCGGGCTAGCCACCTAGGCAAGATAGTGGGCGAGCCCACCGGCGGCTGGATTATCTTCACCTCGGGCACCAGCCTGCTCGACGGCTCCAGCCTGCGCCTGCCCACCAGCACCATTCGCTCGACCCGCGATGGCCAGGTAATGGAAATGAACCCGCGCCCGGTCGATATCCCCGTGACGCGCCCCATTGGCGAGAGCTACACTACCCACGACGCCCAGCTCGACGCCGCCGTGAAGGAGCTGCTGGGGCAAACGGGCAAATGAGTTGGGGCGGGTAGCCCCGGCTCTCCTCCCCAGCGGGCCGGGGCTACCCGCAAGGCAGCCAGCTACTTACTCACCAGCGTCGAGGCTTCCGCGCTGCTGCCGGTGGCCAGCAGCTGCACCTCAAAGGTTACCTTGGCCGTGGCGGGCAGCTTGGGCACCAGCACGTAATACACCACGCTGGCCGCCCTGGGCGCCGCGTCGGGGGCTAGCTGCACGGCGTAGGTATAGCCGGCGCAGGTTTGTATTACCTGCTGGGCCAGCAGGTGGTAGCTGCTGGCGGTGCGGGTTTTGCCGGCCAGCAGGGTGTGGGTGGTAAAATCGACGGGCGGCAGCTTCTTGCCCGCAAACAGCTCCTGGTATTCAGCGGCCGAGTTGATAACGTACTCGTTGGTTTGGCCCACGTAGGGCACGGGCTCGGTAATGGTGCCTTTGAGGCCGGCCAGCGGCGTTAGGGTCACATCGGCCGAGGCATTGCAGGGCGCCACGTCTTCTTTTTTGCAGCTGTTGCTCATGGCCAGCAAGCTGAGCGCGGCCAACGCCAAGGGTCGACGTATATTCATAGAAACCAGGGTACTCGGGTGGGAAAAGGAGAGCGGGCAAGAAATATAGCGCCCGGCGGGCGATATCCAAGCTCCCCGGCGCCGCGCCGGGCCACTGCCGGCTTGCTTTGTGGGCGCCCCGCCGCTGGCTGCGTTTTTTTTGCCTATATCCCCCTAGCCATTGGCTACGCCCCCGGTAGCCCCGCCTAAACTGTTGCCACCGCACCTGCCTGCGCAGTATTTTTCAACCTCATTCCCGGAAAAGGGTGGCCGGCGCTGCAACGCCGGGCGGGCAGGCATGTCTTTTTCTTGAAAAAGCTGCATCTTGCCAGCCGGTTTGGGCCTAGCGGCCGCTAATTTCCTTCTGCCTTGAAACGACGTGATTTTGTGGGCCTCACCGGCCTTGCTACCGGCGCCTTGCTGCTGCCTCATTTTCCGGGTATGGGCGGCACCCTCGTAGACCCCGCCCGCCTGCTGGAGCCCGGCCTCGACGTGGCCCAGAAAAAGCGCCTGGCCGACGTGGCCCTGAACGCCGCCAAAAGCGCCGGCGCCAGCTACGCCGACGTGCGCATTGGCCGCTACCTCAACCAGAGCATTTTCACCCGCGAAAAGCAGGTGCAGAATATTGCCAGCGGCGAGAGCTTTGGGGCCGGCGTGCGCGTGATTGCCAGCGGCAGCTGGGGCTTCGCGGCCACTAACAACGTGAGCGAGGCCGGGCTGGCCCAGGCCGCCCGGCTGGCCGTGGCCATGGCCAAAGCCAACGCCAAAACCCAGAAAGAGCCCGTGAACCTGGCCGCCCAGCAAGGCTATGGCCAGGTGAGCTGGAAGACGCCCATCAAGCAAAATGCCTTCGAAGTGCCGGTGGCGCAGAAGGCCGAGCTGCTGCTGGCTGCCAATGCCGCTGCCCTCGCCAACGGTGCCAACTTCGTCAATTCCAGCCTGTTTCAGATAAACGAGCAGAAGTACTTTGCCAGCACCGACGGCTCGTATATCGACCAGGACGTGCACCGCATCTGGCCCACCTTCTCGGTCACGGCCATCGACCGGGCTAGCGGTAAGTTCAAAACCCGCGACGCGCTCAGCTCGCCCATGGGCCTGGGCTACGAGTACCTCTCGCCCCAGGCCGCCGATAAGGTGGCCGGCCCCAGCGGCACCGGCCTGGTGGGCTACCGCAACAGCTACGACATTCTGGAAGACGCCGCCCTGGCCGCCCGCCAAGCCAAGGCCAAGCTCACGGCTACCTCGGTGCTAGCCGGCAAGTACGACCTTGTGCTCGACCCTAACCATCTGGGGCTCACCATTCACGAGAGCATTGGCCACCCGCTGGAACTCGACCGCGTGCTGGGCTACGAGGCCAACTACGCGGGCACCAGCTTCGCTACCCTGGAGTGGCGCAAGAAAAATATTCCCTACGGCTCGAAGAACGTGACCATCGTGGCCGACAAGCTGCAACCCGGCTCACTGGGGGCGGTGGGCTACGACGACGAGGGCGTAAAAACCAAGGAGTGGACGCTTATCGACCAGGGCAAACTTGTTGACTACGAGAAGATTCGCGACCAGGCGCACATCGTGGGCCAGAAGGAATCGGACGGCTGCTGCTACGCCGACTCGTGGGGCGCGGTGCAGTTCCAGCGGATGCCCAACGTGAGCCTGCGCCCCGGCACCGCCAAGCTGAGCGTGGACGACCTGATAAGCAAGGTCGACAAGGGCATCTACATTGCCGGGCGCGGCTCCTACTCAATTGACCAGCAGCGCTATAACTTCCAGTTTGGCGGCCAGGTATTCTACGCCATCGAAAAGGGCAAAATCGCCGGCATGCTCGACGACGTGGCCTACCAGGCTAATACCCAGGAGTTTTGGAATTCGTGCGCGGCGGTGTGCGACCAGAGCGATTACCGCCTGTTCGGCTCGTTCTTCGACGGCAAGGGCCAGCCCTCGCAGGTGTCGGCCGTGAGCCACGGTTCGGCCACCTCGCGCTTTAATGCGGTGAACGTGATTAATACCGGGCGCAAACTTGGGTAACGAACGGCCCCACCCCCGGCCCCTCCCCTGCGGGGGAGGGGAGCCATTCGTCAACAGACATTAGCAAACGTTCGGCTCCCCTCCCCCGCAGAGGAGCCAAACGTCAACAGACGTTAGCAAACGTTCAGCTCCCCTCCCCCGCAGGGGAGGGGCCGGGGGTGGGGCCCACGCCAGGGTATTTTCTCTAATCATTTTCTCTATCTCTCAAACCTTTACCTTCCTTCTCCCTTGAACAGACGCGACTTTGTAGGCCTCACCGGCCTCGCCACCGGAGCCCTCTGGCTCCCCAACTTTCCGAGCCTGGCCGGCAACCTCGTGGACCCGGCGCAGTTGCTGGAGCCCGGCCTCGACGTGGCCGCCAAGAAGCGGCTAGCCGACGTGGCCCTGAACGCGGCCAAGGCCGCCGGCGCTACCTACGCCGACATTCGTATTCAGCGCACGCTCAACCAGAGCGTTTTTACCCGCGAAAAGCAGGTGCAGGGCATTGCCAGCATCGAGAGCCTGGGGGTGGGCATCCGGGTGATTGCCAACGGCACCTGGGGCTTTGCCTCGACCAACAACGTGACCGATGCGGGCATTGCCAAAACTGCCCAGCAGGCCGTGGCCATTGCCAAGGCCAACTCGAAGGTGCAGAAGGAGCCCGTGAAGCTAGCCCCCCAAAGGGGCTACGGCGACGTGGCCTGGAAGACGCCGATTGAGAAAAATGCCTTCGAGGTGCCCATCAAGGAAAAGGCCGATTTGCTGCTGGCTGCCAACGCCACGGCCCTCGCCAACGGCGCATCGTTCGTGAACTCGGCCCTCTTTCAAGTGAATGAGCAGAAGTACTTTGCCAGCACCGACGGCTCGTATATCGACCAGGATATTCACCGCATCTACCCCACATTTGGGGTGACGGTGGTGGACCGGGCCAGCGGCAAGTTCCGCTCGCGCCAGAGCTTAAGCTCGCCCATGGGCATGGGCTACGAGTACCTCACGCCCAAGGCGGCCGACAAGGTGGCTGGCCCTACCGGCTCGGACGTAATTGGCTACAAAAACAGCTACGACATTCTGGAAGACGCCGCTCGCGCCGCCAAGCAAACCAAGCAGAAGCTGACCTGCAAGAGCGTGGTGCCGGGCAAATACGACCTCATTCTGGACCCCCACCACCTGGGCCTGACTATCCACGAAAGTGTGGGCCACCCCACCGAACTCGACCGCGTGCTGGGCTACGAGGCCAACTTTGCGGGCACCTCGTTTGCCACCCTGGAGTGGCGCAAGAAGAACATTCCCTACGGCTCGAAAAACGTGACCATCGTGGCCGATAAGCTGCAGCCCAATTCGCTGGGGGCGGTGGGCTACGACGACGAGGGCGTGAAAACCAAGGAGTGGACCATCATCGACCAGGGCAAGCTCATCGACTACCAGAAAATCCGCGACCAGGCCGCCATTGTGGGCCAGAGCGCCTCGGATGGCTGCTGCTACTCGCAGTCGTGGCGCGATGTGCAGTTTCAGCGCATGGCCAACATCAGCCTGCGCCCCAGCGCCACCAAACGCAGCGTGGATGAGCTGGTGAGCGGCGTGGACAAGGGCATCTACATTGCCGGCAACGGCTCGTTTTCGATTGACCAGCAGCGCTATAACTCGCAGTTTGGCGGCCAGGTATTTTACGCCATCGAGAAAGGCAAAATTACGGAAATGCTTGAAGACGTGGCCTACCAGACCAACACCCTCGAATTCTGGGGGGCCTGCCAGGGCTCGTGCGACGCCTCCGACTACCGCTTTGCGGGCTTTTTCAACGACGGCAAGGGCCAGCCCTCGCAAAGCTCGGCCGTGAGCCACGGCTCGGCCACCACGCGCTTCAACGGCGTGAACGTAATTAATACGGCCCGCAAAATAGGCTAATAATTCGCAATCAAGTACCTACAATGGCAATTCTCTCCCAAACCGAAGCGCAGGACATTCTCAAGAAGGTCATCAGCTTCAGCACCGCCGATGAGTGCGACGCGACGCTCAACGGCAGCCTCGAAGGCAACGTGCGCTCGGCGCGCAACTCCATCAGCACGGCCGGCGCCGTCGACAACGTGTCCTTGGCCGTGACGTCGTACTTCGGCAAGCGCTCGGGCACCGCTACGTGTAATCAGTTCGATGAGGCTACGCTGCGTCGCTGCGTGCAGCGCGCCGAGGAAATAGCCCGGCTAGCCCCCGAGAGCCCCGAGTACATGCCGCTGCTCGGGCCGCAGACGTATCTGTCGTCGCCCCAGTCGTTTGCGGCCAGCACGGCGGGCATCACCCCCGACTACCGGGCTAGCCAGATGGCGGCCAGCATGCAGTACTGCGACCAGAAAAAACTGTCGTCGGCCGGCTTTCTGAACGACCAGGCGGGCTTCGTGGCCAAGCGCAACTCCAAGGGCCTCGAAGCCTATCAGCGCACGACCAACCTCGACTTCAGCATCACAGTGCGCACCCTCGATGGCATGGGCTCGGGCTACGCGGCTACCGATTTTACCGACATCAAGAACTTCGACGCGGCGCGCCTCACGGCGGTAGCGGCCAGCAAGGCCTCGTCGTCGGTGGGGGCCAAGGCGATTGAGCCGGGCAAGTACACCGTTATTCTGGAGCCGAATGCGCTGGTGTCGGGCTCCGATGCCTCGCTGCTAGGGGCGCTGATGCGCTCGTTCGACGCGCGCTCGGCCGACGAGGGGCGCAGCTTCCTCAGCAAGAAGGGCGGCGGCAACCGCAAGGGCGAAAAGCTGTTCGATGAGCGCGTTACGATTTACTCGGACCCCACCAACGCCGAGGTGCCCGACCTCACGTTCTCGGGTGATGGCCGCCCGCAGCAGCGCACCACCTGGATTGAAAAGGGCGTGGTGAAAAACCTCTACGCCTCGCGCTACTGGGCCGAGAAGACCGGCGTACCGTCGCTGCCCGGTCCCGGCGGCTTCATTATGGAAGGTGGCACGCAGAGCACCGCCGACCTCATCAAGGGCACGGCCAAGGGCATCTTGGTGACGCGCCTGTGGTACATCCGCCCCGTCGACCCGCAAACGCTGTTGTTCACGGGCCTCACCCGCGACGGAACGTTCTA
Organism: Hymenobacter cheonanensis; assembly: GCF_030581075.1. GTDB lineage: Bacteria > Bacteroidota > Bacteroidia > Cytophagales > Hymenobacteraceae > Hymenobacter. The sequence continues at coordinate 114,502 of NZ_JAUQSW010000002.1, forward strand.
CATCGAGAACGGCGCTATCAAGTTTCCGGTCAAGAACTTCCGCTTCAACGAGAGCCCCATTATCATGCTCAATAACCTGGAGGCCATCGGCCGCCCGGTGCGGCTAGCCGGCAATTTGGTGCCGCCGCTTAAAATTCGGGACTTCACCTTCACGAGCCTGTCGGATGCCGTGTAACGTTTTCGGGTTTGGCGCGATACCTGGCGGTGCCGGGCGCTCGGGCCACGCAGGCCGCTTCTGATTCCGAAGCGGGCTAGCCACGCAAAAGAGCGGCCGGGCAACTGAGCCGCTCTTTTTTGCATCTGCCGGAACTAGCTTGCCGCAGCCAACTTCTTTCAGTCAACCTTTTACACCTTTTTTCTGCCATGAACAGACGTGACTTTGTGGGCCTCACCGGCCTGGGCGCCACGGCCCTGCTGCTGCCGAGCCTACCCGGCTTCGGGGCCAAACGCGTGGACCCCAGCCGGCTGCTGGAGCCCGGCGCCGACACTATCCTGAAAAAGCGCCTCGCCGACGCAGCACTCAATGCCGCCAAAAGCGCGGGCGCCAGCTACGCCGACGTGCGCATCGGGCGCTCGCTCAACCAATACGTGTTTGCCCGCGAAAAGCAGGTGCAGAACATCGTGAGCACCGAGAGCTACGGCGTAGGCATTCGGGTGCTGGTGAATGGCTGCTGGGGCTTTGCCTCCACGAGCGTGGTAACCGAGGCTAGCCTGGCCGCTACCGCCCGCCTGGCCGCCGACATTGCCAAGGCCAACAAGCTGGTACTGAAGGAGCCCGTGCAGCTAGCCCCGCAGCAGGGCTACGGCGAGGTAAGCTGGAAAACGCCCATCGTGCAGAGCGCTTTTGAGGTGCCGGTGAAGCAAAAGGCCGACCTGTTGCTGGCCGCCAACGCGGCCGCGATGGATGCCGGGGCCAACTACATCAACTCGGCCCTCTTCCAGGTGAATGAGCAGAAGTATTTTGCCAGCACCGATGGCTCGTACATCGACCAGGATATTCACCGCCTCTGGCCCACCTTCAACGTCACGGCCGTGGATACCAAATCGGGTAAGTTCCGCTCGCGCGAGGCCCTGAGCGCGCCCGTGGGGCTGGGCTACGAGTACCTCACGCCCAGCGCCGCCGAGCAGGTGCGCGGCCCGCAGGGCACTGATACCGTAGGCTATAAGCTGCGCTACGACATCCTGGCCGACGCCGCCCTGGCCGGCAAGCAAGCTAAGGCTAAATTAACCATGAAATCGGTGACGCCCGGCAAGTACGACCTCGTGCTCGACCCCGGCCACCTGGGCCTCACCATCCACGAAAGTGTGGGCCACCCCACCGAACTTGACCGCGTGCTGGGCTACGAGGCCAACTACGCGGGCACCTCGTTTGCGACGCTGGAATGGAAGGCCAAGAACCTGCCCTACGGCTCGCCGCAAGTCAACATCGTGGCCGATAAAACGCAGCCCGGCTCGGTCGGCAACGTGGGCTGGGACGACGAGGGCGTGAAAACCAAGGAGTGGGACATCATCCGGGCCGGCAAGCTCGTGGACTACCAGAAAATCCGCGACCAGGCGCACATTGTGGGCCAGAAGGCCAGCGACGGCTGCTGCTACGCCCAGTCGTGGGAAGACGTGCAGTTTCAGCGCATGGCCAACATCAGCCTCAAGCCCGGCCCTGGCAAGCTGAGCGTGGACGAGATGGTGAGCAAGGTGGACAAGGGTATTTACATCGCCGGCGCGGGCTCGTTCAGCATTGACCAGCAGCGCTTTAACTTTCAGTTTGGCGGGCAATTATTCTTCGCCATCGAGAAAGGCAAAATCACGGAGCCGCTCGAAGACGTGGCCTACCAGTCGAACACCCAGGAATTCTGGGGCGCCTGCCAGGGCTCGTGCGATGCTTCAGACTACCGCCTGTTTGGCACCTTCTTCGACGGCAAGGGCCAGCCGGCGCAGGTATCGTCGGTGAGCCACGGCTCGGCCACCACGCGCTTCAACGGTGTGAACGTGATTAACACGGCCCGCAAAGTTTAGCCCTAGCCACTCCTCTACTTAGCACAACCATCATGGCTATTCTCTCCAAAGACGAAGCCCAGGCTTTACTCAAAAAAGTCCTCACCTACACCACCGCCGATGAGTGCGAGGCCTCGCTGCGCGGGCGCACCAGCGGCAACATCCGCTACGCCCGCAACAGCGTGAGCACGGCCGGCGCCCAGGACAGCGTGTCGCTGGCCGTGGAAGCACGCTTTGGCAAGCGCAGCGGCATTGCCACCTGCAACGAGTTTGACGAGGCCACCCTGCGCCGCTGCGTGCAGCGCGCCGAGGAAATAGCCCGGCTGGCCCCCGAAAGCCCCGAGTACGTGCCCCTGCTAGGCCCCCAAACCTACCTGAGCCCGCCCTCGGCGGCCACTACCACCCTCACGCCAGCCCTGCGCGCCCAGGCCGCCGCCGACAGCATGAACCTGTGCGCGGCCAAAAACCTTACCTCGGCGGGCTTCCTGGATGGCGGCACGAGCTTCCGGGCCATGCGCAACTCGAAGGGGTTGGAAGCCTATCAGCAATCAACCAACACCGAATTTTCGGTGACGGTGCGTACCGCTGACGGGCGCGGCTCGGGCTACGCCATTGCCGACGTAACGGACCCCGCCAAGCTCAACACCAAGGCGCTGACCCAGCGCGCCGCCGATAAGGCTACCGGCTCGGTCAATGCCAAGGCCATTGAGCCGGGCAAGTATACCGTGATACTGGAGCCGGCCGCGCTCGTGGCCAGCGACGACCTTTCGCTGCTGGGCGGGCTAGTGGGCGGCCTCGACGCGCGCTCGGCCGACGAGGGGCGCAGCTTCATGACCAAGAAGGGCGGCGGCAATCGCAAGGGCGAAAAGCTCTTCGACGAGCGCATCAACATCTACTCCGACCCGCTCAATGCTGAGGTGCCCGGCAATGCCTTCGACGGCGACGGCCTGCCCACCCAGCGCATGAGCTGGGTCGAGAAGGGCGTGGTCAAGAACATGTACTACTCGCGCTACTGGGCCGAGAAAAACAAGGTGGCGCCCACGGCCTACCCCAACGGCTTCATCATGACGGGCGGCACCCAAAGCACCGCCGACCTCATCAAGGGCACGGCCAAGGGTATTCTGGTCACGCGCCTGTGGTACATCCGCGAGGTCGACCCGCAAACGCTGCTCTACACCGGCCTCACCCGCGACGGCACGTTCTACATCGAAAACGGGGCCATCAAATTCCCGATTAAGAACCTGCGCTTCAACGAAAGCCCCATTATTATGCTCAATAATATTGAGGCCATCGGCCGCCCGGTGCGGCTGGCCGGCTGCCTGGTGCCACCCCTGAAAATCCGGGATTTCACGTTCACGAGTCTGTCGGACGCCATTTAAATTTGACCGTGGGCGACCATTAAAACGTCCGTCATGCTGAGCTTGCCGAAGCATCTCTACCGCACCGCTAGGGAGCCACTCGGTAAAGATGCTTCGGCAAGCTCAGCATGACGGACGTTTTGGCTTTTACTAGCTAACTATCTAGCGCCGAAATACCTACAGCTTGGGCAGCTGGAAGGCGGCGTAGAATTGAAACACCCGGTTTTGGAGCTGCGGGTCGTTCACGCCTTGCAGGTATTGCAGGTTGTTGATGTCGTTGAGGCCCGCCACGAAGCGGCCGCCCACGCGCACCACCGAGCCAAGCTTGAGGCCCACGCCGGCACAGAGGGCAAAATCGCCGCGCTTGTAGTTGCCGGTCGAAGCCTGGTCGACGCTCGCAAATGCCACGTTGCCACTGGAGTTGCGCACCTGCACCATGCCATCCTCATTGGCCGCCACGAGGTAGCCAAACTGCGGCCCACCCTCCACGTACACCGGCCCGAAGGTCAGCTTCAGCAGCACCGGCACCTGAATGTAGTTGAGCTGCGTGGTGTAGTTGGTAACCGTGGTGGCGCCCTTCAGCTGCGAGCCTTGCAGCGAATACAGCAGCTCGGGCTGAATGGAAAGCGGCCCGATGAGCTTCTGCTCGTAGAAAAGCCCGGCGTGAAAATAAGTTTTGTAGGTCGCGTCTTCGCCCACGCGGCCCGTGAGCACGGCCTCGTTGATGCCGCCTTTGATGCCAAACTGCGCGTGGGCCTGGCTAGCCAGGAGAAGGCAGAAAGCTGCCAGGATAAAGTGCTTCATGGGTAGTGATTGTGAGTAGTTTATAAGAGCCGGGAATTCTATTTAGTAGGCTAGCGGTAGTGGCCCGCCAGTGCCTAACGCACAAGAAGGGGCTTTTGGGGTGCGCAATGGTTGCAGCCACAAAGTTTGCAACAAATGCTGTGAATGCGGTGTGAACAGCTTTTGGGTGCAACCTTGCCGCTTCGCTTGCCGCCTTTTTCAGCACTATGCCAGCCCCTTTCACCTTCGTGCGCCTCAGCTACCACTCCGGCGACTGGGATGCCGTGGACGAGCGCATGCCCGCCAACCTGCTGCACTCGCTGGTGCAGTACACCACGGTGCCCGTCGAAACCAAAGAGAAAGTAGTGGCCCTGGATAGCCCCGAACTCTTCAATTACCCGTTTTGCTACCTTAGCGGCCACCGGCTGGTACAGTTTTCAGCGGCCGAAAAGAAGAATTTTACGCAGTACGTGCGCAACGGCGGCTTTGTGTTTGTGGACGACTGCAACCACGACATCGACGGCCTGTTTGCCCGCTCCTTCGAGGAGCAGATGCGGGTGTGCTTCGGAGCCAGCGCCTTGCAGAAAATTCCGAAGACGCATCCCATTTACACCCAGTTCTTTAAGTTCAAGGATGGCCCACCCAATACCGGCTTCGAGCTTAATGGCTGGGGCGACGACCTGGTGCACGACTACCTCAAGGGCATCACCATCAACAACCGGCTAGGGGTGCTCTATTCCAACAAAGACTATGGCTGCGAGTGGGACTACGACTTTCGCAACAAGCGCTTTCTGGCTGAGGATAACACCAAGTTTGGGGTCAATATTCTGCTGTATGCGCTTTCTTAATCCTGACCCTAGCGGTAAGTTCCCGCTGAGGTGCGCAGCGGGAACTTACCACCCGACGCCGAACGAAAAACTACTCTCATGACCGAACAAGACGTAAAAACGCTCCTCGCCAAGCTGCCGCAGCTAAAAGCCGAAATCGGCAAGGTCATCGTGGGCCAAAGCCAGGTGCTCGATGAGGTGCTGGTGGCGCTGCTGGCCGGCGGCCACGCCCTGCTGGAGGGCGTGCCGGGGCTAGCCAAAACCCTGCTCGTGCGCACGCTGGCCCAGGCCACCGATTTGCCGTTTCGCCGCATCCAGTTCACGCCCGACCTCATGCCGACCGACATCCTCGGCACCGAGGTGCTGGAGGAAGACCACGGCACCGGCAAGCGCTCGTTTAAGTTCAACCCCGGCCCCATTTTCGCCAGCCTGGTTTTGGCCGATGAGATAAACCGCACGCCGCCCAAAACCCAGGCCGCCCTGCTCGAAGCCATGCAGGAAGGCCACGTGACCTACGCCGGCCAGGAGCACGCGCTGCCCAAGCCGTTTTTCCTACTAGCCACCCAAAACCCGATTGAGCAGAGCGGTACTTACCCGCTGCCCGAGGCGCAACTCGACCGCTTTTTGCTATACGTGCGCATCGGCTACCCCACCGAGCAGGAGGAAATGGCGGTGCTGAGCGGTACCACCGGCACAGCCCGCGCCGAGGTGCAGCCCATTTTGGGCGGCGACGACATCCGGCAGCTGCAGCAGCTGGTGCGCCAGGTCAGCCTCAGCCCCGAGCTGCTAGCCTTCGTGAACCGGCTGGTGCGTGCCACCCGCCCGGCTACGTCGGAGGTGAAATTCATCAAAGACTACGGCCGCTGGGGCGCCGGCCCGCGCGCCGGCCAGGCGCTCATTTTGTGCGCCAAGGCGCGGGCGCTGCTGCAAGGCCGCTTTGCCGCTACGCTGGAAGATATTAAGGCCCTGGCCCCGCCCGTGCTACGCCACCGCGTGCTCTTGAATTTCAACGCCGAAGCCGAAAACCTCACGCCCGACGATGCCGTGCGCGAGCTGCTGAAAGCCGTGGCGGTGTAGCGCGGACTTTGTAGTCCGCGCCTGCAACGGTTAAGTACGTTTTTCTCAAAACGCGGACTACAAAGTCCGCGCTACTCTATGCTCAGCCCCGAACTCCTTTACGCCCTGCGCAACCTGCCGCTGGCCGCCCGCCAGGCGGCCGAGGGGTTTTTGGCGGGTGCGCACGCCAGCCGCCGCCACGGCGCGGGCATGGAGTTCAGCCAGTACCGGCCTTACCAGCCCGGCGACGACCTGCGGCGGCTCGACTGGCGCCTGGCCGCCCGCTCGGACCGGTACTACCTGCGCGAGTCGGAGGTTGATACCAGCCTGACGGTGAACCTCGTGCTGGACGCCAGCGCCAGCATGAACCACCGCGACGACAACGGCCTCACCAAGCTCGATTATGCTAGGCTGCTGCTGGCCGCACTAGCCTACCTGGCTCAGAAACAGGGCGATGCCGTGGGCCTCTCTATTCTCAGCCCTGGCGGCTTGCAGCACTTTCCGGCCCGCGCCGATACGCGCCAGCTGCCGCGCCTCTACCACGCCTTGGAAAAGGCCGAGGCCACCGGCACTTTCCCCGACACCGCCACGCTAGCCCCCCTCACGGCCCGGCGCCAGCGCGCCCTCACGGTGTGCGTGAGCGACTTATATGAAGAAGCCGGCGAGATAAACCACCTGCTAGCCCGCCTGCGCGCCACCAGCGGCGACGTGCTGCTGCTGCACTTGGTGGCGGGCAACGAGCTAAACTTTAGCCACAAAGGCCCGGTCACGTTTCGCGACCTCGAAACCGGCCAGACCATCCAGCTTGATGCCGACCAGCAGCGCGCCGGCTACCAGCAGCAGCTGCGCCAGTGGCTGCGCGACACCGCCCAGGCCGCCCGCCAGCAGGGCCTCGATTACCACCAGCTCAGCACCGCCGCCCCGCTCGATGGCGCCCTGCGCGAGTTTTTGAAACGCCGACAGTCGATGGGCTAGCCAAAGCAAAACTGCTTGTCTTTGCGAGCATGTTGCGCATCAAGCAAAGGCGCAGTGGAGCGCGACAATCCTTCCTTGTCGTCCTCAGCGCTCGATACCTACTCCCATTGTGAAGGAAAGATTGCCGCGCTCCGCTACGTTGCACTCGCAAGGACAGACGTCATTCAAAGCTCTCATTTACAATTTGCTCACCCTCGCCAACCCTTCTGCGCTGCTTGCCCTGCTCGGCCTCCTGGTGCCGCTGGCCATCCACCTCTGGAACCGCCGGCCGGGCCGCGAGGTGGCGGTGGGCAGCCTGCGCTGGCTGGCCGCCGGGGCCAACCGCCGCCTGCGCAACCTGCGCCTCGAGCAGGTGGGGCTGCTGCTGCTGCGCGCCGCCCTGCTGGCCGCGCTGGCCGTGGCGCTGGCCGGGCCGCAGTGGCGCCAGCCGCAGCCCGCCGGCCGGGGCCAGGTGCTGGTGAGCCGCGAGCTGGCCGATGGCAGCAGCCTGGCCGCTGTGCGCCCGGCGCTTGACTCGCTGCGGCGGCGCGGCTACCAGTTGCGCTGGCTGGCGGCCGGGTTGCCGGCTATCACGCCCGCCGAATGGCAGGCCGACTCGCTAGGACGCAAAAACGCCAAAGGCAACTCCTTGACCGACAATAGGTACTGGGCGCGCATTCAGCAAGCGGCCGATGCCTACCCGGGCCAGCCGCTATACGCCGTAACGCCGGCCTCGCTGCGCGCCCTGGGCGGGGCGCACCCGGCGCTGCCCGCCAGCCTCACCTGGCAAACCATTCCGGCGCGCGCGGCCACTACCTGGCTGCAAGCCGCTGCCGCCAGCGCCGACAGCCTGCGCCTGCTGCTGGGCCAAAGCAACGAAAAGCAGACTACTTACCGGGTGGTGCGCGTGGCGCGGCCCCAGCCGGGCACCACGCTGGCGGTGGCCGGCCTACCGCCGTTGCGCTACGAAACCACGGCCGGCCAACCGCAGCTGCGGCCGGTAGCCGCCGATTCGGCGCAGGTATCGCTAGCGGTGCCGGTGCGCACCGGGGCCTTGCGGGTGGTGGTTTTCGCCCCGGCCGGCGCGGCCGAGGAGGCGCGCTACCTGCGTGCTGCCCTGCGGGCGGCGGCTGTGGGCCTGCCCGCGCCGCTAGCCCTCACCATAAGCACTACGGAACCTGACCCGGCCGGCGCGCCCGACTGGCTTTTTTGGCTGGGCGATAGCCCGGTGCCTGCCGCCTGGCGCGCCCGGGTGCCGCGCGGCCTGCACCTGTGGCAGGAAGCCGCCGGCGCCGGCCTGCCCGATACCGCCACCCTGGCCACGGCCGAAACGGCCGCCGATGCGCCTATCGTGCTCACGCGCCGGGGCCGGCTAGCCCTGCCGGCGGGCAGCTACCCGCGCTGGGCCGATGGCCGGGGCCAGGCCGTACTGGCCGAAACAAGGCAAGGCCAAGGCGCTAGCTACCTACTAGCTACGCGCTTGCAACCCACTTGGAGCACGCTGTCCGCCAGCCCTGCATTGCCAGCGCTGTTGCTCGACCTGCTAGCGACCAACCCGCAGCTAGGTACCGATTCGCTGCTGACCGCTTACGACCAGCGCCGCCTCGACCCGGCCCAGCTGCCCACGCGCCCAGTGCGGCTGGCCGGTAGCAGGGCCGCAGCGCCCACGGCCTACCGCTTCACCGACCTGCGGCCCTGGCTGGTGCTGCTGGCGGCCCTGCTGCTGGGGCTGGAGCGCTGGCTGGCGCAGCGGCGGGCGGCCTCTCCTCTCTTAGCAATTCCTTCGTTATGAGTCAGGTAACCACGAAAACCAACCCGGACCTAGCTCCTGCCCGGCCCCTGCTGCAAGCCGCCGGGCGCAGCTATGCCGGGCGGCGGCTGGTGGCCGTGGGGCTGCCCACGCTGGCCGGCTTGCTGCTGCTAGGAGTACTGGCGGCGCGCTGGCCCGGTGGCCGCCCGGCGCTGCTGGCGGGCCTGGTGGCCGTGCTGGCCCTGGCCGCGTGGCAGCTGTGGCCGCTGCGCCGGCTGGGGCCGCCGGCCGTGGCCCGGCAGCTCGACCGGCTTTTTCCGGAGCTGGAAGACAGCGCGGGCCTGCTGTTGCAAGACCCCGCGCAGCTGCCGTTTTTGGGGCAGCTGCAGCAGCAGCGGGTAGGGCAGCGGCTCGCCGAGCTGGCTACGACGCAGGCCCCGCTGCTGCCGACTTTCTTCCAAAACTCCTTCATCATCAGTGCCTTGCTGCTGCTTGGCAGCGCGCTGGCCTGGTGGCTGCCTGCTCGGCAGCCAGCGGCGCTGGCTCCGGCGGCGGTGGCGGTGCACTTTTCGCCCGATGTGGCCCAGGCCGTGCCGGCCACGGCGCCGCGCATTACCAAAGTAGAGCTGCTGGTGACGCCGCCGGCCTACACCCGGCGTGCGGCGTTTGCGCCGGCCGCTGCCTCGTTCCAGTGCCCGCAGGGGGCGCGGGTGCGGTGGCTGGTACACGTGAGCCGGGCCGCCGGCGCGGCGCCCACGCTGGAAATCGGCAGCCAGAAACTGACGCTGCGGCCCGCGGCGGGCCTAGCCAATCAGTTTGAGGCTACGCAGGTGCTGAACGCCTCGGCGCTGTACCGGCTGCGCTTTGCGGGGCAGACTTCGGACGACTACGCCATTGAGGTGCGACCCGATTTGGCGCCCACTATTCGCCTGCAAACTCCTAAGCCTTACACGCTTATTGCGGCTAGGGGCACCCGGCCCGAGGTACCGATAAAAGCTACCCTGCGCGATGATTATGGCCTGAGCCGCGCCGAGCTGGTTATCACCGTGGCCCAAGGGCAGGGCGAGGCGGTGAAATTTCATGAAGTGCGCCGCGACCTGAGCGCCGGCCTGGGCGGCCAGCCGGGCGAGGCCGCCGTAGCTAGCCTCCTGAATTTGCCCAAGCTCGGCATGACCTACGGCGATGAGCTGTATTTCTACGTGCAGGCCCGCGACAATAATGGCCACGCCGCCCGCTCCGACGCCTTTTTGGTGCAGTGGCAGGACACGGCCGCCGTCACCAGCGCCCTCGACATGGGCATGGGCGTGAACACCGCGCCGGCGTACTTCCGCAGTGAGCGCCAGATTATTATCGACACCGAAAAGCTGATTGCCGAAAAGCCGAAGCTCACGGCCGCCGAGTTTAGCAACCGGGCCAATGCGCTGGGCTTCGACCAGCAGTCGCTACGCCTGCGCTACGGCAAGTTTTTGGGCGAAGAAGCCGAGAAGGGCCTCGGCGTGACGGCCGGCCCGCCCACCGCCGACGAACCCGCCTCGCCCACCGCCGACGCCCCCACGGCCGACGAAAAGCCCACCGCCCCCAAACCCGCCGAGGCCGACGACGACCACCCCGAAGCGCCGGCCGGCCGCAACGCCTCGGCCACCGCCGCTACCGACGCGCTGATGGACCCCTACATGCACAAGCACGACGACGCCGAAACCGCCGACTTCCTGGAGCCCGCCGTGAAGGCCAAGCTGCACGCCGTGCTCGACGAAATGTGGGCCGCCGAGCTGCGCCTGCGCACCGGCCAGCCCGCCGCGGCCCGCCCCTTCGAGTACCGCGCCCTGCGCCTGCTCAAGCAGGTGCAGCAGCAAACCCGCGCCTACGTCAAGAAGGCCGGCTTCACGCCCACGCCTTTTCCGGAGGCCACGCTGCGCCTCACCGGCGAGCTGAAAGGGGCCGCCGCGCCGCGCCTGCAAGCCACGTTGCCTGCCCCCGCCACCCAGCCCACCGTGCGCGCCGCCCTGCGCTGGCTAGCCACCCAAAGCGGCCAGCCTGCCCGCCCCGCCGATGCCCTGGCCCTGGAGCAAGCCGGCACCGCCCTGGCCCAGGCGGCTCTGCAAAAGCCCGGCCTGTACCTGCCGGCCCTGCGCGCCCTGCGCCAGCTGGCGGCCGATGTCCGGGCCAGCCGCGTGCCCTGCGCCACCTGCCTGGCCCCCGCCCAACGGGCGCTGGCCGACCTGCTACCCGCGCCCGTGCCTACCGCCGCCCCGGTCCCCGCCCCCGACCGCCTGGCCCGGCGCTACTTTGAGGAGCTGAGCCGCTAGCCCGGCTGCCAATCAATTTTCAATACCTGGCAAGCTAACTCAACCTGTAAAACGCGGCGCATTAATACCCCGCAACACCGCGCAAAATCCTGCCAGCTTATTCTTACCGCCTTGGTTATCGCTCTTATCTCTTTGCTTGCTGCCCTGGCCCTGGGGCTGCTGGTAGCCGCCTGGCGCCGGCCCGACCGCCGCCGGTTGGCGCTGCGCCTGCTGGCTAGCCTGCTGGCCCCGCTGGCGCTGTGGTACACCGCCTACCCGCCGCTGCGCGCCGTGCCCGCCGCCCGGGCCGAGGCTATTGTGCTTACGCCTGGCTACCAATCCGATACGCTGCGCCAGCTGCTGCGCCGCCTGGGCGCCGGCACACCCGTGTGGGCCTACGGTACCCGCCCGCCCGCCCGCGCCAAGGCGCTGGGCAGCCTGCTAAAGCTAACGGACCAGCGCCCGGCCCTGCGCCGGGTGCACGTGCTGGGCGAGGGCCTGCCCACTGCCGAGCTGCCGGCGCTGGGTCCGCTGGCGGTGGTGCCCCACGCGGCGGCCCCCTACGCGGGCATTCGGGCGGCGGGCTGGCCGCAGCACCTCACCTTGGGGCAGCGCTTTGAGGTGGAGGGCAACGTGGCCGGCGCGGGCCCTGGCTGGGTGAGTCTGCAAGCCGAAGGCGCGGCCCGCGACTCGGTGCGGCTGCCCGCCGGCACCGGGCCTTTCCGGCTGAGCTACCAGCCCAAAGTGGCTGGCCTGGCGCGCTACGCCCTGCGGCTGCGCCGCCAGGGGCAGCCCGCCACCACCGAGCCCTTGCCCCTGGAAATAGCCCCCACTACACTGCCGCCGGTGCTGCTGCTGGCCGCCGTGCCGGGCTTCGAGTTTAAGTTTTTGAAAAACAGCCTGGCCGCCGCGGGCCGAGCCGTGGCCCTGCGCACCACCGTGAGCCGGGGCCTGGTGCAAACGGAGTTTCTCAACCAAGCGGCCCAGCCGCTCGACCACCTCACGCCCACCCTGCTGGCCCGCTACGCCGTAGTGGTGGCCGATGCCGCCACGCTAGCCGCCCTGCCCGGTGGCGAAGCCCAATCCCTGCGCGCCGCCGTGCAGCAGGGCCGCCTGGGCCTAGTGCTGCTGGCCGAGGCTTTGGCCCTGCCCGCTGCCGCACCCGCCCGCGCCGATTTTGTGGTGCAGGCGCTGCCTACGGCCGGGGCCGTGGCCCAGCCCCTCACCTGGCCCGATGCGCCGGGCGCGGTGCGGGCGCTGCTGCCGGCTCGGCTACGGCCTAGTGGCGCGCTGCAACCCCTCATCACGGCGCCCGGTGGGGCCCTGGTGGCCGCCAGCCGGCGCGTGGGGCTAGGGGCCACCGTGGTATCGGTAGTGCCCGAAACCTTCCGCTGGGCTTTGCAAGGGCAGGCCGCGGCCTACGCTTCCTTCTGGAGCCAGCTGCTGACGGCCGCTACTCCGCCGCCTGCCCCGGCGGCCACCTGGCTGGCCCTGAGCCGCTGGCCGCACCCGCAGCAGCCGCTTACGCTGCGGCTGGCGGGCGCCCGGCCGGCCAGCCTGCCCACCGTGCAGCCGCTGGCGGGCGGCCCCGCCGTGCAGCTAGCCCTGGCCCAGGATACCCGCCTGCCCGAATGGAGCACCGCCCAGTACTGGCCCGCCACGGCCGGCTGGCACCAGGTGCGCGGCCCGGGCCGCACGGTGCACAGCTTCTACGTGTACGACTCGGCGGCCTGGCGGGGCCCCGAGCTGCAAGCCCGGCAGCAGGCACTGGCGGCGCGCGCCACCCTAGCCAGCTCCGGCCCGGCGGCCGAAACTACCACCGTGCAGCAGCCCTGGACCGCCGGGTGGTTTTTTGGGCTGTTTTTGCTGGCGGCGGGCTTTATGTGGCTGGAGGAAAAGCTCTGATTTGCTAGCTGCCTTTAGCTTAGACTGCCTACTCGCGGGAAGTAGGCAGTCTTTTTTTTGCACCCACGCAACGGTTGGCCGGGCGCGCCGGTCAAGCCCCCAACTGCCGGAAACCAGCTCCTGGCGCTACTACATTTTGTGTATGGCTACTTCTGCTTCTGCCGTTTCCGACGCCCTGCTGGCCGCGTGTCGCCGGGGCGAAGAGGCGGCCCAGTTTCAGCTGTACCAGTTGCTTTCGCACCAGCTTATGGGCGTGTGCCTGCGCTACTGCCCTAGCCGGGCCGAGGCTGAGGATGCGCTCCAAAACACGTTTGTGAAGCTCTTTACCCGCCTCGACCAATACCGGGCCGAGGGGCCTTTTGAGGCCTGGGCCCGACGCGTGGCGGTGCGTACCTCGCTGCACGCGCTGGCCCAGCATCGCCTGCGCCACCCCGGTGGCTATGGCGATGCCGACCCCGACGACCTGGCCACCGACCTGCCCAGCCCCGAGCCCTCGGCCCTCGATGAGCTGGCCGCCGCCGACCTGCTTCACCACCTCGCAGCCCTGCCGCCCGGCTACCGCGCCGTGCTCAATCTCTACGCCATCGAAGGCTATTCGCACCCCGAAATCGCGCAGCTGCTGGGTATTGCCGAAGGCACCAGCAAGTCGCAGCTGGCGCGCGCCCGCCAGCTACTGGCCCAGCGCCTATGCCTGGCCAAACCCAAGCTTTGTCAATCATGAACGAACCGGCCAATCTTCCTCCCGACGATGCCCGCGACCAGCTGTTGGATGCGCTACAAGCGCGCTTGGGCAGCTACGGTGTGCCCCCGCCGCCTGGGGCGTGGGCCGGCATTCGGCAGCGCTTGCCGGCCCCGGTGCCGCCGTGGTGGCGCCGGCCCCGCCGCCTGCTGCCTCTGCTGGCGCTCCTGCTTTCCGTAGCCCTGACGGGCTACCTGCTCAACCGAAGGGGCCAGCTCGGGGGCCGGCCAACCTTGCCGCTGGCGAGCCACCCTAGCGGGGCACCCACGCGGAGCTTACCTGCCCTCGAAACACTTGACCATGAACCAGTAGCGACTTCAGGCAGCCACCTGCACCCCGAATCAATACTCGCCCCTACGCCCAGCGCTAGTACTGCCCTACCGAAGGCACGCCCTGGCTCCGCGTCGCCCACAACTGCTACGCCATTCACCGGTAGTACTTCTATAGCCGGCGCCCCACTTTCGGCAGTGGCCAAGGCAGCGCCCTTAGTGGCCGCTGCTGCCGATTACCGGCGGTTGGCGCGGGCCACGCCGCGGGCTGCTGCTCGGTCATTTGCACCTCAATCACTACGCAATAGCCCTGTTGGGCAACAAGCAGCTGTTAGCCGCTCCGCTACCACGCGCCTGGCAGGGCGCGCCAGCGCTACTGCTCCTACAAGCCAGTTACACCGCCAGCACTCACCAGTAGGGCTAGCGCACTTACCAGCTAATTTTTTGATTAAAAGACAGTTGAAGGAAGCACACAAGCTAACCACTCGGCCTTTAGCAGAAGCAGTTGACCAGGAGCGTGCGCAGGCTAGCCACCGGTGGGCCGATGCTGCCCGGCGGCACCGGGTGCCGCCAGCAACTTTACGCGGCTACCGGCTGCCAGGGGCACGGCGCTCCCAGCAGCGTACTGGCTTGGCTACTTACCAGAAGCAGCGTGGCAACGGGGTTGCCGCCCCAACAGCTTATACCGCAGCAACGGAGGACACCTTCTTACCTGCTCGCTCTCTTGGGCAGCACGCCACCAGCCCCGAGGCTGCGGGGCTAGCTAGCTTGGTGCTGCGCCGCGCTAGCCTGTTACTACTCGCGCCCGGCGCGCTGCCGGGCAACCTAGTGGCCCGCCCCGATTCGAGCCCGCCGGCGCGGCCCGTGCGGCGCTGGGCGCTGCTGGCCACGGCCGGCCCCACGCTGAGCTACCGCACCCTTGGCGCCGCGCCGGCCGCGCTGGGCACCCGCCCCGATTTTGCCCACCTGGAGCGACCAGCCGTGGGGCTGGGGGCGCAGGTGCAAGTGCGCCGGGTGCTGGCGGGCCGCTGGGCCCTGGCCGTGGGCCTAGGCTATCAGGAGTATGCTACTCACCTGGCCTTGCAACAGGTAGATTCGGGGCGCACCACGCACTTCGGCCTGCGCGATACCTACCAATTGCTTACGGTGCCGGTGCAGCTCAGCTACGCGCTGGGCGCGCCGCGCGGCCGCCTGGCTAAGGCCCTGCTGCTAGGGGCCGAGGTGGGCTGGTACCGCGGTGGGCGCAGCACCGAGGGCAGCGACTGCGGCTGCCGGCAGCAGGCCTACACCGCAGCTGCCACCGACAGCCTGTACTCGGCCCATACCCTAGCCCTGAGCCTGGGCCTCGACCTGCGCTACCGCCTCGGCGGCCCGGCCTCGCGCTGGCAGTGGCTGGTGCAGCCCACCGGGCGCTACGTGCTCACGCCCTTTGTGAAGCCTGCCGCGGCAGGTTTTTCGCCCCGCCAGCCTTTTAGCCTGGGCTTGTTCACGGGGTTTTCCTGGGATATCCGCTAGGGTCTGAAGCTGGCCGGCCGGCAGCTTCGCTCTACGCTACGCCCATTTTTTCATTGCTTTTACTTTTTTACCATGATTCGCTATTTGACTTTGCTCGGCGCGGCCGGGCTGCTGCTGGCGGCCGGCTGCCGCAAGGATGATGTAATAAGCTGTACCCCCACTGTGTCTTCTTCACTTAGCCTGAAGAATTTTTCGGGCCGCAATAGCGCAGCGACTCAAACCTTTACGCTAGCGCTGGGGGCTAGCCAAACGATTACGACCGCCGGGGGCGCGACCCTCACTTTTCCGGCCAATAGCCTGCTACTGCCCACGGGCAGCCCGGCCACCGGCACGGCCCAGGTGCGCCTGCGCGAGCTGTATACCGTGCCCGACATGGTGCTGGCCAACATGCCCACCGATATCGTGCGCCAGGGCAACATGCTGGTTTCGGGGGGCGAGTTCAACATCCAGATTTGGCAAAATGCTGCTCGCCTGCGTTTGGCTGTGGGCCAGGCCGTAGCCTTGCAGTCGCCGGTGCCCACGGCCCAGGATACTACCCGCCAATACGTGTGGCAGCAGCCCACGGCCGTGATGGCCAGCGACAGCGCGGGCTGGCAGCTAGCCAGCGCGCAGCGGGTGCAAGCCCTGCCGGGCCTTTACCGCGCCTCGCTACCCCTCGACTCTATCGGCTGGTGGAACCTCGACCAGTTCTGGCACGCCTACTACTCGGCCAGCACGGCCCGAATAACGGTGAAAACCACCGCCACGGCCGCCGGCGAAACCCGCGTGTACCTGCGGCCCGTGGGCTACAACGGCCTCATGAAGCTATGGCCCGCCACCACGGCGGGCACCGATTGGCAACGGGAGGTGCCCATCGGCGCCGAGCTGGTAGCCGTCGTTTTGCAATCGCTTAACGGTCAGCTCTATTTCGGCACCCAGCGGCTTACCACCAGCAGCGGCCTCACTATCAGCCCGGTCGTAACCGCCGTTAGCGAGGCCGAGGCTGTGCGGCTTATTCGGCAACTCTGAGGCGCTAGCGCAACGCGCACACGTGGCTGGCCAGGGGGCTTCTGCTAAAACTTATGTCCCATAAAAAAGCCCTCCGTGCTGGCACGGAGGGCTCTTTTGACAATATAAAAACCTGCTAGTAAGCCCTAGCAAACCAGGCGCGGCGCTGGCTGGGCCGGCCGGTCACGATGCACACGCCATCCTCGTCGGGCTCGTTGAGGGGCAGGCAGCGCACGGTGGCTTTGGTTTGCTCCTTGATGAGTTCTTCGGTTTCGGAAGTGCCATCGTAGTGGGCCACCACAAAGCCGCCGGGGCCATCGAGCACCGCCTTAAACTCGTCGTAGGTATCCACGCGGGTGGTGTGGGTGTCGCGGTAGTGCTTGGCCTTATTGTAGATGCTGAGCTGAATGTCGTTCAGCAGCTTATCTACGCTGTCTACCACGTCGGACAGGGGCAATTGCAGCTTCTGCTTGGTGTCGCGGCGGGCCGCTTCCACGGTGCCGGCGTCGAGGTCGCGGGCGCCGATGGCCAGGCGCACGGGCACGCCCTTCATCTCCCACTCGGCAAACTTGAAGCCCGGGCGCTCAGTGTCGCGGCTGTCCACCTTCACGGAAATGCCGCGCTGGGCCAGCCCCTGCTGAATGGGCCGGATGCGCTCGAGCAGCGCATCAAGCTCGCCGGTTTTATAAATCGGCACAATCACGACCTGAATCGGCGCCAGCTTGGGCGGCAGCACTAGCCCCTCGTCGTCGGAGTGGGCCATGATGAGCGCACCCATCAGGCGGGTGCTCACGCCCCAGCTCGTGCCCCACACGTGCTCCAGGCCGCCTTCCTTGGTTTGGAACTGCACATCAAACGCCTTGGCAAAGTTCTGGCCCAGGAAGTGGCTGGTGCCCGCTTGCAGGGCCTTGCCATCCTGCATCAGGGCCTCGATGCAATAGGTATCCTCGGCGCCGGCAAAGCGCTCGTTGGGGGTTTTCACGCCCTTCACCACCGGCAGGGCAATGTGCTCTTCGGCAAACTCGGCGTACACGTCGAGCATCTGGCGGGTTTCGGCCACGGCCTCGGTGGCGGTGGCGTGGGCCGTGTGGCCCTCCTGCCACAGAAACTCGGCGGTGCGCAAAAACAAGCGCGTGCGCATTTCCCAGCGCACCACGTTGGCCCACTGGTTGATGAGCAGCGGCAGGTCGCGGTAGCTCTGAATCCAGTTTTTGTAGGTGCTCCAGATAATGGCTTCCGAGGTGGGGCGCACAATCAGCTCTTCTTCGAGCTTGGCGTTGGGGTCTACGCGCAGCTTGCCCGGGCGGTCGGGGTCGTTTTGGAGGCGGTAGTGGGTTACCACGGCGCACTCCTTGGCGAAGCCTTCGGCGTTCTTTTCTTCGGCCTCAAACAGGCTTTTGGGCACGAAGAGCGGGAAGTAGGCATTCTCGTGGCCGGTGCGCTTAAACATGTCGTCGAGCTGGCGCTGCATCTTCTCCCAAATGGCGTAGCCATAGGGCTTGATGACCATGCAGCCGCGCACGGCGGAGTTCTCGGCCAGGCCGGCCCGCTTCACCAGCTCGTTGTACCAGGCCGAATAATCTTCCTGGCGGGTAGGCAACTTTTTGCTCATAACAGGCATCTGAAACCACTATATCGGCATAGGCGCTGGGCCTGCCGATTATGGTATGGGTTTTGTGTCAGTATCTTTAGTCGAAAGGCACCGTTTTGCGGCGAAATTACGTTATAGTAGGGCGCACGCGTGCGGAGGCCTCCCGCTTGAGCAGTTCTTTTTGAGCCTGGCCCTGGCGCCGGGTTTTTCACCTAGCCTCCATTTGCTCCGCAATTACTTTACTAACCCACTCAGCGCTTCGCTGATTTCTCATTTTTTTCAGTCATGAAAAACCTGCTCGCCGCTACTTTGCCGGCGTTGGCGCTGCTCGCTTTGGGCGGGTGCGCCACCTCTGGAGCGCTGACGACCTCTACGGAGAACGACGGTGTGTATTACTCTTCCAGCGACCACACCACGACCGTGGCTAGCCCCTTGCCGGGTGCCTACGGCAACACGGGCACCATTCCGGCCCGGGCACTCGATGACACCACGCCGGTGGCCGCCGCTACCACCGACGATGCCAACCCCGACTATCAGGGCGGCACCTCGCAGGGCTACGGCACGGGCACCGATTACTACAGCAACAGCTACAACAACGGCCTGAGCTACTACAACCCGAGCGGCTTTGGCCAGCCCTACACCGGGCCGGGCGTAAGCTCCTACAATTATGCCCCAGTCTACGGGGGTTCACCTTCGTACTACGGCTCGCCGTTTGGCTACAGCAGCGCCTTTGGGTATGGCTATTCGCCGTTTGGCTTTGGCTACTCGCCCTTCATGAGCTACGGGTATTCGCCCTTCGGCTACGGCTACCCTTACGGTGGCTTTTATGACCCTTTCTACTCGCCGTTTGGCTATGGCTACGGCTCGGGCCTAAGCATTGGGTTTGGCTACGGCGGGTTTGGTGGGTTTGGCTCGCCTTATGGGTATGGCTATTCACCTTTCGGCTACGGCTACTCGCCGTACGGCTATGGTTATGGCTCGGGATATGGGTACGTGGGCAGCGGCGACTATGCGCGCCACGTTATCTACACCCGCGGGGCTGGCGTAAGCTCGCCGGGCACGGGTGCGGTGCTATACGGCTCGCGCAATAACCGCGGCGGCGCCGTGATGAACGCCACCGGCAACCCGAACGCCGTGAACCTGGGCGGGCGGCCTAGCGCCGGCTCGTACACTGGCAATGCCACGGCCATTCCAGGCAGTGGCGGCGGGGCACCGGCAGCTGGCCCCACGGGCCGGGGGGGGCGCGCTGTCAGCTTTGGCGAGGCCACCGGCCAACCCAGCTACTCGACGCCGGGCACCCAGGTGAATGCCGCGCCGACCTCTACGCCCACTTCGCCGGGCCGCCGGGGCTTCTTCGGTGGGTTCTTCGGCAATGGTGCCAACACCACGGCCGGCCAGCCGGCTACAACGGGCCAGCCTGCCAGCTCGGGCAATTACGGTGGCAGCCGCCAGCGGGCCTACACCAACTATGGCCAGGGCCAGCAGTCTATGCAGCAAGGCACCTACAGCCAGCCGCAGCGCAGCTACAGCCAGCCTACCTACAGCCAGCCCAGCCCCAGCCGCTCGTTTGGCGGCGGTAGCTTCGGCGGCGGTGGCAGCTTCGGCGGGGGTGGTGGCGGCGGCGGTGGTCGTGGTCGCCGCTAGGCCTTTCGGCTTCAGCTAATACACTTTACCGCTTGATTTTACCCGGGCCGGTCTCAGGGACCGGCTCTTTTTTGCCCATACTTTTTTCTTATGAAGCACGCATTTATGGGCCTGGCTATGACGCTGGGCGGTTTTCTGATGGTTAGCCAGGCGGCCCGGGCGCAGGGCGGCTACGCCAACGATGCCTTGCTGTACATGCGCCAAAACCCGAGCGGCACGGCGCGCACCCTGGGCCTGGCGGGGGCCGGCTCCTCGCTAGGGGCTGATTTTGGCAACCTTACCAGCAACCCGGCCGGCCTGGGCTTCTTCACCAAATCGGAGATAAGCCTGACGCCGGGCGTGGGCTTTGGCACCAGCAACGCCGTGCAGGCCAGCAATGCGGCGGCCGTGGGCAGCAGCTTCCCAACTGTATCGCAAACGGCTAACAGCTTTCACATTGCCAGCGCGGGCCTTGTGTTTGCCAGCCGCCGGCCCGATAGCGACAATACCAGCGACTGGCGCGGCGGCGCCCTCGCCCTGGGCTTTACCCGGCTGGCCGACTTCAACCAGGGCATCAGCTACCAGAACACGACCGATGACAACCACTCGTTTTTTCAGCGCTTGCGCGAGCCGTATAACAACGGCGACTATACCAGCGCCAGCTACCAGAACAACGTGGATGATATTTACAACCAATATCTTAGCTCCAACAACGCCAGCACCAGCCAGTACCAGAACATCGACGGCCTAGCCTACGGCACCGGCCTCACCGACCAGGTAGAGGTGGCTAACCCCGGCACGGGCACGGCGCAGGGCAAAACTATTTTTCGGGTGGGCACGCCCGCGCCCCTCAACCCCGCCGACCCAAACTATGCCAGTGCCCCGGCGGCCCTGAAA
This sequence comes from Hymenobacter cheonanensis, assembly GCF_030581075.1. Lineage (GTDB taxonomy): Bacteria > Bacteroidota > Bacteroidia > Cytophagales > Hymenobacteraceae > Hymenobacter. The sequence continues at coordinate 135,033 of NZ_JAUQSW010000002.1, forward strand.
AGGGCCCGCGTGGGCGCCATCACCCAAAACGAAACCATCCTGACCAAGGGCTCGCTCTCGCAGTTTGACCTGGGCTACGGCGGCAACTACCGCGACCGGCTCTACATCGGTGGCGGCATCGGCATTGTATCGCTCAACCGCACGCGCAACAGCACCTTCAGCGAAAGCTCGGGAGGTGAGCAGGATTTTGTATCGACCGACTACCTCAAAACCACCGGCACCGGCATCAACGGCCGGCTAGGCATCATTGTGAAGGCCAACGATGCCGTGCGCCTCGGCGCCTCGGTGCAAACGCCTACCTACATCCGCCTCAGCGAGGAGTACAGCACCACGCTCACGGCCAATACCAAGTACGCCACCACGGGCACCGTTAGCTCGCTCGCAACGGCGCCGGGCACGTTTGAGTACAGCGTTACGACGCCTTTCCGGGCCAACGGCGGGGCCACGGTGCTGCTGGGCAAGGCCGGCTTCATCACCGGCGATGTCGAGTACGTGGGCTATTCGCAGGCCAAGTTCAATACCATCGACGGCACCAGCGACCAGGGCCTGAACGACGGCAATGCCAACATCAGCAGCAACTACCGCAGCGTGGTAAACCTGCGCTTTGGCGCCGAGGCCCGCCTTGCTGCCTTCCGCCTGCGCGCCGGCTATGCCTACTATGCCTCGCCCTACAAGACCGACGCCAGCGACTACAACCGCAGCCAGAACTATTTTTCGCTAGGGGCGGGCGTGCGCACCAAGAGCTTCTTCCTGGACCTGGCCGGGGTGTACCTCACCGGCAAAGAGCAGTACCAGCCCTACGCGCTGGCCTACGTGGCGCCGCCCACCGTCAACCTCACCAACAATCGCTTCACCACCAGCCTCACCGGCGGACTGTTATTTTAAGTCATTGCCAGCCAGGGCATTTACCCGCCAAAAGCCTCCCCACCCGCGCTGCCTTTGGGCTGTGGGTGGGGAGGCTTTTGGCGGATAGGCAGGCTAGCGCGGCTGCTTGGCTAGGCGCACTTGCAGCCGCAGGCCGGTGGTGGTGCTGCCGTTGGGCACGCTCTCGACCAGCAGCAGGCCGTAAACCGAGCCTTTGCCCTTGATAGTCGAAGTGCTCGTGGCCCGGAACGCATACACCTGGCCGGTGGCCAGCGCGGGCAGATACGCCCGGCCCGTGCCCGTAAACAGGTTGTGGATGGCCACCGTATCCTGCACGCTGGCAAAGCCGGCGGGCAGCAGCGTGGTGAGCCGGAAGCGCGTGCGGCGGCGGTTGGTGGTGAGCCAGCGCGTGGTGCTGAGGGGCGCGATTGCGCCCAGCGTATCGGGCGAGGCCAGGCGCAGGCCATCGGGCAGCACTATCAGGTCGGTGAGCTGCTGCAGCTCCACGCTGGGCGCGCTGCCCAGCACGGTGTAGGCCGGCAGGGCCAGCCCCGATTTGAGGTCGATGAAGCGCCGCGCCGCCTTAGTGGTGGCCGGCACCCGCAGGTTGAGCACGTAGTTGTGGTACACGGCCGCCGAGTCAGAGCGGCGCACGGCCAGCACAAACGAGCGCGCCGACGAGTTGCCGTTGCGGTCGGTGGCCGTAAACGTCCAGCGCTCGGTGCCCGAGGTGGTGCGCGCCCCAAACACGGGCGTGTACAAAAAGTCGCCGTGCGTGAGCGTCGAATCCATGAACGTGACCAGCGAATCGGCCGGCACGTTGTTGATAAACAGGTTTAGCGGGCTAGGGTAGGCAAACGGCGCCCGCTGCGGCGTGTAGCGCACCGTGGCCGTGAAGCGCGTGAGGTGATTGGATTTGTCCGTTGCGGTATCGGTGAAGGCGTAGAGGTTGGTGGCCAGCGTATCGGCCGCGCCCACGGTGCGGTTGCCGGTGGTAAAGCGCGAAGACCCTACGAAATTCAGCGACAGCGGGCCGTTGGTCTTGGCCCCACAGCCCGCCAGCAGCCCCACCAGCAACCACCCACTCAGCACCCTAAGCAACAAACGCATACGCAACAGCAAAAAAGTAAAGTCCCACAAAGGTCGGCAGGCGCGCCCGCCCACGGGCTAGCCCCCCGCCCCCACCCCAACGCCGGGCCGCGCCCGCTTATTCCCTGGCGGGCCAAACTTGGGCAGCAGCTAGCCCCGGCCCTAATGCCAAAGCGCGCCTGCGGCCGAGGCCACAAGCGCGCTAACTACTTATTTGCCAACCAAGAACCAACTACTACTTGGTAGCAGCCGGGTAATCGGTATAGCCCTTGGGGCCGGGCGTGTAAAAGGTATTCTTATCGCCTTCAGCCAAGGGCACGTGCTGGGCAAAGCGCGCCACCAGGTCGGGGTTCGAGATGTAGAGCGTGCCGTAGGCCACGAGGTCGGCGTCGCCGTCGGCGAGTACTTTATTGCCTTTTTCCTCGTCGAAGCCGCCGTTGATGATGAGCGTGCCCGTATAGAGCGGGCGGTAGCGCTTGGCAATGTGCGGCTCGGCCAATTTGTTCTGGCTCACGTCGGTGAAAGGCTCCGACAGGTGCAGGTAGGCTAGCCCATAGTCGTTGAGGCGTTTGATGATGTAGTCGAACGTGGGGATGGTTTCGGCGTCGAGGGTCATGCCAAACAGGCCGTCGAGCGAGGGGTTGAGGCGGGCGCCCACCTTGCCCATATCCACGCCGGCCGCCTTGATGGCGTCGAGCACTTCGAAGAAAAACCGGGCGCGGTTCTCCATCGAGCCGCCGTACTCATCGGTGCGGTGGTTGCTGGTGCCGTTGAAAAACTGGTGAAACAGGTAGCCGTTTGAGGAGTGAATCTCCATGCCGTCGAAGCCCGCCTTCAGCGCGTTTTGGGCGCCTAGCACAAAATCGGCCACGGTTTTCTTGATTTGGGCCACCGTCATTTCGGCCGGCGCCACCGTTTCCTTGAAGCCGGTGGGCGTGTATACCTGGCTGTGCGGGTTGAGGGCCGAGGCCGACAGCGGCAGATTGCCGCCCAGCAAATCGGGGTGCGACATGCGGCCCACGTGCCAGAGCTGCACAAATATTTTGCCCCCGTGCTGGTGAATGGCCTCGGTAACTTTCTGCCAGCCAGCCACCTGCTCGCTGGTATAAATGCCCGGCACGTTGATGTAGCCCGCCGCCTCGGTGCTCACGTAAGTGCCTTCCGTGATGAGGAGGCCCGCCGAGGCGCGTTGGGTGTAGTACTCCACCATCAGGTCGTTGGGCACGGCGCCGGGGTTGTCGGCGCGGCTGCGCGTCATGGGGGCCATCACCACGCGGTTTTTCAAAGTCAGCTTATCACTGCTATAAGGGGTCAGGAGCGGTTGCTCAGCCATTGCAAAAGGAAGTAAAATACAGAATCAAAGGCTTCCGGTTGGGAAGCGCTTGAAAAGCCTGTAGGTACACGTTTTGTTTTGGCTAGGCGCAAACCCCGCTTCTGGCCCCTCCCCAAAAGGCAGGGGAGCCAGACGACTGCTTACGTATCCTGACGCGAGGCTCCCCTCCTTCTTTGGGGAGGGGCCGGGGGTGGGGTTTGCGGGCGGCTAGGCCACTTCCGGCCCTAGGGCGCGGTGGCCCGCACCATGCGCGGCCGGCCAAACATATCGGCCACGCCCTGCACTGCCTCGTAGCCCTGCCCGCGCAGCAGCGCCTGCGTTTCTTCGCTAAAAGCTTCGTTGATTTCGAAGTACAGCGCGCCGCCCGGCCGCAGCAGCCGGCGCCCCACCGCCCCTAGCCGCCGATAAAAGAGCAGCGGGTCATCGTCGGGCACAAACAGGGCGGTGGCGGGCTCCCAGGCCAGCACATTTTCGCGCATCAGCGCCCGCTCGCTTTCGCGCACGTAGGGCGGGTTGCTCACCAGAATGTCGAGGCTGGCGGGCGCCGCACCGGCTGGCTCCTGCCGCAGCATGTTCACCTGCTCGAACTGCACGCCCGGCGCGTAGCGGGCCGCGTTGCGCCGGGCCACGGCCAGCGCCTCGGCCGAAATATCTACGGCCAGCACCTGGCTGCCCGGCAGCTCAAGGGCTAGCGCAATGGCCAGGCAGCCGCTGCCGGTGCCCACATCGAGCAGGCGCAGGCCCGGCCGGCCGGCGTGGGCGCGGGCAATGAGCTGCACCAGCTCCTCAGTTTCGGGGCGCGGAATGAGCGTGGCGGGCGTTACTTCCAGCTCCAGCCCGGCAAAGTGCGCCGTCCCCAGCACGTACTGCACCGGCTCGTGGGCCAGCAGGCGGGCCTGCACGGCGGGCAGCTGCGCCAGCGCGGCAACCGGCACGGGCGCCGCGGCCTGCATGCGGCGCTGCAATGGGCTCAGGCCCAGTAAGTGCTCGGCTACCAGCGCGGCCACGGCCTGGGCTTCGGGGGCGGGGTAAATGGCCGCCAGGGCGGTGGCCAGACTGGCGGTGAGTTGCTGGGTCGTCATGCGGCAAGTGGTGGGGTGGGCCATAAGCCCGCCCAGGTTAGGACAAAAGTATTTTATCTGAAAATCAATCCATTATACTATAAATACTATTTTTTACTTCTTAACCATCTGATTTTTATAATATTTCAATACCTTGCCATATAATTATTAGCCCCAAACGTTTGCGGGCAATCAACTTACCTAATTCATTCTCCCACAATCTTTTTCACATTTTATGACCACAAAAGTACGCTTACTAGTAAGGGGGGGCATTAACGCTGACCCTTGTCACCAGCCTCATGGGCTGTAACCGCGACAAAATTGCGCAGGAATTGCCCCAGCCTACCGAAACCGCCCTGCAAACCCAGGCCAACCAAGAGCTAGCGGCCTTGGCCAAAGCGCTGGCCCGCACGCTGGGGACCGACGCGGCTACGCGCCAACAGTTGAAAGCGGCCGCACTCCAAAAATTTGATGGTGACTATGATGTGCTCTACCAACCTTTTGTGGCCGAGCACAGCGATTTTGGGCAGCGCGTGGCCAGTGCCGTAGCCAGCGCCGACCCGGCCGGGCTGACGATGCCCGCGCTGCTAGGGCGCATCCCAATGCTCAATATTTCCGTGCCCGTCAACATCGACAAGTGGGATGCTGCTAATTACGCGCCTTTGGTTATTTTTATTCCGGCGGGCTACAGCGAGCGCACGGCCACGCGGGTAAAAGCCTTCGACCAGGAGGGCAATGAGCATTGGCTGGACGCCAAAAAAGCACCCGCCTTTCCGGTGGTGGTGGTAGGGCCCAGCGAGCGCGTAGCATCGGTCGACGCCGTTATAAAGGCTGGCTCTACGTTGGCAGCACTTAAACCTCTGAGTATCGCCGAAGGCAATCAGCCGGCAAACATCCGCGTGCCAGAGGAGGGTGATGGAGGTGGCACTACCTCGCCCGCGCCCGCGCCTTCGCCCTATAAGACAACAGCCAGCACCTGCCGCACCGATAAGCAGACCGAATATTTGCGCAGTAGGCACATGGAGGACGTAAGCGTATACGAATCCTGGTTTCTGGGCGACCCCGAAATCAAGCTTCAGATTAAGGGGGCTCTCGGCGGAAACGGAGTCACCTATTTGTACAGCTCAATTTTTACCCCTTCACGGAGTGATATAGAGGATACCTACTTTCCTAATGCCCAATTGTATTATTGGGACACCTCAGTCACCGCTGACGCAGTATTGTATTATTGGCTGGAGCAGGATGGAGGAACGATAGGCACTGTCACATTCGGACTAGAATATACCACTGCCTCGGGTGTAAAGGGCACTACCGGCCTTAGCTTCCCAATTGGCAGCGACGATGATGAGATTGGATACAAAGCCATGAATTTTGACTTCTGTCCGTCGATAGGTTATTATTCGCTGAGCGCCGAGGGAGGATAGTTTCGTTGGCAGCTCGATAACCGTCCTTAATCGTTAAAGCTATGTTGTATATGCAACGATTGAGGGTAACGGCTTCTAGTGTACCACAGATGCGGCGGAATGTAGTTGTTGCTGCAGTTAGTAGGGTCATAGTAGCTTATTCGGCGATTTTTGCGCTATTTCTACCAGCCCATGCCCAGCATTTAGAAGCTATATTCGCTTCTACTAGCCTCAATGTTACTCAAACCAGAGCAACGGCTTCCGTTATCCCAATGGGGCCGACCTATACCCTACTCACCAACGAGGACCGGAACCGTTACGATGATATCGGCTACCGGCTGGCGCTGGCAGCTCGTTGGAAGCTGGGAAGCGCTGGATTTTTTGCTCAACCGGAGGTGGCGTTTACTAACACGCGCGGCCAGAGCTATATCATCAGCTATTACCGGGTGCCCCAATTTCCTGACGGCGATACCTTCTCTCATCGCATTCACCGCGAGGAGCTGGCCATGCTGTTGGGCAGGCACACTAGCCACCATACCTACGTGCTAGTGGGTCCGGTTTTGGCTTTAAACCAGCAGCAAGCTCAACTTGCCGCACCCTCGGGCAGCGTAGCTGCCGTGTACAATAGTCTTTTTCAGACTGTCGAACCTATACAACTGCTAGTACAGGCCGGTGTAGGTGTAACCTTCCGCCGCTTCGATTTCAACCTGCGCTTGGAACAAAGTTTAACGCCTTACACCCGGCGCGGAACCTTTGAAGGCAATAGTTATGGCTACGAGCAGCAAATCCGGCAGGGACTGTTCACGGCGGGCTTCCTACTCTACAAGCGCCGCGCACACCAAGTCGCAGCAAGGCCCTAGCCTGTACGGGCAACGAGAAACCAGCCCACAAAAATGCCCTGCCTCTTGTCGAAGCAGGGCATTTTTGTGGGCTGGTTTCTCGTTGCCGGAAGCGGCAGCTGGTACTATTCCGCCCCTGGCAAATAGCTTTACACCTAATCTTTGTGCTGCACATCTCCCCCGCTCTATGTCCCTGCTCGACGACTCGTTTTTCATGCGCCGCGCCCTCGACCTGGCCCTGCTGGGCCGGGGCCGCACCCGCCCCAACCCCCTGGTGGGCTGCGTGGTAGTGGGCCCGGCAGGCGACATTATCGGCGAGGGCTACCACCAGCAGTACGGTGGCCCCCACGCCGAGGTCAATGCCCTGGCCAGCGTAGCCGACCAAGAACTACTGCGCCAGAGCCGCGTATTTGTGACGCTGGAGCCCTGCGCCCACCACGGCAAAACGCCGCCCTGCGCCGACCTGCTCATCGCCAAGGGCGTGCCCGAAGTAATAGTGTGCAACGACGACCCCAACCCCCTGGTGGCCGGCCAGGGCCTAGCCAAGCTGCGCGCGGCGGGCATCAAAGTAAGCACCGGCCTGCTGGCCGGGGAAGGCCGCCAGCTCAACCGGCGCTTTTTCACCTTTCAGGAAAAAAACCGCCCTTATCTAGTGTTGAAATGGGCCGAGTCGGCCGACGGGTTTCTGGCCGGGCCGCACTTCCAGCAGGTGCAGATAAGCGGGCCGCAGGCCCAGCTCCTCACCCACCAGTGGCGCACCGATGAGGCGGCCATCCTGGTGGGCACCCGCACGGCCCTGCACGACAACCCCCGCCTGAATGCCCGCGAGTGGCCCGGCCCCCAGCCCACGCGCCTCGTCATCGACAAAAACCTGGCCCTGCCCCCTAGCCACCACGTGCTTGATGGCTCGCAGCCCACCATCATCTACACGCACCGCGAGCGGGCCAGCCGCCCCAACCTCGACTACGTAACGCTGCCCTTTGCCCCGGCCGGCGCCCCCCCCTCGCCCGACCTGCTGCCCGCCGTGCTCGCCGATTTGCACGCCCGCCACATGCAGTCGGTGCTGGTAGAAGGCGGCCCCACCGTGCTCAATGCTCTCATTAACACCAATGTGTGGGATGAGATTCGCGTGTTTCGCAGCGCCAGGCGGCTCGAGCGCGGCATTGCCGCCCCCCGGCTAGGCCTGCGCGGCTGGCAAAGCCACGAAAAAGTAGGGGCCGACGACCTGTTCATTTACCGCAACAGTTAACGAAGCTGTGTAGGCAGTCGCCCAACACAACGTTGGGTATGCAGCCCGCAGGCAAGTAGCTTTAACACCAAAAAGGGCTTCCCACTAAGTGGGAAGCCCTTTTTACTGCTGTGCTTCAGGCCGGGCGCGGGCCTAGCGGCCCCCAAACAGGCCGCCTAGCAAGCCGCCCAGGCCGCTGCCCATAATGCCGCCGCCGCCCGCGCTGGCCGGCTGCGAGTTGGGGCGCCCGCCCAGGCCACCCAGCACCGACATAATAGAGCCCAGGCCGCTGCCGCCCATCGAGCCCTGTTGCGGGTACTGGCTGGTGTCTACTGTTTGCTGCTGCTGGCCGCCGCCACCCAGCACCCCGCTCAGCAGGCCGCCGCCGAGCAGCCCACCCAGCAGGCCGCCCAACCCGCTGCCGCCGCCCATGCTGCCCATAGCGCCGCTCAGCAGGCCGCCCAGCGAGCCGCTCTGGCTCTGGGGCTGGCCATAGCCGCTGTTGCTATTGCTATTGCCGCCGCCCATCACGCGCGAAATCACCATGGGGGCTACCACGCCGAGCAAGCCCGCCATGAGGGCGCCTTTCGGAATGCCCACGTTGCTGAGCTTGTCGCCGATACTGCTCAAAAAGCCTTGCTTGCCAGGGTCTTGCGGGTCGTGGGGCACGCTAGCGGCCTGGTCTACCACGCTTTCGAGGGTTTGCTTCTGCTCGGGGTTGATGCCGAGGTAGGCGGCCATTTTGCCCACCATCTCCTCCTCGCCAGCCGAGTACGTGCCGTCGGCACGGGCCAGGCTGATGAGGTCAGTTACGAGCGAGTAGCGCAGGTCGCTGCTTTTGAGCTGGTCGAGGCTCTGCTGCACCGTGCTGTTATCGGCGCTGTCGGCGGCGGCCAGCACCTGGCGGGTGGCGGCGTCCGAGAGGCCCGCCTGCTGGGCTAGGCGCTGCAAAAACTCCGCCTCGGGGGCCGAAGCCTGGCGGTCGGCAGTGGCCAGGGCCGCAATAGCGCTGAGATAAGCCGTTTTTTCGGCCTCCGAATAGTTTTGAAGCAACTGCGTTTCCATGAAAGAGACGTAAAAGGAGTGGGTAGAAAAGAGAAAAAGGCGGGCCTGCCGGCTGCCCGCCAAGCTGCGCCTGCTAACGGCTGTGCGCCGTTAGCGTTGCCACCACTAGCCGTAGCGCCGGGCACCGTTGCTTTTTTATGAAATTTTTATGGCTGACTGCTAATTTTTTACCCCTTTCTGCCAGGCTGCCAGCCCACTTTTTTAACGCCCCGTTTGGCTATTCCGAAAAATGCCCCCATCTTTGTATCACCAAAACGGCAATAGCCGCTCGGCAAAAGGGAGATTAGCTCAGCTGGTTCAGAGCATCTGCCTTACAAGCAGAGGGTCACTGGTTCGAACCCAGTATCTCCCACGTTGATAAACAGCCACTTAGTAGCAATACTGAGTGGCTGTTTTGCTTTTGGTGCCCACGGTGGTTTACATAAGCCCTCGCATCCCTATGAGGTACGAAGAATTTACGCTGCGGCTGCTTTGTCTCCACCTGCTCCATAATGAGCTAATATACCTCGCCTGAGAAATACTGCTATGGCGCCCGGCGTAGTGCCGCCGAAGGCACAAAAAACCTCCTTATTCCCCTCAGACGCTCGACGGTTCGCCCACGCTTAATCAAATTGAGCATTGGTTAATCTGTTCGAGGAAATAGAACTTCAGCGTCACCTCGTCCTCGGCAGGGCGGCGCTGGTCTTTTACTTCCGTGTACGCACCATCAAAGTACTTATACTAGCAGTGCTGATTAAGATGGCGCTGACTACTTTTGCCCACTTCTGCTCCCAGGCGCAGCCTTCATTTCTAAGTAGTTATGCCCTGCCTTCTTGCGCTATTTCGATGGCTAGCTCCTAGCTATCATTGGGGCAGGCAGTTGGCGGGGGGGGTACTTGGGTTGCTGCTGCTACCATCAGGGCTGGCATTTGCCAGCCCGGCTTTATCCTGTACGGCCCAACTTGCTGACTATCAGCGTTGGCAACGAGCCATACGATTCGACTACTATTACTGGGACGCTAAGCACGACGCGCTACGGCCGGTGCTGGCCACGCAGCCCGCTGACACCCTGCGCCCGCTACCCCGCACCTCGTCCTCTTGGCTACCCCAAGCCGTCGACCTGACCCGCCAGCGAGCCGGCCGCCCCCAGTGGCCCGCCGACTCGCTGGGTCGGCTGCTGGCCTACGTGCGGCTGGCGCACGCTATTCAAGACCTGCACCGCCCCGACTCTGCCGCCTACTACCTGGGGCGGGCCTGGCGGCTGGCTGGGGCACGACAAGGGCAGCAGCGACCGGCCGCCGTGATAGCGCTGGCCAACGAGCTGGCCGGGCAGCACTACGTCCGGGGCAACTACGACAGCACGCTCTACTACTACCAGCAGGCGGCCCGGCAGTTTCGGGTGGTGGGCCCCGACAGCAGCCTAGCGCTCGACCCGGCTACCACCCGGCCCGCCGACTTGCGCCGGTCGCCCGGCCTGTCGCTGGCCGGTATCCTGGCCAATGCCGGCTCGGTCTGTCGCGTCCTGGGCCGCCTGCCCCTGGCCCTGCGCTACTACGAGCGGGCCCGGAGCCTCTACCAACAGCAGGGCAACCTGGGTGGTATCGGCTGGACGCAGTGCCTGATAGGCGAAGCGTACGCCGCCCAGGGCAACTACCCCCAGGCCGAGCGGGCATATGAGCAGGCGCTGGTCACCTACCACCGCTACGGCCAGCCGGCCGCCACCCGACGCTCGGTCGGGAGTGACCTGGCCGATGTGCTGCTAAACTACTACCTGCCGCTGCTGCTGGAGGGCCATAGCCACCAGCCGCCTGCCTACGCCAGCACCCTGGCCGCCGAAGCCACCGCTTTGATGCGTGCCGCCCCCGACAACGCGCTGCTGCTCACGCGCCTGAACCTGGTGCCGGCCCAGGTGGCGCTGCTAGGCGGCCGGCCCGCCGAGGCGGCCCCCTGGCTGGGCCGCGCCCGCACCTGGCTGCGCTACGGGGCCCCCGACACTACGGTGGCCGGCTGGCCCGCCCGCAACCAGCCCTACGCCGAGGTGAAAGCCTTAACCCTGGGCCTGACTGCCTGGCAGCAGCAGCCCACCCACCCCGCGCGGGCCCGTCGGCTGCTAGCCGAGGCTGAGGCCCTGCTCACCCGCTACCCCCGCACGGCCCCCCAGCCCAAGCCCCGCCAAACCCTGGCCGGTGTGGCTCTGGCCATGGGCGAGCCGGCCGTAGCGCTGGCCTTGCTGCGGCCCCTGCAGCGCGGCTACCAGCAGTCGGGCAGCCTGCTACCCCTGAGCCAGCTCACCGAATTGCTCACCCAGGCCTACGCCCAGGCCGGCCGCTACGACAGCGCCTACACCTACGCCCGCCGCACCCAGCGCCTCACCGACACCCTGCGCCAAGCCCAGCAGTTTGCGGCGCTGGCCGCTACCGAAACCCGGTTTCGCACCCGCGAGCAGGCTGCCCAGATTGCCCACCTCACCGAGCACGAGCGCCAGCAGGCCCGCCTGGTGCGCCTGGCCGGGGCCGGGGCCGGGCTGCTGGCGCTACTGGCGCTGGCCATTCTGCTGGCCCTGCGTACCACCCGCCGCCTCAACGGGCAATTGACTGCGCAGGCCACCCAGCTGCAAGCCCAGGCCGAGCGCCTCGGCGAGCTGGATGCGGCCAAAAATCAGTTTTTTGCCAACGCCAGCCACGAGTTGCGCACCCCCCTCACGCTGGTGCTGGCCCCGCTCGAAACGCTGCTTGCCAACCCCACGCAGACGCTGCTGGCGGCCGGGCACGCGCCCGTGGCCCTCGCCTACCGCCAGGCTCAGCGCCTTCGCGAGCTGGTCGACCGCATTCTGGACCTGACCAAGCTGCAGGCCGGGCGCCTGCCCGTGACGCCCACCCCCACCGCGCTGGCGCCGTGGCTGCGCCGGGTAATAGCGCAGTTTGAGGGGCTAGCCACTGAGCGGGGGGTGCGTCTGCTAGGTCCCGCTGCGCTGCCCGAGGCGCTCCACCTGCTGGTAGATGCCGACAAGCTGGAGCAGATTCTGGCCAACCTACTCAGCAACGCGCTGAAACACACGCCCGCCGGCGGCACGGTAATCGTGGAGGCGGCGTTGCCCGGTCCCGATGGGCGCTACGCCCTGACCGTGCGCGACACCGGGCCCGGCATTGCAGCGGCCGAGCACGAGCGGGTGTTCGAACGCTTCTACCAAAGCCCGCAGCACCAGCCCCAAGGAGGTACTGGGCTCGGCTTGGCCCTGAGCCGCGAGCTAGCCACCTTGCTGGGGGGCACGCTTACGCTGGCCAGCCAGCCGGGCGTGGGCGCGGCTTTTACCCTCACGTTTGCCGCCGAGCCAGTGGCGCCAGCCGGGAACGTATTGGCAGAAGAGCCGGCGGAAAGCCCGGTACTCCCGCCCGACCAGTCGCTAGCCCTCGCTCCCTCCACGCTAGCTAGCCCGGGTGCTCGCCCCCGGGTGCTGGTGGTAGAAGATGAGCCCGACCTGCGCGAGTACTTGCGCGAGCTGCTCAGCCCCACCCACGAAGTGCTGACCGCCGCCAGCGGCCTGGCGGCGCTGGAGCTGCTGGCCCACGAGGCCCCGGTCGACCTGATTACCACCGATGCCATGATGCCGGGGCTGAGCGGCACCGAACTACTGGTCCGCCTCAAGGCTAGCCCTGCCCTGGCCGGCGTGCCGGTACTTATGCTCACGGCTCGCGCCGATGAGGCGCACCGCCAGCTAGCCCTCACCGTGGGCGTCGATGACTACCTGACCAAGCCCTTTGGGGCGGCCGAGCTGCTGACGCGCGTGCAGGTGCTGCTGGCGCGCCAGCAGGTGCGGCGCCACTTCGCCACGTTGCCAGCCGAGACGGCGGCCGAGCTGGTTGGCGAGCCAGCCGGGGAGCTACTTGCCCCGACGACCCCGAGCGCGGAAGTTGAGCTGGAAGTGGCAGCGGCCCTACCGGCAGTAGCGCAACTGGCGCAGTGGCAGGCGCAGGTGGCGGCGCACCTGGCCAACGAGAAACTCAGTACGGCCGAGCTAGCCCGCCTACTGGGTTTGAGCGAGCGCACGCTCTACCGGCGGCTGGGCGAGCTGGCGGGCCTCACGCCCGCCGCCTGGCTGCGCGAGCTGCGCCTGAATCAAGCCCGGCACCTGCTCGAAGCCGGCGGTTTTGGCTCGGTGGCCCAGGTGGCCGATGCGGTGGGCTTTGCTTCGGCCAAGTATTTCAGCACGTGCTACGCCGAGCGCTTTGGCCGGCGGCCTAACGACTACTTACCAGCCAAATAATTGGTCTATAAGCAGTTGGAACAGGACAAAATCCTGCCAACAACTGAAATCGCGAGTGCGGAGCAGAATGGCAGCTTTTTGGCCAGGTTCCTTAAAACTGGATTTTAGTTTTACTCCCGGGTATGTCCACTCACCAGCTTGGGTTTTCGGACACCGGCCTTTTAGGACCGGCTAGCCCCGTGCCACGCCGCCCCACTGCGAGTGGCACAGCCAGGTGCGGCGGTACACCGCGCCCGCACTACTCCTCTATTCTACTACTGCTCGCTCTACCCTAGCCCCGCTTATTCTACCCTGCACTTCTTTTGCTATGACACACTTCTTCTCGTTGTCTTCATTGCTCGCCGCCCGCCGGTTTGCGGCCTCGTGGCTAGCCGGGTTGCTGGCGGTACTGCTGCTGCTGGCGCCGCTGCTGGGCCAGGCGCAGCCGACGCCCTACCTCACTAGCCTATCGCCTACCAGCGGCAGCACCGGCACCAGCGTTATCATCACGGGGGCGAATTTAGGCGGCACCAACACCTCCAGCGTGGCGTTCGTTGGCCCATATGGCTTTCCCATTAACGCGACCTTTACGGTCAATAGCGCCGGCACCCAAATCAGCACGAGCGTGCCGGCCGGGGCCATCACCGGGGCCATCACCGTCACCTGCGTCTCCGCCGCCGGCGTCGTCACAACGCTTACCACCGCCACCTTCACAACCGATAATTACCTCATTGGCTCGCAGGGAATTACCGTTTGCTCGGGCAACATCTACGACGACGGCGGACCGAACGCCAACTACCGCTACAATCAGGACTATTCGACTACCATCAGCCCCGCCACGGCTGGGAGCAAGATAAGACTCTCCTTCACGCAATTTGACATCGACCTCGTTACTGCCGTCTTTATTATCTACGACGGCCCGGATGTCAATGCCCCGGTCATTGGTCAGTATAAAGGGACCAATAGTCCCGGGGTTGTAACGGCCACCAACGCTGCTGGCCAGCTTACGATACGCTTAGTCAATTTCATTACTGCCAATACCGACGCCCGCCCCGGCTTTGCCGCCACTATTGCCTGCGTGGCCGGCTTGCCCATCATCAGCAGCTTCTCGCCCGACAACGGGGCGGCGGGCACAAGCGTGACCATCACGGGCCTGAACTTCAACGGCACCACAGCCGTGGCCTTCAACGGCGTGGCGGCCCCTTTCACAGTCAATTCCAACACGCAACTCACGGTGAGCGTGCCGGCCGGCGCTACCACCGGCCCCATCACCGTCACCAATGCCCTCGCTACGGGGCGCAGCGCTAGTAGCTTCGTGGTGCAGCCGCTCACCATCAGCAGCTTCTCGCCCACCAGCGGCACAAGGGGCACGAGCGTGACCATCACGGGCCTGAACTTCACCGGGGCCACGGCCGTGGCCTTCAACGGCGCTTCGGCCGTTTTCTCAGTCAATTCCGGCACCCAGATTACGGCAACGGTGCCGGCCGGCGCTACCACCGGCTCCATCAGCGTGACGACCCCTAGTGGCACGGGCACCAGCACCAGCAGCTTCACGGTGCTGCCGCTCACCATCGATAGCTTCACGCCCACCACGGGGGCGGCGGGCACGAGCGTGACCATCACGGGTCTGAACTTCAGCGGCGCCACGGCCGTGCGCTTTAATGGCGCTTCGGCCGTTTTCTCAGTCAATTCCAACACCCAGATTACGGCAACGGTGCCGGCCGGCGCTACCACCGGCCCTATCAGCGTGACGACCCCTAGCGGCACGGGCACCAGCACCACCAACTTCGTCCTGGCGCCGCCCGTCATCAGCAGCTTCTCGCCCGCTAGCGGATTGGTGGGCGCCAGCGTGGTAATTACGGGCACCAGCTTCTTGCAGACGTCGGCGGTGCGCTTCAACGGCACGGCGGCTTCGGGCTTTGTGGTTAATTCGGACACCCAAATCACGGTGAACGTGCCGGCCGGCGCTACCACCGGCTCCATCAGCGTGACGACCCCTAGCGGCACGGGCACCAGCACCAGCAGCTTCATGGTGCTGGCGCCCACCATTAGCAGCTTCTCGCCCGCCAGCGGGTTGGTGGGTAGCGGGGTGGTGATTACGGGCACCAATTTCACCGGCGCCACGGCCGTGCGCTTCAACGGCACGGCGGCTTCGGGCTTTACCGTGACCTCCGACACCCAAATCAACGTGAACGTGCCGGCTGGGGCCAGCACTGGCCTCCTCAGCGTGACGACCCCCACCGGCACGGGCACCAGCGCCAGCAGCTTCACGGTGCTGGCGCCTGCCATCAGCAGCTTCTCGCCCACCAGCGGCACCACGGGTACGAGCGTCATCATCACGGGCACCTACTTTACCGGGGCCACGGCGGTGCGCTTCAACGGCACGGCGGCTTCGGGCTTCGTGGTCAACTCCGACACCCAAATCACGGTGCCGGTGCCGGCCGGGGCCACCAACGGCCCTATCAGCGTGACGACCCCTAGCGGCACGGGCACCAGCGCCACCAGCTTTACGGTGCTGTCGCCCGCCATCAGCAGCTTCACGCCCACCAGCGGGGGGCAAAGCGTGTCCGTGACGATTACGGGCGTCAATTTCACCGGCGCCACGGCCGTGCGCTTCAACGGGGCACTGGCCCCGGGCTACGTGGTTAATTCCGACACTCAAATCACCGTGAACGTGCCGGCTGGAGCCAGCACTGGTCCTATCACGGTGACGACCCCTAGCGGCACGGCTACCAGTGCCACCAGCTTCACGGTGCTGGCGCCCGCCATCAGCAGCTTCTCGCCCACCAGCGGCACAGCGGGCACGAGCGTGGTGATTACGGGGGCCAATTTCACCGGCACCACGGCCGTGGCGTTCAACGCCACGGCGGCAGCCAGTTTCGTGGTCAATTCCGATACCCAGATTACGGCCAGCGTGGCGGCGGGCACGCTTAGCGGCTTCATCACCGTCACCAACGGCGTCGGCACGGCCACCAGCGCCAGCAATTTCGTCACCGGCTCGAGCCAGATACCCTTGCTCACGGCGGTATCGCCGGCGCGCAACCTACCCACCGCTCCGCCAGGTGCCAATGTGGTGCTCACCTTCTCGCAGCCAATGGCCGCCAGCACGGCGGGCAACGTGCGCGTGTTTGGCGCGCAGCGCGGCGGCCAGCTGGTGCGCGGCGGCAATGCCACCGCCAGCGGCAACACCATTACCGTGGACCCGGCCCGCCCGTTTGCGCCCGGCGAGCGGGTGATGGTGACGGTGCCGGCCACGGTGCAGAGCACGGCCGGCTACAATACGCTAGCCCGGGTGCATGAATTTACGGCCGCAACGGTCCCGGCCACCGGCACGTTCCCGAATACGCCGACGTCGCTGACCATGGGGAGAATGTCGGCGGCGATAGCGCTGGGCGACCTGAACGGCGATGGGCTGCTGGACCTGGCAACGAGTGATTACGACGGCACGGGTGTGACCAGTGACCCCAACCAGTACCCGGGGGTGGTGGTGCGGCTGGGTGTGGGGGGCGGCCGGTTTAGTAGTACGGCCTACACCTATTATGGTGCGTCTACTCCCGGCGACATTTCGCTGGGTGATGTGGACGGCGACGGTGACCTGGACATTGCGGTGGTTTCTACCACCGACCCCGGCCCCCGCGGCGGCCCTGGCTATCAAGTGAATATCCTGCTGAACGATGGGCAAGGCCAATTCCCCACCTCCGCTAGCAAGTCCATAAGCGTGTACAATAACCCTACCCACGCGGTGCTGGGCGACGTGGACGGCGACGGCGACCTGGATATGCTGATAGCCGCCAATAAGGCGTCCGTGAGCTTCAACAACGGCAGTGGCACCTTCACTGATGCCAACGATGTCGCCAGCAGCAGAAATCCCGCCATTACCGTCCCCACTCCCTACGGGGTGTACGACGCAGCCCTGGCCGACGTGGACGGCGACGGCGACCTGGATGCCCTGATAGCCAACTACAACGTCGTGAGCGTGCGGCTCAACAACGGCAGCGGCGTTTTCGGCGGCGGCACTGACGTGCCCGTGGTCGGCGTAACCACCAAGCTGGTGGTGGGCGACGTGAACGGCGACGGCTACCTGGATTTTGCGACGAGCTGTAGGGCGTCAAATTCGCTGAGCGTGCGGCTCAACCTCGGCAACGGTACCTTCGGGGGCGGCGCCGACTATCCGGTGAGCTTCACGCCGGGCTTCCTGACGCTGGGCGACCTCGACGGCGATGGCGACCTCGACCTGGTGACCGGCAATGGGTTCGGGTCCACCATCGCGACCTCATCGGGACTGGCGGCTATACGCTTCAATAGCGGCAACGGCACCTTTAGCGGTGGCTCCGACTTTGCCACCGGGGGGTCCCAGGCCTGCGTGGCACTGGGCGACCTCGACGGCGACGGCACCCTCGACCTGGCCACGGGGCATACGGGCACCTACGCATCGGCCGGCGCTGCGGCGTCGGCGCTTTACCTCCGCTTCAACACGGCCCTGCCGCCCACCATCGCCGCCTTTTCGCCGCAGAGCGGGCCGGCGGGCACGCCCGTCACGTTCACCGGCACCAACCTGACCCAGGTGCGCGGCGTGCGCTTTGGCGCCAGCACTGAGCTAGCCCCCATCACGGCGCAAACGGCCACCAGCCTCACGGTGCTGGTGCCGGTGCGAGCAGCCAGCGGCGTCATTACCCTCACCTCCGCGCAGGGCGTTAGCGTGCCCACGGCCACGGCCTTTACCTATACGCCCCGCCCCCTAGGCCTGGTGGCTACGTTGACCACGGCCGGCCCGCTCGATGTGTGCACCCCGCGCACGCTCACGGCCACGGCCGCTAGCCCGGTATTTGCCGCCGGGACCGGCGTTGATGCTGGTGTCTTCGTGGCAATGGAGCAGCCCAATGGCAAGCTGCTGCTGGGCGGTAACTTCACCACCTACCAGGGCGCTACGGCCAACCACCTGATTCAACTCAACCCCGACGGCAGCCCCGATGCTACCTTCAGCACCGGCACGGGTGCTACCGCAGGCTTCAATAACACGGTGAACAGCGCCGCGCTACAAGCCGATGGCAAGCTGCTGGTGGGCGGTTTCTTCACCACCTACCAGGGCGCGCCGGCCAATGGGCTAATTCGGCTCAACCCCGATGGCAGCCCCGACGCCACCTTCAACACCGGCGCGGGTTTTACCGGCGGCAAGGTGGGCGTGAACAGCCTGGTGGTGCAGCCCGATGGCAAAATTCTGCTGGGCGGCGACTTCACCACCTACCAGGGCGCGCCGGCCAATGGGCTAATTCGACTTAACCCCGACGGCAGCCCCGACGCCACCTTCAACACCGGCGCGGGCTTGAGTGGCGTGGTGAACAATACTGTGGTGAACAGTATTGTAGTGCAGCCCGACGGCAAAGTGCTGCTGGGTGGCGACTTCACCACCTACCAGGGCGTTACGGCCACCCGCCTCATCCGGCTCAACGCCGACGGCAGCCGCGACGCCAGCTTTGCCACCGGTAGCAGCTTTAACAGTACAGTGAATGCGCTGGCCCTGCAAGCCGACGGCAAAGTGCTGGTGGGCGGAGGCTTTTCGCAATATATCGCCCGACTCAACCCCGACGGCAGCCCCGACGCTACCTTCACCCCCGGGTCTGCCATAACCAGCACGGTGAACTACCTGGCGTTGCAGGCCGATGGTAAGATACTGGTAGTCGGCACCTTCAACACTACTGCCAGTCCTGTTAACAACATCGCGCGGCTCAATGCCACTGGCAGTCTGGATGGCACCTTCAACGCTGGTGGTTCGGGCTTCGACAAAGGGGCGCGGCGGGTGCTGGTACAGTCCGACGGCAACCTGTTGGTAGCCGGCGGCCAATTCACGACCTATAATGGCGCTCCTGCCCCCAGGCTCATTCGCCTCAACCCTAACGGTAGCCCGAACACCGCGCCTACGCCCGTGAGCGGGGCCACGTTCACGTTCTCGCCGGGCAGCACGACCACTAATCCGCTCGTTGCCAGCGCAGCCGGCACCTATTCGGTGGTGGCTAGCCTCAACGGTGCCACGTCGGCGGCCTCTAACGCGGTCGTGCTCACGCCCTGCACCACCGCGCCCACCGTCACGGCCTTGAGCGCCGCGGCCGAGCTGCCGGGCATGCCCATCACGCTCACCGGCACGGGCTTCGCGGCGGGCAGCACCGTCTCATTTGGCGGGATAGGGGCTAGCAGCGTCACGGTGAATTCGGCTACTTCCATCACGGCCGTGGTGCCGGCCGGCGCCACGCCAGGCAGCAGCGTGGTGGTCGTGACGGCTCCTGGGCTTGGCAGCAGCGCCAGCGCCCCGCCCTTCACCGTGCTGGCCGTGTACGATGGCGCCACGCTAGGCACCTGCCTCACGGCCGTGCCTGCTACCACCAGTATCAACGATGGCGCCTGGCACTACTTGCTGAGTAGCGGCGGGCAAGTGGTAGCAGCCTACAATTACACTGGCGCCTCGCTGGGCGACCTCTCCATCGACGTGCTGCTGGCCGACCCTAGCCAGCCCGTGCGCCAGGATGGCAATGGCCACTACTACCTGGGCCGCAACTGGCACCTGACCAACAGCGCTGGCCGCTTCGACGGCCGCACGGTGGGCCTGCGCCTCTACGGCCTCAACACCGAGCAGGCGCGCCTGCAAGTAGCCGACCCCACCGCCACGCTCACCAACCTGAAAGCCACCCAGTACAGCGGCGCCAACGAGGACTGCCAGCTGGCCAACGACGACCCGAGCGGCGAGCGCCGCGTGCTGCCTGCCCCGGCCAGCTCGCCCAGCGGCACTAGCTACTTCGTGTCGTCGCTGGCCGTGGCCGACCACTTTTCTGAGTTTTACCTTACCGGCAGCAGCGTACCGCTGCCCGTGGAGCTAGTCGACTTTACGGCGCAGGCAAAGGGCCAAACCGTGCAGCTGAGCTGGCGCACGGCTTCGGAGAAAAACAGTGCCCGGTTTGAAGTAGAGCGCAGCCTCGATGGCAGCAGCTTCACCCGCATCGGCCAGGTGGCTGCCGCTGGTAGCAGCACCACGCCCCGCAACTATGAGCTACTGGATGCCCAAGTGCCGGCCGGCGCTACGCTGCTCTACTACCGCCTGCGGCAAGTAGACCAGGATGCCAAATTCAGCTACTCGCCCGTGCGGACGGTGGCGGTAACGAAGTCGGCTAGCCTGGCTCTGTTCCCGAACCCAACGACGAGCGCCCGCGGCGCCACCCTCACCGGGGCAGTGCCGGGCGCCCCGGTGCACGTGTACGACGCCCTGGGCCGGGAGGTGCTGACCCTAGCGGCCGATGCCACCGGCAAGGCTGTGCTGGAGCTGCCGCGCGATGTAGTGACGGGGGTATACGTGGTGCGCACGGGCACTGCCGCCCTGCGCCTGGTAGTCAATTAAATCCAATATCGAGTCCCGTCTGCCAGTTTACTCCAAACTAAACGCTGGGAGAGGCGCTATCAGCAGGACCTCATGAAGCCCGAGCAAAATACAGGATAACAGCCTACTCAGGTAGGGGATAATTTCAGCCAGAAAGGTGACATCGGCAAGCCCATTTTTTACACAATTGTTAGGGGCTCATTTTGCTTAGCGCCTTGGCGCGTGCATGTGCATAAGACGCACCCAGCTTTTCTCCCCCTATCTTCTGGGTAGCAGTTGCCTCGTTCGGGTACGCGGGTTAGATGGCACTGACATAGTGCATGTCGGACAACGTGCGCACTAGCGTACTTTATACGGCCGAAAAGGCCGATTCTGGGCAGCAGGCAAACTTTGGGATATTCTTATCAAGAATGGCCGCTTAGCTCAAAGCCGGTTTTCATTCCTCCTCGCACTGCCTTGAAAGTGACTCCTGCGTCGTTTTGAAAAGAAATAAACATGCATGTTTGAGAGGGTACCGGGTCTGAAAATCGCGTTTCTTTTGACTTTGCCTCCCTCCGCATCGCTCTCAGGAGCCCCCAGGGCGCGAGAAACTCAGCCCTAAACCTCCCAGTTTGAGTAAACCTCAGACATTTAGCCGGGGGCCAACCGGCACTGGGCCGATTGCCCTTTTTTCGACCTTTTCAACCTGCGAGACACCCATGCCACTCACCTACAGCCAGGGCAGCACGATGCGCCTGAGTTGCTCCACATCGGGCGGGCTCTGCGAACTCATGGGCCGGACTGGGCGCCTGTTCAGCGCCACCGACAGCCTCGCCGCCGGCGGGTAGGTGCTGCGCCCCCCCGATGCCACCACCAGCAAGGTGATGCTGTACTAGCCAGCGGCTGGCAGTCGCCTTATCGAATAAGGAGGCCATACTTCACCATGGCGAGGCCGGCCCTTGTTTCGCGGGCGTTATCGGCCATCCCACACAGGTAATAAACTAATAATGAGGGCTATCTAACCCTCATCAGCTTTAGTGGATAAAGTATTATTCATGTAATATTTACGAAATAACCAAGAAGGAATTTTGTGCCGACAAATAAGGCCCCTACCTCTAGCTAAGCTCCTAAGCTCACCTGGTTTGGCGGACTTAACAGTCGCAGCGGCTACGCAGCTAGTAATCGGCTTTTGCTACCACTCTTTCCTTCCTGATGAAACAATTTTCTACTAATGTCAGCACCCGGCTGGAGTGCTTCCGGCGGAGCCTTGCCCCAACCCTGGTGCTGACCGTGCTAGCGGCGTCGGCCCTGGCCCAAACCCAGGCCGTGAGCGGCCGCGTGACGGCGGCCGGCGGCGACGGCCTGCCGGGCGTCAACGTCGTGGTGAAGGGCACCTCGGTGGGCACGACTACCAATGCCGAGGGCAGCTACTCGCTGGCCGTGCCTGGCAATGCGGCCGTGGTCACGCTCACGTTCTCGTTTGTGGGCTACAAGCCGCAGGACGTGGTGGTGGGCAACCAAACGGCTATCAATGTGACGCTGGGCGAAGATACCAAGCAGCTGGACGAGGTGGTGGTGACCGCGCTAGGCATTAGGAAAGAAGCCCGCACTATCGGCTACACTACGCAGGAGATTGCGGGTGCGCAACTGGTTAAAGCGCGCGAGCCCAACCCGGTAAACGCGCTGACCGGCAAAATTGCGGGCCTCACGGTGGCGCCCAGCGCCGAGCTGCTGGGCCGCCCGCAGCTCATCCTGCGCGGCAACTCCGACTTGCTCTTCGTGGTGGATGGCGTGCCGATTAATTCGGATACCTGGAACATCAGCCCCGACGACATTGAAACCTACACCGTGCTGAAAGGGCCCAATGCGGCGGCGCTCTACGGCTTCCGGGGCCAGAACGGGGCCATTATGATAACCACCAAGCGCGGCACCGGCGACAAGCGCAAGGTGGCGGTGGAGTTCAACTCCAGCACCCAGATTCAGCCCAGCTTCCTGGCTATTCCGGAGCGGCAGAACGAGTATGGCTTCGGCTCGAACTACCAGTATGCCTACACCAACGACCTCTACGACCTGGGCAACGTGAACCGCCGGGCCAACATCTGGGGGCCGCGCTTCGAGGGCCAGCCGGTGCCGCAGTACGACTCGCCAGTGGTGAATGGCGTGCGGCAGGGCACGCCCTGGCTGGCACGTGGGGCCAACAACTTTCGCGATTTTATGGGCGTGGGTGTGCTCTCGGCCAACAACGTATCGGTGTCGTCGAGCGGCGACAACTACGATGTGCGCCTGTCGGTGTCGAACAACTACCAAAAGGGCCTCGTGCCCAATACGGGCCTGAACATCACCAACTTCAACCTGAGCACGGGCGTGCACTTCAACACCCGTCTCAGGTTTGACGGGGCGCTGAACCTGAGCCTGCAGAACTCGCCCAACATTCCGCAAACCAGCTCGGGGCCGGAAAGCGAAACCTACATTTTCCAGGTGTACGGCTCGGCCAGCTGGGCGCTGAGCGACATGCGCGACTACTACAAGGGCCCGCAGGGCGTGCCCGGCGTGCAGCAGTACTACGCTGAATACGGGCGTGGCAACAACCCCTACTTCGTGGCCTACGAGTGGCTGTATGGGCACAAGAAAACCGACCTCTACGGCTACGGCCGCCTCAGCTATAAGCTCAGCGACCACCTCAACCTGGCCCTGCGCTCGCAGGTGACGACCTGGAACCAGCTGCGCACCGAGAAGGTGCCCTACTCGGCCATCACCTATAAAACGCCCGACCTGCGCCAGGGCGACTACCGCGAGGACCGCCGCAACCTGCTGGAAAACAACACCGACCTGCTCCTGACCTACAACCAGGACCTGGGCCAGCACTTCAGTCTGAGTGCGGTGGCCGGGGCCAACGCCCGCCTGTTCAACTACAATGCGAGCTGGGCCACGACGGACTTCCTCATCGTGCCGGGCGTGTACAACTTCAGCAACTCGAAGAACCCGGCCCAGGCCTACGACTTCAGCTCCGACATGACGGTGCTGAGTGCCTACGCCACCACCGACCTGACGTGGAAGAACATCGCCTCGCTAGGCCTGACCGGCCGCTTCGATAAGCTCTCGACGCTGCCGGCCAAAAGCCGCACGATTTTCTACCCCTCGGTATCGCTGAGCACGGTGCTCAATGACTACCTGCCGCTGCCCGAAGCCATCTCGTTTATCAAGCTGCGCGGCTCGTTTGCCAACGTGAAGGGCGGCAACACGCAGTCAACCATCGGCTCGGCCTACCAGGCCGTGACGGGTAATTCCGTATCGAGCCTGATTGGCTACGGCTCGGAGGTCACCACGCCCTACGACGGCCCTAGCTACGTGAACCAGAATAGCTACACCATCACCAAGCCCTACAACAACCAGCCGGCCGCTAGCTACACCAGCAGCCTGGCCAATCCCAATCTGCGCAGCTTTTCGGTGACTTCCTACGAGTACGGGATGGACGCCAAGTTTTTGGGCAACCGCCTGGGGCTCGACGTGACGCACTTCACCTCCACCAACGGGCCGCAGATTTTCCCGCTGCCGGTGGCCTCGTCGTCGGGCTACAGCAGCCAGGTGGCCAACGCCGTGACGACCCAGAAAAACGGCTGGGAAGTGGCCCTGACCGGCGCCGTGCTGGCCAACCCCACCGGCCTGAGCTGGGACGTGCTAGCCAACTGGAGCACCTACAAGGAGACGCTGAAGGAGATTTACGGCAACGAGCAGAGCATCTACCTGGCCGGCCCGAACCACGTCTTCACCATCGGCGACCGGCTCGATGGCTACTACAGCTACAACTTTTTGCGCGCCCCCGACGGGCAGATTATCCAGTCCTCGACCGGCACGCCGCTGACGCGGCCCTCGGGCACCAACACCCAGCAGCTGCTGGGCTACACCAACCCCGACTGGGTGTGGGGCGTGACCAACCGCTTCTCGTACAAGAACTTCAACTTCAGCTTTCAGTTTGACGGCCGGGTGGGCGGCGTGATTCGCGACCAGGTGTATGCCTACGCCATGAACTCGGGCAACCAGCCCGAGCTGGTGCAGGGCGCCCTCGGCGCGGCCCGCCTCCAGGAGTGGCAGAGCACCAACCTCGGCACCAAGGCGCCTACCCCGGCCTACGTGGGCCCCGGCGTGGTAGTGGCCAACGGCGGCACCGTGCAGTTCGACGCCAACGGCAACATCTCGAACCTGAGCAGCCTCGAATTTACCCCCAATACCAAGGCCGTGACGGTGCAGACCTACGCCCAGGGCATCTACAACAGCGGCATCGAGGAGCCCTACATGGTGAGCAAGACCTACGCCAAGCTGCGCGAAGTCATTATCGGCTACTCTTTCCCCAGCAGCCTGCTGGCCAGCCGCTTCATCAAGGGCGCCAACATCTCGCTGGTGGGGCGCAACCTGCTCTATTTCGCGCAGCGCAAGGATTTCGACCTCGACCAGTACGCCCAGGGCTACAGCGCCTCGTCGCAGAGCACCCTCAAAAACCCCAGCCTGCAATCGGCCACCACGCGCTCGATGGGCGTCAACATTAACCTGACTTTCTAGATGAACCGGATTTTTACCCTGGCTAGCCTGGCCCTCGGGCTCGGGCTGGCAGCCAGCGGCTGCAAGTCGATGGACGAGCAGCTGCCCAACCCCAACGTGCCCACCGTCAGCAGCGCCGTGCCGCCCTCGCTGCTGCTGCCCCGCATCGAGTTTGACCTCTACAACAGCGGCGACGGCGGCCCCTTTAGCCAGGTGCAGCGCTGGAACCAGTACACGATTTCCAACAACCTCTACTACGGCGGCCAGAACCAATATAACTGGACCACCACGGCCAGCCTCTACGGAGTGCTGAAAAACGCAAACCAAATGGATGTGCTGGCGGCCAAGCAGCTCGGCACCCGCACGAGTGCCTACGCGGCGCTGGCCAAGTTTTACCGGGCCTACGTTTTCGTGTGGCAGGCCCAGCGCGTGGGCGATACGCCCGCCGCGCAGGCTGGCCAGGGCCTCGACAACCTCACACCCGCCTACGACACCCAGAAGGCGGTGTATGCCCGCAGCCTGGCCCTGCTCGACTCGGCCAATACCATGCTGGCGGGGCTAGCCGGCTCGTCGGCGCTGCCGGCCGCCATCAGCGGCGATATTTACTACAACAACGACCTGAGCAAGTGGCGCAAGCTCATTAATAGCTACAAGCTGCGGGTACTCATCAGCCTGAGCCGGCGGGCCGCCGACAACCCCGACCTGCAGATTCCGCAGCAGTTCGCGGCCATCGTGAACAACCCGGCCCAGTACCCGGTGCTCACCAGCAATGCCGACAACTGGAGCTTCGTGTTCAACTCGGCTTATAACACCTACCCCCACACCCCCAACGACGGCAACAACCAGTACCAGAACGCTGGGGCGGCCTACCTGAGCCTGACCACCGCTACCCAGGACCCGCGCACGTTCATCACGGCCACGCCCGCCCCGGCCCAGCTGGCGGCCGGTAAGGCAGCCAATGACTTCTCAGCTTACGTGGGCAGCAGCCCCGCCACCGGCCTGAGCGACCTGATGACGGGCTCGAACGCCGGCCAGTATTCGTTTACTAACTACCTGCGCTACTACTCGTCGGTGGCCGGCCCCGAGCCCTACATCATCCTGGGCTATCCGGAGCTGAATTTTAACATCGCCGAGGGCATCAACCGGGGCTGGGTGCCGGGCGCTTCGGCGGCGGCTTACTACCTCAAAGGCATCAACGCTTCGCTCGATTTTTACGGGCTAGCCGAGGGGCAAGTGCTCACCATCGGCAACGTGTCGGGCAAGCCGGTGGGCACGGCCACGGTGTCGCGCAGCGCGTTTCTGGCTAACCCCAACGTGGCGTACAAGGGTGACAATGCCAATGGGTTAGAACAGATTCTGAACCAGAAGTACGTGGCTTTCTTCCAGAACTCGGGCTACGAGGCGTTCTACAACTGGCGGCGCACGGGCCTGCCGCGCACCTTCGTAAGCACCGGCGGCGGCATCAACGCCAGCGGCAAGATTCCGCGCCGCTGGCAGTACCCGGTAGATGAGCAGACCTACAACGCCGACAACTACCGCAGCGCCCTCCAGAGCCAGTTTGGCGGCACCGACGACCTCAACCAGGACACCTGGCTGACGAAGTAAGGCTACCAGGGTTCGCCCCGATGGCATGGGGCGGCGCCCCATGCCATCGGGGCGAACCCTAGTAGCTTC
The DNA here is from genome assembly GCF_030581075.1 of Hymenobacter cheonanensis. Taxonomy (GTDB): domain Bacteria; phylum Bacteroidota; class Bacteroidia; order Cytophagales; family Hymenobacteraceae; genus Hymenobacter. The sequence goes on from NZ_JAUQSW010000002.1 coordinate 161,689, forward strand.
TAAACTCATTCGTATGAAAAAGCTCCTTCTTTTACTTCTCTTCGCTAGCCCAGCCCTGGCCCAAACGCCCGCCGACACCGTCGTTTTTAACGCCCGGCGCGCCGTAACGCTCGAAGGTGCCAGTAATTTCCGCGACCTGGGCGGCTACCCGGCGGCTGGCGGCAAGCACGTGAAATGGGGCCACCTCTACCGCTCGGCTGATATTAGCAAACTGACCGACAGTGACTTGCTAGCCCTGCAAAGCCGCCACGTAGCGTTGGTGTGCGACCTGCGCGGCCCCCAGGAAGTGGCCCAGGCGCCCGACCGCCTACCCCCCGGCGCCCGGCGCCTGGAGCTACCCGCCGGCAGCGAGAACATCGACCCGCGCCTGCTGATGGGTGGTGCTAAAAACGTGAACCGCGATTCGCTGATGCGGGCCGTGTACACCAACACCAGCTTTTTTCGGGCCAAGTACAAGCCCTTGTTTGACGAGCTGCTGGCGCTACCCGGCAACGAGGCACTACTTTTCCACTGCACGGCCGGCAAGGACCGCACGGGCATCGGGGCGGCACTGGTGCTCGCGGCGCTGGGCGTGGACCGCCAGACGATTCTGAAAGACTACGCCGCCACTGACGTGTACTGGCAGGTGGGCCGTGCGCAGAGCGTGCAGCGCATGACCCAGGCCGGCCTGTCGGCCGAGGCAGTGGCAGCGGTGCGCCCCCTGCTCGCGGCCAACCCGGCCTACCTGGCCGGCACCTTCGCCGCCATTGACAGGCAGTACGGCTCGCTCGACAAGTACCTGGCCACCGAGATGGGCCTGACGCCGCAGAAGCAGGCGGCGCTGCGCGCCAAGTACTTGCAGTAGGCTACCGGGCAGCTTTCACGAAAGCATAACCTGGGCGTGGCACTAGGGCAAAGCTGCTGCCGGAGCTTTGCCCTAGTGCCATTTTGCTGCCATATGCCCCGTTATTTACCCTTATTGCTTGGTTTTACCCGCGTCGCATTGGTGGGGCAGGCGCAGCCTTTCCAGGCCACCGAGCCGCTGGGCCCGGCCGGAGCCAGCCCCCCGGTGCTGAACTATGCCGAGCAGATGCCCGCCTTTCCGGGTGGCGAGGTGGCGCTGCACCGCTACCTGGCCTCGCACATCACGTATCCGCCCGATGCCATGCGGCGCGGCTTATCGGGCCAGGTGGTGGTGCAGTTTGTGGTAGACGAGCAAGGCCGCGTGCTCGACCCGATGGTGGTAAAAACCACGAACGCAGCATTTAACGACGAGGCCCGGCGGCTGGCCTGGCTCATGCCCCGCTGGGCGCCCGGCCGGGAGCACGGGCAGGCCGTGCGGGTGCGCTGCACGCTGCCCATCACCTTCACTTTCAAGCGTTAAGGGCAAATTAATTAACCTACTGACGCCACCTTTTCTTCACGCAAAAAGCCCCGCACGGCACCGTGCGGGGCTTTTTGCACAAGCGCACTAGCCAAACCAGCTAGTGGGTGCTAGTCATCATCGTCGTCGTCATCAGCTTTGCCGGCCAGGGCAGTGGGGTACGGCTGCCGGCCCTTGGTGGCAAACCAGATGATGCGGTTCATCACGTCATCGCGCCCGCCGTCAAGGTGGTCAAACTCGGGCTGCTGCGAGAGGCGGCCAAACCGTCGAGCCGCCCCGGTGAGCTTGCTCAGCGGCAGGTTCATTGTGTTGAGCGGCACACGGTTGGGCACGCTGGCAAAGGGCCGGGCATTGGGCCGGGCGCCGAAGCACTCGAACATGGGCAGGGCCGTGGCGTCGACGGCGTTCATGGGCGGCAAACCCAGAATCTGCTCGATGGAGCGCACCATGCAGGTCTGGTTGTAATTTTTGCTCACGGTGCGGTGCAGCCGGCTGTAGGGGCTCACCACGAAGCCAGTGGTACGGTAGGCCGAAATGTGGTCCCAGCCCGCCTGCGAGTCATCTTCGGTCACGAATACCACCGTATTCTTCCAAAAGCGGCTCTTACTGAGCGCGGCCAGCATCCGGCCCAGGGCCAGGTCGTTGTCGGCCACCATAGCCCTGGGCGTGGGCATACCGGGGCGCGTGCCCACCGTATGGTCGGCGGAGAGGGCAATCACCGAAAGCTCGGGCAGGGCCTCGCCGGGCTGCTGCTCAAACTCGGCCAGCTCCTTGATGAAAGCCGAGGCCCGCAGCTGGTCGGTGATGCGCAGCTCGTCGGAGCCGGGGTAGTGGGGCGAGAGCAGGGGCCGCACCCGCGCAATAGTGCTGGTATTGGTGAAGTTGAACGGCCGGCCGGCCTGGTACCCCGCGTAGATGTCGCTCCAGCTCAGCCTGGTATCGTAGTGCGGCTTGCAGGCCTCGCCGTAGATGCGCACGGTTTTGCCGTGGTCGGCGGCGTTGTTCCAGATAAAGCCTTGCTTGCCATACACCAGGGCATCTTCCTGCACGTGGGGGTAAGAGCGAAACCAGGCGCGCACGTTCTTCTCCACGTAGTCGGTCACCATAGCAGCATCGGCCCACTGGTGGCCTTCGGCCGACGACTTGCCCGACACATAGTAATTATCGAGCAGCACAAAATCGCGGGCCAGCTGGTGCTGGTTGGGCGTCACGCTATCGCCAAACACGCAGAGCGACTTCTCGCCCCGGCCGGCCGGCACATCGCCGAGCACCTGGTCATAGGTGCGGTTTTCCTTGATAATGTAGACCACGTGCTTGAACACCGACGGCTCCCCAATGCGCTCGGGCATGGGGCGGGGCAGCACATTGGGCCGGGGCAGGCGCCGGGCAATCTCGCGGCGAAAGGTAAAATTGAGTTGCTCGACCTGCTCGGAGTAGCGCGCCAGCTGCGGGCCGGTGGGCAGCGCAATGAGCGACACGGTGGCGAGCTGGTGGTGCGCGTTGTAGGCCGCCGGGCCCTTGCGTACCACGGCCTCCAGCTCGCCGCCCGCCTGTTGCATGTCGCGGGCGCTCACGCGGGCGCCTTCGCCTTCGAGATTGGTTACGAAGAGCTGGTGCTCGCCCAAGGCTAGCCCGCCGGGGTAAGCCTCGGTGGGGATAAAGCCCAGCACCTGGCTAGAGCCGGCCGCGCCGGCCAGGGCTGCCGCCCGGCCCAGCTGCACCACGGCCACGGCATTGTCGAGGCCGTTGGCCACGTACAGCGTAGTACCGGCCGCGTTGAGGGCCAGCGCGTTGGGGCTATCGCCGGCAAAGCTCTGCCGGCCCGGCTGAAGCTCCACTCCAATGTGCTCGCTCACTTGCAGGCTGGTGGTTTCGAGGGCCGTTACCTCGTCGCTGTTGCCGTTGGCCACGTACACGAAGCGCGCGTCGGGGCTAGCCAGCAGCGCCGTAGGGTGCAGGCCCACGGGCACTTCCTTGATGACCTCGCCGGCCGCCGGGCTCAGCACCAGCACGGTGCCCTGGGCGGTGGCGCCGGTGGCAGGCACGGTGTAGGTACGGCCGTAGGCGCGGGGCACGCCGGCCACTTCGCGGTGCAGCGTATCGGTGGGCAGCGGCCCGCCCCAGTTGCTGATGAAGACCTGGCCGGCCGCCAGGGCCAGGCCGTAGGGCGCCACGCCGGTGGGGCGCGTCCACACGGTTTGGCCGGTGGCGCGGTCGAGCTTCACTACCTGGTTATTGCCGTTGAGGACTACGTAGAGGTAGTTGCGGCCGGCTTCGGTGGCTAGGGCAATAGCGTTGGGCAAGGCCAGGGGGGCCCTCACCGCCGCAAATGGAAACGCTCGTTGCACCCGGATTTTGCCCTCCGCGCACACCGCATCGAGCACATACGACTGCCGGTTCTGGCCGTTGGCCGCGCTCCAGAAGAGGTGTATTTCGCCGTCGGCCTCGCGCTGCGCTTTCAGGCCCGAATAGGTGCTCATGGCACCCTTGTAGCGGGCATCGTCGGCGTAGCTCCAGCGGGCCAGCATGGCGCGCCGGGCGGTATCGAGCAGGGCCACTCCGTAGCGGTCTTCCACGGCCAGCAGCGGCGTGTGGGGCACCAGTTGCGCATCGAGGCTGTGGTTTTCGAGGCTAGGGTCGCCGTAGCGCACCACGCGGCCGGCCGGCGCGATGAGGCGGTTGTAGGGAAGCAGCACGGGCAACACGCCGTTGTGTAAGGTACTGTCGTCGTAGGCCTGATGCATATCAGCCTGCTCCAGGCTGGTAGTAGTCTGGCGGGTTTCGGGCACCGAACAGCCTAGCAGGCCACTGCCAATACCTAAAAGAAGGACAACCGAGAGAAGAAGCTTCATGGTGGGCTACGCTCAGCTTTTTTAGTGTGAGCGAAAGCCACAAAAGAAACGGGCGCGATGGCCGTCGTCGGTTATGCCAGTGTTAGGGAATTGCCAAACAATAAGTGTATAGCCTGCCGCTTTGCACCCCAGGAAGTGTTAAGGCACAAATTATTCAGCTCTACGGGCTTTAGCTGGAAGAAAGGGGGGGCGTCGGTTGCCGGTGGCCCACCTGTTTTCTTGCTGCTACATGCCCCAATTCGGGCTTTATTCCTGCGGGGCGATGCCAGGCGCATCCACTAAGTCGCGTAGGGGCACTTGTAGTACCTGGGCCAGGGACAGCAACACGGAGGTGGTCGGGTAAAAACAGACAGTGGCAAGTCTTACCTTCCACTGCTCATGCCCGACAAACCCCTTCCGATTCCGAGCGGCGCGCCGCTGCCCCGCAAAAATACACGCCGGCTTTTAAAGCCGAGTGTGTGCGCCAAGTAGCCGCTGGGGCTCGCGCCCAGGGCCTCTCGCCCGCTTTGCTTGGCCGCTGGCAGCGCCAGGCATTAGCCGAGGCCGCGGCAGTGCAGAGCGCGAAGAGCTTAAGCACCTGCGCGCCGGGCTCAAACGCGTGGAGCAGGCGCGCGACATGTTAAAAAAAGTCGGGTCCATCTTTGCGCAGCCGCCGCACTCATGAGCCGTTACCGGTTTATCGAGCAGGGTGCTGCTACTGAGCCGGTGCAGGTGCTCTGCCGCGTGCTACAGGTCAGCGCCGCCGGCTATTATCCGTGGCGCCGCTGGGCTGGGAGCCGGCGGCCAGCGCCACCTTTTCGCGCCATGCCCAGCGCTACGGCACCCGCCGCCTGCGAGCAGAAGGGCGTGGCTTGGGCATAGTCCGCAAAGATGACGAGCCCCGACGCCGCTCCTTACCGGCCAAACTCCAATACCCGGAACGTGCCGGGCACGATGCTGGGCCGGGGGCGCGGGTTGGCGGTAGTGGCGGCGGGTGCCGGGCCCAGGTCGGCAGTGCAGGTGAAGAGGTGGTGCGTGGTGGGGTCCTGGGCCAGGGTGCGGGCACCCCTGGCGGTGGCAATAGTGGCCACTACGGTGTACTTGGCAGGTGTGTCCTGGTGGATAACGGTGAGCGTGCCCTCGCCGTTGCTGGTCACGATGTTGCCGGTGCTCGGGTCGAACGTTGCGCCGTCGGCCCCTTTGCCGATGGGCAGCACGGCCACCTGCTTGCCGGTGCGGCTGTCGGTCACCACCAGCTTCTCGTTGGCGCAGGCGCTGAACAGGCGGTTGTTTTTGGGGTCGTAGGCCAGGCCGGTGGGCTCGGCGCCGGGGGCTAGCGGGTAGCGGTGCAGCACATTCAAAGACTTGGCATCGAACTCGATGACCTCACTTTTATCTTCGATATTGACGAAAATATGGCCTTTGCCATCGGTGGCGGGCTCTTCTACGTCGCCGCCCAGCTCGGCGGTGCCTAGCACCTTGCCAGTAGCGGCGTCGAGTACCGTGCTTTTGCCGCCGGCATTGCTGAAGGCAAACACCCGCTGCGAGTAGGTGTCGTACAGTATCGCATCGGGCTTGGGGCCGGTAGGAATAGTTTCTACCCCTTGCAGCGTTTTCAGGTCAAATGCCACGCAGGCATTGGAGCGGCCGCAGGTGATGTAGCCCCGGCCGGCGCTGGGCACCACCGCGATGCCGTGCACGCCCGGCGTGTTGGGCACCGTGCCGAGAAGCTTGCGGGTTTTCAGGTCGACAACTTCGGTTTGGGTGCCGTGCGACACGTAGAGGCGCTCGCCGGCGGGGTCCACGTAGAGGTAGTCCCAGCCGCCTTCGCCGCCCACCGAGATGGTGTGCAGCAGGCGGTACGGGGCCGTTTGGGCGGCGGCAGGGCTAGCCAGCCCCAGCAGGGAGAGCGCGGCCAGGGTGGCAAAACGCATAGTTTTCATAAGTTAAAAGCGATAAGTGGTTAGGCGCGGGGCTGGCCGGGCTCTTTGGCGGCCACCGGCTCGGCGGGCTGCGGGCGCAGCGTGGTGTAGACCACCAGGGCCAGCAGCAGCCCTAGCAGGATGAGCGACGAGCCTTTGGTGCCGAACCCCAGGCCGTGCTTCTCGGGCGACTTGGTGAGCAAGTCGCCGAACGTGGCGCCGAAGGGCCGCGTGAGCACGAAGGCAATCCAGAACAGCAGCACGCTCGAAATGCGGGTGAAGTAGTGGGCCAGCACCACCAGCGCCAGCAGGCTGCCGATGAGCAAGGCCCCGCCGCCAAAGCCCAGGCCCGAGTCGTCGGCCAGAAAATCGCCCAGCGCCGTGCCCAGCGTATTCGAAAACAGGATGGCCGTCCAGTAAAAAAGCTCGCCCCGGCGGGTCGTTATCTCCGTCACGGAAAGCGACTTTTCGGTGAGGCGCCACAGGCCTAGCACTACTATCAGGATGGATACCAGGATGGTCGTGCCGGTGGCGTAGCCCAGGCCCAGGGTGCGGTCCATGTAGTCGGACATGGTGGTGCCGGCCGTGCTGGTGGCCAGAATCACGGCCCAGTACAGCGCCGGGATGTAGCGCCGGGCGGCCAGCTGCCCGGCCAGCGTGACCAGAAAGAAGCCGATGAACAGCAGCGAGCTGACGGCGTAGCCCACGTTCAGGGTTTGGGCCAGCAGGTCGCCGCCGGTTTCGCCCAGCGTGGTGGCGCAAATCTTCATCACCCAGAACAGCAAGGTAACTTCAGGTATCTTTTTCATAAACAAGCGATAAGCGGCCACAACTGCTGGCCAGGGAGCAGCATGCCGGCAAACCTAGCGGCTGATTCTGGCGGAAACTTGGCAGCCAGGTAGCCGGCTCGGTGGGCTAGCCCAACCGAGCATTGGCCTGTCAGATTAGCGCCAGATTCGGCCGGTAGGTTTGGATAAACATTTCTCATTTACCCATGAAAAGCCTGTTGTTACTGCTCGGCGCCACCCTGCTGGCTAGCGCCGCTCACGCCCAGAAAGTAGCCCCCGGCCAGGTGCCGGCTGCCGCCAAAGCCACGTTCCGGGCTAAGTTTCCGGCGGTGAAATCGGTAGCGTGGGAAAAGGAAGGCGCCAACTTCGAAGCCGGCTTTAAGCTGAATGGCAAAACAATGTCGGCCGTCCTCACGCCCGCCGGCGCGCTTCAGGAAACCGAAACCGACATAATGCCCGCCCAGCTGCCCGCCGCCGTGCGCGCCACCCTGGCCCGCGACTACAAAGCCTACAAGGTGGCCGAGGCGGCTACCATCGTCAGGACCGACGGCAGCACCGTGTACGAAGCCGAAGTGGCCAAAGGGGGCCGGAAGCAGGACGTGCTTTTCACCGCCGATGGCCGGGTAGTGACGCCCTAGCCCCGATTGCAAATCAGCCCGTTGGCTACGGGCGGGCAGCGGTGCCGGGAAGATTACCATGAGACAGGAAGCACTATGATTAAAAGCATGTTAACAGTCCGATTTTGGGCGTGGCTGCTGGTGAGCTGGGTTGGGCTAGGGCTGCCGGCGCGCGCCCAAGTGCCGGCTACCTCCCCTACCCGCGACCTGGCCTTTTACCTGACCCAGGCCCGGCAAAACAGCCCGCTGAGCGCCGACGTGCGCAACCAGGGCCGCGCCGTGCAACTCGAAACCGAGCGCCTGCGCGCCTTTTACACCAAGGCCAACGGTACGCTGGTGGGCAACTACACCGCCGTGCCGGTGCTGACCCGCGACAACGGCCGCATCCGCCTCAGCTACTCGGCCGACAACAGCACCAACTACGTGGGCTACGACGTGGCCCTGAGCAACGGCGCGCTCTACCAGGGCTACGCCCAGCTCACGCAGCCGCTCTTCAACCAAAAGCGCTTCGAGGCCTACGCCCAGCAGGCGCAGGGGCTGGCCCGGAGCCAGCAAAACCTGTCGCAGCTTTCGCTGCACGATTTGGAGAAGCTGGTGGGCGACCAATACATCCTGTGCCGGCAGGATTTAGACCAGCTCAGCTACGTGCGCGAGCTGCTGGGCATTCTGGACAAGCAACGGCTGCTGGTGCGCAAGCTGGTGGAGGCGAGCCTGTTGAAGCAGTCGGACTACGCCCTACTCAACATCGAGGTCGAAACCCAACAGCTCTTTCTCAATACCTACCGCACGGCCTACCACCGCGATTTGCTCGATTTGAACGTGCTGTGTGGGCTGGGCGACACCACGGAGGTGCAGCTAGCCCCGCCCGATTTGCCGCTGCGCCGCACCGGCCCCACGCCGGGCTTGTCGGGTTTCACCACCCGCTACCGGCTCGACAGCCTCACGCTGGCTGCCAACCAGCGCGTGTTTGAGCTGCGCTACAAGCCGGTGGTCAATGCCTTTGCCAATGGCGGGCTGGAGGCGGTAACCCTAGCCGATATTCCGCAGCGCTTTGGCGTGAGCGCGGGCTTGCAGTTTAGCGTGTACTTATTTGATGGGCACCAGCGCCAGACCAGCCGCGACCGCACCCAGGTGCTGCTCGAAACCACCCGCGCCTACCAGCAAAACTTTGCCACTATCAACCCCGTGCGCCAGCAGCGCCTACTCTACGAAGTGCGCCAGCTCGACGAGCGCCAGCGCCTGGCCCGCCAGCAGATTGCCAGCTACCGCCAGGTGCTCGACTCGTACAAGCGCGAGGTGATTGCCGGCCAGCTCTCGGTAGTGAACTACGTACAGGTGCTTAAAAACTACGCCACCGCCGCCCGCGACCTCGTGCTGCTGGAGAACAACCGGCTGCTGCTGATTAACGCTTATAACTACTGGACGTGGTAGCCCCACCCCCGGCCCCTCCCCGTGCAGCCCCACCCCCGGCCCCTCCCCGTGCAGCCCCACCCCCGGCCCCTCCCCTGCGGGGGAGGGGAGCCTGATAATTTAGGACTGCGCCGTCGTGGCTCCCCTCCCCCGCAGGGGAGGGGCCGGGGGTGGGGCTGCACCGCATGATTAACCAACTACGTATGCCTTCACAGTCTTATTTCCCTCTAGTGCTGCTGCTAGCCCTCGCCGCCTGCCACTCCGGTGCCACGGCCGACGAGGAAGCCGCCGGCCCGCCACCCCGCGCCCAGGTGCAGGCCGTCACGGTGAGCACGCAGAATCTGACGCAGTACCGCACCTTTCCGGCCACCTCGACCTACCCGCGCAAAAGCACCGTGACAGCGCCGGTGGCGGCCTACGTCACGGCCGTGCGCGTGAAGCTCGGCGACCAGGTGCGGGCTGGGCAAGTGCTGTTTTCGCTCGAAACCAAGGAGCGCCGCGCCCTCGGCAACGACGCGCAGCGCATCGACCCTAGCCTGAAAGGTTTCGGCCTGGTGTCGGTGACGGCGCCGGCCAGCGGCATTGTCAGCGTGCTCAATATTCAGCAATCGGGGGATTATCTGCTCGAAGGCTCGCCGCTGTGCACCGTGGCCGAGAGCAGCCAGCTCGTGTTTCAGCTCAACCTGCCCTACGAGTACCACGCGCTGGCGCAGGGCAACCCCAGCTGCACCATCGTGCTGCCCGACAGCACCCGCCTCACGGGCACGGTGCAGGCGCCGCTGGCTAGCGTGAGCCCCGGCCAGTCGGAGGTGTACTTGGTGCGGCCGAACAACCCGCCGCGCGTGATTCCGGAAAACCTGATTGTGCAGGTGCGCCTCACCCAGACCAGGCAACCCAATGCCCAGACGCTACCCGCTAGCTGCGTGCTGGCTGATGAAACGCTGCACCATTTCTGGGTGATGAAGCTGGTGAACGACTCAACGGCCATCAAGGTGCCGGTGACCCTAGGGGTGCAAAACCCGCAGGAAATCGAAATCAAGAGCCCGACCTTTCAGCCCCGCGACCGCATCCTGCGCACCGGCAACTACGGCCTGGCCGACACCGCCAAAGTGAAATTGGTACGATGAGCGCGCCTACCATTACCGAGCGGCCGGGCCCGCCCGCGCCGCCCCGGCCGGCTAGCCCGCCTACCCCCGCCGAGCCGGCCGAAAGCTCCTACTTTCACACGCTGCGCAAGCCCATCGTGCTCATTGGGCTGATGCTGCTGGCGGCCGGACTGTTTGCCTACTCGCGGATGCAAACGGCTTTGTTTCCGGAGGTTACCTTCCCCAAAATCACGCTCATCGCCGACGCCGGGCAGCAGCCCATCGACCGGATGATGATAACCGTGACCAAGCCCCTGGAGGCGGCCGTGAAGCGGGTGAAGGGCGTCACCATCGTGAAAAGCAGCACCAGCCGGGGCTCGTGCGTGATTCAGGTATTCCTGACCTGGAACGTGGACGTGTACAGCACCAAGGCCCAGCTCGAAAGCCGCGTCAACGAGATAAAGGGGCTGCTGCCGGCCGGCACCACCATCGCCACCGAGGCCATGAACCAGTCGCTGTTTCCGGTGCTGGGCTATTCGCTTGAAAGCAATTCGCGCTCGCCCATCGCCCTGCGCGATGCAGCTAATTTGCTGGCCAGGCCGCTGTTTTCGCAGGTGTCGGGCGCTTCCAACGTGGTGGTGCGCGGGGGCAAGTCCAAGGAATTTGTGGTGATTCCGGACCCGGCCAAGCTGGCGGGGCAGCGCCTCACCACGGCCCAATTGCAGGCAGCGTTTGCCACTACCAATTTCGTGCAGTCGGCCGGCAACCTGGCTAGCTTCCGCCGCCTCTACCTCACCCTCACCGACACCCGCCTCGGCACCCTCGACGACCTCAAGCAGGTGGTGGTGCGCGCCGATTCGGGCCGCGTGGTGCGGGTGCAGGACGTGGCTACGGTGGACATTCAAGAGCAGCAGGAGTTCGTGCTCATCAACGCCAATGGCCACGACGCGGTGCTCATCGACCTGGTGAAGCAGCAGGGCGTGGACCTGGCCACCTTCTCGCGCGATGCCCACGCCAAGGCCGCCGAGCTGCGCCGCCTCCTCCCCCCCGGCATGACGCTGAAGCCGTACTACGACCAGTCAGTATTCGTGACGGATAGTATTGACAGCGTGCTGCATAGCATCGTGGAAGGTCTGGCGCTGGCCATCCTGGTGATGATAGTGTTTCTGCGCTCGTGGCGGGCCAGCCTGGCGGTGCTGCTTACCATTCCGGTCACGGTGTGCTTCACGCTGCTGGTGCTCTACCTGTTTGGTATTACGCTGGATATCATGTCGCTAGGGGCCATTGCGGCCTCGGTGGGTTTGATAATCGACGACGCCATTGTCATCATCGAGCAGATATACCGCACCCACGAGGAGCACCCCGACCGCAGCAACGTGCAGGTGGTGCGGGCGGCCATCGCGGGGCTGTTTCCGGCCATGGTGGCGTCGTCGCTGAGCACCATCGTCATCCACTTTCCCTTCCGGTTGATGAGCGGGCTAGCAGGCAGTTTTTTCAAGGAACTGTCTGATACGATGCAGATTACGATGGTCTGCTCGTTTTTGGTGACCTGGCTCTTGCTGCCGGTGCTGCACCTGTTTATCGGCTACCGGGCGGGCAAAAATGCCCACGCCCACAACGCCGCCCAGGAGCAGGCCGACAAGCTGGGCTGGCTGACGAATTTGTTCGCCAGGCCGCTGCTGGCGGCGGTGCTGGTGCTGGGCCTGGGGGTAGGCGCCTGGTTGGCCGCCGGCCGGCTCGAAACGGGCTTTTTGCCTGACCTCGACGAGGGCACCATCGTGCTCGACTATCATGGCCCGCCCGGCACGGCGCAGGCGGAGATGGACCGGATGCTGCGCCAGATTGAGCGCGACATTATTACCAAAAACCCGGAGGTGCAGAGCTACTCGCGGCGCACTGGCATCGGCCTGGCTTTCGACACCCGGCCGCCCGAGTACGGCGACTACCTCATCCAGCTCAAGCGCGACCATAAGTTGAGCACGCCGGAGGTTATCAACCAGCTGCGCCAGCGCATCGAAGCTACGCAGCCGGCGCTTACCGTGGACTTCGGCCAGCGCATTGCCGACCTGCTGGGCGACCTCATGAGCAGCGCTAAGCCCATCGAAATCAAGATTTTCGGCGACGACCAGGATACCCTCGAAAAGCTCTCGGAGCAGACGGGCAAGGTGCTGGCGAAGGTGCCCGGCGTGGCCGACATCAACGACGGGCTGGTGCCCTCGGGCCCTAGCATCGTGTTTCGGCCCGATGTGGCCAAGCTGGCGCGCTACGGCCTCACGCCGCTCGATTTTCAGGCCCAGCTCAGCAACCTGGTGGGCGGGCAAATATTGGGCAATGGCACGGCGCAGGCCAGTATTTCGCCGGCGCAGGCGGGCTCGCTTGGGGGCATTCAGGTGGGGCAGGTGCAGGATGGCGAGCAGCTGCGCCAGGTGCTACTGCGCAACGTGGACTTTAGCCGCAACTCGCTGGCGCAGTTGCAGAAACAGGTTATTTTTCTGCCCAATGGCAGTCCTAGGCCGCTCACCTTCTTCGCCACCATCGACGTGGAGCCCGGCAACGTGGAGCTGCGCCGCGAAGACCTGAAATCGGTGGCCGTGCTCACGGCCCGCCTCGACGGGCGCGACCTGGGCTCGGCCGTGCAGGCCATCCGCCAGCAGGTGGGCCGGCAGGTGACGCTGCCGCCCGGCTACACCATCGTGTATGGGGGAGCCTACGCCGAGCAGCAGGCCTCGTTCCGCGAGCTGGAGCTGATATTACTCACGGCCAGCCTGTTGGTGTTTGCGGTGCTGCTGTTTTTGTTTCGCGAGTGGCTGATTTCGCTGCTGGTGCTCTTTATCTCCGTCATGGGCATCACGGGCTGCGTGCTAGGGCTGTTTTTTGCCGGTATCCCGCTGAACGTAAGCTCCTACACGGGCATCATCATGATAGTGGGCATCATCGCGGAGAACGCCATTTTCACGGTGCACCAGTTCTACGAGTCCTTGCGCGAGACGGGCGACGTGGATACGGCCATCCGCTACGCCATTGCCCTGCGCATCCGGCCCAAGCTGATGACGGCCATCGGGGCTATTCTGGCGCTCTCGCCGCTCGCCCTCGGCATCGGCCTGGGCGCCCAGATGCAGCAGCCGCTGGCCGTGGCCGTCATTGGCGGCTTCGTGGTGGCGCTGCCCATGCTGCTCTTCGTGCTGCCCACGGGTATGCGGCTGATTTATCACCACATCCGTCCGCCCGAGGCGGTGACGGAACACGAGCCGGCGGCGGCGTAGGGTGGCTTGGGTTGGCTTAGTTTCGATATTGGTAAGCAACTATTTACATTACGTGGCGCCCCACCCCCGGCCCCTCCCCTGCGGGAGAGGGGAGCCTGATGATTGAGGACGTTAGCCCCGCCGTGGCTCCCCTCCCCTGCGGGAGAGGGGCCGGGGGTGGGGCGCCACGAAAGGAAACGACCATGTGCCCAGCGTCTAAGCCTCACTTCATCGGTGCCTCGCTCACTTCCTCACGTAGCGTGTGCCCTAGCTGGCGCAGCTCGCCAAGGTAGCGCGACATGACCAGATACAGTGTCCAGACCCAGGCAATGGTGGCCAGCCAGCCGGCCAGTACATCGGAGGGGTAGTGAGCCGCCAGGTAGAGGCGCGACCAGGCCACGCCCAGCGCAAACAGCAGCCCCACGCCCCAGGCCAGCCAGCGCCCGCACGTGGGCCAGCACACAATGCCCAGCGCGCTAGCCAGCGCCAGCGAGGCCATGGTGTGGCCGCTCGGGAAGCTGGGGTCGGTGAGCAGCGTGGGCGTTTCGAAGCATACTTGGTGGTAGAAATCGGGCCGCAGGCGCTCGAAATGGTACTTGGCCAGCAGGTTGATGCCCATGGTGCCGCCCACGGCGCCCACCACGAAAGCCAGCGCCCGGAAGCGCCGCCGGTAGGCCAGCCACCCCAGGCCCAGCGCCACGAGCGCATACACCCCTAGCCACACCGGGCCGGCCAGCGCGCTCAGGTTGTCGGCCAGGGCGCAGCGCCCGTGGCCCTCGTGCTGGTGCAGGTAGTTGAGAATGGGCCGGTCGAAGGGAAAGCCGTGGTCGGGTTGCAGGCGGTCTTCGCGCAGCTCGTGGGCCACCTCGGCAAACAGCCCCCACGCCCCGGCCACCACTCCCAGCAACAGCAACAATAAGCGGTGGCGGCTAGCCCCCCGCAGGGCGTTGGTGGCCAGGGCAGAAATACGCATTGACAGGAATCAGTAGTATGAAATAGGCAAAACTCAGTCAAAATCAACTCGCAGCGTGTGGCGCGCCGGGCCGGCCTCATAGGCGTAGCGCACCCGAAAGCCGTAGTAAGCGCAGATGTGCTGCACGATGCTCAGGCCCAGGCCCGGCGAATCGGAGGCCGCGTTGTGCTTGCGGAAGCGCTCGAAAAACCGGCTAGGGTCGCCGGCCACGGCCGGGCCGGTGTTGCTGACTTCGAGCGCCGACTGCGTGAGTGACACGACGATTTCGCCGCCCGGCAGGTTGTGCTTGATGGCGTTTTGGAGCAGGTTTTGGAGCAGCGAGTCGGCTAGCCCCAGGTGCAGCCGGCGGGCGGGCAGGTTGGGCGCCACGTGCAGGGTCAGGCGTAGGGCGCGGGCGTCGAGCAGCGGCTCCAGCACGGCCAGGCGGTCGTGCAGCACCTGGTCGAGGTGCACGGGCATGGCCTGGGCGGGGGCAAACTGCTGGTTTTCGAGCTTGCTGAGCAGCGTGAGGGCCTGGTGCAGGCGCGAGAGGCGCTGGGCCGCCCGGCGGGCATCGCTCAGCAGCAGCAGCGTGGCTTCGTCCTCCAGCAGGGCCGGGGCTTGCAGGGCCTGCTCCAGCTTGGCCTGCATAATGGCCAGGGGCGTTTGGGTTTCGTGGGCGGCATTTTCGGTAAACTGGCGCAGGCTTTCGTAGTCGGCCACTAGCCGCTCGCTCAGCTGATTGAGCGCCTGATTCAGCTCGGCAAACTCGGTGATGGCGGGCGCGGGCAGCCCCAGCGGCTGGTGGCGGTGCAGGTCGTAGGCCCGCAGCCGGCCCAGCGTGTGCTGAAACGGCGCCCACAGCCGCCGGGCCAGCCAGCGGTTCAGGCCCACCACGCCCAGCAGCAGCAAGGCCAGCGCCCCGAGCATCACGCCTAGCACTACCCGCAGCAGGTCCTGGCTCTCTACCAGCGACTTGCGCACCGTAATCCACTCGGCACCCTGGCTGGCCGGCACCCGAAACGTGAGCTGCCGAAACGGCACCAGCTCATGCTCTGCCGGGTCGAGCAGCAGCGTATCGCTGAAGCCCAGGGGCCGGGGCTGCGTGCTGCGGTCGAGCTGATAGGCAAAGAGCCGGGCCGGCAGCGGCTGGCCCTGCGCCACCAGCTGCTGCACGTAGGTTTGCTCGCCCCGCAGCTGCTCCTCGGCCTCGTGGCGCAGGGCCCATTGCAGGCCCAGGTACAGCAGGCCGCTGGCCAGGGCAAAGAGCCCGGCCGTGAGCAGCAGGTAGTAGCGGGTGGTGGCGGCCAGTAGCTTCATTCCTAATTACTAGCGACGAATGACTGATGATTATGCTTTGACTATCAGACACTAACAGAGCGCTATTCGTCCTTAATTATTATTCTAGGTTGAGCTTGTAGCCCACGCCGTAGAGCGTGCGGATGTAGTTGTCCACGCCGCGCTCCTGCAACTTCTTGCGCAGGTTTTTGAGGTAGGTATAAATAAAGTCCAGCGAGTCGGCCGCGTCCACCTGGTCGCCGCAGAGGTGCTCGGCAATGGCTTCCTTGGTGAGCACCCGGCCGGGGTTGGCCAGCAGGTACAGCAGCAGGTCATATTCCTTGCGGGTGAGGGCTAGCGGCTCGCCGCGCACCAGCACCTCGTTGTGCTCGGGCCGCACCACGAGGTCGCGAAACGTAATGGACGTGTGCCCCTGAAACTGCCGGCGGCGGATGATGGCCAGCACCCGCGCGTTCAGCTCGGAAAGATGAAAGGGCTTCACCAGGTAATCGTCGGCGCCCAGGTTAAGGCCCTTCACGCGGTCTTCCACTCCGTCGCGGGCCGTGAGGATGAGGACGCCCGCCGAGGAGTTCTCGATCTTGAGCAGCCGGATTAAATTGAGCCCGTCGCCATCGGGCAGCGTCAGGTCTACCAGCACGCAGTCGTAGCTGTAGAGCGTCAGCTTTTCGTGCGCCTGGGCAAAGGTGGCCGCCGTTTCTACCACGTAGCCGTGCTGGCGCAGGGTTTCCTGCACCGTTTGGCGCAGGCCGGCTTCATCTTCAACTAGGAGCAGCTTCATACCTGAAAAGTAGGTTCAGGCTCAAAATAACTCCACAATCCTAGCAACATTCTGGCAGCGGCCCCGTGCTGGCCGGCTTTAGAGGCGCGGCCTTTCCCAAATTACTCGCGCGGCACGCTGCCAGGCCGCGCGCAGGCGCCTGCCCTAGCTAAGCCAGCAACAGCACAACTAAATAGCTCAACATAATATACTCACAACCAAAATTTTACGAAATTATTCCAACATAATCGGGAGTAAGATAACCGGGCAGGGAATGCCGCCGCGCCGCGCCATAACAGGCAGTATGGTGGCTACTTTTCGAACCTGGCCTCAGGCAGGCCCAGGCGGGCACTACTGCGGGAAGCCCAGCGTAAACGTGGTGCCCCGGCCCAGCTCGCTGCGCACGGCCAGCGTAATGCGCAGCAGGGCGCAGGCCTTGGCCACGATGGACAAGCCCAGGCCGGTGCCCCCTATCTCCTTGTGGGCCAGCGCATCGGAGCGGTAGAGGGGGTCAAAAATCCGGTCCAGGTCCTCGGTTTTAATGCCGATACCCTCGTCGGTGATGGTGCAGCGCAGGGCCCCGGCCACCAGCGCCAGCCCCACGGTAATGGTAGAGTTGGCCGGCGAGTACTTCACGGCATTAGCCAGCATGTTGTCCAGAATCAGGTCTACCAGGTACGGGTCGGAAACGATGGCCGGCGTGTCGCCATCCTGCACATCTACCCGGATGTGCTTGGCATTCAGGTCGGCGCGGCGGCGATACAGCACGTCATGCACGCAGGTCAGCACCGTCAGCTCCTGTAGGTTCAGGCCCTTGGCGTGGTTCTCGAAGCGGGCCAGCAGCAGCAGCTGGTCCACGAGGTAGGTCAGGCGGTCAATCTCGCCAATGCCGCGCGTGATGTCGGCCACGTACTCGTCGGGCCGGCGGGGCTTGCGCACCAGCACCTCCAGCGTGCCCTTGAGCACGGCCAGCGGCGTGCGCAGCTCGTGCGAGGCATCGGCCGTGAACTGCTTTTCGCGCGCCACGGCCTGCTCGATGCGGTGCAGCAGCCCATTGATGGCGCTGGCCAGGGTGTGCAGCTCATCGGGGCGCGGGGGCAGGGCAATGCGCTCCGATAAGTTATTGCGCGTGATGCGGTTAGTGGTTTCCGTAATCTGGGTAAGGGGCGCAATGCTGTGCCCCGCCAGCCACCGCGCGCTGCCAAACAGCCCTAGCAGCACCACCGGCAGCGAGCCCAGCAGCACCATCGCCAGGCTGCCCAGCACGTGCTGCGCCGCCTCCGACGAGATGGCCGCCAGCAGGTAGCCCTGCACCGGCCCGCCCGGCGCCCGCACCGGCACCTGCACCTGCCGCAGGCCCTTGCCCCCTAGCAGCACATTGCGCGGCAGCTGCCAGTCGGGCCCCGCCGCAAAGGGCAGCTGGTCGGCTTTGAGGTTGGGCGAGCGGTCCATGAGCCGCCCCCGCAGGTCGTTTACCTGAATAAAAACGGGGTCTACCTGCACCTCGCGGTGCTCGCGCTCCAGCCACTCTTCGCGGTTGGCAAAGCGAATGGTGCGGGCCGTCACGTGCAGCTCGCCGATGTGCTTGGCGGCCTCAAAGCGCAGGTTCTGGTCGAGGTCGGTATACACGCGCTCGCGCACCACCCCAAACACCACCAGGTAGGCCGCCACCACCAGCGCGGCCGTGGCCAGCACGTAGTGCAGCGCAATGCGGTCCTGAAAGCGCAGGCTCATCTAGTCGCGGGCGACATACCCAATGCCGCGAATGGTTTGCAGGTAGTCATCTTCCTTGCTGATTTTAAGCTTCTTGCGCAGCGCATTCATGTACACGTCGATAACCCCCGTGTTGTACTCAAAGTGAATATCCCACACGTTTTCGATAATGCTCTGGCGGCGGCACACCTTGTTTTTGTGGCGCAGCAGGTATTCGAGCAGCGCAAACTCCTTCTGCGTGAGGGCAATCTCCTCGTCGCCCCTGAAAACCTGGTGCGTGCTCACATTCAGCACAATAGGGCCTAGCGTGAAGCGCTCGGCCGGCCCCCCCGCCGGCCGCAGCTGCACCCTGATGCGCTCGAGCAGCTCCTCAAAGTGAAAGGGCTTCTTGATGTAGTCGTTGGCCCCGGCCTGCAGGCCGGCCACGGTGTCGGGCACGGTATCCTTGGCCGTGAGGAAGATGATGGGCGTGTGGTCGTGGCGGGCGCGCAGCTGCTGGCACACCTCCAGGCCCGTAAGGCCGGGCACCATCCAGTCGATGAGCAGCAGGTCGAATTTCTGGGCCAGGGCCTGGCGCAGGCCCTCCGTGCCGGTTTCCGCCACCTCCACCCCGAAGGATTCCTCTTCCAGGCCCTGCTTGAGAAACCGGGCAATGCCGGGCTCGTCTTCAATTACCAATAGCTGCATGGGCGAGGGGGGCAAGGGCCGGCGCCGGGCGCGGCGACCAGTAAAAAAAGGCCGCCGGCGCCCCGCAGGGCCCGCGGGGGCGGCACAGCCAGTTAAACGCAGCCGCGCCGGCTACTGCGGTGGCTTTAAGCAAATTTTAAGCTTCTGCTAAGCCAGGCATAAGAAGCCGCCTCGTTCAAAGCCCTACCCAACCTGGCGGGCAGCGCCCCAGGTGCGCCGCTGCCCGCCGATAATACCTTTACCAGTAAGTTTTTATGAAAATTTACCTTCTGGCCGCGTCGGTGGCGCTGCTGACGGCCCTGGCCCCCCAGGCCCAGGCCCAAACCCGCCGCGCTGCCAAAAATACGCCCGCCCCTTCTGCCATGCCGCTGCCCGCCGGCAGCAGCACCGCCCCCGACAACACCCCCACGCCGCCCGCCGACCCTAGCGGCAAGCTCGACTACCGCAACCCGGCCGCCGACCCGCTCATTCCGGTGGAGGCCGACAAGCGCAAGCCCGTCACCGACGACCTGCAGGCCACCGTGGTAGAGCTGCTGGAGCTGTTTCACGACTCGAAGCAGAGCCACTGGAACCTGCGCGGCCCGCTGTACCTGCCCTTGCACGAAAAGCTGCAGGAGAATGCCGACGAGTACCGCAAGTACGCCGACATCCTGGCCGAGCGCGTGCTGCAGGTGGGCAGCCCCATCGACGGCCGCACCGGCGTAATAGCGGCCACCGCCAACCTGGGCGAGTTTCCCGGCGGCTACCTCTCCGACAAGCAGGTACTCATTCTCATGACCGAGCGCATCACCACCGTGGCCAAGCGCGTGCGCCAGCGCATCGAGCACATGAGCAAGGTCGATGAAGTGACGTCCAACCAGTTGCAGGAGCTGAGCTACGTGCTCGATAAGCACGTGTGGCAGTTTCGGGTGCACATGCAGTAGGCTGCCCGCTACTGCTTAGCGCCCGGGCGGCCAGGGCCATTGGCCCGGCCCCGCCCACCCTAGCCCAGGGCAGCGAGCGCCCCCTGGCCCGTCGACACCAGTACTGCCCCTGGCGCGGCCGGGCCCATTGCCCAAGCCCGGCTGGCCAATGATGATGACGGCCTCCCCAGCCTTGCCCCAGCTGGCCCCAGCCCTCACTACTTCTCGTATCCTGAGCCATCAGAAAAGCCCCCGGCCGCTGGCCGGGGGCTTTTCTGATGGCTCGACTTACTCCATTACGCTGGCCCTAGCGCTGGCCGACGACGGGCGTTTTGCTCGCCGGCTTGGGGGCTAGCGCGGCGCTGCTCACCTGCTGAAAGGTGATACCCGAAGCCGAGCGCAGGCGCAGGTTGGTCAGGGGCTGGGAGGGGAAAAATATCTCCGTCATGGCCGTCAGGCCGTGGTCGGCAAACAACTCCACCGAGGCCGCGTCGAAAAACAGCGTGAGGTCGGCCCCCGCCGCCGTGGCCAGGCGCGGGGCCACGTGCCGGCCCGCAAACCTGGGGCTGAAGCTGGTGGCGCCCGCCTTGCGGCGGTCGATAAAGTATTCGTTTTTAGTCTTGTCGAATCCCAGCACCAGCTCCTCGCCGGCCGCGTTGCCCAGCACCAGCTCGAAGCTGGCGAGCCGGCTCGTGGTCAGGTTGAGGCGGAATTTGCCGCTGGGCACGCGCAGGCGGGCCAGGTCTACGGGGGCCTTCACGGCCACGGTTTGCAGCGTGGTGGGCGCGGCGGCCAGCTTGGCCAGCTCGCGGGCGGGCTGGGAGGTGAGGTAGATTTCGCTCCCCTCCTGGCGCAAACCCAGCTCGCGTGGAATGGTCATGGCGCTGCGCCAGGGCGAGGTGGGCACCTGGTTGGCATACTCCCAGTTGCTCATCCAACCCAGAAACAGGCGGCGCGTGCCCGTGTTGGCAAACGTGACGCCGGCGTACTCGTCGGGGCCGTAGTCGGCCCACTTCGTCTTGTCGTTCAGGGGTTTGAAGGTGTGGCCATCGAAAGAGCCCACGAAGTATTGCGTGGCCGAGCCGCCGTTGGGCCCGCCGGGGTTGATGTTGACAATCAGCACCCAGTGCGTCTTGCCATTGAGCGTGAGCGGGAACAAATCGGGGCATTCCCACACGCCGCCGTGCGCCCCTAGCTTCTCGCCAAACTCGCTTTCCCTGGTCCACTCCTTGAGGTTGGGCGAGGAGAAGAACGTGATGCGGTCCTTGGTGGCCAGCGTCATTATCCACTTGCCCGCCTGCTCGTTCCAGCTCACCTTGGGGTCGCGAAAGTCTACGATGCCGGGATTTTTCACCACCGGGTTGCCCATGTATTTCGTCCAGGTTTTGCCCGCGTCGAGGCTGTAGGCCAGGGCCTGGCTCTGGGTATGCTCGGGGTCCGATTTTTCCTTTTTGGGGTTGTGGTAGGTGAAGATGGCCACCAGCGGCACCACCCCGTTTTTGCCGAAGCCGCTCGTATTCTTGCTGTCGACCACGGCCGAGCCGGAGAAGATATAGCCCAGGCTATCGGGGAAAAGCGCGATGGGCTGCTCTTGCCAGCGCAGCATGTCGGGGCTGGTGGCATGGCCCCAGTGCATGGGCCCCCACACCATGCCGCCGGGGAAGTACTGAAAAAACAGGTGGTAGGTGCCCTGGTAAAAGACCATGCCGTTGGGGTCGTTCATCCAGTGGGCGCTGGGGGCAAAGTGGTAGGCCGGGCGCCACTGCGGCGTGGCCGGCGGGGGCGCACTAGCCTGCGCCCAGGCCCCCGCGCTCAGGAGTGAGCTGCCGAGCAGCAGCAATAACTTTTTCATACTCAGTATAGTGGGCAAATGGGTGGGAAAAAGCAGCGGCCGGCAGCTAGGCCCCCGGCGCGGCCAGCAAGTTATGCACGTCGGCGGTGGTGAGCGCGGGCGTGGCGCCCGGCTGCGTGGCCACCAGCGCACCGGCGGCGCAGGCGAAGCGCAACATGGCCCCCGGCTCGTCGCCGGCCAGCCAGCCCCGCAGCAGGGCGGCCAGAAAAGCATCGCCGCTGCCAATGGTATCCTGCACTGCCACGGGTACCCCAGGAGCTTGGTAAAGCTGGCCGTTGGTGTAAAGCAGCGCGCCCTCGGCGCCGCAGGTTACGCACACGGCTTGCAGGCCAAAGTAGTGGGCTAGCCAGCGCAGGGCGGCGGGGCGGCCGGTGGGAGCGGCGGGGTTCAGCCAGCCCATTATTTCGGTTAGCTCGTGGTGGTTCATCTTTGCCAGGTGCGCTTGCGCCAGCAGGTGCTGCACTACCTCGGGGCGGTAGTGGGGGGCGCGCAGGTTCACATCAAACACCCGAAAGCGGGCGTGTTCGAGCAGGCCCTAGAGGGTTTCGCGCGTTTCGGCCTGGCGGGCAGCCAGGCTGCCGAAAACCAGCACCGCGGCCTCCTCCACGAGGTGGGCCAGGCGGGCTTCGTACTGAATATAATCCCAGGCCACGGGCTGCACAATGCTGTACACTACCTCGTTGGCATCGCCCACGTCGGCGTTCACTACGCCCGTGGGGTGGCCGGGGCCGTGCTGCACGTAGGCGGTGCCGAGGCCTTTGGCGGCGATAAAGCGGAGCAGCTCGCGGCCCGGCTCATCATCGCCCACGCGGCTGATGAGCGCCGCCGGCTGCCCTAGCTGGTGCAGGTGCACGGCCACGTTGAAGGGGGCGCCGCCCGGCTGCGGGCCGGTGGGCAGGATGTCCCAGAGGACTTCGCCGAAGCAAACCACGGAAGCAGGCATAACAGGCTTTTTTCTGCAAGAGTACGGCGGCCCGGGCGCCGGGGCTACACCCCAAGGGGGCCGCACCCGGGCAGCGGCCTGGGTGCGGCCTAGTGCGCCCGGGCCCGGCCGGCTTTTTGTGCCAAGGCCGATTTTATTGGCCTCGGCCCCCGCAGAGCGGCTTGTTTTCCCGACTGCGCCGGGGCGCGCTGGCCTGCTGCCGGGCGGGGGCGGCCCCAGGCCTACATCTAGATTGGCAGGCCGAGCGTATGAGCCAGAGTAGTGCCAGCGCCCGGCTGGCCAGGGCTGTCTTCCGGGCGGCGTTTTACCTTCGTATTTCCTATCGCTCTTCGCTGTTATCATGCCTGCCAGCTCTGCCCTGCTTCCCGTTTTCAATGCCCTGCCGGGGGCTTATCTGCTGCTCTCGCCCGACCTGGTGGTGGTGGCCGCCAGCGATGCGTACCTGGCGGCTTCGCTGCGCACGCGCGAGCAGGTAGTGGGCCGCCCGGTGTTCGACGTTTTTCCTGATAACCCCCGCACCCCCGAGGCCAACAGCCAGCGCAACCTGCGGGCCTCGTTTGCCCAGGTGCTGGCCACCGGCCAGCCCCACGAAGTGCCCCCGCAGCGCTACGACGTGCCCGACCCCGCCGCCCCCGGCCAGTTTGTGGAGCGCCACTGGCTGCCCCACAACAGCGCGGTGCTGGATGAGCAAGGCCAGGTAATCTACCTGATTCACAGCGTAATAGATATCACCAACCAGGAGCAGGCCGAAGCCCGGGTGCGCGCCAGCCAGCAGCGCGAGCAGGCGGCCCTGGCCGAGGCCGAGCGCCAGCGCGGCGAGCTGGAGCGCATTTTTGAGCAGGCCCCGGTGGCCATTGCCGTGTACCGGGGCCCCAACAATATTATTGAGCTGGCCAACCCGCTGGTGTGCGAGCTGTGGGGCCGCCGGGCCGAGGATATTATTGGCCTTTCGCTGTTTGAGGCGCTGCCCGAAGTGGCCGGCATGGGCTACGAGGAGCTGCTGGCGGGCGTATTCACCACCGGCGAGCCCTACGTGGCCCACGAAATGCCCGCCCAGCACGACCGCAACGGCCACCGCGAAACGGTGTACTGGAACTTTGTGTACCTGCCCGTGCGCGAGGCCGACGGCCATATTACGGGCGTGATGGTGGTGGCCACCGAGGTGACCGAGCAGGTGGTGGCCCGCCAGCAGGTGCAGGACCTCAACCAGCAGCTAGCCACCCTCAACCAGGCCCTGCATACCAGCAACGAAGAGCTGCTAACCAACCAGGAGGAGGTGCTACTAGTGCAGCAGCAGCTGGAAGGCCGCGTGCAGGAGCGCACCCAGCAGCTGGAGGCCTCCTTGCTGGAAACCGAGCAGCAACGCACCCAGGCCACCAAGCAGCAGCGCCTGCTTGACCAGATACTGGGCCAGGTGCCGGCTGCCATTGCCACGCTCACCGGCCCCG
The DNA here is from genome assembly GCF_030581075.1 of Hymenobacter cheonanensis. Classification (GTDB taxonomy): domain Bacteria; phylum Bacteroidota; class Bacteroidia; order Cytophagales; family Hymenobacteraceae; genus Hymenobacter. The sequence continues at coordinate 185,500 of NZ_JAUQSW010000002.1, forward strand.
AGCATCGCTTCAGCTTCTTCAACGATACCTATCAGAGGGTGTCGGGGCACCGCGCCCAACTGGGCCAAACCGTGGCGGAAGTGTTTCCCGAAGCAATAGAGCAGGGCTTCGGGGGCCTGCTCGACCAGGTGTACGCCACGGGCCAGCCCTTCCGGGGCCAGGAAACCCCAATTCAGCTGCATAACAGCGCCACGGGCCAGTCGGAACTCCTGTTTATCGACTTCATCTACCAGCCGCTGCTGGGCGAGCAGGCCCAAACCGAGGGCATTTTAGCTTTTATTGTGGATGTGACCGAGCGCGTAGTGGCCCGCCAGCACGCCGAGGCCCTGCAAGCCCAGGTGCAGGCCAGCGCCCAGCGCCAGGCCCAGGACCGCGAGCTGGTGTACCAGGTATTTGCCCACACCCCGGCGGCGGTGGCCATTTTGCGCGGCCCGGCCCTGCGCTACGAGTACGTGAACGCCGCCTACCAATCGTTTTTCCCGGGCCGGCAGCTAGTGGGCCGCCCCTTGGCCGAGGCCCTGCCCGAAGCCACGGCCAGCGGCGAGCTAGCCCGCCTCGAGCAGGTGTACCGCACCGGCGAAACCTATTTTGGCGAGGCCGTGCCCGTGCAGCTGGCCCAGCCCGGGGAGGCGCCTCGGCTGCACCACTTCACGTTTACCTACCAGGCCTACCGGGAGCAGGACACGGTTGTGGGCGTGTCTATTTTTGCCCACGAGGTGAGCGCGCCCACGCCGGCCCGCTAGCCCCCGGCCAGCCTCAGGCAGCTGGCCGTATAGCTGTTAAATGCTGGCTACCCGGGTCTGCTGTGCGCAGCCGCTTCTTCCTTTTCGTTAGGGCGATGCGGCGGCTGGCGCCCGCCGCCCCGGGCGCCAGCCGCGCCTTTTCCTGGCAATTGAGGCGGCCGGCGGCTTTTTTTCGTACATGGTAAGCTCATGCCCGGCGGCTGGCCTGCTAGCGGCCGGGGTGCCGGTGCCCCTTTTGTGGCCGGGCACCGCCGGCCCCGGCCGGGTATTTTAGTTTTTTACGCACGTTTTTTATGCCTGCTGCGGCTTTGTTTCCTGCCGATATTTTTCCCGAAAGCGAGTTGTTGCCGGCCCTGCTCGACTTGTCCCTGACGGGCATTGTGGCCTACACGCCCATCGCCGACGCTAGCGGGGCGGTGGTCGACCTGGCTTTTGCCTACCTCAACCCGGCCGCCCAGCGCATTATCGGGCTGCCGGCCCGGCCGGCCGTTACGTACCTGGCCCGGTTTCCGAACAGCGTCGCCAACGGCGCGTTTGCCTTTCACTGCGCGGCCCTGCGCGCCACCGAGCCGCAGCAGATAGAGCTTAAGTATGAGGCCGATGGCTATGACACCTACTTCCGGGTGGCGGCCCGGCGGCTGGGCGGCGGCCTGCTCGTGAGCTTTGCCGACACCGGCGACTTTCCGCGCTCGGCCGCCGAAGAGGCCCTGCGCGCCAGCCAGGCCCGCGAGCAGCAGGCCCGCGCCGAGGCCGAGCGCCAGCAGGCCATTCTGCACCACGTGCTGATGCAGGCCCCGGCCATGATTTGCATCTTTGAAGGCCCTAGCCACCGCTTTCAATTGGTGAACGGCCCCTACCAGGCCCTGGTGGGCGAGCGCCCGCTGCTGGGCAAGCCCATTGCCGAGGCCATGCCCGAGCTGGCGGGCCAGCCCATTTTCGACCTGCTCGACAACGTGTACCGCACCGGCGAGCCTTTTCTGGCCACCGAAATGCTGGTGCAGCTCGACCACGACAACTCGCACCCGACTGCGCTCGACGAGCGCTATTACAACTTTACGTACCAGGCCCGGCGCGACTTGCAGGGCCAGATAGACGGTATTCTGGTGTTTGCCTACGAGGTAACGGCCCAGGTGCAGGCCCGCCGCCTGGTAGAAGACACGGCCCGGCAGCTGAGCGGCCTCAACCACCAGCTCGATATCTCGAACGAGGAGCTGGCCGCCACCAACGAAGAGCTGCAGGCTTCCAACGAGGAGTTTTTGACCAACAACACCGAGCTGGCCCGCACCCAGCTAGCCCTGCGCCGCCTCAACGAGGAGCTGGAAGCCCGCGTGGAGGCCCGCAGCCGCGAGGTGCAGGCCGCCCTGCGCGTGGCCGAGCAGCAGCGCGAGCAGCTGCGCACCCAGCAGCGGCTGCTGCGCCAGATACTAGGGCAGGTGCCGGCCGCCATTGCCACGCTCACCGGCCCCGAGCACTGCTACTCGTTTTTCAACGACAACTACCTGACCCTGACGGGCGGGCGGGCGCAGCTAGGCCTGCCGGTGGCCGATATGCTGCCCGAAGTTGCGCAGCAGGGCTTTGTGCGGCTGCTCGACCAGGTGCGGGCCACCGGCCGGGCCTACGTGGGCACCGAAACCCCGCTGCAGCTGCACGACGCGGCTACCGGCCAGCTCGTGCAGCGCTACCTCGATTTTGTGTACCAGCCCATTCTCGACGCGCAGGGCCGGGTGCAGGATATCCTGGCCTTCCTCGTGGATGCTACCGAGAAGGTGCGCGCCCGCCAGCAGGCCACGGCCCTGCAGGCCGAGCTGCAGGCCGAGCTGCTGGCCGCCGCCCAGCGCCAGGCCCAGGAGCGCGAAAACCTGTACCAGATATTTGAGCAGACGCCAGCCATTATTGGCTTGCTGCGCGGCCCCGAGCACCGCGTCGATTACATCAACCCCGCGTTTCGGGCGCTGTTTCCGGGCCGGGCCCTGCTGGGGCTGCCCATTGCAGCGTCGCAGCCCGAGGCGGTGGCCCAGGGCTTCACGGCCCTGCTCGACCACGTGTACCGCACGGGCGAAACGTATTTTGGCACCGAGCAGCCGCTGGTGCTGGAGCCCCCGGCGGGCCAGGCGGCCGAAACGCGGTTTTTCAACTTCACCTACCAGGCCTACCGCGAGCAGGGCGAGATTGTGGGCATTTCCGTGTTTACCTACGACGTGACGGCGCAGGTGCTGGCCCGCCGCGAGGCCGACCAGCAACGCGAGCTGCTGCACACGCTTTTTATGGATGCGCCGGCGCCCATTGCCATCCTCGACGGGCCTAGCTACGTGTACCAGCTCGTGAACCCGGCCTACCAGCAGATATTTCCGGGCCGGGCGCTGGCCGGCCGGCCGGTGTTTGAGGCCCTGCCCGAGCTGGCCGATACCGCCGTGCCCGAGCTGCTACGGCACGTGTACACCACCGGCGAGCCCTTCGTGGCCCAGGAGCTGCCCCTGGAGCTGGCGCGCCACGACGGCGCTGCGCTTGAGCGGCTGCACTTCAACTTCACTTACCAGCCCCGCTATAACTCACGCAATCAGATAGATGGCATTTTGGTGTTTGCCTACGAGGTAACCGAGCAGGTGCGCGCCCGCCAGACCGTGGAAGAAAACCGCCAGCAGGCCCAGGCTTTGGCCGATGAGCTGGCCGCCACCAACCAGCGCCTGCGCCGCACCAACGCCGACCTCGACACCTTCGTGTACACGGCCTCGCACGACCTCAAATCGCCCATCGCCAACCTCGAAGGCCTCTTCACGGCCCTGCGCGAGCAGCTGCCACCCGAGTCCTTGCAAGCCCCGCTGGTACCGCGCCTGCTGGAGATGATGGACGGCGCGGTGCTGCGCTTTCGCGAAACGCTGACCCACCTCACCGACGTGTCGAAGCTGCAGCCCGATGCCGACGGCGCGCCCGCCGAGGTGGTAGACCTGGCCGCCCTGTTGCGCGCCGTGCGCCTCGACCTGGCCGCCGACCTGGCCGCCGCCGGCGCCACGCTCACCGTGGACCTGGCCGGCCCGCCCACGGCCCGCTTCTCGCCCAAAAACCTGCGCAGCATTGTGTATAACCTGCTCAGCAACGCCATTAAGTACCGCGACCCCGCCCGCCCGGCCCTGGTGCAGCTGCGCGGCCGCCACGCCAACGGCCAGCTGGTGCTGGAAGTGCAGGATAACGGCCTGGGCCTCGATGCCGGCCAGCAAGGCAAGCTCTTTGGCATGTTTCGGCGCCTGCACACCCACGTCGAGGGCTCGGGCGTGGGCCTCTACATGGTGAAGCGCCTGGTCGAAAACGCCGGGGGCCAGATTCACGTGGCCAGCCAGCCGGGCGTGGGCTCTATCTTTAGTGTCTCGCTGCCGGCCTAGCGCCGGGCCGGCGAGGCAGCTGCCTTCCTCCTATGCCAAAGCTCTCCAGCGTACTGCTAGTTGACGACGATACGACGACTAATTTCCTCAATGAGCTGCTGCTCAAGCGATTGCAGCTTACCGACCACCTGCTGGTGGCGCACAACGGGGCCGAGGCCCTGGCCCTGCTCGGCGAGCGCGCCCAGGCACCCGAAGCCCCTGCCCCCGCCCTCATTCTGCTCGATATCAATATGCCCGTGATGGATGGCCTGGAGTTTCTGGAAGCCTTTCAGCAGCTGCCACCGGCCCGCCAGCAGGCCAGCACCATTGTAATGCTGACTACCAGCCTCGACGGCCGCGACCTGGCCCGTATGCAGGCGCTGCCCATTGCCGGGCTCGTGAGCAAGCCCCTCACCGCCGAAAAGCTCCAGACTATTTTGCAGCTGCACTTTCCGGAGTAGCGGGCCGTGGGCGGGCGGCTAGCCACCCGCCCACGGCCCGGGCCCTACACTATGCCCACCCCGAGGTGGGCCAGGCGCCGGCTGATGTTGTTGGACTTGATTTTGCGCTGGATGTTGCGGCGGTGCGTTTTTACGGTGAAGTAGCTGATAAACAGCTTTTCGGCAATGGCCGCGTTGGTTTTGCCGGCCAAAATGAGCCGCAGTATTTCCTGCTCGCGGGGGCTTAGCTCATCGTCCTCGCGCTTGCCCTTGCGCGCGGCCAGCCAGCCGGCAAACTCGGGCCGGTCGAGGCTAAAGCGCACATCCTCGGTGTTTTTGTGGGCCGTAATGTCGGTGAAGAGGCTAGCAGTGGCCAGCGGATGGCCCTGCGCATCCTGGGCGATAATGAAGTTTTGGCGCAGCACGTGCAGGTAGTGCCCCGCCCGGCAGCGCAAGCGGTAGTCGATGCTGAAGCACGGGGGCGCGGGCTCGCCGGCCGGCCCCGGGCCCGGGCCGCACTGCTGCAAAAACTCGCTGGCCAGCTCCGAGCCCCGCATCACGGCCGCCAGGTCGGCCGGGTGAATGGCCTGGTAAAGCAGCTCCAGGCTCAGCTCGGGGGCCTCGTAGCCCAGCAGGCGGGTGGTGCCGGGGCTGCTGTAGCAGCACTGCTGCTGCCACACTTCAAACACCACCAGGCACTGGCTGGCAAACAGCCGCCGGGCCAGCAGCCCGGCCTCGTGGCGCACCTCGGCCAGCAGCGCGGGGGGCACGCCCGGCAAGCCAGCCAGGTGCTGGCTATCAAGTAAAACAGACATACGCAGGCACAGGTAGCGGGAGGGAAAGGCGCCTGCCCGCGGGCAAGCCGGCGGCCGGCTTGCCCGCGGGCAGCGGCGGGGCTAGTCGAAGAGCGTAGCTATCCTGCTCAGCTGCCCGTCGGCCAGTATGGTAATGGCGCTGCCCCGCGTGGCAATCAGGCCTTCCTGCTTGAACTCTGACAACATGCGGGTGGTCGTTTCCTTGGTGGTGCCCATGAGGGCGCCCAGGTCGTCGCGGCTGATGGCAATGGTGAAGGGCTGGCCCGCCGCCCCGGCCGGGTGGTAGGTGCGCTGCAACAGCAGCAGGGCTTCGGCCAGGCGCTCGCGCACGGGCTTGTAGGCCAGGTGCAGCATGCGCTCGGCAGTGGCCCCCAGGTTGGCGGCCAGCAGCTGCAGCAGGGCGCTGCTAAACAGCGCGTTGGTGCTCAGCTGCGAGCTGATGAGCTGCTTCGGAATCAGGCATACCGAGCAGTCGCTCAGGGCAACGGCCGAGGTGGCGTGCCGGCTGCCCGCCACCAGAGCGCGGTAGCCCAGCACATCGCCGGAGCGCACCAGGCGCAGAATCTGCTCCTTGCCATCGCCGCCCGATTTGGTGATTTTTACGCGGCCTTCGTGCACGCAGTACAGGCCCGCCGCCCGGCTGCCCTCCTCAAAAATAACCTGGCCCGCCCGGTACTGGTGGTTGGTTTTATCGTGGGCAATGTGCGCAATGTCGGCGGCCGGGCAGCAGCTTAGCAGGTTGTGCCCCCGGCTAGGGCAGCTTTGGCAGTTGGGGGTGTTTGGTTTTAACATAGCAAGTAGGATAGCGGCAGGAAAGAGCGGGAAAGAACAGGTAGCGCACCAAGGCGCAGCGCGGGCCTAGCTGGCAGAGCAGCGCGCCGCACTATGGCCGGGCTGAAAGGCCTCGGCCCGGTTAATTTCGCCGTTGAGGTAGCGTTGCAGGCGCAGCTGGCTGCCGGGCTGGGGCACCTGCCCGCCAAAAGCCTGGCACAGCAGGGCATTCTCGACTTCGCGCAGCCGGGCGAGGTAGGCAGTTTCTTCCGCCGGCGAAAGCAACGCCTGGTTTGCCACCGCCCATTGGGGGGTGGGGCTTGGGTAGGTTAGCAGCATGTTTTCAAGAAAAAAAGAAGGGTGAGGGCAAATAAACACCAGCGCGCCGGGCTAGCCACCCGGCGCGCTGGCAAGCGGCCGGCTAGAGCTTCACAAAACGCCGGGTGAGGCCGGCCCCGCCCGCGCCTACCTGCACAAGGTAGGTGCCGGCGGCGAGCTGGCTCACATCGAGTTCGGTGGGGTACAGGCCGCTGGGCAGGGCCACGCGGCGCCCGCTCAGGTCGAGCACCTGCACGGGCTGGCCCACAGCGGCGGCGGGCAGCAGCAGCGTAAGCTGGCTGGTGGCCGGGTTGGGGTACACCCCTAGCGCGGCCACCGCGCCCGCGCCGCCCACCGCTACCACGGTGCTGTAGGCGGCCTGGCCCGTGGCATCGACCTGCCGCAGGCGGTAGTAAAGCTGGTCGACGGGGGCGGTGGGGTCGAGGTAGCGGTAGCTGGTGGGCAGGTTGCTGCTGCCCTGGCCGGGCACCTGGGCCACGCGGCCAAAGGTGAGGCCGTCGCGGCTGCGCTCAAGCTCGAAGTAGGCGTTGTTGAGTTCGGTAGCGGTGCGCCAGGTTAGCAGCACGGTGCCGTCGGGCTGGCGCTGGCCCCCAAAGGCCGTAAGCGCAACGGGCAGCGGATTGCCGGTGACGCTGGCAGCGGCGGCCAGCACAAAGTCGCCCCCGCTGCCCAGGTTGGCAAAGGCCGCCGACAGCACGGTGCCCGCCGTGTTGTTGCCGCTGCCGGTGCCGCCCAGGTCTTCCCACATGGTGGGGTCGGTGGGGCTGGTGCGGGCCACGCGCAGGCCGGGCGGGTTGGTTACGCCATCGTCGGCGCCGTAGGTCAGGTTAACGGTGGAGGAGGTTACGCTGACGTTGCTGCCGCTTTCGCGCGTAATGGTGAAGTACCGCACGTCCGACACGGTTTTCAGCGTCGCGGGGTCGGTGCGGCTGGTGGGCCCGCGCTCTGTTTGCCGAATGGTGTAGTAGGTGGTGCCGGTATTGCCGGTGATGGTGAGCGTGAGCGGCCGGTAGCTGCCCGCCCCGCCGCCCAGCGGAAACGCCACGCTGCTGGTGGGCGAGCTGGCATTGGTCACGAAGGGCCGGGTCAGGGCATTCACGTAGCTCACCGGCCCGCCGCCGATGTTGGCCGCGGCACTATTGACAATCAGGCGGTTGGCATCCGTAAACTTCAGGCTGCCCCGGTTAAGCGTGAGCTGCCCATACACCGTGAGCGTCGACACCACCCTGGCCGTTACCGTATCGGGCGCTGTGTGGTTCAGGGTCAGGTTGTTGAGCGAGCTGCCCGTGCCCGCTGCAAAGGCCAGCGTGCCGATAGCGCCCATGCCCCCAAAGTAGAGGCTGGAGCTGGTCGAGCCGTTGAACTGCGCCACGCCGGGCGTGCCCGTTACCACGGGCCCGTTGAGCGACAAGGTGTTGCTGCCAATCGTGAGCTGCCCGCTCGTGAGTGTTAGCGGCCCGCCCACTTGCAGGCTGCTGCCCAGCGTGAGGTCGTTGGCCGCCGGGCTAGCCCCACCGCTGGCATTGAGGGTGAGGCCGGCCAGCACATCGAAGCCCACTGCCACCCGCAGCGTGCCCAGCGGCGCCGGCCCGGTTTTGTTGAATACCAGCACCGAGGCGGGGTCCAGGCTCAGCACCCCCGTGCCGGCCCCGATGCTGGCCTGCCCCCCCGGCAGAAAGCTGAGCGTATTGGCCCCCACGCTCAGCTGCGAGCCGGCGGCCAGCGCGTAGCCGCCCCCGCCGGGGCCGCCCAGCAGCAGGTTGGTGCTGGCGGCCAGGGCCACGCCCGGCGTGCCGGCGGCGGTGGTCAGGCTCAGCAGCTCCAGGGTTACGCCGTTGCCGCTCAGGGTTTGCTGGGCGTTGGGGTTGGTAGTGGTGAGGGCCAGCCGGCGGCTGGCATCGAAGCTCACTGGCCCTAGCAGCGTGAGGCTGCCGCCCAAACTCAGGCTAGTGCCCCCAAAGCCGGTGATGTTGTCCAGCACCAGGTTGCGCTGCACCTGAAACGTGCCGCTGGCCAGCGACTTGGCCGCGCTGCGCAGCACCAGGCTGCCGTAGCCGGGCCCGGCCACCACCGGCACCACGTAGGCATCGGCCTGGGCAAACACCACGGTGCTGCTGGCATCCAGGGTGCCTAGCTGCGCGCCGGGCTGCTGGCCCACGGTATTGACTTCGAAGGTAGTAGCCGGGCCCAGGTCGAGGGGGCCGGTGAAATTATACGCCGCCGGAATAACAACGCCCGCGCCCGCATCGAGCACCACCTTGGCCCCGGCGCCGCTCACCGTCCAGGTGCCCGCAATGGTGCGGCCCGCGCCATTTACGTGCAGTACCTGGGCCGGGGTGCTAAAGCTAGTGGGGGCCGGGCCGCTGCCATCGGGGTTGGTGCCGTAGGTGCTAAGCTCGTTGAGGTTGCCCGTCGCCTTGGTATAGTAGGCCCCCGCGACGACCAGGTTGACTGTGTTCGACACCTTAGTGCCGTTGGCCACGGTTACCGGGTAGTTGCCCTGGGTAGCCACGTCGGCCGCCGCCAGGGTTATTTGCAGCTGCGTGGCCGATACATAGGTGGTGGCCTGCCCCACGCCGTTGTACGACACCACGCTGCCCGGCGTAAAGTTGAGGCCATTCACCAGCACCGTGCCGCCGCCGCCGCCCGCCGCCAGGCTGCCCGGGCTAAGCGAGGTGATGGTGGGCAGCGGCAGAGACGTAACGCCCACGTTGGTAATCAATACCTTGGGCCGGTTGCCGGTGCTGCCGCTCGCCGAGGCATCGCCATTATACACGTAAAAGCGCAGCCGGGCCGTGGCCGAGTTGGTAAAGCTGGCGGGCAGCGCCACCCCCGCTACGCTGCTGTAAGCCGAGAGGGTACCGTTGGGGGTATTGTTGGTCTTGTTGAGCACGGCGGCCCCGGCTAGCTCCTGAAACGTGCTGCCATCGGTACTGGCAAATACCCTTAGCGAAGACACGCGCGTGTTGGTGGCCGCATTGGCCGCGGTGTTGCCGGCCGCCAGGGTCGCCCAGTCGAAGGAAAGCTGGCCGGCCTCGCGGGTGCGAAAATCCAGCAGCAGGTCCACGGCCACGGCCGCAGTATTATCCGTAGCCCCGGCGGGCAGAAAGCCCAGCGCATTCGTGGCCGTGGGCTGGCTGGTGCCCTTTTGCACACCGCCGCTGGTGCCCGCCACAAAAGTGCTGCTAGAGAGGGTAGTGCGGGTGGCGCCCGGTATGCTGCCCGTGGCCAGCACCCCCACCGGCGCATAAGGCGCCGCGCCGGTGCCGCTGGTAAAGCCATCGCTCCAGGTGCTGATACCCGCAAAATTTTCGAAATAGTCGCCGTTGGCCAGCGCATAAGGCGTTTGGGCCTGCCCGGGCCGCGCCGCCAGGCCTAGCAGCAGCAGCAAGCCCAGCAGTCGTTCCCAATAAGCCAGCCGGAGCAAGGCTACCGGCAAAAGGTAACGTTGATTCATAGCAAAGAAAGGATAAGAGTGAGGTAACCTGGCCAGCTGCTTCTTGCTATGCCCGTGCCGCTTACCCTACTGCCCCAGCCAGGGCCACACAGCTTTGGGGCACACGCACTACCCTAAAAGCCACTGCCTTGCGGCCGCCCTAGGGCAGCCGCAAGGCCTGTTGCGGCTTGCAGGCAAGGGCTTAAAAAAGAAGCTGGCTAAAATTAATCTCTTCCTCATGGGTGCACCCGAATTGCCTACCAATGCTCATGGTTTATATCCGGAAGCTGGGTCTTGCTGTGCCAGCGGGCACCCCATGCTTTCGGCGTTTTCTGAGCCTTGCCGGCGGCTTGAGCTATCAACTTCTGGTATTCAGCTACCTGAAATGCGCATTGGCATAAAAAAAGCGCAGGCAAAACCCCGCCTTATTCTAAATATCAAAAATTATGGTACCTTAACAAGCTTTTATTGTCTTTTACGATGCCCGCGCAACGCAGTGGTCTTTTGCCGGCCCCTTCCGGGCAGCCAACCAACGAGGTTACCCGGGCGCGCGCGCCAAAGCCCGGGCAGACGCTGGCCGCCGCCAGGCACGAAGCCGACGCTACGCAGCTGCTGCTGGCGCAGAGCCTCGACGAGGCCCAGGTAGGCGTGCTCCTCGTAGATGCTACCCGGCACGTGCGGCTGGTCGGCGCGGCGCTGCCCGGCTTACTGGGCCTGGCGCAGCCACCGGCCTACTGGCAGGGCCAGCCCGCCGCGCGGCTCGAAGCCCAGCTGCGGGCTCAGCTAGCCGAGCCCACCGCCTTCGACCGCCTGCGGGCCCAGCCCGCCGGTAGCTACGTGGCGCTGGCCCGCCACCACCAGCCACCTATCGAGTTGAAAATAAGCCCCTTGCTGCCCGGCGCCGGGGGCGGGTACCTGCTGTGCGCCCGCCGGCCCGCCGGCACGCCCCTGCAAGCGCTGGCCAGCTGCGCCGACCCCAACCCCCACCCGGTGCTGCGCCTCTACCCCAGCGGCGAGGTGGCCTATGCCAACCCGGCCGCCAAGCGCCTGCTGCCCGAGCTGCCCGCGCCCTTGCCCGCCCCCTTGCGCGAGGCGCTGGCCCGGGCCCTGGCTACTGCCTGCACCGTGCAGGCAGACCTGGCGCTAGGGGCCGGCCAGCACTGGCAGGCCACCGTGGTGCCCGCCGCGGCGCTGGGCTACGCCGATGCGTACCTGCTGGAGGCCACCAGCCGCTACCACGCCGAGCAGCAGCTGGCCTTTATGCAGGCCGTGCTCGATACCCTGCCGGCGGTGGTATTTGTGCGCGATGCGCAGGGCAGCTTTCGGTTTCAGAACCAGGCCATGCGCACGCTCGTAGGCCGGGTGCCGGCCTGGCAGCCCCTGGCCCAGGCAGCGGCCGGCACGCCGGCCGCGCCGGAGCGCCAGCCCCTTGCCCGCACCGATGCCGAGGCGCAGCGCACGAGCCAGGGGCGGCACGGCGAGGAGTGCCTCACGCTCGACTCGGGCGAGGTGCGCTGGCTTCAAACGGTGAGCTGCCCGCTGCCCGCCCCCGCTGGCGGCGAGCCGCTGCTGCTGGCCCTGGGCCTCGACATTACCGACCTGAAGCACACCCAGCACACGCTGGCGCAGGCCAAGGCGGCGGCCGAAACCGCCGCCCAGGCCCGCGAAGCCTTCCTGGCCAACATGAGCCACGAAATTCGAACCCCGCTCAATGGGGTGCTGGGCATGGCCGAGCAGCTGGCTAAAACGCCGCTTACCAGCCAGCAGCAGCAGTTGCTGAGCATAGTGCGCACCTCGGGCCACTTCCTGCTTCGGGTGCTGAACGATGTACTGGATATCAGCCACATAACCAGCGGTCGGCTGGAGCTGGAGCAGGCCCCATTTGAGTTTGGCCGGGTGGCCGGCGAGGCGCTGGCGCTGCTAGCCTGGCAGGCCAGCGAGAAGGGCCTCGACTTTAAGCTGATACCCGGCGGCCCGGCGGCGCCCTACCCCTGGGTGGTGGGCGACAGCCACCGCCTGAGCCAGGTGCTCGTTAACCTGGTCGGCAATGCCCTCAAGTTTACGCAGCGCGGCCACGTGCACGTGCGCAGCCAGGTGCTGGCCCAAACCGACGCCGACCTGACCCTGCGAGTGGAGGTGGCCGACAGCGGCCCGGGCATTGCGGCCGATAAGCTCGACGCGATTTTTGAGCTTTTTACCCAGGAAAGCCCCGCCATTCAGCGCCAGTACGGCGGCTCGGGCCTGGGCCTGAGCATTTGCCGGGCGCTGGTGCAGCGCATGGGCGGCACGCTGCACGTGGCCAGCCAGCCGGGCGTGGGCAGCACCTTTACGCTGGTGCTTACCCTGCCCAAGGCCTTGCCCACGCTGCGCCCGGCCGTGCCGGTGGCCGCCCCCAGCCGGGCCGGCAGCCTGGCTGGCCTGCGCGTGCTGCTGGTCGACGACAATGAGCTGAACCGCCACGTGGCGCGCTACCTGCTCGCGCACTGGGGCACCGCCCTGCACGAAGCCCACGACGGCCCCGCGGCCCTGGCCCTGCTCGAAGCCCAGGCCTTCGACGTGGTGCTGCTGGATATTGAGATGCCGGGCCTAAGCGGGCTGGAGGTGCTGGCCCGCCTGCGCCAGCACCCCGACCCGCGCCGGGCCGCCACCCCGGCCATCGCCTTCACGGCCAATACCTTGCCGGCCGACACGGAGCGCTACCGGGCCGCCGGCTTTGCCGATTGCCTGCTCAAGCCCTTTGCCGAAGACGACCTGCATCGCCAGCTTAGTGCCTACCAGGCTGCGCCGCCCGTGGGCCTCGACCTCACGTACCTGCGGGCGCAGGCGCAGGGCAACCAGGGTCTTATCACCAAGATTATCAACGCGTTTGTGCGCAGCACGCCGCCGCTGCTCCACGAGCTGCGCGCCGCCGCCGCCGCCAGCCAGTGGGAGGATGTGGCGCGGCTAGCCCACCACTTGCGCTCTACCATCCAGGTACTTGGTATTCAGCACGTAGCGGGCTGCCTGGCGGCCTTGCAGCCGCCACTGCCGGCCGGGCCGGGTGCCGCCGCCACCGCGTTTGGGCAGGCCGCGCAGCAGCTGGCCGACCACCTAGAAGCCGTGGTGCAGGCCCTCACCACCCACCTGCCCCACCCGGGCGCCGCGCCCGCCGGCTAGAGGCTGCGCAGCGAGTGCAGCAGCTCATCCTGATACGACTTGGCCAGGGGTACTTCGTAGCCGGCCAGCGTAAGTATGTTATCCTCAATGCTATCGATGAGGCGGGTATTGATGATGTAGGAGCGGTGCACCCGGCGAAAGTGCGCAAACGGCAGCCGCTCGGCAATGCTCTTGAGCGTGTAGTGCACGATAAACTTTTGCCGGGCCGTCACCAGCACCGAATAAGTCGACATGGCCTCGATGTAGAGCACCTCGTCGAAGTTGAGCCGCACCAGCCGGTTGTTTACTTTCACAAACAGGTCGTTGCTTTCCGGCACCACCTCCGGGCCCGGGCCGTTGGATGGGGGTGCTTTGGGAGGCGGAGTAATGGCTAGGGCCGCCGCGCCCGGTGCGGGCTGCCCCAGCAGCCGGCGCACGGCCTCCTGAAAGCGCGGGTACTCCACGGGCTTCACCAGGTAGTCGGCCACGTGCAGGTCAAAGGCCTCGATGGCGAAGCTGCGGTGCCCGCTGATGATGATAACGGCCGGGTGGGGCCGGGGCAGTTGCCGCAGCAGCTCCATGCCCGACAGCTCGGGCATCTCCACATCGAGCAGCAGCATATTTATTTCGGGGTGGGCCCGCAAAAAGGCCAGCGCCGCCGGCGCGCTAGTAAAAGAGGCCACTAGCTGCAAGCCCTCGGTAAGCCCGACTAAATGCTCAGTCAAGTACACATCTATCTCGTTGTTATCAACGATAACGCAGGTGGCAGCGCGGGGGGCAGACATGGACCAGGGGAGTTAGCAGGCCGTAATATACAGGTTCATCCCCTACTCATGAACCCGGGGCCGGCCAGCTGCTGGCGCCAGGGCGCCCGGCCCCTGCCTAGCCGGGCGGCGCAAACGCGGCTTCCTGGGCGCCGCCGGGCCTAGCGCGTGGCCTGGGTAGCCGGCAGGGCGCCGCCGTGGCTGGTGCGGGCCAGCAGGTACTGGTGCCGCCACAGCACCCACGCCAGGCCAATGGCCGCCGTGACGATGAGCAGCGTGTACACGATACGGTCTTGACGGAGAATGATTTCGGTGCGTTTCATAAGCGGGCGCATAGGGCAGGCCGCCTGCTAAACGTAGTAGCCCGCGCCGGGGTTGCCGGCCTAGTTGAGGCCCAGGCTGGCTTGCAGGCCCAGCAGCACAGCATCTATCTGGTCGGCAAACGAATTTATCTGGTCGAGGCCGGCGCGGGCCTCCTCAATCTGGCCCCGCTGGTAGCGGGCGGTGAGGTCCTGGCCGGTGCGCAGCATTTGCTGAAGCAGGCGCTCGGCCTCGCGCACCTCGGGCCGGGTGCCGTAGCTGGGCTTGAGCACGGTTTGCACCCACTGGCCCAGCGGGCTTTCGGCGGGCGAAAAAAGGGCAGCATCAGCCTCGCGCACCCCGTACAGCACCGAGCGCAGCCGCGACTTGAACAACACCTGCTTGACGCGGGCCTGCTGAAAGTCGAAGAGGGAAAGTGCCATGTGGAGAGGGAAGCGAAAAACTGGGGTAATGAGATAACTGGCAGCTGCCAGGGCACTTAGGGCTAGCTGGCGGCCCCCGGGCCGCCGGTGCCCCGGGCGCGCAGCTCGGCCAGTTCGGCCCGGGCGCGCACCAAGTCGGTTACTTCTACGGCAAAAACCATGATGCCGGCCGGCTGGTTTTGCTCGGTAAACTGCTGCAAGGCCAAGTCTACGTAGACTTCCTGCAGCGGGGTGCCCGGCTGGCGCTCCAGGTCAACGCGCAGGGCGGGGTCGCGGAAGGGCTGGCCGGTGGCGTATACTTGGTTCAGTATCCCGATTAAGCCCTGCGCCGCCACCTCGGGCAGCGCCTCGGCAATGGCCCGGCCCAGCAGTTGGCGGTGCGGAAACACCTGCTGGTAGGCGGGGTTCACGAAGTCGTAGCGGTGCTCGGGCCCGCGCAAGATGGCGATGAGCGCGGGCACTTCATTGAAAAGCTTGTCGTAGGTGCGGCGCTGGCTTTCGGCTCGCTGGTAGGTTTCGTAGGCCTGCTCGGCCAGGGCGGCCTGCTGCTCGTTGGCTTGCAGCAGCTCGGCCACCATCTGGCGCTGGGCGTGGATGTCGATGGCGCTGCCCACCCACATGGTAAGGTGGCCGTCGTCGGCCCGGCGGGGTGCCGCCTGAATCAAGACCCAGCGATACGCACCATCGTGGCGGCGCAGGCGGTACTCGTGCTGCAAGGGCTGGCCGCTGGCCAGGGCCTCGCGCCAGGCGGCCAGCAGCGTGGCCTGGTCGTCGGGGTGGGCCAGGTTGTGCCAGTCGCTGGCCTGTAGCTCGGGCAGGGTTTGGCCCGTGAAGGCCAGCCAGCGCGGGTTAAAGTAATCGGGCTGGCCGGCGGGCGTATTCGTCCACACCATCACGGGCAGCGAATCCAGGATAAACTGGCTGCGCGCCTGGCTTTCGGCCAGGGCCTGGGCGGCCTCAGCTACCTGGCGGGTGGCCAGGGTTTGGGCCGTCACATCCTGGGGGCGCTGCAAAATGTATTCGAGCCGGCCCTGCTCATCGAAGAGCGGATAGTGGGTTATCTGCCAGTAGCGCTCCTCGGTGCCGCCGCCCTGCTCGGCGGGGCGTTCGAGGTCGTAGCGCAGCAGCGGCATGGTGTGGGGCACCAGGTGCTGGCGCACGTACTCGTGCGACTCGAATAATTCGCGCTGGCTTTCGGGCGCCGATGGATAAGCGGCAAAAATATTGTGCCCCACGGCCTGCTCGCGCGGCAGCAGCGACACCTGCACGTGGGCATCGGAGTTGTCGGCCACCGTGCCATCGGGCAGCAGCAACAGCAGCGAGTCGGGCAATATTCGGAATAAGCGCTGATAATCAATAGTTTTCATAAACCTGAATACTGTCCTCTATCAGCAAAAGAGCCCGATTGCCCGGCAAGATACGACGGGCCGCCGCCTGCCCGCCCCTCCGAATACTGGCTAGCGGCCCGAATGGTTGGGACACTGCCGGGCGGGCGCCAGTATCTTGCGGGCCTATGAGCAACTATTCTGGGGCGCCCCGCCCGCGCTGGCAGCGCTGGCTGCCCCTGGGCCTGCTAGGGGCCCTGCTGCTGCTGGGGGCCAGTATTTACCGGGGCTATGGCCTGACCTGGGATGAGCCCAGCAACCACTACAACGGGGCCGTTAACCTCAACTATGCCGTCGAGTTTTTGCTGCCCAAGGCCCTGGCGCAGCGCCTCACGCCAGCCGGCCTGCCGCTGCACCCCAAGGGCACCTGGCCGGGCTTCGACCACGGCGTGGCGTTTGAGCTGCCGGCGGCGGCCCTGGGGCGGGTGCTGTATCCCGGCGACCCGCCCGGCTACTACCGGCTGCGGCACCTGCTGGTATTTTTAGTGTTTCTGGGCGGCCTGGTGGTGGTGTACCGGCTGGCCCGGCTGCGCTACCCCACGGCCCGCTGGCTGCCGCTGCTGGCGGCCGGGGCGCTGGTGCTGTCGCCGCGCTTTTTTGCCGAGGCTTTTTATAACGGCAAGGATATCAGCTTTATGGTGGCGTTTGCGCTGGGTATGCTCACGCTGGTGCGGCTGGCCCAGCGCCCCACCCTGCGCCGCACGCTGGTGCACGCCCTGGCCACGGCCGTGGCGGCCGATGTGCGCCTCACCGGGCTGGTGCTGCTGGTGGCCTTCACGGCGGCCGCGATGGGGCTGCAAGCCGGCGCGCCGGGCGCCGTGCCCACGCCGCTGCGCCGCCGGCTGGGGCTGCTGGCGCTCTATGCCGGGCTGGCGGCGGTGCTCACGGTGGTGGGCTGGCCCTACCTGTGGGCCGCCCCCGGGCCGCGCCTGCTCGAAGTGCTGGACCGCACCACCCATTTCCCGTGGCCGGGGCTGGTGCTGTACCGGGGCGAGCTGCTGCGCGCCATTGCCTTGCCGTGGCACTACCTGCCTACCTGGCTGCTTATCACCACTCCCCTGGCTTACCTGGTGCTCGCCGCGCTTGGGCTAACCACGGGCTTGCTAACGCTCGGGCGGCGCGGCGCGCGCGCCCTGTACCAGTCGGGCGGCTGGCTCGATGCGCTGCTGGTGGCCTGGCTGGTAGTGCCCCCGGCCCTCATTATCCTCAATAAGTCGGTGGTGTACGATGGCTGGCGGCACATCTACTTTGTTTATCCGGCGCTGCTGCTGCTAGCGTTGCGCGGCGTGCGGGCGCTGGCTCAGGCCTGGCGGGCGGGGGGCCGCGCGGCGCGGCTGGCCGGGCTGGCCGGCCTGCTGCTGGCCGCCGATGTTGCGCGGGCCCTGTGCTTTATCATCCTGGCCTACCCTAACCAGCAGGTGTACTTCAGCTGCCTGCCGGCGCCGGCTGCCGAGCGCTTGTTTGAGCGCGACTACTGGGGGGCCAGCTACCTCTACGGGCTGCAGTGGCTGCTGCGCCACGACCCCGCCCCCACCCTTACCGTTACGGGCCCGCAGCGGCCCATTATCTACGTCAACTGGCTGCTGCTTGAGCCCGCCCAGCGCCGCCGCATCCGGCTCGTAGCCGATAGCACCGCCCGCTACTATTTCACGGCCTACCGCTGGCACCCGCAAGCCTATGCCGACTCGCTAGGCCCCGAAGTATTGGCTTACCGGCCCGGAGGGGGCGTGCGCGCACTGTCCATCTTCCGCCGCGATTCGCTGGGCCGCCCGCTGCCCCCCGAGCCCATTGGCCAAAAGGCCTTAGCTCGGCCCACGCCCTAACTTTGCCGCCATGCCCTTACTCGAAGTTCTTTCGGCGGCCCGGCAGCGGCAGTTTTGCGCCCTGCCCCACCGCCTGCACCGCCACGAGCCGGCGTACATTGGCCCGCTCGACAACGAAGTAGATGCCGTATTCGACCCGGCCAAAAATAAGCTGTTTGCCGCGGGCGGCCAGGCGCAGCGCTGGCTGCTCACCGATGCCCAGGGCACGGTTATCGGGCGCATTGCGGCGTTTGTAAACCCGCTCACGGCTACGGCTACCGATGCCAGCCTGCCGGCGGGCGGCCTGGGCTTTTTTGAGTGTATCAACGACCAGGCGGCGGCCAGCCAGCTCTTCGACGTGGCCTGCGACTGGCTGCGGGCACGCGGCATGCTGGCCGTGGATGGCCCCATCAACTTCGGCGACCGCGACCGATTCTGGGGCGTGCTCATCGACGGCTTCAACCGCGAGCCCAACTACGGCATGTTCTGGCACCCAGCGTATTACCAGGGCCTGTTTGAGGCCTATGGCTTCCAGCTTTACTTCAAGCAGTACACCTGCTGGCGGCCGGTGCTGCTGCCGCTGCACCCTAGCTTTCACCAGAAGCTGACCGACTTTCAGGCCAGCGGCGAGTTTCGCTTCGTTTACGCCAGCAAGGCCCAGCCCGAGAAGCTGGCCCACGATTTTCACCACGTGTATAACCTGGCCTGGGGCCGCCACGCCGGGGTGCAGCCCATGACCCTGGACCAGGCCCGCAACCTCGTGCGCGAGCTGAAGCCCGTGCTCGACGAGCGCCTGCTGGCCTTTGCCTACCACGGCGAGCAGCCGGTGGCCTTTTTTATCAGCCTGCCCGAGCTGAACCAGATTTTCAAGCACATCGGCCACCGCCTCAACCTGATAGGCAAACTGCGCTTTGTGTGGCAGCAGTGGCGCTACATGCGGCGGCGCGACAAAAAGATGCTCGGCATTATCTACGGCGTAGTACCTGAATTTCAGGGCAAAGGCGTTGACCAGGCGCTCGTGGCCTGGACGCAGCTGCCGTTCAGCGTTATTGGCTACCGCGACATTGAGATGAACTGGATTGGCGATTTCAACCCCCGGATGCTCGTGACGACGCGCAGCATCGGGGCCAAAATCATTAAAACCCACGCCACCTACCGCAAGCTGTTCGTAGACCGGCCCTTCGAGCGCTACCCCATTATCCGCTAGCTGCCTGGTTTGGGCAAGGGCAGTAGTTGGAGCACTGTCGCGCTGCTTACCAAAACGGCGTTGCTTCAATTACGCGCCTTGCTCAAAGTGCTTTTCTAAACCTCGCATCCAGCGCCAGTACCTGGGGCAGCACCAGCTGCGAGTCGTCGTTGTAGACCACGTAGTCGGCCCTGGCCAGCTTTTCGTCTTCGCTAAGCTGCTTGCTCATAATGGCTTCCACATCGGCCGCCGAGCGGTGGCTGTCGCGGCGCAGCACCCTGGCAGCCCGCACCCCGGCCGGCGCAAACACGGTGATAATGCCATCCAGGCCGCGGTAAGAGCCGGACTCGTAGAGCAGCGCGGCTTCTTTCAGCACATACGGGGCGCCCGCAGCAGCCTGGGCAGCGGCCCAGCCGGCAAAATCCTCGCCCACGCGCGGGTGCACCAGGGCATTGAGCCGGGCTAGCTGCGCGGCGTCGTTGAAAGCGACCCTGGCCAGGTAAGGCCGGTTGAGCTGGCCGGCCGCATCGTAGGCGTCGGCGCCAAACGCTTCCTGGAGCTGCGCCCGCAGCACCAGGTCGCTGGCCATCACGTGCTTGGCCCGGCTGTCAGAGTCGTATACCGGCACGCCCAGTGCGGCAAATACCCGCGCCACCACACTCTTGCCCGAGCCAATACCGCCAGTGATGCCGATGCGAAGCATGATTGTGAGTTATGAGTTAGAAGTTATGAATTATGAGCTGATATTAAGTTACTTACGAAACCATGAGTAGCAACTCATGATTCATAACTTCTAACTCATAACTCACAATTAGTTAAAGCGAGTCGCCGCCCGGCACCAGGTAGTACGTGGCCGAGTCGGCGGGCAGGCGCACCAGGCGCACGGTGCCCAGCGCCCGGCGCAGCGGCGGCCTTAGCGGCGAGCGCTGGGGCGGCGTGCCGGGCAGGCGCAGGCGCACCTCGGCGGGCAGCAGGTGCAGGCCCACGGCGCGGCTGAGCAGGCGCCAGCCATTGCCCCGCACCTCAATGGGCACGGTGGGCGGCAGGGGCCGGGCCGGGTGGTAGCGCCGGGCATTGTAGTGCCAGCTCACGGGGTAGTTGAGCGGCGCAGTGTAGCTGTTGCTGAGCGAGCGCAGCATCCACAACGTGCTGGATATCAAGAAGCAAATCAGCACGGCGCGGTAAAAGCTCGGCTCGCGGCCTACCAGCGGGCTAGCCAGGCGCCGCAGCACCTGGCCCGCCCGGCCACTGCCGATGGGGGGCGGCGTGGGCCGCATATTAGCTGGCGGCAGGCGTGGTGCTATCGGCCGGGGCGGCCGCAGCCGAGCCAGCCACGCGGGCAATGGCGCTGCGGTCGAAGCGCAGGCGCTGGCCGCGCTCTACTTCGAGCAGCACGGTTTCGGGGCCTACCTCTACCAGCAGGCCGTGCAGGCCGCCTATGGTGACCACGCGCGTGCCCTTCACCAGCGACTCGCGAAAGGCCTTGGCCTCGGTCGTCTTGCGCTGCTGCGGCCGAATCATGAAGAAGTATAGCACCAGGCCGATGGCCACCGGAAAGATGAGCTGCATAACGCCGCCGCTAGGCGAAGCTTGGAGCAGAAGGGTCAGAAAAGTCATGGAAGAAATCAAAAAAGCGTAGGAAGGGCGTGCTGCCGCAAGCAAAAACAAACGGGCCGCAAGGTAGGCGGGCCCGGCAAAATGTGCTGGCTAGCCTACGCTGCGGCCCGGCAGGCTACTTCGTGAGCACGTTGCCTTTGATGTAGATAGTGGTGGTGCTGGGCTGGGTATTGGCCCGCACGTTCACCTGCTTGCTGATGAGGCCCTGCTTGCCGTGGCTGTCAAACTGCACCTCCATTTCGCCGGTGGCGCCGGGCGCCACGGCGTCCTTGGTCCAGCTAGGGGTGGTGCAGCCGCAGCTGGCCGTGGCGTCGGCAATGAGCAGGGGCGTTTTGCCGGTATTGGTGAACTTGAAGACGTGCTGCACCTTGCTATCGGGCTGAATATCACCAAAGTCGAATTGCTTTTCGGCGAAGGTCAGCACCGGCGCATCGGGGTTGGGGGCCTCGGTGTCGCTGGCCACGTTGGGGTTGTCCACGGTGGGGTTGGCCTTGGCATCGGCAGCCGCGTCGTCGGCGGCGGCATTCATGCCCTGGGTACCGGCGTCGGTAGCCTTGTCGCGGTTGCAGCTGCCTAGCAGCAGGGCCGCCACGGCAAGCGAATAAAAAGTAGAACGCAGCATATACGCAGCACCCGGCGCGGGCTGGCTAGCCCGCGCCGGGTGGTTTCGGGTTTAAAAACGGTTACTTGAGCTTGTCGATGATGTGCTGGGCAAACTCGGTGGTCGAGGCCCGGCCGCCCAGGTCGCCGGTGCACTGCTCTTTGTGCAGCAGCGTCTCGTTGAGGGCGGCCTCAATGCGCTCAGCATAAGCATTTTCGCCCAGGTGCTCCAGCATCATCAGCGCCGAGCGCAACAGGGCGGTGGGGTTGGCTTTGCCCTGGCCGGCAATGTCGGGGGCCGAGCCGTGCACGGCCTCGAAGATGGCCATGTTGTCGCCAATGTTGGCGCCGCTTACCACGCCTAGCCCGCCCACCAGGCCGGCGCAGAGGTCCGACAGAATGTCGCCAAACAAGTTGGTAGTCACAATCACGTCGAACTGCTGGGGCTTGCTCACCAGCTGCATGCACATATTGTCGATAATGCGCTCGTCGTAAAACGTCACCTCCGGGTACTCGGCCGAAGCGTCTTTGCAGGCCTCAATCATTAGGCGGCCCGCATTTTTCATGATATTGCCCTTGTGAGCCAGCGTTACGTGCTTGCGGCCGTTTTTAGCGGCGTAGGCAAAGGCGGCCCGGCATATTTTGTGGCAGCCATCCACCGTAATGCGGCTCAGGGTGTCGGCAATGCCCAGGCGCTCGTCGTATATCTCCAGGCCCGCGTACAGGCCCTCGGTGTTCTCGCGAAACAGCACCAAATCAATTCCTTTAAACGGCGTGTCGACGCCGGGCGTCGTCTTAGCCGGGCGCACGTTCTGATAAAGGTCGTATTTCTGG
This sequence comes from Hymenobacter cheonanensis, assembly GCF_030581075.1. Classification (GTDB taxonomy): domain Bacteria; phylum Bacteroidota; class Bacteroidia; order Cytophagales; family Hymenobacteraceae; genus Hymenobacter. The sequence goes on from NZ_JAUQSW010000002.1 coordinate 207,466, forward strand.
CGTAGCGAGATGTTGACGCTCTTAAAGCCTTTTCCCACCGGCGTCGTCACGGGGCCTTTCAGGCCTACACGGGTGCGCTCCAGCGAGTCGAACAGCGTTTGGGGCAGCAGGGCGCCGCTTTCGGCCAGGGCGGTTTCGCCGGCGTTGTGGGTTTCCCACTGCACGGGTACCTGGGCGGCGGTAAAAATATCGACTACGGCACGGGTGATTTCCGGGCCAATGCCATCGCCGGGAATAAGGGTTACGAGATGCATAAAAAAGGGACTAACGAGAGAGCAGGGGGTACAAAGCAAGCGGGAGCGGCCGGGGCTGGCCCGGCCGCTCCCGCCGCCAATTAGTTGAGCGCGCGGCGCGAGTTGATTTGGCTGATGAGCTGGTCGACATCGCCCAGCAGCTGCTCGGCCTTGCTTTTGGCGTCCTGAATCACGCGCTGGCCTTCGCTCTTGGCCGACGACGGGGTGTTGTCGCGGCTCGTCACGAGGCTCTCGGTGAGGTCGGCGAGCACCGAGCGGTATTTTTCCAGCTGGTAGCTGAGCCAGGAACGGGTTTCGCGGCCGGTTTCGGGCGCGTAGAGCAGGCCGATGGCGGCCCCGGCCAGGGCGCCGCCCGTGAAGCACAACAGTCCGGTGGTGGTTTTGCTAGCCATTTGGGAAAGGGTATGAAAAGGGAAAGTGTTAAGAAAGAATGCGTTACTGGTTATCCAGCAGGCCCCGGCCCGACTTACGGATTTCGCCGCTAGCCGCCAAATCCTGAGCCAGCTTGTCCAGAATCCCGTTTACGAATTGTTTGCTCTTGGGGGTGCTGTAGAGTTTGCTGATTTCGATATACTCGTTGATGGTCACCTTCACCGGGATGCCCCGGAAGAGCTGCATCTCGCAGAGCGCCATCTTCAAAATAATTTTATCGAGCAAAGCTACCCGCTCCACATCCCAGTTCTGGGTTGATTCCGCAATGAGCTTTTCCGACTTGGCATCGTCGGCCAGGGTCTGCTTGTAGAGCGTTTCGGCAAAGTCGCGGTCGTCCTGCCAGTTGGCGCTCAGGTTCATCAGCTCCTGCTTTTCATCGGCAGCGTAAGGCAGCATTTTCAGCGTCTTCAGCACCAGGTTGCGCACGATAGGGCGGTTTTCCTCCCAGTTCAGGTCGTTGCTTTCGAGCCAGCGCGGCAGGGCTTCGCCCTTGAATACGAAGTCTTTGTAGAGGTGGCGCACCAGCTCCATATCGGTTTCGTAATCGGTCTCGGCCAGGCCCGTGTTTTTGCCTTGCAGGTAGGCCTGCACGGTTTCGTCAGGCTTCATCTCCTTCTGCCAGGCCTCGCGCAGGGCGTCGAGTTCCTCGCTGTCCGTCCATTGCAGCTTGCGCTTGATGGTGGTTTGCAGCAGCTGCTCGTTTTCCTTGAGCTTGGCAAAGGCCGCATTCTCAAACAGGCGCGCCGTGTCGCTCGCTTCAAAGCGCGGGCCGGTGAAGCGCCGGGCCTCGCGCTCGTTGTCTTCCATGATTATCTGGAGCAGCGCCTGCGGCATGTTCAGCAGGTGCAGATACTGGTCGTGAATGCTTTCGGCGCCGTGCATAAGCTGGCCGCCGTAGAAATTGGCTTCCTTGTTTACCAGCCGCTCGTAGTACTCGATGGCGTTTTTCACGGCCGCGGCCACCGCTTTGTCGTCGGAGCCCGACTCGGGTACTTCGCCGGTGCGGTGCCACTCGCGCAGCTGCGCCTCGCCCAGCTTGCGCTGGCCTTCGAGCAGGCGGCGGTCGGGGGCAACATCGGCGGCAAGGTCGGGCACAAAAGCCGCCGCAATGAGGTCCTGGGCCAGCAGCAAATCGGCGGCAACCGCTTGCTGGTAGGCGTAAAGGGCCTGCATGACTTTGATGCGGAGAAGACGGCGGTTTAGCATTTCGTTGGTTCGTTGTTTATTGTTCAGCGTTGCACTGTAAAAAATCGTTTGTCATTGCGAGCGCAGCGAAGCAATCGCACCCACACGATACCCGAACGACTCGTTCTGGGGCGATTGCTTCGCTCTGCTCGCAATGACAAACGAATTTTTAGGCATAACTCTTTTTTAATAGGTCGATTTCACCCGGCCCACGGCTTCGATGCGCTCCTGGGCCTGGCGAATGGCAGCCGCCTGGGGGTGGCTGTTTTCCTGCTCAGCTTTGTCGAGCACTTGCAGGGTGTAGTCGTAAATTCTCTCGGTTTGAGCCAGGGCACCTTCGCGGGTGCTGCCCACTATTTCAGAGTAGACGTTGATGAGGCCGCCGGCGTTGATGAGAAAGTCGGGGGCGTACACGATGCCGCGGCGCACCAGCTCGGGGCCGTGCTCATTTTCGCGGGCTAGCTGGTTGTTGGCCGAGCCGGCGATGACGCGGCACTTCAGGCGAGCAATGGTGTCGTCATTAATCGTGGCCCCTAGCGCGCAAGGCGAGTAGATGTCCACGTCCTGGTCATAAATCTCCTCCAGGCCCACGGCCACGGCGCCAAAGCGGCTGGCGGCCTCGTAGGCACGCTCCTCGTAGTAGTCGGTGAGGACGAGGCTAGCCCCTTCCTTTTGCAGATACTCCAGCAGGTAAGTGCCCACGTGGCCCACGCCCTGCACGGCAATGCGCTTGCCGGCCAGGCTGTCCGAGCCGAAGGCTTTTTTGGCGGCGGCCTTCATGCCCATGTACGTACCGTAGGCCGTCACCGGCGAGGGGTCGCCGCTGCCGACCATGCTCTCGGGCAGGCCAGCCACGTGCTTGGTTTCCATGCGGATGTATTCCATGTCCTTGGTGGTCATGTTCACATCCTCGGCCGTGATGTACTTGCCGTTCAGGTTATTGACGAAGCGGCCGAACTTGCGCAGCAGCGCTTCGTTCTTCAGTTTCTTAGCGTCGCCGATGATGACGGCCTTGCCACCGCCCAGGTTCAGGCCCGAGATGGCGGCCTTGTAGGTCATGCCGCGGCTCAGGCGCAGCACGTCGCGCAGGGCCTCGGCCTCGGTGGCGTAGTGCCACATGCGGGTGCCGCCCAACGCGGGGCCTAGCACCGTGTTGTGAATCCCGATAATGGCCTTGAGGCCCGTCTCGTGGTCGTGGCAATACACCACTTGCTCGTGCTGAAATTCGGCGACCTGCTCAAAAATGGAGCCGGCAGCCTGGGTAGGCGCGTCGAGTACCATAGGGTTAAAAAGGAAAAATGGGTGGGAATGGGAGGGAAGAGTGAGGTGTAACTTTGTTCAGGTACTAGTCTAGTACTTGGTCGTCATGCTGAACGCAGTGAAGCATCTTGGCCGCTTCGATAGGTGTATGCCATGCCACCGACCCTAGCGAGATGCTTCACTGCGTTCAGCATGACCAACGTTAAGTTGTGACAGGCCGAACGCCGTTGCGGCCACAAAAGTACCCGTTTTTTTTCGGTTGCGGCCCGGTTTTCCGGCCCCGGCCCCTCCCCTGCTTATGCCCACCCGCGCCCTGGTTGCCGTCAATCCGCATATTTTCCGCTACAAATGGCATTTCCTCGGCGGAGTGCTTTTTGTGATTTTGAGCACGCTGCTGACCATTTTCCCGGCCCAGCTCGTGCGCTACTCCTTCGATTTGGTGAACGAGGGCATCGACCTCTACCACCTCTACGCCGGCACCCAGGCGCAGGCGGGGGTGTACCACTTGTTTGGGCGCAACGTGCTGTTCTACGGCATGGTCATTATTGCGCTAGCCCTGCTGCGGGGCATCTTCCTGTTTTTCATGCGCCAAACGCTCATCGTGATGTCGCGGCGCATCGAAAACGACCAGAAAAACCAGATTTACCAGCACTACCAGTCGCTGCCGCTCGCCTTTTACCGCCGCCACAGCACCGGCGACCTCATGTCGCGCATCTCCGAAGACGTGGGCCGCGTGCGCATGTACCTGGGGCCGGGCATCATGTATTTTCTGCAGCTCGTGCTGCTGTTTGTGCTCGTGGTGCCGCTCATGCTGCTCGTCAATGTGAAGCTGACGGTGCTCACGCTGCTGCCGCTGCCCATTTTGTCGGTGAGTATTTTTTACGTTAACAACCTGATTGAGAAGAAGTCGGACGACATCCAGAAGGCCCTGGCGGCCATGACGACCTTTACCCAGGAAGCCTTTTCGGGCATTCGGGTGCTCAAGTCGTTCGTGCGCCAGCAGGATTCCTATGAGCAGTTCCAGGTTTCGACCAACGAGTACAAAGACAAGTCCTTGAGCCTGAACTTCGTTAACTCGCTGTTTTTCCCGCTCATTATGTTCCTGGTGGGCATCAGCACCATCGTCACGGTTTGGATTGGGGGCCAGGAGGTTATCCGGGGCACCATCACCACGGGCAGCATTGCCGAGTTCATTATTTACGTCAACCTGCTGACCTGGCCCGTAACGGCCCTGGGCTGGACCTCCTCCCTGGTGCAACGCGCTGAGGCCTCGCAGGCCCGCATCAACGAGTTTCTGGATGAGAAAACCGATATCGTGTCGCGCCAGCACATCAGCCAGGCAATCGCCGGCGAAATTGTCTTCGACCACGTCACGTTTACTTACCCCGACACCGGCATCCGGGCCCTGCGCGATGTGAGCTTCCGCATTCGGCCGGGCCAGACCCTGGCCGTGATTGGCAACACCGGCTCGGGCAAGAGCACGATTGCCGCGCTGCTGTGCCGCCTCTACGACGTCACGAGCGGGGATATCCGGCTAGATGGCACCGATGTGCGCGACTACTCGCTCACGAGCCTGCGCGAGCAAATCGGCTACGTGCCGCAGGACGTATTTCTGTTTTCGGACAGCATTCGCAACAACATCAACTTCGGCCTCGACCAGCCCGACGAGGCGCGCATGGCCCAGGCCGCCCGCGATGCCGACGTGTACGACAACATCATCCGCTTCCCCGAAGGCTTCGATACCAAGGTGGGCGAGCGCGGCATCACGCTCTCGGGCGGCCAGAAGCAGCGCGTGAGCATGGCCCGCGCCCTGGTGAAAGAGCCCAAAATTCTGATTCTCGACGACTCGCTCTCGGCCGTCGATACCAAGACCGAGAACGCCATCCTCGACAGCCTGCAGCGGGTGATGAAAAACCGCACCAGCCTCATCATCTCGCACCGCGTGAGTTCAGTGAAGCTAGCCGATGAGATTCTCGTGCTCGATGACGGTCAGATAGTGCAGCACGGCACCCACGCCGCCCTCATGGCCGAGGCCGGCGGCCTCTACCGCGCCCTCTACGAGCGCCAGCTCCAAACTGAGGCTGCTACCTCATAGCCTACCACCTACCCACGAAGAAGCCTTCCCGCTAGCTGCGGGAAGGCTTCTTCGTTTTTTGGGCCGGGAAACGGGCTAGCCCCTGCGGCGTTATTGCAGCTGCACCAGCTTGGTGCCGCGCTTTTCGCCGGCGGTGCAGCGCACCACGTAGGGGCCGGCGGGCAGCGTGCCTACTTTCATTACCAGGGGCGTGGTGCCCACCATCGCGGTTTTGGTAAGCACCGGGCGGCCTTCTTTGTCGTTGATTTCAAAGCGCGTGGGGCCGGGCGCATCGCAGCGCACCGTGAGGGTGTGAGCGATGGGGTTTTGGTCAACCTTGATTTTGAGCGCGTTGGGGTCAGGCGCGGGCGTTACCGGGGCTAGCGCGAGGGGCGCGGGGGTGGTTTGGGCCGGGGCGGCAGTGGCCGCAGGCGCCGGCTTGGCCGGGGGGGTAGTTTGGGCCAGCAGCCCGAGCGGAGCCAGCAGCACCGCCGCCAGCAGGGGTAGTGATTTCATAAAGTAACGTGAAATAAAGCTGAATTTCGGGAGTAGTTGAATTAGTCGGGTAAAGGTACAGCAGCACAAAGAATGCCACTTCATCGGCAGCCCACAACATTTTTAGTCGCTGCCTACTACCGCCTTAGCTCCGTTTGCGGGGCTGGCGGGCAAAAAAAAGGCGCCGTATTTGCGGAGATACGCTTTGTTTCCCTACCTTTGCAACTCCAAATGCCCTCGGGGTGTAGCGTAGCCTGGTATCGCGCCAGCATGGGGTGCTGGAGGTCGTAGGTTCGAATCCTGCCACTCCGACCGAGGAGCAAGTTTGCCCCACGAAAAAGCCTCTGACCTTCGGGTCGGAGGCTTTTTTAGGCCAACTTTCTTTATTTGGAATTCCCGACGCGGAGCCGCCCCATCGGTTTCGCTTAGTACTCGGGGTGTAGCGCAGCCCGGTAGCGCGCGTCGTTCGGGACGACGAGGCCGTAGGTTCGAATCCTGCCACCCCGACACCGAAAAGCCCGGCCCTTCTCGCTAGAGAAGGGCCGGGCTTTTTTTATGACATTTCATTGCGGGGCCACTTTAGCTAAGTTACCTTAGGCCCGCAAAATCCCATCTACTTATTTATTTATGAAGAAGATTTTCTCTTTGCTGGCGCTGTGTGCCCTGGCACAGGCTAGCCATGCGCAAACGCCCATTAAAGCCGGCACCCTGCAACTAGGTGGCGCGGTTAACTACACCACGAGTAGCGAAGAAATAACCGTAAAAACGGGCAGCATCAGCAACACCACCAAGTACACAACTAATAGCCTGACCCTCAACCCCTATCTGGGTTTATTTGTAGCCAATAACCTTGCGCTAGGGGTGAATTTCAGCTATACGGCGGCCAATAGCTACTCTAATGTGGGCACCACTACCACCACAACGCCCACAACCCGCCTGCGCGTGGGCCCCTTTGTGCAGTACTACAAGATGGTGACTGACCAGTTTGGCCTGGTGGGCACCCTGGCGGGCGGCTATGAGAATGATTTTCAGCCGGGTATAGGTGCCCAGGGCACCAACATTACGACCGATGGCGCGTATGTCGGCCTTACGCCCAGTATCGTGTTTTTCCCGATTCCGAAACTGAGCTTTGGCGCTTCAATTGGCAGCCTCGCCTACACGCACCTTACGGTGAAGCCCGATAAGGCCGCCGATGGATACGGGGACACTATTTCCTCGTTCGGCGCGGGCTTTGGTTTGAGCCAGCTGCTGTTCAGCGGCACTTTTTACTTCGGGCGCTAGGCTGCGCTAGCACTAAAAAGCCTTCGCTACCCAATGTAGCGAAGGCTTTTTAGTGGTAGAAATAATGCTGCCTACAATAGCTTGCAAAGTCTAGCGGCCGGCGCGGCCGGGCTTGCTTTTCGGCGATTTATCGCGCGTGAGCAGCACCGTAGCGCCTGCCACCACAGCCGCAAACGTGGCTAGCTTAAGTATCAGCCCTTTCTTATCGTATTTCCACTCGACGGGGTAGCCCTTCTCGGCAAAAATATTGGGCACGTGGCCGTGCGCCAGGTCGCTGAGCACGCCTTCTACCACGTTTACGCGGTCGGCGAAGAGCAGCGGGAGCCAGTGCAGGTAATTGCTTTCGCTGTACTTGAAGGCGAAGCGCCGGATAACGCCGCTGAGGCCGCTAGGGGGCATGGAAGTGCCAAATACGGCCGTGATGCCGGGGCGCTCGATGGACTGCAGCACCTCAATGGTGACGGGCTGCATAGTGGGGCGCTCCCAGGAGTAGCCCTTGTGGTCGTCCGGGGTGCGCGTACGCATCGGGTACGTGGGGTCGTTTTCGGGGTCGGCGTCGATGTTCCAGCCCGGAAGCTGCGACGGATTGTGGGTGATGGGTTCCATAAGAGCAGCGCGTTACATGCCGGCGGTAGCCGGGATGAGGACAGTTTTAAGGCAGTTGTCGAGCTTGGCCGAGAACATCCGGTAGCCATCGGCCACGTCTTCCAGCGCCAGGCGGTGGGTAATGAGGCCCTTTGGGTTGAGAATGCCGTTTTGCACGTGCTCGATGAGGCGGGGCAGGTGGCGCTTCACGGCCGTTTGGTTGGCCCTGATGGTGATGCCCTTGTTCAGCACGTTGCCGATGGGCACAAGGTTATCGGTAGGGCCATACACGCCCACGATAGACACCACGCCGCCCTTGCGTACCGAGTTGATGGCCCAGTGCACGGCCGTGGCCGAGCCAGCTTGCAGCAGCGTTTTACGGCCCGTAATGGTTTGCAGGGCGTTGCCGGCGGCCTCGGCCCCTACGGCGTCGATGCAGACGTCGGCCCCAATCCAGTCGGTTTGCTTTTTGATGAAGACCACCGGGTCGTCCATTTCCAGGAAGTTGTAGGCTTCGCACTTCGAGTAGTTGCGGGCAAACTCCAGCCGGTATTCCTCTTTGTCGATGATGATGACGCGGCCGGCCCCAAACAGCCAGGCGCAGCGCGCGGCCATAATACCCACGGGGCCCGCGCCAAATACCACAACCGTGTCGCCGGTCTGGATGCCGCCCATCTCGGCGGCCTGGTAGCCGGTGGGCACCACGTCGGTGAGCAGCACGGCGTCTTCAATGTCCATGCCGGGCGGAATGACGGTGGGACTCACGTTGGCATAAGGCACGCGCACGTACTCGGCCTGCCCGCCGTTGTAGCCGCCCGTGATGTGCGAGTAGCCAAAAAAGCCGCCCGCCGCCGAAGCCTGGGGCGCCGCTTCGGCGCAGTTGCCAAACAAGCCCTGCTTGCAGAAAATGCACTTGCCGCAGGCAATGTTGAACGGCACCAGCACATTGTCGCCCACCTTGAGCTTGGTTACTTCCGAGCCGATTTCCTCCACCACGCCCGTAAATTCGTGCCCGAAGGTTTGGCCCACGCGCGTATCGGGTACGTTGCCGTTGTAGAGGTGCAGGTCGGAGCCGCAGATGCAGGACCGGGTTACCCGCACAATCGCATCCTCGGGATGCAAGATTTCAGGCATCGGCTTTTGAGTGATCCGAATTCGTTTCGGGCCGCGGTATTCCATAGCTAGCATGAGCGCTCTCCTTTCTAATGATGTAAAACGAGCAGCGCCGCCAGTAGTCGTTACTGGCGGCGCTGCTGCTAGGGAGTACTCATTTCAGCTGCTTAAAGCTGACTTCTATGCGCTTATTACTGATAATTACGTAGTAATCGCGTTTAGTAAATCGCTAGCCCCGTATAAATCCTGGGGCTGCCGGTAGTATCCGCACAGGCTAAAGACCGTCCTTTTTACTTCACCCCCACCCGCAGTTCGTCGTCTTCATTAGGCCCAAACTGCTCAAGGTAAAACGGTTCGCCGGTCAATTTTTGGTCTTTAATATGCTGTTGGGCAGCCGCATAAAGCTTACCTGGGGCTAGCAAAAAGCTTACGCCCTGCACACGGGCGGCCACCACGCGGCGGCCGGCCGGCACCACGCGGTAGCGCCAGCCAGCGGGCAGCGCGGCGGCCGTGTCGGGCACCAGCACGCCCACGAAGGCCCGGATAGAATCGTGCGCCGATTCGGGGTTATTGTAGTACAGGTTGGCCAGCGGCTGGCCGGGGTGGGCATCCTGCCAGTTTTTGGCCGTGCGAAATAGCTCGCCAAACCGGCTGTCATCGACCTTGCCGTAAAAGGGCTGGCCGGCCAGCAGCACCGACGCGGCCGTGGTTTCGAGGGCCACACTAGGGGTGCGCAGCCCACCCAGGTAGGCATAGATGCTCAGGCCGATGGCCGTGAAGATGAGCACGAGGGGAAAAAAGAAACGCATGTTTTTACTTTATGGCCTTGCGAGTGCAACGCAGTGAAACGCGGCAATCTTTCCTTCACGCCCTTCCCGCTAGGGGTGCCAATCTAATTAAGAGGAAAGATTGCCGCGTTTCACTGCGTTGCACTCGCAAGGACAGACAATTTTATTATTCCTTGTTTGCTGCTAACTGCTCACTGCTAGCATATTGCATACGGTAGAGCTGGGCGTAATAGCCGCCGAGGCGCAGCAGCTCGTCGTGGGTGCCGGTTTCCTTGATTTCGCCGCGGTCGAGCACAATAATGCGGTCGGCCTTCTGGATGGTGCTGAGGCGGTGGGCGATAACAAGCGAGGTACGGCCTTCCATGAGCTTGTCGATGGCGTGCTGAATCATCTCCTCGGTTTCGGAATCGACCGACGAAGTGGCCTCGTCGAGCACAATCACCCGCGGTTCGTACACCAGGGCCCGCACGAAGCTGATGAGCTGGCGCTGCCCCACCGAGAGCGTGGCGCCGCGCTCCATCACCGGGTAGTCGAGGCCGCCGGGCAGGCGCCCGATAAAGCGCTCGGCGCCCACCAGGGCGGCGGCTTCCCAGATTTTGGCGTCCTTTATCTCCTTGTTGCCCAGCGTAATGTTGTCGCGGATGGAGCCGGCAAAGAGAAACACGTCTTGCAGCACCACGCCAATCTGGCGGCGCAGCTGGCTCAGGTCATACTCGCGCAGGTCCTGGCCATCGACCCGGATGTGGCCCTGCTGAATGTCGTAGAAGCGGCTGAGCAGGTTGATAATACTCGTTTTGCCGGCGCCGGTGGCACCCACAAAGGCCACAGTCTGGCCGGGCTGCACGTGGAAGCTGATATTTTTCAGCACCCACTCGGGCTCGTTGTAGGCAAACCATACCTTGTCGAACTCGACCTCGCCCTGCAGCTGGGGCACGGGCTGGGTGCCGGAGGTGGCTATCAGGTCCTCGTTGTCGAGCAGCTTGAGCAGGCGCTCGGTGCTCACGAGGCCTAGCTGGAGGGTATTGAAGCGGTCAGCAATCTGGCGGATAGGCCGGAAAAACAGCGCGTTATACATGATGAAGGCAATCAGCTCGCCCTTTGAGATAACGCCCGCTACCTGGCCCTGAGCGGCGTACCACACCAGGAGGCCCACGCCAATGGCCCCCAGCACCTCGGCCACCGGGAAATAGATGCTGTAGTAAAGCACCGACTTGATGTTAGCCTTGGTGTGCTCCTGGTTTATCGCCTCAAACTTGCGGTACTCACGCTCCTCGTTGTTGAAAATCTGCACCACGTTCATGCCCGTGAGGTGCTCCTGCACGAAGCTGTTGAGCTTGGCCACCGCATTGCGCACTTCCTGAAAGCTACCTTTTACCTTCTCCTTAAACACGTAGGTGCTAAAGAGCAGCGGCGGGATAACTGAGAGGCTGATGAGGGCGAGCTGCCAGTTGGTCCAGAACATGAAAATCATGAGGAAGACTATTTGCAGCAAGTCGCCCACCATCGCGGCCAGGCCCTCGCTGAAGACATCGGCCAGGGTTTCCACGTCCGAGATATTGCGCGTGACGAGCACCCCGATGGGCGTGCGGTCGAAGAAGCTGAGCTTGAGGCTGAGCAAATGACGATAGAGGTCGGCCCGGATATCGCGCACGATGTACTGGCCCAGCCAGCCACCGTAGTAGGTCTGGAGGTAGCTGACGAGCGTGTGCACCAGCAGCAGCCCAAGCAGCCACAGCGTGGAGCGGTTGAGGCCAGCCCAGTCGTTGTTAGTAATATCAACATCGACTATGCGCTGGATGAGGGCCGGGCGCACGGTGCCGAGCACGGCCGTGGCCACCGTGAGCACGATGAGGCCGATGAACGTGCCGCGATAGGGCTTCACGTAGGTGAGCAGGCGGCGCAGCACCTGCCAGTCGAATACCTGACCGGTTTTGGTAGCAGAGGTTGGGTCCATATAAGTAACGTGCTAACAAAGGTCGGCACGTTTCGTTGCCGGGCGCGCCGCTTCTTACCGCTTGCGCGTGTACTGTTTTATGCCTGATAAGGAACCTGGCAATAGCAAAACAGGCCTTTTTGTACTTAAAAAGCTGTCGCTAGCAACCTTCCTCCGGCGGCACAATACCGGGCGCGTACTCTACCTTACTCAAATACAGGCCCTTAGCCAGCGCGGCGCCGCTAGCCGCGATACGCTGCTGGCGGTGTAGCACCTGCTGGAATTCGAGCGGCGTGAGCTTGCCCCGGCCCACATCGAGCAGCGTACCCACCACCAGCCGCACCATGCCCCGCACAAAGCGGTTGGCCCGGATGCGAAACACGAGGCCGCCAGGCTCCTCGCGCCAACCCGCCTCGTAGAGATAGCACACATAGTGCGTTTCGGCCCCTTTGACCTTCGAAAAGGCCGTAAAATCGAACTGCCCCACGAGGTAGGCGGCGGCCTCGTTCATGGCCGCCACGTCGGGGCCACGGTCGAGGTACAGCGCCTGGTCGCGCCGAAACGGGTCGGGCCGCAGGCTCACGAAGTACTCGTAGGTGCGCGCTTCGGCCGAGAACCGGGCGTGGTCCTTGGGGCCCACCTCATGAATGCGGAACGCCTGCACATCGGGCGGCAGGGCGCGGTTTACGCGGTAGCGCAGCAGCTCGAAGGTCATGCCTTCGGGCAGCTCGGCTTCGAAATGGGCTACCTGGTGGCTGGCGTGCACGCCGGTATCGGTGCGGCCGCTGCCGAGCGTATGAACGGGCTGGCGCAGCACCTGGCTCAGAGCCTTGTCGAGCGTGGCCTGCACGGTGGGCACGCCAGGCTGCACCTGCCAGCCGCAGTAGGCCGTGCCGTCGTAGGCAAAATGAATGAAATAGCGCATGAGTCCCCCAAAAGTACCGCCGCTGCCAGGCAAAAGCCCCGCATCCGCAGCCAGATGCGAATGCTTTTCCCTGCCTCAGAGAAGGGTTGGCAAAGCGCGTGAGGCCCCGGCAGGGCGCTACCAGGGCAGCGCAGCGGGTAAGGCGCGAGAAGGCGCAAGCGGCATGGGCCAGCGCCGGCCGGGCCAGGGGCTCGCTGCTATCGCGCACGGCAGCAATGCGGGCCAGGGACGTCGGCGGGCCTATACCCGGGCTGAACTGCCTGGCCCCAGGCAGAGCCAACTCTCACCCAGCTCAAGCGCAGTGGTTCAGATAGAATATACTTCGCCACCTGGGCTGCTCGCCCGTAGCTTAGCCAGCTTGCTTTGTCCGTTAGCTTTTAGGCAGTGGCCTCGTCAATACACGCGCGCAGCCAGCCATTTAGCAGGCAGATACTTACCCTGGCGCAGCAAAAAGCGCCGGAACCCTTATGGGCGCCGGCGCTTTCACACTCGTAGTCTTTATGTTTTAGCGGCTGGCCGCCAGGGCCTCGGCCCCGCCCACGATTTCGAGGATTTCGGTCGTGATGGCCGCCTGGCGCGTCCGGTTGTAAGTCAGCTTCAGCGACTTCAGCAACTCGCCGGCGTTGTCGGTGGCTTTGTCCATCGCCGTCATGCGGGCGCCGTGCTCCGAGGCATTGCTTTCCAAAACAGCTTTGTAGAGCTGGATTTTCAGGCTCTGCGGAATCAGGGTTTGGATAATCTCCTCCTTGCTCGGCTCAAAAATGTAGTCGATGCTATTGTCGGGCGCGTTGGCGCTAGGGGTACCCGCGGGCACTTCGGTAGGCACCAGCGGCAGCAGCTGCTCAGTCTGAATAAACTGGGTGGCCACGTTCTTAAACTCGTTGTACACCATCACTACCTGGTCGTAGCTGCCGTCGGCAAAGCCGCGCATGGCCTCCTCAGCTGCCACGCGCACCGTGTCAAACGAGAGCTTGGCAAACACGTGTGTGTAGTCGCCCACGCGCTTGTAGCTGCGCCGGCCGTAGTAGTCGTGCGCCTTCTTGCCAATGGCCATGACGGAAATATTGCTCGCGGGCAGGCTAGCGTAGCGCTCCGCAATAAGCGCATTCACGCCCTTAAACACGTTGGCGTTGAACGCCCCGGCTAGCCCCCGGTCGGAGGTAATGGCAATAATGAGCACGCGGCGCACCTCGCGCACCTGGCCGTACTCGCTCACTACTTCGTCGGTAGTAGTGCGGGTCAGGTTAGCCAAAATGCTGGTGAGGCGCTGCGCGTAGGGGCGCATGCGGGTGATATTATCCTGGGCCCGGCGCAGCTTGGCCGCCGCCACCATTTTCATGGCTTTGGTAATCTGCTGCGTGCTCGAAACCGATTGGATACGCGAGCGAACTTCTTTTAGAGAGGCCATATAATCATTAAGGAATTAAAAACCGTCTGTCATTGCGCGGAGGAACGACGAAGCAATCACATCAAAACGAGTTGTTCGGGTGCGATTGCTTCGTCGTTCCTCCTCGCAATGACAGACGGCCTTAACTTTTTACTTCGCGGCGTAGTTGGCGGCGACATCCTTAGCCGTCTGGCGCAGGGCGCCGGTCACGGCGTCGTCCAGCTTGCCAGCTTTCAGGGCCTTGAGGGCTTCGGGATGGCGGGCGTTCAGCGTCTGCGTGAACTCCTTCTCAAACTCGCGCACGCGGTTAACGGGCACGGTGTCGAGCAGGCCGTTGGTAGCGGCGTAGATGATGGCCACCTGGTCCTCCACCTTTACGGGCGAGAACTGAGGCTGCTTCAGAATCTCCAGGTTGCGACGGCCACGCTCAATGGTGAGCTTAGTTGAGGCATCGAGGTCCGAGCCGAATTTGGCGAAGGCTTCCAGCTCGCGGAACTGGGCCTGGTCGAGCTTCAGCGTACCGGCCACCTTCTTCATGCTCTTAATCTGGGCGTTACCGCCCACGCGGCTTACCGAGATACCCACGTTGATAGCGGGACGCACGCCGGAGTTGAAGAGGTTGGTTTCGAGGAAAATCTGGCCGTCCGTAATCGAAATCACGTTGGTCGGAATGTAGGCCGATACGTCGCCGGCCTGCGTCTCGATGAGGGGCAAAGCCGTGAGCGAACCACCACCTTTTACTAGGGGGCGAATGCTTTCGGGCAGGTCGTTCATGTTGCGCGCAATCTCGTCCGAAGCGTTGATTTTAGCGGCGCGCTCCAAGAGGCGGCTGTGCAGGTAGAATACGTCGCCGGGATAAGCCTCGCGGCCGGGAGGACGACGCAGCAGCAGCGATACCTCGCGGTAAGCTACAGCCTGCTTCGACAAGTCATCATATACCACGAGGGCCGGGCGGCCCGTATCGCGGAAGTACTCGCCGATGGCGGCACCCGTGAAGGGCGCGTAGAACTGCATCGGCGCGGGGTCCGAGGCCGAGGCTGATACTACTACCGTGTAGTCCATGGCACCGCCCTTGGTGAGGGCCTGTACTACCTGCGCTACCGTCGAAGCCTTCTGGCCGATGGCGACGTAGATGCAGAATACGGGCTGGCCGGCCTCAAAAAACTCGCGCTGGTTAAGGATAGCGTCGAGCGCTACGGTCGACTTGCCGGTCTGGCGGTCGCCGATAATCAGCTCGCGCTGGCCACGACCAATCGGAATCATGGCGTCGATAGCCTTGATGCCGGTTTGCAGGGGCTCGGTTACCGGCTGGCGGAAAATTACGCCCGGCGCCTTGCGCTCAAGCGGCATCTCGTAGGTCTGGCCCTGGATAGGGCCGCGGCCGTCGATGGGCTGGCCCAGCGTGTTTACCACGCGGCCCACGATTCCCTCACCCACTTGGATAGCGGCGATTTTGTTGGTGCGGCGCACGGTGGCACCTTCCTTAATGTCGCCGTATTCGCCGAGCATTACGGCACCCACGTTATCTTCTTCGAGGTTGAGCACCAGCGCTTGCAGGCCGTTCTCAAACTCAATCAGCTCGCCCGACTGGGCATTGGAGAGGCCGTAGATACGGGCCACGCCATCGCCAACCTGGAGCACGGTGCCGACTTCTTCCAGCTCGGCAGCCGATTTGAAATTGGACAGCTGCTGCCGCAGGATGGCGGATACTTCGTCCGGGCGTACTTCAGCCATTGGAATATTAGTTTAAGCTAGGGGTATAAGTAGTGTCGGTGAGGGAAGTGCGCAGGCGGCGCAGGTTGCCTTTCACCGAGTCGTCAATCTGCCGGTCGCCCACGCGCAGCACAAAGCCGCCAATGAGCGACGCATCGATTTTTTCGGTGAGCGACACGTCCTGAAGGCCCGTCTGCTGCTTCACCATCTTCTCGATTTCGGCGCGGGTGGCCGGCGTGAGCGGCGTGGCCGAGGTCACCTCAGCTACCTGCACGCCCATCAGGGCATTGTACTGCGTCAGAAAAGCATCACCGATGTGCTCCAGCGCGTCCTCACGGTTTTTGCTGGTTAGAATCTGAAAAAAACGCATCAGCATGTCCGACACCTTGCCCCCGAAGATGGCGGTGAGGATGCTAAGCTTTTTGTCGTGCTTCACAATCGGGTTGCGCAGCAGCAAGCGCAGGTCGCGGCTGCCGGCCATGGTAGTGGCCAGCAGGTCCATGTCCTGCTTCAGCGTCGCCAGCGTGCCCTGCTCCTGCGCGAGGTCCAGCAAGGACTTGGCATAGCGGGCGGCTACTTGTTGGTCGGCCATTGTTGGGGTAGCTGCCATTCCTGAACTGCTAGCCCCTGATTTCACTCAGAGGGACCAGCAGTTCAGAAATAAGGCCTTAGTTAAGTTTAACGTCTTTCAGGTAGTCGTCTACCAGCTTCTGCTGGGCGGCAGGGTCGGCTAGCTCGCGGCGCAGTACGCGCTCGGCAATGTCCACGCTCAGCTGGGCAGCAGTGTTTTTCACCTCGGCCAGGGCCTGGTTCTTCTCCTGCTGAATAGCTTCGCGGGCTTGCTGCGAAATGCGGTTGGCTTCTTCGGTGGCCGTGGTTTTGGCCTGCTCAACGAGGCGGTTAGCAATAGCCTGTCCCTCCTTCAGCATTTGGTCGCGCTCGTGGCGGGCGTCAGCCAGCAGCTTTTCGTTGCCGGCTTTCAGGCTTTGCATTTCCAGCTTAGCCTGCTCCGCCATTTTCAGCGCCTGGTCGATGCTGTCCTCGCGCTCTTTGAGCGAGCCCAGGATGGGCTTCCAAGCGAACTTGGCCAGCAGCAAGAATAGGAGAAGGAAAATCAGGGTTTGCCAGAAAAGCAAACCAAACTCGGGAGTGATAAGATTCATAGGGGCGGCAATTATCGGAGTGGCAGCGCCGCAGCCAGGCGGCACCGATAAACATTCGGCAGCAGCGGGTAAGTTGCCAAAGCGCTTGTTTAGTTGGCTTTGCTGCCAACCCCCAGGCTTTAGCCGAACGAAAACCCGGCACGACCGGCCCCCGGGGAGGGAGCCGGCCGGCCGGGCTTAAACCGACGCGACTACTGCAATTTCAGGGCAATGAGCAGGCAGACTACGATGGCGAACAGCGTAGCACCTTCCAGCAGAGCGGCCACGATGAGCATGGCAGTCTGGATTTTGCCCGAAGCCTCCGGCTGACGGCCGATGGCTTCCATAGCGCTACCGCCGATGCGGCCAATGCCCAGGCCAGCGCCCAGGATAGCCAGACCAGCGCCGATGCCGGCACCCATTACAGCCAGACCAACCGAATTAACAACTTGCAGCAACAACGAAAGAAGCATGGTAAAAATGAAATGTGTGTAGGGAAAAAACTTGGGGAAATACGACCCGGCGGCCAGTATGGCCGCCCGGCTAGGGGGTTAGTGGGCAGTTACGTCGGGGCGGCCGAGGTTGGCAAAGTTGGAGCCACCAGCGCGCTCTTCAGCAGTGCCGAAGTCCTCGCCGCCGTGGGCCTCATCGTGGTGATGCTCCTCTACTGCGCTGCCGATGTACATGGCCGTGAGCAGCGTGAAGATATATGCCTGCAACACCGACACCAACAGCTCCAGCATACTGATAAACAAGCCGAAAGGCACCGAGAGAAAACCAGTGGCCGCCGAGCGGAAGATAAAGATGAGGCTGATAAAGCTCAGAATGATGATGTGGCCGGCCGTAATGTTGGCAAACAGACGAATCATCAGTGAGAAGGGCTTCACAATCACACCTACCAGTTCGACCGGCACCATGATGATGTAAAGCGGCCACGGCACACCGGGAGGCGCGAAAATGTGACCCCAGTAGTTTTTGTTGGCGCTGAACAGGGTGATAATCAGCGTGAGTATCGCCAGGGCCGCCGTTACGGCGATGTTGCCGGTGAGGTTGGCAGCACCGGGCGTGAGACCCAGCAGGTTGTTGAACCAGATGAAGAAGAACACCGTGAGCAGGTACGGCATGTAGCGCTCGTACTTGGGCCCGATGCTTTTTTTGGCTACCTCGTCGCGAATGAACACGACAAACGGCTCCAGCGCGTTTTGCAAGCCCGAGGGCGCCTGGCCGGCGCGGCGGCGGTATGACTTGGCTACGGAGGCAAAAACGATGAGTAGCACAATGCTGCTCATGGCAAGGGCGGCCACGTTTTTGGTGATGGAGAAGTCGTAGACTTTGCTGCCATCGGTGGTGACGAGCTTTTCTTCTTCGAGCTTGAAATTGCCGTAGGTTTCGCCCTCGGCTATCTTTTCGGAAGAGAATATGGATAGTCCTTTGCCGGGCTGGTAGGCGATGATGGGCAGGTAGGTAACGAAGTTGCCGTTATCGGTGCTGAACCAGTGCCACTCGTGCGAGTCGGCCACGTGGTGCAAAATAACTTCGCCAGGGTTGAAGGCCCCCCCTTTTTCACCCGTTTTAGTGGGTTCGGCGCCAAAGCCGACGAACGTGCACAGGCAAAGTAAGAGGGTGAGTAAACGCTTCATTCAATAGTAGTTAAAAACCAAGTCCGGGGTAAATTATTCTGCTTTTGGGACTTGCTTCGCTGAAAACGGGCGCAAGTTACTAAAAATAGCCCATATTTCAAAGCCGGCACACAAGAAGTAGCCTATAAAGAAGGCTCCGAGAAAGGTGAGCAAGCCGTGGCTATCGTGAATATTACCAATAAAAAAGTAGGCGAGAATAATCCCGATTCCGATGAGTAGCCGCACGCCAACCCCGCCGAAATAGGCAACTAAAAAGTTGTTGGGCGAGCTGCGAACGACGCTTGCCGTAAGCCAGTAGGCTAGCAGGGTAAGCACGAGCAAAGCCCCCACCACATAGGGCGCCAGCGGGTGCACCACGGCCGGCCCAAAGGCCGCCCGCAAGCCGAAAAGGACGGCTAGCAGGCTCAGCGCAAAGGCGGCAAACTGGGTGAAAAAGCGAGCGTTCATGGGTGGCAGACCGAAACCGGGGCGCAAAGGTCGGCACAGAAGTGCGCAAAAGCCCCGCCGGCCGGGGCCAACGGGGCTTTATTTATGAAAAAATGCTGAAAAAATTGGTTTAACCTACAAAGAGCGGTATTCAAACCGGATGCGGCCCACGCCGCCGTTGGTGCTGGCGCGCAGGGCTAGCACGCGCAGCAGCATTACTTCGGCAGTGCCGCGCAGCTTTACGGCGTACACATCGCCCACAGCCGGCGTGCCCAGGTCGGCGCTAGGGGTGTTCTGGTAGAGCAAGGCGCCTACCATATTGGCCGTGGCCGTGGCGTAGGGGTTGGCGGCGAGCTGGGCAGCGGTCAGCTTGTAGTAGCGCGTGGTATTAGAGGTATTAACGGTCAGGTTGCCAGCGCTCGACAAGCCGCTCACTTGCAGGTCTTTGGCCGTAGCGGCATTGGCGGCGGGCTCGTTGAGGCCCGTTACCAGGTTGAAGGCTAGCGAGTCGGTGGTGACACCGCCGCCGAAGGCCAGGCGGCCCGTGCGGGTAGTTTTGAGCGGCGTGCCCGCCACTACCGGCAGCACGGCCGTGCTCAGCGAGGTAGCTACGTACTGGGCGTAGGCCGTGAATACGAAGGAGGCCCCGCCCCCGGCCGCCGCGCCGCTAGGCACCCGCAGGTCGATGGTGCGCTTGTTTTCTACGCCGGCCGTCGGCGCTTTGATTACGCCCTGGCGCAGCAGCGGGCCGGTAGCGCCCACGCGAGCGTAGTACACGAGGCTGTCGACGTTCTTAAACAGGTTGGTGGCGGGCGTGGTCGAAGTCGAGATGCCGCCCGCGTTAATCGTAATGGCGTAGCCAATCAGGTCGCCCTCGGCCTGGGCACTGGCACTGAGTCCGTTGCGGTAGGTGGCGGCAGGCGTGCCAAAGGCCAGCGTAGGCGCATTGGCCACCTGGTAAGTAAAGCGCCGCAGCCGGGTGCCACCACCAGGAAAAGTGAGCGTGAGGTCGACGCGCACCGAGGTACCCACGGGGTAAGTGGTGGGCACCGTGTAAGGTACC
The DNA here is from genome assembly GCF_030581075.1 of Hymenobacter cheonanensis. GTDB lineage: Bacteria > Bacteroidota > Bacteroidia > Cytophagales > Hymenobacteraceae > Hymenobacter. Next base: position 227,162 of record NZ_JAUQSW010000002.1, read on the forward strand.
GTTTGGGCCGTGAGCTGCGCGCTTTGCAAAAAGCTGCCGCCGATGGGGTAGCTGCCTACCTGGGCCGAGTCGGTTTTGGTGGCCTGAAAAACCGTGATGGTTGTCGGGTTATCGGTCAGGTTGTAGCCGGCGATAATCGGAATGGTTTCGCCGGGCGCGTACTTGGCGTTGAAGGCCGTGGTGGAGGTGGTACTGAGCGTGGCATTGGGCAGGCCCACCACAAAGTAGCCGGCCGTGGCCACGGGCTGGTAGTAGTCGTCTAGCTCCTTCTTGCAGCCGGCCAGCAGGGCTAGGCCGGCCAGCAACGGCAGAAGAATTTTAGCAAAAGGCTTCATAATCAAAGAATACTAAAAAGTGAAACCCCTTATTTCTGGTCAAACCACAGCGGCTTGGTCACGTAGTCGTCGTTGGTGCTAGCCCCGGCATCGCTGAAAAGCTTGGCCACGGCATTGGGGTTGTAGAGCACCTCGGTGGCGCCTGGCAGGAGGCGGCGTGGGTAGCGGCGCAGTGGGTCGCTCTGGCCAGCCACGATGGGGTTCACGGTGCGGGTGGGGTACACGAAGTTGACGTAGAGGGCAGGGTCAAAGTCGAGGCGGCGCAGGTCCGACCACGAGTCGGGGTTCAGAAACATAGCGATGTATTTCTGCTCCATAATGGGGCGTAGCGTGGTGAGGGCGGCCTCGTTCTGCGGCACGGCGGCCGAGGTGAGGTAGGCGTTTATCTGCGTCGAGGAGATGGTAGGGAACGTGACGGCGGGTAGGGCATTGCTGCCGCCCACCCCAATCTTGGCCATGTGCGCCCGAATGCCTTCCTTGAGCGCGGCCAGGGCCCGGGTTTTATTACCGGCGCGGTAAGCGGCTTCCGCCTCAATAAACTTCACCTCGTGGTAGGTGATGGCCTCAAAATATCCCGTGATGTCGCGGGCGTACCAGCTGCCGTAGAAGTCGGTGAGCGTGGAGCCGGGCGTGAGGTTGGTCGTTGTGCTAGTGCCCGCGCCGGGGTCGGCGCCCACGCTCGTAGTAGGTATCATAATGCCAAAGCGCGGGTCCGTCACGCCCGGAAACGTGGTGCCGTTCAGATACTTCACGATATTGGTCGAGAAGGTAGCCGTGCCGAAGTTGGAGCGCGTGGGCCCGAAGATGTTGGTCGTATTCACCAGCGGCGACACGGCCACCTGGAAGTTTATCTGCGCATCGTCGGCGCTGGAGATGAAGGCCTTGTCCACGAGGGCTAGCACGGCATTGGGGTCGTAGCTGGCCTTCTTAGTGAGGTGCTGGGCCTGGCGCGCCTTGAGCGCGTAGGCCAGGCGCACCCACTTGCCAGGGTCGCCTTTGTACAGAATGTCGCCGCTTTCGCTGGGCGAGGTGCTGTACAGCGCCCGGAAGTTGGCGCTGGAGGGCTTCGACATTTCTACTATGCCCTCGTCGCAGAGCTGGTTGATGACGCCGTAAATCGACTCCTGCGAATCGTACTTGGGCGTGTAGTTGGCACCGCCCTGGTAGGCCTCGGTGTAGGGCACGTCGCCGAGCATGTCGGTAACGTGCGCCAGAATGAGCGCCTGCATAATCTTGCCCGCCCCCACGTAGTACACCGACCCTTCGGCCTGCGCCACCTGTATCATCTGCGGAATATTACCGCCCGAATAGAAGTACGAGTAGTTGAACGTGTTGGTGCTCTGGGCATTGGTGAAATAGTACTGGTCGTTGCCGCCGCTGTTGGCGGTGCGGCTCACGATGTACTGCGTGATGTAGGGCGTGCGCAGCGCCGTAAACATCTGGGTCTGAATACCGTTCGAGATAACGTTGGGCAGCAGGAAGTTGGGCGTCGAAACAACCGGGTTGTTAGGGTTGGTATTAACGTCGAGGTACTTCTCGCACGAGGTCAGGGCCGCCGAGGCCCCTAGCAGGCTGAGAAAGAGAAGATATTTTTTCATCGGATAGAACTAGCTGCTTGCTTAAAAATTGACCCGCACGCCCATGTCCACGCCGCGCGTGGCGGGGATGTTGCCGAAGTCGATGCCGCCCGAGCCGCCGCCGCGCACGCCCGCGCCGGCCGAGGCCGTTTCGGGGTCGGCGCCGCTGTACTTGGTCAGCAGCACGAGGTTGCGGCCGGTCACGTTCACCTCCACGCCTTTCAGGAAGGAGCCAGCGCCGCCCAGCCAGCGCTGGGGCAGGGCGTAGCTGAGGGCCACGTAGCGCAGGCGCGCCCACGAGCCGTCCTCGATGAAGGCGGTACCCGCGCGCGACAGGATGGTGGTGTAGTAGGTCTGGGTCAGCTCCACGGGCCGGGTGTTGGGCGTGTACACGGTGTTGCCGCTGGCATCTTTCGAGGCCACCACGCCGTCGAATACTACCGTGTTGTAGCGGTCGAGGGTGCGGGTGGAGGTGCCCACGCCGGTTTGGTACCAGTCGTTGCCGTTTACTACCACGCCGCCCACCCGGAAATCGAGCAGCGAAGTCAGCGATAAGCCTTTGTAAGTAAACGTGTTGGTGAGCTGCGTGGTGAAGCGCGGCGCCCGGTTGCCGGCGTAGATAAACGTAGCGCTGGCCGACGGATAGCCGGTAGCGCCCACAATTACCTGCCCGTAGTAGGGCGAGCTAGGGTCGGTTACGCGGTTAAAGTCGGTGGCGGCGATGCCCGAAATAGGGTGGTTGGGGAAGGCGCCGCCCTCGTGCACGTCGGTCACGAAGGCATCGGACTGGTACACCACCGTGAGCGGGTTGGGCAGGCTCTCCACGTTGTTGGTGTTGTGGTAGAAGTTGGCGTTGATGTCCCAGGTAAAGCCGGTGCTGGTGCGCACGGGCGTGCCGCTGAGGCTGATTTCCTGGCCCTCGTTCGTTACCACGCCGCCGTTGATGTACTGTAGGATGAAGCCCGTGGCCTGGCTCACGCGCGGGGCAATGAGCTGGTCCACAGTGCGCGAGCGGTAGTAGTTTACATCCAGGCTCAGACGGTTTTTGAAGAACTGGAGGTTCACGCCGGCCTCGTAGGTGCGGGTGCGCTCGGGCTTGAGGTTGGGGTTCGAGCCGAAGAAATCGTTGCGGAAACCACCGCCGATGTAGGTATTGGTGGTGAGCGGGGCCTGCACGCGGTAGGGGCCGGTGTCGCGGCCCACCTCGGCCACCGAGGCGCGCAGCTTGCCGTAGTTCAGCACCGGGTTCTGGTCGAGGCCCAGAATTTTGGTGAACTCGTAGCCCACCGCACCCGAGCCGTAGAGGAAGCCCTTGCCGAAAATCTTGCCCTCATCGGGCCGCGGCAGGGTCGACGACTGGTCGTAACGGGCCTGCAGCTCCACAATCAGCTGGTCGAAGATGGTGGTCGAGAGCCTGGCGAAGTTGCCGATGAGGTGGCGCGTCTGGTCGCGCTGCAAGGCACCCCGGTTCACGGTGTTGTTCAGGCCAATGAAATCGGGATTCTGGAAAATCAGGCCGATGTAGTCCACGGCCTCGTCCTTGTTTTCCTCAATAGTATTGCCTAGCGTAAGGGCGCCGCGCAGCTTCTCGCCAAAGAAATTGTGGTTGTACGTGGCCAGGGTCGTGGCCGTGATGAGGCGGCTCTGGTCCACGGTCTGGGCCAGCCCCCCGAACTGGTTGCCGACCTGCGAGGTGCCCACGGCCCGCACAGACTGGCTGCGGGTGGTGTACACGTCGGTACCGATATTATGGCTCAGCGTGAGACCTTTAATGGGCGAGAATGACACCTGCACGTTGCCCACGAAGCGGTTGGTGCGGTCGCTCTGCGGGTTTTTGTCTACCGTCCAGTAGGGGTTGTCGGCATCGGCATCGGTGCCGGCCCCTAGCGGCAGCAGGCGGCGGCGCGAGCCATCGGCGTTGAGGTAGTTGCGGGCATCGTCGCCCCGCGGCCAGTTGAGCAAGCTCAGCAAAAAGCCACCCGAGCTGCCAAACAAACCCGGCCCCTGCAAGGGCCGCACGGCGCCCGAGTTGAGGTACTGCGCCGAGCCCGTAACGCTGAGCTTGGGCGAAATCTGGGCCGAGCCCGAAATGCGCACCGTGGTCTTGTCGTAGGTGCTCTGCGGCGTCACGCCGTTCTGCTTCAGGTTGGAGGCCGAGGCAAAGAAGCTGGCTTTGTCGGAGCCGCCCGACATGTTTACGAAGTTCTGGATGGCATTGCCCTTCTGGAAGAAATTGCCCAGGTTGTCATACACCGTTTGGCCCGGCTGGAAGCGCGGCCCGAACGACACGCGGGTGCTAGGGTCGTAGAGGCCGCCCGAGCCCTGGCCGTACTGGTCCTGCATTTTGGGCAGGCGGTTCACCTCATCTACCGAGTACTGGCTGCGGAAGTTGAGCTGCGTGCGCCCCGCCGAGCCTTTTTTGGTGGTAATAACCACGGCGCCGTTGGCGGCGCGCAGGCCGTAGAGGGCGGCGGCGGCCGGGCCCTTCAGCACGGTCATCGAGGCAATGTCTTCGGGGTTGAGGTCGCCGGCGCGGTTGGCAGCACCCACCGAGCGGCCCAGCAGGCCATTGAAGGCCGAGCCGCCGCCCGGCGCGGTGCTTTCCTGAAAGGACGAGTTGTCCATTATCATCCCGTCGATGACGAACAGCGGCTGGTTGTCGCCATCGAGCGAGGTGCCGCCCCGGATGACGATGCTAGCCCCCTCGCCCGCCCCGCCGCCCGACGAGGTGATGTTGACGCCCGCCACCTTGCCCTGCAACGCATTGACAATGTTGGTCTGGCGCGAGTCGATAATGTCCTTACTGGTTACTTCCTGCACGGCCGTCACGATGTCGCGGCGGTCCTGCTTGATGCCGTAGGCCAGTACCACCACTTCGTCGAGGTCGCGGTTGCTGGCCGTGAGCGTAATGTCGAGCGGACCGCCGTCGAAGCGGCGCTCCATGGGCTCGTAGCCCACAAAGCTGAACACGAGCGTGGCGCCGTTCGGCACGTTGGCCAGAGTATAGCGGCCATCGGCGCCGGTAGAAGTGCCGTTGCTGGTGCCCTTCACGATGACGTTGACGCCAGGCAGCGGCGTGCGGTCCGAAGCCTGCCGCACCACCCCCGTAACGGGGCCGCTGGCGGCCGTGGCGGCCGGGCTGGTTTGGGCCAGGCTGGGCAAGGCACTGCCCAGCGCCGGCAGCAAGGCAACTGGAAGCCAGTAGATTTTTCTCATAGAAAGCAGTGAAAAAGAGTAGGAAGGGAAAGAGACGGAAAATATCTGGTGCGCCGGCCACACCCGTATCCCGGCGCCCAAACAGGTAATTAAACAGCGATAAAAAGCCCATTTGCAGCCGCGCAGCTTAACCTCGGCATTGTTGGGACCCTAAAGGTGCAAAAAATTCAGGAAATTTTCAGCAAACCTTTTCACACTTTTTCAGTTGCCGCGCCGGCCAGCTAGGGCCGGGCACTTTCGATGGCCAGCTGCAGCAGCGCCGAGCGCACGCCCAGCTCGCCGAGCTTACCATTGTTGCGCGTGGGGTTGACGCGGTTGGTAAGCAAAATCACGAACAAGTCGAGGTCGGGCTCGACCCAGAAGTAGGTGCCCGTGAAGCCGGTGTGGCCGTAGCTGCGCGGGCTGGCGCTACGCGCCGCGTTCAGGGCCGGGTTTTTGGGGTCGGGCTTGTCGAAGCCCAGCGCCCGGCGGTTGTCGGGGCAAAACTGGCAAGCGGTGTATTCGGCAATAGTTTCTGCCTTAATAAGTTGCTGCCCGCCGTAGCGCCCCTGCCACAAATACAGTTGCACGAGCTTGGCCAGGTCGTTGGCCGAGCCAAACAGGCCGGCGTGGCCGCTCACGCCCCCTAGCAGCGCGGCGCCCTCGTCGTGCACGGTGCCGTGCACCAATTGGTGGCGGAAGAGCGAGTCGTACTCGGTAGGCGCAATGCGGCCCAGCGGAAACCGCCGCAGGGGATTGAAACCCAGCGTACTTGCCCCCAGCGGCCGGTAAAGCTGCTCAGTTATAAACTGGTCAAATGGCTGCCCCGTAGCCTTCTGGACGTAGTACGGGTAGAGCATAAACGACAAGTCGGAGTACACGTAGCCCGGCTTGGCATTGAGCGCCGAGGCGGCAATGCCCGCGTAGAGCCGCCCCGGCAGCAGGCGGCTAGCCCAAATGCCGGCCGCTACCGGCAGCGGCGAGCGCCGGGTCGAATCGGGTCGCAAAAACTGCGGGCGCAGCAGGCCATTGGGGTACACGTAGTCTTGCCAGAAGGGGATAAACGCCCGCAGTCGCGCCTGGTGCGTGAGCACGTCGCGCAGGCGAATATTCTGCTTATCAGTGCCTTGTAAAAAATCAAACAGCGACCCCAGCGTGTAGTCGGGCCCTAGCAGCCCCCGGTCTTGCAGCAGCATGAGGGCCGGCAGTGCCGCCGTGACTTTGGTAAGCGAGGCAAAGTCGTAGAGTGTGTTGTTGAGCACCGGGCGGGGCACGGCCGGGGCGCCGGGCCCCATCTGTTGCACGCCGTAGCTGCGGCGCAGCGCCACCACCCCGTGCCGCGCCACAATCACCTGCCCACCCGGAAAAGCGCCCGCCTCCAGCGCCCGTTTCACCAGCGAATCGACTAACTCAGGCAGGCTGGCCCGCAGCCCCGCCTCGGCGGGCGAGCCGTAGGATAAGCGCAGGCCGCCTTCCGTGGCTAGCCCCGGCCCAAAGCCCGCGTGGGCCGTAGCGGGCCCCGGCAGTGCGGCGGCCCCTAGCCCACCAAACAGCACTTGCACGGCTTGGCTAACTGCCTGGTAGCTATGGCCCGGCGCCAACACCACGGCCGTAGCCTGCCGCAGCTCGGGCAGCGCGGCCAGGGTGGTACTGTCAAAAACGAGCGCTATAGTCTGCTTGCGCAGCGCCAGCAGGCGACGCAGGGCGGCGCGGTCAGTGGCCGAGCCATCGGGCAGGGCTAGCAGCAATAGGTTTTGCTTGCGCAGCGCCGCAAAATCAGCCGGTTGAGGCCCCACGAAGAACATGCCGGGCACGTAAGCCGCCACCTCCTGCGGCAGCGGCCAGCAGAAATCCACCACGTCGGCGTGGGCACGCAGCTTTACGGTAGCTAGCCGCAGGGTATCGAGCCGGCGCAGGGGCAGCAGCTGGTCCGCATTGCGCAACACCACCACGCCGGGGGCTAGCCGGGGCGGCAACAACTGGGCAAAGACCGCTGGCACACCGGCCAGCCAACTAAGTAGCAACAGCCCAAAAAACACGACGGGTCGAAAGCGCGGATACCGGAGCATAGGCTCGCAAGGTATTGCCTTTCAACCCGTCGATAAAAACGGCGGCTGATTTTTGTAGTAGCCTGGGTTGCCCGATGGCCCCGATGGCGCGGGGCGCTTCCCCGTGCCGACTATTGGCAGGCCGCTGGCCTGCGTGAAGTGCGCAAGACTCGCCAACGATTGCCCACCAGCGGCCGGCGAAGCAATCGGCACGGAGCAGCGCCCCGCGCCATCTACACCTCGCTCGCTGGGAAATTCTCCGCCAGCCAGGCCACGGCGCCATCGAGGTCGGCCTGAATCAGGTTGTGGCCCGCGGGCATATCGCGCCGCGTGAGGGCGTAGCCGGCTTGGGTGAGCAGCGCGGCGTAGGCATCGGTAGCGGCGGGGCGCACGGTGGGGTCTTGCAGGCCGGGCGTGAAAAACACCGGCACCGGCCGCGGCGCTTTAAACTCCGGCACCTGCCGCACCAGCGGCTGCATAGGCCGCCACAGCACCGCGCCAGCCAGCAGGCCGGGGTAGAGCATCAGCAGGCTGCCCGCAATGTTGGCGCCGTTGGAGTAGCCCACCGCAATGAGCTGGCTAGGGTCGAAGACTTCCTTAACAGCCACCTTAGCCAGGAAATCGGCCAGCTCGTGGGTGCGGAAAATGACGTCGGGCTCGTCGAAGACGCCCATGCCGAGGCGACGGAAAAAGCGGGGCATGCCGCCTTCCTGCACGTTGCCGCGCACACTCAGCACGTTGAGGCCGGGACCGAAGCGAGGGGCTAGCGCGAGCAGGTCGCGCTCGTCGCCACCAGTGCCGTGCAGCAGCAGCAGCGTGGCCCGCGCCGGCATGGGCGCGGGCTGGTATACGTAGGTGAGGGGCTGAAAAGCCACTTTGTTCGGGCTCATAACTAAGCTAATACGGGCAGGTGGGCTTCGATGGCAGCGCGCTTGCCTTCGTGCTGGGGCGGCAGCATGAGGTGGGTACCCAGCTCGGCCAGCGGCTCATCGACCATAAAGCCGGGGTTGTCGGTGGCTACCTCAAACAGCACCCCGCCGGGCTCGCGGAAGTACATGGCGTGGAAGTACTGCCGGTCAATCTGGGGCGTCACCTGGAAGCCTTTCTTGATAAGCAAGTTGCGGAAGTACAGCTGGCTAGCGTCGTCCCTCACCCGGAAGGCCACGTGGTGTACCGAGCCGGCGGCTACCTGGCCGCGCCCCTCGCCGGGGGCGGCCACCAGCTCTACCAGGTTGGCGGTGCCTAGCGCATCGGTGGCGTAGCGGAAGCGGTTGACGTGCTGGGCCACCAGCTTGTAGCCAAATACGTCGGTGAGCACGGCCGCTGTGGCCTTTACATCACTCAGCGTGAGCGTGATGTGATGGAAGCCGCGCGTGGCCACCTCGGCGCCAACTTCGGCGGTGGTCCAGGGCGTGCGCGGGTCGTCGGCCACCTCGGTCAGCTCCAGCTTCAGGCCGTCGGGGTCGAGGAAGGTAAGGTAGCGCTCGCCAAACTTTTCGGCGGGCTTGTTGTACGTGACGCCTTGGCTATCAAAGCGCTTCATCCAGAAATCGAGGCTACCCACGGGTACCGCATAACCGATTTCGGTGGCCTGGCCGGGGCCGCGGCGGCCGGGCTGCATGTTTTCCCACGGGAAAAACGTGAGGATGGTGCCCGCCGAGCCGCGCTCGTCGCCGTAGTACAGGTGATAGGTACCGGGGTCGTCGAAATTGACGGTTTTCTTCAGAAAACGCAGCCCGAGCGTCTTGGTGTAGAAGTTGAAATTGCGCTGGGCGTTGCCGGCAATGGCCGTGATGTGGTGCAGGCCTAAGAGTTGGGTTTCCATGATGAGATGAGTAGGTTTTAGGTAAAGCCGTGTTGGCGGGGCGCCCCACCCCCGGCCCCTCCCCCGCAGGGGAGGGGAGCCTAGCGAAAGCAGACGTCTGGCTCCCCTCCCCCGCAGGGGAGGGGCCGGGGGTGGGGCCTCACGGGCAGCTCGCCTAGTGGTTAATCGGCGTTTCAATCAGCAGAAAGCGCGCATCGGCACCGCACTCCAGGCGCACCGTGCCGTCCGTTTCCCAGAGGCCTAGCGCGTCGCGCTGGGCTAGCTTTTGGCCGGCCACCGTCACTTCGCCGCTGATGACGAAGATGTAGAGCTGCTTGTTGGCCGGGGCAAACTGGTAGTTAACACCCTGGGCGTCGGGGTAATAGCCTAGCGAGAGCTTAGCGTTCTGGTTTATCCAGCAGTGGGCGGTGCCCTCCTCGTTGCTCACGATGGTAGTGAGGCGGTTGGCCCGGCTAGCCTCCGGAAACTGGCGGCGCTGGTAGCGCGGCGTCACGTTTTGGAGCTTGGGCTCAATCCAGATTTGCAGGAAGTTGACCTCGTCGTCGCCCACGTTGTATTCCTCGTGGCGCAGGCCCGAGCCGGCGCTCATTATCTGCACGCCGCCGGCCGGAATGACCTCCGAGTAGCCCAGCGAGTCTTTGTGGTTCATGGTGCCGGCCAGCAGCACCGAGATGATTTCCATGTTGGCGTGGGCGTGCAGGCCAAAGCCCTGGCCGGGCGCCACAAAGTCATCGTTGAACACACGCAGCAGCCCGAAGCCGTTGCGCTCGGGGTTGGCGTAGGGCCCGAAGCTGAAGGTGAGGTGGCTTTTCAGCCAGCCAATGTCCTTGAGCCCCCGGTCGGTGGCGGGAAAAAAATGCGAGCGCATGGCAAAACGGATGAAGGTGAAAACTGCGGCGCATCAAAGCTACGCTGCAATTAATGTACCTACATCAATTACACAGAAAAAGTTTTTGCCCGCCTGCCTTTTCTGCTTCACTCGTCGCTGCTGGCGCTGCGGATAACCTGGTAGAGCGCGCCAAATATCCCGGTGAGGGTGAGGCCGATAGTGTACCAGGGTGTCTTGGTTTGGAAATGGCCATCGAGCCAGATGCCGGCCCAGGTGCTGAGGCCGATGATGGCAATCATCTGCACGGCGATGCTGCCGTACTTGGCCAGGGCCGAGTTGTTGCGGGCCGAATCGTCGGGGGGCGGAAGGGGGGGATTAGTGGCCATGCTAGGGCGGGTGGGGGCGGATGAGGAAGCGGTGAGGCGCGCCGCGGGTTTCGGGCGGGGCGGGCGTAATTTTACGGGTTGCCGGCCGTTAGGGCTAGGCCCGCCGAACATTTTGGGGCGCACCGGGCGTTGCGACCTACTTACCTGACCAGCTTTCGACGTTGAAAATCGCTATTTCCCTGAAATACTACCGGTTTTGGCTGCTGGCCTGGCTGGGTTTGAGCGCGGCGGCCTGCGCCTCCGATAAGTCGGTGTTCAGCCACGCCCTCAACAACGTGGCCGCCCGCGACAACGGCTTCTTCCTGGCCCGCGAAAAGCTGTGGGCCACCGAGGCCACTTTGTACAAGGGCCGCGGCGACGATTACAACCGCGTGCTGCCCCTCTACCCCACCCTCGACAGCGGCACGGTGCGCGCCACCCGGCCCGACCTGAACGATATCATCAAGAAGGCGTCGCTGCCGATTCAGCACCGCGCGGGCTCCGACTGGACCGACGATGCCTACCTGCTGGTGGGATGGTCGCGGTTCTACAAGATGGAGTTTGACGACGCCATTCTCACGTTCAAGTACGTGAACAGCACGAGCCGCGACCCGTTTGCCAAGCAGGAAGCCCTGATTGGACTGATGCGCACCTTCCTCATTACCAAGCAGCTCGACAATGCCAAGGCCGTGTCGGATTTGCTCGACAAGGAAGTGGGCCTGCCCAAAGATGCCCGCGAGCTGTTTCTGGCCCGGGCCGATTATTACCTGCAAACCGAGGACCCCGTACTAGCCATCGCGCAGCTCGAAAAGGCGGTGCCCCTGATTCCGGCCAAGAACGAGCGCTCGCGCTCGCGCTTCATTTTGGCGCAGCTTTACCAGGCGCAGGGCCAGAACAAGGAAGCCACGGCGCAGCTCAACACTATCTTGAAGCACAACCCACCCTATGAGCTTGATTTTCAGAGCAAGCTGCTGCTAGGGCAAGTGTCGGACCTCGATAAGCAAAGCAAGGAGCGGCTGGATAAGTACTTCGCGGCCCTGCTGAAAGACCCAAAAAACAAGGAGTACCGCGACAAGATTTACTACGAGATGGGCCGGCTGGCCTACCGCCAGCAGAAATACGGCGAGGCGCTGACCCTATTACGCACCTCGGCCCGGCAGCCCACCACCAGCAGGTCGCAGAAGGGCTATACCTACCTGCTGGCCGGGCGCATCTACTACGAAAACCTGCAGAAATACCGGCTGGCAGCGGCTTACTATGACAGCACTACGCAGGCCATGCCAAAGGATAACCCTTTGTATGCCAGCATCAAGGAGCGGGCTGACATCCTGAAGGAATTTGCCAGGCAGTACACCATCATCGAAACCCAGGACAGCCTGCAGGCGCTAGCCCGGCTGCCCGGCGCCGAGCTAGATAAGCGCCTGAATACCTACGCCGCCGCCGAGCTGGCCGCCAAGCGCCGGGCCGAAGCCAAGCTACTGGCCGCCCAAAAAGCCCTGGCCAGAAAGCAGCAGGCCGATGCCAGCCGCATTACCTCTACCCCCAACTCGCTGAGCGGCAGCCAGCGCGACATCAGCAATCCCAATGCCTTCGATGCGACCACGGCCGTGGCCTCGGGCGCGGGCTGGTACTTCGATAATGCGACCTCGCTGGGCACGGCGCGGGCCGACTTTATCCGGCTGTGGGGCGACCGCAAGCTGCAAGACAACTGGCGCACAACGCTTACGCCGAGCAGCTCGCCCAATGCGCCGCAGAATGGCGGCGCGCCCGTGAGCATCACCGGCAACGACCAGACCCGCGTGAACGGCGGCGCGCCAGGGGCCAATGGCCAGCCGGGGGCCAGCCCCCCCGCCGTGAGCGCCGCCGCCGACTCGGTGGCCAGGCAGAATGCCCTGGTAGCCAAGTATCGGCAGGACCTGCCCACCACCCCTAGCCAGCTGCAAACCTCTGACCAGCAGATAGAAGCGGCAATGTATGAGCTGGGCGGCATTTACAAGGAACTGCTCAAGGAAAAGCAGCGCGGCTACGAAACCTACGCCGGCGAGGTGACGCGCTACCCCCGCGGCGCGCACGCGCCCGATGCCGACTACTTGCTCTACCTCTACTACCGGGACCTGCCTGACCCCGCAAAGGCCGCGCAGTACGCCGCCGCTTTGCAGCGCGAGTTTCCGACTTCGACCTACGCCAGGCTCATTGCCGACCCGCTGTACCGCGAGCACGAGCGCGCCCTGCACAATGCCGTGGCCGCCCGGCTCGACTCGGCCTTTGTGCTGTATAAGGACCAATATTTTACGAAGTCGAAGGCCGTGGTGGCCCGGCTCGAAAAGCAGTACCCCAAGAGCGACCTCACCGACCGGGTGGCGTATTTGAAGCTGCTGCTGGCCATTCGCACCCAGCCGCCGGTGGCGGTGCAGGCATCGGTGGGGCAGTTTGCCAAGGATTATCCCGATAGCCCGCTCGTGCCGCAGGCCCAGGCCCTGGCCGGCGCTTACCAGAAGGCCGAAGCCGGACAACTCTACGGTGCCCTGGCCTCGACCGAGAAGCCGCTACTGTCGTCGCAGTTCCGGCCGGGCGAGGTCGAGAACCGGATGCGCATTGCCTACGGTGAAGACGAGCTACCAGCGGCGCCGCTGCCTGCCCCCACCCCGGCAGCTACGCCGGACCACGGCGCCGCTGCCATGCCCGTTGCGCCCGCCAAGGAGGCTAGCCTCCAACCCACTGCCCCGGCTACCAATGCGCCGGCCCTTGGCAAGGAGGAAAAGGCGGCCCCGGCTTCCACCTCGCTCCCGGGCAAGCCGGGCGTGCCGGCTATGCCGCCCGCTGCCCCGGCGCCAGCCGGCACCGCACCTACCCCGGCCGGCGCAGCGGCTGCGCCGGCGGCCCCGGCCGCGCCAGCCGTGGCCTACGCCACCCAGCTGAGCGCCGCCCACGCCGTGGTGCTGGTGTACCCGAAGGGCACGGCGCCTACGGCCGACCTGGCTAGCCAGCTTACGGCGTATAACGGTAAGTTTTTCCGGGCCAATAATCTCACGGTGCAGGCGGCCCAGCCGCTGGGTACCGACCAGGAAATGGTGGTGGTCCGGTCTTTGCCGGGCGCCAAGGTGGCCCAGAGCTACGCCACCAAGCTGCGCGGGCCGCAGTCGCCGCTAGCCCGCTTGCGCGGCCAGGGCTACCAGGCATTGGTTATCAGCCTGGCCAACCTGACGCTGCTGCAAGACGCGGGTGGCGACCTCGCCGGCTACCAACAATTTTACCAGAAGGTTTACCAATAGGGCTTGTGGGGAATTAAGTATGGTTGTTGCTTTCCGCAGCCCCGGCCCTTACTTCCTCACTCCCGACTCTCCCAGATGCCTAGCTCTTCCTCCTCCCCGGCTCGCCCTACCTCACCCGTTCGCCGGGGGCCTCCACCACCGGCACGTAAAGGACGCTTCGAGGCCTTCACGCGCACGATGTGGGTGCTGTTTGTGGGGGGCACGCTGGCCACGCTACTTTACGTAGGAGCGGTGAGTATCAACTTCATGAATCTGTTTGGGCGCATGCCCAACCTGAAGACGCTCGAAAACCCCAAGAGCGAGCTGGCCTCCGAAATCTACTCGGCCGATGGCGTGCTGCTGGGTAAGTACTTCCGCGAAAACCGCACGCCGGTTGAGTACAAAGACCTGCCGCAGAACGTGATTGATGCCCTCATTGCCACCGAAGACGTGCGCTTTGAGGAGCATTCGGGCATCGATTTCAAGAGTATTATGCGGGCTGTGGCGGGGCTGGGGCGCAGCGGTGGCGGCTCTACCCTGAGCCAGCAGGTGGCCAAGGTGCTTTTCAAAACCCGCCCCGGCGAGGAAAGTAACCTCAACGACGGCACCCTCAACGGGCCGGGCAAGTTGGGCCTGCTCATCACCAAAACCAAGGAGTGGCTGCTGGCCATCCGCCTGGAGCGCAACTACACGAAGCGCGAAATTATGCGGATGTACCTCAACACCGTGGATTACGGCTCCAACGCCTTCGGCATCAACACGGCCGCCAAGACATTCTTTAACAAAAGCCCCAAGCTGCTGACCACGCCCGAAGCCGCTACGCTGGTGGGCATCGTGAATGCGCCCTCGCGCTTCAGCCCTGCTCTGCACCCGGTGCGCTCGAAGCGCCGCCGCAACTGGGTGCTGCAGCAAATGACCAAGGCCGGCTACCTCTCGGCTGCCGAGATGGTGCAGGATACCGCCAAGCCTATTCTGCTGCACTACAGCGTGGAAAGCCCCGTGCAGGGGCTAGCCCCCTACTTCCGTACTGAAGTGGCTAAGTACCTGCAAGCCTGGGCCAAGGAAACCGACCACGACCTCTACGCCGACGGCCTGAAAATTTACACCACCCTCGACTCGCGCATGCAGACCTACGCCGAGAAGGCAGTGGCCGAGCACCTGGCGTTGCAGCAAAAGTGGTTTTCGGCCCACTGGAAAGGCCAGCTGCCCTGGCGCGATGAAAACGGCAAGGTTATTCCGCAATTTCTGGAAACGGCCATGCGCCGCACCCAGCGCTACAAGTCCCTGATGAGCCGCTACGAGGGCAACCGCGACTCGGTGAACTACTACCTGCGCAAGAAATACAAGATGACCGTGTTTTCGTGGCAGGGCGAAAAGGAGATGCTCATGTCGCCGATGGATTCGCTAGCCTACTACAAGCGCTACTTGCAGGCCGGCTTCATGGCCGTGAACCCGCTCAATGGCTACATCAAAGCCTGGGTGGGCGGGCCCAACTACAAATTCTTCAAGTTCGACCACGTGCGCCAGGGCAAGCGCCAGCCGGGCTCCACGTTCAAGCCCATTGTGTACACGGCGGCCATTGACCAGGGCTATTCGCCGTGCTTCCCGCGGCCCGACGTGGCCACGACTTTCCCCGGCGCGGCGGGCCGCCCGCCCTACACGCCCAAAAACTTCGAGGGTGGCTACTCGGGCCGCACCTTCACACTGCGGCAGGCCCTAGCCCGCTCCATGAATTCCATTACGGCCTGGCTGGTGTACAAGCTAGGGCCCGAAACGGTGGTGGCTTATGCTAAGCGACTAGGCATCACTTCGCCCATCGACCCAGTGCCGGCCGTGGGCTTTGGGGCCTCCGATTGCAGCATTTACGAGTTGTGCGGCGCCTACGGCACCTTCGTGAACAAGGGCGTGTGGACTGGCCCCATTATGGTAACACGCATCGAGGACAAGAACGGCAACGAGCTGCGCCGCTTCGTGGCGCCCACCAAGGAGGCGCTGAGCGAGGAAACGGCCTACGTGATGACCAACATGCTGCAAGCCAGCACCACCGAGCAGGGCGGCACCAGCACCATTCTGCACACGGGCTTCAACTTCCCGTACCAGATTGGCGCCAAAACCGGCACTACCTCCAATTACTCCGATGCGTGGTTTATGGGCATCACGCCCAACCTCGTGTGCGGCATGTGGATTGGTGGCGAAGACCGCAGCATCCACTTCCGCACCGGCGCCTACGGCCAGGGCGCGAGGCTGGCGCTGCCGCTCTACGGCATCTTCATGAAGAAGGTCTACGCCGATAAGTCGCTCGACATCGACCGTGGGCCCTTCCCGGCGCCCGCCGCGCCGCTCACCATCGAACTCGATTGCTCGAAGTATTATGGTGGCCAGCGCGACACCATCCCCAGCAGCCAGAAGATGGTGCAGCCCACCCTCGACCCGCTCGACGACAAGGATATTTAACCCGGTGGCTAGCCACCAAATTTTGGAAATGGCCGGCGCTTTTCGCTGGCCATTTTTGTTATCCTATCCCCTCTGCGTACCTCCGCGCCTCCCACTGCGTACCTCAGCGGTAACTTCCCGAACAGCTCGACCAACCCGCCCAACCATGCCGGCCAAACCCGAACTACAAGAACAGATAAACCGCCTGCCCCACCAGCCCGGTGTGTACCGCTACTTCGACGACGAGGGCATCATCTACGTGGGCAAGGCCGTGGATTTGCGCAAGCGCGTGAGCAGCTACTTCACCAAGCAGGACTATAACAAGAAAACCCAGCAGCTGGTCAAGAATATCAAGCGCATCGAGTTCACCATCGTGAACTCGGAGTCGGATGCGTTTTTGCTCGAAAACAACCTCATCAAGCAGCACCAGCCCAAGTACAACATTCTGCTCAAGGATGGCAAAACGTACCCGTATCTGCTCCTGACCAAGGAGCGGTTTCCGCGCCTCATTCCCACGCGCAACAAGCAGCCCGGCGACGGCCAGTACTTCGGCCCCTACGCCAACCAGGGCGGCCTCAACGTGCTGCTGGAGCTTATTCGGGCCCTGTACCCGCTGCGCACCTGCACCTACAACCTGAGCCCCGAAAACGTGGCCGGCGGCAAGTTTAAGGTGTGCTTGGAGTACCATATCGGCAACTGCAAGGGCCCCTGCGAGGCGAAGGAAGACGAGGCGACTTACGGCCAGTACATTCAGCAAATCCGCCAGATACTGGGCGGCGACCTACGCCTGCCTAAGCAGTATTTCCGCGATAAGATGACTGCCGCCGCCCAGGAAATGCAGTACGAGCTAGCCCATCAGTTCAAGCAAAAGCTGGATAAGCTCGACGACTTCCAGACGAAGAGCACTATCGTGAACGCCTCGCTCACCAATATCGATGTGTTCAGCATCGCCTCCAACGAGAAATCGGCCTTCGTCAACTATTTCAAGGTGATGAATGGCAGCATCATCCTCACCCAAAACCTGGAGCTGACCAAGAAGCTCGATGAAACGGACGCCGAAATTCTGGCGCCGCTCATCATGCAGCTCCGCCAGGAGTTTGAGAGCGAGGCGAAGGAAATTCTCACCAATGTGCCTATCGAAAGCCTGCCGCTGCCCGGCGTCACCTTTACCGTGCCGCAAATCGGCGATAAGCGCAAGCTCTTAGAACTCAGCATCAAAAATGTGCTCTATGCCCGCAAGGAAAAGGAGAGCATGAACGAGAAGAGCAAGGATGTGAACGAGGTGCGCATTATGGAGCAGATTAAAAAAGACCTGCACCTCACGGAGCTACCTAAGCACATCGAGTGCTTCGACAACTCCAACTTCCAGGGCGACAACCCGGTGTCGGCGATGGTGTGCTTCCGCAACGCACGCCCTAGCAAGAAAGACTACCGCCACTACCACGTCAAAACGGTGGTGGGTCCCAACGACTTCGACACCATGTATGAAGTCGTGACGCGCCGCTACCGCCGCCTCGTGGATGAGGGCGCCAGCCTGCCGCAGCTCGTGATAGTCGATGGTGGCAAGGGCCAGCTCAGCATGGCGGTAAAAGCAATCAAGGACCTCAATTTATGGGGCCAGATGGCCATCATTGGCATCGCCAAGCGCCTGGAGGAAATCTACGTCCCTAACGACCCGTTGCCGCTTTACATCGACAAGAAAAGCGAGAGCCTGCGCCTTTTCCAGCGTATGCGCGACGAGGTGCACCGCTTTGGCATCACCTTCCACCGCAACACCCGCGACGCCGCCACGCTCAAAACCGAACTCACCGACGTGAAAGGGCTAGGCCCCATCACGGCCGATAAGCTCCTGAGCAAGTTCAAATCCGTTAAGAAAATCAAGGAGCTTACCCAAGCTGAGCTGGAAGCCGAAGTTGGCAAAGCCAAGGCTAAAGTACTGCTTACCTACTTCAATGAGCAGGAGACAGCTGGCTAGCTGGCAAAACTAGCCGCAGCCCGTACTGCGCAACGGCATACTTAATAACACAAAAGGCCCCCGCTAGCTAGCGGGGGCCTTTTTTTGCAACTACAAAATCTGTGAAATCCGTTCAAATCTGCGTAATCCGTGATTTAGAAGCTCCACAGGCTGTACTCATACTCTACGAGGTCAGCGGCAGTTTGCTGGGCAGCCAGCAAGCCCTCACGCTCGCTACCATACTGCGTAGCCAAGTCATCGCCCGAGGGGTTTGATACCTTCACGATGTACGAATTGAAGAGCCACAGCTCAAATGCATCGGCCAGGTTCTTGTGCTGCGCATCGTTTTGCGCATTGAACCAGATAGCCTGCTGCGGATTGTTGCGGAACACCTTCACCAAGTCCGAGTACTTAAACGTAGCGATGTTTTTCTCCAGGCCAGCCGCGTTGCCGGGCAGCGTAGAAGGCAGCTTCAGTGACACCGTCTTAATCTGGTGGTACATCCGCGAGCGCTTCTTGTCGAAAATCATCTCCTCGGTCAGCTCCATCTGATAGAGGTCCTTGTAGCGATAAGGCGCCGTGGTAGCGGGCGGGGGCGGCGGCGCAGCAGCCACCGTAGAGGTACGCACCGTTTTGTACACGTACTTACCATTTTTCTTCACCGGCTTGCCGTTCTTATCAAGCACCTTCACCCGGGTAGAGCCGCCAGAAGACGGCGCCGGAGTTACCGGAGCGCCCCAGCCATCGTTGGCCGGAGCTGCCTTCTTGCCTTTCGGCGCTGGCGTGCTGCCCCAGTCACCCCCATCAGCGTCGGGGCTGATAGGGGCTTCCAGTGCGTAAGACATGTTGCTCTTTACTTCAGCCGGCGAGAACGTCGAGGTTACCGAATCGTTCTTATAAGCCTGTAGCTCGCCGCGGTTCACGGCTTCCATAATGACCTTGCTGATTTCTTTGCCATCCGAAAACATCGGGCGGTTTTGCTTCTCACGCAGGTCAACGGCCCGCCAAATGGTTTTGCGGAACATCTGGTCGGAAACCGGAATCTGCCGAATGGCTCCCGTGGTGGCGGTAGAGGTAGCTTGCTCCTGCGCCCGGCCCACCAGCGCAACCATCAGGGCCGCCGCGGTGAAGGGCAATGCTTTGAAATAGCGGGTCATAATAGATTTTTTAGAGCTAACGAATTGCGTAATTACCTTATTGCAGCGGGATGTTGAACGTGCGGGTCATGTTCACATCTTCCGTTTGGTTCTGGAAGTTCATGCGCTGTACGCCCTGCACTTCGAGGAATAAACGGTCGCCTTCTTTGTAAGCGTTCACCATGTCGCTGAAATCACCCTGCGGGCCGTTGATGGTCTTCGGGCCGATTACCGGGCGCTTGCCACGGGCCAGCACCGCCGTGAAGCGCGACACGCGATAGCGGGCATCATCTGGCAGGAACGTAGCAAAGCCCGGGTCGGGAATGGCACGCAAGGTCACAGACCGAATTGCGGTGCCGGGAGTTCCCTGTTTTTCGTTGGCTTCGCTGCCGCCAGTGTAGCATTTGATGGTCGGGTTCGGAATCGGACGCACTTTGAACGTCTGCGAGCCGATGGCGTTGCCACCGCTGCTCACGTTCAGCGTCACTTCGCGGGCGTTGGGCACCAAGGTTACATCACCTTTCTGGCCCGTGATAACCGAAGCGCCCGAAGCCGAGAAGCTAGGCTGGTATTGCGCCCCGAGAGCCGGCACCTGCACGCTCAGCTTGTTGCCGCACTTGTAGTACAGCGCCTGCACCGAAGCCGACTGAATCTGCATTACCGGCTTGGTAATGGTGTAGGGCACCGTCACTTTGAAGGTCGTGTCACGGCCGTTCTGGTTGATGCGAATGCTACCCGTCCAGCTAGCCTTGGCATTGCCGGCAGCGTCAAAGTTGCCGGGGCGAGCCGTAAACTCAATCTTACCGTGGTTGGTCTTGGGGTCAACAGCCAAAGCGCTGCCGTTATACGTCATGTTCTGCTTCAGACCGCTGGCGGCAGCCGTCAGAAACAGCTCAGCCTTATACTTGGTGCCAGCCGCTACCGTGTTCGACTCGGCCGAAGCAAAAGCCCCTAGCTTGTCGAATACGATGGTCTTGGCACCAACTTTCTCAGCCTGCTTTTGCAGCGCATCAGCTTCGTACTTCAGCACTTCGGTTTCCTTCTGGCTCAGTACGGCCAAAGCAGCTACCAGCGGCGTGTTCTCGAAGTTCAGCTCGGCGAAGTTCTTGTTCTTCTGCTCAGGGTCCGTTACGCGCGGGTCAACCTTTGCATCGAGGGCTAGCGGGGTAGCACCGGGCACGAACTGGCCGATGTAAGACGAGTAGTCGTTGAGTGTTTTCTGCATCGGATAGGCTAGGCCGTTCCGGGTGCCGCCGAGCATGGTGATGGCCACCTTGTCCTCCGCGCTCATGTTCTTGTACTCGTTTTTGCCCTTGTCATTTTCGGTGGCTGCTACAAGCTTCTCGCGCACGCCAGCCAGGTAGGCAACAACCTCTTTGGTTTTGCTGCGAATTTCTTCGCTTTGCTTGAGCACCGCTTGGTCAGCGGCTTGATTACGGTTTTTAGCTACCGCTTCCTGAATGCCTTTGATGGTGCCTTCAGCAGCTTTATCTGTTTTACCGTTAACGTCGACCAGACTGTCGTCAATAAACTTAAATTTCAGCAGAATTGCTGAGTTAACTTGGAGCGCCAGCAGAGCGGTCAGCACGAGATACATCATGCCAATCATCTTCTGCCGCGGTGTTTCTTTTCCGCCTGCCATCTGCTAGAGATATTGCTAAATTGTGATAGAATAAGCGATTAATAAGTAGCTCGCTTAGCTAACGGCCCCAGCGCGCATGGCGTTCAGCATGTTGCCATACACCCGGTTGAGCGAAGTGAGGTTGCCGGTGAGGGCAGCCACCTGGCCCTGCATGTTCTCGGTGTCTTTGCCAGCCTGTACCATGTTCTCCATGGCTTTGCCCAGCGTACCGTAGAACTGGTTCATCGACTTAAGGTGCGTGTTGGCATCCTGCAATTCCATCTCGTACACTGCGTTCAGCGCACCCAGGTTTTTGGTTACGTTCTGGACCTGCAGGTGGTATTCTTTGGCATCGCCCGTAGCGTTGGAGAGCGACGTGATGGCATCTACCGTATTAGAGTAAGCCTTGTTGATACCGTCGAGCGACTGGGCAGCGGTGCGCACTTTAGCGGTGTATTCATCGGTAGCATTGGTAGCATCGCCCAGTTGGCCCAGTTGCGCCGTAGTAGCGCTGAGACGGTTCAGGCCCTGGCCCAGATTAGTGAGGGCTTCGGGCGTAACGTTGGCGTTTTTCAACATGTCGTCCAGCTTGCCAGTCAGGCCGTTGGGAGCCGGAGCTTTGTCACGGAAACGGTTGTCGTTGGTCGAAGGGTCATAGCCCTCGCTCAGCTCGGGGTATACCAGCGACCAATCGGTTTCGGCCTGGTGAGGCTGGAAAGCGCTTAGGAAGAAGATAACAGCCTCTGTGCCAAGGCCCACCATCAGCATAATATCAGCACCTTTCCAGTGCAGAATTTTGAATAGCGCACCGATAATAACTACAGCAGCACCGATGCCATATACTTTGGGCATCACCTGGTCGTACAGAAAATTTCCTTTAGCAGCCATGTTGAGTTGAAGCTGTATCAGCTCCGTTTAGAGAAAGAGAAAAAGAATGAATTGGACAGAGCGATTAGTTCAGGCGACGGTTGGTGCCCATGCCGATTTGAATCATGGAGCAGCGGAAGCCAATATAAGAGCGGGCCGAATCCTGGTATTCGAAGTTGCGGGTACCAGTTTCGAGGAAATACTGAATGTCTTTCCACGAGCCGCCACGCACTACTTTGCGGGGCTCGTTGTCGTCGGGGTTGGTGGGGTTCAAGTCCCACACTACCGGCACTGAGGCTTCCATGTAAGCATCATCACACCACTCGCTCACATTGCCGGCCATGTCGTACAGGCCGAAATCGTTGGGGAAGTAAGAGCCTACTTCCGACGTGTAGGCGTAACCGTCCGAAGCATAATCGCCACGGCCGGGCTTAAAGTTGGCTAGCATGCAGCCTTTCGTGTTGCGAACGTAAGGACCACCCCAGGGAAAGGTAGCACCTTCGCGGCCACCACGGGCCGCGTATTCCCACTCAGCCTCGGAGGGCAGGCGGAAGTTTGGGTACGGAGCATCGCCGGTTTCCTCGGCGGTGGTGTTCTTGTATTTGGTACGCCAGCTGCAGAAATAGCGCGCCGCAAACCAGTCGACCCCTACTACGGGATAGTCGTCGAAAGCCGGGTGCGAATAGTAATATTCCAGGAGCGGGTCGCCCATGTGATACGTAAAGTCGCGCACCCAAACAGTAGTATCCGGATAAAGCTCAGTTTTGATATAGTCCTCGCCCAGCGCCTCTACCGAGTCCGTCATAATGGCATTCACGAACTGCCGGTATTCGTTGTTCGTGATTTCGGTTTCGTCCATGTAAAAGCCGGCAATAGTCACCTGCTTGTTCATGTTTACCATAGAAGCCGAAATATCCTGGTCGGTTTGGCCCATATGGAAGGTTCCGCCGGGGCAGGGCACCATTCCGAAGGGCACTTCCTGCGGGTTAAAAATAGGCCGGTCGTCGGTACCTACTAGGTCGCCCTGGAAGTTTTTAGTAAAACAGCCACCTAGAAATACCCCCGATAAGGCGAGTAGGGGTAATGCCAGAAATTTTTTCATAATAGGAAGAAAGAACTAATTTATAATCAGGCTGCGATTGGGGCAAATTGTGTAATTACTGGCAAATCTACGTTACTCGTGGGAGCCGCACAATACGGTTTGGACACGCAAAGCATCTAATTCGTTCGAGGGGCCAAAAAACTCGTTTAATGACCCTATAATCCTAAGTTAGATACAATAAGGGCCCATAAATTCTTCGTTAAACCTTTGACAATTGTCGGTTTAAATGAGTTAGAAGCTGTAGCGCGGCGTGCGAATGGCTGGGCGAATGAGCGGTACTGCTTTGGGAAGACGCAGCGAAAGCATTATTTCGTGAGAACTGAAAGCGCGGGCGGCCTGGTTGAAGGCGATGAAATCGAAGGCGTAGCCAATGCGGTAACGGTTGTCGGGCCCGAAGCCGTAGCCTAGCAGGCCGGATATGGACTCTTCATGCCGGTAGTTGAGGCCGGCCCAAAACTGGTCGTTGAGCGTAGCGCGTACTCCGCCCTCAAAAGAGTAGTTGTGTTGGTTGTCGTACTTGTTTGCGGCATCGTAGCTGCCTGGCAATACGGATTTTACCAGTATCATCGGCGTGACCGTAACGCTGGTCGAAGCTTCGATATTGTAGCCGGCCGTGAAATACGCGTGGTTCTCTCCCAGAAACTGCGAGGTGTTCTGGTAACCGATAATTTTGCCGTTTGCATCGCGGATTGCGCTCTGCAACGTGTAGGTAGCCCGGAACAAGTTATTCAGACTCAGGCCCGCGTAAAATTTCGGGGACTCGTACCACAAGCCGGCCCCAGCGTCGAACTTACGGTCGGAGCCGCTTTCGGGTACGAAGGGGTCGTTCTGGTCGATGGCGCGGTAAGACCCCTTGCTCAGGTACGTGAAGGTGCCCTGGATGCCGATGCCCAGCTGGCCACTGCCCAGCTTTATGTGCTGCGAATACGAAAGAGCCGTATTGGTGACTTTTGAAACCCCTGCCTGGTCGTAATACACGGCTAGGCCCACGCCACCGTGCAGGGGCAAAATCGGCACCGAAGCCGATAGCATACCCGTGCGGGGCGACCCGTTTTCGTCGCCTAAGGTATTGCTCAGGTTCAGGTACTGGTAGCGCCCGATAAGATTGATTTCCGTCTGGCCCTTGATACCGGCGTAGGCCGGGTTCAGGTACATGCCATTTAGGCCATAGTGCGTGAACTGCGGCTGCTGCTGCGCCAGGGCCGGCACGGCCGCTACCGCTAGCAGCGTAGCGAGTACAATACCTTTCATGGGAGCAACGAAGAAAGGGGACAGGATAAGAAATAAAAAGTAGCAGGCCGGCCAGCAGCCCTTTGTTCAAATGTAGCTAAGAATTGCCCCTGTACGCTACCCACTAAGCAAAGAAACGACCGGCCCAAACAGCAAATCGGCCGGTCTGGCAGCCGGCTCTATTAATGGCTGGCCGACTTGTCTTTCCCGACGGCCATGCCCGATTGGGCGGCGTGCTGCCGGATGTAGGCTTCGATGGCGCCCGTCATGGACGGGGCGTTGGGCATAGGCGCCTCAATATCAAGAATTAAATTAGCGTCGCGTACAGCTTTGGCGGTGGTGGGGCCAAAGGCCGCGATGCGGGTGCCATCCTGCGTAAAATCGGGGAAGTTGACAAACAGCGAGCTGATGCCGGAAGGGCTGAAAAAGGCCAGACAATCGTATTTTACTTCGGCCAGGTCCGACAAATCGCTGGCTACGGTGCGGTAAATGACAGCCTCGGTAAACTTGAGGTTGTTGGCGCGCATGAATTCCGGCAGGTCATCTTTGCGGATATCTGAGCAGGGGTATAGAAATTTCTCGCCTTTATGCTTCTTGATGACCTCAAAAAGGTCGGCGGCCGTGCGCAGGCCCACGAAGAGCTTGCGCTTGCGGAGCACGATGTATTTCTGGAGGTAGTTAGCCGTTTGCTCCGAAATACAGAAGTATTTCATCTCTGCCGGCATCTCCAGCTTGGCTTCCTGGCAAATGCGGAAGAAATGGTCGACGGCATTGCGGCTGGTGAAGATGACGGCCGTATGCTCCAGGATATTGACTTTGTCCTTGCGGAATTCCTTGTAAGGAACGCCCTGCACATCGATAAACTCCCGAAAATCCACGCGAATACCGTATTTCTCGGCTAATACGGAGTAAGGCGAAACGTCGTTGGCAGGTTTGGGCTGGGTAACCAGAATGCTGCGAATGGGCTGGGCGTGCCGGTCCATACTCGGCTGTGCTGCGCTCTCGGCCATAGAAGAAGAAAGGGTAACGCTAGAACTATAGAAGAAAAGTAAGCCTTGCCCAGAGAGGCGCGGCGCTGCCTAAGCAGGATACGTAAACACGATGAGTTTCAATAATACGGCCAGGGGCAGTACTTCGGTAGCACAAAGGTACGCGAACAAATGAAGATTAAGCAGGGAGGCTCGCTGGTGCAGCGTGCGCGCCACGCGCAGCACGGTAGCCGTGAGCAGCAGGAGCACGCACCCATTGGCTAGGCCAACAACGCCCGGCCAGCGAGCGTTCAGTCCGAGGTATAGCAACAGCACGATGGGCAGCAGTAAGCCCAACAGTAAGGTGGTGCGCAAAAACTCGCGGTAGTGCAGGTTGACGAGCAGCCGCAGGTCGAAGATGTAGCTGAGCAGCTCGACCAGAATATATTTGCCAATAACAAACGTGATAATCAGGCCGGTATAGACCAGCACCCGCGCTACGATGGCTGATTCCGGCACGTCGAACACCCGCTGAAACAGGGGCAGACTGCTAAAATCGGTATGCAGCGCCGTGAGCAGCAAGGCCAGGGACAGCGAAAAAAGCCCCACTAGCCCCAGGTTAAGCCACGTAAAGGCGGGGCGCGTCAGGAAGCTTTGGGGGTCGGCCGAACTGCCAAACAACTCATTTACTTGCAGAATGCGGGCCAGACCTGCCGGGTAAGTGCTGCGCACCACCCCGTAGAGCAGGCCCAGCAGCAGTAAAAAAAGAAGCAGTACGTTGGTGCCTTGCCCCGGGGGCAGGCGCAGCTGCGCCCGAAAAGCTGCCGCGGCCGGGCCAGCTGGCGTGGCCACGGGCGCCGCGGGGGTATTGGCTTCGGTGCCGAAGGAGCTGAGGGCAGGGTAGCCATCGGCTTGCCACACAGCCAGCAGGTGGGGATGCCCTAGCCGCGCGGCCGGCACCGCCGCAGCCAGGTCGAGGCTGAAGCGCCCGGCGCGGGTGGCAGTGTACTGCAGCTGGTTATCGAGGAAGATACTTAAGCCCGGCGCGGCCAGAAACGACAACACGAAGGGCTGGCGGGGCTGAAACCGCACCCATTGGTAATAGGCGTGCGCCGGGGCATGGTAGCCAGGCAGGTAGAGGATGAGACGATTGCCAATTGCATCGTGCAGCAGCCAGCCGTCGGCAGCCAGGCCGGTGGCGGCGGCGGGCGGCAGCGGGTGGTACTCGGCGGCTTTGGCAGGCAGCTGCCCCAACCCGGCCAGCAGCAGCCAGGCCAGCAGGCCTAGCAGGCAGCGGCTAGGGTGGCGGCCGCCCACAAACACGGCAGAGGCAGACAAGACGCTTAGGATGAGGCTACTTGCCGGCGCGCGGCGCGGTTATGATACACTCCCAGAAACACGCTGAGCAACACCGAAAACGCCACCAGGATGCCGATGAGCGGCAGATTGCCAAGGAAGTAGAAGTTGATAACAAAAAGCACCACTACGATATTGAGCAGGCCTAGCAGCAAAACCGTGCTGATTTGCGGGAAGCCCATGGCCATAATGCGGTGATGCACGTGGTTCTTATCGGGCGTGAAGGGTGACTGCCCGGCCGCCATGCGCAGGATGAACACGCGCAGCGTATCGAACAGCGGCACAAACAGCACGCCGAGCGTAACGGCCGGCGCCGCATTGCCGAAAGGCTGCCCCGTGTGGCTACCCAACTCAATAAACTGAATGGCTAGTATCGACACAATAAAGCCGCATACAAGCGAGCCAGTATCACCCATAAATACGCTGGCTTTGTGAAAGTTATAGCGCAAAAAACCTAACATTCCGCCAATCAGGCACACCGCCACAAATGCGTAGTTGCTGAAGGTGGCGCCGCCGTAGCGGTAGAAATAGTACCCAAAGGTGCCCGTGAGAATGAGCACGATGGTACCCGCCAGCCCATCGAGCCCGTCGATGAGGTTAATGGCGTTGGTAATGCCCACAATCATGACGAAGGTGAACGCGTAGCTCACGCCCATGGGTAGGGTGTAAATGCCTAAAATTCCCTGGAAGCTGGTGACGCGCACATCGGCCATTATCATCACGACGCCGGTGGCCAGCAGCTGGCCCACAAACTTTTTGGCCACCGAAATTGACACGAGGTCGTCTTTCAGGCCCACAAAAAAGAGGATAATGCAGCCCGCCAGCAGCTCCTTCACACCGTTGTTGAGCGGCGCGAAAATGGTGAGCGCCGACATAAAGCCCGCAAATACCGCCACTCCCCCTAGCCGCGGTGTAAGCGACTGGTGCACCGTGCGGCCATTGGGCGTATCGAGCAGGTTTTTGAGGTGGGCGATATGCACAATGGAGGGCACAGCAAACATGGCTACCAGCAGCGCCCACAAGCCCGCCAGGCCCAGGTACACGCTAAAATGGTCGCCGATAACAGGGGTTGTAAGCTGTAATAAAGTATTCATTATCATATTTATACTGAAATAAAGCACAATGGCTACTCGCGCGCTGAGTGCCAGCCGACGCTAGCTGTGCAGCACGCCGGGGCGGCCGTCGAGCAGGGCAAGCGGGCTAAGGTTGGCGGGTACCAGAGAGTCGGGCACGAAGATGAATTTCTTATCAAAAATCCGGCCTTCCTGGTAATAGCTCACCCAGTATTGATTGGTGAGGTGAAAAACGGCGGGGTTAATCAACTCGACTGGCGTGGCCGAATGGGGCCCCACCTGCGCGAAATGGTAGCGCAGCGTGGAGGTGCGCACGGCTTCGCCGGTAGGCTGGGTGCCGTAGCCTTCGGCCGCAATAAGAACGGTATCGAGAGGCGTGTCGTTGGAGTTGAGCAGGTACACCGTCCAGGCGGCAATGCCGTCGGCGCCGGGTTCGGGGGCTGCGTCGGGCACTATGGCAATCGAAACGCCCGCTACCGGGTCAAAATCAATGTCTTGTTTCATAGAGTAGGTAGGGTACTGGGGGCAGGCAGCGGGGCCACCGTTGCATCGAATTGCCCTAGCAAGGCGGCCAGCAGGCGCTCCTGCACTTCCTCGACGGGCACGGCGTGGCCCAGCTCGGCTTGCAGCGAGGTCACGGCCTTGTCGGTGATGCCGCAGGGCACGATGTAGCCGAAATAGGTGAGGTCGGTGTTGACGTTGAGGGCCAGGCCATGAAGCGTGACCCAGCGGCTGCACCGCACCCCCATAGCGCAGATTTTGCGCGGGTTAGCAGCGCCTTCCTCCCAGCCCAGCCACACGCCGGTGAGGCCCGCAATGCGCCCGGCGTGCAGCCCGTAGCTAGCCAGGGTTTGAATAACGGCCTCCTCCAGCGCCCGCAGGTACCAGTGGATGTCGGGCCGGAAGTTTTCGAGGTCGAGCAGCGGGTACGCCACCAGCTGGCCGGGGCCGTGAAATGTAATGTCGCCCCCGCGGTTGATGCGGTGAAAGGTGGCGCCGTGGGCCGCCAGGGCCTCCTCATCGAGCAGCAGGTGCTCGGGCTTGCCGCTTTTGCCTAGCGTATAGGTGGGCGGATGCTGGCAAAAGAGCAGGTGGTTGGGCGTGGGCTGGAGCGGCTGGCCGGCCGCCCCGGCCTGGCGGTTGTGCGCTTTACTGGCGAGGGTATCGGCCAGCAGCGCTTCCTGCAAATCCCAGGTGGGCACGTAGGGCACCAGCCCCAGCCGCTGCACCTGAATGCTGCGCTGAGCTGCCCCCAGCGGCTCCACGGGCGGCGCTTCGGCAACCGAAACAACGGGGGCCATGCAGGCCGAATACATATCCATCGGAAGAAGCAGAAATAGAACAGGCTAGTGACGCAAAGTTACTTCGCGCCCGATGGTTTAGCTTGCGGCTTAGCTGGGCTAGCCACCCGCCGCCCGCTTACCCAGGCGTTTTTTCTTATTCTACTAGCCCCTAAACTCCTTTACCTATGGCCACCGCTGCGCATGCGCTAGGACAAGCGGGCGAAGCTGCCGCTGCCGACTTTTACCGGCAGGCGGGCTACGAGGTGCTGGCCCAGGGCTACCGCCACAAGCGGGCCGAGGTAGACCTAGTGGCGCGCCAGGGCACAGCGCTGCTGGTATTTGTGGAAGTAAAAACGCGCTCGGGCAGCCAGTATGGCCCGCCCGAAACCTTCGTTTCGGCGCGTAAAAAGGAGCTTTTTCGCTTGGCGGCTACGCACTTGCAGGAAGAGCTGGACTGGCGCGGCGATATTCGCTTCGACATCCTGGCCGTGACGCAGCTGCACGGCGGCCTGCGGCTGGAGGTATTCGAAGACGCCTTTTACTAGGGCTGCGGAGTGGCGCCCGGGCTAGCCGCCGGGGCAGCGCCGGCGGGCGTGGGCGACACGGCCGGCGGCACAGCGGCGGGCGGGTGGTAGCCGGGGCGGCGGTCCTGGGCCTTGCGCACGGGCGGGCGGGGCGTGGGCACGCCGTGGCTGCCGGGGCGGCGGGCATCCTTCACAGGGGCCGCATCGGGGTCGGCGTCGCCGCGCTTGTCCACATTTTTCTCCTTATCGAAGATGACGGAGCCGCCACGGCTGTACTCGCGCACTAGCTCGGGCTCCTCCACCTCGGGCTCGTAGCCGCTTTCGCCGTACTGAAACACGTAGTGCGGGTACTTTTTGTAGTCGCCGAAGTTGGTCCACTCCCCTACCCGACGGCCGTTTTCGAAATGGCCGGTCCACTCGCGGCGGCCATCGTTGCGAAACTTCACGTAATCGCCTTCCAGCTTGCCGTTTACGTAGGGCACTACTTCGCGCAGCATAGTGCGGCCCGCGTCGTAGTAGCTGATGTTGGCATCGCGCGGGAAACCCATTTCGTAGTGCGTTTTCGTCAGCAGGTTGCCCTTCACGTCGAATTTTTCCCAGCGCAGATGGCGGGTGCCGTTGGCGAAGTAGCCGGTTTCGAGCACCTGGTTGTTTTGCATCTTTTTATAGATGCCGTGCAGCACCTTGTCCGTACTGGCATCAAGCTCGCCGGTGGCCTTATATATCTTGTGCTTGCGCGGGCTGTAGTAGTACACAGCCGGCGCCATGGGGTCGGGCTGCTTGAAGGTTTTGAGGTAGTAAAACACCTCAATTATCTGGTTGCGGCCCTTGGGGCCCGACTTCACGTAGGCCTTCTTAATGCGCTCACCCAGAAATATTTTTTTCTTAATGGGCTTTTTGCGCTGGGCGGCTTTCTCTTCGTCCTTGGCCGCTTTTTCCTCGGCCTTGGTAAGCACCGCTTTTTTGCCGGCGATGCTGAGCTTGGGCGCGCCCTTGCGGGCGGTGGTAGTCAGGGTGTCGCCGGGGGCAGCCAAAGCCGTTACGCCCTCGGCGCCGGGCCGCGAGTTGAACGAAACCGTTTTGCGGGTGCAGGCTACGGCTAGCAGGGCCAGCAGCCCCAGCACGGGCGTGCGAGAACGAAACAACGACATGGCAGAAAAAAGAGTACTGAAATTGTCCGGCAACCCAACGCAAAAGTATCGGGTTTTGGTGCCCGGCTAGGCGGGCAGCGCAAAGGTGTCGCCCTTCACCAGCAAACTCACCGCGAAGCCCTGGCCACTGACGGGCTGGCCGGCCACCTGGCGAGTATAGTTGCTGGCCGTGAGCTGGCGGCCATCTACCAGCACTACTACTTCATCACCAAATACTTCGGGCGGCTGGCCAGGCCGGAAGATGATGCCCGTTTCCTCGCTCAGGCCGAGGCCTAGCAGGGCGGGGTAGGCCAGCACGGCGTGCAGCAGGCGCGGGTAGCGCGCCCGCTCGGCAAAGTGCTGGTCTATCAGCAGGTTGGGCAAAATGGCCAGGCCCGGTATCACCTCAATGCCGCCGGCCAGCAGGCTGCGCCAGCCCCGGCCGGCCACCAGCATCTGGCCGCCCAGCGCCGAGGCGCCGGCGCTAGTGCCAGCCAGGATAAACCCCGCTTCGTGCTGGCAGCGCCGACGCAGCACGGCCAGAAACTCGGTACCCAGCAGCTGCTCGGTGAGGCGCTCCTGGTCGCCCCCGCTCAGAAAGACGAGGCTGGCCGCGCGCAGGCGGGCCAGCGTGGCGGGCGCATCGGCGGGCTGGGCTTCATCTACTTGCAGGTGGCCCACGTGGGGGCAGCCCAGCTTGTGCAGCACGCGGGCGTAGGCGGCGTGGGTGCGGGCCGGGTCGTGGGCCGTGGCGGCGGTCAGAATTTCGATGCTGGCCGTGCGGCGGGGCAGCAGCCCGGCCAGCAGCGCCAGCGTGGGGTCGTCGTAGCCACCGCCGAGCACCACAATGGTGCCCTGGGGCGCAGCGGTGTCGGCGGGTGAAGGAGCAGAGGTAGGCAAAACGACAATCAAAAGCAGGTACAGGAGCGAAGTACGCCAAAAATGCCGGCTAGGCTGCCAACCTAGCGCCAACGCAAGCGTAATTTTGCCCCGTCACCCCTTGTTGCCTAGCGAAACAACTCGTCTGTTTTAAAAATCTTCACCTGATTTTTTGCCCTGCCTATGACTGCGCCCGAAACCGTGGACCACATCACGACATTGATTCAGGAGGGCGAGTTTTTCAAGCTGAAGAAACTGTTGCGCGGCTTCCAGGCCAGCGAGCTGGTAGAGCTGATTGAGAACGAAGACGAGCGCGAGCAGCTCATCATTTTCCGGCTGCTGCCGCTGGAGCTGGCCACCGCCGTGTTCGAGTACCTCGACCTAGAGGTGCAGCGCCACTTTCTCGAAAACCTGGCTCAGGACAAGGTAACCGACATTCTCAACGAGATGTCGCCGGATGACCGCACGGCCTTGCTCGAATTTTTGCCGGCCAATTTCGTGGCCGAGCTGGTGCAAAACCTCTCAGAGCCCGAGCGCCGCGTAACCTTGCAGCTGCTAGGCTACCCCGAGTATTCGGTGGGCCGCCTGATGACGCCCGACTACATCGCCATTCGCGAGAACTGGACGGTGCAGCAGGTGCTCGACTTCGTGCGCCAGCACGGCGGGCAGTCCGAAACGCTGAACATGCTCTACGTAACCGATGCGCGGGGCAAGCTCATCGACGACATCCGCATTCGCGAATTTTTGCTGGCCGCGCCCACCACCAGGGTGCGCGATATTATGGACCACCGCTTTGTGCAGCTCACGGCGGGCCAGGACCAGGAGGAGGCCATCGACATTTTTCGGCGCAACGACCGCGTGGCCCTGCCCGTGGTGAGCCCCGACCAGGGCATCCTGCTCGGCATCGTGACCTTGGACGACATTCTGAGTATTCGCGAAGAAGAGGACACCGAGGATATCCAGAAATTTGGCGGCTCCGAGGCCCTTGACGAGCCGTACCTCACCATTCCGCTGCTGCAGCTGGTGCAAAAGCGCGCCGGCTGGCTGGTCGTCCTGTTTTTGGGCGAGCTACTCACGGCCTCGGCCATGCAGTTTTTTGAGGGCGAGCTGCAGAAAGCCATTGTGCTGGTGCAGTTTATCCCGCTCATTATCAGCTCGGGCGGCAATTCGGGCTCGCAGGCTACCTCGCTCATTATCCGGGCTATGGCGCTGGGCGAGTTTACGCTGGGCGAGTGGTGGCGGGTGCTGCGGCGCGAGCTGGCGGGCGGCCTCATGCTAGGGGTTATTCTGGGCATTGTGGGCTTTAGTCGCATCGCCATCTGGCAGAGCATCACGCCTATTTATGGCCCGCACTGGCTGCTGGTGGCGCTTACCGTGGGCGTGGCCCTGGTGGGCATTGTGCTATGGGGCAGCATTGCGGGCTCGATGCTGCCGCTCATTTTGCGCCGGCTGGGCCTTGACCCGGCTACTTCGTCGGCACCCTTCGTGGCTACGCTCGTGGATGTAACGGGGCTTATCATCTACTTTACCGTGGCCCTGATAATGCTGCGCGGCACGCTGCTGTAGAGCTAAAGCAGGTAGAAATACCTGTTTTAAAAACCGCGTATAAATACGCTTAAGCTCGCCTGATTCCGACCGTCTCTTTGCAAGTATAAAAAGCAGCTTCTGATTGGTAGAAAGCTACTCCATGAAAGCTCCTACGCAACTGCGTGGGAGCTTTTTGGGGGCGGCCACTGCTTTCTTCCGTCGGCTGCCCTGTGTTGGGCACTGGTGTTGCGGCCTGCCAGGCCAGCCACGCACAGGGGCATCCCAACCGCTTATCCTGCTCACTCCTTTCCTCACCCTTCATGAACATCTCAAGCTTCACTCCCAGCATTCTCAATCAGAATGACTACAGCACCTACGCAGCCGCCTGGGTAAACACGGCGAGCGACCCCGACACCAGCGACCTGAGCAACTATTTTTGTTCCTTTATCCTGAAGGAGGGCAGCAAAGAATTTAAGATACTGATTGACAGGGTTAACTTTAAGGCAGGCAGCATCGCGCAGCTTCTTTCGACGGTGGGAGCCAGCAACATTAAGGCCCGCTTTATTTTGCAGCCGGCGGCGGCTGGCTCGACAGAGCAGTACTTCTCCCTGGTGCTGTTTGCCACGGATGCATTTAATACCCGGCTTTCTTCGTACTACGTATCCGAGCCCTACTGGCAAGATACTGCTGCGGCCGAAGCACTTGCCAGGAACGTAAAAACCTACATCGAGTCGGGGGCCAGCTACAACGCCAACGGCGTTATCGACGACGCAGTGCCTGTTCCCTTTATGGGGGCGATACCCGATGCCCTGGCCATGACCTGGGTGGCCCACTGGTACCTGGCGAGCCTGGATGTCACGTTTAACGGGGCCAAGCTGGTGCCCGCCATTGTCAATGGCTCTTACGGCTTTTTGCGCGGCTATACGTTTGATTTAGAAGATTTTCTGGCACCGTTGCGGCAGGTACCCAGCTCCCTGGTGCTGAACGAGCCAGACACGCTGATTGCCATTAAGCTTGGCCTGCACGCCTACTCCTACGCCAACCCCAACGGCGACAACGTGCCTACCCAGACGCTGGGCCTGATTGTGCAGTACCCCACGAGTACGCTAGGAAGCGCCAAGATGGCAGCCAGCGCAACCGCGAACGACCAACTCACTGTTGGTGACGACGGCGGCTCCGTATTTTACGATATGTCTTCTCCCTGCCCACCCTCTTGCTAACTTAATCGCTCCTGGCGCTGCGGCCTTGCAGCGGCCCCATCCCTTTTGGCTACTCCCCTAGTGGCAATGAGCTGGCAAGCGCTTTTTACGCTCGATAACATCAACCGCTTTGGTTTTACGATACTCGCAATTGCGGCTATCAGCTGTGCCGTGCGGTACAAGCGCTTGCCGGCCAACCTGCGCTACCTGGGGTGGGTGCTAGGCCTGGAGATTGTTACCGAAATCCTTTCCCTTTACCTGCGCTACTACCATCGGCCCAATCTGTTTGTAGGTCCACTCTTTGCGGCGGGCGAGCTGTGGCTGCTGGCGCTGGTGTACGATAAAACCCTGCACAGCCCCCGGTTTTCGCGCGTGCGGCCGTGGCTGGCGGGGGCTTTTGCAGGGTACTGCGCCCTCGACAGCCTTATCACTCCCGAGGTTGCCCGGTTTAAGCCGGCGCTGCAACTGGTCGAGAGTGCGCTGCTGCTAGGCCTGGTGGCGCTCTATTTCCGCAAGCTGCTGCAAGAGCTGCGCGTAACCCGGCTCGATTTGGAGCCCATGTTCTGGGTGTCCATCGGCCTGGTTATCAACAACCTGGGCAAGTCGCAAATTTATCTTTTCAGCAATTTTCTCCTCACTCACTACTCCACCCAGCTCAACCTGCACATCTGGGCCATTCACTCGCTGCTTTTAGCCGTGTTGTATAGTTGCTACCTTGTGGCTCTATGGATTCGCCCCCAGAATTAGCCTTTGGCCCGTTGCTACTCGGTGGCATCAGCTTCATGTTTTTGTCAGCCGTTACCCTAGTCCTGTTTGTGGTGGTATACCAGAAGCGGCTGCTCCAGCAGCAGCTGCTGCTGCGCGCCACCGAGGCCGAGTATCAGCGGCAGCTGCTGGCCGCCGTTATCGAGGCCCAGGAGCACGAGCGCGAGCGCATTGGGCGCGACCTGCACGATGGCATTGGCTCGACCCTGGCCACGGCCAAGCTGCTGGTGGGCCGCCTCGAAAGTCTAGCCTCCGACGAGGCTTCCAACCTGACTCTCACCGTAAAGGAAATTCTGGGCAATGCCGTGCACGATGTGCGGGGCCTCTCGCACAGCCTTTACCCCGCCGTGCTCGACCGCTTTGGCCTGGCCGAGGCCCTGCAGCACCTGGCCGATGTGTGCAGCGAAACCAACACCCTGGATGTGGAGCTTACCATCGACTACCAGCAGCCCGTAGCCTTGCAGCAGGAGCTAGCCCTCTACCGCATCTGCCAGGAGCTGATTCATAATGCGCAGAAGCACGCGCAGGGGGCCACGCTGCTGCAGGTGCGCCTGCAGCAGCACAGCAAAGGGCTCCGGCTTATAGTCGAAGACAACGGCTGCGGGTTCGACGTGACCGCGCTCGAAACTACCCGGGCGGCCTCGGGCGGCGCGGGGCTGCGCAGCATTGAGGTGCGGGTGCAAATGCTGCGCGCCCGCCTGAGCCAGCAGTCGGCCCCGGGCCAGGGCACCTGCACGCTCATCGAAATGGAAACCCCGGTTTTCGCCTAAGCCTGTTCTCTATTCTTTTCCCGCTCTACCCACCTAGCTATGCCAACTCCTGCTGCCCCCGTATACATTGCCCTGCTCGATGACCATCAACTCTTCAGGCAGGGTATGCGCTATATTTTGCAGGCGCTGCCCTATGTCGAATCGGTAGAGGAAGCGGCCGAGCTGCCCGAGCTGCTCGCCATTTGCCGCCGGCGCGTGCCCGATGTGCTGCTGCTCGACCTGCAAATGCCTAATGTAGACGGCCCCGAGGCCGCCCGCCGGCTCTTGCTGGAGTTTCCGGACCTGAAAATCATCGTGCTCTCGATGTTTTCGGCCGATAAGTACATCACGCAGATGATGAAAGCGGGCGCCCGCAGCTACCTGCCCAAAGACGTAGACCAGGAGCAGCTGCGCCTTACCATTGAGGAAGTATTGACGACGGGGTTTCACTTCACGCCCCGCATTTCGCGGGCCCTCATCCGGGGCGTGCAGCACCCCGAGCGCACGCCCACGCCCAAGCAGCCCGATTTGGTGCAGCTCACCACCCGCGAGCACGAAGTACTGCGCCTTATCTGCCAGGGCTGCACGGCCGCCGACATTGCCGAGCAGCTCTTCATCAGCCGCCGCACGGTGGAGGGCCACCGCCAGAAGCTGCTCGAAAAAACCAGCGCGCCCAATTCGGCCGGCCTGGTGGTATATGCCGCCCGCCACGGGCTGCTCGATTCGCCGCTGCCCAGCACTACCACGTAGAAATACGTGGTTTCAAAAGCAGGTGTTTTTACGCTACTATTCTTCCCATCCAGGCAGGTCCTTTGTGGTGGCCTAGGGCGTACCTCGCCCCAGGCTGCCAGCTGCTTTTTCTGACCTATGAAGACCTTTGGCCTGTTTCTCGGCGCACTGCCCGCTAGGGTCGTCGTTGGGCAGCAGGCGCCGCGCTACCGCTCTCCGCTCTGATTACGCTTTATTATCACTCTCCTGCACTTTTCCAGGGCCCGGCCCAACCACTAGTCATTGGTTGGGCCGGGCCTTTCAGTTTATAACCCGTGGCCGAAGCGCTACTGCTAGTTTAAGCGCCGGCGATTTGCTTTCTTGTCGCTCTGTATCTTCTTACCTTCCAGTCGCTTGCGCACGGCCCCGGCGCTAGGGCGGGTGGGGCGGCGCGGCTTGGGGCGGCGCACGCTCTTTTGCAGCAGCTCGTGAAAGCGGGCCAGGGCTATTTCTTTGTTGCGCAGCTGGCTGCGGTCGTCCTGGGCTACTACCAACAGGTAGCCTTCCTGGGTAAGCTGCCCGGCCAGCTTTTCCAGAATGAGCTGTTTTTGCTCCGGCGTCAGCACCTGCGACGCTTGCAGCGACCACCGGAGCTCCACACGGCTTTCTACCTTGTTTACATTCTGCCCACCCGGCCCACTGGCCCGGCTGGTCTGAAACACGATTTCGGGCAGAAAGGCAGCAGGTGGCGGGAGCATAGCGGAGAGCTGTAAGTTAGGAAGTATGCCGGATGAGTGGCAGAGCACAAGTAAAGGCCTGGCTCTCAACTCAAGCTCTCAACTCATAACTCCCTGGCGAGCAGCATGGCTCCGTAGGAGTAGCCGCCACCGAATACCGTTACAATCAGGTTGTCGCCGCTCGCAATGCGCGGCCATATTTCGGCCAGGCCAATAGCGGCCCCGGCGCAGCCCGTGTTGCCCAGGCGCTCGATATTATTGACGGCGCGGGCGGGGTCGAGGCCTAGCTGCTTCACCACGTTGGCCGAGATGCGCAAATTGGCCTGGTGCGGAATCAGGTAGTGCAACTCGTTCACCGTTAGGCCATGAGCATCGAGAAGCTGCTGCGTAATACGCGCCATATAGGTGCAGGCCTGCTGAAACACATCGCGGCCGAAAGGCATCACAATGCCTTTGTCTACCGGCTTCAGGGTCACGGCTTCGTCGGCCTTGCCCATCGGGGCCGCGCCGCCGGTCAGTACCTGCACCACGCGCAGGTCGGTGGGCGCCAGGGCATCTTTGGTCAGGAGCAGCGCCGCCGCGCCATCGCCCCAAAGGTGGCCCGCCATGGTGTCTTCCTCGTTGTTGTAGGCCGTGTTGTGCTCGCTCACTACCACCAGCGCCCGGCTAGCCTTGCCCAAGGCAAAATACCCTTCCACTATCTCCACGGCATTGAGCAGCGAGGAGCACGCCGAAGAAATACTTACTACTGGTATCTCATTGATTCCCAAGGCGCGCTGCACGGCGTGCGCGGCGGTATAAATGGTATCGTGCGGGGTGTAGGTGCCCGCTACAATAAGGTCGATGCTGGCCGGCGCTACTTCCGGCATCTCCGCCAGCAGGGCCTGCGTGGCCGCAATGGCCATTGTGTTGGCATTTTCACCGGGGCCCGCCTTGCGCCGCTCCCGAATGCCGGTGCGCTCAATTATCCAGTCGGAAGCCAGCCCATTGAGGCGGGTAAAATGTTCGTTGGTAACAACGGCTGCCGGCAGGTAGGCAGCCACGTGATGCAGGTACACGCAGTGGGTAGTGGGTAAGAGAATATCCGTACAAAGGTCCGGCTAACAAACGTTAGGCCCCGAATAAAAGCCGGAAAAGCCGGAATCTTACACGTGGGGCGGCTGCTCCGGTACTAGCCCGGCCTTGGCGGCGTTGGCACCGTAGTTGTGTACCTGCCGTCAATCCTGGCTTTTATTTTCCTATGCACCTACGTTTTTTTCAGCTCAGCGGGTTGCTGCTCTTGCTGCTAACGCTAAGCGAGCGCGCCTTCGCGCAGAAGTACGATACGGCCCTGGGCGCCCGGCTGGGCGGCGGCAACTACGGCCTCACGCTACAGCAGCGGGTGGCTTCGCGCGTCACTATCGAGGGCATTGCCGGGCTGGGCCAGCGCGAGTACAGCGGCACGGTGCTGGGCGAGTATCACTTTGGTATTCT
This sequence comes from Hymenobacter cheonanensis, assembly GCF_030581075.1. Classification (GTDB taxonomy): domain Bacteria; phylum Bacteroidota; class Bacteroidia; order Cytophagales; family Hymenobacteraceae; genus Hymenobacter. The sequence goes on from NZ_JAUQSW010000002.1 coordinate 265,301, forward strand.
GGGGCCTAGTCTCAACTACTACTTTGGGGCGGGCGGGCACCTGGGCCACAACAAAGACACGGGCGGCTTCAGCGGCCTCGATGCGCTGGTGGGCGTCGAGTATAAGGTAGCCTTTCTGCCGGTGGTGCTCAGCTTCGATTTCAAGCCTACCCTGGAGTTTGCCGGCGACGACTACGCCCGCTTTCCCACGGCGTTTTCCATTCGCTACGTGTTCTTCAGGCGCAAAACCAACCTTTTCGATACCATTCGGGGCCGCTAGGCCTGGGGGCCGGGCCTCAGGCGCTCTAGCCGCTTTAGCAGCGCGCCCAACGGCCCCGCCGGTACGCTGAGTGTTCCGGCGGGGCCGTTGGGCGCGCTGCTGGCTCGCTGCTCACTTGCCCTTCATGCTCATATAATCGAGGCCGGCTATGGGAATGGTCGTATACTTGCCGGTAAGCGTCAGGCTGGCGCAGCGGCCGCTTGCCGCGCCGCTTAAAGTCTGGGCAATGCTCTCGCTGCTAAACTTGAGCGTCAGGTCCGGAATACCGTCGGGCCCGGCCGCGGTGCAGGCAGTGCAGCCGGTTACGTCGCCAGCGTAGGGAGTAGCCACGTCCTCAATGGCCCAGCGCAGGGGAGCCATTTCGTTGACCTTCAGCGTAGAAACGTCAATTTTGGTGATGTCAAACCCGGTGGTGCCCAGGATGGCCGGTGGCAATACGCCTTTTTCCGTCAGGTTGAACGGATTGGGGCAGTCTCTTGGCTTGACGTCAAAAACTACCGTAATAAAGCTGCCCGGGGCAGCCCCACCGGGCAAATCTACCAGGGTCACAATCAGCCCAATGCAGTCGGCGCCAGTTGGCTCAGGGTCGTCACGTCGGCCCGGTACGCCTGGCTATTGGTATAACCCCAGCAGTTGTCACTCGACGTACCAGTGGCGGCGGGCTAGTGGCGTAGTGTTTCAGGCATAAATGAACGCCACGTAATATTGAATAAAACAAGGTAATATCTAGAGCAACAAGCACTTACTGCACAATGCAAAGCAACCATTTTGCTGCCGCCGAGCGCATCAGTGCTGGCACTGATTTATTAAGAGGCCGCCTAGGCTGCTCTTTTCCTCAATACCCCCAAGCTGCTTGTAAGGCCCGCTAGCCCAGGCTGCTTTCGGCAATGGACTGGCAAACGCATACGCCTTTTGCTGCTAGCCCGCCTCCTGGCTTTCGCCAGCGTGAAGCAGCAATTAATTAATTATCTGGTGCAGCTGGCTGAGTTTTTGCTTTCCCTCAAACCATTCCCAGACAGCGTAGGGGCATTGGCCATACCCGAAACAAAAAAGGCCCTAGCGCAATGCTAGGGCTTTTTTTGTGGCAACAGTTGGAATCGAACCAACGACACCAGCATTTTCAGTGCTGTGCTCTACCAACTGAGCTATGTTGCCGTTTCCCGCCTCGCTTTGGCGGCTTGGGAGTGCAAAGGTACTAAAAATGCGTTACGACGCAAGGCCAGGGCCGAAAAAATTTCCATTAGGCCCCGGCCGAGGGGTGAATTGTGAAAAGTAGTCGTCATGCCTACTAAATTGCGGGCCCATCCCACCCGTCGGCTTACCTTTACCGTCTATGCTGCAACCCATTCTTTTCGCGCTGCTGCTGCTGGCAGCGTTCGGCCTGTTTACCTGGCAGGTTCGAAAAATCAGGGCCAATATCCTCGTCGGGCGCGACCGCGACATGAGCGGCCACTTCGGCAAGCGCCTCAACAAAACGCTGCTCGTGGCTTTTGGCCAGCAGAAAATGTTTAAGCGCCTCACGCCCGCACTGTTGCACCTGGTGGTATACGTGGGTTTTTTGGTCATTAATATCGAGGTTATCGAGATTATCATCGACGGGCTGTTTGGCACGCACCGCGTGCTAGGCATCCTGGGGCCGGTATACGATGCCCTGATGGCCATTAATGAAACGCTGGCCGCGCTGGTTATCATCGCGGTAGCTGCCTTTTGGTGGCGCCGCAACCACAACCCGCCGGTGCAGCGCTTCACCGGCCCCGAGCTGCGCATGTGGCCCAAGCTCGATGCCAATATCATTCTCTACATTGAGGTGGCCCTGATGCTGGCCCTGTTCTTCATGAACTCGGCCGATATCAAGCTGCATCAGCTGGAGGGCAAAGACCTGCCGGGCGCCTTCCCGGTCAGCCACTTCCTGGCTAACCTGCTGCCGGCCAGCAATGAAGCCACGCTACGCGTGCTGGAACGCGCCGGCTGGTGGATTCACATTACCGGCATCTTGCTGTTTCTCAACTACCTGCCCAGCTCCAAGCACTTCCACATCATCATGGCGTTCCCGAACGTGTGGTACTCGCGGCTGGTGCCGCAGGGCCAGTTCTCGAATGTGGAAAGCATCACCCACGAGGTGAAGGCCATGATGGACCCTAGCTACGAGGTGCCCGCCCCGGCCGTCGATGCCGATGGCTCGGCAATAGCCCCCACGCCCTTCGGGGCTAAAGACGTGGAGGATTTGCCTTGGACCAACCTGCTGAACGCCTACTCCTGCACCGAGTGTGGGCGCTGTACCTCGGTGTGCCCCGCCAACCTGACGGGCAAGCTACTCTCGCCGCGCAAAATCATCATGGACACCCGCGACCGGGTGGAGGAGAAGTACAACTCGCCGCTCATCTTCCACCCCAACGTGTATGGGCAAGAGGCTAAGCACGAACCTATTACCGACCTGGTCAACGCCACGCTGCTGCGCGGCAAAGTGACGCCCGAGGAACTGTGGGCCTGCACCACCTGCAACGCCTGCGTGGAAAGCTGCCCGGTAAATATCAACCCGCTCGAAAGCATCATCGAGATGCGCCGCTTCCTGGTACTGGAAGAATCGGCCGCGCCCAACTCGCTGAATGTCATGTTCTCCAACATCGAAAACAACGGCGCGCCCTGGGCTTTCTCACCTTCCGACCGCCTCAACTGGGCCGACGAGCTGTACGTGGCCGATAAAGCGCCCGCCACAACGGTATAGTATTGATTTATAAGCAGTAGTGTTCTTTTCGTTATGACCCCTTCTTCCTCCCCTGCTGCCCCCGCCAAGCGCCAGCTTACGGTGCCGACCGTAGCCGACCTCGCGGCCGAGGGCAAAGTGCCCGAGATTCTATTTTGGGTAGGCTGCGCCGGCGCTTTTGACGACCGTTATAAGCGCGTGACGCGCGCCTTTGCCCGCATTTTAGAGCACGTGGGCACCAACTACGCCGTGCTAGGCCTCGAAGAGAGTTGCACCGGCGACCCAGCCAAGCGCGCCGGCAACGAGTTTTTGTTTCAGATGCAGGCCATGCAGAACATCACGACGATGAATGGCTACGGCATCAAGAAAATTGTGACGGCCTGCCCGCATTGCTTCAACACCATCAAGAATGAGTACCCGGCGCTCGGGGGCGAGTACGAGGTGATTCACCACAGTACCTACCTGCAACAGCTTATTAATGAAGGGAAAGTGGCCGTGCAGGGTGGCGAAAGCTACAAGGGTCGCCGCATCACTTTTCACGACAGCTGCTACCTGGGCCGCGCCAACAACATCTACGAAGCTCCGCGCGACGTACTAGCCGCCCTCGATGCCGACCTCGTGGAAATGAAGCGCAGCAAGGCTAACGGCCTGTGCTGCGGCGCCGGCGGCGCCCAAATGTGGAAAGAGCCCGAGCCCGGCAAAAAGGATATCAACATCGAGCGCACCGAAGAGGCCCTGGCCACCCTCAGCGGCCAGGCGGCGGCCCTCGACAACCTGCGCGGCGTCGAAACCGAGCGCACCGCCCCCAGCCAGCACAGCCTGCAAGGCAGCATCATTGCCGTGAGCTGCCCCTTCTGCATGACCATGATGAGCGATGGCGTAAAAAACAAAGAACAGGAAGCTAACGTCCAGGTATTTGACCTGGCCGAATTGGTAGCCAGCGCCGAAGGCATCAACGCCTAAAATCACGGATTACGCGGATTTTAGCGGATTGCACGGATTTTGTAGCCGGTAGTAGCTGCCGCCCTTTCCACTTCATGTTGGCGGTAATCCTTCTTTTACACGCGTCGTTTGTTAAAAACGGTGCCTTTGGGCAAATTACTTATTTCTGACGGCCTTCACGGCCCGGGCAAAAAAATCGTCCACAAAATCCGTGAAATCCGCTAAAATCCGCGTAATCCGTGATTTATGAATGTCGCTTTTGACCACCTGCCGCCCCATGCCCGGGTGTGGATTTACCAGGCCAGCCGCCCGCTGGCCGAGGCCGAGCTTATGCCGCTGCTGCCGCGCCTAGCGGCTTTTGCCGAGGAGTGGACGAGCCACGGCCGCCAGCTGGCGGCGGCCGTGCAGTTTCTGCACCGGCAGTTTTTAGTGATTGGCCTCGATGAGGCAATGGCGGGGGCTAGCGGCTGCTCCATCGACGCCTCGGTGCGCTTTGTGCAGGAGTTGGAGCAGCGGCTAGGGGTGCCGCTGCTGGAAAAATCGCGCATGGCCTTTCTGCACCAGGGCGAGCTGCGGCTGCTCACGCGCCGCGAGCTGCGGGCGGCCATCGCGGCCGGCGAGGTGCAGCCCGACACCTTATATTTTAATAATACGCTGACTACAAAAGCCCAGTTGGACGACCAATGGCCGGCGCCGGCCGGCCAGACCTGGCTAGCCAGCTATTTTGGGGCCTAGCCGCTGGCCGGGGCACTAATGAGCAGCCCGAAACAGTTGTATTATTGCCTATCAAACCAATAGACTTGCTTTTTCCGGCTGCATGGCGTTCCCCATTCGATACTCGTCCCTTAGAAAATTTGTGCTTGTCGGGGCGGCTGGCCCGGCGCTGGCACTAGGTGGCTGCGCCTCATCGGGCAAGCTTAGCAAGGCCGATAAGCACTTTTTGCGCGGCGAATACGAGGCGGCCATTCCGCTCTACAAGGCCGACGCGGCCAAGCCCAAAAGCGCAGCTACGGCCAATTTCCGCCTCGGTGAAGCCTATCGCCTCTCCAACCGCCTCGACCAGGCCGAGCCTTACTACAAGGCAGCGCTCGACGCCGGCTCGCGCAACGCCGACCTGGGCTACCGCTACGCGGAGGCGCTGAAGGCTAGCGGCAAATTTGACGAAGCCGCCACACGCTTCACGGCCTACGCCCAGAGCGGCACCAACCGCACGCTAGCCCCCCGCGCCGAGGCCGAGGCGGCCAGCGCTACCGCCAGCAAGGCGCTCGCCGGCCTGGCCGCCGCCTACGACGTGGCCCCGCTCGACGCGGTGAACTCGCCTAACTCTGATTTTTCGGCCGCGCGCATGCCTAATAGTGGCGAGCTGGTGTTTGCCTCGGGCCGCGACGGCAAGCCTTACCCCGGCAATGGCGAGCGCTACACGGCGCTCTACGCCCAGAAATTTGACGACCCGGCGGCCATGACCGGCGGCACGCCGCGCAAGCTGGAGCCGATTTTCAACAACGATAAGGAGCTGCAAGCCAGCGCCACCTACACGCCCGACGGCAAAACGATGGTGTTTGCGCGCTCGAACGATGGCTCGAAAAAGGGCTATCGCAGCGTGGACTTGTGGATTTCGTACTACCGCAACGGCGCCTGGACCGAGCCCATTCTGGCCAACATCAACGACCGCACGGCTGATGACTTTGCCCCAGCCTTCGCGCCCGATGGCACTACGCTCTATTTTGCCTCGGCCCGCAAGGGTGGGCTGGGCGGCAACGACCTGTTTAAGGCTACTCTAGGGGCCAACGGCCGCTTCTCGCCCGCCGAGAACCTGGGCGAAACCATCAACTCGGTGGGCAACGACAACTTTCCGGGCGTGGCGCCCGATGGCACGCTGTATTTCTCTTCCGATGGCCACCCGGGCTACGGCAAGCTCGATATTTTTCAGGTGAAGGGCGGCAAGCCCGTGAACCTGGGGCCGGGCATCAATAGCCCGGGCGATGACTTTGCGCCCTTCTTTACGGCGCCGGGCGTGGGCGTTTTCTCGTCCAACCGCGAAGGCGGCAAGGGCTCCGATGACCTTTATTCCTTCAAGAAGAAGGCCCGCAAGCTGGTGACCTTTTACGTGGATGGCACCTTGCTGGAGCGCAACGACAAGGCCGGCACCACTACGCCGGTAGCCAGCGAAACGGTGACCATCACGAGTGGCACCGGCCAGAAGCAGGATGTGACAACCGGCCCCGATGGCAAGTTCACGACCAAGCTCGACTCGGCCCAGACCTACGGCCTGTTTGCCGACCGCCCCGGCGATTTCACGGCGCGCGGCAGCGTAAGCACCGTAGACCGCTACCCCAGCCAGGACGCGCTGCCGCAGCAGCAAAACGATATTCGGCTGCCCGTAACGCTCACGCTGAATAAAATCATCGTGAACAAGGCTATTGAGGTTAAGGATATTTTCTATGACTACGACAAGGCTGATATCCGCCCCGACGCGGCCATTCGCCTCGATACCCTGGTGCAAACGCTGCTCGACAATCCTAAAATCAACATCGAGCTAAGCTCGCACACCGACCAGCGTGGCAAAGATGCTTACAACCTGAAGCTCAGCCAGCGGCGTGCCGAATCGGCGGTGGCTTACATTGTGAGCAAAGGGGTGCCGGCCAGCCGCATCACGGCCAAAGGCTACGGCGAAACCCGGCCCATCGTGAAGGATGCCAAAACTGAGGCGGAGTACCAGCGCAACCGCCGCACCGAGTTTAAGGTGACACGCATCGACAAGTAAGGCCAGCTGCCTGGCAAGGGCCAACGGCGCACCAGCCAAGCAGCAGCAAGCTAAAAAAGCCCCCGCCGGTCGGGGGCTTTTTTTATGGCACGGCGTTTGAATTTAACGCTTTAGAGTGGGTGAGTTTCTTCACCGGCCCGCAGCTTTTACGTTCATGAAAACGCTTTTTAACCTGGCTGCTACGGCGCTGCTTGCCTGGCTGGGGGCCGCGCCCGCGCTCGCCGCCCCGCCGGCCAACCTGAGCATTACTGCCGAGCGGGGCCAGCCCTTCAGCCTCGTGCTCGATGGGCGGCTGCTGACCCGACCGCTGGCCCCGCAGGTGCGCGTGGGCATGCTGGCCCCCGGCCGCCACTGGGCCGATTTTAGCGTGCCTACCGGCTACGGGCCGCCGCTGCGCTTTCGCACCCAGGTGTGGCTGCAGCCGGGCGTTGAGACTGATTATGTATTGCTGCTGAGCCCCTACGGCCCGCAGCTGCGGCAGATAGGCATGGTGCCGCTGGCGGGCCCCGGATATGGCCAGGGTGGCTACTATGGCCCCGGCAATGGGCCTTATGGCAGCGGCCAGGGTGGGTACTATAGCAGCCCTTTGCCGCCTCAGGGCAGCTATGGCAACGGCCAGTATGACCCTAGCTATGATTCGCGCGGCGGCTACCCTGGCCAAGGGCAGCCGCAGGCTTACCCGGCGCCCACTTACCCCAGCCAGCAGCAACCACAGACATATCCGGCGCCTACCTACCCTAGCCAAGAGCAGCCGCAGGCTTACCCGGCGCCGGCGCCTCCCCCAACCTACCCCGGCGGCAATAGCGCGCCGGGCAATGCCTACCCCGACACGACCACCGAAGGCAGCTACGACCCTGCTCCGAACAACGCCAGCAACCTTCAGCCCTTCACCCCCGATGAAATTGCCGGGCTAGCCCAGGACCTGCGCCAGCGCCCCACCGAGGCCGAGCGCCTGCGCACCGCTACCCAGGCGCTCGACCAAAGCAGCCTGCGCGCCAATGAGCTGGCCGAGCTGATGCAAACCTTTACCCACGATGAGTCGCGCATCGAGCTAGCCCGCTTTAGCTACTCGCACCTAAGCGACCCCCAGGATTTCAGCCGGGTTTATGACGCGCTGCAATTCAAGTCTAGTATTCGCACGCTGCGGCAAGCGGTGGGCTTGCCGCCCGAGTAATCGCCCTTTCCAACCTCACACCTCATGCAAAAGCCCCGGCCGCCACAAGGCAGCCGGGGCTTTTGCATGAGGTGTGAGGGCTAGCAGCTAGCGCAGGCGGTCGTAGCTGTTGCGCACCAGCTGCTCGTCGCGCCGGATAAAGCGATTGGCCAGCAGGTTGAGCATCAGCGCGAGCGTGGGCAGGTAGAAGGCCGGCAGATTCTGCCCTTCGAGCTTAGGGTTGAGAAACGCCTCGCCTTGGTTGGAAAAATAAAACACGGCCCCAAACGTAGCCACGATGAGCAGCAGGTTGAGCATACCCAGCTTGAGCTGCGTGAAGCGATTGCGAAACTGGAAAATCTCGTAGGCGGCCACCGCGGCCGAGGCCAGGGCTAGCACGGCAATAAGCCAGACGGGCAAGCTCGTGGTGGGGTGCACCGGGCCGGTGGCTTTGAAGTTGAAGGCTGTCAGGGTCAGCTCCTGGTGGGTGAGGGCATCTGCTTTGTGCCAGAGCGGCAGCGCCAGCAGGCTGAGCATCGACAAAGCCAGCAGTAAAAGAAAAACGCTTTGAATTCTTTGTATCATCTTTGCGGTTGTGAAAAAGGCCCGCGCCGGTGCGCGATGCCAGGCCAAAATTAGCCCTCAACCGGCGGACTCGCTTCGCCCCAATGATACTCCCGGAATGCCTAATGCATATATCGTGGATGCGGTGCGCACCCCGATTGGAAAGTTTGGTGGCGCGCTCAGCAGCGTTCGCCCCGACGATTTGGCCGCCCTCGTCCTGCGCGAGCTGTTGCGTCGCAACCCCAGCCTCGATAAGAACGCGGTCGAGGATGTGATAATGGGGGCCGCCAACCAGGCGGGTGAGGACAACCGCAACGTGGCCCGCATGGCCGCGCTGCTGGCTGGCCTGCCCGTAACGGTGCCCGGCAATACCGTAAACCGCCTCTGCGCCAGCGGGATGCAAAGCATCATGGATGCGGCCCGGGCCATTAAGTGCGGCGAGGGCGACGTATTTCTGGCCGGCGGGGCCGAGAGCATGACCCGGGCGCCGTTTGTGATGGCGAAGTCGGCCACGGCCTTTGCCCGCGACTTTACGGCCCACGATACTACCCTGGGATGGCGCTTTGTAAACTCCCGGCTGGCCCGCGAGCACTACCCTTACACCATGGGCGACACGGCCGAGAACGTGGCTAAGCAGTATGGCGTAAGCCGCGAAGACCAGGACGCCTTCGCCTTCGAAAGCCAGCGCAAGTACCACCGCGCCGCCGAAAAGGGCCGCTTCCGCAAAGAGCTGGTGCCCGTTTTTCTGCCCCAGCCCAAGGGCGATACCGCTCTTTTTGATACCGACGAGCAGCCCCGCGTATCAACCCTCGAAAAGCTCGCCACCCTCAAGCCGGCCTTTCAGCCCGATGGCGGCACCGTGACGGCCGGCAACTCGGCGGGCATCAACGATGGCGCCGCCGCCGCCCTGCTCGTGAGCGAAGAGGCCCTGACCCGCTACAACCTCAAGCCGATGGCCCGCATTATCTCGTCGGCCGTGGCGGGCGTCGACCCATCCATTATGGGCATGGGGCCGGTGCCGGCCGTGCGCAAGGCGCTGGAGCGCGCCGGCCTGACCCTGGCTGACATGGACCTGCTCGAAATCAACGAGGCGTTTGCCTCGCAGAGCGTGGCCGTGGCCCGCGAGCTGGGCGTGGACATGAGCAAGCTCAACGTGAACGGCGGCTCCATCGCGATGGGCCACCCGCTAGGCTCCAGCGGTGCGCGCATTATTGCTACGCTGGTGCACGAAATGCAGCGCCGCGAGGGCGTGCGCTATGGCCTGGCCGCCATGTGCGTGGGCGTGGGCCAGGGCACGGCCATGGTTTTTGAGAAAATGTAACGCGCGTTTTTCGTTGCGCGTTTTTTGTCGCTCGTAAAAAGGAATATCCCTTCCCGGCCCGCGCTTTCAAAAAACGAGCAGCGAAGTACGAATAACGATTTTATGTCCTACGACCCCTCTCCTACTTTCGCCGCCGCTCAGGATGCGGCCGATGCGCTAGCCCCTTTCCGCCAGGAGTTTCATATTCCGCCCGGGCCCGATGGCCGGCCGACGGCCTATTTCTGCGGCAATTCGCTGGGGCTGCTGCCCCGCGCCGCCCGTGCGGCTGTGGAGGCAGAGTTTAAGTCGTGGGAAACGCAGGCCGTAGAAGGGCATTTTCACGGCGAGTCGCCCTGGATGTTTTACCAGGACACCCTAGCCGAAGCGGCCGCCCGCGTGGTGGGCGCCAAGCCGCTGGAAGTGGTCATTATGAATACCTTAACGGTAAACCTGCACCTGCTGCTGGTGTCGTTTTACCGGCCCACCGCCACCCGCTACAAGGTGCTGATGGAGGGCGGCGCGTTTCCTTCGGACCAGTATGCGCTCGAAAGCCAGGCCCGCCTGCACGGCCTCGCCCCCGCCGATGCCATTGTGGAGATGACGCCCCGCCCCGGCGAGCACACGCTGCGCACCGAGGACATAGAAGCCAAAATCGCGGAGCTGGGCGACTCGCTGGCTACCGTCATCTTCGGTGGCATCAATTATTACACCGGGCAGGTATTTGACATGGCGGCCATTACGCGGGCCGGGCACGCCGTGGGTGCCACCGTGGGCTTCGACCTGGCCCACGCGGCCGGCAACGTAGTACTGCACCTGCACGACTGGGATGTAGATTTTGCCTGCTGGTGCACCTATAAGTACCTGAACTCGGGGCCGGGCGGCACCTCGGGCGCCTTTATTCACGAGCGCTTTGCGCACCGGCCCGACCTGGTGCGCCTAGCCGGCTGGTGGGGCAACGACCCGGCCGAGCGCTTCGAGATGAAGCCGGGCTTCCGGCCGGCGGCCGGGGCGGCGGGCTGGCAGCTCTCGTGCGGGCAGGTGCTGCCCATGGCCGTGCACCGCGCCAACCTGGAGATTTTCGACCGCGCCGGCGGCCTGGCCGTCTTGCGCGCCAAGAGCGAAAAGCTCACTGGCTATCTCGAATTTTTACTTAATCAGCTAGGCCTGCCGAAATCGAAGCTGGAGATAATTACGCCCACCGAACCCGCCCAGCGGGGCTGCCAGCTGTCGCTGCTGGTGCACGAGCGCGGGCGCGAGCTGTTCGACTTTCTGGCGGGCCGGGGCATTATTGCCGATTGGCGCGAGCCGAATGTTATTCGCCTGGCACCCGTTCCGCTCTATAATTCGTTTGAGGATGTGCGCCGGGCGGGCGCGGCTATTTCGGAATTTTACAGCTAGCGGCCTGCAAGGGGCAGTGGCGCTGGTCATTTACACGCTATCTGCTTACTAGCCCAGGCTACTTGCTTACTGATTTTTATGGAAGACTACGCGGCCAAAATGACCCTCAAGCCCGATGCTGCCCTGCGCGACTACGTAACGGGCCACGCTCAGTATCGCGAGGAGGCCGTGCTGGCGGCCCTCAACGAGCTGCGCCGCCGCGGCCAGCCGGCCCCCGAAGATGCCAGCCTGCGCCCTGCCCTGGAGGCCGTGGTGCAGGAGCAGGCGCGCCTGACTGCGCAGGCCCTGGTGCCCGCTGAGGAGGAAGAGCTACCCCGCCTTTATTCGCCAGCGGGTATCGTGGTTATGTCGGCCATGATTTCGGTGGTGGCGGGCGCCGTGCTGCTGGCTACAAATATGTATCGTCTTAAGCGCGGGCGGGCCATTTCGGGGCTCGTGGCGTTTGTTATCACCTACATTCTGACCGAAGTATTTCTGCTAAGGTGGCTGGTGAATCAGAACCTGTTTACGCCGCTCACTGGTTTCCTGCTCGATTTGCCCATTATTATGGCCTACGTATGGTGGTTCTGGCCCCGCTACGTAGGTACGTACCAGTTTCAGGCCCGCAACTGGCTGCTGCCGCTAGGCGCCTGCCTGCTGCTTAAAATCGGCCTGAGCTACGTGCTTTTGCACAACCCCACCACGGCGCCTCTTATGAAACAGCAGATGGAGCAAATGCAGCTCCCCGCTCACTAGCTCCTGCACCCCAAAGCAAACGCCGGCTGCCCATCTAAACGGAAGGGCAGCCGGCGTTTGCTTTGCGGGGCAGGTTTGTTCGGGTGCTGCCAGGCTAGGCCTTCAACTGGCACAGCACTGTTTCGCCACCCTTTACTTTCTGGCCCAGCTCGACCTTGATGTCGGCATCGAGGGGCACAAAAATATCGACCCGCGAGCCGAATTTAATAAAGCCAAATTCCTCACCCTGACTTACTTCGTCGCCCTCGTTCACGTACCACACAATGCGGCGGGCCATAGCCCCGGCAATTTGCCGAAACAGCACCAGCGGGCCGGCGTCGCTTTCTACTACTACCGTGGTACGCTCGTTTTGGGTGCTGCTTTTGGGGTGCCAGGCCACCAGGTACTGGCCGGGGTGGTACTTGAAATACTTGACAATGCCCGACACCGGGTTGCGGGTGATGTGCACGTTGATGGGCGACATGAACACGCTTATTTGCCGGCGCGCGTCCTCAAAATATTCGCTTTCGAATACTTCCTCAATTACCACCACTTTGCCGTCGGCGGGGGCTAGCAGCAGGTCTTCGTGCGTGAGCAGGCGCCGGAAGGGCGAGCGGAAGAACTGCAGCAGCATCAGAAACGCCACTACCGAGGCGCCCGCAAAAATGCGATTGAATACCACATTCGGGCCATTGTAGCGGCTCAGCAAGAGGTTGAGGGCCAGCAGCACCAGGAGCGTCACGAACAGGATGCGCCGACCTTCTTTATGTATCTTAATCACGGATTACGCGGATTTTAACGGATTTCACGGATTTTGTGGGCGATGCCTACGCATTTTTCTTCCGTGTCAGAACCAAGAGTAAAGGATGTGCGAGGGGCAATAAATAGTTTTTGAGCGGCAATGTGCGCCTCAAGCTAACGTGTACGATGGCCGAGGTGCAAAGTAACGGTGGGCTAGCCAACAGCTTTACGAAAAGTGGACGACGACCGGTGCGAAGCTGCGTCGTCCGGTCGTCGTCCACAAAATTCGTGAAATCCGTTAAAATCCGCGTAATCCGTGATTTTAGTAGCCGCCGCGGTACTTATACGTCTGGGCTACTTTGTCGATGGCCACCACGTAGGCAGCAATGCGCAGCGAGATGTTATACTTCTGGCTGGTGGCGTATACCTTCTCGAACGCCTCGGTCATGATGCGGTCGGCGCGCTCGGTCACCATATCGAGGCTCCACTTGAAGCCCTGCTTATTCTGCACCCATTCGAAGTAGCTCACCGTTACGCCGCCCGAATTGGCCAGGATGTCGGGCACTACCGAAATACCTTTGCCATAAATAATCGGGTCGGCCGAGGCCGAAGTAGGGCCGTTGGCGCCTTCTACAATCAATTTAGCCTGGATGAAAGGCGCGTTGTGCTCCGTGATAACGTCTTCCACGGCGGCGGGCACCAGCACGTCTACGGCCGAGGTCAGAAGCTTGGTGGGGTCCATCGGGTCGGCGCCGTCGAAGCCTTCGAGGCGGCCGCCGTGGGCGTTTTTATAGGCAATGGCCTCGTCGATGTTGATGCCGTTGTCGTTCCAGTAAGCACCCGAAATGTCCGATACACCTTTAATAGTCAGGCCTTTGTCGAACATCAGCTTGGCCGTCCACGAGCCCACGTTGCCGAAGCCCTGAATGGCCACCGAGGTTTCCTCGATTTTCATGCCCAGCTTGTTCATGGCGGCCAGGCACGAAATCATAACGCCGCGGCCGGTGGCCTCGGTGCGGCCCAGCGAGCCGCCCATTACCAGGGGCTTGCCCGTAACCACGGCCGAAGCGGTTTGGCCCACCGTCTTCGAGAATTCGTCCATAATCCAGGCCATTTCGCGGGGGCCGGTGCCCATATCGGGGGCCGGAATGTCGCGGTCGGGGCCGAATACGTCTTTCATCGACACGGTGTAGGCGCGGGTAAGGCGCTCAATTTCGCCGGCGCTCATGGTGGTGGGGTCGCAGATAATGCCGCCCTTGGCCCCGCCGTAGGGGATGTCAACGACAGCGCACTTCCACGTCATCCAGGCCGCCAGGGCTTTTACCTCGTCGAGGTTTACGTTCTTGTCGTAGCGAATACCGCCCTTGCTAGGGCCCAGAATGGTGTTGTGCACCACGCGGTAGCCTTCGAAAACGCGCACCTTGCCATCGTCCATCGATACGGGCAGGTGCACGATTACCTGCTTGTCGGGTGCCTTCAGCACTTCGTACGTGGAGTCGTCGAGGCCCAGAATTTCGGCCGCAACGTTGAAGCGCGACATCATGGACTCAAGCGGATTTTCGGTATTCTCGACCCGGGGGGCGGGTTCTTTGTACACAGTGGTGGCTGCCATGTGAGAAGGTAATGGGGTGAGGGGTGGGTGGGAAGGAAAGAGGAGTGCGCTTACGAAAAAGCGCCGCAAAGGTACGGCTACAGCGAAGCAGGAACCGGGAAGGGGGCATGAAGAATTACCATTGGCATACTTCCTCGCGCTGCCTTCCCCGCTTCTGGCTTGCGCTTACCCTAGCAGCACTTGCAGCAGCGCCAGCACCGGCAGCACCAGCAAAAAGGCGTCGAAGCGGTCGAGCAGGCCGCCGTGGCCGGGCAAAAAGGTACCCGAATCCTTCACCCCCGCGCTACGCTTGAGCATCGATTCGGCCAGGTCGCCGAGCGGGCCGAATACGGCTACTACGCCGGCCGCCACCAGCCGGTGGCTCAACGGAATATCGGGCAGGAAATGGCCGGCGGCCCAGCCTACCACTAGGGTGAGCGCCGCGCCTCCGGCCCAGCCCTCCCAGGTTTTGCCGGGCGAAATGCTGGGCGCCAGCTTGTGCTTGCCGAAGTTTTTGCCCGCGAAGTAGGCTCCGGTATCCGCCGCCCACACGAAGAAAATAAGGCAGAACACGCGGCCCGGCTCGAAACGGCCCGAGCCGTAGGCTATTACGCTCAACATGGCCATTGGCAGGCTGACGTAGAGCAGGCCGGTGACGGTAGCGCCAATGTTGCTGCCGGGTTGGCCATTATGGGGCCATAGCAATATTTCACGCAGCACTAGCAGCACCAGTAGCACCAGCGCGCTGCCGAGCCACACGGGGGCCGAGAGTACTGTCGTAAATACCTTAGGCCACCCGGTGGGTTGGCCAGGAATCTCCTGCGGCAGGACAGATAAAGGAGGGTAGACAGTCCAGCCCGTGGGCCAGCCAAATAGCTCCGCATACACCGTATAGCCCACTACAAAATTGACAGCCAGAAAGATGAGCAGCCCCACTACAATGCCGAGCCAAAACGCTGGTTTAGCTTCGCTAGCCCGCATTATGCGGTAAAATTCCTTCAGGATAACTGCCTGCACGGCCGCAAAAAACACTGCGAATGAGAGGGGTCCACCGAAGGTGCAGCCGATGAGCAGGGCCGCCGCAAGGGCACCCCAAATCACGCGCAGGCGCAGGTTGCTGGGGCCTTTGGGCGCGGCCGGGTCAGGGAAGGGCGAAGGGGTAGTGGCTGGGTTCAAATCAGAGCGGGGTTTGGGGCCGGGCGGCCCGGCGTGGAAAAGTTAGTGCAGCGCCCGCTCGCCGGGCAGCGCGGCACTGAGCGGGGCGGCGGGTGGGCTGGCCGCCCAGCGCTGGTGCAGCCAGTAGAGCAGGCCAGCCGTGAGCACGGCCGACGCCAGCACGGCCGGCCAGGGCAACGCTTGGGTAGCATCGGGGTCGAAAGAGCTGGGCAGGTGCTTGCCCTGCGCCAGGTAAAGCAGCACGAGCTGAAAGGCGTTCTGGGTGAAGTGCGCGGCCATCGACACCACAATATTGCCGCTCCACTCATACAAATACCCCAACACCAGCCCTAGCACGAAGCGCGGCACAAACCCAAAAAACTGCACGTGAATGGCCGAAAAGATGGCCGCCGCCAGCCACACGCCCACGTGCCGCGACCCGAACCACGCCACCAGGCAACGCTGCACACCGCCCCGAAACACCAGCTCTTCGGCCACGGCTGGCACGATGGCGATGACGAGGAGGCCCACCAGCAGCCGGCCGGGCGAGTTGAAATCGGTGAGAAATTTGGTGAGGCCGGCGGCTTGGTCTTCCTTGTCGCGGGCCCACAGCTCGAAGCCGTGTAGGGCACCGGGGAAATGCGCGCTGGCATTCCAACTAACCAGGGCCGACAAAAAGGGCACCGAGCAGATAATGACCAACCCGGCCGCCCCCAGCCACCACGCCGCCCCTAGCCGGCGCGGCGAAAAATAGCTGGCTGCCGACTGCCCCAGCAGGCGCGGCAGCAGCAGCGCGCCGGCCCCCGCCCCCGCCAGCACCAAGCCTTGGTACAGCATGAGCGCATCCCAGCCATGCGGGTATTGGTCGGGCATTGCCGCCAGGCTGCTGAATTGCAGCATCGAGACGCCATACAAGGCACTAACCAGGACCAGCGCCAGCAGGGCGGCCAGGCATAGCCCCGCCACGGCCAGCCCCAGCAGCATGAGCAGTTGCACGGCGGGGTGCACAGAGCGGGGCACTAAACCTTTCATAAGGGCGGGGGTGTTCAAGGGGATGTAAATTTGCGCAATAAATTCTGGCTGAGTAGCACCGCCCCTGGCGGCGTGCGGGCAATGGCCGCCAGCGCGCCGGCTCCGGCGGCCACCCATCGAATCTGTGCAATCCGTTAAATCTGTTAAATCCGTGGTCACTATTCGCAACATCCAACTGCCCGACTTCCCGCTGCTGCTAGCCCCGATGGAGGACGTGAGCGACCCGCCTTTCCGGGCCGTGTGCAAGGCCAACGGCGCCGACCTCATGTACACCGAGTTCATTTCCTCGGAGGGCCTGATACGCGCGGCGGCCAAGAGCCGCCAGAAGCTGGATGTATTTGACTACGAGCGGCCTATCGGCATTCAGCTGTTCGGCTCCGATGTGGAGACGATGGGCGAGTGCGCAGCCATCAGCACCGAGGCCGGGCCCGACCTCATCGACATCAACTACGGCTGCCCGGTGAAGCAGGTGGCCCTGCGCGGCGCGGGCGCGGCCCTGCTGCGCGACGTTCCGAAGATGGTAGCCATGACCGCCGCCGTGGTCAAAAACACCCATCTGCCTGTGACCGTGAAAACCCGCCTGGGCTGGGACGAAAGCACCCTGAACGTGGAGGAAGTAGCCGAGCGCCTGCAAGACGTAGGCATTGAGGCACTTACTGTGCACGGCCGCACCCGCGTGCAACTCTACAAAGGAGAGGCCGACTGGCGCCTCATTGCCAAAATCAAGGAAAACCCGCGCATCAAAATCCCGATTTTCGGCAACGGCGACATCGACTCGCCCGAGAAGGCGCTCGAATACAAAACCCGCTACGGCGTGGATGGCGTCATGATTGGCCGCGCCGCCATCGGCTACCCCTGGATTTTTCGGGAGGTGAAACACTTCGTGGCCACCGGCCAGCGGCTAGCCCCGCCCACGCTGGAAGAGCGCATTGCCATGTGCAAAATGCACTTCGACAAAAGCCTGGAGTGGAAAGGCCCCAAGGCTGGCATCTTCGAGATGCGCCGGCACTATGCCCACTATTTCCGCGGCCTGGAAGGCGCCAAGCAGTGGCGCACCCGCCTGGTCGATGCCGAGAATGGCGCTGAAGTCTACGCCATTCTGGAGGAAATCGCGGCCAGCGACGCCGTGCTGGTAGGCTAGCCGACAACCCGCATCGGCAGTAAAAAAGGCTGTCATGCTGAACGCAGTGAAGCATCTTGGTCGGGCCGTTAAACGGTGCGGTAGAGATGCTTCACTGCGTTCAGCATGACAGTCTTTTCATTAAATCTCTACTTTTTGCCGCGCATTTCCTGGCGACGCATGGGCATTTTATCCACGGTGCCGAAGAGGCTGGCCGGGGCTAGCGGCTGGGTTTCGGTGCGCTTCACGCCGCCGTCTTTACCAATGAATAGCACGCGAAAGCCGGCCAGGGGCTGGCCCAGCTGCTGCGTCCAGCACTGGCGGTCGGCGGGCGAGAGCCGGTCGTAGAGTACTTCGATAACCTTGAAATCGCGGGCGGCCAGGCCTTCTTCGGCCTCAGCCAACAAGGCTTTCTGACGCTGAAAATCGGCCTGGCTGGCCGTGGGCGCGCCCACGAGCAGCAGCCGGTGCTGCCAGCGGCTAGCCCGCAGTGTGCGCGCCAGGTCGGGGCCGGGGGCGGGCTGGGCGGCCAGCAGCGCCAGCAGCCCCAGCGTGGCTAGCCCGCGAAATAGCCAGTGCGAAACGGTCATTTTCAAACCAAGGAGGGTGAAAGCTGCTTACGCTAACCGAGCTACGCGCGGCCAAACGGAGCTTCACCCAACATTCAGGGCAGCCCGGCGGCCATTTCCGCGTATAGCCTTCCTTTGCGCATTCACTCCTTTTCTTTCGCACGATGAGCGACACCCCCACGGACTACGCATTCGGCATGATTGGCCTCGGCACGATGGGCCGCAACCTGCTCCTGAATATGGCCGACCACGGCTTCGCAGTGGCTGGCTACGATAAAAACCAGAAGCAGGTAGACCTGCTAGGCCAGGAAGGCCAGGGCAAGCCCGTGAAGGGCTTTACTGACCCTAAAGCCTTCGTGCAGAGCATCAAAACGCCCCGCGCCATTATGATGCTGGTGCCCGCGGGCGCCATCGTCGACAGCGTAATTGCCGACATGGTGCCGCTGCTAGCCCCCGGCGATATTCTTATCGACGGCGGCAACTCGTATTACCTCGACACCGAGCGCCGTGATAAGGAGCTGGATGCCAAAGGCCTGCACTTCTTCGGCATGGGCGTGAGCGGCGGCGAGGAAGGCGCCCGCTTTGGCCCCAGCATGATGCCCGGTGGCGACAAAGACGCCTACAAAACTATGCAGCCGGTCTTTGAAGCCATTGCCGCTAAGGTAGATGGCGCGCCCTGCGTGGCTTGGATGGGCCCCGGCGCGGCCGGCCACTTCGTGAAAATGGTGCACAACGGCATCGAGTACGGCCTGATGGAGCTGATTGCCGAAACTTACGGCTTGCTCAAAACCGGGCTGGGCATGGACAATGCCGCTATCGGCCAGGTGTTTACCAAGTGGAACGAGGGCCGTTTGCAATCCTTCCTGCTCGACATTACGAAAGATATTTTTGCCTTCAACGCCCCCGATACCGACCACCTGCTGCTCGACGATATCAAGGATGAGGCCCGCGCTAAGGGCACCGGCAAGTGGACCTCACAGGTAGCAATGGACCTGCAGGCGCCCCTGCCCACCGTAGACTCGGCCGTGTCGATGCGCGACTTGTCGAAGTACAAGCAGCTGCGCGAGCAGCTGGCCCAGCAATACGGCCCCGCCGCCGGCCCGCTGGCTGGCAACAAGGAAGAAATTCTGGCGCAGCTCGAAAACGCCTTCTATTTCAGCATGATAATGGCCTACGCCCAGGGCATGCATATGCTGGCCAGGGCCTCGGAGGAGTTTAAGTACGACTTGCAGCTGGCTACCATTGCCAAAATCTGGCGCGGTGGCTGCATTATTCGCTCCACGTTCCTCAACGACATATACAATGCCTACGAGGGCAACAACCAGCTAGCCCACCTGCTGCTCGACGGCAACGTGCAGAAGCTGGTGCAGGGCAGCGCAGGCGGCTCGCGGGCCATTATCGCGGCGGCCGTAACGGCGGGCCTGCCGGTGCCGGCCTACACCTCGGCGCTAGGGTACTTTGATGCCTTCCGCACGGGGCGCCTGCCTTCCAACCTCATTCAGGCGCAGCGCGATTACTTTGGCGCGCACACCTACGAACTCATTGGCAAAGAAGGCGTTTTCCACACCCAGTGGACGGGCATGCGCAGCAAGCCCGAGGCGCCGGCCGGCACGGCCGCCAACCAGCCGCCCGCTACTCCGCCAGTGGCCGGCAACAAGCAAACGGACGAGGAGCCCACTACCCCCCAAGCCTAAATGAACACGCAGCTCAAATCGCAGCCGACCATCTTCGTCATTTTTGGCGGCACCGGCGACCTCAACGCCCGCAAGTTGGCGCCGGCCCTCTACAACCTCTACCTCGAAGGCTGGCTGCCCGAGCACTTTGCCCTGGTGGGCACGGGCCGCACCAAGCTCACCGATGAGGAGTTTCAGGGCCGGATGCTCAAGGACATCAACGAGTTCTCGCGCACCGGCAAGGTGGCCGACGATAAGTGGGCCGGCTTCGGTCCGCACGTGCGCTACCAGGCCGCCGACGTGCAGGATGCCACCACCTACCAGGAATTCGCTAAGCTCATCAAAAGCCTGGAAGAGGAGTGGCAGGCGCCCGCCAACGTTATCTACTATCTGGCGGTGGCGCCGAATTTCTTTCCCATCATTGCCGAAAACCTGGCTAAAGCCGGCCTGACAGAAGACGCCGAGCGCACGCGCATCGTCATCGAAAAGCCCTTTGGCCACGACCTGGAGTCGGCCAGGGAGCTGAACGCGCTGCTAGGCCGCATCTTCCAGGAAAAGCAGATTTATCGCATCGACCATTACCTGGGCAAGGAAACGGTGCAGAATATCATGGCCTTCCGCTTTGCGAACGCCATTATGGAGCCGCTCTGGAACCGCGAGCACATCGAGCACGTGCAGATTTCGGTGACCGAAAACCTGGGCGTGGGCGAGCGCACGGGCTACTACGATGGCTCGGGCGCGCTACGCGACATGATTCAGAACCACCTCTTGCAGCTGCTGTGCATTGTGGCCATGGAGCCGCCCGTGCGCTTCACGGCCGAGGAAGTGCGCGACCGCAAGGTGGATGTGCTGCGCGCCATGCGCCGCTTCACGCCCGAAACCGTGCGCGAGCAGGCCGTGCGCGGCCAGTACGGCACTGGCTGGCTGGAAGGCACCAAGGTGCCCGGCTACCGCGAGGAGCCCGGCGCCAACCCCGAGTCGAACACCGAAACCTTCGCGGCGGTGAAGTTTTTTGTGGACAACTGGCGCTGGCAGGGCGTGCCGTTTTACCTGCGCACCGGCAAGCGGCTGCACCGCTCGGCCTCGGTTATCACCATCCAGTTCAAGGATGTGCCGCACTTCATTTTTTCGCCCGAAACGGCCGAGACGATGCGCCAGAACCGGCTCATTATTAGCATTCAGCCTGAGATGAGCATCCGGCTGCAAGTGCAGGCCAAGCGCCCCGGCGTGGACATGATGCTGAACACCGTGGACATGGTGTTTGACTACAAAGGCACCTACAACAACCAGGCGCCCGAGGCCTACGAAACGCTATTGCTTGACGTGATGCTCGGCGACCAGACGCTGTTTATGCGCGGCGACCAGGTGGAGGAGGCCTGGGACTTGGTGATGCCCATTCTGACCTCGTGGCAGAATCGCATCAGCCAGAATTTCCCCAACTACTCGGCCGACTCGTGGGGCCCTGAGGATGCTGAGGCCCTAGTGGCGAAGGATGGCTTTCATTGGTTTACCTTGCCGCTCAATGGAAAGAAGTAGCTTCAATTTGCACGTTTTTGCCACCGCCGACGCGGTGCTAGGGGCCCTGGCCGACTACTTTGTGGCCCAGGCCGGCCAGGCCGTGGTGGCGCGGGGCCGCTTTGTAGTGGCGCTGTCGGGCGGCAGCTCGCCCAAGAAACTGTACGAGCTGCTGGCCTCACCGGCCTACCACGAGTTGGTGGACTGGGATAAGATTTACTTCTTTTTTGGCGACGAGCGCAACGTGCCCCAGACCTCGCCCGACAGCAACTACCTGATGGCCAAAAAGGCCTTGTTCGACCCGCTGGGCATTCGCCCGGCCCAGGTTTTTGCCGTCGACACCCGGCTAGCCCCCGCCGAGGCGGCCGCGCAGTACGGGGTGGATGTGGAGGAGTTTTTTGGGGAGCAGGAAGCCCGCTTCGACCTCGTGCTGCTGGGCCTGGGCGATAACGCGCACACGGCCTCACTTTTCCCCAACACGCCCGTGCTGCATGATAAAGCGGTGGGGGTGAAGGAAGTATGGCTGCCCGTGGAGCAGGTATTCCGCATCACCTTCACGGCGCCGCTCATCAACCAGGCGCGGGCCGTGGCCTTTTTGGTATATGGCGCCGGCAAGGCCGAAGCCGTGCATCAGATTCTGGAGCTGCCGCGCGACGTAGACCAGTACCCGGCGCAGCTCATTGCGCTGGCGGGCCAGCCCGTCGATTGGTTTCTGGATGAGCCCGCGGCTTCAGGTCTCAAACGCTAGGCCTTACTATTCCGACCAAACGAATACGGTCGTCATGCTGAGCTTGCCGAAGCATCTTGTTCGAATCGTTGGGGTTATCAGCCCTAGCGGTGCGAGCAAGATGCTTCGGCAAGCTCAGCATGACGACCGTATTCGTCTGTAAGTAGATGATTTTATGGCAGTTCGTCAAACTCGGCGGCCGGGCGGGCCGCCTGGCCGGGCTTGAGCACCTGCGCCACGCCGCCCTGGATAACCACGGCCGCTTTGGCCAGGCCCATAAACAGGCCGTGCTCTACGATACCGGGGATGGTTTTAAGTTGGTGGGCTAGCCCCTCGGCATCCGGAATCTGGCTGAAGTGGCAATCAACCAGGAAGTTGCGCTGGTCGGAATACACGGGGCTGGCGGGGTCGTCCTTTTGCGTGCGCAGCACGGGCGCGCCGCCCAGCTTTTCTACCGCATCGAGCACCCAGGGCAGGGCAAAGGGCACCACTTCGAGGGGCAGCGGGAAGCGGCCCAGCACCGGCACCACCTTGCTGGAATCGGCAATGACGAGCAGGTAGCGCGACGCCGTTTCGATGGTTTTTTCGCGCAGCAGCGCCCCGCCCCCACCCTTGATGAGGCGCAGCTGGCTATCAAGCTCATCGGCCCCATCCACGGCCAGGTCGAAAGTGAGGCCCCGGCGCGGCTCCAGCAGCGGAATACCTAGCTGGCGGGCCAGCGCCTCGCTAGCCACTGAGGTGGCGGTGCCCTGTACTTTCAGGCCCTGCTGCACCTTTTCGCCCAGCTGCCGGATGAAGTGAGCCGAAGTGGTGCCGGTGCCCAGGCCCAGCACCATGCCATCGCGCACCCAGCGCACGGCGGCGGCGGCAGCCTGTTGTTTTTCGAGTTCCTGGGGCGAGAGGGCGGGCGTGGGGCTAGCGGACATGAGGCGAAGAAATGAAAACCGAGGGCAATGTTACGGCGCGCCCGCCGCTACAGGCCGCCCAGCCGGCCGCCGCCGGGCGTAATTTTGCCCGATGCCCGCTCCTACCCTGCCCCACTCCCCAGTTGCCACCTCCCAGGATGCCAGTGCGCCCGCCGTGTCGGCCGCGCCCGAGGTAGGCGTGGCCAGCCCGGCGCCACCCGCTGCGGCCTGGGGGCTGCTAGGAGTGCTGTCGCTCATTTGGGGCACCTCGTTTATCTTGATGAAGAAGGGGCTGGTGGTGTTTTCGGCCCTGGAGCTGGGCGCCACCCGCGTGAGCGTGGCGGCGCTGCTGCTGCTGCCGTTTGCGCTGCGCGAGATTGGCCGCGTCGAGCGCAGCCGCCTCAAGTGGCTGGCCCTCAGCGGCACGGTGGGCACGCTCATCCCGGCTTTCTTATTCGCGTATGCCGAAACGCGGCTGGCCTCGGGGCTGGCGGGCGTGCTCAATGCGCTTACGGCGGTGTTTGTGCTGCTGGTGGGGGCGCTGCTGTTTGGGCAGCGCCTCACGGGGCTGCGGGTGCTGGGCATAGCGCTAGGGCTGCTGGGCACGGTGGTGATGCTACTGCTGGGCGGCAGCGGCGCCGAAGCCAGCACCCCGGCCGGGAGCGCAGGCAATGCCTGGTACGGCGGCTACATTGTGCTGGCCACCATTGGCTACGGCCTCAGCGTGAACGTAATAAAGCACCGCTTGCAGGGCCTCACGCCGGTGGCCGTTACTTCACTGCTGCTGCTGCTTGTTGGGGGGCCGGCGCTGGCTTTTCTGCTGCTGGGCACCGGCTTTGTGCACAAGCTGGCCACAGTGCCGGGCGCGTGGCCGGCCTTTGGCTACATTGCACTGCTAGCCACCATGAGCACGGCGGTAGCCACGGTGCTGTTCAACATGCTGATTCAGCGCTCCACGGCGCTGTTTGCCTCGTCCAGCACCTACCTTATTCCGATTGTGGCGCTGGGCCTAGGGGCCCTCGACGGCGAGGCGTTTAACCTGTGGCACGCTCTGGGCATGGCTGTTATTCTGGGCGGGGTGTTTATCATTCACCGGGCACGGTAGCCGGCAGCCGGCGGCGAAGGCGGTAGAGCAGCAGGGCCTGCCAAATCCGCACTCCTACCAGCAGGGCCAGCAGCGCGGGCAACAGCAGTAGCAGCACCCAGGTATTGGCCTCGGGATAAGAGGTGTGCGTGCGATTGGCCAGGTTCACCATAAAATCGACGCAGTACCAGTACGCCAGGTGCCCTACGTGCGCCATAAAGTGCAGGAGCGACTTCATAAGCGGGGCGCGTTTCGTAATTGGCGAATGGTGCGCGCGTTGCGCAACGCGCCGTAGGTGAGCCAGCCCAGCAGCAGCGGCAGCAACCCCAGATACACCGCAATGTTGGTGGCCACGTACCAGCCCCGCCCACCCGAAGCCAGCGCCCGCACGGTAGCATCGTACACCGGCCGCAGCAGGAAATACGCCCGGCTGTTGGCCCGCGTGGCGTGGGTGCAGTGGTGCAGGGCGCAGTAGCGGGTGCAGTAGGCCGCCGCGTGGGCGCGGCCAGCCGGGTGTGGCGCGTGGGCATTAACCCAATAGCCCAGGGCCAGCGGCAGCAAAGCCAGCAGCAGCGTAAGCAATAAGGGGCGGACGGCGGGCAGCATAGCCAGTAAAGCTAAGCGAAGCAACGACTTGGCCCGGCCAGATGGCCCAAGTGCCCTGCCGAGCCAGGCGGCACCCTAGCTTTGCACTATGTCTTTCTTTCGGATGCTGGCCGGGGCTGGCCTGCTACTGGCCAGCAGCAGCGCCCTGGCCCAAAATGCGCCCCCATTACGCCTCGACTCAACTGCCCACGCGCAGCAGGTAGCCAAGTTTCAGGCGCACCTGAACCAGGAGTTTCGCTCGCCCCAGGAGTCGCCACTGCCGGCCGCCGAGCGCCTGGCTTTTACTACATTGCCGTACTATCCCGTTGGCTACCGCTACTGCGTGGTAGCCAAGCTTGTGCGCGACACTAAGGCGCAGGTATTTGAGATGATGACCAGTACGCCTCGCCGGCCGCTGTATCGCAAGTACGGCGAAGTGTTTTTTACCCTAGCGGGCCGGCCGCTCACTCTCAGCGTGTACCAAAGCCTGAGCCTGATGACCAAGCCGGGCTTCACCGATTACTTATTCATCCCCTTCACCGACCTCACCAATGGCCACGGCAGCTACGGCGGTGGGCGCTACCTCGACCTGCGGATGCCACCAGCTGGCGTACACACGATGCTACTCGACTTCAACTGCGCCTACAACCCGTCGTGCGCTTACAGCCCGGCGTATTCCTGCCCCGTGCCACCGGCCGAAAACCGCCTGCCCGTGGCCATTCCGGCCGGGGTACAAAGCGACCATTAGCCGCTGGCTAGGCCGCTGCCTTGTTCAGCTTCGAGTGCTTGTGCCCGTAGGTGAAGTAGATGGCCAGCCCGATGAGCAGCCAAATCAGGAACATCGTCCAGTTATTAATGCCCAGCTGCGTCATCAGGTAGAGGTTAGTGAGCAGGCCCAGCACGGGCAGCAGCGACAGCTTTTTCTGGAACGTGACGAACACCAGGGCCAGCGAGGCCAGGATAAACACCATAGTCGGAATCTGGTGGGCGAAGCCGGCCACTACTTTGCCCGTCAGCTCATCGGTTACCAGCCAGCCGTGCGCCCCCGTGGCGTCGAGCCAGAACTCGTGGTTGCCTACTGCATTATAGGTCTTTATCAAGTAGATAGCCGCCACCAGAATGAGCGGCACCAGCCAGCGGCCGTTGAGGTACGGCACCCGGAAGCGGGCGTCGGAGCGGCCGTAGGGGTCGATAATGAGAATGCCGCCGCAGACAAGCGCAAAGGCGAACAGCGTGCCGATACTCGTGAGGTCGACCACCAGGTCCATGTTCAGAAACAAGGCCGGCACGCCCACGAAAACACCCGTGACGATGGTGCTGAACGAGGGCGTGTGGAACTTGGGGTGCACCCGGGCAAACACGGGCGGCAGCAGGCCATCGCGGCTCATAGTCAGCCAGATGCGCGGCTGGCCCAGCTGAAACACCAGCAGCACCGAAGCCATGGCAAACACCGCGCTCACAGCCACCAGGGCCGAGAGCTTGGAGAGGCCTACCTTGGCGAACACGAAGGAAAGCGGGTCGCCCACGCCCAGCTCTTTGTAGCTCACCATGCCGGTGAGCACCAGCGTGATAATAACGTAGAGCACCGTGCAGATGATGAGCGCGTACATCATGGCCTTGGGCAAGTCGCGCTGCGGGTTTTTGCACTCCTCGGCGGTGGTCGAGATGGCATCGAAGCCGATGTAGGCGAAGAATACGGCCGACACGCCCTTAAGCACCCCGCCGATGCCGTTGGGCGCGAAGGGCGACCAGTTGGCGGGCTTCACGTAGAACGCGCCCACCACAATCACCACGGCCACGATTATCAACTTCAGCACTACCAGCAGGTTGCTGGCATTTTTACTTTCCTTGATGCCCACGTACACCAGCGCGGTAATGGCCACCGTGATGAGGAAAGCGGGCAAATCGACCACCAGCCGCAGGCCATTAAACAGCTCCGGCGCCTGGGCCCAGGCGTAGTAGGCTTCGAGCTGGGCGGGCGTGGCGGCGGCCAGGGGCTGGCCGCTTTGCATCAGGCTCATTACGGCCTGGTAGCCGGTATGCGCGCTCTGGGTGCCCATGGTGAGCCAGCGCGGAATGTGCAGCCCCACGCTATCGAGCAGGCCGGTGAAATAGTCGCTCCACGAGATAGCTACTACGATGTTGCCCACCGCGTATTCCATGATGAGCGCCCAGCCGATAATCCAGGCCGCTAGCTCGCCAAACGAGGTGTAGGCGTAGGTATAGGCCGAACCGCTGACCGGAATGGTAGCCGCAAACTGCGCGTAGCACAGCGCCGAAAACGCGCAGGCCACCGCCGTAAACACAAACAGCAGCGATACCGCCGGCCCGCCATTGAGGCTGGCCTGGCCGATGGTGCTGAAAATACCCGCCCCGATAATGGCCGCGATGCCGAGGCCCGTGAGGTCGCGCACGGTGAGGTGGCGGGCTAGCCCGCCGGCGGCGCCGCCACCGTGGCCTTCGGCATCGGCGGGCGGGTTGGTTAGGATGGCCGCGATGGACTTGCGGCGGAAGAGTGAAGAAGTAGTGGGGGGCATTCGGCCAGGGGAAGATTGGGCGCGCAAACTAGTAAACGGCCAAGATACGGCCGGGCCGTGTGCAATCGGACGCGGCGCGGCATCGGCAGAGAAACCACTTCGCTTTTCTGAGCTATGCCCCAACGTGCTACCCTAGTCCGTATTCCGCAGCCCTGCCACGAGCGCTGGGACGCCATGATGCCCACCGCCGCCGGCCGCCACTGCGCCGCCTGCCGGAAAACAGTGGTCGACTTCACCCAAAAAACCGACGCCGAAATCCTGGCTGCCCTGCGCCAGGCGGCCGGCGAAACCTGCGGGCGCCTGCGGGCCGACCAGCTGAGCCGGCCGCTGGTGGTGCCGGCCCCGGCGCCGCGCTGGCGCGCCTGGCTAGGGGCAGTGCTGGCCGCGGGCAGCGTGCTGGGCGCCGGCCGCGCGGCTGCGCAAGCGCGCAACAGCTACTACGCTGGCCCCCAGCCGCTACCCGCGGCCAGCCCCGCCAGCAACGCAATCGCCACTGAGCCTAGCCGCGCTGCCGCGCCGCCAGCCACCGAAACCGCTCCTGGCAAGGCAGTTACGGTGCGCGGGGTAGTGCAGGACGCCGCCACGCACGAAGGGGTGCCGGGCGCTACGGTACTCGTGAAAGGCACCACTACCGGCGCCTCGACCGATGCCAATGGGGCCTTCGAGCTAACGGTGGCGGCTAGCGGGGCGCCGGCGGTGCTCACTTTTAGCTCTGTGGGCTATGTTGGGCAGGAGAGCCTGCTTGCGCCCGGCAGCAGCCAGCCGCTGGCCATTGCCCTGGCTACTGATGTGAACGGGCTGATGGGCGAGGTGATTGTCATCGGAGGCGTTTCGCAGCGGCCCTGGCCCTGGCACCCGCGCCGCTTTTTCAACTGGGGCAAGTATTGGGTTACCAAGCCGTTTCGAGCGGGCTAGTAGTTTGTCTCTTCTCCTGTTTTCTTTCTGGCCATGCCTATCCTATCGCTACAAATTGCGCAGCCCTGCCCCGAAAGCTGGGAGGCGATGATACCTACCGAGGGCGGCCGCCACTGCGCCGCCTGCCAGAAAACGGTCGTCGATTTCACCTGGAAAACGGACGCTGAAATTCTGGCTTTCCTGGCCAACGCCTCCGGCGAAACCTGCGGTCGCCTGTGGTCTGACCAACAAAATCGTCCGCTGGTGAGCCCGTTGCCAGCCAGGCCGGCCCCGCGCTGGCGCGCCTGGCTAGCCACTGCCCTGGCGCTGTGGGGCACGCGCGAAAGCCAAAGCCTGGGGGCCACGGCACACCCTGCACCGGCTGCCAGCAGTCGCCACGCTTCCATCCAAACGCATAAACCCAGCCGGCCGGCCCGAGGAGCCAAGCAGCTGCACGGTACCGTGCGCGATGCCGCCACCCACGAGCCCCTGGCTGGCGTGGCTATTTTCCTGAAGGGGGAGAATCGCAGAACTACTACTGATTCGGCCGGGCGGTTTAGCCTGCGGCTACCTGCCGGGCCGCCGGCGGGCCGGCGCCGGCGGCTGGTGCTGCACCGTGCGGGCTACCTATCGCGCCAGTTGCCTTTGGCGCCGGGCGGACAGCTGGAGTTAGCGCTGCGCGCCGACCCTGCTGCCGCGGGCGCAGAGGTGGTGGGGATACTCCCAGACCAGAAGCGGTGGGTAATGGGTGGCGCTGTTACGACGATTGTTGGCGCTGATAAAGTTGACACTCCCCTAACGCCACCGCCCGCCGCTCGCCCAGCCCACGGCTTTTTTCAGTGGCTTACGCGGCCTTTCCGGCGCAGCTAAATCAGTCACGGCGCCAAACTTTTCAGCTCCAAAAACCCTTGTGCTAGGGTATGATGCGCCTACCCCTAGCCCTGTTTTTTGCGCTGTTTTTAGCGGCCTGCTCTTCTTTTAAGCCGGTACCGACTACCCGCTTCAACCCCACCGCCACCCGTGCCGAGCTGCCCCGCGAGGAGGCCGTGCACCCCAAAAACTCGCTGGAGTGGTGGTACCTCACCGGCCACCTGCGCGACCAGGCTAGCGGCGAGGAGTTTGGCATCGAGTACGTCTTTTTTCACTTCAACCTGAAGGATGGCAAGGACGACTACCAGATGGTAAACGTGGCCATTACCGACCCCAAAGGCCAGAAATTCAACTACGACTACCAGCTCGATAAGCTGCCGCGCCTGCTCGCCGACTCGCTGCCCCTGCGCCTGCGCGACCACAAGGCTGGCCAGACCTGGACCTTCAACGGCCAGGAGGGCAAGTACCAGTTTCAGGCTGCGCTCACCGGCAAAAAGAACGCCGGCTACGCCCTTAACCTCAGCACCACGCCCACCAAGCCGGTGCTGCTGCACGGCGGCACCGGCTACGAAAACTATGGCGGCGGCGTGCTGGCGGGCTACTATTCGTACCCGCGGCTAGCCACCACCGGCACGCTGGTGGTGGGGGGCAAAACGCACCAGGTAAGCGGCGAGCTGTGGTACGACCGCCAGTGGAACTGCACCAGCATCGTAAGCAAAGGTGTGGGCTGGGACTGGCTCAGCATCCAGCTCGACCAGCCGCGCGAGGAGCTGATGCTCAACGCCCTGCGCAATACCGAAACCAACCAGACGCTCAATAACGGCTCGTTTTTCAGCGCCAGCAACGAGAATGTGCACCTGAGCGGCAACGACTTTACCCTCACGCCCCTCACCTACTGGACCAGCCCGCATTCCAGGAAGAAGTACCCGGCCAAGTGGCGCGTGCAGGTGCCTGGCCAGGGCTACGACCTCGTGGTGGAGCCCTTGGTGCCCGACCAGGAACTGGGCCTGCGCTTCTTCCACGCGTTCACCATGTATTATTGGGAAGGCATGTGTAAGGTAACCGGCACCCACCGCGGCCAGCCCGTAACGGGCAAGGCCTACGTGGAAATCACGAACCGCCAGGCCGAGGCTGCCGAGCGCGCCAAAGGCGTGCTGCCCACCGGCGCGGCCAATTAGCGGCGGCGTAATGCGGGCGCGCTAGCCCTTAAACAGGGCCCCGGCCAGCAGCGCCGCGCCCACTATCGCCACGCTCGGCACCTTTTCCCAAAGCAGCAGCAAAAACGTGAGGCCCACCAGCAGCGGGTTCAGGGGCAGGGCCACGCCGTGGGCACTGGCCCAGGGGCCGGGCAGGGCCAGCAGGCGGTCGGGCAGCGGGTGGTAGAGCAGCAGCGCGGCGGCGCATACCAGGCCAGCGCTCACGGCATTCACACCTTCCAGCGAGGCCTTCACCACGCGGTACTGGCGCAGGCTGTCCCAGAAGCGAATAACGAAGAATATAAGAAATGTACCGGGCAAAAAGATGCCCACCGCGCCCACCACCGCCCCTAGCAGCTGCGGCCCGGCGCCGCCCACCGGCCGCATGGCCAGCGCCCCGATGTAGGAGGCAAACGAGAAATTGGGCCCCGGCAGCGCCTGCACCAGCCCTAGCCCCGACAAAAACTCGGGCCCCGTGAGGTAGTGCTTGTACTCCACAAACTCGGCAAAAAGCAGCGGCGCCAGCACCTGCCCGCCGCCGAAAACCAGCGAGCCGTTGCGGTAAAAATTCTCGAACAGGCGCACCGGCAGCAGCTGCGTGTAGTGCCCCAGCAGGGCCGCCACCAGAAATACCCCTAGCCAGAGCGCACCATTGGCCCACTCTACCCGAATGGGCTTCTTATTCTGCACAATGGCGTGCTTGCGGTAGCGCAGCGTGGTAACGGCGCCGCCCGCCAGCAGCAGCAGCGGCAGCACGCCCGGCCGCTGAAAGAAATACGCCACCATCGCCGCCACTACCAGCAGGGCCACCGAGGTTTTGGTATGAATGACTTTCTCGGCAATGCGGTAGGCCGAAAAGGCCACGAAGCCCACCGCCACCGGCTGCACAAACTGCACCAGCCGCGCCGTAAACGCCGTGTCGAAGTGCGTGAGCAGCAGCCCCGCCAGGGTCATAATTGCCACTGCCGGCAGGCACCAGATAAACAGGGTGAGGTACGCCAGGTTGGGCCCCCCTAGCCGGAAGCCGATGGCCGTCATGGTCTGGGTAGAGGTGGGGCCGGGCAATAGCGCGCACAGCGCCTGCAGCTCCAGCAGCTCGGCGGCCGTGAGGTAGCGGCGCTTGTTTACCAGCAGCCGGAACATCATGGCCAAATGCGCCTGCGGCCCGCCGAAGGCCGTGCAGGCCAGCGCCGCCACATCTTTGAGAAAGATGAAGTTGCGGGTGCGCCGCATGCGCCGGCCGGCCCGGCGCAACGGCACCAGGGGAGCGGGCAAATCGGCGGGGGCGGGCAAATGGTCGGGCACAGTGCAGCAGGGTAGCTATGCCGAAGATAGAGCCGCCGCTGCCAACGCCCACTGCCAGCGGCCAGCGGCCAGCCCAAAAAAGAAACGGCCAGCCCAGGTGGGCCAGCCGCTTCGGGTAGCTTTATGCGCCAGTGGCGCGAAGACTTACTTCTTCTTGAGGCCCAGCTCGATGAGGCGCTCGTTTAAGAACTCGCCGGCCGTGATGTCGGCTTCCTTCTTGGGGTTATCCTCGGTTACGAGGTGTGGCAGGGCGGCCAGGCTCATTTCCGAGCGCGGGTGCATGAAGAACGGGATGCTGTAGCGCGAGGTGTTCATTTTCTCGCGGGGCGGGTTCACTACGCGGTGAATGGTGCTCTTGAGCACGCCGTTGGTGAGGCGCTGCAGCATATCGCCCACGTTTACCACAATCTGGTCGGGCAGGGCCGTGATTGAAATCCACTGGCCATCGCGGCGCTTCACTTGCAGGCCATCGGCGCTAGCCCCCATCAGCAGGGTAATGAGGTTGATGTCGCCGTGCTCGGCGGCGCGCACGGCATCGGCCGGCACCGCGTCGGGGTCTTCGATGGGGAAGTAGTGAATGGGGCGCAGGATGCTGTTGCCGTTCTTCACCTTGTCGTCGAAGTAGTTTTCGGGCAGCTCCAGGTACAGCGCAATGGCGCGCAGCACGTCTTTGCCGGCGGCCTCCAGGGTGCGGTAGGCCTTCATGGTGCTTTGCTCGAAGCGGGGCACCTCCTGGGGCCAGATGTTGGCCGGGTAGTCATTCTTTACCGGGTCGTTGGCGTCCAGCACTTCCTGGCCCACGTGGTAAAACTCCTTCAGGTCGCCGGTGTTGCGGCCCTTGGCGTGCTCCTTGCCCTTGCTGATGTAGCCGCGCTGGCCGGCTAGCTCGGGCACTTCATACGACTGCTTGGCCTGGTCGGGCAGCTGAAAGAACTGCTGCACGTCGGCGTACAGGTCCTTGGTCTGCTGTTCGTTGAGGCCGTGGTTTTTGAGGGCAATAAAGCCAA
This sequence comes from Hymenobacter cheonanensis, assembly GCF_030581075.1. Taxonomy (GTDB): domain Bacteria; phylum Bacteroidota; class Bacteroidia; order Cytophagales; family Hymenobacteraceae; genus Hymenobacter. The sequence continues at coordinate 297,605 of NZ_JAUQSW010000002.1, forward strand.
TGCTTTGGTAAGCAGCCCCCAGGTCTTGCACAAACTTGGCTTTGCGGGCGGGGTCGCCCGAGCGGAAATCCGCGAGGTCGAGCGAGGGAATGTGGTCAGGCAGGTTATCAGCCATAACGTAAACGAAGTGGTTGGTGGTGGATGAGTTGCTGATTACTCTCCGTAACCACTGGTAGCAGGCAGCCCGCCCGCCAGCCCCTCAAAAGCAGCCAGCCGCCGGCACCAACCCACTAGCAGCAACCAGTAGTTATCTACCCACGAAGGTAACAAAAAAACCTTTCCGCTACTTACTTGCGTACTCACGGTTCACCTTAATCTCTTTCACCTTTCTTCGCCCCTCATGCTTTTCTCCCGCACCCTCGTTGGTGGCCCGGTGGCCCTGGCTGCTCTGGCACTGCTCGGCAGCTGCAGCACCACCCAGCAGGCCGAAACCACTACTAGCCCCGCCGACCGCCCCAACGCCATTGGGGCGCCCACCACGGCCTCTACTGTGTCGGGCCAGGCCCAGAGCAAGGGCGGCATCACGCTTACGCCCTACAACGACTCGCCCAAGTTTCCGACCGCCCAGATGCGCGTCAATGCGCCCATCCAAGGCTCTACAGTGCCGAGCGGCGAGGTGGCCTTTTCGTATGACCTGACCAACTTCCAGCTCACCAAAATGACGGAGAGCGAGCACGGGATGCAAATGGCTAACTCGATGAAGGGCCAGCACATCCACAATATTGTGGACAACATGCCCTACACGGCGCACTACGACACGAAGTTTACCAAGCCCATTCCTGATGGCCAGCACGTTGTGCTGTCGTTCCTGTCGCGCTCGTACCACGAGAGCCTCAAGCACATGGGGGCTTATGACCTGCGCACCATTACGGTGGGCACGCCGGCCGCCGGCACCCCGCCCAACCCCTTCGACCTGAAGGCGCCGCACCTGTTCTACAGCCGCCCCAAGGATACGTACTCCGGCAAAGATGCCCAGAAGATTATGCTGGACTTCTACCTCGTGAATACCACGCTAGCCCCCGATGGCAACAAGGTGCGCGCCACCATCAACGGCAACGAGTTCATGCTCAACCAGTGGCTGCCCTACATGATGGAAGGCCTGCCCGCCGGCCAGGCTACCATCAAGCTGGAGCTGCTGGATAGCAGCGGCACGCTCATTCCGGGGCCGTATAACTCGGTAACGCGCACGATTACGGTAGCCCCGTAATTGTTCTTACTAAGGCCAAAAGGGTCGTGTTGCTCAGCAGCACGACCCTTTTGGCGTTTGGGTGGGCTAGCTACTTAGCAAGCATCGCCTGGTGCACCTGCGCCTGCACTTCCGGCTTGTCATAGTCGGCCTCGGCCTGAATAAGCGGCATGAGCTGCTGCATAATGGCTTCCTGGCGCTGGCCGGCGGCCCAGGCCTCGGCATAGGAAGTATCGGGCGAGAACGTGACGCGCGAGTACAGCGGCACCCACTGCCCCGGGTACTGCGCGGCAATTTTGCTTTCGATGCGCTTTTGCAGCAAAAAGCGCGGGTCGGCCACGCGGTCGCGCATTTCCACAAAATTGTAGAGAGCGAGGTCGGCCATGGCGTCGGTGTTGGGTTTGCGCTGGTGCTCAAACTCGTCCATTACGCGGTCCCAGTTGGCCTCGCCGTGCTGCTCCAGCAGCTGGTTTAGCACGGTGCAGTCTTCAAAGCCCGCGTTCATGCCCTGGCCGTAGAAGGGCACAATGGCGTGCGCGGCATCGCCGAGCAGCAGCACGGTATCGCGGTAGGCCCACGGAAAGCAGCGGATGGTGACGAGCGAGCCCGTGGGGTGGTCAAAGAACTCGTCGGTGAGCTGCGGCATCAGCGGCACCGCGTCGGGGAAGGTAGCGGCGAAAAAACTCGCCACATCGGCCGGCGTTTGCAGCGCGGCAAACGACTTGTCGCCCTCGTAGGGGAAGAACAGCGTGGCATTAAACGAGCCGTCGAGGTTGGGCAGCGCTATCATCAGGAAGTTGCCCCTAGGCCAGATGTGCAGCGCGTTCTTTTCCAGCTGCCACTCCCCGCCAGGCCCCGCCGCAATGGTCAGCTCCTTATAGCCATATTCCAGGTACTGCTGCGAATAATCGGTGCGGTCGGTGCGCTGCAAGGCCGCCCGCACCGCCGAAAACGCGCCATCGGCCCCAAACAGGCGCTCGTAGGCCACGTCCAGCTCGTGCCCGCTGGCCACATCCTGCAAGTGCAGGCGGCGGCCGGGCAGGTCGAGCTGCGTCAGCTTCTGGCCGAAGGTTATCTGCACGCCAGCCTCCTTCTCGGCCAGGTCAAGCAGCGCGCAATTAAGGCTGCCCCGGTTTACGGAGTAGATAGCCTGGTTTTCCTGGCCGTAGGGCTGAAACGTAAGGTTGCCCTGCCCGTCGTGCATCACGCGGCGGTACATCGGGATGCCCACCTGCCGGATGTCGTCGGCCACGCCCACGCCGGCCAGCGCCCGCCAGCCCCGGTCGCTCAGGGCCAGGTTGATGGAGCGCCCCCCTAGCAGGCCCTGGCGGCGCGGGTCGGGCAGCCGCTCGAACATCTGCACCGGGTGGCCGCGCCGCGCCAGGTACAGCGCCAGCAGCGAGCCCACCAGGCCTGCGCCCATTATTACCAGCGGCTCGGCAGCGGCGGCAGTAGCATCGTGCATTGGCTCCATCATAGCTAAGGAAAAATTTGCGCCAGCGCGCGGTTAGCGCAGGCTGGCTAGCGGGTAAATAAAGGTTTGGGAGCTAGAGCTATTGCCCGGCGACAGCAGGCTGCGCCGAAACGTAGCCTGCGCGCTTACGGCCTGGTAGCTGGCCGGGCTAGCCAGGTCGGCTACTACCAGGTGGGCCAGCTTGCGCATGCGCTGCTTCAGCGTGTCGGGGTGCTGCTCGGGCGTGCTGCGCGGGTTAACCACCTCCAGGGTAATGATGGCGAGGCCCTGCGGCCCGGGCCCGCTGGCCGGCGTGGCCGATACCTTCACCTGCTCGGCTTGCAGCAGGTGTGCCTGGCGCTGAAAGGCGGCATCGTAGGCATGGCGCAACGCTACGCCAGGCGCTATTTCCACTTGGCCGCCGCAGGCCGTCAGGCCCACCGCCAGCAGTCCCCACCAATATGTTTTCATGCTGCTTTCTATTAAAACCAACTGGCAGCTAGCCCCATCAGCTGCTCCAGGGCCACCAGGTCGTCCTGGTCGAAGTCATTGAGCTTATCGCTGTCCACATCGAGCACGGCCACTACTGCGCCATCTTTGAAAATAGGCACCACGATTTCCGACTTCGAGTCGGAGCTACAGGCAATGTGCCCGGGAAAGGCCTCCACATCGGGCACCAGCACGGTGCGCGCCTCGGCCCAGCTTGTGCCACACACGCCGCGCCCGCGCCGGATGCGCGTGCAGGCTATCGGCCCCTGAAACGGCCCTAGCACCAGCTCTTCGCCCTGCACCACGTAGAAGCCCACCCAAAAAAAGCCGAACACCTGCCGCAGCGCGGCGGCCGTGTTGGCCAGGTTGGCCGTGCGGTCGGCCTCGCCCACGGTAAGGGCCGCCACTTGCGGGTGCAGCTCGGCGTAGCGGGCCGCCTTGGGCAGGCCCGGCGTCAAAAACAAGGTTTCGGACATGAGAATAACGAATATAAAAGCGGCCCGCCGGCCTAGGCGGCAGCGGGCGTGGCCACTGGCGTGGCCGTGGCAAAGCTACCGCCCTGGTGCTCGACGGCCTCCACCAGGCGGTAGTTCAGCGTCTCCTTCACGTCGAGGTACTCGTCGTAGCTGGTGGTTTCCACGAAGTATTGCACCGTCACTTCCTTGCCCGAGGGCGAGATGGAGTTGAACTTCATTTGCACGTCCTGCACGAGCGAGTGCGCCGTCATGGCCGCCACCGCTTCGCTGATAATGGCTTGCAATTGGTCGCTGGTCGTTTTCTGGTCGAAGTAGAGCGTGAAGCCGACGCGCCGCGCCGTGCGCAGGCTTAGGTTATCCAAGGGCTTGTCAATCATGCTCTTATTGGGCACCGTGAGGTAGCTTTTTTCGGCCGTGCGCAGGCGCGTGCTCCGAAAGCCGATTTTCTCCACCGTGCCGCTCACCGTGCCCGCCGTCACGAGGTCGCCCACCCCAAACGGCTGGTCGATGAAGATGGTGAACGACGCCAGCAGGTTTTCCAGGCTTTCCTTGGCCGCGAAAGCCACCGCCAGCCCCCCAATGCCGAGGCCGCCAATCAGGGCTGTCACGTTCACCCCAAAAACCTGCCCTAGCGCCACCAGCAGGCCAATCACCACCACAAATACCTTGAGCAAATCCTTGGCAAAGGGCAAAAACTGGCTGTCGAGCCGCCGCGTGCCGGCGGCAGCCGTCACCAGCTCGGCGCGGCGCTGCACCACCAGCAGCGCGAAGTCAATCAGGCTTAGTATTACCCACACTATCGTGGCAATTACACCCAGGTGAAAAAGCCCGAGCAGCATCACCTTCGGCCAGGGCTCCACGCCTTTCACCGCCAGCGGCGGCAATGGGTAGCGCAACACGCTGAACGCCAAATAAAAAGAAATCAGAAAAAGCAGCGCGCCCAGCGGCTGAATCAGCAAGTCGTGCAACTCGCTTTCCGACACGCCCGTGGTGTAGCGCTTGGTGAGGCGAAATAGCGCCTTGCTCAGCAGCCGCGACAGCAGCCGGTTGAGCGTGGCTCCCAACAATAAGATAAACCCCGCAATGAGGTAATCTAGCAACTCATTACCAAGTACTTCGCGGTGTAAGAATGCAGGGATTTCCATTCGTAATAAGCTTGGCCGCCCTAACCTCGGGCCCGGGGCTGATACGCAAGGCAGCAACCAGCCGTTGAATTTCGGCCCGGCGGCGGGCCCTGGCAAGCCTCCGGGCTTTAGAGAAGCGCAGCTTTTTCAGCTGCCGAAAAGGCTGGCTGAAAATCGCGGGCCTTAAGCGACCATTAATTAATACCCGGGTTATTTTAAAAAAATAAGGTATTAGCTAAGTGCTTAAAAAAGGCAAAAAAGTGCCAATGCAGGACACAGGACCACAACTTGCATTTACCCAAGCGAGTACGCCCGAATTTTGCTATACTTTTTGTGTGGCTACAATAGTCTACAATAGTATTCTTTCGCTTACTTTGCATTTCCAACCTCCCTAGCAATAGGGGATTGGAATCATTCTTCTATTTCCCCTTCTACCATTTTTAAAGCTAACATTACCATGAAACCATTGCACAGCCGCGTGGAGGCCGAGCAGCTAGACCGCGCTGCGGCCATGCTCAAGGTGCTCTCGCACCCCAAGCGCCTAGCTATTGTTGATTTGCTTGGCAAAAGCAAAACCAAAGACCACCAGATGTCGGTGACTGAAATTTATCAGGCCCTTGACATTCCTCAAGCTATTGCCTCGCAGCACCTTATCACGCTCAAGGACCGTGGGGTACTAAAGTCGAGCAAGGTAGGCACCAAGATTTACTACTCGCTCGCTGTTCCGCAGCTGCTCAAGATTATCGACACGCTGGAGGATTATTCCGGCCGCATCTAAGTCGCACTCCAATGCTTTGTATGGGTGGGTGACGGTGGCTGGGCCATCGACACCCACCCATAATTTATGCACCACTACCAGGCTCTTGCTTTTTTCCAATAATGCAATCGTTTTCTGGCCTATGTATTATTGAAAATTGCATATTAGGCAGTAAACCTGAAGCATAAGCCAGAGATAACTAGCTGAAAACACCGCGCCCCACCCTACTGACTGTTTCAGCACGGTGGGGCGCGGTATTTTCGGGCAGCTTAGCGCCTATACGCTGGCTGCCTGATGCTCTAAATCAAAAATATCAGTCAGCAGTGGCAGCAGCTGCTCGGCTTCGTCGCGGCGACAGGCGGCTTTTAGGTGCAGCACGTGCTGCTTCAGCACCTTTTGCATGAAGGCCCGGGTAGCGTCATCCAGCAGCTTCACCTCAGCGGGCGTAGCTTTCTTCTGGAAGCGGTCAAGCTCTTGCTGACGCAGCTGCTCCAGGCCGGCCTTCATGCGCTGGATAAGCGGCGATACCAGCATCTCGCGGCTCCAGTCGGCAAAGTCGGCCAGGCTTTCCGTAATGATGGCCTGCACCTGCGGCACGGCGGCTAGCCGCTGCTCCAGTGCCGCCGAGGCTTTGCTCTGGATGGCATCCACGTTGTAAACCAGCACGCCGGGCACCTGCTCCACATCGGCGGCTACGGAGCGGGGCACGGCCAGGTCGATAAAGAACTTGTAGCTCAGCACATCGAGGCGCGCTACCAGCTCGTGGGTGAAGAACGGCGTTTCGCGGTTGATGGAGGAGATGATAACATCGGCCTCGCGTAGGGCGTCGGCCAGGTTATCAAAATCGGCGATGCGCAGCTGGCCAGGGGCAAACTCGGCCGCCAGCTCCTCAGCCCGGAAGCGGGTGCGGTTGCACAGCGTAACGCTGCTAAAGGATTTGCTATCAGCCAGGTGCCGGCACACGTCGCTGCCAATCTCACCCAGGCCTACTACCAGCACGCGGGGGCTAGCCACATCGGCGGTCAGTTCCTCTACCAGTTCCAGGGCCGCGTAGCTCATGCTGGCGGCGCCATCACGGAAGCTCGTTTCCTGCTGCACGCGCTTGTTGGCGAAGAAGATGGTGTGCAGCAGGCGGTGCAGAAAGGGGCCGGCCGCGTCGGCATCGGCCGCCCATTGGTAGGACTGCTTTACCTGGTTGATAATCTGCATATCGCCCACTACCTGCGCATCGAGGCCTAGCGCCACCTCGAAAAGGTGGCGGGTGGCCGTTTCAGCGTCGGGGTACACGTCGAAATACGCGGCGAAGCTGCCCGCGTCGGGCCGCTGCTTAAGCTCGCCCAGCGCCCGAATGATGGCGGCCGAATAGTCGTCGTCGTGCGCGTAGTAGATTTCGGTGCGGTTGCAGGTGCTCAGCACCAGCACATCGGCCAGGTGCAGCTCGCTACGCAGCTGCGTGAGAAAGCGGCGGCAGGCGGCCTCGTCCAACGCCAGCAGCTCGCGAATGGCGAGCGGGGCATTGCGGAAGGATAAACTAACAGCCTTAAACGGATGGGACATAGCACGGGCCGACCCAGGGCCGGCCTGCAAAATTACGGTATAAATAACTGCGGTGGAAACAGGCGGCACCCCCATTGGGTTCGGCGGCGCCCGCCAGTGCACAAACTATCGCTTTCACTCGTTGAACGAGGCTAGCGACGCTCCAAGCGCCGCGCCCGACCTTTACCGCATCTATGCTTTCTCCCCTTTACGACCAAAAATCACGTATTAAGCTGCTGGTCTTGCTGCTGGCGCTGCTTATTGCCGGGGCAACTGTGGTGTATACCAACGTACTGGTGCAGCGCCTGTCGGAGCGCGAGCAGCATCAGATTGATTTGTACGCCAAAACGCAGCGCTACATTATTAATACGGAGGACACCAAAAATCTGCCCTTTTTGCAAGAGCAGATTATTGAGGCCAACACCACTATCCCCGTTATTCTCACCGATGGGGAAAATATCGTGGATACCAAAAACCTGGGCTTGCCGCTGCACCTGCCCCTGGCCGACTCGCTACGCCGGGTGCGGGCCGTGCTGCTGGAGATGCAACAGCGCCACCCGCCCATCGTGATTGAACTGCCCGGCAACACCCGCAACTACCTCTTTTACCAGGATTCGCGCCTGCTGCGGCAGCTGCGCACCTACCCGCTGGCGGCGCTGGCCGTTATCGCCTCGCTCTCGATGATGGCCTACATTGCCTTCAGCTACTCGCGGCGGGCCGAGCAAAACCGTGTGTGGGTGGGCCTGGCCAAGGAAACAGCCCACCAGCTAGGCACCCCGCTCAGCTCGTTGGTGGGCTGGCAAAGCTACCTGCGCGAGTCGGAGCGCTTTCGCGATGAGCCCATTGTGGAAGAGCTGGGCAAAGACATTAAGCGCCTCGAAATCATCACCGAGCGCTTCAGCAATATTGGCTCGGTGCCGGTGCTGAAGGCCGAAAACCTGTACCACACCACCCGCAACGCCATTGCTTACCTCGAAAGCCGGGTTTCGCGCAAGGTCAGGTTCAGCATCGAAACCGAGCTGCCGCTCGACACGCCGGCCTGCCTCAACGTGCCGCTCTTCGACTGGGTGGTGGAGAATATCTGCAAAAACGCCGTGGATGCCATGGATGGGCGCGGTTCCATCACGCTGCGCCTGCGCCGCGTGAAGCCCCCGCGCCAGTGGTGGCGCCGCCGCGCCCCGCGCCCCCAGGTGGCCATCGACATCACCGACACGGGCAAGGGCATTCCTAAAAACAAGCTCGAAAGCGTTTTCATGCCGGGCTACACTACCAAGAAGCGGGGCTGGGGCCTGGGCCTGGCCCTGGCCCGTCGCATCATCGAAAACTACCACGAAGGCCGGCTTTACGTGAAGGCCAGCGAGGTAGGCAAAGGCACCACGTTTCGACTGATTCTCAATCAGTAAACACCTCGCAAATAATAAAGAACGTCATGCTGAACGCAGTGAAGCATCTCTACCGCGCCGCTAGGGTACGTTCAGTAGAGATGCTTCACTGCGTTCAGTATGACGTTCTCTTTGTTTACTGACTAGCCTCGGCTAGCCGCCCATCACCAGTTGGTCGGGCAGGTTCATGAGGTAGTCGCCGTAGCCACTTTTGCGCAGGGGCTCAGCAATTTTGCGCAGCTGCGCGGCGTCGATAAAGCCTTGGCGGAAAGCGGCTTCCTCAATGGAGCCCACCTTGAGGCCCTGGCGCTGCTCCAGCACCCGCACAAACTCGCCGGCCTGCATCAGGCTTTCAAAGGTGCCGGTATCAAGCCAGGCCGTGCCCCGGCCCAGGATGCCCACTTTGAGCTTGCCCCGGCGCAGGTACTCGCGGTTTACGTCCGTGATTTCATACTCGCCGCGCGGGCTGGGCTGAAGGTTTTTGGCAATCTCAACCACTTCATTATCATAAAAGTAGAGGCCCGGCACGGCGTAGTTGCTCTTGGGCTTGGCCGGCTTTTCCTCGATGCTGAGGGCCACTTTATTGTTGTCGAACTCGACTACGCCGTAGCGCTCGGGGTCGTGCACGTGGTAGGCGTATACCACGCCGCCGTCGGGGTCGCTGTTGGCTTTTAGCAGCTCCTCCATGCCTTCGCCGTGGAAGATATTGTCGCCCAGCACCAAGGCTACCTTATCCTGGCCGATAAAATCGGCCCCGAGCACGAAGGCCTGGGCTAGCCCATTGGGCAGCTCCTGCACCACGTATTGGAAGTTGCAGCCCAGGCTCTGGCCATCGCCGAGCAGCTTTTTGAACTGCGCCTGGTCGTGGGGCGTGGTGATAATCAGGATTTCCCGAATGCCGGCCATCATCAAAATCGACAGCGGATAATAAATCATCGGCTTGTCGTAGACGGGCATGAGCTGCTTGCTCACGGCCAGGGTCAGCGGGTGCAGCCGGGTGCCGGAGCCGCCGGCCAGGATGATGCCTTTCATAGCAATAAATTAATTGCGCTCCTTGATAAACTCCTGGTTGGCCTTAAACCACGACAGCGTTTGCTGCAAGCCCTCACGGATGCGCACCTGCGGCGCGTACCCTAGCCGGGTTTCGGCTTTGGTAATGTCGGCCAGCGAGTCGCGGATATCGCCGGCGCGGTTGGGGCCGAATTTGGGGGCTAGCTCCGAGTGGGCCTCCTCGCGCAGGATGTCGTACATCTGCACCAGCGAAGTGCGGTCGCCCACGGCAATGTTGTACACCTGGCCCAGCGCCTCGGGATTTTGGGTGAGGGCCGCCCGGATGTTGGCCTGCACGCAATTAGCTACGAAAGTGAAGTCGCGGGTCTGGCCGCCATCGCCGTTCAGCGTGGGGGCGTTGTTTTCCAGAATGGCGTCAATAAAGAGCGGAATAACCGCCGCATAGGCCCCGCCCGGGTCCTGGCGCGGGCCGAAGATGTTGAAGTAGCGCAGGCCGATAATCTCCATGCCGTAGGTGCGGGCAAACACGTCGGCGTACAGCTCGTTGGCGTATTTGGTAACGGCGTAGGGCGACAAAGGCTTGCCAATGCGGTCCTCCACCTTAGGCAGGCCCGGGTGGTCGCCGTAGGTCGACGACGACGCCGCGTACACGAAGCGCTTCACGCCGGCTTCCTTGGCCGCAAACAGGACTTTCACGAAGCCGCCCACGTTCACTTCGTCGGTCGTAACGGGGTCGTTGATGGAGCGCGGCACCGACCCTAGCGCGGCCTGGTGCAGCACAATGTCGATGCCCGCGCAGGCCTTGGCGCAGGCCTCGCGGTCGCGGATATCACCCTCCTGCACTTCGAGCGCCGCATTGCCCTCGAATAGACGCAGGTTTTTGCGGAAGCCATTAGAGAAATTGTCCAGCACGCGCACTTTTTTAGCGCCGTGCTTGAGCAGGTACTCCACAAGGTTGGAGCCGATAAAGCCGGCCCCGCCGGTTACGAGAAAATGCAGCTCGTTGAGCGGCTGGTCGGTAAAAGGAATTTCGTACATCGATTAGGTATTCTATCAAAACGTCATGCTGACGAAGGAAGCATCTCTACTGCACAGCTACCTCTGGTCGATGCAACGAAGCGGTAGAGATGCTTCCTTCGTCAGCATGACGTTTACTTAAAAAGCTAGCGGCCTGCGTATTGCCTGGTATTATAGTCCTGGTAGGCGCCGCTGGTCACGTTATCCAGCCAGTCCTGGTTGGCCAGGTACCAATCCACGGTCTGGCTCAGGCCCTGCTCAAAGGTCACGCTCGGCTTCCAACCCAGCTCGTTCATTATTTTACTGCTGTCGATGGCGTAGCGCATATCGTGGCCGGCGCGGTCGGTCACGAAGGTGATGAGCTGGCGCGAAGTACCCGGCGCCTGGCCGGTTTTCTGGTCCACCACATCGCAGAGCAGCTCGATGAGCTTGAGGTTCTGCCACTCGTTTACGCCGCCGATGTTGTAGGTATCGCCCGGCTTGCCACGGTGAAAAACCGCGTCGATGGCCGTGGCGTGGTCTTTCACGAAAAGCCAGTCGCGCACGTTTTCACCCTTGCCGTACACGGGCACTTTCTGGCCGGTGCGCAGGCGGTGAATGGCGAGCGGAATCAGCTTCTCGGGGAAGTGGTTGGGACCGTAGTTGTTCGAGCAGTTGCTGAGTTTGATGGGCAGGCCATAGGTGTGGTGCCAGGCCCGCACAAAGTGGTCCGACGCGGCCTTGGAGGCCGAGTAGGGCGAGCGCGGGTCGTAGCTGGTTTCCTCCGTAAACAGCTCGGGGCCAAAGTCCAGCGAGCCGTATACCTCGTCGGTACTCACGTGGTAAAACGTATGGCCCTCAAAACCTTTGGGCTTCCAGAGGTTCTTGGCCGCGTTCAGCAGGTTGACGGTGCCAATGACGTTGGTTTTCACAAACGCCATCGGGTCGGTAATGCTACGGTCGACGTGGCTTTCGGCCGCCAGGTGAATCACGGCATCGGGCTCCTGGTGGGCAAAAAGCTGGTCGACAAACGCCTGGTCAGCAATGTCGCCCTTGATGAACTGGTAGTTGGCCGCATTTTCGATGTCGCGCAGGTTCTCCAGGTTGCCCGCGTAGGTCAGGGCATCGAGGTTCAGAATCTGGTACTCGGGGTATTTGGTAACGAACAGGCGCACCACGTGCGAGCCAATGAAGCCGGCCCCGCCGGTGATAAGAATTTTCATAGGTGCAGTAGCTAAACAGGGTGAATACGTGCCCACCGGCCGCCAGAACCAAGGCAAATCCTTAGTTACTAGCCACCTGCAATGAACACTTTACTTACTTAGGGTCTGCTGCCATTTCCAGGCGCTAGCCAGCGAGTCGCGGAGCGAGGTCGTGGTTTTAAAGCCCAGCACTTCGGCCGATTTGGTGGCGTCGGCGTAGATGGCGGGCACATCGCCGGGGCGGCGCGGGCCGATAACGTAGTTCAGCTTCTGGCCGCTAGCCTCCTCAAACGTCGCCACCACTTCGAGAACCGAGTTGCCGTGGCCGGTGCCCACGTTGAAGGTTTCGACCGCCTCGCTGGCCTTGCGGTCGAGCAGGCGCTGCACGGCCACAATGTGCGCCTTGGCCAAGTCTACCACGTGGATGTAGTCGCGCACGTTGGTGCCATCGGGCGTGTCGTAGTCGTTGCCGAAAATGGTGAGCTTCTCGCGCAGGCCGGCCGCCGTTTGGGTGATGAAGGGCACCAGGTTGTTGGGCACGCCTAGCGGCAGCTCGCCAATCTTGGCCGACTCGTGCGCCCCGATGGGGTTGAAGTAGCGCAGCAAAATGGTGTGCACCTTGTTATCGGGCGCGCCGGCCGCGTCGTGCACAATGTCTTCGCACATCTGCTTGGTGCGGCCGTAGGGCGAGTTGGCCGGCTTGGTGGGCGTGGCCTCGGTTACGGGCAGGTGGTCGGGCACGCCGTAAACGGTGCACGACGACGAGAACACGAGGTTCTCAACGCCTTCTTCTTTCATCACCTGCAAGAGCGTAATGAGCGAGCCCACATTGTTGTGGAAGTAGGCCAGCGGCTTCTGCACCGACTCGCCCACTGCCTTGAAGGCCGCAAAGTGGATAACGCCGGCAATGTCGCCCTCCGTTTTAAACACCTGGCGCAGGGCCTCGGCGTCGCCGCAGTCGATGCGGTGGCACGGCACCTCGCGGCCCAGAATGGCCTGGATGCCCCCTAGCGCCGACTCTTCCGAGTTGCTGAAATTGTCGATGATAATAGGCTCGTAGCCCGCCTGGGCCAGCTCCACCACGGTGTGCGAGCCAATGTAGCCAGCACCGCCGGTAACCAGAATTTTTTTCATAGTCAATGAGTGAATGGGAGAATGAGTGAGTGGGAAAATGACGCATTTTGGGTTGCATTCACCCATTCGCTCATTCTCTTGTTCACTCATTGATTACAGGCTCCAGTAGTGCAGCTCCTCCATTGGCTTGCTGCGATACAGGCCTTTAATATCGACGAGCACGGCATTATCGGCCGTGATAGACTGGAAGTACGCCTCGTCTTTGTCCACGTAGGGCTGGTGGCTCACGGCCACAATCACGGCATCGTAGTCGTGGCGGATTTTGTCCGGCGCCGTGAGGCGGAAGCCATACTCGTGGTGCAGCTCGTCGGAGTCGGCGTGCGGGTCCACGATGTCCACATTCACGGAGAAGTTTTTCAGCTCCTGAATCACGTCGGCCACCTTGGAATTGCGGATGTCCTCCACGTTTTCCTTGAACGTAGCGCCCATTACCAGCACGCGGCTCTTGGCCACGTCCTTGCCGCGCTTTATCATCATCTGCACCGTTTTGCGGGCGATGTAGGCGCCCATATTGTCGTTGGTGGTGCGGCCGCTCAGGATGACCTTGGCATCGTAGCCCAGCTCTTTGGCCTTGTAGGTCAGGTAGTACGGGTCGACGCCAATGCAGTGGCCGCCCACCAAGCCGGGGCTGAACTTGAGGAAGTTCCACTTGGTGCCGGCTGCCTCCAGCACCTCGTAGGTATTGATGCTCATGCGGTCGAAAATCATCGACAGCTCGTTCATCAGCGCGATGTTCACGTCGCGCTGGGTGTTTTCGATAATCTTGGCGGCCTCGGCCACCCGGATGCTGCTAGCCCGGTGCACGCCGGCATCTACCACCAGCTCGTACACTTTGGCAATGGTGTCGAGGCTTTCGGCGTCGCAGCCGCTCACCACCTTCACAATGCGGCGCAGGGTATGCTCCTTATCGCCGGGGTTGATGCGCTCGGGCGAGTAGCCTACCTTGAAGTCGCCGTTGGCAAAGCTCAGGCCCGAGAATTTCTCCATCACCGGAATGCAGTCTTCCTCGGTGCAGCCGGGGTACACGGTGCTCTCAAACACCACGTAATCACCTTTTTTCAGCACCTTGCCCACCGAGCCCGAGGCCCCTAGCAGCGGCTTGAGGTCGGGCTGGGCGTGCTCGTCGATGGGCGTGGGCACGGCCACGATAAAAAACCTGGCCTCGCGCAGCACCTCCAGCGAGTCGGTGAAGGTGATGTCGGTGCCTTCGAAGGCGCTGGCATCCAGCTCGCCGCTCGGGTCCTGGTGGTTGCGCATCATCTCCACGCGGCCGGCGTTGATGTCGAAGCCGATAACCGAGAGTTGCTTGGCAAATTCGAGGGCGATGGGCAGGCCCACGTAGCCGAGGCCAATCACGGCCAGCTTGGCTTCTTTGCGGAGGAGTTCGTTGTACACTTTTTGTAGAATTATGAGTTATGAATTATGAGTTATGAGTTGGCCGTTAGCGAGCTAATTTCTTCACTCATAATTGATACCGATTTTTTATCAGGGCTAAGTTGGTAGGCTTCAGCGGTTTCGGGGCAGCTAGCCCGGCCGGCCGCATCGAAGGCCAGCCGGTGGCCGGCGGCGCTTAGCCAGCCGTGCTGCCGGGCGGGCGTGCCGTAGACGAGCGCAAAGGCCGGCACGTTGCGCGTGACCACGCTGCCCGCCCCCACGAAGGCGTAGCGGGCCAGCCGCACGCCGCACACAATAGTGGCATTGGCCCCGATGCTCACGCCGCGCTCCAGGTACGTGGTTTGGTAGTGGCCCTCGCCCCGGCGCGGCACGGCGCTGCGCGGGTTTTTGACATTGGTAAACACCACCGACGGGCCCAGAAAAACGTCGTCTTCGCACACCACCCCGCTGTAGAGGCTCACGTTGTTTTGCACCTTCACGTTGCGGCCCAGCGTCACGCCGTCGGCTACAAACACATTCTGGCCCAGCGAGCAGTTTTCGCCCAGCACCGCGCCCGGCGCCAGGTGGCAAAAGTGCCAGATGCGGCTTCCGGCGCCCACGCGGCAGCCCGCGTCGAGCACGGCCGTGGGATGAGCGTAGAAGTCGGAAGCAGGTTCGGCCACGGAGCGGGATTGGGTTTTGCCGTGCAAAGGTAACAGGCTGAGCGGGGTTGGGCAGAAGCCGCGTTTTTTGAAAACCGGCCGCGCCGCTACGTCAACTAATTGCCTACTATAGAACTGCCCATACACAAACCCATTGCGCTAGGGCCGCCACGCGGCCGCCGAGTCGGCCGGGGCCAGCTGGCGGGCCAGCAGCACTAGTTGCGCATCTTCGTAGAGCACACGGTAGGCGGGGTCGGTGCGCAGCTGGGTGGCGGCGCGCTTGGCATTCGCTACCGAGAGCGGCCAGGCGCCGGCTTCGTCGGGCTCGCGCAGCAGGGCCACCAGCCGGGCCGTGCGCAGCACCGGAAATAAAAACAAGTCGCGCCGGTTGGTGAGGTGCGGGGTTAAAGTCGAAGACGCGCTGAGCGGCACATCGGCCGGCACGCGGGCCAGGGCGGCGCGCAGGCCGGCCGGGTTGGGGTAGGCCGGGCGGTAGTGGCTGCCAATGAGAAAGTTGGTGGTAGCGCGGTCGTACCAGGTGCTGCGCCGCGTATAGAGCGTTGCCACCGTAAACAGCACCACCGCCCCCAGCGCCCAGGGCCAGCGGCCGGCAGCCGGGCGGCGCGCGCCGGCTAGGGCATCGGCCACGGCCAGGGCCAGCACGGGCGCTATTTCGATGGAGTACTGATAGTTGAGCCCCCAAAGACCAGCATCGCCAGCCAGCAGCTTCTGGCTCAGAATGGGCAGCAGCATGAGCGCGTACCAGGGGCGGCGCAGCAGCGCCCAGCCGCCCGAAAGCAGCAGCCCCACCCACAGCTCCAGCTTGATGTAGTCGTAGGCCGTATCGGGCAGGGTGTTGGTAAAGAGCGTGTTCCAGAGCAGGCCGGGGTGCGCGAGCAGGTTGCCGGCAATGGCGGGCAGCGAGGCACCCAGCGCCCCGTAGCGCGCCAGCTGGGTGTAGGGCCGGTGGTTGGTGTCGAGGGCGGGCATTAGGTAGCGCGTCAGCACCACGAAGTAGGCTAGCGCCAGCCCCGCGCCCAGGGCGGCGCGCCACACCACGGCGCGGTGCTGGCGGTGCTGCCAGGCCAGGCCCAGCAGCACAAAAGCCAGCCACAGCGCCAGGTTTTCCTTGCTGATGATGATAAACCCGGCGGCCAGCGCGGCGCGGCCCCAGCGCTGCTGGGCCACCCAGCGGGCTAGCCAGGGCAGGGCCATCGCCCCCAGCACATTATCATGAAAATCAAACCCCAGCGCCGAAAACAAGGCCCACTGGCTACCCAAAAAGGCCAGCGCCCAGTTGGCCTGCGTTTCACTAGCCCCTACGTAGCGGGCGTAGCGCCATATGCCTAGCAACCCTATCAGCAAGGCCCCAATCTGGAGCAGCAGCAGCGCCCACACCGGCCCCACGAGGTAGTAGAGCGGCACGGCCAGGGACGGCGTGAGGCTGAAATGCCCTGCCAAAAAGGCCGTGGGTGGCGCGTCGGGCAGCAGCGTCACGCGCGGGGCACGCAGGTGGGCCAGGTCGGTTACGGCCTGGGCCTCGTAGCCCATATCGAGGGCGCCGGTGCGAAAATTAACTTGATTGACCAGCGATACCAGGCTGTAAATCAGCCCAAAAAGCACCAGCAGCCCGGCACGCAGGCGGCGGGGCAAAAGCAAAGCAGTGGGGCTACTAACCGACATGCGCACGAGAAACGGGCTAGCGGCGCGGCAGGTGGGCCGCCGCGTTTTCGCCCGGCGCGGGCAGGTTGCCGTCTGACACGATGTAGAGCGGGCGCTGGCGCACGTTGGCCCCTAGCCGCGCCAGGTATTCGCCGATGATGCCAACGGCGATAAGCTGCACGCCACCTAGAAACAAGATGCTGACCATCAGCGAGGCCCAGCCCGGCTGGTACTGCCGCGTGATGAAGCGGGCATATAACGTGTAGAGGATAACCACGAAGGCCAGCCCCGACACAAAAAAGCCGCTGACGGTGGCCACCTTGAGCGGCACGTCGGAAAAGGCCGTGATGCCGTCGAGGGCGAAGCGCAGCATCTTGGAATACGTGTAGCCCGTGACGCCGCCCGCCCGCTCGGCGCGGTCGTATTCGAGGTAGGTCTGGCGGTAGCCAATCCAGGAAATCTGGCCGCGCAGAAACTTGTTTTGCTCGGGCATCTGGCGCAGGGCCAGCACCACCTTGCGCGAGATGATGCGAAAATCGCCGGTATCGACCGGAATCTCGATGTGGGTGAGGGCCCGCAGCAGGCGGTAGAACAGCTTAGCGGTGAGCTTCTTGGCCGCGCTTTCGCCCTGGCGCGAGCGCCGCTTGGCGTACACTACCTCATAGCCCTCGTGCAGCTTGGCGTAGAGGCTGGGAATGAGTTCGGGCGGGTCTTGCAGGTCGGCGTCGATGATGACGACGGCCTGGCCCTCGGCCCGGTCAAGGCCGGCCGTAACGGCAATCTGGTGCCCAAAATTGCGGCTGAAGCTGAGGTAGCGCACGTGGCCCGGGTCGCGCTCGGCCAAGGCCATGAGCTGGGGCAGCGAGCCATCGCGCGAGCCGTCGTTCACAAAAATCAGCTCGTAGCCGCCGGGCAGGGGCATGGGGGCTAGCAGAGCCGTGAGGCGGCGGTGCAGCTCGCCAATATTAGCTTCTTCGTTGAAGATGGGAATAACGACCGATAAATCCATGCTAAAACAAGCCGCCTGAGCGCGGGGCACCGGCAAAAGTAGAGCCGGCCGGCTGGCCGGGCGGCCTGGCTAGGGCCAATTAAAGCTGACAGGAACTTCGTTCGTGGCCTGCGAGCCCAAAAACTGCCGCCTGGCTAGGGCCAATTAAAGCTGGCAGGGCCCCGTGCGCAGCAGGCGGCGGGTTTGGCGGCGCAGCTTATCGCCCCAGATGGCCTCGATAACGGGGCCCTGGCCCATCGCATCGGCGCGGTACAGCCAGTCGGGCTGGGGCGGCACGCTAACCCCGCGCAGGCCGGGCATCTCGAAGTACACAGCGGGGTCGAGCTGGCGCACACGGGCGGCGGCGTACACCAGCCACTGGTTGCGGTAATCGGCAGGCTGGGTGGCAAACCAGGAAATCTCATCTACGCCCCACACCACGCCCCAGGCGCGCTGGCCGGGCTCGCCCACGCGGGCCAGGGTACCATTATCGAGTTCTACCAGGGCCGGCAAATGCTCGCGGAAGGTGCCATCGGGGGCCACACCGCCGCCGCTACGCCCATAAATGGCGCCCGAGCGGTCGCCGGCATCGGCAAAGTCGAGGTAGGCCGAGTGCGCGCCCCGCCGAATGGTATCGCACTCGATGGGCCGCGCCGGGCAGCTGTGAAAGTCGAACAGCAGCTGCCGCTGGCCGGGGGGCAGGGGCTGCGCGGGGTCGGGGTCGTAGTACTCGTCGTGGGTGTGAGCATCGCAGAGCACAAAGCCCCGGTTGCGGGTGCGGGCGTAGGCGCGCACCCGCTGCAAGAGGCGCCACCAGGCGTGGTGGCCGGCGTCGCGGTCGTCCATGCGCATCACCTGGCCAAAGTGCAGGGCCTCGCAGCCAGCATCAATTTGCTGGCAGGCCAGGGTGTAAAACCAGAGCTGCGTTTCGGGCTGGCTCATGTCGGGAATGCCCGGCGCCTGGCCGGGCGGGCGCTCGTCCCAGCGGTAGTGGTTGGTATCCTCGGCGTCGAAATAGGCCGGGTACATCATGCTGGCAAACTGAAAGTTGCGCTGCGGCACGGCCAGGGTGTCTTCGCCAAACTCGGCCCGGGCGGCGTTGGGCACCGGCAGATTGGACGCGTGGGCCTCTATCACCTCAAAAATGGCGCCCTGCACCACCATCGCCGGCTGGGCGCGGTGCAGGTCGGCCACCAGCTGGCGCAGGGTATCGGCGCTGGCTTGCAGTGCCTCGGCATCGTGGGGGGTGGCCCAAAACCCACCCACCCGCCCGGCAAAGCGGGTGCCGGCCGCCCCGGCCCACTGCGTGAAGGCGCGGCGCTCGGCCACGGGCAGGGTGCGCAGGTTTTGGATGGTCATGGCGCGGGCCAGGTAGTGCCGCACCAGCGAGTCGGACGCGGGCAGCGAGGCCGGCGCCCGCCGGGTAGCTAGCGGCTGCCCTGCGGTGGCCAGCGCGGCCAGCAGGAAATAAACCCATGCGCTCAGGCCGATAAATTTTCTGATGACCATCGCGTTCGTTGCTTGCCCCCCGCCAGCGGCATCCCGCAGTAGGGTTGCGGCACCAGCGCAGGCGCGTTCGTTAAAGAAGCCGCCAGCGCCCGCAAAAGTGCCGCGCGCTGCCGTGGGCCCCATTGAGGGGCCTAGCTGCTTACGGGATAACCGACGGCCCGACCATCCCGGGCCAGGTTTTTTGGGCTAGGCCGGCTTTTGAGCCAGGGCAAAGACACTGACGCCAATGGGCAGGTTGGCGCGGCGCAGCACCAGGTTTTCGAGCCGCACCCAGCCAAAGAGTAGCTTGTTGAGCGGGCCGGCAAAGTGGTGCAGGTCGCCGGTAGAGCCGGGGGCGGCCACGGTGGCCGGCGGGCCGCTCAGCAGGCGCTTGCCCAGGCGCAGGGCGGCCGTGGGCAGGTACATGGCCGCGTTCCAGAACGAGCTGCGCAGGGGGCGCAGGCCGGCCCGCACCATAGCCGCCACCAGGCCCGCCCGCGAGTAGCGGCGGTAGTGGTGGTTCACCACGTCGTGCTCGCTCCAGAGGTAGGCGTGGGCCGGCACAAACACCAGCAGCTGCCCGCCCGGCCGCAGCACGCGGGTCCACTCCTGCAAGGCTTTAGCCTCATCCTCAATGTGTTCGAGCACGTCGGAGGCGATAACCAGGTCGAAGCGGGCGTCGGCAAACTCCAGGGCCGCACCGTCCATCACCGACACGTGGGGCACGCCCCGGGCCTGGGCCAGCTCGATGGCGGGCGCGCTCACGTCGATGCCCGTTACGTCGGCGTAGCCCTGCTGGCGCAGGCGCTGCATAAGCGGGCCGCCCGAGCAGCCAATTTCCAGAATGGCGGCCGTGGTGGGCAGCTGCATATCCTGGATGAGGGCAAATACCGCGTCGCGGCGGCTGGCAAACCACCAGTGCTGCTCTTCCAGCTGGTGGTATTTGGCTTCGTAGGTGAGGTCCATGCCCGGCAAAGGTAGCAGGGGCCACCTTTCGAGACCAGGAGCGGGCGTCGGCGCTGCCCTTCTCCTAGCAATTAGGCCAGAGCCGGTTACTTTTGTTGCTACGCATTTTTCTCCTTGATTACCAGATTTGCATGAAAAGCCTAGCGGCATTGCTTGGATTGCTTCTAGTGAGCGCGTGCTCCACGGGCTCTGACTTGCACCCCCCAATCGACGACTCGGTCGTCACGTTCAACGATTTTGAGAGCGGTGGCGGCTGGAGCAGCGACCCCGCCCACCACAACACCAGCCTGGTGCAGAAGGGCGAGGCGCACTCGGGCCGCTACGCCCTGCGCGTAGATGCCAACCACGAGTACAGCCTCACCTACGCCATGCCGCTAGGGCTCATTCGCGCGGCCAAGTTTCAGAAGCTGCACCTCGAAGCCTGGGCGTTTATGGCCAGCGAGCGGTCTACCGGCACGGTGGGCGTGCAGCTGCTGTCGCCCGACTACAGCCAGCAAATTTTCAGCGATGACATCAAGCTGCGCGACGCCGTGAAAACCTACGGCCAGTGGGTGCGCATCAGCAAGGACATTACGCTGCCCGCCAGCGTGACGCCGGGCCAGCAGCTGCGCCTGTTTTTGTGGCGGGCCGATGCCACCGACGCGGTACTGCTCGACGACGTACTACTGCGGATTCTGGACTGATGGCTACTCCGCTTTCTTCTCCTGGCGCGGCCGGGGCCCGGCGCGGCTGGTACTGGCCGGCCGGGCTAGCGGTACTGCTGCTGCTCGACCTGGCCTTCACCTTCTGGCGCAACTACCAGCTGCCGCTCGATGGCGACCTGGCGCCTACCGTGCTGCCGGCGCCCTGGTACGCGCAGGTGCTGCACGACCCCTTTGGGTGGTCGGCGCTCACGCGCCACGAGCTGTACTCGGGGCCCAACCGTTTTTTTGCCCACGCCGCCATGAGCGCCTACTGGAAGCTGGGGCCGCGCCTGCTGCAGCGGGTGCTCTCGCCCATTACGAGTTTGTACGTGGCTAGCGCGCTCTTTACCACGCTTACGCAGGCGGGGCTGCTGTTTTTGCTGGCCAGGCTGGTGCAGCTGGCCACCGGCGCCGGGCGGGCGCAGCTGTGGGTGATTGCCGCGCTGCTCGTGCCCTTTTTTCAAACTGCCCGGGGCTTCTATGAGCAAATGGGCATTACGGACCGGGCCGTTACTTACACGTTTTTCTACGCCTTTGCCATGGTGCTGCTGCTGGTGCTGGTGCTGCCCTTTTACCGGGCGGCCTTGTGGCAACAGCCGCTGCACCTGCCGGCCTCCCAAGCCCTGCTGTTGGTGGGCCTGATGGTGGTGGTCTCGTTCAATGGCCCGGTGGCTACTGCCACGGTGGCTGTGCTGCTGGTGCTGGTAGCGGGGTACTGGGGCTGGCAGCAGCTGCGGCGCCGGCGGGGCCGGGCCGGGGCTAGCCCCGGCTGGCTGACGGGGCAGACGCTGGGGCTGCTGGCCATTCTGGGGGTGCTTAGCCTGTACTCGTTTTACATCGGCCGCTACAATATTGAGAACAGCCACACCCACACCGTGTGGCAGCTTTACCAGCTGCTGCCGGGCGGGCTGGCCCACTACCTGCTGTTTCAGCCGGGGCTGCCGGTGCTGCTGCTGGCCGCGCTGCTCAATGTGCTACTGGTGCGGCGGCTAGCCCCCTCGGCAGGCCGCCAGCGGCTGCTGCGCACGCTGGGTTGGGTGGGGGTGTTTGGGATGCTATACCTGCTGCTGCTGCCGCTAGGGGGCTACCGCTCGTACCGGCCCTATTTGCTACGCAACGACACGGCCCTGCCCGTGGTGCTGGGGGCCGTTTTTGCCTATGGCTACTCGACCTACTTTTTGCTAGGGCAGCTGGGCGGACGCGGGCGCGGCGCCTATGTGCTAGGGGTACTGGCACTATCAGCCTTCTTTCTGCGGGCCGATGGCCTGCCCGACGGCTCGCCCACCAGCGACTGCGAGCGCTGGAGCCTCGACCAGCTGGCCCGGGCCGGCGAGCCCGTAGTGGAAGTAGCCGGCTTCTGTCCGGTGCTTACCTGGGGCCTCGCCACCGACCCCCAGCAATCGGAAATAGCCGGCCAGATGCTCTACTACTGGCACGTGACGCCCACCGTAAAAACTTACTATCAGAAACCCCCGCTATAAGCGCCGGCCCGGCGGCGCCCTGCGGGCGCGCCGGCCGTGGCGCTGCGCCAGTTCCTCATGGGCACCTCTCCTACCCTGCCTTTACCCGCGGCTTCGGCCCGCACCCAGCGTTTGCTGGCGGGCGGCTTCTTTCTGCTGCTGGTTTTATTTTACTACTGGCCGTCGTTGCAGTGGCTACCGCGCGGCATTCACGAGTGGGGGCAGGGCGACCGGCTGGCCCTGGCTTTCGGCTTCTACGACCACGGCATGAATTTTTTCAAGCCGCACACCTTCACGCTGATGTCCATCGACGGCGTCACGGGCGTGGAGTTTCCGCTGATACCTTACCTGGCGGCGCTGGGGGCCAAGGTGGGCGGGCGCTCGCTGATAGTGCCGCTCTACCGGCTGCTGACCAGCCTTACGGCCTGGCTAGCCTACTACTACTTGTTCCGGCTGGTGTTCGAGCGCACGGGGCAGTTTGTGGCGGCGCTGGTGCCGGGCCTTTTTCTGGCGGCCTCGCCGGTGTTTGCCTACTACGCCGGCAATTTTCTGCCCGATGCCGCGGGTGCCTCGCTGGCCATAGTGGGAGCTTATTACTTGCTGCGCTTCCCGCGCAGCCAGCGCTTTGGCGACCTAGCCCTGGCCATTGCCATCTACACGCTGGCCTCGCTCATCAAGCTCTCGGCGGCGGTGTACCTGGTGGCGGGCATCAGCACGCTGCTGCTGTGGGGCTACCTGCGGCCGGCGGCCTTCACGCTGCGGCAGCGCGTATGGCTGCTACTGCTTATGGGGGCTAGCCTGAGCCTTATTGCCGGCTACACGCTTTATAATGATTACCTTAACCAAACTTATAACTCCGAGCTTTTTCTGGCGGCGGCCCGGCCCCTGACGACCATGGAGCAGTTCGACGCCTTGGTGCGCCGCGTGCGCGAGTCGTGGAGCTACGAGTATTTCGTGCCGTTTCAGTACCCCGTGTTGCTCGCCAGCCTATTCGTGTGCCTGCTGAGCTGGCGGCGCATCGGGCGCACCGAGTGGCTGTGGGCCGCGCAGCTAGGCCTGGCCACGGTGGGCAGCCTACTGTTTCTCAAGCTAATGGGCGTGCAGTTTCAGCACCACGACTACTACGTGCTGGCTCCCTTCTGGCCGGGCCTGGTGCTGCTGGTGGCGCTGGCTACCACGCAGCTGGCGCTGCACATGGGACAGTTGCCGCAATGGGTACCGCGGGTGCTGTTTCTGGCGCTGGGGCTGGGCATTTTGCTGCCGGGCCTGCGCCGCTACCGCGAGCGCATGAGCGAGCCTTACCAAGGCTTCAGCAACGACTATACCTACCACTGGATGATGAACGGGGCCGCCACGCTCGCCCAGGCCGGGGTGCCGCCCCAGGCCACCCTGCTGGTGGTGGGCAGCGGGGCACCCAACCTGAGCCTGGTGTACTTCGACCACCGGGGCCTGGTGTGGAACCCCGACCGCCAGAACCTGCCCCCCAGCGCCTTACTGCAGCAAATGACCCAGGTGGGCCTCGATTACCTCATCATGCCCCGGCCGGTATTTGAGGAGATGCGCACCCGCTACGCCGATTTGCTCACGACCTTCTCCGAATTCACGGCCAATAATCAGTTCGTAGTGCTCAAGCCGCCGCACGCTATTCCGCACTGGCGGTAGGCGGCGGCGCGGCACTGGGCGCCTTACCTTTTTTCTTTTTTCTTTCTGATGAACTACCTGCTACTTGCCCTGCTAGGTGCGACCGCGCTGAGCGCCTGCTCGCGCGACGCGGCGGAATTTCCCGCCCCAAATGCGCTCATGCACAACGACTTTGAATCGGCCGCCGGCTGGGTGGCCGATGCCACCAGCCTCTCGACCGAGCAGGCGCACTCGGGCAAAGTGAGCCTGAAAGTGGACCCCACGCACCCCTACAGCCTCACCTACTACTCGCTGCTGGGGCAGCTGAGCGAAGGGCACATTCGCGGGGTGCGCGTCGAGGCCTGGGCCTACGCCCCCAGCCACGCGGCCAGCGCCAACGTGCGCCTCAGCATCGGCCTCAACGATGCCCCCGGTGGCCAGCTGATGCTGGGCGACGGCATCCCGTTCAGTACGGCGGTAACCGAAGACGGCAAATGGGTGAAGGTGAGCAAGGACTTCATTTTTCCGCCCAAGGCCAACTACTCCTCGCAGCTCGTGATGTACCTCTGGAATGGCGGGGGCACCGGCAACGGCGCCGGCCCGGCCTACCTCGACGATATCCAGCTCACGGCCATCGAGTAGTGCCTGGCCGGCCCGCCTGGCCGCCCCCGCGCACCCGCCCGGGGCCCGCGGCGGGCGGCCAGGCAGGCTTACATTTGGCGCGGTGCGCGCCGCCGTTTTCAGCTTTTACCCATGCGATTTCTCTCCGCTACCCGTCTGCTTATCGCCGCTGCCAGCGGGCTGCTCACTGCCTGCGGCGGGGGCGCCAAGCCCACCGGCCCCGACGCGGCCGTGCTGCTCGACAACGACTTTGAGCACAGCCTGGGCTGGGGCGGCGGGCCGCAGCCTTCCCTAACCACGGCGCGGGCCCACAGCGGGCGCGTATCCGCGCTGGCCAGCCCCGAAGTGCCTTTCAGCTACACCTATGCGGGCACGCTCGACGAGCTTAGCCCCGGCAAAGTGCCTACCCAGCTGGAGCTTACGGGCTGGGTGCTGCGCACGGCGGCCGGCAGCACGGCCCGCCTGGTGGTGCAGGTAGACGCCAGCGCCACCGACGAAAGCCGGGTGTTCTACGCGGCCCTGCCGGTGGCCGAGGCCGTGCCCAAATTTGGCGAGTGGACAGCCGTGAAGCTGCCCTTTACGCTGCCCGCCACGGCCAGCGGCGCCAACCGCCTCAAGCTGTATTTGTGGAACGACGCCGGCACCTCGCCCACCTACCTCGACGACGTGGTGCTGCGGCGTGGGGGCCAGTAGCGGCCCGTTTTTCTTTTCGCCTTTCGCTTCGCTTTTGCTATGCCCGCTCGCTCGCTGGCTTCGCCGCCCGCCCGGGGCCCTTGGTCGCTAGGGGCGCTGCTGGTGCTGTTTGTGCTCATGGTGCAGGTGCGGCTGTGGGTGCCCAACTGGGATACGCACAACGTGCTGGCCATCCTGAGCTGGGATTCGATGGGGTATTACCTTTACCTGCCGGCCCACTTCATTTACCACGACCTGGGGCACCAGGCCTTCGCGGCCGACATCATGCGCGAGTACGGGCCCAGCAGTTCGTTTTACCAGGCGTTTCAGGTGCCGGGCGCGCCCGCCGGGCAGCTCGTGATGAAATACACGATGGGCCTGGCCGTGCTCGAAACGCCGTTTTTCTGGCTAGGGCACTGGGCGGCGGGCTGGCTCGGCTACCCACAGGATGGCTTTTCGGCACCCTACCAGGTGGCCATCGCGTTTGGTGGCATGCTGTACACGCTGCTGGGCCTGGGGCTGCTGCGCCGGGTGCTGCTGCGCTACTATTCCGATGCCGTGGTGGCCCTCGTGCTCGTGACGCTGCTGCTGGGCTCCAATTTTCTGGAGTACGCGGTGTTCGACGTGGCCATGACCCACAACTACCTGTTTGCCGGCTACGCGCTGCTGCTCTGGCTCACGGTGCGCTGGCACGAGCGGCCTAGTAGGGCGGGCGCCTTTGCCATCGGCCTCACGCTGGGGCTGCTGGTGCTCATTCGGCCCTCCGAGGCGGTGGCGGCGGTGGTGCCGGTGCTGTGGGGCGTGGGCAGCCTGGCCGCCGCCCACCAGAAGCTGGCCCTGCTGCGCCAGCGCTGGCCCGATGTGCTGCTGCTGGGCCTGGGCGGCGGGCTGGGCGTGCTGCCGCAGGCCCTGTACTGGCACTGGGCTACCGGGCACTGGCTGTTTTACAGCTATGGCGACCAACACTTTAGCTTCCTGAAGCCGCACGTACTGAAGGTGCTGTTCAGCTTCCGCAAGGGCTGGCTGGTGTATTCGCCGCTGCTGATTGTGGTATTGGCGGGCTTTGTGCCGCTGTGGCGGCGGCACCGGGGGCTAGCCGTGCCAGCCCTGGCGTATTTCCTATTGAATCTGTGGGTGGTGTCGGCCTGGGACATCTGGTGGTACGGCGGCAGCCTGGGGCAGCGGGCGCTGGTGCAGAGCTACGCCGTGCTGAGCCTGCCCTGGGCGGCAGCCGTGGCCTGGGTGCTGGCGCCGGGCCGGGCCCGGCTGGCCGTGGCCGCAGTGACCGTGTCCACGGTGCTGCTCATCGACCTCAACCTTTTGCAGCACTGGCAGATACAGAATAGCATCATCGACGCCGAGGATATGAACCGGCGCTACTACTTCGCCATCTTTGGCAAAATCTCGCCCACCCAGGCCGACTACGCTCAGCTCGACGTGCCCGCCAGCCTGCCCCGCGCCGAGCGCCACTACCACCCCCGCCAGCTCGGCAAGCTCGACTTCGACCAGGCGCCCGCAGATGCCGCCAGCGGCATCTGCGCCGAGCAGGGCTACTACAGCCGGCAGTCGTTCCGGGCCGATGGCGGCCACGCATACAGCCCGGCCCTTGCGCTGCCCATTGGGGCTAGCGGCCTGCACGGCGGCCAGTACGTGCGCGCCGCCTGCCAGGTGTTTTCCGACTACGGCGCCTGGGGCAACAAGCTGGTACTAACCGTAGAGCGCAACGGCCAGAACCTGGCCTGGTACGGCGCCCGCCTCCAAAACCCCGGCTGCCACAACCGCACCTGGAACCACATTTATTTCGACGCGCCCCTGCCCGCCGATGTGCAGCCTACCGATGTGCTCAAGGTGTACACTATCAACGAAAACGGCGCCGCCTGCTTTGTCGATGATGTGGAAGCTACGGCGATGGAAGAGGTGAAGAAGTAGGGAAGAGGTGAAGTGAGGGCATCGGCAAAGGGTCCGTCATGCTGAGCTTGCCGAAGCATCTTGCCTGTGGCAGTAATTTCTAACGCTAGGGGTTAGTGCTGCGAGCAAGATGCTTCGGCAAGCTCAGCATGACGGACGTCCTGCCGACGCTCGCCTCTACGCTTGCTCCTTAACTTCTTAGCTTCCGGGCTTCAGCACCACGTAGTTACCCTCATAAGCCGGTACCACCTGCTCGATGTAGCCGGCAGGCAGCAGCCAGCGGCGCAGCAGCTGGTAGGCCGGCTGGCCGGCCTGGGGCGGGTGCACCACAAACACCGCCGCCGGGTAGCGCTGCCGAAACGCCAGCACCTCGGCTGGCGTGGGCGCGGGTTGCAGGGCCAGCGAGTCGGGGTGCTCCTGGGCTAGTAGCAGCGTGCGCAGCACCGGCTCGTGGGCGAAGGCCGCAAACGTGGCGGCCGGCACCCGCGAGAGGTAGCCGCCGCGCAGCGCCTGGCCGTGCACGGTTTGGTAAAACAGCTCCTGGGCATCCATGTGGCCCACCTGCCGGTAGCCATCAAGCAGCCCTAGCGGAATAGGGAATACCACCGGGCCGCCCCCGGCCGCCGCCACGCGGTAGGCCACCGGCACATCGGCAGTGCGGATGAGGGCGCGCGGCGTGGGCTGAAACTCCAGCAGCACCCCTAGCAGCAGGGCGCCTGCCACGGCCCACTGGCCAGCGGCCGGCCAGCGCCGCAGCCAGCCATCGAGGCCGATACTGGCCGCCAGCGGCAGCAGCAGCGAGGCCAGCATGACGTAGCGCACCGGGCAGCGGATATTATTGAGAAACGGCACGAAGTGCACAATGCTGGTGGGCATCCGCAGCAAGTCTTTGCCGTGCCAGCGCAGCTCGGGCATGGTAAGCAGTATAAACAGGGCTAGCAAAAACCAGAAGGGCCGGGTTTCGGCCGGCACGGGCGCCGCGGCGCCGGGCCGACGCCGGGCGGCTACCGCCAGCCCTAGTGCCAGCAGCGGCAGCAGGTAGCCCAGAAACGACACGTTTTCGGTGGAGGCCGGATTGTGCAGGCGCGGGCTTTGCCAGAAGGCTTGCGTGGCGGGGGTGGCCAGCCAGCGGCTGTCGTTGGGAGGCACCAGGTAGCCGGCCAGGTCGCCGCCCCACCACACGCCGGCCTTGTCGTCGAGCCCGGCCAGGGCCAGGCCCCGCGAGATAAAATGGCCTAGCACGAACACGATTACCAGCCCGGCCCAGGGCTGCCAGCGGCGCCAGCTCAGCTCGCCCAGCCGCAGGCCCCACCACGCGGCGTAGCCCGCCGAAAACCACAGCAAGCCCGCCAGGGTGTAATAATCACTAAATAAGGTTATTAGCAGCAGCACAATTGCCCACGCCACCTGCCGGCGGCTGCGCACCTGCGGCACCCAGCGC
Source organism: Hymenobacter cheonanensis (assembly GCF_030581075.1). GTDB lineage: Bacteria > Bacteroidota > Bacteroidia > Cytophagales > Hymenobacteraceae > Hymenobacter. Next base: position 325,896 of record NZ_JAUQSW010000002.1, read on the forward strand.
CCGGGCGCAAACGCCAGCCCATCCAGAAACGCCAGGATATAAAAGGGCACCGTGGCTGTGAGCAGCACGTGGTAGTGCTCGGCCCAGTGCGCCAGCTTGAAGGGTGAAAACGCGAACACGAAGCCCACCAGCGCGCACAGCAGCGGCTGCCGCACCCAGCGCCCCGCCAGCCGGGCGGCCCCTAGCCCACTCAGCACGAAGCTCAGCAGCAGGCCCACGTTTACGGCCCAAAACTCCTGGCGCAGCAGCACATTGAGCGCCCCCAGCACGGGCGTGTAGGTGTGCAGCCACAGCCCGGTGCCCTGCGGGTAGAGCAGCATGGGGGTAAAAAACGGGTTGTGGCCGGCCGCCACCTGGTGCTGAAAATTCCAGGCGTTCCAGATGTACTGGTTGGCGTCGCTGTGCGGATTGCCCACGAAGGCCGTGCTCCACTGGCGGCCCAGCGGCCACGAAAACCAGAAAAACAGCGCCGCGTAGGCCAGCCCGGCCAGCAGCAGGCTGCGCCAGCCCAGCGTGTTGGCTGGCGCGCTGGCAGGTAGAGAATGGGGCATGCGCGAAGGGGCCAGCCACCCGGCCGGCCTCAACAAAAGTAGCGGCCGCGCAGTAGCTAGCTTTGCGCCTCTCGCCTTTTTGCGCCCCTCGCCATGCCCGTTGCCCGCCCCTTCAATTTTCAGCAGTGGATTGCTGAGCACCGTCATTTGCTGAAGCCGCCCGTGGGCAACCAGCAGATTTTCAAGGACAACAAAGACTTCATCGTGATGGTGGTGGGCGGCCCCAACGCCCGCAAAGACTACCACGTGGACGAGGGCGAGGAGCTGTTCTGGCAGCTCGAAGGCGAGATGACGGTTAAGATTATTGAGGATGGCCGGCCGGTTGACATCGTTATCGGCCCCGGCGACATGTTTCTGCTGCCGCCCGGCGTGCCGCACTCGCCGCGCCGCCCGGCCGGCACCGTGGGCCTGGTGCTGGAGCGCTACCGCACGGCCGGCGAGCTGGATGGCTTTCAGTGGTACTGCGAAAACTGCGGCCACAAGCTCTACGAAGAGTACGCCGAGATAACGGACATCGTGGCCCAGCTGCCGCCCATCATGGACCGCTTTTGGGCCAATGATGCCCTGCGCACCTGCCAGGTGTGCGGCACCTACATGGAGGCGCCGGCCAAGCCCGTAGCCTAGCCAGCCAGCATGAAGTCGCGCCTCGTTTTTTGGTTTGCCGCCGCGCTGCTCATTCTGGCGCAGTTTCAGGACCGCCGCTGGAAGGGCCTCGAAGTATTTGACTGGGACCAGGGCGGGTACTATTCGTACCTGCCGGCCACCTTCCTGTACGGCGACCCCGGCCGGGTCGACTCGTTGGGCAAGCTGGTGCAGCAGCGCTGACCCGCCGACCGCGACCACTCGGTGGCCTCGCTCGGCATTCACCGCTTGCCCAACGGCCGCTACGCCACCAAGTACCCGCTGGGGGTGGCCGTGGGCGAGCTGCCGTGGTTTGGGGGCGCGCACCTGTTTGCCCGCCTGCACGGCGACCCGCCCAATGGCTACTCGCGGCCCTACCAGCAGGCCGTAATGATTGCCGGGCTGCTCTATGGCCTGCTGGGCTTGTGGGTGTTGCGCAAGCTGCTGCGCCGCTACTACAGCGACCAGGTGGCGGCCTGGACACTAGCCGGTATTGCCTTGGGTACCAACTACTTTCTGTACACCAGCTACGAGGCGGCGCTTTCGCACGCGGTGCTGTTTTTGTGGCAGGCCTCGCTGCTGTACTGCACGGCGCGCTGGTACGAGGCGCCGCGCCGCCGCTGGGCAGCGGGCATCGGGCTGTTTTTGGGGCTAGCCACCCTGTGCCGGTTTACCGAGGCGCTTTATGTGCTCGTGCCGCTCACCTGGGGGCTGAGCAGCGCGGCGGCCTGGGGGCAGCGGCCGGCCCTGTGGGCCCGCCACCTCGACCAGCTGGCCCTGACGGCCGCGCTGGGGCTAGCCATCGTTAGCACTCAGCTGTTTTTCTGGCATACCGTGAGTGGGCACTGGCTACTCGATGGCTACCAGGGCGAGGGCTTCGATTTTAGCCATCCGCACTTACTCGAAGGCTTATTCAGCATAGAAAAGGGCTGGTTTATTTACACCCCGCTGGCGGCGGTAGCGCTGCTGGCCGGCCTGCCGCGGCTGCGGCGCTACGTGCCGGCCGCCGTGCCCCCCACGCTGGTGCTGCTGCCCCTGCTGCTGTACCTCACTTTCAGCTGGACGCAGTGGGGCTACGGCTGGACGTTCAGCACCCGCCCGCTCGTTAGCGTTTATCCGCTGCTAGCCCTGTCATTGGCGGCGCTGCTGGCGGCCGGGCTGCGGCCGGGCGCCGCCAGCGGCGTGGCCGTGCGGGCGCTGGTGGCCGGCTGCATCGTGCTGAACCTCTGGCAAACCTGGCAATACGTGGGCGGGGTACTGCAAGGCGAAGGCTACACGGCTAAGCTATACAAGGAGCGGTTTTTCTGGCGCAAGTTTCCGCCGGCCCCACCGCAGCCCACTCCCTAGCCAGGGCCGCCAGGGGCTAGCCAGGCACAGCCAAGTGAAATAAAGCCTCCAGCTGCAGCAGGCGCAGGCAGTGGCGGAGTGGCGCATTCACGTTGCGCAGCCAGATGCGGGCGCCCGCCCGGCGCAGTAGCAGCAGCTGCGACACCACGTGGCTGACGCCAAGCGTGCGCTGGCAAACGAGGCTGCGGCAGTCGATGTACAGCGGCGGGCACTGGGGCAGGGCGCACAGGCGTTGCACGGCATCGGCATTGTCGAGGTCGACGGTGGCAATACGGTCGATGGGCCCCGGTGGTATGGAGCAAAGGTGGGCAGTTGGGTTCATAGTGGAAAGAGAATAGAAGTACGAAAAAGCCGCCGATGCACAGCAGCAATTTAAATGCAACCTATTATTAATCAGCCGGCTACTACTAGGCAGCGCGAGCCGGTTCGGGTTCGGGCAAGTGGCGCGGGCGCTGGCAGAGCGGCCGGCTGAAATCGCCGGCCAGCAGCTGCCGCAGCTCGGCTTCGGGCGGCACGGGGCCCCGGTAGCGCAGCTCGCCGGCCGCCAGGCTGCCGGTGTATAGCGCTACCTCTTCGCTGCTGGCGGGCACAAACACGCGCAGCACGCCTCGGGCGCCGGGCCGCACATAGGTGGTGCCCGGCTCGGCAGGCGCCCACTGAATGGGAAAGAATCCGGCTTCGTCCAGCTGTAGTGACAACATAGCTACCCCGTATTCAAGTACTAAGTGTGTGGTATGCGATAACAAATTTAAGCAACTACGGGCACTGGCTTTTACTCACAAACGCGTAAAAGCCACGTTTTTATACTGATTTTCTGCCTAAGTATTTCCCCTGAGCTGGCACTTTAGCACCGGCTGCTGCCAGCCGCCGCCCAGCCAGCATGTGGCGCGCGGCTGCCACTGCTGGCCATCGTGGCGAAACAGCGTGAGCTGCGCCGCTACAAACGCCGCCGCGTAGTGGCGCCCGGCAAAAAGCTGGCGCAGCGCGGGCACCTGGGCCGGGGGCAGGTCGCGGGTGGCCAGGGTGAGGTGGGGCGTGTAGGGGCGGTTTTCGGGCCGCACCTGGGGCAGGTGGGTGGCGCACCAGGCTAGCAGCCGCGCGTGCAGGGCCCGCAGGGCATCTCCCTCGCTTACCCACACAAACAGCGTGCGGTCGCCAAACCAGGCAAACCCATCCAGCGCCACCTCAAATGCAGCCTCGCCCGCCGCAAAGGCGGCTAGCGCCCCCGTGCAAGCCGGCTCAAAGTCAGCCGCTTGCCGCGTAGGGGGCAGCAGCGTAAGGTGGGGTGGCAGGCGCACGGCGTTGCGGCTGCCCGTGAGGTCGTGCACCTCCTGCTTGAGCGCCCAGATTTGCGAAAAAACGGGTTCGGGCGGCAGCAGGGCTACCAGGTAAAGCGGTTGCATACCTGCGCAACGCAGGGCCACGCTACCCGGTTGTGCGCAGGGCTAGCCAGAAGGCTGAACTGCTGGAGGCCGGAAGCTGCCGGAATTACTTTCGCCTCCGCCTTGGTTTTTACGCTGCCCTATGTTGTTGCGCCCTCCTTTGCTTTTCGTACTCTTCTTGCTGCACGCGCTGGCCGGCCGGGCTGCCGGCCCGGTGCTGGCGCTGCACTTGCGGCCCACCTACGCCCACCCGGGCCGGGCCAATGGGCTAGCCGTGGCCTACAGCCTCACGCCCCGCACGGCCCAGCCCCGGCCGCTGGACCTGCGCTTTGATATGCTGGCGCCGTTCCTGGTGCGCAACTCAGACCAAGTAACCCAGTTGGTGGTGACGGATGCCCGCGGCCCGGTGGCCATGGCCCGGCCCACGGTTAAGGCCGCGAATGGCCAGCGTATTCAGCACTGGCGGGCCAGCCGGCTGGTGGTGGGCACCGTGCGCGTGGCCTACCGGGTGCCGGTGGCCAGCGCCATTGCCCCCAAGCGTGGGCCCCACCTCGATTTGCAGGCGGCGGGCGGCGGGGTGGCGGGCGCCGGGCAGGGCTTTTTACTGCTGCCGGCCCTGCCCGCGGCGTTTACGCTGCGGCTGGCCTGGCAGCTGGTGGCCGGCGCCACGGCCGCCAGCTCCTACGGCGCGGGCAACCTCACGGCCCGCACCACGGCCGACGAGCTGGCCACCGCCCAGTTTCTGGCCGGCCCGCTCTACCACTACCCGGCCCACCCTAGCGGCCGGGGCTTCAGCGTGTATGGCCTGGGCAAAACCGCCGCCGAGCTGGATGCCCCCATGGCCGCTGCCGAGCGCGTGTATGAGCTGGAGCGGCGCGCCTTTGGCGGCTCGGCCACGCAGTCGTTCCGGTTCTTCTTTCGCTCGTACCCGGGCAGTCCGTTTTCGAGCGGCGTAGCCTCGCCGGGCGTTTTTATGCTGTACCTGCCGCCGAGTGTGTCGGTGGCCGACGTGCAGGAGCGCGCCACCATTGCCCACGAAATGGTGCACGCCTGGGGCCTGAGCCTGAAAGCCGCCCCCATGGTTGACGACTGGTACACCGAAGGCATTGCCGATTACTTGGCCCTCACGCTGCCCTACGCGGCGGGCCTCTACACCCCGGCCGAGTACCTGGCGCTGATTAATACCGACGCGAGCTTTTACTACACCAATGCCCGGCGCCTTACGCCCGACCGCGACGTGCCCGCCGGCATGTGGGCCGGCCGCAACGCCTGGACGCTCTCCTACGCCCGCGGCATGCTCTACTTCGCCAACCTCGATGCTAAGCTGCGCCAGGCCGGCAGCCCGCACACCGTGCTGAGCCTGGCCAACGAGCTGCTGCACATGCAGCGCGCCGGCCACGCCCCCACCGCCCACGACTGGCTAGCACTGCTGCGCCGCGCGGCCGGCGCGTGGGCCGTGGCCGACTGGCAGGCTATGGTGGCCGGCCAGCTGCTGCGGCCCGCGCCGGGCGCCTTTGGGCCGGGGGTGGCCAGCCGCCCGGTGCCAACCGGCTTTTTCGACCTGGGCTTTGCCGAGCCGGTGGCGCTGCAGGCTGGCAAGCGCATTAAGGGGCTAGTGGCGGGCTCGCCGGCGGCACTGGCAGGGCTGCACGAGGGCGACGAGCTGACGGCAGCCGTTAACCTGATACCCATCTACGGCAGCTTCAGCCAGCCCATTACCCTGCACGTGCGCCGCGGCGCCGATACGCTTGCCATCACGTACCAGCCCCGCACCGGCCAGGCCGAAGCCTGGGAATGGGTGGCGGCGCCCGGCCCGCGCTAGGCTTTTGCGGGCTGGGCTAGCCGCTAGGCCCGGCCTTTATCGGGCCTGGGTGCGGCTCCTACCGCCTCAAACGCCGTGCGCAGGCTAGCGGGCGTCAGCTCGGTGAAGTCGCGGATGACCAGCAGCGGCGCCTGAAAATCGCGGCCCGGCAGCGTCGAGGCCACGGCTACGCAGTGCATGTGGGCGCGGTAGGCCGCCTGCTCGCCCAGCAGGGCATCTTCGAATACCACGCAGTTTTCGGGCTTCACGCCCAGCTTTTTGGCGGTCACGGCGTAGGTGTCGGCGTGGGGCTTGCCCTGGTCCACGTCGTCTTTGGTAATCACCACGTCGAAGAAGCGGCGCAGGTTAAGCTCATCCAGAATGTAGCTGATGGTTTCCTGGCCCGAGCCGGTGCCGAGCCCGATTTTAAGGCCGGCGGCGCGGGCCGCTTCCAGAAAATCGACCAGGCCGGGCAGGGGCCGGCGGTCGTCCCAGTACAGGGTGCGGTAGAGAAACTCGCGCTGGCTGGCAAATGCTTCGAGCTTGTCGGCGGGCTGCGGCTCGTCGCCAAAAGCTTCTTTCAGAATTTCGGCGGCCGGGGCGCCATTCAGGCGGCGCAGCAGCTGGGTAGCATCCACTGGCAGGCCCTGGTCGCGGAAAAAGAGCTGGAAAGCGCGGGCCTGCACGGGGGTATTATCGACCAGGACGCCGTCCATGTCGAAGATGAGAGCTTGTAAATCGGGCATCAGCAGAGAAGGTAACCTTGGCATGATGCAGCCTGAATAAGCCGCACGGTATCTTTGCCAGCCTCTCTTTACCGGCTTTTGGATGAAAAAGATATTGCTGCTCGCTTTAATAGCCTTGCCCGCGCTAGCCCAGAAAAAAGGCCCGGCGCTGGCCCGGCCTAAGCTGGTGGTGGGCATTGTGGTCGACCAGATGCGCTACGACTACCTCTACCGCTACTGGGATAAGTTCGGCAGCGGCGGCTTCAAGCGGCTGCTGGGCGAGGGCTTTAGCTACGAAAGCTGCCACTACAACTACGTGCCCACCTACACCGGGCCGGGCCACACGAGCGTATTTACGGGCACCACGCCGGCCACCCACGGCATTGTGGGCAACAACTGGTTTGAGCGCGAAACCGGCAAAACCACGTATGTAACTGACGATAAAACGGTGCAGGCCGTGGGCGGCACGGCGGCGGCCGGCCAAATGTCGCCGCGCCACAACCTCACCACCACCATCACCGACGAGCTGCGGCTAGCCACCAATTTTCAGAGCAAGGTTATTGGCGTGTGCATTAAGGACCGGGGCAGCATCCTGCCCGCCGGCCACGCCGCCAACGCCGCCTACTGGTACGATGGCTCGAACGGCGGCTTCATCACCAGCACCTTCTACACCCAGGCGCTGCCCGAGTGGGTGCAGAAATTCAACGCCGCCGGCCACGCCGCCGAGTACCTCAGCCAGCCCTGGAATACGCTGCTGCCCATCGGGCAGTACACCGAAAGCACGCCCGACGACGTGGCCTGGGAGGCCGCCTTCAAGGGCGAGGCCAAGCCCGTGTTCCCGCACGACCTGCCCGCGCTGAGCGCCACGCCGCCCGCCGCCGTGAAGGCCAACGAAAAGGCCTCGGGCGAGAAGCAGCCCGCCGCGCCCACCCGCAACCTCGACCTCATCCGCTCCACGCCCTTCGGCAACTCGCTCACTGCCGACTTTGCCCTCGAAACCCTGCGCCAGGAGCAGATGGGCCAGCGCGGCCAAACCGATTTTCTGACCCTCAGCTTCAGCAGCACCGACTACGTGGGCCACCAGTTTGGCACCGCCGCCATCGAAACCGAGGACACCTACCTGCGCCTCGACCAAGACCTGGCTAGGGTCCTCGATGCCCTCGACAAACAAGTGGGCAAGGGCCAGGCGCTCGTGTTCCTCACCGCCGACCACGCCGCCGACCAGGCCGCCGGCTTCCTGGAGGCGCACCGCCTGCCGGGCGGCGGCCTGGGCGTGGCCCCGCTACGCGACTCGGTGCAGCGCGCCCTGGTGCGCCTGCACGGCCCCGGCCAGTGGATACTGGACTTTGAGAATCAGCAGGTTTACCTCAACCGCGAGCTGCTAGCCCAGAAGAAGCTGGAGATGGCCAAGGTGCAGAATGAAGTAGCCGAAATTCTGCGCCTGCAGCCGCACATCGCGCAGGCCATCTCGGCCACCGACCTGCAGCGCAACGCCTGGCCGGTGGGCCTGAGCATGTACCAGGCCAACGGTTTCTACGCCCCGCGCTCGGGCGACGTGCTGTTTGTGATGTCGCCGGGCTGGCTCGAAGCCTACTCCTACCCCGTGGTGAAGGGCACCACCCACGGCGCTAGCTGGGCCTACGATACCCACGTGCCGCTGCTGTGGTGGGGCTGGCACGTGCGCCAGGGCGAGTCGAGCCAGGAAGTTAAAATCGTGGACATCGCGCCCACCGTGGCCCGCTACCTGCACATTCAGGAGCCTAGCGGATGCAGCGGCGTACCGCTTTTGGAGGTGATGAAATAGGCACTTCGGCGCCAGGCCGTTTCTTTACGTTATTGTTTTAATTCCATTCCATTTTCCCTACCCTACAGTGGCCCAATTCAACCCCTGGCACGACGTATCGCGCGGCGATAACCTACCCGAAACCGTAACCGGCGTCATCGAAATTCCGAAAAACAGCAAGGGTAAGTTTGAACTCGACAAAGACAGCGGCCTGCTGAAGCTCGACCGCGTGCTTTTTTCGGCCGTGCACTACCCCGCCGCCTACGGCTTCATTCCGCAAACGTATTGCGACGACAAAGACCCGCTCGATATTCTGGTGCTGTGCTCGGTCGATATCCCGCACATGTGCCTCGTCGAGGCCAAGGTTATCGGCGTGATGCAGATGCTGGACCAGGACGAAGAAGACGATAAGATTATCGCCGTAGCCGCCCACGACGTATCGGTGAACCACTACAACGAGCTGGCCGACCTGCCGCCCTACATGATGCGCGAAATGCAGCGCTTCTTCGAAGACTACAAAGCCTTGGAGCAGAAGCAGGTAATCGTAAAGCAGTTTCTGGGCCGCGAAGATGCCTACCGCATCATCAACGAGAGCATCAAGCTCTACGAAGAAACCTTCGGCGGCGAGCAGCAGTAGCCGGGTGGCTAGCCCTTGCTAGCGCCGGGCGGCCGAAAAACGAACGTCATGCTGAGCTGGCCGAAGCACCTTGCCCGCATCGTTGGATTACTAATCTCAACGGCGCGAGCGAGATGCTTCGGCCAGCTCAGCATGACGTTCGTTTAGTTTAATGCGGGTTGCCCCGTTCTTTCCCCTATTCCTAGCCCATGCCCGCCGCCCGCCGCGCCCTGCCCCTGCGCCTGCTCGATGCGCTGCTCTTCAGCAGCGGGTGGCTGGCCGCCGCCGCCGCCGCCCAAACGGCCGTGACCCTGCGCCTGTGGCCGGGGCTAGCCAGTGGCGCGGTAGGCCTGCACGTGGTGGTGCTGGTGTTTGCGGCCACGCTGCTCACCTACAACCTCGATGCGGCGCTGCCCTTCAAGTACCGGCAGCCGGCCGGCGCCTCGGGCCGCAAGGCCTGGCAGCAGCAGCACCGCCTGGCCCTGGCGGCGCTGGCCGGCGCGGCGGCGCTCTCGGGCGCCTACCTGCTGCTGGCCGATGGCTGGGTGCATTTTTTGCCGGTGCTGCTGCCGCTGGCGGCCCTGGCCATCGGCTACTCGTGGCCGGTGCTGCCGTGGCGGGGGCGCTGGCGGGCCATCCGCGAGGTGCCGCTACTGAAGGTTTTTTTGATTGCCGGGGTGTGGACGGCCGTAACGGTGGGCCTGCCCGCGCTGGCGCTGCGCCAGCCGCTGGCCTCGGTAGTGGGGCTGGCGGGCCAGCGGTTTTGCCTGGTCACGGCCCTGGCCATTGTGTTTGATATTCGGGATTATAGCCGCGACCGGGCCGTGGGCCTGCGCACGTTTCCGGTGCTGCTGGGCGTGGGCGGGGCCAAGGCCGTGTCGCTGGCGTTTCTGGCCGGGGCGCTGGCGCTGGGGCTAGCCCGCACTGCGCCGCCGCTGGCCGTGCTGCTGCCCACGGGCCTAGCCGCCGCCGTGGTGCTGGCCGCCCAGGAAACGCGGGGCGACTATTTCTTCGCCCTGCTCACCGATGGCGTGCTGCTGCTGCCGGCAGTGGCTTATCTACTGGTGTAGCAGCGGTTTGGGTTGGGCCGCCGGTTATCGATGGCTATCGATGGCGCAGGGCGCTGCCCTGTGCCGACTACTTTGCCAGCCGCCGGCGCCGGCACGCGCCGGGCGAGTTCTCTCCACAAGCAGCCTGCCGCCCTTACTTTTTTGCATTACTCCGGCAGTAGCTATTGGCAAATTTCAGTTAGCAAACCGCGTTTTTGAGTATGCCAGGCCGGCCGGGGCCCAAAATACCCGCAGCAATGGCAACCGTAGCCGGCCAAATGGAGTAGCCCCCTAGCGCCCACGCCACCAAGCCAGTTAGCCTATGCACTGCTCTACTTTTCTGCGCCCCTGGCTGCTCACTGGCGGGCTTGTGCTAGGCCTGCTGGCCGGCAGCCAAACCGCCCGCGCCCAGGGCCAGCAGCCCGGCACGCCGCCCGTGCCCGCCATGCCCGAAATTGCACTCGACAGTGTGCGGGCCGTGCCCCAGGCGCTCGATATTGCCGGCTGGCTGCTGCTCGACAAAGACATTCAGCTGGAGCTGGGCGGGGCGGTGCAAAACCTCTACAACTTCAAGTTTGACCGGGCCGATAAGCAGTTCCATTCCTTGCAGCGGCGCTATCCCAAGCACCCGATGGCTTACTTTCTGCTAGGCCTGAGCACGTGGTGGAAGATGATGCCCACCAACGTGACGGACACCCGCTACGACAAGCCCTTTCTGGCCTACCTCGACACGGCCCAGACCCGCGCCGAGGCGCTCTACAAAGCTGATAACCACAACTACGAGGCCTGCTTTTTCTTATCGGCGGCCTATGGCATGGAGGCCCGCCTGCACGCCGAGCGCCACAACTGGCGCAAGGCCACGGTGGCGAGCCGCCGCGCCCTCGTTTACTTCGAGAAAAGCCAGGAAGCCAACGGCTTAAGCTCGGAATTTTTGTTTGGAGCCGGCCTCTTCAACTACTACGCCGTGTGGATAGGCGAAGAATACAAGTGGTTGCGGCCGGTGCTGTTTTTCTTCCCGAAGGGCGACCGCGAGCGCGGCTTGGCCCAGCTGCGCCAGGTGGGCAAAACGGCCTTTTACACCGGCACCGAGGCCAATTTTTTCTTGGTTACCATCCTCAACAGCGACCGCGAGAAGAAGGCCGCCGAGGCCTACCCGCTGGCTCAGCAGCTCGCCACGCAGTTTCCCGACAACTCGCGCTTTCAGCTCGACTATGCCAAGCTGGCTTTCAAGCTCGGCAAGTTTGAGGAGAGCGAGGCGGCCAGCCGCGAGGTGCTGCGCAAGTATGCCGCCGGGCAGGTGGGCTACGACGCCTACTCGGGCCGGGCCGCCACCTACATCATGGGCTACCTGATGCAGTACAAATACCACGACCGCCCCCAGGCCAAAGACTACTACCAGCGCTGCATGGCCTACTCCGAGCAGGCCGGCATGGCCAGGCAGGGCTACTACATTTTTGCCGAAACCGGGCTGGCCCGCCTCGCCCTCAATGAGAGCGACCCCGCCACGGCGCGCCGCTACTACCGCGCCGTGCTCGAGCACAGCGATAACGGCGAAGACGCCTACCTGGAAGCCCGCGACTGGCTGCGCAAACACCCGCAGTAGAGACAGTTGAAAGTGCAGCGTTAAAAAGAATGAGCCTGCTTTTAACGCTGCACCTTTACTTAAGCAGTAAGCGCCGCCAGCGCCGGCCCAAGGTGCTGCACCAGGTCGCCGGCCACCAGCCCGGCTTCGCCGGTTTCGGCGGCGGCCAGGTCGCCGGCCAGGCCGTGGGCCAGCACCGCCAGGCGGGCGGCCAGCAGGGCAGCGAGGCGCTGGTCGGCGCGCAGGGCCAGCACCAGGCCCGTGAGCACGTCGCCGCTGCCGCCGGTGCCCATGCCGGGGTTGCCGGTGCTGTTGAAATACACCTGGCCATCGGGCGCGCCCACGGCCGTGTAGGCGCCTTTCAGAATGACCACACACTTGTGCTTTTGGGTGAACTCGCGCAATAGCTCCAGCCGGTGGTAGTCATCGCGGGCCTTTTCGGTGAGGCGCGTAAACTCGCCGATGTGGGGCGTAAGTACCGTGTTTTCAGGCAGTAAGGCGAGCAGCTCGCGGTGCTCGCCGAGCAGGTTGAGCGCATCGGCGTCGATGACGAGCGGCACCCTGGCCTCGCGCAGCAGCTTTTCGAGCACGGCGCGGCTAGCCCCGGCCTGGCCCAGGCCGGGGCCGATGCCCACCGCCTGGTAGGATTTCAACTCCGGCAACTCGCTAATGAAATCAGCCTGCGCATCGGGCAGGCACATGGCTTCGGGCCGCGTGGTCTGAATAATGTCGTAGCCGCAGCCCGGCACCGCCACCGTGAGCAACCCCACGCCGCCGCGCAGGCAGGCCCCGCCAGCCAGCACGGCCGCGCCCACTTTGCCCCGGCTGCCCGCCAGCAGCAGCGCGTGGCCGAAGGTGTTTTTATAGGCAAACTTGCCGCGCTTGGGCAGGGTCACATCGGGCTGCCGGGCAGCCAGCGCGGCATCGAAGCCGCCGGCGCCCGGCAGCCGCGTGAAGTGCCAGGGCGTGTCGGCCTGCCCAATAAAATCGGGGCTCAGGCCAATGTCTACCACGTGCCATTCGCCCACGTAGTCCGCATTTTGCGGCAGCAAAAAGGCCAGCTTGGGCAGCCCGAAGCTGATGGTGTGGCTAGCCCGCACCACGGGCGCCTGGGGGTTGGGCTGGGGTGCATCGGCCAGCAGGCCGCTGGGCAGGTCGATGGCCACCACGCGGGCGTGGCGGTCATTCAGGTGCCGCACCACGGCGGCGGCCACGCCATCGAGCGGGCGGCTGAGGCCGGTGCCAAACAGGGCATCCACGACCAAAGTGCCGGGCTGAATATCAGGCAGCTGCTCAGCGCTTAGCTCTTGAATAGCAATGACTTTGGGCAGCACGTGGTGGTTGTACTCGTAGTCGTCGGAGTACTTGGCGGCCGGCAGCAGGCCTAGCCGCACGGCGTAGCCGGCCAGGTACAGCAGGCGGGCCAGGGCCAGGCCATCGCCGCCGTTGTTGCCGGGGCCGCACAGCAGCAGAATTTCGCCCGCCTCGGCCGGGGTGTAGTGCTGGTAGAGCCAGCCGGCCAGGGCAATGGCGGCGCGCTCCATGAGGGCCGTGGAAGTGGTGCGCTGCTCGCGGATGGTGGCCTGGTCGAGCGCGCGGATTTGAACGGCGGAAAGGAGTTTCATAGGGTGTTTTTTACGCAGGAAGCGGCCCGCGGGCTACTTTCGGCCATGCAAAGAACCGTTCGCTTTTTCATTGTGCCCGGCCTGGGCAGCTCGGGCCCCGCCCACTGGCAAACCTATTTCGAGCGCCAGAACCCGGATTTTACCCGCATTCAGCAGCGCGAGTGGGATGCCCCCGACCGCGCCGAGTGGGTCGAAACCATCGAGCAGGCCCTGGCCGGCGAAGATTTGGCCAACGTGGTGCTCATCGCCCACAGCCTGGGCTGCGTAACGGTGGCGCACTGGGCCAATACCTACGGCCACCGCATCAAAGGCGCGCTGCTGGTGGCGCCCAGCGACGTGGAAACGGCCCACTACGCCGAGTTTCCGACCACCGGCTTCGGGCCGATGCCGTTGCAGCGGCTGCCTTTCCCGAGCAAAGTAGTAACGAGCACTACCGACCAGTGGGTGACGCCGGAGCGCGCCCAGCAGTTTGCCGAGGCCTGGGGCAGTGCGCTGGTGGCCATTGGCGATGCCGGCCACATCAATGCCGCCAGCGGCCACGGCGAATGGCCTGAGGGTCAGGCGCTGCTGCAAGAGTGGGCCTAGCAGTTGAACCCTCCGGGGTGGCATACGTTTTACTACTACCAAACCCCCAGCAACCGATTTTATGCAAACTTGGAACGACGTTATCCGCCTGGCCAACCACGGCGCCCCTACCCCGCCCCGCCGCGTGGAGAAAACCCCCGCCGAGTGGCGCGCCCAGCTCACGCCCGAGCAGTACCACGTAACGCGCGAGCACGGCACCGAGCGTGCCTTTACCGGCGAGTATTGCGAGGCCCACGAGGCCGGCCTCTACGCCTGCGTGTGCTGCGGCACCCCGCTCTACGACTCGCGCACCAAGTTTGAGAGCGGCACCGGCTGGCCCAGCTTTACGCAGCCCGTGGATGAGGCCGCCATCAAGTACAAGAAAGACACCAGCTACGGCATGACCCGCGTGGAAGTGCTCTGCAACGTGTGCGATGCCCACCAGGGCCACGTATTCCCCGATGGCCCGCCGCCCAGCGGCCTGCGCCTGTGCATCAACTCGGCCAGCATCAAGCTGGTAACGACTAAAGAGCCGGCCGCTTAGTATATTCAAACAAAGTAGTAGTTTAGGCGCAGATTGGCCCCAATGGCCAGTCGGCGCCTTTTCTATGCCCGGCATGACCCACGAGGCCTTCGCGGCCAAGCTCACCGACCTGCTGCCCAAAGCCCAGGCCAACCCCACTGCCTACCGCCGCCGCGTGCAGGCCTGGGTGTGGCTGGGCTACGGCTTCATTGCGCTGCTGCTGCTAGGGTCTTTTGCGCTGCTGGGCGGCCTGCTGTGGGCGGTGGTAGCCGTGGGCGTAGCGGGCATTATTTTCAAGCTGCTGATACCAGTAGTGTACTTTGTGTGGACGCTGCTGCGCTCGCTGTGGGTGAAATTTGACCCGCCGGCCGGCCGCGAGCTGAGCCGCGCCGAGGCTGCCCCGCTGCACGACCTGCTGCGCGCGCAAACCCGCGCCCTGCGCGCCCCGGCCGTGCACCGCGTCATCCTGACTACCGATTTCAACGCCGCGGCCATGCAGCTGCCGCGGCTGGGCCTGCTGGGCTGGCCGCGCAACTACGTGCTGGTAGGCCTGCCACTGCTGCAAACCCTGACGCCGGAGCAGGCGGCCGCCGTGGTGGCCCACGAGCTAGGGCACCTGCGCGGTGGCCACGGCCGGTTTGCGGCGCTCACGTACCGCGTCAATCAGTCGTGGGCGCAGCTGGTGGGCAATCTGGAGCAGTCGGGGCGCCGCAGCATCGTGCGGGGCTTCACCGAGTGGTACGTGCCGCGCTTCAATGCCTGGTCGCACCCGCTGCGGCGCACGGCCGAGTTTGAGGCCGACGCGGCGGCGGCCCGCATCACGAGCCCCGCTGCGCTGGCCGGGGCGCTGTGCGCCATTGAGGTGCGCGAGCCGGCGCTCGACCAGCTGTACTGGACGCCCCTCAACAAGTCGCTGGCCGTGGAGCCTGCCCCGCCCGCCGACCCCATCAGCCGGCTGCTGGCGGTGGCCCGCACCGCTAGCCTGCCCGCCGAGGAAGAAAGCGCCCTGCTGCGCCGCGCCGCCGAGGCCGACCCCGACCCGTTTGACACGCACCCCACGCTGGGCGAGCGCCTGGCCGCGCTGGGCCAGCCCGTGGCGGCTCCCGCCCCACCCGCCACCACGGCCGCCGAAGCCTGGCTGGGCGCCAGCCTGCCGGCCCTGGCTCAGGAGCTGGACACGAAGTGGCGCCAGGAGCGCGCCTCCTTCTGGCGCGAGCGCCACGCCGTGCTGCGCGACCAGCTTAGCAGCCTGAATAAGCTGAACGAGCAGCTAGCCGGTGGCACCGCCCTGGCCGAAGCCGATGCCTGGACCCACGCCGACCTCACCGAAGACCACGTGAGCGAGGCCGAGTCGTTGCCGCTGTACCGGGCGTTGTTCGACTCGGCCAAGTACGGTGCGCCGGCCCGCTTCGCGGTTGGCCGCATTTTGGCTAGCCAGGATGACCCCGCCGGCCTGCCCCTACTGGAAGAAGCCATGCGCAGCAATCCTGATTTTGTGGGGCCCGGGCTAGCCATTCAGCAGGGCTACCACCAGCGCCAGGGCGACCGCGACGCGGCCCGGCAGCTGGCGAGCCGGCAGTACCACCACGCCGACTTCACCGACCTGGTAGCGGCTGAGCGCCAAGGCTGTACCCAACAAGATGTTTTGCTGGCGCACGGCCTCTCCGACGAGGAGCTAGCCCCCGTGCTCGCCGTGCTGGCCGACCCCGCCAACCGCGTGGGCCGGGCGTGGCTCATGCGCAAGCAGCTCACCCACCTGGCCGCCGAGAAGCCCTATTTCATCCTGGTGCTGCGGGCCGATAAAGGCAAGGGCCTCAACACCGACGAGGAAGTGGCCAACTGGGCTAGCCTCTTGACGCCCAAGATAGTACTACCCAGCTCGGGCCTGGCAGTGCCCATTATCAACGAGTTTATGTGGGTGGGCAAAAAGGCACTGGCGCTGGCCGGAAGCGAAATTTACCACCGCCAGCTGAGCTAATTTCGCGGCCCGCCTGTTGGGGCTCTTACCGTAGCTTCTACCCCCTAGCCCACCCTTTTATGTCCTTGCTCTTCACCGATTTTGCTTCCTGGCAGGCCCATTGCGCCGCTACCGGCGAGCCCCTCTTCCAGCCCGTGCTGGCCTACGAGATTGAGCAGAAAGGCGCCACCGAAGAAGCCATCTGGCCCACCTTGCAGCGGGCCTACGATGTGATGCGCGACGCCGTGCACGAGGGCCAGACCGGCAACATGACCTCGCGCTCGGGCATGATAAACAACGGGGCCAAGAAGATTGCCGCCTCGCCCGTTACGGTGCTCTCGCCCGAGTTTAAGCAGCTCATTGTGAGCGCGCTAGGGGCCAAGGAGGTAAACTCGTGCATGGGCCGCGTGGTGGCCGCGCCCACAGCCGGCGCCTCGGGTATTTTGCCCGGCGTGCTCACCACCATTCAAAAGCTGCACCACCTCGACGACCGTAAAATATTGGAAGGCTTGCTGGTGGCGGCGGGCATCGCGCTCATTATCGAGCAAAACGCCTCGCTGGCCGGCGCCGTGGGCGGCTGCCAGGCCGAAACCGGCTCGGCGGCCGCCATGGGCGCCGGCGCCATTGTGTACTGCCTGGGCGGCTCGGTAGAGGAAACATTTGCCGCCGTGGCCATTACCATTCAGTGTATGCTCGGGCTGGTGTGCGACCCCGTGGCGGGGCTCGTAGAAGTGCCCTGCGTGGTGCGCAACGCCTCGGCGGCGGCCATCGCGTTCTCGTCGGCCCAGATTGCCATCGCGGGCGTCGACCCGGTTATTCCCGTCGACCAGTGCGTGGCGGCCCTCGGCGAGGTGGGCCAGAGCATGGAAACCCGCTACAAGGAAACCGCCCTCGGCGGCCTGGCCAACACTAAGCGGGGCCGCGAGATTGAGAAACTGGTGCTGGTGCAGGACGTGAATATTCTGCCCGACGAATAGAAAGCGAATGTTGTTTTTATACACCAAAAGCGCTCTCGGCCAGTGGCCGGGAGCGCTTTTTAGTTGGTGCAGTCAGGGCTTATTGCTTCAGCACGCGCAGCGTTTGGGGGCCGGTGGGCAAGGCTAGCCGCGCCACGTACACGCCGGCGCGCAGTGTTCCGGCACTGATAATGAGCTTGCTAGCCCCAGCCGGCAGCGTGTCTATTGGCTGGCGCAGCACCTCGCGGCCCAGCGCATCGGTGAGGGTGAGGGTGGCCGCGGTGGCCGCCTGCGGCAAGGTCACGAGCAGGGCCAGCTTGTCGCCAAACGGGTTGGGGACGGCGGCCAGCTGCGCGGCCGCCAGCGCATCGAACTGCACGCTGCGCACCGGCGAAAACGTGCTCGGGCCGCTCAGGTCTACCTGGCGCAGGCGGTAGTAGCGCAGGCCGGTTTTGCCGGCCTCCTGGTCGCGGAAGGTGTAGGTGCGGGCCGTTTGGCTGGTGGGGGTAGGTGCTGCCACGAAGCCAAGTACCCGAAAATCAGTAGCCTCGCCGCTCAGGCTTACCTGCACCTCGTAGCCGGCGTTATCGGTTTCGGTAGCGGTAGTCCAGCTCAGCTGGGCATCGGCGCCCTGGCGCTGGGCCGTGAAGGCGGTGAGCGCCACGGGCATGGGCGCAACCGTGAAGCTGAAAGTAGCCTTGTAGTTGGCATTTGCATTGTTCTCAACCACATCGGCTTCATTGCTGGCTTGGGCCGTCCAGTACACTTCAATGGTGTAAGTGCCGCTTGCGGTAAGGCCAGCCAGCAAATCAACGGGAGCAGGCGTGTTATTGCCTTGGCTATTAGACACATTCGTCCATTTCTGATTGCCGTTCGTACCGTCAATATTATCGTCAGAAAAGGCTGGGTTGGTTTGCGTAAAACCACCTGGGGTATTGCCCACGAGGTAGACCCGATAGTAGAGCCGGGCGCCCGTTACATTGCTGCCATTATTTTTGAAGGTCTTGATTTCTTCGCCCAGCACCAGCGACTGCCCGGCCGTGAATGCCCCGAAGTCTTTCCCGCTGAAAGCAGTGCTACCAGCACTGTTGGCCCCGCCCGCATAATACTGAAAGCCAGCGCCGTTCGGATTGACAATCGCATAGTCTTGGTAAATGCCGAATGCTGCCCAAGCCGGGTGATGTAGCAGGCAGGCCAGCACGCACATAATGCCTAGCAAATACTTGCTACCTAGTGCAGTTGTAACATAACCCGATTTAGCCAAAGGTACCAAATGGCGCATACTAAGTAAGTGGGAATAGGGGTTGGGTAGAATGCCTGAAAAAGCAGCCTTAAAAATACCCCGCCCCTATGAGTATTCTCTGAAAATTCAGTACTTTGCTCAGCCCGGCATGCGAATGTATTCTTTTACTTACTGGCCGGGTTGGGGGCCATCAGGAGCTTTTCCAGAAAATTGAGCGCCTCGGCGTAGCGCCGGCGGCGCTGGTAGTAGTGTTGCCAGGCTTCCTCCTCACTAGGGCGCAGCGGCAGGCCGGCGGCGCGCAGGTCTTGCCAGGCCAGGGCAAACGTGTGGCGGTCGGGCGTGGCGTTGGCCTGCTCGGTTTCGGAGCGCAGCTCGGCCGGCTCGGTGCCCGACTTCTTATTAAAAAAGCGGTGAATGCGATTGAGCGCCAGGCAGCCAGCCTCGAACGTAAGCTCGACCTGGCGCGAGCGCGGCACGTCGAGCGCCGAGAACAGCAGGTTGGCCGCGTCGAGGATGAGGCCGGCGGCCGTGACCCACGAGCGTCCGGCCTGCGGCGAACGGAAGAAGGCCAGCACCGGCAGCGAGGTGTGGCTTTCGTCAATCTCCACAAACCACTGCTCCCAGGCCAGCCACTGCTGGTCGTCGTTCTCGAAGCTCTGGTCGTGCCCTAGCCAGCGCAGCAGCCCGCAGGCCGAGTTGGGGATGCCGGCCCGCAGCTCTAGCTGGGCCACCACCGTTTCGCGCCGCGAAAACGCCTGGTAGATGGTGGGCAGAAACGAAATGAGCAGCGTAAGCAGCAGCAGGCCCAGCGTGGCCTCGGAATAGCTGAACACGTTGACTACAAACCCATTCTGCTTGGTGGTGCCCAGCGTAAGCAGCGAGCTGCCGCTAAGCTCGTAGCTCTTGGTAAAATCCTCGACGCCCAGCGCCCAGTAAATGCCCGTGTAGCCCAGGCCCACCAGCGCCAGCCAGCCAATGGGCAGCGCCACCAGCCCCACCGGCGCGTAGTGCGACATGATGCGGTCGCGGTGGGCATAGTTGCTGGCCCGCCGCGCGGCGAAATCGAACAAGGCGCGCACCCCGCTGAATACAAACACGTTGAGCCGCACCGACTCGTTGCGCGGCAGCACAAACGAGCGGATGGCCCCCGACACGGTGGTAATAACGAGCCAGCCGCCGGCTAGCCCCGCCAGCAGGCGTACCCCATACTCAACAGGTGATGACATGGCCCGTTGTACGGGCCAGCCTCCTAAATCGCTGCTAGTGGCTAGCCTGCCACAGCTGCCGGAACGACTTGTCGGCCACCTTCAGGCTTTCGCGGCGCTTGCGCCAGCCGGCCTGGTCGAGCAGGTAGCCGAGGCTGAAATCCTTGAGGCGGCCGGGCAGCACATCGAGCGCCCAGCGGTGGCGCATACTCCAGCGCCAGAGGCCGATGGCGACTTTCTCGACCGGCGCATTGTGGCCTTCGGCCACACTCTGCTGCCTATTGAGCAGCAAGAGGTTGTGCAGGTTAATGCGCACCGGGCACACGCTGGTGCACGCCCCGCACAGGCTGCTGGCAAAGCTCAGGTGCTGGTGCTCTTTCAGGCCGCTCAGGTGCGGGCTGATAACCGAGCCGATGGGCCCCGAATAGGTGGTTTCGTAGGTGTGGCCGCCGATGTTTTTGTACACCGGGCACACGTTGAGGCAGGCCCCGCACCTAATGCAGCGCAGCGCCTCGCGGCGGTCGGGGCGGGCTAGCAGGTTGGTGCGGCCATTATCAAGCAGAATCACGACCATCTCTGCGGGCCCGTCGGGCTCGCCGGGCTGGCGCGGGCCGAAGTATACCGTATTATACACCGTGACCTGCTGGCCCGTGCCGCTGGTACTGAGCAGCGGCCAAAACAGGTCGAGGTCGGTAAGCTGCGGGATAATCTTTTCGATGCCTACCACTGCAATGTGCAGGCCCGGGAACGTAGCCGAGAGCCGGGCGTTGCCCTCATTCTCCGTCACGGCCACGCCGCCTTCCTTGGCAATCAGGAAGTTGCCACCCGTGATGCCCACCTCAGCCGAGGTGTACTTATCGCGCAGCAGGTGCCGGGCCGTGAGCACGAGTTGCTGGGCATCGTCCGTATGCTCGATGCCGAGGTGCTTCACGAAGATGTTGGCAATGTCGGCCTTGCTCAGGTGCATGGCCGGCGTCACGATATGATAAGGCCGCTCGCCGTTGAGCTGCACAATGTATTCGCCCAGGTCCGTCTCCACCGACTCTATGCCCCGGCCCTGTAAATACTTGTTAACGTGGATTTCCTCGGTGGTCATGCTCTTGGCCTTCACCACGGTGCGCGTGCCCCGCGCCTCGGTGAGGCGGCCGATTTCGGCCAGGGCCTCCTGCGCGTCGTTGGCCCACACCACGCGGCCGCCCCTGGCGGTGAAATTCTTTTCGAACTCCAGCAGGTACTCATCCAGCTTTTCGAGCACCTGCGCCTTGAGGCTAGCGGCGCGGGCGCGGGCCAGCTCGTGGTCGGCATAGTGCTGCAGGCCGGCGCTCACGGCCGCGTCGTACTTGCCGATATTGAAGCGGATTTTGCGGCGGTGTTCGAGGTCGAAGGCTTTGCGTTCGGCGTCGGTCTGGAACTGGAGCGCGAGGTTTCGCAAGAGTACAGGAGATTTTGCGAGGGCAGGGTAGAGCAGACTAGCTAGCGGCGCTGCACCTATTTTTTTAGACTTACCGAAGATACCTATCGCTTTTTACTTTCGGCACGAAGCGCTCGGTACTACCACTCATGATTTAGTTTATAGCAATTCGTTTTATCAGTGTATTGGCGGCGGCTTGCAGACGTAGTACGTATACACCGGGGGCCAGCCCTTCTATCGGCAGCGTAAGCGTTGCCCCGTTGCCAGACAAGGCAGTAGCTTGGCGAAGCACTACTTGCCCCAGCGCATTGAGTAGCTCGATACGCACGGTGGTAGCGCCAGCCATACTTGGCACAACCACCGTGCAGCTTTCATGTGCCGGATTTGGGTATACCTGCACCAAGGCGGCTAAGGCGGCAGGCGAAGTAGCCAATGCAGCCTGCGGGTGAAATACCAACGTAAACCGGCCCGTGAGCGTCGTCTTGGCTTGCTCGGCAGTTACAGCAAATTGATAGGTGCTTCCTGCCGTCAGCTTCACCATTTTATTGGTGAGCGCATCGTGGAGGTAGGCCTCCAAGCCCACCGGCAGGTTCTTGAGCTGGGCGGCGACGAGCGTGTAAGTACCAGCGCCCGGCACTCCCACGCCGAGGGCTAGCGTGGTACCCGCGGCCAAAACCGGCTGCCCATCAATGGCAAGCTGCTGACCGTTGGCCAACTGACTACTTAAGTTCAGACCGGTCGAATTAGGCAACTTGGCAGCATCGTACTGGCTGTCGAAAGCAGTGGTAGCCCCGGCTTCGGCATAAACGTAAAATGCATCGACACTACTAAGACCACGCAGGTCGAGTTGCACGAGCGGCCGAGGGTCAGCCGCCAGTCGCTGAAAGGCAGTAGCGTCGGGAGTGGTCAGGCGCTGGCTGTTGCGAAATGTCAGGTGGCCACTGGTCTGCCCTGCCTGCACACGCACGAAGAAGCCCTGCGCCACTGATAAAATAGGATTACCCCCTACCCCGTTCACGTAGCTGCGGTAGTGCCCAGCGTACTGGCCGGTACTCTGCACCACGTAGATGGCCGCATCTACATTCTCGCGGTCTGCGGCCGCTACCAAAGAATAGTCGAGCGGAGCCGGATATGGATTACCTACCAATGCCCAGCCAGCGTCGGCGTCGGCACCACGCGCTAACGCCACGGTCTGGTCGCCGGTGCCCAGCGTACCGACAAAATCTACTAGCTGGGCCGCGCCGATATTAACGGTATAGCCTCCCCCCGGCACCAAGGCTTCACTTAGGCTAGCCGGCGAGAAGAAGCCTTTGTCGAAGGCAGAACTCGTATTCGCAGTTGTAGCTAGCCGGCGTTGGTCGTAGCTAAAAATGGTAGGAAAAGGCGTAACCGCCCCCGGCGTAGCGCTGGTGTTGTACGTCGCATTAACAACCGGGATAAAGCCCGCCGTGCTGAAGTCGGCTACCGTTGAGTTAGTGACCGGCGGGGCATAGTGCCGGTAGCCCAGCCCAGGGTTGGTGCTCGGGTCGATGTAGCGCTGCACCGTAGCGGCCCCGCTTACTACGCCCGTGCTGGCATTCACGACCAGCGCCGTGCCGCTGGCTGAGGAGAGCAGCGTCAGGGTGTGCCCCGCCGTTAGCAGGTTGCCCGCACTCCCTACAGTCAGCACTTGCGCTACGGCTACGTCCGCAGAAAGCGTCACGTCACTCGTATTCAACGTAGTCAGGTTACGCACTTGCGTCGGCAGGCCATCACCGGTAGTTTGTGGCCCCGTACCGGCATATACGTAGCTGGCATCGGCCGCAAAGAAGCGTCCACCCGTTAGTTGCACGGCCCCCGTGGCGCCGCTGCTCGTGATGCCAGCGGCATCGCCGATGACGAGCGTGGCTCCTGCTTGCAGTTGCATAGTACCCGGGCCCGTGAGCAACTGCCCATTTTGATTGAGGGTGCCACCCTGCTCCACACTAAGGGTACCATTTACCGTGAGGGGGCCGGAGAGCGTAGCCACGCCGGTGCCAGTGATTGTCACATCATTGTAGTCACCAGCCAGATTTTGGGAGGTCGTAACGACAATATTAGTCTTGCCCCCGTCTCCGGTGCCCTCCAGACTTACGGTGTAGGTGCCCAGTACGGAGGTAATTGTCAACACGCCGTCTCTGACACCAGTAGTGGTGGGGGCAAAGCTCACGGCTACCGTGGCGGTACTGCCCGCTGGCACGCTCGCTGGCACCGGCCCAACGAGGCTGAAGTCGCCAGTAGTAGCTGTTCCGGCCAAGGCCAGGTCGGCCGTACCTGCATTAAGGAGCGTAAATACGACCGCTGGGCTGACAGTACCCGGGCGGTAGCTGCCGAAATTGTAAGCCAGCCCACCATTTGGGTAGCTGGTAGCAGCCTGCGCTACGGCTAGCTGTGGCTCAGTCACGGTGAAGAGTACCCCGTTGCTCGTGCCTTGGGGAGTGGTCACGGTTACCGTGCCCGTGGTGGCTCCCACGGGCACAGTCGCTTTCAGGCTGGTCGTCGAGCTTGCCTTGAAGCTGGCGGGCGTGCCATTAAAGCTGACCCCGGTGGCCCCGGCCAGGTTGGTACCTGTTAGCGTAATACTCTGGCCGACGGCGCCGCTAGTGGGCGAAAGGCTGAGCAAGGTGGGGGCACCGGCCTGGTTGAAGCGGACGCTCACCGTATTAGCCCCACTGTTAGCGGCGAGGAGGTCCAGGTCGCCGTCATTGTCCACATCGGCCAAGGCCAGGCCCGCCGGTCCTTGGCCTATCGCGAGCAGCCCACCATCGGCGAAAGCACCGGCGCCATCGTTCAGCCGCACGCTAGCGGTATTATCACCGCCATTGGCAGTCAATAAATCGAGGTCCCCATCGGCATCAATGTCGGCAAGCGCCAGGCTGGCCGGGGCCAGGCCCACGGCCACCGCGGCGCGGCTGCTAAAATTACCCAGCCCATCATTCACAAACACGCTCACGGTGTTGTCGCCAGCATTAGCCGTCAGCAAGTCCAAGTCGCCATCGTCATCTATGTCGTTCATTACCAAGCCGCTGGGCACCCGGCCCGTTGCCAGGCTGGCGATGCCGCTGAAGGAGCCGGTACCATCATTCAGGCGGATGCTGACCGTGTTGGCACTGCCGTTCGTGGTGAGCAGGTCCAGGTCGCCGTCGTTGTCTACGTCGGCAGTGGCCAAGGCTTGTTCCCCAAGGCTCATCTTCACTTCCAGGCGGGTGTAAAAACCTCCGTACCCCGCATTCAGCCACACGGTTGTGCCACTAGCCGTCACAACCAGTAAATCCTGCGTGCCATTGGCGTCCACATCGGCCGCCACAAGCTGCTGGGGCGAAGCCCCCACGGCCAGGGTTGTACCGGCGGTGAAGCTACCCCGGCCATTGTTGAGAAAAGTGCTTACGTCACTCGTTGTGGTATTAGCCGTTACTACATCCAGGGCCCCATCTGCATTCAGGTCCACTGCCAGCACATCGTGCACCCCTTGGCTGGTACCAGGCAGGGTTAGGTCAGGGCCCGCAGCGAACGTGCCATTGCCGGCATTCAGCCGAACGCTCACCGTTTTTCCGGCTCCGTTGTCGTAAGCAGCCGCCAGCAGGTCCTGGTCCCCGTCGCGGTCAATATCGGCCGCTACAATCCGCTGGGGCTGAGGCCCCACCTTGTTTTCTGAGCCCGGCTGAAAGTTACCACGCCCAATGCCCCCTGCCGCGGCCGTAAACCGGTATACGCGCTTGCTTATTGCGATGCCCCCTTCACTCTGCACGTAGGCCGGCACTGTTACGCTCACCAGCTCCCCGGGCTGAAGATACGGGTTGGTAGCAGCAGCTGTTGAAGGGGAGAAATAAGTTGCGGCGCCGCTTGGAAAGAAGGTACCCAGATTGCCCCCGCCAGCCACGGCCGAGTATAAGGCGATGCTATAAGCAGAATTACTGCTTATGGGCTCCGAAAAAGTCAGGCGGGCATTATAAAGCAACCGCGTGCCATTGCGGCTGTTGGCTTTGGGCGTGGCCGCCACCAACACTACTGTTACGGTAAACGGAGTAGTTGCATTCCCTCCCGGCCCGCTCACTTTTACGGTACCCGCGGTTGAGCTGCCCGCGGGTACCGTGAAGGTGAGGCTCGTGCCGGTATTGTTCGTGATAACCGCCGCCTTGCCCCCCACCGAGAGCGTAACCCCGGTCAGGTTTGCGCCGGCCAGGGTAATGGCCGTGCCCGCCGGGGCGGTAGTTTGGCTAAGGCTCGTAATAACGGGAGCGGGCGGCTGGTTTAGCCGCACGCCAATTCCAGAGTAGAAATCGGTAGTCAGGATGTCGAGGTCGCCGTCGCCATCTACGTCGGCAAGGCCCACGCCATAGGGGCCGCTCCCGGTAGAAAAGCTACCAGCACCACTAAAAACACCCGTATTGGAGCCACTGGCATCCCCTCCGTTCAGCCGAACATAACCCGTAGAGGTAACCAGGTCTAGGTCGCCATCGGCATCCATATCCCCCAGCGCTACGCTATAGGCCTCGACTGGCACATTTTGGGTACCACTAAACTGCCCCGTATTGGAGCCCGACGCATCACCACCATTCAGGCGCACGCTCGCCGTCCAGCCTACACCATTCAAATTAGAAACACCTACTACTAAATCGATGTCCCCATCGCCGTCAACATCGCCAACGGCCAGATTAGCATAGCTAGCGGTATTGCCTTGCAAGGCTACTTCCTGGCTACCCGAAAAAGTACCAGTGTTGGACCCCGTAGCGTCTCCTCCGTTCAGGCGCACGCTCAGCGTGCTCACACTGTGGCTTACCAGCATATCGAGGTCGCCATCGCCATCCACATCCGCCAGCACCACTGCCGTTGGCCTCCCTGTGATGGGCACCTCAGAGCCGTTTTTGAATTCCCCGGTGTTTGACCCCGAGTTATCGCCTCCATTCAGGCGCACACTCACCGAAACCCCATTTTCATTGGCCGTAACAAAGTCCAGGTCGCCGTCGCCGTCGACGTCACCCATGGCCAGGCTGTAAGGCCCATACCCGGTTTTCACGACATCCTTAATCGCGAACTTACCGGTGTTCCCCCCCTTGCTATCGCCATTTTGGTAGATGTATACCCCGTCGCAGAGGGCCAGTATGTCGAGGTCGCCATCGCCGTCAATATCTGCCAGCGATACGTGGCGCGGCCGGCCAAGGTCAGTTGAAAGGCTAATGCCGCTACTAAACACCCCCGTATTAGACCCGGTAGCGTCGCCACCATTAACCTTTATTACTACGGCAGCACCACCATACAAATTGCAGGTTACGGCATCTATATCTCCATCATTATCTATATCGCCGGTGGCGAGCCCAAAGCACGAGCCTCCGGCGTAATAATCACTACCTAGCTTGAAATTTTGCGCCCGGCCAGCCCCCCCTACGGCCGTTGTAAACTGGTGAACCTGACGGGCCGCAGCAACCCCGGCAGTACTGCGCACCGCAGGCGGCACCGATACGAGCACCGTCTCCCCCGGCTTAAAACCAGTGGTTGGGCTAAAGGTAATCGTAGAGGCACTCGTGGCATAAGCACCTTTTTTTTTACCGCCTGCCTGCGCCGAATAGACACTCATACCGGGCGCAGTTGTCGCTTCTATCGGCTGCGAAAAAGTCACGCTCACGCCAGACGCCGGCGAGGCGGCGTTTGCGTTGCGCAGGGGCGTACGTGCCGTAACTACCGGCGCCTGCGCCTGGGCTGGCGCGGCCAAAATAGAGCAGACAAAAAGCAGTAGGGAGTAGCGTTGCATCATAGGTAAATAAATAAAGTTTGCCCGGCAGAAAGCACACTGCTTCCTAACGGGCAAACCGAGACAAGCCGAACTATTGAGCCCCTAAAGATACTGTTGCTAATTGGTATTTCAGTCTAGCTACGGCGTGCGGTAGCACATACTAACTACCAACTAATCAAGGCTACCCCCTTTGTATCGTGACCAAAACGATAGCCCATTAGACAACTATGGCTTATTCGAATCCACCGCCGGCCGCGCGTCCCGATTCGCCAAGTCCCAGGCCAGGAAGAACACCAGCCGCGCCCGCGCCTCCAGCTTATCGAACTCAATCTTGGAAATCTCGTCGCTCGCCTCGTGGTAGTCGGCGTGCACGCCGCTGAAGAAGAACGCCACCGGAATACCCTTTTTGGCGAAGTTGTAGTGGTCGGAGCGGTAGTAAAATCGGTTCGGGTCCTGGGGGTCGTTGAAGCGAAAGTCGAGGTCGAGGTTGCCGTGCTGGCGGTTGGCCGTTTGCAGCGCCTCGTGCAGCTGCGACGAAAGCTTGTCGGAGCCAATGACATACACGTAGTTCGGCTTGCCCTCGTGGGCCACGTCGGTGCGGCCAATCATGTCGATGTTCAGGTCCGTCACCGTATTCGCCAGCGGAAAAACCGGGTGGTCGGTGTAGTACTCCGACCCTAGCAAGCCCTTTTCCTCACCCGTATTGGCCAGAAACAGCAGGCTGCGGCGCGGCGCGTGCCCACTGCGCGCCGCCTTGGCAAACGCCTGCGCGATGCTGAGCATGCCCACCGTGCCCGAACCATCATCGTCGGCCCCGTTATACACCTCCCCACCGATGACGCCCAGGTGGTCGTAGTGCGCCGACACCACCACGATTTCATCCTTCAAATCGGTGCCTGGCAAAAAGCCCAGCACGTTCTCCGTAGTCACGGCCGAGCGCTGCTGCGGCGCGCTGATGCTGAATCTAATCGGCTTAAATATGCCGGCAGCCAACGGTTTTGAAGCAGCCGCACCCAACGCATACTCTTTAGACAAGCGGGCGGCGGTGGTACCCAGCACCTTCAGGCCCAGCGCGGGCGAGAGAAAGAATGCCGGCGCCCGGCTGCCGGGCTGGTCGGCAAAGGCGATGGTGGGCTGCATCACGCGCGGGGCTAGCCGGGCGGTCATTTTTTCAAATTTGTCGGCCGGCTCCTGGGTTATGAAGAAAACGCTGCGCGCCCCTTTCTGGGCGGCCAGCGCGGCCTTAGCCCGGAAATCAACGCCCCACTTGGTAGGCTTGCCATCTTTACTAAGCTCTGGGCGGCCATCCACGTTCATTGGCTCGCCCAGCAGTATCAGCAAGTCCTTGCCCTTCACATCGCGCCCCGCGTAATCAGAATACCCCTCTTGCTCGATGCCGTAGCCCAGAAAAACCGGCTGCACGGCCGTGGCCTGGTCGAAGGGCGTGCGCCCGAAGGCGTAAAAATCCTTCAGCCATTCGTAGGCCTTGCCGCCCACCGTGAGGGTGCCGCCCGGCTGCCAGGCGCTGCGCTCCATGCCAAAGGTTTGCAGGTACGGGTTGGCCACGTTGGCCGCCACGGGCGCTTGCAGGCTGTCATCCTTGAACTGCTGGCTGATGTAGGCGGCGGCCATTTTCTGGCCCTTGGTGCCGGTTTCGCGGCCCTCGTACTCATCCGAAGCCAGCACCGAGAGGTCGCGCCGCAGGTGCTCCTGCGTGATGTAGCGGTCGGCGTAGGGCACGGCGTAGTCGGCGGGCGGCGCGGGCAGGGGCTCGTGGGGCCGCACAACGGGGCTGGCGGTAGTGCCCGGCTTGAGCTTGGTTTTAGTCTTGGTGGGCGTTTTCTGGGCGAGCAGCGGCGCGGGCAAGGCTAGCGCCGCCAGCAGCAGGGCGGTGTATTTCATAAAGGGCACAGCGCGGAAAGGCAGCAATAGGTTGGTTAGGGCTTCGTAATCAGCACGGTAGCATAGGCCGCCACGCCCTCCTGCCGGCCCACGAAGCCCAGCTTTTCGGTGGTAGTGGCCTTGATGGAGATGTCGTCTTCGGGCACCCCCATCACCTCGGCCAGGGTGGTGCGCATGGCCGGAATATGTGGGTTCACCTTCGGCTTTTCGAGGCAGATGGTCGAGTCCACATTGCCTAGCTCGTAGCCGCTTTCGCGCAGCAGGCGCATGGTGTGGGCCAGCAGCTTCTTGCTGTCGATGCCCTTGTACTGCGGGTCGGTGTCAGGGAAGTGAAAGCCGATGTCGCGCAGGTTGGCGGCCCCTAGCAGCGCGTCGCAAATGACGTGAATGAGCACGTCGGCATCGGAGTGGCCGAGGGCGCCGTGGGTGTGCGGCACCGCTATGCCGCCGAGCCAAAACGGCAGGCCGGGCTGCAACTGGTGGACGTCGTAGCCGAAGCCAACGCGGATTTTCATGGGCATACAGAATAAGCAGGATGGACTGCAAAGGTATTTACCCCGGCGCGGGGCTAGCCACCAGACAACCTATGCTAAAAAAATTGGCGAGAAAAGCATACAACTTTTAACTAAATTTATTAGCTTTACGCTATCGAACCTCTTCACAGCAAACGCGCTATGAACTTGCCAAAATTTTATGCCGACGGCTAAAGTATTCGGGTGGCTACCGCGTCAATAAACGGGCTAGCGAATGGCGGTAGCGGAAACAGCAAAAGAAACTTCGGAAACTCTGAACCCACCAAAAGTTTCCGTTGTATCTTTGCCGTGCCAAACATGGAAACCAAAGACCGTATTCTGACCCGCGCCGCCGCGCTGTTTATGCGCAATGGCATCAAGAGCGTGAGCATGGACGACATCGCCACCGACCTCGGCATGTCGAAAAAAACCCTGTATAAAACCTTCACCAACAAGGATGAAATAGTGCTGGGCGTGATGACGACCCACCTCTGCAATGCCCAGGGCGAATGCGCCCGGGTGGCGAGCCACGCGGCCGATGCCGTGCAGGAGATGCTCACCATCTCGGCCTGGGCCGACCAGCAGTTCAGCAACATTCACCCGAGTATTTTTCACGACCTGCGCAAGTACTACCCATCGGCTTGGGAACTGTTTTCGGCGCACAAAAGCACGTTTATCCTCGACCAGATAACCCAAAATCTGCGCCGGGGCATTGCCGAAGGGCTGTTTCGCGCTGACCTCGACGTGGACGTGCTAGCCCGCCTCAACCTGTCGCAGATTGAATTGACCTTCGACCCCGACATCTACCCACCCGCCCAGTTTAGCCCCATGCGCGTCAACAAGGTGTTTGATGAGCATTTTTTGCTGGGAGTTGCCACGCTCAAGGGGCACCGGCTTTTTAATAAGTACCAACACATTACGGAAGAGGAATAGGCTGGCTGCCAGGCTATTTAGACAAGCTCCTTCTTTCACAAACCCATGAAAAACCTTACTCTGGGGACACTACTGGCGGCCTCGGCGCTCGCCCTGGCACCGCTGGCTCCGGCCCTGGCCCAAACCCCGGCGGCGCTGCCCGCCCAGCCCAACGCTGGCCCCATGGCCCTGAGCCTGCAACAGGCCGTGCGCTACGCCGTGGCCAACAAGCCCAGCCTGCTGGGCACGCGCCTGGCCGAGCAAACGGCCGCCGCCAAAGTGGGCGAAATCAAAGCCCAGGGCCTGCCGCAGCTCAATATCGGCGCCAACGTGGCTGATAACTTCAAGCTCCAGAAGAGCCTGGTAGACTTTTCGAGCTTTGGGGGCGCGCCGCTCAATGGCACGACCCTCACGCAAGCCGACTTGGCCAAGGCCCAGGCCGGCCAGAGCGTAACGCTGGCGCCGGCCTACGGCGTGGCCCCGGCCACCGGCCCCACGCCGCTGGCCTTCGGCCTGCAGTACGCGGGCAATACGTCGGCCTCTTTTTCGCAGCAGCTTTTTGACGGCTCGTATCTCATTGGCCTGAAGGCCGCTAAGGTGTATACCGACCTGGCGAAGAAGCAGACCCAGCAGGCCGAAATCGACGTGGTGGAGCAGGTGAGCAAGGCGTACTACAGCACCTTGGTGGCCCGCGCCCGGCTAGCCCTGCTGGCCCGCAACGTGCAGCGCCTCGACACGGTGCTGTATCAAACCAACCAGACTTTCAAGGCTGGCTTTGCCGAAAAGCTCGACGTGGACCGCCTGCGCGTGCAGCGCAATAACCTGGTGGTGGAGCAGCAGAAAGCCCAGCGCCTCACCGAGTTGAGCGTGGCCCTGCTCAAGTTTCAGATGGGCCTGCCCCAAGCGCAACCCGTGACACTGACCGACTCGCTCGGCGCGGCCGTGGTCGATGCCGGCACCTTGCGCCGCAACCTGGGCGTGGCTAGCCTCAGCACGGGCGGCGGGCCCGACGGCCTCGGCAACGTGCCCAGCGCGCCGGCCGGCCTCGGCCAGGGCGCTGCCAGTGGCCCGCCCACGCCGGGCATCAACAACGGCCAGCCGGTGCAGGCGCAGGCGGCGTTCAACTACAACAACCGCATCGAGTTTTCGACCTTGCAAACGCAGCAGGCTCTAGCTGGCCTCGACCTGCGCAGCCGCACGGCTGGCGCCTACCCGCGCCTGTCGCTCACGGCGGCCTACGGCTTCACGGGCTCGGCCAACAAGGTGAGCGACCTGTTTGCCTTCCGCGGGCCCGACTCGCGCAACTCGGCCGGCTTTATCAACCAGAACTGGTTTGGCTTCGGCAACGTGGGGCTGGCCCTCAACATTCCGGTGTTTGATGGCTTCCGGCGCAAGTACCAGGTGCAGCAGGCGCGCATTGCGCAGCAAACTATTGAGCGAGGCTTTGAAACCCTGCGCCAAAGCATTGATTTGCAAGACACGCAGAGCCGCACCAACCTGGTGAACGCGCTCGATGTGCTGGATAACCAGAAGGCCAACCTCGACCTGGCCGCCGACGTGGCCCGCGTCACGCGCATCAAGTTCAACGCCGGCGTGGGCTCCAACCTGGAAGTAATCACGGCCGAAACCTCGCTGCGCGAAGCCCAGACCAACTACTACGCCGCCATCTACGATGTGCTGGTGGCCAAGGTAGACCGCGATAAGGCTACCGGCGAATTGTATTCGCAGGCCAAGTAAACCCTTAAAAAAGAACGTCATGCTGAGCTTGCCGAAGCATCTCGCGTGACTCGTTAGCCTACTTGAGTTACCAACCCGCGCGAGATGCTTCGGCAAGCTCAGCCTGACAGTTCCTCCTTATTTATGCGCCCTACTTCTCTTTTTCTTTCCGCCACCTTCGCCGTTGCGCTAGCCTCCTGCGGCGGTGCCAAAGACCCCAAGGCCGAGCTAGCCAAGCTCAAGGCCGACCAGGCCGCTACGCAGGCCAAGATAGCTGACCTTGAAGCCAAAACCGGCGCCGGCAAGGCCGACTCGGCCAACGCTGCCGTGCCGGTATCGGTGCTGAAAGTGGCCCCGGAGAACTTCGCCGGCTACCTCGACGTGCAGGGCCGCGTAGACTTCGACCAGAATGCCACCGTAGGCGCCCGCGCCGCCGGCACGCTCACCAGCGTGCGCGTGCAGCGCGGCGACCGCGTGAGCAAAGGCCAGGTGCTAGCCACCGTGGATGCCAGCATCTTGGATGCCAACATTGCCGAGCTGCGCACCCGCATGGACCTCGCTCGGGTGGTGTACCAAAAGCAAGCCGGCCTGTGGAAGCAGCAGATTGGCACCGAAATTCAGTACCTGCAAGCCAAGAATAACTACGAGGCGTTGCAGCGCAACCTGGCCAGCCTCAACCAGCAGCGCGCCCTCTACAATGTAGTGGCACCCTACGGCGGCGTGGTGGATAACGTACTGCCCAAGCTGGGCGAAACCGTGGCGCCCGGCGCGCCGGTGGTGCAGCTCAACAGCGGCCAGGGCGGCAAAATCCTGGCTGATGTATCGGAAGCCTACGCGGGCAGCATCAAGGCCGGTGACAAGGCCCTCGTGACGCTGCCCGACATCGGCAATGAGGAAATCCCGAGCACGGTGCGCACCGTGAGCCGCACCATTTCGGCCAACAGCCGCACCTTCACCGTGGAGCTGCGCCTGCCCGCCAACCAGGCTAGCAAGCTGCGGCCCAACATGGTAGCCACCGTGCACATCCAGAACTACGGCCAGGCCAACGCCACCGTGCTACCCGTCGACCTCATTCAGCACGACGAGGAAAACGCCTACGTGCTGGTAGTGAACCGCGAGGGTAGCAAGGCCGTGGCGGCCAAGCGCGTCATCAAAACCGGCCAGACTTACAACGGCAAGCAGGAAGTAACCAGCGGCCTCAAGCCCGGCGACGAGGTTATCTCGGCCGGCTACCAGAACCTGAACGAAGGCCAGATTGTCAAAATCAGCTAGGGGCTGATTTTAAAGTAGTTGTCCACGCTCATCCAGCTTAAGAATATGCAGGACATAGAAAAAGAATTCGGCCCCACCAGTTGGTCGATTAACAACAAGACCAGCATCTACATCATCACGCTGCTGCTCTCGATAGCAGGCATCTTTGCCTACATCAAGCTCGGCAAGGAGAAGTTTCCGGACATCGTGATTCCGCGCATCATCGTGGCCACGGTGTATCCCGGCACCTCGCCCACCGATATCGAGAACCTGGTGACGCGCCAGCTCGAAAAGGAGATTAAGGGCGTGAACGGGGTGAAGAAGATTAACTCGACTTCCAACCAGGACTACTGTATTGTTGATGTGGAGTTTAACTCCGGCGTGGACGTGCAGGCCGCCAAGCAGCTCATCAAAGATGCCGTGGACAAGGCCAGCACCGAGCTGCCCAACGACCTGCCCTCGGCGCCGCTCGTGAAGGAGATTAACATCTCTGAGCAGCCGATTATGTACGTCAACCTGAGCGGCAACCTGCCCGCCGCCCAGCTCAAAAAGCTAGCCGACGACTTCCAGGACAAGATTGAGGCCCTGCCCGAAATCACCCGCGTCGACATCGTGGGCGCCTTGGAGCAGCAGGTGAACGTGGACGTGGACCTGTATAAGCTGCAGGCTTCGCAGTTGAGCTTCGGCGATATTGAGAATGCCATTGCCCGTGAAAACATCACGGTATCAGGTGGTTCTATCGACGTGGGCGCGCAGAAGCGCGCCGTGCGCGTGGCCGGCCAGTACGTGAACGCCGCCGACATTGCCGACATTCAGGTGAAGAACCTGCGTGGCTCGCCGGTGCGGCTCGGCGACATCGCCACCGTCACCGACGGCTTCAAGGACCGCGAGAGCTTTGCCCGCCTCGATGGCCAGCCCGCCATTGCCCTGAACGTGGTGAAGCGCCAGGGCGAGAACCTGCTCGACGCTTCCGATAAGATTCACCAGATTGTGAAAGATGCCCAGGCTAGCATGCCCAAGGGCCTGAAAATCACGATTACCGGCGACTCATCGAACGAGACGCGCAATACGCTTAACGACCTGATTAACACCATCATCATCGGCTTCCTGCTAGTGACCTTGATTCTGATGTTCTTCATGGGCACCACCAACGCCTTGTTTGTGGGCTTGTCGGTGCCACTGTCGATGTTCCTGGCCTTTATTATGCTGCCCATGTTCGGCTTCTCGCTGAACATGATTGTGCTCTTCGCCTTTTTGCTAGCCCTCGGTATCGTGGTGGATGACGCCATTGTGGTCATTGAGAACACGCACCGCCTGCTGCACGAGCACCCCGAGCTAAGCACCGCCAAAGCCGCCAAATACGCGGCCGGCGAGGTATTCGTGCCGGTGCTGGCGGGCACGCTCACTACGGTGGCGCCGTTTGTGCCGCTGCTGTTCTGGCCCGGCATTGTGGGCTCGTTCATGTTCTTCCTGCCGGTTACGCTTATCCTCACGCTAGGGGCCTCGCTGGTGGTGGCCTTCATCATGAACCCGGTGTTTGCCGTGAGTTTCATGGAGCGCGAAGAGCACCTCGACCGCGTGGAAACACCCAAGCTGACGCGCAATTTCCTGCTCGGCATGGGCGGGCTGCTGCTGGTCGCCATTGGCGGCTACGCGGCCGGCTCGAAGTTTTTGGGCAACCTGATGGTGACGCTCATCGTGCTGTGCTTCCTCGATAAGTACGTGTTTGTGTACATGATAGCCGGCTTTCAGCGCAGCATCCTGCCGCGCCTCCAGAACGGCTACGCCCGGCTGGTAGAGCTGGCCGTGGGCGGCACGGTGTGGCGGCAGGCGGGCATCGTGGGTGGCCTGCTGGTGCTCGGGGTGCTGAGCGTGATGGCCGTGGGCGCCCGCAAGCCCAAGGTAGATTTCTTCCCGAAAGGCGACCCCAAGTTTATCTACACCTACCTGCGCATGCCCGTCGGCACCCGCGTAGAGGTGACCGACTCGATTACCCGCATCATCGAAAACCGGATGTATAAGGTCATCGGCCGCAACAACCCCGACGTGGAATCGGTGATTACCAACGTGGCCATCGGCGCTGGCGACCCTAGCGAAGCTACCGCGGCCGGCACGTCGCAGTCGCACCTGGGCAAGGTCGGCATCGCATTCAAAGAGTTGGCCGAGCGTAAAGGGCAGGCCACGCACATCTACATGGACCAGATTCGCGAGGCGGTGAAAGGCATTCCCGGCGCCGAGGTGTCGGTGGACCAGGAGGCTAGCGGCCCGCCCCAGGGCAAGCCGGTGGCTATTGAGGTAGCCGGCGACGACTATCCGAAGCTAGCCGCGCTCTCCAAAAAAGTGGAGCGCTACGTGGACTCGCTCAAGATTGGCGGCATCGAAGACCTGCGCTCCGACTTGCAAGACCGCAACCCCGAAATCGGGGTGCGCATCAACCGCACCCGCGCCAACCGCGAGGGCATCAGCACAGCCCAGATTGGCTCGGAAGTGCGCACGGCCATCTACGGTTTCGAGGCTAGCAAATTCAAAACGCCCGACGATGAATACCCCATCCAGGTGCGTTACGCCAAGCCTTACCGCGACAACGTGAACGCCATCGTGAACGCCCCGCTGACTTTCCGCGACGCCACCGGCGCGGTGCGCCAGGTGCCCATCTCGGCCATTGCCGATGTGAACTACGGCACCACCTACGGCGGCATCAAGCGCAAGGACACGCACCGCCTCATCACGATTTCGAGTAACGTGCTCAACGGCTTCACCGGCCCCGACGTGGTAGCCAACGTGACGCGCGCCCTCAAGAGCTTCCCCGTGCCGCCGGGCTACACCGTGCGCATGGGCGGCGCCCAGGAGGACCAGAAGGAAACCAGCGACTTCCTCGGCGTGGCCGCCGTAGGGGCCATCGCCCTCATCTTCCTGGTGCTCGTTACGCAGTTCAACTCAGTGAGCAAGCCGCTCATCATCCTCTCCGAAATCATTTTCTCGATTATCGGCGTGATGCTGGGGCTAGCCATCTCGGGCATGAATATCTCCATCGTCATGACGGGCGTGGGCGTAATCGCGCTGGCCGGTATCGTGGTGAAAAATGGTATTCTACTCGTCGAATTCACCGACATGCTGCGCGCCCAGGGTATGAACCTGCACGACGCCATCGTGACGGCCGGCCGCACCCGCCTCAACCCGGTTATTCTCACGGCTACGGCCGCCACGCTCGGCCTCATTCCGCTGGCTATCGGCCTGAATATCGACTTCTATGAGCTTTTCAACTCGGGCCACCCGCACTTCTTCTTGGGCGGCGAGTCGGTGGTGTTCTGGGGCCCGCTAGCCTGGACAATAATTTTCGGGTTGACGTTTGCAACCCTTATTACCCTGTTGGTAGTCCCGGTCATGTATCTTCTTAATGAGAAGCTACGGGCCCGTATTACCGGCCGCAGCTACAACAGCCCGCCGCCCCCGGCCGAGGTTGACCACGAGGAAGTGGAAGCCGCGACGCCGGCGGTGCTGGCCTAAAGTTTGCGGCGGCTCGTCGGTTTCTTCTGGTTGCTCAGCGAGTGGCCAAAAGAAACCGACCGCCGGCCGCGTTACTTCGCCTGCCTACCCGACTCACCTATTTCTTGCAAAGATTATGCTTACCGCAATCTCTACCACGGCCCCTACCAAAAGCATTGAGCAACAGGTACTACGTATTATCAGCAAGCGCAAAGCCATTAAGGCCGTGCGCCTGCGCCGCACCGCCAGCCTGAGCCGCGACCTGCGCTTCGACACCGTAGACCTCGTGGATATCATCATCGAGCTGGAGCGCAACTTCCACATTACCGTGCCCGACGAGGTACCCTTTTACACCGTCGGCGATTTCGTGCGCTACGTAACCGCCCACGCCGCCTAAATCACGGATTGCGCGGATTGTAGCGAATTGCACGGATTTTGTAGACGCCACCACTGCAACAAAAAGGCCACCCGCTAGGGTGGCCTTTTTGTTGTCAGGTCTAAAAGCGGTCGTCCACAAAATCCGTGCAATCCGCTACAATCCGCGTAATCCGTGATTTAGCGCACGTTGCCACCGGTAGCTTCGCGGCCATCGTTGCCATCGCGGCTGCCATCGGTGGTGTTGGCGGTGGCATCAGTCGAGGGCTGGTCGGCGGGCTGCACATCGGGCGCCGTGTCGTGCACCGGGCGGGCCGTAGTGCTGGTGGGCGAGCCTAGCCCGGCATCGGTGGCCGACTGGCCGGCGCCGGCCGGCGCGCTGGGCAGCTCAATGGTGCCCGCGTTTTTGGCCGAGGCCTGGCTGCGGGGCCACTGCCCGGCACTGCTGGCGTAACTGCTGGCCTGGGTGCCCCGCGTTTGGCGCAGCTCCTCATCAGTTACCACAGTAGAAGCCTTGGTGGCCTCCCACTCGTGAAACTTGTCGAGTTCGTGCTTGATGGAAGTAGAGAACCAAGCCACTAGGGCCATGTCATCGAGCAGGCCCACAACCGGAATAAAATCGGGAATCAAGTCAATCGGCGATAGGAAGTAGATGAGTACTGCCACGGCCGCCACTACCGTGGTAGTGGGCACGCCCGTGTACTCGCCGGCCACGCTTAGCTTGATGAGGCGGAACAGGCTTTGCAGCGTTTCCCAGGCTTCGTGGGCTAGCGTGCCGATTTCTTTTTTCTCGCGGGCCTTATTAAAGGCATCGAGAAGCAGCTTTTTGAGGCGCGAGGGCTGCGTGATGTAGCCTTCGGCCGCAGCCAAAAACTTCTTGAAGATGGCCGAAGCGGCAATATTGTCGCCGGTGGGCGGAGGTGAGCTAGTAGTAGCCATTGCGGAAAAAAGGGGAAGAGAACGCCGCGGCCAAACGCCGCCGCTCATTTACGGCTGTTTACTGCAATCGCCGCCTTCAAGTTATGCGCTCACAAAAAAGCGGCTCCCCGCGCACCCGCCGGAAGCCGCCTGCTCTTGCAGAAATCAGGATGAAACGCGGTGCTTACTCGGGGCGGGCATTGGCCGCCGCCGCCAGCATGCCTACCACGTCGGAAGCCGACGCATCGGGCGATACCTCGTCGGTGCCGCGCACGCGGCCCGCCGAGTAGAAGTTGTGGCGATAATAAGGCTGGTTGAGCGAGCTTACCATGACGCCGCCGTTGCAGGCCGAGTGGGCAAACTTGCCGTCTTTCAGATAGATGCCTACGTGGTAGATGGCGCCCTTGCCGTGGCGGAAGAATACCAGGTCGCCGGCCTTCATATCGCTCTTGGCCACGCGCTGCACCGTCGAGAACATGGAGCGCGAGCTACGCTTAAGCGTGATGCCGTATACCTTCTTAAATACTTGGGTCACGAAGCCCGAGCAATCGGTGCCCCGGCGCGAGCTGGCGCCGTAGCTGTAGGGCGTGCCCAGCCAGTCGGTCACGGTTTGCAGCAGGCTTTTGTTCTCGGTGTGGGCTAGCTTGAGGCCCAGCGTCTGGTCGTAGTAGCCGTAGGCCAGCGAATCGCGCGAGGCCTTGATGGCGGGCGGCTCTACGCCGGCCGTTGGCCCATCATGGCTGGTGAGGCCCGAAAGCAAGGATGCCTCGGCTACCGCCGGGGCCGAGGCACCAGCCGAAGCCGGGGCAACGGGCATTTTTTCGAAGCAGAAGGAGAGCGCCAGGGAAGCAGCGGCGAGGCAACACAGCAGGGTATTCTTCATTGTCCGTCGTTGGGGTGGGCACCGGCCAGCGCCCTCAAGCTGGCTGACCGGGATGCAGAAAAAGGTGTAGACTGTTGCGCTAGGCAGTGCTGCTAAAGCAGCCAGAATTAAGGGTGAATGAAAGCGTGATTACTACCTTTTTAAAGAAATCTTATAGGGTAGTGGTCGTCCAAAGCTAAGCAATAAATTTCGAAGCAACTTAGCAATTTCTTGGAAAAAGCCAGCTATTCTTCGAAAAATACCGAAATAAAGTTGATATTTATCATTGCAGCTTGCAACCATCCGCTATTTCTGCTCGTAGCTTAGCCCGAATTTTATACAATGTCTGAGCCCCGCACTTTTGTAAATTCTCCCCTGGCTCGCATTGCGCGGCTGGTGCTGGGCCGCGCCCCGCGCGTGGCCATGGTGCTGGGCCAAACCGTGCATCTGAGCGGGGCCACGCGCGCCGAATTTCTGGCCGACCCCGAGTGGGTGGCGCACGAAGAAGTGCACCTGCGCCAGGTGCGTGACCTGGGTACGCTCCGCTTTTTATACAAGTACCTGGTCGAGTCGGCGCGCGTGGGCTACTACCAAAACAAGTATGAGGTAGAGGCGCGCGAAGGCGCCCGGCGCTTCATGGAAGGCCGGTAGTGCTTGGTAATCAAGAAGTAACCTGGGTAGCTAGAGCTGGGCTAGCCGGCCACCATCCACGGCCAGGGTGCTGCCGTTGATGAAGCTGGCCTCGTCGGAAGCCAGAAAGCAGATGGCAGCGGCCAGCTCGTCGGGCGTGCCAATCTGGCCCGTAATGGTTTCGGTGCCGTTCACCACGTTGGGGTTGCTGCGGAGCATGGGCGTTTCGACGGCACCCGGCGCAATGGAGTTGATGCGAGCCTGGGTATAGGGAATTTCGAGGCTCAGGCCGCGCACAAACGCTTCGAGGCCACCCTTGCTGGCGGCGTAGGGCGCCACGTTGGGCGTGCTCTGGAAGGCGTGCACCGAGCTAATGGCCACCACAGCCCCGCCCTTCATGTGCGGCACGCAGAGCTGGCAGAGGCGAAAGAGCGCCCGCAAATTCACATTCATCACCCGGTCCCAGTCGGCCGGGTCGAGCTTCATGATGGGCGTGAACGTCATCATGGCCGCGTCATTTATCAGGATATCAATGCGCTGGTAGCGGGCTAGGGTCGTTTCGACGGCGTGTACCAGGTCGGCGTCGCGGCCCACGTCGGTTTTGATGAACAGCGCTTCGCTGCCGCCCGCTTTTATTTCGGCCTCCACGGCGTGGCCCGCCTTGGCCTCGCGGCCCAGGCACACCACGGTAGCGCCTTCGCGGCCCAGGCGCACGGCCGTGGCCCGGCCAATGCCGGAGGTAGCACCCGTGACGAGGCAAACTTTATTTTGAAAACGAAACATGGGCTAGCGCACTAAAAGACGAGGTTACGCTAGGGAAACGGCCAGGGCAAGTAGTTGTTTGAGTGCCGGATGAAGAAGGCAAGCCGCGCAGCTAGGCCCGGCATGAACAGCCGATGAAGCAGCCCGGCCGTATCAGAAGGTATGACAACCACTTGCCTGGCGCTTTTAGCGGCCGACATTGCCCCGTTTGACTGGCAGCGACTCTTTATCTCAAACGAGGCCCCGGTGGGCTTTCTCTGGGAAGTATTGGTACGAAGCATTTTTGCCTTCGTGCTCACTATCGGGGCCTTGCGCATCACGGGCAAGCGCGGCGTGCGGCAGCTGTCCCTGTTCGAGTTTGGGCTGATACTGGTGCTGGGCTCGGCGGGCGGCGACGCCACCTTTTACCACGACGTGCCGCTGCTATACGTGGTGGTGGTTTTTGCCGTGGTAATGGCGCTTTATGTCGCCGCTAACTACTTAATTGACAGAAACCCGCGCATCGAGCGCCTGATGGAGGGCGCCCCCGAGCTGATTATCATCGAGGGCGAGATTGACCTGCCGGCCTTCACCAAGGCCAGCCTCACGGCGCAGGAGCTGTTTGGGCAGCTGCGCCAGTACCAGGTCGAGCACCTGGGCCAGGTACGGCGCCTGTACCTGGAGGCTACCGGCGAGGTAAGCGTCTATTTCTTTGCGCCTGAGCACGAGCGGGCCGGCCTGCCCATCTGGCCCGAAGTTTACCACCAGCCGCTCTACGAGCTGCCCCGGCCGGGCAAATATGCCTGCCACGCCTGCGCCACGGTGCGCGAGCTGCCCGCCGGGCCAGTGCCGGCCCAGTGCCCCCGCTGCCAGCAGGCCCACGGCTGGCTGCCCGCCTGCACGGTGCCGCGCACGGCCTAGCCCGCCGCAACCTACGAGTGACAACTTACGAATACAGGGCCAGCCGCCCCTGGCGCGGCAGCCCACCCACCTTACTTTTTCCTTTTCTTCGCTCATGGAACCCACTCCCACCCAGCCGGCGCACGGCTCTTCCGGCGCGGCTAATTCGCCCTACATCGGCTCGCCAAAC
Source organism: Hymenobacter cheonanensis (assembly GCF_030581075.1). Classification (GTDB taxonomy): domain Bacteria; phylum Bacteroidota; class Bacteroidia; order Cytophagales; family Hymenobacteraceae; genus Hymenobacter. The sequence goes on from NZ_JAUQSW010000002.1 coordinate 366,981, forward strand.
ACTTCGTCGCCCACCGGCGACAGCCAGTTTTCGACCACGGCGGCCCACGCCACGGGCACCGGCAAATACCCCACCGACCACACCACGCCCAACAGCCAGCCCACTACCGGCGGCGTGCAGGGCACCCTGAACAATGCCCTGGCCAGCGGCAAGAAATGGCTCAACGAATCGGGCATCAGCGATAAGGCACAGCAATTACCCCAGGCTGCCAAAGACCTTGGCAACAAGGCCGTTAGCAGCGTAAACGGCCTCAGCACGACCCAAAAAGCCGTGGGCGTAGGCCTGCTGGCGGCGGGTGTAGCCTTTTTGGTAACGCGCGGCGGCAAAAAGAAAAAGCATAAAAAGGACGACGGCGACTACCGCCACAAGGCGCACCGCTCGCCCTTCGACCACCAGCCGCACACCAAAGATGGCGACTATGCCTACGACCGCCGGGGCCAGCGCCCCTGGGGTGCCTCGCGCTACGGCTCGGCCGCGGGCCAGCAAAGCCAGCAGCCCGGCCGCAGCCGCGTAATGTCGGGCAGCGGCTATTCGTCGTCGCCCTCGCACAGCAATGATTTTGGCGACAGCCGCCAGCCAAGCAACCGCAGCACCAGCGTGGGCAGTAGCTCGTATGGTAGCAGCCACGCTGGCTATGGCAGCGATGCGCAGCCCGGCAGCGGCCAGCGCCGCGACCAGGGCCCGGCCTCGGGCAGCTACTACGACGCCAAGTCGTCGGGCGGCCAGAATCCGAACAATCTCGACCAGCTAAGCAGCGCCTACTAGGCGCTGCTTAGCTGCATAGTACCTGAAAAGGGCCGGCTGCCAGTGCAGCCGGCCCTTTTTGCGTAAACTTGCTCGCCTATGCTCTTCTACACCGTTATGAAGCCCCTGGTGCGCGTGGGGCTGCGCGTGTTTTTTCGCCGCCTGGAGGTGCGCCATCGCGCGCGCCTGCGCCTGCCCGGGCCGCTCATGCTGTGCAGCAACCACCCCAACACGCTCATGGACCCGCTCGTAACGGCCGTGCAGCGCCACCAGCCCATCGCGTTTCTGGCCAAGAGCACGTTTTTCAAAAACCCCCTTCTTGGCGCTATCATGCGCTCGGGCAACTGCATTCCCATCTACCGGCGGCAAGATGCGGAGGGCGCCAATGCCCCTAGCGCGCAGCAGCTGGCGGCCAGCAACGAGGCCAGCTTTGGGCGCTGCTACGATTATCTGGAGCGCGGCGGCACGGTCATGATTTTTCCGGAAGGCACCAGCGTGAGCGAGCGCCGCCTGCGCCCACTCAAAACCGGGGCCGCCCGCATTGCGCTGGGCACCGAGGCCCGGCACGATTTCAAGCTGGGCCTCACGATAGTGTGCGTGGGCACCAACTACTTCGACCCCACGCGCTTCCGCTCCGATGTGCTGCTGAATGTGGCCCCGCCCATTGTGGTGGCCGACTACGCCGCCAGCTACCACCAAGACCCCGACGCTGCCGCCGACGAGCTGACCGAGGAAATCCGCAAGCGCCTCACGCGCCGCCTCGTCATCGGCCGGGCCGCCGAAGATGACCAGTTGGCCCAGCAGGTTGAGCGCACTTTTGGCGACCACCTCAACCCCGACGATGACCCCACCACGCTCTACGACAACTTCCAGCTCAGCCGCACCCTGCTCGATGCCGTGGCTTGGTTTGAGCAGCACGACGCCGGCCGGCTAGCCGCCCTGCGCGCGGCCCTCGGCACCTACCTGGCCAGCCTCGAAAAATACCGGCTCGATGACGATGCCCTCGACCAGGGCCAGCGCCCCGGCACCCGGCTGGCCGACTACCTGAATTTGATTCTTGGCTTTCCCATTTGGCTCTATGGTTTCATTACCAATTATTTACCTTATAAAATACCCGCCGAAGTAGCTTACCGCGCTACTAAGGATACCGAATTTATCGCCGCCATCATGTTTGGCGTGGGCATGGTCACCTTTCCGCTGGCCTACGCCGTGGAAGCCGCCGCCGTGCAGCACTGGCTCACGCACGACTGGCGGCTTACTGCCTTGTTTGTACTAAGCTTACCCCTGGCCGGCTTCTACGCGCTCGGCTACTGGCAAACGCTGCGCGCCCGCCTCCGGCGCCTGCGGGTGCGGCGGCTGCCGGCCGCCACGCTCGCCACCCTGCAGGGCAAGCGCGCTGCCGTGCTAGGCCTGCTCGATGAAGCCCGCGCCGCCTACCTGGCGAAGTAGTGCCAGGCAGGCGGCACGCTACGTTTACTCATCTAAGTACTGGTGAACGAACTTGATGGCCATGCTGCCCTCGCCCACGGCCGAGGCTACGCGGGCCATGGCGCCGGCCCGGCCATCGCCGGCCGCAAACATGCCGGGCACGCACGTTTCCAGCAGGTAGGGCTCGCGGTCTTTTTTCCAGGATGCCTTGTAGCGCGGGTCGCTCACCAGGTCGCGGCCGGTGAGCAGGTAGCCCTTGGGGTCGCAGAGGGCCAGGTGGCACACCCACTCGGTGCTGGGCTTGGCCCCGATGAAGATGAACAGCGCCCGCGCTGGCCGCTTTTCCGGCTCGTGGCCTTCCTGCTGAATCACCACGGCTTCGAGTGCCTGCTGGCCGCAGGCCTCGCGCACCTGGGTGCGGGGCAGAATCTCGATGTTGGGCGTCTGGGCAATCTGCTCGATAAGGTAAGCCGACATGCTGGCCGCCAGGCTCTCACCCCGAATGACGATAAAGACCCGCGAGGCGTAGGTAGACAGGTACATGGCCGCCTGCCCCGCCGAGTTGCCCCCGCCAATGATGTACACCGGCTGCGCGCTGCAGCTGCGCGCCTCGGTGCGGGCCGCCCCGTAGTACACGCCCGCCCCGCTGAGGCGGTCTAGCCCCGGCGCATTCAGCACGCGGTAGCTCACGCCGGTCGTGAGCACCACGGCCCGGGCTTTTATTTCCTTCTTATCGCTCAGCGTCAATACCTTATAGCCGTCCTGAATACACAGGCTGACTACTTCCTGCGGGGCCATAAACTCGGCGCCGAGGCGGGTGGCCTGGCTCCAGGCCCGGTGGGCCAGCTCGGCGCCGCTCACGCCGGTGGGGAAGCCCAGGTAGTTTTCGATGCGCGACGACGAGCCGGCCTGCCCACCGGGCGTCTGGCGCTCGATGATGAGCGTTTTCAACCCTTCGGAGGCGCCGTACACGGCAGCAGCCAGCCCGGCCGGGCCGGCCCCTATCACCACCACGTCGTACAATTCCTGCTGCGCATCAACCAGCAAGCCCAGGTGCCGGGCCAGGTCGAGCTTGTCGGGCTTGGCCACGGCCTTGCCGTCGGGGCAAATAACGACCGGCAGGTCTTCGGCCTTAAAGCCGTTGGCTTCGAGCAGCACCTTGGCTTCAGCATCTTTCTCATAATCAAGCCACTGGTAACCCACCATGTAGCCGCTCAAAAAATCCTTAAGCTCGTGCGAGAGCGGCGACCATTGAAAGCCAATCAGCCGCAGGCCCGCAAACGCCGGCCGATACTCGGCCTGCCAGCTGGCCAGCAAGTCGTGCAAAGTAGGGTAAAGCAGCTGCTCGGGCGGGTCCCAGGGCTTGAGCAGGTAGTAATCGAGCTGCGCCGAATTGATGGCCTTGATGGCGGCCGTGGTATCGGCGTAGGCGGTGAGCAGCACGCGCTTAGCTTCCGGAAACAACTCGCGGGCGCGGGTGAGCACCTCCACGCCCTCGACCTCGGGCATCCGCTGGTCGGCCAGCACGAGGGCTAGCGGCTCGGCACGGGCGCGCAGCTCGGTAAGCGTGGTCAGGGCCTCGGGGCCCGAGCCCACGCTCAGGATGCGGTAGCCCGCGCGAAACTCCTGGCGCAGGTCGCGGGTGATGGCCGCCAGCACCTGGGCATCGTCATCGACAGCGAGGATAATGGGTTTTTTCATAAAGAGTTAGCTAGCCACCGGCAACCACACCGAAAACTCGGTGCGGCCGGGCGTCGACCGGGCTTCGAGCCGGCCGCCGTGCTCCTGCACAATGCGCCGGGCAATGTCGAGGCCCAGGCCGCTGCCCTCGCCGGCCGGCTTGGTGGTGTAAAATGGCTCAAACATGTGCCCCAGCACCTCGGGCGTGATGCCGCTGCCGTTGTCAATAATACTGACGCACACGCCGCCCGGTTGCTTTACGGTTTGCACCGCCAAGGTACCACCGGCAGTGGGCAGCGCGTCGATGGCATTATCTATCAGGTTGGTCCACACCTGGTTGAGCTGGCCAGCCTCGGCCAGCACCGGCGGCACCCCGGGGGCGTAGGCGCGGGTGAGCTGCACATTTTTCTGGCGTAGCGCATAGTCAAACATATTGAGCGTGCTGTCGAGGCCCGCCGCTACATCGAGCGGCTCGCGGCCCCCGGCGCGGTCCATGTGCGAGTAGGCTTTCACATTGCCCACCAGGGTGCTGATGCGCTGGCTGGCCTCGTGGATGTCGCGGCTCAGCCGCACCACGGCCAGGTGGCCTTCGAGCCAGGCCAGGGCCGGCGGCCGGGCCGGGGCCGGCAGCGGCTCGACCAGGGGGGCTAGGGTGGCGGCGGTGTGGCCGGCATCGAGCAGGCTGGGCGCCAGCGCGTAGCCATCCTGGCAGCCCTGGGTTTCGAGCCAGTCGGCAAGCTCGTCTTCGGCATCGGCGCGGGCCAGGGCCGAGCGGAAGGGAGCCGCCGTTTCGGGCACCCCGGCGCTGAGCAGCGTGGCCACGGCCTCGGCGGGCGGGCAGGCCAGCAGCAGGTTTTTCAGTAAAACGGGCTTGTCTTTGAGCATTCCCCCTAGCGTGTCGGCGGCGCGGGCAATGGCCGCTGCGGGGTTATTAAGCTCGTGGGCCAGGCCGGCCGAGAGCTTACCCAGCGCCCGCAGCTTGTCGTCGCGCTCCTGGGCGCGCACCTCGTCGCGGGCACGGTCGCTCATGATGCCTACCAGGCGCTGCACCAGTTCGGGGCTCACTTGCTCCAGGGCCGGAAACTCGGTGCGCGGCAACAGGTACAACGTCGTCTCACCCACTGCCACTCCCTGGCCCTTAGAGGTTTGCAGCCGCGAGTACGGCAGTATGCCCGTCACGCGCCCCGCCTCGACCCGAAACACCGGCTCGTTGCGGCCATTGTCGGGGCGGTAGTATTGCAGGCCGCCGGCCACGATGGCAATCATGCGGCTAGCCGGCTCGCCAGGCTGCACCACGGTTTCGCCATCGGCATAGCGGCACAGCTCGCCGTGCTGGCTGAGCCAAGCCAGCACCTCGGCGGGCAGGTTTTGAAACGCCGTGATGCTACTGAGCGCGGCGGGGTCGGGAGGAAGTTGCTGAGCCATACAGCCAATAACAGCTAGTTGCCGGCTTGGTTGGTAGCCGGGCCCCGGGCGGCGCCTAAGTTACTCATCGGCAACCGGCACCACTCCTTGCCAGTACGTGTTCTTTTGCACCGTGACTACCGCTCTCACCTCCTCTCCGCCAGCCTCCCCCCTCACCCGCGAGCAAGTGCTGCGCGCCCTGCGCCTGGTGGAGCGCGAAGGCCGCCGCCTGCCCCCCAGCACCGTGTACGAGCTGCTGTACCGGGGCCGCCGCTACCCGCCGCGCGCCGTGGCCGAGCTGGCGTATCGCCTGGCGCAGTCCGACCCGCAGGCGCGCTGGCCCCACGGCGCCGGCCAGCCCACCAATGCCCTGCTCGAAGCCCTCGACTTCACCATCGTGGCCAAGCGCCCGGTGCTGGCCGCCGGCTCGGCCCAAGACCAGGGCCAGGCTGCCGAGCAGCAGGCCGAAGAATTGTATACCGGCTCCGAAGCGTCGCTGCTCAGCTCGGCCGCGCTGGCCGCCGAGCCCGGCGCCGCCTACGCCATCTCGCCCACTGCCTATACCAAAGCCGAGGCGTTAACCGAGCTGTTTATAGCTGCCAATGAGCTGGAAGCAGCCCTGGCCGGCCTGCGCCGCCGCCGGGCGCTACTGCTGCAAGGCCCACCCGGCACCGGCAAAACTTTTCTGGCCCGGCGCCTGGCCTGGCTGCTGCTAGGGGCGCAGGACGAGCGCCGCATCGAGCTTATTCAGTTTCACCCCAGCTACAGCTACGAAGATTTTATGCTCGGCTTCCGGCCCGGCGCCAAGGGCCAGTTTCAGCTGGTGCCGGGCGTGCTGCCGCTGCTGTGCCAACGCGCCGCCCAAGACCCTGGGCAGCCCTACTTCTTGCTGATTGACGAGCTGAACCGGGGCAACGTGGCGCGCATTTTTGGCGAATTACTGCTGCTGCTGGAACCCGACAAGCGCGGCCCCGCCCACGCCCTGCGCCTACCCTATGCGCCGCCCGGCGCGCCACGCTTTTTTGTGCCCGAAAACCTGTACGTCATCGGCACGCTCAACCTGGCCGACCGCTCGCTGGCCCCGCTCGACTACGCGCTGCGGCGGCGCTTCGCCTTCGTGGGCCTGGCGCCGCAGTTTGGCCCGCCGCTGCAGAAGCTGCTGAAGACCAGCCAGGTTCCGGCGTCGCTCATCGCGCTGCTCGCCGAGCGCATGGCGGCCCTCAACCACGTTATCGCGGCCGACCCCGAGCTAGGGCCCGACTTTGAAATTGGCCACAGCTATTTCTGCGTGCCGCCGGCCCCGCCGGCCGAGGCCAGGGCGTGGCTGCGCCTGGTTTTCGAGCAGGAAATCGGCCCGCTGCTAGCCGACTACTGGCGCGAGCAGCCCGATAAGGCCGCGGCCCAGCTACGGTTGCTAGTAGCTGATTTATAAATGATTCCGCTCGCCACGCTCTACTACCTGCTGTGCTACGCCTGGCAGCGCCTGCCCGAGCCGGCCGTGCTGCAAGCCACCGAGGCCGCGCCCTTCCACCGCCCGCTGGAGCTGCTGACCCAGATGCTACTGCACGCCGCCGGCCGGCTGCTCCGCACCGGGCTGCCGCTAGCCTTCCTAGCCCACGAGCAGGAAACCAATCAGCTACGCGGCCGCATCGAGCTAGCCCCCACGCTGGGCCGCGGCCTGCTGCCGCGGGGCCGGGCCGTGTGCAGCTTCGACGAGCTGAGCCCCAACCAGCCGCTGCACCAGCTGCTGGCCGGCACCCTGGCGGCGCTGGTGCCGCACCCCGGCCTGCCGCTGGCCCTGCGCCGCCAGGTAAGCCAGCTGCGCCGCCGGCTGCCGGCCAGCGTGCGGCCGCTGGCCCCGGCCGCGCCGGTTTTTGCCGCCTTGCGCCGCCAGCGGCTAGCCTCGGCCGAGGCTTTTTTGCTGCACATCTGCGAGTTGATTTACGAAACTTCGCTGCCTGCCCCGGCCGAGGGCAGCCGGGGCCGCTTCGCCGATTTTCGGCGCGATGAGCGGCTGATGGCCCGGCTTTTCGAGCAGGCCGTGCGCAATTTCTACCGCCGCGAGCAGCGCCAGTACCGCGTATTTACCGAAACTATTGCCTGGCAGGCTGAAGCTGCCCACGCGCCCGACCTGGCCCTGCTGCCCACCATGCTCACCGACACTACCTTGGAGAGCCCTAGCCGCAAAATCATCCTCGATACCAAGTACTACGCCGCCGCGCTGCGCCCGCGCTACGACCAGCAGCGGCTTATTGCGCCGCACCTCTACCAGCTCTACGCCTACCTCCAAAACCTGCGCCCGGCGCCCGGCCAGGCGCTCGAAGGCATCTTGCTCTACCCCGCCGCCACGGCCGCCGTGGATGTGCGCTACGCGCTGGGCGGCCACCCGGTGCGCATCGTCACGCTCGACCTGCACCAGCCCTGGCCCGGCATCGCGGCCAGCTTGCTAGGGCTGATTGATTGATTACAAGGCAGATGCCCGTAGGATAAGCGCCGTCAGCGGATGGCATAAAAAAGGCCCGCACATTGCTGTGCGGGCCTTTTTTGCAGAAACTACGCTGGGCCAGGCCCAGCCCTAATTACTTCTTAACTTCTTCAGTCGTGGTGGTGGTGGTGCCAGCGGCAGGAGCCATAGCGCCATCAGTGGTGGTAGCGCCAGCGGCCGGAGCAGCAGTAGCGTCAGCAGCCGGAGCGGTAGCCGTCGAGTCCGTGCTCGTGCTCATGGTCGAAGTCGACTCAGTGGTAGCAGGAGTGGTGGTGGTCGACTCGGTGGTCGATTTCGACTCGCACGAAGCCAGGCCAACAGCCAGGAACAGGGCAGATACTTTCAGCAGGTTGTTCATCTTGGGGTAAATTTGAAAAGGGATTAGCGAAAAAGCTGCCCTTAATGCCACCGCTACGGATAGGTAACCCGCCGGTTGCAAAAATTTTTAAAAGTTTTTTTCATGGGTTACTACTGCCCGTTAGCCGGCATTAAGCCCCGAAGCGAATGAACATGGATAGCACAACGGCGCTGGCAGCCGATGCCCAACTCATCAAAGCCATTCACGGTGGCGACGAGCGGGCCCTGAGCCAGCTCTACCGCCTGCACTGGCCGATGGTTTCGCACTTCGTGCTGCAAAACAGCGGCTCGGAGGACGATGCCCGCGACGTGTACCAGGAGGGCGTGATGGTGTTTTATGAAAAGGTACGCGAAGGCTCGCTGGAGCTGAGCTGCCAGATTAAAACCTACCTCTACGCCGTGTGCCGCCGCCTGTGGCTCAAGCGCTTGACTACCAAGAGCCGGCTGCACGGGGTGCGCCTGCTCGACGAGGAAGAGTACGGCCCCTACCTCAACACCGGGGCCGAGGATGACTTGCAGGAAGCCGAGGAGCGCGACCGGCGCTTTGCCACCATGAGCGAGGCGCTTACCCACCTGGGCGAGCCCTGCCGCTCGCTGCTCGAAGGCTTTTACCTGCTCGACAAATCGATGCTCGACCTCACGGCGGAGCACGGCTACACCAACGCCGACACCGCCAAAACCCAGAAATACAAGTGCTTAACGCGCCTGAAGAAGTTGTTTTTTGCCAGTTATAAAGAAGTTTAAGCTTAACCAGTCGGCCTGAGCCCCCGCCCCGCCCGACGCCCCGCCATGCAAACCGAAGCCGATTACTACGCCCTTTTTGAAGCTTACCAGCGCGGTGAGCTGGCGGCCGGCGCGCGGGCTAGCCTCGAAGCCCGGCTCAGCGCCGAGCCCCGGTTTCAGCAGCTCTATACGGAGTTTCTGGACCTCACGGGCACGCTGCACGCCTACGGCGAGCGCCGCCGCACCCGCCACACAATCAGCGCCCTGCACGAGGCCATGCTCGCCGCCGAAGCCACCCCGGTGGTTGAGACGGCCCCGGCCCTCACGCACACCGTGAACCCCATGCTGCGCATTTCGCGCACCGAGCGCCGGCTGCGCGAGTTCTGGAGCGGGCACCGCGCCACGGTGGGCGTGGCCGCCTCGGTGGCCGTGCTGGCCGTGTTTTGCACGCTGCTAGGGCTCGATTTGTGGCGCTCGGCCCGCACCCAGCCGTCGCTCTACGGCTACACGGTGCTGCGCCGCGAGCTTGATAAGCTCAAGCGTAACCAACGGGTACTCAACGCCAAGATTGATGGCAGTGTACCGACCACAGTTGACCCGGGCAAGTTTGGCGGTACGGGCTTCGCCCTCACGGCCGATGGCTACCTGGTAACCAGTGCCCACGTCATTCAAGGCGCTGATTCGCTGTTGATTGAGAGCCGCAACCACCAGCGCTACCACGCCGAAACGGTGTACTCCGACGTGAAGCACGACCTGGCCATTCTGCGCATTAAGGATGCCAAGTTCGCGGGTTTCGGCCGGCTGCCCTACACTTTTAAGGGCGGGCAGGCCGACCTCGGCGAGCGGGTGTACACGCTAGGGTACCCGCGCGAAGACGTGGTGTATGGCGAAGGCGCGCTGAGCGCCCGCTCGGGCTTTGGCGGCGACACGGCGTTTTACCAGGTAAGCATTCCGGTGAACCCCGGCAACTCGGGCGGGCCGCTGCTCGATGGCCAGGGCAACCTCATTGGGGTGCTCAGCGGCCGCCAGGACGATGTGCAGAGCGCAGCTTTCGCTACCAAGTCATCGTACCTGGTGCGCTTGGTCGATTCGCTTAAAAACAAGCAAACGACCCAGCCCTACCGCATGCCCCACGCCAACCAGCTGGCCGGCGCCGGCCGCGCCCAGCAGGTGAAGCGCCTGCAAGACTTCGTATTCGTGGTGAAGGTGTACGAGCAAGATTAACCTGCCTTCTGCAAAAAGCGTGAGAAGCCCCGCCGGTTGGCGGGGCTTTTTTGGGCCTTAGCCTGCCGCTGCCACGGGCCGAAAGCTGCGGCTAGCCCGGCAGTTTGCCCCGACCTTTGCCGGGCATGGGCAATTACCTCCTTTACCAAGCTTACGGCAGCCCCGACATTCTCAACGAGGCCTTGCTGAGTATTCTTTCCTACCTGCGGCAGCCGGCCGGGGCCACTGTGCTCGTATACACCGACAACCCGGCGCATTTTCGGGCGGTGCTGGGCGATGCGCCAGGCGTGGCCTACGTCTTTATCGAGCCGGCGCAGTGGCGGGCCTGGCGCGGCGAAATAGATTTTGTGCACCGGGTCAAAATCAAAGTATTGCAGCACGCGGCGGCGCACTACGCGGGCCAGCTGCTGTACGTGGATACCGATACCATTTTCACGCAGTCGCCGGCCGCCATCTTTGCCGCGCTAGCCCAGGGCGAGCGCTTTATGCACGTGGGCGAAGGCCGCCTCGGCGACGGCAACCCCCTGAACCGCAAGATAAACCGGGCCTTGCAGCAGGCCAGCGGCGGGCCAGCGCTGGTGGGCGGCACCATCGGCCCCGAAACGCACATGTATAATGCGGGCGTGCTGGGCCTGTGCAGCCCCACCGATGCGCCGCTACTGGTCGAGGTACTCGCCCTCACCGAGCAGCTGTACCGTCTCTACCCCAAGCACGTGATGGAGCAGCTGGCCTTCAGCGTGGTATGGGCGCGCTCGGGGCCGGTGCGCGCGGCCGCGCCGTGGGTGTACCACTACTGGAATTTAAAGGAAATCAGGCCGGTGCTGGGCCGGCTTTTCAGCCCCGCGCCCGGCCGCACCCTGGCCGACTGGCAGGCCCGCGCCGCCGGCCTCGACGTGCCCGCCCTAGCCGAGGGCAAGGCCCGGTTTCGGGCGCTGCCGGGGTGGCAGCGGGCGGTGCGGCGCTGGCTGGGGCGGGGCTGGCAGCTGCCGGCCGATTTGCTACTTTCCGGGGCCTAGCGGGTGCTGGCCAGCAAGGGGCCACAGCTCACAAAATTCCAAGTAAAATTTTGTCTTACAGGCATTAAACTTTGCTTAAAAAACGGCATCTTTACCAAGCACCTGCTTAGCTGCCGCCTATGAACCGCCGAGCGCTACTTCAACCCAAGGCTTTCTCACAACGAACAACGGCCACGGCGGCCGCCGTGCTGGCCCCTGCCAGCGGCCCCGGCGACCCACCCGAAAAAGTCAGCCCCTTCGCCAACAAAGTGCTGCCGACGCGCCTCAGCGCCACGGCCGCTACGCTGGCGCCCTATACCGGGCCCTGGGGCGCGGCGCAGGCGGCGCACCTGCTGCGGCGCAGCTTGTTTGGGCCCACGCGGGGCGAGATTCAGGCGGCGGCCGGCTCCTCGCTCGCGGCGGTGCTCGATGGGCTGCTGACCGGGCCGGCCACCCCTAGCCCACCCGTGAGCGTGAGCACGGCCGACACCACCGTGGCCATCGGCCAGACGTGGGTGAGCCAGGCCTTCGACCAAACGCTGGAGGGCGCGCGCCGCACCTCGCTGCGCGACTGGTGGCTGAGCCAGCAGCTAGGGCAGGGCGCATCGCTGAGCGAGAAGATGACGCTGTTCTGGCACAACCACTTCGTGGTGGAGTTTGGCGACATCAACAGCGCGCAGTATGGCTACGAGTACGTGCGGCTGCTGCGCCAATATGCGCTCGGCAATGTCAAGCAACTGGCTAAGGACATGACCATTAACCCGGCCATGCTACGCTACCTCAATGGCAATGCCAGCACGGCCAGCGCCCCCAACGAGAACTACGGCCGCGAGCTGCTGGAACTGTTTACGCTGGGCAAGGGGCCACTCATTGCGGCTGGCAACTACACCACCTATACCGAGGCCGACGTGCAGGCCGCCGCCAAGGTGCTCACTGGCTGGCGCGACGATGCCACCACCGTAAAGGGCTACTTCACGGCCAGCCGCCACGACACGAGCACCAAGCAGTTTTCGGCGGCCTTCGGCAACGCCAAGATTGCGCCCAACGGGGCTAGCGAATACCAGGATTTGCTGGACCTGATTTTCAAGCAGTCGGCCACGGCGGCGTTTCTGGTGCGCAAGCTTTACCGGTGGTTTGTGTACTATGTGATTGATGCCCAAGTGGAAAGCGACATCATTCAGCCGCTGGCCAGCCTGCTGGTAAGCAGCAACTATGAGGTGGCGCCGGTGCTGCGGGCGCTGCTGGGCTCGCAGCATTTTTTTGACACGGCCAATGTGGGCTGCCTCATTAAGAGTCCGCTCGATTTCACTATCGGAGCGTGCCGGCAGTTTGAGCTGGTTTTTCCGCCCGCCAGCAGCCCGGTGGCGCAGTACGGTATGTGGGACTACCTCTACTCGCTAGCCCTGGTGCAGCAGCAAACCCTCGGCGACCCGCCCAATGTGGCCGGCTGGGCGGCTTACTACCAAACGCCACAGTTCCACGAGCTGTGGATAAATGCCGTGACGCTGCCGCGCCGCAACCAAGCTACCGACCTTTTTCTGTCCACCACCGGCTATACGCGCAACGGCTTCACCATCAAGGCCGACCTCGTGGCCTGGGTGCAGGCGCTGCCCCCGGCCACAGCCCAGGACCCCAACCTCGTCATTGCCGAGTTTGCACAGCTCATGGTGCCGCTCGACCTCACGGCCAACCAGCTGGCGTTCCTCAAAAATGCCCTCATTCCTGGCCTGCCCGATTTTGAATGGACGGCCGAGTGGAACCAGTTTCAGGCCGCGCCCACCAATACGGCCAAGCGCAACGCGGTAGCTACCAAGCTTTCGGCCATGGCCAAGGCGCTGGCGGGGCTAGCCGAGTATCAGCTGAGCTAACTGATGCGGGATTGTCATTGCGAGGAGGCACGACGAAGCAATCTTTCCTTACCGTCGGGGCTGCCTCGCAATTCCTAAAAAACTACTGCTAGTTCATCGGTACACCCAGCAAGGAAAGATTGCTTCGTCGTGCCTCCTCGCAATGACCGTTTACTACATTTATGAAACGCCGCGCCTTTCTTCAGACTTCTGCCGCGGCCACTACGGGCGTGGCCCTGCTCAGTGGCTTTCCCATCGGGGCCTACGGCTACTCGCCCGAGCTGGCAGCGCTCACCAACGCCGCCACGGCTACCGATAAGGTATTGGTAATCGTGCAATTGCAGGGCGGCAACGACGGGCTGAACATGATAATTCCGGTGGACCAGTACGCCGCGCTGGCGGCGGCCCGGCCCAGCATCATGCTGCCCCAGAGCCAGGTGCTGCCGCTCACCACGGCCACCGGCATGCACCCGGCCATGGCCACGGCGCAGCAGTTGTTCAAGAATGGCCAGCTAGGGGTGGTGCAGAGCGTGGGCTATCCTAACCCGAATTTTTCGCACTTCCGGGCCACGGATATCTGGACTTCCGGCTCCAGCTCGGATGTGGTATGGACCACCGGCTGGGGTGGCCGCTACCTCGATGGCGAATTTCCGAATTACCCTACCGGCTACCCCAGCGCTGCCAACCCCGACCCGCTGGCCGTGAGCATTGGCTCGGTGGTGAGCAACTGCGTGCAGGGCCCGGTGGTGAATATGGGCATGGCCATTGCCAGTACCTCAAGCTTTTACCAGCTGCTGAGCGGCGGCGTGGATGCCGCGCCGGCCACCCAGGCCGGGCACGAACTCACGTTTATCCGGCAGGTGGTGAGCCAGACGCAGGTGTACACTACAGCCATTCAGACGGCGGCCGGCAAGGCCAAAAACCTGTCGCCCCTCTACCCCACCGCCGGCCAGAATGCCCTGGCCGACCAGCTCAAAATCGTGGCCCAGCTCGTGGCGGGCGGGCTGCAAACGCGTATTTACGTGTGCCAGCTCGGCGGCTTCGACCTGCACTCAGGCCAGGTGCCCACCACGGGCAGCACCACTACCGGCGCCCACGCCACGCTGCTGGGCAAGCTGGCCGACGGCATCAATGCCTTTCAGGACGACCTGCGGCGGCTAGGGGTGCAAGACCGGGTTATCGGAATTACGTTCTCGGAGTTTGGGCGGCGCATCAAGGCCAACTCGGGCTATGGCACCGACCACGGCGCGGCGGCCCCGCTGCTGGTATTTGGCTCGCAGGCCAACCCCTTGGTGCACGGTGCCAACCCCACCTTGCCCACCAATGCCGGCGTGAATGACAATGTAGCCATGCAGATTGACTTCCGCAGCGTATACACGAGCATTCTTAAAGACTGGTTTCTGGTGCCGCAAGCCACGCTCAATCAGCTCTTTGGGCAAGCCTTTCCCTACGTGCCGGTTATCAGGCAAACGGCCTTGGCCACCACGCCCGGCGCCGCGCCGGTGCCGGGCTTCAGCCTCTATCCCAACCCGGCCCGCGTGCAGGCTACGGCGCTGTTTGAGAGCCAGGGCGAGGCGGTGCAAGTCAGCATTTTCGACGGGCTGGGGCGCGAGGTAAGCCGGCCCGTCGATGGCCGCACGCTGGGCCACGGCGTGCAGCGCGTGCCGCTGCAGGTAGGCAGCCTGGCGCCCGGTGCCTACCACTGCGTGGTGCGCGAGGGCGGCCGCAGTAGCTCGCTGGTGCTGGTGGTGGCCGAGTAGCTGAGCACGCAGGCCGCCCGGAAGTAAGCTGCGCAGGAACGCTAGCCGCCCTTTTGCGTAGAAGCCTCCCGAAGGCTGGCTTGCTCGCCGGGCCACCTGCCAATTCACCCCCAATCTGCTTTTCTCATGGCTGACCAGCTGCAACAAATCGAAAAAATTCTTCCCGAAGACATCGCCCGCACCTTTGAGGCGGCCGTGAACGTGTTTCAGGGCAAAACCGAGCACATGGACGACCTGCTCAAAAATGGCGGCACCCTGCTGCGCAAGGCTTCTAAAAATTTCTCCTCTACGCAGCTCATCCTGAGCGTGGCCGCCGTGGCGGTGGTAGCCATCGTGGTTATTAAGCGCGCTTCGGAGGAATAAGCTCTTAAGCAGTATACACAAAAAGCGGCTTCTCTACCCAGAGAAGCCGCTTTTTGTGCATTGGCTGGGCTAGCCCAGCTTTATTTAAGCGGGCCGGCTACGGCCAGCGTAGCTGTTGCTTTTTCGGTGCTGGCAACCGTGGCGCCGGCTGGCAGCTGGCACACCAAGGCGGCCATGCCCCACAGCTGTAGGTTGCGGCGCACGGTTTCGGCAGCCAGCCAGCTGTCGAGCTGGCCTATCACTACGCGGCTGTGCGGGCGACCATCTACGGTGGTGGTCACGATTTCGGCCGGCAGCGACTGGTCGATGGTCAGAATGCGGGCGAGGGCCGCACGGGCACTCTGCGGCTCGGCATACGTGCCAGCCTGCACCAAAAAGCGCGGGGCGACCGAAGGCGAAGCCGCCGCATCAGTTGCCAGCGGGCCAGCGGGTGCAGGGCTAGCGGCCGGAGCTGCCGCCAGCGCCGGGGCGTTGAACTCTGGCAGCAGGTAGGCCGTGAACGGCGCGTGCGGATTGGGGTCGGCGGCTTGCAGCTGCTCCAGGTTGCTGGGCGTGTCGGTGAGGCCTAGCGGCGTGGTAGGCTCTACTATTTCGGCTACTACGGTGGCCGCCCCAGCTTCTACGAGGCCTAGCGGGCGGGCGGCTACCTCAGCCAGGTCAATGATACGCTCGTGGCGGAACGGGCCGCGGTCGGTGACGCGCACTACCACCGTCACGCCATTGTCAAGGTTGGTTACCCGCAGGCGGGTGCCGAAGGGCAGTGTTTTGTGCGCGCAGGTGTACTCGTGGCGATTAAACCGCTCGCCGCTCGTGGTTTTTTTGCCCTGGAAACGCTTGCCATACCACGAGGCGCGGCCCCGCAAAATGGTGGCGTATCCCTCGCGGGCTGCCGGAATAAAGGTGGGCAGCATCCGCGGAATGTGGATGCGGCGGCGTGCGTGCCGGCGGTGCAGCTTGTGCGCCCGGTTCGTGCGGGCCTCGGCCGGCAGTACTAGCCCGGTTCCCAGCACAAGCCAGCAAAGGCATTGAATGAGAAAAGCGGAAGGTAAATAATTTATTCGCGTAAGCGGCATGCGCTTGATAGGATGGTGAACTAACCGAATGTAGGGCCAGCTTTTTTAAAACAACCACCTTGGCAATACTAAGCTGCTTAACCTCACCCAATAATTGCACTTTGCTTATAAATCTTGTATTTAAGACGTGTGCTGCTAGGGCGAGAAAGGCGCAATTGTGTTTAGTTAAGGCGCATTATCGTTAGTTTTTGCACTTTTACAATACATCTAGTGAAATGCGATTATCCGGCGCGTGTAAAATTTTGGCTTAAAGCTTTAGTTTAAGCCTGCGGGCCTGTTGCCAGATTGCTAAATTGGTTGTAAGTTCCCGCGCCCGCGATTCCGTAAAAGCCCGTACCTTCGCCGCATGGATTTTGGCCGCCTGCCCGACCTGCGCTACGTTGATTTTCGCCTGTCCCCCGACCACCCCGACACCGCCCAGGTACTAGGCCGGGCCGGGCAGCCAGCCCCGGCGGCGCCCAGCCTGTACGTGGGTTGCCCCATCTGGACGAATAAGGAGTGGCTAGGCTCTTACTTTCCGCTGGGCGCCAAGGAGCCCGATTTTCTGAAGTACTATGCCCAGCAGTTCAACTCTATTGAGCTGAATACCACGCACTACCGCATTCCCGACGCGCCCACTGTGCGGCGCTGGCGCGAGCTGGTGGGGCCCGGCTTCAAGTTTTGCCCCAAGCTGCCGCGCAGCATCAGCCACGAGCGGGAGCTGTACAATACCGATGCACTCACGCTCAGCTTTACGCGCGCCGTGCAGGAGCTGGGCGATAACCTGGGCACCTGCTTTTTGCAGCTGCCGCCGCATTTTGGCCCCGAGCTGCTGCCGCGCCTGGAGCGCTTCCTGCTCGACTGGCCCGCCGCGGTGCCCCTGGCTGTGGAGCTGCGCCACCCGCGCTGGTTTTCGGACAAGGCGTTAGCCGACAGCGTTTTTGCCACGCTCGAAGCCCTCAACAAAACGCTCGTTATCACGGATGTGGCGGGCCGGCGCGATGTGCTGGCCCAGCGCCTCACCACGCCCACGGCCCTTTTGCGCCTGAATGGCCACGGCCTGATACCCAGCGACTACGCCCGCGCCGACGCCTGGGCCGAGCGCCTGGCCGCGTGGTACGCGCAGGGCTTGCAAACGGCGTATGTCTTTATTCATCAGAAGGATGTGCGCCACGCGCCCATTTGGGCGCAGCACTTTCTGGCCCGCATGCGCGAGCTTACGGGTATTGTGGTGCCGCCGCCCCGGCTTATTCCGCAGCAGGTGCAGGGCAGCCTGTTTTAAGGCGGTGAGTAGTTGTCACTTACTCACTGTTCATTAGTTAAAGTATGCCTGCTACGCCGTTGATAACCAGCGCTACCAGGGCCGTATTAAAGAAGAAAGAGAGAAGGCCGTGTAGCAGGGCTAGCCGGCGCAGGGGCCGGCCGCTGATGCTAACATCGGCCGTTTGGGCGGTCATGCCCACTACGAAGGCAAAGTAGGCGATGTCGAGGTAGTTAGGCTCTTTTTCGCCGCCCGGAAATTCGAGGCCGCCCATGTCGGAACCGTCGGGGTTAGCATCGTAGTACTGGTGGGCGTAGCGCAGCGTGAATACCGTGTGCACCAGCAGCCAGGAGGCTAGCACGGCCACGCCGCTGAGCGCAATGTGGCGGGCCAGCACCGCCGGCGGCAGGCCGTGGCTGGTGCCCAGCAGCACTACTACGGCCAGTAGGCTAGCTGCCGCCGCCACCAGCACAAATAGGAAACTCAACAAGCGGCTCAGGTCTTCGGAAGACGCCACGGCCCGGATGCGGTCGGCATCGGCGGTGTAAATACCGGCCCAGATAAGCGAGAGCGAGGTAATACTAAAAGCATCCCAACCGATAATAAGCCGAACCAGCACGTGGTAGTGCGCGGGGCTGAGCGCCCAGGCGGCCACGCCTATTAACAGCCCCGCCAACAAGCGCAGGGTGGCTGGCATATGGGCTAGCGGGTACCACCACGCCAGCGAAGCAACAGAATCTTTCACGCCCCCAAGGTAGCACTCCGCCCCGGCGTTGCGCATGAATGCGCGAATACGGGTAGCTGCGCCGGTTCAGCTTTTGCTGCTTTGCTTTGCCCCATGAACAGCGCCCCCCTCTCCGGCCTCTACCAGCCCTCGCTGGCTTTGCTCACCGACCTCTACCAGCTCACCATGGCCTATGGCTATTGGAAGCAGGGCCTGCATGAGCGCGAGGCCGTATTTCACCTCTATTTCCGCAAGGCGCCTTTTAATGGGGGCTACGCGGTGGCGGCAGGGCTAGCGCTGGCCGTGGATTATCTGGAAACGCTACGCTTTTCGGACGATGATATTACGTACCTGGCTAGCCTGCAAGGCAGCAAGGGCAGCCGGCTTTTCCCCGATGAGTTTCTGGCTTACCTGAAAGACTTGAAGTTCACTTGCGACGTGGATGCCGTGGCCGAGGGCACGGTAGTATTTGGCAATGAGCCACTAGTGCGCGTGCAGGGCCCACTGCTGCAAGCCCAGCTGGTGGAAACGGCGCTGCTCACGCTCGTTAATTTCCAAACTCTTATTGCCACCAAGGCCGCCCGCGTGCGCGACGCCGCCGGCCCCGATGATGCCGTGCTGGAGTTTGGCCTGCGCCGCGCCCAGGGGCCCGATGGCGGCCTGGGGGCTAGCAGAGCGGCCTACCTCGGCGGGGCCGATGCCACCAGCAATGTGCTGGCCGGCCAGCGCTACGGCATTCCGGTGCGCGGCACCCACGCCCACAGCTGGGTCATGACGTTTGAGAATGAAGCAGATGCCTTCCGCGCCTACGCCGACGCCTTCCCCGACGACTCGGTATTCCTGGTCGATACCTACGACACGCTCGACGGCGTGCGCCACGCCATCGAAGTAGCCCTCGAAATGCGGCAAAACGGCCACGAGTTAGGCGGCATCCGCCTCGACTCGGGCGACCTGGCCTACCTCTCCAAAGAAGCCCGCAAGCTGCTCGACGCGGCGGGCCTGGAAAAAGTCCGCATCGTGGCCAGCAACGACTTAGAGGAAAATCTCATCACCAGCCTCAAGCAGCAGGGCGCCCGCATCGATACCTGGGGCGTGGGCACCCAACTCGTGACGGCCTACAACCAGGCGGCCCTCGGGGGCGTGTACAAGCTCGCCGCCCTGCGCACCGCCGACGGCCAGGGCTGGGACTTCACCATCAAGCTCTCCGAGCAGCAGGCCAAAACCAGCATCCCCGGCATCTTGCAGGTGCGCCGCTACCTGGGCGAGGCCAGCCAGCCCCGCGCCGACATGATTTACAACGTGGCCGCCGCCCAGCCGCTGCCCGCCGCGCCCATCCTCCTCGACCCCGCCGATGCCACGCGCCGCCGCCCCGTGCGCCCCGGCGCGCCCTACGTGGACCTGCTAGCCTCCGTGCTGCACCAGGGCCGCCTCGTGCAGCCCCTGCCCACCCTGGCCGAGAGCCGCGCCCACGCCCGCCAGCAGGTGGCTAGCCTCGACGCCAGCATCCGCCGCTACCTCAACCCGCACGTGTACCCGGTGGGCCTAGAGCAGGGGCTGCACGAGTTCCGCACGCAGTTGATGCTGGCGAAGCGGCCGGTGCGGCCGGCGTAAGGGGCAGAGGGGATTCTAGCCATGGTAACGCCAATCTATGCGGCTAACATTTTGAGGATTAAAGCCTGGTCTATAAATAGAATTCTTCCTTTTACTATCGATAAGTTGAATAAAGTTTGGGTCGCGTTTTTCTCTGAATATGTTGAATCTAGCAGTAGTAGGCGTGAATAGCTCTGCATTGCTAAGATGCATTTGGAAATGAATGAAATCCGGTTCTGTCGGCTCACCCCCGAAACCTTCATACCATACATATGACACTATTTTCCCCTTATGCTTAAAAATAAAGAGATTATCAGGATTGGCATCATACCAACCTGAAGTCTCTCCCTTATTCCAAGAAACCCCTATTGCTTGAGAAATAAAATCTTCACTATTATCACCGCTAAAAACATATAAAGTATCCCATTGAAAAGTAGTCAGCCTCACCATATCGATGGTGAGGCTGTCTGATAGCGGCTTGTTCTTTATTACGCCGATACTTTTAGTTATCGTCTTACGTAGGGCTTTGTCTTCGGGAATTTGAACTCCACCAAATACACTGATGAAGAGTAAGACTATAGTGAGAACTCCTATAGCTCCAAAAAACAGCGACAAGCAACCCCTCATCACAATCGTTTAAAGTAAATATTAGGTATACTTCAACTCCCCCGCCGCTACGCGCAGCGTCACGCCAGCCTCGGTGGTGAGGTAGCCGGCTAGCTGGGCCTGGTAGCCGCTTTGGGCGAGCTGCTGCACGGTGGCTTCGGCGGCTTCGGGGGCTACTACGAGCAGCATGCCGTTGCCCATGTTCCAGTAGAGGTAGGCGGTTTCGGGGCTGATGCCGCCGATTTCGCAGAGGCGCTGCATGGCGGGCAGGGGCGCGAAGAGGTTGTCGAGCACCGCGCCGAGGCCGTTTTTGAGCACGCGCTTGAAGTTGTCGGCCACGCCGCCGCCCGTGATGTGGGCCGCGCCGCGCAGGGGCAGGCCGGCGTCGAGCACCGCCGTGAGGGCGGGCGCGTAGATGAGCGAGGGCGCGAGCAGGGCCTCGCCCCAGGTGGCGTACTGGTCGGCGTCGGTGCCGTCGTAGGCCTGGCGGTGCCAGTTGTCGCCGAAGAGGCGCTGCAAGGTCTTGCGAGCCAGCGAGTAGCCGTTGGAGCGGAACGAGGGCGAGCGCAGGGCCACCACCGCATCGCCGGCCTGGGCCGTGGCCCCGCTCAGGGGCTGGTCGAGGCTAGGGTGCAGCACACCGATGGCCGTAGAGCACCAGTTGAAGTTCATGCGGGCGCCGGGGAAGCCGCCGATGCGGTTGCCCAGCTCGGCAATCTCGCCGCCCGTGATGGCAATTTTCGAGAACTGGCAGGCGTCGTGCAGGCCGCGCATCATCTCGTCCACCACGTCGTAGTCGAGGGTGTTCACGTCGATGATGTTCGAGAGGTTGGTGGGCACGAAGCCGGCGGCGATGAGGTCGTCGGCGGTCATAGCCACCAGGTCATACCCTAGCGTATCGTACTTATCGAGGCGCTCGCCCAACTCGATTTTGGTCCCGATACCATCCGAGCTGATACCCAGGCGCTCCTGGCCGAAGCGGATTTCGTTGCTGAAGCCGCCGTCGAGGTCGCGGGCGGGCTCGCCGGGCAGGCCCGCGCGGGTAGCGAAGGTTTTTTTCGACCAGTTGTAGGCATTTTTCGAGGCGGCGTTGCCGAGGTCGATGGAGTAGCCGGCGTCGGGGGTTTGGGCGTTGTTCATGCGGTGGACCCCACCCCCGGCCCCCTCCCTTCGGGAGAGGGGAACCACGGCGGCATGGGTATAAATGAGGTTATTGACAATAAAAAGCGTCTTCTTAGGGCTTGTCGCTTGGGACATATGGGCTAATTGGCAGCCGACGCGGGACTCTACGCCGAGGAATAAAGCCACTTATGTTGCCCCAGCCATTTCTGCTCTTGTACTGCGTTTTTATGTATGGCCTAGCACCGTCGCTAGGGTGAAAATGCGTGTTCAGATACGTCTGGTCATCTTCCGATACTTCTCGAACTGTGCCATCATCTTCTACATACACATACTCGAATCCTGTCTCCTTTTTTCGGAGCGGAATGAAGTATCTCAAGTAAAAATAGCTGAATACTATCGTCAGGCTAATGAACAGTGAGATAACCAGAGCTGCCCAGAAACCTAGTCGCTTTTGAATTTCCATCAAAAGCCCGAACTCCATCAGTAGTATCCCGAGAGCAAGATAGCCGTTCATGAAGTCTACTATTAAGTATTTAGTGCTCGGTCGGCGCGGGCGCCTTAGCGCTCACCGAGGCCGTGTTTTTGGGGCCGCGGTGGCTCAGGCGCTCCTCCTGCACGTGGCGCAGGTAGTGGGTCACGTCGCCGGTCGGGTACTGGCCGGTGAAGCAGGCGAAGCACGAGCCGCCGTGGCCGCGCTCCTCGGCAAAAAGGTCCTGCAAGTCGCTCAAATCCTGATAAATAACTTTATCAGCCTCGATATAGCGGCATATTTCGTCCTCCGTGTAGTTGGCCGCAATCAGCTCGGTGCTCATGGCCATGTCGATGCCGTAGATGCAGGGCGACACCAGCGGCGGCGCGCTCGAAATGAAGTACACCTCGCTAGCCCCCGCCTCGCGCAGCAGCCGCACGATGCGGCGCGACGTGGTGCCGCGCACGATGCTGTCGTCTACCACGGCCACCTTTTTGCCCTCCACAAAGGCCCGGATGGGGTTCAGCTTTTTCTTCACCACGTCTTCGCGGCCTGCCTGGGTAGGCACGATGAACGAGCGGCCCATGTGGTTGTTTTTGACCAGCGCCCGGCGGTAGGGCACGCCGATGGCCTCGGCTAGCCCCGAGGCTGAGAAGTAGCCCGAAGAGGGCACGTCAATCACCATATCGGGCTTGAGGCCGGCATCGACCACCTTGCGGGCGATGATTTTGCCGAGGCGCACGCGCTCGCGGGCCACCAGGCGGCCGTGGATGGTCGAGTCTTCGCGGGCGAAGTAAATCTGCTCGAATACGCAGAAGGCCTTCGGCAGCTCGTTCTGGTTTTTGTAGTGAACCTTGAAATCGTTGTCGATAAACACGGCCTGGCCGGGGCCGACGTTCTCCACAAACTCAAAATCGAGGTAGTCAAAGCAGGTGCTTTCGGACGCGAAGGCGTACACGGGGCCATCGGGCGTGTCACGGCGGCCCATCACTAGCGGGCGGATGCCTAGCGGGTCGGTGAAGGCCAGCAGGCCGTGCCCGGCAATGATGGTAACGGTGGCATAGGCGCCCTTCACCAACTCCTGGGTCGTCTCCACGGCGTCGAAGATATCGACTACCGAGAGCCGGTCCAGGTCCTTCACGCGCAGCTCCGACGCGAAGGTGTACATGATGAGTTCCAGGTCGTTGGTCGTTTTGGGCAGCACGTGGTACTTCTCGTGCAGCAGCCTGGCCACGTCGCGGAAGTTGATGACGTTGCCGTTGTGCACCATGGCTAGCCCGAAGGGGTAGCTCGTGGTAAACGGCTGCGCCAGGTCCGAATCGTTGGCGCCCTGCGTGGTGTAGCGCACGTGCCCGATGCCGGTGTTGCCGGTGAGCTTTTTAGTGTGCTTGGGCTTAAAAACGTCATTGACCAAGCCTTGCCCCTTGTGCAGGTGAAAGGCGTCGCCGTCGAACGTGGCAATGCCGGCGGCATCCTGCCCCCGGTGCTGAAGGGCGGTGAGGCCGATAATCATATCGCCCACCACGCGCTCGGGGCCGTGAAAACCTACGATGCCACACATAATTTAAGTAGGAGTTAAGAATTATGAATTAGGAGTTGGGGAAGGTGCGGGGGCAGCAGCTTCCGTAAGGAGGTTCGCCAGCGTCTGCGCATACAACACATGCTCCACCGCCAGGCCCCGGCGCTGCACCTCGGCCAGCGTAGCGGCTCCTTCCAAATTTACAACCTGCTGCGCCAGAATTGGCCCCGTATCAAGCCCTTCGTCAACCAAATGGACGGTAATTTTGGTTGCGGGCAAGCGGTTGTCAAACGCCCATTCGTAGGCGTGCAGGCCCTGGTGCTGGTGCGTATCGGCGGGGTGAATATTGATAATGCGGCCCGCAAACGCCCGCACGAAGGCCGGCGAAAGCACGCGCATGTAGCCCGCCAGCACCACATAATCGGGCCGGTATTGCCGCAATATATCAGCCACTTCCAGGTCAAAGCTTTCGCGCTTGCGGCCTTTGGAGAGGAGGCTAACCGTGGGCAAGCCCAGCGCGGCCGCTGCTTCTAAGCCGGGCGCGGCCGGGTCGTTGCTAAATACCACGGCTACTTCGGCCAGCCCGTGCAATACGCCGGCGCGCACCGCCTCGGCCAGCGCCAGCATGTTGGAGCCGCGGCCGGAGAGCAGGATAGCGAGGCGGGCAAGACGTTGGTGGGTCATTTAGTAAGCGCTCATTTCGAGCTGCGGGGCGGGGCGCTGGCCGATGTCAGCGCGCACGTACTTATCCTGAAAATAAACCAGTTCGACCTCAGCGTAGGCTAGCTGAATGGCAGTGGGCAGGTCGGGCCCGTGCGACACGAGCACGGCCACCCGGCCGCCGTTGGTGAGCAGCTCGCCGGGCTGTTCGCCCGCTTTCACACCACCTACAAATACTTGGGTACCTTCTCCTTGATTACCAATGCCGTGGATGGGAAACCCCGTCGGAAACTGCGCCGCCGGGTAGCCACCCGAGGCCAGCACCAAACCCACAAACGCGCCGGGGCGCTGGCGCACCACGGTTTGGGCCAGGTTGCCGTCGAGCGTCGCCTCTATTAGTTCGAGCAAACTCGTTTCGAGGGCCGGCAGGATAACCTCGGCCTCGGGGTCGCCGAGGCGCACGTTGTATTCGAGCAGTTTGGGGCCGCCAGGCGTCAGCATCACCCCAAAGTAGAGAAAGCCTACGAAGTCGAACGGCTCGGCCTGCAAGCCGCGCAGTGTGGGGTCGATGATATCTTTGCGAATGGCCGCCAGCCAGTTATCATCCAGAAAAGGCACCGGGCAGTAGGCGCCCATGCCGCCCGTGTTGGGGCCTTCATCGCCAGCCAGCAGCTGCTTGTGGTCCTGGGCCGGGGCTAGCAGGCGGATGCGGTTACCATCCGTCAGGCCGATGAGGCTGACCTCCGGGCCGGTCAGCTTCTCTTCGAGCAACACCGAAAACCAGCCTTCGTGCAGCTCGCGCAGTTCGGCTAGGGCGGCCGTGGCTTCGGCCACCGAGCTGCACACGTACACGCCTTTGCCAGCAGCCAGGCCGTCGTACTTTACTACTACGTGGCCGGCCAGCTCTTCTACCTTGGCCTGGGCCTCGGCCAGGCGGTCGCTGCGGTAGCTCCAGGCGCGGGCCGTGGCCACGCCGTGGCGGCGCATGAAGTCCTTGCTCCACACCTTCGAGCTTTCCAGCGTAGCTGCCTGCCGGCGTGGGCCAAACACGCGGATGTCGGTATTCAGAAAGAAATCGGCCACACCGGCGGCTAGGGGTGCTTCGGGGCCCACCACAATCAGCTTAACGGCGTGCTCAGTGCAGAAATCCCGGATAGCCGGAAAATCGGTGGCGCTGATACTAGCCACGCTGCCGGGGATGCCTGCATTGCCGGGCAGCACATGCACGGTAGCGCCATCCTGGCGGAGCTTGGTAGCCAGGGCGTGCTCACGGGCACCGGAGCCAAGGAGGACGAGAGGTTTTGACATGGAATAGCGCGAGGTTTTGCGAAGGATAACGCGAAGACTCACAACGTCAGGCAGTTCGGCTTTACCAGCCCTCCTCACTTCGCGAGACTTCGCGTTAAAAATTAAAGCGCCTTTAATTCAGCGTCCGCCGCCCGCAGCTTGGCTTTA
The DNA here is from genome assembly GCF_030581075.1 of Hymenobacter cheonanensis. Taxonomy (GTDB): domain Bacteria; phylum Bacteroidota; class Bacteroidia; order Cytophagales; family Hymenobacteraceae; genus Hymenobacter. Next base: position 392,449 of record NZ_JAUQSW010000002.1, read on the forward strand.
GTCTGGGCAATTTCGTGGCGCAGACGCTCGCGCAAGCGCGGCGTGTTGAGGGCGCGCAACGCGGCTTGGGCAGCATTGTCGGGGCGAACTACCGTCAGGTTAGGCGTGCCGCTGGGCATGATAACCGACGAGTTCAGGTTCATGGCCAGCTCGGCGTAGTCCTTCCACGGCGGGCACGAGATAACGGGCACGTTCACGTTGGCAGCCAGAGCCCCCCCTAGCCCGTTCGAGAGGCCAGCCACGGCGATAATCACGCCGGGCTCAATCGAGCGGTTCCAGACTTCGGCCATCGGGCCGATTTCCTCACCGTTTTTGTGGGCCGAGGTCACGCGCAGCTGCGTGAACACTTCGTAGCCATCGAAGAACGAGCGGATTTTTTGGCAGTGCTCTTTGTCGGCGGGCGAGCCCATCACGATGTTCACCCAGGCGTCCTTCATCAGGCCGGCTTTTACCAGGTTGCTAACCAAACGGTTGGCTACGTTGCCGCCAGTGGCGGTTTCGTCGGCCGTGGGCAGGGGCTTGCCCACAATGCGCTGGTAGATGTCGAGGTAGCGGTTAGTGGCTTCCTGAGCTACTTCAGGGGTGAGGGCGCGGGGGTACTTACCGTCTACCTTATTGGCAATCAGCCACTGGCGCACGTACTCCTTGTCCATCTGCTCGGCGCCCTCAGGGTTTTGGGCGTAGTCGGCAGCGCTCCAGAAGCGCGACGAGTCGGGCGTGTGGATTTCGTCAATCAGAATCAGCTCGCCGTTCAGCAGGCCAAACTCATACTTGGTATCTACCAGGATGATGCCCTGCGAGGCCAGTAAATCGGAGCCTACTTTGAACAGCTCCAGCGCCTTCTCGGCCATTTTATCATAAAGCTCGCGGCTTACCCAACCCTCACTCACGAGGTTGTCGGGGGTGATTTCGCGGTCCGACTCCTCCTTGGTGGTCGGCGTCACGATGGGGGTAGGGAACTGCTGGTGCTTGGTCAGCCCGTCGGGCACGGTCACGCCCGAGAACGTGCGCTGGCCTTTCTGGTAGCCGCGCAGCATCGAGCCGGTGATGTAGTTGCGCACAATCATCTCCACCTTAATGGGTTGCGCCTCCTTCACCAGCATGGCATTGGCGTCAATCATCGCCTTCACGTGGTTGGGGATGATGTGGGCCGTTTTCTCAAACCAGAAGTTGGCTAGGCCATTAAGCACCGCGCCTTTGTGGGGCACGGCCGTGTCGAGCACCGAGTCGAAGGCCGAGAGGCGGTCGGTAACGACGATGAGGCGCGTCTGGTCGTCGATGCGGTAGCTATCGCGAACTTTGCCGCGGTGCAGGAGCTGGAGCTGGGGGGTAGCGAAATGCGGGAGGGTGTTCATAACGGGCAGCCCCACCCCCCGGCCCCCTCCCCTGCGGGGGAGGGGGAGCCTGACGGAGATGTTAGGTTGGGCGGTTTATGGTTGGAATTAAGCTTGCGTGTTTTTATTTAGGTTGGCCGTAATTGCTTGCAATACCTGGGGCAACTGATTCATTACTTGCTCATTGGCAAAGCGCAGTACTTGATAGCCTCGCTCTTCGAGCGCTTGGGTGCGGCCCCGGTCGTAGTCAGCTTGTTCGGGCTCATTGTGATAGCCGCCATCCAGTTCAATTATCAGCTTATCGGCTAGGCTTACGAAATCGGCGATGTAGCCCTCAATGGCATGCTGGCGACGGAAGGCCACGCCCAGCTTTTGCCCGCGCAATGCCTGCCAAAGCTCGTTTTCGGCTTCCGTAGGCGCTTTACGCATCTGGCGGCTATACTGCTTAAGCGCGTCCCACTTGCCCTTATCGGCTGTAAAAACGTCGTCTTTAACCGAAGTAGTCAGCCCAGCCGGCCGCTGTTGCCGCCGCTCATAGTGCGGCCGTCCCTCCTCCACCAAAAAAGCGTCGTCAGGCTCCCCTTCCCCCGCAGGGGAGGGGGCCGGGGGGTAGGGCTGCAAATACCGCACGATATTCTTAAAGATAGCCAACCCCTCCCCTTCGTCCTTCAGCTCGCCGCGGCGCTTTTTCAGGCCCCAGTCGGGGTGATTGCAGCCGGCCAGGTAAGCCTCTGGGTGCGGCATGAGGCCAAAAATGTGGCCCGTGGGGTCGGTGAGGCCGGCGCAGTTGAGGTCGGCCCCGTTGGGGTTAAGCGGATAGGTGCCGGTTTCGAGGTCGTCGTGGCCGGCGTAGGTCAGGCAGTTGAGGCCGAGTGCCACGATGCGCGCGCGGGTGGCGGCGTCGGGCACTACCAGGCGGCCTTCGCCGTGGCGCACGGGCACTTCCAGCGTAGTCAGGCCGCTCAGGAAGGGCGTTTTGGCCTGCGGGTTCACCACGAGGCGCACCCAGCGGTCTTCGTAGCGGCCCGAGGCGTTGTGCGTCAGCGTCACTTCGGGCTCGAAGTTGCCGCCCAGGTTGGGCAGCAGGCCGAGCTTTACCAGCACCTGAAAGCCGTTGCAGATGCCGAGCACAAACTTGCCGGCGGCCACAAACTCGCGGATATCGCTGAGCAGCGTGCGGCCGGCGGCGCCGGTCTGGCGGTAGCGCAGCTTGTTGGCCAGCACCACGCCCGAGCCCAGGTCGTCGCCGAACGAAAAGCCGCCCGGAAAATTCAGAATATCAAAGTCATGGATGCTCACCCGGCCGTGCAGCACCTCGTTGAGGTGCACGATGGTGGGCGCACCCCCGGCCAGGCGGTAGGCGGCGGCCATTTCCTCTTCGCAGTTGATGCCGAAGCCGGTAAGGATGAGGGCGCGGGGCGCGTTGTTTTCGGATGCTATCATGGATGCTGGCCCTGCTAGGGTACTCGCCATTTGCTATTACTTATTAATGTAGCGCCGCGGCGGCTTCCAGGCCAATGGTTTGGTTTACGGGCCCGTTGGTCCAGGCGGCGCGCAGGGCGTGGGTGGCGGCGCGCAGCAGCTCGCGGCTGCCGTGCTGCACCCGCAGCTGCCCGTCGTCCGTCACGACCCCTAGCCGGGTGGCGCGCTCCTCCAAAATGCTCTCGAAAGCTGTTACGTCCTCCGGTGCCACGCTCACCACAAAGCGCGAGTGTGACTCCGAAAACAGCTGAGCCACTAAAGACAAGCCAGTTTGGGGCAGTTCAACGGCAGCCCCTAGCCCATCGCGGCCGAAGGTGCATTCGGCCAATGCCACGGCCAGGCCGCCATCGCTCAGGTCGTGGCTGCTCTGAATGAGCTGCTGGTCGTTGGCCTCGCCCACCAGGGTATACAGCGCCTTGGCCTTGGCAAAATCAACCTTGGGCACGTTGGCCCCCAGCTCATTATACAGCTGGTAAAACTCCGAGCCGCCCAGCTCGTCATAGGTTTCGCCGAGCAGGTACACCACGTCGCCGGCCTGTTTGAAGTCGGAGGTCACGACCTGGCGCACGTCTTCGACCTTGGCGGTCATGGAGTAGAGCACCGTGGGCGGCACCGAGATTTTCACCCCGTCGGCCTTGAAGTCGTTCTTCATCGAGTCCTTGCCCGAAGTGAGCGGGATGCAGTAGGCGGCGCAGGCGTCGCGCAGGGCCTGGCACATCTGCACCAGCTTGGCGAGCTTCTGCTTGCCGTCGGGGTTGCTGGCGGGGTCGTAGACCGAGTCGGGCACGCAGAAATTGTCGTTTACCGACCAGAAAATCCCGTCGCCCGGCGTGAGGTTGGGCAGCTTGCCGCCCACCGAAATAATTTGCCGCACGGCCTCGTCAAACGAGCCGGCCGACATCTGATAAGCATCCAGGTCGCCCAGGCGGGGCAGGATGCCGTTGCTCACGGCCACGCCCTCCCAGCTCTCGAAGTTGAAGCGCACCACGGCGGCATCCTGCGGGGCCTGGCCGGTGGCGCCCATCAGCGGCTTCACTACGGTGCGGCCCTTTACCTCGTGGTCGTATTGCCGAATCACCGACTCGCGCGAGCAGATATTGAGCGAGCCTAGCAGCTTCAGCAGCACGTCGTTGTAGTCGAGGCCGGCGGGTAGCGCGGGCTCCTGGGCGGCGGGCTTCACGTACTCGGCCAGCAGGGTTTTGCGCGGCACGCCGTTGTGCAGGAAGTCCAGCGAGAGGCCGGCAATCGGCTGGTTGTCAAACAGTACGTCGAGTGAGCCCTCGGCGTTGAAGAAGCCGATATCGGTCAACTCCACCTCCATTTCGCGGCCTAGCGCCAGCAGCTCATCGAGCTTGGCGGGCGCCACGGCCAGCGTGAAACGCTCCTGCGACTCGCTCAGGAAAATCTCCCAGGGCTTGAGGCCGGGATACTTGAGGGGCACTTTCTCCAGCTCCACCACCGCGCCGCCCGAGATAGTGGCTAGCTCACCGATGCTCGACGAGAGGCCGCCCGCGCCGTTGTCGGTGCTGCACCGGATGAGGCCGCGCCGGGTGGCCAGGATGAGGAAGTCCATCGCCAGCTTCTGGGTGATGGGCGAGCCGATTTGCACGGCCGTGGCGGGCGCGGCTTCATCCAGCTCGATGCTGCTGAAGGTGGCGCCGTGAATGCCGTCTTTGCCCACCCGGCCGCCGGCCATGATAATGCGGTCGCCGGGCAGAATGACCTTTTCCCAGCTATCGAGGCCGGCTAGCTGCATGGGCATCACGGCGCCGGTGCCGCAGTACACGAGCGGCTTGCCGGCGTAGCGGTCGTCGAAGACGATGGCGCCGTTCACGGTCGGCACGCCCGATTTATTGCCGCCATCCTCAATGCCCTTGCGCACGCCCTCAAAAATGCGGCGCGGGTGCAGCTGGCCAGTCAGCAATTCCCCGTCGTAATCAGGATTACCAAAGCACAACACATTGGTATTGAACAGCAAGCGGGCGCCGCCGATGCCGGTAGCCAGCGGGTCGCGGTTGTTGCCCAAAATGCCGGTAATGGCCCCGCCGTAGGGGTCGATGGCCGAGGGCGAGTTGTGCGTCTCGACCTTCCACACAAACAGCGACTCGGGGTTGATGCGCACCGCGCCGGCATTGTCCGAAAACACCTTGATGAGCCAGTCGTTGCCGTTGGCGCGCAGCTGCCTATCTACCTCACTGGTAGCGCCTTTAATGAATGTTTTGAACAGCCCGTCAATCTCTTCCTCGGCGCCCGTTTCCAGGTTTTTATACTTGATAACGGCGCTGAACTCCTTGTGCTTGCAGTGCTCCGACCAGGTTTGGGCGATAATTTCCAGCTCGCAGTCCGTGGGGTCGGCCGGCAGGCCTAGCGCTACCCGCTCCTCACGCAGGCTAGCCTGCGCGAAGTGGTCGCGCACGGCCTGCATCTCCGCCAGGTTGAGGGCGTAAACGTTGTCTTTGGATAGCTGCACCAATTGCTCATCGCTGAGGCCGCTGAGCACGATGGTTTCGGTGCGGGCATCGGCGCCGCCGCCGGGGCGCGGCGTGTAGTCGCGGATGCCATCGGCCACGGCCCCTACCTCAAAGCGGTTGATGAGCTTGTTGCCCAGCAGCTCTTCGGCTAGCCGGCGCAGGTCGGCAGCAGGCAGCGCGTTTTCTACGAAGAACAGCCGCTTCGAGAAAATGTGCTGCGTGCGGGTATCGATGGGCTCGTTAAGAAAGTCGCCGAGCGCGTTCTGGGCCGAGGTGCCCTCGTCGTCGGTCACGCCCGGGCCTTTGGCCACCAGGATGTAGCTGTTGAAACCCGCGGGCGCGGCCACCTGGTCGATGGCGGCGGTGTGCAGCACGGGGTCTTGCAGGCAGGCGGCGGCGAAGTCGGCCACTTGCTGGGCGCTCAGGCCGGGGTAGCGCACGGCGTAGAGCGCCGCGCTGCGCACCTGGCCGGTGGCTAGCCCCAGGTGGCGGGCCGCGTCGGCGGCCACGCGCTGGCCGTCGCCGTCGTGGCGGCCGGGTTGGAGGGTAAGGAGGATGGAATGCTGGGTGGTTTCCAAATTGGAGGGGCGACAACTAGCCGCCCGTTAAGTGGAGCAATCGAGCGGCCGCTTGCCGCTGCTAACCTCTAGGCCTGCGTGTCCGGCCGACTGCCGGGCTTTACGGCCGGAATTTTGGCCAGGTGCGCTGGTACCGCATCGGCCGCAAAAACGGCCGCCTGCACCGGCAACAGGGCAAAGTTCGGGAACGGAAGCTGCGCGGCACCATTGGTGCGGTCAATTAAAGAAACCACTGCCAGCACTTCGACCCCCATTTCCTGTAAAACCCGTGCTACTTCGAGGGTGCTTTTGCCAGTCGTAACTACGTCTTCGGCAATAACTACCCTTTCGCCAGGGGTCAGATTGAACCCGCGCCGCAAAACCATTTCGCCGTTCGCATCACGCTCCGTAAAAAGTGACGGCACGCCGAGCTGCCGGGCTAGCTCGTAGCTCACGACTACGCCGCCCATCGCCGGGCCCACCACTGTGTCTGGCTGCAAGCCAGCGTCGCGCAGGCGCTTGGCGAGCACTGCCATGGCCGGCGCGGCTAGCTCAGGCTTACGCAAAAAGCGGGCGCATTGCACATAGGTATCGGAGTGCAGCCCCGACGAGAGCTTAAAATGCCCGCTCAGCAGCGCGCCTTCCTCGCGCAACTGCGCTTCGAGGATGGCAGCGACTTCGGCGGGGGGGAGGTCGGGAGATAGTTGTTTCATGGTATCCATTTAGTTATTCTTCGCCTTCGACTGTGATGTTTATTAACTCACTACCAACGTTCAAGCCTAATAACAGAAAATCATCATCTTCAACAACAAGCAGCAGATAGCTTGCTTGCTCGCCAAACATCTCAACTGTATCTATCTGCTTGATTCGCACAGTTAAGGCTAGCGATGGATTCAACTGAATGCCAGCAAACCAGTTTGGTTCTACTTTGCCTTCTACCAACTGGCCGATGATGTAAAATTCTTTTCTAGCTCTTATTGCAAAGCTGTCAATCGCGTGAAATTTACCTTGCACTTCTAGCATACTTCTTTATGCTGTCACCGTCCGATGCTCATTTATCTCATTCATCAATTCCCGCGCCGCCGTGCCCGCATCCTCGGCTTGCCAAATGCTGCGCGAGGCATTAATCAGCAGCCCGCCGCCATCGGCCAGCAGGCCCGCTTTCAGCACCGCCGCCAGGTCGCCGCCCTGCGCGCCGATGCCGGGCACCAGAAACCACTGGCTAGGGCACAGCTGCCGCAGGCGGCCCAGGGCCGCCGCGTCGGTAGCGCCGGCCACGAGGCCGATGTTGCGGTGCGTAGCGTCGAGGTCGGCTAGCAGCTTAGCGGTGAAATCGCTCACGGGCTCGCCGCTTTGCAACACTGCTTCCTGAATGGGCGACTGATTCGAGGTCTTGGCCAGGGCAAAGACGAACTTGCCCGGCCTGGCGAAGGGCACCACCGCATCGGCGCCCATGTAGGGGTTCACCGTCACGGCGTCGGCCCCGAGCACGTCGTAGGCAAACTGCGCGTAGTGCATGGCCGTGTTGGCGATGTCGCCAAACTTACCGTCCAGGACAACCGGGATGCCGTCGGGCACGCTCCGTATCACCTGGCGCAGCAGCTGCACGCCGTTGGCGCGGCTCAGGAAAAACGCCAGGTTGGGCTTGAAGGCGGCAGCGTAGGGCGCCGTTTCGGCGATGACCTGCGGCAGCCGGCGCGTCACGTCTTCGTCGGAGCCGGTGGGGTCGAGGCCCACGCAAAGCAGTGTATTGGCCTGGGCAACGCGGGTGAGGAGCTTTTGCATACGGTTGCGCGGACGTTGCAGTCCGCAATTGGCTAGGGGGTCGCGGACTGCAAAGCCCACGCAACTTGAAATCAGGCAAAAACAAAAGCGCCCAGCAGGGCCGGGCGCTTCGTAGTCAGCAGTTTATAGTACGTTGTAGTGGCTCACCCGGTCGGCGTTTGGGCAAGCGCTGGATGCACGCACGATGCTAGGAGCGCCGGCCGGGCACAAAAAAACCGCCTCAAGCGAATGGGGCGGCAACCAAAAGAGCGAAGCAAAAAATACAAAAACCGAATCGCAGGACGAATAAAAAACGGCGGCAGCCGCCGGCCGGTCTTTCCGCAAAACGGCTTGTTTGGCCGTTCCGTGCTTCATCCACTGGTGGTTGATTGCGTTCACGGTGCAAAATTACGATGCCCTTTTCAGGTGTAGTATTATCATTTGCAAAAAGCTTTCAGGCCGGATTTTTCAGTTTCACTTTTTGGGGGTTAAGATGGTCAAAAACACGTTTTTCGCTTGTTTTTAGCAGCTGAAAAAAATTGGGCAATTTTCAACTGCTTGCGCATCAGGCAGTAGCTGCCGTAACTTTGGCTGTTTATTCCGCTAATGTGCTGGTAACTTAACCCCTGGCAATTAGCGGCCTGGCAACAAAAAAGCCCGCCGCATCACGCAGATGCGGCGGGCTTTTACGTGGTTAGCGGGCCTATTTAAAGGCCTCGTTGAGCACGGCGGCCAGCCGCACGCCGGCCTGCTGAATGCGCTGCTTCATGAGGTCGGCGTGGGCAGGGTAATAGCGAAAGTCGGGGTTCGGATTTTGGGCCGCCTCAGCGTAGAGCTTGCCCGCTTCCTGGTACGATTCCCAAAGCCACTCGGCGGGGTCGGCGGTAGCTTGCCACTGCTTGCGCTGCGCCTCGGGCAGCACGCTGTACTGCTGGCCCATCTCGGTGTAGGTGAGGCCCTGGTAGTCGAGCAGGCCGCTGTCCCAGAGGCTGTGCAGGTTGGTATCCTTGCCCCGGTAGGTCAGCTTGATGTCGTTGCCGCCCTTGTCTTCGGCGCGGCCGGTGTGCATGGGCTGGTGAATATCGCCCACCAGGTGCACCACAAAGATGAGCGCCTCGGCGCGCTGCTCGCGCGTTTTGGCCGGGTCGCGCATCTCCTTGATTTTGGCTACCAGCATGTTGTAAGCATTGGGGCCCGCCTGGGCTTTCACGGCTTGCAGGTATTGGTCGTGGGCTAGGCCCATTGCCGTGTTCACGTAGTGCCAAGGGGCGGTTTCCTTGTACTCGGGCAGGTAGCGCATCTCATCGGGCTGGGTGCTCACGAGCGTCAGGGTTTGGGTGCCGAGCAAGGCAACCACCTGCTTGCGAGCCTTTTCGGAGAGGTGATGCTCAGCAATGTTGCCGATGGCGCGGTGGCCTTCGGCGCCCCAGGCCCAGAGGCGGAGCGGCAGCGCAGCCAGCAGGGCCAGCGCCAATACGATTTTCTTCATTAAGGCAGCACTAAAAGACCGGCAAGGACACCTTGCCGGTCAGGGGGTTGCAAATATAAGCGGGCTAGCTGGCGCATAGGTGCCAGCCCAAACAACAGCAATTTGCTAAAACTCGACGTGCAGGCGCAGGGCTACTACGTGGATGGGCCCCTTGCGGTCGCGGTTGTAGCCGGGGTTTAGGGCAAGCTGATAATCGGGGGTAATGGCGGCGTGATATTTCGGAAAGTCGATGCTGTAGTACAGCTCCGTAATGAACTCGGGCGCGTAGTTGAGGCGGCCGTCGCCGAGCATGAAGCCGTAGCCGCCGGCGGCCAGGTAGTCGCGGTGGCCGCTCGAAATGCCGTTGACCACGGCGGCCAGGGCCAGGCGGTCGGTGGCGCGGTGCCAGCGGGCGCCGGTGGTGGTGAGGCCCAGGCAGGCGCTCTGGTCTACTTCGGTGAAGGCCCAGGTTTCGTTTTTGCCGTCGTTGTAGCTCAGGCGGCCAAAGGCCCCCAGCTCGCCGCCCAGCTCCTGCTCCACGTTCACGGCAAAGCCGCTTTTGCCGTGGCTAGGCCCGCGCACGCTCTCAATGTTGGGGCGGCCATCTACGTAGGGCGAGCTTAGGGCCTGGTAGTAGTTGCCCATTGCCGCCACGTTGTGGAAGCCCAGCACGCGCACCGTGCCCTGGTGGCCGCGCAGGTGGTAGGTTTTGGTAATCTCTACGGTTTCGCCGTGGGCCTTGGGGTAGCCGTAGTCGAGGGTAGGGCCGTTGGCGTAGGTAGGCAGCAGCGAGGTAGCCGCCCGCACCGCAAAGCCGGGGCTGATGTATTCGAGCACGCCGCCCACGGTGTAGCCGCGCGTGTTGGCCGGGTAGTCCCAGGCGCCGGCGCTCATCAGCGTCCAGTTCATAAACTGGGTGCGCGGGTCGTGCGAGTAGCTGTTCTGGTCGAAGTAGTCGGCCAGGCAAATCTTGCCGGCCGTAATGCTGAAGTAACGCACCGGGCGCGGCCCCCCCAGCTGGTTGAAATCGTCCTCATCGTCTACCACCTCGGAGCCGATGGCGAAGCGCTGCTGCAAGTACAGGCGCGCCAGATACAGCACCGGCTCGGGCGAGCCCACCCGGAAGGTTTCGCCATTGAGGGCGCCGCCCAGGCCCGAGGCGCTGCTGAGGCCGCTGCCGCCCGACACCTCGGGGTTGAGAAAAACGGCCGCGTTTTTCCACAGCCGACGGCCCAGAAAAAGCGTGGTAGTCAGCGACATCTTGGCGCTTTCGCGCGGCTGCAGGCTGAGGCTGTCGGAGTAGGGCGGCGAGAAATCGGCGTGCCACTGCCGGATAATCGTCTGCTGAAAGTGCAGGCTCCAGCCGTGGTAGTCGTTGGGCTGGCCATTATCAAGGTGCACCGGCTGCTGGGCCGAGGCGGCGGCCGGCGGCTTGCCCGGCGTAGCCGAGGCAGGGGGCGTTACGGCACCCTGGCCGTAGGCCGTGCCGGCGAGGGCTAGTAGGCCAGCTACTGCCAGCGCCCGCAAAGGGTAAAAAGTCATCAACCAGAGAAAATAATGGGCACAGGCAATACGCGCCGCAAAGGTAGCCCGGGGCCGGAAAAGGACCAGCTATTCACTTAACCCTCATCCAGCTGGCGGCCTTATAAAAGGGTGCCGTGCAGGAAAGCGTAGGCCACGGTGAAGTAGATGACCAGCCCCGTCACATCGACCAGGGTGGCCACGAAAGGGGCCGACGAAGTAGCCGGGTCGAAGCCCACCTTCTTGAGCAGCAGCGGCAGCATGGAGCCCGCCAGCGAGCCCCAAAGCACGATGCCCACCAGCGCAAAGCCCACCGCCAGGGCCAGCGGCACCCAGTGCGGGCCGTAGTCGCGCAGGTGCAGGCCCTGCCAAAGCGCAATGCGCACGGTGCCCACAATGCCCAGAATGACGCCCAGCGCCAGGCCCGCCAGCAGCTCGCGGCGCATTACCTGCCACCAGCGGCCCACCGTTACCTCGCCCAGGCTCATGGCCCTGATGATGAGCGAGGTGGCCTGCGAGCCCGCATTGCCGCCCGAGCTGATAACCAGCGGCACGAACAAGGCCAGCACCACGGCCTTTTCGATTTCGCCCTCAAAAAAGCCCATGGCCGTGGCCGTAAACATCTCGCCCAAAAAGAGCACCACCAGCCAGCCGGCGCGCTTCTGCACCATTTTCAGCAAAGGAATCTGCAAATACGGCTCGTCAAGGGCCTCGGAGCCGCCGAGCTTTTGCATGTCCTCGGTGTCTTCGCGCTCGCGCAGGGCCAGGATGTCGTCGAGGGTCACGATACCCAGCAGCACGCCGTGGGCGTCGGTGACGGGCAGCGCGATGCGCTGGTGGCGGCGGAAATCGGCCAGGGCCTTTTCCTGGCTCTGCTGGGCGCTGAGGCACACAAAGCGCCGGTCCATGATGTCGCGCACGTGGGCTGTGGCAGGGGCCATCAGAAACTCGCGGATGTGGATATCATCCAGCAAAACACCTTGCTCATCAACCACATACAGCATCGTCACGGTTTCGGCGCTAGCCCCGTGGCGGCGGATGAAGTCAAAAACCTGGGCCATGCTCCAGTCTTCGCGCAGGGCAATGTAGTCGGGCGTCATGAGGCGGCCCACGCTGTCGTGCGGAAAGCCCAGCAGCTCCAAGGTTACGCGGCGCTGCTCGGGGGCTAGCCGCTCGACCTGCGCACGCACAAACGCGGGCGGCAGGCGCTCGAAAAGGTTGGTGCGGTCGTCGGGGGCCATGTGGTTGAGCATGGCCGTGAGCTGCTCGGGGGCTAGCTGGCCCAGCAGCTGGTTTTGGGCGCTCGGCGTGAGGTATTCAAACACCCGCGTGGCCTGGGCCAGCGGCAGCAGCCGGAAAACAACCAGCAGCTCGCCCACCGGCCGGTGGGCAATGAGGTGGGCCAGGTCGGGCGCGGCCAGGGTAGGCAGCAGGTGTTTCAGGCCCCGGAAGTCGCGGTGCGCCAGTAGCTCCTGGAGCTTTTCGGTGGTGGTGAGGGTATGGGCAGGAGCCATAAGAGCGGGCAAAATCGAGATTTTGCCCGCTCTTACGTAGCCTTGCCGCCAAGCGATGTATCTAGCAGGCAATCAGCCCTTAACTCACCAAATCTTCACCCGCGCCGAGTCCGGAATGTAGAGCTTCTGGCCGGGCTTCACGCCAAAGGCGTCGTAGAAAGCGGGCACGTCGGCCATCGGGCCGTTCACACGGTACTGGGCCGGCGAGTGCACATCGGTGAGCAGCTGCGAGGCCAGGGCCTCGTCGCGCACGTGCATCTGCCAGCCCAGCGCGTAGCCCAGGAAGTAGCGCTGCACGGGCGTGAGGCCGGCCACTTTCTTGCCTTCCTTGTACTCCTTGGTTTTCTTGAAGGCATCGAGGCCGATGACGATGCCACCGAGGTCGGCAATGTTTTCGCCGGCCGTGGCCTTGCCGTTGATGTGCATCGAGTCGAGCAGCGTGTAGTGGTTGAACTGCTTGACAATCACATTTACGCGCTGGTTGAAGCGCTTGCGGTCGTCCTTGCTCCACCACTCGTGCAGGTTGCCGTGGGCGTCGTACTGGCTGCCCTCGTCGTCGAAACCGTGGGTCAGCTCGTGGCCAATGGTGCTGGCCCCGGCGTAGCCGTACACGAGGGCGTCGTCGGCATCGGCATCGAGCAAGGTCGGGATGGCGAAGGCGGCGGCGGGCAGCACAATCTCGTTATTCGAGCCGTTGTAGTAGGCGTTGTAGGTCTGGGGCGTCATGCCCCACTCGGTGCGGTCGACGGGCTTGCCCAGCTTGTTGAGCTGGTAGTTGTACTGCCAGGTGTTGGCGCGCATCACGTTGGCGGCCAGCGAGCTGCGGTCGATGGTCAGGCTCGCATAGTCCTTCCACTTATTCGGGTAGCCAACTTTGGGGTTGATTTTGTGGAGCTTGTCCAGGGCCACCACTTTGGTGGGCGCGCTCATCCAGTCCACGTTTTTGATGTGCTCGGCAAACGACGATACCACGTTTTTCACCAAGGTATCGTAGCGGGCCTTGGCTTCGGGCTTGAAGTATTCTTTCACAAAAAGCTGGCCTAGCGCATCGCCCAGGGCGTCTTCTTCCATGTCGAGCACGCGCTTCCAGCGGGGGCGCATGGCCTTGGCGCCGCGCAGCGTGGTGCCGTAGAAGTGGAAATTCTCATCCACGAACGGCTGGCTGAGCGTGGCGGCGTACTCGCGCGCCAGCTGCCAACTGAGGTAGGCCTTCCAATCGTCTACCGCCTTGGTTTTCAAGAGCTGGCCCACCGTCTGGTAGAACTCGGGCTGGCCCACAATTACCGTATCAACTTTGGCTAGCCCCATTTGGCCGAACCACGATTTCCAGTCGACGCCGGGCGTCAGCTTGTCGAGCTGGGCCACGGTCATTTTGTTGTAGTTTTTGTAGGGGTCGCGCAGGGCTTCGAGCTTGCGCGACGACTTGGCCAGGCTGGTTTCGAGCGCCATCACGCGGGCGGCGTTGGCGTTGGCCGTGGTCGAGTCCTGGCCGAGCAGCTTAAACGTGTTGGCCACGTGGCGCAGGTAGGCGCGGCGAATGTTCTTGGTGCGGGTGTCGGTGTTGAAGTAGTAGTCGCGGTTGGGCAAACCCAGGCCGCTCTGGTGCAGGTACAGCGCCATCTTATCGCTGTTCTTATCGTCCTGGCTCACGCGCGGGCCGATGAGGGCGCGCACCCCCAGCTTGATTTCCTGGGCGATGACGCCCGGCACGTCGGCCGGCGCTTTGATGGCCGCGATGCGGTCGAGTTCGGGCTTGAGGGGCGCCACGCCCAGCTTATTAGCCTTTACCGAATCGATACCCACGGCCCAGAAGTCGCCGATTTTCTGCTGGTTGCTACCGGCAGCGGCGTTGGCCTTGGCAGCCTCCACGCTGGTTTCGCGCAGGCGGTTGTACACTTCTTTCTGCACCTCGATACCGATGCCCGAGTTGCTTTCGGACGCCGGAATGGGGTGGTTTTTAATCCAGGTGCCGTTGGCGTAGCTGAAAAAATCGTTGCCCGGCGCCACGGTGGTGTCGAGGGCGGCGCGCAGCAAATCGGGCTGCTTGCCCGAGGCCGACGAGGTGGAAGACGAGTTGCAGGCCGTAGCCAGGGCGGCCAGCAGCGGCAGCGCCAACAGGTTTTTGTTCATTGCGAAAAAAGATAGAGCTTAGCCAGAAGCACCGCAATAGTAGCGCCGGCCGGGGCACAGTAGCTAACGGTCGGTGCTTTGCGTAGGACGGTTGCACCGCTTCGCCCCACTTTTGCCCGCATGACGCTTCCGCAGCTGCTTCTCCTCAATTTTGCCCTGGCGGCCTACCTTACCGGCGTTGTCTGGGTGGTGCAGCTGGTCACGTACCCGGCGCTGATGCGGGTGGGCAAGCCCGAATTTGGCCGCTACCACACCGCCCACACGCGGGGCATGGGCTGGGCCGTGGGCGCGCCCATGGTGGCCGAGCTGGCCCTGGCCGGCTGGCTGGCCTGGGCGGCCTACCCTGGCTGGGGCGCGGGTGCGGCGCTAGGGCAGCTGGCACTGGTAGTGGTGGTGTGGCTGGCCACGTTTTTTATCGCCGTGCCGTTTCACAATCGGCTGGCGGCCGGCGGCTACAATTACGTGGCGCTCGACGGCCTGGTGCGCACCAACTGGCTGCGCACGCTGGCCTGGACGGCCCGCGCGGCGCTGCTGGGCTGGTGGCTGTGGCAGCTATCCGCCGAATACCTGCCCGCGCTGCCCAACATTCGGGCCGTCGCGCCGTAACTTGCGGCCTAAAATCCGGCTTATCTCATGATGATGAAACGTTTCCTGCCCGCGCTGCTAGCCTCAGCGGCCCTCACGCTGACCCTGGCCGCTTGCAGCTCGCCCGACGGCAACCCCACCTCGACCGAAGACGACGTAGCCACGACGGCCCTGCCGCCCATTCCGGCCGCCGTAGACACTACCGGTGGCAAAAAAGCCCCCGCCCCGGCCGCCAACAGCCCCATGCGCGAGCTAACGGCCCCCAACGCCGTGGAAGACATCAAGAAGATGCAGCCGCAGATGTAACCCGCAGGTTTGTATTGCCTTACCTGATTTTCCAGATTCAGCCGACCGCCTTTTAACAGTAGCGAAAGCCTGCGTTTCTAAGCTGCAAAGCAGCTCCGAAACGCAGGCTTTCGCATAGCTGAGCTTTCGTTTTTCTGATGACAACTTCCCCTGTTTTGCGCCGCGGCCAGGAGGCCGACCTGCCCCGCGTGCTAGCCCTCATTCAGGAGCTGGCGGTGTATGAGCGCGAGCCCGACGCCGTGACCAACACCCTGGACATGATGCGCCACGACGGCTTCGGGCCGGCGCCGATTTTTGGCTTCTTCGTGCTCGAAAGCGCGGGCGACCTCATCGGGCTGGCCCTGTTTTACACGGCCTACTCGACCTGGAAGGGCCGGATGCTGTACCTCGAAGACCTGGTAGTGACGGAGGCGGCCCGGCGCGGCGGCTACGGCCGCCTGCTCTTCGATGCCGTGGTGGCCGAGGCCCGGCGCACCGGTGCCCAGCGCATGAAGTGGCAGGTGCTCGACTGGAACGAGCCGGCCATTGCCTTCTATAAAAAGCTAGGGGCCAACATCGAAGGCGAGTGGCTGAACGGCAACCTTAGCGCCGATGACCTGCGCGCGTATCAGTTTGCCGGGGGAGATAAATAACAGATAGTACGCAGTATAACGGCCGTCATGCCGGGCTGGCCGAAGCGTCTTGCCTATATCATTGGGTTTGTGCCCTGACGATTCGGACAAGATGCTTCGGCCAGCCCGGCATGACGGCCGTTACTTTAACGTATCTACTTATAATACTAGCTATCAGCCTGCTAAAGCCTTACCACCCGCAGGCTGCTGCTACCCTGGTCGGTGGTGAGGCGCAGGATGTAAAAGCCGGGGCGAAAGCCCGTTACGTCGAGGGTAAGCACGTTGAGGCCAGCCTGCACGGCCAGGCGCTGGCCCCTGATGTAGCGGCCCAGCTCATCGTAGAAGCGCAGCACGAGGTCGCCGCTGGCGGCCACCGGATAAACTAGCTGCAACTGGTTGCCAGCCACCGGATTGGGGAAAACCGACGCGGCGGCGGCGGCATCGGTGGTGAGCGGCAGCGGGGCGGCGTAGTCGGTGGTGCCGTCGGGGCGGCGCAGGCCCAGGCGGTAATAGTGCAGGCCACCCAGCGGGCGCGGGTCGGCGAGCACGTACTGGCCGCTGGCTACGCCGGCCGGGGTGGTGGCCACGGCCTGCCAGCCCCCGCCGGCCGTGGTAGTGTCAATGCCCGCGCTGCGCTCCAGCACAAAGCCATTGAGAAAACACTCGGCGCGGGTGCTGAAGGAGAGCGTGGGCAGCGTGCTTACTACGCTGGCTACCAGGGCCGTGAGCGGCGCGGGCAGCATGGCCGGCCCGCCGCAGCCCCGGCTGCGGAAGCTGCGGGTGCGCAGCACCAGGCGCCCGCCCGCCACGTCGGAGGCGGGGCTGAGGGTGCGCAGGTTGGCTGCTGGCGCCACGCCGTAGTGCATAATGGCGCCGGGCCGGATGAGGTGCGCGAGCTGCTGGGCGTGGCCTAGCTCGTGCACGGCCACCGACTCAAAATCGTATTGCCCCGCCCCGGCCAGCCCCGGCCCAAACTGAAACGGCAGGCTGGTGGCAAACTGCTGGTCGATTTCGGACACGTAGAAAACAACTTCCCGCTGGGCATTATAACACCCTAAGTAATAAGACGTAGTGCGCCCCAGCACCCGGGCCGGCAGCGTGCCATCGTCGAAAGCCACCACGTTGGTATTATCCGAGGCAATGGCGTTGCCAGTGGCCGTAGCCCCTACTTCCCAGTTGATGCCGGTGGCGCAGCGCCACTGCGCCAGCCCGCGCTGCCAGGCGGCCCCCGCCGCCGCATTGGCCGCGAAGCTGGGGCTGAAGCGGAACGTGAGGCCGCCCGTGGCATTGGTGGCCACGTGGTTGGGGCGGTCGGCAAAGGCGCCGGTGGCATCATCGATGTTGCTGAGGGCGTAGACGATAGTGAGCGCGGCGGCCGAGGTAGCGCTGCTGCCATCGGCGGTGGTGACGCCCACCGTGCCGGTGCCGGCGGGGTGGCCACTGGTAGCCAGCGAAGGCACGCGCACCTGAATCTGGGTGTCGCTCCAGCTGAGGTAATCGCGCGCCAGGGCCCGGGTGGTGGTGGCGCCCCCGTCGTCGGCATTGCGAAAATCGACGCCCCCGCTGCCCCGGCTAGCCCCAAAGCCGCTGCCCTGGATGGTGAGCACCGCGCCGGTACCGGCCGTGGTTTGCGCGGGGCTGAAAGCGGTAATAACCGGCGCCAGCACTTGCAGCGTAGAGCGGGTAGTGGCCGCTGGCAGGCCGGCGGCGCGCCTGGCGGCCGCTTGCAGGCGCGGGTTGGCGCGCAGCTCCTGCGGCGGCCGGCCGCTGAGCCGGGAGGTTTGCTGGCTAGCCTCGGCCCAGGTGGCGTAGGGGCGGGCCGGCTCGGCGGCCGTGCCCTGGGCCAGGTCGTAGGTAATGACGCCTTGGCTCGACGCGTAGGCGGCGTAGGCCGGGGCCACGCCCGCCCACGGCGTGCGCACCAGAAAGAAAATGCCCTGCTGGCCCACCGGCAGCGGGCGCAGGGTGTTGGTAAGCTCCTGGCGAGCCAAGCCCACTTGGCCGCCCTCTACCACCAGCGGCACCGCCGCCGTGTCGGGCAGCGTGCCCTTCAGTACCCGGAATACCCGCAGCCGCTGCCGCGTAAAAATGTGGGTGTGGCTGGCATCCCACTCGCCGTGGGCATCCAGCACTTCGGCCTCCACAATGAGGCTAGCGGCCTGCACCCGCTCGGCGGCGGGCAGCGGCAGCAGCAGGCACGGCAGGGGGGCCTGCTGAGCCACCACCCGGCTAGCCGCTACCGCCAGAGCCAGCCCGAGCAGCCAGCTTCGCAAATGAGTAAAAAAGCGCATGGGCGAATGTACCGCCGCCTGCCCTACCAACCGGCAGGCCAGGCGCCAAAACTTCGGCACGCTTTGTGAAAAAGCCATGAGCCATTACGCGCCAGTTACGTACTACCACGCGGCTTCCCACCCGGCCCGCAGGCCCAGCCGCTTTTCTGCTCTGTTTTTCTTATGCATCGCTTCTCTCCTCTCCTGCTTGGCCTGCTAGCGGTCAGCACAGTTCCCTGCTTCAGCCAGGCGGCCCCGCCCGCGGCCACCACCGCCCGCCCCTGCGGCACTTTTAATGGCCGGGTAATGGCTGGCGAAAAGCCGCTGGCCGGCACCAGCATTTTTGTCAAGGGCACCAGCATCATCCTCATTACCAACGAGGAAGGCTTCTTTACGCTGCCGGCTTCGGTGGTTAATTTTCCCACGCTGGCGGTAAGCGCGGCTGGCTACGCCCCACAGGAATTTACTTATACCACCTGCACCCCGGTAACCCTGGAAATGCAGCTGCTACCGGGCACCCGCATCAAGCAGCACGGCAAGCGCAAGGGCTTTATCATGAAAACCGGCTCGTAGTGGCGCCCGGTTTGCCGCCTCCGGCCGGGGCTTTTGTGGTGCGCAGCAGCTTGCGGGTGCCGGGCCTGGGCTTGCTGCTGCTACCGGCCTCGCCCGTGCCAGGGTGGCTGGCCGCGCCCGACCTGCACACGGCCGTGCAGGTGCGGCTACATAGCCCCGGCCAGCCCGCGCTGCTGCTGCCCGCTACCATCGAAGAGCTGGGCCACGACGGGCAGCCGCCTACTCGTGCCCTGCTGCTCGATGCCGACCCGGGCACGCCCCCCGCCGGCGCCTGGCTGGTGCTTGTGCAGGTAGTGCCTTCAGAACTGTTTTAATGCTGCTAGCTAGTGCGCACCGGAGTTAGCTATATCTACTAGGCGCTCACTAGCAGCTATTTAGCTTGAGTAAGCGAAATTCGCTTCGCTACCCGGCCAGCTGCACCTGGGCTACCAGGGCGGTACTACCGCCCTGGTCGTCGTCCGTAACCAACAGCAGCTCCAGCGTGTGTGCATCTAGGGTACGCCGCACGGCCAGGCCTTCCACTTTGCCCAGGTAAGCGCGGCCATCGGCCCAGGCGAGGCGGGCAAAGGAGGCTGTGGAGGCGTCCAGGTCTACCACTCCCACGAAGGAGCCCAGCACAACACCGTCGGCTACGGCATCGGCAGTGGCCTCCACCGAGGCCGTGACGAGCAGCACGCCACCGACGTAGGTAGCGCCCGAAAACCCGGCCGCGTGGCCATCCAACCCGGGCAGCTCGAAGGGCAGCACCCGCGCGGGACCCGGCGCGGGCATACCAGGCCCCAGCAGGTGCGCCAGCACCGCCCCCAGCGGCACCCCAAACAGCAGCGCCGGCCCCCCGCCCACCGACCGCTGCAACAGCAGCAGCTCGGTAGCGGTGGTGGCCGCCGCCTCAATATTGAGGGTGGTGCCGGGCGGCAGGTGGGCCCGCAGCTGCGCATACAGCGGCTGTAAATCAAGCGCCTGCACCGGCGTAGCGGCCTCGCCGGGGCTAGCCGGCAAGCTCACAAAGTAGCCCTTGTCGCGGTTGGGCCGCGAGCCCGAGCCGCAGAGCAGCAGCCCGGCCTGCCCGCCAGGGCCTACCACGGCCGCCATGCTTTCGAGGTCGGGCTTGCTGGCCTTGGGAATGCGGCCGGTGCCAAAATCAGTGGTTTCGAACAGTTGCACCCGGCCGGTGGCAGCCAGCGTGGCCGCATCGAGCAGGTAGAGGTAGGGCGCATCGTCGCTGACGACGTAGGCAGTAGCCCCAACTATTTCTACCCCCGACGCCGAAGGCAGGTGGGGTAGCACGATTTCGGAAAGAATAGTCGCCGTCACGGGCAGCAGGTTTTTTCCCAAAGTACGTGCGCCGGGCACGAAGGGCCGGGCCGCGCTAACGGGCCACACTAAGTAGCCACAGCGCCACGGCGGTACTAGCCCAGCGGCGCCGGAACTAAGCTGAACCGTTGGTAACGGACGCATAACATCGGCCTACCCAACACCCGTAGAAAGCGCCCAAACCCACCTGCTTGTTTGCCAAGCCACCCCGCGCCGGGGCTAGCCCCCGGCCGGGTGGGCCGCTCACCAACTGATTTAATCCTGGGCCTGGTGTCCAGCCTGTATGCACGACCTGGTAGACTTTCTTTTTGGCCCGCACGCCACTTCCCAAACCATTACCGATGTGCAAATGACCACGCGGGCGGTTATCGTCTTCTTTGCGGCGCTAGCCCTGCTGCGGCTGTCGGGACCACGCACGTTTGGCGGTAGCACGGCCTTCGATTTGGTAGTTAAAATTATGCTCGGGGCCATTTTGAGCCGGGCGGTGGTGGCAGCATCTTCTTTTGGAGGAACGCTGCTGGCGGGCCTGGCCTTTGTGCTGCTGCACCGGGGGCTGGCGTGGGCCTCGTATCACTACGACTGGGTTGGCAAAATTGTGAAAGGCCAGGTGTACCTGCTGGCCGAAAAAGGCCAGGCTCGGCCCGAGCAGCTGCGTCAGCTTAATCTTAGCGAGAAGGATTTGCGCGAAGGCTTGCACGAAAACGGCAACGTAGGTACCCTGGCCGATACCGAGGCCGTGTACCTGGAGCGCGACGGTAGCATTTCGGTAGTGAAAAAGAAGGGCTAGCGCCGGGCGCTGGCTTTTTAAGGTTAGCAGCAGGAGCAGGCTGGCAAAAGCGAAAATTCCGGGTTAGTAGCATCATTCGATTTCGATTCATCGTAAGGCGCAACCAGGCACTTTTGCCTGCTTCAGGCAAGTCAGATTTTCTCCAAAATCTGGCTCTAACTTGTTCTTTTCCACGCATTGCACTGCCCTAAACAGCTTACCTTACCTTCACCCTTCCCACAGGAAACCGCCATGCTTCACATAAGCCACGACAAGACTGACACCAAGACATTTGAGATGCAGGGCAAATGCCCGTTTGGCGGCGACCGCATCGGCGGGGCCGAGGGCACGCCGCCTCAGCTTTCGGACTGGTACCCCAACCGCCTGAAAGTAGAATCGCTGCACCAGAATGGCCCGCAGGCCAATCCGCTCCACGACGGCTTCAACTACGCCGATGCCTTCAACTCCATCAATTTGGAGGAATTGAAGCAGGAAATCAAAGGCTTCCTGACTTCATCGGTGGACTGGTGGCCCTCCGACTATGGCAACTACGGCCCGCAGATGATACGGATGGCCTGGCACTCGGCCGGCACCTACCGCATTGCCGACGGCCGCGGCGGCGCCGGCGAGGCCCTGCAGCGCTTCGCCCCCATCAATAGCTGGTGGGACAACGGCAACACCGACAAGTCGCGCCGCCTGCTGTGGCCCCTCAAGCAGAAGTACGGCAGCGCCCTTTCGTGGGCCGACCTGATTGTGCTGACCGGCAACTGTGCGCTGGAAATCATGGGCTTCCCCACCTACGGCTTTGCCGGCGGCCGGCACGATGCCTGGGAAGCCGACAACCGCACCTACTGGGGCCCCGAGGTGTGGGACCCCAAGAACATCAGCTCGCCCGATAGCATGGTAAAGCGCGACAAGCGCTGGCGCGGCCACAACGGCGACGCCGACTACGACCTCGAAAACCCGCTGGGCGCCACCCACCAGGCCCTTATTTACGTGAACCCCGAAGGCGCCTACGGCGACGGCGACCCCGTGAAGTCGGCCCGCGACATTCGCACCTCGTTTTCGCGCATGGCCATGAACGACGAGGAAACCGTGGCCCTGATTGCCGGGGGCCACGCCTTCGGCAAAAGCCACGGCATGACGCCGGCCGCCGAAATCGGCATGCCGCCCGAAATAGCGCCCATGGAGGCCATGGGCCTGGGCTGGCACAACCCCCGCGGCAAGGGCAACGCCGAAGACACTATGACCAACGGCATTGAGGGCAGCTGGACGCCCCACCCTACCCGCTGGGACAACGACTACCTCACCAACCTGTTCAAGTTTGACTGGAAGCAGGTAAAAAGCCCGGCCGGCTCACTGCAGTGGACGCCTAAGGACCCCGACGCGCCCAAAACGCCCGACGCGCACATCCCCGGCCAGCAAAACGCCCTGATGATGATGACGACCGACATCGCCCTCAAGGTAGACCCCGAGTACCGCAAGGTGTGCGAGAAGTTTTTAAATGACTTCGACGCCTTCACCCAGGCGTTTTCCAAGGCCTGGTACAAGCTGACGCACCGCGACATGGGCCCGCGCGAGCGCTACCTCGGCCCCGAGAAGCGCAACGAAAACGACCTGCTCTGGCAAGACCCCATCCCGGTGGCCGACTACACTATAATTGGTAGTGAAGATATTGAGGCGCTGAAGCAGGAAATCCTAGGCCTGGGCATTTCGCCTTCCGACCTGGTATTCACTGCTTTTTCGGCGGCCGTTTCGCACCGCAGCAGCGACAAGCGCGGCGGCGCCAACGGCGGGCGCCTGGCGCTGGCCCCGCAAAAAGATTGGGTAGTGAACCGCCGCACCGTGCCAGTAGTGGCGGCGGTGCGTGGGCTGATGGAAAAGTTTAACGGCCAGGCTACGGGCGGCAAAAAGGTATCGCTCGCCGACCTCATCGTGCTAGGGGGCTGCGCTGCACTCGAAAAAGCCGCCGCCGACGCGGGCGCTACTATCGAGGTGCCCTTCACGCCGGGCCGCCGCGATACTACGCAGGAGCTGACTGACGTCGAGATGTTTACCTGGCTGAAGCCCGTGGCCGACGGCTTCCGCAACTACCTCGACAAAGGGTTTGCCGACATCTCGCAGGGCGTGGCCCCCGAGGAAATGTTCCTCGACAAGGCGCAGCTGCTCTCGCTGACGGCCCCCGAGTGGGTAGCGCTAACCGGCGGCCTGCGGGCCATGAATGCCAACCACGACAACTCGCCCTACGGCATCTTTACCGACCGCGTGGGCACGCTCACCAACGACTTCTTTAAGGTGCTGACCAGCACGGAGTACGACTGGAAGAAGGCCGACGCCACGGGTATGACTTTCGCGCTCGAACCCCGCGAAGCCGGCAAGAAAAGCTTCGTGGCCACCCGCGCCGACCTCGTATTTGGCTCGAACAGCCAGCTGCGTGCCGTGGCCGAAGTATTTGCCGGCCGCGACGGCCACCAGCGCTTCCTGAAAACCTTCGTGAAGGCCTGGGACAAGGTGATGATGCTTGACCGCTACGACGTAAAAATCAACGAGCCGGACGTGGTGGAGTGCTAACCAGGGCCCTTGCCTAGTGCACTGGCGCCTGGCTAGGGCCACAAAATACCTAAAACGAACGCCCTGGCGCAATTGCACCAGGGCGTTCGTTTTGAAAGGGTGAGGTGGTAAACTGCTAGCTCAGCTTGCGGTAGCGCACGCGCTTGGGCTCCACGTCGCCGAGGCGCTTGCGCTTGGCTTCCTCGTAGTCGGTGAAGTTGCCCTCAAACCACACCACTTCCGAGTCGCCCTCAAAGGCCAGGATGTGGGTGGCTAGCCGGTCCAGAAACCAGCGGTCGTGCGAGATGATAACGGCGCAGCCGGCGAAGTTCTCCAGCGCATCTTCCAGGGCCCGGATGGCGTTCACGTCCAGGTCGTTGGTTGGCTCGTCGAGCAGCAGCAGGTTGGCACCCTGTTTAAGCGTCATGGCCAGGTGCACCCGGTTTTTCTCGCCGCCCGAAAGCGTGCCGACCTTCTTCTCCTGGTCGCCGCCCCCGAAGTTGAACTTGCTGACGTAGGCCCGCGAGTTGACGGGCCGGCCGGCTAGCAGCATGGTTTCGGTACCGCCCGTGATGGTGTCGAACACCGACTTGCTGCCATCGAGCGAGTCGTGCTGCTGGTCGATGTAGGCCGTTTGCACCGTAGGGCCCACCACGAAGGTGCCCGCGTCGGGCGCCATCTGGTCGGTTATCATCCGGAAAAGTGTGGTTTTGCCCGCGCCGTTGGGCCCAATGATGCCCACAATGCCGCCCTGCGGCAGCGAGAAACTCAGGTTCTCAAACAGCAGCTTGTCGCCGAATGCTTTGCGCAGGCCTTCGGCCTCAATTACTTGCGCGCCCAAGCGCGGGCCGTCGGGGATGAACAGTTCGAGCTTCTGCTCTTTGTCCTTGGCTTCTTCGCCGGCTAGCTTCTCGTAGTTGGCCAGGCGGGCTTTGCCCTTGCTCTGGCGGGCTTTGGGCGACATACGCACCCAGTCCAGCTCGCGCTGCAGGGTTTTGGCGCGCTTGCTTTCGGTGTTTTCTTCCTTGGCCAGGCGCTCGGTTTTCTGCTCCAGCCAGCTGCTGTAGTTGCCCTTCCACGGAATGCCCGAGCCACGGTCGAGTTCCAGAATCCAGCCCGCCACGTTGTCGAGGAAGTAGCGGTCGTGGGTTACGGCGATTACCGTGCCCTTGTACTGCTGCAAGTGCTGCTCCAGCCACAGCACGCTTTCGGCGTCGAGGTGGTTGGTGGGCTCGTCAAGCAGCAGCACATCAGGCTCTTGCAGCAGCAGGCGGCACAGGGCCACGCGGCGCTTCTCGCCGCCCGAAAGGTTGCCGATTACGGCTTCCTGGGGCGGAGTGCGCAGGGCGTCCATGGCGCGCTCCAGCTTGCTGTCGAGGTTCCAGGCGTCGAGTTGGTCCAGCCGCTCCTGCACCTTGCCCTGGCGGTCGAGCAGCTTGTCGAAGTCGGCGTCTTCGGCGCCGAAGGCCTCGTTTATTTCGTCGTATTCTTTGAGCAGGGCCACGGTTTCGGCCACGCCTTCTTCTACCACGTCGCGCACGGTTTTGCTAGGGTCGAGCTGGGGCTCCTGCTCGAGGTAGCCCACCGAGTAGCCGGGCGAAAACACGACTTCGCCCTGAAACTGCTTGTCGACGCCGGCAATGATTTTCAAGAGGCTCGACTTGCCCGAGCCGTTGAGGCCGAGCACGCCGATTTTGGCGCCGTAGAAAAACGAGAGGTAAATATTTTTGAGAACTTGCTTCTGGGGCGGGTAAATCTTGCTTACCCCGGCCATGCTGAAAATAATGGTGGGTTGGTCGGACATGAGGGGCCAGGAACTGGTAAAGGATGAGTGGACTAGTTGCAAAGCTACCGTTTAAAAACAGCTCGGGCCGCTAGCCCCCAACCGAAAAAAAACCACTCTTTGGGGCTGGCAAACACGGATTTTGCCCGCAACGCGTTGGCAAGCCGGGCCCAAGCGGAAACCTAAATGCGCCAACACCGTCCTGCTGAATGCCCGCAACCAATTTTGCGCGTAAACTTGTAATTCATTCCCGTACTGCGTTCGGTGCCCCTCACCTGGCTAGCCAACGTTTTTGCCCCACTCTACCTTTCCCATTCCCCAATGGAACTCCCCGACCACCCGCTCACGGAAGCTCGCCGCTATGGCTACGTGGAAGACGGGGGCGTGTGGCTACGGCCAACGCTCGGCCAGCCGGCCCGTCGCATCGGCCAGGTAAAAGATACCGACGACGATGCCCTACGCTATTTTGGCCAACGCTACGAGGCGTTCCGGACCAAAATCGACGAGCTTTTGCAGCGCATGCAAGCCGCTGATAACCAAGGCTCTTTCCTGATGAAGCTGCTGCACCTGCAGGAGCAAACCAAGCAGCACGATGGCCTCGGCGACTACGAGAGCCTGCACCGCCGCCTGCAGGAGGCCGAGCAGCAACTCAACGTGTCGGTAGCCCGCAACCGCGAGAAAAACCTGGCTACTAAAGTCAGCCTCATTGCCCAGGCCGAAGCCCTGCGCGACACCGTGGAGTGGATTACAGCCAGCGAAACGGTGAAGGACCTGCGCCAGGCCTGGCTCAAAACCGGGCCCGTAGACAAGGCCCTGACCGAGGACTTGGAAAGCCGCTTCCACGGCGCGGTACAGGAGTTTTTCGACCGCCGCAAGGCTTTCCAAACCGACCGCAAGGCCCTGGCCCGCCGCACCGTGGAGCGCTACCGCGACCTCGTGAACCAGGCCGAGGCACTCAAAAACTCCGACCAGTTCGAGGCCACTTCACGCCAGCTTAAGCAGCTGCAAACGGCGTGGCGCGAAATCAACGGTACCTTGCCCAAAAAGCAGGCTGCCGAGCTGTGGACCAAGTTTCGGGCCGCCAACAACCACTTTTTCGAGCGCCTCAAAAAGCACATCGAAACCCAGCGCCCCGTGGAGGTGCGCGCCGGCGCGGCCCCGGGCTCGCCCGAGGAAAGCCTGTTGCGCAAGCGCGAGCTGGCCAAGCGCGCCGAGGCCCTCATTGCCCTGCCGCCCAACCAGGGCGTGACCCAGGCCAAGGCCCTGCAAACCGAGTGGAAGCAGAGTGGCGCCGTGCGCGGCCCCGAGAGTGACCAGCTGTGGCAGCGCTTTATGCTGGCCTGCGACAAGGTGTTTGAAATGAGTGCCTTAGATTACTACCTGCGCAAGCGCCAGGCCGAGGGCGCCGCGCCGCTAGCCCCCGCCGAGCGGGCGCAGGCTGCCACGGTGGCCCTGCGTAAATTTATCGAGAGCGACCGCCAGGAGCTGGCTACGCTCCAGGACAATTTGGGTAAGCTCAACTCTTCGGCGGCCAACGACCAGTTCCGGCAGTTGTTGCAAGGAAAAATTCGCACCTTTGAGCGGAAGATTCAAACGAAAACCGAGCTAATTGCCCTGTTTCAGCTGCCCATCACGGGCTAACCTTCACTGTCGCGCTTACGTAGCGCCGGTGCTACTTATATTTAGCAACCTTTTTTCACGTCTTTCCCACTTTCGACTATGTACTGGACTCTCGAACTCGCTTCCTATCTGGAAGATGCGCCCTGGCCCGCCACCAAAGATGAACTCATTGACTTTTCTATCCGCTCGGGCGCCCCGATGGAAGTGGTTGAAAACCTGCAAGGTTTGGAAGATGATGGGCAGCCCTACGAGAACATCGAAGAAGTATGGCCCGACTACCCGACCAAGGAGGACTTCATGTTCAACGAGGACGAGTACTAAGGTCAATTAGCAGTTATCAGTGAGCAATTAGTAATTGCTCGTCAGGCACTTGCGCTAGGCTCCTTATCCTACCACCAAGCTTCGCTGAGATTGATAACTGCTACTTGCTCACTGCTAATTGAAAACCTAATCGCGGGGTACCCCAACCGGGTGCTGCTCCGCGATTTTTCGTTGGCGCTGCCCACAGCGCCAACCTTCGTGGCCGTGCTAGGGCACAACGGCGCGGGCAAAACCACTTTGTTTCGGGTGCTCACGGGGCAGCTGCCCTACCAGGGCTCGGTGCGGCTGGGCGGGCCCGAGGAGCTGCGCACGCTGCGCGGCCCGGCGCTGGCCCGGCGGCTAGGCTACCTGCCCCAGCGCGGTGCCCTCGGTTTTGGCCTAGCCGTGCGCGAGCTAGTGGTGATGGGCCGCTACCGCCACCACGGCCTGCTGAGCAGCTACGGCCCCAGCGACTACGCCCGCGCCGATGCCGCCCTGGCAGCCGTAGGCGCCGGTCACCTGGCCCAGCAGGACTTCCGGCAGCTTTCGGGCGGCGAGCAGCAGCTGGTGTGGCTAGCCCAGCTTAGCCTACAAGACGCGCCGCTGTACCTGCTTGATGAGCCCACGCAGCAGCTGGACGTGTACCACCGGCGGCGCATTTTTGCCTTGCTAAGCGCCTGGGTAACAGTGGAAGGCCGCACTATTTTGTGCAGCACCCACGACCTGGACAGCCTGCCCGAAATACCGGGCTTTCTGCTGAATGTGTCGCGCCCGCAACCGGCGCTGGTGCCCATCAAAGAAGAATCAGTGCAGGCCGAGCGGGAGTTTCTGGAGCGAACCCCGCGCCGGCCTTAATTTGGCGGCGTGGAGCGGGCCACCAGGCTCGTTTCGCCTTTCTGCATGGCTACCGCCCCGCGCCGCGCCCCCCAACCCGAGCTGTGGAACCGGCTCGTTGCGCTCGACCTCGATGGCCCCGCCGCCCTACCTTTTTCGCGCCGGCTAGCCCGCGATAATGGCTGGCCGCCCGCCTTTGCCGAGCGCGTAGTGCTGGAATACAAGAAGTTTGTGTATCTGGCCGCCACCTGCGGCCACCCCGTCACGCCCTCCGACGAGGTAGACCAGGCCTGGCACCTGCACTTGGTATACACCCGCTCGTACTGGGATGAGCTGTGCGGGCAGGTGCTGGGCTTTGCGCTGCACCACGGCCCTACCCAGGGCGGGGCGGCCGAGGGCCACAAGTTTCAGGATTGGTACGCGGCCACGCGGCAGGCTTACGAAGCCGCCTTTGGCAGCGCGCCCCCGGCCGATATCTGGCCGCCGGCCGCCGTGCGCTTTGGCGATGCACCGCACTTCCGCCGGGTAAATATGCGGGGTAAGTGGCTGCTGCCCAAGCCCCGGCTGCCCCGCTGGCAGTGGCCGCGGCTAGCCACCGGGCAGCTGGCGGCGCTGGCCCTGGCGGCCCTACTGGTGCTGGCCGGCTGCACTGCCCGCACGCCGCTCAATCCGTTTAACTGGTACGGCACCGAGTTTCTGCTGCTCTTCTGGACGCTAGGTGCCACTCTGCTGCCGCTGGCCTGCTGGGCGCGCTACCGGGGCCGGGGGCCACTGGAAGACTACCCCGGCGAGCTGCCCAGTACCTACGCCCTGGCCCGGCTAGCCCAGCGCGGCCGCCTGGTGGCCGATAGCGCGCTGGCGGCGCTTTCCTACGCGGGGCACATTGTGTTTCCGGCCCCCAATGTGGTGATGCGCACCAGCCAGGCGCCCCCCACCAACGCTTACGAGCTGAGCATCTGGCGCGAGATAGGCCCCACCGGCTCGCCGCTGGCCGAAACCCGCCGCTGGGGCCTGAGTGCCAGCAACGCTGCCCTGCGCGCGCTCGATGAGGAGCTTTTGGCCACCGGCCTGCTGCTACCTGCCCCGGAGCGCCAGCGCCTCAACCGGCTGCCGCTGGCCGCCGCCGCCGCGCTAGGCCTGTTTGGCCTGGTGAAGCTACTGGTGGGGCTAAGCCGGGGCCGGCCGGTAGAGTTTCTGATTATCTCCCTAGTTGTCCTGGCGTTTGCCACCATCCTTCTTACGCAGCTCGGGGCCTGGGCTACCGGCCGGGGGGCCACTGTGCTGCGTGGCATTGCGGAGCGGCTAGCCCGGCAGCGCGGCCGGGCCGATGGCCCGAACGTCGTTATTATGGCCGTGGCGGTATTGGGGATAAGCAGCCTGCACTCGCTGGGCCTCGGCCAGCTGGCCGCTAGCCTGGCACCGGCTGCCGATGGTAGCGGCGGCGACAGCGGCGGCTCGGGCTGTGGCGGCGGTGGGTGCGGCGGGGGCGGCTGCGGGGGCTGTGGCAGCTAGCGCCGCCCCGGCCGGCCACGCAGCACGTGCCCGATAGAGCGCATAAATGGTCCCGGTGCCACCGAATTCATGATGCGCAGGTTGTCGGCCCAGCTGGTTTTTTCATCCAGAAACTGAAAGATGCGCCCCACTGGGTTGTGCTCGAACAGCTGCTGGAAGATGTCGCGGGTCATCTCGCCCCGGCGCTGCATAATGTCCAGCAGCAGCGTGTCGAACAGGCGAAACTGCCAGCGGTCGCCGGTGGGGTCGGCGGGCGGCTGGCCGGTGGCCGCCAGCGCCGCCACCAGCCGCGCCGACTGCGCCTGAATGCGCCGGAAAGCGTAGCCCGTGCTAGGCTTGGCGCGCCCGGCCCGGGTGCCAAGGTTAATGATGTGCGCCCCAACCGTGGCGGGCAGCGGGTGGTCAGTCATCGGGATGGCGCCCACTTCCTCAGCCGTGATATGGTACTCGGCGTCGGCCAGCCCTAGCGCATTTTGCAGATAATCAACAATATGCCTTTCGTAGTCAGCCTTCGCCAGCACCTGTGCCGAAAACAGCGTGTACTCGACCAGGGCGCGGCGCGGGCCAAAGGGCAGCACGTACATAAAGCGCGCCTCGTGGTGCTGCTCGCCCCGAAAATCCATGAACTCGACCACGCCGGGGTTGAAAACGTCGCGGGTAGTCTCAATTTCCCACCCCACAAAGTGTTGCAGCAGGTAGCGGTGCTTAGCGGGCCGGGGCTCGAAGTAGGGCGGGCGGCTGTCGAAGGCGTAGCGGGCGGTGAACTCCTCGCCGGCCTCGGTGCGAACCCGCACGCCCGCCGGCGTGTTTTCGAGCTGGCTGGCCCGGCCGCGCAGCACTGTGAACTGCGCCGGCCGGGCAGCCAGCGCCTGGTGCACGAATTGATAAAAATCTAAGCCTTTAATAGTACGATAGCGATACTGGCCCAGGGCGAAAACCTGCGCAAAACCGGGGCTGCGGAAAGCTATGTTCGCCCACTCGCCGGTGGCTAGCCCGTCGAAGGGCGTGGGCTCATCGGCCCAGAACGACCAGGTGCGGTCGTTCTGGTCTTTGGCCTCGGGCTCGATGAGCAGCACACGCTTAGCGGCCAGGCGCGGCTCCTGGGCCAGGTGGTAGGCCAGGCTGAGGCCAGCCGCGCCGCCGCCCACCAGCAGGTAGTCGTAGGTGGGCGCAGAATCGGGGGGCTGGGGCATGGCACAAAGATGGGGCTAGCCAACAGCTTTGCTGATTTAGTGTTAGGTTCGTAGTCGCAAGTCTGTGATTAGCCACAAACTAGTATTTTTTTTAGTATTTCCCGGTGCGTTTTTACGACCGGCTCTATCTTACGCTATGTCCCTGAAATCGGTGCTCTATTTTATGCCGGCCGTAGCCATCGGCTTATTAGCTGCTTCCACCGCCCAGGCCCAAACCGTGCTGTGGGCGGCCAAGGTGGAAGCCGTGTCGTCGCAAAAAGCCAAGGGCAAGGAGCCTTTTGCCCCCGAAAAGGTGCTGGGCGAGCCCAACTCCCAGCCGCTGGGCCAGATTAACAACGAAGCCTGGATTCCGGCCAAGGATGGCTCCAACGAGTTTATCGAGGTGCGCTTCGCCAAGTCGCTTATCGCGCAGCAAGTAACGGTTATCGAGAGCTTTAACCCCGGCTCGGTTACCAAGATTGAGTTGATTGACATTAAGGGCGAGCACCACGAAGTGTACACCAACAAGAACCCCGGCCCGCTGCCCGAGTCTTACCGCACGCTGCAAGTCAAGTTCAAGCCCGAGAAGTACCGCACCATCGGGGTGCGCGTAACGATGAACACGGCCAAGGTAGACGGCGTAAACCAGATTGACGCCATCGGCATCGCCAACGTGGACGTGCAGATGGTGAAGCAGGATTTCAAGAACCCCGTCAAGACGGACGTCGAAACCGTGCAGATGGACTCGACGCTTAAGAACCTGGGGCCCAACATCAACGGCAAGTACGTGGATACGCACCCCGTAATTTCGCCCGACGGGCGCACCATGTTTTTTGCCCGGCAGTTTCACCCCGGCAACGTGGGCGGCACCCGCGACCCGCAGGACATCTGGTTTTCAAAGCTGGTGAGCGGCAAGACGCAAAGCTGGGGCCTGGCCAAAAACCTGGGCACCCCGCCCAACGGCCCCGAAGACCCCAACGGGCTAGCCTCGGTGTCGGCCAACGGCCAGGTGGCGCTGCTCATCGGTGTGTACGAAGACGGCTTTATGCAGCCCAAGGGCTTCAGCACGAGCCGGCGCTCGCCGGGCGGCTGGAGCGTGCCGCAGAAGGTGCAGATTGACAACTTCATCAACAAAGACCCCGAGCACATCGACGGCTTCCTGGCCACTTCGGGCAAGGCGCTGCTGATGGCCGTGGAGCGCCCCGACGGCCAGGGCGGCCAGGACATCTTCGTGAGCTTCCCGAAGCCCATTCCGGTGGGCGAGCAGCCCGACCCCAAGCGGGCCACGCAGTGGAGCAAGCCCATCAACCTGGGCAAGAATATCAACACGCCCGGCGCCGACTTTGCCCCCTTCCTGGCTTCTGATGATAAGACGCTATATTTCGCTTCTGATGGACACGGCGGCTATGGGAAAAGTGATATTTTTTACTCGAAACGTCTGGATAGCACCTGGACGCACTGGAGCGCCCCGCGCAACCTGGGCCCGGTGGTGAACTCGCCCGATTTTGACGCCTACTACACCGTGTCGGCCGCCGGCGACAACGCCTACCTCGTGTCGACCCGCAACGGTACCGATGGCTCGAAGGACATCTTCCGCATTGCGCTCGCCCCGGCTTTCAAGCCTGAAGTGGTGACGCTGGTGCAAGGCAAGGTGCTGGATGCGGTGACCAAAAAGCCCATCCGGGCCATTATTCACTACGAAAACCTGGTAACGGGCGAGGAAATCGGGGTGGCCGAGTCGTCGCCGGTCGATGGCTCCTACACCATTGTGCTGCCGGCCGGCGTGCAGTACGGCTACCGCGCTGAGGCTGTGGACTATATCGCCGAAAACGCCAGCCTCGACGCCACGGCGGCCGACAAGTACACCGAGAAAAACCAGGACTTGTTTATGGTGCCCTTCAAGGTGGGCCAGAAGGTGAAGCTCAACAACATCTTCTTCCCGCAGAGTAAGTATTATTTGCAGCCCAGCTCCTTCCCCGAACTGCTGCGTTTGGTAAAAATTCTGCGCGATTACCCGACCGTGGAAATCCTGATTGGCGGCCACACCGACAACCAGGGCGACCCGGCCCTGAACCTCAAGCTAAGCGAAGACCGGGTAGAAGCCGTGAAGAAGTACTTGGTTAGCAAGGGTATAGACCCCAAGCGCCTTACTACGAAGGGCTTCGGCGGTACCGAGCCCATTGCCAGCAACGAGCAGGAAGAAACCCGCCGCTTCAACCGCCGGGTAGAGTTCACGATTACCAAAAAGTAAGGCTGGCGCGGCGGGGCGCATTCAAAAAATCGGGGCTAGCTTGCCCGGGCAGAATTTTTTTCTCCGCGTTTCGTTCATCCCGACAAGATGCTTCGCCAGCCTAGCCTGACCAACTTTTTTTCTGCCCCGCCCGGCTTGCGCCGGTGGCTAGGCCTGCTTGGTGCGGGGCTGCTGGCCGCCGGCCCGGCGCGGGCGCAGGACGTGTTTTTTTCGCAGGCCTACGCCAACCGGCAGGCCGATAACCCGGCCTGGGTGGGCCTGGTTGATGATTACAGCGCCACGCTTGGCTACCGCGACCAGTTTCCGCAACTGGCCGGTACGTTTCAAACCGTGCAGCTGGCCGCCGACTGGCGCCTGCCCAAGCCCGGCCTGCACCACGCGCTAGGCCTGCTCGTGAGCCAGGACCGCACCGGCGCGGTGGGCTACACCCGCTTTGGGGCCACGGCGCAGTATGCCTACCACACCCGCCTCACGCGCACGCTGGCCCTGAGTGGCGGCGCGCAAATAGGCTACGGCCGCCAGCGCGTGGGCTACGACAACCTCACGTTTGGCGACCAGTACAGCGCCGATGGCACCTACACTGGCGCCACGGCCGAGAGCCTAGCGGGCTTTCCGCCAGTGAATTACCTCACCGTGGGGGTGGGCGGCGTGCTCTACGCCGAGCAGTTTTGGGTGAGCCTGTCGGGCCAGCACCTCAACCGGCCCGACCTGGGTTTTAGCCGCCAGGCAGGCCTGCCCATGCGGCTGGCCCTGAGCGGCGGCTACAAGCTTTTTTTGCAAAAGCCGGCCGGCTACGGCCACGGCGAGCAGCGCGAAATCAGCTTCATTCCCACCCTGAGCTACACCCATCAGGGCGGCTCGCAACGCTCGGAGGCGGGCGCCTATTTCGTGGCCGACCCCGTGACGGTGGGCGCCCTCTACCGCAACCTGGCTAGCCCCGACCTGGGCACCCAGCACGTGGTGGCGCTGGTGGCCGGCGTGGCCTTCGGCGATTTGCGCGTGGGCTACAGCTACGACGTGGGCGTGAGCCAATTAGCCAGCGACTTGGGCGGGGCGCACGAAATAACTTTGACCCTGCGTGCGTTTGACAAGCTGGAAAGCGCCTTTCGTCGGCTCCGACGCCGAGATTATCCAATTTCTCCTTGCCCCAACTTCTGATTGTTTGTAATATTGCAACCAAATTACCCGTCATAATCTATTAGCGCCCTCGGCAAATTCCTTCGTTATGAGATTTACCAACTATTTAGGCCTGCTGGCCGCTGGCTCGTTAGCCCTGGCCAGCTGCAACAAGGGCAACCGCACGGCCACCAATCCGGGCAAGAACTCTTCCACCACCGGCATCGAGTATAATACCGATGAAGGCATGAAGGTGACGGATTTCAAGAAAATCCCGACCGGCCCGGGCCTCGTCTACATTGAGGGCGGCCGCACGGTGCTGGGCTCGCAAGAGGAAGACGTGACCAACAACCACGACAACATGGAGCGCACGGTGACCATCGCCTCGTTCTTCATGGACGAAGCCGAGGTGGCCAACATCCACTGGCTCGAATACCTGCACTTTATCCGCAAAGACTCGTCGGAGGAGAAGTACAAGGCTGCCCTGCCCGACACCACGGTGTGGGCCCGCGACCTGTCGTTCAACGACCCCTACGTAACCTACTACCTGCGCTACCCCGGCTTCCGCTACTTCCCGGTAGTGGGCGTGAACTGGCTGCAAGCCGATAGCTATTGCGCCTGGCGCACGGCCAAGGTAAATGAAAACCTGGCCAAAGGCGGCGGCGGCAGCAGCAAAGGCGGCGGCTTGTTTGGCAAGAAAAAGAAGAAAGGTGATGCTGGCACGTCGGCCGAAGGCGGGGCTACCGCCGCTAGCGCCGGCGCCCTGGCCGATGGTAAGGGTGGTGCCTCCATCGAAAACGGCAACTCGCTGCCCAACTACCGCCTGCCTACCGAGGCCGAGTGGGAGTACGCTGCCCAGGCCCTCGTAGGCACCCAGGAAGTTGGCAACGAAAACCAGGAAGAGAAGCGCATTTACCCCTGGGATGGCCGCTCGACCCGCAACCCGTATGGCAAAGGCCAGGGCCAGTTTCTGGCGAACTTCAAGCGGGGCCGCGGCGACTACGCCGGTATTGCCGGCAGCCTGAACGACGGCGCCATGATTACGGAGTACGTTTACGCTTACCCGCCCAACGACTACGGCCTGTATAACATGGCCGGCAACGTGAACGAATGGGTGCAGGACGTGTATCGTCCGCTCTCGTTCCAGGACGTGGAGGACCTCAACCCCTTCCGCCGCAACGGCGTGGGTGACGATGCCAAGAACTACGACAAGAAGGGCTACCAGAGCCTCGTAGACGACCACGTGCGCGTGTACAAAGGCGGCTCGTGGCGCGATGTAGCCTACTACCTCTCGCCCGGCACCCGCCGCTTCATGGCGGAGGACTCGGCTACTTCGACCATCGGTTTCCGCTGCGCGATGATTAACGCCGGCACCAACAAGTAGACCACAGCTGTTTATTTCAACAAGAAAGGCCACCCCGCTCGGGTGGCCTTTCTTGTTATCTAGCGAGGTATAACGGGGGCTCTTTCCCTCCTAGCCTCTTTGATTTCCAGCCAATTCCAGTCTGGCCAGCCTGCGCAGCGGGCATATTCGCACTATCCTCTCAATCCGTTTAATCGACGGTCAGGCGCAGGCGATGGTGGCGATGCTGACGGCCCTAGCGCCGGCAGCCAGCAACGCGGCGCCGCAGGCTTCGAGGGTGGCGCCGGTGGTGAGCACGTCGTCGACCAGCAGGATGTGGCGGCCAGCCACCGCAGCGGGCTCGGCTACTTCGAATACTGTAGCCACGTTTTGCCAGCGCTCGGCGCGGCCTTTGCGGGTTTGGGAGGCGGTGTGCTCGGTGCGGCGCAGGGCGTGGGCCGCGCTGGGGCAGGGCAGCGCGGCGGCTAGCCCCGTGGCAAAGGCGTCGGCCTGGTTGTAGCCACGGCGGGCCAGCTTGCGGCGGTGCAGCGGCACCGGCACAATGAGATTGAATTCCGGCCCTAGCCCGGCGGCGGCTAATTCAGCACCGTAGAGCTGGCCCAGGGCGCTGCCCACCTGGCTCTGACCCCGGTACTTGAGCTGGTGCAACAGCTGCTGCACCCGGCCGTGGCGCAGAAAGTGCAGGTAGCTGAGCGTGTGCTGCACCGGCAGCTTGCCCCAAAAGCGCCGGGCTAGCGGGTTCTGGCCGGGCGGCAGCAGGTGGTAGTCGGTGTAGGGCAGCTCGGTGCGGCAGCCAGTGCACAGGTGCGCCTCGCCGGCCACCAGCGGCTCGCGGCAGGCCAGGCAGGGGCGCGGGAAGAACAGGGCCGCCAGGTCGGCCAGGAGCGGGCGCAGCATCATTTTGGGCAGGGATTTGGTTTAGGCAGTGGCGGGCGGCGGGCTACTTCGGGCGCAGGTCCGTCCTTTGCGGGGTCAAGCGGGCTAGCCAGACCTACTCAAGCCAAGGTACTGCCTGCGGGCAGCCTGGGCAAGTCAGCTTCATTTTATCACTTCTATATTTTCAATCGTGTCCCTCACCACTGATTTCAACGACTACCGCCAGCGCATGAACGAGCGCGTGCTGTCGTACGACAACAAGGTTATCAAGCGGTTTTTTAACCTTGATACCAACACCTACGCCGCCGGCGCTATCGACGTCAAAACCAAGGAGATGCTAGGCCTGGCCTGCTCGCTGGTGCTGCGCTGCGACGACTGCGTGAAGTACCACCTCGGCAAATGCCACGAAGAAGGCCTGAGTGACGAAGAAGTGTTCGAAGTATTCTCGATTGCCAATCTCATTGGGGGCAGCATCGTGATTCCGCACTTCCGCCGCGCCGTGGAGTACTGGGAAGTGCTGCGCGCCGAGGCGGCCCTGGCCGGCCCCGGTGCCCACTCATCGGCTAGCCACCCGCCCCATGCCCACTAGTAGCCAAGCAGGTACCGGCGAGAGCGAAGCCGAGTTCAACGAGCGCTGGGGCGAGCTGCTGGCGGGTATGGAGGAGCGCTTCGGCCGCCGGCCCGACCTGAACGCGCTGCTGCTGCTCATTGGGGTGCAGGAGCTGGGGCAGGGCGTGGCCGAGTTCACCAAAGAGCAGAAGCAGGACCTGATGCACATTGCTACCTGCAAGCTCTTCAGCCTCAGCGGGCATTACGCCCTGGAGCGCGTGGATGCCGAGGGCTGGCCGCACTACCGGCTGGTGACCCCCGTGCCGTTTGCCAACCTCAAGGAGCAGGAGCGGATGCTGAAATGGCACATCCTGGAATATTTCGACACGCTCGACGACGAGCAGTAAGCCAAGGAGTTCGCTTTTGAAAATCGTTTCGTATAACCTCAACGGCCTGCGCTCGGCGCTGGGCAAGGGGCTGCTCGACTGGGTGGCCGCCACTCAGCCCGACGTGCTGTGCGTGCAGGAAATAAAGGCCGGTACCGCCCCGCTCGACGTGAGCGGTCTAGCCGCGCTAGGCTACCACGCCTACCTGCACCCCGCCCAAAAGCCCGGCTACAGCGGCGTAGCCACCTTCAGCCGAACAGAGCCCCTGGCCGTGGTTACGGGCTGCGGTAATAGCCTGTATGACGACGAGGGCCGGGTGCTGCGGCTCGATTTTGCGGGCGTGTCGGTACTCAATACCTACATGCCCTCGGGCACGAGCGGGCCGGCGCGGCAGGCGTTTAAGGTGGCGTGGCTGCACTGGTTTCGGAGCTACGTGGCTGGCCTGCGGGCCGATGCCACAGTGCCGCCGCTCGTAATTGGCGGCGATTTCAACTGCTGCCAGACGGCCATCGACCTGCACAACCCCAAGGCCAACCAGCAAAGCCCCGGCTACACGCCCGAGGAGCGCCAATGGTTCCGGGACCTGCTGGCCGATGGCTTTGCCGACTCGTTTCGGCAGCTACACCCCGAAGCGCCGGGCCACTACTCGTGGTGGAGCTACCGGGCCGGCTCGCGGGCCCGCAACGTGGGCTGGCGCCTCGACCACCTGCTGCTCGATGAGGCGCTGCTGCCGCGCCTGCGCGGAGCCGGCCTCTGGCCCGATGCCGTGCACTCGGACCATTGCCCGGCCTGGGTCGAGCTGGCCGGCTAGCCCCTGCTGATGGCTAAAAAGCCCCAAGGCCCCGCCGCTTGCGTAGCGACGGGGCCTTGGGGTACTTTTTGCAGAAAGAAAGTGAAATTAATACTTTATTGACCAGCTACTTGCAGGCGTTGCGTGGTAAGCAGCTGGCCGGCCGCGTCGCGCAGCACTACGTGGTAGATGCCAGCGGCCAGGCCGCCCGTGGGCACTGCCAGCGGCGCCGTGGTAGCCTCGCTGCTTACTACGCGGGTGCTCAGGAGCTGGCCCATGCCGGAGTAGAGGCTTACCGAATAGCCGGCCGCCACGGTCCCGGCGAGGGTAACCTGCTGGGTGGCCGCCGGGGCCGGGTTGGGGTAAAGCGAGAACACCGCGTTGGCGGGGCGCGCATCCAGTACCACTATTGCCGACACGTAGGCGTGGCCATCGAGGTCAAGCTGGCGCAGGCGGTAGTACAGGGTGCCCGCCAGGCTGGCGGCCTCTTTGTCTTGCAGCGCGTAGGTGCGCGGGGTGTTGGTGGTGCCGGCCGCGGCTACTTCGCCAATGGCGCTGAAGCCTGCCACCAGGTCGGTGGCGCGCTCTACTACGAAGCGGGCGCTGTTGACCTCGGAGGCAGTAGCCCAGCTAAGCACCGCGCCGCCCGACTGCCGCCGCGCCGTGAAGCTGATGAGCGACACCGGCAGCGGGCTAGTGGGGGCCACAATATTCAGCGAGCCATTTGAGCTATCGGAGAAGGCGTAGTACACGCTGGTGTTGCTGACGAGGCTAGCCAGCCCGCCCACCTGAATGCCCACCTTCGAAAAATCTTTGGTGGTGTTGAAGCTAATGGTCTGGCGGCCATCGGGCAGCACATTTACCGAGAGCAGCGACGAGCCGGAGGCCGTTTCCAGCACATTGCCCGCATTGTCATAGGTGGTGAGGGTGATGCGGCTGAGGGCAGCCACATCGAGCAGCGTGTTGTTGCCAATCACCATGCCAGCCCGGTTGCCCGCATTGCCCTGGCCATTCAGGTCCAGGCGCAGGCCCGTCGTATTGTTCACCCCGGCGCCCACCGTAATCGTGGCCGCCGAATTGGGGTTGCTCGCCGCATTTTCTGGCGAGGACACGGTGCACAGCGCGCAAACGGTTGTATTGTAAGAGGTCTGGTAGTGGGTGCTAGGGTCGGTGAAGCTCGAAATGGTTTGCTGCGGCGAAGTCGAGGCCACGCCCACCCCGTAGTAAAGACGCAGGTCGTCGAGGAGGGCCACGGCATCGTTGCGCTCGATGGAAACGGCGTCGAAAGGCTGCGAAGCCTGGAAATTAATCAGCGACTTGCCGTCGGGCAGCACGCTCAGGCCTAGCAGCGATGCCCCGGAGGCCGTTTCCTGCAATACGCCGTTTTTGTACGTCTTCAGTGTCAGGTGGCTCAACACGCTCACGTCGAGCAGGTTGTTGCCCTGGCCCACCACAAAGCCAGCCTTGTAGGTGCCGGGCGCCGTGCCGGTGAGGTTCACCATCAGCTGCGCCGGGCAGTTAACCGAAGCCAGGCTGCTGAAGGTAGCGTAGTTGGTCGGGTCGTTGTCGACCGTCTGCGCGGCGTTATTCACCTTGTCGGTGCAGCCCGTTACCCGGTACTGGCCCACGTTGCTGCCGCTGGCGTTGGAAGTCAGGCCCATAATCTGGGCGGCCACGTTAGGCCCTATGCCGTAGGCGTAGTGCACGTTAATGGATGTGCCCAGGCTCACAATCGCCCCAAACTCTACTTCTACCTGGTCGAAGGACGCCGTAGAAATCAGTTCCATTTGCACGGGGTTGCCCTTGCCAGCCAGCAGCTGGGCACCAGCCGCCGATGCTGATACGAGCATCTCATCCTGCACCTTAGTCGGGTTCGTGCTGAGGTACGTCCGGATGGCAATGCCTCCTAGCGCGCTCAGGCTCACAAGCGAGCTGTTGGGCGAAAGCAACACGCCGCCCCGGTAGCCG
This sequence comes from Hymenobacter cheonanensis, assembly GCF_030581075.1. GTDB lineage: Bacteria > Bacteroidota > Bacteroidia > Cytophagales > Hymenobacteraceae > Hymenobacter. The sequence continues at coordinate 432,185 of NZ_JAUQSW010000002.1, forward strand.
GCCGGCGCAATACCGTTGAGCTGGTAGCGCAGCTTGGTAGTCCCCGCCAGGGGCAGGTACGCCGTTGCCGAGATGGCCACCGTGCCCACGGGTGTGGTTACGTCGGTTGTTACGCCGGTTGTGCAGCCCGCAATTGTGCAGGTGCGGGTTGGCGAAGCGCTAATAGGCGTGCCGGTCGAATAGTAGGCTGCGGCGTGTGCCCCCAGCGATACTACCAAAAGCAACGGCACTAAAAGGCTTCTCAAGATGTTGGCCGCCGGCCGGCCATATTTAATTTTTTCAAGAACTATCATAGTATGACCTAGTAAAGTTTTGGCATGCCACTTCTATCTCAATTAAACGGCCATTTTCATAAATTTTTAATTTTCAATTACATACTATAAATTATTATTTTATATTTAGTCTCAAAAAGAAATGTGCTTTTTATGAAAAAGGGAAACTATCGCAACTTTTTTCTACGTATTTAGCGCAAATGTGAATTTTTTCACGGAATTTTACACGATTTTTATTCAGAATTGTCGACGATACCTTTTATAATTTTACCAATAATAATTTGCTCTTTATACCGCCTACTAACTCTGTTTATGGGCGCGGCCTGTTCCGCTTATGAAAACTTCTTCCCATTACCACATCTGGCTTATTGGGGCTGATAGCCATTATATCACCCGCCTGTGCCACCGGCTTAGCCTCAACCCCGACCATGTGGTGCGGCGCTTTGCCACCGTAGCGCTCGCGCTCGCTTATCGGTCGGCGGCCACGGCGCAGCCCAACGCCCTCATTCTGGACAATGATGGCCAAGAGGGCCTGCCCCGGCGCATTTTGCGCAAGCTGCGCGAGCGCCTGCCCAACGCGCACTTTTTTGTGCTGGCCAACGAGGCCAATGCCGAGGCCGAAGCCGACTTGCTGAGCCAGGGCGTGAGCGCATACATGGTGAAAGACCTGCACAGCCCCGAGCGGCTGTGGCAGGCGCTGGCGGCCGCCCGCCAGCCGGCAGTGCCCGCCGCCCGGCCGGCGCCCGAGGCGCCGGAGGCCCCCGCCGGTATGCTGCTAGGGCAGCACCCCAGCATGCAGCAGGTGCGCGAGCTTATCGCGAAGGCCGCGCGCACCACTATTACGGTATCGGTGAGTGGCGAAACGGGCACGGGCAAGGAGCTGGTGGCGCAGGCCATCCATGCCCAGTCGGAGCGGGCGGGGCAGCCGTTTGTGGCCATCAACATGGCGGCCATTCCGCGCGAGCTGCTGGAGAGCGAGCTGTTTGGCCACGAGAAGGGCGCCTTTACCGGGGCCACGGCCCGGCGCGTGGGGCGCTTTGAGGAAGCCAACGGCGGCACGCTGTTCTTGGATGAGATTGCCGACCTGGAGCTGGTGCTGCAAGCCAAGCTGCTGCGCGTGCTGCAAGAGCGGGCCGTAACGCGGGTGGGCGGCACCCAGCCCGTGCCCTTCGATGTGCGGCTGGTGGTAGCCACCCACCGCAACCTGACCGCCGAAATGCAGGCCGGCCGCTTTCGCGAAGACCTGTACTACCGCCTGCTGGGCCTGCCCATCGAGCTGCCCCCGCTGCGCCAGCGCGGCCCCGATATTCTGCTGCTGGCCGCGGCCTTTGTGCGCACCTTCAGCCAGCGCAACAAGCTGCCCGTGCGGCCCTTCAGCCCCGAGGCGCGGCAGCATTTGCTAGCCTACGCCTACCCGGGCAACGTGCGCGAGCTGAAAGCGGTGGTAGAGCTGGCCGCCGTGCTGGCCGATGGCAAGCAGATTGAGGTGGCCGACATCCCGTTTCGGACGGCGCCGGCGCCGGTAGCGGCCGCGCCGGCCCGCAGCAGCACGCTGGTTTTCCCATCGCTGCGCGAGCAAACGCTGGCCATTATGCAAGACAGCCTCACGGCCCTGAATGGCGACGTGGTGGCCGCCGCCAACCGCCTGCGCGTGGGCCGCTCCACGCTCTACCGTCTCATTCAGAGCGGGCACCTGCTGCTGCCGTAGGCTAACCCCTCAAATGCCCGAATTTTACTGTAACCCTACCCCGGCTATTGAGGTTAAACGACCGTGACTTATGGCTAGCGCCCGGTCGTTTTTTTATCCTCATTTGCTTTTCCTTACGATTATGTGGTACCTGTTTTTTGCCCTCATCGCGGCTACTGCTTTCCTGGCTATTGATACGGCCCGCCGCGTGCGCAACATGGTAAGCCCCGAGCCGGTAATGGCCCGCTAAGCGCCTTGTTCTCAAGCCTTGGAAAACAGAAAAAGCAGCCTCGCGGCTGCTTTTTCTGTTGGGGGCACCTGCGGGTGGGCTAGCCCCACCCTGCAGCCTTAGCGAATAACAAGCTTGCAGAGCTGGCTCGAATTGTCGGCCTCCAGCTTTACGTAATACAGGCCATTAGCGAAACGGCTTAAATCCAGCGTTTTGGTGAAGCGCTCGTTCAGCTCAGTCAGGGTTTCGTGGTACATCACGGTGCCAATAACGTTGAGCACGCTTACCTCTACCCGGCGGCCTTCGAGGCCACTAATGGTGAGGTGCACGATGCCGGTGCTCGGGTTAGGGTACACCACCAGGGCCTTGTCGTCAAGGGTGGGGCGCACAATCGTTTGATGAGAGCCGCTGATAGTAGCCGCACGAGCCGGTACTAGGCCACCAATGCAAGCGCCAACGCTAGCGAGCCAGAGTAATCCAAATAGTAAGGGTTGTTTCATAATATAGTCAACCAGAACACAGTAGCCGGGTGGGATGAAAGTTAACGACGAACTTGCCTTTTGGTTTCGCAAAATTACGAACCCTAGCTTATTACTATACGCTTAATTATTCGCAGCCGGATTTTTGGCCGGTTAAATCGTGGATTTACTCGATAAAAATAAGTTGCCCGCCCTCGTGCTGGGCGGTGGGCTGGCGGGCCTGGCCGCCGCCCTCGACCTGGCCGGGCGCGGCCACCGCGTGGTGGTGGTAGAGCGGCGGCGCTATCCCTTCCACCGGGTGTGCGGCGAGTACGTGAGCAACGAGGTGCTGCCCTACCTGCGCCGGCTGGGGGCCGACCCCGCGGCGCTGGCCCCGGCGGCCATCGGGCAGTTTCGGCTGTCGTCGCCGGCCGGGCGCCTGCTGGCTAGCCCCCTCGACCTGGGCGGCTTTGGGGTGAGCCGCTACGCGCTCGACGATTTTTTGTACCAGCGGGCGGTGGCGGCGGGCGTGGAATTTATTTTTGCCACCGTGGCCGACGTGGCCTTCGAGGCCGCCGCCGACCGCCACCTGGTGACGCTAGCCGACGGCCGCCAGCTGGCAGCTAGCCTCGTGCTGGGCACTTACGGCAAGCGCAGCGCCTTGGACCGGCAGCTGGGCCGCTCGTTTTTTAGCCAGCGCTCGCCCTACCTGGGCGTGAAATACCACCTGCGGTTGCCGGGCTTTGCGCGCGATGTGATTGAGCTGCACAATTTTCGGGATGGCTACGCGGGCATTTCGGCCATTGAGGACGACAAGCTGTGCTTCTGCTACCTCACCACGCGCGCCAACCTCAAGGCGGGCGGCGGCACGATTGCCGCGCTCGAAGGCGAGGTGCTGGCCCGCAACCCGCGCCTGGCCGCCATCCTGGCCCACGCCGAGCGCCTCTACGCCCAGCCCGAGGTTATCAATGAGATTTCCTTCGCCCCCAAGCTACCCGTAGAGCAGCACCTGCTGATGGTGGGCGACGCGGCCGGCCTCATTACGCCGCTCTGCGGCAACGGCATGGCGATGGCCCTGCACGGCGCGGCGCTGGCCGTGCCGCTGGCCAGCCGGTTTTTGCGCGGCGAGCTGCCCCGCCCGGCGCTGGAGGCGGCGTATGCGGAAGGCTGGCAGCGGCAGTTTGGCACCCGGCTGCGGGTGGGGCGGGCGGTGCAGGGGCTGTTTGGCGGGCCGGTGCTGAGCGAGCTGGTGGTGGGCGGCCTGCGCCACTGGCCCGCCGCCGTGCGCGCCCTCATGCGCCAGACCCACGGCCGGCCCTTTGCCTAAAACCTGCCGCCGGGGCGGCCGTAAAGCGCGGCTAGCCTCCAAACCGCCCGCATTTTCGTAGGTGGCTGGGCCGGCGGCGCGTTTCTTGCGGGCAGCCACCCGGCGCCGTATCGCGGCGGTGTACTATTGCGTTCTAATTCAACCCCAATGCCCAGCTACCTGGGTGCCATCGGCACCGCTACCCCGCCCCATCGCCTTGCCCAGCCCGTCATTGCCGATTTTATGGCCGGGGCGCTGGAGCTGGACGCGGGCGGGCGGCGCAAGCTGCAGGCCCTGTACCGGGTGTCGGGCATCGAGCACCGCCACTCGGTGCTGCCCGACTACGGCCGGGCCAATGGCGACTACGACTTCTTCCCCAACACGCCGGGCCTGGAGCCCTTTCCCAGCGTGAGCCAGCGCATGGCCGCCTACCGGCGCGAGGCCCTGCCGCTAGCCCTGGCGGCGGTGCAAAGCACCCTGCAGCAAGCGCCGGGGGTGGCGCCGGCCAGCCTCACGCACCTCATCACGGTGAGCTGCACGGGCATGTACGCGCCGGGGCTCGATATCGAACTGGTAACGGCCCTGGGCCTGCCCACCTCGGTGCGCCGCACCTGCGTCAACTTCATGGGCTGCTACGCGGCCGTGAATGCCCTGCGCCTGGCCGACGGCATGGTGCGCGCCGACCCCACCGCTAGGGTGCTGATAGTGAGCGTGGAACTGTGCACCCTGCATTTTCAGAAAAGCCATGAGGCCGACCACCTCGTGAGCAACGCGCTATTTGGCGATGGCGCGGCGGCCTGCCTGGTGATGGGGCAGCCGCTGCCCGGCCCGGCGCCCAGCCTGGCGCTACGGGCCTTTCACTGCGGGCTAGCCCCCGAAGGCGTGCAGGATATGGCCTGGCACATCGGCGATTTTGGCTTCGAAATGACGCTCTCGGGCTACGTGCCGGCGCTGATTGAGCGGGGCATCGGGCAGCTCACCGCCGACTTGCTTCAGGATTTGCCGGTGCGCCGCGAGGATATCCGGCACTTTGCCCTGCACCCCGGCGGGCGCAAAATCCTGGAGGCCATCGAGCAGGCGCTGGGCCTGAGCAAGCACGACAACCGCTACGCCTACCAGGTACTGCGCGACTACGGCAATATGTCGTCGGCCACGGTACTGTTTGTGCTGCGCGAGCTGCTGGCCGCCGCTAGCCCCGCCGATGCAGGCGCACCCGTGCTGAGCTGCGCCTTCGGGCCGGGCCTCACGATGGAGGCCATGCTGCTGGAGATAGTGGCGGGCTAGCGGCTAAGCCACGGGTAGCTGCTAATGAAGCAGGAAGCTACCTCACTACGAAGAAATCACTGCGTTAGCAGTTGATAGCGCACCTTACTAGCCTGGGTTGTATCGACCAGGAAGCGGTAGCCTTGTGGCTCCCCCGATAATTCAAAGCTGATTTCGTTGGCCATTGGGGAGCCGACGGCGCGCGGCATGGTGGCGAAGGGCAGCCAGCGGCCAGCCGCTGGCTGGCGCAACGGTAGCACGTATATCCCTTTAGCAGCGTCAAGCAAATACGCCGTCTGCGTTGAGGCTACTATCTGTAAAGGTATTCGGTAGCCTAACACGTAAAAAAAGCCATCGTAGCGGAAGCGGCTTACGTCGCGGCCGGTACGCACGTCGCGCACAAACGCATTGGGCTGGCGGCGCTGGGCCGGCGTAGCGTCAAAAGAGGGCTCGGCGCTGGCACGAAGGTGCGAGCGGCCGGGCTCATCAATAAGCAGCGCCAGTGTATCGTTCAGTAGTCGGGCGCCGCGCAGCTCGGCCCCGGCCCGCGCCAGTGGCAGCAGGGGCTGGCCGGCGCGCTTAATGCCATTGCCCGTCAAGAGGGTTTGGCCGTTGGCCGCCAGGGTCACCGCCAGTTCGGGGCCATCGCTGCCCGCACCAGGGCCCAGGTAGCGCACCTGCCCGCCGGGCGCGAGTACCAGCACCGCCTCGCCGTACCAGTCGGTGCCGGGGGCATTAAAGGAAACCGTATAAACCAGCCCACCCAGCGGGGCGCTGTAGCCCAGCAGCCGGGGCAGCTCTACCCCGCTGCTGATGGCCAGCTCGGGCCCCACGACGGGGTAAAAATCGGCCTTGGTGAAGGTGTGGCGGCCTAGCCGCTGGCCCAGCGAGTCGCGCACCTCCACCGTGTAGTACCCTCGAAAGCCCCGGCTCGTATCGCCCGCAAAATACTTGGCCGGGTCGGGCGGGGTTATGTGGGTCAGGGGTTGCAGCGTGTCGAGACGTACCTGCCAGCCCAGGCGGTAGGTATGCCCCGGCAGGTGCAGCACCGTATCGGCCGCCGCCGCGAAGGCGCCGTACATCTGGAAGGCTATCAACTGCGCAAGCGGCCTAGCTATCGGCGACTTAGGCGATGCAGCAGCCTTTGGGAGCGCAGCAGCGGGCTGACCAGCAGCTGGCACTTCGGCCGTTGACTGAGGCTGCCCGCAAGCCGCTACTAACAGCACTAAACCCCAAACAGCCAACAAGTTGATTCTCATTGATTCAGAGCGAACGAAACTTCTGCAGTATAAATAACCACCTGCCACCGAAACGCCCAGCACCAGCGCAGCTCATACTGCGTGATGCCGGCCTGCTTTAGCAGCCGCACCCAGTCGGCCCGCGAAAAGGCGCGGGCCACCGAGAGCGGGGCATCGTGCTGCACCAGGCGCGAGCCTCCGAGCAACTTAGTTAAATATTTGATGCTGTAGTAGGCCAGCGGGTGGCGGTGCAGGTCGTTGATGACCACGGCTAGCCCGGCCTGGCGGTGCCAGCCGCGCAGCAGCACCACCAGCTCGTCGTCGGCAAAGTGGTGGCAGAACAGGCTGGCCGTGAGCACATCGTAGGGCCGGGCGGCAAACTCGGGCGAAAAAATATCGAGCTGCCGGTAGCTGATTTCGGGATACGCCCGGCTTTTGGCGGCCGCGTAGGCCAGCATAAACTCGTTGGCATCGATGCCCTCGGCCACTAGGGGCACGCACCGCTGCCGGGCCCAGCGCGCCACGTGGCGCAGGGTGTCGCCGCCGCCGCTGCCCAGGTCGGCCAGGCGCAGCGGGCGGCCCGCCGGAAAGCGCGCTTGCAGCCGGGCCAGGGCCGCCAGCACCGGCCGGTAGCCCCCTAGCCAGGTGTTGATGGTTTCGAGTTCATCGAGGTTTTGGCGCAGCTCTTCGGTGGCCAGCGTCAGGTCGTCCATCAACTCGGGGGCGGTGGCCCGGGTGGTCAGCTTCATAAGCGCAAAGGTGGGTATCGGATAGCATTTTGAAATGCCTGGCACTAAAGTGGTAAATAATAGCAGATTATCGGGAGCCTGTACTACCTTTGGGGTAGTCACCCCGCACCCTTTCCTGTCTATGAAAACCCCAGCACTATGTGGCGGCCTGCTGGCGGCAATATTCCTAACTGCCGGCAGGCCAGCGGCTACCGCCGTTGCGTTCGGCTTTCCCGATGGCGTGGCCATCGACGCCGCGGGCATGCTCTACGTAGTAGACACCGACAACGGGGTGGTGCAAAAGGTAGACGCCGCCGGCGAGGCCACGCCCCTGGCGGCGGGCGAGCTGGCCTACCCCACAGGCGTGGCCGTGGGCCCCACCGGCACGGTATACGTGGCCGATGCGGGCAGCCACAGCATTATTCAGGTGGGCCCGGCTAGCCCGGCCACCACGCTGGTGCACGGCCACGGGCTGGTATTTCCGGCGGCGGTGGCCGTAGATGCGGCGGGCAATGTGTACGTGGCCGACGCGGGCGCCGGCCCCAACAGCGGCACCGTGCAAAAGGTGAGCCCCCACGGCGCCCTCACCACCCTGGCCAGGGGCCTCAACAAGCCGGCTGGCATTGCCGTGAGCACCCAGGGCGTGGTGTACGTGTCTGACACTGACAACAATACCATCCGACAGATTAATCCCGATGGGCAAACTGTGCTGCTGGCGGCGGCCTTCAACCACCCCCGGGGGCTAGCGCTCGATGCCACCGGCGCCCTGCTGGTGGCCAACACCTACGACAATAACATTCGGCGCGTGAGTGCCACCGGGCAGGTGTCGCTGCTGGCCGAGGGGCTGCACTTTCCGGCCGGCCTGGCCACCGACCCGGCCGGGGCCGTGTACGTGAGCGATACGGGTACCAACTCGCTGCGCAAAATCAGCCCCAGCGGGGAGATTTCGACCCTGGCCGGCGGCACCGCGCCGGTGGCGGCGCCCGCCCCGCTGCCCGACAGCGCGGCTACCACCCGCTCCGACTCGACCAAGCACAAGCAATAGCCTTGGCAAGGGCTTGGCTGTTGCTTCAGGCCACATAATCAGCCAGATAGGTGTAGCGCGGGCGCAATTGCCCCTGGCTGGCGATAGTGGCCCTGGCCACCACGCCGGCCGCATCGCCCCCCAGCAGGTGCGGAAAAAACTGGTCGAGCAGCTGCCGGCCAAAGTCGCGGCTGGCATTGCGCGGCAGCTCGCAGGGCAGATTGTCCACGGCCATCACCGTGATATTTTCGGGGCTAGCGTATGGTGCCTCCAGCGCGCCGGTGGCCGGGTTGTAGTCGAAAGCCGGCGCCTCGATGGTGGTGCTGCGCTTGGTAAGCGGGATAGAGCCGTTCACGTCGCAGGTCACGTCGGCAATGGTAGTGAGCTTAAAGCCGGGCCGGCGCGTGTCTTCCTCGCTGAAGAGGCGCGGCGCGGCGGGGTCCCAGTAGGCGCAGGCAATGAGCAGGTCGGTAACGGGCAGAAAGTTGCCGAACGTCGACTCATAAGCCGCCGGCTCGTGGTGGAAATTGGCTGTGTCCCACACCCGGCCGTCGCGGCGGCGGTTGTAGTCCGAACTGCGCAGCTGGGCATACACCGGCTCGCTGAAATCGAGGTAGAGGTAGTCGTACACGCTCACCCGCCGGATGCCCATGCGGCCCAGCACCTCTACCGCGCCCTGGGCCACGCGGCCCGAGCCCGTTACGGCTATCTTGATGGGCGGCAGGCGCTTCACCTTAAAAAACTCTTCCTGCATGTCCTCCATGTCCACGCACTGCCAGGCTGGCTTCAGGGTAAACAGCCCGTGCTTGCGGCCGTAGGTGAGCAGGCCATTGTAGGCGCCCACAATGCCGGCCCAGTGCCCAAACGCCACCACGCGTTCGCCGGCCGCGTTGGTCAGCAGCTCATAGTCAATCAGCGTAATCTGCTTGTGCAGAACGGCTTGCAGCAGCGCCCGGTTGGCAGGCTGCTTCTTGATGGTGTGCGAGAAAAAGCAGTAGGTTTTGCCGGGCAGCAGCCAGGCCACGGGCACTTCCTTCACCCCTAGCAGCACGTCGCAGGCGGCCATGTCGTCGCTCACCTCCAGGCCAAGGTCGCGGTACTCCTGGTCGGCAAAGGCGCGGTGCGGGCTGGGCTGCACCCGCACGCGCAGGCCGGGGTAGGCATCTTGCAGCTCGACGCACTTTTTGGGGGTGAGGGCCACGCGGCGGTCGGGCGGGGTGCGGCCTTCGCGTAGCAGGCCAATAAGGGTGGGAAAAGGCATGGGTAGAAGAAGAAAGTGCCCAAAAGTACACCCCTGCCCCCACCAAACCGGGCGTACCTTTGTTACGGAAAAAGTTGCCTTCTTCTCCCCTCCCCCAGCCCACGTTTATGTCGTTTAGATTCAAGCCCGCCGACGTGTTTGAAACCCGCCACAACGCGCCCGACCTCGCTAGCCAGCACGCCATGCTGCAAGCCGTGGGGGCCGCCGACCTGGCCCAGCTCATCGCCGAAACGGTGCCCGCCGCCATTCGCCTGCCCCGGGCGCTGGCCCTGCCGCCGGCCCTCAGCGAGCGCCAGTTTTTGAAGCGCTTCAAGCAGATTGCCGGCCAGAACAAGGTGTATAAGAGCTACATCGGGCTAGGGTATCACGACACCACGCTGCCGCCCGTTATCCAGCGCAACATTCTGGAAAACCCGGGCTGGTACACGGCCTACACGCCCTACCAGGCCGAGATTGCGCAGGGCCGCCTGGAGGCGCTTATCAATTACCAGACGATGGTAATTGACCTCACCGGCCTGCCCATCGCCAACGCCAGCCTGCTCGACGAGGCCACGGCCGCCGCCGAGGCGCTGCACATGCTGCACTCGCAAACCAAGAAGAAAAACGCTACCAAGTTCTTCGTGTCGGAGCAGGTGTTGCCCCAAACTATTGACGTGCTGCGCACCCGCGCCACGCCCCTCGGCATCGAGCTGGTTATCGGCGACCACCGCACGGCCGACGTTTCCGACGAAGCCTTCTTTGGCGTAATGGTGCAGTACCCCGGGGCCAACGGCACCATCTTCGACTACCGCGAGTTTATTGCCAAGGCGCAGGCCAGCAATCTGTTCGTGGTGATGGCCGCCGACCTACTAGCCCTCACGCTGCTCACCTCGCCCGGCGAGCTGGGCGCCGACGTGGTGGTGGGCTCGTCGCAGCGCTTTGGCGTGCCAATGGGCTTTGGCGGGCCGCACGCGGGTTTCTTCTCGTGCAAAGACCAGTTCAAGCGCGTTATCCCCGGCCGCATTATCGGCCAGAGCGTGGACGCGGCCGGCAACAAGGCCTACCGCATGGCCCTGCAAACCCGCGAGCAGCACATCCGCCGCGAAAAAGCTACCTCCAATATTTGCACCGCGCAGGTGCTGCTGAGCGTGCTGGCCGGTATGTTTGCCGTGTACCACGGCCCGAAGGGCATCCGGCAGTTTGCCGTGAACACGCACCTGTTCGCCCAGATTCTGGAAGCCGAGCTGAAGGCGCTAGGGGTCGAGCAGCTGAACAGCCACTACTTCGACACGCTGAGCTTGCGCCTCGAAAGCCACGAGATGCAGCAAGCAATCAAGCAGGAGGCGGAGAGCGCGGGCATCAACTTCCGCTACTACGAGGACACGCTGGTGGGCATCAGCCTGCACCAGAACGTGGAAATTGACGACGTGCGCGACATCGTGGACATTTTCGCCAAGGTGCTGGGCAAGGAGGTAGCCACCCCGGCTGCCCCTACCGCCGAGGCCGAGCTGACGCTGACCTGGCCCGAAAGCCTCCAGCGCACCAGCGAGTACCTCACGCACCCGGTCTTCAACACGCACCACGCCGAGCACGAGCTGCTGCGCTACATGAAGCAGCTCGAAAACAAGGACTTGAGCCTCGCCCACAGCATGATTCCGCTAGGGTCGTGCACCATGAAGCTGAATGCTACGGCGGAGATGATACCCGTGACCTGGCCCGAAATCGGCCAGCTGCACCCCTTCGCGCCGGCCGACCAGACGGTAGGCTACCAGCAGATTATCCGCGACCTGCAAGCCTGGCTCTGCGAGGTGACGGGCTTCGCGGCCGTGAGCCTGCAGCCCAACTCGGGCGCGCAGGGCGAGTATGCGGGCCTGCTGGCCATCCGTGGCTACCACCTGAGCCGCGGCGATAACCACCGCACGGTGGCGCTCATTCCGGCCTCGGCCCACGGCACCAACCCTGCCTCGGCCGTGATGGCCGGCATGCAGGTAGTGGTGGTGAAAAGCACTGAAGACGGCAACGTGGACATGGACGACCTGCGCGCCAAAATTGCGCAGCACGCCGACCGCCTCTCGTGCCTCATGGTGACGTACCCCAGCACGCACGGCGTGTACGAGGAAACGATTATTGAAATCTGCGAGCTTATTCACCAGGCCGGCGGCCGGGTGTACATGGACGGCGCCAACATGAACGCCCAGGTGGGCCTCACCTCGCCGGCCAGCATCGGCGCCGACGTGTGCCACCTCAACCTGCACAAAACGTTCTGCATCCCGCACGGCGGCGGCGGCCCCGGCGTGGGCCCCATCGGCGTGGTCGAAGACCTGATTCCCTATCTGCCCGGCCACGTGGTGGTGCCGGTAGAGGGCCGCAGCAGCGGCGCCGTATCGGCCGCGCCGTGGGGCTCGGCCAGCATCCTGCCCATCTCCTACGCCTACATCTCGATGATGGGCGGCGACGGCATTACGCGCGCTACGGAACTGGCTATTCTGAACGCCAACTACATCAAGGCGCGCCTCGAAGCGCACTACCCGGTGCTGTACACGGGCAGCCAGGGCCGCTGCGCCCACGAGATGATTCTTGATTGCCGCCACTTCAAAAGGGCCGGTATTGAGGTCGAAGATATCGCCAAGCGCCTGATGGACTATGGGTTCCACGCGCCTACGGTAAGCTTCCCGGTGGCCGGCACGCTCATGATTGAGCCCACCGAAAGCGAAAGCAAGGAGGAGCTGGACCGCTTCTGCGACGCCATGATTGCCATTCGCAAGGAAATCACGGAGGTAGAGGAAGGCCGCGCCGACGCCAAGGAAAACGTGCTCAAGCACGCGCCCCACACCGCCGCCATCGTGCTCACCCAGGAGTGGACGCGCCCCTACACCCGCGAGCAGGCCGTGTACCCACTGCCCTACGTGCGCAACGCCAAGTTCTGGCCCAGCGTGAGCCGCATCGACTCGGCCTACGGCGACCGCAACCTCATTTGCAGCTGCACGCCGCTGGAGGACTACGCCGACGAGCCCGAGCAGCTCGTTTCGACCGATAAGGGCCCGTCTTATTAGACGCAGAGAATTGACTGTCATGCAGCGCGCAGCGACGTATAACAGTCAATTTTAAAGACAATACGGCCGCCCATACTGCGTTAAACTAACGCCGTCAGCCACCAGCAAAAACGCCCGGTTGAGCCCGCGAAAGCGACTCGGCCGGGCGTTTGGGGCGTTAGGCGATTGGCTAAGGAGAATAGTCGGCTAGCCTACTTTATTTGGAACATTGCCCTAGCCACTAGCGTTAAGCCAATACCTCCGCATTAGTGGATTATCTTATTAATTTTTAGCCTTATGAACCGCATCACTCATCTTCTGGCCCGTCCGGTCGCCCTCGCGGTCACGGGCCTGGCGCTGGCTTTCGGCGTGGCCTCCTGCGCCACTACGGCCAACGTAGCTGCCACCAGCGACTTCGACCACGCCGTTAACTTCCGCGCCTACAAAACCTGGGCCTGGTACCCCAAGCAAGCCAACGATACCGAAGGCGGCCCCGCCCGCGGCTACGAGTCGTTTACCGACCAGCGCATTCGTGATGCCGTGAGCAAAGACCTGACGGCCAAGGGCCTGACCGAGGTAGCCAACAACGCCAGCCCCGATGTGTATGTGGCCTATAGCGTGCGCGTCGAAAACAAGCAGCAAATCGCCGGCGGCTATCCCTACGGCGGCTATGGCGGCTACCCGTACTACGGCTATGGCTACGGTGGCTTTGGCGGCTACCCCTACGGCGGTGGCCGCGCCTACAATTACAAGGCCGGCACGGTCATTATCGACATTGTGGATGCCCGCCGCAAGGAGCTAGCCTGGCGCGGCACCGGCCAGGCCCAGCTCGACCAGAACAGCATCTCGGAGGCCGAAACCTACCGCATCGTAAACAGCGTGCTGGGCAACTACCCGCCCACCGACACGCGCCGCCCGGCGGCCGTGCGCTAGGCCCCGGTTTAGCCACTAAAAGCAAAAAGCCCCGCCAGATTTGGCGGGGCTTTTTGCTTTTACTAATACTTAACTTGCTTAAATGGGCACGTTTACGTGGCGCTCGGCGTGGTAGCTGCTGCGCACCAGCGGGCCGCTCTCCACGTACTTGAGGCCGCGGCGCAGGCCTTCTTCTTTGTAGGCGGCGAAGGTATCGGGGTGGATAAACTCGGCTACGTCGAGGTGGCGCTTGGTAGGCTGCAGGTACTGGCCCAGCGTGAGGATGTCGAGGCCGTTGGCCACGAGGTCGTCCATCGCCTGGTGTACTTCGTCCTGCTTTTCGCCCAGGCCCAGCATGATGCCCGACTTGGTGCGGTGCCCGGCCAGCTTGGTGCGCCGAATCTGCTCCAGGCTGCGGTCGTATTTGGCTTGCGGGCGCACGAGGCGGTAGAGGCTGCCCACAGTTTCCATGTTGTGCGAAATAACTTCCTGACCGCCCGAAATCATGACCTCAAGCGCCGCCCAGTTGGCTTTCACGTCGGGTATCAGCGTTTCGATGGTGGTTTCGGGGCTTAGCTCCTTGGTAAACACCACCGTATCGCGCCACACGCTGGCGCCGCGGTCCTTCAGCTCGTCGCGGTTTACGCTGGTGATAACGGCGTGCTTCACCTTCATCAGCGAAATGGCCTCGGCCACGCGGCGCGGCTCGTCAAGGTCCAGCTCGCTAGGGCGGCCGGTAGCCACGGCGCAGAACGAGCACGAGCGCGTGCACACGTTGCCGAGTATCATGAAGGTGGCCGTGCCGGCGCCCCAGCACTCGCCCATGTTGGGGCAATTGCCCGATTCGCAGATGGTATGCAGCTTGTGCTCATCCACGAGCTTGCGCACGGCGGCGTAGTCGGGGCCGATGGGCAGCTTCACGCGCAGCCAGTCGGGCTTGCGCGGGCGGGCCGGCGCGGCGGGGGCTAGCGGTTCGGCCTGAATAATGGGGAGCGTCAGCAGCAGGGTATCCATCTTAACTTCCTAATCTAATACTAAAAACGTTTATCCTTGCGAGCGCAACGAAGTGGAGCGCGCCAACCTTTCCTTTGTCGTCTGCCACGTTGCGCCCAGCAAGGAAAGATTGCCGCGCTCCGCTTTGTTGCGCTCGCAAGGACAGCTAAAACTACTCAAAGTTAGCTCCGGTGGCCGATGTAGAGCGTAAGGTAAACCGACGGGAAGAACTGCCGGTTCAGGCTATTGGGGTCGTTGGGGGCGGGCGGGTTCAGCATGAGCAGGCGCTTGGTGTAGGCTTCGAGCAGAAACCCAACCTCGGCCCCGGCCACGGCGTCGCGGTAGCGGCCGTACTCGAAGCTGAGGCCGCCGCGCAGGTGCACGCCCGGCACCACCTTGGTTTGGCCGATGCCGCTGAAGAGCGGCGCCCGGTCGAAGATGTAGTTTTCGGCGGTGCCGCCGTGCTTGGCCGGGTCATAGGCCTCATCCACAATGATATCGCTGGAGCTGGGCACCGAGCCATTTTTGGCCGCCGTCTCATCGAAGCTGACGTAGTACGGCATCAGCAGGGCTAGCGAAGGCCCGGCGCTGAGCAGGCCATTGACCTGCACGCCGGCATCGGCAGCCTTGCGAAACAGGATGCGCTGAATGCCGATGGATGGCCGCAGCGCAAAGGCATAATTAGCCTTGAAGCGCTTGTAGCTGCCCCCGGTGTAGGGGTTGGTAACGCTTTCTTCCTTCGGGTTTTTGAACGACACGCCCTCCAGACTCCAGAAGCGCAGCCAGCGCTCGTCGAGCACGCGTGCCACGCGCACATTGGCGCCGCCAATGAGGCCACCCTGGGTGTTGAAGTTGATGCCAAATACCGTTTCGCGGCGGTACGACTGCTCGTCGGACGGCATGGCCTGGGCCGGCGCGGCCTGAAGCGTGGGGCCCACGGGCTCGGGCGGGGTAGCGGGGGCCTGGGCCCGGGCGGGCCGGGCAGCCGCGAGGCCCAGCGCCAGGCAGCCAGCGGCGATGACATACGTCTTGTTCATAGAGAAGTCAAAAATACCTGCCGGGCGGGGTTTTACCACCCGGCGTTTCGCTAACGCGGCTAGGGTAGCTTTGTGGTATGAGCACGCCCCACACCACCGCTACTGCCCGCTACGAGGGCCACCTGCGCACCGAAGCTACGCACACCGCTTCGGGCACTGTCATCCAGACCGATGCCCCGGTTGATAACCACGGGCGCGGCGAAGCCTTTTCGCCCACCGACCTCGTGGGCACCGCCCTGGGCACCTGCATCCTCACGACGATGGCCATCGTGGCCGAGCGCCACCAGGTAGACTTGGTGGGCGCCTCGTTTAAGATGGAAAAAATTATGAGCCAGGATGCGCCGCGCCGCATTGCGCAGCTCAACGTGGAGCTGCACCTGCCCGCTAGCCTCAATGAGCGCGACCGCGCCCTGATGGAGCGCACCGCGCACACCTGCCCGGTGGCCTTGAGCCTGAACCCGGAAATCAAGCAAGAGGTTCGGTTTATCTACGCCTAGCCGGCCTGGCGCCCGTTTTCAGCCACCCCGAATAAATTCGGGGTGGCTTTTTTTTCGTATAAAATTCGGGCATCGTACATAATTCCGGCTTTTCGTCTACATTTGCTATCCGAACCTGGGTGGTACCGGGCTGATTTTGTGGCCGCTGTGGCCGATTTTTTCCCTTTACCCCCAAATGCCCATGGTTCTCATCGTGGTAGGGCTGCTTATTGCCCTCGTTTTCATCGCGCGAAGTTGGGATTTGCCCCTTCGACTCAAAGAGTTAGAAGCTGATTTGGGCCGCTACCGGGCCCGGCAGCAGCACATGCAGGGCGAGCTGGAGCAGCTGCACAGCCAGTTGCTAGCCCTGCGCGCCGAGTTTGCGGCGGCCCCATTCGTAGCCGCTCCTCCGGCACCGGCACCCGGGCAGTGGGCTGGCTTTGCGCCGGCCGCAGCAGCCACCGCCGCCCCCGTGGCGGAGGCCGGCCCTCAGCCCGTGCCCACCGCGCCGCCCGCACCAGTGGCAGCGCCCGAGCCAGCCGCCGAGCCGCTGGCAGCGCCCTTCGAGCCAGCGCAGGAGCCCATTCAGGTAACCGAGGCAGTGGAAGAACCTGAGTCGGCCCCGGCACAAGAAGCAGAAGCAACGACAGCCGAGGTCGAGCAAACGCCGATGGCCCAGGAGGTCAGCACCGAGCCCGTTGATGCAAGTGAGGCCGCTAGCGCGGACGAAGTAGCCCCCGTTACGGCGCCTGCTCTGCCTGAAGAGCAAGCCTCAGCGCCTGAGTTAATTGAAGAAACCGAGCTGGCCCCCAGCGCCGCAGAGGCTGCCTTGATTGAAGAAGCCGAGCTAACCGAGCCGCTAGCCGCCGAAGCCGAGCTGGCCCAAGTCATTGACGAGCCCGCCAGCGCCCTTGAGCTTACGCCAGCCGCAGCAGCCAGCCAGGCCGCAGAAACAGCGCCAGCCACCGAATCTGAGTCCATCGCGGAGCCGGCAGCGGAAGCTGCGCCGGCAGAGCCGGCAGAGGCCGCCGTGGGTGAGCCGGCGCCGCAACCAGGCCCGCCGCCCACGCCGGCGCCGGCCCCGACGGCCCGGCCGCGGGTGGCGCCGCCCCGGCCAGTGCCGCCTACGCGGCCCGCGTTACGGCCCAAGCCGGTGCCCACCGGGCCCACCTTTTGGGAGCGCGCCTCGACGGTGCTGCTCGAAAACTGGACCGGTATTCTGGGCGCGGTGGTGCTCGTGACGGGCGTTGGGTTTCTGGGGATATACGCGGCGCTGCGGGTGGCGCCGCCGCTGCGGTTTTTGCTGATTTGCGCCTTTGCGGGCGGGCTGCTGGGCGTGCGGTTTGGGCTGCGCCAGAAGGAGTTTGCCACGAAGCTGAATGCCTGGCTGCTGAGCAGCGCGGCGGCCATTTTCCTGTTTGCCTGCGTGGGCGCGGTCAGCATTCCGGGCCTGATGTGGGTCACGCCGCCCTTCGACTACCTCTTGCTGCTGGCCGGCGTGAGCGCCAATCTGTACCTGGCCTGGCGGGCCAGCCGCCAGGAAGTGGCTACCCTGCACGGTGTGCTGAGCCTGGTGGCCCTGGCCGTGCTGCCGCCCACGCCCCTTACGCTAGGGGCCGCGGCGGGCGTTACGGCCTTCAGCATTGCCATTACCTACCGGCAGCAGTGGAAATACCAACTGCTGCTCAGCATTGCCAGCTTTTTCGCGTTTCACTTATATTGGCATCAGCAGCTGGCAGTTATCGCGGGTGGCACGCGCCTGGCGGCGATGGCGCTGGTGCTGCTGGTGGGCGCCGCCGCGGCCGTGGTGCAGTACCGCCGCGTGTATGCCGAGCGCCGGTTCGAGCCGCTGCTTTTTGCCTCGCACCTGCTCAACTGGACCTGCCTGGGCGTGAACCTGTATTTCTACAGCACGGGCTCGATTTGGAAGACCATTCCGCTGGCCGTGGGCGCCGGGCTCACCTTCTGGGCCGGGCGGCAGGCCAAGCGCCTGGGCATCGGCTGGCTGTTTCAGACCGATACCATTATCTCGCTTATTCTGGGGCTAGCCACGGCGCTCTCGCTGCAAGGCTGGCACGCCACGCCGCCGGTTATCCTGCTTTTTATGCTGCTCGAAACCCTGCTGGTGGCCCTCATCATGGCCCGGCAGCGCGAGGCACTGGTGTACCGCGTGGCCCTAAGCGGCGCGCTGCTGGCAAGTGCCGGCCTGCTGCTGGTAGCCGGCAGCCGGGCGCTCGATGCGCCGCCCGCCACGCTTTACCGCGATGCCCTGGTGCTGGCCCTGGCCGGCTGGGCGGGGCTGGCCTTTATGCAGTTCATTTTCAAGCAGCCGCTGCTGACTATTGGGCAATCAATTAAAATACAGCTGCTTGCGGCTGCCTACAACGAGCAGCTCGCGCCCCCGAAGGCCGCGGCCCTGCAGTCGCACCGCCGCATGCTAAGCGGGTTTGCGGGCGTGGCGGGGGCGCTGCAAGCCGGCACGGGGCTGCTGCTGGCGCGGGCGCTGTTTGCCTGGCCGGGCGTGCCGGTGGCCCTGCTGCTGGTGGGGCTGGCAGCGCTGGCGGGCATTTCGGTGGGGCTGGCGGCCTGGGTGCAGGCGGCGGGCCGGGCGCCCGGCTGGGTGCGGCGCCAGCAGCTGGTGCTAGGGCAGTTTTTTACGGTGCTGGCCGTGGTGGGGCTGCACGAGGCGCACCTGAGCTGGCCGGTTATTCTGCTGCTGCTCTTCGCCGAAAACCTGGGCACCGTAGCGCTGCTCACCAAGCGCGATGCCCTGCTGCACCGCTACGCCATGGGCAGCGCCCTGCTCGCCGGGCTAGCCCTGCTGCTGGCCGCAGCCAGCCAGCTCGATGCGCCGCACAACATCCTCTACCGCGATGCTTTGCTATTGGTGCTGGCCGGCTGGGGCAGTGTGGCGTTTGCGCAGCTGGCCTTCCGGCACTTCTTCGCGCAAGCATTTGATACTAAATCAGATTCTGAAAACCCTGAGCTGACCCGGGCCGCGGATTACCGACGCTGGCTGAGCGCCTTTGCCGGGCTGGGCGGGCTGCTGCAGCTGGGAGCGGGCTTACTGGTGGCGCGGGTAGTGTTTGGCGCGGCCCCGGCCCCGGTGGCGCTGCTGCTGGGGGCGCTGCTGGCCCTGGCGGGCGGCGTGGTAGCGCTGGCCACCTGGGTGCGCCGGGGCACGCTAGCGCCCGGCTGGGTGCGGTGGCAGCAGTTGGTACTGGCGCAGGGGTTGGTGGTGCTCGCCATCTTTGGGCTGCACGAGGTGGGCCTGGTCTGGTCGGGGCTGCTCCTGCTGCTTTTCGTCGAAAACCTGGTGGTAGTGCTGCTGCTGGCCGGGCGCGACGCGGCCGACCGGCTGCACCAGGCCGTGTACCGTGCGGCCCTGGCCGAGGGGCTGCTCAGTGGCACGATCTTGCTGCTGACGGCTATTCGACATTTAACTGATATCCAACTCACTGACCTCTACCGCGAGGCATTTTTACTGGCCCTGGCCGGCTGGGCGGGGCTAGCCTTCGTGCAACTGGTGTTGAGATTTCCGCTGCTGCTGGGGGTGCAGCCAGCCCGGCGGCCCGCGGGGGCATTGCCGGTAGTGCTGGTTTCCAACCCGGAGGCGCACTCTACCTGGCTAGGGAGCTTTGCGGGCCTGGCGGGCCTGCTGCAAGCGGGCACCGGAGCGCTGCTGGCCCGCGCAGTAGTTGGCGGGCACCCGGCGCCGGTGGGGCTGCTGCTGCTGGCTTTAGTGGCAATGGCGGGTAGCGCGCTGGGGCTGGCGGCCTGGGTGCGGGCGGCGGGCCGGGCGCCCGCCTGGGTGCGGCGCCAGCAAGTGGTGCTGGGGCAGCTGTTTGTTGTGGTGGCTATTTTCGGGCTGCACGAGTTGGGGCTGAGCTGGCCCGGCGTGCTGCTGGTGCTCTACCTCGAAACCTTGGTGGCCGTGCTGCTGCTGGCCCGGCGCGATGGCCTGCTGCACCGCGCGGCCATGCTGGGCGCGCTGGCGGCGGGCACCAGCCTGCTGCTCTTGGCCGCTACCGACTTCGATAACAGCGCGCCGCCGCTGCTATACCGCGATGCCATTTTGCTGGCTCTGGCCGGCTGGACCAGCATTGCGTTCGTGCAAGCCACTTACAGGCAGCTGCTGCCCCAGGGCTGGGCTAGCCTCGACTCACCCCTAGCCGAACTCTTTTCCAAGCCGCTAAACCGCCTGCTGAATGCTTTTGCCGGGCTGGCCGGGCTGCTGCAAGCGGGCACTGGCCTGCTGCTGGTGCGGGTGCTGTTTGGCTGGGCGCACGCGCCGGTGGCGCTGCTACTCGGGGCCCTGCTGGGGCTAGCGGCGGCCGCGCTGGGGCTAGCCTACTGGGTGCGCGCCAGTGGGCTGACCCCTGGCTGGCTGCGGCGGCAGCAGCTGGTGCTGGCGCAGTTTTTCGTGTTGCTGGCGCTGGTGGGCCTGCACGAAGCGCACCTCAGCTGGTCCGTCATTCTCACGCTGCTCTTCGCCGAAAACCTGCTGGTGACGCTGTGGCTAGCCCGGCGCGACACGCTGCTGCACCAGGCCGCTATGGCCGAAGCGCTGCTCACGGGTGCGAGCCTGCTGCTGGTGGCGGGCGCCAAGCAGGGCCTTAATGTTCCGCTGCTCCTCTACCGCGATGCGCTGCTGCTGGCGCTGGCCGGCTGGGCCAGCGTGGCGTTTTTGCAATTCACCTACCGGCAATTTTTCTCTAAAACTTCACTTGATGACTACGCCACCCAGCCGGCCAACCCCTACGCCGACACCGTGCGCGGCTGGCTGAGCGGCTTTGCCGGGCTAGCCGGTTTCTTGCAGGCGGGCGCGGGCCTGCTGCTAGGGCAGGTGCTGTTTAGATGGTCGGATACGCGGGCGCTGGGCCTGCTGCCGGTGCTGGCGCTGGCGGCGCTGGGGCTGGCCTACTGGGTGCACCGCAGCGGCTGGGCACCCCGCTGGGTGCGGCGGCAGCAACTGGTACTGGCCCAGCTGTTTATGTTACTGGCGGTGGTGGGGCTGCACAAAGCGGGCCTCACCTGGCCCGGCGTGCTGGTGATGCTGTATGCCGAAAACCTGCTGGCGGCCCTGCCGCTGGCCCGGCGCGATGAGGAAGGCCTGCTTCACCTACAGACTTACCTCCTGATAGTGCAGGCGGTGCTGCTGCCGGTGCTGGTGCGCGCTACGGCACCGGGCACCCTGGCACCCCTGGCGCAGGCCGGGCTGCTGCTGGGCGCGGCCGTACTCACGCTGGGCTACCAACTGCGGCGGCTGGCTTTCGGCCCCGTGGGCCCGGAATACGGCCAACTGCCCGCGCTGGGTGGCGCGCGGCTGCCCATCCTGCCCATTGCCACGGGCTGGCTTTTGCTAGGGGCGGGTTCACTGGAATACGCGCACAGCTGGGCGGGCTGGGCGATGGTCGGCATCCTGGGGGCCTTGCTGTACCTGCGCCAGCGCTTGGTGGTGCCCGGGCTGTGGGCCGGGCTGGTGCTGGCGGCTACCGGCTACGTGGGGCTGCAATGGGCGCACGTACTGCCCGTGGCTTTTGCGACGCAGGCAGCCGGCCGGCCGGCGCTGGCAATTGGCCAGGTGCTGCTTTACCTGGTGCCTACGCTGGCCGTGCCCCTGGCGGGCTTGCGCACATCGTGGTGGGCGGCGGGGGCGCGCTTTGTGCGCGGGCCGTGGCTGTATTTGCTGGGTCTGCACCTGGTGGTGCTGCTGGGCAGCGTGCCCCCGGCCCACCTCGCCTACCTGGTGCTGGGCTTGCTGGCCCTGGCTGGCGCGGCCTTTGCCGGGGCGCAGGCTTGGCGGCGCGCCCTGCCCGATGCCGCCGCCGTGGCCCGCGCCGGCCAGCCCGACCGCTACCTGCTGCACCTCAGCTACGGGCTGCTGCTGGCGGGCCTGCTGGTGCACCTGCGCCTGCTGGCCGGCAACGAAACTTTGCTGCACCGGCCGGCCGAATACGTCACGGCGGCCGCGCTGTTTGGGGTGCTGGCGGCGCTGGCCCTGGCCCGGCAGCCGGCTACGGCGCCGGTGTATGCCTCGTGGCGCGTGCTGCACCCGGCGCTGCTGGAAGCGGCTTTGCTCTTCGGCACGCTCACGCTGGTGCGCGAGGTGCAAGAGGTCTGGCTGGGCCTGGCGTGGGTAGCTTTTGCCTTGATTGTGTGCGCCTTACTACCCAAAATACCGCTGCGCCTGCGGCGGCTGGGCGTGTACGGGCGGCTGTATTTCGGGCTGGCGGCGCTGTCGGCGGGCCTGTTTTGCCTGCGCTACCTGGGCGCCGAGCAGCTGCAAGGCACCGAGCGCTGGGTGGTGGCTGGCACGGTGGCGCTGCTGTTTGGCTACGCGGGCCTGGCGCTGCGCATCGGCAATGCGCCGCTGGCTAGCCTCCCGCCGCGCTGGAAGGCGCTGGCGCAGCCCTCGCGCCGCCAGCTCGAGGCCGCCCTGCTGTACCCGGCCTTCGGGGCGCTGGCGGTGTTCTTCATCCAGTCCTTCGACCGCTCGGTGCTCACCGTGCTGTTGATGCTGGAAGTCGTGGCCGTGTTCAGCGCCAGCCTGCTGCTGCTGCGCCAGGATATGCGCTACGTGGCCCTGGCCGGCATGGCCGCCACCATCGGGCGGCTGCTGCTGGTAGACCTGAGCCGCAGCGGGACCGTGACGCGCGCTATCGTGTTTATTTTCGTGGGCTTGCTGCTGCTGGGCCTGCACGCGCTGTACGCCCGCTTCAAAACCCGCCTGGTGGTAGTTGGTGGCGTAGAGGTAGCGGTGGAAGACGACGACCCGGACGAGCCCGACGAATCTGACGAGCCCCAGGAATGATGCGCAGGGCGGTAAAAAGTCAGCCGGCCGGCTGACTTTTTACCGCCCCAATCGTTACGTAGTACAACTGCCTTTCTCACTTCTTTTTACCATGGGCTTTTTCACCAACAAGGGCTTTCAGCCCAAGCGCCAGAGCAATCACAAGCTGCCGCCCGGCCAGTACGAAACCACCGACTTCCCGGTGCTCACGGCCGGCCCCACGCCCCGCATCAACCTCACCAACTGGGAGTTCCGGCTCGAAGGCCTGGTGGAAGAGCCCGTGCAATGGAGCTGGGAGGAGTTCAATAAGCTGCCGATGCAGGACTTCAACCCCGACATTCACTGCGTCACGAAGTGGTCGAAATTCGATACCCACTGGCGCGGCGTGAGCGTGGATACCCTGCTGGAGCACGTAAAGCTGAAGCCCGAGGCGCAGTTCGTCACCGAGTTCAGCTACGGCGGCTATACCACCAATGTGCCCCTGGCCGACCTGCGCGATGGCAAGGCGTTCGTAGGGCTTCTTTACGACGGCCAGCCCCTGGCCGCCGAGCACGGTGGCCCGGCCCGCCTGGTGGTGCCGCACCTCTACTTCTGGAAAAGCGCCAAGTGGGTGCAGGGCCTGCGCTTCACGGCCCAGGACGAGCCCGGCTTCTGGGAGCGCGGCGGCTACAGCATGTACGGCGACCCCTGGAAAGAGCAGCGCTACCGCGACGATGACGACGACCAGGCCAGCGCCAGCAGCATCCGCCTATGAGCCGCGTAGCCTGGCAGCTAGCCACCGTCAAAAGCATCAAGCAGGAAACGCCGCACGTCAAGTCCTTCACGCTCAGCCTACCCAACTGGACGCCCCACCTCGCCGGCCAGCACTACGACCTGCGCCTCACCGCCGAAGGCGGCTACCAGGCCGAGCGCAGCTACTCCATTGCCTCGCCGCCCGAGCAGACGGGTGAGATTGAGTTGACTGTCGAAATTATCGCCGACGGCGAAGTATCGGGCTACCTCAACGAGGGCGTGGCCGTGGGCGACGAGTTGGAGGTGCGCGGCCCCATCGGCGGCTACTTCGTGTGGCCGGGCGAGGCTAGCGCGCCGCCCCTGCTGCTCGTGGGCGGCGGCTCGGGCGTGGTGCCGCTCATGGCCATGCTGCGGCACCGCCAGCGGCTAGGGCTGCGCACGCCGGCCGTGCTGCTCTTCAGCGTGCGCACGCCAGAGGAAGTCATTTATCAGGCTGAATTAGAGGCTTTAGCCAAAGACGACCCTAGCTTCACGCTGCTGCTCGACTACACCCGCCAGGCGCCGCCCGGCTGGGCCGGCTACCACCGCCGCATCGACGCGGCCATGCTGGCCGAGGTAGTAAGTCGGTTTGGCGATGCGCAGCCGCAGGCGTTTGCGTGCGGGCCGACGGGCCTGGTAGAAAGCGTGGCCAACGGCTTGCAGGCCGCCGGCCTGCAAGCCGAAAGCATTCTGACCGAGCGCTTTGGGCCGACGGGAAGTTGAATTACGCCTAAGCCGGAAAGTGCGTCGGCTTCCTTACTTCATAAGGTGAGCGGGCGCCTTTTTTACGGCACTAGCTGGCTTGTCAGTAGTGAGTCATCTCGTAGAGCACCGATTCGAAGGCACTCGCATCCACACTGAAACCGCCCCGAAAGGGGTTATCGATGGCGGCCGTCAGGAACAGCAGCGACCCTAGCAGCAAGGCAATCAGGCAGGTGAGGGCTACCTGATGGGTTCTATCGTCGGCTACAAAAAACCAGGAGATGGCTACGTTAATGGCGGCGCCCAAAATGAGCACCCACCACAACAGATTGGGCAGGTTGTCTTGGTCGCCCCGCAGCCGCAGGCGGTGGGCTAGCAACAATTCATTAAGCTGATTAATAGCCTGTTGGTGCACTATCTGCGAGCGGGTATCGGGCGGCACAAAGGCGAGGAAGTCGTTTTTGAATTTGCGCAGCACCGCGCTGCTCTGCTGCGGTACCTGGCCCCGGTGGTGCGCCGGCCAGTCCTGGTCAATCACCGACTTCACGTAGGCTTTCAGCTCTTGCTGATAGCGCTGCCGGGCGGCGGGCGGGTAAGTGGCCATGTCGTTGTAGATGGCCGCCGTGATGGTCGCCTCGTTATCGACCTGGCCCGACAGGGTTTGAAAATTGCTCCACACCCCCGCGGCTACCAGCCCTAGCAAAATGCCGTAGATGACCCCCGAA
The DNA here is from genome assembly GCF_030581075.1 of Hymenobacter cheonanensis. Classification (GTDB taxonomy): domain Bacteria; phylum Bacteroidota; class Bacteroidia; order Cytophagales; family Hymenobacteraceae; genus Hymenobacter. Next base: position 457,071 of record NZ_JAUQSW010000002.1, read on the forward strand.
ACTCCCAAAAAATAGCTAACCAAGTCGTTGTGCTCGGCCGTATCGCCCACGTGCTTTCTGACCCAAGGACGCAGCAAAAACAGGCCCGCCAGGGAAAACAGCAGCGTGGCGGCGCAACACAACGCGCAGAATAACCAGTTGGGTACGTAATAAATCCAGTCCACTAGGCAAGGTATTAGCTCGGCAGGAGCGAATACGCGAATACGGGGCGAAGGTAGGCGCGTGCCCCGCCCACCGGGCTACCGCCTAATGGGCAGGACGAGCCATATACGCCAACAAAGCTGCCGGCAGTCGGCCGCCGCTAGCCTACGTGCGCTAGCAGCGGCCGGCCAACGGCAGCTTGCATCCTAAATGCGCGGGCACTAGGCGTACACGCTCGTTTTCAACTCCTCGGCCAGGAAGCGGCTGGTGTGGCCCTTGCCGCTCTTGGCTACCTGCTCGGGCGTGCCCTGGGCCACGATGGTGCCGCCGCCCGCGCCGCCTTCGGGGCCGATGTCGATGACGTGGTCGGCCACCTTGATGAGGTCCAGGTTGTGCTCGATGATGAGCACCGTATTGCCCTTGTCGGCGAGCTTGTGCAGTACGTCGGCCAGGTGCCGAATGTCCTCGAAGTGCAGGCCGGTAGTGGGCTCGTCGAGAATGTAGAAGGTTTTGCCGGTGTCCTTTTTGCTAAGCTCAGTGGCAAGCTTCACGCGCTGGGCCTCGCCGCCCGAGAGCGTGGTAGCCTGCTGGCCCAGCGTGAGGTAGCCTAGCCCAACGTCGGCCAGCGTCTTGATTTTGCGCAGGATGCGCGGCTGAAACTCGAAGAACTCGACCGCTTTTTCCACCGTCATGTCCAGTATGTCGGTGATACTCTTGCCCTTGAAGCGTACCTCCAGGGTTTCGCGGTTGTAGCGGCGGCCTTTGCAGGTTTCGCAGGGCACGTGCACGTCGGGCAGGAAGTTCATCTCGATGGTGCGGATACCGGCGCCTTCGCAGGTTTCGCAGCGCCCGCCCTTCACGTTGAACGAGAAGCGGCCCGGGCCGTAGCCCCGGATTTTGGCCTCCGCCATCTCGGCAAACAGCTGGCGGATTTCGGTAAACACGCCTGTGTAAGTAGCTGGGTTAGAGCGCGGCGTGCGGCCGATGGGCGACTGGTCGACCTCAATCACCTTATCAATCAGCTCCAGGCCTTCGAGGCTGCCGTAGGCCAGCGGCTCGCGGTGGGCGTTGAAAAAATGCTTGTTGAGAATCGGATACAGCGTGTCGTGAATAAGCGACGACTTGCCCGAGCCCGATACGCCCGTTACGGCAATAAGCTTGCCGAGCGGAAACTTGGCCGTTACATTCTTGAGGTTATGGCCCTTGGCGCCTTTCAGCACCAGGAAATTGCCTTCGCCCTCGCGCTTCTTTTTGCGCAATTCGATATTGCGCTTGCCGCTGAGGTAATCCGACGTGAGTGAGCCCGAGTTGAAAATGGCTTCCGGTGTGCCCTCGGCCACGATGTGGCCGCCGTGGATGCCCGCGCCGGGGCCAATGTCGAGCACGTGGTCGGCGTGCAGAATCATGTCCTTGTCGTGCTCCACCACAATCACCGAGTTACCGATGTCGCGCAGGTGCTGCAAGGCCTTGATTAGACGCTCGTTATCCCGCTGATGCAGGCCGATACTCGGCTCGTCCATGATGTAGAGCACGCCCACGAGCTGGGTGCCAATCTGGGTGGCTAGCCGGATGCGCTGGCTTTCGCCGCCGCTGAGCGTGCGCACCGAGCGGTGCAGGCTCAGGTAGTCGAGGCCTACTTCGAGCAGGAAGCCGATGCGCTTGCGGATTTCCTTAAGCAACTCGCGGGCAATGAGGTTCTGACGGTCGCTGAGGCGGCCTTCCACGTCCACAAACCAATTGCTCAACTCGTTGATATCCATCACCGAAAGCTCACCGATGTGCTTGTCGGCCAGCTTGAAGTGCAGGCTTTCCTTTTTGAGGCGGTAGCCCTCGCACACGGGGCAGGTCTGGGCCTGGGTGTATTGCTGAATCCAGTCGCGAATGGAATCCGAATCGGACTCCATCTGGCGGCGCAGGAAGGGAATAATGCCCTCAAACGGCTCGGTATAAAGGGCTTTGGTATCGTCGGCGTCGTCCTGCGTGATGCCGTGCAGCAGGCGCTTGAGCAGCTCGGGGTCCAGCTTCTCGACGGGCGTGTTGAGGCTAGCCTTGTGCTTTTTGAGAATGAGCTGAAGCTGCTGAAAAATCCAGATGTCGCGGTACTCCCCGAGCGGCGCGATGGCCCCGCGGCTGATGGTCAGCTTGGGGTCGGGTATCACGGTTTCTTCGGTTATCTGCTGCACCTCGCCCATGCCGGCGCAGTGCGGGCACGCGCCGTAGGGCGAGTTGAAGCTGAACGTGTTAGGCGCCGGGTCGTCGTAGGCAATGCCCGTTTCGGGGTCCATGAGGAAGCGCGAGAAAAACTGCGGCTTGCCTTTCTCGCCCTTGGCGTCGGGGTCGAGCACCAGCAGGGTGCCTTTGCCGTGGGTCATGGCATTCTGCACCGAGCCGGAGAGGCGGAAGCGGTCCTCCTCCTTCACCACGAGGCGGTCAATTACGATTTCGATATCGTGAATCTTGTAGCGGTCGACCTGCATCTTGGGCGTGATGTCGAGTAGCTCGCCATCGACGCGCACCTTGGTGAAACCCAGCTTGGCAATCTTCTGAAAGTCTTCGCGGTAGTGGCCCTTACGGCCCTTCACCACGGGCGCCAGCACAATGAGCTTTTTGCCATCGAAGTGCCGCAGGATGTAGTTGATAATCTGGTCGTCGCTCTGCCGAATCATCTTCTTGCCCGTGGCGTAGCTGTAGGCCTCGGCGGTGCGGGCGTACAGCAGGCGCAGGAAGTCGTAAATCTCGGTGATGGTGCCCACCGTCGAGCGCGGGTTGCGCGAGGTGGTTTTCTGCTCAATCGAGATTACCGGCGACAGTCCCTCAATCTTGTCCACGTTGGGCCGCTCCAGCCCGCCCATAAACGAGCGGGCGTAGGCCGAAAACGTCTCCATGTACCGCCGCTGCCCCTCGGCATAGATGGTATCGAAGGCGAGCGACGACTTGCCCGAGCCCGATATGCCGGTGAAAACCACCAGCTTACCACGCGGAATTTTGACACTAACGTTTTTGAGGTTGTGCTCGCGGGCGCCGTACACCTCAATGTAGGGCGCCTCGGCGGCGGCCCCTAGCAGGGGGCCCTCGGCGGGGGGCGGCAGGCTAGCGGGCGTTTGGTGGGCCTGGGCCACGGCCAGCCCGGCGGGCGCGGGCTGGCGGCCCACGGGCAGATTGTGCTGCGCGTCGGGGGCTTGCTGCTCAGCTACTTCGGCCAGGGCAGCCGCCGGAGCGTCGGTCAATAGCTCGGCCGCCGGGGCAGCAGCTTTGGCCGCTTTTTTAGGCGCGGCCTTGGGTGGTTTCGGAGCGGAAGCAACGGGAGCGGTAGCCGTTTTTTTAGCCATGCGGGCAAATCGGAGGAACGAGCAAAGGTACGGGAATGGCCGGCCGGGGGTGGCGAAAAAGCGGACTTTTCTGCCGGGCGGCTGGCTAGGGGCGACTGCCAGTAACAAGCAAGCGGCGGGTTTGGTGCCGTTGCACGGTATTTGCCGGGGGCTCAGCCTGGTTTGGCCCGCGTGCCGGCCTACTCACTTTTTTCGCTTTTAAGCTCCGCTTATGCGCCTTCTTCCCTCCCTTCCTTCGTGGCGTGCGCTGGGCATGAGCCTGGCCCTGGCCCTGAGCAGCCAGCTGGCCGCCGCGCAGCTGCTAGCCTCCACCCGCGGCCAAGCCTATGATTTTCTAACGGTTACGGCGATAGAATCTCCGACCAGAAACATGGCGAAGCTGCTGTTTACGCCGGCCTTCAATGGCCACACCGAGCTTCAGCTCGACGCAGTAGGGGCGTTTTCGTCGGCTACTATTCTGGACCAGCTGCGCCACAACGAAGAGGTGGTTACCCAAAGCTTGGGCGACTTATCGGCGGCGGGCTGGGAGCTTATTCAGGTAGCCACCACCCCGCTGGCCGCGGATAAGAACGTTTCCACTACCCGGTACTTATTGCGCAAAGCCAAAAGTTAAGTAGCTGCGTATAAGCTGGCCTGTTCCGGCTGGCACTTGGCACCGTCCTTGCCAAAGGAAAGATTCACCTTATCCTTTTTCACATGAACCTGCTTCAAAAAATGGCCACGCTGGGTACCCTGGGGGTATTAGGCTTTGCCGCTACCCCGGCCCATGCCCAGCTCAATGTCAGCATCAACACGGCGCCGCCGGTGGTAGTGGGTGCGCCGGCCAACGCGCAGTACTACTACATTCCGGAGGCCAATGCCTACTACGACGTGCCGGCCCGCCGCTACATCGTGCAGCGCAACGGCAAATGGAACCGCTACGAGCGCCTGGAAGGCTACGACGCGCGCAATTTTCACCCGCAGTATATCGACTACCGCGGCGCCGAGCCCTGGACGTATAACCGCGGCGGCAACCCCCACGGCATTCCTCCCGGCCAGGCCAAAAAAATGTATCGTGATGGCTACCGCGATGGCCGCGACCGCGACGACCACGACCGTGGGCGGGGCCACGGCAAAGGCCACGACCGCGACTAGGCCCCCGGCCAACCCGAACCATTCAGAAAGCGCTCGCAAGGGCGCTTTTTTTGGTAGCGGGGGCTAGCCGGGCCAGTCGGCATACTTGCGGCTTTAGTCTGCAAAACGGCCGGACTTATCGAATGCTCCGGTTTTCAGGCACCTGTTTTGTTTTAGGGAGAGTATTCTGTTCAACCCTTTTCCTCTTTTCAACCATGAACTACCGCCCGCAGCTTTTCGCTTTTGTATTGGGTGCTTTTGCCGCGCTGGCTAGCCCCGCTGCCCATGCGCAAGTGAGCATCAACGCTCAGTTTGGCCACCCGGCCTGGGGCCCGGCGGTGCCGGCCGGCGCCCAGTACTACTACGTGCCCGAAATTGACGGCTACTACGACCTGGCCGCCCGCAACTACATTGTGCAGCGCAATGGCCGCTGGCTGCCCATGGCTTCGGTGCCGGGCTACAATACTGCCAACTTCCACCCGGTGGTGGTAGATTACCGCGGCCGCCAACCCTGGCTACAGTACCGCGACCACCACGCCCGCTACTACCGTCCGGTGGTGGTGCGCGAGCGCAGAATGCGCCGCCCGGTAATCGTGGAGCGCGTCAATCGCCGGGGCCGCGTGGTAGAGCGCGTGCGCTAGCCTACCCGGCTAGCCGCCGCGCAAGAAGCCCCGTCTCGCAGGCGGGGCTTTTTCGCGGCCGGGGCATTGGTCGGCACATTTGCCGGGCTCGCACGTAAAGCGGGCTGTTCCGTCGCCAAACCCAAAATCCGGCACTCTACTTGCACTTAGGCTAGCCAGACAATCTCCTTTCTTTTCCTTGTCAATCATGAAATTCCGCCTCCCTTTTCTTGCTTTCGCGCTGGGCTCTGGCTTGGCGCTGGCTGCCCCCACTGCCGCGCAAGCGCAGGTGAGTGTGGGTGTCAACATTGGCCTGCCACCCTGGGGGCCGGTTGTGCCACAAGGCACACAGTACTACTACATTCCGGAGATTGATGGCTACTACGACATCTACAACGGCGTCTACATCGTCTTCGATGGCCAGCAGTGGATTCAGGTGCCTTACCTCGACGGCTACGACCCGTACTATTTCCATCCGGTGCCGGTTAGCTACGTGGGCGCGCAGCCCTGGCTCTACATCAATACCTATCGCCAGCGCTACCCACAGTACGTAACCGTGTACCGGGGCGGGGGCTACGGTGGCGGGGGCCGCTACTACGGCCACGACTACGGCGCCGGCCGCGTGTATGGCTACGACCGCGGCGGCTACGGTGGCCGCCCGGGTGGCTACGACCGCGACCATGACCGGGGCGGGCGTGGTGGCTATACCGGCGCGCCGGGCTACCCCGGCGGAGGCCGCCCCGGTGGCGGCCTGCCGGGCGGTGGCTACCCGGGTGGGGGCCGGCCCGGTGGTGGCAACCCCGGCGGCGGGGGCTTTCCGGGTGGAGGAAGGCCCGGCGGGGGCTACCCCGGTGGCGGGGGCGGCAACCCCGGTGGGGGCGGTGGTAACCCCGGCGGGGGCTTCCCCGGTGGTGGGGGCCGGCCCGGTGGCGGTATGCCAACTCCGGGCAACCCCGGCGGCGGCTTTCCGGGCGGGGGCAACCCTGGAGGGGGCGGCCGGCCCGGGGGCGGCTTTCCGGGTGGGGGCGGCCAGCCAACTAACCCTGGCGGCGGCCGGGGCATCTTTGGCGGGCAGCCGACCAACCCCGGTGGCGGGGGCGGCCAACGGGGCGGCGACGGCGGTGGCCGGGGCCGCCGCTAGCCCTTGCGCTGCCAACTTCCTTAAAATCAAAAAGGCGCTGCTCCCGGCCGGGAGCAGCGCCTTTTTTTGCATATATCATTTAAAATTCTCTAAATCATATCCTTACACTTCTCCGTTACCCACCATGCCAGCCCAGTTCTGGCCTTCGTGGAGGTTAGCCGGGGCGGGCAGCCGGCCTTGGCCCAGCAGCTCGGCGAGGTAAATCATGTCGGCGTCGCGGTTCATGCCCGCCACGGCGATAACGCGCTCATCGAGCACGTAAAAAGCCAGAAAATCCTGCTTGCTCACATCGCCGTGGTAGATAATAATATCCCAACGCTCGGCATGGCCGGCGTAGCGCAGGCTTTTGCCATACTGCTGCGTCCAGAAAAAGGGCGCGGCCGCAAACTTCACCTGCTGGCCCAGCATGTTGCGGGCCGCCACCTGGCCGTGCTGCTGGGCCACGCGCCAGTGCTCGATGCGGGCGGGCTGCCCGGTGGCCGCCAGCGGAAAGCGGGCAATGTCGCCGGCGGCATACACCCTGTCAGCGGCCTGCAAAAAGGCGTCGACGGCTAGCCCGCCGTCTTTTTCCAGCGGGAAGGCAGCTTGCAGAAACTCGGTGGCCGGGCGCACGCCCACGCCCAGCACCACCACCTCGGCGGGCAGCAGCCGGCCGGTTTTCAGCTGCACGCCCGTTACGCGGCCATCCTGGCCTAGCAGAGCCGTTGCCTCGGCTTCTGTTTCAAACTTTACGCCCTTCTCCTCGTGCATTTTGCGGAACATGGCGCCGATTTCCGGGCCTAGTACGCGCGCGAACGGCTCTTTTTCCTGGGCAATTACCGTCACCCGGCGCGTGTCGCCGATAAGGCTGCCGGCGGCTTCCATGCCAATAAAGCTGCTGCCGATAATGACGACCTGCTTCGCATCCTGTGTGGCGGCCAGCAGGTGGTCGGCGTCGGCCTGGGTGCGCAGGGGCAGCACACCGGCCAAGTCGTGGCCGGGTAGCCTGGGCAGCAGGCTGGGGGTGCCGCCGGGGGCTAGCAGCAGCTGGTCGTAGCGCAGCGGCGGCTGGCCTTCGAGCAGGAGCTGCTGGCTAGCCAGGTCGAGGCCCGTGGCGCGGGTATTAGGCAGCAGCTCAATATTTTGGCGCGCGTAAAAGTCGGGCTCGCGCAACGGCAGCGCCGCCGGCTGGGCCTTGCCGGCCAGGTAGGCTTTGCTGAGTTTGGTGCGGTCGTAGGGCGCGTGCGCATCGGCCGACACGAGTAGTACGCGGCCCGTAAAGCCCTCGCGGCGCAGGGTTTGGGCCGCAAACTCACCGGCGGCCCCGCCACCCACCACCACAAACGTGCGCGTATCGACTACCGCGTGGGCCGCGGCCGGCGGCTCGCCACCGACTTCGGCCGTGGGCGTGGCATTGGGGTCGTCGGTGCTGGCGGGGGGGCTAGGGGGCACCTGCACCAGAATGCGGCCACCGGCCTCGCGCACGGCAAAGGTGGGCAGGTCGTCGAGGGCCGGCGGCTCGCACAGCTGGCCATTTTCGACCCTGAAGCAGGCGTGGTGCCAGGGGCATACAAGCTTGCCATTCACTACTTTACCTTTTTCGAGCGGCGCGCCGTAGTGCGGGCAGTTGGGTGCAAAGGCGTGCACCTGCCCGTGCTGCCGGGTCAGCAATACCTTCGGGCCGTCATCAGGCGTACCAAAGGTTTTCAGCGCGCCTTCGGGCAGGCTGGCGGCGTCAGTGAGGTCGAGTTCAGAAATCATAGCGAAGCACGTGTGGGTACCGACTGAACGGCAAGTGTCGGCAATGAGTTACTGCGGGCGGACCACAAAAAAAGCGACCTGTTGAGGTCGCTTTTTTCCGTAGTCACTTCGTAATCAGTCCTAAAACTCCGCGTTTTTAGGGAAGCGCGGGAAGGGAATTACGTCGCGGATGTTGGTCATGCCCGTCACGAACAGCACCAGGCGCTCGAAGCCCAGGCCGAAGCCCGCGTGCGGCGCTGTGCCGAAGCGGCGCGTGTCGAGGTACCACCACAGCTCGTCTTCGGGCACGTGCATTTCGGCCATGCGGGCTTGTAGCTTCGCCAGGTCTTCCTCGCGCTGCGAGCCGCCGATGATTTCGCCGATGCCGGGAAACAGCACGTCCATGGCGCGCACGGTGCGGCCGTCGTCGTCGAGCTTCATGTAGAAGGCCTTGATTTCCTTGGGATAGTTAGTCAGGATAACCGGCTTGCGGAAGTGCTTCTCCACGAGGTAGCGCTCGTGCTCGCTCTGCAAGTCGGTGCCCCAATCTACCGGGAACTCAAATTTCTTCTTGGCCGATTTCAGAATTTCCACCGCCTCGGTGTAGGTGAGGCGCTGGAATGCGTTGTCGGTCACAAACTTGAGGCGGCCCAGCAGCTCCTTGTCGTAGGTATCGTTCAGAAATTGCAGGTCGGCGGCGCAGTGCTCCAGGGCATACTTCACCAGGCTCCGGAGGAAGTCCTCGGCCAGGTCCATGTTGTCGGCCAGGTCGTTGAAGGCCACCTCGGGCTCTATCATCCAGAACTCGGCTAGGTGGCGGGCGGTGTTCGAGTTTTCGGCCCGGAAGGTGGGGCCGAAGGTGTACACGCTGCCCAGCGCCAGGGCGGCCAGCTCGCCTTCGAGCTGGCCCGATACGGTGAGGTTGGTTTGCTTGCCGAAGAAATCCTGGCTGAAATCGACCGAGCCATCCTCAGTGCGGGGCGGGTGCTCGGGGGGCAGGGTCGTTACCCGAAACATCTGGCCCGCGCCCTCGGCATCGGAGCCCGTGATGATGGGCGTGTGCACGTAGTAGAAGCCGTGGTCGTTGAAATACTGATGAATGGCAAACGCCAGCGCGTGCCGGATGCGCAGCACCGCCCCAAACGTGTTGGTGCGGGGGCGCAGGTGGGCAATTTCGCGCAGGGCTTCGAGTGAGATGCCCTTTTGGTCGGCGCCCCGCCGCTGAATCGGATACGTTTCCGGGTCAGAAGTGCCGAGCACCTCGATGGAGGTAGCCTGCACTTCTACCGCCTGGCCTTTGCCCTGGCTAGCCACCAGCTGGCCGCGCACGGCAATGCAGGCGCCGGTCGTGATTTCCTTCAGGCTTTCTTCGGGAAACTTTTCGGCATCGGCCACTACCTGCAGCGTAGCTAGTCCCGAGCCGTCGTTGAGGGCAATAAACTGCACGTATTTGTTGCCCCGGCGGGTGCGCACCCAGCCTTTGACGAGAACTTCGCGATTAAGGTCGGTACTTTGCAGCAGGTCTTGGATGCGGGTACGGCGGAGCTGGTCGGCAGGCATAAACAATGGGCAAAAGCAGTTGAAGGCGTAAAGGTAAAGCCCCTGCCGGGCTAGCCCCGACTAACCCCAGCCGGAAATTGCCAGTACTAGGGTACGTCCAAGCCCGCGCTGGCTGCGTATTGTATTTCATTCTTCACTGCTAACCTCCGCGTTTCATTCCCGCTCTTCCTTATGCAACGCCTTGATTTAAAACAGCTTCTTTCGCAACGCCTCTCGCCCCAGCAGATTCAGTTTATCAAGCTGCTCCAGATTCCGACGGCCGAGCTGGAAACGCGCATCAAGGAGGAAATGGAGGTGAACCCGGCGCTGGAAGAAGGTGACAGCGAGGATGCCGACGACCGCGACGACAACGAGGCCGACGACGCGCCCGAGGCCGACGACCCCAACGACGCGCTCGACAGCGACGATACTACCCTCGACGAGGACTTCAGCGGCCCCAGCGAGGCTAGCGACGACAGCGCCGGCCCCGACGACTACGCCGACGCCGACGAGCGCCCCGAGCCCGCCGCCGAAGTTGAGGCCCTGGGCATCGACAACGACAACCACGACATCGACATCAGCGACTACGTCAACGACGACGAGATAGCGGGCTACAAAATGCAGGGCGACGGCCCCGGCGATGAGGAGGAGCGCGATATGCCCCTGGCCGACACCAGCGGCTCGCTGCAGGATTCGCTGCTCGACCAGCTGCACTTTGCGCAGCTCGACGAGCTGGGCCAGGCCATCGGCGAGCAGCTCATCGGCTCGATTGACAGCGACGGGTACATCCGGCGCGACCTGGCGGCCATTGCCAACGACCTGGCTTTCAGCCAGAACATTGAGGCTAGCGAGGCCGATATCGAAAGCGTGCTGCACGTGGTGCAGCAGTTCGACCCGCCGGGCATTGCCGCCCGCGACCTGCCCGAGTGCCTGCTTTTGCAGCTAGAGCGCCGCCCCCAGGACGAGGCTACCCAAAATGCCGAACGCATTCTGACCGAGACGTTTGACGAGTTTACCAAGAAGCACTACCAGCGCATTCAGCAAAAGCTCGACCTGGAAGACGACGAGCTGAAGGAGGCCGTGGCCGTCATTCTGAGGCTGAACCCCAAGCCCGGCGGCAGCGGCCCGGTGAGCGGCGGCAAGGGCAGCGGCGGGGGCGCCCAGTACCTCATGCCCGATTTCATCCTCACCAACGACAACGGCGAGCTGAACCTGACCCTGAACGCCCGCAACGCCCCCGAGTTGCGCGTGAGCCGCGACTACCGCGAGATGCTCCAGACCTACGACAAGGCCGCCAAGAAAGACCAGAAAATGAAGGAGGCCGTGAGCTTTGTGAAGCAGAAGCTCGACTCGGCCAAGTGGTTTATCGATGCCATCCGGCAGCGCCAGAACACGCTGCTGCGCACGATGTCGGCCATCGTGGAGCGCCAGCGCGAGTTCTTCCTCACGGGCGACGACTCGAAGCTGCGGCCCATGATTCTCAAGGACATTGCCCAAACCATCGGCATGGATATCTCGACGGTAAGCCGCGTGGCCAACTCCAAGAGCATCCAGACCGAGCACGGCATTTACCCGCTCAAGTTCTTCTTCTCCGAGGGCATCGCCACCGACTCGGGCGAGGACGCCAGTAGCCGCGAGGTGAAAAGCATTCTGCGCGACCTCATCGGCAACGAGAAAAAAGACCACCCGCTCAGCGACGACAAGCTGGAGAAAATGCTGAATGCCCGCGGCTACAACATTGCCCGCCGCACGGTGGCCAAGTACCGCGAGCAGCTCAATATTCCGGTGGCCAGGCTCCGCAAGGAGTTGTAGCCAACTGCTACCTCATTAAAATAAAAACCGCTGTTCACCGTCTGGCTGGGCAGCGGTTTTTTTATTTTTTAGCTGTCTTTCAATTATGGCTCAGCGAATTATCCTCACCGGCGCTACCGGCATGGTGGGCGAAGGCGTACTCCTCACCTGCCTGGCCCAGCCCGGGGTGGAGGCAGTGCTTTCCATTAGCCGGCGGCCTAGCGGGCACGCGCACCCCAAGCTGCGCGAGCTGCTGGTGCCCGACCTGGCCGACCTGTCGGCCGTAGAAAAAGAGCTAGTGGGCTACACGGCCTGCTTTTTCTGCGCAGGTATCTCTTCGGCGGGTATGAAGGAGGCCGAGTACACCCGCATCACGCACGACCTGACCCTGGCTTTTGCCCGCACGCTGGCCCGCGTGTGCCCGGGGGCGGCCTTCGTGTACGTGTCGGGCGCTGGCACTAGTGCCAACAGCCGCCTGATGTGGGCGCGGGTGAAGGGCCGCACCGAAAACGACCTGCTGGCGCTGCCGTTTCGGGCGGCCTATATGTTTCGGCCCGCGTTTATGGAGCCCGTTGAGGGGCAGCAGCACGTTAAGCCTTACTACAAGTTTTTTGGCTGGCTGGCGCCGGGTCTGCGCCGGCTTTTTCCGGGCGCAGCCTGCACCCTGCGCGAGGTGGGGCTAGCCATGCTGCACGCCGCCGGGCGCGGCGCCCCCCAGCCCGTGCTGGAAGTACGCGACCTTGTAGCGCTGGCCGCGGGCTAGCCCCACCCCTAGCGCGCCACTTGCAGCAGCACCTCGTAGTAGGGCCGGCCCAGCACCCGCGCCCGCAGCCAGGCAAAGAAGCTGATTATCTGCAAGTCCTCCTTCTCCTGGTTCAGGAAAGCCGGCATGGTGGCCACGCGCTGGGCGAAGGCGGGCGTGGTAGCCACGGCCGGGTCGTTGATGATTTCGTGCACCAGTTCGAGGTAGCGCACCACGGCGTGGTAGGGGCCACCCAGCGGCACGGCGGGCGCGTCGGCCGTGGCTTCGGTGGCCGGAAACTGCTCGTGCAGGCGCCGCTCAATGGCCCGCAGGCGCACCAGCGCCACGTCAGGGTTGCCCAGCTCCAGCTGAATGAGCAGCTCGCCGATGTTGTGGTTCAGCAGCCACTCCAGGCCCATGTTCTGCTCCAGCCAGTGGTCGGTGCGGTCGAGGCTGATGAGCGTGTGGCTAGCCTTGGCAAACTTGCCTTCGGCAAAATAATGGAACGTGAGCTGCAGGCGCGCCGTGAGCTGGTCGGCGGGCAGCAGCGCAGGCTTGGCAGCCAACACTTCTTCCAAGAGCTTGATGCTGTCGCGGTTGCGATTCAAAAACGCGTAGTTGGCGGCCAGCAAAAACGTGAAGCGCGGCCCCACCTCGGCAAACTGCCGGCCCGGCGCGGCGGCCAGCACGGCCAGCCCCTGCTCCAGGTACGCCACCGACTCGGCGAAGCGCCGGGCGCGGTACAGGGCATGGGCCAGCATATAGAGCAGCCGCAGCTGGTGGCCGCGGTGGGCCGGCGCAAAGCCGTGGCGGCGCTCCATGAGGCGGTAGCAGCGCTCGATGAAGGGCGCAAAATTGGCAAAGTCGCCGCGCACCAGCATGGCGTGGCGCGCAATGCTGAGCAGGCGCGTGAGCAGCGAGGGCGAGCGGGCAAAGGCTTCCTGCAAGTCGTACTCTTGCAGCACGTTGCGCACCAGCTCATCGACCGGCACGGCGCCGCGGCCGTGCAGGCGGGCCTGGCGCAGGCGCTGGCGCAGCAGCGCATCGGCAATGCCGGCGCGCTCCTCTTCGTCGGCGGCTTTTTTGTTGCGGTGGCGGCGCTCGATGATGGCGGCCAGCGGCTCGGCGTGGGGCGAGTGGGCATACTGAATCTGCACGTTGTAGACGGCATTCAGGGGCTCGTACTGCTCGTTGTCGAGGGCTAGCTTTTCGGCTTTGCGCAGCATATTCCAGGCCAGGCGCGGCACGCCGGCATCGAACAGATACTGGGCTAGCGTGAGGTGGCCGCGCACCGGCGTGGCGGCCGTGGCATCGTGCTGGCGCTGGCGCAAAAGCAGAAAATCGGTAAGCTGCCGCAGCAGGCGCTTGCGCAACGCATAGTAGGCCACGGGGTTAGCTTCCTCAGGGTAGAGCTTTTTGATGAGCACTTCCGAATCGTACTCCTTGGGGTGCAGCAGTAGCTCGAGCAGGCGCACATCCTGGCGGCCGGTGGCGCGGCGGCGCTGCCACTGCATAAACTGGGCGAGGTCGCGGCGGTCGTCGGGGGCCAGGGTTTGGAGCGTCAGGCGCAGGTCGTCCATGAAAAGGGCGTAAAACAAGTTCTCAGCGCTTAAAGCTACGGGCCCCGCCTTCATCTACTACCAGAGCCTTTCTAAAGTCCTTTACCTGCGCGATTAACTCATTACTATAAAGCAACTTGCCTTATACCGGCGCCCGTGCCTGCGGTCTGCTAAAACCTAAAGTCATCTTTTGGGGGCTAGGGGCAGCCGGTAGCTTCGGGCCCTTTCTACTTTCAAACGCCCTAGGCTCATGGCTCCTTTTCTACATCGGCTCGCTGTATTATTTGGTCATTGCTTTTGCGGCAGCGCCGGGCCGGCCGTTAGGGCGGTGTGGCTGGCGGGCCTGGTGTTGGCGCTGCTGCCGTCGTGCAGCCGGGCCGCGTATGTGTTCAGCCCCGGCCCCCGCGCCTACCTGGACGCCGAGCGGGCGGCGCCCTCCGTGCCCGCTGCGCCCCGGGCCGACGCCGGCCCCGATTCGCTGCCGGCTGCCAAAGGCCAGCCCGCCCAGGCGCCCGCCCGGCGCCCAGCCCGGCGGCTCCGGCCCGCCGCAGCCAGGCGCGTAAGCGGCGCCCGGCCGGCCTGGGCGCCCTCCCTGGCCGTTAAAATCGCAACCAAGCGCCTGGCTAAGCTGGCGGCCGCACCCCGCGCCCCGCGCAATACGGCCATTTTGGGCGGCGGCATGGGCGCATTCAGCTCGCTGGGCACGGGCATTACGCTCATGGTGGGCGGGCTGCTGGCCCTGCTCGTCGGCATCAGCATCAGCACTAATTTAATAGGAGCCATTTTCGGCTCGTTTTTTATTGTAGCCGGTTCGATAATGCTCGCAATTGGGCTGGCACTGCTAATCATAGGCCTGATAACCAGATGATAGCCAAGGCTACGCATTTTTATTCGGCAGCCTACCCCAACCTCTAACCCTGCGCTGCCCGCCGCCGTATAAGCTCCACAATCCCACCTTCACCTTTTCAATCATGGACGTTAACAACAATAGCGTAAACGACAACACGGAGCTGCGCGCCCGTGGCAACTGGAACGAAATCAAAGGTGCTGCCAAGCAGAAGTGGGGCCAGCTTACCGACGACGACCTGACCTACGATGAAGGCAAGCAGGACGAGTGGTTTGGCAACCTTCAGCAGAAGACCGGCCACGCCATCGACGAAATCAAAGACTGGTTCTCCAAAACGTTCAGCGGCACGGACAACGACCCCAACCGCCCCTCGAACCAGAACCACTAAGGCCAGGGCGGGCTTCTTTGCCCTAGCCGTGTACGCCCCGCGCCCCTTCCGGCGCGGGGCTTTTTGCGTTTAGGGCCAGAGGCCGGCGGCCACGCGGTAGGTGTTGGCGTGGGCCTCCACGATGTCGGCAATTTTTTCGGAGTAGCCGCCGCCCATGCACACCACCACCGGCAGGCCGCGCTGGTGGCAGGCCCCTAGCACCAGCTCATCGCGGCGGCGGCAGCCTTCGCGGCTCAGGGCCAGGTGGCCCAGCTTATCGGTAGCCAGCACATCGACCCCGCTGAGGTAAAACACAAAATCGGGGCGCACCTGCTCGTCGAGCAGCGGCGGTAGCACCTCGGCGAGCTGGGCCAGGTACTCGGCATCGCCGAGGCCATCGGGCAGGGCCAGGTCGAGGTCCGAAACTTCCTTGCGGCCGGGGAAGTTGCGCGCCCCGTGCATCGAAAACGTGAACACGCGCGGCTCGTTTCGGAAAATGGCGGCCGTGCCATTGCCCTGGTGCACATCGAGGTCGATGATAAGAACCTGGCGCACCCGGGCCGCCTCGTGGGCCAGCAGCCAGTTGGCCGCCACGGCCTGGTCGTTGAGCAGGCAAAAGCCCTCGGGCCGGCCGGCAAACGCGTGGTGCGTGCCCCCGGCAATGTTCAGGGCCACGCCGCCGCTCGCCAGCGCCCGCTGCGCGCAGCCAATGGTGCCGCCCAGCAGGGTCATTTCGCGCTCGGCCAGGGCGGGGCTCCACGGAAAGCCGCTGGCCCGCTCCTCGGCCCGTGTGAGCTGGCCGTGCAGCAGGCGGCGCACGTAATCGGCTTCGTGCGTGCGCAGTACCTCGGCCAGCGGCGGCGGCGTGGGAACAAAGAAGTCGCTGGCCGTGGTTGTACCCTCGTGCAGCAGCTGCTCGGGCAGCAGCTCATACTTCAGCATCGGAAAGCGGTGGCCCGGCGGCAAAGCCAGCAAGTAGTTCGGGGCAAACGCTATTTCCATCGAGGGCAGGCGGGCACAGCCGCCAGAAATAAGATTAAACGCAGACGACTGGCCCCGCCAAAGTGTTTCGTTAGTTCGGCGATGCGCCAGGCCTAGTTCGTCGTTTTCAACCCGATAGTGAGCGAATAGTTAGTTAATTAGCCCGCCCTGCTAATCCATAAAGCAGCCGGCTCCGTACTTTTGTCTTCTCACTCTGCTTTTTTATAACTCTTCCCCTCCTACTGCGCCTTACCCCGTTGCTACGATGGCCTCTCCGCACATTAGCTCCTCCCGCCGCTCTTCCGTTTCTTCCCATTCTTACCGCCGCTCCTCCTTCAACGGCGCCAAGCAGCTGGAAGCTGCCGGCGCTACCACCCGGCGAACGTTGGTTTTGATAGGGGTATTGGTAGTGGCGCTGGTAGTAACGCTAGGGGTGGTAGCCTTCCACCTGGTGGGGGGCGGCAAGTAGCCCCGGGCTGCTACTCATCGAGCAGGCTGCCAAAGATGCCGCCGAGGGCGGTGCCGCTTTCCTTGCGGGCATTGCCGCCCCAGGGGGCTAGCGCCTGAATGAGTTTTTTAACGGGCATCGACTGAATCCAGACGCGGCCGGTGCCGCGCAGGGTGGCTAGCAGCAGGCCCTCGCCCCCAAATATCATCGACTTGAGGCCGCCCGCGCGGGCCACGCTGAACTCGATGCCCGGCTCAAAAGCCACCACGCAGCCGGTATCTACGCGCAGCAGCTCATTATTCAGCCGCTTTTCGATGATGGTGCCGCCGGCGTGCACGAAGGCCTTGCCGTCGCCGGTAAGCTTTTGCAGAATAAAGCCCTCGCCGCCAAACAGGCCGGCCCCCAGCTTCTGGTTGAAGTGCAGGCTGATTTGGGTGCCCCGGGCGGCGGCCAGAAAGCCATCCTTCTGCACAATCAGCCCCTGGGGCAGCGTGCTCAAATCGACGGGAATAATGGTGCCGGGATAGGGCGCCGAAAACGCCACCCGGCTTTTACCGTAGCTGCCCCGGTGCGTGAAGTGCGTAAGAAACAAGCTCTCGCCCGTAATCAGGCGCGTGCCCGCCGAGAAAAGCTTGCCCAGGATGCTCTGGTCGGGCGCAGAGCCGTCGCCCATCTTGGTTTCAAACGCAATGGCCTCGTCCATGTACACCATGGCGCCGGCTTCGGCAATCACGGTTTCCTGGGGGTCCAGTTCTATTTCGAGCACCTGAATGTCGGAGCCGAGAATACGGTAGTCAACGTCGTGGGAGCGCACGGGCAAAATGGGCTGGGGTGAGGCGCAAATGTAGCGCCAGCCCCTTTTACGCCCGCCCGGCCCACAGGCCCGCCGGAAACCGGCTTGCAGGCACCGCGCCCGCCCTGTTTGCCGCCGGCCGCGGGGCGGGCGCCGGGGCTACTCGGGCAGCTCGCGGCGGGTTTCGGCGGCTTCGTCGGCCTCGTTGCCCACGCTTTTTTTGCGCTTGGCCTCGCGGCTGGTGCGCTTCATAAAGTCCTCGTCGGTTTCTTCGGGCTCTTCCTCCTGGCCATCGGCTACGGGGAAGTTTTCGGCGTCTTCGCGGGCTAGCCGGGCGGCTTCGGCCGCGCTCTTGGCCTGCGCCTCTTCGCCAAACTGGCCCTCGCGGTGCACTATTTTTTTGTCGCGCACGTGGCGGCCCAAAAACTTATTTATTTCTTCGATGGAGTAGTTGGACGTGATTTCCCCGAGCGGGTTCACGCCGATTTCAAAGCCCTCCAGCTCTTTGTGCACGCGGGCTTTCTTCTCCGGTTCGGGAGCTTTTTGCTTGGGTTTGGTGGGTTTTTTAGCCATGAGAAGTACGAACTGATAAGAATAACAGCGCCGGGAGCGCGCACCGACGAGCAAAAGGCCGCGCCATACTGCATACGGCGCGGCCCAAGCCTAGGGTTTAACGTTGCTGTGCCAGCGTGGGCCGGCCAGCGCCTGGGCAGCAGGGCCTGGGCTATGCCCATCTCCGCTGGCCGGGCTGGCAAATGGCGAGGCCGGCCGCCTGGCGGGCTCGCTACGAGCGGCGCCCGGGCATAGTCTGCCCCGGCTTTCGGGCAGGCGCTGGCAGCGGCGGGCTACCGGCCCTGTGCAAGCAATAGCCCCCGGCTACCCGCAGCAGCACACCCGTGTTGAAGTATGCCCCATTTTTTTAGAATTGCTCAAGAAGGCAAAAAAATCGGGCTTTTATTGCACTTCTGTAAGAAAAAGTTATTGTTTCTCAATAAGGGAAAAAGGGTTAAAAGTGGCCGTATTACATTTGCAACTGCTTGATTATTAAGACTAATAATCAAGCAGCGGCATTACTATTTTGTCCTGTTACTTCTTCAATTTATCCTTTTTCTCGCTTATGAAAAACAGTCTACATCGTGGCCGTAGCAGCAAGCTTCTTGCTGGCTACCAACGAGCTAAACACTCTTGGCGACGTCTTTCGGCGGTGGCAGCCTTTGGCTTATCGCTGGTGAGCCAGCTACCGGCCCAGGCGCAGTTTCCCATCAACGAGCCTTTCACGGGGTCTACGGCCCCAAGCTTTACCCTAGGTGGCAAGGCAACGCTTACAGGCACAACTACCACGCCTGGCTACCTGCGCCTGACGGATAATACCACTAACCAAGCTGGCTACGCTATTCTAAACGGCAGCTTTGCCTCGCCGCAGGGCTTTAGCATCTCCTTTGAGTTTTTCACTTACGGCAGCACGAGCGTGGCGCCGGCCGATGGTATTAGTGTATTCTTGATTGATGCGAACGGCACTGACCCTAAAACAGCCGGGCAGTTTGTTATCGGCGCCTATGGGGGCTCGCTGGGCTACGCGCAAAAAACGGCCGCCAGCGGCTCCGTAACTACTGATATCAACGGCGTAACGAAGGGCTACCTCGGTATCGGCCTTGATGAGTACGGCAACTTTGCCACGTCGAGCGAAGGCCGCGTAGGGGGCTACACGACGACGACGACGACGGGCACTACCAACACGACGACCCTGGTGCCGCAGTCGGTTACGCTGCGCGGCCCGGGCACGGGCACGTCCAACTACCAGTACCTGACCAGCAGCGGCACGCTCCCCTTCGACCTGAGCGTGGCCACTACCCGGGCGCAGGCAGGCACCGCCGATTATCGCAAAGCGTATATTTACGTTGTTCCCTCAAACGGGGCCTATACCGTTACCGTGCGGATTCAGCACGGCACTACCGTCACGACCACCACGGATTCTTATCCGATAACGACCCCGCCGGCTAACCTGCGCATCGGGTTTGCAGCCTCTACCGGGGCCTATACCGACATCCACGAAATTCGCAACCTGGCCATCCTCAACAACCCCTATGCGGTGGATGACGCGGCCATAACGAAGTACAATACGGCCGTTACCCTCAGCGTGCTGAGCAATGATAAGGGCATTGGGGCCACTATCAACCCCGCAACCGTAGACCTGGACCCTAGTACCCCCGGTATCCAGTCTAGCTACACGGTGGCCAACCAAGGCACCTTCACGGTTAACTCGCAAGGCGTGGTGACGTTTACGCCCGTTACTGGCTATGCCGGCCTCGTAACGCCTATTCCTTACACGGTTAACGACATTCTGGGGCAGACCTCGAACCCGGCCAACATCACCATTCGGGTAACCGGGGCCGATGTAGCCACCAGCGTGAGCGGCCCGGCTTCGGCTAGCCCCGGCGCGACGGTAACCTACACCGTTTCGACAACCAACATTGGGGTTGAGCAGGCGACCAACATCAGCCCCACCTTGCAGCTGCCCGCCAACCTGACCATCCCGGCTTCGGCCAACTATACGTACAATACAACGTCGGGCCTGGTGACGTTCAGCCAGACGACGCTTACGTCGGGGGCGGCTGTCAGCAACACTATCTCGTTTGCGGTACCAAGCTCCGGCACCACGAGTATTGCAACTACCGCGGGCTACACCTACGGCACCAATTTCGCAGTGCCCGACCCGGTAATCACCAATAATACGGCCTCCCTTACCACCGTTGTGGTAGGCCCCGTAACCGTGGCGGCGGTATGCGCCACTCCGGGCAAAGACGGGGTTGGCTCCTTAACCACTGCCGGGCCTAACACCTACTATTCCGGCACTTCCGTATCTGCTGTAACCACCGCGGCGAATACTACTGTTTCGGTAATAGGCGTGAGCACGATAGTAGGCACCACTCCGGTAGCAGCCGGCGACTTGGTGCTGGTGATGCAGATGCAGGGCGCAACTATTGATAACGGCGCGAGCAGCAGCACTTACGGAGCCGTTAGCGCCAGCAGCAGCACCGCGGGGCAGTATGAGTACGCAGTGGTAGCCAGCGTGAGCGGTTCGCCTATTACCTCTATTACCCTGAACAGAGCGCTGACCAATACGTACAGCACCGGCACCAATCAAAATTTCCAGGTTATCCGTGTTCCTCAGTATTCTTCACTCACTATCAACGGCATCTTAACGGGCACGGCCTGGAATAGCCAAACGAAAGTAGGGGGCGTGCTGGCCCTGGATGTTGCCGGCTCCACCACATTTTCGGGCACCGCGGGCCTGAGCATGACGGCCAAAGGCTTTGCCGGCGGCGGTGGCGTAAGCTATGGCGGTAATACTATCAACGACCAAACACTTTACGCCACTCCTACCAGCGTAACGGCCCACGGGTCGAAAGGCGAAGGCATCGCCGGCACCCCCGTAAACTTCTACGACGGCACTACCACGATAAAGACCACGGGTACGGGCTACCCCACCGGCGACAACAACCGGGGGGCGCCGGCTAATGCTGGTGGTGGCGCACAGGATTTCACTCCCCTAACCAATGCGGGCAACAGCGGCGGCGGCGGCGGCGCCAACCTGGTGGCCGGTGGCCGGGGCGGCAATGGCTTTGGCTCGGCTAATGCGGGCACTAGCTTCGGTATAGGGGGGCGGGGCTTTACCACGGGCTCGGCTTCTACCCTCATAATGGGCGGCGGCGGCGGCGCCGGCTCGACTGATAACGGGGCGGCAACAGCTTACCTGAGCAGCGGCGGCATTGGGGGCGGCATCGTCATTTTCCGCACCGGCTCTGTAACGGGCACAGCAACAATCCAGGCTAGTGGTGGAGCTGCGCCCGCTGCTGGCGGGGCACTTGCCCAGGGCGGCGGCGGCGGCGGGGCAGGGGGCACTATCTTAGTGATGGCTACCTCTGCTACCGGCAATAACAGCCTCGCCGGTATAACCACCAACGCAATTGGTGGCAGTGGCGGCACCGTCAATACCGGCAACAACAGAAGCCCTTATGGCCCGGGTGGCGGCGGCAGCGGCGGCGTAGTTTATGCCAACGTGGCTCCGCAAACTGTTTCCGTAGCAGCTGGCGCTGCCGGGGTAACTTATTTGTCAAACGGCGGTGGCACGCAATCTTACAGCGCAGCTGCCGGCACGGCTATAACTTCGGCCACGAATACCGCTAACTTAAGCACGTCGGCAACGGCTACTAACACCATTGGTGGCGCTGGCTCGTGCATCCCAACGCTGGCCGTGGAGCTGACTACGTCTACGCCTAACGTCACCCGGTCTTCGTCGGCCAGCGCGCCCAACCCGGCTTCTTACACGGCTATTATTTCCAACACCGGCGGCACGGCGCCCAATACCAGCACCACGCTGACGATGGACCCGCTCTTTACCCTGGATAGCTCGTCGCCGGTTACGGTAAGCCTGACTGCGGCCGATGGCACCACGACTACGTTGGCAGCTTCGGCCTACACACTGGCCGGGGCGGGCACTAATGCGCCTGTCTTCAGCGGTATTACCATCCCGGCCGGCTCTACGCTTAAAATTTCCTACCGCGCCACTATTGCGAAAGCTGCCGTAAACGGTACTGTTTACCAGGCTAGCGGCGACGTAACATTCACCGACCCGACCCGCACTGCGGCCAATAGCACTGTTACCCCTAGCGGCAGCTTTGCAAGCGGTGGGGGCACCGCGCCAGGTAGCAACTATGCCACGACTACCAGCACGCTGGAAGACGTAACCATTGTGAACCCCCTGCCGGTTGAGCTGAGCCGCTTTGAGGCGCTGGCTGTGCGCCAGGATGCCCTGCTGACGTGGAGCACTGCTTCGGAGCACAACAACGACCACTTCACGATAGAGCGCTCGCTCACGGGCAGCGGCTTCGTGGCCGTGGGCACCGTGCGGGGCCAGGGCAACAGCGTAACAAACACCACCTACACGTTCACCGACAGCAATGCCGGCCGCCTGGCTTCTACCA
The DNA here is from genome assembly GCF_030581075.1 of Hymenobacter cheonanensis. Taxonomy (GTDB): domain Bacteria; phylum Bacteroidota; class Bacteroidia; order Cytophagales; family Hymenobacteraceae; genus Hymenobacter. The sequence continues at coordinate 479,186 of NZ_JAUQSW010000002.1, forward strand.
CGGTTTACTACCGCCTGAAGCAGGTAGACTTGGATGGCACGGCCTCCTACAGCCCGGTGCGCGCCGTGCAGTTTGCCACGGCCAAAGCCGCCGCCAGCCTCTACCCCAACCCCAGCCAGGGCCAGATTGTGCTCGACCTGAGCGGCCTGGCCCAGGGCACCTACTCGGTGCAGGTGCTCGACCTCACGGGCCGCGTGCTGCGCGCCCAGCAGGTGGGTGCCCAGGCCTCGCCCCTCGACCTGAGCGGCCTGCCCCAGGGTGCCTACCTGGTGCTAGTGCAAGGTGCTGGCGTGCGGCAGGCCTTGCCGCTGCTGCGCAACTAATAGCTGCTGGCTACCAGCAGCCATAAAAAAAGCCCCGCCAGAACTGGCGGGGCTTTTTTATGGCTGGCGAAGCCTTCGCCCAAAAGCCGGGCAGGTTGCGCAGCACTTCCAAAACCGGCAGTATCGGTACTGCACCAGGCCTAAAAAAGGGCCCCGACCTTGGTTGGTCGGGGCCCTTTTTTAGGCGTGCGAGGGCTAGCCCAAGCGCTCCACCGCCGTGCGCAGGCGCCGGGCTACCTCGCCCGTGCCCAGGATGGCCAGGGTTTCAAACAGGTCGGGGCCGGCGGCGGCGCCCGTCGCGGCCACGCGCAGGGCTTGCAATACCTGGCCGGGCTTCATGCCTTGGGCCTCTACCGTCTGGGTAAAGAGCGCTTTCAGCACCTCCGCGTTGGCGCTAGGCTCCGAATTATCGGGCAGGGCGTCGGCGTAGGCGGCCAGGGCCGCGCTCACCTGCGGGTTCCATTTCTTGGCTACCACCTGCTCGTCGTAGCTAGTGGGGGCTTCGAAGAAGTACCGGGCTTCCTGCCAGAAATCCTGCGGGAAGCTCACGCGCTCCTTCATCACGGCCACAATCTGCTCGGCCTTGGCCTGGTCGCAGGCCAGGCCGTGCTCGGCCAGGGCCCCTAGCAGGTAGGGCGCCAGCCCGGCATCCGATTTGGCGCGCAGGTAGTGCTCGTTGAACCACTTCACCTTGTTCTGGTCGAACTTGGCGGGCGACTTGCTCACGCGCTCAATCGAGAAAGCCTCAATCAGCTCCTGCATCGAGAAAATCTCCTGCGCCGTGCCGGGGTTCCAGCCCAAAAAGGCCAGGAAATTAACCAGCGCCTCGGGCAGGTAGCCTTCCTCGCGGTAGCCACGGCTCACGGTCGGCTCGCCGGTTTCGGCGTCGGTGCCGTGCCACTCCAGGGCAAATACCGGGAAGCCCAGGCGGTCGCCGTCGCGCTTGCTGAGCTTGCCGGTGCCATCGGGCTTGAGCAGCAAGGGCAGGTGGGCAAACTGCGGCATGGTCTTCTCCCAGCCCAGGTAGCGATAGAGTAGCACGTGCAGCGGCGCCGAGGGCAGCCACTCCTCACCCCGGATAACGTGCGAGATGTCCATCAAATGGTCGTCCACAATGTTGGCGAGGTGGTAGGTCGGCATGCCGTCCGACTTCATCAGCACCTTGTCGTCGATGGCGCTCGAATGCACCACCACCCAGCCCCGAATCATGTCCTGGAAGCGCACCTCCTCCTTGCGCGGCACCTTGAGGCGGATAACGTAGGGCGCACCGCTGTCGAGCAGCTGCTTCACCTCATCCTCGGGCAGGGTGAGCGAGTTGCGCATCTGGGCGCGCGTAATGCTGTTGTACTGCGGATTGGGCACCTTGGCGGCTTGCAGGCGCTCGCGCATGGCGTCAAGTTCCTCGGGCGTGTCGAAGGCGTAGTAGGCGTAGCCATCGCGGATGAGCTGGTCGGCATACTCGCGGTACATGGGCTTGCGCTCGCTCTGGCGGTAGGGCGCGTGCGGGCCGCCCTTCCAGGGGCTCTCATCCAGCTCAATGCCTACCCATTCGAGGCTCTCGCGGATGTAGTCTTCGGCGCCGGGCACAAACCGATTCTGGTCGGTATCCTCGATGCGCAGTATCATGGTGCCGCCCAGTTTGCGGGCCAGCAGGTAGTTGTATAGCGCCGTGCGCACGCCGCCAATGTGCAGCGGCCCAGTGGGCGAAGGTGCAAAACGCACCCGGACAGGTCGGTTACTCATAATGCCGCAAAGGTACGGCACTACTCAATCGCGTCCCCGGTAGCGCAGCCACAAAAACAAGCCCACCAGCGTAATGCCGCCCCGGATGCCCCAGGCCACACCAGGCCCCCAGGTATCAATCCAGGTCAGAAAAATGTAGTGAACGTTCGGGTTGATGAACGGCAGGGCCAATGACACCAACCCCACGAGCAGCATAGCAAGTCCAAGCTCTCTCATAAGAAAAGGGGAAACGCCCGTTGGCGCCTCCCCTTTGCGATGCCGCTAGCGGGTCTTTTGCACACGCGCAGCCTAGGCACCCACGGCAATGCAGGAAATCTCCACTTCCACGTCGCGCGGCAGGCGGGCTACCTCCACCGTTTCGCGGGCTGGGGCAGTGGCTTCGTCGAAGTACGTGCCGTATATCTGGTTAATTGTGGCGAAGTTGCCCAGGTCTTTCACGAAAATGGAGCACTTCACCACGTCGGTGAGGGCTAGCCCGGCGGCGGCCAGCACGGCCGTCAGGTTTTTGAGTACCTGGTGGGTTTGGGCGCTCACGTCGCCTTCGCCCACGAGCTGGCCGGCCGCGCTCAGCGGTATCTGGCCCGAAACGTACACGGTGTTGCCGGCCTTAATGGCTTGGCTGTAAGGCCCAATCGGCGCGGGCGCCTGGTCGGTCAGGATAATCTGGTGGGGCATGAGGAAGGAAAAAGAAGTTGTTTCAGGCTCCAAAGTAACGAAAGAAGCCGCCCCGGCTAGGGGCGGCTTCCGCGTTTTCAGGCTAGTAAGGTCCGCCTTACTCCACCGTTACCGACTTGGCGAGGTTGCGGGGCTGGTCCACGTTGCAGCCGCGCAGCACCGCAATGTGGTAGCTCAGCAGCTGCAGCGGAATCACCGACACGAGCGGCATCAGCACCTCCGAGGTAGCGGGCACTTCAATCACAAACTCGGCCATAGCCGGGATGGTCGTGTCGCCCTCCGTTACTACCGCGATAATGCGGCCCTTGCGGGCTTTCACCTCCTGAATGTTGCTTACCACCTTCTCATACGAGCTGTCTTTGGTGGCAATAACCACTACCGGCATGCTCTCGTCGATGAGGGCGATGGGGCCGTGCTTCATCTCGGCGGCCGGGTAGCCCTCGGCGTGGATGTAGCTGATTTCCTTGAGCTTGAGCGCTCCTTCCAGGGCCACCGGGAAGTTGTAGCCGCGGCCCAGGTACAGGAAGTTGGGCACGTCCTTAAACGTCTCGGCAATTACCTGAATCTCAGCGTCGAGCTTCAGAGCCTTCTCCACCTTGCTCGGAATGTTGTGCAGCTCGGTGGTCAGCTCGCGCAGCTTGGTATCGGATAGCGTGCCGCGGCGCTGGCCCATGCACATGGCCAGCAAGGTCAGCACCGTTACCTGGGCCGTGAAGGCTTTGGTCGAGGCTACGCCGATTTCGGGGCCGGCGTGGGTGTAGGCACCGGCGTCGGTGGCGCGGGCAATGCTGCTGCCCACCACGTTGCAGATGCCGAAAATGGTAGCACCCTTGCTCTTGGCCAGCTCCAGGGCGGCTAGGGTATCGGCCGTTTCGCCGCTCTGCGAGATGGCAATCACGATGTCGCGCTCCGAAATAACCGGGTTGCGGTAGCGGAACTCCGAAGCGTACTCTACCTCAACCGGAATGCGCGCCAGGTCCTCGATGAGGTACTCGGCCACCAGGCCGGCGTGCCACGAGGTACCGCAGGCCACGATGATAATGCGCTGGGCATTCACAAACTTCTGCTCGTAGGCCCGGAAGCCGGCCATGTTGAGGTGGCTGCCCCCTAGCTCGAGGCGGCCGCGCATCGAATCGAGGATGGAACGCGGCTGCTCGAAAATCTCTTTGAGCATAAAGTGCTCGTAGCCACCTTTTTCGATGCTGTCAAGCTCCAGCTCCAGGCGCTGGATGTAGGGCGTCTGCACCACGTCTTCGCGCGAGCGGATGGCTAGCTGGCCATCCTTGATAACAGCCAGCTCATAGTCGTTTACATACACTACCTCGTTGGTGTACTCGATAATGGGCGTGGCATCGGAAGCTACAAAAAACTCGCCTTCGCCGATGCCGATAACCAGCGGCGAGCCCTTGCGGGCGGCAATGAGTTGGTTGGGGGCATCCTTGCTCAGCACCACAATGGCGTAAGCACCAATTACTTCGTGCAGGGCCAGGCGCACCGCCTCTTCCAGGGTGCAGTGGTTGTTGGTTTGAATGTCCTCGATGAGGTTGACGAATACTTCCGTGTCGGTATCGGAGTGGAACACGTGGCCCTGCTTCTGCAAGTGCGTTTTCAGCGCCGCGTAGTTCTCGATAATGCCGTTGTGAATGATGGCAATCCGCTCCGAAGTGGAATAGTGCGGGTGCGCGTTCACGTCGTTGGGCTCGCCGTGGGTGGCCCAGCGGGTGTGGCCCATGCCAATGGTAGCGTGCGTGTCCTTATCGGCCAGGAAATTTTCCAGCTCCGCAACCTTGCCCTTCTTCTTGTATACACTCAGGCTGCCGTTGAGCAGGGCCACGCCGGCCGAGTCGTAGCCCCGGTATTCGAGGCGGTGCAATCCTTTAAGAATGATAGGGCAGGCCTCACGATGGCCCAGATAAGCAACGATACCGCACATGTGCAGGGAGAGTAAAAGTAGATGAACTAAATAATAGCCCGCTGCCTAGCTAGGGGCAGGGTGCCGGGCACAAGCAATTTTTTAGCCAAACAACCGTTAGCTGTCGAGCTTAGCTAAAACAGTACCGGCCGCCGGCTCCGCCCAAAGCGAGGCCAGCGGCCGGTACGGGATAATGCAAAGTTAAGAAGTAGCTCCCAACTAGGCGCGGGCCGGGAGCTTAGTTGGCAGCCAGCTCGTTGTAGAGGGCCTGGTACGAGGAGAGCAGATTTTCGTCGGCGGCCACCTGGCTGAGGCGGCTGTGGGCGGCGTACTCCTTGAACAGACCGTTCAGGTTGTCCGAAAAATCTTCGTCCGAGCGCACCACCGTGTCGGCGTACTCCATGCCCAGCTTCACGAAGCCCGAGAAATCGGCCGACTTGAGCGAAGTCAGCATCTGGTCGTCGATGTCGAGCATCTTGGCCTTATCAACCAGGTTGCCCTCAAATTTGTCTAGAAACTCGTTGTTGTAGACCGTAAATACCGACTTGGCATCCTTGAACACCGGGTCTTTCTTGTAGGTCGTTTTCAGGTACAGCGGGATGAGCGAAGTCATCCAGTCGTTGCAATGCACGATATCGGGCGACCAGCCGAGCTTCTTCACCGTTTCGAGCACGCCCTTGCAGAAGAAGATGGCGCGCTCGTCGTTGTCGAGGTAAAACTTGTCGTTTTTGTCGACCAGGGCCGACTTGCGGTGGAAGTAATCCTCGTTGTCGATAAAATAAACCTGTAGCTTCGCGGTCGGAATGGAAGCCACCTTAATCACCAGCGGCTTCTCGTCGTCGCCCACCGCAATGTTGATGCCCGAGAGGCGCACCACTTCGTGCAGGCGGTTCTTACGCTCATTGATGATGCCGAAGCGAGGCACAAAAATCCGGATTTCGGCGCCCGCCTCCTGCATACCCGCCGGCAGGCGGCGCAGCAGCTCCGCTACCTTCGTAGTCTGGAGGAAGGGGTCAATTTCGGTGGCCGCGTACAGGATGCGCAACTTCGACATAGCTAGTGAACTAAAGGATTTGAGAACGAGGCATAGATTGCCTCCACAAAATTACGCATTTTTTCGCGAATTTTCAATAAAATTTACCTGGCCTTATCGCTTTATTGTCTAGCTTAATGCACGTTTTTACTACCGCCGCCGACCTGCAATCCTTTGTGGAGGCTAGCCGGCGCGCCGGCCGGCGCCTGGGCCTGGTGCCTACCATGGGCGCCCTGCACGACGGCCACCTGCACCTGGTGCAGGCCGCTGCCGCCGACTGCGACGATGTGGTGGCCAGCATCTTCGTCAACCCCACCCAGTTCAATAACCCCGACGATTTACGTCTCTACCCACGTCTGCCCGAGCAGGATACGGCCCTGCTGGCCGGTGCGGGCTGCACGACGCTATTCATGCCCGATGTGGCCGAAATTTACCCGCAGCCCACCGTGCTGCGCTTCGACTTTGGGCCGCTGGAGCGCGTGATGGAAGGCGCCCACCGGCCCGGCCACTTCAACGGCGTGGCTACGGTGGTGAGCAAGCTCTTTCATATGGCCCGGCCGCACCGGGCATATTTCGGGCAGAAGGATTTTCAGCAGGTAGCCATTGTGCGCCAGCTTATTGCCGACCTTTCATTTGACCTGGAGCTGGTGGTGGCGCCCACGGTGCGCGAGGCCGATGGGCTAGCCATGTCGTCGCGCAACCGCCGCCTGAGCCCCGAGGCGCGGGCCGCGGCGCCCCTCCTGCACCAAGTGCTGACCCAGGCGGCCGGCCAGGTGCGGCAGGGTGTGGCGCCCACCGAAGTGCAGGCCCAAGCCCTGGCCACACTAGCCCAGGAGCCGCAGTTCACCCCTGAATATTTTGAAGTAGCCGATGCGCAGACTTTGCAGCCGCTAGCCCGTTACGAAGCCGGCCGGGCCGTGGTGCTGTGCGTGGCTGCCCACCTGGGCGGCGTGCGGCTGATTGACAATGTGGTGGTGGAATAACTGACGCAATAGCCTCTCCACTACGTTTGTCATTGCGAGCGCAACGACAGGTGGCTAGCCCCGCGCCTGGCCGTAGTCGATTTCGGTATTATCGCCAAGGTTAAGGCTGTGATTTAAGCCTTTGAAGGAAGCGTCGGAGCCTACGATGCAGTCGCTCATTACGGCCGAGCTAAGCTCGGAGTACGAGCCGATAATGCTGTCGCTGACGATGGTGTGGCGGATAATGGTACGGTCGCCGATGGCCACGTTGGGCCCGATGATGGCGTGCTCGATGCGGCAGCCCTGCCCGATGCTGACGGGCGGAATGATGACCGTATCCGGAAACTCGGGGTAGGCGCGCACCTGCCGAAACTCGGGCTGGTCGAGCAGGCGGGCGTTGGCTTCGAGCAGCGTTTCCTTGCGGCCACAGTCAAACCAGTTATCGACGGCGGCAGTGCGCATGGGCTCGCCTTCCTCGATGAGGTGCATGAGGGCATCGGTGAGCTGATACTCCTCGTGGGTGCGGCGGCCGGTGCTGATGAGCCACTCCAGGGCCTCGGCCAGCTTCTCGGCATTGGCGATTTTGTAGAGGCCCACCAGGGCGTAGTTCGATTTCGGGATGCGCGGCTTCTCGACCACGCGGCTTACTTCGCCGGCGGCGTTGGTTTCGACCAGGCCAAAGAGGCTCGGCGTTTTTACTTCCTTGATGGCGAGCACCGTGCCGGGCTGGGCCAGCAGGGCGGGCAGGTCGACATCCACGATGGTGTCGCCGAGCAGGATGAGCACGCCGTCGGGGTCGTGGCGGAAGGTTTCGCGGGCTAGCCACAGGGCGTGGCCCAGGCCCTCGCGCGGCTCCTGCACCACGAACGTGACCTGCAGCTCGGGGTAGTGGCGGCGCACGTACTCCTCAATCTTATCGCCGAGGTAGCCGATGATGAACACAAACTCGGTGAAGCCGGCCCCGCGCAGGCGGTCCACGATGTGGCCCAGGATGGTATTGCCGGCCACCGGCACCAGGCTTTTGGGCTGGGTGTGGGTGTGCGGCCGCAGGCGCGAGCCGATGCCGGCAACGGGAATAACAGCTTTCATGGACTAGGGGGCAAAGGCAGGAAAAACAGAACCGTACAACCGTTGCGGGGCGACTGCGTACTTTGCGCCGGTCGGGCTCCATAACCGCCGCCGCTAGGCGCTAGTTACGGCCGTTCGATTATTTCTTTCTCACCGCTGGGCCTCAAAGCTAGAAACCAGCACTTAGAAACCATTCACCCTATGAAACGCCTTCTTCTCTACTTCGCCGCGATGGTGACGCTGCTCTCGCAATCGTCGTGCGGCTACAACGGCATGGTGCAGCGCGACCAGGCCGTTAAAGGTCAGTGGGCCAACGTACAAAGCGCCTACCAGCGCCGCTCCGACCTCATTCCTAATCTTGTGAACACGGTAAAGGGTGCGGCTAATTTCGAAAAGTCAACTCTCGAAGGCGTTATCGAAGCGCGCGCCAAAGCCACCAGCGTGCAGCTCTCGGCCGACCAGCTGACGCCCGAAAACATTCAGAAATTTCAGGCCGCGCAAAGCCAGCTTTCTTCCGGGCTAGGCCGCCTGCTGGCCGTGAGCGAGAACTACCCCGAATTGAAAGCCAACGCCAATTTCCAAGAGCTGCAAGCCCAGATTGAGGGCACCGAAAACCGCATCAACGTGGAGCGCAACAAGTTCAACAGCACCGTGAACGACTACAATACCTTCACCCGCTCGTTCCCGAACAACCTATTTGCCGGCATGTTCGGCTTCCCGCCCAAAGGGTACTTTGAAGCCGACGCCTCGGCCAAGGAGGCGCCGAAGGTGGACTTTGGCGACATGGGCGGCGCCCCGGCATCGGGTGGCAACACGCCGGCGGGCAGCAAGTAGCCGTTTAGCTGCCGATTACTTAATTCGTCTGTCATTGCGAGGAGGAACGACGAAGCAACCCTTCCTGATTCGTTCACCAACGGAAGGAAAGATTGCTTCATCGTTCCTCCTCGCAATGACAGACGTTTTGTTCCCCCTCCTTTCCCCATGACCCACCCCCTCACCCCTGCCCAGGAAGAGACGCTGGTGGCCGCCATTAAGGCGGCCGAGCTGCGCACGTCGGGCGAAATCCGGCTGCACCTCGAAGAAAAATGCCCCACGCCCGAGCCGCTCGACCGCGCCGCCCAGGTGTTTGCCGAGCTTAAAATGCACCACACCAAGCTGCGCAACGGGGTGCTGTTTTACCTGGCCTGGCAAACGCGGCAGTTTGCCGTGGTGGGCGATGCGGGCATCAACGCCTCGGTGCCCGACGATTTTTGGGAAGATGTGAAGGAAACCGTGGTCAATCACTTTCGGCAGGAGCAGTACGTGACCGGCCTGGAGCGCGGCATCCGGCTGGTGGGCGAGCAGCTGCGGCAGCTTTTTCCCTACAATGCGGCTACCGATGTAAACGAGCTGGACGACGATATTTCTTACGGCGACGACGCCCCCTCCCCTACCCCTGGCCGATGAAAAACGCCCTTACTTTTCGGCTGCGCAGCCCCGCCGGCTGGGCTTGGTTGCTGGCCTTGTGGCTAGGCCTGGCCCTGGCCGCCCGGGCCCAGAACGTGCCCCCGCGCCCCGACCCGCCGCGCCTCGTCAACGACCTGGCCGGGCTGATGCAGCCCCAGGAAACGGCCGCGCTTGAGCAAAAGCTGGTGGCCTACGACGACAGCACGTCGTCGCAGATTGCGGTGGTTACCGTGCCCTCGCTCGATGGTAACGACATTGCCGACTATGCCCAGAAGCTGTATGAAGCCTGGGGAATTGGCCGCAAGGGCAAGGACAACGGCATTCTGGTACTAGTGGCCAAGCAGGAGCACCTGGCGCGCATCCAGACCGGCTACGGCCTCGAAGGCGCCGTGCCCGACGCCTTGGCCAAGCGCATCATCAGCAACACGCTGGTGCCCGCTTTCAAGGAGAACAACTATTATGCGGGCCTCGACCGGGGCACCGACCAACTCATTGCCCTAGCCAAGGGCGAATACAAGGCTGACCCCGCCGACGCACAGCGCCGCCAGGGCAGCCGCGACCGCTCGGGCTCGGGGCCGGGCTTCTGGATAATTATTGCCGCGCTGGTGCTGATTTTCATCCTGCGCTCGCGCGGGGGCGGCGGCCGGGGCGGGCGCGGCGGCGGCTTCGTGCCGCCTATCATCTTCGGCGACTTTTCGGGTGGCCGCGGCGTGTTTGGCGGCGGAGGCGGGGGCTTCGGCGGTGGCGGAGGCGGAGGCTTTGGGGGCTTCGGCGGCGGCAGCAGCGGCGGCGGCGGGGCCAGCGGCAGCTGGTAGCAGTAGAGTAATAGCCCTTCGACTATAACCCACTCGCTAAAATTTGACTACGCCTCATCAATTGATAAGAATCGAAATAAGTAGTAATCCAAACAGTATGGCAGCAACTAAATAAATACCCCGTCCATGCTTAGCGGTACTGGCCAGTAGTAAGTTCAGCAACGCGCCGACCCCTAGCAAAACAATGGCTGCCATAATGTACCTTGCTCCCTCTCGCTCGTTTTTTTGAGCGGCAAGCACTACTAATCCTATAATTATTAACCATACCCCTCCATTTAACCACAACGGCCGGCTATAACCTGGCGGATAAGAGCGTTCGGGCTGGTTGGTCAAGTTTTTAATGGGCTGCGTAGTAGTCACTAAGATAACGTTTGTTTTACGTGCCTGCTACTCCTCCTTACTAAGAACCTCTTTATAAAATGGCCGCTCGTAAAAGGGCCGCAGCAACCGCACTACCTCCAGCGCATCGGCCAGGGCCTCGTGGGCTACGTGGGGCTCGGCATCGCCGGCGCGGGCCTGGCAGATGAGCATGGACGGCAGCCGCGAGTCTTTGTGCCAGTTGAGGTAGAAGGCGGCCGGGTCGAGCACGGCGGGCTCGGCCCGCACCAGGGTGCCCCAGCCGGGCAGCTGGCGCAAAAAAAGCAGGTCGAAGGTACCCACGTTTTTGCCGGCCAGCGTGATGGACACGCAGTCTTTCTTATCGGGTTTGAAGCCGTTGGCGAGCAAGAATTCGCGCAGCTGGGCCAGCACTTCCTCGGGCCGGCAGATGTCGGGCGCGTTGGCCTTGCTTTTATCGGCCAATTCCACTAGCAGGCGGGCATTGAGGGCCAGCGCACCGGGCGTGCCCGTCAGTTCGCGGTAGCGCAGGGCACGGCGGAAGGCCGGCAGCTCGGCCAGCGGCGTGGTGGCGGTGCGGCGGGTATCTTCGACCACAGCCGCCAGCTCCAGTATCTGGTGGCGCAGCGGGTCGGAGCCGCTCATTTCAAGGTCTAGCGAGACGTAGCGCACGGGATGCGTAGTAAGAGTAAGGGGAGTGCCGCCGGGCTGATAGCCCGGCGGCACTCCCCTTACTCTTATTGGCCCTTACTCGTTATTCCCAGCGCAGGTCGAGCAGGCGCAGCTGCAAGCTGCGCTGTCCCCGAAACTCGTTCATTTCCAGCGTATAGCACACGCTAAATTCGGCATCGGGCATCTCCAGCAGGCGCGGTAAATAATGCCCTAGCCCAAAGCCAATGCCCTCAAGTACCAAACCCGGCGACTGGCCGGGCTGCATGAGCCTGATTTTGAGGTGGCCCGCATGGCCCACCGGCCGCACCGAGCCCGGCACCGCCCGCACCCGGTGGGTAGCAAAAATGGGCGCCGGGTTGCCCGGCCCAAACGGCTCCAGGCGGTTGAGCTGCAGCAAAAATTCTTCGGTAAGCTGCGTAAAATCCAGCTCGGCATCAATCTCGACCGGGCGCACCGGCAGCTGGCCCACGGGCAGGCGGGCCGCCACTTCGCGCATAAACTGCTCCTTGAAAGCCGGCACATTCTCGATGGGCAGGGCTAGCCCGGCCGCCGCCTTGTGGCCGCCAAACTGCCGCAGCAGCGGCGCGCAGGCCTCCAGCACCTCGTGCACGTCGAAACCCGCCACCGAGCGAGCCGAGCCCGTGGCCAGCCCATCGCGCTCGGTGAGGATGACGGTGGGCCGGTAGTACTGGTCGAGGCAGCGCGAGGCTACAATGCCCAACACGCCCTGCGGCCAGTGCGGCTGGTAGAGCACCGTGGCGGGCGCCGTGGCACCGTCGGGGTCTTCGGCAATGAGGGCCAGCGCCTCCTGGGTGGTGCGCGCGTCGGAGAGGCGGCGCTCCTGGTTCATGTGGTCGACCACCTCGGCGGTGTAGCGGGCCTCCTGCTGGGTCGAGGCCAGCAGCATGTTCACGGCGCGGTGGGCATCGCCCATGCGGCCGGCCGCGTTGATGCGCGGCGCAAAGCCAAACACCAACGAGCTGAGGCTCAGCGGCCCCTGGCGCGGGGTGGCCAGCTCGTGCAGCGCGGCCAGGCCGGGGCGCAGGCCCTCACCGGCCGTGTCGGCCGGCGCCGGGGCTAGCGGGGCGGGGCCATCCAGGGTATCGGCCGAGGCCAGAGCCGAGGGCTGGGGCGCGGCAAAAGCCGCCGCCTGCGTCACGTTGAAGCGGCGCAGGCCGTGGGCGGCCAGCACGCGGTTTTCGCCCGTAATGGGTACTACATCGGCCGCGATGCTCACCGTCACGAGGTCGAGCTGCGCATAGAGCGGGGCTAGCGGCAGGTTGTATTTTTCCGTGTAGGCTTGCAATAGCTTAAAGCCTACCCCACAGCCCGATAGCTCAGGATACGGGTAGCTGCAATCGAGTCGCTTGGGGTCGAGCACGGCCACGGCGGGCGGCAGCTCGTCACCGGGCAGGTGGTGGTCACAAATGATAAAATCGAGGCCTAGCGTGTTGGCATACGACACCTGCTCCACGGCTTTCACGCCGCAGTCGAGGGCCACTATCAGGCTAAAGCCGTGCTGCTGCGCGTAGTCCACGGCCTGCATCGAGATGCCATAGCCCTCGCGGTGCCGGTCGGGGATGTAGGGCTGAAAGCGGCTCTGCTCCTCGGGCGTGTCGAGGCTCTCAACCAGCGGGCGTAAAAAGCTGATTATCAAGGCTACCGACGTGATACCGTCTACATCATAGTCACCCAGCACCAGTATCTTTTCGCCGCCTTCGAGGGCGCGGTGCAGGCGGGCTACGGCACGGTCCATGTCGCACATCAGCCAGGGCGAGGCCAGCTTGGCCAGGTCGGGCTCAAAAAAATCGTGGGCGGCGGCGGCGGTCGTAATGCCACGCTGCACCAGCAGGCGGGCCAACACCGGGCTGATGCCCAGCGCCTGCCCTAGCCCGGCCACCGTGGCGGGGTCCGGTTCGGGCGCGATATTCCAGCGCTTTAGGGGTATAACAGCCATAAATATTTCAGACAAGGATAGCCCCAAAAGTACACAAAAATTAGCCGCCGTACCTTCGCCGGGCCTCCTTCCCCTCCGCCATGCGCCGTCTCCGCGAGTTTTACCAGCGCTACCGCCAGTATATTTTGTCCGATGGGCTGATGTACGTGGTGTTCATTCTGGCCCTGGCCCTGATGTTTGTGTTTTTTGGGTAGCCTACGTCGCTGGCGGTTACTGAATACCCGCATTCTACCACAGCCTTATGCGCAGCCGCCCGCTCGCCGGCCGGCGTGAGGCCCCAAAGCGGGTTGGCGCAGCAGGGAGAGCCTAATGGGTTGAGGCGAGCTTCACTTCCATCAGATTAGGGGTTTCGCGCACAATGCGGAGCGAAGTGCCACGCAGGGCCACGCGCAGGGCCTGGCGCCGCGTGAGCCGGCCGCGCACCGGCTGCACCGGCACATTCACCAGCTTTTTATCGGTGTAGCGGATGTAGCAGCCCGTGGCGTGGGCAATGGCGCGAGCCGTTTCATCGAAGCGCTGGGCGGGCAGGTTATATACCACCTCCATGTCGCAGCGGCCCATTTTGATGAGGGCATTCGCTGGCGGCCCCTGGGCCGGGCGCTGGGCGCCAACAAAACCAGAAGCGGCCGAACTGGCCACAACCACCTGGGCAAGAGCCACCAGGCAGGCAATAAGACGGGTAGAAAGCATGCGTGAAAGTAACTACGCCTAGGGAAAAGGACTACCTCGAAGCAAGCGCTTCCGGCTACTGTACGGCGTCGCCGCGCAGCCGCCGGAAGCGCTTGCGGGCCTCGGCCACGTAGATGCTGCCGGGGTATTTGGTGAGCACCTGCTGATACAGCGCCTGGGCTTGGGCTTTATCCTTCAGGTTTTCGTCCTGAATCTCGGCCGTCAGAAACAGCGCGTCGTCGCTGAGCACGTCGTATTTGGGATTACCCGTAATTTGGGCCAAGGTGGCTACGGCGGCGGCGTAGTCGCCGGTGCGGCGCTGCAGCTTGGCTTTCAGAAACAGGGCATCATCCTGCAAAGCGTGGCCGGGGTACTTGCGCAGCAGCGCATCGAGGCCCGCCTCGGCCTGCGGAATCTTGTTTTGAAATACCAGCTGCTCCACGGCGGCGTAGTCCTTGAGGGCTAGCCCCAGGGTGTCTTCCACAGTGCTCTCCTGGATGAGCAGCGAAAGCTGCAAGGCATCGTTGGCAATTTCGCGGGTGGTGGCTTCCTTGAGAATATCGAGGTGGCTCTGGGCCAGCTTAAAATCGCCGGCGAAGTAGCTCAGGCGGGCGTTGCGCAGCTTGGCCTCATAGCCCAGCGGCGCCTCGGGGTGGGCCTTCTCAACCTGCGAATACAGCAGCGTGGCTTCCCAAGGCTCACCTTTCAACAGAAATAAGTCGCCGAGGGTGGTTTTGGCTTCGTCTATTACCTCAGCCGAGGCGCGGGGCATGGCCACTACCTCTTGCAGCAGCGCCATTGCCTTAGGCTTATTATCGAGCTGAAAGGCATAGAGGTTGGCGAGCTGGCGCATCACGGGGGCGGCGTCGGGGGTGCGGCCCAGCTCAGTGAGGAGCTTCTCGTAGTCGGCGGCCAGGGCCTGCACCTGGGCGGGGTCTACGGGATAGGTATCGCGCACCTGGGCCTCGCGCGCTTGCAGCAAAAGCTGGCGGGCTAGCCCGTAGTTGGGGCCGGTGCGGTACTCGCGCACCACGTAGTCGCAGGCCGCAATGGCGGTAGCGTAGTCGCGGTTGCGCTGGGCAATGCCGGCCAGCATTAGCACGCGCATACCCTGGGCATTGGTGCGCCGGTCGATGGCCCGCGCCTGCACCAGTGCCCCCACAAAATCGTGGCGCTGCACCTGCAGCCACAGCAGCAGCTCGCTGTAGCTGTTTTGGTCGGGCTGGGCCTGCACTTTGGTGAGGAGAATTTTCTCCAGTGCGTCGAAGTCTTTTTCGTCGTGCAGCGCATTCTGGAGCATGTTGCGCACAAAGGGCAGCTGCTGCTCGTCGCGCTCCACGAGGTGCAGCGTTTCGGCCAGCAGTTTTTCCTGCTCCTGGCTTTGGGTGTAGAGCTGAATGAGCTGCGGCGCGTACTCGGTGTTGTTCCTGGCTAGCTCGCGGCCGCGCAAATACGTGCGCTCAACCAAAGCCGGCTGCTCGCGCCGGCCAAACTCGGCGGCCACCGGGGCCACCTGCGCCGGCGTAAGCTGGCTGAGTACGCGCTGGTACTGCTTGTCGGCCGCCGCTGGGTCGCCGGCCGTGGCGTAAAGCGCGCCCAGCATCACGCCGTAGGTGCCCTCTTCAGGGTGCTGCTTGGTGGCCTTTTTCAGCAGCTTTTCGGCGTCTTTATAGCGCTTCAGGGCTTGCAGCGTGGTCACGTAGTCGGGCAGCACAGTGGGGGCTAGCTGCTCGTCACTTTTTAGTTTATCGAAAAGAAAGGCAGCTTTCTCATACTCGCCCCGGCGGGCGTATTCGCGGGCCAGCGTAGGCGCATCGATGGGCGCCCACGCGCCCGGCCGGGGCGGGCCGCCCGACATAATCTGGGCGTGCAGCGGGGCAGCCAGGGCTAGCCAGCTGGCGGGTAAAAGCAACAACGAATAGCGCATACGAGATACCAATTTCACAACCTGGCAACGCCGATGGGCGCCGGGTTTGTTCAACGCCCCGGCCCGGGCCTTTGCCCAACTTACGCACAAAAAAGGGGCTGCACCCGAAGGTACAGCCCCTTGGCTTTTAACCGGCTAGCGGCTTAGAAGAACTTCGAGCGGTTGTCCTTCACCTTGGCCTGGCCCTTGATGGCTTCGTAGATGAGGCCATCCTGGCGCTGCTGGCGCTGCTGGGTAAGCTGCTGGCGCACCATTTTCACGTCGCTCGGCGTGGCCGGGAAGAGCGTGGTGGCTTCTACCACCAGCACGCCTTGCTCGCCCTGAATGGGAGCCGATTTCTGGCCCGGCTTCAGCGCAAAGGCGCGGCCCACGGCCTCGGGCTCGAAGCCCACGTTCGGAATGGTGCCCTGCGCCTGGGCCACGCCCTCGGCGGTTTGCACCACGGCGCCGTTGCCGGCAGCCTTGGCCAGGTCATCAAGCGAGCCGGTTTTACCGGCCAGCTTGGCCATAATTTGCTTGGCTTTCAATTCGTTGCGCACGGCGGCCGTTAGCTCGGGGCGAATGCTCTCGATGGTAGCGGTGCCCTTGTCGCGGCTGCCGGTCACGGCGGCAATCACGTGCACATCGCCGATGTCAAACTTGCGTACATCGCCCACTTTGGTATCGCCGCCATCGGCGCTGTTGCCGAAGGCCCAGCGCACAATCTCGCGCGAGCCGGGCAGGTTGCCCACCGTTTGCGCATCGCGGGCTACAAATTTGGCTTCCTGCTTTTGCAGGGTCTTGTCTTTGGTAGGCAGGGCGCGGAACGCTTCGAGGCTGCCGGCATCAGCTTGCAGCTGCTCGGCGCGGGTGTAGGCAGCTTCGCGGGTAGCGTCGCTGGGCTGCACGGCCTTCACTACGGCGGCTACTTGGTAAGTCTGGTTGGTTTTGGGGGCCGTTACCTTAATAATGTGGTAGCCGAAGTTGGTTTCCACGAGGTTGGGCAGCAGGCCGGGGCTAGTAGCTGCAAACACGGCCTTGCTGAAGGCCGGCACCATGCGGCCCTCCTCAAACCAGCCGAGGTCGCCGCCCTGGTCCTTGGTACCATCGGTGCCAAACTGCCGGGCCATCGCCGCGAAATCGGCCCCCGCCTTGATTTTGTTTAGAATGTCCTGGGCCTGCTTTTTGGCGGCGGCTTTGGCCTCCGGCGTCATCTGGGCATCGGCCTTGATGAGGATGTGGCTGGCCCGGGCGGCGGGCTTGGTGCCGGCCTTGGCACCCGTTATCTTATAGATGGCCAGGGTATTGCCTTCCACATAAGGGCCGTATACCTCCCCTACTTTTAGCGGCAGCTGCTTGCGGAGCTGCTCGGGCAGGTCGGCCGGCGAGAGGTAGGCGTGGTTGTAGGGCTGGTCGGAGTTGGCGCGCACAAACAGCGAGTCGTTGGGCGCGGTGCGGAATTGCTGGGCTAGCCCGGCCACGCTTTGGCGCAGGGCGGCGCTGTCTTCCTTGGTGGCGGTTTCGGGCACCACAATGTACTCGATGCTGCGGCCGTCTTCTACTTTGTAGCGGGCCTTGTGGCGGTCGAGGTAGTCTTGCAGCTGCGCGTCGGTGGGCTTGAAGGCCGAGTCCGACACGCTGGTGTAGGGCACGAACAGGTAGCGGAAATTCACCTTCGAGTTCTGGGCCAGGTCAAAGGCTTTGGCCTCGGCCGAGGTCACGTACACCGAATTTTTGAGCAGGGCATTGTACTTGTTCACCGGCCGGTCGAAGTCGCGCAGGCTGGTTTCGAAGTTGCGGAAGGCCGCTTGGGCATCGGGCGGCAGCTTATCGAGGTTTTTGAGGTACTCGATGAGGCGGGCCCGGTCGAACTGCCCCGTCTTGGGGTCGGTGAAAGCCTGGCGGATGGCGGGGTTGGGGTTGTCGCCCTGTACCATGTCCACGGCCTCCTCGTCGCCCACGCTCAGGCCCAGCTTATCCAGCTCGGGCTGGAAGGCGCGGCGGTACAGCAGCTGGTTCCAGGTCTGGTCGCGCAGATAGCCGGTGGCCTGCTCATCGGGCTGGCGGCCCTGCTGGTTGGCAAAGTTTTGCTTGGCCTGCTCCAGGGCAGCGTTAAACTCGGGTAGCTCGATTTTCTGGCCGTTGACCTCACCTACCACGTTGCCATCGCGGCCAAACAGGCGGTTTTTCCCTCCTACCAAGTCGCCGCCCACTATGAAGAGCAGCATCCCGACGGCGACGGCGCCCACGGCCACCCCCGACTTTTCCCGAATCGTGTTAATTAAAGCCATTAATTCAAAAGTTGATTGCTGATAGTTGACTACTGGTTGTTGATTTTGCAAAGGCTAGCAATTAACAATCAACTATCCACACAAAAGAGGCGCAAAATAACCACGAATCGCCCGAACTTTCAAGCCACTGGCCTCTTGGCTAGGCCCAAACCGGCCCGGCCGGGCCTAGCGGCGCTTCTTATTTTTCTTGGCCGGCTTGTTGAGGGCGGCTACCTGCTGGGCCACCTCGGCTTCTTTGGCGCGGCGGGCCTCCTGCTGGCGCCAGTAGTTGAGGGGCAGCCAGCAGGCCAGCGAAATCATGAATATCCAGTAATTGCGGCCCAGGTTCTGCTCCACAATGGTCTGGTACACCCCAATTACGAAGGCCACCACGCCCAGCGAAAAGAGCACAGTGCGCAGCAACGACTTGTCAAATTTCATAGCGGGAGTTACTTACCCAGGGTCTGGGCCTGGTCGATGCTGAAGGTGCCTTCGGGCCGCAGAATGCCGTAGCGCGAGAAATCCTGGTTGGCCGTGAGGCCGTAGCCGGTGAGCACTTCGGTAGGCGTTTGCACGCGCACAAACATGGCGCTGTCGGTGTAGATTTTTTGCTGGCTGCGGTTGTAAAACAGCTCTTCCGTATTGAGCGTCTGCTGCTGCGGCACGTTGGCCACCTTCACCGCCCCGCGCATAATGTAAAGCTGCTTGGCACTGTCGAACTTGCCCCATCTGGCCACCAGGGTGTTGATAATGAGCTTGCCCATCTTATCATAAAACGTGACCGTAACGCCTTTCGGGTACAGGATATCGCTGTTTTCGAAGCGCTGCTCAAGCGGGGCCGTGAGGCGGATGTGCAGCCTAGCCGAGTCGCTGAGCAGCGTTACCACGTTGTTGGTTTCAATCAGCGGGCCGTTGTAAATCACGCGGGGCGCCTCCTGCTGCTTAGGTTGGCAGGCGGCGGCCAGCCCGGCCAGCAGCACGCCCGCCGCGAGGCTAGCCCCCCGCCAGTGTTGAAGCCCGCGCATGGCTACTGCAGGCGGCGCTTGATAAACCAGCGGTTGCTGAGGGTGGCGCCCACCTGCACGCGCACGTATTTTTCCTGCACGTTGCTGCTGCCGCTGCTGCCGTAGAGGTAGTCGGTGTTGCCGCGCACCCCGTAGAGGAAGGCCAGGCTGATAACCGTCGATTCGAGGGCCGTGGCGGTGGGCAGCGGAAATGCGAAGCCCCAGTGCACGGCGCGGTCGTAGAGGCGGCCGCCGAGCGGTGCATACGGCATCTGGGCCACGCTGAGGCCCGCACGGTAGGTTACGCGCTCAAAGTAGTGCTCTACCGAACCGGGGTCGGGCGTAAACTCGCCGCCGGTGGCTACGCGCCAGGTGTTGCTGAGGCCTTCTGCCGACACGATGCTGAACGTGCGGAACTGCGACCACTGCTGGTAGCCGCCATCGACGCTGAAGCTCCAGTTGCGGCCATTGTCGAAGCTCAGGCCCACCTGCGTTTGGGCCGGCACCGTGATGGTACCGCTGTCGTCGGAGAGCTGCACGGTGCTGGTGCCCGCAATTACGGCGCCGTTGGCATCCTGCTGCTCGGTAGTGCGCTGGCGGTTGGCCTTGAGGCGTCCCTCGAAGGTTTGCACGGCGGCCAGGTTCAGGTTGAAATCCTTGCTGAACTGGTGGCGGTAGTGCGCCGAGGCCCGAAACAGGAAGTCGGAGTAGCGCAGCTGCTCATTATCTACTACCTGCTGGCGGTTGGTGGTCAGCGGCAGGCGCGTTTGGAGGTCGTAGGTGCCAAAGGGGTAGATGGCCGTGCCGATGCTCTGCGTGATGGTGCCGAACAAATACGAGGCGCTGCCCCCGATGTTGAGGTCGCGCAGCACGTGAATGCCGGTGGCCAGGTAGGCTTCGGACAGCCCGCCCGTGCCCTGGTAGCGCCGGGCCGCAATGCCCGTGGGGTCGCCATTGACCGAACCCACGTTGGAAGCCTGGTAATCGACGGTGCTGTAGGGTTTCAGGCCAATGGCGGCGCCCCAGCGCTTGTTCAGGGGCACGGCCAGGGCCAGGTAGCCCAGCGTGCCGGTGCCCGAGCGGTTGGAAGCCGTGGTGTTGCGAATGGTTTTGGCCTGCGCCGTGAAAGCCGCCTCCCACGTGGTGCGGGGCGCGTACACGAGCAAAGCCGGGTTTAATTCGTTGACGTTGCCCGTGTTAGGGGCGGCCAGGCCGGTGCCGCCCATGCCCAGCTGGCGCACGCCGCCGTAGTTGCCGTTGGTATCGCCCAGGCCGTAGCGCGAGTAGGGTGAATTGCCCAGCCCCTGCCCCAGAGCCGAGCCGGCGAGCAAGGTAGCAGCGGCCGTCAGCAGGGCCCCGGATAGTTTTTTAGTTGTCAACATTATAGCGTAAAATCTTATCCAGGCCAAGCAGCACCAGTTCTGGCACCACAAAGATACGGCTGGCTAGCGGCCCTAGCGCTGCCGCCAGGTACGGCGCGTCGCCGCCCGTGAGCAGCAGCCCCAAGCCGGGGTACAGTTGCTGATACTCAGCCACCAGCCCGCGCACCTCGGCGGCCGTGCCGCGCAGCACCCCACTCAGCAGGCAAGAGGCCGTGGAGTCGCCGATTAGTTGCACCGCCTCGCCCACGGCCGGCAGCTCCAGCAACGGCAGCCGGCCCGTAAACGTGTGCAGCGCCTGCAAGCGCATGCGCAGCCCCGGCGCAATGCTGCCGCCGTGGTAGGTGCCATCGGCCGTTACCAAGTCCAGCTTCAAGGCGGTGCCAGCGTCGATTACCAGGGTGTGCTGTGCAGGGCGCAGGCTGGCGGCGCCCACCACGGCGGCCAGGCGGTCGGCGCCCAGGGTGTGGGGCGTGGTGTAGGCATTGCGCACCGGCACGGGCGTGAAACCGGGCCGAAACGGCAGAATCCGGCGCAAGCCGTCAGTTGCCGCCAGGGCGGCCAGCCAGGGTTGCGTGCCCGCCTCATTGGCCACCGACGCTAGGATGGCGTGCACGGGCTGCGTGCGCTGCCACAACTCGGATAGGTGGGCGGGTGCCGCCAGCACGCCGCTTTCGCGCAAGCCCGCGGTCCCAAACACGCCGTACTTCAGCGCCGTATTGCCGAGGTCAAGAGCTAGGGTGGTCATTTTTTATTTGCCTGTTACCCTAAAAAACTATGCTGAGCTTGCCGAGACATCTTGGTAGTATCGCCAGGGGTGTTAAGCCTAGCAGTGCGACCAAGATGCTTCGACAAGCTCAGCATGACATTACTATTATCGAAAGCAAAAGCTACATGAAATACTTCAGCCGGATAACCTCCTGCTCGCTCAAGAAGCGCCATTTGCCGCGCGGCAGGTCCTTCTTGGTCAGGCCCGCGTACTGCACGCGGTCGAGGGCCACCACGTCGTAGCCGAGGTGCTCGAATATGCGACGCACAATGCGGTTGCGGCCTACGTGCAGCTCAATGCCCACAAAGTGCGGGTTGCCGGCTACTACGGCCACATCGTCTACTTCGGCTTTGCCATCTTCCAGCTCCAGGCCGGCGGCAATCTGGGCCAGGTGGTCGGCCGTGAGGGGCTTATCAAGCTCGGCCTGGTAGATTTTCTTGTTTTTGTGCGAGGGGTGCGACAGCTTCTGCGCCACTTCCCCATCGTTGGTGAAAAGCAGCAGGCCCGTAGTATTGCGGTCGAGGCGGCCCACCGGGAAAATGCGTTCCTTCGACGCCGTTCTCACCAGGTCCATCACCGTTTTGCGGCCCTCGGGGTCGTCGGTAGTCGTGAGGAAGTCTTTAGGCTTGTTGAGCAGCACGTACACCACCTTCTCGCGGTTGAGGTTGGTTTTGCCGTACTGCACCGTGTCGGTGGGCTGCACTTTGTAGCCCATTTCGGTAATTACCTCACCATTCACGCGGATTTCGCCGGCCGCAATCAGCGAATCGGCCTCGCGGCGCGAGCAAATACCGGCGTTGGCGATGTAGCGGTTCAGGCGCAGCTCTTCATTGCCAAAATCTTCCTCGCTGGCGCGGCGCTTGTTGCCGCGCGTCTTGTCATTTTCGTAGTGCTTGAGGTTTTTGTAATCGGGTGCTTCGCCCGGCTTTTCCCCAAATTTCGGCTTGTCGGCCCGGCCGTAGCCTGTGCTCGAGCGAGGCCCGCTCTCAGCGGCACGCATGGCCTCGCGGCGCTCGCGGAAGGTGCCGCTGCCGGTATTGGTAGGGCGCTCGCCGTAGCTGCGCGGCTTGCCAAAGGCGCCCTCAGTGCGCTCGCGGCCGGCGGGGCGGTCGCTGCCCTCGCGGCTGCCGTAGGTGCGGCGCTCGCCGCCGTCGCCGCTAGCCGGGCGGCGGTCGCCGAAGCTACCGCGGCGGTCGTCGCCACCCGGGCGCGGCGTGAACTCACGACGGGCCGGACGGTCCTCGCGGTTGCCCTCGGAGCGGGGGCGCTCGTCGCGGCTGCCTCGCTCCTCAAACGAGCGGCGCTCGTCGCGGCCGGTGTAGGCCGGGCGCGCATTGGTGTCTTCCACGGGCGTGCCATCGGGGTTACGCTTTATAAATTTGCGGTTGCGCTCGCCGGCGGTACCACGCGGTACGGTCGGCTTGCCTTCGTAGCGCACGGGCTGGCCCTGCCAGATGGGCTTGGGCGGATACGCCGGGCGGTCGCCGCGGTCCTCACGGCTGCGGGGCTCGCCGCCTTCATTCTGCTCGAAGCGACGGGGGCGCGCCTCGCGGTCGCCACCGAAGCTGCCGCGCTCGGGGCGGTCGCCACCGTAGCTGCGCTTCTCCCCATAGCTGGAGTTGCCTCGGTCGCCGCCAAACTTGCCAGCGCCGCCACGGTCGCCCCCGAAACTACGCTTTTCGCCAAACGCACCGGGCGTGCGCTTTTCGCCAAAGGCACCCGGCGTACGCTCGCCACCGAAGCTACGCTTCTCGCCAAAAGCTCCCGCATTGCGCTCCCCGCCAAAACTACGTTTTTCGCCAGTGCCGCCGCGCTCAGGGCGGTCGCCGCCAAAGCTGCGCTTCTCGCCGTAGGCCGGCTTGCCGAAGCTGCCACCGTTGCCGCTAGGGCGGCCACCAAACTTATTGCCACCGCCCTGCCCAAAGGTGGGGCGGGCCGGCGAGTAGCCTTCGCCGCGCCCATCGGGGCGGCTGCCTTTATAGTTGCTGCCGCCGCCGTTGCCGCTCCGGGGCTGGTAGCCGCTCCGCGAGTCATTACCGCGCGAATCGTTGCTCCGCGAATCATTGCCGCGCCGCGCCGGCCTGTCGTCTGAATGTTGCTTGCCCATCTCTGTAAGTAATTTAATCTAATTGCTGGCTTATAGTCCCGCGCCGCCGGCGCTGGTGAGTGCTAGTGTCTGCCCGGGTGGCAGTCGGTAAAAAAAAGCCCGGACCCGCATGCCGGCCGCCGAAGCGCCAGGTACGGGTCCGGGCCATGTGCCGTGGCCGCGCTTAGTCGCGCCGGGCCAGCTTGGCCTCAATCGAGTGCTGGGTGTGGGGCACGGCCCGCAGGCGCTCTTTCGGAATGAGCTTGCCCGTGCCGATGCACACGCCATACGTGCCATTCTTAATGCGCAGCTGCGCGTTTTCAAGCTGCTGAATAAACTTCATCTGGCGCGAAGCCAGCTGGTTCAGGCTTTCCTTCTCGGCGGTCTCAGCGCCATCCTCCAATACCTTCAGCGATGCCGCCGTGGTGTCGGTGCCCGACTCGTTGTTGCGGGTCAGCGTTTCCTTGATAAAGGATAGCTCCTTACGGGCGGCCGTAAGCTTATCCTGAATAATCTGGTCAAACTCAGCTAAGTCTTCCCGCGAATAGCGGAGGTTTTCCTCGGTCATCGAAAAGCAAGTAAAAGATAATGAATAGGCCACCTAGTAGCGCAGCTAGGTCAACCCAACGCCCTGCCCAACTAAAAAGTTTGGCAAAACAGCTGGCTGGGCTCTAGTGGTTTTTGCGCCGGGCTAGGTTTCGCGGGGCAAAGGTAATTAGTTTTCACGGCTTTGCTTCGCTGCCTTCCTTATTCCTTCAGAATCCGAGCATCTGAATGGCGGCCACGGCGGCCTCTACGCCTTTGTTGCCGTGGCGGCCGCCGGCGCGGTCCCAGGCCTGCTCCAGCGTATTGGTCGTAACCAGGCCAAATATTACGGGCTTATTATATTTCAGCCCTACCGTAGTAATGCCCTGCGCCACGGCGTGGCAGATATAGTCGTCGTGCTTGGTATCGCCCTTGATGACGACGCCCAGGCAAATGACGGCATCTATCTCCTCGTGCTGGGCCAGAAACTGGGCCCCTAGCGTTAGCTCGAAGCTGCCAGGCACGGTGTTGCGGAAAATGTTCTCGGCCTTCGCCCCGTGTTTGAGCAGGGTATCGTAGGCCCCCGTGCTAAGGGTATCGGTGAGTTCGCGGTTCCACTCGGCCACTACCAGGCCAAAGCGTTTTTCGCTGATGTCGACAAAGCTGCTCCCGTCGTAGGAGCTGAGGTTTTGCAAGGCAGTTGCCATGAATCGCAGATTTAACGGATGAAACGGACTTCGCTGATGTGAGTGCCGCCAGTAATGGCCGCTATAATCAGCTACTTGGCTTCTGGGGGTGAGGAATTGGGTATAGGATGCCGGATGCCTTACTAAAAAGCAACGGCGCTCTCCGTGGTAGGAAAGCGCCGTTGGCCGGAATGGTTTTGCGTGACCTGCTTACTGCGCAATGGCCGCCTTACGCTGCCGCGCCTCGCTAGCCTCCTGCGAGGCGGCGTAGTCGTTCAGGATGCGGTCGTAGGCTTTGATGGCGCCCGCGTTGTCTTTAGCCGCTTCCAGGGCAATTCCCTGCTTGAGCACGTAGCCGGGCGAAAAGAAATCGTTGGCATTGTGGTCGGCCGCCTTGGCATACAACTCGGCGGCATCCTTAGGTTGGTTCAGCTCCAGCTTGGCATCGCCCATGAGGGCGTAGGCGCGCGACTGCACCAGGTAGTCGTCCGAGCTGAACTTATCTAGGTAGTTGTAGGCGTCCTGAAATTTACCTTCCTTCAGGGCGGCCACGCCGGCGTAAAAGTTGGCCAGGTTGCCGGCCTTCGTGCCGCTGTACTCGCTAGCCACCTTGGCCAGGCCAGGGTGCTTGCCATCGCCCTTGGTAGCCTTGCTCAGCGAGTCGGCTTCCCAATAATCGACAGCCTTGTACATGGCATTTTGCGCCAGCGTATTTTGCTCGGTGCGCCAGTAGTTGTAGCCAAACACGCCGGCCACCACCGCCACCACCGCCACCAGCACCCCTAGCAGCAGGTTGCGGTTGCGGCGCACGAAGTCCTCCGAATTGGCCAGGCGGGCGGCCAGCGCATCGGGGTCTTCGAGAAGCGGGTTCTCGGTAGCATACGTTTCGGCCGGGGCTAGCGGGTCGGTCGAGACGGGGCGAACGGGCTGGCGGGCACCCGGCGTTTTGCCGGTGTAAGGAATCTTAGACATCAGGATAGGTAGCTCAGCGGCGCAGTTCTTGGGTGGGCGGCGCTGCTTGGGGCCACCCGGCCGCAAAGGCAAGGGGCCGGGTTAAAGAGTGAAACTAATCGTGAATATACGGGTAGTCGTTCTGCACGTACACGTCGTGGTAAAGCTCGGCCGCATCGGGGTAAGGCGATTTCTCGGCAAAATCTACCGACTCCTGCACCTGCGCCTTGATGCGCTCATCAATGGCCGCCAGCTCATCCTCGGTCGCTATGTTGTGCGTGAGAATGGTGTGGCGCACGGCTTCGATGGTATCGCGGTGGCGGTACTCTTCTACTTCTTCCTTGGTGCGGTACTTGGCCGGGTCGCTCATCGAGTGGCCTTTGTAGCGGTAGGTCTTGAACTCAAGAAAAGTCGGGCCTTCGCCGTTTCGGGCGCGCTCGGCGGCGCGGGCCACGGCGTGGTGCACGTCTTCCACGTTCATGGCATTCACCGGCTCATTGGGCATCTGGTAGCCCTCGGCGATGATGTGCAGCTCCGTCACGTTAGACGAGCGGCCGACCGCCGTGCCCATGGCGTAGCCGTTGTTCTCCACCACAAAAATAACGGGCAATTTCCACAACATAGCCATATTAAAGGCTTCGTGCAGCGCACCCTGGCGCACTGCGCCGTCGCCCATGTAGCAGATGCAGAGTTTGCCGGTCTTGTTATACTTCTCAGCAAAGGCAATGCCGGCCCCCATCGGAATCTGACCGCCCACAATGCCGTGCCCGCCCATGAAGCCAACTTCCTTATCGAACATGTGCATCGAGCCCCCCTTTCCTTTCGAGCAGCCGGTAGCTTTAGCAAACAGCTCGGCCATAATGGCGTTGGGCGAAGTGCCCAAGGCTAGGGGGTGCGCGTGGTCGCGGTAGGCGGTGATGTATTTGTCGCCTTTTTCCAGGGCCGATACGGCCCCCGCTACGCAAGCCTCCTGGCCGATGTAGAGGTGGCAGAAACCCTTAATTTTTTGCTGGCCGTATAGCTGGCCAGCCTTCTCCTCAAATTTGCGCATGAGCTGCATCTGCTCATACCAGGTGAGGTAGGTTTCTTTCGGGAACTCGGGCTGAGCGGGCGAAGTAGCCACCGGCTCGTTGGCGGGGTTGCCGCCTTCATGGGCATCCGGCAATTCCTCCACCGACGGCTGCTTTGCTGTTTCGACACCCGTAGCGGCGTCAACTACCTTCGGCGTCTGGCCGTTGGCATCGTTGCCGTTCTTGCTGCCGTTTGCGCCACCTTTCGGCGCATCCTTTACTTTCGACTCCGCCATGATTCGGGGTATATAATTTCGCGTTGGGAGGGCGAAATTACGTAATACCAACCGTACTCTCACCCCCACGCCCCGAATGACGCTTGACCAACTCCACCTACTGTTTTTTAAGAACTACGACGAGGCAGCGCTGGCTTTTTGCCCTGGCATCAACTGCTTCATTGGTGACAATGGTAGCGGGAAGACTAATCTGCTGGATGCCATTTATTATCTGGCACTTACCAAGAGCGCTTTTGCCAGTGCCGACACTCAGAGCATTAAGCAAGGTGCTGACTTTTTCGTGGTGAAAGGCAAATTTACCAGCTCCCAAACCGACCAGCCCGAAACTATCCAAGTGAGCCTGCGGGTAGGGCAGAAAAAGACTATTACGCACAATAAACAGCCTTACGACCGGCTGGCCGACCACATTGGCCGCTACCCCGCCGTACTCATTTCGCCCTACGATACGGACCTTATCCGGCAGGGTAGCGAGGAGCGGCGGCGCTACTTCGACAGCCTGCAATCGCAGCTCGACCACGAGTTTCTGGAACTGCTTCTTCAGTACAATGGCTTGCTGCGCCAGCGTAATGCTACGCTAAAGCAGGGTGGCGGCAGCCACGGTTTCGATACGCTCTACCTGCAAGCGCTCGACGACCAGCTAGCTCCACTAGGTGAGAGCCTCTCCGCCTTACGCGCCAGCTTTCTTACGCAGTTCGTCCCGGTTTTTCAGAAGCACTATGCGCAGCTAGCCGACGGCCGCGAGGAGGTGCTGCTGGAATATAAAAGCCAGCTGCCGGGCCAAAACTTTCGCCACTTGCTGCTTGCCAACGAGCGACGCGACTTAGTGTTGCAGCGTAGCACCACCGGCCCCCACCGCGACGATTTCGTTTTTCTTATGGATGGGCTTCCCGTCAAAAGCTACGCTTCGCAGGGCCAGCAAAAATCATTTGCCATCGCACTCAAGCTTGCGCAGTTCGAGTTGCTAGCCGCTCGCCCCCAGCCGGCCGGACAGCCAGCCGCTAAGCCGCTCTTGCTGCTCGACGATATTTTTGACCGGCTTGATGATAAGCGCATTGCCCGGCTGCTGGAACTGGTAGCCGACCAAACCTTCGGGCAGGTCTTTCTGACCGACACCAATCTGGCGCGCACCGACCAGGCGTTGGCCGGGGTTAGCAGCGCTATTCAGCGGTTTGGGGTACAAGCCGGCCGAGTAGCTCCCCTCTGATTTTGGGGCCGGTTATCAGCTCGGCGGGCGTAATTTTGGAGCCGCAACGCACCCCTTTTCAGCTGGGTCTGCTTGCGCGCTTTCCAGCCCTCCTTCGTGAAAAAACCCAGCCTCTCCCCTACCGCTCGCCGGGCCGACATTATGCCCTTGAAGGAAGGCCTTGAGGCTTTGGTGAGAGCCTACCGCCTCGGTAGCAAGCTCAATGAGGTGACCGTAGTAGCAAGCTGGGAGCGGGTAATGGGCAAAGCGGTAGCTCTCAAAACCAAGGAAGTCTACGTGAGCAAAGGCAAGCTTTTCGTGCGCCTTACATCCGCGCCCCTTAAGCACGAGTTGGTAATGGCGAAGACCAGGGTACTGGAAATGCTCAAC
Organism: Hymenobacter cheonanensis; assembly: GCF_030581075.1. GTDB lineage: Bacteria > Bacteroidota > Bacteroidia > Cytophagales > Hymenobacteraceae > Hymenobacter. The sequence continues at coordinate 507,252 of NZ_JAUQSW010000002.1, forward strand.
GCCGAGTTAGGCACCCAAGTGGTGACGGAAGTAATTTTCCTATAAGCCGTACCGACTGAGTTGCCCCGGCAGACAGCCTAACTACGCTGTGCTTTGCTGGCAGCATGAGGTGGTACCCTCCTGTCAAGCCACCCTTGTCGGCGGTTGTATCAGCCAGTTACAACCTGCTTTAGCCTTGCAGCAGCAATGCCCGCTACCGCGATGCTCGGGGTTGCGCTATTGCACATTGAGCGCCTACTAAAAGGCCTATCTAAATCGGTGTACTACAAAAATGTTTCACGTGGAACATTTTTGTTACCTGGGTCCATACACTTTCAGGAGCAACTCATTGTATGCCTCCAACAGTGCGATGTACTTGGTTTGGAGAGCCAAAAGCTGGCTAGCTGCGTCAGAATCGGGTTTTATGAGTGGTGTTACACGTGGTGTAACATTATTTGTAACACTTTGACGGACAATAGGTGTTACAAATGGCAAAGTCGATTGTTGAGCTGTTGTAAAATCCTGCGAAAAATCGTGACCAATAATTTGTCCCACGCTCTTTACAAAATTTGCGTCCAGTGTATCTTCCTTGAACTTACGGTAAATGGTAGGGCGTGTAATACCTAGTTCCTCCACAATGCGCGTAATAGAGATACCACTGCTTTTGATAGCCTCCTGCAGTATTTCGCCTTGATGAGCCATGAAGCACCGATGTTACAGATTACGCGTGCAAATACGTTTAAGACAGTGTCACAAACCAAATTACTTGTTAACAAATTACAGAATTATCAGGTGTTACAAGTTAGTTTACATAATGAACAATTTTTACAAAAAAACAGCTACGCGATTTTTTACAGAGTATTGATTTTACACTGTCGGCGTATTTTTTGTAACGCAACACATATAACCTAGCTTGCAGGCAATAGGCCTAGCAGGCGGTCAGGGTAATCGGTAGTGATGCCGGCAACTCCCCAGCTAATTACCTGGCGCAGGTCATCGAGGCTGTTCACGGTCCAGGGTACCAGCCGTAGGCGGGGGTAGGCAGCAGCCAGAGTTTTAACCATTGCCAGAGACAACAGGTGGTAATCGGGGCCGAACACATCGGGCACAAACCCGAGCTGCTGGAAGAGGGAGGCGGCGGGTTCCTCCGTTTCGCTAAGCAAACACAGCCGCTGGGCAGGGGCCAGCGGCCGGGCCGCTTGTAAAACGCGCAGGTCGAAGCTCAGCAAGGTAGTGCGCTGTTGCACGCCGGCGGAATGAATTTCGGCGAGTACCAACTCTGTAAAAGGGCTAGGCGTAGGATGAAAAATACCATCGCCTTCCGGTGTGCTTTTCACCTCGATGGAGTAGCCAACGGGGGACCGGCCCAGGCGCCGGCACGCCGCCTCAATGGCACGCAGCACCTCGCGCAACAGGGGCCGCGGGGCAGGGCTGGCCTGCTGCTGCAGGAAATCGGGGTGCGGCCACTCTCCTACCACGCAGCGCTGAATGGCAGCGTAGGGCAACTGATAGAGGTTGTAGCTGCGCTCCTGGCTCGCCGCTATAAGCTCGCCAGTGGGGCCGCGCCCGAGCCGCGCACTTAGCCAGGGCTCGTGAGAGACAACCACCTGCTGGTCGGCCGAGATGATTACGTCCAGCTCCAGCACATCAACTCCCAGCGCCAGGGCATGGAGAAAGGCAGGCAAGGTATTTTCGGGAAAGAGCCCCCGGCAGCCACGGTGGCCGTGCACTTCGGGCCGGACGGGCGGCAATAAATCAGGAAGAGGTAGCATATACGGGGTTGTACGCGGGTAGGCGGCGGCGAGGCAAGCGGGCGCTTTTCTTTGTATTTCACTAGGCCTTACTGCCCGTTCATTTTTTACCCGTCGTCTCCCCTCTGATGAAACGTTTACTGTTGTTTATCGTGCTCCTGGCCCTGGTGGCCGGGGGGTATTACTACTATAGCTCCCTTAAAAAAGGCCCGGAATATGCCTTGCTGCAAGCGGCCACAGCTACCCAAACCCACGACGTAGCCACCTTTGAGCGCTACGTGGATGTAGACGCGCTTACGGGCCATTTGGTAGATGAGGTGGCTAGCCAGGGCGGTGCCCTCACGGCCCTGGTGCCGGGGGGCGGGCTAGCCCTGCGTGGTGGCCTGCGGCTGCTTAAGCCCCAGCTGGCCAAAGCTGCCCACAACGAAATGCAGCGCTACGTGGAAACGGGCTCGCTGGAAGCTGCGCAGGCCGCCGCGCCCAAGCGCTTGGTCAACCTGTCCTTCCTGGGCCTGGCCGGGCGCGTGGTTAGCCCCGACAGCAAGTTTAAGGGCGTGAAATACTCTACCGACAAGGGCAACGAGGCCTTGGTAGGGCTGGAGTTTACGCAGCCGCGCTACGATACTACAATGGTGGTGGAAGTGAAGCTACTCAAGCAGCCCGATGGGCACTGGCAGGCCAAGCAGATTACCAACGCCGGCGAGCTGCTACAGGGCGTGGCTAGGCTCGAAAAAGCTCGCCTGCTGAAGTAACGACATCTCAGCAATCTTTACCCAATCAAAAAACCCTTAGCCATTCTGGCTAAGGGTTTTTTGATTGGCGAACCAAAGTAAAAACTAATTTCTACCTGAGAATAGAAGGTAGAGAATAGAGCCACCAAAAGGGAAGAAGAAGATTATAAGGCCCCAGATTAGTTTTTTCCCTAATGACCAGTTCTGCCCAAGTAGGTTCACAATGCAGTAGAGGGCTAAAATCAGGTGGATAACTCCAGCGGTAGTTAGCCGACCATCAACGGTGCGAGTTGGGCCGCATGAAGTTAATAATAGGCTAGATATGATACCTAGCAACATAGCCGGCGACAGGCGGGCGGCAATGGTAGAGAGAAAGCGCGTCATTGTGAAGAAGAGTTGGAAGAATGGTGTGTGCTGGCCTTTACGCAAATCAGCGAAAAAAGTCAGGATTCCGCTTCTAAAAATCAATAATTTGCTTATTTATGAATGTAGGCTGATACTTGCTGCACGAAGTGGGGCAGCACCCCCGGCACCAGCGCGATAATGAGCAAAACCCCGTAGAGCGCTCCGTAGAAATGGGCGTCGTGGTTGACGTTATCGGCCCGGCGGCGGCCCATGTAGTAAGAATAAGCCAGGTACAGGAAGCCAAACAGGAAGGGCTGAATGGGCACGGGCAGCGGAAAAATGATGATACCGCCTCCGTTGGTATTGACCGGAAACAGCAGAATGCTGGCAAACAGCACCGACGCTACCCCGCCCGATGCCCCGAGGCTGCGGTAGCCGCGGTCATCGCGGTGCTGGAAATAAGTTGGCAAATCCGACACTACGATGCCCCCCAGGTACAGCAGCAAAAACAGCCCTAGCCCCGCGCCCGGCTCGTAGGCCTGGGCCAGCGTGCTCAGCACAATGGGGCTGAAGGAGTAGAAGGCAAACATGTTAAAGAGCAGGTGGCTCCAGTCGGCGTGCAGGAAGCCGGAGGTGAGCAGGCGGTACCACTGCCCGTTGCGGGCCATCACGTAGGGCTCCATAATCCAGGCCTCCAGCAGGTCGCGGTTGGACCAGGCGTAGGCGGAGATGGCGACCGTGAGGCCGATGAGAATCAGGACGGGATTGAACATAAGGAAGGGGATAGCGCGGACTTTCAGCCCGCGATTGAGCAAGGCGAGCCGGTAATACTCGCGGACTAAAAGCCTGCGCTACGGTGCTACGACTCGCGCTCCAGCAGTTGCAAGGCTAGCTGCCGTAGCGGCTCCTTGCGGGCCGCTGGCACCTCAATGCGATTGAGGTGCAGCAGAGCATCCTCGAAATACTGGTTGATGAGCACCTCCGTTTGGGGGCGAATAGTGAGGTCATCATACACGCTGCGTACAGCCTGCACCTTAGCCTCAGCATCGGCCACGGGCTGACCGATGTGCTGCGCCAGGGCCGCTTGCTGAGCGGCGTTGGCCTGGGCCTGGGCAGTAAGCAGGAGAAAGGTTTTCTTATCGGAAATGATGTCGCCCCCCACCCGCTTGCCGAAAGTGGCGGCATCGCCGTACACGTCGAGCAGGTCGTCGCGCAGCTGGAAGGCCAGCCCGATGTCGGTGCCGAACTGCCGCAGGTGCTCGGCATCGCCGGCGCCGGCGCCGGCCAGCACGGCGCCCAGTTCCAGGGCAAAGCCGAGCAGCACGGCCGTCTTCAGCCGAATCATGTCGAGGTACTGCGGGATGGTAACGGTGGTTTCAGTCTCAAAATTCATGTCCCACTGCTGGCCCTCGCACACCTCGGCGGCAGTTTGGGAGAAGCGGCGCAGCACTTGCGGCAGCACGGCCAGGGGCACGTTTTCGAAGAGCAGCTCGTAGGCCCGCACCAGCATCACATCGCCCGAGAGGATGGCCGTGCTGGCATTCCATTTTTCGTGCACGGTGGGCTGCCCGCGCCGCAGCGGCGCCTGGTCCATCAGGTCATCGTGCACCAGGGTAAAGTTGTGAAAGACCTCGGTGGCCAGCGCCGGTTTCACGAGGGGCGCCAGGTCATCGGTGAAAAGCTGGCCGCCTAGCAGCGTCAGCAAAGGCCGCAGGCGCTTGCCGCCAAGGCTCATGATGTAGCGAATAGGGTCGTAGAGAGTGGCCGGTTGCTGGCCATAGTCAAGCTCTTTTAGGGCTTGCTGCAGGAGGGTTGAAAGGTCAGTTTGCACAGGGGCAAAGGTCGGGGGATAATTGTCATTGCGAGCGCAACGAAGGAGAGCGCGGCAACCTCTCTTTGACACTGGGTTGGTACCACAACGACTAGGAAAGACTGCCGCGCTCCCCTTCGTTGCGCTCGCAATAACAAACGAAATTTCAAGGCTAGCGGCGGCGTTTGCCGCCCTTGTCGTTTCGGCCGCCGCTGCTGCCGTTGCCACTTCGGGGGCTGCCGCCTTTGCCGCCTTTGTCGCCGCGGTAGCCACCACCGCGGCTGGCGCGGCCGGCTTCGCGCTCGGCGCGCTCGCGCTGCTTGATGTGCTCGGGCCGGTTATCGACCAGCTCCATGTCGATGGTGCGGTCGAGCAGGTTGGCCGAGGTCACGATGACTTGCAGCTCGTCGCCGAACTGGATGATGCGCTTCGAGCCCCGCCCTACCAGGCGGTAGTTGTCCTTATCCAGCTCAAACGTGTCGCCCGGAATGTCGGAGATGCGCACCATGCCTTCGCACTTGTTGGCCTCAATCTCGACGTAAATGCCGCGCTCGGTAAGGCCCGATACCACGCCCGTAAACTGCTCGCCGATGTGCGCACCGATGTACTCGACCTGCTTGTACTTGATGCTGGCGCGCTCGGCGTTGGCCGCTAGCTTCTCGCGGGCCGAGGAGTGCTTGCACTCCTCCTCCACCGGCTCCACGGGCACGTTCTTGCCGCCCTCCAGGTAGTGCTCCAGCAGGCGGTGGGCCATCATGTCGGGGTAGCGGCGGATGGGCGAGGTGAAGTGCGAGTAGTGCGCGAACGCCAGGCCGAAATGCCCGAGCGGCTCGGTGCTGTAAATGGCCTTCGACATCGAGCGGATGGCTAGCCCCTGAATCACGTTTTGCTCGGGCTTGCCCACCACGTCTTCGCTGAGCTTATTAAGCTCGGTGCTGACTTTTTTGGGATTGGCCAGGTTCAGCTTGTGGCCGAATTTCTGGGCGAAGAGGGCGAAGTTTTCGAGGCGGTCGGGGTCGGGCGCGTCGTGGGTGCGGTACACCATCGTGAAGCGCGGCTTTGTTTTTTTGAGGCCAAACACGTACTCGGCCACCCGCCGGTTGGCCAGCAGCATAAACTCCTCGATGAGCTTGTGCGCGTCCTTGCGCTCCTTCACGTACACCCCTAGCGGCTTGCCGTCCTCTCCTAGCTTGAACTTCACCTCCTGCGTTTCGAACGAGATGGCGCCCTTGCGGAAGCGCTCGGCCGAGAGCTTTTTGGCCAGCCGGTTCAGCAGATTGATTTCCTCGGCCAGGTCGCCCTCGCCGGTTTCGATGCGCTCCTGAGCCTCCTCGTAGCTGAAGCGGCGGTCGGAGTGAATGACGGTTTTACCAAACCAGGAATCCACCAGCTTGCCCTTCTCATCCAGCTCAAACACGGCCGAGAAGGTCAGCTTGTCCTCATTGGGCCGCAGCGAGCAGAGGCCGTTGGAGAGGTTTTCGGGCAGCATCGGAATCACGCGGTCCACGAGGTACACCGAGGTAGCGCGGCTCTTGCCCTCGCGCTCCAGCTCGGTGCCTAGCCGCACGTAGTGGGTCACGTCGGCGATGTGCACGCCCACCTCGTAGTTACCGTTGTCCAGCGTGCGCAGGCTCAGCGCATCGTCGAAATCTTTGGCGTCGGCCGGGTCGATGGTGAAGGTGAGGATATCGCGGAAGTCGCGGCGCTTGGCAATTTCCTCCTTCGTAATGGTGGTCGGGATGGCGTCGGCCTCCTCCTCTACCGCGCTCGGAAACTCAAACGGCAGGCCGAACTCGGCCATGATGGCGTTTATCTCCGCCTCGTTCTGGCCGGCCGCCCCGAAGTTGCGGATGATGGTGCCGACCGGGTTGCGGCCCTGCCCCTCGTGGTCCGGGAACTCAGTAATGCGCACCAGCACCTTGTCGCCGTTGCGCGAGTCGTGCAGCTCCTGCGGCGGCACCATCACGTCGAAATATGCCTTGCGGTTGTCCGGCTTCACGAAGCCAATTGAGCCCTGCACCTGCAGGCGGCCCACCACCTCGGGGCGCTGGCGCTTGAGCACTTCCACCACGTCGCCCGTCAGGCGGCCGTCGCGAATGCCGCGCAGGCGCACCCGCACCAGGTCGCCATCCAGCGCGTAGCGCAGCTGGTCGGTGAAGACGCGGATATCGTCGCCCTCGCCATCCTCGCGCACTACGAAGGCAAAGCGCGGCGTAGCCAGGGCCACCGTACCGATGACGGTATTGCTGTCGCGCCGGGGCCGGTCGGGGCCATCGCCAGGGTGGTCGAAGCCCGCCGAGCGGCGCCGGTGCACAATGGGGTCCTGGCCAAATTCCTCTTCCAGCGCCGGGGAAGGCGCAGCAATTGACTCGGCTTTTTTAGTTGTTTTCCGGCCCTTAGCAGCGCTGGCGGCTACTTGCAGGTCGGTAGGGCTAGCCAGCCGATAATCGTCGTTCTGAAGCAACTCCAGCTTGCCAGCCTGCTTCAATTCTTTGAGGTGCGCAAATAATTCTTCGCGCTGCACTTTGGTAGTGATACCTAGCCGGCGCGAAAGCTGGCGATAAGCCAGCACCTTACCGGGGTTGTCGGCAAACTGGCGGTAGACTGTATCCTTATCGATGCCAGCCGCTACGGCCGCAACTTTTGAAACGGGGGTTGCCTGGGCGGCGGGGGCTGCCTTCGCGCGGGTGGCGCGGGGGGCAGCGGGGTCTTTAGGGTTTTTCATGGATTGGGTAAGACGGCCGCCAGACAGCTTGAGGTAAGATTGACGAAGGCGACGCGGGGTAAAGATGTCGAACGGAGCAATACTCCGCTCCGGAATTACTAAAAGTTCAGCTGGCCGGCTGAGCGGTGGCCAGCGCCCGCAGCACGCGGTGGCCAAACTCGGCAACCGACCACTCTTTCAGGTCTGATACCTGGCCGTCGCCGACTTCAACCAGCACTGGCTGGCCGGCGAGCGTTTCGGCTACGTCCAGCGAATAAAAAAGCCGGGGCCGCAACGCTACCACCGCAGCTTGCAGCGACAAGGGTAGCGCGGCGCCATTGGCCCCGTATGCGTGGCCACGCACTACAAAAAAGCGGCGCTCCGAAGCGGGTTTCAACGCCACAAAGTCGCGCACAAAAAGTGGAGTACCAGCCGGCAGGTCCTGGCGCGCCCAAAAGCCGGCTAGCTGCTCCTGGGTCGAGACAATCGAATCCGCTCCGAATGATTTCACGAGGCCCTTTACGAAATATTCCCGCCCACCGGCGAAATCCAGCTCGGTTGGCTTGTGCAGAAAGCGACTCGGGAAAGTGTACGCCGCTACGGCATCATACCAGCCGGTAGCCTGGTGCGAAGCCAGGTACTCGGCCGGCGGCACGGCCAGCGGCAGCAACTGCCCTAGCTGCCGGTACTCGGCGCCCGTTAGCATCCACCCCCGGTAAACTACTTGCGGCTGGGCAGCCGCAGCCAGCGCTGGTACCCAGGCTTTGTTTTCCTCCAGGTCGACTAGCCCCGTTGCCAGCCCCTGCGCCCGCGCCCACTCGTACTCCGGCTCCCACAGGGGGTCAATGGTGCGGGGCCGGTAAGGCAGGCAAGGATAAACAAGGTGCATAGGCTAGGAGTTGACGCGGGCCGCAATTCGCGCCGGGTCGTCGCTGGGAATGGCGGCTAGCAGCTGCTGTGTGTACGGGTGCCGGGGGTTGGCGTAGACTTCGGCCGCCGGGCCGCTTTCCACAATTTTGCCCTGGCTCATTACCAGCAGGCGGTCGCTCATGAAGCGGGCCACCGATAGGTCATGGGTAATGAACAGGTAGGTGATGCCCAGCTCGCGCTTAAGGTCGTTGAGCAGGTTGAGCACCTGTGCCTGCACGCTCACATCGAGCGCCGACACCGACTCGTCGCACACAATGAGCTTGGGCCGCAGGGCTAGTGCCCGCGCAATGCAGATGCGCTGCCGCTGCCCGCCGCTGAACTCGTGCGGGTAGCGCTGCTCGGCGTCGTCGCTCAGGCCCACGGTACGCAGCAGCTCGCGCACCCGGGCCTTTTGCTCGGCGCGGCTGCCGCCTACCCCGTGCACCCGCAGGGGTTCCAGAATCGCCTCGCCCACCGTGAGCATGGGGTTCAGGGCGGCGTAAGGGTCCTGAAATACCAATTGAAACTCGCGCCGCCGGTGGCGCAATTCGCCAGCAGGCAGCGCCGCCAGGTCTGTGCCTTCAAACAGGATGCGGCCGGCCGTTGGTTCCGTGAGGCGAAGCAACGCCCGGCCCAACGTGGTTTTGCCGCAGCCCGACTCGCCCACCAGCCCTACCGTTTCGCCGGGATAAATGGTAAAGCTCACCTCATCTACCGCCCGCACAAAGTCGGTGGTGCGTGAAAAAAAGCCCTTGCGAACCGGGAAGTACACGCGCAGGCTCTCGACCTGCAACAGCGGTTTTTCGGCCGTGGAACGCGTTTTTTGTTCCACGGGGAACGTTTTGGCGCTTTCAACATTGCTTCGTAACTCCGCGAAGCCCGTTTGCAGCACCTGCTGCCCTAGCCCGCTGGCGTGCGCCACCAGGTTGCCGGCGGCGTCGGTCTGCATAAAGTCGGCCACCACCGGCAGGCGCGGCTTCCCAATCGACAGGCGCGGGCGGCAGGCTAGCAGCCCCTGCGTGTAAGGGTGCTGGGGCCGGGTAAAAATGTCGAGCACCGTACCCTGCTCCACTACCTTGCCCCGGTACATCACCAGAATGCGGTCGGCAATTTCGGCCACCACGCCCAGGTCGTGGGTGATGAACAGCACGGCCGTGCCGTGCTCGCGCCGCAGGTCGCGGATGAGCTGCAAGATGCGCGCCTGCACCGTCACGTCGAGCGCCGTGGTGGGCTCATCGGCGATGAGCAGCGCCGGGCGGCAGGCCATGGCCATCGCAATCATCACGCGCTGCTTCTGGCCGCCGCTTATCTCGTGCGGGTAAGCTTTGAAAATCTGGGCCGGGCGCGGCAGCTGCGCCTCGGTAAACAGTGCGATGGTGCGCGCCTCGGCCTCCTGCTTGCTGAGCGAGGTATGCAGCAGCAGGGCCTCCACCACCTGGTAGCCGCAGGTCAGCACCGGGTTCAGGGAAGTCATGGGCTCCTGAAAAATCATGCTGATGTCGTTGCCGCGCACCTGCTGCAATTGCGTTTCGCCAAGTTGCAGCAAATCGACCGCGCCCAGCTTCTCCGACTCGAAGCGGGCCGTGCCGCTCTCAATTCGCGCGGCGGGCTTAGCCAACAGGCCGAGCAGGGCTAGCGACGTTACCGACTTGCCCGAGCCCGACTCGCCCACAATCGCCACTACCTCTCCCCTACTCACCGCAAACGAAATGCCGGCCACGGCGCGGGTGCTGCCGCGCTGCGACTGAAAATCGACGGTCAGGTTCTCAACGGAAAGCAGCGGCATGGGCAATCACAAAAACGGCGCGGAGAAAAGCCGCGCCGCAAGTTTACTAGACAGGTTCCGAAGCCGGCGGCCCGGCCGTAGCCTGTGCCGTGTTTTGCTCGGTTTGGGTAAAGAAGCGGCCTTGCAGCAGCAGAATAAGCGCCACGCCGATAAAGATGGAAGAATCGGCCAGGTTGAAAATTGGCCAGAGCGACACGTACTTACCACCAAAGATGGGCCAGGAGGCCGGCAAAAACCCTTCGTAGATATCGACGTAAAGCATGTCGATAACCTGTCCGAAAAACCACGGCGTAGGCGAGCCAAACGGCGCATTGTGGTAGATGACGCCGTAAAAAAGCGAATCTATCACGTTGCCCACGGCCCCACCCAGAATGAGCGCCATGCAGGCAACAAAGCCCGCTGCCGCCCGCTGCCGCCACAGCCGCACAATGTAGTAGCTGATGCCCCCGGCCGCCAGCAGCCGAAAAGCCGTGAGCACGAGCTTACCGTAGGGCGGCGGCAGCAACTCTACCCCAAAGGCCATGCCGGGGTTCAGCGTGTAGTGCAGCTTAAACCAATTGCCAATGAGCGGAATCTCGCCCGGCAGCCCTGGCTGCATGTGCTTGTGCACCAAGTATTTGGAAAGCTGGTCTAGCACAATCACAAACAGCGCCAACAGAAAGAAGGGCAGCACGCTGCCGCGCCGCGCCGGGTAGCGCTGGGGCTGGGAATAAGTATCTACGGGCAAGTCGGTCGGCACAGGTGAAACTTGGGTTACTTTGTACTGTTTTATACCGAATTACGAGGTTTCAGAACCTTTAAAAACGGCGAAAGAAAGGTATTGTGCGCGGGAAAACCCGGCCGCGTTTTCAGGCGCGGTCGTGTTATTCATAGTCAGGCAGTTACGACTTCAATTTTGGCCGGCACCGAGAAGTCATCAAACTCCAGCACTGCGCCGTCGGCCAGGCCCGGCACAAAGTCGAGGCGCTGGGCCTGCACTTCCTCGCGGATGTAGTCGCCAAACGCTTGCACGGCGGCTTGCAGCTCGGCCGGCGCGCTGCCAGCTAGGGCAACCTGGATGCGGTCCTGCACTTCGAGGCCCGAATCTTTGCGCAGGTTCTGGAGGCGGTTGACCAGCTCGCGGGCCAGCCCCTCCTGGCGCAGCTCGTCGGTGAGCGTCACGTCGAGGGCCACGGTAAGCGGGCCGTCGGTAGCCACGAGCCAGCCGGGCAGGTCCTGGGTGCGGATTTCGACCTCGTCGAGGTGCAGCGTGAGGGTTTCGCCCTCAACTTCTACGGCCAGCTCGCCTTGCTTTTCAAGCCGGTTTAGCTCGTCGCTGCTCAGGGTCTGGATGCGGGCGCCCACGGCCTTCAGGCGCGGGCCGTACACCTGGCCCAGCCGCTTGAAATTAGGCTTCACCGACTTCACCAGCACGCCGCTCGTATCGTCGAGAAACTCGATGTGCTTCACGTTCACCTCCGCGCAAATCAGGTCTTCGACCAGACCAACCTGCTCTTTGGTAAACTCATTGAGCACCGGCACCAGAATACGCTGCAAGGGCTGCCGCACCTTCAGCACCGACTTCTTGCGCAAGGAGTGCGTGAGCGAGCTGATGCGCTGGGCCAGTTCCATTCGCTCTTCCAAAGCCTTGTCGATGAGTGAGCTATCAGACTCGGCAAACAAGGTGAGATGAACTGATTCCGGGGCTAGCGGCGTGTTGTTGGCCACGGCCTCGGCGCGCATGCCATCCGTCATGTTTTTGTAGAGCCAGTCGCCGAAGAACGGCGCGATGGGCGACATCAGTTGGGCCACCACCACCAGGCATTGCTGCAAGGTTTCGTAGGCGGCGCGCTTATCGGTCGTCAGCTCGCCCTTCCAGAAGCGGCGGCGCGAGAGGCGCACGTACCAGTTAGAGAGCTGGTCGGTCACGAACTCCTGGATGGCGCGGGCGGCCTTGGTGGGGTCGTAGTTGTCGAGGTGGCCGCGCACCTCCCCTATCAGCGTGTGCAATTTGCTCAGAATCCAGCGGTCCAGCTCACTCAGGTCGGCCAGCGGCACGCGGTCGAACTCGCGGGTCTGGAAGCCGTCCAGGTTGGCGTAGAGCGCAAAAAATGAGTACGTGTTGAACAGCGTGCCGAAAAACTTGCGCTGCACCTCCGTTACGCCCGCCTGGTCAAACTTGAGGTTGTCCCACGGCGGCGAGTTGGCAATCATATACCAGCGCGTGGCGTCGGGGCCGAACTGCGCGATGGTCGCAAACGGGTCCACGGCGTTGCCGAGGCGCTTGCTCATCTTGTTGCCGTTTTTATCCAGCACCAGGCCGTTGGCAATCACGTTTTTAAAGGCTACCGAATCTTCCAGCATCACGGCTAGGGCGTGCAGCGTGAAGAACCAGCCGCGCGTTTGGTCTACGCCTTCGGCGATGAAGTCGGCGGGGAAGTTCTTGGCGAAAACCTCTTGATTTTCAAACGGATAATGCCACTGCGCATACGGCACCGCGCCCGAGTCAAACCACACGTCGATAAGGTCGGGCTCGCGGTACATGGGCTGGCCGCTAGGGCTCACCAGGAAAATATCGTCCACATACGGGCGGTGCAGGTCGATTTTCTCGCCGTTGGCGTAGGGGTTGTGGGTCATGATTTCGGCCGCCACGGCCTTGTCAATCTCCGCCTTCAGCTCGGCGATGCTGCCGATGCAGATTTCCTCGGTACGGTCCTGGGTGCGCCAGATGGGCAGCGGCGTGCCCCAGTAGCGCGAGCGGCTGAGGTTCCAGTCCACCAGGTTTTCGAGCCAGTTGCCGAAGCGGCCGGTGCCGGTGCTTTCGGGCTTCCAGTTGATGGTTTTATTCAGCTCGATGAGGCGGTCTTTCACCGCCGTGGTCTTGATAAACCACGAGTCGAGCGGGTAGTAGAGCACCGGCTTATCGGTGCGCCAGCAGTGCGGGTAGGTGTGCTCGTACTTCTCGGTTTTGAAGGCCGTGCCGTTGGTCCGCATCCGGATGGCGATGCTCTCGTCCAGCGTTTTATAGTCGGCGCCACTCTGGTCGTGGCCATCGTAGTTCTTCACCCAGCGGCCGCCAAACTCGCCCATTTGGGCCACGTAGCGGCCCGTGCGGTCCACGATGGGGCCGAGCTTGCCCTGGTCGTCGGCCACCATCAGCGCGGGGATGCCATTGAGTTGCGCTACCCGGAAGTCGTCGGCGCCAAACGTGGGCGAGATGTGCACGATGCCCGTACCATCCTCCGTGGTCACGAAGTCGCCGGGGATGACGCGGAAGGCGTTTTCCTCGCCCTCAAAGTGCGGGAAGCCAGCTTCGGTGTTGAATAGGCGCTCGTAGTGGATGCCGACTAGGTCGGCGCCCGTGAACTCACGGATAACTCGGTAAGGAATATTGTTCCTTTTAACAGCTACGCTTGTGAAGATTTCAGGATAATCCCGCAGAACACCACTAACTGACAAAGGATTACCCTGGTCTAACCATCTGGGGATACTTTCCAGAAAATAAGTAGAATCAAATTCTGTGAAAACAGTTTCTTCAGGATTTGGAAAGTATTTTTTAAGTAAATCCTTAGCCAAAACAATCTGTATCGGACGTAAAGTATAAGGATTAAACGTCCGAACAAGAACATATTTAATGTTCTTTCCAACTGCCAGTGCAGTATTAGCGGGAAGTGTCCACGGCGTAGTTGTCCAAGCTAAAATATAGGTTTCAGCTCGGTCTATATCTCTCAAGTTAGAGTTATCAACACCAGTAAACAGCCTCTCCGACTTCTCATCGCGCACCACCTTAAACTGGGCCACGATGGTCGTGTCCTTCACGTCCTTATACGTGCCGGGCTGGTTCAGCTCGTGCGAGCTGAGACCCGTGCCGGCGGCTGGCGAGTAGGGCTGAATGGTGTAGCCTTTGTACAGAAAACCCTTGTCGTAGAGCTTCTTGAGCAGGGCCCAGCAGCTCTCGATATACTCGGGCTCGAAGGTGATGTAGGGGTCGTCAAGGTCCACCCAGTAGCCCATTTGCTGGGTCAGCTCGTCCCACTGCGCCTTGAAGCGCATCACGGTTTCGCGGCAGCGCTGGTTATAGTCTTCGACGCTGATTTTGTGGCCGATATCCTCTTTTGTGATACCCAGCTCCTTCTCCACTTGCAGCTCGATGGGCAGGCCGTGGGTGTCCCAGCCGCCCTTGCGGGGCACCTGCTTGCCCAGCAGCGTCTGGTAGCGGCAGAAGATATCCTTCACCGCCCGCGCCATCACGTGGTGAATGCCGGGCTGGCCGTTGGCCGAGGGCGGGCCCTCGTAAAACACGAACGTGGGCTGGCCCTCGCGGCTGCTCACGCTCTTCTCAAAGATGCCGTTGGCGTCCCAGTAGGCCCGCACGTCGGTGGCGAGCTTGGCGTAGTCGAGCGGCTGCTTGTATTCGGGGTAAGTCATTGTATTACTAGCTATTGGCTTTTGGCCGCTGGCTGTTAGCTTTTCTAAAAATCGTCTGTCATGCTGAGCGTAGCGTAGCGAAGTCGAAGCATCTCTACCTCAATACTAACTTCTAACGCCCGCAACGAAGCGGTAGAGATGCTTCGACTCCGCTGCGCTCCGCTCAGCATGACAAACCAGTTAAGTCGTTTTTACAGCATTGCCCTGCTCCACGCTGAGGCGCTGCAAATTCAGGTCAATGTCGTCGTCTTCCTCGTGGTAGCTCTCATCGTAGTGGTGCACCAAGGCCGCTTTAGGCGTTTTCCAGCTGCCGCCGCGCTCGAAAGTAACCAGCAGCGCCGGCAGGAAAATCAGGTTTGAGAAGTTGGTAATGAGCAGCGAAGCGCCCATGAGCACCCCGAGCGCCTTGGTGCCGCCAAACTCGCTGAAGCCGTAGATACTGAACCCGATAAAGAGCACGATACTGGTGTAGAACATGCTCGACCCAGCCTCGCTCAGCGTGTTGGTGATGGCCTCGCTCACGCTCTTGCCGGGCATGGCCATCTCTTGCCGAAACTTGGCTAGCAGGTGAATTGAATTATCGCCGTCGATGCCCAGCGCTATCACGTAAATCAGGGCCGTGGCCGGTTTCAGCGCAATGCCAAAATAACCCATCACGCCGGCCGTCAGGGTCAGCGTTAAAATATTGGGTATTAAGGCGTAGAAAATGGTGCGTACCGAGTGAAACAGTAGCAGCACTACCAGCGCCACCAGCCCAAAGGCCCACATCAGGCTTTCGCCCAGCGTACCGATAACGTACTCGTTGCCCTTGGTAAAAATGACCGTTGTGCCGGTGCGGCGCACTTCCATATCGGTGCCCGCAAAAATTCGCTTGATGGCCGGCTCAATGCGCTTATTCACCAGCGTATCAAGCTTGTGCGAACCAATGTCGGCAATTTTTACGCTGATGCGCGCCCGCTGCTGCGTGCTGTCCATGAAGGTTTTGAGCAGCTTACTCGTCGAGTTGGCTCCCTTGCCTTGCGAATTGGCCAGGTAGCTCAGAATGAAGCTCTTATCGTCCTTATCCGGCAGCTTGTAAAACTCTGGGTTGCCGTTGTAGAAGGCTTGCTTGGCGGCTTTCAAAAACGTAACCATGCTGATGGGCGTGGATAGCTCGGGCTGCGCTTGCAAAAACTTGTCGAACTGGTCGATTTTCTGCAGGTTGGGTAGTTTTAGCAGGCCCTTGGGCTGCTTGGTATCTACCACAAACTCCAGGGGCATTACCCCGCCGAAGCGCGCCTCGAAGAAGCTCAGGTCCTCGTTCACGGAGCTTTGCTTGGGCAGGTCGTCGACCATAAACGACACGGCCTCGATGCGCGAAATACCAATGGAGGCTAGCCCCACCAGCAGCGCCGCCGTGAGGTAAATGGTGCGCCGACGCCGCAGCACAATGAAGTCGAGAAAGTGAATAATGCCCACCAGCGGCTTCGAATCGAGGTGCTCCAGCTGCTTATCGGTGGGGCCGGGCAGGTAGGTAAATACCGCCGGAATCATGATGAAGCTGATGATGAAGGCCACGAAAATATTAATCGTGGCCACTAGCCCAAACTGGTACAGAATGGCAATATCGGTGAAGGTGAACACGAAAAAGCCGATGGCCGTGGTCGTATTATTCACCAGCGTAATGAGGCCGATTTTACGAATTACGCGCGTCATGGCCAGCACCTGATTGCCCGATTTGCGGTAGTCGTAGTGGTAGCGCGAGAGCAGGTATGTACAGTTGGGCACGCTGATAACCACCAGGATAGACGGTATCAGGCCCGTGAGCAGGTTGATTTTAAACCCGAGCAACACAATGCTGGCCACGCACCATATCATCACGATAATGACGACCAGCAGCGGCACCACCACCGCCGACCACGTGCGGAAAAACACGAACAAAATGATGGCCATCACCACCACCATCAGCCCGGCAAAGAACTTCATCTCGGCCGATACCTTGCTCGTCATGGTCGAGCGCACGTAGGGCAGGCCCGCGTAGTGCAGCTTGATTTTGGCATCCTTCTCAAACTTGGTGCTCAGGTTCAAGATGTTGTTCATCACCTCTTTGCGCCGGTCCGAGTTCAGCCACTTGGGGTCGAGCGTCACGGCTAGCAGCGTGGCGCCGGTGCGCGGCGCCACTACCTGGCCCTTGTAAAACTCAATGCTGTTCACCACCCGCATCAGCGAGTCGAGCTGGGCCTGGCTGGTGGGCGGCTTCGCAAAAACGGGCGCCGTCACGAAGCTGTTGTTTACCGTATCCTTCTGAATCTGAATCAGCTTGGGCAGGCCTAGCACGCCCGACACGCCCGGTACTTTCACCAAGTCATTGGCAAGCTGGTCGTAGAGCCGAAACTGCGGCAGCTTGTACACGGCGCTGTCCTGCATCCCTAGCACGAGGATGTTGCCATCCTCGCCAAAGGTTTTTTTGAACTGCTGGAAGTACACCATGTCGGGGTCCTTCGGGCTCACGACCTGGGCAAAGTCGTAGGTCATTTCCACATTGCGCGCCACGTAGGCCATACCTAGGGTCGAAACGGCAATAAGCAACAGCAGAATCCGCCGGAACTTAATGATAAACAGGGCGATATGTCCCCACATAGGATTCGGGTTTAACTATAAATTTTCGGCTTCAAGCCGTTTCCAAGCGGTCAGCATACACCCGTACTAACCGCACCTGCGGTTGGGCTAGCGCGGCCAGAATGTGCTCCCATTTTTCGGCTAGGAAAGCACGAAAAACCTGACGTCGCATGTTACCTATACAAAACCGCACCACTTGTGGCGGCGCGTAGCGCAGGGCTCGGTCCTCAAAATCTACCTCTTTAGTTACGATAATTAAGTTGTGCTCAGCAGCGTATTGCCATACGGTGTAGTCATCCCAGTGGTCGGGAGCTGATTCAAATTCTGGCTGTTGCCAATGCCGCGAACGTGACGAGATATTAGCATCAAGTAAAAAGCGAGGTGTCATGCTGCAAAGGTGCCATACCCTGACAGCTAAACGCGTCTGGTTTGAGAGAAGTGGTCTACGCTTGCCTAAAAACCTCTCTCTGATACACTCAAAGCACCAGTTGCGACTCGTATTTCTCGCGCACAGTGGCAAGGGCAAACCGAATGCAGGCAAGTACATCCTCACGCTCTAGTTGCGGATATTCATCAAGCATATCATCTACCGAGTCGCCCGCGCCTAGAAAATCCAGAATGTTAGCCACCGTAAGCCGCGTTCCCCGAATAGTTGGGCGACCATTGCAACGGTCCGGATTTACAGTGATGCGCTCGAAAATGTATGTGTCAGCAGGAGTCATAGCCTTGAAAGTTTAGCGAGGATAAGTAACGAATTATACCCCTCAAAAGGTGCGTCCTAGAGCTTCGCAAACACCGTTTTAAAGCTCACGGCTTCGCCGATGTACGCCCGCAACGCGCCGATGGGCATCCGGGTTTGCTCGCGGGTGTCGCGGTGGCGCACCGTCACGGTGTCGTCTTCCAGCGTTTGGCCGTCTACCACAATACAAAAAGGCGTCCCGATTAGGTCCTGGCGCGTGTAGCGCTTGCCGATGGCGTCTTTGTCCTCGATTACCAAGCGGAAATCGAAGCGCAGCTCGTCGAAAATCTGCTGCGCTTTTTCGGGCATACCGTCCTTGCGCACCAGCGGAAAAATGGCCGCCTTGATGGGTGCCACCGCCGGGTGCAGCTTCAGGAAGGTGCGCTGCTTGGTGGTTTGGGCGTCGCCCTCGCCTTCGGTGATGGTTTCTTCCTGGAACGCCTCGCAGAGCGTGGCCAGAAACAAGCGGTCGGCCCCGACCGACGTTTCCACCACGTAGGGCACGTAGTTGCCGTAGGGCTTGCCGGTGGCGGGATCGAGGTCGTTGTCGAAGTACTGCTGCTTTTTGCGGCTCAGGTTCTGGTGCTGGGTCAGGTCGAAGTCGCCGCGCGAGTGGATGCCCTCCATTTCCTTGAAGCCGAAAGGGAACTCGTACTCGATATCCACGGCCGCCTTGGCGTAGTGGGCCAGCTTGTCGTGGTCGTGAAAGCGCAGCTTGGCGGCCGGCAGGCCCAGCGCCTCGTGGAAGCGGCGGCGGGCGGCCTTCCAGGTGTCGTACCATTCGCCTTCCGTGCCGGGGCGCACGAAGAATTGCATCTCCATCTGCTCAAACTCGCGCATCCGGAAGATGAACTGACGGGCCACAATCTCGTTGCGGAAGGCCTTCCCGATTTGGGCAATGCCGAACGGGATTTTCATCCGCGCCGATTTCTGCACGTTCAGGAAGTTCACGAAGATGCCCTGGGCCGTTTCGGGGCGCAGGTACACGGGCGGCGCCTCCGAGTCTACGGCCGAGCCCTGGGTCGAGAACATCAGGTTGAACTGGCGCACCTCCGTCCAGTTGCCGGTGCCCGACACGGGGCACAGGATTTTCTCGTCAATAATGAGCTGGCGCACGCCGGCCAGGTCGTTGGCGGTGAGCAGGCGGCCCATTTCGGCCGTGAGGGCGGCGCCGCGGGCCGGGTCGCCGGCGTTTTCGTACTCGGCCGCTTTTTCTTCGATGAGCACATCGGCACGGTAGCGCTTCTTGCTGTCGAGGTTATCGATGAGCGGGTCGTTGAAGCCCGCCACGTGGCCGCTGGCCTCCCAGGTTTGGGGGGCCATGAAAATGGCCGCGTCGATGCCCACCACGTTGCCGTGCAGCTGGGTCATGGTTTCCCACCACAGGCGCTTGAGGTTGTTTTTCAGCTCCACGCCGTTGGGGCCGTAGTCGTACACGGCGGCTAGGCCATCGTAGATTTCGGAGGACTGGAATACGAAACCATATTCCTTGGCGTGGGCCACGATATCTTTTAGCTGGGCGCTTTCGGCGGGCGTAGTAGGCTTGCTCATAAGCTACAAAACTACGCCTTAGCTTCAACACCGCAGATTCAACCGGATTTAACGGATTGAATCGGTGGTCACGATTCGGTAACATGCCGCTAGCTTCATGCCGGGTTAATTTTGCGGGCCGGCTACCCACTCCGGCTCCCTTATATGTTCGGACTCGAACCCCATGTTTTGCTGCTGCTGGCCGTCTGTTTGCTAGCCGCCTGCGCTTTTGAATTCGTTAACGGCTTTCACGACACGGCCAACGCCGTGGCCACCGTTATCTACACCAATACCCTACGGCCCTGGGTGGCGGTGGTCTGGTCGGCCTTCTGGAACTTCATCGGCGTGTTTGCCGGGGGCATTGGCGTGGCCATGGGCATTGTGTACCTGCTGCCCGTCGAGAGCCTCGTAGACCAGAATGTGTACCACGGCATTGCCATGGTGGGCGCGCTCATCGTGGCGGCCATCATCTGGAACGTGGGCACCTGGTACTACGGCATCCCCTCGTCGTCGTCGCACGCGCTCATTGGGTCCATTCTGGGCGTGGGCATTGCGTTTTCGCTGCTGCCCGGCGGCAAGGGCGCGGCCGTGAACTGGAGCAAGGCCGGCGAAAGCGGGCTAGCCCTGCTGCTGAGCCCCATTCTGGGCTTCACCTTCACCATTCTCATGATGTTCGTACTCAAGCGCTTTGGTAGCAAAGCCTTGTTTAAGGAACCGCGCAAGCGCCGCCCGCCGCCGCTCTTCATTCGCCTCACCCTCATTACCACCTGCACGCTGGTGAGCTTTTTTCACGGCTCCAACGACGGCCAGAAGGGTGTGGGCCTTATTATGCTGATTCTGATTGGCATCGTGCCCGTACATTTTGCCCTCGACAACAGCAAGAATCCGCTCGACCTGCGCGAGTCGCTCACCAAGGTCGAGTACGTTATCAACCGCCTCAACCCGGCCGAGATGAGCGCTACCGACCAGCAGCTGCTAGCCCAGGTACGCACCCAGACGGCCGACCTCGACCGCGTATTTGCCGGCAAAACCAAGGTGGAAGACCTGCCGAAAGAAGCGCGCTTCGAGATTCGGCGCGATATTCTGCTGCTCGCCAACCGGGGCAAGAAGCTCATCGGCTCCGAGCAGGTGAGCCTTAGCACCGCCGACCGCGAAACCTACACCAAGGCCGTGGATATTATGAAAACCTTCACCGACTACGCGCCCTGGCAGGTGCTGCTGATGGTGAGCCTGTCGCTGGCCTGCGGCACCACCATCGGCTGGCAGCGCATCGTGAAGACCATCGGCGAGCGCATCGGCAAAGAGCACCTCACCTACGCGCAGGGCGCCAGCTCCGAGCTGGTGGCCGCCGCCATGATTGGCCTGAGCACGCAGTCGGGCTTGCCTACCTCCACCACGCACGTGCTCACGTCGAGCATTGCGGGCAGCATGGTGGCGAGCCGGGGCGTCAAGAACATCAACCCCGAAATGGTGCGCAGCATTGCCCTGGCCTGGGTGCTCACCCTGCCCGTAACGATGGTGCTGGCCGGCGGCCTGTTTCTGCTCTTCCGCTCCATCAGTGGCTAGGCCGCCGGCGCCGCAACTGGCCTTCTGTATTCGCCTGCACACAAAAAAGCCAACCCGGTTAGGGTTGGCTTTTTTGCTAGGGTGCTTGGCCAAAACAAAAGCCGGTAACCTGGGAATAATCCCAGCTTCACCGAGTTATCCACTTATCCACACTAAAAAGTGGCGTTTTTGTGGATAACTTTTCTGAGCCGGGAGTAAACACCGGCTAATCCGGGGAACTTTCAGGTTGTCAACTGCTCAGCCCTACTTGGGCCACTGCACCTCCAGGTCGTCGTTGATGAAGACGCCGAAGTTGACGAATTGCAGCAGGCCTTCCTCAAAATAGAGGTCTATCATCGATTTCTCGTAGCTCAGGCGCACTTCGCCGCCCTCCATGGTTTCAATTTCGGGCGCGGCCTGGCCGTGGCGCTGCATGAGGGCCTTAATCTTATCGAGCGGCTGGCCGTGGATAACCTCGCCAAACAGGCGCAGGTTGGGGTTGTCGGTTTCGATGCAGCTCAGGCGGAAATCGTCCTCGCGGTCGAAGTACAGCGAAAGCAGGTGGTCTTCCTCGTAGTAGTTCCAGGCCTGGTGCTCGAACTCGTCCTCGTCTTCCGACTCGTCGATTTCTTCGGGCTCGCCCACTAGGGTGCGCACCTCGTCCATGGTGGTGCCGAAGCGCAGCGGGCCCATGCCGGTGCCCAGGATAATTTCGTTTTCCTCGATGCTGCTAGGGGTGGTGGCGGTGGTGCTCATGGGGAAAGGGGTTGTTGAAGTTGATAACAAAGGTAGCCGGGTGAATAACCACTGAAGCGCTTCTGGCTGGGTAATACCCGGCTGGCTAGGCACTAAGTTTTCCACAGCCTGTGGATTACTCCGGTGCATAACTGCCGGGCTACTTGCCGTAGCGCTCCTCGAAGGCGGCTTTTTGCTTCTGGTATTCGGGCAGGGCGCGGGCCTCATCCCACTTCTGCTTGAAAATAGCGGCGGCTTCTACTTTATCCACATCGGGATGTGCATTACGCGGCAATTCGGCGCGGCCGTGGGCGCCGCTCTGGCCTTTTTTGTCGGCGGGCACGGGCCCCGCGTATTTTTTGCCGCCCGCGTGGTTGGCATAGCGCCGGGCGCGGGTGTAGCCCATCTGCAAAAACTTGCGGGCCATGTCGGCCCCCACAAAGTCGTGCTGCTTCAAATAAGCCTCCAGCAGGCCCCAGATAGCCGCCGATGACTCCCGGGCCGCCGCCGCATCCTTGAAGCGCCAGTGGGGCAGGATTTCGCCCTTGTAGGGCTGCACCAGCAGCACGCCCTGCTCGCCCTTGCCCACGCGGTAAAGCTCGGGGTGCTGGCGAAAATCGACGGTGGCAAAATCCAAGGTGTAATCGAAGGGCATGGCTAGCGGGCGCGGGCGGCACTTATCCACAGGCAGTGCCCGCCTTTTGTGCACAACGGCCAGCGCCGGGCCAGGGTTGGCCCGCTAGCCCCGGCCCGCAGGGTTTTCCACGAACCGAGGTTTTCCACAAACCCAAATTGTGAATTAATTTCTTTTTTAAAAAATCTTCTTTCATTCCCATCCATCAGGGCAGTGGATAAGTTGATAACCGCCGCGAGTTGTCCACAGCGTGGATAACCAGTGGGTAACTATGGGCTTATGCACCGGCTATCCACAGCCAATGTGCATATCATGGCGGTATTTATCAAGAACTTACCTGGGTTATCCACTATTCACAGGGGTTATCCACTTATCCACTATTCACAGGGTAGGCCCGGTGTGGATAGTGTGCGTGGGCCCCGGAAGTTATCCACGGTTATCCACACGCCCGCCGAGCTGCTAGCGGGGGCGAACCACCAAAAAAACTTGTGCGCATTCTATCCACAGGTTGCCCACACCTTTCCCCACAGTTTTCCACAGAAAACGCCCGCCTGGCCCACACCAGTGGATAACATAGTGGATAACTCGTGCATAAATGCCAAAAGCTGCGCTCAGTAACTGGAAACGCAGCTTAGTTATCCACCGTGGGCAAAAGAAAGCGGCCGCCAACCAGGGTTGACGGCCGCTTATGCACAATTGGCGCCCGGGAAAGATGAACGCGGGCTAGCCGCGGGGAAGAGCCTAAAAGCTCAGCGGCTCCTCAATTTCGAAGCCGGCGCGCACCTCCAGCAGCTTGGGGTAGAGGTACACCGGCTCGGGGGCCAGGCGCAGGTTGGGGTCGGCGCCGCGCCAGCGGCCATCGCCATCCTGGTCGATGAGCACGCGCAGGCGGTACTTGCCGGGCGCCAGGTAGTTGAAGCGGTAGGTGCCGCGCGGGTTGTGCAGCTGGGCCAGCACCTGGTACTTCTCATCGAGCAGCTGCAAATCGAAGGACTTATACGCCGTTTTGAGGGTGCCCGTGAGCTGCCCGCTCGGGTCCTGATCTACCACGGGCAGGCGCAGCGGCCGCCGCAAATACAGCGACTGCCCCGTAACGGCCAGAATAGCCGTGCTGTCGAGCCGAATTTCCACGTTCTTCAGCGCCTTGGTGTCGAGGTTCACCGTGAGTTCGGTGCGAGTAGCGCTGAGGCTAGCCTCGGCCGGCACGCGCAGGGCGTGGGTGCGCAGCGAGTCTTCGGTGAGGGTGCCGGGGCTTTTGCCCGCCACCAGCTGCACGGGCACCGGGAAGCGGAATTTCACCTGGCCCTGGCGGTACACGCTGCGCGGGTTGCCCACCACGGCGGTGCCAGCCGGCGCGGGCGCCTTTTTGCCGGCCGCGTTGGGCACCGGAAAGCGCACGCTGATGGTGTCGCGGCGTTGGTTGCCCACGCTGTCGGTGGCGGCCAGCAGGTAGCGGCCATCGCCCACCGCCGGGGTCTTGTAAATCAGCACGCTGCGGCCCTGGTCGGCAAGCTCGGTAGCGCTTTGCACGGCGGCCTGGGTTGCCGCGTCGGCGGCCAGCGGGGCTAGCGTGGCGGCTTGCAAGCCTTCGTTGAAGGTAACGCGCACCTGCGCCGCGGTGGCCTCGATGCCGGTGCGGCGCGGCGGCAGGCGGTCGGGGCGCACCAGCAGCAGCGTGCGCGGCGCGGTGGTATCGCTCACGAACACCGGCGCGGGCAGGTAGCCGATTTTCTCGCCATCGTCGAAGCGGTTGTTGTTGTTTTTGTCGGCCCAGGCGTAGAGATTGTACGCGGCCACCCGCACAAAATTGAGCTGAAACTGCCCCTTGTCATCGGTGCGGGCCAGGTAGTAGGGCTGGCCGCGGCGCACCGTCACGGTATCGGTGGTGCGGTAGAGGCCCACCAGGATATCGGCGGCGGGGCGGGTGGTGAAAAAGTCGCGCACCGTGCCGCGCACCCGGCCCGAGTCGAGGGTGGCGCCGGTGCTGAAGCTCAGGGCCTGGTACTTGGCGGGCAGGCTCTCGTTGGCATCCACAATAGCCTTGCGGAAGTTGAACGAGTAAGTGGTATTTGCCTCCAGCGGCTTCTTAAACGTGAGGGTAATAAAGTCGCGGTCGGCCAGCACCGAATACGAGTTATCAGCCGGCAGCTGCGGGGTAATGAGCAGGTTTTTCGACAGCTCCTTGAGCTGAATGGGCTCCGAAAACTTGAGGCGAATGAACTGCTGCTTCACGTTGCGGGCCGCGCTGTCGGGCGAGGTGGCAATGAGGCGCGGCGGCGTTTTATCGCGCGGCCCGCCCTGCGGCGAGCTGATGGCCGCGCAGCTGCCCAGCGCCAGCAGGCCCGCCAGCGCCAGGCCCGCCCCGGCGCCCCGGCCCGGCCGGCTAGCCCACTCCGGAGCCCGAAAACTCTCTACAAATTGAAACGCAGCGCGAACACCCATCAGAAAAAACGGCGGAAAAACGTGTGCAAAAGTACCCCGCCGGGCGGGCGCAGGGCTAGCGGCCGGGCGCGGCCCGCTCGGCTACGTACAGCACGCTCGAATAGTGCCCGCCGTGCTGCGCCGCGTACTGGTTTGATTTATAGCCCGCCTTGAGCACGGCCAGCGGCCCACCCGCCCGCTCGGGCGCCAGGTGGCGCTCGCTCAGCATACTGATGTAGTAGGCATCGAGCGGCAGCGGCAGGGTTTGCACCAGGCGCAGGCCGTGGCGGGCCAGCAGCTGGCGCATGGGGGCCGGCGCAAAGTGGTAGAGGTGGCGCGGCACGTCGTAGGCCGCCCAATTCTGTCGGTAGTGCTGGGCGTCGAGGCTCTCGGCATTGGGCACGGCAACGAGCAGCTTGCCGCCGGGCCTGAGCTTGCGAATGAGCTGAGCCAGGGTATCGTGCAGCGCGTGCACGTGCTCCAGCACGTGCCACAGGCTGATGATATCGAAGCTGCCGGGGGCTAGCCCGGCCAGCGCCGAGGCTTCCAAGATGGGCTGGCCCACGCGGGCCGTGGCATCGTGGCGGGCGCGGGCGTTGGGCTCCAGGCCCGTTACCTGCCAGCCGCCGCGCTTGGCACCCGCCAAAAAGTGGCCGGTGCCGCAGCCGTAGTCGAGCAGTTGGCCCGGGCGGCCCCCATTCAGCCGATTAATGAGCGCTACCTTGCGGCGCACCGTGAAGTAGCGCGCCACCTTATACACCCGGTTCACCAGGCCCTGGGCGGCCGAGTTGTGCGACACGTAAGCGTCTGACTCGTAGTATTTCCCAATGTTGGCCGCGTCGGGCCGGGGGTTGGTAAACTGAAAGCCGCAGGCCGCGCACTGCTGAATGGTGAAGGTTTCTTGGCTCACCGACTTGTCCTGCACCTGCAGCTTGTCGTGGAGGTCGGGGCTGCCGCACACCGGGCAATTGGCTAGTAATTCGGTAGGCACAGGCGGAAATAACTCAGACTCGATAAAAGGCTGCAAAGTTGGGCAAGAAAGTAACTACATGCGTCGAGTAACGGGTTGAACAACGCTGTTACGCTAGTCTTCTTTCGGTACTTCGGTAGTAGTGCCTAAACCCAGCGAAACGGCTAGTGGCAGAAGGCCAACAAGGCAGTTAGCCACCGCAAAGCTCATCACTAAAAACCAGCCGAACGTTCGCCAGCCCCGGCCTTGCAGTAAGTTCTTAACGGCTAGCCCCAGCGCCAATACCCCCAGTCCTGCTAGTAATAGCCACGATAAGGGCATCCATAAAAACCAGTAGCCACTGTAATAGAAATGCTCGTGAAAGTGCCACAGCCAGGCAGCCCCCCAAAACCAGGCTACTAGCCCCAACGCAGCAAAAGATAGCCATCCCAGCGGCCCGCACCACGGCCGCCGGGATGGTTTTGCCGGCGCCTCCATCTACCGCCCCAGGTACACCATCAGCACCGACACGTCGGCCGGGCTCACGCCGCTGATGCGGCTAGCCTGCCCCAGGGTTTCGGGCTGAATCTTGAGCAGTTTTTCGCGGGCCTCGTGGCTGAGGGCGGGCATGGCGCCGTAGTTGAGGCGGCCCCGAATG
The DNA here is from genome assembly GCF_030581075.1 of Hymenobacter cheonanensis. Taxonomy (GTDB): domain Bacteria; phylum Bacteroidota; class Bacteroidia; order Cytophagales; family Hymenobacteraceae; genus Hymenobacter. The sequence continues at coordinate 533,483 of NZ_JAUQSW010000002.1, forward strand.
TGGAAGTCTTCCAGCTCGCGCATGCGCTGGGCTTGCTGCTGTTCCTTCTGCAAGTACGTCTCGTACTTGGTTTGGATAATGGCCTGCTCCTGCGCTTCTTCGCTGAACGCGGCCAGCTTTTCGGCCAGCTCGGGTAGGAAGGCCGCCAGGTCGGGCAGCTCAATATTGGGCCGGCGCAATAAGTTGAGCGCCCGGGTTTTCTCGTGGATTTCGGCCGAGCCGTGCTCAGTCAGAAAGCCGTTTATCGCGGTCGGCTCGATGGCGAATTTCTCCAGCACGGCCAGCACGGCGGCCGTGTCGGCCTCCTTTTGGTGCACGCGGGCCAGGCGCTCGTCGCTGGCCAGGCCCAGGGCGTGGCCCAGGGGCGTCAGGCGCAGGTCGGCGTTGTCCTGGCGCAGCAAAATGCGGTGCTCGGCGCGGCTCGTAAACATGCGGTACGGCTCGTCGGTGCCCTTGTTGATGAGGTCGTCGATGAGCACGCCGATGTAGGCCTCGTCGCGCCGTAGCGTGAAGGGCTCCTTGCCGACGGCGCGCTGGTGGGCGTTGATGCCGGCCATCAGGCCCTGGCAGGCCGCTTCCTCGTAGCCGGTGGTGCCATTAATCTGGCCGGCTAGCCAGAGGTTGCGCACCGGCTTGGTTTCGAGCGCATTAGTAAGCTGCGTAGGCGGAAAGAAGTCGTACTCGATGGCGTAGCCGGGCCGGAACATCTTGGCCTTCTCGAAGCCTGCGATTTCGCGCAGGGCGCGGTACTGCACGTCCTCGGGCAGCGAGCTGCTGAAGCCGTTGATGTAGCATTCCACGGTGCTCCAGCCTTCGGGCTCCACAAAAATCTGGTGGCGGTCCTTGTCGGCAAAGCGGTTGATTTTGTCTTCCACGCTCGGGCAGTAGCGCGGCCCCAGGCCCTTGATGCGCCCCTGAAACATGGGCGACTTCTCGAAGCCTTCCTTCAAAATCTCGTGCACCCGCTCGTTGGTGTACGTGATATAGCACGGCCGCTGCCCGGTGAGGCGCGGCGTGTCGAGGTACGAGAAGCGGCTAGGGGTGGCGTCGCCATCCTGCACTTCCATCTTCGAGTAGTCGAGCGAACGGCCGTCCACGCGGGGCGGGGTGCCGGTTTTCATGCGCCCGGCCTCAAAGCCCAGCTCTACCAATTGCTCGGTGAGGCCGCGGCTGTTTTTCTCGGCGGCCCGGCCACCGCCAAAATTCTTTTCGCCAATGTGAATCAGGCCGTTGAGGAACGTACCGTTGGTGAGCACCACCGTTTTGCTGCGAAATTCGATGCCCAGCGCAGTGGTAATACCCACGCAGGTATCGTTCTCTACCAGCAAACCCGTCACGGCTTCCTGCCAGAAGTCCACGTTCGGAATCCGCTCCAAGGTCAGGCGCCACTCTTCGGCAAAGCGCATGCGGTCGCTTTGGGCGCGCGGGCTCCACATGGCGGGGCCCTTCGAGCGGTTCAGCATTCGAAACTGAATCATGGTGCGGTCGGTGATGAGGCCCGACTGGCCGCCCAGCGCGTCTATCTCGCGCACTATCTGGCCCTTGGCTACGCCGCCCATGGCGGGGTTGCACGACATCTGGGCGATGGTGTTCATGTTCATCGTCACCAGCAGCACCTTCGAGCCGAGGTTGGCGGCGGCGGCGGCGGCTTCGCAGCCGGCGTGGCCCGCGCCCACTACGATGAGGTCGTATTCTTCTTGCTGAAACATAGTAGGGTAAGCTATAGCTTGCCGTAAATAGTTCGGCGGCGCAGCCACCAAGCCATTAGCAGACTGCAAAAATACTTCAATCTCAGCCAACTACCGGCAAGGGGGCTAGCCCTACAAGGTCAACTAAGGCTTATGCTCCCAGCTCTTTCCGCATGCACACGCTGTTCGCTATGCCCACGTACTGCCCATAGTTGGGGGTGAGCGCGTAGCCGCAGCGCTGATAAAGGGCAATGGCCTCGGGCTGTCGCCGGCCGGTTTCGAGTACGCAGCTCGCGTAGCCCAGCTCGCCGGCCCAGCGCTCCAGCTCGGCCAGCACGGCCCTAGCCACGCCCTGCTGCCGCTGCGCGGGCTGCACAAACATGCGCTTGATTTCAACCAAATCGGCCGCGTATTCTTTGAAGGCGCCGCAGCCCACCGGCTGGTCGGCCTGATAGGCTACCACGGCGTGCCGGATGAGGTCAATCTTATTGTACTGGGCGTAGAATGTCGCTTCGGCGCCGTCGCGCGCAGCCAGCTCACGGTCGAGCAGCTGCACCAGGGTGCGGAAATCGGGGTTCTCGGAGGTAGTGCGGACGAGGCGAAGCATGGTAGGGTGATAAGCAGAATGCGGCGCAAAAATCAGGATTTTCGCCTTTATATTTCTACCAGCCAATAAAATATGGCGCAGGCCATTCGCCCGGTGCTACTCGTCTTCCTCTGCCAGGTCCTTGGCCTGCCGCTCGGCCAGCAGCCTAGCAGCCTCCCGGTTCACTTCCTCCCAGCTGAAGGGCCGCCACTGGTGGGTACGGGCATTAAAAACCTCGGTAGCAGCCGGGCAGGCCCACAGCTTGTAGTCGAACTTAGGGTAGTTGTGTACCAGGTAGCCGGGGTAGTAGTAGGCTAGCCCGTGGCGGCGGGCGTGCTCCAGCTTCAAGAGCATCAGGTACTTGCCCAGGCTGTGCTTGCGATAGGCAGGGTCATAAAAATTGACAATGCCGGCGATGCTGTCCGTCCCGTGGTCGAGGACGCCGGCGGCGATAAGGCGCTCGCCGTCGCGCACTTCCAGCACGTGGGTGTCGAAGATGTTGTGCGGGCTTCCTTCCAGCAAGAGGTCCCCTAGCGAGGGGTTGGCGTCAAAATCAATTGACTGATAATAAAGCGCATACAGCGCCTCGTATTCCGGCGTGAGCCGAAACGGCCGCACGGCTACCGTAAACTGCCCATTGAGCCGAAACAGCTGGCGCTGCTTGGGGCCGTAGTCGGCCCTGGCCACCGCCAGGCGCAGCCAGTGCGTGGTGTACACGCCGGTATCGAGGGGCAGGAAGTTGCAGGTGAACAGATTCTGCCCCATGCGGTAGTAGCCCTGGGCGAGGTAGTAATCCAGGAAATCGCCGGGCAGGCGGGACAGCGCAACACTCATACCCCCAAAACGTGGCTAGCCTTAAAACGTGCGCAGCGAGAGGCAGTAATCTTCCTTGCGGCGCATGGCCGTCTGGCTCAGCAAATCCTTGTCGTGGTAGCCTAGCAGGTGCAGCACGCCGTGAATCATGACGCGGTGCAGCTCGTCGCGAAAGCTGACATTCAGGTCCTTGGCGTTGTCGGCCACGCGCTCCACGCTAATGAAGATGTCGCCTTCCAGCACCTCCGCATCGTCGGCATTATCGAAGGTGATAATGTCGGTAAGCGTGTCGTGGTTGAGGTACTCTACGTTCAGCTTGTGCAGGTACTCGTCGGTGCAAAAGATGAACGTGAGCTGCGCGATGCGATACTCGTGCACCGCCGCAATGCGCTCAATCCAAGCCACCAGGTCTTCGGCATCGTGCAGGCCAAATTCGGGCACATCCTCTACTACGAATTCGATGCCGGGCGCCTCAAAGTAGCGCACGCCGGCGGCGGCGGGTACGCTCATGCGGCGGCGTGCTCAGCGGTTTCGGGGGTGCCGGGGTGCAGCGCAAACGTTAGCTCCAGGCGGCGGCCATCCTTGCTGAACTCGACCTCATCGGCGAGGTGGCGAATGAGGAAAATACCGCGCCCACCGGGATTTTCGAGGTTTTCGGGGGCCGTGGGGTCGTCGAGGTTGTTGAAGTCGAAGCCCGTGCCTTCGTCCTCAATCTCAAATTTCAGCTGATTCGGATTGACGTAGAGCGAGAGGTAGACGTTCTTGTCTTTGTCAAACTTGTTGCCGTGGCGGATAGCATTGTTTACAGCTTCCGTGACGGCCACCATGATATTCCCGTAGATGTCGTCCTCAATCTGGAACGTGTCCTTAGAATTATCAATGAAGCTCTCCACCACGCGGATATTTTCCACCAGCGACGGAATCTGAATTTTAACCTGCTTCATAAGGGGTAGCGAAGGAATAGAAAGGGCAGCGCGGCAAACGGGAGGGCAAAAGTAGAAAACTATGGGCAAAAAAACAGGCCGCGCCGTAGCACCGTGGTTTTCGGCCACTTGGCGCCGCACAGCCTGAATTTTATCGGTAGCAACCCGCCTCTACGTAACGATGTTGGCTGGGTTGCTAGTATGCTAGCGATTTTTTTGGAAATACTCGCTCACTTTCTGCTGATAGTAAGGAGTTAAAGTTGGTTGCTGCTGACGTAAAATTTCCGTTTGGCGGTCCGGAGCCGCCGCTTTGTACTTGTCGAAAGCCGGCGGGAACACCGGCGGATGGTTTTGGGCGGCCTGGGCCTCGCGCTTGGTATCCTGGTCGCGCTCGCGGGCCGATTTTTCGGCTTCGAGCAGGCGCGTCAGTATCTGGCGCTGGCGCCGGATGGTTTCTTCGGTGAGGCGCTTGTTTACGAGGTCGGTTTCGGTCTGCTCCATCATTTTCTTCATTTCGGCGGCGTTGCCGCCCCCGCCCTGGCCCTCTTTTTCCTGGCCGGGCTTATTGCCTTTGCCGTCCTTGCCGGCTTCTTTGCCACCCGGCTTGCTGCCGCCGGGCTGCATATTGCCCATTTGCTGCATGGCCTGGCGCAGCATCTGCTGCTGGCCGGCTAGCCTGGCCAGCTCCTGCGAGAGCGCGCGGCCGGTTTTTCCGCTTTGCTGCAATTGCTGAATCTGGTCGTTGAGCTGCTGCTGCATCTTGCCCAGGCTGCCGGGGCCGGGCGAGTTGCCTTTGCCCTTTTTCTTGCCCTTGCCGCTGCCGGGCTGGGGCGGGCCCTGGCCCTGGCCTTTCATCTGCTGCAGGGCCTGCTGCATCTGGTTGAGGGCATCGGAGAGCATGAGGGCCAGGTTATTAATGCTGGTCATGGCCTGCTGCTGGGTGGTGGTGGCACGGCCCACGTCGCGCTGCTTGATGTGCGTCAGGCTCTCGTCCATGCGGCCATTCATCTCGCCCACCTCGCGGGTCACGAAGCTCTGAATCTTGGGCTCGCGCTTGGCCAGGGCATACAGCGAGTCCTGGATTATCTGGGCGTCGTCGCGCAGCTTGCGCTGCGTCTGGCCTAGCTGCACAAAGCGCGGGTCGCTCTGGTCCACGGCCCGGAAATCCTTCATCAATTTCTCCTGGTCGAAGCTGAGCGTAACCAAGTTATCCAGAATGTCGCGCAGGTCGTCCACGTTTTGCTGGGCCTTCTGCTGCTCGTCGTCGCTCATCTGGTCCTTCATCTTCTGGGCCATTTTTTTCATGCGCTGGGCGGCGGCCTTCTGGCTCTGGCTAGCCTTCTGGTTCTGGTTTTTGCTGAGCTGCTGCTCGCCGTCCTGCATGTCCTGGTCGGTTTGCTGCTGGTCGGGCTTTTGCTCGTCCATGTCGTTCTGGTCGCCCATTTCCTTGTCCTGCTGCTTGAGGTCGGCGAGGTCTTTTTTCAGCTCCTCAAACTCCTGGCGCTTCTGGGCCTGCTCCTGCTGCAGCTGCTGGTTTTGGGCTTTTTGCTGCTCGGCGCTCTGCTTGTTGTCGGGGTTATTCTTGTCGTTTTCAGCCGTTTTCTCGGCCAGCTTTTCCTCTTCCTTGGCTAGCTGGTCGAGGCGGTCGGCGGTCTGCTCGGCCTTCTGCTCAAACTGCATCTGCTTGAACATTTCGAGGGCGCGGTCCAGCTCTTTCTGCAAGGTATTTTCCTTGTTTTCGAGCTGTTGCAGCAGCTTTTGCATTTCCGGGTCGGGCTGCTTTTGCTGGTCGAGCAGCTTTTGCAGCTTGTCGTAGAGCTTCTTGGTTTCGGGGTCGAGCAGGTCGCTCATGAGCTTTTTCAGCTCCTCGGCCTTCTGGGCCAGCTCCTCGCTTTTGGGGCTGAGCTGGTCCTGCTGCTTTTGCAGCTGCTCAAACTGCTGCTGCATGGCCTGCACCTGCTGGTCGAGCTGCTGCTTCTGCTCCAGCATGTCTTCGAGCTGCTTGCGGTCCTGGCGGCTTAGGTCGCGCTTGGTTTTGAGCTTGTCCTGGCTGCGGGCCAGCTCGCGCTCCAGCTGCTTGCTTTGCTTGGCGGCCGAACTGAGCTGGCTAGCCACCGAATTGGCCTGCGAGGCCAGCTGTTTGTCCAGCTCGCGCCGGCTGGGCAGCCGAAACTCCAGCGGCCGCGAGCGGGTGCTTTTCGGGCCGTGCACGCCGTCGTTGTCCACGGCTTCCACAAAATATTCAAGGCGGTCGCCGGGCTGCAGGGCCAGCGGCGCCAGGTTCCAGGTGTAGGAATAGGTGCCGCCCGCGCCGCCGGGCAGGGCCAGCGCCCGGCTGGCATAGCTGCCGCCGGCCTTCGAGCTGCCGCGGTGCAGGCGGTAGTGCAGGCGCAGGGCCGTGAGACCATAATCATCGGTAGCCGTGCCGCCCAGGGCCAGGTAGCGCAGCGAAGTCGTGTCCGAAAACGCCTCCACCGTGAGGCTGGGCGGGGCATCGGGCAGCACCGTGAGTTGGTAGGCAATGGGGTTGGCATTGGTAGCGGCCGCGTTGCGCAGCAGCACGAGGTAGGGCTGCGAGCGTAGCGCCCGGCGCTCGGCCACAAAGCTCTCGCCCTGCTGGCTGGCCTGCACCATCTCGGCGGGGTTGTCAAAGCGCAGGGCCAGCGCCTCGGTGGCGGCCGTGCTGAACTCCCAGCGCAGCTGGCTGCCCTCGGGCACGGTGAGGTTGCCGCCGTTGCGGATGGTTTCGGCCGGCCGGCCGGTGTAGGCGGGGTAGCTTACGCGCACCGTAAAGTCGCGCAAATCGGGCCGCTCCAGCACCGTCAGGTGGTACTCATCCGACACAAAACCCGCGCCGCTGAGCTGAAACGTGACGTCCTGGGCTGGCTGCTCGAAGGTGTAGCGAAACGCATCCTGGTGGCCGGGCACTTTGGCTAGGGGGCGCTCGGCGCCATCGGTGGTCAGCAGGCTGAGGCTGGCGGGCAGGGCTTTGCCAGCCACGGCCACCTCAAGGGTAAAGCTCTCACCCTTAAATACTTTCAGCTCCCGGTTCTTCACCACAAAACTAAACGGCGCGGGCCGCGAGTAGTGGCGCTTATAGTGCCAGATGCGACTGGTACTCTGGGTGATGAAGCCCGGAAAAAACGCCAGCGCCAGTAGCAGCACGGCCAGCGGCGGCAGCACGTACTTCCACAACGGGCGGCTTTGCTGTTGAATATCAATGCCCTGCGCAAACGACACGCCTTGCAGCTGCGCAGCGCGCTGCTCGAGGCTGGCCAGTAGCAGCTCGTTGCCCCTAGCCTGGCCTTGCAGCTGCAAGGCGTTCAGCAGGCGGTCCTGCACCTGCGGAAACAGCTCGCCCACCTGCCGGGCGGCCTGCTCGTCGCTGAGCAGGCGGCGCAGGTTGGCCAGCGCCGCCAGGGGCTGCCACAGCCAGCGCCCCGCCGCATACACGGCCAGGGCTAAAAAGCTGAACAGCAGCCCCGCCCGCACCGCCGTGGGCAGGTACAGGAAGTATTCGAGGGTATTAAATACCACGAACAGGCTCAGCAGCAGGGCCGCCGCTACCAGCCCGCCGCGCACCAGCAGGCTCAGGTAAAACTTGCGCTTGTAGGCAGCCAGCTCGGCCCGCACCTGGGCCAGAGCCGGAAAATCAGTCGAAGAAACCCCGGCGGCCGAAGCCGGCCGGTCCGCTACCATCGTCATAGGCTAAAGGGAGGGCGAACCTCATCGGGGCCCGCGCCGCAACAAGTTACACCCGCCCGGCCAACGATGGCGCGGGGCCTTCTGGTTCGGTAGCCAGGCAGCCGGGTCCGCTTTCAGGCCACCGGGCGCCCAACGGGCAGGCTAGCGGGCCGCCGGGCCGGCCGCCGGGCCCCGCTTTAGCCGGGCCAGGCGCCGGCCGAAGCGGCGCACGGCCCGGCCGTGCTGGCCGGCTTTGGTGGTGATGGCGAGCACGCCCAGGCGGGCCTCGTCGGGGCCTAGCTGCCGGGCCACGGGCGCTTTCAGCACCTCTATGCTGGCAATATCGCCGGGGTTGAGGCTAGCCAGCCGGGTAGAGTCGAGGCGCCGGCCATCGAGGTAAATTACCGACCTGAGGCCGCTGGGCCGGGGTCCATCCAGGGTAATGCGCCGCGAATTAGGCCAAGCTTTGGCCGAATCCTGAATGGTGAGGCCGGTAGCCGGGGCCGTTTGCGCTCCGGCCGGGGGCGCCATTAGCCAGCCGGCCAGCAGCAACCCGGCGAGTAGGCCGCTACTTGGCAGGCTAAAAACAGCGCAAAAAGAGCAGTGCATAGGCCGGCAAATTAGTCAGCGGCCGAGTTGGGTTGGCCGCGAGCCCGTGCAAAAGCCGATGCGTTGCAGACGCCCCTGCCGGTCACTGCCCTTTTCAAACCGCTACTTTGCAAACACGCTTAGGACGAGCTGCACTTTTTCATCGTGCGCAAAGGCGGCCGCCTGCGTGCCCTTCAGCACATCCATGCGCGTAATGGCTTTGGGGTCGAGCGCGGCAACTGCCTCGCGGGTCGACGCTTTGCCGTTGAGGAAATAAGCTGCGCTGGCGGGCAGCTTCGCCACTTGCTGAGCCAGGGCATTGGCATCGGGCGTGCTGCCCAGGTGCTGGCGGGCATTGAAAGCCACTACATCGGGGCGGTGCTCGTTCTGCTTGGTCGTCACAACCAGTACGCCCGCCGCACTGGCGCCAGGGTCGTAGTCGCGGGCTTCGTCGCCTTTTAGCACGTTAATGCTGGCAATATCCTGCGGCTTGAGCCGGTGCAAGGCAATAGAATCCTGGCGCTGCGCGTCGATGTAAATAAGGGCGTTTGACACCTTAAGTGGCTGATTGGCCGTGCTGCCGGGACCTGGCTGCTCAGCTTTTTGCGAGCAGCCGCTGCCAAAAGTGAGCGCCAACAACAGGGGTGCCGCCAGCAGGCGGCCTAGTGGGCTGGTAGCAAGGGTAGGTTGCGTAGGCATGAAATAAGAATGTGAAAAAGAGGTTTTTACAAACTGCTTATCGGCAAGAGAGCGTAGCTTCCCTACTGCGCCACAAAATCGCCCTGCGGCGTGAAGAGCACGTAGAACGGCCGCCGCCCCCGCACCAGCTGCACCTGGTACCTGACCTCGCCCGTCGATTTGCGCTTCACCTCCGTCACCTCGCCGCTCAGGCGCGCATCGGGGTAGTGGCTCGTGATGTAGGCCAGCGCCTTGGGCACCACCGCGTTTACCTGCGCCGGCGAGTAGGTGTAGGCAGCGCTCAGGTTGGCCTGCTCGGCCAGGGCCAGCACGGCGGGGGCATTGGCGTTGGCCTTGGTGGTGACGGCTACCACGCCGGGCGCGGCGCTCTTGAAAACCCGGCTCACCGTGGCGGGGTCTTTCACCACGTCGATGCTGCTAATGCTGCTAGGGTCCAAAGCTTTAAAAGCCGCCTGCGTGCTGGGCTGGCCATCGAGGTAGTATAAGGCATTGGCGAGGGGCGCCTGCTGGCCCAGCGTTGGCCCGGCCTGCGCCCGCGCCCCCGAGTAGCCCAGCGCCAGCGCCACCAAAAGGGGCGCGGCCAGCAAATAGCGGCCTAGCTGGCCAGTAGTAGAGGCTGGTTGATTGAGCATGGTAATGCGGTTTTTGAGGGTGAGAAATGAAAAGTGAAATGCCAGGGCCGGGGCCGGCACGCCGCCCGGCTGCTGGCGCAGCAGGCTGTACTGGTAGGCCCGGCGGTCGAGGCCGGAGCGCAGAGCCGCCTGGTCGGCCAGGTACTCCAGGTTGTCGAGCACGGCGCGGCGCAGCAGCCAGGCGGCGGGGTTGGGCCAGGCCAGGGCCGTGGCCAGCTGGGTCAGCAGTACATCCAGCGTATGGTGCTGGCGCACATGGGCTTGCTCATGCAGCAGGGCAGCGGGCAGGCTAGCCGCATCGGCCAGGGCGCACGCGCTCAGGTAAATGGTGCGGCCAAACGAGAACGGCCCGCCCGCGCCCGGCAGCACCCGCACCGGCTGCCCCAGCACCACGGCGGGCCGGCTGCGCCGCCGCACCAGCGCCAGGCTGCCAAGCTGGCCCAGCAGGCGCAGCAACAGCAGCCCCGTGCCTGCGGCATACAAGCCCAGCGCCAGCCCTTGCCAGCTTAGGCCAGCGGTTGCGGCGGTAGCGCGCCCAGCCGCCAGCCCGGCCCCCGGCGCTACCACGGCAGTGGGCAGCAGCGCCACACGCGCGGGCAGTAGCGCCGGCACCGGCAGGGCCGGATACACCGCCGCAAACAGCAGGGCCAGCGCCAGATAAGCGCGGTTGAGCCCGAAAAATGTGAGCCGGCGCAGCAGCCCGTAATAGGCCGCCGCAAAGAGGGCTAGCACCACATTGGCCTTCAGCAAGTAGAGAAGAAGGAATTCCATCGCTACCCGGGCTTTTGGTTTTCGATGAGCCGGATAATCTCCTGCAAATCTTCGGCGCTCACCTTCTCCTCCTTGGCAAAAAAGGAAACCAGCTCCTTGTACGAGTCGCGAAAATGCTCGCGCACCAGTGCCCCCAGCGAGCGCCGCTGATAGTCCTCGGCGCTCACCAAGGCCGCGTAGCGAAACGAGTTGCCGAGCTTTTCGGCCTGCACGTACTGCTTGCGCTCCAGGTTGCGCAGCGTGCTGGCCAGGGTGGTGTAGGGCGGCGCAGGCGTGGGCAGCAGCGCCAGCACGTCCTTCACAAAGGCCGGGCCGGTGTGCCAGAGGGCGCGCAGGGCGTCCTCCTCGGGTTGGGTAAGGCGTTCCATTTGCAGAGTTTTACGAAATTTTCGTAATAGTACGAATATTTCGTAAATCAACTTACTCTGGCAAATAGCTTTTTACATTGCAACCCGCAAAAAGCGCTGATTTTTGCTGAAAACGCGCTTTTTTACTTGAAAATTTTTTCTGATAAAACGCTCCTCGCCTGGCTAGGCGCCACTGCCGGGGGCGGGCTGGTGCGCCTGCAGCCAGCGAATAGCCGCGCCCTCCTCGCCAAAGAAATCGAGGGCATAGGGCGCGTCGTTGTAGGCCTCGGGCGGCGCGTAGTCGGGGGCCTCCACAATCTGGCGGTGCATGGCGGGGCTGAAGAGGTAGGCCACGTACAGGCGCTGGCCCAGGCGGCGGGCCACGGCGGGATAATAGTCTTCGAGCAGCCAGCGCTTGGTTTGCTGGTCGGGCGAGGCGCGGCGGCGCAAGTCCTGCAGCCAGAAGCGGCAGTTGGTGGCCACGGCCACATCGGCCAGCTCCTGGTAGCAGGGGCGCAGGGCGGCCGGCTGCTCGGGTTGGTAGCGCCAGCGGCCCAGCAGCACCCCCAGGTCGGGGCGCGAGGTAAGCTCCAGCAGCGGCGGCAAAGAAGAAGAGTCGGGCATACAGCAGCGAAGCAAGGTAAGCGCCTCGGCTACTCTAACGAAATCAGTGCCCGCTGGGTGCCCCGGCCGCCGGCAGCGTGGTGGCCGCCGGCAGGCGCCGCAGCGGCCCCACGGCCACCAGCAGGGCTAGCAGCGTAAGCCCTGCCCCTACCAGAAACGGCATCCCCGGAAAATAAAGCGGCGCCCGGGGCCGCGTGAAATAGGCAAACAGGCTCGTCATCAGCAGCGGCCCCACCACGCCGGTGGCGCTGATGAGCGAGGTGAGGGCGCCCTGTAGCTCGCCCTGCTCATTGGGCGGTACCTGGCCCGAAATGCTGCCCTGCAAGGCCGGCCCCGCCAGCCCGCCCAGCGCAAAAACCCCCGTAAAGGCAAACATCATCCAGCCCTGCGAGGCATACGCAAACAGCACAAAACCCAGAATGTAAAACGCCATACCCACCAGCACGGCCCGCGCCGCCCCTAGCTTCGGGATAAGCACCCGCACCAGCCCGCCCTGCACAATGAGCGCGCCTAGCCCCACCGCGCCCAGCGACCAGCCAATGAGGGTTTCGGTGAAGTGAAACTTGAGGATGGTGTAGAACGTCCAGACCGATTGGGTGGCCGAGCCCGCCAGGTACAGCAGCACCAGGGCCACCACCAGGCCGATAATCTGCGGGTAGTGCCCTAGCCGCGCCAGCGAGGCCACGGCATTGGCCCGCGCCCACTCGAAGGGCCGGCGCTGCGCGGCCGGCAGCGACTCGGGCACCAAAAAGAAGCCGTAGAGGAAGTTGCACAGGCTGAGCGCCGCCGCTACTACAAACGGCACCCGCGGCCCAAAATGCGCAAACATCCCCCCTAGCACCGGCCCGATGATGAAGCCCAGCCCGAAGGCCGCCCCCACCAGCCCAAAGTTTTGGGCGCGCTTTTCGGGCGGGCTCACGTCGGCAATGTAAGCCGTGGCCGTGGTGAAGCTAGCCCCCGTGATGCCCGCGATGATGCGCCCCACAAACAGCCAGGCAATGGTCGGGGCCAGGGCCAGGAAAATATAGTCGCACCCCAGCCCCAGCAGCGAGGCCAGCAGCACCGGCCGCCGCCCAAAGCGGTCGGAGAGCCCGCCCACCACGGGCGCAAACGCGAATTGTGCCGCCGCGTAGGCAAACGTCAGGTAGCCCGCGTATTGCGAGGCCCGGCTCACGCCCTCACCCGTGAGCTGCTCAATCAGCTTGGGCATCACCGGAATAATAACCCCTAGCCCGATGACGTCGATAAGAATCGTGACGAAAATGAAGGCGAGGGCCGCCGGGCGCTTAGGTGACATAGGGTGCAGGCATCAAAATACGGCTTGCAAGCTACGCCGCCTGCCCGCGTACCCGGTGAAAACAGCAGCCAGGCAGGCCGGTAAGAAGCTCGGCCATAGCCTGATACCGCACCGAAAAGTAAAAAAACGTTTTTTCCCTCACCCCAGCCCTTCCTGCTTCCAATGGCCATCCAACGGTATGCTGACGGCTTCGGTAACCAGTTTCCGAGCGTCGGCGGCAGCTTCAGCACCAGCCGCCAGCTCTCGGAGCGCCTGGGCCAGCAGGCCACCGATGTGCCCGTAGAGGACAGCGGCAACGGGCAGGCTAGTGCCAGCAACGGCTAGCCGCCGCCGCTTCGCAAAGCAGCGCGGGCGCATGAATGCGGAAAATTGCAGCTTCGGTTGAAAAATTTAGACTTGATTATCAGCAGTTCAGACGCGTTGCCTGCTCTTTTACCGGGCCGGGCCTTGCAGGGCCGGGTTTTTTAGCTACCTTTGTACTCCCAAACAATGCGGGGTGGAGCAGTTGGTAGCTCGTTGGGCTCATAACCCAAAGGTCACTGGTTCGAGTCCAGTCCCCGCTACTAAAAAGGCCGTTTTCCTAGTGAAAACGGCCTTTTCTTTTTTGCGCGGGCCAGCTCGCACAAGCTGCTGAGTTTATTAAATGCCGGCTTAACTTTTGGCAAGGGCCGCCCCGTTGCGAGCCGGGCCCGGCGGCTGGCAGCACGCATAGCTTGCGCAACAGAATGGCAGCCAGTGGGCTACAACCGGGATTGGGGCCGGGACAGCAGGCAGCCCCCGGGCCTGGTGAGCCAGGCCGAACCAAGGATTTTGCAGAACAGGTATTTATACCTGGTTAGGCCAGGGCGGCCAGCACCTTGCTTTGTGGGTGGGTGGCCGGGCCACAACGCAGTAGCCCGGTTCTTCCTTCCCTTTTCCTATGGCCAATCGTGCCTATGCCGTGCTTTACCGGCCCCTCGATGACTCCGCCGCCCCCGAACAGGCGTGGCTGTATTATCCCATCAAGAGCGCCCAGGATGCCCACTACCCGGGTATGCCCCAGTTTTTTGGCGGCGTGAAGCACCCCGAAGAAAGCGATTGGCAGGCCCTGGCCCGCACCGTGGCGCACCAAACCGAAGGCCGCCTGAGCCTGGAGCCGGGCGGGCTGCACCTGGTGCACACCAGCCAGGATGGCCTGGGCCACCAGGCGCACTTTTACGTGGCGCGGCACTGGCAGGGCGACGATGTGCCGGGCGCCTTGCCGCCCGGCGGCGAGATGCAGGCCATTGGGCAGTTTCTGGCCCTGCCCGATGCCGGCGACCAGGTGCCGCACCTGCTTAGCCGCCAGGGTATTGCGCCCACGGCCGCCTTTGCCGAGTCGGCGGGGTGGGTGGCGTTTGACAAGGCCCTGGCCTGGACGGAGGAGCGCCTGGAGGGCAACGAGGGGCAAGGCAACCCCAACGCGCCCGAGCTGATTCCGGGGGCGTCGTCGCTGGGCTTTACCATCAACCTGGTGAACGCCGCCTCGCCCGCCGCCGTGCTGACGCGGGCCGTGAACCTGGGCACCGGCACGGGCACAAACGTGACCCCGTTTGCCATTACCTACGTGGTGCCGCCCAACGTGAGCTATGGGCACTACAGCGGGGCCACGAAGGCATTTAAGGCCTTCTCCTCGCGCGAGGAGTACAGTGAGTTTATGGCCAGCGAGGTAGGCCTGAAGGGTACGGGCTGGGGCTTCAAGGCCAAATTCGACGCCTCGTACTCGTCGCTGACCAAAACGCAGGCCGTCACGGCCTACGGCCTGGTGCACAACTACGTGGATGAGTGGACGCTAGCCCTCAACTCGCTGCAGGGCCTGGACCTTGACCCGCAGTTTGGAGCGGATTTGAAGCAGCTGCCCGCCGTTTTCGACGCCACTACCCAGCAGCGGTTTTTCGATTTCTTCAACAAGTACGGCACCCACGTTATTACCGGCGTGCGGGTGGGCGGCAACCTGCGCTACGAAACCACCAGCTCGTCGTTTAGCGAGCTGACGACCGAGAAAGCGGAAGCCAGCCTGACGGCGGAGTACAGGTCGGCCTTTGTTACGGCCAAGGCCGAAGCCGAAGCCGAGTGGAAAAAGATTGACAACAAGTGGCTGACCAACCGCACGGCCAACCTCCGCACCGAGGGCGGCGACCACGCGGCCCTCGACAGCGCGCTGCTGCCCCAGGACCTGAGCAAGCCGGTGAACTACCAGCCGCTGGCGCAGGCCTGGAGCGAGTCGCTGAAGACGCGGCCCTCCGTGGTGGGCACCACCCTGCAGCCCCTAACCAACGTGGCGCCCCTAACGCAGCGCGAGGCGCTTTCGGATGCCCTGGAACTGTATCTGAACACCGGCATCCGGGTTTACAGCTCCCTGACCGTGGCGCGCGGCACCGGCGCCTACAAGCCCAGTGCGGGCGCCTGGTCGATGGTTATCGGCAGCCAAACCCTGGCGCCGGCCCACCGGCCCGACCTGGCCCACCAGCAGTACGCCCTCTACTGGCTGGTGCTAGCCGATGCCCTGGGCAACGTGGTATTTGATGAGAGCGATACCTCCGGCGACCCCGATGCCTTTGATGCCCTGCTCAAGCGGGCCCAGCAGGCCGCCGGCCAGCAAAAGCTCTGGGTGGCGCTGGTGGTAACGGCAGAGCACGCCCACGCCCTGAGCGCCAACGCGCTGGCCTGGCTCGATAGCTGCGGCGTGAAGCTGCGCACCTGGTCGGGCTACCCCGGCTGGCCCAACCAAGTGTCGGCGGTGGGCAAAACCAACTATCCCTCGTTTCCCGGCGCCTTTCACCTGGTGATGGGCCCCGAGCACCACGGCACCGCCCCCGAAACCGACGTGTGCGTGGCCGAGCTGCCGCTGTTTGCCAAGCTGTAGCCACCCGGCCCAGCCATTTTTTCAGGAAGAGCGGGGCCTCAGGCGATGTCCCGCTCTTTGCTTTTTCCCTTTAGCGTGGCGCACGTTCTGCTTGTTTCGCACACCGCCCGGCCCACGGGCTTTGGCCGGGTGGCCATTGGCATTGCCACGGCCCTGGCCGAGGCCGGGCACCGGGTGCAGGTGCTGGGCGTGGGGCTGGCCCAGGCCGGCGACACGTGGGCGGGGCAGGCCGAAAACCCCTTTGATATGGCCTGCACCAGTGCCCTGCGCGAGTGGGTGCGCGCCACCCCGCCCGAGGCGGTGCTGCTGATTGGGGTGGGCACGCTCTCGGCCTGGCAGGCGGCGCGCCTGCGGCGCGATGGCTACGCGGGCCCGCTCGTGGCCTACGTGCCGGTAGAGGGCGCCATCCACGACCCTAGCCGGCTGGCCGGGCTGCTGGCCTGCACCGAGGTGGTGGCCTACCACGCCGCGGGCGCCGTCGCCCTGGCCGGTGCGCTGGGGCCGGGGTGCCCGGTGTCGTGGCTCTACCACGGCGTCGAAACCCCGGCGGCGGGCCTGGCGCCGCTGCCCCGGCCTCAAGTGCGCACGCAGCTGCTGCCGGGCCTAGCCGCTCACGCTGCCCACACCTGGGTGCTGAACGCCAACCGCCACGACCTGCGCAAAAACCCCGAGCTGACGCTGCGGGCCTTTGCCGAGGTGGTGGCCGCCGCGCCCGCTACTACCCTGCTGCTGCACGGCACGCCCCAGCGCCCGGGCCTCGACCTGCGCCGCGAGCGCGACCGCCTGGGCCTGCGGGCCCACGTGGTGTTTACCGAAGACGAGCTGCCCCGGCCCTGGGCCGAGGCCCAGCTCACGGCGCTTTACCAATGCTGCGAAATCGGCGTGAGCTCGGCCCTGGGCGAGGGCTTCGGGCTCATTGCCTTTGAGCACGCCCAGCAAGGCGGCGCCCAGCTGCTGCCGGCCCACGCCGGCCTGCGCGAAATCTGGGGCACGGCCCCGGCCTGGGTGCCCGTGGCGGGCGCCCGCTTTCTCGACGAAGTATTTACCGGCCAGGAGCCCGACCCCGCGGCCTTCGCCGCTGGGCTGCTGCAACTGGTGCAGCAGCCGCTGCTAGCCCGCGCCAACGCGGCGGCCTGTGCCGCCCGCGCCCACCACGCCTGCTTTAGCTGGGCCACGGTAGGCAGGCACTGGCAGGCCCTGGTGGCGCGCCTGCTAGGGGCGGCTCACCGCCGGGAGGTTGGCGAGCCAGCCGGGCGGCCCGCGTAGCTGCGGCCCCCCCCGCGATGCGTAGCTGCCCCCGGGCGCTGGCTTACCCAGGAAGCCGGCCGGCGCGCTGCTTCTGCGTCCCGGCCGCCTCCAGGCAGCCGCGAGTTGATGCCAGCGGACTTTATCGACGCAACGCTTCTGCGCCCCGGCCGCCCCGCCCGCCGCAGGCGGGCAGGCAAGGGCATTTGCTACTTATCAATTGCTTGGTTATCAAATAAAAATACCTACGATGGCAGCGTCCAGTAGATGGTGAAGGTGGTGCCTTCGCCCACAGTGCTGGCTACTTCCACGTGGCCGCCGTGGCTGTGCACAATGCGCTGCACCAGGTACAGCCCCACGCCCGTGCCCTCGATGTGGGCGTGCTGGCGCACAAAAAGCTGGAATATCGGCGTCCGGGGGTCGGTTAGCTCCATGCCCAGGCCGTTGTCGCGCACTTCCAGCACGGGCTCGCCGGCCGGGGTGTAGTAGCTGCGCAGCACAATGTGCGGCGGCCGGTCGGGGTGATTGAATTTGAGGGCGTTGCTCACCAGGTTGTGCACCACCGAGCGCAGGTTGGCCCGGCCGTAGACCAGGCCCGGCGCCTCGGCCACGTCGATGTCGAGCTGGGCGTCGCGGGCCTGGGCCTGGGGGCGCAGGCCTAGCAGCACTTCTTCCAGAATCAGGCCCAGGTCGAGCACCTCCACGGGGTCTTGCTGGGCGCGCTGGGTTTGCACGGTCACGGCCAGGTCGTGCAGGGTGGTGTCG
The DNA here is from genome assembly GCF_030581075.1 of Hymenobacter cheonanensis. Taxonomy (GTDB): domain Bacteria; phylum Bacteroidota; class Bacteroidia; order Cytophagales; family Hymenobacteraceae; genus Hymenobacter. Next base: position 551,029 of record NZ_JAUQSW010000002.1, read on the forward strand.
AATTGGGTGAGGGCGCCATCGACCATGCCCAGCAGCAACTCCTGCTCGGGGTCGGCGAAGGTGGCCGTGCGCCGCAGCTCGTCGAAGAGCCCGCGCAGGTTGAGGGCCGGCTGGCGCAAATCGTGCGAGGCCGCATACACGAAGGTGTCGAGGTCGTGGTGGGCGCGGGCCAGCTCGTCGTACTGGGTTTGCAGCACCTGGCGCAGCAGGTTTTGGTCGTGCACATCGGTGCAGGTGCCAAACCAGCGCAGGGCTAGCCCATCGGCCAGCTTGCGGGCCCTGATGATGTGCCAGCGGTAGCTGCCGTCGTGGCGGCGCATCCGAAACTCGCCCTCGTAGGGCGCGCTGCTGGCCACGCACTGCACCCAGCGGCGGGCGGCCTCGGCCTGCTCGCTGGGGTGCAGCAGGCTTATCCAGCCGGTGGGGCCCAGCTCGTCCTTGCTCAGGCCCGAGTACTCGGCGGTATAGCGGTTGTAGTAGTCGATAAACCCCTCGGCGGTGGCCGTCCAGATAAGCTCCGGAATGCTGTCGGCCAGGAAGCGCAGCTCGGCCTCGCCCCGGCGCAGGGCCTCGGCCAGCTCGCGCTGGTCGTGCACCTCGGTAAGGGCGCCGTGCCAATACGCGGGCGGGTCGGGGGGGTGCACCTCGGGCAGGGCGCGGCTCAGCAGCCAGCGATACTGACCATCGAAGCGGCGCAGGCGGTACTCGTAGTTCCAGCCGGTGCCGGTGCGGCGGGCGGTTTCGGCCTCGTAGAGCACCCGCAGGCGGTCATCGGGGTGAATGAGCAGCGGCCAGATGGCCGTGAGGTCGGCCGTGGGCGGCTGGCCCGTAAAGCGGTACCACTGGGGGCTGGCGTAGGTGCAGCGCCCCTGCGCATCGAGGGTGTAGGTGATGAGCGGGGCCGTTTCGGTGAGCACGCGCAGGCGGGCATCGAGGCGCCGCGTAACGAGGGCCAGCTCGTGGGCCTGCCGGCGGGTGTCTTCCTGCTCGCTCACGTCAATGGCCAGCAGCAGCAGGCCGGCTACCTGCCCCTGCTCGTCGCGGTAGGGCTCCAGGGCCAGGTCGAAGTAGCGCGGGTCGGCGCACCCGGCGCCCGGGGCGGGGGCGCACACGCAGGCCTTGGCCACGTAAGGCTCGCCGGTGGCATACACCTGCGCCAGCACTTCGAGCAGGGCCGGGGGCAGGCTGCCCGCGTGCTCGGCAATGCGCTGGCCCGCCGCTTCGGGGCCCACCAGCGCGTGCATGGCTTCGTTCACGAAGCCGTAGCGCAGTGCGGGGCCTTCCAGGGTGGCAACGCCGGCGGGCAGCTGGCGCAAAAGCTGTGGAAAGGGAATGGTGGCCATGCAGGCTTGCACTTTCACCAGGAAGCGCAACTACGTAAAGAGTGAGAATCAACAGAAAGATACAGCCCTGGGCGCAATTGGCGCCGCAGCCAGGCTAGTGAACCGGCCGGTCGGCAAAGGCCTGCTGATAGGGCGTGGTGGGGTCGGGGCCGAAGACGGCCAGCCGCACCAGCTCGACCAGCGTAGTGTCGGCAATGCTCAGCGTATCGGGCAGGGGCGGCGTGTGCTGGGGCAGAAAAAACCCCTGGAGTAGGGTAAAGCCCTCGGGTGCCAGGGGGTGAAACGCCATCGACCACTCGGCAAAGCTGCGGCTGGTAATGGGCCGGTCGATGAGCTTTTGCACGTGCGAGTGGCGGCCATCGCGGGCGATGCGCGCAAACAAGGCGTCGGCAATAGCCGGCTCGCCCTCAAAAAGCTGGGCAATGTTGCCGTGGCTGTAAAACAGGATGCCCGTGATGCCGTGCCGCTCGTTGTCGCGGCGGCACTGCATAAGCAGGCTCTCCAACTCCTGGTCGCTGAGCGGGTGCACCGCTCGGCTGATGTACACAATATGCTTCATACCGAAAAGAACAATCGGGGTTAGTACGCAGCTGGCGGGTGCCACGTTTGCTGGCCGCCCGCCGTTAGCCGTTAACAGAGCGCCCGGGGTTAGCAGCGGGGCTTTAGTAAAATTGGGTAAGCCGCCGCTTGGGCAACGAGCTAAGCAGCGCCGAAGCCCTGTGCTGCTGGCCCCGCTTGCTGGCCCGGCGCCCGCTAGCCCGGCCCGGGGCCCTCGGCACCATTAAGCATAAACTCACGCAGGCGGTTGATGTGGCGCTTTATCTCGGCCACGCGCTCGGCCTGCTGCGCGCTCCAGGGCCCCTGGTCGTGGCTGGCCATGCTGCTGAGCAGGTTTTTGCGCTCTTCCAGCATGCGCAGGGCCACCCACAGGGTTTCTTCCAGCTCGTGCTGCGAGCTTTCGGCCAGGGCCTCGGCCGTGAAGGCGTGGCCGGTGTGGCAGCGGTAGCGCAGCACGCTGCCTTTGTTTACCTCCCAGAGCGAACCACCGCAGTCGGGGCAGGTGAGGGGCACCTGGTGCCCTAGCTGGGCGGCCTGCTCGGTGCTGCCCACAATGCGCTCGGCAATGGCGGCTTCCAGCTTCAGGTCGGCCGGAATGGCCGCCACAGGGGTAAAAGAGCCGGCCGGGGCGCTCACCAGCCGAAGCAGCAGGGCGCCCATCTCATCGATAGGCACTACGTGGTCGATGGCCACATGGCGCAGCGCGCTCTCGGGCATGCTCGGAAATTCGGCGTCGGCCGGGCTTTGCACCACGGTGGTGCCGCCGCAGCGCTTCACAAAGTCGAGGCCCGCCGTGCCGTCGTGCAGCATCCCCGTGAGCACCACCCCCACCACGTGCGAGTCGAACTCGACGGCCGCCGAGCGAAACAGGGCGTCGGCGGCGGGCCGGAAGCTGTTTTCGCGCGGGCCCTTGGTTACCAGCAGGTGGTGGCCCTTCACCAGCAGATGGTAGTCGGGCGGGGCCAGGTACAGGTAGCCAGCCTCAATGGCGGCGCCGGGAGTGGCTAGCTGGCAGCGCAGGGCGGTGTGGCTGGCCAGCCGGGCCACCAGCGGCTCGCCCGTCGAGTCGGGCGAGAGGTGCTGCACCACGAGCACGGCGGCCGGCAGCGTGGCCGGCAGCTGCGCCACCAAGCGCGTGAGGGCCGGCATGCCGCCGGCCGAAGTACCAATAACGATAAGATGCGGAGGGCTAGCCACGGAGGGTAACAAAAAACATACAGGGCAAAAGGGCCACCAGGGTGCTGGCCCGGCGGCTAGGCCGGGCAATAATGTACGCGCCCGGCCCAGAATTGGATAACACCCCGGCCGACTTAATTTAGCCAAGAATTAATATCGTTTTTGGGCTGGGCTCCTGGCCGGGCGCCGTGGGCCGGCGGCCGGCTGGCCGGGGTGCCGGCGCCCGCAGCCGCTTTCTTAATACTGAGTATGAACCCCCTTGCCGAGCCGGCCGGCCAGCCCGCTGCCGGGCCGCCCGAGGCCGCGCCCATTGCCGCCGGGTCGGTAACGCCCGCGCCGGGCGCGCCCGGCGGCAGCCCCCGCGAAACCGGGCCGCCGCGCCCGGCCGATAAATTTCCGGTGGTGGCGCTTTGCGGCTCGGCCGGGGCGCTCGAAGCTTTCGAGAAGTTTTTTGCCCACCTGCCCGCCCAAACCGGGGCCGCCTACGTGGTGGTGGTGCACCGCCTGCCCGACCCCGCGCACGGCGAGGCCCTCACCCAGGTGGTGCAGCGCTTTACGCCGCTGCCCGTGGCCGAGGCCCACGACGGCCTGCGCGTGCGTCCCAACCACGTCTACGTCATTCCGCCGGGCCACGACCTGAGCCTGCTGCACGGCAGCCTGTTTTTGCTCAAGCCCACGCAGCCGGCGGGCCGCCGCCAGCCCATCGATTTTTTTCTGCAAACCCTGGCCAAGGATGCCGGCGAGCGGGCGGTGTGCATCATTTGCTCGGGGCTAGGGTCCGATGGCACCATCGGGCTGAAGCTCATCATGGAAAACTTTGGGATGGTGATGGTGCAGGCCCCCGAAACGGCGACCTTCGACGCCATGCCGCGCGCCGCGCTGGCCACCGAGTTTGTCGATTTTGTGCTGCCGCCCGAGCTGCTGCCCGCCCAGCTGCTCGACTACTTCGAGCACCCGCTGCCGGTGCGCCCCCTGCGCAGCCCCGCGGGCGACTCGGCCAGCCAGCCAGCCCACGCGCTGCAGAAAATATTTCTGCTCATTCGCAACCAAACGGGCCACGACTTCAGCTTTTACAAGCGCAACACCGTGTTTCGGCGCATCGAGCGGCGCATGAACTCGCACCAGATTGGCGAGTTTACCCACTACGTGCGCTACCTGCAGGAAAACCCCGCCGAGGTGGAGCTGCTGTTTCACGAGCTGCTGATTGGCGTTACCAAGTTTTTCCGCGACCCCGAGGCCTTCGCCAGCCTCAAAGACCACCTGCGGCCCCTGCTGGCCGACAAGGCGCCCGACAGCACCGTGCGGGTGTGGGCGCCCGGCTGCTCTACGGGCGAGGAGGCCTACTCGCTGGCCATCACCGTGCTGGAGTGCTTTGATGAGCTAGCCCCCAACCACCACCTCAAGCTCCAGATTTTTGCCACCGACATCTCGGCCCAGGGCATTGCCACGGCCCGCGTGGGGCAGTACAGCGAAAATATTGCCGGCGACGTGAGCCCCGAGCGGCTGGCCCGCTTTTTTCGGAACCAAGACGGCCGCTACCAGATTCGCAAAGAGGTGCGCGACACGGTGGTGTTTGCCCTGCACAACCTCAACAAGGACGCGCCCTTCACCAAGCTCGACCTGCTGGTGTGCCGCAACCTGCTCATCTACCTCAACGCCGAGCTGCAGCGCAGCCTGCTGCCCGTGTTTCACTACGCGCTCAACCCCAGGGGCTTGCTGTTTCTGGGGCCTAGCGAAAACCTCACCGGCTACCACGACCTGTTTCAGCCCCTGGATGTGAAGTGGAAGCTATCGCGGCGCAACGGCCAGGCGGCGTCGCTGCCGCACCTCATCAAGTTTCCATTTGCTTTGGCGCGCCGTGCGGCGGCGCCCACTACGGCCCTCATGTCACCCTCCGCCTCCAACCACCGCCAAAACAGCACCTTCGCGGCCCTGGTGCAAAAAAAACTGCTCCTGGCCTACGCCCCGCCCGCCGTGGTCATCAACCCCAAGGGCGAGATTTTGTACGTGAACGGCCGCACCGGCAAGTACCTTGAGCCCGCCCCCGGCCTCAGCGGCATGAACCTGTTTGAGATGGCCCGCGAGGAGCTCAACTTTGAGCTAAGTGGGGCCGTGCACCGCGCCACCCACACCCAGCAAGACGTGACCGTGGACAACGTGCGCGTGCAAACCGAGGCCGGCCAGCAGCTGCTGCGCCTGAGCGTGCGCCACCTGGGCGGCCCCGAAGCCCTGGCCGGCCTGCTGCTGGTGGTGTTTGAGGACCAGCCCACCCCGCGCAAGGTGCGCCTGGCCAAGCAAAACCCGCAGGTAGACCCCGAGCACCGCGATGCCGTGGTGGCCGCCCTCGACAAGGAGCTGCAGTTTACCAAGCATCGCCTCCAAACCACCGTGGAGGAGATGGAAAGCAGCCTCGAAGAACTCAAAAGCACCAACGAGGAGCTGCAAAGCGCCAACGAGGAGCTGCAAAGCACCAACGAGGAGGCCATGACCAACAAGGAGGAAATGCAGAGCCTCAACGAGGAGCTGATGACCCTCAACATGCAGTACCTGGCCAAAACCGAGGAGCTGGGCCAAACGGCCAACGACATGAAGAACCTGCTCGATGCCACCGAGATAGCCATTATTTTTCTCGATAATGACCTCAACATCAAGCGCTTTACGCCGCCCGTGGGCCGCATCATCAGCCTGCTGCCCGGCGATGTGGGCCGGCCGCTGGCCCACTTCACCAGCAGCCTGCGCTACGAGCACCTGCTGCGCGATGTGCAGCAGGTGCTCGACCGCCTCACCAGCGTGGAGGTCAACCTCCAGACTGTGCGCGGCGAGTGGTACACCCTGCGCGTGCTGCCCTACCGCTCGCTCGACAACTACATCAACGGGGCGGTGCTCACCTTCACCGACATCACGGCCTTGAAGCTGCTGGAGGCCCGCTTGCAGGAAACCGCCCGCTTTTGCGAAAGCATGATGGCCACCGTGCGCGAGCCCCAGCTAGCCCTCGATGCCAGCCTCAGCATTCTGAGTGCCAACCAGGCCTTTGCCGACCTGGTGCGCAAGCCCACGGCCGCGCTGCTGGGCCAGCCGCTGGCCAGCCTGGGCGGGGTGTGGCAGCAGCCCGTGCTGCACCAGCAACTGCGGCTGCTGCTCGACCCCCATGTGCCCACGGCCGAGTTTAATGGCCTAGCCCTGGAGGCCGACCTGCCGGGCCAGGGCCGGCAGCAGGTGGTGCTGCACGGCTGCCGCCTGCTGCACCAGGGCCAGGCCACCGGCCAGCTGATGCTGGCCGTGCGCACGCCGCCCGCGGCGGGCTAGCCCACCCGGCCGGCCGGGTGGCCGCCCCGGCCGCAGCATCCTGGCGCCGGGCATTCGCGTTAAGCCAGCTGCTAGTGGCCAGTGGCTAAGCGCCAGGGTCTTGTCTTTTTCTGTGAATACCTACCGCTATGTCGCCGTCTGCCTCCTCCCCCCTCGACCCGCACGCCGCCCTGCAGCACCTGCGCGGGCGGGCCGAGCGCCACCGCATAGTATCGGAAAGCCTGCCGCCCGATGCTGCCCCCGAAGTGCAGCGCCTGGTGCAGGAGTTGCAAGTGCACCAGATAGAGCTGGAAATGCAGTATGAGGAACTGCTGCTAGCCCAGGCCGAGGCCGAAAGAAGCCGCCTGCAATATCTTGACCTCTACGACTTTGCGCCCGTGGGCTACTGCACCGTGGCGGCCAATGGCACGCTGCTGCAGCTAAACCTGCGCACCAGCCAGCTGCTGGGCCGCGAGCGCCAGCAGCTGCTGGGCCGGCGGCTGGCCCTGTTTGTGGCGCCCGCCGCCCGCCACGAGTTTGCCGAGTTTTTGGCCCGGCTGTGGGCGGCGCCTAGCCAGCGCCACAGCATCGAGCTGGCCATGCGCGGGCCCCAGGAAGAGCCGTTTTATGCCCAGCTAGAGGGCCTGGCTGCCCCCGAGGGCGACGACGAAAGCCTGCCCCCCGCCAGCTGCCGCCTGGTGCTGCTGGATGTGACGGCCCGCCGCCAGGCCACCGACACGCTGGCCGCCAGCGAGGCGCGCTTCCGGGCCACCTTCGAGCAGGCCCGCGATGGCATGGTGCTGCTGGAGGGCCTGCACGTGGTCGACCTCAACGCGGCGGCCCTGCACCTGCTAGGGGTGAAAAGCAAAAGCGCGGCGCTGGGCCGGCCCCTGGCGTCGTTCTGGCCCGAGTTTCAGCCCGACGGCCGCCGCTCGCTGGACGTGCTGAGCCAGTGCACGCAACGGGCTCAGGTGCGGGGCTGGTGCCGCCTCGAGTGGATGCGCTACAGCCCGGCCGGCGAAGAAGTGTGGGATGAGATGTCGTTCAACCCCGTCTTCATCAATGGCCAGGCGCTGCTGCACGTGGCCTGGCGCGACATCACCGCCCGCCGCCTCAGCGAGCAGCAGCTCAGCGAAAGCGAAAGCCGCCTGCAAATGGCGCTGGCCGCCGCCGGCGCCGGCGTGTGGGGCTGGGAACCCGCCACCGGCCTGCTCTACCAGGATGCCCGCGCCCAGGAAATACTGGGCCTGGCGCCGGGCACCGAGGCCCCCATTGTGCCCTTTAGCCGGCTGCACGAGGCGCTGCACCCCGCCGATGCGGCCCGCGTAGCGCAGGCCCTGGCCCTGGCCGAGCGCGAGCACGCCCTCTTCGACCTCGAGCACCGCCTGCTGCGGCCCACCGGCGAGGTGCGCCACGTGGCCGCCATGGGCCGCTTCAGCTACGATGAGCACACCGGGCAGGCCGAGCGCTTTACCGGCCTGGTGCGCGACGTGACCCCGCGCCGTACCGTGGAAGAAGAGCTGGGCTATAAAAACCGCCTGCTCGGCAACCTGCTCCAAAACCTGCCCCTACTGCTAGCCCGCCTGGGCCCCGATGGCCGCTACCGCGAGCACACCGGCCGCACCGTGCGCCGCCTGGGCCTGCGCGAAAACGAGCTGGTAGGCCGCCTGGCCGCTGAGGTATGGCCCGAGAGCGCGGCCCACTTTCAGCGCCTACTGAGCGGCGAGCGCGACAGCTACGTAGCCAGCGTGGTGCGCGACGGGCAAACGGTGGCGCTGCAATGCTTCGGCTTCTTCGATGAGGAGCAGCAGGAAGTAGTCATTTTTGCCATCGACATCACCGAGTCGGAGCGCCTCAAGGAAGAAACCACCCGCCTCAAGCTGCGCCAGCAGCAGGCCCTGCTCTCGGCCATCCTCAGCACCCAGGAAGAAGAGCGCCGCCGCATAGCCGAGGCCCTGCACAATGGCGTGGGCCAGCTGCTCTACGCTACCCGCCTGCACCTCGACGCCCTGGCTTCCTCCGAGCCGGTGCGCGCCGGCCAGCAGCTGCTCAAAGATGCCATTGAGGCCACGCGCACCATCTCGTTCGAGCTTACCCCCAGCATTCTCGAAGATTTTGGCCTGCAGGTGGCGCTGCAAGAGCTGGTGAGCCGCATTCCGGCCAGCCTGGCCGTCGACCTCAACCTGCACGGCCTGGCCGAGCCGCTGCCGGCGCTGCTCACCACGGCAGTGTACCGCATTGTGCAAGAGCTGCTTAACAACGTAATGAAGCACGCCCAGGCCCACGAGGTATTCGTGCAGGTATCGCGCGAGGACGACCAGCTGCACATCAGCGTGGAAGACGACGGCGTGGGCTTCGAGGCCGATACGCCCGGCCGCAGCGGCATTGGGCTGGCCGGTATTCGCACCCGGGTGGGGCTGCTGGGCGGCACGTTCACCATCAACTCGCGGCCCGGCCGGGGCACGGGCTTCTTTTTGCAGCTGCCCATCCTGCCCGGCTAGCCCGGGCTGGCGGGCAAACTACGTAGCAGATAATCAGCGTTTTTTACGCAGAGAAATACGCGTTTCCGTTGCTTTTTTGTAGAAGCTTTCCCGTAGCTTTGTCTAACAAAATCGCGCTTAAAACCTATTTCTTTTCCTAGGCTATGGGAATCGCTACGCCGTTTACCGTGCGCATGAGCAACCAGCACAACAAAGCGGGCCTCAGCCTGCGCGGCTATTGCAGCAGCGCCGCCACGGCGCAGCAGCTGGAAGAGGCCGTTACGGAGCTGGTAGCCACGGGCTTGCCTTTTATCTGGGTCGATTGCCGGTACCTGGCTTTCCTGAGCTGGCAGGCGCAGCGCGTCATCTTCAACGCCCACCAGCAGGCCCGGCTAGCCGGCTGCACCCTGTACTGGTGCGGCTTCTCGCCGGCCGTGCTCGCCCAGCTGGCCGAAACGGGCCTGCACCTGCTGCTACACGTGCTGCCGGCCAGTAGCTACCAGGGCCCCGCCGCCCTGCTGCAGGAAGTGTCGCCTAGTCCCCGGCCCCCGCGCCCCTGGCTGGGCAATAACTAGGGGCCTAGAGGCGGCGCAGGCCGGCCAGGGCGTTGGCATCGTTGGGCCTGATGAGCAGCACCTTGTTGTAGAGGGCGCGGGCCTCGGCCTTCTTACCCAGGTTGAGGTAGGTCCAGGCCAGCGAAATATTGGTGTCGTAGTCGAACGGGTACAAGCTCACCACCCGCTCGAAGTAACGCGCCGCCTTATCAAACTGCTTGCGGTTGAGGTAGATAACGCCCGCCCAGTAGTTGGCCTGGGTGTTCTGCGGGTCTACCTGCAAGATGGCCGTGTACAAGCCCAGCATCTTTTCTACCTGCCCCAGGGCGTTGAGCGGCTTGATGAGCCCCAGCTTGGGCTCGATGGCGTAGGGCCGCTGGTCCACGGCCTTCTGGTAGTAAGTGGTTGATACCGTGTAGTTTTTGGCCAGAAAGTAAAGCCAGCCCAGGCGCAGGTTCTGCTCGTACATGCCCGCGTAGGCGGGCCGCAGGGCCGCGATGGCCTCGGCATAGTCGGCCTTGGCCTCGGCGGCGTAGCTGGCGGCAAAGGCGGCGGGCAGGTCGGGGGCCTGCGCCCGGGCGCGGGCCGGGGCCAGCAGCGCCAGGGCAAGGGCGGCAGTGGCGAGGGCGGGCTTTACCAGGTCCATGCGAGGCGGGCGGTGAGGGAGTAGAGCGTGTAGGTAGTGGGGTAATAATCAGCCAGCAAGCGCCGTTCGGCAATGCCGCTGAGGCGCAGGCTAAGCCGCTGGGGCCCCAAGATAAGGAGGCTGGCCCCGGCGCGCCGCCCCAGCGTGTCGAAGAGGTTGTACACGTAGGTGCCGTCGGCCTCGGCCAGCACGGGCACCCGGCCGGCGCTGCCCCAGGCCTCGGCCCACAGCCAGGGCCGCAGCCGCCCGCCCGCGCCCGCCAAAAAATTGGGGTAGGCCCGCCCCGCCGAGCCCACCACGCTGCCCCGCCCAAAGCCATAGAAGCCCGGCCGCCCGCCCGGAAATACCGTCAGGCGCACATCGGCCTGCACCCGGGCGGTATCGGTGAGGGTGCCCGCGTACAGGCCCGCCTGCACCACTAGCGCGGGCCGGGCGTAGGCCAGCGCCAGGTAGCCCAGGTGGTTGACGCTCTGGCTGATGTAGTGGTAGCCGGCCTTCACTTGCCAGCGCGGGGCTAGCTGCGCCAGCAGCAGCGCCTGGTACTGGCTCTGGCTGATATCGCGCGCATCGGCCTGGCCAGGGTAGCCGTGGCGGGCCAGCTCAATATCCTGGTGGTAGTAGCTCACGCTCTGGCTTAGGCTCAGGCGGGGGCTGAGGCGGCTGCTCACCCCTAGCCGCCCAAAGCCCGCCGCCCCGCGCCGCCGCTCATCAGTCTGGATGGTGCTGCCCTCCAGCTCGATGTACGTAATGGCCCGGTGCGGCGCCAGCCGCAGGGCGCGCCGCACCGAGTCGGGCAGGCCGGCAGCCAGCAGCGCGGCCGGCCCCACCTGGCCAAAGGCCAGGTAGCTGGCTACCAGCCCTGCCCGGGCCGCACTATCGAGCGGGTTGGCGCGCAGCGCCACGCCGTAGTGGCGCTGCGCGGCGGCCGGGCGGCCGCTGGCCAGCGCGCCCGCCCCCAGCCGGCGGCGCAGGGCTGGGTAGTCGGTGCCCAGCGCCAGGGCCTGCCGGCCCACCGAGTCGAGGGCGGCCCAGCGGCCCTGGGCGGCTAGGGCCTGGGTAAGGCTGTCGGCGTAGGCAAAGTCGAGCAGGCGCTGGGCGTGGGCGACCGGGCCAGCCAGGAAAATAAAAAGGAGCAGCAGGCCCAGGCGCGGCGCCCCACCCCCGGCCCCTCCCCTTCGGGAGAGGGGAGCCGACCGCAAGCTAAAGGCCGTAGTCATCAGGCTCCCCTCCCCCGGAGGGGAGGGGCCGGGGGTGGGGCGCCACGCTAGGGCTAAGCCAGGCTGTTGTTTCATACCGCGACCTTAATAGTAAAGCTCACGGCTAGCCCCGCTCGCTGCCCGCTGAGGCCCGCCAGCTGCCCGTCCTGGATAACCAATTCGGCTTGCTGCACCAGGTGCTCACGTCCAAAATACGCCACCACTGCCTGGCTGTGCAGCCGCAGGTGGCGGGCCGTGGGGCCGGGGTCGCCATCGGCCCAACTCAGCGAAAAGCCGGGCTGCACAAACCGGAAGAAGGGGGCTAGGGCATCCTGCAGCCAGCTCAGGCCCCAGCGGCGGCCCACGCTCAGGGGCAGGGCCACGGCCTCGGGCTGCGGCAGGTGCAGCAGCGGCACCCGGTAGGCCGCCAAATACAGCCAGTAGAGCGCCGCCTGCCGCGGCCCGTAGTAGGCCGTGAATTGCAGCACCGCCCCATCCTGCTCGAAATACGCCACTGCGCCCGTGGCCTGGCAGCGCAGGTAGCGGGCATTATAGGCATCGGTGAAAACCTCCCAGCGCTGGCCGGCCGTCCCGGGCGGTGCCTCGGCGGGGCGCACCTCCAGCACCTGGCCGGGCGGCAGGTGCAGCGCCCGCGCCAGCTGGGGCTGCACCACGGGCGAGCGCACCACCTCGCCAGCGCGGGGCACGGCGTGGGTTTTCAGCAAATGAGGAAGCGAAAACGCGGAATTGGGGAAAGCCGCTTTGACCGGAAAGCGCCGGCTGGCCGGCTTCTGCACCAGAAAATCGGCCAGCGGGTAGGCCAGCGTGGGCGAGCCGATGGCCGGCGCCGCCTGCACCTGGAAGTGCAAATGCGGCTCGGGCGAGCGCCCCGAGCTGCCGCAGGCGGCCAGCACTTCGCCGCGCCGCACGGCCTGCCCCGGGCGCACCCGCACCGAGTGCGCCCGCAGGTGTGAAAGCTGGGTATAGAGCCCCGCCCGGTGGCGCAGCACCACGGTATTGCCCCAGTTCTGGCGGGTATCGACCTGGCCGATGGGGTTGTCGGGCAGGTGCTCGATTACCTCCTCCACCACGCCGTCGGCGGGGGCCAGCACGGGCTTGTTGTAGCAGTAGTAGTCGCTCAGCAGCAGGCCCTCGTTTTGGTAGGTCTGGCCCTCGGGGTCGGCCACCACAAAGTCGAGGGCCTGGCCCCAGGGGCCCTGGTGAGTGGGGCCGCCGTCGGCGTAGCCTTGGGTGCAGCGCCACTCGCCCAGGAAGGGCAGGGCCAGCGGCACGTAGGTGGGGTCGGCGGGCCGGCGGTCTTGGCCGGCCAGGTGGGCGTAGAGGTTGGCCTCGGGCGAGTAGCGCTGCACCGGCGTGATTACCAGGTATTTACCGAGATTTTCGCGCAGCAGCCACACGTACAAAAACAGCAGCGCGGTGAGGCAATAAGGCAGCGACAGCACCGGCAGCGCCGCCCCCACCCCACCCGCCGGCCGCAGCCAGCTCGTGAGGCCGGCCAGCCCCACGGCCGTCACCGGCAAGCTCAGCGCAGCCCAGCCGTAGCTGCCGGCCGAGGGCAGCGCAAACACTGCCCCCACCGCCACGGCCGCCATTATGTAGTTGGCTCCCAGGTCATACGCATCGGGCGTGCCCAGCAGGTGCGCCAGCCCCCACGCGCCCCCAAAGGCCAGCAGCGACAACGAAAACGCAATGCGCGAGTGCCACAGCAGCCCCGCCGCCACCAGCAGCCCCGCCCAGGCACTGTCTTGCAGCAGCACGGCGCTCAGGGCGCGCAGGTAGGTGGCTAGCGGGGGCGGCCAGCTCAGCTCGTGCAGCCAGCTGGCCCCATCCACTAAGCGCGGGCCGCCCGCGGCGTACAGCGTATTGAGCCACAGCGTACTGGGCTCGGCGGGCAGCAGCGGTAGCTGCCGGCCGGCGGCCAGCAAGAGCCACATCGTGAGCACAAAGGGCAATGACAAAAACGGCAGCCCGCGCCCGCCCAGCCAGCCGCCCAGCGCCACGCTCAGCAGCAGGGCCAGCCCCGCGCCCACTACCACCAGGCCCGCCAGCGCCGGCGCCGGCGCAAAGTAGAGCGGCAGCGCCAGCCCCACCAGCAGGGCATTGAAGCTGTAGGCACCCAGGTCGGTGTAGTCGCGCCGGAAGCCGCCCAGCCGCGCCCCGGCCACCGCCAGGCTCGCCGCCGCCAGCCCCGCCGCCGCGGCCCAGGGGCTGGCCAGCGTGGCTAGCCCCAGCAGCACCGCCAACCCCCGGTGCTGGGAGAAAAACAGCATGCTGTAGCTATGAAGAACGGCGCGGAGGTAGGATGACATTTGCTTGATAATAAATAATTTATAATTAATTGGAATATTGTTTAAGGAGTTTGTAGTGGCTGATAGATGCCGGCTAAATAGTTTATGAATTTCTATTGGCTGTCCTTGCGAGCACAACGAAGTGGAGCGCGGCAATCTTTCCTAATCGCTAGGAGTACTAATCCAACTAAAAAAGGAAAGATTGCTTCGTCGTTCCTCCTCGCAATGACAGACGTTTATATGTTAGTTATTGCGCGCTGCTGACTGCTAAATGCGCCGGCACGCGCTCGTTTTGCTGTAAGTACTCCAGTGTTTCGGCCTCGCGGATAACGTGCGGCTGGCCCTGGGTGTCGAGCAGCAACACGTTGGGCCGCAGCGTGATGAACTGTTGCCACTGGCTCATGTTATAGGCTCCCACGCGGTGTACTACCAGCTGGTCGCCGGCCGCGAGCGGGGGCAGCGCCACGCTTTCGCGCAGCACGTCGATGTTCATGCACAGCGGGCCGTAGAGCACGGTGGGCTCGGGCGGGGCCGGGCTAGCCCGCACCGGGCTGATATGGTGGTCGTACCAGTAGGACGTGAACAGCAGATTCACCCCAAAATCGACTACCGTGGCGCGGCGGCCGTCGGCCAGGCGCTTGGTAGCCAGCACGGTGCCTAGCAGGTAGCCGGCCTCATCCACGAGGGCGCGGCCGGCCTCCAGCACCAGCAGCGGCAGGGCGTCGGGCCGGAAGCCCGCGCCGAGCAGCGCCTCGGCCACGGCGGCGGCGTAGTCGTCGAGGGGCGGCACGGCGTCGGGGCCGGGCAGGTAGCTGCCCTTCAAGGTGTTCTGCGACGGGAAGCCGCCGCCCAAATCGAGGTAGCCGATGGGCGGCAGGCGCAGCTCGTGCTGGGCGCGCAGGGCTAGCGCGGCCAGCTTGGTGGCCGCCGCGCCGTAAGCGGCGGGCTGCAAAATGTAGGTGCCCAGGTGGCAGTGCAGGCCCACTAGCTCCAGCCGGTCGCTAGCCTCGGCCAGCTGCTGCAGGGCCTGCCAGGCCTGGCCGTTTTCGAGGTTGAAGCCAAAGCGGTCCCACTGCGGGAAGATGCCCGCGTCGAGGTTCACGCGCAGGGCCACGCGGGGGCGGTGCGGGCGGCCGGCGGCCACGGCCAGCAGGCGGTGCAGCTCGTCAAAGTTGTCGAGGTGAATGAGGGCGTCGACCTCGGCGGCGCGGGCCAGGTCGGCGGTGGTTTTGCCGGGGCCGTTGAAGATAATCTGCGGGCCAGGCACACCGTTTTGGAGCGCTTTTTCCAGCTCCATTCCGCTCACCACCTCGGCCCAGGCGCCCTCCTGGTGAAAGACGCGGCACACGGCGTTGAGGTAGTTCGTTTTGTACGACCACGCCAGCTGCACCCGCGGGTAGCGCGTGCCAAAGGCCCGCACGGCGGCCTGGTAGCTGCGGCGCAACTGCCTTTCGCTCAGCACAAACAGCGGCGAGCCGAACCGCGCCAGCAGCTCGGGCACGGGCGCGCCCTCCAGCTCGGCTACCGGGCGCGGCCCGGCCTGGGGGCCAAACTTCGAGAGCGGCGCGGCCGTGAGGCGGCGCAGCGTGGGCGGGGCGTAGGGGAGCTTAGGCATTAGGTAGTTAATAAACAGCAGTCAATCAGCAATAAATAAGTTGTCTGTCATTGCGAGGAGGTACGACGAAGCAATCGCAATCGAGCGGCTCATCTTGGTGGGATTGCTTCGTCGTGCCTCCTCGCAATGACAATTTTATAAGTAGTAATCAGTAAGTGTTTACAGCTCTCCCAGGCCGGCTATTTGCTGAAAATCAGTGTAATCAGTTATCAAGTCCCAGGCGTAGCGCACGAAGAGCTTGCCCGCCGCCACGGGGCCGAAATCGGCCACGGCCTCGCCCAGGGCCAGGCGCAGCAGGGCGGCCGGCTGGTTGTGGCCGGCAGCGGCGGCCAGGTATATCCAGGCCGGGAAGCGGGGGTTGATTTCGAGGATAAACACCTCGCCGCTGGCCGTGCGCAGCAGCTCCAGCTCGAAGCCGCCGCGCCACTGGCTGGCCGCCGCAAAGCGCCGCGCCAGCTCGGTAAGGCTCTCATCCTCAATCGTAATGCCGGCCCAGGCCTTGCCCTTGTCGGTGATGGTGAGCTTGCGCATGGGCACCGCGCTGAGCAGGTGACCGCGACCATCGGTAAGGCCGGCCACGTTCAGCTCCTGGCCCTGCACGTACTGCTGGGCCAGCAGCGGCAGGCCCCAGCGCGCGGCTAGCCCCGCAAAAGCCGCCTCGGCCTGGGCTAGCGTGGGCACCACCTGGGCCTCGTACCAGCGGCCCTTCAGCACCAGCGGCCAGCCTAGCGCCTGGCCGGCGGCGGCTAGCTCGGCGGCGTGGTGCAGGGGCTGGGTGGCGGGCACGGGCAGCGCGTGGGCGGCGCCAAACGTAGTGAGGTTCAGCTTATCGCGGGCATCGAGCTGCGCGGCGGTGGGCAGGAAGACGCAGATGCCCAGCGCCCGCAGCTGCGGCGCGAGGCGAATGAAGTGCGGCAGTTCGGCGTCGAAATTGGGGATGATGACCTGCACGTTTTCCTGCTCATTTATATAAGCCAGCCGCTCGAGCAGCGCGGCCGAGCCGGCGGCCGGGTAGGGCAGCAGGTAGGTTTTGGCGAACAGCTCGCGCAGGAAAATGCCTGGTTCCAGGGCCTCGTAGCTCAGGCCGATGAGGCGCACGGCGTAGTCGGGGCTAGCCAGCAGGGCGCGCGCCACGGCCACGCCCGCGCCGGGGCTGTCGGTGGCATTAAGGCCGGTGAGAGCCACGGTGAGCGGCGGGCGGGCGGGGGCGGGCACGGGTAAGAGTGGGGCGCTAGGCAGCGGGCTCAAGCAGTTGAAAAGTACGCAGCTGGGCCATAAAATCGGCGAGGTCGCGCCGCAGCTGGGCTTCGGGCACGTCGTAGCGGGCGAGCAGGCTAGCCACAATGACGGCTTCGGGCTCGCCGGCCCGCAGCAAGGCCAGGATTTCGGCCGCCAGCGGGCTGGCGGCAAACGAGTCGCCGGTGGCCGGGTTGAAGACGAAGCCGGCTTCGCTGGTGGCAATGTTGGGCTTGAGTTTCAAAGAGTTCTACTTGATAAGTAACTAAGTGAGCGTCTGTCATTGCGAGCGCAGCGCGGCAATCGCATCAGGACGAGCCATTCGGATGCGATTGCCGCGCTGTGCTCGCAATGACAGGCGTTTTTAATAAAATTTTATAACCGGATTGAATAGTGGGCACTACTCACGGCAGTACCTCAAGCCAACCCTTATACTTGCGGCCATCGGTGTACCTGATGAGGTAAAAATACGTGCCCGCCGTCGCCGCGCCGCCCCAGCTAAAGCTGCGCTCGGGCGACTGGTACATGAGGCGGCCCCAGCGCGAGAAGATTTGCACGCCGGCAAACTGGGCGTCGCAGAAATCGGGCGGCAGGTCGGGCAGGGTAAACACGTCGTTGCGGCCGTCGCCGTTGGGCGTGATGATGTTGGGCGGGCGGAAGGCCAGCGTATCGGTGGGCCGCTCGATAACGAAGCGGATGGGCCGCGCCAGCGTGTGCGGCGAGCAGGTAGTGCTCTGGGCCAGGGCAAAGTGCACCAGCAGGCCATCGGGGCTGGCCGAGGCCGCGCCGCAGGCGGGCGTCCAGGTGAAGGTGGCGGTGGCCCGGCCCGCCCCGTTTTGGGCCACGAAGGTCATGCCCACGCTGGCCAGGTCGAAGCCCTCGCCGGTGGCCGTGAGGGCTAGCGGGTTGGGTGCCACGTCGGTGCCGAGCAGCGTGGCGGTGTAGGGCTGGCCCAGCGGCACGCGCACCACCGTAACGGCGCCCGGCACTTCGGTCGGAAAGCTGGTGGTGAGCACCGGCGTGGTGCTGGGCGGCGGCGCGGCCATGAAGGCCACCTGCACGGTATCGCGCTTGGGCAGCGAGCAGCCATTATCAGCTACCAACACATTGAGCAGGTACACTTTGCCCTTGGTGTCGGCGCACTCCGGAAAGCAGAGCGTGGCCGAGAGCGTATCGGGCTGGCCGCTGGCGCGCACCGTGCCGCTGGCCGTGGTGGTGAAGCTCGGGGCCGTGGCCGCATCGCTGAAATTGACGGGCTGGGTTGTGAGCGTGAGGGTCGAATTAGGGTCGGGGTCGGTGTAGCGCAGCGTGAGGCAGCGCGGGCCGCCGGGCACCAGGCGCACCGTGTCGCGGCCGGGGCGGTAGGCGCGGCCGTTGGCCTGCACCGTCACCACGGGCGGGTTGTTGCTGGGGCAATTGAGCACGTAGAGCTGAAAATCGCGCCGCGTTTCGCCGATTTTCACGCCCTTGCGGTACTCCGCGCAGCGCACCCCAAACACGAACAAACCCAGCCGGCTGGGCCGCACCGTGAGGCGCCCGGTGTGCGCATCGATGCCCAGGGCGGGGGCGCCGGGTATCTGGTTGGTGGTGCTCAGGCCGGCGGTCCAGGTTACGAGGCTGTAGGGCGCGGCGGCGGGCAGCGGAGCCGGCGTAGTGGCCGTGGCGTGGCCGTTGAGCGGCGTCACCATGTCGTAGGCCAGCGAGTCGCCGTCGGGGTCCTGGCCGCCGAAGTCGTAGTAAAACAGGTTGTTAAGGCAAGCATAATCACCCAGCGCCGGGAAGATGCGCGGCGTCGAGTCGATAAACGCCGCCCCGTTGCGCACCACGGCCGGAAACTCCAGGTAAAAGGTTTGGGCCGCCGCGCCGGGGGCAATAATGTTGCTGATGGCCAGGTTGCGGCAGCAGCGCTCCACGGCCACGTAGTAGCCGCTGGCGCCGGTGTAGGTAGCCGCGTCGAGGGTAATATCCTTGGTATACACCAGCTTGCGCGTGCTGAGCGAGCCCACGGCGCAGGCCGGGTTGGTGTAGCTCACGAAGGTGTTGCTGGTGAGCGGCAGCACCACGCTTTGCAGCTGGCGGTTGGTGGCCTTGTCAAAAACCCCGGCCGTAAGCGCCTGGTCGAGCGCCGCCGCGTTGCCATTGATGGCGTCAAAATACAGCGTCAGGGTAAGCGTGTAGGTGCTGCCCGTCTGGTGCTGCAAATCAAGCTCGCCGCCCACAATGTGCGTGGCCCAGGCCAGCTGCGTGGTCAGGAGGAGGCTAGCCAGCAGCAGCCAGCGGCGCCAAATGCGGAGGTAGCCGAGGGGCATGGAGAATGGATGGGAGTAGCGGTTGGGAGGGGGCTGGCGGCGGGGCCGTGGGGGCCAGCGGGTTTAGGCTCGGCGGGCACGGACCTCACCCCCTAGCCCCCTCTCCTTAAGGAGAGGGGGAACTAGTTTTTAGCTTTAGACTTAGCTACTAATCTGTTATAAAGTTAGAATAGAGCTAAAAGCTAGTTCCCCCTCTCCCCAAGGAGAGGGGGCTAGGGGGTGAGGTCGACACCCGCCGAGCCAAAGCCCGACGACCCTAGTTGGCGCCCGTGCCGGTGGTAGTGGTTGTCGTCTTGGTCGTGTCCGTTTTGGTGCAGGTGCCCGACTTGCTGGCCGTGGGCTTGGCGCAGTCTTGCTTGCTGCAGGCGGTGAAGCCGCTGCCGCTGCTGGCAATCAGCAGGCCGAAGCACAGGTAAATAAATGGAGTCCGCATAAAAAGAAAGGGGGTAAAAGGGTGAAAACGAGGTACTCAAAATTGCCACGCAAAGCCGGCGGCGCGCCCGGCCAATCGGCGGTTGGCGGGCTGGCGTCGGCGGTTGGGGGGCTAGCGTCGGCCGGGTGGGCGGGCGCGGCGCCCGCCGATGCGTTGGCGGCGCCCGCCGATTGGCGCGGGCGCGCGGTGCGGCGGCCGCCGTAGTTTGCAGGTGTTTTCAACGCCCGCTTTCCCGTGCCCCTTCGCCTCCTTCGCCCGGCTTCTACCCTGCTGCTGCACGCCCTGGTGTGGGGGCTGGTGGTGGTGCTGCTGTGGGCCCAGCAGCCCGATTACCCCGGCCCCAAGCCTCCCGAGTTCTGGCTGACCCAGGCGCTGGTGTTTGGCCTGCTGGTGGGCTTGTTTTACTTGAATTTGAACTGGGCCGCCCCGCGCCTGCTCTACGGCCGCCGCCTGCCCGCCTACCTGGCCGTGAACGTGGTGGCCGGGCTAGCCATTCTGTTTTTGCATCAGCAGGCCGAAACCCGCCTGCACGTGCCTGAGCTGGTGGCCAGGGGCCGCGAGGCCGTGCTCGACCCGCCCAACCCGTGGTCGGCGCCGCGCCCGCACTTTGCGCCCGGCCCCGCCGAGGCCGAGGGCAGCGCCCTCTTCGACACGGGCGTGCTGCTGCTCACGCTCATGGTGCTAGGCCTCTCGGCTAGCCTGGCCGCCGTGCAAAAGGCCCAGCGCGACGCCGAAAGCCGCCTGGAGCTGGAGCGCCGCCAGGTAGCCACCGAATTATCGCTGCTGAAGGCCCAAATCAACCCGCACTTCTTCTTCAATACCCTCAACAACATCTACGCCCTCACGCTGCTGGATGGCGAGCGGGCCCGCGCCGCGCTGCACCGCCTCTCGCGCATGATGCGCTACGTGCTCTACGAAACGCCCGCCGGCCACACCCGCCTGAGCCAGGAGGTCAGCTTCCTGCGCGACTACATCGAGCTGATGCACCTGCGCCTCACCGACCAGGTAGAAGTTATTTTTGAAACGCCCGCCGCCGACGCGGTCGGCCCCGACCCGTTTATCGCGCCCATGCTATTTCAGCCCTATGTTGAGAACGCCTTTAAGCACGGCGTCAGCGCCTCGTCCCCTAGCCGCATCACGATAGCGCTGCGCCAGCCGGGGCCGCAGCAGGTCGAGATGTGCGTGCGCAACACGCTCTTTGTCAACCACCAGCCCGAGGCCGATGAGCCCGGCGGCATTGGGCTGGCCAACACCCGGCGCCGCCTCGATTTGCTGTATCCCGGCCAGTACACCCTGCGCGTCATCGCGCCCACCACCCAACACGAGTACGAAGTATGTCTCAGCCTGCACCTGCGCCCCTAGCCGCGCCCATTTCCTGCATCGCCGTCGATGATGAGCCCCTGGCCCTGGGCCTGGTGTGCTCCTTCATCGAGCAAACGCCGTTTCTGAAGCTCGTGGGGCGCTACGCCAGCGCCGTGGCCGCCTTGCGCGCCCTGCACGAGCAGCCCGAGGTCAAGCTTCTGTTTCTGGATATCAAGATGCCCGACCTCAGCGGACTGGAGCTGGCTAGGGTGCTGCAGGGCGGCGGGCAGCGCGTCATCTTCACCACGGCCTTCAACCAGTATGCGCTGGAAGGCTTCCGGGTCGATGCGCTTGATTATCTGTTGAAGCCCTTCAACTACGAGGAGTTTCTGCGGGCGGCCCTCAAGGCGCGGGCCTTCTTCGAGCCCCGGCTGCCGGTAGCCCCGGCCGCCGCCGCGCCGGCCAGCCCCGCCCCGCCGCCCGTGGAAGACCACATCTACCTCAAAGTAGAATATCAGCTCGTGCGCGTGATGCTGGCCGATATTCTCTACGTGGAAGGCCTCAAGGACTACGTGAAGGTACACCTGGCCAGCCAGCCCCGGCCGCTGCTCTCGCTCACCAGCCTGCGCAGCATGGAGGAAAAGCTGCCCGCCGGCAAATTTATGCGCATCCACCGCAGCTACATCGTGGGCCTCGACCACGTGGCCGCCGTAGGCCGCGGCACGCTGCAGGTGCGCCAGGAAACCCTGCCCGTGAGCGACGGCTACCGCGAGGCCGTCGATGCCTTTTTTGCCCGCTGGAAGTAGCC
This sequence comes from Hymenobacter cheonanensis, assembly GCF_030581075.1. Lineage (GTDB taxonomy): Bacteria > Bacteroidota > Bacteroidia > Cytophagales > Hymenobacteraceae > Hymenobacter. The sequence goes on from NZ_JAUQSW010000002.1 coordinate 572,279, forward strand.
CCTGCCGGCCGCATAAAAAAGCCCCCGTTGCCCCTGGCAGTGGGGGCTTTCTTATGCGGCCGGCCCACGGTAAAACCAGAAAGAAAACGGATTTGAGTATAAATACCTGTTTAATTAAAGATTAAAAAAATAATGATATTGCTCACTTTTTAAGGTTAAGGTGGGGCAGTCCTTTGTGGCTGAGGAAAAACAAATTTTCCTTTTCATAATCCCAATCGCCTTTACCCTATGAGAACAAAATTCTACCACCGAAGCGGGCAGTTGCCTGCCTGGCTGCTATTGGGGGCCAGCGGGCTGCTGGCTAGCCCGGCCCTGGCCCAAACGCCGGCCACCTTTGCCCCCGTAGCCACCACCGGCACCGGGGCGGGTAGCGCGCCCATCAGCCTGGCGGTAGCCGACGTAAGCGGCGATGGCAAGCTGGACCTGCTGTCGGTTGACCAGCAAAACAAAAATGTTAACGTGCAGCTGGGCACGGGGAGCGGCAGCTTTGGCCCGGTCACGGCGTTCAGCACCGGCGCCGGCATTCCGTGGGGCATTGTGGTAGCCGACGTAGACCGCGATGGCGCGCCCGACCTGCTCACGGTTAGTACGGGCACGAATACCGTTGGGGTGCGGCGGGGCACCGGCACCGGCTCCTTCTCCATCTACCTGACTGAGTTTAGCACCGGGGCGGATAGCGCGCCCATTGGCCTTGCGGTAGCCGACGTGGATGGCGATGGGAATTTGGACGTAGTAACCGCTAACAGCAACGGCGACTCGGCCGGGCTGCTGCTGGGCACCGGCAGCACCGGCAGCAACAGCTTCCGCACCGTAAGGCCTTACAGCACCGGCGCCGGCGGCCATCCGTACCAGATAACGGTGGCCGACGTGAACGGGGATGGCCGGCCCGACCTGCTGGCGGCCAATGCAAATACTAATTCCATCGGCGTGCTGCTGAACCTGGGCTTTAACACCTTTAGCGCCGCTACGTCTTTCAGCACCGGGGCGGGCAGCGCGCCCACCGACATCGTGGTGGCCGATGTGAACGGCGATGGTCAGCCCGACCTGCTTACGGCCAATAATTTCGGCGCGGCGGTTGGGGTACTGCTGGGCACGGGCACGGGCACCTTCGGCCCGGTTGTGCCCTACGGCACCGGCACCGGCAGCGCCCCCTTTAAGCTGGCGGTGGCCGACGTGAACGGCGATGGCAGGCCCGACCTGCTCGCCGACAACCGTGGCAGCGACGCCGCCGGGGTGCTGCTGGGCAACGGCGATGGCACCTTTGGCCCGGTTACTCAACTCAGCGTTGGGGCGGGTAGCCACCCGCAGGATATTGTGGCGGCCGACGTAAATGCCGACGGCAAGCTCGACCTGCTGACGGCTGACTTCAACACGAGCGCGGTGGGGGTGCTGCTGAACACGACCAACACGGCCGCGTTTTCGACGCGCTATACCTACACCGGAGGTACCCAGACGTATACCGTGCCGGCGGGCGTCACGCGCCTGGCAATAGTAGCCGTCGGCGGCCAGGGTGGCGGCTACGAGCAGCGGGCCACAACGTATCCTTATGGGTTGGTACTAGGGCCATCTGCCCCCGGGGCCAAAGTGCAAGCTACCGTGGCCGTAACGCCGGGCGAAGTACTAACTGTGGTTGTGGGCGGGACCGGCGAGAGTGGGAGTAGCTTTGCTCCAAGGCCTAATAATTATCATCTGGGTGGCTATAACGGTGGGGGGCGCGGAGCGCTTAGCAGCGACGCCAGCGGGGGCGGCGGGGCTACCGACGTGCGCCGACAAGGGACGCGCACCAGCGACTATCTCGCCAGCCGTAACGCCCTCGTAGTGGCGGGCGGCTCGGGCGGCAATGCCAGAGCAGTTGTTGGGGGATACCCAGGGATTCCGAACGCGCCGGGTGTTGGCGCGGCTAGTGGGGCCACGCAAACCGGCCCCGGGGTAGGGAGCGCTTCGCCCGTTAATGACGGCCGGAGTAGCGTAGGAGGAGATGGCATAGGCACCGGCGGGCCTAGCGATGGGGCCGGGGGCGGGGGTGGCTACTACGGCGGCGGCGGCAGCGGCGACCCCGTTTACGGCAACAACACCGCTGCTGGCGGCGGGGGCGGCTCGTCGTTTGCGGCGGCTGGTAGCACGGATGTTACCTACACGATTGACCGCAACCTGGCAAGCTCCGTGACCCTGACGCCAGTTGCTGTCACGTATCCCGACCTCGTGGTAGCTACTACCACTTCCATCGCGGCGGGCACCTACAACTCTATCACCGTAAACAGTCCCGGCGTGGCCACGCTAGGGGGCAACGTAACCGTGACCAGCAGCGTGACCGTGAACACCGGCGCTACCCTCAACGACGGCTGCGCCGTTATCAGCGGGGCGGGCACGTTTACCTTGGCAGCGGGCGGCACACTAGGCATCTGCAACGCGGCCGGTATCAGCAGCAGCGGCGCCACCGGCGCGGTGCAAACCACCGGCGCACGCAGCTTCAGCACGGATGCCAGCTACGTCTACAATGGCACGGCTTCCCAACGCACAGGTACCGGCCTGCCCGCCCAGGTGCGCAACCTGAGTACCGCCAACGACAGCACGGTAGTCCTCTCCGCCGCCACCCGCGTGGCCGAGCTGCTGACGCTGGACGCGGCCGGCAACCTCGTGCTCAATGGCCAGGCCCTCACCCTGCTGTCTTCCGAAGATGGCACGGCCCTGGTTGTAAACCGGGGCACGGGCATTGTGCAGGGCGCCGCCACCGTGCAGCGCTACCTCGACCCTGGCAAGAACCCGGGCCTGGGCTACCGCCACTACGCCGCGCCGGTGAGCGGCAGCACCGTGGCCGACCTGGCCACCACCGGTTTTGCGCCGGTGCTCACCCAGAGCTACAATACCTCGGCCACGCCGGGCGCCACCACGCCTTTCCCCACGGTGTTTGGCTACGACCAGGGCCGCCTGGCCACGGTGAGCAGTAACTACCCGGCCTTCGACAAGGGCTTCTTTGTGCCGGCTAGCCTCAGCACGCCGCTGGAGGTGGGCCGGGGCTACGCCGTGAATATCAATGGCACGCAGCTCGTCGATTTCACGGGCACGCTCACTACGGGCAATCAAACGCTGACCCTGGCCCGCAACGCCGGGGCCACGGCCGCCGACGCGGGCTGGGCCTTGGTGGGCAACCCCTACCCGGCGCCTATCGATTTCCGCAGCCTCACCGATGGGGGCCTCGTGGGGCTCGATGCCAGTATGTATGTCTTCGAAAGCAGTGGCCAGTACGTGGGCCAGTACCGGGCCTACGTCAATGGCCTGGGCGGCAATCCGCTCGTGGGCAGCAGCCAGGGCTTTTTTGTGCGGGTGAGCAGTGGCCAGACCAGCGGCACCATCGCCTTCCGCAACGCGCAACGCCTGACTTCCTTCGCCAATCAGGTAGCCGTGTACCGCACCGCCGCCGACCCGCGCCCCCTGGTGCAGCTAGAGCTGCGCGGGGCCAGCGGCCCTGCCGACGTGCTCTACGCCTACGCCGAGGCCGGTGCCACCCCTGCCACCGACGCTGCCTACGACGCCGTGAAGCTGCCCAACCCTACTGGTTTGAACCTGGCTAGCCTGGCCGCCAGCGGCGAAAGCCTGGCCATCGACGGCCGCCCGGCCTTCACGGCCGCCACGGTTATTGCCCTCACGGTGGGCGTGCCTGCGGCCGGCACCTACGCGCTGCGCGCCCCGGCCCTGGCCAACCTGCCCGCTGGCCTCGCTGCCTACCTGCGCGATGCCCAAACCGGCCAGCTTACCAGGCTGAGCGCGGGCACGAGCTACACCTTCAGCGCCAGCACGGCCGAGGCGCAGGCCACTATTGTGGGGCGCTTCAGCTTGCAGTTCGGCGCGGCCTCGCCGCTGGCTACGACGCCAGCCTTGCTAGCCGCTGAGGTAAGTGTGTACCCCAACCCGGCGCACGAAAGCTTCGTGGTAGTGGTGCCCGCCGTGGCCGGGGCCAGCCAGGTGCAGGCCCAGCTCTGCAACGCGCTGGGCCAGGTAGTGCGCACGCAAACGGCCGCCCTGCCCGCCACCGGCGCCCGCCTAAGCGTGCCCACCGGCGCGCTGGCGGCCGGCGTGTACGTGCTGCGCCTGCAAGCCGGCTCCTCGACCACCGCCCAGCGCGTGGTCATTCAGTAATCTTTTCTCCCACCAGGCCGGCCCCGACGTGGGGCCGGCTTCTTCCCTGTTTTGCTGTATGAAAAACCTTGCTTTAACTGCCACCCTGCTGCTAGCCCTGGGTAGCGCGGCCCAGGCCCAGGCGCCCACCACGGGCGGTCCCACGCCCGGTGGTGCCGCCCCCGACCCCACGCAGGTGCCCATCGATGGGGGCGCTTCGCTGCTGCTGGCCTCGGGCGTGGCCTATGGCCTCAAGCGCCTGCGCGACCGCCGCCGAGCCTAGCCGCCGCCCCCTACGCAAAAGTGCCCCGGCTGCCAGGCAGCCGGGGCACTTTTGCGTGCGGCTATTTGCACTGGGCTAGTGAGCAGCCGGGGCGGGCGTGGGGGCCTGCTTCTTGTAGTGCACAGCCGGCAGGGCGCGCAGGCGCTCGGCGGCCTGCTCGGGGGTGATGTCGCGCTGGGCGTTGGCCAGCAGCTCGTAGCCCACCATGAATTTCTTGACGGTGGCCGAGCGCAGCAGCGGCGGCAAAAAGTGCATGTGCAGGTGCCACTCGGGGTAGTCCTGCCCATCGGTGGGGCGCTGGTGGAAGCCGGCCGAGTACGGAAAGCTGATTTCGAACAGGTTGTCGTACCGGATGGTGAGTTGGCTCAGAATATCGGCCAGACCATCGCGCTCTTGGTCATTGAGCTGCGTGAGGTCCTGCACGGCGCGGCGCGGCAGCACCAGCGTTTCGAAGGGCCACACGGCCCAGAAGGGTACCAGCACCACCCAGGTGTCGTTTTCGACTACGAAGCGGGTTTTGGTTTTCTCCTCGATAGCGAGGTAATCGCTGAGCAGCGTGCGGCCGTTTTTGTCGAAGTAGGTTTTTTGGGCGCGAGCTTCCTTGGCGGGCAGGTCGGGCACGGTGCGCTCGCTCCAGATTTGGCCGTGCGGGTGCGGGTTCGAGCAGCCCATCACAAAGCCTTTGTTCTCGAAAATCTGCACGTAGTTGATGTTCGGGTCGGCCCCTAGCGTGCGAAACTCGTCGGTCCACACGTCCACCACCCGCCGAATTTCCGCGATTTCCATCTCGGGCAGCGTCAGGTCGTGGCGCGGCGAAAAGCAGATAACGCGGCAGTGGCCCGTTTCGGCCTCGGCGCGCAGCAGGCCGCCTTCCTCAAACGAGCCGGTTTCGCCCTCGGGCAGCAAGGCCGCAAAGTCATTGTCGAACACGTACTGGTGCTCGTACTTGGGGTTGGTAATGCCGCTCGTGCGCGTGTTGCCGGGGCAGAGGTAGCAGGTAGGGTCGTAGGCCGGGCGCTCTTCGGGCTGCGGCTTTTCCTGCTGGCCCTGCCAGGGGCGCTTGGCGCGGTGCGGCGACACAAGCACCCACTCATCAAGCAGGGGGTTGAAGCGGCGGTGGGGCTGCTCGGTGAAGTCAAACATGGGGGTGGGGAGTTAAAAGGAATGAAAAAACGCCGGCCTTCGCCGGCCCGGAGCACCGCCCCGCGCCGGCCGCGGTGGCGGTAGCCTGGCTAGCCTTCCTCGTTCAGCAGCTCGCCCACGCCGTCGGCCAGCGTGGTTACGTAGGTGTCCAGCTTCAGGCCTAGCTGGTCGTGGTAGCCCTGCTTCATGTAGGTCAGAAATTCCTTTACCTGGTCGGTGGCCACGAGGTTGAGGGTGCAGCCGCCGAAGCCGCCGCCCATCATGCGGGCGCCGTAACAGCCGGGGGCCGAGTGGGCCAGGGTTTCGAGCACGTCGAGTTCGTCGCAGCTTACCTGGTAGAGGTCGCGCAGGCCGGCGTGGCTGGCGTAAAGCAGCTCGCCCACTTCGGCCAGCGGCTTGCCCTCGGCCAGGCGGGCGGTGAGGTCCTGCACGCGCTGGTTTTCCTCCACCACGTAGCGGCAGCGCTTTTCTACCACCTCGCCTATTTCGCCCTTAGCCGCCTCAATATCAGCCAGCGTAGCATCGCGTAGCGACTTAATGGCCGGGTTGTGCTTTTGCAGAATCTCGACGCCCTTGGCGCACTCCCGGCGGCGGGTGTTGTACTCGCTGTCGCCGAGTGCGTGCTTCACGCCCGAGTTGCAGAGCACCAGGCGGCAGGCGCTGGTGTCAAACGGAAAATACTTGTAGTCGAGCGAGCGGCAGTCAAGCTCCACCACGTGCCCGGCCCGGCCAAACAGGCTGGCAAACTGGTCCATGAGCCCGCACATTACCTTGGCGTACTCGTGCTCGGCCATCTGCGAAATGTGCGCCAGCGTCATAGTATCGAGCTTGAGGCCCAGCAAATTATTGAGGCCCCAGGCCACGCCACACTCGGCCGCGGCCGACGACGACAGGCCCGCCCCGCTCGGAATATTGCCCCCGAAGGCGCAGTCGAAGCCCGGCACCTCGGCGCCGCGCTTTAGCAAGCCCGCCACCACCCCTAGCTGGTAGTTGGCCCAGTGGCCGCCCCCGATGGGCGCAATGTCGGCCACCGCCACCTCGTAGGTATCGTCAAAGTCGAGGGCCGCCAGCCGGATGCGGTCGGTGCCGTTGAGGCGTAGCGCAAAGCGGATTTCCTTGTCAATGGCCGCCGGCAGCACCAGGCCATCGTTGTAGTCGGTGTGCTCACCGATGAGGTTGATGCGGCCCGGCGCGCGCAGCAGCAGGGTGGGGGCGGCGCCAAAGCGCTGCTCAAAAGCGGAGGTAAGGGCGGAAGCAGTCATAAGTAGGCGCAAAAGTGGCGGATATTCTTCGGATGCAGGGGTAGCGGAAGCAGCAAAAAACGGGTACGCAGCCGTCGGCCAACCTTTTTTGGCCCGATGTAGTACAACTCAGCCATAAGCTGGCCGCGTGGCCTGAGCTTCATATCCCATTCATTATCTGCTGGTTCCCATGACTACTTCGCGTCTTTCCCTGTTGTTTATCTTCTCCGTGCTGGCGTCGGCGCTCACGGGCTGCGCCGCCATCGGCGATATTTTTAAAGGTGGCATCTGGGTGGGCGCCATTGCCGTGTTTTTGGTAGTCGCTATCATCTGGTGGCTGGTAAGCAAGATGAGCGGCGGCAGCGGCGGCGGCAACGGCACTTCGGTATAAAGCTGACTGGCAACGACATACGTATATAAAAAAAGGCGCGACTCCCAGATGGGAGCCGCGCCTTTTTGGTAGCTGCCAGGCACTAGGCCTGCTCGCTGCGCTTGGTGGGCATGGTGCCGATAATGTGGTCCCAGAGGGTGCTGCTCACCCCAAACGCCACCTCATCCTGGCGGTAGTGGTGCTGGGCGTGGTGCGTCCACCACACTTTGAGAAAGTTTTTGGGCGGCGCGTACATATGGATGGCGTAGTGCACAAACAGGTACATGGCGTAGCCAAACGTGAAGCCCGCCAGAATGCCGAAGGCCCAGTTGCCAAACGCAAACCGGAAAATAAAGAACAACAGCGAGGCTACAAACACCGTCAGAATGGGCGGCATGGCTAGCCGGGTTTCGTCCTTGGGGTACTCGTGGTGCACGCCGTGCATGGTGTACTGAAACTTGGCCCGCCCCGGCGTGGTAGCCGGAATGTGGTACACGTAGCGATGCACCAAATACTCGACGAACGTGAAGAGCAGCAGCCCGCCCAAAAACAGCCCCAGTCCCGAAAAGCCGGCTACAAAGCCCCGCGTGATGCCATAGTACAGGCTTACCAGGGCAGTGGCGATAAAGATGCTGACCGGCAGCGCGATATGCGTGTGCGAGAGCCGCTCCAGTACGGGGTTTTTAAATAGTTGGGCCGAGCCCTTGTGCTTGGGCCGCACCGGCGCGGGCGCCACGGGAGTATCGGTGAGATTAGCCATAATGAAAGCCTGAAACTTAACTTACTACCTGTAAAAAACAGCTTGTCTACAAAGTTACGCCTCCGCAGGTTTCGCCATTGCCAATAGCTAGGGCTGAAAGCCGGCGGCTTCGAGGGCGGCGGCCATTGCTTCGGCCGGGGCGCCGGGGTGGCGCAGCCGCGCCTGGCTATAGAACCCCGCCCGGGCCTCCAGGGTTCGGGCCAGCCACTCGGCCAGGGCTTGCTGGGGCGTGGCTGCGGCGGCCGTGCCGGCCAGCAGCGGCCGGGTAGTGGCCTGGTTGCGGCGCGCCAGGCGGCGCTGCAGCTCACGCAGCGGCACATCGAGCCACAGCACAAAGCCCGAGGCGTGCAGCACGGCTAGGTTGTCGAAAAAGCAGGGTGTGCCGCCGCCAGTAGCCACTACCAGCGGCCGGCCGGGGTGGCTAGCCACGGCCGCCAGCGCCGCTGCCTCGCGCCGCCGGAAGCCGGCTTCGCCCTCGGCGGCAAAAATCTCGGGGATGGTCTGGCCCGCGTCGGCCACAATGCGGTGGTCGAGGTCCAGAAAGCCCCGGCCGTAGTAGGCGGCCAGCTGGCGGCCCAGCGTGGTTTTGCCCGAGGCCGGCAGCCCAATCAAATACAAATGGCCAGCCGGCCCGGCTAGGGGCCGGCTGGCCGGGGCGGGTAGAATATCCGACGGGAGGTCGGGCATGGCAAGGCAGTTAATAAACCCGGTGGCCGCCACTCATCGTGGACAGCAGCGCAATGAGGCTGCCGGCAAAAAAGAAGCCGAGCACCATAAAAATAATCGTGACGAAAAGCGCCGCCTTCGCCCAGTTGGCTTTGCTGGGCGGCGTGCTGCGGCTGAAAGCCCACACAAATAACATCACCACCCCCACTACGGGAATGCACATGATAAGGTAGGTGATAATCCAGTCGCCAACCGAGACGGTGGGCGACTGCGGGCGGCTGTCGTAGGCGCCGCCGGCCGGGTAAGCGGGCGTAATGGTCGAGTCCATGGGGCTAAAACAGAGAGGGTGAGAGGCTTATGCGCCGCCCGGCAGCCTGGCCGGCCGCAGTGCAGCGCAAGGCGCCAAATATATTGCGGGCGCCGCAATAAGCAAGTTCAGCCCACTTTCACCCGCGGGTCGAGCAGCGCATACAGCATGTCGACGGCGATATTGACCAGCACAAAAATGGCGGCCACGAAGAGCGTGGCCCCCATCACCACCGGAAAATCGAGGTTCTCCACGGCGCGCAGCGTGGTGGTGCCCAGGCCTTTCCAGTTGAAAATATATTCGATAAAAAATGCGCCGGCCATGAGCGAGGCCAGCCAGCCTGACACGGCCGTTACCACCGGGTTGAGGGCGTTGCGCAGGGCATGGCGCCACACCGTGCGGCCGGGGCTCAGGCCCTTGGCCCGCGCCGTGCGGATGTAGTCCTGGCTCAGCACATCGAGCATGGAAGAGCGCGTGAGCTGCATGATAACGGCTAGTGGGCGCACGCCCAGCGCCACGGCCGGCAGCAGCAGGTTGCGCAGCACTAGGTGGCGCTGGGCCGTGAAGGGGTCGGTTTCGTAGAGTTGGCCCGTCAGGCTCAGGCCCGTCCAGTGGCTCCAGTAAAAGCCGAAGCTGACGGCGATAAGAATAGCCGCCACAAACGACGGTACCGAAATGCCCAGTACCGAGGTTGTTACCAATACCCTATCGAGCCACGACTGCGGCTTTAGCGCCGCTGCCACCCCTAGCGCAATGCCGCCCACGGCCGCCAGCAGCATGGCCGCCAGCGCCAGCCACAAGGTGCCCGGAAAGCGGTCGAGCAAGAGGCTAAGCACGTCCTGGTTGCTCTGAAACGAGCGGCGCAGATACGGCCACTTCAGCACCATGGCGCGCTCGTGCCCTAGCGGCAGCAGCGCCACGCCGCCGTAGCGCGCCACCCCGGCCGAGTCGCGCGGGTGCACCCCCAGCGGCGAGGCGTCGTTGAGGTACCCGAGCAGGCGGGCGGGCAGCGGCTGGTCGAGGCCCAGGTCGGCGTTGATGGCGGCCTTGGTGGCCAGGTCGGTGCGCTGGCCGGCCAGCAGGGCGGCCGGGTCGCCGGGCAGCACGTTAAACAGAAAGAAAACCGTGCAGGCCACGCCCACCAGCACAAGCAGGCCCTGGCCCAGGCGGCGCAGAAGAAAGGAGAGCATGTTTTTTAATGGTTAATTATTAGTGGTTAATTGTTAATGGCTAATGGCAGTTTGTTCGTCTACTTAAGCTGCATTAACAATTGACCATTAACAACTAACAATTACTGAAGCGCCTTCTCGACCTGGTACAAGGCCGGAATATCGTGGTAGTGGTACTTGGCCACCACCGTGCCGTTGTGCAGCACCAGCAGGCCGGGGTTCGAGCGAATGACGGACTTGAGCACCGTGGCATCGGCAAAGGCGTAGGGCGTGGCCAGGTTTACATCGTGGCGAAACGAGTCGAACTTGCCCGCCGCCGTGCTCGTGATGGTGAGCACGTCGATGTGCTTGCGCGACTTGCTGGCCGCCTCAAACAGCTTGTTGAAATCGGGGAAGCGGTCGCGGTCGGCCTTGTTGGTATTCTGCACAATGAGAATGAGCTTGTTGCCGGTAAGTACCTGCTTGGTTATGTCGTTGCCCTCAGGGTCGGTGATAACAAAATCGGTTACCACGGGCGTCGATTGCAGCGGGTTGAGCACCGTCATGGCCTTGTATTTCCAGGTCGAGTCGGTCGGAAACTGCTCGGCCTGCATCGTCTGGCCGTTGCGCTCGAAGGTGTACTGGTAGCGCGGCGCCTGGGCCGGCTTCATCAGCTGCGGGATGTTGTTGCCCACTTTATAGGGCAAGAAGTCGAAATACGGCAGGTGGCCCAGCGCCCGCACCCCAATGCCAATGGCCAGGGCACTGATAAAAGTCATGGCCATGAGCCCCGGCGTGCCGCGCACAAAGGCGCGCCGCAAGTGCTTCTGGTTGAAGTACACCACCGCCCACAGGCCCAGCAAAAACAGGTCTTTCAGGAACGAAGTCCAAGGCTTGAGCTTGATGAAATCGCCGAAGCAGCCGCAATCCGTTACCTTGTTGAAGGCAGCCGAATAGAAAGTGAGAAACGTAAAAAACACCAGCAGCACTACCAGCGCCTGCAGCGTTTTGCGCAGGAAAAAGCGCAGCAGCAGCGACGCGCCCAGGATAACTTCGAGCGAGCTTAGGGCCACGCTCAGGAAGCGGCTGGCGTTGTGCAGCGGGTCGAAGAGCCAGCTCAGGGCCGGCACGTCGGCGCTGAACACCTCAAAATATTCTTCGAGCTTGTAGGCCGTGCCCACCGGGTCGTTGAGCTTGATGAGGCCCGAAAAAATAAACAATATGCCCAGCAGCGCCCAGCATAAGCGGGTAACCTGGCGCATGGGTTGGGGAAGGGAAATCTTCATAAAGCAGATAAGCAAAGGGCGTTACGGCCTGGCTAGCCCCTTACGGGCGCGGGGCGGCGGTGGCCGCTTCCTCCCGCAAAATGAGGGCAAACACGGCATAGTTCAGCATATCGCGGTAGCCGCCCTCCACGCCTTCGCTCACCAGGGCGACGCCCCCACTATTTTCGAGCTGCTTGATGCGGTGCAACTTCATGAGGATGAGGTCGGTGATGCTGCTCACGCGCATCTGGCGCCAGGCCTCGCCGTAGTCGTGGTTTTTGGCCAGCAGCAGTTCGCGGTTCTGGGCATTTTCGCGGTCGTAGGCGGCGGCTACCTCGGCGGTGGGCAAGTCGAGGGGCGCCTCAGGGGCTAGCCGCAGCTGCATGAGGGCAATGAGGCAGTAGTTGATGATGGCCACGAACTCCTCGTCCACGCCATCGGCAATTTTCTGGGTGCCCGTTTCCTGAATGGTGCGGATGCGGTTGGCCTTGATAAAAATCTGGTCCGTGACCGAGGGCAGGCGCAGGATGCGCCAGGCGGTGCCGTAGTCGTGGGTCTTAGCCAAAAACAGCGCGCGGCAGCGGCTCAAAATCTGGTCGTAGTGCTCGGGGGTAGTCAAAGGGGAAATGAGCGAATGCGTGAAGGGATGAATAGGCGCTCTGCGAACCTCTGCGCGAACCTCGGCGCCCTCAGCGGTAAATGGCGCCCGCGCCAGATGGCCCGGCAAGTTCGCCCGTAGCGCCGGATATTTAACCCTTCGCACTTCCCTCCCCGCCCACCCACCCCATGCTTGCCAGTCCCCCCGTTCTGCTCGAACCTCCACAAAATCAGCCTTTCAGCAACTCGTTGCGCAGCCCCCACGGCCGCCTGCTCGACCTGCGCCAGCCGCAGGCAATGGGTATTCTCAACGTCACGCCCGATTCTTTTTACCCCGGCTCGCGGCTAGGCCCCGCCGACGAAGCGGCCCTGCTGCACCGCGCCGAGACTATGCTGGCCGCCGGCGCGGCGGCCCTCGACGTGGGCGGCTACAGCTCGCGCCCCGGCGCCGACGACATCAGCCCCGACGAGGAAAAAAGCCGCCTGCTGCCCGCCCTGGCCGCCCTGCGCCACGCGTTTCCGGCGGCGTTTATTTCGGTCGATACCTTCCGGGCTAGCGTGGCGGCCGAGGCCGTGGCGGCCGGCGCCGACCTCATCAACGACATCGGCGGCGGCACCCTCGATGCCAACATGCTCGCCACCGTGGCCCGCCTGCAAGTGCCTTATTGCCTGATGCACATGAAGGGTACGCCCCAAACAATGCGCGCGCTGGCCCACTACGACGAGGATATTGTGCTGACGCTGCTGCGCTTTTTCCGCGACCAGCTCGAGGCATTGCGCCAGGCTAACGGCGGGCTGGCCCCGCCCGACGTGCTGCTCGACCCCGGCTTCGGCTTTGCCAAAACCCCCGCCCACAACCACGAGCTGCTGCGCCGCCTGCCCGAGCTGGCCCCGCTGGGCCACGGCCTGCTGGTGGGCCTCTCGCGCAAGGCCATGGTGTACAAGCCCCTGGGGCTAGGCCCCGAAACGGCCCTCAACGGCACCACGGCCCTGCACGTGCTGGCCTTGCAGGGCGGGGCGCGCCTGCTGCGCGTGCACGACGTGGCCGAGGCCCGCCAAACCATCGAGCTACTGAGCGCCGGCGGAAGATACTAGCGGCCCACCTTGCCCGAGGCGCCGCAAAGGCCGTTCTTTGCGGTGCCAACCGCCCGCTCCTTGTCGCTCCCGTTTCCCTTTTACTTCCTGCATCTCGGGCTAGCCGATGTGGCCGACGTGCTGCTCGTGACCTGGCTGCTGTATCAGCTCTACAAGCTGCTGCGCGGCTCGGTGGCCCTCAACGTCGCGCTCGGGCTGCTGAGCTTGTACCTGGTGTATTTGGTGGTAAATGCGCTGGGGCTGGGGCTGCTCTCGGCCATTCTGGGGCAGTTTATGAGCGTGGGCGTGCTGGCCAGCATCATCCTGTTTCAGCAGGAAATCCGACGGTTTTTGCTCAATGTGGGCAAGGCGACTATGGAGGGCGGCGGCCCGCTGGGGTGGTGGCGGCGGCCTAGCGGGCCGCCCAGCGGCGCGCCCAGCGTGGCGGCCTTTGTGGAGGCGGCCACCAGCCTGGCCGGCAAGGAAACCGGGGCGCTCATCTGCTTCACGCTCACCTCCGACCTCAGCTCCTACGCCGAATCGGGCGACCGGCTCGATGCCGAGCCTAGCAAGCGCCTGCTGCTGGCCATCTTCAACAAAACCTCGCCCCTGCACGACGGCGCCGTGATAGTGGCCCGGGGCCGCCTGGTGGCCGCCCGCTGCATCTTGCCCGTGAGCCAAAACCCCGAGGTGCCGGCCGCCCTGGGCCTGCGCCACCGCGCCGCGCTAGGCCTCACCGAGGCCTCCGATGCCGTGGTGCTGGTGGTGAGCGAGGAAACCGGCCAGATGAGCCTGGTGCGCCACGGCGAAATTCACCGCGGGCTGGCCGCCGCCGAGCTTAAGGCCCGCCTGCAGGAGTGGCTGCTAGTGGGCCCCCGGCCGGCCTAGCTGGGCGGCGGGCCGGGCGGGCAGCAAAAAGCTGGGCCCCTCAAAGTCGGCGGCGGGCTGCAGGTCCAGCTGCTGGTCCAGGCCACTCAGGTGCAGCTGGTGCAGCACCGCCGCCGGCAGGCCGCACCAGTGCAGCCGGGTGCCCGCCTGCTGGCTATGGGTGTGGGCGCGCAGCAGGGCCTGCTGGCCCTGCTGGCTTAGGGCGCACAGGCCCTGGCTGTCAATCCAGGCGTGAGCGGGGTGGCGCTCCAGCAGCTGCTCCACGCCGTGCACGAGGTGGGCGGCATCGGCGTCGCTGCAGCAGCTGCCGCGCAGGCTCATGCCCACGCATTGGCGGTGGCTGCCTAGGTGAATGGTGAGCGTGCGCGTGGGCAAAATGAGTAAAAAAAAGGTATCGTTCATAGCAGCAGGAAGGAAGCGCGCGGAGTGCTGCAAATATACAGGTGTAAATCAGTTGATTACCAACGGCTAAAAACGTTCTTTTCGTGCGTAGTTATACTTGTTTTTATGCTTGGGTTTTTCGCGCCGGCTGTGGGCTGGCCCTCCTCCCGGCGGGGGGGCTAGGTATTTTTCCCGCCCGCCAAGTCATTATACGCAATTTCTTCCCGTAATAACCCGCATAGGTGCTCCGTATAAGTCGGTAATTGTATTGTAAATTAAGGATTTAGTAGGAAAATACTCATCCTGGTTGGCTACTTAGCCGTTGCAAGGCCACCGTGCGTGGCCCTTAGCCCGCTGGTCATCTTTTTCTCACTTATTTCCTTCTGTTCTATGAAACCAACTTTGAGTTCGCAGCCCACCGGCCTCACGCTGAAAACCCGCCCGGCCGCCCGCATCGGCGACGGTAGCCGCACCAGCCGCCGGGGCTTTGCCAGCATGGACCCCGCCGAGCAGCGCCGCATTGCCAGCGAGGGCGGCAAGGCCTCGCACGCCAGCGGCCAGGGCCACAAGTGGACGGCCGACGAGGCCCGCGAGGCCGGCCGCAAAGGCGGCCTCACCAGCCGCCGGGGCCCTGGCCGCGCTACCGGGGCCGCAGGCAAGGCCAAAGCTGCCAAGTAAGCCGCCGCCCGGTAAGCCGTCGGCTACCCCGCCAAAAGGCCCGGCCCTTTCCGCTGTCTGCGGAAGGGACCGGGCCTTTTGGCGGGTAGTGGGGGCTAGTCGAGCAGGCCCTGGGTCACGGCCATGCGAATGAGGGCGGCCGTGTTTTTGGTCTGGGTCTTTTCCAGAATGTTCTGGCGGTGGGTTTCGATGGTGCGCTTGCTGGTGAAAAGCTTTTCGGCTATCTCATTGGTAGTGAGGCCTTCGGAGAGTAATTGCAGCACCTCGCTCTCGCGGCGCGAGAGGCGAGTGGCTTTGGCGGCTTCTTCGGGCTCGTCGTCTTTGGCCAGCACTTTGCGCAGCATGTTCAGGCCCAGGTCGCTGCACAAAAACTGGCGCCCGGCAATAATGGTCTGGATGGCTACCAGAATCTCACCCTTTTCGGCACTCTTGAGCACGTAGCCCGCCGCGCCCGCATCAAAGAGCTGGCCGATGTAGCGCTCATGGGCCAGCATGCTCAGAATGAGGATGCGGATGTGCGGATACTCGGTGCGCAGCCGCAGGGTGGTGGCTAGCCCGTCGAGCACGGGCATGTTGGCGTCGAGCATCACCACGTCGGTGGGGGTGGTGGGCAGGCGGTCGAGCAGCTCCTGCCCGTTGCCGGCCTCGCCTACAATACTGATATCGGGCTCGTTGGCAAGCAACGCCCGCAAGCCATCGCGCACGATGGTGTGGTCGTCGACCAAAAAAATACGGCTCATGGCACTGGTTAAAATAGCAGCAAATGCTAAATAGGGGCTCCTACGAAAGTGGCGGGCGAATGGCTAATTTATTGGTAGCCAGCTGCTATAAAGTTGAGCTTATTTCAGCACGCCCAGCTCGTGGCCCACTTTGGTGAAGGCCGCGATGGCCTTGTCGAGCTGCGCCTGGGTGTGGGCGGCGCTCAGCTGCACCCGAATGCGGGCTTTGCCCTGCGGCACCACGGGGTAGTAGAAGCCCACCACGTAGATGCCCTCATCAAGCATTTTGGCGGCAAATTCCTGGGCCAGCTTGGCGTCGTAGAGCATAACGGGCACAATGGGGTGCTCGCCGGGCGTGATGTCGAAGCCGGCGGCTGTCATCTTTTCGCGGAAATACTTCGTGTTCTCCTCCAGCTGGTCGCGCAGGGCGGTGCTTTCGGTCAGCAATTCCAGCACGCGCAGCGAGGCGCCCACAATGGCCGGCGCCAGGGTGTTCGAGAACAGGTAAGGCCGCGAGCGCTGGCGCAGAATTTCGATAATCTCCTTGCGGCCCGAGGTGAAGCCGCCCATGGCGCCGCCCAGGGCCTTGCCCAGCGTGCCCGTGATGATGTCGACGCGGCCCATCACGTCGCGGTACTCGTGGGTGCCGCGCCCGGTTTTGCCCAAAAAGCCCATCGAGTGGCACTCGTCTATCATCACGAGGGCGTCGTACTGGTCGGCCAGGTCGCAGATTTTATCTAATTGCGCGATAGTGCCGTCCATCGAAAACGAGCCGTCCGTGACGATGATGCGGTGGCGCATGCCGGCGGCTACGGCGTCCTGGAGCTGCTTTTCCAGGTCGGCCATGTCGTTGTGCAGGTAGCGGTAGCGCTTGGCCTTGCACAGGCGCACGCCGTCGATGATGCTGGCGTGGTTGAGGGCGTCGGAAATAATAGCGTCGCGCTCGTCAAACAGCGGCTCAAACACGCCGCCGTTGGCGTCGAAAGCCGCCGCGTAAAGAATAGTATCCTCGGTGCCCAGAAACTCGGCCAGCTTGGCCTCCAGCGCCTTGTGAATGTCCTGGGTGCCGCAGATGAAGCGCACCGACGACATGCCGTAGCCGTGCGAGTCGATGGTAGCCTTGGCCGCCTCAATCACGGCCGGGTGCGAGCTGAGGCCCAGGTAGTTATTGGCGCAGAAGTTAAGCACGTCGCCCGCCTCCTGGGTGTCTATTTCGGCGCCCTGGGGCGAGGTTATCACGCGCTCTTTCTTGTAGAGGCCCGCGTCTTTTATTTCCTGAAGTTGGTGCTGAAGGTCAGCCTGAAGAGTGCCGTACATGGGTGGTGGGGCTTTATGAGTAAAACAAAATTACTCCGCGCCGGAAGTAGCAGGCGGAGTTGAATTTTCCAGACAGTACAACAAGTCGGAAAGGCGCTGCGCTAGCTTGGGTGCTAGGTCGGCATATTGAAAAAAGCCTTCTTCGAGATACCGTTGCGCCGCTTGCTTAAAGCCAGCCGCCACCGGCATGGTTTCATCACGATAGAGAAAGTGATGTAGCCAATCTACGAGCAATAGGAACGCTGGCGATTTGACGTAAGCCGCCACCGGCTGGCTAGGGGCTGGTTGCAGCGCCTCATACCAGAGCTGCCGAAGCCATGCTGCTGGTGGTAGCTCACTTTCTGCTAGCTCCTGGTAGGCCGGGCCTGCGGAGTTGCCCCAGCCATCGGCCGAGCGGCCCGCCAGAAACTCCGCAAACTCCGCTCGCAAAAGCGCCAGGCACACTAGCCACCATGCGCGCAGGCAGTCAAGTACGACTTGCTGCTCCTCAGCCGGCCAGGCTTGCCAGTGTGCGTAAGCCAGCTTGCCGGCAAAGCACCGCAAGTCGCAAGCTCCCTCGTGAATAGTGCCAGGATAATAAGTAAAATCAGGGGTAAGCGCCGAGAGCAATGCCGGCAGAAAATGCTTGAAATCTGCCTCGCTGCCCCAGGTGGTCATGGCTTTGAAGGCGTAGCGCCGCAAGTTGCCGCTGCGCAACTCGGCGTGGTCGGCGGCCGACACGCAGCAAGGGCAACCGTCGGCCGTGCCTCGCAGTGGGTACTTTGCAAAAACTGCGGCCAGTGCCGCGTGTGCCTGGGCTAGCTCACGCTGGGCATCGGGTAAGGTCATAATCGCCATACCTACTTCTGCGCCTGCGTTTTGCTGAAAAACGCCTGCACGCCCGCCCGGCCGCTAGCCATGAGCTGCTGCTTCTGGGCGCTGGAAATGCGTTTAATCTTCGGGCTGAAGCCCAAGAAATTGATGCTGACGGTGCGCTGCCAGTCGGCCGCCTGCATGGGGTTGAGGTTTTCGAGGGCCACGGTGTAGAGGGCACCCACGTAGGAGTTGAAATCGGTGACGGCGTAGGGGGCTAGCTGCTGGCGGCCGGTGGCGGTGGTATCGCAGGCAATCTGGTCGGCGCGGTCGAGGCGCAAGCCCAGCGTTTCGGGGTTGTACACGTTGCCGCGGGCATCGGGCCTAGCGGTGGCGGCGAGGCTGGCGGGCAGGTAGCGGGGCTTGTCGAAGAGGTCGATGGGGTAGTTGGCTAGCAAGCCGCCATCCACGAGCACCTGCACGGGCTGGCCGGGCGCGGGCGGGCCGGTAATGACGTTGTTCTGGCCATCGAGCAGCACCGCCCGGAAGTAGAGCGGAATACTCATGCTGATGCGCACAGCGTCGGCCACGCGCATGGTGGGGTTGGTTTCGTGGCTGAAAACTTGCGTGCGCTGCGTAGTGAGGTTGGTGCCGGTGGTGTAGAGGTCGCGGTAGCGGCCGGGCTGTGCCTGGGCCAGCGCGTGCAGCTCGCCCAGCGTGAGGTTAGGCCGCTGGGTTTTGCGGGCCACCAGCTCGCTGAGGTATTCGCTGAACTCATCGCCGCGGTACCAGCCGTACTGCTTCACCAGCCGGTGCGTGCCGCCGAAAAAGATGAAGCGGCCGTCGTTGAGGCGCTGCACGGGCGTGGCGTTCACCACGGCCACAATCTCATCGGGCGAGTAGCCCACGGCCAGCAGCGCCGCCTGAATGGCGCCCGCCGAGGTGCCGCCCACCCGCTCGATGCGGGCCAGCACGCCCCGGCTTTCCAGCTCCTGCAAGGCGCCGCCGTAGGCAATGCCCCGGATGCCCCCGCCCTCCAGCACCAGGTTGCGGTAGGGCGAGGGGCTAGCGGCCGGGGCCTGGGCACCGGCCGGGGTAATAGGGCCCAGGAGCGCCGCCAGGGCACTACATAGTATAAAAAACCGGGTAAGCATCGGCTAAAGATACCGGCTGGCCCGGTGGTCGTTGCACCCCGCCCCAAACCCCGGCCCTGGCCCCGGCCGTATCTTTGCGGCCCGCTCTTCCCACCCCTCCCTCACCCCGATTAGCCTGCCCATGCAAACCTCGCCCAGCGAACCCGCCACCCCTCGAACACCCGGCAACGTCCTCGTCATTGGCGCCTGCGGCCAGCTCGGCCTGGAGCTTACCGCCGCCCTGCGCCAGCGCTACGCGCCCGAGGCCGTAGTGGCCGCCGACGTGCGCCCGCCCAAAGACCCCGAGGCCCTGGCCGGCGGCCCCTTCGAGCTGCTCGATGTGCTGGATAAGCCGCGCCTCGAAGCCTTGGTGCAGCAGTACCAGCCGGTGCAGATTTACCACCTCGCCGCCCTGCTCTCGGCCACGGCCGAGAAAGACCCGGCCTTTGCCTGGAAGCTCAACATGGATGGCCTGTTGAACGTGCTGAACCTGGCCGTGCAGTACCAGGTGCCGCAGGTGTACTGGCCCAGCTCCATTGCCGTGTTCGGGCCCGACACCCCGCGCGAGCACACGCCGCAGCTCACCATCATGAACCCCAACACGGTGTATGGCATCAGCAAGCTGGCCGGCGAGCAGTGGTGCGAGTGGTACCACCGCCACCACGGCCTCGACGTGCGCAGCCTGCGCTACCCCGGCCTCATCGGCTACAAGAGCCTGCCCGGCGGCGGTACCACCGACTATGCCGTGGATATTTACCACAAGGCCGTGGCCGGGCAGGATTTTGAGTGCTTTCTCAAGGAAGACACTTACCTGCCCATGATGTACATGCCCGACGCCCTCAAGGCTACGCTCGACCTCATGCACGCGCCGGCCGCCGCCATTAAGGTGCGCACCAGCTACAACCTGGGCGCCATGAGCTTCTCGCCCCGCGAGATTACGACCGCCATTCAGCAGGAGATTCCCGACTTCCACGTAACCTATAAGCCCGATGGCCGCCAGGCCATTGCCGACTCGTGGCCGGCCAGCATCGACGACTCGGCCGCCCGCCGCGACTGGGGCTGGGCCCCCGAGTTTGACCTGCCCAAAATGACCCGCGACATGCTGGCCCACCTGCGCGAGCCGGTGCCCGCCTAGCCCCCGCGCCGGCCCACCGGGGCTAGCTGCATGAGAATACCTACTGGCCACTATTTTCGTGGCTCAGTTTACCTGTTCTTCATGCGGCTAGCCCTACTTTTTCTGCTTTCCTGGTTGTTTCTTGGCCCCGGCCCCGCGCTGGCCCAATCTTTCGAGCCCGGCCTGCTGGTGCGCGCCAGCGGCGATACGCTGCGCGGCGAGGTTGAGAATGGATTTTGGGTGACTCCGCCCGAGTTTATCCGCTTTCGCGCCACTGCCGCTAGCCCCATCGAGCTGCTGCAGCCCCGCCAGCTGCGGGCAGTGAGCTTCACCGGCG
Organism: Hymenobacter cheonanensis; assembly: GCF_030581075.1. Classification (GTDB taxonomy): domain Bacteria; phylum Bacteroidota; class Bacteroidia; order Cytophagales; family Hymenobacteraceae; genus Hymenobacter. The sequence goes on from NZ_JAUQSW010000002.1 coordinate 592,608, forward strand.
GGCGCTACTTTCGCTACGAGGCCCTGCCCATCGACCACGCCGCCGAAACCCACCTCAGCGACCTGATAGAGGGCAATATATTCAGTGTGCAGGTCGATTCGCTGCTGGCCGAAGTGCTGCTGACCGGCCCCATCGAGCTGCGGCGCGTGGTGCGGCCCGGGGCCGTGCATTACCTGCTGCGGCGCCCCGGCCAGCCCTGGCTCAGCCTCAGCGAGCGCCAGTACCTGCGCCGCTCGGCCACCGGCAGCCTGCAGATAGTGGACGGCAACAACTACCACGGCCAGCTGGAGCTGTACTTTGGCGGCTGCCCGGCGGCCGTGGCGGCGGCCCGGGCGGCGCCCTTCACGGCCCCCGGGCTGGCGGCCGTGGCGCAGGCCTACGCGGCCGGCTGCGCGGCGCCCGGCGCGGCGCCGGTGCGCAGCTGGCTGGCGCTGGCCCAGCCCCGGCGGCGGGCAGCCTTTCAGGCCGGCGTGCTGGGCGGGGTGCGCTACCACCTGCTCGAAAGCGCGGCCTACCAGCTGGCCGGCGAGCACACCGATGGCCAGCTGCATCCCTTCGGCGGCTTCTACGCCGAGCTGTTGCAGCCCAGCCGCACCACGGCCATCTACGGCGAGCTTTCGCTGAGCGGGTTTCAAAATAAAGGCGTGGTGCGCACCTACAATTCGACTACCGGCGAGGCGTCTTACACCACGTTCAGCTACCAGGCGATGCTGGGCACGGCCCGCCTTGGCATTCGGTACCTGATGCCCCTGGCCCACGACCAGCAGTTTGTGCTGGGGCTGGGGCTGGAGCGCAACGTGGTGTGGGGCTTTACCTCGCCACCAGCGGCCACCGCCAACGTGAGCGCCTACCCGAGCCAGACCGACCGCTCGGCCGATACCTATGCCGACCCCACGCTGCTGCCCAACCTGACGCTGGGCTGGCGCCAGCGGCGGCTCACGGCCACCCTCGACGCCCAGCTCTATGTCAGCAGCGGCGAAAAAAGCTGGCTTACGGGCATGTTCCTGGGCAGCAACCTGGCCGCCCGCTTCGGCCTGAGCTACCGCCTGGGCCGCCACCCCGACCAGGCCCGCGCCCGCTAGGCGGGCTAGCCCGGCACTAGCCGCCCAGCCGGCGCGGCCAGCCCAGCAGCCGCGAGGTAAGCAGCGGCACCCCAAACGTGGCAATGGTGAGCACCGTCAGGCCCGCATCGGCCGCGTCGCTGCTCAAAAAATCGCTCACCGGGTGGCCCGGGGCAAAGTGCTCGAGCAGCGAGAGCACCAGCTTGAGCCCCAGCACGCCGATAACCACGAAGGCCGCCGTTTCCAGAAACGGGTACTTGCCCATCAGCCCCACGAAGGCCTGCGCCACCAGGCGCATGGCCAGGATGCCGATAAACACGCCCGCGCACACCAAGATGAGGTTGTTGCTGAAGGCCACCACCGCAAACACGTTGTCGATGGAAAAAGCCACATCCATAAGCTCAATCACGGCCACGGTGGCCCAGAACGGCCCTAGCAGCCCGATGGTGCGGCGGTAGAGCCAGCTTTTCTGCTTGTCGGGCGCGCCCTCCTCTTCGGGCTTGGTAGCGCGGAAGTAGTTGAAGCACAGATATAGCAGGTACAGCCCACCCAGCGGCTTCAGGTACCAGAAGCCCACCAGGTAGGAGGCAAACACCAGGCACAGCCCCCGAAACAGGTACGCCCCAAAAATGCCGTAGCGCAGCGCCTGCTTGCGCTGCGCGGGGGGCAGGTCACTCACCAGTGTGGCCAGCACGGCGGCGTTATCAACCGAGAGCAGGCTTTCGATAATGAGTAGATTGCCCACCACCGCCAGCGAAGGCAAGGGGTGGTCGAGAATATCCTGCAGCTGGGCGTACATCAAACTAGCGTATAAAATTTGGAGGAAGGAAAGAAATAATAGGGCGCAGCTAATACTTCCTCCGTGGTCCAGCTTCCTGCTTTTCGCGTAAGTGGCCCCAAAACTGCGACAAAATCCCGGTATCCGCGCATGATAGTCAACCCCACCCCCACTGGCTGGCAAATAATCTACCAACAAGCCCATGCGCTTTTAGCAACGCAGCTGGCCTGGCACTGGCCGCCGTTTTTGGCTGCCGACCGCTGGGTGGGGCTGCTGGCGGCCACCGCCCAGCACGACGATGAGCAGGTGGCCTGGCACGGGCGCGGCGGCCACCACGGCCTCACGCCCGCCGGCGCCCCGGCCAATTTCACGCAGCAGGCTTTTTCCATCGAGCAGGCTACCAATGTGTTGCACGCGGCCCGCTTTCAGGGGCGCTGGCGCAGCCTGCTCACCAGCCTGCACCTGAGCAAACTGTATGAGCCGCTGCGCGGCAGCAAGCCCGAAACCACGGCCTTCCTCGACGAGCTGCGCACCCGCCAGGAGCGCTGGCTGAAAGAGCTGCACCTGAGCAAGGCCCAGGCCTACCAGGCCTACGACCTGCTGCACTGGTGCGACCGCCTCTCGCTCATTTTGTGCCGCAACGAGCTGCCCGAGATGGGCCGCGCCGTCGAAATTTATCCGGACCCGCTCGGGCACGGCCGCCGCGCCGCGCACCTAGTGCGGCAGCCCGAGGGCCCGGGCACGCCGGTGGTCGTCAGCCCCTGGCCTTTTGCGGGTAAAGAATTGACCGTGACCGTGGAAGCCAAGCAGTTGCACCAGCTGCAATTTCGCGACGATGCCGAGCTGGCCATTGCCCTCAACTACGGCCCCACCCAAACCCTGAGCTGGACCTTGCGGGAAGGCTAGCACATTTATTCCAGAAATTATCGGGCAAAAAGCCGGGCCGCCCGTATTTGGGGCTAGTACCTGCTGCCCCGCCGGCCCCCGGGCCCGGGCGGGGCAGCCCAACCACTACCCGCATGGCGCGCTACCAATTCTCCGATATCCTGGCTCTGGTGAAGGCCACGGCCACCGAGTTCAGCAACAACAACGCCTTCCGGCACGCGGCGGCTCTGTCGTACTACACCATTTTTTCGCTGCCGCCGCTGTTGCTCATCGTCATCACCACGGCCAGCGCCATCTACGGCGGCGAGGCGCTCACGGGCCAGATTTATGGCCAGATAAAGGGCCTGGTGGGCGCCGATGCGGCGGCTTTTCTCCAGGAAAGCATTGCCAAGTTCACCTTGCAGCAAAAAGGCGGGCTAGCCACGGCCATCGGCGTGGGCACGCTCATTTTTGCGGCCACCACCTTCTTCGTCACGCTGCAAGACAGCATCAACGACATCTGGAACCTGAAGGTGAAAACCACTGGCATCGGTATTGGGCAGTACCTGCGGCAGCGCGTGCTCTCGTTCGGCCTCATTCTGAGCGTGGCCCTGCTGCTGCTGATGTCATTCGTAATCAGCGCCTTGCTAAGTGTGTTTACCGGCTATTTGCAGCGCTTGCTGCCCGATGTGGGGCTCATTGCCATCCGGCTGGTCGACATCGTGCTGTCGCTGGCCGTGACCACCGTGCTCTTCGGCATGATTTACCGCTTCCTGCCCGATGCCATCATCCGGTGGCGCGATGTGGGCATTGGGGCCTTTATCACGGCCGTGTTATTTATCCTGGGTAAGTATTTGATTTCCTTTTATATATCTAAATCTGACCCTGGCTCGGCGTTTGGGGCGGCGGGCTCGGCCATCGTGCTGCTGGTCTGGATTTACTACTCCTCGCTCATTATTTTCTTCGGCGCCGAGTTCACCCAGGAGTTTGCCGATGCCTACGGCCAGAAGGTGCAGCCCCGCTCCTACGCCGTGCGCGTCGAGCTAAGGGAGGTGCCGGCCGGTGAGTCGGAAAATGAAAAAGCCACCGGCCGCCCCCCGAGCACCGGCAGCTGGCGCGGCTAGCCCCTGTATGAACGGCGAGGCCGCCGCCCTTACCTTCGGCGCATGAAACACGCGCTACTACTGGGTATAGCAGCACTTGCCAGCCTGCTACTGCCGGGCCCGCGCGCACAGGCGGCGGCCCTGCCCATCGATACCGTGGCCGGCCAGGCCCATTTTACCCATGTGCTGAGCGCGGGCATGTGCACCCGGCTGGCCCAGGAAAGCCAGAAGGCCGACCTGACCAAGCTAACCGGCGCCGAAAGCGAAGCCCTGCTCAAGCGCCTGATGCTGGGGGCGATGGGCGACAATTTTACTGAGTTCAGCACCCTGATGGAGAAGGCCGGCAAAGCCGAGGCCTCGGCCCTGGGCGGCACCATTGGCGAGCAGGCGGTGCTCGAAATGGCGCAGCGCTGCCCGGGCGCGGGCCCGCTCATTGCCAAAATCGGGAGCAGCCATATGGCTGGCAACGTCGAGATGTCGGCCACCGAGCGCAGCGTGCTGCTGCCCATTACGCAGGCGGCCTGCCAGCGCCTCGATGCCGAGAATGCCAAGCAGCCGTTTGCCAAGCTCACCCCGGCCCAGCGCAGCGCCCAGATAGAGCAGGTGCTGGGAAGCACGCTGCTCAGCAACACGCAGGCCCTAACGGAGCAGTACGGCGACGACGCGATGGAAGACGAGGCGCAGGGCGAGGAAATCGGCAAAAAAGTGGCGCTGCTGATGCTGGAAGTCTGCCCCAACTACATTTTGGAGGTGGGCCGCGACGAGATGGCCCGCGAACGGCAGGCCGCCGCGGCCCCGGCGCCCAAGGCCAAGGCCAAGCCCGCCCCCGCCCGAAAAGCCCCGGCCAAAACCAGCTCGCTAAAGTCAGGCAGCAAGCGCTAGGCAGGCAGCTTAAGCCTTTGCTTATGAAAAGGTTGGCTGCCAGCCCGGCCGGCGCAAGGGCGCGTGTTGGCGCCTGATGCTGCGCAAAGAAGACTTGCAACTTAACCTGAGCCGGGTAGCATCTTTACGGCGGCAGCCAGCTACTTCACGACTGCTTCACTTTTATGCGCTTTCCGTTACTTTGTGGGGGTCTTTTACTAGCCTTGGCGGCGCGGGCGCAGCAGCCTGCGCTGCCCGGCGCTCCGCAGCCGCCGGCTACCCCGCTGCCCCCGCCCATGCGCACGGCCGAGCTGCCGATGGCCAACGTTATTGGCCATCCCGGCGAGGTTATCGGCCAGACCTATACCGTAGAAACGATGGGCGGCACCCAGTTCAGCGGTATTCTGCGGGAGGCAACCGAGCAGACGCTCACGTTTGAAACCCGGGAGCTGGGCACGGTAACGGTGCAGCGGGTTATTGTGCGGCAGCTCACCAACCAAACTCCCGAGCAGGCGCGGCGCGGCTTCGACTACGTGGGCAACAGCACGCACATGTTTTTTGCGCCCACGGCCCGCAACCTGCACCAAGGCGAGGGCGAGGCGCAGGTTATCGACATCTTTTTGGCGAGCGTTAACTACGGCCTGACCGATAATATCTCGGTGGGCCTGCTGGTGCCGGTTATTCCGTTTGTGGGCGTGCCCCTGGTAGCCGTAACGCCCAAAGTGAGCCTGCCGGTGAGCGATAAGCTGCGCGTGGGAGCGGGCGTGCTCTACGGCTTCACCACGGGCAGTGGTGGGGGCAGCGGCGGCCTGGGCTACGGGCTGGCCACCTACGGCACCGCCGATACCAACCTCACGCTGGGGCTGGGCTACGGCTTTGCCAGCGATGGGGTTGGGCGCTCGCCGGTGGGGGTGGTAGGCGCCAACGTGCGGCTCTCGCGCCTCTTTACGCTGGTAAATGAAACGTACCTGGCCAACTTCGACAGCAACGGCGGATTTGGCGGGCTAGCGGGCCTGCGCTACGCCTCGCCGCGCTTCAGCGGCAGCCTGGGGGCCTTGTACTTTACCTCGCGCAACAACGGTGGCATTTACCCGGCTTACCTGGATGTAGCCTTTCGCTTCGGCAAAATAAAGCTGCGCTAGCGCCGGCCGGCCACCCATATCCTGGCTCCATGAAACACTTGCTCCTGCTCGGCAGCCTCTGCTTGCTGCTGGCGCGCCCGGCCCAGGCTAGCCCCCGCCCGGCCCCCGCGCCCGCCGACACGGTGCGCGGCGAGGCCCGCATTGCGCACCTGCTCACGGCCGGCATCTGCGCCCAGGTGGCCATCGAAAGCCGGCACCAGGACCTCACCGTGCTTACTAACTCGCAGGGCCGGGCGCTGCTGCAAGAGCTGCTTATTGGGGTGGTGCAACAGAACCTAGCCGAGTTCGAGGCCTTCATGGCCCAATCGCCCGGCAATAGCGCAGCCTTGCAGCGGGCTTCCATCCAGGCAGTGCTCGACCTGGCCACCGCCTGCCCGGTAGCCGGCAAGCTGCTAACGCAGATGGGCGCCCAGATGGCGGGCGTCGATGTCAGCCAGCTGTCGGCCGCCCAAAAGCAGGCCCTGCAACGCGTGGCCCACGCCCTGTGTGAGCAGCTGGCGGCCGAGAACACTGCCCGCCCCCTCGGCCAGCGCACGGCCCAGGAGCGCCTGGCCGCCTACCACCGCGCCGCCGACAGCGCCCCGGTGGCTACGTATTATCAGGCTGCCTTCGACGCTTTCAGCGCCGAGCTGCGGCGCAACCCCCGGCAGGCCGACGTGCTGTGGCAGCAGATTGACCTGCTGATGTTTGACGAGTGCCCCGCCTACACCGGCCCCCTGCGCGTAGACCGGGGCTTGCAGCAGCTGAAGGCTGACTCGGCCCGCGCCGCCGCCCCGGCCCCGCCGGAGCCAGCCCCGCGTGCCCGGGCCGCCCGGTCGCAGCCCGCCAGCCGGGCCCACAAGTAGCCGGCAATGGTGCCCTAAGTAAGCGCAGGCCGGTATCTTGGCCCCATGAAACACTTTTTACTCTGCTGCAGCATAGTCATGCTGGCTTTTACCAGCCCGGCCAACGCCAGCCTTACCCCCGCCGATACCGTGGTGGGCCACCTGCGCTTGGTGCATACGCTCAGCCAGGCGCTGTGTACCAGGCTTACCAACGACCACACCACTAAGTTTGCCGCCCTGACCTCGGCGCAGGCCATGCAGCTGACGCAGCAGCTCTTTACCGAAGCTATGCAGCAAGACAGCGTGGCGGTGCTGGCCCTGATGGAAAAAGGCGCCCGTCAAAACCTTACGCCGCAGCAGGTAGGCCAGTTGCTGGGCAAAGACGTCGTCATCTCGCTCGGCCAAAGCTGCCCCGCCTCGCTGCCGCTCATTACCCGGCTGGTGCAAACCGAGCAGGGGCAGCAAGCCCTAGCGGCCCAGCAGACCGCGGCTATGAGCGCGGCCGAAAAAAAAGTACTCCAGCCCCTTGCCGCCGCGCTGTGCACGCAGCTAGCCCTTGGCGATGCCAAGGTGCCGTTTGCCAGCCTGTCGCCCGGCCAGCGTCAGCAAACGGTGATGGCCGCCTTGCAAAAGGCATTCAAGCAGAATACGCCCCAGCTACTCAAGTACTACGGAGAGGCTCAGCTGGATAAGAAGCTGCGCAGCGGCGAGCTGGATACCAAAATCGGGATGCTCGCGCCCTCCCAGGGCTCCTGCGCGCAGTACATTATGCTCATTAAGGCGGCTAAGCCCACCAAGTAATTAAAGCAAGGCTAGGCCGCCTCGGCCTTCTCCTTGTTGGCTAGCTGGCCGCAGGCGGCGTCAATGTCCTTGCCGCGGCTGCGGCGGATGTTGGTTTGCACGCCGCGGTCGGCCAAGTACTTGTGGAAGGCCGTGATTTTGTCGGCCTCCGCGTTCTGGTAAGCCGCGTTCTCGATGGGGTTGTACTCGATGAGGTTAATCTTGCAGGGCAGCCACTTCGAGATGGTGTACAGCTCGGCGGCATCCTCCAGGCCGTCGTTAAAGTTCTCGAATACAATGTATTCGTAGGTGACTTTGCGGCCGGTTTTCTGGTGGTAGTACTGCAAGGCGTCCTTCAAAGCCGCTAGCGAGTTGGCCTCGTTGATAGGCATAATCTCGTTGCGCTTCGTGTCGTTGGGGGCGTGCAGGCTCAGGGCGAGGTTGGCTTTTACATCATCGTCGGCCAGCTTCTTTATCATCTTGGCGATGCCGGCCGTGCTGATGGTAATGCGGCGCGGGGCCATGTTGAGGCCGTCGGGCGCGGTGATGCGGCGCACGCTTTCCACCACATTGGCGTAGTTGAGCAGCGGCTCGCCCATGCCCATGTACACGATGTTGGTGAGCGGCGTGCCATACTGCGCCTCGCACTGCTCGCGGATGCGCACCACCTGGTCGTAAATCTCGGCCGCGTCGAGGTTGCGCTTGCGGTCCATGTAGCCGGTAGCGCAAAACTTACACGTGAGCGAGCAGCCCACCTGCGACGAGATGCAGGCCGTCATGCGCGTGTCGTGCGGAATGAGCACGCCCTCCACAATGTTGCCATCGTGCAGCCGGAAGGCCGACTTGATGGTGCCATCGTTGCTCAGCTGCTGGTTCTGCACGGCTACACCGTTTATCACGAAGTGCCGGGCTAGCAACTCGCGGGTGCTCAGCGAGATGTTATTCATTTCCTCAAACGAGCCGGCCGTGTTTTTCCACAGCCACTCGCTCACTTGCTTGGCGCGAAACGGCTTTTCACCGTGCTCCACCATAAACGCCTTGAGGTCGTCGGGCGAGGTTTTGCGGATGTCGCGTTTAGCGGGGGCGAGTTCGAGTTCCAGTAACATAGGGCAAAGATACAAACAGCCAAGGCGTTGGGTTCCCGTTTGGCAGTAACGCTAGCTACTTCAGTAGCTTACGTTTAGGAGGTAAGGCAAATTTTACCGGCACTGTGTAGCCACACGTAACCGGTTTGCCGAATTGTAAACAAGGTTTAAAACGAGGGAGTTTGCGTACTGCTTGTAGAGCAGCCTCATCACAATCAGGTCGGAAGCCCTTCCAAACGTGGGCGTCTTTCACTAGCCCCTCAGGGGTGATAGTGAAGCCAACAAATACCCGCCCCTCTGTACCTACCCGCTTGGCTTGTGGCGGATAAACGAGTCGCTGCTGCACCGCTGCCACAATAGCTGCCCCGCCACCGCCGCTTAACAGTTCTGGACTTCTCTCAACTGGGTCAACGATAGTGCCTAGCGTCGTTTGATACGAAGCAGTATTGCTGTCAGGCAGCTTAGCAGCTGGCAGCTTAAACATGATTGGTAAATAATAGCGCACAGTATCTGCGCTGTGAGGACGCGGCTCAAAGTGTGGAAGGTGACGCACGGCACGCATGGCAGCCGCATCGCAGTCGAGTCGTAGAGATTTGATTACCATAATATTTCGCGTCACCCCACTAGGTGGTATGTCAATACGAATAAAGACCCTGCCTTCTACTTTATCGCGTAGCGCACGTGGCGGATAGGACAGCCATTTTTCTATGGTTGCTGAAATAGCTTCGCCTCCACCCCCGCCCACTAACTGCGGCTTTTTAGGAAAGCAATCATATGCAGTACAATCAGACCTATTTTGAGCCGCTGCTAGGCTACCGTAGCCATTGATTAGGCTATAAAGCAGAAGAAACCAGAGGGCGAAGAGTTTCATGATGACGCCAGGGTAAGTATATCACCCTGATGCAGATATCATCGATAATGCACATCGTGGTGCAGCACTAGTGGTTGTCATAACAGGTACTTGTTAAAATCCTCAGCCGCATTGAATAAAATTCCGGCAAAAGCGGCCTTATTCAGCCGACGCACAGCTTTCGCCGCCTACCTTCGCCACCATAAACTTTAGGGGTGCTTTGCGCAAGCAAGGCTGAGACGATACCCTCCGAACCTGAACCAGGTAATGCTGGCGAAGGGAAAAGTACTGGTACTGCCTAGCGGCGGCCCTGCGGGGCTGGCCGTGGCTGGCGCCGCCTATTGTTTATGGACTTCCCTTGTTCCAACTAGTGCTAGTTGCATGGTTTGCTACATAAACAATTCGGCCCACGAAGCCACTGAAAACCAGCCGCTCGCTGACTTGCTAGCCGCGCTGGGCCAGGTCCAGACGCGCGGCCTCGCCGTGGCCGTCAACGACGTGGTGGTGCCCCGCACGGAGTGGGCCAGCCACGCTGTGCAGCCCCACGACCGCATCCTGCTTATTCGCGCCACCCAGGGGGGGTAGGCGCGGGCCGACCTCTCTTTTCCTACCCCATCCCATCGAGATGAAGAAAAAAGACCAAGCCCCCCAGCAGACGCTGGTGGAGCGCCAGCCCCTCACCGGCTCGCGCAAGATTTACGTGCCCGGCACGCTGCACCCCGGCATCCGGGTGGCGATGCGCGAAATCGCGCTGGCCGACACCGAGCGCAAGTTCGATTTCGGCTTTCCGTCGGAGCAGAACCCGCCCGTGACGGTCTACGACACCAGCGGCCCCTACACGGACCCCAGCGTCGAAATCGACCTTAAGAAAGGCCTGCCGCGCCTGCGCGAAAGCTGGATTCTGGAGCGCGGCGATGTAGAGCAACTCGCCGGCACTACCTCCGCCTACGGCCAGCAGCGCGCCGCCGACGCCAGCCTCGACCACCTGCGCTTTGAGCACATTGCGGCCCCGCTGCGCGCCAGGGCCGGCGCCAACGTGAGCCAGATGCACTACGCCAAGCAGGGCATCATCACGCCCGAGATGGAGTACATCGCCATCCGTGAAAACCAGCGCTTCGACGAGCTGCCCGCCGATGACCCGCTGCGCACGCAGCACCGCGGCCACAGCTTTGGGGCCAACACACCGGCGGGCCACATCACGGCCGAATTTGTGCGCCAGGAAGTGGCGTCTGGCCGGGCCGTTATTCCTTCGAATATCAACCACCCGGAGAGCGAGCCGATGATTATTGGGCGCAATTTCCTGGTGAAAATCAACACCAACATCGGCAACTCGGCCGTGACTTCAAGCATTGAGGAAGAGGTAGATAAGGCCGTGTGGAGCTGCCGCTGGGGCGGCGATACGCTGATGGATTTGAGCACGGGCAAAAACATCCACGAAACCCGCGAGTGGATTATTCGCAACTGCCCGGTGCCGGTGGGTACCGTTCCCATTTATCAAGCATTGGAGAAGGTAAACGGCAAGGCCGAAGACCTGACTTGGGAGCTGTTCCGCGACACACTAATTGAGCAGGCCGAGCAGGGGGTGGACTACTTCACCATCCACGCCGGCGTGCTGCTGCGCTACGTGCCGATGACAGCCAAGCGCGTGACCGGCATCGTGTCGCGCGGCGGCTCCATCATGGCCAAGTGGTGTTTGGCCCACCACCAGGAGAGCTTCCTCTACACGCATTTCGAGGAGATTTGCGAGATTATGAAGGCCTACGACGTGGCCTTCTCGCTGGGCGACGGCCTGCGCCCCGGCTCCATCGCCGACGCCAACGACGAGGCGCAGTTTGCTGAGCTGGAAACGCTGGGCGAGCTGACTAAAATTGCCTGGCAGCACGACGTGCAGGTGATGATAGAAGGCCCCGGCCACGTACCCATGCACCTCATCAAGGAGAACATGGACAAGCAGCTGAAGGAGTGCCACGAGGCGCCCTTCTACACGCTAGGGCCGCTCACGACGGACATTGCCCCGGGCTACGACCACATTACCTCGGCCATCGGGGCGGCCATGATTGGCTGGTTTGGCACCGCCATGCTCTGCTACGTGACGCCTAAGGAGCACCTCGGCCTGCCCAACAAGCAGGACGTGAAGGACGGCGTAATCGCGTATAAAATCGCGGCCCATGCCGCTGACCTGGCCAAGGGCCACCCGGGCGCGCAGTACCGCGACAACGCCCTGAGCAAGGCCCGCTTTGAGTTCCGCTGGGAAGACCAGTTCAACCTCTCGCTCGACCCCGACACCGCCCGCGAGTACCACGACGAAACGCTGCCCGCCGAGGGCGCCAAGGTGGCGCACTTCTGCTCGATGTGCGGCCCGCACTTCTGCTCCATGAAAATCACGCAGGAAGTGCGCGACTACGCCGCCACCCAGGAAATGACGGCGGCGCAGGTGCTGGCGGAAGGGCTGCGCGAGAAGTCCAGGGAGTTCGTGGAGAAGGGCAGCGAGATTTATCTGTGAGACCCTCCCGTTCAACCTCACCCCCGGCCCCTCTCCTTGGGGAGAGGGGAGCCTGACGATTCATGATTGCGCCGTCGTGGCTCCCCTCTCCCCAAGGAGAGGGGCCGGGGGTGAGGTAGGGCGCCAGAACAGCAACCAAATAACTTAAAATGCTATGCGCCCCTATGCCCTCACCATTGCCGGCTTCGACCCTAGCGCCGGGGCCGGCGTGCTGGCCGATGTCAAGACAATGGAGGCTAGCGGCGTGTATGGGCTAGCCGCCTGCACCGCCCTCACGGTGCAAAACGACGTGGCGTTTGAGCGCGTGAGCTGGGTACCGCTGGCCGATATTCAGGACCAGGTTCAACTGTTGCTGGTGCGGTTTCCGGTCAAGTTTATCAAGATTGGCCTTTTCGAAAGTTTGCCACTGCTGCTGGAGCTAATTCGCTGGCTCAAAGCCTATAACCCAGCTGTGCAACTCATCTGGGACCCGGTGCTGAAGGCCACAGCCGGCTACGAGTTTCACGCCCGGCCCGCCGCCGAACTGCTGCAAGCCATCTGCTGCGAGCTGGCGCTCCTCACCCCCAATCGGCCCGAGGCGCTGCGCCTGCTGCCCGCCGCTAGCCCCGAGGCCGCCGCCGAAGCGTTGGCCGCCTGGTGCCCGGTGCTGCTGAAGGGCGGCCACGCCGACGGCGACTTTGCCACCGATGTGCTGCTAGTGCCCGAAGCGCGGCACGTGCTGGCTAGCCCCCGGCTGCCGCACGGCGAGAAGCACGGCAGCGGCTGCGTGCTGTCGGCCGCCATCCTGGCCCGGCTGGCGCTGGGCGCCGACCTGCCCGACGCCTGCTGGCAGGGCAAGACCTATACGGCCGCTTTTTTGGCTAGCAATGACACGCGGCTAGGCTACCATTCTTTACTTACAGTATCATGAAAATCAGTCGTCTGCACTACATCACTACCAATGCCCAGGCCGCCGGGCTGGCTTGCCGGGGCGGCGTGCGCTGGGTGCAGCTGCGGGTCAAAAACCTGCCCTATGCCGAGTGGAGGCAGCGCGCCCTGGATACGCAGGCTGTGTGTCGGCACCACGATGCCACGCTCATTATCAACGATAACCCGGCGCTAGCCCTCGAAATTGGAGCCGATGGCGTGCATCTAGGTAAACAGGATATGCCACCGGCCGAAGCCCGCGCTTTGCTCGGGTCAGATTTTGTCATCGGCGGCACGGCCAACACCTTTGCTGATATCGAAGGGCTGGTGGCGGCCGGCGTCGATTATGTGGGGCTCGGGCCGTTTCGCTTCACCACCACCAAGGAAAAGCTGAGCCCGGTGCTGGGGCTGGCCGGCTACGCCGAACTCCTGGCGCGGTGCCGGGCGGCGGGCTTTGCGGTGCCAGTGGTCGGCATTGGGGGTATTGAGCTAGCCGATGTGGCGGCGCTGCTGGCCACCGGCCTACACGGCGTGGCCGTGGCGGGCGCCATTGGCGGCGCTGCGGACCCTGGCGCGGCGGCGTCGCAGTTTGCGGAAGAATTAGCTAAAAATCAACTAGTAACAACGATATGAAAACCCAGCCTTTGGTAATCGCCGGCCGCACCTTCACCTCGCGTCTGTTCACGGGCACGGGCAAGTTCAGTTCGTCGGCCCTGATGGAAGAGGCGCTGCTGGCCTCCGGCTCGGAGCTGGTGACGGTGGCCCTCAAGCGCGTAGACGTGGCCGATGCCAACGACGACATCCTGCGCCACCTCGGGCACCCGCAGTTCAACCTGCTGCCTAATACCTCGGGCGTGCGCACCGCCAAGGAGGCGGTTTTCGCCGCCCAGCTAGCCCGCGAGGCGCTCGAAACCAACTGGCTCAAGCTCGAAATTCATCCCGACCCCAAGTACCTGCTGCCCGACCCCATCGAAACGCTAAAAGCCGCCGAGGAGCTGGTGGAGCTGGGCTTCGTGGTGCTGCCCTACATCCACGCCGACCCGGTGCTTTGCAAGCGCCTGGAGGAGGTGGGCGTGGCCGCCGTAATGCCGCTAGGCTCGCCCATCGGTTCCAATAAAGGCTTGCTGACCAAGGAGTTTCTGGAAATAATAATCGGCCAAAGCAAGGTGCCGGTGGTGGTCGATGCCGGCATCGGCGCGCCCTCACACGCGGCCGCAGCGCTGGAAATGGGCGCCGATGCGGTGCTCGTGAACACGGCCATCGCCGTGGCTGGGCAGCCGGTAGCGATGGCGCACGCATTTAGAATGGCCGTGGAGGCTGGCCGCCTGGCCTACGAGGCGCGGCTGGCCGCGCCGGTAGCGCACGCGGAGGCGGTGGCGAGTTCGCCGCTTACGGCGTTTTTGGACATGTAAAACGTCTGAAAACGGTCGTCGTGCAGAGCGCAGCGAAGCATCTCGCGCGTGTCGCTAGGGTTACTAAACCAACGCAGCGAGCGAGATGCTTCGCTGCGCTCTGCATGACGACCATTCTCAGAGAAACTAATACAAAAAATGAGCTTTCGCCCCGTTTTTGAAGCCCACGCGTGGGACGATGTCAAGGCTAGCATCTACGCCAAAACGGCGGCCGACGTGGAGCGGGCGCTGGCCGCCCCGCGCCGCACGCTCGACGATTTTAAGGCGCTGATTTCGCCGGCCGCCGCGCCCTACCTGGAGCAGATGGCGCAGCTGAGCCACCGGCTCACGCGGAAGCGCTTCGGCAATACTATGCAGCTGTATGTGCCACTGTACCTGAGCAATGAGTGTCAGAATATTTGTACCTACTGCGGCTTTAGCCTCGATAATAAGCTCAGGCGGCGCACGCTGAGCAGCGTGGAAATGCTGGCCGAAGCGGCGGTTTTGAAAAACTGGGGCTACGACCACGTGCTGCTCGTGACGGGCGAGGCCAACCAGACGGTGGGGGTAGACTACCTGGAAAAGGCGCTTAAAACGCTGCGTCCGCACTTCGCGCATTTGTCGATGGAAGTGCAGCCGCTCGACCAGGCCGACTACGAGCGCCTCATCCCCGAAGGGCTCAATACGGTGCTTGTGTACCAGGAAACTTACCACCAGGAGGACTACAAAAAGCACCACCCCAAGGGCAAAAAGTCGAACTTTCACTACCGCCTCGACACGCCCGACCGGCTGGGCCGGGCCGGTATTCACAAAATGGGGCTAGGCGTGCTCATTGGGCTGGAAGACTGGCGCACCGACTGCTTTTACACCGCCCTGCACCTCGACTACCTCGAAAAGACTTATTGGCAGACCAAGTACAGCCTCTCTTTCCCGCGCCTGCGGCCGGCCGAGGGGCTGCTGCAGCCCAAAGTGGAAATGAGCGACCGCGAGTTGGTGCAGCTCATTTGCGCCTACCGCCTGCTGAATGAGGAGGTGGAGCTGTCGCTCTCAACCCGCGAAAACCCGGTCTTCCGCGACCAGGTTATCAAACTGGGCATCACCAGTATCAGCGCGGGCTCGAAGACTAACCCCGGCGGCTACGCCGTGGCGCCCGAGTCGTTGGAGCAGTTCGAGATTTCCGATGAGCGCAGCCCGGCCGAGATTGCGGCCATGCTGCGCCGCCAGGGCTACGAGCCGGTGTGGAAAGATTGGGACGCGGCGCTGGCGCTTGGATAGGGGCTAGCCCGGCGCGGCTGCCGGGCGGCGGGCACCAAATCGGGGCGGAGCCAGTGCGTGGTGCCATCCTCGCTGAGCAGGTTGCCGGCCATTGGCTCGCCTAGCTCGTGGGTGAGCATGGTGAGGCCGGGGCTCCAGCTCACTTCCAGGTCGGGCTCGGTCAGGGCTTCGAATTTGGCCCACCAAAGGGCGGGCGGATGGCAGTCGGGGCGGAGCAGGTTGCCGGTTTCGGCCACTACTACGTGCTGGGCGGGGAAAAACCGGCGGGCTGCCGCCAGCATGCCGGGGATGTCGTGCTCGAAGTAGATATTGAGGCCCACAATGTCGAGCAGGCCGGCGTGGCCCTGCTGCCAGGTAAAGCAGTTGTTTTGCACCGCCACCTCATCGGGCTGGCCCAGAATGGTGGCGAAGGGCCGGGCCTGGTCGGCCCAGGGCACGGCGGGGTCCCAGCCCCAGGGCTCGCTCATGGCGGTGCGGCAGGTGGGGTCGCCGGCCTTGAGGCCCTTGGCGATAGCGATGGTAATGGCGCTGGTTTGGCGGTACACATCCCACCACGAGCGGTTGCCGAAGGGCCACTGCCGGTTGTTGGGGGCCGCAATCCAGTCGGTCCAGATGCCCAGCTCGGCGCCTAGGTTGTAGCTGCGAAACGCGCCTGGGTAGCGCCGCGCCACTTGGTAGCTCAGCTCGTACATGGCGGCGGCCGCGCCTTCGCCCCAAAAGCTGGCCTCGTCCAGCCACTCGGGCAGGGCGTAGTGGTTCAGTACCAGCTCTATCTGGCCGTGGCTGAGGGCTTGCAGGCGGTCGAGCCAGACGTAGTCGGGCCGGCGGCGAGCTTCGTCCCAGAGGATGGTGTCGCGGAAGAGGGTGAGGCCCATTTGGCGCGCCCGGCGGTAGTGAAACTCGGCGTGCTCGGCGTGGCCCGTGGCGCGGGTGTTGGAGAAGCGCAGGGGGCGGCCATCGTCGCCGCGGCCGCGCACCACGCTGCCATCGAAGCACATACCGTATTGCATTGGGGTGGGATAAGAGATTGGTAGAGAGGGGTTATTGGCTTAATCGCCAATAGCCGTGCTGGCGCCAAGGGACCTGGCACCCCCTAATACGGCAACGATGGGGCGAACGGCTTTTTTGGTCGCGGCTAGGGGGTAGGGCAGGGAAGCGAGCCAGTCGCTTTTGCCCGTCGCTAGCCCAGCCCCACGCGCAACTCCCGAAACGCGGCTACTGGGTCGGGACTTTGCCAAATTGCGCCGAGCACTGCCGCTCCCGCAAAGCCCGCCGTTCGCGCCAGCTTACTAGTTTGGCTATCAATGCCTCCTAGCGCCACGACCTGCGGTTGGCGGGTGGGGCTAGCCGCCCGTTTTTGTAAAAAAGTCCGCACGGTAGCCAGGTCAAAATTGCTGGCATACCCTGCTTTGCTTAGGCTGTCGAAAATAGGGCTCAGAAACACGTAGTCGTAGCGCCGCCGCGCATGAGCGACTTCGGCCAGCGAGTGGAAAGAAGTCGAAAGCGTTTGGCCGGGTAGCAGAGCTGGGCGGCGCGCCGCCGCCGCCCGCTGGCTGGCCGTGAGGTGCAGGCCACCCAACCCGTAGCGCCGCACCAGCGCGGGGTGGCCGTGCAGCACCAGGCGCGAGTGAAAATGCGTCGGTAGCGCCTCAACAAGCTGTGCTAGCTCTTCGGCCGGCCAACCAGGTTTGCGCAAGTGCAGGCGCTGCAGGCCGGCGGCCAGCAGCGCGGCGAGTAGGCGCGGCTCCTCGGACAAGGCCGTGGGCGCAGTGATGACAACGAGGCGAAACACGGCGCGGCTAGCTGAGCTTAGCCGCCAGCTCGGGCGGTAGGGCGCGCAGCTTGCGGGTGTTGTAGTCGAAGCACAGCATCCCGGTTTTGGCGCGGGCTATCTCCTTGCCGACTTGGTTCGTGGCGTGGTACACGATGTCGAAGCCGTATTTATGCTGGTCGTTGGCGGCTAGGGCCAAGTGCAGCACGTCGCCGTGAAACGCCTCGCCCTTGTACTCTATCGCCACATCAACCATGATGAACCCTAGCTGGCTAGCCTGGTCGAACTCGGCCGCGCCGAGGCTAGCCAGAAACTGCACCCGCGCCTCGTGCAGGATACTCAGCAGGGCATCGTTGCCGAGGTGGGCACCGTAATTGAGGTCGGTGATGCGGACGGGAATCTCCACCGCGAAGCCAAAGCTTTCGGGCAAACTTACTTTTACGCGGGGCATGAATTCAGTGAGCAGTTAACAGATGAGCAATGAACAGTTAGGAACGGAGTCAAAAATAGAGGTGCGCACCACCGCCGACGGTTCGCCCACGCTCTACGTGCCCGCCCTCGACGAGCACTACCACTCGCACCACGGCGCGGCGCAGGAGTCGCGGCACGTGTTTATTGAGGCGGGGCTAGCCCCGTTGCTGGCGGCGGGGCTGGGGCAGCCGGATGAGGGACCAGTGCGAATTCTAGAAATAGGCTTAGGCACGGGACTCAATCTATTGCTGACGCTAGAGGCGGCCATAGCAGCCCAAGCCATAATTGTCTACGACGGTTATGAAACTACTCCTTTATTGCCGGCTATAGTTGCTGCTCTAGCACCGCAATGGCAGAATAATGCACTCCTTAAAACTGCGTTTGAGCAACTTCATACGGCTCCTTGGGATGAAATGCTGGTAATTGATGAGGTTCGATTTGTAACCAAAATTCAGGAATCTATTCAGGCCGCGACCCTCCCCGCCTCTTATTACAACCTCATCTATTTCGACGCCTTCGCCCCCGAAAAACAGCCCGAGCTGTGGACCGAAGACGTATTTACCAAGCTCTACGCCGCCGCCGCGCCTGGCGCGGTGCTGGTGAGCTACTGCGCCCAGGGCCAGTTTAGGCGCAACCTGCGGGCTGCCGGCTGGCTTACCGAAAAGCTGCCCGGCCCGCCCGGCAAGCGCGAGATGACGCGGGCGCGCAAGCCCGCTTAGCGCGTGCTTGCGGATTTGTAAGGCCGTCATGCTGAGCTTGTCGAAGCATCTCTACCGCCTCGTTGAACGGTTTGGCTGAAGCGGTAGAGATGCTTCGACAAGCTCAGCATGACGGCCTAAAGGCTATTTTTAGCAAAACCAGTACACACGCTGACTTCATTCAACATTCTATTTTCTGCTATGGCTACCGACTCCACTATCGAAATTTATTGCCCGGCCTGCCAGTGGGAGCCCGATGGCGGGGCGCACTGGCAGTGCCGCTGCGGCCACGTCTGGAACACGTTTGAAACCGGCGGCACCTGTCCGCAGTGCCACTACCGCTGGGCCGTAACCACCTGCCCGCCCCGGCCGGGCGGCTGCGGCGTCACCTCGCCCCACATCGACTGGTACCACGGCCTTGAGGCGCTGGTGGAAGAACTGGTGGAGGCCTCCCTGCCCGTGCCCGCCAGCGTAGCAGCGCAACCCGTATGAGCCGCAAATTCTTAGAAACCGAAACGCCCGCCTGGGTAGCCGAGGGCCTCATTACGGAAGCCCAGCGCGAGCGCCTGCTGGCCCGCTACCCCCCCGATGCCGTGCAGGCCGTGGGTTTGCTGCCGCTGCTGGGCAGCATTTTGGTGGGCCTGAGCGCCCTGAGCGTGGTGGCCGCCAACTGGCAAAACCTGCCCACTGCCGTGCGGCTGGGCCTGCTGCTAGGCAGCCTGCTGGCCGCCTACGCGGGCGGGGAGTACTTTTTGCGGCGCGGCAACCGCCGGGTGGGCCACGGCCTGCTGGGGCTGGGGCTCGTGCTGTTTGGGGCCAGTATTATCCTCACTAGCCAGCTCTACCAACTGGTGGGCTACGATGTGAGCGGCCTGCTAGCCTGGGTAGTGGTGGGCGTGCTGCTGAGCTATTTGTATGATAGCCAGGTGCTCACGCTGCTGCCAATTATCATTGGCGTGGCAGTGCAAACGTATTGTACCCAGGCGCTGGGCGTGTTCAGCTACGCCACTATTGGGCTGGTGGCGCTGGGCAGTGGCTACCGCTGGTGGCGCCGGCCCGATACGCTGGTGGCCAGCATCTTATCCCTGAGCTTGCTGTGGCAGGTGGCGCTGTGGGTGGCACTGTCGAAGGCTAAAATCACCTGGTTTTTTGTGCCGGCCATGCTCATCTACGCGGCTGGCGACTGGCACCCCAACCGCGCCGCCGGCCGCGCCCTGCAAGGGCCTTCGCTGGTGGCGGCCTACCTGTTTGCCCTCGGCCTGGCGCTATTTGGCGAAACCGACCAATACGCCGACCGGCTGCGCCCGCCGGTGCTGGCCTACCTGGGCGCGCTGGTGGCGGTACTGGCTTTTTCAGTGGCCGGCAAGCGGGCACGGGGCATTTTGGTGTCGCTGCCCGACTGGCTGCTGCTGCTGCCGGGCTTTTACCTGCCTAGCGGGCTGCCGCTGGCCATTGCCACGCTGGTGGTGCTGTATGCCCACGCCGGCTCGGTGCTGGCCCGCGCCCACCGCTCGGGCGAGGCCGAGCAGCTCACACTAGGCACCGTGCTCTTTGTAGTGGCCACGATGGTGGCGTACTTCAAGCTCACCTGGGCTTTTCTGGATAAGTCGCTGTTTTTCCTGATTGGCGGCGTGCTGCTGCTGAGCCTGAGCTGGTACCTGCGCCGGCGCAACGCCCAGCGCCTGGCGGCGGGCGCGGCCGCCGTGTCTTCACCGGGCTCGCCGCCCACTGCTTCCTAGCCCATGCTCACGCGCACTTCTCCCTCTCACCGCCTGCTGCTGCGACTGCTGGTGGCCGCCCAGGTGCTCTACGTGCTGGGCGTGGCCGGCGCGGGCTACGCCACCACGGCCTACGGCCAGCACATCTGGCTGGCCACCAGCCCCGTCGATTTGCACGGCCTGCAATACGAAAGCTTCGTGCGCCTGCGCTACACCGCCGCCGAAGCGCCCCTGGCGGCCTGGCGGGGGGCTAGCCCCCCGCAGCGCCGGCAAGGGGTGTACGTGCTGCTCAACACCGGCCCCGACAGCCTCGCCACCGTGGCCGGTGTCTACGATAAAACCCTCACGCCCAGTCCCGGCCAGGCCGTGCTGCGCGGCTGGGTCACGGAGGTCTACAACCACACGCTCGGCCTGCGCTACAACCTGGAGCGCTACTACGTGCCCGGCGACAGCCCCCTGCGCCTCGGCAAAACCAGCCCGGCCGTGCGCGTGCGCGTCAGCATTGCGCCCTGGGGCCAGGCCCGCATCGAGCGCGTTGAGCTGCTCAAGCAGTCTACTGCCGCTCGCTAGGCGGCAGCAGCTGGCGGTCGGCGGCCGTGAGGTCGGTGATGGCGTATTTCGACTGGCCGGTGATGTTCATCTCGTCCAGAATATCCACCATGTCGCCGTATTTGGCCCGCGGGCCCGCCTTGATGAGTACCACTGGCGCGGGCTGCTGCCGGCCCCGCGCCAGCAGCGCCTGCCGAATGCCCTTGGGGCCAAAGTTGGTGGTGTGCAGCGCGGGCACCGGCACGCTAGGGTCGTCGGGCCGGGCTAGCCCGAAATAATAGTACGCCTGATGCCCACTGCCCAGAATAATCGTCATGGCGTGCGCGGGCCGCACATCGGTAGTGTGGTTGGGGTCTTTCACTGGCATTTGCAGCTGCATCACGCGGGGCTTGGCGAAGGTGGTCGTCAGCATGAAAAACGTGAGCAGCAGAAAAGCCAGGTCCACCATCGGCGTCATGTCGAGGCGGAAGCTGTGCTTGCGGGCGCGCGGTTTTTTGCCGGTTTTCGGGGCGGAGGGTTCGATGGCAGCCATGCGAGAAGGGGGTAGGAGTGAGGCCGCTACCCAGCGCCGCCACCCGGCCGCGCTACCACAAGTAGCAGCTACCCTCCTCGATGCTGCCCTAGCGAAAATTCCACACTCCGCCCGGCGCAAGGCAGGCGTGCAGCGGCACATCGGTAGGCAGCACATCGGCCAGGGCCGGTACCGGCGCATCATCCAAAATAGTCAAGCCGATGAATAACGCATCGGGCCGGCATTGGGCCAGAAACCGGTCGTAAAACCCTCCGCCGTAGCCCACGCGCTGGCCCTGCGCGTCGCAGGCCAGCAGCGGCACCAGCACCGCATCGAGCTGCGCGGGCTGCACCTCCGTGGCTAGGCTAGCCATTGGTTCGGGAATGCCCCAGCGGTTGGCGAGTAGCGGGGTGATAGCCGTTAATTCGTAGTGTTTCAAGGATATGCCATCGGCCTGCACCACGGGCACGGCCAGGCGCAACGGCAGCTTTTCGGCCCAAATGCGCTGAATTATTGCCCACGTATCGGGCTCGTTCTTGCTGGCCAGGGGCAAAAAAACGTGTAGCCCGCGCCACGCCGCCACCGGAAAATGCGCGAAAAGCTGCGCGCTTAGCTGGGTACTGCGGTGGGCCACTTCGGCCGGCGTCAGGGCCTGGCGGCGGGCTAGCGCGGCGCGGCGCAGGGCGGCTTTAGAGAGAATGGGCATAACTCAATTAACGGCAGTTTCGAGCGCCTTCATCAACAGCATTATTCCCCCAACGAAGAGCACTAGCGTAGCCCCCGGCAACACCATATTCAGCACCGCCCGGCCTACTGCAAAGCCTTGTACCAGCCGAATCCCGCTCAGGAAAATGCAAAACGTCCAAACTGCCAGCCCTAGCTCGAGGCCGCTCAGAGCATATAGGAGCGTTTCGTTGGACAAGGGCAGGTCAATGACTTCGCGGCGAAACGAATCGCCGCTGCTTATATCCAAAACCAGGCACATGGGGGCCAGCGAAACTATCGTGGGCACCAGCGCCCAGGCCAACACCGTTTTAAGGGTGTCGGCGGTAGCCCGGCCGCCCATCCACTGGCCGCACAAACTCAGGCCCCAGGCGTAGAAATAGTAGGTAACCCAGCCGAAGGCCCCGCCCAGCAGTGCCGCCAGCAGCAGCGCATTGCCAGCCGATGAGGCATCGTGCACCTGGGAGGGCTTAATGCGGCCGACGGCCCTGGCAATGCCTCCTAGCACCAGCAGTTGGGTGACGTAGGCGCCGGGGCAATTGGCGAGAATGAAGCCTAGCGTGGCCGTTGGATGACGCCAAATTTTGAGAAACAGCGTGCGTTCCGTAATCCCAACGGCCTCGGGGCCCAAAGGTGTAGCGGGTTCGGGCATAAGGTAGCAGTAGGAAAACGAGCGCGTTAGTCTTGCGCCGTGACGTAGAAGCTGAGCTTGGGCTGCATGCCGGCCAGCGCCGCGCCAGCCGAAATCCGCTCCCAGCTAGCCTGGCTGGTGCTGCGAAAGTAAATGTCGTTGTCGGCGTAGCCAATGCCCGCCGAAAAGGCCAGGCCCTTGTGCAGCGCAGCGGCATCGGCCCCGCCCACCCACTCCAGCGACAGGAAGAAGTTCTCGGTCAGCAGCAGGTCATCGGGCGTCAGGTCTACCGTGAGGGGGCCGTGCGCGACGGCCGTGCGCACCAGCACTTCGCGGCGCAGCAGCTTCTCGCTGGTGGGGCGGCCCTTGGCGTCGAGGCGGTAGAGGTTCACGCGCAGCGTCACGGTGCCCACGTGGTTGTAGGCCACGTTAAAATTGGCTTGCAGTACCTTGGTTGGCTTGTGCTTGAGGTAGATAACGGTGCCCGTTTCGGCGCCCAGGTCCTTGGGCTCCAGGCTGAGCGTCGAGTTTTCAGAGTTGCCGCTAAAGCCCAGCGTGCGGTCGCGCCAGCCCCGGCTTTTGCCCTTTACCCGCACCTCGCCCAGCGCCACAGCGGCCGGGCTCAGCGCCAGCGCGGGCCGGGCGCGCAGCTGCCGTAGCGTGAGTAGCTGCGGCCGGTAGCCCAGGTACGACACCCGCACGGTATCGTCGGCTAACTTATCCTGAAATACCAGCCCGTACTGCCCCTGCTCGTTGCTGACCGTGCCCAGCGCCTTGCCCACTACCCCGATATTCACAAACGGCAGCGCCTGCCCGGTGTTGGCATCCGTCACGCGCCCACTGATGGGCTGCGCCAACACACTGACCCTAGCCAATAAAACCAACAGCGAAGCGAGCAGCAGAGAGCGAAACATGGCCACAAAGAAAGAGCCCAGCGCCGGGGCAGCGCCAGGCTCTGTGAAGATGCGGTGAACATGTTGATAGTTGCCTACCAAGATGTGCTAAACAAGCTTCTGCACCGCTGCCCAGTCCAGGCCAAAATAAGCCCATGGATAAGGCGTGATGTAGCGGCCCAAGACTTGCAAAAAGCTATTGCGCGCGGCCAGATGCCCTAGCAGATGGTTTAGGCAAGCTAGATAATTGTTGAAATAAACGGCGTATAGCGAGCCATCGGTTAGCGGGCGGCTTTGCGCGGTTAGCTGCGCTAATTGCTGGGCGTAATGGTTGCGAAACTGCTGCTGCACTGCTGCCGAACTATCGTCGTGAATAGAAAATAGCTCCGTTAGGTACATTGCCTCTAGTAACTGGCCCAAGGCAGGCGTAGGGGCAGCCTCCCCAAATTCTTCTAGCACTTCCTCGCTGCCAAACCATTTTGGGGTGAGGAAATTGAAGTAGAACAAGTGCGCTTGCAGGTGCGCAGGAGCCAAGGCCAGGCAGCGCGTAAACGCCTCCCGGGCCAAATCGGGCTCGCTTAGCCCCATAGCCACCCGCACGGTGCGGGCTGCTGCCTCAGCCTGATAAGTAGCTGAGTTAAAAGTGGTGGTAAGATGCTGATACGCCGTATTCAGATGCTTGGCGAAGCCTTCGAGTTGCTGCTTGCCTACGTACTTGGCATAAGCTCCTCCACGAATTTGCCAGGCCACATAAGTGGCGTGTACCCCCGCTGCCAAGCAACGAAAGTCTGAGTCGCCCGACCGGCTATAGCTAGCTAAGGCTTTGCTATAAGTATCAGTTAGGCATAGCCCGTCCAGAAGCCGCGTCAGGTCGTCGGGCATTAGTTTCGCCGCCACTGCCTCTAACTGGTTCCATTGCTGCTGTTGCAACATTGGCCCGATACCTAAATCATCAAGCAGGCCAAAAGAGGGGTCATAGATTGGCGCGGCTGGGGTAGTAAAAAGTTGGCGAAGCTGCTGAAAAAAGGCCAAAGCGAACAGATTAACTGAGAGGCCTTAAAAGTACGCTACCCCTCTTGCACCACCGCAAACTCCAGCTTCAGCGGCTCGAAGCAGGCTAGCAGCTGCCCGATAAAGCCGGGGTTATTAATCAAAATGCTGAGCACGTTGTCGGTGCGCTCCTGCAAGCCGCCGTCGGGGAAGAGCTTGTCTTTGAGCGCAGTAAGCTGGGCGTAGGCCGTTTCGTGCTTGGCCTCGGCGGCTTTGCTGAGGCGCTTTTCGAGGCCGGCCAGGCTGCCGGCGGCTTTCTGAGCCTCGGCGGCCACGGTTTTTACCAGCGTGGGGTCGAGGCGTTGGGCTAGGGCCTGCACCTGCTCGAAGGCAGCGGCCAGCGCCTGCTGCTGCGCAGCCAGACTAATTTCCTCTTGGCCTAGCTGCGCGCCGACTTGCTTTTTCAGCTCGGCTAGAGGCTTGAAAATATCGAAGGTGCTGAGGCCCAGCTTGGCGAGCTTGCCGGCGTTAGCGCGGCTCAGGTACATGGCCGAGTTGCGGGGCAGCACAATGGGGTAGGGCACCCCCAGCGCCGCAAACACGTCTTTCAGTTGAAACCAATAGGCCACCTCGGCTCCGCCGCCGATGTAGGCGAGGTTGGGCAGCAGCAGCTCCTGGTACACCGGGCGCAGCACCACGTTGGGGCTAAAGCGCTCGGGCTCAGCGGCGGCCAGGGCCAGCAGTTCGGCCTGCGAGTGGCAGCGGGCGGTGCCGCGCACCGTTACCTGGGTGCAGTCGGCGCCGGGAGCGGCGTCGGGCTCCAGACGCTCGCGCTTGCCGGCATCGGTGAGGAAAAACAGGTTGAGCGGGCGCGAATACACCTGCGGCTTGTAGCCGGCGGCCGTGAGGCGGGCGTTGGTAGCCTGCACTGCCTGATTGGAAAACTGTTCCTTTATCTCCTTCGCCAGCAAAGGCTTAAGCGCTTGCTTCAGTGCCGGCCGGTCGGCGTCGAGGCACACCAGGCCGTATTTGCCGAAGAGGCTGGTGGCTAGCCGGCGGGTGGCCTCACTCAGGGTTTGGCTGCCGGTGTAGGCAGCGCGGAAGGCGGCCGGCACCTCGGGCGGCAGCTGGCTCAGCAGTTCCTCTTGCAGGCCTTGCAGGCCTAGCCGGCCCACCGGCCCGCCGAGGCTGGCGCCCGCGCCAGGGCCAGCCCAGCTGTGCGTTTTGCCAAACAGCTGGAAGTGGTTGATTTCGGCAAAGTCATGGTCCTCGGTGGCTAGCCAGTACACCGGCACGAAGTCGTATTCCGGATGAGCAGCTTTCAGCTCCTGGCTCAGTTTGATGGCCGTAACTATCTTATACACAAAGTACAGCGGCCCCGTAAACAGGTTGAGCTGGTGCCCCGTGGTGATGGTAAACGTAGTGTCGCGGGCCAGCAAATCGAGGTTGGCCGCCACGGCGGGCGGCACCTCAGGCCCTAGCTCGGCATATTGGGCGCGTAGGTCGGCTACGAGGCGCTGGCGGGCTTCGGGCGAATAGTTCGCCTTTTTTTCCTCGATTTGGGCCGCGAAGCTGGCTAACTCCGGGAAGCGATGGTAGAAAGGCGCCAGCGCCGGCTTCTGGGCCAGGTAATCAGTCAGCAGGCCCGAAAAGGCGCCGGTAGCGGCGTAGGGCAGGGTAATACAGTCGGCAGCGGCCATGAGCGCAGGGAAAAGTGAGCGCGGAATTCAGGCCAAAACCCGGCTAGGCAGGAAAGGTTGGCGATAGGACACTCACTACGGCTGTCATGCTGACGAAGGAAGCATCTTATTAGGGTAGTAATCAGTGAAATTACCAGTCTAGCGAGATGCTTCCTTCGTCAGCATGACCAACAATATTGACGCGGCTAGCGCACCACCTCGCCGTACAAATCGAAGTCCGACGCGCCGGTGATGTGCACGTTGGCGAAGCTGCCCGGCGGAATATGCAAGTCGTTGGTAGCCAGCACCAGTACTTCGTTGTCTACCTCGGGCGAGTCGAACTCGGTGCGGCCTACGTAGTAGCCACCCTCCAGCCGGTCGAAGAGCACCTTGTACGTCTGCCCCACGCGCGACTCGTTGTAATCCAGCGATATCTGTTGCTGGATTTCCATGATGCGGTCGGCGCGCTCCTGCTTTACCTCGGCCGGCACGTCGTCTACCAGGGTGTGCGAATGAGTATTCTCTTCGTGCGAATAAGTGAAGATGCCCAGGCGCTCAAACTTCGACTCCTGCACAAACTCGCACAGCTCGGCGAAATCTTCCTCCGTTTCGCCAGGGTGGCCCGCGATGAGTGTGGTGCGCAGCGCAATACCCGGCACCCGGTCGCGAATCTCGCGCACCAGTTCCTTGGTGCGGCGGCCCGTGATGCCCCGGCGCATGGTTTTCAGCATGTTATCCGAAATGTGCTGCAAGGGCATATCGAGGTAGCGGCAGATGTTGTCGCGCTCGCGCATCACATCCAGCGCCGCTAGCGGAAACTGCGAGGGGTAGGCGTATTGCAGGCGCAGCCATTCCACACCGGCTACGTCGCTGAGGCGCTCCAGCAATTCGGGCAGCTTGCGCTCGCCGTAGGCTTGCAGGCCGTAGTAGGTCAGGTCCTGGGCAATGAGAATCAACTCCTTAGTGCCCATGCCGACCAGGCGCTTGGCCTCGGTCACGAGGTCTTCCATGGGCCGGTCTACGTGCTTGCCGCGCATCAGCGGGATGGCGCAGAACGAGCACGGGCGGTTGCAGCCCTCCGCGATTTTGAAATAGGCGTAGTGCTTGGGCGTAGTAAGCAGGCGCTCGCCCACCAGCTCTTTTTTGTAGTCGGCTTCCAGCACTTTCAGCATCTGGGGCAGCTCCAGGGTGCCGAAATAGGCATCGACCTGCGGAATCTCGACCTCCAGCTCGTCTTTGTAACGCTGCGAGAGGCAGCCCGTTACGTATAGCTTTTCGAGCTTGCCGGCTTCTTTTTCATCTGCGTAGCGCAGAATGGTGTCGATGCTTTCCTGCTTGGCGTTGTCGATAAAGCCACAGGTATTGATAATGACGATGTTAGCGTCCGACTTCTTCGCCTCGTGCGTCACCAAAAAGTCGTTGGCCTTGAGCTGGCCCATGAGTACCTCGCTATCGACGAGATTCTTGGAGCAGCCCAGCGTTATAACGTTGACCTTGTTTTGTTTAAGCGTTCTAACTTTCATATTTTCTCGCGTTTGTCATGCTGAACGCAGTGAAGTATCTCGCTCGCATCATTGAATAATCGGCTCAACGAAGCGGGCGAGATGCTTCACTGCGTTCAGCATGACGACCTTTTTTAATTATTAACCTATTAGCTGATAAGCTTAAAGCGAAGTCGAAGCTGAGCAACACGGCTCAGCTAGTTAGGGTTTCCATTAGGAGTTGGGGCTAGCCGCTAAGGTGCTGCTACAACGCCTCGAACTGGCGCAGGAAACGCACGTCGTTTTCGGTGAACAGGCGCAGGTCCTTGACCTGATACTTGAGCATAGTAATGCGCTCGATGCCCATGCCCCAGGCATAGCCCGAGTACTTTTCGGAGTCGATGCCGCAGTTTTCCAGCACGTTGGGGTCTACCATGCCGCTGCCGCCAATCTCGACCCAACCGGTGCCCTTGCAGATATTGCAGCCCGCGCCCTTGCAGATGAGGCAGGTAATGTCAATTTCGGCGCTAGGCTCGGTGAAGGGGAAGTAGCTGGGCCGGAAGCGGATGTTGATATCCTCGCCAAACAGCTCCCGCACAAAGTAGTAAATCGTCTGCTTGAGGTCGGCAAAGCTCACGTTCTCATCAATGTAGAGGCCCTCTACCTGGTGAAACAGCATGTGCGCCCGCGCCGAAATGGCCTCGTTGCGGTACACCCGGCCCGGCATCACGCGGCGGATGGGCAGCGGCTCGTTTTCCATCACCCGCACCTGCACGGTGCTGGTGTGGGTGCGCAGCAGGCTGGGCTGGTCGTCGCCTTCCACGGCGGGCACGAAAAACGTGTCCTGCATATCGCGGGCCGGGTGGTTTTCGGGAAAGTTGAGGGCCGTGAAGTTATGCCAGTCGTCCTCGATTTCGGGCCCCTCGGCCACCGCAAAGCCAATGCGGCTGAAGATGCGCAGCATTTGCTCGCGCACCAGGCTCAGCGGGTGGCGGGTGCCTAGCGCGTGCGGCACGGTGGGCAGCGTGTAGTCGAAGCCCGCGTCGGCGGGCTGGTTGGCGCTCGCCTCTTCGAGGGCCTGCTGGGCCTCGTCGAAGCGGGCCTGGGCCTGCTGCTTGAGGCCGTTGAGCTGCTGGCCCACGGCCCGCTTCTGCTCGTTGGGTACCGTTTTGAGCTGGTCGAACAGGTCGGCCAGGCGGCCCTTGCGGCCCAGGTAGAGAAGGCGAAACTGGTCGAGGGCGGCGGCGGTGCTGACGTCGGCGGCGGCCACCTCGGCGGCTAGGCCCGAAATAGATTCCTGCATGATACCCACAAAGGTACGGCGGGCAGCAAGCCTATGTAAAAGGGACGGGTATTTCGAGGCTGATATAAAATAAATTCTTTGTAAATCAGTAGATTATAAAGAATCGCAACTCAATGCCAGGTAGCCAGCTCCCGGCTTTTACAAAGTCTGGCACCGCCTTTGCAAAAGCCTTTTCAGCATTCAGCATCTCCCACTCCTTTTCCTTCTTTACCATGTTCCGTCGTTTCCTCCTTCCGCTGCTAGGTGTCGCCATCTTCGCCACTGAGGCGGCGTCGGCCCAAACCGTTCCCGCTGCCAAACCCGTGGCCGGCGCCTACAGCCACCCGATAGCCCGCCCCAAGGCCCTGACGGCCCGCGAGCGCCGTGCCGCCGAAGCCGCCGCCAAAGCTGAAGCGGCGGCTGCCAAAGCCGCTGCCGTGGCCCCGGCCCAGCCCGATGCTACCGCCAGCACTAGCTGGAACGGCTGGAGCAACGAGCCGCTACCTCAGGCTGACAACGGCGCCCCGCACCGCCCCACCATGAACGTATCGGTAGCCCCCGGCATGCCCCTCAACCAAGTAGGCCACGGCGTAACGACCGACTACAACGGGCGCCCACTGCGCCACGAGGTAGCCAGCACCTCTCTCTCCACTTCGCGCTAGCCGCCGGCTTTTCTCTTCTTTTTTCTGCCTTTGCTACGGTCCCGAAAGCCAGCCTTTCGGGACCGTTTTGCGTACTAGGTGGGCCTAGCGGCTGCTTTTGTGGCGGCGGTTCACTTCATTTTACCGAATATCTATGCTTTCCTTGCGCCCGCTCTCCGTGGCAGCTCTGGGGCTAGTCCTGCAGGTGCAGGTGGCCCACGCCCAAACCCAGCCCACCACGCACCTGCCCACGCACCGCGTGAAGCGGATGCCTACCACCAAGCCCACTACGCGCTCGGTGCCTAATACCTCGCCCGCTGCCCGCGCCGCCGACCCGCTGCGCGGCACCAACGATAACGGCAAGGGCGACAACGGCTACGCTGCCCCCGGCGAGCCCGTAAACGTAACCGATAACGGTAAAAACACGCCCTCCTACGACGGCCCGGCTCCCAAGCCCGCCGGCCGCACCAAAACCACCCTAGCTACGCCTAAGTAGTATTCTTGGGGAAAGCAAAGTGCCGTGCGCATCTGGCACTAGCCAGACGCGCACGGCACTTTGTTTATCCTGCCTGCTAGCCAGCTACTCGGCCGCCTGGTAATACAGCGTGCTGCAATTTTCGGGACGCAGCACCAGCTCG
Source organism: Hymenobacter cheonanensis (assembly GCF_030581075.1). Lineage (GTDB taxonomy): Bacteria > Bacteroidota > Bacteroidia > Cytophagales > Hymenobacteraceae > Hymenobacter. The sequence goes on from NZ_JAUQSW010000002.1 coordinate 622,707, forward strand.
GCGGCGGCGCGCACGTCGGTGGGCGTCACGGCTTGCAGCTGGGCGGGCTCCTCGTTCACGAGGTTAGCGTTGCCGAGCAGCTTGCCGATGGCTAGGGCTAGCGCGCGGTTTAGAAGCTCAATCTCGCCGAAAACCAAGCCCGTTTCGGCTTGGTTTTTTACTTTTTGCAGTTCGTCGGCGGGCACATCAGCTTGCAACAGCTCGGCCACGACAGTCTCCACGGCGCGGTCGGCTTCGGCCAGGGCCACGCCGGCGTTGAGCTTGCCGCTCACCACGAGCAGGCCCGGGTCGAGGGCACCCGTTACGGAGGCCGAAATGTTGTTAAACAGCTGCAAATCTTTCACTAAGCGCTGGTGCAGGCGCGAGCTTTTACCCCGGCCCAGCAAATCGCCGAGCAGGTCTACGGCGTGGTAGCGCGGGTCGAGGCGGGCGGGCATGTGGTAGGCCTTGTAAAGGGCGCTCAGGGGCACGGCAGCCGTAACCTCGGCGTGGCGCGCCTCGGTTTGGGCGGGTTCCTGGGGCAGCTGGCGGGGCGGGCGCTCGCCGCCCGCAATGGGGCCAAACCACTTCTCGGCCAGGCGCTTCACTTCGTCGAAGGCCACGGCGCCGGCCACTACCAGAATAGCATTCTGGGGCGCGTAGTGCCTGCGGAAAAAGGCGCGCACATCGGCCATTTCCGCATCTTCGATGTGGCTGATTTCCTTACCAATGGTATTCCACTGATACGGGTGGTTTTGATAGGCTAGCGGCTTGAGCTTCAGCCACACGTCGCCGTAGGGCTGGTTGAGGTAATTCTGCTTGAACTCCTCCACCACTACTTTGCGCTGCACGTCGAGGCCATTTTCGGAGAAGGCCAAGTCCAGCATCCGGTCGCTTTCGAGCCAGAAGCCGGTTTCGATGTTGACCGCCGGCAGTGAGAGGTAGTAGTTGGTGATGTCCTGCGAGGTGAAGGCGTTGTTTTCGCCGCCCACTTTCTGCAGGGGCTCGTCGTAGCTTGGGATGTTGACCGAGCCGCTAAACATCAGGTGCTCAAACAAGTGTGCGAAGCCCGTCTGGTCGGGGCTCTCATCGCGCGAGCCCACATCGTACAGGATATTGAGCACGGCCAGCGGCGTGGTAAAGTCTTCGTGCACCAAGCAGCGCAGGCCGTTGGGTAGGGTAAATTCCTGAAAGTGAATCATAAGAAAGGCGCGCCCGGCGGGCGGCTAGGGTAGGCGCAAACTTAACAGCCCAAGCCCCAAAAAAGTGTACGCAAAAGTAGTCGGCACGCCGACTATCTTGCCGTATGAAATCACCGCTTTCCGCTGACGTTCTTATTATTGGCGCGGGCCTGGCGGGGCTGGTAGCCGCCGCCGAAGCCACTGCCGCCGGCAAAAAAGTGCTCGTGCTCGACCAGGAGCCCGCCCAAAGCCTGGGCGGGCAGGCCTTCTGGTCGTTTGGCGGGCTGTTTCTGGTTGATTCGCCCGAGCAGCGCCGGCTAGGCATCCGCGACAGCTTTGACCTGGCCTGGGCCGACTGGCAGGCCACGGCGGGCTTCGACCGGCCCGAAGACCACTGGCCGCGCCATTGGGCCGAAGCCTACGTGCAGTGGGCGGCCACCGAAAAGCGCGCCTGGCTACGCCAGCGCGGCATCGGGTTTTTTCCGGTGGTGGGCTGGGCCGAGCGCGGCGGCTACGGGGCTAGCGGGCCCGGCAACTCGGTGCCGCGCTTCCACGTGACGTGGGGCACCGGGCCCGGCGTGGTGGCGCCCTTTGTGGCCCAGGCCCGCGCGGCCGAGGCTAGCGGGCGGCTCGAATTTCGGTTTCGGCACCGCGTGAATGAGCTGGTACTTACCAACGGCGCCGTGACCGGCGTGCGCGGCGACGTGCTGGTAGCCAGCGAGGTAGCCCGCGGCCAGCCCAGCAGCCGCGAAAAAGCCGGTGAGTTTGAATTGAGCGCGGGAGCGGTGATTGTGACGGCCGGCGGCATCGGCGGCAACCACGACCTGGTGCGCCAAAACTGGCCCGCCCGGCTGGGCAAGGCGCCCCAAAGCCTCATTTCGGGCGTGCCGGCGCACGTAGATGGCCGCATGCTGGGCATTGCCGAGGCGGCCGGCGGCCAGCTCATCAACCAAGACCGCATGTGGCACTACACCGAGGGCATTCAGAACTGGGACCCGATTTGGCCGATGCACGGCATTCGCATCTTGCCCGGGCCGTCGTCGCTGTGGTTTGATGCCCTGGGGCGGCGCCTGCCGGGGCCCCTCTACCCGGGCTTCGACACGCTGGGCACCCTGGCGCACCTGCGCCGCACGGGCCACGACTACTCGTGGTTTGTGCTGACCCAGAAGATTATCGAGAAGGAATTTGCCCTCTCCGGCTCCGAGCAAAACCCCGACCTGACGGGTAAAAGCGTGTGGCAAACCCTGGGCCGGGTGCGGGGCGGCGGCACGCCGCCGCTGCGCGCTTTCCTGGAAAAAGGCGCCGATTTTGTAGTGCGCAACAACCTGCCCGACCTCGTGGCGGGCATGAATGCGCTCACCCCCAAACCGCTGCTGGAGCTAGCCAGCCTTCAGGCCGAAATCGAGAACCGCGACCGCCAGCTCACCAATCCGTTCGGCAAAGACCAGCAGCTCACGGCCGTGCGAGGCGCCCGTAAGTACCTGGGCGACCGCCTTATCCGCACGGCCAAGCCGCACCGGCTGCTCGACCCGGCCAATGGCCCGCTCATCGCGGTGCGGCTGCACCTCATTACCCGCAAAACGCTGGGCGGGCTGCTCACCGACTTGCACGGGCGGGTGCTGGGGGCTGGCGGGCAGCCGGTGCCGGGCCTGTTTGCGGCGGGCGAGGTGGCGGGCTTCGGCGGGGGCGGCCTGCACGGCTACCGGGCTTTGGAAGGCACGTTTCTGGGCGGCTGCCTTTTTTCGGGGCGGGCGGCGGGCCGGGCCGCGGCGGGGGCTAGCTAGGGGCGCCGCTATTTTTGGGCGGGCCGGGCAGTTTTGGCGGCTTGCGAGGCCGGCAGCTTGCGCGGGGGCTGGTGCCGGGCCAGGGCCTGCCGCACGTCGGCCACGGTGGCTAGCCCGTCGAGGTAGGCCCGCGGGGCGGTGTCTTCGTAGTACTGGGGCCGGCCCGTGCTGCTAAGGCCCAGGTACCGGAAAACCTGCGTCTGGTAATAGGTTTGCCACTCGCCGGCTTCCACCAGGCCGCCCTTGCTCAGGGCCAGCAGCTCTTTTTGGCCGTCCTGGTTTACATCGGCGAAGAAAATGGCCGTGAGCGTGGTAGCCTCCCCCTGCGAGCCAAGAATGAAGCGGGCCAGCGCGGGAATAGTGAAGGTGTGCACCGCGTAGAGGTCCTCCGAAAACGGGTCCAGCACTAGCAAATCGGTCCCTTGCTCGTTGGCATCCGTGCCCGGCAGCGAGAAAAACAGCTGCTTGCCGTAAGCACTCGGCCGCCACGCGGCGGCCAAAAAGTCCTTGGACAAGGCAAACGAGAGTGGCAGCACCCGCCGCGCAAAGGTGCTGTCGGCCTCGCCGGGCTTGCGCTCGGCCTCGCCCAGCACCAGCGTGTGGGTTTCGGTGAGCCAGTCGTTGTCTTGCAGCCAGTTGCCGTCTTTAGCTTCGGTGGAAGGCTCGGGCGTAGCCGTTGGCGTCGGCGTCACAACCAAGCCCGGCGGGCTAATGGGCAGCGTGAACGAAACGCGCACGAGCCGGCCGTTTTGCTGGCCGGGCGCGAAGGTGGGCAGCTGCCGCACGGCCGCCAGCACGGCGGCATCGACAACGGGGCTCGCTCCTTTGACGATAGCCGCATCCTCCACCTGCCCCTGCTGGCCCACCGTGAACCGGACAAACACGCGGTTATTGGCCGCCGCCGTGCCGGCGGGCAGCGCCACGCGCTGCTGCACGGCGGCTATAATGGCGCCCATGCCGCCCCCGCCGGGCAGCTGGGGCATCTGCTCCACGTAGGTGTACACCGGGTCCTTGGCCGGCAGCGTTATGGTTTGGCCAGCGGCCGAGGATGGCCAGCCGGGCAGCAGCAGCGCTAGTGCGAGCGGGCGAAGTCGAGAAAAAAGCATGGCTGGGGAGTGAACGCGCCGGCAAGTAAGCCCGCGCCCGGCGTAGTTGCCGCGGGGCTGGCCGCCGGGCCGACGGCAGCACGAGCCACGCAAAAGCCTGAACGTAGAAATATGAAAGCGCTGCCGCATATTTGGCCGTACCTTCTATTTCATTTCTTCATTCAACCACCCTTTTCTCATGCAAAACCTGTTTGCCGCCGCCATTCCGCCCGCCGACCTGGCCAAGGCCCTCGATTATGTACAGAAGGCCGCCGCCCTGTTGCAACCCTACCTCACGCCCCTCACCCCCGACGAGCGCCAGAACATGCTGAAGATGGGGCCGGCCTCGGTCGATTTTGTGGCCAAGGCCCGCCGCTACGCCGCCCAAAACCCCACCTTCCGGCCCGCCTACCTCGACTTCGATGCCTTCGTGGCCGATGCCGATGCCCTGGCCGGGCTAGCCCCCGTGCAGCAGGCCCTGGCCGCCCTCGACCTCGACACCGATTCGACCCTGATGACGGCCGGCTCCGATGCCTACCAGGAGGCCCTTCAGGTGTACAACTACGTGAAGATGCTGGCCCAAAATGCCACCCCCGGCGCCCAGGCCGCCTACGACGATATGCGCCAGAGCCTGCCCATTGCCACCGGCCGCCGTAAAAGCGCGGCCCTCGCCAAGAAGGCCTAGCGCCAAACCCCACCCCCGGCCCCTCCCCTTCGGGAGAGGGGAGCCGACCGTAAACAGACGTAAGCGAGCGTAAGGCTCCCCTCTCCCGAAGGGGAGGGGCCGGGGGTGGGGTCTGCCGCCAGGGGCAACCAGGCCGCCCGCGACTAGCCGCCGCTACCTCCAGGGCAGCTTTTGCTACCTCCGAAGTAGCTTTTGCTATCTCCGAGGTAGCAGCTCCTGCTTCGGAGGTGGCAAAAGCTACCTCCGAAGTAGCTCTTCCTACCTCCGAGGTAGCAATTCCTGCTTCCGGACTGGCAACTCCTGCCTCTGGGGTAGCAGCCCCTACCTCGGAGGTAGCAAAAGCTGCTTCGAACCTAGCAAAAGCTACCCCGGACCTAGCAAGAGCTACCTCCGAGGTAGCTTTTTCTAGGTCCGGGGTGGGCGGGCGGGCTAGGCGGCGGGCGGCGGTAGCAGGGCCGCCAGCGCCGCATCGATACGGGGTAGCACCTCGGCCAGCACCACCTGGCGCAGGTGGCGGCGCACCTTGCCCACCGCGTAGTCGGTGCCGGCCACGCCGCTACCGGCCACGTAGGCGGCCACGGCGGCGGCGGCTTCGCGGCCCAGTGCCGCCAGGGCCTGGTGCTGCGGGTTGGTGGCCGAGAAGCGGGGTAGGGGCACGTCCAGGATTTTGCGGTGCACATCGCGGGCTCCGAACAAGCCAGTCGATTGAAAAGGCTTCATGGCCTCATTTGCCTGGTTGGAGTTTAGGAATGCTGCCAAATACTGGGCTTCTTCCTCGTTGTAAGTGGAAAAGACATACGATTTATTATCGGCCAAAAACGGCAGGTCCAAATCGGCCCGACGCAGGGCGTAGGCGTTGGCATCTTTACCCGAAGCCGAATAGAGCACCACAAACGGCGCATCCATATCCTGGTCGGTGAGCTTGTTCTGCCAGTTGAGGTATTTAGTTGCCGTTATTTTTTCATTCTTCTCCGTGCGATGTTTCTCCCAGGCTTTTTCTACCTGGGCAAACCACTGTGCCGTATCCAGCTCGCCCTGCTCCCGCAATTCGTGCGGCGTATAAATCCTTAGTTTATAAGTTGCTGTATTTGAGGAATTTGCGGGGGGGGGGGGGGGGGGGGGGGGAGGGGGGGGGGGGGGGGGGGGGGCATTGTCGGGCCGGTCAGTGTTAATGGGGCGGGGTGCGGGGCCGGGGCCGGGCGGGGGGG
>NZ_JAUQSW010000003.1 GCF_030581075.1 Hymenobacter cheonanensis
TGAGCTATGGGCTGTAAGGTATAGATTGTAAGAAAGTTACGGAGCGTCTGTCATTGCGAAGGGGCACGACGAAGCAAGCTTTCCTGCCGTTCGGACTTTCTGCATAAAGTCAACGACAAGGAAAGATTGCTTCGTCGTGCCTTCTCGCAATGACAGACGTTACTTCTTCAGCTACTTCTACGCCCGCTAGCTTTTCCGCCGCCGAGCGCCAGCGCTACCGCCGCCACCTCCAGCTAGCCGAAATTGGCGAGGCCGGCCAGCAGCGCCTGCGCGCGGCCCGCGTGCTGGTGGTGGGCGCAGGCGGCCTGGGCTGCCCCATTCTGCAATACCTGGCTGCCGCCGGCGTGGGCACGCTAGGCCTCGCCGATGCCGACAAGGTGGAGCTGACCAACCTGCCGCGCCAGATTCTCTACGGCGCCGAAGACGTGGGGCAGCTCAAGGTAGAAGCCGCTGCTAGCGCCCTGAAGCGGCTCAATGCATTGAATACGTATGAGTTGCATCCGGTGCGCGTGAGCCCCGCGAACGTGCGCGAGCTGGTGGCTGGCTACGACGTAGTAGTCGATGGCTCCGATAATTTCCCGACCCGTTACCTGCTCAACGATGCCTGCGTGAGCCTGGGCCGGCCGCTGGTGTCGGGCGCCATCTACAAGTTTGAAGGGCAGGTTTCGGTCTTCAACTACGAGGGCGGGCCCACGTATCGCTGCCTCTTCCCCGAGCCGCCTGGCGCGGCCGAGGCGCCCGACTGCAACACCACCGGCGTGCTCAATGTGCTGCCCGGCCTCATCGGCACGGTGCAGGCCACCGAGGCGCTAAAAGTAGTGTTGGGCCTGGGCGACGTGCTCAGCGGCCGGCTCTGGATTTTGGATACGCTCAGCTTTCAGAGCCGCACGCTGCGCTTCAAGCGCGATGCTGTGCAAAGCCAGATTAACCTCGATACCGCTAGCCCCGCTGACTACTTTGATGTGAGTTGCGCCCCCGAGGCCGAAGCCACCAGCCTCTCGGCCGATGACCTGCGCCGGCAGCTGGCCTCGGCCACGCCGCCGCTGCTGCTCGATGTGCGCGGGCCGCTGGAGTTTCAGCGGCGCCACCTGCCCGGCGCCATGTTGCTGCCCCTGCCCGAACTGGCTGCCCGCGCCGCCGAAGTGCCCCGCACCGGCCCGGTGGTGGTATACTGCCAAAGCGGCGTGCGCAGCGCCAAAGCCGTGGACCTGCTGCGCCGCGAGCTGGGCTACGACAACGTGCTGACCCTGAGCGGTGGCCTGGAAGACTACCCCGGCTAGCCCCGCCCACCGTGCGGTGGCGCTTACGGCCGGTTAGTAGGAGCGGGTGCAACAATTTTCGGCCCAAATGACTTCTACTGCCCAGCGGCGTACCAACCTGCCCGGCCGTGGCCGCGTAGGCAGGGCTAGCGCAGCCGGCCGCTTTCGGGTCGGCTAGCTCCCGCAGTATATTTGGCTAGATGTCTTCTCCTCCCTCCTCCGTGCTATACGACGCCCACGGCCGGCCGCTCGAATACGTGCGCCTGGCCATCACCGACCGCTGCAACCTGCGCTGCTTCTACTGCATGCCCGAGGAAGGCATCAAGTACATGCCTAAGCACGAGCTGCTTAGCTACGAGGAAATGCTGCGCCTGGTAGAGATTCTGGCCGGGCTGGGGGTGCGCAAGGTGCGCCTCACCGGCGGCGAGCCTTTTGTGCGGCGCGACCTGGTGCCTTTTATGGAGCGCCTGGCCGCCCTGCCCGGCATCGACGACCTCAGCCTGACGACCAACGGCGTGCTCACCGCGCCCCACGTGCCGGCCCTGGCCCGCATGGGTGTGAAGGCCGTCAACCTCAGCCTCGATACCCTCGACCGCCAGCGGTTTTTTGAGATAACCCGCCGCGACGAGCTACCGCAGGTCATGCGTACCTTTTATGCGCTGCTGGAGGCCGGTATTCAAGTGAAAATCAACGCCGTGGTGATGGATGGCCGCAACATCCAGGACCTCGTGCCCCTGGCCGAGCTTAGCCGCGACCTGCCGGTAGAAGTGCGCTTTATCGAGGAAATGCCTTTCAATGGCGGCAGCCATGTGGCCACGCCCGAGTCGCTGCCCTGGAACCACCGCCGCATCCGGCAGCACTTGGAGGCGCACCTCGGCGACCTTGTGCCGGCCTACACGCCTACCGGCGCCACGGCCAGCGAGTACACCATTGCCGGTCACCAGGGCCGGGTGGGCATCATCGCAGCTTATTCGCGCACGTTCTGCGGCACCTGCAACCGCCTACGCCTCACGGCCGAGGGCGGCATCAAAACCTGCCTCTACGACCAGGGCGTGCTCGACGTGCGGGCCCTGCTGCGCGGCGGCGCCACCAACGCGGCCATTGCCGAGGCCCTGGCCAGCGCCTTCTACCACCGCGCGGCCAATGGCTTTGAGGCCGAAAGCCAGCGCCCCGTGCACCAGCTCAACTTTGAGAGCATGGCCACGATTGGCGGCTAGCCTTTTATAAATCAGTAATTAGCAAGATGAACCTCACCGTTGCCCTGTTTGGCATTGCCCGCGAGATTGTGGGCAAGTCGTCGCTGGAAGTGGATGCCCCGGCCGGGCAGTCGGCCGCCGGCCTGCTGGCCGACCTCCGCACCCAGTACCCGGCGCTGGCCGGCCTGCGCAGCCTGGCCGTAGCTGTTAATAATGAGTACGCCGCTGAGGATGTGCCCCTGCACGAGCGCGACGAGATTGCGCTGATTCCGCCCGTGAGCGGGGGCTAGCCCTTGCTTAAGCTTTAGAAACCGACCAATGCTTATCGACTTAGTTGACCACGCCATCGACGTGGCCGCCGTGCTGCAGGCCGCCGAATCGGACGAGGCCGGCGCCGTAAACGCCTTCATCGGCACCGTGCGCAACCGCAGCGACGGCCGCCGGGTGGTGCGCCTGCACTACGAAGCCTACCCGCCCATGGCCGTGCACCAGCTGCGCCGCGTGGCCGAAATGGCTCAGGAGCGCTGGCCCATGCTGCGCCAGGTGGCCGTGGTGCACCGCCACGGCACCCTCGAAATCGGCGATGTGGCCGTGGTAGTGGCCGTGTCTACGCCGCACCGCGCCGACTCATTCGCCGCCTGCCAATACATTATTGACACGCTGAAGGAAGTTGTGCCCATCTGGAAAAAAGAAGAATACGAAGACGGTACCGTATGGGTGGCCGCCCATCCGTAAAAGCAAACGGCGCGAACTCTCGGAGTTCGCGCCGTTTGCTTTTACGGGCTTATAGCCGACATACAGGGCTAGCCTTCGTGGCGAAAGTCAGATTTGCCCCCCGTCTTCTCCACTAGCCGCACCTGCTCAATCACAATGTCGTGCGACATGGCTTTGCACATATCGTACACGGTGAGGGCCGCCACCGAGGCGCCGGTGAGAGCTTCCATCTCGACGCCGGTTTTGCCCGTAACGCGGGCCGTGCACTCAATAACAATGGCTTCGGCCGATACCACTTCAATCGTGAGCTGGCAGTCGTCGAGGCCTAGCGGGTGGCAGAGGGGGATGAGGTCGGAGGTTTTTTTTGCCGCCATCACGCCGGCGATGATGGCCGTTTGAAATACGGGGCCTTTGCGGGTAGGCAGGTCGCCGGCCTGCACCAACCTAAGAATTTCGGTGCCAAGCACCACCCGGGCGCGGGCGCGGGCCAGGCGGGCCGTCACGGCCTTGCCGCCTACGTTGACCATGGCCGGCTGGCCGCTAGGCCCGATATGCGTGAGCTGGGAGGAAACTGAATCGGACATAAGCGAGAGGGTATAAAGCACAAAGAACGGGCTCCGGCCGGCACCAGGCTGTGCTAGGGCCCGCGCATAAAAAAACCTCCCGGCCAGCGGCCGGGAGGTTTTTTAGCGAATTACCGAGGGGCTTATTCCTTGGTGAGGCGCAGGGTCTGGCGCAGAGCCGAGCCATCGGCCAGCGTGCCGGTCACAAGCACGTGGTAGGTGCCGGTAGCCAGCTCGTGCAGGTCCAGCGACTGGGCCAGGCCACCACCGAGGCTAGCAGCGCGCACCTGGCGGCCGGTAGCATCGAGCACGAGCACCTGGTAGGTGCCGGTAGTGGGCAGCTGGCTCAGGTCGAGGGTCGTTGCGTTCTGGGCCGGGTTGGGGTAGAGGCTCAGGGTAGCTACCGCCGCCTTGGTGAAGCTCACGGTGCGCACGGGCGAATAGGTAGCCGTGGCATCGCGGTCGACCTGCTTGAGGCGGTAGTACACCGCACCCGTAGCGAGGCTAGCCACGCCTTTATCGGTGAAGGCGTAGGTGGTAGCCGAGGTGCTGGTGCCCTGGGCGGCCACCTGGCCTACTTTCACGAAGCTCGTGCCGTCGAAGCTGCGCTCGAGGTCGAAGTAGGCGCTGTTCTCTTCCGAAGCCGTGGTCCAGCTCAGCTGGGTGTCGCGGTTCTGCACAGCCGTGGCCGTGAAGGCCGTCAGCACTACCGGCAGCGGGCTGCCGGGGATGACGAAGGAAACAGTCTGGGTGGTTACACCTCCGTTGCCATCAATAGTCGTGATGGCTACCGAATAGCTGCCCGAGCGCAGGTTGGGGCTAGCCACCGTGCCGGGGTTCGAGACAACGATGCGGCCGGTAGCATCGACCGAGAGGCCGATATCGGCCAGCGAGGTAACGCCGGCGCGGGAGCTGGTGAACGAGCCGGCTACGGGGCTGGCGCTGGCGATGCCCGCACTGGCGCCGGTTTGCAGCGTGCCATTGGGCTGGTACACCGAGGCGGTAGTGGCGTTGTAAACGGCCCCGTTGGCATCGGTGGTGAAGGCAATAACGTCGCCGGTGGTGTAGGCCCCGCTGGTGCCGCCCTTGGCGGGCGTCAGGGTATATGAGCGGGCATCTACGTCCGACTCTACCGGGATGGTGTAGCTCACCGTGGGCGAAGCGTTGCCGGCGGCGTCGGTGGTCAGGTAAGTGAACGAGGCATTACCCACGAAGCCAGTGGCGGCCTTAAAACGCAGGGTTTGGGCCTGGGCGTCCGTCAGGGTCTGGCCAGCCACTACGGCCGAGTAGGTGCCGGTAGTAGTGCCATCGTTGCTGAAGTACAGCACCCCCTGGTTGTTGGCCCCGCCCGTTACGTTGGTCGGGATGGTCACTACCGTGTACTTGGCCGTGGCGAAGCTGTTCTCGGGGTCCGAGGCATTCAGCGGCGAGATGAGCAGGCCGGTAGCCAGGCCACCAGCTTCGTTCGACTGTGGGTTTTGCAGGGCGTTTACCACGGCGTAGGCCAGCGGCGCCCGGTTGGGAACCGTGGTAGAGATGGGCGCCGTGTTATCGCCCGTGTTGCTTTCGCCGGTTACCTGCACGCTAGCCGTCATGCTTACACCGGCAGTGGGCTGCACGATGGTGAAGCTGTTGGCTACGGCGCCATTGGCCCCCGAGGCCTGGCCGGCCGCGATGGTCCAGGTAATGGTGTTGGCCGTGCTCGAGTATACGCCACCGTTCGTGATGTTGGTGGGCGTCTGGCCGGAGGGCACCGTCACGCTCTGGGTCGTGGGGTTGCTCGTAGCCGAGGGGCCATTGTTGGTCGCGGTCACGGTGTAGGTCTGGCTGGTGCCAGCCAGGGCCGAGGCCGGGCCGCTGATGCTCGTCACTTCGTTGAACGAAGGCGTGATGCCCACGCTTACGCTGTTGAAGTTGTTGGTCAAGGCGTTGCTAGGCTCGCTCGTGTTCGACGTCGTAACGGCCGTGGCCAGCAGCGGGCCATTGCTCGGGGCTATTACCTGCACGGTGTAGCTCACGTTGTTGGCGGCACCAGTAGCCTGGCTGGCAATCGTCGGGAAGGTTACGAGGCCGGTGGTCGTGTTATAGGTCGCCGTTCCGGCCGCGCCGAGGTTGTAGTTGATGAGGTTGCTGTTGGCAACGGCCGTGCCCGTGGCGCCCGAAATGGACGGTAGGGTGGTCGTGGTCAGGCCCGGAATCAATTGCAGAGTCGGCAGCACGTTAATGCCCGCATCGGTACCAATGTTGCCATAAGTAGCCGTGTAGGTAACCGTGGAGCCGGGGGCAACGGCAGTGGCGTTTGCGGGCACTGTAGCGGCCGTAACGGTGGCCGTGAGGTCGGCCGACGTGGTGGTGGTCGGAGCAATGCTCGTGGCTACGCTAGCCGAGTTGTTGTTCGGTACCGGGTCGGTGCCAGTAGCCGAAGCCGAGGCTACACCAGTGGTTTGGCCACCCGCCGCATTCGGCATCACAAACGATACGTAGTTCGACGAAGTAGCGCCCACCGGCAGGTAAGCCAGCGTTGGGAATGTTACCAGGCCGCTCGCGGTGTTGTAGGTTGCCGTACCGGCCGTGCCGAGGTTGTAGTTGATGAGGTTGCCAGTGCCGGCCGTGCCGGTCACGCCGTTCACTTGCAGGGTTGAGGGCGAGAAGCCGCTAACCAGCTGCAGAGTAGTCACGGCCGAGCTAGCTACGGCCGGGCCGTTGTTGGTCGTGTTCACGGTGTAAGTCACGGCATTGCCTACTACGGCGGTGGCCGGGCCGGCTACCGTAGTGGCCAGGTCGGCCGTAGCCGGCACGGTGGTAGCTACGCTAGCCGTGTTGTTGGCACCTACTGCATCAGCGCTGCTCGAGTTCACGCTGCTGCTAGGGGCAAAGTTCTGTGCCGGGGCCGCGAAGGTCAGCTTGAACACTTGGGTAGCGCCGCTGATATCGGTAGCCAGGGTGGGGAAGGTAACGAGGCCAGTGGTCGAGCTATAAGAAGCGCCGCTCACGGCGTTGCCCGCGCCATCGGTGATAGTGACGCCGTTGGTGCCGAGGCCAGCCGGAAGCTGTGCCGATTCGGTAACGCCGGTGGCAGTCATCGGGCCGTTGTTGGTGAAGCTAGCCGTGTAAGTCACGCTCTGGCCGGGCACGGCCGAGGTCGGGCCGGTGATGCTCGTGGCCAGGTCCGTTGACTGCACCAGGGTTATAGCCACCGACGAAACGTTGTCGGCCGGCACCGGGTCCGTATTGGTAGTGCTTACGGCGGCCATCGCCAGCAGCTGGCCATTGGTGCCGGTGGTAGCCACGGTGGTAGCAGTGGCAGCCGAAGGCGTGATGGCAATGGTATTGGTCACGCTTGTGGCGCTGGCACTGCCGTTCGAGCCATCGGTCAGCGTCGGGAAGGTTACGATACCGTTGAGGGTATTATAGGTCGGGCCGTTGGTGCCAAACGTGATAACGTTGTTCGCCAGCGTACCCGTGATGCCGTTCACCTTAATTGTAGTGGTGGTAAAGCCCGGCGCGAGCTGCACCGTCTGGGTTACGCCCGTGGCCTGGTTGAAGCCGCGATTGCCGGTCGTTACAGTCAGCGTCACGGGGCTGCCTACTGTGGTCGAGGCCGCCGAGGTCGTGATGGTCGTGTACGCATTGGCCGTGCCCTGCTGCGGGTTCAGAATAGCTACGGGCGTGCTGTTCGGGTTCGCATTGAGGTAAGCCGTGTTGTTGGCCGTGTTGGTATCGCCCGCGGTTGTCGCGTTCGAGGCCGTGTTCGGCGTCACCGTAGCCACGGGGGAAAGCGCCGTGCCGGGCTGCGAGAAGCTAATCGAGTTGGCTACGGTCTGGCCGCTGGGCAGGCTGGCAATGGTGGGGAAGATAACTGCACCCGCCGGTACCGAGTAGCTCACCCCGTTCACCGTGATGGTCTGGGTCGAGGTAGCGGCGTTATACACACCGCCGTTGCTCACGTACACATTGGTCAGGCCGCTGGCGAGCTGCACGGTTTGCACCGCGTTAGGCGCCGCGCTGGGGCCATTATTGGTCGTGGTCACAGCCAGGGTCACCAGGTCGCCGATTACGGCCGAAGTGGGGCCCGTGATGGTCGTGGTCAGGTCGAAGGCCGGGGTCACGGTCATCGTGGCCGAAGCCTTGTTGTTGGCCGTCAGGCCCGCCTCGTTGGTCGTGGTCGAGATAGTGGAGTTAGCTACCAGGGGGCCGGCCGCCGGGGCATCAAAAGTGATGACCGAGCTGGTGCTGCCGCCAACCGCGATAGTCGTGATGTCCGGGAAGGTCAGCACGCCCGTGGCAGCGTTATACACGCCGTTGGTGTTGTTGGTCGACTTCACATTGGTCAGGCCCGTGGGCAACTGCACTGCCGCTACCACTCCGCTGGCCACGCTAGGCCCGTTGGTGTTGCTGAAGGTAACGGTGAAAGTGGGTGGCGTAGTAGCCGTGCCGAGCGTGCCAGCCGCTACTGCGCTGGTGGTAGCCACCAGAGTAGTAGCCACATCGGTCACCGGCGCTACCGCAGCATTGAGGGTTGAGGCATCGGGGGCGGCATTGCTGCCCTGCGAGGTCGAAGTCGTTACGTTGCTCGTGATGGCTACCGTGCCCGGCGTACTCGGCGTACCCGTCGTGGCCGTGGCCGTCGCAGCCGGGATGAAGCTGAACGTGAAGGCGTTGCTCACGCCGCTGTTCAGGGTCGTGGCTGTGCCGAAGTCAATCGTATTGAGCGCCGTGGAGGCGGGCGTGTAAGGCGAGCCGTTCACGATGATGCTGGTGGCGCCGGCGGGCAGCGTCACGGTGCGCGTCACGCTCGAAGCCGTGCTAGGCCCTTCGTTGGTAAACGTAGCCGTGTAGGTGCCCGTAGGCTGGCCGGGGCTCACCGTCTGAGGTCCGGTCAGGGCCGTGGTCACGTCAGCCACGGGCAGCGTCAGGTTGCCCGAAAACTCTGAGGTGCCTACGTTGGTGCTGGTGGCCGTACTGGTCAGCACAGCCGCGCCGCTCAGCAGGGCGGTGCGCTGGGCCGAGGTGAGGCTGCTCAGCGGAATGGTCACTGCGAACGTGTTGGTATTATCGGTGCCCTGGTTTAAGCCATTGATGGCGGCCGGACCGTAGGTGCTAGCGGTGCCAGTCGTCACGTTGCCGGTCGTACCTGCGGCCGTGCCTTGGGTGAAGTTGGTCAGATAGGTTGTGCCCTCCCCAAAGCCGGTGGGGTCGGCCGTGGCTAGGTAAAGCTCAACCAGCGCGCCGGGGCGGGCGTAGCCGTTCACCACCAGGTTAGTACCATTGAGGGTGGCAGTAGTCAGTATCGGGAAGTTAATCAAGCCATTGGCCCCCGTGTCCGCGTCGTTCAGGTCGTTTACCGTCACCCCGTCGCCGTTGAAGTCGGTGATGGTCGATACGGACAGGTCGATGGCCAGCCGGCCGTTATTGGCGAAGCTGTTCTGCGTAAACACGTTGTTGTTGCCCGTGCTAGCGATGATGCCGGCTCCTAGGTTGTTTACGAAGGTGTTGGTGCTAATCGTGTTATCGGTTACGCCGCTGCTGCGGATACCGATGCCGGCCGTTTGACCATTGCTCGTATTCTGGCCGTTGGTTTTGAAGGTATTGCCCGAGATGTTATTGCCCGTGCTGGTGCCCGAGATGAAGTCAATACCAAAGCCGGCGTTATTAGAAAACAGGTTGCTGGAGATGGTATTGTTCGAAGAGCCGGTAACCTCAATACCGTCCGAGTTGCTAGCCTGCGCATCACGCGAGATATTACCCGAGATGGTAGCGCCGCCCACGCCGTTGATGCGCAGATTGGAACCATTGAAATAGAACGTGTTGCCTTGCACGCTAGCGCCGGTAGCCCCCGCCAGAATGCTGAAGGCTGCCGTAGTAGAGCCGCCGCCGGGCGCCGAGCCGGTGAAGCCCATGTTGAGCACGCTGGTGTTGGCAGCGGAAGTAGAGAAGCCGTTGTTGCCGTTGAAATTCACGGTTACTTCCGGCCCTAGCGATTCGGTGCCAGCCGTGGTTACGGGCAGGTTGCTGTCGCCCGTCGAGCGGGTTTGGGTGCTGCCATCAATTACCGTAGCCGGGCCCGTGATATTGGGTAGCGTAGCCGAGAGGGTAATAGTAGCCCCCGAGCCCGAGCCCCCGCCGGTGCCCGACGTGGTGAAGCCGCTGGTGAGGCCGGCACGCTGGCCGGGCACCTGCGCGCCATTCGGAATCATGAAGATGCTCGTCTCTACCTTGGGCGTGAGGGCCGTAGTGGTAGCGCCCGTGTACACCGGCGCCAGGTTGGTTTCGTTGCCAATGGCATTGCTGTTCAAGATAAACTGGGCTAGCGAGCCCTGGCCGCTGCTGCTGGTATTCACAATGGCGTCGAAGTTGAAGCCAAAGTCAACGCCGGTCGTAGCCGTGGTGCCAAACGTGGCGGTATAAATCGACTCCGGCGTTACGGTGCCGCCGCTGGGCGTCAGGCTGGCCAGGGTCTGGCTGCCGGTGTTGGCCGCCGCGTCGGTGTAGGCGGGGTTCTCACCGCCCACGCGCTCCGTATTGCCAAACACGTAGGTCTGCACTGGCACCAGGCCAGTGGCCGAAGGCGTGCGGGCCGAGGTCACAGTCGAGTTTACTACGCGTACCGTGTAGGTGCCGGCGGCCGGCAGGTTGTAAGCGTAAGTGCCGGTGCTGGTGGTCGTAGTCGAGCCTACGAAAGTGCCGGCGCTGTTATAAAACTCGACCGTGGCATTGGGCCGGCCAATGGCGCCGCTGGCCAGGCCCGAGGCTATCGCCGAGCTATTGGCCGTGGCGTAGGTGCGGCCCGAGCCGCCGCCGTAGTTGATATCGTCATAAACGGTGCCGCTCACGGGCACCGGCGTCACGTTCAGGGTGCGGGTGGCCGCGTCGGCGCTGGTGTTAGCGCCCTGGTTGGTCGAGGTCGTGGTGTTGGCCGTGATGGTGACCGGGCCGGTGGCCGGGGCCACGTAGCTGAAGCTGTAGGTAGTGCCGGTAGCATCGAGTGGTACGCTGCCGCCGGGGTAGGTAATAGTCCAGCCCGCCGCCGCGCTGCCCGACACCGTGCCGGTAGCTGCCGTCACGCTGGGGACGCCCGCCGGAATGCTTACCGTGCGAGTTACGTTGCTGGCCGTTGAAGGGCCGGCGTTGGTAAAGGTTACGCCGTAGGTAACGGTAGTGCCTGCCGTCACGGTCGAGTTGTTGGCCTGGCCGCTGCTGAAGCTCACGCCCACGTCGGCCACGGCGCCCACTACGTAGCTCGAGCTAGCCGCATCGGTGGCCGTATTGACGCCCTGGTCGGTGCCGCCCGCGCCGGGGAGCGTGTTGCTGGTAGCCGTAATGGTGTTGCCGGTCGAAGTCAGCGAAGGCGTTAGCGTAAACGTATAGCTGACCGTGCCGCCCGAGCCAGCAGCCACGTTGGTACCCACCGGGTAAGTGATAACCCAGTTGGTGGTAGCGCTGCCCGCTACCGACGTGGCGCCGGGCGCCGATACGCTGGCCACGTTGCCCGTATTCGGAATCGTAACTGTGCGCGTGGTGCTGGCGGCTACTTCGGGGCCGTTGTTGGTGTAGGTAACGGTGTAGTTGCCCGATTGCAGGCTAGCCGACAGCGAGCCCGGCCCGGTCAGCGTGGTGGTAAGGTCAGCCTGGGCTAGCCACGTCAACGACGTGATGCCCATCGTATGGGTGCGGTCGGTGTTGGCATCCACATAGGGCGCCGTGTTGCGGAAGGTAAGCACCAGCTTCTTCACCGGCGAGGAAAAAGTAACCACAACCGTGCTGTTGGCGTCGGCGTTGCTGGTACCAGTGCCGCGGATGGTGTTAGTGTTGGCCACCAGCGTATTCACGCCCGCGTTGGCCAGCGATACGCTGGCGTTGGTGCTCAGCGCCAGCGGCGTGGTGGCGTTGTCCGTAGCGTAGGCATTGAGGTCAAATTCATCGATGAAATTAGCATTCACGATGTCGCGGTCAATGTCCGTTAGCGTCAGCGAGAGGCTGGTTACCGCACGGTCAAACGTGAAAGTAGTTTGCGCCTGATTTACCGTAGTAGCCGGGTTAACCCCCTGCGGATTAAGCTGCCACACCAGGGCGGGCCCCGGCAGGATGGCGTTGTCGCCAATCGCAAAAGTGTTCGTGTTGCCGGTGAGCACGGATGTAGTGTAGCCGCTACGCGTCAGGGTCGTGGCGTTGGCCGTTACGCTGCCGTTGGCTTTCCAGTCTTCGCCCGCCGTGCGGCGGCTGAGGTCAATGGGGTCAATCAGCACATTGCCCGACTTGGAAACGGGCAGCGTATAAAAGCCGGGATAGCCGGCTACCCCGCCAGTGGTGTAGGCCGAATACGCAAAAAAAGGCGCCCCCTGGTAGGTGTTGCCCGATGGAACGAAGGTGAGCTGGGCGGCCTGCGCAGCCGTCAGGTTCTGGTTGACAGTAGCCGCCGTGCCATTCACGTAGAGGGTGCCAGCAGCGTTGGCGGGCAGCGTTAGCAGGCGGTAGCCCGCAATGGCGGTGCCGTTGTTGGTCGTGGCCGTCAGGGCGGGCAGCGCCGTGGCGTTGCTCGTCGTTGTCACGTTCGGAATATTGACGGCCGTCTGGTCGGCGCCGGTTAGGTTGTAGTTATTGTTGGTCGTGTTGTATGACGCGACAAATACCAGATAGTCAGCAGATGTGGTCGCACCGTTCGACTGGTTGGCCGTGAACGTAAAGGAGCGCGTATTAAAGGTGCCACCATTGGCTACTGCCCCCGAAAAGCCAGTGGCTGGAGCGAAATACAAGTTGTTAGCTTGGGCCTGCGTAATGGTTGCCCCATTGGTGGCAACTACCAAACCACCCGTGCCATCGGCATTAACCGGGTAGGCCAGGCGCCCGCCCTGCGCGTCGGCTGGAACGTTATTGAGCGTGAAATTGCTGATAGTCTGTCCATTATCAGGAGCAGCTACCAGGCTGGTAATGCGAAAAGCATTTGAGCTATTGCCAGTTGGCGTGACGCTGGTAGCATAAGCTACAATAGGAGCAGCCCAGGCCACTGTTCTGCCCAGCGCAGTCCACGCCAGCAGCAGAAGGAGGAATCGTAAGTGTGGTTTCATGTAGCCAGTTGGCTTAGTTAAAAAATAAGAAAAAGAAGGCGGAGAAGAAGCGTTGGGGAGCTGCGCTAGCAAATGCGTATTGTGCTGTAAAACACCCTGATTTGACACCGTACAAAATTAAAAATTACTTAAGGGGCGAATGGAAAATTTCGGTGAAGCTCCTGATTTTCTCGCTGAATGATAGTGGCGATGCTTCGCGCCATACGAAGCTGCCAGTAGGAGCGGATTTAGGGTAAGGTTAAAAAAGTTCATTTTTGCAGAAATTTTTTAACTTGCTGAATGACTGTAGTTTTCCAAGAATAATACTTCGTTTTACAAACAGGTGCTCACCTGCTTAATAGGGATTTTACAAGACGTGGCTACCTGGGAGCAATGGCTCGCAACACCTATGGGGGCCAATCTAAAAACCCGCTGAATGCTATTCTCAACTCAATTAGCAAGGCTAGCAGCCTCTATTTGAGCTTCTATGCGTGTGCCAATGGCGATTGGTACCAGACTGTGTTCAGGCACCATTGGCTGGATTTGATTAAAAAAACAGGATTAATCCACCTTTTTTTATTATTGTACTCTGATAATAATTGTTGTTACATAATGGTTAAAATATTAAATTTATTATTATTTTAATTTGATAGTAACCTATTGGGGCAAGCGACTTTTCAGCTATTCATAATTCCCCTCAGCTTCCTCGGTAAGTAGCACATTAGCCGGGTGCTGTAAATTATACTTTTGCTGGATAAGATTCGCTATTATTGAGGCGCTTGTGAAAAAAATCAGGGGTAAAGCGCTTTTGGCTTAGCACAAAGAGGCCGGAGTTGCCGTAATTGCGTCCAACTTTTTCTCCATTCAATGCTATGAGAATCTCCCTTCCCCTGCGGCTCGCGGCCGCTATTGTTCTAATGGTCGTTGCTAGTGGCTTTGCAAGCCTGGCGCATGGCCTGGGCAAGCTGCCTGCGGCCCCGCCGGCCCTGGCCGAAGAATTTGTGCAGGCCTGTTCCAACCGGCTTGACCTCACCGAAGCGCAGCGCGTGGGGTTACGGGTCTACCTCGAACAGGAAATTGAATTTATGAATGTGCAGGCAGCCAATCATTCGGCTGCCGAAGTAGCCGAGCTTATACCCGCCGAGCGGGCGCAGCTCCAGCAGGTAGCCGGGCGCCTGATGTCGCCGGGCCAGCTGCGCCAGTTCCGCGAGCTGGAGGCTACGCCCCAGATGAAAGCCTACCTCAAGCAGATGGCGCTGGGCGACTAGCCTGGGCAGCAACCGTCAGCAATCAAAAAAGGCCGCCCTCATCGGGCGGCCTTTTTTGTGGGAATGGGCTAATAGTGAGCGGCTCAATAAGCTGGGCCGCGCCCGCTAGCCTCCACCAGCGCCCGCACGGGCTCATTGAAGCCCACGGCGTCGTTGAGTTCTTCGAGGGTGAGGTGCAGGCGGTACTTCCAGAAGTGCTGCGGGTTGCTGGGCACGTTGATTTGCTCGTCGTGCGGGTTGGCGCGGCGCAGGTTGGTGTCCATGCCCAGGAAATCCTGGAGCGGGAATACGGCCCACATGGCCGGCGAGTAGAGGTGCTGGTTCAGCACCTCGCGCACTACCCAGGGCTCGCAGTAATAGGGGGCCAGCTGGCGCCAGTGGCCGAGCGTGGTTTCGAAGTAGCGCTGGGTGCGCACGCGGTCCTCTTCCCACCAGCCGCGCAGGGTACTCATATCGTGGCTGCCGGTAGTAACGACCGAGAGGTAGGGCGCGTCGTTGGGGTGGCCAAACTCGGTAGCGGGGTTGCTAGGCATCCGCTGGATGTTGAGGCCCAGAATGCCGAGTTGATGCATTACGCCGGGCACCGAGGCGGGCACCATGCCCAGGTCTTCGCCGCAGATGAGCATGTCGGTGGCGTAGCGCACGGCCGGCAGCTTGATGAGCCCTTGCTCGCGCCAGAACTCCTCGTGGCGGCGGAAGAAGAAGTCAACGTAGATGTCGTCGTAGAGGCGGCGGCGGCTCTCGTCGTCGGCCAGCTCGGCGAAGCTGGCAGTCTTGTTGAGCGTGATGCGCGGGTGGTAGAAGTCGTTGCCGGCAGGTAAAAACAGCACCTCGTTCACAAAGTGGTACAGGCCCGGCCGCACGCGCAGCAGGAATTCGGCGCGCTCGGGGTTGGCCGCAATCTGCTCATCCACATAGGTTTCGATGAGGCGCTGGCTGCTTACCTGCGGCTTGAGCTGAATGGCGCCGTACTGGTCGGCGGTCATAAACTCATCGAATACGGCCTGGGCCTCGCCGCCGAAGGTGCGCTCCAGCAGGTGCCAGCGAATGTAGGGCTCGCACAGGCGGCCGTAGTCGAACCACCCTAGCCGGCGCTGAATCTCGTCGCGGTGCAGGGGCAGGGCGGGGGCGAAGTGCCCCAGCAGGCCCTCGACCGAGTTCTCGGGCATTTCCCAGATGCGGAAAAAGCCCAGAATATGGTCGATGCGCAACGCGTCGAAGTAGCGGGCCAGGTGCCCCAGGCGCTCGCGCCACCACTTGTAGTTGTCCTGGGCCATGCGCTCCCAGTTGTAGGTCGGGAAGCGCCAGTTCTGGCCGCTGGTCGAGAAATCATCCGGCGGGGCCCCGGCCTGCTGGTCCATGTGGTACAGCTCGGGCTGGGTCCAGGCATCCACCGAGTGGCGGTAGATGCCGATGGGCAGGTCGCCCTTGAGCACCACGCCCCGGCGGCGGCCGTAGTCCACGGCGGCGCGCAGCTGCTTGTCGAGGTGAAACTGCGTGAAGAAGTGCAGGCCAAACTCGTCGAAGTCGGGGCCGTGCTCGTCGGTGAGCTGGGCTAGCCCCGTAGGCGCGTGAAACTCGCGGGGCCACTGGTTGAAATCGGCGGTGCCGAAGCGCTCGCGCAGCGCCGAGAAGGCGGCGTAGGGCACGAGCCAGCTAGCCTGCTCGGCCTTGAAGGTGTGGAACTCGGGGTCGGCCAGAAATTTCTTCTTCTCCTGCTGGTACAAGAGCTTGAGAAACTTCCACTTGGCGTTCATTACGGCCTCGTAGTCCACGAAGTCCTTGGCATTCAGCTCGGCCTTGAGGCTGGCCAGCTCGGCGCGGGCGGCTTTGTCCTTAAGCTCGGCAATGCCTTCGAGGTGCAGGTACTGCGGGTGCAGCGCAAACACCGAAATGGCCGCGTAGGGGTACGAATCGACCCAGGTGTGGGTGGCCGTGGTATCGTTGATGGGCAGAATCTGCACCATATTAAGGCTCGTTTTCTCGGCCCAGTCGATGAGCAGCTTCAGGTCGGAGAATTCGCCCACGCCCAGGCCTTTTTCGCTGCGCAGCGAGAATACGGGCATGGCCACGCCGGCCCCGCGCCAGGGCTGGGCCGCGTAGCGGAAGCCCTCATCGGCGAGCACCGTAAGGGTGCCGGGCTGAGCCGTGCCGGCGGGCAGCACGCGGTCGTCGCCGGTTTCGAGCTGCACCACGGCGTGGCGCCGGGCATCCCAGAAGCCGTACTTGTAGCGCAGCTCCTGCCCGGGGCTTTGCAGGGCTAGCTCGGCCTGCCAGGCGGGGTAATGGGTATCGCTGAGGATGAGCGGGTTGGTATTGTCCCAGTTGCCAAGGGCGGGGTCGGAGCCCAGCACGCACACCTGGTGATGCGGGTCTACCCGGGGCGCTTCGAGCTGAAAGCGCACGCTGGCCGGGGCGGGGGCGGCCTTCTTGCCCTTGGTGGCACCCTTCTTGGCCGGGGCGGGGCTAGCGGTGCCCGTGCCCGGCTGGTGGCCGGGCCGGCGAAACAGCGCCTTGGTAAAAGCGGCCGTAAACAGCTCGTTTTCGGGCTGGGCGGGGGCGCGCCAAAAGTCGCGCACGGCCAGGCTGGCCGGGGCCAGGCCAGGCAGGGCCAGGGTGCGGTTGTCGCCCCATTCCCACACCACACCGCCACCCTCAAATAGCAGCACGTACTTATAAGTTACCTCGGCCGTAGCGGCGGGCACATCTACTGTGGCGCTCCAGCGCGTAGTAGCTTCGTCATAGGCCAAAGGCAGTGCCTGGGCCAGGTTCCAATGGCCTAGGGCGGGCAAGGAGCCGCAAACCACCAGGCGCTGGCCGTAGGTGGTGCGGTAGGGCAGGGAAAAAGTCAGTATCATGCAGGCAAGCCAAGTAAAGGCTGCAAGATACTGCCCCGCCGCCTGGCCTCATTGCCCCAAGCCAACGGCAGGCCCATCTCTGCCGTATGGGGCTTCCTGCCCACTCGCTTATCTACCCGCACCAACCACCGCACCTTCTTTTTTTTGCTAATGCGCTTTTCTCTTCTACTAGCCCTGCTGGGCAGCAGTCTTTCGGCCATTGCCGCCCCTCCGGGCTACCACGCCCCGCGCCGTTTTCTTACGCCCAGCGGGCAGCCCTACCACCGCCAGCCGCTGCGCCTGAGCCTGGGCCTGAACCTGGCTTACTACAACGGCGACCTCACCGGCAAGCTCAAAAACAATACCCTGCGCGTGGGGGTCAACGCGGGCCTCACCAAAACCCTGAGCCCGCACCTCACCTTCGCCACCGACCTGAGCTACCTGCACCTGAAGGCTACCGACGACTACCCGGCCCGGGGCTACAGCTTCAGCAGCGACAATGGCTTGCTCACGGGCCGCCTGCAATACAATATTCTGGCCGATAAAAGCCTCTACGTGGGCCCCGCGCACCGCGAGGTGCCCGTGCTCATATACGTGGAGGCCGGCGTGGGCGCGATGGTTTACGACCCCGCTGCGGCCCAGCAAAACGTGCCGCTGGTGCCCGAAGGGCGCAACAAGTACCCCGGCCTGGCCGCCGTGCTGCCCGTGGGCGGCGGCGTTACGCTGCGGGCCAGCAAGCGCCTGGCTTTCAGCCTGGAGGCGCTCTACTACTTCACCAGCACCGACATGCTCGACGACATCAGCCAGCGGGGCAACCCCGACCAGCTCGACGACTTTGCCACGCTCACCCTCAAGGCTGAGTTCTCGCTCTACAGGGCCCACAAAAAGCCCCTGGTGCACAACGACTAGGGCCGTAGACCAATAAAAAGCAGCAGGGCGAATAAAATCTGATAGCCAGATTTTATTCGCCCTGCTGCTTTTTACTGGCCCAAAGCCTACTTCTGGCTGAGGTAGTCGGCGGCCAGGGTGGCGAGCGTTTTCACCCCTAGCGGAAAGGCGCTTTCATCCACTTTGAAGCCGGCGGTGTGGTGGTCGGCCACGGTGCCAGGGTCGGTGCCAGGCGTCATGCCGCCCAAAAAGATGAACAGGCCGGGTACCTTCTCCTGGTAGCAGGCAAAGTCTTCGGCGCCAGTTACGGCCTTGATTTCGACTACGTTGCTAGCCCCCGCGGTGCGCTGCATAGTGGGCAGCATGCGGGCCGTGAGGGCGGGGTCATTATAAGTCACGGGCACGTAGGGCTCGATGCCCACCTCGGCGGTGGCGCCGTTGGCGGCCGCAATGCCGTTGGCCGTGCGCTTGATGGCCGCCCAAATCTGCTCCTGCGTTTTGGGGCTGAACGCCCGAATGGTGCCGCTAATGGTAGCATCGGGCGGAATAATGTTGTAGCGCACGCCGGCCTGCACGGTGCCCACCGTCACCACGGCGGCGTCCTGGGTCAGGTCAACCTGGCGGCTCACGATGGTTTGCAGCGCCGTGATAATCTCGGCGGCCGTCACCACCGGGTCTACGCTGCTCCAGGGCTTGGCCCCGTGGCTGCCCTTGCCAATCACCTTCACCGTGAAGCGGTCGGAGCTGGCCATTTCGCCCCGGGGGCGGTATTGCAGCTGCCCCACCGGGGCCGTGGCCCAAATGTGCAGCCCGAAAATGGCATCCACCTTAGGGTTTTCGAGCACGCCTTCCTGCACCATCAGCTTGGCGCCGCCCACGGTGCCGGGCAGCGAGCCCTCTTCGGCCGGCTGAAAGATGAACTTGACGGTGCCGGGCAGGTCCTTCTTCACCTGGCTCAGCACTTCGGCGGCCCCTAGCAGCATGGCCACGTGGGTGTCGTGGCCACAGGCGTGCATCACGCCCACGGGCTGGCCCAGGTAAGTGGTTTTCACGGTGCTGGCGAAGGCTAGCCCGGTAGTTTCGGTGATGGGCAGGCCGTCCATGTCGGCGCGCAGGGCCACCACGCGGCCGGGCTTGCCGCCGCGCAAAATGCCCACCACGCCGGTGCGACCCACGCCGGTGTGCACCTCCAGGCCCAGGCTTTTGAGCTGCGCGGCAATGAGTTGGGCAGTGCGGGTTTCTTCGTTGCCAAGCTCGGGGTGCTCGTGCAGGTCGCGGCGCCAGGCCACCACTTTGGCCTGCTCGGCGGCGGCCAGGGTGGTGATGCGGGCCGTGAGAGCCGCGTTTTGGGCGTGGGCGGCGGAGGTAGTCAGGCCCAGGCCCAGCGCGGCTAGTAAAAGCGGAGTAGCATGTTTCATGGCTGCCAAGGTACTATCCCGCTAGCCCAGTAAGTGCCCGCGCCGGGCTGCAGCCGGGAACGGGCCCGGCGCCTGTGTGTGTTAAGGCCAGGTTATCGAGTATCGAGTAGTTGGGCTTAATTTTGCAGGATTAGCGAAGCTCGGTTTTTTTCTGACGGACTCCATGCGTGTGCTGCCTTCTTCCCTGACATCCCCCTTGCCCACCACCGAAGAGGCGGCCGGCGCCTCCGACGCCTGGGCGCCGGCGCTGGCCCGGCCCGCGTTTCGGCTGAGCTGGGCGCTGCTGGTCGTGCTGCTGTTTGGGGGGCTGGTGCCGCTGGTGCCGGGCTTTTTTGTGTGGGTGCAGGCCCGCGAGGGCGCCGTGCTGGCCGACCCGCTGCTGCACCTGCTGCCGCGCCACGATGTGGCCACGCCCGTGTTTGTGCTCATGTATGGGGGCGTGCTGGCGGCGGTGGGCTGGCTCACGCGGCACCCGTACCTGTTTTTGCGCGGGCTGTGGGCCTATTTTCTGCTGCTGGTGCTGCGCCTGGGCACCATCTGGCTCTGGCCCCTCAATCCGCCGCTCGACCTGATAGCCATGCCCGACCCGTTTACGGCGTTTTTCTTTCATACCGCCGCTAGCGACGCCATTACCAAGGACTTGTTTTTTTCGGGGCACACGGCCACGGTGGCTATCCTGGCGCTGGCCGTGCGGGGCCGGATACTGCGGCCCGCGCTAGCCCTGGTGGCGGTGCTCATTGGGGTGCTGGTGCTGGTGCAGCGCGTGCACTACAGCTACGATGTGCTGGCGGCGCCGCTATTTGCCTGGTTTGCCTACTGGGTGGCGGGCCTCATTACGCGGCCGGCTATTGAAGGCACGGCCGCCGCTTTTACCCGCAGTACGGCTCAGCTCCATTAGCGCTGTCAATCCTACCCTTACGCAACAGGCTGCTTTCACCTGGTGAAAGCAGCCTGTTGCTATAATAAGCTGTCATCTCAAAAGGAGGGCTAATGCTAGGCCGGGGCGGGCAAAGCCTCTTCGGGCGCTACGGTGGTTTTGGCGGGAGCAGCGGCCAGGGCCTTTTGCAGCCACTGGCCGCGCAGGTACCAGGCGCCGGCCAGCAGGGCCGAGAGCACGTTGGCAATCACAAACGACCACCACAGCCCGTGGAAGCCCAGCGCCGTATGCCGCGACAGGTACCAGGCCACCGGAAACTGGAAGCCCCACACGCCGATAATAGTGAGTATCATGGCGCCCAGCGTGTTGCCGGCCCCGCGCAGCGCCCCCGAAATGCACTGCTGCACCCCCGTGAAGCACAGGCTGAACACGGCAATGCGCACAAACTCTACCGCGTCGCGCGTCACGGCCTCGTCGCCCTTCAAAAAGAAGCGCACCAGCGGCTCGGCGGCCAGCCAGCCGGCCAGCCCCACCAGCAGCAGCCCAATAAAGCTGATGGCGATGGCGTAGTTGGCGGTGCGCCTAGCGCGGGGCAGGTTGCGGGCCCCAATGTTCTGGGCCACCAGTGTGGAGCAGGCCAGCGAAATGCCCAGCGCCGGAATAATGCCCAGCGCCAGAATGCGCGACCCAATGCCGTAGGTAGCCAGAATGGTGGTGCCGAAGGCCGTGGCTAGCCCCGTCATCATCGACAGGCCCAGGGCACGGGCCGAGAGGTCGACCGACGAGGGCAGGCCCAGCTTTACCGAGCGGCCCATGAGCGGAAAATCGGGCCGGAAGCCTTTGAAGCTGAGCTGAATGCCCGACTTGCCGCGCAGCAAAACAACAATGCCGATAACCACGCTGATAACCTGCGTGATGAGCGTGGCAATGGCCGCGCCGGCCACGCCGTAGGCCGGTATCGGCCCCCAGCCGTCGATAAAGAGCGGGTCGAGCCCGAAGTTGAGCGCTAGGGTGCCAATGTTGATGTAGAGCGGAATGCGCACCTCGCCCACGCCCCGCATCAGGGCCTGAAACATGAGGAAGCCGAAGTTGAATACCAGCCCCAGCATCAGCACGCGCTGAAAGGAATTGGCCAGGTCGAAGATGTCGTTGCCCACCCCAAACAGGTGTAGAATAAACGGCGAGGCCGCGTAGGCTACCACCGTGAGCACCAGGGCCAGCCCGGTTTCGAGCACCAGCGACTGCGCGGCAATGTGGTTGACCATATTCAGGTTGCGGGCCCCGAAGTTTTGGGCCACCAGCACCGAGCCGGCCACCGAAAAGCCCGAGCCCAACGCCACCAGCAAAAAGTTGATGGGAAAGCACACCGCCACGGCGGCCACGGCATTGGCCCCCAGCCGGCCCACCCAGTACGCATCGACGAGCTGATAGCCCGTCTGCAGCAAATTGCCAAACACGATGGGCAGCGCCAGCGTGAGCAAGGCTTTCAGAATGGAGCCCTCGGTGAGGCTGGGGCGGGCGGCAGTAGTAGGCGACATAGAGAGCTACATACGCACCCGGCGGCGGCGGGGCTGACGGGCACTGCCTAAGGAGGCCTGCGGGGTTTGATGGCTAACTGGCAGGCCCTGAACAGAGCGGCCGGCTAGCACGGCTGAGCTTAGAATAAATTAGTATAAAATACTGGCATTCAGCCTCGCAATGGTAACGCCAGGGGGCGGGCCTCGCGTATAGCCGAGAGTTACTCCACTCTATTTTGTTTTTTTCCATGGCTGAGCAAGTTGCAGTTACCCAAGACATTATCAAGCTCCTTGAGAAAATCAAGGACGTGAAGTACACCACCCTCACTACCCTCGACGCGCACGGCCGCCTGCACGGCCGCCCCATGTACACCTGCGCGCCCGGCAACGAGGGCGCGCTGTGGTTTTTCTCGGAAAAAGACGCTCAGAAAATCACGGAAATCCAGGCTAATGAGCAGGTCGGCCTCGGCTACTCCGACATCGACAACGCGGTGTACGTGACCATTGCCGGTACCGGCACCGTGGTCGATGACCGAGCCAAAATAAAGGAGCTGTGGCGCGAAGATTTCCGGGGCTTCTTTCCCAAAGGCCCCGACGAGCCCAACCTGGCGCTCATTCGGGTAGATATTGAAAGCGGCGAATACTGGGACACGCCCGGCAACGTACTGGTTCGGGCCTTTGCCTACCTCAAAGCCCGCACAACCGGCGAAAAGCACCACCCCACCCCCGACGAGCAAGCTAAAGTGCAAGTAGATGTGCCGCAGTAGGTAGCTCCCTAAAAAAGCCGCCGCTCCAGAGTTGGAGCGGCGGCTTTTTTATGTTTGGCCGACCCTGGCGGCATTACACCTGCGCCATACCGCCGTCTACAAACAGCTCGGTGCCGGTTACGTAGCTGCTGTCATCCGAAGCCAGGAAAACTACGGCCTTAGCGATTTCGTCGGCGTCGCCGATGCGGCCCAGCGGTACGGTGCTCACCATCTGCGCTTTGAATTGCGCGCCTTGCTCAAGCGTGCCCACTACACCGTTGAGGCCGGGCGTCTCGATAGGGCCGGGGCTGATGGCGTTCACCCGAATTTTGCGGGCTTTGAGGTCGGTGGTCCAGGTGCGGGCCAGCGAGCGAATAGCTGCCTTGGTAGCACTGTAAATACTGTCGCCGCCGAAGCCTTTCGAGCCCACCACCGACGACATCACGACGATGGCCGCGCCATCGGGTAGCAGCGGCAGCGCCTTCTGCACCGTGAACACGATGCCCTTCACGTTGATGTCGAACTGCCGGTCGTAGTGGTCTTCCGTCACGGCGTCGATGGGCAAAAACTCGGCAATGCCCGCGTTGGCGAACAGCACATCGAGGCGGCCCTTTTGCTCCTTGATAGTGGCCACGGCCCGGTCAAGGTCGGCTAGGCTGCTCACATCGCCCTGAATACCGAACGCCTGGCTGCCCAGCGTTTGCACTGCCACATCTAATTCGGCTTGCCGCCGCCCGGTAATAAATACAAATGCGCCTTCGGCCACGAAGCGCTGGGCCGTGGCTAGGCCAATGCCGGCTGTGCCGCCTGTGATGAGGGCTACTTTACCGGCGAGTTTTTGCGAGGTTTCCATGTTCAAAACGGGTTGTTATGGGTTGGTTTCGGCAAGGAACTATCATTGGTTACTCCTGGTTACTAAAGCCAATCATTTTGCTCGACAAACTGGTTACCTTGCCGTAACTAACGGCCTTTTTACCATCCGCTATTGCCATGAGAGACGCCGCCTTCGAAACCTCGACCTGCTCGATGACCCGCACCATGGGCGTGCTTGGTGGCAAGTGGAAGCCCATTATTATCACCCACCTGGCGCAACGGCGGCGCTTTGGGCAGCTCGCCCAGCGCCTGCCGCTCATCTCGCGCAAGGTGCTCACCGAGCAGCTCAAGGAGCTGGAAGAAGATGGCATTGTGCAGCGCGAGGCCTTTGCCGAGCTGCCGCCGCGCGTCGAGTACTCGCTCACGGCGCGCGGGGCGCTGCTGTTGCCCATTCTCGACCAGTTATGT
This sequence comes from Hymenobacter cheonanensis, assembly GCF_030581075.1. GTDB lineage: Bacteria > Bacteroidota > Bacteroidia > Cytophagales > Hymenobacteraceae > Hymenobacter. The sequence continues at coordinate 23,609 of NZ_JAUQSW010000003.1, forward strand.
AGCTGGCACAGCGCCGGCGATGCGTCGGGGGCTACCGGGTGCCCGGCCGGGTTATAACCCCGACTGCCCAAACGGGGTACACCCTAGCCACACCAGTCCGGCCCGCGCCGGGGTTCCCCTTCATGACTAAGCACACCTATGATATGGGCGTGGTCGGCAACTGCGCCTTCCTGGCCCTCATTGGCACCGATACGGCCGTGCGCTGGCTTTGCTGGCCGCGCTTCGACAGCAGCTTCGTATTTGGCCCCCTGCTCGATGAGCAGAAAGGCGGCGAGTACAGCGTGCGCCCTGCCGGGCCCGACTTCAGCTCGCACCAGTACTACGTGCAGAATACCAACGTATTGTGCACCGAGATTACGGCTGCCGATGGCAGCTACCGCGTCACCGACTTTGCCCCGCGCTTTCTGCAATATGAGCGCTACTACAAGCCGCTCATGTTCATTCGCAAGATTGAGCCCCTGGCCGGCACGCCCCGCGTGCGGGTGGCCTGCCGCCCGGTAGCCGAGTACGGCGAGCGCGAGCTGACGCGCCGCCGCAGCTCCAACCACATCGCGTTTCTGGGCATGGAGGAGGAGATTCGCCTCACCACCAACATCCCGCTCACCTACGTGCTCGATGAGGAAGACTTCGTGCTGAACGAAACCAAGTACCTCGTGCTCACCTACGGCGCGCCGCTGGAGGCCGCCCTCGAAAGCACTGCCGAGCGCTTTCTCACCAACACGCTGGCCTACTGGCGCGGCTGGGTGAAGAGCACCAGCATCAGCAATTTCCACCAGTCGATGGTCATTCGCTCGGCGCTAGCCCTCAAAATTCACCAGTACGAGGACACGGGCGCCATTATCGCGGCCAGCACTACCAGCCTGCCCGAGGCGCCCGGCAGCACCCGCAACTGGGACTACCGCTTCTGCTGGATGCGCGACACGTTTTACATCCTCACGGCCTTCAACAACATCGGCCACTCCGAGGAGCTGGAGCGCTATTTCCACTTCATCGCCAACATTACGGGCAAGGTGCAGGACAAGTACCAGCCGCTCTACGGCATTGGCGGCCAGAGCAGGCTCGTGGAGCAGGAGCTGCCCCTGGCCGGCTACCTCGGCAACCAGCCGGTGCGCATTGGCAACGACGCCTACACCCACATCCAGAACGACGTATACGGCCAGGTGCTCGTGGCCCTGCTGCCGCTCTACGTCGATTGCCGCTTTCAGGACCCCGGCCGGCCCACGCCCATTGCCCTAGTAGAGGAGGCCCTGCGCCTCATCGAAACCACCATGGACCAGCCCGATGCCGGCCTTTGGGAGTTTCGGCACATTGCCCAAAAGCACTGCTACACCTACCTCTTTCACTGGGCCGGCAGCCACGCCGCCGTGCAGGTGGCGCGCTCGCTGGGCAATAAGGAGCTGGAAGCCAAGGCAAGCCGCCTGCTCCAAGTATCGCAAGAGCATATTGAAGCCTGCTTTAATGCCGAGCGCGGGGTGTACACCAATGCCATCGGCTCGGATAATCTTGACGCGAGCACCATTCAGCTCATCACCATGGGCTACCTCGACCCCAGCTCGGAGCGCACCAGGCACCATTTAGTCGAGCTGGAAAAAGAGCTGAAAACGCCCGAGGGCCTCTTTTACCGCTACCGCCACCCCGACGATTTCGGCACGCCCGAAACCACGTTCCTCATCTGCTCCTTCTGGTACGTGGAGGCCCTGGCCTGCGTGGGCCGCCTCGACGAGGCCATTGCCGAGTTCGAGCAGCTCACCACCTACACCAACCACCTGGGCCTGCTGAGCGAAGACGTAGATGCCAAAACCGGCTCGCAGTGGGGCAACTTCCCGCAGGCCTACAGCCACGTGGGGCTAGTGAACGCCGCCTACCGCATCGCCAAAAAGCTGGATAAGCCGCAGTTCGTGAGCTAATAAAAAGCACAGCGAACCTCAGCGCCTCCTCTGCGCTGAGGTTCGCTGTGCTTTTTAGTTTAATAGCCGGCGCAGCAGCTGCCGCACCTCGGTAGGCGAGGCCAGGTTGAAGCGGGCCAGCGAGCGGCTGCCAGTACCCACTTTCACGGTGTAGGCCTCGGGCGGCAGGGCCCGAAAGGTGTCTTCATCGGTACGGTCGTCGCCGAGGGCCAGGATAAAATCGGCCAGAAAACGGGCTAGCCAGCGCGAGGTCGCCGAACCCTTATTGATGCCCGAGTGCTTGATTTCGAGCACCTTATTGCCCTCCATTACTTGCAGCTCGGTGTTGGCCGTCATAAAGGCCAGGTGCGTGAGCAGCTCGCGCGCGCGCACCTCGCCCAGGTCGGCATCGGCGCGGCGGTAGTGCCACACAAGCGAGTAGTCTTTCTCCTCGATAAATGAGCCGGCCGTGCGGGCCACGTATAGCTCCAGCACCGGGCGCAGCTCGCGCATCCAGTCGTTGCGCATAGCCTGGAAAAGCTCCCATTCCTCACCCGCCGCCCGCAGCCACACCCCGTGCTCGGTGATGAAATCGACGGGCAAATCGCCCAGCCACTTCTCCAGCGTGGCCCGGTCGCGCCCGCTGATGAGCACCACCCGCGTGTGGGGCAGGTCGGTGAGGGCCCGCAATAGCAGGCGCAGCTCCTGGTCGGGGGCGGCGCGCTGCGGGTTGGGGTGGAAGCCCACCAGCGTGCCATCGTAGTCGAGCAGAATAAGCCGCTCGCTAGCCGCTTGAAAATCATGCAGCAGCTGCTGGGTAGCCGGTCCATCCAGCATTTCGGTGGCTAGCGTGTGCTGCTTCATCTTGGTGTAGGCCAGCTGGTTCATAAACAGCTTGGTCCAGGAAAAGACGTTGTAACGCTTTACCAAGGCCTGCATGGCTGTCATGCGAAGTATTTGGTCTTCCTCGGGCATCACCAGGGCTTCGTGCATGGCTTCCACCAGCTGCCCCACATCGGTGGGGTTGATGATGAGCGCATCGGACAGCTCGCGGGCCGCACCGGCGCGCTCGCTCAGGATGAGCACCCCGCGCTGGTCGAGGCGGCTAGCCACGTACTCTTTGGCCACGAGGTTCATACCGTCGCGCATGGGCGTCACGAGGGCCACCTCGGCCAGCTTGTACAGGGCGGCCAGCTCTTCCAGCGGCAGCGAGCGGTAGAAATACAGAATCGGGTTCCAGCTGATGGTTCGGTACTGCGCGTTGATGCGGCCCACCAATTCGTCTATTTCCACTTTTAAGTCAGCGTACTGCGCCACTTGGTCGCGCGAGGGCACTACCAGCATAATCAGGCTTACCTGCCCGCGCCATTCGGGGTAGCGCTGCAACAGCAGGTCGAAGGCCCGCAGCCGCTGAGCAATGCCTTTGGTATAGTCGAGCCGGTCGATGCTCAGAATGACGCGCGTGTCGCGTAGCGCCTCGCGGTATTCCTCGGCGTGCTGTTGTGCCGCCTCCGAGGCGGCAGCCTCGGCATAGCGCTCGTAGTCGATGCCCATCGGGAAGGCATCGACGCGCACCGAGCGGCTAGGCGTCTCAATCTGCCCGTTCTGAGCCGGGTAGCCCAGCAGGTGCGTTACGGCGCTGAGGAAGTGCCGCATGTAGCCGAAGGTGTGAAAGCCAATGAGGTCGGCGCCCAGCATGCCGCGCAGCAACTCGGTGCGCCAGGGCAGCACCCGTATCAGCTCCTGCGAGGGAAACGGGATGTGCAGGAAGAAGCCAATGCTGGCTTCGGGCCGCGCCTTGCGCAGCATTTCGGGCAGCAGCAGCAGCTGGTAGTCGTGCACCCAGATGGTGTCCTCGGGCCCGGCGTGGGCTAGCACGGCTTCGCAAAATTTCTCGTTTACCGTCACATACGCCTCCCAGTGGGCTTGCTCGTACACCGCAAACTCGCTGAAATAGTGGAAGGTAGGCCATAGCGTAGAGTTGCTGAACCCTTCGTAGAAGTCACGAATTTCGGCTTCCGTCAGAAATACCGGGGCCATGTTATCCGCCCGCAGCTCTTCGCGGATATAGTCTTCCTCGGCTTCATCCTGCACAAAAAGCCCCGGCCAGCCTATCCACAGGTTATCGCCCTGGCGGTAGATGGAGCCGAGGCCGGTAGCTAACCCGCCTTCGCTGGGCTGAAACGTGAGGCCCTCCTCCTGGCGCAGGACTTTGGTGGGGAGGCGGTTGGAGACGATTAGGGTGCGGGGCATAGGCCAAACCGGATGGTGAACCCTAAGAATACGCAGAATTTCACTAAAAAGTCACCTTTCGGCCGTCAGCAACCCATCAAAGCCGGGCCGTTAGTCGAAAATAATCGTCTTGTTGCCGTGCACGAATACCTGTTCATCGAGCACCAGCTTGAGGGCGCGGGCCAGCACTATTTTTTCGCCGTCGCGGCCGGCCTGCGCCATCTCGCGGGCACTCTGGGTGTGGTCAATCGGGATGACGCTCTGCGCGATAATCGGCCCCTGGTCGAGCTGCTCGTTCACGAAGTGCGCCGTGGCCCCAATAATTTTTACGCCCCGGGCATAGGCCTGAGCGTAGGGGCTAGCCCCCACAAACGCCGGCAAAAACGAGTGGTGAATATTGATGAGCCGGTTGGCATAGGGCGCCACAAACTCGGGCGATAAGATGCGCATGTACTTGGCCAGCACCACAAAGTCGGGCGCGTAGGCGGCTAGCTGCGCCAGTATCTCGGCCTCGTGCTGGGCGCGGCTGCGGCCCTCGTGCGGCAGGTAGTGAAAGGGCAGGTCGAACTTGCGCGTAAGCTCGCCCAGCACCTCGTGGTTGCTGATAACGGCCAGGATATTGGCATTCAGCTCGCCAAAGGCGTGGCGCACCAGCAGCTCGCTCAGGCAGTGGTGCTCCTTGGTGGCCAGCAGCACCAGGTTTTTGCGGCGGTTGTCGGTAAGGCGCACCTCGGCCGCCGCAGGCAGCACCGTTCGCAGCTGGGCTAGCAGCGCGTCGGCGTCAAACTCGCCGGCAAACTCGGTGCGCATGAAAAACACGTCGCCGTCGCGCTCCACAAACTCCCCGTTGCGCACAATGTTGAGGCCCAGCCCAAAAAGCACGCCCGTAATCTTAAACACCAGCCCGCGCTCATCGGGGCACTTTATCAGCAGCAGATGCGCCATTGCGGTAGCAGTTCGTTTTTCTGGCGGCCAGCCCAACGCCTGCCGCCGCCCGCAAACTACTACCAAGCCTTGCTTACCCGGTGCTGCGGGCGGTGGGCCTAGCGCTGCACCTCGTACTTACGCTTGATAAAATCGAGCATTTCGCGCACGTGCTCGTCGGTCTTATTGGCCTCAATTTTCCAGAGCGCCTCAATGAGCAGCAGCAGTAGGCGCGTCTCTTTATCGGGCTCGGGGTAGCCTAGCTGCTCGAAGGCCACTTGCAGGCGCGCCGGCACCGGGCGCATAAAGCGCTCGTGCTGCTGCTGCGCCATCTCGTGGTCGGCCAGCCGGTATTGCAGCTTCCAGAAGTGCGGCTCTTCCAGCACCAGCTTATACGGCAGGTCGATGACGCTGTGGATGAAAATAAGCGGGTCCGTCTCGGTCAGGCCGCCCCGGTTGTGCTCGATAATGCGCTGATAGCCGCTCTTGATAATAAAGTCGAGCAGCTGGTCTTTCGAGCCGAAGTGCTTGAAAATAAGGGCCTCCGAAACACCGGCGGCCTTGGCAATCTGTTGGGTAGAGGTGTTCTCAAACCCTTTGTCCCCAAACAGTTGCAGCGCCACATTGGCAATGTGTTGGCGGCGGGTAATCATAAAAGAAGCGGGGTGGGTAGGGCAGAAGCCAGCAGCGAACAACCACAGATGAGGTACAAAGTTCGGGCATAATCCCGGCAATGCGGCCTCGGGGAAGGGCTTTATTGTGGCGGGCCGCCGTTAGCTGCCTAGCTACCAAAAAGAAACCGGCCAATTTGGGGATACCAAATCGGCCGGTTGAAAAACTTTCAGATTCTGCCAGGCCGGGGCGGGGCAGATATTCTCAACCAGCTGGGGTGGGACGACGGCTGGGCAAACAGAGTGTGGGGCGGAACCAGGCGGGGTGGGACGACGACTGGTCGAAGAGAGTATGTATTTCTCCGGCTGGGGTGGGACGACGGCCGGGTAACTTAAGAGTGGACAGCTACCGGGGTGGGAGTCGCTAGCTGTTGGTGGAACAATATTACGACAAAAAATTAAAACATGGTAAGTGTTAGCTCACTAAAAAGTGGTGAGTGTGCACTCACCAAGTAAAGTAGATTATAAGATACTGATTATCAGAAGAAAAAATATTCGTGTAAAATTCAGGCTTTTCAGGAATTTTTTTCAGGTTGCTGGAATTCGGCAATCTTTCGGCTCTTTTTGAGGTAAATGCGCTGGAAACGTTTGTGGAGAATTTGATACGAAATACTTGCCCAGTAGTTGGCAAGTAGTACGAAATCCAGCCAGATACCCAATAAGGCCCTTAGTCGCAAAGCGGTGGCCTGGCAGCTTAAAACGCGTTTTTTGTAAAGCAGCGCGCCATCAACACACCTGCCTGGCGTAGGCTACAGATACTTCTCGTAGATGCCGGCAGCTATTTTCTCCACAATCGGCTTGGGCACTACGCTGGTGAGGCCTGCCGATACTTTGTTGAGCACGCCAGGAATGAATTCGGCTTTGCCCGCAAACAGCGCTTTCAGGCCCGCCTCGGCTACCTGGCCGGCCGTCATGGACACCTTATTGGCCACAGCTTGCAGCTCGGTGCCCATGCCGGCGCGGTTGCCAAAATCGGTAGTGGTAGCGCCCGGGCTGAGGCAGGTAACGGATACCGTGCTGCCCTTTAGCTCATACCGCAGGCCCCGGCTGAAGCTGAGCAAAAACGCCTTGCTGGCGGCATACAGCGTGAGCGAAGGCACGGCCTGGTAGGCAGCGGTGCTGGCCACGTTGAGCACGTAGCCGCGCGCGGCGCGCCGCAGCAGCGGCAGCAAAGCATAAGTGAGCTGCACGGGCAGGTTGAGGTTGAGTTGCAGCATATTAAGCTGCTCTTCGAGGTTGAGCTGCTCGAAGCGGCCCCACAGGCCGTAGCCCGCATTGTTGACGAGCACGGCCAGGCCCTCGGGGGCGTGGTGGGCGGCCCAGGTGGCTACCGTGGCGGCGGCCTCGGGCTGGGTGAGGTCGAGGGCCAATACCTGGGCCGGGCGCTGGTGGCAGGTTTGGGCTTCCTGGGCCACGGCCGCCAGCTGGTCGGCCGAGCGGGCTACCAACAAGAGGTCGTAGCCCCGCTGGGCCAGGCCTAGGGCCAGCGCGCGGCCAATGCCGCGCGAGGCGCCGGTAATAAGGGCAATAGGCATAAGAAAAGGGCCGGCAGCAGCCACCCGAAAAGCATAAACGGGTTGTGAAGAAAGAAAAAGAGCCGGACTATTCAACCGAAGTGAACAGCCCGGCTCCCCTAAGCAAATAGTAGTAGAAGCGCGTACTTATTTGACCAAATGCAGGAAGCGCAGGTAAAATGGCGTGGGGCTTTCCTCGCTCTTGGGCTGGTACTTGCCCCCGATAATGGGCACGTACATGACGCGGCGGCGCGATTCGGGCCCGATGAGTGGCGACTGGGCCACGCGGTGCCACATGCGGCCATCGTGCACGGTGAGGTCGCCGGGCTCGGTTTCGATAGCTATCTCGTTGGGGTCGTAGTACACGTCTTTGTAGTACTTCTTGCGAAACAGCATCTTACCAAGGCCCTGGCGGTGGGTGCCGGGTATCACGCGCAGGCCGCCATTGGTGGCCTTGGTACCATCGAGGTGCAGGCCCACGTTGAGCATGGGCCGGATGCGCTTGCCGTAAAACACGTCGCGCAGCGAGTCGGTGTGCCAGCCCATCTGGCTGAACTCGGAGCCTTCCACGTTCACGTAGTGGTTGACTACGAGGCCATCGCGCTCGTTTTCGCCCACGCGGCCGCCCGGCGTTTCAAGCAGTGGAAACAGGGCCTCGAAGCGCTTGTCCTGCAGCAGCTCGTGCAGCACGGAGCTATGCTGCGAAGCAAACGCAAAGCGCTGCACGATGGGCGAGCCATCCACATCCTTGCCGTATTTGATGGGCACGCCGTTCACTTTATCTACCTGGTGGGCCAGCCAGTCGGCCTGCACATCCTGAGTCGCTTTCAAGTACGCCTGCACCTGCTCGGGCGAGGCAAAGGGCCGGAAGTGCAAAAAACCATATTTGGCAAAAAAAGCGCGCTGCTCGGCCGTCAGTTCCTGGCCGAGAGAGAAGCGCGGATAATCGGATAAAGATGCCATAGAGGGAAAAGCTGGCGGAAGTAATTTCCGGCCGCCCTGGGGTTCAAATGAAAGGGCAAAGATACGCTTGCGAGGGGTGCGAAAAGATGAATGTTACCCATTCATGACCTTGCTGCGCGGCCATTAACCGCCTTAGCCACCCCTAAGTTTGGCATACAGCGCAGGTTTCGACCCTTGTCGAGCATATTTATAGTAGTTTTTCGGCGCTGATAGTCCTAGTTGATAAAGCGTGGCCAGCCTCGGAAACTAGCTGCGGCAGCCGCGCTGACCCAACTTACGTTACTACCCGCCTAGCCCTTGCTGGGCACTTCTAACCTCCTCCACCCACCGCCCGATGGTATTCACCCCTAGCCCCATGCTGCTCAAGCTGCTCTACAACCGAGGCAGCCTCCATAACCTGCCCGATGGCAAGGGCGTGGCCTTCAGTATTAAGAACCGCCTCGATACCGTGCGCCTCACCGGCCTGCGGCAGGTGAAGCTAGGAGCCGTAGTAGTGCCCGCCACGCACGTGCAGCTCGACCTGGGTGGCGGCGAGCTGCGCGCCGGCACCAGCCTCGATGCCGAGGGCCAGGCCATTGAGCTGCCCGTGGGGCGCACCATTACGTTTTTGCTCGACACGCCCGCCCTGGCCGAGGGTATGCACCAGTTGCAGGCGCAGTTCAGCACCGATGCCTTTGGCGAGCTGAGCGTGGAGGTGGAAGACGCCATTGTGAGCCAGGACGGCCGGGTGCGCATTCCGCGCTCGGAGGAAGACGACTACGCCGAGGCCGCCATCCGGGCCCGGCAGCAGTTTGCCGAGCAGTTTACCCAGCAGGAATACAAGCACTTAAAAAACTATTCCTTCGACCCACACGCGCTGAAGGGCAACTGCGAGCACTTTGTGGGCGTGGCGCAGGTGCCGGTGGGGCTAGCCGGCCCGCTGCACGTGAACGGCGAGCACGCGCAGGGCGAGTTTCTCATCCCGATGGCTACCACCGAGGGTACGCTGGTGGCCAGCTACAACCGCGGCATGCAGGTGCTGAACCTGTGCGGCGGCGTGAAGTGCACCGTTATCGGCGATGCCATGCAGCGGGCGCCGGTGTTCGTGTTTGACGACGCGCGCGGGGCCCGTGACTTTGGCCGCTGGGTAACCGAAAGCCTGGAGCAGATTCGGCCCCAGGCCGAGAGCACCTCGCGGGTGGCTAAGCTGCAATACATTGATACTTACCTGAGTAACAAGTTTGCCTTTCTGCGCTTCAACTTCTCGACCGGCGACGCGGCCGGCCAGAACATGGTGGGCCGGGCCACCTTCGCGGCCTGCTCCTGGATACTGGAGCACTACCAGGGCGCGCCCATCCGGCACTTTTACCTCGAATCGAACTTCGCTACCGATAAGAAGGCCAGCCAGATAAACGTGATGCGCACCCGCGGCAAGCGCGTGGTGGCCGAGGCCGTGATAAAGCGCGACGTGCTGCAGCAGCGCATGCGCGTGACGCCCGAGCAGCTGGCCTACCATGGCCAGATTAGCAACGTGGGCGCCTTTCTGAGCGGCGCTAACAACAACGGTGCGCACTCGGCCAACGGCATCACGGCGCTCTTCATTGCCACCGGCCAGGACGTGGCCAACGTGAGCGAGTCGAGCGCCGGCGTTCTGTACTCGGAGGTGACGAAGGAGGGCGATTTGTACATCAACATCACCATTCCGTCGCTCATCGTGGCCACCTACGGCGGTGGCACCGGGCTAGCTACCCAAAACGAGTGCCTGCGTATGCTGGGCTGCGTGGGCCAAGGCACGGTGCACAAATTTGCCGAAATAGTGGCCGGCGTGGTGCTGGCCGGCGAACTGAGCCTGGGCGCCGCCATCAGCAGCAGCGACTGGGTGAGCAGCCACGAGCAGTACGGCCGCAACCGCTAGGGGCCAGGGGGTTGGCAGGCCGCGGGGTTGGTTATATTTGGCCCCCGTTTGCCACCTTCTTTCTGCATTTACGTGAAAATACTAGTACCCCTGCTGCTGGCCGTGGCGGTTTCGGCCACGGCCCGGGCCCAGGCCGGCCACCCCGGCGCCGACCCTGGCCGGGCACTCTACCGCGAGGCTAATACGCCCGCCGCCGCCCTGCGCACGCGGGCGGCCATGAGCCAGCACGAAAACGAGTTTCTGGATAAAGGCACCTACCAAACCGGCTACCTGCGCCCCCTCGATGGCCGCCGCATTCTGGTGCTGGGCCTGCGCTACCACGTGGGCCAGCGCGTGCTGCAGGTGCAGGATTCGATGCAGGTTGACAGCACCCGCTATTGGCCGCTGGCCGCCGTGCGCGGCTTCGACCTGGGTACCGAGGACGATGTGCCCCTGGCGGCTGGCCCGGGCGCCGCTGCCACGCCCGGCGTGCGCCGCTACCGCGCCCGCCTGGTGCAGGAAGGCAAGCAGGGCGCCCGCCGCGAGGCCGTGGAGGTGCTTACTTCCATCGACTCGGGCCCGCTGCTGCTGGCGTGGCTGCCCGTGGCCACTGAGCCAGCGGGCCTGAGCCAGGTGCTGGTGGCGGGCTCCGGCACCGCCAGCACCGAGCCGCTGCGCCCGCTAGACCTCACCGAAGCGGCCGTGCTGCGCCTCTGCGGCAGCCGCAGCGCCGAGGTGCGCACCTTCGCCAGCACGCGCCACCTGCGCTACGACCAGCCGGCGGAGGTGGCCAAAATGCTTGATTACTACAACCGCGTAGCAGTAGCCAAGTAGCTATTGATGTGAGTAGTAACTAGAATGCAGGCGTCAGGCTGAGCTTGCCGAAGCAGCTGTACCGCGCCGCTAGGTTGTCGTTTGGTAGAGATGCTTCGGCAAGCTCAGCCTAATGGTTCTTTAGTTGCTTATTTCCCGCCCAGCAGGGCTAGCTGCGCGGTGCTGTCCTGCACCACATGCAGGGCTTGCTGCAGCTCCAGGTCATTGTCGCGCAGCACGGCGCGGCTGGCTTCGGGGCCGTAGGCGCTGCGGGCAATGTAGGCCTTGAGGCAATTGCGCAGGGCGGGTGCGCTGCGCCGCAGTGCCCCGGGGTTGGGGCGCACGCCGGCCTGGGCCGCCAGGCGCGTAAGGCCGTCCAGCTCGGTGTCAGTCACGCGAAACACGGCCTGGTACTGGGCAAAGCGCAGGCCCGCCAGCTCGGCCTTGTGCTGCTGGTAGAAGGCTAGCGCGTAGGCGCGCACCACGCCCAGGTTTTGCAGGCGCAGGTAGTAGGCCGAGTGCAGCAGCGTATCGCGGGCTACAAACACGTCGGGCATGATGCCGCCGCCGCCGTACACCACCCGGCCGTGGTCGGTGCGAAACTGCTGCCCGGCCGCAAAGTGCACGCTATCGGCCGAGGCCAGCTCGCCGTGCTGCTGGCGCTCGGCCACCTCGCGCTGATAAGTGGCGCGGTCGGGCCCGTAAGGCTTTTGAATGCAGCGGCCCACGGGCGTGTAGTAGCGCGCCACCGTGAGGCGCAGCTCGCCACCTTCCTGCAAGGCAATGGGCTGCTGCACTAGCCCCTTGCCAAAGGTGCGGCGGCCCACCAGCAGGGCGCGGTCGTGGTCTTGCAGGGCGCCGGCCAGCACCTCGGCGGCCGAGGCACTGTTCTCATCTACCAGCACCACCAGCGGGTTCTGCTCCCAGTCGCCGGCCACGTGGGCGTAGGTTTGGGTGGCGTACTGCTCATCTTTGCCGGCGGTGTACACGATTTTGCGCGAGCCTGCAATAAACTCGTCGGCCAGCCGGGTGGCGCGGTCGAGGTAGCCGCCAGGGTTGCCGCGCAGGTCCAGCACCAGGCGCTTGAGGCCCTGGCGCTGCAAGTCGGCTAGCTGCGCTTTAAATTCTTCATAAGTATTGGCTGCGAAGCGGTTGACCTTGATGTAGCCCGTCTGGCCATCTTCCAGCAGCACGCCCGGCTCTACCGAGGTATTGGGCAGGCGGCCCCGGTTGAGGCGCACGGCCAGCGGCTGGGGCTGCTGCGGGCGGGCCACGGTCAGGCTCAGGCTGCTGCCCCGGGGGCCGCGCAGCAGCTGCGTAAGCTGGGTAATGCTGAGGCCGGTACCCGCCACCGGCTGCGTGCCCACGCGCAGCAGCTGGTCGCCGGGCAGCAGGCCCGCGGCCTCAGCCGGGCCGCCCGGCAGGGTAGCCACCACGGTGGCCGTATCCCGGAAAAAGTTAAAATCGAGCCCCACCCCATCAAAGCTGCTTTGCAGGAAGGCATCGACCTGCTCGCGGTCCTTGGCCGGGATGTAAACCGAGTGCGGGTCGAGCTTGCCCAGCAGCTGCGCCACGGCGTAGTTGGTGAGCCCATCGGCATCGACCGAATCCACGTAGTCGCGGTCGATGTAGCTCAGAATTTCCTTATAGCGTAGGTAGCCCCTCGCCGTGGCATCGGGGTTCTCGGTGCGCGGCCTAAATGGGTTGGTGCCCAGTATGATACCAATACCCAGCGTGAGCGCTGGCAGCAGCGCCAGGCGGTAGCCCCAGCCCCGGCGGGCCGGCGCGCGGGCAGCGGCAGGGGCATCGCTGGGCGATGGAAGAGGGGCGGGCATAAGTGAGGCCGCAGGGCGTATAGCGTTAAATCAAACAGCCGGAAAAACGATTGCTCAGTCAAATTTAGGGCGGTAGGCACACACCTGATTGCCGAAATTCGCCAAGTAGGCTGCTTTCTGGTTAAGCCCAAACATTTTCTAGGTAAAAGCCAAAAAATAAGGCTGCTAGCTCACTGTTGCAGTGCCCGGCTTTCGCCCAGGCTGGCTAGGGGGCTAGCTGGCGGGCCCTGGCTGGCGGCCGTATCTTTGTGGTTTAGCACGCCTACTTATGCCTACCCCCACTACCGGCCGCATCCTGGCCATCGACTACGGCAATAAGCGCGTGGGGCTGGCCATTACCGACCCGCTCCAGCTCATTGCCTCGCCCCTCGACACCATTCACAGCCAGGATTTGGTGAAATTCGTGCTCGACTACCACCGGCGCGAGCCGCTGGCGGCCGTGGTGGTGGGTATGCCGCGCACGCTGCTCAACGAGCCCACCGACTCGACCAGCGCCGTGGTGGGGCTGCTGCGCCGCCTGCGCCGCGAGCTGCCCGAGCTGGGCATCCACGAAATCGACGAGCGCTTTACCTCGCGCCTGGCCAAGCAGGCCATGCTGGCCGGCGGCCTGGGCCGCAAAGCCCGCCAGGATAAGGCTACCGTGGACAAGGTGAGCGCGGCGCTTATTCTCCAGTCTTTTTTAGAATCCCCTTTACGCTAATGATTCTCCCGATTGTTGCCATCGGCGACCCCGTGCTTAAAACGCTCGCCAAAGACCTGCCCGCCGACCTGCCCGCCGCCGACCTGCAAAAGCTGGTGCAGGATATGTTCGAAACCATGTACTCGGCCCACGGCGTGGGCCTGGCCGCCCCGCAAATCGGGCGGGCCGTGCGCCTCTTCGTGATGGACTCGGGCCCCATGCTAGCCCCCGATGATGAGGACGAGGATGACGAGCCGGTAGAGGTAGCCGCCGCCGATGAAATCCAGGAAGCGCCCATCAAGCGCGCCTTCCTCAACCCCCAGATGTTGAGCGAAACCGGCGAGCCCTGGGGCTTTGAGGAGGGCTGCCTCAGCATTCCGGGCGTGCGCGAGCTGGTGCAGCGCTGCCCCAACATTGTACTGCGCTACGAAGACGAAAACCGCCAGGTGCACGAGGAAGGTTTCAGCGGCATGGCCGCCCGCATCATCCAGCACGAGTACGACCACCTCGAAGGCATCCTGTTCACCGACAAGCTCTCGGCTTTTAAAAAGCAGCTGCTGAAAGGCCGGCTGGCCCGCATCAGCAAGGGCGACGTGAAGCACGACTACCGCATGAAGTTTGCGGGCGCGGGCAAGCGCTAGGCCCTGCTTTAGCTGATAAGCCAAAGAGCCGGTATATCGCCAGATATGCCGGCTTTTTTGTTACTTGCTCCTTCGTTTTCAAAAGTATTCTTTTATGAAAGAATGGCTACGCGCTCATGCAGCTAGGGTAGGGAGGCTAGTGTTGGTGCTGGGGTGGCTAGCCCTGCCCGCCGGCCCGGCGCACGCCTGGGGCTTTTTCGGCCATCGATTGCTGAACCGGCTGGCTGTGTACACGCTGCCGCCCGAGATGCTGCCGTTTTTCAAGGCCAATATCGAGTACCTGACTAACAACGCGACCAGGCCCGATTCGCGGCGCACGGTGGTGCCCACCGAGGCGCCGCGCCACTTTATGGACGTGGATGTGTACGGCGACAGCGCCCTCACGCGCCACGGCTTGCCCCGCGCCTACGCCGACGCCGTGGCGCTGGTAGGCGGCGAAGACTCGCTGCTGCGCCACGGCATTGTGCCCTGGCAGGTAGCCAAAATGAAGGGCCAGCTCACGGCCGCCTTCCAAGCCGGCGATACCGACCGCATCCTGTACCTGGCCGCCGACCTGGGGCACTACGTGGCCGATGCCTGCGTGCCCTTGCACACCACCCGCAACTACAACGGCCAGCTCACGGGCCAGCGCGGCATCCACGCGCTGTGGGAGTCGCGCCTGCCCGAGCTGCAAGCCGCCGACTACGACCTGCTCACCGGCCAGGCGCCGTACCTGGAGCAGCCCACCGAGGCGGCCTGGGCCGCCGTGGCCCGCGCCCACGCGGCCGTCGATTCGGTTTTCACGATGGAAAAAGCCGTGTCGGGCGAGCTGGCCGAGGACCGAAAATTCAGCTACGAGCAGCGTGGTAATCAAACCATTCGCACCTACTCGCGCGAGTTCAGCCTGGCGTATCACCGGCGGCTAGGGGGCCAGGTCGAGCGTCAGCTGCGCTACGCGGCGCGGCTCATCGGCGCATTTTGGTATACGGCCTGGGTCGATGCCGGCCAGCCCGATTTGACCGGGTTGGACCAACAGCCCTCGGCGGCCGCGCAGCTTGCGGCGGCGCAGGAAAGCAAGGCTGCCAGCGCCGCGCCGGCCAGGGCCCTGCCCGGCCACGACGAGTAGCTGAGGAGAGCTATAAAAAAAGCGTTTGCCTAGCTGGGCAAACGCTTTTTTTATAGCTGAACGCGAGGAACTAGACCTGTGGGTTGGAGCTGGCCAGCACGTCGTAGGCCAGGTTTTCGGCCGGGGTCATGTTGTTGGGCAGGCGAATATCATCGGCGTCGTGCACGCGCAGCGTAAGCAGGCCCGAGAGTATCATGGAGCAACCGCCGAATACGAGCGTGAGCACCGGCTCGCCCCCAAACACGTGCTTGGTGAGGAAGCCCAGCGTGACGCCGGCCACCATTTGCGGCAGCACGATAAAGAAGTTGAACACGCCCATGTAATAGCCCATTTTATTGGCTGGCAGCGCCCCGGCCAGCATGGCGTAGGGAATGCTCAGGATGCTGGCCCAGGCCACACCCACACCTATCATCGACACCAGCAGCAGCTGCGGGTTTTGGATGAAGTAGATGGAAATCAGCCCTAGCCCGCCCGCCGTGAGGCACAGCAAATGCGTAACGCGGCGGCTTGTGGCGCGCGCAATAATCGGCAGCGCCAAGGCAGCCAGCGCCGACACGCCATTGTAGACCGAGAAGCAGACGTTTACCCAGTCGGCGCCCTCATTGTAGATTTTAGAGGTCGTGTCGCTGGTGTGGTAAACGTGGCTCGTGATGGCCGGAGTAGCATAAATCCAGAGCGAAAACAGGGCTAGCCAGCTGAAAAACTGCACCACGGCCAGCTGCCGCATGGTGCGCGGCATGTGGGAAATACCCGCGAATGACTCTTGCACGCCGTGCCAAAAACCCGCCGTGCGCGCTTTCTCGGCCTCAAACTCGGCTAGGTTTTCGGGCGGATACTCGCGGGTGCGAATAACCGTCCAGAACACGGCCAGAAAGTAGATAATACCGCCGGTGTAAAAGGCATATTTCAGCGAAGGAGAAATTTGACCGGCCGGAGCTACGTTATTGAAATGCAGCCACTTGGTAAAAATATAGGGTAGCAGCGACCCCACCACTGCCCCAATGCCAATGAAAAACGTTTGGGCGCCGAACCCTGTGGTGCGCTGGTTGCTAGGCAGCATATCGCCCACCAAGGCCCGAAACGGCTCCATCGAGATGTTGATGCTCGAATCCATAATCCAGAGCATACCGGCCGCCATCCAGAGGGCCGACACGTGGGGCATTACCAGCAGGGCTAGCGAAGCGCAGATGGCGCCTACCAGAAAAAACGGCCGCCGCCGCCCCCAACGCGGGCTCCAGGTACGGTCGGAGAGGTAGCCGATGATGGGCTGCACCAGCAAGCCAGTAGCCGGCGCGGCTAGCCACAAAAAGGCTAGCTCGTCTTCCTTGGCCCCCATGGTTTCAAAAATGCGGCTCATGTTGCCGTTCTGGAGGGCAAAGCCAAACTGGATACCCAAGAAGCCGAAGCTCATGTTCCAGATTTGCCAGAAAGTTAGGCGGGGCTTGACGCGCAGCGCGGAAGGATTGTCGATGATAGCACCAGCGGCCATAGCAACGAAGCGAAAATAGGGTGGGAGAAGTAGTGGAAAGTTACGCTAGGCCAGTGGTTTAGACCTAGGCTATTGCGGCTTTATTTCGAGCACCAGCGCACTAAGAGGCTCCAGCGTCAGGTTGAGCGAGGAGCGGGCCTCGCCGCCATTTAGCAGGTCGCGGTAGGAGAGGGTGCGGTTAGCGGGCAGGCCTAGCCGCTGCACTACCTCGGCGGGCAGCAGCAGGTTAGGGTGGTAGGTTTTGGTGTCGCTAAAGTTAACGACCACAAGTACTTGCTGGCCCTTGGTGTAGCGCAAAAAGCTGTAAAGCTGGCGCTGGTCGTACTCCTTGCTGAGGTTGTTGGCATCCTGCAGCTCATAGAACTGGCCCTTGCGGATAGCCTCGCTGCTGCCGGCCAGGGTTAGCAGGCGCTTGTAAAAGTCGCGCAGCTGCTTCTGCTCGGCACTGAGCTTGGCACCGTCCATCTTACCCTGGTTCAGCCACTTCTGGTGCTCGGGCACGCCCCAGTAGTCGAAAATAGTGGTGCGGCCGTCCTCGCCCGAAAAGCCTTCGCTGCCCAGCGCGGGCTCGCCCACCTCCTGGCCCATGTACAGCATCACGGGGCCGCTGCCCAGGGTGGCGCTCACCGTCATGGCCGGAATGGCGCGGCGCGGGTTGCCGGCAAACTCCTTGGAGGCAATGCGCTGCTCGTCGTGGTTTTCCAGAAAGCGCAGCATACGCGAGCTGAAGCCGTTGCTTTCCACCTTCCACACGTGGGTGATGTCGTCCATGTTGCCCTCCTGGCGCATGAGGCGGCGCAGGCCGTCGTAGAGGCCCACTTTATCGTACAGAAAGTCGAAGTGGCCCTTGTTGAAATACGTGGCGTACTCCTTCGGATTGTAGGCTTCGCCAATGAAGATGAGGCTGGGCTTCACTTTTTTCAGTTCCGGAATGACCCAGGCCCAGAATTCGACGGGCACCATTTCGGCCATGTCGCAACGGAAGCCGTCCACATCCTTCCTGGTCCAGAAAACGAGGATGTCGCGCATCTTCTTCCAGGTATCAGGAATAGGTTCGAAGTGCGTCTGGCGCAAATGATTATAATCGACGCCGTAGTTGAGCTTGATGGTTTCAAACCAGTCGTTTACGCTAGGGGTCGCCGAAAACACGTCGTTGCCGGTGGCCTTGGCCGGAAACTCGTTGTACTTGCCATCCTCGCCAGGCCCCTTCAGCGGCCCGAGCGGGTTGTAGCCGGCGGGCACCACGAAGTGCTCGCCGGGCAGGTAGTAGAAATTGTTATTGGGCGCGAAAGCCTTGGTTTTATCGTCCTGCGCGCCCAGGTCTACCACGCCGGCCGGCTTGGCATCAGAATGATACGAGCGGGCTACGTGGTTGGGAATGAAGTCCATCAGCACCTTCAGCCCGTGGGCGTGCGTGCGCTTTACGAGGGCCTCGAACTCGGCCATGCGGGCTTTTTTGTCCACGGCCAGGTCGGGGGCCACGTCGTAGTAGTCCTTCACGGCGTAGGGCGAGCCGGCGCGGCCTTTTACCACGTCGGCATCGTCGGCGGGCAGGCCCACGTAGCTGGTCATGGTGGCGTGTTCGAGCACGCCGGTGTACCACATGTGCGACACGCCCATCTCCTTTATTTTGGTCAGGGCCAGGTCGTTGATGTCGTTGAACTTACCGCAGCCGTTTTCCAGCACCGTGCCGTAGGGCTTGTTCAGGGCCACCTTGTTGCCGAATAAGCGCGGCAGCAACTGGTAGATAACGAGCTTGTTATCCTGCGGAGTTTCAGATGTGGTGTTGGGGTCTTGGGCTAGGGTCACGAAGGGAAGAGCTAGGGCCAGCAGGAGGGCTTTCATGGGGAGAGGTTTCCCGCAGGGTTTCGCGGGGTTAAGCGCAGGGTTTCGCAGGGTTTGCTAAAGGCCGTTGACTTTACGAATGATATGGTCGCGCAGGGAAGGGACGTTGAAGTTAATGAGCTGGCCCAGTTTAAAGCCCGAGAGCTTGAGATAAGAGAGCAATTGCTTGTGATGAACGTCGAGCAAAGTCTCCACCGATTTTATTTCGATTACCATCTTGTGCTCTACCAGCAGGTCTAGCCGGAAGCCCAGCTCCAGCCGCACGCCATCATACGTCACCGGCAGGGGCACCTGCGTGGCTACCAACAGCCCGTCTTTGCGCAGCTCGTGCGCCAGCGCTGCCTCGTATACCGATTCCAACAGGCCCGGGCCCAGGGCAGTATGCACGCGGAAGGCGGCCAGCATTACCGCCCTGGAAATATCATTTTCATGCATAAAAACCCTGCGAAACCCTGCGCCTAACTCCCCGCAACCCTGCGGGAAACCAAAATTATTTCCGCAATTCTACCACCCAGGCCGTGTGCGCGGGCACCGTCAGGGTCTTGAGGTCGGCGATGCTAGCCCCGCTCACCACCTCCACGCCCGACGCGAAGCCGGTGGTGCGCTCGGCAAAGCGGGTGCCGTCGACCTGCTTGGTTTCCTTGGTGTTGTTGGCAATAACCATCACGCACTCACCATTTTCATTATACCGGAAATAGGTGTATACGCCGTCCTGCGGGATAAACTGCATAAGCTTGCCCGACGAAAGCACGGGGTGCGCCTTGCGGTAGTTGGCTAGCTTGCTCACGTAGTCGAAAGCCTCGCCGGCCTGGCCCGGGCGAGCAGTGAAATAGTTGGTTTTGTCGCCGGCCCAGCCGCCGGGGAAGTCCTCGCGCACCTTGCCGTCGGGGTCCGAGAAATTCTTCATCAGCACCTCGGTGCCGTAGTAAAGCTGCGGTGTGCCGCGCAGCGTCAGCAGCCAGGCAATGCCCATCTTGTACTTGGCAAAGTCCTCCCCAATAACCGAGTAGAAGCGGCTCATGTCGTGGTTATCGAGGAAGGGCACGTTGCGCGTGGCGTCGGTATACATCCAGTCGCCCTGCAAGGCACGGTAGAGCTTGTTGAGGTCGCCGCCATCGCCCTTCAGCACGTCGCTGATGCCGAAGCAAATCTGGAAATCGAGCACGCCCGGCAGGTTCGACTTAAAGCCGTTGACGGGCGGAAAAATGTTCTGGGCAAAGAACGCCTGCTCGGCCTCGGTACCCTCCCAGGCCTCGCCAAACAGGGCTAGCTTGGGGTATTCCTCGCCGATGGCCTTGCCCCAGTCCATGAGGAACTTAGGCTCCGAATACGGGTAGGTATCAATGCGGTAGCCATCCAGGCCGGTGCTCTCCACCCACCACAGGAAATTCTGAATCAGATACGTCGAAACCAGCGGGTTGCTTTGGTTTACGTCGGGCATGGTGGTGTCAAACCAGCCGTCGTTTTCCAGCATCCGGTCGCGCTGCGAGGCGTAGGGGTCGTTTAGCACGAAGGCGTTGTAGTTCGAGCGCGTAAACTTGGGGAAGGCGTGGAACCAGTCGGCCGCCGGCTTGTCGAGGAACAAGTGGTGGTAGCTGCCCCAGTGGTTGAGCACAATGTCCTGCACTACTTTAAGGCCTTGGCCATGAGCGGCTTTCACAAACTGCACGTACTCGGCGTTGGTGCCGTAGCGCGGGTCTATCTTGTAGCAGTCGGTCACGGCGTAGCCGTGGTAGCTCGCCTTGGGCATGTCGTTTTCGACAATCGGCGTGGGCCACACGGCCGTGGCACCCAGCTTTTTGAGGTAATCGAAGTGGTTCTGAATGCCCTTGAGGTCACCGCCGTGGCGGGCATACATCGAGTCGCGGGCAATGTGGCTCACGCGGGTGCCCTTCACCACGTCATTTTTCGGGTCGCCGTTCGAGAAGCGGTCCGGCATCAGCATGTAGATGAAGTCGGCCTGCGTGAGGCCCTGCGTGCGGGCCGGGTCGGTGTTGCGCGGGCGCAGCTCGTAGCTGTAGGTGAGGGGCTTGGCGCCGGCAAACTTCAGCTGGAGCTTGCCGGGCTGGGCCTGCGGGCTCACCGTGAGGTTGACAATGAGGTAGTTGCTGCTTTCCAGCTTCTGGAAGCCGTCGAGCGCTACGCCGGGGTAGGGGGCTAGGGTCACCTGGTCGGCGGCAATGCCGGGCGCATTCACCAGCAGCTGCAGCTTGGGGTTTTTCATGCCCACAAACCAGTAGGTGGGGTCGATGCGGGCGGCCGTTTTAGCGGGGGGAGCGGCTAGCGCGGGGCTAGCGGCGAGCAGCAGCGTGGCCGCCGCGGCGGGCAGGAACGAGCGAAAAAAACGCATAAGGCAGATAATGAGCTGGAAGGGTGGGGAAAATTAGAAAAAGCTACGAGTAACCAAAACGGGCTAGCCAGGCACAGAAAGCCCTGTTTTGGCCCGCAAACCATTGCGGAGCGGCCCCGCTGAAGCCCGCGACAAAATACGCCGACATGCCGCTCCGCTCCGCTAGCTTTGGCGTGTGGGCGCTTCCTTTGCCTTGCCAAAACCCCTTAGACACAACTACCTACTGACTTTTTTTTCATGGCTTTTACCTTCAAAGCACCGGCTCCGGCCGCGAAATACAAGACCGCCGCGGCCTACTTCTCCATGGAGTTTGCCCTCGACCAGAGCTTGAAAATTTATTCGGGCGGCCTGGGCTTCCTCGCCGGCTCGCACATGCGCTCGGCCTACGAGCTGAAGCAAAACCTCATCGGCATCGGCATGCTGTGGACCTACGGCTACTACGACCAGGTGCGCAACCCCGACCAGACCATGAAGGCTGAGTTTTTGCACAAGCAGTATTCGTTCTTGGAAGACACGGGCATCGTGTTCCCCGTCACCATCCACGATGCGCAGGTGCACGTGAAGGCGCTTTACCTGGCGCCCGAGACGTTTGGCACCGCGCCCATGTTCTTCCTCACCACCGATATTGAGGAGAACGACTACCTGTCGCGCACCATCTCGCACCACCTCTACGACCCGGACGCGGCTACCCGCGTGGCCCAGAGCATTGTGCTGGGCGCGGGCGGTGGCCAGCTGCTCGACATCCTCGGTCGCCAGACCGACATCTACCACCTCAACGAGGGCCACGGCCTGCCGCTAGCCTTCTTCCTCTACGCCAAGCACAACCACGACCTGGCCGAGGTGCAGAAGCGCCTGGTGTTCACCACCCACACGCCCGAGCTGGCTGGCAACGAGGAGCGCCCCATCAAGCTGCTGCAGGATATGAGCTTCTTTGCCGGGGTGCCGCTCGATGAGATTCGCCGCGTGGCCCGCCTCGACGGCGACGCGCTCAACTACACGCTCACCGCGTTGCGCTTTGCCCGCAAGGCCAACGGCGTGAGCAAGGTGCACGGCGAAGTAGCCAACGAAATGTGGGGCCATTACGAGGGCATCTGCCCCATCATCTCCATCACCAACGCCCAGAACGGCACCTACTGGCGCGATAAGGAGCTAGCTGCTGCTCTCAAGGCCAAGGATGATAACGCCTTGCTAGCCCGTAAGAAGGAGATGAAGAAGGAATTCTTCAAAATTGTGGCCGACCAGACGGGCACGCTCCTCGACCCTGAGGTGCTGACCATTGTGTGGGCCCGCCGCTTTGCCGCCTACAAGCGCGCTGACCTCATTTTGCGTGATTTTGAGCGCTTTGTGAAGCTAGTGAGCGACGACACGCGCCCCGTGCAGGTAATTTGGGCCGGTAAGCCCTACCCCAAGGACTACGGCGCCATCGACATCTTCAACAACATCATTCGCAAAACCAAGAATCTCAAGCGCTGCGCCGTACTCACGGGCTACGAGCTGGCGCTGAGCGCCGAGATGAAGAAGGGCTCCGACATCTGGCTGAACACGCCGCGCTACCCGCGCGAGGCCAGCGGCACCAGCGGCATGACCGCCGCCATGAACGCCAGCGTGAGCCTGAGCATCGCCGACGGCTGGATTCCGGAGTTTGCCAAGGACGGCGAGAACTGCTTCATTATCAAGCACGCCGACGTGGCCTTGCCTGACAATCAGAAAGATGACCACGAGGCCGACAACCTGCTCACCGTGCTCGAAAACACCGTGGTGCCTATGTACTACGACCAGCCCAAGCAGTTCCTCAAAGTGGTGAAAGCCGCCATGAAGGACGTGGAGCCCGAGTTCGAAAGCGGCCGCATGGCCAAGGAATACTACGAGCAGCTCTACAAGCAATAATCACGGATTACGCGGATTTTAGCGGATTGCACGGATTTTGTGGACGTTAAAAAGGGTGCTGCGTACTTAAAAAAGGCCGCCTTATGGGCGGCCTTTTTCGTATGAAGTGCGCGAGCGCGGAAGAGGAGAAGGTGGGCATAATCGTCCACAAAATCCGTGCAATCCGTTTAAATCCGCGTAATCCGTGATTTTATGTGTGGTCGTTATACTGTTATTACCCCAGCGCCGGGGCTAGCCAGGCGCTTTGGTGCCAAGGAGGCTGCTAGCCCGGCGCCCAACTTCAATGCCGCGCCCTCGCAGGCGCTGCCCATCATCACTAATGCCGCGCCCGGCCAGATTCAACTGGTGAGCTGGGGCCTGGTGCCCTCCTGGAGCCGCGACCCGGCCAGCGGGCCCAAGCCCATAAACGCCCGCGCCGAAACGCTGGGCGAGAAGCCCAGCTTCCGGCAGCTGCTGGCGCGTAAGCGCTGCCTGGTGCTGGCCGATTCGTTTTACGAGTGGCAGGCCACCGAGCGGGGCAAGATTCCGCACCGCATTCTGCTGAAAAGCGAGGAGCCGTTTGCCTTCGCCGGCCTCTGGGATGAGTGGCTCGACCGCGCTACCGGCGAGCTGCATCCCACCTTCACCATCATTACCACCGAGCCTAATGAGCTGATGGCCAGGTTACACAATCGGATGCCCGTCATCTTGCCCGGCCCCGAGGCCGAGCACACCTGGCTGGCCGACGACCTGGCGCCCGCCGCGCACCAACAGCTGCTGGTGCCTTACAACACGGGGCTGATGAAGGAATATGCCATCACCACCCGCGTAAACTCGCCGGCCCACAATGATGCGGAGGTGCTAGCCGCCGCTTAGCCGCCAATAGAAGGAACCCGGCTGGTGCATATTTAGCGCATGAAAATCTTCTTATGCCTGCTCGCACTCAGCTTACTATACCACACTACCCGGGCGCAAACTTTGCCGCCGCCGCTGCCGGGCCTGCCCTTCGACAGCCTTACGCACGAGCCTAACTACCACGGCACGGTAGCAGTGCCGGGCATGTCGGCCGCCGAGCTACACGGCCGGGCCCGCGAGTGGGTAGCCCTCACTTTTCAGGATGCGCACCAGGTGACGCAGCTCGATGACGCGGCGCGGGGCGTGCTCATTGGGCGCGGGTACAAGCGGGTGCTTGTTAATGTCAATAGCCTGGGGAGGGGCGAGGCGCGGCTGGTCAGCTTCACGTTTCGTTTCGATTTTCGCGAGGGCCGCTACCGCTACGAGTTGCGCGACCTCGGCACCCGCACCGGGGTGGGCTTGCTTAATGGGACCAGTAACGACTCTAATATCCGCGACGCCACGCAGCTAGCCCTTGGCCAGTACCTGCTGCAAACTACCGGCACGGCCACCCTGGCCAGCAGTCCGCAGCAACTACTAATGGGGCCGGGCACTACCAACAATAGCGACGACTACCGCAGCAACGGTACCCTGGCCAAAACATGGCCGCAAAACAGCGCGCGCATCAATGCAGCCCTGCTGGAACTGCTCGACTCGCTGGCCCGGCACGAAAAGGCCCCGGCAGCCCGGTGGTAGGCCGGCGCCCGCCTGGCTACAAGGCCGGCTTCACCTCAAGCGAGAAGCTGGCGCTGCCCGCCAGGCCGGTTGGCGCGAGGCCCTGCACCACCACCAGGTAGCGGCCGGCTTGGTCGGAGGTGTAGAAGTCGAGGGTGCGGGGCTGGCCGGCCCGCAGCTGCACGCCAGGGTTCCAGTAGAGCAGGTTGCGAAAATCGGGCAGGCGGCTTTGCTGCTGCGGCACCGTTTCGTAGCGCGGCGCGTAAAACTCGCGCTGGCCTTGCAGGCCCTCGTACTCTTCGAGCAGGGCCTGGGTCGGCAGCTGGTAGCCGCCCAAATCGCCCTGGTAGGTGGTGAAGCTCACCACGCCGTCGTAGGTCAGCGGGCCGTGGTAGTAGCGCCCCGTCACCACATCCAGCTTGCGCACCTTAAGGGGGTCGAGGCGCATAAGCTGGTTGAGGTTGAAGATGGGCACGCCGTCGAGCATCGTCAGGGGGTTGTCGTGGAAGATGGTCTGGTTAGGCCGGTCAATTACCATAAAGTGAAAGCCGTCGCGGCGCAGGCGCACCTGCACGCCGGGCACGTACTCGCGCAGCACGTCTTCCAGGGTCGGAAACCGCGTGTAGTCATCAAGCAGGTACTGCTCCTGGGGCCGGCCGTAAAAGGCCACCGTATCGTGCGCCGGCTGGGTATATGGGTGCTCGAACCGCGCCTGAAAGGCTTGCTGCGCCTGCAGCTGCACGTGGCGCTGGGTCAGGTCGGCCGTGAGGGCTAGCGGCAGGGCCAGGGTGGTTGCCGGGCCCGGGGCGTAGCGGGTAGAGAACGGGCTCAGCATTTCGAGCCGGTGGGTGCTGTCCTGCTGCGAGTTGGTTTGCAGCACCAGCTTGCTAGGCCCGTAAAAAGGACTCGTTTCGAACTGCACCGTGCCATCGGGCCGGCTGACAGAATTATATAAGCGAACGGCCCGGCTCGGGCTAGCCAGGTAGGTCGTAACGCCCGCGGCCGGCTTGCCGCTGGCGTCCGTCACGCGCCCATACACAAAGTGGCCGTTCAGCTCGGGGGCGTAGGGCAGGCGCGGCGGCTGGCCGGCCAGCACCTCCTCCCAGCGAAACCGGCTCCATCCCTGGGTCAACATGAGGTTGTCGGCCGCCTGCTGGCCAGCGGCGCTGGAGTCGCGCAGGTAGTAATTCGGGTTTTCGATGGCGCCTTTCAGGTCGGAGGTAAGGGCCAGAAAGGTGCGGATGTCGGCCGGCTGGCTCGCGCTCAGCGAATCGAGCTGGTACACGGCCACCGACAGGCTAGCCGCCGCGGGGGCCGCCAGCTGCACCGCCACCCGCTGGCGGGTGGCGTAGGCCGGGCGGCCGGGGCTAGCCGTGAGCGCCAGCCCAGGCCCGGGCCGCCGGAAATACAGGCGCTCGCAGCGCGGCTTTTGCGCGGCATCAAACAAGGTGAAGTGCGTGATGCCCCCGGCCAGCTGCCGCTTATCAATGGTGAAAGTGGCTAGCCCCGCCACCAGCTGGCCACGCTGGGCCACCGCTACGCGCTGCCCAGCGTGGCCCAGCAAAAAGACCTCACCGCTGGCTAGCCCCTCGCCCTGCGTTTGGGCGGTTAGTTGCAGCTGCCCGGGCCCGGCTTCGGCCAGGGTTAGCACGTAGCCGGCTGCCTGCACAGCGGGCAGCCTGGCGGTGAGCACTTGGTTATTAGCCAGCCGCACGGTAGCCGAGTAGCCCGCGCCCGCCGTGCCCGGCGTGAATACAAAGCTACCGAGCCCAAATTTCAGGGTTTCGAAGGTGCTCACGGGGGTGCCTTGCGCATCCAGCACCTGGCCGGTGGCCGCCACGCCGTGGCCGGCGGCATCTACCACGCGCAGGCCTACTTTGCTGCGCAGCCCGCGCACAAGCTGGCCGCCTTCCGGAAAAAACTGCACCTCGTAGGCCGGGCCCTGGCTGGCGCGGGCACCCGAGGCGCGCGCCGTATTGATGATGGAAACCTGGCCGTGGAAGTAATAGGCCGGGTCGAAGTTCTTCATCCAGCTGGTGTAGGCCCGCACCACGTAGCTGCCCGAGGGTAGCCCCGCCGGCAGCACGAACGAGCCCTGCCCAGTGGCATTTTGCAGCGCCAGCTTGGCTTGCAGCACGGGCTGCCGGGCCTGGTTGAGCACTTCCACATACGCCACCTTGCTCAGGGCTAGCGGCTTGTGCTGGGTGGCATCGGTGGCGTACACCTTCAGCCACATCGTTTCGCCGGCCAGGTAGGCCGGCCGGTCGAGGTGCACGAACAGCTTCTCGTGTAAAACTGTCTGGTTGTACTGCGCCAGGAGTGCGCCGGGGTCCAAGGACTGGGCGTGGCCAGCGGGCAGCGCCCCTAGCCCCAGGCCGGCGCCCAGCAGGCAAGTCGTTAGGCACCGGAAGGCGACAGGATAAATATTCACCATAAAAAGCGCAAAAAGCTGCTCAAGAGTGGACCGATAAGCAAGGCTATTTCCAGAAGCTGGGCTTGACGTTGGTGCCCCGCAGGCGGCAATCGACGCAGGCCGGCGAGGCGCCCGTGTAGCCCATTACCACGCCAAGGGGATTATAGATGGGGTCAATGGGCATGTAGTTGGGCGTGCTGAAATTGGCCTTGGCATCAAATAAGTCAAAGTCCATGGGTATTACGCCGCAGCTTTGGTAGCCAGTGTCATATACCCAGCCGGGGGGCAGCGGAATCTGACTGCGGTCAATGAAGATGCGCGTTTCGGTGACGGAATGCGCCCCAACGAAGCCTAGCACGGGCTCGGTGGCATCGTCGGTGGCGTGCACGTTGCCGGTGAGCTGCGTGGGCAAGGGGTCGTAGAGCGAGCCGATACTCTCGGTGTTCTTCTTCAGCGCCTCCCAATAGTGGTATTCCTCAGCGCTTTGGGCGTGCTGCTGCACCAAGATGCTGTAGCGGTAGCGCAGCTTGGGCGAGTTGTCGGCGATGAACAGCAACGGCTGCTTGTCTAGCACATCGCGGGTAAGCTTGGCCGTATTGCCCAGGTTAATAAGCGTAGAGTTGACGGTGGTCCAGCAGTTATAAATGTCGTCGGTGCGCTTTGCGTAGGTACCGCTGGCTTTGTCGAACGAAACGTGGGAGTAGAAAGCGGACGTGAAAAGCCAGGTTTCGCCGTAGCTCCAGCGGTAATAGGTGGTCTGGTTTTTATCGTCGTGGGCCGATACGTAGAGCTGCACGCCGCCCGGGCCGTACTTCCAGGTGACAGAATCGATGGGTGGCGTAGTCTTGGCGGCTACAAAATCGGAGAGGTAGGTTTTGCCCGTGGCCGTGGTGAGGTGGAGCTGGTACTTGCGGCTCGCATCAAGCGTGAGGCTGGCCGAGTTGTAGGTGCCGGCCGGGCTTTCGGTGAGGGCGTAGCGGTTGCCGGCGTCGTCGCCGAGGTAGGCGCTGGCCTTGGTTTCGGGGTTGGGCGTGGTGCCGGCGGCTAGCCCCAGCGTGCGCGACAGCTTAATAGAGGTGCTGCCCTGGGTATTGATGAAGCCATCGACCACCAGGTACGTTTTAGCCGATTCGGCCACTTTGGGCTCGTAGGGCTGCACGCAGCCGCCGAGCAGCAGCAGGGCTACGCCCCAGAGGCGGGCCCGCAAAAGGGTACGAAGGACGCGCATGGCTTAGAAGCGGAAATTGTAGGTAACCGTCGGGATGGGAGCGCCAAAAATGGCTAGCTGATAGCCGTTTATGTTGCCGTTCTCCGACTTGTAATACACCGAATAGGGATTCTTGCGGCCGGTCAGGTTGTACACGCCCACCGTCCAGGAGCTGTGGAAGGGCCGGTGCACCTTGTGGCTGCCCTCGATATTGAGGGCCAGGTCGAGGCGGAAGTAATCGGGCACGCGGTAGGCATTGCGGTCCGAGTAAAAGATGCGCAGCGTGTTGTTCAGGTAGTACTTCGCAATGGGCAGCGTGATGGGCCGGCCGGTGCTGTAGTTGAAGTTGAGCGAGGTGCTGAAGCGGCGGCTGAAGCGGTAGTTGCCTACCAACGTCACATCGTGGGGCTTGTCGTAGTTGCTAGGGTACCAGTTGCCGCCGTTTACTTGGTCGGTAGCGGTGTTCACCTGCACCAGGGTGCGCGAATAGGTGTAGCTCAGCCAGCCATTTACCTTGCCCGCCGACTTGCGGATGGTGGCCTCCACGCCGTAGGCCCGGCCGGTGGCATTCACCACGTCGGTTTCGAGGTGGTGGTTGAGAATGAGCACCGCGCCGCTTTTGTAATCCACAAAGTCGCGGGTCGATTTGTAGTACACTTCCACCGAAGTTTCCACCACGTTGTGCTTGAAATTGTGGTAGTAGCCGAGCGAAACCTGGTCGCCCACCTGCGGGCGGATGTAGGGGTCGCTCAGCTTCCAGGTATCGGTGGGCGACATGGCGGCCGTGTTCGACAACTGGTGAATGTACTGGCGCATGCGGTTCAGGCTGGCCTTCACCGAGGCGTTTTCGGAAAGCGAGTAGCGGGCCGACAGCCGCCACTCGGGCCCCTGGTACGTTTGGATAACCTTGCCCGCGCTGTAGCTGGTAACGCCGCTCACCGTGCTTTCGGCCCGCGACACGCCGGGCAAGTAGTCGTTTATGGCGCGCGGCCCCAGCGCGTTGTAGAGCGAGTAGCGCAGGCCGGCCTCCACCGAAAAGCGGGGCGTCACGTCGAAGCGGTCGGCCACGTAGAGGGCGCTTTCCAGCGCTTGCTCGCGGGGCAGCACATCGGGGGCCACCAGCGAGGCCGTGCCCACCGGCGTGAGCCCGCCCGGCGAGATATGATACAAAATGGAGCTGCCGCCAAACGTGACCGTGTGCCGCGCATCGTGGAAATAGCTGAAATCGGCCTGCAAGCCGCCCTGGTTGAGCGCGTAGGCGAAAAGCGAGGCATTCACGGGGTTGCGCTCGCTCGAATTACTAAACTGGTACTGGCTGAACGTGCCGGTGAGCACCCCGTAGAGCCGGTTGCTGAGGCTGTGCTTCCACTTGAGGCTGCCAGCCACGTTGCGGTAGGTAAAGACCGTGTCGCTAGCTAGCCGAAAGCGGTCGTGGCTGAGGTAGGCGCTGGCATAAAGCGAGTTCTTCTCGTCGAGGTCGTAGCTGAGCTGGGCGCTCAGGTCATAAAATGAGGCGGCGCTGTTCTTGAGGCTGGCGTCGGGCACGAGGTGCAGCAGCCAGTCGGAATACGAGGTGCGGCCACTCACCAAAAACGAGCCCTTGTCCTTCACCAGTGGCCCTTCAAAGGATAAGCGGCTCGTGAGCGGACCAATGCCGCCCGCACCCCCAAACTTTTTCCGGTTGCCTTCGCGCGTCACGATGTCGAGCACCGAGGCTAGCCGCCCGCCGTAGCGCGCCGGAATGGCGCTCTTGTACAGCTCTACCGACTTCAGCACGTCGGGGTTAAAGGCCGAGAAGAAGCCGAACAAGTGCGACGGGTTGTAAATGGTGGCGTCGTTGAACAGAATCAGGTTCTGGTCGGTGTTGCCGCCGCGCACGCTCATGCCGGTGCTGCCTTCGCCCACCGATTTCACACCCGGCAGCGTGAGTACTACCCGCAAAATATCGGCCTCGCCAAACGCGGTGGGCACCTGGCGTATCGTTTTGATGTCCAGCTTTTCCACCCCCATCTGGGTACTGGTTACGTTCTTGTCTTTTTCGGCTTCTATCACTACTTCCTTCAAGCGCGCTACCTCTTCCTCGGCGTCAATGTCCAGCTTGCCGCTGGCCCGCAGCACCAGCTGCCGCCGGGCATTCTTAATGCCCAGGCCCCGAATGTGCAGCGTGTAGCGCCCCACCGGCAGCGTGAGGGCAAACGCCCCAAACTGGTCGGTGGAGGCGCCCACTGTGGGCGACTCTACATACACCGACACGCCCACGAGCGGCTCGCCCGATTTGGCATCGCGCACGCGGCCCACCAGCGTGGCCTTGCCGCTAGCCGGGGCCGGCTGGCCCGCCCCCACCTCGTAAACCTTGGTGGCCGAGGTGCTGCCGGGCCGCGCCGCGCTACCGGGGCTAGCCAGTAGGTCGACGTCGGGGTCGGGAACATCGGCCGGCGGCACGTCAAAAAAGATGCTGCTCAGGCGCGTTTCGAGGCCGGGCGCGGCCGTCACAAATACGTGGTTTGCGGCATCGACGCTGGCTACCAGCTGGCTGCCGGCCAGCGCCTGCTTCAGCACTTGTGCTAGGGGCTGCTCTGTCACGGCCAGCGTCACCGTCAGGCTATCAACCTTGGCCGGGTCAAAGTAAAAGCGATAGGGCGTAGTAGCTTCTATTTGCCGCACAAACTGCTCGAAGCGCAGGTGCTCGAAGCGCCCGCTGACGAGCGGCTCGGCCTGCTGCCCGTAGCCGCGCAAGCTGTGGGCCACCAGTAATAGTAAGAAAAACAGCCGGTAATAAAAGCGCATAGGCGTGCGTGAATGCCAGGGACATAGAAAACTGCTGCTAGGCTACTTGTCAGTAAGCCAGGCTATTGTAGTGCGTGAGCAGGGTGGTAAGGGCGCGCTCCCGGTAGCCTTCCTTGAAGGAAAGATGCTGGCTGCGCGCAAACCGCTGCAAGTCGGCTTTGTGCGCCGGGAAGAGCGCGGTAACGTCTTTGAGCTTAGCTACTTCCTGGTAGGTATCGTGCTGCTGCACAAAAAACCGGACGGTTTCGACGAAGCTGCCTTCCATGCCCTGCTGGGTGGGCTGCTCGTAGCTGCGCTTGGTGTGGCGGGCCAGCAGCCGGGCCGGGCCGTCGGCCAGCAGGTCGTAGAAGCCGGTGCGCACCTGTGGGTTGGTGAGCGAGTCGGTAACGAGCCGCACAAAATGGTGCCCGTCTAGCGTGAAGGCGGCCACTTTTTCGGGTACCAGCTGCAGGGCAATGGCCCGGCTTGGGGGCTGCACCACCACTTGGTCGTGCTGGCAGTCGTAGCGCATGGGCACCGCCTCAAAGTAAAAGCCATCGTAGTGCAGGCTGCCCATTTTAACCTCCGGAGAAGGAAAAAACGGGTTGCCCTGCACGTAGGGCTTCGTGCGGTTGATATAGTCGGTGCCGCTGAGCAGGCGCGACTCGGTGGCGGTGGCAGCGGCGTAGCGTTGGGTGGCCATCTGCATGGCCAGCCGTAGCTGGCTGCTATCGGCCGCCAGGGTCTGGGCCTGGGTGCGCTGGGGAAGGGCTAGCCAAACGAGCAGCAGGCCAAGAAAAGCTGCGATTTTCATAAAGAACTCAGAAAACCAAAGCTACTACGCTGAGTATGTAGTTGTATTGCCGGGCCAGCAAACGGGGCGCCGCCCCGACCTTTGCGGCTAGCCCGCCCCCACGCTTATGAAAAGACTCTTCTCCCGCCTGCTTACCCGGTTGGGGCGAAGAGCTGCCCGCGCGCCGGTCACGTTGCAGCTCACCAGCGTGCCAGCCAATACGCCGGCCGGGGCCACTATTTACCTCACGGGCTCAGTTAATGGCTGGACCACCGACGACCCGGCCTGCGCGTTCTCTTTCGACCCTGGCACGGGCAGCTACTTCCTCACGCTGCCGCCCGGCCGGGGCACGCTCGACTATAAATTTTGCCGGGGCAGCTGGGCCACCATCGAAACCGATGCCGAAAACCGCGCCGTGCCCAACCGCCGCTACCTCTACGGCCAGGGCCCGCGCGTGGTGGCGCAGCAGGTGCTGAATTGGGAGGACCAGGGCGGCATCATTCCGCCCCGCCAGCATTCGGCTTCGCCTAATGTGCACATCCTCAGCCCCGAGTTTGCCATGCCGCAGCTGCGGCGCACGCGCCGGGTGTGGGTGTACCTGCCGCCCGGCTACGCCGAAGGGGCTAGCCGCTACCCGGTACTCTATCTGCAAGATGGTCAGAATGTGTTTGACCAATACACGTCGTTCGCCGGCGAGTGGGGCGTAGATGAGACGCTGGACGCCCTGGCCGCCCGCGGCCAGGACCTGGGCGGCTGCCTCGTGGTGGCCGTAGACAACAGCAGCCAGCACCGCCTCGCTGAGTACTCGCCCTGGCGTAACCCGCGCACCGGCCGCGGCGGCGAGGGCGGCCAATACGTTGATTTCCTAGTCGATACGCTCAAGCCTTACATCGACCACCACTACCGCACCCGGCCCGGGCGGGAGACTACCGGCATTCTGGGCTCCAGCATGGGCGGGCTGCTGGCCACCTACGCGGCGCTGCGCTACCCGGCGGTGTTTGGGCGGGTGGGCGTGTTTTCACCGGCCTACTGGTTTGCCGGGCCAGCGCTGCTAGGCTACCTCAAGCAGCAAAAGCCCCGGCCCGATACCCGCTGGTACTTTGTGTGCGGCGCCCAAGAAGGCCCCTCCATGGCCCCGCTGATGACGGCCGTGCACGATGCCTTAGGGGCCGCCGGGGTACCTGGCACCAACCTAAGCTGCCAGGTGCTGGCCGATGGCCAGCACGCCGAGTGGTTTTGGCAGCGCGAGTTTGCGGCTGCCTACCGCTGGCTTTTTGCAGATTTACCCACCGCCGCTAGCCCCTCGGCCACCACTTTGGGGTAGTAGGCGCAAAAATCGGTGAGCGGGCAGGCGCTGCACTTGGGCGAGCGCGCCACGCAGATGTAGCGCCCGTGCAAAATCAGCCAGTGGTGGGCCTTCGGAATGACTTCCTGCGGAATGTATTTCACCAGCCCCTTCTCCACGGCCAGGGGCGTGGTGGCCGTTTTGGGCACCAGCCCCAGCCGGTGCGACACCCGGAACACGTGCGTGTCCACGGCCATTGCGGGTTGGTTATAAATCACTGATACCACCACATTGGCCGTTTTGCGGCCCACGCCGGGCAGGCGCTGCAGCTCCTCAATGGTGCTGGGCACCTCGCCGCCAAACTCCTCCGTCAGCAGGCGGCCTAGCCCGGCCAGGTGCTTGGCCTTGTTGTTGGGGTACGATACGCTGCGGATAAACGGGAAAATATCGTCGGCCGTGGCCGCACCCAGCTCGGCGGCCGTCGGAAACTGCGCCAGCAGCGCGGGCATCACTTGGTTCACGCGCTTGTCGGTACACTGGGCGCTCAGCACCACGGCCACTATCAGCTCGTAGGGGTTGCGGTAGGCCAGCTCGGTTTTCGGCTCCGGAAAATTAGACGTGAAGTAGTCGAGAAAGCGGCGAAACCGTTCGGGGCGAGTCATGGCAAAATAGAAACCAGCTCCAAGAGGCTGTCAAACAAATTTAAGCGAAAAAGCCGTCATGCTGAGCTTGTCGAAGCATCTTGCCAGTGCCGCTAGGGTTGCTAACCCAACGATACGAGCAAGATGCTTCGACAAGCTCAGCATGACGGCTTTTATTTGTAAAGCCGACGAGGCAGCCTAGCGCATAAACGTGCGCGAGTACTGCAAAATGGCCGCCGTGGTAGCGGGGCGCGGGGCGCGGGCCAGGTGGTCGAGGGTGCGCTGGGCCAGCAGCAGGTCGGCGCAGGTAGCTGCTAGCTCGGGGTCGTGCAGCAAGGCATCCTCGACCTCGTGCTGCTCATCAGCTGGCAATTCGTTGTACACGTAGCGAAGCAACGTCGGGTGGGGTAAGGTTTGAATCATAAAGGAGCGAATAGGCGGCCATTTTTTTCCGCAGGTTGATGAGAGCATAACGCATGCGGCCCAGCGCGGTATTGATGCTCACGCCCGTGGCATCGGCTATTTCCTGAAAGCTCATGTCGCCGTAGTGGCGCATCAGCAATACTTCTTTCTGGGCAGCGGGTAGTTCCTGAATGAGTTGGCGTAGGTGCGCGTGGCTTTCTTCGCGACCCAGCACATCGTCGGCCGACTCCTCTGAAAGGTGTAACGAATTAGCTAGCCCCATGTTGTCATCGAGGCTGGTTTGGGGCGCTCTTTTTGCGCGCCGAAAGGCGTCGATGGCCAAATTGTGGGCAATGCGGCACAGCCACGAGCCAAATTTGCCTTCGTCCTGGTAGCGCCCGCTCTTGAGGGTGTGGATGGCCTTGATAAAGGTGTCCTGGGTGAGGTCGTCGGCCAGGTCTTCGTCGCGCACTACCAGTTGAATGGTCGTGTACACCCGCGCCTGATAGCGCTGGAGCAGCTGGGCAAAGGCGGCTTCGCGGCCGGCCAGGTAGAGGTCGATGAGCGCGGAGTCGCTCGGCTGCAGGGGTTCCATAAAGAACTACGGGTTATGAGGGAACGTAGAGCTTTTGGTCGATAGTGTGCAGCGTTAAGAAAAAAAGGGGAGTGAATAGCGAGTGAAGCCGCCATAATCGAGCCAAATGTAGCAGCCGACGCCCGAATTTTACAACTACGGCGGGCCGCGGCGCAAACTATTTTTTGAGTTTCAGTGCAGTAGGCGACTTGCCCAGCTAGCCCAGCCGTTAACCAGCATCCGGCGGGCGCGTAGTACTAGGCCTATCCGCTACCTTACCCGCCATGACCACCTACCTCGCCCTGCACTACTGGGCCGGCTCCGGCCGCGAATTTGAGCCGCTGCTGCCGCTGCTGCCCCCGGGCACCCGCCTGCTAGCCCCCGACCTGCCGGGCTTTGGCAACCAGGCCGCGCCGGCGGGCTTCGACTACTCAGTGGCCAGCTACGCCGACTGGGTAGCGCAGTATGTTGAACAGCAGCAGTTGGTTGATTATCATATTATTGGCCATAGTATGAGCGGTAAAGTAGCTATGTTGCTGGCCGCCCGCCGCCCTGCCGGCTTGCGTAGCCTGCTGCTGCTGTCGCCCTCGCCGCCCACGCCCGAGCCGATGAGCGACGCCGACCGAGCCGCTAGCCTGGCCGCCTACGGCCAACCTGCCGAGGCCGAAAAGACGTTTAATAAAATTACCCGAATTCCGCTCAGCAATGCGCAGCACGCACAAGTAGTAGCCGACAACCTGCGCACCACCCAGGCCGCCTGGGATGCCTGGTTGCTGCACGGCTCGCGCGAGGATATTTCGGGCGAGCTAGCCACCATAGAAGTGCCCTGCCGCTTACTAGTGGGCGAAAACGACCAGGCCATTTCGCCCGCAGTGCAACGCCAGCAAACGCTGCCGCGGCTGCCCCCGGGCACCATGATGGCCGTAGTGCCCGGTGCCGGGCACCTGCTGCCGCTGGAAGCCCCGGAAGAGGTGTTGAAAGGTCAGTACCTTACTTAATCTGTCCTATGAATCCTGCCCCATCCGCGAAGACGCTGCTGCCAGCCACCTACCAGAACCCGGTGCTGGATACCGACTTTCCGGACCCTAGCGTAGTGCTAGCGCCCGATGGCTACTACTATGCCTACGCCACCCAAACCCGCTATCAGGGGCAGATTCTAAATATTCAGGTGGCCCGCTCGCGCGACCTTATGGCCTGGGAACACCTCGGCGACGCCCTGCCGGCCAAGCCCGCTTGGGCCGCCGCCAGCCAGCGCTTCTGGGCCCCCGACGTGAGCCGCCACGCCGATGGCCGCTACCTGCTTTACTTTTCGGCGCAGCCCAACGACCCCGCGGCCGGCATGTGCCTGGGCGTAGCCGTGGCGCAGCAGCCCACCGGCCCTTTTGTGGATAGTGGCCGGCCCCTGCTGGCCGGCGGCCCCGGCTTTGAAGATATTGACCCCATGCAGTTTGTTGACGACGCTACCGGGCAGTTACTGCTGTTCTGGGGCTCGGGCTTTGGGCCGCTGCGCGTGCGGGCCTTGGCGGCCGATGGGCTCGGCTTTGCGCCGGGCAGCGCGGCGGAGATAATCGTACCCCCCCGGCTAGCCACCGACTATGCTTCCTACGGCTACCTTATTGAGGGCAGTTGGGTGCACTACCGGGCGGGCTGGTACTACCTCTTTTACTCGGGCGATAACTGTTGCGGGCCCGATGCCCACTACGCCGTGCTGGTGGCCCGCGCCCGCCACGCCACCGGCCCCTACGAAACCCTAGCCGAAGCCACTGGCACGGCGGGTACCATTCTTACCGGCAATCAGCGCTGGCTGGCGCCCGGCCACAACTGCCTCGTGACCGATGCCGCGGGCCAGGACTGGCTGCTCTACCACGCCATCGACCAGCGCCAGCCCACCTTCGATGCCATCAACGATGAGCAGGGCTACTCGCGCCGCGTGCTGCTGCTTGATAAAGTGGTGTATGACGAAGATGGCTGGCCGCACGTGGGCACGCCTAGTACCGAGCCCCACCCGGGGCCCGTGTGGCCTGGCCACCAGGCCGGCGCCGGCTATTCGAGCGAGCGGCCCCGGAACAGGATGTAGCCCAGGTGGGCGTATAAGCCAAAGCGGTTGCCCGGCGTGGGGTCGTCGTAGTACAGCGCGTGCAGGGCTAACGGCCCCACCGGGGTGGTGAAAATGAGCCCCGTGGAGGCCGTGAGGTAGGGGCGGCTGATGCCCGAAGCCCGCTCGGCCAGCTGGTTGTTATCTTCGAGCTGAGCAATGTTGACGTGCGTGAACAGCTCGGAGCGCCATTCCAGCTTGCCAAACAGCAGCTGGGTGTAGCGCAGCCCCGCCGCCACGAAGCGCGGCGAGCGGTAGCGCTCCAAAAACCGCGTGCGCGAGTCGGGCAGCGGCGCAAACACCGGCGCCGTGGTCAGCGACGAGCGGTAGTTGAAGAATTCGCCCTGGCCGCTCACCGTTATCTCGCCGAAGTAGCCCCAGGATGACTTGTCTTTGCTCAGCGCGTAGTAGCGCTCATACGTGCCCCGAAACTGCAGCCACTCGTGGTGGCGCGAGCGCTCGCCCAGCGCCTCGAAATTGGAAGTAGAGCCCGGCACGTATACCTCCGTGCCCGTAACGCCGCGCACCGTAATAATGGCCCGCCGGCCCGCCGTGGCGTACTGCTTGCGGTTGAGCGAGTTGCGGGCAAAGCGAATGGCCGCCGTAGCACCCTTAAAGGAGGTGCGGTCGAGCACGGCCGAGGAGGAAATCTCGTCCTTGTTCGAGTAGCTGTCCACATTATAAAATGCCCCCAGGTCGAGCACCATGCGCGAGCGGTAGCGGGGCGAAACGCCAATCTGGGCGCCTACTTTGGTGTCCTTCTGCTGCACCTGGGTGCTCAGGGCATCGCTGCCCAGCAGCACGCCGGTTTGCTGAAAATCCCACTGATTGTAGGTAATAAGCGGCGCAATGTAAAACGGCAGGCGGCCCGGGGCATTGAGCCGAAACGTGCCCTGCGCCCCGTTGTAGAAGCGCCCCACGCTCACGTTGGCCGCCGCCGAGTACAGCAGCCGCCGCAGGTAGCGAAACTCGATGCCCAGGTACAGGCTTTCGATGGGCCGGGTGCTGAGTGTGAAGCCTATCTCGGTGGCTACGTTGTTGTTACGCTGCGCATCTACGTTAAACACGTAGCCCTTCAGGGCCTCGTCGTAGCGAATGCGCGGGTAGATATTCCGGAAATAGTCATCGGAGGCCAGCCGGTAGTAGCCTTCTTCCAGGTCGTCGATGGAGTAAGTCGAGCCATCCTTGCGAAAAAAGCTGCGCGCATACTCGTTCTGGTCGGGGCGCAGGCCCTGCACCTCCACTTTCACAAAGCGCGGGGCCGGCACGCTCTGCTGAAACGCCAGGCGGCGGCGCTGCAAGTCCAGCGTATCGACGCGCCGCGTAATGCGCTGCTTTATTTCGGCCAGCTTGAGCTGGGTGGCCGTGTCGCCCTGGGCAATCAGGCTGCGCACCTTGTCAAAATCAGCCGCGCCCAGGTTGCCCAGGTTAGGCTGAATGTAAATGCCGTTTTTGCCCACGCTGTTGGTGTCGGCCACGCTGGAGCCCAGAAAAACCAGCGTGCTCGTGAGCAAGGCATCGTCTTTCTGGTATGGGTACTTTTTGAACGCCACATCGCCCACATTCACCCCAATCATGATGTCGGGCTTGAAATCCTGCCGCATAACATCGGTAGGGAAGTTGTCCAGCACGGCCCCGTCGAAGAGGTAGCGCCCGTCGAGGTTGCGAATGGGCCGGAAGGCGAGCGGGTAAGCCATCGAGTTGCGCACGGCATCGGCCAGCAGCCCCGATTTTTGCACTACTTCCTTGCGCGTAAATACCTCGGTGGCCAGGCAGCGGTAGGGCACAAACAGGTTGTCGAAATTATACTTGGCGGCCGCAGCGGCCGGCGCCAGCAGCCGGGCCAGGGCAAAGTTGAGGTTGAGGTCGTTGACCAAGGTGGGCGAGATGTTGGCCTTGAACGTAGAGTCGATAGACAGGCCTAGCCGCAGCGAGGACGGCGAGGGCTCGGCCGTCAAAAAGTTAAATGTTTTATCGGGCAGCACCTTGCCGTTGGCCCAGTTCTGAAACTCGGGCGAGAGCACAATCTGCTCAATGTCGCGCGGCGAGTAGCCGGCCGCGTACATGGCGCCCACCACGGCGCCCATGCTGTTGCCCACGATATAATCAATGGGAATGCCATTGGCTTCCAGCTGCTTGAGCACCCCTACGTGGGCCAGGCCCTTGGCCCCGCCCCCGCTGAGCACCAGCCCCACGCGCTGCGCAAAAGCCGGCTGCCCTAACCCCAGCACCAGCAGTAGATAAAGTATTTTTTTAAGCATAAAAGTAGGTAAAGCAAATAGGGCCGCAAGGTAGGCCCCCTCATGTTTTGCCCCCTTACGCAAAGGCCTGGCGGCTGGCTGCCCTTGCCAGCAGCTGGGGCACCGAGCTGGGCAACTAAATTCCATTTTTGTTTAACATTCTGATTACTAATGTTAAACAAGTGCAAAAACTTCTTCATCTTGGTGCAACCTTGCCGATTTTTCCGCGTAGGTCAACTGTTCTACTTTTCTGGCCCCCTGATGAAAACCCCTGCCCCCGACGCCGCAGCCAGTAGCACCCCGGTCCGCAAGCGTACAAAAACCCGCCCGGCTGCCCGCCGCCGCACCGACGAAAACACCTACACCGACCCCTCCCTGCGCGAGCGCCTGAAAACTGAGATTCGGGCCGCCGCCAAGGGTGGCGCACCCGGCACCTGGAGCGCCCGCAAATCGCAGCTCCTTACGTTGGCTTACCAAAAAGGTGGCGGTGGCTACTTGCAGCGCCACCCCAACTCCAAGCAAAAAAGCCTGCATACCTGGAACGGCCAGGACTGGCAAACGTCGGATGGAAAGCCTGCCCGCCGCGACTCCGGCATCACGCGCTACCTGCCCGCCAAGGCCTGGGAAGAGCTGACCCCCGCCGAGCGCAAGGCCACCAACGCTAAAAAGCAGGCCGGCTCCAAGGCCGGCGAGCACGTGGTAGCCAACACGGCCGCCGCCAAGCGCGCCCGCAAGCAAGCCGAATAAAGCGTTGCCACTCAAGTAAAATGACTGCCTGAAGCGTGCCGCACAGGCACTACGCAGGCAGTCATTTTGCTGGCTAGCCGTATAGGTAAGCTTTGCGCCCTTACCCTACCCGGCATGACTGACTTTCTGGTTGAACTATTAGGCCTTGATGCCAAGGCCGACACCATTACGGCTAGCCAGATATGCTGGCGCACGCTGGTAGTGTTTATCATTGCCCTGGTGCTGCTGCGCGTATCGGGCCGGCGCACGTTTGCCAGCAACAGCGGCCAGGAAACGGTGGTCAAGTTTATGCTGGGTGCCATTCTGAGCCGCGCCATTGCCGGCGACTCACCATTTGGCGTCATCATTGCGGCGGCCGTGACGCTGGTGCTGCTGCACCGGCTGCTAGCCTATGCTACGTACTTTTTTCCGGCTTTTGGCCGCCTAATAAAAGGCGAGGCGTCGGTGCTGGCCGAAGGCGCGGCTATCAACCACCACGAGCTGCGCCGGGCTAGCTTTTCGGAGGAAGCTCTGCAAGCCGCCGTGCGCGGGGCGGCCAACCTCGACGACTTGGCCCAGGCCAAAACCGTGCGCCTGGAGCACGATGGCACCGTGAGCGTGGTGAAGCAAGACAAGTAGGCTGGCCGCTGGCGCTAGTCGCGCTTGCCTTTCAAAGCTTGCTTAAGGGCCCCTAGCTCATCGCGCAGCTTGGCGGCCTGCAAAAAATCCAGCTCTTTGGCGGCGGCTTCCATCTGCTTTTCGGTGGTTTTGATGAGCTTTTCCAGCTCGGCGCGGTTCATCATGGCCACTACGGGCTCGGCAGCCATGGCCAGGGCCGCGCCACCTTCGACGTAGGCCCCGGCCGGCGCCTGGGCCTCCACGGTGCGGTAGTCGGCCAGGTCGGTTTGGCCCATAATCTGGGCGTGGCTCTTGCGCACGGTGCGCGGCGTGATGCCATGCTCCTCGTTGTAAGCCATTTGGGTAGCCCGGCGGCGGTTGGTTTCGTCGATGGCGCGCTGCATCGAGCCCGTCATGCGGTCGGCGTAGAGAATGACCTTGCCGTTCTCGTTGCGCGCCGCCCGGCCCATTGTCTGAATCAGCGAGCGCTGGTCGCGCAGGAATCCTTCCTTATCGGCGTCCAGAATAGCCACCAGGCTGACTTCCGGCAAGTCAAGGCCTTCGCGCAGCAGGTTTACGCCGATAAGCACATCGACTTCGCCCAGGCGCAGGCGGCGCAAAATTTCCACCCGGTCCAGCGTCTTCACATCCGAGTGAATGTACTCGACCTTGATGCCAAGCCGCTCCATGTACTTGCTCAGCTCCTCGGCCATGCGCTTGGTAAGGGTGGTCACGAGCACCCGGTCGCCGGCTTTCACGCGCTCATCCACTTCATCAAGCAGGTCGTCAATCTGGTTGATGCTGGGCCGCAGGTCGATTTCGGGGTCTAGCAGGCCGGTGGGGCGAATGACCTGCTCCACCACCACGCCGTTGGCCTGGGTTAGCTCGTAGTCGGCCGGCGTAGCGCTAACGTACACTGCCTGCCGGTACATGCTCTCAAACTCGTTGAAGGTCAGCGGCCGGTTGTCGAACGCCGAGGGCAGGCGGAAGCCGTATTCGATGAGGGCCGTCTTGCGCGAGCGGTCGCCGCCCCACATGGCCCTAATTTGGGGAATAGTAGCGTGGCTCTCGTCCACCACCAGCAGGTAGTCGTCGGGGAAGTAATCGAGCAGGCAGAACGGCCGCGAGCCCGGCTCGCGCCGGTCGAAGTAGCGCGAGTAGTTCTCGATGCCCGAGCAGTAGCCTAGCTCGCGTATCATTTCCAGGTCAAATTCGGTGCGCTCCTGAATACGCTTGGCCTCCACGTCGCGGCCTTCCTTCTCGAAGTACTTGTGCTGCTGCACCATGTCATCCTGGATTTCCTTGATAGCAGTATTCAGCGTTTCCTTGCCGGTCACAAACAGGTTGGCCGGGTACAGCGTCATGTTCTTCTCGTCGCTCAGCTTGCGTCCACTGGCCGGGTCGATTTTCTGAATCGCCTCAATCTCGTCGCCGAAAAAGAAAATCCGGTACGCGTAGTCGGCATAGGCCGGAAACACGTCCACGGTGTCGCCCTTCACCCGAAACGAGCCCCTGGTAAACTCAACCTCGGTGCGCGAGTACAGAATCTGCACGAACTGGTAGAGCAGGTTATTGCGCGAGTAGCGGTGGCCCGGGGCCAGGAAAATAACGTTTTTGCTGAATTCCTCGGGGTTGCCGATGCCGTAGATGCACGATACCGAGGCCACCACCACTACATCGCGCCGCCCGCTCAGCAGGGTAGAGGTGCAGTGCAGCCGCAGCTTCTCAATCTCCTCATTGATGGCTAAGTCCTTCTCAATGA
Organism: Hymenobacter cheonanensis; assembly: GCF_030581075.1. GTDB lineage: Bacteria > Bacteroidota > Bacteroidia > Cytophagales > Hymenobacteraceae > Hymenobacter. The sequence goes on from NZ_JAUQSW010000003.1 coordinate 65,386, forward strand.
AGACGTCGGAGCTGGCAATGTAAGCCTCAGGCTGGTAGTAGTCGTAGTAGCTGATGTAATACTCGACAGCGTTCTGCGGGAAGAACGCCTTGAATTCACCGTAGAGCTGGGCCGCTAGGGTCTTGTTGTGGCACAGCACGAGGGCGGGCTTGCCGGTTTCGGCAATCACGTTGGCCATCGTGAAGGTTTTGCCCGTGCCGGTGGCCCCTAGCAGCACCTGGGCCGGCTCGCCGCTGTTCACGCCCTGCACAAGCTGGGCAATGGCCGTGGGCTGGTCGCCGGTAGGTTTAAATTCGGAAGTGAGCTGGTAGGTAGACATGCAGAAACGGGCACAAATAAGCCAACCTCGTTAACCCCAAACTGCCGGGCGAGGTTTCTGCATTTCGCGAAAAGGCCAGCTTTTGCTCACCACCGCTGGCTAGCCAGCCGCATGGCCGGGGCGGGCGGGCGCAGCGCTACCCGGGCCGCGCCAGGGCGCGTACCCGCCCGCTGGCTGGCGTGGCGTGCTCCCACCAGCCACATTCCGGCTAGTGCTACTAATACCAGGCGTAACAGAAACGGCATGTGGAAAGGGAAAAGGAAGAGAGAAATAAGATGCCATAGGCCAGGGCTACTGAATTTTGAACCCGCGTCCCAGCTCCATGCCGGCCTCTAAGCCAAAGCTATAGGGGCGCTGCTGACCCCAGAAATCCTGGCTAGGGTCGGCGTTGAGACTGAGGATGCCCAGCTCGGCTACCGGGCCGAAGTTAAGCGACCACTGGTGGCCGGCGGGCCGGTACTGCATACCCGCGCCGCCGCGCAGCCCGCCCGAGTAGGGGCGGTAGGGCGTGCTGCCCGATTGCAGGGTGTAGGTGCGCCCGGCTTCGGGCGTGCCGTCTACCTCGCTGCGCACATTGAGCAGGGCCGACACGAAAGCTCCCACCCGGCCATAAAATGAAAAGCCCGTTTTGGCGGGGTTGCCGTAGCGCAGCTCGGCGGGCACGCTCACCGAGCGGTAGCGGTAAGATGTGCGCTGCAAGCGGTGCTGGCTCGCCTGCGTGTAGTTGAGGTCGGCCACTTGCTCGCCCACAAACGCGACCGAGCTGGCCGAAGTGGCCGTGTTTTGGGCCACCTCCAGGCCCGTGCGCAGGCTCCAGCGGCCGTTGCCCAGGCGGCGGGTGGCCCACAGGCTCAGGCGCTGGCCCAGGCCGGGCCGTAGATTCTCGCGGTACTCGGCTGCTGCCGAGCGGGTGAGGCTAGCCGAGGTAAAGCCCAGCGCCAGGTTGTAGGCCGTCACCGGCTTAACCCAGTCGATGTTGGGCTGGTAGGCACTGGCCGAGTAGGCTAGCCCATACTGCCAGCGGCGCGCCAGCTCCAGGGGTGGGCCCGGGGCTACGGCCACCTCGGGCAGGCGCGGCGGCAGGCCAGCGGTTAATGTAGCCAGGCTGGCCCGGCGCGTAGCCAGTGCCGCCTCCGAAGCCACGCTGCGTGCCTCTGCCAGGGCCAGGGTTTGGCTGGCGGCGGCAGTAGTGGCGGGTAATAATTCAGCCGGCGCCTCGTGCGCCGGCCGGCTGGCAGAGTGGCTGCTGGCACCCTGGCTGTCAGCTAATGTGGCCAGACGCGCAGCGCTTTCAGTGGCACTAGCCGGCTCACCCGCGGCCAGTGGCACACTGCCGAAGCCTACGCTGCTGCCCACGGGGCTAGTCTCGGCCTGCGCGTGGGAAGCGCGCTTTGCATAGTAAAACGTAGCCGCAGGCTGCGCCGCCCGGGCATGAGCACGAGCGATAAGGGCCGAAGCCGAAAGAGTAGCAGTTTGGTCGATAGCAGAAGGGTTGGTGGAAGAAAGGGAACGAGTAGCGGTGGCCACGGCCGCAGCCGGGCTCAGGGGCGCCGTGGCTGGCGCAGCACCGCTGCCGGCTAGCTGCGCCGAGCGCGTGGTTGCCAGCTCTGGCTGGCCGCCAGGCTGCGTGGTGGCCTGGGCCAGCGTGCCGGCCGGGGCCGCGCCTTGCTGGCTGCGCCACCAGCCACCGCCGGCCAGCGAAGCCAGCAGCAGGCTGGCAGCCATAGCCCAGCGATACGCTACCAGCCGCCGCCGGTATTTTTCATTCTGCGCCAGCAGCAGGCGGTTGTCAACCTGCTCCCACACCTGGGCGCGCGGGGGCACGGCCGCCGCCTCGCTTTCCAGCAGGTGGTGGCGAAATAAGTCTTCAAGGCTGCCCTTGGGAGGGGTGGAGGGATTCATAATCTACTGACTGATAATTTACTTGGCAGGCGGCTGGAGGCGGGCTAGCTTGTTTTGCAGCACTACGCGCGCCCGCGAATATTGTGACTTGCTGGTGCCTTCCGAAATCTCCAGCATCTCGCCGATTTCTTTGTGCGTGTAGCCTTCAATAGCATAGAGGTTGAACACCAGCCGGTAGCGCGGGGCTAGCTCCTGCACTACGGCCAGCAGCTCGCTGTAGGCATAATTGCTGAAGGTAAATTCTTCGCTGGCCAGCGTTTCGGGGTAGTCGCCGTCGCTCACGGCTACCAGGGGCGCGTTGCGGCGGTGCTGGCGCAGGGCCGCATTCACCATAATGCGCCGAATCCAGAACTCCAGCGGGCACTCGCGCCGGAAGCCTGCCAGGGTCCGGAACACCGTCACGAAGCCTTCCTGCAACACGTCTTCGGCCTCAAAGGTGGTTTGGGCATAGCGCAGGCACACGGCCATCATACGGGCCGAGTAGCGCTCGTAGAGTTGCTTTTGGGCGGTTTGCAGGCCCTGCAGGCAGCCGTCTATCAGCTCTTCTTCGCTGAGGGCGGCGGCGGGGGTGGGGCGGCTCGCCGTGAGCTTTGTAGCAGTGGGCTTAGCCATACCAAGGGCCAACGCGGGCCAGGCCAGCGCGCTCATGAGCAAAACCGGGCAAAGCCGGTGTGAAAAAGTTGGAACATAGCGCTGCGAACTGCGAACGAAAGATACGCCCCCGGGCCAGGGACTACACGGCCTGCTTACTCGTCTGCCCTGAAGAAGCCCTGGCCCGCCAAACCGTTGCACCGCGCCCCGTAAGAATTCTTAGCCCAAAAATATTTTGCTGATAATGTGTTCGTTATAGAATAAGTAATTAGCCCCAAGCAACAAGGTTCAAGTAATTGATGTATGTACATTAATTACTTGCAACGGCAACTTCTCCTGCCGCTAGCCAGTAGGTTAACTTTCACTTTCCCCGAAGCCCATGAAAACCCTTGTGCTGTTTTACTCCACCTATGGCCACGTGTGGCAGCTGGCCGAGGCCATTGCCGAAGGTGCCCGCGAAATAGCCGGCAACGAAGTGGTAGTGAAGCGCGTGCCCGAAACGCTGCCCCAGGAAGTTCTGGACAAAACTGGTGCCACCGGCGCGCAAAAAGCCTTTGCGCATCTGCCCATCGCCACGCCCGACGAGCTTACGCAGTACGACGCCATTCTCTTCGGCACGCCCACGCGCTACGGCAACCTCTGCGGCCAGATGCAGGCTTTTATGGATAGCACCGGCGGCCTGTGGGCAAAAGGTGCCCTGGTGGGCAAGGTGGGCGGCGCCTTCGTGAGCACCGCCACCCAGCACGGCGGCCAGGAAACCACCCTGCGCGCTTTCCACACCGAGCTGCTGCACCACGGCTTCGTTATTGTGGGCCTGCCCTATGCCTGGCAGGGCCAGATGGGCCACGAAGAGGTAACGGGCGGCACGCCCTACGGCGCCAGCACCGTGGCCGGCGGCCAGGGCGAGCGCCAGCCCAGCCCCAACGAGCTGGAAGGTGCCCGCTTCCAGGGCCGCCACACCGCCGAGATTGCACGCAAGCTGGCGGCTGAATAGGCCCACGGCCTTTCCCGGCCCGAATAAAAGCAAAAGCCCCGTGATGCTGATTTGTCAGCGCCACGGGGCTTTTGATTGCCAAGCCAGGGGCTAGCGGGCGTTCCAGATAGCCCAGGCGGCTTCGGCCTGCAGCTCCAGCATCTCGAAGCCGTTTTGGGTGTGGGCCCCGGCCGCGTGGCCGCGCTGCAAAAACAAGGTTTCGCGCGGGTTGTAAATGAGGTCAAACAAGTAATGCGCCGGTGTGAGGGCCGCGTAGGGTAGGGGCGGGCACTCCTCAACCGCCGGGTAGGTACCTAGCGGCGTAGTATTGATAATGAGCGAGTGCGCGGCCAGCAGCTCCGGCGTTAGCTCGGCGTAGGTGAGGCCCGCGCCCAGCGCATCGCGCGATACGAGCCAGTGCGGAATATTCAGCTCGCGTAGCGCCACGGCTACGGCCTTGGCGGCGCCGCCGGTGCCTAGCACAAGAGCCCGGCGATTGGGCACCGAAGCGGGGTAAAACTTCCGTAGCGACTCCCGGAAGCCGAGGTAGTCGGTGTTATGCCCCACCAGGCTGCCGTCGGCCAAAAACTCAATAACGTTGACGGCGCCCACCAACGCCGCCGAGGGCGCCACCCGCGTTAGATAAGGCCAGATTTTTTCCTTATACGGAATAGTGACGTTGAGGCCGGCCAGGTCGGGGTGGCGGGCCAACAGCTGCGGCAGCTCGCTGGCTTCCGCCAACTCAAACAGCTCGTAGCGGCAATCGGCGAGGCCGAGGCGGTCAAATTTCTGGCTGAAGTAAGTCTGGGAAAACGAATGAGCCAGCGAGCGGCCCAACAGCCCAAAGGTGCGCATAAGCAGGAAGTTAAAAGTGTGGCCCTGGCGCCAGCGCATCCTTTCGGCTAGCCTGAAATACTGAAAACAGCTGCCTTATGCAGCCTGGCCCTGCAGCTTGCCTTTGATAAACTGGATGGCTGGCGGCAAAATGGAAAACAGCACGATACCGTAAATAACGAGCGTAAAGTTGTTTTTTACCCACGGAATGGAGCCCAGAAAGTAGCCCGCGCACGTAAGCGATACCACCCACAACACAGCCCCGGCAATGCTGTATGAGGCAAAGAACTTGTACTTCATGGTGCCGACGCCCGCCACAAACGGCGCAAACGTGCGCACAATCGGAATAAAGCGCGCCATAATGATGGTTTTGCCGCCGTGCTTGGCATAGTAAGCCTGGGTCTGCTCCAGGTACTTGCGCTTTAGAAAGCGAAAATCTTCCCGAAATACCCGCGGGCCCAAGTAGTCGCCGATGGCATAGTTGAGGTTATCGCCAATAAAAGCGGCGGCAATGAGCAGCGGCACCAGATACAAAATATTCAGAAGTGGCTGGCCGGTTTCGGGGCTGGGCTGGGCTGCCAGGGTGCCGGCCACGAAAAGCAGCGAGTCGCCGGGCAGGAAGGGAAAAACAATAACCCCGGTTTCGGTGAAAATAATGATGAACAAAATAAGATAAGTCAGGCTGCCGTATTCGTGCACTACACTCACGAGCGTCTTATCAAGATGCAAAATCAGGTCGAAAAAATGCTTGAGAAGCTCCATGCGTAAAAAGGGTTGAGCCGGCAAAGAACGGCAGGCTGGTACGAAGATTGAAGGCGCTACCCAACGCGGGCAAGGCCACTCGCGTTATAAGGCTGCAAAAAACCTACGCGTTATGATTGTGTACAAAGGAGGTGACTGGTGGCAGGCGCTCCGGCACTTTCACACCTCCATTGTTATTCGCCAGCTGCTGGTGCGGGTGAGCCTGGTGGGCGTATACGGCGGTGCCATTGCCATTTGGGGGCTCGAATTTCATCATCACATGCTGAATATCAGCCGGGAGTACTTCTCCTTTCTTGGTATTCTGCTCAGCCTGCTGCTGGTCTTCAGGACCAACACGGCCTACGACCGCTACTACGAAGGCCGCCGGGTGTGGGGCGAGCTGGTATCGCAGTGCCGGGGCCTGGCCATCGAGTTCAATGCCGTGCTGCCGCGCGATGCGATGGCTAGCCGGCGTTATTTCGCGGCCCTCATCTCCAATTTCCCCTTTGCCCTCAAAGGCTCGTTGCGGGGAGAAATGAAATTTGAGCAGATGGAGTCGACGCCCGATATTATGGAGCGACTGCGCACGGCCGAGAACGTAGCCACTACGCTCATTGCCGTGTTGCAGGAAAGCGTGGAGCAGCTGCGGCAAGTTGAAATTATTCGGGATACCCACCTGCTCACCTTTAAGCCGCATTTTTTAAATATGATGTCGGTGAGTGGCACCTGCGAGCGCATTAAAGCCACACCAATCCCTTTTTCTTACACTTTTTTCATAAAAGCGTACATTCTGACATTCATTGGTGTAATGCCGTTCGTACTTTTGTCTACCTCCGGGTACTTTATGATTCCTATTACTATGTTCGGGGCCTATGCGCTGCTAGGCCTGGAAATGATAGGGGAAGAAATAGAGAATCCTTTTGGGCTGGACTCTAACGATTTGCCTATTACGCAGCTTTCCAATCGCATCCGCGTCAGTGTTCACGACGTGCTACAAGTCGAGCTTTCGGATAGAAAGAAAGCTTTGGCTACTCCACCGTATAGTGTGGTTCATTAATTGCTAGCTGGTGCTAGCTGCCTGCCCGGCAGGCCCGCGCTCCCAGGCGCCTCACAAAACCGACTTGCTAGAAGTCGTCAGTTTGTTTCCCTAATCTTAAGTCTGAATGCCTTTCCAGGCACTGCAAGCAAGGGCACCCCTTACTGGTGGCGTTGCTTTGTTTCTGCGGGTATGCTCCAGCTTTAGCAGCGGGCTTTTCAGCGCGCAGAGTACTGCTGTGTGCCAGCCGGTAGGAGCTAAATACAAGCCGATTAAAATTTTTTTAAAAACGCACCACCTTTTTTCCAACCCCCGTATAAGGCGGCAATTGTCCTTACGCGGCATCTCAATTTGCACTTTATTTACCATTTGACAACATGAGGAACATTACACTCAAGCGAGAGCGGCAGCGCGACGGGCAGTCGCGCTTTCAACGTGCTCTCACCTCCTTGCTGGCTATGCTGGCAATTTTCAGCGTGTCGCAGTCGGCGTTGGCCCAAACGGTATCATCAGTTTACTACAATGATGCCATTACGCTAACGCAGCAAACCTCTGGCAGCACCAGTGCTTCGACCCCAACCAACTATGCGGGCACTGCTACCGAAAGCCCTTATCTGGCCTACGCCAAGTTGGGAAAAGGTTCTCCCTCGCAAAACCTGGGTACCTATGATGTAACGGGAACCAGCCAGCTAGTGCTTAACGGTGGCTCGATTGAGGCCGACCCGCCGGGCGCTACCAAATCAGCTACCTATACTATTGCGGCCGCTCGTTTCCGGTATCGCGTGTATATGCAGGGAACAGTTGCCCCGGCCTACAATACGGTTCCTCTGCCTGCAAACGGCACGCTGAACGGAAGCATGTACTTTTCGACTAGCTCGGCCAACATTAACCTGCTTGCCGGGTTGACGACGGGTGGTAATTACATCCTGGAAGTAGTATTTCAGACTGATACGCAGAGTTCTACCGGAACGCAGAATACCGACCAGGACCCAGCTTCTACTACTTACCAGGCACTTTTCACTCTTACTGCTCCTCCCGCCCCGACCCTGTCGGGCACAACGGTGTACGTAGCCCCCAACGGCGGAGCAAACTCCATCTATAACGTAAATCCTGCTACCCCAAACCCTTACCAGGGCTCTAACCTCGGTAGCTCTTACGATATCAACGGCGGGCAGCTTATTCTGAACGGTGGCTCGGCCGCTACTACGGAGGCCGGTAGCCGCGTTATCAGCAACGTTACGCTTTACTACCGCGTGCGCCCGCAGAATGGCAGTGGTGGGGCATTCAACTTCATCAGCCTGCCGCAAACGAGCAATAGCAATGGCAGCCGCTCATTCGCTACCAGCACGGCAAATATCAACTTGGTGAGCCTGGTTTCGACCCCCGGTACGTACACGCTGGATATCTATTATCAGGCTAGCGGCACTGATAACTCGACTTCCCCTAACCCAACTTCTTTCACGCTTATCGATAACAACGGCGGGCAGTTCTACAACGCCAACTTCACCGTTACGGGTACTGCTATTAAGGTAACACGTTGGGTAGGTGGCAAAAACGATAACTGGTTTGACGCCGCCAACTGGAATAATGGTATTCCGGACCGCAATGTGAATGCGGAAATTCAGAACTTGGGCAGTGGCGTTAAGAACCCCTACCCGAATATCTACGCCGCTACTACTTACACCTACACGGCTCCTGACAGTACCAAAACGTTTATTGATAACACGGCTTATTCTCTGGCCGAAGCACGTAACCTTACTATGTTGGGTTCTTCGCAGGCCAACCGTTCTATTCTGCGCCTAGTAGTTGGTACGCTGAATGTGTATGGTGACTTTGATAATACCTACGACAGCTTCATTGCCCGCGATAACACCACGGTAGGCTTTGTGGGTACCAACCAAACCATCAGCAGCGGCAGCTTTTCGAGCGTGCGTATTGCTGGTGGTGGCACTAAGTCTTTGCAAGGTGCTATGAACGTCAACCAGGCTATCACGTTCGTGAACGGCCTGCTCGTGACCGATATCACCCAGCCTACGGTATCAGTAGTGGTGCTAGCTGACCGGGCCAACATCAACAACAACCAAGGTGCTCAACTGGTAGATGAGCGCGACGCTGCTTACCTGCGCGGCTTTGTGCGCACCACGCGTGCTAACACCACGGTTGGCGATACGTACACGTACGGCAACATCGGTATGCAGCTTATCTTCAGCGGCAATAACCCTGGCCCCGTTGACGTGACCCGCAACACGGCCGAGGCTTATAACCCGGTAAGCACTACCAGCGGTATTCGCCGCATCTTCGGGGTGCGCCCGGGCAACCCCAACACGAACTCGGGTGGCTTGTATGCTGATATGCAATTCCGCTACCTGAACAGCGAAACCAAAGGCCTAGGCCAAAGCGGCAACATCACTATTGCTGAAAACAACCTGTCTTTGTTCCTATCAACCAACAGCGGTAACACTTTCGTTAACTTAGGCCGCACGGCTATTGACACGGTAAGCAATACGCTGACTGCTAATGGCGTAACCAGCTTTGCCACGTTCACTCTGGGCGACCGCACCAACCCGCTGCCGGTGCACCTAGTAGCCTTCGATGCCAAGCGCCTGGCTAACAATACGCTCGTAACCTGGGCTACTGCCGACGAAACCAACAGCGCCGGCTTTGAAGTGCAAGTGTCGACGGATGGCAAAACGTACCGCAAACTGGCTTTCGTGGCTAGCTACTCGGCTACCAGCAACCAGTACCAGACCTATAGCTACACGGACATCGAAAGCGGCAAATCGGGCCTGCGCTACTACCGTTTGCGTCAGATAGATGTGGATGGCACCAGTGCTTACTCGCCGGTGAAAGTGGTAAGCTTCGCTACGATTGCAGCCGGTGCTACCTCGGTAAACATCTACCCGAACCCCTCGGCTAGCAGCGACCTGACTACCTTGGTGGTGCAGTCGCCAGTCGCCGGTGCCGGTCGCATTCAGGTACTTGACATGACTGGCCGCAGCATCGTGAGCCGCGACATCACGACCGTAGCTGGCGTTACCGAACTGGCCGTGCCGGTTGGCAGCGAGCTAAACGCTGGTATCTACCTGGTGAAAGTGACGCTCCCTTCGGGCGAAACCAAAACCGTGCGGATGCAAAAGCGCTAGGCGAACTAATTCGCCAGGGCATAAAAAAGGGCCTGACTCCACGGAGTCAGGCCCTTTTTTATGCCCTGGAAAGACTACCTGAGGCTAGCCGCGCGGCATGGAAGTACCGGGCTTACCCGTCTTGGCTGCGGGCTGAAACATGGGGTCTACCGCGTCCATATCCAGAAAGTGCGAGAAGGTGTCGCCGCGCAGGCCCAGGCGAATGGTTTCGAGGCTGACAATCTCATTCGGGGCAATGTTGCCCAGGTTCACGTTGGCCCCTAGCAGCTTGATAAACCATACCTGCTGCGCCTTCTGGGGAGCTTCCCAAATAATGCGCTCCGACGGAATCTTGGTCAGAATCTCCTCTACCAGGCCCGAGCGTACTTCGCCTGTGCTACGAAACAAACCCACGTTGCCACCCTCGCGGGCCTCGCCGATTACCTTCACGGCCCCGGCCTCCAGCTCGGTCTGCATCTGCGAAATCCACTTGTAGGGCGGGATGATTTTCTCAGCATCCTTGGAGCCGACCTCGCTCAGCACCTTCACCGTCTTGCTCAGCTCCCGGATAAACTCGCACTTGCGGTCGTGGTTGAGGTCGATGCTGCCATCCGATACCTCGGCATATTCCAGGCCGTATTTATCAAGCAGGCGGCGGTAGTCATCAAACTGATTGCGAATAATGAAAGCCTCAAACAGGGTGCCACCCAGGTATACCGGAATGCCGGCCTCGCGGTAAATAGCCAGCTTGCGCTCCAGGTTGGGCACTACAAAGGAGGTGGCCCAGCCCAGCTTCACGATGTCGGTGTACGGGCCGCCAACCTCCAGAAAGTCTTCGACCTCGCGCATACTTAGACCTTTGTCCATCATCATGGTAAAGCCTTGCTCGCGAGGCTTTTGGGTGCGTTCCGGGAGCTGGGAGAGCGAATAGTTCATGCGTGTTATACGGGCAAAAAACCGCTGTTAAAGAACAAAAAAAACCTGCCCGCCACACAGGCGAGCAGGTACAAAATTAGCTCAGAAAGCCACAGCCGCCGCCAGCAAGCCTGGCCGCTAGCCCCGGCTACCTGCGAAACTGGTCGATGAGCCGTTGCAAAGCGGGCTGCTTCTCCAGTTCCGGAAAGTAGTCGAACAGCAAGGAATGCTGCTCGTAGTTGAGGGTAAGCGCCGTTTCCAGCTCTTGGTAAGCCTCGCGCAGGCGGCCTGCCGCCAGCAAATAAGCGCAAATCATGTAGTGAAAATGCGCCTCGTGCGGGTGCAGCTCCACTGCGTGCTGCATCAGGTCTACGGCCTCTTCGTAGTGGCCCTGCTCGTAGAGAATGGCGCTCCAGCTTACCCAGCCGGTGGCATCGTCGGGGGCTACCTCGGTGGCTTTCTCGTAGGCTTCGAGCGCGCTCACGATGTTGCCCACCTGGTTTTCGGCGGCCCCTAGCGCGGCCCAGTACTCGCCGCTGTCGCCATAGAGCTGCACGGCTTTGCGGAAAAAGTGCAAGGCTTCAAACGGGCGCTCCTGCTCTTGCAGCAGCACGCCCTGGCCAAACCACGCCTCATCCATTTCGGGGTTAATTTCGAGCGCTTTGCGGTAGTATTGGCGGGCTTGCTCCCAGGAGCGAAGCTTCTCATAGCACTCGCCAATGTTGCACAGAGCCTCATCGGTAGGCTCGTTGGGCGGGTAGCTCAACTCAAACTCGGTGATGGCCTGCTGGTACCGCTGCTGGCACACGTAGGTGTCGGCCAGCCAATGGTGGGCGTCGTAAAAATCGGCCTCAATGGTAATAGCGTAGTCGAAGGCGGCAGCGGCCTGCTCGTACTTTTCGAGCCGGTAATAGTACTGGCCCAGGTTGTACCAGGCCACGGCCGAGTATGGGTCATCGTCGGTGAAGCGCTGAAAAAATTCTTCGTGCTCCGGTAGCCGGTTGCTGACTTCCAGGCAGTTGAGCAGCTCCTGCACCGTGGTTTCGTTGTCGGGGTGCAGGCGCAGGCTGTGCTTATAGTGGCGGGCCGCGCTCTTGTACTTGTGCCAGCTCTGGTAGGCTAGCCCCAGGTTGAAGTGAATATCCTCGCGGTCGGGGCTGCGTTCTAGCGCAGCCTGAAAATAGCGCACGGCCTCCTCAAACGTGCCGCGCTGCGTGGCAATGATGCCGCGCGTAACGGCCACGTCGGCATTATCGGGGTCGAGGGTAGCCACGGTAGCAATCTGGCGCTCGGCCTCGGCATAGTCGCCGCGCATGGCCGAAATCTGGGCGCGGTCGATAAGCAGCTCGGTCGAAAAAGGATATTGGCTAAGCGCCGCCTCGCAGGCCTGCTGAGCTTTGTCGAAAGCCGCACTGGTTACATAATGGTCAATAATTACTTCAAACTCCTCCAAGTCAAAAAACACTGCCTCGTCGTGAGCCAGCATCTGCTCGTAGCGGCGCACCATATCTTGGGCAGCTCGCGGGTCATCAAATGGTTCGTTCATGCGCATAATAGTCACGAAATAGGGCGGATAGCTGGGTGTTGGCCAAGCTGCTAACTTAATGCCAGAAACCGGCGCCAGGCACTGCGGTGGCCAATCTGGCCAGTAGCCGCGGGCTGCTGGCAGGTACCGGGCCCCGCTATCCGTTATTCGCTAAGATACAACCGTGGGGTGAGGCGTCCGGTTCGTTTTAGTGGCCTCGGCCAGCCAGGCAATAGTCTCGGCCAGGGGGCGAAATGGAAGGCCGGTGGCAAGCATAGCTCGCTCAGCATCGTAGCGCACGGGCTGGCGCCCGGCGCGGGCGGTATCGCGGGTGATGAGCGGCCGGCCGCCCGTAAGCAAGGCCCGGCCATATTCGAGCCGCCAGATAACCTCGGCCGCCCAGTTGGGCACGGCCACCGTGGGTGGCCGCCGCCCGAAGGCCGCCGCCAGCTCAGTTAAAAATTCGCCCAAGGGATGAAGGCCGCCGTTGAGAATATAACGGGCCGCCGGCAGGGCTGGTAAGTCGAGGGTGAGGCGCAGCAGGTGAGCCACTACATCGCGCACATCTACAAAATTGAGCTGGCCCTGGGTGTAAAACCGGTGCTCGTCGTAGGCGTAGCGCAACAGTCGGGTGCTGCTGCGGTGCCAGTCGCCGGGCCCCAGTACTATCGACGGGTTGACAATAACGGCGGCCAGCCCCTCGGCAATACCTCGCCATACTTCCAGCTCGGCCAGGTACTTGCTGGTGGCATAGGCCGGGTGGCTGGCGCCCAGGTCCCAGGTAGCCGTTTCGTCGAGCAGGCGCGGGGTGGTTGAGTTGCCGGCCGGGTCGGCGGCGGGCTGCCCTAGCGCGGCCACCGACGACACGTAGCCGAGCCGAATGCCCGGGCGCCGCAGGCAGGCATCTACCACGGCGGCGGTGCCCTCGACGTTCACGTGCAGCAGCGCATCCTCATCTTGCGGCGCATACGAAACCAGGCCGGCGCAGTGCAGCACGTGCGTTACATCGGCAGTGAGGGCGCTGTCCAGCAAGCTGCTGTCCAGCAGGTCACCCCGCACCCAGTCGATGCCGGCAGGGGCAGTAGCCGGCGCTGCTGCGCCGCGGTAAAGCGCCCGCACGGCTAGCCCCCGGGCGTGCAACTCCTGCAAAACGAAAGAGCCAATAAGACCCGTGCCGCCCGTTACAAAAATCATAGCATCAAAAAGAGGCGCCGCAGAGCAGCTTGCGCTGTGCAGCGCGCTGCCTTACAAGGTATTATTTAGCAGGGGAAGCGCCATCAGCTTACGAAAGTGAGCAGACTTTATCGTCTTGGACGCCAAGGCCGCCGTATGGCGCAGGTGGTGCGTATCGGTGCCCACAAAGTCGACCAGGCCGCCGTCAATCAGCTTTTCGGCCACGTGGCGGGCCGCTGGTGAGTAGTAGCCTGCCAAAGAGTTGAGGTTGAGCTGCATAAGCACGCCATGCTCCTGACGCAACCGCTCTATCTCCGAAAAGCGGTTGTAGAGGTACACGTAGCGCTCGGGGTGGGCTAGCACCGGCTGGTAGCCCGCCGCCTGCAAATCAAAAATAGTCCCGCTGAGGTTGAGCGGCTCATTGAGGTAAGAGGTTTCCAGCAGCAGGTAGCGGCGCTCGCCGCCAAAGGTCAGCAGCTCGGTGCCATCGGCCAGCTTGCGGCCCAGCCACTCATCGAGGTAGTATTCGGCGGCGCATTCCAGCACTACGTCGGCTAGCCCGGCTTCGGCGGCGGCGGCCCGCAGCTCGGCCAGCGCCGCGCGGATGCCTTCGGGTGTGTTCTTGTAGAAGTCGCCCATAATGTGGGGCGTCATCACGAGCTTGGTAAAGCCAAGGGCCCGCAGCTCGCGCAGCAGGTCGAGGCTATGGGCCACGGTTTCGGCACCATCGTCGAGGCCTGGCAACAGGTGCGAATGCATATCGACCTGCAGCGCCGCCAGCGGCTGGGTGGTCGCCGGGGCGGCGGCCGGGGTGCTGGTGCCTAGTAGGCGCTGCCAAAAACCTGCCATGCTGCCAGGTTAGTTAAACAGCCCTTTAATGCGCTGGCCCAGTGTGGGCTTTTGCACCGGCTCTTCGTAGTAGCCCATGCCGTAGCTGCCGTAGCCATAGCCATAGCCATAGCCGTAGCCGTAGCCATAGCCGTAAGAGCCCTCGGCCTTGGCATCGTTGAGGATGGTACACATGCGCGTAAATTGATTGTTGCGCATCAGGCGGTTCATATTCTTGAGGAAGGTTTTGCGCGAGTAGTTGGCCCGCACGATGTAAATCGGCACGTCGGCCTTCCGCATGATGAGAATACCATCCGTAACCAAGCCTACCGGCGGCGTATCAATCAGAATCACGTCGTAGGTGCGGTACAGCTCCGTCAGCATCTGGTCGAAGCGCGGATGCAGGATAAGCTCCGACGGATTGGGCGGCGTGGGGCCGGCCGAAATAAAATCCAGCGACTCGATGCTCGTGTGCTGAATGCACTCGCTCACCGAGTGGCGGTCGATGAGGATAGTACTGATGCCGCGCACGTTTTCGGCGTCGAAGGCCAGGTTTACCTTCGGCTTGCGCATATCCAGGTCAAGGATAATAACGCGCTGCCCCGAGAGGGCAATAATCCCCCCTAGGTTAACCGTAACGAAGGTTTTGCCCTCGCCCGAGATAGTCGACGTAACCGATATCAGGCGCTTCTTATTCGAAGGGCTGATGAAGTCGAGGTTGGTACGGATAGAGCGGATGGCCTCGGATACCGACGACTTGGGGTTCTTGTCCACCACCATCCGTGATATATTCAGCTTTTCCTTCTCGTAGGTCGGAATAACCCCTAGCACCGACACTTTGGTATTGCGCTCCAGTTCGCCCACGCTCGTGATGGTGTTATGCATCAGGTAGCGGGTGGCAATCAGGCCCAGGCTCAGTAGCAGCCCACCGGCCAGCCCAATGGCGTACACCAGCAGCTTAACGGGCGAGATGGGAGCGTCGGGAGCGTAGGCCGGAGACAAAATTTGAAAGTCGGCCGTGGTGCCGGCATTCTTGATATTATACTCTACTTTTTTCTCCAGTAGGTTCTGGTACGTAGAGCCGTACAGCTCCAGCGGGCGGCGCAGGCGCTCCAGCTCCGTTTCCTTACCCGGTATCGATTGCAGCTCGCCGCTGAGCTTGCCCTGCTGGCTGTTAAGCAAGCCTAGCTGGGTACGCAGCTGCGCCTGGGCCTGCACAATCTGGCGCTTTAGCGTGGCCTGGGCAAAGGCCACCTGCTCTTGCGGCTGCTTCACGGCTTCCGTTACATCCTGGTAGGAGCGCCGAATGCGCCGCAGATTCTGCTGCAAGCTATTCAGCTCCTCCAATTGCCGCGCAATAGCCGGGTTGTCGATGGTAGCCAGCCCCGGAATAGATTGCGCTACCGATACATCATCATTAGGCGTGATGCGCTCCTGGGTAGAAAGGCGGCTTACTTCGTTGAGCAAGGCAAGCTTCTGCTCCAGCTCCAGGCGGTCTTTTTGAATGGCGGCAATTTCTTCAGTAATTGCGTTTAGCTCACTTTTGGCATCATAGGTGCCATTCTGCTGCACAAAGTTTTTAAGATTGTCTTCTGCCTTGGCCAGGCTGTTGCCTGTGGCAGCTAACTGCTGGTCGAGGTACGCGAGCGCTTTTTCGGTTGATTCCTGCTTGCGCGCTACCTTGGCGTCGCGGTATACGCTATCCAGCGCATTCACAAGGCGTTGCGCCTTAAGACGGTTATAATCCTGGAAGGAAATCTGGATGGTATTCGCCCCTGCGTTCAGCACTTCCGTAGCCAGGTTGCGGTCAAGGTAACCATTTATCGTATTATCATCCAGGATGATAAAATGGTAAGCAGCTTCGGAGAAGCCCGGGCTGGCCGGGGTAGAGGAAGTGGGCAGCAGCCGCAGCTGAATGCCTGGCAGCTGCACCGCCTGGCCTATTTTATAAGTGCCGCCCAGGTTTTCAGACCCTAGCGCCACACTCAGCTGGTAAGTAGTTGCGCTTGTGAATGTTACATTGAATTTCCGGTTGTAGTACGCCTGGTCGCTGATAGTGTACTCTACCCGGAAGGGACAGTTGCTAAACATCTCTGCCTCCAGCACCGTGCCCTGGGTATAGTAGTTTACATCGAGCGGCACTACCTGCTTGAGCTTCCGATAGGTTAGCTCCGACTTAATCAGCTCTACCTCGCCGGCCAGCTGCGCCCCGCGGCTGCCTTCGCTGCCTATGGCGGCCCCCAGCCCAAGGTTGCCGGCTTCGCTACGCTCGTCTATCTTAAGCACCGAGCTAGCCTTGTACACGGGCTTAGTATAGCGCAGATACAGCCAGGAAGCCGTGAGGCCCAGCATTACCAGCAGGGCGGCCCAGGGCAGGCTTTTGCGCGCCACCAATACCAGCGTGCTCAGGTCAAAGCTGCTCTCGCCGTCCGAGTCATCATCGCCCGTGCCGCCGCTTGCTGGCAGGTTAGCTTCCGTGCCCGTAGTCGTTCGCCGGATAAGCTCTTCCAGTTCCGCGTTTTCGCTTGATGCCATAATAGTAGCGCACTTAAATAGATAGTGGCGGAAAACTACCGGAGGTAATTTATTAGAGAAAACGCAATGCTAGTCAGCCCTAGCAAAGTCGACGCTAGGCTAAGCACCGGCGTCGCATCGTTCAGATTATCCAGCAGAGGCCGCCGTACCGGCTGGATATAAATAATATCGTTGGGCTCTACCTGCAGGTTGCCCCGGCGCATGCCTTCCAACGTATTGAGATTGATAAACTGTACCTGGGGGTTCTTCAAATCGCCCCGGATGATGCGAATATTATCGATGCGGCCCCCATTGCGGGCAATGCCGGTGCTACCCCCGGCCGCGCCGCCATCGGGGCCACCGGCCAGGGCCAGTACTTCGAGCAGGTTCATATTGTCATTAGCCAGGTTAATGACCAGGCCGCCGGGGGCACCCAGAATGATAACGCGGTTGTTGCTCACGGCCGTTTTAATGAACGGCTCTTTGTAATACGCACTATAGCGGATTTTCAACACACTGTCGGCCTGGATAAGGCTGAGCCCTTGCAGGTAGACCCGGTCTACCAGTGGTAGGTGCACGGTACCATCGGCCTGCACTACATATTGGGTGCTGCCAGGCACGGCGCTCCCGCCTCCGCCGCCACCCCGGCCACTGGTGCTGGCGCCGGTGGCAATGGCGCTGCCCGCGCTGCCGATGCCCGTACCAAAGCGCAGCTCCCCGTTAGGGTCAATCAGCTTTTCGCCTTTGTTGGTGTAAACCTGAATGTTGAGCAGGTCGTTGGGGTGAATGGTGTAGTTGCGCGCCGTGCGGTTGACGGCCCGCCGCAGCCTGGCCGTATCCACCACGCCATCGCGCCCCTTGGTGAGTTGAAACATCGTGCGCTGATTGTAGTAGCGGCTGGTGGCACACGACGAGAGCAGACCAAGCAGCGGCAGGGCCAAAAGCCAAAACCGCCGGCGCAAGCAAGGCGAAAGCTGAGATAGAAGAGCCAAAAGAAAAAATATTCAGTAGAAGCTGCCTAGCCCAGAGGTGCTGGCTGACAACCTCGAAAGGTAAAAAATGCCTCAAAAGTAACTCTTTTATGGCGGCCTTTCAAAAACCGAGCCGGCAGGGCCAGCCAGGCCCGCCAGATTTAACGGTCTCAAAATCGTATTTTTGCGGTACCGGCCCGGCCGGCCGACATTCTCTCCCCCTCCCCCCACCCAATTTATTTTCATGGAAGCTACCGTGGCCACCGAAAACCAGACCATGATTGCGCAGATGGTGCGCGATTTTGGCCTCCAGCACATCAAACCCCACATGATGCGCTGGGATAATACCCAGGAGTTTCCCCGCGACCTGTTCCGCCAGCTCGGCGAGCTCGGCCTGATGGGCGTGCTCGTGCCCGCCCAGTACGGCGGCTCGGGCTTTGGCTACCAGGAATACGTGACGGCCATTGCCGAGCTGGCCAAAATCGACGGCAGCATCGGCCTGAGCATGGCCGCGCATAACTCGCTCTGCACCGGCCACATTCTGCAGCACGCTTCCGAAGCGCAAAAGCAGCAGTACCTGCCCCGCCTGGCCTCGGGCGAATGGCTAGGGGCCTGGGGCCTCACCGAGCCCAACACGGGCTCCGATGCGGGCAACATGCGCACCACCGCCGTGCTCGACCCTAGCGGCGAGCACTACGTGCTGAACGGTGCCAAAAATTTCATCACCCACGGCAAGAGCGGCGACGTGGCCGTGGTAATTGCCCGCACCGGCGAGGTCGGCGACTCGCACGGCATGACGGCCTTTATCGTGGAGCGCGGCACGCCCGGCTTCGAAGGCGGCCGCAAGGAAGACAAGCTGGGTATGCGCGCCTCCGAAACCACCGAAATGATTTTCACCGATTGCCAGGTGCCCGTAGCCAATGTCATCGGCAAAGTCGGCGACGGCTTTGTGCAGAGCCTGAAAGTGCTCGACGGCGGCCGCATCAGCATTGCGGCCCTGAGCCTGGGCATTGCCCAGGGCGCCTACGAGGCCGCCTTGCAGTACAGCAAGGAGCGCCAGCAGTTCAACCAGCCCATCAGCAATTTCCAGGGCATCGCCTTCAAGCTGGCCGATATGGCCACCGAGATTGAGGCCGCTAGCCTGCTCACCTACCGCGCCGCCGCCATGAAGGACCGGGGCGAAAACGTAAACCTGGAGTCGGCCATGGCCAAGCTCTACGCCTCCGAGGTGAGCGTGCGCGTGGCCAACGAGGGCGTGCAAATCTTCGGCGGCTACGGCTACACCAAAGACTACCCGGCCGAGAAGTACTACCGCGACGCCAAGCTCTGCACCATTGGCGAGGGCACCAGTGAAATTCAGAAGCTCGTTATCGCCCGCGCCCTTCTCAAGTAAAGCACGGATTACACGAATTCAAACGGATTTCACGGCTTTTGTGAACGGCCTCTACAGCAGCCGCTAGGGTGTTCATAGTGAATCGACTACAAAATCCGTGAAATCCGTTTGAATTCGCGCAATCCGTGATTATCTTTGCGGCCCGATTTACTCGGCTTCCCGTCGCGAAAGCATTCAAAATCCCCGATATGATTATCGTTCAAATCAAAGACAACGAAACCGTTGACCGTGCGCTGAAGCGCTTCAAAAAGAAATTCGAGCGCACCGGCGTGCTGAAAGAGCTGCGTCGCCGCACGTTCTTCCAGAAGCCGAGCATCACCCAGCGCAAGCTGAAGCAAAAGGCTGTTTACAAGCTGGCTACCTACGGCACCGAGAACGAGTAGTCGTTTACTGGTAGCTTTTGCTGGTTTTGAGAAGCCCGCCCACTTGCCGTTTGGCAGCTGGGCGGGCTTCTGGCATTGGGGCAAAGCCAGGTGCGGCGCGCAGGCCCTACTTTGCAGCCCCTGGCGCGGCTGGCCCGCGCCGGAAACTGGCCTATGGAAGAATTTCTGGATTTTTTGCGTTACGAAAAGCGCTTTAGCCCGCACACCGTTACGTCGTATCAGACTGATTTGGTGCAGTTTGCAGCCTACTTGCTGGCCGAATATGAGCTAACTGACCCCGCGCAGGCCACGCACCCGCTCATTCGGGGCTGGGTGGTGAGCCTGATGGGCCAGGACCTGGACCCGCGCACCGTTAATCGCAAAGTGGCCTGCCTGCGCTCGTTCTACAAGTTTTTGCTGCGCGGGCACCGTATTGAGGCTAATCCTATGCTGCGCATTAAGGCCCCGAAGATGGCGAAGAAGCTGCCCGAATTTGTGCCCGAAGAGTCGCTGAACCGGCTGCTTAACTCCTTCGAGTTTGAAGACAGCTTTGCGGGCGTGCGCGACCAACTGGTGCTCGAAACGCTGTACGGCACCGGCATTCGCCTCTCGGAGCTGCTAGGCATTACGGAAGACGATGTGGACAGCGGCGCCCGCACCGTGCGCGTAACCGGCAAGGGTAATAAGCAGCGCATTGTGCCCCTCAACCCTTCGCTGCTGCTGGTGCTTGCTAAGTACCGGGCCAGCCGCCTGGCCGAATTCGGGCCCGCCACCTCGGCTAGCCCCTTGCTGCGCACCGACAAGGGCGAGCCGCTGTACGAAAAGCTGGTGTACCGCACCGTGAAGAAGTACCTGAGCCAGGTATCAACTTCGGCCGCGCACCAGCACCCGCACGCTTTGCGCCATGCGTTTGCCACGCACCTGCTGGGCAAGGGCGCTGACCTCAATGCCATCAAAGAATTGCTGGGCCACGCCAGCCTGGCGGCCACACAAGTGTACACACATTTGTCCGTCGACCGGCTGAAATCCGTATTCGAACAAGCTCATCCCCGAGCCTGAATTCAATCCGGAATGAAGCATAAGTACGCAATGTGCTAAGTGCTTGCTGTTCAGCCGACGGCTAGGGCAGTAAGGTATTTTGCTTCCTCAGTACTCATTCAGCATACTCGGTTTCCCATCCACCCAATTCCCCTTTTGCCCATGAAAGTGCAAATGCAATCGGTACATTTTGATGCCGACAAGACCCTCCTCGACTTCATTCAGCAACGCCTCAATAAGCTGGAGCATTTTTATGACCGCGTGACGGACGGCGAAGTAATTCTGCGCCTCAACAACAAAGACGGCGTGGCCAATAAAACGGTCGAAATCAAGCTGATGGTACCCGGCAGCACGCTCTTCAGCCAGGAAGATGCCACCTCTTTCGAGGCTGCCACCGATGCCGCCGTAGAGGCGCTGAAGCGCCAGATTACCAAATACAAAGAGAAATCTCTGAGCCACTAGGCCCCGTTTATAGCGCAAAAAGCCCCGGCTGCCATCGGCAGCCGGGGCTTTTTGCTGGCTAGGGCAGCTTACAGGTTGAAAGCGGCCTTGATGCGGTCGACGTAGTCGAGCTTTTCCCAGGTGAAGGTTTCGAAGGTTTTCTCTTCGCCATCCTTCATCTTTACCGTTACGGTGCCCGGCTGGCGGCCCATGTGCCCATAGGCGGCCGTGGCGCCAAAAATGGGGTTACGCAGGCCTAGCCGCTCCACAATGGCGTAGGGGCGCAGGTCGAAGAGCGCGTTCACTTTATTGGCAATCTCGCCGTCGGTGAGCGGCTGGCCATTGGTACCCAAGGCTTTAGTGGTGCCCGAAGTAGTAACGTACAAGCCTACCGGCTTGGCCACGCCAATGGCGTAGGCTACCTGCACCAGGGCCTGGTCGGCCACGCCGGCGGCCACCAGGTTTTTGGCAATGTGGCGGGTGGCGTAGGCGGCCGAGCGGTCTACCTTGCTCGAATCTTTGCCCGAAAAGGCGCCGCCGCCGTGGGCACCCTTGCCGCCGTAGGTATCGACGATAATCTTGCGGCCGGTAAGGCCCGAGTCGCCGTGCGGGCCGCCGATAACGAACTTGCCCGTAGGGTTTATATGGTGCTGAATAGCAGCGGTGAAGAGTGCCTGCACTTCGGGGCTCAGCTTGGCCTTCACGCGCGGAATGAGGATGGTAAGAATATCCTGCTTGATGCGCGCCAGCATGGCTTCTTCCGAGGCGTCGAACTCATCGTGCTGGGTGCTGATAACGATGGTTTCGATGGCCTCGGGGCGGTGGTCGTCGGAGTAGCGAATAGTAACCTGGCTCTTGGCGTCGGGGCGCAGGTAAGGCATTTCCTGGCCCGACCGGCGAATGGCGGCCAGCTCTTCGAGCAGGCGGTGCGACAGGTCAAGGGCCAGCGGCATGTAGCTGGCGCTTTCGTTGGTAGCATAGCCGAACATCATGCCCTGGTCGCCGGCGCCCTGCTCTTCGGGGGCCTGGCGCACCACGCCCTGGTTGATGTCGGGCGACTGCTCGTGCAGGCGGTTCATCACCTCGCAGGTGTCGGCGTTGAACAGGTATTCGGGCTTGTTGTAGCCAATACGCCGGATGGTTTCGCGCACAATAGGCTCGGCATCAACATGGGCCGTCGACTTTATTTCGCCGGCCACCAGGGCAAAATCCGTGGTTACGAGGGTTT
Source organism: Hymenobacter cheonanensis (assembly GCF_030581075.1). Classification (GTDB taxonomy): domain Bacteria; phylum Bacteroidota; class Bacteroidia; order Cytophagales; family Hymenobacteraceae; genus Hymenobacter. Next base: position 87,292 of record NZ_JAUQSW010000003.1, read on the forward strand.
CGCAGGCTACTTTGGCCGTAGGGTCCTGGCGCAGATACTCGTCGAGGATGGCATCGGAAATCTGGTCGGCAACTTTATCGGGGTGGCCTTCCGAAACCGATTCGGAAGTGAACAGATAGGGCATGGCGGGAAATTAACAAACAAAAATCCGCCCGCCCGGCCAGTTGGAGGCGCGGGCGGGCGGGCCGTAAAACTACTCATTAAATCCTGAGCGGCCACGTTTTGGCCGGGCAAGCGTTAGGCAGCGGCGGGCGCTACCTTCTCGCACACCAGTACGATAAAGCGGCCGCGCAAGTCGGTAGTGGCAAATAAATAGATGTCGCCACCCTCCCGAATGCCCGTGCGCCGCCGAAAGTCGGCTACCGATTCGGGAAAGTTGCGCGTCGTAACGTGTGCCCGGCCCTCGGGGCCCAGATGTTTTTTCAGGTGCGGGCCGTCGGCCTTCTCGGTGGCCAGAATGCGAAAAATCCGCCCTGGAAAGTCCGGCCGCAATTCCTGGCTGGTATACAGGTGGCTGTGCTGCTGAATCTTAAGTAGCTCATAGGCCGTGCCCACGCTCTTGAAAGCCCCAGCCTTCAGAATAGCTGCGTTGGGCTCGTAGAGATACTGCTGGGCCTCGGCGTAGCGGGGCACGGCGCGGGCCTCGCGGGCGCGGTTGAGGCGAAAGTCTTGCTGCGTACCGTCGCGGCGCAGGTTTACGGCTAGGCGCTCGGGGTCGATGGCCGGCTCGGCGCCCAGCTCATACAGCACCTCTTTTACCTCATTATCAACCGCTAGTACCCACAGCCGGCGCACATGCTTCAATTCCTGAATGGCCAGCTCAATGTCCAGCATAGGCGAGGTTTTGAGCAGGATGCGCGGCGCGTGGCGCAGCAGCAGTGGCAACAGGCGCGGCACATCGGGCTCGCAATCGGCCAGCCGAAATGTTTTGCCGCCCCGCTGGTCGCGCCGCGCCGGGTCTAAGAACAGCCAGTCGAACGGTTGCTCGCTAGCCCTTAAAAACGCTGCCGCATCGGCAGCATGCGTGGTGATATTGGTGATGCCGAGCTGCTGCAGGTTGTACGTTACCACGGCGGCCAGCTGGGTATCGCGCTCTACGTAGTCGACCTGGTCTACCACGGCCGCAAAATGCGCCGCATCGGCGCCAAAGCCACCCGTGAGGTCGGCCAGCCGGCCAGCCCCGGCCACTAGGGCCGCCTTGTAAGTAGCAGTGCGCTCAGAAGATGCCTGCTCGACCGAAAGCGCGGGCGGAAAAATCAGCTCCTGGTTGTCGGCCCAGGTGGGCAGCTTCACGCGGGCTTTTTGGCGGGCCTGAATCTGGCGCACCAACTCGGGCACGGGCAGGTGGGGGTGGCGGCGGGCCTGCAAGGCCAGGTGGGCGGGGTCGTCGTGCAGGTGGGCGGCCACGTAGCGTCGGGCCGCCTCGGGTAAAGGAAACTCCATTGTGCAGCTACTAACGCAAAAACTGGCTGACTGGTGCTGAAGAGAAGCAGGAATTGTTAGGAAGAGCAATCTGCCCTCCCAACAATTCCTTGGACCTTATTGCCCTTCCAAAGTCAACTTAAAGCTGCCAGCGCAGGGCTAGTACCGGGTGGCCCGCCGTGGCGGCCAGGCCCAGCCCCGCCGGCCGCAGCCGGGGCCACAGCGTGCCGTGCTTGCCAGCGGTGCCGGTATTATAGTTGTCCACGGCCTGCTTCAGGTACTCGTTGGTGTGGCGATTGATGAAAAGGGTGCCTAGCAGGCTGGCTGCCGTTAGGCCCAGCGCTACTTGCTGGGTGCCACTGAAGTACTGGGCGTCGCCGTGGCCAAATACCTGCGAGGCATAAAGACCCAGCGAGCCTACCAATACTGCTTTATCAATCAGATAAGCAGTCTTGTGGCCCTGGTAATGGTCTAGCTCGGCCAGGGCCGAAGCATTGCCCGCCAGGTAGGGCCGCAGCTTGCCGCCGAAGAAGCCAGCGCTCTGGTAGTTCTCCTCGCCGGTTTTGCCGGGGGGCAGAAAGTAAAAGTTGTGCTGTGCGCCATACTGGCCGCGGCCCTCGTCTTCGGGCGAGAGGCGGATAGTAGCGGGAGCCTGCTGTGCCGCCGCCGGCTGGCCGGCCAGGCTAAGCCCGGTAGCTACGGAGGTAGCTGCTAGCCAACGTACTACCGAGCCATTAGAAAGTATAGAAAAGGTCATAGCCGGCAAAGATAGGCCTGCAACGCATGGGCGCAACCCCCAACAAACCCGTATCTTTGCGGTTGGATTACAAGACCTTTCATTTGCCGACTATCATGGTAGCAACCACGCCCACGACCTACGTTCCGTACAAAGTAAAAGACCTGAGCCTGGCCGAGTGGGGCCGCAAGGAAATTCGCCTGGCTGAGGCCGAAATGCCCGGGCTGATGAGCCTGCGCGAAGAATTTGGCGCGTCGCAGCCCTTTAAAGGGGCGCGCATTGCTGGCTGCCTGCACATGACCATCCAAACGGCCGTGCTCATCGAAACCCTCATCGCGCTGGGTGCCGAGGTAACGTGGTCGTCGTGCAACATCTTCTCGACGCAGGACCACGCCGCGGCTGCCATTGCCGCTGCGGGCATCCCGGTGTATGCCTGGAAGGGCATGAACGAAGAAGAATTCAACTGGTGCATCGAGCAGACGCTGTTTTTTGGGGAAGACCGGCAGCCGTTGAACATGATTCTGGACGATGGTGGCGACCTTACCAACATGGTGCTGGACCGCTTTCCCGAGTTGGCCGCCGGTATTAAAGGGGTATCGGAAGAAACCACTACCGGGGTGCTGCGCCTCTACGAGCGCGTGAAGAATGGCACGCTGCCTTTCCCCGCCATCAACGTGAACGACTCGGTGACGAAGTCGAAGTTTGATAACAAGTACGGCTGCAAAGAGTCGGCCGTAGATGCTATTCGCCGGGCTACCGATGTGATGATGGCCGGCAAGATTGCCGTAGTAGCCGGCTACGGCGACGTAGGAAAAGGCACTGCTGCCAGCCTGCGCGGCGCTGGCGCCCGTGTTATCGTTACCGAAATTGACCCCATCTGCGCCTTGCAGGCAGCAATGGATGGCTACGCCGTGAAGAAGCTAAGCAACGCCGTGAAGGAAGCAGACATCGTGGTGACGGCTACTGGCAACTGCGACATTCTGCGCGAAGAACATTTCCGCATCCTGAAAGACAAGGCTATCGTCTGCAACATCGGCCACTTCGACGATGAGATTGATATGGCGTGGCTGAATGGCAGCTACGGCCACACCAAAGACACGGTGAAGCCGCAGGTGGATATCTATACCATTGATGGCAAGGAGGTTATCATTCTGGCCGAAGGCCGCTTGGTAAACCTGGGCTGCGCCACCGGCCACCCTTCGTTTGTAATGTCGAACTCGTTCACCAACCAGACCCTAGCCCAGCTGGAGCTGTGGGAGCGCGGTAGCCAGTACGAAAATCAAGTGTACACCCTGCCCAAGCACCTCGATGAGAAAGTAGCCCGCCTGCACCTCGCCAAAATCGGCGTAGAGCTGGATGAGCTGACGGCCAAACAGGCCGATTACATCAAAGTGCCGGTAGAAGGCCCGTTCAAATCGGACCTGTACCGCTACTAAACCGTAGGTTTAAAAGGATTGCGTAACTGTGGGGCCGCGCCCCCCATTACATGGTCCCAGTAAAAAGAGCGGCCACCTGATTAGGTGGCCGCTCTTTTTTTGTTTGCCAGCAACGCCAGGAAGTGAGCCTACGGAGCAGGCGTATCTGCGCAATCTGTTAAAGCTGCCTATTAGGCAGTTACGGCTAGCGCCTCGCGCACGGCCGGAGCCACCTGCTTCCCAAATAGCTCAGTCGAGTGCATAACGGCCTCGTGCGGCATTCCTTCCAGCATCAGTTGGCCCAGGAAGCGAGTGTTGTTAAATACCCTGCTGAGGTAAAGCAGCTTAGCCGTGATTTCCTGCGGAGTGCCTACGAATAGCGGTCCTTCCGGACCGCGCAAATGGTCAAACTGCGCCCGCGACATGGGCGGCCAGCCGCGCTCGCGGCCTATGCGGTTCATAACCAGCGCGTAGGCCGGAAAAAAATCGTCGGCGGCCTGCTTGGAATTTTCGGCTAGGTGAAAGTGACAGTTAATGCACAGCGGTAAGGCCTCGGCATTGTGGCCAGCCTGCCGGGCCGCCCGGCGGTAGATGTCAGCAAACGTGGCATACTGCGCCGGGGCACCCCCCAGGATGGCGATGGTCAGCCCGAGGCCTAGCGAGCCCGCCCGCGCCGCCGAGGCGGGCGTGCCGCCTACCCCAATCCAGAGCGGCAGCTTTGGTTGCACTGGGCGCGGATACACACCCTTGCCCGCAATAGCCGGCCGGTGCTTGCCCTGCCAGGTGATTATTTCCTGCTCGTTGAGCTGCATCAGCAGGCCTAGCTTTTCGGCATACAGCTCGTCGTAGTCCTTCAAATCTTGCCCAAAAAGCGGAAACGACTCGATGAATGAGCCGCGCCCGGCAATTATCTCGGCCCGGCCGTTGGAAATCAGGTCGAGCGTGGCAAAGTTTTGAAACGTGCGTACCGGGTCGGTCGAGCTGAGCACCGTAACGGCGCTGGTGAGGCGCACCTGCTTGGTAACAGCCGCCACGGCCGCCAGCACCATTTCGGGGGATGATACTACGTAGTCGGCCCGGTGGTGCTCGCCGATGGCTACTACATCGAGACCTGCCTCATCGGCCTGGCGGCCCAAAGCCACCAGCTCCTGCGTGCGCTGGGCAGCGGCGTGGTCGCCGCCGGCTACGTGGGCGGGGGCAACCTCGCCAAACGAACTGATTCCTAATTCCATGAAATTTGAGTTGTAGCAAACAGTAATCTGACCGCAAAGAAAGCACGCAGATTGTTGATTAATGTAGCAACATCAATTTAGTCCAGGAAGTTTGTTTTGGTTAAGGCCTCGCTAATCTCCCAAAGTTTTTTGTTGTTAGCAGGCGTGTTGAAGCTACTTTTCACCGGCTCGGGCTTCTTCTTGCTGAAAAAGCCGCCGCTGGTAGCCGCCACGCTAGGGGAGGTGGCCAGGAAAATGCTGGTTTCGGCGCCCTTCTCGGGCGAAAGCATAAACGGCCGCCCTAGCGCCAATAGCGCCGAAATGATACCGCCCGTTTGCTGGCCGTAGCCAGTGGCCACGGCGCCGGGGTGCAGCGAATTGGTCGTTACGTTGGTGATGCCGTGGGCGCGCAGCCGCTGCGCCAGCTCCTGCGTGAACATGATGTTCCAGAGTTTGCTGTTGCCGTATTCCCAAACGGGGCTGTAGTGCTGTTCCGACTGAATATCGTCGAGCGTGGGCTTGCTAAAGCGGTATGCCATCGAAGCTACGTTGACGATGCGCGCGGCGGGGCTTTTTTGCAGCAGGTCGAGCAGCAGGCTGGTGAGCAAAAAGGGCCCCAGGTGGTTGGTAGCTAGAGTCATCTCGTAGCCATCGGCCGACAGCTCGCGCTCGGCCCCAAACATAAGGCCGGCGTTGTTCACCAGTACATCGAGGCGCGGATACTTGTCGTGGATTTGGGCGGCCACATCGCGCACCTGCTGCAACACCGAAAGGTCGGCCAGCACGATGTCTACTTGGTGGTTGCCGGTAGCGGCAATAATTTCTTGCTGGGTGCGCTCGGCTTTTTGGCGGTTGCGGGCCAACAGCACTACGTGCGCGCCCTGCCGGGCCAGCTCGCGGGCCGTTACTTCGCCGATACCAGACGTGGCACCCGTCACGAGCATGATTTTGCCTTGTAAGTCAGTCATAAAAATTCAGAGTAGGAGACGCAGCTATACGCAGCCCGGCCCGGAATGATAGCTAGGGGCCAGCGCCCGCTCGCCGTTGGCTGGCTGCTGGCCGGGCTGCTAGCTTTGCACCTGCCATGCCCACCGTTCCGCTCTCCGTCGTCATTATCACCCTCAATGAAGAAGCCAATATTGCCCGCTGCCTGCAGGCGCTGGGCACGGTAGCCGATGAGGTGCTGGTAGTGGACTCGTACTCTACCGACCGCACCATCGAAATATGCCGGGTGCACGGCGCGCGGCTGGTGCAAAACGCTTTTGTGGGCTACGTAGAGCAGAAAAACTTCGCCACTGACCAAGCGCGCTACAACTATGTATTGCAGCTCGATGCCGATGAAGTCCTCACCGAAGAGCTGCGCCAGAGCATCATGGCCGTAAAAAAAGACTGGCAGCACGCCGCCTACGCGCTAGCCCGCCTCACCAACTACTGCGGTACCTGGGTGCGCCACGGCGGCTGGTACCCCGACCGCAAGCTGCGCCTCTACGACCGCCGCCTGGGCCGCTGGCAGGGCCTGCTGCTGCACGAGCACTACGTGGTGCAGCCCGGCCACACCACCGGCCAGCTCGCCGGCGATGCCCTGCACTACTCGTACCATTCCATCGCGCAGCACGTCAACCAGCTCAATAAATTCACGAGCATCACGGCCCGGGAGCGGGCGTTGCGGGGCCAGACGAAGGTCACGCTTTTTCACTTGCTGGTGAAGCCCTTCTGGAAGTTTGCCTATGGCTACGTATTCCGGCTAGGCTTCCTCGACGGCTTTGCGGGCCTCAGCATTGCGGTTATCTCGGCCTGGGGCGTGTTTCTGAAATTTGCAAAGCTGAAAACCGGCACTCAAAATGCCCCCACCGCATGAGCGCGCCCACCTTTCTGGTATCGCGCACCGATGCCATCGGCGACGTGGTGCTGACGCTGCCCGTGGCGGGTTGGCTCAAGGAGCAGTACCCTGGCTGCCGCGTAGTGCTGCTGGGGCGCGCCTACACGGCGGCTGTAGCGGCAGCCTGCCCCTGGGTCGATGAGTTTTTGAACGTGGATGAGCTGGCGCAACTGGCCGGGCCCGCGCAGCTAGCCCGGCTGCAAGAACTGGAGGCCGCCGCCATCATCCATGTTTTTCCTGCTAAGTGGCTGGCTCGCCTAGCCAAGCAGGCCGGCATTCCCATCCGCATTGGCACCCGCAACCGGCTGTTCCACTGGCTTACCTGCAACCGGCTGGTGGCCCTCAGCCGGCGCCACTCGCCGCTGCACGAGGCGCAGCTCAACTTGCAGCTGCTGGCGCCGCTAGGCTACCGCAAGCCGCTCGCCCTGCCCGAGGTCGCGGCCTTGGTGCGCCTGGTGCCCGCCGCGCCGTTGCGCCCCGCGCTCCGGCAGCTGCTTGCTGCCCGGCGGCCCGGCCAGCTCAATATCATGCTGCACCCGCGCAGCCGGGGCAGCGCCCGCGAATGGGGGCTAGCCCACTTTGGCCAGCTGGCCCGACTGCTGCACGCGGCCGGCCACCGCGTATTCATCAGCGGCACGGCGGCCGAGGGCGAGGAGCTGGCCGACTGGCTGCGCGAGCACGCTGCCCTTCTGGCCGCCGACCTCACCGGCCGGCTGGCTCTGCCCGAGTTTATTGCCTTTATCGCCGCCGCCGATGGGCTGGTGGCCGGCAGCACCGGGCCGCTGCACCTGGCCGCCGCGCTGGGCCGCCACGCGCTAGGGCTGTATCCGCCCATCAGGCCCATGCACCCCGGCCGCTGGGGGCCGCTAGGGCCCCACGCCGAATACCTGGTTTTCGACCGGCCTGGCTGCCAGGACTGCCGTGCCCAGCCCGCCGCCTGCACCTGCATTAAGGCCATTGAGGCGGCTGCCGTGGCCGCCGAAATAGTGCAATGGCAACCGTTGCCGACAACCTAACGAGTAGTTGCTACCGTAGGTAGGGCCTGCGGTAGCCATCTGCTAGCCCTTGGCAAGCGAGCCAGCCAGCTGTTTCATGCGCTTTTAATGCGCTGGGCCAACTAAATCGCTGCCGTCCGGTCTTACTTTTGTCCAGCTACTGCCTTTATTACCTGCCCTATCTACCCAATTATGAGTGACTCTCCCGAACGGGTGAAGCTGAGCAAAGAGGAAAAAGACCGGCGCTTTCAGGCCGAGTTGATGCCTGTGCTCGACCCGCTCTACAACTTCGCCTATCGTCTTACCCTCGACGAGGACGACGCCAACGACTTGGTGCAGGAAACTTACCTCAAGGCGTACCGCTTTTTTGAGTACTTCGAGCCCGGCACCAATGCCAAGGCCTGGCTTTTCCGCATCCTGAAAAACTCGTTTATCAACGATTTTCGGAAGAAAAGCAAACAGCCGGCCAAGGTCGATTACAGCGAAGTTGAAGGATATTATAATCCGGATGAGGTAGAGGGCGACGCCGACACCGGCGCCTCGTCGTCGGACCTGCGCCAGCAGTCCTCGCGCGACCTTATCGGCGATGAGGTCGCGAGCGCTCTAAATTCGTTACCCGTTGATTTTCGGACGGTTATCATTTTGTGCGACCTCGAAGGCTTCACCTACGAGGAGATGGCCAAGGTGCTCGATATTCCCATCGGTACGGTGCGCTCGCGCCTGCACCGGGCCCGTAATTTCCTCAAGGATAAGCTCGAAAAGTATGCCTCCTCAATGGGCTATGGGAACGATGCCCTGCAAGACGCGGTTGAGGACGCCGAACCCGAAGAGTAGATTCGGGCCTATTTTTCACTCATTAAACCCAGGCTAAGACCCTGTTCCCGTTTCGCTCATGGAAGCTACCGCTACTACAACCAATCTGTCGGCCCCCCTTGCCTCAGCCTCCCCGCTGGCCAACGCCCCCGACTGCGACCGCGTGAACATTGTACTTGACCAACTTCTCGAAGGACGGGTCCTGACTGAAGAAGATGAGGACTACCTCATCCACCACGGCGAAGATTGCTCGCCCTGCTTCGAAGACATCAAGAAGCAGCAGTTCTTTATCGGCTTTCTCAACCAGAAAGTAGGCCGCCGCTCTGCCCCTTCGGCCTTGCCGCACGCCATCATGGCGCGTTTGCAAGCCGAAATGGCCTAGCTTTGCGGCCCTATGCAGGGCAAAATCATTGTATTCTCGGCTCCTTCGGGAGCGGGTAAGACGACTATCGTGCACCGGCTCATGGGGTTAATCCCGGAGCTGAGCTTTTCCATCTCCGCCTGCACCCGCGACCGCCGGGGCCGCGCCGAGGTCAATGGCAAAGACTACCACTTTATTTCGGTAGCCGATTTTCAGGATAAAATCCGCCACGATGAGTTCGTGGAGTGGGAGGAAGTCTACGAGGGTGCCTTTTATGGCACCCTCAAATCGGAAATCGAGCGCATTTGGGCCAACGGCCAGCACGCCATCCTCGATGTAGATGTAAAGGGCGGCCTCAGCATCAAGGAGTTTTACAAAGACCGGGCGCTAGCCATCTTTGTGCGCCCGCCTTCCATTGAGGCCTTGGCCCAGCGCCTCACGGCCCGCGCCACGGATTCTACTTCCAGCATTTCCTCGCGGGTGTACAAGGCTACGTTCGAGCTTGCCTTCGAGGACAAATTCGACGTGACTGTGGTCAACGATAACTTGGAGGAGGCCGTAGCGCACGCCGAAAAGCTGGTGCGCGACTTTATTCAGCCCGATACCGCTTCGGAGGCGGTATGACGCCGGCCAGCCCCGGAGCCCGGCGGCGCATTGGCTTGCTGTTTGGCTCGTTCAACCCGGTGCACGTCGGCCATCTTATTCTGGCCGAGTACTTTGCTACGCGCACCGACCTGGCCGAAGTCTGGCTGGTAGTATCTCCCCAAAATCCTTTCAAGCAAGCCGCCGGCCTGCTGCCCGAAGCCCGGCGCCTGCGCTGGGTAGAGCTGGCTATTGCGGGCAACGCCCACTTGCACGCCGAAAACATTGAGTTTGAGCTGCCGCGCCCTAGCTACACCATTGCCACGCTCGATGCGCTGCGCGCCCGCCACCCCAGCACTGATTTCGTGCTGCTGATGGGCGCCGACAACCTGCCGGGCCTGCCGCGCTGGCAGGAAGCAGCGCGCCTGCTGGCCGAGTTCGACATCTACGTGTATCCCCGGCCCGGCACAATCATCCCCGACTTGGCTGCTTTTCCGCGGGTGCGGGTGCTAGCGGCGCCGCTACTCGATATTTCGGCCACGTACATCCGCGAAAGCCTGCGCCAGGGTCTTTCAATTCGCTACCTGGTGCCGGACGTAATCGAAGCGGAGCTAGTGAGCAGCCAACTGGGCTAGTAGCTGGTTGATAATAGAGCGTAACAGAAAAGGCCCGGCGAGTTATCGCCGGGCCTTTTCTGTTGCTGAGCAGCTGACCTCAGATGGTCATAATCTCGGCTTCCTTCTTGGTGAAGAGCTTGTCCACCTCGATGATGTGGGCGTCGGTGTATTTCTGCACCTTGGCTTCGGCATCCTTCACGGCATCTTCGGCGGCGCCGTCTTTTTGCAGCTTGCGCAGGGCCTCGTTGGTGTCTTTGCGGATGGCGCGCACGCGCACCTTGCCGCTTTCTACTTCATTTTTGGCTTGCTTCACGAGGTCGCGGCGGCGCTCCTCCGTCATGGGCGGGATGTTGAGGCGCACGCCGTCGGCATCCGACACGGGGTTCAGGCCCAGGTCGCTGTTTTTAATGGCTTTGGCTACCTCGCTCACCATATTTTTTTCCCAGGGCTTGATGAGCAGCGAGCGCGGGTCGGGGGCCGAGATATTGGCAATCTGCGCAATGGGCGTGGGCGTGCCGTAGTAGTCTACGCGCAGGCCGTCGAGCATGGCCGGCGATGCCTTACCGGCCCGGATGCGGCCCATTTCTACGCCAACGTGGGCAACCGCCTTGCCCATCGATTCCTCAGCGTCGCTGAGGTAAAATTGAATTTCCTCGTCCACTTTTTAAAGGTTGAGTTTTGAATGTTGAGTGCTGAATAACAGTTGCAGGCTGACTTCTAAGGAAATACCTTAAAATTCAACCTTCAACCCTTAAAATTACCTAAGCTTGCTCGGGTTGGTTGCCGGCCAGCGGCTGCAGGCCACTGTGTTTGGGGTCGAGAAGGCTGGGGGCGGAGCTGTCGCTGGGCTGCTTGTCGCCGTTCGGGGTCATGGTCACGAGCGTGCCCAGGCTTTCGCCAGCAATAAGGCGCTCCAGGTTGCCTTCGGTATTCATATCAAATACGATGATGGGCAGGTTATTCTCCTTGCACAGCGTGAAGGCCGTCATGTCCATCACGTTCAGCTTCTTGCTGATAACCTCGTCGAACGTGATTTCGGTGTAGCGCGTGGCGCTAGGGTCTTTCTCCGGGTCGGCGGTGTAAATGCCGTTCACGCGGGTGCCCTTCAATACCACGTCGGCTTCAATCTCGATGGCCCGCAGCGAAGCGGCCGAGTCGGTGGTGAAGTACGGCGAGCCGATGCCCGCCCCGAAAATAACCACCCTCCCTTTTTCCAGGTGCCGCACCGCCCGGCGGCGAATGTAAGGCTCGCACACGCGCTGAATGGTGAGGCCCGAGAGCAGGCGCGTGGGCACGTCCATTTTCTCAAGCGCGCTTTGCAGCGCCATCGAGTTGATAACGGTGGCTAGCATACCCATGTAGTCGCCCTGCACGCGGTCGAGGCCGAAGTGCTCGGCCTGCACGCCCCGAAAAATATTGCCGCCGCCAATCACCACGGCCACTTGCACGCCGGTAGCGGCCACGGCCTTTATTTCGGTGGCGTACTGCATCAGCCGGTCGGCATCAATGCCATACTGCTGCTGGCCCATCAGCGCCTCGCCGCTGAGCTTGAGAAGAATTCGTTGGTAAGTCAAAACAGATATCGGTAAAGCGGAAACTTGGGTGGGAGAGGAGAGGCTAGGCAAACTGAACCAGCACCTGCCCCTTGGTAACGTTGGCGCGCAGGGCTACTTTAATGCTCTCAATAACCCCGTCGGTGGGGGCTTTCAAAATATTTTCCATCTTCATGGCCTCCAGCACCAGCAGCGGGTCGCCCTTCTGCACGGCCTGGCCGGGCTGCACCCGCACGTCCACAATCAGGCCGGGCATGGGGGCTTTCAGCTCGTTCACTTTGAGGGTAGTAGCATCGCTCAGGCCTAGCCGCTCCAGCAATTGGTCGAAGCGGTCCTTGGCTTGCAGCTCGATGCGCTGGCCGTTGATTTTGAAGATGAAAACCTTGGCCGTATAATCGGCTTCTACCAGTTCGGCACTGTACGATTTGCCGCGGTGCAGCACGTGGTAGCGGCCGTTGCCCAGCGCGGCCAGGTCCCAGGCAAAAGGCTGGCCGTTGAGCGTAACAGAGTCGGCGGCGCGAAAGTCAACCTCCCAGCTATGGGCTGGGCCAGTGCTAATGTGGAGCATAGAGAAGCTGGCCCTGCTGGGCGAAATGGGGTTAAAGGTAAGCCAAATCTTAATTTCATGCGGAACTTGCCGCCCGTATCCTGGGTCTGGCTCTCGCATGAAATATTCGCTTTTCGGTAGTTTTGGTTTGGTGTTGGTGGCTAGCCTCACCGCCTTCGGGCAAGCAGGCAATGGCCGGGATAAGGACGGGCACAAGAAAAATGCCGCCCCCGCCCCGGCAGCGGCGGCCGCTGCCGGCATCACGGTGCCGTCGTGGCTGCCGCCGGCGGCGCCCTACCAGCCCAGCGCTACCCAGCTCACCGACGTAACCGACACCAAGCTCGACGTGCGCTTCGACTACGCGCACCAGTACCTGCTGGGCACGGCGGTGCTGTCGCTGCACTCGCACTTCTACCCCCAGGCGGTGGCCGTGCTGGATGCCAAAGGCTTCATCATCAAGAGCGTGCAGCTAGTAGGCACGAAGGGCGATAAGCCGCTCACCTACAAATACGATGGCCGCCAGCTGGCCGTCAACCTCGACCATGCCCACGCCCGCGAGCAGCCCTACCAGCTGCGCATCAGCTACTTGGCGAAGCCCAATGAGCTGCCCGCCGGCGGCAGCGAAGCCATCACCTCGGCCAAGGGCTTATACTTCATTAACCCCTTGGGCAAAGAGGCCAACAAGCCGCGCCAAATCTGGACGCAGGGCGAGACGGAAAGCAGCTCGTGCTGGTTTCCGACCATCGACCATCCCAACCAGCGCATGACCCAGGAAATCACCCTCACGGTGGAGGACCAGTTCAAAACGCTGTCGAATGGCCTGCTCGTCAGCTCCAGGAAAAACGCCGATGGCTCGCGCACCGATACCTGGCGCCAGAGCCTGCCCGCCGCGCCCTACCTCACCATGCTGGCCGTGGGCGATTTTGCGGTGGTGAACGATACCTGGCACGGCAAGGCCGTCGATTACTACGTCGAGCCCAAGTATAAAAGCACCGCAAAAGCCATCTTCGGCCACACGCCCGAGATGATGGAGTTCTTCTCCAAGAAGCTAGGGGTCGAGTTTCCGTGGGAGAAGTACGCGCAAATTGCCGTGCGCGACTACGTGAGTGGCGCCATGGAAAACACCACCGCCACCGTGCACGGCGCGGCCATTCAGCTCACCCGCCGCGAACTGCTCGACAACCCCTACGAAACCTCGGAGTCGGTTATCGCCCACGAGCTGTTTCACCACTGGTTTGGCGACTACGTCACCTGCGAGTCGTGGAGCAACCTGCCGCTGAATGAAAGCTTCGCCAACTACTCGCAGTACCTCTGGGCCGAGCACAAGTACGGCGCCGACGCGGCGGCCCTGGTGCAGCAGCAAGACCTGGCGCATTACCTGGAAGAAGCCGAGTCGAAGCGCGAGCCCCTCATTCGCTACCACTATGTCAACCGCGAGGATATGTTCGACCGGCACTCGTATGAGAAGGGCGGCCGGGTGTTGCACATGCTGCGCAAATACGTGGGCGACGAAGCATTTTTCACCGCCCTCAGCCACTACCTGGCTCAGAATAAATATACAGCCGTCGAAATCAGCAAGTTGCGTACCGCGTTCGAGGAAACGACCGGCGAGGACCTGCAATGGTTTTTCGACCAGTGGTTTATGCAGCGCGGCCACCCCGAGTTAAAAATATCTCACTCTTACAGCAACGGGCAGGTGCTGCTGCACGTGCAGCAAACCCAGGACACGGTGTTTCAGCCGGTGTTTCGCCTGCCGGTAATGGTCACCATCTGGCAGAAGGAGAAGCCCACCGAGCACCGCGTCACCATCACCAAAGCCGACCAAACCTTCTCGTTTCTGGCGGCCGACAAGCCCACGATGGTCAAGTTCGATAGCGAAAACCAACTGCTGGCCCAGCTCGATGAGGAGCGTAGCGTAGAGGAAATAATCTTTCAGTTCTACCACGCCCAGAACTACTTGCAGAAGTACGAGGCGATGGACCTGCTGCAAAATAAAACCTCCGATTTTGCGGTAAGTGGCCTGTTTCGCAATGCTTTGTCCGATAATTTCTTTGCCGTGCGGCGCGCCGCCCTCGACCACCTGCGGGGCTACCGGGGCCCTAGCGCCAACGCCGTGCGCGGCGAAGTGCAGCGCCTGGCCACCGCCGACCCCAGCAGTGCCGTGCGCGCGCAGGCGTTGGTTACGCTGGCTGCCTTCCCCAACGAGAACTACGCGGCCACTTACCAGGCAGCCCTGCGCGATAGCTCCTACGTAGTGGAGGCCGCTGCTATCGAAGCCCTGGCCAAGATGCCCGCCGTTAATGCCCGGCCCCAAATAGCTGCCCTCGAAAACACCCCCAATTCGGGCTTGGTGGTTGCAATTGCCAATTACTACGCGCAGCGAGGCAGCATAGACCAATACGCCTGGTTTATGCGGCGCCTGCCCGACCTCACCGAAGCAGACCTGTACACTTACCTGCAGGCCTTCGGCGCTTTCATGGTGCAGATGCCGGTTATCGAGCGTGAAAAAGGCGTGCAAACCCTTACGCAGCTGGCCCGCAGCCACCCGCAGTATGTGGTGCGGCTAGGTGCCTACCGGGGCCTGATGACCCTGGCGGCCAGCCAGCCCGAGTTAAAAGCTGTGTTGCTGGACATAAAAACTAAAGAACCCGATGAGCGCCTTAAAGCCTACTATAACCTGATGTAAATCAAGTAAAAAGGTGTCAGGTAGATTCAAAAACGTAGTTTTTAGCCAAGTTGAAAATGCAGGAGAGCGGAAAAATCTAGCAACTTTTTCTGCTGCATCTCTTGCATCTTCTCAAAAAACCTGTACTTTTGCGTCTCAATTCCGGTAAACGACTGGATTTGCAACAAATGGGGGTATCGCATAGCGGCAATTGCGGGTGACTGTAACTCACCTCCTTCGGGTTCATAGGTTCGAGTCCTGTTACCCCCACATTTGATTTTTTGATGCCATCTGCGGGAGTAGCTCAGTTGGTAGAGCGGCAGCCTTCCAAGCTGCAGGTCGCGGGTTCGAACCTCGTCTCCCGCTCAAATTATTTAGAATAAGCCGTTTTAGCTCAGTGGTAGAGCACTTCCTTGGTAAGGAAGAGGTCATGGGTTCAAATCCCATAAATGGCTCAGCAGTGACGGAACTACCGGCCCCCGGGCTAGGTTAGGACCGGGTCAGCAGAAAAAGCGATACGCAGCATTCAAGCCTGAATTGGCCCACGCTGGGTTTCGCTTTTCTTGCAATAAGGCCTAGTGCTTTTTCAGTTTTTAATTCCCTCTTTTTTCTCAACTCTTTACAATGGCTAAAGAAAATTTCGACCGGTCGAAGCCGCACGTAAACATCGGCACCATCGGTCACGTTGACCACGGCAAGACGACCCTGACCGCAGCTATCACCACGGTGCTGGCTAACCAGGGCCTGGCTGAAAAGCGCGACTTCTCCTCGATTGACAACGCCCCCGAGGAAAAAGAGCGTGGTATTACCATCAATACTGCCCACGTAGAATACTCGACCGCCAACCGTCACTACGCGCACGTTGACTGCCCCGGTCACGCCGATTACGTGAAGAACATGGTAACGGGTGCTGCTCAAATGGACGGCGCTATCCTCGTGGTAGCTGCTACCGACGGCCCGATGCCCCAGACCCGTGAGCACATCCTGCTCGCCCGTCAGGTAGGTGTTCCCCAGCTGGTTGTGTTCATGAACAAAGTGGACATGGTGGATGACCCCGAGCTGCTCGAGCTTGTGGAAATGGAAATCCGCGAACTGCTGTCGTTCTACAACTTCGATGGTGACAACATTCCGGTTATCCAGGGTTCGGCCCTCGGCGGCCTGAACGGCGACGCCAACTGGGTTCCCAAAATCAACGAGCTGATGGACGCGGTTGACTCGTTCATTCCGATTCCTGCTCGTCTGACCGACCTGCCCTTCCTGATGCCGGTAGAGGACGTGTTCTCGATTACGGGCCGTGGCACTGTTGCCACCGGTCGTATCGAGCGCGGTATCATCAACTCGGGTGAGCAAGTTGACATCCTCGGCATGGGCGCTGAAGGCCTAAAGTCGACGGTAACGGGTGTGGAAATGTTCCGCAAAATCCTGGACCGTGGCGAAGCTGGTGACAACGTAGGTCTGCTGCTCCGTGGCATTGAAAAAGAAGCCATCCGTCGCGGCATGGTTATCTGCAAGCCCGGCTCGGTTAAGCCCCACCAGAAGTTCAAGGCTGAGGTGTACGTACTCTCAAAAGAGGAAGGCGGCCGCCACACCCCGTTCTTCAACAACTACCGTCCGCAGTTCTACCTGCGTACCACCGACGTTACCGGCATCATCACCCTCCCCGAGGGCGTTGAAATGGTAATGCCCGGCGACAACATCACCATCACGGTTGAGCTTATCAACAAGGTGGCAATGGAAAAAGGCCTCCGATTCGCTATCCGTGAGGGTGGCCGTACGGTAGGTGCTGGTCAGGTAACTGAAATCCTCGACTAGTTGTAGCTTCCTGACTGGATAGAAAGACGCTCCCGAATAATCGGGGGCGTTTTTTTTATAAGTAAAACTTTACTAGTTAGTGAGCAAGTGTTGTCTAACTAACAAAGTTTTACTACCTTTGCACTCCCGTAAGCAAATAGTGCTGTCGGGATTATTACCCACGAGTGTAGTTCAAGGGTAGAATAGAGGTCTCCAAAACCTTTGATGGGAGTTCGAATCTCTCCACTCGTGCCACCTGGGCCGCTGCTGGCGGCTCTTTTTTACGCCCTCACCGGCTTGATTGCGACATGGCTAAGCTGAACAACTATTTCCGCGATACCATCGAGGAGATGCGTTACAACGTAACGTGGCCTTCGACCACTGAGCTACAAAAGAGCGCCGGCTTGGTGCTGATTGGCTCGCTGGTATTTGCCGCGGTGGTGGGCCTGATGGATGTGAGCTTTAACTCTGCCCTCAACGCATTTTACCAAACTTTCGCCCGCTAGGCTCTACAAAGATGGGGGAATTGAAATGGTACGTGGTGCGCTCCGTGAGCGGCCAGGAAAAGAAAGCCAAAACGTATATGGAGACCGAAATCGGTCGCCACAATCTACAGGACTTGCTGCCGCAGGTACTGATTCCGATTGAGAAAGTGTTTGAGATGCGCAACGGCAAAAAGCGCGTGCGCGAGCGCAATTTGTACCCCGGCTACATCATCATCCATTCGGATTTGACGCATGGCGAGGTACAGAACATTATCACTTCGACGCCGGGTGTTATCGGTTTTTTGGGCGATAAGGAAACCAAGACTACTAACGCCAAGCCAGTGCCACTCTCGCTCAACGAAGTGAATCGTTTACTAGGTGTGGTTGACGAAGCGGAAGAGAAGACGGCCGAGCTGGAAACTCCTTTCACCGTGGGCGAACTAGTGAAAGTTATCGACGGCCCATTCAACGGCTTTAGTGGCAACGTCAACGAGGTATTTGAAGAGCGTAAGAAGCTCAACGTTATCGTGAAAATATTCGGGCGCGCTCAGCCAGTAGAGTTGAGCTACACCCAAGTAGAGAAGGAATAGTTACTATTTACGTCGTCTGATATCCACTCCGGTCAGGCGGGGCTTCCACTAGGAGTTTACTTTAAACTGAGGCTAGCGCGAGTTACGTCGAGCCAGCCACAGCTTTACAAACCAAATGGCCAAAGAAATTAGAGGTTACCTGAAGCTTCAGGTAAAGGGAGGTGCCGCAAACCCCGCGCCGCCGATTGGACCTGCGCTTGGTAGTAAAGGCTTGAATATCATGGAATTCTGCAAGCAGTTCAATGCGCGCACCCAAGATAAAGCCGGCCAAATCTGCCCCGTCCTGATTACGATGTACACGGATAAGTCTTTTGACTTCGTCATTAAGACGCCTCCGGTGCCGGTTCTCCTGATGGATGCCGCCAAGTTGCAGAACGGCTCGAAAGAGCCCAACCGTAACAAAGTAGGCTCGGTAACGTGGGACCAGGTTCGTACCATCGCCGAAACCAAAATGCCCGACCTGAACGCTTTTAAAGTAGAGTCGGCCATGAAGCAAGTAGCCGGTACGGCTCGCAGCATGGGTATCACCGTGAAGGGCGACTCGCCTTTTGCTGAATAACTAACCGGAGGACATACACAATGGCAGCAATCAGCAAAAAGCGCAAGGAAGCCCTTGCCAAACACGACCTGACGCAGGTACGCAGCCTGCTCGAAGCCGCGCAAGTGGTGAAAGATATTACTTACACCAAGTTCGACGCCTCGGTTGATATCGACGTTCGCCTCGGCGTAGACCCCCGCAAAGCCGACCAGATGGTACGCGGCGTAGCCACCCTGCCCCACGGCACTGGTAAAACTGTTCGTGTGCTAGCCCTCGTGCCCGCCGACAAGGAGGCCGAAGCCACCGCCGCCGGCGCTGACTTCGTAGGCCTGGACGACTACATCGCCAAAATCGAAAAAGGCTGGACCGACATCGACGTAATTATCACCATGCCTTCGGTAATGGCGAAAGTTGGTCGCCTCGGTCGCGTGCTCGGCCCGCGTGGTCTGATGCCGAACCCCAAGTCGGGTACGGTAACGACTGACGTAGCGAAGGCGGTGCAGGAAGTGAAAGCCGGTAAAATCGACTTCAAAGTTGACAAAACCGGTATCATCCACTGCTCGGTAGGTAAAGTATCGTTTGAGCCCAGCAAGCTGGCTGAGAACGCGCTGGAAGTAATTCAGACGCTCGGTCGTTTGAAGCCATCTTCGTCGAAAGGCACCTACATCCGCAGCATCACGCTCAGCAGCACCATGTCGCCGGCCGTGCCGGTTGACAGCACGGTTTCTTCCGCTAGCTAATTAACATCAACCAACCATGAATCGGGAAGAAAAACAAGCCCTCGTGGATGAGTTGAGCGAGAAGTTCCAGTCGCACAACGCATTCTATATTACCGATGCCTCGGGCATGTCGGTAGCGAAAATCAACGACTTCCGCCGCCTCTGCTTCAACCGCGGCATGGAATTCAAGGTGTATAAAAACTCGTTCATCCGCAAGGCCCTCGACACCCTCGGTGGCGATACGGCTGAGATGGACGCGGCGCTGAAAGGCCAGTCGGGCGTATTGTTCTCCAAAGAGAGCGGCAATGCTCCCGCTAAGCTGCTCAAGGACTTCTACAAAGCGCAGGCCTACGGCCGTGGCGTGACGCCGAAGCCCGCGCTGAAGGGTGCTTTCATCGACGCCAGCATCTTCATTGGTGCTGACCAGCTTGAAGGCCTCACCACCATCAAAGGCAAGCAGGAACTGCTCGGTGAACTCATCGGCCTGCTGCAATCGCCCGCCAAAAACGTTATCTCTGCTCTGTCGAGCGGCGGCAGCAAGCTGGCTGGCATCCTCAAAACGCTTTCCGAAAAAGAAGAAGCTGCTGGCTAACCGCTGCTCACCTTTTTCAACTTTCAATTTTCAATTTACAACCCCCTAATACCTACCGAAATGGCCGATTTGAAAGCCTTCGCTGAGCAGCTTGTTAGCCTCACCGTTAAAGAAGTAAACGAACTTGCTGGTATCCTGAAAGATGAGTACGGCATCGAGCCGGCTGCTGCTGCTCCCGTGATGGTAGCTGGTGGTGGCGGCGCTGCTGCTGCTGAAGCTCCTGAGGAGAAGACTTCGTTCGACGTAATCCTGAAAGCTGCTGGTGGCCAGAAGCTGGCAGTAGTTAAGCTGGTAAAAGACCTGACCGGCCTGGGCCTGAAAGAGGCTAAAGAACTGGTTGACGGTGCTCCCAAGCCCCTGAAAGAAGGCGTTACCAAAGATGAGGCCGAAGGCCTGAAGAAGCAGCTCGAAGAAGCTGGTGCTGAAGTAGAAGTTAAGTAGGTTCGCCTGCGGGCTTGCTCCCGAATCGGATTAGGCCTGGCACTTAGCCAGGTCTTTTCCTGTTTGTAGAGAATAAGTTACCTTTTGCAACCGAAAGCCATTGTTTTTGGTTGTCTTACGCTAGCAGTTTTCTTCTTCTATCATCCCGCATGGAGCGAAGCAAAATAAGAGGACCTTATCACGTTACTAGTCGCAAGAGTTTCGGACTCATTTGACAATCAACGTGGTAAGGTCCTTTGCTGCGCTCAACGCGCCTGAGTTTGTCCGAAGGCTTTTACCGTAGGTGCAGGTGTAAAAGCAATCTTCCAAACTAAGGTTGATAGTAGAGCTAACTCGCGTAACTACAATAGCTTACGTGTACATTTTTAAAACCTTTCCAATTGGCTACACCGCAAGCAACTGAGGCCGCCGAAGTCAAACACCTGACTGGGGCCAGTGAGCGAATCAACTTCGCCAAGATTAAGAAAGTTATCGAGTACCCGGATTTTCTGGACGTGCAGGTGCAGTCGTTCCAGGAGTTCTTTCAGCTCGAAACGGCCGCCGCTAGCCGTACCAATGAGGGTCTGTTCAAGGTATTTGCCGAGAACTTCCCGATTTCGGACTCGCGCGAAAACTTCGTGCTGAACTTTATCGATTACCACGTTGACCCACCCAAGTATACGGTGGATGAGTGCATCGACCGCGGCCTGACCTATGCAGTGCCGCTGAAAGCCAAATTGCAGCTCATTTGCAACGACAAGGATAACGAAGACTTCCAGACCATTGAGCAGGAAGTTTTCTTGGGCAACATTCCGTACATGACGGAAAAGGGCTCTTTCGTTATCAACGGCGCCGAGCGCGTTATCGTATCGCAGTTGCACCGCTCGCCGGGCGTATTCTTCGCCCAGAGCAAGCACACGAACGGTACCAAGCTGTATTCGGCCCGTATTATCCCGTTCAAAGGCTCGTGGATTGAGTTTGCCACGGACGTAAACAACGTGATGTACGCGTACATCGACCGCAAGAAGAAATTCCCGGTTACGACGCTGCTGCGTGCTATCGGCTACGGTACGGACAAGGACATACTGGACTTGTTTGGCCTGAGTGAGGAAGTAAAGGCTGATAAGAAGAGCCTCAAAAAGGCCGTTGGCCGCAAGCTGGCCGCCCGTGTTCTCCGTACCTGGACGGAAGACTTCGTGGACGAGGATACCGGTGAGGTAGTTTCTATTGACCGGAATGAAGTGCTCTTGGAGCGCGATTCGACCATCAATGAGGAGGATATTGACACTATCGTAGAAGCTGGTGCCAAGTCGGTAATTCTGCACAAGGAGAACGTGAATATTGCGGATTTCGCAATCATTTACAACACCTTGCAGAAGGACAATTCCAACTCGGAGAAAGAAGCCGTAGAGCAGATTTACCGCCAGCTCCGTAACACGGAGGCTCCCGACGAAGAGACTGCCCGCGATATCATCCAGAAGCTGTTCTTCTCGGACAAGCGCTACGACCTCGGGGAAGTGGGCCGCTACCGGATTAACAAGAAACTCCAGATTGGGATGGAGCAGCAGTCGCGCGTGCTGACCAATGAAGACATCGTGCTCATTGTGAAGTACCTGATTGGTTTGATTAACTCGAAGGCCATTGTCGATGATATTGACCACTTGAGCAACCGTCGCGTGCGCACGGTAGGGGAGCAGCTTTACGCCCAGTTCGGCGTGGGCCTGGCCCGGATGGCGCGTACTATCAAGGAGCGCATGAACGTGCGCGATAACGAGGATTTCAAGCCGGTTGACTTGATTAACGCCCGCACGCTTTCGAGTGTGATTAACTCGTTCTTCGGCACCAACCAGCTGTCGCAGTTCATGGACCAGACCAACCCCCTAGCTGAGGTGACGCACAAGCGTCGCGTATCAGCACTGGGGCCGGGAGGTCTGTCGCGCGAGCGCGCCGGCTTCGAGGTACGTGACGTACACTACACGCACTACGGTCGTCTTTGCACAATTGAAACGCCGGAAGGTCCGAACATCGGACTGATTTCGTCACTGTGCGTGCACGCTCGTGTGAAC
The DNA here is from genome assembly GCF_030581075.1 of Hymenobacter cheonanensis. Classification (GTDB taxonomy): domain Bacteria; phylum Bacteroidota; class Bacteroidia; order Cytophagales; family Hymenobacteraceae; genus Hymenobacter. The sequence continues at coordinate 109,289 of NZ_JAUQSW010000003.1, forward strand.
TCGATGGGCTTTATTGAGACGCCTTACCGCACAGTATCGAGCGGTGCGGTAGACATGAGCTCGAACGTGAAGTTCCTGACCGCTGAGGAAGAGGATACGCACCACATTGCGCAGGCCAACTCGTTGCTCAGCAACGAGGGCAAAATGACGCAGGAGTTGGTAAAGGGTCGTTTTGAAGGTGACTTCCCGGTCGTTGGGCCGGAAGAGTATACCTACATGGACGTGGCCCCGAACCAGATTGTATCGGTAGCTGCCTCGCTGATTCCGTTCCTGGAGCACGATGACGCCAACCGTGCGCTCATGGGCTCGAACATGCAACGCCAGGCAGTGCCGCTGCTCCGCCCCGAGGCTCCGATTGTGGGTACGGGTCTGGAAGGCCGCACCGCTATCGACTCTCGCTCGCTCATCATCGCCGAAGGCGAGGGCTACGTGGACTCGGTAGATGCTAACCGCATTATCATCAAGTACGACCTGAGCGAAGACGACCTGTCGGTAAGCTTTGATGCGGAACGCAAGACGTACAGCCTCATCAAGTTCCGTCGTACCAACCAGGATACCTGCCTCAACCTCACGCCGCTGGTGAAAAACGGCGAGCGCGTAACCAAAGGCCAGGTACTTTGCGAGGGCTACGGCACCAACCGCGGTGAGCTAGCCCTCGGCCGCAACATGCAGGTGGCCTTCATGCCCTGGCAAGGGTACAACTTCGAGGATGCCATCGTAATCTCGGAGCGCGTAGTTCGTGACGACATCTTCACCTCGATTCACATTGAGGAGTTTGAGTTGGAAGTGCGTGAGACCAAGCGCGGCGAAGAAGAGCTGACTTCGGAGATTCCGAACGTGAGCGAAGAAGCCGTGCGTAACCTCGATGACAACGGTATTATCCGGCTAGGGGCGGAGGTTCGCGAAGGCGACATCCTCATCGGTAAGATTACGCCGAAGGGCGAAACCGACCCGACCCCGGAAGAGAAGCTGCTCCGCGCCATCTTCGGTGACAAAGCCGGCGATGTGAAGGATGCTTCGCTGAAGGCGCCGCCCTCACTCAATGGGGTGGTTATTGGCACCAAGCTGTTCTCGCGCCCGAAGAAGGACAAGAATCTACGGGCCAAATCGAAGAAGGAAGTTGAAGACCTGAAGGAAGGCTACGCCCGCGAGCTGCGTGGTGTAAAAGCTATCATGATTGATAAGCTGGTGGCCCTCTTGGAAGGCAAAACTTCGCAGGGCATCAAGCACCGCTTTGGTGATGAGGTGCTGGCTAAGGGTGTGAAATTCAACCGGAAGAACATCAGCGAAGCGCTGTTCCCCGATAAGAACGCCTACCGCGATGAGAGCAACTACGCGGTGCCGGAAGAGGTGAACCTCTTCAAGGACCTGCAGCTAGACCACTGGACGGCCGACAACCGCGTGAACGAGCTGCTGCAACAACTCATCAAGAACTACGCGAAGCGTCGCAATACCATTACGGCCCGCTTTAAGCGCGACCGCTTCACGCTGGAGGTTGGCGACGAGTTGCCCGCCGGTATCGTGCAGCTAGCCAAGGTGTACATCGCCAAGAAGCGCAAGCTGAAGGTGGGTGATAAAATGGCCGGCCGCCACGGTAACAAAGGGGTAGTAGCCCGCATCGTACGCGATGAGGATATGCCCTTCCTGCCCGATGGCACGCCGATGGACATTGTGCTTAACCCGCTCGGTGTACCTAGCCGTATGAACATCGGCCAGATTTACGAGACCGTACTTGGCTGGGCTGGCCTGAAAATGGGTCGCACTTACGCTACCCCGATTTTCGACGGCGCTACCGAAGATGAAGTTGCCAAGGAACTGACCGAAGCAGGCCTGCCCGACTGGGGCCGGGCCTACCTGCACGATGGCCTGAGCGGCGACCGCTTCGACCAGCCGGTGACCGTGGGCGTGATTTACATGCTCAAGCTAGGCCACTTGGTTGACGACAAGATGCACGCGCGTTCCATCGGGCCGTACTCGCTCATTACGCAGCAGCCGCTGGGTGGTAAAGCGCAGTTTGGTGGCCAGCGCTTTGGCGAGATGGAAGTGTGGGCGCTGGAAGCCTTCGGTGCTTCCAACGTGCTGCAGGAAATCCTGACCGTGAAGTCGGACGACGTGGTAGGCCGTGCTAAAGCTTACGAAGCCATTGTAAAAGGCGACGTATTGCCCAAGCCGAATATCCCCGAGTCGTTCAACGTGTTGATTCACGAACTGCGCGGTCTGGCGCTGGAAATCACGCTGGACTAAGTTGTTATAGGGAGAGTTAGTTCGGAACAGCTGACTCTCCCTAAATACTTAATTGCGAATGGAATATCTGCCTTACCTGTTTGGAGGAGCTAGATTAATTATAGGAGCACTCACTTTAGTTAAAGTGTTGGGGCTGTTTGGAAGTAAACCCAGCCCCGATAGTTTCTACGTGAAGCACCAAACTCTTTCAATCGCGATAGGTGGATTTCTGGTGTTGTCGGGATTGTATACAATATTTTTCTCGACACCTGATAGTTACAGAATTTAGTTAAGAGGTGCCCGATACGAAACAGCTATCCCGAGACAGGTCAGGGTAGTAAAAGGAATCGGGCGCTTTATGTAGATGATAAATGATATAAGGCCTGACGAAAACCTACTGCGTGGCGTACCTGTCCGACCCGCAGAGCACTTTTCGTAGCGTCGAACTGTTAGAAAAGACTCTAACAGCTAAAAGCCAAACAGCTAACAGCTAATAAATCAACCTAATGGCTTTCGCAAAAAACAAGAAGTTAGTACAGGACTTCTCGAAGGTTACTATTTCGCTTGCCTCGCCCGAAGGAATTCTGGAGCGGAGCACCGGCGAAGTAGTAAAGCCGGAAACGATTAACTACCGCACCTACAAGCCCGAGATGGGTGGCTTGTTCTGCGAGCGGATTTTCGGCCCGGTAAAGGATTGGGAGTGCCACTGCGGCAAATACAAGCGCATTCGCTACAAGGGCATCATCTGCGACCGTTGCGGCGTGGAGGTGACTGAGAAGAAGGTGCGCCGCGAGCGCATGGGCCACATCGAACTGGTGGTGCCCGTAGCGCACATCTGGTACTTCAAGAGCCTGCCCAATAAAATTGGCTACCTGCTAGGCCTGCCTACCAAGAAGCTCGACCAGATTATCTACTACGAGCGCTACGTAGTGGTGCAGCCCGGCGTACAAGCCGAAGAGGGTGTGCAGCAGCTCGACTTCCTCACGGAAGATGAGTATCTGGACATCATCGACAAGCTGCCCCGCGAAAACCAGCTGCTGCCCAACGAGGACCCGCAGAAATTCATCGCCAAGATGGGTGCCGACGCGCTGCAAATGCTGCTCGAGCGCATCAACCTCGACGAGCTGAGCTACTCGCTCCGCGACTCGGCGGCGCACGAAACGTCGCAGCAACGTAAGGCTGAGGCGCTGAAGCGTCTGCGCGTAGTAGAAGCTTTCCGCGATGCCGCTACCCGCGTGGAAAACCGCCCCGAGTGGATGGTAATCCGCATGGTGCCGGTTATTCCGCCCGAGCTGCGCCCGCTCGTGCCCTTGGATGGTGGCCGTTTCGCTACTTCCGACCTGAACGACCTTTACCGCCGCGTTATCATCCGCAACAACCGCCTCAAGCGCCTGATTGAAATCAAAGCGCCGGAAGTGATTCTGCGGAACGAGAAGCGCATGCTGCAAGAGGCTGTCGATTCGCTCTTCGACAACTCGCGTAAAGTGAACGCTGTGCGCGCCGAAGGCAACCGCGCCCTGAAATCGCTGTCCGATATGCTGAAAGGCAAGCAGGGCCGCTTCCGTCAGAACCTGCTTGGTAAGCGCGTTGACTACTCGGGCCGCTCGGTAATCGTGGTAGGCCCCGAGCTGAAGCTGCACGAGTGCGGCCTGCCTAAGAACATGGCGGCCGAGCTGTTCAAGCCGTTCATTATCCGCAAGCTCATTGAGCGCGGGATTGTGAAGACGGTGAAGTCGGCCAAGAAAATCGTGGACCGCAAGGACGCCGTAGTTTGGGACATCCTGGAAAATGTGCTGAAAGGCCACCCGGTACTCCTCAATCGGGCGCCTACGCTGCACCGCTTGGGTATCCAGGCATTCCAGCCGCGCCTCATCGAGGGCAAGGCTATCCAGCTGCACCCGCTCGTTTGTACGGCCTTCAACGCTGACTTCGACGGTGACCAGATGGCCGTGCACGTGCCGCTAGGCCCGGCCGCTATCCTGGAAGCTTCGATGCTCATGCTGGCGTCGCACAACATCCTGAACCCAGCCAACGGCGCGCCCATCGCGGTACCGTCGCAGGACATGGTACTAGGGCTGTACTACGTGACCAAAGGCAAGCGCTCGACGCCCGAAGAGAAGATTCAGGGCGAAGGCCGCATCTTCTACTCGGACGAAGAAGTAGTTATCGCCATCAACGAGAAGCAGTTGTCGAAGCACGCCTACATCAAGGTGCGCACGATGGTTCGCGACGAGAATGACGACCTAGTGCAGAAGACCATCGAAACCGTAGCCGGCCGCGTGCTCTTCAACCAGCTCGTGCCGACCGAGGTAGGTTTCGTGGATGAGCTACTGACCAAGAAGAAGCTGCAGCAAATCATCTCGATGGTGTTCAAGCGCACGGGCATGGCCCGCACGGCGCAGTTCCTGGACGACATCAAGACGCTAGGCTTCCAGTCGGCCTACAAGGGCGGCTTGAGCATGGGTCTGGGTGATATCCAGATTCCGAAAGAGAAGGACGTGCTCATCAAGCAGGCGCAGGCCGACGTAGCTGCCGTAACGCAGAACTACCAGATGGGTCTGATTACGAATAACGAGCGTTACAACGCCGTTATTGACGTCTGGACGCGCATTAACTCGCAGATTACGGAGACGCTGATGGGTCGCCTCGAAAAGGAGAACCAGGGCTTCAACTCCATCTACATGATGATGCACTCGGGCGCCCGTGGCTCGCGCGAGCAGATTCGTCAGCTCGGCGGGATGCGTGGCCTGATGGCTAAGCCCCAGAAGTCGCTGCAAGGCTCGGTAGGCGAGATTATTGAGAACCCGATTCTGTCGAACTTCAAAGAAGGCCTCGACGTAATCGAGTACTTCATCTCGACCCACGGTGCCCGTAAGGGCCTGGCCGACACGGCTATGAAGACGGCTGACGCCGGCTACCTGACCCGTCGTCTGGTTGACGTTTCGCAGGACGTTATTGTGAACGAGCCGGATTGCGGCACGCTACGCGGTACCGAAACCTTCGCCCTGAAAGACAACGAGGACATCGTAGAGCCGCTGGCCGAGCGTATCCTGGGCCGCACGGCCGTGCACGACATCATCGACCCGCTGACCGAAGAAGTGATTCTGGCGGCTGGTGAGCAGATTACGGAAGAAGTAACCCGCCGCATCGATGCTACCAGCATCGAGTCGGTAGAAATTCGCTCGGTGCTGACTTGCGAGAGCAAGCGCGGCATTTGCGCCAAGTGCTACGGCCGTAACCTGGCCACGGGCCGCATGGTGCAGAAGGGTGAAGCAGTAGGTGTTATCGCGGCCCAGTCGATTGGCGAGCCGGGTACGCAGCTCACGCTGCGCACGTTCCACGTAGGTGGTACGGCCTCGAACATTGCGGTGGAAGCGAACATCCGCGCCAAGTTCAACGGCGTGGTAGAGTTCGAAGATATCCGCACCGTAGCTGGTACCAACTCCGAAGGGGCTGAAACCAACGTGGTGATGGGTCGCTCGGGCGAAATCCGCATCGTGGAAAAAGGCACGGGCAAAGTGTTCATTGCCAATCACGTACCTTATGGCTCTTTCCTCCTTGTGAAGGAAGGCCAGGAGGTAGAGAAAGGCCAAGAGCTGGTTAACTGGGACCCGTACAACGCCGTTATTCTGGCCGAGTTCGACGGTACTATCCAGTACGACGCGCTGACCGAAGGCATTACCTATCGTGAAGAAACCGACGAACAGACGGGCTTCCGCGAGAAGGTAATCGTGGAATCGAAGGACAAGGCGCAAAACCCGTCGGTCATCCTTATCCCCGCTAAGGGTGCGGATGCTGACTCGAACAAAGCGTACAGCATGCCGGTAGGCGCGCACTTGAACGTCGAAAACGGCACCAAAGTGAAAGCTGGCTTTATTCTGGCAAAGATTCCGCGTGCCGTGGGCAAGACCCGCGACATTACGGGTGGTCTGCCCCGCGTAGTAGAGCTGTTCGAGGCCCGCAATCCGTCGAACCCGGCCGTAGTGTCGGAAATTGACGGGGTAGTGACCTACGGCTCGGTGAAGCGTGGCAACCGCGAAATCTTCGTGGAGTCGAAAGACGGCGTGAAGCGGAAGTACATGGTGCCGCTGTCGAAGTTTATCCTAGTGCAGGACAACGACTTCGTGCGGGCCGGTGCGCCGCTCTCCGACGGGGCCATCACCCCTAGCGACATCCTGAACATTCAGGGTCCCGGCTCGGTGCAGGAATACCTCGTGAACGAGATTCAGGAAGTATACCGCTTGCAGGGCGTGAAAATCAACGACAAGCACATTGAAGTTATCGTCCGCCAGATGATGCAGAAAGTGCTGGTGATGGACGCCGGCGACACGAGCTTCCTCGAAAACCAGCTCGTGGACAAGGTGCTGCTGATGGAAGAAAACGACATCGTAATCGACATGAAAGTCGTGACCGATTCGGGCGATTCGACCGAGCTGCGCCCTGGCCAGATTGTGACGAGCCGCAAGCTGCGCGACGAAAACTCGTCGCTCCGCCGCCGCGACCTCAAGCTGGTAGAAGTGCGCGATGCCCAGCCTGCCGTTTCGCGGCCCACGCTGCAAGGCATCACGCAGGCTTCACTGGGTACGGCTTCGTTTATCTCGGCCGCTTCCTTCCAGGAAACGACCAAGGTGCTGAGCGAGGCGGCTATCCGTGGCAAAGCCGACGAGCTGCTCGGCCTGAAGGAGAACGTAATCGTAGGCCACCTCATCCCGGCCGGTACTGGCTTGCGCGAGTATCAGGGCATTGAGGTGTCTTCGAAAGACGAGCAGGCTACCAAGCTGGCTACCCAGGCTGCCGAGCAAACGGCTGCTCCTGCCAAGCGCCCGTCGCGCGCCAAGCGCGAGACTACGGTGCAGGAATAACGATTGACGTAGGGTTGTAAAGGAAGAGCCGGCCAGTTTTCACTGGCCGGCTCTTCTGTTTTTAAGGCATTCGTGCGGGGTTATTTTCGCGGCTAGGCTTTTCAGAACTACATTGGCCCGCCGTATTAGTGGTCGGCACTACGACATGCAACCTGTTCAGAACGACCCGCCAGGGGAGAAGCCTATCATAAAGCAGCCGCGGCCCGGCCGCCGGCTTAGGGGCGCACTCGCGGCCGGCCACCAGCGGCACCTGGCCAGCGCTATGGCAGTAACTGCTACCAAGCTTTTGCCGCTGCTAGCTGTGCTGGATGCGGTGCAGTCGCAGGTGAATAAGGAGTCGGTATTTCACACGCGGCGCTGCAAAATTCAAGTGCACCTGGCCATTGCCTACGCCGAGCTGCAGGCCGAGCGGCCCCGCCGCCAGGCCCTGAGGCATACCTTCCACACTTTGGCCGAGCTGGTGAAGGAGGAAACCCGCGACATCAGCCCGGATGAGCTGAAGCAGGCTGCCAAAGAAGTAGCGCTGGCAACGCTCCGGCACGCGCCGGCTCTCATCAGCGTAGCGCACCAGGCCCGGTTGCTAACTTAAGCAGCGTAGCGGGGCAAGCTTACTATTGGCTAAAAGGGCAGCAGCCAATTGAGCACCAGCACGCCCGCCAGGCCTACCACTGAAACGATGGTTTCCATGGCGGTCCAGGAGCGGAGCGTATCGCTGATAGAAAGGTTGAAATATTCTTTAAACAGCCAAAAGCCCGCGTCGTTGAGGTGGGAAAAAGCCAGGCTGCCCGCGCCAATGGCGAGCACCAGCAGGTTGGGGTTAACATGGGAATGGCTGAGCGTAGGCAGCATAATACCCGCCGCCGTGAGCCCCGCGATAGTAGCCGAGCCCAAGCACACCCGGATAAGCGCGGCCAGCAGCCAGCCCAGCACCAGCGGCGGCAAGCCAATGCCTTGCAGGCTAGCCCCGATTTCCTGGCTGGCTCCGCTGGCTACCAATACCTGCTTAAGCACGCCGGCTCCCCCGATAATGAGCAGGATGGGGGCGACATCCTTCACGGCTGCCTGGTAGGCATCCATTACTGCGGGCATGGTGCGGCCGCGGGCTACTCCTAGCGTGTAGGTAGCAATGGCTACCGACAGCAACAGCGCAACCAGTGGTTCGGCCAGTAGCGCTAGGGCTGGGGCAAGGGGGCTAGTGCCGGGTAATACGGCTTGCAGCCCTAGCGCGCCACTCAAAATAAGTACTGGCAGCAGCGAAGAAACGAAGCTGTTGAGGCGGCCCGGCAGCGCCTGGCTAGGCAGTGGCTCGGTGATAAACCCCGCCAGCGGCACCGAGGCAATGCCTCGCAGCGTGCGCGCATACAAAGGCCCCGCTACTATAATAGCTGGCACGGCTACCAGCAGCCCATACCCAAACGTGCGCCCCAGGCTGGCGTGAAATTGCCCGACCAGCGCCGTGGGCGCCGGGTGCGGCGGCAAAAAGCCGTGCAGCACCGATAGCGACGCCAGCATCGGCAGCCCCACATATACTGCGGGTAGCTGATGGCGATAAGCCACCGAAAATACAAGGGGAATAATCAGGATAAACCCCACGTTATAGAACAGGGGAATACCAATGAGCAGCCCGGCTATCATCAGTGCCCACGGAATGAATTTTGGCCCCATAGAGCCCGTTAGCACGGTAGTAATCTGCTGGGCGGCGCCGCTATCGGCCACCAGCTTGCCGAGCATGGCCCCGAGCACAATAATGCTGGTGACAGAGCCTAGCGTGTCGCCCAGGCCCTGGGCCACCGCCGCCAGCAGCAGCTTCGGGGCCAGCCCCAGCGCCAGCCCCACGCAGAGAGCCACGGTCAGAAACGCTAAAAATGCATTAACCTTGGCGAAGCTAATAAGCCCAATCAGCCCGAGTACAGCTAGCAGAATAACAAAAGAAACCATAGCTGATGCAAGCAAAGGCCGAAAAAATGTGGAATTGAAGGTTGTTTTTTAGCTACTTGCCAAGGGGGCGGTTCAGGTCAGCTAGCGCTTAGTAGAAAGCTCTGCTGGCCTAGGTAGTGTGCTGTAAGCGTAATGCCGCTCAAAAAATACGTGTCCCGCCGTGTGAGCCATGCCGCTGGGGGCATTTATTACCCTCCCAATAGCGGATACCTTAGCAGTAAATAGCCCAGGCATAAGTACTTTCTTTCTTGTCTTTTTACTACCTTGCTCACGCTAAGTAAGTAGTTACTCAATGCTAGCGCAAAAAACGCTTTTAGCAGGATTATCCGGGTGGCTATACAATCTGACTTCTCCTTTCTTCTCTCTCGCCCGCATGAATTCCCGTCGCTCTTTCCTGAAATCTGCCAGCCTGCTATCAGCCGGAGTATTGGTAAGCCCCAAGCTGTTTGCAGCTGCCCCTAAATATATTGGCTTGCAGCTGTACACCGTGCGCGACGCCATGCAGCAAGACCCGGCCGGCACCCTGGCCAGAGTAGCCAAGCTAGGCTACAATTCGGTGGAAGGGGCTACCTATACGGGCAGCCAGAAATTTTACGGGATGGAGCCGGCGGCTTTTGCCAAGCTATTGAAGCAAACGGGCCTCATTATGCCGAGCAGCCACTATGTGCTGGGCGAGGCCATGAACAATGGCCAGCCTACCCAGGGTACCATTCTGCACGGCTGGGACAAGGCCGTGGACGACGCGGCCCAGGTGGGCGTAAAATACATGGTATGCGCCTATCTTTTTGACAGCGAGCGGGGTAACCTCGACCACTATAAGCAGATTGCTGAGCATCTCAACAAGGCTGGGGAGCGCTGCAAAAAAGCCGGTATTCAGCTTTGCTACCATAACCACGACTTTGAGTTTCAGGCTCAGGACGGCAAGCTGCCCTACGATACCCTGCTGAGCATGACCGATAAGAACCTGGTTAAGATGGAGCTAGACCTGTACTGGGCTACCAAGGCCGGGCAAGACCCGGTGGCCCTGTTTCAGAAGCATCCCGGCCGCTTCCCGCTCTGGCACGTGAAGGACATGGACAAAACGGCCGAGCGCAACTTCACGGAAGTGGGCAATGGCAGCATCGACTTCAAGCGCATCTTCGCTCAGGCCAAGCTGGCGGGTATGCAATACTTCTTTGTAGAGCAGGACAAGACGCCCGGCTCGCCCTTCGACAGCATTCAGCAAAGCATCACTTATCTCAAGCGCACGCTGGTGTAAGGGCCTGGCCGCTGCTTCTCCGCATTTTCTATCCCCACCCAATTCTTTATGGAAAAGAACACCTATGACGCCATCGTCATTGGCTCCGGCATCTCGGGCGGCATGGCCGCTAAAGAGCTGACCGAGAAAGGCTTGAAAACCATTATGCTGGAGCGTGGCCGCAACGTAGAGCATATCAAAGACTACGTGAATGCCAACAAGGCGCCCTGGGAATTGCCCCACCGCGGCGGCAAAACCCAGCAGATGATTGAGGACCACCCGGTACTCAAGCGCGACTATACGCTTAACGAAAGCAACCTCAACTTCTGGGTAAATGAGAAGGATAGCCCCTACGTGGAGGTAAAGCCTTTCGACTGGTTCCGGGGCTACCAGGTAGGCGGCCGCTCGCTGATGTGGGGCCGCCAGAGCTACCGCTGGAGCGACTACGACTTTGAAGCCAACGCCAAGGACGGTATTGCCGTGGACTGGCCCATTCGCTACAAGGACCTGGCGCCGTGGTACAGCCACGCCGAGAAGTTTGCCGGTATCAGCGGCAACCGCGACGGCCTGCCGCAGCTGCCCGATGGCGACTTTATGCCCCCCATGGAAATGAACGTGGTGGAAAAGGACGTGGCCGCCCGCATCAAAAAGCATTATAAGGACCGCCACATGGTAATTGGCCGCACGGCCAACATCACGCGGCCCCACAACAACCGCGTGAACTGCCAGTACCGCAACAAGTGCTGGCTAGGCTGCCCGTTTGGAGCGTATTTCAGCACGCAGTCGGCCACGCTGCCGGCCGCCGTAGCTACGGGCAACCTCACGCTCCGGCCGTTTTCCATCGTTACCAAAATTCTTTACGACAAGGATACCAAGCGGGCGAAGGGCGTGGAAGTGCTGGACGCCGAAACGAACAAAACCTACGAGTACTACGCTAAAGTCATCTTCCTCAATGCATCGGCGCTGAACTCGGCCTGGGTACTGATGAACTCGGCCACCGATATCTGGCCGGGCGGCCTGGGCAGTAGCAGCGGCGAGCTAGGGCACAACGTGATGGACCACCACTTCCGGGCCGGCGCACACGGCGAAATGCCGGGCTACGAGGATAAGTATGTGTATGGCCGCCGCGCTAACGGCATCTACATTCCGCGCTACCGCAACCTGTTTGGCGACAAGCGCGACTACATCCGCGGGTTTGGCTACCAGGGCAGCGCTGGCCGCGAGGGCTGGAGCCGCGAAATCCCGGAGATGAGCATTGGCGGCGAGTTTAAGGACGCGCTCAGCGAGCCGGGCGGCTGGACGATGGGCATCACGGGCTTCGGCGAAACGCTGCCGTACCACGACAACAAGATTACCCTCGACCCGACCAAAAAGGATAAGTGGGGCCTGCCGGTACTAGCAATGGATGCCGTTATCCGCGACAATGAGCAGAAGATGCGCGTAGACATGATGGCCGATGCCCAGGAAATGCTGGAAAAAGCCGGTCTCAAAAACGTGAAGACCTATAACAACGGCTACGCTATGGGCGGCGGCATTCATGAAATGGGTACCGCCCGCATGGGCCGCGACCCCAAAACGTCGGTGCTCAACGGCTTCAACCAAGTGTGGGATGCCCCCAATGTGTACGTGACCGATGGGGCCGCCATGACCTCGGCTGCCTGCCAGAACCCCTCGCTCACCTACCTGGCCATGACGGCCCGCGCGGTAGACCATGCCGTGGGTGAGTTGAAGAAAATGAACATGTAACCCCTTCGCTTTCTGAGTTATGATGAATAGAAGAGATGCCCTGGCCCGGGTAGCCCTGCTGATGGGCGGGGCCGTGATTGGGGCCGATTATTTCCTGACTGGGTGCAGCCCTGCCAGCTCCGACAAAGACAAGGCGCAGGCCAAAGCCGGCGGCCCGCCCAAGGAGGTGCTGGACGCCAAGCAGCAGGCCTACCTCGACGAAGTGGGCGAAACCATTTTGCCCGCTACTAAGTCGCCCGGTGCCAAGGCTGCCCACGTTGGCAATTTTATGGCCGTGATGGTGCGCGACTGTTACACGCCCGCCGACCAAGAGATTTTTACCAAAGGCCTCACCCAGCTTGAGGAGGCCAGCCAGAAAATGAATGGCAAAGGCTTCCTGGAAAGCACGCCCGCGCAGCGCACGGCCCTGCTCACGGCGCTCGACGCCGAGCAGAAAAACTACTCCAAAACCAAAACGCCTGAGCAGCCCAATCACTACTTCCGCATGGTGAAGGAGCTAACGCTGCTCGGGTTCTTCACCTCGGAGCCCGGTGCTACGCAGGCGCTGCGCTACCTGCCCGTGCCGGGCAAGTACGACGGCAACTACCCCTACAAAAAGGGTGACCGCGCCTGGGCTACCAGCTAGGCTACTCACTTTAGTTAGAACGCATGAAACTACGATTGGGCATGATTGGCGGCGGGCAGGGCGCTTTTATCGGCGGCGTGCACCGCCTGGCCGCTGCTCTCGATGGCCAGTATGAGTTGGTGGCCGGCGCTTTTAGCAGCAACCCCGCAACCTCGCGGGCAAGCGGCGAGCTATTGGGGCTGGCACCTGAGCGTGTGTATGATTCTTATCAGGAATTAATCGAGCAGGAGAAGGCCCGGCCAGCGGCCGAGCGCGTGCAGGTTATCAGCATCGTGACGCCCAACCACCTGCACTTTGCCCCGGCCAAGCTGGCGCTGGAGAGCGGCTTTGATGTGGTGCTCGACAAGCCCATGACTTTCTCCTTGGCCGAAGCCAAGGAACTAGCGGCTGTGGTGCAGGCTACCGGCCGCCACCTCTGCCTCACGCACACTTACACCGGCTACCCGATGGTGAAGCAGGCCCGCCAGCTGGTGGCGGCCGGCACGCTAGGCCGCATCCGCAAGGTATATGTGGAATACCCGCAGGGCTGGCTGAGCAAGTTTGAGGAAGGCGGCGAAAACAAGCAGGCTGCCTGGCGCACCGACCCGACCAAAAGTGGCGTAGCCGGCGCAATGGGCGACATTGGCACCCACGCCTTCAACCTGCTCGAATACGTGAGCGGCCTGCAAGTAGAAAAGCTCTGCGCCGACATCAACACAGTGGTAGAAGGCCGGCGCCTCGACGACGACGGTGCCGTGCTGTTGCGCCTGAGCGGCGGGGCTAGCGGCGTGCTGGTAGCCACCCAGGTGGCCGCAGGTGAAGAAAACAACGTCCGCATCCGGGTATATGGCGAGAAAGGCGGCGTCGACTGGATGCAGGCCGATGCCAACACCTTGCTGGTGAAGTGGCTCGACCGGCCCACCGAAATCTGGCGCACGGGCGGGTCCTATGTGGGCGCCTACGCCAGCCACAACACCCGCACCCCCGCCGGCCACCCCGAGGGCTACCTCGAAGCCTTCGCCAACCTGTATCGCAACTTCGCCCTTACCCTGCAGGCCGCGCAAGCCGGCCAGCCAGCCCCGCCCGAAGCGCAGGACTACCCGAGCATTGCGGACGGCGTGCGTGGCATGGCTTTCATCGAAAACGTTATTGCCTCGGGCCATTCTGACCAGAAGTGGACCAATTTTACCGTGTAGCTGCGCATGAAAACCATCAAAGGTCCTGGCATTTTTCTGGCCCAATTTATTGGCGACCAAGCGCCCTTTAACTCGCTGGAAGACATCTGCGCCTGGGCCGCTGGCCTGGGGTATAAAGGCGTGCAGCTGCCGACAACCGACACGCGCTTCATCGACCTGAGGCTAGCGGCCGAAAGCCAGACTTACGCCGATGAGCTAAAAGGAAAGGTGCAGGCAGCTGGGCTGGCAATCACCGAGCTGTCGACCCATTTGCAGGGCCAGCTGGTGGCCGTAAACCCGGTGTACGATGCGCTGTTTGACGGCTTTGCGCCCGAGGCCGTGCGCGGCAACCCGCACGCCCGCCAGCAGTGGGCGGTGCAGCAGCTCGTGTACGCCGCCAAGGCCTCGCGGCGGCTGGGCCTGCAGGCGCACGCCACCTTTAGCGGCGCGCTGCTCTGGCCTTATATGTACCCCTGGCCCCAGCGGCCGGCCGGGCTGGTAGAGGAAGGCTTTGCGGAGCTGGGCCGGCGCTGGCTGCCCATTCTGGATGAGTTCGATGCCGAAGGAGTAGACCTGTGCTATGAGATTCACGCCGGTGAAGACCTGCACGACGGCATCAGCTACGAGCGATTCCTGACGGAGGTCAACGACCACCCGCGCGCCTGCCTGCTCTACGACCCCTCGCACTTCGTGCTGCAATGCCTTGACTATCTGGAGTACATCGACATCTACCACGAGCGCATCCGGGCCTTCCACGTCAAGGACGCCGAGTTTAACCCTAGCGGGCGGCAGGGGGTGTACGGCGGCTACCAGTCGTGGCTGGAGCGCGCCGGGCGCTTCCGCTCATTGGGCGACGGGCAGGTTGATTTCAAAGCCATTTTCAGCAAGATGGCGCAGTACAACTACCCCGGCTGGGCCGTGCTGGAGTGGGAGTGTGCCCTCAAGCACCCCGAGGATGGTGCCCGCGAAGGCGCGCAGTTCATCAAGGACCACATTATCCGCGTTACCGACCGCACCTTCGATGATTTTGCGGCGTCGGGCATCGACCAGGCACTTAACAAGACTATATTAGGACTCTAAACTTCCCCAGGATTTCCCATGAAAAAGGCTTTTCTCCTTCTGAGCGCGGGCGTGCTGCTCGCAGCCTGTGACTCGGGCTACAAGCAAGACGGCCCCGACCAAATGAGTGCTTCTAAGCAAGCCGGTACCGAAAAAACGGACGAGCTGAATACCGACAGCACCGCCGGCACCAACGTAGCCGCCGTGACCAACCAGATGCAAGTCGACACCGGCAGCACCAAAATTGGTACCGGCGCCACGGGCTCGCCCCACGACAAGGGGGCCAAGCTGATGGCCTCGGCCGACTGCGCCAGCTGCCACCGAGAGCGCGACAAACTGCTAGGCCCCGCCTACACGGCCGTGGCCCAGAAATACCCCGCTACTCCTGCCAACGTGAACATGCTGGCCACCAAAATTATCAAGGGCGGCAGCGGGCACTGGGGCGACATTGCGATGACGCCGCACCCCGCGCTCTCCCAGACCGATGCCCAGGAAATGGTGCGCTATATCCTGAGCCTCAAATAAGACCGTCTTCGTTTTCCTTCTCTTATCCCACCTGCCCTGCCTATGTCTGCCGCCATCCGGATTAAGCTGTCCATCATGATGTTCCTGGAGTTTTTTATCTGGGGCGCGTGGTTTGTGACGCTCGGCACCTACCTGCTGCACAACCTGCACGCCACCGGCACGCAGGTAGGCGTAGCGTTTCTTACGCAGTCCATCGGGGCCATCGTGGCGCCGTTCATCATCGGGCTCATTGCCGACCGCTTTTTCTCGGCCCAGAAGATTTTGGGCGTGTTGCACCTGGCGGGCGCGCTACTGCTGTGGCGCGCCTCCTCGGCGCCCGACTTCAATAGCTTTTATCCCAATGTGCTCACGTACATGGTGTTGTACATGCCCACGCTGGCGCTGGTTAACTCCATCGCCTTCCGGCAGATGAAAGACCCGCAGAAAGAGTTTGGGCCCATCCGGGTGCTGGGCACGCTGGGTTGGATAGTAGCGGGCGTCATCATTGGCCCTGTTCTACACCTGGAAATCAAGGAAAGCCTGCAAATCACGTTTCTGATGGCAGCTGGCGCAGCCGCGTTGCTAGGGCTTTTCAGCTTCACGCTGCCTGCCACGCCGCCCGTAAAGAGCGGCCAATCCAGCTCCATCGGCGACCTGCTAGGGCTCGATGCCATTGGCTTACTTAAAAACCGCTCGTACCTGATTTTCTTCTTGGCATCCATCGCTATCTGTATTCCATTAGCCTTCTACTACGGCTTTACAAATCCTTTCCTCAACGAAGTGGGGGTGAAGGATGCCGCCGGCGTGCAAGTACTTGGACAAGCATCCGAGTTATTGTTTATGCTGGCCATTCCACTGCTCTTTCGTAAACTGGGCGTGAAGAAGATGCTGGCGATTGGTATGGCGGCTTGGGTACTGCGCTACCTATTTTTCGCCTATGGTGGGGCTAGCAATCATTGGATGCTGATTGCGGGCATTGTGCTGCACGGCGTGTGCTACGACTTCTTCTTCGTAACGGGCCAGATTTATACCGATAACTTGGCTGGCGAACGCTTCAAAAGCTCGGCCCAGGGCTTTATCACGCTGGCTACCTACGGCGTAGGGATGCTCATCGGCACCCTGCTGTCGGGCGAAATTTTCGATAGGCATACCCTGGCCGGTGGCGGCCACGACTGGCGCATGATTTGGCTGATTCCGGCCGCCATCGCTGCCGTGGTTCTACTGGCTTTCCTGTTGTTCTTCCGCGAGCGAGCCACTGTAGCGGCCGGCCAGGATGCGCCGGTAGCCTACGGCGAAGCCTCGGCGGTAGCACCGGGCTAGCCCCATTATCACTGCCTATGTCTAATTTGAATCGTCGCGCTGCGCTTAAGGGGCTACTAGCTACCACGGCTACCGTGAGCACCCTGGGTGTGGCCAGCGCTGCCCACCCCATGGAGGAACCCCAAGCCGTTGCCCCTGCGCCGCTGCTCAACAACATCAGGCAGTCGGTGTGTCGCTGGTGCTTTCAGGATATGCCCTTAGAGCAGCTTTGCGTAGCGGCCAAGGAAATGGGCATTAAAGGCATCGACCTAGTGGGGCCGAATGACTGGCCCACGCTTAAGAAGCACGGCCTCGACTCGCCCATGTGCAACGGCGCCGAGCTTAACCTCACCGATGGCTTCAACGACCCCCGCTTTCACGCGCAGCTGCAAAAGCAGTACAGCGAAATGATTCCGCGCGTGGGCCAAGCCGGCTACACCAACCTCATCTGCTTTAGCGGCAGCCGCCGGGGCATGACCGACGAGGTGGGCCTGGCCAATTGCGTGCGCGGCTTGCAGCCGCTGGTGGCCCTGGCCGAAAAGCACAAAGTAGTGCTGGTAATGGAGCTGCTCAACAGCAAAATAGACCACCACGACTACCAGTGCGACCACACAAGCTGGGGCGTGGCCCTAGCCAAAAAGCTGGGCACTGAGCACTTCAAGCTGCTCTACGACATCTACCACATGCAGATTGACGAGGGCGATGTCATCCGCACTATTAAAGACAACCACGCCTACATTGCGCATTACCACACCGCCGGTGTGCCCGGCCGCCACGAACTCGACGACACCCAGGAGCTGAATTACCCGGCCATTATGCGGGCTATCAAGGCCACCGGCTTCCAGGGCTACGTGGCCCAGGAGTTCATTCCGACCAAGCCCGACAAGCTGGCTTCGTTACGCCAGGCTGTGCGCCTCTGCGACGTGTAGCAGCTGCTAGCCCACCCATTCTTTCCGCCCACCCTTTTCTTTCCTCGCTCTATGAAGATTTCCCTTCTCACTGGTGCGCTCCTGTTGAGCACGGCTGTCCTAGCCCAGGCGCAGCAGGCCGGTAAGCCCGAAGACACCGAAGTGTACGAGCCCGTGCCGAAAGTCGTGACGGCCAGCCCCAACCTGGCCACGCCGCCCTCCGATGCCCTCGTTTTGTTTGATGGCAAAGACCTGAGCCAGTGGGTAATGGCCGACGACCGCAATGCACCGGCCAAGTGGAAAGTCTCTGGCGGGATGTTCACCGTCGATAAAACCACTGGCAATATCGAAACCAAAAAGGCCTTCACCAACTACCAATTGCACCTGGAGTGGCGCATTCCGGCTAACATTAGCGGCACGGGGCAGGCGCGCGGCAACAGCGGCGTGTTTCTGGCCTCGCTGGGTAAGGGTGACCTGGGCTACGAGCTGCAAATCGTTGACTCGTACCAGAACAAAACCTACGTCAATGGCATGGCCGGCAGCATCTACAAGCAGCGCGTGCCCCTGGCCAACCCCGCCCGCAAGCCCGGCGAGTGGCAGTCGTATGACGTAGTCTGGATGGCGCCCACCTTCAAGGCCGACGGCTCGGTGCAAACGCCCGCCCGCGTCACGGTCTTCTTCAACGGCGTGCTGGTGCAAAACAACGTGGAGCTGGCCGGTCCCACCCGCTACATCGGCCCCCCTAGCTACGAGGGCCAGAAGGCCGGCCCCGCGCCCATCAAGCTGCAAGCCCACGGCGATAAGAGCGAGCCCGACAGCTTCCGCAACATCTGGGTGCGCGAGCTATAAGTAAGCCCTGCCGCAGCTAGCCGTAGCTTTGTGCCGAAAGAGCCGACCAGTATATGCTGGTCGGCTCTTTCGTTTCGAAAGTCGTTAGCGCGTATCTACCCTATCTTTTAGCCCATGCAGCCCAACCAACCCGCAAACCCTGACCCCAACGCACTCAACATTGAGCTAACCGAAGCCATCGCCGAAGGCGAATACGCCAACTTGGCCCTTATCGCCCACAGCACCAGCGAGTTCGTGGTCGACTTTATCCGCATGATGCCCGGCGCGCCCAAAGCCAAAGTCAAGGCCCGCATCATTCTCACCCCCGAGCACGCCAAGCGCCTGCTCGCTGCCCTTGAGGAAAACGTACAGCGCTTCGAGCAGAGCTACGGGCCCATCAAGCTGCACCAGGAAGCAGTTACCTACCCCATGAATTTTGGGGGCGCGGTAGGGGAGGCCTAGAAGGGCTCGCCGGTACGGAAAATTAACTTTTTCAGCGAGTTTGCTATTGCCAAACTATTTTCTTACCTTTGCAGGCCTGAAAATTTGGGAGCAAACGGCTCTCGTTCAACCAATCGCTAAATGCCAACCATCAACCAACTAGTACGGAAAGGTCGCGAGGCTCTGACTACCAAGTCAAAGTCGCCCGCCCTTGATTCGTGCCCGCAGCGTCGGGGCGTATGCACTCGCGTGTATACCACCACGCCTAAGAAGCCGAACTCGGCTATGCGCAAAGTGGCCCGTGTGCGCCTTACCAACGGTAAGGAAGTAAACGCATACATTCCCGGTGAAGGCCACAACCTCCAGGAGCACAGCATTGTGCTCATCCGCGGAGGCCGGGTAAAAGACTTGCCAGGTGTTCGTTACCACATCATCCGTGGTGCCCTCGACACGGCAGGTGTAAGCGGCCGCTTGCAGCGTCGCTCGAAGTACGGCGCCAAGCGCCCGAAGCCGGGCCAGGTTGCAGCCGCTGGTAAAGGTGGTAAGCCGGCACCCGGCAAGAAGAAGTAATTTATTAGTTGCCAGTTGTTAGTTGTCAGCCGCTAGGGCTGCAAAGCCCGCTTTAAGCGGCTGACAACTAACAACTACCAACTGACAACTATATAAACCATGCGTAAGTCAAAACCGAAAAAGCGCATTCTCCTGCCGGACCCCAAGTTCAAGGAGACGCTCGTAACCCGCTTCGTCAACTACATGATGTATGACGGGAAAAAGAACCTGGCCTACACCATTTTCTACGATGCCGTAGAACAGGTGGAGACCCGCACCAAGGAAAGCGGCCTCGAAATGTGGCGCAAAGCGTTGAACAACGTGATGCCGACCGTAGAGGTAAAGAGCCGCCGCGTAGGTGGTGCTACCTTCCAGGTGCCGATTGAAGTGCGCGCCGACCGCCGCATCGCGGTAGGCTCGAAGTGGCTGATTCAGTACGCGCGTCGCCGTGGGGAGAAAACCATGAAGGACAAGCTGGCTGGTGAAATCATTGCCGCTGCCAAAGGGGAAGGTGCTGCCGTTAAGAAAAAGGACGACACCCACCGCATGGCCGAAGCCAACAAGGCGTTCTCGCACTTCCGTTTCTAATCTATCGGGCGTTTAGCGGGTTGTTGAGTTTAGATTGAATGTTTAACCAGCTTTGGTTGTCTTCACCGCTAGACTCATCAATCCGCTAACGCGCTAATTAACCTACCGTAATGGCAGTCAACAAAGAGCTACAATATCTGCGCAATATTGGCATCATGGCCCACATTGACGCGGGCAAGACGACCACTTCGGAGCGCATTCTGTACTACACCGGCAAAACCCACAAAATTGGGGAGGTGCACGACGGAGCCGCTACGATGGACTGGATGGAGCAGGAGCAGGAGCGTGGTATCACCATCACCTCGGCTGCTACGACCACCTTCTGGAACTACCCCACCGATGCCCAGGGCAACACGGTGCCGGATACGCACCAGTACAAGATTAACCTCATAGATACCCCCGGTCACGTTGACTTTACGGTAGAGGTAGAGCGCTCGTTGCGCGTGCTCGACGGGGCAGTAGCCCTGTTCTGCGCCGTATCGGGCGTAGAGCCCCAGTCGGAAACGGTATGGCGCCAGGCTGACAAGTACAGCGTGCCCCGTATCTGCTTCGTAAACAAGATGGACCGTGCGGGTGCCGACTTCTTCAAGGCAGTAAGCGAAATCAAGGATAAGCTCGGCGCTAACCCCGTGCCGCTGCAAATCCCGATTGGTGCCGAAGACACCTTCAAAGGGGTAGTTGACCTGCTGACTGGCAAAGCCATCGTGTGGGACGACGCTACCGAAGGCAAATCGTACAACGAAATCCCGGTTCCCGAAGACCTCGTGGACACCGTGGCCGAGTGGCGCGAGAAGCTCATTGAGAGCGTAGCTGAGTACGACGACACCTTGATGGAGAAATTCTTCGAGGACCCGGAAAGCATTACCCGCGACGAAATGATGGTTGTTATCCGCAAAGCGGTTATCGACATGAAGTTCTCGCCCGTACTGTGCGGCTCGGCCTTCAAAAACAAGGGTGTGCAGACCATGCTGGATGCCGTTATGGCTTACCTGCCGTCGCCGCTCGACATGCCCGCCATTCTGGGCACCAACCCCGACACCGGGGCTGAAGTTGAGCGCCACCCCGACAACTCGGAGCCCTTCACGGCCCTAGCGTTCAAGATTGCTACCGACCCGTATGTTGGCCGTCTGTGCTTCTTCCGCTGCTACTCGGGCCAGCTTGATGGTGGTTCGTACGTACTAAACAACCGCACCGGCAAGAAAGAGCGTATCTCGCGCCTTATGCAGATGCACTCCAACAAGCAGAATCCGATTGAGAAAATTCAGGCGGGTGACATTGCGGCTGGCGTAGGCTTCAAAGACATCAAAACTGGTGATACGCTCACCGACGAGAAGAACCCGCTGGTTCTGGAGTCGATGTCGTTCCCGGAGCCGGTAATCGGCTACGCAATCGAGCCGAAGACGCAGGCCGACGTTGACAAAATGGGTATGGCTATCGCCAAGCTCATCGAAGAAGACCCGACCCTGCGCGTGAACACCGACGAAGAGACTGGCCAGACCGTACTGCGCGGCATGGGCGAACTCCACTTGGAAATCATCATCGACCGTATGCGTCGCGAATTCAAAGTAGAAATCAACCAAGGTGCTCCCCAGGTTGCCTACAAAGAAATCCTGACCAAGAAGGTTGACCACCGCGAAACGTACAAGAAGCAAACTGGTGGCCGCGGTAAGTTCGGCGACATCGTGTTTGAGCTTGGCCCGAAAGAGACAGAGCCCGAGAAGCCCGGCTTCGAATTTGACAATGCTATCGTGGGCGGTGTTATCCCCCGCGAATTCATTGCCCCGATTCAAAAAGGCTTTGAAGAGGCTATGAAGCAGGGCCCGCTAGCCGGCTTCCCCATCGAAGGCATGAAGGTGCGCCTGTACCACGGCTCGTTCCACGACGTTGACTCGGACGCCCTGTCGTTCGAACTCGCCGCCCGGGGTGGTTTCCGCGAAGCAGCCCGCAAGGCTGGTCCGAAACTGCTCGAGCCCATCATGGCCGTGGAAGTGGTTTGCCCCGACGAGTACACCGGCCCGGTAACGGGTGACCTGAACCGCCGCCGTGGCCTGATGAAAGGCATGGACACTAAAGGCGGTGCGCAGATTATCAAAGCCGATGTACCCCTCTCTGAGCTGTTTGGCTACGTAACCGACCTGCGCACGCTGTCGTCGGGCCGTGCCTCGGCTTCGCTGACTTTCTCGCACTACGAGGTAGTACCGCAAAACATGGCAGATGCCATCGTCGCCAAAATCAAAGGCGGCAAATAGTTTTTTTAGCTTGTCATCCCTGAGGTAATCGGCCTCTCTCAACAATGAATCAGAAAATCAGAATCAAGCTGAAAAGCTACGACCACAACCTGGTCGACAAATCTGCCGAGAAAATCGTGAAAGCGGTTAAAGCTACCGGCGCTATCGTAAGCGGCCCGATTCCGTTGCCCACGGAAAAGGAGAAGTACACCGTACTGCGCTCGCCCCACGTGAACAAGAAGAGCCGGGAGCAATTCCAGCTTTGCACGTACAAGCGCTTGGTTGACATCTTCTCGACCAGCAGCAAGACGGTAGATGCCCTGATGAAGCTCGAACTGCCCAGCGGCGTCGACGTTGAAATCAAAGTCTGAGCCTAGTATGTAAGCGAATAAAAGCCCCGTTGGCATTGTCCAACGGGGCTTTTTGTTTGCTTATGAAGGAATTACTTTTTTCACTAAGCCATACGGCGTGAAAGCTACTTTGTCGCGTAGCACCTGCTCGTACAAGGCTTTGCTGACTTCGGGCCGCGGTAATAGCTTGTGGTGGCAATGGTAAGTGACCGCAATATTGAGCAAAGGAATAATTTTAACCCCTAGCAACCGCAGGCGAAACTCGATGTCCGAATCTTCGCCAAACGTAGGCGCAGTGTAGCGCTCGTCGAAGCCATTGATAGCTTCGAGGTCAGCCTTCATGGCCGAGAAGTTGGCCCCTAGCAGGCCGCGCTCCTTGCGGTTGAAATAGCGCCGCAGCGCCGGATGAACGACGTAGAAGCCATTCATAAAATGAAAAGTCCGGCGGGCTAGAAAATCCACGAGCTGACCTAGCATGGTAGCCGGATTTTGCAATATGCCCTGGCGCACCCGCTCGGGCGTGAGCTGGCGAGTAAGCCGGTCCGATATATCAATGCGCCGCCCGGCCAGGCACCGGCCAAGACCCCCATGTGCCAGGTGCTCGGCCACAAAAGCCGGGTGTGGAATGCAATCGCCATCCAGGAAGATGAGCTGCGCCCCCAGCGCCGACCGAATGGATACGTTAAGAATTTGGTTTTTGCGAAAGCCGGCATCGGCGTGCCAGTTGTGGCGAATGCGCAGCGGCGAACGGGCAATCAAAGCGGCCAGATGGCTGACGAAAGCGGCGTTGGAGCCATCATCAGAGATGATAACTTCAAAGTCAGGCTCGGTTTGCGTTTCAAGCCCCGCCAGCACTAGCTGCAGAAAGTCGAACCGATTATATACAGAAATAATAAGGGATGCTTTGGGAGATTGCATAAACAAAAGTAGCTGCTGCCCAAGCACCCGAGGCAGCCGGGCCGCGGCCAAGCCCGGCTAGGGTGTTGAGGAGTGATGTTAAATATAGGAGAGGGCACTTCACTTGGCCCTACCTTTGCCTGGCGTGCATAAGCTTGGAGTTTCCATCGTAAGCGAGCCAAAGCTTGCAACACACCCAAGCACCGTTTCCTGAATGTGGAGTTTTTTTTCCGTAGCAAGAGTGCGGCAACTGAGCGTTTTCTGGAGCGCCTTCATTCTTGTGGGGCTTTTTGTATCGGCCTGGGTCAGGGTATGGCCTAGTATCGGAATAGCGGGCTTGTTTTTGACCGGGGTGGGCTACGCGCTGAATCAGCGTACCATCGCGCAGCGTGCGCGCTGGCCCGAGCTGCTTAGCTTCTTGCTGGTGTATGCCGTACACGTGGTTACTGGTTTCATGCACAGTAGCCTGGCTAGCAAGCCGTTGCAGCAAGACTTAGTATTGCAGCTGCCTTTCGTGCTGCTGCCCATTGCCTTTCTCTTATTGCCCGACTGGCAGGCCCGGCACGTGCGAAGCCTCTGGCTGTTATTGCTAGGCGCCTGTTTAGTAGCCGCCGCCGCCGCTACGTGCAACTATGTGCTTCATAACAAAGAGATTGAGCAGCTCTATTTGCAGTCGAAGGTAATGCCTACCGAGCCCGACCATATTCGGTTCAGCCTGCTCATCAGCATTGCCGTGATAGCCGGGGCTACTCTTGTGCGCGCCGGGGGGCTAGCGCGCTGGCAGCGGCTTTGCGTGCTGGTAGCGGTGCTGCTGCTGTTTCTGTTTCAGCATCTGCTGGCGGTTAGAAGCGGAATCGTGACGATGTACGCAGCGGGTTTGGCCGGGCTGTTGTGGCTGGGTTGGTACCAAAAAGAATGGAAGGCTGCTGTGGGCGCCGCGCTGGTGGGCATCGGGCTGGGGGCTAGCTGCCTGCTTCTGTTTCCTACTCTCCAAAATAAAGTAGCTAATACCCGCACCGACGCTGCGCAGATGGAGTCGGTGCGGGCGGCCAATAATTTTTCTATGACGGCCCGGGTTTACTCTTACCAGGCGGCGTGGGCTATCATTAAAAAGCACCCGTTCCTGGGGGTAAGTAAGGTGGGCCTCGCCGACGCGATGGCACAAGAGTATGGCTACCGTTTTCCAGAGATTGAGCCCGACCGCTACGTGCTGCCGCACAACCAATTTATTTACAATCTGGCGGCGTATGGGGTGCTCGGGCTAGCTGTGTTTTTGGTGGGTTACTACTACAGCCTTTGGATAGGAGCCCGCCGGCGAAACATTTTGCTCCTGCTTATTTACCTGATAATTACTGTATCATTCGTGGTGGAGTACACGCTTGAGAGTAATATCGGCGTGATAGTGGGCTTGTTTTTTATGCTGCTAGCCGCTGCCGCTGCGCCGAGCCCAAAAACAGGTCCGTTTGAAGCACCACAAGTGAGCTAACAGCCTGACTCAAAATTATTTCTTGTGTGCTTTGGTTTTTCTCGCGGAAAATCCCTACCTTTGCACTCCCTTAGCGAAAAGGCCACTCGGGCCTTTTCTTTTTGTGTCATTTAATATCCACACAGAATGCCTGGCATCATCGGTAAAAAAATCGGTATGACAAGCCTCTTCACTCCGGACGGGAAGAATATTCCTTGCACGCTCATCGAGGCGGGTCCGTGCGTAGTGACGCAGGTTAAGACTGTCGAGAACGACGGTTACAACGCTGTTCAAATCGCCTACGGCGAGAAGAAAGCGAAAAATACCACTAAGGCACTGGCTGGCCACTTCGCCAAAGCCGGCACCACCCCCAAGAAGCGTCTGGTAGAGTTCCGCACGGAAGACATCGCCACCTATTCGCTCGGCAGCACGGTTGAAACCTCGTTGTTCGAAGAAGGTGAGTTCGTTGACGTAGTTGGTACCTCGAAAGGTAAAGGTTTCCAGGGTGTTGTAAAGCGCTACAACTTCCAAGGTGTGGGTGGCCAAACCCACGGTCAGCACAACCGTCTGCGTCACCCCGGTTCTATCGGTGCGTGCTCGTGGCCTTCGCGCGTATTCAAAGGAATGCGCATGGGTGGCCGCATGGGTACCGACCGCGTTAAGATTCAGAACCTGAAGGTGATGCGTATTGTCGCTGACAAAAACCTGATTCTGGTAAGCGGCTCAGTGCCCGGTGCCAAGAATGGCTACGTGTACCTGGAGAAATAACCTGCTAAGCTTACTAGAGATGGAACTGTCCGTATTCAATAGCAAAGGCGAAGACACCGGCCGCAAGGTTACGCTGTCCGACGCCGTGTTCGGCCACGAGCCGAACGAGCACGTCATGTACCTCGACGTGAAGCAGTACCTGGCCAACCAGCGCCAGGGTACGCACAAATCGAAGGAGCGCGCCGAAATCGCCCGCACCACCAAGAAACTGAAGAAGCAGAAAGGTACCGGCGGTGCCCGTGCTGGTTCGATGAAGTCCGGTGTGTTCGTTGGTGGTGGCCGCATGTTCGGTCCACGTCCGCGTGACTATAGCTTCAAGCTGAACAAGAAAACCAAGCGCGTTGCGCGTCTGTCGGCCCTTTCGGTGCTGGCTCGTGAGGGCAAAGTGGCTTTGGTTGAAAACCTGGCGTTCAGCGCGCCCCGCACGAAAGACTTCGTAGCCGTTTTGGATGGCCTGAAGCTCAACAACGGTCGCAAGACCTTGTACGTGGCCGGCGAAGCTGCCGACAAAAACTTGCTCCTCAGCGCCCGCAACGTGCAGAAGGTGAAGATTTCGACCGCTGTGGGCCTCAACACCCACGACCTGCTGAATACCGACACCCTGCTCTTGAGCGAGGATGGCCTGCGTTCGCTGGAGCAACTGTATACCGAGACCGCTAATAACTCCGCCGAATAATGAGCACGCTAAAACGCCCCATTATCACCGAGAAGGCTACTAGCCTCACCGAAACCGGCCGCTACGTATTCGAAGTGGAACGCACGGCCAACAAGGTGCAGATTAAAAAAGACATCGAGCAGCTTTATGGCGTCAGCGTGATTAGCATCAATACGATGCGCACGATTGGCAAAATCAAGTCGAAGGCTACCAAAGGTGGCCAGGTTTCGGGTCGTCGCGCCCACGGCAAAAAAGCCGTCGTGACCCTGAAGGACGGTGACATCATCGATTTCTACGGCAATATCTAATTGCCTTCGCCGCAAAAGCCCAACTAGCTAGTAATGGCACTTAAAAAACTCAGACCAACCACGCCAGGCCAACGCTTCCGCGTGGCCCCGGCCTTCGACGAGCTAACCACGTCGACGCCGGAGAAGTCGTTGCTGACCTCGCTCAAAAAGAGCGGCGGTCGTAACTCTTCGGGTAAAATGTCGAACCGCTACATCGGCGGTGGACACAAGACCCAGTATCGTATCGTTGACTTCAAGCGTGACAAAGCTGGTGTTCCGGCCACGGTGAAGACCATCGAGTACGACCCTAACCGTACCGCTCGTATTGCCTTGCTGCACTACGCCGACGGCGAGAAGCGCTACATCATCGCCCCTGCGGGCCTGAATGTAGATACCGTTATCGTATCGGGTCCCGGTGTAGCTCCCGAAGTTGGCAATGCCTTGCCGCTTCGTGAGATGCCCCTCGGTACTATCGTACACAACATCGAGTTGCAGCCCGGTCAGGGTGCCGCTATCGCTCGCTCGGCTGGCACCTATGCCCAGCTCGTAGCTCGTGAGGAGCGTTACGCTACCCTGAAGCTGCCCTCCGGCGAGATGCGCATGGTACTCGTTACCTGCACCGCTACGGTTGGTACGGTATCGAACGGTGACCACATGAACGTTGTGATGGGCAAAGCCGGTCGCAACCGTTGGGCTGGTCGTCGCCCCCGCGTTCGTGGTGTAGCCATGAACCCTGTTGACCACCCAATGGGTGGTGGTGAAGGTAAATCGTCGGGTGGTCACCCACGTAGCCGTAACGGTATCTTCGCTAAGGGTCAGAAGACCCGCAACAAGAACAAGTATTCTGAGAACCTGATTGTCAGCCGCAAAGGCAAGAAGTAATATATGGCACGTTCACTCAAAAAAGGGCCGTACATTGACTTCCGGCTCGAGAAAAAGGTAGAAGCGCTGGAAAGCGCTGGCAAGAAATCGGTGGTAAAGACCTGGTCGCGCCGCTCGATGATTTCGCCTGACTTCGTGGGTCACACCTTCGCAGTCCACAACGGGAACAAGTTCATCCCGGTCTATGTAACTGAAAACATGGTCGGCCACAAGCTCGGCGAGTTTGCGCCCACGCGCAACTTCCGTGGTCACGTCGCCAAAAAAGATAAAGGCAAGCGTTAAGATGGAAGCAGTAGCCAAACTCCGTAACGTGCCTACCTCGCCGCGCAAAATGCGCCTGGTAGCCAATCTGGTACGCGGCAAGCGCGTAACCCAGGCCCTCGGCCTGCTCCGCTTTGAGGCTAACTCGGGTGCTGAGCGCGTGGAGAAACTGCTCTTGTCGGCTCTGGCCAACTGGCAGCAGAAGAATCCCGACGAGCGCATCGAAGACGCTAACCTTTGCGTGACCGAGATTTCGGTAGACGAAGGACGTCAGCTGAAGCGTCTGCGCCCCGCCCCCCAGGGCCGTGGCCACCGCATCCGCAAGCGCTCCAACCACATCACGCTGACGGTTGGTCCGCAGCGTGAGTCGCAGATGTCGAAGAAAGAGCTGAATGCTCTGACTCGCCTTGCAGCTGCTACCCCCACTGAAACCCCCGCCAACGCTTAATTTATCATGGGACAGAAAGTAAATCCCGTTGGTTTCCGACTCGGCGTTATTAAAGGCTGGGACTCAAACTGGTACGGCGGCAAGGATTTTGCCGACAAACTCGTTGAAGACGAGAAAATTCGCAAGTACATCAACGCCCGTATCCAAAAGGGCGGTATCTCGCGCATCGTTATCGAGCGCACCTTGAAGCGGATTACCATCACCATCAACACGGCTCGCCCGGGTGTGGTAATCGGTAAAGGCGGCCAGGAGGTTGATAAGATTAAGGACGAACTCAAGGAAATCACCAAGAAGGACGTTCAAATCAACATCTTCGAGATTAAGCGCCCCGAGCTGGACGCTCGCCTGGTAGGTGAGAGTATCGCTCAGCAGCTGGCTGCTCGTATCTCGTTCCGTCGCGCCATGAAGATGTCTATCCAGGCTGCGATGCGGGCTGGTGCTGAAGGCATCAAAATTCAGTGCGGTGGCCGCCTAGGTGGTGCCGAGATTGCTCGCTCGGAGCAATACAAAGAAGGTCGTACCCCGCTGCACACGCTGCGCGCCGACATCGACTATGCCCTGTCGGAAGCCCAAACGGTGTATGGCAAAATTGGCATTAAGGTGTGGGTAATGCGTGGTGAGGTATTCGGCAAGCCCGACCTCTCGCCCAACCAGGTTCCGGCTGGTCAGCAAGGTGGTGATGACCGTGGTGGCCGTGGCGGCGACCGTGGCCCGCGCCGCGATGGTGACCGCAACGACCGTGGTCCGCGTCGCGATGGCGACCGTGGCCCGCGTCGTGACGGCGCTGCTGGCGGCCCCCGTGGCGGCCAAGGCGGTGGCAACCGTGGTGGTCAAGGTGGTGGCCCCGCTGGCGGTGGCAACCGCGGCGGCCAAGGTGGCGGTCCCCGTCGCTAGGGTTAATTAAACTAGTCTGAGCCGTATCCTGAATCATTTCGTTCAGGGTACGGTTCACTGCTAATATTTTTCAAGTTTTCTTTTTTTACTCAAATGTTACAACCGAAAAGGACCAAGTATCGCAAGATGCAAAAGGGTCGCGTAACAGGCCTAGCCTACCGCGGCAGCTCCATAGACTTCGGTTCGTTCGCGCTTAAGTCACTGGAAATCTCTTGGATTACGGCTCGCCAGATTGAGGCGGCTCGTATTGCCATGACCCGTGCCATGAAACGCGAAGGGCAAGTATGGATTCGCATTTTCCCAGATAAGCCAATTACCAAGAAGCCTGCTGAAGTGCGGATGGGTAAGGGTAAAGGTTCGCCCGAGTACTGGGTAGCCTGCGTTAAGCCTGGCCAAATCATGTTTGAATCGGATGGCGTGAGCCTCGAAACCGCAAAAGAGTCGTTGCGTCTGGCGGCTCAGAAGCTGCCGGTTCGTACCTCATTTGTAGTTCGTCGCGACTACGTAGAGAACGCTGCTTAATTCGATGAAAAACGAAGAAATCCGCGCCCTGTCGCTCGACGACCTGCGCACGCAAATCAAAACCGAGCAAACCAACGGCCAGCAGATGCGCTTTGCGCATGCTATCAGCCCGCTCGAAAACCCCGGCCGCCTGAAGGCCAACCGCAAAACCGTTGCTCGCCTGCAAACGGAGCTTTCGCGTCGGAACAATGAGCAGGCTTCTAACCAAGCTTAGTAATGGAACCGACTCAAGAAAACCTGTTGCCGGCTCACGATGCTGCTTCGGACCGCAATATGCGGAAAGAAATCGTGGGTAAGGTGACCAGCAACAAGATGGATAAGTCCATCACGGTGGCGGTAGTTGCCAAACACCAGCACCCGATTTACGGCAAGTTCGTGAGCAAGACCACCAAGTTCCACGCCCACGACGAGAAAAACGAGTGCGGCGAAGGTGACTTGGTGCGTATCATGAGCACCCGCCCCCTGAGCAAGACTAAGCGCTGGCGCTTGGTTGAAATTGTTGAACGTGCTAAATAATCCTGAACGATGATACAGCAAGAATCCCGCCTCACGGTGGCCGACAATAGCGGCGCCAAGGAAGTGCTCTGCATCCGCGTACTGGGTGGCACGGGCAAGAAATACGCTACGGTTGGTGATAAAATCGTGGTGGCTATCAAGTCGGCTATCCCTTCGGGCAACGCCAAGAAAGGTACTGTTAGCAAGGCTGTTATCGTACGCGTGAAGAAAGAAATCCGCCGCAAGGACGGTTCTTACATCCGCTTCGACGACAACGCGGCCGTACTGCTCAACAACAACGACGAGCCCCGCGGCACGCGCATTTTCGGGCCAGTAGCCCGCGAACTGCGCGAGAAGCAGTTCATGAAAATCGTATCGTTAGCCCCCGAAGTAATTTAAGTTATGGCAACGAAACTGAAAGCAGCCCCCGTTCAGCTGCACGTGAAAACGGGTGACAACGTACTCGTAATTGCCGGCGACGAAAAAGGCAAGCGTGGCGTTATCAAGTCGGTGAACCGCTCGACCCAGCGCGTCATCGTAGAAGGCCTGAACCTGGTAACCAAGCACAACAAGCCGAGTGCGAAGAACCCCCAGGGCGGCATTACCAAAATCGAAAGCCCCATTCACGTGTCGAACGTGAAGAAGGTTGATTCGGCCACCGCTTAATCCGCACTACGACCATGGCCCGACTGAAAGATAAATATCAGAAAGAGGTAATTCCTGCGCTCCAGGAGAAATTCCAGTTCAAGAGCATCATGCAGGTACCGCGCATCACTAAAATCTGCATCAACCGTGGCATCGGTGCCGCTGTTGCTGACAAGAAGCTGGTGGACAACGGAGTAGAAGAGCTGACGACTATCACTGGTCAGAAAGCAGTAGCTACTATCGCTAAGCGTTCGGTTTCTAACTTCAAACTCCGTGAGGGTATGCCCATCGGTGCGCGCGTAACGCTGCGCGGCGAGCGGATGTACGAATTCTTGGACCGTTTGCTGACCGTAGCACTGCCCCGTGTACGTGACTTTAAAGGCATCAACGACAAGGGCTTCGATGGCCGGGGTAACTATACCCTAGGCGTGAAAGAGCAGATTATTTTCCCCGAGATTTCGATTGATAAAATCAAAGGCATCTCCGGTATGGATATCACCTTCGTAACGACGGCCGAAAATGATGAGCAGAGCTACGAACTGCTCCGCGCGTTCGGTATGCCCTTCGCTAACGCTAAAAAGGAAGCTGAATAATGGCTAAAGAATCCATCAAAGCCCGGGCCCGCAAGCGCGTTGCCCTGGTAGCCCGCTACGCTGAGAAGCGCAAGGCCCTGAAAGCTGCCGGTGATTACGCTGGCCTCGACAAGCTGCCCCGCAACGCGTCGCCCGTGCGCCTGCACAACCGCGATATGATTGACGGCCGCCCCCGTGGCTACATGCGCAAGTTTGGCATCAGCCGCGTTCGCTTCCGCGAAATGGCGCTGGCCGGTAAGATTCCTGGCGTGACGAAGTCGAGCTGGTAGTCTGCTCTAGATTAATATTGAAAGCCCTAGCATTAATTTGCTAGGGCTTTTTTATTTTAATAGACCCAAAGATGGCAGAATCATCAACCTTTCCTTTCGAAGTATATCCCATTGAAGATGTCCATCTGAAGATGCAAAATCGGCAGTTCGGAATCCAAGCGCCGGTAGGTGAGGTGGATGGGTACTACGAATTATTTGAAGAATATGAGTTCGGCGGAAATGGGCCATCCTGGGCCGAGCATATTCGATTCATTCTTGAGGAGAAAGACGAGGAGCTAGATGAACATCTTGAGTATGATGAAGAAGGAGATACTTTTTTAGTTTATGCGGATAGCCAAGTAGCGGTTGACCGATTTTTGAAACACGTACTTCCAATATTTGGAACTAAGAAGAGCCTGAAGAAATATCTGAAGCAAGCAGACCCGGACAATTTTTCGGAATAGTAGTCCCTTAGGAAAGATAAAGGACTGCTATAGAGAGATTTGAAATGGCGCCATTTGCTACGGGCAGCAGTTGGGTAACTTAATGCACGGCCTGCCCGTCGGCGATGTCCTCGGTGCCATTATTCAGCACTCCATCACCGGCTTTGAACTTGCCAAAACCTGGACTTGGTCGTGGTTTTCGTCGCCTTGCTGGACATCGACTAGATTGGCGTGGCAGTTGGCGACGCGGATGACGTAGGTGCGCTCGGCGGTGGTGACTAGGGCGCTTTTAAAGACGAAAATGCTGCTTTGAGAGCAGGTAATGGGCAGGTTAGCCGAAGCGAACATACCAGGCTTTAGCTCTTCTTTGGGGTTGGGAATGTCAATTTCGACCTGCTCGGAGCGGGTGGCGGCTTGCACGCTGCCGGCAATGCGGCTGATGCGACCCTTGAATGTGCGGCCGGGATAAGACTTTACGGAGAACTGTACTTGGCTGCCTTGGCGCATCTCGGCCACGTAGGCTTCGGGCACGGCTACGCGTAGGCGCAGGCGATTGAGCTGCCGTAGCTTGAAGAATAGTAGAGCATGGGGGCCGCTAGCCCCCACGGCCGCACCGGGCGACAAATTACGCTCGGTAATAACGCCGGCAAAGGGTGCGGTGAGGTGCAGGTAATCCGTCATCTGTTTGGCGGCGTTGTAGTGCGAGCGGGCGGCGGCTACGTTGAGGCTGTCTGTGATGACTTGGGTGCGGGCCTGGGCTAGCTGAAGGGGAGCGATGGCGCCGGCGGTGCGCGCTGTTTGGCGCAGGCGCTGGTAGGTGCCGCGGCTGGATTGCAGTACCGCTTCAGCGGCTTTTTGCCTAGAGGCGGCTTCGTTGAGAGCGGCGGTTAGCTCGGGGGCGTCTAGGTCGGCTAGTACCTGGCCCTGGCGGACGTGGTCGCCGATGTCGGCGTGGAGGCGCTACACGTAGGCGCTCACACGGGGCGAAATGTCGGTTTGAAAATAACTCTCTAACTCGCCTGGTAGGCTCAGCGACTGCGCGGGCTGGGTGGCGGTCACGCGCACGGCTTCTAGCTGCAATCGGCGGGTACCTCGCTTTCAAGCTTGCTAGTGGCGGCATTAAAGGAGCCGGCCGATGAGCAGCCACCTAGAAGGCTAGCCCCGCCGATAAGGAGGTAGAAGAGAGAAGGAGCGCGCATAAGGTTGGCAAACAGAGAAGCAGAGGGAAAATGGCAGGAACAGCGCTTAGGTTAGTGCGCCACCAATCCGGGCGCATCGACGTATACCAGGCTGTTTTGGTCATCGGGGTTGAGTGATATCGAGGCGAAAGTGGTTTTCGCTGCACGGCGGCAAAGGCAATGGGTAGGATAAGCAGCGCGGCCACCATAGAGGCCAGCAGGCCGCCGATAACGGCGCAGCCTGGGGAGGCGGTTTGCTCGCCGCTCTCGCCGAGGCCATTGGGAGCATGCCGGCCACCATCGCGGTGCTGGTCATGAGGATGGGGCGGAGGCGGGCGGCCCCGGCGACGCGGGCGGCGGCCACGGCATCGCGGTAGCGCAGGCGCAGGGTTGCGGCATTAGTGATGACCAACACGGCATTGGCCACCGACACGCCGACCGACATGATGAGGCCCATGTAGGATTGCAGGTTGAGCGACTGGCCCGTAGCTAGGAGCATAGCTAGCTAGCGAGCCGGCCAGCACGGCGGGCACCGTCACGAGCACCACACCGGCTACTTTAAACGACTGGTAATTGGCGGCCAGCAGCAGGAAAATGACCACGATGGCTAGCCCTAGGCCGGTTTGCAGGCTGCTCAGGGTTTCTTGCAGCAGCTGAGCCAGCCCGCGTACTTCTACCACCGAGCCTTTGGACGGCGTGCCGGCCTGCCTGATGGCCTGCTGCACAGCGCGGGTGGCAGTGCAGAGGTCCTGGCCCGCGATGTTGGCTGAAACGGTGATGATGCGGCGTGGGCCAATGCGGTCGTACTCGCCGGGGATAGTGGTCGAGCGCAGCGTGGCCACGTCGCCCAGGGTGGGCCGGAGCTGGCCGGGGATGAGCGGCACATCTAGCATGTCGGCCTTGGAGTTCATGTCGCGGGCCGCCAATTGCACTTGCACTTGATACGAGAAGCCTTTGCTCTGGTCGAGCCAGAGGTTCTTGGCTGTAAAGCGGCTGCTCGACGTGGCTGCTACCAATGAGCGCGAAATCTGGTCGGGCGTGAGGCCGAACTGCGCGGCGCGCTCCCGGTCTACTTCTACCTGCACCGTAGGGTAGCGGAGCGGCTAGTTGATGCGAACGTCGCGCAGGTAAGGAATCCGACGCAGGCGGGTCAGCAGCTTCTCGGCGTAGGCCTGGCCCTCGGTGAGTTCTTTGCCGCCCACAATCACCTCGATAGGTGTTTGGGCGCCTTGGCTCATGATTTTGTCGGTCAACTCGATGGGCTCGAAGCTGATTTGCACGTCAGGCATTTGCCTGGCCACAGCCTGGCGAATCTGGTCTTTGAGTGCGTCGAGGCTTTTGACTTCGTAGTCTTCCGATAGGTTTACCTGCAAGTCGGCCTCGTGCGGCCCGGTGTTGAACATGTAGAGCGCGCTGGTGCCGTAGCTGCTCAGCGTCATGCCTACGAAGGCCAAAATTGATATACACGTCAATAACGTTGGTGTTGGTGTCGAAGTGCAGGTCCCAGACTTTCTCCGCAATGTCGATACGGCTCACGCTCTTGCCCTTATTAACCAGCAAATACTCCAGCAGCGCATACTCGCGGGTAGTCAGCTCAATGCGCTGGCCCGCCCGGTGCACCAGCCGCGTGTCGGTATCCATTTCCAGGTCGGCTGCGCGTAGCACCGTGCGTTGGCCCGCTTAGGCACTGCCGCGCCGGGCTAGTGCCCGGATGCGCAGCAGCAGCTCCCGAAACTCAAACGGCTTCACGAGGTAGTCGTCGGCCCCCGCCCCAAAGCTCTCCTTATCCTGCAACCCATTGAGCGCCGTGAGCAGCAGCACCGCTTGGCGCGGTGAGTGCTGCTCGATGTAGCGGCACAGATCAAAGCCGTTCAGGCCCGGCAGGTTCACATCCAGCACCACCACGTCAAACGGCTGCTGGTCGAACAGCCGCTAGCCCATCGTGCCATCGAAAGCTACTTTCAAGTCATACCCTTCCGCCGCAATGCCCTTCTGAATAAAGGATGCCAGGCTCGTTTCGTCTTCGACCAGTAAAATCTTCATACCAGGGCGTAAAATAACGTGCCTTACGGGAGGCAGCGTAGGCTATCTCCAAAAATTAACGGCGGCAGGGTTGCATAAGTCTCAGACATCGACGTACCTTTGCACCCCAAAACAGAATACTTGTGGGCCTGGCTCACCCTATTTGGCAGGTTGCCGAAAGAAACCATGGGCCGTGCCCCGAAAGCCGAGCCCAGTAGTCTTAACTGAAATTTCGCTGTAGGGCTGCTAGCTACTGCTGCGAAATTTTCTTATCTTTGCGGCCCCAAGACGTGGGCCAATTAAAAACAAATGAATACTGACCCGATTGCTGATTACCTGACCCGGTTGCGCAACGCCATCAAGGCGAACCACCGGGTAGTGGAAATCCCGGCCAGCAACATCAAAAAGGAAATCACGAAAGTGCTCTATCACAAGGGCTACATTCAGAGCTACCGTTTTGATGATACCTCGGCACAAGGCGTGATTAAAATCGCCCTCAAGTACAACCCCACTACCAAAGCCCCGGCTATCACCAAGCTGGAGCGCGTAAGTACCCCCGGCCTGCGTCAGTATCGGCACGTGGAAAACCTGCCCCGCGTGTTGAGCGGCTTGGGCGTTGCCATCCTGTCGACCTCGAAAGGGGTAATGACCGAGAAGGAGGCCAAAAACGAGAACGTGGGCGGCGAGGTGCTGTGCTACGTGTACTAACCTGCTAAGCACTAGTATTTATATGTCCCGCATTGGTAAACTGCCGATTAGCCTGCCCGCCGGTGTGCAGGTATCGGTCGACAACGAAAACACCGTAACGGTGAAAGGCCCGAAAGGCACCTTGACCCAGGCCGTAGACCGCGACATCGCGGTAGCTATGGAGGACGGCCAGGTAGTGGTAACGCGCCCCACCGAGCAGAAGCGCCACAAGGCCATGCACGGCCTGTATCGCTCGCTCATCAACAACATGATTACCGGCGTGAGCACCGGCTACGAGCACAAGCTTGAGCTAGTAGGTGTAGGCTACAAGGCTGCCCTAGCTGGCAAGTCGCTGGAGCTGTCGCTGGGCTACTCGCACAACGTGTACTTGGCTATGCCTCCCGAAGTATCGGCCACGGCCGTTACCGAAAAAGGTAAAAACCCCATCGTAACCCTGACCAGCATCGATAAGCAGCTTATCGGTCAGGTAGCCGCCAAAATTCGCTCGCTGCGGAAAGTGGAGCCTTACAAAGGCAAAGGCGTTCGCTTCGTTGGTGAGATTGTTCGTCGTAAAGCCGGCAAGACTGCCGCTAAAAAGTAATCTAGTATCATGGCTTTCGATAAAGCATCCCGCCGGAAGCGCATTCAGCGCATCATCCGCACGAAAGTGTCCGGCACGTCGGAGCGCCCACGCCTGTCGGTGTTCCGCTCCAACACGGGCATCTACGCCCAGATTATTGACGACACGGCTGGCCGCACGCTGGCTGCCGCTTCGTCTAAGAAGGTAACCGCCGAAGGTGGTAACGGCGTGGCCCTGGCTGCTGCCGTTGGCCGCGAAATCGCCGCTAAGGCGCAAGAGGCCGGTATCACGAAAGTGGTATTCGACCGTTCGGGCTACCTCTATCACGGTCGTATTAAATCATTAGCTGAAGGAGCCCGCGAAGGCGGCCTCAATTTCTAAGCATCATGGCAGAGTATAACAACAACAACCGTGGTGGTGCTCCTGGTGGAAACGACCGCGGTGGCAACAACCGGGGTGGCAACGACCGTCGCGGCAACGACCGCGGTGGACGCGGCAACGATAGCTCGGTGCAGGGCGATTCGGATTTCAAAGAGAAAGTAGTAGCCATCAACCGCGTAGCCAAAGTGGTGAAAGGTGGTCGTCGCTTCAGCTTCTCGGCTATCGTAGTGGTAGGCGACGGCAAAGGCAACGTAGGCTATGGCCTGGGCAAAGCCAACGAGGTAACTGACGCCATTGCCAAAGGCATTGACGATGCTCGCAAAAACGTGGTGAAAGTTCCGCTGTACAAGCACACCGTTCCCCACGTAATGGAAGGCCGCTACGGTGGAGGTTTCGTACTCGTGCAGCCCGCTGCGGCTGGTACGGGTGTAATCGCTGGCGGTGCCATGCGCGCTGTGTTCGAATCGGCTGGTATCAAAGATGTACTGGCCAAGTCGAAAGGCTCGTCGAACCCCCACAACGTGGTAAAGGCTACCTTTGCTGCCCTAGCCAAGATGCGTGACCCGATGCAAATCGCTCAGGCGCGCGGCATTTCTCTCGCTCGCGTATTTAACGGTTAGTACGACCATGCCACAGATTCAAGTAAAGCTCGTACGCAGCGCAATTGACCGCCCCGAGCGCCAGAAGCGTACCGTAGAGGCCCTAGGTCTCAATAAAATGAACAGCGTTGCTACGCACGAAGCCAACCCCAGCATCCTGGGTATGGTGAAGTCGATTCAGCACCTGCTGGAAGTAACCGAACTGTAAGCGTTTATCCCAGTCATGAATCTTTCCAATCTAAAACCCGCCGCTGGCTCGACGCGCAACAACAAGCGCCTTGGCCGTGGTGAGGGCTCGGGCGGCGGTGGTACCGCAACCCGTGGTCACAAAGGTGCTAAGTCACGCTCGGGCTACTCGCGTAAGTCGGGCTTCGAAGGTGGCCAGATGCCCCTCCAGCGTCGTGTGCCGAAGTTCGGTTTCACGAACATCAACCGCGTTGAGTTTAAAGGCATTAACTTGGACGTGCTCCAAGGCCTGCTCGAAGGTGGCGCTGTAACTGCGATGGACCAGGCTTACTTCGTAAACGCAGGTCTGGTGTCGAAGAATGCTAAAATCAAAATTCTAGGTCGTGGTGAACTCACCGCCGCGCTGGAAGTACACGCTCATGCTTTCTCGAAATCGGCTGTTGAAGCTATCGAAAAAGCCGGTGGCAAAGTAGTTACGCTGTAGCTTTCTATTGTTAGCAATTGGCAATGAATAAGTTTATCGAAACGATAAAAAATATTTTCGCTATTGAGGATTTGCGTACGCGAATCCTCAATACGCTATTTTTCATTGCTATCTACCGGCTGGGCTGCTATGTGGTTCTGCCAGGTGTAGACCCTACACAGCTGAAGCAAGGCACTGGCGGCGTATTCGGTATTCTGGATACGTTGCTCGGTGGCGCATTTAGCCATGCCTCTATCTTCGCTCTGGGCATCATGCCGTATATCTCGGCTTCTATCGTATTGCAACTGCTCACGATTGCCGTGCCGTACTTCCAGAAGCTGCAGAAAGAAGGAGAGTCGGGCCGGAAGAAAATAAACCAATACACCCGCGTGCTTACCATCCCGATTGTGATGGCGCAGTCCGTGGGCTTCCTGGCGACGATTAATGCTGAGGCCATCATGAACCCTGGCACGTTCTTCACCATCTCGACCATGCTCATCATCACGGCCGGAACGCTGTTTTGTATGTGGCTAGGTGAGAAAATCACCGATAAAGGCATTGGCAACGGTATCTCCATGATTATCATGATTGGTATCGTGTCGCGTTTACCTGGTGCTCTTATCGGCGAAGCTGCTGCTAAGGGCGTCAACAAGTCGCTGATTTTCCTGCTCGAACTGGTAGTATTGTTCTTGGTTGTAATGGCCGTTATCGTGCTCACGCAGGCTGTTCGCCGGATTCCGGTGCAGTATGCCAAGCAGGTAGGTGGTGCTACGCAACTCGACGCTCAGCGTCAATTCATCCCGCTGAAGGTTAACGCTGCCGGCGTTATGCCCATCATCTTCGCCCAATCGCTAATGTTCGTACCGAGCATCGCTGCTTCGGCCTGGGATAAAAACAGTGACCTGGCGGCTACTATTGCGGCATATTTCTCGCCCGAGCACTGGGTATACAATACGGTGTTCGCACTGCTGATTGTCATCTTCACATACTTCTACACTGCCATCAGCGTCAACCCCAACCAGATTGCGGATGACCTGAAACGGAGTGGTGGTTTCGTACCGGGCGTGAAACCGGGCCGCGACACGTCGGAGTTCATCGATGAAATCCTGACTCGCGTAACCCTGCCGGGTGCCGTGGCGCTGGCGCTCATTGCCATCTTCCCGACGTTGGCTTTGTTGCTCGGGGTTACCCGTCCGCTGTCACTGTTCTACGGCGGAACTTCGCTTATCATCATGGTAGGCGTGGTGCTGGATACGCTCAACCAGGTAGAAAGCTACTTGCTGATGCGCCACTACGACGGCATGATGAAATCGGGTAAATTGCGTGGTCGGCCTTCGCAGCCAATAGCCATTGCCTCGTAAGGTAGCAAAATGGCGACTGGAGTTATTCTGTTAAAAACAGAAGAAGAAATAGAGTTAATGCGCGCCGCCGGGCAACTGTTGGCGCGCGCACACGGCGAGGTAGCTTCGCTGGTGCGCGAAGGAGTCACGACGCGGCAGCTAGACTACCGCGCCGAGGAGTTCATACGCGACCACGGGGCTACCCCTTCGTTCAAAGGATTATACGGTTTTCCGCATAGCCTTTGCCTGAGCCCAAACTCAGTAGTAGTCCACGGATTCGCTACCGACGAACCGCTGAAGAGCGGTGACATTCTGACAGTAGACGCTGGGGTATTCCTCAACGGCTACCACGCAGACAGTGCTTACACATACCCAATCGGGGAAGTGGCGCCGGAAGTACAGAAGTTGCTGGTGGAAACGAAAGCATCATTGTATAAAGGTATTGAGCAGGCGGTGGCTGGCAACCGCGTTGGTGATATCAGCTACGCCATTCAAAACTACGTTTCGCCCAAGGGCTATGGCGTGGTGCGCGAGCTGGTCGGCCACGGGGTAGGGGCTAGCCTCCATGAGAAGCCTGAGGTGCCGAACTACGGCAAACGGGGCTCGGGGCCGCTGCTGCAAGTTGGCATGACGCTCGCCATCGAGCCGATGATTACCCTTGGCAAGAAGGACGTGGTGCAGGAAAAGGATGGCTGGACCATCCGGACCCGCGATAAAAAGCCGGCTGCGCACTTTGAGCACACGGTTGTTGTTAGAAAGGACAAGGCAGAGATTCTGACCTCCTTTGAATACATAGAAAAAGCACTGCAATAGCCCTTATGGCAAAACAAGCCTCCATCGAGCAGGACGGTACCATCCTCGAAGCCCTTTCCAACGCCAT
Organism: Hymenobacter cheonanensis; assembly: GCF_030581075.1. Lineage (GTDB taxonomy): Bacteria > Bacteroidota > Bacteroidia > Cytophagales > Hymenobacteraceae > Hymenobacter. The sequence continues at coordinate 149,647 of NZ_JAUQSW010000003.1, forward strand.
GTTTCGCGTGGAATTGGAAAATGGCCACCAGCTGATTGCCCACATCTCGGGTAAGATGCGGATGCACTACATCAAGATTCTGCCCGGCGACAAGGTAAAGTTAGAGATGTCGCCCTACGACTTGTCGAAGGGCCGCATTAAGTATCGTTACAAGTAAATTTTTTCGTTCTTTTCAAGGTCATGAAAGTAAAAACCTCGGTGAAGAAACGTAGCGTTGATTGCAAAATCATCCGTCGCAACGGTAAGCTCTACGTTATCAACAAGAAGAACCCCCGCTTCAAGCAGCGTCAGGGCTAAATCAATTTTCAGAAACCCGGAGCCTTGGGTACTGGCTGGTTTGAACTTTTGTTCGGCCGGTCGCCTTCCAAGCCGCTGCCGGGCTTTCTGGTCCGCAAACATCTAACCAACCAATATGGCTCGTATCGCAGGGGTTGACATCCCGGACAACAAGCGCGGCGAAATCGCCCTGACTTACATTTTCGGCATTGGCCGGAGCAACTCGGTTAAAATCCTCACCAAAGCTGGCATTGATGTCAATAAAAAAGTGAAGGATTGGACCGAAGCTGAAGCTGGTGAGGTTCGCGCCATCATCGCCGCTGAGCACAAGACTGAAGGCGTACTGCGCTCGGAGATTCAGCTCAACATCAAGCGTCTGATGGACATTGGCTGCTACCGTGGCCTCCGTCACCGTAAAGGTCTGCCAGTTCGTGGTCAGCGTACCAAGAACAACTCGCGTACCCGCAAGGGCAAGCGTAAGACCGTGGCCGGCAAGAAGAAAGCAACGAAATAACCCGTAGCGGCAATCAGCTCTAAAGAGAATTATGAATTATGAATTATGAGTTCTGAGTTGTCCTCGGGCAATTCAGAACTCATAATTCATAATTCATAACTCGCCGAAGGCGCTAACACCTGCCGCGTTTATAGCGATAACCAAATGGCACAAAAAAGAAAAGACAAAGCCAAGAAGCGGCTTGTCGTGGTGGAGCAGGTGGGCCAAGTCCACATTCGCGCCTCCTTCAACAACATCATCATCTCGGTAACTAACTCGAACGGCCAAGTAATTTCTTGGGCTTCGGCCGGTAAAATGGGTTTCCGTGGCTCAAAGAAAAACACGCCTTACGCTGCCCAGATGGCAGCTAGCGACTGTGGCAAAGTAGCCCACGACCTGGGCATGCGCAAAGCCGAAGTGTTCGTGAAAGGTCCGGGTGCTGGCCGTGAGTCGGCCATCCGTGCTTTGGGCAACATTGGTATCGAAGTGACGACCATCCGCGACGTGACGCCGCTGCCGCACAACGGCTGCCGCCCGCCCAAGCGTCGCCGCGTTTGATTTTTCATTTCTGATATTTCCTTAAAATGGCACGTTATACTGGCCCTACCGCCAAAATCGCCCGTCGCTTTTCGGAGCCGATTTTCGGCCCGAGCAAAGCGCTCAATAAAAAGAACTACCCCCCCGGCCAGCACGGCCGTGGCCGTCGCAAGAAGCAGTCGGAATACGCTGTGCAGTTGATGGAGAAGCAGAAAGTAAAGTACCTGTACGGTGTACTGGAGAAATACTTTGAAAACCTCTTCCACAAGGCAGCGGTGCTCCCCGGCATCACGGGTGAGAACCTGCTCGGCCTGCTAGAGTCGCGTCTCGACAACGTGGTTTACCGTCTTGGCATCGCCAGCACCCGTCGTGCTGCTCGCCAGTTGGTGTCGCACAAGCACATCACGGTAAACGGTGAGGTAGTGAACATTCCTTCGTACAAGCTCCGCCCCGGCGACCTCGTTGGGGTGCGTGAGAAGTCGAAGTCGCTCGAAGCCATCACGACTTCGCTGACCGTGCGCAACGCCCGTCAGTTCTCGTGGCTGGAGTGGGACGGCAAAGACATGGTGGGCAAGTTCACCAACATGCCGTCGCGTGACCTGATTCCGGAGAAAATCACGGAGCAGCTCATCGTCGAACTGTATTCGAAGTAATACTGGCACTTGGTGCGGCCCGGGCATAGCTCGGGCCGCATTTGTGCTAAGCCGGTGCGGCTATGCTGCTGCTTATTAGCGCGCTAGGGCACGAAAACAACCCCGTTGTGGTTTTGGTTGGCTACCCAAATTTGAGGCAAGCTTCGGCTTGCTTTTCCTGTATTACACTAATTAACTGCCCCACATATGTCAATCTTAGCTTTTCAAATGCCGGAGAAGGTGGTAATGGAGAAATCCGACGACTTCACCGGGACGTTTGAATTCAAGCCTCTGGAGAAGGGCTACGGCGTCACGATTGGAAACGCGCTGCGGCGCATTCTGCTGTCGTCGCTGGAGGGCTTCGCCATTACGTCGGTGCGCACGACTTCGGTGCTGCACGAGTTCTCGACGATTGAGGGAGTGATTGAGGACATGTCCGAAATCATCCTGAACCTCAAGCAGGTGCGCTTCAAGAAAATCAGCGACGCCATTGAGGACAAGATTACGGTGCGCGTGAGCGGGCAAGACAGCTTCACGGCTGGTGACATCGGCAAATTTGCCGTGGGTTTCCAGATTCTGAACCCTAAGCTGGTTATCTGCAACCTCGACCCGGCCAAAGAACTGGAGTTTGAGTTGACGGTAGCGCGTGGCCGTGGCTACGTGCCTGCCGACGAGAATAAGCCCGCCGACCAGGTTTTTGGTCAGATTGCCATCGATGCTATCTACACGCCTATCAAGAACGTGAAGTACAGCATCGAGAATACTCGCGTAGAGCAGAAAACTGACTACGAGCGTTTGCTGATTGAAATCTCGACCGACGGTTCGATTCATCCCGAGGAGGCCCTGAAAGGTGCGGCCAATATCCTCATTCAGCACTTCATGCTGTTCTCGGACAGCACGATGCAGCTGAGCGGCAACCGCCCTGTGGCAGCTGAGCCTATCGACGAGGAAACCCTCGCCATGCGTAAAGTCCTCAAGACTTCGCTCGGCGAGATGGACCTGTCGGTGCGGGCTTACAACTGCCTGAAGGCGGCTGATATCAAGACCCTGGGCGAGCTGGTGCAGCTCGACATGGCCGATATGATGAAGTTCCGCAACTTCGGTAAGAAGAGCCTCACCGAGCTGGAAAACCTGGTGGAAGAGAAGGGCCTGCATTTCGGCATGGACCTGAGCAAGTACCGCCTGGACGAAGACTAGAAGTAGATTGCCTTGCTGGCTGCTGAATCCTTGCAACGAGGAATTGGCAGCCAGCAATTTTTTGTATACAAGTTGTCAGACTTTTCTGGCGTTTTTATAAATTATTCACCCGCTACGCCCTAGGGATTGGGGTTCTAATGAGGTTCTAGCGACCCGCCGTGGTCCTGGTCCGCAAGCGTAGCATTTAACCAAATTGTCCGATGCGACACGGTAAAAAAATCAACCACCTGGGCCGTACTACCGCCCACCGCCACGCGATGCTGTCGAACATGGCAACGTCGCTCATCCTGCACAAGCGCGTGACTACTACGGTTGCTAAAGCCAAAGCTTTGCGCCAATATATCGAGCCCCTGCTGACCAAGGCCAAAGACGACACGACGCACTCGCGCCGTACCGTGTTTGCTACCCTGCAAAACAAGGAGAGCATGAAGGAGCTATTTGGCTCGGTAGCGGAGAAAATTGCTACCCGCCCCGGTGGCTATACCCGCATTCTGAAGCTGAGCGCTACCCGCGCCGGTGACAATGCTGATATGTGCATTATTGAGCTGGTTGACTTCAATGAAACCCTGCTGGAGTCGAAGAATGCTGCCGAAGCTAAAACCACCACTACCCGTCGTTCGCGTCGTCGTGGTGGCAAGGGCGAAGCTGCTGGCAACGAGGCTGGTACGTCGGCTGCCGTAGTAGCTGAGGCTCCGGCCGCCAGCACTACTGAGTCGGCTCCGGCTGATACGGCTACGGATACGCTGGCTAACGGCGAAACCCGTGAGGAAGCTGAGAAGGCTGAGTAGTTAGCCTTTGCTGCAAGTACCTAAAAGGAGGTGCACCTAGCGGTGTACCTCCTTTTTTTATAACATACTGTTTCGCTGAAAGTGCCTTTTTAAGATAAAACAGCGCCCTGCACAACTGTGCAGGGGCGAAACAGTAAGAGCTAGGAAGCCGATGGCGGCCTAGATATAGTTTCGCTAGGCCAGTTGAAAAGCCGGCGAAGCAGCGGAGAGAAAATTACTTGAGTACTATGCAGGAACAGCGACGCTTGGCAGAAGCCAACAACAAAACGGTAGCCTGGAAAAAATTTGGCCCTTACCTCACCGAGCGGCAGTGGGGCACGGTGCGCGAAGATTACAGCCCCGATGGCAATGCCTGGGATTTTATCTCTCACGATATGGCGCGGGCTTACGCTTACCGCTGGGGTGAGGAAGGCCTGGCAGGGCTCAGCGACGACCAGCAGCAGCTGTGCTTTGGGCTAGGGCTGTGGAATGGCGAAGACACCCAGTTGAAAGAGCGTCTTTTTGGCTTGACCAATGGCCAGGGCAACCACGGCGAGGATGTGAAGGAGCAGTACTATTACCTCGATAGCACGCCCACGCACTCGTACATGAAGATGCTGTATAAGTATCCGCAGCGGGCGTTTCCTTATGAGGACCTGCTAGCGGAGAATGCTCGGCGCACTCGCCTGGAGCCCGAGTACGAGCTGCTGGACACCGGTATTTTTGAGAACAGCCGCTATTGCGATGTCTTTATCGAATATGCCAAGGCTGGGCCCGATGACGTGCTGGTGCGTATTTCGGCGCACAACCGGGGGCCCGAGAAGGCGACGCTGCACGTGCTGCCGCAGCTGTGGTTTCGCAATACCTGGGCCTGGGGCTACGACGACCGCCGGCCGGAAATAAGCCTGGTGCGCCCCGGAGTGGCAGCCGCCACTCACCACGCGCTAGGGCAGTATCAGCTATACTGCGAGGGCGCGCCGGAACTGCTGTTTTGCGAAAATGAAACCAACCCCGAGCTGCTAGGGCGCCGCGCGGGCTGGGGAGGGTACTGGAAGGACGGCATCAACAAGTACGTAGTGGAGGGCCGCCGCAAGGCCGTGAACCCGGCGCGGCGGGGCACCAAGGTGGCTGCGCACTACACCCTGACCCTTGCGCCCGGCCAGTGCCAGGAAGTGCGCCTGCGCCTGAGCCAGCCGACGCACGAGGCGCCGTTTGCCGATTTTGACCAGCTTTTTGCCGAGCGGCAGCAGGAGGCGGATGTGTTTTACGACTGCGTGCAGGAAGACGTGGCTAGCCCCGACGCGCGGGCTGTGCAGCGCCAGGCCTTTGCGGGCATGCTCTGGAGCAAGCAGTATTACTACTACGACGTGAGCCAGTGGCTCGACGGCGACCCCAAGTGGCCGGCGCCCAAGGGCCCGCGCCAACAGGGACGCAACGCAGCGTGGCGCCACCTGCACAACGCCGACATCATTTCGATGCCCGACAAGTGGGAGTACCCGTGGTACGCGGCCTGGGACCTGGCTTTCCACTGCCTGCCCCTTGCTATGGTTGATGCCAGCTTTGCTAAGGAGCAACTGCGCCTGCTAACCCAGAACGGCTACCTGCACCCCAACGGCCAGATGCCGGCCTACGAGTGGAAGTTTGAGGACGTAAATGCCCCGGTGCACGCCTGGGCCACCTGGCGCGTGTACCAGATGGACCGCAAGCTCAACGGCGGCCAGGGCGACACACAGTTTCTGGAAGCTGTGTTTCAGAAGCTCGTGCTCACCTTCACATGGTGGGTGAACCGCAAGGACCGCGACGAGCGCAACATTTTCGAGGGCGGCTTTCTGGGCATGGACAACATTGGGGTGTTCGACCGCTCGGCGCCGCTGCCTACGGGCGGCAAAATCGAGCAGAGCGACGGTACCAGCTGGATGGCCATGTTTGCCCTCAACCTCATGCGCATGGCCCTGGAGCTGGCCAAAACCAACCCGCTGTACCAGGAAATGGCTAGCAAGTTCTTTGAGCACTTCCTCTACATCGCCCACGCCATGACGCTAGGGGGCGGCGGCGAGTTCAACCTGTGGGACGAGCAGGACCACTTTTACTACGATGTGCTGCACATGCCCGACGACTCGCGCGAGCGCCTGCGTATTCGTTCGATGGTGGGGCTGATTCCGTTATTTGCGGTGGAGGTTATTGAGGATGAGCTGCTGGAAGCCGTACCCGAGTTTACGGCGCGGGCGTGGTGGCTGGTGCAAAACCGCCCGCACCTGGCCGAGCTGGTAAGCCGCTGGCAGGAGCCCGGCAAGGGCGCCCGCCACCTGCTGAGCCTCATGCGCCGCAGCCGCCTCAAAAGCGTGCTCACAAGGATGCTCGACGAGACGGAGTTTCTCTCCGACTACGGCATTCGCTCGCTTTCGCGCTACCACCTGGAGCACCCGTATGAATTCCACACCGAGGAGGACAGCTTTGCGGTGAGCTACGTGGCCGGCGAGGCCGAATCGGATATGTTCGGCGGCAACTCGAACTGGCGCGGGCCTATCTGGTTTCCGGTTAATTACCTCATTATTGAGTCGTTGCAACGGTTTCATACCTACTACGGCGACTCCTTTACGGTAGAGTACCCCACCGGCTCGGGGAAGCTACACAACCTGAGCCAAGTGGCCGATGCCTTATCCGAGCGCCTTGCCAAGCTGCTGCTGCGCAACGAGCAGGGCCAGCGCCCGGCCTTCGGCCCGGCCGGCCCGCTGCAAGACGACCCGCACTTCCGCGACTACCTCCTCTTTCATGAGTTTTTTCACGGCGATGATGGGCACGGCCTCGGGGCTAGCCACCAAACTGGCTGGACGGGCCTGGTGGTGCGCTTGCTGCAACAGCGCGCCAAAACGGAAGCTTAACAAGCTGAAATGCAACCTAGCCACCCCATTCATTGTCTGTGGCGCATAAGTTCGAAGATACTCCGACCTTTGCGCCTCACCCCAGCTGCGTTTGCCTATGGAAGCCGTTGCGTATATCGACATTAATGCCCCGCTGGTAGAGCGGTGCCGGGTAAATGACCGGCAGGCGCAAGCCGAGCTGTACCGGCGCTATTCGAAAGCCATGTTCAACGCCGCCCTGCGCATTACCGGCGACCATGCCGAGGCTGAGGACGTGCTGCAAGAGTCATTTTTGAGTGCGTTTCGGGAGTTGAGCGGCTACAAGGGCGACTCTTCTTTCGGCGCCTGGCTAAAGCGCATTGTAGTTAATAAAAGCATTAACTGCCTCAGGCAGCGGCGATTGCAGCTGGTGCCGCTCGAAGATTTTCATCACGAAGCCGCCCCGGCCGAGGCTAGCCCGCCCCACGCCGGTGAGGATGCCGAGGAGCAGCAGTACCGCGCCGACGTGCTGCGCCGCTGCATTCAGGAGCTGCCCGACGGCTACCGCGTGGTGCTGTCGCTGTATCTGCTAGAGGGCTACGACCACCTTGAAATTGCCGGTATTCTGGGCATCACGGAGTCAACCTCCAAGTCGCAGTACAGCCGGGCGCGCACCCGGCTGCGCGAACTGGCCCGCGAGCGCGGCCTCAGCTAGCCCGCTGCCGCCGGCCACCGAACCTCTGCTTTTCCCACCCTTGTTAATGGCCATTGCGCCGGGGCACTCGTATTAGTCCCTCGTAATAGTCCTACTCCGCTTTGCGGCGGTACTTATTCATTATGGAACCTATTAATCGTCATTCACTAGAAAATTACGTGGAGCGGCACCGGGCCGACTTCGACCTGCACGAGCCGAGGCCTGAGCTATGGGCCGCCCTCGAAAAGCAGCTGCACGGCGAAAGCCCCGCCGAAACCGAGGCACCGCGCATGGCTATCGCTCCCCAGTCAGTGGCCGAGCTGCCGCTGGCCTCGCCCGTGCTGCGGGTGCAAAAAAGCGACCGCTGGCAGCGCTATGGCCTGGCGGCGGCCCTCGTGCTGCTGCTCGTAGCCGCCGGGGTGGGCGAAGCCTGGAAAACCACCCGCGGCCCGGCCGTGGCTACCGAAACCACCGTGCTTCCTTCGACCCCCGACGCGGCCCTTTATCTGGGTTCCGAGGCGAGCGTGGTGCCCGCCAGCCAGGGCGGTGCCGAGGTTGATGCCCGCCTCGATACGGCCGTGCACGGCATGGAGCGCTACTACATTGCCCAGCTCACCGACCGCAAAACCCAGCTCAGTCAGCTAGCCCCGGCGGCCACCGCCGAGTGGGCCCGCGAGCTAGTGGGCCTCGATTCGAGCTACCAGCAGCTTAAGCGCGAGCTGCCCCGCCACCCGCAGCCCGAAGTGGTGCTGACGGCCATGAACCGCAACCTGCAAATTCGCCTCGACATCCTCGACCGCCAGCTGGAGCTGCACGGCGGCGACCAGCCGGCCCTAGCCGGTACCAGTGGCACCAATGGCGAATACGTGCTGGCCGATAGCCGTAGTATTGCTGACAACTTAGTTCGCCGCAATGCACGCTAGCCACCGCCTGCTACTGGCAGCCGGGCTGGGCCTGGCAGCGCTGGCCCAGCCGGCGCGGGCGCAAACTGCCGCCGAGCACGCTGCCGAGCGCGCGCAGGTGACCTACTACGTGGCGCCGCAAGGCGCCGGCGGGCAGGAAGGGCCCGCCGGCCAGGCCCAGGCGCAGCCCACCCAAGAGCAAACCACGCCGCCCATTGAGCAGTGGCGGCGCGTGAGCCACAGCTTTCGGGTGGCGAAGGCCGGCCAGGCGTTTGCCCTCGACACCCGCTACGGCCACGTGCGGGTAAGCGCCTGGGACAAGCCGGAAATGAAAATCGAAGCTGAGTTTATTGCCCGCGCCGAAACACCGGCCGGCGCCGCGCAACTGCTCGATGGCTTGGGTGTGCAGTGGCTCGACTATGATGCCCGCACGGGCGGCGTGGCCGTCAGTTCGCAATTTGGGCCTGCCCTGAAGGGGCGGTGCAGCGGCGGCGGCTGCCGCTACGAAGTCAACTACACGGTGTGGCTGCCCAGTACCACGGCCCTGCGCCTGACTACCGCCTTTGCCGAGGTGCTGGTGGCTAGCGACTGGCAGGGGCCGGCCCAGCTCACCGTGAACTACGGCACCCTGCGTACCGGCCGCCTCAACGCCGCTGGCAACGTGGTGCACATTGCCAATGGCGATGCCACCCTGCCCTTTGCCAAGCAGGCCAGCCTGGAGGCCGAGTACGCCCGCCTGCGCCTCGACGCCGGCGAGCAGATTGAGCTGCGCACCAACTACTCGGATGTGGACATGGGCACCGTGCACGACCTGACGGTGCACAGCAAATACGGCGACGTGGCCCTCGGCACGGTGCGCACGCTACGCGGCTCATCGGGCTACTCGCATTTCAGCGTGGGCAAGCTCAGCGAAGGCCTCGACATGGCCGTGCGCTACTGCCCCGATTTTGAGGTGCGCGACATGGGCGCCAACTTTCGCCAGATAACCCTGGATGGCGGCTACAGCACCATTCGGCTGGGTTTTGCCGAGGCTACTCCCAGCTTTCGCTTCGATGTAAGCACCGAGCAAGGCCAGCTGCTGGTCGATAAAAAGCAGGTGCGCGTGCTCTCGGAAGGCGGCAAGGCCGACGGCATTGCCGATGTGATGGGTGTGTACGGCGGCCGGGTGCCCGCGCGCGGGGCCGGCAACGTCAACATCAAGGTGCGCTACGGCACGGTGCGCTTCAGCAAGTAGCATCTAGCCATAAGTCAAAACAGAACGTCAGGCTGAGCTGGCCGAAGCCTCTTTACTGCATCGCTGAGTGGTGCGGTAAAGAGGCTTCGGCCAACGTAGCCTGACGTTCTGTTTGTTTCTTTGGCAACGTGATAAAATATAGTTCATGCCTGCTTGGGCTGGGGTTGCTGGCTAGCCCCGCCCGGGCCCAAACTCCGACTGTTATGGCGTCCTCGTCGCCTCTCACTGCCTATGCCCTGCGCCTGAAGCCCGGCGACGATTTGCGCCAGCAGCTCATGGCCTTCGTGGCGGCGCACCACCTCGAAGCGGGCGCCGTGCTCACCTGCGTGGGCAGCCTCACCGAGGTAAGCCTGCGCCTGGCCAACCAGGAAAAGGCCACCCACTACCGCGGGCACTTCGAGATTGTGTCGCTCGTGGGCACGCTCTCGGCCACGGGCGGCGGGCACCTGCACCTGGCGGTGGCCGACAGCACCGGCCGCACCCTGGGCGGCCACCTGCTCGACGGCTGCCGCATCTACACCACCGCCGAAATTGTGCTGGGCGCGCTGCCCGCCCTGCGCTTTACCCGCCAGACGGACCCTGCCTTCGGCTATAAAGAGCTGGTTGTAGAGCCAGCCGCCCCCGTGGTACCTAAACCAAAAAAGCGCCCCTAGCAGCCCGCGCAGCTGGTGAGGAGCCACCCTGGCGTGTCGGCTGGGGGCTAGCCAGTATCTTGGTGCCCTAGCCCTCAGCCCATGCGCCCTTCTGCAACTTCTCCACCCGATTCGCCGGCTGCCCAGGCCTTTCGCCGCCAGGTGCTGAGCCCGGCCAAACTGCGGCTCTTTATGCTGCGCAAGCTGCCGATGGCCTGGCTGGCCGGCCTGCGCCTGGTGGCGCTCACGCCGGAGGCGGCCACGGTCACTATTCGCTACAAGTACCTTACCCAAAACCCGTTTCGCAGCATCTACTTTGCCTGCCTGAGCATGGCCGCCGAGCTGGCCAGCGGCATTCAGGCCATGATGCAGGTGCAGAGCGGCGGCCCCGTGTCGATGCTGGTCGTGGGCCTCACCGCCGAGTTCAGCAAGAAAGCCGTGGGCACCATTGCCTTCACCTGCCCCGATGGGCTAGCCATCGCCCAGGCCGTGGCCGACAGCCGCGCCACCGGCGAGGGCCGCACCGTGCTGTGCACCAGCACTGGCCTGGATGAGGCCGGCGACGTGGTGGCGGTTTTCAAAATAACATGGTCGTTTCGGGCCAGGAAGTAGCCGCTACCTTCCTTTACCCCAGAAAAAGCCAGCCCGGCAGTAGCAAACGCTGCTGCCGGGCTGGCTTTTTCTACCTCAGAGGTAGCTTTTACTGCTTCTGAAGTAGCTTTTTCTATCTCAGAGGTAGCTCTTGCTAGGTCGGCAATAGCTACTACCGGCTCTCGGCCAGGTTCTCCTTCGTGAGCACATCCACCATGCCGTCTTCGCTCACTACCACTACCAGGCAGGGATAGGGCGAGCTTTCGACGTAGCGCACGGCCGAGTTGAAGCGGGCGCCGCGTGTGCCGTTGCCGTGCCCGCTAGCCTTGCCATCGAGGATAACGCCGATGGAGTAGCAGTAGCCCTCGGGGTCGAGCAGCACCGCGCCGTCGATGCTGGTGATAAGCTGGGTGATGAGCGGCGTAAGCGGCACCGGCTCGATGAGCGTGCATTGCAGCTTGAGGCGGTCGGCCTCGGCCAGGGCCTCGGTGGTGATGACGAGCAGCGTGCCCTTGGGCTGCTTGCTGGCTTCGAGCACCACGTCCCAGAGGCGGGCCACCTTATCGGTGCGGTGCAGGTCGAAGGTGCGCTTGAGGTCGCGCTTGAAGCGGGTGCGGTTGAGGCGCGGGCGCGGCAGGTTGGGCAGGCCGTAGCGCGAGCGCAGCAGCACCTGCCCGGCATGGGCAAACTCCCAGGCGTAGTGCGTCACGAAATGAATGTCGAACAAGTCCTCGCGGGTGGCGTCGTAGTGGCCCACCTGGCGGCCTAGCGCGTACACCTTCTCGCCGTCGGCCAGCAGGTGCACATCGTGGCTCGTCATTTCGAGCAGCTTGCGCACGGCGCGGTAGTCGCTGAGTTCGGTAGGGCAGGTGAGGGCAAATACCTCCTCCACGTTGGGGTGGCCGCGCGGCACCAGCAGCAGGCGCCCAATACCCTCGGCACCCTCGTAGCGCAGGCTCGAAATGGTGTTGAGGGTAGTGAAAAGCTGGGCCAGGCCGGGGTCGATGCCCAGCGCCAGGGCCGGCGTGTCGAGCAGGCTCTGGCCGGCGGCGCGCAGCAGCTCCTCGGTATCGCGCGGGCGAAAGAGGAATCCCGCTCCGGGGGCCGGCTCATTCAACGACTTGTAGCACTCCTCGTTGAAGCGGTACATGGCCGCCGCCAGCAGCGAGTTGGCCACCGGCTTGCCGGTGGTGTAAAAGCGGTCGGGCTTGAGGGCCGGGTACGAGCGCAGGGGCTTGCGCTGCACCCGCAGCAGCGTGAAGACGATGTAGCCATTTATGCGCACCGGGTAGCCCGCAAAATGCTGGGTGGTGGCGCCCGCATCAAGCTGCTCCAGCACCTGCAGCAGGGTTTTGCGGATGGCCAGGTTTTCGAGCCGCTGGCGCACCTGCGCGTCGTTCATCCACTCGGCTGGTTTCATCACGGGCGAGACGAGGCCCACCGCTTCCAAGACCAGGCCATCGGCTACTACCTCGGCAAAGGCTTCGTTGGGTAGGTCGCTGGCGGCCGGCTCCTGGCACACCGGCTGGCCACCCACCGGGTCGAGGGGCAGGCACAGCACCGATACCTGCGGGTGCAGGTCATCGTCGAGGGTGTCGAACAGCGCCTGGGCAATGGCCTGGGCGCTTTCGCGGTAGCGGCCCTGGTGCGGCCAGGTGTAATGAGTAGGCAAAGCCGGCGTAGCCGGCTGGGAGGAGGCTAGGGTGGGCGTCATAGCGCAGAAAAGGGACATAGACCGTAAAAGCTGGGGCTAGTGCGGCTGCGTGCCGGCGCGCACATAGCCCTACAGCTGAAATATAACCGGCAACGCCATCTTTTGCTTTATTGGTTTGCCTTGGTAGAGGGCAGGCTCCCACTTGGGCGCGGCCTTAATGAGGCGCACGGCCTCCTCATCGAGGCCCGAGCCGTGCTTTTGCACCACCCGCACATCGGTGAGCGAGCCGTCGGGCTGCACCGTGAACTCGACCGGCACCTTGGCCTGAATGTGGCGCTTGCGGGCCAGGTCGGGGTATTTCTGGTTGGCCGCAATCCAGGAGAAGAAGGCCGCGTTGCCGCCCACCGGCTGCGCCGATTTTTCGGGCCGGATAATGTTGGTGCCGCTAGCCGTGGTGCCGACTACCGAGGTAGTGCCGGGCGCGGCGGCCACCGCGCCGGGCGGCAGCGGCGCGCCGGGCTTGGTGCTGCCAGCGGCGGGCACTTCCACGGTTTCGCCCGAGCCCTCGGCCAGCACAAAGCTCACGGGCAGGGTCACGCGCTGGCGCACCAGCTGGCCGTGGTTGTGGGCGGGCGTCCACTTGGGGCCGGCTTTCACCACCCGAATGGCCTCGGCATCGAGCAGCGGCGCTACCGGCTGCTTTACCTCCACTTCGCCCACGCTGCCGCTACGCTCCACTACGAAAGTGACCATTACTGTGCCCTCTTGCTTGGCCTGCATGGCGGCGGTGGGGTATTTCTGGTGGCTGGCCAGGTACTCGGCGTAGGCCTGGGGGCCGCCCTTGGGCACGGCGGGCTGCTCCACGGCGTCGTACACCGTTTTGGGGTCGTCGGCCTTGTACTTAAGCTTGGCGGGTTTTTGGGCTAGGGCCGGCGTGGCGGCCAGCAAGAGCAAGGCAAGCGCGTGCGATTTCATAGGAATAGTGCATAAAGAAAGCCAGCCGCGAAGCTACAACCGTGCCGGGGTAGTAGGGCCGGGCCGGCTGGCTAGCCCGGCCGGCAGCACCAACGGCCTTTTTGCCGTACAGGTAGTTTGCCCACGCCGGGGCCTGCCCGCGCGCGGCAGATATTTGCGCAAAAACCCTTGTTATGCATATCAAACGTAATTTAAAGCTGTCTTTTATCTGGGAAAAGTACGGGTGGCGCCCGCTGCTGCTTTTTGCGTCCTACGATGCATTTGTGGGCCTGCTCTACGGGCCGCTCGATATTCACTGGCTCGACATTCCGTGGCAGCCGGTGGCCATGCTGGGTACGGCCGTAGCCTTCTACATCGGCTTTAAGAGCAACGCCTCGTACTCGCGCTTTTGGGAGGCGCGCCAGCTCTGGGGGGCTGTGGTTAATTCGTCGCGCACCTGGGCGGGGCGGGCACTCGACTTCGTGCGCACGCCCGACGATAACTACGGCTACGACAGCGCGGAGCTGGCGGCCCACCGCCGCCTGGTGTACCGCCACATTGCCTGGGCCAATGCCCTGCGCCTGCACCTGCGCCGCCAAACCGCCGAGCTGTGGCAAGCCGAAGTAGTACCTTTTCTGCTCGACCCCGCCGACCACGCGCTGGGCCAGGCCAATAACCCGCCCGCCCAGCTGGTTATCCGCCAGGGCCACGACCTGCGCCAGCTCAGCTTCGATGGCATGCTGACCGAATTTCGGGAAGTGTCGATGGCCGAAACGCTGCGCGAACTCAACAACCACCAGGGGGCCTGCGAGCGCATCAAAAACACGCCTTTTCCGCGGCAGTACGCGTTCTTTAGCTACGTCTTCGTCATGATATTTGCCCTGTTGCTGCCCCTGGGCCTGGTCGAGGAATTTGACCACCGCGTAGCCCTCGGGCCCTACCACGTGTGGCTGATGGTGCCCTTTGCCACGCTCGTGAGCTGGGTGTTTCACACCATCGAGAAAGTGGGCCACAACAGCGAAAATCCCTTCGAGAACGCCGAAAACGACGTGTCGATGTCATCCATCTGCCGCAGCATCGAAATTGACCTGCGCCAGATGCTGGCCGAAACCAACCTGCCCAAGCCCTTGCAGCCGGTAGGAGACATCCTGTACTAAGGCTAGGCCTATTCTACGGCAAAAGCCCGGTTTAGCAGCGCTAAACCGGGCTTTTGCCGTAGAATAGGCCTAGCGGCCGTTCGTTTTCTTGATGAAATCCGTCTCGTCCGGGCGGTAGGGCGTGCCATCGGGGCGAAACACCTCGTGGAACCACTCGCTAGGCTCCGAGCCGTCGGCCAGGGGCGTGTCCCAGGCGTACTTGGTGTTGGTTTTGCCAGCCACTAGCCCCCAGTTGATGGCCGCCACGTTGTATTTCTTGAGCAGCGGCAGGATGTTGACAAAGCGCGAGTTGCGCGGCCGGGCCATGTACTCGGTGCAGATGAGCGGCCGGCCGTGGGTTTTAAGCAGCTCAATTACGCGTTGGTGGGGGGCCGCCTCGTCGTAGTCGTGGTAGGTAATCACGTCGGAGTGCGTGGCCTGAAAGGTATTCAGGGCCGTGAAATCCCAGTTCCAGAGGCCCGCGCTCAGGGGCTGGTCGGGGCGCACGGCCTCGGCCCAGGCAAAGGTGTTGCGCAGCAGCGGCAGCGAGGCCAGGCCCTTGTTGCTGTTGCCCGGCTCGTTGTATAAGTCCCAGAGCACGATGCGCTTATCGTGGGCAAAGCTCGTGAGCACATCCGTCACATAAGGCCGCAGCTGCATAAAGGTGGCCGAGTCGCGCGAGGCCGGGTCGCCGGGGTCCTGGGCCCAGCCCGAGTTATGGATGCCCAGCTTGGGCGCGGGCTGGGTGCCCACCTTGGGGTCCTTGTTCCAGCAGTCGTCGAAAAACACGAAAATGGTGCCGATGCGGTGCTTATCGGCCAGGGCCAGGTAGTCGTTCACCCGCTTCTTGAAGCCCGCCGGGTCTTCCTTCCAGGCCAGGCTGTGCAAGAATACGCGCATGGTATTGAAGCCGATGTCCTCGGCCCAACCCAGCTCGCGGTCAATGGTTTGGGGGTCGAAAGTGCTGGCTTGCCACATCTCCAGCTGGTTGATGGCGGTGCTGGGAATGAAATTGGCGCCCGTCATCCAGGGGCGGGCTTTGTACCAGGCATTGGCCTTGTCGGCGCTCCAGCGGCGTTCCTGGCCACTGGGCAGGCTAGCGGTAGTGCCCTTTACTTTGGTCTTGACTTTCTGGGCCTGGGCCAGCGGCGCGCCAAGCAGCGCCAGACCCAGCAGGAGCAGCGAAATTTTCTTCATGGGAAGGGAAGAGTAGGATGGAAAATAAAGCAGAAGACGAGCCGCTTACTCGCCCGAGGGCGCGGGCTGCGGCGTGGCCAGGGCCGCCGGCACGCCAAAGTCGGGCGAGCCATCGGGGCGCCAGGTAAAGCGCTGGGCGCGGGCGCTGCGGCCCTCGCACTTGCCATCGGCAGCGGCCTTGGCGTGGTAGATGAGCCAGTTTTCGCGCCCGTCGGGCGAGGTCGTGAAGCCGTTGTGGCCGGTGCCCCACACCCCGTTTGCGGCCGAAGGCTGAAAAACCGGCGTCGCCGATTTCACCCACGAGGCGGCCAGCAGCGGGTCGGCGCCGGGCCGGGCCGTAAGCATCCCCAGCGAGTAGTTATCGTCCCAGCACGCGCTGGCCGAGTACACCAAAAACAGCTGGCCCTGGCGGCCGGCCAAAAACTCGGGGCCTTCCAGAATCTGGCGGCCGCCGCCTTTTTCCCAGGCTAGGGTAGGGGTGGCGATGGTCGTCTCCCTGGCCGCGTCCAGCGTCCAGGGGTTCTGCATCGGCGCAATAGCCAGCACGCTCTGCGGCCCCACGTAGGCCGAATACACAAAGTAGCGCCGCCCGCCGTGCTCGAATACCGTGCCGTCGAGCCCTGAGTACTTGGTATTTACGCGCCCTTTATCAACCCAGGTGCCAGTGGTGGGGTCGGGGCTGCCGTTCTCCAGCACAAATACGTAGCGCGTGTTGTCGCCCGCGTTGGCCCGGTCGGTAGCCGTGTAGTAGAGGTACCACTTGCCGCCGAGCAAGTGCAGCTCGGGCGCCCAAATTTGGGTCGAGTTGGGGCCGGCGGCCGGGGGCGTCCACACCACCGCGCCGGGCTCGTCCTTCACCCCGGCCAGGGTTTTCGACTTCCAGAGCGTAATGTTTTTCCCCGTCGTATTGGTGTAGTAGTAATAGCCGTTCTGGCGGATAATCCAGGGGTCGGGGCCATTCACTTTCAAAGGGTTAGTGAAGGTGCGGCCCGGTGCCTGAGCCCAGGCACCGGGCGCGCTACCCAGCAGAAGGCTGGCCAGCAGCGGCCAGAAAACCACGCGTTGCAGCCAGGCGCGCAGTTCGGGTGCCGGCCGGCCCGCGCCCGGGGCCAGCTGCCGATAAGCGAGGGGGCTGAGCAGTTGAGTAGGCTGGGCGGGCGCCGGGCGGCGGAGCAGGTCCGTTACGGCCCGCCCCCAGCAAGCGCGGGGCAAGGAATTCATGCGTGAGAAGAGGAGCGAGTGGGAAAAGCGGGAGGCGAAGGTAGCAAAAGCATGTGCAAACGTTTGCATCTTTTTGCCGTTTTCTCGTCGCTGGCCAGCCCGGCGCACCCACTAGCTAGGTGGCCGGCCCGGCGCGCAGCGATGAGGCCCGCACAAATAAATCGGGCTGCAGCACCACGTGGCGCGGGGCAAAATGCGGCTCGCGCTCCTCCATCACTTGCAGCAGCAGGCGCGTAGCGGTGCGGCCCATCAGCTCGCAGTGCTGGTCGAAGGACGTAATCTGGGGCACGGTGAGGCGCGCAAACAGCTCGTTGCTGAAGCCCACCAGGCCCACATCCTGGGGCACGCGCAGGCCGCGCGCCCCCAGGACTTCCAACGCGCCGGCCGCCGAAAAATCGCTGCCCGAAAACACGGCGTCGGGCGGCTCGGGCAGGGCTAGCAGCTGCTGCATCCCCAATTTGCCCGCCTCCATCGTCATCTCGCCGATGATGATAAACTCCTCGCGCACGGGCAGTTGGTACTCGCGCAGCGCGTCTTCGTAGCCCTGGCGGCGGTGCTTGTAAATGTTGAGCTGCTGCGGCCCGCTGAAGTGCGCAATGCGCCGGTAGCCCTGCTCCAGCAGGTGCTTGGTGGCGCGGTAGCCGCCAGCGCGGTCGTCGAGCACCACCGCGTTTACGTCGTAGCCCTCCAGAATGCGGTCGAAAAACACCAGCGGGATATCGCGCTTGCGCACTTTCTCGAAGTGCTTGAACTCGCGGGTGGTGCGCGAAAGCGACACCAGAATACCTTCGACCTGGGCGTTCATCAGCGTTTCCAGGTTGGCGCGCTCGTGGGCCATGTCTTCGTTCGACTGGCAGATGAGCACGTGGTAGCCGGCCTTGCTGGCGGCCGCCTCAATGCCCTTCACCACCTGCGAAAAGAAGTTGCCGTCGATGTGCGGCACCACCACGCCCAGCATGTTGCTACGGCCCTTGCGCAGGCCCGAGGCCAGGCTATTGGGCTGATAGCCCAGCTCTTTGGCCAGGGCCGCCACGCGCTTGATGGTAGCTTCGCTGATGGCGCTGTGCCCACTCAGGGCACGCGATACGGTGGAGGCGGAAATGTTGAGCTGCCGAGCCAGGTCCGTGATGGAAGCGCGTTTTTTGGCCACGAAATGAAAGAGGGAATAGGCCCTGTCGCTGAGGAAAAACGCGCAGCTTGCTGCAACAAACTGCGCAACGGGCTACGCAAAGGTTGCACAGAATTAGCCTATTTAACTACGGGCGAACCCAAAATATTGTTCGTGCAAACGTTTGCATAAATCCGCCCCATTTTCTTACCTTGCGGCCCTGGCCCCGCGGCGGTAGCCGCCCGCAGCACACTGCGGGTAAGCCCGGCCAGGTACGCCTCTCAGTCCTCTCTTCATGTCCCACCCCTTCCGTCGGCGGCCGCTGGCGGGCAGCCTGGCCGGCCTGGCGCTAGCCCTCGCTGCCTGTAGCCAGCACCCTGCCGCCTCCGAAACCACTACCGCGCCTGCTATGGCCCCCCACGCTACCCAGGCCCCGGCGGCCACGCCGCCCACGGCCGTGCCGTTTGGCAAAACAAAGGAAGGCGCTAATGTACAGCTCTTCACCCTCCAGAATGCTCACGGCCTGAAGGCCACCATTACCAACTACGGCGGCACGCTCACGAGCCTGCTGGTGCCCGATAAGGCGGGCAATATGGGCGATATTATGCTGGGCTTCGACGACCTGGCGGGCTACACGAGCGATGTGTTTTTAAAGGAAAATCCTTATTTCGGCGCGCTTATCGGGCGCTACGGCAACCGCATTGCCAAGGGCAGGTTTACGCTGGATGGCAAGCCCTATACCTTGCCCATCAACAACGCGCCCAACTCGCTGCACGGCGGCACCGTGGGCTTCAACCGGAAGGTGTGGACGGCCCGGCCCGGCACCTCGGCCGACGGCCCGACCCTGACACTCACGTACCTGAGCCAGAATGGCGAGGAGGGCTACCCCGGCAACCTGCGCGTGACGGTGGTGTACACCCTCACCAGCGCCGACGCGCTGCGCCTCGACTACACCGCCACCACCGACCAGCCGACGGTGCTCAACCTCACCAACCACAGCTACTTCAACCTCGCCCACGGCCGGGCCAAAGACGTGCTAGGCCACGAGCTGACGCTGCAAGCCGACCGCTTCACGCCGGTCGATAACACGCTGATACCGACCGGCAAGCTGCAAGCCGTGGCCGGTACGCCCATGGATTTTCGCCAGCCGCACGCCATTGGCGAGCGCCTCGCGCAGGTGCCCGGCGCTGCCCCCGGGGGCTACGACCACAACTGGGTGCTGGCCGATAAGCAGCGCGCCAGCCCCGCCCTGGCCGCCACCGTGTACGAGCCCACCTCGGGCCGCACCATGCAGGTATATACCGACCAGCCGGGGGTGCAGTTCTACTCGGGTAATTTCTTGAAAGGCAACTTGAAAGGCAAGGGCGGCGTGGTTTACGGGCCGCACGCGGGCTTCTGCCTCGAAACCCAGCATTTTCCCGACTCGCCCAACGAGCCCGCTTTTCCGAGCACGGTGCTGCGGCCGGGCGACACGTTCCGCTCGACTACCGAGTACCGCTTCGGCGTGCGCAAGTAGGGCTAGCCCGGGCGCCGTGCTCTGGGCTGTTGCTTAAAAACCGGGTTGTTAGCCTCGCTTCGGGGTTGGCAGCTGTTTCTCACGCCTTATTCGTAGGAGCTATGCAGCTAAAGAAAACTTCTTTTATTCTGATAATAAGCGCTTTGGACTTGGGTGGGGCGCAGGTGCAGGCGCAGGCGTTGCGGCCGCCGGCTTACCCGCTTATCACGCACAACCCGTACTTCAGCGTGTGGGCGTTTCAGAATGAGCTGGCCGCCGCGCCCACCTGGCACTGGACCGGCGAGCCCCAGGGCCTGGAAGGCGTGGTGCGCGTTGATGGCCGGGCCTATCAGTTTCTGGGCCAGGCCGGGCCGCAGTACCGGGCCCTGATTCCGACGGTGCGCGAGCAGCCGTACCGGGCGCGCTACACGTTTAAGCAGCCCGCGGCGGGCTGGGAGAAAGCCGGTTTTGCGGCCGCCAGCGGCTGGCAGGAAGGCCCGGCACCCTTCACCGATAACCAGAGTGAGCACGGCACTGCCTGGACTGGCGGCGACATCTGGGTGCGGCGCACCGTGCGCGTGCCCGACCCCAAAACCGCCGGCGAGCTGCGCCTGCTGATGGAGCACGATGATGACGTAGAAGCCTACCTGAATGGCGTGCTGCTAACCAGGCAGGCCGGTTTCAACAGCAAATACGATTTTTTTGACGTGCCCCCGGCGGCCCGGCAGGCCTTGCACGCCGGCGACAACGTGCTGGCCCTGCACGCCACCAGCCCCCAGGGCGGCGAGTATCTCGATGCCGGCCTCTACGAAGCGCTGCCCGCGCCGGCCGCGCTGCCGCTAGCCCGCCAAACGGGCGTCACCGTCACGGCCACCCAAACCACCTATACGTTTGCCGCCGGGCCGGTCACGCTGAAAGTCAATTTCTTGTCGCCGCTCCTGCTCGACGAGCTGGAAACCGTGGCCCGGCCCGTTAGCTACGTCACCTGCACCGCCACGGCCACCGACGGCCAGGCGCACCCCACCCAAGTATTGCTGACCGAGGCGGGCACACTGGCCAGCAATACGCCCTACCAAACCGTAGCTACCAAGGCCGGCCAGGCCGCGGGCCTGCGCTGGCAGGCCCTGGGCACCACCCAGCAGCCCGTATTGGCCAAGGCCGGCGACAACCTGCGCATCGACTGGGGCTACGCCTACCTGGCCGCGCCGGGCCGGGCGCTGCTGGCCTCCGGCAACCCCCAGGCGCTGAAGGCCGCCTTTGCCAAAGCCGGCACCCTGGCCCCCGGTGCCCCGGCCACCGGCCCGGCCCAGCGCGTGGCCCAGGCCGCCGTGCTCGACCTGGGCGCCGTGGCCGCCGCGCCCGCCGAGCAGCACCTCCTGCTAGGCTACGACGAGCAGGTGGCCGTGCAGTACTTCGGCCAAAACCTGCGGCCCTGGTGGCGCCGCGACCCGGCCATGACCATGAACAAGGCCCTGGCCGCCGCCGAGGCCGACTACCCGCGCCTGCGCCAGAAAGCCACGGCCTTCGACCAAAAGCTGTATGCTGACGCCCAGGCCAGCGGTGGCCCTCAATATGCCGACCTGTGCCAATTGGCTTACCGCCAGGCCATTGCCGCGCACAGCATTGTGGTGGGGCCCAAGGGCGACTTGCTCTTTTTCTCGAAGGAGAACTTCTCGAATGGCTCTATTGGCACGGTAGATATTACCTACCCTTCGGCGCCGCTTTTCCTGCTTTACAACAACGAGCTAGCCAAGGGTATGCTGCGCTTCATCTTCGAGTATTCGGAGTCGGGGCGCTGGAAAAAAGACTTTCCGGCCCACGATGTGGGCACTTACCCCCTGGCCAACGGCCAGACCTACGGCGAGGACATGCCGGTGGAAGAAGCCGGCAACATGCTCATTATCAGCGCTGCCGTGGTGAAAGTGGATGGCCGGGCCGACTTTGCCCGCGCGCACTGGCCCACGCTCACCAAATGGGTTGGCTTTTTGAGGCGCGACGGCTTCGACCCGGCCAACCAGCTCAGCACCGACGACTTTGCCGGCCACCTGGCCCGCAACACCAACCTCTCGGTGAAGGCCATTATGGGTATTGCCTGCTACGGCCAGCTGGCCCGCCAGCTCGGCGATGCCAAGACGGCCGATGAGTACCAGGCCCTGGCCCGCGAGCTGGCTAAAAAGTGGATGCAGCTGGCCCAGGACGGCGACCACTACGCCCTCACCTTCGACAAGCCCGCCGGCTCGTGGAGCCAGAAATACAACCTGGTGTGGGACAAGGTGCTCGACCTGAACGTGTTTCCGCCCGAGGTGGCGCAGCAGGAGCTGGCTTTTTACCTCCGGCACCAGCAGAAATACGGCCTGCCCCTCGACAGCCGCAGGACCTACACCAAGTCGGACTGGATACTGTGGACCGCCACCCTGGCCACTAACCAAGCCGACTTTGCGGCGCTCATCAACCCGGTGTGGCAGTTTGCCAACGACACCCCTAGCCGCGTGCCCCTCACCGACTGGCACGAGACTACCAATGCCCGCCAGGTCGGCTTCCAGGCCCGCTCGGTGGTAGGCGGCTACTTTATGAAAATGCTGAGCGATAAGCTCGCTAAGTAAATAGTTAAAAGTGAAAGAGTTAAGAGCAATGAATTTCAATTCTTAACTACTTCGCTTTTAACTCCTTACAGCCTGCTCTTCCCGATTGCCGGGCGCGCCCGGTAGTCATTTTTTACCTTTTCCCCACCCAAACCTTATGTCGACAGCCCTACTGTCTGCCCATTCGTTGCGCCGGTACTGGACCGGCCTGCTAGCCTTCTTGCTGCTGCTGAGCCTGCGGGCCCCGGCCCAAACCAGCGGCAACCCCATCTTGCCCGGCTACCAGGCCGACCCGGAGATGGATTACCTGAACGGCAAATACTATATCTACCCCACTACCGACGCTAATTCGAGCGGGGGACAGTTTCACGCTTTTTCGTCCACCGACCTCACCAACTGGACGGACCTGGGCACCATTTTCGACCTGGGCCGGCAAACTACCTGGGCCACCTACAACGGCTGGGCGCCCTCGGTGGTGGCCCGCAATGGCAAGTACTATTTCTACTACACGGCGCACAACAATGCCACCAATACGCCATCCATTGGGGTTGCCGTGGGCACTAGCCCCACCGGGCCGTTTACCGATAAGGGACAGCCGCTGCTGACGCCCGCGCTCAGCAACAATATCACGCAGGATGTGATTGACCCCATGGTGTTTGTGGATGACGACGGGCAGGCCTACGTCTACTACGGCGGCTCGAACGGCAGCCGGCTGGTAGTGCGCAAGCTGAACGCGGATATGGTATCGCTGACGAGCGATGCCCCGCGCGATATCACGCCCCAGAACTTTACCGAGGGGCCCTACCTAATAAAGCGCAACGGGCTGTACTACATGAGCTACTCGAACGGCTCGTGGACTAATGACACCTATAATGTGCAGTACGCAACCAGTACCTCGCCCACCGGGCCGTGGACCTACCGGGGCTCGCTGCTGAGCAGCGATGCGCAGAATTTTGGCCCCGGCCACCACTCCATTACGCAGGTGCCGGGCTGCGACGACTACTACGTGGTGTACCACCGCTACCCCGACCGCAGCTTCAGCACCCGCCAGGTATCCGTTGACCACCTGACGTTTAACTACGACGGCACCATCCAGAAAGTGAACATGACCAACTACGGCGTGGCCCCGCGCCCCGCCAGCGGCCCCTGCCCGGTGAGCCCCACCTTCGCCTCGGGCGCCACCTACAAGCTTGTGCACAAGGGCACCACTCAGGCGCTCGATGTGCCCGGCAATACCGCCAGCCCCGGCCAGGCCTTGCAGCAGTACACCGACAACGGCAACGATGCCCAGCGCTGGGTTATCAGCCTGCAAGCCGATGGCTACTACAAAGCCCTGCACAAGGGCACCAACCAGGCCCTGGAAGTGGCCGGCAACAGCGCCACGGCCGGCGCCGTGGTGCAGCAGTACACCGACAATGGCGGCGACGCCCAGCGCTGGCGCTTCGAAAACATGGCCGGCGGCTACTACAAGCTGACCCACAAAAACACGCCCATGTGCCTCGACGTGGACAACAATTCGGCCGCCGCCGGCACCGCCGTGCACCAGTGGAACGACAACGGCAACGACGCCCAGCGCTGGCAGCTCACCCTCACGGCCCTGCCCATCGTGTCGGGCGGCGTGTATAAGCTCACGCACAAAGGCACCACGCAGTGCCTCGAAGTGCCCGGCAACAGCGCTAGCCCCGGCCAGGCCGTGCAGCAGTACACCGACAACGGCAATGATGCCCAGCGCTGGGTTATCACGCTGATGCCCGACGGCTACTACAAGCTGACGCACCGCAATACCAACCAGTGCCTGGAGGTGGCCAGCAACAGCACCGCCACCGGCGCCACGGTGCAACAGTACACCGACAACGGCAGCGACGCCCAGCGCTGGCAAATCGTATCGACCGGCGATGGCTACGCCAAGCTCATCCACAAGGGCGCCACCCTCTGCCTCGATGTCGATAACAACCTCTCGAACCCCGGCCAGGGCGTGCACCAGTACACCGACAATGGCAACGACGCCCAGCGCTGGCGCCTCGACCTGATGCCCCAGGCCGCCAGCGGCGCCCGCCTGGCCCTGGCCACCCCGGCCGCCTCCACCGCCGAGGCCGCGCCCCTGGTGGTGTACCCCAGCCCCTCCACCGGCCAGGTGCACTGCGTGGTGACGCCCACCCAAAGCGGCCGCGTGGCCCTCGACATCTTCGACGTGCAGGGCCGCCTGGTGCGCCACCTCGCCGAGGTGGCCGGCACGGCCGGCCAGGCCACCGACTTCGCCCTGGATGGCAGCACCTGGGCCGCCGGCGTGTACACCGTGCGCCTGTCGTCGGCCAGCCAAACTTCCTATAGCAAGCTGGTGCTGGTGCACTAGGCTGCCAGGGTCAGCTGCATAAAAAAAGCCCTTGCTACGCGCGTAGCAAGGGCTTTTTTATGCAGTACTAAAGGAACGTCTGTCATGCTGAGCTTGCCGAAGCATCTTGGCAGGTTACGTAAGGAATAGTAGCCTTGCGCACTCTGGCAAGATGCTTCGGCAAGCTCAGCATGACGGACGAGTTTCATTCTTTCTGCGAACTTATTCGTTCGTCACTTCAAAGCGCTCGAACGTGGCCGTGGCCGACGTGGGGCCCTGGGCCACCACGCCCACGCGCACGCCCCGGTCCCAGGGCGGCAGGAAGGCGCCGTCGGCGGTTTGGCCGGCGGGTAGTAGCTCGGTCCAGGTGCGGCCATCGGGGCTGTAGGCGAAGCGGTAGTGGCTGCCCCCTTGGTCCTGCACCCGCAGGTACAGGGCCGGGCTAGCGGCCGGCAGCGGGGCCTCGGCCAGGGTGCGGGTTTTGCCATCGCGGCGCTCCTGCACTTGCAGCTTGCCATCGCCGGCCAGCAGGCTGAGCGCGTTGCTAGGGTCGCCGAGGGCGGCCAGGCCGGCGGTGGTGCCGGCCGGCAGGCTGGCCGGGTTGAGCAGCGTAGTGGTGGCCGAGTAAGTGGCCGCCAGCGTGGGGCGGCCCAGGGCGGCGCCACCCTTGTCGGGCCGGGCAGTGAGTTGCAGCCGGCCATTTTGCAGCGCAAAAGTGGGCTTGTCTTCCACCGGCCACTCCCAGGCCGGGGCTAGCGTAGCGCTGGCAAACTCATCGGCCACTACGCCCGGTGCGGGCGCGGCGGCCGCGGGCGTGCCGTGGTTAGCCAGGAACTCGGGCCAGCCGCTGGCCGTCCATTTAAACTCGCTGAGCACGCCCTGGCGGCCCACGTGCTGCATGCTGCCGGTTTGGTAGGCGTGGTGCAGCATGTACCAGTGGCCCTGGCGCTCGATGGCCGTGCCGTGGCCGGGGCAGGTCCAGGTGTCGTTTTTGGTCAGGATGGGGTTGCGGTCGTACTTCTCCCAGGGGCCGAGTAAGTTCTTGGCCCTAGCCACGCCGGTAGCGTAGGTGCAGCCGGCGCCGCAGCATCCGTTGGCCGCGTAAAACAGGTAGAAGTAGCCGCCGTGGCGCACCACGCTAGGCCCTTCCACGAGGTTGCCCTCCCAGGCGGCGGTGTTGCGAAACAGCTCGGTTTTGTCGCCTATCAGCGCGGTGCGGTCGGCATTCAGCCGCTGGGCCCAGATGGGCGTGGGCTTCTGCACGCTGTTGCCGTCTTCCTTCCAGATGAGGTAAGGCTGGCCTTTTTCATCCTGCATCGGAAAGCCGTCGATGGAGCCGTCGGGCTGGCCCACCAGCGGGCCGTGGTCGCGGTAGGGGCCTTCGGGGCGGTCAGCGCTGGCCACGCCCACCGCCAGGTTGCCGCCGCGCTTGTGGGCCGTGTAGAAGACGTAGATTTTGCCGTTGGCATCGTGGCTAATCTCGGGGGCCCAGAAGTAGTAGTCGGCCCAGGCCGGGCGCTCGCCGGGGAAAACGTGTCCCACCAGGTTCCAGTGTTGCAAGTCGGTAGATTTCAGCAGCGGAAACGTCGGCCCCCAGTTAGAGGAAGTGGCCGTGGCCCAGTAGGTATTGCCCACCTGGGTTACCGACGGGTCGGGGTAGTCGCCGGCTAGCACGGGGTTGGCAATGGCGACGGGGGCTAGCGGGCGGGCCACCGGCGCGGCCCACTTACCTTTTCTAACTTTCACCTGCGCCGAGGCCCCTAGCGGGGCGGCGCTCAGCAGCCCCAGCACGGCCAGGGAGCCATAAAAGAACTTATGCAGCATAAATGAAACAACAAAACGGCCTGCGCGAGGCAGGCCGTAGGTTTGAGGTGGTGAGTGAAACGGCGAGCGGGCTATTCGCCGGCCGGCCGGGGCAGCGCCACGCCCGTGGCCACCGGCGAGCCAAAATTGGGCGAGCCGTCGGAGTTCCAGCTAAACTGCTGCATGCGCGGGTTGCGGGCATCGCCGCAGCCCTGGTTGGCTTGCAGGTTGGCGTGGTAGATTATCCAGTTCTGCGTGCCGTCTTTCGACACAAAGAAGCCGTTGTGGCCCGGCCCGTAGGCATTGTTGGTGGGGTTTTTAGAAAAAACGGGTGAGGTCGATTTGCTCCAGCTAGCCGCATCCAGCGGGTCGGCGGTAGCGCTGGCCGTGAGCATGCCCAGGGCGTAGTCGTCGGTGGTGCAGTGGCTGGCCGAGTACACCAAAAACGTTTTGCCCGCGTGCTGAATCACCTCCGGGCCCTCGTTTACCTTGGGCGTACCGTTCAGCTCCCAGGCGTACTGCGGGTGGCTGAGCTGCGTGCGCGCGCCGCTGAGCGTCCAGGGGTTGCTCATGAGGGCGATGTAAAGATTTTGCTGGTCGGAGCCCGCCTCCTGGCCGCTCCACACGAGGTAGCGCTTGCCATTCTGCTCCAGCACGGTGCCGTCGATGGCCCACAAATCCTGGCCGGGTACGGCTATCTGGCCCTTCTCGGTCCAGGTGCCCTGGGTGGGGTCGGCGCTGGCATTTTCGAGCACCCACAGGCGCTGGCCGCCGCAGCAGTTGCCGGGCCCCGCCGTGAAGTACACGTACCACTTGCCATCCAGAAAATGAATTTCGGGCGCCCAGATGTCGTGCGAGGTCGGCCCGGTGGCCTTGGGCGTCCAGATGGTGGTGCTCACCCCCGAGCCCAGCTCGCTCATCTTGGCCGTTTTGCGCAGCACCAGGTTGGTGCCCGTCGTTTGCATGTAGTAGTAGTAACCATCTTTCTGATACACCCACGGGTCGGGGCCGCTGGCCAGCAGCGGGTTGGTGAACGTGGTAGCAGCAGGCGCCGGGGTAGGCGTGGGCGTGGGCGCTGGCGTAGAGCCGCCGCCCGACGAAGAGTTGCAGGCCATGCTGCCAGCCAGCAGCAGTGTAAACCAGCGCGCGGATAGCGAGATAGGCATAGAAAGGGTGGGAAAAGGATGACGCAGGCAGCCCGGGCGGCCCCCTACTTTAAGCAAAACCGCCGCCGCGCTTTGGTAAGAAAGCACGGCGGCGGGTATTTAGTGCCTTGGCGGGCGGGTCATGGGCTAGTAGCCCGGGTTTTGCGTCAGGCGCAGCAGGTCAACTTCGGTTTGCAGCAGCGGCAGCAGGCGCGAAACACCCACCCGGAAGGTATTGAACTGCGCATCGCGGGTTTTAAGTTGGTCTACGTTAGCCTGGGTGTCGAGCAGGCCCCAGCGCTGCAAATCAAACCAGCGCACGCCCTCGCCGGCCAGCTCGGTGGCGCGCTCGTGCATGAGCTGGGTGCGCAGGCTGGCCTGCGTGAAGCTACCCGCCGTGAGCGGGGCTAGCCCCGCGCGGCTGCGCACCTGGTTGATGAGCGGTACGGCAGTGGCCGTCTGGTTTTGCTCGTTCAGGGCTTCGGCTTGCAGCAGCAGGATGTCGGCGTAGCGCATCACGCGCTGGTTGATGGGCGAGTCGAAGTCCTCAAACTGGCGGTAGTAGTCGGTCTGGTACTTGCGCCAGTACACGCGGGCCCGGTTGCGGGCGTCCTTGCCGTAGCGGGTCAAAAAGCCGATGCCGTAGGCTAGTGTATCGCCGTCGGTGGGCAAGGCAGTCGGGAACTGGCTCTGGTCCTTGCGGTTGTAGAACACCGTGGCCGCCAGGCGCGGGTCGCGCTGCCCGGTGGTGGTGCCTTCCTTCAGGAACTCGTTCACCAGCCAGGGCCGCACCTCGCCGTCGTTGAAGCCGAAGCCTGGCACGCCCCAGAACTGCGAGCGCTGCCCGCCCTGCGAGCTGGTAGCGTCGGGGCCGCCGCCCGAGTCGTTGCCACCCTTCTTCTCATCCGAGAACTGCACCTCGAAAATCGACTCCACGTTGTTTTCCGAGGTGTGGCGGAAGTTGTCGGTGTAGGTAGAAGTCAGCTTGTACGTGCCCGAGCTGATGACCAGCGCAAACTGCGCCTGCGCATCGGCCCAGCGCTTGTTTTGCATGTAGGCCTTGCCCAGCAGCGCCTGCGCGGCGCCCTTGGTGGCGCGGCCCACGTCGGCCGCGCTGTAGGATACGGGCAGGTCGGGCGCGGCTTCCTGCAAGTCTTTATACACCTGGGCCCACACGTCGGCCTCCTTGGCCTGCGGAATGGTAGCGTTCAGGTCGGTAACGTAGGTGAGGGCTAGCGGCACATTGCCGTAGAGCGAGGCCAGGTTGAAGTACGAGAGCGCCCGGATAAACTTGGCCTCGGCAATGACGCGCTTTTGCAGCGTGGCATCCATCGTCGTGATGGTGGGCACGCGGTCGAGCACCTGGTTGCAGCGGAAAATAGTGCGGTAGTGGTCGCGCCAGATGGTGCTCGACACCTCAAAGTCGTAGTTCTGCTGCACAAAGCGCGTGAAGTCGGCCAGCTCGCCCCAGG
Source organism: Hymenobacter cheonanensis (assembly GCF_030581075.1). Taxonomy (GTDB): domain Bacteria; phylum Bacteroidota; class Bacteroidia; order Cytophagales; family Hymenobacteraceae; genus Hymenobacter. Next base: position 178,541 of record NZ_JAUQSW010000003.1, read on the forward strand.
GGCTCTGGCTCCAGCCAATGTCGTCGCGCAGGTCGAAGGCGAAGTTGAGCCAGCGGCGGTACATGCCCAGGCCCTGCAAGCCCGCGTAGCAGGCCGTGGAGCCTTTCACGGCGTCGTCGCTGGTTTGCCACGACGACTGCACGGTGGGCAGGTTGGGGTTCACCTGATTGAGAATGTCTTTCTCGCAAGCCGTGGCCGAGAGGAGCAGCGCGCCCGCTAGGCCCAGCCGGGTCAGGATAGATACTTTCATGATAGCTAGATAGATACGGGTGGGAGAAAAGACTTAGAAGCCAGCTTGCAGGCCCAGGGTGAATGAGCGCAGGTTGGGGTAGGAGCCCGCGTCGACGCCGCGCGCCAGCGAGCCCTGCCCTACAGTTTCGGGGTCGTAGCCGCTGTACTTGGTCACCGTAAACACGTTCTGGCCGGTCAGGAACAGGCGTAGCGAGCCGATGTACTTGGTGCGCTCCAGCATGGTTTTGGGCAGCGAGTAGCCTAGCTGCACGTTTTTCAGGCGCAGGTACGAGCCGTCTTCCAGCCAGCGGGTGGTCTGGTAGCGGTCGTTGTTGCCGGGGGCAATGCCGCCGGTGCCGCCGGCAATGAGGGCGCGGGGCGTGGTGGTAGAGGGGTTGGTAGGCGTCCAGGGGGTGAAGCTGGCCAGGTGGTTATTGTTGTCGTCGGTGCGCTCCAGCCAGTACTTGGCGTCGTTAAATACCGTATTGCCTTGCACGCCCTGGAAGAAGGCCGCCAGGTCGAAGCCGCCGTAGCTGGCCGTCAGGTTCAGGCCATATTGAATCCGGGGGAATACCCGGCCCACGTGCACGCGGTCGGCCTCCGTAATCTGGCCGTCACCGTTGGTGTCCTTGTAGCGCACGTCGCCGGCTTGCAGCCCGGCCGGAATATTCGCGTCGCCGGTCTGGTAAATGCCGTCGAACTGGTAGAGGTAGAACGAGCCAATCTCGTAGCCTACTTCGGTGCGGGTAGTGGCACCCGGCCCACCCTGCAGGAAGTTGGACGGCGCCCCATCAATCGAACCCGAGTTCAGGTTCAATACCTTGTTGGTGAGCGTGGTGAGGTTGGCCGACACGCCGTACTTGAAGTCCTTGCGGTCGTCGGCGTAGCCTACTTTAAACTCGAAGCCGCGGTTTTCGAGCAAGCCCAGGTTCTGGAAGGGCAGCGCGCCGGCGTTGCCGAGTACCTGCGGCAGGTTGGGCGACACCAGGGCGTTGGCCGTGCGCGAGATGTAATAGTCGGCCGACAGCGAGAAGCGGTTTTCGAGCAGCGCCAGGTCAAAACCATAGTTCTGGGTGCGACGCTCTTCCCAGCGCACGTTGCTGGCTAGGGTCGTCTGGATGGCGCCGTTCTGGATGGTCTGGCTGGTGCCCAGCACGTAGTTGGCGTTGGTGTTCAGCGCGCCCTGGTAGAGGTACGAGCCGCCGTAGGCGCCGCTCAGGTACTGGTTGCCGAGGCTGCCGAAGCTAGCCCGCAGCTTGAGGTCGCTGATGGCCGTTACGTTCTCCATAAACTTCTCCTTCGAGATGCGCCAGCCCACCGAGCCGGCCCCGAAGTTGCCCCAGCGGCGGTCGGGCGCAAACTGCGACGAGCCATCGCGGCGGAAGGCGCCCGTCACGAGGAAGCGGCGGTCGTAGTCGTAGGTTACCTGGCCGAAGAGTGATTCTTTGCCCTGCACGTACGACGAGCCAATGACCTGCGGCGTCTGCGAGCCCGCGTCGAGCGCCCAGTAGTACACCGGCCCGGTGCCATAGCCGAAGTTAACACCCCTAGTAAACTCGAAGCTGCGGCGCTGGCGGCTGTAGCCGGCCACCACCGTCAGGTTGTGCTGGCCGAAGCTCTTGTCAAACGTCAGCGTGTTTTCGGCTTGGCCAAACAGTTCGTTGCCCTGGTCATCGCCAAAGTAAGAAGGCGTGGTCGCGTCGTTGCGGCGCCACACGCCGAATTGCCGCCGCTGCTGGTCGCGGAAGCCGTGGTACTCCAGGCCCAGGTTGAGGCGGTAGCGCAGGAAGTCAAAAATCTGCACCTCGCCGTACACGTTGCCCAAAATGCGGTTGTTGGTGCTGGTGCTCACCAGCAGGCGCTGCAAGGCAATGGGGTTGGTGCCGAAGGTAATGGCGTTGTTGTTGCCAATACCGAAGCCGCCCGGCACGGTGGGGTCATACACCGGAATAACGGCCGGCATGCGCAGCACCTCCGTAAAGGGCGCGCCGTTCACGTAGGTTTGGTTGGCGCGCACCAGTTGCAGGTTCTCGCCCACCCGCAGGCGTCCGCGGGTAAAGCCCGTGTTCACGCGGGCCGTGAAGCGCTCAAACTGCGGCCCGATAATGGTGCCCTGCTGCTTGAAATAGCCCCCCGATACGTTGAAGTTCGACTGCGGCCCGCCCCCCGAAAAACCCAGGTTGTAGTCCTGCACCGAGCCCTGCTTGAACAGCTCTTTCTGCCAGTCGGTGTCGATGCCGGCGGGCAGGTTGGCCGCGTAGGGCTGGCGCGGCAGGCCCGCGTTATCGTACGATTGGTTGTTGACGGCCGCCCACTGCGCGGCATTAGCCAGGTCGAGGCGCTTTATCAGGTTCTGCACCCCGCCGCTGGCGTTAAAGCTGATGGCCGGCGTGCCCTGCTTACCCTTTTTGGTGGTAATAACGATAACGCCGTTGGCCCCCGAGTTGCCGTAGGGGGCTAGCGCGGCGGCGTCCTTCAGCACCTGCACCGACTCAATATCGGCGGGGTTGATGTCGCGCCCGGCGCTGCTGGTCGGCTCAATCCAGAGGCCATCTACCACGTAGAGCGGGCCGCTGTTGCTGCCGCCCAGCGAGCCCAGGCCCCGGATGTTGACCACCGGCCCCTGGCCCGGCACGCCCGAGTTGGTAACCTGCACGCCCGGCAGGCGCCCCTGAATGGCCTCGCCCACCGAGGCCACCGGGGCCCGGCGCACTTCGGTGGCCCCTAGCGTAGCTACCGAGCCGGTCACGTTCTGGCGCTCCTGGGTGAGGTAGCCCACCACCACGGCTTCGGAAAGCTGCTGCGTGTCGGTGGCTAGGCGCACGGCCAGGGTAGTCTGGCTGCCCACCGCAATGGTTTGGGTGGCGTAGCCTATCGAGGAGATAACGAGCGAGCCGCCCGTGGGCACCTCAATAGAAAAATTGCCATTGACGTCGGTCGAAGTGCCGGTAGTAGTGCCTTTTACGAGTACCGTAACGCCGGGCAGGCCTTCGCCTTTTTCGTCCGTTACGCGGCCGGTAACTGTTGCGGCGGGTTGGGCCAGCCTGGCCTTGCCGGCCAGGGCTTTCGGAGTGATAACGGCAACCGGCGCGGCCGTGGCAACGGCCAGCGGCAGGCAGCAAGCCAATACGGGAATCAGCAAACGCCCGGGAGGGGGTAGCAGCTTTTTCATATGGGTGGGAGAAAAGTGAAAAGAGGCAGGGAAAGGGGCAGTTGCGGCAGGCTTCGTGCAATCGTTTGCATAAAGGCCTAAAAAAAAGCAGCTTCCGCCCGGCAAGCAGCGCCAACCCGCACGGGAGCAGCCGATTGCTGCGCCTTGGCTGGGCCGCGGTAGTCGTTGCGCCCGTGGCTAGCCCCGCCCGATGGGAGAGACTGGCCGTAATGCGCGGGCGAAATCGACGCTGCAAGATGACGTAAAAGTAAAGCCGGTTTGCTAATAAGCAAGGGTACAGGGTGAATAATTAACGGAAGCAAGTTTTTCTTGCATCCTGCGGCGGCCCGGAAAATACCAGGGCCGGCCGGGCACCACGCTGGCCACACCAGCGCGTAGGCATGGCCTGTAGTGGCCGAAAAGCCCGGCCGGTCCGGCCGGCCCAGCCGCACTGGCTGCCGGCAAAGCGTTGAAGCCTTGCCTTTTTTGCGCCGGCCAGCCGGGCGGTAAAGCAGCGCTGATTAGATGAAGATATGAAGCATAACTTGTTGTTAAATACAATCTTAGTTAGATAAAAAATACCAATAAAACTGCTTTGCAGGATGCGCCGGCACTACTGCTAAGGTGGCAATGGTGTGCAAACGTTTGCATTTGCCCTGGGTGGTCCGGACTTTCAGCGGGCATTGGCAGCCGGGCGCCGGCCTTTCGTGCCGTATACTTGTTGCCAGCCTTCCTTACCTGCTTCATGCCCACCCGCCGTCACTTTCTTACGGGCTCGCTCACGGGGCTAGCCCTGCTTGCCATGCGCCCCACTGCTTTTGCCGCCGCCCGCACCTACACTAACCCGGTGCTGGCCCGCAATTTTCCGGACCCTTTCGTGCTGCGCCACGGCGGGCACTACTACGCCTTCGGCACCACCGGCCGGGGCCGCACGCCCGATGGCCGGGTGTTTACGCTGCTAAAATCGGAGAACCTCGTAGACTGGCAGCCGCTGGGCGGGGCGCTCACGCCCCCGGCCGGCAGCGAGGAGTTTGACTTTTGGGCGCCTGAGGTGGTCGAGCACCAGGGCACGTTTTACATGTACTACTCGCGCGGGGGCGGCGCCATCGGGGCCACGGTGGGGCATCAGCTGAAGGTGGCCACCAGCCCGCGGCCCGAAGGGCCGTATACCGAAGTGGCTAGCCTGCCGGTGGCCGATAGCCGGTTTACCATCGATGCCCACGCCTTTCAGGACACCGACGGGCAATGGTACCTCTTCTACGCCCGCGACTTTACCGATACCAACGACGGCTATTACCCCGGCACGGGGCTGGTGGTAGACCGCCTCGCCAGCATGACGCAGCTGGCCGGCCAGCCGCGCACCGTGCTGCGCGCCCGCCACAAGTGGACGCTCTTCGAGGCCAACCGCCTGATGCCGCTCTACGGCAACCGCACCTTTGCCCAGTGGCACACCCTGGAAGGGCCGTTTGTGCGCCGCCACGCGGGCAAGTACTACTGCTTTTTCAGCGGCGCCAATTTCCTCACCGACCGTTACGGCGTCGATTACTGCGCCGCCGACCACGTGCTGGGGCCGTATGTCGACTCGGGCTCCGATGCCGGGGCCAGGGTCTTGCACTCGGTGCCGGGCCACGTGCGCGGCCCCGGCCACCACAGCCACGTGCTAGGCCCCGACGGCCGCACCGAATACCTGGTGTACCACGCCTGGAACGCCGCCATGACCGAGCGCCAGCTTTGCCTCGACCCGCTGGCCTGGACGGCCCAGGGCCCGCGCTGCCTGGGCCCCACCTACACGCCGCAGCCGCTGCCGAAGTAGCTTATTCGCCCGGCATAAACGTCGCCCCAGCCCCCGGCCCACGGAGAGGGGCTGGGGGGCGTTTACGCCGGAGGGGTCAGTGCCCAGCGCTTGGTAGGCCGCGGGCAAAGCCGCGGTAGCACCTGAGGCAACCTTTTTAAAGTAAAACGCCTCCTCGAACGCCTAGTGGTGCCTGGCCCCGCCAGGCGTTCTTTTTACGGGCCTGCCTGCGGGTCGTACCTTTGGGGCTCGTTAGTTATCTCTAGGTGATGTATAAATATCCTCGGCCAATATCTGCGTTTGGCCGCTTCGTGCTGTTGATGCAAATGATGGTAACCCGCCCCGAGCGCCGCGCCGTGCTCTGGCAGCGCACCCTCGACGAGGCCATCGAGATTGGCGTCGATTCCATCTTTATCGTAGGTCTGGTTTCGACCTTTATCGGGGCCGTAACCTGCGTGCAGATTGCCTACAACATGGTGAACCCGCTCGTGCCCATGAGCACCGTGGGCTTTATGGTGCGCGAAATGACCATTCTGGAGCTAGCCCCCACCATTATTTCGGTGGTGCTGGCCGGCAAGGTGGGCTCGGCCATTGCGGGCGGGCTGGGCACCATGCGCATTACCGAGCAGATTTCGGCCATCGATGCGATGGGCATCAACTCGGCTTCCTACCTGGTGCTGCCGCGCATCATCGCCTCCATATTCGTGTTTCCGCTGCTCGTCATCCTGGCCATGAACCTGAGCATTTTGGGCGGCTACGTGGCTACCCAGATAGCGGGCGTGATGCCGGGCGCCGACTACATCGAGGGCATTCGCTACGCCTTCAAGCCCTACACGGTGCTGTTTTCGCTGATAAAGTCGGTAGTATTTGCCTTCCTGGTATCGGCCATCTCCTCCTATAAAGGCTACACCCTCAAGGGCGGCGCCCTGGAGGTGGGCAAGGCCAGCACGGCCGCCGTTACCAACTCCATTATCTCCATTCTGCTGGCCGACTACGCGCTGGCCAGCATTCTGCTGTAGCCGGCCGGCAGCAGGAGCCAAACAGCCCTGGCGAAGACCCAAACGACCCTGGCTACGACCCAAATAGCCGTAGCCAGGGTCGTTTAGGTCTTCGCTAAGGCTAGGTTGAGGCTAGCAAGGAAGCGGAGAACCCTGGCGAAGCCTGTTTGGGTCTTGGCTAAGGCTGTTTTAGTCTTGGCTAAGGCTGTTTTGGGCCTAGCCAAGACCCGGAGCGGGGCGCCGGCGTAACCCCGGCCCCGACCCACCGCGTACTTTCGGCTAGCCATGCCGTTTGCCCTGCCCCGCGTGTCGCGCCGCGACCTTTCGTACTTTTTCTTCAGCCAGCACTTCTCCGATGGGCTGCGCACTACGCTGGCCATTTTGCTGCCCGCGGTGCTGGGGGCGCAGTGGGGGCAGTTTGCGGCCGGCATTACCATCTCGACCGGCGCCGTGTGCCTGAGCGTGACCGACACGCCCGGCCCCTTGCAGCATCGGCGCAATGGCCTGCTGGCCGCCCTGGGCCTCGTGTTTGTGGGGGCGCTGCTGGTGGGCTGGCTAGCCCCGCACCGGCTGGGGCTGGGCGTGGTGCTGGTGGGCCTCAGCTTTGGGCTGACGATGCTGCTGGTATGGGGCGCCCGGGCGGGCGCCGTGGGCTCGGCCACGCTGCTGGGTATGGTGCTTACGCTGGCCCACCCGCCCGAGGGCTGGAAAGCCAACCTGCTGCATGCCGCTATGCTGGGGCTGGGGGGGTGCTGGTATTTGCTGCTGGCGCTGGTGCAAAGCCGGGTGCAGCCCTACCGCTCGGCGCAGCAGGCGCTGGGCGAGTGCCTGCACGCCGTGGCGGGCTTTCTGCACATCAAGGCCACGTTTTACAACGCCAGCACCAGCCTCGACGACGACTACCGCCGCCTGGTGGCGCAGCAAGTGGTGGTGAATGAAAAGCAGGAAGCCGTGCGCGACCTCATCTTCCGCTCGCGCCAGATAGTGAGCGAAAGCACCAGCGCCGGCCGCCGCCTCGTGCTCACCTTCACCGAAACGGTGGACCTCTACGAGCACATTACGGCGGGCTACTTCGACTACGGCGCCCTGCGCGCGGCCTTTGGCAGCACGGGTATTCTGGCCGAAATCCAGGGCTTTATCAACCGCCTGGCCGTGGACCTCGACTACCTGGGCAGCGCCATCCTGGCCAACCGCGCCTACGGCAGCCCGCCGCCCGACCGCCTGGCCGAGCTTACCCAGCTGCAAGCCCGCATCAATGCCCTGCCCGCGCCCGACCCTGGCACCGGCCTAAGCACGCTGGTGCTCAAAAAAATACTGGTGAACCTGCGCGACCTGCACCGGCGCGTGCGCAGCATCCGGCGCTACTTCGACGAGGCCCAGGCTGCCGCGCTAACCCCCGATGCCAGCCGCATGGCCAGCCACACCCAGTTTGTGGCCCGCCAGGAGCTGGAATGGAGCGCCTTCGGCGAAAACCTGACCCTGGGCTCGTCGGTGTTTCGGCACGCCGTGCGCATGGCCGTGGCCTGCGCCATCGCCTTCGCGGTGGCCGAGCTGCTCTGGCACGGCCAGCACAACTACTGGATTTTAATGACCGTGACCTTTATGCTCAAGCCCGGCTTCAGCCTCACCCGCGAGCGCAACATTCAGCGCATCAGCGGCACGCTGGTGGGGGGCGTGCTGGGCTCGCTGGTGCTGTGGGCCGTGCCCGACGGCGACGTGCGTTTCGGGCTGCTGCTGGTATTCATGGTCATCGCCTACTCGTTTCAGCGTACCAAATACCTGGTCACGGTAACGTTTCTCACAGCTTACCTGCTCATTATGTTCAGCTTTTTGGGGCTAGGGTACATCGGGGTAATTGAGGAGCGCCTGACCGATACGGCCCTGGGCTGCGCCATTGCCCTGGCCACGGCCTATCTGCTGTTTCCGCGCTGGGAGGGCGACCAGCTGCCCGACCTGCTGGCTGCCACGCTGCGCGCCAACCTGGCCTACCTGCGCCAGCTGGCCGACCGCCTGGCCGGCCGCGAGGTGCCGCCTGTCACGTACCGCCTGCTGCGCAAAGACGTGTACGTGGCCTCGGCCAACCTGGCGGCGGCCTTCCAGCGCATGCTGTCCGAGCCGCGCCGCACCCGCCGCCACCCCACCGAGGTGCACGAGTTTGTGGTGCTGAACCACATTCTGTCGGCCAATATCTCGGCCCTCACCACCACCTGGCAGGATGCGGCCACGCCCAACCCCAGCGTGCCGCCCGCTACGCGCCGCGTACTCACCAGTGCCCAGGCCGCCCTCAGCAAAAGCCTGGCTAGGCTAGCCGCCGCCCCCGCGCCCGAAGCCGAGGTTGCGGCGGCTCCGGCCGCCACCGTGCCCCTCATGCAGGAGGTGCGCGCCGATGCCCTGGCCGATACCGCCAGCCCCGACCGCACCCTGGCCGAGCAGCTGGCCTTTCTGCAAAAAGTGAGCAGCGACCTCAGCCGCGTAACCGAGGCGCTGGTGGCGTAATTATAGTACATTAGCTTGTGTTAGAACTATAACCTTAAAAATGATGCATATGAAAACTTTAACAGTAAGCGTTAGCCGCCAATTTGATGGTTATACGTTTGGGCTCTCTCCTTTATCTAAAAAGTTAGTAGCAGAAACACTGGCGAGTGAGCGGTCGGCCTTCGGTAATGTTTTTGTAGCTCAGGGTACAAAGACGGACTTTGAAAGTCAATATGGGCCAATTGTTAAGCATATTCTGCTGACACTACTCGGGGTAAATAATTCTCAGTTGATTAAACTCAAAGAACAGGTAAATATTGTTCAATTCGAAGAGCCTGTATCACATAAGGTTTTGTATAAGATTAACTTGCAGGATGTCGAAGCGTAATAATCTTTATTTAGGTAAGGCGGGTCATTTTGCTGCTATGGCCGAATTTCTATTTAGGGGTTGGAACGTTGCTGTGCCAGAAGTGGATGTAGGAGATGATATACTGGTGGTAAAAGATAAAGAAGGTGAATTTGTGCGCGTTCAGGTAAAAACAGCTCAGGCTAAGAAAATAAAGGATGGCATCACAGCACAATTTGCAATTCCGCTGCCACAGCTACAGAGCTTGCCTACTCCGGAATTAACTTATGCCTTGATGGTGCGCCATCCAGAAACTGGCTGGCACTCACCACTGATTATTTCGCGTTCTGATTTGAATGACCTTTATGAAATAAATAAGATTGGTTCTGAAAGTAAGGGGATATTGGTACTTCATGTGCGTTTTGCCCTCGATGGTCACGTGCATTGCTCAAAGCAACTTCTTACTTCATATCTTAACGACTACACACAATTCCCCACAATTTACCATTAGTCGATACTAGCTATTCTGGTAAATACAGGTAAAGTTAAGTAGTTCGCCTATAGGATATGTCTGCTCTCGTTCTGCGCGACAGCGCCCGGCTGCGCTACGCTACCTTCTTTTACCTGTATGTGATGCAGGGCATTCCGGCGGGCTTCGGCCTCACGGCGGTGTATAACTACCTCATTGGCAGTGGGCTGTCGGCCCATGCGGTGGGGTCATTCGCCGCCATTGTGGGCCTGCCCTGGACGTTCCAGTTCGTGTGGGGCCCGCTCATCGACAAGTATCAATACTCCGTTATCGGGCACCGCAAGCAGTGGGTGGTGCTCACGCAGCTGGTGGCGGTGCTGGCCTCGCTCTCGCTGCTGCTGGTGCGCCAGCCGGTGGCCCAGCTAGGGCTCATGGGCGCCGTGTTCTTCATCCACAGCGTATTTGCTTCCATTCAGGATGCCAGCGTCGATGCCATCGCCATCTCGGTGGTGCCGGTGGCCGAGCGCGGGCGCGTGAATGCCTTCATGCGCGGCGGGTTTTTGCTGGGCTGGGCGGTGGGCGGCGCGGCGCTGTCGTGGGTGTTGCACCACGGCGGCTTTGGGCGGGCGGCGCTGGCGCAGTCGCTGGCCCTGCTGGCTTTCACGGTGCTCACGTTTTTCATCAAGCTCGAGCGCACCGACCACCTGCTGCCGCGCTTCGGCCTTGGCCAGCGCCCCGTGGCCGAGGGCCAGCCCGAGGCCGAAGCCAACCCGCCGCTCGCCTGGCTCTTTGCCGAATTGTGGCGCAGCATGGTCGAAAAACACAGCCTGCGCGCCTTCGGTATCATCTTCCTGGCCTACCTGGCTGGCTCGCTCTTCAACAACGCCTATACTTTCCACCTCATCCATTCGCTGCACTGGGCCGATGCCGAGGTGTCGGCCCAGCAGGGCACGCTGGGCAGCGTCATCGCCTTTGGCGTGCTGCTCGGCGGCGGTATTATCGTCGACCGCCTCGGCGCGGCGCGGCTGCAATACTGGGTGATGGCGGGCCTGGCGGGGTTTCTGCTGACTTTCGGCAGCCTGGGCGCCTTCTGGCCAGTGAAAGCCGTGGGTTTCACCGGCTTAGTGGTGATGAACCTGGCCGACCCGTTGCTCAGCGCCGCCGCCATGCCGCTGCTCATGGCCTTCTGCCAGCCGCGCATCGAGGGCTCGCAATTCACCACCTACATGGCCCTGGTCAACCTCTGCACCGTCACGGCCAGCTACCTCAATGGCTGGCTGCTGGACGTAACATCGGCGCCCCTTATCGGCGTGGGCTGCGGGTTGCTGCTGCTGGGGCTGGTAGTTGCGCTGCATCGCTCGCCGGCCCACCCGGCAGTTATTCAGCAGCCCCTGGCCGCCTGAGGGCTACCCACAAAAAAACGACGGCCAGCGCCCCTGGTGCGCGCCGGCCGCCGTGGTGGCCAGGGTAGGAGAGGGCTATTTGCGGCCCGAGCCGCCGGGCTTTTTGCCGCCGCCATCCTGCTTGTTTACCGTGGCCCAGGCGCGGGCTTCGGCTTCTTCTGGGGGCACGCCTTTTTGCTCGTAGCCTGCTTCGATGTGCTCGGCTTGGCGCTTTTGCTTGTCGGTGTACTTCGACTTATCTCCCTGGGGCATAGCTGGAAAAGGATTAAGGTTGAGTGAGATACGGCCGGCCTGCGCGGGCTGGCCCTGGTTTTTATACGAGGCGGCCCGGGCGGGCGTTAAGGCGGAGCTATACCGGCGGGGTGGGGCAGGGGCGCTATCTTCGGCCCCCATCTCTGCTAGCTGCCCATGCGCCACGTTGCCGACATCCCGTATCCGCAAGTTAAAATCACCCTGCTGGCCTGGAATGGCAAGTACCTGCTCAAGCTGGAGCAGGGCCCGCTCGAACAAACCTACAAAGTGGCCGACCTCGACCTGAGCGGCGTGGCCGCGCCCGACGTGGAAATCCGCCAGCTGCTCGACGAGGAGTTTCTGGCTGCCGCCGTGGCGCGCTTCCAGCTCATGCGCGACGACCTGCGCGCCGCCTTCGCCCGCCACGACCTCCGCTAAGCTTACCCACTCACCTTTCTCTTCTTTTGCTATGCTGCGCCGACTTCTCTTACTGCTCACCTTCAGCGCTTTGCTAGCCCCCGCCGCCCGGGCCCAAACCTACGAGCCGGGCCAGAACTACGTGGTGCGCCAGGGCCAGCTGCCCTACGCCGGCCGCACCCAGTACAGCGTAAACGTGGTGGTGGATGGCAACGAGGAGAAGACCCGCGACTTCTTGCAGAGCTACATGAAGGAAACCTACCGCATTCCGCTCAAAAACGGGCTGGTGAGCATGGTAACCAAGAAAAACGGCGTGCTCACGGCCAAGCAGGTGGCGGGCACCAGCATTTCGAGCCGCGCCGTGGACATCTACGCCGCCACCACGGCCCTCACCGACTCGACCACCGAGGTGGCGCTGTTCGGGGGCTTTGGCGAGAAAACCTTCTTCTCGCCCGACCTCACCAGCACCGAGTTCAAGCGCCTGCAGGCCATGCTGGAGCGCTATGCGCCCGCCGCCCGCATCAACGCCTTCCGCCAGCAAGTGCTGGATGCGGAGGCCCAGGTAGCGGCCATCGATAAGGAAAAGGAGAAGATTAACCGCAACATAGATAACACCCGTGCTAACACCGCCGCCAACCTGAAGCGCATTGAGGAGCTGCTGCGCCAAAACCAGGCCAACGCCCAAAGCTTGGGCCAGGACAGCCTGCGGCTCATCAGCAACGGCCAGCTGCGTGAGGTGAAAAGCCAGGTGCTGGAGCGCCGCAAAACGCGCCTGGCCGGCGTGGTGGCCAAGTAGTTTTTGTTTTTCTATTCTTTATGAGTCCTTCCGACCCTCATTCGTCGCTCGCTGCGCTGCGCCAGCTCAAGGAAATGCTGGATGCGGGCACCATCACGCCCCAGGAGTTCGAAACTCTTAAGCGCCAGATAGTTTTTGGCGCCGAGCCCGCACTGCCCCTCACCTCACCCGCCGATGACGCGCTAGCCCCCACGCCCGCCGTAGTGCCCGAAGAGGCGCCCGAGGCGCTAGCCCCCGAGCCCGAAACTACCCTGGCCGCTTACGATACGGTGGCCCCTAACCCCGCCGAACTGCCGCCCCCGCCGCCCGCTAGCCCCGATTGGCTGGCCGCCGTAGCCCCTACCCTGTTTCCGGCCGACGAGTCTGACCTGCCACCCATCGAAGAGCGCCGCAACCCGCTCAACCTCGTGTTTGCCATTGGCGGCTTGCTGGTGTTTTTGGGCGTAGTGGCTTATCTGCTGATAGGCCGCCCTACCCAGCCCGACGAGCACCTGACCAGCGGCACCCAAACCGCCGCCGACTCCACAGCCGTGGTGCCCGAAGTGGGCCCCCAGGCCGAACAGCTAAACCTGCCGCCCGCCGCCGCGCCCGAAACCGTGCGCGTGGCCCCGGCAGTAATTCCCGCCCCGGCCGCCGGCCAGTTCCGGTCCGATTCGGCAGTGGCTGCGCCAGCGGCTAGCCCTGCCCCGGCTACCAAGGCCCCGGTAGCTGCCCCCGCCAGCCCTGCCACCACGACCATGACTACTGACTCGGCAGCTACTACCAAACCACCCCAGTAGCACAGGCAATGGGTGTTCGTAAGATGATGCTGGGCAGTATGCTAGGTGCAGTAACTCTATTGAGTAGCTGCCTGACCTTATTAAAACCAGCTCACCATTTCTCGGTCAAGAGCGCCGGTCCCGCGCCCGACTACGCCGATAGCGCCACCTGGGCAGCGCTGCCGGGCCACCGTACTGCCGCCCGGCAGCGCCCACCCGGCCTGCCCCGGCCCATTCCTACGCCCGCTGATACGGTGGCCGACGTATTTTACGTGCACCCCACCACCTATTTCTGGCGGCTAGGGTACTGGAATGCACCGATGCGCCTGCGGCGGCTACGCCACTACACCGACCTCACCTGCCTGCGCAATCAGGCCAGCCTCTTCTATGATGTAGGCCGGCTCTACGCGCCGCGCTATCGGCAAGCCACGCTCTACAGCTTTTTCGCGCCCAAAGACCCTAGCGCCCAGCCCGCACTCGACTTGGCTTATGCCGATGTAAAGGCCGCTTTTCGGTACTACCTCGCGCACTACAACCACGGCCGGCCATTTATCCTGGCTAGCCACAGCCAAGGCACTACCCACGCCCAGCGCCTGCTGCATGAGTTGGTCGATGACAACCCGCAGCTGCGCAAGCAGCTGATTGCGGCCTACTTAGTGGGTCGCAAAGTAAAGCCCGACGAATACCAGCACCTGCCCGCCCTGCGCGACTCACTTCAGACCGGCGGCATCATCGGCTGGAATACCGCCACCCGCGGCACCGACTTTGCGCCCTACCACGGCCTGCTCGTCACCAACCCGCTGACTTGGACCCTCGACTCGGCCGCCGCGCCCGCTAGCCTCAACCGGGGCGGCGTGCCCCTCACCTTCAAGCGCATCGACCCGCACGTAACCGGCGCCCAGATTCACCGTGGTCTGCTCTGGGCCGCTGCCCAGCACCCGCCCGGCTACCGCCACCTGCACATTCCCGGCGAAAAGGCGCTGAGCGCCTCCTATCACATTGTCGATTACAACCTATTCTATCTCAACGTGCGCCAGAATGCGCGGGCTAGGGTCCGGGTATGGCTGAAAGCTAACTCTAAGTGAGGCTATTGACTAAGCAGGACCGCAAATACGAAAAGGAAAGGTAAAAACGCTCCTAGCGCGAAGCCGATGAAAGCTTCCCGTTTTTTCGCTAGAAAAATAATAAGTAACACTAAAGTATTTAAAATAACGAATGTCCTCATAGCTGCTATTGACGCTTCGCCTGGAGGATTGTGCAAATTAAAAGCACTTAAAATAATTGCGATACCAGCCAAGGAATCAAGCAAAAACGTAGAGGCCGCCCACACAAACCGTTCTGTTTTGAATGTTGACATGATACTTATGTAATAGGGTCTTCTTAAATAGTGTAGCACAAATAAAAAGCCCGCTGGCACAATGCCAGCGGGCTTTTTTGTTAATTAAAGTCAGGCTACAAACTACGCACCGATGGCTACGCGCTTGAAGTCCGATACCGTCATGCCTTTCGACTCTTTGTCGAGCAACTGGGCGATGGTTAGCGAGTTGTCTTTTACAAATTCCTGGTTCAGCAGGGTATTCTCCTTGTAGAACTTGTTGAGCTTGCCCTGGGCGATTTTCTCCAGCATAGCTTCGGGCTTGCCTTCCGCACGCGCCTGCTCTTTGCCGATTTCGATTTCGCGCTCTACCGTAGCCGAGTCCACACCGTCTTTGTCAACGGCAACGGGCTTCATGGCCACGATTTGCATAGCAACGTCGCGGCCGATAGCAGCTACGTCGGCGCTGCCCACGTTTTTCAGGCCCACGAGTACGCCCTTCTTGTTATCCGAGTGGATGTACGAAGCTACTTTCTCAGCGGTAAGCGTGGTGTAGGTCAGGTCGAGCTTCTCGCCGATTTTGCCGGTCAGCTCGGTGATGTGCTCCTGCACGGTGCGGCCATCGGCTTCTTTGGCAGCTAGCAGGTCTTCCTTGGTGCCCACGTTCGTTTTCACGGCCGTGTCCAGGATTTGCTGTACCAGCGCACGGAAGTCAGCTACTTTAGCTACCGACTCGGTTTCGCAGGCTAGGGCCACCAGTTTGCCGGTAGTGCCATCGGCGCTCACGTTTACCAGTACCAAACCTTCCGAAGTGGCATTATCGGCGCGCTTGTCAGCAATTTTCTGGCCTTGCTTGCGCAGGATGTCGCGGGCGGCTTCGAAGTCGCCATCGGCTTCGGTCAGGGCTTTTTTGCAATCCATCATGCCCGCGCCGGTCATGGTGCGGAGCTTGTTTACGTCTGCGGCGGTGATAGCGGCCATAGTTGTAACAGTGTAACGCGGGCTCTGCGAGCCCGCGAGGTGGTGGGGAAATGAGTTTTTGACTACTTACGCGCGGACCCACGGGGGCCGCGGTATAAAGAAAAAGGGAACTGCCAAGCACTTGCCTCGACCGTTCCCTCTTTCGTCAAGCTTTAAAAGCGGCTTAGGCTTCGGTGTCAGCTTCGGTTTTCTCCGCAATAGCAGCCTCATCAGCTTCTTTGCGGTCAGCATCCTCCTTATCAACCTTACGCTCCGACAGGCCGTCTTCGATAGCCTTGCCAATCACGTTCATGATGAGCTGAATCGACTTCGAGGCGTCATCGTTAGCCGGAATCGGGAATTGCACCAATTCAGGGTTCGAGTTAGTATCTACGATAGCAAAAACCGGAATACCAAGCTTTTGGGCTTCTTTCACGGCAATGTGCTCACGCTTCACGTCCACGATGAACAGGGCGGCGGGCAGGCGGCTCAGGTCGGCAATACCACCCATTACGCGCTCCAGCTTCTCGCGCTCGCGGTTCATCATGAGCTTCTCGCGCTTAGCGAGGGCCGCGAAAGCGGTGTTTTCTTTTACCATCTTGTCGATGGTAGCCATTTTCTTCAGCGACTTGCGGATGGTGGCGAAGTTCGTCAGCATCCCGCCCAGCCAGCGGTCCGTTACGAAAGGCATCTTAAGGCGCTGAGCCTCGGTCTGCACAATCTCCTGGGCCTGCTTTTTGGTGGCTACGAACATGATTTTGCGGCCGCTCTTCGCGATGTTGCGAATAGCATTGGCGGCGTAATCCAGCGAAGCCAGCGTCTTGTTCAGGTCGATAATATGGATGCCGTTCTTCTCCATGAAGATGTACGGCGCCATTTTCGGGTCCCACTTGCGCGTAAGGTGGCCAAAGTGGGCACCCGCGTCAAGCAGTTCTTTATAGGTGGTGGACTGAGCCATGATACTACTACGGTTAAACGATTAGCGCTTAGAGAACTGGAACGAGCGACGAGCTTTGCGCTTGCCGAACTTCTTACGCTCCACCATGCGGGGGTCGCGCGTCATGAAGCCTTCCTTGCGGAGCGACGACTTGATTTCGGCGTTGTCACTCACCAGGGCTTTCGAGATGGCGAGGCGGATGGCCTCAGCCTGGCCGGCGATGCCGCCGCCGCTCACGTTTACCTTGATGTCGTACTGGCCTACCTGCTCGAGGATGGCCAGCGGCTGGTTCACGATGTTCTCCAACAGTTCGTTGGCGAAGTAGGACTTCATGTCCCGGTCGTTGATAGTGATATTCCCTTGCCCGGCCTGCATGTAGATGCGGGCCACCGAGGTTTTTCTTCTACCAGAGGTGTTAGTAGCTGCCATTTAGTGGAAAAATAATGCGGCCAAAATCGGCCGTAAAAGCAATGATTTACAGGTTCTTCAGCTCGTATACGGTGGGCTGCTGGGCCTCGTGCGGGTGCTCGGTGCCGGCGTACACGTACAGGTTGCGGTACTGAGCAGCGCCCAGGCGGTTGCCCTGCAGCATGCCTTTTACGGCGTGCTCAATGGCTTTGCGCGAGTCACGGTTCATCTGCTCGCGCAGGGTGCGCTGCTTCTGGCCGCCGGGGTAGCCCGAGTGCGAGATATACACTTTCTCTTCCATCTTCTTGCCCGTCACGCGCAGCTTGTCGGCGTTGATAACGATTACGTTATCGCCGCAGTCGGAGTTGGGGGTGAACGAAGGCTTGTGCTTGCCACGCAGTACGTTGGCAATTTGGCTGCACACGCGGCCCAGCGGGGCCACGCTGGCGTCGATGATAACCCAGGCTTTCTGGGCGTTGGCCTTGTTGACGTGGGTCGTCTTGAAGCTCAGGTGGTCCATGCGGATTTGGTAAAAATTACCGGCTAAACAATTGACAATAAACCCCAAGCCGGTCGGGCCTGGGGAAAAACGGACACAAAGGTACGAGTTTTCGGGCAGATAACCAAACGCCAGGCAGTTAAAAGCGCCTAGCGATATTCCCGCAGCGTCTCGACCAGCACCCGGAAATCTTTCGGGTAAGGAGCCTCAATGCGGATAGCCTCGCCCGCTAGCCCCGTAAAGCCAAGCTCCTTGGCGTGCAGGGCAAAGCGCTTGATGAACGGCTGCTCGGTTTCGCCCTCTTTCAAGTTGAACTTCTTCTTGAGCGAAGACAGGAAAAAATCCTCGCCGCCGTAGAGGTGGTCGCCCACGATGGGCGTTTCAACATACGCCAGGTGCAGGCGAATCTGGTGCATACGGCCGGTCACGGGCTCGCACTGCACGAGGGCGTGGCGGGCATAGGTTTCGAGCAGCGTGAAGCGCGTTTCGGCGGGCTTGCCCTTATAGGCCAGCCGGGCTTTGCCACTCTTGGTGGTTTCGATATTGCGCTCTACCACAAACTTATCCAGCGGCGGCGCGCCCCAGGTTACGGCGTGGTACACCTTATTCACCTCGCGGTTCTCAAACTGCATCGAAATGTGGCGGTAGGCCTCGGGGTGCTTGGCCAGCACGAGCGCGCCGCTGGTGTCGCGGTCGAGGCGGTGGCCCACCTGAGCATCTTCCGAATATTCGCGGGCTAGCCGCAGCAGGCTGGCTGCTACGCCAATGCGCTCGTCGAGCGTGGACAGGAATGGTGGCTTGTTGACGACGATGTAATCGTCGTTCTCAAACAGGATAAGGTCTTTGAACTTAGGTGGCTTCATGCGAAGCGCAAAGGTACGACGGGTTATAGCGTAAGCTTTGGCTTGCGCTACTTCACCTCCTTGGGCCGGGGTAGCTTAAACTCCATCGTGGTGCCTTCCTGCAACACACTCTTAATGTAGATAGTAGACTTGTGCGCCTCCACAATGTGCTTGCTGATGGCTAGCCCCAGCCCCGAGCCGCCGGCCGCGCGCGAGCGGCTTTTATCGACCCGGTAGAAGCGCTCGAAGATGCGCGCCTGGTGCTCGGGGGCAATGCCGGCGCCATTGTCGCGCACGGCTACGCGTACCCCGTTGCGGCCCGGCGTGAGGGCTACCACTACGTGCCCGCTGTGCGCGCGGCCGTACTTTATGGCATTGTCTATCAGATTGATGAGCACCTGGCGAATGCGGTTGCGGTCAGCAATAACCGGCAGCTCCTGCCCGGCCAGGTGCGGCGGAAACAGCTCCAGCGTAGTGCCGCGCCGCTCGGCCTGCTGCTCCAGCAGCTCAAACAATTCCTGCACCAGGGCCACGAGGTCGAAGCGCTGGCGACGCATCCGAATCACGCCCTTTTCGAGCTGCGAAATCGTGACCAGGTCCTGCACCAGGGCATCGAGGGCGTCGAGACTGGCGGCGGCGCGCTGCAAAAACTTGCGGCGCGTGGCGGGGTCCATCCCCATTTCCTCGTTGTCTTCTTCCTCATCCAGGATGGTGTGCACGAAGCCCTGGGCGGCGAAAAGCGGCGTCTTCAACTCGTGCGATACATCGGCCAGAAACTCGCGGCGCAGCGCCTGCAGGCGCTTCAGCTCATCAAGCTCCTGCTGGCGGCGCTCGGCCATTTCCACTATCTCGTCGCCAATGCGCCGCAGGGGCTCGGGGCGAAATAAGAACTTGTTGCTCAGGCGCTTGAACTCCTTGCGCTTGATGTGCTCCAGGCGCGAGTAGATGCCATTTATCTCCCGGAAAATAAGCGCCTCAAACGCCAGGTACACAAGCAGAAAGCAGGCGGCCACCGTGATGCCGCCCGCCAGAAAGGCCTGGTGCGTGGGCAGCCTGGGCACCCAGTATGTACCCGTGCCGAGCACGCCCGCCACCAGTAGCGCAATAAGTACGGCAATGGTGCGGGAGGAGAGGTTCATGGGAGGCTAGGGTGGGCAAGAAGGGAAGTTAAGACAACGCTCGTCATGCTGAGCCTGCCGAAGCATCTTGCTCGTAGCGTTAGGTTGGTAACCCTAGCGGCACAGGTAAGATGCTTCGGCAAGCTCAGCATGACGAGCGTTGTGCTGCGTATTACCTTAGTCGGCGTTGAACTTATAGCCCACACCCTTAATGGTTTGGATGTGGTGGTCGCCCACTTTTTCGCGCACTTTGCGCACATGCACGTCCACGGTGCGGGCCAGCACAAATACGTCGTTGCCCCAGATGTTTTGCAGCAGCTCATCGCGGCTGAACACCTTGTGCGGCGCGGCGGCCAGAAAGGCCAGCAGCTCAAACTCTTTCTTGGGCAGCGTGATTTTGCGGCCATCCTGGTACACGGCAAAGGCCGTGCGGTCGATGCGCAGGCCGTTGATGTCGATGGCCTCCACGCCGGCGTGGGGGTCCTGGTCGCGGCGCACCACGGCGGCTAGCCGGCTCAGCAACGCCCGGGGCTTAATGGGCTTGGAGAGAAAGTCGTCGGCGCCGGCCTCGAAGGCGGCTACTTCCGAAAACTCTTCGGCGCGGGCCGTGAGGAAGAGTATGTAGGTGTCCTTGAACTTAGGCTGCTCGCGCAGGGCGCGGCAAGTGGCAATGCCGTCGAGATGGGGCATCATCACATCGAGCAGGATGATGTCGGGGCTAAACTCCTGGGCCACGGCCAGGGCCTGCTGGCCGTCGCCAGCCGAGGCAGTGAGGTAGCCTTCTTTCTTAAGGTTAAATTCGAGCAGCTCGACAATATCGGGGTCATCGTCGACTACTAGAATCTTGTAAGTGCCGGCTTTGGCCGACGCTGACTTCTGACTGGTGGGGGTAGCCACGGTGCGGACGCAAAAGGGAGAGAAGCTTTCGCGGTGCAAAATTACCCGCGCCGGGCGGGCCGCCATGTTACGTTTGTGTGATGCCCCGGCGCGGGCTAGCGGGCCATGTTCAGCCGGCTCTTCAGGCCGTCGTACTTGTACATGTCCACCTTCACCGAGCCCACAAACAGCTCGGCCTGGAAGAGGACCGGAATCTTGTTGCGGTCGTCGGAGAGATAAACCTTGATGGCGTCTTCACCCCGGAAAATGCGGTTGTTCGGCATTTTGGGCACCAGTTTCAGCACGTGAATGGCGCCAGCCTTGGTATCAACTACCTCGCGGCCCTTGAAGGTAACGTCCAGATTGAACGTCGATTCGTCGAAGAAGCCACTCATGTGAATGACCTCGCCGGGCTTCATGTGGTCGTAGTTGAGGGTGCGCAGGTAGTAGAAGCCGCTCACGAGTTCCTGCACATTGTTGGGTACCTTGAAGGTGTAGCGAATGGGCTCCTTGGTGTGGGTTTGCAGCACGTTGACGATGTCGTGCGTCTGGTCAAAATCGACGACTTCCTTCTTGCGGTAGGTGCCTTCCTCAATGTCGCGCGAGGAGCGCAGCGGCAGCACGCTGGCCGTGTCGATGTAGGCGCGCCACTGGTCTTTTACATGCAGGAAAAAGTCGAACGAGCCAGTGGTGCGGCCGCTCACGGTGGCTTTGTAGCAAGGGCGGTCGGCCACGCGCTCAAGGCTGCCAGATGTTTCGACTACGGCTTCGGCGGCGTTGAGCACGCCGTAGTGCACCTTATAGCGAATGGTTTCGCCGGCCTTAAAGCTGGCATTGGGCCAGTACCGCACCGGCTCGGCGGTGCCGATAGGCTGGGTCCAGGCAGTGCAGAGTAGAAAAAGCGGAACGAGTAGCCAGCGGTGCATACAAGCAGAAACGAAGACGGGTCGAAAGCAGATTTACAAACGAGATGCCAGCCAGCAAAAGTAAACGCCCCGCGGCCCGCCAAGCGGGCGGCTAAGGTATACAAAAAGCCCCGCTGCAAGGCGCAGCGGGGCTTTTAAAATTCAATTTGCGAAGGGCAGCCTACAGCGTGTCGTCGCCGTCTTCGGGGCCGCTCATGTCCACGGGGATAACGGCGTCGTCGCCCTTGGCCATGGTGCGGATTTTAGCTTCAATCTGGTCGGCTAGCTCGGGGTTGTCGAGTAGCAGCGTTTTCACGGCTTCGCGGCCCTGGCCGATTTTGTTGCCGTCGTAGCTAAACCACGAGCCCGACTTGCCGATGATGCCCATATCGACGCCCAGGTCCACAATCTCGCCGACTTTGGAAATGCCCTGGCCGTAGATGATGTCAAACTCGACCACCTTGAAGGGCGGCGCTACTTTGTTTTTCACCACCTTCACCTTGGTGCGGTTGCCGGTCACGTTGTCCTTGTCTTCCTTGATTTGGCCGATACGACGGATGTCGAGGCGCACCGAAGCGTAGAATTTCAGGGCGTTACCGCCGGTCGTGGTTTCGGGCGAGCCGAACATCACGCCGATTTTCTCGCGCAGCTGGTTGATGAAAATGCAGAGGCAGTTCGTCTTATTAATCGTGCCGGTGAGCTTGCGCAGGGCCTGGCTCATGAGGCGGGCGTGCAGGCCCACTTTCGAGTCGCCCATGTCGCCTTCGAGTTCACCTTTCGGTACTAGGGCCGCCACCGAGTCAATAACGATGATGTCGATGGCACCCGAGCTGATGAGCTGGTCGGCAATTTCGAGGGCTTGCTCGCCGTTGTCGGGCTGGGCAATCAGCAGGTTATCCACGTCGATGCCCAACTTCTTGGCGTAGGTCGGGTCGAAGGCGTGCTCGGCGTCGATGAAGGCGGCGGTGCCACCGGCTTTCTGAGCCTCGGCGATGGCGTGCATCGTGAGCGTAGTCTTACCGCTCGATTCGGGGCCGTAAATCTCGATAACGCGGCCGCGGGGCAGGCCGCCAATGCCGAGGGCAATATCCAGCGACAGCGACCCCGTGCTGATGGCCGGAATGTCGTTCACCTTCTGGTCCGAGAGCTTCATCACGGTACCTTTGCCGAAGGCTTTGTCGAGCTTCTCCATCGTCAGCGCGAGGGCTTTCGCTTTCTCGGCGGCGGGGCTGGAAGGACCGGTTTTGTCAGCTTTATCGACCATTTCTGATTTTTCGGCTTTTTTGGTTGCTAAGGCCATGAAGGGGGAGGGGAAAACTAAAGAGTTGTAAATCTACGGTATTTTGGTTTACCGCACCAAGGCAGAAAAGCAGCGGGCTAGCCCGGCTACCGTTCTGTTTTGCGGCGGCCATTTGTAACGCAACGCACCCCGGTTTTGTGCCGGCAGAGGCGCAAATTTATGGGGAAATTTCTAAAAATTTTAGTTAGCCTTGGGGCTGTGTTGGTTATGGCCGCGCCCGCCCAGGCGCAGCTCGATAATGGAGCATTTGTAATGGCATATCCAGGATGGAGGCCACTGTCTTATACATACCCAGTTGACGGTGCTACTCCAAAGGAAATACAAGCCATAGATTCTGTGGATAGGGTGAGCGCGCGACGAACTTTAGAAAATGAACATCAAGCCGGCGACCTTCGCTTTTCTTTTAAAGCTTTTACTTTCTTCAAGGATAACGAATATTTCAACGATATTGTCGAAGGCTACACGCTATTTGGTACGCAGTTGAATCCACAACTCGTCTATTATCCCACCAAAGACTTACGACTCGAAGCGGGCGTGTTCCTTTGGAAAGACTTTGGCAATCCACAGTTGAGACAAGTACGCCCGACTTTTCGCGCTACTTGGAAAGTCAAAAATAATAGCTTCATTTTTGGTAATATTTATCCCAATCTAAGCCATTTTTACATCGAGCCGCTACTCGATTTTGAAAGGGTGATACTAAAACCATTAGAGGAAGGCTTGCAGTACCGGCTCAACACCAAGCGCGTGTTTCTGGATACCTGGGTCGATTGGCTGAAGCAGGAATACCCGGGCGTGAATTACCAGGAGCAGATTGCGGGCGGCCTCAGCAGCAGCTTCCGCCTGACGGGCGACAATAGCCGGGTGCAGGTGTCCGTGCCGTTTCAGTTTACGGCGCGGCACTTCGGTGGGCAGATTGATACGCTGCACCTGCCCGTGCAAACGCTGCTCAACTACGCCAGTGGCGTGGTGGCTAGGGTGCCGCTGGGCGGCGGCACCTTCCAGGCGGTGCGGCTCAACGCCTACGGTCTACTCTTCGACGACCACTCGTTTTCCAACTATCGCCTGCCCTTTCAAGCGGGTAAGGGCTTGTATATCAACGGCACGCTCGAAACGCGCTACGTGGACCTCATGCTCAGCTACTGGCAGGGGCACCAGTTCTACGCGCCGCTAGGGGGCAGCTATTATCAGTCCATCGCCTCGCGCTACGGCACGCCCGGCTACACCGACGCCGACCGCCGGCTGCTGCTCGTGCGCCTGCTGCGCGACTTCCGCATCTCCGACGCGGCGGCGCTCACGGTCCGCGTCGAGCCGGTGTACGATTTCAACCGCAGCCTGCTCGATTTCTCGTTCGGCTTTTACCTCAATTTCCGGCAGGAGTGGCTGCTCGGCAACGTAGGGCGGCGCGTGCGCGTGGGGCAGTGATAATAAGGGAGTTAGCAGGGAGGAGTAAAGGATTGCCGCCAGGGTAATCCTTTACTCCTCCCTATCGCCGGCGGCCCAGTGGCGCACGAAGTGTAGGATGGGTGGCAGCGGCGGCCGGCTTTCCCAGAAGCTGAGGCGCAGCCAGGCGGGCTGCTCGGGCTTTTCGGGGCCCTGGGGCGTGAAACCCAACGCCCGGGCTACGGCCTGGGCGCGGGCGTTGTCGGCGAAGCAGCGAATGAGCAGGCGCTGGGCCTCCACAGTGCGCCCGAAGCCGAAGCGGCACACGGCGGCCAGGGCCTCGCGGGCGTAGCCGTGGCCCTCGGCCTCGGCGGCCAGGTAGTAGCCGATTTCGGCCTGGCCGTGGCGCTGGGGCATCAGGCAGATGTCGCCGATGTAAGTGCCGGTTTCGCGTAGCCAGATGCCGAGCACGTAGAAGCGGCCCGTGTGCCAGTCGTCGGCAAAGGCGGCGAGCTGGGCCGGCGCCGCGGCCAGGGTCGGCACGGCCCGCAGGCGGTCGGGAAAGGAGTTTTTGAGGCGCTCCCGGCTCTGGTCGAGCAGGGTAAAAAACGCCTGGGCATCGGTCGGCTCGTAGGGGCGGAGCAGCAGGCGGTTGGTTTCGAACACTGGGAAAAGGAGTTGAAAGAAGCGGCACCGCCAGAAAACAATAATCCTGCCGAAGGGCCGAAATTGCCAAGCTGCGCTAAGCAGATGCTTGCCAGGCCGGAAGCAGATGCGCGCAGTACGAAGATAAAAAAACAGCCCCTGCCAGGCACTGAAGAAGCCTGCCTGCGCAGATAACTTCTTCAGTGCCAGGCAGGGGCTAGCCGAACCTGCGGTGGACCCAGCTTGCAGCTCAGGCGGCGTACTGCCGGGGGCTGCCCAAGGCCTGCTGGGTGCGCATCACGTTCACCTGGCGGGCGGCCTCGTTGAAGAATTCGAGGCGCCGAATCAGCATTTCCTTGGTGAAAACCCGGCCCTCGGGCGTGCGCATGATAGACGTTTTGTCGGCCAGCACGCGCTGCATGGCGGCCAGCGTCTGGTCCTCGTGCTTCATAAACTGCTGCTGAAACTCGGCTAGCCGCGCCACGCCGGTAGCCGTGAGCTGAAAGTGCTCGCCGGCGCCTTGGTTCAGTACTTCGCACAGCACGTAGACCTCAATAGGCAGGCTGGTTTCGAGCGAGGTGGTGCGCAGGTCGAGGCCGGCGGCCAGCGCGTCGAGGATGATGCGCACGTTGCGCTCAAATTGCTGGTAGTAAGCTTGGGCTTCCAACTTAGTTGAGTTATGAGTTAGAAGTTATGAATTATGAGTCGGGACTGAAATGAGGGCTGGCAGCAACTCATACCTTCTAACTCATAATTCATAACTCAATTAAAGTAGTTCTTTGATAATCTGCTCTACGGTGGCGCCTTCGGCCTCAGCCTTGAAGTTGCGCACAATGCGGTGGCGCAGAATGGGCAAAGCTACGGCGCGCACGTCTTCAATATCGGGCGAGTACTTGCCGGTGAGCAGCGCATTGCACTTGGCCGCCACTATCAGGTACTGGCTGGCGCGGGGGCCGGCGCCCCACTCCAGCAACTGCTGGGCGCGCGGCGCGGTGCGGGCCGTGTTGGGGCGGGTTTTGTGCACGAGGCCCACGGCGTATTCCACTACGTTGTCGGCCACGGGCACGCGGCGCACCAGGGCCTGGTAGGCCTGAATATCAGCCGAATGCAGCACCTTGCCCACAGTAGGCTTGCGGTCGGAAGTAGTGTTTTTCACGATGTTCAGCTCCTCCTCGTAGCTCGGGTACCCTAGCTGAATATTGAACATAAACCGGTCGAGCTGGGCCTCAGGCAGCGGGTAGGTGCCTTCCTGCTCAATGGGGTTTTGGGTGGCTAGCACGAAAAACGGCCGCGCCAGCGGGTAGCGCTGGCCGGCCACCGTCACGGCATATTCCTGCATACTTTCGAGCAGGGCAGCCTGGGTTTTGGGCGGCGTGCGGTTGATTTCGTCGGCCAGGATGATATTGGCGAAAATCGGCCCTTTCACAAACTGAAAATCGCGCTGCTGCGTCAGTGTCTCCGAGCCCACAATATCGCTCGGCATCAGGTCGGGCGTAAACTGGATGCGGTTGAACGACAAGTCGAGCGAGTCGGCAATCGTTTGGATGAGCAGCGTTTTGGCTAGCCCTGGCACGCCCACCAGCAGGCAGTGGCCCTGCGCAAACACGGCCGTGAGCACCAGGCGCACTACCTCGTCCTGCCCCACGATGACCTTGCCGATTTCCTGCCGCAGCTGCTGATAAGCTGCTTTCAGCGAGTCGGCCGCTTCCTTATCGTTTTGAAATTGCGCCATTATCTAACAGATATTATAAACACTAGACCGTCATGCTGAGCAAAGCGAAGCATCTCGCTCGTATCGTTGGGTGGCTACCCTAGCGGTGCGAGCGAGATGCTTCGCTTTGCTCAGCATGACGGTCTACTTACTACTAAATTCTTTATTGCTCGGTACTGGCCGTCAGCACTTTGCACTGGGCGTACTCGGGTGAAACCTCCAGGTACACGGTGTCGCGGTTTTTCTCGTACCAGTCGTCGAGGGCCTTGCTTTTCTTTTGGCTCAGCGCGGCCTGCGATATTTTCTGGTAGTCATCGAGCAGGTTGGCCTGGTGGGGCGGGGTGTTGCTCTTGAGGTAGAGAATGCGCATGGCGTCCTTGCCATCGTCGGTGCGGTAGGGCATGGGCGGGGTAATGTGGCCCACCTTCATGGTATCGATAATAAAGAAGATGGCCGGGTCGAGCTTATCGAGCGGCAGGCGGGTGCCGCCATCCTGGCGGTTGGCCAGCAGGCCCCCGTTGGCAGCCGTCATTTTGTCGGTGCTGAATTCCTTGGCGGCTTTGGCGAAGGAAATGCTGTCCTTCAAAATCTGGGCGCGGATGCGCGTGAGCTTGGTAGCCGCCACGCTGGCGTCGGCCGTGCCGGTGACCGGCTTCAGCAAAATATGGCGCGTGGAGTACGAATCACCTTTACGCTCAATGAATTGAATAAGGTGAAAGCCAAACTGCGACTCCACTACCGGCGACATTTGGCCAGGCTCCAGCTTGCGCGAAGCGGCCTCGTATTCGGGCACCAGCTCGCCTTTTTTGAAGTAGCCCAGATAGCCGCCCTGCGCCCCCGAGCCGGGGTCCTGCGAGTACTGCTTGGCCAGGGCCTCAAAGCTCTCACCGGCCAGCACGCGGGCGCGCAGGTCGTTGAGCTGGGCAATGGCGGCCTGCTTGGCCGCATCGTTCACCTGCGCCGGAATCACAATCTGGCCCACTTCAACCTCGGTCGAGAAGTACGGGATGCTGTCCTTGGGCACCCGGTCGAAGTATTCCTTCACTTCGCGGGGCGTCACGGCTACTTTACCCGAAATCTGCTCCTGCATTTTTTGCTGCACCAGCTGGTCGTGCACCTGGCCGCGCAGGTCCTCCTTGAGCACGCGCACCGGCTTGTTGTACATCTCCTCCAGCTTTTTCTCCGAGCCTACCTGCTGCACAAAATAGTTCATGCGGCGGTCAAGCTCGCCGTTCACCTGCTGGTCGGTCACGGTCACGGAGTCAACTTCCGCACGGGCAATCATCAGCTTGTTGAGCACCAGGCTCTGCACGATTTTGCAGCGCAGGTCGGGCGGCAGGGGCTTGCCCTGGGCGCGGGCCGCTTCCTGGGCCATAATGCCCTCAATATCGGAGCGCAGAATAATCTGATTGTCAACCTTTACCGCAATGCCGTCGAGCAGCTGCTGGCCCACCGGGCGGCTAATGCCGAGCTGGGCATGGCTAGCGTGCGGCAGGGCCAAAAAGGCTCCCAGAACAACTACTGAAAGGGCGGATAAGCGCCGGGCGATACGTTGCATAGAATAAAGAGGCACGGGGCAGGCCAAATGGTTGCCGCCCGCCCGCTGATAACGTGAAACAGCGGGCAGAAAATTCGGCGGCCCGCCTAGTAAAGGCACTTATTTGGTCACGAGCTTGCTCACCTCGTCCTCGTTTACTTTAACGGGGTACTGCTGGCGCAATTGCTCAATCCACTGCTTTTCGAGGTAGTTCTGGTAGTCGCTGGTCGCCTGGCCGCGGGCGTCGCCCAGGGCCTTGGGGCCGGCGGGCAGGCTCTGCTTCACCACCACGGCGTAGTAGCGGCCATCGCGCTGGGCGGTGTAGGTGCCGGCCGGGCGCGTAAAGTAGTCGTCCATCACCTTATTGTCGCCCTTCTGGAAGGTTCGCTGCTGAATCTGCACCGCCAGGGGGTTCTGCTGGTTCAGGCTGGCTTCGAGGGCAGCGGTCGAATTGCTGAAAAACGCAATGCGGGTATCGCCAGTGGCCGTAGTGGCCGCGCCGACGGGGGCCGCCGTGAGGCGACGACGCTCAATTTTGCCGGTTTTGGCCAGGTAGTCGAGGGCAGCCGTGGTGCGCTGGCGGGCTAGGGCCGCGCTTTCGCCCCGGCGAATGTGGCCGGCTACGGTTACAGTAAGGGCCGTATCCTGGCTGAGGCGGCGGGCCACGTCGTCGAGCACCGCCGGGCCGTTGCTATTGGCGGGCGTGGCCGTGCCGGGGTTGAAGTGCACGAGGGCCGAGCCCGCCTTGCCGGCTACCGGGTAGCGGCTGGCCTTTAGCTCGCGCTGGGCGCGGGCCAGCACCTGGGGCGAGGCGGCCGAAATAACCGTGCCCCGCACCCGTTGCCCAAACTGGTAGTTGGCCTGGTTGGCCAGGAAAAACTTGCGCAGGCCGGCGGTGTCCTCAATTGCCTTGCTCCATACCTTTTCGTCCATCAGCTGGAAGAGCAGAATACCGTCGCGGTATTCCTGCACGAGCATGCGGTAGTCTTCGTACTTGGTGGGCAGGCTAGCCTTCTCAAAGTCGGTCAGGCTCTGGTCCACGTACTGGTCGTAGAGCTGCTGCATGGCAAACTCGGGCTGCGCGGTGGGGCGCGGGCGCTGGTTTTGCTGCGCAAAGGTCAGGAAGTCAGCCACTGTGTAGGGCTTGTTCATGATGGTGAACAACGGCAGCTTGTCGCCGCCCGCATTCTTGGTCGCTTTCGAAGCTTTGGCGCCGCTGGCCGTCATGGTAGCGGGGTCAAACTTGTAGCGGCCTTTCACCAGGGCCGTATCGGCCTGGCGGAAAGCCAGGGCCTTGGCCGCCGGAATCTCTACAAACTGGTCTTCCTGGCGAATGCGCTTGAGAAAGGCCGCGCGGTTCAGCTCCGAGCGCGAGTCCTTGCCCACCTTGCTCTTGAGCGTGGGCTCCATGGCGGCGAAGGGGGCCAGGGGCTGCTTCTCAATCAGCTTGATGATGTGCCAGCCGTAGGGCGTTTGCACCGGGGCCGAGATGTCGCCGGGCTTTTGCAGCTTAAAAGCAACTTCCTCAAACGACGGAATCATGCGGCCCGTGCCGAAGGGCGGCAGCTCGCCGCCATTGGGCGCCGAGCCGGCATCTTCCGAAAACTGGGCCACGAGCTTGTTCCAGTTTTCGCCCTTGCGCAGGCGGGCGTAGAGCTCGTCTATTTTTTTGTGGGCGGCCACCGAGTCGGCGCGGGGTGCCTGGGGCGTTACGCGCACCATGAGGTGGGCCACTTTTATTTCGCCCTGGGCGGCACGGCGGTCGTTTACCTTAATAATATGGTAGCCGAAGCGCGTGCGAATGGGCTGGCTGACCTGCCCCACCGGGGTGCGGTAGGCGGCCGTTTCGAACGGATACACCATTTGCATGGCCGTGAAGTAGCCAAGCTTGCCGCCGTTCTCCTTGGCCGAGGGGTCTTCGCTGGTAGTGCTGGCCACCGTGCCAAAGTCCTCGCCACTGGTCACGCGCTGGCGCAGGGCCATCACTTTCTGGTACGCGGCCAGGGTGTCGGCCGGGGCGGCGTCGGGGGCCACGCGCACGAGAATGTGTGAGGCATTGACCTCCTGGCCCATGCGGTCGTAGGCTTCGCGCACCAGCTGGTCGGTCACGCCCTTCTCGGTGAGGTAGGGCAGGGCTAGCTGCTGCCGGTAGCCATCTAGCTCGCGCCGAAACGCCTGGGTGGTATCGAGGCCGTGCTTTTCGGCATCGAGCACCTTGAGGCGAAAGTTGGTGTAGAGCGTAAGGTAGTCGGTAACGCTGGCGCGGGTGCCATAGTCGGCGGCCGTGCTGTTGTTTTTCTTGTACACGTAGGCAAACTCGCGGGCCGAAACCGGGTAGGTACCCAGGGTTTCGATGGCGGGGCCGGCCGCTACCGGCGTGCCCAGGGCCTGGCTAGCGGGGGTAGTGGTGGTGGCGGTAGGCTTGCTGGTTTGGCAGGCAGCCAGCTGCAGGAGCGTGGCGGCAGCCGCACCGGCCAACGGAAGGCGGGAGTGCATAGAGGAAGAAAGGAATCGGCCAGAAGAGCGGGTAGAGACAACGCGCAACGCTTCAGGCACAATACTGGTGCAATTTTACGAATAAAACCCTGCCTGAAGTGTGTTGGCACCCAGCCGGGCGGCCGGGCGCGTGGGCGCCCGGCCGCAGCTAGCCCCAAAAACAGCGGGCGAACGACCCCTGGTGCCGTTCGCCCGCTGCGAAATAGTGGTCTGGCGCTACGTAAACGGCCACTAAGTAAGAATCTTGCTCAGGTGGCACACCGTGTGCGAATTGCGCTCGAAGAACTCAACCTGGTCCATGATGCGCGACACCAGGGCCATGCCCATGCCCCCCTTGCGGCCCTGCTGAATGTAGGCGCGCAGGTCGGGGTTAGCCACCTTGCCGGGCGGCAAAAAGAGCGTATTGCCGTGGTCCTCAATCTCGATGTCCAGGTTTGGGCCGGCCAGCACCAGCAGCAGGTCCAAGAACTGCGTGGTATCCTCCCCGTTGGCGTGAATAATAAAATTGGCTACTACCTCATCTACCGCCAGCACTACCTGGTTCACTACCAGTTCGCTGCGGTGCGCACTCAGCAAAAAGCCGCGCACAAAGTCGCGCACCTGCTGAAGGTTCTGGCGCGAGCAGCTAATGCGAATGCGGTCTTGCATGGGAGGGGAAACGAGAGGCAGGGGCTGCTGGGCGCTAGCGGGCCTGCCGGGCGCAATTAGGCGGCGAGGGCCGCCTGCTCGGTCGGCACGATAGTCATGAGGGAATCGAGGCCGAGAATTTCGAATACGTTGAAAACCTTTTCCTGCATATTGTAGAAAACCAATTTAACGTTGGAGTCCTGCAAGCGCTGCAAGTGCGAGATGAAAACGCCCAGGCCGGCTGAAGAAATATAGCTAAGACGCTGGCAGTCTATAAGAACCTTCTTGTAATTGAGCAGCTCGGGCTTGTTAAGCTCGGTATCCAGCACTACTGCGGAGGAAGCGTCGAGCTCGCCATCCAGCAAGAGCGTAAGGGTAGTATCGGCGGGTTGAGCGGTTACTTTCATAATAGGCCCCATACGGTGGGGCTAGCCTTGGGGTTGGGCCGACTTGAATTTGATAACGAGCAGGGTTTGGTCGTCGTGCAGGGGCAGGCCTTTGCTAAACTCCTGCACATCCTGGCGGATATGCTGGTTGATTTCCTCGGCCGACTGGTAGAACGACTCGCTCAGCATCTGGGCCAGGCGCTCCTCGCCATACTCGTCGCCGCTGGCATTGCGGGCCTCCAGAATGCCGTCGGTATAAATCACCATCACATCGCCGGGGTTGTAGTCCCAGAACTGGTTTTTGATGTGACGGCCGTAGCTGCCATCGCGCAGAATACCCAGGCCCAGGCCATCGCTGCGGAAGTAGCTAACCTCTTCCTTAATAGAGTGGTAGTAGAGCGTATGGCAGTGCCCGGCGCGGGCAAAGCTGAAGCCCCCGGCCTCGTAGTCAATCAAGTAAAACGAAGCCGTGATAAACGACGAGCGCTCCAGGCAGTGAGTCAGTGCCTCGTTGGCCTTCATCATAAACCGATGCGGGTCGGGGTAGCGGTCGCGGTCCTTCTTGGCCAGGGGGTTGGGCTGCATGAGGGCATGGAAAATCCCCTTCATCTGGGCCGTGTGGAAGGCGGCCGTCACGCCCTTGCCCGACACATCGCCGATGAGCACGGCCAGCTGCTGGCCCGGCAGGTGCAGAAAGTCGTAGAAATCACCGCCTACTTCCTTGGCCGCCTGCGCGTAGGTGCTGATTTCAAACCAGTTGTCGGTAGGCAGGTGCTTCGGAATGAGGCGCTCCTGCACCAGGGCCGCAATGCGCAGCTCGTCCTGCGCGCTTTGGTTGATGCGGGCTTCCTGGGCTAGCTGCAGGTTTTCGAGGCTCAGCACCGTTTGGGTGGTGAAGGTGTGCAGGATGCTCAGGTCTTCGGGGTCGAAGCCGGCCTGCTCCTTTTTCAGCAGCACCAGTACCCCGTAGTCGTGCGTGGGGCTGTGCAGCGAGAGCACCGCCGCCGAGCCGTAGCGCTGGCTAAGACCCGGCAGGCGCTGCGAGCGCAGCAAGTCGTTGTCGGTAATTTCGGCTTGCCCCTCGGGTAGCAGGCTGGGCAGCAGCGTTTGCAGCGTGGCGAGGTCGGCGGCGGCCAGCTCGTGGGTGAGGGCGGCGGGCAGCGGCCCCGCCTGCTCGGTGGGCTGCAGCTGGGCATCGAGCCAGGCGGCATCGGCCCGGATGGTTTGCACGGCCGAAGTAAAAAGCGCCTGATAAATTTCGGGAGCCGTTTGGCCACGCTGAATAATCTGGCTCAGCTGCTGCAGGCTCAGGATTTCGGCCCGCCGCTGCTCATACACGTCGGCAATGGGCAGGTTGAAGAGCGTAACCAGCAGGCCCGCCACGGCATAGAAAACCGCGAAAAAGGACGTCAGCACCAGAAAGGCCTGCTGCGTAGGCGGCGCCAGCAAAATGGGGTCGGCCTGCGCCCCGCGTAGGTACTGCAAAAACAGCACTAGAAACCCCAGCACCCCTAGCTGCAGCAGAATAGCCTGAATTTTTTGCCCCTGGCTCAGGTAGGCTACCCAGCGCTGATGCCCGCTCAGGTACACGCCAAACAGGCACAGGGCCGTAATAACGCCCACCCGCAGGTAATCGGGCGCCTGCCACACAAACAGCTGAAATAAGAGCGCGAACCCTAGCAGCAGCTCGAAGGCCGTCCACTCGCGCCGGAGCCGGGAGTTGCCCCGGAAATTGACCAGCGAGCGCCAGATGTAAAGCGTTTGGGCCAGCAGAATAATGAACAGCGCCAGGCTAATGGTGTAGCCCACGGCGGCCGTTGTATCGCCCGGCAGGGGCAGCTGGCGCGCGGCCGTAAGCTGCCCAAACGTTTGAACACCTACGAGCAGCGCCGTGAGCACCAGCCCGCGCCAAAAGAGGCGCCGAAGCAGCGGCAAAAAGCCGTGGCCCACCAGCGGGTTGGGCTGCAGGCGGGCGTAGAGAAATACGCTGGCCGCAAAGCCACCCTGCGCCAGCAGCAATAGCCAGCGCGGCCAGTCGGCAGGCAGGCCGAGCACAGTGCGGCCCTGGCTGAGCGTGCTCAGCAGCAGCAGCAGCCAGCAGCCGGCAGCAATACCTAGCAGCCACACCGAACGGCGAAATTTGGGCATAGAATAAAAGTAAAAGCCAGGCGCAGCGGTACCCTAGTCCGCCAGCTTTATTGCCCAGCCAAAAAAAGACAAAGCGCAAAACTACAACGGAGCCCGCTAGGTCCGGCCAAGCCCGGAAAGATACCGCGCGGGTTGGCGACCGGGCACCAAAAAGCCGGGCGCGGCTAGCCTTCAGGGGCCGGCCGCGCCCGGCTATAAAGGCCTAGCGGCTCGAATAATTGGGGGCTTCGCGCGTAATCTGCACGTCGTGCGGGTGGCTCTCGCGCAGGCCGGCCCCGGTGATGCGCACGAATTGCGCCGCCTGCAGCGCCGCCAGGTCGGGGGCACCCACGTAGCCCATGCCCGCGCGCAGGCCGCCCGCCAGCTGGTACAGCACCTCGCTCACGCTGCCCTTGAAGGGCACGCGGCCCACAATGCCCTCGGGCACGAGCTTCTTCACATCATCCTCCGCATCCTGAAAGTAGCGGTCCTTCGAGCCATCCTCCATGGCCTCTACCGAGCCCATGCCGCGGTAGCTCTTGTACTTGCGGCCTTCGTAAATGATGAGGTCGCCGGGGGCCTCTTCGGTACCGGCCAGCAGCGAGCCCACCATCACGGCGGCGGCGCCGCCGGCCAGGGCCTTCACCAGGTCGCCCGAGAACTTAATGCCGCCGTCGGCCACGATGGTGGCGCTGGTGCCTTCCACACCCCGCGCGGCTTCCAGCACGGCCGAAAGCTGCGGCACCCCAATGCCTGCGATGATGCGGGTAGTGCAGATGGAGCCCGGGCCCACGCCCACCTTTACTACTTCGGCGCCGGCCTCGGCCAGGGCGCGGGCGCCGGCGGCGGTGGCCACGTTGCCGGCCATCACGTCGAGCGTCGGGTATTCCTTTTTAAGCAGGCGCACAGCATCGAGCACGCCCTTGCTGTGGCCGTGGGCCGTATCGATGCTGATGAGGTCGACGCCGGCCTCGGCCAGGGCCGCCACGCGCTGCAGTAGGTCGGCCGTGACGCCCACGGCGGCGCCCACGCGCAGGCGGCCCAGGCCGTCTTTGCTGGCCTGCGGCGAGCGGCGGCGCTTGCGAATATCCTTGTAAGTCATGAGGCCGGTGAGGCGGCCGTCGGCATCCACTAGGGGCAGCTTGTCTACCTTACGGTCTTGCAGCATATCCTCGGCGGCGGCCTGGTCGATGCCGGCGGGGGCCGTCACGAGGCGGTCGAGCGGCACCATTACGGTCGTTACGGGCGCGTTGAAATCCTTCTCGAAGCGCAAGTCGCGGCTGGTAAGAATGCCCACCAGGCGGTGGTCGGCCTCTACTACCGGAATGCCACCGATGTTGTGCTTGCGCATGAGCTGGCGGGCCTCGGTGAGGGTGGCGGTGGGCGGCAGCGTGAAGGGGTCCTGAATGAGGGCCGACTCCGAGCGCTTCACCCGGCGCACCTGCTCGGCCTGTTTGCCGATGCTCATGTTTTTATGAATGATGCCAAGGCCCCCGGCCTGGGCCAGCGCAATGGCCATGTCGGCTTCCGTCACGGTATCCATGGCGGCCGAAATCAGGGGCAGATGCAGCCGGATGGTGGGGGTGAGCTGGGTACCGGGGTCGCAGTCGCGGGGGAGCACCTCCGAGTAGGCGGGCAGCAGCAGTACGTCGTCGTAGGTCAGAGCCTCGAAGGCGATTTTGGGGGTGGCGTGGTCGGCCATAGCAACAGGGGGTTTAGCAGAAAACCTTATTGCCAGACAAATATACGACGCATTTGCCCAGCAACGCCCAGGTTTTATCGACCAAGGCATCAACTATGCGCGCGCGTCTCTCGTTTAAATACCCAAGAAGCCTCTAGCTTCCGCTCATTCTAACGACTTATCACTCATGCTTAAGAAACTCCTTTTCCGCGCCCTGCCCGTGCTGTTGCTCGGTTCGCTTACCCTCACTTCCTGCGTTATTCATGAGCACGACCGGGGCCGCGGCTACGGCCGGGGCCATGACCACGGCCGGGGGCGCGGCTATGGCTACGGCTACGGCCGCTAGCCCGGCTGCCGCCCG
This sequence comes from Hymenobacter cheonanensis, assembly GCF_030581075.1. Lineage (GTDB taxonomy): Bacteria > Bacteroidota > Bacteroidia > Cytophagales > Hymenobacteraceae > Hymenobacter. The sequence goes on from NZ_JAUQSW010000003.1 coordinate 213,719, forward strand.
CCCCGCCACTCAGTATTTGCGGCGTCGTCCACCCGGCGGCGCCGCTTTTTTATAAAAAACAAAAAAGACTCGCCCCAAGCGGGACGAGCCTTTCCAACAGGTTCCTTTTCCACAAGAAAACCAACTCGGTGAGCCAGCTAGGCTGGCGCGATACTGGCGGCCCTGGCGTGGAACGAGGTTCCGCCGGCTAGGGCTTATTACGCAGCAAACATTAACAAAAAGCGGGCCGCTGCGCAATAATTACAATACAAAATTAATATAAGGAGCGGATAAGCAGGCAATAAAAATCGCTCAGTGCACTGGTATTCTCGCTGAATGACAGCCTGAACCTACTGAATGGCCGAAATCAGCCCGGCAATTCGGCGCCTTCGCCGGTGGCCGGGCGGCCCTGGGCGGCCGAGTAGTGGCGGTGCAGCCACCGGCTGAGGCCCCCGAGGCCGGGCATCAGCACGCGCTCGGTGATGTTGGCCTGGTCGAGCTTATCGCGCACTTCCCACTTGAGGCTGGCGGGCAGGCGAATGCGAAAGTACAATTCGGGGTGTTGCATAAGCCAGGTGTGCAGCATGGCCTGCGGCGTACTCATGAGCGAAAACAGCGCGTACTGGTGCACAATGCGCGCATCGAGCGAAGGCGGCTCCAGAAAGAGTACAAATGGCTCGGCTTGCAGGCTCGACAGCGTGGGCAGGCTGGGGAGGGTGGGCGCCAGCAGCTCGGTGGTGAATACGTTGGAGCCCTCGCCGGCCAGCGCGTCGCGCAAAATGGGCGGCAGGTGCTCGGCAGCCTTCACATAGTTGAGGGCCCAAATAATACCGTCCTGGTGGTAGGCATTGAGGTCGTCGGTGGCGAAGTGCAGGGCCACGTAGGGCGAGTACGTCCAGTCGAGCAGGCGCGTGGGCAGGCCGTGGTGCTGGGCCAGGGCCAACCAGTCCCACACGGTGGCGCTGGGCGGCGTGGTGGTGTCGCGGGCATACTTGCGGAAGTTGCGCAGCAAGTGGTGCTCCAGGGCGTCGTAGTTGCCCCCTAGCCGCTGTAGGCTGGTGCTCAGGGTGTAGCCAAAGCTGCGCATGCCCCGGTACACAAACGGCGAGCGGTAGCGCCCCAGGCGCGCATCCCAGGTTTCGCGAAACAGCAGGTCTTGCAGGTGCTGCCAACTCTGGGCTTCGAAGTCGTTGGCGGCGGGCGGAGTCGAAGTGGGCATAGGGTGAAGGTACGGAGCGCGGCTAGCGGGGAAGTGGGGCTGGCTACTAAAAAAAGCGCTTGTCATTGCGAGGAGGAACGGCGAAGCAATCGCACCTAAACGAGTTGTCCGGGTGCGATTGCTTCGTCGTTCCTCCGCGCAATCACAAGCGCTTACAAGCAGGCTGGTCAAGCTGATTTAGCTCGGAAAGTCGGCCCCATTGCCGATGTGGGCGTACTGCTCAATTTCGGCCTTAATGGTGGTAAACTTGTCGAGCGCGCCTTTTACGGCAGCTTTGCCCAGGGGCAGGTGCACGGGCGGGTTCTCCATGCGCACCAGGTCAAACATGGCCTGGGCGGCGCGCTCGGGGTCGCCGGGCTGGTTGCCGCTGGCCTTCTGAATATTGGCCAAATTTTGGCCGGCCGTGGGGCGGTAGTCGGCAATAGCGGGTTCGGTGTAGGTGGCCGAGCGCCCGGCCCAGTCGGTGCGGAAACCGCTAGGCTCAACATTGGTGACGTGAATGCCGAGCGGCCCCACCTGCGCGGCCAGGCTTTCGCCAATGCCTTCGAGGGCAAACTTGGAGCCGTTGTAAATGCCTACGCCCGGAAACGCGCGCAGCCCACCAATGCTGGTGATATTGAGAATGTGGCCGCTGCGGCGCTCGCGCAGGTGGGGCAGCACGGCGCGCAGCACCCGCAAGGGCCCAAACACATTGATGTCGAACTGGCGCTGCACCTCTTCTTCGGGCACTTCCTCGATGGGGCCCATCGAGCCGTAGCCGGCGTTGTTCACCACCACATCGAGGTGGCCGAGGGTAGAAATGGCATCGGCCACGGCCTTTTTAACGGCGGCTTCGTCGGCTACATCGGCCACCAAGCCAACGCCGTTGGCGCCAGCTTTCTGGGTAAATTCGTCGGCCTGCGCCTGCTGGCGAAAGGTGGCGGCTACCTTATCGCCCTGGGCCAGGGCTAGCTCGGCGAGGTGCTTGCCAAAGCCGGTGCTTACGCCGGTAATAAACCAATGCTTGGTCATGGATACAGAAATTAAAAACGGAAAAACAGTGGCGCTAAGACGCGAAAACGCGCCCAATTGTTTGCCCGCTCACTACGGCACGCAAGCCGCAGTTCTGGTTGCGTATTCCGCTGGCTAGCCCTGCTGCAATGGCCTAGCTCTGCCACAATAAGCCGCCGGGCACAAAGGGTAGCAAATTGCCTACCAAGGGTAATTTGCGCTCGCAAAGTGCCCGGCAGCCGCAACAAGGCACTTTATTTTATACCAGCACAACTTTTTATGTACTGCCCAATGAACTCCTTGTGCTGCCAGTGGCAGTTCTAGGACGTTCCGAGGCGTTTTTTGGTAAGCTTCGTCGGTACGTGCTTCATTGGCTCGTCGGGCCAGGGATGCTTGGGGTAGCGGCCTTTCAAGTCTTTGCGCACCTCAAAATAGCCCTTTTCCCAAAAGCTGCGCAAGTCGCGCGTGACCTGCGCCGGCCGCCCCCCCGGCGACAGCAGGTGCAGCAGCAGCGGCACGCGGCCCCCGGCCACGCTGGGCGTTTCGGTGAGGCCAAACAGCTCCTGAAGCTTCACGGCCAGCACCGGCGCGGCGGGGTCGGCGTAGTCGAGGGTGATGAGCGAGCCGCTGGGCACTTCGAGGGCGGCGGGGGCTAGCCGGTCCAGCTCCTGGCGCTGGGCCCAGCCGCCGGGCAGGCGCGCCAGTAGCGGCTCCAGCAGGTCGAGGCGCTGCACGTGGTCGAGGCTTTTGAGGCCCGTTAGGTGCGGCCCGAGCCAGGCCGGCAAGTCGGCCAGCAGCGCCTCGTCATCAAATGCCGGCCAGCTTTCGGCCGCCGCTGCCCCCAGGTGCTGCCGCACAAACTCCAGCCGCTGCTGTAGCTGCCGGGCGCCATCAGTCCAGTTGAGCTTGGCTAGCCCGGCCTCCTGCAAATAGCCTAGCAGCGCCTGCGCCACCAACTCCTCATTAGGCTGGCCGATGACTTTTTCTTCGAGCAGCAGCGCGCCCAGGCGGCGCACGCGGCGGCCAGTTACGCGCTGGGTGGCGGGGTCGAAGCGAACTTCCTCGGTAGTCATAATTTGCTCGCCAAAGGCGGCTTCCAGCTCCTCGCGGCCGAGCGGCGCGGCTAGGGTGGCGCGGGGCGCGGTAGCCGTGCCCGCCAGGTACGCCACCGCAAAAAACTCGGCCTGCGCGTCCACGTCCTCCGTGCGCAGGCTCACGCGCTGGCCCGTTACGAGGCGCAGGCGGTCGGGCGCTTCGCGCTGGGCCAGGCGGTCGGGGTAAGCCAGCGCGGTGAGCAGGCCCACGGGGGCACTGGCAAGCGGTTGATTGCCAGTGGAAGAGGCGATTTTCGGCAGGCGGCTTTGCAGGTGGCGGGCCACATCGCGCACGCGCTGCAAGGTGGCGTGGTGCAGCGCCAGGCCGGGTAGTGGCGCCCGGCCGCTGGCCAGCGCTTCGAGGCGCAGGCGCAGGTCGGGCGGCAAGGGGCGCGGGTCGGTGGGCGTGGCCCAGCGGAGCAGGTCGCGCTCGGCCAGCAGGGCAGCCAGCGCGGCGGCGGCCGGGCCGTGGCCCAGCTCGGTACCGCGCACCACTAGGTGGCCCAGGCGTGGCGGCAGCCCCAGCCTGGCTAGCTGGCGGCCGTGGGCGGTGGGCTTTGTTGAAAAGTTAAAAGGTAAAAGCGAAGAAGTAAGAGCGGGCGATGCAGCCGATGCTTCGGCAGATATTTTAGCTTTTACCACCTCATTTTTACCACCTTCACCGCTTTCCAACGCCCCTAGCCGCCCTAGTAGCTCGCGCGCCTGGGCCACGGCCGGCGCTGGCGGCACATCGAGCCAGCGCAGGCTGCCAGGGTCGTGGGTGCCCCACAGGGCCAGCTCCAGCACTAGCCCGCTGAGGTCGGCGGTGTGGATTTCGGGCGGGCGGTGGGCCGGCAGTAGGTGGTGCTCGGCCTCGGTCCAGAGGCGGTAGCAGGTGCCGGGGGCCAGGCGGCCGGCGCGGCCCCGGCGCTGGTCGGCGGCGGCGCGGGCCACGGGCACGGTTTCGAGCGAGGTGAAGCCGGTGCGCGGCACAAAGCGCGGCACTCGTGCAAAGCCGCCATCTACCACTACCCGCACGCCCTCGATGGTGAGGCTGGTTTCGGCAATGCTGGTGGCCAGAATGACCTTGCGCCGGCCGGCCGGGGCGGGGCGCAGGGCGGCGTCCTGGGCTTCGAGCGGTAATTCGCCGTGCAATAAATGCAGGTCGGTGTCGGCGGGCAGACTGTCGCCGAGCTTGCGGTCCACGCGCTGCAAATCGGCCACGCCGGGCAGGAACACGAGCACGTCGCCGGCGTGCCGGGCCAGGGCCTCACGCACCTGGCCCGGTACTAGCTCGGCCAAGCGCTCGCTAGGCTTGTTGGGCAGCGCGGCGGCCCGGCGCGGGTCGAGGTAGTGCGTTTCGACCGGAAACAGAAAGCCCGCGCTGCTCACCACCGGCGCGGGCAGCCACTGGCCCAGCCGCTGGGCCTCCAAGGTGGCCGACATCAGCAGAATGCGCAGCTCGGGGCGCAGCACGGCCTGGGCATCGAGGGCCAGGGCTAGCCCCAGGTCGGCATTCAGGCTGCGCTCGTGAAACTCATCGAAGACCACGCAGGCCACGTCTTCCAAAGCCGGGTCATCCTGCAGCATCCGGGTCAGAATGCCTTCGGTAATGACCTCGATGCGGGTATCGGCGCTCACCCGGCTGTCGAGGCGCACGCGGTAGCCCACGGTGCGGCCCACGGGCTCGCCCAGCAGCTGGGCCAGGCGGGCGGCGGCGGCGCGGGTGGCCAGCTGGCGGGGCTCCAGCACCAGGATTTTCTGGTGGGCCGGGCGCCACTCGGCGGCCAGCAGGGCTAGCGGCACCACGGTAGTTTTGCCCGCGCCGGGCGGGGCCTCCAGCACGGCGCGCGGGTTGGTGGCGAGGGCCGCCAGCAGCTCGGGCAAGGCGGCTACAACGGGTAAATCGGGTAGGGGCGGAAGGCGGAAGGCAGCGGACACCTGCCAAAATTACACCCGCTCCAGGCGCCACAAATCCACGCTCAGCGGCCCGCCGGCGTGCAGCACCGGCTCGCCCACGGGCGTGGGCAGGCCGTGGCCTTCTACCAGGTCCGAGTTGTAGCTCAGCAGCTCGGCAGTGCGCAGCGGCCAGGGATGGTGCGCAATGCGGCCCCGGTACAGCTTATCGCCATGCCCCGGCCCCATGCCGCCGGCCGCGTACAGCGCGTAGCGCTCGGTGAGGAAGAAGGCCAGCGAATCGGGCTCCGTAGGCGGCAAAACCTCGCCCAGCTGCCAGGTGGCGGCAAAGTGGCCTTCGGGCGCACCATTGTGCACGCGGTGGCCCACGTAGTGCAGGCGCTCGGCCGCAGGCCGCTCCAGCTTGAGGTGCGCCCGAAAATAGGGCAGGTGAAAAAACGTGCGCGCCGCCCACACGGCCAGCGGGTTGCTGGCATCGAGCGAGAAAAACCACACGCCCGGCACCCCGTCGAGGTGCACGTAGGTACGCACATTCAGCTCTAAAAACTCGCGCACGCCGGGCACGGGTGGCGTCACGCGGCTGCGCACATCCCACATCCGGAAGGGCACCACCCCAATCCAAGCCATGCCGTCGTAGGTATCGACTTGTAAGCGGCCGGGTAGTTGCGCCTGGATAAGCTCGGCCGCAATGGGCCAGTGCATAAACAGGAGGTCACCCCATTCCTGGTGCATCAGCGGCCGGCCGCTGGGGCGCTCGCGCAGGGCCAGGCGGCTGGCTAGGGTGGGAACTTGGGGCATTGGAAAGGTCAGAAATTAAGAAGTGTCATGCAGAGCGCAGCGAAGCATCTCGTGTGTTGACGTTTGCTTGCGGTAGAGATTACTGCGCCACGCGAGATGCTACGCTTTGCATGACACTTCTTTTTTTATGATAAGCCTCAGTACACCGGCACGCTGGGGTCTACCTGCAGGCTCCAGGCATCGATGCCGCCCCTCAAGTTAAGCAGATTTTCGCGCCCTAGCCGGTGCTGCAAGTAGCCCAGCGCCTGCGCCGAGCGCACGCCGTGGTGGCAGATGAGCACCACCGGCCCCTGGGTGCGGATTTCGGCGGCGCGGCGCGGAATATCGCCCAGCGGAATGAGCACGCTGCCCGCAATGCGGCAGTAGTCAAATTCCATTTCCTCGCGCACGTCGATGAGCTGGATGTCTTCGCCGGCGGCGAGGCGGGCGTGCAGGGCGGCGGGGGTAAGGTCGGGCAGCATGGGGGCAAAAGTACCCCGGCCGGCTACCTTGCGCGGCTTTTCTGCCTTTCCTGTATGCTGCTGTTTTCCCTCGCTAGCCTCCCGGCCGACATCCTGGCCGCCGTGCGCGCCACCACGGCCCTGGAGTGGGCGGCCGTGCTCACGGGCTTTGCCTGCGTGTGGCTGGCGGCCCGCGAGTCGCTGCTAAACTTCCCGGTGGCCATTTTCAGCTGCCTGCTCTACGTGGTCATTTATTACCAGCAGGGGCTGTATTCCGACAGCGGGTTGCAGGGTATTTTTATCGCGCTCAGCGCGTATGGCTGGTACACCTGGCGCTACGGTGGCCGGGGCGATACCGAGCTGCCGGTGACGCACGTAACGCCCGCCGAGTGGGCGCTCACGGCCGCCTTTGTGCTGGCCTACACCCTGGCCTCAGGCTATTACCTGGCCCACCACACCGACTCTACTTTTCCGCACTGGGACAGCTTTACCACCGGCACCAGCATCGCCGCGCAGTTTTTGCTCATGCGCAAGCGCCTCGAAAACTGGTGGCTCTGGCTGTTGGTCGATGTCATTTACGTGCCCATTCTGTGGGTCAAGCACTTGTATCCGACCAGCTTGCTGTATGCCTTATACCTGGGGCTGGCCGCCTATGGCTACTGGGAGTGGCGGCGCGATATGCGCCGCCAGCAGGTGGCGTAAAGCGCAAGAACTATGCGCCGCATCTCCCTCACCGGCCCCGAATCGGCGGGCAAAAGCACGCTGGCCGCGCAGCTGGCGGCCCACTACGGCACCACCTTCGTGCCCGAGTACGCCCGCCAGTACCTGGCGGAAAACGGCGCCAGCTATACCCTGGCCGACCTCGAAGCCATCGCCCGCGGCCAGCTCGCTGCCGAAGATGCGGCGGCTAGCCTGGCTAGCCAACTGTTTTTTTGCGATACCGATTTGCTGGTCGTGAAAATCTGGGCCGAGAATGCCTTTGGCACCTGCCCGGCCTGGGTACTGGCCGAGTTGGCCCGCCCGCGCTACGCCCTCACGTTGTTGCTGGCCCCCGACCTGCCCTGGACGCCCGACCCCCTGCGCGAGCACCCCGACCCGGCCCAGCGCTGGCACTTCTATGGGTTGTATCGGGCCGAGCTGGTGGCCCGTGGCTGGCCCTTTGCAGAAATCAGCGGGCCAGCGGCCGGGCGGCTGGCGCAGGCGGTGGCCGCTGTGGATAGCGTAGCGTAAGCTGTAGCTTGTGCGTATAGACCTGAAATCCGCCGGCTGCCGGCAAACGCTTATCCTACCTTCTTATGCCTACGCTAACCTCCGCCACTGCCCGCGTTGAAATTGCCACCCACGGCGCTGAGCTTACCAGCTTTATTGACCTGGCCAGCGGCCGCGAGTACCTCTGGCAGGCCGACCCCGCGCAGTGGGCGCGCCACGCGCCGCTGCTGTTTCCGATAGTGGGCAAGCTGCCCGACAACACCTACCTCTACCACGAGCAGCCGCTGAGCCTGCCGCAGCATGGCTTCGCCCGCGACCAGGAGTTTGCGGTTATTGAGCACGACGCGACTAGCCTCACCTTTCAGCTTATGGCCAATGCGGCTACCAAGCCCGAGTATCCGTTCGAGTTTGAGCTGCGCGTGCGCTACGAGCTGCGCGGGAGCGTGCTTACTGTGGGCTGGCACGTGCGCAACCCCGCCGCGGCGGGCCGCGATTTGCTGTTCAGCATCGGGGCGCACCCGGCCTTCAACTGCCCGCTGCTGCCCGGGGCAGGCGAGCAGTTCTCGGACTACGCCTTCCACTTCGACCACCCCGTGACGCTGAAGCGTCAGTTGCTGGCGGGCGGCCTGCGCAGCGGCGAAACGGCGCCCGTACTTGCCGGGCAGGCCGCGCTGCCGCTCAGCTACGCGCTGTTCAGCGACGATGCGCTGGTATTCGACCACTTCGACTTTACCCGCATTACGCTGCAAAAGGCCGACAAAACCGGCCCCTTCGTGCGCATGCAGTTCGACGGCTTCCCCTACCTCGGCCTCTGGACCAAAGGCCCCGGCGCCAACTTCGTGTGCATCGAGCCCTGGCAGGGCGTGGCTAGCCCCGTGGGCGAGCCGCAGGAGCTGAGCGAGAAGGAAGGAATATTGACCCTGGCCCCGAGCCAGATGTTCGATGTCAGCTACACCATTGAGATTGGCGGCTAGCCGGGGCTAGCGAAACTTAGGGTTGGAGATGCGCACGCGGTGATTGATGATTTCCACCGTTTTATCCTTCGGGTAATCGACCTGGAAGCTAAAGCGCAGCCGCTGGCTGGTGCCGGCCGGCAGCGTGAGCAGCCAGGTAAGCTTGCCGGTGCGCTCGTCGAGCTGCGCGCCGCTGCTTTCGAGCACTTTCACGTTGATTTCCTTTTCTTCCGAGATGGGCACCTCATCAAGCAGGCGCAGGTGCACGGTTTCGGCGTGGCGGTTCAGCACGTTCAGCTCGTAGGTGAGGCGCACGCGGCGCTTGTCGCTGAGCGGCACGTTGCCGCTGAAGTCTTCGAGCTTGGCCCGGCCCACCACCAGCTGCGCATCGTGGCCCAGGGCCACTTCGAGCGAGTCGTTGAAGGCCCGGTCTTCCAGGTCGGTGGTGCCCACGTACACACCGTCGTGAAACACGTGGGCGCGGTCGGGCAGCTGCAAGCCTTCCCAGCCGCTGACTTTGGTTTGCAGCACCACCTGCTCCGACACGCGCGGCACGGCCAGGTACTCGGGGTGGGCGGGCAGCGGCACGGCGGGCAGCGCCAGCTCGCGGCGGCGGCCGGGGGCTAGCGTCATGGGCTCGGGCACTTCGTAGCGCGAGCCCTGCGTGACGGCGGCCGGGCGGCCCTTGGCGGTGCCTTTCACCACAAACTCGTCGATGCGGCCCTCGCCGTTGTGGTCGCCGCCGTCAAAGTCCAGCTCCCAGGGCACCAGCTGCGGCCGCGCCACATCGCCGACCTCGTAGCGCATCAGCACCACCGGCACCTGCTGCCAGGCCAGGCCCGTGCGGTTGGTGAGCAGCCCGTGCGTGATAAACCGCACCTCGCGGCCGCTGGCATTGGCCCGAATGTCGAGGGCCGGCCGCCACGCGCTGCGAGCGCTCAAAAAGTAGCGCAGCGTCAGGGGCACGGTGCCGGCGCGGGCGGCGCGCACCACCAGCACCTGCCGGTCGCCGCTGCCGGTTTCGGCGGCGCGGGGCCCTAGCCGCGCAATGTCGGTTCGGAGGGCGGCCAGGCGGTTTTCCAGGCGGTTGGTTTCCTGCTGAATGGCCGGCAGGCGGGTGCGCATGAGGGTGGCACCCTTCTGCACCTCGGCGCTCCAGTTGGCCTGCGTGCCCGCGGGCAGCGTCTGGTTGGCCAGGAGAAATATTTTTTCCTGCTTCAGCCCTTCCAGCTCGCCCTCGACGGTGCGGCGCTCGGTTTCGGCCTTAGCCAAGCTATCAACGGCGGTGGGGTTGAGGGGCGCGGCGGGGGCCAGCTGCTCATCGTTTTCTTCTATCGAAAGCAGCTCGGCGCCTTCGCCCAACTGCACTTCCATATTTTCGGCATCTACGCGGGGCGAGAGGCCGCTCACTACCACCCGGTTGACGCCGGCGGCCAGCGCCACGGGTGCCCGGTGCTCCAGGGCGGTGCCGTTGAGGTACGCGATGACGTGGGTAAGGGGCGGTTTCACGGCCACCCGCGGGGTGGGCTGGGCAAAAGCCGGGGCAGCCGCCAGCAGCAGCGGGGCTAAAAAAGCGTATCGAAAAAGCATTGCCAGGGGCTAGCCAGTAAGGGCCAGCGCGGCAAAGCTACTCGGCGGCGCGGCTGCCCAAGAGGCGGGCGGGCGGCGCGCCAGGGCTACACTTCTACCGGGCGGCGGTTGTAGTCGGGCTCCCAGTCGTTGATGGGAAGCGAGATGCCGGGCGGCAGGTCAATATCGGGCAGGCCGGGGTCGTGGGGCTCGCCCCCGCCATCATCGCCGCCCGAAGAGGGTGGGGGCGGGGGCGGCACGCGGCGGCGCTTCGGCACCACCAAAAAGAAGGTGAACACGGCCAGCAAAAACAAAGCGCAGAGAAGCTGGTGCATAACGAAAGGCCGATAGCGACTACTCAAAAAAGGTGGATGGCTGCCTACCCCCAACGCAAAGCACCGGGCTTGCGTTGCTGGCCGCCGCACTACGCTAAGATAGCTGATAGCCAACCAACCACGCAAGCACCCCCGGCCCGGCCCCGGCCGGCCCGCGCCAGGGCGTATCTTTGTGGCATGTTTAGGGGTGCTGGCCGGGAAACCGGGCGGCTGAGATGACACCCATCGAACCGGAACCAGGTAATGCTGGCGTCGGGAAAAAACAATCCGCGAACGTTTCCGCCCGTGCGCCGACCCCTGGGGTGCGGGTGCGTTCTACTTAGCCGTTTTTGATTTTTGAAAACTGTACTCTTTACGGGCACGGCGCTGCTGGCGCTGGCGGCGGTCCCGGCGTGGGCGCAAGGCCCCGTAGCCGGCACCATCACCGATGCCCGCACCGGCGAGGCGCTGCCCGGCGCCACCATTTTTTTGGATGGCGCGGCCATCGGCGTCACCAATGCGGCGGGCGGGTTCAGCCTGGCCGCCGTGCCGGCGGGCCGCCACGAGCTGCGCATCACGTTTCTGGGCTACGAGCCGCTGGCGCAGCCAGTGCAGGGCCAAGGGGCTAGCCAGCAGCTGAATGCGCAGCTGCAGCCGGGCGGCGTACTCACCGGCGAGGCGCTCGTGACGGCCACCCGGGCCAGCGACCGCACCGCCACGGTGTACACCAACCTCAGCAAGCAGGACCTCAACAAGCGCAATTTTGGCCAGGACCTACCCTATCTGCTCGACCAGACGCCCTCGGTCGTCGTGACCTCCGACGCCGGGGCGGGCGTGGGCTACACCGACATCCGCATCCGGGGCACAAGCAGCACGGGCATCAACACCACTATTAATGGCGTGCCGCTGAACGACCCCGAGTCGCACGGCTCGTTCCTGGTGAATTTGCCCGATTTGGCGTCGTCCATCAACAGCATTCAGGTGCAGCGGGGCGTGGGCACGAGCCAGAACGGCAGCGCGGCCTTCGGCGCCAGCCTCAATATCTCGACCCTCGACGTGCGCCGCGAGGCCTACGCCGAAACCCAGAACAGCTATGGCTCCTTCAAAACCTGGAAAAACAACGTGTCGTTTGGCACCGGGCTGGTGGGCAAGTACTTCACCTTCGATGGCCGCCTCTCGCGCATCAGCAGCGACGGCTATATGAATAAGGCAGCTTCCGATTTGAAGTCGTACTATTTTTCGGCCGGCTACCAGAACAAGAGCACGCTGCTCAAATTCATCACCTTTTCGGGCCGCGAAAAAACTTACCAGGCCTGGAACGGCGTGCCCGAGCCGGCCATTACCGGCAACCGTGCCTCGCTCCAAACCTTTATCGACAACGGCGAGCTGAGCGCCGCCGACGCGGCGCGCGTGTTGCAGGAAGGCCGCCGCTACAGCTACTACACCTACGACAACCAGACCGACAACTACCAGCAAAACCACTACCAGCTGCACCTCTCGCAGGGGCTAGGGGCCAACTGGAACCTGGGGGCGGCGCTGCACCTCACGCGCGGCTTTGGCTACTACGAAAGCTACCGCGCCAACCGAAAATTTGCCGATTACAACCTGCCCAACGTGGTGCTAGGCGGCGATACGCTCACGCGCACCAACCTCATCGACCGTAAGTGGCTCGATAACTACTTCTACGGCGGCACCTTCGCCCTCAACTACCAGCCGCGGGAAAATGCTAAAATTCAAGCCACGCTGGGCGGCGGCTGGAACCGCTTCGACAACGACCACTACGGCGAGATAATCTGGGCGCAGTACGCCAGCACCAGCTTTCCGGGCCAGCGCTATTACTTCAATACTGCCCGCAAAACCGACTTCAACGCCTACGCCCGCGCCACCTGGCAGGTGCTGCCCTGGCTAGGCCTGTACGGCGATGCGCAGGTGCGCCGCATCATCTACCAGATTGAGGGCGTGGAAGATGCGCAGAACGACGTGACGACCCGCGCCAACTACACCTTCTTTAACCCCAAGGCGGGCGCTACGGCTAGCCTCGGCTACGGCCAGCAGCTCTACGCTAGCCTGGCGGTGGGCCAGCGCGAGCCGGTGCGCGCCGATTTCACCGACCGTCAGGCGGGCTACCCCGCCGCCCAGGCCGAGCGGATGCTGGACTTGGAGGCCGGCTACCGCCTCACCCGCGCCGACCTCAGCTTTCTGGGGCCGCGCACGGCCGTGCGCATCGAAGCCAACTACTTCGACATGACCTATCGCAACCAGCTCGTGGCTACCGGCCAGCTCAACGACGTGGGCACCGCCCTGCGCACCAACGTGGCCAGCAGCTACCGCCGCGGGGTAGAGCTGACCGGGTTTGTGGCGGCCGATGACAAAATCAGCCTCAGCAGCACGCTCACGCTCAGCCGCAACCGCATTCTGGACTACCACGAGGTGACCTACGACGCCGACTACAACCCCGTAGTGGCGGCCGAGGGCCGTACTACCACCATCTCGTATTCGCCGGCGGCCGTGTCGGCCCACACCCTGGAGGGCCAGCCGCTGAAAGGCTTGCGCCTAGCCGCGCTCTACAAAACGGTGAGCCGCCAGTTTCTCGACAACTCGGCCGATAATGGCCGCAGCATCGCCGCCTACCAGGTGCTCGACCTGCGCCTGCGCTACGCCCTGCACCCGGCCTTTATGAAGGAGATTGAGCTGGCGCTGCTCGTCAGCAACGTGCTGAACAACAGGTACTCGGCCAATGGCTACACCTATGGTTACCTCGGGGCTAGCGGCCAGCAGGAAAATTTTAACTGGTACTACCCCCAGGCCACCCGCAACTTCCTGGCTTCGGTCAACCTGCGGTTTTAAGCCCCTACGCAGCGAGGCGCCAGAAAGCCTTGGCCCACCCAAAAGCCCGGCCGCCGCGTGCGCCCGGGCTTTTGGATGCCCGCAACCCGGGGCTGGCCAGCGCAGTATCTTTGAGTATATAACGGTGGCATCCGCTGCCGCGTCCGTTGCTTATGACCCATTTTTTCGCCGTCCTGTTGGTAGTGCTGGCTGCCTGCCTGCCGGCGCCCGTAGCCGCGCAGCCCAAGGCTGGCCCAATTACCATTGCTGCTGCCGCCGACCTCAAGTACGTGCTCGATTCGCTGGTCACGATTTTCAACCGCCAGCACCCGCAGGCGCGGGCCACGGTGGTGTATGGCTCGTCGGGCAAGTTTTACGAGCAGCTCAGCCACGACGCGCCGTTCGACCTGTTTTTCTCGGCCGATAGCGACTACCCCCGGCGCTTGCAGCAGACGGGCCGCACGGCCGGCACACCCGTGCCCTACGCCCTGGGCCGCCTCGTGCTGTGGAGCAAAAAGCTGGACCCCAGCCTGAAAGGCATGAACACGCTGCTAGCCCCGCCGGTGCAGCGCATTGCCATTGCCAACCCCGCCCACGCCCCCTACGGCCGCAAAGCCGAGGAAGTGCTACGCCACTACAAGCTCTACGACCAGATAAGACCTAAGCTCGTGCTGGGCGAAAACATCGGCCAAACGGCCCAGTACGCCGCCACCGGCGCCGCCGATGTCGGCGTGCTGGCCTACTCGCTGGCCCTGAGCCCCGAGCTGCGCCGGGCGGGCCGGTTTTACCTCATTCCGGCCACCGCGCACACGCCCTTGCAGCAGAGCTACGTGGTGCTGAAGCGCGCCCAGGGCAATGCCACAGCCCGCGAGTTCGCCGCCTTTATGGCGAGCCCGGTGGCTAGGCAAGCGCTTAAGAGATACGGGTTTGGGTTGTAAAAATAAAGGCTGAAAAGTACGGTTGTCATGCTGAGCTTGTCGAAGCATCTTACCCGTGCCGCTAGGGTTACTAGCTCGATGATGCGAGCAAGATGCTTCGACAAGCTCAGCATGACAACCGTATTGGTTTCATAATTAATAAGCTACCTAAAAGTGCCCCCCGACTACTGGCAAACCCTGCGCCTCACGCTGGCCCTGGCCGCCTGCACCACGGCGCTGCTGCTGGTGCTGGGCCTGCCGCTGGCCTACGCGCTGGCCTATGGCCGCAGCCGCTTCAAGCCGCTGGCCGAGGCTGTGGTGAGCCTGCCGCTGGTGCTGCCGCCCACCGTTATCGGGTTTTACCTGCTGGTGGCTTTCAGCGACGGCAGCGCGCTAGGGCGGTTCTTGATTGAGAAGCTGGGGGTGAGTTTGAATTTTACGTTTCCGGGCATCCTGGTGGGGTCGCTGGTGTATAGCCTGCCGTTTATGGTGCAGCCGTTGCAGGCCGGTTTCGAGCAGGTGCCGCGCTCGTTGCGCGAGGCGGCTTATACGCTCGGCAAGTCGCGCGGCACCACCCTGTGGCGCGTGCTGCTGCCCAACATGCGGCCCGCCCTGCTCAACGGCCTCGTGCTCACCTTTGCCCACACCCTGGGCGAGTTTGGGGTGGTGCTGATGATAGGCGGCAGCCTGCCGGGCCGCACCCGCGTGGCCTCCATCGCCATCTACGACGAGGTGCAGAGCCTGCACTACGCCCAGGCCAATGCCTACGCGCTCACGCTGCTAGGGGTGGCGTTTGTCATTTTGGTGGCGCTGTACTGGTTTTCCAGGCGCGACGCGGCCCGCCTCTCGTAACAAGCTTTCCCGTGCTCGATTTTCACCTCCTCAAAGCGCTGCACACCGCCGCCGGCCCGCGCACCCTGGATGTGCGCCTGGCCCTGGCGCCCGGCGAGCTGCTGGCCATCAGCGGCCCTAGCGGCGCGGGCAAAACCACGCTGCTGCGCCTGCTCGCCGGCCTCGACCGGCCCGATGGCGGCTTTATTCAGGCCGCTGGCCAAATCTGGTACCGTGCCGAAAGCCGCCAGTGGCTGCCGCCCCAGCAGCGGGCGCTAGGGTTCGTTTTTCAGGATTACGCCCTGTTTCCGAATATGACAGTGCGCGAAAACCTGGCTTTCGCTGCCACCGGCCAGGCCAGGGCTAGTCACATTATCAACGACTTATTAGAAACCCTGGAGCTGACTGAGCTGGCCGACCGCCGCCCCGCTGTGCTCTCGGGCGGGCAGCAGCAGCGCACGGCGCTGGCCCGGGCGCTGGCCCGCCGCCCGCGCCTGCTGCTGCTCGACGAGCCGCTTTCCGCCCTCGACCTGCCTACCCGCCTGCGCCTCCAGGAGGTACTGGCCGAGGTGCACCGGCAGTTTGGCCTCACCACCATCCTCATTAGCCACGACCCGGCCGAGATAACCCGCCTCGCCGACCGCGTGCTCGAATTGGAGCTGGGCCAGGTGCGCCGGGTGGGGCCACCCGTGGCCGCGGCCGCCCCGGCTAGGGTGGTGGGCCGCGTGCTGGCCGCACTGCCGGGCGGGCGGCTGCGCGTGCAGCTGCCGGGTGGCGCCGAGGTCGAGGTAAGCGGGCTGGCTGGGGTGGGGGAAGAAATTGCGCTGACGGTCGACGTAGCGCGGACTTTGTAGCCCGCGCCGCGCACTACTCGGCGCCAGCTGGGGTTTTAGGCCAAATGCGGACTCAAAGTCCGCGCTACATTTGTCCAAACCCCACCCCGCCCCGCCATGTCTTCCATTGCCGATGTCCTCTCGCCCGAGTCTAAAGCCCACACCGCCCAAAAAGGCAGCACCAACGCCAACGGCTTTACCGATTACTTCGACCTCGACGGCCTGCTCACCGAAGAAAATATTTTGGTGCGCCAGAGCATCCGCGACTTCGTCAAAAAGGAGATTTCGCCCAATATTGAGAAATGGGCGCAGCAGGCGCACTTCCCGTCGGAAATCGTGCGCAAGTTTGGCGAGGTGGGCGCGTTCGGCCCTACCATTCCGCAGGAATACGGCGGCGGCGGGCTCGACTACATCAGCTACGGCCTCATCATGCAGGAGATTGAGCGCGGCGACTCCGGCATGCGCTCCACGGCCTCGGTGCAGGGCTCGCTCGTGATGTTTCCCATCTACGCCTACGGCTCGGAGGAGCAGCGCCGCAAGTTTTTGCCTAAGCTGGCCAGCGGCGAATGGCTAGGGTGCTTCGGCCTCACCGAACCCGACCACGGCTCGAACCCCGGCGGCATGACCACCAATATTAAGGATGCCGGCGACCACTACATTTTGAACGGCGCCAAGCTCTGGATATCGAACTCGCCCGAGTGCCAGGTGGCCGTGGTGTGGGCCAAAAACGAGCAGGGCCGCATCAAGGGCGTGCTCGTGGAGCGTGGCATGGAAGGCTTCACCACGCCCGAAATCCACAACAAGTGGAGCCTGCGCGCCAGCATCACCGGCGAGCTGGTGTTTGATAACGTGAAGATTCCCAAGGAGAATATCCTGCCCAACGTGGAGGGCCTGAAAGGCCCGCTGAGCTGCCTCGACTCGGCCCGCTTTGGCATTGCCTGGGGGGCCATCGGCGCGGCCATCGACTGCTACGAGTCGGCCCTGAAATACTCGCTTCAGCGCGAGCAGTTCGGCAAGCCCATTGCCAGCTTCCAGCTTCAGCAGAAGAAGCTGGCCGAGATGATTACCGAAATCACCAAGGCCCAGCTGCTGGCCTGGCGGCTAGGGGTGCTCAAAAATGAGGGCCGCGCCACGAGCGCCCAAATCTCAATGGCTAAGCGCAACTCGGTCGAGATGGCCCTGCACGTGGCCCGCGAAGCCCGCCAGATTCACGGCGGCATGGGCATCACGGGCGAGTACCCCATCATGCGCCACATGATGAACCTGGAATCGGTGGTGACCTACGAGGGCACGCACGATATTCACCTGCTCATTACGGGCGCCGATATTACGGGTATTCAGGCGTTTAAGTAGAACTCTGTAATGGGAATGACTTGCGAGCTGCGGCAGTTGAGCCCGGCGTATGCCCAGAAGCTATTGCAAAATCCTGATGAGGTGTTGCAGTATTACGACGATGCCAGCGAAGGCGAACTGCCCGAAGAAGCGCAGGGCGAAGACCTCGACCTTGACAAGGCTTGGCACGGCCTGCACTATATCCTGACTGGTACTGCCGGGGGTGGTGAGTCGCCCTGGAATTCTTTATTACTTGGTGGTGAGCAGGTAGGAGACGAACAGGAACATGACGTTGGGTATGGCCCGGCACGGATTTTACTGCCGCCTCACGTGGTAGCCTTCTCACAAGCGCTGGGCCAGCTAAGCCCAGCTGAAGTAAGCAGACGCTTCAACCCAGTTGAAATGACAAAGCTGGATATTTATCCTGGCATCTGGGACCGGGAAGACGAGGCACTCGACGACTGGATGCAGGATAGCTTAGCAGAGCTACAAAGCTTTTTACAGCGCGCCGTGGCCCAGCAACAGGCGGTGATAGTAGCCATCGTGTAAAGCATTGCATGCAATGGGCCTCGATACGGTAGAGCTAGCCTATAGCCTGGAGCAATATTTCGGCTGTGAAATACCGGCTGCGGTGTCTGAAAGGCTCTATACGGTCGGCGACGCGGCTTCTTGGTTCGGCCAGCAGCTAGGGGTGGCCGGGCAGCACCCGGCGGTGCGGGCCGCCGTAGCCGCGCGGCTGCTAAGCGAGCTGCCGGCCGCTGCCGGCCGCTGCCACCGAAGCTACGCCGCTACGCGAGGCGCTGCCTGACACGCAGGCTCTCAAAGCCTATCGAGCAGTTTCGTCAACGACCTGGGCCTGAACTAGTGTGCCGGGCGGTTGGGACGCTACGGGCCGGCTGGTGATGATTTTGGGCACTGCGAGCCGGTGCCCGGCTACTAGGGCTGGGGAGTGTTTTCCAATAAGTATAAATCTACAATGGTGCCGCCCGTCATGGCCGAGCCACTCATTTGCACTACCCGCCAGCCGCTCTGGCGCAAGCGGTTAAGCTCAGCGAGGACTTTCCCTTGGGCTAGGGATGAATTCTTTTCCTTAAGCTGAATATCAAGGTTTTGGCCATCCGGCGAAACAATCATAATATACCCTCTGCCGCCCGAGATGAAGGACCGGAGCTGCATGTAAGCGGAGCTGCGCGCCTGGTTGGGATAGAATGAGCAACTCGCAATAGCCAGTAGCAGGAGGGTAGCTTGCGCAAATGCCTTTTTCATGGTTTTGAGCGCGGGTTAGTTTTTGCGCAATAAATAGCGCGTAGAAGCCCCGTCCTGCGTGGTATTGACGAGCACCCAGCCCTGGGCGCTAAGCTCGTTGAGCTTGCGCCCAGGGCTGGTACACGTAGTTGCGGGCGTAGCGAAAGCGGCGCAGTCGGGTGGAGGTAGAATCGGTGGTAGAGCCTTTGACGATGGTAGCCTTGATGCTTTCGCGCGGAAAGCTGGTGGTAATCACCGGCAGCTCCTGGGTGGTAAAAGAGCCATTGGGCTCGATAACTGTGAGCGCCGGGTGGGGTTGGGCGCTGTAGGCAGTAAGCTCAAGGTCACGAATGACCATCAGGTATTGGGTCGGCTCGGCGGCTTTGGGGTAAAAGGCCCACGAGCAGGCGACCGCCGCAAAGAGCAGCCCGCCGGTAAGTATTTTTTTCATAAGCAGCTAGAAGGAAGAGAGGTGTTAATGCAAGAATAGCGTAACCGCGATGAAAAAGCTATTAAGCAAGACGCATCAACAGTCGGCCTGCTCTTGCCGTATAGATTCAGACACTCTTTCCCTTTTCCACTCATGGCTACCGAACCCGAAAGCAACCACGAAAACGCCGAAAGCCGCCGCCACGAGCGCCGCGAGCACGACAAAGAAGCCTACCGCGAGCAGGGCGACGACATGCGCCAGGGCGGCCCCGACCCCGACCTGGCCCACCGCCTGCGCACCCGCGGCGGCGATGGCAGCTTTGACCCCAACGTGCAGGCCGAGGACGGCACCAGCAACGGCGTAGCCAAAACCGTGGCTGGCGACGGCCAGAACAGTACCAAGCGCGGCTTCGACACCGAGCAAAACGCCAACAAAGCCCCCGACCGCCTCGACGAGCGCAACGTGGCGGGCGGCGACCTGAAAGACTAGCTAGCCCCTGGTCAGCAAGCGCAAAGCCCGTCGTGCTCAGCACGGCGGGCTTTTTTACGGTACTGTTTTCGGCGGTTTGGCGGGCTAGGGCGTAATTTGCCCGCATGAAGCCCGCTACGCCCCTCGTTTTGCTGGAATGCCTGGTTGCCGGCACTTCCCATCGCCCCGAACTTCCCAAGCAGGAAAAGTCGCTCAAAGTCGGCCAAACGCTTCGCCTCGAGCGCGAAGCCGATAGCAAGTACGACGACTGGGCCGTGAAAGTCCACTCGGGCGCGGCCGATGACAAGGCTGCCATCTGGCTAGGGTACCTGCCCGAGATTCGCAACGAAACCGTGGCCCGCCTGCTGGATGCCGGCTACCCGCTCACGGCCCGGCTAGCCCACAAAGCCTGGGAAGACGACTGGCTGCACCTCGAAATAGAAGTGCTGCTGCCGCGCGAATAAAGTCAGGTTTATGGCTGGCCAGGGAGCTTTTTGCTAACTAATTTGGTTAGCCAATTGCCCGTTTTTAACGGCTAACTGACCACGAGCAACTAACAATTATCAACCATGCGCGAAGCCTATCTAACCGGCGGCAACGAACACTTCGATGCCACCGACAAGGACATCGACAAGGCCCTGCGCCCGCTTAGCTTCGAGGACTTTACGGGCCAGGACAAAATCCTGGAAAACCTGAAAGTGTTCGTGGCAGCGGCCAAGCAGCGCGGCGATGCCCTCGACCACGTGCTGCTGCACGGCCCCCCCGGCCTAGGCAAAACCACGCTCTCGCACATCATCGCCAATGAGCTGGGCGCGGGCATCAAAATGACCAGCGGCCCGGTGCTCGACAAGCCCAGCGACCTCGCCGGCCTGCTCACCAACCTGGAGCCGCACGACGTGCTCTTTATCGACGAGATTCACCGCCTCAACCCGGTGGTGGAAGAGTATCTGTACTCGGCGATGGAAGACTACCGCATCGACATCATGCTCGACTCGGGCCCTAACGCCCGCTCGGTGCAGATTTCGCTGTCGCCCTTCACGCTCATCGGGGCCACCACGCGCTCGGGTATGCTTACGGCGCCGCTGCGGGCGCGCTTCGGCATCTCGGCCAGGCTCGAATATTACGACTCGAAGCTGCTGACTACCATTGTGCAGCGCTCGGCCGATATTCTGCACACGCCCATCCACGAAGATGCGGCCTACGAGATTGCCCGCCGCTCGCGCGGTACCCCGCGTATCGCTAACAACCTGCTGCGCCGCACCCGCGACTTTGCCCAGATTAAGGGCGACGGCACTATTACGGTGGAGATTGCTCAGTTTGCCCTGAACGCGCTCGACGTGGACGCCCGCGGCCTCGACGACATGGACAAGCGCATCCTCACCACCATTATCGACAAGTTTAAAGGTGGTCCGGTGGGTATCAGCACCATCGCCACGGCCTGCGGCGAGGAAGGCGAAACCATCGAGGAAGTGTACGAGCCCTTCCTCATCCAGGAAGGCTACATCAAGCGCACCGCTAGAGGGCGCGAGGCCACCGAGGCGGCCTATCAACACCTGGGCCGCCTGCTGCCCAACCACTTGCGCGGCAATAACGGCGACTTGTTCGGCGAGATAACGTCGTAAGCTGTACTGCGGATTCGCGCGTCGTGCGCTAATCGCCCCCCCTGTGTGGACTCCGCCAGTCTGCAACACGCTTACCGGAACGCGCCGCCCCTAGCGGCGCGTTCTTCGTTTCTTTGGGGTTCAATTGCCCGCTAGCCCATGTTACTGCACGCCGAATGGACTCCTTACATCAAGCGCCGCGCCGCTGAGTTAGGGTTTATGGCCTGCGGAATTTCGAAGGCCGAGTTTCTGGAAGAAGAAGCGCCGCGCCTCGAAAACTGGCTTAAGAAGAACATGCATGGCAAAATGGCCTGGATGGAAAACCACTTCGACAAGCGCCTCGACCCGCGCCTGCTCGTGGATGGCGCCAAGTCGGTGATTTCCCTGCTGCTCAACTACTACCCGCCGGCCGAAGACCAGCAACCCGATGATACGCTGAAAATCAGCAAGTACGCCTACGGGCGCGACTACCACTTCGTCATTAAGGAAAAGCTTAAAACGCTGCTGGCCGACATGCAGGCCAACATCGGCGAGGTGGGCGGGCGCTGCTTTGTAGACTCGGCGCCGGTGCTCGATAAGGCCTGGGCGAAGAAAAGTGGGCTAGGGTGGGTAGGTAAGAATAGCAACCTCATCACGCCGGGCGCAGGCTCTTTTTACTTCATCGCCGAGCTGATTGTAGACGTAGAGCTGGAATACGATGGCGCCATCCGTGACTATTGTGGCACCTGCACCAAGTGCCTCGACGCCTGCCCCACGCAGGCCATCACCGAGCCCTACGTGGTGGACGGCAGCAAGTGCATCAGCTACTTTACCATTGAGCTGAAGGACCAGCTAATTCCGCAAAATGTGGCCGGGCAGTTCGGTAACTGGGTTTTTGGCTGCGATATCTGCCAGGATGTGTGCCCCTGGAATCGTTTTGCCAAGCCCACGCAGGAAGCGCAGTTTCAACCCCATCCGGAGTTGAAAAATCTATCAGTCAACGACTGGCAAGAGATTACCCACGAGGTTTTTCAGGCGTTGTTCAAGCAGTCGCCCCTTAAGCGCACTGGCTACGAAGGGCTTAAGCGTAATATTCGGTTCGTAACCGGCCAGAGCCAGCTAACAGACTAGGCCGCTAAGCGGGGCAGGGCGCTGTGCTGGATAAACACCCGCTTCAGCACCCGGCGGTAGAGCCGTGCAAACTGCTGGTAACACCACGTTTTGAAGCCTAGCAGGTCTTCGGGTAAAATCTGCTGCAAGGCCTTGCGCAACTCTTTCTCAAAGAGCTTTTTGCTGAAGCTGACTTTCAGCAAAATCATTTTTACGTAGTCTAACATAGCGGGTAGCGGGTGGGATGAAGGACGGCAATCAGAAAGTACGGGGGCATTATACGTAAACAGCTTTCTTGCAGCCACGCGCTGCTCGCGGCCGGTGTACAATTCACAGATTATCAACTTTAAAAAATATGAATTAACATTGCCCGGGGCAGGACACAAAAAAAGGGCAACCCATATGGGTTGCCCTTTGAAAACGATGTACCGAGCTTGCCTAGAACAGCGTGCTGGTAGCGGTAGTGAAGACACGGGCGATAGTCGTAACCGTGCCAACGTCTAACCCTTCGTCGAAGGCTTCCGAGAAAGCGGAGGTGGGGAAAGAAGAAGCTGCCGTGATAGTAGTACCCGACAGGGCGACACCACCTTGGGTAACGTTGTCTTCGGCCGGGAACGTGATGCCCGTCGGCGCGTTGGTGTTGTTGCCGGCACCATAGATGGGAGCCGTGTACGTGGGGGAAGCCCCGCCGCCATCGGTACCCGAAATCCAGCTCTTCGGTGCAGCGCTGTAGGGCGAAACGGCAACACCCTGCGAAGGCGTGGTGCTGGTAACACCCGCCCGGCGCATGCTGCGCAAATGTGAGGCATGGCGCGCCTCTACCGAGTGAATGTTGAGGGCAGCCGTCAGCACAGTTTTGTTGGCCATTACTACTGCCAGCGGCGCGGCTCCTTTGTAGGCACGCACGCCAGTGTCCTCAAACGACTGGGCAAGAGCCAGGTAGGTGGCCGGGTTGGTGCGGTAGTCGGCAAACGGACCGGCGTTGGTACCCTTGCCGCCCGTGTAGTCAAAGTCGGCAGCGGTAGCCGTAACGGGCATACCACCCAGTGCGGTGATGGTCGTGCGCAGGAAGTTTACGTGGTTGCTTTCGTCGGTGGCAATCAGCGTCAGGGCAGCGGCGTTAACGCTGCTCAGGCCCACCAAGGCGGTGCGCTGCGAGTAGAAAATAGACTCCAAGTATTCCAGCTTCAGCGCGAAGTTCAACACATCGGTTACTGCCAGCCCACTGGGGGTTTGCGCATAAGCCTTATTAAAGATGGCACCTACTGCCAGCGGCAGTGCGGCGGCGCTCAGCTTCTGGCCCAGGCCGCTCATGTGTTTGAACACCGAGCGGCGCGAATCGAGGCGGTCGTATACCTCGGGGTCAACTTTCTCGATTTCGGAGATAATTTGAAAGAAATTCATGACTAGGGTCGGAAATTAGATGGTGGAAGGAGCCAAAACTGCGTGGCTTAGCGGAGGGCCGAAACGTCGAGTTTCGAGCCATCGGCCAGGAAATTGTTGGCAATTGCCACAACCTCAGCCGGCGACATAGCCCGTTCGAGGCTAGAGTTGGCCGGGGCATTGTTGGTGGTTACGCTGCTGGTGCCAGCGGTAGTGAGCGTAACTACGTCGTTGCCAACGAAGGTGCCTTCCGAAACCAGGTCACGAATGATAGCAGCGTGGCGCGCTTCTACCGAAACGATTTTGCCGGCGATGTAGAGGTATTGAGCCGAGGTAATGTACTGGCCAGCACCGTTGTAGGCAGCTACCCCAAGGTCTTCGAATGCTTTGGCGGTAGCTAGTACCGACGTGCGGTCGTTGAAGTTGACGGCTCCGAAATTGGGCGTCAGGGCCTGAATGGGCGTAGCGCCAGCGGCGGTAATGGCAGCCTTAAAGAAATCGCGGTGAATAACCTCGTGGTAGTAGAGGTCGTCGAAAATAGCTTTCTCGGCGGCCGTAATGGTGCTACCCGTGTAGTAGGTACCCGTGCGAACCTGCGTGTAGAAAGCGGCTTCGAGCTGCTCCAGCGCGTAGGCGTAGTTGAGCACGCCGGCATCACCGCTGCCCACGCTTACCATACCCGGCGACGAATCGCTTTTGCTGCAACCGGCCAGCACGAGGGCCGTGGCGCCAGCCGTGGCACCAGCGTACATGAAAAACGAGCGACGCTTGATGGGCGTGTAGAGCGGCTGCTCTACTCGTGGCTCTTGCAAGAGCAAATCAGAGTTGGGGGTGGTTGACATAAAAAAGGAAAAGGGAAAAAGTAATTTCCGGGGTTGCGAGGCTATACGGCTAATGCTGTTGTTCAGGTTACTCAGCGCTTTATTATTTTAGCGCAACCCGCCGGATGATGTATATTGCTGAGTTAGTGGCCCCAGGGTAAGTAGACGCATAGTGTTAGCCCAGGTGTAAAGGCGCCACGCTCCATGTACGAGGCATAGTGCTAACTCGGATGCTGCCCGCCCCAAAATCAGGCGAATAACCAAGCCGCTGCGAGCGTTGGCAGAAGCTTGAAAATAAGCAAACGGCTGAGTACTAGCCGGCAGATTTTAAGTCAAAGCTCAGCTAGCCGTATAAAAAAAAGCGCGTGCTCTGGGCATGCGCTCTGGGTTCGGGAGCAAGTAATACTATGCGCTGCCGGCTATTACCCGGCTCAGAAAACAGCCGCCGCGAGCCTGGCGCAGGCGCGTAGCGGCCTTGCCGGCTAGGTACTTTGCGCACAAAAAGCCAGCCCTTAAGGCTGGCTTTTTGCAGATTTGGGCAACAAATAAAATTTAGAAATAGCTACAGCGGAAGAGAAATAAATAAGCTACTGAACTAATAAAACGCGCCAGCCAGGCTGGCGCCCGAGGTTCGTCGCGGCCGAAGAACCTGGTAGCTTTACGAACTTCGTGCGCAGGCTGGATTTTAGCAATACAAAAAAAGTGATGGCTCGGCGTTTTCAGGTGCGTGCGTGGTGGCTGGGCTGCTGGCTGGCTGGCTGGCTGCTGCTGGCTGGCGGCTTGCACGCGCAGCCCGCTGCCCCACCGGCCGCCACCGGGCAGGTGAGCCTGGTGGCGCCCGCCGCGAGCGTACCCCTGGCGGGGCCCTTCATACTGGCGTTTCGGCTGCAGGGGGCGGCCCTGGCCAGCCACTCGGCCTTCCCCGAAATTGAGGGTTTTCGCAAGGCGGCCGGCCTCACTACCACTACCACCACGCGGTTGCTGCCCGGCGGCCAGCGCAGCACCGAGCTTACGGTGAGCCAGCGCTATTTTCCGTATACGGAGGGCGAGTACGTGGTGCCCGCCTTCACGCTTACCGTGAATGGGCAGGTACTGCGCAGCGCCGGGGGCCGGGTGCGGGTGGGCGCCGCCAGCCCGCCGCCCGATGCCAGCGCGGCCCCGCCTGGCACGGGCGTGGGCTCGCTCGACCAGCTGCTGGGCAAGCCCAAGCCGCAGTATTTCTACGAGCCGCCCGATGCGGGCCAGCTAGCCCTTGAGGCCGACCGCGAGCGCGTGTACGTGGGCCAGGGCGTGCGCGTAAACCTGTATTTCTACCTGAAGCCCGCCGACCAGGCACTACTCAACTTTTACGATTTCAATACCCAGCTCACCGAGCTGCTGCGCCAGCTGCGCCAGCCCACCACCTGGGAAGTGGCCGCCCCCGACCCGTCGCCCCTACCCGATACCGTGCGCCGGGCCGGCGGGCAGGTGCTGCTGCGCTTCCACCTGGCGGGGCGCACCTACTACCCACTTAACAAGGAAGCGCTGCAATTTCCGGCCCTGCAGCTGACACTTACCAAGTTCAAGCTCCTGAAAAAACCGCAGCCCGGCGATACCGAGCGCCTGGCCTTTTATAAAACGTACTCGGCGCCGGCGCTGCGCGTGGCCGTGCGGCCCCTGCCGCCGCCCGGTGCCGCCGTGGTGGGCGAGTACGTGCTGCGCGAAGGCATCAGCGGCACGCGCTTTCGCACGGGCGAGGCCTTTACCTATACGTTTGGGGTGGAGGGCAGCGGCAATGCGGCGGCCCTCACGGCGCCGGCCCTGCGGCCCCGCGCCGGGCTAGCCGTGTATGGCCCCACCACGCGCGAGGAAGCGCTGCCCGACGGCCACTTCCGCAAAAGCTTTCGGTACCGGCTGGTAACCCAGCGGCCCGGCGTGCTGGCGTTTGACAGCCTCGTGCAGCTGCCTTTTTTCAACCCCGTTACGGCCCGCTACGATACCCTGCGGCCCGAGCTGCGCGTGACGGTGAGTGGCCCTGCGCGAGCCACTACCTCGGCCAGCCCCGACGATGACCCCTTCTATGGCCCGGCCCTGGCCCGCGCCGAAGCTCAGCTGCAGCCCCTGGATGTGTACCACCAAGTGGGCCGCTACGCCGCGTGGCTGGTCGTTGCGCTGCTGGGGCTAGCGGCCGTGGGGTGGTGGCGGGCGCGGTAACTTTACCTTTTTAGCGCTTCGCTGCGAGCTGTCGGCTGGTAGCTTTGTTGAGAAACAGCTGCTGGCAACTGCTGGCTAAGAGCCTCTTATTCATGTCAAATAGCTTCGGAACACTTTTTCGTATTACCACTTTCGGCGAGTCGCACGGGGTGGGTATTGGGGTTATCATTGATGGCTGCCCGGCGGGGCTAGCCCTCGACCCGGCCACCATTCAGCGCGCCCTCGATAGGCGCCGGCCGGGCCAGTCGGCCCTCACCACCCCGCGCCAGGAGGCCGACCGCGTGCAGGTGCAATCGGGCACGTTTGAGGGGCTGACGACGGGCACGCCCATCAGCCTGTTTATTCCGAATGCCGACCAGCGCTCCGATGACTACTCGCACATTGCCGGCGCCTACCGCCCTAGCCACGCCGATTACACCTACGATGCCAAGTATGGCCGCCGCGACCACCGCGGTGGCGGCCGCAGCTCGGCCCGTGAAACGGCGGCCCGCGTGGCCGCCGGCGCCGTGGCGGCCGAGCTGCTGGCCCACTTTGGTGTTGAGGTCAAGGCCTACGTATCGGCCGTGGGCGAGGTAGAAGTGGGCAAAGCCTACGAGGAGCTGGACCTAAGTCTCATTGATAGCAACCCCGTGCGCTGCCCCGACGCCGAAGCCGCCGCGCGCATGGAAACCCGTATTCGCCAGGCACAGGCGGCCCACGATACCGTAGGCGGCGTCGTTACGGGCGTGGCTACCGGCCTGCCGCCGGGCCTCGGCGAGCCGGTTTTCGACAAGCTGCCCGCCGTGCTCGGGCACGCGCTGCTGAGTATCAATGCCGTGAAGGGCTTCGAGTTTGGCTCGGGCTTCGAGGGCACCAAGCTGCCCGGCTCGCAGCACAACGACGAGTTTTACACCGATGAGGTGGGCCGCGTGCGCACCCGCACCAACCACAGCGGCGGCAGCCAGGGCGGCATCAGCAATGGCCAGGACGTATTTTTTCGCGTTGCCTTCAAGCCCGTGGCTACGCTGCTCCAGCCCCAGCAAACCATCAACCAGGCTGGCGAGGCCGTGACCCTGGCCGGTCGCGGCCGCCACGATGCCTGCGTGCTGCCCCGCGCCGTGCCCATTGTGGAGGCCATGACCCAGCTCGTGCTGGCCGACCTACTGCTGCGCGCGAGGGCCAACAAGTTGTAGAACCTTATGGGAAATTCCTTGTTAGCACCTTTGTTTAGAATGAATCCAGAATCCGGACTAACTTAGTCGGCTGGTAGGTAACCGAAACTCTTAAAAATCAACGATATGTCTGCCGTTTCCATCTACGCCGAGGCGTCACCCAATCCTGAGAGCATGAAATTCGTGCTCAACTCCACCCTGCTGCCCGATGGCGTGAGCGTGGATTACCCTAATGTGGAAGCCGCTGCCAACTCGCCCCTAGCTCAGGAACTGTTTGGCTTCGACTATGTAGGCCGCGTGTTCATCGCCCAAAACTTCGTGACCGTGACCAAAACCCAGCCCGAACTGGGCTGGACCAGCATTATCCCCGAGCTGCGCCAGTTCATAAAAGGCTACGTGGAGGCCGGTGGCGAGCTGTTTTTGGTAGACCCCGCCGCCGAGCAGCGCGCCGCCCAGGCCGCCAGCGCCGGCGACCCCACCCAGCAGGACGGCTTCACGAGCCAGAAAATCATTGACCTGCTCGATAACTACGTGCGCCCTGCCGTGGAGCAGGACGGGGGCAATATCACCTTCAAAAGCTTCCACGACGGCATTGTGACTGTGAACCTGCAGGGCTCGTGCTCGGGCTGCCCCTCGGCCACCGTCACGCTCAAGTCAGGCATCGAGAACCTGCTCAAGCGCATGGTGCCAGAGGTGAAAGAAGTAGTAGCCGAAGGCGTAACAGTGTAGCTGACCGCCCACCTGCCGATAAGCGCCCCGAAAAGCCAACCCGCCCAGGTTGGCTTTTCGGGACGCTTTCTTTATGTTTGTTTCTTTAAGAATTCGTATGGAACCTGAGCCTGTTGACGCCCTGCCGGTGGCCTTTCCGACGCTGCGCGAAAGCTGGGGCGTTCTCGGGTGGTTTCTGGTTATTTCCTTAGTAGTAGGCGTGCCCTTGTATGGGCTAGCTGCCTGGCTGCTGCCGCTGCAATTACCCTTGTATAAGCTCAGCGTTGGCGCGTTGCTGAGCGTGGTGGTGCAATTGGTGCTGCTGGGGTGGCTGCGGCGGCGTACGAATTTGGTGCGCTTGCCCAGCCTGCGCTGGAACGCGCGCGGGGCGCGCTGGCAGCTATATGCCCTGCTGCTGGTGCTGGTGCCGGCCCAGGCAGTGGTACTAGCTGCCTTGCATTTGCTGCCGCTGCCTAGCTGGACCGCTAAAACCTTTCAAAGTATGGCGCACTACCCGCTGCTGAGCCTGGGGTTTGGCTGTTTGCTTGCGCCGGTGCTGGAAGAAATTCTATTCCGGGGCATCTTACTCCGGGGGCTGCTGCGCAATTATTCGCCAGCCTTGGCTATCGGGCAATCAGCTTTGCTGTTCGGCATCATTCACTTCAACCCGGCGCAGAGCTTATTCGCCCTATGTTTTGGGTTGACGCTAGGCTGGATTTATTACCGCACGCAGTCGCTGGTGCTGTGCATTGTGCTGCACGGGCTTAATAATCTGCTTTCATTCTTCAGCCTGATGCACAACAGTGCTGCCATGAGCGAGGCGGCCCAGTACCACTACCTGACCAGCAGCAAGTTTCTATATACGTTTTTGGGGGCCGCTTTCCTGATGGGCAGCCTACTTTGGTGGATAAAACGCACCACTTCGCCTCCCGCTGTTGAAGGCCTGGAAAAATAATAACCCCCACAAAAAAGCGGCCGGCTACCCCAAGGTAGCCGGCCGCTTTTTTGTGGACCAGGCCCTAGCCGCTAGATTTTGCGCGCCCGCTGCTTCACGGTAAAGTTGCGGCTCACATTGAAGCCGAAGCAGAGGTAGCCATCGAAGAAATTGCCCGAAGTCTGGGTGATGAACTGCTGCTCAATCATGCCCGTCGAGTTGGTTACGTGCATCTGGAAGATGTGCCCGCCGGTTTCGATATCCACCCCGAGCGCCACCGAGTTGCGGTAATGGTCGGCGGTGTAGGAGGGCAGCAAATAATAGTACTCGGCATTGAGCGAGAAGCGCTTAGTAAGCTTGTAGCGCCCGCCGGCCCCGATGGCGTACACGTCGTTTTTCTCGCCTTCGTTAATGACTAGGTTACGGTGCACGAGCGTGGGCATAAGCTGCAGCGAGAGGTTAGAGCTGAACTTGCGGGCAATGAGCGCCTGGTAGGTGTAGCCCGTGCGCTTGCCCAGCGTGTAGTCGATGCCATTGTTCATGCGCTCGGTCATCACGGCCGCCGACGTAAAGAGCGTCACCGACACCGGCACCTCGTGCGCGCCGGTCGTTTGCTGAATGGCCTTGTATTTCAAAAAGCCATCAAACGTTTTGCCCTGCGACGAGCGGCCCACGCCAACCTCAAAGCGGTCGGTGAGCGCATATTCGAAGCCTAGCCGCAGGGTGGCCGCGTCGAGGCCGAAGAAATTGTACGCGCCACTATTGAGCGGCCCAAAGCGGTGCGAAATCAGAAACACCATGGTGCCCTCGCCGGGCGTTTGCACGGTGTGGCCATTGATGAGGCGGGTAGCTTTAAACGTAGCATCGACCACCTGCGTGGCCGGCGCGTCCTTCTTGGTTTCCTGCTCCAGCTGGCCCAGCAGGTCGGTTTGGGCCTGGGCCAGCGGCGCCGCGCCGGCCGCCATAAACAGCCCTAGCAGCGTGGTGCGGCCAAAAAAAGTAAGTAGTTTTTTCATATGAAATAATCAGAAGCAGAGATAAACGCGTTAGGGCTGCGATACCAGCGCGGGCGCCACGGCATCGCAGGTGAGGTTGATGCGCACGCTCACCGACTTGGCAATGTGCTCGCGCACGAGCAGCGGAATGTCGATGGAGAAATCGGCCGGGGCCACGTTGAAGTAGGCAAATACCACCAGCTGGCCATCGCGCAGCTGCAAAGTGCCCGTCACGATGGCTTTGTGCGTAACGCCGTGAATCGTGAGGTTGCCCTCGGCCTCCACCGTTTGGGTGGCAGTGGGCAGCTGTTTCAACACTTGCGCCGCATTAAGCACCTGGCCGGTGAAAGTGGCCTTCGGAAATTTGTCCGACTCCATGTAGTTCTCGTTGAAGTGCTCCTGCATAAGGGTGCGCTTGAACTGAAACTCGTGGATGGGCACCGAAAAGGCAATCTGGCCCGTGGCCAGGTCAAATACGGCCGCCACCTTGTCGTTGCGGGCCTCAATATCCTCCATAATGGAGGCCGAGAAAAAGGAAATGTGGCCGGCCCGGGTCATGTATTTTCCCTGTGCCCAGGCCCGGCTAGGGGTACCCAACCCCAGTAGCATGGCCACCAGCACACTCACCCGCCCCACGCGTAGTAGTAGTTTATGCATAAGCCAAGCGGACCGGGAGGTAGAAGCCAGGGCGTGCCAGTACGCACGCATTAGTTGTTGAGCGCGCCCGCATCAATCCAGGCTTTGATAAGGGCGATTTCGCAGGCGCTGGGGCCGTGCACGCCGTCGTAGGGCATGGGCTTGAAGCCCGGCTGGCTCAGCATGTTGCCCATCATCCAGCTCTGGCCGTTCTGCCCGTTGGCGGGTGTCGACCAGTACTTTACCTCGTTGAAGTTCTCCATGTTGAAGACCCCCAGCGCCAGCGTTTGGTAGTGCTGCGAGTCGTGGCAGCGGTAGCAGTCGTCCTGCAGAATGGGCAGCACGTGCGTTTTGTACGAAATCGCGGCGGGTAGCGAAGGGCAGGCCGGCTCCGGAATGGTTTCGTGCGTATAAGAGCAGGCGCCCAATAGCGCCAAGCCCGACAAAATGACCCCTAGCCCCCAGCGGTTGGGTAGCAGTGTAGATACTTTCACAGAACGTAGAGAGTTGATAATAAGCGGAGGATTTTTGCTGGAAAATTACGACGAAAAACGCTAGTAAATCAAGGAGTTGACCGTTAATAATGGGCGGATTATAATCATGCTTAATATGGTAAAAATGATATTGTAAGCTGGTATCCGATGAGCGGGCTGGCCCCACGGCTGCCCGCCTGGCAGCTGCTCGCGGCTTTGGGGCAGGGCCAACCTACGTTAGCAGTCAAAGCTAGGATTGAGCGCGGATGAAAATTAGTGATTTTCGTTGACCGGGCCATTTTGCTGGCTGAATGCTTGGCTGCCCGCTATGAGGCAGTTGCCGCCAGGCCAGGCCCTGCGTGGCGGGTGCCGGTGGCGCATAAAAAAAGCCCGGCCGCCAGGGCCGGGCTTTCTAAAAGCACCGCTGATGAGGCGGGGTATTACACCGTGGCCGTGCTCAGCTTAGGAGAGTCGCCGGGCAGGCCGGTTACGTCTTCGCCAGCCGCTTTGCGCTCGCGCTCCTCCTTCTTCCCGTAGGTGTCAAGGATGATGGGCGTGGCAATGAACAGCGATGAGTACGTGCCGAAGATGATGCCGATAATCATGGCAAACGAGAACGAGCGCAGCGTTTCGCCGCCGAAGATGTAGAGCACGAGCACTACCAGGAACACGGTGGTGAACGTAATCATGGTGCGCGAGAACGTCGAGTTCAGGGCTGGGTTTACCACCTGGGCGAAGGTCAGCTTGGGGTTTTCGCGCAGGTACTCGCGCACCCGGTCGTAGATAACCACGGTGTCGTTCATCGAGAAGCCGATGATGGAGAGCACGGCGGCCACGAAAATCTGGTCCATCTCATACTTCAGGCCGAAGGCGGCGGCGATGGGGTAGGAGGCGATAACGAGCAGCGCATCGTGGAATAGCGCGATAACGGCGGCCATCGAGTACTGCCACTTCTCGAAGCGGAAGAGCACGTAGACGAAGATGCCGAGCAGCGTGAGGGCTAGCGACAGGAAGGAGGTGCGCTTGATGTCGTCAGCGATGGTAGCGCCTACTTTAGAAGTCGACTGAATAACCGGCGCGTCGGCCTTGTACTTGCTCAGGCCCTGGTTGAGGGCGTCGGCTACGGTTTTGTCGGCGGTCTGGCTCTCATCCTCAGCCAGGTAGCTGGTGGTGATGCGCAGGCGGTCGGGGCTGCCGTACTGCTTTACTTCGAGGCCCGTGCCTTTGAAGGTGGGCTCCAGGGTGGTACGCACATCGGAAGGCACCATCTGCTTGTTGAAGTCAACTACGTAGGAGCGGCCGCCCTTGAAGTCGACGCCCAGGTTGGGGCCGCCCTGCAGGTACATCAGCACGAAGCCCGTGACGATAACGATGGTCGAGAAGGCGTAGGCGATTTTGCGCTTGCCCACGATGTCGAAATTCACGTTCTTGAACAGGTTGCGCGAGATGGAAGTCGAGAACGTCATGGCGCTCGTCGTCTTGCCCTTAATCAGCGCCTCGATGATGAGGCGCGACACGTACACGGCCGACAGGAACGAGGTGAGCACGCCGATGCCGAGCGTTACGGCGAAGCTCTGCACCGGGCCCGTGCCAAAGAAGCCCAGGATGATGGCGATGAGCATCGTGGTCACGTTCGAGTCGAAGATGGCCGAGAAGGCGCGCGAGTAGCCGGCGTTCACGGCATCGTGCAGCGAGTGGCCGTGGTCCAGCTCTTCGCGGATACGCTCGAAAATCAGCACGTTGGCATCAACCGATGAGGCGATTACCAGAATCAGGCCGGCGATGCCGGGCAGCGTGAGGGCGGTGCCAAACGGGGCTAGCACGCCCAGAATCAGGAACATGTTGAAGAGCAGGGCCGCATCGGCTACGAGGCCGGCGCGGCCGTAGTACAAGGCCATGAACACCATGATGATAACCAGGCCGGCCAGCGACGAGTACAAACCTTGGTTGATGGCTTCCTTGCCGAGCGAGGGGCCTACTACGGCTTCTTCCACGATGCGGGTAGGAGCGGGGAGTTTACCGGCTTTCAGCACCTGGGCCAGGTCTTGGGCTTCGTCGATGGTGAAGTTGCCCGAAATACTGGTGTTGCCACCCGTGATTTCGCTCTGCACCACGGGGTCCGAATACACCACGTCGTCGAGCACCACGGCCACTTGCTTGCCGATATTGGCGCCGGTCATCTTGCCCCACTTGCGGGCGCCGGTGGGGTTCATGCTCATGCTCACCTCGGGGCGGCCGGTCTGGTCGTAGTCCTGGCGGGCGTCGCTCACTACCTCGCCGCTGATGGGCGCGGCAATGGTGCCGGTGCGGTCTTTCTTCACCGCCACCAGGCGCAGAAACTGCTGGCCGTTAAACTCTACCGGCTTGTTGGTGTAGAGCAGGGCCATATTGTTGGGCAGCACGCTGCGGGCTTCGTCGGTGCGTAGTAGCGTATTCATGCGGGCAGTATCGCGCAGGTTCACGCCCAGCGCGCCGGGCATGGTGAGCAGGCTGGCCAGCACGCCGCCTTTTGGGTTGGCAGTAGCCGCCGAGTCGGTTTTAGCTTTGGCGGCCGGGGCCTTCTTAGCCAGCTGGGCGGCTAGCGAAGTCGTGTCGCCTTTGGCGCCACCAGCGGCAGCAATGGTCGAATCGGCCTTGGCTACGGCAGCGGCCGGGCCGGTCGCTTTCTGCTTGGCAGTCAGGATTTGGTCGAGCTGACCGAGGTAGGGAACTACCTCGTTCTGAGCCCACACTTCGTAAAATTCGAGCTTGGCCTGGCCTTGCAGCAGCTTGCGCACGCGGTCGGGGTTATCCACGCCGGGCAGCTCTACCTGAATGCGGCCGGTACCCTTCACGCGCTGAATGTTGGGCTGATTTACGCCAAACTTATCCACGCGCTTGCGCAGAATGTCAAACGAGCGGCCGATGGCGTCTTCCTCTTCTTTGTCAATGGCAGCTAGCACGCGGGCGTCGGTGCTGTTGAGGTCAATTTTGCGGTCTTTGTTAACCGAGTTGGCGAAGATGCGGCTCAGCGGCACGCCGGGCGCCGTTTCCTTATAGGCCTGGTAAAACAGCGTGGTGAAGGCCGTGCCCGAGTTGGTTTTCTGGCGCTCTTGGGCCAGCTCGATAGCCTTGTTGAAGGCCGGGTCCTTCGAGTTGCCCGACATGGCCCGCACAATCTCCACCGGCGATACTTCCAGCGTCACGTGCATGCCGCCCTTCAGGTCGAGGCCGAGGCCTAGCTGGCTTTCGCGCACATCGCGGTACGTAAGCGAGCCCAGCACGGGCGCCCGCCACACCGAGTCGAGGTAGTGCTGGCGCTGCAGCTCATTCACCTGGCCATTGTGGGTGGCGTAGGCCACCGCCTTGTCCTGCACCCCGTTCGAGACATACGTCAGGAACAAGTGGTAGCCACAGATAATGGCCACCACCACAGTGAGGGTAATAATAAATCCTTTGTAACGCATTGCGTAGTAGTATGAGTTATGAAGTAAAAGTTAAGAGTTACTGAGGTGAGCTATAAGTTAATGTGCAGCGAGGGCCGAACCCAACTCACCGCTTCTAACTCCTCGCTCTTAGCTACCACTAGGGTGCCTGCGGCGACAATGCCGCGCCCAGCAGCCGCTGGCGGCACAGCTGCGCCACGAAGGCGCTCGACCCATTTGCTTGTGCCGCTACCAGGGCGCGGCGCACCAGGTGCGGCGCCCAAGCGGCGCGCCACGTAGCCGGTAGCCACCCTAGCGCAAAGGCCGGGGCCACGTAGCTACCCAGCGGCGAGGCCGCTTCCAGCAATACTTTTTGCTTGATAACGGTGGCGCGCGGGGTTGCGCTCACCTGCGGGCGGGCCGGGCTAGCCGGGCGCAACAAGCTCACTGTCCGGCCATTCAGGCCCAGCAATAGCAGTACCGGCAGGGCCACCAAGGCCACGCGTAGTAACTGTTTGAACTGGGAAAGGGAATAGCGCATACCTCGGGCAGAGCTACAAATATAACCCAGACTAACAGTTAGCCCCAAGCAAGGCCTAGCTGCTACCACTCGCGCAGCTCATCAAACGCGTACTGCGCGCCGCTCCAAAACTCATCCAAGGCAATGAGGCGTGGCTTGAAAAAGGAAATAAGCGCCGGCCAGTCGTCGCGGTTGAAGAGGTTGGCGGGGGCTAGCTCCTTATAAATGCGGCTCAGTGGCTGGCCGTGCTCGTTCAGGGCATCGGCTTCCCAGGTCCACTCTTCGCTCAGAGTTTCGTGCAGCAGCGTTTTGAGGGTCAGAAACTGCTCGAAAAACAGCTCGCGCACGCCCGCATCGGGCTGCGTAAGCTCGATGGCGATGCTGGCGCGGCGGTTATCAGCGTGCAATTTGAATTGGACGCCCTTCACGCCCGTTTTGTAATTGACCCAGCTCACGGGCCAGCCGTCAAACGAGCGCACCGGGGCCATGTACTGGCCAAAGGCAGTCCAGAACGCCTGGCGCAGCTGCGAGGCTTCGGCTTTGCTATACATAAGCAGTTATGCTAAGCGAGGCGGCTCTGGCTAGGCGCTCTCCGCCACCTTGCTACGCAAATAACCGATGAGTACGGCTAGCCCGTTTTCAAAATGCCGGTTGTTCGGAATGATGATATCCGCGTCAGCCTTAAAGGGTTGAATATATTTTTCGTAGGTTGGCGCCACGTGGTTGGTATAGCGGTAGAGGACATCCTGCAGGTCGTAGCCGCGCTCGTCGCGGTCGCGCACTATGCGGCGGTGCAGCTTCACGTGCTCCTGGGCATCGATATACACCTTGAGGTCGAGCAGCTTAGCAATTTCCTCGAAGTAGAACACGAAAATGCCCTCCACCACCACAATGGGCGCGGGCCGAAACACCAGCTCGGCGGGCACCACGTTGGGGTTATTGAAGGTGTATTCGGTGCGGCGCACCTCCTGGCCGCTGCGCAGCAGGCGCACATCGGCAGCGTAGGCGGCTGAGTCGATACTGGAGGGCAGGTCGAAATTTTCGACGCCCTGCTCATCGCGAAACTGCTGGTCGCGGGGGTGGTAGTAGTTGTCCTGCGAAATCAAACAGATGTCGCGTTCGGGAAAAGCGGCCAGCAAGCGGCGCAAAAACGTGGTTTTGCCCGATGCGCTGCCGCCCGTGATACCAACGAGGTAGGGATGCTGCATAACGGGGGGCAAAGGTAGGCGCTGGGCCTAATGAAGGATTGGGAGGGCACACTGAGCAGGTGCCCTGGCCGCCCTTTCTCAGCCTTCCACGCCCAGTTCAGCCACCAAAAACGCCACTAGCCCCGCCACGGCCCGCGCCCGGTGGCTAAGCATATTTTTTTCGATGAGCGTCATCTCGGCAAACGTGCGGCCGTCGCCCTCGCTGGGCACAAACACCGGGTCGTAGCCAAAGCCGCCGCGGCCAATGGGCGCGGCCGCAATGACGCCCTGCACCTCGCCGCTGAACTCGTGCGCCTCCTGGGCGCTGCGCACCAGCGAGATAACCGTGCGAAAGCGCGCCTGGCGGTGGGGCTGGGTGGCTAGCTCGTGCAGCAGCTTGGCCACGTTGTCGGCGGCCTCGCGCTGGGGGCCGGCGTAGCGGGCCGAGTACACGCCGGGCTCGCCACCCAAGGCGTCTACTTCCAGCCCGGTGTCGTCGGCAAAGCAGGCCACGCCGTAGTGGTCCCACACATATTGCGCTTTTTGGCGGGCGTTGCCCTCCAGCGTGGGCTGGGTTTCGGGCAGTTCTTCGTGGCAGCCAATGTCGGCTAGGCTCAGCAGCTGCACCGCGGCCGGCAGCAGGGGCCTGATTTCATCGAGCTTGTGGGCATTGTTGGAGGCGAAGCACAGGCGCATGGCAGTGGGGGAGGAAGTGGCAAGGCGCTAGCCCTGAATTTTTGGCGAAATAACGGCGAGCGCGCTTTTCGCCTGGACTAAGCCGCTCCCAAGCTACTGCCTGCCAAGCGTAAACAGCCAGGTAGCGAGCCGATATCTTGGTGCAGCGGGTTGACTTTGTCGTAGCTAATGCGTACTTTTGCAGTCCCTTCCGCAAAACCGGCAGGGTTTAACAGGTAAATAGGCCCTCCCGATATGAAAAAGGACACGCACCCCGAGTACCGCCAGGTAGTTTTCCAAGACACCTCGTCGGACTTCAAATTTATTACCCGCTCCACGATGACCTCGGCCGAGACGATTCAGTGGGAAGACGGCAACACCTACCCGGTGATTAAAATCGAAGTAAGCTCTGCTTCGCACCCCTTCTACACGGGTAAAAACATGTTCATCGACACCGCCGGCCGCGTGGAGAAATTCCGCAGCCGCTACGCCAACAAGGTGCAGAGCAGCGCGGGCAAAGAATAGCTTCTGGCGGCTTGCCGCTAGCTTGTGAAAGCTCCTTCCGATTACCTCGGAAGGAGCTTTTTTTGTGCGGCCACCCGGCTGGCTACCGTAATTTTGTTTTCCCGCTACCCGCCGGCTAATTACCAGCCAGCCGTAGCCAACTGTTTCCTGCCATGCACCTTCTGCTGTTCGACGACCCGGCCATTCGGCCGCACCTGCTGCCGCTCACCTTCACGCGGCCGGTGGCGGCGCTGCGCTGCGGCATCCTCACTATTGCCGAGAAGTGGGAGCGCCGGCTAGCCCCTGCGTCGGTGGGCTACCTCACGCAGCCTTATTTGCAGGCCAAGTTTCCGGCCGGTAACGTGGCTGGTGCGGCCCTGGTCGTGAACGGCGCCGTGTGCCCCGACGACCTGCTGGCCCGCCAGGTGCTGGCCCTGCGGCCCGGCCAGGGCCTCTACTGCGGCGAAACGCTGGTAGCCGCCCACCTCGCCGACGCCTCCAAGGTAGCCGAGCTGATTCAGGACGGCCTGGAAGTGCGCCAGTCGCCCGAGGATGTGTCGGTAATTGAGCGGCCCTGGCACCTGTTTCTGCGCAATGGCGCGGAGATTCGCCAGGATTTTGCGCTGCTCACGGCCGGGCGCACCTCGCAGCCGGTAGGCGATGCGCATACCATTGTGTACGGCGCCGAAAATATCTTTATTGAAGAAGGGGTAAAAATCCGCGCCGCCATTCTCAATGCCGAAGACGGCCCCATTTACCTGGGCAAAAACTCGCAGGTGCACGAGGGCGCCATCATCAAAGGGCCGCTAGCCCTGTGCGAGGGCAGCCACGTGAACGCCGGCGCCAAGCTGCGCGGCGACAACACCATTGGTCCGTTTTCGAAAGTAGGCGGCGAGGTGGGCAATAGCATTTTGCTGGGCTACAGCAACAAAGGCCACGACGGCTACCTCGGCAACTCGGTTATCGGCGAGTGGTGCAACCTGGGCGCCGACACCAACACCAGCAACCTCAAGAACAACTACGCCCCGGTAAAAGTGTGGAGCCACGCCGCCAAGCGCTTTGTGGATACCGGCCAGACTTTCTGCGGCCTGCTCATGGGCGACCACGCCAAGGCGGGCATCAACACCATGTTCAACACCGGCACGGTGGTGGGCGTGGGGGCTAATATCTTCGGCGCGGGCTTCCCGCGCACCTTCATCCCGAGCTTCAGCTGGGGCGGCGCCGCGGGCTTTGAGACCTTCAAACTCAACAAGTTTGCTGAGGTGGCCGAGCGCGTGATGAGCCGGCGCGGGCTAGCCTATGATGCGGTGGAGCAAGGCGTTATTGCGGAGGTTTTCAAGCAGACGGAGGAAGATAGGGTTTGGGAGAAGACCAAAGTAGTATGACCTTCGCCGATATCCCCAACCAAGCTGCCCTCAAAGAAGTACTGCGCCAGTCGGTGCAGCGCGGGCACGTAGCGCACGCCCAGCTGTTTCGCGGGGCCGAAGGCTCGGCGGCGCTGCCGCTAGCCCTGGCCTACGCCCAATACCTCAACTGCGAGGGCCGCGCCGACGACGCACCCGATAGCTGCGGCCACTGCCCCGCCTGCCTGAAAATCAGTAAGCTGGCGCACCCCGACCTCAACTTTATCCTGCCCACTACCACCACCAAGGCGGTGCCCAAGGATGCCACCAGCGGCCGGTTTATGGCCGAGTGGCGCACCTTCCTGGCCGAAAGCCCCTACCAGGGCTTCAACGACTGGATGCAGCACATTGGGGCCGAAAACAAGCAGGGCAGCATCTCGAAGGAAGAAGCCGGGCAGTTGCTCAAGCTCGTCAGCCTCAAGGCGTTCGAGGCGCGGTTTAAGCTCGTTATCATCTGGCTACCCGAGCTGATGCACCCGGCTGCGGCCAACGCCGTGCTCAAGCTGCTGGAGGAGCCGCCGCCCACCACGGTGTTTTTGCTCGTGAGCAATGAGCCCGAGCGGCTGCTGCCCACCATCTTGAGCCGGGTGCAGCCGGTGGCCGTGCGGCCGTTTTCGGAAGATGACATTGCCACCTACCTGCGCACGCACTACCACGTGCCCGAAGTGAAAGCCCGCCAGGTGGCGCAGCTGGCCGAGGGCAACCTGGGCGCCGCCATCGCCAGCCGCGAGCAGAGCGCCGACCACGACTACGCCGAGTTTTTCATCAAGTGGATGCGTAAGTGCTTTACCTTGAAAATGAGTGATGTGTTGGCCCTAGCCGATGAGTTTCAGAAGATGGGCCGCGAAAACCAGAAGGAGCAGCTCAGCTTTTCGCTAGGCCTGCTGCGCAAGGTGCTGCTCTTCGGCATCGACCCGCAGATGGTGCCGCACCTGCCCAGCGGCGAGCAGCAGTTTGTGCAGGGTTTCAGCAAGTTCGTAACCGCCCGCAACGCCGACCAGCTTACCGAGGAGCTGAACACGGCCCACTACCACATCGAGCGCAACGCCAACCCGCGCATGGTTTTCGTCGATACCTCGCTGCGCATGGGCCAGCAGCTGCGCCAAGCCTAGTAGCACGAAGCAGAAGCTTCGCGCTGCTTCTACCTTTGCCCGATGCGCCACTGCCTGTATTCGTTTTTGCTAGCCCTCAGCCTGGCGGCCAGCCAGCCGGCAGCGGCGCAGGTGGGCATATCGGCCCCCGACCCGGCCCAGAACACCGGCATCAACCAGGGCCGGTTTATTGGCGTGGTGGTGGGCACGGCGGCCGTTTACGCGCTGACTTCCTACTTCTTAGGAAAAACGTGGTACACCAAGCGCGTGCCGTTTCACACCTTCAACGACAACGGCGAGTGGCTGCAAATGGACAAGGTGGGCCACGCCACCACGGCCTACGCCATCAGCCGGGGCGAGTACGAGCTGTTTCGCTGGAGCGGGGTTAACGAGCGCGCCTCGGTGCTCACAGGCGGGCTCATTGCGCTGCTTTACCAGACCACCATCGAGCTGTTCGATGGCCGCTCCGAAGGCTGGGGCTTCTCGAAGGGCGACATGGCAGCCAACTTCACCGGCATTGGCTTGTTTGTGGGGCAGCAGTACGGGTTTGGGGAGCAGAAAATGGGCCTGCGCTACGGCTGGCGCCAGAGCATATACCCACAGTATCGCCCCAATCTGTTGGGCAAAACCGTTGGCAACCAAATGTTGAAGGATTACAATGGGCAGCAGTACTGGCTGTCGCTCAACCTGGCCTCGGTGCTGCCGGTGGGGCCGTCGTTTCCGCGCTGGCTCAACCTCGACTTGGGCTACAGCGGCAGCGGCATGACCGGCGGCCACGCCAACCCGCCCTACTTCGACGCCGAAGGCAAAGAGGTGAAATTCACCCGCTACCGCCAGTTTTACCTCTCGCCCGATATCACGCTAGCCCGCCTGCCGGGCCTCAACGGCACTACCGCGCAGCCGCTGGTGAGCGCCGGGCAATTCTTTAAAATTCCGGCACCCTCCCTCGAATTCAATCGTTTGAATGGCGTGCGCTTTCACCCGCTGCTGTTGCCGAAAGATTAAGCGCCGAGCTTCTACTTACTTATGTCTGAACCTGTTATCCGCCTCGCCACCCGTGCCTCACGCCTTGCGCTGTGGCAAACCGAGCACGTAGCCAGCCTGCTCAACCAGGCCGGGCTAGCCACCGAAATCGTGCCCATGCAAACCGTGGGCGACCAGGTGCTCGACCGCTCGCTGGCCAAAATCGGGGCCAAGGGTGTGTTTACCGAAGAGCTGGAAGAAAGCCTGCGCCGGGGTGAAACACACCTGGCCATTCATTCGGCCAAGGATGTGCAAAGTACCATTCCGCCCGACCTGGAGTTGCTGGCTTTTCTGGAGCGCGAGCGGGTTAATGATGTAGTTATCAGCTTTCAGGAAGATTTTGACATCAGTCGGTCCGGAATTTTGCTGGGTACCAGCAGTACCCGGCGCAAGGCCTTGCTGCGGCGCTTTTACCCCCTGGCCAACACGGCCGAGGCGCGTGGCAACCTCCAAACCCGCGTGCGCAAGCTCGAAGAAGGCCAGTACGATGCCCTGGTGCTGGCCTACGCGGGCGTGCACCGCATGGGCTACGACCACCTCATCCGGCACCAACTGCCCGCCGACCGCTTTGTGCCGCCCGTAGGCCAGGGCAGCATCGCGGTCGAAAGCTCGCGCTTCCTGGATAAAGCGTTGAAAGAGAAGATAAGATACGCCCTCGACCACGCCGATACGCACCGCTGCCTGCTGGCCGAGCGCGCTTTTTTGCGCACCATGGAGGGCGGCTGCAGCATCCCGTCGTTCGCGCTGGCTAGCCTCACCCCGGCCGGCGACATCCACCTGCACGGCGGCCTCATCAGCCTCAGCGGCGAAGAATACGTGGACTTCACCCAGACGGCCCCGGCCGCGCAGGCCGAAGGCCTGGGCATGGCCGTGGCCGAGCACGTGCTGGGGCACGGGGGCGCCGCCATTCTGGCCAGTATCCGCGAGCACCGCGGCGACCAATAGGGACTTACCTGGGCTAGCCGCGCTATTTTTAGGGTTGTTTGAGTTGTCATACTTGCTTTGCCAGAAGACTATGAGCTGGAATATTTGCCTGAGCCGGGTGGTGGCTGTGGTGCTAGGCCTCATGCTAAGCCTCACGGCCTTCGCGGCCAAAATGCCCCGCAGCAGCAAGAAGGATGAGGTAGTGACTATTAGTACCAGCTTAGGCGAGATAAAGCTTATCTTATTCACCGACACGCCTTTGCACCGGGCTAATTTTCTGAAAAAGGCGGCGAGCGGCTTCTACAACGGTACCACTTTTCACCGGGTCATCCCCAACTTTATGGTGCAGGGTGGCGACCCCAACTCCAAGGACAGTGACCCCGCCAACGATGGCCAGGGCCCGCCCAACGAGCCGACCATTCCGGCCGAGCTGGTCGCCGGCCACCGCCACGACTACGGGGCCGTGGCCGCCGCCCGCCAGGCCGACTTCATGAACCCGCAGCGGGCTAGCAGCGCCAGCCAGTTTTACCTGGTAGGCAACCACCAGGGCGCGCACTTTCTGGATGGCCAGTACACAGTATTTGGGCAGGTTATTCAGGGCCAGGAGGTTATTGATAAAATAGCCGCGCTGCCCCGCGATGGCCGCGACCGCCCCACCACGGACCTGCGGATGACGATGCGCGTAGAGAAAGTCAAGAAAAAGAAAATCAGCCAGTTGTATGGCTACAATTACTAAGGCGCTATGAAAATTCTCCTCACTGGTTCGAATGGCCTGCTGGGGCAGAAGCTCGTGGCGCTCCTGCACCAGGCCCCCGGCGTGGAGCTGGTGGCTACGGCGCGCGGTGCCAATCGGCTAGCCACCAGCTACCCAACTCTGCACTTCGTGCCGCTCGATGTAACCGATTTAGCGCAGGTGCAGCAGGTACTGGCCCGGCAGCGGCCCACCCACGTTATCCACACGGCGGCCATGACGCAAGTAGATGACTGTGAGCTGAATCAGGCCGATTGCTGGACCCAGAACGTAACGGCCGTGGCCCACCTGGCGGCCACCTGCGCGCAGCTCGATGTGCACCTCACGCACCTCAGCACCGATTTTATCTTCAACGGCACCGAAGCTTTGCTGAGTGAAGAAGCCCTGCCCGACCCCATCAGCCACTACGGGGCTAGCAAGCTGGCCGCCGAGCAGGTGGTGCAAAGCACGGTGGGCCTGCGTTGGGCCATCGCCCGCACGGTGCTGGTGTACGGCACCACCCTGGCCGGCGGCCGCAGCAACCTCGTGCTGTGGGTGTATAATTCGCTGCGTAACCAGCAAGCCATCAAGGTAGTGAGTGACCAGTGGCGCACGCCTACCCTCGCCGAAGACCTGGCGCAAGGCTGCTGGCTGCTGGCCCGGCAGTCGGCGCAGGGTATCTTTCACCTCAGCGGGCGCGAGCTGCTTACGCCTTACCAAATGGCCCAGCAGGTAGCTGCCGCTTTTCAGCTCGATGCTACTTTGGTGAAGCAGGTTGATAGCCAAACGTTTACGCAGGCCGCCCGCCGTCCGCCCCGCACGGGTTTTCGTATTGCCAAGGCCGAGCGCGAGCTAGGCTACCGGCCACATTCCTTTACCGAAGGCCTGGCTCTGGTGCAGCGTCAGCTAGCCCAGGTAAGGCAGTAATGCCATTATGCAAAAAGCCCGCTGGCAGGGCCAGCGGGCTTTTTTTGCTATAAGCCTTCCGCTTCT
Source organism: Hymenobacter cheonanensis (assembly GCF_030581075.1). Lineage (GTDB taxonomy): Bacteria > Bacteroidota > Bacteroidia > Cytophagales > Hymenobacteraceae > Hymenobacter. The sequence continues at coordinate 257,500 of NZ_JAUQSW010000003.1, forward strand.
AAAATACTTGGTCACCTATAAATGGACACTAATAAAGGAAATAAGAGCCGCTGGGGTAAACAGCTTTTGTAGAGTGTAGTAGGAGTTATCGATATGAATTTCTGGTACTTGTATGGGCTTGGGAGTGCAGACAAGGCGCATTCAGGCCTGTTCGGGCCATTCGCCAATGAGTAAGCCACCGATTAGAAGGGCAGTGTGCTGGCGCAAGGCCATCTCGCCTAATGCACGCGGCACGATGCGGCCATCCAAGGTGGTGAAGTCACGCTCAGCCGACGAGGCCGCATACTCAGCTGGCAAAGGGCTGGGGTATGCAAGCGGCTGCCGGGCTATGAAAGAGCTTTTCATAATAGCTAGGAAAAACAGTAGCAGATAAAAAGGATATGGCGTAGTGGGGTGAACGTAGATTCTGTTACAAGATTACGGGGCGACTTGAGCCTGCAAAAGGACAAATGACCTGTTTTTGTGACATTGAAGTTTTTGCGTTTTTGTAGGAAAAAAGACTAATTGATACTTTGAAAAAGCATATTTTTGAAAGAAATAAAATTATTTTTAAAGTCAGAATTTTGATAATGAGCATTATAGGAGGTACGTCATTTTTTGTGAAAAATTCAATGCATCTAAATTTGTGACAATTGCGGCCTGAAATGTGCGCTTTAAGACTTAAAAATCCGGGCTTTTAGCCACAGATTTTGCCAGTTTCTGCAGCGCGAGCAGGGTGCAAAGCAGCGCCAGCCCGGGGGCGGCAGCTACCCACCAGGCTGCCGGGTCTTGGCGCACCGTTGCCAGAAGGCTACCCCAGCTCACAACCTCAGGCCCCTGGCCAATGCCGATAAAGGCCAGGGCGCTTTCGAGGCTAATCAGCCCGGCCAGGCTTAGGGGGGTATAAGCCAGCAGCGGGCGGCAGGCATGGGGCAGGGCGTGGCGCCACCAGATGCGGCTCATGGGCAGCCCGCTGGCCCGCGCTGCCTCTATAAAAGGCTGAACGCGCACTTGCAGCATCTGGCCGCGCACGAGGCGCGCCGTGCCGGGCCAGGCCAGCACCGCCAGCAGGGCCAGCAGCTGCAGCTGCGTAAGCGGCGGCCCCGCTGCCAGGGCCACCAGCAAAACGAGCCGGGGCACGGCCCCGAGCAAGGTGGTTGCCCCTAGCACCAGCGCATCCAGCGGGAGTGCAAAGGCGTAGTTGCGCAAGGCAGGCGCCAGGGGCGGCCACGTAGCCGCTATTGCGAGCAAAGCAGTAGCTATCAATAGGATAGATGCTATGGCGTGCCCCGGCAGCGCCAGCGCCCACCAGGCAATGCCCAGGGCCCCGGTGGCGGCAGCCAGCGGCAGGCGCAGGCGCTGATTGCCCCAGTAGCCGGCCGCCCCACCCGCCACTGCGCCAGCGGCCGTAGCCAGCAGCACCGCCGGCAGGCTGAGGAGCAATAGCCGCTGGGCCCCGGCCACCAGGCCCGCCAGCACATCGCGCCCCAAGGGGTCGGTGCCGAGGTAATGGGCTGGGCCGATAGGCGACCAGCTAGGCGGGGCCGATACCTGCAAGAGGTCGGGAGTGGCGGCGGAGTAGGGCAGGGGAAGCCAAGGCGCCACCACTCCCACCGCGCTCACCAGCAGCAGCCAGGCCAAGGCTAGCCCCCCCAGCGGCTGCCTGCCAAAAAAAGGCCGAAAGTATCTCATGCAGAGGGCCGGAGGCGCGGGTCCGCCAAAAAGTAGAGGATATCGGTCAGCACCAGCCCTAGCAGGCGGGCCGCCGCACTCAGTAGCACGGCGGCTACTACCACCGGGTAATCGTGGGCAGCGGCTGCCTCGGCGAGCAGGCGCCCGCTGCCCGGCAGGCCAAATAATACCTCGACCACCACCGTGCCCGCCACCAGGGTGGGCAGCAGGTCGGCAAGGGTAGTAAGCAGGGGCAGCAGGGCATTGGGCAGCGCGTGGCGGCGCAGTACCTGCGCCGCCGTAAGCCCCTTGGCGCGGGCCGTAGTGGCATAGCCGGCCCGCACTTCATGGCGCAGCATGGCCACCAGCGGCAGCGTTAGCTCGGGCAGCACGGCTAGCACCAGGCTCAGCAGGGGCAGCACCGAGCGGGCTAGCCAGTAGCCGGCCAGGGTGGGGCCGCTGGCATTTGCAGGAGGCTGGCCACTGCCCGGCAGAATGTTTAAAAAATCGGGGTTGGCAAATAGCAGCAGCAGGCTGAGGGCCAGCAGAAAGAGCGGCATCACCTGCCAGCCCGCCAGCAGGCCGAGCAGGAGCCGCCGCAGCCTGCCCCCCGGGGCCTGGGCCAGGTATAGCCCCAGGCCCAGCGCCAGCCCAACAGCCACTACCGCCGCACTGCCCGCCAGCGGCAGGCTAAATGCCACGGCCTGCCACAGCATAGCGCCCACGGCCTGCCCATCGCGGTAAGAGTACCCCAGATTGCCATGCAGCAGGGCCATCACCCAGCGGTGGTACTGGTTAGCTGCGCCGTGCCATTGCCACCGCACCGGCGGGCCCGCCTCGCGCGTGACATAAAAAACGGGCATATCAAGCCCCAGCCGGTGGCGCACAACCTGCTGGGCGGCCTGCCGGGTGGCGGCCGAGCGCGCGCCCGCCGCTGGGCGGCTCAGGTCGGAAGAGTCGCCCAGGGCTAGCTGCTCGGGGCCGCCCCCCAGAAGCCGGCTACTGATAAAAACCAGCGAGGCAATCAGCCAGGCGGCTGCCACTGCCCGCCCCAGCCGGGCCAGGAGCCAGCGCATCATGGCTAGGGCCGGCCCGCCGGCGCGGGGGGCGTAGTGGGCCACGAAAGCGCCATGGCCGCGTAGCCCGGCTTGATGCCCGAAGCCACTACGTGCTGCAGCCGGCGACTGGCCGCCAGGCGATAGGGCAGAAAAAACAGGGGCATTATCGGCATTTCGTCGCGCAGCATCACCTGAAAGCGGCGGAGCAGCCGCCGCTTCCGGCCCAGGTTGCCTTCGGTCGAGATGGCCGTGAGCAGCCGGTCGGTATCGGCACGGCCAAAGCGCGGGAAATTACCCGTGCCGATGGCATCGGTATGCAGAATGGGCGCGAAGTTGACGCCAAACGGCGTGCCTTTTACCAGGCGGATATACAAGTCAAAATCGCCCGATTCGAGGCAGGTAGTCACCACTGAGTTTTCCGATGGCAGCAGCGTTATGGCAATGCCTAGCTGCGCGGCGGCCGCGCGCAGCTGCAGCCCCACAGTGGCAAAAGTGGTTTCTTCGGCCCGGTAGCGCACGGTTAGAGCCAGCGGCGCGCCGCCGGGCTGCCGCCACTGGCCGTCGGCGCCGCGCTGCCAGCCCGCCTGGCGCAGCAAAGCCCCGGCCTGGGCAGGGGCGTAGGTCGGCAGCGGCAGGCTGTCGTTGTAAAAGGGGCTGCCGGGGGCTAGCAGGCCCACCGTGCGGCTGCCCTGGCCAAGCTGCGTTGCGGCCATAAGCCCGGCGGGGTCGAGTAAGCGGCTCAGCGCCTGGCGGGTGCGCTTGTCGCGCAGGGCCGGCCGCTGTGTGTTAAACCCCACCGACAGGATATCATACGACGGGGTGGTGTAGAACACAAAATCCTGCTGGGCGGTAGCGGAAGCTTGCAGCTGCCGAAAAATACGGGCCGGCACCTGCGGATAAATATCCAGCTCGTGCCGCCGCAACGCCAGGGCCGCCGCCGCGTCATCCGGCAAAATAGAATATACCAGCTCGCGGGGGTGCGCCTGCAGCACAAACGGCGTGGGCTGCACCTTATCGCCCCACCACTGTTTTTTGCGCTGAAAGCGCAGCTGGCGATTGGTTTCCCAGGCCGCCAAGCGGTAGGCGCCGCAGCCCGGAATATTGTTGGGGTGGCGGGCCGCATTGGCCTGCTGGTAGCGCCGCACCAGTGCGGCTACCGCGGGCGCGGGCGGGCGGCCGGCCGGCCAGTCTTGCAGCGTGGCCAGCGAAAAGCTTCGTAGCGTATGGCCGGGGTCGAGGCTAGCCTCGGGCAGCACCGAAAAATCACCCGAAGTGGTAAGAATTTCCTGCCCCTGGCTGCGGCACAGCAGCGAAAAGCGCCGCGGATTGGCCGGGTCGATGCGCACCTGGCGAATAAAGCCAAACTGCGCCCGGCTGTTTTCGTTGGGCAGCCCCGGGCACTGCATCAGCTTGAGGGTGAAATCAACGTCGGTGGCCAGTACGGGCTGGCCGGAATCCCAGGCAGCTACTGCGCGCAGCTCATAATCGAGCAGGGCCAGCGAATCGCCGAGCCAGTGCGCGCGCGGCAAAGCCTGGGCTAGCGCAGGGGCGTAGGCATTGCGCTGATAATCAATCTGTAGAAGCGCTAAATGAAGTAAATTATTGGCATCAACGGCATTTTGGTTAGGAAGGGCTAGCGGGTCGAGCGTCTCGGGGTCACGGGCCCAGCGCGTGCGAACCGAAGCAAAACCTTCAGGAGCAGGAGTCGTCGAACAAGCGCTAGTTAATAGCGCAAGCAGGCTACCAAGCCAAAAATATCTCATCTACTGACGACAGCAAAAAATGTCGTCGGCAAGTTAGGCAAGCACCAGCTATTGTTATTGCTGGCAGTCGGGCTTAGCCGAGGCCTACGCTAGGCAATAATAGCCACGTCGCCGCCACCCCAGCCCGAGCCACCTACGGCTGCCACGTCACCACCGCCCCAGCCTGAACCACCTACAGCCGCCACATCACCACCGCCCCAGCCCGAGCCACCTACAGCCGCTACGTCGCCGCCGCCCCAGCCCGAGCCGCCCACAGCCGCTACGTCGCCGCCACCCCAGCCCGAGCCACCTACGGCTGCCACGTCGCCGCCACCCCAGCCCGAGCCGCCTACGGCTGCCACGTCGCCGCCACCCCAGCCCGAGCCGCCTACGGCCGCCACGTCACCACCACCCCAGCCCGAGCCGCCTACGGCTGCAGTAGAAGAAGAGTGGGTAGCGAAGCTGAAAACCTGAAAGAGGGCGATAGTGAGAACCTGAAACATGACGGGGTTGATTGTTAGAGTGAATTGTTGATACAAATCTCCTCTAGGTGCTCAGCCCTCAAAAGGAAAGAGGCAGCCTGCCTGTGACAAGGACTAATCCAAGTGCGAAATGGATTAATTAAGGATGGGTGAAGAAAAGAAAGCGCTACTGGTTGCTTGCTAGTCGATACTCCTAAGGGAGTAGTGCGAAAAAAAAAGCGAAATGTGACATCGTACCGTATAAATTGCACGCACTACTCCAAGATGCAAAGGTTGGGCAAGCTAACAGTTGATACAAGGATAATGAGCCAGTTTTTGTACGAGCATTTTGAAGTAGGTATGTTGGTAAAAAAATGGCTTTAAACGCTCCTGAGGCACTTTTTTGATGAAAGAAATTGCAAATTTGGCGCGAATTGTGACATTGCGCCGGATGCGCCAGCGTTCGCTGCTTGACCTTGATGCCACGCGCCTGGGTAAGGAGGAGCGCCTGATGCAAGAGATAGCCATAAACCCTGAAGTGACTGCTTTACAGCTTACTAAATCACTTTACGGTACAAACTCGACCAGCAACCAAGCCGCGATGCGCCAGCTGCGCGCCCGGGTGCAGGACAAGCTGCTGAATCACTTATTTTTTCTAGACCATTCGGACCCGCGCCTGCTGGTGTCGCGTCGCTATGAGATTGAATGCCTGAACTTACTGCATAAAGCGACCATTTTATACCTGGAAGGCGAATACTCGCTGAGCGAGCGCCTGTTGCGGCGCTGCATACGGGCTGCTGAACAGGGAGATTTTACCACTTATGAGGAGCAGGCCTCCCAAAAGCTGCGGGCTATTTATGCCGAGCAGCGCCAGCAGAGCAAGTTTGATAAGCTAGGGGAGGAGTTGGTAAGGCTGCGCCAGGTAATTGAGTATGAGCGCGAAGCAGAAAAAATATTTTTCGACGTGCAGCTAGGGGCAGAAGACGCAGTAGCCAAACGCCACGAAATAGTAACCAAGCTACCTGCTTACCTAAAGCGGCTCGAAGAATTACACCAGGCGGCGGGCACCTTCGGGACATTTATTGCGCTGTACCGGGTGCGTTTGATTGAAGCGGGGCTAGCCGGGCACTACCAGGAAATAATTCTGCAAACGCAGCGGGCCTCGGCCCAGCTGGCGGCGGGCACCATCAATGCCCGGCGGTTCGACCAGCGTTTCAATCACTTCATGAATGTGTACGCGCATTTGCGCGGCCGCCGCCCGGTAGAGGGCCTGAAGCTGGCCGAGGCGTTTGCCGAAACCATTCACCCCACGTCCAGCAACTGGTTTTATTTCTACGAGCACTACCTGCTGCTGGCCCTGCACGCGGGCGAATACGAGCAGGCCATGCGCCTACTGCACATGGCCCACAAAAACCCTTCGTATGGCAAGCTGCGCCCGGCTGCCCTTGAGCGCTGGGAGCTATTGGAGGCCTATACCGAGCTGGTGCTGCCTAGCGAGCAGGTGCTGCCGCGCCGGCGCAATCAACTGGCCGTGTTTGCGGCACTCACGGTGCCCGAATACAGCCGCGACAAGCGGGGCCATAACGTAGCTATTCTGATATTTCAGTTGGTGCACTACCTGCAAGAGCGGCTGCTGGAGCCCGTGCTGGTGCGGCTGGAACGCCTGCGCAAGTACCAGCAGCGCCACCTGCGCGACGCGGCCACGCTGCGCAGCCGCACGTTTTTGCGACTGCTGCTGCTGCTGCCCGAGGCCGACTTCGACCCCGCCAAGCTAGCCCAGCGTGGCCAGCCGCTGCTACGCACGCTGCAGCAGGCTACCCTAACGCGGGATGCCGACGCGGAAGTGGAGATTATACCCTACGAAAACCTTTGGCTGCTGATAATGAGAATATTATCGCAAGGCACGCCTCAGTAAATAGCTGGCCTAGGGCTCTACTACTACCTCCTGGCTGACGCAGTTGCTGGCGGCGCACGAGCCGGGGCCGTAGCCGCGCAGGCTCATGCGCACGGCAAAGCGGCCGGCCTTGCGAAACGTGTGCTCGGCGCGGCGCCCCTGCTGGGTGTAGCCATCGCGAAAGTCCCACACCACTACTACCGACTGGCAGTCGGGCAGGACCGAATCGAGCGCATCGAAAGTCACGGGCTGGCCCACGCGGGCTTTCAGGGTGGGCCCCACGCTGAAATTGAGCACTGGCTTGCGCGTAAGGTCTACGTCGAAGGTGCGCTCGGCGCGGCGCACTTCGCCGGTGGCGGGCACGGCCACGTCGAGCGTTACCTTGTAGTGGTCGCGCGTTTTGTAGCAGTGCGTGATGGTGAGGCCCGTGAGAGTGGTGCCATCGCCCATATTCCAGCGGTATTCGAGGTTGCCGGCGCCGGGGTCTACCGAGCGGCTGGCATCAAAATCGACGCACAGCTCGGCGGGCTGCACCGGGCCGCAGTCTACCACGCTAGGGTCGGCCGCCGGGTACTGGGCGTGGGCCACGATGGGCAGGGCGAGGGCCGCGGCCAGGCCCAGGGCCGCCCGTAAAAAAGTAGAAAGTATGCGCACCAAAAAGTGAGTTAGCGTAGAAAAAGGAGAAGCACCCAGCTCGCAGGCGCTACAGCTTGTTGAGGCGCTGAAGCAGGCCGCGCATGTACGTTTGGCCGATGGGGATATACTTCTCCTTTAGCAGCAAGGAGTTGTCTTCCAGCGCTTGCACGTAGTCGATGTTAATGATGAACGAGCGGTGCACCCGCACGAAGCGCTGCGGCGGGAATTTCTCCTCAATGGCCCGCATGGTGCTGTACACGATGAGCTTGCTGCGGCTCGTAACGAGGTGCACGTAGTCGCCGAGGGCCTCAACGTAAAACACGTCGGCAAAATCGACGCGCACCAGCTTGTTGTCTACCTTCACGAAGGTGAACTCGGCACTGCTTGCGGGCACTAGGCCGTCGAATTCGGATGGGGCCGTGCGCTGGGTCGTAATGGTTTCCAGCACCTTTTGGGCGGCCTGCAAAAAGCGTGGGTACGATAACGGCTTGAGCAGATAGTCGGCCACGGCAAACTCGAAAGCCTGCACGGCATACGACCGGCTGCTGGTGATGAGCACTACCTGCGGCGGGTTGGGCAGGCTGCGCAGTAGGTCGAGGCCCGACATAATGGGCATTTCTACATCCAGAAACAACACATCGAACTCCTGAGTGCGCAGCATTTCGGCGGCCTCAATGGCGCTGCCGCACGCCGCGGCTGCGGCCAGAAAGGGGGTATTACCGATGCAGGTGCGTACGATTTGTACTGACATGGGGTCGTCGTCGACCACAAGGCAGCGTAGCGGCGTAGTGATAGTAGGGCTGAGTTCAGGAGTAGAATAAGGCATAGCGTAACGTTAAAATACAAGTAAGTAGTCCAGGCAAATGTAGGGCTTAGGCAGACAATAAAGCATGGGTATTTTCTGAAATGACGGCTAAATAATGTGAGCGATAGGTTGGCGCTAGCCGGATGCCTCAGGCCCGCTCCTGCAACTGCGGGTAAAGCTGGCTAAGCTGCTGCTGCACAGTCTGCAACAAGGGTTCGCAGTAGGGGCAGCCGGGCAGGCGCGCGCTACGCTCCAGCTCGTCGAGCTGGGCGTGCAGGCCGGGCACGCCAAAGTAGGCCACCTGCCCCTTTAGCTTGTGGGCCGTGGCAGCCACCGTGGGCGGGTCGTGGGGGTAGGCGGCGGCCAGCACCTGCTCCAGGGCCGGGGCTTCGGTGAGGAAGGTGTTAACAATCTGGCTGATGAAGCCGGCATTGCCGCCGGCCAGCTCTTCCAGCTGCTGCCAGCTGGGGTGCAGCCCCGGGGGCTTGCTGGGGGGCGGCGGGGCGGCCGGGGCGGGCGCGGGGCGGCCGGGCGCCGCCTCGGCCGCCAGCCGGCCCGTGAAGTGGGCTAGCCGGGCATAGAGCGCGGCCGGCTCGAAGGGCTTGGCCAGAATGTCGTTCATGCCGGCGGCCAGGGCCAGGCTGCGGTCTTCGGGCAGCACCGAGGCCGTGAGGCCGATAATGGGCAGCTGGGCCAGGTCGGGGTGGTGCTGGCGCAGGGCGCGGGTGGCGGCGTAGCCATCCAGCTCGGGCATCTGCACATCCATAAGCACGGCGTCGAAGGGCGCGGGGGCAGCTAGCACCTGCTCCACGGCCAGGCGGCCGTTGTCGGCAATGGTGACGTGCACATTCCACTTTTCCAGGGTTTTACGCACTACCAGTTGGTTGAGGCTATTGTCTTCGGCCACGAGCACGCGCAGGGCTGGCTCGAAGGGCGGCAGCGGGCCGGCCAGGGCGCCGGGGCTGGCCTGGCTGGCCTCGGCCACGGGGTAAGTAAGCTCGAAGGCAAACGTGGAGCCCACGCCTTCTGCGCTGCGCACGCCCAGTTGGCCGCCGTGCAGCTGCACCAGGTTGCGGGCAATGCTCAGGCCCAGGCCCGTGCCGCCAAACTCGCGGGTGGTGCTGGCATTGGCCTGCGAAAAATCTTCGAAAATGGCCGCCAGCTTGTTGTTCGGAATGCCGATGCCCGTGTCCTGCACCTCGAAGCGCAGCGCCACGTGGCCGGGCGCAGCGGCCGGGCCCGGGGCTAGCCCCAGGCGCACCGATACGCCGCCCTGGCGGGTGAATTTGAGGGCGTTGCTGACGAGGTTGACGAGTACCTGCTGCAGGCGCACGGGGTCGCCCAGCACGGCCTCGGGCACGCCCTCGGCCACGTCTACGCGCAGGCTTAGGCCCTTGCTATCGGCGGCGTAGCGAAACAGCGTGCTGAGCCCGCGCACGGCCTCGGGCAGCCGGAAGGCCACCTGCTCAAGCGTCAGCTTGCCCGCCTCCATCTTCGACGAGTCGAGGATGTCGTTGAGAATAACCAGCAAATTTTGCGAAGAGGAGCCGATGGCCGTGAGGTACTCGTGCTGCTCGGTAGTAGTAGGCGTGTGCTGCAGCAGATTGGTAAGACCAATAACGGCATTCATGGGCGTACGGATTTCGTGGCTCATGTTGGCCAGAAACTGGGCCTTGGCCCGGCGCGAGGCTTCGGCCGCATCGCGGGCCACCAGCAGCTCGGCGTTGATGTGCTCAATGGCGTGGTTTTTCTGGCGCAGCTCGCTCGTGCGCTCGCGCACCGTGTGCTCGAGCTGCAGCTTCTGGCGGCGCAGCACGCGCTCGCGGGCGCTCACTACTACCACTACCAGCGCCACCACCGCCCCCAGGGCCAGGGCCAGGGCCAGCGGCGTGCGCCACCACGGCGTGGCAATGCCAAAGGTGCACCGGGCCGCCGGCCCCCAGGCGGCGCCCGGCGCGGTGCGGCGCACCTGCGCCTCCAGCACATACTGGCCGGGGCCGAGGCCCACCAGCTGCGCCTCGCCCAGCGCGCTGGGGTGGCTCCACTCGTCGGCCAGGCCCCGCAGGCGGTAGCGGTACTGCAGGCCCCCCGCGCCCCCCGGCGCCAGGCTAATGCCCTGGAAGGTAAAGCGGATGCGGTGCGGCCCGGCCGGCAGCTCGCCCAGCGCGCCCAGCCGGCTTTCGCCATCCACCTCTACCCCGCCGATGGCTAGGGGCGGCGCGGGGGCATGGCCGGGCCGCAGGCGGGCCAGGGTGGCCAGGTCGAGGCGCAGCTGGCCGGTGCGGGTGCCTACCCAGGCCACGCCCGCGGCCAAGGCCGTAGTAGGCAGGTTGCCCTGGGCCAGCAGGTCGTCGGGGGCCGTGAGGGGCATGGCTACGTGGCGGTTATCGAGCAGGCTCAGGCCCTGGGGGTGCACCAGCAGCAGGGTGCCGGCCAGCGGCGCGGGCAGGGGCAGCAGGGCCGTGAGGAAGTCGTTGGGCAGGGTGCCGCTGGCTTTGCCGAGATGCTGCCAGCGGCCGCTGGCCGGCCGGCAGTACAGGCCCTGGCCCTCGGTGCCCACCCAGATAGTGCCGGCCGCATCTTCGGCCAGGGCGCTGGCGTCGAGGCCAACGGCATTCAGCTTGAGGTAGCTGAAATGCTGCCGCGCCGGCTCCCAGATGGCTAGCCCCGTGTTGTGGCCGCCCACCCACACGCGGCCAGTATGGTCGGCCAGCAACGCTGTGATGCTGTTGTGCAGCAGACCATTGGCAGTGGTGAAGTGCTGCACGGCGGGCTGGGGGCTAGCCGGCGACTTATCGGGCAGCAGGTACACGCCATCGGCCGCCGTGCCCACCCACAGGCCCGCGCCCGGCGCGTAGGCCAGCGCCGTCACGGCCGAGCCCAGGCTTTGGGTAAGGCCCGGAATTGACTGGAATGGCTGGCCTGGTGCAGGCACGGCGTGTACACCGGCCATCGCAGTGCCGACCCAAAAACCGCCACCCTGGCCTACGGGGCGGGCTAGTAGAGCGGTCGCCGATTCGCCTGGTGGGGGTGGCTGGCGCCAATTGCCGACCATAACCGCCGGGCCCGCATTCCGAAACTGGTAGTAGGGCGAGCCAGTAAAAGTGGCCCACGCTGCCCTTTGCCAGCTCGCTAAAGCAAGGGGCACGCCAGCCGGGCCCGCGAGCTTGGGCCACAGGCTCAGAAAGCGGTCGGCGTGCAGCCAGAGGCCCTGGCCGGCGGTGCCAAGCCAGGCGTTGCCCTCGCGGTCTTCGAGCAGGCAGGTGGGCACCACCTCGGGGGGCAGCGCCAGGTGGTAGCGGCGCTGGTAGGCGCCGAGGCGGGCGGTATCGGGCGCAACGGCCCCCAAACGGCCAGGCGGCGGGCCGCCGGGCAGGCTAGCGGAAGCTGGACGAAAGCCTTGGTTAGCAGCCAGCTGCACCGAGCGGCTGCCCTGGGCGTGGGTGGCCCACAGGGCCCCGCTGGCGGGGTCTTGCCAGAGGCCGGTTACGAAGTTGTCGGCTAGCCCGTCGCGGGTGGTCAGGGTCACGAAGCGGCTGCCGTCGTAGCGCACCAGGCCCTCGGCGGTGCCCAGCCAGAGGTAGCCCTGGCGGTCTTGCAGCAGGCAGTAGATAAAGGGCTGGGCTAGCCCCTCGGCCGGCCCAAACTGCCGCACAAAGGCCTGCGGCCCCGGGGCGGCGTGCCCCGGCCGTAGCCCCAGCAGCAGGGCCACTACTAAAAGCCCGCCCCAGCGGCGCAGCCCAGAAATAATACAAGAAAACACAGCGATAAAACTAGCGCACCAAAGCCAAAAATGCCCTAGAACGCAAGTTAGCTAGTGGTCCCGGTCGAGGCTAAGTAAATTTGGCCAGCCAGGGCCTGGACCTCGGTAAAGCCCGTCATATTGCCGGTAAACTACTGGCCCGGCCTGGCGAGCCACGTAAAAGAGCCGGGCAACCAGTGCCCGGCCCTTCCACGCCTTGTGCTCAGCTGGCGCCGGCTACTCAAACACGATACGCCGTGCGGCGGGCGTGCCACCGGCCGGGGCATACAGCAGGTTGTAGAGGCCCGGGGCCAAGCCCGGCGGCACGGTGCGCTCGAGGGTAGTGCCGGTTTGCTGCACCTGCTCGTGCCACACTACCCGGCCCAGGTTATCGACCAGGCGCAGGCTCACGGCGCCCGTGAAGGCGGGCAGCCGCACGCGCAGGCTGCTGCCGGCCGGGGTAGGGTTGGGCCAGGCTTCGAGGCCCACGGCGGCCGCGGCGGTGGTGAGGGCCAGCAGGTTGCCGCCCACCTGCACATTGTCGATATACAGCGAGTTGCCAAAATTATTATACCCCACAAAGCGCAGCACTACGCTGCGCCCGGCGTAGGGCGTCAGGTCGATGCGCTCCTGGCGCCAGTCGGCGGCCGAGGTGGGGATGAATAAATAGTCGCGGGTATTGGCGGTGGGCAGCGTGGCCTGGCCTTTGGCGTAGGGGCGGCCTAGCACGGCCCCGGTGCAGGCATCGGCCACCTGCACAATGAGCGAATCGGCCGATATCTTGGCCGTGTTGCTGTCGGTAAAAGTGGCGTAGGCCACGTCGAAGAGCAGCGTGGGCAGGCCGACGCCCGTCAGGTTGAGGGCCGGGGTGTACACGGCATCGCGCTCGCCCACGTTGGCATCGAAGGCAAACGGCGCCCGTAGCACGTGGCTGCGCACGCCCTGACGGTTGATGGTGGTATCGCGCACGGCCCAGGCGTATTGCCCATCGGGATTCACCAGGGTCCAGCCCGTGGGCAGGGCTAGCGAGGCGTCGAAATTCTCGGCAAACGGAATGGTTCGGCCCGCCGTCACCTCCACGGGCAGCGAGTAGGTAGTGCTGCCGTAGGCATTGCTGACTACCAGCGTGGCGGTGTAGGTGCCGGCCGTGGCATACGTGACAGCCCCTGGGCTAGCCACCGTGGCGCTGCCCGGCGAGCCCCCCGGAAAGCTCCAGGCGTAGGCTGCGGGGCAATAGCTGGCCGTGCTGCTAAACGTGACTACGCCGCCTGGGCACACGCTGGCGCGGCTGGCGGTGGGCACCGCCACCGGCGCACGGCCGTAGATAAACACCACGCCCGTGTCGGTGCGGGCGGCCGTGCCGTTGGCATTGCTCACGCTCAGCGTCACGCCGTAGTGGCCGGGCGCATTGTACACCACCGTGGGGTTGCGCAAGGTAGAGGTGGCCGGCGTGCCGCCGGGAAAAGTCCAGTTCCAGGCCGTAGGCCGCAGGGCCGAAGTATCGCTAAAGGCCACCGTGAGGCCCGGGCAGCCCACCGTGGGCACGGCCGTGTACAGCGGAATGGGCGCCGCCACGGTGCTCGTCACGGCAATGTCATCAAAAAGCCGTCCGCGCTGGCTAGCCACCGCCGCCGAGGCAATGGCCCCGCTGTACTGCTGAAAGCGAATCCGCACATCGTTGCTCAGCGTGAGGCCGTTGGCAGTGGCAAACTGGCTCAGGTTGACGGTTTTGGTCTGGTACGTGGTGGTGGCGTTGGTGCCCGTCAGGTCCACGAGGCGGTACCAGGTGGTGCCGCCGTCGGCGCTCAGGGCCACGCCGTCGGTGTTGCTGCGGGTGCTGAACTGCGTGGGCATGGTCTCGTCGGTTTCGCCGGCCAGCTTACGCTCCCGAAAGGTGAGCTGCAGGCTGGCCCCGGCGGTGCCGCTCAGGTACCACGTCACCTCATTGAGGCTACGGCTGGCCGACGAGCCGGTAAAAGGCGCATCCAGCACCAGATGGTAAAGGCCCGAGGCCGGCCCTAGCGTGGTGCGCACCTCCACCCGGCCCGCGCCGGTGCTGTTCACCAGCCAGCTAGGGGGTAGCGCGCCTTTCTCAAGGTCCTGCACGGCGGGGGGCGCCTGTGCCACCACCGGCCCGTAAATGGCCGTGTAGGCATCGAGCAGCCCCGGCCCGGTGTAGGCATCAGTAGCCGAGGCACCGATGAGGCGCGCCGAGCCCACCAGGCGGCTATACACCTGGGTCGGCGTGAGGCCCGGGGCTGTTTCGCGCAGCAGCGCCGCTGCCGCCGCCGCGTGCGGAGCCGCCGCCGAAGTGCCGTAGAAGTTAGGAAAGCCGTTGCTTTCGGTATCGGAGCCGCTGTATTCGGCCCCGAAAAAACTGGTGTCGGTGCCGTCGATAGACGCAATGTCGGGCTTCTGGCGGTACTCCACGGCGGCTAGCGGCGTGCCCGTGGGCCCAAACAGAAAGGGCATGGCGCCGCCCTTGGAGGTGAAATATTCGGCCGTGCGCTGGTTGGTGTAGGGCACGGCGGCCACGGCCTGGGCGCTGGCCGCCGCCGGGTGGCCCACAATGGTGGGGCTGCTCGTTTTCCACTCGGTGGCGCCGTAGCTGCCGTTGTCCACGTATTTTAGGCGGGCCGGGTTGGCGGTGTTGGCCCGGCGCACAACAACGAAATCGAACGCCGTGGTGCTGCTGCTGGATACATCATTGACGTAATCCAGAATTTCGAGCGGCGTCTGCGACAGCAGGTTATTATCGTCGGAGCGGGCCACCGTATCGGCCGCCACGCCGTTGCGCACGGCAATCAGGTACATGTCGAGGTCCGTTTTCACGCCGCTAGCCGTGTAGTAGGGGTCCGACCATTCGAGGGTCGGAAAAAACTCCTGGCCGTTGGTGAGCGTGATGCGTTGCGTCACGTCGGTAGTCGCGCCCGAAACGTCGAAGTTGAGCCGGGCTGCCGCCTTGCTGCCGATGGTGGCCTGCACAAATTGCGGCGCGTTGTTTTCGTAGCTCTGGTCGGCCTCGTTGCCAGCCGCCGAGAAGTAGGCCACGCCCCGCTGCGCCACTACCTGGTTGATAGCCTGTGCAATAACGCCATCCTGGTAAAACGGCTCGCCGAAATAGGCAATGTCATCCACCAGTATCTGGCAGTTGCCCCTGGCCGGGTCGGCCAGCGCCAGCACCTGCTGGGCAAAGTTGCCTTCCCCAAAATACACGCTGCTGAACGCCAGCCCCACGCCCGGCGCCAGGTCGTAGATGAGTTGGCTCATGGCCCGGCCCTCGTCGCTGCCGCCCTGCTCATCGGTCAGGTCTTGCAGCACCTGCACGCCGGCCGGCAGGTCGCCCGCCGCCACGTCGGCCGCCGCCCCATCCTTTGAGTTAAAGGAGTCGCTCATCACCCCAATGCGCACGCCCTTGCCCGATACCAGGCCGGGGCGCGTGGCGCGGGCGCGGGCCGCTTCCAGGGCATCGTCGGCCTGGCTCGTTACGCGGCCACCGTGCGTCTGGGGCTTCAGGGTGGGCAGCACGCCTAGCAGGCCGCGGCCCACCAGCCCCTCAATGCCCTGGCTGCCGGGCGCCAGCTGGCTCAGCGGCAGCAGGCCTTCCACAAAGTGCAACTCGGGGTAGGCGGCCACCACCTGAAAGCCCCGGCTAGCGAGGCCCGGCAGCAGGGCGTTCACATCCTGCGCCGTAATGCGCACCAGCACCGCCGAGGTTTCCTTGTTGAATTTTAGGCGCGGAAAATTGGCTCGCAGCGCCGCCGGTGCATCGGGGGTAGTACGCGCCGCCGCGCCCGCCTGCTGGCGGTAGAGGCGCTGCAACTCGCCGCCCAGGCGCGAGCCGTGGTCGGTGGGCTGGGCCGTGATGAGAGGCGCCTGGGTGTGATTGCCCACCCGGGTGGCCGCCAGGCGGCGAGCTGTAGGAGCTGGTGCGCCACCCGTTTGGGCCCAGGCAGCTTGGCCTAGGGTAGCCCAGGCTACAAGCCCAGTCGCGGCCAGCCGCCGGTAGGTAGTAGAAATAGAAAAACTCATGCAAAAAACACGAAAAAGCTAGTGGATAGCCAATTAAAGCAGTAGTACTGCCAACGCGGGGTCCGGCTAAATTAATTCACCCGATTGCGGCGCTGGGGCCTGTTGCGGGCACTTGCTGGCTTAGTATGGGCCTAACGTCGCCCAGTTCGGTAGTTGAGCCGACCATTGCCGCCGCAAGTGCCGAGTGAACTGCTGATTAAACTTTTTGCCCGGTTGCCGAATTATAGCAGGCGGCACCCGCTAGGCCGTAATTTTGTACGAGCGGCACGGGTGCCGCGCACTTTTATTTATTCAATCATGGCTGTTTACCCCGAATATATGGTAGCCCCCATCCGCCAGGACCTGGTGGAGGCGGGCTTCGAGCAACTGATGTCGCCGCAGGAAGTAGACGCGGCTCTCGCCGATACCGAAGGCACCGTGCTGGTGGCCGTAAACTCGGTGTGCGGCTGTGCCGCCGCCAAGGCTCGCCCGGCTCTCAAGCTGGCCCTGGCCAGCGCCGACAAAAAGCCCGGTAAGCTCGTAACCGTTTTTGCCGGCATGGAAACCGACGCCGTCGCCAAAATGCGCGAGCACCTGCTGCCCTACCCGCCTTCCTCGCCCTGCATCGGCCTCTTCAAGGATGGCGAGCTTGTGCACATGATTGAGCGCTACCACATCGAGGGCTCAGACCTCATGCGCATTGTGAACAACCTGCAAGGTGCGTTCGAAGAGTACTGCTAATCACGGATTACGCGGATTTTAGCGGATTTCACGGATTTTGTGGACGGCTCCTGACGGTGGTTGGGAGCCGTTTATTTTTGCCGGCTACGCTTTGTGTTATTTTAGCGCTATGTTGTTAGATACAAGATTCAACAAGCTAACCGAGCGGGTAATTGGTTGTGCGATGCGCGTGCACACTGAGTTGGGCAGCGGCTTTCCCGAGCTTATTTATCAGCGGGCGCTGGCAGTAGAGCTAAAGGAAGCTGAAATTAATTTTCAAGGCGAAATTCATCTACCTGTATTCTATAAGGAAGTGCCCATTGGCGCCCGGCGCGCCGATTTTCTGCTAGAAGAGCAATTGCTAATTGAGCTTAAGGCTATCAGTGAGCTTGTGCCGTTAAACTATGCCCAAGTCATAAATTATCTCAAAGCCTACCGATTGGAGGTCGCGCTCCTTATCAATTTCGGTGGGGCTAGCCTGCAATTCAAGCGCTTTGTGCAAAATGTTTCCCGCTAGCCGCCAAAAATAAACGGCTCCCAACCACCGTCAGGAGCCGTCCACAAAATCCGTGAAATCCGCTAAAATCCGCGTAATCCGTGATTTTAGTTGGCCACCTCACTCAAGAACTTGATGCGCATGAGCCGCACCTCCTCCTCGGTGTAGTCGTCGGGGCCTAGCTCATTCATGGCCACCGCAATGTTGTCGGTTTGGGCCGTCATGAAGTAGTCGTAAATCTCGTCCTGCTTGTCCTCATCCACCGCATCCTGAATGTAGTAATCCAGGTTCAGGCGAGTACCCGAGTAGCAGATGTGCTCGATTTCCTCCACCAGGTCGGTCATCGAGATGCCCTGGCTGCGGGCAATGCCCGCCAGATCCATCTTCTTGTCAATCTGCTGGATGATGTAAATCTTGAGCTTCGAGCGGTTCACCGTCGACTTGATAACGACGTCGGCGGCCGTCTCGATGTCGTTGTCTTCCACGTACTTCTTGATGGCCGCCACGAAGGGCGCCCCAAACTTCTGGGCCTTGCCCTGGCCCACGCCCGCAATGTGCGTCAGCTCGTGCAGGCTCTGCGGGTAGATGGTGGCCATCTCCTTCAGGCTAGGGTCCTGAAAGAGCACATAGGGCGGCAGGTTCTTCTGCTTGGCCACCTGCTTGCGCAGCTCTTTAAGCTGCACAAACAGCGCCTCGTCGTGGCCGGCGGCCTGCTGCACTTTCTCGCCGTCTTCCTCTTCCTGCTTCTCAGCCTCGAAATCGTGGTCTTTGGTGAGCGTGAAGGCGTGCGGATTTTCAATGAAGTCGATGCCCTTCTGCGTGATGTGAATCAGGCCAATCGAGTCGATGTCCTTCTCCAGTAAGCCATTAAGCAGGCACTGGCGCAGCACCGACAGCCACAGCTGCATGTCACCGCTCAGCTCCTTGCCCTGGCCATACACCGGCAAGCCGGTGTGGCCGTAGCTCTCGATGTGCGGGTTGGAGAGGCCTAGCAGTACCTGGGCCACGTGGTCGAGGCCGAAGCGCGCCTCGGTCTGCACCACCGCGCGCAGGGCTAGCCCCACGTGCTCGCGGCCCTCAAATTTCTCCTTGGGATGGCGGCAGTTGTCGCAAAAGCCGCAGTCCTTGTCCAGGTGCTCGCCGAAGTAGTGCAGCAGCTGGCGGCGGCGGCACACGGCGCTCTCCGAGTAGTTCGTCATTTCCAGCAGCAGCTGCCGGGCGTTGTCGCGCTCGGTCACGGGCTTGTCTTTGCTGAATTTTTCGAGCTTCAGAATATCGTCGTAGCTGTAGAACATCAGGCAGTTGCCTTCCAGGCCGTCGCGGCCGCCGCGGCCGGTTTCCTGGTAGTAGCCCTCAATGCTCTTGGGCGCGTCGTAGTGAATGACGAAGCGCACGTCGGGCTTGTCGATGCCCATGCCGAAGGCTATGGTGGCCACAATCACGTCGCAGTCCTCGTTCAGAAACGCATCCTGGTTGCTCATGCGGGTGTGCGGGTCGAGGCCGGCGTGGTAGGGCAGGGCGCGCACGTCGTTCACGCGCAGCAGCTCGGCCACTTCCTCCACCTTCTTGCGGCTCAGGCAGTAAATGATGCCGGCCTTGCCCTTGTGCGACTGCACGTACTGGATGAGCTGCTTCTTGGTGTTGCGCTTGGCCCGCACCTCGTAGTAGAGGTTGGTGCGGTTGAACGAGGTCTTGAACACGCTCGCATCGTCCATGTGCAGGTTTTTCTGGATGTCGAGCTGCACCTTGGGCGTGGCCGTGGCCGTGAGGGCAATGAGCGGAATCTTACCCCCCAGGTTGTCGATAATACCGCGAATCTTGCGGTACTCGGGCCGAAAGTCGTGGCCCCACTCCGAGATGCAGTGGGCCTCATCGATGGCTACAAACGAAATGCTGGCCTTTTGCAGAAAGGCGATGGTATCGTCCTTAGTCAGGCTTTCGGGCGCCACGTATAGCAGCCGCACCTCGCCCGAAATCACGTCTTTCTTGACGCGGTTCATCTCCGTCTTGGTCAGCGTCGAATTGTAAACCTGCGCGTTCACGCCGAAAGCGGCCAGCTGGTCTACCTGGTTCTTCATCAGGGCAATGAGCGGCGAAATGACGATGGCCGTGCCCGGCAGCACCAGGGCCGGCAGCTGGTAGCACAGGCTTTTGCCCGCGCCCGTGGGCATAATCACAAACGTGTTGTTGCCCGCCAGTATGTTCTGAATAACAGCCTCCTGGGTGCCCCTGAACTGCCCAAAGCCGAAGACTTCCTTAAGCTTGGTTTTGAGTTCGGCATTCGCAACAACTGGTTCTTCAACGGCGGTCAGTGACATGGACTAGCAAGTAAGGCGAAGCGGATAGCGTGTGGTTCTTAGCGAAGATAAGCAGGAAGGGAACTTTTTTGCGAAAAACTTCGCGGCATGCGTAACATTTTGGAAAAGCTCCGGGCCAGGAGTAGGCCGGGCTGCGGCGTGTCTTTTGGGCCGCTGGCGGGCTAGCGGTTGCCCTACATTTCTGCGGCGTATTTTTGGCCGTGCAACCAACTTCTGCTTTTCCTCCCAGTAGCGCGGTCGATGTGCTGGCCGTGGCCCGGCAAGTGCTGCTTACCGAAGCCGATGCCCTGCGCGACGTGGCCCAGGCCGTGGGCGCTACCCCCGATTTTGCCCGCTGCGTGGCCGCCCTGCTAGCCCTGCGCGGCCGCGTGGTGGTAACGGGCGTGGGCAAGAGCGCCCACATTGCCGGTAAAATGGTAGCCACGCTCAACGGCACCGGCACGCCTGCGCTGTTTATGCACGCCGCCGACGCCATTCACGGCGACCTGGGCATGATTCAGGCCGAAGACTTTGTAATTGCCATCAGCAAAAGCGGCGACACGGCCGAAGTAAAAGTTTTGGTGCCGTTGCTGCGCCGCAAGGGCGTGCCGCTGGCCGCCTTGGTCAGCAACGCCGACTCGTACCTGGCCCGGCAGGCCGACTACGTGCTGCACGCCCCCGTGCGCCGCGAGGCCTGCCCCCACGACCTGGCGCCCACCACCAGCACCACCGCCGCCCTGGCCCTGTCTGATGCCCTGGCCGTGTGCCTGCTCGAAAGCCGCCAATTTTCGGTCCAGGATTTTGCCCGCCTGCACCCCGGCGGCACGCTCGGCAAAAAGCTGTACCTCACCGTGGGCGACCTCAGCCGCCAAAACCAGCGCCCGCAGGTGGGCCTGGCCGCGCCGCTGCGCGAGGTGCTGCTCGAAATATCGGGCAAGCGCCTGGGCGCCACCGCCGTGCTCGACGAGGCCGGGGGGCTAGCCGGCATCATCACCGACGGCGACCTGCGCCGCATGCTGGGCCGCGGCCACCTCAGCGAACTCGATGCCCTCACGGCGCGCGATATTCTCACGCCCCAGCCGGCTACCATCGACATTGGCGAGTTTGCGGCCGAGGCGCTGGCCCGGATGCAGGCCCGCAACATTACGCAGCTGGTGGTGCTGGAGGCGGGGCAGTTTGCCGGCTTCATTCACCTGCACGACCTGCTGCGCGAAGGGCTGGTGTGAGGGGCTAGCCTGCCGCAGGCAACTGCGAAAAGGGTATAGCTCACCAGCGAAGCCGAGCTAAAGCCTGAAAGGCTACGCAGGTCAGCGCCTATCTTCGCCCCGACTCACTTTGCCCGCACTTTCTATGGAACATACCTATCTCGTTGTGATGGCGGGCGGCATTGGCAGCCGCTTCTGGCCCTTCAGCCGCACGCAGCACCCCAAGCAGTTTCACGATGTGCTGGGCGTGGGCCGGTCGATGCTGCAACTCACCGTCGACCGCTTCCGGGGGGTGTGCCTGCCCGAAAACGTATTCGTGGTAACCAACCGCGACTACATCGAGCTGGTGCATGAGCACCTGCCCGAGCTGCCGCTGAGCCATATTCTGGGCGAGCCCATCGGGCGCAACACGGCGCCCTGCATTGCCTACGCCAGCTACCGCATTGCGCAGCAAGACCCCGAGGCCACGCTTATCGTAACGCCGGCCGACCACGCCGTGCTGCGCGAGGAGGAGTTTCGCCGCCTCATCCGCGAGGCCGTGGCCTCGGCCCGGCAGCACGATGTGCTCATCACGCTCGGCATTCAGCCCTCGCGCCCCGATACCGGCTACGGCTACATTCAGTACATGGATGAGCCCGCCCACCGCCTGCCCGATTCGGCGCTCTACAAGGTGAAAACCTTTACCGAAAAGCCGAATAGCGACCTGGCCCGCATGTTTATCGAAAGCGGCGACTTTCTCTGGAACGCCGGCTTGTTTGTGTGGCGGGCCAGCGCCATAATCGAGGCTTTTCATCAGTGCCTGAGTGATATAGCCGAAGTTTTCGAGGAGGGCAAGCACCTGCTGGGCACCGAGCAGGAGGAAGCCTTCATCAACGAGGCCTACTCGCGCTGCCGCAACATCAGCATTGATTTCGGGGTGATGGAAAAGGCCGACAACGTGTACGTGCTGCCCGCCGACATCGGCTGGAGCGACCTCGGCACCTGGGACTCGCTGCACCAGGTGAGCCCGCACGATGCCCAGGGCAACGTAGTCGACGGCGAGGTGCTGCTCTACGACACCCGCGAATGCCTCATTAAAACGCCTCACGAGCGCCTGGTGGTGGTGCAGGGCCTCGACGGCTACATTGTGGCCGAGCACGACAACGTGCTGCTCATCTGCCAGCGCAGCGAAGAGCAGCGCGTGAAGGAGTTTGTAGCCGACGTAAAAGCCCGCAAGGGGACGGGGTATAATTAAACGTAACCCAGGTATAAACGCAAAGAGGCCGGCTGTGAATAGCCGGCCTCTTTGCGTTTATATCGTTTATAGCTGTACTACTGAAGCTTAGCTAGTATCAAGTCAAGCTTACCGTCCATTGCTTGTTGCATCTGCTTGATGCCAACCATGTCCGATTTTAACTCGGCCACGTCGGTCTTTAGGCCAACCACATCCGATTTTAACTCGGCTACATCGGTTTTCAGGCCAGCCACGTCAGTTTTCAGGCCGGCTACGTCGGTTCTCAGGCCAGCTACGTCGGTTCTCAGGCCAGCTACGTCCAGCTTCAGCTCGGCTATGTCAGCCTTGATGACAATGTGTTCGCGCAGCAGAAAAGCGATGTTATCGCTTTGTTGAACGGCGATGGTAGTCAGCTGGCCAACAGCGTTGGTCAGTTGCTTAAGCTGGGCCGTATGGCGGTCCAGAATCGTCATTGCTTCCGAAAGCAAGGGCTCAAGTTGGTCGAGGCGCTGGTCAGCAGTCATGCGGTATTTGGTGGGAGTCACGGCTAAAGTGTACGCGAAGATACTGACAATGAAAGTGGGTTAAAACGCTGGTAACCAGTAAATAATTAGCTGCGGCCCTTGGCCACCTCAAACAGCATGATGCCGGCGGCCACGCCCACGTTGAGGCTCTGAATCTGGCCGCTCATGGGGATGCGCAGGCGCTGGTCGCAGAGGCGCAGCAGGTCGGGCGAAATGCCGTCTTCCTCCGAGCCCATCACTACCGCGATGGGGCCGCTGAGGCTAGCCGGCGCAGTGTGGCCGAGGTCGGCGTCGGCCTTTTCGGTGCAGGCAATGACGGTGAGGCCGCTTTCCTTGAGGAAGATGATGGTCTGGCGCAGGTCGGGCTCGCGGCACACGGGCAAAATATTGAGCGCGCCGGCCGAGGTTTTCACCGCGTCGCCGTTGATTTGGGCCGCGCCGTGGCTAGGCACTACCAGGGCCTGCACGCCCAGGCACTCGGCCGTGCGGGCAATGGCGCCGAAGTTGCGCACATCAGTTACGCGGTCGAGCACGAGCACGAAGGGTACTTTGCCCTCCTCAAACAAGCCGGCCAGCAGCGTATCGAGCGGGGCAAAGTCGATGGGCGACACGAAGGCCACGGCGCCCTGGTGGTTTTTGCGGGTCAGGTTTTCGAGCTTCTCGATAGGCACGTAGGATACAGGTACGTTGGCCTGGCGGGCCAGGTCCGAGATGTCCTGGGTCATCGAGTTTTTGGTGCCGCGCAGCAGAAAAATCTTGTCCAGCGTGCGGCCCGCGTTCAGCGCTTCCAAAATAGGGCGCAGGCCAAACAGCATGTCGATGCTGCGGTCGGCGGCCGGGCGGGTGTTGTGCTCCTTATAAGCAGGAGCACTGCCCCGGCCCCCGCCTGCGGCGGGCCGGCCGGGCGTTACCTGGCGGCCGCGCTCGTCGTAA
This sequence comes from Hymenobacter cheonanensis, assembly GCF_030581075.1. Lineage (GTDB taxonomy): Bacteria > Bacteroidota > Bacteroidia > Cytophagales > Hymenobacteraceae > Hymenobacter. The sequence goes on from NZ_JAUQSW010000003.1 coordinate 280,887, forward strand.
AAAGGGCGCTGCGGGCGCGGGCGGCTAGCCCCGTCGTTGCCGGCGGGGCGGCGCTCGTCGCGGCCGGGGCCACCGGCGGGGCGGCTGGCGCGGCGCTCGTTGCTATCGGTGCCCTCGCGGAAGCGGCGGGGCACGTAGTCGTCACTGAACCCGTCGTTTAGCGGGCGGTCGTCGTTGTTCTCCATCTTTCTACGGCGGCATACCAGAGCAGTTCGTACTCGGGGCGGCGCACCAGTTCGTAGTTATCAGGTGCTAAGGTACTAGGGCGGGGCCGGAAGGTGAAGGCCACGGCCTCGCCCTGGCGGCCGGCTTGGTCGTAGTGCCAGCGCTCTTCGCCATCGGGCAGGCGGCGCACGCTCTGGGGCGGGCCCAGCACCACGTAGAGCAGGCCGCGGTCGGTGAGCCAGCCGGCTTTGTGGCCGGTAAATACTTCATTGGCAGTGCTTACGCGCTGGTAGTAGCGGCGTATCATCTCGCGGCCGCGCCCTTGGTCGCCGCCCGCCGCATCGAGCCAGAAGCGGTCGATGGCCCGCTTGGGCTCGGGGGCCTTCAGCAATGCCTGGCGCTCGGCATTAGTGGTGAGGTAGCGCAGCGGCTCAATTATTTCGGCCGGCGTGCTTTGGCCCGGAAAGCTGGCCGGCACCACCAGCAGCGGCAGTGTGCGCACCGGCTCGCCGCCCACGCCACCTACTTTCAGGGCATACAACCCTTGCTCGCGCAAGCGAATCAAATTGCCGCTAGTTACCGGCGCGGCCGACGAGTCGAGCACCCCTAGCGTGCGCGGCGCCGCGGGCTGGCTGCGCGGGTCGGTGAAGGGCGGCAGGGCCGGCGTGCCCGTGGGGTAGCGCCGCCAGCGCACCGGCTGCGCCAGCCCATACGTGGCCACGGCCACGCCCTCGCCCGCATTCAAATAGGGCCGGGCCAGCACCATGCCCGCCGAGTCGAGCAGCACGAAGGGCCTGGCCAGCACCTCGGGCGTAAGGCGCAGCCAGGCGGTAGTGCTAGGGTCCTGGTCGGTGGTAGGGGGCTGGGTGGGGAGGCTGGGCTTGCCGAGGCTGACTTGCAGCACCGCGCCGGGGGCTAGCCGGCTGGCCGCTACGGCCGCCGTAAGCACCTGCACCGGCGCGGCGGGGTCGGAGCCCGGGTAGGGCCTGGCCGCGCGCACCACCTGCCACTGCGCTTCTTTGGCCTCGAAAGCAGCCCAGCCCGTGAGGCGTAGCCGCATAGGTGCGGAACCTGGCGCCGGCGCCGGTTGGTTGATAAAAATGCGGAGGCTGTCGCCTTCGCGGCGCGTGGCGGGCAGCAGCCGGTCGGGCACCGGGCGGTAGAGGCCGGCAAAATCGGGCGTGGGCAGCAGGGTGGGGCTAGCCGCCAGGCTGCTTACCCCCGCCAGCCCCAGCGCCAGCCAAAACTTAGCTCCCGGCGCGCCGTAAATTGCCTTTCTTTTTGAGTAACTCATGGGCTTCACGCTTTCGCTGCTGCTGTTTTTTGTGCTTGTACGGTTTGTGCTGCCCCGGGTGCTGCGGGTGGTGCTAGGAGGCTTTGTGCGGCAGCAGGTGCACAAGGCGCAGCAGGGTGGTTTTTACCCGCCACCGGGTGCACAGGCAGGTTATCAGCGGCCCCAAAACCCGCCCGAGCCCGCCGCCCAGCCCGGCCAGGTGCGCGTGGAGTACGTGCCGCCCACTGCTTCCCCGTCCGGCGACCGCCGGCATGAATTTAGGGGCGGCGAGTATGTGGACTATGAAGAAGTGAAATAGCTTTAAAACCAAGCTGGCCAAGACAACAAAAAAAGCTCCGGTGATGCGGAGCTTTTTTTGTTGTCTTGGCCAGCTTGTCAAAGGCTAATGAGCAACTGGCACAACTATAAACTGCGGGTTAAGCTCGCGGCGGCGCTCAGAGAACGTCATGCCGTTGGCCAGCACAAAGGCATCGGCCGCCTGCTGGTCGAGGGTGCCGTCTTTGATTAGCTGCGCTTTGTAAATTTTGCGGGCAATATCCAGGGCGCGCAAAAGCATGATGGACGGATATGCCGTTTCGGTAGTGGCGCGGGAGGCCGTAAAAATGTACTGCACATACAAGGTGCGGCCATCGGGGTGGGAGGCGCTGATGGTAGCCGGGTCCACAAACTCCAGGGGCTTTATGATGAAGAGGCGCTCGTTTTGCAGCGATTTCACGTAGTACATGCACCCGGCATTGAGGGCCCCGCAGCCATCGCGCTCGATGCGGGCGTAGGGCTGGCCATCAACGGTAATAAGCTCGCCCTCAACCTTGATTTTTTGGGCAACGGACGTAGTGGCCAGCGCACTAAAGGCCAGCAGAAAGAGTAAATTTTTCACGCAGAAAAAAAGAGGAGTTAGAGTAGCCGGCAGGTAGCACCAGCTATATAGGTAGAAGCTGCTAAAATAAGGCCTGCTACGGCATTAAAACCCTAGCCCCACCCGCAGGCCCGTGCCCACGCGCTGCCCGCTTTGCAGGCCGGTGTAGAAATCGACCCGCAACAGCTTGAAAATGTGCTCGACGCCCGCGCCCAGCTCTACATAATGCCCGATTTGGGCGGTGTGCAGGTAGTTGAGCGACACGACTTCCTGCCATTTCAGCGCCCGCAGCAGCGGCAGCTTATTAAAAATAAAGCCGTTGAAGTGGTGGTTGAAGTGGCCCTCGAAGAAGCCAGAGCGGGTGCTGTACTGGTAATAATCGAGCAGCTGGAAGTCGGCGAAGTCGGCGGCCAGCAGCGTGCGGTTGCCCGAAAAATGGCGGTAGTCGGCAAACGTCAGCCCCTCCTGCTTGCCCACGAAGCCGCCCACGGTAGCCTGCAGCGTGGAAGTGCCCAGCAGCCCAAACTGCCGGGTGTGGCGCACCGAGCCCTGCAGCAGCAGGTAGCGCACATCGGCCCCCAGCAGGTGCGGCACGGCTAGCCGGGCCTGCACCCCAAACGTCGGCCACTTCGAACCGAGATTAAACTTCATATCGGGCCGCGTGATGTAGCGCTGGCCGGGCTTGTAGCTCAGGCTGAGGCCTAGCACGGCGGCGTTGCTGCGGCCGAAGGCCGTGGCGTCGGTGGGCGCCTCCTCGGCCACGGGCTGGTTGGGGGTGAAGGCGCGGCCCGGCACATCGTGCCAGAGGTAGCTGGCCGTGTTTTCCAGCTCTACGCGGCGGAAGTAGCTGGCCGCGCCGCGCACCGTGAGGCCGTTCACCGGCTCCCAGAAGTAGCTGAGTTCGGCGCCCTCGCGGCGGTAAAGCTTGGCGTAGTTATGGTTGGCCAGCAGCGAGTAAGCTGAGTTGATGAAGGGTGTAAGCTGCGAGTTGCGGTCAAAATTCTCGATGGTGCGGCCCGCCACTAGCCCAATCTGGCGCAGCTTCTGCGGGTCGAGCTGCCAGTTCAGCGCCAGGCTGGGCTGCAGCTGCTGGTTCGAAAAGCCGTAGCGCAGCGTGGGCGCGATGCTCAGGAAACGGCGGTCGTCGGTGCGCTGGGTGTAGGTAGCCTGGGCATTCAGCACGTAGCCCTCTACCGTGTTGTATTGCAGCTCGTTGAAGATGGGCGCTACCGTAAAGCTGCGCTTAGCGAAGGTATTGCTGTAGGTATAGCCCGTGAGCAGCAGCTTGCTCGCGCTCAGCTGGTTGCGCTTGCGGTCGAGCGAATCCTGGTAGGGGCGCGACTTGCGCACGACCTCGCTGCTGTCCTTCTTGTGATAGTCCAGTTTCTCCTCCTCCGTGAGGGGCACCGGGCGCAGTTGGCTCCAGTAAGTGGTGTCGCGCTCGTTTACGCCTTTTTCGACCAGCTGCACTTCGCCTTTTTTCATCCGGGCTAGCGGGTCGTTGCGCAAGGAGTCGCGCCGGGCCTGCTGCACCTGGCGGCGCACCTGCTTGTTGAGGCCGGCCAGGTTGGGCTTTTCGCGCTTTATTTGGCGCGTCAGTTCCTTGGTAGTAACCGGGGCGATGACGGGCGGCGCGGCGGGCGCGGCGCCCGCCACCGGCGCGCTAGGCTGGGTTGCGGGCGGGGCCGGGTAAGTAGGCACCACCCGGTTGTAATTGGAAAAAACGGCCGTAACGAAGCCCGTGCCCTTAAACCCAAAGGCCGAAAAGCTCACGGCCAGCTTCTGCGATTGAATAACCCAGGCGTGGGGCGCGCCCGGCGCGGGCGCAAACAACTGCTCGATGTGCAGGTCATCAACGTAGTCGAGCTGGGCATCTTTAGTAAGGCGCAAATCCACGGAGTGCAGCCGCCACGAGCCATCTACCACGTAGATGAAGCCCGAAAAAACCGGGTCGGAGCGGCGGCGCGGCGTGACGCGGATTTTGTGCACCAGCTCGCCGTTTTGCTGGCTGCTGCCCACCAGCTCGTATTGGTAAAATGAAAAAGCGTTGCCGGCAATCGGCGACACGAAGCCGCGCTCCGAAAAGCCCGATTTTACGAGGTTGTTGTAGAAGCTGAGGCCGCGCCCGGCGCTGGCCCGGTTGAAGCTGATGCCGTGCGAGTCGCCGCTCACGCGCGAGGACAGCATGCGCTCCTTCACCACATCGGGCTGGGTGAAAGCGATTTCCGACAGGCTTTCGGAAAGGTAAAAAATGCCCGGCTTGATGTCGGGCCCAACTTTGACGAGGCCAAAAATCTTGCTCGGCGTTTCGCTTAGGCGGCCCAGGCTTTTGATGTAGATGCGGGCCCGGAAGGCGGCCACCTCGCGCTGGTGGTAGGCGCGCCACTGCTGCGCGTGCTGAATGATGGCGTAGGCGGGGTCGCGGTCGGTGCCGCGCACCGTGACTTCGGCCAGGCTGAACGACTCGGGCGCCAGGGCCACGTTGAGCACGAGGGTCGAGTCGGCGCCCGGCACGCGCACTACTTCGGTGCGGGGGCGGTAGCCTACGTATTGGAACACAAGCTGGTAGGTGCCCGCGTCGAGCCGCAGCTGGTACTGGCCCTGCTCGTTGGAGCCGGTGCTGACGGCCGCGCCGCGCACCGCCACGTTGGCAAAGGGCAGCCCCACCCCATCGGGCCCACTCACTTTGCCCTTGATGAGGCCGGCGTGGGCGGCCAGCGGCAGCACGGCCAGCCACAGGGCTAGCCGGAGTAAACGGGATAACGGCATCAAGATTCGAGAAAAGCAGCGGCGGCGCAGCAGGCAGCAGCAAGTTAGGGGCCGCCCGCGGATATGCGCCCAAAAAAAGAGCAGCCGGCCCGGCTGCTCTTTTAGGGGATGCGAACAGGGGCGAAAAGGTTGGCTAGCCGAAAAATGTGCTGCCCGGTGCCAGAAACTTCTTCGCAATGCCCGACACGGTACCCACATCCAGGCCCTCGTCAAACGCCTCAAAAAAAGCATTGGCCGGAAAGGTGCTGGTATTGGGCAGGTCGCTGAGCACGATGCCGCGCTGCACCACGGTGTTTTCGGCCAGAAAGGTGATATCCGTCGGGGCATTGGTGTTGTTGCCCGCCCCGTAGACGGGGTCGGTGAAGCCGGGCACCGGGCCCCCGTTTTCGAGCCCCGAAACCCAGCTTTTAGGCGCATTGGAAAAGGGGTTGATGGGCACGCCCTGCGAAGGCGCGGTGCTGGCGGCACCCGCCCGCCGCATCTCGCGTATGTGCGAGGCGTGGCGCGCCTCCACGGCGTGAATGCCGAGCGCGGCCGTGAGCACGGCCTTATTGCTGATGAGCAGCTGCGCGGCGCCTTTGTAAGCCCGCACGCCCGTGTCTTCAAACGCCTGGGCTAGCGCCAGGTACTGGCCCGCTACGGTGGGGCTAAAGATGCCGCCGGCCGTGAAGTCGAACGTAGCGGCGCCGGGGTCGGCCACGGCAGTGCTGCCGAGCGAGGTGATAACGCTACGCAGAAACGCGACGTGGTTGGCCTCGTCGGTGGCAATAAGGGCTAGCGCGGCGGCATTAACCGCGCTGAGGCCGGTAACGGCCGTGCGCCGCTGGTAGAAATACATTTCCAGGTACTCCAGCTTCAGGGCGAAGTTGAGCACGTCGGCCACGGTGGCGCCCACCGGCGTTTGGGCGTAGGCCTTGTTAAAGATGGCGCCCACGGCCAGGGGCAGCGCGGCGGCGGTGAGCTGCCGGCCCAGGCCGCCCAGGTTTTTGAACACGGCGCGGCGCGAGTCGAGGCGGCCATATACCTCAGGGTCAACCTGCTCAATATCAGCAAGAATTTGCAGAAAATTCATGGTCGTAAGACGGAAAAAACAGAAGGAGAAACGCCCGGCTTATTTAATGCCCGACACGTCGAGCCTGGAGCCGATGGCCAGGTAAGCATTGGCCACGGCCACGACCTCGGCCGGGGCCAGGGCGCGTTCGAGGCTGGAGCCGGCGGGGCCGTTGTTGGTGGCCACACTGCTGGTGCCGGCCGTGGAGATGGTCACCACGTCGTTGCCCACGAAGGTGCCTTCGCTTACAAAATCGCGGATGAGGGCGGCGTGGCGGGCCTCGACCGAGACAATTTTGCCGGCCAGGTAGAGGTAGGCGGGCGTCACAATGTATTGTGCCACACCATTGTAGGCCGCCACGCCCAGGTCCTCAAATGCCTTGGCCGTGTTGAGCACCGAGGTGCGGTCGCTGAAATTAATGCTCGTAAAATCGACCGTCAGGTCCTTGAGCGGCGTGACGCCGGCCGCCGTGAGGGCCGCCTTCAAAAACTCGCGGTGGATAACCTCGTGGTAGTAGAGGTCGTCGAAGGCCAGCCGCTCGGCGCCGTTGGTGGCCAGGCCGGTGTAGTAGGTGCCGGTGCGCACCTGGGTGTAGAAAGCCGCCTCCAGCTGCTCCAGGGCGTAGGCGTAGTTGAGCACGCCCGCGTCGCCGGTGCCCACGCTCACGGTGCTGGGCAATACCGTGAAGGCCGTGTTGTTGGTGCCCATGCCGCCGGGGCCGGTAACGACCACGGTAGCTAGCCCCGCCGCGGCGGCCGTGGGCACCGTAAAGGTGAGGGTGGTAGCGCTCGTAACAGTGGGCGTGGCCGCCAGGCCATTCACCGTGAGGCTGGTAGCCCCGGTAAAGTTGGTGCCCGTGGCCGTAACCAAGGTGCCCGGCAGCGCGCTGGCCGGGCTGAAGCTGGTAATGGTGGGTGCCGTGGCGGGCGTGGCCGTTACCGTAAACTGCGTGCTGCTGGTGGCCGTGCCGGTGGGCGAGGTTACGCTGATGGCCCCCGTTTGGGCCCCGGCCGGCACGCTAAAAGTGATGGTAGCCGCATCGACTACCGTGAAGCCAGTAACGGTAGTGGTGCCTAGCCGCAGCGCCGTGGTGCCCAGAAAGCCGGTACCCTTGAGCGTGACTACCGTGCCCGCCATGCCGCTGGCGGGGCTGAAACTGGCCAGGCTGGTAACGGCGGTCGGGCTAGGGTCGGGCTGGTTGCCTTTGCAACTGGCCAGCCACAGGCTGCCGAGCACCGCGCTGGCGCCGCTGTAGCGCAAAAAAGAACGCCGGGTGGGCGCACCGGCGGCCGCCGGCCGCACCCGAATAGCGGGTAAAGACAAGGTCATAAAGCGAAGTGAAATGGAAAAAGCTACCTACTGAAGCCTTCCCAAATGTACTGCCCTGGCCCCACGGCTATAGCAGCGCCTGGCTAAAAAAATACCGCTTTATTCAGGCTTTTTCTCCGGCCGGCTGGTGTACCAGGCATTGAGCAGCACCCCTAGCAAAATGAGCGCAATGCCGGGGTACACGGTGAGCTTTACCTTATCGCCAAACACGAAATAGCCCAGCGCGGTAGCGTAGATAAGCCCCAGGTAATCGAGGGCCGCCACAAAATTGGCCTGCTTTTCTTGGAAGGCCTGCGTGACGCACCACAGCGCCACGTGCGTGAGCCCGCCGGCCAGCGCCAGCCAGGCCCACTCGGTGCCGTGCGGCAGCTCAAAGCCAACCAGCATCCAGACCGAGGCAATGGCCAGCGGCACCAGGTTGAAGTAAAACACGGGCACCAGCGGCGCAATCTTATCGCCCACGCGGCGCAAAAACACGCTGCTCAGGCCCGAGGCCACCGCCGCGCCCACGCCCAGCAGCACCCCGGCCGAGAGCAGCCCCGCCGTGCCCTTGGCCAGCAGCACGCCCGCCACGGCTAGCCCATAAAAAAGCCACTGCCAGGGCTTTAGCGGCTCGCCCACCAGCCAGATGGCCGCCACCGCCGTTATCACCGGCGCCAGGTAGCCGAGCGTAACGGCCCCGCCGAGGGGCAGCACCTTCAGGGCCAGGAAGCCGCCGATGATGGAGCCCGCCCCGAAGATGCCCCTGGCCCACAGGTTGCCCCGGGCCTCGGGCGGCCCCCACACCGGCACGCCCGTGCGCCGCAGCTGCCACACCGTGAGCGCCAGCGAGATAAAGCAGCGGGCAAAAATGATTTCGGCGGTGGGCAGGCCGGCGAGCTTCTTCACGGCCACGTTGACGAGGGCTAGCAGCGCGGTGGAGGCCAGCATGTAGAGAATTCCGGGCGAGAGGCGCATAGGGGCGAAGGCAGGGCGGCCCCCGGGTGGCGGCACGTTTGGCCACTGCCGGTGGTTGAGAACAGCGGGCGGCCCGCCTCTACAACGGGCCAGCCCCCGCTTCGTTCCCGTACTTTGCGGCTGCCGCCTTCCTGCCCTATGTTTAAGAACCCCGACAAAGCCCCCAAAAGCTACACGCCCGGCGAGGCCCTGCCCAAAATAGCCGCCTACTGCGCCTACCAGGAGCGCACCCAGCGCGAGGTCGAAGAGAAGCTCAAAAGCTACGGCCTCGACGAGGACGAGGCCGGCGAAATCATCATTCGCCTGAGCCGCGAAAAGCTGCTCGACGAGGAGCGCTACGCCCAGGCCTACGCTAGGGGCAAGCACCGCACCAACGGCTGGGGGCGCCGCCGCATCAAGCTCGAAATGAAGGCCAAGGGCCTGAGCGAGTACTGCATAAAAAGCGGCCTCAAGGAGCTGGACGGCGACGAGTACTACGACAAGCTGAAGCAGCTGCTGGGCCAGCGCGACGCCCGCGAAAAGGAAACCCACCCCATGAAGCGCAAAATGAAGCTCATGGCCTACCTTACCCACAAGGGCTACGAGTCGGACCTGATACAGGCGGCGCTGGGCGAGCTGGCCGAGGAGTAGTGGGCTACCGCCAACCATTTGCCTAGACCCTGGCGGCGCGGGTGAGCTAGCTCCCTGCGGTCTGCACGGCGTGCTGTTAGGTCGTGGCAACGGCCGTGCTGGTCGCTACAACGACCAACATGGCCGTTGCAATGACCTTTCCAGTCGTGGCAACGACCAACACGGCCGTTGCAATGACCTTTCCAGTCGCCACAACGACCAATATGGCCGTTGCCACGACCCAATCAGTCGTGGCAACCACCCAAACGGCCGTTGCCGCGACTGATTGGGTCGTGACAACGGCCGTTTGGGTCGTAGCGCGCCCTGGCTAGGCCTTGGCGGCGGCTTTGGCCGCCTTGCGGGCGCCGGGGTGGGTGTAGTAGTCGTGCAGCTCGGTGCGCAGCGGGCCCAGGTCCACGGTTTCGCCGTTGTCCTTTTCCACGTCTTCGTGGATGTTGCCGATGTCGAAAAGCATATCCGAGCCCAGCACGTTGAGGGCATTGGCCAGCTTCTGGTCGGCCTTGGCCAGGGTGGCGCGCAGGGCGGCCAGCTGGCGGTAGTAGGCCAGCTTGGTAGTAAGGCGCTGGGGGTCGAAGGTGCGGCGCATGACGTCGGGGGCGGCGGCGGCCACCTCGGCGGCCTTGTCGGCCAGGCCCAGGCGCTCGGGGCTGATGGTGGCGGTGGTCAGCACGTCGGGCCCCAGGTTGGGCACGAAGGCCAGGGCCTTGTCGAGCTGCGCGGCGGCATCGTGGGCGGTTTGCAAATCGGCCGGGCCGATGGGGGCGGGGTAGTTGTTGCCTTTGGGCATGGGGTAAGAAAAAAAGAAAGCCGGAACCGACCGTTGGCCCCGGCTAGCAAACTTAGCGCACCCGGCTAGCTTGTTTAGTATACAAATAAAAAATAGTTGCCATGCTAGTGTATTCAGGCGAAGCAGCGCGGGCAGGGAGCCGCCTAGTGGGCCACTTGCAGGCGCTGGCGGCTTACTACGGTGCCCTGCTGCACCACGTGCAGCACGTAGAAGCCGGCCGGCAGCTTGCCCACCCGCAGGCGCACAGCGCGGGCGCCGTGGCCGGCCTGCTCGAGGCGCAGCTGGCCGTAGCTGTCGTAGAGGCGCACGGCCTCGATGCCGGGGCCCGCCGGCTCAGGAGCGGCGCCAGAGGTGGCGCGGGCGCTGGAAGCCGGCGCGGCAGTGTCGTCCTGCTGCACGGTTACCTCGTCGGCGCCGGGGTTGGGGTACACGGCAAAGTTGCTGCACGGCTCGAAGGTGAAGTCGTTGCGGCTGGTAGTGGCGCCGCAGCCGTTGCTGGCCGTGATGGTGATGGCACCGCCCCGGCCGCCGCCCTTCACGTTGAACGTGCCATCGGCCCGCAGCTGGCTGCGCAGGCTGATGCTGCCCGAGGCACTAAGCTGGTAGGTAAGCGTGGGGTCGTAGTTGTAAATCTGAAAAGTGGCGAACTGGTAGGTGCAGCCGTCGAAGGTGTCGAGGGAGCCGATGCCGGGCGTTTCGGGAGCGCCGAGCTTCACCTGCCGGGTGATGGTGAGTGGGCAGGCCCCGCCGATTTGCAGGGTGATAGTGACGTAGTCGCTGCTGGTGCTGCTGTTGCCGGTGGTGAAAGTGCTGCCGGTGCCCGTAGCCACGGTAACGGCGCTAGCCGGCGAGGCCGTCCAGGTATAGGCAAGGCCAGGGCCGTAGAGGGTTGGGGCCGTGTAGGTGCCGCTGCCGCACAGCGTGCCGGGGCCGGTGAGCTGCAGGTCGGCCGGAGAAAGGCATTCCGCGGCACACGCTACGCCATTGGGCATGCTTGGATTGGTGCGCTGCATTTCGTTGAATAGCCACTCGCTATTACGAGCCGTGTAGCGCAGGTGGGTGAGGCTGAAGTCGCTACCGCTCCGCTCCTGGGCAATGAAGCTGCTAATGCCGGGGTTGCCCACGCGTTGGGTAGGGTTATCGGTCAGGCCATTGATGTACTTGGCGTAGGCGGTGGCCGGCGTGGTGGTGGGCAGGTCGAGGGCGCTGAAAGTGGGCACAAAACACACGTCGCCGTCGTACAGCGTCACGTTCAGGAAAAAGCTGGTTATAGCACCCAAGTCTGCACAAGTACCCGACTCTCTTTTATAGTTAGTATTGCCACCTGGCAGGGTTTCGTAAGGCAGTGTATTGGCGGGGGAAGTGGCCGACTCGCGGAGCAAATAAAACTTGATGGGAAAGCAGTAGCCGAAATAGCGACTGCCAATGCACAGGTCGTACTGTATCCAGATGCGGGCATGGCTGACTTCGGCCTGCTGCCCATAAGCCGGGAGGCCATAGGCAGCCATATCGGCTTGGAGCGAAAAGTTGTCGAAAAACACAAAGCCGACAATGGGTGGTAAAAAATGGTTGCGGCTGGTGGACGACAGCAGCACCCCCAGCGGGGTGTTTTGAGGCTAGCCGCACTGCGAGCCGTCGCTGGTGGCCACAATGGTGTAGGCCGCGCCGGGCACGTTGTCTATCATTTGGCGGTAGGGGCTGTTCGGGCCGTTGAGGAAGGTGTTGGCCTGAATGCCGCTGCCGCCCCGGCCATTGAAGGCGTTGAGGAAAGAAAGCTGCTGGGTAGCGGGCTGGTTGAGTACTTCTACGACCGCGCCCAGCTCGTCTTTGAAATCGCGCACCTTGAGGTTGAACAGGAACGGCACGTCGAAGGAGCGCGTGAGCGACTGCACGCCAATCGGGTTGTAGGCCCCGCGCTGGGGGCTGTCGTGCAGGGCCAGCAGGCGGGTTTCGGGGTCGTTGAGGTTGCGGCTGCCGCTGGGGCTCGGAGGCAGCTTGGTCATTTCGGCCAGGCCGTAGCGGGCAATGAGGCCGCCCATGCTCATGGCCAGCACCACATTGGGCTGCCGCACGCCGTTGAGCGGCTGCTTGCGGTCGTTCACCCAGCGCACCACGTCCTCAAACAGTGCCGCATTGCGCCGGATGTCGTCGGTGTTGTAGTCTAAATCGCTGTAGACGAGGTCGTAGCCAGCTTGCTCTAAGTGGTCGTTAAAGTCAAAAGGAGTAGTGAACGGCGATTGAATACGGTCGAGAAAAGAGGATACTGTATTATTAGCATTATTACAATGCTCCAACTTGCCCTCTGCCACGCTAGCCAGATTATACTGCTCCACCACGATGAGTGGTTTGACTAACGAGGTATGGCCGGTGCCGTAGCGCACCGATACGTGCGCGCTGGCGTGGGCACTGGTAATGGGTACGATATATTCGAGGTCATTGGCAGGGGCGTAGCGGCTGGCGGCTGCCACGCTCTGCACCGTGAAATCGAACCAGCTTTCGCGGGTTTCCTGATAAAAAAATACCTTGTAGGTAAGCCGCACCTTCACTTGCTTGGTGCCAGCCGAGGTGTAGGTCGTGCGCAGGGGCTGGCCCCAGGTAGCGGCCTGGTAGCCGCGCCCATCGCCAAAATCGAGGGCGATGCTGGTGGGCACGGCCCCGTTGCCGCTGAGGTAGAGATTGCGGCGAAATACGAAGGCCACGCTGCCGGTGGGCGCGTCGCGGCGGGCGGGGGCGGCGGCAAAGAGCACGTTGGTGCGGTAGGGGCTCTGGCTGCGGCCGGGCACGTCGACCACCTGCCCGTTTTGTACGGCGAGCAGGTTGTTTTGCAGGGCATCGGGGCGGATGCTGGCGTAGGGCATGTACTGCACCACGAGCGGGATGGCCCCGCCCCCGGTGGCCGAGGCAGCGCTAAGGCGGGCGTTGAGGGCGGGCACGTCGGGCAGGGTGTCGGTACCGCTCACGCGGGCTGAGGCCAGGGTGGTGCGCAGGTAGCGCAGCGTGGCCATATCGGTGCGGTTGGTATCGGTGAGGGTGGCGCCGGTGAAGAAGCGCAGGGGCAGCAGGCGCACGCCGTATTTGAGCAGGCGGCCAGTGGGCACTTGCGTTTTAGTGAAGTGGGCAAAAGTGGCGTGGTACTTCTGGCGCCGCAAGTGGAGATGCTGGCTCGTCAGACACTGGAATTGGCTTAGTGACCAGGTATTTACCGGCAAAACTGCCCTTTGCGCTAGCGGCAAAGCCTAGGCCAGGCGAGCCGCCAGGGACTTTAGAAAAAGCCGGTAAGGCATTTCTCAGCCCGAATAATGCGCGACACTGTGGCTAGCCGGAGCAGTTCTGCCTGAGCGCCCGGCAACCTGCGGCTGTCAAATACGTTAGCACTAATAACACTAGCAAAATTGACCCGTTATGAAAATTGCAGTTGAAAAAGGCGAAGCCAAAGGCTTCCTGCCCGATGGCCGCCACACCGTTACCATCACCAGCATTGAGGAAGGCACCAGCGAGCACCAGAACGTGCCGTTTTTTGCCGCGCACATGGAAAGCGAAGACGGCTACGTGACCCAGCGCTTCTACAACTCGCCGGCCGGCCACCCCATCATTTTGTCGCTGTACGCGGCTGTGGGCATCAAGCCCCAGGAAGGCAAAGACCTCGACACTAAGCAGCTGATTGGCAAGCACCTGTCGGTAGAAGTGAGTGACCACAGCTACACCGACCCGGCTAGCGGCAACGAGCGCAGCATCCGGCAGGCCACGGGCTTCCGGGCCGCGTAATTAGGGGCTTTTGGTTTGACTATAGCTAAGGCCAAGGCAAAAACAAAAACGTCCGTCATGCTGAGCTTGCCGAAGCATCTTGGTCGCACCGCTAGGGTTATTAATCCAACGTTGCAACCAAGATGCTTCGGCAAGCTCAGCATGACGGACGTTTTTTGCAGTAAAACCAGAGAGTTGAGACTATAGCTTGCGCGCCGGGCCGGGCGCTACCAGCCGCTGGCCCACCACCACGCGCCGCCCGGTGAGCGTGTGCAGCATGGGCACCAGTATTTGCTGGGCGTTGCGCTGGGTTTCGGCCAGAATGCCGCTTTGCAGCGCCGACTTGCGCACCTGGGCCTCGGCGTAGCGGTAGGCCTCGTCCACTAGGCTGGCGTCCTGAAAAAAGCCGTTTTCGGTGCTGAATACGCGGCTTTCTTTGTGGTTAACCTGGAAAGCGCACAGCTCGGGGTCAGGCAGGATAACGTGCACCACCGAATCGCCCTCAAAGGTCACGTCCTGAGGACGGATTTTGCGCAAATCGAGGCAGCCCACGGCCTCGCCGCCCACGATGAGCGCGGCCTTGGCATCGGGCAAAAACGGGTATTTGGCGGTGCGCTTGTACTCCACCACGTCTTTGAAGCGGTAGCGCACCAGTTCGAGCTTGCCCAGCGCCTCCACCTGCGTGAGCACCGTATTGTGCGTCACCGTCACCTGCGGCTCGCGCGGGGCCAGCGGGTTGAGGCTGGCCAGCGTAGTGCCGATTTTGCGCCACAAAAACAAGCCCAGCGCCACCAGGATAAGCAACGGAATAAGGCGCCGAAGGAGACGAGGAAGCATAAGCAGCGGCAGAGGGCTAGCCAGCGCCGGCCCGTAGTGGAGGGTACTCAGTAATACCCCAAACCTCAGGCCAGGGTTGGCGGCAGCGTAGCTTTAGGACCTGATGCGCTTGCTTCCACCTTCTGTTTTGGGCCTGGCCCGCCGTGCCTGGCGCGGGCACCGCTGGCTGCTGCTAGGCCTGTGGCTGCTGGTGCAGGCCGCTTACTTGGTACGCTACCACGGCCCGCACTACGCCAACGACAGCGCCCGCTACCTCGGCTACGCGGCCAACCTGGCCGAGCACGGCTACTATAAAATTGAGCCCGGCACCGCGCCCACTACCATCGCCAACAACGGCGTGGCCAACTTTCAGTACGAGCACAACCAGCGCTACATCCTCTACCCGTGGTACCAGAGCGTGTGGCTGCGGCTGCACGCCGGGTGGTGGGGCATTGTGCTGGGCCAAATTGCGTTGTCGGGGCTAGCGGCGCTGGCGCTGTATGGCGCCGTGCGGCGGCTGGCGGGCGGGCGGCGCGCGGCGGCCGCACTAGCCACGGGCCTGTTTGTGCTGTGGCCCGATGTGCAGCAGTTCAATTGCTACCTGCTCACCGAGTCGCTGTTTATCAGCCTGTCGGTGCTCTCGTTTTGGGCGTTTGGGCGCACCCGCGCCGGGGGCTGGCGCGCCTGGGTAGCGTTGGGTGGGCTGCTCGTGCTCACGGCTTTGGTGCGGCCCAATGGCTTTGTGGTGGCGGCGGCAGTGGGGCTGGCAGGGCTAGCCACGCTTTTTGTAAAAAAGCGCCGGGTATTCTGGCTGGCCGTGGGGGCCGCGGGGCTAGCCTCACCGCTGGCAGTGTGGTGGCTCAACCATCAGCTGGTCAGCTTCTTTATTGTCGAAACCTACCTGCGGGGCGAGCTGATGTTTGCCACGCCCGTGTGGGCCGTGCACCCCAGCGCGCCGCTGGTGCTGCCGCCCGCCGGCTGGGGCCAGATGTCGCGGGTGCTGTATTTCGCGGCCCACAATCCAGGTTTTCTGGCCCGGCTGATGCTGGGCAAGCTATTCGTGTTTTTCAGCAGTATTAAGCCCTACTACTCGCTGGGCCACAAGCTGCTGAGCGTATTGGGGCTGTGGCCGCTCTACTACCTGGCGGTGCGCGGCGCCCGCCGGGCGGCGGTGTGGCTGCCGGCGCGGGCATTTCTGGTGGGCGTGCCGCTGCTGCAAGCCGCCGTGGTTATGCTCACCGTCGATGACTACGACGTGCGGTTTCTGGCGCCGGTGCTGCCCTTTGTGTTCGCGCTGGTAGGGCTGGCGGTAGGTGAATGGGTAGATAAGCCAGGGCTAGCCCGAGTAGACCAGACGAGCAGTTCGCACATTTAGTCAAGTACTTATCGTAAAAATCCCGCCCAGGCTTGCAGGCCGCCGGTGTGCACGGCTACCACGGTGCTGCCCGGCGCAAAGTGGCCCTGCGCAATCAAATCGAGCACGCCAACCAGCAGCTTGCCGGTGTAAATCGGGTCGAGCAATACCCCGTAATCAGCCTCAAATTCCTGGATGAAGGTGCGCAGCCCGGCCGGCAGCTTGGCGTAGCCACCGAAGTGGTAGCCGATGTGCAGCTCGTAGCCGGCCCCGGGCGCGCCGGCCGTCGCCAGCAGCGTGTTCACTTCATCGCGCAGGAAATCAGCTCCTTTCAGTGCCGCCACGCCCACTACGCGGGCCGGATAGCTGGCCTCAGCCACGCCCAGCGCCAGGCCGGCCAGCGTGCCGCCCGTGCCGGCCGCCACGGCCACGGCGTCGAACGCGGTGTGCTGGCGCAGCTCGCTGATAAGCTCGGCTACGCCGCGCAGGGCTAGCGTGTTGGTGCCGCCCTCGGGCAGCAGGTAGGCAGGGCCGAAGCGTTGCTGCATTTCGACTAGAAACCCTGGTTCGGCCCGGCGGCGGTAAGTGGCGCGGTCGAGGTAGTGCAGGGCCATGCCGTCGGCTGCGCACCGGGCCAGGGTGGGGTTGAGGGGCCGGTACTCCTCGCCGCGCACCAGGCCCACGGTTTCGAAGCTGTGGAGCCGGCCAGCGGCGGCCACGGCCGCCAGGTGGTTGGAGTACGCCCCGCCGAAAGTGAGCAGGCGCGCCTGGCCTTCGGCGCGGGCTTGCAATAGATTGTATTTCAGCTTGCGCGCCTTGTTGCCGGGCAAGTCGGGGTTCCGCAGGTCATCGCGCCACAGCAGCAGGCGCACGCCGTGGCTAGCGGCAATGGGGTGCGGTATGGGCTGAAGAAAGTCTGGAAAAACGTCTGTCATTGCGAGCGCAACGCAGTGGAGCGCGGCAATCTTTCCTTGTCGGCTGCTTTTTTATAGGTTACGCACCCTAGCGACAAGGAAAGATTGCCGCGCTCCACTGCGTTGCGCTCGCAATGACGGGCGGTAAAAGTCAGCCGTAGCTACGCGGCCTCGTCGGCGCGGCGCTGGCGGAAGCCGAACACGCCGGCCGCAGCCACGGCCAGCAGCACGCCAATGCTCGACAGCAGCGACACCGTGTTGCCGATTTTATATTCCTTGGGCTCAAACACAAACTTGATTTCGTGCGACCCGGCGGGCACCTGCATGGCGCGCAGCACAAAGTCGGCGCGGAAGTGCGGCACCGGCTTGCCATCGAGGAAAGCCTGCCAGCCGTCGGCGTAGTAAATCTCGGAGAAAACCACCGTGCCCGGCTGCGCGGCCGAGTAGCGGTAAGTGAGGGCGTCGGGCGCGTAGCTGGTGAGGGCAATGGTGGCCGATGAGTCGGCATACACGGCCGGCTTGGCCTCAGGAAACTTTTTGGTGTCTACTACGGCTACCTGCTTGGTATTGAGCGTGCTCAGGGCGGCCATTTCGGCATCGGGGCTGTCTACGGCCTTCAGCTCGCGCACAAACCAGGCGTTGCCCAGCGCGCCGGGGTTGCGCTGCACCTGCTCGGTTTCGCCCTGCTTTTGGGGCGGCACCAGCACGTAGCGCGTGTTCAGCATGTTGAGCACGCCGGTATTGTTCTGCGAAATCTGGCGCTCGATGAGGTCCTGATAGCGGCGCAGCTTGGCGCCGTGGTAGCCGCCGATGCTCTTGTGGAAATACGAGGTGCGCGCCTCGTTAAACGGGTTGCCGAGGTTGAGCACGCGGTAGCTCAGGTCTTTGTCCTGCAAAATCTGCTGGTCGGCGGGCGTGGGCTGAAAGCTCTCGGCGATGGTTTCAGTCTGGAAGTTCTTCTCGCCCAGGTAGCGCTTGTCTACCGTCCAGAGGTCGAGCAGCACTAGGGCGGCCACGGCCAGAGCGGCCACGCGGGCGTCGATTTTCCCCTTCAGAAAGAAGTACAGCGCCGCCAGCGTGAGGCCCACGAAGAGCAGCCCGCGCCAGATATCGTTGTGCAGCAGGTCGGCGCGGTCGGCGCGCAGGGCGCTCATGAGCTGCGGCGTGAAGCCGCTTTGCGTGAGGTTCGCATCCTGCGGCGAGGCGTAGTCGAAGCTCAGGCTAGCCACCCAGGTCAGCAGCAGAAAGCCCGCCGTGATGGCCCCGGCGTAGAGCAGCTGTTTGGTACGAGTCACATTATCGGCCGAGTCTACGGCCACGGCCGGGGCGCCAGCCGCCGCGCGAGCGGCCTTCGCTAGGGCCGGGTGCAGCGGCTCGCTAGCCACCGGCGCGGCGCCCGTGGGCACCACGGCCGCGCGGGGCCGCAAGATGCGCGAGAGCGCCAGCGCTGCCAGCAGCGGCATGGCCAGCTGGGCAATAACCAGGCCCATGCTCACGGCGCGGAAGCTGCGGTAGCCGGGCAGGTAGTCGAAAATCAGGTTGTTAAGCGTCTCGAAGTTCTTGCCCCAGGCCAGGATAAACGACAGCAGCGTGCCGGCCAGCAGCCAGTAGCGCGTGCGCTTGTCCACCACAAACAGGCCTAGCACAAACAGGAAGCAGACCGTGACGCCCACGTACACCGGGCCGGCCACGTAGCTCTGGTCGCCCCAGTAGGTAGGCATGCTGGCCAGGTATTCTTCGGGCAGGCCGGCGGCCGCGATGTGCGAATCTTTGGGCAGCAGCATGGCGCTGCTGCCGCCGTAGAAGTTAGGCACCAACAGGGTCATGGTTTCGCCGATGCCGTAGCTGTAGGCGAAGGCGTAGTCGCGGTCCTGCTGCCGGGCGTTGGGAGCGGCCTGGCCGGGCTGGGCCGGCAGCGCTTTTAGCTCGGAAGGTGCGCGGTTGCTGTATTTGCTGTACTCGTAGGTGGTGTAGAGGCGGCCGAAGCTCACGCCCACGGCCAGCAGTGCGCCCACCCCTAGCAGAACCACGCGGCTGAAAAAATCGGGTAGGCGCCCGGCCCGAATGGCCGCTACCAGCTCAATAATACCATAAATAACCACCAGCAAGCCCAGGTAATAGGTAATCTGCGGGTGGTTGGCGCGCACGTTCATGGTGAGGCCCAGCGTGAAGAGCGCGGCGCCCAGCCACTTGTTCTGGCGCATGGCCAGCAGCAGGCCGCCCAGCACCAGCGGCGCGTAGGCCAGGGCCCACGACTTGGTATTGTGCCCGGCCGCCAGGATGGCGAGGTTGTAGCTCGAAAAGCCCAGCGCCACCGCGCCGGCCACCGCCACCAGCGGGCGCACGCCCAGGGCCACCAGCAGCACGTAGCCGCAGAGCAAGGCCACAAACAGGTTGCTGACCACGCCCGGCAAGCCTAGCGCGATAAACTTCTGCACGTACACGAACAAGTCGCCGGGGAAGTGCACCGAGATGAGGTAAGTCGGCATCCCCGAGAACATGGAGTTGGTCCACAACGGCTCGTGGCCGTGCTCGGCGGCCCACTGCTGCGTTTCGCGGGCGCCGCCCTGAAACTGGGTGATG
Source organism: Hymenobacter cheonanensis (assembly GCF_030581075.1). Classification (GTDB taxonomy): domain Bacteria; phylum Bacteroidota; class Bacteroidia; order Cytophagales; family Hymenobacteraceae; genus Hymenobacter. Next base: position 300,136 of record NZ_JAUQSW010000003.1, read on the forward strand.
TCGTGCTGCGCCAGCGTCTGGTGCTCAAACACGATGGGCGCGAAGTAGGCCACGGCCAGCACCACAAAAAACAACACGGCCAGCACGTGCGGCCAGGCCCGCTGCCACAAGGGCGCGGGGGTAGGAGAATAGGAAGTGGAAACGGCCATCGGGCGCTTAACTACGAGTAGGCAAATGAAGCCCGAAGGTAGCGCCGGGGCGCGGAAGGGGGTGGGGTAGTAACGAACTGGAGAATACAAGAACTAAAAAATTTCTCATATTTTCAGGTTACACAAATTACTGATAATTGGGTTTTATTTTTGATAAAATGCTGATTATCAAAAATAAGAAAATTGGTTTCAAAGACCCTCAGATGGTCTGCTCCTTCTCTTGAGTTGCATGGTGTTCTACTTTCGTCGCAACGTATGGTACACACCCCGCCAACACGGTCGCCTACAAACGGCGAACCCCCGGCTGGTGACACAACCGAGGGTTCAAGAAGCGGGTGCAGGAACACCCAGACTTCTTACTCAAATGAAGGGAAAACCTGCGTTACAACTGCTGCGAAAATGGTGGAAGCCAGTTTTGCACGAGTTCGTGAAAGGTGTAGCTAAAGGCCTTGGCCTCTACTTCATCGCTCACTTGATACACTAGTTGGGATAAGGGGCCGGGCCGGGCACTTGGCCCCTTATCTTAGTTTAAGGCAAATGTACTAGGCAAACGTGAGAACGTATTCAGGAGTTTAAGGAAAGAACAATTGGCCCCCATCGCCGGTCTTATCGCCTCATTCCACAAGAATCATCTCATGTCTGATACTCCTAAAACCTGGCTCATTACCGGGGCCTCCACCGGCCTTGGCGAGGCGCTAGCCACCCTGCTGCTGGCCAAGGGCGAGCGCGTGGCGGCCACCTTCCGCAAGTCGGAGCAAGTAGAAGAATTTACCAGGCGCCAACCCGGCCAGAGCCTGGGCGTGCTGGTTGATGTGACCGACGCGGCTCAGATACAAGGCGCCGTGCAGCACATCATCACTGCCTTCGGCCACCTCGATGTGGTGGTGAATAATGCCGGCTACGGCTCGCTGGGCAGCATCGAAGAAATTACGGAGAAAGAAACCCAGCGGCAGTTCGACGTGAATGTGTTTGGGCCGCTGCGCGTGATTCGGGCGGTGCTGCCGCATTTGCGGGCCCAGAAATCGGGTAATATTCTCAACATCACCTCGGTGGGCGGCCTTATTGGGCTAGCCCACGCGGGCATCTACAACGGCTCCAAGTTTGCCCTCGAAGGCCTGGGCGAGTCGCTGGGCGCGCAGCTAAAGCCGCTGGGCATCCACGTCACCAACGTGGAGCCGGGGCCGTTTCGCACGCTGTGGGCCGGCGCTTCGGCCACCTATACCGAAACCAGAATTGCCGATTACGCCGCTACCGTGGGCGAGGGCCTGAAAGCCTCGCTAGGCCGCGACGGCAACCAGAAGGGTGACCCCGCCAAGGCCGCCGAGGCCATGTACCAGCTCGTGCGCCTGCCCAATCCGCCGGCCCACCTGCTGCTCGGCGACTTTGCCTACCAGCTTGTGCGCCAAAAACTGCAGGATATGCTGAAAGAAATCGACGACTTTGCTTACCTCGGCGAGCCGACCGATTTCTAAATAGCTGTTTAAGGCGTCGGCTTGAACTACCAGCGGTGCCTTAGGCACTCGCTAACCCCTAGCCCTGCCAGCGCCACCCAGCGGCCGCCGACGCATCGGCGGCCGCTTTCGGTTTACAGCGTCGGCCTTCCGACCTTTGTCCGGCCATGTCTATCCAGTTTCTCGACCTGCCGGCCCTGCTCGGCGGCACGCTGCTGCAAGCTCCCGCACCCGCTGCCGAAGTTGCTACGCTGCTGCTCGACAGCCGCCGCGTGGGCCTTACCCAGGGCGCCGTGTTTTTTGCCCTGCGCGGGCCCAACCACGATGGCCACCAGCACCTGGCGGCGTTGTATGCCAAGGGCGTGCGGCTGTTTGTGGTGAGCCACCCGCCGGCCAGCCTGGCGCCGTTTGCGGGCGCGGGCTTTGTGCAGGTGCCCGATACCCTGGCGGCGCTGCAAGCGCTGGCGGCGCGCCACCGGGCAGCTTTCACAGGGCCGGTGTGGGCCATCACGGGCTCAAACGGCAAAACGATAGTGAAAGAGTGGCTGGCCCAGCTGCTAGCCCCCGACGAGGACATCTGCCGCTCGCCCAAAAGCTACAACTCGCAGGTGGGCGTGCCGCTGAGCGTGTGGGAACTGGCCCCCGGCCGCCACACGCTGGGCATCTTCGAGGCCGGTATTTCGGAGCGCGGCGAGATGGCCCGGCTAGCCCACATTATCCGGCCCACGCACGGCATCTTCACCACGCTGGGCACGGCCCACGATGCCGGCTTTGCCTCGGAAGCCGAAAAGCTGGCGGAGAAGCTAGCCCTGTTCGAGCAGCCCGGCTTCGAGCTGCTGGTGTACTGCGCCGACCAACCGGCCGTGCACGCCGCCGTGCAGGCGCGCGGCCTGCCCGCCCTGGCCTGGACGCGCCACGCGGCCCCCGGCGCGGCGCTGCGCTTTCGCCTCAAGGCTACCACCAGCGGCACCACCACGGTGCGCGTGCGGCTGGCCGAAACGGCGGCCACCGCCCACTTCCCGGCCGAGCACCTGGCCCTGCGGGCCGCCTCGCGCTTCACGCTGCCCTTCGCCGATGAGCCGTCGGTCGAGAATGCGCTGCACTGCCTGGCTGTGCTGCTCTGGCGCCAACTTGACCTTGGCAAGACCCTGGCTGCGGCTGAGATGCAGCGCCGGCTCTTGCGCCTGCACCCGGTGGCCATGCGCCTCGAAATGAAGGCCGGCCGCCACGGCTGCTACCTCCTCGACGATACCTACAACAACGACCTGGCCGGCCTCTCGCTGGCCCTCGATGCCCTGAGCCGGCAGGCCCGGCCTGGTGGGCGTACCCTCATCCTCAGCGATGTGCTCGAATCGGGCCTGAGCGGGGCCGACCTCTACGCCCGCGTGGCCGCGCTGGTGCGGGCCCACGGCGTCACGCGGCTCATTGGGGTGGGGGAGGCGATTTCGCACGTTGGTCAGGCAGAGCTTGCCGAAGCAGCCCGCCCTAATGATGAGGATGGTACTGCTGAGCTGCACCGGCAAGCTCAGCATGGCCAACGCTTTTCCATCCAAACCTACCCTAGTACCGAAACGCTGCTGGCCGATTTGCAGCCGCTTCGTTTTCAAAACGAAACGATATTAATCAAAGGCGCTCGGCGCTTTGGCTTCGAGCGGGTGGTGGCGGCCTTGCAGCAGCCGCAGCACGGCACGGTGCTGGAGGTGAACCTCGACGCGCTCACCCACAACCTGCACTACTACCGGCAGCGCCTCAACGCGGGCACCAAGCTCATGGTGATGGTGAAGGCTTTTGCCTACGGCAGCGGCTCGTATGAGGTGGCTAGCCTGCTCGAATTTCAAAGGGCCGACTACCTGGCCGTGGCCTACGCCGACGAAGGCCAGCAACTGCGTGATAACGGTATCAGCCTGCCCATCATGGTGTTGAACCCCGGCCCCGATTCGTTTGGCCAGCTGCGGCGCTACCGCCTGGAGCCCGAAATCTACTCGCTCGAACGGCTGCACGACTACCTGCAAGCGGCCCGCGAAGCCAGTGCCGACGCGGCCGGGCCGCTGCCCCCGCTGCACCTCAAGCTCGATACCGGCATGCGCCGCCTGGGCTTTGCCGAAGAGGAATTGCCTGCCCTGCTGGCCCTATTGGCTAGCCACCGGGCCCAGCTGCCGGTGGCTGGCATTATGACGCACCTGGCCGCCGCCGACGACCCTAGCCACGACGACTTCACCCGGCAGCAACTCGCCACCTTCCGGCGCATGGCCGCCGCCATCGAGGCGGTGCTGGGCTACCCGGCCCTTAAGCACGTGCTCAACTCGGCCGGCATCCGGCGCTTTCCGGAGGCGCAGCTCGATATGGTGCGCCTCGGCGTGGGCCTCTACGGCGTGGAGGCCGGGGCCGAAGATGCTGCCAACCTGCTGCCCGTGAGTACCTTAAAAACTACTATTTCGCAGATAAAAACCTTGCCCGCTGGCACCACCGTGGGCTACGGCCGCCGGGGAGCCGCCACCGCCCACGAGCGCCGCGTGGCCACCCTTGCCATTGGCTACGCCGATGGCTACGACCGGCGCTTCTCGAACGGCCAGGGGCTGGTGCTGCTGCATGGCCGCCGCGCCCCGGTAGTAGGCTCGGTGTGCATGGATATGGTGATGGTAGATGTAACGGAAGTGCCTGAGGCCCGCCCCGGCGACGTGGCCGTAGTCTTTGGGCAGGGGCTGAGCACGAGCGAGCTGGCGCAGCGCATTGGTACTATTCCGTACGAGCTGCTTACCAATGTGAGCGAGCGCGTGAAACGAGTGTTTGTAAGTGAATAACGTGTAAATAAGTGTTCAGCTTATCCAGTTTAGATAGCCCGTATCAGGGCAAAACGAAAGACCAAAAAGTGGGGGCAGTAGCTGGCCGGTAATAACTTAGCATCTGGAATGCAGGTTAGCGCCTGAATTATAATTTTTCCAGTATTTTCATGTCTGCTATTCGCCTTTTCTTTTACAGCTTTCTGGTTGTTCTGCTTTGCGCATGGGCCCTGCCCGGCCGGGCCGCCAGCCAGCCCACTGAAACCTCGCTCGAAGGCTTTTGGAAAGGGCCGCTGCAACTGCCAGGCGGCGAGCTGGAGGTTATTTTCCGCCTGGTTCGGCTCAGCAGCGGCGAGTATTTCGCCACCCTAGATGTGCCGAAGCAGCGGGTCAGCCGCCTGTCCGTAACCGTGACTACGCGCGCCGATACCGTCATTTTTGCCTCAGCGGAGGCTGACTGCCTGTTTACTGGCCGCTTGGTGCCCGATGCCGGCCACCTGCAAGGCACCTGGCAGCAGCCGGGTTTTAAGGCCGCGCTTACCCTCACGCGCACGGCCCTGCCCACGGCGGCCACGGCCGCCAAGTCGTTTCTTACCCCGCCCTACCGCGAAATTGAGGTGACCTTTCCCAATGCCGCCGCTAGCCTCCAACTGGCCGGTACGCTTACCGTGCCGGCCGGGCCGGGGCCGTTTCCGGCGGTGGTGCTGCTTAGCGATGTGGGCTCGCAGGACCGCAACGGCACCGTGAATGAGTTTGCCCCCCTGGGCCGCCTGGCCGATTTCCTTACCCGGCGCGGCATTGCCGTGCTGCGCTTCGATGACCGCGGCACCGGCCAGTCGACGGGGCAGGCCGAAGCCCTAGTCACCGACCTGGTAACCGATGCCCAGGCCGCGCTTGCTTTTCTGCGTACCCGGCCCGAAGTTCTGCCCGGCCGCCTTGGGCTGGTGGGCCACGGCGAGGGCGGCAACGTGGCGCTGCTGGCCGCCACCCAGCCGCAGCCGCCCGCCTTTGTGGTGGGCCTGGCGCCCAATGGCCTGCCCGGCTACGACATTGCCATGCAGCAGCAGGAAGCTACCCTGCGCAGCCTGCAAACTTCGTCGGCGCAGCTGGCTATTGCCCTGCGGCGGCAGCAGATGATACTCGATGCCATTCGGCAAACGGCTACCCGCAGCCAGGCGCGCGCCATCGTGGTCAATATTCTGAAAAAAGATAACCCCATGCTGAGCGAGGCCGCCGCCCAGGCTCGCGCCACCGAGCTTACTACCGCGCCGTACCGCTATTTTTTAACCTTTAATCCGGCCGAGCCCCTGGCCAAAGTAGCCTGCCCCGTGCTGCTGCTTTATGGTGCCGCCGACTCGGTGGTGAACCCCGACGCCAACATGCAAGGCCTGCTAAAAGGCCTGAAGGGCAACACGGCCGTGACGGCCGATAAGCTGCCAGGGGTGAACCACTTGTTTCAGCCCGACCGCGACCAGTGGCCCATTGTGGCCGGGCAGGCCCAGCCCAATTTTTCGCCCGCCGCCCAGGAGGCCATCCGCGCCTGGATAGTGACGCAAACCAGCAAATAGCCGGGCGCCCGGGCTAGCCCTCGTTCGGCTCGAACTAGGTATAAAGCCAACCGTAAGCCAACGGATAGGCTTGGCTTGCCGTAAGCAACGAGTCTTTCACTGCCAGCTCCGGCTGGCACTTACACGCTCAGTTGCTTTGCATCATGACTAAATCTGCCTATCCGCTGCTCGCGGCTGCCCTGCTGCTTGCCAGCTGCAACGACCTTAAAAAAACGGACGAAAAGAATACGCTCGGCGATGCCACCACCGATACGGCCGTAGTGGCCCGCACGGGCCGCACCGTGGGCGATGTGGCTACTGGTGCCGCCAATACCGTGGACAGCGCCGCCAGCAAAGTGGGCAGCGCCGTGAGCGATGCCTTTGATGTGACCAAGGCCAAGCTTGCCGATGTGAAGCTGCCCGAAGTAAGCCTGAGCGGCATCACAGTGCGCGGCAACGAGGACTACCAGGTGTATGGCCTGGAGGAAAAAGTGCTCTTCGACACCGACAAAGCCACCATTAAGCCAAGTGCCGCCGAGGCGCTCAAGCAAATCAGCGCCTCCATCACCAAGCGCTACCCGGGCAAGGACGTGCGGGTGCTGGGCTTTGCCGATGCGCGCGGCGACAAAAGCTACAACCGTGACCTGAGCAAGCAGCGCGCCGAGGCCGTCAAGAACTACCTCGTCGCCACCGATAAGCTGCCCGCCGACCACCTCAGCACCGAGGCCTTCGGCGAAAACGCGCCGGTAGCCAGCAACGCTACGCCCGCCGGCCGCCAGGAAAACCGCCGCGTCGAGATTGCCGTGCGCATCCGCTAATCAGCAGTGTGCTGCCTAGCCGCTGTTGTAAGTACGCTAAACTAGCCCCAAAAGAGCGCCTCCGCCTACTGGTTGGAGGCGCTCTTTTGGGGCTAGCGTCGTTATGCGCGCGGCTGGCGATACTATCCTGAGTTAATTATTTAGCATAAAAGAGGCCCATCCTACTGCTGTAGAATGGGCCTCTTGGAGTAAAGGGCTAGCGAAGGAGCTAGCTACGTTGGCGGCGCAGGCGCAGGCGCTTGAGGCCATAGGCCACGCCGCCGGCCAGCAGCAGCGAAGCGCCGCCATCAAGCGGCACTTCGGTGGCGGTGGGAGCTTGCGGCGTGGGGCCGCCCGTGGTGGGAGATTGCGCATAGCCGGCCGCGGCGGCCAGTAAGAGGGTGGCCAGGAGAAAAATGCGGTTCATAGAAATCAAAAGATTGAGTTGATGGATGCGCCATTGCTACCTGGCGGCCGGCCGGGGCCAGCCGCCAGGTAGCGGTGCTTTTTACTCCACGGTCAGGCGCTTGACCACGGTGCCGGCACTGGTGTTCAGGCGCAGGGCATAAACGCCGGCCGACAGCCCACGCAGGTCGAGCGAGTGGGCCACCGCGCCTTGGGCAGGCAGCGTGGTGGTGCGCACCACCCGGCCCAGGGCATCGACCAGGGTGGCCGTTACGGCCTGGCGGCCGAGGCTGGCGGGCAGCTCCAGGAAGGCACTGGTCTTAGCCGGGTTGGGGTAGAGGGCTACCTGCTGGGCCAGGGCGGCGGGCACCGTGGCTAGCGGCTGCTGCGGCGAGAATAGCAGCTCGAAACGGCCGGTGATGAGCGCCGAGGCATTGCTCACCGTGAACTGGTAGCTGGGCGTCAGGCGCAGGTCCGTAACGGTGCCGGTTTGCAGGTCGCGCAGGTACACCGGCACGGCCGCCAGGTTCAGCAGCTGGGCCGAAGTGAGCGAGTAAGTGCCGGGCGCGGGCACGCCCACGGCCAGCGATACCACGCGCTGCGCAGTGCCCAGCGGCGAGCGGCCATCGATAGCCAGCTGGTGGCTCGCCACGCTGGTCGAGAGGTTCAGGCCGGTCGAGTTGGGCAGCTTCTCCGCGTCGTACTGCGGGTCGAGGCCTTCGGTGGCGCCTTGTTCAAAGTACACGTAGGCGTCATCGGTTAGGCTGCCGGTGGTGCTGGCTAGGGTGAGCTGCACCAGGGGGCGCGTTTCGGCGGCCGTGCGGAGGTAGGCCGGGTTGGTGTAGGCAGTCACGCGGTTGGCGTTGCGGAATACGAGAGTGCCACTAGTCTGCCCCGTGCTCACGCGGGTGAAGAACGCCTGGCCCATTGCCAGCACCGGGTTGCCGCTACCCACGCCATTGGTATAAGCGCGGTAGTTGCCGGTATACTGCCCACTGCTCTCGAAGATGTAGATGGCCGCATCCAGGTTCGTGCGGTCGCCAGCGGCTTGCAGCGAGTAGTCGTAGGGCGAGGGGTAGGGGTTGCCCATCAGGTTCCAGCCCGCGTCCGTGGCGTTGGCCGAGCCCGCCGCGTTGCGCGTCAGGCTGCGCACCAGGTCACCATAGCCCGGCTGGCCTTTGAAGCTTACCGTCTGGCTAGCGGCCAGGTTCACCGTGTAGCCCAGGCCCGAGGTCATGCGGTCGCTCAGCGCGGCGGGCGAGAGCCAGCCTTTGTCGAAGCTGCTGAGGTTATTTGTCACCGACGCCAACCGGGTCTGGTCGTAGGCGAAAATGTTGGGGAAGGGCGTAGTCGTGCCCGGCGTAGCCGAGGTATTGTAGGCCGTATTCGCCAGGGGCGTGAAATTGGCCGTGGCCAGGTCGCTGAACATAGTACCCTGCGAGTTCGATGTGCTCACCGTGGGCGAGGCCAGGTGGCGGTAGCCCGCGCCCGGGTTTGCGCCGGGGCTGATGTAGCGCTGCGCCGTTACGCTGGTGCCTAGGAGCGAAACGCCTACCGAAGGGCTAGCTATCATGGCCGTGCCGGTAGCGTTCGACTCCAGCAGCACCGGGTTGCCGTTGGTGTTCAGGTTGGTGCTGGTCAGCAGCAGGCGCTGCAAATTGAAACCGGCCGAGGTGCTCAGGTTCACATCATTGCCGCTGGTGGTGAGGTTCCAGAAGCGCGTGGTGCTGCTGCCCAGAATCTGGCTGCCCGCATTGCCGCCCAGCTGCACCGTGCCGCCGGTGGCGGTGAAGGTGCCATTGTTGGTCCAGGTGCCGCGCACGTCGAGCGTGCCGTCGGTCTGCGTTATCGTGGCGCCCGTGTTAAGGGTGAGCGCGCGGGCAGTGGGCGTGCCGCCGTTCAGCAGCGGGTAGCGGGGAGCCCCGGCCGGAATAATGGCATCGAACGCGCTATTGGGCACGCCGCCAGTCCAGTTGCCAGCCGTAAACCAGTCCGTCGACACGGCGCCCGTCCACGTCGTCAGCGGGTCGGTCAGCAGGATGGCCTGCGCGTAGCTGGCCGTCACTGTGTTTGCGCTGTTGAGCAGCTGCACTTGCTGCAAGCCGCCGCAGCCATTCAGCACCTGAATATCGTCGATGTACCAGCCTAGCAAACCATTGTAGGGGTTGCCTTCATCAGACTGAAACTGGAAGCGCACCCGGATGGACTGCCCACTGAACGAAGTCAGGTTGAGTACCGATTGCTGGAAGGCGGCCGGGCCGCTCAGCTCCGACGATATCCCGGAGAAGCACGGCTTGCCCGCCGAGGCCGTGCCCGTGGTGAAGACCGAGTTGTAGCCGTTCTGCAGGAAGTAGCTGGCGGCATCCTGCCAGGCCCCGTTATTCACCGAGATGGCCACCATGCCGCCATCGTAAATAGACTCGGTGCTGAAAAAGTGGTAGAAAGACAGCAGCGAGAAGCCCGTTGGCGTGAACGCGGCCGACGTGAGGGTCACGTCAGACTTGGCATTGGGGTCGCCCGCGGCCCACGAGGTAGTGCCGCTGTGCGCTAGGGCCGTGGTGGGGGCCCAGGCATTGCCGCCGCCCGCCGTTACCACGGCCGGGGTGAAGCCACCCACGGTATTGGTTTCGCGGTCATCATTCACGGGGAGCACAATGGGGCAGGCCGCGCCAGTGGCCGCCTGGGCCACAATCTGGAAGGTGCGCTGCTGCCCTTTGGTAAAGTTGAGGCCGGAGAACGTGACGGTGTTGCCGCTAAGCGTGCCGCCCGAGCTGCTGACATATTGTAAGCCCGCGGGCAGCTGGTCGGTAATGGAAACCGAGGACGTGGGCTGGCAATCGCAGGAGGCCGCTAGGGTAATGGTAAACTGGTTGCCCACCAGGGGCGTGGTGTGCTTGCGCAGCGTCACGCCCGGCTGGTCATAGGCCACCGTTTGGTCGGTGGCGCTGGTCGCAGCCCCTTCGCGGGCACTAAAGCCCATGCCCCGGCGCGCAAACGCACTCCAAATGCTGCAGTGGTATTGCCCGCCATACAGCAGCGAGTCGGCGGCCAGAATAGCGTCGCGGCTGTCGAGGAAGCCCGGCTGGCAGGGCTGCAGTTTCAGGCCCTGCATCACCAGGTTCAGGGCCACGGCGTTGCCGCCGGTGCTGGCGCTGTTGTACAGGTTGGGCTCGATGACGCCCTGCTGCTGAATAATGTTCCAAGTCATATCCCAGAGCGTGGCCGTCCAGACTTCGCCAATGGCGTGCACCTCCGGGTTGGTGGCCACGTTGGCGTAGGTGAGCGGGTTCACGCTTAGGCTGGTGCTGTACGGGTAGCGCCGGAGGCCAACCCCCGAGGGCGTCTGGCCATACACATAGGCCCCTACGGGCCGGGCTTTCGGGCCATCGGTGGTTTGGGCCGTGGTCCAGTCGGTGGTCATCATCAGGCCGAAGTAGTCGCTCCAGCCTTCGCCAGCCTGCTCCGCATTGTTGAGGCAGCTGGTGTTGGTGCCGCCGCCGGTGAGGCGGTTGCTGATGCCGTGGCCGTACTCGTGCGACATCACGCCGCTGTCGAAGTCGCCATCAAGCTGCGGGCCGGTGGGCGTGGGCTTGGGCAGCGTTACCTGCACGCCATTGGCTATCTGGCCCACTAGGGTGGCCCCATCGTCCTGCGATACCATCACCGCCGGAATGGTAACGGTGTTATCGGTGCCGCCCATCACAATGGGCGCTCCCGCTATGTTATTGATAACAATGGCCGCAATGGCCCCGGCCAGCTGCGCATTTTTTACTTTCGGCGCGAAGCTGCACGTGCCGCGATAAAGTACCGCAATTTTGCCGGTGAGGGGGGTGCTGGCCGGGTTGCAGGCCAAGTTGTTCGCGTCGGCGTAGAGCGCCAGCTGGCCCGAAATAGGGCCAAGGGTAGCCAGCTTGTTGTTGGTGCTGAAGCCGCTCTCCACGGCTACATAATTGCCGGCTATAGCTGCCGGGGCCGTCACATTAATGGTGTAAGTCGGGGTGATGCCATTCCACAGGTACATCTGCATCCGGCCGCCCACGCCATCGGGTGGGGTAGCAAAGTTGGCATTGTTGGTGCCGCCGCCGTCCTGGGCTTCGGCCCGCACGTAGTCGCCGCCCGTGCCGCCCCGGCCCTGGTTATCGGTCTGGAAATTGCCGCTAGCCTCCGTGAACCCATACTGGTACATCACGTCGTGCATCAGGTTGTTCCAGTAAAACAGGTTGGTCGTAGCCGCCCGCCGGTTCTTACCCAAAGTAGGTACTTGCGTAAAGTCAGGCATGTCATCAAACACCAACGCGCTGCTGGTGCCCGTAGAGGCCGTGAAGCGGCCGGGGGCATTGAGCTTAAGGCTATCGTCGTAGGCCCACACGTTGTTGCCGCGGGTGTCGGTGTAGTTGGTGGTGCCGTCAAAATGCCAGCCATAGCTAGCCACGGGGTTGCTGGCCCCGGCCCGTAGCCAGGGGTTGGTGTCCACGCGCGGCGTGGTCACATCGGGCCGCTCTCCCGGAAACGGCACCACGCGGTAGCTGGCCGACGCAATGGCCAGCGTGCTTTTGGCGCTGCTGGGCTGCCGCAGCACCTGCGGCGCGTGGGCCGGGCTGGCGCTGGCCACCGGCCGGCGCCCCGGCGTAGCGGCGGGGTACGCAGCCTTTTCAGATACCGTCCAGTTGTCCTGGCCCAGCACCCGGCCAGTGTTGGCATCCACCCGAATGTTGAGCCAGTCGGGCGTGGCCAGCAATTCTACGTTTACGTTCCAGGCCAGGCGGGGCGTGCCCTTGTCGGTGGCCCACACCAGGCGCACTTCAATGGGGCGGCGCGCTGCCCCGGCCGGCGCAAAGGTTTGCTGCTGCTCGGGGCCGCTGGCGGTGCTGGTGGCAGTGGCTCCCTCAAAGTTTTTTGCGCCGATGCTAGCCAGGGCAGTAGTGACGGCCGCCGAAGGCGTGACCGTAGCCGTGGCTGGCTGCCCAACAAAGGCCTTTGCTGGCACAAATGTGCCGGCGTGGTGGCGCAGCTCGCCGGCTTTAAATACCAGCGTGGTTACCCGGTTATACACCGGAATGCCCGCTTGCAGCTGCTGAGAATAAGCATACAGCAGCCCCGAAGGCTCGGTGTGGGCACTGGCAATGCGAAAGCTGGCTGCCGGAATGGCATCGCCGGCCCATTGCGGAGCGAGCTGCCGCGCCAGCTGGGCAGCCTGCCGGGCAGCAACTGTCTGTTGGCTGCCCAGCTGCTGGGCATACCCGGGCGTCCCGGCAGCCAACAAACAGAAAAGCATAGCTAGCGCAGCGCTACACCAGCTAGAAAAAGTAGAAGGTTGTTTCATCAGGCAGTACGGTTGAGTGGGTACAATGAATTGAGGGTGAAGGCGCGAAGCTAGAGGTGTGCCACTGCATTAGCAACTGAAACGCGTAATTTATTTTAGGATAGCTTTCACTTTTTAGTGAAATCACTTTAATTCGTATTGATTTTCAAATAAATTATTTAGGCGTATAATTTTAATTAGTTAAACGCTGCGCCAGGAATGTTGAAGAAGTAGACGCTTGTATAGTAGCACAACATATATGCGAGGTTATTTATGTTGAGGTAGCCGGGCAAGGCCAGGCAGGCAAAAGCAGTGGCTTCGCGCGGTCTGCAATCGAAGCTACCTGACGGCTCGTCCGTCATCCACTACTCAACCGTGCTTGAAACCAGGGGTAGCTCTTCAGCGGGGGGGTACTGCCTCGGCAGCCGGGCGCCACTGCTGCGCGCTCGGCTACCGCTTCCCGCCCCGGAGGCCGGCCGAGCTGCCTGCCTGCGCTAGGGGCCGCTTCCCGCCAAAACATTGCTTGTTCGGGCTAGCGCCCTGCAACCAACAAAAAAGGCCACCCGATAACCGGGTGGCCTTTCCTGAGAAATGACGAGAGGTGGCGTGGGGACGCGCTGGGTAGCGCATAGCCGCCAGCGCGGTGCCTGGCTGCGATTTATTTATAAGCGTCGACCTCGGCGCGCATCATGGCATTGAAGTGCGAGCCGCCGTTGGCCAGCGTCACCAGGTTCCAGCCCCGGCCAATGGCATAGCTCCAGGTGCGGCTATCCTTAAACTCGAAGGTGGGACGCAAAATCTGGCCGTAGGGCGTGTAGTTATCCATAAAGTTGGTGGTGTAGAACTTATCGCCGCTCACAATCCACTCCATTGCCACGTAAAATCCTTCCTCGGGTGCCACCAGGTTGTAGGGCGACAGGTCGACCGTAAACCACTCGCCGCCGCGCGCCGCCGACACAATCACGCTCTCGGTGAGCATGTCTTCGTTGGGGGCGTTGTAGTTGCCGTTGGCCTTGTAAATCCGCACCCGGAAGGGCTCGCGCGGAAAGCCGTTTTCGCCGATAAAGAACGACACCGTGCGGATGAGGCCTAGCTTTTTGGCCTTATCATTCTTGCACATGAAGGCGTACTGGCTGCCCGGCATGCCCTGAATCATGCCCGCGCCCGGCGAGTTGTTGTGGGCGCCCATCTGCATCGGCTTCACGCCTTTCTCATTGATTACTACCGGCGCCAATTCGATGGCCTGCTTGGGCAGCTGAATAATAATTTCTTCCATGTTAGCGCCGCGCTTCACAAAGAGGGCCGTGCGCTTGTAGCCCAGCGCCATCACGATAACCGAGTCTTCGGTCACCTTGGTGGGCATGGCCAGCTGAAAGTAGCCGTATTCGTTGGTGAGCGCGCCGGTTTGCTCTTCCCGCAGGTTGATGGAGGCAAACGGAATGGGGTCCTGGGTTTTTTCATCCACCACGCGGCCCGTGATGCGGCCCTCCTGCTGGGCCCAGCCTAGCGCAGGCAGCAGGCTGCCCACTAATAAAAAGAATAGTAAACGCTTAATCATACAGAAAAAGTAAAATGAATAAGAACGCGGCCCACAAATTTAATCGCGGCCGCGCGCATGTTAGGTGAGTTATAGAAAAAATTTATGGTAAATCTATTGAGAAAAGAGCTTAACGGCTAACAGAGGCCGAAATGCAAAATTTAAAATGGTATTTTACTAAGATTTGGCTGTGTTGCGCGGAGGCAGCCCGCGCCCGTGGCTCAAACCCAGGTTGCGAGCCCACCCAAACACGCATAAGGATGCCCCGCTACCTTTGTCAGTCTGAATACCACCGTGAAAGGTATTTCGCTTAGGGCTCCTTATCAAGCTCTTCTGCAATAGATAACTTATGGAAAGTAGTAAATGGGCGTGGATATTGGTATGGGCGCTAGGGCTAAGCAACGGGGCCTGGGCCCAAAATGCGGGCTTAGGTCCGCCCGCCCAGGCCAGCCGCTCGCTGGAAGGCGTGTGGCAGGGTGCCCTGCCCGTGCCGGGCGGCGCCCTGGACCTGCGCTTCAGCCTCGTAGCCCTGGTGAGCGGCGAGTATTTCGCGGCGCTCGATGTGCCCATGCAAAAGCTCAGCCGCGTACCCGCCACGGTGCGCCAGCCCGCCGGCACCGACTCGGTGCTGCTGCTGGTGCCCCAGGTAAGCAGCCGGTTTCTGGCGCGCCGCTCGGCCGACGGCCAGCTGCTAACCGGCATCTGGTGCCGGCCGGGGCTGCGCACGCCGCTGCAGCTGCGCTACCTGCCGCTGCCCGCGGCCCCCGCCACTAGCCCCGGCACCCGCTTTGCACCCCCTTACCGGGCCGAGGAGGTGGCCTTCCAGAACTTCCCGGCCCGGCTGCGGCTGGCCGGCACGCTTACGGTGCCGCCGGGCGCGGGGCCTTTTCCGGCCGTAGTACTGGTGTCGGACCTGGGCGAGCAGGACCGCGATGGCCTGGCGCCCGGCGGCGCCCAGGCGGCCAGTCCGGTAAGCTACCGCCTGCTCGGCTCCCTGGCCGATTACCTCACGCGCCACGGCGTAGCTGTGCTGCGCTTCGACGACCGGGGCGTGGGCCAGTCGGGCGGCATCAATGCGGCGGCCACGCCCACGCAGCGGGCCGGCGATGTGCAGGCCGCGCTCAACTTTCTGCGCACCCGCCCCGAGGCAGACCTGCTGCGCCTGGGGCTGGTGGGCCACGGCGAAGGCGCCAATGTGGCCCTGCTGGTGGCGGCGCAGCCCCTGGCGCCCGCCTTTGTGGTGGGCCTGGGAGCCTACGGCCTGCCCGGCTACGAAACCTTGCTGCAGCAGCACGAGCTGGCCTGGCAAACCCAAAAGCTGCCGCCCGCCCAGCTAGCCACCCGGCTGCGCCGCGAGCGCACCCTCTATGACCTGATTCGCTACAGCACCAGCCCGGCCCAGACGCAGGCCATGGTGGCCAACCTGCTGCGCCAGGGCGAGGCCACGCTATCGGCCGCCGATGCCCAGCAGCAGGCCGCCGCGCTGCTCACGCCCTGGTCGCGGGCATTCCTGGCCTTCGACCCGCTCGAGGGGCTAGCGGCGGTGCAGTGCCCGGTGCTGCTCATTAGTGGGCTGGCCGACGAGCAGGCCCCGCCCGCCCAGCACCTGGCCGCCCTCGAGCGCGAGCTGCGGGCCGGGGGCAACCGCCTCGTAACGGCTTTTCGCCCGGCCGGCGTCAACCACCTGCTGCAGCCTCCCAACCTGCAGTGGACTATGCTGAATGGCGAGCTGAAGCCGATAGTGGCGCCCGTGGTGCAGGAAGAGCTGCGCCAGTGGCTAGCCACCCAGCTAGGCAAATAGCTGGCTGGTTGCTCGGCAATTGCCCAAACTATTTTCTACAAAAAAGCCCGGCTAGCCGGGCTTTTTTGCAAGATAAAGAATAGGATAGCGCAGCTTACTTAATCATGTCTACCTCAGCCTTAATCATGGCGTTGTAGTGCTGGCCGGCGGCGGTGGCCATGGTCAGCAGTGTCCAGCCCTTGGCGATGGTGTAGGTCCAGGTGCGGCTTTCCTTGAACTCGAAGGTGGGGCGCATAATCTGGCCGTAGGGCGTATAGTTATCATCCATGAAGTTGGTATTGAAGAACTTGTCGCCGCTCACAATCCACTCCATCGCCACGAAGAAGCCTTCCTCGGGCGCCGTCACGTTGTAGGGCGTCAGGTCTACGGTATACCACTGGCCGCCTTTGGGGGCCGATACTACCACGTTATCGGTCAGGATATCGGTATTGGGCGCGCTGTAGTTGCCATCGGGCTTGTAGAGGCGCACCCGGAAAGGCTCGCGCGGAAACCCGTTCTCGCCGATATAGAACGACACCGAGCGGATGTTGCCCAGCCGCTTGTTCTTGTCATTCTTCACAAAGAAAGCATACTGCCCGCCGGGCTGTCCCTGCAGCAGGCCATCGCCGGGGTTGTTGCTGTTGGCACCCAGGGCCAGGTTTTTCACCTTGCCCCCTTTCACGGTTACTTCCTTCAGCGCAATGGCGCGGCGGTTCACTTCGAGCACCATATTGGCTATCGGCTTGCCGCGCTGCACAGCAATGGCCAGGTGCTCGTAGCCCAGCGCCATCACAATCAGCGAGTCGGTTTCGTTTTTCAGCGGCCCAGGCAGCTGAAACACCCCAAACTCGTTGCTAAGCGCACCCGTCTGGTCTTCCTTCAGGCTGAGCGAAGTAAACGGCAACGGCTCCTTGGTGGCCTTGTCGATAATTTTGCCGGCTAGCATAGCCGGGGCGGGCGCAGTGGTTTGCGCACGAGCCGCTCCACTGGCTGCACATAAAAATAGTGCAAAATAAAATAAACGTTGGAACATTTGAGAGTAGTTAAAGGACTGGCTAGTGCAAAAATAGGTGGCGAAGGTTATCGGCGCCACATTTAATACAGACAAAAAATTGTACAGAGCAAAGCGCCTTTTTAAAAGCCTAGTTTTGCCTGCTTTAGGCCAAAATGAGAACGCCATTTTGGTGCCGCCAACTAAACGCGCTTATCTTTGTTTGAATTAAATCTAAATAACCATAACCCTTTCGCTCGTGGCTCTTTTCCGTCGTTCTGCTGCCGTGGCTGCCAAGCAGCCGGCCCCCGCTGCCCGCCGCACTGCCAACGACCTGCGCCCTGGCGAATCGGCTACCGTGTGCTGCCTCAAAGACCCCCAAATGGCCCTCAAGCTGCTCGAAATGGGGTGCATTCCGGGCACGCAGGTGCGTCTGGCGGGCCGCGCGCCCCTCGGCGACCCGCTGATGCTGGTGCTCGGCGATGAGGAATATACGCTGTCGCTGCGCGTGAGCGAGGCCGTTACTATTCAGCTAAAAGACTAATCCACAACCCTATGGCGGGTGCTATTCAGGATGCCGTGCGGCCGGCTACGCCGCAACCCGGCACCGGGGGCGCGGCGCCCCTGGCCGAGCGCCTGCCCCGCCTGGCCCTCATTGGCAACCCCAACTCGGGCAAGACTTCGCTCTTCAACCAGCTCACGGGCCTGAACCAGAAAGTTGGCAACTTTCCGGGCGTGACGGTGGACCGCAAAACCGGCATTGCCCAGCTAGGGGGCCAGCGCCGGGCCGAGGTAGTAGACCTGCCCGGCACTTACTCGCTCTACCCCAAGAGCCTCGACGAGCGTGTAATTGCCGACCTGCTCTACAACCCGCTCTCGGCCGACTACCCCGATTTTGTGGTGGTAACCGTGGATGCCAGCAACCTGCGCCGCAGCCTGCTGCTGTTTTCGCAGCTCGCCGACCTGGATTTGCCGGCCATCCTGGCCCTGAACATGACGGACGTGGCCGCCGAGCGCGGCATTCAGCTCGATGTGCCGGCCCTGGAGCGCGAGCTAGGGGTGCCCGTGGTGCCCATGAATGCCCGCAAGGGCGTGGGCTTGGCCGCGTTACGCATTATTATGGCCGACCGGCTGGCCACCCGCCCGCCCGCCGGCCGCTTCTGGCAGCCTAGCGCCGAGCTGCAACCGCTGCTGGCTGCTATCCGGGCGCACTTCGGCCTGGCCAACGACTACCTGGCCCTGCACTACGCGCACCAGTTTGGGCAGCTGCATTTTCTGAGTGAGGATGACCGCGCCTACCTGGCGCAGGTGACCGAGCAGTACGCCTTCGACTCGACGGCCCAGCAGGCGGCCGAAACAGTGGCCCGCTACGCCGCTATCAACGAGCTGCTGCTGGAGGTGGTGACCGTGACGCGCACCGAGCGCCGCGAGCCCGCCTCCAACCGCATTGATAAGGTGCTGACGCACCGCGTGTTTGGCTACCTCATTTTTCTGGCCATCCTGTTTTTGCTGTTTCAGGCCATTTTTGCCTGGGCCCAGTACCCGATGGATTTGATTGACCAGGGCATTTCGGCCCTGAGCGCGGCCATTCAGGCGCGGTTTAGCGGGCCGTTGGTGCGGCTGCTCACCGAGGGCGTGATTGCCGGACTAGGGGGGGTGCTGATTTTTATTCCGCAGATTGCCTTGCTTTTCGCCTTTTTAGCGGTGCTGGAAGAAACGGGCTACATGGCCCGCGTTACCTTCCTCATGGACAAGCTGATGCGCCCTTTCGGCCTGAGCGGCAAGAGCGTGGTGCCGCTGATTTCGGGGCTGGCGTGCGCCGTGCCGGCCATCATGGGTGCGCGCACCATCGAGAGCTGGAAGGACCGGATGCTGACCATTTTCGTGACGCCGCTCATGTCGTGCTCGGCGCGCATCCCGGTCTACACGGTGCTGGTGGCCCTGGTGGTGCCCGATGAAAGCTGGCTAGGCCTTTTCAATATGCGCGGGCTGGTGCTGATGGGCCTGTACCTGCTGGGCCTGGGCTCGGCGCTGCTGTCGGCGTTGCTACTCAAAACGGTGCTCAAGGCCCGCGAGCGCAGCTACTTCATCATGGAGTTTCCGGTGTACCGCTGGCCGCGCTGGAAAAACGTGGGCCTCACCATCGTGGAGAAGGTGAAGGCATTCATTTTTCAGGCCGGCAAGGTCATCATTGCCATTTCGGTATTGCTGTGGGTGCTGGCCAGCTACGGCCCCGGCAACCGGCAGAATGAGGCTGAGAAGCAGGTTCGGGCAACCATTCAGCAAAGGATAAACGAATTGGAGGCGCACGGCATTCACGATGGCATTCGGGGCTGGGCCGATAGCATCGAGCCGGCTGTGGCCTCCGCTAGGCTCGAAACTTCGTATGCGGGCACTTTTGGCCACGTTATCGAGCCGGCCATCCGGCCGCTGGGCTTCGATTGGAAAATCGGGATTGCCCTCCTCACTTCCTTCGCGGCCCGCGAGGTATTTGTGGGCACCATGAGCACCATCTACAGCGTGGGGCAGGATGCCGACCTCGGCACTGTGCAGCAGAAGCTAGCCAACGAAAAAGATAGCAACGGGCAGCCGTTTTTCACGCCGGTGCGGGCGCTGTCGCTGCTCGTGTTCTACGTGTTTGCCATGCAGTGCATGAGCACGCTGGCCGTTACGTACCGCGAAACCAAAAGCTGGCGCTGGCCCCTGGGCCAGCTCGTGTACATGACCGGGCTAGCGTACGCGGCCTCGCTGCTGGTGTGGCAGCTCTTTTCTTAAAGCAGGCTAGCGGCTCAAGCTATTGCCGGCCCTTACTATTGGCAAGGATAAACCTGCGGCGCCCTTAGCCAGCCCGCGCCACGCGCGTATCTGCGCAATCCGTTAACTCCGTTACACCTGCGATTAATGACGACCTACGAAACCCTGCTGCGCCTAGCCTTTCGCGCGCCCGCCGATGTGGACCAATACCTCACCCCAGCCACGCTGGGGGCCGATACCCGCTTTGAGCAGGCTAGCCGGGCCGAGCAGCCTTTCCGCTTCGAGCAGTGGCGCCTGGGCGTGGCCGCCAGCCTGCTGCGCCTGCTAGCCGACCTGGGCGACCACGACGAGGCCCGCCGCGCCGCCGATGTGCTGCACCGCGCCCTGAACACGGCCAAATCGCCGCAGGACATCGACAAGCAGATTGGCAAGGAAAACAAGCTCTTCGAACAGATTTATACCAACCTCTACGTCAACGACGAAGGCGAGGCGCTGCTCGACCTTTTTGCCCGCACCCTCGATGCCGACGCCCCCGACCTGCTGGCCCAGGTAGAAGCCGAAGCCGTGGACCTGGCCCGCGGGCTGGATTTTGAGCGCGCCGATGAGAAAGGCGAATAAACAGCTCCCGCATTGCCGCAGACCCTAAAAAGGCCCCCTGGCTAGTGCCAGGGGGCCTTTTTAGGGTCTGCGGAGCCTATTGGTTTACCGGGGTTTTGGTAAACAGCGAGGGTACCGGGTTGGGCGTGTTCGGGTTCGTGTTCAGCTCAACGAGCGGGTAGAGGAAGCGCTGCGGCAGCGCCGAGGCCGTGGAGGTGTTGATGGGCACGCCAATCAGGTTATTGGTGCGGCGCACGTCGTTGAATTCCTCAATCTGCCCAATCAGCGAAAAGTATTTTTCGAGCAGTACTTCCTTGAGCAGCGCGGCGGCGGCCGTTTGGCCGCTGCTGGTGGGGTTCGCCACGCCACCGGGGGTAAAGTCGCTGGCTACGTAGGCCGTATACAGCGCGCCGGAGCCGGTATACGTGCTCGCGTCATAAGCGCGAAGGTTGTTCAGCGCCGTAATGGCGGCTGCGGTGTTGCCGGCCCGCGCCTGGCACTCGGCAATGATGGCCTGGGTTTCAACGTAGGTAATCAGCGGGAAGCTGCTGGTGGCCTGAAAGGCCCCGTCAATCCAGTTGGGGTCGCGGTCAGAGTAAATGCTAGGGTCGCTGTCGTTGTAGAAGTACTTATAGCGCGCCGTTTCGTTGGTTTTGCTGTTGGTACGGGCTAGCAGCAGGGTAGGGGCGTAAGAGCCAACCCCGTCGAGGTAAGCCGTGCGGTTGTTGAGAAAATCCCAGTAGGGGTTCGCCGATATGCCGACGGCCCCCGCGTAGGGCATCAGCAGGTCATTGGCCGAGCTGGTGATGCCCTGCTGCGCTTCAGTCAGGGCCGAAGCGTAGTTTTTGACGTGCAGGTAGTAGCGGGCCTTGAGCGAATGAGCGGCGGCTACCCACTTAAACTGGTTGCCACCATAGAAAATATCGGCCGATACCGAGGCCCCGGCCCCGGCGTTGGCCGTCAGGTTGCCGATGGCCGTGGTGAGCAGGGTTTGGGTGGCGGCATACACGGTGGCTTGCGCATCGAAGGTGGGCGGCGTGTTTTCAACGAACGCCTGCGAGTAGGGCACATCGCCCCACAAGGCGGCAACGGTGCCAATCATCAGCCCTTCCGAGGCTTGGGCAATGCCGGTCAGCTGCTTGTTGCCGACGCTGGTAGCCTTGCTCTCCACGATGCGCAGCTGCGTCATGCACGACTGGTAGGCTATCGTCCAGGGGGTGCTGTAGTCCTGGGTGGTGGTGATGTAGTTCTGCAGCGCCTGGTACTGGCGGTCGGCCCCGCGAAACACGCCGGCCCAGATGTTGGCCGTGCGGGCCGATTCCCCGCTCATAAACAGGCCCTCGGCTAGCTGGGCGCCCGTGAGCTGCAGGGTTGAGGGGGCATCGCTGGCCGTGTTGGGGTTCTCATCGAAGCCCCGCGTCAGCTTGGTGCAGCCGCCCAGGCCACCGGCAATAGTGAGGCCCGCCAGCAGCAGCGAAATAGTGGTCTTTTTCATACGAAATAGCGCTAGCCAGGTTAATAAGTGAGCTTGAGGGCGAAGATGATGGAGCGCGTGCTGGGGTTGTTGAAGTAATCAAGCCCCCGGCCGTTCGACACCCCCGTGAGGTTGGTTTCGGGGTCAATGCCCGAGTAGTTGGTCCACAGCACCAGGTTGCGGCCCGTCACCGACAGGTCGATGCTGCTGAGGTGCGTAGCCTTGCGCACAAACTCCGAAGTCAGGGAGTAGGCCACCGACACCTCGCGCAGGCGCGTCCAGCTCACGTGCTCCACAAACTGTTCGCTGGGGCCGGTGAAGCCGCTGCCGGGGCCATCGCGGAACCACGACTGGTCGATGGCCCGCAGGCCGCCGCCAAAATCCTGCAAGTAGCCGCGAAAGGTGTACGAGCCATCGGCGTTGGGTGCGTAGGTGCTGGCAATCGTGTTGCCATCGTAGTTGATGAGGGTCTTGGCCTGGTCGCCCGTCACGGTCGTTTGCTGGGCGGTGTAGGCCGCCGTGCCAAAGTAAGCCAGGGCGCCCTTGGTACCATTCCAGATGTCGGCGCCGTGGGTGTGGTCAAACAAGGCGTTGATGGTAACGCCTTTAATGCGGAAGTTCAGGTTGAGGCCACCCTTCCAGCGCGGGTTGGGGTCGCCGATTACGCCCGACTGCGCATCCTGCTGCGCAAAGCCGTTGGCGTCGAGCACCAGCTTGCCCTGCTCATCGCGCTGCCAGCGCGTGCCGTAGATGGCGCCGTACTGGTAGCCCGGAATAGCCACCGACTCCGAGCCCGTGAAGCCCGTGAAGCCGTAGTACGTGGCGCCGCCCAGGCTCAGCACGCGGCTGCGGTTGAGCGAGAAATTGGGGGCTAGGTTAAACGAAAAGTCCTTGGTCTTGATGAGGTCGCCGTCGAGGCTCAGCTCCAGGCCGCGGTTCATGAGCGAGGCCGCGTTGGAGTAGCGCACCGTGTAGCCGGTAGTAGGCGCCACGGGCAGGGCAAAAATGGCGTCGCGGGTGTTGTTGGAGTAGTACGTGGCCGAGAAGCCAATGCGGTTCTGCACAAAGCGCATATCGAGGCCTAGCTCATACTCTGTTTTGCGCTCGGGGCGCAGCAGCGGGTTGCCCTGGCTCGAAGAGCGGGCATAGCCCCCGCCCGCATAGGCCGAGGCACCCAGGGAGGTGCCCCACCCATCGGCAATATCGGCGGGCACATACACGGTGCGCACCAGGTAGGGCTGGGGCTGCACGCCTACCTGGCCGTAGGCGAAGCGCGCTTTGCCAAAGCTCAGGAAGCTGTTTTCGCTGAGGGCCGCGAGCTTGGTAAACTGCCAGGCCACGGTGCCCGCCGGGTAGAAAAAGGTATTATTAGCCTCGGGCCCGAACGTGGAGGCCTGCTCGCCGCGCACCGTGCCCTCCAGGAACAGCTGGTCGAAAAGGCCCAGCGATACCTGGCCGTAGAGGCCGGCCGTGTTCTGGCGCACCAGCAGGTTGTAGGGGCTGCGGTTGGCGGCCGGGGTATTGTTCAGCTGCGGGGGCGACAGCGGGTTCAGAAACTGCGTGGCCGTGGCGCCCACCTGCGACTGCCGACGGGCGTTCAGGTTATAGCCCACCAGGCCCGTGATGGTAACGGCGCTGCCCAGCTTGCCGGTGGCGCGCACAATCAGGTCGTTGTTAACCTGCGTTTCCTGAATCACTTCCTCCGTAATGGAGCCCACGTTGCCGGTAATGCCGGCGGCCCCGATGGGGAAATACGCCGAGCGCGCGTCGGAATACGTATCAACGCCGGCCCGCTCCAGGATATTGAGCCAGGGCGTGAGCTGGTACGTCAGCTCCAGGCTGCCCACGAAGCGGTTCACCCGCGTCTGGTTGCGCACGTTGTTAATCGTCCAAATGGGGTTGTCGTAGCCCGGGTTATTGGTGGTACCCAGCTTGTTG
This sequence comes from Hymenobacter cheonanensis, assembly GCF_030581075.1. Classification (GTDB taxonomy): domain Bacteria; phylum Bacteroidota; class Bacteroidia; order Cytophagales; family Hymenobacteraceae; genus Hymenobacter. Next base: position 323,638 of record NZ_JAUQSW010000003.1, read on the forward strand.
CGGTACGACGACTGCCGGCCCGTGAACACGAAGCCGGTAGGCGAGGTGTAGTCGCCCTGCGCATAATCGTTGTTGTAGTCGGGGGCGGTGCGCAGGCCGCCCAGGAAAACGCCATCCGTGTTGGAGCCCTGCTGCACGCGGTTGGAAAGCGTGCGCACGTAGGTCGAGCTCAGCGCAATGCGCAGCTTATCGGTCAGCTGGCGGTCGGCATTGAGGCGGCCCGTGATGCGCTCGTTGTCGCTGTGCACGCGGGCAATGCCCTTCTGGTAGGTGTCGCCGAGGCTGAAATACACGTTGGAGCGCTCGTCGCCGCCCGAGAGCGTCGCAATGTTGTCCCAGGTATAGCCCCGGTTAAAGGCATCCTGCGAGTGGTCGAATACCTGCTGGCTGTTTTTGCCGCCGTGGGGGTTAGCGGCCGTGCCGTTGGCAATGTTATAGTAGCGGGTACCGTCCGGGAAGGTAATGTACCCCTGGTAGCCGCTGGCCGTGGGCGACGTGATGTACGCATCGGCCCCGCCCGAGCGGCCGGAAATCAGGTCGCCCCAACTGGCGCTGCTGGTGTTGCTGTACAGGCCATTCAGACCCTGGCCATAAGCCGTTTGCAGCGGTACGCGGCGGTTAATCTGGTCGATGCCGATAGAGCTGCGGATGCTGGCGTTCATGCGGCCGTTGGCGCTGCTACCGCGCTTGGTCGTAATCACGATTACGCCGTTGGAGCCGCGCGTGCCCCACACGGCGCTGGCCGCGGCGCCCTTTAGTACTTCCAGGGTGGCGATGTCGTCGGGGTTGATGTCATTAAGGCGCGATGCCTGCACTACCCCGCTCACCTGATTGGAGCCCGCCCCGCCGTTGCTCGACACGATGCCGTCGTCGCCAATCGAAGAGTTCGAAATGGGTACCCCATCCACCACAATCAGCGGCTGGTTGTTGCCCAGAATAGTGCTGGGGCCCCGCAGCTGAATGTTGGCGCTAGCCCCCGGGTCGCCCGAGGTGCGCGTAATCGTTACGCCGGGCGTTTTGCCCGACAACGCGTTGATAACGCTAGTTTCGCCCGAGCGCACCAGCGCGGGGCCCTGCACCGTGGCCTGGGCCGTGCCCAGCTGGTCGCGGTTAGCTTGCAGGCCTAAGGCCGTCACTACCACCTCGTTCAGCTGTTTCGCGTCGGTGGCCAGGGCCACATCGAGCGTGCTGGCGCTGGTGATGGGCAACTCCTGACTGGAATAGCCTACAAAACTGAACACCAATGTATTAGCTTCCTGGGGAACGCTCAGCGAGTAGGCGCCGTCGCTGTTAGTAGAGGTGCCGATAGTGGGCCGGCCTTTCACGATAACCGTGACGCCCGGCAATCCTTGGCCGCTACCTCGGTCGACAACCTTGCCGCCAATGAGGCGATTTTGGGCCCAGGCGTCCGGCAGAAAGCCGGCCATCAGGAGCACGAACCAGAGTAAATGTTTCTTCATAAGAAAAACAGATTAGTTAAAGAATTAGCGACAACTTTATTGCCGGGGCTAAAAGTAGGGAGTAGAATCAAGGCTAAAAAATATTTCCACCTGTTTTCGGAAAAAATGCAACTTCATTAAAGCGCTGGACAAACAGTAGTTGCGCATACAGTTTAAGCCTCTTGGCCGGGTGTGGGTAGGTGTTCAGGCTCACGCCCCGTAGCGGCTAGCCGGCTTTCCAAAGCGGCTGCTCCGGCTCCGCAGCCTGGCCCCAGGCTACGGAGCCGGAGCAGTTGGCACTGCACAAAAAAGGCCCGCAACAGTAGTTGCGGGCCTTTTTTATAAAGCAGCTGAGTGGTGGGCGGGCCTAGTTGTAGCCGGCGTTCTGCGTCAGCAGCGAGTTGTTGTTGATTTCGCGCTGCGGAATGGGCAGCACGAGCAGCGGGCTGTTGGCGGCAATGGTGCCCACCGGGCGGCCCGTGCGCTTGAGGTCATGAATGCGGAAGCCTTCAAAAGCCAATTCCAGCTGGCGCTCAAGCAGCACATCGGCCAGCGTAATGGTGGTAACGGGTTGATATGCCACAGGAGGAGTAAGCGTACTGCGGTAAGAGCGTTGACGGATAGTATTAATATCTGCTGTAGCCGAGGCCACATTGCCGGCCCGCACATCGGCTTCGGCCCGGATGAGGTACATCTCCGCCAGGCGCGCCACCGGAATGTTTTGGCCGTAGGTGCGCCACTTGATGGTACGGTAGCGGCCGGTTTTGTTGTTGCCATCGCTCACGTAGATGAGCTTCTGGGTGGTGAGCGCCGGCTGGCCATCGGTGCCGCGCACATCACTAGCGGCATAGAGGTTCACGAAGGCCGGCTGAATGTACACGTCGCCGCGGCCATACAGCACCGTCTGGTCGCCGGTGGGGCTGTAGCCGGCCCAGAACGTAGCCAGGCCCGAGTTGCTGGTGCCCGCGTTGTTCTGGTCGTTTTGCTGAATCTCAAACAGGCTTTCGCCGCTGTTGCGGTTGGCAAAAACCGCCGCTACCGAGCCTTGCAGAGCGGAGCCGCTGTTCTTGATAACGTCATCGGCCATGGCACGGGCCGCCGTAAAGTTGCTCTGCTGCAAGTACACGCGGGCCAGCATGGCTTCGGCCGAGTATTTCGAGGCGCGGGTTACGTTTTGGCTGGGCAGGTTGGTGATGGCCGTCTGCAAATCACTGATTACTTGGGCGTACACCTGCTCCACGGTCGAGCGGGCCAGCTTCACGTCGGCCTGCTCGGTGGTGGTAATGGGCGTCAGGTTGATGGGCACGCCGGGCTGGCTGTTGCCGCCGCCCGCCTGGTACTGCTGGGCGTAGAGGCGCACCAGCTCGAAATACATAATACCCCGGATAAACTTGGCTTCGCCCTCAAACTGCGTGCGCTGGCCGGTATCGGTCACGGCCGACAGGTTGGCCAGAATCAGGTTGCACTGGTTGATGGCGTTGTAGGCCTGCGTCCAGATGGCCTGCGCGTTCGACAGCGTCGAAATCTGGGTGCGGCGGTACAGCTGGTTGTAGTTGGAAAACGAGCCGTTCCAGACGGTGTAGCCGGCGCCCTGCTCCCCTATCAGCTCGGGCACCAGAATCAGGTCGGTGCCGTACAGGCTAGGGTCGTCGAGGCGGGCGTAGGCACCCACCACGGCCGCGCTTACTTTTTGCGAGGTGTTGTAGGCCGTAGAGGCGTCGATGCTCTGCTGGGGCTCAATGGTGAGGGCGTCTTTGCAGCCCGTCAGGCCGAGGCCTAGCGCCAGGGCGCAGGCGGTCCAAATAGCGGTATTTTTCATATCGAATGCGAAGACAAAATATTAAAAGCCAATGTTCACGCCCAGCAGATAGGTCTTAGCCAGCGGCGGCGTGTAGAAGTCGTGGCCCAGCAGGTAGTTGGCCGTGCCCAGGCCGTAGGTATTCACCTCGGGGTCGTAGCCGGTGTACTTGGTGAAGGTGGCCAGGTTCTGACCCGTGAGGTAGACGCGCACCGACTGCATATAGCCGTGCTTCACGAGGTCGGTGGGCAGATTGTAGCCCAGCGTTACGGTCTTGATGCGGAAGAACGAGCCGTCCTGAATCCAGCGCGAGGAAGTCTGAGTGCCGTTTGAGGCGCCATAGCGGGCCTGGGGCACATTCGTGATATCACCCGCCTTCTGCCAGCGGTTGAGCTGGTCAACGGTCTGGTTGTCGAGGTAGTCGGCGTTGGCCGACTGGTAGATGCCGGCCGCGTTGTAGATGTCGTTGCCGTAGGTGAACTGGCCGAGCGCGGTCAGGTCAAAGCCCTTGAAGCTCAGGTTAGTGTTCACGCCGCCCGTAAACTTGGGGTTGGGGTTACCCACCTTCTGGATGGGCGCGGCGGCGTAGCTCTTGGTGGTAGTGCCGTCGGCGTTGTAGTAGAGCGCGTCGCCGTTAGAGGGGTCTACGCCCGCGTACTTCTTGGTGTAGAACACGCCCAGCGGCTGGTCCTGCATTACGCGGCTGATGGTGTTGCCCGTGGGGATGATGGGCGTGGGCAGGTTCAGAATCACGTTGCGGTTAAACGACATGTTGGCGCCTACCGTCCACTTGAAGTCGCCGTCGAGGATGCGGCCGTTCAGGGCAATTTCGAGGCCCTTGTTGCGCAGCGACCCCACGTTTTCGGTGATGGTGGTGTAGCCGCTCACCAGCTGCAGCTGGCGGTTGAGCAGCAGGCCCGTCGTGTTCTTCTGGTACACGTCTACCTCGCCCGAGATGCGGTTGTTCAGGAAGCCAAACTCGATACCAAAGTCTACCTGCTTGGTAGTTTCCCAGCTCAGGTTGGGGTTGCCCAGCGCGGCATCGGGGGCAATGCCCGACTGGTCGGCATAGGGCAGGGCCGACACGAGGCGGCGCGAGCTGAAGTTGCCGATTTCGGCGTTGCCGGTTACGCCGTAGCTAGCCCGCAGCTTCAGGTAGTTGATGATGGTATTGTCCTTGAGGAAGCTTTCCTCCGACAGCAGGTAGCCCACCGAGCCGGCGCCGAACGTGCCGTAGGGGTTGGCGCTACCGAAGCGCGACGAGCCGTCGCGGCGCACGCTGCCGCTCAGCAGGTACTTGCCGCGGAAGTTATAGTTGGCGCGGGCAAAGTAGGAGAGGAAGGAGTAAGCCGTGCCAAACGACGTGTTGCCGCCCGTTTTGATGGCCGCGCTGGCAATGCGCGTAAACTCGGTGGTGGGGAAGCCCCGGCCCTCGGCCGCCGTTACCTTGGTGTCGGCGCGCTGATACGACTCGCCCACCAGCACATCAAAGTGGTGGTCGTCGCCGGCGTTGAAGGTGTAGGTAGCCGTGTTGGTGTTGGTGTAGTTGACAGTCTGGGTCTGCGAGTTGAAGGCGTAGCCGTTGGCGCCGCCGTCCTGCGTGCCCGCACCGCGCACCAGGTCCTCGTTAAGGTTCAGGAAGTCGCCCCCCACTTCCGTGCGCAGCGTCAGGCCCTTCACCGGCACCCAGTTGAGGTAAGCCGTGCTAAACGAGCGGTACGTACCGGCCCGGTTCGAGCCCAGCTCCTGGTCGATGAGGTTGTTGTAGTAAATGGTGCTCGCGTTCAACCGGCCGGTGGTGGGGTCAAACTCCGGCTGCAGCGGCGTGAGGGCGTTGAGCTGCAGCGGGTTCGAGAACGCGTTGTCGCCCGATACGCGGTCGTTCACGGTGCGCGCCAGCGACACGTTCAGACCCACTTTCAGGCTCTCGAAAATGTTGTGGTCGATGTTGAGGCGAATACTACCGCGCCGGAAGCGGTTGCCGATGATGATACCCTTCTGGTCGTTGAACGTACCGCTCAGGTAAAAGCGCGTCTTGGCATCGCCGCCCGCCGCGCTAAAGTCGTACTGCGCCAGGTTGGCCGCGTCGCTGCCAAACAGCTTGTACTTGCCCTGGTTGCGGAACGCCAGGCGGTCCCAGGGCGTGTTGTAGGTCGAATTGTAATCGATACCGCCCTCGTACAGGAAGGCTTCCGTTAGGTTCGCGTAGTCGGCGTTGGGGTCAGTGGCACTGATGTTGAGCCCGTTGGTCATCGACTCGCCCAGCAGCGTTCTGTACTGGTCGGCATTCAAAAACTGGCGAAAGCGCGTGGGGGCGCTGGTGCCGTAGTAGTAGCCTACGTTTACCTTGGTGGCGCCCTGGCGGCCTTTTTTGGTCGTAATCAGCACCACGCCGTTGGAGGCGCGCGAGCCGTAGATGGCCGAAGCCGAGGCATCTTTCAGAATGCTGATGCTCTCGATGTCGTTGGGGTTGAGGTCGGCCAAGGGGTTGAGCGGCTCATCGCCGGCCTGCGACTGGTCCTGGAAGGTAATCGGCGCCCCGTCAATAACATACAGCGGGCGGTTGGAGGCTGTTACCGACGACGTGCCGCGCACCTGAATGTTGATGCCCTGGCCCAGCTTGCCGCTGCCCTGGTTGATAACCACGCCCGGCGTGCGGCCCTGAATAGACTGCTCGAAGCTCGTGACGGGCTGGTTTTCGACCACGCTACCCGAAATCTGGGTCACGGCACCCGTTACGTCGGCCTTGCTCTGCGAGCCGTAGCCCACTACCACGGCCTCGGCCAGGTCGGTGGCGCTAGCGGCCAGCGTTATGTTGATAGTGCTACGGCCGCCCACGGCCACCGTCTGGCTGGTGTAGCCTACCGAGCTGATAATGAGGGTGGCACCCGGCTGCACAGCCAGGGTAAAATTGCCATCAGCGCCGCTGCTTACCCCATTAGTGGTGCCGCGCTCTACCACGGTGGCGCCGGGCACGGGGCTGCCATCGGTGCCCACCACCCGGCCCGTAACAGCCTGTGTCTGCGCAATTGCCGGCAATGCAGCCATCACCAGCAAGGGAGCGAAAATGTTTCTCATAAGGCGAGTAATAATTGAAAAAAAGATGATACTGAAAACGTGTAGCTAGGCAGCCAATACCCCTCGGTAAGAAGCACAATGGCCGGTTGCAAAGAAAGCGTATTCCAGGGGAAAGCGCTTCCAAATTGTTAAGGGTGGGTTAAGGATATGCGTTTTTAAGCTGTAAAGGGGTATTGTAAAGCGCAGTCATTCACTAAAAAATAACTTTTTAAGATTGGAAGCCTATGCTGGCTTTTTTCGAAAAAGAAGCAGTTAGGCCAATTAAAAAAGGCCCGCAACAGCTGTTGCGGGCCTTTGAAAAAGGGGAGCGTAGCGTGTGCTTAGTAGCCCGCGTTCTGCACTAGGTTGGGATTGGCGTTGATTTCGCGCAGCGGAATCGGGAATACCAGGCGAGGCGAATTCCAGGCAATAGCCGTGGTAGTGAGCGGGTCGATGGTCGATTCCTGGTTGCGCTTCAAGTCACCGAGGCGGAAGCCTTCGAAGGCTAGCTCAATGCGACGCTCCTTCAGAATAGCGGCTAGCGTAAGCGTAGTGAGCGCCGGCAGCCCGGCCCGCGCCCGGATGGTGTTGACATCGGCCAGCGGCGTGGCCCCCACCGCCGTGCCGGCCCGGAAGTTAGCTTCGGCGTGGGTCAGCAGCATCTCATCGATGCGCATGAGCTTGATGTTGCCATAGAGCCCGTCGTACTTGGTGGTGTAGGTAACGCCGGCCGTGGTGAAATACACCGTTTTGCGCGTGTCGCCGGTTTCGAACAGGTTCAGGAACTGGGCGTTGATGTTCACGTCGGCCCGGCGCGTGCGGGCGTAAAAGGTGTTGAGCTGATTGGTGCCGCTCTGCGCCGAAATCTGGATGGTGAAGATGTCCTCCGTTGTGTTGCTCACCAGCTGGTTAGCCGTGTTGGTAGTTTGGTTGTAGCCAAAGTTGTCGCCGTAGTAGGCATTCAGCCGGGCCGTGCTGCTGATGGCGCGGTTGGCGGCCGCGGCGGCGGCCGTAAAGTTGCCTTGCTGCAGATAGATGCGCGCCAACAGCCCCGCGCAAGCGTAGCGCGAAGCCGAAAACGTGTTGAGGCCGGCGCTCGTGGTCAGCTTGGCCTCGGCCGTGGTGAGGTCGGTGATAATTTGGGCGTATACCTCAGCCACGGTATTGCGGGGCAGCGGCTTGGCATCGGCTACCGAGAGGGTCGGCGTCGTTATCAGCGGCACGCCGGGGTTGGCGCTAGGGGTGCCGTCGTTCCAGTCGCGGGCGTAGGTGCGCACTAGGTCGAAATACACCAGCGAGCGGATAAACTTGGCCTCGCCCTCTACCGAAGCCTGCTGGGTCGGCGTGTCGAGCTTGCTCAGGTTGGCCAGCACGTTGTTGGCGCGGTTAATCACGTCGTAGGCGCTCAGCCAGGTGGCGCTCACCTGGCTATTGGTGATGAGCAGGGTTTTGCGCTGGGCCTCCTGCGGCTGCGAAAACGTGCCCACAAAGCTCATATCGCCGTTGTCGGCCACCAGGTCGGTCAAAAATTGCCAGTAGCCGCCATATAGGTTCACGCTTTGCAGGCCGGCGTAGCAGCCCACTAGGGCCGCCTGCACGTCGCTGGAGCTGGCAAAGGCCTGGGCCGCGTCGATAGAGCTGGTTGGCTGCACATTCAGCTTGTTGTTGCAGCCTTCGAGGCCGCTCAGGAGGAGAACTGCGGTCAGCAGTCCGGGTACTATTTTTTTCATAAAAAAGAAGGCTAGGGGTGAGGAAGAAAAGCAGCCGGGTGCGGCGCGGTTTTCTTCGAAAGCAGTGGCCGCGCGGGGCTAGCCAGCCGGCTGGCTAGCCCCGCGCGGCCATTAAAAGCCCAGGTTGATGCCTACCGTGTAAGTGCGCGCCTGCGGCGCGGTGTAAAAGGTGATGCCCTGGTTGATATTGGCCTGGGTTTGCGATACCCCGCCGCCGTTCACGTAGTCGGTGCTCACCTCGGGGTCCCAGCCAGTGTATTTGGTAAACGTGGCTAGGTTGTAGCCTTGCACGAATATGCGGGCCGATTGCAGGTGGCCCCGCTGGGCAATAGCGCTAGGCAGGTTGTAGCCCAGCACCACCGAGCGCAGGCGGCCGTAATCGCCGTTTTGCACAAAGCGCGACGAAGCGCCGATGCCGTTGCCGCCCAGGTAGGTGGCTTTGGGCACGTTGGTGATGTCGCCGGGCTTCTGCCAGCGGTTTAGCTGGTCGCGGGTCTGGTTATCAGCCCCGTTGTTGAAGCCTACCGAATAGTACTGCGCGCCGCCGTCGTAAATCTGGTTGCCAAACACGCCCACTAGGGTCACCGATAGGTCAATGCCCTTATAAGTAAACGTGTTGGTGAGGCCGCCCGTCCAGCTAGGGTTGGGGTTGCCCACGGGCACGGAGGTCGCCAGGTTAATGTTGGTGGTGGTGCCGCGGTCCAGAGTGCCGTCACTCTTTTGGGTGTTCAGGTAGTAGAGGGCGTTGCCGTTGGCGGGGTCTACGCCCGCGTATTCGGGGCCGATAAACTCGCCCAGCGGCTGGCCGGCGCGGGCCCGGTTAAGCGAGCTGCCCAGGATGTCGGGGCCCGCCAGGTCCAGTATCTTGTTCTGGTTCACGGCGGCGTTCGCGCTGGTCGTCCAGGTGAAATCGCCCACGAAGTTGCGGGTGGTCAGCGACAGCTCCAGGCCTTGGTTGCGCATGCTGCCCACGTTGGTGAAGTACGTGCTGAAGCCCGAGATGCCCGGCACCGGCAGCGAGAGCAGCAGCCCGGTGGTGTTTTTGCGGTAGATGTCAACCTCGCCCGAAATCCGGTTATTGAAGAAGCCGTATTCCAGGCCGGCATCGTACTGCACCGTCGATTCCCAGCTCAGCTGGTTGTTGCCCAGCTGCGAAGGGCGGTCGCCGGGCGTGCCCACGTTTACCTACAACTTCTTGAATTAATGCCGAACGGTTGCGGCATCAGGGTGTGCCACAGGCTGTTTCTGGTCGCTTCCGCTCTTTGAAAAAGAGTGGGTGCTGACCTAGTAGAGGGTTTTTAAGGCGAATGATAGAAAATTAAAAAAATAAAATATTAAAATGATATTTCATGGCATAGTTAAGTAAAAATTATTTAATTCGTATCAATGTCACAATTAGATTAATGATAATGTGTAGTAAAATTTTGAAAATCAACAGGTTAACTCAAAAAATTATTACTATCTGGGTAAGGCGAGGAGTTTTATTGTCACAAAATAACTCAATGTGTCCTTTCTTATATTCTAGCCTTATAGCGTCATTTACATAAGCGGCCGATGATACGGGCGTCTCTTCTTCACTTCTTTTTTCACACAACCCATGCGCTTACCTCTACCTCGATTTCTAGCTCTTAGCATGCTCTTTTCAGGCATTACTTGCTACAGAGCCCTTGCGCAAAATACCTGTGGTAATCTAGTATTTAACGGCGATTTTGAACAGCAAAATGTGTCACCTATATCAGGAACGTGGCGTAATATCGCTTCCGGAACTGCAGTAAATATGGGCAACGAATTAACTGGTTGGAAAGCAACTAACTATTCTGACCCTTGGTATTATGCTACAGACACTTACCCGTATAACTACACTAATCCCTTTACTTCCTCATTTGGTCCTTACACGCCTTATAACTACGACTCTTCGCCCAACGCGCACAATGGTGGCGTGGGCCTAAAAACCTATAGTCGGCCTTGCTGCCCTGATGCTGTTTCTGAGGAATATGTGATGGGTACGCTAACTACCGCGCTAGACCCGAATGCGGAATATTACGGTAGTATGAAAGTTCGTACCGCTGTAAATTCTGATGTGACCCAGTACGCAAATATTGGCTTTGATATTACGCCAACAGACGTAACAGACTATTCTACCCCTTCTACGGCACCATACGGGATAACTTTTACCCCAAGAGGGAAAGGTATTCAAAGCAGCAGTCCTATTACGAGCACGGACTGGACCACGGTAAGTGGTACATTTCTAGGAATAGCTGGTGGAAGATTTATTAACATTGGTAATTTTCAGCCAGATACCTACACAGGTACTGCAAATTATCCGCCACCGAATGGGAACACAAGCTATGCTTACGTGTATATCGACCAAGTGGAGGTATATAAAATACCTAATGCAGGCGTAGCAAGCGCTATAGCGTGCGGCTCTTCCGCAACGATTGGTGAGAATTGTGGTATTCCGGGCGCAACTTATAGTTGGACCGCACGAGGCGCTTCCCAAACATTGCCCTCCAACTCTCAAATTATGGTTAGCCCACCTAATACTACCACGTATGATTTAGTAGTGACATTGCCTAATGGAGCCACTAGGGCTTCCTCTGTGATTGTTACCGTATCAGGAAGTCCATCGACCCCAGGGCAGATTTTCGGAAACCCACAGGTGTGTTACGACCGCACGGGCGATGGCAGAGATAGAACTACACTCACAATTAATACGCCTGCCCCAACTGGTTACTCGTATTACTCGCAGTTGGTAGAGAACGCGACTGGTCGGGTAGTAGATGATAATCTAGATGGTGTTACCCTCTCTAACGGTACATTCAGTTACTTCTTAATAGGCGGCAACTACACGGTAGGTCAATACACGCTACAAGTACGTTACCAACAGGGTACATGCTATGGCGCTTGGCAGACAAGAGCAATTTCTATTATTAGTTGCACAACGCAAGGCGGGCCGTGTACTGGCAGAGGCTGTGATGATGCTATTACGGCCTACCCTAATCCAGCGGCCGAAAGCTTATCCTTACCAGCAGGCACGCAGGAGGCAACTCTTATAAATAGTCAAGGCAATGTGGTACAAGCTAACAACCAGGCAAATGCGCTTGATGTGCATAAGTTGCCAGATGGTCTTTATAATTTGCGTATGAAAAAAGGAGGCAAAGTAATTAATCAACGCATTCAGATTAAGCACTAGTTCTTTTAGTTGTGAACCCCTAGCCTAGTAAGGCTAGGGGTTCTTCATGATTACTCGGCTGCTTTAGGTAGAAATACTTGTTTTGAAATTAGTTAGGAATTCTAAAAAAACGCTTAGCCGTCATGCTGAATACAGTAAGGGATGAATTTCTGTTGCCTTCCTTAACAGATTCATTATCAAGCGAAAAAAGCATAGATAAGTAGATAAAAGCTGTTGCCTAATGCCTTGGCCGCCTGGCTAGCCCTACCTTTGCCGCCACGCATGAAGCCTACTATTCATTACCTTACCACGGCGGCCCAGGTGGCCGACGCGGCGGCCCACTTCGCCACGCTGCCGCGCATCGGCATCGACCTGGAGTTTGACGACAACCGCTACCGCTACGGCCGGCACCTAGCGCTGATTCAAGTATTTGACGGGCAGCAGGTGTACCTCATCGACCCGCTGCCGCTTGAGCCTGAGATGGCCGCTGGCCTGGAGCCGCTTTTCGCCGTGCTGCGCTCGCCCGAAGTGGCCAAGGTTTTCCATTCCTGCAAATCGGACATTCTGCTGCTCGACGAGTTGTTTGGCGTCACGTGCCGCACCATCGTCGACACCAGCGTGCAGTTCACGCTGCTAGCCCTCGAAGACAACAATATTTCGCTCGGCCGCCTCATTCAGAGTGAGTTGGGGTTTGAGGTAGACAAAGGCGAGCAGAAGTCGAACTGGCTGAAGCGCCCCCTCACCGAAGCCCAGAAAGAGTACGCCGCCAACGACGTGCTCTACTTATTTGAGCTTACCGACCGCCTCACCGCCCGCCTGCAAGAGCAGGGCCGCGCCCAGTGGGCCCAGGAAGAAAACCACGCTCTGGAGGCCGTGCGCTACGGCCGCGGTGAGCTGCGCCCGCACCTGCGCCTGGCCGGCAAATACCGCATCACGCCCCAGGAGCTGCCACTGTTTCGGGAGCTATACGCCCTGCGCGACCGCCTGGCCCGCCAACTCGACCGCCCCAGCTACATGGTGCTCAGCAACGACCGGCTGGCCGAAATCACGCGCCAGCCCATTGCCTCGCACGGCGCCCTGCGCAATGCCGGCGGCCTGCACCCCGAGCTAAAGCGCGCGCCCTACGCCGACGAGCTAGTGGACCTGGCCACCGCCGAGCTAGCCCCCGATGGCCCCCTGCCCGCCGACCAGCGCCGGCCGCAGCCCTTCCGCCGCCGCTTCGGTGGCCCTGTAGCGGCCCGCGCCGAAGCCCGCGAAGCGCTGCTGACGAGCCTCAAAAACCACCTGGCGGCCGACTACAGCCCCGTGCTGGCCAATACGGTGCTCAGCAACCGCCTCATTGGCGATGTGGTGGAGCAGGGCAGCCTGGCCGCGCTGCGCCCCTGGCAGCGCCAGCTGCTGGGCGAAACCGCCGGCCAGCACGGCCTGGCCATTGCAGAGTTGGAAGAGCCCCTGCAGGGCTAGCCCGCCGATTGTAATCCATAAACGTCCGTCATGCCAGCTGGCGTCCGCTTGTCGAAGCATCTTTACCGCACCGCTAGGGTCTGTAACCTAGCGAAAGTGGTGGAGATGTTTCGACAAGCGGACGCCAGCTGGCATGACGTTCTTGTTTATGCGTTGGGCTGTCTTTTGCTGCTTACCCCGCCCGCCCTAGCCCAGGAAAGCCCAACGCTACGCGGCCGGGTGCTCGATGCCGAAACCCACCAGCCTATTCCGAATGCGCAGGTAGGCATCGGGAGTAACCGGCTGGGCACCAGCACCAACCAGCAGGGGCGGTTTGCCCTGCGCGTGCCCGCCGCCTACCAGGCCAGCGAGCTGGAGGTGGCGCTGCTGGGCTACCGGCCCTACCGCCGCCCGCTGCCGCCGCTGCCGGCCCCCGAGCTGCTTATCGAACTTCAACTCAGCCCGGCCAGCCTGGGTACGGTCACCGTTACGGCTTCGGCCGAGGGGATTATCCGGGAGGCGGTGGCCCGCATTCCGCGCAACTACCCGGTGCGGCCCAGCCAGCTCACGGGCTTCTACCGCGAGTCGGACGACGAAGCCACGCGCCAGCGCTACGACTACCTGGTGGAGGGCGTGCTGCGGGTGCACAAGGCGGGCTATCAGCACCCCGGCGACCCCGGCGCCGTGCAGGTGCTCGAATCGCGCCGGGTTGACCTGCGCCCCGCCCTGCCCGACTCCGTGCTAGCCCCCATCGACTGGGTGGCCGGGGCCTTGGTGCCCCAGCGCTTCGATTTTGTGCACACCCGGGCCGAGTTTATCAGTGCCGCTCATTTTAAAGAGTATCAGTACCGCTTCAGCCCGCAGACCACTTTTCAGGGGCGGGCGGTGTACGTTATCACCTTCGAGCCCCGGCCGGGCACCCGCCGGGCCAATTTTGCGGGCGAGGTGTACATCGACGAGCGCAGCTACGCTTTTCTGGGAGCCCGCTGGCACCGCACGCCGGCCGGTATCCGGCGCGAGCGGCTGCTGGTGTTTGACGCGCGCGAGCGCGCATACCGGGCCGATTATCAGCCCTACGCGGGCCGGTATTATCTGAAAAGTATCTGGTACAACACGCTAGGGCAGCCGCAGGCCGGGCGGGTGCGCCACCACCTGGCCGAGTTCGTGACCACGGCCATCGACACGGCCCAGGGCCCGTCGCCCGGCTACCAGGAGCGCAGCCAGTACGCCGACGTTTTTTTGCGCAACCCCGTGCCCTACGATTCGGCTTTCTGGCAGCACTATACCACCGTGCTGCCCTCGCAGGCGCTGCTCGACCAGGCCCGCCAGCGCCAGGCCGATACGCTGCTGCGCCGGCCTGCGCCCGCAGGCTCCTCACCCGCCCCAGAGGCTAAAAAGTGGCGCCTGCTGCGCCACCTGCGCTACACCTACGCGGGCGGGCTGCTGCCGGTGGCCGTGCCCGCCGCCGCCCTGCGCGTGGTGCTGGCGCCCGGTGGCTCGGGCTTTCGGGCCGAGGCGCGGGCTAGCACGGCGCCCCAGCGGGTGGCCGCCTACTATGGCTTTGGCGCGCAACTCGACCTGGCAGGTGGGCTGAATATATATGCCACCTCGCGCAGCGTGCTGGGCCAGATGCGCGGCGATGGCTGGGAAGCCGGCTTGGGCTACGAGCGCCAGCTGAACCCACGGGGCCGCCCGCTGCACGGCCGCGCCGGGCTGGCTTACCTGCGCCAAAGCGTGGGCCAGGAGCTAGGCACCTTCGCCAACCCCGACGCCAGCCTGCGCCTGGCCGGCACCCCGCTGGCCGCCGATGAGCTTACGCTCTCGCTCCAGACCATCACCGATGCCCTGCTGCCCCGGCTAGGGCTGGGGCTGGAAATCAACCGCCGCTGGGAGGCCGTGGCCGACCTGGGCTACGTGCTGCCGCTGCGCACCCGCGCCCAGCTTTTGGTAGAAGAGAAAAAAGGCTTTTTCAGCTTTAATGCTCACGCCGCCGACCTCGACCTGCCGGCCGCCGAGGCGCAGGTGGCGGTGGGGGGCCAGCCCGCCACGGGCGGGCCGTGGCAGCTGGGGCACCCGTTGCTAAGCATAGGCGTGCTGTACCGGCTTGGGCAATAAAGCTGGGCGGCCACGTTAATTTTGACGAATGCGCGGGCAAGTTGCCCAGCACCTTTGCCACCTACATGACTGAGCCCGTGCTGCCCGAGCCTCCTTTGCTGCCCGCCGCGCCGCGCCCGCGCCGGGTGGGGCTAGCGGTAGCCGCCGTGCTGCTGGGGCTGCTGGCCGCCGGGGCCGGGCTGGCCTGGCATTTTCTCTGCCGCTCCAATGTGCCTGCCGCCGTAGATGGCCCGGCCTATCTCTACATCCGGCGCGGGGTGGGCCTGAACGCCGTGCTCGACTCGCTGCGCCGGCCGGGCCAGCTGGCCCGGCCCCAGGATTTTGCCCGCGTGGCGCGCTGGCGGGGCTTTGGCACGGCGGCCCACCCCGTGCAACCCGGCCGCTACACGCTGCCCGCCGGGCTGGGCAACCTGGCGCTGCTGCGCCTGCTCGAAAGCGGCCGCCAGGATACGCTGGCCTTTACCCTTAAGCCTTTCCACTACCTGCCGCAGCTGCCCCGCCAGGCCGGCCGCCAGCTTAGTACCGACACGGTGCTGCTGCATAAGCTGCTGCTGGACAATGCGTACTTGCTGACTCGCTACGGCCTCGACACGGCTACGGTGCGCACCTTGTTTATTCCGGGCACCTTGCGGCTGTGCTGGCCCACGCCGGCGCCGGCGTTTCTCGATTCGGTGGCGGCGCGCCACCGCCGCTTTTGGACCAGCCGGCGCCTGGCCGAGGCTGATTCCTTGCAAATGAGCCCGGTGCAGGTAAGCGTGCTCGCCAGCATCGTGCAGCGCGAAACGGCCCAGCCCACCGATAAGCCGCTCATCGCGGGCGTGTACCTCAACCGCCTGCGCCGGGGCCAGCCCCTGCAAGCCGACCCCACCCTGCTGTGGCCCCTGCACGGCCTGGGCACCCGCAAGCGCGTGCTGAACGTGGACAAGAAAGTTGACTCGCCCTACAATACCTACCGCCACAAAGGGCTGCCGCCCGGCCCCATCACCACGCCCTTCCCGCAGGCCCTGGATGCCGTGCTGCGCCCGGCGCACCACAACTTTGTGTTCTTCTGCGCCCGGCCCGACGGCAGCGGCTTTTCTGACTTCAGCGAAACCTTTGCCCAGCACAAGGCCTTCGCCCGCCGCTTTCAGCACCACCTGGATAGCCTGAAAATCAAGCGCTAGCCATTCAATTGCCGTGGTTTATGCCAAGGCAATTACTTAACAGTCAGCAATCAATAAGTACTTTATGCGCCTCGTTATTCAGCGCGTCCGCGAAGCTTCCGTCACGGTCGAGAACACCATTACGGGCCAGATTGGCCCGGGCCTGCTAGTGCTGGCCGGCTGCGCGCCGGCCGATAATGAAGCCAGCCTGGCCTGGATGGCGCGCAAGCTGGTGGCCCTCCGCATTTTCAATGATGACCAAGGCCAGATGAACCGCAGCGTGCGCGACGTGGGCGGCCAAGTGCTGGTAGTCAGCCAGTTTACTCTGCTGGCCGATGCGCGCAAGGGCAACCGGCCTAGCTACATCGGCGCCGCCCCGCCGGCCGTGGCCGAGCCGCTCTACGAGCGCTTTGTGGCCCTGGTGGCGCAGGAGCTGGGCCAGCCGGTGCCCACGGGCATCTTCGGGGCCGATATGCAGGTGCGCCTGCTCAACGACGGCCCGGTAACGATAGTGCTTGATTCGCCGGCTACTTAAAAAACTGACAATATGACTATTGACCAAGCCCAGGCCACCGTTGATGAGTGGATAAATACGACCGGAGTGCGCTACTTCAGCGAGCTTACCAACCTGGCCATCCTTACCGAAGAGGTGGGGGAGGTGGCCCGCCTCATTGCCCGGCAATACGGCGAGCAGTCATTTAAGGAGTCGGACAAAGGCCGTGAGCTGGGTGATGAGCTGGCCGACGTGCTGTTCGTGGTTATCTGCCTGGCCAACCAGACGGGCGTTGACCTCACCGAAGCCCTGGCCCGCAACCTGGCTAAGAAAACCCAGCGCGATGCCACCCGCCACCGCGACAACCCGAAATTGGCTGGGTAGTGGGTGATTGGGACAAGGAGAGCAATTGGAAGTAAGTAACGTCATGCTTCACTGCGTTCAGCATGACACTCATTATTCAATTATCCGTTACTCGCACGACCTCAATTACTCTTATCTACCCAATGAACCCCCAGCTAGCCCGCCTGGCCGCCGTGGCGGCGCAGCCCAGCCGCCGCATTATCGGCCTCATGTCGGGTACTTCGCTCGATGGCCTCGATGTGGCCCTGTGCCGCTGCACCGGCCACGGCGCGGGCCTGCGCGTGGTGCTGGAGCAGTTTGCCACCGTGCCATATGAGGCTGATTTTCAGCAGCGGCTGCGCGCCATCAGCCAGCCCACGGTGCAGCTGCAAGATGTGGTGCTGCTGCACGCCGAGGTGGCGCGGCGCCATGCGGCTGTGGTGCAGCAGTGCCTGCGCGGCTGGCAGCTAGCCCCCACCGACATCGATGTGCTGGCCAGCCACGGCCAAACCATCTGGCACGCGCCGCGCCACCAGCACGGCCGCACCGATTTTGCCCAT
This sequence comes from Hymenobacter cheonanensis, assembly GCF_030581075.1. Lineage (GTDB taxonomy): Bacteria > Bacteroidota > Bacteroidia > Cytophagales > Hymenobacteraceae > Hymenobacter. The sequence goes on from NZ_JAUQSW010000003.1 coordinate 340,929, forward strand.
CATGCCACGCTGCAAATCGGCGACGGCGACCACCTGGCCCGGCTCACGGGTATTCTCACGCTGTCCGATTTTCGGCAGAAGCACGTGGCCGCCGGCTACGAGGGCGCGCCGCTAGCCCCATTCGCCGACGAGCTGCTGTTTCGCCGGCCGGGCGCCAGCCGCCTGCTGCTCAACCTGGGCGGCATTGCCAACTTCACGCTGCTGCCTGCCGATGGCGGCCCCGCGCAAGCCACCGACACCGGCCCCGCCAACACCTTGCTCGACTACGTGGTGCGCCGGCACTACCCCGGCCAGCCCTACGACGCGGGCGGGCGCCTGGCCGCCCAGGGCCGCCCCCACGCCGGGCTGCTGGCGGCCTTGCGCAGCCACCCTTTCTTCGGGGCGCCCTGCCCTAAAACCACCGGCCCCGAGCTTTTTTCGCCGGCATATTTAAGCGAATGCCAGCGCCTGGCGGGCGCCGAAAACCTGCCCGCGCCCGACTTGCTGGCTACGCTCGTTGAGCTAACGGCCGGCGCCGTGGCCCAGGCTGCCCGGCAGTACCTGGGCCCGGCGCCGGCGGCCGACATCCTGGTGAGCGGCGGTGGCGCCCACAATGCAACGCTGCTGGCGGCCCTGGCCCGCCACCTGCCCGGCAGCCGCCTGCTCAGCACCGCCGAGGCCGGCGTGCCGCCCGATGCCAAGGAAGCCGTGCTCTTTGCCGTGCTGGCCAACGAAACGCTGGCCGGCCACCCGGCGCTCAGCCTCGGCAAAATCTCGCTGCCCGGCTAGGCCCGCCCCAATCAGTAGCGCAGGCGCTCAAGCTGCGGCGGCCAGCGGTGCGCGAAAAAGCGCCTCATCGAGCACCGCGCACAGAGGCGAGCTGCAAATATAAATTATTTATAAATTATTGATAGTCAATAAGATGCTAGCCTGGGTTGTTGGCTGCTAGCGCCGCCGCAGGCCAAAGCCCAGCACGGCCCGCGCCGTGGTATCGCGAAACGTGACTTCGAGCAGCACCGGGGGCGGGCGCCGCGCCGAGTCGCTGGCAAAAGCAAAGCGGCAAAACCACTGCCCGGGCCGCCGGGCGCTGCCCAGCCGCGCCCCAATTTGGTACAGCTCAATGGCCAGGCCGCGCTGTTGGCTCTGCTGCCACAGGGGCCGCGCTGCCCGCTCAAAGGCAGGCTGGGGCACGGCCGCCCGCACCTCGGGGGCTAGCCGGGGGTAGGCCGCCGCGTAATCGGCGCGCAATACTTCCTGCAAAAAGCGCCGGGCTACCTGCGCCTGCGTGGGGACAGGGGCGCGGGCCCAGGTGCCCAGGGCCAGCCCAGCCAGTAGGAGCATGGCCCCTGCCAGCCACCCCGGCCAGGCCCTTGCCCCCCCAGAATACCGATAGCTCATTGCCAAAAATACGGCCAGGGCCAGCCCCGCTACTCGATAATTACCCGGCGCGTCGCATTCAGCCCGGGGCCGGTGAGACGGAGTAGGTACACGCCGGCCGCCAGGCCGGCAGTGGGCAGCTCGGCCTGCTGGCTGCGGCCCGGCAGCAGGGACAGGCTTTGCGTGCGGACGGCCTGGCCCAGGCTGTTGCAGAGGGTCAGCGTGGCCTCGGCCTGCGGGCCCGGGCCGCTGAGCTGCACGCGCAGCGGGGCGGGGCTAGCCACCGGCACGGGCAGCACCCGCAGGTCGTAGCCGGCCAGCTGCTCGCGGGTAGTCAGGGAGGTGCCGCTTACCGATAGAGTGCTATAGTTCAAATTGTTAGTCAGGTCAACTTCGTCGAGCTGCTTTAGGTAGTCGGCCACAAACAGCACGTAGTAGCGGCCGGTGGGCGTGGCGGCCGGCACCACAAAGGAGCCCGCCACGAGCGCCGAGGCGCCGGCCGCTACGGCAGCGGTGGGGGCGCTGCCCAGCAGCACATCGCTGGGGCTTAGCACCGGGTCGGCAGAAAGGTAGTAGCCTACTTTAGAGGCCGCCGCCGGGCCGGGGCCCACGTTGTTGACGTAGTTTTCGGTGGCGACCTGGCCCCCGGCCAGCACCTGCCGCACGCCGAGGTAGGGCAGGGGGTTGGCCAGCACGGCGAGGTCGGGGCGTGGGGCCGTTATTTCCAGCGGGGCGGCGCGCACGTTGTTGGTTTCGTCGGTTTCGGCAAACTCGTTCAGGTAGTCGGCCACGCCTAGCACGTAGTATTGGCCGGGGGGCATGGTGCGCGGCACGCTTACCTGGCTGGTATAGTGGTTGTAGTAGCTGGGAAAGAGCGCATTGCCGCCAGAAACCTGGTCGTTGCCTATCAGCACGTCGTCGGCACTCAGCGCCTGGTCGGTGGATAAGTAGAACCCGACGGCCGGCGTGTAGGCCGGGGTGCTGCCCAGGTTCTGGAAGTAGTACGCTACCTGCGCCTGCGTGCCGGCCGATAGCCGGCCGGGAGTTACGTCGAAATTATAAGGCAGCGTCAAATCGACCACTGGCCTGCCCAGCTGCATGGGCACCGCAAAAATATTGTTCGCTTCGTTGGTTTCGGCTACCTGGTGCAGGTAGTCGGCCACGAATAGCAGGTAGTAGGCCCCCGGCGCGGTGCCCGGTGGCACAATGAGCGGCGCAAAGGGCGAGTCTTGCAGCAGCTGGCTGCCGCCCCCTGCCAGCGCGCCAGCCACCTTAGCGCTCAGTAGCAGGTCGTCGGGGCTGAGCTGGTTGTCGGCCGAGAGGTAGTAGCCCACCGTGGCGGGGTAGGCCGTGGTAGTGCCCAGGTTGGCTAGGGTATACTCGATGAGGAGGGGCGTGCCCACCGCCGGGCTATAAGCGCTGGCCAGCCTGGCCTTACTCACGGCCAGGTCGATGTCGGGCACCACTACGTTGAAAGACAGCGCTACTACGTTGTTGTTCTCATTGCTCTCCGCCAGCTCGTGGCGGTAGTCGGCCACCAGCAGCAGGTAGTGCTTGCCCAGCGCAGTGCCCGCCGGAATGGGGAGGGTAAGATTGAGATACCCTGGCGCAACAAACAAATAAGAAGGCTGAATAGGGCCTAGCGTGCGGTGGGCGAGCAGTACATCATCCGGGCCAAGAACCGGGTCATCGGAGAGGTAAATGCCGGTGGTGGCCGAGTCGAGCGGGGCGCTGCCTTCGTTGCGCAGCTCGGCAGAAAGCTGCACGGTGCTGCCCGCCGCCGGCTGGTTGGGCGCCAGGCTGCGGTAAGCGCTGAAAGCCAAGTCAGTAACCGGCCCACCTACCACTAGCTTGCGTGCAAGGACGTTGTTTTGCTCATCCTGCTCAATTACCTGGTCGAGGTAGTCGGCCGCAAACAGCAGGTAGTAGGTGCCCGGCGCAGTGCCCGGCGGCACGCTCACGTTGCCCGCCAACTGCTCAAACGTGCTGTTGGCCGGCAGCTTGGCGGCCACGCTGCCCAGCAGCTGGTCATCAGGGCCAAGCGTTGCATCGGTCGAGAAGTAGTAGCCCATCCGCGACGCGCTGGCCGGCACCTGCCCCAGGTTTTGCAGGCGGCTAAAGAAGACGATAGAAGTTCCTTCCGTAATAAAAGGTGGCGGGTAGAGGGCCACCTCCGTGATGGCCAGGTCTACGTTTGGCACGCGGCCCAGCACCGTCAGGGGCGCCGCGCCGATATTGTTTGCTTCGTTGGCATCTGGCAGCCGGCCATTGGCCTGCGCCACGCAGAGCACGTAGTACGCCCCGGGCGTCGTGCTCGCCGGAATAATGAGAAACCGCTGGTCAACGGCCAGGTTGCCGGCCGCCACCGGCGAGGTAGTGGGGTTGTAGGTAGAGGCGTCTACCTCAAGCGGCACATCGTTGGTGCTCAGCTGGTTGTCGGTAGAGAGGTAATAGGCCAGGCGGTAAGGCGTGAGCCCGCCCGCCAGGTTGAGCACTGTTGACTGGCTCGTCAGCAAATCGCCGGCCAGGGCGCGGGCGGGCGATAAAAGCAGGCCCTGCATCACCAGGTCCGGGGGCGGGGGCGCACCCGTCTGGCAGCTGATGGTAGCGGCCAGCCCGCGCCGGGGCTGGCCCCCGTAGCTCGACAGCACTACCGTGAGCGCGCCCGTGCTGCCGGTGGCATACACCGTGAGCCCGCTTCGGGAAGCCCGGCAAATCAGCGGCGCGTTGGTGTCGGGGCCGTCGTAGACCTGCACGTAGGTGCGCGTGCTGTCCAGCTCTACCAGCGCAAACTCCAGCTTAAGCTTGGCGCCCGCCGTGCCCGGCAGCAGCGTCAGGCTGCCTTGCGCGTCCGCGTCGTACGGGGCATTCGGGCCGCCGTCGTCGTAGAGCGTGCCCGCGCAGGTAGTGTAGCTGGCCGTGCCCGTAGCAGGCAGCAGGTAGCTCTGGGCGCGCAGCCGGGCCGGGTGCAGGGCTAGCAGGCCGGCCAGCAGCAGCAGTACTTTAGGCAGAAAAGTAAAGTTTTTCACCAAATAGTAGTGATTGGTAAGTAGATAAGCTTTCAGAGAATGAAGGTAGCAGCGCTCAACGCAAAACGCCCGCTACTCGGCGAGCAGCGGGCGTTTTCAGCGCGGGCAGGGGCTAGCCCGGCCGGGCGCTACTCCTCGGTTTCCTTGGGCACCAGTACAAACACGTCCTCGCCGGGGCGCTTCATGAGGTACTTCTCGCGGGCAAATTTTTCGAGCAGGGCCGGCGAGCTAAGCAGCTCGGCGCGGTCTTTCTTCACGCTCTCAATATTGGCTTCGTAGTAATCTTTCTCGGCCCGCAGCTCGCGCCACTTGTGGTACATGTCGTACTGCTTGCTGAGGTCGTTGGAGTCGAACACGGCCATCCACACCACAAAGCCCGCGGCCGTGAGAAAGTAGAAATTGCGCAGTACGCGCAGCACGGGGCTAAGGAAAGCAGGAAGCTGCATGAGTTGAGGGTAACTGAATACAAAAGAACGTCATGCTGAGCAAAGTGAAGCATCTCGCCTGGTTAGTAATTCTAACGGTTCGGTAGAGATGCTTCGACAAGCTCAGCATGACGTTCTTACTTACCGGGCTGGCTAGCCCGGCGGCATTACCTACATTTTCTTGCCGGGGAAATAAGCGGTTTCGCCCAGCTCTTCCTCGATGCGGAGCAGCTGGTTGTACTTGGCCATGCGGTCGGAGCGCGAAGCCGAGCCGGTCTTAATCTGGCCGGTGTTCAGGGCCACGGCCAGGTCGGCGATGGTGCTGTCTTCGGTTTCGCCCGAGCGGTGGCTCATGATGGACTTGTAGCCGTTGCGGCGGCCCAGGTTCACGGCATCAATCGTTTCGGTGAGGGTGCCAATCTGGTTTACCTTGATGAGGATGGCGTTGGCAATGTGCTCATCGATACCGCGTTGCAGGCGGTCTACATTGGTTACGAACAGGTCGTCGCCCACGAGCTGGATTTTCTTGCCCACCTGGTCGGTGATGCTCTTCCAGCCCGCCCAGTCGTCCTCGGCTAGGCCGTCTTCGATGCTGATGATGGGGTATTTCTTGGTCCACTCCACCCAGTAGCTCACCATTTGCTCGGGCGTCAGCTTGTCGCCGGTGCTCTTCTTGAAGTGGTAGTGGCCATCCTCGAAGAACTCGGAAGCCGCGGGGTCTAGCGCAATCATCACCTGCTCGCCGGGCTTGTAGCCGGCCTGCTCAATGGCTTGCAGCACGATTTGAATAGCCTCCTCATTGCTCTGAATATCAGGAGCAAAGCCGCCTTCGTCACCTACGTTGGTGCTGTAGCCCTTCTTCTTCAGCACGCCCTTGAGGGTGTGGAAGATGTCGGTGCCCCAGCGCAGCGCCTCGCTGAACGAGCTGGCGCCCACCGGCATTACCATAAACTCCTGGAAGTCAATCTTGTTGTCGGCGTGCGAGCCGCCGTTCAGGATGTTCATCATGGGCACGGGCAGGGTAGTAGCGCCCACGCCGCCCACGTAGCGGTACAGCGGCTGGCCCAGCTCCTGCGCGGCGGCGCGGGCGGCGGCCAGGCTCACGCCCAGGATGGCGTTGGCGCCGAGGTTGCCCTTGTTGGGCGTGCCGTCAAGCTCGCGCATGATTTTGTCAATCAGCGACTGCTCATATACCGAGAAGCCAATCAGCTCTTCGGCAATCTTAGAGTTCACGTTCTCAACGGCTTTCAGCACGCCTTTGCCCTGGTAAACGGCCTTGTCGCCGTCGCGCAGCTCCACGGCTTCGTGCACGCCGGTGCTGGCGCCCGAGGGCACGGCGGCGCGGCCCACGGTACCCGAGTCAGTGGTTACGTCAACTTCGATGGTGGGATTGCCGCGCGAATCGAGAATCTGGCGGGCATGAATGGCTGCGATGTAGCTCATGGGTGTTAAAAGAAGATGAGAGCTGCAAATGTAGCCCGCTCGTTTGGAGAACGGCGTACAATTTCGTGGGGCTTCGCAAACGTTGCCGGGGCCGGGCACCAAAACCTGCTAGCCGCGGCAGGCTGCTGGCCGGCCAAGGGCTGCCAGCTGCTCGCCGCGCCATTTACCCGCGAATTACGCTTATTTTCGGCAGCATGAAAGCAGTAGCCTAGCCCACGCCCGCACGCCATGACACCCGAAGCCGAGCCCGAAACCTTTTGTCCCGCTAGCCCTCAGCACTGGCGCGAGTGGCTGCAAGCGCACCACGCCGAACGGCAGTTCATCTGGCTGATTTACCACAAAAAGAATTCGGCCACGCCTTCCCTCACCTGGAGCCAGGCGGTGGATGAGGCGCTCTGCTTTGGCTGGATAGACAGCCGGGCGCAGCCCCTGGACGCCGAGCGCTACCGGCAGTTTTTCAGCCGCCGCAAGCCCGGCAGCGGGTGGTCGAAGGTCAATAAAGCCAAAATCGAGCGGCTGATTGCGACGGGCCTGATGACCCCGGCCGGCTTGGCTAGCATCGAAGCGGCGAAGCAAACCGGCGCCTGGACCCTGCTGGACGACATAGAGGAGCTGCGAATTCCCGCCGACCTGGCCCAGCAGCTGCAAGCCCGGCCGCTAGCCGCCAGCTACTTCGAAAGCCTAAGCCGGACCGACAAGCGCAACATCTTGCAGTGGCTGGTGCTGGCCAAGCGCCCGGCCACGCGCCAAAAGCGACTTGCCGAAATTGTGGAGCTAGCCGCCCAGCAGTTGAAGCCTGCGCAATTCCGGGGCCGCAAAAGCCCGTCCTAAGCTTCTTTGCCGGTTGGTGCCAGCTCGGCCAGCACCTCGGCTAGCCGCGCAAATAGCACCTCGTTACCGTTTTGGCGGTAGCTGGCCAGGGCCGCCTCAAACTGCGGCAGGCCAGCCAGAAAGGCCTGCACATTGGCGGGCGTGATGGCCTCGAAATGGCGGCCGTAGCCGCGCTTTTCAATCTCGGCCGCGTTCAGCCACTGCTCGAACTGGGCCGGAATGGGCACCGCGCACACCGGCTTGTGCAGGTACACGGCCTCCGAAATCAGTGAGAAGCCGCCGTTGGTGAGCACTGCCCGGCTAGCCGCCAGCTCGGCAATAAAGCCTGCCTCGGAGAAGGGCCGCAGCAGCACGTTGCCGTGCGCCTCGTCTTTGTTGAAGCCATACACGCGAAATTCCTGCTCTGGCAGCTGCTGCAAAATATCAATTAAATCGGCCTGCGTGGTGGCCGATTGGTATACCAGCACGTAGTCGCCGGTGGTGGGGCTGGCGGCCTGGATTTCGGGCCTGATTATGCTGGGCACCAGCGTAGTGCGCTCGGCGTAGCGCAGGCGCAGCGGCAGCTCAAAAAATGTGGTGATGAGGTAGTGCCGGGCGCGCGGCAGCTTGGCCCGCACGATGTAGCGGGCCAGGTCGTAGTTTTCGCGCTCGGCGGCGGGCACCGTTACGTCGAGGTGGGCGCGGCTGATAATCTGCATGTTATCGATGCTGATGACCGGCACCCGCAGCAGCTTGGCAAAAAAGTAGCTGAACGACTCGAAGTCAGAAATCACGACCTCGGGCCGGAAGCCGTGCAGCAGCTGCCGGTACTGCCGGAAGTTGACTTGCAGCGCCTCGGGCGCCGAGCGCAAGGTGAGGCTCACCGTGCGCGACTTCGACACCGTGAGCTGTTTATAAGCCAGGTGAAAGCCCTTTATTTCGAGCACCCGGCCGGGAAACGCTTTGTCGAGCAGCGCGAAAGCCCGCGAGCTGCTGACGGCGCGCACATCGTGCCCCTGGGCCAGTAGCCAGGCAATGAGGACTTTGCTGCGGGTGGCGTGGCCGAGGCCCTCGCCGGGCACGCCGTAGAGGATGGTCATGGGAAGCTAGCCGGAAAAAAGAGGCGGCTGGTAAAGGTAAAGCGGCGGGCCCGGCCTGGGTAGGTCGATGGAAGCGGTGCGTTGAGCGATGGGAGCGGGCCTACCGGCCGGGCAGCCGTTTCTTGCGCCGCCAAAGAGGCCGGATTGGCCCGGTTTTAGTTTCGCGGCCCGCTACCGGCTTCTTTTGCTGTTTGCTATGATGAATATACCGACTTTTTCTTCGCGTTTTCGCCCCCTGGCCGGCCGTGCGGCGGCCCTTTTGCTGCTGGCGGCCACGGCCTGCACCGCCCCGCGCGGCATCACCACCTCGGGCAAGGTAACGCCGCAGGGCGAGTTTCGGCTGGCCTACAACCAGGGCTTCAACGTGGGCTCGGCGCCGCTGAGCAAGGCGGGCTCGGCCGTGAAAAGCGCGGCTAGCCAGCTGGGCAGCCGGGCCGCCAGCGGCGACACGGTGCGCTACTCGGGTGCCGTGAGCAACGTGCAGGCTGCCGCGCTAGCCTACCTGCTCGACCCCGTGCAAACTACCGCCGACTTCAGCATTCGCTACGGGGTGGTGCCGCGCCTCGATGTGGGCTACAAGTTTGCCTTCGGCTCGCACGTGTTCGATACGCAGTACCAGCTGCTAGGCCCCACTGGCTCGGTCGAAAACCCCGAGCGCGGGGCGGCCAGCGGCACTACCTACGCCAGCATCGGGCTGCAATACGCCATTCAGCGCGCCTCCATCCCCAACCTGCCGCTGCTGGCCGATGTCAATAACCTGCTGGGCCTCACGGCCTCGCGCCACGATATTTTGATTCCACTCACCGTCAGCCAGTCGTTTGGGCCCGAGGAAAGCATTGGGGCCATCAGCTACGGCGCCGTGTACGCGCACTCGTGGGTGAATTATGGTTTCCGGCCCAGCAACCTCTACAACCGGGCCGGCACCGGCGTGCTGCCTACGCTGGAAAACCAGAGCCGCAATTTCTCGTCTTACGGCCTGTTTCTCAACCTCAAACTGGGCTACAAATACGTGTACGTGGTGCCGGCCGTCAGCCTGTATTACCAGAATTACGGCGACTACACTCTGGTCGATGGCAGCACGACCTCGCTGAGCGGCGTCACCTTTATTCCGTCGCTCGGGCTGCAATTCCGCATTCCCAACCTGTCGCGGTAGGTAGATGCCAAAAAAGCGCAAGCCGGAATTGCCTTATCAGCAATTCCGGCTTGCGCTTTTTTAACTTTTTAATACACCTGCACGCGGCTCGTTACCTCCTGCTGGGTGGGGGTTTTCACGCTCATGAGGTAGGTGCCGGGGGCTAGCCCCGCCGTGGGCACGGCCGTGGTGCTGCCCCGAAACGAGCCCGCCGTGAGGGTCTGGCCCAGCAAATTGCGCAGGGTGTAGCTAGCCGCCGTGGCGGGCGCCATAAGCTGCAATTGCAGGCTGCTGCCCGCCGTGATGGGGCTAGGGTACACCCCAAACACCGAAGCCGCCGTCACGTCGCGGGTGCCCAGCACGGTGGTGTAGAAATTGCCGCCGTAGTCGCGGGCCCGGTCGCGCCAGATGCTGTGGTAATGAATCTGGCTCTGAAATACCACCCCGTTCTGGCACACAAACTCAATCCAGACGTTGGGGCCGTCGATGCGGGCATAGTCGGCCTGGGTGGTGAAATTGCCGGTGCCCGAATAGGCGATGTACGTATTGGCCAGCTGCGTTTTATAGTAATTGAGCAGGCTGGCGGCCGTGGCATCGTCGGCGTCATTTATCCAGGGCGCCATGGCGGCTACCACCAGGTCTTGCTGCGCACTGCTGAGCGTGCTGCACTGCAGGCCCACTTTGGTGGCCGGAAAGCCCGTGCTGCCGCCCTCCGTGGTGTTGGGGCCCAGCAGTACGTCGCTGAACGTCTGGCTCAGCTTGGCGGTGGTTTTTTGGGTAGCGGTCAGCCCGCTAATCATCGCCAGCATGGCAGCAGCCTCGCTGCCCAGCGGGGCTACGGTGGTGCCAGTAGGAAAAATATTCGCATTGGCCGTGGTGAAGCTCAGCGGCTCCACGCCCTCAAACTTGGGCGTGGCCCCGGTCACGACGCCGTTGCCAAACGTGATGTTGGTGGCCAGGTGGTGGCCGCCAAATTGCAGCATCCAGGTGCCGGTAGTGGAGGGCGTGCCCAGGAAAGCAATAAAATACAGCCCGCTGCCGTAGCCCGAGCCCCCGCCGTTGGCATTGAGGTAGTCATCGGCGGCCCGAATCTGCTGAATTTCATTGTAGCCTTCGCCCGAAGCTGTGCCGGTAGCGGCCTGCACCACGGCCAGCGCCGCCGTTTGCTGCGCAGTAGTCAGGTTGCTGAGCTGCAGGCCGATGCGGCAGTTGGAGCCGCAAGGCAGGTTCGACCACTTGGCCACGTTGGTCGAGTTAAAGGTTTGCAGCAGCGTGGTTTGCTGGCTCGTACTCAGCGTGGCAATAAAGGTGTTGGCGGCCGTCACCACATCGGCCACCGAACTGGTAGCCTTGGTTGAGGTAGTGCCTTTAGTCGACTTTACGGCAGCCGGGCGAGCGCTGGGGGCCGCCAGCAGCTGGTCGCCGCCGGCCTGGCACACCGAAGCGGCCAGCAGCAGGCTAGTAAGGTAAGTGGTTTTGTTCATGAGAAGAAAAAGTAAAGTGAAGCCAGAAGATGCCAAGGATTGATTTTTGAAAAACTACGGTTGCCCAAGTGATAGGTTTTGTGATATTTGAGAGATAATTATTTGAAAATTAAATAATTATCAAAATTTGTGATGATGAATAATCGATGAGCATCTACTTTAAATCGACCAATTTGCCAGCAGCCTGGCTATAAGCAGGATAGGCCGGGGCTTGCACTGAGCCCCGGGGGCTAGCCACTACCTGGCGCCAGGTATTCGGAACCCTGCTGATAGTTGCCCAAAAAGCATATTGCCAGCTAGTTGTGCTGCACGCACAGGCCCCAAAAACGCCCAAAAACAACGCGCGCCAGGCTTGCTGACTGGCAGCAAACCTAGCGCGCGGAGCGAAGGGTAACTTTCGTAATCGACCAAAGGCCGCGGGCGGCTCGACGGCCGGCGGGCTAGGCCGGCTCGGGCACCGCGCCGCCGGCTACTACCGTCAGCATATCGGCAGGGCTGAGGTAGGTGCGGGCCAGCGCTTGCAACTCGGCGGCGGTGGCGGCCTGCGTGCGGCGCACCAGCTCGGCGTAGTAGTCGGGGCGCAGGCCTTGCAGCACCACGTAGCGGTAGCGGTCGGCCTGCTCAAACACGGTGGTGGTTTCGCCCAGCAGCTTGCCCAGCGTGTAGTTTTTCACGGTTTCAAGCTCATCGTCGCCCAGCGGCTCTTCTTGCAGGCGGGTAAGCTCGTAGGCAATTTCGCGGCGGGTAGCGTCGGCACTCTCGCCATTGACATCGGTGCCGATAACGAGCGAGGCCGCCCGCTCGCGGGCCACCACGCTGGCGTGAATGCCATAGGTAAAGCCCTTGTCCTCCCGAATATTACGCATCAGGCGCGAGCCAAAGTAGCCCCCTAGTATTTTCACCAGCAGCAGCAGCTCCGGCGTTTGCGCCTCGGTGAGGGCTGGCCAGCGCCGGCCCACCCGCAGCGACGCCTGAATGCTGCCCTCTACCGGCACGGCCACCACGCTGGCGGGCGCGGCAGCGAGGGCAGCGGCCGGGGCCTCGGGCGCGGCCTGGGGGCTAGCGGCGGGCTGCCACTGGCCCAGCCCGGTGGCCACCGCGGCGGCCGAGGCTGCCACATCGCCGCTCAAAAAAAGCTCGGCCCCGGCCGGCGCGTAGGCCGTGGCGTGGAAGGCGCGTAGCTCGGCGGCCGTGAGTTGGTTGAACGAGGCTTCGTCGAAGGGGCGGCCGTAGGCCGAGTCCTCGCCAAACAGCTGGCAGTTCATTGCCTCACTGGCGCGAAAGCTGGTTTTCTGGCGCTCCACGCGCATGTTCTGGCTGATGCGCTGCTGCATCTGGCGCAGCTCGGCCTCCGGAAAGCTGGGCGCCGCCAGTACTTCCTGCACCAGCGGCAGCAGCGTGGGCAGGTGGCGGGCCAGGCAGTAGAGCGTGAGCGTGGCGCGGTCGGGGCCAGCCTCGCAGTCGAGCGACGCCCCGTAGAAAGCCACCATATCGGCAATTTCGCGGGCCGAGCGCGTGGCCGTGCCCTCGGTAAGCATGCGGGCGGCTAGCTGCGCCAGGCCCGGCAGCGGCTCGTGGCACTTGCCGGCGGGCAGCACCACTTGCAGGCGCAGCACGGGCTGGGCATCGTTGGCGAGCAGGTGCAGGCGGGCGCCAGTGGGCAGGTGGCTCACCACGGGGGTGGGCAGCACCACTTGGGTAAGCGGAAACGTGGGCGGGGGCTGGAGGCGGTTGAGCACGGGAAACGGGAAATCAGAACCGGAAGAAAATGCGTTATGCACAAAGAACGTCATGCTGAACAAAGTGAAGCATCTCAGCCGGACCATTGGAGTAGTAACCAATGAAACGGCAGAGATGCTTCACTTTGTTCAGCATGACGTTCTTTCTAAACGTCAGCCAAGCTATACAAGCAATAATTAATTCGGCAGCGTGCCCTGGGTGCCGCCGGCGCCCTTCTCGTCGAAGGCATCGGCCAGTTTGTTCAGGTTGAAGTGTAGCGATACCCGGATGGTCTGGGCCAGGGGGTTGGCCTGCGAGTTGGGCACCAGGTAGGTGCCATCGACGCCGAATACCGACAGGCGTGCGCCCAGGCCGAAGCTCAGGTACTGGCGGTCGCCGGTATGCGGGTTTTCGTAGAAGTAGCCCACGCGGGCCGCAATGGTATTGTTGTACCAATATTCGAGGCCGCCGTGCAGGTTTATTTCCTGCAATTCACCCTTGAAGCCGCCCGGCGCATCGCTGAACGAGTTGAAGATGCCCGACACAATGCCCTGCTGCTGGCGCGCGTCGTTGGTGGCCTTCACGCTAGCCGCATTGGCGGGGTTGTAGGGGTCTTCGTAGTAGGGCGAGGGCACGAGCAGCTTGGTAGCGTCGAAAACCAGCGTAATCTTGTTGTAGGTGTCGATTTCGCGGGTGATGGCCGTGCCAATGCGTAGCTGCGTAGGCAGGAAGCTGGCGTTGTTGGGGTCGCCGTACACCATCTTGTTGCCAATGTTGGTGATGGCCGCGCCGAAAGCCAGGTTGTACACGCCGGTGCCAATGGTGGCATCCTTGCTGTAATACAGGCCCAGGTCGGCGGCAAAGGAATTGCCGGCCTGCGCGTCGTTGCCGGTGTAGTTGCCTACCAGGTTCGAGCGCACGTAGCGGGCCGAGATGCCGAGGCCGAAGTTTTCGCCCAGCTTCTGGCCGTAGGACACCGTGAAGGCATATTCCTTGGGGTTGAACGAGCCGTTGGGCAGGTTGCTGCCGTCGCGGTAGTCAATCTGCCCCAGGCTGAAATACATGAGCGAGGCCGCAATGGCGCCGCGGTCGCCGAGCTTGCTGTAGCCCGAGAGGTAGCTCAGGCTCATGTCGTCGGTTATCTGGCGCAGCCAGGGCGAGTAGGAAGGCGAGATGGCGTATTTATAATCCACGAAGCCCAGCTTGCCGGGGTTGTAGAAGGCGCCGTTGGCATCGGGCGAGGTGGCCACGCCGGCATCGCCGAGCGCCGCGCCCCTCGCGTCGGGGCTGAGCGTGAGAATGGGCACCGCCGTGGTGATGGTGTGCAGGTCGGCGGTGGCTACCTGGGCTAGCGCGGCCGGGGCGGCCAATGCAAGCAGTACCGGCGCCAGGCCTAGCGTACGAAAAAAAGTCATATGGCTTGGTAAAGGACTATTTATAGGAGGATTGACGCCCGGCAAAGGGTTGCAAAATGAAGGAAAACAGCGAAAGCAGCGGGCAGGCGCACGAAGGTGGCGAATACTAAAGCTTAATTCAACAAAACTAGCTTCTCAAACTTGGTGGCGGCCTGGCCATCGGGGGTGCGCACGCTTACGCGGTACACATACACGCCCCGCGCCAGCTGGTCGTTGTAGTCGTCGCGGCCATCCCAGGTCAGCGCGGCATCCCGGATGGTGCTAGGTACGTGGCTGGTGCTGGATGGGATTGTGGTGCGCAGGGTTTTTACCAGGCGGCCCGCTACCGTAAAAATCTGCACCTGCACGTCAAGCTCTGTGCCCGGCCGCGACTGGTCGAAATGGAAGGTAGTGAAGCTGCTGAACGGATTGGGGTAGTTCAGCACGTGGTCGAGGGCTAGCTGAGCCGATTGCTCCGCAATAAAGTCAATCGTTCCTTCGGCCGAATTATTGTAGGTGTCCCACGCTTTTAAGCGGATGGTGTGGGGGCCGGGCGCCAAGTCTTTGTACAAATAGCGTACCCGGCCCGACATAAAGTTGTCAACGTCAGCCGTGTACGAGTCATTCACCGTCACGAGCTTAGTGAGGTCATTGTCGAGCGTCGCCGTAATGTCGTGTCCAATTCCGGCATTCGAGGTGTTGATGCCCGACTTGTCGGTGAGGTGCGCAATGAAGAGCGGACTCAGCCCCGTGATACCGCCCGACACAAACGTTTCGTCGGTCATGAAGAGCTGCACCACCGGCGGTGTGGTATCGCTGGCAGCTCCGCGCGCGGCCCCGCCCACCAGGGCCGGCTGGTAGCCCTGGGCATCGACCTTGTTGGCCATGTCCTGCGCGTAGAGGCTGATTTTGCCCCGGCCCACGTTGTAGGCAATGTCTTTGGGCACCACAAACTTGACCGAGAAGCGCCCGCCGCGCACCGTAGCCTGCCCGCCGTAGATAACGTTTTCCTGCGTCTCGACCGGCACCGGCGTCGAGCCCTGGTCGCCGAGGGTGGTCACGGTCACCGGCTTATCAAAAATCGTGATGTCGGCCGTGCCGCCGAAGCTTGTATTTAGTACCCCGGCATTCTCGATGTGGCCGCTTAGCTGCACCTGCCCCAGCGCCTGCAGGGTTTGCAGGCTGTCGGGGGCGCTGGCGAAGGTGCGGGCCTTGTTGGGGCCCACTTTTATCGAGTCGAGCACCACACGCTGGCTCGGGTAGGCTAGCCGCGTGGTGGGGTCGGCCAGCAGCGTGTAATTACGGTTGTTGAGGTCGCCGCTCGGCGATTGATTTTTGGCCGTGCTGGCCGCGAAGCCCAGGTAGGGCAGCGCGCCAGCCGCGTTGCGGGCTAGCACCTGGGTGTAGAAGTTGTTGACTATTGTCGTGTTATGGTAAGAGTCAACTACCCGCGTCGTCGTAAACAAGCCTACTGCGCCGCCGGTGGCATTGTCAGTCAGCACCAGCTCGCCGGCCGAAGTCAGGTCGGGGTTATCGTAGGTGCTCAGGTCGCAGGTGCCGGTTACGAAGAACGTGAGGCGGTTTTGGTTGTGCAGGGCCAGCAGCGAGGCGCTGGTAATGATTTGCTCATCGGCGAGGCCGCGCGGCCCGCCGTGGCCGGTGTAGCCTATCAGCAGCGAGCCCTGCTCCAGCGATTCGTCGATGGCGGCTACGGCGGCCGGCGAGCGCTGCCCGGCCGCTACGCTCACCTGCGGAAACAGGTCGAGATAGTCTTTGCGCAGGTTGTAGGCCGGTTCAGCCTGCTTGATGCTGGCCGCGAAAATCAGCTCTGAATCATTCACGAAGCCGTTGTTTTTCTCCACATCGGTGTCGTCGGCGGTGAGCGTAATGCGGTTGCGCCACTTGCCAAAGCTGGCGGGCGAATCGTAGGCAATCAGTTTATCGACCACCTGCCGGGCCTGGCTGTCGTCGGTACGCTGCCCTACCACGGTGCGCACCGGCAGGCGGCCAATGCCGATATCGGTGGCCTCAAATGTGGTACCAGCCGTTTCCAGCCATTCACCCTCGCTGTCATCAAGCAGGCCGTAATAATCCTCCGACGAATAGCTGTTATCGCCCTCGCTGTTGTTGCGGGAGTAGCTAATCGGCAAAAACGACTCGCGCGACTCGTAAGTCGGCACGAAGTTCTGGTTGGCCGCGTCGGGGTTGTTGCTGGTGGCGAAGGGCCGGCGGCTAGCCCACCACGCGGGCTCCTGGGCGGCATCGTTGTAGGGCGATGACTTATAATCGTAGGAGGCATCGCCGAAGAGCAGCAGCGCGTTGCGGCGGCTGGTGGGGTCGGGGTTGCGGTCGTACACCTGCTTCATCAGGTCGCGGATGGCCGTGGCATCCTGCCCGCCCGAGCTGTACTCGTTGTACACCTCCTTGGTCGTTACCACGGCCACTTGCAGGCCGTTGTAGTCGCGCCGGTGCTGGGCCAGGCGCTCGGCCTGCGCCCGGAAGGGCGGGTAAGTCACAATCACCAAATCGAGCTTGCCGTCTTTGTTGAGCGCGTGCAGGTTCTGGTTGGCCACCTTGCCAAAAAGCCGGGGCGCGTCGAAGGTGCCGGCGGGCTGCACGGCCACAAATTCGCGCAGCGAATCGGTGTAGGCCAGGAAGTTGCCATTAGCGTCGAGCGCCTGGCCTAGCGGGCGGCGCGGGTTGGTAACGTCCCACACTTGCGCGCCGCTGGCGTTGGCCAGGGTGAAGGTGCCCACGGTATTGGCCCCGCGCTTGTAATTGAGGGAGTTGAACTCCAGGTACGCGCCGCTGAGCCGCAGCTGGCGCTTCACCACCAGTTCCAAATAATCGAGGTAGCCGGTGCCGGTGGGGTCGAAGGAGGCGAAGCTCAGCGTCACCTTGGGGTCGGTGAGGCCGGCTGGCGTGGCAATGGTGAAGGTGCGAAAGTCATTCACCGCCACCGAGTTGAAGGCACCAGTGGGCAAGCTGGGCAGCGACTGTGCCCCTAGCGTGGCCCCGTTCAGCGCCACCGTAAACGTGCTGCTTTGCAGCGCCGTGCTGGCCACAGCCACGGTCAGGCGCAGGGTATCGCCGGCCACGAGGTCGGCCAAGGCCTGATTGCCATCGCCACTGAACACAAAATCACGCGAGCTATTGGTGCTGTTGCCAAACGACTCGCCCAGCCAGCGCCGGCCCGAGTGGAGCACGTTTACGAGGTCGTGCTCGTAGAAGCGTCGGTCGAGAAACGTGGTAATGGGTGCGCCGATGGCCGGCCGGCCAGGGGCCGCCACCGTGGCAATGCGCCGCCCATTGGCAGCGCCAACCCGCACAAAGTAGTAGGCCGTGTCGCTGTAAAAATTACTGATGTGCTTGAAGCGACCACCCTCGCCCAGCAGCCCGTACAGGCCCGGCTGCCCTAGCGCGGCCGCCCGCGCCGGCTGGCTGGCCTGCCAGGTGTGCGGCCCCTTGGCGTAGAATAGGAAGTACTCGCCCGCATCAAACGTGGCGTCGTTGTTGCCCACGAATAGGATGTTGTTCTCGGCCAGGTCGTCGGGGCGGGGCGCGGCGTTGGCCTGGGGCAGCAGGCCCATGGCGTTGCCATAGAGCTGAATACGGCGCGGGTCGAGGCTGGCCACGGGCAGGCCCAGGTTTTTGAGCGCGGTTTGGTCGAGCTTATACACGCCGCTGCGCGGCACCCCAATTTTGTACCAGTCGCCGGCGCTCAGCACCGACGTATCGACGTGGGTGCGGGCGGTGGTGCGGGCGTTGGCCCCGCTAGCCACCGTTTGATAGGCATAAGTGAAGGATAGCAGGCGCTCGGCCTGGCCGGTCTGGGGGTTGCGGCGCACGGGCTGCACCAGCACGTAGGAGTAGGGCCGGCGGGCCTCGGTGCCGGTGCGCAGCTGTAGCTCCGGCGCAGCCGGCAAAGTGGTGTTGCCCAATAGCTTAACGTCGGCGGCGGGGAAGGCCTCGTACACGGCATCGCGCAGCTCGCCGCCAGCCAGGGTGCCGGGCAGGCGCAGGGTGTAGGTGCCTAGCACCTGGCCCGGGCCGTGGTAGGCACCCCGGAAGCTGGGCACGCGGCGCGGCTCCGCATCGGGGTCGGCGGCGGGGTTGCGCAGGCTGGCGTAGGTGGTCCAGCTCAGGGTTACGGGCACCGTTTGCGCGCCGCTGCCCTGGGCCAGGGCGGGCCGCACGAAGCTAGCCAGCACCCCCAGCAACAGCATCGAGAAAAGGTTTCGCATAAATACAACCAGCTTAGGCCCGTGGGCACTCCTCAAAAATACGCCCGCTGCCGCGCATTCCCGCACTGGCTAACTACCGCCAGGCCCAACTTATTGCGGGCTGCCAGGGCTAGCCTCCAGGCCCTCGCGGCTGCGCACCCGGCCCGGCACCGACAGCAGCACATAAAGCAGCACCGCCAGCGGAATACCCGCCGCCCGCAAAGTGATAACCAGCACCAAGGCTAAGGCCACAAAGATGAACCGCCGCCGGTTGCCCAGCCACTTCAGGTTCTTGAATTTCAGGGCAAAAAGCGGCAGCTCGGCCACGAGTAGGCCCGAAAGCAGCACCGCAAGGCCTAGCAAGAGCCAGGGGTTGAGAATAATATTCTTCACCCCAAATTGGTCATTAGCCAGAATAAGCGGCAGCGAGGCTACCACCAGTGTGCAGGCCGGCGTAGGTAGGCCGATGAAGGAAGTCGTCTGGCGAGTGTCGTTGTTGAACTTGGCTAGCCGCAAGGCGGAGAAGATAGTAACGAGAAAAGGCAGGTAAAGAGCGAAGGGCCAGAATGGCGCCGCTCGCGGTTCGAAGAATGGCTGATTAAGGGTAAAAGTCATACCCATCAATTCATATAGTATCGCCCCCGGCACTACCCCAAACGATACCATATCGGCTAGTGAGTCAAGGTCTTTGCCGATGGGCGACGACACGCGCAGCGCCCGCGCCAGCAGCCCGTCGAAGAAGTCGGCCACGGCGGCAATGCCCACCAGGTAGGCGCCCATTACCAGCTCGCCCCGGAAGATGAACGTGAGCGCCAAGCAGCCGCACAGCAGGTTGAGGCAGGTAACGGCGTTGGGAATATGTCGTTTCAAAGGAGTAGCGGCTAGGCTGTTGAGAAAGATGTGTGGGGTAAGGCGCCGCGCAAGAGCCCGAAAAATACGTTACGTCAAAAACGGGTTGCTCCGGCGCTCGGCCCCAATAGTAGTGCTAGGCCCGTGGCCGGGATATACTACCGTCGTATCGGGCAAGGTTAATAACTGGCTTTTAATGCTTTGAATAAGCGTAGCATGGTCGCCGCCCGGCAGGTCGGTGCGGCCGATGCTGCTTTTGAACAGCACGTCGCCGCCCACCAGCTGGCCGCCCGCCGCGTCGTAAAGCACCACGTGGCCGGGCGCGTGGCCGGGCGCAAAACGCACCTGCAACTCGCTTTCGCCCAGCTTAATAACCTGGCCGGCCGCCAGCTCGCCGGTAGGCTCGGCGCCTTCGTAGGCGGGGAAGCCGTAGGGGCCGGCGTAGGTGCCCACGGCCCGCAGCGTAGGCAGGTCGAGGGTGTGCAGCAGGAACGGGATGCCGGGGTACTGCCTCAGTACGAAGGCGTTGCCGAGCACGTGGTCGATGTGAGCGTGGGTGTTGAGCAGGTACTGCACGTCGAGCTTTTCCTGCTCGATGTAGGCGCGCAGGGTTTGCTGCTCGGCCGGCGAGTAGGCCCCGGGGTCCACAATGGCCGTGGCGCGGGTGGCCTCGTCGATGAGCAGGTAGGTGTTTTCGCTGAACGCGTTGAAGGTGAAGCTGACAATCCGGAGCATGGCGGCAAAGGTATTAGCCCCGGCCGATGGGAGCCCGCCTTCACCCGCCCGCCAGGGCTAGCGGCGTACTTTGCTGCTACGAATGACTGATTTTACCGACTTCGATTACCTGCTCATCGGCCACGGCATTGCCGGGGCGGTGCTGGCCCGCGAGCTGCGCGCCCGGGGCCAGCGCGTGCTCGTCTACGACGAGCCCCGGCCCGACGCGGCCTCGCGCGTGGCCGCCGGCCTCATGAACCCCGTGGCCGGCAAGCGCTTTGCCCTCACCTGGCGCGCCCACGAAACGCTGCCCGCAGCAGTGGCTTATTACCAGGCGCTTAACGAGGAATTAGGCGAAGAATTTTTTCAGGCCACCCCCATCCTCAAGGTATTTGGCTCGGCCCAGGAGCAGGCCCAGATGCTGGCCCGCGCCGCCGACGACCCCTGGCAGGGTTTCGTGGAAAAAATCGAAACCGAGTCCATCGCGCGCGCCGGCCTGCTAGCCCCGCACGGCGGCGCGTGGCTGCGCGGCGGCGGCCACCTGCGCGTAGAAGCCCTGCTGGCGGCCCTGGCCAGCCGGGGCCGCGCCGAAGGCTGGCTGCGCGAAGAAACTTTTACTTGGCAGGCGCTCGTTGCCGACGGCGCGGGGGTAGCCTACGCCCCGGGCCGGCTGCGGGCCGGCCACGTGGTGTGCTGCACCGGCGCGGCGGCCCTGGCTAGCCCGCACTTTAGCTGGCTGCCCCTCACGCCCAACCAGGGCGCGGTGCTCGACGTGGCGGTGCCCGGCCTCAGTGCGGCGCAGGTTCTCAATCGGGGAGCCTACGTGGTGCCGGCGCCCGCGCCGGGGCAGTTTCGGGTGGGGGCTACCTACCGCTGGCCGCCCTTTGCCGAGGTGCCGGGCGATGACGACCAGCGCGAGCTGGCCGGGCGCCTGGCTAGCCTCACACCCTTGCCCTTCGAGGTGCTGGGCGAGCGGCGGGGGGTGCGGCCCGCCGTGCGCGACCGCCGCCCGCTGCTGGGCCGCCACCCGGCCCTGCCGTGGCTGAGCCTTTTCGGAGGCTTTGGCTCGAAGGGCGTGAGCCTGGCCCCGCGCCTGGCCAGCCTGCTGGCTGACTACCTGGGCGGTAGCGGCGAGCTATGGCCCGATGTTACCTTAGCCCGCTACTACCCGCTTTTTTCCGCCGCCCCGGGCTAGCCCAGGTACCAGACTGGCCCCCGGCGGCGTTCTAGTAAAACCCCCGCCGGTCCAATTTGCGTGGCGGCGTTATCTTCCCTGGGCGCTCGCTCTTTCTGCCATAATCTGACGCTATTTGCTGTGAATTTTTTCCAATCCTTCGGCCAGCGCCCGGCTGGCTTTCATCGCGGTAAAAGTCTGAAGCTGGCCGTGGGCCTGCTGGGGCTGCTGGCGGCCACCCCCGGCCGCGCCCAAACGGCGCAGGAACCCTTCGGCCGGGTGCGCATTCAGTACAAAAAATTGCAGTGGGAGCAGTTTTCGACCCAGAATTTCAACGTGTACTTCTACGCCGGGGGTGAGGCCAGCGCCCGCCGCACGGCCCAGTATGCCGAGCAGGAATTGCAGCGCATTACGGCGCTGGTGGGGTATTTCCCTTACAGCAAAACCACGCTCATGGTCTACAACTCGGTGGGCGATTTGCGGCAGAGCAACATCAACCTGCCCGTGGCCAACGCCGTGAGCGGCGGCGAGGCCCAGCTAGCCCGCCAAACCAAGGTGGAAGTGGCCTTTGCGGGCCGCCAAACCGATTTTAAGCGCGACCTGAGCTATCAGATAACCCAGGTGCTGCTCAACGATATGATGTACGGCGGCTCCTTGCGTGAGGTGCTGCAAAGCAATTACCTGCTGCAGCTGCCCGGCTGGTTTGTGGAAGGTGCTTCGGCCTACGCCGCCGAGGGCTGGAGCGTAGACATGGATGCCTACATGCGCGACATGGTGCGCCAGTACCCCACCGGCAACCGCACGGCGCCCTTTTTCCAGCGCAACCCGCGCCTGGCGGGCCACAGCATCTGGAACTACATTGCTGAGCGCTACGGCTACGGTACGCTCCAGAACGTGCTGAATCTCACGCGTATCACCCGCGACGTAGAGGTCGGCATTGCGTCGTCCTTGAATGTGCCGTACAAGGTGTTTTTACGCAACTGGGTCAGCTACTACCGCGACATTAATACGGGCGGCTCGCTGGCTAGCCTAGTGACGCCGGCCGAGGCCAACCGCCTCAGCAGCCGCAATAAGCGCGGGCTGGAGGTGTTTTCGCAGCCCGTATTCAGCCCCGATGGCCAGCACCTGGCCTACGCCGTGAACGACCAGGGCCGCTACCGCGTGGTGGTGGCCAACCGCGACGGCTCGCACCGCCGCACCATTTTGCACGGCGGCTACCGCACCCCCGACCAGCAGCTGGAAAATCGCCTACCGGTGCTGGCCTGGCGCGGCAACGCCCAGCTGGCCGTGGCCGAAATGCTGCACGGCCGCATGGTGCTGCGCCCCCACGAGGCCCTGAGCCTCGATTTGCCCGGCCGCATCAGCCGCACGCTGCGCCTTAAGCCACCCACCACCATCTTCGCGCCCTACGACCAGGTGCTGGATATGAACTACTCGGCCGATGGCAAGGCCTTGGTATTTACGGCGGTGCAGAATGGGCAGAACGATATTTACCTGCTGCGCGCCGGCAGCCGCCAGCCCGAGCGCCTCACCAACGACCTGTTCGACGACCAGCAGGCGGTGTTTTTGCCCAACGGCCAGGAAATCGCCTTTAGCTCGAATCGCTACCTCGACTCGACGGGCCGCGCCCGGCCCGCCACGTTCCCCAACGTGGTGAATAATTACGACCTCTTCCTCTGCCACCTCGATGGCCGGCCCGTGCCCATCGAGCCCCTGGTAAGCACCATCTCTAACGAGACGCGGCCCCGGCCGGTGTCGGATGATGAGATTGTGTACCTGGGCGAGGAAAACGGCATCCGGGGCTTGTTCCGCTACTCGCGCAAAACGGGCCAGCACCAGCCGGTGAGCAACTTCGCTAACAATATTCAGGACTTCGACCTGAGCTTGCCATCGGGCGCGCTAGCCTTCATTCCGCAAGTGCAGTCGCGCGATTTGCTGTACCTCTACCCGCAGTTTCCGCTGCCCACCGACTTGGCAGTGGGCAAAACTTCGCGCCAGCGCATTCTCGAAAACCGCTCGCAGCCCGCGCCGGCGCCCGTGCGGCCCGCCGCCGCGCCAGCTACCCCGGCGGCACCCGCCACCCCAGCCACTAGCCCGGTTACCGCGTCCGACGGTAGTGCCCCGGTGGCTGGTACTGCGCCGGCCACCACTACCCCAGCCGGCCCCACGGCCCCGCGCCGCAGCAGCACGGCGCCGCTCAACCCCAACAACTATCAGTTTGAGGAAGATGAGGACGTGACGCCGGTGCGCCCGCGCCGCAATGCCAAGGCCATTACCTCCACGGCGGCCACGCGGGCGGCGGCAGCTATGCCCACCATCAGCGGGCCGTATCGCTACGACACGCGCTTTATGGCCGACAACCTGGTGACGGGCGTGGCCATCGACCCGCTGCTGGGCTTCGGTTTTTCGCTCCAGGCCAATTTGTCGGATGCGTTTGAGAATCAGCGCTTCCAGGCCAGTGTGTTTGCCCAGCTCGACTTGCGCACGAGCAACATCAACGTATCGTACACCAACCTCACGCACCGCGTTGACTGGTCGGTGGCCTACCAAAAGCAGGCGTACTTTTTCGACGCCGGTGGGGCCGGGCAGCAGTTTCGCTATGGCCGCCACTCGGTGTCGCCCATCGTGGCCTACCCGCTTACCCACAACCTGAGTTTGCGCGGCGGCCCGCGCTACGACAACATCTCGCGCTCGCTTACGGGCGTGCCCTCCACGGAAGGTGATTTGAACCGTAATTATCTGGGGTTCAATGCGGAGCTGGTGTTTGATAACTCCCGGGCTACGGGCGTGAACATGCTGCTGGGCACCCGCCTGAAGGCCGGCGTGCTGCAGATGAACGACCTGGGCGCCAAGAACAACAACTTCGGCAAGTTTTACATCGACCTGCGCCACTACCAGAAAATTCACCGCTCGCTGGTGTGGGCCAACCGCGTGAGCTACGGGCAGTTCTTCGGGGCTGCTGAGCGGGGCAACAGCCCGCAGCAGGTCTTCCGCCTGGGCGGCATGGACAACTGGGTGAACCAGCAGTACTCGGGCGACCGCCTGCTGGCCCCCGCCGGCCAGGTAGTGCCCGACCCCACCAGCATCTTCTACCAGCAGTTTGTTACCAACCTGCGGGGCTTTGACCTGAGCCGCCAAACGGGCACGCGCTACGTGCTGCTCAATAGCGAGTTGCGTTTCCCCATTGTGCAGTATTTCTCGAATAAGCCCATCTACTCGGGCTTCTTCCGCAACCTCCAATTCATCGGCTTCTTCGATGCGGGCACGGCCTACCGCGGCACCAGCCCCTTCGGCGAGGATAACTCCAATACCACTGTCAACTTCGGGGGCAACGGCAACCCGTTTTCGGGCACCGTTACGAGCTACACCAGCCCGGTGCTGATAGGCTACGGCGTGGGCATCCGCTCCACGGTGCTCGGCTTCTACACCAAGTTTGACCTGGCCTGGGCCCAGGAAAACTACGTGACGTCCAAGCCCAAGCCCTACTTCACGCTCGGCCACGACTTCTAGGCAATGGGTGAATGAGCGAAGGGGGAATGGGGGAATGAACGTAACATCATTCACCCATTCCCCCTTCGCTCATTTACCCATTGTATCTTTGCGCCCGTGTCGCTGCCCGCTGAAATCTGGTTATTGCTGTTGAAAGACCTGCGCCTGGAGTGGCGGCAGCGCAGCGCGCTAGGGGGCCTGCTGCTCTACGTGGGCGGCACGGTGTATATCAGCTACCTCAGCTTTAGCTTTCG
Source organism: Hymenobacter cheonanensis (assembly GCF_030581075.1). GTDB lineage: Bacteria > Bacteroidota > Bacteroidia > Cytophagales > Hymenobacteraceae > Hymenobacter. Next base: position 365,524 of record NZ_JAUQSW010000003.1, read on the forward strand.
CGGCGGGGCGCCGCCGGCCCCGGCTTGGAACGCGCTTTTTTGGGTTATTCTGCTCTTCGCGGCGCTCGGCGCGGCGGGGCGGGGGCTGGCCCAGGAGTCGGCCGGCCTGCGGCTGTACTACTACACCGTGGCTAGGCCCGAAGCCGTGGTGCTGGCCAAGATTATTTATAATGCCTTGCTGCTGTTGGCCTTGGCCATTCCGGGGCTGCTGCTCTACACGCTGCTGCTCGGCAACCCCGTGCAGGACTGGCCTACCTACGTGCTCAGCATTGCGCTGGGGGCCGTAAGCCTGGCCTCGTCGCTGACGCTGGTGGCGGGCATTGCGGCGCGGGCGGGGCAGGGTGGGGGCGGCACGCTGCTGGCCGTGCTGGGCCTGCCGGTGCTGGTGCCCGTGCTGCTGCTGCTGGTGAAGGTGAGTAAAAATGCCCTCGACGGCCTGCCCTGGGAGGCTAGCCAAAGCGCCATTATTACCCTGGTGGCCCTGAACTTTATTGTGGGCGCGGTGTCTTATCTGTTGTTTCCTTTCCTGTGGCGCAGCTAGGGGCTGCCCGTTTTTATAGAGACACTATGCCCGACTCTGCTAGCCCGCTCACGTTGCCGCCGCAGGCTTTTGCCCGCCGCGACGAAGCGCCCGACAGTGAGTTTTACCGCTTCGAGCGCCTCGTTACGCACATCGACCCGGCGGCGGTGGCGGCCGTTACGCAGCTCTATCGGCAGTACTTTCCGGCCGGCGGCGCTATCCTCGACCTCATGAGCAGCTGGGTTAGCCACCTGCCCGCCGAGGTAGCCTACGGCCGCGTGGCCGCCCTGGGCATGAATGCCCGCGAGCTGGCCCACAACCCGCGACTCACCGAGCCGGGCATCGTGCAGAACCTCAACTCAACCCCGCGTCTGCCCTACGGCGATGCCGAGTTTGACGGCGCGGGCATCTGCGTGTCGGTGCAGTACCTCACGCAGCCGGTCGAGGTATTTAAGGAACTGGCCAGGGTGCTGCGGCCGGGCGCGCCGCTGGTCGTCACGTTCTCCAACCGCTGCTTTCCCGACAAAGCCGTGTATGCCTGGCAGGCTCTCGACGATGCCGGCCACGCGGGCTTGGTGAAGCATTATTTTGAAGCCGCCGGCTTCAGCCTGGCCGAGGTATACGCCCATCGCCCCAAGCACGGCGACCCGCTCTACGGCGTGGTAGCTAAAACGCCAGTAGTGAGCAATTAAAGGATACCTGACTAATGGAAAAAAAAGTAATTATCCAAGCTGTAGCAGGCATTTTAGGCACAGTGATTTACTGTTTAGCTGTTCTATGGCTGAATAAGCAATTGGTGAGTCGGGCACGTTGGTGGAAGTGGGCGGCAGCTGGCTTGTTACTCTATACAGCAGTGATGGGTCTTTTAGGCCATGTGCCGCGCTTACCAATTCTGAACGAAACGGAGCGTAATCTGTACTTCCACGTGCCTATGTGGTTCGGGATGACGACTATTCTCCTTATCTCGGTTATAAATTCAGTATTGTACCTGCGCAACCCTAGCCCGCGCCTCGACATCCTGGCCCACGAGTCGGCCAAGACTGGTATCTTGCTCGGGGTGTTGGGCTTGATGACCGGCAGCCTGTGGGCGCGCTATACCTGGGGCACTTGGTGGACCACCGACGTGAAGCTCAACGGTGCGGCCGTGACCATGCTTATTTACCTGGCTTATTTAGTGCTGCGTGGCGCCGTGCAAGACGAGCAGCAGCGTGCGCGCCTTTCGGCCATCTACAATATTTTTGCGTTTGCGGCGGCCATTCCGTTGTTGTTCATCATGCCCCGCATGGCTTCGGCGTCGCTGCACCCCGGCATGGGCGGCAACCCGGGCTTCTCAAAGTATGACCTCGACAGTGCCATGCGCCTGGTGTTTTACCCGGCCGTTATCGGCTGGACGCTGCTAGGGGTCTGGATTACGGAAGTGGCCTGCCGCTTCGCTTTTGTTAAAGAGAAAGTCTATGAAAAACAAGACAAACAACTGGCTTAACCGCGGCTTCGCCCTGCTTTTGCCGCTGCTGCTCTTAGCCGGTACCGCCCTGGCCCAAACCAATGCCGTGGCCGCCGACCAACCCGAAATGGCCGACGCCCTGCGCGCCAGCGGCAAAATCTACGTGGTGGTGCTTGTTATCGTCATCATCCTCAGTGGCTTGCTAGCCTACCTGGTGCGCCTCGACCGCAAGGTGAGCCGCCTGGAGCGCGAGGTAGAAGGCCGCTAGAGCAGGATGTGGGATAAGCTTTGGCTTGTCCATCGTTGCGGCCGCCAGGCAAGTTAAAGCTTACCCTACACGTAAATTTATACTATGAAAAAGTCGCACATTTTTGTTTTGGTGGTTATCGCGGCGGCGGTAGGCATCATTATCAGCACTATGTCGGATGCCAGCACGTATTCGACCTTCACTATTGCCCGCCAGCAGGCGGCGGCCGGCAACCTGGCCAAGGTGCACGTGGTGGGCACCCTGCCGCGCGACGCCGACAAGCGCCCCGTGGGCCTGGAGTACGACCCGATGGTGAACCCCAACTACTTCGCCTTCACGATGGTAGATACACTGCACGTGGCCCAGCGCGTGGTGTACCGCAACCCCAAGCCCCAGGACCTCGACAAGTCGGAGCAGGTAGTGATAGTGGGCGCCATGAAAAACGGCGTGTTCGAGGCCGACCAGATTCTGACCAAGTGCCCGAGCAAGTACGTGGAGAAAGACCTGGGCAAAACCGGCCCGCCCGCTACGGCCATGACTACCCGCCGCTAGGCTCGCAGCAATACCAATAAGGCTTGTCATGCTGAACGCAGTGAAGCATCTCGCCCGTATCGTTGAGGTTAGTATCCTAACGGTGCGGGCGAGATGCTTCACTGCGTTCAGCATGACGATTGTTTTAAGTCTGCTCATCTCGCTAGCCCACGCCCAGGTACCCAACGACAATATCGAAAACCGCCGCCCGTTGCGGGCCGAGGAAACCATTACCTCCAGCACTGTGGGCTGTACTGTGCAGCGCGCCTGCGTAGATGAGCGCCTCACGGGCAAGTGCATCGAGTATCACAACGACCAATGGTTTGAGTTTCGGCCGCCGGCCACCGGCACATACTACGTGAATATTGGTGGGCAGCGCTGCCGCGCTGTGCGCGGCGTGCAGCTAGTGGTGCTCACGGGCACGCCGTGCCAGCCGGCCACGTACCGCCTTTTGTCGTGCACCTCGCTAGGCACCCAGGATAACTTGTTTGTGCCTTTGCCCAACCTGCAGGCCGGCCAGGCCTACCTGCTCGATGTGGACGGTTATCTCAAGGATTATTGCAGTTTTACGCTGCAGGTAAGTGGGCAGGCGCGGGGCCTGCCGGTGGTGCCCGCGCCTGCCGTGCCCCAGGGCCTGCCCGCCATGAGCCGCGTGGTGACCCTAGCCTGGCAAGTACCCGACTCGCTCAGCGCTGCTCGCTACTGCCGGGTGCTGCGCCGCGAGCTGCACGAGTTTCGGGCCCGCGAAATCAGGCACGAGCCCTTGGTAACCAATACTTTCGGCCAGCACCAGCTAGCGTACAGCATTGCCGATACCTTACCCAGCCCCGGCCAGTACCTCTACCAGGTGGTGGCCGAAGGCGACCCCGCCGATGGCCCGCCTACGCTGCTGCGGCAGCAGTGGCTGGCCTATAGCCAGCTGCGCCCCATTATGCCCGGGGCAGTGGCCGCCGATGTGGCCTTTCTGGAACTGCCGCTAGGGCGCTACCCGCGCCGGGCGCAGCTGGCCGTGCTCATCAGCGACCCCACCACTGGCCGGGTGCTGCGCCGACTGCCGCTGGCCCTGGCTCCGACTGCTAGCCCTGGCCAGGGCCGCGTCTACGCCCAGCCCTGGTTCGATGCGGGAATTCGGCAGGTGGCCGTGGCCATTACCTGCTACCCGCCCGGTGGCGCGCCCTACACCGAGCACCTGCTGCTGCCGGTAAGTACGCCGAAACCCTGAGCAAAATGTGTTATTAATGAATAAATTAACGCTACTCAGTAGCGTTGCCAGCGGGCTGGCCGGCGTAGCTAACGGCTAGTGGGCCAGTAAAATAAGAAGCAAACATGAAAGCCAGGAGCGTAAATTGACTGCCTGGCCGCCCGGCTTTGGTGGCCTTGGCAATGCCGCTTTTAGGCCTATCTTTCAGCCGGTTTCTGCTAGGCCCGCTTATTTATTCTTTATTCGTATGAGTTCTTCCGCTACTGCCACGGCACCCCTTGCCCAGCTGGCCTGCGTGGTGGTGGACGACAATGAGATGAACCGGCTGGCGCTGGAGCATTATGTGAGCATAACGGAAGGCCTGACCCTGGCCGGCACCTTCGCCGATGGCGTAGCCTGCCTGAATTATTTCCGGTCGGGGGGGCGGGCCGATATTCTGCTGCTCGACATCACCATGCCCGAACTCACGGGCCTCGAACTGGTGCGCATTCTGCCCCAGCCCCTGCCCGATGTAGTGCTCGTGACCTCGCACCGCGACTACGCCGTGGATGCCTTTGAGCTGCGCGTGACCGACTACCTGGTGAAGCCGCTCGACTACGCCCGCTTCAGCCGCACCGTCGACCGCATCCGGAGCCAGCGCGCCGCCCTGGCCCCGCCCCCCGCCGAAGCCGCCGAGGCCATGTTTGGGGCCGATGGCAACACGCTGTTTCTCAAGATTAACAACCGCCTGATGCGCGTCAATTTTGACGAGGTGCTGTATATCGAGGCTATGTCGATGTATTCGGTGCTCGTCACGCTCAAGCACAAGCACATTGTGTACGCCACGCTCAAAACCTTTGAGGAGCGCCTGCCTTTCGCGCATTTTGTGCGCGTGCACCGTTCCTATATGGTAAATACACAGCTCATTGAGGCCATCGAGGATAACCAGCTGCAGCTGCCCGGTGGCCACGAAGTGCCCGTGGCCAAGGCCTACCAGGAAAGCTTTTTCAAACGCCTGCGCGGCATTTAAAAAGGGATAGAAATTAAAAGAGCGGCAGCTAAAAGGCTAAGCATTCAGTAGCCTTTTAGCGCCGCTCTTTTGGCTTATAATTCCCCGGGCAGCTCCCGTAGTACATTCTCCACGGCGGCCAGCAGCTGGGTGGTGGCTAGCTGGCGGGCCGGCTCGTCGGGGGTGGGCAGCTGGGTGGGCGGCGGCTCCAGAATGTGCATGGCCGCAATAGCACTTTCGATGCTGAGCGTGAGTAAGTTGGGTTTGATGTGGTGCACCAGCTCGGCCACCAGCAGCCAGTCACGGGCCTCGGCGGCGGCCCGTATCTTGTCGAGGCTAGGGGGCATGTGCGTCAAAAAGGAGTTGACCATGCCGGTCACAAAGGCCTGGTTGCCCTTGGCATCGTGGTAAAGCTTGGCCAGGGTATAGGCCGGGGGCGGGGCCAGCGCCAGGGCGACGGTGGGCTGGCGCAGCAGGTTGATGAGCTTGGCGTAGAGGTGCTCCTCGGCAAAGGGCTTGGCGAGGTAGTCGTCCATGCCGGCGGCCAGGTATTTTTCGTTGTCGCTGCGAAACACGTTGGCCGTAAGGGCCAGCACCGGCACGCCGGCGCGGGCGGGGTCGGGCAGCTGGCGCAGCTGCTGCGTTACCTCGATGCCGCTCAGGTGCGGCATCTGAATGTCCATCAGCACGGCGTCGTAAACGTTTTCGAGCAGCTTGTTCAGGGCCACGCGGCCATCCTCGGCCTCATCTACCTCCACGCCCCATTGCAGCAGGTGCAGGCGCGCCACGGTGCGGTTGATGGGGTTGTCTTCGGCCAGCAGCACCCGCACGCCGCGCAGCTGCCCGGTGTCGAAGGCATCGGCCAGCACCGGCTCGGGCTGCTGGGTTTTGAGCAGCGGGATGGTAAACGAAAACGTGCTGCCCTGGCCCAGCTTGCTGCTCACGCTCAGCTCGCCGCCGAGCTGCGTCACGAGCGCCCGGCTGATGGTGAGGCCCAGCCCGGTGCCGCCGTAGCGGCGCGTGGTGTCGGCATAGGCCTGAGTGAAGCTCTCAAAAATGCGCTCCAGCGCCTCGGGCCCGATGCCAATGCCCGAGTCCTGCACAGTGAAGCGCACGAGGTATTCCTCGTCGGTTTCATCCACCAAAAAGCTGCGCAGCCACACGCTGCCGCTGGTGGTGAACTTGATGGCGTTGGAGAGCAGGTTGAGTAAAATCTGGTTGAGGCGGAAGGGGTCGCTCAGTACCCAGGGCGCTTCGTCGGCGGCGAAGGGCTTGAAGCCGAATACCAGCCCCTTCTCCTGGGCCTGCAAGGTGAGCGTGGCCACGGCCTGCTGCATCGAGTCGTGCAGGTGAAAGGCCACGGCCTCCATCTCCAGCTTGCCCGAATGAATTTTCGATACGTCGAGCACGTCGTTCAGCACCCCCAGCAGGTGCGTGCCCGAGCTGCGAATAGTGCGCACAAACTCCTGCTGCTGCGGGCTGAGGCGGGTTTTAGCCAGCAGCGCGGCCATGCCCAGCACGCCGTTCATGGGCGTCCGAATTTCGTGGCTCATGTTGGCCAAAAAGTTTTCGCGGGCCTTGGCGGCTTCTTCGGCGGCCAGCTGGGCGGCCTTTAGGGCGGTGATGTCGGTGCTGACCCCTAGTACCTGTACCGTGCCATCGGGGCGCACCAGCGGGCGCTTGATGGAATAGAACCAGCGCTCCTCGCCCGTGGGCGAGGTCGAGCGCTCTTCGGCCACTACCTCGCGGCCGGTGGCCAGCACCTGGGCATCGATGGCGGCGTACTCGGCCGCTTCGCGCTCCTTGGCGCGGCGCACCTGCTCGGTAGGCGCAAAAAGGGCCGCCTGCTCATCCAGCTTAAACAGGGCCCGGTTGCCAAATACTACTTCGCCCGCGGCATCGCGCACGTACACCGGGCTAGGGCTGGTGTTGAGCACCTGCTCCATAAACTCCTGCTGCTCGCGGCGCTCGGCCTCGCTGCGCTGGCTGCGCTCCTCGGCCTGCACGCGGGCCGTCACGTCGAGGCCGCTGCCCAGCATGTAGGGCAGGCCCTTGCCCGCGCCCGCCAGCACTTTGAACTGCCGCTGGTGGTGCATTTCGCCGCCCGGCACCGGGGTGCGGTCGACCCAGCTCACGGGCTCGGTACTCGCCTCGGCCAGCTCAAACATGCGGTCGCGCTGCTCGGCCAGCTCCATCGGAAAGCCGTAGCGGGCGCAGTACTCGGCCAGGGTGCGGCCGGGCAGCCAGGCGCGGTGCTCGGGGTCGGGCACGGCCTGGGGGTTCACGTACACGTAGCGGCGCTGCTCGTCGAGCACGGCAATCTCCACGGGCACCTCATCAAGAATGGTTTCGTAGAATTTGCGTTGTGCGTCGCGTTGGTTTTCAGCCTGTTGGTGCTGCGTTACATCGCGGTAGCTCAGCAGCCAGCCCGTGGCTTCGCCCAGGGCTACGGCCCGGGCGTCGCGCTCCAGCACGCGCCCATCGCGTAGCCGCAGCAGCGTGTTCGGGATGTAGTCGGCCCGCACCGTGGCCAGTTCGGCAGTGTAGGCCTGCGGGTCGTCGAGGTAGGGCTGCATCAGCGCCGTGAGTTGGGTAGTGGGCAGCCCTACGCACTGGCTGGCGGCCAACGGCAAGCCGAGCAGGGTGCAAAACTGGTCGTTGGCCAGCAGCACATTCTTGTCAGCATCGAGCAGCAGCAGGCCATCGCGCAGGCCACTGGCTAGGGCAGCCAGGTGCTGGCGGGCCTGGGCCGCCTCGGCGCGCGCCTGGGCCAGGGTGGGCTTGGGTGGGGCAGGGGGGGCGGGGCTGGCGGCCGGCAGCGCGCCGGCCGCCGCCGGTAAGGAACCAGGAGCAGGCATGGGGTGTAGAACTAAAACAGCCGTCAAGGTAGACAAAAAACCGGCCTGCGGCTTTAGGTAGCAGGCAGCCCGGTGCGATGCACCCCCGCCCGCCAGGCGGTACCTTTGCCAAAAAACCAGCTAGCTCGTGAATTTACTTATCGGAAACCTCGGTCAGGCCAGCGTCATTCTGGCCTTCGTGGCGGCGGCAGTGGCCGCCTACGGCTACTTTCAGGCGGCGCGGGGCCGGGCCCTCGGCCAGGCCGACGCAAGCTGGCTGCGGCTGGCGCGGGGCGCGTTCTTCGTGCACGGCGCGGCCGTGGTAGGCGTGGTGTTCTGCCTGTTCAACATCATCTACGCCCACCGCTACGAGTACTACTATGCGTGGTCGCACTCCAGCAACCACCTGCCCATTCACTTCATGATTTCCTGCTTCTGGGAAGGCCAGGAGGGCAGCTTCCTGCTCTGGATATTCTGGCACGTGGTGCTGGGGCTAGGCATCATGAAGTTCAATAAGCAATGGGAAGCGCCTGTGCTAGCCGTGTTTGCCACGGTGCAAGCCTTCCTGGTGAGCATGATTTTGGGCGTAGTCGTAGCTGGCGTCAAGATTGGCTCATCGCCCTTCATTCTGCTGCGTGACTTTATGGTGGACCTGCCGGTGTGGAAGATGAACCCCGATTTCGTGCCCAAAGACGGCTCGGGCCTCAACCCATTGCTTCAGAACTACTGGATGGTGATTCACCCGCCTACGCTGTTCCTGGGCTTTGCGCTCACGCTGGTGCCGTTTGCCTTCGCCATTGCGGGGCTCTGGAAAAAAGAGCTTACGACCTGGGTAAAACCCGCCCTGCCCTGGACCGCGCTAGGGGGCGCCGTGCTCGGCATCGGCATTATGATGGGCGCCTACTGGGCCTACGAAACCCTGAATTTCGGCGGCTTCTGGAACTGGGACCCCGTGGAGAACGCCGTGTATATTCCGTGGCTCGTGCTCATCGCGGCCCTGCACGGCATGGTGCTGTGGCAGCGCCGCCGCACGGGCCTGCGCACCGCGTATGCCCTGGTGGTGGCCACGTTTGTGCTCATTCTCTACGCTACTTTCCTCACGCGCAGCGGCGTGCTAGGCAACGCCTCGGTGCACTCGTTTACCGACCTCGGCTTGTCGGGCCAGCTGATTATTTACCTGGCTTTCTTCACGGTGGGCGCCATTGCGTTGCTGGCTAGCCGCTGGAAAAGCATTCCGGTTTCGGAGAAAGAACTGGATGCTTACAGCCCCGAGCTGTGGGTATTTGTGGGCGCTACGGTGCTGTGTCTGGCGGCCTTCCAGGTGGTGGCTACCACCAGCATTCCGGTGTATAATTCCTTCTTAGGCTTCATCGGCATCAAGTCGAACCTAGCCCTGCCGGCCGACCAGATTCAGCACTACACCCGCATTCAGCTGTGGGCGGGCGTGCTGATTGGGTTCGTGTCGGGCATCGCCCAGATATTGTGGTGGCGCCCGGCCAAGGAGCCAGTTATCAATGCCCTGGCCACGCCCACTATGCTGGCGCTGCTCACTACCTCGCTCGTGGTGTTGCTCACGCGCTATTTTGGCCACACCATGTCGGCCCCGTATGTGGTGCTGCTGCTAGCCGGGTTGTTTGGGGTAATGACCAACGCGGCGGCCATTTTTGGGCTGTGGCGGCGGCGGGTGCAGCTCTCGGGTGGAGCGGTGTCGCACCTGGGCATAGCGCTCATGCTGCTGGGCATTCTGGCCTCGGCGGGCTACTCCAATATCATCTCGCGCAACACGAGCGGCAAGCTCATCTCGCGCGACATGGACGACAAGGGCAACGAGGAAAACGTGCTGCTGTGGCGCAACGAAACCGGCGCCATGAACGGCTACGACGTGACCTACAGCGGCCAGTACCTCGAAGTGCCCGGCCTGCCCGACTACGTGAACACGCAGCTGCTCTACCGTACCGACGACGAGTACAAGGCCGTGGCCAGGGGCGAAATCAAGCAGGGCGACAAGGTGTACTACCACACCGGCGACTCGCTCACCATCCGGCCCGAAAATACCTACTACCGCGTCGAATACAACGACAAGAAGACCGGCCAGAAATTCACGCTCTTTCCTCGTGCCCAGGTCAATGAGGAAATGGGCGGCCTGCTCGCCTCGCCGGCCTTGCAGCGCTTCTGGGACCACGATATCTACTCGCACATCTCGTCGGTGCCCGACCCGCGCAAGGAAATTCCGTGGAGCGCCGCCGTGCCGCACGAGCTGGCCGTGGGCGATACGCTGTTTTTGAACGACTACTTCGCCGTGTTCCGGGCCATCGAGCAGGCGCACGACGTGCCGGGCATCAAGCTGGAGAAAGGCGACATTGCCCTGCAAGCCGACATGATTATCACCGGCGAGAAGGGCCGCGAGTACCACGCGCACCCGGTGTTCCTGCTGCGTGACCGCCAGGTGGGCCGCGTGCCCGAAATTGTGGAAGACCTGGGTCTCAAAATCAGTCTCGACCAAATTGACCCGGTAAAGGGCAAGTTTACCTTCGCCATCGCTACCACCGGCAAAGACTATATCATCCTCAAAGCCACCGAGAAGCCCTTCATCAACTTGCTGTGGGGCGGCACGCTGCTCATGGGCCTGGGCTTGGTGCTGAGTATGCGCCAGCGCAAAGCCAGCCGGGCCGCCGCCGTGGCTAGCCCCGCCGAAGTAGCCGGCCGCACTGGGGCCGCCCGCCCCCAGGCCGTAGCCTAATGCCCTGGCCAAACAGAAACGGACATAAAAAAGGCCGCCCACGTTGGGCGGCCTTTTTTATGAACCAGGGGCTAGCGCGAATTACTTCACGATGGCCAGTTGGCGGGTCATTGTTTCGTCGCCGTTGCGCACCTGCAGGTGGTAGATGCCGGGAGCCAGGCTGCTCAGGTCGAGGCGGTTGGTGTAGTTGTCGCGGGCAGCGCCGGTATATACCTGCTGGCCGAGGGCGTTGGTGATGCGCACAGCCAGGCTGCCTTTGGCCTGCGCCCCGTGGATTTCGAGGTCGAACAAGCCGGTGGCCGACGGGTTGGGAAACACCGTAACGGCGCGCAGCAGCGCCTCCGATGAAGTGGCCGTCACCACGCTGGCCGTGATGTTGAGGTCGTCGATGTAAAGGTTGCCCTGCTCGGCTGCGCTGAACACGTGGAAGCCCACGTACTGCGTGCCCGCCCCGGGCGTAAACACGGCCACGGCCGGGGTCGAGGTGGCGTTGGCCAGCGCGTAGCTGGTGTTGGTGATGGCCGTGTTGGTGTAGAGCGTGGTGGTTTGGCCGGCCGGGGTGGCGGCAGCGCCCACCTTCACTTCCAGCTTCTCGGTATAGTTGGAGGGGCTGTTTACGATGCCCTCGCCGCGGTAGCGGAAGGCTAGCTGGTAGCGGGTGCTGGCCGCCGTGGTCAGGGCCGGGGTGAAGAACCAGTCGTCGGCCGCCACGCTGTTGTTGATGGCACTGGTGTAGCGCAGGGCATTCACCCCGGCGTAGGGGGCCGTTTTGTTGATGGCCCAGGTAGCCTTGTCGTTGTTGGCATCGAGCACCGTGAGGCCGCAGGGCAGGGTCTGGCCGGTAGCAATATTCTCAAAGCCTTCCGAGTAGGGGAAGGAGGCAATGGTCGTAACGGCCGCGCAGCCCGTGCTGAAGGTGGCCGGCGTGCTGAAGAAGCTGGTGCCGCCGCCCGTGCAGTTGCTGCGCACATACACCTGGTAGGTGGCGCCCGGCGTCAGGCCCGTAATGGTAGCCGGCGAGCCCGTCACCGTTACCGTGGTGCCGCCCGTGGCAGGCTGGAAGCCCACCGGGCCATACACCAGCTGGTAGCTGCCCGTGTTGCTGGCATCGGCGAAGGTCACCGTGGCCGTGGTGGGCGTGGTGGCCGTCACGGTCAGGGCCGTGGGCGTGGCGCAGGTGGGGGCGGGGGCTAGCCCAACCTCAATGCCCAGGCGGCGCGGGTACGACGCGGCCATGTCAACCCAGCCCGTAGCGCCGTCGGCCGAGAAATAGAAGGTAGTGCTGCGCAACGGGTTTTCGCTCTGGGTAGCCAGGCCGATGCCGGTGGTAGCAGCCTCGCGCACGCCCAGGTAAAAGGTGCCCGTAAGCTGAATGTTGGGCAGCGTCACGGTCACGTCGCCCCCGGCAGCGGGGCGGTTTTGGGTAGCCGAGGTATAGAGCACCTTGCCTGGCAGGCTGCCGGTGCCCGAGGCATCATACACCAGCACCTGGTAAGCCGTAGTAGCCCCGGTATTGCCAAACGACACGATGGCATCGGTGAGCGCCGTGGTGGTAGTGCTCGGCAAAATAAACTTGGTGGCAAACACCGTAGAGCCGTTGCCGTAGCCGCTGAAGGCCCCGTCGTAGCCCTTGCTAGGGTCAATTTGGCTCAGGCGCGTAGCCGTAACCAGCTGCGTGGTACTCACCGAGTTGTTGGCGTTGTTGTCATCGTTGGGCACGCTTGCCGTCACGGTGTTGGTACCGGCAGCAAGCGTAGCGGGCAGGTTAGCCAGCGTGAGGTATCCCTGCGCCCCGGCGGCCAGCGAGGCCAGCGTGGCCGTTACCGTGTAGGTATTAGCCCCCGAAATGGTGAGCGTGATAGGAATGTTGGTTTGAGTGGCCGTGCCAAGGTTGGAAATGTAGACCCGCACGGCCTGGGGCAGGGCCGTAGGCGAGGCAATTTTACCCGGCGTGTAGATGCCGCGCAGGGCAATATCATTGGCCAGCGGCGGCGTGGGCGTGAAGCGGAACGTGCGCCCCGCATCGGGCAGGGCCGCCGCGCTGATGTTGAGCGTGTTGAGGTTGTTGGTAGCCACCACGTTGGAGAAGTCGGCAAACGTGGCCGCGCTCCAGGGGGCGTTTTCGCCCTTGGCCACCTGCACCAGCTGCCCGCTGGCAAAGCCGGTACCCTTGAGGCCCGCCTGCGTGAAGCGGTACGAAACGGGGCTGCCCGCCGTGGCCGCGTCGTATACCAGCTCAATCACGTTGGTGCCCTCATACAGCCGCACCTGAAAGCTCAGGTTGGTATACTGCGTGGGCCGCACGTTGGCTTTGTCCTGCACGTTTTTCCACTGAATGGTGCACACCCGCGCGCCTGCCGTGCCCGTGGTGGCCACCCGGTATTCGGTGCCCCCTGCCGCGCCGGCCGTCAGGTCCACGTTGAGCGGGGCAATAATATTGGTGTCGTTGCTCTCAAACGGGTCGAGAATGCTGCTGCCGCTCGTTTCGTCGATAAACATCGCCGCCGTTGAGGGCGCCGTGCTGCCGAGCTTAATAAACCCGTTGGTATTCAGCACAAACTGCGTGTAGGCCGTGCCGCCATAGCTGAAGCTGAAGCCGATAGCCTGCGCCGCCGAGTTGGCATCGTCGGTAGTGGTGGTGGCAATGGCCGTGCCCGCGGTGCCGAGGTCGGTATAGGTAGTAGTAGTATTGGTGGCGTTGAGCACCGAGTAGTTGAGGTTTTGCGCCTGCGCCGCGGCCGCGGCCCCGCTCACCAGCAGAGCCGTGAGGCCCCACTGCCGTAGGCGTGCCCCCCAGTATTGCCCCCGAGTGTAAGGATTCATCATAGAAAAAAAGAAAGTGAAAAAGGAAACGTAGGAATAAGAGCCAGCCAGCTAGCCACTTCTTATAAAGAAATTATGAGTTAAATCTAAACCCAACCAGCTTGCGCCCACAATATGCTACCTTTTCGGCAAACTATTGCCCCGCTAATCAGGATTTGTTCATTTTGCCAGCCCGCGCTTTGCCCCCGAGGTTGGGCCTGATTGCCCGGGGCCCCGACCTTTGGCGCCGATGGCACCTTCCGGAGATACTAATGCATTGCGCATCGGCCTGTTTGGCGCCGGGCGCGTAGCCAGCGCACTGGCCCCGGCCCTGGCGGCGGCCGGGCACCAGCTTGTATTTGTGGCCAGCCGCACGCCCGGCCCGGCCCAGGCCCTGGCGGCCAGCCTGCCCGGCTGCGCGGCCCTGCCGCAGGAGGCCGCCCTGGCCGCCCCGCCCCCGGCCGATGCGTACTTGCTGGCCGTGCCCGATGCGGCCGTGCCCGCCCTGCTGGCCGCCGGCCAGTGGCCGGCCGGGGCCCTGGTAGCCCACGTGGCCGGGGCCCTGCCGCTGGCCGTGTTTGCCGCCCGGCCGCGGGTGCGGGGCGGGGTGCTGTACCCCCTCCAAACGTTCAGCCCCGGCCGGCGCATCGAGTGGCCTAGCGTGCCGCTTTTTGTGGAAGCCGCCGACCCCGCCGCCGAGGCCACGCTGCTAGCCCTGGCGCGCAGCCTGAGCCAGCGGGTGGCGCTGCTGGCCTCGGGCCAGCGGCTGCACCTGCACCTGGGGGCGGTGTGGGCCAGTAACTTCACCAACCATTTGCTGGGCGTGGCCCACGCACTGCTGGCCGAAGCCGGCCTGCCCTTCGAGCTGCTGCACCCACTGGTGCGCGAAACCGTGGACAAGGCCCTGGCTGCGCAGCCCTCGCCCTACGCGGTGCAAACCGGCCCCGCCCTGCGCCACGATGCGCCTACGCTGGCCGCCCACGAGGCGGCGCTAGCCCCGCACCCGGCCTGGCAGGCGCTCTACGCGCAGCTCTCGGCCAGCATCCAGCGTGCAGAAGTGCGAGCGCGGGAGGTGGAATGAGGAAGTGATAATCAGGTAATTCCATCTTCCTCCTTCCGCATTCCCGATTCCTAAAAGGGCTGCCTTAACTTTGTGCCTTGCATCAGGCCCAATGGGCAACCGTATTTTGACTCCCTCGACGATTATTTTTCAGTTTCAGGACGGCCAGCCCGCCCAAACCCACGTGGCCGCCAGCGGCGAGTCGGTGCTCGACGTGGCGCTCAACAACGGCATTCAGCTCCAGCACAACTGCGGCGGGGTGTGCGGCTGCAGCACCTGCCACGTGTACATTGAAAAGGGCGGCGATGAGCTGCCCGAGATTTCTGATAAGGAAGAAGACTTCATCGACCGGGCCATCAACCCGCGCCTCACCTCGCGCCTGGCCTGCCAGTGCGTGCTGCCCAACGAGCGCCTCGAAATCGTGGTTACCATTCCGCCCCAGCACTTTCTGGGCCACTAGGGTAGGTTATGAGTTAAAAGCTATGAGCTATGAGTTGGCTTTGCCGGCTGCTCTGCTCAAACCAGCTAACTCCTAACTTCTGACTTTTACCTCATAACTCCAAAAAACGTGAACCACTACGAGCCGCCCATTCAGTGGGCCGACCACGAAGACGTAGCCATTGCCCTCTACGAAAAGTTTGGCGATGACTTTACGGAAGCCAAAATTTACCGCATCCGCTTTACCGAACTGATAGAGTGGGTGCTGGGCCTGCCCAACTTTGAGGGCACCCGCGAGCAGGCCAACGAAGGCCACCTGGAGCAGATTCAGGCCAAGTGGGTGTACGAGTGGCGCGACCACCAATAAGCTAGCTTAAACCCGGCCGCTGGGCCTGCGTATGACAACGCCGGCCCGGCTAGCTCTGCCAGGAGATGGGCAGGCCGGCAGTGATTTTCTCTTTTTTGCCGATTACATGAAAACCGGGACCGTAAAATTTTTTAACGAGGCCAAAGGCTTCGGCTTTATCACCGACGACACCACGAAGGAGGACTTCTTCGTGCACATTACCGGCCTCAACGGCGGGCAGATTCAGCAAAACGACCGCGTGGAGTTTGAAACCCAGGAAGGCCGCAAGGGCGTGAATGCCGTGAACGTGCGCCGCGTGTGAGGCCCTGGCCTTGTGCCCCTGGCGCACTTAATAACGCCCCTGCCGGCTGCGCCGGCGGGGGCGTTTTGCGTGGGGGCGGCTGGCCCGGGCCGTACCTTGTGGCCCCACTACCCTTTCTTATGGCTACCACCCCGCCGCCCGCGCCCACTTCGGAGCCCTCCTTGCCGGGCGGGGGCGAGGAACTGCTGCCCGGCCCCGGGCAGGCCGGCCGCCTGGCGCGGGCGCTGCCGGGCCTGGTGCGCTGGCCCAACCTGGCCATTATGCTGCTGAGCCTGGTGCTAGTGCGGGTGCTGCTGCTGCCCGGCCAGCCGCTGGGGGCGGTGCTGCTGGCGCCGCGCTTCGGGCTGCTGGTGCTGGCGGCGCTGCTGGTGGCGGCGGCCGGCTACATCATCAACGATTATTACGATGTCAAGATTGACGCCATCAACCGGCCCGGCCGCCTGGTGGTGGGGCGGGTGCTGCGGCGGCGCCACGCCATGCTGGCCCACGTGCTGCTGAGTGGGCTGGGAGTGCTGCTGGCCATGGCGCTGTCGTGCCCGCTGGGCTTCGTTACGATGGGGGCGGCGGCGCTGCTGTGGGGCTACTCGGCCCGGTTTAAGCGGGTGGCGCTGGTGGGCAACGTGAGCATTGGCGCGCTTACGGCGGCGCTGGTGCTGCTGCCCGAGCTGCAGCTGCTAACCGGCCGCCAGGCCGTGTGGCTTTATGCGCTGGCCGCCTTCCTGCTCACCGTGGTGCGCGAAATAGTGAAAGACCTGGAAGACATGCGCGGCGATGCCCAGCATGGCTGCCGCACCCTGCCGCTGGTGTGGGGCGTGGCGCGCAGCAAGTGGGTAGCGGGCTTTTTTCTGGGCTGCCTGGGGCTGCTGGTGCTGGGGGCAGCCGGGCAGCTGCTGGCCTGGGGCCGCTGGCCGCTGGCGGCGTGGCTGCTAGGGCTGGTGCTGCTGCCGCTGCTGGAGCTGGCCCGCCGCCTGGCCCGGGCCGACCGCCGCCGGCACTTCCGCCAGCTCAGTGCCTGGTGCAAGGGCATTATGCTGGCGGGCATTCTGAGTATGCTGCTGGTGTGATGGGCTGGCCGCCAAGGTTTTGCTAGGGCCAGGGGCAGCCGGGGCGGCCGGCTGCTCCTGAGGGGTACCCCGGGGGCTGGGCCGGGCACATTCTGGAGGAAAGATGAAGCGATAACACGCTGCCAGGCCAACCGCTGGGGGGTAAAATCCGTTGAGGTGTCCAACACGCTTTCCTTTTTTTTATTCTATGCGCTTTTTTCCGCTTTTAGTGGGGTTATTGGGTTGTGCTAGCATTGGCTTTGGCCAAGGCCTGCCGGCTGGTCAGGCCCGGGCTACCAAGCCTCCTAAACGAATTACGATTTTGCCCGTGCCGGTGCTGTTTTATCAGCAGGAAACGGGCGCCGGCTATGGCATCGGCGGCCTGCTGAGCGGCCGCCTCGGTACCGACACGCTCACCCGCGCCTCCAATGCCCGGGTGCAGTTCTGGACCACCCAGAAAAGCCAGTCGCTGGTGCAGTTTGTGCATACCATCTACTCGCCGGGTGAGAAGTATTACCTGAACGGCGAAATCAGCTCCTACAAAAACCGGCTCTACTACTTCGGCATCGGCAACGACGCGCCGGCGGTGCAAAACAGCAACCGCTCCTTCCTCGACTTTCAGCTGTTTATTATCAACCAGCGCGTTCAGAAAAGCATTGCCAAAAACCAGTTCCTGGGTTTGCAATACCGGCTGTCGCGCGTGTATAACCTGAGCCAGGCCCAGGGGCGGATAAACGACGACGGCGATGCCATTTCGCCGGTGAGCACGAATCCGAATACCCAAAACTACTTCAATCAAGACCCGCGCCTCGACCAGCGCCAACGGCTCAATTTCAGCCTTTCCGGTATAGGCCCGGTCTACACGCTCGACAGCCGCGACGTGGCCCTGGCCGCCTCCAGGGGCAATCTGCTCGACTTGCAGGTGATGTTCAACGGGGGCTTTGTGGGCTCCGACTACAATTTTGTGCGCTACCAGATTGATGCCCGCCACTACCAGCGCATCTTTAGCGACAAAACCATTCTGGCGCTGCAATTTCTGGGGCAGTTTCACTCGGGCAATGTGCCGTGGTACGGGCTAGCCGGCATTGGCGCTAACCTGGGCGGTACCCTGTATGACAACGCCAACCTGATGCGCGGCATCTACGAGCAGCGCTACCGCGACCGCCAGATGGTGTCGGCCCAGGCCGAGCTGCGCCAGCACTTGTTCTGGCGCATCGACGGGGCGGCCTTTCTGGGCGCCGGCCAGGTGGGCTACGACCTCAAGGACTACAGCTTTGGCGGTATTCACACGGCCGGCGGCGTGGGTGCCCGCTTCAACTTCATCCGGCGCGACCGGGTTAACCTGCGCTTCGACTACGCCTTTGGCACCGACCCGGGCTTCTACTTCGCCATTGGCGAGGCGTTCTAATACCGCAGCTAGCCCTGGCGGCGGCTGTTTTGGCAAGGCTGCCCTACCGAACAGGTGGGGCAGCCTTCTTTTTTAACTAAAAGAATTAGCTAAGCTTTAAATAGCGTAAAAATCTGTTTTAAAAGATTTTATGGTTATTCATAGCTCTGGACAAGATGAAAAAAGAGGGAAGAAATAAAAATTAAATCGGCATTTCCTATCCTTCGCGGGGCCGGGGCGTACATAGGTTTCCTTATGGACCAACTAGCCCAGCCGGCCCGCTTCCACGCCACGCGCGAAGCCACGGCCACTGCCCACCCGGCCCTCCTTTCCCAGCCCCCTACCGAAGAGCAGCTGCTACGCCTGGCCGAGCGCACGCTGCACCGGCAGCTACCGCCCCCGCTGGCTGCGCTGCAAGCCTGCGTCATTATTCCGGCCAAGGATGAGGCAACCACGCTGCCCGCCACGCTAGCCGCCCTGGCCGCCCAAACTACGCTGGCGGGCCAGGCCCTGCCGGCGGGCATGATGGAGGTGATTGTGCTGGCCAACAATTGCCTCGACCGCACGGCCGCCGCCGTGCGCCAGGCGGGCCGCCGCCACCCCAACCTGATAGTGCACGTGGCCGAGGTGCTGCTGCCGCGCCCGCAGGCTCACGTGGGCCGCGCCCGCCGCCTGCTGCTCGACGAGGCTGCCCTGCGCCTCGAAAGCACCATCGGGCCCACCGGCGTGCTCCTCAGCACCGATGCTGACACGCTGGTGGCGTCGACCTGGCTGGCCGCCACGCTGCGCGAGCTGGAAGAAGGCGCCGAGGCCGTGGGTGGGCGCATCCTCACCCAAACGCCCGCCGCCATGGAGCCCTGCCCCGTGCGGCGCATTCAGCTGCGCGACGCGGCCTACCGCGTGCTGCTGCGCCAGCTGGAGGATAAAATTGACCCCTGCACCGCCGACCGCTGGCCCTGCCACCACCAGCACTACGGGGCTAGCCTGGCCCTTACGGTGCGCGCCTACCGGCAGGTGGGCGGCCTGCCCGTGGTGCCTTTTCTGGAAGATGAGCAGCTGTGGCAGCTGCTGTTGCAGCACGACCTGCCGGTGCGCCACAGCCCGCACGTGCAGGTGTATACCTCGGCCCGCCGCTGCGGGCGCGTGGAGGTAGGCCTGTCGTGGCAATTGCGCGAGTGGGAAAACCTCACCGGGCAGCAGCGCGAGCCCCTGGTGCCCTGCCCCCACGAGCTGGTGCGGGTGTGGCGGGCCCGCCGCCGCCTGCGCGCTTGGTGGCAGGCTGGCCTGCACACGGGGGGGGCCGAGCTGGCCCGGCTGGCCCGCGCCGTAGAAGTGCCCGTGGGCGACCTGCTGCGGCAGGCGCGGCAGGCTACCACGTTTGGCCAGCTGTGGCACTGGGTAGAAGCCACGCGCGGCGCAGTGCTGCCAGTGCCGCTCAATGGTGCCCTGCGCGACCTGCGCACCTACCTGCGCGAAGGCGTAGAGGGCTGCTAAGGGCTAGGCCTTCTCAAATAAGTCGAGCCGGTATTTCTCGGCGCGGTGGCCGTGCAGGTGCTTCAATTGGCCGGCGGGGCCAGCTTTTTGAAGGAAAAACTCATGTACCTCGTCGCCCGTCTGCGGGTAGTCGGGCACCACGGGCGTCCAGTGCACTAGCAATAGCTCGGCGCCCGTGGGCAGGGCGGCTAGCATCAGGTCGGCGGCGCGGGCCAGGTCGGCGGGTGCCCAGTAGTACCCTACTTCCGACAGCAAAATCAAGTCAAACTGCTCGCTGGGAAACTCGGCGGGTACCTGCATTTTGCGCAGCTCTACCTGCGGCAGGCTGGCGCAACGCTCGCGAGCCTGGGCCAGGGCGGCTTCGCTCACATCTACGCTCAGCAGCCGGCCGCAGCGCTGGGCCAGCTGCGCCGTGAGCACCCCAATAGAGCAGCCAATCTCGAAGGTGCGCTCGTAGCGCGGCCGGTCGAGGGCGGCGAGGGTATCGGCGTATTTCTGGCGCTCGTAGGGGCTGCTGGCAAAGGCCCAGGGGTCGGTGCTGGCGCGGTAAACGTCGTCGAAATAGTTGGGGTCCAGGGTGTTGGGTTGGTTGGTATTCATGGCGCGGAAGCTTCGATAAAGGCCTCGGTAGGCTGGGCAAAATGCGCCAGCATATCGGCGGAAAGCAAAAATCCGCTCGGGTCGTCGGTGATGGTGCCGGGGGCTAGCTGTGAGCGGTGCGCCGCAATGGCCCGCTGCTTTTGGGGCAGCACCGCTGCTATATCGAGGCGAAAGCCGGTGGCCTCGCCGGGCTGGGGCAAGTCGGCGGGGGCGGCGCGCTCCCAGGCCCACACCACGTATTCGAGGCGGCGGGGCGGCTGGGGCAGCCGGGACAGCGCGGCGGCCGTGAGCTGGCTGGTGGCGCGGTGGTCGGGGTGCGGGTCGCGCCGCCAGGGCGTCAGCACCGTTGCCGCCCGCTGCTGAACTAGGAAATCAGCCAGCCGGCTGGCCGCCTTTTCGAAGGCCGGGCCCTCGCTAGGCACCTGGCTATCGGGCAGGCCCAAGTACAGCACGTTGTTTTCGTCAACCCCGAGCACGGCTAGGGCATGGCGCAGCTCAGCATATCGGAGTTCGCGGCGGGCGGCAGGCGAGAACTCCTGCGAGTGGGGATGCGACATGGTGCCGTCGCTCACGAGCACGGCGGCTACTTCCTGCCCGGCTTGGCGCAGCAGGGCCAGCAAGCCCCCGCAGCCCAGCGCCTCGTCGTCGGGATGCGGAATAACGATGACTGTGCGGCCTAGCGCGGCTGCGTAGCCGGCCGGCCGCAGGGGGTAAGAATCAAAAGGCAACGCAGACATGCAGTAAGTATAGGGTGAAAGGGAACTAGCGCCGGGGCCCGCTCCTTGTTGCTTGTGGCCAGCCTCACGGACGCGCCCTAGGGGCTAAGGCTGCGCGCAGCCTAAAAAAGCTGATACGCCGGCTTGTCCGAAGCCAGGGCAAAACGGCCGGCGTCGGCCACCGTGGCATCGGGAGCGGGCTGGCGCAGGTAGTGGGTAAGGTCGCGGTGCAGGCGCTCGAATGGCTCGGGCTGCAGCAGGCCCCGGGCCCCCACACTACGCTCGGCTAGGCGCAGGGTTTGCAGGCAAATGTCTTCGGTAGTGGCGCGCAGGGTATTTACGTAGGCCGCCAAGGCTTCGAGGCGCGGCGGCGGCAGCTCGGTGGGGGTAGGGGGCAGGGCGGCGTGCTCGGCGGCCCCGCGCAGCCAGCGCTGGCCGGTTTCGTGCAGGGCCAGCATTTCGCCCAGGCGCTGGCGCTGGTAGGGGTCGTCGGTGCGGCCCAGGCGGCGCAAAAATCGCCGGGTTTCATCAAACACGGCGGCGGCCCCGCCTAGCTGCACCGCCGCGAAGCGCGCCGCGCCGCCCCCAAACCACGGGGCGCGGTAGTAGTCGTTGGGCTGGCCCACCAGGTCATCGGGGCCAACCTGGATGCCCGTAAAGTCGGCCTGAAAGCTGGCCGTGGCCCGCATCCCCAGCGGCCGCCAGAAGCTGCGGTCGAGCACCGGCGGCTGCTCATCGGCGCGCAGCAGCACCAGCTGCCAGCCGGTGGGCGCCACCGCCGGGCTAGCCACGGGCAAAGGCCCCTGGTCGAGGCGCCGCACGGGCGCTGGGGCCGGCCGCAACGCCCCGGTAAGCACCGGCCGCGTAATGTGCCCCGCACCCGAGGCAAAGGTTTTAGCTCCGCGCAAACGGTAGCGGCCCGGTGCCCCGGGCACCGGCTCCAGCTGCACCCCATTGGCCGGGTTTTCGGTGTTCCACACGCCAAAAATGTGGCCGGCGCGGGCATCGGCCGCCGCGCGGGCCAATTGGGCGGGGCTGCCAAAGCAGCGAATAAGCAGCAGCGCATTCACGTGGCCTTCCCAGAGCCGGCCCACGGCCAGATTGCCGCGCCCCACGTGGTAGAGCGCCTGGTAGAGCAGCAGCGTGGCCGCGGGCTCGCCCAGGCCCGCGCCGCCCAGGCTGGTGGGCAGCACGGCCGTGAGCAGGCCGGCTTCGTGCAGCCAGCGCATTTCCTGGGTCGGAAAGCCACCTACCTCGTCGGTGGCCGCGGCCTGGGCCAGCAGGCGCGGGGCTAGCTGCGCCGCCGCGGCCGCGCAGCTAGCGGGGGTTGCAGGCAACGAGGACAGGGTGGGCGTTTCGGCAGCCGCCGGGGCGGCGGGCCGGGTGGTGGGCGAGAAATCAATCATCAAAAGCAGCGGCAGCGGACGCAAACGGTTAGTATAGCATAACTCCAAACTTCACAATTGAGTTGCCGCCGGCCATACCGGGCCGCCGCGCAGCTTTTTTGCAAAAGGCCCGGCTAGCCCCGGCTGGTGGGCCTACCTTTGCAGCGCCAAACCCTTACCGCGGTTGGCCGGGTAGGGGCGAGGCAGCTTTTGCACTCCGCACAGCATCGAACCCCCTAAATTTTCCCTGCCAATGTCCGCCGCTCGCCCCATTCGCGCCGCCCTGCTCTCCGTGTACCACAAAGACCGGCTAGCCCCGCTGGTAGCCACTTTGCGCCGCCTCGGCGTGCAGCTCTACTCTACGGGTGGCACCCAGCAGTTTCTCGAAGAGCAAGGCGCCGAGGTAACCGCCGTGGAAGACCTTACGGGCTTCCCCGAAGTATTCGGCGGTCGCGTTAAAACGCTGCACCCCAAGGTATTCGGTGGCATTCTGCACCGCCGCCACGAAGCCGGCGACCTGGCCCAGGCCGAGCAGCACGGCATCCCGCCCATTGATTTGGTAGTGGTCGATTTGTACCCGTTTGAGGAAACCGTGGCTAGCGGCGCGCCCGAGCAGGACGTGATTGAGAAAATTGACATCGGCGGCATTGCCCTGCTGCGCGCCGCCGCCAAAAACTACCGCGATGTACTTGTGGTAAGCTCGCGCGACCAGTACGAGGCCGTCACCAAGCTGCTCGATGATACCAGCGGCAGCCCCAGCCTCGACGACCGCCGCCACTACGCCGCCGCCGCCTTCGCCACCACCAGCCACTACGATACCGAGATTTTCAAGTACGTGAGCCAGGGTACGGGCCTCGCCGCCCCGGCTAGCCCCCAAGGCCCCACCACGCCGCTGCGCTACGGCGAAAACCCGCACCAGGCCGGCGCTTTCCACGGCGACCTCACGGCGCTGTTCGACCAGCTGCACGGCAAGCAGCTGAGCTACAACAACCTTGTGGATGTGGACGCCGCCGTGCAGCTCATGCGCGAGTTTGCGGGCGGCCCGCCCGCCGTGGCCATCCTCAAGCACACCAACGCCTGCGGCGTGGCCCAGGCCGCTAGCCTCCACGACGCCTACGTGCACGCCCTGGCCTGCGACCCGGTGTCGGCCTTCGGGGGCGTTATCATCGTGAACCAGGAAGTGGACCTGGCCACGACGCAGGAGCTGAACAAGCTGTTCTTTGAAGTGCTCATTGCGCCTGGCTTCGCGGCCGAGGCGCTGCCGGTGCTGCAAAGCAAGAAGAACCGCATTTTGCTGAAGCAGAAGCCGGTTGAGTTTCCGACCAAGCTTATCAAGACCCTGCTCAACGGCATTATTGAGCAGGACGCTGATTTGCAGATTGAGACAGCGCCCGATTTCCGCACCGTTACGGAGTCGGCCCCGACCAGCGACGAGGTAGCGGCCCTGGAGTTTGCCAACAAAATCTGCAAGCATACCAAGAGCAATACCATTGTGCTGGCCCGCCCCGGCCAGCTGCTAGCCTCGGGCGTGGGCCAAACCTCGCGCGTGGATGCCCTGCGCCAAGCCATCGAAAAAGCCGCCAGCTTCGGCTTCGACCTGCACGGCGCCGTGATGGCCTCCGACGCCTTCTTCCCCTTCCCCGACTGCGTCGAGATTGCCGCCGCCGCCGGCGTGCGCGCCGTGGTGCAACCCGGCGGCTCCATCAAAGACCAGGACTCGATTGACGCCTGCAACCGGCTCGGTATGGCGATGGTGCTCACGGGGGTGCGCCACTTCAAGCATTAAGGCTAGGCTGCATTTAAAACAACCCACGCAAGCGGTTGAGAAAGCTGTTGATAATGGAGTTGGTCATGCAGCGCGCAGCGAAGCATCTCGCGTGGTGCAGTAAGCTCTAACGTTTGCAGACGTCAGCACGCGAGATGCTTTGCTACGCGCTGCATGACCAACCTTCTTTAGCGCCTTCTCAAAGAAGGTTTATAAAAAAGGCACCAACAGCCAGCTTGGCTGCCGGTGCCTTTTTCCTTTTCCTACCGAGCGAAAACGCTGGCCAGGCATACTGTGGCCGCCCCTGAGGCGGGGTGCGAAACTGTATTGAGCCGCTGGATTTCAAATGCGGCTTAGTTCTATTGTACCTTTGTTTCTTGCTACCGCTTCCTATTCCTGGCTAAGCTATTTAAATGGGGTTCTTCAATTTTCTGACCAGCGACATTGCCATTGACCTGGGCACTGCCAATACGCTAATCATTCACAATGACAAGATTGTGGTGGACGAGCCGAGCATCATTGCCAAGGACCGCACCACCAATAAAGTCATCGCTGTCGGCAGCAAGGCCCAGCAGATGCACGAGAAGACGCACGATAATATTAAGACCATTCGGCCGCTCAAGGACGGCGTAATTGCCGACTTCCACGCCGCCGAGGAAATGATAAAGGGCCTCATCCGGCTCATCGACACCCGCAACCGGCTGTTTCAGCCCTCGCACCGCATGGTTATCTGCATTCCGAGCGGCATTACGGAGGTAGAGAAGCGCGCCGTGCGCGACTCGGCCGAGCACGCCGGCGCCAAGGAAGTATGGATGATTCAGGAGCCGATGGCCGCCGCCATTGGCATCGGCATCGACGTGGAGCAGCCCGTGGGCTCGATGATAATCGACATTGGGGGCGGCACTACCGAGATTGCGGTTATCGCCCTCTCGGGCATCGTGTGCGACCAGTCAATTAAGACGGCCGGCGACGTATTCAACCAGGACATTCTGGACTACATGCGCCGGCAGCACAACCTGCTCATCGGCGAGCGCTCGGCCGAGCGCATCAAAATCGAGGTGGGCGCGGCCCTCACCGAACTCGACGTGACGCCGCCCGACTACGAGGTGCGCGGCCGCGACCTGATGACGGGCATCCCGAAAGTTATCAAGGTAACCTCGTCGGAAATTGCCATCGCCCTCGATAAGTCGGTGGCCAAAATCGAGGAAGCTGTGCTGAAGGCGCTGGAAATCAGCCCGCCCGAGCTGTCGGCCGACATCTACGAGAACGGCATTCACCTCACCGGCGGTGGGGCGCTGCTGCGCGGCCTCGACAAGCGCCTGGCCGCCAAAACCAAGCTGCCCATCCACATTGCCGAAGACCCGCTGCGCGCCGTGGTGCGCGGCACCGGCAAGGCCATTAAAGACATTCAGGGCTTCCGGGGAGTTCTTTTAACCTGATCATCTGTCATGCTGACGAAGGAAGCATCTTGCCAGGGTAGAATTAGGAAGTCAAGCTAGTTCTACCCTGGCAAGATGCTTCCTTCGTCAGCATGACAATTAGTTATGCGTAATCTCATCGCGTTTCTGCTGCGCTTTCAGGGCGTTATGCTCTTCGTGCTGCTGGAGGTGGTGAGCCTGTTTTTGTTTATAACCAACAGCTCGTACCAGCGGGCGGCGTTCTTCAACTCGGCCAATGCCTACGCGGGCGCGCTGCTGGCCCGCCGCACCCAGGTGACCGACTACTTTCGGCTCGATGAGCTGAACCGCCAACTGCTGGCCGACAACGCCAAGCTGCGCCAGCAGCTGTACCCGCCCGATTTTACGCGCCGCGAGGCCGACTCGCTGCCCGTGGGCCGCGATACGCTGGGCCACCTCATCTACCGCCACCTGCGGCCCGACCCCAGCCTGGCGCTGGCCGCCCCGGCGGCGCAAGTGCCGGGCGCCAAAGGCAAAACGCAAACCCTCGCGCCGCGGCCCGACACGCTGCTGCTAGGAGGCGCCAAGCTGCCTACCCGCGATGCGGAGTACCCGCTGGTGCCGGCGCGGGTGCTCAACAACTCGCTGCGCGCCGTGGATAACTACCTGACCCTGAACGTGGGGACCGCTGATGGCGTGCAGCCCGGGCTAGGGGTGCTGAGCGCCTATGGGGTGGTAGGCCAGGTGAAATCGGCAAGCGAGCACTACGCCACGGTGTTCTCGCTGCTGCACTCGAAGATGGCGGTGGCGGCCAAAATAAAGCGCGACGGTACCTTTGGCAGCGTGAAATGGCCCGGGGAAGATTACAGCCACGCGCTGCTCGACTACATTCCGCGCCAGAACCGCCTGGCCGTGGGCGACTCGGTGGTGACGTCGGGCTACAACGCTATTTTTCCGGAGGGCGTGTTTGTGGGTACCGTAGAGTCGTTTGTGAAGGAGCCCGACAAGAATTTCTGGACGGTGCGGCTGCGGCTAGGCGTCGATTTCAGCCGCCTCACCTACGTGTACGTGGTGCACAACCGCCCCCGCACCGAGCGCGACTCGCTCGAAACGGCCCTCACCGCCCCCGAGCCGGCGCCCGCCAAGGCCCCCGCCAAACAGCCCACCCGCCCAAGCCGATGAGTGTGCTAGGGGTACTCGTGCGGCAGTTGCTGCGGTTTGGGCTGTATGCCGGGATGCAGGTGCTCATTGTGGGGCAGCTGCCGCCGCTGTTTGGGCTGGGCTGGTGCTTTCTGTACCTGGGCTTTGTACTGTTTTTACCGCTGGGCACGCCCATTTCCCTGCAGCTGCTGCTGGGCTTTGGCATGGGCCTGGCCATGGACATCAGCTACGATACCGGGGGGCTGCACGCCGCCGCGGCCGTGCTGCTGGCCTACCTGCGCCCCTGGGTGCTGCGCCTGCTTACGCCCCGTGATGGCTACGACGCCCAGGACACCGTAAACGTGCACCAAATGGGCTGGCAATGGTTTATGGTGTATCTGCTGCTGCTCGTGAGCCTGCACCACGTAGTATATTTTTTCCTGGAGCTAGGCTCGTTTCAGCACCCGTTGCGCACGCTGGGGCGGGTGGGCGTGAGCATCCTGTTCACCAGCACGGCCTTGCTGATAGTGCAGCTGCTGTTCTTCCCGGTGCGGCGCAGCCGCAGCTAGGCGGACTTGGCGCCGAAGTGGTTTTGTACAAAACCGTTGGCGTAAGCTTTTACTTCGTCGCGCACGCGCCGAAACTGCGCTAGTATTTCTGCCTCGCTGCCGGTAGCCTTGGCGGGGTCCGCAAAATTGTGGTGCAGCTTCTGGGCCGAGGAAGGAAAAACCGGGCAAGCCTCCTGGGCATGGTCGCACACCGTGAGCACGTAGTGGAAGGGCACGGCGGCATACTCAGCCACATGGTTGCTGGTGTGCTGCGCAATATCGACGCCGTCTTCGGCCATCACCTGCACGGCGCGGGGGTTGAGGCCGTGGGTTTCGACGCCGGCCGAGTACACGGCCGCCCGCGCCCCTAGCAGCTGCCGCAGGTAGCCGTGCAGCAGCTGGCTGCGGCACGAGTTGCCGGTGCACAGCACCAGGATGTTGGGAGGGCTAGCCATAAAAGGTAAATTATTGATAGTCAAAGTTTAATTAGTAGTTGGCAGCGGCTCTTCAAGTAGGTAGCTAAGGGCCACTGCGGCCAGCGCGCCGGCCACCGGGGCGGTGAGGTACACCCACAGGCCGGCCAGCTGCCCGCTCACCACGGCGGGGCCGAGCGAGCGCACGGGGTTCATGGAAGCCCCGGTGAGCGGCCCGGCTACCAGGGCTTCGAGGGCCACCATAGCCCCCACGGCCAGGCCGGCGGTGATGCCTTTTTCGCGCGCGCCCACCGATACGCGCAGCACCAGCAGCATAAGCGCCGCCGTTAGCAGTGCCTCCAGCAGCCAGGTGGCGCCCGGGGCTAGCCGGCTGTGCGTGCCCCCGAGGCCCGTAGCCACGGCCGCCGGCAGCAGCCGGGCCAGGCTGGCGCTGGCGGCCAGCGCCCCCAGGCTCTGGGCCGCGGCGTAGGGCAGCACCAGCCGCCCCGGCAGCCGCCCGGCCGCCCAAAAGCCGATGGTTACGGCCGGGTTGGCGTGCGCGCCCGAGCTATCGCCAAAGGCGTAGATAATAACGACTACCACCAGCCCAAAGGCCGCCGCCACGCCACCGTGGCCTAGTTGGTGCGTGAGGTTCTCGACTGCAATGGCCCCGGTGCCCGCCGCCACCAGCAAGTAGGTGGCCAGCCACTCGGCCAGCAGCAGCCGCGCGTAGCGCCGCCTCATGCGGCTGGCGGGCCAGGTGCCGCGCCCACCACAGCGCTGCGGCGTTCCAGCAGCAGCGTGTCGCGCCACTGGCCGCGCAGCTGGCTGATGCGCTCGCGCCGCCCCACCGTGCGAAAGCCCTGGCCGGCGTGCAGCGCCAGGCTGGCCGCGTTTTCCGGAAAAATACCCGCCTGCAAGGTCCACAGGCCGTGCTGCTCTGCCGCGGCTACCAGGGCGGCCAGCAGCTGCCGGCCCACGCCCCGGCCCCGCGCCTCGGCCACGATGTAGATGCTTACCTCGGCCACGCCCGCGTACACGCAGCGGCTCGATACCGGCGAGAGCGCCGCCCAGCCCAGCACCTGGCCATCGGCCGCGGCGGCTACCAGGCGGCAGTGGGGCAGGTGGCCGGCATCCCAGGCCTCCCAGCCAGGGGCTTCGGTAGTGAAAGTGGCCTGGCCGGTGGCGATGCCGGCCTCGTAGATGGCGCGCACGGCGGGCCAGTGCGCGGCCCCTAGCGGCTGAATGGTGAAAGCAGAAATCATGGCGCGGAAATAAACGGGGCCCGGCCCGGGCCGGTGGGCATTTAGCAGCACCCGCCGCCCGGCGTGCAGCCCGTGGCTTGCAGCTGGGGCAGCGCCAGGCTGAAGCTGGGTAGGCCGCACGCATCCTGCGCCAGGCAGGCCGTTTGCTTGGGCGTGAGCACGAAATCGGTGCCATCGAAGGCCAGCCCAAACTTGCCAATCGTGGCCTGCTGGTACTCCACCTCGATAGCCAGGTCCTCGCTGCCCAGAATGCGCCCCGAGAGCTGCAAAATGTGCAGAAACTTTTGCGGGGCCAGCCGGTGGTCGTAGTCGCCGGCCTCCCAGAGCTGAAAATTAGCCACGGCTTCGCGCCGCTCTACGCCCCCGCAATCGATAAAATGCTTGGTTACCAGGCCCACTTCCGTCACATGGAAATGCTTGGGCAGGTAGGTGCCGTCGGGCAGGCGAAAATTGACGGCCGCGAGCCCGGCCAGGGCTTGCTTCATTTCGGAGATGCGCATAGAGGAAGGCAGAAGGTAGAAAAATCAGCAAGCACAAGGCCCGCCGGGCCCACAAGCGGGGCTAGCCGAGGCGGCATCGAAAAATGCGAGAAACTGCTGCCGCACCTGGGCCAGCAGCTCGGTATTGAGGCAGTAGCAAACGGTGAGCCCATCGATTTCACCCCGAATGAGGTCGAGGGCCTTCAACTCTTGCAGATGCTGGAAAACGGTGGTGCGCGCCAGCGGCAGCTCGGCGGCGATATCGCCCGAGATGCAGGTGGTTTTGCTGGCCAGCAGCTGCACAATGGCCACGCGTGCCGGGTGCGCCAGGGCCTTGGCTACGCGGGCCAGCTGCTGCTGCTCGGTGGTGAAGACGGTGGTTTTGGCGCGTGTCATGGGGTAACGTAAGTACTTATGTCGCAAATATACGGCATACTATGTCGTGTGTTTGCGACAAGGTGAAAAAAGCGGTTTTAAGGGTAGTCAGGCTGAGTAGGTTGGGGGAGTGGCCCGCGGCGGCGGGCGCCCGGCCGTGTGCACTTGGCCTGGTTCTGGCATCTTTGGAGTACTAACCCCGGCCATATAGCTTGCTGCCATGCGCTATTTCCTCCTTTTCTGCTGCCTGCTGATGACTGTTTTTCTTGCCGATTCGGCCGCGCCCGGGCCGCCTTCCCCGCTAGCCGCGCAGTGGAAGAAGATTGACGCCCTGCTGGCCAGGGAGCAGACTGCCAGCGCCGCGCCGCTGGTCGAGAAAATATACCAGCAGGCGAAAAAAGAAAACAACGCCCCGGCCTACGTGCGGGCGCTGCTCTACAAAATCCGGCTGCTCGAGAACAAGGAGAATGACGCCGACGAAAAGGCCATCGCGCTGCTCGAAAAAGACCTGAAAACGGCGCAGTTTCCGGCCCGGCCTATTTTGCACTCGCTGCTAGGGGGCTTGTACAGTGCCTATTATAACGAGCACCGCTACCAGCTCTACGAGCGCACCAGCGGCGCGGCGCCCACCACCGACCCGGCCACGCCCGGCCGGGCCGACGGCGGCACCAGCCTTGCCACCTGGGACGCCGGCCGGCTAGGGGCCGCCATTGTGCGGCACTACGAGCAGTCGGTGGCCGACGAGCCCCAGCGCCAGCTCAAAACGACCCTGGCCGACCTCGGCGACCTGGCCACCGGCGGCGATACCGAAGGCCGGGCCCTGCGCCCCACGCTGTATGACCTGCTGGCCCAGCGCGCCATCGCGGGCCTGCAAAACCAGGAACTGTTCGTCACAAAGCCCGAGCAGCAGTGGCAGCCCACGGAACCCAGGCTCTTCGGCAGCGCCCAGGAGTTTGCGGCGCTGAAGCTAAGCGCCCCGGTCGCCGACTCGCTCAATGGCCAGCTGCTGGCGCTGCGGCTGTTGCAGCGCCTCACGGCCGCCCGGCTGGCCGCCAATAACCCGGCTGCCCTGGCCGACGTGGACTTGCAGCGCCTCGATTATGTGCACGGCCTTACCGAAGGCACCGACGTGGCTAGCCAGTACGAGCCCGCGCTGGCCCGCCTGGCCGAGCAGTATAAAGCGCTGCCCATCAGCACTGAGTTTATTGCCAAGCAGGCCGAAGCCCGGCGCACCGCTGGTGATAACGTGGCCGCCGTAGCCCTCACGCGGGCCGCCGAGGCGCGGTTTCCGAAGTCGCGCGGCGCGGCGCGGGCCCGGCAGCTACGCGCCGAGATGGAGCAGCCCGAGCTAGCCTTCTCGGCCGCCGAGATGGTGGTGCCCGGCCAGCCCTGGCGCCTCGACCTCACCACGCGCAACGTGCCTGAGCTGCACGCCTGGGCCTACCGCATCACGGCGAAGGAGTGGCAGCAGGGCACCGGCTACGACCCCCAAAACCGCCCGCTGGCCAAGCGTTTTGCTCGCGCCTTAAAGGCCGCGCCAGCCGCCACCTGGGCCGTGCCGCTGCCCGCCCACCCGCTTGATTATAAAGAGCAAAAACTAGCAGCGGCGGGCGCGGCACTACCAGCCGGCTACTACCTCATTTTGCTCAGTAACAAGGCCCAGCTTTCCACCGACCCGGCCGTGAAGTCGGCGCCGGCCGGCACCGTCACGGCCTACGCCGTGCTGGGGGCCAGCCAGCTCAGTCTCGTGCATCGCACTAATGCGGCTACGGGGACTACCTCCCTGCTGCTGCTTGACCGGGCTAGCGGCGCGCCGCTGGCGGGGGTGAAAAACCAGGCCAACTTTAGCGTGTACAACCGCACCACGCAGCGCGACGACCGCCGCCTGGGCGAGGTGCTGCCCACCAGCGCCACCGGCGAAGTTGAAATCCCCGGCCCCAACAAAGCCAGCGACGCGCTGGGCCGCGAGCAGCTGAGCGGCGTGCGCTCGTGGCTCGGCCGCGATACGCTGCTTACGCCGCTCAACGCCTACTACTTCCCTGGCCGCCAGAATGAGGCTGAACAAGCGCAGCGGCGCACGTTTCTCTTTACCGACCGCGCCATTTACCGGCCGGGCCAGACGGTCTATTTCAAAGGCATTCTGACTCAAAGCCTCGGCGGCAAGGCTAGCCTGCTGACTGGCCAGCCAGTGAGCGTGCGCCTCGTGGACGTGAACGGCCAGACCGTGCAGACGCTCACCTTCACCACTTCCGATTTTAGCTCTTTCAACGGCTCGCTGGTGCTGCCCACCGGCCTGCTCAATGGCGAAATGCAGCTGCAAACCGACCACGGTAGCCTCAGCTTCGCAGTCGAAGACTACAAGCGGCCGACCTTCCTAGTCACGCTCGACTCGGTACCCGGCCGGCCACAGCTCGGCCAGCCACTGACCCTGAACGGCCGCGCCCGCGCCTACGCCGGCCAGGCCACCGACGGGGCGAGCGTGAAATACCGCATCACGCGCCGCGAGCTGTGGCCGCTGTTTGACTACGGCTTTGGCGGCGGGCGTGGCATCATGCGGCCCGGCCCGCGCGGCGGCACGCAGGAAATTGCCCACGGCACTACTACCACCGATGCCGAAGGCCGCTTTGCCATCACGTTCACGCCGCCGTTGGTGCCCAAGCAGTCGAGCCGGGGCCGCTGGGAGCCAGGCTACCTCTTCGAAGTAACTGCCGACGTGACCGACGCGGCCGGCGAAACCCGCACCGGCACCCGCTATGTGGTGCTGGGCCGCAACCCGCTTAGCCTGCGCCTCGCCGGCCCCGACCAGGCCGACAAGGCCAGGCTGCCCGCCTTCACGCTGCTCGGCACCAACGCCACCGGCGAGCCGCTGCCTGCCACCGGCACCCTGCGCCTGCTAGCCCGCCGCTACCGCTCCAACCCGCCCGGCGTGCCCGGCCCCGCCCCCGAAACCACCGACAACGAGCTGCCCGCCGAGCTGGTCAAAACCCTGCCCTTCGACACCCACGCCAGCCCGGTGCTCGACCTGCGCGCCGCCCTGGCTAGCTTGCCCACCGGCCGCTACCGCCTCGAAGCCCAGGCTGCCGGCGCCGACTCGGCTCGCGCTAGTCTCGACTTCACGCTCTTCGACTCCAACGCTGCCACCGTGCCCTTCGCCACGCCCGACTGGTTCGTGGCCCTCGCCGATACCGTGGCGCCCGGCCAGTCCGCCGCCGTGCTGCTGGGCAGCAGCGAGGCCGACGCCCGCATCCTGCTCGAAGTAGAGCGCGGCGGCCAGCTGCTGCGCCGCGAGTGGCTGACCCTGAAAGCCGGCGAGCAGCGCCGCCTGGCCGTAGCCAGCGGCTCGGCCGATGCGCGCGGCCCGCTCTATATCCACACCACGCAGGTGCGCGACGGCCGCCTCTACCGCCACGACGCCACCGTGCAGGTAACCGAGCAGCCCCAGCCGCTGCGCTTGGCCATCGCCACCTTCCGCGACCGGCTAGCCCCCGGCCAGCGCGAAACCTGGCGCCTCACCATCCGCCAGGCCAACGGCCGCCCTGCCGATGCCGAGCTGCTCGCCACCCTCTACGACCAGAGCCTGGACGTATTCCGTCCGCACAGCTTTCAGGGGTTGGAGTTTGGTGGGAACTACTTCCCAGCGCGGTTCGGCTGGCAGGGGAATTTTGGGGAGTTTAATTCGGAATCTTATGCTACTACGAATGATGGACTGGGGCCGAAGGAGGTACGCTACCCGCAGCTTAACGATTGGCAGCGGCATTTAGATGAAGTGCCCGACCAAGAAGAATTGAAAGACAAAGTCGTTTCCACGATTACTGTAAAGGGCAACTCGGATATGTATGAGCCTTCAGGTAAAATTGGTGCTCCCAGCGCTGGCCCTAGCCGCCGCGCTCGGGCTGCGTCGCCAATGATGGCTTTGCAAGGCAAGGTTGCCGGGGTAGCTATTAGCGGCAATGGCTATGTTCATGCCGAAGACAGCAATGCACAGCCAAAGACCGCCCCCGACCTCACCACCATCGCCGCCCGGAGCGACTTCCGCGAAACGGCCTTCTGGCAGCCCGCCCTGCGCACCGACCAAAACGGCGACGTAGTGCTCGAATTCCAGATGCCCGAGGCCGTGACGCGCTGGCAGCTGCTGGCCCTGGCCCACGACCGCAGCCTGCACACCGGCCAGCTAGCCCGCCAGCTCGTGACGCAGAAAGAAATTCAAATCACGCCCAACGCCCCGCGCTTCCTGCGGCCCGGCGATGCGTTCACCTTCCCCGCTAAGTTCTCCAACCTCACCGACCACGCCACCAGCGGCACGGCCCAGCTCTTCCTGCTCGACGCCGCCACCGGCCAGGATATCACCAGCCAGCTCCTCAAAGGCCCGGCCCAGCTGCCGGTGAGCGCCGCCGCCCACCAAAGCGCCGCGCTAGGGTGGGAGCTGGCCATCCCGGCCGACTTCGCCCCCGTGGCCGTGACCTACCGCGTGGTAGCCCAAACCAGCGGCGAAGCTGAGCCCACAGCGGAAGCTAGTGCCAATGCGAAAGGCAAAAAGAAAAATCGCCAAGCTCCCCTCCCCCGCAGGGGAGGGGCCGGGGGTGGGGCTACCTACTCCGACGGCGAGGAAAACACCCTGCCTGTCCTGCCCAACCGCATCCTCATCACCGAGAGCCTGCCGCTGCCGCTGGCCGGCCCCGGCACCCGTGAGTTTGAGCTAAAGAAGCTCACGAGCACCGCCAGTCCCACCCGGCGCAACTACTCGCTCACGCTCGAAATGACGGCCAACCCCGCCTGGTACGCCGTGCAGAGCCTGCCCTACCTGCTCGAATACCCCTACGAGTGCTCGGAGCAGACCTTCGCCCGCCTCTACGCCAACCTGCTCGCCGCCCAGATTCTCAAGAGCAACCCGCGCTTCCGCACCGTGCTGGCCGAGTGGCAGCGCCAGGCTCAGAGCGGCACCGCCGCCCAGCAAAACGCCCTCGCCAGCAAGCTCGCCCAAAACCAGGAGTTGAAAAATATTCTGCTGCAAGAAACCCCCTGGGTGCGCGATGCCCAGGGCGAAACCGAGCGGCTAGCCCGCCTCAGCAGCTTGTTCGACGAAGTCCGGCTGAAAGCCGAAACCACCCGCACCCTCGCCAAGCTGCAAGCCATGCAGCTGCCCGATGGCTCGTTTCCGTGGTTTGAAAAAATGCCCGCCGACCGCTACATCACCCAGCTCATCGTGGCTGGCTTCGGCAAGCTCCAAAAGCTCGGCGCCTTCGACGCCAGCCAGGACAACGCGGCGCGCAACATCCTGCAACACGCCCTGCACTACCTCGACGGCGCCCTGGCCCGCGACTACGCCGAGCTGCGCCGCCAAAAAGCCGTGAAGCTGGCCGACAACCACCTCGATGACCTCGAAATTCAGGCGCTCTACGCCCGCAGCTTCTGGCTAGCCCAGCCCGTAGCCGCCGAGGCCCAGCCCGCCTACGCCTACTACCGCACCCAGGCCGCCAGCCACTGGGCCGGCCGCACCCGCTACCTGCAAGCGCAACTCGCGCTAGCCCTGTTCCGCGAAAATGCTAAGGCTCCGGCCGCCCAGGCCGTCATGCAGGCCCTGGCCGAAAACGCCCTGCACAGCCCAGAGCTAGGCATGTATTGGAAAGACGTGCAGCCCGGCTACTACTGGCGCGAGGCCCCTGTGGAAACCCAGGCTACCCTCATCGAAGCCTTCGACGAAATCAAGAACGCCCAGAAAGCAGTCGATGAGCTGAAGCTCTGGCTGCTGGCCCACAAGCAAACCCACAGCTGGGAAAGCACCCGCGCCACCGCCGACGCCTGCTACGCCCTGCTGCTGCGCGGCACGAGCTGGCTGGCCCCCGCCCAGCCGTTGCAGGTGAGCATGGGTGGCCAGGCCATCAGGCCTGAGGCCACGCAGGCCGGCACCGGCTACTATAGACAGACCTGGCCCGCCGCCGACATCCAGCCCGCCCAGGGCAAGGTAACGGTGACCAAAACCGACGCTGGCCCGGCCTGGGGCGCGCTCTACTGGCAGTATTTCGAAGACCTCGATAAGGTGACGCCCGCCGCCTCGCCGCTCAGCGTCGAGCGCCAGCTTTACCGCGAAACCCGCACCGCCGCCGGCCCGCAGCTCGAACGCATTACTACTGCCACGCCCCTGCGCGTGGGCGATGCCCTAGTGGTGCGCCTAGTATTGCGCACCAACCGCGCCCTCGAATACGTGCACCTCAAGGACCAGCGCGCCGCCGGCCTGGAGCCGATAAACCAGCTCAGTGGCTACCGTTACCAGGCCGGGCTAGGGTACTACGAGAGCCCACGCGACGCGGCCGCCAACTTCTTTTTGAGCGAGGTGCCGCGCGGCACGCACGTCTTCGAGTACCGGCTGCGGGCTAGCCAGGCCGGAAATTTTTCGGGCGGCCTCAGCCAGGTGCAGTGCCTGTACGCGCCCGAGTTTGGGGCTACATCGGCGGGCCAGCGGCTGGCCATTGCGCCGCAGGTAGCAGGCCGCTAGGGTAAGTCAGACAGGTTTTCTTCAGAAAGTATGGCGCCTACTGCGGGGTGGCCGGCCAGGGTGCCCAGGCAAAATGCCGGGCCCAGCGGGCCCCCCACCCCGCCCGCCGTGGCTTGCGCGGGTGGCCGGTGGCGCCTATTTTTGTTTTTTCTAATTATCCAGTAAGTTATTGATGAGGAAGCTAATTGTATTACTGGCCTTGTCGCTGAGCACTTCAGCGGCGTGGGCCCAGGCCGAGAAAGCCCAAGTCGTTACCAAACTGCCCGGCGAAGAAAGCCTGAGCACCCGCGAGCGGGCCGAGCGCGATTTTCTGATGCCGGTGCGCCGCAAGAAGGCCGCCGAACTGCCCAAGCCCACGGCCTCGGCCGAGCAGCTGGCCAGCGCCGCCCCCGAAACCGACGCCACCGCCCACTACAGCGAAGCCGCCGCCGACCCCCGCACCGAGGAGGTAGCCGCCATTGCCCACGAAACCAGCGCCGCCAGCCGCCGCGCCGCCCGCCGGGCTCGCCTGCGGGCCATCGAGCGGGCCGAGGAGCGCGCCGCCGAAGCCCGGGCCGAGCGCCGGGCCGAAGCCCGCCGCGCTGCCCGCCACAGCAGCCACGCAAGCAAGAGCAGCAAAGCCAGCAAGCACAGCAAATCGACCAAGGCCAGCCGCGCCAAAGAAGCCCGCGAAGCCCGGCACAGCAAGGCTAGCCGCAAATCGACAGCGGCCAAGCACCACACCAGCGAGAAGGCCAGCCGCAGCAAAAAAGCCACGTCGCACAAAGCCAAGAAGGAAACCACCAAAAAGGCTCATCACGCGGCCGGGAAAAAAGTGAAGGCCAAAGCCAAAACCAAAGCGGCTACCACCAAGCACAAGCGCCGCCGCTAGGCTGGCAAAAGCCAAAAAAAGCCCGGCTGCAAGGCCGGGCTTTTTTTAGTAGTACAAGTTCGGATGTGCGGCTATCAAAGGCGGGCCAAAGCCCGCCCGGCAGCCAGCTACTCGCCGCTGCCCGCCACGCGCACCACCAGCCCATCGAGGTTGGGGGCGAGGCGAATCTGGCAGCTCAGGCGGCTGGTTTCGTGCAGCACGGGCAGCGTGTCGAGCATGGCCCATTCGTCGTCGCTGGGTTCGGGCAGGGGCGGGCCGGCTAGTATCTCAAC
The DNA here is from genome assembly GCF_030581075.1 of Hymenobacter cheonanensis. Lineage (GTDB taxonomy): Bacteria > Bacteroidota > Bacteroidia > Cytophagales > Hymenobacteraceae > Hymenobacter. The sequence goes on from NZ_JAUQSW010000003.1 coordinate 402,643, forward strand.
GTGGCAGGTGGCGCACAAAGCCATGCCGCCGCAGGTAGCCTGAATGGGGTAGTCGCTGGCCTTTAGCAACTCCATCAGGCTCAGGCCCATGTCGGTAGGGCCTTCCAGCTCGCGCCGCTGGCCGGGCGCTTCTTCTACGTAAATGCGTATATCACTCATAAATGGGAGTTAGGAGTTAGGAGTTGTGAGTTGTGAGTTGAGACGGCGCCCAATAAGCAGCCAGCTCTTACCTCACAACTCACAACTCTTAACTCTACAAAGTGGGTACCCCGTTGACGGTGGTGTATTTGAGGGTGTATTTTTTGTCGGGGTAGATGTACTTGAACGCCCCCTGGCACATGAGCGCCGCCTCGTGGAAGCCGCACAAAATGAGCTTCAGCTTGCCAGGGTAGGTGTTGATGTCGCCGATGGCGTACACGCCGGGCAGCGAGGTGCTGTAGTCGACGGTGTTCACCAGCACGGCGTCGTTTTCGAGGTCCAGGCCCCACTCGCCGATGGGCCCTAGCTTGGGCGTGAGGCCGAACAGCGGCACAAAAGCATCGAGCGGCACGGTTTCGGCCTCGCCATTATTGCCGGTAATGGTGACCTGCTCCAGGTGGCCGTTGCCGTGCAGGTGCGTCACGTTGGAGCTGAGTACTAGCTTGATGCGGCCGGCTTCGTGCAGGTTTTTTACTTTCTCGGCCGAGTCGGCCGCGCCGCGGAAGGTGGTGCCGCGGTGCACCAGGGTCACCTCGCTGGCCACGTTGGCCAGGAAATTGGTCCAGTCGAGGGCTGAGTCGCCGCCGCCGGCAATCACGATTTTTTTGTCGCGGAAGTGCTCGGGGTCGCGCACCATGTAGTGCACGCCTTTGCCGCCCTCAAAGCGCTCCAGGTTTTCGACAGCCGGCTTGCGCGGCTCAAACGAGCCTAGCCCGCCCGCAATGGCCACGGCCTTGCACTGAATCTCGGTGCCGTCGGTGGTGTAGAGCTGAAACGAGCCGTCGTCGAGCTTGGCAAAGCGCTCGACGCGCTCTCCCAAAGTAAACGTGGGGTGGAAGGGCTCGATTTGCTTCATGAGGTTGTCGACCAGGTCGCCGGCCAAAATCTCGGGGTAGCCCGGGATGTCGTAAATCGGCTTTTTGGGATAAATCTCGGACAGCTGCCCGCCCGGCTGGGGCAGGGCGTCTACCACGTGGCAGCGCAGCTTGAGGAGTCCGGCTTCGAAAACAGCAAACAGGCCCACCGGGCCAGCCCCGATGATGCAGATATCAGTGGAAATTACAGCGGCCATTCAGGAGGGAAAAGCGTGAGTCTTTAGAATGATTACAAAGATACGGCCGGGCTGCCGGGGCTAGCGGCTGCCCAACCATAGGTTCGCGAAATGAGGCAGTAGAAAGCTGATTTCTTAACAATTAGGTAATCAATAAGATTCTGGCCGCGCTGAACTTTGCGGTCTGGTACTACCCCATTTTTTCTTCATTTTCTTCTTTTTCCACAAGTTTCATGAAGCTCAATTACTTCCGCCTGGGCAGCAGCGCGCTGCTCGTAGCCCTTGCCGCCGCCTGCTCGCCGCTAGGCCAGCAAATCGCCCCGGCACCCACCAGCAGCACCTACGCCGATGCCACGGCCACCCGCGACGATAACATGGCCCTCGGCAACCCGAGCGGCGCCGTAACCGACGCCACCAACTACCCCAACAACTACCTGCTCGCCAAGAGCCAGTACACCATGTCGTATAGCCGCGACCAGGGCAAGCCCAACTGGGTAAGCTGGCACCTGAGCGCGGCCTGGCTGGGCAGCACCGCCCGCCAGGATAATTTTGCCGCCGATGCCAGCCTGCCCAGCTCGTGGTACCACGTGGGGGCCACCAGCTACAGCGGCTCGGGCTTCGACCGGGGCCACAACTGCCCCAGCGCCGACCGCACCGGCTCGGTGGCCGACAACTCGGCTACCTTCCTGATGAGCAACATGATGCCCCAGGCGCCCACCAACAACCAGCAAACCTGGGCCAACCTCGAAAACTACTGCCGCACCCTCGTGAACGCCGGCAACGAGCTGTACATCATTGCGGGCAGCTACGGCAAGGGCGGCACCGGCACCAACGGCACGTACTCGACCATCGACAGCGGCCGCATTACGGTGCCCAGCAACTGCTGGAAGGTGGTAGTGGTGCTGCCCGTGGGCACCTCCGACGTGAGCCGCATCACAAGCAGCACCCGCGTTATCGCCATCAACACGCCCAACACCAACTCCATCAGCACCAGCTGGGGCAGCTACCGCACCACCGTGGATGCCATCGAAAGCGCCACCGGCTACAACCTGCTCTCGGCCGTGTCCAGCACCATCCAGAGCAGCATCGAGTCGAAGGTCGATACCGGCCCCACCAACTAGCCCGGGCTAGCCCCGCATCAGCAAAAAGAGCCTTCGCACCGTGCGAAGGCTCTTTTTTTGGCTTGGTTAGCAGCCAAAGGAAGCAAGCGGCGCTTGCTTTTAGTTGATGCGGCGGGCCAGCGCCCGAATAATGCGCCGGCCCCGCGACTTAACGGTGCCCAGCGGCAGCTGGAGCGTCTCGGCCGCCTCGGCCTGGGTGTAGCCCTGCACATACAGCAGCTCCACCAGCTGGCGGTCGGCGGGCCCCAGCAGGGCTAGCCAGTCGAGCACGCCCACGTGCTCGGGCCGAAAGCCGGTGGGGGCGGCCAGATGCAGCACCTCGGCCTCGGTAAGCGAGTGGGTGCGCTGCGAGGTGCGCCGGGCCGTGCGCAGCCGGTCGATGGCCAGGTTGCGGGCAATGGTCAGGGCCCAGGTAAAAAGCCGGCCCTTGCCTTTGTCGTAGCTGGGAAAAGTCAGCCAGAACTTGAGCATGGTTTCCTGCAAAATGTCCTGGGCCAGCTCTTCCTGGCGCACCACGCGCCAGATGGTGTGGTACAGGGCGCGGTGGTAGTTCTTGTAAAAAAAGGCCATCGCCAGCTCGTCCCGGGCATATAATCGTTGGACGAGCTGGCTTTCTGCGTCTGGCTCAAGCAGTTTCATTAGCGGCAACTAGGTAGAACGAGCCCGACTTACGCCGCTGGGCAAGCCCCCGGTTTTAGGGGCTGCCGAAAATAAATAAATAATTTATCGGAACTTTTTTGGTTGAAAAAGTATCCAGCCCGCCCAGTAAGAGCGAATGGAACGAGCATGAAACCAAGGGCTTAGGTGCGAGCAAAGAAATTGACCGCAAGCTAGATAGTACCCCAAATGGCATTGGCTATAGCAAGCATACCCTTATCGTTTGGGTGGTTGGCAACGCCCGGGTTCTGATGCTGCCCGATGGCGCGGTTGTCGAGTTCATCGCCCAGCTTCGCCAGCGAAAGGAAGCGCACATTATGCGCCTTGCACACCCAGCGCATGATATCGGTAGCGGGGTTGCCACCCCAGAACGAGCCCGCCACCACAATCCGGGTCAGGGGGCTATGCAGGTAATCGAGCAGGCGCGAAAAATGCGTGGCGAAACTGTGCTCCTCCACGGTTGCGCCCGCTACGTTTTCGCCCACCCGAATAATAAGCAGCTCGGGCTCAAACGCACGCACGAAGGCTAGCTGCGCCAGGTCGTACTTCCAATAGGTATTTTCCCAGGCTGCGATGTTCTCAAATAACAGCTGGGCGTGGGGCAGGCGCTTTTGAAAGCGCTTCTAGAGTAGATGAACGAAGTCTTTGTCCTGAGAAGTTGCCGCCATGCCCCAATTGTGCGGCCAGTGAATTTCCGCCAGGGGTGGGTGCCGCGTAATGCTGTTGCCCAGCACGATAATCTTGCCATAGGCAGGCTTGTCGGTTGCCAACAGCCTAGCCGGCACCAGCGTTTTGGTCAGGCGGAAGCCACCTTTGATTATCCGGGAAAGCATAAATGATGTAAATGATATTACAAATTTGTGCCATAAACGTGATAATTTTTTTACAAAATGGTTATTGATTGAAAAATATACTGCTCCGCGCTCCTGCCACCGGCCAGCGTTGCCAGCAGCAGGCCGGTTTGCCCTAGCTTGCTGGGAAGCCATGAGTAGGAAAGGAATTGGTGGGCCTACGGCCATTTCCTGCGCGCCACTCTGCCGGGCGCCAAAGGGCCAGGGTTCGGCTGCCCTGCAGCCGAACCCTGGCGGTATTCTGTAATTCTGAAATTTGATTTGCGTGCCGGGCGCCGCCTGCTGCCAGCGGCGCGTTCGCAAGTGTCGGCAGACCTTGCCAGCAGCGTGGGTGGCCCGGTGCCAGCTGCCCCATTAGGCATAAAAAAAGGCCCTCAGCATGCGCTGAGGGCCTTTTTCGTGGTCGTATAAGTTCTTTGGTTTTGTATCCAAATGGGGCGCATTGTAGCCTATTGTCCGCTCTTTGCGCCTAGCGGCGGCTTTGTGCTGCAATGAAATACAACTGGCTACAATGCAGAGCTAAAAAACCGCCGCCAAAATCGCCACCTTTACGCGGCCCGGCGTTTGGTGGATTTGCGCATAAACTGCTGCACAATTTCCAGCTCATCGACGCCCACGTAGGCATTGAACGCTTCCTCTGTTTGGTGGCCGGTGGCTTGCATTATCGTGCGCGACGGTACGCCCTGGTAGAGCTTCAGCGTGACGAAGGTTTTGCGGCCGATTTTAGTGGTAAGCTTTAGCCTGGTCAAGCCAACCATGCGCTGCACTACCTTCAGAAACTCGTTGGCCCGGTAGCACTCGGGCACCAGCAGCGAGTAGGGGGTAGGGTGCTCGTAGCGCTCGGCTAGTTCGACGGGCTTAAAAATTGCGTCGTCGTAAAATGGAATATATACCGTCACATCACTCTTAGCGATGCTATCGAGTACGATGAGGTTGCCGCGCACGTGCTCCCAGGCGGCCCGATTGGCGTCGCTGATGCGTAGGCCAGTGTAGCAGCACTGCAAAAACTTGTCGCGGGCTAGCTCCACGTGCTCTATCCACGCCGCCAGTGAATCGTCGTCCTGATGCTTGCCAGTGTAGCGGCCTAGCTCCAGGCGCAGGGCTGCCAGCTGCTCACGAGTAGCCTGGTCGCTGAAATTCAAATCAGCCACCTGGTGCAGTTCCTTTTCGGTCAGGGCATCCACTTTGCCCTTCTGGGTAGAGGCCACGAACTTGCGCACGTGGCGGTGCACCGGCAAATCCTCCTCCGTCTCGACCCAGGCCAGGAAGGTCTTTAGCCGGCTAATGTGCTTGCCGAAGGTGTTGAGGCCTTGGCCTAGCTCATCAAGCATGTAGGTGCGAAAATCCTGATAAAAGGCTAAGTCCAGGGCTCCCACTTGCAGTTTGATGCCCCGCGCCGCTTGGTAGTCCAGAAACCGTTGCAGCGTGGCTAGGAAGCCGGCTTTGGTTGTTTTAGACAGCGGTTTGCCCGAGCCCTTGCGTGGTCGGTTCACCTGCTCCAGTATCCACTTGCGCTGCAAGCTCTCGAAATCCGTGGTGGGCCCAGCTGCTGCCGGTTCTGGCTGCTGCGCCACCACTGGCTTTAACGCAAGCGCCGCATCAACGGCCGCTTTCAATTCCTCTTTGGGCAGGCGCCGGCCCTGTTTGGTGGCCAGGGCCTGCGCATCGGCAGCTGCTTCGGCTGCCCGGTTGAGCCGAGGGTTGATGCTCGCATGAGCAGTGTCGCGCCGCACCTTTACTTGTTGGCCATCCTCATCCCAATGCTCAGGCAGTACCACGGCGCCGGTGCCTAGCCGGATACGATTGCCCTCCCACCATATCGTAAGCTGAATTTGGGCGGTGCCATCGGCTGCCAAGCGGTCAAGGCGCAGCTGGCGGGTGATTTTCATGTGTGTTTAAAAATCGCTAGCTGCTTTTTTGGAGAGGGTGGTGCTCATGCTGGCGACCAAGCCTTGCATGGCGCGGTCGGTCTGGCTCTTAATCTCGGTCCATTGGCCCTTCGTGAGCGACATGCAGCCCGTTTTCTCGTTTTCGAGCGGCCCGGCGCTGCATAGCTTGCTGCCGGTGGCATCGTGCACGAAATCCGTGATTTCATATTTGTATTTCCCATCTTTCAGGTACAGCGAGATGGTATATTTCACGATGCCAGCCGGGTAGTTTGAGCCCAGGCTGCGCACGGTGGTTGCCAGCACTGGCTTGCCCACGAGCTGGCCGGCGGCGCGGTCCTGCATTTGCAGCACGCTGTTGGCGTTGTTGTAGGTTTTCGCAAACCACTCGGTTGCCCGGGTGTATAGCTCGTCTTTGGTAGCACCAGGCACCTCCACCACGCCGGTGTAGGTGATGTGGTGCGTTTCGGCGCTAACGGGTAGCGGGCCGGCCGGGGTGGTCTGCGCCTGGGCAGCGTAGGATAAGGCAAGTAAGCTGCTTACAAATAGCTGTTTAAACATTAGGTAGGGCGGGTGTAGCTGTTGCGCAGCAGGGTAATGGTTTCGTCTTTAGAAGCAAGCAACGCGGCCTGCATAGCAAGCTGGGTGCGTAGGTGCTCGATTTCCTTCTCAGCTAGGGCTAACTTATTCACCATAGCTTCATTCTCAGCACTAGAAATATTTTGTTGCTGATTAGCAGTGCCTTGGTTATTGCCGATTATCGGACTGCGAAAAAATTTTTGGTTTGTGGTTGTAGCAAGGTCGTTTTCGTTGGTGGGTGGGAGGAAGGGGGCGCCTTGGCCTGTTAAGAGCCAAGTCGGGTTAATGCTTCCGAAGTGAAGCATTACTTTTTCAAGATAATCTGCTTTTGGTTGTGCAAACCGAGGTTCCAAGTAGTTCTGGGTATTGTTATCGGGCACACCTACTGCACGGCTAAAGTCTCTAGCGCTTAGCGATAGAGCTTCAAGTAAAAACTTTATACGCTGATTAATAGGCTTTTCCACTACTTGTAGTATTATTTGGCTATTAGTAATGCACTACTAATAGTGGTCGTCCGTATGTTTGTGACAAGACAGGGCAACGCACTCGCAAGAAAGCGCGTGGCGGTTGAACTATGTCAATCACGCTATGCATGCACCGCTGACTACTGACAAGCAGAAGTACCACGCGCTCATGGCGCTGGTGTGCGAAGACCTGACGGCGAATACCAAAGCCATCGACTCGATGGTGCGCGCTGGCCATGAGGCTACCTCAAGTCAGTTGGCTGCGGTGCGTTTCGGCCGCAACGTGAATCTGGGCTGGCTCATCGACCTGGTGCACGTGATTCTGCCCGACTACCAAATCCCCGAAGAATTGCTGCCGGCATCTATTGTGCCGGCTAGCGTCAGCGCGCCCCTATTTCAGTAGCCCCAGGCTTATAAAACCTTTCAGTTCACCCTCTCTCACTTCTCACACCATGCACATTAACACCGACCCTGTGCAGCCGCTCGGCAAGCCCTGCATTCGAGATTTTCACCAACTCACCACCACGTTGCTGCCGGCCGCCCTGGTCATGCTCGTGCCCCTGCCCGAGCTGGAGCGCCGCGCCCAGGAAATTGACGCCACGCACCCGCATTTCCGCGAAGAAACGCCAGTCGTAATCGCCATCGAGCGCAAGCGCCGCCATACGCTAAACGGCTTGCGTGTGACCCAATCTGTGGGCCGCAACCAGGTCGCCTAAGACTACTACACTACTCTGTTACTGCCTTCCGCTTCTATTTATCCTGCTCTCTTTCACCCCCTTTTCTTCTCACAGCCAATGCCTACACACCTCTCTTTCCCTCCTGTTTCCCTCACCGATGCCAGCACCGGCAAGCGGGTGCGGGTATCGGCCTTCGCGCCCGGCGCGGCCCTGGTGCTGGTGCCCCAGCCCGAGCCCATTCTTGGCTACACCTACCAGGCCGGGCACCTCACCGTGTACGTGAGCGGCACCACGCCGCTGCATCTGCGCTCGGCCCAGGAAGAGGGCCGCACCCACGAGGAGGCCTGGCTTGTGGATGAGCTGCCGGCCGGCATCAAGGAAATCGACCTCACCGACTGCCGCCGCGAGTTCCGGCTGCTCAAAGCTGCCTAGTTATGCTGCTTGACATTGCCACCCGCGAAGATATCGCCACCCTCTCGGCCAAGTTTGACCTGGTACTCGCTGCCTTGGCTAAGCCGGCCGCGCCGGCCATTGAGGAGCTGGTGACTATCGAGCAGGTGGCTAACCACACCAAGTTCGACCACCGCACGGTGCGCGATTGGGTGGTAAACGGCCGCTTCGATGCCACTGGCCATAAAGTCTACCTGAAGGCTTACGAGTACCGCAATGGGCAGCTGCGCTTCAAGCTGAGCGAAGCCGAAGCCTTCGGGCTGAAAATCGGCGTGCTCACGCCCAGCCTCACCGCCGGCGCCATGCCGGTCAAGCAGGGTCCAGCGGCCAAGAAGCATTCTAAAAAACGGGCGTCCCTCGATTCCGAAGAAGCGCTCAAAGTTGCCTAATCAATTCACCCCCAACTTCTCACACCCCCATGTCCTATCACCTCATCACCATTACCCAGCTCATGCAGCTCGACCGTCCCACCCTAGAGTACGCGCTTCGTATGTTCCAAAAGGAACTCGATGGCACGGTTGCCTTCCTTGCGGAGAGTGCAGAACACCGCAAAGACGAAGAAACCCTGGATGACCTAAACCACCTGCTCACGCTGCGCAAAGTATTCCAGCTGCGCCTGGAAGAGGTGATTGCCGAAGGGGAGTCCGAGGGAAAGCAACAGCTAGCTATCGCCGCCTAGCTATGCAGTTCTACACCTCCCAACCCACTAACGGCCACCTGGCCAACTTGGCCCTGTCGCTGACTCGCCCGGGCCGACAAGTGCGGCTGCTGCCGCTGGCCGACCTGCCGCCCGCCCAGCCGCTGCGCCTGGGCCCATTGCGCATCGAGCAGTCCGAATTGCTTACGAGCCTGGCCTTCACTAATTGGGGCCTGGCCTTGCTCGCCAACGGTACCTGGCAGCCCGACGTGGTGCTGGAAACCAACCTCAGGCTCGACAAGGCCGCGTTGGAAAAGCGGCTTCTGGAAGTTACGCAACTGCTGACGGCGCAGGAAGGGGGGCAAGTCGATGGCTGATGCATTCTGGATAGGGGCCGTGTCTGGGCAGGGGCCAGTGAAATCCGCGCCGCCTGCCACGGCACCAATGGCGCAAGAGCAGCGCTGGCGCTGCCAGGTGTGCGGCCAGGAAATGGGCCACTCGCAGCCGGTGGGCCTGGGTTTAGCTATCGGCTTGCTAAAAATCTTTATCGATTGGCACGAGGAGAAGTTCGGGAAGGAGGGTGCAAAGGATGAATAGTGTTCAAACCCGGCTAAAGGACCTCATGGGCCACACCGTTAACTACCAGAACGCCGAACAGCTACTAATTGGCTGGGAGATAGGTGCCCACGATACGGTTATCGAGCACGATGGTGGCCAGTGGCATATCCCATGCAAACAGTTGGCGGCCGTGCTGGTGGCCTGGGAGGGGCAAGTGCAGCGCCTGACTGGAGTGGCCCTGCCGAGTGCTACCCCCGATGTGACTAGGCCCACGACAATGCTGCATGACGTGAATCAGCTGCTGCTGGAATCTATGCGCAAGGTGCGGGATGACCCTGGCTATGCGCCCCAGGCCCGGGCGATGGCCGATACGGCTCAGGCAATTATTAACGGAGCCAAAGTGCAAGTAGAGGCGGCCCGGCTCCTGGTACAGGCGCAACACCGATAGCCATGCCAAATTTCCGCCATATTACTACCGTTACCGCCTACCGTGACCGGGGCAGCAAAGGCTGGAGCCGCGGCCGCCAGCGCTTTCACGATTGCTGGCGCGTGGAAATCTATGTCAACGGCGAGCGCATCCGCCGCTACCGCAGCCACGCAACCACCAAGGCCGAAGCCATCGCGGGCTTCAGCGACTTCCGTGCCCCGCCCGGCCGCTGCGGCACCCGCGACCTCTCCGACCGCTACGTGGCCGCCATGTTGGTAGGCACGCGCAGCACCCTGCCGCCGGAGGAGAAGGCTGCCTTGGCTGCTGCATACCGGCAGCATCCGGAACTAATGGAAGTGCGGCGTAATCAACTTCTACTCAACCGTTTTCTAACGCGGCGTAAGCGGCAGGTCTATGGATAAACAAGCCAGAAAAACTAAAATCGAGGCGCTGAAGATGCAGCCGCGCCTACTGGCCGACGGCCGCAGCGAGGCCATTCGGCCAGCTGCCGGCAAGAAGTTTACTCGGATGGAGATACTGGAAAAGCTCGGCTGCCAGGACCTGGACCTGGTCTACCTAGCGGGTACTGGCCTAGTCTTCGTTATCGATGCGCAGGGCCAAGCCAACGAGCGGGCGCGCAACGAGGCCGCCAATGAGCTGTGGGAGGCGCTGGTGCCAGGCATCAGCCAAATCAACTACGTCGCTGGCCCTTGCGTGGTGTGTGCCGCGCCAAAAAGGTCGTGACGAATCTGCCCCGCCTCCAGCGCGACTTGGTGGAGATTGAAAACAACCTGCGGCTCACCCGCAACCGCCTGGCCTGCTACGAACTGCTGGACGATTCTGAGCTGGCTGCTCACACCAAGCGCGTTATCGAGGGCCTAGAAAGTACAAAAGAGGTATTAACCATTCGCATTCAGGGTATTACTAATGAAAAAGTCTATTAAGCTGCTAGTTTCCCTGGTACTGCTGCAACTGGTATTGCCAGCATTTAAGGTCACTGGTGTGGCGCTGGTCGGCACAAGCTGGCTAGTAGCCACGTGCCTGTTTTGGGGGCCGTGGCTCATGATTCTCGTGTTCTGGCTGCTGGGCCTGCTGCTGCGTCAGGCCACTCGGCAGCCGCCGCTCAATTCCTAATACCTAGCCGGTGAAGCGTCGCTGACGCCTCCCGGCTTCCCTGTCTCGTGGGTAGATGGGCGCGCCCTGGGTGGGAGTTCAGGCGCGTTCAGCCGGCTTCGCGGCCGGCCGGGGAACAGCTGCCCATATTTGGGCTTCTTCATTTATAATTAATCTTGTTTAAGTACTAAACATCATGTACCGTCCAGCCTTCATTCCCAAGCTTCGCCTCAATTATGACAAAACGTGGGCGAAGCTGCTGAGTTTGTTGCGCGACCCGCGCCCCATCCAGCCCGCGCCCACCCCGGCGCACCTCGTGGACGCGCTAGCGCCCCAGAAAACGGTGAAGCTGCCCCAACTGCGCGGCAACCTGGCCCACACGCTCAAGGAAATCGTGCGCATCATGATGGCCGAGTGGAAAAAGGCTAGTACGGCCATCAACCTGGCCATCTTCACCACGCGCACCTCCATCGCCAAGGCCGGCAACAACCGCGACCCGAAAACGGGCTACCGCCACATTATGGCCCTAATCGAGTACGGCTTTCTGCGCGGCAAGGTGCAAGTAAAAGGCGGGCTTCAGCTGCTGCTGGAACCCGCCCTTTTTGTGTTCGACGCGGCCCCTAACACTGCTGCTGCGGCCCTCGCGCCCAGTTATGCCCCCGCCCCCGCCCCGGCGGCTGAGAGCCCCGCTCAGGGCCTAGCTGGGCTGCTGGCCACCGCCCAAAATTTGAAAGGGACTATGTGGAAAACCTCTTAAAAAACTCAATGCGGGCATTTTCCCTGGCTTTATAGTTTGGGACCCCTCATAAATATTATGAATGATAGGAACGGTTGTTTTTCGACCGACTTATCCACCCCCCACTTGTCGATAAGTCAGGCTGGCTGAAAAAAAAAGAAGGGGCGGGCCGCGCTGAGCGGGCCGCAGGCACCCGCACCACCGCCCCTCAGCGCGTGGGTAGGGGCCGCTTTTGCTAAATTTTTTAAAATCTCCCCCATGCAGCTCACTTCTCACGCGCCGGGCCTGAGCCCCAAAGCCGCCCAGGCGGCCGATAAGCGCATTCCCCTGCGCAGCATCATGGCCAAGCTCGGCCACGTGCCGGCCGGCCCGCCAGCAGCTGGTGGCAATTACTACTACACCTCGCCTTTCCGGCCCGACGAGAGAACGCCTTCGTTCGTAGTGTGCGAGCCCAAAAACGTCTGGAGCGACTTCGGCGGCACGCCCAAACCCGGCAAGAAAGCCGACGGCGGCGATGTGCTGGAGCTAATTATGCGCCTCACCGGCTTCGATACCGGCCGCGCGCGCCTGGTGCTCCGGGCCTGGGCCGCCGACCTGGCTACCCCGGCTGAGCTGGCGCTGCCGGCCGCGCCAACCGGCGAGACGTTCGTAACCGGCAAGGTCACCTTCACCGACGTGCGCCTGGAGCCCCTGGCCATGAAGCGGCTTGTCGAGTACCTGACTAGCCGGGGCATCAACTGGCCCCTGGTGCAGCGCAGCAACCGCACGCAGGCCCACTTGCAGCAGATTTTCTACCACATCGCCGGCAAGCCCCGCCAGCAGCCCTACTTCGGGCTAGGCTGGAAAACGTCGGCCGGCTGGGAGGTGCGCAGCAAAGGGTTCCAGGGCACCATCGGCGGCAAGGGCCTCACCTGGCTGCTGGGCCAGAAGCGCGACGAAGTGCGCGTGTTTGAAGGCTTTATGGATTACCTCAGCGCCCTGACCTACTATAATCAGACCTATTTCGAGGAAACAGTACTTATCCTCAATTCGGTGGGCATGCTCACCGAGGCCCTGCCTACGCTCATGGAAGCCCGGCTCGTGCACTGGTTCGGCGATAACGATCTGGCCGGCGAGCGCGCCCTGTGGCTGCTGCGCCAATCGCTCACGCCGTCGCGGGTGAAGGCCTACAACGAGCTGTACCGCGGCTACAAGGATTTCAACGATTTCCTGACCAAGACCCCGCCGACTAAGCCCCTGCCGCCCCGGCGAGCCGAGCCCAGCAAGCTCAGCCAAACAGCGCGGTACTGGCTCTACGTCGAGTTCAACGAGCGCGCCCCCGGCACGCCGGCTGCCGATGGCAAAAAGCGCAAATGCTCCTTCTACTCCTGGACGAATGACGCCACCGGCCTCGAATATCTACTAGTGCTGCGCAATCGGCTAGGCTACCAAATGAGCTACTACCGCCTCTGCGAGCGCACCAGCGGCCGCGACTATAAAATTCTTGAATGGGCTGGCTTGCACCAGCCAGTACCACAAACCCCTAAATCAATTAGCCATGTGCACATGCAACCAGAAGAATAAAGACGCCGCTGCCATTTTCCTCAAGCAGAAACACGGCGATAAGGTCAAATTAGGTACCCTCGTGTCACTAGTAAACCAGAGTGCCTTAAAGACTGAGAATAAGCTAATAGCCGTTGGGTACGATGAGTATGAGATGCGAGGGCACCCTGTAAAAAAGGATGGTTTACTCGGTAACTCAAAGGTGTACCGGGTGCCATTTGTGCATTCTTACTGCCCGCACTGCGGCGAAAAACTGGTGGCATGAGACTCCCGCAGCTCGACCAGTGTATCGAGGTGCGGTGGGGCGAAGCCGAGCAGCTGGCCTACGCTATCGAGTGGGTGCTGTGCCAGCAGCTGGAGGGCCGGCCGACGGTGGCCATGGTGCTCAGCTTCGGCCCGCTCACCCGGGTGCGTAGCCGGCTAGTAGCCCGGGCCCGCCAGGAACAGCACCACGTGGGCCCGCTGCCAAAGAAGCCGCGCAAGTACACCCTGCGCTACGACGAGGTAGCCGGGCTCATGCTCATCCTACCCAGCGCGCCGGCGGCCGGCCTGGCGTGGGGCGAAATTCAGCAGGCTAGCCTGCGCCTCGAACGATTCATTGATTTTACCCTGCCTTTTAATTATGCCTAATTCAACTGGAAAAACCGGCCCGCAACTGCTCACAGAACTAGCCCCCGGTCAGCACATGGTACTAAGAAATCCTAGCAACCCGGTTTCGATTATCACTCAGATAGTCCGAGCCGCAGATGTGTACTACATCACCGGCCCCGGCTTCCATTGGTTCTTCGGTAACGAGCTAGACCTGGGCGAATACTTCAAAGTGGCCCGTGATGCCCAAGACACCGATGCAAATGCCGTTCACATGCTGAATGAGGCATTGATTGGGTTTCGGGCGCCTGCCCAATCCAGAGTACACACCTGCCAGGGGCTCGAAGAGGCGCTCGCTGTTACTAGCGACGTCTTTGGCTGGTAGAAATAATTAGTTTTTACTATTAATGAGCCTAGACCATGTTTCGCTTTTGTAGAATCATTGAAGACCGAGGCCGCCAGTACCTGGTGCGCGCCGCCAACGATACTGCGCTCATCGGTTTTGGCCGACAGACCGGGCCGGCCACGGCGCTGACCCTCGACACCTGGCTAACAGCTGCCGATGGGTGGGATTGGAAAAACCTACGTTTGACCATGATGATGCCTGGTCACGTGGAGATGCTGCAGGCGCTGGAGTGCTTCACGACCCAGCATGCTCGCGACGCCGGCCACCTGATGTTGGCCCGCCAAGCCGACCAGCTCACGAAAGAGGAGTTCGAGGAGTCACACTACACTTTGGTTTTATCGGTATGGGCCGCTGTCATTCGGCGATACGGCTCTTTCGGCTGATTTTGTCTCAAAAAAAGTATTCCGCAAAAACATCCCGAAAACGGCCCCGTCCGGGCCGTTTTTCTTTTCTCAAAACTGTCGCCCGAAAACCACCTGCTTATTATGACACAAGACGCCCCCGTTCCCGTCGTGCTCTTCGCCCGCGTCAGCTCCGAGGCCCAGGACTTCGGCCGGCAGCTGCGCGACTTGCAGCGCCACGCCGAGCGCGCCGGCTACCAGGTGGTAACCACGATTGCCGAGAAGCTCTCGGGCTCGCGCCGCAGCCGGGCCAAACGCCCCGACCTCGACGAGCTGCTGGCCCTGGCCCGCAGTGGCCAGGTGCGCATGGTGCTCGTGACCGAGTTAAGCCGGCTGGGCCGCCGCGCCCGCGAGGTGCGCCAGGTGGTCGAGGAGCTGGCCGACCTGAAGGTGTCGGTGTTTGCCCTCAACATTCAGCTAGGCTCCTTGCTGCCCGACGGCAAGCCCAACCCCATTGCCCGCCTGGTGATGACGGTGCTGATGGAAGTGGACGAGATGGAAACCGAGCGCCTGGGCCACCGCATCAAGAGTGGCCAGGAGAAGGCCTTTGCCGAGGGCAAGCAGAAGGGCCGGCCCACCGGCACAGTGCAAGATTCAAAGAAGCTGTTAGCCAAATACCCGAAAGTGGTTAAATATTTGGAGAGCGCACTGACTGTGCGCGAAATTGCTGGGCTGGCCGGGTGCTCGACAAATACGGTGGGCAAGGTCAAGGCCGCACTTTCGTCCTAATTTCTAACGTTGCTTAGCTGAACCTTTGATGAGGAAATCTTACCCCTTCTTTGTGAGCAAACAGCCTACTTTCGCTATTCCGGTGCGTCCGCACGTGCGGCAATACTTGTTACTATGGTTTGGGATGCAGCAGCCGCACCCGCTGCACCAGAATACGTTTTTAGGGCGCCTGGTGCGCATGAAGGTGGAAAAGCATCCGTTCCGGCAGCTGCACCGGGAGCAGAAGCCCGAAGGCCCCGTCTACGAACTTACCTTGCCTACGGCCCTCAAGCACTACACTATTACGCCCGAGGCCGCCAAGCAAATCGGGGAAACGCTGGATAAGCTATTCCAGGAAAAAATGATATCGTTCGTGATGGGCCACGTGGTGGCCAGCCAGAACGAGCGGGCTGCCCTGCGGGCCTTCTGTAAATACTACGACATCGACCCCAGCGAGGCCGACCTGGAAATGCTGCGCAAACTCTACCGCGACTATAAGGATAAGGTGCTGCGCGAGAACGGGCAGCAGCGTATGCTCTACGGCGAGGGCCGCGAAGACCTGCTGAGCGACTTCGCACTTTCGGCCTAAAAGCGGGCAGGGGCGGCGCGTTCCTTTACCGCATGGACAACACGCTCGCCGCCTTCCTGGCTTACTTCCGCCGGCTGGCCACCGATAACCTGGCCCTGCGCGACTTCGTGCACGGCCCCAGCGGCCGCATCATCGCCGGCTCGCGCCGGGAATTGACTTACCCGCTGCTCTGGCTGGAAACGCCCTCGCTGGCCCTGGCCGACAAGGACGGCACCGCCCCGCTGGGCCAGCGCCACGCGGCCCTCATCGTGCTCGACTCGGCCAGCGCCAGCGACTACGCCGACCAGGATGCCAAGTGGGCCAGCACCGAGGCCATTGCCCTGGAGGTGCTGAGCCGGATGCGCAGGGATTACAAGGCCCGCCAGTTCGTGGCCTTCTCGCTCGACGGCACCGTGCTCGAGGCGGTGGCCACGCTCACGGTGGCCGGTGAAATCGGCTGGCGCTTCGAGTTCAGCCTCTCGGACTACCCGGCCCCGCTCACCTACGACGCCACCCGCTGGCACTAAGCACGATGTACATTGAGGTAAATACCACGTGGAAAACAGTTGGTAACGGGGGCGGCGGCAGTACGGCCAGCGGCACCGGCACGGCCTTTAATACCGACACCAAGCAGATTGAGCAGTGGACCGGCTCGCGCAACCTAGCCGTGCTCGACCCCCCGCCGCCCGATGCGCACCTGGTCGTAGGCGCTTTTCTCTGGTTTGACTGCGACGTAAACTACACGGCTACCAAGTACTTCTACGCCGGGGGTACTGATGTGCGCATAGAAACGGAGGTTAACAGCGTCAACTACTGCGGTTATCAGGTGGCACTGAGTTGCGACCTGGGCACCCTAACAGTGCAGCAGAAAGCGGTGGGCAGCCGCACCACGCTCACGGCGCAGTACTCCGGCCTCTCCAACGGCCAGGCCTACTACGCGCTCGATGGTGGGGTGGAGCAAACCAGCCCTGTATTCACCGGCGTGCTGCCGGGCTCGCACAAGCTACAGGTGCGCGACGATGGGCTAGCCGGCTGCACGGCCAGCCTCGACGTGGAGGTAACCGCGCCGGCCGGCCCGGTGGTGGTGGCGCCCACCGTGCCGGCCGGCGCGTCCCAGGGCATCGACTTCGTGCAGCAACCGCTCTGGTTCCAGGTGGCTACCGCGCCCGCCGGCGCCCGGGTAGAACTGGAGCTGTATGCTGAGTCGAGCCACGGGGCCGACGACTTCGCCCTAGTGCTGACCCTGCGCCAGCTGGCCGACGCTGCTGGTCACGTGAACTTTCGCCTCGATACGCTGCTGCTGCCGCTGCTCAGCCCCTTCGTGCCCCCGGTAGCCGGCCCGCTGGTTAGCCAGCGTTGCACCACAAACTTGGTGAACTACTTCGTGCGCACGGCCACCTACGACGCGACCGGCGCGGCCACCCGCGCCCAGGGGCCGCTGCGCACGGCCCTGCGCGGCGGCTTGCCGGCCGAGTGGCAGGATACGAACTACTTCCGCCTGCGCGAGTTGCGCTTTGCCCTGCCGCCCTGCCTGAGCTGGCAGCCGGCCGGCCCCGGCACCTACGCCGCTGAAGCGGTGAAGGCCGTCACCCTGGTCCAGCCGGAGTGGCTGTTCTGGCTGAGCACCGTGGACGTGCCGGTCCTGCGCGTGGCCCGCACCTACGACAACGGTCCCGGCACCGCGGCGCTCGTGGAATACGAGGATTTGCCGGCTGCCCCGGCCCGGGGCTGGCTGCGCCAGCTGCTGGCCATTCCGCTCGCCCCGGCCCACGCCGACTACCAGCGGGTAATGGTGCAGGTGGAGGCGGCCGGCGGGCTCGCCCTCTCGCAGCCCGCCTGGTACACGTTCGTGGAAGAAACGCCGCGCACGCGCTACCTGCTCTTTACCAACTCGCTCGGCACCACCGACACGCTACGCTGCGAGGGCCGGCTCGACGTCACGCTCGAAGCCAGCACCCAGCAGGCCGAGCGCCCGGCGCGCCCGGGCGCGCCGGTGCCGGCCGCCGACCGGCAGGTGAGCGACCTCTCGGCCAGCCGCAAGCTCAAGCTGGCCACCGGCTGGCTGGAGCCCGAGGAGCTGGCCTGGCTGCAAGACCTGGTGCTGAGCCGCGAGGTGTGGCTGGCCCAGGCCGAGCAGCTGCGCCCGCTCGACTGGGGCAAGCGCACGCTGGCCCCTTACTCCGATGAGCCCGGCCTGCGCGGGCTGCTACTCGAATGCGATTACGCTTATTCCCCCACTGCGTATGCCCCTGGAGTTTACTAGCGCCGGCAAGCCGGTGCACCTGGCGGCCGGTACCAGCGTGCAGCTGGAGCTAAACTCGCCGCTCTTCGACGAGGATACTATTAAAGGAGCCTTCTCGTACTCGTTCGGCATTCCGGCCGCCCCCAACGGCCCGCTCTACGGCTTTCCCGAGCGGCCCGATGGGGCTAGCCAGCCCGGCGCGCAGCTGCCGGCCGAGCTGGCCCTGGACGGGCTGCCCCTGCTCACCGGCTCGCAGCGCGTGAAGTCGGCTAGCCCCAGCAAGTACAGCGTGAGCGTGCAGGCGGGCCTCTCGGGCGCGAACCTGAGCGAGCGCCCGCTTTCTTCCTTTGCCTACGGGGGCTTGCGCGAGGTGCCGCGCTGGGTGGCGTTGCCCGGGCTCGGGGTACAGTACCCGGGCCTGGTGCGGCACGCCAACGAGGTAGTGGCCAGCCCCGCCGACTACGGCTACGTGTTTGCCCCGCTGCGCAACGAGGAGCCGAGCGACTTCGTGAAGAGCCTGCCGGGCTTCGACCCCAAGAACATCGACCCGCTGGACTATCCCAGCCAGGCGGTGAACACCTGGCTGGTGCGCGGCGGGCCGGTGCTGGGTATGCCGGGCGGGGGCAGCTTCACGTATTACATCAACTTCACGGTGCCGGGCGGCGTCGTAGTGCAGGAATTTCGCCTCTTGCCGGCGTACTGCCCCTTTCCCAAGCTGCGCTACGTGCTGCAAGCCATTTGTGAGGAGAGCGGCCTCGGGGTGGACCTGGGCCAGCTGCTGCCCGGCGAGCTGGGCGAGCTGGTGCTGGTGAGCAACGCCGTGCTCGTAGACCGCGGCGACGCCGAAACCCTGCGCTTCAGCTTGGCCGACGTGGTGCCCGAGCTAACGGTGGCCCAGCTGCTGGCCGCGCTGCGCCAGGACTTCGGTATCGTGGTGTACGTGGAGCAAGCTACCCGGCGCGTGCGCACGGCCTACCTGGTCGAGCGCGTGGCCGCGAGCGCCGCCTACGTGGACCTGAGCGCGCGGCTGGCCGGCCCGCCCGAGGTAAGCGTGGATGCGCCGGCCGGCCTGACGCTGACCACGGCCGTCGATTCGAGCGATGCGCTGACCAAGGACTTGCTCAGCTTGCAGCCGGCCGCGAGCCTGGTGCTGCCGGCGGTGGCCACCGTGGCCGACCTGCCGGCTACGGCCGTTATCCTGACCGAGAACCCGCAGCCCGGGCAGGCGCGGCTCGTGACGCAGCTCGACACCTGGTACGCCTGCACGCTGAGCTACCGCGATGCCGTGAGCGTGAACCTGACCTGGGCCCCGCTAGTGGTAAACCTGCCCCCGGTGCCGGTGGCCGGGGGCGGCCAGGAGCAGGCCCAGGCCACGAGTTACACCGTGGAGCTACTGACCCGCCTGGCGGACGACCCCGGCGTGACGGCACTGGTGCCGGCGCTCTCGCAGGAGCCCTACGCAGCTAGCCAACCCAACGGCACCCGCAGCGCCGCGCTGCGCCTCTTGTTCTACAACGGCTTGCAGCCGGCCAGCGACGGGGTGAGCCTCTACCCGCAGCTTTCGCACCAAAGTGCCAGCGGGGCCTACTCGGTGCGCCTCTATGGCCCGGCCGGCACCTATGCGCAGTGGCTCAGGGACTGGCTGCCGGTGAAGCTGCGCGCCAGCAGCTACAAGCAGCCCTTGCTGCTCACGCCCCTCGACCTGGCCCGGCTCGACCTGACCCAGCCGCTGCGCCTGGCCGGCGTGCCCTACCTGGTGCGCAAGCTCTCGGCCACGCTGCCCCTGAGCAAGCCGGCCACGGCCGAGCTGGTGCGCCTGTTTTAAAAAGCGGCTACGTAGTACGGAAACCAGCCCGAAAGGGCTATATAGAATGAAAAAATAAATTTGCCAGTTCCGGCCCAGCTTTTGCCAGTTTCGGCCCAGCTGGTAGGGGAGGGGCCGGCTGGCAAGCCCGGGAGTTGCCAGCCGGCCGGCCGGGGCGGGCTGGCAATTGCCAGGTTTGGGGCGGGCAGCTAGGGGCCTATTACCCGGCAGGGTAAAAGTGCTTCTTGGCCCCCATGAACCTTGAGCTACTCTTAAAACGCCATCCCTCGGCCAACGGCTGCACCCTGGGCGAGCTATTTATCAACGGCACGTTTTTCTGCTACACCCTGGAGGACGTGGTGCGCCCCGGCGCCAAGGTGGCCGGCGAAACGGCCATCCCGGCCGGTACCTACCCCGTCACCATCGAGCGCAGCCCCACCTTCCGCATGCTCACCCCGCGCCTGCACCGCGTGCCCGGCTTCGAGGGCGTGCTGCTGCACCCGGGCAACGGCCCGAAGGATACCCGGGGCTGCGTGCTGGTGGGCTTTGCCAAGCTGCCCAGCAACACGAAAATCTACCAGTCGCGCGAGGCCTTCGAGGCGCTCATGGGTAAGCTGCTGCCGGCAACCACCATCACGCTTACCATCCGCTAGGCGCCATGCTGCTGCCCCTCTTGCCGCTGCCGCCCAACGAGTGCCCCAACGTGGGTGGGGTGCGCGCCCTGCGCGTGTGGCCGGCCAGCAACGTGCTGCCCCTGCCCGTCGAGCCCGGCAGCAACCTGCTGCTGCCGGTGCAGCTGCGCGACCCGGCCAACTACGCCGACATCTGGTTTCAGCCCGACTCGGCCGGCTTCGACGAGCCCGAGGGCGACGACGCCCAGGGCGTGCTCTACAAGCCCAGCCTTCAGCTGCTGGTGCTGCGCGACGCGCCCGACCTGCAAGAGGCCATTGCCCGCCTGCGGGCCGTGCGCTACTTCGTGGTGGCCTATGCCGATGGCAACGGCCTGACCAAGCTCGTGGGCACGCCCACCCACCCGCTGCGCCTCACGGCGGGGCTCGAAACGGGCAAGAAGCCCACCGACCGCAACGGCTACCCGCTGGCCTTTGCCGGCCTCACGCGCCGCCCGGCGCCCTTCACCCTGGTGCAGCCCGCCGGCATGCCCCCGGTGCGCCGCGCCTTCTCCACCGGCTTCAACTTCGGCTTCAACTAAAATGGCACAACTCACGCGCCTGGACCTGCACGCCGAAATCGACGGGCGGTTTCCCAACAACACGACTGAGCTAATTACCCCGCCCGTGGTGCGGGCGTTTCTGCACAATCTGGTCGAGTCGGCCCTGCTAGTGGCCTCCGACAAGGTAAGCCTGAGCCAGGCCCACACGCTGGCCTTCGTGCAAAACCTGCTGGCCACGGCCCCCGACCTCGTGCCGGGCCTGCGCTACGATATCGCCGGCGACTGGAACGGCACCGGCGACCCCGACCAGGTGGTGTACGTGCAGGCGGCCACGGCCACCACCTTCGAGGCCTACGGCACGCTGGAGAGTGGCCCCTACCCGGGCCGGGTGCGGGCGCTGGTACAGGTCGATGTGGTGGCGGGTACGGCCGTGCCCCCCGCCTCGCCCCCGTCTGGGGGCCGCAACACAGGGCCCTACAAGCCCGGCAGCGACTATAACCAGTACGATTTAGTTACGTACCGGGGCCTGAGCTACTACGCGGGCGAAGATACCTCCGGGGTGGGGGCGTTCGACCCGACTGATTGGCGCGTCTTCGGGCCGGACCCGGCCGTGGTGGCGGCCAATACGGCCGCCATCGGGGTGTTGGCCAGCCTCGGCACCACGGCCAAAACCGACCTCGTGGCCGCCGTCAACGAGCTAGTCACCGTGCTGGCCACCAAGGCCGGCGTGGACGACCTGCCGCTCGACTGGCTCTGGAGCACGAACATCACGAGCCAGCACACGGCCGGCAACCCAGCCCAGCTGGCCGCCAAAACGCTGACCCGCCTCAACCCCTACGCCGAGCCCACCACCGACTTCTACGTCAGCCTACCGCCCGCCTGGTACGCTAAAGGCGTGGCGGGCACCACCTTGGCTATCCACGCTTTGACCGCTGGCACGCTGCATTTCGTCGGGGGCTTTTTGGTGGACAAGGCGAATACACTCACGCTCACGGCCGGCACCACGGTCGTGCTGAGCGCGACGGCGGAGGGCCGCAGCACCAAGGTCGCTACCAGCGGGGTGGACTACACCGTCGTGTTGCGCACCGGCGCCGGGGCTAGCGCCGCCACCGGCGACGTGACGACGGCCCAGCTCGAGGCCGTGCGCACGACGCTGGAGCTGCGGCCCGCAGCGGGTGGCAACTACACCCTGGCCCTGGCCGACGCGGGCCGGGTGCTGCCGGTGAGCAGCGCGGCGGGCGTGGGGGTGGAGGTGCAGGTGCCCGCCCAGGCCGACGTGCCGTTTGCCATTGGCACTATCGTGTTTATTCGGCGCATGGGGGCCGGCAGCGTGCACCTGGGCGCGGCGGCCGGCGTGACGGTGCGCGTGCCGGCGGGCGCGGACTACTACGTGGCGGCCGGCGACGAGGTGAGCCTGCACAAGGAGGACGTGAACACGTGGTTTCTGAAAGGAGGCGTGAGCGCATGAGTGCCGCCAGTGCCTACCGCCGCGGCAGCGCGCCGCTGCCCGGCCCCACGCCTGGCTTCCTGCTGGGCGTGGAAACCGCCGCCACGAACCAAGTACGCACCTACAGCTTGCCGGGCCTGGTCTCGGCCACCGAGGCCACGGTGTTGCTGGTGGCCAGCAAGCCGCCCTCCACGGAAGACCTCCGGATGCTGTGCGCCATTCTCTCGCAGGATGGCACCACCAAGACTGACGTGGCCTACGTCGGCCGCAGCTACAGCCCCAACGCCGGGCTGGCCGCCAACACCTACACCAACGGCTTTTCCGGCGTGCAGGATAAGACCGTGCTCGACGGGGGCCGCACGGTGCTGATTGGTGCCGAGCTGATTGCGGTTGGGGCCAGCGCCGGCGGGTTTGCCTTTCGGGTGGGGGGCCAGCCCCAGCCGCTGGCCCACTACGACGTGCACCAGCCCCGGGTGTGGGGCAGTACCTTTTTCCTGGGCGGCGAGCAGGCCGGCGCCTACACCTGGCCCGGCACCATCCTGGCCTGCTACGTTTACCCGCGCCGCCTGCGCCCCGACGAGTACCTGCGCACCGAGCGCTACCTGCGCGCCCGTTTCCCCCAAATTGCCTAACCCTTTCTCTGTATGCTGCTTTCCTACGACCACGAACCGCTCCTAGTAGACTTGCCCGACCTGGTGATAGGCGGCACCCTAGTGAAGCGCCGCGCCCGGCGCCGCCTGCTGACCCTGCCCGACGACACCACCCACCCCTGCGTGCTGGAGGTCGAGGTAATTCCCTACCAGCCCCTGGCCGATGGCTCGTATGGCCCCGAGTTGAGCGGCGGCGTGTTTCGCCGCTACACCCCCCCGGCCCTGCTGGCCAGCCCCCTGCGCCTGGTCGAGAGCGAGACGGGCCGCATCCTGGCCTCGCGCTACCTGGCCGACGGCTCGCTGATGCCCGATGCCGAGTGGTCGGCGGCCGTGGCTGAACTGGCGGCCGACGAAGCCGTGCAGGCGTTGCCGCAAAACCTCTGGTTCTGCCGCATGATGCGCCAGCAGCCGGTCGTAGTGGACGAGTTCATCAAGCAGTACATCCAGCTGGCCGGCCTCACCGGCGACCTCAACTAATGCAACGGCCCCCGCTTGCGCGCCTGGTGGTCTTTGCCCTGGTGGCCGGCCTCCTACTTTACCTGTGCTGGGATATGCCGCCAGGCTTCCGGCCGTAGGTCTACATCCGTCCTACGCCTGGCCTGGGAAAAAGGCAATCATTGTAGACCACCCCGCCGGGTGGTCTACTTGCTTATGTACGATGCCATCGCGGGTTCCTGCTGGGCCCTGGAAGCCAAATACTATTCGATAGCCAAGGCGGCTATCCTGGCCCGCCTCGAAGCGGGCTTGCCGGCGCTGGACGCCAGCGAGTCGAAACCACGCTCCTACGTGCACGTCGATGCCAAGGGCTACCCCACCATGTGGGTGACCCAGGCCGGCGAGCTGGCCGGCGTGCAGGTGGCGCCCCAGGGCCACGGCCTGAACCTGGCCTCAGGCATTGCCCAGGTGCTGGCCGGCCGCAGCGGCGGGGCCAGCTCGGCCAACACGTCGGGCTCGAAAGTGGCCGTGATTCCGATTCAGGGCACCGTGCAGAAGCGCGGCGGCTACTGCTCACTCGGCACCAAAGACCTGGTGGCCCAGGTGCAGGCCGCCAACCGCGACCCTGAGATTGCCGCCATCGTGCTCGACATCGACTCGCCCGGTGGGCAGGTCGATGGCACCGAGGAGCTGGCCCAGGCTGTGGCCCTGAGCGGCAAGCCCGTGGTGGCCTACATCGACGGGCTGGGGGCTAGCGCCGCCTACTGGATTGCCAGCCAGGCCTCGCACATCTTCATCAATTCGGCCTCGACCGGCTATGCCGGCTCGCTGGGCGTGCTCTGCATGAGCATCAACCAGTCGGCCTTCCTGGAAAAGCAGGGCGTCAAGGTCGAGATTCTGCGCTCCAGCCGCGCCGTGGACAAGGCCCGCCTGAACCCGGTCGAGGAAATGGACGCCTCGGTGCGCGCTTCGGTGCAGGCCGACCTCGACCAGATTGGCGAAACCTTCATCGCCGCCGTGACCAAGGGCCGGGGCGAGAAGCTCTCGACCAAAGAGGACGTGTTCACCGGCAAGGTCTACAAGGGCTCGGACGCCAAGAAATACGGCCTGGTCGATGCCATCGGCTCGCTGCAAGATGCCGTCAACAAAGCCGCCTCGCTCGCCCAGTCGGGCCGGGGCGGAAATTCTGCTTCATCCTTTACCCAAAACTTCAATTCCGCATGGCAAACAAGTTCGCCAACATCCTAGGCTTCTTAGGCCTAGGTTCTGATAAGGAGGCCGTAACCGAGGCCCACCTACAAGCCGCTGACGATAAAATCGCCCAGCTCACCGAGCAGAAGGCCGCTGCCGACCTCAAGGCCGAGCAGGCCGCCGCCGCCCTCAAAACCGCTGAGGAGGAGAAAACCAAAGTAGCCGGCGAGTTGAAAACCGCCAGTGAGAAGGTGGCCACCCTCGAAGAGTGGAAGAAAAACCAGGCTTCGATTGACGGCCGCCAGGAGGACGACAGCAACACGCTCGACGGTGGCGCGGAGGCGACCGAGCCCTGGGAGAAACTCTCCGCCTCGGCCATTGCCAGCGCCAAAAAGCGCGTGGGCGAAAAGTAGGCCGCAACTCACTCATTTATTAACTTTTAGCTAAACGTTTCCGGCATAACTAGCCGGCACCCTAGCAATGGCAGACAAAGCAATCGACTTCTCGGGCCTCAGTGCCAAAATTGCCAGCTATACCCTGCGTGAAGCGGGGCAGCTGCTCACCACCATCCTCATCACGGACCAGTCGTTTCTGGCCTACATGGAGCTGTATCCTGACGTGACCGACCAGCTGGCGCTAACCCAGATGTTCGTCTCGTCGGTGCTCCAGCCCGGTGGCAAGGATACCTTCGACCCGAAGGGCACGGTAGGTTTCAAGAACCGCATCGGCCAGGTGCGCGCCTGCAAAATCGACTATACCCTGACGCCCACCACCATCAACGCGATGTGGAAGGGCTACCTGGGCCGCATTGCCAAGAGCACCCGCGGCAACGTCTACGACGTGCCCTTCCAGCAGTACATCATCGACAAGCTGGCCGAGCGCGCCAAGGAGGAGATGCACCTGGAGGCCGTGTTCAAAGGTGTCTACAACGCTGATAAGAAGCAGGCTGCCCGCGTCTTCAACGGCCTGTTGCCGCTGATGAGCCAGTCGGGTGTGCTGGCCGCCAAGCAGATTTATGCCGGCGCGCCCATCACGCAGAGCAACGCCATCGACCAGCTCGAAGGCATTGCCGACCTGGTGCCCTCGCACCTCATCAACAAGGACTTGGTGATGCTGGTGGAGCCCACCGTAGCCAAGTTCTACAACCGCGACTACCGCGCCACCTACGGCACGAAGCAGGACTACCAGGGCTTCACGCACACCACGCTCGACGGCACCAACATCACGATTGTGCCCGAGCCCGGCCTGGCCGACACCGGCGGCATCATCACGACGCTGCGCAACAACATCGTGTGGATGACCGGCCCGCTGGGTGGTGGCCCCAACTCGTTCGTAATTGAGAAGCATCGCCGCAACGTGGACATCATGGCCGACTTCGAGGCCGCGCCGGATTTCGCCATCGCCGAGTACGTGTGGGTGAACGAGGCAGCCCTCGAAGCCGGCCGGTCGCTTATCGCCGCCGAAGCGGCCGAGCCTGCCCCGGTCATCTAAGCTGGCTAGCCCCGGCCGCCGCCTGGCGGCCGGGGCCTTGGCTGGCAGTTCACTCCCCCGCTTCTCACGCCTGCCCCAGAGTCTTTTCTTCTAACTGCTTGTTACTCATGAAAAACGTATTGCGCTGCGGCGCCCTTTTGAGCCTGTTGCTGCTGGTGGCCGCGCTCGTATTTCCCCACGAGGCGGTGGCCGTGGCCCATGCTATCTCGCCCGAGCACGGCCCGCTCGTGCTGGCCAGCCTCACCGGCATCGGCACTGGCTCGACCCTGGCCTGCGTGATTGTGCCCATTGAGGCCATTGTGCGTGACGAGTGCCCGAACCCCGGCGGCCTGACCGACCTGCACGTGATTCGTCGGCGCGACATTCTCACCTTTCCCGACGTGGACACCGATAAGGTGACAATCAGTACGGCCATCGTGCCCAAACCCGGCTGCGGCTTCGTGCCGTGGGATTTTGCCACCGACACCGGCGAGATTAATCATAAGTCGAGTGGTGAGGTAGGTACCCAGAGCGTAGGCCACGAGTTGAACGTGTACATTCCTCGCGGCGAGGCCGCCACCGATGCCGTGATTCAGTCGGCGCTCAACGGCGATTTCGTGGTGGCCGGCCGCGACAGCAACGGCAACCTGCGCCTGTGTGGCGATAAGTTCCGGGGTGTCAAGTTTGACTACGACTACAAGTCGGGCAAGAAGGGCACCGATAAAAACGGCAGCGACTTCAAATTTTCGGGCGAGGGCTTCACCCACGTGCCCTACTACTACACGGCCGCCCTGCCGCTGCTGGTGAAGTAGGCGCCCGGCTTAGTCCTAATCTGTAAACTGCTACTATTTAGCTCATGGCACTCACAAAATACAAATTGGTAGGCGATACCAAAGCGGTGTTCTTCAAGGGGGACACCATCCGGGTCGAGGACATCGACGACGCCCTGGCTGATAAGCTGTACGGCAAAACCCACGTGCTCGAGCGTCTCACTCCCGAGCCAACGTCGGCAGTGGCCGCCCCGGCTCAGCTGGCCCCGGCCAGCGAGCCGGCCGCCGCTGAAGGCGAGGCTCCGGCCGCTGGCCGCCGGCGCGCCAGCAACTAGCTCGGCTGAGCACCTGGGTTAAAAAGCCCCACCCTCACCAGGGTGGGGCTTTTTTGTGGCTACCTTTGGCCCGCGAATAGTACGGACTACAATAGAAGCACCCCTGGCCGAGCCCTTTGGAATCGGCCGGGGGAGCGTGCGGGTGCAAGTCCCGTGATACTTCGGGTGCTTCTGTGCCCGTACTATTCGCAGCGACTTCCTCGGCTTTTCCCTGGCGCTGCGCATGCCTGTTCCGGCTAACATCTTCCTTTCCAGGCTTCAGCCGCTGGCCGGGTACCTGGCCAAAGGCACTACTATTGATTCGGGGCTGCTGGAGGTGCTGGAGGACTTGCTGCCTCCCAAGCAACTAAATAAGGTGGCGAAGTTATTGGACGCGCTGCTAGAGCACCCAGCGGGCGCCCGGGCGCTGATGCTGACTGTGCGCTTTCTGCTCGACGAGTGGCTGGAGGAAGGGGAGGATAAGCTGAAAGCCATTAATCGCGACCTCGACCCCTACGCGTGGCTAGCCACCAGCGACCATTTGGAGGTGGTGCAAACCTTCCGCGAACTACTGTAATTCCGTCCTACTAGCGGCTTGCCGATTCGGCCACCTTTGATTTCAACGAACCTGAAATCAACGCTGTCCGAAAATGGAACACCCACTAGAAAAGGTATTTAGCTGGCTCGAAACCGGCGAGGCGGCCGACTACCGCACCGGCGTCCTGCTGCTGCAGGAACACAGTGGCAACCGGGGCCTGGTCAACAACCTACTCAAAAAGGAATCGGCGGCCAACCGCGAGAAGCTGCATTACGAGCTGGTGAAGGTGGGCTGCGGCGGCCGCATGGAAGATGTGAACGAAGTGCTCAACCACTTCGCCCAGGCCGTGCAGGGTGCCGCGCCCACGCCGGTGCAGCAGGTGGCCGATGTGCTCACGAGCCAGGACTTCCCTGCCCAACCGGAGCCGGAGCACGTGCCGGAGGCCTCGCGCCTGGTGGTCGATGACCTCACGCAGCTCATGGCCAAGGTCTACAACCAGCGCTGCCAGCTCAGCAACAGCCTGGCTACGCTCGACCCGGCCGATGGCCCCCGGGTAGTAGGCGAAATCCTGAGCCTGGAACACCAGTACAACGCCCTGGCCCAAAAGCGCCGCAACGTGCTGGCCGGCGAACAGCCCGCCCCGGCCCCCGGGCAGCCGGCCCCGGCTGAGCAGCCCGCTGCTGGCGAAGCAGCTGCTGCCCCCGCTATCGACCGGGGCGAACTGGTGAAGCAGCGCGGTAACCTGCGCTCGAATATTTCGAAGGCGAAGAAAAAGGCCGAGGAGTCCAAATCGGAGGAGAAGCGCAGCGAGTACGCCCAGAAGGCGGCCAAGCTTGAGGTGGAATTGCAGCAGGTGGAGATGCAGCTAGCCCAGCCCCAAGCATGAAACGGCTAGCCCTCGCCCTGGTCGTGCTGAGCCTGGCACTCGGCAGCTGCACCCCTTCCATTCACTCGGCTGTGGCCCCGCGCCGCTGGCTGAAATACTACCACCACGAGCAGCGCAAAAACGAGCGGCAGCGCCGGCGCCTCGTTAAAACCAACATCACGTGGAGCAAACTATAACCTGGCTGCCGGCCAAGCGCCGGCTCGACCAGCTCACGCCGCTCGAAAACAACCCGTTCGGCAAGATTACCCAGGAAAAGCGCCGCCGCCTCGAAGCCAAGCTGCGTGAGCTGGGCGTATTTGAGGCGGCCACGCTCGACACGGCCGACGTGCTGCTGACCTTCAACAAGCGCCACAACCTGCTGCTGGGCATGTACGGCCCGGCCTACGAGGTGAACGTGCTGGTGCCCGACCGCGAGCTGCCGGCCGATGTGCGCAAGAAAATCATCCTGGCCTCGAACATCAGCGAGGGCGAGTGGATAGAGGAGCTGCTGCGCGGCGACTACGCCGATGTGATGGAGGACGTGGGTTTGAGCCTGGCCGCGATGGATGCCCTAGTAGCCGAGGCCGGCGCTGCAGGAAAGGAAGCGGCCCCCGAGTACCCCATCGTGGCCGAGTTCAGCGAGAAGTACGACGCCTTTATCATTGTGTGCCGCAATGAGATAGACGCCAACAACGTGCGCGAATTGCTGGGCATCGACAAGCGCCAGAGCTACAAATCTCAGGAAGTGGGCCAGACCCACGTAATCGAGGCGAAGGCCTTCAGCGAGCGATGCACCTTGAAGTCGTAATTCCTAGCCACAAGCGGGCCGGGCGTATTCCCACGCTCGACCTGCTGCCCTCGGCCGTGGTGTGCATCCCGGAGAGCCAGGCGGCCGAGTACCGGGCGGCGCACCCGGGCGTGCAGCTGGTGCTGCACCCCGATTCGGTGCTCGGGCTCCAGGCCAAGCGCAACTGGATGTACAAGCACTTCGGCAACCTGCTGATGCTCGACGACGACCTGACCGACTTCCGCCGGCTCTACCTGCCCGCCGGCGAGCCGGTGAGCGTGAAGGACGAGGCGCGCATCCTGGCTATCGTGAACGAAACGGCCTACGCTGCCAAGCAGGCGGGCGCGTTTCTGTTCGGCTTCAGCTCGAACGCCAACCCGACGATGTACAAAGCCATGAACCCCATCCAGCTCACTGGCTGGGTCAATGGCTGCGCCCAGGGGCTCCTCGCCGGCTCGAAGCTTTGGTGGAGCACCGATATCAAGTGCAACTGCGATTACTGGATTTCGGCGCTCAACGCCTACCACCACCGCATTATTTGGAAGGATACCCGCTTCACCTTCCTGCAAAAGGACACCTTCACCGGGGCCGGTGGGCAGGCCGAGTTCCGCAACATGGAAGCCGAGGCGGCCGACTTCGCGCTACTGAAGCGCTGCTTCGGCGAGGCTATTCAGGAGAAGCGCGATAGCAAGCTGGCCAAGCGAAAGCATCAATTTCAAAAAACCTTAAAACTGCCTTTCTAGCATGGAAGACAATATTTTACAGCGTCTTGCTTTCTACTTCGTGATGGCCTTTCTGGCCGCGATGCTGATTGATTGCACCGGTGGTAAGTCCGTGGTGCGCGAAGCCGTAGTTATCGACCAGGTGTACGTGCCAGCGCACACGTCCTGGACTACCGACAGCAAGGGCAAGCTCAGCCCAGTTTACACCGCAGATGACTACACCATTGTAGTGCGGGGCGATGACGGCGTTATCGTGAAGGTCGATACCGATACCGAAGGCTACTATTCGGCCAAGCCCGGCAAGCACATCAGCTACCGCGCCCGGTGGGGCTGGCTCTCTCATCACGACTGGTTTCCTAGCTTTTAACTTGCTTCATTCACTGCATTATGAAAGAGGAAGAATACCGTATTGTTCAGGTATCCGACAGCACGTTCCATGTCGAAGTAGCCCGTTACTCTACTTACAAGTATTGGCCCTGGTCCCCACCAGTGAGTATTGTGACGTGGAAAAATGCTGGTATACCTGGCATCCCATTTCCATTTAAAAGCGAAGAGCATGCTCAAAAGTGGATTGACGACCAGCGTAAATACCCCATTGTTGTAAAGCACCCCGCCTGATTATGAAAATTATAATCGTAGGTGCTGGCACCATCGGGCTTGGCCTTGCTGCCCAGATGGCCGAAGAAGTTGCGAAGCTCGGTATCGATGCCGAGGCCAGGCAGGCTACTCCAGCTGAGGAAAGTCACTGTCAATACATGGAGCGACACGTGCAGGAAGTCTGCATTAGGAATAGGGAAGAACCGGTAATTGCCTTCGAGCAACCGCGCTTCAATGGCTACATGGGCCACAAGCGTAAGCGCCCACCGGAACGGATGAAGGTTATTGGCTGGAAATAAGAAAAGCCCCTGGTGACTGCCACCAGGGGCTTTTTGTTTCCGACTGCAAATTATTTTCGCTTTTTATGTATCCAAAATTTGGATACAAAGCACAAAGCATTATACCTTTGAAACATCAAATCACCCTCACTTCTCACACGTCATGAAAAACCTCACCACCACCGCCCAGGAGCCCGCCATCCTCACCGCCAACACCTACTTCTGGTCGCCCGCCAGCTCGGCCACCGGCCGTCGTAGCAACGAAGCCAAGCGCGTAGGCGAAGTAGCCGCCTGGCTGCTGAGCCTCGGCCTGACCCTGAAAATGAACGAGAACGGCACCCTCTCGGCCACCAACGGCACCATCGACGTGCACTTCAGCTACTCGGAGTCGTGCAGCATCGTGCGCAAATCGCTCTCGGTGAGCCGTAACGGCAAGAACAGCAACATTACGGCCCTGCGCAAGCTGGCTGCCTAGTTGCCCCCTCTTAATCGGACTGTTGGAATCCCGGCCCCGGCCGGGCTTTATCCACCTCAAATACATTTGGTTATGTGGTCGTCTAACCCCGCCATCTTCATTTTTGCCAATCCGGTGCCAGGCCTGGCGCCGCTGGCGCTCTACCAGCACCAGCGCGGCTCGTGCCCCGACGTGGTGAAGCAGTTCGCTCTTGCGCACCAGGCCCTCGCCCCCGGCGCCGACCTGGGCGAAACCATCTACCAGATGAGCGACTACCTGGAGGAGCTGTTTTCGGACGGCAGCGCAGATTTTGGCGAGCGCTACCGCTACCTCTACGATGCGGCCACCGACGTGCTGGTGGTGCGGCGCCGCAAGTCGCCGAGCGATAAGCTTGGCGTATATGACCGCAAGGCCACCTTCGGCGGCTGGCAGGCCCTGAACCTGCCCCCGCCCGTGCCCGCGACGTGGCACGAGGAGTTCAGCGGCTCGCTGGCCGACTTCTTGGCTACCTACCTGCCCAGCAACTGGTAGGCATTTTTCAATCGGACTAGGTGGAATTCAGGCAAGTGTCCTGAAAATGAACCTCCAACGCGCAAAGCGCACCCGCATTATGGCTACCGAAGCCACCCCTAATCCCACCCTTATCACGCTGCAGCCCGCTGCCTCGTACCTGCCCGGCACGCTGGGCTGGGTGCAGCAGAAGCTGCAAACGGTGCAGCTGCAAGTGCGGCCGACCAGCAGCGCCCACCCCCTGCCCGCGCTGTTCTACGGCTTTGGTGCCGGCAGCCACTGCTCGGCTATGCTGGCGTGCCTCGGCCAGGCCCCCACCGGCGACTACCGCCGTAACTACGCTACCCACCGGGCGCCTACGGCATTGGTAGCCGACCGCGTGTACGCGCTGTTTCCGCAGGCATCGCGTGAGCAGCACGGCATGTTTGACTACCTGACCGAACCGGCCCGCGAGCTGGTGCAGGGCTTTATTGAATCGGCCATCGCGGCGTTCCGTGAGGCGCTGGCCAACGACGATGACGTGGCGTGGCTCGCCTTCCGCGTCGAGTTTGAGCCGCGAAAAGCTGCCTAAAAGAATAGGCCCGCCCGAATTTTTCGGGCGGGCCTATCTTGCGTGGGGCCTAAAACCCAACTGGCCGCACATTTTTCAATCCCGCCTGTCGCAGTCCGATTCATGAGTTGGTCAGACAATATACACCCGTTTATGTACATTTTAGAAAGCCCCGATGGCACCTTCTCCCACCCCGACTGGCAGCCGCGCCAGGTAACCGATACCGACTGGAACACCGTTTCGGTGCCGAACGAGCACCGGCCAGGCCACTATGTAGAGCTACAACGGCACAACGTGCGCGTGCAGGACGATGCGGTGTATTTCGCCAGTGCCACCCCGCCGAGCATCGACGGCCAGCCGCTGGCCACGTTTCCGACGCACGAAGAGCTGGGCCAGTATCTGTTTGCGGGCCACACCATCAGCCCCGGCCCGGCCGGGCCTGAAAAGTCGGCGCCGGTGGCCGAGTGCAAGTTTTGGCTTCTACTCGATAAGCCGGTGGGCCGCGATAACTAATGCGCATCCGCTTCAAATTTGCCTCCAAAGGTGGGCTTATTCCGTTTGCCTACCAGGATGCGTTGCGCAGCGTGTTGCACCGCTGGCTGGGCGAGCGCAACCTGTGGCACGGCCAGGTGCGCTCAAAATTCGGTTTTTCTAACCTGCTGAACCTGCGCTCTGTTGGCCGCCACGGCCTGCGGCTACGGCACGGCGCACAAACTGTAGACTGGATAGTCGGCTTTTATGACCCGGTGCCCGCGCGCCAGATGCTGGAGCGCGGCATTGAGCTACGCTACGGTTTCGGCGACCTCAACCTGGTGGAGGTGCAGCTGGAGGCCGAGCCGCTGGCGCTGCCGCATGAGCTGCGGGTGCTCTCGCCGGTACTGGTAAAAACACTGGCTGGCAATGATACGCCGCATGGCCTGGGCCGCTGGGACCACCTGCTGCCATCTGACCCGGACCACTCCGAGTACTTGACCAATACGTTCCGGCGCAAGCTCGCCGACGTGGGCCTCGACGCCGGCAGCATCGAACTGCGCATGGCCGAACCGTTTCAAACGAAGCTCATCAAAATTAAGGAAACCCTCAACCGCTGCGCCGTCAGTCCGGTCACTTTTATTGGTGCGACCGACGAGCAGGTGCGCTTTGCCCGCGACTGCGGCATCGGCCAATCCACCGGCTGTGGATTCGGTTTTTTAGAATAGAGATATGGCTTACGACTCAGAACGCGACGAATGGTTGGCTCACCTCCGGAAATGGGGCGAGAGACTAGCTAAGCACAAGCACCCCGCTCACGGTACCAACTGGCAGCGGCTGAACATCAGCGCCCTGGAAACGGCCGCCGTTGCCACGCCTGGCTGCCTCACGCGCTGGTGGAACCGCACCCTGCGCGGCGCCGGCCAGAACGAGGCGCGCATTAGCCGCGAGGACTACCTCAAGCTGTGCCCCTGGCTCGCTGCCTGGTACGGCTACGAGCCGCCGACCCGTGAGTGGAAGTTCTCGTAAAAAAGCCCCTGGTGACTGCCACCAGGGGCTTTTTTATGCCCTTTTGACTGTGGGTAAATAATTGAAAAATAATGAGTTGAAAGGATTTGAAAATTAGTGTAATCCGTCGTGCTGGAAGACCTTTATACTATCAAATCACCCACACAACTCACACACAATGAGCACCCTAGTTCAAAATCCCCCCAAGCGCAAAGCTCGCCGTATCGCCAACTTTGTGCCCCCCGTTGAAGCGCCCCAGGTAGTGGCTGAGCCCACGCCCGCCCCGGTCGAATTGCCCGCCATCCTGGCTCCCGTGGTGCCGTGCCCCGCGCCGGTTGTGCCCACCGGCGCCCTGGCCGAGCTGCTGGCCTGCCCCGTGCCGGCGAGCACCCGCACCTACGCGCCGGTGAGCCACCGCGACCTTATCGAAGCCGTGAAGGAAGAACTCGACAAGCGGGGCCTGGTGCTAAAGGATGAGCGCTACCAGCACAACCGCAGCGGCCAGCAGCTATTCGGCCACATGACCGTCGGCGGCGGCAACGGCGAGCAAGACCTAGCCCTGGGCTTCCGCAACAGCTACGATAAGAGCCTGCTACTCGGGGCCGCTGCCGGCGCGCGCGTTATCGTTTGCTCGAACCTGATGTTTGCCGGAGATTTTAAGGTGCAGGCGATGCACACGCCTTCGCACCTCTCGGCCGGCCTGCAAAGCCTGGTGAGCGGGGTAGTCGATAACCTCGAAGCGCAGTTCAAGCGCATCCAGCTCGACACCGAGAAGCTCAAGCAGGTCGAAGTGAACCCGCGCATCATTCACGAAATCCTGGGCGAGCTATTCTATTCCGAGTCGGTGGTGAACGAGGCGCAGCTGCGCATCATTCGCGGCGAGCTACGCGAGCAAAAGAATTTCGGGGATGACACAATGTGGGATTTATATAATCACACGACGGAAGCCTTGAAAACCACCCCTAGCGGCCTGGTAATCGGCCGCCACATCGAGGCGCACCAGTTTTATATGCAGCGCGCCTAATACTTAATAATCAACTGTGTACCTGCGCCTCCGGCCCCTAGTCGGTCGGAGGCCTGGCCACGCCTTTGCCCTAACACAATGAGTAAGTACGATTTAAGAACCGCCAAGGGCCACGACTTCTTTGAAGTGAGCAGCGCCTTTCAAAAGTGTATCCGCCGCGGCCTCGAAGAAGAGGCGATGTATTGGGCCGTGGAGCTGTTCAACTCCAACTACGGCGAGTACATCTGGAAGCGCCTGCGCATCATGGCCAGCGAGGACGTGGGGCTAGCCCAGCCCGGCATCGTGAGCGAGGTGCACGCGCTGTATCAGCACTACAAGCTCCAAGCCGCCAAGAAGGAAGATAAGAACCAGCCCGAGCGCTTGTTTCTCACGCACGCGGTATTGCTGCTGGCTCGGGCCCCGAAGTCGCGCCTGGTCGATTGGGTGCTGATTGCCCAGTGGCGCTTGCACGAGCACGTGCACCTACCCATCCCAGACTTTGCCTTTGACAAGCATAATGAGGCGGGGCGGCGGCAGGGGCGGGGCTGGAAGCACTTTTTCGAGGAAGGCAGCCACCTCGAAAACCTGGGCGACGTGCCCGGCGAGGCCGAGGCCCGCTGCAAAGCGATGCAAGCTATCAGCAGCCCCGAGCCTGGGCTATTTGACCTCGACGGCAATGCCCAAGGGTGACCAGAAGGCCCGCGTGATGGCCAAGCACGAGCTAAGCGAGCCGGGCTACTACGCTTTTTCGTCTCGGGTGGGGCAGCAGCGCCACTTCAATGTGCAGACTGCCAAACTGCTTGCGGCCTGCGGATTGGACCCGCTACGCCTGCTTGATGCGCTGAGCCGGCCGGCCCCGCCCGACGTGCTCGACGATGCGCAGCTGCTGGAGTGGCTGTGCACCGAGTGCGACTGCCCGATGACCTTGCTGCGGGCCTACGTGAGCGTAGGTGGCGAGCAGCCCGATGGCAGCGAGTGGGGCCGCATTGCCGCTGGGCTCAACTCGACCACCGAGGCGAGCCTGAGGCGCTGGGGCGACGTGAACCACCTCACCCCGCAGCTGCTGCGCCGCTACACCGCCCCCGATGGCTTGCCGCTCGATACGCAGGCCGCTATTCTCAGTGCCGACTACGACGGCGAGCCCCTGGAGCCGGAGGCGCTCTGGCAATTCATCCTAGCCCACCCCGCCGGCCAGCACACCTACCGCCCCCAGAGCTACGGCCACCGCCTAGCTGAGCGCTTTCGACGAGTGGCCGGCTTCCGCCTCACCTGGGCCTACGCCAGCACCCTGCTGGCCCTTATGAATCAGCCTGACGATGAAGGCGATGACGTTCCTTTTTAACCCTCGAATCCCGGCAATTGCCGGGATTCTTCATTTCTAGCCTAGTGGAAAACCTGCGCTATTATAAAGCCTTCGTCAAAACTGTTGAGCAGCTGGGCCGCCGCCACGGCGTGGAGCGCGTGTTCAGCGATATGCTCACGCTCACCACGTGCGCGCTGCACCCGCAGACCCTGGCCCACCCTGGCCACGAGCCTGACGCTGCTAATGAGACCGAATACCTGGCCACGAGCAAGAGCTACCAGCGGCCCGAGCTGGATGGCATTGCCGAACTGATGGGCCTAGTGCTGCTGCAGGCTCGTGAGGAGCCGTTTACCGACCTGCTGGGCGAGTACTTCACCGAGCACGTGACCAGGGGCCACAACGGGCAATTCTTCACGCCCGACAGCATTTGCAAGCTCATGGCCAGCCTGACTGCCGGCGATGAGCCGCCCATTGGCAAAACCGTTTACGACCCGGCGTGCGGCTCGGGCCGGATGCTGCTGGGCTTTGCCGAGGACGCGCCCCGCAACACGTTCTTCGCCGGCGACGTGGACGTGCGCTGTGCCCGCATGACGGCCATCAACCTGTTTGCCAATAAGCTGACCGGCGAAGTGGCGCATATGAATGCCCTGTCCATGGAGTGCTGGCGCGGCTGGCACGTGAACGCGGCCCGGGGCGGCATCCAGCCGGTGGCATCGGCCCAGGTGCACCAGGCCGGCCGCCCGGTGCAGCGTGAGGCACCGCGCCCCGCACCCAGCCCGCCGCCCTCGCTACTGCTGGCCGTACCGCGCGCGGTGGCCGTGGCTAGCCCTGGTGCGCAGCTGGGCCTATTCTAACGAGCGGGGCCCGGCCGGCAATTGCCAGTCGGGCCCCTATCAAATTCACCCTCCTGGCTTCTCAGTTCCAGGAAGAGGAGCAAAGCTAAGCCCATTGTGATAAATACTTGGTATTCAAGGAAAAATAAATGTCTGTTAATTAGTGTAATCCGCTGTGTATGAAGACCTTTATACTATCAACTCACCCTCACAACCTTCTCACATGACCGCCGCAATCAATCAGGCCGCCGTTACGCTGGCCACCCTCATCATCCAATCGGAATATGCCGTGCGCCTCACGCAGCTCACGCCCTGGGCGTGCGTGCCGGCCGGGTATCGGGGAGCCGCTACCCTGGAAAGCCACGGCTTCTACTACTCCTTTTGGTTCGACTTCACCGGCAACAAGGTGCTCGTGCGCGTGGAGGGCCTGGGCATCTTCCTGGCCGAGTGGGAGGACGAAGAGCCGCCGGTGGTGGCCACCGTACCCGCGGCAATCGTGTACCAGCTGCCCACGCCGGAGGCCTTGCCCCAGGCCGCTTAATCAATTCTCCCTCCCCCTACTTCTCACCCCCAACATGGCAACCACCAAGAAACCTGCTACCCTGACCATCGAACGCCGCTACCGTCGTGGCAAAGGCGGCGTTATTACGGCCCTTACGAGTCGGCTATTACTTCCCCCCGCCTGGCTGCGAGCGGCCGGCTTTGCGCCGGGCGACCAGGTTGTCGTGGCGGTAGTGGGCGAGCAGCTGGTAATTAGCCCACAGCCAGTAGCGTAATACC
Organism: Hymenobacter cheonanensis; assembly: GCF_030581075.1. GTDB lineage: Bacteria > Bacteroidota > Bacteroidia > Cytophagales > Hymenobacteraceae > Hymenobacter. The sequence continues at coordinate 440,454 of NZ_JAUQSW010000003.1, forward strand.
GTCCTATTATCGCCTGAGGCGGGGTTACATCTTGAGGTGTAATCCTGCTTTTTTATGAAACAACTCGGTAAACCGGATAAACTCGATAAATACCGCTCGCACCTGGTCGACGGGGCCGACCTTAAGGAAGACGAGCTGGCGATGCTGGCCAAGTACCGCAAGGCCCACGGCCTGCTCTGCCTGGGCTTCGGCCGCAACCAGGTGCTGGCCACGCTGGAGAAGGAATACGAGCTGAGCCAGCCGCAGCTCTACGCCATCGTGCGCGAGAGCATCCTGCTCTACGGCTCGATTGAGGAAGTCGATAAAAAGGGCCAGCGCGTCATTTCGCATGAGAATTACAAGCTCATGGCCAACCTGGCGCGCAAGAACGGCGATATCGGCAATGCTATTCGGGCCCAGGAAAACGCCGATAAGCTACTGGGGCTCTTCGAGAGCGATAAGACCGTGCTCGACCCCAAGGCCTTCCTCATTCCGGTGCCGATGGACTTTAGCACCGACCCCGCCGTACTGCGCGAGCAGGAAACGCAGGATATTGATTTTGAAGACGTAACGGGAGGAGGCGAGGACGATGCAGCCTAAGGAAACACGCCGGCGTATCTACGTCAATGAAAAGCAGCGCCAGTTTCTGGCTGCCAAGCAGAAACGGCGCAGCTACGTAGGCGGCCGGGGCTCGGGCAAAACCACCGTGGCTGGCCATGAAACCCGCGTGGAGATGAACTACCTGCCCCGGGCCAAGGGCTTCCTGGCGGGCCTGACCTATACCCAGCTCACCAGCAACACGGTGCCGGCGATGGAAAAGGCCTGGGCCGACCACGGCCTGCGTGAGTACGACCAAAAATCCGGTTTTGGGCACTACGTGAAGGGCAAGCGCCCCCCGGCTAACTGGATTAAGCCCTACCAGCCGCCCAGCAGCTTCGAGAACGTAATTAGCTTCCTGAACGGCTACACCATCCAGATGCTGAGCATGGATAGGGCCGAGCTGGCTAGGGGTGGCAATTACGACTTCGGCCACATCGACGAGTCGGCCCTGATGAAGGAGGAGCACGTCAACAAGATTCTGCGCCCCATGATTCGGGGCAACATCTACCGCTTCAAGGACGAGCACCACCAGACCTTCTGCGATTATACCTCCGTGCCCTGGCTGCCCTCGGGCCAGTGGGTATTCAAAACCGAGGACCTGGCCAAAGAAGACCCCGATAACTATTTCTTTCTGGAAAGCACGGCTTACGACAACGTGGCCGTGCTAGGGGAGAAGTACTTACGTGACCTGCGCAACGGCATGACGCCCCTGGAGTGGGACGTGGAGGTGATGAATAAGCGCCTGACTAAGTTGCCCAACTCGTTCTATCCCAGCTTCAATGAGGAGAAGCACGGCGTCTGGAAAACCTTTACCTACACCCACGACGACAAGACCGGCCTAACCCTGGCCATTGATAGCGACCGCGATCCGGCCCGGGAACTGGAGCTATCGTTTGACTTCAACGCCGCGTTTACTTCCGTTATCGTGTGCCAGGAGAACGGCCAGGAGTTTCGCTGCCTGGATGCGTTGTGGGTCAAGCAGAGCGCCACTACCGTGCTTGATGCGTTGGTCAGCAAGTTCATTGCCAGCTACGAGAGCCACGAGCGCAAGCACGTGGTTATCTACGGCGACCGCAACGGTAATAACAAGCAGGTAGGCAGCAACCTCACCTTCTACCAAACCATTCAGCAGCAGCTGGCCGCTGCTGGCTGGACGTCGGTGCTCATGGTGCAGGGCCTCGACCCCGACCATCGCCTCAAGCACGTGGCCATTAACCAGCTGCTGGCCGAGACCAACCCGCGCCTGCCCGTCATGCGCTTCAACCGCAACAAGTGTAAGTACCTCATCATTTCCATTCAGCAGTCGCCCATCAACCCCGACTGGACGAAGAACAAGAAGAGCGAGAAAAGCAGCATCGACCAGGAGCGGGCCACTCACCTGAGCGACTGCTTCGACAACATCGTGTACCGCAAGTATGGCCACCTCTTTGGCCAGGTGCAGGTGCATGAGCCGGTCTACTTCCTTGGTCGAAGCTAGCCCACCTGGTACGTGAGGTGGCAATTGCCACTGCAAAACAATCAAAAAGGGCCCTGGCACTATCGCCAGGGCCCTTTTTGCTGTGCCCCAACCCCCCAGGGCCCGTTCATATATACCCCAAAAATTGCCATTTTGGCAATTGCCAAACGCTAAAGGGCGCGCACGGCCGCGTGGGTCACGCAATAAAATTTGGCTCCTGGGCGGCGCGTTCTGCCTGATTTTCAGCACCTGCGCTCGAAAACACGCAATAATTTATTTCCGTCCTACGCGCCGGTGGGCGAAAGTGGCAATTTGAGTCCCATGCAACGGACTCACATTCACATTAAGACCGTGCTGGCGGAGATAGAGCTGCCGGATGGCAACGGCCAGCCGCTGGCCTTTTCGCTCGGCTACTACAAAACCAACGGCACGAAGGGCAGCAAGGCGGCCGTGCGCAAGGGTGGGCATTCGGGCGGCAGCACGCCCGGGGGCGGCGCGGAGGGCCGCAGCGCCTTCCGCTACAAACTGAAGGAGAAAGGCACTGTGCAGCTCGTGGACTGCGCCACGGGCCGGCCCTTTGCGCTCAAAATCATTCTGCTCTGCCACTACAACGGCCGGGATATTAAGCACGGCTAGGCTATGAAAGCACGCGATATCAAAGACTTAGAAGGCGGTATCTACATCCTGCCCGGGGCCCAGGCCATTGTCGAGCTAACCAGTAGCGACAAGGCCCAGGACGTGAACTACGGCGCGGCCCCGCTCAGCCAGGGCGGGTTCAAGATTGCGCCCTGGGGCGCCGACAACCTGCAACCGCAGGCCCTGCTGGCCCTGGTGCACAACAACCACCTCAAGCCGCAGCTCATCACCACGGCCCGCGATTTTCTGCTGGGCTCGCGCATCGGCGTGTTCTCGCGCAGCATCAAGGAGGGCAAAATCGTGCTTGAGCCGGTGCTCGATACCGAGATGGAGGACTGGTACGAGTCGATTGACGGCGATTCGTCCATGCAGAGCCTGGCCTACAACCTCGAAACGTTCGCCAATTTCTTCGGCGTGCTCTCGCTGCAAAGCAAAAACTACGTCGAGGCCATCCAAAGCTTCGACGCCACGGTGGTGCGCGCCCTGGTTACGAGCAAGCCCCGGCCCGAGAAGTACGCCCTGCACCACGATTGGCGCAACTTCCGGGCCGATGAGGCCAAGATTCTGCCCGCCTACGACCCGCTGAACCCGTCCAAGTTTGGCGAGTGCCTGCTGCACGGCCGCGACTGGACACCGGGCCAGAAATACTACGACATTCCGCCCTTCTGGGGCGGGCGCAAGTGGACGGAGGTCAGCAACAAAATTCCGCGCTTTCACAGCAGCGGGCTCGACAACGGCTACAACGTCAAGTACCACATCAAGATACCGATGGGCTACTTCGACCAGTTTGGCGACGCCGACGCCCGCAAAAAGGCCGAGCTAGGCCTCATGGCCAACATGAACGAGATGCTGGCCGGGGTCGAGAACACGGATAAGGTGTTCGTGAGCAAGTTCGCCGTGGATGCCAGCGGCAAGCAGCTGCCGGGCTGGGAAATCGTGCCCATCGAGAACAAGATGAGCGACAAGGCCTACGATTCGGTGAATCAGCAGGCCAACATTGCCCACACCTCCAGCCACGGCATCGACCCCTCGCTGGCCGGCATCGACACCGGGGGCAAGTTCGGCGGCTCGGGCTCGGAGAAGCGCATCAGCTACCAGCTGCACGTGGCCCTGCGCACGCCCCAGAAGCGCAAAATCCTGCTCAAGCCCTTCCAGGCGGCCAGCAAAATCATGGGCTTCAACCCCGCCCACTTCTTCGGCTTCGAGGATATCGACATTACCACCATTGCCGACAACCCGACGGGCAAGCAGAAGGTGGCTAACTCATCTATGTAAGGTCATGCTATTCAATACGGTAGAAGAATTGCGCGCCTGCCTGAGCACGGTGCATAAAAACAACTCGGGCTCCTTGCTCAGCTACGTGCCCACGGCCGAAACGCTGCACCTGGTGCCAGTGCTGGGCGAAGGCCTGGTGGCGCAGCTGGGCAACCTGCCGGCCGTTGACCCGCCGGCCCACCTGGTCGCCCTGCGCGAGAAGCTGCGCCCCGCCCTGGCCTACTACGTGGTGCTGGAAGCGGCTCCGTTCCTGGCCACCACCGTGAGCGACTCGGGCGTGACCGAGCAAACGGCCGGCGGCGCGGTGCCCACCCGCCAGTGGTCGTACAACAACCTGGTTGAAGCCGCCGCCAGCACCGCCGATAAGTTGCTCGACGTGGCCCTGGCCTGGCTCGACCAGCACGCGGCCGCCTACGCCCAGGAGCTGGATTCGACCGAGTATCGTAGTCGCAAGCGCCTGCTCATCGCCTCGGCCGACGAGCTGGGCCAGTACGTGGCCACGGCCGGCAGCCGGCGGTTTTTCCTGGCCCTGCTGCCCACCCTGCGCCGGGTCGAGGACTTCGACATCGAGGACCTGCTAGGGGAGGAGTTGCTGGAGGAGCTGCGCGAGGGGCTGGCCAGCGGCGAGGCCCCCTCGGCCGAGGCCAGGCAGCTGCTTAAGCTGGTGCGCCCGGTGCTGGCCCACCGGGCCATCGCCCAGGGCGTGCTCAGCCTGAGCGTGGCCCTGACCGGCACGAGCCTGCGCCTGCTCTCCGACAACGAGGCCGTGCGCGAGCGCCAGGCCGCCAGCCCCGAGGCCCTGAGCGCCCTGAGCCAGCAGGCCTACGGCCACGCCGACCGCTACCAGGCCAAGCTCGCCGCCTACCTCGACCAGCTGCGCCCCACGGCCGCGCCCGTCGCGGCCGAGCTGTACGACAATTCCGGTAAAGCTTCTTTCTGGGTTTAGCGATGCTACGCTTTTATATTTCTGTGCAGGCCATTGAGTTAGTGGCCGTTATCGTGGCCGGCGTCAGTGGCTTTATCGAGGCGCACGTGTGGTCGCCAGCCTACACCTACTACCTGCTCCTGGTGCTGGTGGTGCTGGATGTGCTCACCAACAACCTCGTGGAAAAGCAGCCTTTCCGGGCTAAGAAGCTGGCCTGGCGCCTGGTGGGCTACACCGCCCTGCTGGCCTTCGCCCACGGCTTTGGCGAGCACGAGAAGGGGCTGTTTTTCCTCACCCAACTGGTGCTGGCCCCCTTCGTGCTGATTCACCTGCGCCGGCTCATTATCGCTTTCGGCAAGCTGGGCCTGGTCGATAGCGACGTGGCCGACCTGCTGCAACGGCGCATCACGCGCCAGGCGGAGCGCGAAGAGGAGCCCGCCGCTCCCGCCGAAGCTGCGCCCGCCGGCGTGGCTAGCCCCGAACCCGTAGCCGCCACCGCCTAAATGCAAACCTTTCGCCTCGACGGCCGCCCGCACCCGGTGCCCGAAGCCTGGGCCGAGCTGACGCCCGCCCAACTTTTTGCCGCCGCCCCGCAACTGGGCAGCGAGTCGCTGGCCGCCCGCCTGGCCGTGCTGCGTGCCTGGTGCCCGCAGCTCAAGGACAAGCACGTGCGCCGGCTCACGGCCGACCAGCTGTGGGACGTGTGCACGCTCGTGGCCTGGGTGTGGCGCCAGCCGCTCGACACGACCGGGGTGCGCGAGTTCACGCACCGGGGCCGCGCCTACGAGCTGCCCAGCCCCAACCTGCTCGATGCCGTGGCCATCGAGTACGCGATGGCTACCATCTATTTCCAGCAGTTTGCTCACCCGCAGCGCCCGCAGGCCGCCGCCCTCGACCAGCTGGTGGCCACGCTCTGCCGGCCGCTGCGCGCCGACCTGGCGCAGGTGGCACAAGACCCGGCCTGGGACGGCTTCCGGCGCGAGAAGTACAACGCCAAGCTGGCCGAGGGCCGGGCCCAGGAGCTGGCCGATGCGCCGCTGGGCGTCAAAATCGTGGTACTGCACCACTTCTTGGCCGCCCAGCGCTTCATTCATTCGGCTTACAAAGAGGTGTTTAAGAAAGCCGAGGTGCCCACCGGCCCCGCGGCGGCCCAGGCCAAGCCCCGCCACAGCGACGGCACCGAGCTACTGGAGCTGCTGGCGAGCCTGGCCGAGCGCGGCCTCTACGGCACCTACGACCAGGTCGCGCACACCGCCCTCCACACTGTCCTGTTTAACCTGGCCCGCGAGGCCCGCCAGCGGCGCGCAGCCGAGAGAGAAAACGCATGAGAACATCTGCCAAGGGCCTAGCCCTCATCAAAGAACAGGAAGGCTTTCGGGCGCGGCGCTACCTGTGCGCGGCCGGCAAGCCCACCATCGGCTACGGTCACGTGATTCAGGCCAACGAGGCGCACTACAACACGGCCGTGCTCACCGAGGCCCAGGCCAGCGCCCTGCTTCAGCAGGACGTGGATAGAAAGTACGGCGCCCACGTGGCCGGCCGCGTGCACCGCGACGTGACCCAAAACCAGTTCGATGCCCTGGTGTCGCTCTGCTACAACATCGGCACCGGCGGCTTCGACCAGTCGAGCGTACTGGCCCTGGCCAACGCCGGCGCCACCGACCACCGGGTTATCGTCACGGCCTTCGGGCTCTGGAACAAAGTAACTGACCCTCAAACCAAGGTGAAGCGCGTGAGCGCCGGCCTTACGGCCCGCCGCGCCCGGGAGGCCGCGCTTTATATCTCGTAATATGGATAAATTTCTTACTTCCTTGCTCGCCGTGTGGCTGGGCTTCATCGGCGGCCTCATAAGCGCCATCGTAGTGCTGGCCGCCGTGCTGAGCCTGAGCAGCTGCGCGGCCAGCCACCCGGCCCTGGCCCCGCCCCCGGTCGTGGCAGACAGGGCTACGGTGCAGCACCTCGACTCGCTGACACTCAAAAACTGGCTGCCCAGCGACCTTTCGGGCCTGCCCCCGTACCTGGTGCCGGCCCCTGCCGGCAGCACCCCCCGGCAGCGCCGGCAGTGGCAAAAAGCCCAGACCCAGAACCTGGCGCACGCCGGCGTGCTGCCGGCCAAAGTCAAAAACAGCAGCGTTGCCACCGCGCCCGGCGCCACGTCCATCAACCGGCCCACCTCGGCCGTGGCCACTAGCAGCGGCGCGGCCACCGATGCGCGCAAGGCCGGCCAGCGCGGCGGGGCTAGCGCCGTGGGGCCGGGGGCCGTGGCCACGAGCACCGACGCCGGCGTTTCGTGGTGGTGGTACGTGCTAGCAGCCGTGGCCGGCGCGGTCGGCTGGGAGGTGCTCACCTCGCAGGTTGCCCCGCTGCGCCTGCTGCTGAAGTGGCGAAAATTAACTTAAAAGCTAAGTTTTAGCTAAGCCCTCGCTCCTTTCCGGAGCGGGGGCTTTTTCGTCCTACACCCGGCTAGCCCCCGCGCCCATCTTGGGTGCATGGCAGACTACCAAGATGAATTTAAGCGCATCCTCGACGAGGAAGTGGGCGATTACGCCGAGCGGGCCTTGCAGCTGCTGGCCGCCGCCATCCAGGCCAAGGGCCTGGTGCTGACCCAGGAGCTGCTGCACTCGCTCCGGACGGAGGTGGTATCGGCCACCGCCCAGCACGTGGCCACGATGGGCGTGCTCTTCGAGCAGTACGGCCGCATCAAGGACATGAAGGGCATCAACCGCACCAAGGCCCCGCCCATCGAAGAGATTGAGGCCTACGTGAAAAAGGTCGGTATCAGTCACTTCGAGTACGTGCCGGGCTACAAGCACGGCCAGTTTCCGCTAGCCAGCAAAACGGCCATCAACCGAATCGCCTGGGGCCTGGCCCGCGCCAAGCTGCGCGACAACGCCCAGGTGAAACCCAAGTCGTGGTTCAGCAAAACTTTTTACCAATCCATCAACAGCTTCATCGACGCCGTGACCCGCCGCTACCTGGTGGCCACCGGCACGCACCTCGCAGCCAGCATTAAAATCTAATGGCACAAGTCAGACAGGATAACGTCCAGATAAAGCTGGAAATCGACGGCTCGCAGTCGAAAACCGAGTTAGATAATCTCACGCGCCGCGCCCAGCTACTCCAGACGGGGCTCAAGGAAATGAAGCGCGGTACCGACGAGTACATCGCCGCTAACAAGGAATTGCGCGAGGTGAATGCTCGGATGACCGAGCTGCGCACTGAAATCGGCCTGACGGGGCTGACCATGAATCAACTCGGCAAGCTCAGCTCGCAGTTGAACCGAGAAATCAAAGACCTGGTGCCTGGCACCGAGGCATTTATCAATAAAAGCAAGGAGCTGACCGAAGTCGATGCGCAGCTGGGCAAGGTGCGCGCCGAGGCCAAGGGCGTGCAGGACGGGTTTGACGACGCCGGCGGCGGCATCCTGGGCTTTATCAAAAAAGCGGCTGGCTTCGCCGGCGTGCAGCTGGGCGTGCAGGCGCTGTTTGGCAGCATTAAGCAGCTGTTTAGCGAGAGCGTGGACGCGGCCGTGAAGGGCAGCGATTCCATCTCCGACATGGAGAAGTCGCTGAACGTGACCACGGCCGAGGCCAAGGCCTTGCGCACGCAGCTGGAAGGCATCGATACCCGCACCTCGGAGCAAAACCTCGAAGGCATTGCCGTGGCGGCCGGCCAGCTAGGTATCGCCAAAGACCAGGCCGTTGCGTTTACGCAGTCGGTAGACCAGGCCGTAGTGGCACTTGGCGACGAGTTTACGGGTGGGGTCGAGGACGTAACCAAGTCGCTGGGTGGCCTGCAAAAGCTGTTCAAAGAAACGGCCGACGTGAGCCCGGCCGACGCGATTACCAAAATCGGCTCGGCCGTGAATGCGCTGGGCGCCGATGGCACGGCCACCGGCCCCGTGATTGCCGACTTTACGGCCCGCATCGGGCAGCTCGGCAACCTGTCGCCCCAGATTACCCAGACCCTGGGTCTGGGCGCGGCGTTCCAGGAACTCGGGCTGACGGCCGAAATCTCGGCGGGTGGCCTGACCAACATCCTGCTCACCGCGGCGAAGGGCACGGCTGACTTCGGCAAGCAGCTGGGCATGACAACCAAGGATTTCGAGGCGCTGATTAACAACGACCCAAACGAGGTGATTCTGCGCCTGGCCGCCTCGCTCAAGGGAGCCAGCGAAACGCAAATCGTGACTACGCTCGATAAGCTGGGCATTAAGAGTCAGGAAGCTGTAAAGGTTATCAGCCTGTTGGCCGATAAAAGCGACTTCGTACGCCAGAAGCAGGCGCTGGCCTCGGCCGAGTACGAGAAGGGTACCAGCCTGCTCGACGAGTTTGCCAAGAAAAACACCAACGCGGCGGCCGAGGTCGAGAAAGCCGAGAAGGGGTTTGCCCAGTACCGCCAGGAGCTAGGCGAGCGACTGCTGCCTATCTATCTGCGGTTTTTGCAGCTGTCGGGCTTCGTAGTGGACGTGCTGCGGGCAGTGCCCGGCTTCGTAGCCGAGAATAAAACCGCGTTCGGGCTGCTGGCCCTAGCCGTGGCGTTCTTCAACGCGGAGCAAATCAAGACCCAGGCCACGACCCTGCGCACACTAGCCCTGCAAAAATTGGTGGCCCTGGGCGTGCTCACTGAGGTGGAGGGGAAATACGCCCTGGTTACGGCCGATGAGGCCCTTACTGCCGCGCAGGAAGGACTTAATACTGCACTGGCGGCCAACCCCATCGGCATTATTATCACGCTACTGGCCCTGTTTGCCTTCGGCCTCAAGCAGCTCTACGACCGCAGCGAGACGTTCCGGGCGGCCGTGGACAGCCTCTTTGGCGCGCTCCAGCCCTTGGGGGCTATTCTCAACGCGGTGCTGGCCCAGGTGGGCCCGCTGGTGGCCCAGCTAGGGCGCTTTTTCGGCAGCATCGGCGGGGGCAAGGCCGTGCTGGAGGTGTTCGGCTACCTGATGGGGGTGGCCGTGGTCGCGCCGCTCAAATTGGTGGTCGCCCAGGTGCAGCTGTCGGTCGATGCCTTCACCGGCTTGCTGGACGTGGGCAAGCGCGTGGCCAACTTCTTCGGGGCCGGTTTTGAGGTGGACCCCAACGGCAGCTTCGACAAGCTGGCCAAGAACCTCGAAGCCAACGGCAAGTCTATCCTAAACACGCTGCTAGGGCAGGATGCCAGTGCGGCGGCCGAGCAAGTGAACTTTAGCATGGTCGAGGTGTACCAGGGCGTGCTCGGCAAGCAGCAGGACTTTCTGGCCCAGGGCAAGGCCCAGCGGCAGGCCGCCACGGCCGAAGCCGTAGCGGAAGCCGCCAAGAACGATTTGGAGGCGCTTAAGGCCCGCGAGGCCAACATTCGGGCCGCCCTGGCGCTGGTCGAGGCCGGCTCAGCCGAGGAGCTGCGCCTAAAAAAGCTGCTGATTACCACCAAGCGCGATATCGACCTATTGGGGGAGAAGAAAACCGAGGGCGATAAAAAGGTGATTCGGGCCGAGGCCCTACGCGATTTGCGCCAGCTGCAGGACGAATATGACAAAAAGCAGGCAGACGCCGCCGCCAAACGGGCGAAAGAGCAGGCCGACGTGGAGAAGAAAATTGCCGACCTGCGGGCCGGGCTGCTGGCCGATGAAACCGAGAAGAAGGTGCAGCAGCTTATCGCCGCCGCCGACAAGGAAAAGGCCACGGCCAAGGGTACGGCCGAGCAAATCGCTGAGCAGCGCCGGCTAATTATGGATAAGCTGGCCGTGGACATCGAAGCCGTGCGCCAGGCCCAGGCCCTCAAGCAGCAGGAGGAAGAGCTGGACATTGAGAAGCGTAAGAACGCCTTGATTAAAAACGAGTTCGACCGCCGCGCCGCTGAGCTGCTGACGGCCGCCAAAGCCGAGAAGTTAAAAATCCTCGACACCGATACCCAGGCGGCCGAGAAGCGCCGGCTCATCGAGGAGAAACTTCAATTCGACCTAGTGCAGTTGGGCAAAGACCGGGCGGAGCGCGAACGCGAAATTGCCGAGCGCATCCTGGCTATCGACGAGGATATTGCCCTGCGCCGTATCGCCCGGCGCCGGCAGCAGTCGAGCGAGTTTAGCCTGGAGCGCGCCCGGGCCGATGCTGAGGAGCAGGCCGTGCGCAAGCAGCAGCTCGAAGAGCAATTCACCCAAGAGTATTTTCAGGAAGGCCTCAACGACGAGCAGAAGCTAGCCCTGGCGCGTAAGTACTTGCAGGACAAGGAGGATTTGGAAAACGAATATGCCGACCGCTCCCGCGAGCGCGATAAGGCTGGTATCTCATTCGGGCTGGAGCAAACGGCCAACGCCCTGCAAACGGTGGCCGATTTTCAGAAGATTTCCTCGGATAAGGAGCTAGCCAAAATTGACAAGGATAAAAAGGCGCGCCTGCTAAAGCTCGACCAGGAGTACAAGGCCGGCACGATTAGCAAGGAAACGTATGAGGCCCAAAAAGCCAGCATCGAGCAGAGCTACGACGAGCAAACCCGCCAGATAAAGAAGCGGGCGGCTGAGAAGGAAAAGGAGCTGAACGTGGCGCAGGCCGTCATTCAAACCGCGCTTTCGGTAGTGAAGGCCTCGCCCAACGTGCCGCTCATGATTGCAGCCGGCCTCACGGGTGCCGCGAGCGTTGCCAAAATCATTGCTACGCCCATTCCCGAGTTTGAAAAGGGTGGTATTGTCGGTGGGCCCAAGCCCACGTGGCGCGAAAAAGTACGGCAGTTCGCCAGTGGCGGCCGCATCAACTCGCGTGCCGGCGTGGCCGACGTAGGGCAGCGCCACTCGGGCGGCGGCATTCGCATGGTCGATGGCGCCACCGGCGAGCACCTGGGCGAGTGGGAGCGGGGCGAGGCCTACATGATTCTCTCGCGCGACACCTACGCCAACAACAAGCACTTGGTCGATGAGCTGATTGATACAAGCCTTTACCGCGGCGGCGCCCCGGTGCGCCGGCAGCCCGGCTACTTCGAGGACGGTGGCGCGTTTGCCACTGGCCCGGCCCCGACTACCGTAGCCGGCGCCACTTCCAGCAACCAGGAGCTGGTGCAGGCCGTGCGGCGGGTCGAGGACGCAGTACGTGCCCTGCCGAGCCGAGTAAAGGCCGTTATCGACTGGAATCAGACCGATACGTTCGCGCTCGAGCAGGAGCTAAATGAGCTGGCTGATGACCGTAACCAAGGGGCTGTTCGGTAGAAACCGCCACCAAAACCGCCACCATCAAAATAAAAAAGGCCCTCAGCGTGCGCTGAGGGCCTTTTTGGTGGTCGTATAAGGAGTCGAACCTTAAACCTTCTGATTCGTAGTCAGATGCTCTATCCAATTGAGCTATACAACCGTTGTCCCGTGTTGGGAGTGCAAAGGTAGGAAGAAAAATTTTGGCTGCGCAAATCCGGGTGGGTTTTTTCTGCTGAAAAAACACTGTTGCCGCGTCAATTGGGTAATAATCAGCCTGAAAAAAATCAGGCGCTAGGGGAGCGGTGGCGCAGCACGCGCTGCAAAGCCCGGTTGAACACTACGTAGAGGCCGAAGAGCGAGGCCATCACCAGCCCCAGCAATACCAGCTTGCTAAGCGTGCCCTCGTCGGGGTCTCGCAGCAGGGCCAGCACATCCTGAGCCTTGGTGCCGAGCCAGTAAAAAAACAGGCTGCGGGGCAGCATGCCCAGCACCGAAGCCGCCAGAAACAGCCGGCGCGGTACGCCCACAATAGCCAGCACGAAGGTCATGAGCGCAAACGGCAGCACCGGCGAGAGGCGCGTGAGAATGATGAGCGGCCAGCTCTGGGTTTGCAGCTCGGCCAGCACGGCATCGGCCTTGGGGAAGCGGTGCAGGAAGCCGCGCAGCTTGTCCTGGTCGAGGCGGCGGGCCAGCTCGTAGCCCAGGGCCGCGGCCAGGGCATAGGCGGCAATCATGCCCGGCAGGCCCGCCCAGCCCAGGAAGTAGCCCGTTACGATAACCACAAACGTGCTGTTGGTGAGGGCCACGGCCATGGTGAGGCCCATAAGCCCGAAGTACAGCACCATTTGCAACAGCGTGAGGTGCTGCAGTAAGTCCTGATGGCGGCTCAGCACGAGCACCAGCGACGAGGAGCCCACCAGCGGCACCAGCACCAGCAGGCCCATGGTGAGCAGGGTGGAAAAATTCTTCTGAAAAAGCTCGCGCAAAAAAGCCATTAGCAAGGAAAAGCCGGGGGCCGGCCAATGAGGAGGCGAAAGTACCTACGCAAAAGCCGGTCCCGCTGCCGCCCCCGCCCCTAGTCCTGCTCCTTGGCGCCGAAGCCGAAAAAGCGCTTGATGGCGGCCCAGGCGCCGCCCAGCGCCAGGATGCCCAGCTTCCAGAACTTGAGAATGAGGCCGAACAGGCCCACCTTGGCCAGCACTTTGCCGGCCACCAGGCCGCCGATGCCGTAGGCCGCTACCTCGTCGAGGCCGGCGCTGAAATCGTTGTACTGCTGGCCCTTCACGAAGGAAACATTGGCTAGCAGGCCCGGGATGCTGGCCTTGATGTCGGGCAGCTGCCGGGGCGTGGCAATGGCATTGAAGATGAGCACGCCCTTGCGGCCCAGAATGCGCACGTTGTAGTTGAGCGTTTCGTCGAGGCCCTCGCCGAAGCGCAGGAGCTTGGCCCAGTGCAGGGTGTGCTGATTTTTATCGTAGTAGGGCGGCGCGCCCCAGCCAATGAGGTGCACTGCCTCGTAGCCGTCCTTCTGGCGGGCCTGGCTGCTTTCCTCGGTGTCCTGCTGCATTTCTTCGAGCAGGTCGTCGTAGTTAATGTCGTCGGCATCGTTGTCCTTAACGTGGCCTAGCGGGTCAAAATTGATGAGGTAGGCCCAGTTGTTGTCGCTCATGGGGCCGATGGTGGCCGGAAAAAGCATGCCCAGGCTTTCCTGCGGCGGGTTGTGCCACAGCGTGTGCATGACATAGGCCGCCTGGGCCGAGTCGAGGTAGCGAAAGCCCTGGGGCACGGTAAGCTCGCCCACGCCACCGGGCAGCACCACGTGGCCATGCTGGTAGTGAAACGTATTATTGACCGAGTCGACAAATGCTTGGTAGCGGGCGGCCGAGTCAACCACCACGGGCTTGGGTTTGGGTTTGGGCGGCGCGGCCTGAGCGTTGAAAGCCAAGGCAATACCGCTGGTTAGTAAGAGTAGCTGTTTCTTCATGCGCTAGAAAAAAGGTAGACTAGGATATCGCCGCTAAGATAAGTCCGGCTTCCACGCCCGCAAGCAGGCTAGCCGGTACCTTTGCCGCCTATGAAATTTGCCACCAAAGCCATCCACGCGGGCGTGCACCCCGACCCCACCACCGGGGCCATCATGACGCCCATTTACCAGACCTCGACCTACGCCCAGCGCTCGCCGGGCGATAACAAGGGCTACGAGTACTCGCGCACCCATAACCCCACCCGCACCCAGCTGCAAGACGCCCTGGCCGCCCTCGATGGCGGCGAGCACGGGCTAGCCTTCGCTTCGGGTATGGCCGCCATCGACTGCGTGCTGCGCCTGCTGAAGCCCGGCGACGAGGTTATCTCGACCGACGACCTCTACGGCGGCTCCTACCGCATCATGACCAAGGTGTACGAGCCGCTGGGCATCAACTTCCACTTCGTGCCGATGGGCGACCTGGCCGCCGTGCGCGAAAAGATTTCGCCTAAAACCAAGCTTATCTGGGTCGAAACGCCCACCAACCCGCTGCTCAACGTCATCGACATTGCCGCCACCGCGGCCCTGGCCAAGGAAGCTGGTGCGCTGCTGGCCGTCGATAACACCTTCTCGACGCCCTACCTGCAGGAACCGCTGGCGCTAGGGGCCGATATCGTGGTGTACTCGCTCACCAAGTATATGGGTGGGCACTCCGATGTGGTGATGGGCGCGCTGGTTTTCAACGGCGAGCAGCTGCTGAAGGACCTCAGCTTTTACCAGAACGCCTGCGGCGGCACGCCCGGCCCCCAGGACTGCTTTTTGGTGCTCCGCGGCCTCAAAACGCTGCACCTGCGCATGCAGCGCCACTGCGAAAACGGCCGCGCCGTGGCCGAGTACCTGCGCCAGCACCCCAAGGTAGAAAAAGTGTACTGGCCCGGCTTCGAAAACCACCCCAACCACGCCGTGGCGGCCAAACAGATGCGCGACTTCGGGGGCATGATTTCGTTCGTGCTGAAAGGCGACAAACAAGAGGACGCCATTGCGGTGCTCGAAAAATTCCAGCTCTTCACCCTGGCCGAAAGCCTGGGCGGCGTCGAAAGCCTGAGCGGCCACCCCGCCACCATGACCCACGCCAGCATTCCGGCCGAGCAGCGCCGCAAGGCCGGCCTCTCCGACTCGCTCATTCGCCTGAGCGTGGGCATTGAGGATGCCGAGGATTTGATAGCCGACCTAGCCCAGGCGATAGGCTAGGGGCTAGTGCGTTATTGCTAAGAGTGTCGGGCTAGCCGTGCGGTTGGTTCGGCACTTTTTGCGTTTGAACTGCCGGGTTTATCCTGATTGACCGCCTTATCTTGCTGCGGCAATCAGTAACTAGTAGTAGGTGCATTATGCAATTTTTTCGGGTAGGGGCGCCGCTCGCCAGTCGCTGGCTAGGCATGCTGGCTTTGGTAGGAATAACCCAGCTAGCGCAGGCCCAGGTAGCGGGCAATCAAGTGACGGGCCGGGCGGGCCGCTACCAAGAGGGCCGCACAAACGCTGCTATAGTGCCCGACAAGCTTTTCCTGACGGACAGTACGTTCTTGCTCGGGGCCAACGTCATGCAGCACGTCAAGGCCGATAGCTACGTGGCCGTGTTTGGCTTGCGGCAGGAGGCATCATCTATCGCGGCAACTGAGAAGCGCCTCGCGGCGCGGGTGCAGCACTTTACGCACCGCCTGAGCCAGCTGGGAGTGGCCAGTAAAGACGTATACACCGATATCATTGCTCAGGAGCGAATTAAGGATGTGCGGGTTACGCGCAATCCGGTCACTGTTTATGGTAAACCCGCTGGCTTTACAGGTGAAGAATACCTGCGCGGGTTCGAGTCTACCCGCAATGTTATCGTGTCGTTTCGCCACATTGCGGTGCTGGATGATATGCTGGTGGCTGCCGCAGCCGATAGCATTTTCGACCTGGTGAAAGTAGACTACATCGTCAACGACCCCGAAGCGGTGTACACCAACTTATTCAAGTCGGCCGCCGAGGTTATCAACCGCAAGAAGGCGAACTACCTGCTGCTAACGGGCGCTCAGCTGCGCCCGGCCGCGCAGCCCTATCTGGAGCAGTTTTCGACCTTCGTGCCGGCCGAGCAGTATCAGTCCTACGAAGCGGCCGTAACGGCGCCCTACTACAGCCGCGACAGCGAAAACGACCGCTATAAAGGCTTGCCCGCCCTCACAACCCGGTACTACAGCCCACCCAGCTCCGACAGCTTCGACCGCGTTATCAATCCCGTTGTGGTAGAGCCGGTCGTGACGTTTACCCTTGCCGTGCAAGTAAAGTACACGCTGCAGAAACCTGCTCGCCGGCCGTAGGAAGCAATAAAAATGTAGTACTCGCCTGCGCCAAGGTGCGGGCTGATTCGTAGGTTGAGCACCTCTTTTAGTGTGCTTTCTCATGCGATTTCTTGTTTTCTGGCTGTGGCTGGTAGTGTACGGGGCGGGTTGTACCAGTGCGCCGCCGACTGCCGCCAGTATAGTAGCTCCCACAATGCCCGTTGCCAATACCGCTCTCCCTTACCTCGCCCTCGGCGACTCCTATACCATTGGCGAGGGCGCCCCGGCGGCCGACCGCTGGCCCGTGCAGCTAGCCCACTTGGCCCGCGCCCAGGGCCTGAGCCTGGCTAGCCCCGACATCATTGCCCGCACCGGCTGGACCACCGCCGAGCTGCAGGAAGCCATTGCGGCCAGCGGCAACCACCGCACCGACTACGGCCTGGTGTCGCTGCTCATCGGCGTCAACAACCAGTACCGCGGCCAAAGCGTGGAGCTGTACCGCCAGGAGTTTCGGCAGCTGCTGGCCACGGCCGTGGCCTACGCCGGCGGCCAGGCTAGCCACGTGGTAGTGCTCAGCATTCCCGACTGGGGCCAGACACCCTTTGCCCACGACCGCGATGCGGCGCAGATAGCCCACGACATCGACCAGTTCAACGCCGTGGCGCGGGCCGAGTGCCAGCAGGCGGGCATTGCCTTCGTCGACATCACCGATTTTACGCGCCGCGCGGCCGGCGACCCTAGCCAGTTTACCAGCGACGGCCTGCACTACACCGGCCCCCAAATGCGCCAGTGGGCTAGCCGGGCGCTGCCCGTGGTGCAGGGTCTGCTGAAGTAAAACGCGGGTGGCTGCGTCTGCCGCGCTTTCTTCGCCTCCTATGCAGCTTCAGCCCCGCCACTCCGGCAACAAATACTACAACGTGCTGCCCACCAGCGTGAGCCCGCCCTCGGGCTACGGCCAGCTGCTGCGCCGCTACATTTTTGAGAAAGCCGAGCGCGAGCCTAGCCAGCCGCTAGGCCCCTTTGCGGCCGATGCGGCGGCCCTGGCCGCGCCCGTGCCCGCCGATGCGATGCGCGTGACCTGGCTAGGCCACAGCACCACGCTTATCGAGGTCGATGGCCGCCGCTTCCTCACCGACCCGGTGTGGAGCCTGCGCGCCTCGCCCTCGCAGCTAGTGGGCCCGAAGCGGTTTTTTGCGCCGCCACTGCCGCTGGCCCAGCTGCCGCCGCTCGATGGCATTATCCTCTCGCACGACCACTACGACCACCTCGACGAGGCCGCCATTCGGGCGCTGGCTGGGCGCGGCGAGCGCTTTTTTTGTCCGCTCGGAGTAGGGGCGCACCTGCGCCGCTGGGGCGTAGCCGCCGACCGCATCACCGAAGCCACGTGGTGGGATAAGATTGCCCTGGCCCCCGATTTTGAGCTGATTGCTACGCCCGCCCGGCACTTCTCGGGCCGGGGCCTGTTGAACCGCGATAGCACGCTGTGGGCCTCGTGGGTACTGAAAGGGCCGCAGCACCGCGTGTTCTTCGGCGGCGACTCGGGGCCGTTTGATGAGGCTTTCCGGCAGATTGGGGCGGCCTATGGGCCGTTTGACTTGGTGATGCTCGAAATCGGTGCCTCTGACCCCGAGTGGGCCGATATTCACCTGGGGCCCGATAACGCCTTGGCCGCCCATCAGCTATTGGGCGGCGGGCCGCTGCTGCCGTTGCACTGGGGCACGTTCAACCTGGCATTTCACGCGTGGCGGCAGCCGGTGCAGCGGCTCATCGAGGCGGCCGGGCCAGCGGTAACGCTGCTGCTGCCCGCGCCGGGGCAGCGCGTGGAGGTGGCGGCCGGTCCGCTGGCCTCTTATTGGTGGAAATAAGTTTTAATTGCTTAAAAATTTGATAATCAAAAAGTAATAAGTTGTAAAGACGCTTATTATGTTGGGTTGGTGAAGCAAAGTTGCGCCAATTGGGGCGCTGTTACCCATATTAGGGGCGGCGAGTGCCAGCCTGGATACTAAAAAGCCGCCTAAGCATCTTCTTTCGCCAGTCCGGTCGGCTCGCTTTGGGGCTGATACCCAACCGGATTCGTTGCTCCTCTTCTCCCTTCCCACCCAGTTTTAGCGCGGGCCATAGGTTGGCAGGCGGCTTTGCAGCCGCTGCAATTGGCGCACACCGCCAATTGCACCATTCTGGGAAAAAATGAGATACCTTGCTGGCAACAACCATCATAACTTACATCACTCCACCAAACCATTCATGAGAAAACTACTACTTACGCCCTTGTTTGCCGTGGCGGCCCTAGCGGCCCACGCGCAAAAAGCCACCGTGACGGGCCGGGTGCTCAGCACTACCGGCGAGGCCCAGCCGGGCGCCACCGTGCTGGAGCGCGGCACTTCCAACGGCACCTCAACGGGCCCGAACGGCGAATTCTCGCTGAGCGTGGCGCCGGGCGCTACCCTCACCATCTCGGCCATTGGCTTTGCTACGCAGCAGGTGGCCGTGAGCGGCCGCAGCAGCGTCGAAGTACGCCTGGTGGCCTCGGCCACTGACCTCGGCGACGTGGTAGTGACGGGCTCGCGCGCCACCGAGGGCCGCTCCAACATCCTGACTACCGCGCCGGTAGACGTGATTTCGGCCCGCGAAATCAAGGCCTTTGCCCAGACCGATGTGAGCCAGGTGATGACCTACGTGGCGCCCTCGTTTCAGTCGTCGCGCCAGTCCATTTCCGACGGTACCGACTTTCTGGACCCGGCCAGCCTGCGCGGGCTAGGCCCCGACCAGGTGCTGGTGCTCGTGAACGGCAAGCGCCGCTACAGCCAGTCGCTGGTTAACATCAACGGCACCATCGGGCGCGGCTCGGTGGGCACCGACCTGAACGTAATTCCGACGGCCAGCATCAAGCGCATTGAGGTGCTGCGCGATGGCGCGGCGGCCCTCTACGGCTCCGATGCCATTGCGGGCGTTATCAACATTCAGCTCAAGGACGACTCGGCGCACACTGCCGCCAGCAGCCTCTATGGCCAAACCACCCAGAGCGACGGTAAAACTGAGCAGGTCGATTTCAGCACCGGCATCAATCTCAACCACCGGGGCTTTCTCGATTTGAGCGGCCAGTTTCTGAACCGCAGCTACACGAACCGCTCGTTTGAGGACACGGCGCCGCTCATTTACTTGGGCAACAACGGCGGCAACTATCCTAGCACGGCCACTACCGAGCAGTCGCGCCGCGACCTGAAGGCGCAGGACGACGCCCTGGTGGCTCAGCGCGGCTTCGACCGCCGCGATATTCGGGTGGGGCAGTCGGACTCGCGCAACTTCGGGGCGACGTTCAACGGCGCCTACCGCGTGGGAGCGGGCTACGAAGTATATTTCTTCGGCGGCGCCGCTTACCGCACGGGCCGGGGGCCGGGCTTTAACCGCCTGCCCAACCAGCCTACGCAGAGCGACTTAAGCATTTTCCCGAACGGTTTTCTGCCGTTCATTAACAGCGTTATCAACGACCACTCGGGGGCTATTGGGGTGCGCAAAAACCTGGGCGGGTTTGCCGTGGATTTGAGCAATACTTTTGGGCGCAATAACCTGGCTTTCACCATTGATGGCTCCATCAACGCGGCCCTGCCGCAGGGCACGGGCCAGATAAACCCCACCAGCTTCTACGCGGGCCGGCTGGCGTTTATGCAGAACACGACCAACCTGGCCATCTCGCGCCACTTCACCGAGGTGGGCCCCCTAGCTACGCTTAATCTGGCCGCTGGCGGTGAGTTTCGGGTGGATAACTACCTGATTGAGAAGGGCGAATACGCTTCGTACTTTGGCGCCTACGGCGGGCGCATTGCCAGCAACGGCAGCCCGGCGGCCCCCGGCTCGCAGGTTTTCCCCGGTTACCAGCCGCAGGATGAGGTGAATAAGACGCGCAACAACCTGGCCGGCTACCTCGACCTAGAAAGCGACCTCACCGACCGCCTGCTGGTGCACCTGGCCGGCCGCGCCGAAAACTACAGCGACTTTGGCGGCAACGTGAGCGGCCAGGCCGGCGCCCGCTTCAGCCTTATTGATGCCCTGGCCATCCGCGGCTCTATCGGCAACGGCTTCCGGGCGCCCTCGTTGCAGCAGCGGTACTTCAGCAACACCAGCACGCAGTTTGTGAGCGGCCTGCCGCAGCAGGTGCTCACGGTGAACAACGACAACCCCATTGTGCGCAACAGCTTCGACGCCACCGGCCAGAAAGGCTTTGGCGTGGAGCCGCTGCGGCAGGAAAAATCGACTAACTACGGCCTGGGCCTCACAGCCTCAGTGGCTCGCCAGCTTACGCTGACGGTGGATGCGTATTTGATTGATATCAAAGACCGTATCGTGCTGTCGTCGTCGTTCACGCGCAACAACCCGCTGGTGAACACCATCCTGGGCACGCTGCCCGTGAGCCAGGTGCAGTTTTTCGCCAACGCCGTGAACACGCGCACCAAAGGCCTCGACGTGGTGGCCAACGAGCGCATTGCGCTAGGGGCCAACAGCCGCCTGCTGCTGACGGCCGCCGCCAACTTCAACCAAACGGAGGTAACGAGCTTCAACTCGTCGTCGTCGACCATCAACGGCGACCAGACGGCGGGCGTCGAAAACCTGCAAAACCGCCTCTTCGACCGCTCGCAGCGCACGCGCCTCGAGCGCGGCAACCCGCGCAGCAAAATCAACCTGTCGGCGGCCTACACCGTGGGCAAGTTTGGGGTGGAAGCCCGCACAGTACGCTTTGGCGAGATTAGCACCGCCGATGCCAACCCGGCCCGCGCCAACCTCGACCAGACGTTCTCGGCCAAGTGGATTACCGACCTCACCGTGAATGTGCAGTTCGCCAAGCAGCTAGCCCTTACGCTGGGCGTCAATAACCTGTTCGACGTGTATCCCGACAAAATCTACGTGGACCCGCGCAACAACCCCAACAACTTCTCGGTCGACCCCGCCACCAGCTATAGCTCCTCGCTCGACAATTCGAACCGGGGCCGCTACCTCTACAGCGCCAACCAGTTTGGCTTCAACGGTGCCTACTACTTTGGGCGCCTGAACATCAGCTTGTAGGCTAGCCCCTTACTAAGCAAAAAGGCCCGTTCTGCTATGCAGAACGGGCCTTTTTTGTGAGCACCTGCGGCACTGCTAATTGGCGGCGTGCAGCAGGCGGGCCAGCGGGCGGCCATCGGCCCCGCGCGCCAGGTAAAGGCCGGCGGGCAGGCTAGCGGCCGGCTGCCACAGCACGCGGCCATCGGCGCCGGCGCGCAGCTGCGCAATGGTGCGGCCCAGCTCATCGACAATAACGACCAGCTGCCCGCTGCCGCCCGCCCGAAACTGCACCTGCTCGCGGAAGGGCATTGGGAAGGCCGTGGCTTCAGTGTCGGAGGTGGCGCGGGTGGCTAGCGGCAGGTTGCTGACTACAAAGGATACCGTTTGCTCCGCGCTGGCATTAAGTGGACAGCCATCGTCTTGCACGGCAATGGTAGCTCGGTAGCGGCCTGGCGGGAGGCTAGCGGGCACCTGCCAGGTAAGGCGTGCCTGAGTGCCGCTCACAGTGGCTAGGCTCAGGCCCGGAATAATGTTGGTAGCCTCGCTGCTGAAGCGAAGCGTTTGGCCGGCGTCGGGGTCGGCCGCAGTCAGCAGCAGGCTGACTGTTTGGCCCGGCCGCACAGCGATAAGCTGGTCGAGAGGCTGCGTGGCACCGCTAGCGAGCGTCAGGCCCGTGAAGCCCGGCGGCAGATTAGTGCCGCTGTAGGCCAGGTAGGAGACATCGCGTATAATATAGCCAATGGGCTGCCACGTGCCACCAATGCGCCGGTATTCGTTCACGCGCGCCGCCATAACATAGGTGCCTTGCTGTACGGGCCCAGCCGGAGCAGTAAGCTCACCAGTGGCGGCATTGATTTGAAAATGGGGAGAGAAGCTGCCCGCAATGGGCGAGCCGCATAAATTTTTTGTGCCGCCTGGTATCAGATTTTCCTGCGAAAGAATGAAGCTGTACGCCAGCGAGTCACCGTCGCTATCGAAGCTGCTGAAGCTGTAGCGTTGGGTGGTGCTGCCACACAGGTAGGGCAGGAGGGTGGTCAAAAATTGCGGCGAAGAGTTTTGGGGGGCTAGCTGATTATCTAAAAAAGCGCTGATGTAAAAGCTGCGGGCAATAGAGTTCGGGATGTTAAGAATGCTGCCGCTGCGGTTTTCGAGGGAAGCGCTGAGTGTCCATTGGCCGGGTGGCAGGTCTACATCGGTCTCATACAAGTACGTATCGTAGACACGGAAAGGCGAGGCGGTGGCGCAGCCCAGCGAAGTGCGCCGCGCATTCATTGTGCGCAGGATATTGTCTACAAAAAAATAGTTGCTCGCGGTCGCATTGCAGTCGCTACGGTTGCAGGCAAGGCGCACAGTAGGCTGGTCGACCCCAGTCACATCCCGAAACAGCCGCACCACTACATGGTAGCGCGGCACCCCGACTGTGGTGGCCGCCACTGGTGCATACGTAATATCGCCACCCAAAATGTGGGACGCCCGGGCAGCCGGCAGCGTGCTTACCCAAAATAAGCCGGCTAGCAGCCAGCGCAAGCGAAAAAGTGCATTCATAAAATACCCTGGCTCGGGGAGTGGTTTGTTGCTTGAAATATAGCAACAAACCGCTCTCCGGGCTAGGGTAACTGGCTAGCGAAGAGCCTACCTGGCCGGGGCCGCGCTGTTGCCGTCGAGTATCTGAAACAGCTCGTCGAGCTTAGGCGTGAGGATAATCTCGGTGCGGCGGTTGAGAGCTTTGTTCTGGGGCGAGTCGTTGGCGGCCACCGGCACAAACTGCGAGCGGCCCGAGGCCGTGATGCGGCTCGGCTCCACACCGCTGGCCGTGAGCAGGCGGGCAATGTCGGTGGCCCGCAGCGCGCTGAGGTCCCAGTTGTCCTGGATGCCGCCGGTAGGGCGCATGGGCACGTTGTCGGTGTGGCCTTCCACCACCACGTTCACGTCTTTCTGCTCTTGCAGCACGCTAGCCAGCTTTTTGAGGGCTTCCTGGCCCTTGGGGTCGACCTTGCTGGAGCCCGATTTAAAGAGCAGCTGCTCGGAGAGCGACACGTACACCTTGCCATCCTTGAGTTTCACCTGCAAGTCGCTGGAGTTGAAGCTCAGCAGGGCCTTGCTCACGCGGGCCTTCAGGTCGTTCACGGCCTTGTCCTTGTCGGCCAGGGCCTGGGTTAGCTCGGCTAGCTTGGCTTCGCGGGCGTTGAGGTCCGACTTGGCTTTTTGCAAATTCAGGTCGAGCTGGCCCAGCTCAGCTTCGCGGGTGGCCAGGTCCTTGGCCAGCTTGCCGTAGTCGGCGTTGCGGTCGGCCAGGGCGCGGTCGCTGTTTTTGAGCAGCTTGTCGTAGCTGTCGGTGAGCTGGGTGTAGAGCGTGCGGGTGCGGCGCAGGGCATTGCCGGTCTGGGTCGAGTCCGTGACGAGGCGCTTCTGGTCGAGGCGTGCTTCGGCTAGGGCGTCGGTGGTTTTTTGCAGGTCGGCCTTGGTTTGGCGCAGTTGGGTTTCGGCGGCGGTGCGGGCCTGGGCCTCGCTTTGCTGGCGGGCTTGCAGGTCTTCGTAGCGCTTGGCCGTGACGCAGCTGCTGAGGCTAGCGCCCCCGCCGGCCAGCAAAGCCAGCCCGAGCAGCGGGCGAGAGTAAAACAAAAACTTTTTCAAGCAGAAAAGCAGGCTAGGTGATGGGCGGGCCAAGTTACGGCCGCGCTGGCCTTGCCCGGCGCCCGCGCCAGGGCCGTTTTGTGAGGCAACGGGCCTAACGAGGCATCACTACTTTCGCCCCGATGGTAACTATGGCGTAATTTTGCCTGGCTGAAGCGTAGCCAACCAGTGCGCGGCCTCCGTAGTCAGCCACTCAGCTTCACGCCTTTATTCGTCATCTCTCCACTTCCCCACCAGTATGGCTTGGTTCAAGCGCCAGGAAAAGGGCATTATCACCCCCACCGAGCAAAAAAAGGAAACGCCCGACGGCCTGTGGTATAAGTGCCCCGAGTGCAAAACCGTGGCCACCATGGCCGAGCACAAGCGCCTGCACTACGTGTGCGGCAACTGCGGCTACCACGACCGCATTGATGCGGCCGCCTACTTCGAACTGCTATTCGATGGCGGCCAGTTTGAAGAAATGGACGCCAACCTCACCTCCGGCGACCCGCTGCACTTCGTCGATACCAAGGCCTACCCGCAACGCGTGCAGGCCACCGAAAAAAGCACTGGCCTCAAAGATGCCGTGCGCACGGCCCATGGCCTCAGCGCCGGCCAGCCGCTGGTAGTAGCGGCCATGGATTTCCGCTTCATCGGCGGCTCGATGGGCTCGGTGGTGGGCGAAAAAATAGCCCGCGCCATCGACTACGCCCGCCAGAACAAGATTCCTTTCCTCATGATTTCGCGTTCGGGCGGCGCCCGCATGATGGAGGCCGGCTATTCGCTGATGCAGATGGCCAAAACCTCGGCCCGGCTAGCCCTGCTGGCCGAAGCCAAAGTGCCCTACGTGAGCCTGCTCACCGACCCCACCACGGGCGGCGTCACGGCCTCGTTTGCCATGCTCGGCGACTTCAACATTGCCGAGCCGGGCGCGCTCATCGGCTTTGCCGGCCCGCGCGTTATCAAGGAAACCATTGGCAAGGACTTGCCCAAGGGCTTCCAGAGCGCCGAGTTTGTGCTGGAGCACGGCTTCCTCGATTTTATCGTGGACCGCCGCGAGCTTAAGCAGCGCCTCGCCGACCTGTTTGGGATGCTACGGGCCGCCGGCTAGGCTTGGTTGGCACGACTTTGGGAAAGCCCGCTTTGGTAACCAGAGCGGGCTTTTGCGTATAAGGCCCAATTGGCGCTGCCAATTTTCTTCACCTATTCTTCAGAAATAATGAATTCTCCCAAGTCCTTTCTGGCTGTGCTGATGGCCTTTGTGATGCTGCTAGGCTCGTGCGCCTCTACGCGCCAAACCACCACGCAGCCCGACCTGTCGAGCAACAACGGCACCGGCGTGCGCAAAGACGGCATGAATAAAACTACCAAGGGCGGCCTGCTGGGCGCCGGTGGTGGGGCCGTGGTGGGCGGCGTGCTAGGGGGCCTGCTGGGCGGGGGCCGGGGCACGGCCGCCGGCGCCATTCTGGGCGCGGCTGTGGGCGGCGGCGCGGGCGCCCTCATCGGCCGCAAAATGGACAAGCAGGCGCAGGAATTGCAGCGCGACATGGCCAACGCCAAGGTAGAGCGCGTGGGCGAGGGTATCAAAATCACCTTCGACTCGGGCATCCTGTTCGATACCAACAGCAGCGCGCTGCGCGCCGCTTCGCAGTCCGATATTTCGAAGCTGGCCGCTACGCTGCAGAAATACCCCGACACCAACGTGCTGGTAGAAGGCCACACCGACAACACCGGCACCGACGCCATCAACCAGCCTTTGAGCGAGCAGCGCGCGCAGTCGGTGGCCAATGCCCTCACCGCCCAAAGCGTGGCTAGCAGCCGCATCACTACCAAAGGCTACGGCTCGACCCAGCCGGTGGGCGACAACTCGACGGTAGAAGGCAAGCAGGCCAACCGCCGCGTAGAAGTAGCCATTTATGCCAACGAAAAGATGAAAAAAGCGGCCGAAAACGGCACGCTGTAAGTGAGCAGTTAGGTCATGCAACTTTTAAAAGCTCGGGGTGCTTACCCCCGAGCTTTTTTTGTGCCCAAGCACAACCTCCGGATTTCGAATTCCGTTAAAAACCTCGGCGGCTCACCGGCCGCTTTTCCTTCTTAATCGCTTCGTATTCATATGAAATCCTTCTCAAAAGTTTTCGTGTTTTTGCTGGCATTCTTCATGCTCGCCGGCTCGGTGGCCCAGGCCCAGGATAAGCCTAAAGGCTGGAGCCGCAAGGCTAAGGGTGCTGCTATTGGCGGAGCCGGTGGGGCCGTGCTGGGTGGCCTGGTAGGCGGTGGCAAAGGTGCCCTGCTGGGCGCTGGCGCTGGCGTGGTAGGTGGTGGCCTGGTTGGTCGCAACCAGGACAAAAAGAAAGACCCCGCCCGCTACAACCGCTACCGCAACAAGTAAGCCTGGGCTGGCTGCCACGCAGCTTAGCCACAAAAAAAGCCTGGCCCACGGCCGGGCTTTTTTTGTGGCTAGCCAAGACCCGGCGGCATTAAACGAGGAAAGCGCTGCGTTAGGCGCGGGGAGTTTGGCAAGGTGGTTGCAAATGGTGAAATTGCCGCCGCATTGCCAGTGCCTTGCCGGCAATCGCTTTTCTTTATTACCATTTTTCATGAAAACCCTGAAACTCTCTTTTTCTTACTTGCTGGCGGTTTTGCTGTTGCTAGGCCACTTTGCACAGGCGCAGTCGACCACCGTTTCGACGGATAAGCCCAAGGGGATGACTAAAACGCTGAAGGGCGGCATCATTGGCGGCCTGGGTGGGGCGGCGGGTGGCGCCATCCTGGGCCGCGTAATTGGTGGCAAGTCGGGCACGGCTAAGGGTGCCATTTTAGGCGCGGCCGTGGGCGGCGCGGGTGGCGCGCTCATTGGCCGCCGCATGGATAAGCAGGCCGCCGAGCTGCGCCGCGACCTCGAAGGCGCCAAAGTAGAGCGTGTGGGCGAGGGCATCAAAATCACGTTTGCTTCGGGTATTCTGTTTGCCAGCAACTCGTCGGCCCTCACGCCGGCCGCCGCCGGCAACATCGACGAGCTAGCCGCTACGCTCCAGAAATACGCTGATACCAACGTGACCATCGACGGCCATACCGATGCCTCGGGCAGCGACGCCATCAACCAGCCCCTGAGCCAGCGCCGTGCCCAGGCCGTAGCCAACGAGCTGACAACGAAAGGGGTAGACACCAGCCGCATCACGGCCACGGGCTACGGCTCGAGCCAGCCGGTGGCCGACAACACGACCGTGGCCGGCAAAGCCGCCAACCGCCGCGTGGAAGTAGCCATCTTCGCCAATGAGAAAATGCAGAAAGCGGCCAAGCGCGGCCAGCTGTAAGGTTGCGCCACGGTTTGCTTGGATAAAGCAAATTTTGTGAATGTTAAGAAAGCCGCCCTTGGGGCGGCTTTTTTCGTATTGTGCTCAGCTATAGCCTAGCGCGCTTCCTAATGCGTCCGGCTATAGCATCTGCTCAATCCGAAAAAACCGTCGCACTTGTGGTCCAGCCAACCTATACTTCGCCCGCCCTTGCCAAAGCCCTGGCTGACCACCGCATTCTGAACGAGTTTTTTGGGCCCGTGCCCACGGCCGCCCGGCGCACGCCCATGCGCGAGCTGATTTCGACGCTGCTCTCGCACCGCACCACGCACGCCGACGAAGAACTAGCCTACGACCGGATGCTGGAGGCCTTTGGCGATTGGGAGGGCGTGCTGCACGCGCCGCTCGACGACCTTATTCACGCCATTCGCACCACGCGCTGGCCCGCCACGCAGGCGCCGCGCATTCAGGACATCCTGGGCCGCATCAAGTCGGAAACGGGCGGCAGTTATTCGCTTGACTTTCTGGCTGCTTGGGACACTGAGCGTGCCATGAAGTGGCTTACCGATATGCCCGGTATCGGCCTGAAAACGGCCTCGCTGGTGCTGCTATTCAACTTTCGCAAGCCCGTGCTGCCCGTCGATGCCCACGTGCACCGCGTAATGCAGCGGCTAGGGGTTATCGGCCCCAAAGTATCGGTCGAGAAAGCCCACACCGTCCTGCTCGACCTGCTCAGGCCCGAGCTGGACCCCGAAGGGCTGTTCAATTTTCACAAGCACAACTACTGGCACGGGCAGCAAATCTGCTTTTTTCAGCGTCCAAATTGTGCCCGCTGCCCGCTTAAAGGCTTTTGCAACTACTACCAGGAGCACGTTGGCGAGGCTACGGCCGAGGCACTGGCCGCCACGCCCACCCGCTGGGACGCCGCGGCCTGGGGCCAGTTGCCTCACTAGGGCCTTGGGCGGGCTAGAACTGCCTGGCTAGGGTAGTAGGGGTTACCTTTATGGTATGCGCCTCGTCAAGCACCCCGTTTTGTGCAACTACTACGTCACTTACCGCTGCAATGCGAAGTGTGCGTTTTGCGACATCTGGGAGAAGCCCTCGCCTTACATTACCCTGGCTGATGTGGAGGCCAACCTGCGCGATTTAAAGCGGCTCGGGGTCAACGTGATTGACTTCACGGGCGGCGAGCCGCTGCTGCACCGGCAGCTGCCCGAGTTTTTGGGGCTAGCCCGGCAGCTAGGCTTCATCACCACCGTTACGACCAACGGCCTGCTTTATCCTAAAAATGCGGAGAAGCTGCGCGGCCTGGTCGATATGCTGCATTTTTCGCTCGATTCGGCCGACCGCGCCACCCACGACCTGGGCCGGGGCGTGGCCTGCTACGATTTTGTGCTCGAAAGCATTCGCGTGGCTAAAGAGCTGGGCGAGCGGCCCGACATCCTGTTCACGGTTTTTCGTAAAAACCTGGCCGACCTGGAGGCTGTGTACCGCGATATCACCCAGCCCAACGGCCTGGTACTCATCATTAACCCTGCTTTCGAATACGGCGACGTAGAAACCGGCGAGCAGCTCACCGAGGCCGAGCTGGACTACCTATCGGCCTTCGGCCGGCGCAAGGGCGTGTACCTCAACGAGGGCTTTATTGCGCTGCGGCGCGATGGCGGCAACCACGTGGCGGCGCCCGTGTGCCGGGCGGCCAGCACCACGCTCGTTATCTCGCCCCACAATGAGCTGGTGCTGCCCTGCTACCACCTCGGCGAGCAGAAGTTTCCCATCAACGGCCAGCTGTTTGAGGTGTATAATGCCCCGGCCACGCAGCGCCTGGCCGCCCTCGAAGGCCGCCTGCCGCAGTGCGAGGGCTGCACCATCAATTGCTACATGCAGCCTAGCTTCGCGGTCGAAACCAGCAAGTACTTCTGGCAAGCCCTCCCCAGCACGTTGAAATACAGCTGGGAAAAGGGTACCTGGAAGCGTTTGCTCCCCACCCGCTAGCCTTATGCCCGCGCTTATTCTGCCCGTTCACGGCATCTCGCCCACCATCGGCCCCGACTGCTTTCTGGCTGATAATGCCACCGTTATCGGCGATGTGGTGCTGGGGCGCGGCTGCACCGTGTGGTTCACGGCCGTTATTCGGGGCGATGTCAACAGCATCCGTATCGGCGACGAAACCAATATCCAGGATGGAGCGGTGCTGCACTGCACCTTCGAGCAGGCTGCCTTGCGCATCGGCTCGCGCGTGAGCATTGGCCACCGGGCGCTGGTGCACGGCTGCACCGTGGAAGACGACGTGCTCATCGGGATGGGCGCCATCGTGATGGACCATGCCCTGGTGGGCACCGGCTGCATTATCGCGGCGGGCGCCGTAGTGCTCGAAAACACTGTGTGCGAGCCCGGCTACCTCTACGCCGGGGTGCCGGCCCGCAAAATAAAGCCAGTAAGCGCGGCGCAGGCCGCTGGCCTGCGCCGCACGGCCGCCAATTATCAGCGCTACGCCAGTTGGTTGAAATAATAATATTGTATTATAATTGTTATATAATAATAATTAGTAAAAAGATTTAAAATGGACAAGGTGTGCTAGCTTGGTAATAGGATTTGCTGGTAAATAAGGTGCCTGCTAAGCAGAAATAATTACTAGTAAATTATTTTAATTAAGATTCTGAAAGAGAGTGTTTTAAAAATAAAAAAATCTTTTATTTTTAAACATTAAATAAGGTATAGTACAATAAAATTTTTATCTAAAATATTCAAAATTTGGAAAATAAATGATTGATGGTTTAGCTTTGGCGCCGACACCATCAATCACTTTTTTTCAAATGAAAAAATATTACCAACTAGTTTTGGCTTTGGGAATTGCCAGCGCCTCGCTCTCTTCTTGCAGCCGCTCCAACTACGCTTTCAATAGCAGCGCACCCGCCTACCTGGGGTCGCAGCAAGTAAATACTGTGCCTCTAGCTGCGGCGGCAACCCTCGAAACGACTTCCGCCACTGCCTCAGTTGACGCTACGCTTCAAGTAACCGAAGTAGCGCCAGCTCGCCATAGTGCTCGCCGCGCGGCTCGCCGTGCCAGCGCGCATGTAGCTGCCGGTGCAGAAATAAACACGCCAGTTGCTGCCGCAAAAACGCCCGTTGCGAACCTTAATCGCAAAGCTTTCAAGAAAGAGCTGAAACGCCAATTGGCAGCTGCTCCTCAGGGTACTACTGCTGAAGGCAAAAGCCAGGTAGTAGCGGCTGTACTTTGCTTCTTTTTAGGTGGCTTGGGCATCCACGATTTTTACCTGGGGCGAGTAGGTAAAGGCATCCTGCAAATTTTTCTGTCGCTGATACTAATTGGGTTTATCCTTGTCATCATCGACTTTGTGCGCATTCTCACCGGCAACCTAAAGCCCAAAGACGGGGACTATGCGAAAAAAATATAATGAGTTGAAATACAGGGTAAAATAGAAGGATAACACTTGTATTCGATAATAAAAAGGGCGGGTCACTTCAATTGAAGTGGCCCGCCCTTTTTACCAGCTTAGCCTGTATTGACAAGTACCCTGCCTGGGGCCAGCTAGATGGCTTATTTCGCAGCTTGCCCTCAAGCGAAATAATTTGTAAAGTCAGCCAAAATTCTTCTATAACCTGCGATTTGAAAGAGTAGGGGGCAATTTTTGCCCTGAGTAGCCACTTGAAGCAGCTAGTCTAAAGTCTGTAGATAAGAAATAATGATTTGCTACTGCCCGGTGGCCTAGCGTGATTTGAGTCAAGATTAACCTCGCCTTTGTTATGCCCTTTCGCGCCGCCTGCTGCTGTCACTGGTTGTTCCTGCTTACGCTAGTTGCGCTAGGCGCTTGTCAGCGTGCCAGCTACTCATTTCAGGCTTCCAGTGCTGGCTGGCCGCCGCTGCCTACTGCTACAGCGCCAGACGCAGGAGTTGCCCCGGCCAGGCTGAGAGATACGCCGCTACCGTTGGCAGCCTGGCAGAGGACTAGGCCCCTGCGGCAAAACAAGAAGGCCGCTGCAGTGCGGAAGCAGGCAAAATCATTAACAAAATTACAGCAATGGCTGCCAACGTTATTGAAGCAACCTGCTGTTGCTTATGCTAAGGCTCAAGACGTTAGCAAACAGCAGCCGGGTCCGGCAGATACCACTCCTCACCGGCGTACCAAAGGCATTGCCCTGTTGCTGGCCTTGTTTGTGGGGGGCATTGGAGGACACCTGTTTTACTTAGGCTACTATGGGCGCGGTACCGCGTATCTGGCTGCTACCGCGGCTGGGTTTCTGCTTCTTGTAGTGGCAGTAATCGGCAGTATTGCTACTCTTTATGGCGGCGGAGCAGGGTTTATGGGCCTGGCGATAGCCGGAGTAATTTTGAGTAGTGTCGTGAGTCTGCTGAGCCTGATAGATATGGTGCGTATCATCACCGGCGACCTCAAGCCCAGGAATGGCGAGTATTTCCCTCGCTTTTTTCAAACCCGCGATACCCCTTAATAGCTTACTGGCTAGGCCAGTGGGTCTTCCGCAGCTACTAGCGGGGCAGTATTGATAACGCGCAATTGCACCATCTCCACTACGCGGCCGGTGCGGCTAAGCACCCGAAACTCGTAGGGCTCGAGCACGGCCACGTCGCCTACCTCCGGAATGTTGCCGTAGAGCACGTTCAGCAGGCCGCCCACACTTTCGTAGTCGTCGCCCTCGGGCAGCGGGTAGGGCAGGTACTCGTTGGCATCGGGGATGGCCGTAGCGGTATTGACCCGGTACTCGGCTTCCGATATTTTCTCCACCACGGGCACCTCGTTGTCATACTCGTCCTGGATTTCGCCCACCAGCTCCTCCATGATATCCT
This sequence comes from Hymenobacter cheonanensis, assembly GCF_030581075.1. Lineage (GTDB taxonomy): Bacteria > Bacteroidota > Bacteroidia > Cytophagales > Hymenobacteraceae > Hymenobacter. The sequence continues at coordinate 472,536 of NZ_JAUQSW010000003.1, forward strand.
CGATGGTTACGATGCCCGACACGCCACCAAACTCGTCGCTCACCACGGCCATTACAATGTGCTTGCGCTGAAACTGCCGCAGCAAGCGGTTGATTTTCTTGGTTTCGGGCACGAAGTAGGCCGGGCGCATAATGCGGGCCAGCTCCAAGGGCTCGCCCCGCCGAATGATGGGCAGCAGGTCCTTCACATAAAGCACGCCCACGATATTGTCGATGTTGCCTTCAAAAACCGGCATCCGCGAGTAGCCCTCGCTGAACACCGTTTCCAGAATCTTGTCTTCCGGGGCGTTCACGTCGAGGGCGGCGAGCTTGGTGCGGGGCACCATAATCTGCTTCACCATGCGGTCGTTGAACTGGAATACATTCTCAATCAGCTCGTGCTCCGAGTCCTGAATCTCCCCGCTTTCCTTGCTTTGGTCCAGCAAAAGGCGCAGCTCATCGGAGGTGTGGGCCTCGGTGCCGTGGCCGCCACTGTGCAGCCCCACCAGGCCTAGCAGCAGGGTAGAGGCCTTCGACAGAAACCAGGTGAGCGGCAGCGTTACGAGGTAAAACACCCGCAGCGGCAGCACCAGGGCCAGGCTCACCGCTTCGGGCCGCTGAATGGCCAGCGCCTTCGGAAACAGCTCGCCGAACAAGACGTGCAGAAACGTGAGGACAATAAGCCCCGCGCCCACCGCAATGCTGTGCGCCAGCGCCACCGTAATGTGCAGGTGCAGCCGGGGCAGTAAATCCAGAAAAATTTCGGTAAACAGCTCCTCGCCCACGGCACCCAATACCAGCGAAGCTACCGTGACGCCAAACTGCGTGGCCGACAAGTAATCGTAGAGCCGGCGCAGCACGCTCACGGCTTGGCCGGCTAGCCGGCTCCCTTCCTTGGCTTTTATCTCAAGCTGCGAAAGCCGCACCCGGATGAGGGAGAACTCGGCCGCCACAAAGAAGGCGTTTATTAAAATCAGGAAAAACGTGAGGAGTAGCTGGGTGCCCATGAGCCTGGCATACCACCGATACGAACCGCCGGGGTAGCCTAAGTAATGCAAAAGTACGCACGTAGCAAGGGCCGGTTGGCGCCGGGCCGCATAATGCGTCGATTTGATGGCGCTTAAATGAAGAAGAGGCGCCCCCCAAGCTGGAAAGCGCCTCTACTAGGTATGCTGTAGCGGAAGGACTTGAACCTCCACGAAGAAGTTAGGCGCGGGCTCCGAAAAGCCAGTGCTTTATCCCCGAATCTCCACCCCCGAGATAGGAGGGCGTGTCTGCCAGTTTCACCACACTACAAGGTTTGGGTCGCCACGCCGTTTGCGTTTTGATGTGTCAAAGGTAAGACACAAAATTTGGTCTTTGCAAATTTTATTTAAAAAACCTTCAAAAATTATTTAATCTTCAAAAAAGAAGGTGTGTTTGTGAGAAGTTGCCGTAATTTTGAATTCTTATTAGCAGCCCACCATGTCCCGTCCCTACGAACTCGACGATATTGACCGCCGCATCCTGAGCCTGCTGGTGCAGGATGCCAAGCTGCCCTATTCCGAAATAGCCCGCCAGCTGCACGTGTCGGGCGGCACCATTCATAGCCGCATGACGCGGCTGGAGGAGCTTGGAATTGTGCGCGGTGCCACCCTCGACCTTGACCTGACCAAGGTAGGATTTGGCATTCAGGCCTTTCTGGGCATTTTTTTGCTGAAAAGCTCTTTCTGCGACTCGGTTATTGCGCAGCTGCGCGACATTCCGGAGGTTATCAGCGTGCACTTTACCACGGGCAGCTACAACCTGTTTGCCCGGCTGGCCTGCCGCGACACCCAGCACCTGCGCAACGTGCTGCACGACTTGGTGCAACAGATAGAAGGCGTAGAGCGCACCGAAACCCTCATTTCGCTGGAGGAGGTATTCAGCCGCACCGTGCAGCTCGAAGAAGCCCCGGTAGATGTAGCTAAATAGCCCCTACTATTGTGGTATTGCCAAAGCGCTAGGGCCCAAAAAAGGCGCCACCCAGTCGGGTGGCGCCTTTTTTGGCTTCGGTAGCCTAACTGGCTGGGGCTGCGGGGGCCGCCGGGGTAGACTGGGGCGGGGCCGCCGGTGGGGCGGCCTGCTGGCCTTGCACCAGCAAGCCTACTAAGGCCTCGACCAGGCCGCCGCCCGCGCCCGCGCCCGTGCCAGCGCCGTTGGCCTGCACATCGGGCGTAATTTTCACCTGTCGGTCGCCGATAATTTGCATCAGCTGCAAGGCCGTAAACTCGCGGGTGCCGAGGCTAGCCACGCCTACCTGGTAGGCCTCGGCCTTGGCCTGGCCAATGGCGCGGATGGCTTCAGCCTCGCCCACGCCGCGCAGGCGCGTGGCCTCCGAATCGGCAATGGCGCGCAGGCGGGTGCTTTCGGCTTCGCCGCCAGCGCGCAGCTTGGCCGCTTCGGCTTCACCGCGCACTTTCTTTACTTGCGAGTTGGCATTTAGCTCGGCAATATTTACGCCTTGCTCGCTCTTTACCAATTCGCTCTGGATGTCGGCAATACTGGTTTCGCGCACTAGGGCCTGGCGCTGGGTTTGGGCGGCCTGCTGCACCTCGTAGGTTTTGCGCTGCTCCTCGGCCAGTTTGCGGTCGGTTTGGGTGGTCATGAGCTGGGCCGGCGGCACAATGTCGCCAATGAGTGTATCCACAGCCTGCACGTTGTAGGTAGCTAGGGCAATGCGGATGAACAAGGCTGCATCGCGCTGGCGCTCGGCGCGGTTGGTGAGGTAATCGAGCACTGTGTACTCCTGCGAGCTGTTGCGGAAGTAATTGCCCACAATCGGCTCCAGCACGTGGTCGACCAGGTTTTGCATCGAGCCCACCCGCGAGATGACGCGCGGCGCATCCAGCGCCGCCACGTGAATAATCTGGGCCACGTCTAGGTTAAACGAAAAACCGTCGCGCGAGCGCACCGTAATGCTGCTCAAGGAGTTATCATAGCCATGCGCCTCGGTGCGGGTAGCCCAGTTGAGCACGATATTGGTGGTGGGCACCAGCTCTATGCGCATAATGCGGGTGTTCAGGGGCTGGCGGCCGGGGTAAAGCGGCGTGACCCAAATGCCTTTGTGGCCTACTTCCACGAGGTTGCCGTGGGTGAAATCGGCCCCGCTCACATCCTGTGCCGGGCGGCCCACGAAGGAAATCACCACGCCCACGTGGCCAATCGGAATCTCGGTCATGGGCACCTGCTCGACGCGGCAGAACCAGGGGTTCAGGTTCCAGGCGCCGCTCAGCAGCACTTGTTCTTGCAGGCCGCGCCGGCCCCCGGCGGCCAGGAAGCGCTGGGCATCCTGAAAATTGTCGTGCTCTGGAATAACCGGGCCGGCTATCTCGCCCGGCTCAATCGGCACGCCGTCGAGAGTCGTTACGATGCCTACCGCGTCGGGTACCACGCGGTACACTGCCAGCTCGCTAGGGTTCATGCCCATGCTTTCGGCATTGCGCCGGGTGAGGATGGTAAAGAGCGCCGTATTAATACGATAGGTGCCCGCCGTGAGAATACCGAGCTGCCGGCCTTTCTCGCCGCCTTTCGTCAAGAAAGCACGAGCATCTTGGTAGTCATCACATTCCACTACCCGGCCCAGCATGTGCGAAGGCGGAATAACAGCTCCGCCATTGGCCACCACCAGCCCGATTTCACCTTGGGGAATTACCGTTACGGGCTCTTTGGTAACGGCAAACTGCCAGGGCCATAAAAAGAAGTGCCAGCCGGGGGCTAGCGTGTCGGCCTGCAGGCCGGCCTCGCCTTCCAAGGCAATAAGGCGGCCGGCTGCCAGGCTGGTACGGGCAAATTTCTTGGCCACAATGCCTACTTCCAGCTCGCCAATAACGACGATGCCAAGCAGCGACTTGGCCAGCAGCAGCACAAGCAGCAGCCCGCCCAGCACACTGAGAAATACGTAAAAAGCTGAAACAGTAAGGGCTAGCAGCATAAAAAAGGTGAGAAAAAGAATCAGGTAGCAAAGTAAAGCTATAAAAAAGTCCTTCCCAGACTGGCCGGGAAGGACTTCATCGCTAGCCCAGGGTGGGCATTACATAGTGGTTTTGGTCGTAGTAGTTTTCGTCTTGTTGGTTTTGTAGCGCATGTCGGGCGTGCCGTCGGCCTTCATAGGACCAGTTTGCACGGTTTTGCTCGACTTATAGCGCATATCGGGCGTGCCGTCGGCCTTCATGTGTGTGGTGCTCGAAGTCTTGGTCATGCCCGAAGGGGTGGTCATGGTGCTCGACTTGCTCATCGTGGCCTGGTTCTTCGACATGGTCGAAGACTTGCTCATGCCGGCCGGGTTGGTCGAGGTGGTAGTGCGGGTAGTGGTGGTGGCCGGTACCTGTGCCGTTCTAGTGGTCGTCATTTTCGACGAGCTGCTGCTCATGGTGCCGGTGGCCGGGGTGGTTTGGGCCTGGGCCGCTAGGCCGCCAGTAACCAATAAAGCGGCGAGAAATCCAAAAAAGCGTTTCATGGTGTGAGAAGAAAATGGGTGGATGGAAAGCTCTGCCGTACCCGGCAGAAAATGTGCCGAAATATAGCGGCTTTATCGATGAACTCGCGCTAGCCCTCGCGCCCGGTTTAAACCCGGTACGCCGCCGGCCGTCCAACGCACGTTCCCACTTCACGAGCAACTAACCACCCACTCTTTTTGCCATGAAAAATTTTCTTTTTTGCGTAGCCGTTACCGCGCTACTGGCTGGCAATTTGCTAGCCGCTGCGGCCCAAATGCCTGGTATCAATGCCCGCCAGCGCAATGAGCGCGCCCGTATCCGGCAGGGCGTGCGCTCGGGCGAGCTGACCCGTAGTGAAGCGGCCCGTATGCGCGGCCGCGAAGCGGGCATAACGGCCGAAAAGCGGGCCGCCCGCGCCGATGGCATCGTGACGCGAGGCGAGCGCCACGACATCCGGCGCACCGAAAACAGCGCCAGCCGCGCCATTTACCGTCAGAAGCACGACCGCCAGGTGCGCTAGGCCCCGCAGCTTGCCTGAAACAAAAAAGCCCCGCGCTACACTAGCGCGGGGCTTTTTTGTTTCTAAAATCGAAGCTTTACTACACTTAGGCAGTTACCTGAGCTTCCAGCTTTTGGGCAAGCACATGCTTGGGCACGGCGCCTACTTGCTTATCTACAATCTGGCCGTTCTTGAAAACCAGCAGCGTCGGGATGCTACGGATACCGAACTTCATCGACGTCTGGGGGTTAGCGTCCACGTCTACCTTGCCTACGATGGCTTTGCCTTCATATTCGCCGGCTAGCTCTTCTACTACCGGGCCTACCATGCGGCAGGGGCCGCACCATTCGGCCCAAAAGTCCACGAGTACTGGCTTATCCGAGTTGATAATCTCCTCGAAATTGGCGTCGGTTATTTCAATTGCTTTGTGCGCCATGACGCTAAGGGAAATATTAGTGAGAAAACGTCCGGCGTGTACGGCCAACGAGGCCGCAAGGTAGCGGAGTTGATGTAGAACAAAGGTAGAAAGCGAAAGGTTTGCCAGCCCCGCTAAGGCTGTGGCCGGGGAGATGGGCTCGACTCCGAGCGCCGGGGTGGCTCGGCCGAAGGCGTGGGCGTGTCCGGGAAAGCGTCGTGGCCCCAGCGCCAGCCCCCGCCGCTCAAAACCAGGTTTAGCAGCAGCTGAATGCTGCCGTTGTGAAAGCGGTTGCCACTACCGGCATAAAAAGCCCCCGAGCCTTGGCCATCGCGGTACACGTTGCTGATGTCACCACTATAGCGCAGCTCGATGCCCGCGTTGCCACCGGCAATCTGGTAGCCTATGCCGGCCAGGTAGCCCCAGTTCCAGCGCGTTAGTGCCTCGGCGCCGCTCCCGACTATCTCTTTGAAGTTATCTGCATCGCTGATACCAGCGGGGACCACCGTTTCCTCCCGGTCGAGGGCTAGGCTTACCTGGGGGCCGGCCGCTACGTACCAGCCGGGGCGGTTGCCGCTGCCGGGGCCGTAGGTGAAGAGTACCGGCAGGTCCAGATAATGCAACTCGGAGCGGCAGATATTTTCGTTGGAGGCGGTGGGCAGATTAGAGGCGTGCCCTCGGGCGTAGGCATGCCAATAGTCGTAGCGCACTGCCCCTTTGCGCGCGTACAGCAGCTCGGCTTGCCAGGCGCTGCGGGCCGCTAGCCGCCTGGTAGCCGATAGCCCTCCCGTGAAGCCGCCTTTTAAGCCCGTCTGCCAGCCGATGTAGCCGCCGCCAGTGTAGGTGCTTAGGTTGAAGCCGCTTTTCAAGTTGAATAGTACTGGCTGGCGCAGCGCGGCGGCAGGCAGGTCCTGGGCCTGCGCCGCCAGGGCTAGTGAGTTCAGGCCCAGCACCGCGAGCGCGCAACAGGCAGCCGGCCGAAAGCGCCCCAGTGTGCCAGAGTGCGGCAGAGTAGGAGCAGGTAGCCTAGTAGAAAAGTGCAGCATAGCAGAAGCGAGGTAAAGAACTAATTCGGGACGAAAATAAGCCTTTCAACTTACTTTTAGCCTGTTGTAAACCAACTGCTAAAGCACTTACTGGGGCAGTCTATCGCATAACGCCGAAGCCTTTTGTCCGCACCACCAGGGCTATCATCCCGGCGGTGTGGACAAAAGGCTTCGGCGCTGCGCAGTAGTGAAGTCTTCCGAATGCTAAGCCTGCGCTCTAAATCAGGGCGCACACATCCAGCTCAAACTCGCGCATTTTGTCGATAAACGTCTTGGGCTCAATCTGAAAGCGGCGCGAAAACATATCAACGGCCAGCCGCTCGTGGGGCTCCACAAATTGTATCTCCAGGCGCTTCGAGCCCTTGGCATACTCTATAGCTTCCTGCAAGCGGTCTATCATGGGGCCCGTTACGGTGCGCAGGTCCAGCTTCACGCGCACACCCTTGCTGAGCTTATCGGCCACGTTGCTGAGTTGCTCCATCGTTTTGATTTTCAGTTCCCACTGGTCCTGGGTGCCGTAGCGTAGCTCCATCTTGCCGCGCACAAACATGGGCGGCACCTGGTCGTTGTGGTAGTTTTTGGGGTTGATGAGCGGCCCGTACTTGCTGAAGTCGTCGCGGAACAGCGCCAGGTTCAAACTAGAATCGTAGTCTTCAATGTTGAACGACACCATCGGCTGGCCGCTCTTGGTAGTGCGAAACGTAACGCCCGAGATGAGGCCGGCGATAGTGACGTCTTTGCCTTTTTGCGCGTCGAGCTTGTCGAGCGGGCAGGTGCAGTAGGCGTCAATTTCCATGCGGTAGGTGTCGAGCGGGTGGCCCGACAGGTAGAAGCCTACTACTTCTTTCTCGCGGCGCAGCTTCTCGGTGGGGCTCCAGTCTTCCAGGTCGTTGACCTTGGGCAGCGGCGCGGCCACTGCCCCAAAAGCGCCGGCGCCAAACAAGCTGTGCTGCGCCGATTCCTTGGCCGCCTGGTGCTGCTGGCCCAGCTTCATCGCCTTTTCGATGAGGTTCTGGTCGCCGGCCGGGGCGTCCATAAACTGGCGGCGGTTGTACTTCTCAAAGCTGTCGAATGCGCCGGCCTGGGCCAGGCTTTCCCAGGTTTTCTTGTTTACCGAGCGCAAATTCACGCGCTTGGCAAAGTCGAATACATCGGAGAACGGCCCATTTTTTTTGCGCTCATCCACCAGTTCAAGTACGGCGGCTTCGCCCGCGCCCTTCACGGCGGCTAGCCCGAAGCGAATCTGGTTTTCGCGCGGCACGTTGAATTTCTGCTCGCTTTCATTCACGTCGGGGCCTAGCACGGCCACGCCCTGCTTGCGGGCTTCCTCAATGAAGAAGGTCACCTTCTTGATGTCCCCCATGTTGTTGGTGAGCACGGCGGCCATGTACTCGGCGGGGTAGTTAGCCTTCAGGTAGCCAGTTTGATACGCCACTACCGAGTAAGCCGCCGAGTGCGAGCGGTTGAAGCCGTATTCCGCAAATTTCTCCATCACGTCGAAGACTTCGTTGGCCTTCTTCGCCGGAATCTTGTGCAGCTCGCCCGCGCCCTTGATGAACTTCTCGCGCTCCATCGCCATCTTCTTCATGTCCTTCTTACCCATGGCGCGGCGCAGCAAGTCGGCACCCCCCAGCGAGTAGCCAGCTAGAATCTGGGCCGTCTGCATAATCTGCTCCTGGTACACCATAATGCCCTGGCTGTACTCCAGGATGGGTTTCAGCAGTTCGTGCGGGTACTCCACGGGCTCGCGGCCGTGCTTGCGGTTGATGAAGTCGGGGATGAACTGCATCGGGCCGGGCCGGTACAGCGCGTTCATGGCAATCAGGTCTTCGATGTTGGTTGGCTTCAAGTCCTTGAGGTACATACGCATACCTTCGGATTCGAACTGGAACGTGCCGATGGTATCGCCGCGCTGGTAGAGCGCGTAGGTCTTGGGGTCGTCGAGCGGAATGTCGTCGATGTCGATTTTTACGCCGTGGTTGCGCTCAATCAAATTCAGCGCATCCACAATGATAGTCAGGGTTTTGAGGCCCAGGAAGTCCATCTTCAGCATCCCGGCGCTCTCAATCACCTTGCCGTCGAACTGCGTGATGAGCAGGTCCGAGTCCTTGGAGGTCGAAACGGGGATGTAGTTGGTAATATCATCAGGCGCGATGATGACCCCCGCCGCGTGGATGCCCGTGTTGCGCACCGAGCCTTCGAGGCGCTCGGCCAGGGCCAGAATCTGGCCCTTGAGGTCGCTCTGGTCGGCCCGGATGGCTTGCAGCTCGGGCACGTCGCGGAAGGCGCCGGCTAGGGTCGTGCCCGGCTTCTCGGGCACGAGCTTGGCAATTTCGTTGGCGGCGGGCAGCGGCAGTTCCATGGCCCTGGCCACGTCTTTGATGGACGACTTGGCGGCCATCGTGCCGAAGGTGATAATCTGGGCCACCTGCGTTTTGCCGTACTTCCCCACCACGTAGTCAATGACTTTCTGGCGGTTCACGTCGTCAAAGTCGATGTCGATATCGGGCATCGATACGCGCTCGGGGTTCAGAAAGCGCTCGAACAGCAGCGAGTACTTGATGGGGTCGATGTTGGTGATGCCCACGCAGTAGGCCACCGCCGAGCCGGCCGCCGAGCCCCGGCCGGGGCCCACGGCCACGCCGATATTGCGGCCGTGGTTGATGAAGTCCTGCGTGATGAGGAAGTAGCCCGCAAAACCCATCGTCTGGATGATGCGCAGCTCATAATCAAGGCGTTCCTCTACCTCGGGGGTGCGCTCGGCGTAGCGCGGGGGCTTCGTCATGGTCACGGAGCCGTTGCCGGCGCCGGGGCCGAAGGCGCCCACGTAGGTCAGCTCGCGCAAAAATTCGTCGGCGTTGGCGAAGGGCGCGGGAATGGGGAAGTTGGGGAGCAGGATATCGCGCGCCAGCTTGGGCGGCGTAATCTTATCCACAATCTCGTTGGTGTTATCCACACTTTCAGGCACGTCGCTGAACAATTCGTTCATCTGCGCCTGGCTCTTGAAGAAGAACTGGTCGTTGGCGAAGCCGAAGCGACGGCGGCGCTGCTTGGGCGGCTTTTGCAGCTCCTCGTCGATGCGCGAAATCATGCGCCGGGCGTTGTCGTCGTAGCCGTGGGCGCCGCGCAGGTTGTCGAGGGTGTCGTAGTGCACGCGCTGGTCGGCGGTGAGTACGGTATAGTAGTTCGTCTCGAAGTCGCCGACCGGGATGCTGCGCTCCTCGGCCGTGTTCACGCACAGCAGCAGGTCGTGGGCCGCGTAGTCGGTCTGGTCTACGTAGTGCGAGTCGTTGGTGCAGATAACCTTGACGTTGTGCTTCTTGGCTAGCCCCAGCAGTACCTGGTTTACGTCTTCCTGGCTTTTGCCGGTGCCGTCGAAGTTCATTAGCCCGTGCCGCTGAATCTCGATGTAGTAATCGTCGCCAAACACGTCGAGCCACCACTTCAGCAGCTCCTCGGCCTTGGCCTCGCTCTCGAAGAGAATGGCCTGCGGAATCTCGGCCCCGATGCAGCAGCTGGTAGCAATCAGGCCTTCGTGGTACTTGAGCAGCAGCTCCTTATCGATACGCGGAAACTTGGAGTACACACCCTCGATAAAGCTCATGGAGCAGAGCTTGGCCAGGTTGTGGTAGCCGGCCTGGTCCTTGGCCAGCAGCAGCTGGTGGTAGCGGTTGTCCTTTTCGCCCTTCTCGCGCAGAAAAGTCTTCTTGTGGCGGTCGGCCACCATGTAGAACTCGCAGCCCACTATCGGCTTCACGTTGTACTTGTTGGCCTCGGCCACGAAGTTGAATGCCCCGAACATATTGCCGTGGTCGGTGAGGGCCACGGCGGGCATGCCGTCGGCCTGCGCCTTCTTCATGAGCGCCGAAATGCTGGCCTGGCCGTCGAGCAAGGAGTACTGCGTGTGCGAGTGAAGGTGCGAGAAAACGGGCATAAGGCAAGAACTTAAAAGTGAGCTTAGAACAACAAAACCTGGGCAAGCAGTTTACCGCAACGCCCTAATTAGTGGCTCTTCATCGAAAGCTAAAGTTACCGCCTGGCTAGGGGTTGGCGGCGGGCGGTAGCCGCTCGAAAGTAAATAAGCTTGAAAATGAGCCCGGTATTTTACCTACTGCCGAACTTCGTGCCCGCCGTGCCGGTTACCTTCGCCACAGGGGCCACAGTGGCCCGTCGCTAGGGCTGCGTTCAGTTCTCTTTGCTGCCCGCCGCGCCTGCTTCGCCCAATTACCCCGCCAGGGGCTGTGGGGGCCGAAGAAGCTGCCGCAAGTAGCTTCTTCCCGTCGAAGCATTTATGAAAGTACTGGCCGCCTCTACCGACCCGGTTTATACCCAGCCGGCCTTCCCGTCGCGGCTAGATGCGTGGCTAGCCCGCTACCTGCAAGACGAGCGCGACCTGCCGTTTGCCTACCTCATCCTCAAAATAACGGCTACCATGCTGCCGCTGGCGGTGCTGCTGTTTGTGCCGGCGCTGCGCGGGGCATGGTGGTGGGCCACGTTTGGGCTGTTCTTCTTTTTTAGCAATGCGCGCTTTAAGGGGCCGTTTGGGCTGATGCTGCACTGCACCAGCCACCGGGTGCTGTTCAAGAAGAAATACGGCTGGCTGAACAATTACATTCCGTGGGTGCTAGGGCCGTTGTTTGGCCAAACGCCGGAGTCGTACTTCGTGCACCACATGGGTATGCACCACCCCGAAAATAACCTGCCCGACGACCAAAGCTCGACCATGTTTTACCAGCGCGATTCGCTGCGCGGGTTCTTGCGCTACCTTGGCGACTTCCTGTTTCTGGGCGTGGCAAAGCTGGCGGGCTATTTTACGCAGCGCAATAAAACCACCCTACGCTACCGCCTTTTGCGCGGCGAAATCCTGTATGCCGGCCTCACGCTGGCCCTGGCCTTCGTGAACCTGCCGGCCACGCTGGCCGTGTTCGTGGTGCCATTTGTGCTGTCGCGGGTAATCATGATGCTTGGCAACTGGGCCCAGCACGCGTTTATCGATGCCGAGGCACCCGAAAATTGCTACCGCAACAGCGTAACGTGCATCAACACTGCCTACAATCACAAGTGCTGGAACGATGGCTACCACATCAGCCACCACCTCAAGCCGGCTATGCACTGGACCGACCACCCGCACCACTTTCGCCAGAACCTGGCGCAGTACGCTGCCAGCGAAGCCATTGTGTTTGATGGCATCCACTTTCTGCACATCTTTTTTTACCTCATGGCCAAGCGCTACGACCTGCTGGCCCGCCACTTTGTGCTGCTCGATGGCACCGAGCGTTCGGAGGCCCAGGTAACGGAGCTGCTGCGCAGCCGCACGCAGCGCATCAGCCGCGCGGTGCTGGTGCCGCAGCTGGCGTAGCCTCGACACTTGGCTGTAGGCGTTTTTTCGCAGAAGAAGCGGCCAGGGTCAGGCTTTTACGAGCGTGCCTTTTGCCCGGGGCGGCGCAGGCGCCAGTGGTGCCAGGGCTTTGGGTGCTGCTCCAGGTAGGGCAGCAGCCAGGCTAGCACAGCCAGCGTAAGGCCGGTGCCCAGCGCCGAGCCGGCGTATACGTCCTCCACAAAATGCTGGGCCAGATACACCCGCGAGTAGGCAGTGAGCGCGGCCAGCGTCACAAAAGCGTAGCCCCAGCGCTTGTCTTTCACCAGCAGCGTGAGCAGCAGAAACACCGAAAAGGCCGACGTGGAGTGGCCCGACGGGAAGCTCTTGAGCGTGCCCATCACCACGCCCTCCACTACGTGCAGGGGCGGGAAGCCCGGGTTTTCGCTGAAATAGCGGAAGGGGCGCGGGTGACCCGTGAAAATGAGCTGTTTGCCAATTTGGGCGGCTAGCGAGGTCACGGCAAAGCACACGAAGCTCACAAACGCCCAGCGAAAGCGCACGAACAGCAGCCCCAGCGTGATGAGCACGTAGAACAGCCCGTCGCCCACGTTGGTGAAGGGCCGAAAAAACTGGTCGAAAAACGGCGTGTTGTGGCCATTCACCCAAAAAAACGCCAAGTGCTTGGGCGTAGCCAGCAGCACGGTGCCAAGCAGCACCAGCAGCACGGCGTAGGGAATGAGGAAGGTGCGGGTTTGCCGGAGCAGATAGAGCATAATGTAGGGTAAGCTTTAGCTTGCCGCCCTAGCGCGAGGGGTAATGCGGGCCAGCCGTAGGCCAGCTAAAGCTTACCCTACAAAGGTAGGACCGCTAACTTGCGGCTCTTAACCCGTTTTTTCCCGCCTCAGTATGCGCTACGGTCCCATTGCTCCCGAGCTGTTTGTTGAAAATCGCCGCCGCTTCCGCGAGCTGCTGCCGCCGCAGTCGCTGGCCATTTTCAATGCCAACGACATTCTGCCTACTAATGCCGACGGCACGCTAGCCCTCAAGCAGAACACCGACCTGTTTTACCTCTCGGGTGTAGACCAGGAGGAAAGCATCCTCGTCATCTGCCCCGATGCGGCCCTGGCCAAGCACCGCGAAATCCTATTCCTGCGCGAAACCTCCGAGCATATTCTCGTGTGGGAGGGCTACAAGCTTACCAAGGAGGAAGCGCGCCAGGTGTCGGGCGTGCCCACCATCATGTGGCTCGACCAGTTTCCGGCCGTGCTGGCGGCCCTCATGAACGAGGCCGAGTACGTGTACCTGAACTCGAACGAGCATATTCGCTCGGTGGTAGAGGTCGAAACCCGCGATGCGCGCTTTATCAAGGACATCCAGCGGCGCTACCCGCTGCACCAGTACCGCCGCGCCGCCAGGCTCATGCACCAGCTGCGGGCCATCAAGAGCCCCGAAGAAATCCGGCTGATGCGCCGCGCCTGCGAAATCACCGGCAACGCGTTTCGGCGCGTGCTAGGCTTCGTGCGGCCCGGCGTGTGGGAGTATGAGGTGGAAGCCGAGATTTTGCACGAGTTTGTGAAAAGCGGTTCGCGCGGGCCGGCCTACACCAGCATCATCGGCAGCGGCGAAAGCGCTACTATTCTGCATTATATCTCCAACGACCGGCAGTGCCAGGATGGCGACGTGCTGCTGCTCGACTTCGGCGCCGAATACGCCAACTACGCCGCCGACCTGTCGCGCAGCATCCCGGTCAATGGCACCTTCACGCCGCGCCAGCGTCAGGTGTATGAGGCCGTGCTGCGAGTCTTCAAATTCGCCAAAACCCGGCTGGTGGTTGGCAACTCTATCGAAGAATACCACAAAGAAGTGGGCCAGACGATGGAGCAGGAACTCATTAAGCTCGATTTGCTGAACGCCAGCGACGTGCAGAACCAGGACCCCGACGCGCCGCTCTACAAGAAGTATTTCCCGCACGGCACCAGCCACTACCTGGGCCTCGACGTGCACGACGTGGGGTATAAATACCGCAAGTTTGAAGCCGGCATGGTGTATACCAATGAGCCGGGCATCTACATCCGCGAGGAGAAGCTGGGAATTCGCCTCGAAAACGATATTCTCATCACGCCCACCGGCAACGAAGACCTCATGGCCGATATTCCGCTGGAGCTGGCCGATATCGAGCGCCTCATGAAGCGCTAGCCCCCAGCGCAGCACTAAAACCACACGAAGCCCAGCTTAGCAGCACTTCCGGCCATTGCCGGCCGGGCTGCCAGGCTGGGCTTTAGTGCGCTCGCTGAGTGGGGTAGCTGATTGCTAGTAACTTGGTAGCTGTACCCACCTTCCGGGCTTGAGTAGGTAGCGAGGCTGGCTGAGTGGTTGTTTCAACCTGTAGAACCTATTCCATGATGCTCGTTGCGTTTCGCTCTCATAAGTTGACAGGTAGCGCGCTGGTGGCCCTGGCTACCCTGGCAGGTTGCTCGCAACCCCACGATTCGGCGGCTACTACCGCGGCCGACTGGCGCCTGCTGGGCTTTACCAAGGCTGATAGCGTGAACCCCATCATGGGGCCCCAGGCGGCGGGCGTGTTTCAAGACCCCATTTTGCAGCGGCCTGTGTGGTGGGAGGAAAAAGATGTGTACAACCCGGCCATGGTGGTGCGGGGCGATACGCTGTACATGCTTTACCGGGCCGAGAATAGGCCCGGCGCGAGCGGCAAGGTATCGCGCATTGGCCTGGCTAGCAGCGCCGATGGCGTGCACTTCAGGCGGCGCCCGCAGCCGGTGCTGTACCCTGGCAACGACGCCCAAAAAAAATATGAATGGCCCGGTGGGGTAGAAGACCCCCGCGTGGTAGAAGGCCCCGGCCAGCGCTATTACATGACGTACACGGCCTACGATGGCACCCTGGCCCGCCTGCAGGTAGCCTCGTCGCCGGACCTGGTGCACTGGACCAAGCACGGCAGTGCATTCAGCCAGGCCTACGGGGGCAAGTACGTGAATAAATGGAGCAAATCGGGCGCCATCGTTTCCCGCTACGGTGCCGATGGCCGCATTGTAGCGGCCAAAATCAAGGGAAAATACTGGATGTATTGGGGCGACGCCCAAATCTGGCTAGCTACTTCCAACGACCTCATCCACTGGACGCCGCTAGAAATGGCCGCTGGTGGCAAGCCCCCGGTAACCCTGCGCGACCAAGCCCTGACCATGCCCAACCTGCTGGTGGTGCTGCCAACCCGCACCGGCAAGTTCGACAGCAACCTGGTGGAGCCCGGCCCGCCGGCCATGCTTACCCCGCAAGGTATCCGCCTGATTTACAACAGTCGCAACGTGCCGCTCTACGGCGATAATACGCTGCCCGAGGGTACTTACTCGGCCGCCCAGGCGCTGTTCGACAAAGACGACCCGACCAAGCTAGTGCAGCGCATGGACACGTATTTTATCCGCCCCGAGCGCCCCTACGAGCTAACGGGCCAGGTAAACCAGGTGGTTTTTCTGGAAGGGCTGGCGCAGTTCCGGGGAAAATGGCTGCTGTACTACGGCACCGCCGACTCCAAAATTGCGGTGGCTACCCGCGCCGTGGCCCCCTAGCCGCAGTTACTGCGCCACGGGCCGCTTGAACAGCAGCAGGTGCTGCTGCGGTAGCGACTCAATCGTATCGGCCAGCACGAGGCCCACGGCCAGCATCTCTTTGCGAGCCTGGGCCACCGTCATCTTATGAATCGGCTTGATGGGCACGTCGGGGTCCTCGGCCCGGTACTCTACCAGTGCCAGCCGGCCGGTGCCGGGCCGCAGGGCATTGCGAATGGCCAGGCCCATCTCGTGCGGGTGGTCAAACTCGTGGTAGGCATCCACGATGAGCACCACATCGACCTGGCTGGCGGGCAGGTGCGGGTCGGTGGTGGTACCTAGCACGGGCTCCACGTTGCGCAGGCCATTGCGGGCCTGGCGCTGCTTAAGCTCGGTTATCATTTCGGGCTGAATATCAACGGCCAGCACCCGCCCGCGCGGCACCAGCGGCGCCAGCCGAAACGAGAAAAACCCGGTGCCCGCCCCGATATCGGCCACCACATCAGTAGGCTTGAGATGCAGCTTGCTGATGAGCAGGTCGGTGCCTTCTTCCTGGCTGCGGTCGTCGCGCTCCAGCCAGTCGGCGCCCTCGTGGCCCATTACGTGGGCAATCTGCCGGCCCTGGTAGTAGCGGCCAATGCCGTTGGGGTCGCGCGGGGGCCGGCTCTCGTAGCCCGACGAGTCGGGCAGCGAGGTGGTAATAGTGGCGGCCCGCAGGCCGGCCCGGTTGGCCACGCTCGATTCGATGGGCAACTGGGTGCAGGCCCCAAACCCCGCCACGGTTGCCAGGCCTAGCCATAGCACAACGCCATTCTTCATAAGCAACGTCAATTCTAAACTTAGCTTTTGCCAGCCCCACAACAACCATTGCGGCCCTAGCGTTCAGCTCGTAGTGGCGAAGCTACGAGGGCTTCGCGGGTTGGCTGTGTAAAAAAATAAGCGCTACAGTCAGCCAAATTCGCTTCTCTAACGTATTGCGAGCACAATTCTTTCATCAATTTTTGCCTTCACCTTATGCAAAACCTGACTTCTACCTTCGGCCGCCTCGCAGTGGTCTTGGCCGGTGCCCTCACTCTCGGCTCCTGCAGCCGCGCCGACTATGCCTTCCTGCCCAAATCGGCTTCTTACCTAGGCACCACTATGGCAGCGCCCAAAGTCCGCCCCACCGTGGCTTTGGCAGCTACGCCCACCGAGGTAGCCCAGACGCCAGTAGCCGCACCAGCTCCGGTAGCCGCTATGCCCGCCGTGGCTCCTGAGATTGTAGTGGCCACCGCGCCCGCCCCGCAGGCTGCTCCTACGCAAGCACCCGCTCCTAAAGCAGCGGCTCAAGCTGCTCCTGCCGCAAAAGCTATGCCCGACGCTACGGTGGCTACGGCCGCTCCCAAAAGCCTGAACCTGGTGCAGCGCATGGCTTTGGCTAAGGTTACCAAGAAAATCAACAAGCTGGCCAGCAAATCCTCGCAGTTCAAGCAGGGCGACAACACGGCCCATACGGCCCGCATCAACGGCAACCTGCGCACGGGTATTATCCTGCTGCTGGTAGGTTTGATTGTAGGTATCTTCAGCGGTCTGATTGGTACTATTATCGCCCTTATCGGCGTTATCTTCCTGGTTCTGTGGCTGCTCGACGAGCTATAAGCGACTGATTTAACTTCATACAAAAAGCCCCGGCTGCACAGCGCAGCCGGGGCTTTTTGCATTAGTAGCGGTTGCTACATCGGGTCTACGTCGGTTACCAACCGCGCCTGGCGAAACTCCTTCTGGTCGCGCACGGCCTCCAGGGCGGCGCAAATAGCGTGCTTGGCGGCCTTCAGCACCGTGTGCTCGCGGCTGAGCTTGATGACGATTTCCTGCAAAAAGAAATTGCGAATGCGGAAGATGTAGGGTGCTTCGGGCCCTAGCACCGGGCCGCGCCCCAGGCGCTCTACCAGCTCCTGGGTCAGGAAAATAGCGGCCTGCTGGGCCACGGCCTGGTCCATGTGCTTCACCGTCAGCTTTATCATGCGGGCAAAGGGCGGGTACTCGTGCTCGCGGCGCTGGGTTATCTCGTACTCGTAAAATTCGAGGTAGTCGTTGCGGATAACCTTGTCAAAAATTACCTGCGTGGGGTCGCCGGTCTGAATCAACACCTTGCCTTTCTTGCCCTTGCGCCCCGCCCGGCCGCTCACCTGCACAAACATCTGGTAGGCGCGCTCGTGGGCCCGGTAGTCGGGGTAATGAATAATGGCGTCGGCATTGACGATGCCCACCAGGCTCACATTCTCGAAGTCGAGGCCCTTGGTCACCATCTGGGTGCCCACGAGCACGTTGGTTTTCTGCTGCTCAAAGTCGCCAATAATCTGTTGGTAAGCATTTTTGGCGCGGGTCGTGTCCAGGTCCATGCGCTGCACGTTGGCTTGGGGCAGCATGATTTTGAGGTCGTCTTCCAGCTTTTCGGTGCCAAAGCCTTGGGTGCGCAGCGCGCGCGAGCCGCAGGCCGGGCACTGCGTGGGCATACCCTCGTGGTAGCCGCAGTAGTGGCAACGCAGCTCGTGGGCGTGTTTATGGTAGCTCAGGCTCACGGCGCAGCTCTGGCACTTGGGGATGTAGCCGCAGTCGTTGCACTCCGTCACGGGGGCGTAGCCGCGCCGGTTCTGAAACAGGATAACCTGCTCGTCCTGGGCAATGCGGCTTTCCATCGCGTTCAGCAAATCGGCCGAGAAGTGGTTGTGCATCTTCTTCTCGGCGCGCAGCTTGCGGGTGTCAATCAGCTCAATCTCAGGCATGCCGGCCTCGCCGAAGCGCTTGTTCAGCGTTACGAGGCCGTAGCGGCCTAGCCGCGCCTGGTAGTAGGTTTCGACGGCCGGCGTGGCCGAGCCCAGCAGCACCTTGGCACCCTGGAAGTTGCTCATCATCAGGGCCACTTCGCGGGCGTTGTAGCGCGGGGCGGGGTCGTACTGCTTGTAGCTGGCCTCGTGCTCCTCATCCACAATCACCAGGCTGAGGTTATCAAACGGCAAAAACACCGCTGAGCGCACACCCACTACCACCTGAAAGCGACCCGAAAGCACGCCGTTCCAGACCTCCACCCGCTCGTTGTCCGAGAATTTGGAATGGTAGACCCCTAGCCGCGAGCCGAATACGCGCATCAGCCGGGTCACAATCTGGGCTGTGAGCGCAATCTCGGGCAGCAGGTACAGCACCTGCCCGCCGCCATCGAGCGCCTGCCGGATGAGGTCGATGTAAATCTCCGTCTTGCCCGAGCCGGTTACGCCGTGCAGCAGCACAATGTCTTTCTGCCCAAACTGGCTCATCACCTCATCGCGGGCCACAGTCTGGGCTTCGTTGAGTTGGTAGGGCATTTGGGCCAGCGGGTTTTCCTCCAGCGGAAAGCGCGACACAATCTGGTCGAACTGCTCCAGCACGCCGTTCTTAATCAGCGTGTTCACGGCCGATGCCGAAAGGTGCGGCGAACTGGTGAGGTAAGCCTTCTCAAGCCCCAAATGGTTGAGGTGCTCATTCTGGTGCACCGGCACGCGCTGCAAATACTTCAGCAGCACATCGACCTGCTTGGGCTTGCTGGCCAGGTCTTCGAACAGCTTCTCAACGGCGCCGATGGCCGCCAGGTGGTGGGTTAGCCGCACTTTCTTCAGCACCTTGGGCGAGTACTTGTCCGACATCTGCTCGAAGAGAAAGATAACGTCTTTCTGCATCAAGGACTTAATGACCTTGTGGAACGAAGCAATGCCTAGCAGGTCGCCCACTTCGGTAAAGGTCAGGGCCTTGCCATCCTCGGTGCGCAGGTTGTCCACGATGCGCTGCTCCTTGTCATCGAGCGGGTAGGGGCTGCCCTCGGCCACAAAAGCGGGGTGCAGCTGAATCCGCGACTCGGACGAGAGCTTGAGCGCCGCCGGTAGCGCAGCATTGATGACCTCGCCGAGCGTGCAGAGGTAATACTCCGATATCCAGCGAAATAGCTTGAGCTGCGGCTGGGTCACGACGGGCGCATCGTCGATAAACTCCAGGATATACTTGGCCTGGTACTCCTTGGGTGGCGTTTCGTGCACGGCGGCCACGATGCAGCTCAGCGTGCGCTTGGCCCCAAACTGCACAATGACCCGGCCGCCGATTACCACGTTGTCGTTCAGCTCGTAAGGCACCCGGTAGGTGTAGAGCTTGGGCAGGGGCAGGGGCAAAATCACGTCCACAAACAGCGTCACGCGGTCGGGCGCGGCCACCGGGGCGGGCGTGGGAGAGGCAAATTCGAAGGTAAGCGACACGGGAAACAGCTAGCGGCAGGCGAATAGTAAAGATAACCCCGGCCGCCGGGACATAGTTACCCGCCCAGCGGCTTACTGCCCGGCCTGGCTCAGCTGAGCTAGCGCCTCGGGCACCGAGTGCACCGGCAGCTGGCAGGCGCGGTCGTGGCACACATAAATAGTCGTTTTATCGCTGTTGCTTCGCCCTTGCAACAGCGGCAACTCGCTGGGCACTAGTGAGCCAGCCAGCACATCATGCGGCAGAAAGTGTTGGCTCAACTGCTGGCGAAACTCCTCGGCTTGCGGCCCCACAATGGCAATTTCAGCGCCCGGCCGCAGCAGCGCCCCGTAGAGGCTGGCCCAATTGGCGAGATGCTGCGGCTCCTTCACTACCAGGGCCTGCACCTGGGCTAGCATAGTGGCCGCCAGCGCCTGATACGCGGGTTTTTCCAGGTGCCGGCCCAGGCGCAGCAGGTTGTGCGCCATCACCGAGTTGGAGCTTGGAATAACATTGTCGAACAGCTCTTTTTTGCGGGCAATGAGCGGCTCGGCGCTGGCATCGGTATAAAAGAACTGCTGCTCGGCGGGGTCAAAGAAATTTTCGAGTACGTAGGCCGCCAGCGCCTCGGCCTCGCGCAGCCAGCTTTCAGCGAACGTGGCTTCGTAGAGACTAAGGTAGGCTTCTATTACGAGGGCATAGTCTTCCAGGAAGCCAGAGATGGTGGCGCGGCCAGCCTTCCAGGTGCGAAACAGGCGGGGGCCATGGCGCAGGTGCTGCTGCAAAAACTCGGCGTTGCGCAGGGCTAGCGCCAGAAACTCTGCCTCGCCAAAAGCCCGGTAGGCTGCCAGCAGGCCGCTGAGCATAAGGGCGTTCCAGCCCGTTAGTACTTTGTCGTCGAGGGCCGGGCGCACGCGCCGGGCCCTGGCCGCCAGCAGCTGTTTTTGCCAGCCATGAACGAGCTTGGCCAGCACGTGCGGCGCTAGCTGGTGCGCGGCGGCAAAGTTGGTATCCGACTGCCGCCGGTGCAGGATGTTGCGGCCGTGCTCCCAGTTGCCCAGGCCGGTGCACTGGTAATAGGCCGAGGCCAGCGGCTCTTCCGAACCCAAAATCTTCTGCAATTCCTCCCGGGTCCAGACGTAGAATTTGCCTTCTTCGCCCTCGCTATCGGCATCCAGCGAGGAATAAAAGCCGCCTTCCGGGTTGGTCAGCTCGCGCCGCACCCAGTTCACCGTTTGGTACACAACCTCGCGGTACAGCAGCTCCTGCGTTACCTGATACGCCTCGCTGTACAGGCTTAGCAGCTGGCCATTGTCGTAGAGCATTTTTTCGAAGTGCGGCACAAGCCACTCAGCATCTACCGAGTAGCGGGCAAAGCCCCCACCCACCTGGTCGTAGAGGCCGCCCCAGGCCATTTCGCGCAGCGTAAGATTAAGCTGATTTAGAATAGTCGGGCTACCCGAAAGGTGGTGCGCCCGCAGCAAAAACCGCCAGATGCTGGGCATCGGAAACTTGGGCGCGCCGGTGGTGCCACCCAGCTCGCGGTCGAAGCTCTGCACCAGGTTATAAGCTAGCAGCTTGAAGTCTTCGTCGGTTACACTAGCCCTGGCTGGCTGGCCTGCGGCGCGGTACTTAGCCAGCTCGCTGGTTTGCAGCACCTGCGCAAAGCGCTCGGCCGAGCCTTCTAGCTCAGCCCGGTGCTTACTAGCGTAGGCCTGGGCCACGTTTTCGAGCAGCTTTACCCAAGTAGTGGGCGGAAAATAAGTGCCACCGTAGAAGGGCTTGGCTGCGGGGGTAAGCAGCACGTTCAGCGGCCACCCGCCCCGGATACCCATCGCCTGCACCGCCTCCATATACAGCTGGTCTACATCAGGCCGCTCCTCGCGGTCAACCTTGATGCAGACGAAGTATTCGTTCATCACCCGCGCCACCTGCTCGTTTTCAAACGATTCGCGCTCCATCACGTGGCACCAGTGGCAAGCCGCGTAGCCAATGCTCACGATAATGGGCTTTTGCTCGGCCTGGGCCCTAGCCAGCGCCGCGGGCCCCCACGGCTGCCAGTGCACCGGGTTGTGGGCATGCTGAATCAGGTAGGGGCTGGTTTCGTGGGCCAGGCGGTTGGTGGGTAGGGGAGGAAAGGCGGGCATGGCGGGGCAGGTGTGGGCAAAATAAAACCCAGCCGGTGGGGCTGGGTTTTAAAAAACTAAGCGGCTGGCGCGTCGGTGGCGGGCGGTGCGGCGCGCTTGGCCGGGGCCTTTTTCGCCGCCGGCTTTTTCACCGCCGCCTTCTTGGGCGCTGCTTTCTTAGGAGTAGCCTTAGAAGTGGCTGCTTTTTTAGCCGCCGGCGCTTTGGCATCCTTCGGCTTGCTAACCGGGGATACTGTGGATACTGCGTCGGGAGCAGCCGCAGGTTCGGCTACTTCGGGAGCTACCAGGCCTTCGGGAAACACCGGCGTGAGAGCCACCTCAGCTGCTACAACTGTAGTGGCTTCGGGCGTAGTCGATGGGGCGGCCTTCGGCCGTCCGCGGCGCGGAGTGGTAGCGGCAGCGGGGCCAGCGTCTGCTGCAGGCAGCTGAGATAGGTTAGGGGCCTCCGGTTCTGCCTGGCTAGGCACCATTGTATCCAGCACGGCTGGCCGCTCCAGCAAAGCTACTGGCATAAGCGGGGGCGAAATGATGGGCGCAGTTGCGGGCGCAGCGCTAGCCGTTGCAGCTTCGGCCGCCGCTTTCTCGGCTGGAGTGGGGTTGCGGTACAGCGCGTTGCGCTTGGGCCCGCGCCCTACTAAGCCCGACTTGGTAATCACCTTTGATTTCTTGGGCGTGGGGCCCGTGCCGCGCTTGCGGATAGTGGGCTCAGTAGCAGGGCTAGCCGCATCTGCAACAACGGTAACCGCGTCGTTCTCCAGGCTCACCTCTACCGGCGAGGGACTGATAAGCGGAGCTTCGCCCGGCGTGGCATCGCCCAAGGCGTTTGCATCGGCCAGTACGCCCGCCGCTTCGTGCGCGATTTCCTGGGCCAGCTCCTGCGTGGCCCGGTCGTCGGTTTCCTCCTCGCTGTTCTCCCCGGTTTGGTCAGCAGCCAAACGTGCAGCATGCTTACGCGCCGTGCGTTTGGCCCCACCACGCGAGCGCCGCTTTTTCTTCTTGGCGGGGTAAGCCGCATTTTCTGCTGGCGCCAGCAAACTAGCCTCCGGATTGCTCAGCAACGCATCGGCAGCGGCTGCCACCGTTTCGTCTACTAGGGGCAAGGCTGCGGGCGCTACTATTTCGGCGGCGGCTGCCGCTCCCGGCTGCGCCGGGCGCCCGTTGCGGCGGTCCTGCCCGGTGCGATTATTGCGGTCGCTGCGGCGGCCATCGCGCCGGCTATCGTTGCGGCGCTCTGCTGCCTGGATTATTGGCTCATCGCCGGGGCTAGCGGCGGCTGATAGCGTACTGGGCATATTATCCCCGATATCAATGCGCTCCTCGTCGTCTTCGGGGGCTAGCTCCACTACCCGCGCCGGCTTGGGCGGCGGCAGCGCCACGAGTTGGCGCTGCACGTCGCGTAGCTCCTGGCGCACATCTACCCCCTGGCTGCTGAGCCGCTCCAGGCGCTCGACCGTCTGGTCGAGGAAGCTGCGGTGCTCGGGTGCGCCCAGGTGCAGCGGCCGGTGGCCCAGCGATTGGCGCACGGCCGCCCACTCCTTGCGAAAACGCCCAAAGTCGGCGTCGAAATACGCCCGGGCAAACTTATCCCAGATATAGTCCTCCGCCACTTCCGACGGGTGCAGCATATCGCTGGCGTAGAAGCGGTAGTCGCGCAGCTCATCCGTCAGCAGCTCGTAGGCTGGGAAATAGCTTACACCCGGCAGCAGCTCGCTCAAATAGTGGCACGCCACGCGCAGCACCGACTTGCTCACCGCGTTCAGCGGCAGCGTGTCTTTAAGATGGCGCACCGGGCTCACCGTGAGCACAATGCGGATGTCAGGGTTAGCGCGGCGCAGTAAGGCATGCACCTCGGCTAGCCCGTTCACAATCTCATCGGCTGTCAAAAGCTCTTTCTCGAAGAGGCTGGCGGGTAGCTTATGCAGATTGCTGACCAGCTCGCCCGTTTCGCGCAGGCGATAGGCCCAGGCCGTGCCAAGCGTTAGCACCACCGTATCGGCCGTGCGCACAAACTCGCCCACCCGCCGCACCGTTTCCTGAATGAGTTGCAGCAGCTCAACCGGCGACTCAGCGCCAATGGTGCTGTGAAAGTCGTAGCTCTGCCAGCGGCCCCGGGCTTCCACCACGTGCTGCTGCCAGTCCTGCTCCTCGCCGGCGGCAGCGCGCAGCAGCTGCGCCAAGGCTAGCGGCTGAAACACCGTGCCAAAGGGATTAACCAAGGCATTTACCTTATTCAGCCGCAGCCGGGTGCCAATACTGTCGGCAAAGCACGAGCCTACCGTGAGTACCCGCGCCGTGCGCGCCAATTGCCGCTCCTGCGGCGCAATAGTTAGTTCTGTCCGAAACATGAATTGCAAAGGTAGGCCCAAAAAAAGACGTCCCGCCTCACGGCAGGACGTCTTACTAATCTGCTAAGCAGCAGCAATTAAGCAGCTACTACGCGGAAATTTACCGTGTGCTTCACTTCCTTATGCAGGTTGAGCGTAGCGGTATAGTCACCGGCCGTAGCGGGCTCCTGGTCAAAGCTCAGGCGCTTGCGGTCTACGTCGATGCCTTTGTTTTTCAGGGCTTCAGCCAGTTGCAGCGTGGTTACGCGGCCAAAGATTTTGCCGGTTTCACCCACTTTAGCAGGCAGGTCAAATACCTGCGAGCCAACCTGGTCGGCTACTGCCTGGGCATCAGCCTTCACTTTCTCGGCCTTGTGAGCAGCCTGACGCACGTTCTCAGCTACGATTTTTTTAGCCGATTTATCAGCCAGAATAGCCAAGCCCTGCGGCAAGAGGTAGTTGCGGCCGTAGCCGGATTTTACCGTTACGAGGTCGTTCTTGTAGCCCAGCCCCTTAACGTCGTCTTTCAGAATGATTTCCATGTCTTCAGGTCTATTTCAGGGCGTCAGTTACGTAGGGCATCAGGGCCAGGTGGCGGGCCTTAGCCACGGCCTGAGCCACTTTGCGCTGGAATTTCAGGCTGGTGCCGGTGATGCGGCGGGGCAGCAAGCGGCCCTGCTCGTTCACAAACTTCAGCAGGAAGTTCGGGTCCTTGTAGTCTACGTACTTGATACCGTTCTTTTTGAAGCGGCAGTACTTGTTGCGCGTGTCCACCGGCTTGTTGCCGTTGTCGCGGTTGTTGTTGCGGTTATTTTGCGTAGCCATCGTATTGCGTGCTAAGGGGTTACTGAGCTACAGCTTCGGCAGCCTGGGGTGCCTTCTGTTGGTTCATCTCACCGTTGCGGCGGCGCTCGTTGTAGGTCACGGCGTGCTTATCGAGCACCGTGGTCAAGAAGCGAATAACGCGCTCGTCGCGGCGGAAAGCCAGTTCGAGTACGTCTACAATGTTGCCTTCGCCGCTGTGGTTGTAGGTCAGCGTGAAGTAATAACCAGTGGATTTCTTTTGAATCGGGTAAGCCAGCTTGCGCAAGCCCCAGGCTTCAGTAGAAATGAGGTCGGCGCTATTTTCCTTAAGCACCTGCGAGAACTTCTCGACCGTCTCTTGCACCTGGCCCTCGTTCAGCACGGGGGTGAGGATGAAGACCGTCTCGTAATTTCTTACGTCCATTGACGGGGTTGATTTTGGTTAGTGAAAAAAATGAATTGGGGGGCAAAGGTACTGATTTTTCAGCACATTAGCAAGTCGGGTGCCTACCAAGTCAACACTACTTTAGGAAGCCGTCTTTTGGCAATGACAAAAAACAGTCCGCCAAAGTGATTCTTTGCCTGCCTGCCAGCGGAGTAGAAAAACAAAGCCATTAGCAACAGGTTGCCCAAGCAACCAATATCTTAGTAGAAGGGCAGGCTTAAAAGAAGGGATAAAAGGAAGTTTAGGATGATTCCAAATAAGCTAGAGCTATCCTAAAATGGCTTTCTTACCTTTGTCCCCCGCGATTCCTAGCCTACATTTGTGCCCCGGAAAGGGTACGCCCGCAATCCGTTTTACCGGTTCGTTTGGATGATGAATAGCTTTCTATCACGCACCAGTTCTTGGGTGCTAGCACTATTTCTAGCCGTCGCGGCTCCGGCTTTGGCCCAGGAGACTGCCACCGTTAGTAAAAACGGCATGACGCCAGGTACCGCTGCTGCTGCTACACCGGCCGCTGCCACTGCGCCTGCTGGTGCCCCAGGCGCTGGCGGGGGCGATGCTGCCGCCATCGCAGCGGGCGACGCCCTATTTAAGAACAACTGCGCCCAATGCCACGCAGTGAATGACAAAGTAGTGGGCCCGGCATTGGCTGGTATCAGCAAACGTCGTTCCATCTCGTGGATTATCCCGTGGATTCACAACTCCAGCAAAGTCATTGCTAGCGGTGATGAGTACGCGGTAAAGCTCTTTAACGACAACGGCAAGCAGCAGATGCCCGCTTTCCCCCAGCTGTCGGACAAAGAAATCACGAGCATTATTGCCTGGGTTACCTCGCAGGAAACTGGCGCTAATCCTGCTGCTGGAGGTGGCGTAACGGCTGGCAATGCTGCTGCTGCCGATGGTAAAGACGGTGGAGCTACTGCTGGTAGTGCCGCCAGCGGCACTACCGATATCCTGCTTATCGTACTAGTAGTAGTGCTGATTGTGCTGGTGGTGACCCTAGCCATCATCGCTAACCTGATGAAGGATGTGCTGCAAGGCCGCAAAGACCTTGATGGCCGCGATGTGGAAGTACTGAACCAGCGCTTTGACTGGACTAAGTTTTACCGCTCAACCGCGCTGCGTGGCATTGTAGGGACTGTATTTGCCCTAGTACTTCTCTATGAGGGTGTACAAAGTGTAATGGCCGTGGGCCTGACCCAGGGTTACCAGCCAACCCAGCCGATTGCGTTTTCGCACAAAATCCACGCTGGCGAAAACCAGATTAACTGCGCCTACTGCCACACGTCGGTGTACAAAGGCAAATCGGCCAACATTCCGTCGGCCAACATCTGTATGAACTGCCACTCGCAGATTAAAACGGAGTCGCCGGAAATCAAGAAAATCTACCGGGCCATCGAGCGTAAGCAACCCATTCAGTGGGTGCGTGTGCACAACCTGCCCGATTTGGCTTACTTCAACCACTCGCAGCACACGCAGGTAGGGGGCATTCAGTGCCAGACTTGCCACGGCCCCATCCAAAACATGGAAGTGGTGTATCAGTACTCGGCGCTCACCATGGGCTGGTGCATCAACTGCCACCGCGAAACGCCGCTCAATACGAAAGGCAATGCCTACTACGACAACCTCGTGAAACTACACGACAAGTCGAACAACGCGGTGCCTTTCACCGTGTCGTCGAACGGTGGCACTGAGTGCTCGAAGTGCCACTACTAATATTTTCCTAGCTAAGCATTTATAAAAGACATGCCTAAAACGCCTGGCGCGGCTAGCCCCTATGGTAGCTGCCCTGGCATTTTACGCACTGCGAATGTCTCATACCTGATAAGATGAAATACTGGAAGGGAATTGAAGAGCTGGACAACTCACCGGAGTTCGCAAAGAACGCCTTCGCCGAGTTTCCCGACTTTTTGCCGGTAAAAGAAGGTCGCGCCGGTCACACCGACGATGCGTCGGTAGCCCCGCGCCGCGATTTCTTGAAGCTCATGGGCTTTGGTGTGGCTGCTGCTACCCTGGCTGCGTGCGAAACCCCGGTGCACAAAGCCATCCCTTACCTCAACAAGCCGGAGGAAATTGACCCTACAATTTCCAACTTCTACGCCTCGACCTACTTCACTGGCTCGGACTACAACGCCGTGCTGGTTAAGAACCGCGACGGCCGTCCGATTAAGCTGGAAGGCAACCCCGAGTCGCCGGTAACGCGCGGTGGCCTCTCGGCCCGCGCACAGGCAGCCGTACTGAACCTGTACGACGGTGCGCGTTTGCAGCACTTCATGGCGAAGGGCAAGCAGGTTGACTTCAGCGAGTTGGACCAAGCAGTGCGTGCCGGCCTAGCCAGTGCTACTGGTAAAACGGTATTGGTATCGCCTACCATCATCAGCCCGAGCACGAAACGCGCTATTGCAGCCCTGGCGGGCCGCACGCGCAATTTCGAGCACGTAATGTACGACGTGAACTCGGCCTCCGGGCTATTGCAGGCCAACGGTGGCGTGCTGCCGGCCTACGACTTTAGCCGGGCCAATGTCATTGTAAGCCTTGGCGCCGACTTTCTGGGAACCTGGATTTCGCCGGTTGAGTATTCTCGTCAGTACATCACCAACCGCAAGGTGAGCACTGATAAGCGCACGATGTCGCGCCACTTCCAGTTCGAAACCGCGCTCTCGCTCACCGGCTCTAACGCTGATGTGCGCGTGCCGGTGAAGCCTTCGGAAATGGGTGCCGTAGCGCTAGCCCTTTACAACGCTATATCGGGTGGGGGCTCTACCGCTGGCTTGTCGGCAACTGCTCAGAAGCAGGTAGCTCAGGCCACCAAAGAATTGCAGGCCAATCGTGGTGCCTCGCTGGTGGTAGCCGGTTCGAACGACCCGGCTATTCAGACTGTAGTAGCAGCTATCAACCAATCGCTCGGCAACGTTGGAACGACGCTGAATCTCACCGCTCCTTCGTTTGTGCGCCAGGGGGAAGATGGGCGGATGACGCAGTTTATCGCTGATTTGAAAAATGGAGCAGTAGGTGCCGTTATCTTCTACCACGCCAATCCGGTATTCAACCACCCACGTGGTGCTGAAATCGAAGAGGCTTTGAAGAGCAATAAAGCCGCGCTCACCATCTCTCTCAACGACCGCCTCGACGAAACAGGCTCACTCTGCCAATACCAGGCTCCCGACCATCATTGGCTGGAATCCTGGAATGACTACGAGCCTAAGCGCGGTGCGCTTAGCTTGGCTCAGCCGGCTATTACGCCTCTTTTCAAAACCCGCCAGGCGCAGGAAACTTTCCTGCGTTGGGCCGGCTCTAACGAATCTTACTACAATTTCCTGAAAGATGGCTGGCGAACGGTACTAGGGGCCAACAATGGCTTTCAGGCTGCCTGGGACAAAGCTGTTCATGACGGGGTAGCTTCTGGCTCAGCCCTCACTACGACTGCTTTTGTAGCGCAGCCGCTCAGCATTGCCGATGCTACCGGCCGCTTGGGAGGTGGTGCTAAATCAGGGATTGAAGCCGTATTGTACGAGAAAGTAGGTATTGGTGAGGGTGGCGTAGAAGCCAACAACCCTTTCCTGCACGAACTACCTGACCCCATTTCAAAAGCTACTTGGGGTAATTACGTGGCCGTGCCGCGCAAGATGGCCGAAGAGCAGAAGTGGCAGCAAGGCGACGTGCTCAAAGTGACTGCTAATGGCAAAAGCATTGAGGTGCCGGTGCTGGTACAACCTGGTCAGGCAGACGGTACGGTGAGTATTGCTGTGGGCTACGGCCGTACTAAATCCGGTAAGGTTGGTGATGCAGTAGGCGCTAATGCCTTCCCGCTGGCTCAAGTTACCCCTGGCGCAGTATTGTATTACAACACCGTAACGCTGGAGAAGACGGGAGCCACCAATCCCATTGCTCAAACACAGACTCACCACACCATCATGGACCGCCATGAGGTAGTGCAGGAGAATACGCTGGCCAAATACCGCGAAAATCCTAAAGAGGTTACTGAGTATGAGCTTATTGCCACGCCAGATGGCCTTGAAAAGCCTAATAAAGTTTCGCTGTGGCAGGACTATCAGTACAATGACCACCACTGGGGCATGGCCATCGACCTCAATTCATGCATTGGCTGCGGCTCGTGCGTAATTGGGTGCCAGACCGAGAACAATATTGCCGTAGTAGGCAAGCAGCAGGTTATTAACCGCCGCGAGATGCACTGGATGCGCATTGACCGCTACTATAGCTCAGACCACCACGAGGACGAGTTTGAGAAAAATGGTAAGCTGAAAACATATGCAGCGATGGAAGACCCTTCGGATAATCCGCAGGTCATTTTCCAACCGATGATGTGCCAGCACTGCAACCACGCACCCTGCGAAACGGTATGCCCGGTACTAGCCACCACGCACAGCTCGGAAGGCCTGAACCAGATGACTTACAACCGTTGCGTGGGTACTCGCTACTGCGCCAACAACTGTCCGTATAAAGTGCGTCGCTTCAACTGGTTCTCGTACTACTCCAACGAGAAATTTGAAGATGTTAACGGCCACATGTTCACTGACCTCGGCCGCATGGTGCTGAACCCCGACGTAACGGTACGGGCCCGCGGGGTGATGGAAAAGTGCTCGATGTGCGTACAGCGTATTCAACTCGGCAAGCTTGAGGCTAAAAAGCAGAAGCGCCGCCCGAAGGATGGTGAAATCGTAACGGCCTGCGCCCAGTCCTGCCCCACCGAAGCGATTCTGTTTGGCGATATGCGCGACCCAGCTAGCCGTATCAGCCAGTTGCTACGCCGTGAGGATGGCGAGCGGGCTTTCCACGTGCTCGATTCCATCAACGTGCAGCCTAACATTACCTACCTGACTAAAATCCGCAACGGTGCGGCCGAGTTCTTCCCCGAAGAGGAGAAGGAAAGTGCTGAGCCGGCTAGCTAAATAGTTTTAAATCTTTAATATTCACCACTATGCAGTACGTATCACCAGTACGTGAGCCACTCGTAACGAGTGGTAAGACGTACCACGACGTCACGCAGGATATCTGCTATCAGGTAGAAGCTGCGCCTAACATCCGGTGGATGGGTGCCCTTGGGGTAGCCTTAGTTCTGCTGGGCGTCTTCTTCTATTCGGTATACCGCACACTGTGGTATGGTATCGGCGAGTGGGGCTTGAATAAGACCATCGGTTGGGCTTGGGATATTACCAACTTCGTATGGTGGGTAGGTATTGGCCACGCTGGTACACTTATCTCAGCTGTATTGCTCCTGTTCCGCCAGAAATGGCGCTCGTCCATCAACCGGGCAGCAGAAGCAATGACGATTTTTGCCGTAATCTGCGCTGCTATGTTTCCAGTATTGCACATGGGGCGCCCGTGGCTGGCTTTCTATGTGTTCCCACTGCAAAATACGCTAGGTTCCTTGTGGGCAAACTTCAACTCACCACTATTGTGGGACGTGTTCGCCATTTCAACCTATTTCACGGTTTCCCTGGTGTTCTGGTACACAGGTCTGGTGCCCGACTTTGCTACCATCCGTGACCGCGCTAAAGGCAAAATCGCCAAAGTGAGCTACTCTCTGCTCAGCATGGGCTGGACGGGCTCTGCCAAACACTGGTCGCGCTACGAAACGGTGTCACTGATTTTGGCTGGTGTTTCAACGCCGCTGGTACTCTCGGTACACACTATTGTATCGATGGACTTTGCAACCTCTGTAGTACCTGGCTGGCATACCACAATTTTCCCGCCTTACTTCGTGGCCGGCGCTATCTTCTCCGGCTTTGCCATGGTGCTAACGCTGATGCTCATCACTCGCGTAGTATTCCGGCTAGAGGACTATATCACGCTGGAGCACATTGCCCTTATGAATAAAATCATGATGGTAACGGGTTCTATCGTAGGGGTAGCTTATATCACCGAGTTCTTTATTGCTTGGTATTCCCAGGTTGAATACGAGCAGTACTGCTTTATCAACCGGGCTACTGGGCCGTATTGGTGGGCCTACCTAAGCATGATGAGCTGTAACGTGCTTTCGCCGCAGTTTGTGTGGATACGCCGCATTCGTTACAGCATTACGATGACATTCATTCTTTCCATTATCGTGAATATCGGTATGTGGTTCGAGCGCTTTGTAATTATCGTATCATCGCTGCACCGCGATTACTTGCCTTCTTCATGGGCAATGTTCTCCCCAACCCGTATTGACGTTGGTGTTTATGTGGGTACAATCGGCTTGTTCTTCACGCTCTTCCTGCTCTTTGCCAAGTTCTTCCCGGTAATTAACATGGCAGAAGTAAAAACAATCCTAAAGTATACCGTCAATGATGGTCCCACTTACGGTGGCGTTAATGATGGCAGCCGTACTCCGGGTCGCCACAGTGTATCTGCCCCTCACTCTACGCCTGGCGTTCCGGCTTCGGCACCAGTAAACTACGACAAGCAAAATGACTAGCCCTGCCGTTACTACCGCGCCAGTTGCTACCGCTACTGCCTCGGATACCCACAGCTCTACGAAGCGTTTTGCGCTCGGTGTTTTCGATGACGAAGATGTATTGCTTCACGCTATCGATAATGTGCGGGGAGCTGGCGTAAAGATTTACGATGTCTTTTCGCCTTATCCTGTCCACGGTATCGACGATGCCTTGGGGATTGAGCGTTCGCGCTTGCCAATTGCCGCCTTCTTCTACGGCATGTGCGGGCTGGCTTTTGCGCTGTGGCTACAGATTTACACGCTCGGTTTCGACTGGCCCATGATTATTGGTGGCAAGCCAGCAATTGCGTTGCCAGCATTTATTCCTGTAAGCTTTGAGTTGACGGTATTCTTTACCTGCCACGGTATGGTAATCACCTTCTACACTATCTCGAAATTGTATCCGCGATTCAAAACGCCGGTGCTAGATGTGCGCTCTACCGACGACAAGTTTGTGATGGCTATCGAACTAGACGAGCATTCTTCCCAATTGCCTAAATTGACGCAACTGCTTCGCGAAAACGGGGCTAGTGAAGTCAATCAAAAGGAAATGACCAAATTCTAATGATGTCGCCTTTCCTCAAATACGGGCTGTCCGCGGCCTCTCTAGCTCTGAGCCTTGGCGTAGCATCGTGCTCTCCCGACCCGAATAGCCCCGGCGTAGAATATGCTCCGGAGATGTACGAGTCGATTCCCTATGAGCCCCTGCGCCAAATTACTTTTAACTCAATTAACTCCTTCGGTATAAACCAACGTACTCCGGCTGCTGGTACGGTGCCTCGGGGAAAATTGGCGTATTTCGACCACATTCCGAAGGATAGTGTAACTATTGCAGAGCGCACTTTGCGTAATCCTTACGCTTACAGCAAGGCTAACTTAGAAGAGGGCCAGGTGCTCTTCTCGCGCTACTGCCTGCATTGTCATGGTGAAAAGGGAGATGGACAGGGGCCGGTTGGCATGAAGTTCAAAGGTGTCCCTAACTATTCTTCCGGTGCCTACAAGACGATGAATGATGGTCACATCTACCACGTCATCGAGTGGGGGCGCAACCGCATGATGCCCCACGGTTCACAGGTTAACCCCGAAGAACGTTGGAAGATTGCAATGTATGTGCACGTCTTACAACTTAATAACGACCCAGCTGACCTCCCCAAACTAGTAAAAGTTACTGCCCCTGTTGAAGCTACAAGTGCTTCGAGTGGCGAAGCTTCTGCCATGACGGACGGAACCAATCAAAAAGCTGAAGGAAAGGCAAACTCACGTACAGGCTCCGAAACGCCCGGCCAAGGTACTCCGGGCCGCAACGGTAAGATGAACTAACTGACTTATGGCAACTCTGACTCATCATCACGAACCCGCCGCCGTTGAGCAGCTAGTCCTTAGCCCAAAGGTTCAACGCACTTTCATTACCATTATTGGTGCTGGTATTCTAGTGCTTATAATTGGGATTATTGCTGCCCTTATGCATTGGGGCGAGCATCATGAGATTGCTACGCAAGTAAATGCTGCCCATAATGCCTCTGCTCATGAGGAAGGCCATTCTGTATTGGTGCGTCGCATTATTGTCAGCTTGTGGCATAGCAATGTCTTCTTCATCGGTGTCTCTGTGGTTGGCACCGTATTCATGGCTATTCAATATGTAGCTTATGCCGGCTGGTCGGTAGTTGTAAAGCGCATCAATGAAGCACTGAGCGCATGGTTGATTCCAGGTGGTGTTTTGCTCGTTGTTTTGTTTGTTATTGGTCGCCATGACATCTTTCATTGGACCCACGACGGTATCATGACTAAGGGCTCTGCCAACTACGATAAAATAGTGGCTGGCAAAGCGGGCTTCCTCACTTTCGGTTTTTACCTAGTGCGGATGGTTTCTTACTTGGTTATTTGGGCTGTATTCTCGTGGCGCTTGCGTCAACTTTCACTGGCGGAAGATTTGAACGGTGGCACTAGCTACTTTCATACAAGCATCACTACGGCTGCATTATTTCTGGTGTTGTTTGCTGTAACGTCTTCAATGTCAGCATGGGACTGGGTAATGTCAGTCGATGTGCACTGGTTCAGCACTATGTTCGGCTGGTATGTGTTTGCCTCTTGGTGGGTGTCTGGTATCGCGGCTACGGCATTGATTGCTATTTTCCTGAAGCAAGCAGGTTACCTGCGTTTCATGAATGCCAACCATTTCCATGATTTAGGTAAGCTTATGTTTGGCTTCAGCATCTTCTGGACTTACGTATGGTTTGCACAGTTCATGCTCATCTGGTATGCCAACCTGCCTGAAGAATCGGTTTACTTCAACCAGCGTCTAGGTGGTTTTGAGGGTCGCTATACTTGGATGTTTTATGCAAATCTGGTAGTCAACTTCGCCTTCCCATTCCTGGCCCTGATGACCCGAGACGCTAAGCGTCAAATGATTATCATGAAAATAGTGTGCATCGCTATTCTGATAGGTCACTGGTCTGACTTCTATTTAATGATAATGCCGGGCACTATGAAGGGCGATAACGGGTTCCTCATTGAAATCGGTATCGCGCTAATTTTCTTAGGCGCATTTCTGATTCTCGTAACTCGTCGCCTCACTGAAGCGTCGCTGATTCCAGTCAATCATCCCTTCGTTGAGGAGAGC
Organism: Hymenobacter cheonanensis; assembly: GCF_030581075.1. GTDB lineage: Bacteria > Bacteroidota > Bacteroidia > Cytophagales > Hymenobacteraceae > Hymenobacter. The sequence goes on from NZ_JAUQSW010000003.1 coordinate 506,826, forward strand.
GTTCACCACACCACTTAATTTAAGAGCTTAGATTTTTAGAACTTAGCGCGTAGCAGTCAGTTATTTGCTAGCACTAGGCTCTAAGTTCAGAATTCTACCTTCTATCCGATGACTTCTTTAACTATTCTGCTAGTTTTGGTGCTGCTGCTGGTCGTATTTGGCCTGCTGTTCCGTCTCCAAATACTAACGGCTATTTTCTCGGGCTCCTATGTGCGCCAGATTGGTACCAGCAACCGCATTAATGCGATTCTGATGCTAGTGTTTATGGTGTTTGGTGGGGCTGCTTTCTTTTGGTCTTTTGCTGAAAACTTTAGCAAGATGAACCCGCCTATTGCGTCCGTTCACGGACATGCGATGGAGCGAATGTTCTGGACGACGATGACGGTAATTGGTATTGCTTTCGTTATTACGCAAGCACTCCTTTTTATCTACTCATATAAATATCAGCATAGAGAAGGTCGTCGGGCTTACTTTTTCTCGCACAATAACAAAATAGAAGTCATTTGGACGATTATCCCAGCCATTGTTATGGCTGCACTAATCTTCGCTGGCTGGAAAGCCTGGACCCGCATTACCGGCCCAGCTCCTAAAGATGCTATTGTTTTGGAAGTGATGGGCAAGCAGTTCAACTGGTTGGTACGCTACCCAGGCCGTGACATGAAGCTTGGGGTGGTAAATTACCGTTTGATTGATGCCTCAAACGAATTTGGATTCGACTTGAGCGATAAGTCAGCAATGGATGACTTTACTGCTTCAGAAATCCACGTTCCCAAAGGACACCCTGTATTGATTAAGATTCGGTCGCGCGACGTACTGCATGCCGTGTACATGCCGCATTTTCGCGTGCAGATGTATGCAGTACCAGGCATGCCAACGCGCTTTTGGTTTACTCCTACTACTACCACCGATGAGATGCGGGCTAAATTGGGTAATCCCAAATTCAACTATGAGCTAGCCTGCAATCAAATATGTGGTAAAGGTCACTTTGCCATGAAGCTGAATATCGTGGTGGATGAGCCTGACGATTATGTAGCTTGGTTTGCTGCGCAAAGCCCTATCTCTCAGAATGCCGATTTGATGGCATCTTTCAAGCAGATGAGCCAACAGACTGGTCTCGGTAAAGGGGGGAGCCAAGGTGCTAGAGCTAGTGCAGTAGAGGAAACAGGTGAGACACCTGCGCCTCTGTCTGCCCAAGCATCCATGTAAAAGTTAAATTCTCAGAATTTTTATTCCGATTTATGGCTACTAATCTCCCGGTTTCCGCGCAGTCGCAGGGTGGAGTGGGTACCGCGCCAGTGCCGCACACCGAGCACGAGGACCATCTACACGACCACGAGCACCACGACCAGCACTGGCTGTGGAAGTACGTCTTCAGCCAAGACCATAAGATGATTGCCCGCCAGTTCCTCATTACAGGAATGATTTGGGCTATCATTGGTGGTTTGCTTTCGAGCCTGTTCCGCTTGCAGCTAGGCTGGCCTGAGGCAACTTTAGACTGGTTGCAGCCCCTGCTAGGTAAATGGATTGAAGGTGGTAAGCTTAACCCAGAGTTTTACCTCGCTTTGGTAACGATGCACGGTACCATCATGGTATTTTTCGTGTTGACCGCTGGCTTATCAGGAACGTTTTCCAACTTCCTGATTCCCTTGCAGGTTGGTGCCCGTGATATGGCATCAGGCTTTATGAACATGCTCTCGTACTGGTTCTTCTTCCTGTCGAGTGTTATTATGTTCTGCTCATTATTTTTGGAGACTGGTCCGGCTGCGTCTGGCTGGACGATATATCCTCCTTTGAGCGCCCTGCCCCAAGCCATTCCCGGCTCTGGAATGGGTATGACGATGTGGCTGGTGAGTATGGTGTTCTTCATCGTATCACAGTTGCTGGGTGGTGTAAACTACGTTACTACGGTTATCAACCTGCGTACCCGTGGCATGAGCATGAGTAAGCTGCCGCTCACTATTTGGGCGTTTTTCCTCACGGCCATTCTGGGTATTCTGTCTTTCCCGGTATTGTTCTCAGCTGCGTTACTGCTGGTTTTTGACCGTTCGTTCGGTACATCATTCTTTCTGTCCGACATCTATATTGCTGGTCAGGCATTACACAACCAAGGTGGCTCGCCGGTACTTTTCCAGCACTTGTTCTGGTTTCTGGGGCACCCCGAAGTATATATTGTAATTATGCCTGCAATGGGCATGGTTTCGGAGATTCTTGCTACAAACGCCCGTAAGCCTATTTTCGGGTATCGGGCCATGATTGGCTCGCTGATTGGTATCTCGCTGTTGTCGTTCGTAGTGTGGGCTCACCACATGTTCGTAACAGGTATGAATCCCTTTTTGGGCTCAGTATTCATGTTCCTGACGCTGATTATCGCCGTTCCTTCGGGGGTAAAAGTGTTCAACTGGCTAGCCACCCTTTGGCGCGGTAACATCCGCTTCACGGCTGCGATGCTGTTTGCTATTGGTTTCGTATCGCTGTTTATCTCGGGTGGTTTGACTGGTATTATCCTCGGCAACGCAACGCTGGATATCCAGATGCACAATACGTACTTCGTAGTAGCTCACTTCCACTTGGTGATGGGCTCATCGGCTTTCTTTGGTCTGTTTGCCGGTGTGTACCACTGGTTCCCGAAGATGTTCGGGCGTATGATGGATGAGAAGCTAGGCTATATCCACTTCTGGTTAACTTTCCTCGGGGTTTACTTGGTGTTTATGCCAATGCACTATGTAGGCATCGCAGGCTTCCCCCGCCGTTACTATTCCTGGACTGGCTTTGATGCTTTCTCGCAGTTCGCTGACCTGAATAAGTTCATCTCGATAGCTGCTATCCTGGCCTTCTTCGCTCAATTTGTATTCATTTTCAACTTTTTCTACAGCATTTTCCGTGGCCGTCGCGCAACTGAAAATCCTTGGAATTCGACTACGCTGGAATGGACCACGCCCATTGAGCCCGGCCACGGCAACTGGCCCGGTGAGATACCCGCAGTATATCGCTGGCCCTATGATTACAGCAAGCCCGGTGCCGACGTGGATTTCATCCCTCAGAACGTACCCTACTCGCAAACGCCTTCATCCAATCTTCCATACGAGCGGGAGTTGTCTGAATAGCCTAGTAGAGTAACTCTGCCTGAACGGGCCGCCGACGTACGGCGGCCCGTTTTTTTGTTGCCAAGCTAGCCCCTTAAGTTGCTCTTGAGCTACGGATTTTATAGTGGAGTTCTCGCGTTGGTTCGAAAAATAACGTTTATGAAAGAAGCAGGATTTGAGCGTCGGTTTCGCTTTTGGAGCGTGTTGACGGTTATCAGCATCTATTTATTAATTCTGGTTGGGGGCATTGTGCGGGCTACTGGCTCGGGAATGGGTTGCCCCGATTGGCCAAAGTGTTTTGGCCAGTGGGTGCCTCCTACAGAAGCAAGTCAACTACCGGCCAATTACAAGCAGCTATACACAGCCCAGCGAGTTGCCAAAAATCAGAAACTAGCCCGCACCCTGGCCAGCTTGGGTTTTCGGCAGGTAGCCGGCGACATATTTGCTCACCCGACCCAATACATAGAAACCGATTTCAACCCCACCAAGACTTGGATTGAATATATCAACCGGCTGCTAGGGGCACTTATTGGCATTTTTGTTTTCGTAACGGCAGTAGTAGCCATTCCTTACTTTAAGCGGGACCAACCGATTTTTTGGTTGGCAGTAGCTAGCTGGTTGCTTACCGGGTTTCAGGGCTGGCTAGGGTCGCTGGTTGTGTCGACCAACTTATTGCCCGTCATGGTAACCATTCATATGGGGCTGGCATTGCTGATTGTGGCTTTGCTGCTTTATGCGGCACATAGAGCCCGGTGGCAAAAAAAAGAACTACTGTGGCAGCAGCAGGTGGAGCTGGAAACATTGGGTGGGGAAGCCGATGAAGAACTGGCCGTTGTTGCTGGCTTGCAGTGGCTGCTCTGGCTGGTCATCGGGCTCACGTTTGTGCAGATTATTCTGGGCACGCAGGTCCGTGAGCAAATCGACCAAATTGCTTCGGCAGCGGGCTATACGCAGCGGGCCACCTGGGTCGATAAGCTAGGCGGTGTTTTTGAAGCGCACCGCACACTTTCTGCCATTGTGGTGCTAGCCAATGCCTACGTGGGCTACCAAGTGTGGCAGCTGGAAGCGCCAGCGCTGCGGCGGCTGGTAGTAGGTACCTGGGGGCTGATAGGGGCGGAGCTGGTAGCCGGCCTTACGCTGGCCGCCTGGGCGCTGCCGGCCTTCGTGCAGCCCATCCACTTAACGCTGGCGACCCTGCTCTTCGGGGTGCAGTTTCTGACACTGCTAGCCCTGCGCCGGCTAAACCGGGTAGGTGGCGAGGTGGGGGCTGCCTCGCTGCAGGCAATGCAGTAGTACCCATGCTAGCCCGAGTAGGGCGTACCTTTGCAGCAGCAATTTTATCAGGTTAATGACGAAGGCCCGCGCCTATTTTCAGCTGCTCAAGTTCCGGCTTTCCTTCACGGTCGCGTTTTCTAGTGCGTTGGGCTACCTGCTGGGCTTAGCTACGCCGAACTGGGGCCGGGCGCTATTGGTGCTGCTAGGGGGCTTGCTGGTTACCGGAGCTGCGAACATTATCAACCAGGTTTTCGAAAAAGACCTGGATAAGCTGATGAAGCGCACCGAAAACCGGCCGCTGCCCACCGGGCGCATTTCGCCCATAGAGGCCTGGGTATTCTGCGTGCTATTGGCAATAGCCGGGCTAGGGCTGCTGGCCTACTATTTCAACCCGCTCACGGCGGCACTTTCGCTGCTGTCGCTCATTCTGTATGGGTTTATCTATACGCCACTCAAGACGGTGTCGCCGGTGTGCGTAGCCGTGGGGGCCATTCCGGGCGGGCTGCCGCCACTCATTGGCTGGGTAGCCGCTACGGGCTACGTGGGAGAGGCTGCCTGGGTGCTATTTGGCATCCAGTTTATGTGGCAGTTTCCGCATTTTTGGGCTATCGCCTGGGTGGCCGACGAAGACTACAAGCGCGCCGGCTTCAAGATGCTGCCAACGCCCGGCGAGCGCGACCTGCGCACGGCCTTTCAGATAATGACGTACACGGTGCTGCTCATTCCGGTATCGCTGCTGCCGCTGGTGCTAGGCATCTCGGGCCGCGTGTCGGCGGGGGTGGCCCTCGTGTGCGGGGTACTATTCACGCTACTCACCGTGCGCCTCATGCGCACGCAAGACCGTAAGTCGGCGCTGAGTATCATGTTTGCTTCCTTTCTGTATTTGCCCATTGTGCAAATAGCGCTGCTTTTAGACAAAGTTTGAGTTATAATCGGAAGCTCTTTGTTGTTAGTGCGTGAGGAGCCAGCGGACAACGGCCTCGCAAACAGTCAAAAATTACTCAATTATTTCTGATATGAAAACCTCCGAAGCAACATTGGCCGATAAGGAGCTTGGCCTGGGTTGGCACCCCAAGCGTGTGCTGCTTATTCTGCTCATTTTTAGCATCGTAATGATGTTTGCGGCTTTTACAAGCGGCTACATTGTGCGCCGAGACGAAGGCAACTGGCGCGAGTTTGACTTGCCGATGAGCCTGCTGTTCAATTCTATTATTATCGCACTCAGTAGCGCAACTATGCAGTTCGCTTATTTCTCGGCCAAGCACGACGAGATAAAGCGCACCAACCTGAGCCTGCTGGCCACCATCGTGCTAGGGATAGTGTTTCTCTTCGGGCAGATGCACGCCTGGAGCGACCTCGTGGCCGGCCACACTTTCTTCGGCGGAGCCGATGCCAATCCTTCGGGCTCGTTTGTGTATGTGTTGATGGGCGTGCACGCTTTCCACCTGGTTACGGGCCTCATTTTCGTAGCCGTGGTTTTAAGGCGCAGCCTTAAGTATCAGGTACATTCGCGCGCTACGCTCTCGATTGGCAACGCTACCTTGTACTGGCACTTCCTTGGTGGGCTTTGGCTGTACCTGTATTTGTTCCTACTTTTGAACCACTAAACGGGATTTTGGCGTAAAGCCCGCCTGTCCATCTGTTGTCCGTTATGGCCCAATCTACCACTTTGCAGCCTTCAGCTGCCCCCGCTGCCTACGCCGATGCCCCGCGCACCGGCACCTGGGACGGCGGCAACGAACCTTTCAAGGCGAGCTACGGCAAGCTGATGATGTGGTTCTTCCTGCTCTCAGATGCCTTCACCTTCGGTGCGTTCCTGACTGCCTATGGCCTCATCCGCCACAAGCACGGCGTATTTACGGGCCAAGCCAAAGATTTCTTCTTCAGCACAGCGCACTGGCCCATTCCTGAGAAAGTGTTCAACGCTTTCCCCGGTATGCATGGCACCGACCTGCCGCTGGCCTTCGTGGCGTTAATGACGATGATTCTCATTTTCAGCTCCGTAACGATGGTACTGGCCGTAGAAGCCGGCCACCGCATGGACAAAGCGGATGTGCAGAAATGGCTTCTGTGGACCATCCTGTTCGGCACGATGTTCCTCAGTAGCCAGGCCTGGGAGTGGAGCCACTTTATTGGCGGCCATGAAGAAGGCACGCGCATGGCCGACGGAACGATTTTCTACGGCGCCAACCTGGCTATGAATCAGTACGGCCCGCCGCTGTTTGGCGACCTGTTCTTCTTCATCACCGGCTTCCATGGCACACACGTATTTTCGGGTGTCTGCCTATTAGTGTGGTGCTTTATCGCTACCACCAACGGCACCTTCGAAAAGCGCGGCCACTACGAAATGATTGAGAAAATTGGCCTCTACTGGCACTTCGTAGACTTAGTGTGGGTATTCGTCTTTACGTTCTTCTACCTCGTTTAATTCGTTGATTGTCGATTGCCAATCGGGCTACCAGCCTAGTATTAAGTAACTACCAACAATCAGCAACTATTCTATGGCTTCCCACGCTGCCCCCGAACATGGCGCCTTCAACGGCGAAATCGCCAAGCCCAATACCGCTTGGATTTGGAAAACCTTCTGGATTCTGGTTATCATCACGGCCGCTGAGTTTGCCATCGCTTTCAGCATGACGTCGCCGGGCTTGCGCACCATCCGCAACTCCATCTTCATCGTGATGACTATCTTGAAGGCATTCTTTATTGTGGGCGAGTTTATGCACCTCAAGCACGAGGTGAAGAGCCTCATCTGGACCATCCTGGTGCCTACTTCGCTGCTGGTGTGGCTGGTAGTGGCTCTCGTAACCGAAGGTTCTTACGTGGGCGAAGTACTGTCGCACATGTTCAGCCGCTAGGGTAGCCGAATGCGACCACGCCAGACTATCCTGCTGGGCCTGCTGCTGCTGGTGCCGGTGCTGGCGTTCTTGTTTCTCTACGGCTTCGGCCGCAATCATTACGCGCTGCCAACCTACTTGCCCGAGCGGGCGGACTCCGTCCGCACCTCGGCGGGAGGCTGGCAGCGCGATACTGTTTTTCACCGGGTGCGGCCGTTTCGGCTGCGCACTACTGGTGGGCGGGTGCTAGCCAGCACCGAGTTAAGTAAGGGTATGTACCTGGTGCAGTTTTATGCCCCGGGCGAGGCTGGTGCGCCGGCTACCCGGGCGCTGGCCCGTATTCAGGAGCGCTTCCGGCCCGAGCCGCGGGTGCGGATGGTAACCCTGGTGCCCACCGAGGCTACCGAAGCAGCCACCAATGCCAAGCTGGAAAAGCTGAGCGAGCAGTACGGTACCATCGCGGGCAAGTGGGTAGTGGGGGCAGTGCCCGCCGATACCCTGCGCCAGCTGGCGCAGTACGAGTTTGGGCAGGCCGCCCTGCGCCCCGAGCATTTTCCCTTTAGGCCAGCTACGGAGCCCGGGAACCTGCTGCCCGGCCGGTTGTTGTTGGTAGACGATGCGCAGCACGTGCGCGGCTACTACGACGCCACCGATAAGTACGAGGTGGAGCGGCTCATTACTGAAATCAACGTTTTGCTGTATACCTATGACGACCGCCACTGAGCAGCTGCACCCGCCCGTGCTAGAGCCGGGCGACTATACCAAGTATAAAATTATTCTGGGTACGCTGGGGGCGGTGGTGCCGCTATTAGTGGCGGTCATCTTCTACTACAAGAATATCTTTCGCATAGAAGGCGCCGACGCATACCTGCACGCGCTGCCCGCCGTGAACGCGGCCCTGAACTCGCTTACGGCCGTGGCGTTGCTGGTGGGGTTTTACTTTATCCGCCAAAAGAATGTGCTGGCGCACCGGGCCGCTATGGGCACCGCCTTTGCCCTGGGTGGGCTGTTTTTGATTTCGTACGTGGCCTACCACTCGCAGGTGGCTAGCACGCACTTTGGGGGCACTGGCCTGGTGCGGGGTGTTTACTTTCTGCTGCTGCTCACGCACATTAGCCTGGCGGCCGTTACGGTGGCGCTGGTGTTGTTTACGCTGTATTTTGCGCTGACAGGGCAGTACACCAAGCACAAGCGCATCGCCCGCTGGACGTTTCCCATCTGGCTATACGTGTCGGTAACGGGCGTTATTGTGTACTTTATGATTGCGCCCTATTATCCGGCGGGCTAGGCTGAACATTCTGACTTACTGACCGTTCTATTTGTATGAAAAAGCTGATTTTTGGATTGGTATTCGCCTTGCTCACGCTGGCCTCGCTAGCCCCCGCCCAGGCCCAGTGCGTGATGTGTAAAAGCCAGGTAGAAGCCGCCCGCGCCGAGCGCGACGACTTTGACCCGGCGGGCCTCAACCGGGGCATAGTGTATATGATGACCGTGCCGTATATCCTGATGGGGGCCGTGGGCTTCTTCTGGTACCGCCGCACGCACCCCAAGCGCCCCACCGACCACCAGGCCTAGGGCCTGATAGCAGAATAACAAGAGCCGACGGCTCTGTGCCAAGGCACAGGGTCGTCGTTTTTTTATAGTCTTAGCGACGGTATAAGGCCGGCTTAAGCCCTAGCTTGCAGTACCTGGCTGGCGCGGTAGTTGCCGGCCATTGCCTCACACTTCAGTTTGCTGCATTGTCTGCTTTGCCCGTTTCGCGTATTTCTATGACCCGGCATTGGCCGCTGGCTTTGCTAGTGCTGGCACTGCTGAGCTTTGGGGCAAGCTGGCTGGCCAATACCTACTGGCAACTGCCCGGCACCAACCCGCTGTACCCGAGCGCGGCCCGGCTGCAAAAGCTAGTGAACCAAGCCGCCGTTACGGCCGGCCGCGAGGCCAGCCAGGTGGTGCAGGAGTGCCAGCCCCCGGCCGCGCCCGATTTCCGCCGCCTGCTGGCCCAGTGCTCCTATCCCACCTTTGTGGCGGTTAATGGCCAGCTAGCCGGCTGGTCGGCCTCGGGGCCGGCCCCCACGGCCGCCGAGCTGGCCGACTCCGTACCGGAGCGGCTGGCCCAAACAACGCTGGGTGAGTTTTTGGTGGTGCGGCGGGCGAAGGCGGGCGTAGTGGCCCTGGCTTACGTGCCGCTGGCGCGGCGCTACGGCATCAGCAATCGCTACCTGCGCGCGGGGGCCGAGCCGGCGCTGCTACAGGGCATGGAAGTGCAGGTGCGCGCTACACCCACTGCGCCCGGCGAAACGCACGGGCTGGTAGCGGCCCTGGTCGATACGCAGGGGCACTACTTGTTTTCGGTAGTGCAGCTGCCCAGTAATGCCCTTACGGGGCGCATCCTGCCGCTGCTGTTGCTGGCGTTGGGCATTGGGTTTTACACGGCGGGGTGGCTAGGGGTGGCTTGGCGCTGGTGGCAAAGCGGCCGCAAAGCGGCCGCTATTGCGGTACTGGCGGCCACGCCCGTAGTCTTGCGCATGGCGCTGCTCTACCTGGGGCTGCCGTATGCCTGGCTGGAAATTCCGCTTTTCGACCCGCGCGTGTATGCGGTGTCGGGCTGGGCGCCCTCGCTGGGCGATTTGCTGCTCAATGGCCTGCTAGCCGCTCTGCTGGCCGGGCTGTCTATTGTGGTGAGCCGCCACTACAAACTGCCGGCCCGCGCCCAGCGGGCCCCATTTGGCATGTGGGGCGTGCCCGCGCTACTAGGGTTGCTCCTGACGGTGGTAGCGCTTTACAGCTACTACCTGAGTGCTTTCAGCAATAATCAGCTCAGCCTTGATATCACGCAGAGCATGCAGATTAGCAGTTTTCGGCTGGTGCTGATACTGGCCGTGCTGCTGCACACGGCGGCTTTCGTCACGGGTTTTTATCTCTGGACCGAGCTGCTGGCGCCCGACCTGCGCCGCCTGCCGCGCCGGCCGCTGCTGCTGGGCGGCGCGGCGCTGGCTCTGCTGCTGCTGGCCCAGGGCATACTCCTGCACGAGGTGCTGCTGCTGCTGCCGGGTATGACGCTCCTCTGCCTGCTGCTGATGCGCAGCGGCAAGCTGGAAAAGCGCGCCGTGCAGGGCGGCCCGCGCTACCTGCTGCTGCTGCTGTGGCTCGGCCTGGCCTCGGCCACCGGGGCGGTGGCGCTGTATGGGCAGTTTGAGCGGCAATTGCTGCTGGATAAGCAGCGACTGGCTAGTAACCTATTGGTTGATAATGACTTGCAGGGAGAGTTTTTGCTGGGGCAGCGCCTGCGCCAGCTGGCAGCCGACCCCACCATCGCGCACCTGCTCACGAGCGTGCCCGTGCGCACCGATGCCCTGCGGCGGCGCATCGAGCGCCAGTACCTGCGCAATTATTTTGATAAGTACGAAGAGGCCATCGACCTCTTCGACCCCAGCGGCCAGCCCGTGGGCGGCGAGGCCGACGATACGCTCACCTTCGACCAGACGCGCATGCGGCTCGCGCGCACGGCCACGCCCACCGACCAGGCCGGCGTGTACCTGTTGAAGTCGGATAATTCGTTTAGCTCGCGGCGCTACGTGGCGGTGGTAAATATCACGCAGCCGGCACCGGGCGGCATTGGGCCGCCCGCGCCGGCCGGCACCATCCTGCTCACCCTCAGCCTCAAGCAGCTGGCTAGCTATAGCGTGCTGCCCGAGCTGCTGGTAGACCAGAAGTTTTTTCAGCCTGGCCTGGCTACCGACCTCAGCTACGCCGGCTACGCCCAAAACCGCCTTGTATACAGCGAAGGCGACTTCGACTACGCCAACAACCTGCCCACTGCCCTGCTCGGCGACCCGCACTTATATACCAATGGGCTAGTGGTGAGCGGCTTTCACCACCTGGCCATGAAAGACGACAGTGGTCGGCGCGAGGTAGTTGTGACTACTAGCACGTACTCGCTGGCCGATTGGTTTTCTAACTTCTCCTTTCAGTTGCTGCTCAATGTGTTGGTGTGGCTGCTGGCGGGTGGCTTGTACCTGCTGGCGCGGCGCGGCGGGCCGGGCATTCGGCTCAATTTCAGTGCCCGCATTCAGCTGCTGCTCAACCTGGGCATTATGATTCCGCTGCTGGTGGTGAGCGTGGCTACGGCCAGCCAGGTTATTTCGGGCTACCGCCGCGACCTGCACCGCACCTACGAGCGCCGGGGCCACATTGCCCTCGAAAGCCTGCTGCGCCGCCGCGACCAGCTCACCGACACCACCGCTAGGCCGGTGCTGACGGCGCTGGCCCGCAACGTGGCGGCCCTCACCGAAACCGACCTTAACCTCTACGACGCGCGCGGCCAGCTGCTGGTTAGCTCGCAGCCGCTCATCTTCGAGGCCGGCTTGCTAGGGCCGCTGCTCAATCCTCAGGCCATTATCGACTTGCGCGAGCGTGGCCTGAGCCGCACGCTGCTCACCGAGCGGGCGGGCACGCTCTCGTTCAGCTCGCTCTACCTGCCCGTGCGGGCGGCCAGCGTCGATGGGCCGGCCGGGCCGGTGCTGGGCTACGTCGGCATTCCGTTCTTCGACTCGCAAAAGGAGCTGGATAACAAGCTGACGGAGCTGTTCACGACGATTCTCAACATCTTCACGCTCATGTTTCTGGTGTTTCTGGGGCTAGCCTTTGTGGCCACGCGCCAGCTCACGGCGCCGCTCAAGCTCCTCACCCAGCGCCTGATGCGTACTACCCTCACGGGCCAGAACGAGGTGCTGGATTACCGCAGCAGCGACGACGAAATTGGCCTGCTCGTGAGCGAGTACAACGCCATGCTGGGCAAGCTCGAAGCCAGCAAGCGCGAGCTGGCCACCCAGGAAAAAGAAGCTGCCTGGCGCGAAATGGCTCGCCAGGTAGCCCACGAAATCAAGAACCCGCTCACGCCCATGAAGCTGAGCCTGCAGTACTTACAAAAATCTATTGCCGAGCGCCGGCCCAATACGGAGGAACTGATTGGGCGCATTTCCCAAACGCTCATCACCCAGATAGACGTGCTCTCCGACATTGCTACCTCGTTCAGCACCTTTACCAACCTGCCGGCCATGCGCCCGGCGCGCCTCGATGTGGTGGCCGTGCTGCGCCACTGCGCCGACTTATTCCGGCAAACCGATGGCGACGACAACGGCGAGCTGCACCTGCACCTGCCACCCGATGGTAGCTACACGGTTTTTGCCGATGAAAGCCTGCTAGTGCGCACCTTCAACAACCTGCTGCTCAACGCCAAGCAGGCCGTGCCGCCCGAGCGCGCGCCCCGCCAGGAAATTGTGCTGCAAGCCAGCGGCCCCGATAAAGTGCTCATTACCATCGCCGATAACGGCGCCGGCATTGCCGATGACGTACGCGAGCACGTTTTTCGGCCCAATTTCACGACCAAAGCTAGTGGCTCGGGCATTGGGCTGGCCGTGGCCAAGCGGGGTATTGAGAGTGCGGGGGGGCGCCTCTGGTTTGAAACGGAGGTAGGCGTGGGCACCACCTTTTTTGTGGAGTTGCCGCTGGCTGGCTAGGGCCGACTGGGCGAGGAAGCTGGGCCGTTCACCCGGTTAAAACGGGCGTTCGGCTACTAATCAGATGTATCCGCTAAGCGAACTATGCTCGTAGAAAGGGCGTTGGGTAGTTTCGTTCTGGTTATTGTCCAAGTCTTTCCTGTTCTATGTCAACTCTGGTGCATTTACGTAGGGTATTGCCGCTGCTAGTCTTGTTACTGGCCAGCCTGGGAGCCGCTGCTCAAACGAGCAGCCTGCCCGACCCGGCGGCGCCCACTGCAGCGCAGCGGGCCGAGCGCATGAGTGCCTACCTGGCCGATGCTCTGCGCCTGAATACGCGCCAGGCCGCCAAGCTGCGGGCCGCCGTAGAAAAGCGCCTCGAATCGGCCGATATGCTGGGGCACCTGCTGTTTGCATCGAGCCAGGCTGCCTTTGCCGCCTATGAAAACCTGGATTACAGCTACTACACTACTATTGGCAAGCTGCTCACCCCTAGCCAGTTTCACTTGCTGATGCAGCTCGACGAGCCTGTTACCCCGGCCGATATGCCGGTGCTGGTGCAGCGCCACTAGCCCGCTTCTTTACCAAAAAGGGCCCTCCCGGTTGCGGGAGGGCCCTTTTTTTATGGCTTAATAAGCCGGGGGCAGCCGGATGGCCTGCTAGTTGAACGTCGGCTTATCCGCGCTAATCTTGGTGTAGGTGCCCACGGCTTCGGCGGTGCATCCGGCGCCGTTTTCATGCACTTGCAGCGTGCCCGGGCGCTCGAAATGCAGCCGCAGGCTACAGGATGCGGGGCTGCCCGCGTAGGGCGGCAGCTGCAGCACCGCGCTATCGGCCACGATGCTGGCCTCGTAAGTAAACGTGTGCCGATGGTATACGCCCGCCGTATTGGTGGCCGCATCGCGAAAGCCGACGCGCAGCCGGCCCCCGCCCAATGCCAGTAGCGCCAGCTCGCGCCCCTGCGCATCGCGGAAAGTACCGTTTACTTCGGCCGCCGACACGGCCGGGCGGCGCGGCGCCGGGGCTAGCCCCGGCCGGGCGGCTACGGGTGGCTGCGCAATGGCGCGCTGGTAGCGGCCATCGCGCAGCTGATACGTGCCCGGCGGCAAGTTATAGTTGCTGCGTGGCCTGGCTTTGCCCGTGAGCAGGGCCGACTGGTACCGGCCTTTGGCGTCGCGGTAGGGGCCCAGCACCACCGTGCGGCCCGCGTCTTTTACCTGGTAGTGGCGCTGGGTAGCCCAGTTGCTGTCCTCATCTCCATCGGCCTCTACCACCGCATCGAGCAGCCAGGTGTTGCTGCGTAAGTCGAAGATACTGAGCCAGGTGGTAGAGGCATTATAGATTTTACTTATGACCCCATCGGTGTTAGTCAGCACCAGCAGGTCGCAGTCGGCGTGGTGGTAGAAGTGCGGCTCGCTGCTGCCCCGCGCCTCGTAGTTCAGCAGGATAAAGCGAAAGCGGGTGCCTTGAAACTCTAGCAGCAGGCCCGGTTCTGTCGGGCCATCGCCGGCCAGAAACAGCTGCCGCCCGGCCGCATTGGGTAGGCGCGTGTATTGGCCGGCGGTGCCGGCCAGCGGCTTGGTGGGGTTCGGTGGGGGTAGGTACCAGCTTAGCCATTCTAGGTGGCCGCTCCACGCCGACCAGGGCACGGCCTTCGAGGTGGTGAAGCTGTCCTCGGCCTCATCGGGCGGCGCGGGCGCGCCGGGCTGGGTTGGCACCAGCCGCAGCAGGTTGTGCGGCTCGCAGCTGTCGCCGTTGGCCACCAGGGCCTGGCACAGGTTAATTGTCTTGTCGATATCGTCGGAAAACGCGCAGCCGTGGCAGGCCGGGCCCCCGGCCGCGGCCGAAGACTGGGCGCGGGCCGGGCTTAGGGCGAGCAGCAAGCCCAGCGTGGCAAGTAGAAATTTCATGGCAAAGGGGCTAGCCCGCAGGCGGCGCGCAAATTACGCCCGGCCCGCCACCCAGGAGTACGCCCGAATACGCCGGCTTCGGGCGGCACGAAACGGGCCGGTGCCGGCGTTACCCCGGCGCAGCCCGAACTTTACTCTATGACCCAACTCTACCGCCTGTGCTTCGCCCTCGTGGCCCTGCTCGTGGCGGTGCTGTGCGGGAATATCACCCGCGCCTGGGCCCAGCAGCCGACGCCACCGGGCGGGGCGGCGCCCGCCCGCCTGCCCGCCCGCACGGCGGCCGAGCCGGGCCCGCCCAGCAGCCAGCGCTGCCGCTACCAGCGGCTGGCGCCGGGGCACGATACAACCACCTTCGCGCTGAGTGATACGCTCACCATCGTGCCGGCCTCCGTTACGGCCAACGGCCTGGACGTGCGCTACGACCCTAGCCGCAACCGCTACCAACTGGTGGGGCCTGCCCCCCACGACAGTACCGGCGCCCCGCGCCCCGACTCGGTACTGCTTTGCTACCGGGTGCTGCCGGTGCAGCTGGGGCTGGCCCGCTACCGCCGCTCGCGCCGGCTCATGGATAGCCTCGATTTCCGGGACCGGCCTATGCTGCGCTACGAAGATTTTGCCCAGAAAGAGCAGATTCTCAGCACGCCGGGAATTAATAAGACGGGTAATCTGAGCCGGGGTATTTCCTTTGGCAATACCCAGAACGTATTCGTAAACTCGGCGCTGAACTTGCAGCTGGAAGGGCAACTGACCGAAAAAATCCGCCTCACGGCCGCCATTTCCGACCAGAACGTGCCCTTTCAGCCCGAGGGCAATACCCAGACGCTCCAGCAGTTCGACAAAATCTACATCACGCTCACCGGCCCGCAGTGGAACCTGACGGCCGGCGACGTAGTGCTGCGCAACAAGCCCGATTACTTTTTGCGCTACTACAAAAACATTCAGGGCGCGGCCGTGGAGGCCAATCTGGGCGCGCCCGGGCCGCAGCCGCTGCAAGCCGGCACTACCAATAACAGCGTTAGCAACGCGCCGCCCTCGTCGTTTACAACCTATACCAACGGCGTGACCAACAACAGCGCCGCGCCGCCGGGCACCGCCACGGCGCCGCTAGCCCCGCCCACCACGGCCGTGCCGCCCGGCCAGCCGCTGCCCGGCGCGCCCCCGGTGCCCAGCGGCACGGGTTCCGTCACTATTCTGGATAAGCTGGGGCAGATTCGCTCCTCAACCCTCGTGGCGGGCGGCGTGGCCAAGGGCAAGTTTGCCAGCATCGACCTGGCGCCGATTGACAACGTGCAGGGGCCGTACCGCCTCACGGGCCCCAATGGCGAGCAGTTCATCATTGTGCTAGCCGGCTCGGAGCGCGTGTACCTCGATGGCCGCCTGCAAACGCGGGGCTTTGATTATGACTACGTTATCGACTACAACCTGGCCGAAATCACGTTTTCGCCCCGCCACCTCATCACCAGCAACTCGCGCCTGAAAGTAGATTTTGAGTACTCCGACCTCAACTACGCCCGCTCGCTCTATACCCTGAGCCACTACCAGCAGGTGGGCAAGCTGAACCTGCGCGGCAACTTCTACCAGGAATCGGACAACCCCGATAACGCAGCCAACCTCTCGCTCTCGTTTGCCGACCAGCAGCTGTTGCGCGGGGCCGGCAACGTGTCGCTCGTGCAGGCGCCGGGCGCCGATTCGGCGGCCTTCAACCGCACGCTTGTGCAGTACTACCGCGTGGCCCGCACCGACCCCGGCACCGGCCAGAGAACTTATGCGTTTGAGTATGCCACCGACTCGCTGCGGGGCGTGTACACCGTGCGCTTTACCGACGTGGGCGCCGGGCAGGGCGATTATAATCTGAGTACCAACTATGTAAACGCCAACGGCCGCGTGTACGAGTACGTGGGTACCAACCTGGGGCGTTACCGGGCCGTGCGCATTCTGCCTACGCCGCTGCTCAAGCAGATGGCCACCGCCGGCGCCACCTACCAGCTCGACCCCACCGCCGCCGTGTTTGTGGACCTGGCCAGCTCGCAGCTGCAGCGCAATCGCTTTGCGGTAGGTACCGAAGACAAAGGCCAGGCCATGCGGCTAGGCTACACCGTGCAAGACCGGGTGCTGCCGGCCTGGGCGCCCGCCGCGCTACGCAACTACCGCCTGCGCTCGGCCCTCGACTACGAGTACACGGCGCCCAAATTTTCGCCCATCGACCGCTACCGCGACATCGAGTTTGACCGCAACTGGAGCGCCACCAGCACCGCCAACGCCACGGCGGCCACCCCGCGCGAGGACAATATCTTCAACTTCGCGCTAGGCCTCACCCGCGACGTGAACCACGCCATCAACTACCGCGTGAGCCGGCGCTACCGGCCTGGCGAGGTCAGCGGTGTGCAGCAGTGGCTGGACGTGGCCCAGCAGGTGGGCCGCCTGGAGGTACGCGGCTCGCTTTTCCTGCTCAATTCGCAGGCCGGGCGCTTTCAGTCGAGCTGGGCTAGGGGCGAGGCCAGCGTGCGCTACGGCGGCGGGCGGCTCATTCCGGGCTACACCTATCGCTTCGATAAAAACAAGGTTATCTCGCCGCGGGGCGATACCATTCGCTCGGCCAACTACTTTGATGAGCACACGCTATCGCTGCAAAGCCCCGACACCGGCCGCACCCGCTACAGCCTGAGCTACGCCCTGCGCCGCGACCGCACGCCCACCGCCGACCAGAATAACCTCGACCTGCACAACCAGTCGCAAACCGTGCAGGGCAGCCTCGTTACGCGCCTCAGCCGCACCCAGGATTTGCGCCTCATCGCCACCTACCGCGACGTTAACCTGGTGAGCCGCCCCGACAGCGCCCGCCAGCGCAACCTGCTAGGCAAGCTCGACCACAACCTGGGCCTGCTCCAAAACCAGATTCGCTCCGAGCTGAGCTACAGCGTGCAAACCGGCCGCGAGCTGCGGCGCGACTTTTCGTTTCTGGCCGTGCCCGCCGGCCAGGGCACGCACTACTACGCCGGCGACCTCAACAAGAACGGCGTGCAGGACAAGGACGAATTTTTGGAAGCCCAAACCCCTGATGCCCAGTACCGCACCTTCATCAAGGTGTACCTGCCCACCGCCGACTACCTCACCGCCTACCAGAACCGCCTCAGCTACCGCCTCACCGTGAACGCCCCGCGCGGCTGGCGCGAGGCCGGCGCCTGGCGCGCCGCGCTAGCCCGCCTCAGCAGCGTGAGCAGCGTGACGGTGGACCGGCGCACCACCAGCGACGACCTGCTGGCCCGCCTCAGCCCCTTCAGCTTCGCCAAGGGCGATGACAAGCTGCTGGCTTTTAACCAACTGCTGCGCAATACGCTGTATTTCAACCGGGCCAATCCCATCTTCGGCGCCGAGCTTACGGTGCAGCAAACCCAGCAGAAAACACTGCTCACCCAAGGCTTCGACCTGCGCAACCTCTCGACCCAAAGCCTGCTGCTGCGCCGCACGCTGGCGCAGTCATTTACGGGCCGCCTCACCGCGGCGCGCGACATTCGGGAGGCCCAAACCACGTATTCGGCAGCCCGTAACTTCAAGCTGCTCATCTACACCGCGCAGCCCGAAATCAGCTACCAGCCCAGCCCGGCCCTGCGCCTCACCGGCTCGCTGCTGCACACCAGCAAGATGAACGTGCTGGCCACCCGCGACGCCGACGCCAGCGGCAGTTTCGACGACCTGGGCTTCGAAACCCGCGTGAGCCAGGTTAGCAAGCGCACACTTACGGCCGCCACGCACGTGACCAGGGTGGCTTTCGAAGGTGATGTATCGTCGGTGGTAGGGCTTGAAATCCTGCAAGCCCTGCGCCCCGGCACCAACTATACCTGGAACCTGAACCTGGAGCAGCGGCTGGCCAATGGCCTGAATATCAACGTAGCGTATGATGGGCGCAAGGCCAGCGGGCTAGGGGTGGTGCACACCGGAAGGATGCAGGTAGCGGTGCTGTTTTAGGAAAAGTACCTGGCAAATTGCAGAAAGTCAGCCCCGGCAGTAACTTGGAAATCCTTTTGCCACTGAGGCCAAGGCTTTTGCCCATGATTACCTTCTTCCTCAACGACCAGCCCATCCGCACCACCGAGCCGGCGGCCAGCGCGCTGCTCGACTTCGTGCGCTACCACGAGCACCTCACGGGCACCAAAATCGGCTGCCGCGAGGGCGACTGCGGCGCCTGCACCGTGCTAGTGGGCGAATTGGCTGCCGATGGTCAACGTATTAATTATCAGAGCATGACGAGCTGCCTTACGCCGCTCGGCAACGTGCACGGCAAGCACGTAGTCACGGTAGAAGGCATCAACCAGGCTAGCGGGCAGCTTACGCCGGTGCAGCGGGCCATTGTGGACCATAATGGCGCGCAGTGCGGCTTCTGCACGGTGGGCTTCGTGATGTCGCTCACTGGCCACAGCCTGGCCGAGAGGCCCGCCACCGAGCAAAGCACCCGCGCTGCCATCGACGGCAACATCTGCCGCTGCACGGGCTACAAGGCGCTGGAGCGCGCCGCCGCTAGCCTCACCGCCGCGCTGGCCGAGCGCCCCAGCACTAACAGCGTAAAATGGCTGAGTGAGAAGCAGTTCGTGCCCGCTTACTTCGAGCAAATGCCCGCCCGGCTGGCTAGTCTCCGCGCCGAAACCGCCGCTGCCGAGGCGCCCGCTAGCCTCAGCAGCAGCGGCCACGCCGCCAACGGCAGCGCCGTTTCGACCTCGCCCAACGGCCATGCCCAGAGCCAGAACGGTCAAAACCATTCACCTACTCACCCATTCACCCATCCACTCTTGTCGGGCGGCACCGACCTGCTGGTGCAGCGCCTCGACGAGCTGCGCCAGCAGCCCGTGCGCCTGCTCTTCGACCACGGCCCGCGCGGCGTGCGCCAGGAGGGTGGCCGCGTGGTGCTGGGTGCCACCACCACCGCTAGCCAGCTACTGGAGTCGGCGGTGATGCTTGGCCTGCTGCCCCGCCTGCCCGACTACCTCAAGCTGGTGTCGAGCACGCCCATTCGCAACATGGGCACCGTGGCGGGTAATTTTGTAAACGCCTCGCCCATTGGTGATTTGACGATACTATTCCTGGCTTTAGGCGCCGATATCACCCTAGCCGACGCGGCCGGCGCCAGCCGCTCGCTGCCGCTGGCTAGCCTCTACCTGGGCTACAAAAAGCTGGCGAAAGCCGCCGAGGAGCAAGTCAGCGAAATCAGCTTTCCGGCGCCGCTAGCCGGCGATTTTTTCAACTTCGAGAAAGTATCCAAGCGCACGCACCTCGACATTGCCAGCGTGAACACCGCCGCCTGGCTGCGCGTTGAAAACGGCGTCATCAGCGCCGCCCGGCTCTCGGCCGGTGGGGTAGGGCCGGTGCCGCTGCTGCTGGCCCGCACCGGCGAATACCTGCGGGGCCGCGCGCTAAGTGCTGAAACGGTGGCCGGCGCCAATGAAGTGATGCAGGAAGAAATCAGCCCCATCGGCGATGTGCGCGGCACGGCGGCTTATAAGCGGCTCTTGCTGCGGCAGTTGCTATTCGCGCACTTCCTGCGCTTCGCACCGGAGCTGACCCTGGCGGAGTTGGTATAAGGTAGTTAAAAGAAAAAAGAACGTCATGCTGCACGCAGTGAAGCATCTCGCTCGCATCGCTGCAACGGTATTGATTACCAACCCAAGCGAGATGCTTCACTGCGTTCAGCATGACGTTCTGGATTGTTAGCTAAGAAGAATTCAGCCATGAACCACCTCGACCCCCAGCGCCACGTGCGCGGCGAATCGCAGTACCTCGACGATGTGCCCGTGCAGCAGGGCACGCTCTACGCGGCCGTGTATGAGTCGCCGCTAGCCCACGGCATTCTGAAAAATATCGACCTGCGCGCCGCGTTGAAAGCACCCGGCGTGGTGCGCATTCTCACGGCGGCCGATATTCCGGGCCAAAACCAAATCGGCGGCATTGTGCCCGACGAGCCGCTGCTGGCCGAGGGCCACGTGCATTTTCGCGGGCAGCCGGTGGCGCTGGTGCTGGCCCGCACCGAGGCCCAGGCCCACGCCGCGCTCAAGCTCATTACGGCCGACATCGAGCCGCTGCCCATCATTACCGACCCGCGCCAGGCCGCCGCGCAGGGCGAGCTAATCGTGCCGCCGCGCACCTTCCGCATCGGCGACTCGGCGGGTACGTTTGCCGGGTGCGACTACGTGTTTGAGGGCGTGGCCGAAAGCGGCGGGCAGGAGCACCTGTACATCGAAACGCAGGCCGCCTACGCTTTTCCGACGGAGCTAGGGGGCGTGAAAATCATCTCTTCCACCCAGGGGCCGACGGCCGTGCAGCGGCACTGCGCCGTGGTGCTGGGCATGGGGATGCACCAGATTGAAGTGGACGTGACACGCCTCGGCGGGGGCTTTGGCGGCAAGGAAGACCAGGCCACGCCCTGGGGCTGCCTGGCCGCGCTAGGGGCTTTTGTAGTGAAGAAGCCCGTCAAGCTCGTGCTCGACCGCATGGCCGACATGCGCATGACCGGCAAGCGCCACCCCTACTCCTCCGACTTCAAAATCGGGCTCAGCGCCGACCTCAAAATCCTGGCCTACGAGGTCACGTACTACCAGAATGCTGGCGCCTCGGCCGACCTCTCGCCGGCCGTGCTGGAGCGCACGCTCTTCCACACTACCAATGCGTATTGCATTCCGAATGTGACAGCCACGGCCAACTCGTGCCGCACCAATTTGCCGCCCAATACGGCCTTCCGGGGCTTCGGCGGGCCGCAGGGCATGTTTGTTATCGAGTCGGCCATCACCAAAGCGGCCGAGGAGCTGGGCGTGTTGCCGAGCGAGATTCAGCGGCGTAATCTGCTGCGCGAGGGCGACCTGTTTCCGTATCGCCAGCCAGCCGAAGGCTGCCACGCTGAGCAGGCCTGGGACACGGCTGCCAGCCTGTTTGACCTGGCCGGCGAGCGGGCGGCCGTGGCGAAGTTCAATCAGGAAAATCAGCTCTTTAAGAAGGGGCTAGCCCTGATGCCCATCTGCTTCGGCATCTCATTCACGAAGACGTTTATGAACCAGACGCGGGCCCTGGTGCACATCTACACCGATGGCTCGGTGGGCATCAGCACCGGCGCGGTGGAAATGGGGCAGGGCGTAAATACCAAAATCGCCCAGGTAGCGGCGACCACGCTGGGTATTTCAATTAACCGCATTAAAATCGAAACCACCAACACCACCCGCGTCGCCAATACCTCGCCCAGCGCCGCCAGCGCCACTGCCGACCTCAACGGCAAGGCCACCCAGCTAGCCTGCCAGGCCCTGCGCGAGCGCCTGCTGCGCCACGCCAGCACCGAGTTTGCGGTTGAGTTTGAAGGCATCACCATTGAGAATGAGCAGGTGCTGGCCGCGGGCATTCCGGCCGAAACTACCTGGGAAAAGCTGGTGAGCAGCGCCTTCGTGCGGCGCGTGGCCCTCACCGAAAACGCCCACTACGCCACGCCCGGCGTGCATTTCGATGCTGGCACCGAAAGCGGCCACCCCTTTGCCTACCACGTGTATGGCACGGCCCTGACCACGGCCACCGTCGATTGCCTTCGTGGCACCTACACCATCGACAGCGTGCGTATTGCCCACGACTTCGGCCAAAGTTTCAGCCCCGCCATCGACCGCGGCCAGATTGAGGGCGGCGCCGTGCAGGGCATCGGCTGGATGACGCTGGAGGAAGTAAGCTACAACGACCAAGGCCGCTTGCTCAGCAACTCGCTAAATAGCTATAAGATACCCGACCTCTACTCGGTGCCCGCCGTGCTCGACGTGCACTTCCTCGACACGCCCGGCCACCCCAACGCCATCCTGCGCTCCAAAGCCGTGGGCGAGCCGCCGCTGATGTACGGCATCGGCGCCTACTTCGCCCTGCGTGATGCCGTGCGCGCCTTCCAGCCCAGCGTGGCCCTGCCGCTCGTGGCCCCCATGACGCCCGAGCGGGTGCTAGGGGGGTTGTACCCGGAATTCGTAGCGGAGAGTGCTAGCCGGATGCTAGCTAAATAAGCCGGTTTTTGTTTATGAAATATATTTCAGTAGCAGAAGCAATTGGCACTGAAAAAATCAGACATTTCGTTGCCCTAGCCAGGCAGTATTGTCTACTGATTGAAGATATGCGGCCAGTTTCGGCAGTAGTGTTTTTGCCCCAGGTGCAGCAGCTATTATCAGACCTTTATTCAGCAGCACTAAAGCTGGATTGGATTGATTTACAAAGCAATGTCGACTATGAATTAGGGAAAATTGACCTTGATAAAATTCTCTGTATAGTTGCTGAGAAAATATGTGATAATAGATATTACTGGAGCGTATTTGACCCAACTGATATGGAGAATACATCCCCTAGTTGCGGGGACTTGCTGGATGACCTAGGCGACATTTATAAAGACCTACAGTATTCTTTGAGGGTCTTCGACTTACAGACGGCCGACAGTCAGGAAAACGCACTTTGGGAATTCAAATTTGCTTTTGATAAGCATTGGGGTTATCACTGTATCAATGCGTTGCGTGCACTGCATTTTTTTATTCAGAAAATAGAAAATGCCTAATACCATAACGCAAAAACGGCTGAAGCTTCAAGAGTTTCAGCCGTTTTTGCGTTATATGTGGCGTGCCTGCGCTACGCTTTGCGGCGCCCTTGCAGGATGCGGTAGAACGAGCGCGTCTCAATCTCCTCAATGCTGAGGCCGGTGGGCAGGATGTCTTCTTCGGTGAGGGCGCCGCAGTTCAGGGCTTTGAGGAAGAAATTGAGCAGGCCCTGGCCGGTGGCAGCATCGTCGAAAATGTCGCCGGTGAGGGTGGAGATGGCCGCCCGGTCCACGAAGGTTTTGAGGCGGTGCACGGCGCTTTCGTAGGAGCTGAGAAAGAAATTATAGGTAGCAGCGTAGCGCATGGGCAGCTGCGCGGGGTTGAGGTCCCAGCCCTGGTAGAGGCCGCCGATGAGCGAGTGCATGGTGTGGTGGTAGGCCTGGCGCCAGCCGCTGTGCACGGCGTCCTGGTTTTCGCGCAGCTGCGCAAACGTCAGGTGATCACCGCGGTGCGGGCCGATGGGCATCACGTTGGTAGCGCCGTCGCTGAGGAAAATGCCGGTGCCGCCGAGCGCCACCTTGGTCATATGGTGGGCAAAATCGCAGACGGGGTGCGCCATGGTCTGGTACCTGGCCGTGATGCCGGCCGAGGCCGTGTAGTCGTAGGTGCCAAAATGGGCCGCGATGCAGCGCCCCTCGCTAGCCCGGATAATACGCATCAAGGGGTTGCGGCCCTCGTCGTCCATCACAATCTGGGTGGCTTCCACCATCGTTTCCATCTTCAGGGTGCCGGGCGCCAAGTGGTTGGCCTTTTCCAGCAGCTCGAAGAAGCGCACCATGGTAGTCATCTGCTCGGGGATGGTCACTTTGGGCAGCATCACCACGAAATTGTTGGGCAGCTTGCCGCCGGTGGCTTCGAGCAAGGTTGTCAGGAAGATGTCGAGCGTGCGCACGCCGCGCGCCTTTAGGTCTTCGGTGAAGGGCTTGATGCGGATGCCGATGAAGGGTGAGAGGGTGCCCTGGGCCATGCCCTTGGCTACCTCGTGGGCAGCTTGCACGGCGGTAGCGTCTTCCTCGGCGTCGGGGCGGTTGCCGAAGCCATCCTCAAAATCGACGCGGAAATCTTCGACCGCCTCGGTTTTGAGCTTATGCACAATCTTGTTGTAGACGGTGTAGGCTAGCCAGGCGGGCTCCTGCCGGCGCTGGTCGGCGGGCAGTTTATCGAGGTAGTCGGTGAGGTCGTGGATGTCTTTTTCGAGCGTGGGCAGGTGCTCGTGGCCGGCTAGGCCCAGCACGCGGGCCAATTCTACGAAATTGGGCGCGTAGGTCTGGAGGTTGCGCAGGGCGATTTCGCCCATCCGCACGCAGGTATCGGCCTTGAAGAGGTTGGCGCCGCCGTACACGGTGTGCACGGGCTGGCGGTCGGGCCGGTCGCCGGGGTAGGTGTGCTGAAACTTAAGATTGGCCACGCCGAGCTGGTCGAGCAAGGCAGTTTTATCGGAGTCCTGGAGGCTGAGTTTCATGGGTGATAGGAAGAGACGGTTGAGTTCACGAGCCGCGGTAGGTGCTGTAACCGAAGGGATTAAGCAGCAGCGGCACGTGGTAGTGCGCGGCATCGGCCACGGTAAAGCAGATGTCGACGAACGGGTAAAAATGCGTCAGGCCATCGCGCTCGAAGTAGTCCTGGGTGAAAAATTTGAGCTTATACACCCCCGTTGCCAGGATTTTATCCGCGGGCAATAAGTCGGGAATGCGGCCGTCGTCGTTGGTAGCGCCGCGCGCGATTTCGCGCCAGTCGTCGCCGCTCGGCTCGTACAACGCGATGGTGACGCCCGCCGCCGGCCGGCCCTTGGTGGTGTCGAGAATATGGGTAGTGAGCTGGCTCATGCGAGTAGTTTTTGGAGGCGCAGGCGCGTGATTTTGGCCTGCTCGCCCATGGCAACTTGGATTTCCCGGCTAGGCTCATGCGGCAGCCGCGCTTGCAGCAGCGCCAGCATCTCATCGGCCGATTTGCCGGTGGCACACACGATAAAGATGTAGCCAAACCTGCGCTCGTAGGCGTCGTTGCCGGCCGACAGGGACTCCAGGGTGTCTTGCGAGGCCTGGCGCACAGCGCCCTGCTCGCCCGCCGCCCAGGTGGCGGTGCTGGCAAATTTCTCCTTCAGCGCATGCACATCCCCGATTTTGGGGTGGTGCGTAAAGGCCTCGCGCCAGTCGGCTTCGGTCAGGTTGTACCAGGTGCGGTCGGCCGCTTCGTAAAGCGCTGAGGGCGAAGAGAAAGGAAACTGCTCGTTCAGCGTAGTCACCCAGGCCGTGGCGCCGCAGCAGGTGGCCAGGGCCTCGGCGCGGGCGGCGGGGGCTAGGGTGTTGAGGTCGGAAAGAGTCATGGTAGAAATAGCGCTGTTTCGGGCGCGAAAACCTCACCCCCGGCCCCTCTCCTTGGGGAGAGGGGAGCCGAACGCAAGCGGACACATCTATACGTTAAAAATCGCCAGGCTCCCCTCTCCTCAAGGAGAGGGGCCGGGGGTGAGGTACGCGTTATACCACCGTCGGAAACCGATTCACGTTTTTATAATAGATATACACCGACGGCTCCTTGCCAATGGAGGCGGCCCACTGCTGGCAATAAGGCGCCATCCAGATAGAGTCGCCTTTTTTTACGGGATACCATTGCTGGTCAAGCATGTAGATGGCCTGGCCCTGCAAGTACAACAGGCCGTGCTCCATGATGTGCGTCTCCACCATCGGTAGGTTGCCGCCGGGCTGGTAGGTGAAGATGTTGACGGCCATATCGAAGCCCAGCTCATTGGGCAGCAGTTCCTGGATGCGCAGGGCCTCGTCGTTCATGTACACGGGGGCCTTGCTGTCGTCTTTTTCGCCCCAGCACACGCCCGGCGTGGCGTGGCCAGCCAGCGGCTCGTACACCTTGTGGAAGGTGAGCACCTGCGTGCCCGCTGTAGGGTTTTTAAAGGTATAGCCCTGGCCAATAGGCACGTACACGAACTTGCCCACGGTCAG
This sequence comes from Hymenobacter cheonanensis, assembly GCF_030581075.1. Classification (GTDB taxonomy): domain Bacteria; phylum Bacteroidota; class Bacteroidia; order Cytophagales; family Hymenobacteraceae; genus Hymenobacter. The sequence goes on from NZ_JAUQSW010000003.1 coordinate 532,974, forward strand.
AATCCGGCTGTCGTCGCCGATGGTAGCCTGCACCTGGCCCTGCACCACGTAGAAAAAAATCTGGCTAGCCTCGGTAGTGCCCGTAAGCTGCCCGGTTTCGGTGAGCGTGACGAGCGTTTGGCAGAGACGGGCGCCCATCTGCTCATTAATGATGACGTTGACGGTGCAGCCGGTCCAGCCGGGCACGTTGCTGTTGATGTAGCCATCGGGCGCGATGATGGCGTGGTTGCGCTTAACAACTGAGCGGGTAGTAGAGCCTAGTTCCATGACTTAGGAAGAAGTGTTGAGGGAAAAGAACGTCATGCAGAGCGCAGCGAAGCATCTCGCTCGCGCCGGTAGGTTGGCAACCCTAGCGTCAGCACGCGAGATGCTTCGCTGCGCTCTGCATGACAGACGACTTAATTGTATTTGTTTTTTAATTCAACCATAAACCGCTCGGCCACCTCCAGCGCCGCGGCCACATCGGCCGCCTCCACATTCTCCAACGGGTTGTGGCTGATGCCTTTGTAGCAGCGGATAAAGGCCATCGTGGCCGGCGCCACCGCCGAGGCGGGCACCGCGTCGTGGCCGGCACCGCTCACCAGGCCGTCCACTTCGTAGCCGCTGGCCGCAATGGCCTGGCCGAGCAGGCGGTTCAGCTCGCGGTCGCACTGCACGGGCGCGGTGTACTGCACCAGTTGCCAGTCGAGGCCTAGCCCGCGCCGGGCGGCAATAGCCTCGGCCTGGGCCTGCAAGTCGGCGTAGGCGGTGGCGAGCTGGCCGGCGTCGGGGCTGCGCAGGTCGAGGCTGTGCACGGCCTGGCCGGGAATGACATTGCTGGCCGAATACGGAATGCGCAGCTGGCCCACTGTGGCTACCAGCCCGTGGCCGTGGGCCAGCGCAAAGCTTTCGGCAGCCAGCACAAACTCGGCGGCGGCGGCCAGCGCATCCTGGCGCATGGGCATGGGCACGGTGCCCGCGTGGCCGGCCATGCCCGTCCAGGTCAGCTCCACGCGCTGCTGGCCGGCAATGGCCGTGACCAGCGCAATGGGCACTTTGCTTTCCCACAGCACCGGCCCCTGCTCGATGTGCAGCTCGAAGTACCCTAGCCACTCGGCGGCGGGCAGGGCGTCGGCGGCGAGGCTGGCGGCGTTGCCACCCATCTCGGCAATAGCCTGGGCCAGGGTAATGCCGTCGGCATCTGTCTTTTGCAGAAGCGCCGGCTCGAACGCGCCCGTTACGACTTTGCTACCCAGGTAGGTGGTGTGAAACCGCACGCCTTCCTCGTCGCTGAAGGCCATCAGCTCCAGGTGAAACGGCAGCTCAAGGCCTTGCTGGATAATGCTTTCCACCAGGTTCAGCCCCATCAGCACCCCCAGCGGGCCGTCGTACTTGCCGGCATTCACCACGGTGTCGATGTGCGAGGCCAGCACGAAAGTTTTGGCGCCCGGCCGGGGGCTAGCCAGCCGCCCGCGCAGGTTGCCAATGCCGTCGAGCCGGGTGGCGAGGCCGGCGGCCTCAAACCAGCCTTGCACCAGGTCGCGGCCGCGCACGAAGGCCGGCGTGCCGAAGCGGCGCGTGACGGTGGCGCCCGTCGCATCTTCGCTGATGGCGGCCAGCTGCTCGATGCGGCTGAGAATGTGGGTGGTGCGCGTTGCGTAAGTAGTCATGGGGAGTATAGGGGCCTGGCGCACCTCAGCGGCTAATCTGCGCGTACCTCAGCGGGAAATTTATAGAAACAAAGTGCCCGGCAAGTTACCGCAGAGGTGCGCAGTGGGAAAGCGCGGAGGTACGCGGAGTTTTAGCGCCGCAGGAGCTGCCCCCGGTTGAGGTGCAGGGCATCGGGGTGGCGAAAAACCTCCTCGCCAGCCAAAAACGTGTGCGTGACCACGCCCGCCAGCTCGCGGCCCAGGTAGGGCGACACCTTGTGGCGGTGGTGCAGCAGCGCCTCGGTCACGGTAAAAGTCTGGTCGGCGGCCAGTACCAATAAGTCGGCGTCGTAGTTCTTGGTAATCTGGCCTTTGCGGTGGCTTTGGCCGATGAGCCGGGCCGGGTTTTGGCTGAGCCAGCGGGCGAGGTCGGGCAGGGTGGCGCCGCGCTGGCGGGCGGCCGTCCAGAGCACGGGCAGGGCTAGCTGCAGCGAAGCGATGCCGCCCCAGGCGGTGGCAAAATCGCCGCTGGCCAGCTGCTTGAGGTCGGGCGGGGCGGGCGAGTGGTCGGTGGCCACAAAGTCGATGAGGCCGCTTTGCAGGGCCAGCCACAGCTGCTCATTATTAGCCCGCTCCCGAATGGGCGGCGCGCACTTAAACTGCGTCTGGCCATCGGCAATGTCCTCGGCGTTGAAAAAGAGGTAGTGCTGGCCGGTTTCGACGGTTAGGGGCAGGCCCTGGGCCTTGGCTTCGGCAATGGGGGCCAGCGAGCTGGCCGACGACAAATGCACGATGTGCACCGGGCAGCGGTACTCGGCGCAGAGCCGAATCATCAGGGCAATGGCCTCATCCTCCCAGCTTTTGGGGCGCGAGGCCAGGTAGTTGCGGTATGAGCGGGTGTCGCCCTTTTTCCAGGCGTCGTTGTCTTCGCTCAATTCGCAGTGCACCAGCAGCGGCCGGCCGTGGCTAGCCAGAATGGGCATGGCCCGGCGCAAATCGGCCTCCGTAGCATTCGGGAAGTCATCGATGCCCGAGTGCGTCAGAAAGGCCTTGAAGCCCAGCACGCCGGCCGCGATGAGCGGCTCGATTTCGGCCGCGTTGCCGGGTACGATGCCGCCCCAGAACCCCACGTTGGTGTGCAGCTGGCCCTGGGTGGCGGCCTGCTTGATGCGCAGGTTTTCGACCGAAGTCGTGACGGGCGCCGAGTTTAACGGCATGTCTACCAGCGTGGTGAGGCCGCCGGCCAGCGCGGCGCGGGTGCCGGTATCGAAGCCCTCCCAGTCGGTGCGGCCGGGCTCGTTGAGGTGCACGTGCGGGTCGATGACGCCGGGCAAAATGGCTGCGTGGCCGAAGTCCTGCACCGGGCCGGCTACGGGCGCGTCGTAGGGCAGCACATCGGCCAGGCGGCCGCCTTGCAGGGCTAGTAGCGCCGGGCGCTGGCCTTCGGGCAGCACGACGGCCGTGCTTTTTAAGAATAAATCGGGCATGGGGCGAGGAACGATGGTAGCGGCTAGCGACTATCTTGCCGCTCTTTTTTTGCCCCGCAATCTACATCGTATGCCCATTAAACTCGGAACGAACGCCTACGGCAAGAATGCCGTGAATATGTCGCGCATCATTCGCCACGGCAGCCACCACGAGTTTCGGCAGGTGAGCGTGAGCGTGCAGCTGACGGGCGACTTCGACACGGCCCACACGCTGGGCGACAACTCGCTCATCCTGCCCACCGATACGCAAAAAAACACCGTGTACGCCCTGGCCAGGGAGCATTTTACGGGTACCATCGAGGCGTATGGGCTGGTGCTGGCTAGGCACTTTGTGTCGCGCAACCCGCAGGTGCGCAAGGCGCGCATCGAGCTGGTAGAGCACCTGTGGCAGCGCATGGAGTTTGACGGCCAAGCGCATACGCACGCCTTCACCGGCGGCGGCTCCGAAAAGCGCCGCGCCGTAGTCGAGCTTACGGCCGATGGCACGGCCACCGTGTGGGCCGGCATCAAGGGCCTGATGCTGCTCAAAACCACCGACTCGGCCTTCGTGGGCTATCCTAAAGACGAGTACACGGTACTACCCGAAACCACCGACCGCATCCTGGCCACCGAATGCGAGGCCGAGTGGGAATACACCCGCGCCGACCTCGATTTTGAGGCGCTGTATCAGAAAATCCGGGCTAGCCTGCTGCGCACGTTTTCCGAGCACAAGAGCCTCTCGGTGCAGCACACGCTCTACGCCATCGGCGAGAAAATTCTGGAAGAAAACGATGAGGTGAAGGAAATCAGCCTCATCATGCCCAACAAGCACCACATTCCCTTCAACCTGGAGCCCTTTGGCCAGCCAAATACGAACGAGGTTTTCGTGGCCACGGATGCGCCGTTTGGCTACATCACGGGCACGGTGGTGCGGGAGTAATATGTTAGACCTACGTGTTTTCGTGCCACGCCTGAAACAAGTTGTAGCGTGGACTGAGCATCTGATGCAACAATTTGTCTATCCACCTGATAAGCAAAATCATGGTGCCATTTTTCGCCAGATTAATCCGGTAATTAATGGACAGCATTTGTACGCTAGCGAGTGGGGTTATACTACCTGGAATTTGGATGTATATGAGTTGAATAATTTCAGACAGGCATTGCAACTGGCCTTTAATCATCGTGATATGGAAATGGGGGAAGCAGCTGGCAGCTTTGCTGATTTCCAGAGCCTAGGTAGGATACTCTACTTGCATACCCAGCTTACTACGCACGACGGAGCGGCCATTGTTGACAGCAATTGCTTTGTGGATGAAAGCGATGTGCCACCTATCGATACCTGGTTTTACTTCGACGACGAAAACGCTAACCTATTCTGCTGGATACCCAAAAAATTCGAGACAATAATGCAGGCAGCCATAGATGTCGAGATGATGGGCAGTTATCATTGGCTTGATAAGGCTGGCCCGTTTACGCACAAGGCAATTGTAACTGCAATGGCCCTCTAACTCCTATGCCCGCCACCCCCCGCGACCTGCCTGCCTGGACCCTAGCCGCCGCTGCCCTGCGCGCCGGCCAGCCGGCCGCGCTGCTGTGCGTGGTGCGCAGCGAGGGCAGCAGCCCCGGCCGCCAGGGCTTCAAAATGACGGTGACGGCCGCAGCCGTAGCTGGCTCAATCGGTGGCGGCATTATGGAGCACAAGTGGGTGGAGCTGGCCCGCCAGCGCCTGCGCGAAGCCAACTACACGCCGCTGCTGCGCCCCCAGATTCACCGGCGCGAGGCCCCAGCCGACCGCTCGGGCATGATGTGCGCCGGCGAGCAGGAAGTGCTGCTGTGGCCGCTGCAAGCGGCCGATTTTCCGGTGGTAGGGGCCATTGAGGCGGCGTTGCAGCGGCTCAGCGGTGGCGCCTGGGAAGTGAGCGAGGCTAGCGGCCTGCAACTAGCCGGCGAAGCGCCGGCCGACTTCTACACCTATCAGCCCGGCCCCGACTGGCGCTACCGCGAGCAGCTAGGCTTCCGCGACCAGCTCACGATTGTGGGCGGCGGGCACGTGAGCTTGGCGCTGTCGCAACTGGCCGCTAACCTGGAATTTGAACTAACGGTGCTCGACGACCGCGCCGACCTGCCCACGCTCGCCGCCAACTGCTTTGCGCACCACCGCCAGCGTGTGAATTATGACACGCTAACCGTGCCGCCCGGCCCGCGCAAGTATGTGGTGGTCATGACAGTAGGCTACCGCACCGATGCCGTGGCCCTGCGCCGGCTGCTAGGCCAGCCCTACGCCTACCTGGGCGTGATGGGCAGCGCCACCAAAGTGGCCGAGCTGCGCCGGGTGCTGGCCGAGGAAGGCTTCTCGGCCGCCGACTTAGCGCGGCTGCGTGGCCCGATAGGCGTGCAGATAAGCAGCCGCACGCCCGAGGAAATTGCCGTGAGCATCGCCGCCGAGCTGATTGCGGTGCGCAACGCGCAGGAACAAGCCCGCGCCGGGGGCTAGCGCTGGTCGGTGGGCGGTGTGGTGGGGGTTTCCTGCGCGGCGGCCTGCCGGGCTTCCTGCTCGTCCATGTCATCGAGCAGCTCTTCCTCTTTCCAGATTATCTCGGGGTTGAAGAGCCCGGTAAGGGCGGCCATTTCCTCCAGAATGCTGGGCTCGGCAGGTGGGTTCGGGTTGGGCGGTAGGGGCGAATCGGGTTGCATAAGCTGCCTACGTAAAGCAACCCGCTTTTGGTTAGCTGCTGCAAGGCTGGGCTCAGCCGCCTACCAGCCGCCGCGCCGCCCCAATGATAGCCAGCTCAACCTGCCCCACGGGCTTCTGGGCGGCGTCGAGCTGGAGCTTGGCAGCGGCCTGGGCGGCGGGCACCACCGGCTGCCCCTGCTCAAGCTGGGTGAGGCGCGTAGCCAGCAGATTGGCCACGAGGCCCAGCTGAACGGCCAATGGCGCGTATTCGGCCAGGCTGGGGCTAGCCGCAAATAGTGGCGTGAGGGCCTCGGGGGCGCGCTGCCACTCGGCCACCTGCCGGCGCAGGCTGGCCAGCTGGCGCTGGGCGGCGGGCGTGAGCTTGGGCGGCGTGGCCGGGAAAGTGGGCACGCCGATGCTGAGGCTGGCCAGCAGGCTGTCGGCGGTGGCGCCGAAGCGGCGGGCTGGGTCGGCCTCGGCCGGGGCGGCGTCTACCAAGCGGGTGAGGGGCGTTTCGGTGGTGTACTTAAAGCCCTGCGAGTGCCGCTTGTACTCTTTTACCGGCTCGATGAGGCCGGCTAGGGTTTGCAGGGCGGGCAGGGCGGCGGGGTAGGGGCTGGTCAGCTGGCGCAGCAGGGCGGCCGGGGCGCGGCGGTGGCGCAGGCCCAGTGCCTCCAGCTCCTCGCTCACGAAGGCCAGGCGGCGGTACATGTCGGGCACGTCTTGGCTGAGGGCAGCGGGGCTCCAGAGGCGCTCGGCCACGGCGGCGGCGCGGGGCCACACCCGGCTGTCGTAGAGCACGCTGTCGGCAAACTCGCTCCACATCTCGGCCTCGCCCCCTAGCACGCGGCTGGCCAGCGAGTCGGGAATGCCCTGGAGCGGGTCGGCGGCGTAGTGGGTGGCGGCCGAGTAGTACAGGTCAATGTAGTAGCCGTTGGCGCGCAGGGCGGGGTGGCCCTGGCGCACGGCATCGAGCACGCCCTTGGGGCCGCGCCAGCTTTCGATTGCGACCGGCCGGGGCAGGTCGGGGCCTAGTATCTCATCCCAGCCTATCATAGTCTTGCCCAGCTTCTGCAAAATGCTGAGCATGCGGCGGTTGAAGTAGTTCTGGAGCTGGTGTTTGTCGGGGGTAGTGGTGCCGGGCTTCACGAAGCCTTGCTGCTGCATAAAAGCCACAATGCGCGGGCTGTGGCGCCATTGCCGGCCATCGTTCTCATCGCCGCCGATGTGGAAATACTTGTCCGGAAACAGCCCGCTCATCTCCGTCAGCACCGAGTCGAGCATGGTATAGGTGGCCTCGCGGGTGGGGTCGAGGGCGATATTGAGCACGCCCCACCTGATGGGCAGGGTCTTGACCGAGTCGTTGGAGGCTAGCCGCGGATAGGCCGTGACCAGCGCCCCGGCGTGGCCCGGCATATCGAACTCGGGCACCACCCGGATGCCGCGCTGGGCGGCGTAGCGCACCACCTCGCGCACCTCGGCCTGGGTGTAGTAGCCGGTGGCGCCCCCTACCTGGTGCAGGCGCGGAAACAGCTTGCTTTCCACGCGCCAGCCCTGGTCGTCGCACAGGTGCCAGTGCAGCACGTTCAGCTTCACGGCGGCCATGCCATCGAGGTTGCGCTTGATGACGGCCACCGGCAGGAAGTGCCGCGCCGGGTCCATCATCAGTCCGCGCCAGGCAAAGCGCGGCGCGTCCTGGATGTCGCAAAGCTGCGCCCGCCAGCCTTGGGGCGTGCGCTCAATAACCTGCCGAAAAGTGGCTAGCCCGCGCTGCAAGCCCAGCGGCCCGGCGGCCGTGAGGCTGGCCCCGGTGGCAGTTATGCGCAGGTGGTAGCGCTCATCGGTCGAGGTGGCGGGGCCCGTTACCTGCCGGCGCAGGGCGAGCAGCGGCGCCGTTTTGAAGGCGTAGTGGCCGGCCTGCCAGGTGGCCTGCGCGGGCACCGGCAGCAGCGGGCGTTGGGCCTGGGCGCCGAAGCTGAGCCCGAGCGTTAGCGCGCAAAGTTTCGCAAAGTTGAGCGCGAAGTCTGGTAAAGCCGCTCCATTTACACTTTGCGAAACTTCGCGATTGTACGTTGCGAAACTTCGCGTTAAAAAATTCATATCAGTCCCCTGGCCTTGAATTCCAAGTATTTATTAATGGTGTTAGCCGTCAGCAGCTGCGGCGGCGTAAGCAGCGCCTGAATGCCGTAGCGCTGCAATTCCAGCACAATCTGGCGCTTGTCCTGCTGAAATTTTTCGGCGATGGTTTGATTGTACACGTCGGCCGTCGTTTCGGCCGGCGCGTCGAGGTAGGTGCGCAGCTCGGTGTTCTCAAAAAAAACAACCAGCAGCAGGTGCGCCTTGCTCAAGGCGCGCAGGTAGGGCAATTGCCGTTCCATACCCGGCAGGGTCTCGAAGTTGGTGAACAAAATTAGCAGGCTGCGCTGCTTAATCCTGGCGCGCACCGTGGCGTAGAGCAGCTCGTAGTCGGTTTCGAGGTACTGGGTTTTCTGGCGGTACAGCACTTCGAGCAGGGCGCGCAGGTGGCCCGGCCGGCGCTCGGCGGGCACCGTGGCGCCGGGCTTGTTCGAGAATGTGATGAGCCCCGCCTTGTCGTGCTTGAGCAGCGCAATGTTGCTGAGGACCAGCGTGGCGTTAATAGCGTAGTCGAGCAGGCTCAGCCCCGCGAAGGGCATCCGCATCACGCGGCCTTTGTCGAGGAGGCAGTATACCTGCTGGGCGCGCTCATCCTGAAAGTGGTTGACTACCAGCGTGTCGGCACCGCCGCCGGTGGCGCGCCGGGCGCTGGCCTGCCAGTTGATGGTGCGCGGGTCGTCGCCCCCGGCGTAGGGCCGTAGCTGCTCAAACTCCATGCTCTGGCCCACCCGCCGAATGCGCTTCACGCCCACCTCCGTGAGGCGGTTGTGAATGGCCAGCAGCTCGTACTGCCGCATCTGCAAAAACGACGGGTACACCGGCACTACCTGCCCCTCGCGCCCGAACCGAAACCGCCGCCGCACCAGCCCTAGCGGTGAGGCGGCGTACACGTTCAAGGCCCCAAACTCATACTCGCCGCGCTTGGTGGGCCGCAACTGGTACTTGATAACCTGCGTTTGCCCCGGCCGAATAGTAGCCTCAAACAGCACATCGCGCCGCTGAAACTGGTGCGGAATCTCGTCAATCACCTCTGCCTGAATAGCGAAGCGGTAGCGGTTTTCCAGAAACAGCTGCACGTCGTTGTCGTCGCCGTTCGAGAGCTTCTCGCCCAGCGCCCGCCGCCCAAATACCGGGCTAACCCCGCCCGCCGGCGCGTACAGCAGCAGCGCATCGAGCAGCGTAAGCAGCCCCGCCACCCCTAGCAGCAGCTGCAGCGGCCCTAGCAGCCACGGCAGAAAGAAGCTGACGATGAAGCCCGTGATGAGCGCCGTAAAGAGGTAGAAGAAGCGGGAGGTTAGGAAGAAAGACATGGGTAGCGCAGCTATTTGCGGATTGCTATCGTCAAATGACTACACTACTAGGCTCAACAAGCAAGCATGTAAGGTCTTTATGATATAATCCACGGACTTGTAGGGGTTTCTCTTTCTGCCTCTTGACCTGCTTGTAAAGCAGCAATCAATGCCAAAGTTGGGTCTGCATCAAAAAAGTGACCTATTCCTACTACATGCGGAATTTCATCTTCATCATGTAAGCCACCACACAAGAGCTGCCAGTCACCATCTTCTCTACACACGTAAAGGATAGGTTTTTCCTTCGTGAAAACATGCTGGCAAACATATGCGGGCTCATGCCGGTCAATTTTTGTTACTGTTGTTTGCGAACCATCCATGTTGAATAAGAAGCACTTGCTTTATCACCGTGGTACCTCCACGCTCTGTACTATCTGCTTCACTACCTCATCGGGCGTGCCGCCTTCCATTTCGCGCTCGGGCGTGAGCATGATGCGGTGGCGCAGCACCGGCGCGGCCAGAAACTGCGCGTCCTCGGGCGTCACGAAGTCGCGGCCGCGCAGCGCGGCCAGGGCCTTGGCGCCGTTGAGCAGCGCAATGCTGGCGCGGGGCGAGGCGCCCAGGTACAGCGCCTTGTGGGCGCGCGTCTGGCCCACGATTTTGGCAATGTATTCGAGCACGTTGGCCTCCACGCGCTGCTGGCCCACCTGCTGGCGTAGAGCGGCCAGGTCCGGAGCCGTGAGCACGGCTTTTACTTTATCCAGGGGCGTGCCGCCGAAGCCGCTGTGGTGGCCCTGTAGTATCTGGATTTCCTCGGCCAGGGTGGGGTAGCCCACGTTCAGCTTGAACAGAAAGCGGTCGAGTTGGGCCTCGGGCAGGCGGTAGGTGCCCTCCTGCTCAATCGGGTTTTGGGTGGCTAGCACCACAAAGGGCGCCGCCATGCGGTGGGTGGTGCCGTCCTGGGTCACGGTGCGCTCCTCCATCACCTCAAACAGGGCCGACTGCGTTTTGGCCGGGGCGCGGTTGATTTCGTCAATCAGCACCACGCTGGCGAAGATGGGGCCGGGTCGGAACTCAAAATCGCCCTGCGCCGGCCGGAAAATGCTGGTGCCCAGCACATCGGCCGGCATCAGGTCGGGCGTAAACTGGATGCGGCTGAAGGGCACATCCAAGGTGCGGGCCAGTAGCTTGGCGGTGAGGGTTTTGGCCACGCCGGGCACGCCTTCGAGCAGCACGTGGCCGTCGGCGAGCAGGGCCGTGAGCAGCAGCTCCAGCAAGTCTTGCTGGCCCACAATTACCTGCCCGATTTGCTGGCGCACGGCCTCGGTGCGGGCCGTGAGCTGCGCCAGGTTGGTGCGCGGCGCGAAAGCCGACTCGGGAGATGCCGGCGCTTCGGCGGGTATTTCCGGCGACTGGTAAGGAGTTTCGTTTTCCATGAGTCAGAGAAAAAGCTAGGTCAAAAAGAAGCCCGTCGGAGCAGGCCTGGCTGCTACCTTGCGTCCGTAAAGTGGGCTGGCAGCGGCTAAAAAAAAGGAATAAAGTGGCCTGGTGGCCCGCAAAAGCACTTTAGCGGAAAAATACAATTTAGTAAAAAGGGCATTTCCCGGCACAGTGCAAAAGTGATTTTTCAACTCGCTTCGCGCTTGAAATCGTGCATGGCGCGGCTCAAGGTAAGTAGTTCGCGGTCGGTGACGGTGGGGGCGGTGCGGGCGAAGTTGATGAGACGCACCAGCTCGTCGAGGCGGGCGCGGGATACGCCCGATTTCTGACTCAGGCGCTCGCGGAAGGCCTCGTCGGCCAGGTCGGGCGCGGGCTCCTGAAAGCGGGCGCGCAGGTAGTCGAGAAAGAGCGCCGTTTTCTTGTCGGCAATGCGCTGGTGGTTGCGCCCCTGCCGGTAGAGGCTAGCCACGGTGCGCGTAAACAGCAGCGTGGTATTGGGCAGCGGGTTGAGGACCGGGATGATGCGCTGCCGCCGCCGCGCCTCCACAAAAATGAAGAGCAGCGCCGTGGCCCACAGCAGATAATACGCCGTGCGCAAACTGGGCTGGCTGAACACCACGCGCAGCACCGACTGCTCGCCGGCGCGGCCCTGCTTCTGGTACTCATCCCACCACACCGGGCGGCCGGTAGGCAGATACGAAAGCGCCGCCAGCGCAAACTGCCGCTGGCGCGGCGGCAGCACAAAGTAGTTGCTGAAGGCCAGCGGCACCGTGCATAGGTACACGTGGCCGCGCCCAAAATTGAGGCGCATGAATACCGCACGCCCTTGCTCATCAGTAGCTAATGCTTCGGCTTTACACCAGATTTTAGTAGAGATACGAGTTGTGACAACCTCGGCCGGTAAACGTGTTGTCGCCTGTGCCAATGCGGGCTCAAACCAGTGGATTTTTACAGAATCGGAATGATGAACATTTGACGAGAGAGTAGTATCCAGTTCTATCGGCTTCATGCCCAATAACCGGGAAAGATTATTGTCTACATCGGTCGCTGCAATGAATATGTCATTGCCTTTATTCACAAAGACAAGTAAAGCTTTCGCCTCACTTTCAGTAATTTTTAAATAATTATTTATAAATAAATAATTTATGGGGCGAGTAGATACGAAAGGTAAATGTGCCGAATCTTGCCGACTAGACTCGATTGTTGAATCAGCATCAGTACCAGAGCTTGATGAAATATACTTTGTTACCTGCTTGCGAGTACTTGTTTTAGCAGAATCAGACTTGGCTGATTGAGGTACATCGGTAGAATCACTTTCTTCAATCCTGTTGTCCTCCGGTTCATCTTGGTCAAAGAACTGATTGTAGACGGGCAGCCGCACGCTGGTCACCTCCTCGGTGCCCAGCAGCTGGGGCAGCACGTCGAAGAGGGCATAGGTGCCGTAGGGAATCTTGTCGGCGTTGCTGAGCGTGGGCCGCCAGTCGAGCGGCTTGGGGCGATAATACTCCAGCGCCACGTAGGCCCCAAACAAGGCGAGCAACCCTAGCAGATATAGGCGAAAAGACGTCACGGGCGCGAAAAAATCAGGAGAGAAGCAGTTCGTCGTACACGGCCAGGTAGTCGGCGGCCGACTGCGCCCAGCTGAAGCCCGCCGCGTGGGCGCGCAGCGCTGCCGCGCGCGCGGTGGGCGCGGCCTGGTATTCGCGCAGGCCTTCGGCCAGCACGTGGCGTATGGCGGCGGGCGCGAAGTCGGGAAAGTAGCGCCCTTCGGCCCCGCCCACCTCGGGCAGCGACGTCAGGTTGCTCAAAAACACCGGCTTGCCAAACTGCATAGCCTCCACTACCGGCAGGCCAAAGCCTTCGGCCAGTGAGGGTTGCATATACGCTAAGCAGTGCTGGTAATACCACACTTTATCGGCCTCGCTGATGCGGGTGAGGATGTGCACGCGCTCGGCCACGCCGCACTCGGCGGCCACGGCCCGGATTTTGGCAATGTAGTCGGGCTCGGCAAAGCCGCCGGCCAGCACCAGCTCGTAGTCGTTGCCGACCAGCAGCGGCGGCAGCACGTGAAAGTTCTTCTTGGCATTCACCGAGCCCAGGCTGAACAGGAATGGCCGCGTGGGCACGTAGGCCGGCGCGTGGCCGGGCACGGGCACCAGCGCCTCCACGCCGCGCGGCACGTAGCGCAGCTTTTGGCCGGCGCGGTAGCCTAGCAGGTCGGCGTGGCGCAGGATGTCCTGGCGCACGAAGTCGGAGATGGTCACCAGGTAATCGGCCCGCCGAATGTTGCGCCGCACCATGGCCAGCTGCCGGGTGTAGGTGCGCTCATCGGGGCTTTCGTGCAGAAAATTGAGGTCGTGCACCGTCAGCACCACCTTCGTAAACGGCCCGGTGGGCACGTACCAGCTCAGCTGCGAAGTGGCGTGCCAGAGCCGAAAGCGGTAGCTGGGCGGGTTGAAATACTTGTGAAAGCTGCGCTGGGTGAGGTACTGCACGCCCGCGTGCCCTAGCGCGCCCACCTCGGCCGCCGGCACGTAGCAGCTGAGGCGGTAGCGGTGGTTTTGGCGCACCAGCTCTTCGGCCAGCGGAAACACGAAGTGACTGAAGCCGCTGTGGCGGTCGCGAAACGGCTCGCAGTCGAGGCAAATATTTTTCAATGAAGGGTTTTACTGGTGGTAGGTACTTCTTGTAGTGTATAGCCCTCACGCCGGGCCCCACCCCCGGCCCCTCCCCTGCGGGGGAGGGGAGCCTGCACGTCGCTAAGGGCGGTTAAGATTTTCTCCGGCCCCTCCCCTGCGGGGGAGGGGAGCCTGGCGTCGGCTTACCTTACGACCACTGGCAATCGGCTCGCCTCTTCCGCAGGGGAGGGGCCGGGGTGGGGAGCACGCTTGCATATGAATCAGCACACTTGCATATTAATCAGTAAGTGTTTTACTTAAAGACACTTGGGCGGCGCGCACCTCGGTGTATTGGGCCGGGGTGAGCGGCAGCTCGCCGTACCACACGTACTCAAACTGCCGGGTAAGCTCGGCGAAGGGCGGGCGCAGGGCGGGGCGCTGGCTGGCCAGCTCGCCCAGGTAGGCGTGGTTGGTTTTGTCGGGCTGCCAGGCAATGAGGTCGCGGTCGCTGAGCTGCTTGAGCAGGGCCAGGTAGCCTAGCCGCACGGCCAGGCGCCGATTGCCGGCCTCCTCGGCCGCCCGCAGCTCCTCCTCAAAATCCAGCTCGTGGATGTTCTCGCCCAGCGTTTCGTAGGCCAGCGGTGCCCGGCGCGGGGCGCGCCCGAAAGCCCATGTAAGGTCTACCTGCAGCAGCTTCAGCACCACCCAGCCCGCGGCGGCGGCCAGCAGCCCGTAGATAACCCAGCACCAGAAGCCGTTGTAGGTAGGCGCATCGCGGCCCCCAAATAGCTCGCGCAGCCACCGAAACACCCGCCGCCAGAAGCGTTGCCACGCGCTGGCCCGGGCATCATCGGCCGGGGGCTCCTGCTGGTAGTCAAAGGCCCGCTCGCCGGCCAGCTCGCGCAGGCGGGCGACCACCGCCGGCGGCTGGCGCAGGCGCACGGCGGGCGCCTGGGTAGCCGGCGCGGGTGCGGGCTGGGCCGCCACGCCGCCGCCCAGCGCCAGGCACCCTAGCAGCAGCCACTGCCCGGTAGTGCGCGTTAAGAATCTAGTATTCACCTTCTTCTTGGGGGCGATAGGTGCTGCCATCGGGGCTGGCCAGCGGGGCCTGGCCTAGCTGGCCCACCAGGTGCAGCAGGCCCACGGCCTCGTGGCGCTCTACCAGGTTGAAGTACTGGAAAGCCAGCACCAGCAGCAGGGGCGGATACAGCAAAAAGAAGGCAACCGTGAGAAACACCGCCATGACGATGGCAAAAATATCGCTGGCCTGCCCCGGGGTGGTGGGCGTGAAGGCTCCGTGCAGCCCGGCAATCAACATGCCCAGTACCGTATTCAGGCCGAAAAGCAGCGCGTAGAGCAGCACAATCATGATAAAAATCACCCCAAACGTGGACCACCACTTGCCTTTCGTCAGGCGCAGGCAGCGGCCGATGGTGCCGAAAAACCCAGTGCCCTCTACCACTCGCACAATGAAAAACAGGCTTAGCGCCACGCTCAGGTACACGCCGGGAAAAAAGAAGACCAGAAAGCCCACCATTATTACCAGCGTCAGGCCCCAAAGCGAGAAGAATGTGCCCACCAGGTGGCCCCGCACCACCTGCCACACCTCGCCCGGCGTGATGGGCGTGACTTCGGCCCCGACGGGCCGCAGGCAGCGCACCAGGTAGCCATAAATGGTGAGAATGCACATCGAGATGAAAATCATCCCGAGCACCGAATTGAAGTAGTACAGCGGGTTTTGAAAGGTAGCGCGCAGCATGGCGCGCTGGGCGGCCAGCGGGTTGGTGGGGTCGGCGGGCTGCGCGAGGCGGATGGCACTCAGCATGCGCGATTGCAGCAAGGCCGTGAGAATACCCTGCAACAGGGCTAGCGGCGCCACCAGGTAGAGCATTACGCGGCCTAGCGGCCGCCAGTGCGCCCCCATAAACTCGAAAGTGGCGCTGACCTTCTGGCCAAAGTTGCGCTCCTGGCGAAAGTCGGTTTCGTGGGTGTAGCTAAGCCTGGAAGAAGAGTACTGAATGGGCATAAAGCGAGGAAAATTCGGGTTGGAAAAAATTTAGTAGCTAGCAGGGCCGGGCGCTCAGGTGGCCTGCGCCCGCTGGCGCAGCTGCCGGGGCCGCAGCACAAAGTACCAGCCGATAAACGCCGCCGAGCCGCCGATGAGCAGCAGGCTGGCAGCCAGTGGCATTTCGGTGTGGCGCGTGAGGTAGCTTTCGATAAAGCCGGCCGCGCACAGCACCGGCACAATGCCCAGGGCCAGCTTCACACTGTCGCGGGCGGCTAGCCGCAGGCTGTCGCGCCGCGAAAAGGTGCCCGGAAACAACAGCCCCTTCGCCAGCACAAAGCCCGCGCCGCCGGCCAGCACTATCGACGAGATTTCGAGCGTGCCGTGCAGCCACACCGCCAGCAGCGAGGCCAGCAGCACGTGCTGCCGAAAAAAGAAGAACTGGAAAGCTCCCAGCATCAGGCCGTTGCGGAAGAGCATGAACGTGGTGCCCAGCCCGCCCGTGATGCCCAGGGCAAAGCACAGCAGCGCCACGCGCACGTTGTTGAAGGTGATTTGCAGAAACATCGATGCCTCGGGGTCCCGCTTGTACACGGCCATGGGGTCGCCGTGCCGGATGTTTTCCAGCGTCTGGTTTACGTAGCCGTCGCCCAGCACCACGCGCACAAAGGTGTCGTCGTAGGCCGCCGAGAGCACGCCCACCAGCGTGCTCAGCACAAATACGAGCAGCGCCCAGCGCAGCTCGGAGCGGTGGCGGCTCACGGCCAGCGGCAGCTCCAGGGCCCAAAACCGGCCAAAGCGGCTGCTGTCCTCGGCCTTGTTTTTATAAATAGCCTGGTGCTGGCGGCTGGCCAGCTGGTTGAGGTACGCCGTGGTGTCCGACTCCGGGTAGAAGGTTTGGGCGTAGGCCAGGTCGTCGGTGAGGGCCACGAAGCGGGCGGCCAGCTCGTCGGGGTCGGCCACGGGGGCGGCGGTTTCGTAGCGGCGCCAGCGCTCCTGGTTGAGCCGGCGGAATACTGCTTCGCGCATATAGAAAAAATAGCCGGTTAGCGGGCGGTGAAGATAGGGAGCCGGCAGCGTTACTTTGCTGCGTATGGCGGGCGGCCCCGCCGTTTTTTATGCGCCCTTTATGGCTTCCATCCGCATTCATACCACCCAAAACGTAACTCTCCAGTATGAAGTAGCCAGCGTGGGCGACCGCCTGGCGGCGGCGCTGCTCGACTACCTGGTGCTGCTGGCCTACGGCGTGCTGCTGACGGTGCTGGTGCGCGCCGCCGGCGACGGCGATAGCCACGCCATCAACTACAGCGACCCTGCCGAGCTGGTGGGCGTGGCCCTGGCCGCCCTGATGCTTTCGCCGTTCATTTTCTACTTCCTGGCCTGCGAGATTTTCTTCAATGGCCAAACGCTTGGCAAAAAAGCCCGCCACCTGCGCGTGATGCGCCTCAATGGCACCCCGCCCCGGCTGGGCGACTACTTTCTGCGCTGGCTGCTACGGCCCATCGAGATTATTGCCACGGCCGGCGGGCTGGCCGCCGTGGTGGTGCTGCTCAATGGCCGGGGGCAGCGCCTGGGCGACCTGCTGGCCGGCACCACCGTACTTAGCCTGCGGCCCCGCACCACGCCCCGCGCCCCCGAAGACACCGTGCCCGCCGGCTACCAGCCGGTATTTGAGCAGGCCGCCCAGCTCAGCGACCACGATGTGGCCCTGCTGCGCCAGCTGCTGCGCCACAGCCAGCGCCGCCAAGACCACGTGCTGCTGCACGAAACGGCTCTCAAAACCAAGCAGCTGCTGGGCATAAGCAGCGACCTGCCCAACGAGGCCTTTCTGCAAACTGTGCTGCGCGACCACGCCAGCCTGGTGGCGCCGGCCGGCTAGGCCCAGCGGCCGTGGTGCAGGGCTGGCCGCGCCCCGCTAGAGCCAAACACTCCATGCATAGCCCATAAAAAAGCGGCCGGCGCCTCCAGAGAGGGCCGGCCGCTTTAGGCTTAAAATAAGGGCTAGCCCTACTCCGTGAGCATGGCCTGGCGCGTGCCGGCCGGCTGGCCATCGAAGCGCAGGCGGAAGAAGTACAGGCCGGCGGCCTGGCCGTGGCGGCTCCAGCGCAGGGCCTGGGGGCCGGCGGGCAGCAGGCCGGCATCTACCTGGTCTACTACCCGGCCCAGGGCGTCGGTCACGGTCAGCTCCACGCGGGCAGCGCGGGGCAGGCCAAAGCTGAGGCTGGTGGCGCTGGCCAAAGGGTTGGGGTGTAGCGTGAGCGAAGTGGCTAGCTCGGCCGGCCGGCTGCTCGTTATTACGCCCGTGGCGGCGGCAATGGCAATGTTGCGGGCCGCCACGGCCCCGTTGCCAATGGCGCCCACCGGCGTAGCGGCGCCCGTGGCCAGGTTCACGGTATAGAGCGTGGTGCCGAGCGAGGTGCCGGTATTGGCCACCAGATACGCCGTGTTCACGCCCGCGCCGGTGCTATAAATGTCAAGGTCCACGTAGGGCGTGGTGGTATTAACGGTAATGCCCGAAGCGCCCACGGCCGTAAGCTGGCCATCGGCCGGCGGGTTGGCGGTGGCCTGGGTGTTGAGCTGGTTCAGGGCCAGGTCGTAGTTGTAGAGCGTGGTGCCCGAGGCAGTGCTAGCCCCCATAAAGCTGTTGGTGTAGGCCACCGCCCCGATGCTGGGCGTATTGGTGCCGGTGGTGTAGGCCACCGGGCCGTCGGTGGCGGCCAGCACGCTGGCGGCGGTGCTATTGGGGTTGAGGCGGTAGTTGTTGCGGTTGGCCCCTACCACCCGAATGCGGTCCACGGTGGGGTTAAAGTCAAATCCCACGCTGCCCGTGCCCAGCTCGAGGCGGAAGGCCGCACCTACGGCCGTGGCCGTGCCCGTGCCGGCATCGAGCGAGTAAAGCTGCGAGTTGTTCACGCCCGTAGCGGCGGCCGAGTTGTAGCCCAGCGCATACAGCGCGTTGTTGAGGGGCCGCACATCGAGCCCCACCAGCGTTTGGGTGGCATCCACGCCCGTAATGCCCGTGGCCGTGCGGATGGTGCCCGGCAGCGCCGTATCAAACGTGAGCAGGTTGGTGCCTGCCAGCGCATACGCCAACTGCCCCGTAATGTTGGTGAGCGCGGGCCGCGTGATGGCCAGCGTAATATCGCCCACCCCATAAAGCGCCGTAGCGCTGCCCAGTGTGCCAACGGCCGTAGTGGCGCCAGTCGTCAGGTTCACGGTGTATAGCTGGTTGCTCACCGAAGCGGTAGCCAGCGACAGGGTGGTCGACGATATATAAGCCACGTTCTGGCCCGTGGTCGGGTTGAAGTAAATATCAATGTCCGAGGCCTGGGTAGAGCCGTTAGTGCTGATTCCCAGCGGCCCCACCGTATTCAGGGTGCCATTATTGGGCGGGTCCTGGCGCACCAGGCGGCTAGCCGCTTCATCGAGGTTGTAGAGCGTGGTGGCCGAGCTGCCGATGTACGAGTTGGTGTAGGCCGATGAGCCCACGCCGGGCGTCTGGCCGGTATTGGCGTCGGTGGTGGCGTAAGCCAGCATGCCATCGATGGCGGCAACGGCGCCGTTGTTGGGGTTGAGGCGGTAGTTGCCGCCGTTGCCGCCCGTCACCCGAATGCGGTCCACGGTAGGGTTGAAGTCGAAGCCCACGCGGGTGGCGTTATTGCCCAGCAGCAGGGTAGAAGCGCTGCCCACGGGCGTCAGCACCCCGGCGGTCGACAGGGTGTAAAGCTGCGCGTTGTTGCTGGTCGAGGTAGCATCGTAGCCCAAGGCAAAAATCTGGCCCGTGGCCGGGCGCGAGTCGATGCCCACCAGCGACTGCCCAGTGGCTAGCCCCGTAATGGTAGCCGTGGCCGTGAAAGTGCCCGGCGCCGTTACCTGAAACGTGACGAGGCTGTACGTCTGCGTCAGGTCGAGCGTGATGCCATAGGCAGTTTGGGCGGCGGCTGGCCGCGCGGCGGCCCCTAGCAGCAAGGCGCCCAGGCAAAGGCCTTTCAGTGCCATATCCCAGCGAGTAAGAAGTTTCGACATAAAGTAAGGGAGGGGGGAAAAGGTAATGAGGTGAAATTCAGCAAAGCGCAGCCGTCTACAGCCGCAAATCACCTACGTTTCGCAGCTGCACTTTGGATGAAATTTGTATGAATTTTAATGATGATTTAATATGCTGTGCCGGCGCCGTAGTGGCCGGGCAGCCAGCCGGCCGCCACGGCGCCGGCGCAAGGCTACTCCAGCCGCAGCGCGGCCTTTGCGCGGCAGCACCCCGCACACTGGTTGGGCGCTGATTGCGAAGTTATGTCAAAAAATATTGTTGTAAATCAAGAGTTTAAGCTGCGTTGCGGGGCTTGCTAGCCTGTGCTGCCGGCCACGCGCCCAGCGCGTGTTTTAAATTCTCTAAAAACACCTTTAGCCTCTTAAGTCGAGTTTGTCGAAGCATCCTGCTCGGCGTGGAGAACCGCCCAGGCGAAGCGGCAAGCCTGACATTCTCTGGCAGTTTTTCACCATATTCTTCGCCTAGCTGGCAATAGCGGGACCCCCACGGCCCCGCGGGGGCGGGCACTGCACGCGCGCTACCAGCTGGCCGGCCGTTTCAGCCAGCGTCAGCGTGAGGCCCAGGCCCTGGGCCAGCCGCCCGGCTATCCAGAGGCCCAGGCCCGTGCCGGGCGCCAGCGGGTCGGCCTGGTACCAGGCCGTGGTGAGCTGCGCCAGGCGCGGGCCCAGCGGCGCGGCTAGGGCATTGGCTACTTCTATGGCCGCGCCCTGGCCGGCCGCCGGGGCCAGCAGCCGCAGGGCCACCGGGGCACCGGGGGCGCCATGCTTGCGGGCATTGTCGAGCAGGTTCAGCAAAATGGTCGTCAGCTGGTCGGCATCGGTAGTTGCGAGCAGACTAGCCGCGTCGGCCTCGTCGGGCAGGGCAATGGTGAGCCCTCGCCCGGCCGCCCGAAAGCGCGGCAGCTCGCGGTCGGCCAGGGCCAGCACCAGCTCATCGAGGGCCACCGGCCGGCAGTGCGTGGCCGGCGCCCCGCCCGCGCCCAGGCGGCCCACCAGCAAAAAGTCGTCGACCAGGCGGCCCAGGCGGGCCAGCTCGGCATCGTGGCCGGCCAGCGCGGCGCGGGTGGCGGCGGGCAGCGCGGGGTCGCGGCCGCTCACGTCGAGGCCGGTTTGCAGCGTGGCCAGCGGGGTGCGCAGCTCATGGGCCGCCGCGGCCAAAAAGTTGGCCTGCGCCGTGGCCTGCTCCTGCAGGCGGCCTAGCAATTGGTTGAGGGTTTCGGCCAGCTCCTGCACTTCATCGCCGGTGGCCGGCACCGGCAGCGGGGCAATATCCTGCGCCTGCTGAATGCGCCGCGCCTGCGCCGCCATGCGCCGCAACGGCCGCAGCACGGCGCCCGCCACTAGTGGCGCCAGCAGGGCCGCCAGCGCCAGGCTGCCCGCCAAACCCAGCAGCAGCGTGCGCTGCACGCGCCCCAGCGCCTGCCCTAGCGGTGCGGCCGGGTGGCCCAGCCACAGCGTGAGGCGGCCGGTAGGAGCCGCGCTTTCGGCCCCAAACCCAGGGGGCGCGGCGGCCCGGCCCACGGCCACCGCCCGGTGCCGGGGGCCTAGCGCGGCGCCGGGCGCATTGGGTGGGGGCAGGCTGGGCACGGCATCGGCCGGAAACCGGGCCGACCGAAACAGCTCGTGCGGCGGCTGGCCGGCCTCGGTAAATGTCACGCGCATAATCTCGCCCGCCTGGTCGGGCAGGGGCAGGGTGGGCAGGGGGTCGAGGCTGATGCGGCCCAGCAAATCCTGGGCGCGGGCACGCAGCAGGGCATCGTCGGCGTGGGTAAGCTGGCGGCGCAGGCTGCGGTATTGGTAGCCGCCCGCCGCCAGCGTGGCTAGCCCCAGCACCAGCCCAAACACCAGCAGCAGCTGCCCGCGCAAACCCAGCCGCCAGCGGCGGCGGGCGGTGGGCGCGGCGGTAGTAGCCGCAACTGGCGCAGTCTCTAGCTCATACTTCATAACTCATAGCTCAGAATTTCTCAGCCGGTAGCCCTGGCCAATCACAGTTTCGAGCAGGGCCGGGGCGGGCGCAAAGTCGCGGTCCAGCTTGCGGCGCAGCTGCGAAATGTGCACCTCTATCACGTTGGAACCCATGTCATAATCCACGTCCCACACCTTTTCGGCCAGGCGGGTTTTGCTCACCACCCGGCCGGCGTTGCGCAGCAGCAGCTCCAGCACCGCAAACTCGCGGTTGGTAAGGCTGATAACCCGGCCGGCGCGCGTTACCACGCGGCCCAGCGGGTCGAGTACCAGGTCGGCCAGGCGCAGGGCTTCGGCGCCGGCGGGCCCGGCCGTTTTGCGCCCGATAATGTGCAGGCGGGCCAGCAGCTCATCGAAGGCAAAGGGCTTGCGCAGGTAGTCGACGGCGCCGGCTTCGAGGCCACCCACCACGTGCTTGCTGTCGGTGAGGGCGCTGACAATGAGCACGGGCGTGGCAATGCCAAACTCGCGCAGGTTGCGCAGCACATCGAGGCCGCTCTGGCCGGGCAGCATCAGGTCGAGCAAAATGGCGTCGTAGGGCGTGGTGGCGGCGCGCTCCAGGCCCTCGGGGCCGGTGGCGGCTACATCGGCCACGTGCCCGGCCTGCACCAGGCCCTGCTGCACGAAGCCGGCTAGCCGGGCTTCATCTTCGACGATGAGAATGCGCATAAAAGGCAGAAAGTCAGCAAATGGTCAGAGTAAAAACTCAAAACGTCAGCCGAGATTTTTCGGCTGACGTTTTGAGTTAACTATCTGTTGGCTAGCGCACCAAGTATTTGTTGCCGCCGAGCGTCAGCGTCTCGGCCCGCACAATGCGCACGGGCGAGGTAGTAGCCATGGCCTCGCCGGGGTGGGCGGTGCGTAGCGTGCCGGTGGCCTCCACGGTGGCGCCGGTGGTGAGCTTATCGGCCAGCTGCTCTACAGCGCGGGGCGAAAGCTGCAAGACGCTCTGGTCGCTGAGCAGCAGGCTCTTAACCTCGCCGCGTGGTCCGCGCCGCAGTTCCCGGATGGTGCCTTTTACCGTGGCCGATTCCTCGGTAGGGGCCGTGGTGGGGCGCACCGGCGGCGTGTCGCGCACGGTTTGGCCACCGCTGGTCAGGCTTACAAAGTGGAAGCGGCTGCGGCCATCGGGCCCGGCCTGGCGGAAGCCGGTCACCGTTACGCTGCTGCCGGCCTTCACGGCCGAGGTTAGCTGCTGGCCCAGGTGGCGCGGAAAGTGGATGGTATCGGGGGCGGCGCTGCCCTCGGGGCGCAGCACAAAGGCGTCGTACACCTGCTCATCGTTGCGGGCCTGGTAGCTGGCCAGCGTGCCGCGCACGTCGCTCAGCACCTGCACCTGGCCGCCATCGGGGCCACCCTTCGGCCCCTTGTCGTGCGGGCCTTTAGGACCGGGGCCGCCGGGGCCGCGCTCGCCGCGGGGGCCACCGGCGGGCGGCGGGGGCGGCGGGCCGGCCGGGCC
>NZ_JAUQSW010000004.1 GCF_030581075.1 Hymenobacter cheonanensis
AGCGGCCGTGTCCATAAGGCGAGCGTGCGCGCAGTAGCACGTACTGAGTCAACCTAGGCGGCCGTATGCTGCGCATAATATTTCGTATTAAAAGCCTTGGCTAGCAGCATCAATAATGTGCTGTTAGCCAAGGCTTTTTTATGGATAAGCAAATAAATTGCAGCTGTAGGCTTTAGTTCTTTCTTCGAATGAGTTGGCGTATAGCGGGGATACTTCTTCTTTCGCTTTTCTTTATATCAATTGGCGAAGCGCCATTTCGAATGACCTTTGAGCTAAGCCTGTTTGTTCGGGGCTCTGCTGGCGAGTGCACGCTAGGGCTGCTTCGATGACACGCGAGGTGTCGGAGAAGATGGCTTGGTCGGTGATTTCAGCCCCAGTTTCCATGAGGTAGGCGAAAACGCGGGCCATACCACAGTTGGCTATAAAGTCGGGAATGACGGCGCAGTGCGCGTCGGCCCACTCGCCGGTGGGGCCAAAGAAGATGGCCGGGTCGGCGAAGGGTACGTTGGCGCCGCACGAAATAACTTCGAGGCCTGCGCTTACTAGGGCTTCTATCTGTGCCTGGGTCACGAGGCGTGACGCCGCGGCCGGTACAAAAATCTCGGCTCCGGCTGACCATATTTTCTCGTTGACTTCCGCAAAAGAAAGCAAATCGGGCGCGTGCAGGGCGTTGCCATCGCGACTCAGGAATAACTCGCGTATTTCTTCCAGCGTCAAGCCCTGGGGGCGGAGCAGGCCGCCAGCGCGGTCGATGATGCCTACGATAAGCGCGCCCTGGCTAGCCAAGTAGTAGGCGGCGGCCGCCCCTACGTTGCCCCAGCCTTGGATGATGACGCGCTTGCCTGCTACCGGCCGGTTGCCCCACAGCGCATAGTAGTGGCGCACGGCCTCGGCCACACCATAGCCGGTGATGAGGTCGGCTACGGTGTACTTGCGGGCCAGGCTAGGGGTGTAGGCAGCATCTTCGAGAACTTTTACTACGCCTTGGCGGAGTTGGCCCAGCTTCTGAATTTTTTGAGGCTCGGTGGCGCGATAGTGGCCGTTGACCACGCCTTCCTGCGGGTGCCAGAGGCCGTAATCTTCAGTAAGGGGAATTACTTCGTGTATCTCATCGACATTGAGGTCTCCGCCAGTGCCGTAGTAGGCTTTCAGCAGCGGAATAACGGCCTTGTACCAGCGTTCCAGTACGCCGCGCTTGCGGGGGTCTTGCGGGTCGAAGTTGATGCCCGACTTGGCACCGCCGATGGCCGGGCCCGAGACGGTAAATTTCACTTCCATCGTCTTGGCCAGGCTTTCCACCTCGCGCTTATCGAGGCCCTTGCGCATACGCGTGCCGCCGCCGGCCGCGCCGCCGCGCAGCGAATTGATAACTACCCATCCCTCAGCTTCCGTTTCGGGGTCTTGCCATTCGAAGACGATTTCGGGGCGCTTCTGCTCGAACTGAGCCAGTAAATCTTTCATGTAATCAGGTGCTTACTAAAAAGCGGGCCGGCCTGGCTGGCCGGCCCGCACGCTAGGGGTGGGAGCAGAGTGAAGGGTGAGAAAAGTATTCTTATTCAGGGCGTTCGAGGCGCTGGTCGTCGGTAGCGGCGGCAGGGCTAGCTGGTTCCAGCCACGACTTATAGTAGGCGCCATCATCGAGCTTTAAAGCTGCTTCGGTGAGCATGAGCGGGCGAAATGTATCAATCATGACGGCCCACTCGTCGGTGCCGGTTTTGCCGATGCTGCGCTCGTAGGCGCCCGGCGCGGGGCCGTGCGGGATGCCGCCGGGGTGCAGCGTGATGTGGCCCTGGGCAATATTATTGCGCGACATGAAGTTGCCATCCACGTAATACAGCACCTCGTCGGAGTCGATGTTGGAGTGGTGGTAGGGAGCCGGAATGGCCTGCGGATGATAATCGAACAGCCGGGGCACGAACGAGCACACGACAAACGCCTTCGTTTCGAACTGCTGGTGCACGGGCGGTGGCTGGTGCACCTTGCCCGTGATGGGCTGAAAATCGCGGATATTCATGCCGTAGGGATAGTTGTACCCGTCCCAGCCCACCACGTCGAAGGGGTGGCTAGGGTACACCAACTCGTGCAAGACGCCCTGCTTCTTGATTTTGACCGTGAAATCGCCCGCCTCGTCGTGCGTTTCCAGCTCGTCGGGCAGCTTGTAGTCGCGCTCCGAGTAGGGCGCGTGCTCCAGCAGCTGGCCGAAGTGGTTGCGGTAGCGCTTGGGCGTGTAGATGGGATGGAAAGACTCGGTGATAAACAGGCGGTTATCTTCCGTATCGAATTCAATTTGGTAGATAATGCCGCGCGGCACCAGCAGATAGTCGCCGGGCTCAAAGCGGATGTTGCCGAGCTGCGTGCGCAGCTTGCCTGTGCCCCGGTGGATGAACAGCAACTCATCGGCATCGGCGTTTTTGTAGAAATACGCCGTGAGCGAATGGCGGGGCGCGGCCAGCACAAGGTGCACGTCGCTGTTTACCAGCACCGGCGTGCGGCTAGCCAGGTAGTCATCCTGCGGGGGCACCTCGAAGCCTTTGAGAAGCCTGGCCTTGATGCTTTTTTCTACCGCGACTTTGGGCGTAAGGTCGGTTTCACCCAGAATTTCCTTTACCGTGGTGGGCCGGCGCAGGTGGTACATCAGCGACGACATGCCCTCGAAGCCAATGGTGCCGAACAATTGCTCGTAGTACAGCCCGCCCTCGGGCTTCTCAAACACCGTGTGGCGCGTGTGCGGCAGCCGGCCGAGCTTGTGGTAAATAGGCATTGGGCCAGGGTGGGAAAGAGAGTTAGACTAAATGAGACAGCACCTTAAAAATCGTCTGTCATGCTTCGCAAGCTCAGCATGACAGACGATGGGAAGATGTTCTACAGATTGCCGCGGCGGTCCTGCTCGCGCTCCAGGCTTTCGAACAGGGCTTTGAAATTGCCGGCGCCGAAGCTTTTGGCGCCCTTGCGCTGAATGATTTCGAAGAATACCGTGGGGCGGTCTTCCACGGGCTTGGTGAAAATCTGGAGCAGGTAGCCTTCCTCGTCGCGGTCAGCCATAATGCGCAGGCTGCGCAATGCCTCCACGTCTTCGTCGATGTTGCCGACGTGGGCGCGCAGGTTGTCGTAGTAGGAGTCGGGCGTGTTTAGAAACTCCACGCCGCGGCTCTTTAGCTCGCGCACGGTGCTGATAATGTCGTCGGTAGCCACGGCAATGTGCTGCACGCCCTCGCCCTCGTAGAAAGTCAGGTACTCCTCAATCTGCGACTTTTTCTTGCCCTCAGCCGGCTCATTGATGGGAAATTTCACGTAGCCGTTGCCGTTGCTCATCACCTTGCTCATCAGGGCCGAGTACTCGGTGGTAATCTGCTTGTCGTCGAAGCTCAGGATGTTGGCGAAGCCCATCACCTCCTCGTACCACTTCACGGTGGGGTTCATGCGGTTCCAGCCCACGTTGCCCACGCAGTGGTCTACGTAGCGCAGGCCGGCCTCGCCAGGGTTGAAATCGGACTTCTGGGCTACGTAGCCGGGCAAGAAGGCGCCGTGGTAGTTTTTGCGCTCCACAAAGAGGTGCACCGTTTCGCCGTAGGTGTAGATGCCGGCCGTGCGCACCTCGCCAAACTCATCGGTGAGCACCCTGGGCTCCTGGTAGCTGCGGGCGCCGCGGCTCATGGTTTTTTCGTAGCTCTCGAAGGCATCCTCTACCCACAGGGCCAGGATTTTAACGCCATCGCCGTGCTGGCGCACGTGCGCCGAAATCTCGTGGTCGGAGTGCATGGCGGTGGTGAGCACCAGCCGGATTTTGCCCTGCTGCACCACGTAGCTGGCGCGGTCGCGCACGCCGGTTTCGGGGCCGGCGTAGGCTACGGTCTGGAAGCCAAAGGCCGCCTTGTAGTAGTAGGCCGCCTGCTTGGCGTTGCCGACGTAAAATTCCAGGTAATCGGTGCCGAGTAGAGGCAGAAAATCGGTGGTGGCGCGCTGCTGCAGCTCCTGGGCGACGAGGGTTTCCATACGGGTGCGGGGGTGGGATATTACTTAGGTACAACGCAATACTAACACCCGTTAGTGGAGATGTCCAATATCGGTTTCTTATGGGGCTGATAAGAATTTCTTATGGAGATTTGCAGCATGGAACTCCGCCAGTTACGCTATTTTGCCGAGGTGGCTACGGCCCTGCACTACGGCCGGGCGGCCGAGAAGCTGTGCATATCGCAGCCCGCCCTGAGCCAGCAGATTCAGCTGCTGGAGAGCGAGCTAGGGGTCGAGCTATTCGACCACGGCCAGCGCACGCGCCAGCGCCGGGTAGTGCTTACCGAGGCCGGGGCCGCCTTTCTGGCCGAGGCCCAGCACTTGCTGCATCTTAGCCGCCAGGCCGTTGAGAACGTGCGCCGCGTGGGCTCGCAGCAGAAAACGGTGGAGCTAGGCTATTATCAGCTGCTGCGCCCCGACCGGCTGGTGGGCATCGTGCAGCGCTTCAACGAAAGCTTTCCCGACGTGCAGTTTCACTTGCACGAGCTAGCTACGTTTCGGGCGGTGCAGGAAGCCCTGGTGGCCGGGCGCATCGAGCTAGGGCTCACCATGCTGCCGCTGCTGCACCCCGAGCTGGCGGCCCGGCCCTTTGGCCAGGGCGGGCTGGCGGTGGCGCTGCCCGCCGCCCACCCACTGGCTAGCCTGCCCGAGGTGCCGCTCGAAGCGCTGGCCCACGAGAAGTGGATTGAAATCAGCCGGCCGCTGCACCCGGTGTATGAGGAGATTGAGCACCTCTGCCAGCAGGCGGGCTTCAGCCGGCGCGGGGCTATCGTGCAGGAAGTATCGTCGCTGGAGCTGCTCAGCAACCTGGTGCGGCTAGGGCTGGGCGTGGCCTTCGTGCCCTCGTTCTTCGACCTGAGTGCCGTGCCGGGCGTGGTGGCTAGGCCGCTGCGCGTGGCCGGGGGCGAAAACGTGCTGCTGACGCAGTGCGTGGCCTACCTGGCCGAGCGGCCGGCCCCGCTGCTGCAAGCGCTAGTGGCGCTGGTGTGAAGGGAGCTATAAGTTAAAAGCTATGAGTTATAAGTTGACAGTCAGCTGACTTATAACTCATAACTTTCAACTCATAATTAATTCGGCCACCTGGCGGCCGGTGCCCAGCGCGGCATTCAGCGAGGGGTAGCTGACCCAGTCGCCGCAGCGGAAAAGCGTATCGCCCAGCCGCAGCTCCTGCTGCGCGGGCTGGCCGGGGCCGTAAATGGGCAGCGCCTGCTCGATGCGATAGGTGCGCAGGTGGCGCCACATATTGGCCACCGGCCCAAACCAGGCGGCCAGCTCGGCGCGCAGGCGGGCAGTCAGCGCGTCCTCAGTCAGCCCGTGCTCGCCGTGGGTGCTCACCGATACCAGGCTTTGGCCGGCCGGGGCTAGCGCGGCCCCCGTTTCGGCCGGAAAAGCCACGTTGTGCACCAGCGCGCCGGGCCGGGCATTGAGGTGCAGTAGGTTGTAGCCGTGGCTGGGGGCGGCGCCGGCCGTGGCAAAGTAGGTGCAGGTAGTGAGCCGGGCCACCGGCCTGGCGGGGGCGGGCAGGTCGGCCCCGAGCAGGCGGGCGGCGGCGGGGCCCTCGGTGGCCAGCACCACGGCGGCCGCCGCTAGGGCTTCGCCGCTGGCAAGGTGCACGAGGCGGCCGCCTTCGGCCACGGCTGCCACGGGCGTGTTGAGGCGGATAGTGCCCGCGGGCAGGCGGCTGGCCAGCTGCTCGGGCAGCTGCTGCATGCCTAGCGCGGGCACCGTAGCCGCGCCCTGCGCGAATTGCTGAAACACAAACTCGAAAAAATTGCTGGCCGTGCCCAGTTCGCGGTCGAGGTACACGCCCCCGAAGAAAGGCCGGAAGAAATTAGTGATAATCTGCTCGCTCCAGCCAAAGCTGCGCAGGTACGCGAGGGTAGTGGTGCCGGGCCGGGCCAGCAGCTGCTCGGGAGCGCGGCCGGCCAGCTGCGCCACCAGCTTGCCCAGCAGCAGCTTGTCTTTGGTAGTGCCGATGGGCGAGGCTAGCGCGGCAAACGCCATCAGGGGCGCGTGGAGCGGGTTTTCGAGCGTAGTCTCCTGCCCGTTGGCCAGGCGCACCACGGCCCCCGAGCGAAACGACTTGAGGTTCAGGGCACCGTAGTCGAACATGCGCCGGGCCTCGGGGTAGTTATTTAAGAGAATCTGAAAGCCCCGGTCGAGCCGGAAGCCGTCGGGCGTGAGGTCGGTGCGCACGCGGCCCCCCACGGCATCGGCAGCTTCGAGCAGCAGCACGGGGCGGCCGGCGCGGTGCAGCCAGGTGGCGCAGGCCAGCCCGGCCATGCCCGCGCCGATGATGATGATAGGGTCAGTAGAACTAGCCATAAAAAATAATAGAAGCAAGCAGGAAAGAAGGCTGTACGGGCAAAGGGCCCTGGCTGACTCAAAAAGCGGACCCCGCTAAAACAGCTTCGGCATCTTGTGCTCTTTCCATTTCTTGCGGGTTTTCATGGTGTAAAACTCGGCCACGCCGCTGCGCTCCAGCGTGAGCTGCCAGGCCCCAAGCACCTGGCCCTGCTGCCGGCCCACGGCGTGCAGGCCCGGGTGCTGCTGCCGAAGCAGTTGCGCCTCGGCAGCCGTCAGGTCGCGGCCCGGCTGGCCGTGGCAGCGCAGGCACAGGCTGTGGGCCAGGGTAATCGGGCGCTGGTAATAAAACGTGTCGGCGGCCGGCCGGCCAATGAGGCGCATGGTATCGGGCCGCAGGCCGGCGGCGGCCACGGCGGCCGGCGTGGCGCTGGCCGGGGCCGGCTGCCACTCGGCCCGGCGCAGATTGGCGTGCCACTTGCGGGCCATCGAATCGACCGGCGGGTAGCGCTGGGGCCGGCAAAAAGTGGCGGCCTGGGCCAGGCTGCCCTTGGCTAGCTCGCGGGCCAGGGTGCGGCGCAGCAGCGTGTCGGCGTAGGCCGTGAGCGAGTCGCCGGCCCAGCGTGTGGCCTGTAGCAGGTCGGCAGGCATAATGCGCTTGACTTCCCAATTGGCGGTTTCCTCGGCTATCTGCTTGGTGCCGGGCAGGTGCTTCACCTGGTCGGGCCGGCAGGCGGCTAGCGCAAGCAGGGCCGGGAACATGAACTTGACTTTCGACAAAACCATACTGCGGCAACTGCTAAGGCGGGGCGAAAGTTACCACGACCGATTGAAGGGTTGCCACGACTGAAATGGTCGTAGCAACCCTTCAATCGGTCGTGGCAACCCTTCAATCGGTCGTGGCAACCCTTAAATCGGTCGTGGCAACCCTTAAATCGGTCGTGGCAACGCCGGTTTCAATCATTGGTACGGCCTAAGCCAGCCTTATAAGCAGCGGCCAGGGCGCTGCGCCGGGTGGCCGCTACTTCAGCAGCCAGGCGCGCAGCGCCTCGTAGCCGGGGGCCAGGGGCACGCTCCGTTTAGGCTTTTCGAGCAGGTAGTGCAAAGCCGCCGGCAGCTCAATTTTGCGCCCGATGAGCGGCTCAACCACCTCCGGAAATTTCACCGGGTGCGCCGTGGCCAGCAAAAAGCCAGCGGCCGCCGGGTATTCGGCCAGGTATTGTTCGAGGGCAAAAAAGGCCACCGCGCCGTGCGGGTCGAGCAGGTAGCCGCGCCCGGCCGCCACCCGCTCAATGGTAGCGCTGGTGTCGGCGTCGCTCACGGTGTAGCCGCTCAGCAGCTGGCTGATGGTGGCGTGCTCGTGCCGGAACAGCTCCAGAATGCGCACGAAGTTGCTGGGGTGGCCCACATCCATCGCGTTAGAGATGGTCGGCACGGCCGTTTTGGGCGCAAAAACGGCCGTGCGCAGGTACTCAGCCCCGGCATCGTTGGCATTGCAGGCCGCAATAAAGTGGCCCACCGGCAGCCCCGAGGCATGGGCCAGCAGCCCGGCGCAGAGGTTGCCGAAATTGCCGCTCGGCACCGCGATAACCGGCGGCGCGGCCGGCGCCCACTGTTGCAGGGCAAACAGGTAATAGAGCTGCTGCGGCAGCCAGCGCGCCACGTTAATGCTGTTGGCCGAGGTGAGCGTGCGGCGGCTAGCCAGCTCCTCATCCAGAAAGGCCTGTTTCACGAGGCGCTGGCAATCGTCGAAATTGCCGCTAACCTCCAGCGCGGTAATATTTTGCCCAAGCGTGGTGAGCTGCAATTCCTGCAAGGGGCTCACCTTGCCCGAGGGGTAGAGGATAACCACCTCCACGCCCGGCACGCCCAAAAAGCCGTGCGCCACGGCCCCGCCCGTGTCGCCGGAGGTAGCTACCAGCACCGTTACCGGCTTGGTTTCGCCCCGCGAGAAGTAGCCCAGGCAGCGGCTCATAAACCGCGCGCCCACGTCCTTGAAGGCTAGCGTGGGCCCATGAAACAGCTCCAGCGCGCCAATGCGCCCGGTGATGGGCACCAGCGGAAACGGAAAATCAACCGTCTCGGCGCAGATGCGGCGCAGGTCGGCTTCCGGAATGGTATCGCCCACGTAGGGCTGCATCACGGTATAGGCAATGTCGGCCCGGGAGAGGCTAGCCAGGTTTTGTAGAAAATCGGCCGAAAACTGCGGAATGGTTTCGGGGAAGTACAGGCCGCCGTCGGGCGCCTGCCCGGCAATGGTGGCCGTGCGAAAATCGACGGGTGGCGACTGGCGGTTGAGGCTGTAATACTGCATACTACTTAAGGGCTAACGCACACTCGTCATGCTGAGCTTGCCGAAGCATCCTGGCAGGGAACGCTAGGGCACTATCGCGCATCCAACCAGGCAAGATGCTTCGGCAAGCTCAGCATGACGAACGCTACAAGAAGAAATTAATTGACCTCTACCACCCGGGCGCCCTGGCTGGCAATGGGCCCCACGTGCAGGTGAAAGTCGATGCCCATTTTGCGGTACACGCTGCCCAGCGCCCCGGCGGCGGCGTGGGCGGTGGCCTCGTCTTTATTGAGCATAAAAATGGACGGCCCCGAGCCCGAGATGCCGCCGCCCAGCGCGCCGGCCGCCAGGGCCAGCCGCTTGGCATCGCCCAGGCCGGGGATGAGCGCGGCGCGGGCCGGCTCCACAATGTAGTCTTCGAGGGCGCGGGCAATCAGCTCGTTATCGTGGGTGAGGAAGCCGGCCACCAGGCCGCCCACGTTGGCCCACTGCCGCACGGCCAGGGCTAGCGGCACCGAGGTGGGCAGCACGGCGCGGGCCTCCTTGGTTTTTACCTCAAACTGCGGGTGCACCACGGCCACCCACAGCGGCGGGGCGGGCAGGGCCAGCACATCGAGGGCCGGCGCCACGGCCCGCACTAGCGTGAAGCCCCCGCAAATGGCCGGGGCAATGTTGTCGGCGTGGCGCACGCCCGAGGCTACGGCCTCACCGTGCATAGCAATGTCAATCAGTTCTTTGTGGCTAAATATATTGCCGAGCAGCGCATTGGCCGCCACCACCGCGCCCGCCGCGCTGGCCGCGCTGCTGCCAATGCCGCTGCCCGGCCGGATGCCCTTGGTAATCTCGACCTCGAAGCCCAGCGGCTCGGGCACGGCGCGCAGCAGGGCCAGCAGCGCCGCCCCGGCCACGTTGCGGTTGGGGTCGGTGGGCAGGTCGTAGTCGTCGAGATGCCGGATAACGAGGCCCGGCTGCTCGCGGCGCGTGAGGCGCACGGTGTCGTAGGGGGCGGTGAGGCACAGGCCCAGCACATCGAAGCCGCAGCCGACGTTGGCAATGGTGGCCGGCGCGTGGACGGTGACGGAGGAGGGGAGGGGCATAAGGAGTAGCCCCACCGCCCCAGTTTCCTCCCCTGCGGGGGAGGAAACTGGGGCGGTATCGGGCAGCTATAATGAATTTTAGTCGACTGGCTCCCCTCCCCGCAGGGGAGGGGCCGGGGGTGGGGCTACTACAGCCGCGCGGCGCGGATGATATCGGCAAACACGCCGCTCGCCGTGACCTCGGCGCCGGCGCCGGCGCCCTTCACCACCAGCGGCTGCTCGGGGTAGCGGTCGGTGTAGAAGAGCACCAGGTTATCCTTGCCGCGCAGCTCGTAGAGGTCGTGGCCGGGCGCAATCTGCTGCAAGCCCACGGCAGCCTGGCCATCGGCATACTGGGCCACAAACTTGAGGCGCTTGCCCTGGCCGGCCGCCGCGTCGAAGAGGGCGCGGAAGTGCGGCTCGTGCACGGCCAGCTGCTCGTAGAAGGCGGCCACGTCGCCATCGAGGCAGCTGGCGGGCAGGAAGCTCTCGTTGGCCACGTCGCTCATTTCGAGCGGCTGGCCGGCCTCGCGGGCCAGAATGAGAATTTTGCGGGCCACGTCCGAGCCATTGAGGTCGAGGCGTGGGTCGGGCTCGGTGTAGCCCTCCTCCTGCGCTTGCCGCACCACCTCGGCAAAGGGCCGGGAGCCGTCGTAGTTGTTGAACACGAAGTTGAGCGTGCCCGAGAGCACGGCCTGCATCCGGCGCACCACGTCGCCGCTGCGCGTGAGGTCGCCGAGCGTGCCGATGACGGGCAGCGCCGCACCCACGTTGGTTTCAAACAGGTACTTCGTATTGAAATCGCGGGCTAGCTGCTTGAGCTGGCGGTAGCTGGCGTAGGTGCCCGAGGCGGCAATCTTGTTGCAGGCCACCACAGCCACGCTCTTGGCCAGCAGCGGGGCGTACTGGCCGGCGGCGGCCGGGTTGGCCGTCACGTCCACGAAGATAGAATTGCGCAGGTTCTTGCTGATAATGAGCTGGGTCAGCTCTTCCAGCGAGAGCCTGGGCGCCTTATCCAAATCCTCGGGCCAGGTGCGCAGGTCGAGGCCGCCCTCATCGCTCACCAGGCAGTGGCGGCTGTTGGCAATGGCCACCACGCGCAGGTCGAGGCCGAGCTTGTCGCGCAGATACGGCTGCTGCCGGGCTAGCTGGCCCAGCAGCTTGCCGCCCACGTTGCCAGGGCCCAGAATGAATAAGTTGACCTGCTTATAGGTGGCCTCAAAAAACTCCTCGTGCAGCACGTTGATGGCCTTGCGCACATCATCGGCCTGAATAACGGTCGAGATATTGCGCTCGCTGGCCCCCTGCGCAATGGCCCGGATATTCACCCCGTTGTGCCCCAGCGCGCTAAACAAGCGCCCGCTGATGCCGGGGTGGTTGCGCATGTTGTCGCCCACCAGCGCCACGATGGCTAGCCCCGTTTCGGGCCGCAGGGGCTCCAGGCGGCCGGCCGCTATTTCGGCGGCAAACTCCTCATTTACTACCTCTTGCGCGGCGGGCACGTCGCCCTCGCTCACGCCCACGCAGATGGAATGCTCGGAAGAGCTTTGGGTGATGAGCACCACGTTGATGCGGGCCCTGGCCAGCGCCGCAAACAGCCGCGCCGAAAAGCCCGGCACGCCCACCATGCCGCTGCCCTCCAGGTTCAGCAAGGCCAGGTGGCCGATGCTCGACAGCCCGCGCACCACGCCCAGGCTGGGCGGCGGGGCCACCTCCACCAGCGTGCCGTAATCGGCGGGCGCAAAGGTGTTTTTAATCCACATCGGGATGCCGCGCCGGCGCACCGGCTGCACCGTGGGCGCGTACAGCACCTTGGCCCCGAAGTGCGACAGCTCCATAGCTTCCTCGTAGCTGATGCGCGCAATGGGCCTGGCCGAGCGCACCAGGCGCGGGTCGGCGGTGAGCATGCCGCTCACGTCGGTCCAGATTTCGAGCTTCTCGGCCCCTAGCGCGGCGGCCAGGATGGCGGCCGTGTAGTCGGAGCCGCCGCGGCCCAGCGTGGTGGTGTGGCCCGCGGCATCGGCGGCGATAAAGCCGGGCGCTACCCACAGGCTGGCCTTGCTTTCCTGCTGAAAGGAAGCAACTTGGCGCTGGGTAATTTCCTCCTCGACCTGCGCCGTGCCGAAGCGCGAGTTGGTGCGAATGAGCTGGCGGCTATCGGCCCAGGTGGCGGCAATGCCGCGCGCCTGAAAGGCCGCCGCCACGAGGCGCGACGACAGCAGCTCGCCGTAGCTCATCAGCCGGTCCAGGGTGCGCGGCGAGAGTTCGCCCAGCGCGAAAATGCCGTCGGCCAGCAGGGCCAGCTCGGTAAACTGGGCCGTGAGCCAGGGCTGAATTTCGGCCTGCGCCCCGAAGTCGGGCAGCAGGCTTTCGGCGGCGGTGAGGTGGCGGGCTTCGAGCTGGCGCAGGGTCTGGCGGAAGGTGTCGTCGCCGGCGGCGGCAGCGCGGCCCGCGCCAATGAGGGCGTCGGTGGTGCCGCCCAGGGCCGATACAACCAGGGCCACTGGGCCGTGGGCCAGCGCGCTCGTCACGATGGCAATTACTTTCCCGATATTCTCGGCAGAGGCCACCGACGTGCCCCCAAACTTCAAAACTTGCATACTAAACAGGTGTCGAATGCTTGGCCAGCCCTGGCTGGCCGCGCAGTAGGAAAGGGCCTGGCGAGGGTGGGAAGGACGACCCCAGGCAGCGTGAAGAAGTGACGCGGAACGCCGACCGCAAAGGACGTTGTTACTCAGCCGTATCTTTGCAAACTACTGACTATTTTTTCCGACCACAAAATGCTGGATAAACTCGAAGCCATCCGCGAGCGCTACGACAACGTGAACCACGAGCTGATGCAGCCCGAGGTGATGAGCGACATGAAGCGCTTCAAGTCCCTTAACAAGGAGTATAAAGAACTAGGTAAAATTGTGACTGCGTACCGCGCTTACCAGCAGGTGCTCAGTAATATAGAGGGTGCCCGCCAGGTTGTTTCGACCGAAAAGGACGAGGACTTCCGCGAGATGGCCAAGGCCGAGCTTGACGAGCTGCTGCCCGAAGCCGACCGCATGGAAGTGGCCATCAAGGAATTATTAATTCCGAAGGACCCCAACGATTCCAAGGACGTCATTATGGAAATCCGGGCCGGCGCGGGCGGCGACGAAGCCTCGCTCTTTGCCGGCGACTTGCAGCGCATGTACCTGCGCTTTGCCGAAAAGCAGGGCTGGAAAATGGAACTCGTGGATGCCATGGAAGGCACCGCCGGCGGCTATAAGGAAATTGTGCTGGCCGTGAAAGGCGAAGACGTGTACGGCAAGCTCAAGTTTGAATCGGGCGTGCACCGCGTGCAGCGCGTGCCGGCCACCGAAACCCAGGGCCGCATCCACACCTCGGTGGCGAGCATCGTGGTAATGCCCGAGGCGGAGGAATTTGATATAGAGCTGGATATGAATGACATCCGCAAGGACCTGTTTATGTCCTCCGGCCCCGGCGGGCAGTCGGTAAACACGACGTACTCGGCCGTGCGCCTCACTCACTTGCCCACCGGCATCGTGGCCCAGTGCCAGGACCAGAAATCGCAGCTCAAAAACTTCGACAAGGCGCTGCAAGTGCTGCGCTCGCGCATCTTCGAGATTGAGCTAGCCAAGAAGAATGAGGCTGAGGGTGCCATCCGCAAGGGCATGATTGGCAGCGGCGACCGCTCCGATAAAATCCGCACCTACAACTACCCCCAGGGCCGCGTGACCGACCACCGCATCGGCTACACCGTGTATAACCTGCCCAACGTGATGGACGGCAACATCGACGACTTTGTGGAACAGCTGCGCCTGGCCGAAAGCGCCGAGCGCCTGAAAGTGGGTGCCGAGTAAAACCCGTAAAAACCGTCGGTCATTGCGAGCGCAGCGAAGCAATCGCACCCGGACGAGGCCCGCGCCGGTCGTTCGCCCAGCATGTTTTAATGCGGTTGCTTCGCTGCGCTCGCAATGACCGACGGTTTTTCAGCGTTATCCTATCGTGCTTAAAATTCGCTACTTACTGCCCGTCTTATTGCTTTGCAGCGCCATTTGCAGCCTGACTATGTCCGGCTGCAAGCCGCGCGAGGAAGAGCTGCAAACCACGGGTGGGCTAGCCTTCTCGGCCGATACGGTGAAGTTTGACACGGTCTTTACCACGCTACGTACCGTTACGAAGCGGCTATGGGTGTATAACCGCAACCCCCGGGCGGTGAGCGTGGACCTAGTGAGCCTCGACAACCCGGCCACCTCGCCCTACACGCTCATCATCAACGGCGACCTGAAGCAGACGGCTAATAATCTCTACATCAGGGGCAATGACAGCTTGCTCATCTTGGTGAGGGCGCAGCTCAAAGACAACGGCCAGAACGGCGCCGCCAAGGCCCTGGTGGTGCAGGAAAACCTGAATTTTCGCACCAACGGCCAGGACCAGCACGTGCTGCTGCGCTCGTTTGGGCAGAATATCTACCTGCATACTAACGTGCAGCTGCCCTGCAACGCCGTGTGGACCAGCGACCGGCCGCACGTGCTCTACGGCTCGGTGGTGGTGGGCGCGGGCTGCACGCTGCGCATCAAGCCCGGCGCGCGCATCTACGCCCACGCCGGGGCCGCGCTCATTGTGCAAGGCACGCTGCTCGTGAACGACCCTAGCGACTACGCCCCCGGCGCCGGCGCTACCGATACGGTGAAGGCGACTAATGCCAACATTGTGCGCTTCGTGGGCGACCGCAGCGGCGAGGCGCAGTACACCACCGCGCCGGGGCAGTGGACGGGCATTGTGCTGGCCGCGGGCAGCCAGGGCAACGTTATCCGCTACGCCCAAATTCAGAACGCGACCATCGGTGTGCTGCTGTATAACCCCGACAATAAGGTGCAGCCCAGCATTGATATTCAGAATACGGTTATTCGTTACATCTCGGGCAACGACGTGAGCTTTGCCGGCGCGGCCAGCAGCCTGGGCACCGGGGCCGGTGTATTCAACATTCAGGGCAAGGTGACGGCCACGAACACGCTGTTCAGCGACTGCTACGAGTACGCGGTGCTGGGCCTGGGTGGCAGCACGGCGCTGAATTTCTGCACCGTGGCCAATTTCCCGGCCACGGGCGGCGTGCGCAAAACCCAGTCGCTCACCTTCACCGACGTCGTCACCAACTCGGCGGGCGCGGCCACCACGCAGTCGCCGGTGGTCAGCATTCAAAACTCCGTAGCGTGGGGTGCCATTGAGGACGAGCTGTACCTGGAGCGCTACGACAATTACAAAGCCAGCGTCAGCATTCGCAACTCGGTGCTCAAAACGCAGCTCTACGCCGCCGAGGCCGACGTGGCCGGCAAGCCCGGCCTCAATAACCCCGCCTACGCCAACCTAGTCAATAAAGACCCGCTGTTTGTGCGGCCGCTAGGGGGCAGCTTCGGCGACTATCGCCTGGGCAGCACCTCGCCGGCCTACAAGCACGCCAGCCCGGTGGGCACCGTGCCCGACCGCGACCTGCTGAACCTGCCGCGCACGCGGGCCACGCCCAGCCTCGGCGCCTACGAAAGCACGAAGAAGTAGCGCGCCAGCCCCCCGGCGGGCGCGGGTTTCCGTATCACCCTCATGCGCTTCATTCAAAAACGCCTGCGCCTGCCGGCCGTGGCCGAGGGCTTTCACCTCATCACCGATTTGCTGCTGAGCGAGTTGCCCGAGCTGGAAACCCTGCGCGTGGGCACTGCCAATTTCTACCTTCAGCACACCTCGGCCAGCCTCTTCATCACCGAAAACGCTGACCCCACCGTGCGGCGCGATTTTCAGGAATACTTCCGGCGGCTGGCACCTGATAATGCGCCCTACTTTCAGCACACGCTGGAAGGCCCCGATGACATGACGGCTCATCTGAAAGCGGCTATGTTGGGCACGTCGGTAACGGTGCCCATTGCCGATGGCCGCCTGCTGCTAGGCACCTGGCAGGGCCTGTGCCTGGGCGAGCACCGCCGCCACGGCGGCCGCCGCTGGGTGGTAGCCACCCTCCTGGGCGAGTAGCGCGCAAGCAAAGCATTGCGGGCTACAGCACCCGCGCCGCCGTGTTATAGCGCAGCGTATCGAAGAGCACCAGCTTTTGCACGCCGCTCACCCGGTACTGGCTGAGGCGGCCATTGCGCAGGCTCAGCTGCAAGGTCTTTTGCCCGAAAAACAGCGTGTTATCCTGGCGTAGCGTAGCGGCTACTTCCTGCGGCTGGCTGGCCGGTCCCGTCACGTCGAGGCGCAGCACGGGCGCGTTGTCGTGGCCCGGCCGCAGCCGGTAGGTGTGGCGCACGGCCCCGCCCGGCAGGCTGGCCGAGTCTACGGCGTAGGCCCCGCGCAGCGCCGCCTTATTAATGTCGGCCTGGTAAAAAATCTGCAGCTCGTCGGCCCATTTTACCTGCGGCACCCGCACGGTTTCGGGGGCGTTGCCGCGCAGGCTCACGCGCTTTTCCACGCTGGGGTGGCTGGCCACAAGCTGGCGCACCTGCGCATCGAGCAGGCCCCGCACGTCGAAGTACGCGCCGGTGGCATGCGGCGCGCCCGGCGCAGCTGGGTCGGGGCCGGCTGTGCCCTGGCCGCAGCCCGCCAGGGCCAGCAGCGTGCCAGCGGCAGCGTAAAAAGCTAGTCTACAACTCATAGCAAAAACAATGTCCCGCCCGGCACTTGCACTGGGCGGGACACTGCGACAAAAGAAAAAAGCGGCCTTTTTGTTCACGCCAGCGGGCTAGGGGCGCAGCAGGCTCTGGCCGGTCATTTCGGCGGGCTGCGGCACGCCCATCAGCGCCAGCACGGTGGGGGCAATGTCACCGAGCTTGCCAGCGGCCAGGCTGCCGTGGTAATTATTATCGGCTAAAATGCAGGGCACCAGGTTGGTAGTGTGGGCCGTATTGGGCGAGCCATCGGCATTGCGCATAAACTCGGCATTGCCGTGGTCGGCAATCACGATGGTGGCGTAGCCGGCCGCCAGGGCAGCTTCCACCACGTCGCGGGCGCAGGCATCGGCCGTTTCCACGGCCTTTACCACGGCCTCAAACACGCCGGTGTGGCCCACCATATCAGGGTTGGCGAAGTTGACGACGACAAAATCGGCCGAGTTGGCCTGCAGCTCTGGCACCAGGGCATCACGCAGCTCGTAGGCGCTCATTTCGGGGGCCAGGTCGTAGGTGGCTACCTTCGGCGAGGCCCGCATAATGCGCGTTTCACCGTCAAATTCTTTTTCGCGGCCACCCGAAAAGAAAAACGTCACGTGCGGATATTTTTCCGTCTCGGCCATGCGAATCTGCGTTTTGCCGTGCGCAGCCAGCACCTGCCCTAGCGTATTGTCGAGGTTGTCCTTCTCAAAAATCGGCGTCACGCCCACAAACGTCTCATCGTACGTTGTCATGGTGAGGTAGCGCAAGTTGAGGCGGTGCATCTGGTAGGCGTTGAAATCCTGCTGCGTGAGCGCTTCCGTGATTTCGCGGCCCCGGTCGGTGCGGAAGTTGAAGCACAATACCACGTCGCCCTCCTGAATGGTGGCCAGCGGCTGCCCGTCGGCGCCCACCTTCACAATGGGCTTCAGAAACTCATCCGTTACGCCATCCTTGTACTGTTCCTGTATGCTTTGAATCAGGTTTTGTGAAGGCGTGCCCACGCCGTTCACGAGCAGGTCGTAGGCGATTTTAACGCGCTCCCAGCGCTGGTCGCGGTCCATGGCGTAGTAGCGGCCCACAATGGAGGCGATTTTAGCCCCCGTGCGCTCGTTGTACTGCTCCAACTCGTTCACGAAGTGCACGCCGCTCTTGGGGTCGGTGTCGCGCCCATCGGTAAAAGCGTGCACGAATACTTTGTGCACATCGGCCTCGTGGGCAATGGTGCACAGCGCTTTTACGTGGTCGATGTGCGAGTGCACCCCGCCATCCGACAGCAGGCCAATAAGATGGAAAGCTTTATTGTTGAGCTTGGCATATTCCAGGGCGTCTTTCAGCGCCGGCACCTGGCCTAGCTTGCGCTCCCGGATGGCCTTGGCAATGCGTACCAATTCCTGGTCGACCACCCGGCCCGCGCCGATGTTCATGTGGCCTACTTCCGAGTTGCCCATCTGGCCTTCGGGCAGCCCCACGGCCTCGCCCGAAGCCTGCAACGTGCTGTGCGGAAAGCGCTTAAGCAGGCTGTTGAAATACGGCGTCTGCGCTTTGTCAACGGCCGAAGCCTCCACATTCGGGGCGATGCCCCACCCATCCAGAATAACTAAAAGGACCTGCTTGTTCATGGCTGCAAAAGTACGCCCCGCACCCTAAAGCGCCTGCACCCCGTACTAGCCCCCGGCCGGCTGACAAGTCTTCAGAATAGCTTCAAAATGTCAACGGCTGGCATAGTTTTAGCTTAACCCCTTTCAAGCGTTTTCGACCTGCTCGCGAGGCTTCTTTTTATGAATCTATTTTTTACTCGATTTTTAGTATTTGGCTGGCTTTTATTGGCGGTAGCTGTGAGCGGCCGGGCCCAGGGGGCCGACCAGCTGTCGGCCGTGCGCTCGGCCATTGCCAGTGGCTCTTCGCGCGGGCTGGCGCAGTTTCTGGCGCCTTCGGTCGAGGTAGGGTTCGATGGCGACAAGCAGAGCTACAACGCTACCCAAACCGAGCTGGTGATGAAAAATTTCTTCGCCAAAAACCCGCCCGCCAGCTTCGATATCGTGCACCAAGGGGCTAGCAATGAAGGTATTCCCTACGCTATCGGCCACTACGTGGGCCGCAACGGCAACTACCAGGTGTTTATTAAGCTCAAGCCCAAGCAGGCAACGCCAACCATCGACACGCTCGATTTTACCAAAGAATAACCGGCCCTGTGCCCCTGAAGCCCGGCAGCCCACCCGCTGCCGGGTTTTTTATGCGCCCGCCAGCCGCCGTACCTTTGCCGGGTGTCAGCCTATCCCGCCCCCTACCTCACGCCCGCCGCGCTCACTACGTTCATTCAAACGGCCCTGGCCGAAGACGTTGGCGACGGTGACCACTCGGCCCTGGCTGCCATTCCGGCCGAGGCCCGCAACCGCGCCAAGCTATTGGTAAAAGCCGAGGGCGTGCTGGCCGGTGTGCAGCTGGCCGAACTGATTTTCAAGCAGGTAGACCCGGCGCTTGTGCTTAGCGTGCAGCTCGAAGATGGGGCCAGGGTGAAGCACGGCGACGTAGCCTTCACGGTAGAAGGCCCGGCGCGCAGCATCCTCACCGCCGAGCGCCTGGTACTCAACTGCATGCAGCGCATGAGCGGCATTGCCACTTACACGGCGCACCTCACCACGCTGCTGGCCGGCACCAAGGCCCGCCTGCTCGACACCCGCAAGACGACGCCCAACTTCCGCCTCTGCGAAAAATGGGCCGTGCTCATCGGCGGCGGCGTCAACCACCGCTACGGGCTCTTCGACATGATAATGCTGAAAGACAACCACGTAGACTATGCCGGTGGTGTAGCAGCGGCTATTGCGGCCACCCACGACTACCTGCGCCGCACCGGCCGCCAGCTGCCCATCGTACTCGAAACCCGCACCCTGGCCGAGGTGCAGCAGGCCCTGGACGCGGGCGGCGTCGACCGCATCATGCTCGACAACATGCCCCCCGCCCAGCTGCGCGAGGCCGTGGCCCTGGTGGCCGGCCGCGTGCCCTTGGAGGCCAGCGGCGGTATTACGGAGCAAACCATTGGCGAGGTGGCGGCCACGGGTGTCGACTATATCTCGGTGGGGGCACTTACGCATTCGGCCAATATCTTGGATTTGAGCTTGAAAGCGTATTGATTGTCGTGGTTATTTTGCTGATAATTAATAGGTAGCGACTGATAACTGACAAGTAACAACTGATAATTAATCACTACTATGAACCAACCCAACCAACGGGGCAGTGGCGGCGGCTACCGCCAGCAGCAGGCCCCGCAGTCGCTGCCCGGCACCATCAAAACCAAAAAATACCAGTTCGACCCCAACACCTACACCCGCATTGCGATGGGCGAGGTGTGGCGCAAGGAGTGGTGGTATGCCCTCATTCCGTTTGCGGTGGGCGTGCTGCCGGCGGCCATCTGGCACTCGTGGTGGTGGCTGCTGCTAGGGGTGGCCCTGGCAGCGGTATTCGTGCTCATTCGCTCGTCGCTCGTCACGGGCGTAACGCAGATGGAGCAGAGCAAGCCTTTGTTTGAGCGCATGAACTACGAGGCCGATTCGCGCCAGCTCATCATGCGCCAGACCGAGCAGCGGGCCATGGCCCTGCCCTGGGACCAGATTGGGCGCGTGCGCCGCGAGCCCGATGCCTACCTGCTGTACCTCAAGCCAGGTGCGCCGCCCGCCGAGCTAGCCCCCTGGCGCCGCTGGGTGGCCAGCACGTTTGATGTGCCGGTGTTTCTACATTTGCCCCTGCGCTTGTTTAATAACGACAACGACCGCAAGCTTTTTGAGGCCCTGCTGCGCCGCAAAGGCCTGCTGCCCGATGCCCCCGCCGCCTAGCCCGGGCCGTATAGCGCCTGGTTTTCTCGTCTTTCTATTTAGTTTTCCGCAAGGAATTTTTGACCCGTATGAAAAAGCTGCTTTCCTACCTGGCTCCGGCCGCCGTAGTGCTGCTCGCCTCGTGCAGCAGTGAACCGTCTGACTGGCGCCCCGACAAAAAGGTGTCGCTCGACATGATTGAGCCCGGCACCCGCCCCAGCGACAATTTCGACCAGGGTACGCCCGCGGCCCCTAGCCAGGAGAAGGGCGGCGCCATCAGCCGGCCCGTTAACTCGGGCGCCGTACTCGACCGCCGCGCTGCCCCCTCGGCCAGCGCCGTAATGACGGCCGACACGCAGGAAGGCACTGCCGAGAAGCCCGGCAGCAGCGCCAAGCCGAAAAAGAGCACCGGCGACTCGGCCACCCCCGACACGGCCCAGGGCCAGGCCGGCGCTCGCCGTCAATAAGTTAGGCTAAGTATTCGGGCGCTTTGGGCGTATTGCCCAAAAGCTTATTTCTGAAACTTGCAGCAATGTTGCGATATTAATCGCAACATTGCTGCAAGTTTTTCTGTTTGCTACCTCTATGTGGATTGCGATAGTTCTGTTGGCAGTGTCGGTGCTGGGTGCGGGGGTTTTGGTGAGCAAAGTGCCCGCGGCGCGCGCCGGGCAATGGCTGAAACCGTTGCTGGCTTTTAGCGGCGCCTATTTGTTTGCCCTCACTATCACGCACATTTTG
The DNA here is from genome assembly GCF_030581075.1 of Hymenobacter cheonanensis. GTDB lineage: Bacteria > Bacteroidota > Bacteroidia > Cytophagales > Hymenobacteraceae > Hymenobacter. Next base: position 20,858 of record NZ_JAUQSW010000004.1, read on the forward strand.
CCCGAGGCGCTAACGCTGCTGCCGGCCACGCCGCAGCGCGTGGGCTACTGGGTGCTGGCGGGTTTTTTTGGCCAGCTGCTGCTGGAAGTGCTGTCGCAGGGCATCGAGCACGGCCACGTGCACGCACCGGCTGCTGCCGAGCAGGGGCGGGTGCCGCTGCTACTGGTAGCCGCCCTGGTGGTACACTCGCTGCTGGAAGGCAGCATCTTGGTGCGCGGGGCGGGCAGCGGCGAGGTAAGCCAGCATTTTTATGCGTTGGTACTAGGGGTAGCGCTGCACCACGTGCCGGCGGCCGTGGCGCTGGCCACGCTGCTGCGGCTGCGGCTAGGCTCGTTTGGGCGGGTGTGGCCCTGGCTGCTGGTATTTGCGCTGGCGTCGCCGGCCGGGCTGGTTTTCAGCAATTACCTGGTGCTGGAGCAGCTGCTGGGCCCGGCCGTGTACGCCGCGCTGCTCGGCTTCGTGGCCGGTACGTTTCTGCACGTGTCTACCACTATTCTCTTCGAAACCAGTCCCGAGCATCGGCTAAACTGGCCTAAGCTAGGGGCCACGCTGGGCGGCCTGCTGCTGGCGCTGGCCGTGAGTGCGGTGTAGCCTGGCAACTGCACCGCCGCGGTAGTTTTGCCAGCCAAGTGCGCAACTGCAAAGAATACGAAACCATAGTAGCTCTACTAGCCCTCTTTCGGCACTGAAGGCCAGCGGTGCTGGCGGCTACGATTCCAGCACGGGCCCGGTACCGCGCAGAAAATTTTCGAGTTGGCGGGCGCGGGCCGTTTCGCGGGCCAGCGCGGCTTGCAGGCCTAGCAGACGCTGGCGCATCAGCAGCACCAAGTCGATGGCCTCGGGGGCCAGGCCCAGGCCGTGATGCAGGCGCGCCAGGCGGGGCAGCAATTCGTCGGGCTCCTCTACTTCAATGGTTTCGGGGGCGGGGGCGGAGCGTAGCAGGCCAAGCTCCACAAACTGGCGAAGCTCGGCCTGGCCCAGGCCGTAGCGCGCGTCGCATTCCTGAAAAGTGAGCACTAAAACACGGGTTTCCATAGGGCGGAAGTACTTATAGCAATTGATTGGTTACGACTGGCTTAGGTTTAACTCACTCTTCGCCGCGCAGCTTGGCCAGCTGTTGCAGTAGGGCGCGCTCCTCGTCGGTGAGGTTAGTGGGCAGCTGCACATTCAGCCGCAGGTAGAGGTCGCCGTGCTGCCCTTCTTTGCGATACACCGGGAAGCCCTTGCCGCGCAGGCGCAGGCGGCTGCCGTTGGCCGTTTCGGGCTTAATCTTGATTTTGACCGGGCCGCCGAGCGTGTCCACGGTTTGCTCGCCGCCGAGCAGGGCCCGGTACAGCGGCACGGGCACATCCTGGGTCAGGTCGTCGCCGGTGCGGGCGTAGCGGGCATCGGGCAAAATGCGCAGCGTAATAAGCAGCGAGCCGTTAGGCCCGCCGTTGCGGCCGGGGCCGCCCTGGTCGCGCAGCCGGATGGTCTGGCCATCGGCCACACCCGGATGAATGGTGAGGCGCAGGTTTTTGCCATTCACCGTGATGGTGCGCGGGCCGCCCTGGTAGGCTTCCTGCAAGGTCAGCTCCAGCTCGGCCTGGTAGTCCTGGCCCGCGCCGGGCCGGCTGCTGCGCCCGCCGCCCGCGCCGCCCATACCCCCGAAGAGCGAGCTGAAAAAATCGGAAAAGTCCTCGCCCTCGCCCCCAAACTGCCCGCCGCCAAAACCACCGAAGCCGCCTGTACCGCCGCCTTGGGCATACTGGCTCCAGTCGAAGCCGCCCCCGCCAGCGCCCTGGCCGCGCCCGCCGCCCGCCTGCTGGTAGCGCTGGTAGTCGGCGCCTAGCTGGTCGTACTTCTGCCGCTTGTCAGGGTCCGAGAGCACCTCGTTGGCCTCGTTTACCTCCTTGAATTTTTGCTCGGCCGTGGCGTCGTTGGGGTTCACGTCGGGGTGGTACTGCCGGGCCAGCTTGCGGTACGCCTTTTTAATCTGCTCGGTCGTGGCCGTCTTCTCCACGCCCAGGGTTTTGTAATAGTCTTTGTAGTCCATTGTGCAAAAAAAGCCTACCGGGCAACAAGGCGCCGCTCGGGGCGTTTATTGAACGCGGAAAAGCCCGTCGCGTTGAGTTGGCAGAAGCGCACGGGCGGGTGTAAATTTGTATTTTACATATACATCCGGCTTTATTAGCGCCCTGTAAAATTAGGCCTGTCGAACGCATGGCGGCGGGTTTAAGAGCACTTCTGGCACGGTTTTGTGGTTTTTGCCCGCGTTAGTTTGTCTTATCGTAGTTCTACTTTCTCTTTACAATTAATGAAACTAGTTATTCCCACTCTGCTGCTCGGCGGCGCGTTGCTGCTAGCCCACGGCAGCCAGGCTCAAACCCAACCCGCCCCGGCGGCCACCCCGGGCACTACTCAGCCCACGCCGGCCACCGCTACCCAGCCCGCCGCCGCCCGCCGGGTGCTGGCGCCACGCCGCGTAGTAGCCCCGCGCCGCGCCGGGGCCGCTGCCCCCACCCGGGCCAAAACCAACGGCGTGATGGCCAAGGATGGCCTGACCATGCAAAACGGCCGCGTTATCCTGACCGAGCTTGGCCTGACGGCGCCCATCGAGCAGGATAAGCGCTTGCTCAATGGCACGCTCATTACCACTAAAGGCCAGGTTACCAGCATCGAAGGGGCTACCACGCAAATGGCCGAGGGCGACTACGTATCGCTCACGGGCCGCCTCACCAGCAAGCGCGAGATGGTAGAAGCCGACAGCGTGCGCAAGCTCGTGGCCTACGACCTCAAGCACCCCGGCAAGCGCAAAGAGCTGGAAAAGGCCCGCGATAAGGCCGAAAAAGAGCGCGAAAAAGCCGAAAAGGAAGCTGCCAAAGCCAAGGCGAAAGCCGGCCGCTAGCCTCCTTAGCCGGCGCCAGGCCTTGGCCAGGGCCTAGCGCCAGGGCTGGGTAAAGCTCACGAGCACGGCCAGGCCGGCGGCATCATCGCGGGCCTCCACCACTTCGTCGATGACGAACTGAATTTCGGCTTCGGTCCAGTCCTCGTCTTCGGCGGCGCGCACAAAGCTGTCGAGGGCCGAAAAGCGGTTGGCACCGGCGGGCGGCGTCCAGGTTAGCTGCTTGCGGATATTCATGGCGTAAAAATGGTACTTAGCGGCCCCTGCTACGCAGCAGGGGCCGCTTTTTGTTGAAAAAACGGGCTAGCGGCCGGTATGGGCCACCGGGCCCATGTGCAGCACTTTGATTTGCATGGGGGCCACGCCCGCGTCGATAATGTCGAGCTTGCGGGCGGCGCGCTTCGATACGTCTACGATGCGGCCTTTGGCGTGGGGGCCGCGGTCGTTCACTACTACCTTCACCGAGTGGCCGTTGCGGGTGTTGGTGACTTTAAGCTTGGTGCCGAAGGGCAGCGTGTTGTGGGCCGCCGTGAGCTGGCCGGGGCGGTAGGGCGCGCCGCTGGCCGTGGCCCGGCCATCAAACTTATCGGCGTAGTACGAGCCCTGGCCCGATTGGGTAAACGCCGATTTGCTACTGCCGCAAGCGGAAAGTGCTAAAGCTAACAGGCTGATGAAAAGTGCAGTAAGCGAGTGCTTGGAAAGAAAGTAGTGCATAATTCAGGTATTCACAGGGTCTTCACGCGCGATGCCGGAATAAACGTCCATCTTTCGGCCGAAATTATTCTTTTCACCCTTTTCGTACCCCTTTTTATGAAGAATACGCTGAAACTCGTAGCTGGTCTGGCCCTGTCGGGCTTGTTTCTCACCGCTCACGCCCAAACTTCCCCGCCGATGCAGGAAGGCAAAATGGCCGACGGCAAGATGATGGACGGTAAAATGAAGGGTGGTAAGATGAAAAGCGGCAAAATGCACAAGGAGAAGATGGGCAAGATGCAGAAAGACAAGATGGACGGCGAGAAGATGAAGACCAAGATGTAGGTCTTAGGCTAGCGCCGCACTACTTCGGCCTCCCCGGCTGGCAGCTTACCCAGGCCGCCGGCCGGGGAGGCTTTTTTGGGCGCAACGGCGGGCTGGGGCGCCACGCGCAAAGCCTGCAACGCCGCGTAGCTGCCCTGAAAAACGTTGAAATCGACGGCACCCCGGATGCCCGGCACGTAGGCCTCGTCGGAGTGCTGCCAGATAATCCAGCGCTCGGCGGGCAGGGCGGGGCGCGCCACCTCGTAGTGGGCCAGCCACAGCGGGTAGTCGTCGAAGTGCCCGGCCAAGTAATGGCGGTAAAACGTGTAGTTGGAGTACAGAATGGGCTTGACGCCGTAATGCGCCTCCACGGCCCCTAGCCAGGCGCGCACTGCACGGCGCATTTCGGCCACATCGTGAAAGCGCGGGGCCTCCACGTCGAGCACCGGCGGCAGGTCGCCGGGCCGGATGGGCACGGTGCGGATAAAGAGGCTAGCCTGCTCCTGGCCCGCCCGGTTGGGCTGAAAGTAGTGGTAGGCCCCACTGAGAATGCCGGCCGCCCGCGCCTCGCGCCAGTTGCGCCGAAAGCGCGCATCGCGCAGCGTGGCACCCTCGCTCGCCTTGATAAAGGCAAAGCGCACGTGCTGGCGCGCCACCTCCGGCCAGTCGATGCGGCCCTGGTAGGCCGATACGTCGATGCCGTGCACCGAGTAGCCGGCCAGCAGCGGCGTGCTTTCGCGGCCCGTAAGGTAGCGCGTGGTGAGCGTGGCCCAGGTGCGCCGGGCGTAGCGATTGAGCTGGCGCTGGTGGCGCAGGTAGTAGGTGCCCCCGCCCAGCAGCCCTAGCAGCAGCCCGGCCAGCACCCAGCGCCGCCAGCGCCCGCGCCGGGGGGCGGGCTGCGGCGCGGCCGTTGGGGCAGCAAGTAGGGGCGGAGCGGAAGGGGGTGGCATAGGCAGCAAGCCAAAAATAACGCACGGCTGCCCGCCCCGCGTATGCCGGGCGCGGCCGTAGCTTGCACTGGTAAAGCCGCCCGGCCCTTTTCCGGTTCCTTTCCTCCGCTTGCTTATGCCCGATGCCCGCGACGCTAATGGTCACTTAATCCGCGAATTACACGGCGTGACGCTGGCCCAGATTCTCGACTACCTGGTGGCGCACTACGGGTTTGCCGGTCTCGACGAGCGCATCCGCCTCAACTGTTTTGCCGTTGACCCGAGCGTAAAATCGAGCCTAACCTTTCTGCGGCGCACCGCCTGGGCCCGCGCCAAGGTCGAGGACCTGTACGTGCGCCTGCGCACCGCCCAGGTGCTAGGCCGGCCCTTGCCGTAAGGATTTTCCTGTATTTGCTAGTAGAAATGAGATGGCTGAGCTGCGCGAAAAATCGGGACCGCTAGCCCTGCTGGCGGGGCTGGCCTGCTTTGTGGCCTTCGAGGTAGCGGCTTATCAGCTGCTGCGGTTTGCTACCTCGGGCCTGGGCGAGGCCAATCAATACCAACCCGAAAACACCATCGTCAGCAACTGGGTCAAGACGGTGACCTTTCTGGTGCTGCACCTGGCGCTGGTGCTGGCGGCCGTGCTGGTGCTCAGCAACAAGCTGCCGCGCCGCTACCGGGGCCAGTTGGTGGGCTGGCTTTTGCTGAGCTTGCTGGTGGGGTTTGGGCTGCTTATCCCGCTGTTTTCCTAAAAAGACGGATTTCAGAAGAGCCTGCCAGCATCTGCGCAATCCGTTTCATCCGTTCAATCCGCGGTTAAATAACAAAGCCACTGCTCATCGCAGTGGCTCTCAAGAGGATGAAACCATTGGGCCGGTCGGTCCCGGCGTTATCGCGGAGAAGAAAGTGGCCGGTCGGTCCCGGCCGTATCAACGGGCCGGGCAGCCTAGCTGCCCGGCTGAATGTCAATCTCGCGGGGCTGGCTGGCCTCCGCATCGCGGAACGGAATGGCCACGCGCAGCTCACCCTTGTCGTGGGTAGCGTTGATGCTCGTCAGGTCGAGGTTTCGGGGCAGGTCGAGCGTTTGCACGAAGAGCGGCGCGGCCAACTGGTCCTCGGGCGTGTGGCGAAACTCGCCATATACCGTGAGCTTGGTGTCTTTCAGCACCACGTGAAAGCTCTCGGCCGGCACGCTGGGCATGGCCACGTGCAGCACCACGCCTTTAGGGCGCTTATTAACGTGCAGCTTGGGCTGCGCCACGCCGCCGCCGATGGTGTTCAGCAGGTCGAGCTGGGGAGCGATAGTACGGATAAATTCGCGGCTGATAAGTTTCATAACGGAGGGCCTGAATAGGTGGCTTCGGGTCTGTTTAATCAAACCTCGTACCAGCTTCCACAAGGTGGTGGGCAAACCATTTTTCAGCCGTTATGGCCGAAAAATGGTTGCTAGCCGGCCCAGAATGCGCCACCCTGGCCCCAAAGCCGCCGAAGTGGCAGGCTTTAATGAGTGTTTCAGGCCACAGCTGCGCTAAAACCGGCTCGTCAGGCCGAAGTGAATTTTGGAATTAGACAGCGAAAAGCCGGTGTTCAGAAACTCCGACCGCCCCACCGAATACACGAATTGAAACAAGCCCGCCGCCGTGCGAAAGCTCAGGCCGGCCCCTAGCCCGGTGGGCGAGTCGAGGGCGTGGGTACTAAGCTGGGTAGTGGTGAACTGGTAGGCTTGCAGCAAGGCCTGGTCGGCGAAGATAAATACGTAGCCCTCGGGGCCGGTAAACTGCCGCAGCTCGACCGTGCCTACGCCGTAGGCATTGGTATAAAACTGGTTTTCCTGAAAGCCCCGCAGCGAGTTGAGGCCCCCTAGCCGAAACAGGTCGTTGAGAAAAAACTGCTGGTTGAACAGCCCCTCGCCTCGCGCCCGCACCAGCAGCACGCCCTGCCGGCCCAGCGCCCAGTAGCGCTCGGCCCGCCCGCTGAAGCTGTACTGCGTAGAGCGCAGCGCCACGCCATCGTATAAGTTTTCCCGAATAGCGGCGTTGCGCCGAATGGTTTTGGTGCCCACGCCGCCCTGCGCGCTCACAAACAGCCCCCGGTGCGGAAAATACAAGTCGTCGAGGCTGGCCCGCGAGTAGCCCAGGCCGTAGGAGTTGTACTCCGAATCGAGGTAGTTGGGCAGGGTGCCGAGCTGGGCGTAGGCCGCGCTGTCGAGCAGCAGGCGCGAGCTGCGCTGCTCGGCAAAAAACGTGAGCCGCCCGGCCCGCGCCGTGGGGTAGCTCACCTGCACCCGCGGCCGGATGGTGAGGAAGTTATCGGTTTGCTTGTAGAGGTTAAACGTGGCGCCAACCTCCAGCGGCGTGCCGAAGATATTGGGGTGCAGGTAGCTGGCATCGAGCAGCTGCGAGGTGGCGTCGGTTTTGCGCCACTGCAGGCCCACCTGCTTGCCACCGCCGCGCAGGTTGCGCAGGTTGATGGTGACATCGCCCGTAAACTGCACGCCGCTAGCCCCGTTGCTATTGGGCAGGAGGCCCACAATGGCGTCGAACTGGTTGGAGGGGCGCTCATCAAGCAGCAAATACACCCTGGCGCGGCTCTTGGCAAAGCGTACCTCGGGCTCGGCGCGCAGGCGCACGTAGGGCAGCTGGCGCAGCAGGGCGCTGGCGGCGTCTACGCGCTGCTGGCTGTAGGGCTGGCCGGGCGTAAGCTGCAGGTATTTAGTGAGAAAGCGCTTCTTGGTTTTGCTGGTGCCCACTATTTGCAGCGAATCGAAGTACACGGCCGGGCCGCGCTTGAGCACCACCCGGCCCGCAATGTCGCGCCCGCTCAGGCGCAGCGAGTCGATGCCGACCGTGGCAAACGGGTAGCCCTGGTTTTCGGCCTCCGTAAGCACGCGCTCCTGCAGGGCGGCCCAGTCGGCGGGGTGCCAGGGCGTGCGCCGGAAAAACTTCTCGCGGTAGCCGGCGCGGGTCAGCAGGCCATCGCCGAGGTTGCCATTGTGCAGGTACGCCCACCGAAACTGCTCGCCCACGTAGAGGCGCACGCGCACCGTGTCGCGGCCCCAGTGCAGCTCATCGGCCGAGGCCGTGAGGTAGGCATCGGCCTGCAGGGCTAGCACCAGCTCGCGCACGGTGCGCAGGGCCGTGAGCGAATCGGACACGGTGGCGCGCGGGTGCAGGCGGCGCACCAGCGCCCGCGCGGCCGGCTCCACCTCAAATTTCAGTACCCGAACCCGGCTTAGCTGGCGCTGGCCCGTGCCCGCTATGGTGGCCGGCGCGGGGCTAGCCCGGGGCGGTAGGGGCGGGGAGGCCAGGCCCGGCGCGTTGGGCACGGCCACGCCCGGCCCGGCGTCGGGCGTTTGGGCGCGCAGCGGCCCGGCGCCCAGCAGCAGGGCTAGCCAGTAGCTCCAGTAAAAGAAAGTAGCGAGTCGGGCCATCGTCGGGAAAGCAAACGCGCCGGGCGGTTTTTAATTTCAGGCGCCCGATTTTTGTTGAATCCTGGGCGGGCGGTGGCTGTTACGAACCCTACGCGCCCGCAAAAATCGCGCTTTCCACCTGCTCATGCCCGGCCTCTACCTCCACATTCCGTTCTGCAAGCAGGCCTGCCACTACTGCGACTTTCATTTTAGCACTTCCATGGGGCTGAAAGGGCAGTTTGTGGAGGCCTTGGTGAAGGAAATGGCGTTGCGCCAGCACTACCTGCCCGACCCAGCCGCGCCGCTCGAAACCATTTACTTCGGCGGCGGCACGCCCTCCTTGCTCACGAGTGCCGAGCTGGCCCGCATTTTTGAGGCCATTTACGCGCACTTCCCGGTGTTGCCGCAGGCCGAAATCACGCTCGAAGCCAACCCCGACGACCTCAGCCCCGCCAAGCTGGCCGAGCTGGCGGCCTCGCCCGTCAACCGCCTCAGTATTGGGTTGCAGAGCTTTCACGAGCCGCACCTGCGCCTGATGAACCGCGCCCACTCGGCCCAGGAATCGGGGCAGGCGGTGCGGGCCGCGCAGGCCGCCGGCTTCGAGAATATCTCGGTCGACCTTATCTACGGCGTGCCGGCCCCTAGCCACGACATCTGGCAGGAGGACCTGGCCCGGCTGTTTGAGCTAAGTGTACCGCACGTGTCGGCCTACGCGCTCACCATCGAACCCGATACGGCGTTTGGCCGCCGCCTGCAAAAAGGCACCTTCGTGGTCCCGCCCGACGAGTTTGTGGCCACGCAGTTTGAGCTGCTGCTAGGCCAGCTGCGGGCCAACGGCTACGAGCAGTACGAAATCAGCAACTTTTGCCAGCCCGGCCGCGAAAGCCGGCACAACGCCAACTACTGGCGCGGCGTGCCCTACCTGGGCCTGGGGCCTAGCGCGCACTCCTTTGATGGGCGCAGCCGCCAATACGCGGTGGCCAACAACCCGCAGTACGTGGCCGCCGTGCTCGAACGCGGCGAGGTGCCGGCTACCGTGGAGCAGCTCTCGCCCCTTGACCAGGCCAACGAATACCTGCTTACCACGCTGCGCACCAGCCGGGGCTGCGACCTGGCGCACCTGCGCGATGCGCTGGGCCTCAACCTGCTAGCTAACCGGGCCGAGTACCTGGCTAGCCTCACCGCCCAGGGCATGGCCACGCTGGAGGGCCACGTGCTGCGCCTCACCGACGCCGGCAAGCTACTAGCCGACCACATTACCCTGGAGCTGTTTGCCGACGCGCCGGCCGCTGCGGTGTAGCTTGCGGCGGCGGCCGGGCGGGCCGCCGGTTTCCTTCGTCCCACCTTTCCCCCCGCGCAGCCGTGAAGCTTTTGAGCGATGCCCTGGTCAGCAACGACGACTTTTTTGTGGAGCAAGTCCAGCTCACGGCCATCGTCTTCGACAATACCGACGACGTAACCATCTGGGCCACTACGTTTCGCGACGACGACGACCACTTCTTTCACCTCGGCCTGCCCTTCCAGGCCCTCGATACGCTGCTGCGCGTGGCCGGCGACCGCGCCGAAACTCTGGCCGAAGAAGTAGCCGATGCCCTCGCCACCACCGAGCAATGGCCCTGCCTGCTCGAATACACGAGTGAAGAGCGCCCGCCCGTGGCCCTGCCCGGTGTGGCCCTCAAGCTGGCCGTCACCTTCCCCGCCGATGTGGAGGAAGCCGACGACCCGCAGCCGCACAACATCTTCTACCTCGAAGGCATCTACGCCCGGCTAGCCCCCTGAGTGCGGAATGGAGGCGCCAATTTGGTATCTGATTCCCGGTTTGGGCGCCGATGAGCGGGTTTTTCGCCGCCTGCGGCTAATGGGTACGGTGCACGTGCTGCGCTGGCTGGCCCCGCAGTCGCCCACCGAGCCCCTGGCCCACTACGCCGCCCGCCTGGCCACCGCCGTGCCCGCCGATGTGCCCTGCTGGCTGGTGGGCGTATCGTTTGGCGGGCTGTTGGCGCAGGAAATGGGGCGGCTGCGGCCGTTGGCGCGGGTGGTGCTCATTTCGAGCCTCGGCAGCCCGCTCGATTTGCCGCCTGCGCTGCGGCTGGCGGGCGCTACGGGGGTGCATCGCTTAGTACCCTTTGGCCTGCTGAAGTGGATGCCCCGGCTGGCCCAGTGGTTTTTTGGGGTGCGGGGCGGCACCGAATACCGCCTGCTGCGCCAGATACTCGCCGATACCGACCCCGCATTTGCCCGCTGGGCCACGGCGCAGTTGCTGGCCTGGTGCGGGCCGGGGCTGCCCGGCACGGTGCGCCTGCACGGCACCCGCGACCGCCTGCTGCCGGCCGGCACGGCCCGCATCGACTTTTTGGTGCCCGGCGCTGGGCATTTCCTCATCGTAAGCCACGCGGCCCAGGTAAGCCAGCTCCTTAATGAGCTGGCCGCCGCCGCGGGCTCATCCAGAAATTAAGCGGCTGGCCAGGCGGTTTTTCGCCACGCAGCCAGTATCTTAGAGCTGGTTTTCGGTGATTAATCTATTTTGCTTATGGCTTATCAGTACCTTTTAAAAAGTATGCTGCTGAGTGCCGGCCTGCTGGCGGCGGGGGCCACCCACGCCCAGCAGCTAGCCCCCGACTCAGTGCCGCGCGCCCACTCGCTGTTGCTCAAGGCCGGCCTGCGCCTCACGCACCTGCGCTACGCGCACGATAGCAAGTCGTGGCAGTTCCTGGTGCCGCTCTCGCTCGGGGCCGAGTACCGGGTGGCATCCCGCCTCAGCTTCTATACCCAGCTCGAAACCGATGTGCAGGCCAGCTTCACTGCCGGCCGCCGCCGGGCTACCCAAACCAACGCCTTTACCGCCGCCAGCGCCGCGCTAGGGGTGCGCTACTACTACGGCCGGGCCCAGCGGGCAGTGCCCACTTTCGGCCGCTACCTGGCCCTGGAGGGCAGCGCCGACTGGGAGCAGCTAACCGGGGCTAGCCTCGTAACTACCAGCGGCAGCGGCCGGCGGCGCACCACGCCCGCCGTGCTCACACCGGGGGTGTATGCGCTGTGGGGCGTGCAGCACCAACTGCGCCGCCACGCCTACTACGACATCAGCGCGGGCGGCGGGCTGCTGGCGCCGGCCTACTACAACTTTGAGCGGCCCAGCACCGCCAGCCGCTGGAACGTGGGTGGGCAGGCCACCATCCGCTTCTACTTCGGGCTATAGGGCTAGCCGGCGCCAACGCAAAAAGGGCTGCCCCGGTAGGAGCAGCCCTTTTGTAGGAGCAAAGCAGCAATTAAGCAGCGGCTACTTCAGATGCCACCGGCACTACCGATACGAACGAACGCTCATCGCGGCCTTTCTTAAACTGCACCGTGCCATCAACCAGCGCAAACAGCGTGTGGTCTTTGCCGATGCCCACGTTGGTGCCAGGGTGGTGCTTGGTGCCGCGCTGACGCACGATGATATTGCCAGCGATGAGCGACTGACCGCCGAAGATTTTCACGCCGAGGCGCTTGCTATGCGATTCACGGCCGTTGTTTGACGAGCCTACGCCTTTTTTGTGTGCCATGGGATAGTTATGAGTTAAAAGTTATGAGTTATGAGTCTTCAGTCAGAGCCTGAGCAGCGCTAGCCAACTCATCGCTCACAACTTTTAACTCATACCTAATTAACCAATGCTGTTAATCATTACTTTGGTGAACTGCTGGCGGTGGCCATTCAGTTTCTTGTAGCCCTTGCGGCGCTTCTTCTTGAACACCAAGACTTTGTCGCCCTGCACGTGGGCTACAATGGTGCCTTTTACTGCCACATTCAGCTCGGGCGTGCCGATGCTGAGCGTACCGTTGTCATCGGTCAGTAGGGCGTTGCCCAGCTCTACCGAGTCACCGATATTACCGGCCAGACGCTGGGCGTAAACAAATTTATTAGCCTCAACCTTAGTCTGTTGGCCGGCGATATTAACAATGGCGTACATCTTATTTCCGCTGGAGGTTTCTCAAAAGGGAACGCAAAAGTACGGCACCTTTTCGGTAAAACCAAACCTAAGTGGTTAATCTTCATTCATTCGGCCAAAATGCGCCGGGTTCAAGCACATTTTTTGCCGTAGCGGCTAAGTGGCTGAAAGCAAGAAAGTGGCTTGCGTGCGCCGGTTTTTGTGGACAACTGGCGTTATCCACAAAGAAAATGTGGATAAGTCGCTATAAGTCCGGTGCTTCCCCGCTTGCGCTTCATGTGCTACTCAGAGTAAGCCGGGCCGCCTGCAAAAAGTAGCCATTGATAAACGCAGGTACCGGCTAGGGGGGTGCGCGGCTATCTTTGAAGACCGGCCGGGCCGGGGCCGAACAACGCCGCGCCAGTTCGGTTAGCCCGGTAGTTTGCTACTTCGTCAACCCCGAAACCCGTTACGTTTTATGGAGCCCTTACTCGCCGAAAACCCCAACCGTTTCGTCCTCTTTCCCATTCAAAACCCGCAGGTGTGGGAGTTTTACAAGAAGGCGGAAGCCTCGTTCTGGACGGCCGAGGAAATTGACCTCTCGCAGGACCAGAAAGACTGGAACGGCCTGAACGACAACGAGCGCCATTTCATCAAGCACGTGCTGGCGTTCTTCGCGGCTAGCGACGGCATCGTGAATGAGAACCTGGCCATCAACTTCATGCAGGAAGTGCAGATGCCCGAGGCGCGCTGCTTCTACGGCTTCCAGATTATGATGGAAAACATTCACAGCGAAACCTATTCGCTGCTGATTGATACCTACATCAAAGACCCCAAGGAAAAGGATTACCTCTTCAACGCCCTCGAAACAGTGCCCGCCGTGCAGCGCAAGGGCCAGTGGGCGCTGACGTGGATTAACTCCGAGAATTTTGCCGAGCGCCTCATTGCGTTTGCGGCCGTGGAGGGCATCTTTTTCTCGGGCTCGTTCTGCTCGATTTTCTGGCTGAAGAAGCGCGGCCTCATGCCCGGCCTCACGTTCTCGAACGAGCTGATTTCGCGCGATGAGGGGCTGCACTGCGATTTTGCCTGCCTGCTCTACAGCTACCTCGAAAACAAGCTGCCCGAGGAGCGCGTGCAAGCCATTATCCGCGATGCGGTGACGATTGAGCAGGAGTTTGTGACCGATGCGCTGCCCGTGAGCCTCATCGGCATGAATGCCCGCACCATGAGCCAGTACATCGAGTTTGTGGCCGACCGCCTGCTGGTGTCGCTAGGGTGCAGCAAGATTTACAACGCCAGCAACCCCTTCGATTTCATGGAAATGATTTCGGTGCAGGGCAAAACCAACTTCTTCGAGAAGCGCGTGGCCGAGTACCAGAAAGCCGGTGTGATGACCGAGCGCGCCGACAATATGTTCTCGCTCGACGAGGATTTTTAGGCGCGCGCCAACGTAGTAAAAAGCCCTGACTTTCTCTTCGAAGTCAGGGCTTTTTGGTGGGTCGCAGCAGGTCGCCCGCGGGTAGTGGGCAGCATCTCAATTGCTCCCGTTACTAGTACTGCCGCCTCCTGGCCTCGGCCGGGGCAGGTTGCCCCTAGCTGCAACCCCTGTGCTTTTTGCCGCCGCTGGCTGGTGATGAACGGCAAACAGGTTGTTAAACGCTGCCCGTGCAAGGCGTTTGGGCCGCCCGTGCCCGTCGTGGCGCTGGTGGCTGGGGCGGGGCTGGCGGTGGCTGGCTACTGCTGGTACTATAGCCGCCGAAAGTAGGCCAAAAGCCACTGGATATACACAATAAAAACCTAATTCTCGCGTCAGCCGCCCAGCCGTTTTTTCAAAAAATGGCCGGGCGGCCTCATTTTCAGGCTGTGCGGACCGATTCTAAATATTTCTCTTGGCAACCCCAAACATGGGAACTAATTTCCGGCTTTAAAGCACCGCAGCTTCGCACTAGAGGCTAGCCAGATTAGTAGTTATCGCCCACCTTAGCGCTTCCCATAACATGCTCGTAATCAAACGCGATGGCCGCCGTGAGTCGGTCAAGTTCGATAAAGTAACCGCCCGCATTGAGAAACTTTGCTACGGGCTTAATCAAAATTTCGTGTCGCCCATCGAGGTGGCCAAGAAGGTCATCGACGGCATCTACGATGGCGTGACGACCGTCGAACTCGACAACCTGGCGGCGGAGACGGCCGCTTCGCTGACCACCCGGCACCCGGACTACGCCATCCTGGCGGCCCGCATCGCGGTGAGCAACCTGCACAAGGTGACCTCGAAGTCGTTTTCGAGCACCATGAAGCGGCTGTATACCTACGAGGACCCCAAGAATGGCGACAACGCCTCGCTGATTGCCAAGGACGTGTGGGAGGTGATTCACAAGCACGCGCACACCCTGGACTCGGCCATTATCTACGACCGCGATTACAACTACGACTTCTTCGGCTTCAAGACCCTGGAGCGCTCGTACTTGCTGCGCCTTGATGGCAAGGTGGTGGAGCGGCCCCAGCACATGCTGATGCGCGTGTCGGTGGGCATTCACAAGGACGACATCGACTCGGCCATCAAGACCTACAACATGATGAGCGAGCGCTGGATGACCCACGCTACGCCGACCTTGTTCAACGCCGGCACGCCCAAGCCGCAGATGTCGTCGTGCTTCCTGCTCACGGTGAAGGACGACTCGATTGAGGGCATCTACGAGACGCTGAAGGACTGCGCGCTGATTTCGCAGAGCGCAGGCGGCATCGGGCTGGCCGTGCACAACGTGCGCGCCACGGGCTCCTACATTAAGGGCACCAACGGCAACTCCAACGGCTTGGTGCCGATGCTGAAGGTGTTCAACGATACGGCCCGCTACGTGGACCAGGGCGGCGGCAAGCGCAAGGGTGCGTTCGCCATTTACCTGGAGCCCTGGCACGCCGACATTTTCGAATTCCTGGACTTGAAGAAGAACCACGGTAAGGAAGAAATGCGCGCCCGCGACTTGTTTTACGCCCTCTGGACGCCCGACTTGTTTATGAAGCGCGTGGAAGCCAACGGCGACTGGACGCTGATGTGCCCCCACGAGTGCCCCGGCCTCGACACCACCTGGGGCCCCGAGTTTGAGAAGCTCTACACCAAGTACGAGCGCGAGGGCCGCGGCCGCAAGACCATCAAGGCGCAGGAGCTGTGGTTCCACATTCTGGAAAGCCAGACCGAGACGGGCACGCCCTACATGCTCTTCAAGGACGCCGCCAACGGCAAGAGCAACCAGCAGAACCTCGGCACCATTAAGTCGAGCAACCTCTGCACCGAGATTATGGAGTACACCGACAAGGACGAGATTGCGGTGTGCAACCTTGCCTCGCTGGCGCTGCCCCGCTACCTCGTGGAAGATGCCCAGGGCAACCTGACCTTCGACCATAAGACGCTCTACGACATCACGTACCAGACTACCTTGAACCTCAACAAGGTAATCGACGTGAACTACTACCCGGTGCCCGAAACCGAGCGCTCCAACTTCCGCCACCGCCCCATCGGGCTGGGCGTGCAGGGCCTGGCCGACACGTTTATTGCCCTGCGCATGCCCTTCGAAAGCGACGAAGCCAAGGGCCTGAACGAGGACATTTTCGAGACGATTTACTTCGCCGCCATGACGGCCTCGAAGGACCTCGCCATGAAGGACGGGGCCTACGAAACCTTCCCCGGCTCGCCGCTTTCCAAAGGAATCTTCCAGTTCGATATGTGGGGCGTGACGCCCAAATCGGGCCGCTGGGACTGGGACACCCTGCGCGGCCAGGTAGTGGAGCACGGCGTGCGCAACTCGCTGCTGGTGGCGCCCATGCCCACCGCCAGCACCGCCCAGATTCTGGGCAATAACGAGTCGTTTGAGCCCTACACCAGCAACATTTATGTGCGGCGCGTGCTCAGCGGCGAGTTTATGGTGGTGAACAAGCACCTGCTGAAGGACCTGGTGAAGCTGGGCCTCTGGAACGAGCAGATGAAGCAGGACATCATCGCGGCCAACGGCTCGGTGCAGGGCATTGCCCGCGTGCCGCAGCACATCAAGGACCTGTACAAGACGGTGTGGGAGATTTCGCAGCGCACCATCATCGACATGGCCGCCGACCGGGGTGCCTACATCTGCCAGAGCCAGAGCCTGAACCTGCACGTGCAGAACCCCAACTTCGGCAAGCTCACCAGCATGCACTTCCACAGCTGGAAGCGCGGCCTCAAAACCGGCATGTACTACCTGCGCACCAAAGCCGCCGCCGACGCCATCAAGTTCACGGTGGAAAAGCAAGCCGCCGAAACCCTGGAGCCCATGTACGCCCAGAACCAAAGCGACATGGCCTGCTCGCTCGATAACCCGGACGCCTGCGAGGCCTGCGGTTCGTAAGAAGTTTTAGGCAAAAATAAATCTAAAATAAAAGGAGGGGGTATTTGCTCCCTCCTTTTTTTAATATATGCCAGCTATAACGCCTGATTTGAAAAGAGTTTGTAGCCTTTCTAATCTTAGAAAGGCTTGGAATCGTATTAATAGTTCTCGTAAATACGATTATAAGAACTATTTCAGGCATTTATACAAATCTTATGAGATTTCACTAGAAGATAATCTTAGGAGTATTAGGGAGAGACTCAAAAGTGGTACTTACAAACCAAGTCATGCTGTTAAAATATATCTTCCTAAAAAGTCTGGATTACTTAGGGTATTTAGTTTGTTATCAGTTGAAGACCAAATAGTATATCAAGCTTTTGGTAATATTGTGGCTGAGAACCTTAGTTCGAAAGCTCGTGCGCACTATAATTCGAATAATTTTGGTCATCATTTTGCAGGTGTTCACTCAGAGTTTTTTTTCAAACCTTGGGAAATAGGTTATAATAAATTCAAAAGCGAATTTAAAAAATCATTTCGTGCAGGGCTTATATACACAGCTACATTCGATTATACAGCGTTTTATGATACAGTGGACCACAGCGTCCTTTCTCATTTGCTAGAGGATTTAAGATTTACTCCTGAGTTTTGTCAGAATATCATAGAATATTTGAAATATTGGACTTGTACAGAGCCATGTGAGGCTAAATACCATAGTCACGGGATACCTCAAGGACCTCTTACGTCAGGAATCTTCGGTGAGGTTATGTTGACCTATGTCGATACTACATTTTGCAAAGGGCCACAACCGTATCGTTACATGAGATATGTTGATGATATAAGAATTTTATCTGTGGACGAGCTGGGTGTAAAAAAAGCAGTTATGCGGTTAGATATATTAAGTAAGCGAATAGGCCTTTTCCCTCAAGCAAGTAAACTCAGTTTACATAAGATTACTGATATTGATTCTGAGCTTAAAAACGTTAGTAATATTGGCGAGCTAAACGTAATAAAGGAAAAAATATTAGCTACCTGAATGATATTAGGAAAATAATAAAAGATGGGAAGGTTCTTGATGAAACTTCATTCAAGTACATGTTAGCTCGCGTTCCTAATGAAACTAGGTTGGAGAAGAAGTGTGTTGAAGTTCTTCTTAATCAGCCTAATTTATGTGATTCAGTTGTCAGGTATCTGGCTAATAGGGACTTTTTAAATGATTCAATAGCTGACCTTATATTAAAGTTTATCTCGGAAACAAATTTATACGAAGAAGTTACTGCAAAATGTTTGCAATTAGCTTTGAATAGAATAAAGTCGGTAGAATTAAAAAATGCATTCAGTGAATTTTGTCTGGAATCGTTAAGGAGAAATGAAATAAGTTCCCTAAATCTTAAAGCTCAGATTTATGCCTGGGTACTCAAAACGGTTGCACTGAAATTTAATGATTTAGAAAGTATTTTAGTATCTGAGGAAAGTTGGGTCATTCATAATATTATCAATGAAATTGATTTATCTCTTTATGGAAAGCCTTCGTACGCCTCGATTATTAATAATCTGCTTACGCATAAAAATTCTGATGTTCAAGCTTATGCCTCGTATCTCGCAATAGAAGCTGAAATAGATGTAACGGCTAATACTAGTAATATTGGACTTTTAGCTAAAGCATCTTTACGAAAAGCTGGAAAAATATCTGGCAGCATTGCAAGAGCAAGTACAATATCAGAATCCCTATCATATATCGTTGGTCTAAGCTTGTCTGAGTGTAATTGGAAAAAGTTCTTTGGTGTAAATCACAGCAAGGTTGAGCACCAGATACTGATGTGTAAGTCATACATAAGGAGTAATCCGACTGCATTTATAAATCAATTAGATTCATTTAATGAATTAGTTCTGAACTCATTATTTCCTCTAGACCAAAGACTTGGAAATTATCAACTCGGAGGTATTGGAGGATTTGTGAATACTCCTACTTGTTCTTTAGCAAAAAATCACCCTGATATTTATAAGATGTGTGAAGGCGTGCATTTATTAAGGAAAGAATCAGAGCTTTCTCATCCTATAGTGAGAAAAAGTACAAAAGACAGGACAGCTTTGCGCTTTACTAGGACTATAGCATTTTCCGAAGTCAAAAAGTTGAAGCCAGTGATGCAAGCGGCTGCTATAGCAATTGTAGATTTTGTTTTCCAAAACACAAATAGTCTTAAAGTAACAAAAGGCGGTGTGATTAGTGAACTCAAGAATTGACTGTATTTTTTCATCTTCGTGTATAATTATGGTTTCCCCAGCCGCTGCCGCCCCCGGTAGCGGCTGTCGTGTTTTTGGGGGGAGCGGGCGGGACGCACTTGGTACCTTAGTCGCATGGAAACGCCAGCTTCGGCGGCGAGGGGGGGCGTAGCTTGCGGGATAACTGACTGGAATTTGCGCTTATCAAACCTTACGTCTTATGAAGCTTCTGATACTTGGAATCATTTTTCTTCTAATCTCCTCAAGCAGCGATAGCCGGGCGCAAGGCCAGTCGGTCCGGCTCGTTCGGGTAGAACGCGAATACTTGAGGGACTTGGACGACGGGAAAGAGTGCGTCCCGATAGAAATAGGCCGAAAGAAGGGCGAACAACTGGATTTGGTATTGCCTCCTTTGTATCGAAACTCAGTTTCTATTTGGGACGAAGAGAACTGGCGTAAGTTTTTCAAGCGTGATAACCCTTATCAGCCAATTCAGCGAACCGGAAGCGGCGAGAACGACGAGAGAAAGGAAATTGTCTTGCACTTGAGCAAGCTGAAAGACGGGACTTATTACGTTTGGCTTGTTGGCGACTCTGTAGGGGGAACTTTTCAAATTCACTTAAAGACAGAGTAGTATCCTTGACTTCACCCAGCCGCAGCCGCCCCCGGTAGCGGCTGCCGTGTTTTTGGAGGCTAGCGCTATTTTTAGAGCATGGATAATTTCTCACCATCAACAGTGCAGTACTTGACTGAAGCGGGGTGGTATGCTGGCCGCAAAGTCTCGCTTGTCAAGTATCGAGCTTACTTAGAAGGCGAAGGATATACTTGGTTTTCAAAGGCAGCAGAGTTTTTGGAGGAGTTTGGGAACTTGCTAATAAAATTTAGAAGAGCATCTGGTGAAATAAATACGCTGGACTTTGATGCCTGCGAGGCTAGCGCTAGCTTCGATTCATACTGGGTAAGAGAAAATTATTCTAAACGCCTAGGGCGCTCACAGTTTTGTGTGATTGGGCAAGCCTATGGCAGCCATCTGCTGCTCTTTATGGATGACGAAGGCAAGGTGTACGGAGGCTTTGATGAATTCCTATGCCTAGTAGATGTTAGCGGAGAAGAGGCTATTGAGGTTATCTGCTCCAACCGTTCTATAATAGAGATTCCAGAATAGCCCCCCAGCCGCTGCCGCCCCGGTAGCGGCTGCCGTGTTTTTGAGGGAGTCCGGTAGGGCAGGGGGGCCGACGCCCGGCCTTAGCGGACGTCCGGTAGGGCGGCGAACCGGGCGCGCGGGCTTACCGGACGTCCGGTGGGGCCGGGGGTGCGGCGCGGGGCCTTACCGGACTTCCGGAAGGGCGGCGGCCCTGGCTACCGGGCCTGCCGGACGTCCGGCCGGGCGGGCGGCCGGGCGCGCCGGCCTACCGGAGGGCGGCGGGGGCAAGGTGAGCCATTGCCCGGGGTAGCGGCCTTGCGGCCAGCGCCACTACCTGGCGGCAAGCATTATCTTACGGGCGTATTCACGTATTCCCACATTCCTCATGGCTACTGCCGACCAACCCACCCCCACTACCCCCGCCCCCGGCGCGGCCCCCGTGCGCCACAAAGACAACCTGCCCAAGGGGCAGCTCGAGCTAGCCACCCTGGGCGTGGCCGCCGCCACCGCCTGGCAAGCCTCGCCGCTCGGCGACCTGCTCTATAAAAAGAAGGCCGATTTTGCGGCGCAGGCCGCCGCCTACCACGCCAGCATCGGCACCGCCGATACCGCCGACGATGGCATCAGCCCGGCCGCGCAGCGCCTTAAGGCTCTCGACAAGCAGGTGGCCAAAAACCTGGGCTTCGTGAAAGGCTACCTGGCCGAAGACCACGACGGCGAGGGCGACGAAGCCTTCTACGGCGAGTTTGGCATCGTGCGCGAGGGCAAAAACTGGCAGCTGCCCACCGCCCGCCCCGCCCGCGCCCAGGCCCTGGCCAAGCTGGTGGCCGCCCTGGCCGCCCACGGCTACGGCCCCCGCAAGTTCGGCACCGCCTTTTGGCAGCCCCTGGCCACCGAATACGCCCAGCTAGCCCAGGCCAGCGGCACCCAGCGCGGCGCGGCCTCGGCCGCCGTGGGCGCCAAAAATGCCCTCGAAGCGCCCCTGCGCACGGTACTGCGCTCGCTGGTGCTGCTCATCGGCGCGCACTACCCCGACGAGGATGCCCGCCGGGGCACCCTGCGCGCCTTCGGCTTCCGGAAGGAAAGCTACTAGCCTCCCGCCTCCACCATCCTTGTAGTTAACCTCATGCAACACCGCGAACGTTACGAACAGTACTTAGCCACTCGCCCCTTGGGAGTGAAAACCATTTCTAGCTACCGCGCCAGAATCGGGAAGGTAGAAAAGGCGCTGGGCGGCGAAGTAGACACCCTGCTACTCGCTGGGTTAAGCCAGCTGCTGGACAAAATCCAAAGCAGCAACCCGCACTTTGCGGGCGTGTCTGCCCGGCAGCTCGCCAACCTGCGCACGGCGGTGCGCCGCTATGCCGAAGCGCTAGCCTGAACTCCGACGCAACTCAGCCACCCAGCCGCTGCCGCCCCGGTAGCGGCTGGCGTGTTTTGGAGGGGCAAGCGGGCGGGGCGGTATGTTTACCTGGTCAAAACAACTAAACCAATAGCTGCCTCCTGGCATGGGGAAGAAAATACTCGCAGTGCTGCTTCTATGGGCCGCTACGCTGCCTACTAGCTGCGCGCAGACTAAAACGGCAGGCGCTCCGGAAACCAAGAAAATCAGCGCTGCCCTAAAAGAGTTGCTACCCGCTGGTGCGCTGCAAGTAGCCGCCATGGATAGCGTTGTGATGAACCCACGGCTGGCAGTGCTGCTGGCAAAATTTCAGGAAGGAATCCGCGCCAATCCGCAGTACATAATTGAGATGCAGAACAAGGCCGCTACACGAAAGCCCGGCCCGATGCCTTATGATAAACGCTCAGGCATGAGCGAACCCGAGTTTCGGGAGTTAGAAACGCTCATGGAGAAGCGGGAGATAAAGGTGGCGCCTTCTTATACTGGCACCTTACAGGTGGAGTACACTGCCAATACTATTCATTTCAACGGAACAGGCCGCTTAAGCATGCTGAATGAGGTATGGCTAGACCTGGACAAGAACGAGGCCCATTTTTTAAGCTACATCTTGCCCTACAAGAAGCTGGTAACCGTGAGCGACGCCAAAAATGCTTACGATAGCGCGTGGACGGCTTACGAATGGGAGTTGAGCGAGCCTGCCGACGAGAGCTTTGAAAGCATGAGCCTGGAGAAGTTGCGGGCAATGCATTTGCTGCAGGTGCAGTTTGAGATAGGTACCCTGGCCACAACGGGTAAAACACTACTCAAGCTCAAAGCTCGGGAAATCGACAAAGGCAAAAAGAAGTACGCTGTTGATACGCCGTTTTTTGTGCAATAGGCTTGTTTTTCAATTTAACTCCGGCCGCTGCCGCCCCCGGTAGCGGCTGGCTTGGTTGAGAGGCTAGCGCGGGCAAACCCCCTTCTTAGCCGGCGGCTCGCGCAGTAGCTTTGGCGCCTGGTTTAGCGCTGCCTGCCCATGCATCCGTTGTTTGCTTACCTGCGCCGCTTCGTGCCCGCCCTCACCGAGGCCGAGTGGCAGCTACTGGCCGGGGCCGTGCGGCCCTGCCACCTGGCGCGCGGCCAGCACTTTGTGCAGGCCGGCGGCTACCGGCCCGAAATAGCCCTGCTGCTCCAGGGCACCTGCCGCCTGTACTACCTGCGGCCGAATGGCGAGGAGCGCACCACGTACTTCTTCTTCGAAAACCACCTGCTGGCCGACTACCCGAGCTGCCTGGCGGGCCAGCCGAGCCAGCTTAATATTCAGGCCCTGACCGAGGCGGACCTGGTGGTGTTCGACTACGCGGTGCTGCGGCAGCTCTACGACGAGTGCCCGGCCTACGAGCGGTTTGGGCGCGTGCTGGCCGAGTTTCACCTGCTGGGCACCGATGCCCGCCTCACCGAGCAGCTCATTCTCTCGCCCGAGGAGCGCTACCGGGCGCTGCTGGCCAGCGGCAAAACCAAGATTCTGGAGCGCATTCCGCAGCACCTGGTGGCCAATTACCTCGGCGTCACGCCGGTGTCGCTCAGCCGCATTCGGGCGCGGGTGGCGCGGGGGCGCTAGGGGCGGGGCGCTGAATTTTCTTAGCTTTTGTTATCGTTGGGGGGCTAGCGGCAGGCGGAATTTTGGGTATTGATTTTCACCATTCAAAACCCCCGCCTGCTCCCATGAAATCGCTGCTGAAAACCGAAGAATTGGCCCAACTGCTGCTGGCCGCGTTTGTGTTCGCCCACCTGCCTTATGCCTGGTGGGTACTGCCCGCCACTTTCCTGCTGCCCGACCTGAGCATGCTGGGCTACCTGGCCGGCCCGCGCGTGGGCGCCGCCAGCTACAACCTGGTGCACCACAAGGCCCTGGCCATTGCCGTGGGCCTAGCGGGGTGGGTGCTAGGGCAGCCCCTGCTGGTGCTGGCCGGCACGGTGCTGCTGTTTCACAGCGCCTTCGACCGGCTGCTGGGCTACGGCCTCAAATACGCCACCGGCTTTCAGGATACGCACCTGGGCCGGGCGGGCAAAATGACCCAGGTGCGCACCCTGGAAGCCGCCTAGAGTTGAGCGGGAGGCCGGAGCAGGTGGGGCCGGCAGCCTTCGCAACCCGTGGCGCTGGTAGGTGGGCCGCTACGCTGCGGGGGCGCCCTTACCGGGCATCAGCCCCTGGCTGCCGCGCAGGTGGCGGGCATAGCGGCGGGGCTAGCGGGCAAAGGCGTACTTTTAGCGCCTGATGCCAGCCCTTAATTCCCAGCGCGGTGTGCCCTCGGCGGCGGTGGTGGCCTGCTACAACGCGGTGCCCAGCGTGCTGTGGTCGGGGCTGGCGCTGGGGCCGCTGGCGGTGTGCTGCTACCACTACGTGGTGCAGCCGTGGCTGTGGGGGTTTTTGGCCGTGAGCTTGTCGGCTTATGCGTGGCCGGCGGCATGGCTGCGGCGCCTGCAGCTAGCCCCCCGCGCGCAGGTATACCGCCGGCTGGGGGTGCCGGGGCTGGGTTACTTCACGCAGCAAGGAGCCCTGGTGAACAGGCTGTTGCGGCGGCGGTATCCGAACTATCGAGGGCTGGTGGGGCGGCGGGCCGTGGCCAGGCTGCTCAGCACCACCTACCAGCAAGAGCGGTTTCACTGGGCCGGGCTGCTATTTTTTCTCGGGGTGAGTATTTACGTTGGGGCGGCGGGCCAGCTAGGGTGGGCGCTCGGCCTAACGGTGCTCAACGTGGGCTACAACCTGTATCCTATCTGGCTGCAGCAGTACCTGCGCATCCGGCTGGGGCACTAGGCGGCATGGCAAAAAGCCCCCGCAGCAACTGCTGCGAGGGCTTTGGTAACTAGTGGCTGGGTAGCGGCCCTAGCCAGCGAAATAGTCGCCCTGCTCCAAGTCGGCCAGCAGGCCGGGGTGGGTGGGGTGCCAGCCCAGCCACTGCTGCGTGAGCGCGCTCGACCCCGCCATGTCGAGGGCGGCGAAGCGGGCCATCCAGCCGAAGTGCTCGGCGGCTTCCTCGGGCGATTTCGACACCACCGGCACGTGCAGGTGCCGGCCGATGACGGCGGCCAGGTCGCGAAAGGCAATGCCCTCGTCGGCCACGCCGTGGTAGCGCGCGCCAGCCGTGCCCTGCTCCAGCGCCAGCCGAAACAGGTGGGCCGCATCGAGGCGGTGCACGGCCGGCCAGCGGTTGAGGCCCTCGCCAATGTAGGCCGCCGCGCCTTTCTGGCGGGCCACCTGAATAAGGTAGGGCACGAAGCCGTGGTCGCCCTTATCGTGCACCGACGCGGCTAGCCGCACCACGGAGGCCCGCACGCCCTGCGGCACCAAGGCCAGCGCCGCCTGCTCGGAAATGCGCCCCACGCCGGCAGTCGGCACGTCTTCTTCGGTGGCCGGGCGGCCGGCGGGCAGGCCAGCCAGGCCCGACGTGACGACGAGCGGCCGGCCCGAGCCCGCCAGCACGCTGCCCATCGCCTCGATGGCTTGCTGGTCGGTGGCGGCGGCCTGCTGATACTGCGAGAAATCGTGTATAAAAGCCAGGTGAATAACGCCATCGGCGGCGGCGGCCCCGCGCTTCAGGCTGTCGAGGTCCTGAAGGTCGCCCCGCAGCACCTCGGCCCCAGCCGCCGTGAGGGCCTGCGCCGAGGCGTCGGAGCGCGCCAGGCCCAGCACCTGGTGGCCGGCTTGCAGCAGTTCGGGCACCACGGCCGAGCCCACGAAGCCCGATGCGCCGGTTACAAAAACTTTCATAGGAGGGTAGGTTTAAAGAGGGTGTAGTTCCGGGTCAAAGGTCTGGCGGCGGGGGGCGCCCGGCACTGCGCGCAGCAAACCAATTGCTGTAAAAATCAAACAGCTGCCGCCTGCAAGTTGCTAGGCCCCGCGCCCAGCGGCGGCCCAGTGGCCCGCTGCCAGGGCCTCGTAGCGGGCTTGCTTGGCCGCCAGGGGCCGCCGGTACGTATGCTGCCTGGTTCTTTTTCAGCGCACGTAGTTCAAACAACTCATGGCAAATTTTGCAGACAACCTCGGCGGGCGGCTAGCCCTGCTTGAGCCGGCTACCCTCGACTCAGACCAAAAAAAGCTCTACGACCAGCTGCAGGATACGATGGTGACCTGGGCCGAGAAATCAGGCTTCCAGGCCGATACCTACGACGACCGGCTCATTGGCCCCTTCAACGCCATGCTGCGCAGCCCGCTCATCAGCAAGGCCCTAATGGGCGTGACCTCAGTCGAGGGCAAGGAAACCTCGCTGAGCGAGAAGGTGCGGCAGGTGGTGATTCTGACCGTGGGCGCGGCCTGGCAGGCCGCCTATGAGCTGTATGCCCATACGGCCGTGGCCAGAAAGGCGGGGTTCGACGAGGCTACCGTGCAGGCGCTGGCCGCTGGCCAAAAGCCAGCTAGCCTCTCGCCCGAAGAAAGCGTGGCCTACGACTTCACCCAGCGCCTCACCACCCGGCACCAGATAGATACCGAGCTGTATGAGCAAGCCA
Source organism: Hymenobacter cheonanensis (assembly GCF_030581075.1). Lineage (GTDB taxonomy): Bacteria > Bacteroidota > Bacteroidia > Cytophagales > Hymenobacteraceae > Hymenobacter. The sequence goes on from NZ_JAUQSW010000004.1 coordinate 46,611, forward strand.
TCGTGACATTTGGCGAAAAAGGCGTGGTAGATATGATTTATCTGGCCGGCCAGTACATGACTATCAGCGGCTTACTTAATACGTTTGCCGTGCCCGCGCCGCCGGCGCAGTAAGTTGCGTATAGCCCCGTTATGATTCCGCTCATCACCCAAACGCCGCGCCTGCTCATCCTGGCCGCCAGCCGCGCCCTGCTCACGGCCGAGCTGCACAAGCCGCAATACTTCCCCACGCTGCTAGGGGCCGCCTTGCCCACCGACTGGCCGCCCGGCGAGTACGACCGCGAGGCGATGGAATATTTTCTCGAAAAGCTGACGGCCGGCGGCCGCGACGCAGCCGGCTGGTACAACTGGTATGCCCTGCGCAAGGCCGAGGGCGACACGCCCCGCACGCTGGTAGGCACCGGCGGCTTCACGGGCCCGCCCGATGCGGCCGGCACCGTGGAGCTGGGCTACTCCATTGCGGCCGACTGGCGCGGCCAGGGCCTGGGCACCGAGCTGGTGGCCGGGCTGGTGCAGCAGGCCGCTACCACCGGCATGGTGCGCCGCCTGGTGGCCCACACCCCGCCCGAAAACCTGCTGTCGCAGCGCGTGCTGCTGGCCAACGGCTTTGCCTCGGTGGGCACCGACGTGAACGGGCAGCTGCGCTTTGAGCGCGCCGTGGAGCCCGCCGCCGACCCAAAGCTGCAAAGCCCCGGGCAGTAAGCTCTCCGAATAGCCTAGCCACTAAAAAAGCCCGGCTCACTTGCGTGAGCCGGGCTTTTTTAGCCAAGACGCAGTCGTTATTTCTTCTGGGTCTTCACGTTTTTGCCGGAGGGCTTGTCCTTGATGGTCGTCTGGTTGGCATCCTCCTTTTTCTTGGTTTCGGGGTCGGTGTGGCTGGGGGTTTTTACGGTGGTGGCCATGCTGGTGGGGTTGGGGAAAAGGAGTGTTGCGCCTTGTACGCAGTTAGTCGGGCAGCTGGCTGATATCGGTGGGCTCAACGCGGGGCGTGGCGTTCGTCAGGTGCCGGTACTTGGCGCTCGATTCATAGGCTTTGATGCGCACCCGGTTGATGGAGCCCAGCGGCCGGTGCTCGGGCAGGCAGTGGAAGGGGTTGAACGAGAGCACATCGTCGGCGTACACGCGGCGGGCGGGGCTGAAGGCATCCTGGGCGGGCAGCACAATTTTGCCCAGCACCTGGTAGGGGCTCTGGTCCTGGGGCCAGTCGATGCTGGCATCCTCCACGGGCATGGTTTTGAGGTCGGTGCAGAGCTGGGCGCGCAGCTCGTACTCGGCGCCCTGGTTTTTAAAGAAATCGACCACCATATCGCGGTAGGCGCCGGGTTCGCTCACGTCCATCTCCTTGCCGGCCAGGGCCTTTAGGTTGTCGGAAAGCGGGGCTACGCCAATTTTGGCCACGTAGTCGCCGTAGCGAACGGCGCCCAGCGTGGTGTAGGTTTCGCCCAGCATGTGGTTGTTGGGGTGGGCCTGCACCACCATATTCACCTCTTTTTTGGGGCCGCCTACGTCTTCCAGCAGCTCCAGCGCCTTGTCGGCCAGCACGCCCACTTTGTTGATGGCAGTTTGCAGAATTTCGGGGCCGTGGGCCAGCTTCTCGATGCGCAATTGCATATCGTGGTAGCTTTTCACGTCGCCGGTCGGGATGATGGTATCGTTCACCATCAAAAAGTCCTGGGTTACGGCATCAGCTTCGGCGGCCAGAAATTTCTGGCCCGGCACCCCGATTATTTTCAAGGCAAAGCCCTTCACGGCTGGCTGGCTGTCGGGCTCGATGGCCCCCGGCGACGTCGAGAGCCGGATAATAACCGGGTAAGTTTTAGCCTCCTTAAACAGGCCCTGCGCCAGGTGCTCGGGCAGGTTGGGAGAGATGTGCAGCTCGCCGCGCAGGATGCCGTGGCTCTTGGCATGGGCATCGCGGATGGCGTGGCGGTTTTTCTCGAACATCAGGCGCGCCACCCGGGCCATCGAGGCCACAGTTTCGTCGCCGAGCTGCTCTTCGTTGGGTTGAATTTCTTCGACGCCGTCGGCAAAGCGCACGTAGGAGGTAGAAGCGGGGGGAGTGGCCATGTAAGGAAAAAGGGGCTAGGGGTAGGTTTATTCGATACGACGGACTGCTGCGTAGGTTACTTAGTGGGCTTTAAAAGAACAGGTTAGCTAAGCACTTTCGCATTGTATCTTGTTGAAAATCTGATTTTTTCCTGTGCTATGTCTTATCGCCATACTATCGGCTCCCGCACCTACCAGTTTGCCGATTTAAAAACGCTACTGGCCCGCGCCACCCCGCTACGGGCCGGCGACTCGCTAGCCGGCGTGGCCGCCGCCACCTACGAGGAGCGCGTGGCCGCCCAGTACGCCCTGGCCGATGTGCCGCTGCGCCGGTTTCTGAGCGAAACCTTCGTGCCCTACGAGCAGGACGAGGTGACGCGCCTCATTATTGACACGCACGACGCGGCGGCCTTCGCGCCGCTGGCGCACTTCACGGTGGGCGAACTGCGCGACTGGCTCGTTTCGGACCTGGCCGATGCCGCCGCCCTGGCCGCGCTGGCGCCCGGCCTCACGCCCGAGATGGTGGCCGCCGTGAGCAAGCTGCTGCGCAACCAGGAGCTGATTGGCGTGGCCCGGCGCGTAGAGGTTGTTACAAGGTTTCGCAACACGCTGGGGCTGCGCGGGCACCTGGCCACCCGCTTGCAGCCCAACCACCCCACCGACGACCTGCGCGGCATCGCCGCCAGCCTCGTCGATGGCCTGCTCTACGGCAGCGGCGACGCCGTGCTGGGCATCAACCCCGCCACCGATAACCCCCGGCAGGTCGGCGACCTGCTGCGGATGCTGGATGGCGTGCGCCAGCAATATACCATCCCGACGCAAAGCTGCGTGCTGTGCCACGTCACGACTACGCTGGAGCTGATAAAGCAGGGCGCGCCGGTCGATATCGCGTTTCAGTCCATTGCCGGCACCGAGGCGGCTAATAAGAGCTTTGGCATCAGCCTCAGCCTGTTGCAGGAGGCCCAAGCGGCTACGCTAGCCCTCGGCCGCGGCACCTTGGGCGATAACGCCATGTACTTCGAAACCGGCCAGGGTAGTGCCCTTTCGGCCAATGCCCACCACGGCCTCGACCAGCAAACCTGCGAGGCGCGGGCCTACGCCGTGGCCCGGCGCTACCGGCCGCTGCTCGTCAATTCGGTGGTCGGCTTCATCGGCCCCGAGTACTTATATGATGGCAAGCAGATTATCCGCGCCGCGCTGGAGGACCACTTTTGCGGTAAGCTGCTAGGCCTGCCCATGGGCGTAGACGTGTGCTACACCAACCACGCCGAGGCCGACCAGGACGACATGGACACGCTGCTGACGCTGCTGGGCGTGGCGGGCTGCAACTTCATCATGGGCATTCCGGGGGCCGATGATATTATGCTGGGCTACCAGTCCACGTCCTTTCACGATGCGCTGTACCTGCGCCAGGTGCTGGGCCTGAAACCAGCGCCCGAGTTTGCGGCCTGGCTAGCCCAGCAAGGCATTTTTGACGAGTACGGCCGGCAACTGCCAGCCAAGGCGGCGCGGCTGTTAGGGCAGCTGCCGGCCGCGCTGCGGGCTTAGATTTAGATGAGTAGTTGAGTTTAAACCCAGCCGTCATGCTGAGTTTGCCGAAGCATCTTACCCGGACGACACCCAGACGGTACGGTCGAGATGCTTCGGCAAGCTCAGCATGACGACCAGGGTTCTCCGAGTTAAAAAATAGACAGCACTAAACCTCTCCGCTATGGGTGACCTGCCCGCCCCCGCCTCGCCCGCGCCCGACCCGTGGGCCGGCCTGCGCGCCTTCACGGACGCCCGCATTGCGCTGGGGCGCACGGGCACCAGCGTGCCCTTGCATGAGGCGCTGGCCTTCCGGCTAGCCCACGCCCACGCCCGCGATGCCGTGTATTCGGAACTGGATGCCAGTAAGCTGCTGGCCGATTTACCCGAATTGGGCCTGCCCGTTGTGCAAGTGCAAAGCCAGGCGGCCACACGCCCGCAGTATTTGCAGCGCCCCGACCTGGGCCGGCAGCTGGCCGAGGCCGCCCGCGCCGAGCTAGCGGGGCTGGCCGCCGGCGAGTGCGACGTGGCCCTGGTACTGGCCGATGGCTTGTCGGCCACCGCCATTAACACACACGCGCCGCCGCTGCTGCGCCGGCTGGTGCCCGCCCTGCAAGCAGCCGGCTTGCGGCTAGCCCCGCTGGTGCTGGCCGAGCAGGCCCGCGTGGCGCTCGGCGATGAGGTGGGCCAGCTGCTGCGCGCCCGGCTGGTGCTGGTGCTCATTGGCGAGCGGCCGGGGCTGAGCGCGCCCGATAGCCTGGGCGCCTACTTCACCCACGGCCCCCGGCCCGGCCTCACCGATGAGGCCCGCAACTGCGTGTCCAACATCCGGCCCGCCGGCCTGGGCTACGAGGCGGCTTCGGACAAACTGTTTTTTCTGCTTGGCGAAGCCCTGCGGCGTCAGCTCTCAGGTGTGGGGCTGAAGGATGAGTCGGGCCGGCTGGCGGAGGAAAATAGTGGGGGAGAGGCTGGTTGGCCCGGCTAGCGGCAAATGCCCCGCTAGGTTGCATTAACCGCTTGGAAGCTGTCATTTCGCGAAAAGGCAGAGAACAGCTGACAGCTTTTGTGCTGCGCTAATCACTTGAAAAGCAAGACGTAAATCAGATTAATTGGGCCACTTATCGGCGCAAAGCTGGGCGTTGCCGTTACGGGCGTGTTTAGCACTTGCACCATGCCGGTTTCCACCTCTTTTTCGACCGACACTCGCCCGGCTACTGGCTGGCGCGGCGGGCGTGGGTGGCGCTGGGCAGGGGCAAGTATGCTGGCGCTAGGCCTGGTGCTGGCAGTAGCGCTGGCGCAGCTCGACCCCTGGCTGCGCCGCGAGCTGGAGCAGCAGGCTAGTCGCCAAAGCCACGGGGCCTACGAGCTGCGCATTGGGGCACTGCGCACGCAGCTGTGGCGCCGAAGCCTGGAAATGAGCCAGGTGCAGCTACGTGATAACCCGCAGTGGCGGGGCCCGTGGCCGGCCGCGCTGCCCCACCTGGGCCTGGCCGTGGGCACTGTGCGGCTCAGCGGGCTAGGGGTGCTGGCGCTGCTGCGCGGCGGGGAAGTGCCCCTCGATAGCCTGACGCTGAATGATGTCGGGCTGAGCTTGCCGGCTGGCCTGCCCGCTGATTTTTTTACGAAAAGCCCGCCACTGTACCGGCAGCTGCCCCGGCGCGTAGCGGGCCTGCGGCTAGGCCTACTGGCGCTGCGCCGGGTGCGCGCCCGCTACGCCGACGGCCCCGCCACGCTGGTCGCCATTACCCGCGCCGACCTGCTGGCCCACGACGTGCTGCTAAGTGCCGCCGGCGCGGCTGATACTACGCGCACCGCCTACGCTGCCAGTCTGGCTAGCCAGGTGCGCGGCGTGGCGGTGCGCGCCCGGGGCTGCGTAGGCCAACTAGCGCAGGCTCAATTTGCCGGCAGCCGGCTAGGGCTCGATTCGCTGCGGGTGCTCACGGCGGGTGCGGCGCCCACGCATATCTGGCTGCCGCGCCTGCGCCTGGCGGGCTGGCACCCGGCGGCTGCGCAGCATCAGCGCCGCTTTCGGGCCGACTCACTCACCCTCGATAAGCTACTAGTGCAGGGCCCGCCGCCCACCGCGCCGGCCCAGCCACTGCCCGCGCTGCTGGCGCCCTACCTGCGCCGCGTCGACCTGGCCAGCCTGCGCGTGCGGCACGCCGAAATTCAAACCACGAGCGGCGCGCTGCGGCCGATTATTCAGAATATTAACTTGGAAGGCAGGCAATTGGAGATAAGCGCCGCCGCCGCCCGCGACCCGCACCGCGTGGCCTACGCCCGGGCCTGGCTAGCCAGTACGGGGCGCATCAGGGCTGAGTACGATGCGCCGTTTTTCCACCTGGCCGCGGCCGGGCTGCGCCTCGATACCCGGCGCCAGACGGCGAGCCTGCTGGGGCTAGCCATTCAGCCCACGTTTTCGGCTGCTGAGCAGGACCGCCGTAAGGGCGAGCAATCGGTGCACCTGGCCGTGCGGCTGCCGGCGCTGCGGCTGCTAGGGCTCGATTTTGGCCAGTTGGCGCGGCGCGGCGAGCTGCTGGCCCGCACGCTGGTGGCCGAGCGGCCCACCATCGAAATCGCCAGCGACGGCCGGGCACCGCTGCCCAGCCGGCCGTCCATCTTCACGCCGCTGGCCGTGCGCAAAGTACCGCTGCTGGTGAGTGTGCAGCAGGTGCGCGTGGTGCAGGCCAACGTGAGCCTGCCCTACCGCAGCCCGCGCAGCCCCATCGTGGGCCACATTACGCTCGCTGGCCTTAGCGGCTCGCTGCACAACCTCAGCAACGACCCGCGCCGCATGACGGCCGCCCACCCGCTCACCGGCCAGGCCACGGCCCGGCTGCAAGGCCAGTGCCCCTTGGCTCTGCAGCTGCGCATTCCGCTGCTCGACCCGCTGGGGCGGCACCAGGTATCGGGCACGTTTGGGGCGGCGCCCTTCGCCATTCTTAACCCCATGATTGGCCCCACGCGGCTGTTCGAGTTTAGCAGCGGCCAGCTGCACACCATGCGCTTTGCCCTGCGCGCCGACTTGCAGCAGGCCGACGGCACCATGTGGGCCGAGTATTCGGGCCTGAAATTGAAGCTGTTGAAAAGCAAGGACGGGGGGTTGAAAACCAACTTGCTGACGAAAATTGAAACGGGCGCCGCCAACGCCTTATTCATTCGCAACAACAACCCGCGCGCCGATGGCCGGCTAGCCCCCGGCCGCCTGCGCAGCCGCCGCGACCTGCGTTTCGCGGTGTTCGTGCTCTGGCGGCAAGCCCTCGTAAGCGGCCTGCTCAACAGCGCCGGCGTGCCCCAGCCACTCGCCCAAAAGCTGAGCGAAGGTAAAAACTAGCGTAGCGTGCAGCGCCGGCTTCGGGCGCGAGCGCGGCGAGCATCTCACGGTCGGCGCATCTGGTTGCGCTTGCTCGCTAGGCGCGGGCTTGGCGCTGGCGCTGCGCGCTGCTGGCCGCTAGCACCAGCGCCAGGCCCGCTGCGAAAGCCAGGCTCAGCCCCGGATTATAATAGACAATGGTACTCAAGCTCAGCAGCGTAAGCGCCAGCGCTACGAGCGGCACCAGTGGGTAGCCCGGCACCCGAAACGGCCGCGCCAGCCCCGGCTCGCGGCGGCGCAGGGCAAACAAGCTCAGCAGGCTGAGGGCGTATAGCACCACGGCCCCCAGCACGGCCAGGGTAATTACCTGGTCGGTAGTGCCCGTGATGATGGCTAGTCCGCCCACCCCGGCGCCCGCCACCAGCGCCCAGTGCGGCGCGCCCCGGCCATTGAGGCGGGCTAGCGCGGCGGGCAGGTAGCCGGCCCGCGCCAGCGCAAATAGCTGCCGCGAATACCCGATGATAGTGCCGTGAAACGAGGCCACCAGCCCAAACAGCCCGATGCTGGCGAAGACCTTGGTCCAGGGGCTGGCCGGGCCCAGCACCCGGCGCAGGGCCTCGGGCAGCGGGTAGTCGAGGTGGGTGAGGGAGCGCCAGTCGGTGGCGCCCCCCGTGAGCACCATCACGCCCAGGGCCAGCACCAGCAGCGTGCCCAGCCCGTAGCCGTAGCCCCGCGGAATAGTGCGCCGGGGCTCTTTTACTTCCTCGGCCACCAGGGCTACGCCCTCAATGGCCAGGTAAAACCAGATGGCAAACGGCAGCGCCGCCAGCACGCCCGCCGCCCGCACCGGCACCGGGTGGGCCAGAAAAGTAGCCACCCGAAAGTGCGGCGCCAGCAAGCCCATAAACACCAGCAGCTCGGCCACGGCCAGGATGGTTACCACCAGGGCGAAATTAGCTGATTCCTTAATGCCCAGCAGATTAAGCAGCGTGAACACTGCGTAACAGCCCAGCGCTGTGCCCTGCACCGGCAGCGCCGGCCACAAAAAATGCGCGTAGCTGCCCAGCGCAAACGCAATGGCCGGCGGCGTCAGTAAAAACTCGACCAGCGTGGCGTAGCCAGCCGCTAGCCCGCCCAGCGGCCCAAAGGCCCGCGAGGCGTAGGCAAACGGCCCGCCCGCCTGCGGAATGGCCGTGGTCAGCTCCGTAAAGCTGAGCACGAACGTGACGTAGAGCACCGTCACGAGCAGCGTGGCCACCAGAAAGCCCACCGGCCCGGCCGCCGCCCAGCCGTAATTCCAGCCAAAGTACTCGCCCGAAATAACCAGTCCCACGGCAATGGCCCAGAGCTGCCAGGGGCCTAGCGTGGGCGTGAGGGTGGCGGGCGAAGCAGTGGGGGTGTGCATGGGGCCGGGGCGTGGGTAGGCCCTCAAGATAAGCGACTTGAGGCCGCCCGGCACCCGGCGCTAGGCCAGCCGGGGCAGCACGTCGCGGGCGCGGGCCTGCACCTGGTCGCGGTCGTAGGCGGCGGGCAGGGCCCGGGCAGCGGCCTCGGCCACGCGGGTGGCGTGGGCGCGCAGCACCGCCCGGCGAGCCGGCACCCGGGTGCGGCTGGCGGCCGTGTCCAGGGCCGTGAGCAGGCGCAGGTACACGGCCGGGTCGCCCTCGCCGGCGGTCAGAATCTGGTCGAAGGCGGTGTTGACGAGCACCTCAAACGAGGGCTGCCGGGTGATAACGCGCACCGGGCCGCCGTCGTCGGTGCGCAGCGGGTCGGCAAAGCGGCGGCCCGCCAGGCTGGCCACCAGCGCGCCCAGGTAGTCGATGCACATCACGGCCGTGGACGTATCGTTGATGCCCGGCGACAGCGCCTTGAGGGCAATATCGACGAGCTGGCGCACGCCAAAGCCGGCGTCTTGCTCGGTGGTGCGCTGGCGGCCGATGCTGAACTGCGCATTCAGCTCGGTGCACAGCTCGTCGGTGAGCGCGAAGGCCCGGCCGGGCTGGTAAGAAGCCACTGCGGCCAGCGCCGACCCCTGCGCCACGAAGCTGCCCACGCCGCGCTCCATGCGCACCACGCCGCCCAAGCGGCGCGCCAGGGCTAGCAGTCCTTCTTCATCAAGAGTTTGCAGGTAGCCGGTGGCGGCCGCCGGCACGGGCACCCAGGTTAGCTCGGCGGCCTTTTCCAGGAGCGCCTGCTGGGCAGGCTCGGTGGCGGCGGTGCCCAGCTCCTGCGGAAACAGGCGCCGGATGGCCGCCTCCGTTTCGGCGGCCACGCCCCCGATAATTACCCCGGCCTGCATAATGGAGGCAATGTGGTGGATAAAAAACACCAGCACCCCGATGCTCATAATGGCCAGAACCAGCCCGCCCGTCACGGCCAGCGGCGGAATAAAGCCGCCCTCGTCGCCGTCGCGAATGGTGCGCAGCACCAGCAGGCAATACACGAAAATGCTCACGAAGGAGCCCAGCACCAGCTGGTTGACGCGGCTGCTCATAAAATTGCGCAGCACCCGCGACGTGTACTGGCTCGACACCTGCCCCAAGGTACTCAGCGTGAGCGAGAAGCCTAGCGAGGCCACCGTCATCATCGACCCCGCAATAGCCGTGAGCACGCCCCGCGCCCCCGCCGCGCCGGCCCCAAACAGCAGCGGGTAGTCCTTGACCCAGCCGTGGTCGATGCGCATATCCAGCTTCACCAGGCCGTAGGCCAGGCCCATGGCCGCGGCCACCATCAGGGCGGGCACAAACCAGAGGCTGTCGTTGATGTCGCGCCACAGCGTGCGTAGTTTATTCATAGCCTGAGCATACTGCCGGGCTAAGGCCGGGGTTGTGGCGGGCGGTTGGCGCAGGCGCGGCTACCTTGCAGGCAGCCCGGTTATCAGGGGCTGTGCCATGAAAAAAAACCTGCTATTACTCGCCCTGCCGGGGGCCGCGCTGCTGGCTGCCGCTGCCCACCGCCCCGCCGCCCCGGCCGAAACCTACGACCTGGTTATCGACCACGTAAACGTGGTGGATGTGGTGAGCGGCCGCCTGCGGCCCGACCAGTCGGTGGCCGTGGCCGGGGGCAAAATCAAGCGGGTGGGGCCCGCCGCCCAGGCCCACTACCAGGCGCGCCAGAAAATAGACGGCACCGGTCGCTTCCTGCTGCCCGGCCTCTGGGACATGCACGTGCACTTTCGGGGCGGCGACAGCCTGGCGGCGGCCAACAAAAAGAGCCTCACCCTGTACCTGGCCCACGGCATTACCACGGTGCGCGACGCGGGCGGCGACCTCACGCCCACCGTGTACCAGTGGCGCCGCGAGGAAGACGCCGGCACGCTGGCCGGCCCGCGCATCTTCACCTCGGGCCCTAAAATCGATGGCCCCGGCGCCACCTGGCCCGGCTCGCTCGAAGTAACGACGCCCGCCGAGGTAAGCCGCGCGCTCGACTCGCTGCAAAAGCTGCGGGTCGACTACGTGAAGATTTATGACAGCAAAATCTCGGGCGAGGCCTACCTCGAAACCATCAGCCAGGCCGAAAAGCGGGGCCTGAAAACCACCGGCCACATGCCCTACTCCGTGACGCTGGGCGAGGCCGTGACCCGCGGCCTCGACGGCACCGAGCACCTCTACTACGTGTTCAAAGCCTGCTCCGGCAAGGAGGATAGCCTCACGGCGCTGGTACGCAACAGCCTGAATACGAGCAAGCCGCTCGGCCTGTTTGCGATGCTGCCGGCCGTGTACGACACCTATAGCCCGGCGGCGGCCCAGCGCATTTTCCGGCTCATGGCCAGCCACCACACGTCGGCCACGCCCACCCTGGCCATCGGCAAGACCCTAGCCGAGCTGGCCGACAACGACCACGCCCAAGACACCCTGCGCGCCTATATCGACCCCAAAATTCAGCGCACCTACGCCAAGCGGCTGGCCAGCGCCAAGCAGCAGTCGGCCGCCAGCCGCGCCTTCACCCAAAAGCTCGAAGCCAGGTTTATGGCCCTGGTGCCGCAAATGCAGGCGGCCGGCGTGTCCCTGCTGGCCGGTTCCGACAGCGGGGCATTCAACTCCTTCACCTACCCCGGTGCCTCGCTGCACGACGAGTTGGAGCTGCTCGTAAAAGCCGGCCTCACGCCGCCCCAGGCCCTGCGGGCGGCCACCATCAACGGTGCCACCTGGCTAGGGGCGGCGGGCCGCAGCGGCACCATTGCCGAGGGGAAAGATGCTGACCTGCTATTGCTGACGGCAAACCCCCTAGCCGACATTACCAACACCCGCAAAATTGCGGCCGTGGTTTCGCGCGGCAAAGTGTACGCGCGCGCCGACCTGGAGAAGATGCTGGCGGCGATTAAAAACAAGTAAGTCAGTGCGTAGGCAACAAAAAAATGTCATGCTGAGCTTGCCGAAGCATCTTGGTCGCGTCGCTAGGATGGTAATCCAATGGCGCGACCAAGATGCTTCGGCAAGCTCAGCATGACAGTGCTAATAGCGTTTTTTGCACCCTACGCCCGGCCCATCTGGCGCAAAAAGGCCACGTGCGAGGCTACGGCGTAGCGCATTTTGGGGTATTCCTGGTAGGGGAGGTTGAACTCGGCGCAGGTCTCGCGGATAATCTTGCTGAGCTTGGGGTAGTGCACGTGCGAGATTTTCGGAAACAGGTGGTGTTCGACCTGAAAATTGAGCCCGCCCACGAGCCAGCTGATGAGGCGGCTATCGGTGGCAAAGTTGGCGGTGGTGCGCAACTGATGAATGGCCCACTCGTCTTCCATCTTGCGGGTGGTTTCGTGGGGCACCGGGAAGGCCGCCTGCTCCACGGTGTGGGCCAGCTGAAACACGATGCTGAGCGTGAAGCCCGCCACCGCGCCGGCCAGCAAAAAGCCCCCCAGCCAGGCACCAAAGCCCACCATGTACACCGGCAGGGCAATGTAGAGGCCGAGGTTCAGAATTTTAAAACCCCAGAAAATGAGGTGGTCGTTGGTGCTCATCGGCTTGAGGGCCACGCTGCCGATTTTGCGGCTGAAGTACTTCTGATAGTCGGTGAAAAACACCCAGGAAATGTAGAGCAGGCAGTAGAAGAAGCCGAAATACAGGTGCTGAAAGCGGTGGGCGCGGTGGCGCGGCTGGTCGGGCGTCATGCGCATCCAGGGCCGGATGTCGAGGTCGTCGTCGACGCCATCGATGTTGGTGTACATGTGGTGCACGGTGTTGTGCTTGGCATCCCACATGTAGCTGCTGCCCCCGAATACGTTGAGGGTGAATGCGGCCACCTTGTTCAGCCAGCCATAGCGGCTGAAGCTGCCGTGCGCGCCGTCGTGCATCACGTTGAAGCCGATGAGGGCCAGCGTGCCGCCCAGCGCCACGCACTCGGCCAGCGCCCAGGCCGTGGGCGGGGTGAAGAACACCAGGTGCACATACAGGGCAATAAAGGCGCCCACCAGCAGCAGGGCCTTGCCTAGCAGGGCGCCGTTGCCGGTCTGGGCCTTGCCCGTAGTGGCGAAATAGTCGGCCGTGCGGCGCTTGAGTTCGGCGTGGAACGAGCGCGGGGGCGCGAAGCGGGGAAGCATCATGTAAGGAGATGAAAGCCAGCGTAGTGCGCGCAACGAAGCGGGCCGCTGGAGGCGGGGCCGCATCGCCGGTAGGCAACTACAGCGGGCTTCTGCACCTTGCACAAGCCAAAACGGATTTGGGGCTAGCTACGCAACAACCCTGCCGTTGGACTTGGGCCGCCACGTAATCTTCACAAACCTACGCCCCCCCAACGCTACCGCCCGCGCTAACGTGCGCCGCCCGCCCGCAATGCCCGAATGTTGTGCCACCGCCGGCGCGCACCTGGCCCCGCCAGTGGTGCAGGCAGCCACCAGGCCGCGCGCGCCGTACAAGGCCGATACTTTCTTTCACTCTTTCCCTCCCTGCTATGTATCGCTTTGTGATAACGGCCCTGCTCTTTGTTGGGGTTGGGCTAGGCCAAACGGCCGCTGCCCAAACGGCCAGCGACCTGCCCGCCCGCCCGGTACCCTTCACCTTCGTAACCGACCAAGGCAACCTGCTGAGCGCCACCGATGCCAAGAAGCTGGAAGGCGGCCTGCGCAGCTACGCCGAAAAAACCGGCACCCAGGTGGTCGTCGTCACGGTGCCCACGCTGGGCAGCCGCTCGGTGGCCGACTATGGCCGCGCGCTGGGCACCGCCTGGGGCGTGGGCCAGCGCGACAAGAACAACGGCCTCGTGGTGCTCATTGGGGCCAAAGAGCATAAGGTGACCATTCAGCCCGGCTCGGGGCTAGCCAGCACGATTACGCCGGCCGTGGTCAGCCGCGTTATCAACCAGGAAATGACGCCTTCCTTCAAGCAGGGCAATTACTTTGCGGGCCTGCGCAACGGCCTCAATACTTTGATGGTAACGGCCAACCCGAGTTCAGCCCCCAGCAAGCAAGCGGCTGGCGCTGTCTCTACAGCCGGCGCCACCGCCGCCGCTACCAGCGGCGAGCTAACCGACAACCCCGGCCGCACGGCCTCGGCCATGCAGTCGCAGATGGCCGACCCCGCCGGTGCGCAGCAGGATAACGTAGCGGGCGTGCCCGCCGACGCCCCTAGCGGCCCGGGCATGGGTACGCTGCTCATTGGGGCGCTCGTAATCGGGGGGATTCTGTGGTTTGTCATCCGGATGTTCCGCAGCCGGAGCGCGGCCCAAAACGGTGGCTCGCCTAACTTCTACCCCAACCAGGGTGGCAACAACCGGCCGAACCAAAACCCCGGCCAACCCAACTTTTACCCCAACCAGGGCGGCAACCCCGGCCCGGGCTACGGGGGGGGCTACCCCAACCAGGGCGGCAGCACGGGCAGCGGCATGGGCGGCATTCTGGCTACCGGCGCGGCAGCAGCAGCGGGCGCCTACATCGGCAACCGCATGTCGTCGCACGGCGATAACGACTCGGCCCAGCACCTCAGCAACAACACCGATACGTCGAGCCTGGGCGCCGGGGTGGGCGCCGCCGGGGCGGCCGGCACTGGCGCAGCGGGCGACTACTTTGCGGGGCGCGGCGGCAACGATAACGCCACCAACGACAGCCCCGACTACTTCTCGGGCAACGACACGGACAACTCGAACGACTACTTCTCGTCCGATAACTCGTCGTATGACGATACCTCTTCGGGCGACACCGGCGGCGGCGGCTTCGACAGCACCGACGACAATAGCGGCTCGTGGTAGCCTAGTCAGCCTAGTCGCTTCTTAAGCGCACAACAGCCGTCCGGTTTCGGGCGGCTGTTTTTTTGGGCCGGCGCGCAGTGGGTTTGCCCTTTACACTTAGTAGTTTGCGGTTCGCCACCAAGTGGTGCGCTTTCCTCCTAACCTAATCTGCTATGGTAAACAAGCTACTGCTACTGCTGGCCTTATTGCTTGTTACGCTGGGCGCACCAGCGCTGGCGCAGCCCGCCCCAGATAGCCCGGCCCAAGCGCCGCCCGCCTTCAACGTAGAAGCGGCCACCCGGCACTACCTCGATACGCTCACGCCCGCCCAAAAGGCCCAGTCAGATGCCTATTTTGAGGGCGGCTACTGGCTGCAACTCTGGGAGGTGGTGTACGCGCTGGCCGTGGCGGGCGTGTTTCTGGGGCTAGGGCTGGGGCGCCGGCTGCGAGCATTGGTCGAGCGGCTGCCCCGGCGCTGGCTGCGCACCTGGGCCTACGCGGTGCTCTATCTGCTAGCGTCGTTCGTGCTCACCCTGCCGCTCACGGTGTACGAGGGCTACGTGCGCGAGCACAGCTACGGCCTCTCCAACCTCACGTTTGGGGCCTGGGCCGGCGAAACGCTGACGAGCCTGGCGCTGACGGTGGTGTTTGGCAGCCTCACGATTGTGGGGCTGTATGCGGCCATTCGGCGCGGGGGGGCTACCTGGTGGGTGGGGGCCACAGCCATTGCGAGCGTGTTTTTGGTTATCGGGGTGGCGGTGGGGCCAGTGTTTATCAGCCCGCTTTTCAATAAGTACACTGCCTTGCCCGCCGGGCCCGTGCGCGACGGCATTTTGTCGATGGCCCGCGCCAACGGGGTGCCCGCCGACAACGTCTATTATTTCGACGCCTCGAAGCAAAGCAAGCGCATCAGTGCTAACGTGAGCGGCCTGGGCAGCACCATCCGGGTGTCGCTCAATGATAACCTGCTCAAGCGCTGCACGCCTGCCGAGGTGCAGGCCGTAATGGGCCACGAGCTGGGCCATTACGTGCTCAATCACATTGTTAAGATGCTGGTTTTCTTTGTAATATTGCTGGCAATCGGCTTCTGGCTGGTCGACCGGGTAGCTAGCCGCCTGCTGGCCCGCTACGGGCCGCGGTGGGGCATTGCGGGGCTAGCCGACGTGGCCAGCCTGCCGCTGCTGGTGGCGCTGTTTTCGGTAGCTGGCCTGCTGGCCACGCCCCTCACCAACACCATTGTGCGCACCAGCGAGCAGGAAGCCGATATGTTTGGCCTGAATGCCGCCCGCCAGCCCGATGGCTTCGCGGCCATCGCCATGAAGCTCTCCGAATACCGCAAAATCGAGCCCTCGCCCCTCGAAGAAATCATCTTCTTCGACCATCCCAGCGGCCGCACCCGCGTGCAGTCGGCCATGCGCTGGAAAGCCGAGCACCTGGCCGACCACTAGGCCCGCGTGTTGCGGGTTGCCCGCCTTGGCCGCCCGCACTCAGCGCAAACGCAGGGCAGCAATCCCCCCAAAACGATACCCTGGCGAGTCGTTTTGAGGCGGTTGCTGCCCTGCGTTTGCGATGATGGATTGCGGGCGGCGCCGGCTAGCTGCCTAGCGCTTGGGCATGGTAGCGCGTGGCGGCCCCACCTTGATGACGCCGCGCCGGGGGTGGGCCTTGGCGTAGCGGCGGTGGTAGCGCCAGCGCCCCAGAATGCCCATGCGGCGCCAGCGCTTGCGGGCGTCTCCCCGGTGCTTGTAGGAGGCGTAGCGCGGGCGATGGCGGCCGGGGCGCGGGCGCGCTAGCCCGGGGCTGGCATCGGCCACGCTAAGCAGGACGCACAGTAAAAACAGGAAGAGACGAAGCATAAGTGTGGTGAAAAATAGGGCGCATAGCTGCGGTAGCGTTGCTACAACGACTACTGCGGCGCTGGTAATACGCAGGATGTCCGGCCGATGGCTAAAAGCCGAGAGCTATGCCTGCTGCCCGTGGCCAGAATAGCAGAATTTTGAGTAAGTGCTGCCGCCGCTCCGGTGGTAGGCTGCTTGCTTAATAAAGATTTCTCGGAGGCCGGCAGAGCATAAGCAACCTCCTGAGCGTTATGCGCTGCGTTATATCACCGTATCTTCACCCGGCTTTTTAGTAACTGGCTGGCTATGGATATTTCTACACGTTTAACTGCTTTTCTGAAAGTTGGATTATTTCTACTGTTCGTAGCACGCCTGAGCCCCACGCTGGCGCAGAGCCGCTGGGCCCGGCAGGCGGGCGCTGGCACCGGCGTAGAGCAGGTCGAAGACCTGGCCCTGGATGGTAGTGGCAACGCGTATGTCGTTGGCTATTTCGGGGGCGAGGCCCGCTTCGGCACCATTGCCCTGGGTAAGCCGGGGACGGCGATTACGGGCTTTATGGCCAAATACGATGCGCAGGGCAATGTGCTCTGGGCACAGGCCACGCCCGCCACGTACCTCGCGGCTGCTACCGATGCCGCCGGCAATGTCTATGTACTGGGCCGCCTCACGGGGAGCGGCACCTTTGGCAGCAGCACGCTCACATCGCCCGGCAGCCAGGCCATGGTGCTTGTGAAGTACGACCCGCAGGGGCAGGTGCTGTGGGCCCGCCTCGGGGGCAGCCAGCTGGATGCTTATTCCCTGGCGGTCGACGCGGCCGCCAACGTGTACGTAGGGGGCGTGTTGAGCGGCACGGCCAACCTGGGCGGCAGCACCAGCCCGATAGTGAGCGAAAGCGCCGGCAACCTGTTCATAGCCAAGTACAACAGCCAGGGCGACCCGCAGTGGGCGCAGCGCAGCGGCGGCAAAAACGGCACGTGCAGCGTGAGTGCGCTAGGCCTCGATGCGGCCGGCAACCTCTACCTGGGTGGGGGCTACAGCGGCACGATAGTGCTGGGCAGCACTACGCTGGCTAGCCCCGTCAACGCCGGCAACCTGTTTATCGCCCGGTGCAGCAACACGGGCACCTTTGCGTGGGCCCGGAGCGAAGGCGGGTCTTCGTCGGTGGCCGACATTGCCGTCGATGCGCAGGGCAACAGCCTCATTACCGGCATGCTGCAAGGTAGCACGGCCACGTTCGGGGCATCCGTATTTCAGGTGGGCGCGGCCGATGGCTACCTGGTAAAGCACGATGCCGATGGCAATATATTGTGGGCTAGCCAGATAGGCGGCAACAACACTGATTACGGCACCAGCGTGGCCTTCGACCCGGCCGGCAATGCCTACGTGGCGGGCGTATTCAGCTCGGCGCCCACTACCTGGAGCCCCAGCACCCAGCTACAACCCACGAGCGGCCACAAAAACGTATTTGCCGTCAAGTACGACGCCAGGGGCAAGGTGCTGGCCGCCCAGCGCGAGGGCACCTGCGGCAGCGCTTACTACCCCAGCCTGGAAGTAACGCCTGGCCAGGATATCTACCTGGCCGGCACCTTTGCCGAAACGGCGAGTTTCGTTTCTACCCTTTTTTCAAGTAATAACGGGCAGATTTTTGTCGCCCGCCTCGGCGATTTGTCTACGCCTTCCACCCCGGATAGCTTTTCCTGCACGGCGCCGCCAACACCTACGCCCACGCCCACACCGACGCCAATACCAACTCCCACACCGACGCCAACCCCGACACCCACGCCCACACCAACTCCTACACCCACGCCCGCCCCGACTCCTACACCCACGCCGACGCCGACCCCCACGCCTGCCCCGGCGCCCGCGCCAGTCGAGCTATCGGTGCCTAACATCATTACCCCTAATGGCGATGGGCACAATGACCGGCTTAAAATAGCAGGCCTCGCCAACAAGGAATGGGCCATCATCATCTACAATCGCTGGGGGCGGGAGGTCTATCAGTCGTTGGCCTACGAGCAGGACTGGACTGCGGCGGGCCTGCCGGCCGGCACCTACTACTACCGGCTATGGCAGCCCACGAGCGCGCGGGCCTACACGGGTTGGCTTGAGGTAGTGCGCTAGCCCCCGCTACTGCGCGCTGCCGGCCACAGCCAGCGGCGGGGCAGCCACCTCCACATTGGCCGTGCGCGGGAAGGCCAGGAAGTGCGTCACATGCGGTGGCGCGTCGCCCTGGTGAAAGCGGCGCACCTCGGCCTCCACCTGCTGGTCGTCGCGGGTGAAGCGGTGGTGCTGGCGCTCGTGCTCAGCCCAGGTGGCCACGTAAAAAAACTCGGTGATGCGCGCCGGCTGGGCCACATCGGTAAACACGCCGGCGCGCAGCGCCCCGTCGCGCAGGCGCAGGCGCGTGAGCTGCTGCGCCGCCAGCCGGAAGGCCGCGTGGTCGGCGGGGGCCACGTCGTAGTCTATCATCACCACCACGGGGCCATCGTCGGGGTCGATTTCTTCCTCCAGGGCGGGCAGCTGGTCGCTCCAGGGCTCGGCGGGGCTGAAGTCGAGGCCCTCGGGCTGGTGCATGGGGAAGGGCAGGGCGAGCGCCAGGCTGGCCAGCATCCAGCCCGCCGCTATCAGCAGCGCCAGCGGGAGGTTGGCGCGGTCGGCCAGCTCGCCCCACACAATGCTGCCCAGGCTCATACCGGCCTGAAACACCAGCATGTACATGCTCACCACCCGCGCCTGCACCCATTTGGGCACGTGCAGCTGCACGCTCGTGTTAAAGCTCGTCATGGTGATGAGCCAGGCCGTGCCCGACACAAACATGATGGGAAACAGCCAGTACTCGCCCGGCACCAGGGCCAGCGCCAGGTTGGTGCCCACAAACACCAGCGAGCCCAGCAGCACCCGGCGGTTGAGGTTGAGCCGGTGGCCGATGCGGCCAATCAGAAACGCCCCCGACACCGCACCGGCCCCCAGCCACGATAGCATGACGGCGTAGGAGCCCGATTGCAGGTGCAGCCGCCGCGCCACCACCACGCTCAGCAGTGCCCACATGGCGCTGGCCCCAAACGCAAAGGCAAAGCACCGCACCAGCACCGCCACAATGGCCGGCGAGTACTGCACGTAGCGCACGCCGGCCCGCAGCGCCCCCGAAAAGTTTTCGGCCGGGCCGTTGTCGGCGCTCGCCGCGCGCTTCCAGTTATACACCACCAGCCAGGTGCCGATGAAGGATAACCCATTGAGCACAAACACCCAGCCCGGCCGGTAGTAGGCAATGATGAGCCCGCCCAGCGCCGGCCCGATGGCCCGGGCAATGTTGTTGCTCACCCCATTGAGCGTGATGGCAAACGGCAGTACCGGCCGGGGCACCAGCTCGGTCGTCACCGTTTGCCAGATGGGACTATTCAGGGCCGAGCCCATGCCTAGCAAAAACGTGAAGCCCAGCACGTCGATGGCCCGAATGGCGCCCGACAGCGCAAAGGCCCCCAGCCCCAGCGCCACCACCGCCATAAAGCCCTGCGTAAACAGCAGCAGCCGGCGCCGGTCAATAAGGTCGCCGATGGCCCCGGCGGGCATACTCAGCAAGAAGGCCGGCAGGCTGGTGGCCGTTTGCATCAGGGCTACAAGCAGGGCCGAGGTGGTGAGGGTAGTCACGAGCCACACGCCGGCCACGTTTTGCATCCAGGTGCCCACGTTGCTCACGAGCGAGGCAATCCAGATGGCCCGAAACAGGCTGTAGGTAAACGGCGTGCGCAGGCCGGGCCGGGGCTCGGCCGCTGGCAAGGAGGGCGTCGGGGTCATGGAGGGAAAATAAGCCTGCTACCCCTACGCTTTTTGGCCGGGCTAGGGTTGAGGCAGCGCGGGTAGGTTATTTTTCACTGACAAAAAAATAACCTACCCGCACCAGGATGCTGGGCTACTTCACCACCAGCTGGCGCGTGAGCACGCCCTGCGGCGAGTCGAGGCGCAGCACGTAGAGGCCGGTTTGCAGGTTGCTCAGGTCAAGGTCGCGGGTGGGGCTAGCCGGGGTCAGTGCGGGCTGGCAAGCCACTACGCGCCCGGTAAGGTCGAGCACGGTATAGGGCGCCGAAGCCAGCGCGGGCTGGCCGGGCGCACTCAGCCGGAAGCGCCCCGCCGGGCTGGGATTGGGGCTCACGGCCAGCTGGGCCTGGGTGCCGGCATCGGCCCGCGTGGCCAGCATGGGGGCCCCTAGCAGCGAAACGTCGTCGATGAGCAGCACTGAGCCGGCGGCAATCGTAGCCGCCGTGCCCGAGCTAAACTGCATCCGCACCGAGTCGGGCGTGGCGGTGGAAGTGTACGGAATGGTAACCAGCACCTGCTGATAGCCCCCTGTGGTGGGCGGCAGCGACAGCGTGCCGCCACCCAAAATAAGCGGCAGCCCGCCCGCCGGGTCTTTCTTGGTCAGCAAAAGCGTGGCCTCCGCCGCATCCGAAGCCGGGCCGGTCAGCTTGTAATAAAACTGCCACTGCGTGGGCCGCGCCGCATACGGAATACCGCCAATAGGATAGCCACCATACGAAGCCTGGCCGCCCAGCTTCTGGCCCAGCACCAGCAAGCCCTCGAGCACGGTAGCCGTGGTGCCGCTGCCAAAGGCAATGTTGCTGAGCTGCGCGGCATAGGTGCCGCCGTGGGCATCGGTCGATTTGGTAACGGTGCCGGTGTTGAAGGTGTAGCCTGGGTAGTCGGCGGCCAGCACATCGTCCTGCGTCAGCCAATTAGCCGGAGCCTCGGCGGTGCTGCGCGTGGCCCAGGTTTCGAAGGTGCCATTCGGAATGGCCTGCGCGGCGGCCTGGTGGCTAGCCAGCCCCAGCAGCAAAAAGCCGGCAGCGTACACAATCTTTTTCATAAGCTAGACAGTGGAAAAGGAAACGCGCCGGCCCACCCGGGCCGGACACTTACAAGATAGCACCGGCGCCCGCCAATAATGTTTAACTCCTTGAGCAGCTTCATGCTGCCTACACCCACTGGCGCAAGTATTGATACACCTCGGCGTGGTAGAGCAGGCCGCCGTGGTGCTGCTGCCCAAACCTGGCGGTGCGCACCGAAGTGCCGGGCGGCAGCTCCGTTTCATCGCTGAAGAGCTGGCCCCGGCCGCTGGCCGCGCCCACCAGGCCATCGCCAAAATAGTCGCGCAGGGCCTGGGGGCGGCTGGCGCGCAGCCAGTCGCCCACCAGCACGTGGTAGCGCACGCCGGGCAGCAGCGGCACCACGGTGCGCGGCCGGGGCAGGGCCGGGTCGTCGGGCTGCTGCCAGTCCTCATCCACCAGCAAGGCCTGGCCCAGGTCCTTGATGCCGTTGGAGCGCCGGGCGATGGCATTGCTCAGAAAGCGCGTGGGAAACAAGTTGATGCGCCGCAGCAGGCGCTCAACCAGCAGGCCATTCTGCTCCAGATACGAGCCCTCGTGGGGCACCCCTAGCAGAAATACCGCGCGCAGGTGGGCCAGCCAGGGCGCCTGTGGGGCTGGCAGCGAGGAAGTAGAAGACAAATTCTTTTTGGCAGGCCTCTTTTCGCCTTTCATCGCTGCGCTTTCACCGGCGGTAAGCGCGGCGTAGTAGCCCGCCGAGCGAATGAGCAGCCCGCCCATGCTGTGGCCCACCAGCACCAGCTCGCCGATGGCCGCCGGGTGGGCCTCTACCAGCGCGGTGAGCAGCTGGCTGAGGGCGCGGCCATTCTCAGAAATGTGCAGGCCCGAGTTGTAGCGCACGTACAGGCAGCGGCAGCCGGCCTCGGCGGCCAGGCGCGGGCCGTAGCGCGGGGGCCCGGCGGGGTCGTCCTGAAAGCCGGTTTGCCAGATAAGCTCGTCGCCCATGAGCCCGTGCAGAAAGACGACGGTTTTCTGCTGCTGCTCGCTCAGGCGCAGCTCGGCCACCGGCACATCCTGGCCGCCGCGCCGAAAGCTCAGGGCAATGGTGCGCGGGTCGTGGCGCACGGCCAGCTGGTCGCCGAGCACGCCGTTGAGCACCGGCTGAAAAAAATGCTGGTGGGCCCGCCCCGCCTGGTACAGCAGGGTGGCCCCGCGCACGGGCAGCAGCGCCGTGCGGGCCAGGGTAGAAAGCGTGCGACGCAGCATGGGGCTAGGGCAAGTAAGAAGCAGCAGGGAGCAAACAGCAGCGCGCACCCGGCTCGTGCGCCCGGCTCGTCCCGGTGGGCCTAGTGCTCCAACGTGGGCAACCAAAATCTGGTTGGTACGTCCAAAGAGTATTGGCGGCCGGGCCGCATCTTTGTACTAGTAAACTCCCCCGCTTTCCGCATGAACTTCTCTTTCCGCCCCGCCCTGGCCCTGTTGCTGCTGGGCAGCTCCGCTACCTTGCTCACCGCCTGCGACTATACTTCGCTCAGCCCCGGCGACAACCCGCAGTCCCGCGAGGGCTTCAGCAACCCGCCCGGCTACACCAATGCCGATGTAAACCGCGACAGCATCAACTACAAGCAGACCGTGACCAAGCCCATTGGCAAGGGCTCGGCCACCGACATTAAGAACGGCAGCGCGCAGAATAAGCTCGACTCGGCGCCGGGCGGCAACAGCGCCACCTCGCCCCAGAGCGCCAGCGGCAAGATGGCCCCCACCGACCAGGCGCAGCCCAAAGCCACCGGCAGCACCAACGGCAGCGGCAACAGCAACGACGCCAGCGCCAAAAAAGGCAGCATGTAGGCCCGGCCGGCTAGCCACAGGCACTTATAAAAAGTAAAAAAGGCCCGCTGCAAGCACTTGCAGCGGGCCTTTTTGGCGTAGTGCGGGCTAGCCTACAGCGGCTGCGGAAACTGCCCCGGCCGGGCGTAGCCAAAGCGCACCGGCGGCCGCACTTCGTGGTAGCCATCGAGGCCCGAAATGGCCGCTTCGGCCAGGGCTACCAGGTCGAGGGTGCCGTCGGGGCGCAGGGCCTCTTCGCGCAGGTACACGTGCTCGACGGTGCCCACCAGCAGCACGGTGCCGTTGAAAATGGGGTGCTCTTCGCGCAGGCGCAGCCCGATGCTGAGCGGGCTCTCGGCCACGTAGGGCGCCGGGAAGCCATCGCGAAAATCGGCCGTGAAGCCGCAGGCTTCGAACTCCGACACGTCCTCAAAATTGGCCGAGGTATAGTGGGCCTGCGCCACCAGGCCCAGGGGCACGTGGTTGAGGGTGTAGGCGCCGCCGTTGTCCTTGATGTTCTGATAGGTATGGCGCGGCACGGTGGTGGGGCGCGTTACCATGCCCAGCACGGCCGGGTCGGAGCCCAGGTGCAGCACCGAGCTGAAAATAGCGAGGTTGGTGCGCCCATCGGGCGCAGCCGTGCCCACCAGGTTGGCTGGCTTGAAGCCCGGCAGGCCATTCACAAAATTGAGGCGGTATACTTTTTCAAAAGCCGTAATATCGGCGGCAGTAATGTGGCGCATGGAATAAAACAGGGGAGATAGGGGCTAGTGATAGCTGCCAGGGTACTTTTTGAACGTGCTCTGGCGCTAAGGCGGTGCCGGCCCGGGCCGGCACTACCGGCTTATTCATACAAATCGTGCTGGTCGGCCGCCGCCAGCTCTACCAGAAACTGGCTCAGCTCCTGCGTTACAGCGGCCAGGAAGGCGGCGCCCTTGGCGGCCGTGGCGGCAGCCGGGTTGCCCACGCCCGTGTCGGCGCTCACCTGGCTCCACTCGCGCTGGGCCCAGGCCCAGCTGCGCAGCGCCCGGATGCGGAACTGTTTGCTGGCCCCCGCGCCGGCCTCAGCCAGCGGGCGCACCAGCCCGGGGGCCAGGTGCAGCATCATACTCGTTTCCATCTCATCGGCGTGGTCGCCGGGCGCCTCAAAAAACTTGCTGCGGTCGACGATGCGAAACAGGGTGGCGGTGCTGAGAAACACCTGCGGAAACTCGGCTTGCAGCTCGCGCAGCATCTGCCGGAAGTCGTTGCCGCCGTGGCCGTTCAGCACCACCAGCTTCGGGATGCCCTGGCGGGCCAGCACCTGCACCACATCGCGCAGGATGGCTAGCTGCGTGCTGGGGTTCAGGTTCATATCGAGGGTAATGTCGAGCTGCCCGGTATTCACCCCAAACGGGATGGTGGGCAGCACCACCACCTTGGCGCCCTGCGCCCAGGCGAGCCGGGCGGCCTCGGCGGCCACGTAGTCGCACTGGTAGTTGTCGGTGCCGTAGGGCAGGTGGTAATTGTGGGCCTCGGTGGCGCCCCAAGGCAGGATAACGACTTCGAAGGCGGCGTCTTTCACGGCCTGCCAGGTGGTTTCGGCCAGAATGTAAGGACGGGCGGACATGCGATTGAGGGTGGCGGCTAAGGAGTAACGGGTAGGACCAGGGCCTTACTCGGCCAGGGGCTCTGGCGGCGAGGGCACTGCTGCCACATACGTTTTTTGCGGCAGCCGCGCCGCCACCAGGGCAAATAAAACGAAATTTACCGCCATCAGTCCCACAAAAAACCAGTAGTAGCCAGCCCCCTGAAACCGGGCAAAAAAGCCGCCCCGCGCAATGCTGGCGTTCATGATGGCCAAAAAATAATTGCCCCCCGCAATGGTGAGCAGCCACAGCGAAGTAGTAAGGCTCTTAAGGGCCGGGGGCGCGTGGGTGTAGGCATATTCGAGGCCCGTCACGGCCACCAGCAGCGTGCCGCCGGCCACCACAAAGTAGGCCAGCACCTGCCACCACACCGAGGGGCTGGCCCCCGCATCGAGCCGCTGCTGCACCCCGGCAATAATGCACATGGCCAGCGCCACCAGCACCATGCCCACGCCCATGCGCCGCCGCGGCGTGGCCCGGATGCCGCGCCGCGCCAGCGCCGGATAAATGCGGTAGGTAAGCAGCGGGTTGAGCCCGATGCCGAACACAATACCAAGTATTTGCAGCTGCTCGGGCAGCGGCGCGTAGCCGCCGGGCCACAGGTGGCGGTCGAGGTGGGCTGCCTGCAGCACCCACTCCGACTCGCTCTGGTTGTAGAGCGCCCACAGCACCGGAATAAACAGGAAAATGGCGCCCACCCGGCGCAGCGCGGCGCGGCTCTCGCCGGGGCCCAGCGCCTGGCGCAGGCCGGCCAGCAGGCCCGTGGGCGGCACCCGCACGTAGTGCCGCCGCCCTAGCCAGAAGGTGAGCGCCGCCGTGCCCATCAGCAAGCCCGGCACGCCGAAGGCCCAGGCCGCGCCCGCGTAGGCATACAGCTCGGCAATGAGCGCCGTGGACACGGCCGCCCCGGCATCGATGGCCAGCTGAAACCACCCGTAGGCCTTGGGCAGCAGGTGGGCATTGGTCTGGTCGAACTGGTCGCCGAGGTTGGCCGTTACGCTCGATTTGATGCCGCCCATGCCGATGGCAATCACCAGCAGCCCTGCCCGAAAGCCCGCCAGGTCGGTGGTATACAGGGCCAGCAGGGCGTGCCCCAGGCAGTAAAACAGCGATAAGTAGAGGATAACGCGGTATTTGCCCAGCACCCAGTCGGCCAGCAGCGCGCCCACCACGGGCAGCGCGTAGCCCAGCGCCGCGAAGGAATGCACAAAGTCATTGGCCCTAGCCTCGGCCCCCGCCGTAAGCGCCGCGCTGTGGCCGGGGTTGAAAAACTGCGCCACCAGGAACGTGGGTAAAATGGCCCGCATCCCGTAGTAGCTGAAGCGCTCGGCCACCTCGTTGCCAATAATAAACGGAACGGCGCGCGGAAAGCGCGCGGCAGGGCTGGAAAAAGGCATGGGGCTGGCTGGGGCGCGGCACTGGCCGGGCTGCCCGGCCGCTCGCGAGCCGCCAAGGTAGCAGCCGCCGCCCTTATGCGTGTCCTACGCCGCCGCGGCCAGCGGGTCGAGGCACAGGCGGTTGCGCTGCAAATGCAGCACCAGCGTGATGATATACAGCCCGTACAGCAGTTGGTCGCCCACCAGGCTCCATTTTTCGAGCAGGCTGCTGCCAAACACCAGGCTCATTACTACCAGCATGGCCGCCACCAGCGCCGGCCGGGTAAACAGCCCTAGCACCAGCAGCAGCCCAATGCTGCCTTCTACAAAAGGCAGCGCCGTGGCATAGGCGCTCACGAGGGCGGGCGGCAGCGGCGCGGTGGCAAACTCCTTCATAATGCCCGCCCGAAATACGGGTAGCTTCGGAATGCGCACCAGGCCGTGCATCAGAAAGTTGAGGCCGAGCAGCAGGCGGCCCAGCACAAAGGCCAGCTCAAAATTATTGAGTTTCATAAGCCAGCTTTAACGGCAAAACCAGAGCGCCGGCCGAGTCTGACTGCCATTGGCTACCGCGTAGCCAGGCAGCCTGGCCAACGGTGAGCCACCAACTTGCGTCTACCAGGCTAGCCAAGCCCGGCGCGGCGCCCGCGCTTTCTTCCCCACCCATCCATGAAAAACCTTGCTTTAGTTGCTGCCGCTGGCGCGCTGGCCACCTTGCTGGCTACCAGCGCCCGGGCCCAAACTCTTCCGGCTGCCGAGGCCGCTGCGCCGCTTTCAGCAGCCGGGCAGGCGCTGTTTGCCGGCGCGCCGGTGCCGCAACTCGTGGCCCGGCAATTTGCCTTCACCGAAGGGCCGGCCGTGGATAAGCGGGGCAATATTTTCTTCACCGACCAGCCCAACGACAAAATCTGGAAGTATGACACCCAGGGCAAGCTTAGCGTATTTCTGAGCCCGAGCGGGCGGGCCAACGGGCTGTATTTCGACAAAAAAGGCAACCTGCTGGCCTGCGCCGATGCCCAGGGTCAGCTGTGGTCCATAGCCCCTGGCGGCAAGACGAACGTGCTGATTGACAAGGTGAACGGCCAGCAGCTCAACGGCCCCAACGACGTGTGGGCCAGCCCGCTGGGTGGTCTGTTTTTCACCGACCCCTACTACAAGCGCGACTACTGGCCCGCCACGCGCCCGGCGCCCATTGCCGAGTACGTGTACTACCTGGCGCCCGGCGCCGGGCAGCCGGTGGCCGTCGAAACCACCCTCAAAAAGCCCAATGGCCTCATCGGCTCGCCCGATGGCAAGCTGCTGTACGTGGCCGACATCGGGGCCAATAAAACCTTCCGCTACCGCCTCGGGCCCAAGGGCGAGCTGCTTGATAAGCAGCTGTTTGTGGAGCAGGGCTCCGACGGCATGACCCTCGACGAGCAAGGCAACGTGTACCTCACCGGCCGGGGCGTCACCATCTACAGCCCCGCCGGCCAGCGCCTGGCGCACCTCGACGTGCCCGCCGCCTGGACGGCCAACCTCTGCTTTGGCGGCAAAGACATGAAAACGCTGTTTATCACCGCTTCGGAGGCGGTGTTTACGGTGCCCATGCGGGTGCGCGGCATCCGCTAGGGGAACTGCCAAAACGGTCGTCAGGCAGAGCGCAGCGAAGCATCTCGCTCGAATCGTTGGATTACTAACCCTAATGATTCGAGCGAGATGCTTCGCTGCGCTCTGCCTGACGACCGCCGTCTGGTTGGTATGTGGCTAGGGTCTTATTTAACCCCAGCCGCCCAGGCGTCCATTTTCTGTTCCAGCACGGCCAGTGGCATCGAGCCATCCTTCAGCAGCTCATCGTGGAAGTCGCTGAGCCTGAACTTGCTACCGAGCTGCTTTTCGTACTTGGCTCGCAGCTCCCGGATTTTGAGCTGCCCGATTTTATACCCCAGCGCCTGGCCCGGAATGGCCATGTAGCGCTCAATGGCCGAAGTGGCTTCGTCGGGCGTGGTGCTCAGGTTAGCCAGCAGGTAGGCAATGGCCTGCTCGCGGGTCATCTGGCGCGAGTGAAGGCCGGTGTCTACCACCAGGCGCACGGCGCGCAGCATCTCGTCGCCCATGGCGCCCATGCGCTGGTAGGGGTCTTTATAGAGGCCTAGCTCGGGACCCAGGCTTTCGCAATACAGGGCCCAGCCTTCCACGTAGGCGTTCTGGAAGCCGAAGCGACGGAACTTAGGCAGGCTGGTATTTTCCTGGGTGAGCGAAATCTGGTAGTGGTGGCCCGGGATGGCTTCGTGCAAAAACAGCGACTCCATACCCGAGGTGGTGGCGAATTTGGTGGCGTCGGGAATGGGCACGTAGAAAATGCCCGGCCGCGAGCCATCCGGCGAGCCCTGGTTGTACTCGGCCGAGGCCGAGGCTTCGCGGAATTTCTCAGTTTCGCGAATCTCAAACGGCGTTTTGGGCGTGCGTCCGAACATCGTTTTCAGGTTGGGCATTATCCGCTGGTGAATGTCCTCAAACGCGGCTAGCACCTGCTGCGGCGTTTTGAAGGGCCGGAACTTGGGGTCGGTATTCAGGTACTCAAAAAATGCCTTCAGGTCGCCCTTGAAGCCGACCTCGGTCTTAATCTGCTCCATCTGCGCCCGAATACGGGCCACTTCCGACAAGCCAATCCGGTAGATTTCGGCCGGCGTTTTGTCGGTGGTGGTCATGTATTTCACGTCGTAGGCGTAGATGTCCTTGCCGCCCGGCACCGCGTCGATGCCGCTCGTGGCGCGCGCCTTGGGCAGGTACTCCGTCTGCATAAAAGTGCCCAGCTTTTTATACGCGGGCACCAGTTCGGTAAGAATAGCCTGCTTATAAGCGGCCGTCAGGCGGGTTTTGTCAGCCTCCGAAAAGCTCTTCGGGAAATTTGCTATCGGCCCGTAGTACAGGCTCTTAGTGGGGTCCGTCACCACAATATCCTTGGCCGACAGCTGCGGAATCATGCGCACCACCAGGGCGCGCGGCAGCACCACGCCCGCTTTCATGCCGGTGCGGAAGTTAGCGATGGCCGAGTCGGTCCAGGCCGTGAAGCCGTGCACCCGGCCCAGCCAGTTGTCGTAGTCCTGTACCGTTTTAAAAGGCTGAATGCCCTGCCCCGAGCCGTACTGCCCCAGCGTAATGGGCAGGCCATAAAACTGGTTGGCCGGCAGCATCCAGGTGTTGAGCTTCGCTTCGGCTAGCCCCTGGTTCATGGTATAAGCGAAGATGTCGTAGCTCAGCTTATCGTTGGTATCCAGCTTATTGCGGTCAAATTTCTGGAGCCGCGTGAGGTAGCCCTGGTAGAAATTGCGCAGCGTGTCGCGGAAGGCGCGGGTCTGGTTATTCGGCAGCTGGTCGTTGTAGCGGTTATCGCCGTAGGCCGTGGCATCGAGCGGAAACAGCTGCGAGTTTTTCCCCCAGTAGCTGTCAAACAAGGTGTTAAGGTCCTTGTCGCCGCCGGGGCTAGCGGTAGTTTCGGCGCCGGCTTTGTCGGAAGTAGTGCCCGACTGGCAGCCCGCCAGCCACAGAGCCGCCGCCGCTAGGGCCGCGTGCGCAAAGTATTTCATCAGAAAAAAAGGGTGGGGTAGTGGTTTACTAAAGGTAAGTTAAGTTGAAAAACGGTTGTCATGCTGACGAAAGAGGCATCTCGACAGACGGGGTTACGCGCCCCTGGCAAGATGCTTCCTTCGTCAGCATGACAACCGTTTTTGGTGCCTGCTTTATAATGCGTTTTTCAGGCTGGCCTCATACTCATCGAGCTTTTTGAGCGTGCCACTGATGTTTTCCGTCAGCAGCACCACCACCGCGCCGTCGGGCGCCGTGGCCAGCACGTGGTCGATGGCATCCATCTCGTGCTCGATGTAGGTCACGGGCAGCTCGGGCTTATCCAGGCGCAGGCCGCGCGTCATTATCTCTTGCAGAAACTCGGCCGACTTGCCGCGCAAATCACGGTCCTGCCGCAGCACTACCTCATCAAAAATGCGCCCTGCAATGCGCGAGAAGCCTAGCGTATCCTCGTCGCGGCGGTCGCCCAGGCCACTCACCACGCCTATTTTGCGGGTGGCCGGCGTGGCGTTCATGAAGTCGGCAAATTTGCCGATGCCCGCCGTGTTGTGCGCATAGTCCACAATCACCTCGAAGCGCGGGAATTTGTACACGTTCATGCGGCCCGGCGTTTTGGTGGCCGAGGGCACGAAGGTGCGGAACGCCGTCTTAATCGTGTCCTTGTCGAAGCCCGCCAGGTAGCCGGCCAGGGCGGCGGCCAGCGAGTTTTCGATGTTGAACGTGGCCCGCCCGCCAAACGTAACCGGAAACTCGGCCGCCCGGTCGATGCGCAGCTTGTACGAGTTTTTGTAAATCGTAAGGTAGCCTTCCTCGTACACGGCCGCCACGCCGCCGGCCTCCACGTGCTCCTGAATGCGCGGATTCTGCTCATTCATTGAGAAATAGGCCACCTTGCAGTCGAGGTTGCGACCCATCTCGTACACCAGGTCGTCGTCGGCGTTGAGCACGGCCCAGCCCGACTTTTGCACCGTGCGGGGCAGCACGCCCTTCACGGCCGCCATTTCCTCCACGGTATGGATGTCGCGCATACCCAGGTGGTCGGCCGCCACGTTGGTCACCACCGCAATGTCGCAGGTATGAAAGCCCAGGCCCGAGCGCAGCATACCGCCCCGCGCCGTTTCCAGCACCGCGTAGTTCACCGTAGGGTCGCGCAGCACAAACTCGGCGCTTTGGCCGCCGGTGCAGTCGCCTTTCTGTAGCTGAACGCCTTGGATATAAATGCCATCCGTAGTCGTAAAGCCGACCTTATAGCCAATGCTGCTCACCAAATGCGCGATGAGGCGCGTGGTGGTCGTCTTGCCATTGGTGCCCGTGACGGCGATAATCGGAATCCGCGCCGTGGAGCCGGCCGGAAATAGCATGTCAATCACCGGCGCCGCCACGTTGCGCGGCAGGCCGTCGGTGGGGGCAATGTGCATGCGGAAGCCCGGCGCCGCGTTTACCTCAATCACCGCGCCGCGCGTTTCATTCAGCGGAATGGCAATGTCGCTGGTTAGCAGGTCGATGCCGCAGATGTCGAGGCCCACGATGCCCGCCACGCGCTCGGCCAGCAGCAGGTTGTAGGGATGAATGAGGTCGGTTACGTCGGTGGCCGTGCCGCCGGTGCTGATGTTGGCGGTGCTCTTGAGGTACAGCGTTTCGCCAACTGGCAGCACCGAGTCCAGCGTCAGGTCGCGGCCCTTCAGAATGTCCAGTGTGTGCTGGTCGGCCTTGATGGAGGTAAGTACTTTCTCGTGGCCCACGCCCCGGCGCGGGTCGGTATTAACTTCGTCAATTAGCTGTTGGATAGTATGCTGGCCATCGCCTTTCACGGCGGCGGGCGTACGCTTTGCGGCGGCAATGAGCTTGCCGTTCACCACCAGCAGGCGGTAATCGTCGCCCTGCACGAACTGCTCCACAATCACGGCCCGCGAGTACTCCTTGGCCGCCTTGAGGCCCTCCACGGCGTCCTCCCAATTGGTGATGCGGATGGTGGCGCCCTTGCCGTGGTTGCCGTCGAGCGGCTTGGTCACGATGGGAAAGCCTAGCTCCTCAATAGCGTCGCGCAGGCCATCTTCCGAATACACGGTGGTGCCGCGCGGCACCGGCACGCCGCCATCGGCCAGCATGGCCTTGGTGCGGTTCTTATTGCCGGCCACTTCCACGCCCGCGTGCGAGGT
This sequence comes from Hymenobacter cheonanensis, assembly GCF_030581075.1. Taxonomy (GTDB): domain Bacteria; phylum Bacteroidota; class Bacteroidia; order Cytophagales; family Hymenobacteraceae; genus Hymenobacter. The sequence goes on from NZ_JAUQSW010000004.1 coordinate 77,869, forward strand.
GAGGTTGGTGGTGGTGGCCCAGATGCGGCGCTGGTTTACGCCGTAGCCAAGCTGAATTATCGAGCTGTTTTTCAGCTGAATGTACGGGATGTTGCGCGAGGCGGCCTCGGCCACAATGCTCCAGGTGCTGGGCCCGAAAAACTCCTCCTCCCGGATGTCGTGCAGCTCATCGATTATGGGCTTGAGGTTGAAGCTCTCGCCCTTGCACAGCGCCTCTACCAAGTCCACGGCGGCCTCGGCGGCGTAGCGGCCGGCGCGCTCTTCCTGGTAGGCAAACACCACGTATTCAACACCTTCCTCGCGGGCGGGGTAGCTTTTGCCCCAGAAAACGGGCATGCCGGCCTGGCGCTGCAGCTCCAGCGCCACGTGCTGAATGACGTGCCCTAGCGGCTCGCCGTCGGCCAGCTGCTCCTGCGTGAGGGGCGGGTGCTTGGCGAGCTGCTTGCTCGAATGGCGGCCCGGCTCGTGGGGCTGGCCAATGCCGGGCAGCAGGGCCGTGAGGCGCTCGGCAAACCCGTCGAGGGTGTTGCTCCACTCGCCGGCAAACTCCTGTAAATCAACTTTGCATACAATCAGGCGGTAGTGCTTCACCGACCAGTAGCTCGGCCCGCGCATGGTGCGGAGGTCAATAATCTTCATATAGCCAAAACAAGGATAAAGGGCCGGCCCGGCCAGCAGTACGGCAAGGTAGGCAGTACGCCGCTTAATAGGCCCGCGTTGGGCAGGTAAGGCACGAAAAAGCCCCCACCGCTTCAGGAGAAGCAATGGGGGCTTTTGAGGTAACGGGCGGATTCGAACCGCCGTAGGAGGTTTTGCAGACCTCTACCTAGCCGCTCGGTCACGTTACCGGCTTGGGCGGGCAAAGGTACGGAGCGGCGGCGATTTGACCAAGGCCAGCGGCAGTTTTCTGCGCCGGCTGGCTATTGTTTCACGATTTTCAGGTGCTGGCGCTGGCCGTTTACCTCGGCCGTGAGTACGTATACGCCGGGGGCACAGGCGCGTAGCGCAGCGTTCAAGGCGTTGGTAGCGGTGGGTAGCGAGCCGGCGCCGGTTGCCAGTAGGGGCTGGCCTATCGCGTTGGTGAGGCCCAGGGCAACGGGTACGTTCGTGGGTAATCCGCTCAGCGTAACTGTGCCCGTAGTGGGGTTGGGGAACACGTTGAGGCCTAGCGCCGTATCGGCCGACTGGCTGACGTACACCACGGTGCTGTACTGGCTTCGGCCATCGGTATCGACCTGCCGCAGGCGGTAGTAGAAGGCACCGGCGGCCGCCTCATCGCGGAAAGCGTAGCTGTGAGCCAGGCCCGGGCCACCCGCGCAGGCCAGCGCGCCCACGCGCTGAAATTGCCGGCCATCAACTGAGCGCTCCACTTCAAACTGCGCGCAATTGACCTCCGATGCCGTGGCCCAGTCCACAGCTACGGCCGCTGCCGCCGTGCGCTGCGCGCCGAAGCGCACTAGCGTGACGGGCAGCGGGCTAGCCGAACCCACGGCAAACGTGGAGAAGCTGCTCACGCTGGTGGCCGTCACCTGGTAGGGGTCGGTGCCGGTGAGGCCGGCACTAGGCAGCGCCATCCAGGTGCCGGTGCTGGTGTTATCGTTGTGATACACGCTGGCGCTAGCCCGCTGGAAACTGGCATTTTCGGCCGAGGCCGGCCATTGCAGCGTCACATCAACCACGGCGCCGCTGGTGAGGGGCGAGATTTCCCAGGCCCGGTTCACGAAGCGGCTAGCGTTGGCATAGGGCGCGCCGCTGGTACCATGCTCTAGCAAGCTGCTGAAGGTGCGCACCTTAACATCGGCATCAGCCCCTTTATTGCTGAGCAATACGGGCGCGTAGCTGCTGCTGGTGCCCACCGGAAAGCTCACCGCTACGCCGCTGGCCGGCACCGCCCGGCGCACGTAGCCCAGGCCGGCCGGGTCGTCGCGGGTGATGAGGTAGCGGCTGGCATCGGCCCCGGCGATGGTGGCCCCGGCTCCCAGCGTCAGCGCCTGGTTATCTACCACCAAGTGGCCGGTAGTCAGGGCCAGCGTATCGCTCACCGCAATGGGGCTGAGCAGCGTCACATCGGCCGCATTGGCAATGCGCAGGCTGTAAAAAGCCGTATTGCCGATGAGCGATTGCGCGCCGCTGCCATTAAACAATACCTGGCCAGCGCCGCTAAGCGTGCCCTGGTTGTTGAAGTTGCCGGCCACGCGCAGGCTGGTGCCAGGGGCTAGCGTCACGCTGGCACCGGCCTCGATAGTGAGGTCGTGGGCGGCCAGCACACCGCTACCCAGGCTGGGCATGAGGGCCGCGCCGGCGGGCACGAGCACGTCGGTGGTGGCAGTGGGCGTCACGCCGTTTTCCCAGTTGCGGCAGTCGCTAGGGTCGGGGCTGTCGTCGTTGCCGGTCCAAATGGCCACGGTGTTGAGCGGCGCCGTAGCGCTGCGCGTATCTACGGCGGCGGGGGCGGTGTAAGTAGCCTTCACGAAGCAACGCTGGCCGGTATAGGTGGCGCTGGTATTCTGCGCTTTGAGGGCTAGCCAGCCGGTGTTGGCGGGCGTGTAAGTGCCGATGGCCGAAGCCGTGCCGCTGGCCGCGCTCAGGCGGTTGCCGCGCAGGTCATACAGGCCCACGCTGATGCTGTTGGCATTGCCACTAGCCTCCGGGTAAAGCTCGTAGGTGACGGGCTGGCCGGCCTGTACGTAGATTTTGCCCACCAGGCGGCGGTTGGTTGAATAGTCGGGCAGGCGGCCGCCCTGGCCCAGGCTCTGGCAGTTGCGGTCGCCGAGGTCGTCGGCCATCTCCCATTCCTGGCTCGTGGTAGCGGCGCGGGCCGGCGCGTAGGTACTACTGCCCTGGCCCTCTGGGGCCCATACCGAGTAGCCACGCCGGCCGTAGGCGGCCGTGCCGTTGCAGGGCGGCGTGTTCACGTTCACGTAGGCATTGCCATCGTTGCCCCGAAACACCGTTTTCACGTCCGAGCCATTGGCGCCCGAGTAGTCCGTCAGTCGCGTGCCCACCGCAAAATCGGTGCGCACGGTGTTGTTTTGCCAGGTATCGTAGCTGTCGTTGATGCCGATAAGCGCCTTGGTGCTGCGCTCAATCACGAGGTGGTCGGGCGAGGTATAAGGCACTTTATAAGCCCCATCCTTGAAATTGAGGTGCTGATGGCACCAGAGCAGGTTCACCAGGTCGTCGCGCGTGGGGAGGTCGGTGGTAGAGGTCGGCACGTGCGAGTAGCGCTTGCTCGTGCCGCCAATGTTAAACAGGTCCTCGAAGTAGATGTGCGGGTTGCCATCCACGGCAAACGCAATGGCGTAGGCCGCCGACAGGCGCGCGTCAAACGGGTCGATGTGCGCCGCTAGCTCGTCGCCGCTGTTCCAGCCGGTATAATTCCCATTGGCATCAAGCTGCGGCCGGAAAGTGTCGTGGTTATTCACGAAAGGCGCCGTGCGGTGCACGTAGGTGTTGGAGCCGCTGTAATACGCCACCCGCTGCCCCTGCTGCTGCCCCGGAATCTGACCTAGGTCATAACCGCCGTTGCCGCTTACCATGCCATAAATCGCCCCACGCAGGCTAAAGTCGAAAGTGCCCATCAGAAAGTCGGTGCCGCCGTTCTGGCCCTTCATCGTCGTGATGTAGTTATCCATGTCCGACGCACCGCCCACAAACTCGCCCACGTTGAACATCCGCTCGCCCGCGCTCGCCCAGCCCGCGTTGTATTTGAGGTTGTAGCTCAAATCCTGCTGTGTGTTGTAGCTGAAGTGCTTCACCGCATCCCAGCGAAAACCGTCCACGCCGGTTTGCTTCTTCATCCACACCACCCAGCTGCGGGCCTGGTTCTGGCTGTAGCCCTGGCTCTGGGTCGGGTTGTAAGCCCCCGGGTACAACGCTAAGTAGTTGGGGCTGAGCGGACCGTAGCCATCGTTGCCCCCGTCGTTGCCGTAGCAGAAGTCGGGGCCAAAATACGGCGCCGCCATGTCGCCGCTGCTGGTATTATGCCCCAGTTGCGGGTGGAAGTTGGGGTAGTTTTTCGGCCAGCGGCCCTGGCGGGCCGCGTAAGCCGCGCCGTTGTCGCCCACCTCGGGCACCGGCGTGCCAAATGAGCTGTAGCGGAAGGTTTTATAGCCACTATTCGTTTTCAGCGAATAGTCCGGCTCCGGGTCCTGGCCCGCCGAGCCATCTACGGTGCCCGCACCGTCGGTATGGTTCAGCACCACATCCTGAATTACCTCAATGCCATTGGCGTGCAGCACGGCCACCATGCGCAAAAACTCGTCTTTCGAGCCAAAGCGCGTGCGGGCCGACCCTTTCTGGTACTTATCGCCGAGGTCGTACTGGTCGAAGGGCGAATAGCCCACGTCATTGGTGGCGTTCTTGTTCTTGGGCGTGGGCGGAATCCAGACGGCATCCACGCCCATGGCCTTCAGGCGGGGGGCTAGCTCGGCCAGGTAGTCGGCCCACTTAAACGGGTAATTGCCGTTGTAGTAGTCCCACCAAAAGCCTTGCAGCACCACACGCTTCACGGTGGTTTGGGCGCCAGCCGCTAGGCCATTAAGCAGCAGCCCGGCCAGCAATAAACCCGTAGCGTATAATTTCTTCATCAAGTAAACAGGTGGGAGAAAGAGGATTACAAATTTAATTTCCCCACCTAGCCGGTGCAAGTGCCAATAGCTGGCTAGCCCGACAATTTGCTGAAAACGCGCACAAAAAAGCCCCGACCTTGCGGCCGGGGCTTTTTGTTTCAACCTGTGTCTAGCGTTTAGGCAATCTCCGCATTGTCGGGAGCAGCGCCAGCGGCGGGAGCATCCTGACGAGCCTTCAGCTTGTCTTCGCCAGCCTGGCGCTCGGCGCCAGCAAGCTGGTCGCGCAGCGCGCTCAGGGCGTCGAGGTCGCCGAGGGTGTTCTTCTCAGCGGGCTTCTTGAGGTCGCTCAATTTGCCTTCGCCTTGGGTAGCACCGCCAGCGGGGGCCTTCTTGGCAAACTTCGAGTTGGTGGTGCGGTTGCTTTCGTCCTCTTTGTTGTACACCGCGGTGTGCGAGAGCACAATGCGACGGTCATCCTTCGAGAACTCCGTAACGCGGAAGTCCAGCTGCTCGCCGTTTTCGGCGTTCGAGCCATCTTCTTTCACCAAGCCTTTGGGGTAAGCGAAGCCCTCGATGCCGTAGGGCAATTCGAGCACTGCACCACGGTCCGACTTCTCGGTGATGGTAGCCTTGTGCACCGAGCCAGGGGTGAACACCGTCTGGAAGGTATCCCAGGGGTTTTCCTCCAGCTGCTTCACGCCCAGGGCCAGGCGGCGAGCGCTCATGTCCAGTTCCAGCACGACTACGTCGAGCTTGTCGCCAACCTTAACCACCTCTGAGGGGTGCTTAATTTTCTTGGTCCACGACAGGTCCGATACGTGCACGAGGCCATCTACACCTTCTTCCAACTCTACGAACAGGCCGAAGTTGGTCAGGTTGCGCACGGCACCGCTGTGCTTGGTGCCGACAGCAAACTTCTCAGCGAAGTCGCCGCGGGTCCACGGGTCTTCGGTCAGTTGCTTGATGCCCAGGCTCATCTTGCGGTCTTCGCGGTCGAGGGTCAGTACTACTGCCTCTACCGTGTCGCCCTGCTTGATGAAGTCCTGCGGGTTGCGCAGGTGCTGGCTCCAGCTCATTTCCGAAACGTGGATGAGGCCTTCAACGCCCGGTACCACTTCCATAAACGCGCCGTAGTCGGCTACGTTCACGATGCGGCCCTGTACGCGCGAGCCGGGGCCGAGGTCGGCCGGCAGCGAATCCCATGGGTGAGGCGTCAGCTGCTTCAAGCCCAGCGAAATACGCTTCTTGGCTTCGTCGAAGTCCAGCACCACCACGTTGAGTTTCTGGTCGAGCTGCAGTGCTTCGCTCGGGTGAGCGATGCGGCCCCACGAAATATCCGTGATATGCAGCAGACCATCGACACCGCCGAGGTCGATGAACACGCCGAAGTTGGTCATGTTCTTGATGTTGCCTTCCAGAATCTGACCTTTTTCGAGGTTGTTCAGGATGGCTTCGCGCTGCTGCTCGAGGTCCTTCTCGATGAGGACTTTGTGCGAAACAACCACGTTGTCGAAAGCGGCATTGATTTTCACCACTTTCACTTCCATGCGGCGACCAACATAAATGTCAAAGTCGCGGATGGGCTTCACGTCAATCTGCGAGCCGGGGAGGAAGGCCTCTACGCCATCCATCTCCATGATGAGGCCGCCTTTGGTGCGGCGCTTCACCACGCCTTCCAGCACGGTATCATTCTCCAGAGCCGCGTAAATAGCGTTCCAGGCCTGCTTGATTTTAGCTTTCTTACGGCTCAGGATGAGCTGGCCGTTGGCATCCTCCTGGTCTTCGATGAATACGTCAACCTCGTCACCAACCTTCAGGTCGGGCAGGTCACGGAATTCGCTCAGTGGCACGAGGCCATCCGATTTGAAGCCGATGTTCAGGATAACATCGCGGTCGGTGATGCCCACCACGGTGCCTTTAATTACCTCTTCCTCCTGTACGGTGGTGAGGGTGTCGCCGTAAAGCTTTTCCAGCTCGGCGCGCTGCTCGGCGTTGTAGTTACCGCCAAAGCCGCTGGCTCCGACATTGTCCCAGTCGAAATCGTCAACCAATTCTGCCATGTAGTGCGGGTTCCTAAACTACTGAACGCCACCGCCGGAACCCAGGGCGGAGCGCATTTTGGGTTGGTTCCGAAGGCCCTAGCCCCCGACCTGCCGCCTTGACAGGGCCGCAAAGGTACGGAGTATCAGGCAGAAAAACTATTGCTCAGCATGTTTCAACGAAACAGCACCCGCCCTGATTCGGCATTCGCAAACAGGAGCGTGTTGCTGGCAAGTGTTGAGATAAGCGCAATTGCTTTAAAATTTTAATTATTATAATTGTAAATATTTATAAAAATTAATTAATGAGTGTTTAGGAGAAATTTTATTTAGCGGCAATTCGGATACTTTGCTGCCTGACTTCAAATTTCACTTTTAAGTGCTTACATTTCCCGTAAAATTCTCATTTCCCGCTAATGGGAGTTTCTGCTCTGAGTAAATAAAATACTATACTTATATGATACAAACTACTGACTGTTCGACTGCTACGGAGCCGAATCATAAAGATTTCGAGGCTCCACGTGAGCGAATCCCTAGCACGCCACCTGTAATTAATACTGTTCCGAAAAATATTAGCCGACCTCTATGGTCAGTTATGATTCCGGTATATAATTGCATAAATTATTTGCGGGAAACGTTGGAATGCGTTTTGAAGCAGGATGCTGGTCCTGAGCAAATGCAGATTGCGGTTATCGACGACTGTAGCACGGACGGTGATATTGAGGCATTAGTAAGGGAAATAGCAGGAGACAGAATAGAGTACTACCGCCAGTCTGAAAACCAGGGTAGCCTGCGCAATTTTGAAACCTGCCTGAATCGCTCAGTTGGGCATTTAGTGCATTTGCTGCACGGGGATGACCAGATAATGCCCGGCTTTTATGCCGAGATAAACCAGCTTTTCAATAAATTTCCCGAAGCGGGAGCCGCCTTTACGAATATAGCTCATGTGCAAAGCGACGGCAAGCTTATGTATTTGCACAAGAAACTTAGTGCCGACACATGTATTTTGGATGATTTTCTTGTTCAAAATGCCAAGCAGCTGCTTGTGCAGCCACCAGCAATTGTGGTAAAACGTAGTGTTTATGAACAACTTGGTGGGTTTTACGCAGTTCACTATGGCGAGGATAGGGAAATGTGGACCAGAATTTCGGCGCATTTCCCGATTGCTTATTCGCCACGCTACTTCGCAAAATACAGATACTATACGGAAAACAGTATTACAAAACAATCTATTCTAACCGGGCGTAATATATACGACGTTATTAAAATAATTGATATAATGCAGTCGTATTTACCCGCAGAAAAACGCGTAGAAGTAAAGCGGGAATCCAGGTTGGAATACGCTCTGTATTGTGTGGCGCTGGCGGGCTCCCTATATCGCACCAATCGTAGCGCAGCCATAATTCAAGCAAAGGGCGCGCTGCTCATGAGCAATGATATAAGAGTTTACAAGGAGCTTGCTAAATTTCTCCTACGGGGTTTTGGGCGCTATGAAAAAATTAAAACAGCCCTGGTGCGCTTGAGAAGAACTTTTTTACTCAGCCATGAATAAGAATTTTATTTATGGCTGAGTAATTAGTATAGCAAAAATACCTGGCTGCTTCATGAATTAAATTTTGAGCGAGCAAATAAACTGTGTAGGTGAATTAAATATGGCTCACCTTTAAAGCAGAATAAATTAGCGATTTTTTTAACTGAATGGTTATTTTACCAAATCTGGCTGTAGTGACCTATTTATCTTTTGAGTAAAATTTGCTATGTCTTTTGCCCCTGAAATGCCGGTAGTGGCAGTTGTTATACCCTGCTTTAATTATGGGCATTTTCTGGCCCAAGCTATTGACAGCGTATTGCAGCAAACGTATCAGGCAATTGAAATAGTAGTTGTAGACGATGGCTCAACTGATAACACTCAAGAAATAGCAAGGCGTTATCCGCAAGTCAGGTATGTATATCAAAAAAACCAAGGGCTTTCGGCTGCTCGCAATAGGGGCATTGCCCAAAGCACTGGTGAATATCTGGTTTTTTTGGATGCTGATGATTGGCTTCTTCCGGAAGCATTGGCAATTAATGCGGCGCTTCTACAACAGCACCCCGAATGGGCTTTCTGCTATGGTGCGTATGTGGCTGCGCGGGAAAATGGCAAACAGGTAACTATGTTGCCGCCGCCTTCCGACAAGCCTTATTTGGATTTACTCGCTAAAGGCAATTTCATTGCAATGATTGCAACGGTAATGTTTCGGAGGTGGGTAATGACTGATTTCGCCTTCGATACATCTTTGCATACTTGCGAAGATTATGATTTATACTTAAGAATCGCGTATCATCATCCGGTTGGGCAGCATAAGCAGCCGCTGGCCGCTTACCGTATTCATACGGCGGGCATGTCGGCTGCCATCCCTGCTATGCTAGGCGGGGCATTGCAGGTGCTGGGCCGCCAGCGAGCAGCACTGCGAAACCCAGCAGAAAAGGAGGCCTACTACAACGGCGTGCACTTTTGGAAGGCCTATTACAGCGCTGAGCTGCGGGCGGCCCTAGCAGCAAGCAGGTCAATGGCTTATTGGCCCGCCATGTTGTTCTTTGCGAAGTACTCACCCCGGGCTGGCATTGGCTATAATACAGGTATTATGAAAGCTGCCGTAAAAGCAACCCTGAAAAAAATGCTGCCGACGGCGGCAGTCCGTAGCTTACGGCGCCTCAGCCCCCACACGTATTGGGTGCCACCAGTTGGGGAGGTGGAGGGAGGAGATTTTCGTCGCCTCCAGCCTTTCAGCCGGGATTTTGGCTATAGCCGGGGCGGCCCGGTAGACCGCTACTATATCGAGCGCTTTTTGGCTCGTGAGGCGCCTAGCATTCGGGGGCGGGTGCTGGAAATAGGGGACAATGCCTATACTACGCAGTACGGGGCTGCCGGAGGGTACACCAGCGATATTCTGCACATCGATGACACAAATCCGCGGGCCACGTTTGTGGGAGATTTGAGCGCCGCCCCGCAGCTGCCCGATGGTGCGTTTGACTGCATTATCCTTACTCAAACCTTGCACCTCATTTATGATTTTCGCGGGGCCCTGGCTACGTGCTACCGGATTTTGAAGCCCGACGGCACTTTGCTGCTTACTGCCCCGGGCCTGACGCCCATTGACCGCGACGAATGGGGCGCTACCTGGTATTGGTCGTTTACGGATAAAGTGCTTAAGCGGCTTATGGGGGAGTTTTTTGCCGATGCAGAAATTACCGTTGGTTCCTTTGGCAACGTATGGGCGGCAACTGCCTTTCTCTACGGCATGGGGCTTTCCGAAGTAAAGCAGGAAGAGCTGGATTACTACGACCCACAGTTTCAGGTAATTAATACGATTAAGGCCGTGAAGCCCCGCGCGAATGCTTAGGGCGGCTCTGCGGCGCCTGCGTACCTACACGGAGGCCCGGGCGCTGGTACTGATGTATCATCGGGTGGCTGAGCCGGAAACGGATGTGTGGGACCTGGCCGTGAGCCCAGCCAACTTTGAGCAGCAGCTACGGGTGCTACGGCAAACCGGCCTCGTTATTCCGGCCGGGCACCTGGTGGCGCAGCTGGCGCAAAAAAACCTGAAGCGGCGCAGCATCGTCGTCACGTTTGACGATGGGTATTGCGATAACTATCGGGTAGCCAAGCCCTTGCTGGAGCGCTACCAGCTGCCGGCTACCTTCTTCATTCCGACTGGCCATCTGGGGCAGGCCCGGGAGTTTTGGTGGGATGAGCTGGAGGCTATTTTTTTGCTACAGGAGCACCTGCCCAGGCAGTTAGCGGTAAGCATCGACGGGCAGCAGGTGGCAGGCGACTTGCAGGAGGAAGCACACCTTGCCAGCAGCTTGCGGCAGCGCCACCGCCAGTGGCGAGTGGGTACGGGCGCGCCGCCTTCGCGGCGCGCTGCCTTGTTTTACGAAATATGGCGCCGGCTGAAAGTGCTGCCCGACGCCCGGCAGCAGCACCTGCTGCGGCAGCTTAATATCTGGGCCGGCCGGCCGGCCACTGCCCGCCCGGCCTACCAGATGATGTCGGCAGCGCAAGTGAGCGACCTGGGCCGCACGCCGCTGCTCAGTATTGGCGCTCACACGGTTACGCATCCGGCCCTGAGCAGCCAGCCGCTGGCTGTGCAAAGAAATGAGCTGCTGCATAACCGGCAGGCGCTCAGCCAGCTAGCCAGGCCGCTGCCCTTATTAGCCTATCCATACGGCGACTATGCCGCTGAAACCAGCGCCTTGGCGGCGGAGCTGGGGTTTGAGGCGGCATTCACTACCAGCGGCAGCGTGGTAACGGCCCGGTCAGATATGCACCAACTCAGTAGGTTTCAGGTAAATAACTGGGGAAGCAACGAGTTTAGCCAACGTCTGCAACGTTGGTTCAGGCAATAGCTCTTCGCCAGGCCCTGGCGAGCTGGCAAAGTCCGCCAGGGCCTGGCGAAGTTAGCTCGGCAGGGCAAGGGGGTAGCACAGGCTATGCTTGGGGCTTTTTTGCGGGCTCCCATTGCCTTGCCAGCAGGGTGCCCGTAGCCAGCAGGGCCCCCAGGGCCACCCACCGCCAGCGCCGGGTAGCCGGCGCCTCATACGCCCGGCCGCCGGCTAGCCCGGCCGTAACGGCGTTGAGGGCCTTGACCTTGGCGGCAAAGTCGCCGGCCAGCCGCCCCCGGATAACGGTCATTTGCTGCAACACCGCATCCAACTCATCGGGCAGGGCTTCTTCGAGCACGGCGCGCACGCGCTTGGCCACGGTGGGCGACTTGCCGTTGGTGGAGATGGCGACTTTGAGCTGGCCCTTCTGCACCACTGAGGAAAGGTAGAAGTCGCAGAGGTCGGGCGTGTCGGCCACGTTCACGAGCAGGCGCCGGGCGCGGGCGGCGGCCTTGATGCGGCGGTGCAGGGCCGGGTCGTCGGTGGCGGCAAAGACGATATCGGCGGCGTCGAGGTCAGTTTCGAGCCAGCCGCGCTCGATGAGCCGGAGGCGGGAGTGGCTGGCGGCTAGGGCCCGCAGCTCGGGCAGGAACGAAAAGCTGACTACCGTAACGGCCGTTTGGGGGCTGCTGCGCAGGATGGCGGTGAGTTTTTCGAGCCCCACGTTGCCGCCGCCCACGAGCAGCACGCGTAGGTTTTCGAGCTTGAGAAAGGCGGGGAAAAGGGGGTTCTGGTCGGGCATCTTGAGGCGGGAAGTAATACTTCACCAAAGAACGTCATGCAGAGCGCAGCGAAGCATCTCGCTTGTGTGTTTGAATTACCTACCCTAGTAATGCGAGCGAGATGCTTCGCTGCGCTCAGCATGACGTTCTTTCCTTTATTCCCTAGTCAAGAGGAAACGCGCTGAGTTGAAAATGCGGAGCGCGCACCGCTACAAAGAAATCGGCTGGTGCCTCGCAGGTCGGACAATGATAACTGGCTAGCGCCGCGAACAGCGTGCCGGGCGCAATAGCTTGGGCAGCATCACCATACGCAGTATCGTAAACGGTGAAGCAGCGGCGGCACTGGTGCAGGGCCGGCGGTTCGGGCAGGGCGGTAGGAGTGGGGCTAGCCACGTCGCTGGGCGGGGCGGCGGGCAGGCTGGCGGCGGCCTGCTGCTCGTAAAACTGGTCGCAGAGCTGGGTGAGGTACCAGGGTAGGTTTTCGCGACTCACTTTTTTGCGGAAGCTGAGGAAATCCTTGCTGTTAGGGTTGAAATCGCGGGTGTGCAGGATTTCGTACTGCTCGGCGTGCAGGCCGGTTTGGGTGAGGCTGTCGAAATGGCGGCGCACTACGATGGAGCCGAAGAGGCCGGTTTTGGGCTGCGTTTTGATGGCGAAGCAGAGCTGAAACGTGCGCACATCTTCCTCGTTGAAATAGCGCACCAGCTCGTGCTTGAGGGCCAGGCCGTGGGCGCAGTGGTCTTCAACCTGCCAATTGAGTTCGTTGGCGGCGTGGCGCACGTTGATGCGGTGGCGGCGCAGCACAGCATCCCAGGGCGGGCGGTCGGCTAGGGCAATGCCCTTGATGATGAGCGACTTCCAGGGCGTGGTGCAGAGCTGGCCGAGGCGCGTGTGCAGGCACACCTGGCACACGTCTTTGAGAAAAGCTACCGAAAACTGCTCATCGCGCCGGTAGATGCCCAGCCACAGCTTGCTGCCGTAGCGGTTGAAGCCTTCGTAGTAAGGCAGCGTAAAATCGGGCAGGCTGAGCGGCGCGGGAAGGGGCTGCGTGCTAAAGCGTTGGCTGGCGCTCACGAGGCGGTGCAGCAGCGCGCCATCGGCCGCCGGCTGGTCATAAAATTTATCCTTATTCGCAAAAATGGCCCATTCCACGGCCCGGCTCAGGCCCGGAATATCCTCCGAGTACACGAGGCTGGGCCAGCAATACACGGCGTTGGTTTGGGGGAAGCGCAGGGAGAGGTACCAATAATTGGGAACGTCGGAGGTGATGAAGTTGAGGTTGCCGGTGAAGAACGGAATGAACGTCTGGTGCCGGTCGATGAGGTTGATTTTCAGCTGCGGCTGGTAGTCGAAGAGGTCCAGAATGTCGCGGTACACGCCCTCGCGCAGCCAGGCCGTATTGTGAAACACCTCTTCCACCACGTAGGAGCTGCTGATATTGGGGTACTTATCGGCATCGACCTCGCACGCAAGGCCCGCCTGGCCCAGCGTGTGCAGCAGCCCGCGCCGGTACTCAGCGCCCACCTCAAAAAAGAGCTGCTGGCGGTTGCCGAACTGCACCTGCTCGACCTGCGCGCGCTCGGCCGCTTCCAGGATGGTGAGCAAATCGCCGGCCGACACAATGCCGCCGGGCAGGTTTATCTTGACAAGGTGGGTGTTGGACATGAAGTAAACGATTTTTGGCGCAGGGCTAGCTCACCGTTACCAAGCTTTCTTCCAGCAGGCGCTGCACCTCGGGGCGGCACGAGCCGCAGCCGGTGCCCGCGCCGGTGCTGGCGCACAGCTCCTTGAGCGAGTTGCAACCGCCGGCAATGGCCTGGCGCAGGTTGTCGGCGCCCACGCCGTTGCAGCTGCACACCAGCTTGCCGAGCACGGGCGTGGCTGGCCCGCCGCTGCGTAGCAGCTGGAGGCGCTTCTCGCTCAGCTCGGTGCGGTTGGCAATGAGGTCGCGGTATTCCTGAAACTCGTTTTTATCGCCGATGAGGATGGCGCCCACCAGGCGGTCCTGATGGATAATGCATTTCTTGTAGTAGCGCTTGGCCTTGTCGATAAAGACAATTTCTTCGTAATCAGTGCTGTTAGGGCATTCGGGCAGGCCGATGCTGCACAGGTCGAAGCCGTGAATCTTGATGATGTTCATAAACGTGCTGCCGCGGTACTGGCTCGCCACGTCGCCGCTGAGGTAGCGCGCCAGCACGGCCGCCTGCTGCTCGGCGGCCGCCGTGATGCCGTAGAGCACGCCCCTAAACTCGGCAATTTCGCCCAGCGCAAACACGCTCGGGTCGCTGGTTTGCAGGTGGGCATTCACCACTACGCCACGCTGGCAGGCTAGCCCGCTTTCGCGGGCCAGCTCGCTATTAGGCACGGTGCCGATGGCCAGAATAAGGGCGTCGCAGGCGAGGCGGCGGCCGCTTTTGAGGCCCACGCCAGTGAGGCGGGCGCGGCCGTAGTACAGCTCCACCTCGTCGTTGAAGTAAAGGTCGCAGCCCTGGTCCACCATTTCTTCCTGCAAAAGCTGGCTGCCCAGCGCATCGAGCTGCCGGTCGAGAAAGCGCGAAATGCGCTGGATAATGGTGACCCGCGTGCCGGCCTCGCGCAACGAAGCGGCCATTTCGAGGCCTAGCAGGCCGCCGCCCACTATCACCACGTGCGCCTGCCCGGGCAGGTGCTGCCTGAAGCTGTCGGCATCGGCGCGGCTGCGCATGGTGAAGATGCCGGGCAGCGTGGGCACGCCGCGCGGCACCGCCGCCCGGCTGCCGGTGGCCAGGATAAGCACGTCGTAGGCAGTGCGCTGGCCCAGCGAGTCAACCACGTATTTCTCGGCGCGGTTGACCTCCGTCACGTGCACGCCGCGCCGCAGGGCTATGGCGTGGGCCGGCTCCTCGTGGTCCTGCATTTTAATCAGCTGCGCCCAGCTTTGGTGGCCGCTGATGTAGTCGGGCAGCATCACGCGGTTGTAAAACGGCTGGTCTTCCTTGCTGAAAATGGTGATGGTATCGTCTTGATTGACTTCGCGATACGAGCGCACGAAGCCGTGCGCCCCCGCGCCCGCCCCAACGATAACTATGCGCTGCCGGGGCTTGGCATACTTGGCCACCTGCACGGCGCAAAACTTAAAATCGGGCTCCTTGGAAACGGGGTCGAGCGCGCCGGCGGTCACGTTGTTAGCCCGGTTCAAATCGGAGCCTAGCTGCTTGCCCCAGTGCATGGGCAGAAACACCATGCCCGGCCGGATGCCTGCCGAGAGCCGCGCCGCCACGCGCACCTCGCCCCGGCGCGACTGCACCGTTACCAGGTCGCCCTCGGCCACGCCCAGCGCCGCCGCATCGTGCGGGTGCAGCTCTACAAAAGCCTGCGGGCTGTGCTGGTTGAGCTTGCTGACTTTGCCCGTTTTGGTCATCGTGTGCCACTGGTCGCGGATGCGGCCGGTAGTGAGGATGAAGGGAAAATCCTCGTCGGGCGCTTCGCTGCGAAACGCGGCCTGCACCGGGTGAATGACGGCCCGGCGCGAGGGCGTATAAAACTGCCGGTCGGTAAACAATCGGGCCGTATCGGGCACGGGCTGGCTGGCCCGGTAGGGCCACTGCACCGAGCCGCGCTCCTGCAAAATGCGGTAAGTCAGCCCCGAAATATCGAGCGTGGTGCCGGCCGTGAGGCGCGCATGTTCCTCATAGATAGCCGCCGGGCTAGGGTAGTCGAAGCCGCTAAAGCCCATGGCCCGCGCAAAGCGGCAGATAATTTCGGCATCGGGCAAGGCCTCGCCGGGCGCGGCTACCACCTTGGCCAGGTGGCTGATGCGGCGCTCCGAGTTGGTCATGGTGCCTTCCTTTTCGGCCCAGGCGGCGGCGGGCAGGATAACGTCGGCATAAGCCAGCGTTTCGGGCTGGTTGCTGATTTCCTGTACCACCACGAATTTGGCCTTGGCCAGGGCCGCTTCGGCCTGGCGCGCATTGGGCAGGCTGGTGAGCGGGTTGGTGCAGAGTATCCAGATGGCTTTGAGGCGGCCATCGGCCAGGGCCTCAAACATTTCGGTGGCCGTGTAGCCGGGCGTGGCGGCCAGCGGCCCGCTGCCCCAGAACTGCTGCACCTCGGCGCGGTGGGCGGGGCTAGCCAGGTTGCGGTGCGCGGGCAGCAGGTTGCTGAGGCCGCCCACCTCGCGCCCGCCCATGGCATTGGGCTGGCCCGTGAGCGAGAGCGGCCCCGCGCCGGGCCGCCCAATCTGGCCCGTGATGAGGTGCAGATTTAACAGCGCCAGGTTTTTATCAACGCCCACGGCGCTCTGGTTCAGCCCCATCGTCCACATCGAGAGGAAGGCTTTGGCACCGCCGAGGTAGCTGGCAGCCAAGTGGATAGTTGCCTCCGGCACGCCGCACAGCTGGGCCGACTCGGCCAGCGGGCGCGCCAGCACGATGTCGCGGTAAGCTTCGAAGCCCTCGGCGTGCTGCCCGATAAACGCCAGGTCGATATCGCCGTTTTCAATGAGCACCCTGGCCAGGGCTTGCAGCAGCACCACGTCGGTGCCGGGGATGAGCTGCAAATGCACGTCGGCCAGCGCCGTAGAGTCGGTGGCGCGCGGGTCGATAACGATGATTTTGGTGGCCGGGTTTGCGGCCTTGTGGGCCTCCACGCGGCGCCACAAAATGGGGTGGCACCAGGCGGGGTTGGCGCCGGCCACCAGCAGGCAGTCGGCCAGCTCAAGGTCGTCGTAGCACACGGGCACGCTGTCTTCGCCCAGCGCCATTTTGTAGCCCACCACGGCGCTGCTCATGCACAGGCGCGAGTTGGTATCGAGGTTATTGCTGCCAATAAAGCCCTTCATGAGCTTATTGAGCACGTAATACTCCTCGGTAAGGCACTGGCCCGAGGCGTAAAACGCCACCGAATCGGGCCCGTATTGGTCGATGAACGTCTTGAACACCGCCGCCGTGCGCGCCAGGGCCTCGTCCCAGCTCACGCGCTGCAAGGGGTGGTTTTTGCCGTAGCGCATCTGCGGGTGCAGCAGGCGGTCCGAGCGGTCGTTGACGGTGTATTGCAGGTTCAGGCCCTTGCTGCACAGCGCACCTTTATTGACCGGGTAAGCAGGGTTGCCGGTTACCGTTACGTCGCCGTTCTTTTCGGGCTGCACCAGCACCCCGCAGCCTACCCCGCAGTAGCAGCAGATGGATGGCGAGGCGGCGGACGAGGTGGACATAACAGGAAAATTGGTGGTTTATAAGGGAGTTTCCTGACCTGCACAGACAGTAGCGATTTATATTAATCGTCTGTCATGCAGAGCGTAGCGAAGCATCTCGCGTGCTAACGTTAGGGTTGATTAATCCACTGAAGCGAGCGAGATGCTTCGCTGCGCTCTGCATGACAGCCTTTTACCTTTGAGCCCTAGGCCCCGGCCAGGGCTAGCGGCGCTTCGGCCGGCGCCTCGCCCGCTTCTTTCACTACCAGGCGCACCAGCAGCACCAGCGCACCCACGGCCGCCACGCCAAAGCCAATGTAGAGAAACGCCGTGCTGTAGCTGATTTCCTTGGACTTGAAAAGGAAGCCGACCAGCATGGCGCCCAGGTTGCCGCCCGCGCCCACAATGCCGCTCACGCTGCCGATGGCCTGCTTGTTCACAAACGGCACGATGGAGTAGGTGCAGCCGTTGGCCATTTTCAAAAACAGGGCAAACACCAGCATCGATACGATGGCCAGCGTGAGGCTGGGGGCGAGCGAGAAAAACGCAATGCCAATGCCTTCGAGCACCAGAAAGACGCTCAGCAGCACCCACTTGCCCTTGAGGCCGTAGGCCCGGCCGGTGCGGTCGGCCACGATGCCGCCCAGGCCCCTGGCAAAGATGTTCATGAAGCCGAAGATGCCGGCCAGCAGGCCCGCCGCCACCAGCGTGGCGCCAAAGTGGTCGACGAAGTACACGGCGGCCACGTTGTCAATGGTGATTTCAATGCCGAAGCAGGCGCCGTAGGCCAGCGCCAACAGCCAGGTGCGGTAGTCGCGCAGGGCTAGCAGGAAGGTGCCTTTCTTTTTGGTCGTGGCGTCGCGCTGAATGCTGGCGTAGTTGCCGCGCGGGGTGTCTTCGGTATACTTGTAATACAACACGGCCATTATCAAGAGGATAACGCCGGGCACTACCATCGCCAGCCGCCACGAATTGGCTTTGTCCACGTAGCCCAGGCTTACGAAGGCAGCGGCCACCAGCGGCATCACCATGTTGGCAATGCCACCGCCGAGGTTGCCCCAGCCGCCGCCCACGGCGTTGGCCGTGCCCACCACGTTGGGCGCAAACATCATCGAGGTGTGAAACTGCGTGATGACGAACGACGCGCCGATAATGCCGATGGCTAGCCGGAATAATAGGAAAGTTTCATAGCTGTTGCTCAGACCGATAAGCATCACCGGCACGGCGCCCACCGCCAGCAGCAGCGTGTAGGCCAGCCGGGGCCCGATGGTGTCGCAAAGCTTGCCCATGAGCAGGCGCGCCAGGATGGTGGCCGACACCGAGGCAATGACAATATTGCCCACCTGCCCCTTATCGAGGTGCAACTGCTCGCGCACCAGCGGCATGAGCGGCGCAATGCCAAACCACCCAAAAAAGCAGAAGAAAAACGTGAGCCACGTGAGATGAAACGTGCGCATCTGCACACCTTTGGCGGCGAAGATGTTGAGCCGGGTCAGCGGCTGCTGGGCGGTAGTGGTGGCATCCATAAGCAAGTGATTTAGTGCGAAGTAGCGCGGGCTTTTAGTCCGCATGTGAAAAGCGATGCGAACGCGGATTACAAAGTCCGCGCTAGATTAAGCCCAGCCGATATACACAGTATCATTCTCTACCCGAACGGGATACGTCTGAATAGCGCACTCGTCGGCGTTCAGGCACTCGCCGGTGAGCAGCGAAAACGTGCGCTTGTGGTAAGGGCAGGCCACCTTGGGTTCGCAGGCTTCGCCGGTGCTGCCAATCATGCCCCTGGCCAGTATCATCTGCTGCTTGTGGGGGCACAGGTTTTGGGTGGCGTACCACTCGCCGCGCCGGGCAAAGTTGAAGATGGCCACCTGCTCGCCCTCTACCAGGGCACAGGCCCCGCCATCGGCGGGCACGTCGGCGGTCTGGCACACGGGGAGCCAGGTAGCTGCGGTCAGCGTTTCCATAAACGGCTATTTGTTAATTGATTGTATGGGATGGCGCGGGGCTCTGCCCCGCGCCGTCTAGTTGCCGGCCTTTGGCCGGCGCGTCTGCAAGCGTTGTTGGGGCTGGTTTTGCCAGCGTGCCCTGGCGTGCGGGCCAGAGGCCCGCAAATAGTTGGCACAAGGCAGAGCCTCGCGCCATCGGGTCATTGCCGTTCGGGCTAATGGGTTTACCAGGCTTTAGATATCTTTTGCCCGCGCATCTCGGCAAATTCCATGGTGGGGTCTTTCACCTGGGGCGCGTTCACGAAGTGCGTGAACTGCTTGCGCAACTCTGGGTTTTCAACCACTTCCTTCCACTCACAATGGTAGTTTTTGATGAGCAGCGAAATTTCGGCCTCCAGGTCGGCGCAAATGCCGAGGCTGTCGTTGATGACCACGTTGCGGAGGTAGGCCATGCCGCCGTCGAGCTTGTTGAGCCAGGTGGCGGTGCGCATCAGCGGGTCGGCCGTCTTGATGTAGAACATCAGGAAGCGGTCGAGGTACTTGAGTAGGGTTTCTTTATCAAGGTCGGCGGCTAGCAGCTGCGCGTGCTGGGGCTTGGCGCCGCCGTTGCCGCACACGTAGAGGTTCCAGCCTTTTTCGGTAGCGATTACCCCGAAGTCTTTGGCTTGGGCCTCAGCGCATTCGCGCACGCAGCCGCTTACGCCACTTTTCATTTTGTGGGGCGAGCGAATACCCTTGTACCGGTTCTCAATTTCGATGGCAAAGCTCACGCTGTCGTGCAGGCCGTAGCGGCACCAGGTGCTGCCCACGCAGCTTTTCACGGTGCGCAGGCTCTTGCCGTAAGCGTGCCCGCTCTCGAAGCCTTCGGCAATCAGCTCCTCCCAGATATTGGGCAAGTCGCTGACGTGCGCCCCAAACATATCGATGCGCTGGCCCCCCGTAATCTTAGTGTAGAGCTGGTACTTCTCCGCGATGCGGCCGATGGCCATCAGCTGCTGCGGCGACACCTCGCCGCCCGCCATGCGCGGCATCACCGAGTAGCTGCCGCCCTTCTGGATGTTGGCCAGGTAGCGGTCATTGGTATCCTGAATGGTGTTTTGCTTGACAATCAGCTCATTCCACAATCCCGACAGGATGCTGCCCACAGCAGGCTTGCACACCTCGCATCCATCGCCGGTGCCGAAGTGGTCGAGTGCCGCGCCATAAGTGCGAATGTCGTTGATTTTCAGTAGGTCAAATAGCTCTTGGCGCGAGTAGTCGAAGTGCTCGCACAGCACGTTTTTGATGTAGGCGCCCTGCGCCGTGAGCGTGCCGTTGATAAGGTCCTTCACCATGGGTACGCAGCCGCCGCAGCCGGTGCCGGCCTTGTTGCACTTCTTCATGGCGTCCACGCTGGTGGCGCCTAGCCCGGTCACGGCGTCGCAAATCATGCCCTTGGTCACGGCCTCGCACGAGCACACCAAGGCTTCATTGGGCAGGCTCATTACGCCAGCGCCCTCGCTGGCCTCGCCGCCGCGGGCACCCAGAATCAGGTCTTCGGGGTGCGGCGGCAGGGCCAGCTTGTTGTTGACGGTTTGCAGCAGCATGTTGTAGGCCTCCGCATCGCCAATAAGCACGCCGCCAAGCAGATACTTACCGTCGGGGCTGATATTGATGCGCTTATACACCCCGCTGTGCGCGTCCTCGAACACGATGCTGCGGCTGTGCGGCTCCGCAATAAACGGGTCGCCGAAGCTAGCCACGTCTACCCCAATCAGCTTGAGCTTGCTGCTCATGTCGTAGCCGGTGAAGGCGCGGGCGCCTTGTTGCAACTGGCTCACTACCACTTCGGCCATGTCGTAGCCGGGCGCCACGAGGCCGTAAATCATGCCGCCGTGCAGCGCGCACTCGCCGATGGCGAAGATGCTGGGGTCGCTGGTACGCATCTCGTCGTTGACCACGATGCCGCCGCGCATGCCCACTTCCAGGCCGGCTAGCTTGGCTAGCTCGTCGCGCGGCCGGATGCCGGCCGAAATCACCAGCATATCTACTTCCAGAATGGAGCCGTCGCCGAAGTGCAGGGCGTCTATCTTACCCTCACCGCCAATGTGCGAGGTAGCCTTGCTGAGGTGAATTTTCAGCCCTAGCGCCTCCAGCTTGGCTTGCAGCATGGCGCTGCCGGCCGCGTCTATCTGCCTGGGCATGAGGCGCGGGGCAAATTCTACCACGTGGGCGTCGGCCACGCCGAGGTCGAGCAGGGCTTTGGCGGCTTCGAGGCCTAGCAGGCCGCCGCCGAGCACGGCGCCGCTGCGGGCGGTGGCCGCGTAGGCTTTTATCTCGTCGAGGTCCTCGATGGTGCGGTACACCATCACGCCCTGCTTCTCCACGCCCGGCACATCGGGCACGAAGGCCGACGAGCCGGTAGCCAGCACCAGGTAGTCGTAGGGCTGCACGAGGCCGCTGCGGGCGTGCACCGTGCGGCTGGCCCGGTCGATTTCCTGCACGGCATCGCCGAGGTGCAGCACGATGCCATTGTCGTGGTACCACTGCCGGGGGGCCATTAGCAGGTCGTCGGCGGTTTTGCCGCCGAAATACTCGCTCAGGTGCACGCGGTCGTAGGCCACGCGGGGCTCTTCGCCGAATACTACGAGGTTAAAAGCGGTCGACTTGGCGAGGAGCTTCTCGCAAAATTTGTAGCCGACCATGCCGTTGCCGATAACAACGACGGTTGGTTTTCCCTGCGGTGCCATACTAACCAGTGAGGTATAGATAGAAAATGAGTTGGCAAAATCGAGGGGTGGGGAGGGGGAGGAGGATGGGAATTAAAATAAAGATGATTTCACTAAGGCCCTTTATTAAGGGGTGTTGTACATCTTATTCAGCAAACTTAAACAAAAATGACCCTCTATCAAATAGGTAGTTTCAAAAATAAAGGTTAATTTTTCTTAGCAATACCCTAAATTTAACAGGTAGTCCTAGCTGCTCGGTTGCTCATAGCCAACATGGGGCTGTTATTTTGCCAGGCAGCTAGTAGCGTTTCTTTGTTAGCTACTTGGGCTAGCCCTTTGTTGTATCTGCCGTCATGTCCATGACCCGTTTGCCCATTGTTCCCGAACTGTATGTAGTAGGTGCCGGCCCCGGCGACCCCGAGTTGCTGACCCTGAAAGCGCACCGCATTCTGCAAACGGCCGACGTAATTCTCTACGACAACCTAGCCAACCAGGAGCTGCTGGCCCTAGCCCCCACCGCCTGCGAATGCATCTATGTGGGCAAAAAACCCTACGGCGAGTACACGCCCCAAGATGTTATTCACGCACTAATCCGCGAGAAGGCCCTGGCCAAGGGGCGCGTTATTCGCCTGAAGGGCGGCGACCCGTTCATCTTCGGGCGGGGCTTCGAGGAAATGCTGTTTGCCCGCAGCCACGGCATTGCGGCGCACTACGTGCCAGGTATTTCGAGTATGCAGGCCGTTGGCTTTGAAGATATTCCGCTCACGCACCGGCAGGTGAGCGAAGGCATCTGGGTGCTGACGGGTACCAAAAAAGACGGCTCGCTCTCGGCCGATTTGCGGCTAGCCATGCAAAGCAACTCGACGGTGGTTATCTACATGGGCATGAAGAAACTGCCCGAAATCGCCGCCACCTATGTAGCCGAAGGCCGCGGCCACACGCCGGCCGCCGCCGTAATGCACGCTTCGCTGCCGCAGCGCAAAGTGGTGGTAGGCCGTGTGCAAGAGCTACCCCAGCTGGTAGTTGCGGCGGGCATCACGTACCCGGCCATCATCTTTATTGGCGACGTAGTGGGCGTGGGCCGCACGATGGATGAGGGGTAACGCTCTTGGCTAGTTACTGCCCAGCGCCTTTGTTATCAGGGCTAGCGCCTCGGGTGTGAAGGGTAGTTGCAGGGCTAGCGCGTGGCCGCGCTCGGTCATCTTCGGCCAGGTTTTCTGCACTATTTCAAGCACCTTTGCCTCGGGGTGCTGGGCGGCGAAGGGCAGGAAATAATACTCCAAAAACACCAGGCAAATGACGTCTTCCAGCAGCTGCACCTCGGGGTCGTCTTTCAGGCGCAGCTTCTGCACCAGTTCCTGCACACGGGTTATCATTTCGGGCGCGTAGCCAGCCTGGGCCAGCAGCTGGCCGGCTAGCTCGGCGTGGTATTTCTTGAGCGTGTTGCGCCACTGGTGGTAGCCGGGGCGCGTCATGGGAAAATCGGTGCGCGGAATGCTCCAGCGCCGGATGTGCTGGCAGCGGGCGGCTAGCTGCACGGCCTCGGGCGCATTGGGCGCCACGCGGGCCAGGCAGGCGCTCATGCGCTGGGCATACAGCACTTCTTTGGGCACCAGTTCGCCCGCTTCGTTAGGTTCGAGGTTGGGGTCTTCGCTGTTGGCCGCGTCGAACAGGCGGAAGGCTTCGGCTAAGTGGGGGAAGTCAGGCATCATAAAGTGAAATAGCGAAGCGCTGGTGGCAGTACAACAAAAAATAGCTACCGGCCTGCTGGCCCAGAAGTAGAAACCAGGGCTGCCGCGGCCGGCAGCGGCAGCCCATCGCGCAGCAGCGGCCGAATTTTGGCCAGCGGCAAAAATACCCGTACCTCGCCCTGCGCATACGACGCAATTTCGTAGGGCTGGTAGATGAATACAGCCCCGCCGGTGGTCAGATATACGTTGTGCGTCACGGGCATCTGCTTCACAAAGAGCTGCTTATCGAGCGGGTCGGTGGCGGCCAGGCCCACCAGCGGGCGCACGGCCTGGCCTAGCAGCGCGGGCAGCTGCACTGCCGCATCGGGCCGAAAAATATCGGCGTAGCGCAGGCGCTGGCCGGTGCGCAGGTCGTAGCTAGCCCCCGTCGAGCCATACGAGCCGTGCGCGCCCCCGCTAAAATTGTAGTGAAAAAAGGCCAGGCTCAGCAGATTGGTCTGGCGGTAGAGCACGTAGGTATTCGTCTGGTCTTCGTAGCTGAGGCCCGGCGCGTAGGCCCCCATGCCCGCCGTATCGGCCGGGGCGGGTCGGCTATCGGCGGCATCCTCGCGGTATTCCTTGAAAAACTGCTGGCGTTGCTGCTTATACAGGGCCGTGAGGTCTACCGGCGGCAAGCCATCGAGGGTGTCGCCACGCAGGCATAGCAAGATGTTATCCGTCAGGCGCTCGCGCAAACCAGCCTCGCCCCCAATGGGCACCAGTGCCTGCAAGCTGATATGCCCGCGCGGCGATTGCACTTCCTTCGGAAAGGCGGCGGCCGAGTCGGCAAAGTAGCGCACGGCAAACGTGAGCGCGCCGGCCGCCGGCTGCACCAGGCGCAGCCGGGTAGGCTGCCCGCCCACCGTGCCGGCCAGGTCGCCGCGGCCCGGCTGGCGGCGCAGGCGCCAGTACAGGCTGGGCCCATTGGGGTCGATAGCTTTTTCGGGGCTCGTTTCGAACAGCACCACGCTGTCGGGGGCTGCGCTAGGCTGGCCCTGCAGGGTGTAGGGGTGGCCGTCGAGGCCGTAGTAGCTGCCGAAGTGGCCGGTAGCCGTGGCATCAAAGCTGCGCGGGGCCTCCACCAGGTGCAGGGTAATGCTGTCGGCCTGGCCGGGTAGCAGGGCGCGGTACACGTGGTAGGAGGTGCCGGGCGAGCTGGCCACCGGTGGTGGGGGGCTAGCCGCGCCTGTTTTGGTAGTGGCAGTAGTGGCAGGTTGGTTGTTGCAGGCCGCCAGGCCAAGTAATCCCAGCAGCGCGTACAGAGAGCATTTCATGCCGCAAAAGACGGTTAAAAACACTTGTGGTTTGCTAAGGCCAATAAATCTGCTAGTTGAAAGGGATGTACGCTTCGGCTTAATAGCCAGCGCGCTAGCTCTGGTAACATAAAAATTATGTCATTCGTCATCCCTGGCAGTCAGCTTTGCGTAATTCTGAAGAGAATCTTCCCATTCACTCTTCCTTTTCCCTTATGAACCTCATCAAAGCAGGCAGCGATGCCGCCGGTAAGCCCATTGAAATCAATTACGTAGATTATGGCCAGGGCAACCCCGTCGTGCTCATCCACGGCTGGCCGCTCGACCTCCAATCCTGGGAATTTCAACTAGCCGAGCTGCCGCTACACGGCGTGCGCGTGGTGGCCTACGACCGCCGTGGCTTCGGCAAGTCGTCGAAGCCCTGGGATGGCTATGGCTACGACACCCTAGCCGACGACCTGAAGGCCGTGCTTGATGGTCTCGATTTGCAAAACGTGACCCTAGTAGGCTTCTCGATGGGCGGTGGCGAAGTAGCCCGCTACATGAGCCGCCACCAGGGTGCGCGCGTAAGCAAGGTGGTCTTTATCAGCTCCGTAACGCCTTATTTGCTCAAGACAGAGGATAACCCCGACGGCGTAGACAAGTCGACGTTCGACGATATGCTGAAAAACATTGGCAAAGACCGCCCCGACTTTCTGGCCACGTTCGGCAAAGGCTTCTACGGCGTGGGTCCCATCAGCCACCCCGTGAGCCAGGCCACCCTCGACTGGAGCCAGAGCATTGCCCTGCAGGCCACCCCCCGCGCTACCACCGAGTGCGTGAAAGCCTTCAGCGCCACTGACTTCCGTCAGGATTTGAAAGGTATTAAAGTGCCGGCCCTGTTTATCCACGGCGACGCCGACAAAACGGTACCCCTCGACAACAGTGCCAAGCGCGCCGTAGAGCTGGTGCCCGGGGCTCAGCTGGTAGTGTACGAGGGCGAAGCCCACGGCCTCAACGTAACGGCTGCCGACCGCCTTAACCGCGACCTGCTCACGTTTATCAGCGGCCAGCCGGTTTCGGAAGACTATTCCGAAGGTGAGGCCTACCCGGCCGGCGCAGCCGAGGCAACCACTTACTAGCCAGCCTCTGGCATAACAAAAAAGCTCCCTGCCAGCCGGCGAGGAGCTTTTTTGTTGGTGTTGGGTAAAAGAGTGCTAGCCCAGGTAGGCGTGCCAGTTCTGGTCGAGCGTGCCCGCCGACAGCTTGAGGAAGCCGGCCAGGGTTGGCTTTTTGGGCTGAGTGCGCAGCGGCATGTTAGCCTCCGAGGGCGTGCGCTGGCCCTTGGCATGGTTGCAGCGCGAGCAGGCAGCCACAAGGTTGGTCCAGCCCGAGTCGCCGCCGCGCGAGCGGGGCATCACGTGGTCAAGGGTCAGGCTTTTGGTCGAGCCGCAGTACTGGCACTCGTACTGGTCGCGCTTGAAAATATTATGGCGGCTGAGAGCAATGCCCTTGTAAGGCACGCGCACGTAGCGCGCCAGGCGGATGATACTGGGCTTGGGAAACGCCTGCGAGATAGTACGCAGCACGCCCTGGTCCGACTTTGCTACCATTTCCGCCTTATCCAGAAACAACAATACAAACGCCTTTTGCACACTGCATAAGGTGATGGCGGTGTAATCGCCATTGAGTACAAGCACTTTTTGGTCCATATACGAGAGGCGAAAACTAGTTGAGCGCAAGCTACTAGATTTCACCCATATGAACAAAAAATTCCGGCCGAATGATTCCAGCCGAAACGCGGCGCATAACGAAGAAGGGGGCGTGAAAAATTACTGCCAGGTAATTTTTCACGCCCCCTTCTTCTGCCTGCGTACCCTCTAGTCGATGGTATGAAACAGGCGGCCCCAACGCACTTTGTGCGTGGCGTCGCCAAATGGGTCGAGCGAGAGCCAGATAAGCACGGCCTTGCCCACGATATGGTCTTCGGGCACAAAGCCCCAGAAGCGCGAGTCTTCGGAGTTGTGGCGGTTGTCGCCCATCATGAAGTAGTAGTTCTGCTTGATAGTGTAGCTCGTGAGCGGCTTACCATCTTGCAGAATCATGCCGGTGTTGGCGTCCCAAGTTACATTTTTGTTACGCTCGTACTGGCTCACTATTTTGTAGTAAATGCCGGCATTGGCGGGCGAAAGAGCAATGGTCTGACCTTTTTTAGGCACCGGCAGCGGGCCGTAGTTGTCGAGGGTCCAGCCGCGCTTGGTGGCGCTCTGGCCCCCTAGCAGCTGCATGCCGTCGGCGTAATGCAGGTCCACGGCATCGGGGAAGAGCGAGGCGCCCACGGCATCGCTGGCGGGCGTCAACGACACCACGTAGGGCTGGTGGCGGAAGTAGTCGGCCACGCTGGCCGTGCACTCGATGCTATAGCCGAGCTGCCCATCGGCGCCGGTTTCGGCCGAGGGCAGGCCGTCGGGGGTGCGGTAGCTCACCACGCCCTGGTCGTGCAGGGCCTGGCGCACCTCGTCGTTCAGTTCCTTCACCTGCATAAAGTAGCGGGTCTGCGGCTGGCCGGCAATCACGCCCGGCTTGCCGTTGATAAATACCTGCCGGTCCTTAATGGTAAGCGTATCGCCCGCAATGGCAATGCAGCGCTTGATGTAGTTGGTGCGCAGGTCGGCCGGGTACTGCGTTTCGTGCGGCACGTGAAACACCACCACGTCGTTGCGCTTCACCGAGCTAAAGCCCGGCAGGCGGTACGTGGGCAATTGAATAAGGTCGGAGTAGCTCTTGATGCCAAAAACCGGCAGCGTCTGGTGCGTGAGGGGCACCTGCAGGGGCGTTTGGGGGGTAATGGGCCCGTAGTGCAGCTTGCTCACAAACAAGTAGTCGCCTACCAGCAGCGAGTGCTCCATGCTCTCCGACGGGATGACGTAGGCCTCGAACGTGGCCCAGCGAATGAGCGTAGCCGCAATAACTGCAAACAGCAACGAATCGACCCACTCCCGGCCTTTGCCTTTCGGCGGTTTGGGCGGAGCGTTCGGGTCAGTTTTACGAAAGAGCATGAAACAAGAGCGGGAGCGCAAGCTCCCCAAAAGAATAGTTAAGCAAATAAACAACGCCGGCCGGCATTGCAAGAAAGCCATGCCGGCCGGCGTCTTACTCTACAGCCCCAGTAGCTCCTTCATGCCAAACACGCCGTGGCGGCCGGGCAGCCACTCGGCGGCCAGCAGCGCCCCTAGCGCAAAGCCCTCGCGCGAGTGGGCCTCGTGGCGCAGCTCAATGGTGTCGGCGCTCGACACGTAGCGCACCTCGTGGGTGCCCACCACCTCGCCGCGCCGCTCGCTCAGCACCGCCAGCTCGTGCGGAGCCTGGGCAGGCGCGTTGCGCCAGGTGGTTTTGGCCGGGAAATTGGCGATAATGCCTTCGGCGGCCGTGAGGGCCGTGCCGCTCGGCTGGTCTACTTTGTGGATGTGGTGAATCTCGGTCATCTGCACATCGTAGCCGGCTGCAAACTGGTTCATCTTGGCCGCGATGTACTCGTTGAAGTGGAAAAACAGGTTCACGCCCACGCTGTAGTTGGAGGCGTAGAACAGGGCGCCGTTGGTTTCGGCAGCTAGCTGGCTAGCCTCCTCAAAGTGGTGCAGCCAGCCCGTAGAGCCGCACACCACCGGCAGGCCCTGGCGCAGGCAGGCCGCTACATTGCCAAACGCCGCCTCGGGGTGCGTAAACTCGATGGCCACATCGACCTGGCCAGGCGTAAAGTCCTCGATGCGCTGCCCCGAGGTCTGGTGGTCGACGATGCCCGCAATTTCGTGGCCCCGGCTGGCGGCCAGGCCCGCTATCGTCTGGCCCATTTTGCCGTAGCCGATAAGAAGAATTTTCATAGAATTGATTTTCAACTGGCTAGCCCAGCTATCGGGCGTGCAGCGTCAGGGTCAGGCCCGGCGTGAAGGCCGCCTGTCCCGGCACCGGCACCATGGCCGGCTGCCAGTTCAGCGAGAGGTTGTCGCTCACGTCGAAGTCGTGCAGGTGGGCATCCACCACGGCATCCAGAATGGTCAAAGAATACCCTAGCGCGCCAATGAGCACCGCCAAATCGCGGTAGCTGCGGTAGCCGGTGAAGTTGTTATAGATATTGGTGAGCGACGTTTCGCGCCGGGCGTTCGGAAAGTCAGTCTCATTCAGGTAGTCGGCGGGAGTGACAGCAGTAGTTGTCGTTGGGATGTCGCGTATTATATAGTACGCCTTTTTATACTCAATATAACGAGTCTGCTGAAAATATATCCAGTACCCCAGCCCGCCCACCATGCCGTACACAATGGGCAGCTTCCAGTAGCGCTTGTTGTAAATCTGCCCGCCGCTCGGAATCAGCGCCAGAATACCCGCCTTCTCGGGCCGGGTCAGGCGCAGGCCAAAGAGCCGCTCGGTGCGCTTGGCCGAGTCGGCGGCGTGCTGGGCGCGCTTCTCTTTCCTCGTGATTTTGCGCACGGTAGCCGTGTCGGGCCGCGTCATTTGCGGCGCCGCCGGGTTCACATCATACGGGTTGGTAGAGGTCGGCACCTGGGCCAGCGCCGGCCGCGCCCCGGCCAGCAACACCACTACGGCCAGCCGCCAGCCGGGGCTGGCCAGCCCCCGGGCAAGTAAAAGCACGAAGTTTCTCATCAGTAAGCCGCTAGCGCCGACCGGCGCAGAGTAAGTGCGGTACTTACGCAGGTTGCAAAATGTGCAGAATGCGTTGCATATCCTCCACCGAATCGAAGGAAATCTTGATTTCGCCGCGCCCCTGTGGGCTGGGCCGCAGCTGCACCTTCGAGCCGAAGTAGTCGGTGAGCTGGCGCTCGGTGCGGCGCAGCTCGGCCACGGGCACTACAGGCGTGGCCGGGGGGGCAGGGCTAGCGGCGGCCGGGCTGCCCTCGGGGCGGGCGTAGCCATTGCGCACCAGCTCCTCTACGCGGCGCACCGACAGGTCTTCGGCCACAATGCGGCGGTAGAGGTCTACCTGCTGCTGCGGGTCTTCGATGTTGATGAGCGCCCTAGCGTGGCCCATGCCAATCACCGAGTCGCGCAGGCCAATCTGGATGCTGGGCGGCAGCTTCAGCAGGCGCAGGTAGTTGGTCACGGTCGAGCGGTTTTTGCCCACGCGCTCGCCCAGGTCTTCCTGTCGCAGCTGGCATTCGCTCAGCAAGCGCTGGTAGCTGAGGGCGATTTCGATGGCATTCAGGTTTTCGCGCTGAATGTTCTCGATGAGCGCCATTTCCAGCATCTGCTGGTCGTCGGCCTTGCGCACGTAGGCCGGAATGGTGTCCAGGCCGGCCAGCTTGCTGGCTTGCAGGCGGCGCTCGCCCGAGATGAGCTGGTACGAGTTGGTGCCCAGCTGGCGCACCGTTACGGGCTGAATAATGCCCTGAATCTTAATGCTATCGGCCAGCTCGGCCAGGGCTTCCTGGTCGAAGTGCGTGCGCGGCTGGTAGGGGTTGGCCTCAATGTGGCCCACCGGAATCAGGCCCACCGTGCTCACGGGGTTAGGCGTGGCCGTAAGCACGCGCTCGCTGGGCTTGTCGTAGCTGCCCTCAATAAGCGCGTTGAGGCCCCGGCCCAGGCCGCCGATGCGGCGCTTGGCGGCGCCCGCCACGCCGGGGTTGGCGTTGAGGGCAGCCTGGATTTTTTCTTCGTTCTTCTCTGCGGACATCTTGGCTAGGGTCTGGGGGCCGAATGGCCGGCCCGCCCAGAACTTCAAAATTACGGACTAGGGGGCGAAGGGCAAGCTGGGGGCCCAGCGGTCGCAGTTCTATTCGATACTTCTCGTCCAGCCTTCGGGGCTTGTCAGCAGCAATTATCAGCTAGCAGTGCGTGGTCGGCGCGGCTGCCGCTTGGTTGGCGCATTTACACTTACCACTTTATCACCCTTCATCACAATGCGATGGCCGCCGCGGGCGATAGTGCGTAACTGCTCGCCAATATTATCGAGCAACGCGTTGTAGCTAGCTGTTGAGCCCGTGAGAGCCAGCAGTTCTGCTTTAATTTCCGATGGTTCTTCGGCGGTAGTGATGGTCTTTTTCATACGCATAGCACAAGTTAAATGGCTTTTACCAAGCGCACTAAATCGTTATCGGCGATGTGGCTGGTCTTGATAATGCAGCGCTTGTGTGGTTGGATTAAGAACACGCATAGAATCTGATGAAGTTTCCCTTTAAACTCAAACAGCCCCACGTAGCGCAACTGATTCTTGGTACTATACTGAGTTAGCTCTACCCAAATAGTGCTCGGGTCCACGGCAGCTTGCGCAACTTCTTTGAATCCAGCCCCCCGATGCGAGTGGTGGTTTTTACGGTCTTCAAGATGATTGACGTAGGCTGTCTGCCAAAATAATTCAAACCCCCGTCGGCGGTCATTGAGAAAAGGATAAACTTTTTCGTTGGAAGTATAATAAGCAGACATGTAGGCTGTAGAATTTGAGCAGGTATAGACGCAGCTTACAGCTTATCAGTATCCGGCAACTGGCCTTACACCAGCTCATCCTCCGGCGCCTCTTCGGGCCTAGCCTCTACACTATTTTTCTCCACTATTTCGCGGGCCAGGTTGAGGTAGCTCACGGCGCCTTTACTCTCGGCGTCGTGCAGGATGACGGGAATGCCGAAGCTCGGCGACTCGCTCAACTTCACGTTGCGCGGGATGATGGTGTCGAACACGAGCTGCTGGAAATGCAGCTGCACTTCCTCCACCACCTGGTTGCTGAGGCGCAGGCGCACGTCGTACATCGTGAGCAGAATGCCCTCGATTTCGAGGTCAGTATTGAGGCGGCTCTGAATTATCTTAATGGTATTCAAGAGCTTGCCCAGACCTTCGAGGGCGAAGTACTCGCACTGCACCGGAATAATAACCGAGTGCGCCGCCGTGAGGGCGTTCACTGTGATGAGGCCCAGCGAGGGCGAGCAGTCGATGATGATGAAGTCGTACTGGTCGGCCAGGGGGCGCAGGGCCTCCTTCATTTTCTCCTCGCGGTTGGGCAGGTTTATCATCTCCACCTCGGCGCCCACCAGGTCGATGTGCGAGGGCATGAGGTCGAGGTGCGGCAGGATGTTGGTTTGCAAGATGATATCCTGCGGAGCAATGCCATCGACCATGCACTCGTACACGCTGTTTTCGATGTCTTTGGGGTCGAAGCCCACGCCCGAGGTGGCGTTGGCCTGCGGGTCGGCGTCTACTAGCAGGGTGCGGTAGTCCAGGGCCGCCAAGGAGGCGGCCAGGTTGATGGCCGAGGTGGTTTTGCCGACGCCACCTTTCTGGTTGGCTACCGCGATAATTTTGCCCATAACAACAAACGAAATAACTAAGAAACGCGCCGCGGATAGGAAGTAAGTCCGCCGAAGCCGGCGCTGTTTAACTTACAAAATAAGGCTAAAAAAAATGGATTCGCCAAGCGCTGGGCCGCAACCACCCTCATTTGTCCTTGCGAGCGCAACGAAGTGAAGCGCGGTACTCTTTCCTTTGTCGCCTGCATCAAGGGGTTACTAGCCCAGCGGGAAGGGAAGAGTACCGCGCTCCATTTCGTTGCGCTCGCAAGGGCAAAAAAATTACAGCTCCACCGTTTCGCCGATGCGCAGCAGGCGCAGATTTTTGCCAGCGGCTTTAGCCTCGGCCAGGGCCGCCTCGTGGTTGATGGCGATAACGGGGAAGGTATCGTAGTGCATGCCGATGATTTCGGTGGTGCCCACCCAGTCGGCGGCCACCAGGGCATCGGTGAGGCCCATGGTGTAGTTGTCGCCGATGGGCAGCAGGGCCACGTCTACCTTGTGGCGCTCGCCGATGAGCTTAATATCATAGGTCAGGGCCGTATCGCCGGCGAAGTACAGCGTTTTGGCCGAGCCATCATTGGCCTTAACCACGAAACCCATCGCCACACCAGCATACGAGCCGTCGGGAAACGACGAGCTGTGGGCGGCGGCCACGCAATGCACCGTGCCGAAGGGCAGCACGACCTTGCCGCCCAGGTTGGTGCCAATTACCTCAATACCCTTGGCGCCGAAGTAGCCGGCTATCTCGGCGATGGCCACGATTTTGGCGCCCGTGCGCTTGGCAATGGCCTCGGCGTCGGCAATGTGGTCGCCGTGGCCGTGCGAAATCAAAATGTAGTCGGCTTCAATAGCGTTCACATTGATGTCTTTGGCTAGGGGGTTGGGGCTGATGAAGGGGTCGAACAGCACGCGCACGCCGCCGATGGTGGCCAGAAAGCTGGCGTGGCCGAAATAGGTAAGCTGCATAAAACAGAGGGAAAAGGAGCGAAAAAATGGGGCCGGTGCGGCCCCTACCTTTGCAACCGACACCCCAAACCGATGTTTCTACCTACCTCGCGTTTTCGCTGGCTCGCCGGGCTAGCCACCGTAGCCAGCCTGGCGCTGCTGGCCGCCTGCTCGGGCGCCGGCCCCTCGGCGGCCGATGAGCGGCGCGTGTTTCGCTACAACCAGCCCGAGGCGCTCACTTCGCTCGACCCCGCCTTTGCCCGCAACCAGGCTAATAGCTGGGCCGTGGCGCAGCTGTATAACGGCCTGCTAGAGCTGGATTCGACCTTGCAGCCCGCGCCGGCCCTGGCCCGCCGGTACCAGATTTCGCCCGACGGGCTCACGTACACGTTCTGGCTGCGGCGCGGGGCGCGTTTCCAAAACAGCGAAGCCTTTGCCGACAGCAAAGGGCGGGAAGTGCTGGCCAGCGATTTTGTGTACTCCTTTCGACGCTTGCTTGATGCGGGCACGGCCTCGCCGGGCGGCTGGATATTCCGGGGCAAAGTGCTGGAAGACAGCAAAGGCAACATCAGCGATACCTGCTTTGTGGCGGCCAACGACTCGACGCTGCGCATTCACCTCAAGGCGCCGTTTATTCCGTTTCTGAGTTTGCTCACCATGCCCTACACCTACGTGGTGCCGCACGAGGCGGTGGCGAAATATGGCAAGGACTTTCGAGAGCACCCGGTGGGCACCGGGCCGTTTCAATTCAAGGTCTGGGATGAGGGCAACGTGCTACTCTACCACCGCAACCCCGATTACTGGCGCCACGATGCGCAGGGCCGACAACTGCCTTATTTAGATGCAGTTGCCATCAGCTTTATTGCCGACCGCAAGACCGAGTTTCTCACCTTTCTGCAAGGCAAGCTGGATTTTTTGAGTGGTATCCGCGAGGGCTCGCGCGACCTTATTCTGAACCCCGACGGCTCGGTGCGGGCCGATTTTCAGGGGCGCTTCAATTTGCAGAAAGCGCCTTATCTCAACACCGAATACCTGGGCTTTCAGCTCGACTCGGCCAAGCTCACCGGCGAGCAGGCCAGCCAGGGCCGCGCTTTGCGCGATGTGCGCGTGCGCCAGGCGCTGAGCTACGCCATCAACCGGCCCGAGATGCTGGCTTACGTGCTCAACCACGTGGGACGGCCCGGCGAGTCGGGCTTTGTGCCGGCGGCGCTGCCGTCATTTTCGCCCGCTAGGGTGCCCGGCTACACCTATCAGCCCCAAAAGGCGCGGGCGTTGCTCAGGGCCGCTGGCTATGGGGCTGGCCGGCCGCTACAATTGCGCCTGAGCACCGTGGCCGAGCGCAAGGCCGTGGCCGAATACCTCCAGAAAAACTGGGCCGACGTGGGCGTGCAGGTGCAGATTGACGTGAACCAGTCGGCCGCCCAGCAGGAGTTGGTGGATAATGGCCGCGCCGCATTTTTCAGCAAAAGCTGGCTCGGCGACTACCCCGACGCCGAAAACTACCTGGCACTGTTCTACTCACCTAATTTCAGCCCCGCCGGTCCCGATAAAACGCACTATAAATCAGCGGAGTACGACCAGCTCTACACCCAGGCCATTCGGGAGCAGGACGCCGCCCGGCGCACCGCGCTTTACCAGGCAATGGATAGGCTAGTGGTGCGCGACCAGCCGGTGATTTCGCTGTACTACGACGAAATAATTCGCCTCACGCAGCGCAACGTGCGCGGCCTGGCACCCAACCCCATGAACCAGCTGCTGCTGGAGCGGGTGCACAAAGACTAGCCAGCCAGGCTATTCCGTGGGGTTAACGCCCGCCAGCGGGTCGAGACGGCCGTTGAGGTAGTTGATGTAGCCCTGCAGGTTTTCGGGAATATTTTCGGAGGCGTACACCGCGTGCAGGGGCTGGCCGGCCGGATGCACGGTGATGATGCTGGCTGGCAGGTCGGAGGTATTGCCCGCGTAGCGCTCAGCCAAGCCCGCAAAATTGATGCGCTTGGCCTCGGCCAGCAGCGCGGCCACGGTGGCGGGCGGCAGGTTCAGGGTGTGCTTGCCGAGCAGCGGCACAAAGCGCTGGCCATCATACTCTACCCGGCCGTCGGCAAAAATGGTGGCGGTGTAGGCGGGGCAGCGGCCGTAGCAGGGCGTGCGCTGGTACACCAGCACGGGCTCCTGGGTTTTGGGCGCGGCGGCAATGGGGGTCGTTTTGGTCGTCTTGGCTTTGCGGGGCGCCTTGCGCTGTGCGCAAGCGGGCAGGGCTAGCGAAAAGACGAGTAGCCAGAAAAGGTAGCGCATAAGTAAAAGGGACTAGGGGGAAAGGCGACGCAAAAGTGCACCCGCATCCTAAAACGAAAACCGGGCCAGCCCAGGATATAAAAAAAGCGTTCGGCAGTGCCAGGCACCACCGAACGCTTTCCCAGCAACTGCCAATACGGGCTAGGCCTTGCCGGGCGATTTCTTGGCCTGGGCTTCGCGCTCTTGGGCGGTTTTCATGGCTTCGGCCAGGCGGGCCTGGAAGCCGCCGGGCTTCTTGTCCTTGTTTTTTACCTTGTTGGCTTCGAGCTGGGCGCGAATCTTGGTGTCATCCACAAACGAGCGGGTAAGGGCCTGCTGCGCCAGCGTTACGACGTTGGAAACCAGGTAGTACCACGTCAGGCCCGAGGCGAAGCTGTTCAGCACGAAGAAGAAAATCAGCGGCATGAGGTAGCTGTAAAACTTCATCGGGCCCTGCATGGCGGCCGTGTTCATCTGGTTGCTCTGGTAGGTCATGAAGAGCGTCGAGATGGTCATCAGCACCGTAAACAAGCTGATGTGATTGCCCAGATACGGCAGCGTAAAGGGCAGCAGAATCGGGTTGTCGTAGGTGCTCAGGTCGTGGGCCCACAGGAAGGGCTGCTGGCGCAGCTCAATCGCGTTGGGGAAGAACTGGAACATGGCAAACAGAATCGGCAGCGTAAGCAGCGTGGGCACGCAGCCGCTGAGCGGCGACACCCCAAACTGCGAGTACAGCTTCATCGTCTCCTGCTGGGTCTTGGTGGCATCGTCGGGGTACTTGGCCTTAATCTCGTCCAGCTCTGGCTTCAGCACTTTCATGCGGGCCTGGCTCTCGTAAGTCTTATAGGTTAAGGGCCACGTTACGAGCTTGATAAGCACCACGAGCAGCAGAATGATAATCCCGTAGTTGCTGATATATTGTTGAAGGAAGTTGAACGTGGGAATGACGAGAAAACGGTTTACCAATCGAAACGGCCCAAAACCCAAGAATACGTTCTTATCGAAATCCGGGGCTGTGCTCTTAAGCAGATTAAACTGGTTGGGGCCGAAGAAGTAGCGGTAATTGGCACCTTGCGCGCCGGTTACAGCCGCCACAGGAATACTCAATTGAGTACTTAACCCTTTGATGAAGGTTGAATCGGCTAGGTTCACGTTGGCGTTAAACTGACCGTTGGCGAAGGGCTGCGAATCGGCAATGAAACCTGCCACAAAGAAATCGTGCTTGTCGGCAACCCAGGTCAGCGGCTCAGACACCTTGGTTTCCTCGGGTTTCTCACTGGCTTCGGCCAGGTTATCCTGCTTGCCATCGGCCCGGTAGTGGTTGATGGTGGTGTGGTTACGGTTTTGCTTGATGTCTTGCTCGGTCTGGCGCACGTTGTCCACGAAGCTCCAGCTCAGCGGCTGGGTAGTAGCCACCCCGCTGAGCTTGAGGTTATACTTCACCTCGTAGCCCGCCTTGGGCAGCGTGTAGGTCTGGGTCACGGTGCCGCCACCCACCGGGGCGGTAAAGGCCAGCTGCTGGCCGCCGTCGGCCGTGGCCGTGGGCGCATCGGCCCGGAAATTGAGGCTGGCGAAGTCTATCGTTTGGCCGCCCGTAGTGGTCAGCTTGGTATTGTAGCGGGCACTTTGGGCGTCGAACAGGTCGAGCGGCTTGCCGAAGAACGTCTTGTAGTTGTTGAGGCGCGCGGCCACCACGCGGCCGCCCTGGGTCGAGAAATTCAGCGTAAGCTCGGGATTTTTCAGCTCGATGGTGCGCACCGGGCCGGCGGCCGTGTCGGTGGGCAGGGCCTCGGGGGCTAGCGCGGGGGCGGCCCCCACGGGCTTGGTGGCGGCGGCGGTAGTGGTGGTCTGGGGCTTGTTTTGCTCCGGCTCTTTCTTAGGCGAGAAGAAAAACAGGTACACCAGGAGCAAGGCCGAAATTAGAAAAAGGCCAGTCGCTTGATTGCGGTCCATTTACAATAAAAAGAATACGAAGGACAAAGGTACGGCGGGGCGGGGCAGGGGCGCTTAACAAAAAAAGAACGCCAGGCTGAGCTGGCGCCCGCCTGCCGAAGCCGCTCGCTTGCACCGTTGGAGCAGTAACCCTAACGGCGCAAGCGAGTGGCTTCGGCAGGCGGACGCCAGTTGAGCCTGACGTTCTATCGGCGCTTTTACTTCCGCATTACAACCCCTTCTTGCGCTGAATGGCCGCCTTGATAAAGCGCACAAACAGCGGGTGCGGCGTTTCCACGGTGCTCTTCAGCTCGGGGTGAAACTGGCCGGCTACAAACCAGGGGTGCACGGTTTTGGGCAACTCGATAACTTCTACCAGCCCGGTTTCGGGGTTGGTGCCCGAGAGGTGCAGGCCCGCATCCTCAAACTGCTGCGCGTAGGCGCCATTGAACTCGTAGCGGTGGCGGTGGCGCTCGCTGATGGTATTGCGGCCGTAGGCCTTGGCCGCGCGCGAGCCGCGCTTAAGCTCGCAGGTGTAGGCGCCCAGGCGCATGGTGCCGCCCTTCTGGGTGATATCCTTCTGGTCGGCCATGAGGGCGATAACCGGGTCGGGCGTGAGCGGGTCCATCTCCGTCGAGCTGGCCTGCGGCAGGCCTAGCACGTTGCGCGCATACTCTACCACGGCTACCTGCATACCCAGGCAAATGCCGAAAAACGGAATGCTATTCTCGCGCACGTAGCGCACGGCAGCCACCTTGCCCTCGAAGCCGCGCTCGCCAAAGCCGGGGGCTACCAGCACGGCATCCACGCCTTCGAGCTGCTGCACGGCGTTTTCGGGCGTCAGGAACTCGCTCTGAATGGTGCGCACCCGCACCTTGCACTCGTTGGTAGCGCCGGCGTGGATAAACGCCTCAATAATAGATTTATACGCATCGGGTAGCTCCACGTATTTGCCCACCAGGGCAATGGTTACTTCCTCGGTCGGGTTCTTGAGGCGGCCCAGAAACTCCTTCCATTCCTCCAAGTCGGGGGTGTGGCCGCCGTTCAGGCGCAGCTTGCTGATAACGCGCGCATCCAATTCCTCTTTCAGCATGAGCAGTGGCACCGAGTAAATGGTATCGGCGTCGAGGCTCTCGATAACGGAGTTGATTTTAACGTTGCAAAACAGCGCAATCTTGCGGCGCATCTCCGGCGGAATCGGGTGCTCGGAGCGGCACACCAGAATATCGGGCTGCAAACCGGCTTCGCGCAAATCGCGCACCGAGTGCTGGGTAGGCTTGGTCTTCAATTCGCCGGCCGCCGCCAGGTAGGGCAGCAGCGTGAGGTGAATGACGAGCGAGTCGTGGGGCGGCAGCTCCCAGCGCAGCTGGCGCACGGCCTCCACAAAAGGCAGGCTCTCGATGTCGCCGATGCAGCCCCCGATTTCGGTTATCACCACATCAAACTCGCCGCCCTGGCCTAGCAGCAGCATGCGGCGCTTTATCTCGTCGGTGATGTGGGGCACTACCTGCACCGTTTTACCCAGGAAAGCGCCTTCGCGCTCGCGCCGAATCACGGTGTCGTAGATGCGGCCGGTGGTTACGTTGTTGGCCTGCGAGGTGGGCGTGTTCAGGAAGCGCTCGTAGTGGCCCAGGTCGAGGTCGGTTTCGGCGCCGTCGTCGGTTACATAGCATTCGCCGTGCTCGTAAGGGTTGAGCGTGCCGGGGTCGATGTTGATGTAGGGGTCGAACTTCTGGATGGTGACCCGAAAGCCTCTGGCTTGCAGAAGCTTAGCCAGGGAGGCGGAAATAATTCCTTTTCCGAGTGAGGAGGTGACGCCGCCGGTGACGAAGATATACTTCGCGGCCGACGCTGCGGGGGAGGGGGTGGAGCGTTCAGGCATGACGGGGGACAAAGTTACGGCGTGGGAAGGCGGCAGCGGGCGCCCGCTGGTTAAACTAGGCTGGCGGCCCGGCGCTGCGCCCCGCTACCCAAGACAGCAAGGCCGGTGTAATTTGCTGGCATGAACCCTCCTGCCTTGCCCCTGGTTTCGGTCGTCGTCTCGTTTCTGAACACAGAACAATTTCTGGTCGAAACAATTGAGAGCGTGCTTCAGCAGGAATATCCTGCCTGGGAGCTGGTGCTGATAGACGATGGCTCGACCGACGGCAGCACGGCCATCTCAAAGCGCTACGCTGCGCAGCACCCCGGCCGCATCCGCTACTACGAGCACGCGGGCCACCAAAACCTGGGCTCCAGCGCCAGCCGCAATGTAGGCGTGCACCACAGCGCCGGGGAGCTGATTGCCCTGCTCGATGCCGACGATGTCTGGCTGCCAACTTACCTGGCAGCGCAAGTAGCGCTGTTACAAGAAAATAAGCCGGCCGCGATGGTACTGGAGGCAACCCTTTATTGGTACAGCTGGGCTAGTCCCGCACGGCCGGATGAAATTATTGCTGTGGGGGCGCCAGCGGGGCAGCTGTACCAGCCCCCGGCCCTGTCGGCCCTGCTTTACCCGCTAGGGCCGGGGGCTGCTCCCTGCACCTGCGGGCTGGTGGTAACCCGGCAGGCCTACCTGGCAGTAGGCGGCTTCGAAGCCTCGTTTCGTGCGTTGTATGAGGACCAGGCTTTCCTGGCCAAAATGTACCTGCACCACGCCGTGTACGTGAGTGCGGCCTGCCACAACAAGTACCGGCAGCGGGCGGGCTCCATTATGCACACCATCCAGGGCGAAGCGCACTACCACCAGGTGCGGCGGCAGTTTCTGGAATGGCTTAAAAGCTACCTGCGGGCCACAGGCTACGTGCAGGTGGGGGCCGGGCAGCTGGTAAGTAGGGCGCTGCGCCCTTATCAGTACCCGCGCCTGTGGCGCTTGGCGGCCAAAGCCCGGGCGCTACCCGGCCGCTTGCGGCGGCTACCCGGGCGGCTGTGGCAGCGGCTGGCGGCCAGGTAGGGTAGGGGCCCCGCGCGCTTCTTTTTGAAAAGCGAGGCAAGAAAATTGCCGGGCAGCCAGTTGTTCGGCTTGGCGCGGCAGCGGGGCCGGTGGTACGATAAATTAAGCTGGGTTTATGAAGAAAGTACGTATCTATTGGCTGGTTTGGCTGGCATGGCTGGCGGGTGGGGCGCCGGTAGCGGCGTCTGCGCAAGCGCTGCTGGCCAAAGACCTGAAAAAGGATTTTGGGGCCGTTGGCGATGGTAGAACCAACGATGAGGCCGCGTTTGCCAAAGCGGCCGATTTTTTCAACAAGCGCGCCCAAACGCCGGCCGGCGCCGCGCCGGCCGTGCTGGCCATCCCGAAGGGCGTGTACCTGGTGGGCCGCCAAAACCCGCTCGGCAACGACGGCATCGAGGTGCTGAAGCTGGTGGGCTGCCGCAATCTTACCATTCAGGGGGCCGACAGCGCCAGCACCGAGATTCGCTACGCCAGCGGCCTGCGCTACGGGGCCTTCGACCCGGCCGCCCAAAAGCCTTTTGAGGCGCCCAGCGCCTTTTTTGTAGACCGCAAGTATGCGGCCATCGTGGGTACGTGCCTGGTGCTGCAAAACTGTGAGAACGTGACGGTAGCGGGCCTGGCCATCAACGGCAGCGTGGGCCAGGCCGTGGTGGGCGGGCACTGGGGCGACACCGGCATTCAGCTCAACTACGACGGCATTTTCGTGGCCGAATCGCGCCGCATCACGCTGCGCGGGCTGGCGCTGCACCACTTCGGCCGCGACGGCATTCAGGTGCTCAACCACTTGGCCAAGAGCCTCGACGATGCCCAGGCCGACAACATTGTGCTCGAAAACCTGACCTGCAACTACAACGGCCGCCAGGGGCTGTCCGTTACGGGCGCGAGCGGCCTGCGGGCCACCAATTGCAGCTTCAGCCACACCGGCCGGGTCGTGATTCCGGCCCTGGGCAAGGCGCTGTTCTCGAACCCCGGCGCGGGCGTAGACCT
Organism: Hymenobacter cheonanensis; assembly: GCF_030581075.1. Classification (GTDB taxonomy): domain Bacteria; phylum Bacteroidota; class Bacteroidia; order Cytophagales; family Hymenobacteraceae; genus Hymenobacter. The sequence continues at coordinate 118,771 of NZ_JAUQSW010000004.1, forward strand.
GGAGCCCGAGAATGGCTTCGTCAAAAACGTGCGCCTCGACAATTGCCGCCTCGTCGATAATGCCGGCCAGGCCCTGGTATCGGACCGGCCGGCCGGCACCCACCCCGAAACCACCAAAAACATCGTGGTAGCCAACAGCCTGCTGTGGGGCACCACCAACTGGTCGGCCTGGGTTACGCAGCCCGATTTTTTGTTCAGCAACTGCCGCATCTACGGGGCCTTTGTGCACGGCTGCCGCGCCACCAGGCCTGGCGAGGCCACGCGCTTTGTGGGCTGCACCTTCGAGGACCGGCCCTACCACGGCCAGGCGGCCTACGGCCCGTTTACGATGCACTCCGACGGTGCGGCGCGCTACATGAGCTTCACCGACTGCCGGTTTTTGGGCACCAACAGCTACCTCATCTGGGCCATCGTGAGCAAGCCCGCCGATGGCGGAAACCCCGATACGGCGAGCTTTTTTCACCTGCGGCGGTGCACGTTTCTCTACGATTATGCCAGGCCCACGCAGGGCTCTTACGACAACCTGCAGGGCGCCGTATTCACGGGCACCACTACCTTCCGCGACGGGCCGCACCGCACCAGTATGCACCATACCAACGTGACCCTGGGCAACGGCGCAGCCTCGGGCTCTACGGTGGTGCGGGCGCCGGGCAGCCTCCGGCTGCTGGCTACCAACTGCTTCTACACCGTGGTGGCGGGCCTTGATATTGGCCGCAGTCCGGCGCACAAGCGCGACTCGGCCAGCGTGGTGCTTGGCCCCGGCAATGGCATGGTCATCAATGATTTGGGCTGGACGGTGACCGAACTATACATTGGGCCCACCTCCCGGCTGGTCATCAAAAAAGGGGCTTCGCTGGAAGTGCGGGCCCATACCAAAGTCACCATTGCCGGCCAGCTGCTTGTAGAGGATGGGGCCTATTTCTACGTTGACCCCGCCACGCCCGTCACTATGGTGGGCCGGGGCCAGCTGCGGCTGGCTCCCAAAGCCATCAGAGGCCGGCGCCCGGGCTAGCCCGCCGGCCGCACGGGCAGCCGTTTTTTGCTGCAATTATCCAATAAGAAAGCGCAGAAAGTCGGCGACATAAAAATATTTTATGCCAAGGACTAAGGGGGAAGGTGCTTAGCGGTGTAGTATTGAGTAGCCGGACCACAAACGTTTGCGGTTCGGATGCTCCTTTTCCACCTCCTTTTCCCACCCCTTATGCCCAATTTTATTGGCCGCGCCGCCGTGCGCGTGCTGGCGCAGCGCCTGCTGGCCAGCCTTACCCTCCTAGTTGCCTGCTTCGGCTGGCAAGTATCTTTTGCCCAGAGCTTTCTGCAAGCCAGCGGCCCCAAGATAGTGAACGCCAGCAGCCAGGAGGTTATCCTGAAAGGCGTGAACCTCGGCGGCTGGCAGGTGCAGGAAGGCTACATGATGAAGCCCGGCTACAGCGGCACCCAGGGCTCCATCAAGCAATACCTCTACAGCCAGGGCCAGAGCGACGGCCAGGTAGAGAGCTTTTACCAGCAGTGGCGCGACAATTTCTTCACGAAAGCCGACATCGACTATCTTAAGGACAAGGGCTTTAACTGCGTGCGGCTGCCCTTGCACTATGAGTTGTTTCTGACGGCTAGCCAGCGCGCCGTACGCACCGGCGTGAGCAAGGGCAGCACGAGCTACGGCGACTACCTCAACTCGCTGCGTAGCTGGTATACTAACAATCAGCTCTTTACCGACCCTACGCAGCAGGAAGGCGTGCGCCTCATCGACGAGGTGCTGAGCTGGTGCGGCGCCAACGGCATGTACGTGGTGCTTGACCTGCACGCCGCGCCCGGCGCCCAGGGCAGCGATACCAACATCTCGGATGCCCTAGTTAGCGGCGGCAACGACTTCTGGAACAACCAGATAAACCAGGACATTGCCGTGCGCCTCTGGAGCACGCTTTCGAACCGCTACAAGGGCGACCCGCGCGTGGCCATGTACGACGTGCTCAATGAGCCCAACAACATCCCCAACACGTCGTCGCAGAATGGCAACCAGCGCCTGCACGATGTGATGCAGCGCTTCATCAACACCATTCGGGGCAATAGCGACAACCACCTTATCCTGCTGGAAGGCAACGGGTTTGGCAACGACTACAACTGGATGGAGAAGCGCACCTTCACCAACACGGCCAACCTCGTGTACAACTCGCACCGCTACAGCGGCAGCGGCTACGAGATTGACAACAACCCCAACTCGGTAGACGGCAACAACCCCAACAGCCTGCGCCTCATCGGCAACCTCACGCGCTTCCGCTCCGACAACAACGTGCCCATTTGGGTAGGCGAAACCGGCGAAAACTCGGCCCAGTGGATGCAGGATGCCGCCAATGGCCTCAACAGCGTGGGCATCGGCTACTGCCACTGGACTTACAAGCGCTTCGAAAACGGCGCCAACGCCGCGCTTTTCCACATCAACCCGCCGTATCTGGTCGATGGCGCCGGCAACATCCCGGCCGTGCTGCAAAACATCAAGTTTGCCAACTGCGTCTCGAACGCCGGCACGCTCAATGCCGTGGCGCCCAACCCCGGCGGTGCGGTACGCAATACCCGCGCGCCCATCGGCAGCCTCATCACGCTGCGCGCCGTGAGCAACAACGCCTACCTCTCGGGCGAAAACGGTGCCCAGGCCGTGACCTGCACCCGCACCGCCGCTGGCACCTGGGAGCAGTTTGCGGTAGTTGATGCCGGCAACGGCAAGGTAGCGCTGCGCAGCCAGGGGAAGTACGTGTCGTGCGAAAATGGCACCCAGGCCATCACCTGCAACCGCACCAGCTTCGGCTGGTGGGAAACCTTCGACTGGATTGTGAACGCCGACGGCACCATCAGCCTGGGCGGCTACAACGGCCGCTACATTTCCAGCGAAAACGGCCAGCAAGCCGTGACCTGCAACCGCATGACCATCTCGGGCTGGGAAGCCTTCCGCTACACCGTGGTGGGCACCGCCCGCCTGGCCGCCCCGCTAGCCACCGCTGGCAAGGCCGAGCTGACTATTTATCCTAACCCGGTAGTAGGCCTGCTCACCTACTCGCTGCCTGCCGGCACGCAGGCCCACACCCTCACCGTGGCCGATGCCACCGGCCGCACTGTGCTTACGCGCAGCTACGGCGACACGGGCGCGCAAAACGTGTTCGACGCCTCGGGCCTGGCTAGCGGCCTCTACGTGGTGCGCCTCACGGGGGCCGATTTCACCCAGGCGTTTAAAGTGACGAAGGAGTAGCAACATCGCCCTGAAAACAGCCCGTCATGCTGAGCTTGTCGAAGCAGCTCGCCCGAGTCGTTAGGAAGTACCCTAGCGGCGCAGGTAAGCTGCTTTGACAAGCTCAGCATGACGGGCTGTTTTGTTATATACTATACATAAATGTTGATTTTGGCTGACTTTCTCACACTAGCAAGCTTAGGAAATCCTGCTGCCCATTGAGGTACTCAAACCCGAAGCCCTCGGCGGCCATGCGGGCCATAATGCCGGCCTCGTCGCCGCGCTGGCGCACTTCTACCCCGATGAAAACGGGCCCTTTTTCCTTGTTATTTTTCTTGATGTATTGAAACTGAATGATGTCCTCGCCCTCGGCCAGCACGTTGTTCACGAAGCGGCGCAGCGCCCCCGGCGCCTGGTTGAAGCGCACCATAAAGTAGTGCTTGAGGCCCTGGTGGCGCTGGGCGCGCTCCTTGATGTCCTCCATGCGCGTGATGTCGTTGTTGGAGCCGCTTACTACGCATACCACCGTTTTGCCCCGTATCTGGTCGGCGTAGGCGTGCAGGGCTGAGATGGCCAGGGTGCCGGCGGGCTCCAGCACCATGCCTTCCTCGTTGTACATCTTCAGCAGGTCTTCGCACACCTGGCCCTCGGGCACGAGGTGCACCTCATCGAGCAGCGCCTGGCAAATGTCGAACGTAAGCTCGCCGGGGCACTTCACGGCCGCGCCGTCCACGAAGGTGTCGAGGCTAGCCAGCGCCTGCCGCTGGCCGGCCGCCAGGGCATCGTGCATGCTGGGTGCCCCTAGCGGCTGCACGCCAATGAGCCTGGTGTGCGGGCTCAGCTGCCGAAACACGCTGGCCAGCCCCGAGGCCAGCCCGCCCCCGCCGATGGGCATAAAGCAAAAATCAATCGGCGTGTGGTGCGCCTCTTTCAGGATTTCCAGCCCCACCGTGGCCTGGCCTTCCACAATCGCCAAATCATCAAACGGGTGCACGAACGTGCTGCCGCGCTCGTCGCAAAACGCCTGCGCCGCGTGGTAGCAGTCGTCGAAGGTGCGGCCCGTGAGGTGCACTCTCACCCTGTTTTTGCCGAACAGGCGCACCTTGTCCACCTTCTGGGCGGGCGTTTGGGCGGGCATGAAAATGTCGCCCTGCAAGCCCAGCAATTGGCAGGCGTAGGCCACGCCCTGGGCGTGGTTGCCGGCGCTGGCGCACACAATCTGGCGGCTGGGCACGGTAGTGGGCAGCGCGGCAATCTTGTTGTAAGCCCCCCGGATTTTATAGGAGCGCACCACCTGCAAATCTTCCCGCTTGAGCAGAATGGTGGCGTCGTAGCTGCGCGAAAGCCCCAGATTCAGCACCAGGGGTGTCTTGGTAATCACGCCTTTGAGGCGGCGGGCGGCGGCCTCCACGTTTTCCAGGGTAACGGCGGTGGCCGCCGGGGCTAGCAGGTCGGGCATGGGGATTCGGGGATAATTGGTACAGCTACAAACCACCTGTCATTGCGAGGAGGAACGACGAAGCAATCGCACCAGAACGGCTACCCCAATACGAGGCGAGCGCTACTGTTCTGATGCGATTGCTTCGTCGTTCCTCCTCGCAATGACAGGCGTTGAGGTTACGCTTCTACATTCTCGCTGCTGCGCGAGCGCAGCTCGCGCACGGTGGCGCCGGTCTGCCACAGCTCCGACTCGCGCACTTCTTTCAGCTCGGCTTCCAGCTCGGCGCGGTAGTTGGGGGTGCTGCCGCGTTCGATGGTGCGGCGGGCTTCCTCGCCGCTAGCCACGCTGTCGTAGAGGTCGTTGAGCACGGGCAGGGTGGCGTCGCGGAACTTGCCTTTCCAGTCGAGTGCGCCGCGCTGGGCCGTTACCGAGCAGTTGCCAAACATCCAGTCCATGCCGTTTTCGCCCACTAGGGGCACGAGGCTCTGGGTCAGCTCTTCCACCGTTTCGTTGAAAGCCTCGGAGGGCGAGTGGCCGCGCTGGCGCAGCACCTGGTACTGGGCCTCGATGATGCCGGCCAGCGCGCCCATCAGCACGCCGCGCTCGCCGGTGAGGTCGGAGTATACTTCCTTCTTAAAATCAGTCTCGAACAGGTAGCCCGAGCCCACGCCGATGCCCATGGCAATGGCCTTTTCCCAGGCCTTGCCGCTAGCATCCTGGTACACGGCGAAGGAAGAATTCAAGCCGCCGCCGGCCACAAACAAGCGGCGCAGGCTGGTGCCGCTGCCCTTGGGAGCCACCAAAATCACGTCGATATCCTTGGCCGGGATGATATTGGTTTGCTCATTAAATGTGATGCCGAAGCCGTGCGAGAAATACAGCGTTTTGCCCGGCGTGAGGTACTTCTGGAGCGTGGGCCACAGCGCAATCTGGCCCGCGTCGCTCAGCAGGTTGCAGATGATGGTGCCCTTATCGGCAGCTTCCTCAATGCTGAAAAGCGACTCGCCCGGTACCCAGCCATCCTTCAGGGCGCGGTCCCACGAGGGCGTGCCCTCGCGCTGGCCCACAATGACATGGAAGCCGTTGTCGCGCATGTTCAGCGCCTGGCCGGGGCCCTGCACGCCGTAGCCGATTACGGCAATGGTGTCATTTTTCAGGAAATCAAGCGCCTTTTGGAGCGGAAATTCGTCGCGGGTAATTACGGTTTCGGGTACGCCGCCAAAGTTGATGGTTGCCATTGGTTGGGAAGGTTAGCCCCACCCCCCGGCCCCCTCCCCTGCGGGGGAGGGGGAGCCTAACGGGAGCAAGGAAGTGGTTAAAAGAGGTTTATTAAGATTCTTAGCTAAAAGGCTGTCTTGCTTCCCTCCCCGGCAGGGGAGGGGTTGGAGGTGGGGCTGTTACATGGTAAATACCTGCTCGCGGTCGTTCAAAAACTCGTTTTCGGCCACTTCCTCGCCCGGCTCGCGGCGCTCAAACTCCTGGAGCTTGTGGTGGAAGCCATCGCTGGCCTTGATGATGGCAATGCGCGCCGACCGCACAAACTCAATGAGCCCGTAAGGCTGCAAAGCCTTGATTAAGTTGTCGGTTTCTTCGCGGTGGCCGGTAGTCTCAAACACCGTGTAGTCCTTGCGAATCACGACGGCCCTAGCCCCGTTTTCGCGTAGCAAGCGCTCCACGAGCACTTTCTCGGCAATGATGTCGGTGGGCACTTTATAGAGTGCCATCTCCTGCCAAATCACGTCTTCGTTAGGGTTGAAGTACACTTTGAGCACCTCCACCTGCTTTTCGATTTGCTTGGCGAGCTTTTCCACCACCTCCTCCGTTTCCACAATCACGATGTTGAAGCGGTGAATGCCCTCAATCTCCGAAGGCGACACGTTGAGGCTTTCGATATTGATTTTGCGGCGCGAAAAAATGATGGCAATGCGGTTGAGCAAACCCACCTGGTTTTCGGTGTACGCGGTGATGTTGTATTCCTGGCGGTCGGCGGGTTCGGGACTCATAATCAATAAGTTTAAATCAGTCGTCATGCTAAGCACAGCATGACGACCTTATTCAGTATCCTGCCAGATAATTACCGCAGCCGGATTTCCGCCACGCTGCACCCCTGCGGTACCATCGGGAAGATGTTGTTTTCCTTCGTCACCATCACTTCGAGCAGGAAAGAGCCAGGATGCGCCAGCATCTTTTCGAGCGCTGGACGTAGCGCGTCACGCGCGTCCACGCGCTGGCCCGCAATGCGGTAGCCAGCCGCTACGGCCACAAAATCAGGACTTTGGATATCCACAAACGAGTAGCGGCGCTGGTGAAACAGCTCCTGCCACTGCCGCACCATGCCCAAAAACTGGTTGTTGAGGATGATGATTTTCACGTCCACGCCCGTCTGCATTATCGTGCCCAGCTCCTGGATGGTCATCTGGAAGCCGCCGTCGCCAATCACGGCCACTACCGGCCGGTGCGGCGCGCCAAACTTGGCCCCAATGGCGGCCGGCAGCGCGAAGCCCATCGTGCCCAGCCCGCCGCTCGTAACGTGGCTGCGCGACTGGTTTTGCCGCGCGTAGCGGCAGGCCACCATCTGGTGCTGCCCCACGTCGGACACGATAACGGCCTCACCGCCCGTAATTTCATTGAGCTGCTGCATCACCTCGCCCATCGTCAGTTCCTCCGACGTCGGAAACAGCTCTTCCCGAATCACGGCGTCCACTTCCTGCGCCGCGTAGTCGTTGAAGCGGGCTAGCCAGGCTTCGTGCTGCCGGGGCTCAACCAGGGCCGTGAGCAAGGGCAGGGTTTCCTTGCAGTCGCCCCACACCGGCACGGTGGTTTTCACGTTCTTGCCAATCTCGGTGGGGTCAATGTCGAGGTGCACCACCTGGGCCTGCTTGGCATACTTGTCGAGGCGGCCGGTCACGCGGTCGTCGAAGCGCATCCCGATGGCAATCAGCACATCGCACTCGTTGGTGAGCACGTTGGGGCCGTAGTTGCCGTGCATGCCCAGCATGCCCACATTCAGCGGGTGGCCGGTGGCTAGGGCCCCCACCCCCAGGATGGTCCAGGCCGCCGGGATGCCGCTTTTCTCCACAAATTCCTGAAACTCACGCTCAGCCTTGCCCAGCACCACGCCCTGGCCCCAGAGGATAAACGGCCGCTGGGCGCTATTAATCAGCGCCGCCGCCTGCTCGATATACTCCTTGCGCACCACCGGCGCGGGCCGGTAGCTGCGAATGTGCGTGCACGGCGCGTACTCCGGCGCGTCGAAGGTCTGCATCTGCGCATTCTTGGTGATGTCGACCAACACCGGGCCCGGCCGGCCGCTGCGCGCAATGTAAAACGCCTTGGCCAGGGCTTCGGGAATTTCTTCGGCCCTCGTTACCTGGTAGTTCCACTTCGTGACGGGCGTCGTGATGTTGATGATATCCGTTTCCTGAAACGCATCGGTGCCCAGCAAATGCGCGAACACCTGCCCCGTGATGCACACCAGCGGCGTGCTGTCGATGAGCGCATCGGCTAGGCCCGTCACAAGGTTGGTTGCGCCCGGCCCGCTCGTGGCCAGCGCCACGCCCACCCGGCCCGAGCTGCGCGCGTAGCCCTGCGCCGCATGAATGCCGCCCTGCTCGTGGCGCACCAGCACGTGGTTGAGCTGCTCTCTGAAGTCGTAGAGCGCGTCGTAAATCGGAATGATGGCCCCGCCGGGATACCCAAAAATCGTGTCCACGCCCTCAGCCACCAGGGCTTGCAGCGTAGCTACTGCGCCCGTGGTGGGGGCGAGGGTAGGGGCGGCGGGGGCGGTAGCGGCTTGATTCTGGTACATAATTGCTTGTAGGTTAGGCAGTTGTGAAACGTCCTGGTCGGCTGGCCCGCTAGTGCGTCAAGTGGGCGCTTGCCGTTGGCACCGCCTGCTCGTCTTCTTCCAATAGGTCGGTGATGCAGCCGTGGCTGGCGTCGCTCACGGTGCGGATGTACTTGAGCAGCACGCCCTGGCGCACCGGCAGCGGCGGGCGGCGCCAGGCGGCGCGGCGGTCGGCCAGCTCGGCATCGGTCAGCTGCACATCAATGGTGTTGGTGGCGGCGTCGAGGATAATCCAGTCGTCGTTCTGCACCAGGGCTAGCCCGCCGCCGTCGTAAGCCTCGGGGCAAATGTGGCCGATTACGAAGCCGTGCGTGCCCCCCGAAAAGCGGCCGTCCGTTATCAAGGCCACTTTATCGCCCAGGCCCGCGCCCATGATGGCCGAGGTAGGCTTCAGCATTTCGGGCATGCCCGGCCCGCCCTTCGGCCCTACGTAGCGAATCACCACCACCTGCCCGGCCTTGATTTTGTGGTCGATAATGCCCTGGTTCAGCTCCTCTTCCGAGTTGAAAACGATGGCTGGGCCCTCAAACCGCAAGCCTTCCTTGCCACTGATTTTGGCCACGCTGCCCTTGGTAGCGAGGTTGCCATACAGCATCTGAATGTGCCCGTCGGCCTTGATGGGGTTACTGAGCGGGCGCAGCAAGTCCTGCCCGGGGCCTAGCGGCTGCACCTCGGCCAGGTTCTCGGCCAGCGTGCGGCCGGTCACGGTCATCAGGTCGCCGTTCAGCAGGCCGTGGTCGAGCAGCGTGCGCTGCACGGCGGGCACGCCGCCGAGCTTCGACAAATCCTCCATCAGGTACTTGCCGCTGGGCTTGAGGTCGGCCAGCACCGGCACGCGGTTGCTCACGGCCTGAAAATCCTCCATGGTGAGGTGCACGCCGGCCGCGTGGGCAATGGCAATGAGGTGCAGCACGGCATTGGTCGAGCCGCCGAGCACCGTTACCACCACCATCGCGTTTTCAAAGGCCGCGCGGGTCATGATGTCGCGCGGCTTCAAATCAAGCTCCAGTAAGCGGCGCAGATACCCGCCGGTATCGAGGCACTCCTGCATTTTGGCCGCGCTCTCGGCCGGCAGCGACGACGACGCGGGCACGCTCATGCCCAGCGTTTCGATGGCCGCCGCCAGGGTATTGGCCGTGTACATGCCGCCGCACGCGCCCGGCCCCGGGCAGGCATTATGAATAATGCCCTGGTAATCCTCCTCCGAAATCTGCCCGTTAACCTTTTTACCATAAGCCTCGAAGCACGATACAATGTTGAGCTTCTGCCCCTTAAATTCGCCGCCCCGAATGCTGCCGCCATACACCATCAGAGAGGGCCGGTTGAGCCGCGCCATGGCGATGAGCGCGCCGGGCATGTTCTTGTCGCAGCCCACCACGGTGGCCAGGGCATCGTAGTAGTGCGCACCCGCCATGGCCTCAATCGAATCGGCAATTATCTCCCTAGAAACCAGTGAGTAGCGCATACCCGCGTTGCCGTTGGTGATGCCGTCGCTCACGCCGATGGTGTTGAAGCGGAGCCCTACCAGGCCCTGGGCGGCCACGCCGCGCTTCACCTCGTTGGCTAGCCCATCCAGGTGCATGTTGCAGGTGTTGCCCTCGAAGCCCGTGGAGCAGATGCCCACGAACGGCTTGCGCAAATCCGCATCCGACAGGCCCGCGCCAATAAGCATGGCTTGCGAGGCCGGCAAGCTGTCGTCCTGGGTATAGATGCGACTGAATTTATTGAGAGTCATAGTGTTAAGGCGGCGAAGAAAAACGAATTGGTCCTAAAAAAACCTTCCTGAGCCGCGGGCCAGGAAGGTTATCTTAAGGGTAAGAAGTACCTGCTAGCCCGCGAGGGTAGGAATAATGACCACAGAAATGACTAGCAGGAAAGGACGCATGGCTTGAGAATTGAAATCGTTTGTCATGCTGACGAAGGAAGCATCTCGCTTGGTGCAGTAACCTCGTGCGCTAGCGACGAAGCGAGCGAGATGCTTCCTTCGTCAGCATGACAAGCAAGTATTTATAGGCGAGTTACTTAAATAATCGTGCTCACGCCCACTGCAATGTTGTGCGCGTTCCACTGCTGCTCGTTCGAGTCGGCAATCCAAAAAGCCACGTAGCTGCCCACCTGCTCGGTAGTGTAGGGCGCAGTAGGATTTAGCTCCGGCGTCAAGATGTTGTTGGTCAAGGCTTCATCTACCGCTTCGCGTACCAATTCCGCTTCGGCCGGCAGGCCCACGTGGTCAAGCAGCATGGCGGCCGAAAGAATGGCCGCCAGCGGATTGGCAATACCCTTGCCCTTGGCCTGCGGATAAGAGCCGTGGATGGGCTCGAATACCGCCACCGCCGCGCCCACCGAAGCCGAGGGCAGCAGGCCCATCGAGCCGGCAATGACCGAGGCTTCGTCCGAAATAATGTCGCCGAACATGTTCTCGGTCAGCACCACGTCGAACTGCTTGGGGTTGGTGATAATCTGCATCGCGGCGTTGTCCACGAACAGGTAATCGACCGTCACCTCGGGGTACTGCGGCGCGATTTCGCGCACTACTTCGCGCCACAAGCGCGAGGTTTCCAATACGTTAGCTTTATCAACCAGCGTGAGGTGCTGGCGGCGCCCGGCGGCCGACTGAAACGCCAAGTGCGCAATGCGCTCAATCTCGGGCCGTGAATACGTGCAATTATCGTAAGCCGTGCCATCAGCCGTGCGACCTTTCTCACCGAAGTAGATACCGCCCGTCAGTTCCCGGAAAATCACCAGGTCGGTGCCCTCAATACGGTCCGATTTCAGCGGCGAGTGCTTCAGCAAGGCTTTGTAGGCCGTAACCGGCCGGATGTTGGCAAACAGCCCTAGCTCCTTGCGCATGCGCAGCAGGCCCTGCTCGGGCCGCACCTTGGCGCTGGGGTCGTTGTCGTACTTCGGGTCGCCGATAGCCCCGAACAGCACCGCGTCGGAGGCGCGGCAGGCGGCCAGGGTTTCGTCGGGCAGCGGGTTGCCGGTGGCGTCGATGGCGCAGGCGCCCACCAGGTGCGAAGTAAACTCGAAGCGGTGGCCGAAGCGCTCGGCTACGGCGTCGAGCACTTTCACGGCCTGCCGACAGACTTCCGGCCCGATGCCATCGCCGGGCAGCAAGGCTATTTTCTTGGTTACCATGTCCATGCGCGTTGTTTTTCAAAGGCCTCAATGGCCGATTTTTGATTTACTAAAAAGTCAATGTCGTCGTAGCCGTTAATCAGGCACTCCTTTTTGTAGCCGTCGATGGCGAAGCTGAACGTCTCGCCCCAGGCCGGCACCGCTAGGGTCTGCGAAGGCAAATCGACCACCAGTTCCAGCTGCGGGTTCTCCTCGATGGCGGCCAGCAGGCGGGCTAGCACCTCATCACTCACTTGCAGGGGCAACAGGCCGGTATTCAAGGCATTACCCCGGAAAATATCGGCGAAGTAGCTGGAAATAACCGTCCGAAAACCGGCATCATACAGCGCCCAGGCGGCGTGCTCGCGGCTGCTGCCGCAGCCAAAGTTTTTGCCCGCCACCAGGATGGTGCCGGTGTAGCGCGGGTCGTTCAGCACGAAGTCGGCTTTGGGCGAGCCATCGGCGTTGTAGCGCCAGTCGCAAAACAGGTTTTCGCCGAAGCCCTCGCGGGTGGTCGCTTTCAGAAACCGGGCCGGAATAATCTGGTCAGTATCAATGTTTTCCAGCGGCAGCGGGCGGCCGGTGGTGTGCAGGGTTTGAAATTTTTCCATTAGTTCAAATACTGCGTAATGTCTACGATGCGGCCCTGCACGGCCGTAATGGCGGCCACCAGCGGGCTAGCCAGCAGCGTGCGCGAGCCAGGGCCCTGGCGGCCTTCGAAGTTGCGGTTGGAGGTAGCCACGCAATACTTGCCGGCCGGAATCTTATCCTCGTTCATGGCCAGGCAGGCACTGCAACCGGGCTCGCGCAGCTCGAAGCCGGCGGCAGCAAAAATCTTGTCGATGCCCTCGGCAATAGCTTGCTGCTCAACTTGTTTGGAGCCGGGCACGATGAAGGCGGCCACGTGCTCAGCCTTCTGCTTGCCCTGCACGTAGGCGGCCACGGCGCGCAGGTCCTCGATGCGCGAATTGGTGCAGCTGCCGATAAATACGTAGTCAATCTGCTTGCCGAGCAGCGACTCGCCGCGCTCGAAGCCCATGTATTTCAGCGACTTATCGAAGCTCTCGGCTTCGCTGGCGGGTACTTCGCTCGGCACGTGGCCGGTGAGGGCGATGCCCATGCCAGGGTTGGTGCCGTAGGTAATCATGGGCGTAATGTCGGCCGCCTGGTAGGTGTACTCGGTTTCAAACGTGGCGTCGTCGTCCGAATACAGCGTTTGCCAGTAGGCCACGGCGTCGTTCCAAGCCGCGCCCTTAGGCGCAAAGGGCCGGCCCTCCACGTAGGCAAACGTGGTGGCATCGGGGGCGATGAGGCCGCCGCGCGCGCCCATCTCGATGCTCATGTTGCAGATGGTCATGCGGCCTTCCATGCTGAGGCCGCGCACGGCGCTACCCGCGTACTCCACGAAATGGCCGGTGGCCCCGCCTGTGCCGAGCTGCGCGATAATGTAGAGAATCAAGTCTTTAGCCGTGACGCCCGGCCGCAGCTCGCCTTCTACCGAGATGCGCATGCGCTTGGGCCGGCTCAGCAGCAGGCACTGCGAGGCCATCACCTGCGCCACCTGGCTGGTGCCGATGCCGAAGGCCACCGCGCCAAATGCGCCGTGGGTGCTGGTGTGGCTGTCGCCGCACACCATCGTCAGGCCCGGCTGGGTCAACCCCAGCTCCGGCCCGATGATGTGCACAATACCCTGGCGCGGGTGGCCTAGCCCGTACAATTCAATCCCGTATTTCTGGCAGTTTTCGGTCAGCTTTTCTACTTGCAGGCGCGAGAGCGGCTCCCGGATGGGCTGGTCTTGGTGCAAGGTCGGCACGTTGTGGTCGGCCGTGGCCAGAATCTGGCTGGGGCGGAATAGCGGCAGGTTGCGCGCGGAAATCTCGTCAAATGCCTGGGGGCTAGTGACTTCGTGAATGAGGTGGCGGTCGATGTACACCACGTCGAGCCCCTCGATGGAGCGAACGACGTGGGCATCCCAGATTTTATCGAATAGCGTGCGGGACATGGGGTAGGAATAGGATAACGTAATTTTTAAAACGTCAGACCAATAAGTCTGTCATGCTGAACGCAGTGAAGCATCTTGGTCGCTTCTGCCGTACCGTTCAATAATGCGGTAGAGATGCTTCACTGCGTTCAGCATGACAGCTGTATTTGGTTATGCTCTTTAGTTAAGACAATAAAAAGAATAAGGAAACGAAGCAACAGGGGGAAATTTTGGTCGTGTTAAGGGTGTGAAAGAATGGCGTTTATGGGGTTTTAACCCGACCCCCTGATTTCCCTGCTCCCACCCACTGGCAGCGCCTGCCACCCCGTTTCCTTAGCCTTTTCAGCCGATGGCTACTATTTTTTCTTGCTCGATGAGGATATGTAAGTCGTTATCAAATACTTCGCGTTGGCGGTCAGCCATTTGCAGGAAGCTGGCGTAGGCCGTGTTCAAGGCCGGGCGCTCCAAGTCGTAGCCCAGCTTTTGGAGGCGGTAGGCGAGGGCCGCGCGGCCCGAGCGAGCCGTGAGCACAATGCTCGAATCGGCTACGCCAACTTCTTTAGGGTCAATAATTTCGTAGGTTTCGCGGCACTTTATCACGCCATCCTGGTGGATGCCGCTGCTGTGCGCAAAGGCGTTGGCGCCCACAATGGCTTTATTGGCCTGCACGGGCATGCTCATGAGGTGCGAAACCATGGCCGACGTCTCGGCCAGCAGGCGCGTATTTACGCCCGTAGTAAGCTTGAGGTCAGCGTGTTGGCGCAGAATCATGACAACTTCTTCCAGGGCCGTGTTGCCGGCGCGCTCGCCCACGCCGTTGATGGTGCACTCAATCTGGCGTGCGCCGTTGCTGACGCCCGCGATGGAGTTGGCCGTGGCTAGCCCCAGGTCGTTGTGGCAGTGCGTCGAGAGGATGGCCCGGTCAATACCTTTCACGTTCTCGTACAGGTACTTAATCTTGGCGCCGTACTCGTGGGGCAGACAGTAGCCGGTAGTGTCGGGGATGTTGAGCACCGTAGCGCCGGCCGCAATGGCGGCCTCGCACACCCTAGCCAGAAACTCATTGTCGGTGCGGCCGGCGTCTTCGGCGTAAAACTCCACGTCCTCCACGAAGCTCTTGGCGAGCTTCACGGCGGCGATGGCACGCGTCACTACGTCCTCGCGGGTGGTGCGCAGCTTCTGCTGCACGTGCAGGTCGGAGGTGCCGATGCCGGTGTGGATGCGCGGCCGGCGCGCCGAGCGCAGCGCCTCGGCGGCCACCCGAATGTCGTTTTCGACGGCGCGGGTGAGGCCGCACACGGTGGCTTCCTGGGTTTGGGCGGCAATGGCGGCCACGGCGGCAAAATCGCCGGGGCTCGATACCGGGAAGCCGGCCTCAATCACATCTACCCCTAGCGCTTCGAGCTGGCGGGCAATAACGAGTTTCTCCTGCTGGTTTAGCTTGCAGCCCGGCACCTGTTCGCCGTCGCGGAGCGTGGTATCGAAAATCTGAATTTTTTGCGTCGCCATAGAAGTAAAAGCCCGCCAGTGCGGGGTCAGCTTTGTTATTGCATTGCAAGTACTAGTACTTTTCAAGCTATCGAAAACATTTTTCCGTGGTTTCTACTATTTCCAAGCCGATTGTTTTTTGGGATAAGCAACTGAAAATTAGTATTTTATAGTTTAGTATTATACAATGCCTAACAAGAGCAGCGACCCGGTTTTTCAACTCATAAAATCCCTGACGCAGTCAGAAAAGCGCCATTTTCGGCTCTTCACTAACCGGCAGGGCGCTACCGAGGGCCTGAAATTCCTGCAGCTTTTCGATGCCTTCGACGCCCAGGAAAGCCTCGACGAGGAGCGCGTGCTAGCCCAGGTGCCGGCCCTCAAGCGCGCCCAGCTCGCCAACCTCAAGGCCAATCTTTATAAGCAGCTGCTGGCCAGCCTGCGCCTCTACCACGCCGGCCAAAACCTCGATATCCAGCTGCACGAGCAGCTCGACTATGCCCGCGTGCTCTACAATAAGGGCTTCTACCAGCAGGCACTGCGTATGCTGGCCCGCGTGAAGCTGGCCGCCCAACAGGCCGAGCTGCCGCACGTGGCCCTGCTAGCCATTGATTTTGAGAAGCTTATCGAGTCGCAATACATCACGCGCAGCTTGCAGGGCCGAGCCGAGTCGCTGGCGGCCGAGGCTACGGCTACGGCCGCGCACCTGGCGCAGCAGCACGCCTTGTCCAACGCCTCGCTGCGGCTGTATGGATTGTATCTGCAAGCCGGTCATGCGCGCAATCAGGCTGACCACGAGCGATTTACGCAGTATTTTCGGGCGCACTTGCCGGCTCAGCTAGGGCGGGGCAGCGGCTTTTGGGAGAAGCTTTACTTTTACCAGGCGCACGTGTGGTATCACACGATTAATCAGGATTTTCGGGCGTGCTACCGCTACGCTCAAAAGTGGGTCGACCTGTTTGAGCGGCAGCCCGATTTGAAGGAAAGCCAGACGATGCTCTACATCAAGGGACTGCACAACCTACTGGCGGCGCTATTTAATATGCAGTACTACAGCAAGTTCAGCGAGGTGCTGCAACGGCTGGAAGACTTTGGAGCCAACCAGACGCGCCGGGCCACGCCCAACACCGAAATTCTGCTGTTTCAGTACATCTGGACCAACCGCATCAACGCCTGCTTCCTGGAGGCGCGCTTCACAGAGGGCGTCGAGATTATCCCGGAATTGCTGGAGCAACTCGGGCAATACAAAGCGCAGCTCGACCTGCACCGCACTCTGGTGTTCTACTATAAAATTGCCTGTCTGTATTTTGGTAGTGGGCAGTATAAGCAGGCTATCAAGTACTTAAACCGAATTATCGACCACAAGGACCTCAGCCTGCGCGAAGATTTGCAGTGCTTTGCGCGCATCCTCAACCTGGTGGCGCACTACGAGGCCGGCGAAGATGCCGAGCTGGAGCACCAGGTGCGCTCGGTGTACCACTTCCTGGCCAAGATGAACGACCAGCAGCCGATGCAGGTAGCGGTATTCCGGTTTTTGCGGCGGGTGGGCCACATTGAGCCCAGCCAGCTGCGTGACGAATTTAAAGCACTGAAAAACAAGCTGGAAGAAATTGCGGCCCAGCCCTTCGACCGCCGGCCCTTCCTCTACTTCGACATCATTTCGTGGCTCGAAAGCAAGATTTCGGGCCGCTCGGTGCAGGAGGTGATGCAGCAGAAGTTTCTGACGATGAAATAGGGGCTAGTGCGTTTGCATCCAGGCAAAGAAATCGCGGGCCACGCGGTCCCAATTCCACTTTTTGTGGTCGATTTCGCCGTTGGTGAAGCCGAAAAAATTGTGTTCCAGCCCGGGGTAGGCGCGGAAAGTGAGGTTGGTTTTGCCGGCCCGTATCATTTCCAGGCGCATGTAGTCTTCAAGCAGCGCCGAGCGGTCGCGGGTGCCGTAGCCCACAAAAACGGGGATGTTGCTGTGCAGAAAATCGTTGAGCGGCGTTTGGGGAGACGACAGCGAGGACACTAGCAAATGCGTGTCGCCCAGGCAATTGTTTTCCTTTGGGCTAGCCACTACCTGCTGCCAGAAGGTGAAATTGTTCTCCGCGCCCACCGAATCAGCGTCCTGCCGATTGCCGGAAATAACGGTGAGCATCCGGCCCAGCGGGCTGCCACTGAGGTACACCACGCGGCGCAGCGGCCCGGGGTGCCGGGCTAGCCGCGCCACCACGTTGCTGCCCTCCGAGTGGCCCATTGCCGTAATATCGTCAGCCTGCACCCAGGGCTGGCGGGTGAGGTAGCGCAGCACGGCCGCATCGCGGGCCACGTAATATTCGAGGTAATTGCGCTGGCAGTAGGCTAGCGGGGCCTGGCCGGTTTTGGGGTCGAGGTAGGCGTAATTGGGCGTCAGGGCCTTGGTGTGGGCGATGACGGGAATGCCGGGCTTGCTGATTTCCACGAAGTGGTAGCGCGCCAGCAGCGTGTCCAGCTCAAAGGGCAGCATGGGGAAGGCGCCCTTGTCATCGTACATGATGACGGGCTGCGGCGTAGAGCCCTGCACGAACAGAAACACCGGCTTGCGCTTCAACTCTTCGCCTTTTTTGGAAAGCACGATGATGTTCACCGTGTCGCGCTGGTAGCGCATGGTGAGGTGGCGGTAGCCAAAATCGGCGGGCGTTTTGGGCTGGGCGCGGGCGGCCAGGGGGCCCGCCAACAGCAAGAGCAACAGGGAGAACAGGCGCAAGAAAGAGGCAGGCAAAGCGGTGAAACCAGTGAATACAGGCCAACGACTGCCGCATTCGTGCTTAAGTTGCGCCCGTGCCTACTCTGCGTATTTCTCTTGCTACTTTTTCGGGGCCGCGCTGCGTAGCGCTGCTGGCGCCGGCGGTGCTTTCGCTCACCACGGCCTGCGGGCAAACGACTACGCCGGCCCTGCCGCCGGCCATCGTCACCGATTCGGCCACCGGCAAAACCGACATGCCCTGGCTGCGCCAGCAGCTCGACAGCTCCATTACGCTGCGCCGCCAGCAGGTGGGCGTGGCCCTGGCCGATGCAACTACCGGCCAGTCACTGTTCAGCTACAACGAGGGCAAGTACTTCACCCCGGCCAGCACCATGAAGCTGCTGAGTTTGTACACCGGCCTCACGCTGCTGCCCGACTCGCTGCCCAGCCTGCGCTACTTCTCGCGCGGCGACACGCTGTACTTCCAGGGCACCGGCGACCCTACTTTTTTGCACGGCGACGTACCCTCGCGCCGCGCCTATGCCTTCCTGGCCGGCCGGCCCGAGAAGGTGCTGGCTTACTGCGATATCGCTACCGTGCCGGCCTACGGCCCGGGCTGGACCTGGGACGATTTTGGCTACTATTTTCAGCCCGAGCGCACGGCGTTTCCGGTGTATGGCAACACGGTGCGCTTTTATGCGGCGGCGCCGCAGGCGGTGCGCACGGGGCCGGGCGCGGCGGTGCGCGTGCTGCCGCAGCGGGTGCGGGTGGCGCCGCGCCAGTTTGCGCCCCTCACCGAGCGGGCTAGCCCCGATTTCCGCCTCTCGCCCGACCAAGACGACGAGATGCACGTGTACCGCGCCCAGGCCGACAACCACTTCACTTTCGTGCCCGGCCCCAAAAAGTGGATTGACGAGGTGCCCTACCGCACCAGCCGCCCGCTGCTGCTGCGCCTGCTCGGCGATACGCTGCGCCGGGCCATTGTGGGCGCGCAGTGGCGCCCGCACCCTAGCCGCGACAGCCTGCGCACGCTGCGCGGCCTGCGCGCCGACTCGCTCTACCGCCGCATGCTGCGCGTGAGCGACAATTTCCTGGCCGAGCAGCTTTTGCTAATGACCAGCACCCGCGTGGGCTACCGCGACTCGCTGAGCAGCGCGCGCGCCATTCGGTACATGCTTCAGCATGAGCTTAAGAACCTGCCCGACCGGCCCGATTGGGTCGATGGTTCGGGCTTGTCGCGGCTGAATCTGCTCACGCCGCGCACGCTTACGGCGGTGCTGGTGCGGCTGCACCAGCAGGTGCCCGAGGCGCGCCTGCTGAGTTTGCTGGCCGCCGGCGGGGGCCAGGGCACGCTACGCAAACGCTATTTTGAGCCCGGCCCGCCCAAGGTGACGTGGTTTTGGGGCAAGACCGGCACGCTCACCCACACTTGCAACCTGGCGGGCTACGTGCGCTGCAAAAGTGGCCGCTTGGTGGCGGTCACATTCTTCAACAACAGCATTCCCGGCGACGACCAGGCCACGCGCAATGCCATGCAGCGCTTGCTAGGGGAGGTGCGGGCGCGGCTTTAAGGTGGAGGTTAACTGAAGGTGCCCAAGCTGCCGGGCCGCCGGAATTTGTTGGACGAAACCTGGCAAACGCTTACACAGAATTAGGCGGGGTTGAACGATTGAGCGGCTTACGGCCGGGGTCAGCGGGGGAAATTTGTAGTGTTCTACTACCTCAGCCCTTCGCCATTCGCCCTGTTATGCTACTCTCTACTAACACCCTACTTAAGAAACTGTCGAGCCAAACGCTATTTGCTGCTTTGCTAGGCCTGCCTTTGCTCAGCAGTGCCCAAACCATTAGCAGCTTCACGCCCAGCACCGGCCCTGCTGGTACGTCGGTCCTCATCACGGGCACGAGCCTCACCGGTACCAAATCGGTAATGCTCAACGGGCAGTCGCTCAAGATTACGGCCAATGCGCTGGGTTCGGTTACCGTAACTATTCCGGTAGCCGCCAGCACCGGCAAGCTGGTGCTGACCACCGCTAGCGGCGTTGCCGTGTCGGGCACGCAGTTTGGCGTGACGCGCAGCACCTCGGGCGTCACCTTTCCGCAACAAACTACAAAGGGGAGTAGCTTCAACACTATTAAAGTAACGGCGGCTTCCAACTCGGCGGTGACCGGCACTTATGGCGCGGTGTTTTATTCAACCCCGACCATCGCTGACCTCACCAACACTGGCCGCACCGACCTGCTGATTGGCAACGCCAACGGCAACGTAGAATACTGGAAGCAAACCAATGTTAACGGCACGGTATTCAGCAAGGTTAGCAATTTGCAGCTAGGCACGGGCGGCGACATTCGGGTGGCCAACTTTGCCAAGCCCACGGTAGCCGACATCGATGGCAACGGCCTGCTCGATATGCTGGTCGGCACCGGCGACGACCGGCACATTGCCCGCTTCGAGCAAACGGCGGCCGGCGCCATCACCTTCACGGCCAAAGGCAACATTCAGGTGCCTAGCGGCACGACCACGGCTGACCTGCTGACGGGCGCGCAGTTTCCGCGCCCGGCCGTGACGGACCTCGACGGCGACGGCCGCCTCGATTTGCTGATTGGCGACTACTCGGGCCTGCTGAAGCGCTACGAGGCCACGGCCGTAAACTCGACCACCTTCGTGGCTGATGCGGGTAACATTCAGGCCGATGGCGCCAACATCAAGGCCGATGGTACTGCCGCTAACGGCACGGCCAAGCCCCTGATTTTTGACATGGACGGCAACGGCCTGCTCGACATGGTGATGGGCAGCCAGCTAGGGGCCATCACCCGCTACGAGCAGAGCGCCCGCTATGCTACCACGTTCACCAGCAAAGGCAACCTGACTACCAACGGCACCACGGCCATCAACATGGGCACCACCGGCAATAACGAAGGCGGCTTTGCGGCGCCCATCATCACCGATATCGACAACGACGGCAAGCTCGATATGCTGATTGGGGACCAGAACGGCACCGTTTACCTCTACACCCAGGCCCAGCAAACGGCCCTCACCGCGTCGCCGCTGCCCGTTACGCTCACCAGCTTCACGGCCCAAAACGCCAGCGCCGGCACCCTGCTGAGCTGGGCTACCGCCACCGAAACCAACAGCGCCAGCTTCGAGGTGCAGCGCTCGCTCGACGGGGCTAGCTTCGCCACCGTGGGCACCCTGGCCGGCGCCGGCTCCAGCGTTACCCCGCGTAGCTACCAGTACCTCGATGCCACCGCCCCGGCCGGCACCAGCTACTACCGCCTGCGCCAGGTAGACCTGGACGGCACCGTGGCCTACTCGGCCGTGGCCGTGCTGGCCCGCCCCGCCACCGGCAGCGCCGCTTCGGCCAAGGCTCTGGCCTTCCCCGTGCCCTTCACCGACGCCCTGAGTGTGGCCCTGCCCGGCACCGACGTGCCGCAGGCCGCCACCGTAGCCCTGCTCACCCTCGACGGCCGCACCGTGTATAGCCGCAGGCTGGCCCTGAGCGCCACGCCCCAGGCCCTGGCCGAGCTGCCCACGCTGGCCCCCGGCCTCTACCTGCTGCGCACCACCACGGCTGCCGGCACCACCACCCAGCGCATCAGCCGCAATTAGGTGGCTAGGGTAAGGTGCTGTTAAACAGCAAAGTATTAAACAGCTCACTTGCTTCGCCTAATGAAGCAGGCGAGCTGTTTTGCGTAGGGCCGTTTGTTAATTCATGAGTACCTGGCGCCGGACCTCACCCCCGGCCCCTCTCCTTGGGTAGAGGGGAGCCGACCGCTCATGCACGCGCTCACTAACAATTATTTTCGCCAGGCTCCCCTCTCCCGTAGGGGAGGGGCCGGGGGTGGGGCCCGGCGCCAGGGCAGGCCCGCGTTCACCCAAGAAATAGCCTCGCTAGCCCGCCCGCTAGCCCACCTGCCGCAGCGAAGCCGCCACCTGGTACGTCACGCCCAGCGGCTCCAGCGCGGCGAAGTGGCCGGTGCCGCAGGCAATTTTCAGGGCTTCTTTGCCGCGCAGGCTCTCGGGGTCGATGGGCGTGGCCTGGCCGGCCGAGCCCTTGGTTTCGACCACAAAGTAGATGCGGCGCTCGCCGCGCAGCACAATGGCCCAGTCGGGCCGGTAGTGCCCGAGCGGCGTCGGAATGAGAAAGCCGCGCGGCAGCTTAAAGTAGAACTCGACCTGCTCGGCCGCGTCGCAGCTCGCGGCAAAGCTGCGCTCGGTAGCACTATCCACGGGCACGCAGTCGTAGAGGGTGCGGCCGGGGTTTTGCACCGGGTAAAGGTTGTGGGTGTACTGCGCCACTTCCTCGTCCTCAAAAAGGCGCATCTCATACGTTTGGCCCCCTAGCTGCTCGTAGGTGATGCCTGCCACCTGCAGGCGGTGCAGCGTGCGCCGAATGGCCGCCACCACGTGGTCGAGAAACTCCTGCGGATTAATCAACAGCTCATCATGTCGACCTGACTGACTCATAATCTGAAAGATAGTGGCCCGCGTCAGTTCCACGCGGCTCTGGATGTAGCCGTACACGTCGGGCACGGCAAAGGCCGGCGCGTACACCGTGTGCTGGTCTTCGGCCGCCAGCTGCCCGCCGATGCCGGCTGCCGAATAAGCCAGGCGAGCCTTGCTGGCGCGCAGCTGGGGCGGGCGCGTGGGCGGCGTCTGGTGCGGGTCGTGTAGGGCGGCCACGGCCCCGGCAATCAGCTCGGCGGTGCTGAAAGCCACGCGGTAGCGCGTGCGGTGCCGGATGCGCTCCCAGATGGCGAAGAAAGCGGGGTAGTTTTCGGGCGTCAGTTCCTTGTCCTGGGGCCGTCGCGGGGTGCGGCGGGTGGCCGCGTCGCGGGTGCGGCCCGCAAACTCCACGCCCGTTTCGGCCTGCAGCTCGCGCTGCAGGGCCGCCGAAAAGTCCTGGTAGCTCTCGTTGGCAATGACGGTGAGCACGTTCAGGCCCTTATCGAAGATGCGCCGGCCGCCGGCATCCACGGCCAGGCGCAGGCCGCGGCCTATTTCCTGGCGCTTCTTCACCTCGCTACGCGTTTCGCTCAGGGTGCAGATTTGAAACACGTTGGGGTTGTCCCAGCCCTCGCGCAGGGCCGAGTGCGAGAAGATGAACTGCAGCGGCTCGGCGGGGTCGAGCAGGCGCTCTTTGTCGCGCAGTATCAGGGCGTAGGTATCGCGGTCGAGGGCCGTGTCGCCGCGCGTGTCCTTGCCGGCGGGGCTAGCCTTGTCCTGCGAAAAATAGCCGTCGTGCACTTGGTCGGCGGCAAAGGGCAGCAGCCCCGCGTACTCGGGCCGCGCCGCGTAGGCGCAGTAAATCTCGGCAAACCACTCGGCAAAGCGGCCCGGCTGCGGCTGCTTGGTGTTGGGGTCGTAGCGCCGGTAGTTGGCCACGCGGTCCACAAAAATGAGCGACAACACTTTAATGCCGCGCGGCTTGAGCTGGCGCACCTTCTCGAAGTGCCACTTGATGGTGCGCTCCAGCTGGTAGCGCAGCACGGCCTCGGTAAGGCCGCCGACCTCTTGGCCCACCCGCACGCGCAGGCCCGAGGCAAAGGTTACGCTGCCTTCCTCCTGGTTCAGCTCATTCACAAGGAAGCCGTTGCGGTAAATGTCGCGTCCCTTGCTGAGGGCGAATAAGTCGCTGCCCAGGCGCACGGTCACTTCTTTTTGCCGCACGCCGCCCTTTTCGTTGCAGAAGATGGCTAGCCGGGCGGTGAGCGCCCTGGCGGTCTTATGCACGGCCTTCACCCGCACAAAGGCCGCATTGTAGTTGCCATCGGTCGTAATGCCGTCAACCTCAATCTGTTTTACCAGGCCCAGGTCGTAGGCCTGCACCGGGTTGAGCGAGTACACCAGGTTGTAGAAGTGGCGGTGGGTGGCCGAGTAGCGCAGCGTGGCCAGGGGGTGCAGCTCGGCCAGGGCGGCCTTGCGGGCGTCGGTTTCCAGGTTTTGGGGCTCATCCACGATAACGATGGGCCTGGTGGCTTGCAGGTACTCGATAGGCCGCACGCCCGTTTCGCGGGGCCGGTTGATGAGGTTCGAGTCCTTGGCAAAGGCGTCGATGTTGATGACCAGAATATGCAGCGCGTCGCTCAGGGCGAAGGTGCGCAGCGCCGCCGGCCGGCCGCTGTGGTACACCGTGTGCTGCACCGGCGGGTAGCCAAAGTGCGCCTGAAAGTGCGCGTGGGTGATGGCCAGCGACTTGCACACGCCCTCCCGAATAGCCACGCTGGGCACCACAACCACAAATTTGCGGAAGCCATACGTGCGGTGCAGCTCATAAATAGTGCGCAAGTACACGTAGGTTTTGCCGGTGCCGGTTTCCATCTCCACCGTCAGGTTGAGGGGCAGGCTAGCGGCGTCGGTAGTGCCCGCCGCCGTCTGAAATGCGCACGGCACCAGCGCCTCTGATGGCGGCAGGCCCTGCCCGGCCTGCACCTGCCGAACATTGGCCAGCAGCTGGGCGTCGGCCAGCACCAGCCGGTTGGCAATGCCGGTTTCGGCGTAGGCCAGCGAGCCGGGGGCGGCCGGGCCCACGGCTATCTCAAGTGGCGCGGGGCCTAGCGGCTGGCCCGCAAAAACGTCTACTACGGCCCGCACGGCCGCTTTCTGGTAGTCCTGCTCGGCGTCAAACTGAAGCTGCATGGCGGGCTAAATCAACTGTAAAACCACTCCCGCATCGGCCAGCTGCAGGCGGGCATTGCTCACCTGCTCGTCGGGGTTTTCGCCCGCGAAGGCTTGCCCCGGCACCACCAGCCGCTGCGGCCGGGCGGCTACGGCGGCGGCTACTATCGCCTCATTGAGCCCCGCCAGGACTAGCCACAGTTGGCCACCCGCGGCCGCGTGTACGGCCAGGCCGCCCCACTCGTGTCGCGCCACGGCCGCCGACAGCGGCCCCCCATCGAGGCTACCCGCCAGCCTCAGCAGCAGTTCGGTAAGCAGCGTGGCCTCGTCGCGGTCGCCGTGCAGCGGCGTCTGAAACAGGTCGAGCTGGGCTAGCAAATCGGGCGCGGCCGCTACCTCAGGCTGCCAGGCGCGGAAGTTGGAGGCCGCCAGCCGGTAGGCCCGAAAGCCCAGGTCGGGCGGCGGGCCGCTGGCCGGGGGCACTTGCCCGGCCCTGGCCGCCGCCAGCTGCGCCCCGGCCCGGGTGAGACGGGCGCGGGTGATGTCCGCGATGGTGCGGTAGCCCGCCTGGGCGGCCTCCGACTTGTCGGCCACCGGCTCGGCCAGCTGCACCAGCAGGTAGCGCCGCCGCCCACCATCCTGGGCGTTGAGGTCGAGCACGGCGTGGCCAGTGCTGCCGCTGCCGGCAAAAAAGTCGATAATCAGGTCGTCGTCTTTCGTTACGAAGGCCAGCAGGCTGGCCAGCAGCTTTTCATCCTTCGGAAACCGGAAAATATCGCGGCCCAGCAGGTTGTTCAGGCGCTTGGAGGCGGCCCGGCCGTCGTTGTAGATGAGGCTGCGCAGCTGGTCCTTGGCCTGGGCAAGGCGCTTTTTGGGCTTAAGAATGGTCGTTTCATCCTCGCCAAAAAGGATGTCGCCGGCGGCCATCAGCTTTTTCATAGTAGCCTCGGGGTAGCGGTAGCCTTTTTCGGGCACCTTGCAGGCGCGGCCAGTGCGCGGGTGCGGCACGTCGTACACGTAGCCGCCAAACTTGGGGTTAGCAGCGTCGGCATCGTGAAAGACGCCTTGGTCGTCCACGTTGTCGTAGTGCTCGGCGCCGCGCAGGTCGGCGCGGTTTTCCTTCAGCCAGCGCCGTAAGTCAGCTTGGATGGTCGCTACGTCGGGGCCGTGCAGCTTGCGCAGCTTTTGGTACTGCTTCTCAATAAGCTGCGCCTTCTTTGACTCGGTAAACCAGTCGGGCTGCAGCTCCTTATTCTTGGCGTACACCAGCAGGTACTCGTGCTCTTTCGATACCTGATTGGGGTTGTTATCAGTAGCCGTTTCGAGCACGATTTCAGCGATAAAGTTCTCTTCGCCAAATATTTCGTTCAGCACCAGGCGCAGGTTGTGCACCTCGTGGTCGTCGATGGAAATAAACAGTACCCCATCTTCGCGCAGCAGGTTGCGGCCCAGGTACAGGCGCGGCCACAGCATACTGAGCCAGGCCGAGTGGTACTGGCCATTGTCGCGGGTGTTTTTGTGCCACAGGTCCTGGTGGTTGAGCAGGCCCCCGGCATCGCGCTGGCCGGTGCGCTGCTCGTAGGCCGCGCGCCGCTCGGCGTAGCTGTCGGCGTACACAAACGAGTCGGAGCCCGTGTTGTAGGGCGGGTCGAGGTACAGCACTTTGGCCTGGCCGAAGTAGCCGCGCTGCAGCACGCGCAGCACTTCCAGGTTTTCGCCCTCCACAAAAACGTGCCGGGTGGTAGCCCAGTCTACGCTGGCTGCCGGGTCGGGCACGAGGGTGGCGGTAGGGGGCTGCTGCACCGCGCGGCGGGCCTGGGCCTTGCCGGCCCACTGCAGCTCGTAGCGCTCGGGGGCGGCGGGGGCTAGCGCGTCTTCGGCTGCCAAAAGGGCCCGCAGGCGCTCAAAATCGACCTTGCCTTCGCTTAGCGCTTCCGGAAAAAACTGGCGCAGGTTATCAACAGCCCCGGCGGCAGGGCTAAAACTACGGCTAGGCATAGCGATGAAGCAGAGAATAAAAATTCGTTACAAATATGATTCAAATAGATTGAAAAATGCATCAAAAATGTAAAAAAACTAATACGAATTTCGTAAACCCTTAGCCGCAAATTTGCTTTTCTTCCTTCGAGAGTAGCGTAGCGATGCAGCACCGTGGTGAATTAGTGGCGGCCGTGGTGGCCAAAAGCGGCGTGAAGCTGAGTCAGCTGCACCGGGCGCTGGGCATCAGCCGGCCCACGCTGTACCGCCGCTTTGAGGACCCGAACCTGGATTTTGATTTCATCAAGCGCGTGGGCCAGCTCATTTACCACGACTTTGCCGAGGACTTCCGCGAGCTGGCCGCGCCCGGGCTGACCCTGGCCGCCGAGCCGGCCGCCGGCTACCACCTCGACTCGCTCGACGACTGCAAAAACAAGCTGCTACACGTGTATGCGCTCTATACCGACCTGCAGGAAAAATACAACGCCCTGCTAAGCGAGCGCGGGCAGTAGCGGGGCCAAATGGGGTGGCTCGCCCGCCGCCGGATAGATGGGCTTCCAGGCCGCCGGAACTGCTAAGCCGGGGTTATAGATAGGAGCCAGCATGACTTCCTACACCGGGCAAAGAAGCGTTTGCACTACTCCGGTAGGCTATTCATGCCGTCAGCCCGCGCGGCGACAGCCCTGGGCAGAATAAAAATGGGTGCTAAAAAAGACTCCTAAGGCCTTGCCAAAACCCATTGCCAGAAATAGATGGCGCAGCCGGTAGCCCGGCCGCATTGGCATCGAAACCTGCGTGCTGGAAGGTGGCTTGCAGTAATTGTTGAAAATCGGCTAGGCTCTTGGGTAGTAAAGTAGGGTTGGTGAGGGTGGCGGCCCACTTATGGTGAAGGAGTGACGAGAGATGGCCGGCGGGCTGGCCGTGTCGCCACCCTAGCCACGCGTCGGCCACGCGGGTATCGGTAAAAAGAGGAGCCAAATTGCCCGCCAGCAGCCAGCGCAGGCGGCCGAGGTCAGTATTGTCGGCAGCGCACTCAGCGGCTAGGGCTTCTAATGTTTGCTGCCGCACTGCGGGGGAAAAAGTGGGGTGCTTCAGCAAATGCAGCAGGTCAAACAAGTCCTTGAAGCGGGGCCGCACCAGTGTTTGGTGCAGTTTCCAGGCTATTTGCAGCGCTAGCGGGGTCGAGTAAGGCACGAGAAACGGCTCCCCGCGCATCGGTTGGTACCATAGGGGCTCGCTAGGTACCCCAAGGGGCAGGTTGAAGGAAATATCCAGTGAAAAGCGGTCGAACTCCTGCCCATCAACCCAGCAAACCAGGTCGGTATTGGTAGTAGGAAAGTCATCGGCCATGGCATAGTCTAGTATCCGCCAGAAGGCATTTTCTCGGAAGCTGCGGAAGCGCACGCTATCGCTGGCTACCAATTCAGTGGCCGCGGTAGCCCAGGCGGTGAAAACGCGCTCAGCCTCTTCAGCGCTTGCCAGGGGGGGCAGGTACACCCAATCGAGGTCTTGCGGGGTGCGCAGGGTAGGGTCTGCGAAATACTGACGGGTTACGTAGCTACCCTTCAGCATGAAAGGTAGCCCTAGCTCGCCGGCGCGGCGAATAAAAGCCTCGTAGGCAAGTAGCTTGAGGGTTTCCTGTTCAAATAGTGGCATAAAAAACGACGATTAGCGCGTGAGCCATCCCGCATCCAATGCGCGGTTGCTGTCATACAGGCAGCATTCTGATTCCTGTTTCAGCAATGGCCACCGGGAGTGCAAGGCAGCTGCTAGGCTTGCCACGCGGGCCCGGAAAGTAGCCACCGACCCACACTCGCGCAGCGTAACAAACCGGGTTGCCGACTCGCCGCGCAAAGCATTGGCCGATAGATGCGCCTGATGGGTTTCGCAAATTGCAAGCAAGGCATCTGGTTGGTGATAAGGCACTTTGCCGTGCCATTCGAAATAAGGGGTAGCGCTGGCTAGGGCCAGGTGTGCGTGGTCGGCCGATGTTTCCAGCTTGGTGCGGGTTACCGGCAGGTGGCAGGTGCGTAGGTACTCCGCATCGGCCGCTGCGATGGCGAGCGCGGCGGTGAGGTCAGGTGCCTGTATTACTTTGCTCAGCATGGGCTGGGTGCAGCAGGCCCCCCGGGCCAGTTCAATAACCAGCGGCTTGGCTTGCAACTGCTTGCAGGCGGCTAGAAAGCGGGCTAGCCTGGCCGCTGACAAGGCATGGGTTGTTAAATGAATTTCGAACGGGTACATAGCAGTAGTAAAACTACGTGGCCGCCCGCAACGCTCCTTCTACCTTTGCGGCCCACCCACCCCTGCTACCGGAGCTTCTATGAACATCCCCCGCCTGCGCCAGCTGCGCCGCGATAAAACGCTTTTTACCCTGGCCATGAACACCATCCGGCTGCACCTGGAGGAGGAAGACCGGCTGGCCCAGCAGCCGCAATTGCGCGAGGCCCCCGACGCCGACCTGCACCTTATTCAGCACAGCATCGACCAGTGGGCGCACCTGGCCACGGGCTACCTCATGCAAAAGTTTAAGTGCCCGATGCCCCTGGCCATGCAGCTGCTGGGCGAGCTGCAGAACGATTTGAAAATGAGCGTTTCGGTGCAGGAGCTGCGGCAGGTGCCCTTTACGAGGGCGCTGGCCCAGCCGCGCGGGCCCATGGCTGGCGAGCAGCCCGCCGTGGCCGAAGCAACAGCAGAAGCTGCCCCGCTCAGCGAGCCGGCGCAATAAGCGTGTAGCCCTTAGTGCATAGCCCGAATATCTTTGGCCATGAAGAATGCCTTGCTGGCCAGCCTGCCGCTGGCCGCCGCCACCATCGCCTGCCAGCCGCCCAGCGAACCCGCTACCACAGCGGCCGGGCCGGCCGGTAGCACTGCTGCTAGCCCGGCTACGTTGCCCAAAGCCGAGCTGCCCGACTCGGCGCAGCTTATAAAGGCTTTTGTACCAGCAGGCTACCGGGTACAGTACACCGTGGCCGGCGACCTGAACCGCGACGCCTGGCCCGACCGGGTAGTAGTGCTCGATACCGCTGCCCAGCTCACCGACGCGACCCCCGAAGCCGTGGCCGACCGCATTACGTGGTTTAATCGGCCGCTTTTGCTGCTGCTGGGCGAGCCCGGCGGCGCCCGCTACCGCCTGGCCGCCCGCAACGACAGCGTGGTAGACCGCCGCGGCGCCGGCCCCACCGGCAGCGAGGACACCTTCCGGCGCGTGGCCCTCAAAAAAGGCTATTTCTCGGTAGAAGGCGCGGGCGGCAGCAGCCTGCGGTGGTACAAGGTCACGACCTTTCGCTATGACCCGGCCGATAAGCACTGGTACCTGCACCGCATCGGCCAGGACAACACGCACCTCGACGGCGACGATGCCGTGGAGCACGAGGTAACCACGCCCCGCGACTTCGGCCGGGTGCGGTTTGAGGACTATGCGGGCGCTCAGTAGGGCTGGCCTAGTACAGCACCCGAAACTTGATGGTGTGCTCGACCTCGCGTAGAGCCTGAATCACGTCCTGGTCGTACTGGCGGTCGATGTCGGTGATTACGTAGCCAATCAACTCATTGGTTTTCAAGTACTGACCTAGAATGTTGACGTGGTGCTGGGCCAGCACACTGTTGATTTTGGCCAGCACGCCGGGCACGTTGGCGTGGATGTGGATGAGGCGGTGCGCCTGCTGCGTGGGCAGCTGAATGTTGGGGAAATTGACGCTCTGCTGCGTGTTGCCCGAGTTGATGTACTCCATGATGCGCTCGGGCACAAACTCGGCAATGTTACGCTGGGCCTCGGCCGTGCTGCCGCCGATGTGCGGCGTGAGCAGCACGTTGGACAGGCCGCGCAGTTCGCTCTCGAAGCGCTCGCTGTTGGTCTTAGGCTCGTAGGGAAACACGTCGATGGCCGCGCCGCCGAGGTGGCCGCTGCGCAGGGCGTCGGCCAGGGCCGGCACATCTACCACGTGCCCCCGGGCGTTGTTGATGAACAGCGCGCCGGGCTTCATGAGGGCAAATTCTTTCGCGCCGAAGAAGTCCTGGTTTTCGGGGCGGCCGTCGATGTGCAGCGTCACAATGTCGGCCTGGGGCAGCAGCTCCTCCAGGCTCCTGGCCTTCACAGCGTTGCCGAGCTGGAGCTTCTCAGCCATGTCGTAGTAAATGACTTTCAGGCCCACGGCCTCGGCCACTACCGAGAGCTGCGCCCCGATGTTGCCGTAGCCAATGATACCCAGCGTTTTGCCCCGAATCTCGAACGAGCCGCTGGCCGATTTATCCCACTCGCCCTGGTGCATCTTGGGGTTCTTTTCCGGGATGCGGCGGGCTAGCACAATCAGCTCGGCCAGGGTCAGCTCCACCACCGAGCGCGTGTTGCTGAACGGCGCGTTGAACACGGCTACGCCCCGGCGCATGGCCTCGGCCAGGTCAATCTGGTTGGTGCCGATGCAAAAGGCGCCGATGCTAATGAGGCGGTTGGCGGCGGCCAGCACCTTGGCCGTGACCTGCGTTTTGGACCGGATGCCCAGGATGCTCACGCCCTCAATGCGGGCAATCAGCTCGTCCTCATCGAGGGCGCCCTTCACCTGCTCTACCTGGTAGCCTTCCTGGCGGAAAAGCTCGGCGGCGCGGGCGTCGGGGTTTTCGAGCAGCAGGACTTTGATGCGGTTCTTGGGGTAGCTCAGGGTCATGGGTAATTTCAGCTGGTAGAGAAACTCGTCGAAAGTGGGCAGCACCTCGTCGGCGTGGGCCACCACGCTGGGGCGGCTCACATTTTCGGTATAGGCGTAGAAGCGGTGGGCTAGCCCGGCCTCGCGAATCTGGTAGTCGGTGTAGCCATCGCCGAGCACGTACACCGGCCCGTCGAGGTCGAGCAGCACGAGCTGGCGAATCTTGCCGCCGTCGCGGCTTAGCACATTGCTAGGGTCGCAGCCCGTGATGTTGCCCTCGGCATCGAAGGTGAAGGTATTGGCCAGCACGTGGCTGGCCGGAATGCCGAATTCAGCCACCACCGGCTCGATAAATTCGCGGAAGCCGCTGCTCACCACGTAGATGCGGTCGGCAAAGCGCCGAAAGAAGTCGCCGTTGCGCCGGATGCTGGCGCTCACCTTCGTTTGCAGGTGCGCCACCAGCGGGGCCAGGTGCCGCCGGTTGGCCCCTAGCAGCGCCAGCCGCTGGCTCAACGATTCCTGAAAGCCGATTTCGCCGGCCATACCACGGTCGGTGAGGGCCTTGATTTGGCCCACGCGCGCGGCGCGGTCGGGCTGCCCGGCCAGGGCAATATCGGCCAGCTCATCAAGGCCTTCAACCTGCGTGAACGTGGAGTCGAAGTCGAAAACGAGGTAGGGCAGGAGCGGGGCAGCGTCGGGCATGGAGTACAATGGTTACATAACCGTTACATAAGAAAACGGCAAATGCAGCAAATGAGGGTGGTTTTAAGGGCTGTCAGTTACATAACGGTTACATAAGAATCAGCTTAGTACTGGCACGTATCGAGTATGCTTCTTCGACTTATTATCTGGGTCATATGGCTTAATCAATCCGGCCTGCAAGGTATCCGCAATGATGCGGGAAGCCATTGGATAATTTTTTTCCGCGATTCCCATTCGGTCTCGGAAAGATTGATTAGACATTGTTTCGCCATTGGCTGCTTTCAAGCAAGCATGTTGATAGCAGGCACGTACCTTATCGCGGGGACTCATATCACGCAGGGGGCGAGGTCCATAAAGCACTGCCTGGGTGAAATTATCGCCTTTGATAAAGTCTGGGGCTGGCAAAAAATGTTTTTCACACTCCTCCACAATTCGGTCAATGCCGCTACCTCGTCGCTCGCAAAAACCCATTAAATGCATCGTGGCCGCAATAGCTTCGTTACGACTAACTGGCACATGATTAAGGAATTGCAAAACGTTTATTAGTGGAATGCCTGGATTTGTGACTTCGATACGATTATCAAAAATCTCAATCATAGGTGAAGACCCAGGCGTGTCAAAGTCTTGATGAATAAGAGCATTAGCAAGTAGCTCCCGAATAGCTTTTGGTGGATAATCCGCCACCTGTATGCGATGTACAGCCCCAATTTCCTCGTGGGCGGGTAGCCTTTCATTCAGCCAGTTAAGTGCCGCTTCAAAGCCAAGGGCATAGCCCCGGTGACCAGTTTGCTCCTGCTTGGCACCCGTACGGCCAGTGCCTTCGTAAAAAATAACGCGCAGCCGCTTGTATTCTAGTCTTTCAAACTGTCGAAGGTCGCGGGCGAATAGGACTGCGCCCAGATTCGTGATGTGAAGCAGCCCGTTTTCACGCACAATCACTTTGTCTATTACAAAGCGGGCAATAATATCCTGGGCGCTACCCGGCTTAGGATGGTTAAATAACTGATAGTACCCTTCCCAATCCAATAAGCTTAGTACGTGCGATGGGCTGGCATCGGAAAAGGCGATACCTCGTTCAAAGATTGGTTGCGGTCGGCCTTGCCGCTCGATACGCTGCCGCTCATCTATATTGAGTGGCCCGATACTAGCGCCATCCCGCCCATAGTAGTGGCCTTTCCAAGTGGTAGGTTGACCGCCAATAGCTGGTGGAATTTCGAACAAGACAAGGCGCTTGCCTTCCTGCATTATCTCATAGATACCTCGAAAAGTAAGGCGGTTGGACGTGTGGTCGGCAATCTCCTTATGCAGGTTTTGTAGTTTGGCCGCATCAGTTCGAAAAGCTGTGCCGACTACTTGTTGCGCGTCATTAATACCAAAAGCCAGCCAAGCTTCTGTTGCCTCTTTGAGGTTAGCTTCATTGCTCAACGCACTAAAATATTTGCCTAGCTTGTCAGAATCAAAGTTGTCATTGGCCTCCTTAAACTCGACTAATTCCGACTCTCCTGGCATAGCCAGTAGTTTGCGCAATATCTCAGTCAGGTCGTAGGATGTCATTCTAAGCAATTAATTGAGAGAATCAAAGGTAGCAGCCATCATGGCTGATAAAGTAAAGACCCAAAAGCGACAGCAGCTTTTGGGTCTTTACTTTATCGGTTAATTTGCTTACCTAGCCTATCTTGTTATCGCGACTTTGCCTCACGCCAGCTAAACTCGGGCTCGTAGCCCAGCATCCGCCGCGCTTTTTCAATCGAAAGCAGGGTTTCGTGCTCGCCCAACTCTTTTTTCACGGGCACATTTGGCAGGTAGTTTTTCATCAGCTCGGCCGACGACTTTGACATCACGGTGTCGGCGTTGGCAATGATGAAGGGGTGCATGCCGGTGGCCTCCCACTCGATAGCCTTGCGGATGGCCTGGGCACCGTCGCGGGCGTCGATGTAGGCCCACATATTCCACTTGCGCTCCTCAGGGTCGTCGTCGTAGGCCGGGAATTTGGCGTAGTCGGCAGGCTCCATCACATTGCTGAAACGCAGGCCCACGAGCTTCAGGTCGGGCGTTTGGAGCACGAACTGGCGGGCCATGTCCTCCATCAGCACCTTGGCCAGGGCGTAGGCACTTTTGGCGCGCAGCGGGTAGTCTTCGTCCACGGGCGCGTAGGGCTCGCCGCCCTCGAAGGGTTCGCCAAGCGTGGTTTCGCTGCTAGCCCAAATAACGTTGTGGATGCCCAGCCGGCGCGCGGCCTCAAACACGTTGTAGGTGCCCATGATGTTGTTTTGAAACAAATGGGCATCGGGATACTGGCGCGGGGTAGGAAAGGCCGCCAGGTGCACCACAGCATCGAAAGCCTGGTTGCCCACGCCGGCGTGAATTTCCTTGCCCACGGAGGACAGTGCATCGAGCGTCTGGCCGAAGTCGCTCAGGTCCGTAATCATGCTCGGAATGCCTTTCTCGGGCGCCACGGTGTCGATTACAAACACGTCGTAGCCGTGGGCCAGCAGGTCTTGCACGCACACCTTGCCGAGCTTGCCGGTGCCGCCGGTCACGGCCACGCGCTTTTTGGCGGTAGTTTTTTGTTGGGGGGAAGTCATGGGAAAAGAAGAAAAAGAAGGGCTGGCGCGGCCTGCCGGCCTAGCCCGGCAAGCTGCGCTTGGAGCTAATACGGCGCGGTGGGCGCGGCCGCCGTGTAGTATTCCGGCATTGTGGGGCTAGCCCGGCGGTAGGGGCCGGGGGTGGCGGGGCGTAACTTTGTGAGTCTTCACTAGTTCGGCTTTGTATGAAACCACTGCTCCTCGCCGCTACCGCATTGCTGCTCACGGCCGCCGCCCCGGCCACCACCACGGTTGCGCCGCGCAGTCGCATTTTTCATTTGCTGTGCCGGGCCACGGTGCCGGTGCCCGCCGCCGGTACTAAAACCCTGGAGCTGTGGATGCCCGTGCCGCACGCCGACAAAAGCCAGGACATCCAGGACCTCAAAATTGAGGCTAGCGCGCCTTACACCCTGGCCACCGACCAGTACGGCAACCAGATGCTGCACATCAAGCCGGCGGCCGTGCCCACGGCGCCGCTCGTGGTCACGCTCACGGCGCTCGTTACGCGGCGCGAGCACCTCAACCTGCGCGCCACCGACGACCACGCGCCCGTCGAAACCGAGGCCCGCGACCCCAACCTCAGCCGCTGGCTAGCCCCCGACCGCCTGGTGCCGCTCGATTTCAAAATCAAGGCCCAGGCCCAGGAAGTGGTGGATAAGGCCGGCGCCAAAACCGACCTGCAAAAGGCCCGCGCCATCTACGAGCACGTGGTGAGCACCGTAACCTACGACAAAACCGGCCAGGGCTGGGGCCGCGGCGACATTTACTACGCCTGCGATGCGCGGCGCGGCAATTGTACTGATTTTCACGCAATTGTAATTGGCTACTGCCGGGCGCTGGGTATTCCGGCGCGTTTTAGCATTGGGCTGCCGTTGCCCGTGGGGCACGGCCAGGGCGAGATTAAAGGCTACCACTGCTGGGCCGAATTCTTCACCAAGCAAACCGGCTGGGTGCCCGTCGATGCCTCGGAGGCCGCCAAAAACCCCGATAAGCGCAACTACTTCTTCGGCGCCCACGACGAAAACCGCGTCGAGTTCACCCGCGGCCGCGACCTGACCCTGGTGCCCAAGCAGGCCGGCCCGCCGCTCAACTACTTCGTGTACCCTTATGCCGAGGCCGACGGCAAGCCGGTGGAAGACGTGGCCCGCACCTACACGTTTGAGGACCTGGTGGGCGGGAAGTAGTCATTTGGCCGTCGATTGTATCTGACGAAACGGCCGCCATGCTGAGCTTGCCGAAGCATCTCTACCGCTTTCTCCAACGGTGCGGTAGAGATGCTTCGGCAAGCTCAGCATGACGGCCGTTTTGCTATTGGGTTCATTTAGTAGTAAGTATGTTAATTGACCAGCGCCGCAAACATTCGGCTCGCCGGGTGGTCTTAAAAAAGGCGCCGCCCCACCAAGCTGCGGCGCCTTTTCTCCTTACCCTTTCCACAGATGAACATTGGAATTATCGGCGCCGGCCACATCGGCAGCGCCCTGGCAGTGCGGCTCGTAAGCCTCGGCCACTCGGTAAAAATCGCCAACTCGCGCGGCCCCGAAACGCTGGGCGACGTGGCCCAAAAAACCGGCGCTACGCCCGTTACGGCCAAGGAAGCTGCCCAGCACGGCGACCTCATCGTGGTCACCATTCCGCTGATTAACATCCCTGACCTGCCCAAAGACCTGTTCGACGGCGTGCCCGCCAGCGTGCCGGTCATCGACACCAGCAACTACTACCCGCTGCTGCGCGATGGCCACCTGCGCGAGCTTGAAACCGGCACCCTCACCGAGAGCGAGTGGGTGCAGCAGCACCTGGGCCGCCCCGTGGTAAAGGTGTTCAACAACATCTACGCCGACCACCTGCAAAACAAGGGCCTGCCCGTAGGCGCGCCCGGCCGCATTGCCCTGCCCGTGGCCGGCGACGACGAAGCCGCCAAGCGCAAGGTGATGGACCTGGTTGAAGAACTCGGCTTCGATGCTGTGGACGACGGTAGCCTGCACGAGTCGTGGCGCCAGCAGCCCGGCACGCCCTCCTACGGTGCCGACTGGCCCGAAAACAAGCTGCGCGAGCACCTGCGCAGCCTCGGCCACGAGCGCACCGAGGAGCAGCACAAGGAGTTTCTGGCCAAGCACGCCGAAACTGAGAAGCAGATGGCCGCCCAGGGCATCAAGCTGAAATAAGGGCTAGCCCCCGCTCGCCCTGATAAAACCAACCAGCCAGAAAAAAGAGACGGCGCTGCCAGTGGCAGCGCCGTCTCTTTTTTGAGTAGGATGAAGCGCGAGGGCCTAGCCCTGTAGCTCGGCTACATCGGCCGGGCTCAGCTGCACATCCATGGCCTTGGTCAGCTCCTGCACCTGCGCTACGCTGGTGCCGCTGGCAATGGGCGCCGTGATGCCGGGCGCCTGCATAAGCCACGCCAGGGCCACCTGCGCCTGCGAAATGCCGTGGCGGTCGGCCACCGTATCGAGGGCTTTCAGAATTCTGAAGCCCTTGTCATTCAAGTACTTTTTACCAATGCCGGCGCCGCGCTGACTTTTCTTCAGGTCGTCCTCGCTGCGGTATTTGCCGGTGAGGAAGCCCGCCGCTAGCCCGAAATACGGAATCACGCCGATGCCGCTGGCCTGCACAATGGCCAGGTCGTCTTTCTCAAAAGCCTCGCGGTCGTAGAGGTTGTACTCGGGCTGCAGGCTTTCGTAGCGCGGTAGGCCGTTTTTAGCTGCATCGAGGGCCGCTTGCAGGCGCGCGGGCTTGAAGTTGCTGGCCCCGATGGCGCGCACCTTGCCTTCCTTGATAAGCTCGGCGTAGGCTTCGAGCGGCTCGGTTACGGGCAGGCTTTCGTCGTCTTGGTGGCTCTGGTAGAGGTCGATGTAGTCGGTTTGGAGGCGCTTGAGTGAGGCCTCCACGGCCTGCTTGATGTAGGCTTTCGAGAGGCCTTTTTTGTCGGGCGCCAGCTCCATGCCCACTTTGGTGAAGATGAGCACATCGTCGCGGCGGCCACGCTGGGCCAGCCACTTGCCGATTACGGTTTCGGACTGCCCGCCGCCCTCGTGGCCGGGCACCCAGCGCGAGTACACGTCGGCCGTGTCGATGGCGTTGCCGCCGCCCGCCACAAAGGCGTCGAGCACGGCGAAGGAAGTTGGTTCGTCGGCCGTCCAGCCAAATACGTTGCCGCCCAGCACCAGCGGGGCAAGGTGCAGGCTCGAGTGGCCTAGTTCACGATGAGTTGCCATTTTTGTGGAAATAAGGAAGTGAAAGGCCGCGGCAGCGCGGGCGTTGCTGCGGCCTTTGCGTTGTATAACCCCAAAAAAGCGGGCAGGTTGCCGGCTTATCAGTTCGGCATCGCTCAATCCTCATTCCTCGTTCAACACCAGCAGCAGGCCTTGCAGCTCCTGGTTGAGCAGGCGCACGGCCGATTGCAGCTCGTTCAGCATGCTGGCCCGCACCGTAAGCTGGTCGGCCGAGTACTGGCCGCCGGGGCCAAACAGCAAGGCAGACAGCTCCTTACCCTCCTTCGAATTGGGTTTGGCGAGCTGGCCATAGTGCTGCCAGCGCTGGCGGGTGTTGTGGGCAATGCTCGTTTGGCCGCTATTGCTGAAAGCCGGGTTCGTGAGCAAATACCACACGCTGGGCGGAAATACCTCGGAGGCGGGCTTCTCGGCCCACACGTCGGCCAGCAGGTTGCGCCGGTGGGTAAACTCGGCGGTGTGCCCGTTTTGGCGCAGCGTAAGCAACCCCAGCCCCGCCGCCAGCAGCCCACCCCCAATGCCGAAGGCGTACTGGCCGCCCTGGTTGCCGATGACAGTAGTGCCGATGCCGCTGGCCGCCCCCACCGTAATGGAAAGCACGTTGAGGCGCTGGGTGCGGCGGTCGTCCTGGTTTTTGAGGTAGCCGGCCACCTGGTCGGCGCGCTCGCCCTCGCAGTCGAGTTCGGCGGCGAGGCTGGCCACGGTGCTGCTCACCAGGGCTATTTGGGCCGCTAGCAGCTGGCGCTGGCGCAGCACGGCCAGCTCGGTGGCGGGGCTGGGCTGCTGCCTGGCCGCGGCCTGCAAGCCCAGCAGCGTTTGCAACGCGGGCAAAATACCCACTGCATTGGCCGTGAGCAAGGTGCGGCGCGGGTAGCGGGCCAGCAGCGCGGGCGTGAGCGCGGCCTCAAAATCGGCCCTGGGCGCAAAGGACGGGTTGTAGCGGTAGGGCAGGGGCGGGTCGCAGTAGCCGGCGGCCACGGCCACGCGGCTGGGCGGGCGGGTGGCGCAGCCCGCCAGGGCCAGCAAGCCGGCGAGCAGGTAGCGTTTGAGCATAGGCTAGGCCTCGTAAAACTCCAGCGGCAAGCCGTCGGGGTCACTGAAAAAAGTGAAGCGCCGGCCCGTCAGCTCATCCACCCGCAGGGGTTCGCAGGCCACGCCGAGGCTAGCCAGGTGCCGGGTGGCCGCCGCCACATCGGCCACGGCAAAGGCCAGGTGGCGCAGGCCGGTGGCCTCGGGGTGGCTGAGGCGCGGCGGCGGGCTGGGGAAGGAGAACAGCTCAACCAGGTACTGGCCGTTCAGGGCCAGGTCGAGCTTGTAGGAGTCACGCTCGGCGCGGTAGGTTTCGGCCAGTATTTCGAGGCCTAGCACCTCGGTGTAGAACTGCTTCGACGCGGCGTAATCGGTGCAGATAATGGCGAGGTGATGCACCCCCAGCAGAGAAAGACCCATACCGCGAAAGTAGGGCGGACTTGCAGTCCGCGAGTTTTGCACACTTGCCCCCGCGGGCTAAGTTCGCGCCACATCGCGCTACTCCGTTACCCAGCGGGTTTTGTCTTGCACGGGGCCGCGCTTGCCGGCCGAGCCGGGCGTGCGCACGTAGCCCAGGTTGAAGAAGCCCAGCAGCTTATCCGCCGGCCCGAGGCCAAAAAACGCCTTGGCCTCCTCGGTGTACGTAACGCCGCCGCTGCTCCAGAAGCCGCCCAGCCCGTAGGCGTGGGCCGAGAGGGCCAGGTTTTGCACGGCGCAGGCCACGGCTTCCACGTCTTCGATTTCGGGCAGGTCGTCGGAGCGCTTCATGCCGATGGCGATGATGTGCGAGCACTGAGGCGGCAGGGCCAGTAGCTTCTCGTGCTTGGCGGGGTTGAACTTGAAGCCGGCCGTTTGCTGGTATAAATCGGCCTGAAACCGGGCTAGCCGCTGCAAGCCCGCGCCGCTGAACACTACGAAGCGCCACGGCTCGGTGCGCTTGTGGCTAGGGGCCCAGTTGGCGTTTTCGAGCAGCTGCCAGATGATGGCATCGGGAATGGTTTTGCCGGGCTCAAACTGCGGCACAAACACGCTGCGCCGGGTACGGATGAGGTCGTTGACCTGCTGCGGGTCGAGGGAGGGAGTCATGCGAAAAGAAAGGAAAAAGCGGCACAAGCCTGGTAGCGCGCTGGCAAAAGTCAGCACGGCCTTGGCGCGCGCTAGAGCATAACCGCCCGGTGCTCGAAATGCCCCTATAAAAACCTCCAAACGCCCGGCTAGGGCCTGAGGATGGCCGCAATTCGGCCCGCCGACGCTACCCCAAACTAGCTGCAACTACCGGGCGCGCAGGTCGTCTTTCGGCCCGGCCGAAGTTTCAAGTGCCCGGCCTGGCCGCTTCACCCAAACTGCTGGGCCGACTGCTACTTTTGGCGCTGCTCTTTCTGCTTTAGCTTTTTTCATGAAAAAACTTCCCTTTGCCACGCTGCTCGGCGGCGCGGCACTGCTGCTAGCCGGCGCCGCCCAGGCGCAGCCCAGCGCCCCCCAGCCCACCGGCCCGCTGCCGCCCTACAACGCCCGGGCGCTTTTCAACCCCGATTACCTCAACCAGGTGGGGCCGGCCACGCGCACGGCCGGCGGCCAACCCGCCGCCAGCTACTGGCAAAACGCGGCCGACTACCAGATTGCGGCCAGCCTCGACGACAAGGCGGCCCGCGTGACGTCTAACGTCACCATCACCTACACCAACAATAGCCCCGATGCGCTGCCTTTCGTGTGGGTGCAGCTCGACCAGAACCTGTTTCGGGCCGACTCGCGCGGGGCGGCGGCCACGCCGCTAGCGGGCAGCCGCTTCGGCAACGGGGCGCGCGGCTTTCTGGGTGGCGACTCGCTGCAGACCGTCAACATTGAGCTGCACGGCAAGAAAATGAAGGCCAATTACCGCGTGAGCGACACGCGGATGCAGATTATCTTGCCCGAGGCCATGAAGCCGCACGGCGACAAGCTCAAAATCAGCATCGCCTACGCCTTCAACATCCCGGAGTATGGCGCTGACCGGCTAGGCCGCCTCAAGACCCAGAACGGCGAAATATTTGAGGTAGCACAGTGGTACCCGCGCATGGCCGTGTACGACGACATCGAGGGCTGGAACACGCTGCCTTACATGTCGGCCGAGTTTTACCTCGAATACGGCAACTTCGACTACACTATCAATGTGCCCGCCAATTTCATCGTGGGCGGCTCGGGCGAGCTGGTGAACGGCGCGGAAGTGCTCACGGCCGCCCAGCAGCGCCGGCTAACCCAGGCGGCGGGCTCCGACAAAACCGTGATTGTGCGCGGCCCCGACGAGGTGACGCAGGCCGGCTCGCGCCCGAGTGGCAAAAACGGCCGCCTCACCTGGCACTTCCGGTGCCAGCAGGCGCGCGACGTGGCCTGGGCCGCGTCGCCGGCTTTCGTGTGGGATGCCGCCAAGATGAACCTGCCTAGTGGCCGCAAGTCGCTGGCCATGTCGCTCTACCCGGTAGAGGCCGCCCAGGATACGGCCTGGAACCGC
This sequence comes from Hymenobacter cheonanensis, assembly GCF_030581075.1. GTDB lineage: Bacteria > Bacteroidota > Bacteroidia > Cytophagales > Hymenobacteraceae > Hymenobacter. The sequence continues at coordinate 159,839 of NZ_JAUQSW010000004.1, forward strand.
AGCACGGAGTACGTGAAGAAGAGCATCGAATTCAACTCCAAACAGTGGTACGAGTACACCTACCCGGTGGCCACCAACGTGGCCGGCGTGGTGGGCGGCATGGAGTACCCGGGCATCGTGTTTTGCGGCGCCAAGTCAACCAAAGGCCGCCTGTGGGGCGTCACCGACCACGAGTTTGGCCACAACTGGTTTCCGATGATTGTGGGCTCGAACGAGCGCAAGTACCCGTGGATGGACGAGGGCTTCAATACCTTCATCAACTTCTTGTCTACCAAGGATTTCAACGGCGGCGAGTACAAGCAGCTGGCCGATGTGGAGGGCCGCACCACGCCCGGCATCGTGCGCGCCCTGCAAGACCCCAACATGGATACGCCCTACACCGTGCCCGACGTGACGCAGGCCCGCAACCTGGGCTTCGCGGCGTACAGCAAAACGGGCTTTGGCCTGTATTTGCTGCGCCAGGAAATACTAGGCCCCGAGCGCTTCGACTACGCCTTCCGCAGCTACATCCGGCGCTGGGCGTTTAAGCACCCCACGCCGCGCGACTTTTTCCGCACCATGAACAATGTGGCCGGCGAAGACCTGACGTGGTTTTACCACGAGTGGTTTTTCGAAAACTGGCAGCTCGACCAGGCCGTGACCTCGGTGGCCTACGTGAACCAGGACCCTGGCAAGGGCTCGCTCATTACCATCGAAAACAAGGGCCAGATGGCCATGCCCGTGACGGCCGAGCTAACCGAAGCCGGCGGCAAGAAAACCACCGTGCACCTGCCCGTCGAAATCTGGCAGCGCGGCGGCACCTGGACGTTCCGGGCCAATACCACCGCCCCGCTCACGCTGGTGGTGCTTAACCCCACCAACCTGCTGCCCGACGCCAACCGCTTCAACAATACCTGGCGGGCTATGAAGCTGCCGGAGTAAAAGCAGTTTTTGTGTCGCCCAAAAGGCCTTTCACGCTAGCGGGAAAGGCCTTTTTGGTTTTTGCGAATGCCCACTAGCGTGCTGAATACCCTTTATTGCTGCAAAGCGCAACCCTCGCCGGGGATGCAACCAACCACTAAGCCTGGGCCTCTACTAAAGAGCTGCCTTTCATTTCACTAGCTACCTTCGGCTATGCACTACCGCTACGTTTCTTTACTGGCCACGGGCTTGCTGGCCCTGGCCGCTGGCTGCCAAAAAGCCGACGAAGCCCCCGGCTGCGGCACCCTCGCCACCGTGCGCAACCTCACCGGCCTTGATGGCTGCGGCTACGTGCTGCAGCTGGATACTGGCAAGCGCCTGGAGCCGCACGGCAGCCTCTGGCAGGGCTTTGGCAAGCACGACGGCGACCGCGTGACCATCAGCTACGAGTCGGAGCCCGGGGCCAGTATCTGCATGGTGGGCGAGGGGGTAAAGCTGACCTGCATTCAGGCGCGGTAGTGCGGCGGCTAGTAGGTGTTTGCAGGGCGGGCTAGCCTCATCCTGCGGCGCGGCGAGCGGGGCTGCTTATTATTACGGCCCCGACCCACCCCGCTTCCCGTACATGAAAATGCTGGCCGTATTTCTGAAAGCTGCCTGGGCCTGCCTTAGCCAGCGTGGTTTTTTACTGAGTAGCCGTCGAGTCAGCTGGCGTTTTTTGCTGCTGTGTGGCCTGCCGGGCCTAGTGAGTGCGCAGCCGCGCCCCGCCCCGAAAAGCACCGGCCGGGCGGCCCCGCCGGCCGCTACCTGGCTGGCGGATAATGGCAACGGCACCTTCACCAACCCGCTGTTTTACGACGAGTTTTCGGACCCCGATTTGATTCGGGTCGGCAATGACTTTTACCTCACCGGTACTACCATGCACGCCATGCCCGGGCTGCCGGTGCTGCACTCCAAGGACCTCGTCAACTGGGAATTTTTAAGCTACGCTGCGGAGAAGCTGGACTTTGGCCCCGCCTACCGGCTCGAAGAAGGCCAGAACATTTACGGCCGGGGCATTTGGGCGCCGAGCTTTCGCTACGCGCGGGGCAAATACCACATTTTCAGCAATGTAAACGGCCAAAAAACCCAGCTCTACACCGCCACCAGCCCGGCCGGCCCCTGGACGCACACCGAGCTGAAAAAGTCGTTTCACGACCTGTCGGTGCTCTTCGATGACGATGGCAAGGTCTACGTAATCTGGGGCTACAACGAGGTGCGCATGGCCGAGCTTACCGACGACCTCACCGATACCAGGCCCGGCACCGAGCGCGTGCTGTTTGCCAAGGGCAGCGGCCTGGGCGAGGGCTCGCACTTCTATAAAATCGACGGCAAGTACGTCATTACCAGCACCAACTACGACCCCGTGGGCTACATGGCCTGCGCCAGGGCCAGCCAGGTGGGCGGCCCCTACGAGGTGGCCATCATCAGCGCCGACGAAACGCTGGGCGTGGGCAAGGGCTACCAGCTGCGCGGCAGCAAAGACGAGCCGTTTGCGCTCGCGCCCCCTAGCCCCGACTACGTGGGCGCCAATACTTTACACCAGGGCGGCTTGGTGCAAACGCCCACCGGCGAGTGGTGGGGCTTTTCGATGATGGACCACAACTCGGTGGGCCGCCTGCTGTGCCTGTCGCCCGTGACGTGGGCTAGCGGCTGGCCCTACTTCGGCCTGCCCGGCAACCTCAAGCGCTCGCCCCAAACCTGGGTGAAGCCCAACGTGGGCCCGGCCGGTGCGGCCAGCCCGCCGAGGGCGCCTTTCCAGCGGGGCGATGAGTTCGGCGGGCCAGTTCTGAACCCGCTCTGGCAGTGGAACCACGCGCCCGACGATGCGCACTGGTCCTTGCGCGAGCGCCGGGGCTACCTGCGCCTGCACGCCCAGCCCGCCGCCGACTTCTGGCAGGCACGCAACTCGCTCACGCAGCGCGCCATCGGCCCCGAATCGACGCCCACCACCGTGCTCGACCTGGCGGGCCTGCGCCCCGGCGACGTGGCCGGGCTGGCCCTGCTCAACTACCCCTACGCCTGGCTAGGGGTGGCCCGCACCGCCCAGGGCCTGGAGGTGCAGCAGCTCGACCAGCGCACCGGCCGCACGGTACGCGAGCCGCTCACGGCCAAACAAATATGGCTGCGGGCGCACTGCAACTTCGACACCGAGCAGGCGCAGTTTGAGCTGAGCACCGACGGCCGCGGCTTTCGCCCGGTGGGCGAGCCCGTGACGATGGTATTCCAGCTGCGCACCTTCCAGGGCGTGCGCTATGCCCTCTTTGCCTACAACACGCTGGGGGCGGCGGGCGGCTACGCCGACTTCGACCGCTTTACCGTGGACCAGCCCCGCGCTAGGGGCCTGAGCCGGCCCATTCCGGTGGGCCAGACCATCCGGCTCACCAGCCTGGCCGATAGCACGGTGCTCGTGAACTGGCGCGGCTTTGTGCGCCCCGTGCCCCAAAATAGCCCGTTGGCGCAGGGCGCGGCCAGTTACTTCCGGGTGCTCGACCGCGGCCGGGGGCGCGTCGCCCTGGAGTCGGCGGGCGGCGAAGAATCGGGCGGCGGGCTCGTGATGGTGCAAAACCTGGCCGGCATGGGCGAGGTGCGCATTGGGCCGGGCGGCAGCGCCGAAGCCACCACCTTTCAGTGGGAAGACATGCTGCGTGGCGACCTCATGCTGCTGTCGTTAAGCAACCATCGCTACCTGCTAGCCCCGCCCCGCGCCGGCAGCCTGTGCGCCGCCGATGCCCCCGGCGCCAGCCCCACGCGCCGCGAGGGCGCCTGCTTTCGCTGGCAGGTGGTGACGGGAAAATGAGCGCCGCCCTTAGGCGTGCAACAGCGGCAACGCCGCTGCCCCGGCCTCATTCGCCGAAGGCTAGTAGGGCACTACCAGGCTGCCGGCGCAGGCTGACAGCCTGACCAATGCCGCGACAATCATTTTGAACAGCAACGGCTACCAAGAAGCAGCTGGAGTTGGCCCCGCACCAGCGAGGTTGATTCCCGCTGCTTCCAAAGCAGCCTGAACGAGGTGGCGTGCCCTAGTCGCGGGTGCGCAGCACGCGCCAGCCGTGAGCCGGTACGGTGCGTGCCTTGGCCTGCGCCAGTGTGCACTGCTCGCCGCTGAACACGTCGAACAAGCCTTTTTGCGGAGGCACCAGCGCCTTTTGGCCCGGCAGCACCAGGGGCTCGGCAGTGGCGTTGATAAGCACGATGATAGCTGAGCCATTTTTCTCGCGCACAAATCCATACAGGCCATCCGGCCCACTCAGGCGCTGAAACTGGCTGGCGGGGTCGCCGTTGCGCAGGGCCGGGTGGCGCTTTTTGAGCTGCAACAGCTTGGTGTAGAACTCTTGTAGTGGCAGTTCGGCCCAGTCTATCGTATCGCGCTCGAAGAAGGCCAGCCGGCGGTTCAGGCCCGCTTCCTGGCCCGAATACAGCATGGGCATGCCCGGCAGCAGCGCCGTGAGCACGGCAAACGGCAGGGCCAGCGCGCCCAGGCGCTCGTACTCAGTGCCATCCCAACTGTTCACGTCGTGGTTGCTGGTGAAGTGCATGAGGTAGGTAGTAGGCGGGTACTTTTCGCGCTCGGCGGCCAGGTACGTGTCGATGTCGGCCAGGCTAGCCTTGCCCTCAGCAATGTGGTCGAGCAGGTAGTGCAAGCGCAGGCCGAAGCTCATGTCGAAGGCCCGCTCTAGCAGCTGCGTTTCGGAGTTAAACTCCTCCCACGTCAGGCCGCCCGAGGGATACAGCTCATCCCATTCGGCCAGCATAAAGATGGGCTTTATCGCCTCCAGCGCGGGCCGGGCCTCGTCCCAAAAATCGGTGGGTACCAGGCCGGCTACGTCGCAGCGGTAGCCGTCGAGGTCGGCCTCGCGCACCCAGTAAGCCAGTGCCTCAAGCATATAGGTGCGCATTGCGCGGTTGGTGTAGTCGAGGGCCACCACGTCGGTCCAGTCGGCCACGGGCGGCACGAGCTGGCCCTGGGCATCGTGCTGATACCAGTCGGGGTGCTGGGTAATGAGGGCGTTGTCGCGGCTCGTGTGGTTAGCTACCCAATCCAGTATTACCTTGAGGCCCAAGGCGTGGGCCGTTTGCACAAGGTGCTGCAAATCGGCCAGGGTGCCAAACTCTTCGTTCACCCCGAAGTAGTCCTGCACCGCGTAGGGTGACCCTAGCGAGCCCTTGCGCCCCACGGCCCCGATGGGGTGAATCGGCATCAGCCACACGATAACGACGCCCATCCTGGCCAGCCGCGGCAGGTGCGCCTCAAAGGCCCGGAAAGTGCCCTCGGGCGTGTAGTTGCGCACATTTACTTCGTAGATGGTGGCGTTGGCGGCCCACTCGGGGTGGCGCACGGTGAAGCGGGAGGCTAGCGGATGGTTGGTCATAAAGCAGTAGCGCGAACGTGGTAGTTCGCGTCTTGAACGGCTTTTAACCGCTCACGGACGCGAACTGCAACTGAAAGTCAGCGTAGCTAAAGTTTGCGCTACGGCCTACGGTTTCTTGGTGCTGAGCACGCGCCAGCCGTGGGCGGGCACCGTTACCTGCGCATCCGTCACCGGCGAGCCTACATCGGCGAAGGCATCGGTCACGGTTTCGGCGGGGTGGGTAAGGGTTTGGGGCTGGGTGCCGAGGTTGATGGCCACCCAGGTTTTAGCCTGGCCATCGCCGCTAGCCCGCTCAAACACGAAGCAGTCGGCCGGGGCCGGCAAGATGGTAAACTTGGCGCAGGCGTCGCCGTTGCGCAGGGCCGGGCTGCTTTGCTTGAGGTGCAGCAGCGCGGCGTAAAAGGCATTGAGCGGGTAGCCGTTCCACTGAATGGTATCCTTGTCGAAAAAGCGCAGCTTCTTGGTCGAGGCCGCTTCCTGGCCGCTGTAAACCAGCGGGATGCCGGGCACCAGGGCCGTGAGCACGGCCAGCGCCTGGGCATTGGCCCCTAGCCGCACGCCCTCGGGGTTGTCCCAGCTATTGACATCGTGCGAGGAGGTGAAATTCATCAGGTACACGCCGGCCGGGTACATCTTGCGCTCGGCAGCGAAGTAGCCGGGCAGCGCCGCCACCGGCCGCTTGCCCTGCGCCACGCTGTCGAGGAGGTAGTGCAGCTTGAGGGCGTAGGTGGCGTCGAAGGCCTTTTCGAGCAGGTGCGTGTGGGGCGTGAAGGTACCCTTGGGCAGAAAGGGCGGGTCGTGCAGCTCGTCCCACTCGGCAAGCATAAATACGGGCTTTATTTTCTCCAAAGTAGCCCGCGTGTTATCCCAAAAATCGGTGGGCACCAGCCCGGCCACGTCGCAGCGGAAGCCGTCGAAGCCCACGTCTTTCACCCAGTAGGCCATGCTCTCGGTCATGTACTGGCGCAGGCCGGGCTTCGAGTAATCGAGGTCGATGACATCCTGCCAGTCGGCCACGGGCGGCACAAAGTTGCCTTTGGCATCGTGCGTAAACCAGTCGGGGTGCTGCTTGCTCAGGTTGCTGTCCCAGCTCGTGTGGTTGGCCACCCAGTCGAGGATAACGTGCATTCCGAGCTTGTGCGCCTCGCCTATAAGGTGCTGCAAATCAGCCAGGCTGCCAAACTCCGCGTTCACGCTCCGGTAGTCGCGCAGCGAGTACTGGCTGCCCAGCCTGCCTTTGCGCTTCACCTCGCCGATGGGCTGCACCGGCATCAGCCACAGGATGCCGACACCCATCTTTTGCAGGCGCGGCAAGTGCTTCTCGAAGGCCTTAAACGTGCCCTCGGGCGTGTACTGGCGCACATTTACCTGGTAGAGGCTGGCATTGGTAGCCCAGGCCGGGTGCTGAATGGTGAACGGCGCAGGCGGCCGGCAATTGGCCGGAATGGCAACATCGGCCTGGGTAGTTGGGGTGGGCGAGCAGGCGGCTAGCCCCAATAGTCCCAGGCTGGCCAGTATAGCGCGCCCCAGCTGATGAATGAAGGGAGGAAGCATACCGCAAGGTAACAAGCCCACCGGGTTAAGCAACGGTGCAAAAGACCTGTATATTGACGCGCTGAAATGCCGGTTAGCTGGCGCGGAAATGTGCAAACAGGTGCGGGCCGGCATCAGGTTGAATAAGTGGTTAATTTTCTCCATTAACTCAGTTCTATGAAGCTACCCGTTTACGCTTTATTCAGCATAGCCATGCTAGTGGCCGGGCTAGCCGCCTGCTCTGCCGACCAGCCCAGCCAAACCATCCAGGCTCCTGCACCACTGGCTAAGACTACAGCGGCCGAGCCGGCACCGGCCGCAGTGGCACCTTCCAAACGGCCGGCGCAGTTGCCCACGCCCTACCACCCGACCCTGGCGGCCCGCCCGCCTGCACGCTGGGTGCGGCGCCCGGCTGCACCCGTGCAAAGCACCGCCTTGCGTGCAGCTACGGCCGATATCGACGTTGTGGCCGAGAATTCCTATCCGCCCCTACCACCGGAAGAACCGGCTGGCTTGGCTGCCGACAATGACCTGCCCGCCTTCTGCGCCCAGGCCGCGCCACAGGCGCAGGAATTTGTGGTGCGCCCGGGGCGCGATACGGTGCTGCTGGGCCGGCAAGGCACGCGGCTGGTGCTACCCGGCCGGGCCTTCGACGTGCCCGCCAACAGCGGCCCCATTACGCTGACTGTGCGGGAGTTTTACAGCACCGCCGACATTGTGCTGGCCGGGCTAGGCACCCGCGCGGGCCTCGACGTGCTCGAAACCGGCGGCATGCTGCACCTCTACGCCGCCGCCAACGGCCAAACCGTGCACCTGCGCCCCGGAATGCAGCTGCTCGTGCAGCTGCCCACCCGCCAGCCGCTGCCGGGCATGAACCTCTACGAAGGCGTGAGCGCCGACCCTGGCCACGCACCCGACTGGCAGCTGGCCGGCACCGGCACCCCGGCCCCCCGCCTCAACGCGGCCAACCCCACTGCCGACCGCGCCGAGCTAGGCAAGTGGGTGAAACTGCATCCTCCCAAAAGCCCGCGCTGGCCCTATTTCGAGAAGAGTAAGCAGCTGCTTAAGGAATATGCCCACCAGCTGCCCAATTCGAAAGCCGACCAGGCCCGTCTGCGCCGCAAGCGCACCGTGAGCAAGGAGGAGCAGCGCCTGCTGAAAGACCTGAGCCAGGAAAACCACACGCCCATCCGCCACGCTATTATGATTGATGTAGAAGTAGATAGCGCCGGCATGCTTCAAAAATCGGAATTGGTAATGGGCGACTCGGTGCTGGGCGCCAGGGTGCTGGCATTTGTGCGGCAGCTGCCTACGCAGCGGGCGGCCAGCTTTATCAGCGCCCTGCCGCATGGCAAGCGCACGGCTAGCCGTGCGCGGGGCGTGTTTTCGGTGCTGTATGCCCGCTCGGGCCGGCAGCTGGTAGGCTTCAACTGGCTGATAATGGACAAGCAGTTGCAGGAAGAGCTAGCCCGCGATATCCAGCGCCGCCGCGCCGTATTTGCCAAGCAGTTCAACAATGCCAGCACCCCGCTCGCCATCGACAGTGGGCTTTACTACGAACTGGCCGCCGGCGGCCTGGGTTGGATAAACTGTGACCGCCTGCTCGACCCCGGCCCGCGCATTCTCTACACCGTGGCCACGCCCGACCCCGCCACGGTCGTGTCGCTGGTGTTCAAGGGCCAGCGCAGCATCCTGGCCAGCTCGCGTACTGAGGGCAGCGCGGCAGTTTTTGAGCAAGTGCCAGATGGCCAGGCCGCCACGGTGGTAGCCCTGCGCCGCGAAAAGGGCATTACGTACCTAGCCACCAGCGGCGTAAGCCTCAGCGCCACGGTGCAGCCCGCGCTGAGCTTTCACCCCGTCACGCTGGAGCAGTTGCGTACGGAGCTAGCCCAGTTATAACACCATCAGGCCCTGCTTGGGGGCCGCCCGACCGGGTTTGGCGCTTCGTACCACACGCAGGCCGTGCCGTTTTCTACAAATTCATTGCCCGGTGCCAGCCCAATCTTCTCTAAAATGCGCCGCGAGCCGGCGTTCTGCACGTCGGCGTAGGCGCAGATGCGCGGCAGCTTCAGCACGTCGAAACCATAGGCTAGCCACGCCTGCGCGGCCTCGTAGCCGTAGCCCTGGCCCCAGTAGCGCGGCAGGAAACGGTAGCCCAGGTCGTAGAAATTGCGCTGGCCGTTTATTGGGCCAGCCACCAGCTTCAGCCCGGCCCAGCCCATAAAGGCGCCGGTGGCGCGCAGCAGCACTGCCCAGCGCCCAATGTCGTGGGCCGTATACTGCGCCCGGATGTATTCGATGGTAGCCAGGCTGTCGGGGGGGCTAGCCGCCTGCGGGCCGCCAATGCCGCCCAGGTAGCGGCGCACGGCCGGGTCGCTATCCAGCGCAAACATGCCGGGCGCATCGGCCGCTTCGAGCGGGCGCAGCAGCAGGTGTTCAGTAGTGAAAGGGAGCATAGGGTGAGGGAGGGCTAGCCCGTCTGGGGGCGCGGCAAAGTACACAAAAACGGCCTGCGCGGCCACTTGGGGCAGTGGTTTTGCGTATGGGCTGGCGTACCAACCTGCTCCTTATGGCCGACGCTTCTTTTCGCCGCCGCTTGTGGCTGCCGGCCGGGCTGGCCTGGGGCGTATTCGGCAGCATGGCGGCGCTGGTGGCGCGCTTCGGCCAGGCCCCCTTCGACGACCCGCTGCTGCTGGCGCTGCACCGCCACGCCACCCCGGCGCTCGATGGGCTAGCCATCTTTTTCACCATCGTGGGCAATACCGGGCCCATGCTAGCGGCCGGCGTGCTCACCACCGCCGCGCTGGCCCGGGCCGGCCGGCGGCGCGCCGCCTGGCTGTTTGCGGCCGGGGTGGGTGGCTCGATGCTGCTCACGCAGGCCATCAAATTCTTCGTGACGCGGCCCCGGCCGGCGCTGTGGGTCAGCATCCGGCCCGAGCACACGTTCAGCTTTCCCAGCGGCCACGCCATGGACACGGCCGCGCTGGCCACGGCGCTCTTTTTTGTGCTGCCGCGCCACCACCGCCTGTGGGCGCTGGCGCCGCTGTTTGCGCTGGCAGTGGGCGCGGCGCGCATGTACCTGGGCGTGCACTACCCCAGCGATGTGCTGGCCGGCTGGAGCAGCGCCGTGGGCTGGGTGCTGCTGGTGCAGCTGGCAGCCGGCCCGGCCGAGCCCGAGCTGGGCTAGCCCGGCCGGTTACAGCGTTACGCCGAACTTGGCCCCGGTTTTCTCTAAATCCTGCACCACAGCGTCGAGCAGCGGAATGCCCTCGATAAGCCGGTGCGCGGCCATCGCCCGCTCGGGGTCGCCGGGGATGAGGACGTGCTGGCCCGCCACGGCTTTGGCCTCGCGAAAAGTGGTTATCCACTTGTCCATATGCTGTTTAAACTCGTCGGCCGGCCGGAAGGCATCCACGCGCATGGCCCCGAAAAAGTGCCCTAGCCCCTGGCCCACCGGGTCGGCCGGCGGCTGCAAAAACGCCACGAACGGCGGCACCCACGGCCCGTAGTTGGCCCCGCTCAGCACGGCCGAAAAGATGTCGACCACCGCGCCCAGGCCGTAGCCTTTGTGCGAGCCGGTGGCGCCGCCTAGCGGCTGCAGCGCGCCGCCGTTCTTCACGGCGTTGGCGTCGGTGCTGGGGTGGCCCTCGGCGTCCTGGGCCCAGCCTTCGGGAATGGGTAGGTTCTTGCGCTGCGCGATTTCGAGCTTGCCGTTGGCGGCCGTGGTGGTAGCCATATCGAGCACAAAGTCGGGCTGCTCGCCGGCCGGCACGGCCACGGCTATCGGGTTGGTTCCCAGTAGTCTATCGAGCGAATACGTGGGCGCTACCAGCGGCGAGGCGTTGGTCATGGCAATGCCAATCATATCCTGCGCCAGCCCCAGCATAGCGTGGTAGCCGGCAATGCCGAAGTGATTGGAGTTCTTCACCGACACCCAACCGGTGCCCACCTGCACGGCCTTGCTCATGGCAATGCGCATGGCTTTGGGGCCCACCACCAGGCCCAGCCCGCCGTCGCCATCGACCACGGCCGTGCTCGGCGTTTCGTAGCTGATGCCTACCCGCGGCCGGGCATTGATGCGGCCCGCCTCCCAGAGGCGCACGTAGCCCGAAAGCCGTGCCACGCCGTGCGAATCGACGCCCCGCAAATCCGCCGAGAGCAGCGTTTCGGTGGCTAGGGTGGCGTCGGCCTCGGGGCAGCCGAGGGCCAGAAACACGCGCTCGGCAAAGGTGAACAGCTGCTGATAAGAGAAAGTAGACATAAGAAAAGTAGGCCGGCCCGCGCAAGCAAAAGCACTGGGTAAAAGGGCGCGTTGCGAGCCGCAAACCTACTGCCGCCGTGCCGAGGCCGTTGCTTTGGTTATTTGTTGTCAAATTTATGCCTTGATAACGAACGGGTTAACTTATTTCAACGTAAAATTTAGTTTAAAACTAAATTTTACGTTGAAAAGTCACGTACTTCGCTTTATCAATTGCTACCCCGCCTTATGCAACCGCCATTTCCCGAACTTACCCGCGCCGAAGAGCAGGTGATGCAGCTGCTCTGGCAGCGCGGCCCCAGCTACGTTAAAGACCTGCGCGAGGCGCTGCCCGCGCCGCTGCCCGCCCTCACTACGGTGAGCACCATCGTGCGCATTCTCGAGCAAAAGGGCTTTGTGGGCTACGAGCCGGTGGGGCGCGGCTACCGCTACCACGCCCTGGTGGCGCAGGATGATTACCGGCGCTTTTCCTTGCGCAAGCTGCTGCGCGGCTACTTCGGCGGCTCGTTTGGGCAGCTGGTTTCCTTTTTCGCTCAGGATGAAAACCTCGACGCCACCCAGCTCGATGCCCTGCTGCGCCAGGCCCCGCCTGATGAGCCAGCCGAACCCGACCCGTCTGCCGAAAATTAGCCCTGGTTTAAGCAAGCAGCGCCATGCCACGTCTTTTGCTACTGAGCTTATTGCTGGCCCTGGCCACGGCCTGCGCCAGCACCCGGCCCACCGGCCGCACCGACCGCCAGGGCGACCGCCAAGGGCGCTACCGCACCTACTACGACGACGCCCGCACGCAGCTTTTTATGCGGGGCCGCTACCGGCACGGGCAGCCGGTGGGGCGCTGGCGCTACTACGCGCAAGCCGGCGAGTTGCAGCACAAGGAGCACTACCGCCGGCACGGCCTCAGCGACATCACCTATTACTACCCTAGCGGCCGGGTGTCAAAACAGGGCCACGCGCGCCTGGCCGACGAGCCGGATGGCCTGCACTTCTACTGGTTCGGCGCCTGGAACTACTACTCGCCCGCCGGGGCGCTCGATAGCGTGCAGGTATATAAGCTGGGCAAGCGCATCAGCACCCGCCGCCTGGCTGCAAGCCAAATCTTGCTGGCTAACTAACTGGCCTACTACCATTTGCCACTACTTGCCGTTTGTGTTATGAATACTTCCTTTTTGACGGGCTGGCTGGCGGGTACGCTGCTGCCGCTCGGGGCCGTCTGGCTCTTGTTTCGGCTGGGGCTGCGCGGCGAGCGGTGCTTTGGCTACAACCGGGCCTTGCTGCTGCTGGCGCCGGTGGTGGCCGTGGTGCTGCCGCTGCTGCCCCGCCCTAGTCTGGCCGGCTGGCTAGCCCCTGCTGCCCCGCCGATGGTTATAGCGCAGGTGGTAGCGCTGCCCACGCCCCGTGTGGGGCTAGCGTCTGCGCCAAGCTGGCAGCCCGGTACATGGCTGATTAGCTTGTACCTACTCGGGGTGCTGATGGCGCTGAGCTGCCTGGCTTACCGCTATGTGCGGCTGCGGCGCGCCACTCGCCAGTTGCCCCGTGAGCGCCGGCCCGGCTACGTGCTGGCCTACACCGGCGGGCGGCTGCCCACCAGCTCGTTCGGCCGCACCATTTTTTGGGATGATACAGCCGACTTCACGCCCGCCGAGGCTACGTCGGTGCTGGCCCACGAGCTAGCGCACGTGCGCCAGGGGCACAGCTACGAGATGCTATGGCTCGAAGTGTGGCGGGCGCTGCTCTGGTTCAATCCCTTCGCTCACCTGCTGCTGCCCGCCCTGCGCCTTACCCACGAGCTGCTGGCCGACTGGGAGGCCATGCTGCTGGTGGCTAGCCCTGCCGATGCGCTGGCCCCGGCGCCACCCTACCCGTCGCTGCTGGCCCGGCTGGCCGTGCGCCGCATGGTAGGTCCGAGCTACTCTTCACTGGTTCAATCGTTTGCCTTTTCCTTCACCCTAACCCGAATTGCCATGTTGCAGAATCAGATTCCCGTGCGCCGCTGGAAGCAGTGGCTAGCCTTGCCGATAGTGGGCGGGGTTTTTTTGGCCACGGCTTGCCAGTCGGCCACCGACCAGCCGGCGCCGAGTACCGCCAAACAAGCGGCTGCCCGCGCAACCGAAGAAATAGCTCCCCCTCCGCCCCCGACGCTTACCACGGTGCCGGTATCAGCAGTAGATGCCGCTGGCCGCATCTACACCTACGTCGAGCAGATGCCCCAACTGCCCGGCAATCCTGGGGTAACGCCCATCGTCCAGCAGATTCAAGCTAATTTGGTATACCCGACCGGCGCACAGCAGGAAGGTAGGGTCTTTGTCAGCTTTACCGTGCAGGCCGATGGCCACGTGAGTGATACCAAAGTGGTGAAGGGCCTCGCCCCGGCCTACGATGAGGCGGTGGTAGCGGCCATTGAGAAGCTGCCGCGCTTTGTGCCGGGTAAGCAGTCGGGCAAGGCAGTGGCCGTGAGTTTTACGGTGCCGGTGCTATTCAAGAGCCAGCCATAAATAATTGAAGAACAGTAAAAAGCCTGGCTTTTTGCGCAAAGAATCCCGCGCCATCGAATACCACTAGGGTTTTACGGTGCTAATTTGCGGCCAGGCAGGCAGCTACTGCTGTTGTTGCTGCTGTTGCTGCTGTTGCTGCTCCCAGTCGAGGTATTTACGGTAAGAGTTGACGGCAGGGGCGGGGCTAGGGGCTTGCTGCACGTAGGTAGGCTTATCAGATGGCTCGTTGCCGGCAATGGGACGGCCGTTTTCGATGTGTACCGTCACTTCCAGGGTGTGGGCGCCGGTGCCTTTGTAGGTGCCCTTCACGGGGGTGCAGTCGGCAAAGTGGCGGCCGAGGGCCATGCGCACGTGCCCGTCGTTCACGATGCAGTTATTGGTGGGGTCGAGGCCTAGCCAGCCGTAGAAGGGGATGTAGGCCTCGACCCAGGCGTGGGTGGCGCCGGCCCCGCGCACGCCCTCCTCGCGGGGGCACACGTAGCCGCTCACGTAGCGGGCGGGCAGGCCATTGAGGCGCAGCAGGTGCAGCAGCAGGTGGGCAAAATCCTGGCACACGCCCGCCCGCAGCCGCCAAATATCTTCAATGGGCGTTTCAATACTCGTCACGCCCTGCTGATACTGGAAGTTATCGTGCACGTACTCCGATAGTTCGAGCGCCTGCTTCAGCGGCTTGGCCCCGAACGTGACGATGCCCCCTAGCGCCGCCCGCAGCTCGGCTTCGACGTCGGCGGGCGGCACTTTCAGAAAGTCCATGAAGGCCACGTCGGCGCGCAGGCCGGCCAGGTGGGCCCACTGGGCCTCAGCGGTTTCGGCATCCATCGGAAACTGGATGGCGTGGGTTTCGACCTCGGCCAGCGAGTCGATGACCAACTCCGAATGCGGCTGAATAAGCGAAAACACGCCCACCTGGTTGCCAAAGTAATCGGTGAACAAGGCCACTTCGGGCTGCCCGGTAATGTTGACGGTGTGGTTTTTCACGGTCAGGCGCGCATCGGGCAGCGGGTATATCATCAGCTGGTTGGCACAGTCGATAACGGGCGCGGCGTAGGCGTAGCGCGTGCGGTGCTGAATTTTATAAGTAGCCATACCTGCTCACTATCAGTTGAAATAAGACGTGCTGAGCGCCGCCGTAATATCGAGCAGCTCGCCCTTCACCTGCCCCAAAAACGACCCTAGCGCGCCGCCCTGCTGGGCCTGCAAGGTGCTGTAGGCCACTGTAGTGCGCGCCTTGCCGATAAGAAAGCGCAGCTGCTCGTAGCTCTCGGGCCGGCTCTTATCCTTAAGGCGCTCGCAGTAGCGCAGCAGCTGGCCCAGGCTATAGAGCAGCGAGTGCGGGAAGTCGGGATTATACAAAATCAGCTCCAGCACGCTGCTCGCGTCGAGTTGGCCCTGGTAGGTTTTTACGTACAATTCATACCCTAACAGGCTGTAGAGCAGGTAGCGCAGCTCGTGGTTGCCGGCCTCGGGCTCGCGCTCAAACAGGTGCTGATTGAGGCGCAGCAGCTCCACGGTTTGCAGGGCGCGCTCCAAAAATTTGCCCAGCTTGAGGAAGATATAGCCTTCATCGCGCGGCATGGTGTTTTGCACCGTGCCTACGTACAATACGCTTTGCCTCAGTAAATTATCTAGGCCCGACACGGGGTCTTCGCCCAGCGTTTGGTGGGCTAGCGCATCGTGCCGGATAAGGTGGTAGTAGTCGTTCAGCGTCTGCCACAGTTCCTTGGTAATGTGGTCTTGCACAGCGCGCGCATTCTCGCGGCCCTGCACAATGTTGCGGTAGGCCGAGGCCGCGTTGTCGCGGTCGAACAGCAGGTGGTAGAGTACCTGCGGCGTGTGCGGCGCGCGCCTGGCCAGCTCCTTTTCACTGAGGTCGCCGTAAGTCAGCAGCAGCGGCTGCCAGCCCCAGTAGTGCGGCTCATCCTGCGAGGCAATATACTGAATACGAATAGTTTGCAGCATGACCTGGGTGCGCTCCATGTAGCGGCCCAGCCAGTAGATAGTATCGGCAACGCGAGAAAGCATAGGTAGGGGCTAATGAGTCGATTAGGCGCCTAGCACCCAGGTATCTTTGCTGCCGCCGCCCTGCGACGAGTTTACAATCAGCGAGCCTTCGCGCAGGGCCACCCGCGTGAGGCCGCCCGGCACAATATCAATGCCGCCAGGCCCGCACAGCGCAAACGGCCGCAGGTCGATGCGCCGCGGCTGGAGCTTGCCTTCGATGTAGCACGGCGTAGAAGAGAGGCTGATGATGGGCTGGGCGATGAAGCTGCGCGGGTCGGCCAGAATGGCGGTGCGGAAATCGTCCATTTCCTGCTCGGTGGCCGCGCTGCCAATGAGCATGCCGTAGCCGCCGCTTTCGTTGGTGCGCTTGATAACCATCTTATCCATGTCCTTGAAAACCAACTCGCGGTGCTCCGGATGCTCCAGTTGGTAAGTGGGCACGTTTTTCAGAATTGGCTCCTCGTTGAGGTAGTAGCGTATCATGTCGGGCACGTAGCAGTACACGGCCTTGTCGTCGGCCACGCCGTTGCCCATCGCGTTCACTATCGCCACGTTGCCCTTGCGGTAGGCCCAGTACAGGCCCGGCACGCCGAGCGCACTATCGGGCCGAAAGGCCAGCGGGTCGAGAAACTCGTCGTCGACGCGCCGGTAAATGACGTCTACTTTTTCCAGGCCGCGCGTGGTTTTCATGTACACAAAGTGGTTGTGCACAAGGAGGTCGCGGCCCTCTACCAGTTGAATGCCCATGAGGCGGGCTAGGGTGCTGTGCTCAAAATAAGCCGAGTTGTAGATGCCCGGTGAGAGCAGCACCACCGTGGGGTCGCTCGTTTGGCGGTCGGCCAGGGCCAGCAGGTTGCGGTACAATAAATCGGGGTAGTCCTTGACGGGCAGCACGTTGCTCTTGGGTAGCAAGTCGGGGAAAATGCGGTACGTAATGCTCCGATTTTCCAGCATATACGACACGCCGGAGGGCGTGCGCAGGTTGTCTTCGAGCACGTAAAACTCGCCGTCGTGGTCCCGAATAAGGTCCACGCCCGCTACGTGGGTATACACGTCGTGCGGCACGTTCACATTCACCATCTCGCGCAAAAACTGCGGGCACGAGTACACCAGCGCCGCCGGCACCACGCCATCCTTGATGATAAACTGCTGATGGTAAATGTCTTTGAGAAAGATATTGAGCGCCTTCAGCCGCTGCTTAATGCCCGCCTCTATGCGCAGCCACTCGCTGTTGGAGATAATGCGCGGAATAATATCGAACGGAAATATCTTTTCAATACCCTCGCCGCTGCTGTACACGGTGAAGGTAATGCCTTGGCTCATAAAGAGTTTCTTGGCCAGCTCGTCCTTGCGGGTCATCTCGGCCCCCGCCAGGCCCGCAATGGCTGCCACAAAGTGCTGATACTCGGCCCGCACACCTTCGGTCCGAAACATCTCGTCCCACACCTGGGGCTGATTCTGGTAAGAAGCTAGTAATGGGTTAGACATTAGGGGCAGCAGTTTGGTAAAAGGCCATCAGCCAGCAAAACATGCACGTATGCGGCTAGCTAGGGGCTAAATAAACGGCTAAAAAATTCAAAAGGCTACTGTCTCGGGTGAATGCCCCTTCCGTTATAGGGTGCTTTAGGTAAAATACCGATTTCGTAAGAAAATAAGGGCTAAGCCCAACCACTGCCTTTGGCTCCCCGTTGAGCAAGGCAATTTTTAGCGCTATTTCCGTGAAGCTTTTTACCTGCACCCACTGCGGCCAAGTGCTGTATTTTGAAAACAGCCGTTGCGAAAAATGCCAGTATTTGTTAGGGTTCGAGGCTACCCGGCGGCAGCTGCTGCCGCTGGAGGCGCCGCCCGATGGCCATACCTTCCGCCTGTATGGTGAGCCCGATGGCCCCACGTACGCCTACTGCGCCAACCACGAGCACGGTGTGTGTAACTGGCTGGTACCCAGCGAGAGCACCACGCCGTTTTGCCCGGCCTGCGCCCTCAACCGCACCATTCCCGACTTGGCGCACCCCGGCTACCTGGCCCGCTGGCGCGACCTGGAAACGGCCAAGCACCGGCTCATTTATAGTTTGCTGTGCCTGCACTTGCCCGTGGTGAGTAAAAGCGTGTACCCCAAAGAAGGTCTGCAATTCGACTTCAAGGCCGATGAAAGCCCCGGGCAGCGCGTGCTTACGGGCCACGACAACGGCCTCATTACCATCAATATCGCCGAAGCCGATGCCATCGAGCGCGAGCAAGCCAAGCAGTCTATGAACGAGGTGTACCGCACGCTGCTGGGGCACTTCCGGCACGAGGTAGGTCACTACTATTGGGACCGCCTTATTGCCGACTCGCCCAACCTGGATGGCTTCCGGCAACTGTTTGGCGATGAGCAGCTAGACTACGGTGAGGCACTCAAAAAGCACTACGCCCGGGGCGCCCCGCCCGACTGGCCGCAGCACTACATCAGCGCCTACGCCAGCAGCCACCCCTGGGAAGACTGGGCCGAAACCTGGGCCCACTACCTGCACATTCTCGACACGCTGCAAACCGCTTATGCCTTCGGCCTGCGCCTCGACCCGCTCGACGCGGCCCCTGGCCAGGGCCTGCGCGCTGCTATGCAAGACCCCTATCAAGTGGCTGACTTCGGGCAGATTATGGCCATGTGGCTGCCCCTGACCTTCGCCATGAACAGCCTCAACCGCAGCATGGGCCAGCCCGACCCGTACCCGTTCATCATCAGCCCGGCGGTGGCCGATAAGCTGGCCTTTATTCATAAGGTGGCCGGTGGCCGCGGGGGGCTAGCTCCGGCCCAGCAACTCGGACAGTAAGCCTTCCTTGAGGGCGAAGGCGGAGGTGGTAATCTGGGTTAACTCGTAGGTAGTCAGTACGTACTTTACAATAACGCTGGCTACTACCAGCATATCGGCCCGCATCGGAAACATGCCGGGCAGGGCCACGCGCCCATCGTGGTCGAGGGTGAGGAGCTGGGCGAACTGCTGCTCGAAGTCGGCCAGTGGCAGTGCGGTGCTGGGCGGCAGGTCGGCCTCGCGGCGCACCTGGCCCACGCTGAGGTCGGCCAGGGTGTCGAAGCTGCCCGAGCTGCCTACCAGGCTGGCCAGCGGGCCGTGCGCGGCCACGGCGGCAGTGAGGGGGGCTAGCTTATCGGCCAGGTATTCGAGCTCGGCCGCCACCTGCTCGCGCGGAAACACGCCGCTAGGGTCAGGGAAAAACTTGTCGAGCAGGCGCTGAGCGCCAATTTCAAAGCTGTGCTTCCAGAAAATGCTGTCCTCATTAGCGATGATAAACTCGACCGAGCCGCCGCCGATGTCCATCAATAAATGCTTGGCCTGCCCCAGCGGAATGGCCTGCCGGATGCCTTTGGCAATAAGCTCGGCCTCGCGGCTGCCGGCAATCACTTCGACCTGAATGCCGGTGCTGTCCAGGATATCGCGCACGAGGTCGGGGCCGTTGCGCGATACGCGCATGGCGCTGGTGGCCGTGGCGCGCACCTCCGTAACCTGGTGCAGCTCAATCTCTTCCTTGAAGCCGCGCACCGTTTGCAGGGCGCGGGCGTAGGGCAGGGGCGCAATTTCACCCTTGCTGATGCCGCCTTCGCCCAGGCGCACGCCCACTTTGGTGCGCACCAGCACGTGCGGCGGCTGGCCGGGCCGGTCTTCCACAATCAGCAGGTGGAAGGTATTGGTACCCATGTCGATAAGGGCTAGCCGGCGGTGATGAACGGGGGCGTGCATAAAAAATAAATCAAATCAGAGTTGCTTGTGCATCTGCACAATAGGAAGGGTTTGCCCATCGGGCAGCACCGGCGAAAGCCGCGCACCGGCCGCGTAGCCCAGCGCGGCATACAGCGGTTCGCCGGGCAAGGTAGCCGCTAATTCCAGGCGTTGAAAGCCGGCCTGGCGCGCCGCGGCCTCGCACACCGCCAGGATGGCCCGGCCCACGCCCTGCCGGGCCCAGCTCGGGTGCACAAAAAATGCCCGGATGCGCGCCGCATCCTGGGCGGGGTCGAGGAGCGGGTCGGCGGCGACCTTGTGCTGGTCGCCGCCGTAGAGTGTGTGGCGCCGGCTCCAGCCGCCGCAGCCCGCCAGGTGGCCGTCGATTTCGGCTACGTAATAGGTGCCATCAATTATTAGCTGCGTATCCACGCCAAAAACGTAGCGCAGGGCACTGTCAATTTGGGCCGGAGCGTAATACGCCACGCTCAGCTGCCGCACCGACTGCTCGATGAGCGCATTTAGCTCGGCCACTTCACCGAGGCGGGCGGGGCGCGTGTGCACCGGCATGGCTAAAGGGCGCTAGGTGGCAAAGCGGCAGAAGGTGCCCAGCGGCAGCTTGCGCTGGCCGGCGTCGTGCAGGTATATCTCACCCAGCTCGCGCACGGCCTTTTTGCCCGGGAAAATAGCCTGGGTCAGGTTGTCCAGTATCAGCCCCGAAAAGCCTAGCGAATACAGGTTCACCACAAAAAAATGGTCTTCCGGGTCGAGCAGCTGCTGGCTGAGCTTGAGCAGCTCGTTCAGTTCATCTTCGAGCTGCCACTTCTCGCCGTTGGGGCCGCGGCCGTAGGCGGGCGGGTCCAGGATGAGGCCCTGGTACTTGCTGCCGCGCTTCACCTCGCGGCGCACGTATTTCATGGCGTCTTCCACGAGCCAGCGCACGCCGTCGAGCTGGCTGGCCTCCATGTTGTCGCGGGCCCAGAAGTTGACCTGCTTCACCGAGTCGAGGTGCGTAACGTCGGCGCCGGCGGCGCGGGCCGCTAGGGTGGCCGCGCCGGTATAGGCGAATAAATTCAGCACGCGCGGCAGCTGGGCGCGGCGCGCTTTCGTCTGGTTATAAATGAATTGCCAGTTGGGGTCCTGCTCCGGAAACAGGCCCACGTGCTTGAACGAGGAGAGCCCTAGCCGAAACTTCAGCCGGAGGCCGCCGGGCCGCTCGTAAGCGATAACCCATTGCTCGGGCATCCCTTTCTTGAGGCTCCACTGGCCTTTTTCGGTGCTGCCGGGGGCGCGGGCAAAGGTGGCATCGGCCTGCTGCCACTCGCTGGCGGGCAGGTGCGCATCCCAGATGGCCTGCGGCTCGGGGCGGGCCAGCACGTACTTGCCAAAGCGCTCGAGCTTCTGAAAATTGCCGCTGTCGAGCAGCTCGTAGTCGGGCCAGGGAGAGGTGGTGAGAAAATCGTACACGAGCCAGGAAACGGAATGAGCGGGCGCGGGGCCCATGCTAGAATCGGCAAAGGTCGGG
Source organism: Hymenobacter cheonanensis (assembly GCF_030581075.1). Lineage (GTDB taxonomy): Bacteria > Bacteroidota > Bacteroidia > Cytophagales > Hymenobacteraceae > Hymenobacter. The sequence continues at coordinate 180,670 of NZ_JAUQSW010000004.1, forward strand.
CGAGCGGCGGAAAGATGCAGATTCTTTCAGTCTTTTTAAACCAGCTTGGGTGGATTGCGTAAACACAGCCAGACCTGCGGCTTATTTAATAAGCCTTTGATTACCAAATAATTAATCTAAAATTCATTTTTATGCCTGCCACCCAAGAAAAGCTCGCCAAGCCTACGTTGTTGCACACGCCTTCAGACCTCGACGAGCAAGGCCGCGCCAAACTCAGCGACAGCCTGAACCTGCTGGTTTCGGACTTGTTCGCGCTTTACCTCAAGACCAAAAATTACCACTGGCACATGAGCGGTCGCCATTTCCGCGACTACCACTTGCTGCTGGATGAGCAGGCTGACCAGATTTTCGGTATCACCGATGAAGTAGCTGAGCGTGTGCGTAAGCTGGGCTACCCCACCATTCATTCGATTGGTGAAATAGGCCGCAAGCAGCGCGTAAAAGACAACGATGACGTGTTTGAGAACCCGCTCGATATGCTCATCGACCTGCAAAACGAGAACCGCACCCTCGTGCACAACATGCGCGAGACGCACGAAATTGCCGATGATATCAAGGACGTAGCTACTGCTAGCCTGCTCGAAGTGTATATCGACCAGGCCGAGCGCCGCGCTTGGTTCCTGTTCGAGGCTAGCCGCGATATCAACTAAGCAGCTGCTAAGTAGGGTTATAAGAAAAGAGGGCTGCCCGGTACGTACCGGGCAGCCCTCCTTTTTTTGCTATTGCGCGGCAGCCAACTGGCTTTAGGGCTGGCCGCCACCGCCGGCCGAGCCGTACACCTGCCCGGTGGCATAGCTGGCGTCGCTGGCGGCCAGCTGCACGTAAATGGAGGCCAGTTCGGCGGGTTGGCCGGGGCGGCCCATCGGCGTTTTGCCGCCAAACTCCTTGAGGTTTTCCTGGGTCGAGCCGCCCGCTACCTGCAAAGGCGTCCAGATGGGGCCGGGCGCCACGCCGTTTACCCGGATGCCCTTGGGCGCGAGCTGCTTGGCCAGCGACTTCACGTAGTTCATGGTCGCGGCCTTGGTCTGGGCGTAGTCGTACAGGTTGGGGCTAGGGTCGTAGGCCTGCTCGGAGGTGGTGCCGATGATGGCCGAGCCGGGCGGCAGGTGCGGCAGGGCAGCCTTGATAATCCAGAAGGGCGCGTAGATGTTGGTTTTCATCGTGGCGTCGAAGTCCTCAGTGGTGAGGTCCAGGATAGACTGGCGCTGCTGCTGCCGGCCCGCGTTGTTCACCACAATGTCGAGCCCGCCGAGCTGGCGCACGGCTTCGGTCACCAGCTTTTGGCAGAAAGCTTCCTCGCGCAAATCACCGGGAATGGCAATGCCCTTGCGGCCTTCTTTACGAATCAGGGCAATAACTTCTTTGGCATCAGCCTCTTCGGCTGGCAGGTAGTTGATGGCCACATCGGCGCCCTCGCGGGCGTAGGCAATGGCTGCCGCGCGGCCCATGCCCGAGTCGCCGCCCGTGATAAGTGCTTTGCGGCCCGCCAGGCGGCCCGAGCCCTTGTAGCTGGTTTCGCCGTGGTCGGGGCGGGGCGTCATTTGGCTGGCTAGCCCCGGAAACGGCTGCGACTGCCCCTGAAAGGGCGGCTTGGGATATTTGGTGGTGGGGTCGACGAGCGCCGCCGGGGCGGCATTGGTACTTGTGGGTGCGCCCTCGGCGGGCAAGATAGGCGCTACGGCCGCCGCGGCCAGGCTAGCCCCCAGGCCGCCCAATATCTGGCGCCGGCTCATGTTATTTTCCTTATCCATGGGTAAGAATGATGCTTGAAAATTGCTTGGTAAACACCCCGTAGAATACGCTGGCTACCCCCGGCGGTTGCTACGGTGGCGCTTATACTAAGACGCTATCCGGGAAATAAGCAGAAGGGCCTTGCTGAGCCCGGGGAGGCTACTCGCAGCTGGCGCCAACGAGCTGGCACGGGCGGCCTGCCAGCTTTTTGAAAGCACAAAGGGTGCCCTCCGCAGAAGGGCACCCTTTGTAAAAGGTAAGCCAGTGAGGCGGGCTAGCGCTTGGCAGTTTGCAGTTGCAGCACGCCGGCTTGCAAGCCGGCCGCCGTGGCTTTTACCTGCACGGGGCCAGCGGTTTCGCTAGCCTGCACAATGGCCACCAGCTGCCCCTGGAAGGCGTGCATCTGGGGCTCCTGGAAGGGCTCCAGGTTGGTAGCATCGCCGTTGCCGACGGCCCGAAACTTGCCCGCGCCGCTCACCGTGAAGTGCAACTGCTGGGTAGCGCCGGGGCAGAGGTTGCCCTGCGCGTCTTCGACCCGGGCGATGAGGTAGGCGAGGTCCTCGCCATCGGCGGCAAGCCTGGTATGGTCGGCCAAGAGGCGGATGTGGTGGGGCGCGCCGGCCGTGCGAACTTCTTCGGTGCCAAGGATGTTGCCCTGCGCATCGTAGGCCACTACCTTAATGCTGCCGGGCTGGTACACCACGTCTTTCCACTCGAGGCGGTAGCGGGTTTGCGGGTCGGTGGCGCCGGGACCGGCTTTGGTTTGGCGGCCCTGGCTTTTGCCATTTACAAAAAGCTCGGCCGAGGCGCCGTTGGTGTAGCAGAACACGGGCGTAACCTGGCCTTCGCGGCCGGGCCAGGTCCAGTGGGGCAGCAGGTGCACGGTGGGCTGGCTAGGGTTCCAGCGGGCGCGGTAGAGGTAGTAGCGGTCCTTGGGCTGGCTGGCCAGGTCCAGAATGCCGAAGTACGAGCTGTGCGAGGGCCATTTTTCGTCGTAGGGCGTGGGCTCGCCGAGGTAGTCGAAGCCGGTCCACACAAACTCGCCGGCCACGGCCGGCCCGTCGTCCTGGGCCGCAAACTCGATGTCCGGAATCTGCGACCAGTTGCAGGCTTCGAGGTCATAAGACGACGATTGATTGTCGTCGTACTTCTTGTCCTTGCCCAGCACGGCCGGAAACTTGTACACCCCGCGCGAACTCACGGTGCTGGCCGTTTCGGTGCCTAGCAAAAACCCCTGCGGCAGCTTGGCCAGGGCCTCGGCATAGCGGTGGGGCTTGTAGTTGAAGCCCGGTATATCGAGCACGGCGGCAAAGCCATACTTGAAATCGTCGTCGAAGCGGTCCATACCGGCCGTTACGGGGCGGGTGGGGTCTTCGCGGTGCACAATGTCTTGCAGGCGCCTGGCAATGGCCGGGCCTTCGGGCGTGCTCTGGTCGGGCACCTCGTTGCCAATGCTCCACATAATGGCGCTGGGGTGGTTGCGGTCGCGGTGCACCATGTTCACGAGGTCTTTCTCCACCCACTGGTCGAAATACTGGCTGTAGCCATTCTTCACCTTGGGCGCCTTCCACTCGTCAAACGACTCTACCATCACCATAAAGCCCAGCTCGTCGCAGAGCGTCATCAGCTCGGGCGCAGGCATGTTGTGCGACGTCCGGATGGCATCGCAGCCCATGTCCTTGAGCAGCACAAGCTGGTGGCGCAACGCGGCCGTATTGATGGCCGTGCCCAGCGGCCCGAGGTCGTGGTGGTTGCACACGCCCCTAAACTTGCGCGGTTGGCCATTGAGCGAGAAGCCTTTGCCCTTTTCAAAGGTAAAAGAGCGAATGCCAAACGGCGTCTTGTACGTGTCCTGCACCGCCGTGCCCGCCAGCAGCTTCGACTCGGCGGTGTAGAGCGTGGGCGTTTCGGGCGACCACAGCTTGGGCGACTTCACCACAAAATTCTGCTCTGTTTCCCGGCCCGCTACTACGGCCGTGGTGGCGGTGGCTACCACCTGGCCGGCGGCGTTGCGCAGGTCGGTTTGCAGCTTCAGGCCGGTGGTGCCGGCGGGCGCCGCTACCTGCGTTTTGAGCTTCACCGTGGCCGCGCTGGCCGTGATGCTAGGCGTGGTAACGTAGGTGCCCCATACCGGCACGTGCGCGCCTTTGGTGGTGATAAGGTGCACGTTGCGGTACAGGCCCGCGCCCGGGTACCAGCGCGAGGCTTCGGCGAAATTCTCCAGGCGCACGGCCAGGGTATTGGGGCCGCTAGCCCGCAGGTAGGGTGTGATATCGACCGAAAACGAGTTGTAGCCATACGGCCAGAACATCACTTCCTTGCCGTTGATATACACGCGGGCGTTGCTCATGGCGCCGTCAAACAGCAGCACGGCCTGGCCGCCCTTGCCCAGCGCGGGCACGGCTAGCTGGCGCCGGTACCAGCCCACCCCAATGAAGGGCAGCCCGCCCGTGCGGCCGGCTTTGAGGGTGGCTTGCTGCTCGTTATTCTGCTCAATCTTAACGGCTTGCAAGTCATTCTTGCCGTCAAATGGCCCGCTGATGGCCCAGTCGTGCGGAATGCGCACAGTCTGCCACTGCGCGTCATTCAGCTCGGGCTTGGCGCCATCGGGCTGGTCGCCTTTGGTAAATTTCCAGTTGGTAGTGAGCAGCGTTTCCTGGCGGCTTTGGGCGGCGGCGGGCAGGCTGGCGGCCAGCAGCAGCGCCGCCGCGAAGGATTTAGGAAGAGACATAGGGCAGGCAAGTAGGGCCGCAAAAAAGCAGCCAGCGGGGCCGGCAAGTTACGGCCAGGGTCCCCAAACGCTGGTTGGCGAGGGCTAGCGCCTGTTCGGCTAGGGCCTGTGCCGGTTGGGCTAGCCCCCTGGCCGAAGCTGGGCAGCAAAGCCCTAGCTTTACATGATGCGTAGCTTTTTGCGAAGAAAATCGGCGGGCTGGCCGCGGCTGCTTATGGCGCTAGCCGGGCTAGGGGCCACGGCGTGCGCCAGCCCCAGCACGCCCGTTGCCTCTCCCGAAGAATACCTGCACTGCCGCGAGGTGTACCGGCCCGTGCGCGGCCAACTCTACGACCGCCAAGGTACCTTGTTGGTAGCTAATGAGGTAATATACACGCTTAGCCTGCCGCGCCTGCCGCAGCTCGATACCGTGGCCTTCAACCAGCTAATGGGCTGGCCCGAGGGCGCCTTGCAGGCGCGGGTGTTTGCGGCCCGGCTGCCGGCCGGCCCGCCGCCCCACCGCCCGGCCCCGGTGGCCGACTCGCTGGGCGTGGTGGCCCCCGACACGGCCAAGCCTAAGCCAGCGCCGCCCCGCGTGCAGCGCTGGCCCATCGAGCTGACCCTCACCAGGCCCGAGGCCGACAGCCTGCGCCGCCACGCCAGCCAGTGGCCTGGCCTGGCGGTGCGCCAGCGCCGCGCGCGCACCTACCGCACCACCGTGGCCGCGCCGGTGCTCGGCTACCAGCCGGCGGCGGCTCCGGAGTTCTTATACCTGGCCCAAAGGCTGGAGCGGGGCCGCTTCTACCGCCTGCGCAACAGCGGCATCGAGGGCTACTATAACAGCCTGCTGGCCGGCCACCGGGGCGCCTACCACCCCCTCACCGATGGCCACGGCCGCGTGCACGGCACCTGGGCGGCCGACACGGTATTTCGGCAGGGCCAGGACTTGCACCTGACCATCGACCTGGGCCTGCAAGCCTACGCCGAGCGCCTGCTGGGCGAGCGGCGCGGCTACATTGTGGCCCTCGACCCCACTACCGGCGAAATTCTGGCCTGCGTGTCGGCGCCCACCTACGACCCCGCCGCCCTCACCAGCCCCGGCCGCAACCCCGAGCGCCGCGCCCTGCTGCGCAACCCCGACCAGCCGCTGCTGAACCGCCCCGCCGTGCTGGCCCAGCCGCCGGGCTCGGTATTCAAGCTCGTGAATGCGGCCGTGGCCTTGCAGCTAGGGGCCATCACGGCCAACACGCCCTTTCCGTGCGACCAGTCGCTCATCAACTGCGTGCACCCGCACCCGGCGGCCCGCAACCTTACGATGGCCCTGAAATACAGCTGCAACCCGTATTTCTACCAGGTATTGCGGGCCGTGGTAGAGCCCCGGCCCGACTCGGCGGCCACGGCGGCCGATACCGTGGCGGCTCGCCACGCCCACCTGGCCGCCTGGCGGCGCTGCGTGCGCTCGTTTGGGCTCGACACCTTGCTAGGGGTCGATGTGGCCCGCGAGCAGCCCGGCTTTCTGCCCACGCCCGCCTACTACGACAAAGCCCGCCGCACCCGCAACTGGACCTTCAAGTCTATCTACTCGCTTAGCATCGGGCAGGGCGAAATCAACCTCACGGGCCTGCAAACGGCTAATGTGCTGGCCGCCATTGCTAACCGGGGCTGGTTTATCACGCCGCATTTTGTGCGCAGCATCGGCCGCTCGGGGCAGCCGCTGGCGCGCTTCACCGAGCGCCACCGCCCCCTGGTAGATAGCACCAACCTGGCCGCGCTGGTGCCCGGCATGGTGGCCGCTATGCAGCGCGGCGGCACCGCCGAGCTGGCTAGCCTCGCCGATGTAGGCATCACCATCGCTGGCAAAACGGGCACCGTGCAAAACGATGAGGGCGACGACCACGCCACCTTCGCTGGCTTCGCCCCGGCTACTAAACCCAAAATCGTGGTGGCCGTGTACCTCGAAAATGCGGGCTTCGGCGGGTTGTCTGCCGCGCCCTGCGCCGCGCTCCTCATGGAGAAGTATCTGAAGGGCAAAATCGCGCCCAAGCGCAAAAAATGGGAGTACTGGTTGCGCTGCGGCGACCTGGCCAGCCAGGGGCACTAAGGCCACGCGTTGCCGAAAAGCCGCAGAAAATTCTGCCGGCGCGAGCGTAGCGACAATTCTCTCAGTACGACCTTTGTAAAAAGGCCTTAGCCAGGCAGGTTTGGCTGGCAGCGAAGCGCGGGCACCTAGCCGCGCCTGCCGCGCCAGAGCTACCGTTATAGTAATTGACCCAAAAATGACCTTCCATAAATACCAGGGCACCGGCAACGACTTCGTTATCCTCGACGACCGCGCTCAGCAGTTCGATGAAACTGACCACGCCCGCATCGCGCACCTGTGCCACCGCCGCTTCGGCATCGGGGCCGATGGCCTGATGCTGCTGCGCAACCGCGCCGGCTACGACTTCGAGATGGTGTACTTCAACGCCGATGGCCACCCTAGCACCATGTGCGGCAACGGTGGCCGCTGCCTCGTGGCCTTTGCCAAACACCTGGGTATCATCACCGATAAGGCCTATTTTCTGGCTGTGGATGGCCCCCACGAGGCCCGCGTGGAAGCCGATGGCACCGTGCGCCTCAAGATGATAGACGTGGCCGCCGCCCAGCCCGCCGGGGTGGGGGAGGAGGACGTTTTTCTGCACACCGGCTCGCCGCACCACATCCACTTTCTCGACCTTGAGGAACATCATTCGCTGGCCGAGTTCGATGTGTACGGCCACGGCCACGACATTCGCTTCGACCAGGCCTACGACCCGGCCGGCGTCAACGTCAACTTCGTGGAGGTGCCCGCCGACCCTAGCCACCCCTGGCCCGTGCGCACCTACGAGCGGGGCGTCGAAAACGAAACGCTGAGCTGCGGCACCGGCGTCACGGCTGTGGCCCTGGCAGCCTCGGCTAGGGGCGCTGTTTCGCCGGTGCAGCTGCAAGCAGCGGGTGGCCTGCTCGAAGTAGCCTTCGACCACCGCCCCGACGGCGGCTTCGAAAACGTGTGGCTGAGCGGCCCCGCCGTGCGCGTTTTTGGCGGCGAAATCTAGGCCGTATGGTGACGCTGCGTGCCCTCGAACCCGACGATTTAGAATTTTTATTTCAGCTCGAAAACGACCCCGCGCTGTGGGCCGTGTCCGATGTACTGCCGGCCCCCATTTCGCGCCACGCCCTGCGCGAATACCTGCGCCACGCCGCCGCCAGCCTGGCCGAAGCGGGCCAGATGCGCCTGATTATCACTTCTGAAGAAAAACTGCCCGTGGGCACGCTCGACTTGTTCGACTACTCGGTGCTGCACCAGCGGGCGGGCGTGGGCATTACGGTGCTGGCGGCGGCGCGGCGCCGCGGCTACGCCCAGGCCGCGCTCGCGGCCCTGCTGCCCTACGCCCGGCAGGGCCTGCAGCTGCACCAGCTATACTGCACCGTAGCAGCCGATAATGGCCCTAGCCTCAGCCTGTTCAAAAAAGCGGGTTTTCGACGTGTGGGCGTGCGCCAGGACTGGCTGCGTAAAAACACCGCCACCGGCTGGGTAAATGCGGTTGAGCTACAGCTTATACTGAGCGAGGAAGGCTAGCTGGTCCGAAAAACTAGCATTTTAAGCGCCGCCATATCCTTTTTGAGGGTTCTGCGTAGAAAAGGCTAGGTTACCGTCCGCCGGATGTTTTTGCCCGGCTGTTGCGGTTCTTAAAGCTCTTTCCTGTCTTTTTTCATGCCGCTTTCTACTCCGGCGGAGGCACCTGTGCGTGCCGCCACCACCGCCCCGGCTGCGGGCCAAGCCGACGCTACTTCTCTTACGTATTCGCTACCCGATTTGGTGTGTTTTGCCCACCTGCATTGGGATTTTGTTTGGCAGCGCCCACAGCATCTGCTGTCCCGCTTTGCGCAGCACGGCCGGGTATTTTACATCGAGGATGCCTTCTACCACGCCGATGACCTCATCGAGCCGCATATGGAAGTGAAGGAGCGGCAGAATGGGGTGAAAGTACTGGTGGTGCACCTGCCCCAGCGCTTGCGCGGCAACGAGCAGGCTAGCGACGAAGCTCAGGTGAAGGTGCTGAAGCAGTTTTTTGCGGATAACGAGGTTAATACCTACGTTTTCTGGATTTACACTCCTATGGCCATGAGCCGGGCGCGCCAGTTTGCCCCCGTCCTCACCGTGTACGACTGCATGGATGAGCTAGCCCAGTTTAAGTTTGCCCCGCCCGAGCTGCGCCAGCGCGAGCAGGAGTTGTTTCAGCAGGCCGACCTCGTGTTCACCGGCGGCCAGCGCCTCTACGAAGCCAAGCGCGAGCAGCACCACGATGCCCACGCCTTCCCGAGCAGCATCGACAAGGCCCACTTTGGCCAGGCCCGCGACCCCCAGCTGGCCGAGCCCGCCGACCAGGCCGGCATTGCGCACCCGCGCGTTGGCTTCTTCGGCGTGGTTGATGAGCGCCTGGATATTGAGCTGCTGGGCCACCTGGCCACGAACCATCCGGAGTGGCAATTTGTCATAATCGGACCGGTGGTCAAGATTGACCCCGCTTCGCTGCCCCACAACAAAAATATTCATTACCTCGGCGGTAAGAATTACCAGGAACTACCCGCATATTTGCGGGGCTGGGACGTAGCCACGCTGCTTTTTGCGCGCAACGAAAGCACCGAATTTATCTCGCCTACCAAAACGCCGGAGTATTTGGCCGCCGGCCGGCCGGTAGTAAGCACCAGCATCCGCGATGTGGTTCGCCCCTACGGCGACCTCAACCTGGTTCAGATTGCCGACGACCCGAAGGAATTTGGGCAGGCCATTGCCCGCGCGCTGGAGCAGGGCAAGGATGCCGATTGGCGCACCCGCACCGACGACTACCTGGCTACCATTAGCTGGGACCTGACCTGGCAGAATATGGTGAACCTGATGCAGGAGCGCTTGGCTGCCAAGGCCTAGCCTACCCGCGCTGGCCCACCCGCCTACCCATAAGCTACCGAATACGTATAAACTTCTAATCTTACCTCCTCTAAATTTTCCTCCCATGTTTGACTATCTCATCGTCGGGGCCGGCTTCGCTGGCAGCGTGCTGGCCGAACGGCTAGCCACCCGCAGCAACAAAAAAGTGCTTGTTATCGACAAGCGTAGCCACATTGGGGGAAATGCCTATGACCATTATAATGAGGATGGTATCCTGATTCACAAGTACGGCCCGCACATCTTTCACACCAACTCGAAGGACGTATTTGACTACCTCGGCAACTTCACCGACTGGCGCCCCTACGAGCACCGCGTGCTCGCCTCGGTAGATGGCCAACTGGTACCGATGCCGATTAACCTCGATACTATTAACAAGCTCTACGGCCTGAACCTGACCAGCTTCCAGGTAGAGGAGTTCTTTGCTTCGGTAGCCGAGGAAGTACCCGTAGTGAAAACGTCGGAGGACGTGGTAGTGAGCAAGGTGGGCCGTGAGCTATACAACAAATTCTTCAAAAACTACACGAACAAGCAGTGGGGCCTAGACCCCTCGCAGCTGGATAAGTCGGTGACGAGCCGCGTACCTACCCGCACCAACCGCGACGACCGCTACTTTACCGATACCTACCAGGCCATGCCGCTGCACGGCTATACCCGCATGTTTGAGAAGATGCTCGACCACCCGAACATCAAAATCATGCTCAATACCGACTATCACGAGGTTATTAAATTTATCCCCTTTAAGGAGATGATTTTCAGTGGCCCGGTAGACGAGTATTTCGACTTCCAGTTTGGCAAGCTGCCCTACCGCTCGCTCGAGTTCAAGCACGACACCCTGAACAAAGAGCAGCACCTGGCCGCGCCGGTAGTAAACTATCCCAACGAGCACGCTTACACCCGCATCACCGAGTTTAAGGCTCTCACCGGCCAGAGCCACCCTAAAACGGCCATCGTGTACGAGTACCCGCAGGCCGAGGGCGACCCCTACTACCCGGTGCCCATGCCCGAAAACGCCGAGCTGTATGCCAAATACAAAAAGCTCGCCGACGAAACGCCTAATGTACACTTCGTAGGCCGCCTGGCTACCTACAAATATTACAACATGGACCAGGTGGTAGCCCAGGCTTTGACTTTGTATAAGAAGCTGACTGACAAAGAAGAAGCTAACAAGCCCGTGCGCCCGGCCATTGCCGGCTCCACGGCCCTGGTGGAGAAGCTCGTGAACCGCGAGCCGGCCAAAGAATAAGTATAGTGCGAGCCAGGCAACGCAGGCTCAGCTAATCCGTTAGAGAAATGGTGGTGCTTATCGGTTGATAAGTGCCACCATTTCTTTCTTTTAGCCCCCTGCTTTATGTCTTTCCGCACCGCTTTTGCCGCGCTGGCTCTGTCAGTTGTTGCGCTGGCCGCCCAGGCTCAGTATCATGACCGCGACCACCACGACCGTGGCCGCCACGAGCGCCGCCACTACGACCGCCGGGCCCCGCGCCGCGTGGTAGTGGTGCAGCCGCGCCGCAACGTGATTGTGGTGCCGCGCCACCGCTAGGCCACCCGGCGGCAGTATTTTGCCACCTGCCAATATTTCCGCCTCGTAAAACCCTGCACTCTTTTTGAGAGTGTGGGGTTTTATAGTTTAGGGCTAGTCGCCCGGTTCGGCGGGTAGGCCGTAAATTTGCCCAATACGCGCTGTCCTTTTTAGTCAATTTGTTTACCCAATGTTAGATTTCTTCGGCAAAACCGTCGCCAAGCTGTTTGGCTCCAAGGCAGAAAAGGACCTCAAGGACGTGGTACCTTACGTGGCCCTCATTAATGCGGAATATGCCAAACTGGCCGGCCTCACCGATGACCAGCTGCGCCAGCGCACTCAAGAGGTGCGCCAGCAAATTGACGGCAAGCTAGCGGGCATTGATGGGCAGATTGCTGGCCTGCAAAGCCAGATTGACACCCAGCCCAATCTGGATGTGAGCCGCAAGGAGGCCATCTTTGAGCAAATCGACGCCCTCGAAAAGCAGCGCAACAAAGACCTCGAAGCTGCCCTCACCGACGTGCTGCCCCAGGCCTTTGCCATTGTGAAGGAAACCGCCCGCCGCTACGCCCAAAACGGCCAGCTGGTAGTAACGGCTACCGACATTGACCGCGACATTGCCCGCACCAAGTCGAACGTGACCATCGTGGGCGACAAGGCCACTTGGAGCAACAAGTGGCTGGCCGCCGGCGCCGAGATTACCTGGGACATGGTGCACTACGATGTCCAGCTAATTGGCGGCGTAGTGCTGCACCAGGGTAAGATTGCCGAAATGGCCACTGGTGAGGGTAAAACACTCGTGTCGACCCTGCCCGCGTTCCTGAACGCGCTGGGCGGCCGCGGCGTGCACCTCGTAACGGTAAACGACTACCTGGCCAAGCGCGACTCGGAGTGGAATGCGCCGCTGTTTGAATTTCACGGCCTGACGGTGGATTGCATCGATAAGCACCAACCCAATACCGACGCCCGCCGCAACGCCTACCTGGCCGACATCACATACGGCACCAACAACGAATTTGGCTTCGACTACCTGCGCGACAATATGGCCCGCGACCCTAGCGAGCTGGTGCAGCGCAAGCACCACTACGCAATGGTCGACGAAGTGGACTCCGTGCTGATTGACGATGCGCGGACGCCGCTCATCATCTCGGGCCCCGTGCCTAAGGGCGACGTGCATGAGTTCTTGCAGCTCAAGCCGCGTATTCAGCGCTTGGTAGATGAGCAGAAAAAGCTGGTGCAGAACTACTTGGTGCAAGCTCGCAAACTCATTGCCGAAGGCAAAACCGGCGCCGAGGAAGGCGGTAAAAACGGCGATGGCGGGCTAGCCCTGTTCCGCGCCTACCGCGGCCTGCCCAAGAGCAAGCCGCTCATCAAATTCCTGAGTGAATCGGGGATGCGCGTGGTGTTGCAGCAGGTCGAGAACCACTACATGGCCGACAACTCGCGCCAGATGCCGGAGGCCGACAAGCCGCTGTTCTTCACCATTGATGAGAAAAACAACCAGATTGAGCTGACCGAAAAAGGCATTGACTTGATTACGGCGCAGGGCGAAGACCCGCACCTGTTCATCATGCCCGATATCGGCGTTGAAATTGCCAACATCGAGAAGGCCGAAGCCCTGACTGCCGAGGAGAAGCTCCAGCAGAAGGAGCAGCTCATGAGCGACTACCAGGAAAAAAGCGAGCGCGTACACACCGTGAACCAGCTCCTGAAAGCTTACACCCTGTTTGAGCGCGACGACCAGTACATCCTGAGCCAGGAAGGCAAGGTGATGATTGTGGACGAGCAGACCGGCCGCGTAATGGAAGGTCGCCGCTACTCCGACGGCCTGCACCAAGCCATCGAGGCCAAGGAAGGCGTGCGCATCGAAGATGCCACGCAGACCTACGCCACGGTGACGCTGCAGAACTTCTTCCGCATGTACCACAAGCTGGGCGGCATGACCGGCACGGCCGAAACCGAAGCCGGCGAGCTGTGGGAAATCTACAAGCTCGACGTGGTGGTGATTCCGACCAACCGGCCCATCTCGCGCAAAGACGACCACGACAAGGTGTACCGCACGGTGCGCGAGAAGTACAACGCCGTAGCCGAGGAAATTCAAGCCCTAGTGCAGGCCGGCCGACCCGTACTGGTTGGTACGACTTCAGTTGAAATATCCGAGCTAGTGAGCCGGATGCTGAAGCTGCGCGGCATCAAGCACCAGGTGCTGAACGCCAAGCAGAACCAGCGCGAAGCTGAGATTGTGGCCGCCGCCGGCTACCCCGGCACCGTGACCATCGCCACCAACATGGCCGGCCGCGGCACCGACATCAAGCTCCGCGAGACCTCGCGCGAGGCGGGGGGGCTAGCCATCATCGGCACCGAGCGCCACGAAAGCCGCCGCGTCGACCGCCAGCTGCGGGGCCGCGCCGGCCGCCAGGGCGACCCGGGCTCGTCGCAGTTCTTCGTGTCTTTGGAAGACAACCTGATGCGTTTGTTCGGCTCGGAGCGCATTGCCAAGCTCATGGACCGCATGGGCATGGAAGAAGGCGAAGTGATTCAGCATTCGATGATTACCTCGTCGATTGAGCGCGCCCAGAAGAAGGTAGAAGAAAACAACTTCGGCACCCGCAAGCGCCTGCTGGAGTACGACGACGTGATGAACGCCCAGCGCGAGGTGGTGTACCGCCGCCGCCGCAACGCCCTCTTCGGCGAGCGCCTGGAGCTGGATATTCTTAATTTGATTTATGACGTGAGCGAGGACATCGCCGCCGGCCATAAAATCACGAACGACTTTGAGGATTTCAAGCTGGCCATCATCAAGGACTTCGGCTACGATACGCACATCACGGCCCAGGAATTCAGCGCCCTGACGGCCGAGCGCCTCACCCAGAAGCTCTACGACGAAGCCACCGGCTACTACGAAAGCAAGAACGAGCACATCGGCCAGAACTCGCTGCCGATGATAAACGACCTGCTGAGCCAGAACACACCTTACGAGAATATTGCCATCCCGTTCACCGATGGCCACAAGCACACGCAGGTAGTTGCCAACCTGCGCAAGGCGCAGGCTAGCAACGGGTTGGATATTATTCGCCAGATGGAAAAGGGTGCCGTGCTCTCGACCATCGACGAGGCCTGGACCCAGCACTTGCGCCAGATGGACGACCTCAAGCAGGTGGTGCAAAACGCAGTGTACGAACAGAAAGACCCGCTCCTGGTGTACAAGTTCGAGGCCTTCGAGCTGTTCAAGCGCATGCTGGCTAAGGTGAACCACAGCACCAGCGGCTTCCTCTTTAAGGCCGACGTGCCGGTGGCGGCCGAAGCCGGCTTTGCTGAGCCGGATTTCTTCTACGAGGATGACATTTCGGAGCCGCTGCCCAAGCTGAAGGCCGAGAAGGCGGTGTCGGACGTGAGCCTCGGCGCTGGCCAGGAAGACCTCGACCAGGCCGCCGAGCTGGGGCTAGCCCCGCCCATCAAGCAAGAGCCGGTGCGCAGCCAGAAAATCGCTAACCGCAACGACAAGGTGACCGTGCAGTACATGGACGGCCGCGTGGTGCGCGATGTCAAGTTTAAGACGGTGGAGGAAGACCTCGCCGCCGAGCGCTGCGTGCTGGTAGAAGAGGCGTAGTTGCTTAAACTATTGGTAGAATAGAAAAGGCCCGCTCGTGCGGGCCTTTTCTATTGCTGGCTGGTGCAAGGGTATATTCACTGAATAAACCCGGCAGATTAAATGATTCGACAGCTGTTTATCCTCTTTGCGTCAGCAGTACTGCTGCTGGCTGGGCTAGCGGCGCGGGCACAGGCCCCGGCCTGGCAAGACATAGAGCCGCTGCCGAATTATAACATAGATGCTACCGCTGCTGCGGCCAGTGGGGATGTGTATCTGGCGGGCACGCTCCTGCACTATGCCGATGATGGAAACGCCGACCCCGTAAGGGGCCCAACCTACCTGGGCAGCAACGCTTTTGTAGCTAAATGGAGCGCCGCTACCCGGCGCATAGCCTGGCTGGTGCCAACGGGTACCGCTTACGAAGACTACGCCACTGCCCTTGCTGTTAAAGGGGACACGGTGTACGTAGCAGGTTCCTTTTTGAAGGAAACCGAGGGGTTTGGCCGCCCGCTGAAAGCTATCGGTGACCGCGACGTATTCGTCACCCGTCTCATCGACCACGGCTCCCGCGCCACTGTCGACTGGACGCAGCAGCTAGGGTATCTGAACAGTCATACGACAGTTAGCTTCTTAACGCTGAGCGGCTCGGCGCTCTACCTGGCCGGCAACAGCCAGACCCATCTGGATAGCCTCAGCGCTAAAACCGGCAAAAGCGTGCCGCACGGCTATACGTTCGTGGCTAGGGTAGCCGCCAACGAGGCCACCGGAGCCATCAATTGGCGCCGCACCTGGCCCACCGATGTTGACTACCACGCGCTGGTGGGGCTAGCGGCCCAGCCGGGCAAAGTGTACCTGGCCACCACTACCTGGCAGCAAACGCCCCCGCGCACCCAGCCCCTGGAAGGTGCCCACCAGGAAGGCGCGTTGCCGCACAACGCCGACTATCGCCTGCACCTTACCCAGCTCAGCGACCAGGGCCAGGCCTGGCACCTCGACTGGACCCGCACCGAAGCCGGGGCCGCTACCGGCCTGGCCGTGGCGGGGGCGGCGCTCTACGTACTGGGCCGCGAAGATGCCGACCGTGCCTTCGAGGCCCCGCATCAGCCGGCCGTGGCTCCCGCGGCATCGGGCGATATGTTCTTGGCTAAGCTCTCGCTGGCTAACCCCGCCGCCCCGCCGGTGTGGGTGCAGCGCCTGCCCGGCAGCGGCTTCGACGAAAATAGCATCCTGAAGGCCGTGGCCGTGCGCGGCGAGCGGGTGTACGTGGGGGGTACTTTTGGCAGCCCGCAGCTAGCGCTGGGCCCCTGGCTGCTAACCAATGCCAAGCCGTACTCAGGAGGAGAGCGCAATTTGTTTGTGGCCCAGCTCACCGACTTCGGGGCTAGCAGCCGCTTTGATTGGGCCCAGCGCATGGGCAACGAAAACTATGCCCGGCTGCGGGCATTCGCGCTGGTGGGCGCACGGTTATATGTGAACGGCCACTACCAGGGCTATCACGGCCAGCCGGTATTGCTGGGCGAGCAGCAGTTTTTACTGCGCAACGACCACGAAGTATTGTTGCAGGGCTGGCTGCCGGTGGGCAACTAAAAGCCGAGGCTACGCCTGGGTAGCTGCCTGGCCCGCTGAGCGCTATCGGCCCGCTCGCTACCGGATGCCTCTGCCCGTGCCCGCCGTACCTTTGCCCCATGCCCAACCTCGCCGCTACCTTCGACCACACCTTGCTGCGGCCCGACTGCACCGAAACCCAGATAATTCAGCTTTGCCAGGAGGCCCGGCAGCACGGCTTTGCCAGTGCCTGCGTGCCGCCGTGCCACGTGGCGCTGGCCGCCCGCGAGCTTAGCGGCGCGAGCGTGGCGGTGTGCACGGTTATCGGCTTTCCGCTCGGGTATAGCAGCAGCCGGGTCAAGTTTCGGGAAGCCGAAATAGCCCTGGCCGAGGGCGCCACCGAGCTGGATGTAGTGCTGAACGTGTCGCTGCTCAAATCGGGCCAGCTCGACGCCGTAAAGGCCGAAATTGAAGACCTCGCTGACCTGGCCGACGTGCACGACGCCCTGCTCAAGGTCATCATCGAAACGGCCCTGCTGAGCGAGGAGGAGATGGAAACGGCCGCCAGGCTCTGCGCCGAAGCCGGCGCCCACTTCGTGAAAACCAGCACCGGCTTTGCCAGCCGCGGCGCCTCGGTGGCCGATGTGGAGCTGCTGCGCCGCGTGCTGCCCGCCGGGGTGCGCATCAAGGCGAGCGGCGGCATCCGCACCCGCCAGCAGGCCCTGGCCATGCTGGCCGCTGGCGCCGACCGCCTGGGCACGTCTAACAGTTTGGCTATTTTGCAGGAAGATGAAAATGCGCCTTCGTAACGCCGTGTTATTCTTGAGTTTGCCGCTGTTGGCGGCCTGCGCGGCTACCTCTCCGGCCGCCCCCGCTGCCCGCGCCCAAACGCCGGCCGACACCACCCGCAAGCCCGTGCCGGCTAGCCCCACCGAGGATGTGGCCAAGTATCGGCCCGTGTTTGCGGCGCCTGCGCCTGCTGGCCCTGCAGCGGCTGGCTTGCCCCGGCCCGCTAGCCCCACCGCGCCCACTAGCCGGCCCGCGGCCATCCCGCCGCCCACCAGCCACGTGACGGCGCAAGTGGAGCAGCGCCTGCGCGACCAGGCCTTCACCAACCAGAACGTGAAGTACGCCAGTGGCTTCCGGGTGCGGGCCTACCTGGGCCTGGAGCGCGACCAGGTGATGAATATTCGCCGCCAAATCATCAGCCGCTACCCCGACGAGACTGACTATATTACCTTCAAGCAGCCCGTGTACCGGCTCTATGTAGGCGACTACCTCACCAAGCTCGACGCCGCGCGCGGCCTGGCCCGGGTGCGGCAGTTTGTGCCGCGCGCCGAACTCGAGCCCATGCAGGTGCTGCTGAATAAGGTACCGTAGCGAACCATATAAAAAAAGGAACGTCCTGCTCATCTGGCGTCCGCTTGCCGAAGCAGCTCGCTCGTGCCGCTAGGGTCACTACCGTATCGATGCGAGCGAGAGGCGTCACTGCGTCCAGCAGGACAATAAGTTAGGATTGTGTTATGCTTGATACCTTAAAATCCCGCGCCGCGGCGCTAGCCCCCGAGCTGTCGGCCGTGCGCCGCCACCTGCACGCCCACCCCGAATTGTCGTTCAAGGAAACCGAAACCTCGGCTTTTGTGACCAAACAGCTGCAAGCCATGGGGCTGGCCCCCTACGCCGTGGCGGGCACCGGCGTGGTGGCCCTCATCGAGGGGCAGCCGGGCGGGCCGGTAGTGGCCCTGCGCGCCGACATGGATGCGCTGCCCATTCAGGAGCTGAGCGAGGTCGAGTATAAGTCGCAAAACCCGGGCGTGATGCACGCCTGCGGCCACGATGTGCACACCACCTGCCTGCTAGGGGCTGCCCGCCTGCTCACCGAGCAGCGCGCCAACTTCCGGGGCACGGTAAAGCTGATTTTCCAGCCCGGCGAAGAATTGCTGCCCGGCGGCGCCTCGCTAATGATAAAAGACGGCGTGCTCGAAAACCCCGCCCCGGCCGAGGTGCTGGGCCAGCACGTGTTTCCGCGCCTGCCGGTGGGCCAGATTGGCCTGCGGCCGGGCCGCTACATGGCCAGCACCGACGAGCTGTACCTGCGCATCAAGGGCCAGGGCGGCCACGGCGCCATGCCCGAGCTTAACCTCGACCCGGTGCTGGTAGCGGCCCACCTTATTGTGGCCGCCCAGCAGATAGTAAGCCGCCGCGCCAACCCTAAAATGCCCTCGGTGCTAAGCTTTGGCAAGGTCATCGCCAATGGCGCCACCAACGTCATCCCCGACGAGGTGTACATCGAAGGCACCTTCCGCACCCTCGATGAAGCCTGGCGCGACGAGGCCCACCGGCACCTGCGCCAGCTCTGCGAGGGGCTGGCCGCCAGCATGGGCGCCGTGTGCGAGCTGGAAATCCGCCGGGGCTACCCCTGCCTCGACAACAACCCCGCCGTGACGGCCCGCGTGCGCGCCGCCGCCGAGCAGTACCTGGGCGCCGAAAACGTGATTGAGCTTGACCAGTGGCTGGCCGCCGAAGACTTTGCCTACTTCTCGCAGGCGGCGCCGGCCTGCTTCTACCGCCTCGGCACCCGCGCCGCCGATGGCCGCTTTGCCGCCTCGGTGCACACGCCCATCTTCAATATCGATGAGCAGGCCCTGAGCCTGGGCGCGGGGCTTATGGCCTGGCTTACCTTGCAGGAGCTAGGGGGCTAGTCGGCTCTTAATCAATTTACTGCCTGGCATTATTATTCCTGATTTATGCGTTATCTGCTACTGGCCGGCCTGCTACTGGCAGCTTCGGCTGCCGCTGCCCAAACTACCCGCACGGTGCAAGCCACCGAGCTATGGCCGGAGGCCCAGGGTGAGCTAGCCCTGCAAAACGGCGATTACCTGCTGCTAGGCCTGCGCGGCGAGCGTTCGCAGGCCGATAACTCTTACACGAACAACAACCGCAGCCTGGGCTTCAACGCTTACCGGCTCATGGCGGGCTACGAGCATTTCTGGAGCCCGGCCTGGAGCGTGGGCGGCACGCTGCGCCTCACCGGCGGCCCGGGGCAGCTCAACCTGCTGGTACCCGAGGTATTGCTGCGCCACCGCTCGCCCATTTTCGGGGGTATCACCTTTGGCCAGCGCCTGAGTGTGGAACGGCTGTTTTTCGTTAATACCCAAACCGCGGCGGGCATTGAGGGCCAAACGTGGACGCGCCTGCGCCTGGACCTCGAAAAGCTGCTGCCCCTGGGTACCGAGGCCGCCGGCCTGGCCCTGCGCCCGCGCCTGAGCTACGAGGCCAGCACCCACCTGCGCCTGCAAAAAGCGGCCGGCGACCCTGACGAGCGCACTATCCAGTTTACCAGCCTGCGGGGCGAGCTAGGGGTGCGCGTGTCGCCGAGCTTTGATTTTACGCCGTGGTTTGCCTACCAGACGAGCTATGGAACGTCTCTACCCCAATATGATAATAATGGGAATCAGGTGCGGGGCGGGAAGTACAACGACGTATACCCTACGGTGGGGCTCGACCTGCGCTACACCCTGCTGCCAGCCGGCGGCAAAGCTGCCCGGCAGCAGCTGCCCACGCAACACTAAGGCAAATATGATGTCAAATTGGCATCAAATAAAAATATCTAAAACACTTTTAATTTCGTTGAAAGGCATTTATTAGGGAATTTAACTCGGTTGAGTTGGCTGGTTGATGTAGCGGCGAAGACATTTTGTCGTTATAAACAGTCCGGCATAAAATTTAAGGAGTACTGGTAGCGCTGCCCGTCAGGCGGTTCGCTGTTAACCTAAACATCTTCCTTTTATCATGTCTGCCCTTTTGTATAATAACCGGCCTGCCGTTCGCCCTACCCGCGCCTTCAACTCCATGCTGAGCGAGCTGCTGCGTGATGCCCAGCCGGCCACTCCCCAGCCTTCGACCTCTTTCGTGCCCGCCGCCGACATCTTCGAAACGGCCCAGGGCTTTGAGCTGCACCTGGCCCTGCCGGGCGTGGCTAAGGATGCCGTGAGCATCGACTTCCAGGACAACCAACTGGTAGTAACCGGCAGCCGCCCCGCCCCGGCCACCGAGGGCGAAGACGCCCCCAAGCTGCGCCGCGTAGAAACCCGCTTCGGCGAGTTCCGCCGCACCTTCCGCCTGCCCGAAACGGTGAACGTGAAAGCCATTACGGCCGAACTGGCTGATGGCCTGCTGCGCGTAACGCTGCCCTTCGACACCGAGAAAGTAACCAAGCAGCACATCGAAGTGCGCTAGGCCGCTCCCGACCAGAAAGGCACCCACCGGGTGCCTTTTTTGGTCCGGGGTTTGTACAGAATCGGGCGGCACGCAACCGTTGCGCACTAGCCAGGCTCTTTTTTGCGTTGAGGCTGCGAAAAAGTAAACTCTTTGTTATTTTCGCGGGTACTAAATAGGGAGCCGCCTGGTGGCCGTGCTCCGTTTGCTGTTTCTTTCTTCCTTTCTCTTTTTAACTCAACCCCAATGCAAGCTAAACAAATGATGCTCGGCCTCTTGACTTCTGCCGTACTCGGTGGGGGCGTGGCCGTGGGGGGATACAAGCTGCTGGAATCCGAGCCGGGCAACGTGGCTCAAACGACGGTGGCTTCCGACCCCCAGGTTCGTTATACTTCGGCCATGCGTAGCAGTGCCTACGCCGCGCCCGAAGGCCTGAATTTTGTAGCCGCCGCCGCTGCTACCACGCCGGCCGTAGTGCACGTAATGACGGAGTACAAGGCTGAGCCCCAGCAGCAAAGCCGGATGCAGATGGACCCCTTCCTGCGCCAGTTCTTCGGCGACCAGTTTGAGGGCCGGCAGCGCGAGCCGCAGGGTGGGGGCGAAGGCTCGGGCTCGGGCGTGATTATTGCCGCCAACGGCTACATCGTGACGAATAACCACGTGATTGACAAGGCCTCGAAAATCACGGTGGTGCTCGACGACAAGCGCAAGTACGACGCCGAGCTGGTGGGCGCCGACCCCAGCACCGACCTGGCCGTGCTCAAGGTAAAGGCTGATAACCTGCCGTTTATCAAGTATGGCAACTCCGATGATGTGAAAGTAGGCCAGTGGGTGCTGGCCGTGGGCAACCCCTTCAACCTGAACTCGACCGTAACGGCCGGCATCATCTCGGCCAAGGGCCGCAGCATCGGCATTCTGGCCAAGGAGCAAAATGGCATGGGCGTGGAGTCGTACATCCAGACCGACGCCGTGGTGAACCCCGGCAACTCGGGCGGCGCCTTGGTGAACACCAACGGCGACCTTATCGGCATCAACTCGGCCATCTCGTCGCACACCGGCTCGTTTGAAGGCTACGCTTTTGCCGTGCCCAGCTCCATCGTGAGCAAGGTGGTGGATGACCTGCTGAAATACAAAGTGGTGCAGCGTGCCCTGCTAGGGGTGCGCATCCAGGAAGTGGATGCCCGCCTGGCTTCGGAGAAGAAGCTCAACACCCTGAACGGCGTGTATGTGCAGGGCCTGGGCGAGAAAAGCTCGGCCGCCGCGGCGGGCCTGAAGGTGGGTGACATCATCACCGACATCAACGGCATTCCGGTGAACACGGCTTCGCAGCTGCAGGAGCAGGTATCGCGCTTCCGCCCCGGCGATAAAATCAAGGTGAACTACCTGCGCGGCGCCAATAAGGAAGCCACGACGGCCACGCTCTACAACGCCTCAAACACCACGGCCGTGGTGAAAGAGCTGCCCGCCGAGGCTGCCATTACGTACGAAGGCGCCAAAATAACCCCGGTAAATGCGCGGCTGCAAAACCTGCTCGGCATTGAGGGCGGGGCCCAGATTACGGGCATCAAGGGCAGCAACTTCAAGGAAACCGGCATGGCCGACGGCTTCATCATCACGCGCATTGATAAGAATGCCGTGCGCAAGCCGGGCGATGTGCAAGCCTTCCTCGACGAGGCCAAGGACAACTCGGGCGCGCTCGTAGAGGGCGTGTATCCCGATGGCCGCAAGGCCTTCTACCCCATCGGCCGCGAGTAGTCGCTAGCCGCTGTTTCGCAAAAAAGCCCCCGCCAGCTACTGGCGGGGGCTTTTTTGTGGCTGTCAAATTTCCAGCGGTCAGGGCTGGCCGTCCTGATAAGGTCAAGGGCACCGACACAGACAAGCCGTCAAATTTCCAGCGGCTACGGCTGGCCTGTGCTAGTCTACCGCCAGGTGCGTGGTAGCGGTGGTGCCGCCCGCCGCCACGCGCAGGGCGTACACCCCAGGGGCTAGCCCGGTAAGGTCAAGCTCGGTAGCAGCTGCACTGGCCGCCGCCGGGGCCAGCCGCGTGCGCACCACCCGGCCCAGCGCATCGAATAGCGTAAGGGTGGCCGGGCCGCCGGTGGTGGGTAGCACCACGGTAGCCCGGCCGTGCGCCGGGTTGGGGTAGGTGAGGAGCGTAGCAGCCGTAGCGGCAGCAGGCACCGTAGCCAAGGCCTCGGCCGACCCCAGCGTAGCCGCGAAGCTCGTGTAGTAGGGTGCATTTGTGGTGGGGGTAAGGGCGCCGAAAGTGGCCGGCTGGCTGGCATCGCCCCCCACGTAAAGCAGGTTGGGCGCGGGCAGCAGGGCCAGCGTGCGGGCATTGTCTTCGGCAGGGCCGCCGGCCGTCTGGACCCAGCCGAAGCTGGCGCTGGCCCCGGCATCGGGCAGGTACGCCACAAACCCGTCGTAGCTCCCCTGGCTGGTGCGGCTGAGGGCGGCGCTGCCAAAAGTGGCCGTGCCCTGAAAGCTGCCGGCCACGTAAACCCGGTTGCCGGCCACGGCCAGGCTGCGCAGGCGCTCATCGGCCGGGCCGCCCGCCCGCTGGGCCCATTGAAAATCGGCGCCGGGGCCCGCATCCACGAGCTTGGCCACGAAGGCATCGTGGCCGCCCGCCGTAGCAAGGGTTTGATTGCCAAAGCTGGCCGTGCTGCTGTTGAAGGTGCCGGCCACGTAAAGATTTGGCCCCACCGCGGCTAGGGCCGTGGTATAGTCGTAGCCGGTGCCGCCCGCCCGGCGCACCCAGCCAAAGCTGCTGCTGGCCCCGGCATCGGTGAGCTTGGCCACAAACACATCGGGGTTGGGGAAGGTGGGCACCGGGTCGGCATTGGCGAGGGTGAACGGGCCGAAGGTGGCCGTGCCGCTGGTGAAATTGCCCGCCACGTACACGTCGCTCCCCACCACGGCCAGGGCCACGGCGTAATCGTCGCGATTGCCGCCCGCCTGCTGCGCCCACACCGGCGCGGCGCCCGTGCCGGCATCGGTCAGCTTCAACACAAACGCGTTAGCGCCGAATACGGAGTCGTAATCGCGCAGCAGCGTGGTGCCATCCATCGCCAGCCGCCCGTTGAACGAGCCGGCCAGGTACAGGCTGCTGCCGGCCACCACTAGGGCATTGGCGCTGCCGCCACTGGTTTGGAAGCCGTGCGCCCACACAAAGCTGGCGCTGCTGCCCAGGTCGGTGAGCTTGGCGATAAACGTGCCGCTGCCGCCCAGGGAAAGGGTTTGCACGCTGAGGCTGCCGAAATAGGTGATGTAACTGTTCGAGACGCCCGTAACGTACACCGTGTTGCCGCTTACGGCCAGCGCCGTTGCAAAGTCGCCATCGTTGCCGCCCATGCGTTGGGCCCACACAAACTGGCCGGTAGCCGGGCTCCACTTGGCTATAAAAGCATCCTGCAAGCCCTCGCAGGGCAGCGTAGTAGCCCCGAAGGTAGCCGGACTGTTGTAGTAGGTGCCGGCCACGTACACGTTGCCGCTGGCATCGGTAGCCGAAGTAGTGATTGAAGAAATGCCACCACTAGCCAGCACAGCCTGCCGCCAGGCCGGCGCCTGCGCGGTGGCCAGATGCGGCAGTACGGCCACCAGCAACAACAGCTTCAGCAGCCGCAGCGGGCTGCCAGGCCCGGCAAAAAGTAGAAAAGCCATGCGGAAAAGGGGTAAGGGTGAATGAGTAATGAAAGCCCGGCCGGGGCAGCCTGCGGGCGGCCAGCCCACCGGGCCGGCGGCAATGCGAAGATATTCGGCAGCCAAGCCAGCGTTGCAGCCCGCCGGTTATTTTTTGCCAGCCCCCCCGCCGGCCGCTGTGCGCGTTAGCACGCTTGCCAACCAGCCCGCCGCCGGCCCCTCTGCTAGCCGTGCCCCGCGCCGGCAATGCCCAAACCCGCTAGTTTTGTACTGGCGCCTCCGAGCGCCTGCTGCTTATGTCTACACCCGCTACTTACGCCCCCGATAGCTTTACCATCGACTACCGACCCGAGCAGCATTTGCTGGTGGGGCGCTGGCTGCGGCCCGCGCCGCTGGCCGAGCTAAAGGCCCACTACGCCGCTTTGCTGGCCGCCGCCGTGGCCCACGGCCACTGCCGCCACTGGCTGCTCGATGTGCGCCGCCGCCACATCAACGATGCGGCGGCCATTGCGTGGTTTGGCGAGTTCAGCCACCAGCTGCCCGAGGCGCTGGGCCAGCCCGTGGCGCTCGCCTACTTCGCGATGGTAGACCAGCGCGCCGCCACCGAAAACGCCGGCCTGCGCGAAAACATGCGCCAGGGCGCCGTGCAGGGCAATCGATACTGCTACTTCAACCAGGAGAGTGAGGCGCTGGCCTGGCTCTTGCAGCAGCCCTAGCCCGGCGGCGGCCCTGCTACCTTTGGCTTCTCCCACCCCTTTGTTTTTTCCCTTAGATATGAAGCAGGCCCTCGAAGAAGCCACCACCCCCGACGTAACCGTGCCGCACCCGCACCAGGACCCCCACGGCATTCGCGACGTGCTGCGCCAGCTCGGCGTGCAGCCCGAAAACCCGGCCTACAGCACCGGCCGCGCCTGGGGCGGGGCTAGCAACGCCTCAAGAATAATTGTGTCGCCGGCTGATGGCCAGCGCATTGCGGCCGTTGCCCAGGCCACCGTGGCCGACTACCACACCGTGGTAGCCGCCGCCGAGGCCGCGTTTCCGAAGTGGCGGCTGGTGCCCGCGCCCCAGCGCGGCGATGTGGTGCGCCAGATAGGGCTAGCCCTGCGCCAGCACAAAGAAGCCCTGGGCAAGCTGGTGAGCTACGAGATGGGCAAAATATTGCAGGAAGGCCTGGGCGAAGTGCAGGAGATGATTGACATCTGCGACTTTGCGGTGGGTTTGAGCCGGCAGCTGCACGGCTTCACCATGCACTCGGAGCGGCCCGCGCACCGCATGTACGAGCAGTACCACCCGCTAGGGGTGGTGGGCATCATCTCGGCCTTCAACTTCCCGGTGGCCGTGTGGAGCTGGAACGCCATGCTGGCCGCCGTGTGCGGCGATGTCTGCATCTGGAAGCCTTCGGAAAAAACGCCGCTGGCCGCCGTGGCCGTGCAGCACCTCATCGAGCAAGTGCTGGCCGACAACGACGTGCCCGAAGGAGTCTTCAACCTCGTGCTAGGCCACGCCGACGTGGGCCAGGCCCTGGCCGCCGACGAGCGCGTGCCGCTGGTATCGGCCACGGGCAGCACCCGCATGGGCCGGGCCGTGGGCGCCGCCGTGGGCCAGCGCCTGGGCCGCGCCCTGCTGGAGCTAGGGGGTAATAATGCCATCATCCTCACCCCGCAGGCCGACCTCGACATGGCCATGCGCGCCATTGTGTTTGGGGCGGTGGGCACGGCCGGGCAGCGCTGCACCACCACGCGCCGCCTCATCATCCACGACAGTATTTACGACGAGGTAACCCAGCGCCTGCTGGCCGCCTACGCCAAGCTGCCGGTGGGCCACCCGCTGCAAGCCGGCACCCTGGTAGGCCCGCTCATCGATGCCGACGCGGTAACGCTGTTTACCAATGCCTTAGAGGCTGTGCAAAAGGAAGGCGGCACGCTGCTCACCGGCGGGCAGGTGCTGAGTAGCGCCGAGCTGCACGGCGGCCACTACGTGCTGCCAGCCCTGGTAGCCGCCGAAAACCACTACGCCACCGTGCAGGCCGAAACCTTCGCGCCCATCCTCTACCTGCTGAAGTACTCGGGCGGCGTGGAGAATGCCGTGGCGCAGCAAAACGGCGTGAAGCAGGGCCTCTCGTCGTCCATCTTCACCCTGAACCTGCGCGAGGCCGAAGCCTTCCTGGGCCACGCCGGTTCCGACTGCGGCATTGCCAACGTGAACATCGGCACGAGCGGCGCCGAAATCGGCGGGGCCTTCGGTGGCGAGAAGGAAACGGGCGGCGGCCGCGAGTCGGGCTCCGATGCCTGGCGCGTGTACATGCGCCGCCAGACTAACACCATCAACTACGGCACCGAATTGCCACTGGCCCAAGGTATTAAGTTTGATATCTAAGCTGCTAGCCTTGGCCGAAGCCAGGTGCTGACTGCGAACAAAAAACACGGCCACTGTGCCCTACCTGATGGGTAGGGCACGGTGGCCGTGTTGCTTAATTAATGTTACCGCCCACGGGTAGGCCGCTGGGTACTTTGGCCGGCACGGTGCGGTCGTAGCTGCTAGCCGTCAAGGAGTTGAGGAAGGCAATAATCGCCTGCTTGTTCGTAACGCGCGTCGGAAACTGCGCGTCGCGCTGGTTAGTAGCCACATGCGGGTTGGCCGAGCGCGACCCGCCGGGGCCGGGGTCGTAGAAATCGAGCACGCCCGCCAGGTTGGGCACGGTGCCGCTGTGCATGTAGGGTGCCGTGAGGGCCACATTGCGCAGGCTAGGGGTGCGGAAGGCGTAGGTGCCGTTAGCGCCCGTGTCCGAGGCCGCGTTCTTCGGGTTGTCGGCCACGCCCATTACGTGTAGCTGGTAGTCGCTGAGCATGGGGCCGCTGTGGCAGTTGGCGCAGCCGCTCTGCACAAACGCCTGCATACCCTGGACCTGCTCGGCGCTGAGCGCCGAGGTAGTACCGCGCATGTACTGGTCGAAGGGCGAGTCGGTGGCCACCAAACTGCGCTCGAAGCAGGCCAGCGCCTGGCTCAGGGTTGTGGCCGTGATGGGCTGCGTCCCCCCAAAAGCTGCCTGAAAAAGCGTGGTGTAAGCCGGCACGCGGCGCAGCCGCGCCACGGCCGAGTCGAGGGCCAGACCTTCGGCGTAGGCGTGGCCGCGCATTTCTTCCAGGGTGCTGAGCGGCCGCAGGGCCTGCGTTTCGAGCGACTGGGCGCGGCTGTCCCAGAACATGCTGGCCAGCGCCGGGTCTACGCTGCCGTTGGTAGTGAGGCCGTTATAGGCGGTATTGAGCACCGTTTGGGTGTTGCGCTGCCCGAACGGGATGGTGTTAGGGGCCTGGAAGTGCCGCGCGGTGCCCAGCCCCCGCCCATTCTCGCCAATGGCCAAATCCAGGGCGTCGGCGTAGCCGGTGGCGGGGTGGTGGCAGCTGGCGCAGCTCACATCCTTGCCGCCCGAGAGAATAGGGTCCCAGAACAGGGCGCGGCCCAATTCTACCTTGGCTGGGCTGCTGGGGTTGTCGGCCGGGGCCAGGGCCGCGAGGGGCAGGGCCGCCAGGTTGTTCGGAAAAGGCGAAGTAGCCTGCTTTTGGCAGGCAGCCGCCGCAACGAGCAGCAGCGCCGAGGCTAGCAAAGAAGTGAGCTGAGCAGTAGAGTTAGCGGCCATACCGTCGAAAGAGAAAGACGTGTAATCTATTTTAAATCTACTAATCAGGCCGCGCTGAAACTGCTGATTATCGACCATTTTGCCCCTTGGCCAGACGAATGGCTGACCGCCGGGAATGCCTCCTGCGCTCCGACACCGCCGGGCGTAAGGCAGCGGGTACCCAAAGAGAGGCTAGCCGGGCGTGCAGCGATACAGGCTAGCCAAGCGCCGCCCGCACCCGCGGCCGGGCGGCCAGGGTATCTTTGCCCAACGGCTATGGCAGCACTTTTTGAGGCGATTTTTACTTGGCTAGGGGCGCGGGTGGCGCACCGGCACTGGCGCTGGGGGCTAGCCGCGCTGTGCCTGCTGGTGGCGGCCACGTTTCAGTTTCCCAAGGTCAACCACGCCTACGCCCAGCTTTTTGCCCACACCGAGGCGCTCGATGAAAAGCTGCGCCGCATCGGCGAACAGATTGCGGCGCCCTTCGCCCGGCACTCCGATGTGTCGTCGACGCACCTGGCCAAGATGAGCTTTCGGCTGGCGGTGCCGCTGCTGGCTAGGGTGCTGCATTTGTCGCTGGCGCAGCTGCTGGCCTTGCAGGTGCTGGCGGGCTTCGCCGTGTTTTACCAGGTGGCGGGCCTGCTCGAAGCCAGCCTGCGCGACCGCGTGGCGGCGGCGCTGCTCACGCTGGGGCTGGCGCTCACGTACTTCGGCTACGAGTATACCTATGATTTGAGCGGGTATTTCGACGGACTGGGCTACGCGGCACTCATCGTGGCGCTGGGTTCGCGGCGCTGGCCGGCCATTTTTGGGCTGGTGCTGGCCGGCGGCTTTGTTGATGAGCGGGTGCTGGCCGCCTCGGCGCTGCTGGTGTTCTGGTACGGCGCCCGGCAGCACGAGTGGCAAGTGCCTGGCCTGCTGCGCTTTATATGCACGCGGCCGGCCACGGCGGTGTACGCGGCCTGGCTCGCCTACGGCGCGCTGCGGCTAGCCCTGGCCTGGCGCTACGGCCTGCACACGCCGGGCGGACTGGTGGGCGCGTCGGCGCTTTTCCACAGCAGCTGGCACGAGCTGCTGGCGCTGGGCTTCGTCACGGGCTTGTCGAGCTACTGGCTGCCGGTGGTGCTGGCGGCGGCCCTGCTGGCCTACCAGCGGCGGTGGCTGATGCTGAACTTGTTGCTGGGCAGCTTCGCGCCCATTTTTGGGGGAGCATTTGCCGTTACTGACATCACGCGCAGCCTGGCTTTTGGCATGCCGGTGGCGCTCATCAGCCTCGATTTGCTGGGGCGCCACACCACGCTGGCCGAGCGGCGCTACCTGGCACTGGTGGTGCTGTTCTTCGCGCTGCTTATTCCGGCCTATTTCACCACGGGCTACCTGCAATATGCCGGCCCGGTGTGGCTGGTGCTGCTACGGGCGCTGGCGGGCCGGTCGTATCAGTGAGTAGCCTTCGAGGCTGGCGCCGATGGCGCGGGGCTCTGCCCCGTGCCTATTATTGGCAGGCGTCTGGCCTGCGGGCGTAGGGTTGCTCGTGCAACGAGTGCCGGCCAGAGGCCGGCGAAATAGTAGACACGGGGCAGAGCCCTAGCCAGCACGCTGGTGCGCGAGCTAAAAAAAACGGCCGGCTAAATAGTAGACACGGGGCAGAGCCCCGCGCCATCGGAGCTTTTAGCTGGCCTTAGCGCGAGGCTACTTGTCGTAGCGCACGTCGCCGTGGCCCTTCAGGATAAGGCCGTTGTTGTTAAAAACCACGTAGTAGAGCCGGTAGCGCTCGCCGGGCGTCAGCCCCAGCTTGGCATAGTCGAATGTTGTGGCGTAGTAGCCGCTGCCGGCGTAGCCGTGGGGCAGGCGCAGCACTTCCTTGAAGTCGCGGCTCACGAGCACGGCCGCGGTCGAAAACGGGCTGGGGCCGCTAGCCCCGTTTTTGCTGACGACGGCCCAGGTGGCCCCGGCGGCGGGGTTGGGGTACAGGGTCAGCCGGTCCAGGAAGCCGGTTTGCGGGGTGTCGTCGAGCGAGATGCTTAGCTCCGGAAACAGCGCCTTTTCCTGGGCGGTCCAGGTGGCGTCGGCGGTCCAGTCGGTGGGGTCCTGGGTGCCGTTGGCCATGCCACTGGCGTCGCGGTAGGAGATGCCGTCGCCGGCCCCAAAGTCGAGGCCTGGGCTAGCGTCGTCCGATTGGTGGTGGCAGGCGGCCAGCATCAGCCCAAGGGCGGCAACAAGTAAGGGTTTTCGCATAGCGGAAAAGAAATTATTCGACCAAGATACGCGCTGGCCAGCCCCTCAATTTGCCTTCTTAAAATCGCCCCGCGAAAAGTATTTCTCAATCAGGCAGTACACCAAAATGAAGAAGTAGCGGCTGCCCATCTCCTTGATTTTGAGCTTCGATTCGCCGTATTTGCGGTTGGTCCACGAGTTGGGCAGCACGGCGTAGGTGTAGCCGCGCACAATGGCCTTGAGCGGCAGCTCCAGCGTGAGGTTGAAGTGCGGCGAGAGGAAGGGCTTGAGCCCATCCATGGTGCTGCGCCGGTACAGTTTAAAGGCGTTGGTGCAGTCGTTGTAGCGCAGCCGAAATACGGCCCGCACAATGGTGTTGGCCACCCGGTTGAGGGTTTTTTTGTGGGCCGGGTAGTCTACCACGCGCCCGCCCTTCATCCAGCGCGAGCCAAATACGCAGTCGTAGCCTTCGAGCAGCTTGTGGTAAAAGCGCACGAGGTCGGCGGGGTCGTCCGAGAGGTCAGCCATCATCACGGCCACGCAGTCGCCCTGGTAGCGCTCCAGGCCGTAGCGCACGGCGTAGCCAAAGCCGTTGGGGCCGGGATTGGTGTAGTACGTGAGAGTCGGAATTTCCTCGGCTAGGGCCGTGAGGCGGGCCAGGGTGCCATCCTTCGAGTTGTCGTTGGTGACGACAATTTCGTGGGCTATGCCTTCCTGCACCAGCTTGGCGTGCAGTGTGCGCAGCGTTTCCGCTATGCTTTCTTCCTCGTTGTAGGCCGGGATTACGACGCTGAGCTTCATACCGCTTGGCGCAGGCGCAATTCGTTGAAAATCTGCGTCAGCGTGCTCACCAGGTCATATTCGGGCTGCCAGCCAGGGTAGTGGCGCTGAAAATGGCCCACGTCGCTCACGTACCAAATGTGGTCGCCCACCCGGTTTTGGTTTGAGTAGGTGTACTGCATTTTGTTGCCCGTAATAGTTTCGCAGAGCGCGATGGCTTCCTGCATCGAGCAGTTGGCAAAGCGCCCGCCGCCGGCGTTGTACACCTGCCCGCCCGCCCGCGGCGCCTGGTAAAAATGCCAGAACATATTCACCAGGTCGTGGGCGTGAATGTTGTCGCGCACCTGCTTGCCCTTGTAGCCAAACACCGTGTAGGGCTGCCCCGTAATGGCGCACTTCATGAGGTAGGAGAGGAAGCCGTGCAGCTGCGCCCCCGCGTGGCGCGGCCCCGTGAGGCAGCCGCCCCGAAACACGGCCGTTTTCAGCCCAAAGTAGCGGCCGTACTCCTGCGCCAGCACATCGGCGGCCACCTTGCTAGCCCCAAAAACCGAGTGCGTAGTGTGGTCAATGCTCAGCTGCTCGTCGATGCCGTTCTCGAAATAGGCGTGGCGCGGGTCGATTTCCCAGCGGGTTTCCAGCTCTACCAGGGGCAGCAGGTTGGGGTTGTCGCCGTATACTTTGTTGGTCGAGGTGAAGATAAATACCGCCTCGGGGCAGTGCAAGCGGGTCAATTCCAGTAGGTTGAGCGTGCCGGTGGCGTTGATGCTGAAGTCGGTAAACGGCTCGCGGGCGGCCCAGTCGTGGCTGGGCTGGGCGGCGGTGTGCACCACCAGGGCCAGGTCGGCGCCGTACTCCTGAAAGATGGCCGTGAGCGCGGGCACGTCGCGGATGTCGGCGGCGTGGTGGCGGTAGTTGGCGTAGTCGGCTTGCAGGCGCTGGCGGTTCCAGTCGGTGGAGGCGGCTTCGCCAAAAAAGTAGCGCCGCATGTCGTTGTCGACGCCCACCACCAAGTCAAACTTATCGCTGAAAAACGCCACGGCCTCCGAGCCAATCAGCCCGCCGGCCCCGGTAACGAGGGCAACTTTCATATGTGTACGCAACCAGTATAAACCACAAAAGTAAACGTTCGTCATGCTGAGCCTGCCGAAGCATCTTGCTTGTATCGTTAGGCTAGTAACCTAGCGGCGCGAGTGAGATGCTTCGGCAGGCTCAGCATGACGAACGCCTTTGACGAATGCCTGTAAGAAATTCAGCTTGCGCTACATGCCCAAAATGGGCTTTAAGTCGGCTTCATTCGCCCGCAGCCAGTCGTATACGTCCTGCACCAGCTGGCGCACCGGGCGGCTAGGGGCCCAGCCGGTGGCGGCGCTCACGCGGGCATTGTCGGTGAGGTAAAGGGCGATGTCGGCGGGCCGGGTTTCGGCTTCGGCATGAATAGGTACTTCATTGCCAGTGATTTCCTGGCACAGCGCCGTGAGTTCCTGCAGCGACACGCTGCCGGCTAGCCCGCCGCCCACGTTGTAGGTCTGGCCATTGTGGCTGGCCAGGTTGGCTAGCTGAATTTCGAGCAGGTCGTACAAGTCATCGACGTGCAGCACGTCGCGCACCTGCTTGCCGGTGCCGCCGAAGCCGATATAGCCCAGGCCCTGCCGCCAGAAGTGGCGCGCCACCCACAGCACCACCACGCCCTGGTCGACCTTGCCCATCTGCCAGGGCCCGGCCAGCACCCCGCAGCGGTTGATGATGGTTTTTAAGCCGTAGAAATGGTGGTACTCCTGAATGAGATATTCCGAGCACAGCTTGGTGGCGCCG
This sequence comes from Hymenobacter cheonanensis, assembly GCF_030581075.1. GTDB lineage: Bacteria > Bacteroidota > Bacteroidia > Cytophagales > Hymenobacteraceae > Hymenobacter. The sequence continues at coordinate 213,018 of NZ_JAUQSW010000004.1, forward strand.
TAGAGCGAGCGGTAACCTTCGAGCGGAAAATTCTCGGCTAGCCCCGCCGGGCTCATGCCGGGCATGGGCTGGGCGGGCGCCACCTCGAAGCGTGTGGCGCCTTCGGTGAGGGCTATCTGCTCAATCTGGTTGATGGGATACACCCGGCTGGTCGACAGAAACACGAACGCCGCCCCGTGCTTTCGCGCGTAGTTCAGGCAGTTGATGGTACCCAGCAGGTTGGTATTCACCAGGTAATCGGGCGCCGAGGTGAGGCCGGCCAGCACCGACGGCTCGGCCGAGGCCTCAATGACGACCTCCACGGCGGGCAGGGCGTCAAAATCTTCCTGATTGCGGATGTCGCCGTGCACAAACTCCACGCCGCCCTGGCGTAGGCGCGGCAGGTTCAGCTCCGAGCCCCGGCGCTTGAGGTTGTCGAGGGCAATCACGCGGGCCTCGGGGTGCGCCGCCTTGAAGCGCAGCGCCAGCGTGGCGCCCACGAACCCAGCCCCGCCCGTAATCAAAAAAGAAGTCAAGTCAACCAGCAATTAAGTAGAACAGGCTGCAAAGTTGCACCCGCTGGCCGGGAGTTGCGGGCTAGCCCCGCGCTCACTAAAAAGCCCGGCGAACCAAGCATTGCTTGGCTCGCCGGGCTGCTGAATAGTAAGTAGCTTGGGGCAACCAACTATTTATTGGTGGTTTGCACTACATCGGGCAACACTTTGCTCAGGGCTTCGGCCTGGGCGCGGGTGAAATTGCCTTGTACCTGCACCAGCACAAACGAGCCGAGCGCGTCGGGCATGGTGCCGGTAGCTACCAGCTCGCTCACGTTGTCGCCGTTGGCCTTCACTACGTAGTGGTAGTCGGTGGCTCCGGCGCTGGACGTAACGAGCGAAGTATAGCGCTCGGCTTGCAGCAGGCCATTCACTTCGCTGTTAAGGCCGGCATCGACCAGGTTGCGGGCGCTGCCCGAGGTGGGCGTAAAGGTCATGGCCCGCGCCGTGCGAATGCCGGTGATGGCATTAGTCAGGTCGTTGCCACCCAGCAGCTTGCCCACCCGCACCAGGGCTAGCCGCTGCAGCAGGTCGGCCGACCACTCGGTGGTGCGGAAGCCCGGGCGGTCGCGGTACTTGGCAAAAAACGCGGGCACCGTGCGGGCCGGCGTATCGGGGCCGCCCCGGCTGGCCTGGCAGCCCGCCAGCAGGGCCAGCGCAATAATCAGCGCCAGCAGCTGCAAGCCCAGGCGGCTGCGCAGCGGCCGGTGGGGGGTAGGGGCACAGTCTAAAAAATGCATGGATGCGGCGGGCTAGCTGTGGGCGCCAGCCGTCGAGCCTGCGTCGGTCGGGTCGGTTTCGCCGCGGCGCTGGCCCTGGCTGTCGCGCGGGCCTTCGGCCTGGCTTATCTCATCATCTTCATCCGTCGAGACGTATTCGTTGGTGATGGGGCCGAGGCCGCCGGTTTTCTGGGCCAGGTCGGCTTCGGCCTGGGCAAACTTGAGGTTGAGCAGCGAGTCGTCGGCGGGCTTTTGGGTGTTATCAGCCATAAAAAGCAAGCCGGGCGGCTGAATGGTGAGCGACCGCCGGGCTAGGGGTAGTACGCGCCAGCTTGGCGCGGGGTTGGGGCGGCGCAACGGCGGGCCAGGGGCTATTTTTGCGCCCGCACTACTCCGCTACCTTCGCTATGCCACATTCGCACCCGCACCACGACCTCGACGAAACCCACAACCCCTGGCAGACGCTGAGCACCGAAATTAAGTACCAGAACCCCTGGATTCGGGTGCGGCAAGACGAGATAATCAACCCCAGCGGCAACCCCGGCGTCTACGGCGTGGTGTCGATGAAGAACAAAGCCATCGGCATCGTTCCGGTTGATAGTGAAGGCAATACCTGGCTCGTGGGCCAGTACCGCTACACCCTGAACGAGTACACCTGGGAAATTCCGATGGGCGGCGGCCCCGTCGAACTCGACGTGCTGGAGTCGGCCCAGCGCGAGCTGCGCGAGGAAACCGGCCTGCTTGCCGCCCGCTGGACGCGCATTGCCCGCCTGCACACCTCCAACTCGGTTACCGACGAAGAAGGCTTCGTTTTTCTGGCCGAAGGCCTTAGCCAGGGCGACTGGGAGCCCGAAGAAACCGAAGACCTGCGCCTCTGGAAGCTGCCGCTAGCCCACGCCGTGGACCTGTGCATGGCCGACCGCATTACCGACGCCATCAGCGTGGCCGGCCTGCTCAAGGCCGAGAAAGTGCTGGCTGCCAGGGGCAAGTGATTAGCTGCCAGGGGGCAATTGCCACAAGAAATTCTGCTGGCTGCTCCCCGTTCCCTGCCACCTGTTCGCTGTTCACTGTAAATTTGCCCGTATGCCTGCTTTCCTGCGCACCCTCGGCCACCGGCTTTACACCACGTGGGCCACGTTCTGGTTTGTGCTGCCGTTTTTCCTTACCTATCCACTCCAGCTTATTCTGGTGCGCCGGCCCGAGTGGCGGCATTATTTGCACAGCATCAACCGCAACTGGGCCAAGCTCTCCATTTTTATGTGGGGCGTGCCGCTCGAAATAGTGCGCGAGAGCACCAAGCCCGTGCCGCAGCCCTGCATTTACGTGGCCAACCACGGCTCGTACATCGACATTCTGGTGCTCTTTTACACCATTCCGGGCTTTCTTAACATGATGGGCAAGGATGCGCTGGTGAAATTTCCGCTGTGGGGGCCCATCTTCGGCAAAACCTACATTCCCGTTAATCGCCGCAGCGTGGTAAGCCGGGGCCGCGCTTTTGCCCTGGCCAAGCAGGGTTTGAAGGAAGGCCGGCCGCTCGCCCTTTTCCCCGAGGGCACCATCGGCCCCAAGCCCGGCGAGGAGCTGCAGCCCTTCCAAGACGGCGCGTTTCAGATGGCCATCAGCCTGGGCGTGCCCCTGGTGCCGGTGAGTATGCCCTTGAACCACAAGTTTATGCCTTCGGTTGCGGGCCTGCGGGTGCGCCACGCACCGCTGCGCGTCGTGTTTCACGAAGCCATCGAAACCAAAGGCCTCACCGAGGCCGACGTGCCCGCCCTCAAGGCCAGGGTAATGGCCCAGATTGCCGACGACTTTGTGCCCGAAGGCCGGGGCATTCCGGAGGCGAGCTACTTTTTTAAACAGGCCTGAAAAGGAGCAGGGCCGAAGCCGGCGGGTTGCGCCGGGCTTTTTAGCTAGCCCTTGCTAGGCCTGATAATCAGCATTTTTAACATACGCATCATGAAAACCGACCTCGAAACCATCCGGGGGCTGGCTCACCTGGCCCGCCTCGAATTTGACCCCGCCCGCGAGGGCCAGATGCTTGCCGACCTGAACGGCATTCTTGATTGGGTAGCCCAGCTTGAGCAGGTCGATACCGAAGGCGTGGCGCCGCTGGTGCACCTCTCGCACGAAATCAACGTGCTGCGCGACGATGAGGCCCGCAACACCGTGAGCCACCAAGAGGGCCTGCGCAATGCCCCGCGCAAGGACTCGGACTATTTCCGCGTGCCCAAGGTGCTTGATTAGTGCCTGCTAGCCAAGCAAAAACGTCCGTCATGCTGAGCTTGCCGAAGCATCTTGCCCAAACTGCTAGGGGTACTAACTCCAACGGTGCGACCAAGATGCTTCGGCAAGCTCAGCATGACGGGCGTTTTTCTTCTTTGATACTGATAACCTGCTTTTTAGTAACGCTGCTCCTTGCCTGAATTTTCGTTTTTGCGCCGCCTGCCGGGGCTGCCCGCTTTGCTGGCGCTGCTGGCCCTGGCCGGCGCCCTGTATTTCTACTTCACCGGCGAAAGCGCCACGCTGCCCGTGCAGCTGGTGCCGCACCTGGCGCCCGTGCCCCTCGTGCTCGACTCGGTGGCAGTGGGCCCGGCGCGGCTGGCGCTGCCGGTAAGCGGCTTCATCACCACGCTCACCCACGATGTGGGCGGGCCCTACACCCAGCCGCTGGCGGCCGGGCTGTGGCTGGGCGTGCTGGCCCTGGCGCTAGCCGGGTGGCTGGCGGTGGTAAGCATGCTGGCGCGGCCGGCCTTTCTGGCTGGCACCGTGCCGGTAGTATTTCTGCTAATGTCGCTCAATGCCGATGCGCTGGGCATTTTCAGCGAATCCAAGCAATATTTTCTGTACCTGACCCTCGCCTTGTTAGGAGCGGCCGCGCTGGGCTTGCAAGCCTTCGGCGATAGCGTGCGGGTGGTGTGGCGGGTCGCTATTTTCCTGGTACTGGTGGGCGGGTTGGTGGCCCTGCTGCTAGCCCGCACCAAGCTGCCGCTGGATGAAACCGCCCTGCACCTCGCCGCCTACGCCACGCCGGCCGGGGCGGGGCTGGTGGCCGCGCTCATTGGGTGGGTAGGGGTGGAGAATATCCGGGCCCTGCTGTGGTTTAATACCCAGGCCGAGCGGCCCGAAGGGCGGTTTGGGCTGCTGCCTTTCGTGCTGGCCAGCTTGCTGTACCTGGGCGCGCTAGGGCTCTATTATTGGAACGACGGGGTGCTGGCCCTCGGGGGCGGCCTGCACCTCGACCCGCTGGTACTGCTGCTGCCGGCCATCGCCACCGCCGGGCTGGGGCTGCGCGAGCGGGCGCCCAGCTACGGTGGCTGGCTGCCCTACGCGGCGGCCAGGCCCCTGTATTGGCTGCTGGTAGCGGCGGCCGCAGCGGCGCTGGGCTACGCCCTGGCCACGGCCAATACGCCGTTGCTGGCCGCGGCGCGGGCCTTTAGCGGGCGGGCGCTGGGGCTGCTGGGGGCGGCCTTTTTGCTCTACGTGCTGGTCAATTTTGGCGCGCTCATCCGGCAGCGGCTGCCGGTGCACCGGGTGGTGTTTGAGCCGCGCCGGCTGCCGTTTTATACCGTGTACATTCTGGGGCTGGCGGGGCTGTTTTTGTTTGAGCTGCGCAACAACTGGCCGCTGCTCGACTTGGTGCAGGCCGGGCAATACAACCAGCTCGGCGACCTGGCCCGCCAGCAAAGCGAGGCCCGGCCCGACGACCTGCCGCTAGCCTTGCTGGCCGAGCGCTACTACGCCGAAAGCGGCGACGTGCTAGCCCGCTTCAACCGCACGGCGCAGCTGGGGCGGGCGGCCCTCTACCGCTTCCGCGACCAGCGCCAGAACGAGCTGAATGCCCTGCGCCGCGCCCTAAAGCGCCAGCCCGACGAGAAAATCAGCCTTAAGCTCAACGCCTTGCTCACCGAGCCTGCTGACTTCTTCGACGCGCTGGAGGTGATGCGCGAGGCCCGCCGCGCCGCGCCGGGCAGCTTCGCGCTGGCTTCCGACATGGCCCAGCTTTTCACCCGCTCGGCGCTCACCGATTCGGTAGCCTTTTACCTCGACAAAGCCGAGCGGCTGAAGTCGAACAGCTACGTAAGCCGTACCAATCAGCTAGGTTTCCTGCTGAGCCAAAGCCTCTTGCCCGCCGCCCAAAAGCTAGCCGCCGCTTCGAAAGCCACGCCTGCCGAGCCGGGCCTGCTGGCTAATAAGCAGCTGCTTCAACTGCTAGCCCCAGCACCGGCCGCACCTGCGCCCGCGCCAGCCGGCACTTCCGCTAGCCTCGACGGCGCGGCCTTCGCCCAGCTCTACCACACGGCGCTGCTAACGGCGCGGGCTGGCCAGCCCGGCGCGTGCCGCCGCCTCACCGGCGAGTTGACCCGCCTGGCCGGCTCCGCCGCCAACGAGCCGTACTACGAGCAGATTCTCTTTTTGCAAGCCTTGCTGCGCCACGCGGCCGGCGACGAGCTGGCCGCCCGCCAGACCCTGGCGCCGCTCACGGTGGGCACCACGCCCACGGCGGGCTATTACCAGTATGTGCTGGGGCTCTGGCAGTTGCAGCAGCAGCAGTACGCCACCGCGGCCAGCCAGCTGGCCCTAGCCGCCGGGCATGGTGCGGCCGATGCCCAGCTGCCCCGTGCCTGGGCCCTGGCCCTGGCCGGCCAGGTCGATTCGGCGCAGGCAGCCTACCGGCGGCTAGCCCGCGATTCGACCCAAGGGCGTGCGGCGGCGCGGTTGGGGCAGGCGCTGCGGGAGCCGGCTTTGCTGGCTCGGGGGCCAGGTACCAGGCTTAGCGGCAGCGCCGAGCTGGCCGCTGCCCGGCAGGCCGAGGCCGCCGGCCCGGCGGCGCAGGCTGGCAGGCTCTATCAACGGCTAGTGGCCGAAGCGCCCTTCAACGAAACAGCCGTGCTGGCGGCCGCCCGCTACTTTTCGCAGCAAAAAGCCTACACCGATGCTTACGATGCCCTCAACAAAGGGCTGGCCGAAAACCCCGCCTCGCTGCCGCTGCTGCAAGCCTACGCCCTGGCCGCCGCCGACGCGGGGCTGGCTGAGCTAGGCCAGTCGGCGCTCGCGCAGCTGCGCCCGCGCCTGAGCCCGGCTGCTTACGCTAACTTGCTGGCGCAATTTGCGGTGCGCCGGGCGGCGCACGCCGCCGCCGGGGCTGCTTTTGACCAGCCGCCCGTTCCTGCCCGCTGATTTTTGCCTTTTCTTATGACTCCTGCCAGCCCAACGCCTTACGTCATTCAGACCACCGACATCGCCAAAGAATACGTGATGGGGACGGAGCACATTCACGCCCTGCGCTCGGTGAGCATCGACATCAAGCGCGGGGAGTACGTGGCATTTATGGGCCCGTCGGGCTCGGGTAAGAGTACGCTCATGAACATTGTGGGCTGCCTCGATACGCCTAGCCAGGGCCAGTATATCCTCAATGGCCAGGACGTGAGCCGCATGAGCGACAACCAGCTGGCCGAGGTGCGCAACAAGGAAATCGGCTTTGTTTTCCAGACTTTCAACCTGCTGCCGCGCTCTACCTCGCTCGAAAACGTGGCCCTGCCGCTCATCTACGCCGGCCTGGGCAAACGCGAGCGCACCGAGCGCGCCCTCGAAGCCCTGCGCTCGGTGGGCCTGGCTGACCGCGCCGGCCACCGCCCCAACGAGCTTTCGGGCGGCCAGCGCCAGCGCGTGGCCATTGCCCGCGCGCTCGTTAACACCCCTAGCGTGCTGCTGGCCGACGAGCCCACCGGCGCCCTCGACTCGAAAACCAGCTATGAAATCATGGCTCTCTTCGAGGCGCTTTATGCCAAGGGCAACACCATTATTATGGTGACGCACGAGGAAGACATTGCCCACTATGCGCACCGCATTGTGCGCCTGCGCGATGGCCTCATCGAAACCGACGACGTAAACCACAACATCTCGCAGCCGGCCGTCAGCTCGCTAAGCGCTTAGCGCTACCCCAAAGCAGCCCCGCGTAGCGGCCCTGGCCGCAGCTCAGCTAGCCTGCCCGCGCAGCGGGCGCATCCGTTAAATCTGTTAATTCTGAGGTCCATGAAGATATACACCAAAACCGGCGACACCGGCCTGACCTCGCTCATTGGCGGCACGCGGGTGCCCAAGTCGAGCCTGCGCATCGATAGTTACGGCACTGTGGATGAGCTGAACTCGTACATCGGCCTGCTGCGCGACCAGGAGGTGAACGCCCCGCGCCGCGAGATTTTGAAGGAAATCCAGGACCGCCTCTTCACCATCGGCTCGCACCTGGCCACTGACCCGGATAAGGATGTGCGCCAGCGAATTCCGGACCTGCACGCCGCCGACGTAGCCCTGCTCGAAACCGAGATGGACCAAATGAACGAGGTGCTAGCCCCGCTGCGCGAGTTTGTGCTGCCCGGCGGGCACCCGGCCGTGTCGTTTGGGCACGTGGCCCGCTGCGTGTGCCGCCGCGCCGAGCGCCTCGTCATTCACCTGCGCGAAGAATCGCCGGTTGAAGATTTGGTGGTGATGTACCTCAACCGCCTGTCCGACTACCTATTCGTGCTCAGCCGCGCCATGGCCCACGACCTGGGCGTGGCCGAAGTAACCTGGAAGCCACGCGTCTAAGTTGCCGGGGCTAGCCACTGGCCAGCGCGGCGCTGCAACATTCGGCCGGCTCGTTTGTCCCTCTTTGTATCCTTCCCACCCATTCTGGTGCCGCTAGCCTGGCTAGCCTACCGTTTTTTGGTTTTAACCTCGCCTACTTATGCTTGACACGCTCGCTATCGACGTACAGCCCACTACCGCCTCCCGCCTCACCGAGCTGGACCCCGCCAACATGGAGTTTGGCAAGCTCTTCGCCGACCACATGCTGAGTGTGGAATTTACGGGCGGCGAGTGGCAGCAGCCGCGCATCGTGCCCTACGGCCCGCTGGCCATCAGCCCCGCTAACTCGGCCATCCACTACGGCCAGGCTATTTTTGAAGGTATGAAGGCCTACCGCCAGGCCGACGGCAGCGTGGCCCTGTTTCGGCCCCTCGACAACTGGCGCCGCCTCAATGCCTCGGCCGAGCGCATGGCCATGCCTACCATCCCGGAAGATATCTTTATGCAGGGCCTACGCGAGTTGGTGAAGCTCGACGCCGCCTGGGTGCCTAATATTGCTGGTAGCTCGCTCTACATCCGGCCCTTCATGTTTGCCACCGACGGCGCGCTAGGGGTGCGGCCGTCCGAAACCTACCACTTCGGCATCATCACCTGCCCGGTATCGGCCTTCTTCACCAAGCCGGTGCGGGTGCGCTTCGAGCAGCAGTACGTGCGCGCTGCCCCCGGAGGCGCCGGCTACGCCAAAAATGCCGGCAACTACGGCGCCGCCATGCTGCCCAGCAAGCTGGCCCAGCAGGCGGGCTACCACCAGCTCATCTGGACCGATGCCTCGGAGCACCAGTACGTAGAAGAGTCGGGCGCCATGAACGTGATGTTTGTACTTGATGGCAAGCTTATTACGCCCGAGCTATCTACTTCCATTCTCGACGGCATCACCCGCCGCTCGGTGCTGGAGCTGGCCCGTACCTGGGGCGTGCCCGTGGAGGAGCGCCGCGTGTCGAGCCGCGAAATAATTGAGGGCCTGGCCGCCGGCCGCCTCACCGAAGCCTTTGGTGTGGGCACGGCCGCCACCATCGCGCCCATTGCCACCATGGGCTACGAGGGCCGCGACCATGACCTGCCGGCGCTCACCGATACGTCGTTTGCCCGCCGGGTAGGGGCGGCCCTGGAGGCCATCCGCACCGGCCACGCCGCCGATGCCCACGGCTGGATGGTAGCCGTGTAAGCTGCCGGGCTAGCCCATTCTACGCCGTAAAAAAGCTGCTCGCCTGCCGAGCGGCTTTTTTTATGCCGACCTTTGTCCCCCGGCCGGGTGGTTTGCCCGGCCACTCATTTAGCCATTTCACCACATGACCCAAGACCAGATAAAGGACTTGAGGGGCCGCGCCGAGGCTCTGAGGAGGTATCTTTGACTACGATACCCGTAAAGAACAGGTAACCGCAGCCGAAGCCGAGACGCTGGCCCCCGATTTCTGGGATGACTCGAAGGCCGCCGAGGCCAAGCTCAAGGAAATCAAGAGCCTCAAAACCTGGACCGACGACTACGAAGCCGTGCAGCAGGCCGTGGCCGACACCGACGTGCTCTACGACTTTTACCGCGAGGGCGAGGCCAGCGAGGCCGAAATGCAGGCCGAGTACGATGCCACCCAGGCCAAGGTTGAGGCGCTGGAGTTCAAGCGGATGCTCTCCGATGAGGAAGACCAGCTAGCCGCCATCATCGACATCAACCCCGGCGCCGGCGGCACCGAAAGCCAGGACTGGGCCGAGATGCTCATGCGCATGTACATCATGTGGGGCGAGAGCAAGGGCTTCACCGTGAAGCAGCTAAGCTACCAGCCCGGCGAGGGCGCCGGTATCAAGTCGGCCTCGCTGGAGATTGACGGGCCCTTCGCCTACGGCTACCTCAAAAGCGAGATTGGCGTGCACCGGCTCGTGCGCATGTCGCCCTTCGACAGCAGCGGGCGGCGGCACACGTCGTTTGCCTCCGTTTTTGCCTACCCGGTGGTCGATGACACGATTAACATCGAAATCAACCCCGCCGACATTTCCTGGGATACCTTCCGGGCCGGCGGCGCGGGCGGCCAGAACGTGAACAAGGTCGAAACGGCCGTGCGCCTCACGCACGCCCCCAGCGGTATCATCATCGCGGTGCAGATTGAGCGCTCGCAGCTCATGAATAAAGAGCACGCCCTGCGCATGCTCAAGTCGCGCCTCTACCAGCAGGAGATGGACAAGCGCAACCTGGAGCGCGACAAGGTTGAGGCCACTAAAAAGCGCATCGACTTCGGCTCCCAGATTCGCAACTACGTGCTGCACCCTTACAAGCTCATCAAAGACCTGCGCACCGGCATTGAGCGCACCGACGTGCAAAACGTGCTGGATGGGGATTTGGACGAGTATATCAAAGGCTACCTGATGCAGAACTAGGCTAGCAAGCTTTGCTTTGGATTCAGGATATAAAAAAACCCCCGCATCAGGCAGATGCGGGGGTTTTTTAGTGCTCGTAACCGCGCTTGGCTACGGGTTAGCAGCATCCCACTGCTTTTCGGCAGAAGGCTTGTCCAGATTGGGAATCAGCTTGTAGGTGCCACCCACGCTGGCCGGCGCAGCACCTGAGCTGTACATCAATGTCTGGCCAGACGAAACCGTGGGCGCATAGCGACCCAAGCGACGCAGGTCAACAAGGCGGTGGCCTTCGTAAAACAGCGAATAGCGGCGCTGCTTCAGAATTTCATCGATGTAATCGGAAGCTTGCGTAAACGAAGCTGCCGTACGGGCAGCCAGGCCGCCGGCTCTTGTCCGAATCACATTGATGTCGGCTACTGCGCCGGCTAGGTCGTTTGACTTAGCCTTGGCTTCTGCCGATATCAGAATGAGTTCTTCATTGCGAATGATATCGAGGCTCGACGTCGGCGAAGTAAACAGCTTAGCATCAAAGTCGGCCGGTATAGTACCAACCGTTTGGCCGGGGCCTACGTGCGCCGGGGCCTTGGCCAGGCGCAGGTCACCGGCTTCGGCTTCCGACACGAAGTTGTCCGTTGCTACCACCAGTGTGGCTGGGTTAGAACCAGTTGAGGAGGTAGGCAGCGCTTGGTAGTAGGGGTTGCTGACGTCGTTGGCAATGGAAGGGTTAAACGTGATTTTCGGCCCGAGCGTCAAGCTAGCCGTTTGGCTATAGAATGACTGTGCCAGGGCAGCAAGGGCGCCGGCGTTATCACCTTGGTAAAGAGCCACACGGGCTGCCAGCGCCCGGTTTACCTTCAAGAAAGTGGCGGGCGTGTCGAACCCACTGTAGCCGCTGGAAAGCGGGAAGGGAAAGCTGCTTCCGCCAGCGGCTAGCTCCGTCGCGGCCTGGTCAAGCAGCTGGCGGATATTGGTTAGGGCATCAGCAGGCTTCACAAAAGGCCCGGGCTTCAAGATATTGTCCAGGTCTACCCGAATGCCGATATCGCCCATCAAGTCAAGCTCATGCAGCTTGCCCAACGCTTCGTAGGTGTGGCTGAAGCCGGCAGCAGCTTTCTTCTGTGCATCCGTAATGCTGTTGGTGCCATTAACAGAGGCCAAGAATACTTTGGCTGACCGCACCACGCGGGCAAAGCCATTGTAAGCGCCAACACTGTAAAAAGCGTTATCGTCGTAGGAACCTTTGGTGCCATAGATTTCGCCTACCCAACGCGACTCGCTTTTGGCAAGTACCGACACCTCGCGGCCTAGCGAGCCAATGACCATGTTATTGGCGCCGTTGTTGGCGTGGCCCAAGCGCAAAGAGGCTTCCAGCGCTACCCCGAGCGCGCTAATCTGCGTGGGAGTGGCATTGGCAGTTACGCTCTCCAGGCTGGCGTTGTTAGGGTCGGTAACCGGGTCAATGGTAGTGGGACTGCACCCAGCGCCTACCAGCAGCAGCGCAACGGTACCGGCAAGTACGGTGTTGCGACGCTGATTATTAAAAATAGTTTGCATACACAAGTGAGAAGTAAAAGATTAGAAATCAGCGCTGATACGCAGGAAGTACTTTCGCACCCCTGGGTAGCTCAACACATCTACTTGCGCGCCGGTTGCAGTCTGGCCAAAGTTCGATACTTCGGGGTCGTAGCCACGATAGTTCGTCCAAGTAATCAGGTTGCTACCCGATACACCAATACGCACGTTTTTGACGTAGTTCTTGAAAGCCCCCTCCCGAATGCTGGCAGGCAGTGTGTAGTAGATAGAGGCCTCGCGCAGGCGCACATACCCGGCATTTTCGATGAACTGAGCTGCTGATACAGCACCTTGGGCATTGCGGTAAGCACCGAAGGTGATAGGCGTGCCGTTAGCCGTAACCTGGCCGCTGTTCTGCGAATAATCGTAGCTGGTACCAAACGCGTCGGTTTGAGTGAGGGTCAGGTTGCTGATGTAGCCATCCTTCTTCCAGTGCAGCAAAAACGATACTTCGAAGTTTTTAGCAATGGTAAAGCTGTTGAGCGACGAGAACTGGAAGGTAGGCTGAGCATCGCCGTAGCGCGTCAGATTGCTAGGGGTGTTCGGGTTGTCAACGGCATTGCGGGGAGTGCCATACCAGCGGGAAGGGGATTCACCAAGGGCGAAGTAGGTAGTGCCATAGCTGGCGCCAAAGCTGCTGCTCGAAACGAATGCCGGTACGATGATGCGCGTTACTTCCGAGCGGTTGAGCCAGAATTGGTTGTTCGAGGTCCAGCTGAAGTTGGTCGAGCGCACCGGGTTCAGGGTCAACCCAATTTCCAGACCACGGTTGCGCAGGTCGCCAACCGGGTAAGAGGAGATAGACGTAACGCCCGTGCTCGGAGCCAGCGCATACGTGTTGATAATCCCAATAACCTTCTTGTTATAAACAGTGGCCTCCAGCTGGATGCGGTTATTGAAGAAGCCCAGGTCGATACCGGCTTCCAGCTCCGTAGCGCGCTCGGGCCCGATAGTTGGGTTGCCCACGGTAGTAGCTGGGAGCAAGCCTACGCGGCTACCCGTGCTGATGCCCGAGAGTGCCGAAAAAGTGCCACCGAAAGGGGCAGGGTTACCAGTTTCGCCGTAGGCAGCCCGCAGCTTGATTTGGTTAACTGCTTCAGCCGTCCAGAAGTCAAATTTGGTCAAGTTGATGGCCAGTGAGGCCTTGGGGAAAGCGTAGAGTTTTGAAGGGTCGCCGTTGCGGCTCGACTTATCAAAGCGAATGCCGCCGGTAGCAATAATCCGGTCATTATAGTTTACCTCCTGCTGAGCGATGTAGCCAACGTCAGTTTGGTCCGAGAGGAAAGTATTCTGCGTGATAATCGTGCCCCGGTTTGGCAATAGCGGACCAGGAGCGAGGTTTTGGCCTTGCTGATAGGTCTGATTCGCCGTGAGGTTAAGGCGAACCGCCCCTACTTGCGAAGTCAGGCTGATGTTCTGACCAAGTTTCCAGTCATAAATCAGGAAGCTTTGCAGGTTGTAGTTGAAAAACTGAGTTTTGGCCACCCGGGCCACGCCCGGAAAGTTTTGGCTGAGCTGGGACTGCAAATCGGCTGGCAAGGCGAGCAGAGCGTTGCTGTTTGAGAAGTCAATGCCGCCCTGTGCTGCCAGGCGCAGCGAAGAATTTTCCTTTTCCAGAATGTGCAGCGTAGCAGTAGAAGCCTCCGTCACCCGGTCGGTACGCTCCTGGTTAACGGCCCGGGAGATGATAGCCAGGGGGTTGTCATTAGAGTACGGCGCCGCCGAGGGAAAGATACCCTGGGCATCTTGGTGCAGCTCGGCGTAGTTAGGAATCTGGAACAGGTTGTAAGCAATTGCTACCCCGTTGTTATCATTTCCGAAAAAGCCCCGGCGGTTAGTCGAATTGCTATAGCCTGAATTCAGGCTTAAGTCAATCAGCTTACCTATTTTCTGGTCCACGTTGGCCCGGATGGAATTGCGCTGAAAGTTGGTATTTGCTACAATACCATCTTCGCGCGTGGTGTTGCCCGAAACGAAGAAGCGTGTACGGTCCGTGCCACCCGATACGCTGACCCCCGTGCTACGGGTGAAAGCATTGTGGTCAAAAATCTCCTTCTCATAGTCATAAATCTTGCCGCTAGCCTGCGCCGCCGCTAGCTTAGCTTTCTCCGCGGTAGCATCAGCGCCTGAGTAAAACTGGTCAATCTTGGCAGGCGTCCAGCCTTCTGTGCCGAGCAAATGCCAAGGCTGAGCAAAACCAATGTCCTGCGACAGGCTCACACGGGTTTGGCCAGCTACGCCACGCTTGGTTTTGATTAGAATAACACCAGCACTTGCGCGCGTGCCATAGATAGCGGCAGCACTAGGGCCTTTGAGTATCTCAATTGACTCAATATCGTTAGGATTGAGTTCTGAAATGCGGTTCGTGCCGTTGTCCTGGTTGGTAGTGCCGGCAGCCGAAGATGCACCTGTAAAGGCCGCCGCGCCAGCGCCATTGCCTACTTCGGCACTGATGGCGTACACGCCATCGATAACATATAGTGGCTGGCTAGCCCCCGAGATAGTAGAGATGCCGCGCAGCTGGATGCTGACACCCCCGCCGGGCGCCCCACTGGTCATGTTGATGTTTGCCCCAGCTACTTTGCCATTCAGGGCCGCATCTACCGTCGAAGGCCGGGTGCTGCCAGTCAGCTCCTGCGCTGATACGGTAGCAACTGAGTTAGCCAGGTTGGAGCGCTTTACAGTAGAGGCCAAGCCGTTGACCACTACCTCATCAAGCTGCTTCACGTCGGTGGCCAGGGCCACATCAACGGTAGAGCCCTCGATAGCACGCTCCTGCGATACATATCCGATAAAGCTGAAGGTGAGGCGGGTAGCGTTAGCCGGCACGCTCAGTGAGTAGGCGCCATCGGCGTTGGTGGAGGTGCCAGTAGTAGTGCCCTTCGCAAGCACCGTTACGCCGGGTAGCCCTTGCCCACTAGTGCGGTCTGTAACCCGGCCTGAAATAGTTCGGTCCTGCGCAAATGCCTGGTGCCACAGACAACTGAGTAGCAAGACCATTAGTAGAGAAAATTGCTTCATACTATGTGGTTTGGGAAAAGTGAAAATAGACTTGCTCACGCAACGGAATGAGGCGAATCTGCGGCCAAGTTATTAATTTTTTGCTAATTTTTGGAAATATTGCCCAGTTCTGGATGGTGAGCAGTGAAGGGTATTATTTAAAGAGTTGACTTATCGCGAGTAAGCCGCAGCCAGACAATTGTGGAGGGGGTAGCAGGGCATGGCCAACGAGTGAAAACTCGCGTCCGGAATGATTCACACCACCTGCACAGAGAGCCGGCCTCTGCAGGTTAACTTTTGATTAAGTTATAAAAATGCCCCCGGGATGCACCGCCAGTTGCATAATTTCTAGCGGCGCTGGATTACCTTGCGGCTTCAACTAATCCGTGCCATCGGCGTCTGGCGGCTTTACCTATCTTTTTTACCTTCTCATTTTTTCAATGAAAAAAACCCTACTCATGAGTTTTATACTCATGTTCACGCTATTTCAAGCGGTACTGGCGCAGACGCGGACTGTGTCGGGCCGGGTAACCGACCAAAAGTCAGGCGAAGGCTTGCCCGGGGTAACGGTGCTGCTTAAGGGAACTACGAATGGTGTCTCCACGAACTCCGATGGGGCATTCAGCCTTAGCGTACCGGCTACGGGCGGCACGCTGGTATTTAGCTCGGTTAACTATGTAACGCAGGAGCGGGCTATCGGCACGCAGTCGGAGTTTGCCATTGGCCTAGCCACCGATACCAAGCAGCTGAGCGAAGTAGTCGTGACCGGCTACGGCACCCAGGAGCGCCGCGACCTGACGGGCTCTATCGCTACGGTACAAGGCGAAACGGTTTCTAACCTGGCTTCGCCGAGCTTCGCGCAGCAGCTGGCCGGCCGTGCAGCCGGTGTGCAGGTGCAAACGCCCAGCGGCCTGCTGGGGCAGCAGCCGCGCATTCTTATCCGCGGCACCAACTCCATCAGCGGCAGCAGCTCGCCACTGATAGTAGTAGATGGCCAGCCGATTTTTACGGGTCAGCTCAGTGGCATCGACACCAACGGCTCTAGCGGCCTGGCCGACATCAACCCCAACGATATCGAGTCATACGAAGTATTGAAGGACGGCTCGGCTACCGCTATCTACGGTTCGCGCGCGGCCAACGGCGTTATTCTTATCACCACTAAGCATGGTAAGAAAGGCAAAGCAACCGTTACGTACGATACGTACATGGGCGTTGCCCAAACCCTGAAGCGCTACAAGCTGCTGGATGCGGATGACTTCGTAACTATCAGCAACGAAAAATACGCTAACCAGGGTAACACTGGCCGCATTGCCGAGTCGTACACGGATGCTAGCGGCAACCGCGTGTCAACCGACTGGCAGGACCAGGTTTTCCGCACGGGCTTCCAGCAAAACCACGCGCTGACGGTGTCGGGCGCTACCGATAAGACTAATTATTTCTTTTCGGCCGGCTTCACCGACCAGAGCGGGGTAATTAAGCCGAACACCCTGCAGCGCTTTACTTTCCGCGCCAACATCGACAGCGAAGTGAAAAGCTGGCTGCGCATTGGGATGAACGCCGGCCTCACCCGTTCGCAAACGATTGGTTTGAACACGGGCGGCAACGCTCTGTCGGGCAACGTAGCTGCCTCCCTGCTGCTGTTCCCGAACGTGCCGGCGCGTAACCCCGATGGTACGCCTTACCTGAACTCGGCCGGTATTCTGGGCCAGGGTAATAATGCGATACCCATCAACTTCAACTACCCCAACATCCTGTTCTCACTCGAGAACAACATCTACCGCTCTACCAGCTACCGCATTCTGGCCAACACCTACGCGGAGGTAGAGCCCCTGAAAAACTTCCGCCTGCGCACGCAGCTCAGCACGGATACGCAGCTTGAGGACGACTTCCAGTACTGGGACCCGCGCGCTGGCGACGGCCGGGGCCTCAACGGTCTGGTGCTGCAAAACTTCAGCCCCAATATTCGCTGGAACTGGATAAACACGGCTACCTACAACAACATTATTGCCGAAAATCATAAGATTAACGCAGTAGCAGGGGTAGAATACCAGAAGACCAATTCCAACACTTACTACGCACAAGGCACGGGCCTTTCGGACCGCGCCCTGGGCCAGAACAACATCATCAGCGGCACAGTAACCAACCAGTACAGTGGTGGTGACTTTGTGCAGCAAGGCCTGCAGTCGTACTTCGGGCGTCTCAACTACGCTTTCAAAGATCGCTACCTGCTGAGCGCTACGCTGCGTTCGGATGCCGTGTCGGGCCTGGGTGTTGGGCACAACCGCGGTTGGTTCCCGGGTGGCTCGGTGGGCTGGCGTGTATCGCAGGAGGAGTTCTTCAAGAACGCCAGCATAGCTAGCGTGTGGACAGACTTCAAACTGCGTGCTTCGTATGCCCGCGTGGGTAACCTGCCCCCGTCCTACTATCCCGCCGCTGGCATCTACAGCGCGGCTCAGTACGCGTCGCAGGCTGGTATCAGCTACAGCAACGTAGGCAACCCGCTGCTACAGTGGGAAACCTCGAAGAAGGAAGACTATGGCATCGACCTGGGTTTCTACGGCGGTCGCATCACGTTCAGCGCCGACTACTATCGCAACAACATCGATGGCTTGATTCTGGCCGTACCTACTCCTCCTAGCCTGGGTGTTCCCAACAACTCCTACAACGCTAACGCGGGCACGATGTACAATAAAGGCCTGGAGTTGAACCTGACGACGCAGAACATCCGCAACGATAACTTCACGTGGTCGACCAACATCAACTTCTCGACCAACACCAACCAGGTAACTTCGCTTGGCGAGGGTGGGGCTCCCATCTACGCCCAGTACCTGGGCGGTAACTACAACGTTACGCAAGTAGGCCAGTCTATCGGTTCGCTGTGGGGCTATGATTACCAGGGAGTAAACTCCGCCAACGGTAACCCGCTCTACAAAAAGATTGATGGCACCATCATCCAGGGCAACCTGGCCACCTCGCGCTACTACGTATACGACCCGGCCAACCCGACGGCTCTGACCACTACTTCGTCCCTGACCACGGCTGATAAAATCATTCTGGGCCGTACCAACCCGAAACTGTTCGGCGGCTTCGACAACACATTCACGTTTAAGGGCTTTGACCTGGACGTGTTCCTGCGCTACAACTTTGGCAACCAAATCATGAACGTTACGCGTCAGCAATTGCTGCAGCAGACGTTTGTAAACAACGGCTCCGAGATTCTGGACCGCTGGCAGAAGCCGGGCGACGTAACCAGCACGCCCCGCTTGTTTTACAACAGCACGGACTTCAGCAACAACACGAGCAGCGCCTCGTCGCGTTTTGTAGAGAGCGGAAACTTTGTGCGGATTCAGAACATTACCCTCGGGTATACGCTGCCTACCAACGTTGTCAGTGTCATTGGCTTGAGCCGCGTTCGGGTATATGCCCAGGTACAGAACCTGTACACGTTCACGAACTATCGTGGGGTTGACCCCGAGGTTAACAGCACCTCTACCAGCGGCAACACAGTATCGAACAACGCTGCTGGCATCGACTACAACAGCAACCCGCAGCAGCGGGTATTCACGGGTGGTCTGAACGTAGCTTTCTAACCTTGATTTAGTTGATTCTAATGAAAAATATTGTGACTTTTATAGCCGCCAGCCGTCAACGGGTCCTAGCGGCAGCTTTTACCCTTACCCTGGGGTTGGGTGCCTGCAACGTAACGGACCTGCAGCCCCTTGATGCCCTCTCCGATGCGGCCGTATACAACGACCCCTCGCGCGTGGCCCTGGCCGTGACCGGCGTATATGATGCCGCGCAATCGGGCTTCTACAACGGTAACGTGGGTGGCGCCCGCGGCTATCCGTTTGGCGCCGCTGCCAACGAGCAGGGCGATGTGCGTGGTGAAGACCTGGTGGATGAGGCCGGCTTCTTCGGCGTGGTTTACAACAACCAGTACACGGCGTCCAGCCCCAACATCGTGTATATGTGGGCCAACTGCTACGCCCTCATTAACAAGGCCAACATTACCATCGACGGTATCAAAACGGCCGCTACTGGCGGGGTAATTTCCGCCAGCGACGAGCTGGTGTATGAAGGCGAACTCCGCTTCCTGCGTGCTTTGTCGCACCTGGAGTTGGTCATCAACTTCTCGCGCCCTTACGTGGATGGGAGTGGCAGCAACCCGGGGGTGCCTTACCGGACCCTAGCCAACAACACGCAAACCAACATCACCGAAAGTGCCAAGCAGGGCCGGGGCACAGTAGCCGATGACTACACGGCTATGCTCGCTGACCTGGATTTTGCCGAAGCCAACCTGCCTGCTACCCGCTCGGGTTTTGGTGCCTCGGGGTCGGTAACGCGGGCTACCAAAGGCGCGGCCATCGCGCTGAAGCAACGCATCCGCCTCTACCAGGGCAACTGGGCTGCGGCCATTACGGAAGGCAATAAGCTCATCAATACCACTACGCTTGTTAGCCCCATTGGCAACTATCAGTTGGCTGCTACGCAGCGGGCGGCTTTCATCGGTGCCGGGGTTACCAGTGAAAACATTTTCTCGATTGAGAACAACGCAGTGGATAACCCCGGGGTAAACGGTGCGCTGGCCAATGCCTATGGCTCATCGGCCGCGCCGTCGGTTGGTATCAATGGCCGGGCCCTCCTGGCGGTTAGCCCGAACCTGTACAACGCCTCTTTCTTCACCTGCGGCGACCTGCGCCGCACGGTAATGATGCAGCAGGATGGCGGCAGCCGTACCACGGCCTACGTTATCAAGAAGTACCTTGATGCCACGACTTCTTCGGACTTCGCGCCCATCATCCGGTACGCCGAAGTGCTCTTGAACCAGGCCGAAGCCCTGTCGCGCACCGGCAACAGCACCCTGGCCCTCACGCTGCTCAACGCCGTGCGTAACCGCTCGGTAACAACGGCCGCCGACCAATACGCCGCTGGCTCGCTCACCGGCACTGCGCTCACGCAGGCCATCCTGAACGAGCGTCGGGTTGAGTTCATTGGTGAAGGTTTCCGGTGGGGCGACATCGCCCGCCTCTCGGTAGAGCCCACCTTCGCGCCGATAACCGGCGGTGGTATCCCGGCCAAGTTTACCAGTGCAGTAGCCCTGGGCTCCAAGTACTCCTGCGGCACCCCGGCTACCGGGCAAACGGTACCGGCTATTCCGTACTCTAACCCGCTGTTTCTGTGGCCCATCCCCAGCACCGAGACGCAGACTAACCCTGTGCTGGCCGCTCAGCAGAATCCTGGTTACTAGGTTCTGCTAGCCCGGTTGCTTAACCGCTTTTTAAAGGCCCCCAACCTAGTAGGTTGGGGGCCTTTTTATTCATACATTTTACTCTATTAATGAAAAAAATTCCGCTAAAAATTCAGGTGATGTACATTTTTGCTCCTACTTTAGGGGCTTCGCTTTCCAGTTACCTTTTAATTACACCCTTATTACCAAACAGTACATGAAAAGAAGTTTACTGATGAGCCTGATGCTCATGCTCACCTTGTTCCAAGTGGTGCTCGCGCAAACGCGCACCATATCGGGGCGGGTCATAGACCAAAAAACCGGGGAAGGCCTGCCCGGAGCAACTGTGTTGCTGAAGGGTACCACTACGGGCGTGTCTACCGCCGCAGATGGTCGCTTCTCGCTAGCCGTGCCCGAAACAGGGGGTACGCTTACCATCAGCTCGGTAGGCATGCTCACCCAGGAGATAGCGCTAGGCAACCGCACTACGGTAGAGGCTTCGCTGGCAACTGATAGCAAGCAGCTTACTGAGGTAGTAGTAACCGGCTACGGCCAGCAGCAGGAGCGCCGTGATATCACGGGTGGGGTAGTATCGGTGAAGGGCTCTGAGTTTCAAAATCAGCCAGTAATTGGTGCCGACCAAGCCTTGCAGGGCCGGGCAGCCGGTGTGCAGGTTACCCAAAACTCGGGTACCCCGGGGTCTGGCGTAGCGGTGCGGGTGCGTGGCCCGGGGTCCATCTCCGCCAGCAACGAGCCGCTGTACGTGGTTGACGGGCTGCCGATTAATACGGGTAGCTACTCGCAGCTAGGGGTGGGCAACCAGCAGACGAATGCGCTGTCGGACCTGAACCCCAATGATATTGCTTCAATTGAAGTACTGAAAGAAGCTTCCGCCGCTGCCATCTACGGCTCGCGGGCTACCAACGGGGTAGTGCTTATCACCACCAAGCGTGGCCGTGCGGGCAAAACGCAGGTTTCGCTCGATTACTACACCGGCATCCAGAAGGCGTGGAAACTGCCGAAGGCCCTCACGGGTCCGCAGCAGGTACAGCTGTTTCTGGACGAGGTACAGAACCGCTACCCGGTTTCTGCCGCCGGTAATATTACGGCCTTTGGTACCAACTGGCGCAGCTATGCCGACCTGGCAGCTTACACATTCTCGAACCCACGTACGTCTACGACTGGTGGCGTTACGTCGGTAATCGACGACAATACGGGGGTGCGCGACCTGCGGTTTTTTCAAGACCCCTCAACGTCTCCTTCCACTAACTGGGCAAACGAGATTTTCCGGACGGCGCCCATCAGCAACTATGGCTTGACGTTTACCGGGGGCACGGACCGTACCCGTTTCCGCGTTTCCACGAACTATTTCGACCAGCAGGGCACCATCATTGGGTCGGGCTACAAGCGGGCTAGCGCGCGCCTGAGCCTCGACAACAACCTGAGCGACAAAGTGCGCATGGGTACCAGCATTGGCCTGAGCCGTGGCACGAACATTCGCATCAACAACGACAACAATATCAACGGGGTACTGAGCGCCGCAGTACTAGTGGCGAGTGATATTCCGGTGTACCGCCCCGATGGCACGTATGCCAAGGACCCTGGCGGCTCGACCGAAAACCCCGTAGTAGCGGGCACCGAGCCCTACATCCGTAGCGTGAGCGACCGCCTGATTGGCTCTTATTATGCAGAATTTGAGTTAATTAAGAACTTGAAGTATCGTGCTACATTCGGTCTCGACTACCTGACCCTGAATGACCAGCGCTTCTTGCCCACCACCACCAACACCGGGGCTGGTGTGAATGGCCAGGCCACGGAAGCCAACTCGACGGATATCAACTTCAACCACATCAGCTCGCTGAACTACAGCCACACCTTCAACGAGGCGCACACGGTATCGGCGCTGCTCGTGGCTGAATACCAGCAGGATAACTACCACGACTCGTTTGAGCAGGCTACTGGCTTCCCGAGCAATGCCATCCGCCAGCTGTCGGCCGGTGCCACCAAAGTAGAAGCTACGTCGACGGCTACGTCCTGGAACTTCTTCGGTACGCTGGCTAAGGTGACGTACAACTTCAAAGACCGCTACCTGCTCGACGCGAGCGTGCGCCGCGATGGTTCTTCGCGCTTTGGTACCAATAACCGCTACGGATATTTTCCCGCTGTTTCGGCGGGTTGGCGCATTGCGCAGGAGCGCTTTATGCAAGACCAGACGGCCGTGAGCGAACTGAAGCTGCGGGCTAGCTACGGCCAGACCGGCAACAGCTTTATTCCCAACTTCGCATCACGTGGTCTCATCAGCCCTGGCTATAACTACTTGGGCCTGGGTGGCCTGATTGTATCGCAGTTGGCTAACCCTGACCTGCGCTGGGAGCGCACCGAAGGCTACAACGTAGGCCTGGATGTGGGCTTCCTGCAAAACCGCCTGTACCTGTCGGGTGATGTTTACATCCGCAAGACTTCGGACCTGCTCCTGAACCAGCCCCTGCCCAGCGATACCGGCTTCCTGTCCTTCCAGAGCAACATCGGCTCGATGGAGAATAAAGGCATCGAGCTGGCCCTGACTACTATCAACATGCGTAGCGAAGACCCCCGGGGCTTCAACTGGGAAACCAATTTCAACTGGACGCTCAACCGCAATAAAATCACGCAGCTGGTAGCGCCTGAGAACAACCCCATTGCGGCGGGCTTTGCTAGCCGCATCCAGGTTGGCCAGCCGCTAGGGGCCTTCTACGGCTACCGGATGGATGGTATTTTCCAGACGCAGGACGAAATTGCTGCCGCCAATGCCAACGCCGCTGCCAAAAACGGTGCCGGTACTATCTATCAGAACACGACTACCGCCCCCGGCGATGTGCGCTTCCGCGACCTGAACGGGGATGGTCGCATCACGGCCGATGACCAGGAAATCATCGGTAGCGCGCAACCCAAGTACTACGGTGGCATCACGAACACCATTCGTTTCATGGGTGTTGACTTCACGGTTTTGTTTCAGTACAATGTGGGTAACCAGATATACAACAACAATATCGCGTTTGCCCAGGGTATGAACGGCGTATTCGGCCAGGATGCTGCCGTGCTCAACCGCTGGACGACCACTAACACCAATACCAACATTCCGCGGGCGGTATATGGTGACCCGAGCAGCAACCGCCGGGTATCGGACCGCTTTATCGAGGATGGCTCGTATGGCCGCTTCAAATTGGTAACGCTAGGGTACACCCTGCCCCAGGCCCTGACCCAGAAGGCGCACATTTCGACGGCGCGCATCTATGTGCAAGCTCAGAACCTGGTGACGTTCACCAAGTACTCGGGCTTCGACCCAGAGGTAAACACCTTCAGCGGGACGAACCAGGCTGCCAACGCGGCGCCGGGTACCGACTTCCTCACCTATCCGCAGTCGCGCACGCTTACGGCTGGTGTAACCCTGGGCTTCTAATTACTTGCAATCAATGACTTCTTTACTATCTACCTCTCTTCGCCAAGTGGCCAGCCGCTCGGCGCTCCTGCTTGCACTGGGCCTGGGGCTGGGCGCTTGCGAAAAAATTCTGGACCAAACTCCCCAGAACAGCCTGGATGCCAGCACGGGCTTCACCACCCGCCAAGATGCGGTTGCGGGCTTGCGCGGCTGCTACGATGCCCTGCAAAGCGCCAACTACTATGGCCTGCGCTACGAAACGTTTGCCGACCTTATCTCGGGTAATATCCGGCATACGGGTACCTTCCCGACCTTCGCGCAGATTTACCAAAACCAGATTCTGCCCGATAACACGGATACCCGCAGCGTATGGATTGCGGTGTACGACGCCATCAACCGCACCAATTACTTCATCCAGAGCGTAGCCAAAATCAGTGACCCGGCCTACAACACGGCCTCGGCCATCGGGGAGGCGCGGGCCCTGCGGGCCCTGCACTACATGAACCTGCTAGGCTACTGGGGCGGCTCTACCCAAGGCTACGGCTACAGCGGTGGGGTGGGGGTGCCCCTGCGCCTGCTGCCCACCCTGGCCGTTGGGGCAGATACCCAGCCGGTAGTGCGCGCCAGCGAGGCCGACGTAGTGACGGCTATCCGGGCTGACCTGGACTACGCGGTGGCCAACCTGGCTTCTACTGCTACCACGGGCATCACCAAAAACTCGGCCCTAGCCCTGCGGGCGCGCTTCGAGCTGCGCATGCGCAATTACACCGATGCGCTGACCTTCGCCAAGCAGGTAACGGGGAATATTAATACGACGGCTGATAACCTCTTCCAGCTGACGTTCTCCGTAACGGATGCCAACCAACTGGCTTTCTTCTGGTTCCCTAGCGCGCTGGGTGGTCGCAACGAGCTGGACCCATCCAACGAGCTGGCTGCTGCCCACCCCACTGGCGACCTGCGCCTGCCCATCAACGTAGTGACTTCGGCTAATGCTACATCGGTGTACCCGGCTGGCACTACCCGCAAGTATTATCGAATTTCTACGAATGACGACCCGGTAAACGTGATTCGCTATTCGGAGGTAGTTTTGACCATCGCCGAGGCCGCCGCCCAAACCAACGACCTGCCAACGGCCATTACGCAGGTGAATCTCATTCGGGCTAAGGCGGGCCTGGCGGCTACCACTGCCACCACCCAGGCAGCCTTACTCACGGAAATTCTGCTGCAGCGCCGGCTAGAGCTGGCGCACGAAGGCCTTTACTGGTTTGACCTGCGCCGCACCAATACCGTGCAGGCGGCGCTGCCGACGTACACGCAGACGTTCCGCAACCTGTGGCCTATTCCAACCCAGGAAATCCTGAACTCGAAAGGTGTACTGGCGCAGAATACGGGTTACTAGCTGGCCTTCTGCCCCAAGCAAAAAGCAGCCCCGGCCAACTTGGCCGGGGCTGCTTTTTGCTTGGGGCAGAAGGCCAGGGCCTCAGAGAATGTACTGGCTCATATCGCGGTTCTTTACCATGTCGCGCAGGCGCTCTTCTACCAGCTGGGGCGTGATGGTGAGCTGCGTGCCGGCGCCCAGCTTATCGGGCACGTCGAAGAGCAGCTCGTTCAGCAGGCGGCTCATCACGGTGTGCAGGCGCCGGGCCCCGATATTTTCGACCTCCGAATTGACCTCGAACGCGATTTCGGCCAGCTTAAGCAGGGCCTCATCCTCAAACTCCAGGTGCACGTCTTCGGCCGTCAGCAGGGCCTGGTACTGCTTGGTGAGCGCGTTTTTGGGGTCTTTCAGAATGCGGTAGAAGTCGTCTTTGGTCAGGCTTTGCAGCTCGACGCGGATGGGAAAGCGGCCCTGCAGCTCCGGAATGAGGTCGCTAGGCTTGCTAACATGGAAAGCGCCGGCGGCGATGAACAGAATGTGGTCGGTGTTCACGATGCCGTACTTGGTGTTCACGGCCGAGCCCTCCACAATGGGCAGCAGGTCGCGCTGCACGCCCTGGCGGCTCACGTCGGGGCCACCGCCGCTTTTGCCGCTGCCGCTGGTCGCTACTTTGTCAATTTCGTCGATGAAGATGATGCCTGAGTTTTCGGCCTGCCGGATGGCTTCTTCCTTCACCTCGTCCATGTCCACGAGCTTGGCGGCTTCTTCGTCCAGCAGCAGCTTGCGGGCCTCAGCTACCGACACCTTGCGCTTGCGCGATTTCTTGGGCAGCATGTTGCCCAGCATATCCTGCAGGCCCGACATGGTGGCTTCGTCCATCATGCCCGGCGCGCCCATAATACCCACGCTAGGGCTGCCTTGGGCCACATTTATCTCGATGCGGCGGTCCTCAAGCTCGCCGTTGCGGATTTTCTGGCGGAAGCGCTCGCGGGTGCGCTCGTTCAGCTCCTGGTCGGAGCCCGGCACGGCGTCGGCGGCAATGCTTTCGCCGCTGCTGCCGAAGCCCAGGCTGCCTCCGCTGCCGCTGGCCGGCGCCTTCAGGGGTGGAATGAGGGCATCCAGAATAATGTCTTCCACAGCCTGGGCGGCCTGGGCTTTCACGGCCTCCTGGCGGCGCTGGCGCAGGCGGCTCACGGCCTGCTCGGCCAGGTCGCGCACCATGCTTTCCACGTCGCGGCCCACGTAGCCGACTTCGGTGAATTTGCTAGCCTCCACTTTTACAAAAGGGGCATCGGCCAGGATGGCGAGGCGGCGGGCAATCTCGGTTTTGCCCACGCCCGTGGCCCCAATCATGAGGATATTATTGGGCACAATCTCCTTTTGCATGTCGGCCGGGGCGTGCAGGCGGCGCCAGCGGTTACGCAACGCAATGGCCACGTGGCGCTTAGCCTCGTGCTGGCCAATGATGTATTTGTCAAGCTCGGCCACAATCTGGGCCGGGGTCAGGAAAGAGGTATCTAACATAAAGAAAAAAGATGCGCAGGGTGCCGCGGGGGTAAAACGCAGGGCCGCACAGTGGGGGTAGAACAACCCGGCGGAACCCGGCGTTTTATCCCCGCGCAACGCTGGGCAAAATAATTAGTGCGCCAAGGAGGAAGGAGCCGCCCCAAACCGGCGGCTCAGGGTAAAATAGTTGCTGCTGCCGGCGGCCTGCAGGGTGGCATACGTGTAATCGAGCTGAAACTGCGAGATGCGAACCATAGCCCCAAAGCTGAAGCCCGCGCCGCCGCCCACGTTGTCGAGGCGCAGCTCGCGGGCCTGCAAGTGGTTGTAGCCGGCGCGCAGGCTCAGGCCCTTGCCCAGCAGCAGCTCGGCGGCGGCCGTAAAGTGCCGGGCCAGGTTATCGCCCCAATTAAAGCTGGGCTTCACTTCCACGTTGTTGGCGTCGAGGGTGCCGCGGGCATTGGGGTCGAGGTACTGGATATTCCACTGGTGCAGGTGGTGGGCCGTGAAGGTGAAGCGCAGCGGCATGTGCTCGGGCTTCACGGTGGTGCCGAGCTGCACATCGAGCGGCAGCGGCTCGCGGGCGCTGGCGGTGTAGGGTTTCAGCATGTAGCCGGCGTTCTTCACTACCAGGCCCACCGTAAAATCCTGCGCGCTGGGCTTGTAGAGCACGCCCGCATCGGCAGCCAGCCCCACGGCGCGGTTGCCAGCAATGCCCGACACGGCCAGCTTGGCCGCCAAGCCAAAGGTAAACTTACCCTTCGTGTACGAGTCGGCCCCCGTCAGGGCGTACTCATTCACCGAAAAGGTGCCTAGCGAATTACCAGCCGCATCGTAGCTCTCCAAACTGCCGTAGCTGAGGTAGGTGAGGCCCAGCCCGAAGCGCCCGCGCTTTTCGGTAGTAAACGCATATGCCGCCGTGCTCTGCTTAATGTCGCTCACGTAACTGACGTAGCTCACGGCCGCCGCGTGGTCCATATCGGCATTGAGCAGCGCCGGGCTGGCAAAAAACTGCGTAGGGTCGGCGCTGCGCGCTGAGGCCGTCATGCCCCCTAGCGCGGCCACCTGCGCCGAGGGCGGCAACGTGAGAAACGGAAACGCCGCGCGCCCGCCAATCTGAGCCTGCGCAGCAAGCGGCAGCGCTAAAAGAAACGGTAGGAGTTGCTTCATATAAACAAGGTAACGAGCGCGGGACCAGCTTTCGCCTGAGGCCAGCCAAAAAACGGCTTTCCGGCTGGCCCCGGGCGAAAGGCTGTTTTGGCCTGCTACTGCACCTCCACGCTGGGGCCGGCGGGCGCGGGCGCCTCATCGCGCACGGGCAGGCTTTGGGGCCGGGCCACCAGCTCGGGCAGCAGGGCCTCGGCCAGCACGTCATCCACGCGCTCGGCGTAGTGAATGCGCACGCCCTTGAGGTACTCGGCCGGGATTTCCTCCACGTCCTTGCGGTTTTTAGGCGACAAAATAATGAGGTCGATGCCGGCGCGGCGGGCGGCCAGCAGCTTTTCCTTGATGCCGCCCACCGGCAGTACCCGGCCGCGCAGGGTTATCTCGCCGGTCATGGCCATCTTCGGCCGAATCTTGCGCTGGGTGTAGGCCGAGGCAATGCTCGTAAAAATGGCGATGCCCGCGCTCGGTCCATCTTTCGGAATGCCGCCCTCGGGAAAGTGAATATGCAGGTCGTACTGCTCAAACAGGCGGTAGTCAATGCCCAGCTCATCGGCCCGCGAGCGCAGGTAGGAGAGGGCCGTAATGGCCGATTCCTTCATCACATCGCCGAGCTGGCCCGAGAGCGTGAGCTTGCCCCGGCCCCGGCTCAGGAGGCTCTCCACGAACAGGATATCGCCGCCCACACTCGTCCAGGCCAGGCCCGTTACCACGCCGGCCGTGTCGTGGTCCTGGTCCTTGTCGCGCTCGAAGCGCGGCATACCCAGGATTTTCTGCACGTCGCTAGGGTCAATTTGCGCGGGCAGTGGCTCCTTGCCGGCCTTGCGGCGGGCCAGGTTGCGGGTGAGGGCGGCCAGCTGGCGCTCCAGGCTGCGCACGCCGCTCTCGCGGGTGTAGTCGTCGGCCACGCGGTGCAGCGCGGCGTCCGTGATTTTAACTTCCGTCTCGCCCAGGCCGTGCTCGCGCAGCTGCTTGGGCCAGAGGTGCTTGCGGGCAATCTGCACCTTCTCCTCCTGCGTGTAGCCGGTAAGGTCGATAATCTCCATGCGGTCGCGCAGGGCCGGCTGAATGGTATCGAGCGAGTTGGCAGTGGCGATGAACAGCACCTTGCTCAGGTCGTACTCCACCTCCAGGTAGTTGTCGGTGAAGGTCGAGTTCTGCTCGGGGTCCAGCACTTCCAGCAAGGCGGAGCTAGGGTCGCCGCGAAAGTCGCTGCTCACCTTATCAATCTCGTCCAGAATAATCACCGGGTTGCTCACGCCCGCCTTCTTTATCTGCGAGATAATGCGGCCGGGCATGGCGCCCACGTAGGTTTTGCGGTGGCCCCGAATCTCGGCCTCGTCGCGCACGCCGCCCAGGCTCAGGCGCACGTATTTGCGGCCCAGCGCCGTGGCAATGCTGCGGCCCAGCGAAGTTTTGCCCACGCCGGGCGGGCCGTAGAGGCACAAAATCGGCGCCTTGAGGTCTTGCTTCAGCTTGAGCACGGCTAAGTATTCGAGGATGCGCTCCTTTACTTTTTCGAGGCCGAAGTGGTCGGCATCGAGGATTTTCTTGGTCGTTTTGAGGTTGAACTTGTCCTTGGTCGTTTCGCCCCAGGGCAGGTCGAGCAAAAACTCCAAATAGCTGAACGTCACCGGGTAGTCGGGCGACATCTGGTTGATGCGCCCCAGCTTGGCCAGCTCCTTGTCGAAGTGCTTGGCCGTGGCTTCGCTCCACTTTTTGCCCAGCGCCCGCTGCCGCAGGGCGGCTACATCGCCCTCGGCGCTGCCTTCGCCCTGGCCCAGCTCGTCTTGCAGGGTTTTGAGCTGCTTGCGCAGGAAATACTCGCGCTGCTCGGCGTCGATGCCAGTGTGCACCTTGGTGCGAATGTCGTTCTTAATTTCCAGCAGCTCAATCTGGCGCAGCAAGGCTTCGAGCAGCTGGCGGCCCTGGGCCTCGGGGTCGGCCAGCTCCAGCAGCAGCTGCTTGGCGGGCAGTTCCAGCTGCACGTTGGAGGAGAGAAAATGAATGAGAAAGGCCGGCGACTGAATACCGTCGAGCATGGTGCGCGCCTCCATCGGGATTTCGGGCGTCAGCTCCAGCACCTTGCCAGCGGCCTCGCGCAGGCTTTGCAGCAGCACCATTTCGCCGTCTATTTCGGCATCGAGCGCCCGCTCGTCGAAGTACGTGACCCTGGCCGTGAGCTGCGGCGAGTACGTCAGCTGCTCGCCCACGTAAAAGCGCACCTGCCCCTGCAGGATGATGGTGACGGTATCGTCGGGCTGGTCGATGACTTTGAGAATGCGGGCCAGGGTGCCCACGGGGTGCAGGTCGTCGGTGCTGGGCTCGTCGGCGTCGGGGTGGCGCTGGGCCACCACGCCCACGAGCTTCTCGTTTTTAGCGGCCAGCTTGCGCACCAGCCGGATGCTCTTTTTGCGCGTCACCGTCACGGGCAGCACCACGCCCGGAAAGAGCACGGTGTTGCGCACCGGCAGCAGGGCCAGCACGGCGGGCGCATCGGCGGCGGGGAGCAGGTGGTCGGGGTCGGCGGCCATAATGGCAATGGCTTCAGAAGGAGAATCAGGGCCAACGGCCAGCAGGCGGCCGGGGCCAGACAAATCAAAGGGCATGGGCAAAGCAGAAAAAGCCGGCCGGCGCGGAATAGCACAAGCCGGCTGCCAGAGTGGCAGCCAGTTTCCGCTAGGCTAAGGTACGCAGGCCGGGGGCGGGTGGGGGCAAGGGCCGTGCCAGCCCGGCCGGGGCCGCCAAAGCTACGGCCCCCGGCCGGGCCGGCATAGCAATTTGCTAATACTGGCTATTGTGTGAGAACTTGCAGGCCCGTTCCGTTCCCACTGCCCAGCCAATGCGCTTCTCGCTACTTCTTTGTCTTTTGAGCAGCTGGCTGCTGGTGGTGGGCGTGGCCCGGCCGGGGCTGGCCCAGCGTACGCCGCGCCCGGCTGTCAAGCCTGGCAAAGCTGCTGCGGGGCCTGCCACGCGGCCCGCCAGCCCGCCAAAGCCAGCCTACCAGCAGCGGGCGCTGAAGGGCCGCGTGACGCGCCGCCTGCGCCTGCACGCCGACGGCACACCCGATTTTCCAAATGTCAACCGAATTGCCTTTTTCGAGGATAAGAAGGCGCTCAAGGCCATTCAGCGGGCCGAGCGCCGCCACCGCTACGCCGAGGCGCGCGCGCTGCTCACGCAGTACGTCGGCCAGTTTGGCATCGAGAATTTTTACCGCAACACCGACCTGCTCTGGCATCTGGGGCAGCTATTGCAGCGCGATAGCACCCAGCAGGAGCTGGCCAAGGCGTATTTTCGGCTAGCCCTCAAGCACCACCGCACCGACGTGCGGCGCGTGCAGCTCTACTACGACTCGCTGGAGGAGAAAACGGCCATTCTCTACGTGCCGCTCAAGGTGTATTACGACGTGGTGGAGTACCGCAAGAGCGTCAACACCTTTCACCCGCCCAAAAATGTGTACACCAGCATGGGCGACGCCGTGAACTCGAAGTACCCCGATTACGGCCCCGCCCTGGGCGCTGCCGATACCGTGCTGCTGTTCAGCTCGAAGCGCCCGCTGGGCAAGGGCGTGCGCACCCGCGAGCAGGAAGATTTGTACGTGTCGCACAAGGAAGGCGAGAATTTCTGGACCGACGCCCAGCCGCTGCCCAAGCCGATAAATTCGCAGTACAACGAGGGCTCGGCGTGCTTCTCGCACGATGGCAAGACGATTTTCTTCGCCCGCTGCGAGTGCCCCACCTGCCACGGCAACTGCGACCTCTACACCGCCAGCCTCGGCAAAGACGGCAAGTGGAGCACGCCCAAGAGCCTGGGCCCGCTCGTCAATTCCGTGGCCTGGGATTCGCAGCCCACGCTCTCGCCCAAGGAGGATACGCTGTATTTCGCCTCCGACCGGCTAGGGGGCTTCGGCCTCAGCGACATCTACTACACCGTGAAGGGCAAAAACGGCCAGTGGGGCCGCGCCCTGAATATGGGCCCCGTGGTGAACACCCGCGAGAGCGAGGTAAGCCCGTTTTTTCACCCGCTCTACCAGGTGCTGTACTTCAGCTCGCGGGGCCAGCTGCTGAATTTTGGTGACTTCGACATCTACAAAACGTACCGCGTGAAAGGCCGCTGGCAGGAGCCGCGTAACATCGGGCCGCTCGTAAATGGCAAAGGGTCAGAATATTACTTCACCATCGACAGCCAGAGCAAAAACCTCTACTACGCCCGCTCCGAGGAAAAGGACCTCAATAACCTCGACCTCTATTCCTTCCCGCTGCCCATGGAGGCCCAGCCGCTGGCCACTACCCAGGTAGCCGGCACCCTGCTCGACTCGGTGAGCAGCCGGCCGCTCAAAGGCATGGTTAGCATTATCGACCTCGATAATGGCATTGAGGTGGCTAGCAAGTACTTGCGGGCCGACGGCTCGTTCGATTTTGAGCTGATGGAGGGCTCGCACTACGCCATGCTTATTCAAAGCCCCGATGCGTTTTCGGTCGAAAAAAAGTTTGAGTTGAAAGGCGATACCGTGATGACGATGCTCACCACGAGCATCGACTACAAGCTGCCGCTCATCTTCAAAAATATTGAATTTGAGGCAAATAAGTCGAATATTTCGCCCGCCATGCAGCCCACCCTCGACCGCATCACGCTCTTTCTGGTCGACCACCCTACCTACAAGCTCAACATTGCCGGCCACACCGATGGGCGCGGCGACCCCGAGGTAAACGAAAAGCTCTCGCAGGACCGCGCCGAGGAAATCCGGCGCTACATCGAGCGCAAGGGCAAGCTAGGCCCCAACCGCATCGAGAGCTTCGGCTACGGCTCCAGCAAGCCCCTCAAAGACGAGCTGACCGAGGCCGATGCCCGCATCAACCGGCGGGTAGAATTTCGATTGGTGAAGCCGGAGAGCAGTAAGGGCGCGGGCGACTGGAAGTAACTGATTGTCAGCTAGGCCACTCGCGCGCCAGGTTTTGCTCGCGCATGCACTTGAAATGCCCCTGTGGGCACTGCCCAAAGCCGATTTTGGAGCACGGCCGGCAGGGCAGCCCTAGTACTTCGAGCGCCTCAAACTTGGTGCGGTAGGGGTACATGCCGAATTGCGGCACCGTGTTGCCCCACACGCTGTAAATCTCCTTTTTGAAGGCCGAGGCAATGTGCATGAGCCCCGTATCGTGGCTGACCACAAACTGCGCCTGCCGCAGCAGCGAAGCTGACTGATGCAGCGAAAACTGCCCGCAGCCGTTGAAAATGAGCGAAGTAGCCGCCAGCTGAATTACGTGGCCGGTGCTTTCGTCCTCGGGGCCGCCTAGCAGCACCACCGGGCGCGGCGCCAGGTTAGTAACCAGCTCGATGAGTTTCTCCACGGGGAGACGCTTGGTGGCGTGCTGCGCCCCGATGGCCACCGCCACGTATTCCCAGGGCCGGAAGCCGGCCGGCAGCTCGGCGGCCAGGTCCACTTCCTGGCTGGCCGGAATGAAATAATCGAGCCCCTTGCCATCATCGCGGACGCCGAGCGGCGCGGCGGCCGCCCGGTAGCGCTCCACGATGTGCACCGGCGGCAATTGGTTGACTTTGAAACGCACCAACAAGTATTTCTGCCAGTTCAGCTTGTCGAAGGCGCGGCCCGGCACGCCCGGGAGTTGCAGGCGAATAAGGCTGGTGCGCAGGTTGTTATGCAAATCCACGATGAAGTCGAACCGCTCGGCGCGCAGCTCGCGCACCAGTTCGCCCAGGCTGCCGCTCAGCAGGTGCAGCTTATCCACGTAGGGGCTAGCCTCGAAAAGCTTGGCGAAGGCCGGCTTGGTGGCAAAGTGCACCTGGGCGCCCGGCAGCTGGGTTTTCAGCTGCCGCACCACCGGGGTAGTCAGCACAATATCGCCTATGGAAGAAAAGCGCAGAACCAGGATTTTCATTCGTTTAAGACTACAACCGTCATGCAGCGCGCAGCGAAGCATCTCGCTTGCAGTAGTATAGGATTAGTATCCTAACGGTTGCGAGCGAGATGCTTCGCTGCGCGCTGCATGACGATTTTTAACTTCTAACGTTGTTTGCGCGCCGCGAAATACGCTGCCGCCTCGTCTACGGACTTCGTGTTGAAAGTCATCTCCTTGGTTAGCATGCCTTTGCGGCCGGCCAGCACGCCGTAGCGCATATCGGCGTAGCCATCGGTGTGGTGGGCGTCGGGGTTGATGCTGAGCTGCACGCCCTGGCTGATGGCGTAGCGCACCCAGCGCCAGTCGAGGTCGAGCCGCCAGGGGTTGGCGTTGATTTCGATGATGACCTGGTGCTCGGCGCAGGCATCAATAACCGCTTTAAAATCAATGGGGTAGCCGGCCCGGCGCAGTAGCAGGCGGCCGGTAGGGTGGCCCAGCATGGTAGTGTGCGGGTTGGCAATGGCGGCCAGCAGCCGCTCGGTAGCGCGGGCTTCATCCATCTTCAGGTTGGAGTGGATGCTGGCCACGATAAAATCGAACGAGTCGCGCAGTTCCGCGTCGTAGTCCAGGCTGCCATCGCCCAGAATATCAGCTTCGATACCCTTGAAAATGCGGAACGGGGCTAGCTCCTGGTTCAGCTCGTCAATTTCGCGCTGCTGCTGGCGCACGCGCTCGGGGCCCAGGCCCTGGGCGTAGTGCGCCGCCTGCGAGTGGTCGCAGATGCCGAGGTACTCGTAGCCCGCATCGCGCAGAAAAGTAGCCATCTGGCGCAGCGAGTGGCTGCCGTCCGAGTAGGTGCTGTGGTTGTGCAGCGAGCCGCGCAAGTCGCTGTCTTCCAGCAGGCGCGGAATTTTGTGCTCGGCGGCCAGTTCTATTTCGCCCAGGCCCTCGCGCAGTTCGGGTACCACGTATTGCAGGCCGGCTTTCTCATAGAGTGCTTCCTCGCTGGCAAAGCGCTCGCGCTTGGCCCACTGGCGCAGGCTAGCGGGCTGCCCGGGGCCGGCCGAAGGCAAGGTGGCGCCCAGGTGCGCCTCGTTGCCGGTGCTCACAAATAGCTGATTGACAAAATCATCAACTGCCACCACGCGCACGGCCACGGCCACGCCCGATTCAGCCACGGTGCCGCGCCAGGCGAAGGGGCCCGAGCGCAACACATTGGGTCGCAGGCCGGGGGCCGCATTCAGCAGGGCATGCACGGGCGCCGGGTCGGGGCTAGCCACGAGCAGCTCGATGGTGTCTACTATTTCGAGGGCGCGGCGCACCTCGCCGGTGGCGGCTACATCGGCCACGCCGGGCAGTGGGCGCAGGCGGGCGGCGAGGTCGTTGGCCAATTGCTCGGCTTGCGAAAACAGCAGTTTGCCCGCGCTCTGGTCAGTGAAGGCCAGCGCGGCCAGGATGCTTTCCTGGGTTTTGGCCCCGAAGCCTTTAAGCTTGGCTACTAGCCCGGCCTCGGCGGCTTCGCGCAGCTGCTCGGGGCTTTCGATGCCGGCGTCGCGCCATAGCGCACGCACTTTTTTAGGGCCGATGCCCTTGATATTCAGCAGCTCTACCACGCCGGGGGGCGTTTTGTCGAGCAGCTCTTGCAGCTCCTTGAAGGTGCCGGTGTCGAGCAGCTCGGCCACCTTGGCGGCCTGGGTTTTGCTCAGGCCGGTGCGGTCGGGCAGGCCAGGCCGTTCGACTTCGGCTACCGTAAACTCCAGCTGCTCCAGGGCCGTGGCGGTGCCTTCGTAGGCCCTGATTTTGAAGGCGTTTTCGTCGTGTAGCTCTAGCAGCTGGGCCGTGAGCCGGAAGGCTTTGATGAGGGCGCGGTTGTCCATGTGGGAAGTGGGGCAGGGGGCAGCTAAGCCGGGCCAGGCCCGGCGACCGGGCTGGCCGCGGGGCTACCTGCCCCGCCAGCCCTAGCCAGCCACCGCCCAAAAGTACGGCCCCGGCAATGGGCGGGATGCCCAAATTGTCGTACACTTACGCCTTATGGTTTCTGCTACACGATTGGGCGGGCTGATGGGCCTTGTGCTGCTGGCCGCCGCCTGCCACCCCGACCACCCCGCCGAGCTGCCCGCCGGCCGCCTGGCCGCCCTGCGCGGCACCTGGCTGCTCGTGCCCGAGGCCAGCCACGCCGATACCCTTTGCTACCGCCGCAACACCTACCGCTTCAAATACCGGCCGGGTGGGCGGCCGGGCTTCCGGCTGGGGCCGGCCCAGCGCTTTGTGCGCTACGACGTGGCCCCCGGCGGCGGGCTGGTGGCCCAGGAAGGCACCTGGACTGAAACTACTACTGGCCGCCTGCTCATTCACCTGCCCGAGCTGGAGCCCGCCGCTCCCGATTATGAGCTGGAAGTGCTTGATTATAAGCAGGGAATATTGCGCCTGCGCCGCCTCAACGAGCGGCCCGCCGTCGAAATTATCCGCAACCCCTAGCACGTCCGCAATCAGGAAGCCCCTAGCCGGGTTTTGACGGTGATAAGCACCTCATTGGCCAGGATGAGGCTGGATTTTCCCAGATTATAATCCAGCCGGTTGATGCGGAACTGCCCTTGCAATTCATGCGTGGGCGACACCGTGAAGGGTAGTTTGACTTCGTGCGAAATACCTTTCATGGTCAGTGTAAAGGTGCCTTCGTACTGTTCGCCGCCCGTTTTTCGGAAGGCAATGGACTGCATGGTAATGGTGGGGTACTTCTCGGCGTCAAAATAATCAGGCTTTTGCAAGTGCTTGTCGCGCAAGACAATGCCCGTTTGAATAGTGCCGACCGGCACCGACGCCCGCACGCTGGCTTGCTCCAGGTGTGCCGGGTCGAACTGCCCCGTGGCGGTGAGGCCCGTCAGCGAGCCATCAACCGTGAGCCCGGCATTCACAATCTGAAAATGGATTGCGTCCTCCTGGCCCTGGCGCCCGCCGGCCAGGGGGCTGGCTAGCAGGCTGGTAAACCAACTGAGCGCAAGTAAGAAGCTGAGCATCATAGTGTTTTGAGAAAGGCTAGCAGGGCGGCGCGGTCAGGCGGGGCTAGCTCCAGCCCAAACTCGTGGCCACGCACGGCGCGGGTAGCCACGCCCGCGCCCCGAAAGCCGGTGGGCACGTAGTCGTCGCGCAGGCGCCGCGGGTCCAGCATATCGTCGAGGCTAGCCAGCGAGCCGTCGTGCAAAAATGGCCCCCGGTACCACACGCCACGTAGCGAGGGCACTTTGTAGTAGCCGGTGCCGCGCCGGGTTTTGAGGGTGTAGCTAGGGTCGGTACCAATGGATATCTCAAAAATATCGTACTTCTGCCGGTGTTCGTCGGGCACCTCAAAGCCATCGGCGGGCGTGAGCATGTTGTTGGTATAGAGCGGCGGCGTGTGGCAGCTTACGCAGCCCTGCTTGATAAAAATCTGGCTGCCGCGCTGGCTGAGGGCCGTGGGCCGATTGGGGTTGGTGGGCGGCCTGAGCGAGTACACGTACCTGGCCAGGGCATAGAGTTGCGCCTCGCTGTAGCGGTCGAAGGTGCCCGAAAAAGTGGCTTTGCCGGCCGGGGGCAGGGTTTGGTGCTTGGTGCCGGCCGGGATGTAGCCGTCGTAGCTAGCCATAAAATCCAGGGCTTGGTTGATGGCGATGTAGCGCATCATGTCGCCGATGCCCCGGTGCCGGGCCAGGCCGCCGTGGTCGAGATACAGGCGGTCCTTCACCCCAATAAGGTCGGGCACCGAGGGCGGAAACAGAATGCTGGTGCCCTGCCGGCCGTTGGTGCCGGGCGGCAAGGCATCAAAAGCCTGCGCAATTTGCTCCTTGGGCTGGCGGCTGAGGCGCGAATTGGGGTCGCCGGGTACAAACGGCGCGTCGAACAGCGTGCCGGTGACGTACTGCACGGCCGGCTCTGGAAAGTTAGGGTCGTGGCGAATATTCCAAGCCGTGGCGGCATCGCCCGGAAAATTGCCCTGGGCGCCTTTCAGCACCAGCCCGTTTTTTTCGACGCGGGTGTGGCACATGGCGCACGAGAGGTTGCCGAGCAGCACCTTGCCCGTTGAGGCCACCACGTAGCGGGCGTAGGGCATGATGCCGTCCTTGGTAACGGGCATTTTGGTAGCGGCGTAAAAAGCCGGGTCGCGCACGTTGTCCAGGGTAATCACCGCCCCATCCACGTCGATGGGCAGCTCAAACAGCAGCTCGCCGGCCTTTATCCAATCCGCTTCGGTATGAAGCGTTTGGGGGTCAAATACCACCTGCGGCTCCTGTTTTTTAAGCCACTCCAGGTAGCCCTTGGGCTCGCGGCCGGGGGCGTATACCGGGTAGTTCTTGTAGGCGATGCGCTCGGGCAGCTGGTAGTAGTAGGCAGCCGGCACGTGCCGGGGCGAGGCCTTGGCGGTGGCTAGCGGCAGCTCGGCGGCGGCCAGCGCCGTGCTGTCCCAGGTCCGCGGAATGAGGGGCTTGAAGACCCCCAGCAAGGCCGACGGCTGCCGGCCGGCACCGGCAACCCGCGAGCCCGCTGCTACGAGCAGCGCCAGGGCCAGGCATAAACCTCCGAATAAAAGCTGTTTCATAGCTGGTTGGCAGCAAAAGGATAATCAGAGCAAGCGCTAATATATTGAGGGCCAGGCCATCGGCCAGTGAGGCTAGCTGAATGGCTGGCGCGCGTATGCGAATGCCCCCGTCTGGTGGGGCGAAGCGCGTGGCCATGCCGCTAGGGCCATCGGTACCCGCAGCCCGACCTTTGCGGGCATGAACCACTGGCTCGTTAAATCTGAACCCGAAGCGTACTCCTGGGCCGACTTTGTGCGCGATGGCGGCACCGACTGGACCGGCGTGCGCAATTACCAGGCCCGCAACAACCTGCAAGCCATGCAGCCCGGCGACCTGGCTCTGTTCTACCACAGCGTAAGCGAAAAGGCCGTGGTGGGCGTGGCCCTCGTGCACGCCGCCCATGCCCCCGATGCCACCGCCGAAGCCGGCAGCCCCTGGGTGGCCGTGCACCTGCGGCCCCATGCGCCGCTAGCCCGCCCCGTGCCGCTGGCCGCCCTCAAGGCCGAGGCCCGGCTGGCGCAGCTGGGCCTGCTGCGGCAGTCGCGGCTGTCCGTCACGCCGGTGCGGCCCGAAGAATTTGACCTCATTCTGGCCCTGGCCGAGGGCTAGCGCGCTCTGGCCAAAAAGGGTGGGAGAGGGGGTTGCCAAAGCTGCGAAAAAAAGGTATCTTCGTACACAAGCCCCCTAACTAATTGCGCCCGGGCTGCGTTGCGAGGCTAGCTATGAAACACTTCTTCGCTTTTTGGTGCTGCCTGCTGCCGCTAGGGCTGTGGGCCCAGCGTACCCCCCCGCCGCCCCCGGCCGATGCGCCCGTGCAGGCAGCCCGCACCGAGCTGGTGCTCGACCCCACCTTTGATGAGGTGCAGGTGCAGACCCTGCCCGCCGACACGGCCGTGGTGCTGCTCATCCGGCACGAAGAGCCGGGCCTGCGCCACCGGGCGCACTACGTGTTTCAGCAATACGGCGCCGACCTGCACCTGCGCCGCGAGGTGCCCGTCGACATTCCGCCCGAGTTTGAGATGCAGCGCCTGTGCGCCGAGCCGGGCATTGTGTACGCGCTGTTTCGGGCCCCCGAAACCGCCGGCAAGCTGCTGGCCGTGGCCTACGATGCGCACGGCGGCCAGCTGCGCGTGCAGCCCTTCGATACCAAGCTGTGCCGCCAGGTGGTGGGCCTGAAGGCAATGGCCGGCCGGCTCCTGGTGAATGTGACCCTTGCCGACCAGCAGCACCAGACGGTGCTGCTGCTGAACGTGGCTAATGGGCAGTTTCAGTTTTTGCCTTCCCTCTACGAGCCGCTCGATACCGAGCTTACCAGCGTGGCCGACCGCCCCGCCGGCCGGGCCGAGTTTGTGCTCAGCCAAAGCAATGGCCGCAAGCAGCGCCTGCAGCTCAAGCGTCTCTCGGCCGACCAGGGCCAGCTGCTAAGCTCCGAATTTGTGCAAACCGAGAGCGAGCGCAGCTTGCTCACGGCCCAGCTTAGCCCGCCCGAGGATACCGCCGCCCGCCTGCTGGCCGGCACCTACGGCCTGCGCGACCTGCACTACGCCCAAGGCCTTTTTGCTACCGACCTCACGCCGCGCGCCACTGCCACCACGGCCACGGGCCGCCCGGCACTGCGCTTCTACGATTTCAAGCGCTTCCGGCACTTCTTCGACTACCTCAACCCCACCCGCGAGGCCAAACTGCGCGGCCGCGCCGCCCGGCGCGAGGCCCGCGAGGCTAGCCCTCTGCAATGGCACTACCACCTGCTGCTGCACGAGATGCTGCGCCAGCCCGACGGCGGCTACACGCTCGTGGCCGAGGTGTACACGCCCCAGTACAGCTACTCGCCCTACAACGGGCTGCCGCTGAGCCCGTACGCGGTAACGGGGCACAACTCGTACAGCGCGTTTGGCGGCTATGCCCCTTACAACAACTATGGCTCTAACCGCGCTTTTGTGGGCTTCCGCACCACCCACGTGCTGGTGTGCGGCTTCGATAAGCGGGGCAACCTGCTGTGGGACAACAACTTTGTAGTGGGCCCCGGCCTGGTGCGCTCGGGCCTGGAGGAGGCCGTGCAGCCCCTGACGCTGGCCAACGGCCACCTCGTGCTGGCTTACCTGCTCGATAACGAGCTGCACTATAAGCGCATCAACCAGAGCGAGGCCAGCCCCAACGATACCAAGGTAGACCTGCTTACCAGCGCCAGCGCCCAGGTCGAAAAAGTGCTCGATGTGAGCCAGCCCGACCTGCTGCCCTGGGGCGATAATACCTTTATCGCCAGCGGCTTCCAGCGCATTAAGGTTGACCGGGGCGCCGAGCGGCAGGTGTTCTTTTTGCAGGCGCTGCACTTTTAGCGTAGGGGGGCTGGCCCGGCCGTTCCGACCTTTGGGGCCAGCCCCAGCCCGGTTTATGGCCGTGGGCTGCCTTGCCGTATGCCCCTTGCTAGCCCTCCCAAGACGAAAACGCCGATGCTCAGTCTGCTGGCCACCCGCACCGGCCACCCGCACGAGGCGGGCCTCGACGAGGCCGGGCGCGGCTGCCTGGCCGGGCCGGTGTTTGCCGCCGCCGTCATCCTGCCGCCCGATTTCAATCCACCTTTTCTCAACGATTCCAAGCAGCTGACGGCCCGCCGCCGCGAGGCGCTGCGCGCCCTCATCTGCGCCGAGGCCGTGGCCTGGGCCGTGGGCGAGGCCTCTACCGCCGAAATTGCGGCCATCAATATTGCCCAGGCGAGCTACCTGGCCATGCACCGGGCCGTGGCGGCCCTGGCGGTGCCGGCCACGCACCTGCTGGTCGATGGCAACCGCTTCCGGCCCTACCCCGGCCTGCCGCACACCTGCGTAGTGGGCGGCGATGGCCGCTACCGCCACATTGCGGCGGCTTCCATCCTGGCCAAGACTTTCCGGGATGAGCACCTGCTGGCGCTGGCCCAGGAATACCCGCAGTATGGCTGGGCCCAAAACGCGGGCTACCCCACGGCCGCCCACCGGGCGGCGCTGCGCGAGCATGGCCCTAGTCCGCACCACCGGCCCACCTTCCGGCTTGAGTACTAGGGCTTACTGGCTGTCTTTCAGCTTCAGCAAATCCAGAAACAGGCTGAAGCCATCGACCGTGCCACCGCCCTCGCCGCCAAACGAGTCGAAGGTAAGCGGCTTGATGATGTAGCCGCTCACGCCCAGCGTGCTGGCGCCCGAGCGGTCCACGTCGAGGTCCGACGTGGTCATAATGAACACGTTGAGGTCACTGAATTCGGGGTCGTCGCGCAGGATTTTGAGCAGCTCCAGGCCGTTGAGGCGCGGCATGTTCAGGTCGAGCATCACTAGGCTGGGGCGGGCTATTTTGGTTTCACCGTTTTCGCCCCGCAGCAGGTTCAGCGCCTCGCGGCCATTTTTGGCGTGGATAAGCGGCACGGCGATATTTTGCTTGCGCAGTTCCCGCTGCACGTTCATCACATCCATCTGGTCGTCTTCGACGAGAAGAATGCTGGGCGAGGCGGGGGAAGAAAGGGGAGACATAGCGAAAAAAGCAGACGGAGCCGGTATAGGCAGGCTTAACTAACGAGACAAAATAGGAAAAGATGCGAGGGGCGTTATTTGGCCGCCGCCACCAGCTGGGCGGCCGGCACGGCCTGCTGGCTCGTAGAGGCGGGCTTGGCAGCGGGCTTCTTGGGCCAGGTGAAAAAGAACGTGGCGCCCTCGCCCTCGGCCGACTCTACCCAGATGCGGCCGCCCTGGCGCTCCACTATTTTTTTAACAATGGCTAGCCCCACGCCGGTGCTTTCGAGGGCGTCGCGCTCTACCAGGGTCTGGAAAATGATGAAAATGCGCTCGTGGTACTCGGGCGCGATGCCCGGGCCATCGTCCTGCACCGAGAAGCGGTAGAAGGCGTCGCTCATGTCCTCGCAGCCAATGCGGATGGTGCCGGTGCTCGGGTGGTCGTGATACTTTATAGCGTTGGAAATCAGGTTGGTAAAAACCTGTTGCAGCTGGGTGCGGTTGGTGGGCAGCGTGGGCAGGAAGAAGGGCAGCTCCAGGTGCATGCCCTCGGGCAGGCCCACCGTGTCGGTGATTTCGCGCAGCAGCTGGCGCACGAATACGGCCTCGTTGGCCTCGGCTACCTTGCCCACCCTAGCCAGGGCCAGAATGCCGGTAATGAGGTTTTCCATGCGGTGCACGCGCTGCCGCATCAGGGCCAGAAACTCGCGGATGTGGGGCGGCAGCGAGTCCTTGCCCATGTCTTCCTCAATCCAGCGCGAGGCGCTTTCGATGCCCCGCAAGGGCGCCTTCAGGTCATGCGACACCACGTAGGCAAACTGGTCTAGCTCCTGGTTGCGGCCCTCCAGCTGGCTGATATTCTGGTCGATGGTGCGGGCCATCGTGTTGAGCGCGGTCGTCAGCTCGGATATTTCATCGTGCTCGGTATCGACAAGCTGGGTTTTGTAATCGCCGTCGGCCAGGCGGCGGGCCATGGCTATCATGCCGCGCAGGCGGCGGGCCAGCAGCCGCACCATGTACACGGCCCACAGCAGGCCAAACACCAGCGCCAGCCCCGTAATGAGGCCCGAGAGCTTCTGGGCCCGCGAGATGCTGTCGGCCAGGCGCTGGCGCTGCGCTTGGCGGTTGGCGTTCTCCACCTTGTCAAACTCCGCCATCTGATACCGGATGGCGTCCATTATCTGCTTGCCGGCGAGGCCCTCGGCCAGGCTGGCGTGGGGCATACCTACTAGCCCCTGCTGCTGCGCAATGCGCTGGTGGGCAGCGCGCTTCTCGCTTATCATCAGGTGGGTGTAGGTGGCCCACTGGCGGTAGCGGTGCTGGGTGGTATCGAGGCGCTGGCGCTGGGTGGGCTCGGCGGCCAGCTCATCGCGCAGGGTATTGAAGCGGTGCAGCAGGTCGCGCTCGCCGTGGTAGTAGGGCTCCAGCAGCTGCTCATTGCCTAGCAGCAGGTAGCCCCGAAAGCCGGTTTCCATATCAATAATGCTGCGCAGCAGCGTGGCCCCGTCGGCCGAGGTGCGCTGGGAAGCTTCCACGCGCTGCGAGTTGCGCAGCACCTGGCCCGCGAGGCGGTAATTAACCACTACCACGGCGGCAAATAAGCCCAGCAGCAGTAAAAATCCAGCAAAAAGCTTGGTAGTAAGGTTAATTTTCATGGCAGGCAGGCGTCGTCACGCTTGCGCAGTACGCAGTTTGGCCTCCATAGTTTGCAGCAGCTCCAGGATGTAATCGGCCAGCACCTGCACTTCGCCAAAGCCCGCCAGGGCCTCCTCGCGGCGGCTCGAGAGGTGCAAATCCATGAGCCGGTTGGCCTGCTGGTGAATGAGGCGGTGCTTGAGGTCCAGCTCGCGCATCTCGGGCAGGTGGCGGTAGGCCCCCTGGCGGCGCTCGGTTATCCACTGGCCCAGGCCGCACTGGTCGGCGTCGCGCAGGGGGCCTTCCTCGTTGCCGTTGCCGTGCAAAAAAGAGCGTAGCCGGGCCTTGAAGGAAAAATGCTTGACGAGGGCAGACTCAAAATCCTGCTTGATAGCTTCGGGGCTCATGGGGCAAAGGTAAGCCTTACGTAACGCCGCGTTGCGCGGGTGCGAAGTAGCTTTGCGGGTGCCTAGCCGGGTCGGCTGGCCTTGCCCATCCCTTTGTTTTTCATGGAAGCTACCCCGCTCAAAACCGTTGCCCTGCACGATACCCACCAGCAGCTAGGCGCCAAGATTGTTCCCTTTGCCGGCTATGCCATGCCCGTGCGCTACTCCTCCGACCTGGAAGAGCACCACACCGTGCGGCGCGGGGTGGGCATCTTCGACGTGTCGCACATGGGCGAGTTTCGGGTGCGCGGCCCGCAGGCGCTCGCGCTCATTCAGCGCACCACCAGCAACGACGCCAGCAAGCTGCAACCCGGCAAGGCGCAGTACTCGTGCCTGCCCAACGCCACCGGCGGCATCGTCGACGACCTGCTGGTGTACATGCTAGGGGAGGAAGATTACTTCTTGGTAGTCAATGCTTCTAACATTGAGAAAGACTGGAACTGGCTGCAACAGCACAACACCGAGGGCGCCGAGATGGAAAATGTTTCCGACCAGCTCAGCCTCTTTGCCGTGCAGGGCCCTAAGGCCGCCCAGGCGTTAGCCTCGCTCACTGAGGTAGACCTGGCCAGCATTCCGTACTATAGCTTCGTGCAGGGCACGTTTGCGGGCGCGCCCAACGTCATTATCTCGGCCACGGGCTACACCGGGGCGGGCGGCTTCGAGTTGTATATTCCCAATGAGCACGCCGCTGATGTGTGGAACAAAATTATGGAAGCCGGCCAGCCCTTCGACCTCAAGCCCATCGGGCTAGGGGCGCGCGACACGCTGCGCCTCGAAATGGGCTACTGCCTCTACGGCAACGACATTGACGACACCACCTCGCCCCTCGAAGCCGGCCTGGGCTGGATTACCAAGTTCACCAAAGACTTCACCAACAGCGAGGCACTGAAAGCCCAGAAAGCCGCCGGCGTAACGCGCAAGCTCGTGGGCTTCGTAATGGATGGCCCCGGCGGCCTGCCCCGCGCGCACTACCCGCTGGTCGATGCCGCGGGCCAGGCCATTGGCGAAGTTACGAGCGGCGGGCAGTCGCCGAGCCTCAGCAAAGGCATCGGCCTGGGCTACGTGAAAACCGAGCTGGCTAGCCCCGGCACCCAGATTTTTGTGCAGGTGCGCGGCAAAAATCTGCCCGCCACCGTGGCCAAGCTGCCGCTGGTGCCCGGCACCGAGG
Source organism: Hymenobacter cheonanensis (assembly GCF_030581075.1). GTDB lineage: Bacteria > Bacteroidota > Bacteroidia > Cytophagales > Hymenobacteraceae > Hymenobacter. The sequence goes on from NZ_JAUQSW010000004.1 coordinate 257,638, forward strand.
AAGTGTAGTCTTTATTGTTTGCCAATCATAACCGACTGTCATTGCGAGCGCAGCGAAGCAATCGCATCAGAACGAGCCGCGTGGGTTCCGTTCCGGTGCGATTGCTTCGCTGCGCTCGCAATGACAATGACTTAGTGTAACGACTAGTACAAGCATGAAACTCGACGTTTGCTTTTCGCCCGAGCTGCTGCCGCTCTATGACCTGCGCGGCCGGGTGGCCGTTATCGTGGACGTGCTGCGCGCCACCAGCACCATCGTCACGGCCCTGGCGGCGGGCGTTACGGAGGTTTTCCCCACGGCTACCCTCGACGAGTGCGCCGCGCTGGGCCGCGACCAAGGCTGCATTACGGCGGCCGAGCGCGATGGCGTGGCCGCCGCCGGCTTCGACTTGGGCAATTCGCCCTTCGGCTTTCTCGATGGCAAGCTGGCAGTGAAGGGCCGGGCGCTGGCCATCAGCACCACCAACGGCACTATGGCCCTGCACCGCTCGCTCACGGCCGAGGCCATTGTGTGCGGCGCATTCCTCAACCTGAGCGCGGTAGTCGACTTCGTAGTGGCGCAGCAGCGCGACGTGCTGGTAGTGTGCGCCGGCTGGAAGGGCAGCTTCTGCCTCGAAGACAGCATCTTCGGCGGCGCGCTGGCCGAGCGGCTAGCTCCGCTGGGCTTCGACATAGCCTCTTCTGATGCTGGGCTGGCGGCCCTGCACCTGTGGCAGCACGCCAAGCCCACCTGGCCCGAATACCTGCTGCAATCGGCCGCCGTGCGCCGCCTCAATGCCCTGGAGGCGCACGACGATTTCACGTTTTGCATGCACGTCGATACCCACCCCGATATTCTGCCCGTGTGGCGCACCGACCGGCTGGTGCGCGGCTAGGCCCTACTGCGCCGAAAAGCGGTAGGCGGCCGGCGTGAGGCCCGTTTTGTTCTTGAACAGCCGGCTGAAATACTGAGGATACTCGAAGCCGAGCTGAAAAGCCGTTTCATTAATAGTCAGCGACGTGCTGAGCAGCAGGCTCTTCGCCTTTTCGATAAGGGCGTGGTGAATGTGCTGCTGGGTATTCTGGCCCGTGAGCGAGCGCAGCATGTCGCTGAGGTAGGCCGGCGACACATGCAGCGCATCGGCGAAGTACTGCACCGTGGGCAGGGGCTGGCTTTCGCCCTGGGCAAAGTAGCCGGTCAGCAGCGCCTCGAAGCGGCTGAGCAGGTCGTGCTCGGCCGGCCGCCGCGTCAGGAACTGCCGGTGGTAGAAGCGGTTAGCGTAGTTGAGCAATACTTCGAGCTGCGACACCAGCACATCCTGGCTGAAGCTGTCGATGGGCTGCTCGCACTCGCGCCGCAGGCCGTCCACCACGCCGTCGAGCAGGCTTTCTTCCCGGCCCGAGAGGTGCAGCGCCTCGTGCACTTGGTACGAAAAGTAGGTGTAGCCCGCCAGCTTCTTGGCTAGGGGGTACTTGTGCAGCAGGTCGGGGTGAAAGACGAGCAGCCAGCCGCTTAGCTCCGAGGTATCAATCGAGTCGTTGTTTTCGCACAGTTGTCCCGGCGCATAAAATGCCAGCACGCCCTCACTGAAATCGTAGGCCCGGTGCCCGTACTGAATGCGGCCTTTCAGATTCTTTTTCAGAGCGATAATGTAGAGCTGCCGCAGCGCCGGCCCGCTAGGGGGCGTGTGGTGCAGCGAGTGCCTGAGGTCGATAACCGTGAGCAGCGGGTGCACCGGCGGCGGAAAGCCGAAGTGTTGCGTGAAGTCTGACACCGTGGCCAGGGTGCGAAACTCTTTGGATGACTGTTTCATAGCGGAGAATAAAAGTGGCGGAATTGTCGGGGTGATACAGCTGGTCGCCCTAGCGCATCACCTCACCCCCGGCCCCTCTCCTTGGGAGAGGGGAGCCGACCGCGAGCAAAAGGCCGCAGTCGTCAGGCTCCCCTCTCCCCAAGGAGAGGGGCCGGGGGTGAGGTTAATCGTTGAACGAGGCTATCTAACCCGATGCACGCACCTACCAACTGATTAACAGATAAAACCGGCAAATAGCCGGCCCTAAAACCCTGCTGGGTACGCGGCGCCTGCGGCGCTGCCCACCGGCATAATAGCATCCAATTCCGCCAGCTCAGCTGGGGTAAGGACAAGAGCGGCAGCGGCCACGTTGGCTTCCAAGTACTTGCGGCGCTTGGTGCCCGGAATTACGACTACCTCCTGGGCCAGCACCCAGGCCAGGGCCAGCTGCGCGGGCGTCACGCCCTTGGCGGTGGCCTGGGCCTTGAGCTTCTCTACCAACTCCAGGTTCTTGTAGAAGTTTTCGCCCTGGTAGCGCGGAAACCAGCGGCGCGAGTCGTTGGCCTCGAAGTCGTCGGGCGTCTTGATATCGCCCGACAAAAAGCCCCGCCCCAGCGGCGAATATGCCACGAAGCCAATGCCCAGCTCGCGCGCTGCCGCAAGGATGCCTTCGTCCTCCACCCGCCGGTCGAAGAGCGAGTATTCGCTTTCGAGGGCCGAGATGGGGTGCACGGCGTGGGCGCGGCGCAGGGTGTCGGCGGGCACCTCGCTCAGGCCGAGGTAGCGCACCTTGCCTTCCTCTACAAGGCGGCTCATGGCGCCCACGGTTTCTTCGATAGGCGTGGCGGGGTCTACGCGGTGCAGGTAGTAGAGGTCCACGTAGTCGGTGCCCAGGTTTTTGAGCGAGCGCTCGATGCTCTTGCGCACGTACTCGGGCCGGCCGTTGTAGCCGCCGGTCCACTGCTCGTTGTCATCCACTTCGAAGCCGAATTTGGTGGCTACCGTGAACTTGTCGCGCTGGCCAGTCAGCACTTTGGCTACCAGGCGCTCGTTTTTCATCGGGCCGTAGAGGTCGGCCGTATCCAGCATGTCCACGCCCAGATCCAGGGCGCGGTGCAGGGTAGCCAGGCTTTCGGCTTCGTCGGCCTCGCCATACACGCTCATGCCGTTGATGCCGCCGGTCATGCCCATGCAGCCCAGGCCTTCTACCGAAACTTGCAGGCCCTGGCTACCCAGCGGTACTTTCTTGATAGTGCTCATAAGGTATTGCTTGTGAGGGGTTATGCGAAAAATAATTCCTCTGCAAAGGTCCGGCTAGCCCCTAAGGCTGCGCCTATACAAACCCGCGCTTTTGCAATACAAAACGCGCCCTCACCCACGCCAGCCTCGCACCGTAGCGCCGCCAAACACGCTCTTATTGCCGGCCGGCGAAAAAATGCCGTAGGGAAACACCGTCTCCGGCGCGCTAGCCTCATCCAGCGCCCGCAGTTGCTCGGGCGAAAGCTGAATGTCGAGCGCCGCGATGCTGTCGTGCAGCTGCTCGACCCGGCTAGCCCCTACAATGGGCGCGCTCACGCCGGGCTGGGCCAGCACCCAGGCCAGCGCCACCTGCGCCAGCGGGCGCTCCAGCTGCGCGGCTACCGGCCGCAGGGCCTCCAGAATACGCCAGTTGCGGTCAGTAAACAGCGTGTTGCCGAAGGGGTTAGGGCCGCTGAGGCGGCCTTCGCCGGTAGCGCCACCTTTGGCGCGCTGGTACTTGCCGGCCAGAAAGCCGGCGGCCAACGGGCTCCACGGGGCTAGCCCCAGGCCACATTCGCGGGCGGCGGGCACGTACTCGTGCTCGATATTGCGCTCGACCAGCGAGTAGGCGAGCTGCATGGCAATGGGGCCGGGCACGCCGTGCGCGGCGGCCAGCGTGGCCGCCTTAGTAGTATACCAGGCCGGCATATCGGAAAAGCCGAAGTAGCGGATTTTGCCGGCCCGCACGAGGTCGCCGAGGGTTTGCAGCACTTCCTCCACGGGCGTCACGGTGTCCCACACGTGCAGCCAATACAGGTCCACGTAGTCGGTTTTGAGGCGGCGCAGCGAGCCTTCAAGGGCACGGTAAATCTGCTTGCGGCCGTTGCCGCTGGCATTGGGGTTGCCGGCCTCGGCGCTGAAGCCAAACTTGGTGGCTAGCACCAGCTTGTCGCGCAGCTTCCGCTCGGCCAGGTAGCCGCCCAGCAGCTCTTCGCTACGCCCGCCGGCATACACGTCGGCCGTGTCCACGAAGTTGCCGCCCGCATCCACGTAGGCATTGAAAATAGCCTGCGACACCTCATCGGGCGAGCCCCAGCGGGCGGTGCCAAACGTCATGGTGCCCAAGGACAGCGGGCTGACTACCAAGCCCGAGCGGCCCAGCGTGCGAAAATCGGTAAGTGACATAGGAGTGAGGCTAGGGGGTATCTGCTGGGTACAACAGGCCTGGCCCCACAAAGGTCCTGCCGGGGCTAGCGGGCGGCGGTATACAAACTGCGGTTTGTGCTACACGAAATGAGGCGCCGCTAGTAGGCTAGCGGGCGCTTACCAGCCTTTGGTGGCTGTTATCAGTTGCTCGCGAAACGATTCTGTAATATTTTGGGGCGTATACTCTGACATCAGTATGCTTTCCAGCGAATCACTACCACCAGCATCGTAGCCAAAATAACCGTACTCAAAGTCAAAAAAGCGGTAAGCCAAGCCGCTAGCATCTGGCGTAAGCGTAAGGTTGAAGAAGAGGCTGAATTGCTCTTCATCAGCATTCATAATACGCACCCGGTAGCAGCTCTCTTTCGGTATACCACCATATGTGGTGCCGCTTGACTGAATAAAACTCCGTATTGTTTCCGGAGAATCATTAGTTAAGGTTCGCCGGTACCAGCGCCGCACCAGTCGCTGCCGTTGCGCCTCGGTGCGAATACTATCGGGCCACGGCAAGCGGCCAACGAATTCAATTTTGCCAGTGGCTGCATTGCGCGGCCACGGCCGGGCGACCTGCGCCCAGGCCATCCGGCTAGCCATCATCAAGATGATAAAGAGCAGTGCTCTCACGCCGACACCGGCGCAAACTCCGTCACCGCCTCACCTAAATCCAGCACTTCTACACCCGGCCGGGCGGCCTCGATGATGCTAGCCCCGGCCGCCGAGCGATAGCCGCCGGCGCAGTGCACCAGCACCGGCTTGTCGGTCGGAATCTCGCCTACGCGCTCGCGCAGCTCGGGCAGCGGAATGAGCAAGGCGTTGGGAAACAGCGGGTCGTGGGCCTCGGTGCGGTTGCGGATGTCCACGATGGTGAACTCCTCGGGGTACTGGCGCACGGCGGCTACCTCCACGGTAGGGCTGGTGGCGGGCTGGGTGGCGGGGGCCAGCAGAGCGCCCTTGATATTGCCCTCGTAGCCAATTTTGGCGGCTTTGCGAATCACGGCGTCGAGCTGAATCTGGGTGTCGGCGAGCAGGTAGAATTTCTCTTGCGGCCCCACCACCGACCCTAGCCAGGTTTCAAACTTGCCGCCATCCTGCAGGTTGATAGCGCCCGGCAGGTGGCCGGCGCGGAACTTAGCCGCCGGCCGGGTGTCGATAACAAGCACGCCGGGGGCTAGCGGCGTGCCGGCGTGCAGGCGTGGCACCGCCCGGATGCTGTCCTCAAAATTGGGCGCGCCCTGCTTATTAAGCTGCACGTCGTGCCCAAAGTATTTGGGCATAAATGGCTGGTCTTCGAGCAGCACTTTCACAAACTCAAGCTCCGACATGGGTTGCAGCGCGTAGTTGGTGGCCAGCTCCTTGGCAATGGTACTGTCGAGGTCGGGGCTGGTGGTTTTGCCGCAGAGCGAGCCGGGGCCGTGGGCCGGGTACACGCGCGTGGCGGGCGGCAGCGCCATCAGCTTCTGGCGCAAGCTGGTGTAGAGCTGGGCGGCCAGCGCCTCGCGGGCGTGGCCGCCGGCGGCCTCGGCCTCGCGCAGGTCGGGCCGGCCCACGTCGCCCACAAACAGCGTGTCGCCCGTGAATACGGCGCGGGTCTGGGCGGCTTCATCCATGAGCAGCACGCTGATGCTGTCGGGCGAGTGGCCGGGGGTATTCAGGGCGTGCAGTTCCACATTGCCGAGCTTGATGCGGTCGCCGTCGTCGAAATTTTTGTGGGGGTAGCGGGCGCCGGTGAGCTTGCTGCAATAGATAGTGGCATCGGTTTCCTGGGCTATTTCCAGGTGGCTGCTCACAAAGTCGGCGTGGGGGTGCGTCTCAATCACGGCCACAATCTGGGCGTCGTGCTCGTCGGCAAAGTCGTAGTAGGGCTGCGGGTCGCGGCCGGGGTCGATAACGGCCACCTGCCGGCCCGCCCGAATGGCGTAGGAGGCGTGGGCCAGGCCTTTATCGTAAAACTGTTGAATTTGCACCGCAGGGGTGCTACTACTGGGTAAGGGCATTGGGGTACGGTGGCAGCGGATGAGCTAAACGCCTGATTATCGGGCTGCCGGGGTAGGTGACAGGGTCAAATATAACGAGCCGCCTCAACATCGGGCTAGCCCCCGTAGTTCGCTGGGCTGCGCCGAGCCGCAAAAAGCCCCGGCCGTAGGGCCGGGGCTTTGGGGCAGGCAGAGGAGACAAAAGCTAGCTTTTGGCCTTCTGCTTGTCGCCGTGCTCGCCATGATGATGATGCTCCTTTTTCATAGCTGCGAGCTTGCCGTACTGGTCGGCGCTGAGCACGCCTTGCAGCTGGGCCTGGTACTTGGCGTGGCCGGCCTTCATTTCCTGGTGCAGGGCCTGGCGCTGCTCCTTGGCCGGGTATTTGGCTTTGAGGGCCTGGCCTTCCTGGGCCTGGGCCAGCATTATCTGGTGCACTTTGGCCTGCTGGTCGGCGCTCAGGCTCAGTTTTTTGGTGAGCATGGCCGTGCGGTGCTCGGCACGCTGCTCGGGCGTTTTGTGCTCGCCCTTGCCCATGCGGTGCACGCGGTGGGTAGGCAGCTGGGTAGTGGTGGCAGCAGGCGTAGTCTGGGCAAAGCTGGCGGTGGTAAAGGCCAGGGCGGCCAGCAGAAGCAGGGACTTTTTCATAATAAGAATTGAGAAACTAGTAAGCAGAAAAAAGAGGAGAAAAGCAGGAAGCGCGGCCGCGCTGGCTCCGGGTACCCAGCTAAATACAAGGAGCTTGCCAAAGCTGCGCCGCGCCTCACAACGCGCTGGCTGTGCCGATAAAGGCGGCTTTTTTGCCGACGAAGCAGGCAGCCACCCTAGCCAGCGGGTGGCTCAGCCTTGGGTTAACAGGCTCCCTGCGCGCCCACTAGGCGGCGCGGCGCATCGCGCCCGACCTTTGCCGGCATGTCTGATTTTCGCCTGCGCGTATTTGCCGCCGTGGCCCGGCACCTCAGCTTCACCAAGGCCGGGCAAGAGCTGTTTGTGAGCCAGCCGGCCGTCACCAAGCATATCCGCGAGCTGGAGGCGCAGTACGGCCAGCGCCTGCTGGAGCGGCGCGGCAACCGCGTGAGCCTCACTGAGGCCGGCCGCCTGCTGCACGCCCACGCCGAGACCGTGGCCGCCGCTGCCCAGCAGCTCGAAGCGCAGTTGCTAGGCCTGCGCGACCCCGAGGAGGCCGCCGGCCGCCTGCGCCTGGGCGCCAGCACCACGCTCAGCCAATACGTGCTGCCGGCCTGGCTGCCCGCCTTCCAGGCGCGCTACCCGCAGGTGCAGCTCAGCTTGCTGAGCGCTAATAGCGAGCGCATTGCCGAGGCGCTGCTGCGCGGCGAGCTGGATTTGGGCTTTGTAGAAGGCCGCACCAAAAGCCGCGACCTGCACTACGAATTGTTGCTGCCCGATGAGCTGGTGGCCGTGCGCCGGGCCACGCCCGCCGGCCCGCCCGCCCGGCCCGTGCCGCTGGCCGAGGCCCTGGCTAGCCCTCTGGTGCTGCGCGAGCGCGGCTCGGGCACCCTCGAAGTGCTGGAAATGGCCCTGCGCGAGCGCAAAATCAAGCTCAGCGAGTTGCAGGTAGCGTTTTACCTCGATAGTACTGAGGCCATTAAGAGTTACCTCGAAGCGGCGCCAGCGGCGCTCGGCTTCGTATCGCGCCAGGCCCTGAAGCGCGAGCTGGCGGCGGGCCTACTCGAAGTGGTGCCCGTGCAGGGGCTAGCCCTGCCCCGGCAGTTTGAGGCCGTGTGGGTGCAGGGCCAGCCGCTACTACGCACTGCGCAACGATTCCTGAGCTTCGGGCAGCAGCGCGCTAAGCCAGTTGCATAACCAATGGTTATGTACAATAAGTATTTGTAATTACCATAGCGAGAGTAGATTGCGTAATTTTGGGGACCTAATTAGCACGTCCCATGCCTGCTCTGCTCGAAAATTCGCCCTCGGCTGCCACCCCGGCCACCGGTTTTTTTCGCCACTTTCATACCCCGCATCTGGTGCTGGGCCGGCCGGTATCGCTGCGCCAGGTGGTGTTTGGGCTGCTGCTGGTGTTTTGCCTCACGCCCTGGGCCTCGCCGCCGCTGGCGCTGGCGCTCGGGCTAGCCCTGGCCCAAACGGTGGGCAATCCCTTTGTGGCGCGAACCAAAATGCTGACTTCCAAGCTACTTCAGTTTTCGGTTATCGGCCTGGGCTTTGGTATGAATGCCCACGCGGCGGTGCAGGCTGGCCGGCAGGGCATTGTATTTACGGTGGTTTCTATCTTCGGTACGCTGCTGCTGGGCTTTGTGGTGGGCCGGTGGCTGGGGCTGGGGCGGCGCGTGGTGCACCTTATTTCGTGCGGCACTGCCATTTGTGGGGGCTCGGCCATCGCGGCCATCGGGCCGGTGCTACGGGCCAAAGACGAAGAGATGTCGGTGGCGCTGGGCACGGTGTTCGTGCTCAATGCGCTGGCACTGTTTGCGTTCCCACCCATCGGCCACGCGCTGCACCTGAGCCAGCAGCAGTTTGGGCTGTGGTGCGCCATCGCCATCCACGATACCAGCTCGGTGGTGGGCGCGGCGGCGGCCTACGGCAACCAGGCCCTCGAAATAGCCACCACCGTGAAGCTCGCCCGGGCCTTGTGGATTATCCCGGTATCGCTGGGCACGGCCTTGGTTTTCAAGCAAGAAGGCGTAAAAATCACGGTACCGTATTTCATTCTGGGCTTTATCCTGGCCATGCTTTTCAACACTTACGTGCCAGCCGCCAAGGCGCTGGGCCCGCTGATGGTGAGCCTGGCCAAGACGGGCCTCACGGCCACGCTGTTCTTCATTGGGGCGGGCTTATCGAACAGCGTGTTGCGGGTAGTGGGCCTCAAGCCCTACGTGCTGGGCATTGTGCTGTGGCTGGTCATTGCCGGCGCTTCGCTCTTCGTCATTCGGCACGCGGTGTAGCGGGCTGGCTAGCGCGGGGCCGGCACTTTGCGTTAAAGCAAGCCGTACCTCCGCGTCTGTTTTTATCCCATGCTTCCTTCTGCCTCGAATAGTCCGCTTTCCCTTCCCGACCGGCTAGCCCTGCAACGCACCCGCCTGGCCAACGAGCGCACGCTGCTCACCTACGTGCGCACGAGCCTGGCGCTGGTGGGCTTTGGGCTGGCGCTCTTGCAGTTTCACCCCGAGCGGGGCGGGCGGCTGGGGTATACGGCGCTGGCCGTGGCCGGCGTGGTGCTGGCGGTGGGCCTGTGGCGCTTTCGGGTGCACCGCCGCCAGCTGGCAGCCTGCCAGCTGGCGGCGGGCAAGGCCTAGCGCCCCACCTGGCTGGTGCTGTGCAGCTGGCCAATGCGAGCGGCCTTGTACTGCTGGTAGCGCACGTACTGCGCCGGCGTGAGCACGCCCCGAATCAGTTCATCAGACTTGGCGCGGTCGAAGGCCATGGCCGTGCGCAGGGCGCCGGGGTCGTCGTGGTGGGCCGTGAGGTCGGCATCCATGTGCTGGCGGGTGAGGAGGAGTACCTGCCGCAGGCGGGCTTGCTGGTCGGGCGAGAGGCCTAGCTCCTGGGCCATGCGCTGGGCCTGGCTGGCGGCTGCCGCCTGGGCGGCGGGCGTGGGCGGCGCCAGCTGGGCGGCGGCCGGGCTGGCCAGGGCAAGTAAAAGAGCGAAAGCCGATAGATAGGTAGCCATTAAAGATAAAGCTGGAAATAAGGCCTAAGATAAAGGAGCAATGAAGAGCGCCCGGCCGCTGCCGGTAGCCGGCTCAGGCCAGCCCGGCGGGGGCTGCAAAGTTGCGGCCAAACGGCCCGTGGAGGCTAGTCGCAAAGTTTAGCGTATTTTCGGCCCGGCTGACTATTCTCCAGCTATTACCTCAACGCGAAAAAACCGTTACCAGTACCTCCCCCCACTCGTTCTTTTCCTCACTTTTGCATGGCTAGTATTTTTGCCAAAAAACCGCTTGCCCAACTCCTGGGCGAAGCCAACTCTACCGGCCACGGCGCGCTCAAGCGCACGCTGGGCGCCGGCAACCTCGTGGCGCTGGGCGTGGGCGCCATTATTGGGGCGGGCCTGTTTGTGCGCACGGCCAGCGCGGCGGCCCAGGCCTCGGGCCCGGGCGTGACGCTCGCCTTCATCCTGGCGGCCTTCGGCTGCGTGTTTGCGGGCCTGTGCTACGCCGAGTTTGCGGCCATGATTCCGATTGCCGGCTCGGCCTACACCTACGCCTACACCACCATGGGCGAGTTTGTGGCCTGGATTATCGGCTGGGCGCTCATCATGGAATACGCGCTGGGCGCGGCCACCGTGTCCATCGCCTGGAGCGAATACCTGAACAAGCTCTTAGAAGTTTTTGGCACCAGTATACCTTATAATCTCAGCCACTCGCCCTTCGAACACGCCGTGGTAAACGGCGTGACCCAGCACGGGCTGGTCAACCTGCCGGCATTGCTCATCATCGTGATGCTGAGCTTGTTGCTGGTGAAAGGCACCCAGGAGTCGGCGCTGTTCAACGCCGTTATCGTCATCCTCAAAACCCTTATCGTGGTGGTGTTCATCGCCGTGGGCTGGCAGTTCATCAACGGGGCCAACCACACGCCCTACCTCATTCCGGCCGATGCCGTGGTGAAAAACGGCGCCGGCGAAGTGGTACGCACTTACGAAGGCTTTTTCAAGCACGGCCTGGGGGGCATTATCGGCGGCGCGGGCATTGTGTTCTTCGCCTTCATCGGCTTCGACGCCGTGAGCACGGCCGCGCAGGAGGCCAAAAACCCCAAGCGCGACATGCCCATTGGCATTCTGGGCTCGCTGGCCATTTGCACGGTGCTCTACATCCTCTTCGGCCACGTGCTGACGGGCGTAGCCAACTGGCGCGAATTTGCCGACCCCGCCCTGGGCGGCGAGGCTAGCGTGGCCTACGCCATCCGGGCGCACATGCCCGGCTACGGCTGGCTGGCCACGGCCGTGACGGTAGGTATCCTGCTGGGCTTCACCTCGGTTATTCTGGTAATGCTGATGGGCCAGAGCCGCGTATTTTTCTCGATGGCTAAGGATGGCCTGATGCCCAAAGCCTTCTCCGAGCTGCACCCCAAGTTCAACACGCCCTACAAATCCAACCTCATGCTGATGGTGTTCGTGGGCTTGTTCGCGGCCTTCGTGCCCGGCTCGCTGGCCGGCGACCTCACCTCGTTTGGCACGCTGCTAGCCTTCGTGCTGGTAAGCATCGGCGTGTGGATTATGCGCAAGTCGGACCCCGAGCAGCCGCGCCCGTTCCGCGCGCCGCTTTCCACCCCTAGCTTCCCGCTGGTGCCCATCATGGGTGCTCTGGTGTGCACGCTGCTGATTGTGGGCCTCGACTCGTTTACGCTGCAAGTGGCCTTTGGCTGGATGCTGCTCGGTTTTATCGTGTACTTCCTCTACGGCAAGGCCAACTCGATGCTGCAAAAAGGCATTGTAGTAGTGCCCACCGAGATGGATGAAGAGGCTTTCATTAAGCCCAACTCGCCGGGTAGCGAATATTAGTAGCTTCACTAAACTCAAAAAAAGCCCCGCTGACTAGCGGGGCTTTTTTTGAGCCTTTTCCTTAGCTCGGCCGGCTAGGGTGTGCCGATGGCCGGTCGAAACTGCGCCAGCCAGGCCAGCGCCTCGGCTTCGTCGGTAAACCAATTGGCCCGGTAGGCGGCCGACAGGATAATGGGCGCCGGGAGGGCATAGCCCCGGGCATTGAGGGCTAGCCACAGCTCGGGCTGGGCCAGAAAAGCCACGCACGGAATACGACCCAGGCTCAGGTGTACTCGCGGAAAAAATTCGTCGCGCAGCCACTCGTACATATCGAGCGGCTGAGGCACGCTATCAACGCGGCCATCGAGCAGCCAGAAGGGGCAAGTGTAGTGTTTGGCCCAAGCTAGCAGCAGTTCACTCACTTCCGTAAACTCGGTAGCCGATAATGGGCGCAGCATCTTGCCCTGCAGCAAAGCAGGCTGCGCCTGATAGTGTACAGCGAAGTAGCCGGGCAGGGTAGGAAGCATGGCGCAGCAGCGGTTGGCCGTACTAAGCTACTCATTTAGTGGCTTTCACCTCGCTCTGTAGCTTCAGAACTTTATCGCCATTGTCTTGCACAATCACGAGGGCCGGGTCGTCGGCCGTGCCGTTGCGGTGAATGTCGTGGCCCTTGATTTTAACGGTCGTGGCTTCTTTGTGAACCGACTCTATTTTGCCGGTGGCCGTGCCGGTGCCGTATTTCCAGCTGACTTTGGTGCCTTTGCGCATGGGATGGGGAAGGTTGAGCGTTTGAGCAGCTATACTGCGAAAGCCCACCTCAGGATATGCCTGCCCGGCCCGCCGCCCGCCGCCGCTTTGCGTAGGCAACCGGGGGCTAGCCGGGGTTTCGGCTGGCTGCCCGACCTTTGCGCCTATGCTTCGAGTACTTTTCCTGTGTTTACTGGCACTTTCGGCCGGTGCCCAAGCGCCCCTGGCGCCCGACAACCGTGCGCTCTACGGCATCATCAACCGCGCCAGCGGGCGCTGCCTCGATGTGCAGCGGGCCGCCACCACCAGCGGCGCGGCCGCCGTGCAGTGGGAGTTTACCCACGCTCCCAGCCAGCAGTGGCACCTCGTGCTCATTCGGGAGGGCGGCGAGTACTACCGCCTCGAAGCCAGGCACAGCACCCAGTGCCTGACCCTGGAAGTGAACACGCTAGCCCCCAGCGGGGCCAATACGCCGCTGGTGCAGCGGCCCTTCACGGGGGGGCTGGGCCAGCAGTGGCGGCTGGTGCCCACCGGCCAGGTGGGCTCGTTTCAGCTCGAAAACCGGCTCGATGGCCGGGTGGCCACCCTGGCCGTCAATGACAAGTTCAACAACACGGCCATTGTGGCGGCGCGCAGCGTGGGGCGCCTCAGCCAGCAGTGGCGCCTGTTTCAGCTGCAGCTAAAGCTGGCCAGCGGGCCGCCCTACTTTGCCGCGCCCGAGCCGCTGGCCGCGCTAGCCTCGCCGGCCGGCAGCGAGCTGCAGCCGGTGCCGGCCCCCGATGGCGAGCGCCTGTACTTCACCCGCACGCGTTTTGCCGGCAACGTGGAGGGCGCCGCCGAAAGCGGCGATATCTGGCTGAGCCAGAGTACTGATAAGGGCCGCACTTGGGGGGCGCCCACCCACCTCGACACCCCCGCCGGCCTCAACACGCCCCAGAACAATGCCGTGCAGGCCGTAGTAGGCCCGGCCGCTAGCCCGGCGCTGCTGCTGCGCGGCACCTACGAGGCGGCTGGCTTCCGCGACGAAGGCGTGTCGCGGGTGGCGCTGGCGGGCGGCGGGCGGCCCACGCCGCTGCGCATTGCCAATTATTCTTCGAGCAGCCCGGCGACTAACTTTTTTATGTCGGCCGATGAGAAAGTGCTGCTGCTGAGCCTGGAGCGCGAAGACTCGCAGGGAGCCAACGACCTGTACATCAGCCGGCCCGATGGCGCCGGCGGCTACTCGGCGCCCGTGAGCCTGGGCGCGGTGGTCAACTCGCCGGGCTACGAGTTTGCGCCCTGGCTCACGGCCGATGGCAAAACGCTGTACTTCGCCTCCTACGGCCACCAAGGCTACGGCTCGGCCGATATTTTTGTGAGCCAGCGCCTCGACGACAGCTACACCAAGTGGAGCCAGCCCGAAAACCTGGGCCCGCGCTTCAACGGACCGGGCTACGACGCCTTTTTTGCGCTCGGGCCCGACGGCACGGCCTACTATGCCAGCACCGGCCCCAAAGACACGGCCCCCAAAAAGCTGTTCCGCACGCCCGCCGGCCCGCCGCCCGCCCCCGATTCGGCAGCCATTGCCACGGCTGCGGCGGCCGCGGCCAACCCGCTGGGCCAGGCGCGGGCGCTGCTCACGGGCCGGGTAATTGATGCCCGCACCAACAAGCCGCTTGAAGGCGGCGCCGAGGTGCAGGCCCTCATGATAGGCGGCCCCATCGACTTCCGCAGCACGGCGCGGGCCGACCAAGTGGGCTTTCAGATGTCGCTAGCCCCCGGGCGCTACCGCCTGACGACCACGGCCGGCCTGCTCACCCGCGTCGATACGCTTACGGTGCGGGCCGGCGAGTCGCGCCGCTACGAGCCGCGCCTCACGCCTGCCACCGTGGGCTCGCGCCTCGATTTGCCGGCCATTATTTTCACCCAGAGCCAGGCCAAGCTCATCGGCTCGTCCTACGCCACGCTCAACACGCTGGCCAATTCGATGAAGGAAAACCCGAGCCTGGAAATTCGCCTCGAAGGCCACACCGACAACCAGGGCCCGGCCGATAAAAACCAGGTACTCAGCGAGCAGCGCGTGGCCGAGGTGAAGCGCTACCTCGTGGGCCGGGGCGTGGCCGAAAGCCGCATCACCACCATCGGCTACGGCGGCTCGCGCCCTAAGTTTGGCAACGACCGCGAGGAAACCCGCAAGCTCAACCGCCGCGTGGAACTCGTGATTACAAAGTAGCCGGCGCGTGGGCTAGCCCAGCCAACCCAGCTACTCGGTCCGGCTGCTCCGGCAAGCATTCGAGGCCCAGGGCCGAGCCATCGGCCGGGTCGTAGGCGGCGTGGCTCAGTATGCGCTGGCCCAGCGCCAGGGCCTGCCGGGGCAGCGCCCGCATACCCGGCTGCCACGGCACCGCCGAGGGCGGCCAGCAATAAGGCGTGCCCGCCAGCAGCCGAATGGCCTGCGTGACGCGGCGCAGCTGCTCGCCCAGGCCCGCCAGGAAAGAGGCGGTAGCCCGTTGCAGGGCCACCGCCTCGGCCTCGGCAATCTGATACTTAGCAGCATAGGCCGGCAGGCGGCTGGCAAACTGCTTGAGCCAGGCGGCGGTAGATAAGTCGCCGGTGGTAGGATAAGCGGGATACATACCCGCAAAATAAGCAGAAAAGCTGAATAGTTTAGTGCGCTAACTGGCTGGTTATTCAGGGTATTAAGTGATTTTATCCTGCCTATAGCGAGAGATAAAGGAGTTGCCTTGCAGTTCAATTGGGTGCGCAATGCCTTCGCAATGCCTCCAGAAGCTAGCAGGCGCCTAGTGTGAACCCCGGGGCGAGCCACGTAGCTAGCTGCTCGCATTTATCAGAAGCCAGCAGGCTCCTGGTGTAGGCCTTGGCGCCGGGCCAGCGGCGGCTCTGGCTACATGGGCACGCCCGGCGCTGCCACGGCCCCACCCAGCGCAGCCGGCTGGGCGCCGCCAAAGCCGGGCGCCAAAAAAACGAGCCGGCCGGCTCGTTCCTTACTGCCTTGAGTGCCAGAGCGCTAGTTGGCGCCGGTGCCGTTGGTGGTGCCGCTGGCGCCGGTGCCGCCCGTGGTGGGGGTGCCGGTGGTACCCGTGGGGCTGCCGCTCATGGTGCCGCCCGTGGTGGAGGTGCCGGGGCTGCTGCCGTTCATGGTGCCGCTGGCCGGGGCGCCCATTGTGCCGCCCGAGCCCGTCGAGTCGGGCATGCCGCCTACTTTGCTCGCCGCCGAGTCGGTGCCCAGGGTGCTGCTAGGGGTGTTGGTAGAAGTGTCGGTGCCGTTGCCGCCGCAGCTGCCCAGCAGCAGGCCGCCGAGCATAAGGGCCGCTAGGGCGCGGCCGGAAAAGGAATGTCGCATACAAAAAAGGGCGTAGGTGAAAAGCTAACTAATTGGTATACGGCGGGTCAGTAGAATAGGCTGGCCAAGACACACCTACTCTTCTGCTATCGAGCTAGCCCACTGGCGGCCCTGGCACGGCCCGCGCCGCTTGCTCTGGTGCAAGGCCGCCCGCAGGCAGCGCCCGCCGCTGAGGTTGGGATGGGCCCAACCGGCCCGGCTCGCGTTTCTGCCCGCTGGCCCCTGCTGGCCCACGCTCGCGCCGCCTGGCCGGATGGGCCGGCCGGTAATTTCTGGCGCAATTGCCCGGCCGGGCGGGCGACGCGACGCGGGCACTGTAGCTTTGTAGGTTCGCTTATTCTCACTGGGTATATATGACATCCCGCGCATTGGAAAAACTCTACTTCGAAAGTGCCGCCGGCCGGCTCTATTATAATGCCGCCGGCTACGTGCGCCTGGCCTGGGCACCCGGCCGCCTGTCGCTCGCCGCTATTCAGGCCTACTACGAGCAGGTGCTGGCCCTGCTCATCAGCACGGGCAGCCACCGCATTTTGTCCGAGCACGGGCAGCGGGCGCCCCTGCCGGTTGAGGCCCAGCAGTGGCTCACTACCAATTGGATACCGCGTGCGCAGTCGCTGGCCCGCACCCGGCACTGCGCCATTGTGGAGGGGGCCAACCCCCTGCACCGCCTCTCTACCCAGTCGGTGGTGAGCGCGGCGCCCAGCGATTTTACGTTCAAGCGCTTCGATACCATTCAGGAAGCCGAAGCCTGGCTGGCCGGTGTGGCCCAATAACGGAATTGTGCAGCTGGCCGGCTAGGGCAGCATACGCAAAAAAGCCCGGCCAATCGGCCGGGCTTTTTGGTTGATAAACAGACGCTAGCCGTGCTTATTGCTTCACGAAGCGCTGCACGAAGGTGTGCTGGCCGTCGCTGGCGCGCAGCAGGTAGAGGCCGCCGGCCAGGCCCGACACGTCGAGCTGGCCATTGCCCTGGTAGCGGGCGGCCGATACGGCCGCGCCGCGGGCGTCGAGTACTTCCACCTTAGTGAGGGTGGCATTCGAGCTAAGCGACAGCGTGAGCGTGGTAAGCGCCGGGTTGGGGTAGAGGCTCAGCACGGCATCGGCGCTGAGGCTGGCCGTGGCCGGGCCGGCCAGCGAGGCTACGGCCGGGGCCGCAATGGTGCCGCCCGTCACGCTGATGCTGTAGTCCTCGGTTTCGCCGTAGCTGTAGCTGCCGCAGGCGGTGGTGGCCGAGTTGTCGCTCATTACCACGCGCAGGCGGGTTGTGCCGTTTTTGGCGGTGGTGGGTACCGTCCAGGTGCTGGTGACGTTGCCGGCAGTGGCGGCTACCGAGCCATAGTCCATGCGCTCGGCGCTCTCGAAGGTCCCGTTCTGGTTCCAGTCCACGTAAATGCCCCAGTACTCGGTGTAGGCCGAGCCGGTGAAGCCAGCGCTCAGGGTCATGGTCTGGCTCGAGCCGGCCGCTACGCTGGTGCTCAGGGCCGTGCCATCGTAATAGCCACCATCGGCGCCGCTGCTGCGGTTGATGCTGCCAAGCTGCACCAGGTCAATGTACTCATACGCCACGCTGCTGCCCTTGCTGGTGCAGTACGTAACGGTAGCCGGCGGAGTAGTGGTGCCGCCGCCGCTGTAAGCCGCGCCGATGCCCACGGCTGCCCAGGCGTTGGTTACCGACTGCGTCTGGGTCGAGGTAGCGCCAAACAGGTCGGTAGCCGCCTGAATGGAGTAGGTACGGGCGTTGGCGTAGGTCGAGCTGGCCGTCATGTACACGCTTTCCATGCGGAAAGTGATTTTGGCAGCGTCGGTGAGGCCAATGCCCGTCACGGCGAAGGCTGCGCCCTTCTCGTTGGTGCCGCTTTTGCCGGCGCTGATGAGGTAGTACCAGTAGTTGAGCACGCCTGAGTTGGTGTGCACGCCGCCGTTGTCGGCGGTGCCGGTATACCAGTTGGTGCCTTTGTAGTAAGCCGGCTGGCCGTAAGTGCCGGGGCTGCTCATCGAGCGCAGGGCGCCGCCGGCCTTCATGATTTCCTCGCCAATGAGGTAGGTCGACTTGCCGGTGAGGGTATATTTATCCACCGTGTACTTCTCCACGCTAGCCCCCCAGATGTCGGAGAGGCCCTCGTTCATGGCGCCCGACTCGTTGGAATACGTCAGGTTGGCGGTTTTTTCGCACACCGCGTGGCCGATTTCGTGGCCGCACACGTCGAGGGCCGTCAGGGGCTTGAAGGTGCTGGCGCCGTCGCCGTAAGTCATTACCGAGCCGTTCCAGTAGGCATTTTCGTAGCCCACGCCGTCGCCGGGCGTGTCGTCGAAGTGCACGTAGCTCTTGATTTTAGCGCCCGCGTTGTCGTAGCTGTTGCGCCCAAAAACGCCCTTCCAATAATCATAGGTGCTTTGCGCGCCGAAGTGCGCATCGCCGGCCACGTTGTCGTAGTTGGCGTTGTTGTACTCCGTCCAGCTGTTGTCGGCATCAATGAAGTCGGTGGCCGACGTGTAGCTGCTGCCCTTCTTGCAGTTGTAGGTTTCGATGCCCAGGCCGCGGGTGTACTCGCGCAGGTGGTAGCCGCCGGTAGCAGTTTCATCGGCCAGCGAGCGGTTGCCGCTGTAGGCGGTGGCAAAAGTGGCCGTGGCGGCCGTAGCCGTAGTATTATGGGTGCCCTTGGTGCTGCGCGTGCTGTGCTTGATGATGTCATCCTTGAGCACAATTTCGCCCGAGTGGGCATCTACGTAGATGTAGGCGCGGCTCACCGGCTGCTCGGCATACACGTTAAGTTTCCAGGCCAGCACCAGGGGGCCGGTTTCGGCATTCTGGCGGGCGTCGCGCACCAGCACCAGCTCGCCCTGCGGCTTGTAGGTGGCGGCGGGGTCGCTTTCCATCACCTTTAGGCCGGCTTCCTCGCGGGCATCCTGCCACATGTATTTTTTGGCGCCTACAAAGGCCATCGCCCGGGCCAGGGCCGCGTCGGCGCTCAGCGAGGGCGTCACGTTGGCCACTTCTATCTTTTCGAAGTCGCCGCTCAGCGTCTCAATCTGGCCGCCGCGCGAGTGGGCCGTGTACGTGGCGTGCTCCACCTTCACGCCTTTGTAAAACTGCTCGAACTTCTGGTGGCTGAAGCCGAGCTGGTCAGTTTCGGTGCGGGCGGGCTTCAGCTGGTCGTTGGTGCCTAGCGCCAGCTGCTGGCGCAATACCAACTCGCCATCGGCGGCGCGGGAGGCGGCGCGGCCGGCCGGCGTAAACTGGATGAGGGTGGGCTGGCCGTCGCGGCCAAGTTCTTTCTTGGCAACGCGGCCATCTTGCGCGCTAGCCAGGTGAGGGAGGGTTGCGGCGGACATGGCAAGCCAGGCCACTGCGTGGTACTTGTGGAACATAGAACGTTGGTTTGGTAAAAAGAGAGAGTGTAAAATTGCCCGAAGGCGGCGCAAGATAGAGAAACATTTTATATCGCCAAACTTTCACTTTATGAATTTTAAATGAAGTATTGAATGCGATGAGTAGCTTGATTTACACCTTCTTCCTGCAATAGTTTCCATTAATATGAGTTTAAATGCAGTACGACATGATTTTTGGCTGAACCCGGAATAAGCGGTCAGGCCCAAACGATAGGCCCATGTGCCAGCCCCTGGCGGCCGCTCGACGAAATTGGACAATGAGAAGAAGCGATTTTGGGTGAAAAAGCCGAAATTTTGTGGAGGCCAGGGCCGGCGGGCTGGTTGCTGTGCCCGGCAAAAGGCCCGGGGCGGCCTGGCCAGCGCATCCAAAACGCGCTGAAAGCCCGTAGGTACCCACCACCGCTGCCCGGGTTTTTACGCCCAAAGCTTGCCGGCCAGCCCACCCACCGGGCGTAACTAAGGCCGGTACTTGGTCGTTACGGCACGGTGCTTGTTTACTGGCCAGGCATCCAGTTGATTTTAGCTTTCTTTCGCCATGAAAAATCTTCGCGTTTTCTTCAGTCTTTTCCTATTAGCGGCCATTCTGGGTAGCACGTTCACTGTGCAGGCGCAGCGCCGCTTTAGCCCGCAGGCCAAAGGCGCCGTTATCGGCGCTGGTGGCGGGGCCATTTTGGGCGCCGTTATCAATAAGCGCAACCGCAAAGTAGGCGGCCTCATCGGGGGCCTGGCCGGTGCCGGCGCTGGCTACGCTGTGGGTAAGCACATCGACAATCGCCAGAAAAAGCGGGCCGCCGCTATTGCGGCCGTAGAGCGGCAGGAAGCTTACCGCGCCGCGGCCAACCGCCGCGCCTACCTGGCTAGCCGCCCCACCACCGTTACTACCCGCGAAACAGTGGTGCGGGGCTACACGCCCTCGGCTACTACGGCGGTTGCCGCCGGCGCCACCGCCCTCACGGCCGCCTCGGTAATGCCGGGCTACCCGGCTATGGCTACGGCCTCGGCCTACTTGCCCAACCCCGCCCCGGCCGACCCCTCTAACCCCTACGCGGGAACCACGTATCGCCAGCGTAGCTGGTAGCCGCCGCACCCAGCGGCTGCGCAAAAGCCCAGGCCGCCCGGCCTGGGCTTTTGGTTTCTTTCTCCGTTCTTTCTCTCAAACACCTGATTATCATGCGTACTTCCCTGGCCCGCCTTGTGTTGCTAGGTGCCCTGCCGCTGCTGGCGGCGTGCAGCAAATCAGCCGACTCGGCGGCGGCTAGCGCCACTAGTGCCGCCGACCTCGACCGGCAGTTTCTCACTGCCTGGAACAACAAGGACCTCGAAAAAACCCTCAGCTACCTCGCCGACGATGTGCAGTTTTTGCAGGGCAATGCCCACTTCAGCGGCAAGGCCGAGGTGAGCGATAAATGGGTGCGCGCCACCCAAGGCAGCATCAGCAACCTGCGCACCAGCGTGGTGAGCGCCACCAGCACCGACAAGCTGGCCTACGAGGCCGGTACGTTTTCGGTGGATGTGCTGCCGGCCAGCGGCCAGCCGGCCGGCGTGGGTCAGGGCAACTTTTTGCTGCTGTGGAAGCCCGCTGCCGATGGCACCTGGAAGCTGAGCTACGCCCAGCTCGAAGACCTGCCCGTGCTGCGCCGCTAGGCCCGTTAGTCAATTTAACAATGCAAGCCGCTGGCCCCTGGCCAGCGGCTTGCGTATGTACGGGGCCCGCCACTCGGTTGGCGCCGTATTCTTGCCCAGTATGATTTCAACTTTGCACCCCAACCTGCCCGCAGCGGCCGACTTGCAGCGCCTCGGCAAAGCGCTGGCCGCGCTCGACGCCATTAATTCGCCCGACTGGGAGTACCGCTACTACTCGTACAACCCGGAGTGGAGTGAGCAGGAGCAGGTGCTCGAAATGCGCGACGGCGAGGGCGACCAGATGCTGATTTTATTTCGGCCCGAAGGCTGTGTCATCAACGGCTTTCTGCACGAATACGACCAGCCCGACCTCAGGCAGGTGACGCGCGGCCTGCCCGCGGCCTTCGACGACTTTATGTTTGGCGAGCCGGTGGCCTCCATCGGCACCACGTTTTGCCTGTGGTACACGCCGGCCCACGGCTGGCAGCACGGCGTGGTGGAGAACGAGGACGATGGCTCGGAGGAGCTGCTGGAGATTTTTGATAACCAGCCCGCTACCTATGCCGAGTGGGCCAACGAATATTACCTCGATGATACGGACCGCGCTCTGCTTACGCCCGAGGCCGTAGCGGCCGTGTACCACCACGAGCCGCTGACCAAGGAAAAGGTGCTGGCCATCAATGAAGAAACCACCGACTGGACCATGCTCGCCGCCGACTTGCAGGAAATCGGGTATCCCTACAACTTCAGCTAGCGCCGCCGTGGCCCGGGCAATGCGAAAGTGGTGGGTGCTAGCCAGCTGGCTGCTGGCCTGGCCCGCGGGGGCGCAGCCGGCCAGCCCCACCTTTAGCGTGGTGCCGCTGGGGGTGAAGGGCGGCCTGGCCGAAGGCAACCTCTCGGCCTACCTGGTGGCCGCGGCGGGCCGCCCCGATTACATCTGCCTCGACGCGGGCAGCCTGCGGCCGGGTGCGGAAAAGGCCGTGGCGAGCCACGTTTTTGCTACGCCGGTTGAGGAGGTACTGCGGCAGCGCATCAAGGGCTACTGCCTGTCGCACCCGCACCTCGACCACGTGGCGGGCCTGCTGCTCAATGCTCCCGATGATGCCGCCAAGCCAATTTATGGGCTAGCCAGTTGCCTGGCCACCGTGCAGCAGGATTATTTCAACTGGCGCGCCTGGCCCAACTTCGGCAACGGCGGCCCGCCGCCCGCGCTGGGCAAGTACCAGCTGCGGCCCCTGGCGCCCGGCCAGGAAACGGCCCTCGAAAATACGTCGCTCAGCGTGCGGGCTTTTCCACTCAGCCACGGCAGCAACATGCAGAGCACGGCTTTTTTGGTACGCAGCGGGGCTAGCTACCTGTTGTACCTGGGCGACACTGGCGCCGATGAAGTAGAGCATTCGCGTTGCCTGCACAGCCTCTGGCTAGCCGTGTGGCCCCTGGTGCAGGCCCACCAGGTAAAGGCCATTTTCATCGAGGCTTCTTATCCCAATGCGCAACCCACCGCGCAGCTGTTCGGCCACCTCACGCCGGCGCTGCTGCTGCGCGAGCTAGGGGTGCTGGCGCAGCTTGCGGGCCCGGCGGCGGTGCGTGGACTGCCGGTTGTGATTACCCACCTCAAGCCCACGCCTGGCAACGAGGCACTTATCAAAGAGCAGCTGGCGGCCGGTAATACGCTGGGGCTGCGGTTGGTTTTTCCCGAGCAGGGGCGGGCGTTGCAGTTCTGAGGGCGAATGCAATAACTGGGGGAAAACGGGGCTACTCTGCCCAGCCGCTCGCCGTAGCTCTACCGCACCGCTGGGGTCGTTTGGCGGGGAGGCCACGCCCAGCGAACGCCGGATGAAAAGAGCCCGAAAGCGGGAGTGCTGCCCACGCCCCAAGAAGCAAATAACTACTCGCGCCCGGCCCCGGCGCCAGTAAAATACAGTGCCGGGCGTAACGAACCAGCCGCGGGGCGGTAGTCGAGATAGCAGCCGAAAAGCTGCACCTTTGCGTCTCGTTCTTTTCTGCTTGGTCATGCATTTGCGCCGCCAGTTTGCCAGCCTGTTTTTGCTAGCTATGCTTTGCCTGGCTGCCCCTGCGCTGTGGGCGCAGGCGCCCGCGGTGGCTCGCCTCAAAGCCGCTCTGCGCCAACCCATTAGCGAGGTGCCAGTGGCCGATTCGCTGCTAGCCCAGGCGCGGCAGCTGGGCTACGTGCCCGGCCAGATAGTGGCCCTGAGCCGGCTGGCCAGCCTGCGGCTGCAAGCCCAGCAGCCCGGGCAGGCCACGCCGCTGCTGCAAGAGGCCACGCAGCTGGCCGGCCAGCTCACCGAGCTTAGCGAAGAGGGCTGGGCCCTGAATGAAGTGGGGGCGGTGCAGCGGCGGCTGGCGCGCGTGGCGCCCGCCACCCTCCGGGCCTACGACCCCCTGGTGAAGGAGCTAGGGGCGGCGATGCGCCGCAACCGGCCCACGCCGCCCGAAATTCCTTCGCAAGAAGGCTTGGAAGTGCTCAGGGAATTGGGAATCAATCCGGTAGTGCCGAACGGGCCAGCTACCGGCGCTGGCCGGCGCCTGGGCCGCGCTGTGCCGCCGGCGCCCACCCCAAGGCAGGAGGCAGTACCCCAGCCCGGCACTTCAGCCTTCCAGCAATACCTGCGTGCCCAGCTGGCCCAGGTTATCCCAACCGATAAGTGGCTCGATACCCTGCTAGCGGCCAAAAGCAGCTCGCCGCAGGTGGCGCGGCGCCTCGCGGCCAGCCGCCAGGCCCGCGACCGTAGCCAGGCCCTGAGCACCGCCGCCGCCCAACAGGGCAACTACGCCAAGGCGCTGGACTACTTCCGCCAGTACACGGCTTACAAGGACAGCCTCACTGCCGCCGCCACCGCCAACCGGCTCGCCACGCTGGCCTACCGCCAAAACCTGCTCCGCAAAGAAGCCCAGATTCAGCGCCTTACCCAGGCCCGCCTGCTGAGCGAGCAGGAAGCGCAGCGCCAGCGGCAGGCGGTAACGAAGCTGGCCATCAGCTTTGCGCTCCTGGTGGGGCTAGCCGTGGTGCTCATCCGCAGCAACCGCGCCAAGCAGCGCGCCAACCAGCAGCTCAACGCGCAAAAGGAAGCCGTGCAGCAAGCCCTGGCCGACCTCAAAACTGCCCAAACCCAGCTCGTGCAGGCCGAGAAAATGGCCTCGCTGGGCGAACTCACGGCCGGCATCGCCCACGAGATTCAAAACCCGCTCAACTTCGTCACCAATTTCTCCGAAGTGAGCACCGAGCTGCTGGCCGAGCTGGCCGAAGAAGCTGCCCGCCCCACCCGCGACCCCGAGCTGGAGCGCGAGCTGCTGGCCGATGTGCAGGCCAACCTCCAGAAAATCAGCCAGCACGGCCAGCGCGCCTCGTCCATTGTGAAGGGCATGCTGGCCCACAGCCGCGCCAGCACCGGCGAGCGCCAGCCCACCGACCTCAACGCCCTCACCCAGGAGTACCTCCAGCTAGCCTACCACGGCGCCCGCGCCAAAGACAAGGGCTTCGATGCGCGTCTCACCACCTACTTTGCGCCGGGGTTGCCCGCCGTGCCCGTCGTTCCCCAGGATATCAGCCGGGTGCTGCTCAATGTGCTCAGCAACGCCTTTTACGCCGTGCACCAGCGCCAGCGCACGGCCGGCCCCGGCTACCAGCCCGAGGTTCAGGTGCGCACTGAGCGCACGGCTAGCCAGGTCAACATTAAAATTCGCGACAATGGCAGCGGCGTGCCCGAGGCACTTAAGCAAAAGATATTCAACCCCTTCTTCACCACCAAGCCCACCGGCGAGGGCACCGGCCTGGGCCTCTCGCTCAGCTACGACAGCATCACCAAGGGCCACGGCGGTACTTTTACCCTAGCCAGCGAGGAAGGCCAGTTCACGGAAGTGACGATTACGTTGCCGGTGGGGAATTGAGTACAATACACTTAGCTCTAAATACTATGGAACAGCAAATAGTGGTATCCGTTATTAAGCAGCAGCTGAAAAAATTAACTCAATCTTCAACAGTAGGAGAGGTAAGTTCTTTGGTTTTTTTTGATATTAACAAAGAGAAACTTCACTTTATTAAAGAAATTGTATTTAAAGAATTTAGTGAAATAGAATTCAAACTTAAGTCAGCAAGAGCTAGAGAAATAGCGAAGCTTCAGACCTCTTCAAATTGGGTGGGAGAAAAAATAATTGAATTGAGAAGACGATATAATGATTTAGAAGCAAGTCAGTTTATTTCAGAGCACGAAGAAGACTTGAGAAAGGCTGAACAAGATAGAATAGAGCATACGTCAACAGAATTAAAAATCCTGACTGATGAGCTAGAGTTAGTAGAGATTGACCTGAATGAGTACTTTTTGGGTAAAAAACGCTTTGAAGAATTATGTGGAAAAGTCGACTTTTATAGATTAAGACTATTTTTCCGAGATGAACATAATAATGATAGGCATGCTCTTACAGATGAAGAAAGAGAATACGTTAAACTATACTATATTGATAAAAAAATTCGCAATGCAAAATATGTTTTCTGTTACAACATCGACTTGCAAAGCCCAAATTATAATTTCGAATTTTTGTTACATAGTCTTTTTAAATGGGACCGTATAAAATGGTCAACATTTTGTTTTTCAATAACTAAAACGCAGGTTTCTAGTGTTGCAAGCAACTTTGTAAATTCAGAACTCCAATTTAAAAGAATTCAATTTGAATAATTCGGTAATTAGCGGAGCTAAATGGGCATTCCTGCTATTAGCTACTCTCAGCGTTTCCGCTACCCACGCCCAAACCATCCACTCGCCCTCGGGCAAGCTCGCTCTGCGCTTCAGCCTGAGCGCGGCCGGCGAGCCCACCTACCAGCTGAGCTACGGCGCCAAGCCGGTGCTGAAACCCAGCCGGCTAGGGGTGCTGGTGAAGGGCCAGTCCGGCTTTGAGCAGGGCCTGACGGTGACGCGCATCGACAGCAGCCAGCACGACGATACCTGGACGCCGGTGTGGGGCGAAACCAAGACCATTCGCAACCACTACCGCGAGCTAGCCGTGACGGTGCAGCAGGCCACCGCGCCCCGGCGCCAGATGGTGCTGCGCTTCCGGGTGTTCGACGACGGGCTGGGCTTCCGCTACGAGTGGGCGGCGCAGCCGGGCTTCACCTACTTCGTGGTGAGCGGCGAGCGCACCGAGTTCAACCTGCCCGCCGACCACCAGGCGTTCTGGATTCCGGGCGACTACGACTCGAACGAGTACGCCTACACCACCTCGCGGCTGAGCGCCGTGAACACCACGCCCATCAAGCCCATCGAGCTGCCGGCCGCGCCCACGCGGGTGCAAACGCCGCTCATGCTCAAGGCCGATAACGGGCTGTACGTCAATATCCACGAGGCGGCGCTGGTCAATTACCCGGCCATGATGCTGAACGTGGATACCAAAACCTTCGGCCTGGCCAGCCAGCTCGTGCCCGACGCCGTGGGCAACCTCGCCTACCTGCAAGCGCCCGAGCACACGCCCTGGCGCACGGTAGTAGTGGCCGACAACGCGCCCGCCGTGCTAGCCAGCAAGCTCATTCTCAACCTCAACGAGCCCAGCAAAATCGCCGACACGGGCTGGATTAAGCCTCAGAAATTCGTGGGCGTGTGGTGGGAGATGCAAACCGGCAAAGCCACCTGGAACTACGCCGACACCACCAACATCAAGCTGGCTGGCACCGACTGGAACAAGCTCAAACCCAACGGCCGCCACGGTGCCAACACGGCCAACGTGAAGCGCTACATCGACTTTGCCGCCGCGCACCACATCCCCGGCGTGCTGGTCGAGGGCTGGAACGTGGGCTGGGAAGACTGGGTCGGCAACTGGAAGGAAGAGGTGTTCGACTTCGTGACGCCCTACCCCGACTTTGCGGTGGATGAGCTGCGCAATTACGCCGCTGGGAAGGGCGTCAACATCATTATGCACCACGAAACCAGCGGCTCGGTCACCAACTACGAGCGCCGCCAGGAGGATGCCTACAAGTTTATGAACGACCACGGCTACACCTCGGTGAAAACCGGCTACGTGGGCAAAATCATCCCCAGGGGCGAGCACCACGACGGCCAGTGGATGGTGAACCACTACGTGCGTACCGCCCAAAAAACGGCCGCCAGCCGCATTATGGTCGATATGCACGAATCGGTGCGCCCCACTGGGCTGCACCGCACCTACCCCAACTGGCTGGCCTGCGAAGCCGCCCGCGGCAACGAGTTCAACGCCTTCAGCGAGGGCAACCCGCCCGAGCACGAGACGATTCTGCCCTTCACCCGCTTCATGGGCGGGCCCATGGACTACACGCCCGGCATCTTCAAGCTCACCAACTACGAGCCCACCGGCCAGCGCCGCGTGCACACCACCCTAGCCAAGCAGCTGGCCCTGTACGTGACCCTGTACTCGCCCCTGCAAATGGCCGCTGACCTGCCCGAAAACTACAACCAGCACCTCGACGCCTTCAAGTTCATCGAAGACGTGCCCGTGGATTGGGATGACACGCGCATTCTGGCCGCCGAGCCCGGCGACTATCTCACCACCGTGCGCAAGGCCAAGGGCAAAGACGAGTGGTACCTGGGCAGCATCACCGATGAAAACGCCCGCACCCAGCCCATTAAGCTCGATTTCCTCACGCCCGGCCAGCGCTACGAAGCCACCATCTACGCCGACGGCAAAGGCGCCGACTGGCAGAAGAACCCCGCCAGCTATCAGATTACCAAGCAAGTCGTTACCAGCAAGTCGGCCCTCGTGCTGAAGCTGGCGGCGGGCGGCGGCGCGGCCATCAGCTTCAAGCCGGTTGTAAAATAAATGGCTGCTTACGCCTTTGTCACGCCCGAATTTGGGCTGGATGAAACCGGCCTGCACCGGCTGCGCAGCCGGTTTGCGTTCGCACACATTCCGTATGCCGCCATGAGTAGGGTGGAGGTGACGCGCGGCCGGTCGGTGCAAAACTGGTGGCTGCTGCTGGCCTTCGGGCTGGCCTGCCTGGGCGTGGGCCTCTGGACGGCCGTCAGCCTCTACCTCTTCCTGACCTCGCCCAGGCCGGAGGGCCGTGTCGACGTGCGGGCCGTGGCCACGCCCCTCATTCCGACGGTGCTAGGTATGGTAGCCATCTGGCAGGCCCTGCGGGTTGAAGAAATCCTGGTGGTGTACTACGGAAAGCGGAGCCTGGTGCTGCCACTCAGCAACTTAAAAACCGGCAGCGCAGCCGAGCTGCGGCATTACCTCGCCCAGCGCACCGCCGCCGGTAAGCGGCCAGTGAGCTGAAGGCTGGAGTAGCAAGTAAAAAAAGGAGGCCTTAGCGGAGCCTGGCGGGCTAGCCCGCCAGGCTCCGCTAAGGCCTCCTTTTGGTAGGCAACCGGCCTAGTTGGTTACTTCTTTTTAGCTGGTTTGGTGGGCGCGGCCGGGGTGGGCTTGGGCGGGGCCGCATCCAGAAAGGCCTTTAGGGCCGGCGAGGGCTTGCCATCGTCGGCCCAGGCGCTGAGCTGATAGCCGCTCCAGCTTTTGGCACCTTCGGGCTCCCAGTAAAACACGCCCAGGCCCTTGCCCTGAGGCACGGCCCGCACGGCCTGCTGGGTGGCTACGAGCATGTCGTAAGTGTTTTGCACCTGGGTATAATCGTTGCCGACTTCGGCCACCACCACTTCCTTGCCGGGGTAGCGCTGCACCATATCGGCCAGGTTGGCGCGCAGGTTGGCTATGGAAGCCGTGTAGTCCTGCTTGAGCCAGTAGGGATAATACGACATGCCGATGACGTCGAACTTGCCACCGTTGGCCGTAAGCTGGTCGAAGAAATTGCGGTACAGCGCGTTATCGTTGCCCCGGTCGAGGTGCACAATCACCTTGGTGGTGGGGCTCACGGCCTTCACCGCCGCGTAGCCTTTGCTGATGAGCTGGGCTAGCTGCGGAAAGTTTTTGGTGCTGCCCTCGGGCCAGAGCATACCGCCCGGTATTTCATTGCCCACCTGCACCCATTCGGGCGTCACGCCGGCGGCCTTCAGCAGCTGCATGGTGCTGAAAGTGTGGTCGTACACATCGGTAAGCAGCTGCGCGAAGGAGTGGCCGGCCCAGGCGGCGGGCTTGGCCTGCTTGCCCGGGTCGGCCCAGGTATCGCTGTAGTGGAAGTCTATCATCACCCGGAAGCCGCGGTCGGCGGCGCGCTTGGCCATGGCCGCTACTTCGGCGGGGCTGCAATGCCCACTGGCCTTGTCAGCAGAAGGATTGACGAATACCCGCAGCCGTATCGCGTTGATGCCCTGGGCTTTCAGAATCGTGAGGCAGTCCTGGGCCACTCCCTGCTCGTTGTAGAACGTGTAGCCGGTGGCCTCCATTTGCTGGAGCCAGCCTACGTCGGCACCTTTGGCAAAGGTTTGGGCAGTAGCAGTAGGCGCGGCCGCCAGGGTGCTGCCCCAGGCCAGGCCTAGCAGCAGCGCGGCGCGCCGGGGTGCCACGGAGAAGATGTTCATAAGAAGCAGATAAGAAAGAGCCGCAAAGCTAGCCCCGGCGCCAAAAGATGCCGGTAGCCCCGCCTTTGCCCCGGCCGGGCAGCCAGAGTTGGCGTAGCGCCTCTGGCCGCTTCCTAAGGGCTTGCGTGCTGGCGCGCCTTTCGGGCGGCTATGCGCGCTACTCCTCACGGCCGGCCTGGTACCGGCTGACTTAGAGCGTGTTTGGGAGCCGCAAGCCTTTGTGCTCCCAAACTATTTGAATTGTATACTGATTCGTTTGATTAGCATTTTCCGGCCTCGTAGCGTTGCCTGACCTTTGTGGGGCAACACCACCAAGCGCCCCGTGACAAAACTATTGCCTAGCCCGGCCTGCCGGCTGCGAGCGATGCCAGGATGAACCGCAGCGGGCCCGGGCCCCGGCCGCTGACCAGAGTACTTGCCCTAGTCAATGGGGACAAGGGGGAGGGAAGATTCGCCGGCTTCAGTGCGCGCCTTTTGCCCCGTTCTCCACTGCCTCACCAATAGCCACGCAACCCACCCCACCGCATGAAAACGCTATTTCTGGCCTTGGGCCTGCTTCTTACCGGCCTGCCGCCGGCCCATGCGCAGGCCAAGCTACCCGGTGCTGCCGGCGCCGCCTTCACCCAAGAGGAGCAGGAACTCCTGGCCCTCTCGAAAACCAAATGGACCTGGATGGCCGACAAAAACGTCGACGCCTTAAACGGGCTTTTTAAGCAGAGCTGCGTCTTCGTGCACATGGGCGGCAGCTGGGGAAAAGACCAGGAGCTGGGCATCATCAAGGGTGGGATGATTTGGTACAAGAAAGCCGAAGTGTATTCGGCGGCCGTGAACACCTTTGGCAACACCGCCATCCTGCTGAATGACATTGACCTGGTGGCCATGGTCGGCGGCAAGGAAGCTGTTAATCCCTTCATGGTGACGGAGGTGTACCTCAAAGAGGACGGCGAGTGGAAGCTGGGCTCGCTCACGTTCTCGCACCTGGCCCGGCCGCTTAAATTGACTGGCAGCGCCAATCAGCCGCCGCAACACTAACGCCGAGCTGCTTATTGGCCTAGCGGTTAATCATTTGCTGCGCCTGGGCAGAGTAGCGGGTGCCCTGAATTTCTACCTGACTGAGCGCCTGCTCGATGCTGTGCTGGCCTGCTTGGCGGCGGCGATGTGGCCTAGCAGGTCGACCAGCGCCTGGTTGGCCTGCCGGGCTTCGGGCGCAAAGCGCGGCACCGTGTTGCGAAAGTCGGACTTATCAAACTGCGTGCTTTCGTAAATCCTGCCCGTCAGAAACCCCTTGCCCAGCGGGCTAAACGGCACGAAGCCAATGCCTGGCTCGGCCAGGGTGGGCAGCACGCTTTGCTCGGGCTCGCGCCACCAAAGCGAGTACTCGCTTTGCAGGGCCGCTACGGGCTGCACCGCGGGGGCCGTTTGCCGAAGGCAAACGGCCCCCAGGCCTCAATCTGCACGCCGTTGTCGGCCATAAACTGCTGCTCGGCTACCTGCTGGTGGAAGGGGTGGGTTTCTACCTGGTTCACGGCGGGCTTTACCTCGTGCTGCACCAAAAAATCCATGAGGCGGTCGGGGGCAAAATTGCTGCCGCCGATGGCCCTGATGCGGCCAGCCTGGTAAAGCTCCTCCGTAGCGCGCCATGCGCCGTGCACATCGCCAAAAGGCTGGTGAATGAGGTAGAGGTCCAGGTAGGCGAGCCCGAGCTTCTGCATCGACGCCTCAAACGCCTGCCGGGCCCCCGCGTAGCTGGCATCCTGCACCCACAGCTTGGTGGTGATAAACAGCTCCTCGCGGGGCCCGCCGCTGCGCTTAATGGCTTTGCCCACGGCCTCCTCGTTCATATAAGAAGCAGCGGTATCAATCAGCTGGTAGCCCACTTTAATGGCTTCGACGACGCTGGCTTCGCACTCGGCGGGGTCAGGAACCTGGAAAACGCCAAAACCCAGCACGGGCATTTTTACGCCATTATTTAATTCTACGGTCTGTATTTTGTCTTCTCTGAAAAATGATGAGCGGCGTTTATTTGCTAAGTAATTGATAAGTAGGTAATTTTGGCGAGCTTGCGGACTATTGCGCATCCCTGCCCGGCTGAACAAAATGCTGATTTCAGGACCGATACACTCGCTTCAAACTGCTGGATAAAGGTCGGGTAGCGCTACCCGGCCGGAAAACACGAATGAAACGGCTTGGTATAGTATTCAAACATTTTTTAAAGCGGGCCGGTCGTGCTACGGCGGGTTGGTAGCCGGGCTAGGGCTTTGCGGGGGCGCTGCCCGTCCCGAAAAGCAGTGGCGTAAGGCTAGCGCTGCATCCCGGCGCAGCGCGTGCGCTGCTGCGGCTGCTCAGCTACCACCAGCAGCACGCAGCCAACAGCCACGAAACTGCCGGGCCGGGCCCGCCGGAACCCAGCGCGCCGGCCGGTCCGGCTTGCCGGAGCTAATATCGAAAAAAGGCTCGGGAGCTGCTCGGCGCCGGCAGTACTTCCATTGCCAGCGCCGATAGCCAGCGTTGCGCGCCGGCAGCGCTGGCCCTAATTGACCCTCCGTAGTAGGTGCCATCCATCTTGCCCTGGCCAGTAATTTAGCTGCTTACCACATGAGAAAAATCAGAATCATAGAACACGTCTCGCTGGATGGCGTGCTGCAGCACGAAAACGGCGACGGCTTCGCGCACGGCAACTGGACGACTCCCTACCGAACCCCGGCGGGGCTAGCGGCCGTCGTTGAGGCCTATGGCAGTAGCTTCGACTTGCTGCTGGGCCGCCGCACCTACGATGCCTGGGCCGGCTTCTGGCCGCAGGCCGGGGATAGCCCAATGGCAAATAACCTGAATGCGGCCACCAAGTACGTTGCCACCCACCGGCCCGACGGCCTCGACTGGGGCCCGGTCGCGGACCTGGGCGCGGATGTTTTCGCCGGTATTCGCGCGCTCAAGGCCACGGACGGCCCGGACCTCATCGTCTGCGGCAGCTCCACGCTCACGTCCGTGCTGCTCGGGCAGGGGCTGGCCGAGGAGGTGGTGCTGCTGGTCTACCCGGTTTTGCTAGGCCGGGGCAAGCGCTTGTTTGCAGACCAGGCCGAACCGTGCGAGCTTGCCTTCGTCAGCTCACAGGCGACGTCCACGGGCGTGCTCCTCAACACGTACCGGCACGTGGGCGCGCTGCGGCCCTGAGGTGGTCTACTACCGCAGAATGAATTTGCCAGCGGGCAGCAAGAGCAGGCAAAGTACGTGCATCAGGTCGGGGCTACTATGGAAAGGCCGCGTTGCTGCAGGTCCGCCCTCCGTGCTCACCACTTCCACCGGCCGGTTCAGCCCCGTCAGCCGCGTTATTTTTTGAGGTAGCGGCTCATAAACTGATTGGCCAACACCGGCAGCAGCCGGGCCCCGTCATGCTGCCGCTCGGGTGTGGCCTGGCGGCCCAGGGTTTCGGCCGCCCGCCGGCTCAGGTACACGCTCACCGTGGCCCGCGCCTTGGGTTGCACTTAATGCTTCCTGGTACCCAGCGCCGGGGCCAATAATTGGTCCACTGCTCAAGTACTTAGTGCGGTTTTGCTAAATCAGTGTTAAACCGGCCCATGAAGGAATGGTCGACCCGGATGCGGGGGCGAGCGGGGTGGGAGTTGTAGGGGTATCAGTGCCAGGAGTGGCGAGTTGGGGTAGCACCTCGTTCAGCAGCACCTGCTTACTAAGGCGCGCTTCCTCCCAAACGACCTCGACATGAGCGTCCGCTAGTTGGGGTAGCAGTGCGGGTTAGCTCCAGGGTAGTATCGAGGGTTTGAAACCCCAGCTCCGTTAGGTGCGCGAGCGACTCGATGCGGCTGTTGAGGGCTTGCTGATTCTGCAGGATAACCTGCAGGGTTTCCTGTAGGGTAGTGGGCGTCTGTCATAGGTCAGGTTGCTTAGGGCGGGGTGGCATAGCAGTCCCTTAAGCTAGCGCGCTACCAATCCAAGCCAGCTTCGTTGGGGGGCGCCAGCGGCGTAGTGAGGGTGTTATGCAGCCTGGCGCCAGCTTGCGCCAAGGCCTCGTCAAAGGCCTTGCGCAGGCGGGTAGCAGCGGAGTTGCCGGTAGCCTTCGGGGGTGATTGCTGCAGGAAAGCAGCTTCGACTGATTGGTAATAGGGCACGCCAACCGGACTAATCATTTCCAGGGTTAGCTCGTCGAATCGGTATTGATAGCGGCCCTCGCGCATGGATACCTGAGCCAGGAAGTAGAGGGTCCGAGGCGGGACATCATACGAAGCGTTTATCGCTTGGCTACCAGCCACAAATAGCACATCGGTGCCTAGCTCGCTCACAACAAGTGGGGGTTTGTTAGCTGTACTTACCCGGTGCGCCCATACTTTAGCCCGCGCTACTAAGCTGCTCTGAATCACGCCTGGCGTAGGTACTACGGCCATGTAGGTAACAAGCCCTGTGGTAGTGTTGACGGGCAAGGGGGCCAGCAATTGCTGCGCGTGGCCCAAGCCAATGCACAGGCAAAAAAGCAGGGTGAAAAAAGCTCTCATAGACTGTTTAGCGGCACATTTTATACAGCCCCCGATAAGCTCCGTTTTGTGGATGCTTATTGGTAGCTTTACTGCAAGTATAACATTCTCTTAATTTACATGAAAATGGAGCCGCTTCCCCTAGACGAATACTTATTGTATAACGGTTATCAAGAGCTACAGGAGCGGGTTGAGAGGTTTGACCCCTATGATATGATTAGGGCCTCCTCTTTACTGCGCCAGATGTTTTTGGATGGGGGTGGCATTGCGCCGGCAATAGCTAAAAGGTATAATGTTAAGCTGTTGTTTTCAATAATTAATTTTCCGGATTTTGGGAAGTGTAACGAGGATTATGTCTTTGAATATGTTCAACTAGCGCCTAATCCACGATTAAATCACCGGCTGATTTCAGTCGATTTAAACCAGTTTTTTCGAACGCCTTGCATCGCTACTCAAGAAAGGGTAATAACAGTGCGAGAAATAATTCTTATGGTTGCGCATGTGAACGGTGGAGTGCATCTCGGCCAGCCTAAAAATAAGAATCCAGAGCAAGTCGACCTTCTGGCAATTGATAAAATATTCAGTTTAGGAGGGGTACCTACAACTCTTCACTGCTTATTAGCTCTGACTAAGGTTGT
Source organism: Hymenobacter cheonanensis (assembly GCF_030581075.1). GTDB lineage: Bacteria > Bacteroidota > Bacteroidia > Cytophagales > Hymenobacteraceae > Hymenobacter. Next base: position 291,964 of record NZ_JAUQSW010000004.1, read on the forward strand.
ATTAGAAGCCTTATCCCCAATTATACAGGCAATTGATGCAGCGGCAGAAGCAGGCTGAGAGTAGCAATCTACGCCCGGGTATCGACCAAAGGCCCGTCGGTCGATAACCAACTGCCCGACCTGCGCACCCATGCCCTGGCCCACGGCTACACAGTATATATATAACAAGTACACCGGGAAGGAGCGTGGGGGCACTGCGAACCGCGAGCAGTTCACGCAGTTCTTCACCGCTGCCCACAAGCGGCGCTTCGACCTGGTACTGTTCCGGAACCCCGACCGCTTCAGCCACGAGGGCGCCCTGCCCACGCTCCAGCACCTGAACCTGCTGGAGAGCTACGGCGTGGGCTATAAGTCCTACACCGAGCAGTACCTGGACTCGACCGGCCTTTTTAAGGAGGCGGTGTGGTGAGCATTCTGGCCATCGTGGCCAAGCATCTAGGCAACGGAATTTTGCCGGCTATATGCGTGAGCCCGCGCAAAAGTGGCACGCCCTGATGCGCTAGCGGGGGCGGGGTAGGTACTAGTACGGGTAGGTCACGTAGAAATACTTGTGCTTGTAAAACAAGTAGTTATTCTCTTTAATTTCCTCCGGCCGAATCATTGCTTTGTGGTGTACATTTTTCACCACTCACTTCTCTATCGTCATGGGAAAATCAAAAGGGATTGAAGAAAAAGAAAAAGCCAACCAGGAGTTTCGCGCCTTTATGGATACGCTGCAAGCGGAAGCGAAGGTTCGGGAGGATGGCATTCAACAAGAGGTCGATGCTCTCGTAGCCAAGCACTACAATGCCAACAAATGGGACCACGCCCGCCTGTTTGGCAACCGGCAGAGTGATTACCAGAACTACGACGACTGGAGCCTCGACCGCATCGTGAAGATTACCGAATCAATTGGCAACGCGTTGAAGGGCGGCAACTTTCCTAGCGCAGCAGTACCCGGCTCGAAAGAGGCCGAGAAGAGTACCGTTGACGAAGCGAAAGAATTTATCGCCAGCTTTGCCGGCGACTACGACCTCGTAATTGCGCGGGTGCAAGCCATGGTTTCGGCAGTGCTGTCGCAATTCTCGGTGGCATCCAGTGTCTCGCAGAAGGCCGTGCTGAAGGACATGCCGCTCTCCGGGGGCCTGCACTTATTTTTCGGTTCAATGGGCTCCGTTTATCAGAATCAGAAGTTCTTCTCCAACCAATACATCGGCTCGTTTCAGATTGTATTTGAGACGTACATGAGCGTGAAGGAGGCCCAGACCATTGGCCTGCAACAAATTCTGGCCACAACGGAGTATGAGCTTAATGTGCTGAACAGCCTCATTATCAGTATTCGGGATGCGCAGAAGAAGAGCCTGACGGAGATTCTTAAAAACAACCCGCAGGATTATACTTCCACCTACGCCACGTATAAATTGGCGCTGGACATCACGAAGGCCGACCGCGATGTTGTGGAGCAGAAGTACAACGAATACAACTCGGCGGTGGAGGCCGTCGATACGGTTTACGCGCAGCTAGCACTGCCGGGGGCCAGTGGCGCGGCCCCGACCGGAACGCTCGCCCTGGAGACGCTCTTCAGTGGCAAGCAGCTGGAAGTAGCGCAGCGCTACGTGCGGGAGAAGCAGGCAGCATTGGCCCCTGCCTAGCCGCTAGTGACCAAAAAAAGCCCCGCCAATCGGCGGGGCTTTTTTTGAGTGGCCTGGGCAGTTAGGGGCGATTGTTAGGTGCCGGACTGTGAAGAGAGTAGCATCCATAAATTCCCCTGAATGTCGAGGCCAAACAGGGCGGCGTTGCTGCCAAATAGGCCCGTACCCACGGGCAGCACAACGTTCGTATTCGAGGCCGGCTGGCCCAAGTCCGTCCACTGCCAGGCCGTGTCGTACCAACAGGCCCAGGTATTCTGTTCCTGGTTCAGGGCAAAGGCGTAGGCATCGCCGTTGCTCACTACGGTCGTGCCCAGCGGCTGCGTGAGCGAGACGTTGCTGCCGGGCGGGCTCTCCTTGCCCCATTGCCAGTTGTCGTTGGTGAGCCAGCTGTTCCAGAGCACGTCCTGGGGGGCTAGTACCAGCACGTTGGGGTCACCGCCTGCTACCACGGTGCCCAGCGGCATGCCCACCTGCGGGCCGTTGGGCAGCTGATACTACTGCCAGCCGCTGCCGTCGAGCCAGCAGGTCCAGAGGTTGCCGGGCGCGTCGAGCACCAGGGCGTTGAAGTAGCCGCCGGCCGTAGTGGTGCCCACGCCAACGGCGGGCTGCGCGCCGTTGGGCTGGCCCAGGTTAGTCCATTGCCAGCTCGTGCTGCCGAGCGTGAGAGAGGAAGCTGTACTCGTAGGAAGAAGAGAGAAATAGAGGGGCTGCAAGACTAAGGCAGTGGCTACTGCGGCAAACGTACTAGCCTGGCCCGAATGGGCGCCGGCCGGCGTGGCCCCAACGCCCGCGGCGGCGGGCCCGGGGGCAGTCCTGGCCCCGCCGTAGCCACTGGGGCGGGGGCCAAAATCGACCCTGCGCCGCACGTAAGCCACTTTCAGGGTGCGGGTAGCCGTGCGGCAAGATGCGGCACACCTAGAAGTATATAAGCAGCTAAATAATGTATTTATACGCGTCTCAGCAGCAGGTATTTATATGCTGTTTTGTGCAGAAGCTGCGGCCCGTAAGCGAGCGTTTAGCGCTGCGCTAGCTAAGCTGGTACGAGAAAATAGTCCAATCTTGCAGCACCGTAGTATCTTGGTCGAATAAAGCACTTCCTACCCACCCTTACCCTGCTGCTGGCCCTGGCGGCACCACCCTAGCCGCGCCCCCACGCTCAGCTACTCCAGTGGCGGCGGCCCCAGCGCCCCCACGGCGACCATGTGCGTGTGCATGAGCCCGACCGCCTACCACAGCTCCGAGGGCTGCAATGGGCTAAACCGCTGCTCGCATCCGCTCAAGGCCATGCCCACGAGTGAGGCGGAGAAGCTGGGGAAGCGGGCGTGTCGGAAGTGTTTTTAATAATTAAAAAGTGCGTTGAACATGGAGGCCTTATCCTTTGAACAAATAAAAAAGTTGTCTACTAAGGCTTCTGATGATGAAGTAGCCGGAATCGCTGCTGATATTAGTCAGCTTTTGGGTCGCAATCCTGTATTCTTTGCGGATATTGAGCCTTTAATATATTTTATTTTGGGAAGGGTTAATGCCTTAGTGATTCTTTCCAAAATGGGGCTTTTTTGGGATGCAGAAATAATACTCCGTACGGTATTAGAGGCATTTATCAAATTTCTAAAAATAGTTAGTCAAGAGGAATTAGCAGATTTAGAAAAAAAGCTCGATGAATTTTGGGTTGTACTTGATGAAATAGATAGAGTTTCGCATTCTGACAGGGCAAAAGAGTTGATAAATTCGGGTAGAATTACTACTCCCGAAACTATTAGACAGTTAATTCTTCTGCCTGAAGAAGAGGCTATAATCAAAGCCAAGCCTAGCTGGGGCAACAGGAGTTATCGTACTAAGCTCAAGAATGATTGGTCATTTAGTGCGATTCTGATGGACGTACTTAAAATGGACAGAATGACTCCATTAATCTCGTTCGAGATGATGCAGTATTATTATAAGCTAGCTAGCCATGTTGCGCATGCAGATAAGCAAGGAATAAATTTTGTACAAGGGCTTGAAAGAAAGGAAGGCGATTATAAAGTAACGTCTCAGTTAACTGTCTACATAAAACAGTTAAAGGTTGCTACTCAAATACCTTATTGGATTTCTTTAGAGTTGACGAAGCTATTAAATGACCGGGAGAAGGGCAATGAAATTTTAGCAAAATATAGAGCGTACACGCAGAATATCATTGCTTTGCATAAGCCTGTAATGCAGGAGCTTGATAGATTGACTGGTGAGTTCATTAGGGATAATAATATTAGACATGAATACCACGGTCCATTACGTCCGAGAGAATAATCCACTGGGAATGACCAGTAACTAGAATAAAAAAGCCCGGCCAACCGGCAGGGCTTTTTTGTGTGCAGTAGGGAAGGATAGGAGATACCTATGCGGCGTCATCCATCGCATCAAGTTGCGCGATAGCTGCCCGCTTCATATCGGCATCGACATGCACGTACTTCATGGTGGTGCTGATTTTGGCGTGGTCCATCAGCTTTTGCAGTACCGTGATGTTGCCGCCCCGGCGCACAAACTCGGTGCCGAATGTTTCGCGGCCCACGTGCCAGTGGATGCGCGACTCGATGCCCAGCATCTGGCCGATGGCCGTGAGCACGCGGTTGGAATACTGGTCGGTGTAGTTGTAGAAGCCGGGCAAATCCTCTTCCTCTTGCGCCTCTTGCAGGTAAGCCACTGCCTTGCGGGTGAGCGGCAGCATCGTCTCCTGAAGCTTCTTGGCTTAAGTCTTCTGAGCCTTAAAAATCAGCTCCCGGTTCTCCAGCTTGGCGGCCCCGATGTTCTTGAGGTCGCCCAGCCGCAAGGACGAGTTGCAGCTGAAGAGGAATTTGGCCAGTACCCGCCGGTAGATGGTGCCCGGTGTGCAGAGCCGGTAGTACGCCTCCAGCTTGGCCAGCTCGTCGGGCTTCAGTGCCTTCCACTTGCCGGGCTCGTCCTTGTTTTTGAAGTGCTCATACGGATTCTCTAACTTGAGCCGGTCCTTCTTAGCCAAGGCTAGGTACGTTTTCACGTCCTTGTGCCGCCCCCAGCGTGTATTGAGGCTCTTCACCCTTTTAAGCAGGTAGTCGTTGAATTCATCGGCAAACTCTAGGCTCAGCGTGTGGAAGGCAATGACTTCCCGGAATCGCTTCAACTCGCGCCAGGTGCTAAGGTGGTTTTTCTTCGTGTTATCCGAAATCTTGCCTTTGCGGTGGCGCTCGATGATTTTGTGGTGGAAGTAGCTCACAAAGTCGGTTTTGCTGCCCTCCGTGTTGAAGTCCTGCAAAAACTTCTCAGCCGTGAGCACCATGTTGCTCAGCCGACACCCGACGAAAATGGTGTTGGCCTTGGCCCTGGCCTGGCCGATGAGCAGCGAGTAGTCGTCGGCCAGTTGGGAAAAGGCTTCCGCTCCGCCAGCCCGTGCCTGGGCCGCCGCCAGCTGCTCGGCGTAGTCGGCTGGCCGAGACCTGGGCGGGCGGCTAGCCAGGCACTTGCCTTCTGCCTCGTCGAAGAGAGCTATCGGCCAGGCAATGCCCAGGCTCAGCTGCATCACCCGCCGGTCTATTATGACCACTAAGCGCACCTGGCAGGTGCCGTCCTTACGCGCCGGCCGGCGCGTAAGGACGGTAGCAGAATAGCCCATGTTGGTCAACAATATTTTTTTTGGTCAACAAATGGTAAACAATGGGGTAGGATGAAAGCAGGAAAGGCCCTTTCTCACGTATGAGAAGGGGCCTTCTAGTAGCATTCTGAGCTATTTCACTAGCTCCTAGTACCCAGAGCCGGGGTCGAACCGGCACACCTTGCGGTATTGGTGTTTGAGACCAACGCGTCTACCGATTCCGCCATCTGGGCATTTCATGCCGCTCGGTCGGTAATTACGAGCGGGCCGCAAAGGTAGCTAATTGCTGGCGAAGCCGCAAGAGATAGCGTTTTTTTAGATAATACGTCTTCACTTGGGCTAGCGCGGCGGGGCGATGGCCGGCGGGCAGGCCGGCATAGCCGGCCAGTACGGGCTGAATACCAGCGTCGAGCGTATCGGCTAGGGCCGATACTTCGGTGGTTAGCTTGGCAGTGGCGGCAGGGTCGGGCTCAAATTCCAGCTCCATTAGCTGTTCGTTGAGGTCCATGACCTCCATCAAAAAGTCAGGGGGCAGCTGGTTTTGGGCGCTGCCTTCTTCCAGCAGGCCATGCTGGCCTAGCAGGTAGGCCATGCGGCGGTCGGGGTCGGCGAGGGTGCGGTAGGCGTCGGTGTTGAGGGTACTCAGGCGCAGGGCCTCGGCTTGGGCGGCGGGAGTGTCCTGGGCGTGGAAGTCGGGGTGCAGCTCACGGCTGAGCTGATAATACTTGGCCTTGAGGGCCGCCTCATCGAGTAAGAAAGCTTCGGGTAGGCCGTAAAAGGCGAAATAATCGGGAGTATCAGGCATAGAAGGGGGCCGGTAGGCGGGAAGGGCTAGCCCGGCACCCAAGAGTACCGGCCCGGCCGGGCATTAGTTGAGAAATTGATTGAAAAATTAGGCGCCCTCCGCCACGCGCACCACCGAAAAGGCCTGTGCCGGGCTAGCCAGCAGCTGCTTGGTGGCGGGCCACACCTCCCCAAACAGGGCCGAGCGGCGGTAGGCATCCAGGGCCGCGGCATCGTGCCAGTGGCTATAGGTGCAGTAGGTGTGGGGGTGGTCGGCATCCTGCCACAGTTCGAGGTGCTGGCAGCCGGGCTGCTGGCGAATGCGGCTTTCGGCCTGCCGAAACAGCTGTAAAAAATCGGCTACGTGGGCCGGCGACAGGGGAAGGCGAACGAGACGGATGAGCACGGATAGAAGGGACTAGGCTTGATAATCAGGTAAATCGAGGCGGGTTGGATAAGCTCGGGCTTAACCTCTGGGCCGGCCGGGCGTACAAGGTGGCTTCTAACTCATCATTTACTACCAATTTTTCTCATGCGTTACGCTCCCCGTGCCCTCTGGCTGGCTGCTCCGGCCCTAGCGGCCTTGTCGATGCTTGCTTCCTGCAGCGACAAACCCAAAGAAACCGACACCGAAAAAACGGCCGTTGTAGTACCCAGCGAAGCTAATTCGGCAGCCGACAGCTCGGCTACGCCCGCCGCTAAAACTGACTCGACCGTAGCCCCTAAATAAGGAGCCAGTGTTTCGTAATTTAAAAGGCCCGTCGACTACTTGTCGGTGGGCCTTTTTTGCGGGCTATTCGGCAAAGCGTACATCTACCTGCGAATCAAAGTATAAGCCTAGCAGCTCGCTGGCGTGTCCCTGGTTGATGGCCACCGACAGGCAGCCCTGGGGGTTGAAGGTGCACACGATTTCGCCGGGGGGCGCGGCTGCAAAGTGCGGGCGCAGTTCGCGCACAATTTCGCGGCCGAAGTGCACGGCCGCCGGGCGGCCCCGGCCCACCACCTCTACCGCCTCGCGCGAGATGTTGGTGATAAGGTTGCCGTAGTGGTCTACGTGCACCACGTGGCCGGTAATGCGGTTGTCTTGCAGGCGCAGCTGCCGGTTGGTGAGCAGGTACAGGTCCGTTACGGGCGGGCCCAGGCTGCTGAGGGGCTGGCCCAGGGCTAGCCGCACGGCGGCCGGCGCCAAAATATCGCGGGTGGGGTTGAGCGACACCGGCTGCAGGTTGGCCGCGGGCGCCGCGCCGGCCGTCGGCAGGGCGTCGGGGCTAGCCAGGCGCACCAGCTGGGCGGGCACACCGTCGCAGAGCAGCGGCAGCAGGCCATTGTCGGCGGCCACAAAGTAGTGGCCCGCGTGCTCGGCGGCGTGCCAGGCGGGCGTGGCCACGGCGCCGGCGTCGCTGGCGCCGTAATCGCTCACCGTAATAAGGTGCGTGGTGCCGGCCGGGAAGTCGCGAAACACGGCCCGCAGAACGTGCACGGCGTGCGCGATGTTGTAAGGCTCGACGCCGTGGGTGATGTCCATCACCGGCAGCGCCGGGGCCAAATGCAGCAAACGGGCCTTGAGCGCGGCCACGTAGTGGTCGCGGTAGCCAAAATCCGTAAGCAGTGTCAGTACCCCCATGCCCGCAGTTGCCAGGTTCTTCGTAGTATTGTTTGGTTGGCCGGCTGGCTAGCCGGCGCGGCTGCAAAAGTAGCCTAGTTTTTGGTAGTCGGCCGGGAGTTTTTCCCGCGTTCCGGTGTTGCTAAAAATGATGCCAGCCCCGGGCGCACTGCCGCAGGCCGTTACGCTTTCAGTTCTTTTTTCTCTTCTTTTCCCTCTGCCCACCTAGCTTGGTCGAAAAAGTCATCACCCTCGAAAATGTGTCCCTGGTTGACTTCCTGGGGGCCGATAACCAAAATATCCGTCGTATTTCGGCTGCTTTTCCGGGCAGTAAAATTGTGTCCCGGGGCAACGAAATCAAGATTCAGGGCCCCACCGAAGTCATCGCGCGGGTCAACGATATTCTCAGCTCGCTCATCGAGCACTACCACCAGTACGGGGCCATCACCGACCGCGACGTAAACCAATACCTGTCAGCTACTTCTGAGGAGGCCGAGGGCCGGGTGCTGGCCGCCTCGCCCGACGTGATTCTGTTCGGGGCCAAGGGCGGGGTCATCAAGGCCAAAACGCCCAACCAGCAGAAGCTGGTGGACACCGTGATGAAGCACGACCTCACCTTCACGCTAGGCCCCGCCGGTACCGGCAAAACCTATATTTCGGTGGCGCTCGCCGTGCGAGCCCTTAAGAATAAGGAGGTTAAGAAAATCATCATCTCGCGCCCCGTGGTGGAGGCCGGCGAAAGCCTGGGTTTTTTGCCCGGCGACATGAAGGAAAAGGTCGACCCTTACCTGCGCCCGATTTACGACGCCCTGGAAGACATGATTCCGGCCGAAAAGCTGAAGTTTTACCAGGAAAACAAGATTATCGAAATCGCCCCGCTAGCCTACATGCGCGGCCGCACCCTGAACAACGCCTTCGTGCTGCTCGACGAGGCCCAGAATACCACGCCGAGCCAGATTAAGATGTTCCTGACGCGCATGGGCCCGAGCGCCAAGGTGATGGTGAACGGCGACCGCAGCCAGATTGACTTGCCCACCCGCCAGAAATCGGGCCTGATGCAGGCGCTTGATATTCTGAAGGATATCCCCGGTATCGGCTACGTGGAGATGACGGCCGAGGACGTGGTGCGCCACCGCCTGGTGAAGGAAATTGTGCAGGCCTACGACAAGTACGACGTGGCCGAGCAGCGCCGCGAGGCCGAGTTTAAGCAGCGCCGCCGCGAGGGCAACGAGCGCAGCAACGGCCGCCGGACTTCTGAAAACGAAGAGTTGGAACTGCCCGTCAACCACGAGCAGGCGCTGTAAGCCTGTTTGGAGTAAAAAGCCGTCATGCTGAGTCTGTCGAAGCAGCTTGGTCGCGTCGCTAGGGTACCAACCCAACGATTCGAGTAAGCTGTTTCGGCAAGCTCAGCATGACGGCTTTTAGCTTTGTATGTAAATTAGTAGCTACTGAAAGCCATGACTACCGTTGAAAAAATAACCGACCTGCGCGACCTCGACGCGGCTTTCACCATTCGCGAAAAGGTATTTGTGGGTGAGCAAAAAGTGCCCGCCGATGCCGAGTACGACCAGTACGACCGCGCCGGCACCACCCGCCACTACCTGGCCCGCGTGGATGGCCAGCCCGCCGGCGCCGCCCGCTGGCGCCCCACCGACCACGGCGTGAAACTGGAGCGCTTTGCCGTGCTGCCCGAGTTCCGGAACCAAGGCGTGGGCGAGGCCCTTGTGCACCGCGTGCTGGCCGATGTGCGCGCCGAAGCCCCCGACGCCGCCCAGGTGTATATGCACGCCCAGCTGCGCGCCATTCCGCTCTACGAGCGCACCGGCTTTCGCAAAGTGGGGGAGATGTTTGAGGAGTGCGACATTCAGCACTACCAGATGGTGCTAGGGTAGCAATACCTCCCCAAGCCTGACAAAGGCTTGCCGCTGAAATGTGGCGGGCCTTTTTTGCAGGGATTAAGACAGGGCGCAGAAGCTGATGAGGAAATAGTAGCTATTCTTGTATGCCCTAGCTAGTCTTACCTTCTCTTACGCAATGCTCTCCTGGTCCTCGGCTCCTTTTTTGCGCGTGGCGCTGGCGTTTATAGCGGGCGTGGCGGGCTACCTGTATCTAGGGCAAGACTGGGCCGGCAGCGCCGCGCCCTGGGCCGCGGGCCTGGTGCTGGCCTACGTGCTGGGGTGGGTGTGGAGCCGGCGGCGGGCTAGCCCCGCCACGACTGATGCCGTAGGTATAGTGGGCCTGCTGGCCGTGGCGGCGCTCGGCTTTGCCCGCAGCCAGGCCGTGACGGAAAGCCGCCGGCCCGACCACATCGGGCACCTGGCGCCGCGCATCGAGTTTTACCAGGCCACTGTGGATGAAGCGCCCGTGGTGCGGGCCAATACCTTCGCCACCACCGTGCGGGTGCGGGCCGTGCGAGTGGGCGGGCGCTGGCAGCGGGCTGGCGGGGGCATCCGCATCAGCCTGCCGCGCCACGAAACGGCCGACTCGGTGCCCGCCCCGCGCTACGGCGACGTATGGCTGGTGCAGGGCCGGCCCGAGCTTAGCAAGGGCCCCGCCAACCTGGGCGAGTTCGACTACCGCCGCTACCTCCAAACCCACCAGGTGTACCACGCCCAGTTTGTGCACACGGGCCAGTATAAAGTGCTGGGCTACGCGCCCCTCAACTGGGCCGTGGCCCTGAGCCAGCGCACGGCCGCCGTGCTCGATGGCGTGCTGCGCCGCTACGTGCCCAGCCACCGCGAGTACGCACTGGGCACGGCGCTCGTGCTGGGTTTCAAGGACGATATTGACCACGACACGCGCCAGGCCTACGCCAACACCGGCACCACGCATATTATGGCCGTGAGCGGCTTGCAGGTGGGGCTGCTGTTTGCGGCGTTGCAGTGGCTGCTGGCGCGGGTGCCGCTGGGCGGCGCGGTGCTGCGCCGGCGCCTGCTCACGGCGGGGCTGGGGCTAGCCCTTATCTGGAGCTACGCCCTGCTCACGGGGCTGTCGGCGTCGGTGCTGCGGGCCACGGTTATGTTTACGCTCGTCATCATCGGGCAAGCCTGGGAGCGGCAGAGCAGCTTGTTTAATACGCTGAGCGCGGCGGCGTTCGGGCTGCTTTTATGGAATCCGTACCTGCTCTGCGACGTTGGTTTTCAGCTTTCCTTCCTGGCCGTGCTCAGCATTGTGTACCTGCAGCCTGCTATTGTGGGCTGGCTCGATGTGCGCAATGCCGTGCTCGACCGCCGCCGCAGCTGGCACGCCCCGGCCGCCCAAAAAGCCTGGCGCGCCGCCGCCTGGCTGGCCGATGCCAGCTGGCAGCTCACGGCATTGTCGCTGGCCGCGCAGGTGGCCACGTTTCCGCTGGGGCTGTACTATTTTCATCAGTTTCCGTTTAACTTTCTGCTGTCCAATTTGATAGCGGTGCCCATTTCGAGCCTGGCCGTGTACGTGGGCGTAGTGCTACTGCTGGCTAAAGGCCTGGTGGCACTCATCGGGCTAGCCCTGCCCGCTGCTGCCAGCGCGGTGCTCGACTACCTGCCGCGGGCAGTCGGCTACCTGTTCGAAGGCCTCATCTGGCTGTTCAACGAATACATTTTTCTCATCGGCCGGCTGCTGCCAGGCGCCGTTATCGGTAATATTCACCTCAGCCAGGCCCAGACATTGTTGGTTTTTTTGCTGATAGGCGCATTCTGCGTATTTGTAGCTTCCAAGCGGCTGGCCTGGGCGGGGTGGTGCGTGGCCCTGCTGGCCCTGTATGCCGGCAGCCGCGTGGCCGAGGCGCGGGCCGTGGCGCCGCTGCGCGAGTTTGTGGTGTACAGCATCCCGCGCCGCTCGGTGGTAGGTTTCTGGCAGGGCGCGGCCCCCGAGTTCGTTACTGCCGACTCGCTGCCGCTCTCCGAAACCGAGCGCACCTACCGCCTGCGGCCCAGCCTGATACTGCGCCGCGTGCGCGCCCCGCGCTACTGCGTGGGCTGGCGCGGGGCTAGCGTGCCCGCTAGCCAGGTAGCCCCGCCCGATAGCCTCGAGCAAACCTTCCGCTACCCGCCCGCGCCGCTGGTGCTGGCCCGCTGGCGCGGCCTGCGGCTGGCCTTCGTGAGCGGCAGCCTGCGCCGGCTGGCTAGCCCCGCACCCGCCCAGCGAGCCGATATTATTGTGCTGCGCCGCAATGCTTACCTATACCCCGATGCCCTGGCCGCGCACTTCGGGGCCGGCGCGCAGGTGGTGTTCGATTCGTCGTGCCAGCGCTGGTACGTGGCCCGGCACGACTCGGCCCTGCGCGCCGCCGGCTTTCGCACCTGGGATGTGAACGAGCAGGGCGCCTTCACTTACCAGCTCCCGGCTGGCCGCTGAAGCGAGGCCAAACAGCCTTTTCGGGGGGTAAGGCGGCTAGCTGGTCGAATAAAACTACCCGGCAGGCAACTAGTGCCTGCCATTCAGCGAGTCTTCAAAATATCGCCCTAACTTGGGCCGTTCAACCCGCGCAGCCGCTTTCGCCGTATCTCGTTTACTATGACCGACTATCTCACTCCGGAACTGGACACGCTGCGCTTTCTGCACTATGAAGTGCAGGACCGCCTGGCCTACATCACGCTCAACCGGCCCGCTAAGCGCAATGCGCTTAGCGCCAATGTGGTAACCGAGTTGAAGCAGGCTTTCGAGCAGGCCGAAGCCGATGATAAGGTCAAGGTTATCATCCTGCGGGCTGCTGGCGAGGTATTTTGCGCCGGCGCCGACCTAAAGTATCTGCAAGAGTTGCAAGACAATACGTACCAGGAAAACCTGGCCGACAGCACGCACCTCATGCAGCTCTTCCACCAGATTTATACGGGTAAGAAGCTCGTAATCGGGCAGGTGCAGGGCCACGCGCTGGCCGGCGGCTGCGGGCTGGCTGCCCTTTGCGACATCACCTTTGCCGTGCCCGAAGCCAAGTTTGGCTACACCGAAGTCAAAATTGGTTTCCTGCCCGCCGTGGTCAGCGTGTTTTTGCTGCGCCGCATCGGCGAGGCCCGCACCAAGCAGCTGCTGCTCAGCGGCGATACCATCACGGCCCAGCAAGCGCTTGACTATGGCCTCATTACGTTTATTGCCGAGAAGGAAAAGCTGGCCGATACCGTGCGCACTTACGCCCTGCGGCTAGCCCGCGAAAATTCGGGCCACAGCATCGAAATCACCAAGGAAATTCTGGCCCGCCTGCCCGAGCTAGCCCTCGAAGATGGCCTGCGCTACGCCGCCGAGCGCAACGCCGCCGCCCGTGCCTCTGATGATTGCCGCCGCGGCATCGCCGCCTTTCTGAACAAAGAGAAGATAGACTGGTAAACTACTGCCGCCCAATTAGTATCACTGCGCGCACCAAAGTGGAGCGCGGCAATCTTTCCTTATCGTTGGGCTCAGGACCCTGGCGAGTTGAAAGGTTGCCGCGCTTTTTTGCGTTGCGCCCGCCACGACCCGTAATTTTATGCTATGTCGATTTTTGCTGCCCTAGCCATCACCCTCGCCACCTTCACCTTCATGGAATTCTGGGCGTGGTTCATGCACAAATACGTGCAGCACGGGCCGCTGTGGGTGCTGCACCGCTCGCACCACGTGCGTCCCAGTCCGCGGCCCTTCGAGCGAAATGATTGGTTTTTTGTGATTTATGGGGCGCTCTCGGCTGTGCTATTCATCACCGGCGACAACGGTGCGCGCTGGTGGTTTTGGGTGGGCGTGGGCATTGCGGCCTACGGCAGCGTGTACTTTTTTGTGCACGACGGCCTGATTCACGGCCGGCTGCCCTTCTGGAAAAAGACGGACAGCGTGTACTTGCGTGCCCTCAACATGGCCCACAAAATGCACCATAAAACCCAGGGCCGCGACCACTCGCAGGAGTTTGGGCTGCTGTGGGTGTCGCCCAAATACCTGCGCCTGGCCCGCGAGCAGGCCGCTAAAAAACGGGCCTAGCGTACTTTGCGCCGGTTGCGGCAAACTATTTGCGGGGTTGGCGAATTTGATAACGTAGTAAGCTACTGCGTTAGGCACCGAAAAAACTGACTACTTATAACTAGCGATGTCGCACCGCTGGCCTGGGCCAGGGTGGGAATGTTATTTGTCCTTCCAATTCAACTACCTGTGGCTCATTATTCTATTAGCGATTTGGAGCAGCTTTCCGGCGTGAAAGCACATACCATTCGCATTTGGGAGCAGCGGTATAATCTGCTGCAGCCCAGCCGGACTGCAACCAACATTCGTTCCTACGGGGAGGCCGACCTGCGCCGGCTGCTCAACGTGGCTACGCTGTGCGCGCGCGGCCAGCGCATCTCACAAGTGGTGCGCATGAGCGAGGCTGAGTGCCAGGCCGCCGCCCTAGCCCTCTGCAACGAGGTGCAGCCCGCCGATGGGCCGCGCCTCAACGCCCTGCTCACGGCTGCCCTCGACCTCGACGAGCCGCGCCTGCACCGCCAGTTCGACGAGGCCATCGAGGAGCTGGGTACCGAAGATACCATTCTGCGCCTGGGCTACCCCTTGCTGCAGCGCCTGAGCGTATCCTGGAAAGAAGGCTCGCTGAGCCTGGCCCAGGAGCGCCTCGTAACGCAGCTGCTGCGCCAGGAGCTGCTGGCCTCGGCCGATGCCCTGCCGCTCATTCCGCTAACCCAGGCCGAGGCGCCGCGCTGGCTGCTTTTTCTGCCCGAGGGCGAGTGGCAAGAGCTAGCGCTGCTGTTTATGAACTACGCCCTGCGCGCGCGCGGCCGGCAGGTGCTGTACCTGGGCCCCAACCTGCCCCTGGCCGATGTAGTGGCCACGGCCAAAGCGTTTAAGCCGGCCGTTATTGCCACGGTGCTGACCACGGTGCCGGCCCGCAACCAGGTGCGCAGCTACGCCGCCGAGCTGCGTGCGCAGTGCCCCGACGCCTCGGTTATTTTGTTCGGCTCGCTGGCGGTGCAAACGCCGGCCTTGCCCGATGGTTGCCTGCCATTGGCGTGCCTGCACGAGTTCCGTGATTTAATTCCGTTTGTAAATCAGCCGGTTGAGGCCGAGTTAACCGAAAAATAATCTGCGGGCTTGGCCGTCAGGTTATTATTGTACGTACATGGGTGCGCCCAACTCGTATACTAGGGGGGTGGCGTAAAAAAGCCGAGAAATCAGCCGTGCAATGAGCCGGAGTTCTTGGCTTGTGGTCTATCTTTGTTTAAGATTCTGCTACGAACCCTTCTACAATATGACTTCTCTGGAATTCACCTCCCAAGTGCAGAAAATCTCCTCTTCGCTCCGCCCCGTGGCCATGAACCTCACCCGCGATGCGGATGATGCGAAAGACCTGGTTCAGGAAACGTTGCTGAAGGCACTGCTCAATAAAGATAAATTTAAAGCGGGTACTAACTTGAAGGCGTGGTTGTACACCATCATGCGCAACACCTTCATTAACAATTATAATAAGATTACCAAGCGTAGCTCGAACATCGATTCGACGGAGTACTTCCAGTACTTCAACACCGATGAGAACTACATTACGCATAATGGCGCTACCACCGATTTTGTGGTGCGTGACATCAACGAGGCCATCGCTAGCCTGGGCACCGACTACCGCACGCCCTTCATGATGTACTACATCGGCTACAAGTACCTCGAAATTGCCGAGAAGCTGCAAATCCCGATTGGTACCGTGAAAAACCGCATTCACATTGCCCGCAAGGACCTCAAGGCCGCCCTCAAGGTATACGCGCCCGCGGGTGCCGACCGCGTCGGCAGCGTGCTGGCCGACGAAGTTGAGGACTAACTTGCTGCCTCGAATACCGAAAGCCGCGCCTTCCGTTCGTTCGGAAGGCGCGGCTTTTTTTATAACCTGAAGGGCCTTTCGGCTGTCATGCAAGCGGCGGGCCGCCGGGCTGCGCCGTTGATTTCTTATTGAACACAGAATGCCGAACGCAGTAGTTATTGGGGCAGGTTTCGCGGGCTTGTCGGCCGCCACCACGCTGGCGCAGGCCGGCTGGCAGGTAACGCTGCTGGAAAAGAATAGCGGCCCCGGCGGTCGGGCGCGGGTATTTGAGGCCCAGGGCTTTACCTTCGATATGGGCCCTAGCTGGTACTGGATGCCGGGCGTTTTTGAGCAGTATTTCGAGAAGTTTGGGAAGAAGGTGGCCGACTACTACGAGCTGGTGCGCCTCGACCCCTCGTACCAAGTCATTTTTGCCGGCGACGATGCCGTAGATATTCCCGCTAGCATGACCGAACTGCGCCAGCTATTCGAAAGCCTGGAGCCGGGCAGCGCGGCGCGGCTCGACGAGTTTTTGGCCCAGGCTAAATACAAATACGAGGTCGGCATCAACAAATTTGTGCACTTGCCCAGCCGTTCAGTCACCGAGTTTATCGACTGGGAAATCGTGAAGGGGGCCGTGCGGCTCGACTTGCTGCAAAGCATGGCCAAGCATGCGCGCAAGTTCTTCAGCCATCCCAAGCTGCTCAAGCTCATTGAGTTTCCGGTATTGTTTCTGGGGGCCACGCCCGAGAATACGCCCGCGCTCTACTCGCTCATGAACTACGCCGACCTCGCGCTCGGCACCTGGTATCCCAAGGGCGGCATGCACCAGATAGTGCGCGGCATGGTGGCCGTGGCCGAGGAGCTAGGGGTCAAAATCGAGTACAACCAGGAGGTGCGCGAACTAGTGGTGGAGCGCGGCCATGCCACCGGCGTGCGCACGGCCAGCGGCTTTTGGCCGGCTAGCGCGGTGGTGGCCGGGGCCGACTACCACCACATCGAACAGCAGGTGCTAGCTCCTGAGTACCGCCACTACTCGCCCGCCTACTGGGACGCGCGGACTATGGCGCCGTCGTCGCTGCTCTTTTACCTGGGTGTGAACCGCAAGCTGGCGAAGCTGCTGCACCACAACCTGTTTTTTGACGAAGACTTCAGCCAGCACGCCCACGAAATTTATGAGGTGCCGCAGTGGCCGAGCCGGCCGCTGTTCTACGCCTCAGTGCCTAGCAAAACCGACCCCACGGTGGCGCCCGAGGGCCAGGAAAACCTGTTCCTGCTCATTCCGGTGGCGCCCGACCTCGATGACCCCGAAGCCACCCGCGAGAAGTACTATAACCTGTTGATGGATAGGCTCGAAAAGCACTGCGGCCACCCTATTCGCGAGCACGTGGTGTACAAGCGCAGCTACGCCCACCGCGATTTCGTGCGCGACTATCACTCCTTTAAAGGCAATGCCTACGGGCTGGCCAACACGCTGAAGCAGACCGCTATTTTGAAGCCCACGCTCAAGAGTAAAAAAGTGGATAATCTGTACTTTACCGGCCAGCTCACGGTGCCGGGGCCAGGCGTGCCGCCCTCGCTCATCTCGGGCCAGGTGGTGGCGGGCGAGGTTTTAAAGGAAATTAAAAAGTAGTAGAACGTCATGCAGACCGAAGGGAAGCATCTCGCGCGGTGCAGTATTGATGGCGTAAGCAACGGTGCGGGCGAGATGCTTCCCTTCGGTCTGCATGACGTTCTTTTGTAATGATTCACGCATTCATGGACCACGAACAGCTTTTTACCGACACCAGCCTGGCGTGCGCGCAGCTTATCACGCGGCGCTACAGCACGTCGTTTTCGCTGGGCATCCGCACGCTCGATAAGGCGCTGCACCGGGCCATTTATGCCGTGTATGGCTTCGTGCGCTGGGCCGATGAAATCGTGGACACCTTCCACAGCCGCGACAAGGCGGCCCTGCTAGCCGGATTCGAGCGTGACACCTACGCGGCCATTGCAGCCGGCTTCAGCCTGAACCCGGTGCTGCACGCCTTTCAGTGGGCGGTGAACATGTATCAGATTGACCACGAGTTTATTGATGCCTTCCTGCGTAGCATGGAAATGGACCTGGAGGACCGTAACTACCGCCAGGAGCTATACGAGCAGTACATCTACGGCTCGGCCGAAGTGGTGGGGCTGATGTGCCTGCGCGTATTTTGCCAGGGCCAGCCGGCGCTGTTCGAGCAGCTGCGGGCGCCCGCCCGGCGGCTGGGGGCGGCGTTTCAGAAGGTGAATTTCCTGCGCGATATCCGCTCCGATTACGAGGAGCGGGGCCGCGTGTACTTCCCGGGCCTGCGCTACGAGCAGTTCAACGACGAAGCCAAGCGGGCGGTGGAGGCCGACATCCGGGCCGATTTTGAGGCCGCCTACGAGGGCATTCGGCAGCTGCCGCGGCAGGCGCGGCTAGGGGTGTACCTGGCCTATATCTACTACCTCAAGCTGTTTCAGAAGCTGCGGCGCGCGCCCGCCACCCAGGTGCTGGCCGAGCGCGTGCGCCTGCCCGACAATACCAAGCTGCTGCTGCTGGCGGGCTCGTGGCTGCGCTACCGCCTGCGGGCGGTGTAGCCCGGGGCGCTAGGGCACTCTGCGCGGGGTTTTGCCGTTGAAGCAGGCTAGCCCCCACGCGCCCTTTGCGCGGCCCGTAGCTTTGCGCTCATGAAACGACTACTTGTTCTTGCCCTGCTGAGCGCGTTGCCGGCAGCTTCCGGCGCGGTAGCGGGTCGGCCTTTTCCCCGAATTTCCTTTATGTCGCCTCTTCAGCCGGCCGCCCTGCGCCGCCACTACGAGCAAGCCGCCGCCGATAAGCAGGCCGGCGAAAAATTCTATAACCTGCTGCGCGACTACGCCGGCCAGGACGCCCTGGTGCTAGGGTATAAGGCTGCCTCCGAGGCTATTAAGGCCCGCGATGCGTCGATGCTCAACAAGCTCACCTACGTGCAGCAGGCCGCCAAAACCTTCGACCAGGCCGTGGGCCTGGACAGCAACAACGCCGAAATCCGCTTCCTGCGCTTCTCGGTAGAGAGCAACCTGCCGCCCTTCCTGGGTTTGAGCAAGCACGTAGACGAAGACAAAGCCTTTTTGCTACAGGCCGCGCTCCAGCACCCCGGGTCGGGCATGGATGCGGAAGCCTTTCAGACCGTGCGCGGTTTCCTGGTAGACCGCAAGCACGTGAGCGACGACGAGGCCCAGCGCCTGGCCCGGGTGAAAAGCTAGGCGAAATTTTGTGCGTAACGTTCAGAATTTGGGTCGTTCCCGATAACCTTGTGCGGCAGTTCGGAGTTAGCTTCGCGGTATGCAGTCCGGTTTGCACCTCAGCGTTCGTATAGACCCCAACTCCGGCTTTTGCTTTGGGGTCATTTACGCTATTCAGATGGCCGAAGACCTGCTCGAAGAGCAGGGGTATCTGTACTGCCTGGGCGATATCGTGCACAATGATGAAGAAGTGCAGCGCCTCGAAAACAAGGGCTTACGCATCATTGGCCACGAGCAGTTTGCGGGGCTGCGCAACGAGGCGGTGCTCATCAGGGCGCACGGCGAGCCGCCGAGCACTTATCAGCAGGCGATGGAAAACAACCTGACCCTCATTGATGCCAGCTGCCCGGTGGTGCTCAAGCTCCAAAACCGCATCAAGGCCAGCTTCGACCGGCGCGAAAAAATCTTCATCTACGGCAAGCACGGCCATGCCGAAGTGGTAGGCCTGCTGGGCCAAACCAGCGGCGAGGCCGTAGTATTTGAAAACCTGGACGAGCTACTGCGCCACGAGCTTCCCTCTGCTATTACGCTCTACAGCCAGACTACCAAGAGTACCGATTCTTTTTATCGCATTAAGAATGAGCTGCTTGAGCGCGGGTTTAGTGTAAATGCCAACGATACCATCTGCCGGCAGGTGAGCAACCGCGACGAGGCCCTGCGACGCTTCGCGGCGCAGTTCGACCAGATTGTGTTCGTGTCAGGCACCAAAAGCTCGAACGGCAAGGTGCTCTACCAGGTGTGCAAAGACACCAACCCGCAAACGCATTTCGTGTCCAACGTCGAGCAGCTGTGCCCTAGCTGGTTTTTGCCGGGCCAATCGGTGGGTATTTGTGGCGCTACCAGCACCCCCATGTGGCTGATGGAACAGGTGCGCGACGCCTTGGAGCGCCTGTAGTCTGAACCACGGATTCGACGGATTTTCAGATTAATCGGATTTCTGGGACGACTTTTTGGCCTACTTTGGGGTTAAGAACTCAGCAAGGCTGCTTACTGCAAACTTGTCGCTGCCTCATTAGCGAATCGCCCACAATATCCGTGATAGCCGAAAAATCCGTCGAAGCCGTAATTCAACGAGTAGCGCCCGCGCCGATTGGCCGCAAGGGCGTGGTTTCGGCCGCACTGATTATGGGGAGCTGGGCGGGGCTGCTCACCTTTTTGCTGGGCTTCTACCGGCCCGACTGGCACTCGCCGGCGCCTTACCTGCTGGTGCTGCTGCAAACGCACTTATACACCGGGCTTTACATCACGGCGCACGATGCCATGCACGGCGTAGTAAGCTTAAATAAGCGGCTTAACAACGCCATTGGCACGGTGTGCGCGCTGCTGTTTGCCTACAACTGGTTTCCGCGCCAGCTGCCCAAGCACCACGACCACCATCGCCACGTAGGCACCCAGGCCGACCCCGATTTTCACCCCGAAGACCACGCCGGCTTCCTGCCCTGGCTAGCCCGCTTCGCCTGGAACTACGTGACCTGGTGGCAGGTGCTGCTGATGGCCGCGACCTACAACGTGCTGAAAGTCTGGTTTCCGCAGGCCAATGTTATCGCTTTCTGGATGGTGCCGGCGGTGCTGGCCACGTTGCAATTGTTTTTCTTCGGCACCTACCTGCCGCACCGCGGCGAGCACGAGGCTGATAATAAGCACAAGTCGCGCAGCCAGCTGCGGCACCACGTATGGGCGTTTGTGAGCTGCTATTTTTTTGGCTACCACTACGAGCACCACGACCAGCCCTACCTGCCGTGGTGGCGCCTGTGGCGCACTAAGTAGCGCGGACTTATAGTCCGCGAGCGAAACCGTTGCTGCTCGGCTACTCGCGGACTGAAAGTCCGCGCTACTTCTTAGCCAGCCGGGCGGCGATTTCCTCCTTGGTGAGGAAGGACCAGGCCACGAAGCGGCTTTTCTTTTGACCCTGCGCCATCTCAATGGTTTTTACCTGCAAGGCCTCGGCCTGCTTGAGAAAATAGTGCGCGCTAATCAGGCTGGCCTTTTTGGAGACGAGCGAGGTGTACCAGGTGCTGGCTCGTGGCAGCTGCTTGCTTTCGGCGATGAGCTGGCGCAGAAAGGCTTCTTCGCCGCCAGGATACCACAGCTCGTTGCTTTGGCCGCCAAAATTACGGTCGGGGGCCGCGCGACGGTTACCGCTGAGGTTGGCCGTTTTGCGCTGGGTAGCGGCATCAGCCTCGGCTGCCGAGGCGTGGAAGGGCGGGTTGCAGATGGTGGCGTCGAAGACTTCGCCGGACTTCATAACGCCCACCAGCATGTGCTTGGGGTCGGCCTGCAGGCGGCAGTCGATAGCGCCGGTCAGGCCGGGGTTGGCGGCCACCAGTTGTTTGGCGGCGTTTAAGGCCACCGGGTCGGTATCGGCCCCGGCAAAGCGCCAGCCGTACTCGCGGTGCCCCAGAATGGGGTAAATGCAGTTGGCGCCCACGCCAATGTCGAGCACGCGCACGGTGCGGCCGGTGGGCACCACGCCGCCGTTGCTCTCAGCCAGCAAATCGGCCAGGTAGTGGAGGTAATCGGCCCGGCCGGGGATGGGCGGGCACAGGTAGCCAGCCGGAATATCCCAGGTATCGACGCCGTAAAATTGTCGCAGCAGCGCTTGGTTGAGCGCCTTCACAGCAGCTGGGTCGGCAAAGTCAATGGACGCATCGCCGAACTCATTGGTGCGCACAAAGGGGGCTAGCGCGGGGCTGCTTTGCACAAGCTGCGCAAAATCGTAGCGACCCCGGTGGCGATTGCGCGGGTGCAGCTGGTCTTTGTCGGCGGGCGAGGCGGGGAGGGATTTTTTCATGAGATAAGCAAAAAAGCAAGCAGGCCGCCTGGGTGGGCGGCCTGCTTGGGGTGGCCACTGGCGGCTGGGCCAGCAGCAAAAGTCGGTACGAAAAGGCTAGCCGGGCGCTAGTGGGTGCTGGCCGTTTTTTTGCAGCACTCGGGCAGGCGGTCGTAGGCGCGGGCGTCGGCCGTTACGTTATCGGCGTCGTAGCCTGTTTTTTGCACGGCGGTGCGCAGCACTTCGGGGCTAGTTTTGGCCGGGTTGTAGGTCACAGTAAGGACTTTGCTGGGCACATCGAGGTTAGCGGCCTGCACGCCCTTTTCGTAGGCCAGGCTTTTTTCGAGGCGCGCCTTGCACATGTCACACACGGCCGAGGTCTTGAACTGCACCATTTCGGTGCCTTTTTTAGCAGAGCTAGCGACGGCTACAGGAGCGGTCTGGGCCTGGGCGGCAGTGCCGGCGAAGCTCAGCAGCGCGAGCAGAGAAAATGCGGAAGCTTTCATAAAAACGAAACAGTTAAAAAGAAATAATAAGTGCCTTTGGTAAGCAAACCACAAGCCAGCCTACCCAAAATCAGTCAGCTTGCGCAGCAAGCGTATCCACGAAATCCGTTGGTCCTAGTCGATGCGATACCTGAGCCCGGCGTAGGTGAGGCGGCCGTAGACCGGGCCCCACACCATAGCCGCATCAAAACCCGAGCTGAAGGGCGTGGCCGCGTTCTGGATGGGGTCGGGCTGGCGGTAGTTGGTGAGGTTTTCGACGCCCACGTACACCTCCAGGCGCTTGAAGGCGCGGGTGAGCTGGGCGTTGAGCGCCGCGTAGCGGGGGGCGTATTCGAGGCCGGCGGTGCCGGTGCCGTGGGCGTGGCCGCCACCCACGCCATCGGCGGGCAGGTGGGCTAGCGGGCGCTCGCCGTACCACTGCACAGTGAGGTCGGCGCGCCACTTATCGAAGGCCGAGGCGTAGCCCAGGTTCAGGAAGGCGCGGTTTTGGGGCGTGAGGGGCTTGGGCAGGAGCTGGCCGGCGTAAGTGCTCTGCACATCGAGCCACTTGTAGGCGGCTTTCACTTGCAGGCCTTTGAGGGGCTCGGCTTGCACCTCGGCCTGGGCGCTGCGGGCGAAGGAGCGGGCGCCCGGCGTGAGGTTATCCAGAATAATGTACTGCGGCGTGGTGTACATATCGGCCACCAGCTGGTTCTGGAAGATGGTGTTGTAGTAATCGACCACCAGCGTAGCGGGCCGGCCCAGCACCTGGAAATACTGCGTGAGCGAGCCGCCCAGGTTCCAGGCTTTCTCAGGCTGGAGATTCGGCACGAGGTAGTACTGCCGGGCGCTGGCCAGCATGGCCGCGTTGTCGGCAATGGGGTTGGGCACCCGGAAGCCGCGGCCGGCCGAGAGGCGCAGCGCCGTGGCCGGCCGCACGTCGTACTTAAGGTTGAAGCGCGGCGTGACTTGCCAGCCGTAGAGGTTGTGGTAGTCGGTGCGCAGGCCGGCCACCACGGTCAGGTTGCGGGTGTTGGCGTAGGTGTACTCGGCGAAGGCACCGGGCACGCGCTCGGTGCGTTGCAGCCGGATGGGGCTAGCCAGTAGCGCGGGCGTGTCGCCGTTGGTGAGCTGCTCTTTGTAATCGTCGTAGAGAAAGCTCAGGCCCGTGCGGTACGTGTGGCGCGTGTCGCCAATCACGCTCTGGAACAGCAGCGTAGCTTGGCCGGTATTCTGGTGGCCGTCGTAGCGGCGCGGGCCGCTGTCTTGCCGGAAGGAGTAGGCCGAAGTGAAATCGTGGCTCGTGCCATTCACCAGCAAGCCCAGGCTTTGGAAGGGCCGGCCGGGCCAGGTGTAGGAGGTGCGCGCCTGGGCCGTGTAGCGGTCGGTAGTCTGGGTGGTGCCGTAGGCCGTGCGGTAGGCGTCGGCTCCGTTTTCGCGGAAGCCGAGCTGGCCGCCCTGGCGCGTTTCGCGGATGGCGCCCACGCCCAGCTCGGCCACCAGGCCGGTGCCCGACTTGTACTTCACCTTGTCGTAGCCGTTGAATTGCGTGGCTAGGGGCAGGTCGAGAAAGCCATCGCCGTTGCGGTCCACGCGGTTGCTGAGGTGGTCGGTGTGCAGCAGCAGCACGTTGCTCCACTTCTTGTTGAAGCGTTGCGAGGCCACGGCGTTGAGGTCAAATTTGCCGAGGTCGTTCACGTAGGCATTCAGCAAAAGCTGGTCGGTGAGGTCGGGCTCCTTGAGCTGCACGTTCACCTGGCCCGAAATGCCTTCGTAGCCATTCACCACCGAGCCGGTGCCCTTGATGATGTCGATGCTGCCAATCCAGGGGCCCGCCAGGTACCCGAGCCGGTAGGGGGCCGAGAGGCCGCGCAGGGCCGGCTGGTTGTCGATGGTGAGCAGCGAATACGCCCCGTCGAGGCCTAGCAGCTGTATTTGCTTGGCGCCGCTCACGGCATCGGCGGTGCTCACCTCCACGGCGGCGTTGGTTTCGAAGCTCTCGGCCAGGTTGCAGCAGGCTGATTTGGTGAGGTCGCGGGCGCTGATGGTTTGCATACTGCCCACCGACTTGGCCGAGTAGGCGAGGGCTTTGGCCGTCACGGTTACTTCGCCCAGCGCCGCGCCGCCGCGCAGGCTCACGCGCAAATACGGCGTGCCGCTGGTGGGCACGGCCAGGGTATCGGCCGCGTAGCCCACGGCGCTCACGATGAGGCGGGGCTTGGCCTGGGCCGGAAAGGGCAGCGTGAACACGCCTGCGCCGTCGGTGGTAGTGGTGGGGCCGCTAGCCCCGCCCGGCAGCAGCCAGCGCACTACAGCGCCGGGTACGGGGCTAGCCGCGCCGCCGGTTTCGCGCACCTCGCCGCGCACGGCGACACCACTCTGGGCGCGGGCCAGCAGCGGCAGGCTGCCAAAAAGTAGAAATAAGAAGCGCGGACTAATTCCGCTGGATAGACTCATTTGGGCTGAAAGTTAGCAATTTCGGAAAAACATACGGCCAGGCTTCGCCGCCCGGACTTGCGGTTTTCAGAAAAAGCTACACTACCAGCGTGCAGTGCCGCGCCAGCAGCACGCGCCCCGCCCGCGGCACGCCGGGCGGCGACGAATTGGCGGCCGTGCCCACGGCCACGCCGGCCGCCAGCGGCACGCTGAGGCCGGGGCTAGCCCATACTGGCGTAGGCAGCAGCGCCGGGGGCAGCTGCTGGGGCGGTTTGGGCAGCCACTTGGCTAGCCCCGCGTCGGCACTTTGGGCGCTGAGCTTGTGGTGCAGATGGCTGACGTCGCAGCAGCCATCGGCGCGGCGCTTGGCTGACGCCGACCGTTGGTTGCCGCAGGGGCGGCCGGGCTTGGGTGGGCTGGTATCCTCTTCGTGGCTAGCCAGCCCGGGCAGGCTGAGGGCCACCGTGCTGCGCCCGCTGATGCGGCAGCGGTGCCGCTCGGCCGTGAGGCCCACCGACGTAGCCAGCACCAGCAGGGCCAGCAAGGCACTCAGCAAACGGTGACGGTAGGGGAGGGGACGCGGCATAGCCCCGCAAAGATACGGCCCGCCAACTTGCTGCTTGCGTGCAAATCGGCGGGCCGCAGGGTGCAGAATTGCGCAGTAGCGCGGACTTTCAGTCCGCGAGTTCATGCCGTTCGGAAATCGGGCTAGCGGCGCACTTGCGGACTACAAAGTCCGCGCTACTTCTTGGCGGCTTTTACCTGTTCGTAGGCTATTTTTTGGAGCTGCACGGCTACCTCCGGCGCGATGCCGAGGCTAGCGGCGGCTTGCTCCTGGGCGCCCAGCTTGCGCGGGTCGTAGCCGGTTACTTCGGCCAGCACCACGCAGGCATTGAGGTAGGCACCGTAGATGCTGGGGTGGTAGTGGTCGCGGCCCCAGAGGTCGACCTTGCCGGGCTCGGCGGTGTCGTAGGGGTTGGGGTCGGCCACGCCCTGGCGCACGGCCCGCAGCCAGGCATCGCCGGCGGGGGCCACGCCCGCAAAGTTTTTATCCTGCGCCGCTTCCTGGTAGTAGGCGCGGTGCAGGTCGGTGGTCATCGAGTCGAGGGGCAGGCCGGTGTAGCCTTTGCCGGCGGGATAGGTCTGGTCGGCGCGGGCCCAGGTCTGGTAGAGGTACACTTTGGCGCGGGGGCTAGCCGCGTGCACGGCCTGCTCCAGCTTGGTGGCGTACTCGTAGAAGCGCGCCGGCTGGCCGCCGTGGCGCGCCGGCACCGGGCCGGTGCTGTAGTCGTGCATAATGACTTTATCCCACTTCGGCTGCCGAATAACGGCCAGCGCGCTGTCGTAGTGAAACTTGAGCGTTTGCCCGCTGATGGCCTCCAGGTGCACCTCGTAGTTGAGGCCCGCCTCGTCGGTAAACTTCTTAAAAATGCCGGGAATGCCGCCCCAGGGCCCCTGCTCGTGCTCGTACTGGCGGCGGCGCTGGCCGGTGCGGTTGGGCCTGTAATTCTCGTCGGTGATGGCGGCGGCATTGTAGTTCAGCACCGGCTCGAAGGCCCCGTGAAAAAAGCTGTTGCCCACGAAAAGAATAACAGTCGGTTTTTTAATCGGGTCGGGCTTGGGTGCGGCGGTGTGGCCGGCGGCAGCAGTGGCTAGCAGCAGGCCCAGCAATGGCAGGCGAAAAGGCATAGCAGAAGGTAAGTAAAAAGTGGAAAGGCTGAGCAGGAGTGCTTCAGGAGGGCTTAGGCTTTTTAGGTGGCTTGGCGGCGGCGGCAGTTTCCCAAGGAGCCGGCGCCGTGCGGCCCAGCCACAGCACCAGAAACTGCCACTGCCGGCGGTGCTTTTTTGCATTGAAAGGCGCTTCGTACACAAAGCCCTTTATCGGCCCATTGTGGTGCTCCCAGCACTGCCTGGAATGGGCGGCCCATTCCTTTTGCCAAGCCGCCAGCTGAGGTAGCAATTCGGGTAGCCAGTGGTCGGCCTCCTTCATGGCGGCCTTCAGAATGAGGTGCGCCGGCTTGTAAAGCGAGCGCTTAATGGTCTGGTAGCTAGGCCACAGCAGCTCTAGCTCGTGCCCAATGCGCTGGGCCTCCAGCTTGGGTTCGGCCAGGGTACGGTAGTTGCGGTAGTGCTGCATCACCGTCGTAGCCCATTGCTGGCGCAATAGCTGGTCGCATTCCTGCCACACAAACTGCTCACGGTCAACGAGGCGTATCCGGCTCAGATTTATAAGCTGCGCCAGCTGCGGGTCGGCATAGAGCGTGGGCAGCACCGTTTCGCGGTAAAATTGCAGCACCTCCCGGTTGTAAGCCAGCTCGTTGGCGGCCAGTTTAGTGAGGCTCTCCACCTGGGCGCCGTATTGAGCCACGGCTGTGGCATGGTCGGGCAGGTAGCGCGCCAGCTGCTCGGCCGACAGGATGCGCTGCATGGTCGCCAGCTCAAAATCCAGGCGTTCCCAATCGGTAAGGTACTTGCCGCGCGGCAAGTCCTTGGTTTGCTGCTCCATCAAATACAGCTGCTCGGCCTGCTCAAACGTCAGCTTCAGGTCAGGATAAACCTGTTTCAGAACGTTGACTTGCCAGCGGTACTCTTTTTTGTCCATGCAGAAAGGGGGCGCTAGGGAGAGGTGAGGCGAAGGTCAGCCGCCGGCTTCTACTCAAAATCGAGGTGCTTATTGAAAAACGGCAGCACCTGCTGGTACATGCGCCCGGTGGGCCCCATGATACGGCTGCCGTGGGTGCCCTCATACTCCTCGGCCGTGTGCCGGATGCCGTACACCGTGAGCAGGTTGCTGAACTGGCGGCAAGTGGGCGGAATGTGCTTCACCTCGTCCTGCGCGCCCCAGTCGAACGCAAACGCTCGCAATTGGCGCAGGGCGGCCGGGTGTATCGGCAGGGTATAGAGGGGCGAGGCCAGCACCCAGCGCGCCAGCACGGCATCGCGCCGGGCCAGGCTGTCAGCCCCCAGCGAGCCGGGGAAATTAGCCCCAAATGGCGCAGCCTTGGGGTTGGGCGAAAAGGCCCGGGCCAGCGACACCGCCGCTAGGGTGGTGTGGCTGCGCTGCGCCTCGGCGGCGCTGGTGGCCCGCAGCGCCGGGCCCACGCCGGGGCCGGGCAGGTAGCTGGGGTGCGGCCCCAGAAAAGCCGGGCTCAGGGCGTAGGCGGCGGCCCAGGTGCCGGAGTAGGCCAGGGCTAGCCGCACGGTGCCGCCCCCGCCCATCGAGTGGCCGGCCAGCCCCCGGCTGCCGGGCCGGGCCAGGGTGCGAAACTGCTTGTCGATGAAGGCAATAAGCTCGCGGGCCGTAAAGTCGGCCCAGGGGCCGTTGGTGGCCGAGTTGGCGTACCAGCTGCCGCCAAAGCGCGTTTGCTCGTCGGGCACCACTACGATAAGCGGGCGGATTTGCCCGGCCGCAATGGCCTGGTCGAGCAGCGCCTTCATGCCATCCTGGTTGAAAATCAGGCTGTCATTCCAGGTGAAGCCGTGCAGGTAGTACAGTACCGGATAGCGCTGGCCGGGGCTGGCCTCGTAGCCGGCGGGCAGGTACACGCTCACGCGGCGGCGCGGGTTTTCGCCGCCCGGGTTGCCGTGCAGCAGCTTCGAGTCGAGGTGCGTGACAACCACGCGGCCGGCGGGGGGCGCGGTTTGGGCAGCTAGCCGGAGAGAGGCTAGTAGTAGGAGCAGTATGTATAAATTTTTCATAACATATTGTCAGTTGGTGTTCTAGTGCCAAGCCCCACCCCCGGCCCCTCCCCTGCGGGGGAGGGGACCTGACGATTTTATGACTGCGCCTTTATGACTGCGCCGCCGTGGCCCCCCTCCCCCGCAGGGGAGGGGCCGGGGGTGGGGCTGCTATTTCTTCAGCTCCGCCCGCAGCGCGCCGATAACCTCCGGGTTCGGCACGCAGTTCTTGAACTTGATATTCTCCAGGATAACCGGCAGGTCGGCGGCGCTCTTCACATCGACCGGATACGGCGGCTTGATGCGCAGGAGCGCGGCAATGGGCTTGTCGTTGAAGCGCTTATACGTCCAGTTGCACCAGCCGATGCCCATGCTGTTGAGGTTGCGGGCGGCCTCGCCCATCCACTGGGCCGAGTTTTCGCCGGTTTCGCCCACCCACACCGGCACCTGCTGCGCCTGGCGAAACTGCACGAGGTTGGCAATGGCCCCGAGCTGGTTGGCGTCGGGGTTGCTGGCATCCACGGCGTTGCTAAGCGGATACTTGGGCAAGATGCTGTAACGGTGCGAGTTATATACCAAATTCTCCTGATGGGTAAAAGTCTTTTTCTCAATACCGTTGTAGTTATTGCCAAAGCCATTGCCTTCGAGCAGCAGCAGGTGCTGGTCGCCCTCGGCGCGCACCGTGTTGATGAGCTTCTCAAACATGGCCTGGATGGGCGGGTTGCCGCCGGGCACGTTATTAGGCTCATTGATAAGGTCATACATGGCAATGCGGCCGTCGTGCTTGTAGCGTCGCGCCAGGGTCGCCCACAGGCCGTTGGTCATCTCCTGGTACACCGGCTCCTGCCAGAAGTCGTTGGCTTTCAGCGCGTCGGCAATATTGGTATCGGTGCCCTGGGCGCCGGGGGCGGCGTGCAGGTCGAGCACCACGTAGAGCTTGTTGGCCGCGCACCAGGCTAGGGTCTTGTCAATCAGCCGGATGGCTTCGAGCTTAGCGGGCTCTCTGAACAGCTCGCCCTTTTGCTGCCACTCCTGCAGCTTGGCCACGTAGTCAGCGTAGGGCACGGTGCCCCGAATGACGCCGTTGCGCACGGCGCGCTGGCTAGGGGTCAGAAACAGGTCGTAGTGCAGCGGCAGCCGGATGCAGTTAAAGCCCTGCTGGGCAATGAAGTCGATGTCTTCTTTCGTGATAAAATTGTCGCGATACTGCTGGTAGAATTTCTCCACCTGCGCGTCGCTCAGGCCCGCGCCATACAGCACTTTTTTCACCGAGCCCTGGGTGCCGCCGTAGCCGGGCTTCATCATGTAGCCTTCCTGCAACAGCCAGCCGCCCAGGTTCATGCCTTGCAGCAGCACCTCATGGTGCTGGGCATCCACTAGTTTGGGGCCTTCGGCGCGGAGCAGGGGGCTGGTAGTGGTTTGGCTGGCGCCGACCTGCGGTTGGGCCAGAGTGGATAGACCAGCCAGCAGGATAAGGGAGAGCGGAGAGTAAAAACGCATGAAAGCAGGGTGGGAAAAAACGGTGTTGGAAAGGTGGCAATTGCAAGCCTAGCAAGCACAAAACGGCTGTCATGCTGAACGCAGTGAAGCATTTCGCTCGCATCGTGAGGGTAGTGACCCAGGCGGCGCGAGCGAGATGCTTCACTGCGTTCAGCATGACAGCCGTTTTGTGCTTAAATGCTTATTTACAACTAGTTGATAACGTAGGTCGCCATCGAGTGGGGGGCGGCGGTGGTGCTGGCGGCCTGGCCCTTTATCCAGAGCAGAAACTCCTGGGGCTTGTCGCCGCTATTCATCACCACCACGGCCACTTTGCCGTCGGGGTTGCGGAAGGCGGTGGCTTGCAGCCAGTCGCGGGTGGTGGTGGTGGCCACGCGCCGGGCGCCGGGGCGGATGAACTTCGAGAAGTGCCCGATGTAGTAGTAGGCGTTGGTATAAAGCAGCTTACCGGCCTTGGTATCGGCAATGATGGGCGCGAAGCAGAAGTTGCCCACGTGGTTGGGGCCGCCGGTTTCGTCGAGCAGGATGTTCCAGTCGGTCCAGCCCACGGTGCCGGCGTTGAAGTCGTTTATCATCGAGTGGCCGTAGCGCTCGCCCAGGCGCCACTCGTTTAGCTGGTCAAACTTGAAGCTCTCCACGCACGCCTCCGTCAGCATGAGGTTGGTGGCGGGGTAGGTTTCGTGCACGCGGCGCACGTTGTCGAAGAGCATACCGCTGCCGGTCCAGGTTTCGTACCAATGGTAGCCGATGCCCCACACGTACTTGGCGGCGGCCGGGTCGTCGAGCACCGTGCTGGCGCGCTGGTACACGAGGTCGCGGTTGTGGTCCCAGGCAATGAGCTTTTTGCCGCCCAGCCCGTTCTTGGCCAGCGTCGGCCCGAGGTATTCCTTGATAAAGTCGCGCTCTTCCTCGGCCGTGTAAAGGCACGATTCCCACTTCTGGGTGGCCATTTCCTCGTTTTGCACCGTGAGGCCCCAGATGGGCATGCCCATCTTCTCGTAGGTCTGGATAAACTTCACGAAGTAGTCGGCCCAGGGCTGCCGAAACTGGGGCAGCAGCTTGCCGCCGTGCAGCAGGTCGTGGTTGGTTTTCATGAACGCCGGCGGGCTCCAGGGGCTCACAAAGAGCGGCAGCTTGCCGCCCGCCGCCGCCGTAGCCTGCTTGATGAGCGGAATCTTGTACTGCTCATCGTGCCTGACGCTGAACGACTTGAGGCTGGCGTCGTTGTCGGCGATGTAGGTGTAGCTGTCGCTCGAAAAGTCGCAGCTCCCGATGTTGGTGCGGGCCAGCGAGTAGCCAATGCCCTGGCTAGGGCTGTAGTACGCTTGCAGCAGTTCCTGCTGCTGGGCCTTGGGCAGCTTGGCAAAAGTTTCGGCCGCGGCATCGGTAAGCGCCCCGCCGATGCCGAGCAGCGTCTGAAACTGGTGGCTAGGGTCGACAAACACGCACACCTGCGTTTCGACGGGCTGGGCGGCCGGCGCGAAGCTGAGGGCCGCGCCGGGGGCTAGCCGCTGCGTAGTGCCCTGGGCGGTGGTAAATACCTGCGCCTTTTTGCCGGCGGCCGAGTATGAGGTAGTTTGGGCAGCGGCCGGGCCGAGGCCGAGCGCCGCAGCCAGCAGCGTCGGCAAAAGCTTAGTAGTCATCAAAAAGAAAACGGGTGGGAAAAGAAGGAAACCAGCGCCCAGGCGCCTACCAAATATAGGTGGCTACCGCGCCGCCGTAGAGCGCGGTGCTCACCGACTTGCCTTTGTACTGAATGTTGAAGCTTTGCAGCGTATTGCCCGTGTTCACCACCATCAGCACGCGCTTGCCGCCAGGGGTTTTGTAGGCCACGTTGGGCAGGTTGGTGGGCACGTTGGTGGCCACGCGCACCGAGCCGGGGCGCACAAACTTGGCGGCGTGGCCCACGCTGTAGTAGGCCGGGTTGCGGGCCACGGCATCGCCGCTGATGGTAACGGCCCCCAGGCACTGGGTGCAGCCGCCGGGCGTGTGCGGGCCAAAGTTGGCGTCGTTGCCCAGGTTCCACTCCAGCACGTTGCGGCTCCAGTTGCGCGGGGCCGCAATCACGAGGTTGGCGGCGTGCCAGGGCACGTCGGCGGCAAAGTTGCCGGGCGCCTGGGTCCACTGCTCGGTAAAGTACACATTCTTATTGGGGTAGGCATTGTGTACCGTGGTCAGCGCGTCCATCGTGCCCCCGTAGAGGTGGAAGGCCGAGCCATCGACAAAGGGGCTAGCCCCGGCATCGGCAAATACCGTCATGGGGTACTGCGGGTTGTCGGCGTTGTGGTCCCAGGCAATAATCTTGGTCGTAATACCCGCCGAGCGGAAAGCCGGCCCCACGTAGTTGGCGATAAAAGATGCCTGCTCGGTGGCCTGCATCACCATGCTCGGGTTGTTGCCACCGTAGAGCGGCTCATTTTGCAGGGTCACGGCGTCGATGGTGATACCGGCGGCCCGCATGCCCTGAATGTATTTCACAAAGTATTGGGCATACGCCCCGTAGTACTGCGATTGAAGCGAGCCGCCCTTGTACGGGTTGCTGGCATCGGCCTGCTGCTTCATCCAGGGCGGCGCCGTCCAGGGCGAGCCCAGAATCTTGATGCTGGGATTCACGGCCAGGATTTCCTTCAGCACCGGAATCATGTAGGCCTGGTCGGGCGCCAGGTTGAAGTTGGCCAGGGTGGGGTCGGCCGGGCCATCGTCGTAGGTATACACGTACTCGTTGAGGTCGGAGGCGCCGATGCTCACGCGCAGGTAGCTGATGCCCAGCGAGGTACTGTCGGTGGCAAACAGCTCCTTGATGAGGGCCGCCCGCGCCGGGGCCGACATCCGGCTCATCACCTGCGCGCTGCCCCCGGTGAGGCAGTAGCCAAAGCCATCCATCGTCTGGTAGGTCTGGGTGGTATCGACCACGATGGTGGGGTCGGCACTGGTGCCGGCGGCAAACTGCAGGTTCACCTTCTGGCGGGCAAACAGGGCCGACTTGTCGGGCATCGTCAGCCACATGGCCACCTGCGAGGGGCCGGTGGGCGTGGGGGCAGGAGTGGGCGTCGGCGTGGGCGCGGGGGCCGCCGCCGAGCCGCCATCGTCTTTTTTGCAGCCGGTGGCCAGCACAGCAAGCAGGGCCAGCGCGGGCGCGGCCCGCTGCCAGCGCGAAGAAAGAGAAACGAACATGAACCGGGTGGGATTAAAAAGAAAAGCGAAGTGAAAGCCGGGCGCTACCACACGTAGGTGGCCACGGCGCCGGCCGGCAGCGTGGCCGCCGCCGTCTGGCCCTGGTAGCGCAGGCCAAAGGTTTGGGGGCTAGCCTGGTCGTTCACCACCAGCAGCACGTGGCCGCCGCTAGGGGTGCGGTAAGCCACATTGGGCAGCACCCCGGCGCTCGTCGAGCCGATGCGCACGGCGCCAGTGGGCACAAACTTGCTGGCGTGGGCCACCGTGTAGTAGGCCACGTTGCGCGTCACCTGGTCGCCGGGGGCTAGCGTGAGGGCGCCCAGGCACTGGTTGCAGCCGCCGGGCGTGTGCGGGTTCTGGTCGGGGTCGGCGGCCAGGTTCCACTCCAGCACGGCCTTGGCCCAGTTGCGCGGCGCCCCTATTTCGAGGTTTTTCACGTGCCAGTCGAGGTTGCTGGCGAAGGTCGTTTTGGAGCCCGTCCACTGCTCAGTAAAGTACACGTTCTTAGTCGGGTAGGCGTCGTGCACTTTGCTCAGCGCCTCAATGGGGCCGGCGTAGAGGTGAAAGGCCGCGCCATCCACAAAGGGGCTAGCCGCCGCATTGCCCAGCACTGTAAGCGGATACTCGGGCTTGTCGGCGTTGTGGTCGTAACAGATAATCTTGGTTTTCAGGCCCGCCTTCTGGAAAGCCGGCCCCAGGTGCAGGCCGATAAACTCGGCCTGTTGCTCGGCCAGCATTAGCAGGCTGGGGTTATTGCCGGGGTGCAGCGGCTCGTTCTGCACCGTAATGGCATCGAGCGGAATGCCGGCCGCCTGCATGCCCTGGATGTACTGCACAAAGTACTGGGCATAAGCCCCGTAAAACTCCGGCTTGAGCGAGCCGCCCTTGGTGGCCTCGTTGGTTTTCATCCAGGCCGGCGGGCTCCAGGGCGAGCCCAGCAGCTTGATTTTAGGGTTGATGGCCAGAATTTCTTTCAGCACCGGAATAAGGTGCTTTTCGTCGGGCGCCAGGCTGAAGTGGGCTAGCGTGGGGTCGGTCTGGCCGGCCGGCAGGTCGTCGTAGCTGAACACCGCCGCGTCGAGGTCCGAGGCCCCGATGCTGATACGCAGGTAGCTCACCCCAATATCTTGGGGCCCAGTGCCAAACAGCTCGCGCAGCAGCTTGGCCCTGGCGGGCGCGCTCATGGCGTGCAGAAGCTCGGCGCTGCCCCCGGTGAGGCAGTAGCCAAAGCCATCCATGGTTTGAAAGCGCTGGCTGTCATCAACTTCAATAACGGGGCCGGCCGGCGCAGCGGCCTTGCCGAAGGCGAGTGGGCCGGGCTGCTGGCGCAGTTGCTGGCTCTGGTCGGGGGTGGTGACCCAGGCCGTAATGCCACCTTTGGGGCTGGCCGGGCGGCGCTGGGCGTGGGCCGGCAGCAGCACAAAGGCCGAGCACGTAGCCAGGCCCAGGACAACAAGATGCGTAGTAATGCGGGTGGTTTTCAAGGGAAAAGGAGACTAGAATATAGCTAAAAGTACGCGTGCCCGGGCGGTGCGCGCCGCCGGGCGCTAAAAGGCCCGCCGGGCCGGGCCTGAGCCGGCACGACGGGCCACACGTGCAGCAGGAAGCCAAAGGCCGTTCCGGGGCAAAAGAGCCAGACTATTTCACTTTTCCCACCCCGCCCCGAAACGGCCACTACCAAGGGGCCTAGCGCGCTGGCAGCGGCGCGCTAGGCCTTGAGAATATTAGTAGCCAGGGTTTTGCTGGCTCTGGGGGTTGCTGTTCAGCTCGGCCTGCGGAATGGGGAAGAGCAGGTAGTTGACATCGCGGGCACCGCCGCGGCGCTGGGCAATAATGTCGAGCGCCGTGATGGTGTGCACGGCCGAGGCATCGGCGATGGTGTGGCGGGCGTAGCGCACCAGGTCCCACCAGCGCTCGCCTTCAAAGGCAAACTCCAGGCGGCGCTGGCGCTCTATTTCGGCCCGCATGGCCTGCTTGGTGAGGGCCTGCGGCGAGGCCAGCGTGAGGGCCGCGAGGCCAGCGCGCTGGCGCACCAGGTTGAGCTTGGCCAGCACATCGGCCGAGGGGCCGGTTTGCTCGTTCACGGCCTCGGCGTAGCTCAGCAGCACCTCGGCGTAGCGCAGCACGTAGCAGTTATCCACCGAGTTGAAGCCATTGCCGATGCTCGTCCACTTGTACACAAACGGGCCGCGGTCGTTGGCGTTGGCGCCGTTGGTTTTGGGGTTTTTGGCGTCGAGGTAGCTCACGTGGTCGCGGCCCACGAGGTTGCCGCTGCTGCCCAGAATGTTGCCGTTGTAGGCCCAGCGCTTGTCGTTTACGGTGTCGGCAAAGGCAATCAGCTCGGTTGTGGGTATATTGAACTTGGCGTAGGAATACGTGGCGATGGGCAGCGGCAGCACCTCGTCGGCAATGAGGTTATTGCCGTCGGCCGAGCCGGCAAACTGAATTTCGAAGAGCGACTCAGCACCTTTGTTCTCGGCCGGAAACAGCGACTTGAAAGTCGAGTTGAGCGGAACGTTGTTGGCAATAACCTTGGCCGCCGCGGCCTGCGCGCCGGCCCAGTTGCGCTGGGTCAGCAGCACGCGGGCTAGCAGGGCATTGGCGGCGTTGCGGCCGGCGCGGTTGGGGTTGGAAAGCGGCATCTGGATGGCCGCGCGCTGCAAGTCGGCCACCACCTGGGCATACACCTGGTCGGCGGCCGTGCGGGGCAGGTTAATCTCGCTGGCCGCGCTGGTTTCGGTGGGTTGCAGGCGCAGCGGCACGGCCCCGTAGGCCCGCACCAGCTGGAAGTAGCACAGGCCCCGGATGAAGCGCGCCTCGCCCTGAATCTGGCTGCGGCGGGCAGTGTCCATCGTAATAGTAGGCACGTACTTGAGCACCGTATTGGCCCGGTTGATGCCCAGGTAACACTGCCGGTACAGGTTGCCCACCTGGCTGGTAGTGGGCGTCCAGTTGATGGTGCGCAGCGCGTTCACGTCGTTGTTGGCGCTGGTGCAGTTGTCGGTCGGCATCTCGCCGATGGTGTAGTAGTCCTGGCCGTAGAGGCCGGGGCCCTGCAAGGCATCGTAGGTGGCCGTGATGCTGGCCTCCGCGTCGTCGCCCGAGGTAAAGAAGTTGCTGGGGGTGATATTCGTCAGCGGCTCCTTCTGCAAGAAATTGCAGCCAGCCAGCAGCGTCAGCCCGCAAACGGGAATAAATAAGAGCTTTTTCATGGGAATTCTGGGCTAGAAGGTCGGGCTTAAAAAGTGGCGTTGAGGCCCACGGTATAGGTGCGCGCCTGCGGGTACACGCCAAAGTCGCGGCCCACGCTGATGGTCGAGGTGGGGTCGGCGGCCACCTCCGGGTCGTAGCCCGAGTACTTGGTCCAGGTCACCAGGTTTTGGGCCGTGGCATACACGCGCATACTCTTAATGGCGGCGCGCTTCGAGAGGCCCACCGGCACGGTGTAGCCCAGCGTCACGTTTTTGAGGCGCACGTAGGAGCCGTCCTCCATGAAGCGGGTCGATTCGCGGTTGTTGCTGTTGGGGTCGCCAAACACGGGGCGCGGAATCACGGTGTTGGTGTTGCTCGGCGTCCAGTGGTTGAGCACGGCCGTGCTCTGGTTGAGGGCCGTAGTCTGGCCCTCGGTCACGGTGCGGGTCTGGTTGTAGATATCGTTGCCGAAGCTGCCTTGGAAGAACACACTCACATCCACACCCTTAAATGAGAAGGTGTTGGTGACGCCGGCAAACAGCCTGGGGTTGGGGTTGCCAATCACCACGCGGTCGTTGGCGTCGATTTTGCCGTCGCCGTTGATGTCCTTAAACTTCACGTCGCCGGGGGCCGTGGCGGCCACCTGGTAGTAGCCCGTACTCGAGCCGCGGTTCAGGCGGGCCAGCTCATCGGCACTCTGGATGAGGCCATCGGTGGCGTAGCCGTAGAAGGCCCCTAGCGGCACGCCCACCTGCGTAATGGTGTAGGTGTTGATGATGCTGCGCGGCACCGCCACGCCGGCGTCGTTAATCTGGGTGCCCAGGTCGAGCACCTTGTTGCGGTTGCCGCTCACGTTGAAGTTGGTGCTCCAGCTAAAGCCGCCGTTCTGGCCCTGCACGTTGGCCGTCACGAGGCCAATCTCAATGCCCCGGTTCTCAATCTTGCCGATGTTATCAACCACCGTGAGGCTGCCCGCGCCGGTGCTCTGCGGAATGGGCACCTGCGTCAGCACATCCACCGTGCGCTTGTTGTAGATGTCGAAGGTGAAGGTGAGGCGGTTGCTGAACATGGCCAGGTCGAGGCCGCCGTTGTACTGGTAAGTGGTTTCCCACTTCACGTCGTTGCCGATGCTGCTGGTCGAGATGCCGCCCAGTATGGCCGAGCCCGAGCCCTGGTAGTTGTAGCCCGTGGCGTAGGTCGAGTAGCGGGCGTAGGGCCCGATTACCGACTCGTTGCCGTTGGCCCCGAAGCTAGCCCGCACCTTCAGGTCCGATACCACGCTGTTCTGGGGGAAGAAGCTCTCCTTCGACACGCGCCAGCCCAGGGCCACGGCCGGGAAGTAGCCAAAGCGGTGCGCCGCGCTGAAGCGGCTGCTGGCATCGGCCCGGAAGCTCACCGTGGCCAGGTAGCGCTCATCGTAGTTGTAGATGGCGCGGCCAAAGAAGCTCAGAATAGCCCACTGGTCCTCAAAGCTGTACGGGATGCCGTTGGCCGTGGCGCCCGCGCTGAGGTAGGGCACCGCGTTGGAGGGGAACCCCTTGGTGCCCGCCCCCGAGGTAACGCGGTCGGAGGACTGCATCGACTGGCCGGCGAGCAGCGTCAGGTTATGCTTGTCGCCGAAAGTCTTATTGAACGTCAGCGTGTTTTCCAGTAGCCAGATTACCTGCTGGTTGAGGGCCGTATTGGCCGAGCCGCGCGTGGAAGGGTCGGCGGCCGACGTGCCGGGGTAGTTGCGGCTGTAAAAAGCGTTCTCGTTCTGGGTGCGGAAATCGATGCCCACCGACGAGCGCAGCTTCAGGCTTTTCAGAATATCCAGCTCGCCGTAGAGGTTGCCGATGGCCTGGTACACCACGGCCTGGTTGCTGGTTTCGAGCAGGTTGCCCACCGGGTTGTCGCTCAGCGTGAAGGGGTTGGTGCCGTAGGTGCCATCGGCCTTGCGCACCGGAATGGTCGGAATCTGCGTCAGGGCCCCCAGCACCGTGCCCGAGTTGCCGAGCGCCGCCTCCGAGCGCACCGAGCCGTTGGTGTGGCTGCGGCTCAGGTTGAGGTTGGTGCCCAGGCGGAAGCGGCTGCCCACCTGCTGGTCGAGGTTAATCTTGAAATTGTAGCGGTCGAAGCCCGAGTTGATGTTGATGCCATCCTGGCTGAAATAGCCGCCGGCCACGTAGTAGCGCGTTTTTTCGGTGCCGCCGCTCACGTTCAGCTGGTAGCTCTGCTGGTTGGCCGGGCGGAAAATAGCGTCCTGCCAGTCCGTATTGTAGGGCCCGGGGTTGGCCGGGTCGGAGTTGACGGGGTTGCCAGGGTCGGCGAAAGCCGGCGGCCGGCCGGCATTCGTCAGAATCTCGTTGTATTCCTGGGCAAACTGCTGCGAGTTAAGCACCCCGAGCTTGTTGCGCAGGTACTGGCGGCCGTAGTACACGTTCAGGCCCACTTGCGCCTGGCCCACCTTGCCCCGCTTGGTGGTGATAACCACTACGCCGTTCGAAGCCCGGATGCCGTAGATAGCCGCCGCCGCGCCATCCTTCAGCACGTCGATGCTCTCGATATCGGCCGGGTTGATGGTATTGAGCGGGTTGAGGCGCTGGCTGTTGCTCGTGATTTCCTGCTCGTAGGTCGGCAGCACGGGCACCCCGTCAATCACGTACAGCGGCGAAGCGTTGCCGGTAATAGTGGCGCTGCCGCGAATCCGCACGTTGATGCCCGCGCCGGGCGCGCCGCTAGGGGCCGTTACCTGCACACCCGGTGCCTGGCCCTGCAAGGCCTGGTCGAAGCCGGCCACCGGCTGGCGCTCGATGGCCGCCGCGCCCACCGAGGTTACGGCCGTGGTCAGCTCCTGGCGGGTCTGGGTGCCGTAGCCCACCACCACCACTTCGTTCAGGCTCTGCTGGTCGTCTTGCAGCTGAATGTTGAAGGTCGTGGTATTACCCACGGCCACTTCCTGGCGCACATACCCTACCGAGCTGAATACCAAGGTGCTATTCTCCGGTACGCTCAGCGAAAAGCGGCCGTCGGGCCCGGTGGCGGTGCCCGTACTGGTGCCCTTCACGAGCACCGTTACGCCGGGCAGGGGCTCGCCCTTGGCGTCGGTTACGCGGCCGGCCACCGCCACGGCCTGCGGCGCGGCGGCGGCCGCGGCGGCGCCAGCGGGGCTAGTCGTGGCCGGGCGGCCGGTTACCACAAAGTAGTTGGCCCGCAGCTCTTTAAACTGCAGGTTGGCCGCGGGCAGCACCGTGGCCAGGCGCGCGGCCAGCGAGGGGGCCAGCTCGGCGGGCACCGGCACGCGCTTGTTGTCTACCACGTTGCTTTCGTAGAAAATGGTGGCGTGGTACTCG
This sequence comes from Hymenobacter cheonanensis, assembly GCF_030581075.1. Taxonomy (GTDB): domain Bacteria; phylum Bacteroidota; class Bacteroidia; order Cytophagales; family Hymenobacteraceae; genus Hymenobacter. The sequence goes on from NZ_JAUQSW010000004.1 coordinate 331,154, forward strand.
CTCTCCCACTGCTTGAGCAGCGCTTTGAGCGAAACCGAGCTGGCGCGCGTGGCGGGTGGCGCGCTCTGCACGGGCAGGTTGGCGGCCAGCAGCTGGGCCGAAGCCGGCGTGGCTAGCGCATGGAGCAGCAAGACGCCCGCCGCCAGCGAGGCCGGACGGCGGTAGTGCTTACCCACAGGAGTAAGGAGTGGTAGCATAAGCGGGTGGGGGAAAGAGTGAAAAAACTAAGGCTTTTCGGCCAGCGTCAGGCGGTTGCCCTGGCGGGTGGCCCGGAGCTGGAAGGTTTCTTCCAGGGCTTGCAGCAGCGTGGCGAGGTCGCTCACGGGCACGGTGCCCGTCACGCGGCGGCGGTTGAGTTCGGGGGTGGTCACGGCCACGTCGAGGCCGTAGGTATCGTGCAGGCGGGTGGCCAGCTCGGCAATGGTGGTTTCGTCGAGCACAAGCTGGGCATCTTTCCAGGCGGCGTAGGGGGCAGTGTGCACCTTCTTGTGCGTTACGAGGGCCGGCTGGTCGTCGTGGGTTTCCACAAGCTCGCCGGGGCGCAGCAGCACATCGGGCTGCTGGTGGTCGTCAAACTCGACCCGCACCTTGCCTTGCAGCAGCACCACGCGCGTTTGGTCGCGGCGGCGGGCCACCACAAACTTGGTGCCCAGCACCTCCACCTGCAGCCCGGCCGTGGTGTGCACCAGAAAGCGCTGATTGTTAGCCAGGTGCTGCACCGAGAAAAAGCCCTCGCCATCGAGCCACACCTCGCGGGGCTGGTCGGGGAGCCAGGTGGCGGCGTAGCGCAGGGTCGAGTGGCCGTTCAGGGTCACCTGCGAGCCGTCGGGCAGCGTCAGGGCGCGGGTCTGGCCAAAGCCGGTAGCCACGGCCAGCGGGGCCGGGGCGCGGGGCACGTGGTAGAATATCCAGCTGCCCCCGGCTAGGGCCGCCGCCAGCCCGGCCGCCGCGGCCCAGCGCCGCCACACCGGCGCCGGCTGGTGGCGCGGCGCGGCGGGGGCCAGGTGCAGGCGGGTGCGCCGCAGCAGGGCCTCGTAATCGGGCTCGTCGGGCGGCGGCTGGGCCAGGGCCGGTGCGGCGGCCAGGGCTTCCCAGTGCAGCTGCATCCAGTGCTGGGCCAGCAGCTGGTTGGCGGGCTGCGCCAGCCAGGCGCGCACGGCGGCGGCTTCGGCGGCGGTGGCCGTGCCGGCGGCGTAGGCCGCTACGAGGGCTTGGGTAATGGGAGGAGGCATAGAAGAAGCGCCGCGACTACTGCAAAAAAGCGCGCCTGGCAACTGGCGGCGGGGGCCGGGTGCCCCCTCATTTGCAGTAATACACCGTGCTGGCGGCCTCCCCCTTAGTCACCCCTCAAAAAAAATTAGCGCGGCGCGGCCCCGGCGCGTTTGGGGCGGCCTAGCAGCGGCGCGGCGTGGCTGGGCTGCGCCAGGCGCAGCAGGCCATTGGTGCTCTGGGCCAGGTTGCGAAGCGAGTCGGGCTGGTGGGGGCGGCGGCCACCGAGCGGGGCATACAGCTCCAGGCTCGATTTGAGGAGCGAATCGGCCGCCAGGGCGCGGGCCTCGTCGGCATTCATGCCGGCCCGGTAAAAAAGCCAGTTGCGGTACTGCACCCGCCGGGGCGCCCGGCTGCCCCCGAGGCTGAGCTGCCGGGTCAGCAGCCGTTCGGGCAGGCGGCCCACCTCGGCCCCGTCGAGGTACAGCGCGGTGTACCCCGCGGCGTAGTAGTGGGCAAGGGCCAGCTGGTGCCAGCGGTTGTCATTCACGCGCTGCGGGGTGGCTAGCCGCCCGCCCCGGGCCGAGGTGTAGGCCAGCCCCCCGCCGGGCGCAATGCTTAGGCTGCCGCTCGCCGTGCTGTCTTGCAAGCCTACCAGCTGCCCCGTGCCGGCCGTGCGAAAGCTGACGACCTGCGTGAACGGGTGCAGCAAGGCTTCGGGCCGCAGCACCAGGCTAGCTGCGCCGGGCCCGCCGCTGCCCAGCCGCACGCCGGCCGTGGGCTGCCGGCGCGGCAGGGCCTTGCCCGCCCGCAGCGCATCGAACAGGGAGGGCACAATGGCATGGGCCAGCTCGGCGTGGCCGGCGTCGTTGGGGTGCAGGGCATCGTCCCAGTAGCCGGGCGCCCAGTGGCCGGCGCCGTCGTCCACGGCCCCCAGCAGGTTGATGCTGGGCACGGCCCAGGCGTGCAGCAGCAGGTTCATCTGCTTGATGAAGGCATAATCTTCGGGCGTGTAGTCGTTGCGGGTGTAGCAGTTGGCCACCACCGGCACCAGCCCCTGGGCCCGCGCCCGCTGCACCAGCTGCGCGAGGTTGGTTTTAAACTGCTCGAAAATGGGCTGGCCGCCGCCGTGAATGCCTTCGTTGCCCAGCGACAGCGCCAGCACCACGTAGCGCCCGCGCTGGGGCGCCAGGTCGCGCGGCCAGCGGGCAGCCACTTTGGTCGTGTTATCGCCGGGCACCGAGATGTTGGCTACCGTCCAGGCCGCACCCTGGCCGGCGGTGGCGCGCCGGCCCAGCAGCGCGGCGTAGCGCGCTACGTAGCCATACTTGTTGGTAGCGCCCTGCCCAAAAGGTACCGACGAGCCGAAGAACACAATTTTCAGCGGGTTCAGCGTATCGGCGGGCTGCTGGGCCAGGGGCGGGCGGGCGGGGGCTAGCGGGGCGGCGCCCGCGCCCAACTGCGGAGGAAGTGCCAAGCCAGCTGCGCCGAGCAGCCCGGCCAGGGTTAGATTGAGGAAAAGGGAAGTCGACATAAATAGTCATAAATAGTAAGGAGTAGAAGTGCCAGGCAATGAAGCGCGGCTAGGGGGGCTAGGGGGTGAGGTTGACGTCCGAAGTACCAAAATCAAACCGCGCCCCGCGCCGCTAGCCCGCCAAAAAACCAGTAGGCTCCCCCGTATGCGTCAGCGTGAGCCGGTGCATGGCGCGGGTGCACGCCACGTAGAGCATGCCCTTATCCACGGCCGTGTGGTAGGTGCGAGCCGTGGCGAAGGGCACAACGACCTCGTCAAATTCGAGGCCCTTGGCCAAATGCGCCGTGGTGATGATGATGCCCTCCTTGAAGGTCGCCGACTCGGCCGTAAGCAGCTGCCCGCCATCGGCTTGCAGGGCCTCATAAACCGCCCGGGCCTGCCCCAGCGTTTTGCAGATAATGCCCAGCGACTGCTGGCCGGCGCCCTGAAAGGCCGCCGCCAGCTCCCGAATGGCCTGCAACTCCTGAGCTGGGCTAGCAAAGCGCAGCACGGCGGGCGCCTGCCCGTGGCGCTGCAGCGGCACCAGCCGCGGGTTGGGCACAATGCGCTGGGCAAAGGTTGTGATTTCGACGGTCGAGCGGTAGCTGCGGTGCAGCTCCACCACCTCGGCCTGCGGAAAAACCCGCTCGATGGTTTCGGCCGGGGAAGCGCTGTAGGGATTCACCGTCTGGCTCACATCACCCAGGATGGTTTTGCGGCACCCAAACACGCGGGCCAGCACCGCGTACTGCACGGGGGTATAGTCCTGCATCTCGTCTATTACCAGGTGCTTCACGTGCTCGTAGGCCGTGCCGCCTTCCAGCCGCAGGCGTAGGTAAATGAGGGCAAACACATCGGCGTATTCCAGGCGCTGGCCCGGCTCGTAGCGCAGCAGCTCGGGCCGGCCCAGCCAGCGAAAAAAATCGCGGTACAGGTCCGGCACCTGCGTAAACTTGAACATGTGCGCCACGGCCTCGCCAATGGTGCCTTTCTCCTGCCCCGTGAGCTTGCGGCCAACGGCGTCGCGCACGTAGTTGCGCACATCCTGGGCCACCAGCGGGAAGCGCTTCAGGAGCGGCACCCGGTGGTAGGCTTTAAACTTGGCCAGAATAAACGGCAGCGGTACCACGGTCTTGCCCACCCGCAGTTCCTTGCTAGCGAAGTAGTTATTCTCAATATACAGCAGGTACTGGTTCAGCTGCCCCAGAAATTCCACCGACGACTTGACCCGGATGCGCTCGATAAACGCCGGGTCGGGGTTTTCGAGCAGCGCCGAAACCTGTTCGAAAAACGTCTGGAAGGTGTAGCCGCCGCCCAGCAAATCGGCGGCCAGCTCCTCCATGCCCAACTCCGGAATATGGTCCTCGCCCAGCTCGGGCAGCACGTTCGAGATGTAGTCGGCAAACACCTTGTTGGGCGAGATGATGAGCACGTCGCGCGCCGTAATCGTGTCGCGGAAGCGGTACAGCAAAAACGCAATGCGGTGCAGGGCAATCGAGGTTTTGCCCGAGCCCGCCACGCCCTGAATGACCATTACCGACGCCGTTTCATTGCGAATCACGGCGTTCTGGTCGCGCTGAATGGTGGCCACGATGGTCTTCAGCTTGTCGTCCGAAGACTTGGCTAGCTCGCGCTGCAGCACGTCGTCGTGGATGTTTACGTCGTTTTCGAGCATAAACTCCAGGCGCCCGTCGCGGATTTTGTACTGCCGCTTGCGCTCGATAACGCCCGGCACCGTGCCCGAAGGCGTGGGGTAGGAGGCCTCCCCTAGCTCGTAATCGTAGAACAGCGATGAGATGGGCGCCCGCCAGTCGTAGATGAGGCTCTGCCGCTGCTGCTCGTCCAGAAACGAGTACATGCCAATGTAGACCGGCACGGCGGGCTTGCCCAACGGGGCAAAATCGACCCGCCCAAAATAAGGCGACTGGCTCAGCTTGAGCAGCTTGCGCTTGCGCGCCACGGCGGCTTCGCCCGTAAAAGCCATGCGGTTGATGGACTGGTCGGCGGCTACCATATCCGCGTCGTCCATGCCCGACTGGTTTTCGTGGATGTACTGCTTCTTCTCCCGCAGCTCGGCCGAAAACTGCCGCACGGCCTCGTCGCCGCGCCGGATGGCCAGCGCCAGCTTCTCCTTTATCTCTTCCAGGTAGTCTCGTTCGGCTTGCTCGGTGGCGTTCATCCTGGCTCAGGGTAATAGGCTAACAAACCGCAAAGGTGCCAGAAAATTCAGGGCTAGCGCAGCTGGCAGCTGGTTTTGGCCCCCCCCCGCGCCGGCCGGTAGCTGGCTCTAAAGCTCTTGCGCTTGGGCTACCCTAGCCAGCCACAGCCCTCAGCGCTTGCCGAGCGCCAGGGCCAGCAGCAGCCCCAGCACGCCGCCCCCGTGCAGGTTAAAATACTTGCGCAACGTCTTCAGCGCCTGCATAATGTGGGCCTCCACTGTCTTCACCGATACGCCCTGGCGCTCGGCAATTTCGGGGTAGGAGAGTCCCTGCTGCCGGCTCAGCACAAACACCTCGCGCTGCTTGGGCGGCAGGCGGTCGAGGGCGGCCAGGTACAGCGCCTCCATTTCCTGGTACTCGGCCTCGTTGGCCACGCTGGCGGGGCTGGTGGCCGCCACCTGGCCGTGCAGGCGCAGGTGGTGCTGGTCGCGCCGCAGCTCATTCAGCACCGCGTGGTGGGCCGTGGTAAAGAGGTAACCTTTCAGCGGAATATCGTCGCGCAGCTGCCCGCGCTTCTCCCAAATCTTGATAAAGCACTCCTGCACAATCTCTTCAGCCGCCGGCCGCGACTTGAGGTAGCTATACGCAAAGCGATACACCAGCGCGCTGTAGTGCCGGAACAGGGCATCAAACGCCCGCTCGTCGTCCTGTTTCAGGCGGCGCAGGCAGTCCGGTTCCGAAAAGGCGGGTGGGGCGGGCAAGGGGCTAAAAAGCTGAGATGATGCCGAAAATTAACAGGAAAATGATAGACCTTGTCACTGATTGCCTCGCCGGTCGGCGCCGGGGCTAGCGAAAGGCCTTTGCTAGTGCTAAAGGAAGGTTGCCGGTGCCAAATCCGGAAGCGGTTAAGGATTGGGAGGCAAGAGTAAATGCCGTTTTTGCAACATTGTTTCGCTAAAAATAAAATTTGCGACCGCCACATTTTAGTTTCGATTTTGCCCCGAAACCGCTGCTGAATAGGCTTTTCCGGCTATGCAACAAAGATGCATTAGTAAGTAAAGGTGCGTCTGTAGCTCGTAGAGGCACTTTCGGGGCTGTGGTAGAAAGTGGTAGAAAGTGGCGGGTTTTTTGAAAGCACGCGTACTTTTGTTATCCTAGCCTAGGCCGCTGCCGGGCAGGCCTTTTCTCTCATGCACCAGCTCCTGTCCGGCGAATACGACTGCAAGCTCGACCCCAAAGGTCGGCTGGTGCTGCCTGCCAAGGTGAAGGCCAGCTTGCCCGAGGCCTACGCCAGCCAGCTGGTGCTGGTGCGCGGCTTCGAGCCCTGCCTGGTGCTGTACCCGCGCTCGGCCTGGGAGCTGATTCACGCCAAAGTGATGGCCCTGGATGAGTTTAACGAGGAGTACCGGCAGTTTCAGCGCAATTTTTTTCGGGGTATGACCGAAGTGGAGCTTGACAGCATTGGCCGCTTTGGCCTGCCGGGCTCCATGCGCCGCTACGCCGGCCTCGAAAAAGAAGCGGTGATAGTGGGCCTCGGCAACCGCTGCGAAGTGTGGGACCCCGCCCGCTACGACGAACATTTAATCAAAGACCAGCAAGCCTTCTCCAAACTCGCGCAGAAGTTCTTGTCGGCCACCCCCGAAACGCCGGCCCTGCCCGGCCTGGCCGCATGAGCACCCGCCCCAACGATACCGCCTACCACCGCCCCGTGATGCTGGCCGAATGCCTGGCCGGCCTCGACCTCGTGCCCGGTGGCCGCTACGTCGACGTCACCTTCGGCGGCGGCGGCCACTCGGCGCGCATTCTGGATAAGCTAACTGAGGGCCACCTCTATAGCTTCGACCAGGATGAGGCCGCCGAGCGCCAGGCCGCCGAGCTGGCCCGGCCGCAGTTCACCTTCATCCGGGCCAATTTTCGACACCTCACCGCCGAGCTAGCCCAGCGCGGTGCGCTGCCCGTGGATGGCCTGCTGGCCGACCTGGGCGTGTCGTCGCACCAGTTCGACACCGCCGAGCGGGGCTTCAGCACGCGCTTCGACGGGCCGCTCGATATGCGCATGGACCCGCACGACAGTAGCGTAGCCACCGCCGCCGACGTGCTAAATGACTACGACGAGGCCGCGCTGCACCGCATTTTTGGCATGTATGGCGAGGTAACCAACGCGCGCACCCTGGCCACCACCGTGGTGCAGGCCCGTCGCCAGCGCCCGCTGCGCACCATTCAGGAGCTTAAGCAAGCCATTCAGCCCGTAGTGGCCCGCGGCAAAGAGAATAAATACCTGGCTCAAGTGTTTCAGGCCCTGCGCATTGAGGTCAACGACGAGCTGACGGCCCTGCAGGAAATGCTGACCCAGACCGCCCAGGTGCTGCGCCCGGGCGGCCGGCTCGTCGTGATGAGCTACCACTCGCTCGAAGACCGGCTGGTAAAGAATTTCCTGAGTCAGGGCAAGTTTTTCGGGCAGGCCGAAAAGGATTTATACGGCCGCGTGGCGCTGCCTTTCGAGTCGCTCACGCGCAAGCCCACCGAGGCCTCGGCCGACGAAGTAGCCGAAAATAGCCGCGCCCGCAGCGCCAAGCTGCGCATCGGCGTGCGAACCTCTATTCCTGCGTAAGAGCATGGCCGGTAATACAATACGTCCCGCCGCGGCTGGTCCGCCCCGCGCCAACACCGTGCGCCCCCCCCGGGTACCGGAGCCTGTAAACGAGGTTCCGGTTGAGCCAGCAGGGCCGCCCGTAGTTGCGCCGGTTCCGCTCGCTAGGGCCGCTGCTGCGCCCGCGCCCGCCGAACCCAAAGCTGCCGCGCCGCTGCCGACCGAACCCAAAAAAATGCGCAAGCCCGCGCCGGCTCCCGTCGAGTTTACGGCCCCGGCCTGGGACCGCAACGAGGGCGTGACGGCCACCGGCTGGAGCTTGTTTTCGCTGCTCGACCGCTTTACCGGCCTCGACGGGCTGTTTCGCGAAGGCTTGCCGGTGCGCTTTCTGCCCAAGTTGTTGTTCGTGATGCTGCTCATCCTGCTCTACATCGGCAACACGCACTATGGCAACCGCATGAACCGTAACATCCAGCGGCTCAAGCAGGAAACCGAAGACTTGCGCGCCGACTACACCACCCTGAAGTCGGACTACATGGAGGCCAGCAAGCAGAGCGAAGTGGCCCGCAAGGTGGCGGCCATCGGGCTGGTCGAGAGTTCGTCGCCGCCCTTCCGCATTGCCGTGCCCGCCGGCCGCCTCGACGAGGCCCAGCTCGAAACCATGCCCGTGCTCACCGCCGATACCCTGGCCGCCCGCGCCGCCCGCGACTCGGTAGCGTCCGTCCGGGCCGATTCTATCCAGGGCCGGGCGCGCCGCCAGCAGCTAGGCCTGCCCGCCGATGACACGCCCGAGCTTGGCGCCCCACCGCCCGGCCTGGCCCCCGAAGACTCGGCCAGTGGGCCTGCTACAAATGCTAATCGATTGGCTACTAGAATAGAAAGAAAATCAGCAGCAGCTAAAAAGCAGCCTGATAGTACAAAAAAGCACAAGACAGTTCAAACGGTTCCTGGCCGCTCGGCCAAAGCTGATTTTAAAAAGTCGTCCCATGAAAGGCAGCGTTAAGAAATCCATTGTCACGCGGGTGCGGCTCGCGTTTCTGGGGGTGACGCTGTTTTCCGGCGCCGTGGCCTGGAAAATCTCGCACATCCAGTACCAGGAAGGCGCCAAGTGGCGCGCCCTGGAACAGGAGCGCCGCATCAGCTACCAGCCGGTGCCGGCTACCAGGGGCAATATTTACTCTGATAATGAGAGTATTATGGCTACGTCGCTACCTTTTTACCGGGTGGCCTGGGACCCCGGCGTGGTAGACGATGCCACGTTTAGCGCTAAAGTAGATTCGCTGGCCGGCTGCCTGGCGCACTTCTTTCAGGACCGCAGCAAGGAGGAATACAAGCACAAGCTGATGGCTGCCCACGGCGACCATGATGTGCGCTACATCCGGCTGAACTCGCGGCAGATTAACTTTCAGGAAAAGAAGGAGTTGGCGAGCTGGCCCATCTTCCGGGCCAAGCGCCGGGGCGGGGTCATTTTTGAAAAAGTTGATAAGCGCTTCCGGCCCTTTGGCGGGCTAGCCCAGCGCACGGTGGGCTTCGTGAATGAAGACAAAAACGGCGCGGGCCTAGAGTTTACGTTCCAGCAGAAGCTGGCGGGCCGGCCGGGCGAGGCGCTGTTTGAGCGCGTGCCGGGCGGCTTCAAACCCGTGTACGACGGCACCGAAATCAAGCCCCAGCCGGGCTACGATGTAAAGACAACCCTCGACATCAACCTGCAGGATGGGGCCGAGGATGCGCTTTACAAGGCTTTGGTGGCCAACGACGCCAAGTACGGCTGCGTGATTTTGATGGAGGTGAAAACCGGCGAAATCAAGGCCGTGGCCAACCTCGGCAAGGCCGAAGACGGCACCTACAAGGAAGACTACAACTACGCCTTTGCCGACCAGGGCCGCACCGAGCCGGGCTCGACCTTCAAGCTGGCGTCGATGACGGCGGTGTTCGAGGCTGACCCTGGCCTGCAGCTCGACGATATGGTGGACACCGGCCCTGGCCGGATGCTCATTGGCGGGGCCGTGAAAACCGATTCGCACGCCAACGGCCGCATCACGGTGCAGCAGGTGTTTGAGAAATCGAGCAACATTGGGGTGGCGCGGCTGGTGCAGGAGCACTTTGCCGGCAACCCCACGCGCTACACCGACTACCTCAAGAAATTTGGGCTGGATAAACCGCTAGGCTTCCAGATGAACGGCGAGGCCCTGCCCTACGTGAAAGACCCCCGCGACCGCAGCTGGAGCCGCACTTCGCTTTCCACGATGGCCATCGGCTACGAGCTGAAGCTGGCGCCCCTCCAAACGCTGGCTTTCTACAACGCCGTGGCCAACGGCGGCGTGAAAGTGGCGCCCATGATAGTGCGCGAAATCAAGCAGGCCGACCAGGTAGTGGAGCACTTCGAGACGCAGGTGCTGAACCCCAAAATCTGTTCCGATGCCACCCTGCGCAAGCTGCACGCTATGCTGGAAGGCGTGGTGCTGGAAGGCACGGCCAAGGCCATCCGGCCCAAGGACTACAGCATTGCCGGCAAAACGGGCACGGCCTGGAAGTTCAAGAACGGCCGCTACACCAAAACGTACTCGACCAGCTTCTGCGGTTTTTTCCCGGCCGATAAGCCCAAGTACAGCTGCATCGTAGTGATTGACTCGCCGAGCAAGGGCCGCATCTACGGCGGCGACGTGGCCGCCCCGGTGTTCCGCGACGTGGCCGACAAGTGCATGGCCCGCGACCAGGCCAGCCAGCGGCCCATGCTGGCTAGGGTGCCCGCCCGCCGCACGCCCGTGCCGCTGGTGCGCGCCGGCTTGCAACAGGAAATTGCGTTGGTGTGCGACCGCATCGGCCTGCCCGGCCAAACCCACGCCACCGGCGGCGAGGAGTGGGTGCGCGCCACGGCGGCCGTCGATACGGCATTCGTGGCGCGTACCGTGTCGCTGCGCCCCGATGCCAGCGTGGCGCACCCCGGCCGGATGCCCGACGTGCGCGGCCTTACCCTACGCGACGCCCTGTTTTTACTTGAAAACCGGGGCCTGAAAGTACAGGCCAGCGGCACTGGCCGCGTGCGCGAGCAGTCGCTAGCCCCCGGCGAGTTTGCCAAGCGCGGCCTCGTGGTAGGGCTTATTCTCACGCCCACCGCCGCGCCCACCGCCGCGCCGCTAGCCCTGCCCGCGCCGGTGCACACCGAAGTAGAGGAGAATACGCTGCTCATTCCGGCCGAGTCGGGCACCCGGGCCAAGGCGCTGAAGCCTGCCGCACTTGCGGCCAAGACTGCCGCGAAGCCGACTGCTGCCAAGGCCAAAGCCTCGACCACTAAACCCGCGAGCGCCCTAGCTGAAACCACCAGCAAGCCAGACGCTAAGGTGACCAGAAAGCCAGCCAGCTCACCATCGAAAGACAAGCCAGCCAAGGAAAAGCCAGCTATCGCTACACCCAAAGAAAAGCCGGCCAAGGCTAAAAAGTCAGCCCCTAATACTAAGGCGGATATCCGCACGACTCAGCGAAGCGCGGCGCCCGCTTCGGCACCTTCGGCGGGAACTTCGCCGGTCAAAAAAGGAGCTTCTGCTGCCAAAAACCGAAAAACTGCATGAGTACGCTGCCCCTTTTTGCTTTGCTCACCGAGGTTGACGTGCTAGCCCAGCATGGTAGCCCCGACGTGCCCGTGGCCGGCCTCACCCTCGACTCGCGTCAGGCGGGGCTGGGCATGCTGTTTTGCGCCCTGCGCGGCACGGCCACCGATGGGCACAGGTTCATCGGCAAGGCGGTGGCGCAGGGCGCGGCTGTAATTGTCTGCGAGGAGCTGCCGGCCGAGCTTAGTCCCGCCACCACCTACGTGCAGGTGGCCGACAGCGCCGCCGCATTAGGGCCGATTGCCAGCGCCTTCTACGGCCACCCCTCGCGCCAGCTGACCCTGGTGGGCGTGACCGGCACCAACGGCAAAACGACCTGCGCTACGCTCTTGCACAAGCTGTTGCGCGAGCTGGGCTACCACGCCGGCCTGCTGAGCACGGTGCAGAACCAGATTGACGAAACCGTAATCCCGAGCACCCACACCACGCCCGATGCCATTCGGCTCAACGAGCTGCTGGCCCAGATGGTGGCCGCCGGCTGCACCCACGCCTGCATGGAAGTGAGCAGCCACGCCGTGGCCCAGCACCGGGTGGGCGGGCTGCGCTTCGCGGGCGGGGTTTTTACTAACCTCACCCACGACCACCTCGACTACCACGGCACCTTCGATAATTACCTGAAAGCCAAGAAGGGCTTTTTCGACGCGCTGCCCAAAACCGCGTTCGCCCTCACCAATGCCGACGACAAGCGCGGCCCAGTGATGCTGCAGAACACGGCCGCCCGCCGTGCCAGCTATTCGCTGCGCTCGGCCGCCGATTTTCGGGCCCGGCTGGTCGATAACAGCCTGGCGGGTCTGCTGCTCGATATCGACGGCCGCGAGGTGCATTTCCGCCTCATCGGAGTTTTCAACGCCTATAACCTGCTGGCCGTGTATGGCGCGGCCGTGCTGCTGGGTGAAGACCCCACCGAGGTACTCACCATTTTGTCGGGCCTGACCACGGCGCCCGGCCGCTTCGAGCCCGTAACGGTGCCCGGCCAAGCTATTTCGGGGCTGGTGGACTATGCCCACACGCCCGACGCCCTCGAAAACGTGCTCCAAACGTTGCTTCAAACGCGCCGGCCCGAGCAGCGCATCATCACGGTGGTGGGCTGCGGCGGCAACCGCGATGCTACCAAGCGCCCCATTATGGCCCGGCTCGCCGCCCAGCTCTCGGATGCCGTGATTTTGACTTCTGACAACCCGCGCGACGAGGACCCCCTGGCCATCCTCGACCAGATGCAGGCCGGCATTCTGCCGCCCGCCGATGCGCACACTCAAACCATCGCCGACCGCCGCCAGGCTATTCGGGCCGCCGTGGCCCTGGCCCGCCCCGGCGACCTTGTACTGGTGGCCGGCAAAGGCCACGAAACCTACCAGGAAATCAAGGGCGTGAAAACCCACTTCGACGACCGCGAAGAGCTGCGCGCCGCTTTGCTCGAACGTAAAAAGTAAAAATTATGAAGTAGAAAATTAGGAGTTTTTTGCCACCCTGGCGCCCAATTCCTAATTCATACCTCATAATTCATAATTCCAAAAGATGCTCTACTATCTCTTTCGCTACCTGCACGAACACTTTCACTTGCCCGGCGCGGGCGTGTTTCAGTACACGACCTTTCGGGCGGGGCTTTCCGTGATTGTGTCGCTGCTTATTGCCCAGCTTTTTGGCGCGCGCCTCATTCGGGTGCTCCAGCGCAAGCAGGTGGGCGAAACCATCCGCGACCTTGGCCTGCAGGGCCAGAGCGAGAAAAAGGGCACGCCCACCATGGGCGGTCTCATTATTCTGCTGGCCATTCTGGTGCCGGTGCTGCTGTTTGCCCGGCTGCGCAATATATACATTATCCTCATGCTGCTGAGCACGGTGTGGCTAGGGCTCATCGGCTTCCTCGACGACTACATCAAGGTCTTTCGCAAGAACAAAGAAGGCCTGAGCGGGCGCTTTAAAGTACTGGGCCAGATTGGCTTAGGCCTCACCGTGGGCTGGGTGCTCTACTACAGCAACGAGGTAACTGTGCGCGAATACCTGCTGCCCAACGGCCAGTACTCGGCCATCGACGCCACCAAAGTGTGGAAAGACGTGCACCTGACCCTGACCACGGTGCCGTTCATGAAAAACAACGAGCTGAACTACGGCGACTTTTTCTCGAATGCGCAACTGGTTTTCAAGGACTTCTACGGCCTGCTCTACATTCCGCTGGTTATCGTCATCATCACGGCCGTGAGCAATGGCGCCAATATTACCGACGGCCTCGATGGGCTGGCGGCCGGCACCTCGGCCATTATCGGCCTCACGCTGGCCATTTTCGCTTTCGTGAGTGGCAATGCCTTGCTGGCTGACTACCTGGATGTTATGTTCATTCCGGATTCGGGCGAGCTGGTTATTTTCTGTACCGCTTTCGTCGGCGCCTGCATCGGCTTTCTCTGGTATAACTCGTACCCGGCGCAGGTATTTATGGGCGATACGGGCTCGCTGGCGCTGGGCGGCATCATTGCGGTGCTAGCCCTCATCGTGCGCAAAGAGCTGCTGATTCCGGTGCTGTGCGGCGTGTTTTTGATTGAGAACCTGTCGGTTATCGTGCAGGTAAGCTGGTTTAAATACACCAAGCGCAAGTATGGCGAGGGCCGCCGCCTGCTGCGCATGTCGCCGCTGCACCACCACTACCAGAAGCTGGGCTACCACGAATCCAAGATTGTGTCGCGCTTCTGGATTGTGGGTATTATGCTGGCCGTCATTACCTTGGTTACTTTAAAGCTGCGTTAACATCATGGCTGAAAACGCGAAATATATCGTCATTCTCGGCGCCGCCGAAAGCGGAGTGGGCGCGGCCTTGCTAGCCCAGGCTAAGGGCTTCGGCGTGTTCGTGTCGGACCGGGGCGCTATTCAGCCCCAGTACAAGGAAAAGCTGGCCAAAGCGGGTATCGAATTTGAGGAAAACCAGCACACCCTCGACCGCATTTTGCAGGCTAGCGAGGTAATTAAAAGCCCCGGTATTCCGGAAAAAGCGCCCGTCATTAAAGCTTTGCGGGAAAAGAAAATCCCGATTCATTCCGAGATTGAGTTTGCCAGCCGCTACACCAAGGCGCGCTTCGTGGCCATTACCGGCACCAACGGCAAAACCACCACCACGCTGCTTACCTACCACCTATTAAAGGAATCTGGCTTCAAGGTGGGGCTGGCCGGCAACATCGGCTACTCGCTGGCCGAGCAGGTAATCGACGACAAGCACCAGTATTACGTGCTGGAATTGAGCAGCTTCCAGCTCGATGATATCACCGATTTCCATCCCTGGATTGCGCTGCTGCTCAACATCACCCCCGACCACCTCGACCGCTACGACTACTCGCTGGAGAAATACGCTCGGGCCAAGCTGCGCATTGCCGAAAATCTGGTTACCGATGACTACCTGATTTACAACGCCGACGATGAGAATACGGGCCGTTTCCTGACCACGGCTTTTATGACGGCCTTCACGCTGCCCTTCAGCCTGCACCACCGGCCCGACTACCACCTGGCCGGCTACTACGAGGACGAATGCACCCTGCGCGTGCACCTGCCCATCGAGGACCGCCACCCCGATAAGGTGAGTATCAAAAACTCGCCGCTCATCGGCCAGCACAACCAGCAGAATATGGCCGCCGCCATTTTGGCGGCCCGCGTGGCCGGCGCCTCGCCCGCCCAGATTGAGGCCGCGCTGCGCACCTTCCAGAATGCCGACCATCGCCTGCAACTCGTGCGCGAGCTGAACGACGTGCAGTTTATCGACGACAGCAAGGCCACCAACGTGGAGGCCGCCTGGTACGCCCTCGACGGCATTAAGCGGCCCATTGTGTGGATTGCCGGCGGCACCGACAAAGGCAACGACTACGCCAGCATTGAGCCGCTGGCCGAGCAAAAAGTAAAAGCGCTCGTGTGCCTCGGCGTGGATAATGCCAAGCTGCGCGCCGCGTTTGAAGCCAAAGTGCCGCACCTCGAAGAAACCCAAAGCATGGCCGATGCCGTGCGCCGCGCCGCCGCCCTGGCTAGCCCCGGCGACGTGGTGCTGCTCTCGCCCTGCTGCGCCAGCTTCGATTTATTTAAAAACTACGAAGACCGGGGCCGGCAGTTTGCCGCCACCGTGCAGGCCCTAACTACTTAGTAAGTAGGCGCCTGAATCTGCGAAATCAGTTAAATCCGTTAAACCTGCGGTCTATGGAAACCACCCGGCACACCTGGTTGCAGCGCAACCTCAAAGGCGACCCCATTCTGTGGGCCATCGTTATCCTGTTTTCGCTCATCAGCATCGCGGTTGTGTACTCGGCCACCGGCACGCTGGCCTACCGCAACGAGCTGCACGGCCGCACCGGCTCGGTCGAGCTTATTGTGCTTAAGCATACAAGCCTGATATTCATCGGGCTGGGCCTGATGTGGCTGGCGCACCGCATCGACTACCGTCACTATTCGCGGCTGTCGCTGTACGCGCTGCTTATTTCGGTGCCGCTGCTGCTGTTCACTTATTTTATGGGTGGCGAAATGAATGGCGCCTCGCGCTGGCTCACCATTCCGGTAATTAACCAGACGTTCCAGCCGTCCGACCTGGCCAAGCTGGCGTTGATTTCGCACCTCGCCAGCATGCTCAGCCGCCGCCAGCAGCACCTGCACGATTTCTGGAGCACGCTCTTCCCGGTAATGCTTTGGGTAGGGGTTATCTGCGGGCTGATTGTGCTGTCGAATGCGTCTACCGCGCTTTTACTATTTCTGACCTGCCTGCTGCTCATGTTCATCGGCCGCGTGCCCATCAAGCAGATGCTGGTGATGGTGGCCATTGGCGTAGTACTGGGCGGGGCGGGGCTAGCGGCCGGCCAGCGCCTGGGCACCGTAATGTCGCGCGTTACCAATTTCACCGACAAAACCAAAAAGCCGCAGTTTCAGCTTGAGCACTCGTTTATCGCCATTGCCACGGGCGGCCTCACCGGCAAAGGCCCCGGCAAAAGCACCGAGCGCAACATTATGCCGCATCCGTATTCCGACTTTATCTACGCCATTATTATCGAGGAATATGGCATGATTGGCGGCTTGTTCGTGCTCTTTCTTTACCTGGCTTTTTTATATCGAGGATTAAAAACCGTGATGAATAGCCAGGGCGCCTTCGGCGGCCTGCTCTCGGCGGGCCTGAGCTTCAGTTTGGTGTTGCAGGCAATGGTAAATATGGGCGTGGCCGTAGGGCTAGGGCCCGTTACGGGCCTGCCGCTGCCCATGCTAAGTATGGGTGGCACCTCGCTCATTTTCACCGGATTAAGCGTAGGGGTTATTCTGGCCGTAAGCCGCGGCGAGCGCGAAACCCGCCCCATGAAAGGCGAGCCCGCCGACACGGTGCGCATTCCGAGCCAGCGGGCGCAGTACGCTTGATGATTGTGAATAGTCGAGTAGCGCTTGTTATGTTTATTCTAAAATTAATTAACGCCGGGCTGCCAACAATTACCAATCAATAATTACCAATAATCAGATGAAATTTATTATTTCCGGCGGCGGCACGGGCGGCCACATTTTTCCGGCGGTAGCTATCGCGAATGAAATTCGGCGGCGACAGCCCGATGCTGATATTTTATTTGTGGGCGCCAATGGCCGCATGGAAATGACGCGCGTGCCCGAAGCCGGCTACCCCATTGTGGGCCTCGATATTACCGGCTTGCAGCGCCGCCTCACGCCGCAGAATATTTTATTTCCGGTGCGGGTATTTCGCTCGGTGCGCAAGGCCGGAAAATTAATTCAGGAGTTTCGGCCCGATGCCGTGGTGGGCGTGGGTGGTTACGCTTCGGCGCCGGTGTTATTAGCCGCCACTTCGCGTGGCATTCCGAGTTTGATTCAGGAGCAGAATTCCTATGCTGGCCTGGTTAATAAACTGCTGGGCCGCCGCGTGAGCAAAATATGTGTGGCCTACGACGGGATGGATAAATTCTTCCCGGCCGAGAAAATTGTGCTCACCGGCAACCCCGTGCGCACCGAAATTGCCTACAGCAGCCGCGCCGAGGCGCAGCAATTCTTCAACCTCGACCCAAGCAAGAAAACCTTGCTCGTAATTGGCGGCAGCCTGGGTGCGCGCACCCTCAACCTGGCCACGGCCGCCGCCCTGCCGCGCCTCCAGGAAGCCGGCGTGCAATTGCTCTGGCAAACCGGCAAGGTATACTTCCCCGAAGCCCAGCAGCAGGCCGCACCCTACGCCGCCAGCCACCTGCAGGCGCTGGAGTTTATCGGGCGCATGGACCTGGCTTACGCCGCCGCCGATGTAGTTATCAGCCGGGCCGGTGCGCTCTCAATATCAGAGCTTTGTCTTACGGGTAAGGCCAGCGTGCTGGTGCCCTCGCCCAACGTGGCCGAAGACCACCAAACCAAAAATGCCCTGGCCCTGGTGGGCAAATGCGCGGCCGTGCTCATCACCGACGAGCACGCGCTCACCCGCCTCTACGATGAGGCCCTGCGCCTGCTCGCCGACCCCGGCCGCCAGCAGCAGCTAGGCCAGCGCGTGCACGAGCTGGCGCGCCCCCAGGCCACTACCGCCATTGTGGACGAATTATTTAAGTTGCTAGCTAAATAAAGTGGCTGTTATACCAAACGTAGTGAAGCACGGCATTTTGAATTACTAATGCAGCAATTTCCGTACATATTTTTTCTGGGTATTGGGGGCATTGGCATGTCGGCGCTGGCGCGCTGGTTTAAGGCTAACGGCCACCAGGTGAGCGGCTACGATAAAACCGAAACGCCCCTTACGCTCGCCCTGCAGGCCGAAGGCATTGCCGTGCACTACGCCGATGCGGTCGAAAATATTCCGCTGGAAATTCGGGAAAACAAAGCGCAGACTTTAGTCGTGCTCACGCCTGCTATTCCGGCCACGAGCCTCGAATGGGCGTGGCTGCGGGCGCAGGGCTACGATATTCGCAAGCGCAGCCAGGTGCTAGGGGTGCTCACGCAGGGCCGGCCCACCATTGCGGTGGCCGGCACCCACGGCAAAACCACCACCAGCAGCATGGTAGCGCATTTACTGCACCATGCCGGCCTCGACGCGGGCGCGTTTCTGGGTGGCATTGCCGTCAATCTGGGCTCAAATTTATTGCTGCCCAAAAGTCCCGCTGCCCCGGTGGTAGTGGAGGCCGATGAGTACGACCGCAGCTTCCTGACCCTGCACCCCGACGTGGCTATTGTCACGAGCACCGACGCCGACCACCTCGACATTTACGGCGAGCAAAGCGCGCTTATCGACTCATTTTGCCAGTTTGTGAGCCAGCTAAAGCCCGGCGGCACGCTGCTGCTCAATCATACGGCCGATGCGCGCGTGGCCGCCGCCGTGCCGCCCGGCACGCGGGTGCTGCGCTACGGCCTCACCGCCGCGCAGGGCCCCGATTTATTTGCTGCCAATATCACCGCCGAAGGCCACGAGTTTCACTTCGATTTACACGGCCCGCTAGGGATAATAGCCGGGCTGAAGCTGGCCGTGCCGGGTTTCCACAACGTAGAAAATATGCTGGCTGCCGCCGCTGCGGCGCAATTATTTGGCGTAGCCGAAACGCAACTGCCTGAGGCCGTGGCGGCCTACCGGGGTGTAAAAAGACGCTTCGAATTTATCGTAACCGGCCCCGCCAAGGTGTACGTAGACGATTACGCCCACCACCCCCGCGAGATTGAAGCCTTCCTGCGTTCGCTGCGGGCGCTGTACCCGGAGAAGAAATTGCGCGTCGTTTTTCAGCCCCATTTATTTACCCGCACCCGCGATTTTGCCGAGGGCTTTTCGCAAAGCCTGAGCCTGGCCGATGAGGTAGTGCTGCTGGATATTTATCCGGCCCGCGAGCTGCCGCTGCCGGGCGTCACGGCGGCCATGCTGCTCGATGCCATTACGGCGCCAGCTAAATCGCTGCAAACCAAGGCGCAAGTATTGGAAAATGCTGAAAATAATTCTACATTTGACATCTTAGCCACCGTAGGGGCCGGCGATATAGACACACTAGTGCCGCAGCTGAAAAAGATAGTGGAAAAGAGGGCCTAGTGCTTATAGATGCTTGTAGCCGAATGGGTTGAGTTTGTTTTTTCGATACCGTGTTAGTTTGCCAATTAAAAAATGGATAAGTCAGTCCGCAATTTGCTTGTCGCGCTTGCCTGCCTGCTGGGGCTGGGGGGCATGGCCGCGTTTGCGGCGCTGCGGCAGGCCCACCGCCCGGTGCAAAATATCGTGGTGAATGTGGCCAACGAGTTTGATAATTATTTTATCAGTGAGCGTGGCGTTACGGCCTTGCTCACCAATGGCGGCAAGGAGCCCGTGCTCGGCACCGTGCCCGAAGGCCCGCGCCTGCGCGAACTCGAAAACCGCCTCAAGGCGCATCCCTTCGTGCGCAGCGCGCAGGTGTACCGCGACCTGGCCGGTAACCTGCACGCCGATGTGCACCAGAACCGCCCCATTGCCCGCCTGGTGCACCCCGACGACCGCCTCGACAGCTACGTCGATGCCGATGGCCAGCGCCTGCCGCTTTCGCCGCTCTACACGGCTAGGGTGGCCACGGTGAGCCGGGCCGGTGGGGGCACGCTGCCTACCACCTTTTTCCGGGACAGCACCAGCCGCGGCTACCTCGAATTTTTGCGCTACGTAGATGAGCACCCCTTCTGGAAAGCCCAGGTGGCCGAAGTTTTTGTGGAGCCCGGCGGCAAGCTCAGCTTTACGCAGCAGGTAGGCGACCAGCGCATTGAGTTTGGCGCGCCGGAGAATATTTCAGAAAAATTCGCGAAATTGATGGTATTTTACCGGCAGATTCCTTCGGTCTTGGGCTGGGATACGTACCATCGCGTCAACGTAGAATACCAAAACCAAATAATTTGCGAGTAGTAACTACTTGGCAATCAAAATCCTGATTTTTATACACTTTGCTAACTAGTTTAGCTGCTGCTCTTTCACTGCCACTCCGTCCTTATGCAACAAGATAAAATAGTCGTCGGTCTCGACATTGGCACCACGAAAATTTGCGCCTTGGTGGGCCGTAAAAACGAGTACGGCAAGCTCGAAATTCTGGGCATGGGCAAGGCCGTGTCGGAAGGCGTGCAGCGCGGCGTCGTGCTCAATATCGACAAAACCGTGGACGCCATCAAGCGGGCCATCCGGCAGGCTGAGGAGCAGTCGGGCATCGATATCGGCGTGGTAAACGTGGGCATTGCCGGGCAGCACATTAAATCGCTGCAACACAATGGCTCGATTACGCGCCCCAGCGGCGACAACGAGATAACCCAGGACGATGTGAACCGCCTCACGGCCGACATGTACCGCCTGGTGACGCCGCCCGGCTCGCAGATTATCCACGTGATGCCCCAGGATTACAAAGTTGACTTTGAAGGTGGCGTAACGGACCCCATCGGCATGGCCGGCGTGCGCCTGGAAGGCAACTTCCACATTATCACGGCCCAAAGCGCCGCCATCAATAACATCAATAAGTGCGTGACCAAGGCGGGGCTAGCCATTGCCGACCTGATTCTGGAGCCGCTGGCGTCGAGCGTATCGGTGCTGAGCGACGAAGAAAAGGAAGCCGGCGTGGCCCTGATTGATATTGGCGGTGGCACCACTGACCTCGCCGTGTTCAAGGACGGCATTATCCGCCACGCGGCGGTGCTGCCGTTTGGGGGCAACATTATTACCCAGGATATCAAGCAGGGCTGCAACGTGACGCCCAACCAGGCCGAGCAATTGAAGGTAAAGTTTGGCAAAGCCATTGCCGAGGAGGCTAGCGACTACGAAATCGTGAGCATTCCGGGCCTGCCCAACCGCCCACCCAAGGAGGTATCGCTCAAGAACCTGGCTTATATTATCGAAGCCCGCATGTCGGAGATTATCGAGCTGGTATACGCCGAAATCTACCGCATGGGCCTGCAGGACCACCTGTCGGCCGGTATTGTGCTGACGGGTGGCGGCTCGCAGCTCCAAAACCTGGAGCAGCTCACCGAGTACCTCACCGGCCTCGACACGCGCATCGGCTACCCTAACCAGCACCTGGGCAAGGGTAAAATCGAAGCCGTAAAATCGCCGATGCACGCTACCGGCGTGGGCCTCGTGCTAGCCGGCTACCAGGCACAGGACGAGCGCATTGCCCGCCCCGGCTATGCCGAAGAAGAGCTGGCTTCGGCCTCGCCCTATAGCTACCAGCCCGCCGCGCCCGCCCCGGCGCCGGTGGTGCCCAGCTTTACTACGCCGGCGCCCACCGCTGCGCCCGCCCCGGCGGCGCCCGCCGCCAGCACCCCCGAGGCACCCAAGCCCCCGAAAGAGCAGAAGGGCCTCAAGTTTTTGGGTGACATCACCCGTAAGCTAAAGGGAATTCTGATTGATGATTTTGATGATAAG
The DNA here is from genome assembly GCF_030581075.1 of Hymenobacter cheonanensis. Taxonomy (GTDB): domain Bacteria; phylum Bacteroidota; class Bacteroidia; order Cytophagales; family Hymenobacteraceae; genus Hymenobacter. The sequence goes on from NZ_JAUQSW010000004.1 coordinate 352,554, forward strand.
CAATACTAGGTTGAGCTATGAGTTATGAGTTATAAGTTATGAATTGGCTGGCTAACTGCCTGATGGACAATTTATAACTCATAACTCATAACTTGTAACTCATAACTCAACAAGTTATGAATTTTACCTTCGACATTCCTGCCCAGAGCCGCTCCATCATCAAGGTGATTGGGGTAGGGGGCGGGGGCTCCAACGCCGTGAAGCACATGCACAAGCAGGGCATCAAGGACGTGGAGTTTATTATTTGCAACACCGACCGGCAGGCGCTCGAAAGCTCCACTGTGCCCAACAAGCTTCAGATTGGGGTTGACCTGACCGAAGGGCTAGGGGCCGGCGCCAAGCCCGAGCGCGGCCGCCAGGCGGCGCTGGAAAGCCGCGAGCAGATTCGCGAGCTGCTCAGCAACGGCACCAAGATGCTGTTTATCACGGCGGGTATGGGCGGCGGCACGGGCACGGGCGCGGCGCCCGTAATCGCGCAGGTGGCCCAGGAGCTGAACATCCTGACGGTGGGCATCGTGACGGCGCCTTTCCTTTTTGAGGGCAAGAAAAAGCGTGACCAGGCCGAGCAGGGCATCAAGGAGCTGAGTGAGCACTGCGATACGGTGCTCGTGATTCTCAACGATAAGCTGCGCCAGCTTTACGGCAATCTTACAATGGGCCAGGCTTTTGCAAAAGCCGATACCGTGTTAACGACGGCCGCCAAGTCGATTGCCGAGATTATCACGGTGACCAGCGACGTGAACGTGGACTTCGAAGACGTGAAAACGGTGATGAAGGACTCGGGCGCCGCCGTGATGGGCTCGTCTATTACGGAAGGCGAAAACCGCGCCCGCCGCGCCGCCGAGGAGGCGTTGAACTCGCCGCTGCTCAACAACACGGATATTAAAGGCGCGCAGCGCATTCTGCTCAGCATTATGTCGGGCGACCAGGCCGAGCTGGAAATGGATGAGCTGTCGGAAATCACCGAGTACATCCAGGACAAAGCCGGTGAGGATGCCGAAATGATTTTCGGCCACGGCACCGACGATACGCTGGGCCAGAGCATTCGGGTGACGGTAATTGCCACGGGCTTTGCCCGCGAGGCCCACACCATCTCGACTAACAGCCGCCCCGAAGCCGCGCCCGAGCCCGTAGCCGCCGCCCCGGCTACCGAGGTGCAGGCCCCAAGCTTTATGCAGGACCGGCCCAGCCAGCCGGCACCGGCTGCACCCGTGGTGCCCACTTTTACCACGCCCGCCGCCCCCGAGCCCGCTCGCGTAACCTACGAACTGAACGGCCCCAGCGTGCCCGTGGCCCAAACGGGCCTAGCCGGCGCGCCCATTACCGCGCCCGGCGACCCGGTGCTGGTGACCGGCCAAAATCAGCCGCAGGGGGCTGGCCAGCCGGTGCCCGCGCCGCGCCCGCGCCCGGCCATGCTGGAGGCCCAGGCCGAGGAGCGCCGCCGCCGCTTGCAGCAGCTAAGCCAGAACCAGGGGCTTTCGCCCGAGGCCACGACCCACCTCGACACGCCGGCTTACCTGCGCCGGGGCCAGAAGCTGGAGCCGGTAACGCCAAGCAGCGCCCAGAATATTTCGCGTTTCAACCTGAGCGACGACAATGAGCTGCTGGGCGATAACCGGTTTTTGCACGACAACGTGGACTAGGTGCACTACCTTATAAGCGACGAAAAAGCGCCCCGCTGGCTAGCCCAGCGGGGCGCTTTTTGTGGTAGCTAGGGTCAGTCAGCAATGGCCACGGGTTGCTCTGCCACGGGGCGCGAGTAGGCAAACTGGCGCCGAAGCCGGTCGAGCGGGGCTTCCAGCCAATACCACGAAGCGGCGCTCAGGCCAACTAAGATGGGCGCCAGGAGCACTACGGTCGGCAAGGGGCTCAGCCAGAAGTGCCGCAGGCTGGCTGCATTGGGCAGGCTGGCCGGCAGCAGATGGTACACCAGCCGCTGATAAAACACGGGCAGCAGCAGGTGGTAGAGATACAGCCCGTAGCTGCGTTCACCCAGCCATTGGGCCAGCGGGTGGCGCAGCCAGCGGGCAGCGCGCGGGGCCGTGAGCAGCCAGCGCAGCGTGCAGTACGAGGCCAGCGCCCCCAGGCTGTGTCCGATAACTACCCAGTACAGCTGGCCCGTCGGGCCTAGCTGCGAAAAGTACCAGCCCGCCGCCCAGGCTAGCCAGGCGGCCGCCACCAGCTTGCCCGAAAAGTTATCGGCCACAGTGCGTAGGCGCGGGGCCTGCAAGCGCAGCAAAGCGCCGGCCGCAAACAAGTCGAGGCAGGCGGGCAAGAGCACCGTTACGAAGCCCGGCCCCACGGCCCACACCCAGCCGGCGCGAAACAAAAAGGCAAAACCAATGACGGCCCATAAGCCGGCTTGCGTGGTGCGCAGCCGCCGCAACAGCGTGAGCAGCAGCGGCCACAGCAGGTAAAACTGCTCTTCTAAGGCCATCGTCCAGAAGTGGCCCAGGCCCTCGGGCCAGCTTTGCAGCCGGTAGCACAGCAGGTTGGTGGCGGGCAAAATAAACCAGAGCGGGTATTGGTGCAGCGTAACCAGCGGCAGTGCCGCCGATAGTGCCAGCACTACGTAATAAGCAGGCGTAAGGCGTAGCGCCCGCCGTAGGTAAAACACGCCCAGGCGCCGCCCCCAGGCGCCGGCGCCACCCCAGTAAATATCGTTCTTCCAAATCAGGCCCGAAATAAGGTAGCCACTGAGCGTGATGAACAGCATGCGGCCCGGCGAGCCAAAGGGCCAGGGCGACAGCGTCCAGTGCACCAGGATGACCAGGCCCACGGCCACCGCCCGAACGCCCATTAGCTCGGGCTGATAAGTAGGGGTGATGGGGCTAGTGGCGGGTAGGGCAGGCATTGAGCGCGCAAATTACGCGGGCGCGGCCCGTGGCCCTAGTGCGGGTCGGCAAACCGCGGGTCGCTGATGAACGTCGAGTCGGTGAGGGTTTTTAAAAAGGCAATAACCTGCTTCTTTTCGGTGGCCGTGAGGTCCATGTGGGTGCCGAAAGGCGGGTCGTTGATGCCCAATATGAGGTTGTTGTCGAGGCCAGGGCTAGCCATCTGCACGTGGTCGGAGTAGTGGTCGAGCACTTCCTCCAGCGTTTTGAAGCGTCCGTCGTGCATGTAGGGCGCGGTGAGGGCAATGTTGCGCAGCGTGGGCGCGATAAACTTGCCCTGGTCCACGGCCAGCTTGGTAACGCCCGCCCGCCCGGGGTCGGCAAACGTGAGGTCGAGGCCGTTATTGAAAAAAGTACCCTCAAAATTCGACGACATCAGCGGCTGGGAGTGGCAGTGAAAGCACTCGGCCCCGCGCACCGAGCCCGGCGCAATGTGGGTGGTATAAAGCTGCAGGCCCTTCACCTCATCGGCCGTGAAGCCGGTGCGGGTGGCCATGTAGGTGTCGTAGCGCGAGGAGCCCGAAATAAGCGTGCGCTCGAACTGCGCCAGTGCCTTCAGGGTCAGCTCGGGCGTGATGGTTTGCGTGCCGAAGGCCGCCAGAAACAGCGGGGGGTACAGCGAAGTGGCTTGGAGCCTGGCCACGCTGGTAGCCAGGGGCTGGTGCAGCTCAATAGTGTTTTCGAGGGGCTTCTGGGCCTGGGTTTCGAGCGTAGTAAAGGCGCCATCCCAGGTTAATTGCTTGCTCCAAAGCACGTTGGTGAGCGACATAGTGCCGCGCGGGTTGGGCACGCCATCTACGCCCACGGCTAGGGGCAGGCCGTCGGTGAAGGCCTTGCTTTGCTGGTGGCACGAGCCGCAGCTCATGGTGCCGGTGCTCGACAAGGCTTTTTCGTAGAACAGCCGGCGGCCCAGCGCCACGCCTTCATTGGTAAGCGGGTTATCGGCCGGAATAACGGGCGTGGGAAAGCCCGCCGGCAGCGTGAGCGAGTAGGCTGTGGGCTTGGCCGGCGTGGGGGCGGGGTTGTCGGTGCCCGGGGTATCCTTGCCGCAGCTGGCCGCCGCCAGCAGCACGGCCGTGCTCAGCAGCATTCCTACCCAAGAAGCAAACGACGCGCGAAAGGCCATAAGAGCAAAAAAATGAGCACCGTAAAGGCGGCGCGTTGCGCCGACAACGACGAAGGTAAGGCGGTTAGTTTCGGGCGGTGGGGCTGGCTGCGCTGGCCCGGCAGCTTAGGGCTGCGGCGGGGGCGCCAGCCGGTGGTCGGTCAGGAAATCATTATCGGTCAACGTAGCCAGAAAGGCCAGTAAATCAGCTTGTTCCTTAGCAGAAAGCGCAATGCCGAGCCGGCTGCCGGGTGGGCGTAGCAGCGGGTCGAGGGTGGCCGAGGGCTGCACGCCGTGGTCGTAGTGGGCCAGCACCTGGGGTAGGGTGGCAAAGCGGCCATCGTGCATGTAGGGCGCGGTGCGGGCCACATTGCGCAGGCTCGGCACCTTAAAAAGGCCCCGGTCGGTGGGCCGGGCGGTGATGTGCGCCCGGCCCGAATCGGCCGGAAACGTGCGGTCGAGGCCGTTGTTGTGGAAGCGCTCGTCGGTAAACAAGTCGGTGGCGTGGCAGCTGCCGCACTTGGCTTTAAAAGTCACTAGGCCGTTCACTTCCTGCGGGGTAAGCTCGCCGCCCGCCTCGTGGCGCACGTACTTGTCGTAGCGCGAGTTGGCCGAGGTGAGGCTAGCCACAAACTGCGCCAGTGCCCGCAGAAACTGCGGCGTATCAATCTTCCCCGGCCCGTAGATGGCCGCAAACTGCCGGCGGTAGTCCGCATCGGCATTGAGGCGGGCCAGGGCGCGGGCCAGAGGCATGTTCATCTCGGCCGGGCTGGTGAGCGGGGCCAGCGCCTGCAGCTCCAGGCCCAGCACGCCGCCATCGGCCATGAAGCCCTGGCGCCAGCGCAGGTTTTGCAGGGCGGGTGCGTTGCGCGGGGCTAGCCGCCCCGCAACGCCGGGGCTGAGGCGGTGGCCCGCGTGCGAGAACGCCGCCTCGGCCCGGTGGCACGACCCGCAAGAGACGGTGCCATCGCTGGACAGCCGGGGGTCGTAAAACAGCCGGCGCCCCAGCGCGAAGGTGGCCGCGTCGGGCGCGTTCCTGGCTAGCCCATACACCATCGCCGGGAAGTTGGCGGGCTGCCCGGTGCCCGGCACGGCCCGCGCTACAGCGGCCACCCGGCCGCCGCCCGCGCTGGCCGCCACCCCCCCGGCCAGCACAAGCAGGGCCGCCGGCCGCCAGTGGGCCCGCAGCCGGCGCAGGGCCCGCAAAGGGTGAGGTAAGCGCCGCATGGCCGCTAGCTAGTTAGTTAGCCTGCAAAGACTTGACCGTGAACATGCCGGCCGCGTAGTTCTGGGCAATCTGCACGGCGCGGGTGCCCGGCATCATTATCTCCTGGAAGGAGCCCAGCGCCACGTGGCTGCCGGGGCTAGCGCCGTCAAACATCTTCAGCACATCGGCCGCAAAGAGAATTTTGGGCGACTGGCCGGCCCGCACCAGCAGGGTGCTGCCATTGAGCGAAGGGCTGGCCGTGACGATGGCGCTGTAGGGCTGGCGGTAGCCCCCCACGTGGCAGGTAATGGGGTTGGGCGCGCTGCCCGACGTGGCGGTGCCCTCCAGCTTCAGGAAAATATGGCCCGAGGACCAGGCCCAGTACATGTTGTTGGCCGGGTTGAGGTCGCCGGTGAGGGCGAGCGGGTCGCCCTTGGTAGTGGTCGAGTCTACGCCCACCACAAAGCTCACCCCGGTGTAGTCGCCGCTAGGCACATTGCTGATGGTGAAGCTGGTAGAGCTGGCCTTGGCGGCGTCTACCAAGTGATACTCGCCCGGCGCGGCGTAGGTGCTACCGTCGGTCTTGGTAAACTTGACGTTGGAGAGGTAATATTTGAACGTGCTCACCGTGAAGGTTTCGCCGCTGGCGGTGGTGTACACGGTGCCATCGAGGGCGAGGGCCTTAGTACCCACCATGTTCGCCAGCTCAAACGCGACGGTGCCTGTTGTGGGCTGGCTATCAGCATCTTTCTTGCAGCTAAGAAGCCAGGAAGCGGCAGCGGCCAGCACAACAAAAACGGGAAGAAGAAGACGGCGGTTTGTCATCGGAAAAATGCTTGGCAACGTAAAACTGGATAGACGCCCCAGAGGGACTACTTGCCCCACGGCAGGGCCCGCAACAGCCTGCTACTCACGCGGTGCCGGATAGCGTATCCTCACACGTAGTAAGCGCGGAAAGTTCAGCCGGGCCGCACCAGCTGCCGGGTTGAGCATAAAAGCTGGCGCCGGCATATCGCGCGTCGGCACCTGGCGCAGGGGCAGCGCGGGGCGCAAACAAACCGGTGGGTGCGTCATGGGCAGCGGGTAAAACAGCTCTCTTCCAAAGATAACAGTGTCTGGGTTAGCACTTGATGAGCAAAACGCCCGTTGGCCCACTGCGCTCGGCGGCCGCCCGGGCTGGCCCGGCCAGCGGCCGCTAGGCCGCCAGCAGCGCCAGGGCCTGCTCGCGCAGCAGCTGCGCAAAGAGCGGGCTGGCCAGCGTGCCCTCGGCCGAGAGGTGCTGGCTGATGCCGGGCAGGCGCACGCGCTGCGGCAGCACGGTAGTGCCCAGGTAAAACAGGATGTCGGTTAAGTGGCTCAGGGCCAGCGCGCCGCCCATGCCGCCGCTGCTCAGGCTGATGAGGGCGGCTTTTTTGCCCCGGATGCCGCCGGGGTAGGGCAGGGCGTCGATAAACGACTTGAGCGCGCCGGGAATGGAGCAGTTGTACTCGGGCGCAATAATGACAAGCTTATCCGAGTGGTCGAGCGGGGCGATGAAGGCGTTGAAATCGGGGTGCTGGCCGGCGTTGTGGTAGAGGGCCACGTTCAGAAAGTCGGCCGGCAGCTCCGTTAAGTCCAGCAGTTGGTGCGGGGCGCCCAGCTCGGTGAGCAGCTCGGCGTAGAAGTCGGCCACGATACGCGCGCGCGACTGGGGGCGGTTGGTGCCGACAAGAATGGTAATCAAGTTGTTAAGTATTAATTATTAGTGGTTAATTGAAAAATGGTTAAGTAGCACTGGCCGGATAGTAGTCAGAAATCATTCACCACTAACAATTAACCATTAACAATTAAAAAAGTCCTTTTATCCAGCCGCCATCCACGGCGGTGGAGGTGCCGGTGATGTAGCTAGCCCGCTCGGAGCACAGGAAGGCCGCCAGCGCGGCAAACTCGCGGGGCTCGCCGAGGCGGCGCATGGGTATCTCGCTGGTCCAGCGTTCGCTGGCCTGCTCGGGCGTGATGCCCTCGCGGGTGGCGGCGGCCTGGGCCAGGCTCTCGACGCGCCCGGTGCGGGTGTAGCCGGGCAAGATGCAGTTGACCGTGATGCCATCGGTGGCTACTTCGGTGGCCAGGGTGCGCGCTAGCCCGGTTACGGCCGCCCGCAGGCTGTTCGAGAGCAGCAGGCCGCCCACCGGCTGCTTCACGCTGATGGATGTGATGTTGAGAATCCGACCCCAGCCCCGGGCCTTCATGCCGGGCAACACGGCGCGCGTCAGCTCCACTACGCTCGTGAGCAGCAGGCGGGTCGCGGCCTCCCAGGCGGCGGCATCGTGCTGCGCGAAGGTGCCAGCGGGCGGCCCGCCCGCATTGGTAACCAGGATGTCAATCTGGCCAAACTCGGCTAGGCCGGCCTGCACCAGCCGGGCCACGTCGGCGGGGTTGGCTACGTCGGCGGCCACGCCCAGCACCCGCGCGCCGGTACTGGCCCGGATTTCGGCGCAGGTTTGCTGCAAGGTTTCGTCGGTGCGGGCGCACAGGATGAGGCTGGCGCCTTCGGCGGCCAATTCTTCGGCGGTGGCGCGGCCCAGGCCCTTGCTAGCGGCGGCCACCAGGGCTACTTTTCCTTTGAGTCCGAGGTCCATATTTTGGGTGAGAAAGTGAAGCTGATTGAAAAGTATACGCTTCGTCATGCTGAGCGCAGCCGAAGCATCTTGATAGGGTGCTGCCAAACGGGTGGCCAAGATGCTTCGACTCCGCTCCGCTACGTTCAGCATGACGAGAGGATTAATACCTAAGCGTCTTTATTTTAACCATAATCACTTTTTTGCCTCCTCGCCTCGCAAATAGCTGTCGCTGCCATCGAGCCAATCCTGGCGCGGGGGGCTGAACACGTCTACGTCGAGGGTGTCTTCCAGGGCCTCGGCGGTGTGGGGCAGCCACGACGGGATGGTGAGCACCTCGCCGGCCCGCACGATAACTTCCTGGCTGCCATCCTCACCCAGGTGAAAGCGCAGGGCGCCTTCCAGGATGTAGGTAATCTGCTCATTATGGTGCGAGTGCTTGGGCACTATCGCGCCTTTCTTGAGGTACACGTGGGCCAGCATCATCTGGTCGCCGGTGATGAGGCGGCGCCCGATGGTGTCGGACAGCTCTTCCTTGGGTATATCGGCCCAGCGGTAGAGGGTGGCGGGAGGGATGGCGGACATGAGTGGAAATGAGGGGTGGGTGGTGGTACAACGGTCTAAGAACGGCCAGCCGCTGCGCGGGCTGCTTTACGGCTCCACCACTAGCCCGTATTTGGCGAGCAGGCCCGGTAGGCCGGCCAGCGCAAAGCGAGCGCCGGTGAGGTCGTTGGCCTCGGGGTCGAGGGTGAAGCCGGTGGCGTTGGTGAAATCGGCCCCGGCCAGGCGGGTAGCGTGAAACACCGTGCGGGTGAGGTCGCAGCCGGGAAAAGCGGCGTTGGTGAGGTCGGCGTTGGTGAAATCGGTTTCGTCGAGGGTGCAGCGCTCGAAGCGCGTGCCGGCCAGCTTCTTGCCGCCAAAGGAGGCGTAGCGCAGCTGGCAGTCGGCGAAATGCACGCCGAACAGCATGTCCTGGCACGCCGAAAAAGCCACGCCCAACAGCTTGCAATCGGCAAAGGCCACGTTTTGCAGCGCCGTGCCCGCTAGCCTGGCCGTGGTGAGGTTGCAGCGCTCGAAGAGGCAGTCCTCGAAGCGCAGGCCGGCCAGGCCAGCCCCGCTCAGTTCGCAATTGACGAAGCGAAACTGCTCAAAGTCAGGGCCCAGCGCCAGCAGGCGCGGCGCGTCGAGGCCGGTGAGCACGTTTTCGGCCGGGAAAGAATCGGGCTTGCGCAGGGCGGTGGGTTTGCGGCGGGGCTTCATGCGGGGCGAAATAACGGCACGCCGTACCAACCTCCGGCGGCACTTGGTAGTTTAAGGCGGGTTATGCCTAGCCCGGGCGGCCCGTCTGGGCCGGGCCGGGGCTAGCTCGTGTTATATGCCTGTTGCCTCCCGCACTATTTATTTTAAGAACAACGTTGGCTGCCTGTGGGAAGAACCAGAGGCCTACCTGCACCTCGAATATTATTCCGGCCCGCGCGAAGATGTGCAGTTTCGGGCCTTGCTCACGCACGTGCGCCAGGCCATGCAGCGCCGGGGCTGGGGCCGCCTGCTCATCAACCAGCAGCAGATGAGCCCCTTTACCCCTAGTGAAGAAAGCTGGATGGTGAACGAGTGGCTGCCGCAGGCCGTACTCGAAAATGGCTACCGCCACGGCGCCGTAGTAGTGGCGCACGACGTATTTGCCCGGCTGGCCATGGCGGGCCTCGTAATGACCAGCCGCAAGCTGGGCCATACTTACCGCAACTTCGAGCACGAGCCGGAGGCGGTGGCCTGGCTGCTGGCTCAGTAAAAACCGTTTACCAAGGCGAGCGCCGCGCAGCCATCTCTTCTTTTTGCTGGGTTAATGCCCTTGGCGTGGAGGAAAGATGACCGCGCTGCGCTCGCCTTGGCAAACAGCGGTTGTGGGCTAGCCTTCCTGCCCGGCCAGCAAATCTTCAAACGTTTGGCGGCGGCGGATGAGGCGCGGGGCCGCATCGCCATCGAGCAGCACCTCGGCGGGGCGCAGGCGCGAGTTGAACGAGCTGCTCATCTCGAAGCCGTAGGCGCCGGCGTTGTGAAAGGCCAGCACGTCGCCCTCGCGCACCTCGGGCAGCAGGCGGTCCCAGGCAAAGGTGTCGGTTTCGCAGATGTTGCCCACTACCGTGTACAGCCGCTCGGGACCGCTGGGGTGGCTCAGGTTGGAGATATGGTGGTACGCATCGTACATCATGGGCCTAATCAGGTGGTTAAAGCCCGAATTGACCCCCGCAAACACGGTGGCGGTAGTCTGTTTCACGGTTGAAACCTCGACCAGTAAGTAGCCGCTTTCGCTCACCAGGTACTTGCCGGGCTCAAACCAGGCTTCGAGGGGCCGGCCGTATTCCTGCTCAAACTCGGCAAAGGCCGCCGCTACCTGCCGGCCCAGGCTAGCCACGTCGGTTTCGGGGTCGCCGGGCTTGTAGGGCACTTTGAAGCCCGAGCCCAGGTCCAGAAACTCCAGCTGCGGGAAGCGCCGGGCGGCGTCGAACAGAATATCCAGCGCCCGCAAAAACACGGCAATATCCTTGATTTCGGAGCCCGTGTGCATGTGCAGGCCGCGCACGTGCAGGCCGGTGCCCTTCACCACGCGCTCGAGGTGGCGCATCTGGTGAATGCTGATGCCAAACTTGCTGTCGATGTGGCCGGTCGAGATTTTGTAGTTGCCGCCCGCCTCAATGTGCGGGTTCAGGCGCACGCACACCGGGTAGCTGCCGCCGTAGGTGGCGCCAAACTGCTCGAGCAGCGACAGGTTGTCGATGTTGAGGTTCACGCCCAGCTCCTTTGCCTCCACCAATTCGCTGAAAGCTACGCTGTTGGGCGTGAAGAGAATGTTCTCGGGCTGAAAGCCCACGTGCAGCCCTAGCCGCACTTCGTTGAGGCTCACGCAGTCGAGGCCCGCGCCTTCGGCCAGCAGTATTTTCAGAATAGCGACGTTGGTGAGCGCCTTGCAGGCGTAAAAAAACCGCGTGGGGTGGCCGCTGAACGCGGCAGTAAGCTTGTGATACTGCGCCCGAATGGTATCGGCCTGGTACACGTAGAGCGGGGTGCCAAACTGCTGAGCGGCAGCCAGCAGGGCAGAAGCAGGGAGTGCGGACATAAGTACCCGCAAAAATACGCCCGCTGGCCCCGCCCGCGCACCCGGCCCCGGCGAGCAAGTATGCGTAAGGCGGTTATTTAAGTTAAAACGGCGCCTTATGTCCCAATCCCTGCCCGAAGTTTGGCTGCGCGGCCCGCTGCCCGCCGTGCCGCCGCTGCTGCAGCCCGTGGCCCACGCCCTGCTGCAAGCCCGCGAAGAAGTAGCCGAAATGATGCACGACTTTCCGCCCGCCCGGCTGGCCGAGCGCCCGCTGGGGCTGGCCTCGGTGGGCTTTCACCTGCGCCACCTCACGGGCGTGCTCGACCGCACCTTTACCTACGCTCGGGGCGAGGCGCTGCGCGAAGCCCAGCTAGCCTACCTGGCCGCCGAAGGCCAGCCGCCCACCCACGCCGGCGCGGTGGCCGAGCTGGTGCAGGCCTTCAGCCAGCAAGTCGATAAGGCCCTGGCGCAGCTGCAAGCCACGCCCGAAAATACCCTGCCCGAGTGGCGCGGCGTGGGCCGGGCGCAACTGCCGAGCACCGTAATGGGCCTGCTGGTGCACGCCGCCGAGCATACCACCCGGCACGTGGGCCAGCTGCTGGTAACGGCCAGGGTGGTGCGCCAGACATAAGGCAGTGAGGGTAATTATTTGAACCCAGGCCTTAGATTTGGCTGGGCCCCGGTAGGGCTCGCGGCGCGGCTTGCGCGTAAAAACTGTGGCTACTCGTAGAAAATTTCTCGCCTCCTCGGCCGCCAGCCTGACGCTGCTGGCCGCCCGCCCGGCCGCCGCCGTGCCGCTGGCCCCGCGCCCCGGCGTGCGCGGCAAAGCGCTCGTTATCTCAACCTGGAACGATGGCATTGCGGCCAACCAGGCGGCCTGGGAAATTCTGAAAAAAGGCGGCCCCGCCCTCGACGCCGCCGAGGCTGGCGTGATGGTGACCGAGGCCTCGCAAAACTGCTGCGTGGGCCTGGGCGGCAACCCCGACCGCGACGGCATCGTGACGCTCGACGCCTGCATCATGGACCATAAATTCAACTGCGGCAGCGTGGCGGCGCTGGAGCGCATCAAGCACCCCATCCAGGTGGCGCGGCGCGTGATGGAAAAAACGCCCCACGTGATGCTGGTGGGCGAGGGCGCCCAGCAGTTTGCCGTGGCCCAGGGCTTTCCGCTGGAGCCCGCCCAACTCAGCCCCGATGCTGAGAAGAACTACCGCGAGTGGCTGAAAACCAGCCAGTACAAGCCCGTTATCAATATTGAAAACAGCGGCAATCTTCAACCCGGCCCCGTGGGCGGCCCCCAAAACCACGACACCATTGCCCTGCTAGCCCTAGATGCGACCGGCAACCTCAGCGGCAGCTGCACCACCAGCGGCATGGGCTTCAAGATGCGCGGCCGGGTGGGCGACTCGCCGCTCATCGGCTCGGGCTTATACGTTGATAATGAGGTGGGGGCCGCCGCCGCCACCGGCCAGGGTGAAGACGTGATTCGCATGGCCGGCGCCCACACCGTGGTCGAGCTGATGCGCCAGGGCTTGTCGCCCACGGCGGCGTGCCGCGCGGCCATCGAGCGCGTGGCGCGCATCAAAGGCGCCCAGGCCAAGGACATTCAGGTGTGCTTTATCGCCGTGAACAACCAGGGCATAACGGGCGCTTTCGCCCTGCAAAAAGGCTTCAGCTACGCGTTGTGCAACGCCGCCGACCAGCGCCAACTGCTTAAGAGCGAGTATTTGCTGAAGTAGGCGGCGCTAATTAGGTATTAAGTAGCAAGGAAAAAACGACCGTCATGCTGAGCTTGCCGAAGCATCTTGCTCGCACCGCTAGGAGGTGCTAATCCTAAAAGTGTAAGCAAGATGCTTCGGCAAGCTCAGCATGACGGTCGTGTTCAGTTGTTGCCGCTTACGCTAACTTGAAGCCCGGGCGGTATTCGCGCTTCACGAACTGGTTGACCTCGTCGAGGTTGGTGATGCGCATCTGCGCATTGTCCCAGAGCAGCTTGCGGCCGCGGCCGGGGTAGTTGAAGCCCTGGCCGGTGGCCTTGGGCTGCTGCAAATCGTAGCCCCGGATGGCCAAGTTGGCCATCAGCAGGGCTTCGGTGAGCGGGCCGGCCAGCTCGAAGGGCGAGCTGACGGGCATTTTGCCGGCGCCGGCCAGGCAGGCTTCTACCCACTGGCCGTAGTGGCCGTTGGCCTGGCCGGGCACGCGGGTCAGGGTCTGGGGCACGTGCACCTCCTGGTTGCGCGAGAGGGGCAGCAGGCGCGGGTCGGCGCCGTAGGTGCTGGCCATCATCTTGCCCTTGGTGCCGATGAAAAGCGTGCCGTTGCCGCCATCGCCAAACAGCTCGTTGGGGCCTAGCTCGTCGGGGCGCTCGGGCTGAATGCCGCCGTCCATCCAGTGCACCGTAATGTCGCCCTTGGTTTTGGCCGTTTTCGGGAACGTAAGCGTGACGTGGCTGCTAGGGGGGCAGCTGTCGGGGAAATACCCGCGCTTAAACTCGTCCACGTACACGCTGCCCACGCTGGCCTGCACCGAGTTGGCATACTGCAAATCGAGCACCCGGAAGGGCGCCTCCAGCAGGTGGCAGCCCATGTCGCCGAGGGCGCCGGTGCCGTAGTCCCACCAGCCGCGCCAGTTGAAGGGAATGAGGTGGTCGACGTACTCGCGCTGCGGCGCCGTGCCCAGCCACAGGTCCCAATCCAGCTCGGGCGGCACGCTGGCCTTGGTGGTGGGCCAGGCAATGCCCTGGGGCCACACGGGCCGGTCGGTCCAGCAATAAATAGTGTGCACATCGCCGATGGTGCCGGCGTCGTACCACTCGCGCAGCTGGCGCACGCCGTCGTTGGAGGCGCCCTGGTTGCCCATCTGGGTCACCACCTTGGGGTAGCGCCGGGCCGCGTCGGTGAGGGCGCGGGCCTCGTAAATGTCGTGGGTCAGCGGCTTTTGCACGTACACGTGCTTGCCGAGCTGCATGGCCGCCAGGGTCGTTACGGCGTGGTTGTGGTCGGGCGTCGATACCGATACGGCGTCGAAATGCTTGTGCTCCTTGTCGAAAAGCTGCCGCCAGTCCTTCACGTACTTGGCCTGCGGAAAGGCCTTGCGCGAGTTGGCAGCGCGGCGGTCGTCCACGTCGCAGAGGTAGGCGATGCGGGCCTTGCCGGTTTTGGCAAAGGCGTCGATGTCGCTCTGGCCCTTGCCGCCCACGCCCACGCTGGCAATCACGAGCTGGTCGCTAGGGGCCGTGTAGCCCTTGCCGCCCAGCACAAAGCGCGGCACAATAAGGATGCCGCTCGTGGCTAGGGCGCCTTGTTTTAAGAATGAGCGCCGCGAAGGCACTTCCGGAAGCTGGCTCATAGAGAACGCATTGGATGGGAAAAGGTGGGCAAAAGGTACGCCAGCCCGCGCACTTTTCGCCCACCTTTCCTGCGCACGCACGCTCAAAAACCAGCCCGCTACTTGCGCGGCCTGGCGCGCTCGTACTGCACGGGCCACGCCACCTCGGCGCCCAGCGCGTGGGCGGCGTGCAGCGGGAAGTAGGGGTCGCGCAGCTCTTCGCGGGCTAGCAGCACGAGGTCGGCCTGGCCGCTGGCCACGATTTGCTCGGCTTCCTCGGGCGTGGTGATGAGGCCTACCGCGCCGGTGGCTAGCCCCGTTTCGCGCTTGATGCGCTCAGCAAACCCGACCTGATAGCCGGGGCCGACCGGAATCCGGGCTTTCTCCACGTTGCCGCCGCTGGAGGCATCCACGAGGTCCACGCCGCGGTCGCGCAGCCAAGTGGCGAGCTGCACCGAGTCGTCGGCCGTCCAGCCGCCTTCGGTCCAGTCGGTGGCCGAGATGCGCACGAACAGTGGGAAATCGTCGGGCAATACCTGGCGCACGGCGGCCACCACCTCCAGCAGCAGCCGGATGCGGTTTTCAAACGAGCCGCCGTAGGTGTCGGTGCGCTGGTTGCTGAGCGGCGATAAAAACTCGTGCAGCAGGTAGCCGTGCGCCGCGTGCAGCTCAATCACCTTAAAGCCAGCGGCCAGCGAGCGCTCGGTGGCGCTGCGAAAGTCGGCGATTACCTTCTTAATACCGGCCGCTTCGAGCGCCACCGGCAGCGGGTAGTTGTCGGAGAATTTGAGCGCGCTGGGCGCTACTACCTGCCAGCCGCCTTCAGCTTCGGGCACCGCGCCGTGGCCGGGGGCTAGCCAGCTGGTGTAGGTGCTGGCCTTGCGGCCGGCGTGGGCCAGCTGCACGCCCGGCACGCAGCCTTGCGCTTCGATAAACTGATTGATACGCTTCTGAAACTCAATGTGCTCATCTTTCCAGATGCCCAGGTCCTCGGGCGTGATGCGGCCCTCGGGCGATATGGCGGTGGCTTCCTGAATAAGCAGGCTGGCCCCGCCCACGGCGCGGCTGCCCAGGTGCACCAGGTGCCAGTCGTTGGCAAAGCCATCGTGGGCACTGTATTGGCACATGGGCGACACCACAAGGCGATTTTTCAGCGTGAGGCCGCGCAGGGTCAGCGGCTCGAACAAGGTAGACATAAGCAAAAAAATAAGGCGGCGCCCGCCAGGGTGGGGCGCCGCAAGTAGCATTCCAAGCTGTCTAAACCGGCCCGGCGGGGAGAGGTTGCCACGGCCGCGCTTATTCCTGGCGCCGGCAACTCTTTGCCGCCTTCGGCACGTACAGGCAGGCTAGCAACCTCTTTTCCACACGTATTATTCTCTATGTTTCAGGAAGCCTCCACTGCCGAAGCCCTCGACCGTACTGCGGCCGAAACCATGCCCGATGCCGCCTGCGACGCCTCGCGCCGCCACTTCATCAACCACGCCGGGCGCGGCCTGCTCGCCGCCGGGCTGGCCAGCGCCCTGCCGCTAGCCTCGGCCGAAGCCGCCGACCTTAGCGGCTTCGGCACGCCCGCGCCGCCCACCGGCCCGCTCGACATCAAGCTGCCGCCCCTCGAAGCGCCTACCGACCCCAAGGCCGGCCCTTTTCCCAACCCCGATGCGCCCGAGCAGCGCGTGGGCTTTGCCATCGTTGGGCTGGGCCACCTCACGCTGGCCGAGATTCTGCCCGCTTTCGGCCAGGCCAAGCACTGCAAGCCGGTGGCCTTGGTGAGCGGCGACGCCGATAAAATGGCTAAAGCTGCCAAGCAATACGGCATTAAGCCCAGCAGCTGCTACTCGTATGCCAACTACGATAAGCTCAAGGATAACCCAGAAGTGGAGGTGATTTACATTGTGTTGCCCAATTCCATGCACCACGAGTTCACCATTCGCGGGGCCAAGGCCGGCAAGCACATTCTCTGCGAAAAGCCGATGGCCAACTCGGTGAAGGAGTGCGAGGAGATGATTGCGGCCTGCAACAAGGCCGGCAAAAAGCTGATGATTGCCTACCGCATTCAGTACGAGCCGCTTAACCGCGCGGCCCAAAAAATGGTGCGCGACAAAACCTATGGCCAGACCAAGCTCATCCAGATGATGAACTGCCAAAACCAGGCCCACGACCAGCAGTGGCGCCACAAAAAAGCCCTGGCCGGCGGCGGTTCGCTGCCCGATGTGGGCCTGTACTGCCTCAACACCACCCGTTTTCTGCTAGGGGAGGAGCCGACCGAAGTTTCGGCCCAAATCTACACCACGCCCGGCGACGACCGCTTCAAAGAAATCGAAGAGAACGTGAGCTTTACGCTGCGTTTCCCGAGCGGCGTCATCTCGCAGTGCATGACGGGCTACGGCTCGTTCAACGCCAAAAGCTACGCCGTGCACGCCGAAACCGGCACCATCAAAATGGACCCGGCATTTCCCTACAAAGGCCTCAAGCAAGAGCTGGTGCACGCCCCCAACGGCAAGCAATTGATAGAGCAGCCCAGCAACCCCGACAAACAGCAGTTTGCCCTTGAAATGGACCACATGGCCGAGTGCGTGCGCGGCAACAAAACGCCCTACACGCCCGGCGAGGAAGGCTTGCAGGACCAGCGCATTATGGAGGCTATCTATCAGTCGGCCAAGGAGAACCGGCCCGTAAAGCTGGCCGGCAGCGGCGGCAAGCTGGACGCCTTCCGGGGCACGCCGCCCACCGAGGAGCAAGCGTAGGCCATCTAAGTAAATACAGTTGACTTGCATACGCCTGTCATGCTGAACGCAGTGAAGCATCTCGCTCACATCGCTAGGGTAGTAATCCAACGATGCGGGCGAGATGCTTCACTGCGTTCAGCGTGACAGGCGTGTTTAGGGATGCTGCTGTGCGTGATTCTTCTACTTTTACCTATTCTACCCTTTTCCCACCCCATGAAAAACCAATTCTTCCGCTCCTACCTGGCGTTGGCTTTGGCGGCGCTTACCAGCACGCTGGCCCTGGCTAGCCCACCCGCCGGCCCTGTTAAAGTTACTGTGCGCCAGACCAGTGGCCGCTACGAGCTGCTGCGTGGCGGCCAGCCCTATTTTGTGAAGGGCGCGGGCGGCAGTCAGTACCCCGAGCGCATTGCGGCCTACGGCGGCAACTCTATCCGCACCTGGGGCACCGCCGACGCGCCGAAGGTGCTGGCCGCCGCCAACCAGCACCACCTCACCGTGATGCTAGGCCTCGACGTGGCCCGCGAGCGCCACGGCTTCGACTACAACGATGCGGCGGCCGTGGCGGCGCAGCTGCAAAAAATTAAGGGTGAAGTTCTTAAATACAAAGACGACCCGGACGTGCTGGTCTGGGGCATCGGCAATGAGCTGAACCTCGACTACACCAACCCCAAGGTGTGGGACGCCGTGAACGACATCGCCAAGATGATTCACGAAGTAGACCCCAACCACCCAACCTCGACGGTGCTGGCGGGGGCTAGCAAAAAGGAAATCGAGTTTGTGAAAACGCGCTGCCCGGCCGTGGACATCTTGAGTATCAATACCTACGCCGGGCTAGCCACGCTGCCCCAGCAGGTAGCCGATGCCGGCTGGACCGGCCCCTACCTTGTGGCCGAATGGGGCCCCACCGGCCACTGGGAATGCCCGCAAACCCCCTGGAAAGCCCCGGTAGAAGAAACCAGCAGCCAAAAAGCCGCCGTGTACCAAAGCCGCTACGAGGCCTCGGTGCTGAAGGACCGGGCGCACTGCCTGGGCTCCTACGTGTTCCTGTGGGGCCAGAAGCAGGAGCGCACGCCCACCTGGTATGGTCTCTTCACCGAAGACGGCCAGGAAACCGAGGTAATGGATGTGCTGCAATACGAGTGGAGCGGCCATTGGCCCAAGAACCGGGCGCCGCATATCGCTGACTATAAGCTGAATGGTAAAGCTGCCACCGAAGGCATTTACCTGAAGCCCGGTCAGGCATATCCCGCCACGACCACCGTTACCGACCCCGAGCGCGACGCGCTTACCTACCAGTGGGAATTGCTGCCCGAAAGCACCGACCTCAAGCAGGGCGGCGACCGCGAGAGCCGCCCTACGCCCGTGGCGGGCGCCCTGCCGACCGGGGCTAAGGCCCAAACCACCCTTACTGCCCCTAGCCAGCCGGGCGCCTACCGGCTCTTCGTGTACGCCCACGACGGGCACGGCAACGTGGCCACCGGCAATATTCCGTTCTTCGTGCAGCCATAACTGTTTGGCTGCCCGGTGGGTTGATAGGCCTATGCGCACCGTCATTCAAAAGCACCGGGCCGTGAATGCGCCCATTGCTGACCTCGTTACGTACCGGGCAATCCCCACGCCCTCAATCGAATACCTCGACCCGTTTCTATTCCTGAACCACCACGGGCCGCAGGTATACCGGGCTAATAACCGGGGCTTGCCCTTTGGCCCGCACCCGCACCGGGGCTTCGAAACGGTGACGTTTATCCTAGAAGGCGACATTTTACACAAGGACAGCAGCGGCCACGAAAGCGTAATCGAGGCCGGCGGCATTCAGTGGATGACGGCCGGCTCGGGCCTCATCCACGCCGAAATTTCCTCGGATAACTTCAAGAAAACGGGCGGCCCGCTCGAAATTCTTCAGCTCTGGGTCAATCTGCCGGCCAAGTTCAAGATGACCGAGCCGCGCTACATTGGCTTGCAAGCCACTGAAATACCGGCCGTGCCGCTAGCCCCCGGCGTGGTAGCCCACGCCGTATCGGGCGAGTGGGGCGGGGCCGCCGGCGCCGTGCAGCCGCTGGCCGATGTAGCGCTGGCCTGGCTCGACCTGGCGGCGGGCGCCCCCGTGGCGGTGCCCATTGCGACTAGCCGCAGCATTTTTTTCTACGTGGTGCGCGGCAGCGTGCGTGTGAATGGCACGCAGGTCTTCGCCCGCGAGCTGGCCGAGTTCGACCACGAGGGCAGCGAGCTGGGCATCGAAGCGTTGAGCGACAGTGTGTTGCTGCTAGGCCACGCCGAGCCGTTTGGCGAGCCCGTAGCCTCGGCCGGGCCGTTTGTGATGAACACCGAAGCCGAAATCCGGCAGGCTTACGCCGACTATCAGCAGGGTAAATTCGGCACCTGGCACGGCTAAAACAAGGGATAAAAAGCAGCCAGGAAACTTGCCAGTTTGAAATTCCTGCCTACCTTGCCACCCAATTCGACCAGTATCATGTTCAGCAACCGCTACTTTTTTGGCTTCTATTATTTTACGCCGCCCGCGTAGAACGAGTCGCCATGTAGCTAAGCCACTGAAATTTAGCAGCGCCACTCGTTCTTCGGGTGGCGCTTTTTTTATGTTTTGCCGCTGGGCCAGCGCCCATCTTTTCCTTATCGCCATGCCGCAGCACGTTGCCATTCAAGGGTTCAAAGGGAGTTTCCACGAAGTAGCTGCCCGCCAGTATTTCGGCGCGGCGCCTGCCCTGAATTTCTGCGCCACCTTTGGCGAGGTAGTGGCCCAGGTAGCCGATGGCCGCGCCGATGCCGCTCTCATGGCGATGGAAAACTCGCTGGCTGGCAGTATTTTACCTAATTATCTGCTGCTGGAGCGCAACGCGCTCACCATCACCGGCGAGATTTACCTGCCCATTCACCAGCACCTGCTGGCGCTGCCGGGCACCACGCTGGCCGATATTGAGGCCGTCCATTCGCACCCCATGGCCCTGCGCCAGTGCGGCGATTACCTGAGCCAATACCCTGGCTGGCAGCTGGTTGAAACCGAGGATACCGGCCTCAGCGCCCAGCTGCTGGCCGAGCGCCAAACTCCTGGCGTGGCCGTAATAGCCGGCGCCCAGGCTGCCGAGGCCTTCGGCCTGCAGATACTAGCCCTCGCCATCAACGACGACCCAAGCAACTACACCCGCTTTCTGGTGCTGGAGCGGGCCGCCGAGGCCCAGCCGGTGGCTAGCCCCGATAAGGCGTCGCTGTACTTCTACACCTCGCACGCGCCGGGCATGCTGGCGCGGGTGCTCACGCTGGTGGCTGGCCACGGCCTGAATTTGAGTAAGTTGCAGTCGTGCCCCCGACCCAGCCAGCCCTGGCACTACGGCTTCCACGCCGATGTAGAATTTGCCACGCCCACCCAGCTAGACGCTCTGCTGGCCGAGCTGCCCGCCGTGACCGAAGAGCTGCGCGTGCTGGGTACTTACCAACGCGGCAGCATGGTGTTTGGGCAGGATGAGACTGGGGAGAACCACCGCGGTCGTCATGCTGAACGCAGTGAAGCAGCTCATTTGGTGCAGTAAATCAATCGTTGAGTGCCAACCGAACGGTGCAGGCGAGATGCTTCACTGTGTTCAGCATGACGACCGCTTTTAGTGAATAATGTAATGCAAGTTTCCACTGCCAGCCGCCTGGCTCACACCGGCGAATACTACTTCTCGCGCAAGCTGCGCGAGCTAGCCGCCCTCAACGCGGCGGGGGCCAATATTATCAGCCTGGGCATTGGCAGCCCCGATTTGCCGCCGCACCCAAGCGTGGTGGCCGCGCTGGCCGCCACCGCCAGCCAGCCGGGCGCCCACGGCTACCAGAGCTACCAGGGCACACCGGCTCTGCGGCAGGCAATGGCTGCTTTTTACCAGAAAAGCTACGGCGTGGCCCTCGACCCCGCTACCGAGGTGCTGCCCCTGGCCGGCTCTAAAGAAGGCCTGATGCACATCGGCATGGCTTTTTTGGAAGCGGGCGACGCGGTGCTCATTCCCAACCCCGGCTACCCGACTTACCGGGCGGTGGCTGAAATCTGCGGGGCTGAAGTGCGCGAGTACGACCTGACCGCCGCCACCGGCTGGCTGCCCGATTTAGATGCGCTGGCCCAGAGCGACTTGCGCCGCGTGAAGCTGATGCTCGTCAACTACCCGCACATGCCCACCGGCACGCCGGCT
This sequence comes from Hymenobacter cheonanensis, assembly GCF_030581075.1. GTDB lineage: Bacteria > Bacteroidota > Bacteroidia > Cytophagales > Hymenobacteraceae > Hymenobacter. The sequence goes on from NZ_JAUQSW010000004.1 coordinate 373,682, forward strand.
AGCCCCGAGTTTCTGCAAAAGCTGGTCGAGTTTGCTGCCACCCACAACATTATGCTGGTGCACGACAACCCGTATGGCTTCGTGCTGAACGAGACGCCGCCCACGAGTTTGCTCAGCATTCCGGGCGCTAAGGAAGTAGCGCTGGAGCTTAACTCGCTCAGCAAGAGCCACAACCTGGCGGGCTGGCGCGTAGGAATGCTGGTGGGCCGCGCCGACTGGCTGACGGAGGTGCTGCGCTTCAAGAGCAACATGGATTCGGGGATGTTTCTGGGAACTCAGCAGGCTGCCGTGGCCGCGCTGGCACTGGGCGAGGAGTGGTTTGCGGAGCTGAACGCTACCTACCGCGCCCGCCGCGCGCTGGTGCACGAGCTGCTGGCTGCGCTAGGCTGCGAAGCCGCGCCGGGCCAGACGGGCCTGTTTATCTGGGCCAAAGTGCCGCCGCCCTACGCCGATGGCTACGCCCTCAGCGACGCTGTGCTGGCCGAAGCCCGCGTGTTTCTGACGCCCGGCGGCATCTTCGGCAGCAATGGCAGCGGCTACATCCGCGCCAGCCTCTGCCAGCCCGAAAGCGTGCTGCGCGAAGCATTGGAGCGCGTAAAACTTGTAGCTGCCTAGCGCCATGACTATCAGTATCATCGGCTTAGGCTTGATTGGCGGTTCGCTGGCGCTTAGCCTGCGGCAGCACGGCCTAGCCAGCCGGCTCATTGGCGTGGAAGCCAGCCCCGCCTACGCCCGCCGGGCGCTGGAGCTGGGCCTGGTGGATGAAATGGCCCCCGACCTGGCCAGCGCCGTGGCGCCGGCCAGCCTCGTCATCGTGGCCGTGCCCATGGATGCTATGCTAACGGTGCTGCCCCAGGTACTGAATTTAGTATCTGGCCAGCAAATAGTTATCGACGTAGGCTCGACTAAAAACAACCTGCTGGCCGCCGTGGCGGAGCACCCGCGCCGGGGCCGCTTCGTGGCCGTGCACCCCATGGCCGGCACCGAGTACTCGGGCCCCGACGCCGCAATAAGGGGCTTGTTCGAAGGCAAGACCCTGGTAGTGTGCGATGCCGAAATGAGCGACCCCGATGCCGTGGCCACCGTCGAAACGCTGTTTCGGGCCTTGCCCATGCGGGTGCTGCACCTCGGCGCGGCCGACCACGACCTGCACACGGCCTACGTGTCGCACATCTCGCACCTTACATCGTTTGCGCTGGCGCTCACGGTGTTGGAGAAAGAACAGCGCGGCGAGCAGCGCATTTTTGACCTGGCGGGCGGCGGCTTTGCCTCCACCGTGCGGCTGGCCAAGAGCGCGCCGGCCACCTGGGTGCCCATCTTCCGCCAAAACCGCGAAAACGTGCTGGATGTGCTGGATGAGCACCTGGTGCAGCTCAATAAGCTGCGCAATATGCTGGCCGGCGAAGACTACGCCGGGCTGACTACGCAACTGGAACACGCCAACGAAATAAAAAAAATTATTCCTTAACGCCTTGTCCTTGCGAGCAGCGCGAAGCAATCGCACCTATACGGAACCCGAGCAGCTCGTCTTGATGCGATTGCTTCGCGCTGCTCGCAAGGACAATCGTGAATTACTACTTAACTAGCAATCAACTCAACACCCCATGTTCAACGACCTTTTCAACCGCAAGCCCGAGGATAAGCCTTTCCTCATCTCCGGCCCCTGCTCGGCCGAAACCGAGGAGCAAGTACTCGAAACCTGCCAGCGCCTGGCCGCCACCGGCAAGGTGCAGGCCCTGCGCGCCGGCATCTGGAAGCCCCGCACCAAGCCCGGCGGCTTCGAGGGCGTAGGGGCCAAGGGCCTACCCTGGCTCAAGAAGGCTAGCGAGCTCACCGGCCTGCCGGTGGCCGTGGAAGTAGCCACCGCCAAGCATGTGGAAGACTGCCTGGCCTTCGGCGTGGACCTGGTGTGGGTGGGCGCGCGCACCACCGGCAACCCGTTTTCGGTACAGGAAATCGCCAATGCCCTGCGCGGCGTGGATATTCCGGTGCTGGTCAAAAACCCCATTCACCCCGAGCTGGAACTGTGGGTAGGTGCCATCGAGCGCTTGCAAAAGGCTGGTTTGAAGCAGGTTGGTATGATTCACCGCGGGTTTTCGAGCTACGGCAACACCGACTACCGCAACGCGCCAATGTGGCACCTGCCCATCGAGATGAAGCGCCGCATGCCCGACATGCCCATCCTCAACGACCCTAGCCACATCTGCGGCCGCCGCGATACGCTGTTTGGCGTGGCGCAGCAGGCATTGGACCTGGACTTTGATGGGACGATGATTGAGAGCCATATCGACCCCGACAATGCCTGGAGCGATGCCAAGCAGCAAATCACGCCCGAGGTGCTCAAGCAGCTCATCACCGACCTGGTGTGGCGCCACGAAACCACTGATAAAGAAGAATTTGTGAACGCGCTGGCCGGCCTGCGCGAGCAAATCAACAACCTCGACGCCGAGGTGATGCAGCTGCTGGGCCGCCGCATGGCCGTGGCCGAGAAAATTGGCCAGTACAAGAAGGAGAACGACATTACCATCCTGCAAACTGCCCGCCTCAACGAGATTCTGGAGCGCAGCAAGCGCCAGGGCGCGCAAGTGGGCCTCACCGCAGAGTTTGTGGAGCGCTACATGGAGGCCGTCCACCTGGAGTCGGTGATGCGCCAAGAGCGGGTGATGAATAGCTAACACAAATCGTCTGTCATTGCGAGCGCAACGCAGTGGAGCGCAGTAATCTTTCTTTGTCGTTGGATTAGTAACCCAAGCGTGAAGGAGAGATTGCCACGCTCCACTGCGTTGCGCTCGCAATGACAGTTAGTAGAGATGCGGCGCGTACTTTTCAGCAATGAAAAAATCTGCCCAATTTCTTCTGCTCGCCACTACGCTGCTGGCTAGCCTCGCCGCTCAGGCTCAACGCCTGCCCAAAGCCCAGCATGAACTGCTGATTACGCCCGCCACCGCTGCCTGGGGGTACTACGATGCGGCGGCCCAGCCCGTGCTGCGCATCAAATCGGGCGAGACGGTGCAGGTGCATACCCTGCTGACTTCCAGCCCCACGCGCCTCGAAGGCGCGGGCGTGGCCCCGGCGCAGGTCGAGCAGTCGCTGCGCGACATCTATGACAAGGTGACCAATAAGGGGCCAGGCGGGCACATCCTCACCGGGCCCATTTTTGTGGAAGGCGCCGAGCCGGGTGATGTGCTGGAAGTGCGCATCAAAGCCATTGAGCTGGCCATTCCCTACGCTTACAATGGCTTCGGGCCGAAGAGCGGGTTTATTCCCGAAGACTTTGGCTACGCCAAAATGAAGATTATTCCGCTCGATAAGAAACGGATGGTGGCCGACTTTGCGCCGGGTATTGAAATTCCGCTGCACCCGTTTTTTGGTAGCATGGGCGTGGCGCCGCCCGTGGCGATGGGCCGCGTAAACAGCGCGCCGCCCGGCATCTTCGGCGGCAACCTCGATAACAAAGACTTGGTGGTAGGCACTACGCTCTACCTGCCGGTGCACGTGCCGGGCGCGCTGTTTTTCGTGGGCGACGGCCACGCCGGGCAGGGCAACGGCGAGGTCGACATTACGGCGCTCGAAACGTCGCTGGTCGGCAACCTGGAGTTTATCGTGCACAAAGACATGCACCTCACGGTGCCCCGCGCCGAAACGCCGACCCACTACATCAGCATGGGCCTGAACGAGGATTTGACCCTAGCCAGCAAGCAGGCAGTGCGCGAAATGATTGATTTCCTGATGAAAACGAAAGGCATGACGAAAGACGATGCCTACATGCTGTGCAGCGTGGCCGCCGACCTCAACGTGACGCAGGTAGTAGACGGCACCCGCGGCGCGCACATGCTGCTGCCCAAGAGCATTTTCGATAAGAAGAAGTAAGCTGCGGTTATAAATCAAAAAACGGCTGTCATGCTGAACAAAGTGAAGCATCTCGTTCGCATCGTTAGGCAAATGACCCTAGCGGTGCGAGCGAGATGCTTCCTTCGTCAGCATGACCCGCGTGTTTATTTCTGCGTGTTGTCAGCCAGAAACTTCCCGACGTTCTCGTTCAGAAACTTCGCGTCGGCGGGGTTGCTGGCGGCGCCGGCGGTGTGGCCCCACAAGGAGGGAATAGGCAGCAGCTGCACGCCCGGTATAAACGCCGCCTCGTAGCGCGCATCGCCCACCGGAAAGTACAAATCGGTTTCGGAAGGCATGTAGAGAATAGGTACTTTAATGGAGCGCAGCGCCTTTTCGACATCGCCGCCGAAGCCGGGGCTAGTGCCTACGTTGTGGTACTCCCAGGTGCGCATCTGGGCGATGAGGTCGTTGGCGTCGGCGCCGGGGATGAAGTGCGTGCGGTAATTATTGAGTACCTGCTCGAAGGTGACGCCGGGCTTTTCTTCGCTGCGCCACAGCTCTTTGCGCCACCACTCCTGCGAGAAGAGCCAGCCCGTCCAGACGGTGGCAAAGGCCTCGATGCCTTTGGTGGGCGGCGCGGTGTAGTCGCCGTTTTGGAAAGCCGCGTCGGCGGTGAGGGCGGCAATCTGGCCTTCGAGGCGCACCACGCCGTGCGGGTAGTTTTTGGCCGTGCCCGAGGTAGCCACGATGCGGTCGGCGAAGGTGGGGTAGCTCACGGCCCACTGAAACGCTTGCTCGGCGCCCATCGAGAAGCCGATGAGCGCGCGCAGATGGGTTATTTTCAGTTCTTTGGTCAACAGCTCATGCACGGCCTGCACGTTGTCGCGAATGGTCATCACCGGGAAGCGCGGGCCGTGAAACGGCTCGGGCGTGTTACTGGGGGAGGACGAGCGGCCGTTGCCAAAAAGCTCGGTTGTGACCAGAAACAACTTGGTGGTATCCAAGCACTTGCCTGGGCCGATAAGCCACTCGTAGCCCCGGTGCCCGGCCATGTAATGCGAGGGCAGCAGCACGGCATTGTCGCGCCGGGCGTTTAGGTGGCCGTAGGTGCCGTAGCCCACCCGCGCCTGCGGCAGCACGGCGCCGCCCTCGGTTTTGAAATTGGTGAGCGTGAAAAAGTGGTGCGGTACCGGGCTGGCCGCCGGCTTGGTTTGGGCCTGGGCGGCGAAGGCTGCAAGCAGCCATAGCAACGTAAAAATTTGGCGCATAGAAGACTAGAGAGTGATAAAATGGATAAGTGCGGCGAAGCTCCGCCGCGGGCTTAACGCAAAAAAGGCTGGCAGCGGCCGCTCCAAGTGTAAATGAACACTGGGGACGGCCACTGCCAGCCTTTTTTAATGGCCGCTGTCGAGGACGGCAGCGGGCTTAGTAGTTAGATGCTTACGCTATCCAGGCCTTTTTGCAGGGCCGTGGGCTGCAACTCAGGGTTGCCGGTGCCTTCCACGCGCGCTACCGTTACGTCGGTCATGCCCAGGAAGCCGAGCACCGTTTTCAGGTACGGGGCCACGAAGTCGTAGGAAGTCATGGGGCCTTCGGAGTACACGCCGCCGCTCGACATGGCCACGTACACTTTTTTGCCTTTTACCAAGCCCTCGGGGCCGGCGGCGCTGTAGCGGAACGTGATGCCGGCGCGGGCAATGTGGTCAATCCAGGCTTTGAGCGTCGACGGAATGCCGAAGTTGTAGAGCGGCGCGTCGATAACGAGCACGTCGGCGGCCATAATTTCGGCGATAGACTCGTCGGAGTGGCGTACGGCTTCCCGCTGCTCGGGTGTGCGGCTCTCGGCCGGCGTGAAGAACGACTGTAAATGCGCCTCCTCCAGGTGGGGGAAGGGCTTGTTGGTGAGGTCGCGGACTTGCACCGTGCTACCGGGGTTGGCGGCCTGGAGCTTCTCAACGATGCCGTTGCCGAGCTTGATGCTGTACGACTCGCCCTTGCGCGGGCTCGAAATGATGCGGAGAATATGCATTGGGAGTAAGGAAAAAAGCTGCTGCCACAGGCGCAGTACAGGTGATTGGTATTGCTAACTTAAGGTTACTAGCTAGTGTTTGGTAAGCAAACTACAGGAAGTAAGCAATTGTTAGCCCTGAACCACTTACCTTTAGGTAAGCACCTCTTTTCAGCTTTATGGAAGCGCATTTTCCTTCCCAATGCCAAGCCGTCATTGGTCCCCTTCGCGATGCCCTGGATGTTGTCAACGGCAAGTGGAAGCTCCAGATTCTGGTCGCCATCCGTAGCGGCAACCACCGCTTTCGCGATATCGAGCGCAGCATTCCGCTGCTGTCTTCCAAGGTGCTGTCCAAGGAGTTAAAGGATTTGGAAGCCCACCAGCTCATTCGCCGCACGGTGCACCAGGGGCCGCCCGTCACGGTCGAGTACGACGCCCTGCCCTACGCCTCGACGCTGGACCCCGTCATCTTCGCGCTCCGCGACTGGGGTGTGGCGCACCGGCGCAAAATAACCGGCAAGGAAGCGCCCGTTGCCAGCTAGCCGCCCGAGAAAGCACCCTGGCCGCTCCTTACTTCAGCGCCAGAATCTGTTTAAGCTCGGCCGGGCTCACGGTGAGCAGGCCCACTTTGGGCAGGCGCTCGGTAAGGGTGCGCCAGTTGGGCTCCTGCTGGAAAATGGGCCGCAGCAGGGCTAGCGCAGCGGGCACCTGCTGCTTGTTGGCCAGCGTAATGGCGTGCCAGTACTTCATTTCCAGGTTAGTAGGAAACATCTTTTCGGCGGCCTGATATTCCTGGATGGCAAGCGGCATGTCGTTTTTCTCCACCGCCAGGTCGCCGGCATTCATGTGGTCGTAGCGCGGTGCAGCTTCAGCAGGCGGCGCAGCTCTACCAGGGGCTGGGCGGCGTCGTCCACGCGCAGGTCCACGAGGCGGTCGGCCCAGGGGCCTTCGGTAGTGGTGCCGCGCACCACGAGCAGGGCGGCCGACTGCCGGCCCCGAATGTCGCCGCCGGCAGCCTGGGCCGCGTCGAGGGCGGCTAGCACGCGCTCGGCCAGCGGCAGGGCGGCGTTGGCTTCGTAGGCCTTGGCCATGGCGCCCCACACAGTGGCGTTGAGCATCATATTGGCCTGCACCGAAAACTGGTTGCCCTGCTGGTGGCCGGCCATGTCCACGCATTTTTTGCCGGTGTGGGTAGCCACGCGGCCCTGGTTGTCGAGAATAGCGACCTGGCGCACCTCGCGGCCTTCGTCGTCGCGCAGCAACTCATCCAGCGCCTGTTGGGCCGACTTGCCGCCCTTGAGCAGGGCTAGCCCGCGCAGGCCAAACGACTTATTGGTAAACGACTGCGTGGCCACCACGCCCACGCCGGCCTCGCCCCAGCTCACGCTGGTGCCCACCGAAAACCAGTGGCTTTGCACGGCCACGGCCATTTCGCCGGTCTTCGGGTCGCGGGCCACAATGCTGAAGGTGTGCGCCAGCGGGTCGGTGGCCGAGTAAACAGACTGGGCCTGCGCGGCCGGGTGCCCTAGCCAGAGCAGCGCGGCCAGAAAGGGGAAAAGTTTGCGAAGCATAAAACGGGAAGAAGAAAAGCGAATGTAGCGCCGCCCCGCGCGGGCCAGTAGCCGCTAAGGCAATTGCAGCAGGACTTAGGTAGCCAAGAGGCTGAAAACCTACGCCGGTTCTGCTAAACCCCAACGGCCCCCCGGCAGAGCTGCCAGGGGGCCGTTGGGGTTTAAAATGGGCCTGGCCAACCCGGGCAGTTACTCTACCGTGAGGCGCTGGCTAAGGGTGCCCGCGCTGCTTTGTAGGCGCAGGGTGTAGAGGCCGGGAGCCACGCCGCCCAACGGCAGGGCGCGGGCACTCTCGGCCGAGGCGGGTAGGCGGCACTGCAACACCACTTGGCCCAGCGAGTTGAACAAGGCCACCTCTACGGCCTGTGCGGCCAGGCTAGCCGGCAGGTTCAGCACTACGCTACCCGCCGCCGGGTTGGGGTAGAGGAAGGCGCCGGCCGTGGCGGCGCTGGCGGCGCGGGTGCCCAAGGCGGTGCTTTTCACGTAGTTGCGCAGCCACACCAGCGAGGGGCGCTCGGTAGCGTCGGTATTTACCAGGGGTGCGCCCTGGGCCGTGCGCCAGTGGCCGGGGCGGTAGCCCCAGAGCGTCACGCCTTTCACGTTGGGGTTTTCCCAAAACAGCGGAAACACCCGCTGATACTCAGCCAGCTGCACAGCGTCGTCGAGGCCATCGCTGTCATACTCCGTGATGTAGAGCGGCACGCCCGGGCCCGCCAGCGTGGCCATGTTGCCATTGATAGTAGCCGCCGTTTGACCCGCCGTTGAGAAAGCGTGGCCCTGAATGCCCACGCCATCGATAAGGCCACGGGTTTTGAGCAGGTTAATGATGTTGACGTAAGTAGCGGCGCGGGTCGAAGAATTCTCCACGCTGTACTCATTCAGCATGAGCTTGGCGCTGGGAAAATACTGGCGGGCTAGCTGGAAAGACGTGATTATCCAGTCGTAGCCGGTGGTGCCGGTGCCCCCTAGCGCGTTGATGTAGGCGCCGCCGGTGGGGTCTACGCTGCCGGTGGGCGTAGTGGGCGAGCCAATGGTAACCAGCCCGGTGGGCGGCGTGTTGATGGGCTCATTCACTACGTCAATAAAGTCGATTTTGGGGTAGCGGGCGGCCAGGGCGGCAAACCAGATTTTGATTTCCGCGAGTTGGTCGGCGGCCGGCAGGCTGGCTATCCAGGTGGGCTGCTGCGCGCCCCAGATGAGCGTGTGCAGCCGGAAGATGCTGCCCGACTTGGTGGCGCGGTTATAAGCGCTGTCGAGGTCGGCCCAGTTGAAGGTGCCGCGCGTGCCTTCTACGCTGCCCCACTTGCCGCCGTTTTCGGGTGTCACGGCGTTCCAGTAGCGCGTGAAGTTGGGCGATTGCGCCGCGCTGTAGGCGCAGCCCAGGTACTTGCTCTTACCAGTGGCTAGCGGCGGGCCGGCCGGCACAAACTGCACGGGCGCGGTAGTCGAGCCCTGAGCGCCGGCATCGAGGTTAGCCACCGTAAAAAACAAGCCCGACTGCCCAAACACGAACTTGTCGAAGTCCAGGCCGTCTTCGCGGGCGCCAATCTGAAACGTTTGGGTAAGCGCCCCGGCCGCCACCGTGAAGGTGGTAGCCGCGCTGCCGTTCACGATAAACTTCGACATATCGACCCATTTCCACACGCCGGTGCCGCCGCTGCCGGTGCCGTCTACGGCTAGGGCACCGCCCGCCACGTAGCCCACGTTGAAGAGGCCGTTGGCATTCACCCAGTCGGCGCTGGTAGTGGCAAAGTCCTTGGCGCCGAACGATTTGGCGTAGAAGTAGCTGTCGTCATTAGCCCCGGCCGACCCCACCCGCAGGCGGGCGTACAAGTCATAGGTGCCCGGCCCCGGAAAGGTAACCGTGTAGGTGAGCACCCGCGCCGCCGTGCCCGGGGCCGAGCCGCCCCCCGCCACCGACGACACGTCGCTGAGCGAAGTAATGTAGGTAACGGCCGGAGTTGAGCCCGAAGCGGCGGCCGTGCGCACGGCCCAATCGCCGGTAGTGGTATTGGGTAGGGGCGTGGGCGGGTTGGTGGAGGTGCCGGTTTCGGCTTCCACCACCACGGGGGCGTTCTGGGCTAAAAGGGTGAAGTGGCTGCCCAGGGCGGCCACCAGCGCAATAACTATGCGTTGAGGTGTCTTCATAGCGAAGCAATATTGGGTGGGAAAAGGAGGGGGCCGGGACTGATGCCAGCGCGGCAAAAGGCCCTAGCCATTGGCTAAAATTACTTTCCTCCTTGGTGCAATAAATGCCTGTTTATGAAATAGATAAGATGATAAAATACTGCAAACGTTTGTGATAGCCGGACAAACGTTTGTGATAGGTTGAAATGCCCGAATTTTATAAGCAGCCGCTTTTAACGCCCCTGGCGCCAGCTCCAGCGGTGCCCAGCTAAGGGGGGCCAGCGTGGCTGGCGGCTCTTTTTACCCACAAGTTGAAGCCACTCACTTGCTGACTAACAGCTTGGTAAAAGCCTGGCATAAGTACGCTGGGCAAGCTAGCGCAGCTCCTTCAGAGCCAAGCCGCTCGTGAACATTGCCCCAATCAACAAAAGCACTGACTCAGGCCAGCAGCTTGTAGCCCACGCCGCGCACGTTCACGATTTGCACCTGCGGGTCGTGGCGCAGGTAGCGCCGCAGGCGGGTGATGAACACGTCGAGCGAGCGGCCGTTGAAAAAGCTGTCGTGGCCCCACAGGGCTTGCAGCACGGCGGTGCGCGTCAGCACCTGGTTGCGCTGGTCGAGCAGGCACTTCAGTAGCTCGGCCTCGCGGTGGGTGAGGCTGGTGGCGGGCTGGCTGCCATCGGCCAGGGCCAAGCGCTGCTGCGGGTGGTCGAAGCGGTAGCGGCCAATGGCCAGCGGCCCGGCCGCCGGCGTAGCCACGGCTACCGGAGGCCGGCCCAGCAGCGCCCGAATGCGCACCACCAGTTCCTCCAGGCTAAAGGGCTTTTTGAGGTAGTCGTTGCCGCCCAGCTCGAAGCCCTGCACCACATCGGTGGGCTGCGAGCGGGCCGTGAGAAACAGAATGGGCACGGCCGCATCGACCTGCCGAATCTGGGTGACCAGGGCAAAGCCGTCGCGCACGGGCAGCATCACATCGGCCACCACCAGGTCGGGCCGCACCTCGCCAAACAGCTCCCAGCCGCGCGCGCCATCGGCGGCGTGGTGCACCGTGAAGCCGCGCGTTTCGAGGCTGTCCTGCACAATGCGGGCTAGCGAAAGCTCGTCTTCAACGAGTAGGAGAATGGGCATTTTGGTAGTAGATAGTGATTGATAATCAAGTGGTAATGGCAGCAGGCAGCCACACCACAAACGCGCTGCCGCCGCCCGGCGCGGGGCGCACGTGCACCCGCCCGCCGTGGGCGGCCACCACCTGCCGCACGTAGTAGAGCCCTAGCCCAAAGCCCTTTACGGGGTGCAGATTGCCGGCCGGCACCCGAAAAAACTGCTCAAAAACGGCCTCTTGGTAGCTGGCCGCAATGCCGGGGCCATTGTCGGCCACCGTGAGCTGCCAGCCGCCGGCCACGGGCTGGCCGTGCACGCCGATGCGCACATCGTCGCCCGAGTATTTGAGGGCATTATCGAGCAGGTTGTCGAGGGCGCCGGCCAGGTGCAGGCGGTCGGCCAGCAGGGTGTCAGTGGGCGATAGGCTAACGTCAAACCGCACGTGCTTAGTGGTTTGCAGCTCGTGGCGCCGCACCAGCTCAGCCACCAGCTCGGCCGGGTGCAGGGGCTCGGGGTGCAGCGCCAGCGGGTGGCCGGGGCGCTCGGCCACGGCAATGTGCAGCACCTTGTCAACCAGGCTGGCCAGGCGGTGCAGCTCGTGCCGGGCCAGGCTGAGGTAAGTGGCGGTACGCTCGGCATCGGCCAGCGCCCCAAAATCCTGCAACGCTTCCACAGCCGCCGATACCGTGGCGAGCGGCGTTTTCAGCTCGTGGGTCATGTTGTTGATGAAATCACTTTTGACCTCCGAGAGCTTTTTCTGGCGCAGTATGGTGCTCAGCATCAAGGCAAAGCAGCCCGTGGTGAGGCCTAGCAGCAGCGCCGAGCCCGCCAACGCCCCGGCCAGGCGGCCCAGCACAAAGGCCCGGGGCGGCCGAAACGAGGCCACCACCGCCGTGCCCCGCACGGGGTTGAGCTGCACGGCGGGCGTGTGCATGGAAAAGCCCGCCCGCCCGGCCGCCACCGCCGCGGCCGGGGCCGTGAGCGTATCGAGCCGAAAGGGCAGCGCTACCTGGCGCCGCCGCAGCTCGGCGCGGTAGGCGCGGGCTAGCTGGGCCACGCTTACCGGCTGCTTGCCCTGCCAGTTGCTGATAACGAAGCTCGACAGCTGGCGGGCCAGCGAATCGGTGCGGGCCGCGCGGATGGCTTGCGTAGGTGGGGGCGCTGCCGGGCGGGCCTTAGGCGCGGGCCAGGGGCGCCCGGCCTGCGCGGGCGTGAGGCCGGTATCAAGCTGTTCTATTTGCCAGTGGTGGGGGCGGCCGGGGGCATCGCCGGGGCTAGCGTAGTCGTTGAACCGGATATTGAACACCTTTTGGGTGCGGCTCAGCTGCTGGCGCTGCACCACGGCTTCGAGCGCCTCGTGGGCCGTGCGCTCCACCTGCGCCGTGGCCAGCTGGTAGCTGCCGTAGAGCCAGTACGCCTGAAAGCCGTAGCTGCCCAGCAGGCACACGGCCAGTAACCCAAAAATGAAGCGAAGGCGGCGTTGCATACCCAGGTAAAAGCAGCTCGAAAGTACGCCCCGCGGGTGGCGCCGGCCGGGCCGTTAACATTCATTAACAAAGAATAACAGTGCTTTACGAAGCCCCGCGCGTCCTTTGTGCTGTTCAATTTCGCGGCCTTTTCCGGGCGCGTTGCTCTGCGTAAGTCTTGGCAGCCAGGCTGGGCAAGCGGCTCCGCTTGCACCATTTCTAGCGGCTCCGCTTGCACCATCTGACACTGCTACTCACCTCTTTTTTTGTTTCCTTTTAGCCATGAACTACTGTTTTATCTTGCTGCTGAGCTTGCTGGCCAGCGCCTCTGGCTTTGCCCAGGCTACCGCGCCAGCCCTGGTCAATGCGGCGTTTAATGCCCACATGGCCAATAACTTTCGCCAGGCCGGCCAGCTCTACGAGCAGGCGTTTGCGCTGCCCGGCGCGCCGCCCTCGGCGGGCCAGCTCTACAACTCGGCCTGCAGCTGGGCGCTGGCCGGCGAGCCCACCAAGGCCTTCCGCAACCTGAACCGCGCTACCGAAGCGGGCTGGGACAACCTCACGCAGCTCAAAACCGACCCCGACCTGGCTAGCCTCCGCCCCGACAAGCGTTGGCCCCAGTTATTGAAAAAGGCCGAAGCCGCCGTGGCCCGCGTCGAGGCCACCCAGAATATTCCCCTCAAGCGCGAGCTACAGGCCATGCACGAGTCGGACCAGGGCCCGCGCCGCGTGCTGGGCCCCTTGCAACAGCGCTACCCGGCCGGGGCGCCCCAGCTCGATTCGCTTTACCAGCAAATGAAGCTGCACGACACCCAAAACGAAGCGCGGGTGAAAGCCATTATTGCGCAGTATGGCTGGCCGGGTGCCAGCCTGGTGGGCCGCGCCGGCAGCAGCACGGCTTTTCTGGTGCTGCAGCATTCCAACCTGGCTACTATTCAGGAGTACTTGCCGCTCATCCGGCAGGCGGCCGCCAAAGGCGAGCTGGGCAAAGGCGAGCTGGCGTTGATGGAAGACCGGGTACTAATCTTTCAGAATAAGCCGCAAGTATATGGAAGCCAAGTGCGCTCGAATGCCGCAACGGGCAAAATGGAGTTTTACCCCATCCAGGACGAGGCGCACGTAGATGAGCGCCGGGCCACCATGGAGCTAGGGCCGCTGGCCGACTACGCCAGGATGTTCAACTTCACCTACGTGCCGGCGAAATAGCAGTCACCAAGCTGGCGGTCTTGGGTGAAAGCGCGGATTAAAGGCTGCTTGGCCTAGCTCCCCGGCTGCCGGCGAACAGGGCATTTGGCTGCGTCGGGCATTGTCCTTCTAGCGTCTGGGCGGGCCTAGTAGCCGGCACTCTCTTGCGGCCGCCACTCTTCTTTTAACACGGACATCACCAGTTTATCGTGAAACACGCCTTGCCGACAAGCCGCCTGTCGCAACCGCCCTTCCAGGAGGAAGCCCGCTTTTGTGTAGGCTTTCAACCCGCCCGTGTTCAGTTCGGAAACCGTGAGCATAATGCGATTGAGCTGGTAGTTGGTAAAGCCCAGGTCAACGATTTGCCTGGTTACTGCCGTGCCCAGGCCCTTGCCCCACGCGGCTTTCTCCCCGATAAAGATGAAGTATTCTCCCGATTGGTTCGTGGCCGAAATACCCGTGAGGCCCGCATAGCCCACCAACGCGTTGGTTTCCTCCCAATAAATACCCAAGTTCAGGGTATTGGCCTGCTGCAGGGTGGCCGCAAACCACTGGTCAATTTGGGCGTCGGTCTTCAGGCTTTGAAAAACCGAGAGCGAATACATAATGACTTCCGGGTCGCGGAGCCAGCGGTAAAAGTGCGCCACGTGTTCGGGGTGCAAGGGAGCGAGCTTTACCATAGTCCTGTTTCAGTAAGTACCTACCTCGAAGTAGGCAGGGGCCAAAAGTAAGCAGGCGCTAACCCCGGTACTGGCTTGCAAACAACTTATTCAGCCGCCCTGAGTGCTGCGCCAGAGTGCCCTTGCATAACAGCCAAGGCCGCGCCCGGTAGCGCCGCAGCGGCTACCAGGCGCGGCCTTGGCTGTTAGCGGTGGGGCTAGCCCGGTTTTAGAACGGGTAGCCGATGGCCAGGTTCAGGCGGCCGGTCTTGTCGTCGGGGGTGCCGTAGTTGGCGCGCAGCGGAATGGCGTAGTCGAAGCGAATGACGAAAAACTGCACGTCGATGCGCAGGCCCACGCCCGTGCCCACGGCTAGCTGCTGCAAAAACGTGCTGGCCTGAAACTGCCCGCCCGGCCGCTGCGGGTCGTTATTCACGAGCCAGATATTGCCCGCATCCAGAAACACGGCGCCCTTCACGTAGGGAAACAAATCCTGGCGGTACTCAATGTTGCCTTCCAGGCGCAGGTCGCCCACCTGGTCGTAGTAATTGCTCACAATGTCGGTCGCCACCGGCTTGTACGAGCCCGGCCCAATCTGGCGCGCCGCGTAGGCCCTAATGGAGTTGGGGCCGCCAATGCCGTACTGGCGCAAATACGGCAGCGTGCCGCCCGCCGAGTTGCCGTAGGGCAGGCCCACCCCAATTTGCAGGCGGCCCACAATACGGTTGCCCGAGGTGGGGTTGGCACTGATGCGGTAGTACTCGCGCAGCTCCAAATCGAACTTAGCGTATTGCGCAAAGCGCTGACCCGCAATGGTGTAATATTCGGTAGGCGACTTCTGACCTACCACCGCGCTGCTGATGGCGTTGGCAATGTTGCCGCTGACCTCGGCCATGCCCTGGAAGAAAATCTGCTGGCGGCGGTTTTCCAGCACTTGCTGGTTGTAGGTGTAGCGGTACGAGCTGGCCAGGATAAACTGCGCCTGATAAGCCTGCTTGAGAAACGGCCGCAGCCGCAGCACCCTATCAAACGCCGTATCGGTCGAAACGGCGTTGTACGAGACGTCTATCAGCTTAAGCTCCTGCTCGTTGGTAATCTTGGTTTTCCAGCTATAGCCGTAGTTGGCCGAGTAGCTGGTGGTAGCAAAGTAGCCCGTGCGCGTCACGTACCGAATGCCCGCCCCAAAGTTGGTGCGCGGCTGAAAGTCAGAATTGACCAGGCGCGGATTCAGAAAGGGTAGGTGAGGCGCAATGAGGCGCGGCACGATAAGCTGGGCGTTGATACCAAACTCATTGGAGATAAGACCGGTATTGCTGCGGCTTTCGGCGTTGGCCGGCGCCTTGGTCTGCGTTTCGGTCGAGGCCACGGCGTTGATGAGCAGCTGCTCGGCCCCGCGCAACGCCGAGCGGTTGCGGTACTGAATAGTGAGGCCCGGCCCGGTAAAGCCGTTGCTCTTGCTCACTAGCTGCAACTCGGCGCGCAAACTCTTCTTTTTGAGCTGCGTCATCAAGATATCCGAGTCGAGGCGGGCGCGGCCGGCCGAGTCGCCGGCGGCCGAGGGCCGAAACTTGATTTCGACGAAGCGGAAAGTACCCAGGCTCATGAGGCGGCTCAGCGTCTGGTCGCGGCGCTTTTGCCGAAACAGGCTGTCGGGATACAAAAACACGGCCCGCGTAATGGCCCGCGCCCGAAACACTTCCTCGTCAGGGTAATACAGGTACTTCTGAAACCGGACGGGGTTGCGCTCGGTAGTGTCGGTGAGCACGTAGTTGGTGTTCAGGCTAATGGTTTTCAGCCAGTAGGGCCGCCGGGCGCGGGCGGGCGTCTCCCCCTTTATCTTAAAGTACACATTGGCCTTGCCTTGCAGCGTGCTATCGACCTGAAACAGCAGGTAATTGGGGTTGAAGTAGTAGAACCCCTGGTTTTTGAGCGCCAGGTCGATGCGCACCCGCTCGTTGGTAAACACGTCGAGGTCGTAGGGGTCGCCGGCCTTGAGCAGGCTAGCCGCCTGGGTGCCCCGGATGGCTTTTTCCAGTAGCGAATCGCCCAGTGGAAAGCGAATGTCTTGAATAAGATATTGTTGGCCCGGGTGAGCGGTGTAGTTTACCTGGGCCGTTTTTTCCTGCTCCTCCACCTTGCTGCTCACCGAGCCGTGGAAGTAGCCCCGGTTTTGGAGGCGGTTGGTCATCAGGTCGCGCGTTTGCTTGGCCTGCACCTGGCTCAGCAGCACCGGCGCCTCGCCAAACTTATCGGCCAGTAAGTGGCCTAGCCCCTTGCTTTTGCCCACGCCCAGGTGCCAGAAATACAGCTTGGGCCGCTGCCCCAGAATGGCGCCGTTGGGCTTGGGCCGCACCACGCTCTCCAGCTCGGTTTGCAGGGCAGCCTGGTTGCGTAGCTTGGTGGGCGCGTCGATGCTCACCTTACTGCCGGTATATAGTTTCTGGCCCTCCGGAATGTACTTCAGCCCCGAGCACGAGGCCAGCAGCAGCCCGGCCAGCAGCGCCGCGCCGCGGCCAGCCAGCCGGCCGGCGCTGGCCCGGCGGTAAGTTCTCAAGAGGTTGATAGGCTGATAAATAAACTTCATTCTGAATTACTGGCTGGTCGTGGCGCGGCGGGTAGTGTCGCGGCGCACGGTGCTGGGGTTGTTGACGGCGGCGGCCGAGTCGGCCAGCTGCTGCTCGTGGCGCTTGCGCTCCTCGGTATCCTTCTTGTCTTGCTTGCGCGAGTCGCGCAGCTCCCGCTTTACCTCGGGCGCGAGCTTGGCAAACAAGTCCTTGAAATTGTTGTAGTCGCGCTGGAATACCAGCGATGCCCCCGTGCGCACAATGTTGCCGTCGATGTCCTCATAGGCATTCTGGCGGAAGGCGCGCAGGCGCAGGCGGCCATCCTTAAGCAGGGTGTATTCCAGGCTCACGTCGCCGGCAAAGTTGCTGGCCGCGCTGCTGCCCTGCGTGGCCTGGGTGCCCGTGTTGCCACTCAGCGGCACGTCGGTGCCGAGCCGCACGGTGAGGCGGTTGTTGAGCAGCTGGCGGCGCACGGCCACATTCAGGTCGGTGCGGCTCTGGGCCGAGCCGGTGCTGTAGTCGGCCTGGTTGGTAATACCCAGGTCGAGGCCCAGGCCAGCCAGGTACTTGCCGGTCAGGCTCTGGAGCTGGTCGGTCAGCACCTGGCTCACCGAGCCGCGCAGCTGGCTGGCAATGATGCCCTCGCCGGCCGTCGTCTCAAACGGGTTTTGCTGAATGAAGCGCCCTAGCACGAGCAGCGAGAACACCTGCTTGCTCTGCTCCGAGGTGTTGGTGGGCTGGCGCAGCTGGGCCAGCTTGGCTTCTACCTCGCCCCCTAGCGCCCCGCGCTGGTCCTCGGGCAGCGTAATGTCGAAGCCAATGGTCGGCTTGCTCAGCTGGTCGGTTACCTTAATGGCTACGTTGAAAGGCAAAGCGTTGCGCGCTAATGTATTAGCATACTGGCTGTCGCTGCCCTGGCCGGCCAACAGCTCGGCCGGTGCCGTTTTTATCTTGTAGATAGCCGTGATGTTGAGGTCGGCATTATACGGGTCGCCGTTCCAGACTATCGACGAGCCGCGGGCGATGATGAATTCGCGCGTCACCAGGCCGTAGAGCGAGAGCTTGTACTTGCCGCGGCGCACGTCGAGGCGGCCGGTCAGCGTCAGGTTGCCGCTAGGGTCGAGGGTGGTGGTGAGGGTGCCCGCCGCCCGCACGCGCAGGTTATCGCCGCTCACCGGGTCCACGATGAAGGTAAACGGCGTGTTGTCGTTAATCGTAATCGTGGCCGTAATGTCGTAGCCAATGGCGCTCGTATTCGTCGAGTCGGGCTCGCTGAGCACCACCAGATGGGGCTTGGGCCGGGGCTTGAGGTCCACAAACTGCACAATGCCCTCGCGGGCCACCACGCTAGGGTCGGCGGCGGGGTTTTCCACCGTCAGGTCCGAGCCATCGACCACCGTGGCGCGGGTGTCAATTTTGATGAGCGAGAGTGGCCCCGTGAGGCGCGTCTCCGAATCGACCACCAGGCGCCCATAGTACAGGGTGTTGTCCTTGGTGCGCCGGCTTTTCACGGCCAGAAACTTATTGGTCGTCACGCGCAGGTCGAAGGCGTAGTCCACCAGGTTTTTGGTCAGCAGGTAGCCATTGGCCACGGCCTTGTTGCCGGCCGAGTCGAGCACCGTAAAGTTGTTGAAGGCGATGCCCCGGTCGTCAAACGTCACCGGCTGGCTCACCAGGCGGAACGGCGACCCTAGCTGCGGCACCACAAAGCTGGCGTCGGGCGAGGTCGTGAGCTGGCCGCGCACCTGCGGCGCGCTCGTAGTGCCCGCAATGGTGAGCTGCCCGCTCAAAAAGCCGGTGGCCTGCGTTATCTGCCCGGCCGAGAACGGCTCGGCCGTTTTCACGTTCAGGCGGGCCACGTCGAGCACAAAATCGAGCGGGTTGGCGCCGGCCGTGCGATAAGCCCCGCGCAGCGTCACGTCATTGCCGCCGCCCCCGGTCAGGCGAGCGTTCACGTCGTAGCGGTCGGCCACCGGGTTGCTGGCCTGCAAAGCCAGGTCGCCGAGCACTATCTTATTATACAGCAAATCCTTAATGGTCAGGTTGGCCGTGAAAGCCTGCCTGGCGGTGCCCAGGTTACGGGCCACGGCCTCGCCATTCAGCGTGCCGCCCAGCGTAGAGTCGGCCTGGCCGATGGCCTTGCTCACGATGCCCAGGTTGAACTGCTCGAAGCGCACGGCCAGCGGTGAGGTATTCACGGCCGGGTTCTGGCTCTGCACCACCAAGGCCGAGGTACCGTTGGTCAGGCGCAGGTTGTTGGCCACAATGGTGCCGTCGGCGTTGTAGCGCACGTAGTTGCCGGCGCCCGCCGTCCAAGTATCGTAGTTGATAATCTGGTCGTTGGCAAAGGCAAATTGGTAGGCGCTGCCCCGGCCTTGCGTCAGCACCTCCAGGGCGCCGGCCAGGGCTAGCCGCTCGCGGTTGCTGCTGTCGCCCAAAATGGAGGCGCGGGTATTAATCTTATTATCAGCCACATTGCCCACAATGCTGGGGCGGCGCAGCGTCAGGCTCGTGTCTTGCCGGGCGCGCGCCAGGCGCAGCGCGTAGTCGAGCTTGCTAGGGTCCGAGTTCACGTCCAGCGTGAGCGAGTCGAGCCGGTAGTTCTGGTAGCGAATAAAGCGAATGTCGGTTTTGGCCGTGAGGCGGGCGGCGGCGCGGCTGTAGTCGCCGGCCAGCACAAAGGGCGACAAGCGCCGCAGCCCCGGCACAAACTGGCGCACCAGCCGGGTGTTTTTCACGCGCAGCGAGTACGTAAACTGCTGATTGCCTTGCTCATTCCGAAACGGCGCCACGCCCGCCAGGTGAAAATACCGGTTGATGTGCCGCTGCAACTCCGTGGCCAAATCGCCCAGGTGCACATTGCCATCAAGCTTGATGGCCGCCACGTTCGAGTTGAAATCGACGGCCGTGCGGGTAGCCGTTTGCACAATGCGCCCCTGCACCGAGTCGAGCGGAATGCGCTGCTTATCCTTGGTAATCACGATGTGGTCGCCGCTAAACGTCCCGTTAATCGTGTTCAGGCTTGAGCCGCGCAGGTTGGCCTGTAGGTCGCCTTGTACTTTTAAGTTGCCACCCGTGTAAAAGCCCAGCGCCGTAAGGTTGGCCCCGCGCAGGTTCAGCGACGTTACCTCGTAGCTAGGGTTCTTGGCGTCGCGCAGGTTCACCACCGCTTTCAGGTCCAGGTCGAGGTTGGGGTCGTCGTGGCTGCTGGCCGCAATCGTGTACTTGCCCCGGTCAATGTCCACCGAAGTGGCCACGCCGTGGTAGGTATAGCCATTATAGCGGGCGCTCTGCACGTTGGCCGTCAGCTTGCCCACCAGGGTGTTGGGGTCCTGCAAGTTGCCGGTGGCATTAATGCGCCCGGTGCCCGTAATGGGCCCGATAGTCGGGTCTTTCAGCAGCTTACCCGCATCAAAATTCTGTACCGCAAAGGTGCCCACCAGCGGCTGCTGGCCGTTGGCCTGTTTGGCGCCCAGCTTGCCGCTGAAAGCCACGTTGCCGTAGGTCGAGCGCAGCTTTAGGTTGGTATCGAAGGCGAGCGTAGTGGGCCGCCCCTTAAAAGTGCCGCTCAGCGAGAGGCTAGGGGGGATGCTGATATTGCCAGGCACCGTGCCCTTGGGTAGCACGCTCAGCAGGTCGGCGCGCGTGGTAGTAAATTTCTGAATATCAAGGTCTACGTACAAGCGGCCATCCACATTGGGAAGGCCCACGATGTGCGCCCGGCGCGCCTGCACCACCGTATTGCGCAGGCCCACAAAGTCGAGGTTGCGCACCAGCAGGTCGCCCAGCCGGCCGGTTACCAGGCCACTCAGCAAAATGCTTTGGTTGGGGCCGGTGGTAAAGGGCGGCGTGCTCGCCAGGCTCGGCACCAGGTATAAGATGTCGCGGAAGCCTAGCCGGGTGTTGCGCAAATCGCCGCTCAGGCCCAGGTTGGGCAGGTCGTCGGCAATGGCACTCAGGCTCTTATAGCGCAAGCCCAGGCTACGCTTGATGCGCGAGTTGGGCGTTATCAAATCGAGGCTGTCCAGGGCAATCTGCACCGAATCGTACACCACATTGGCCCGGGCCGAGCTGATGGCGAAGCCGCTCTGGTCTTTGCCCGCCAGGTTGTCCAGCTTCAGCGTTGTGCGGTTTTCGGTAAAGGTCAGGTCGCGCGTATTCAGCACTAAGTCAGTGAAGTGCAGGTGGCTGTAGTCGAGTGCCGGGTAGCGGGTTTTGAGCTTCGGGTCGTTGAAATTGTCGAAGTTCACCGCCACCTGGCTGATGTCGGACTGCGCCAGGGTCACGCGCCACTTAAGAGGAGCGGCCGTAGCTTTTTGGGCCGCCTCATCCACCTTGCGCACGGCCTCGGCGGGGTTGATAACGCGCTGGGATACCGGCACATTCTGGTTCTGGGCGTAGGCAAAAGTGGTGTTCTTCAGTGTCAGCTTATCGAGGTCGATGCGCTCGTTTTTCAGGTCGATATTCTTGGCCGTGACATCGGCTAGCCCGATTTTGCTGTCGATATACTGCGCGGCCGGGGCATTCTTATAAGTAAAGGCCACGTCTTCCAGCGTCGCTTTATTCAGGCCAAACGTGAGGGCTAGCGGCGCTTCCGGCTTCTTATTATCGAGTTCGGGCGCGGTTTTGATTTGCTCCATGCGGATGGCGGCGTGGCGCAGGGCCACGTTATCCACCTTATACACAGCGTTATCCACATCCACCTCATCCATGTTCACCAGCAGGTCGCCGAGCTTGGCGCGCAAGTCGGAGCCAGCCACTTGGTCGTTTTGCGTAAACAGGATATTGGCCAGGTGCACCCGCCCAATGTCGTACTTCAGGCCCGAGCTGGTAGTATCGACCGGCGCCGTGGGGTCGGTGAAGGCCTTGATAATGAAGTCGTAGTTATTAACGCTGTCGGGTTCGGTGCGGGTCAGGCGCACGCGGCCGTTTTCCAGCTCTACATCTTTGATATTGACCTGCTTCTTGAGCAGCGCGAAAATATCGACGCTCACACCCAGGTGGCCCACGCTCAGCAGCGTATCGCGCTGCTGGTCGGCCAGGTACACGTTGTCGAAATTGATGGCGTGCCGAAAATCGGTGCGAAAGGTGCCTAGCCGTACTTCAGTTTTTAGCTTATCGCGCAGGTAGCCTTCGGCGCGACGTGCTACAAAGTCTTGGCCAGCAGGAAATTGCAGGTACACAACCACGCCAACCACCAGCAGCAAAACCAGCGCAATCAGACCAAAGACAACGTACAGAAAGCGCCGTAGATAAACTGACACAGGCAGAAAAAGCTAAGTGAAGCCGCGCCCAGCTTCAGTAAAGGAACAGAATTATGGCTTTCCAAACGGGAAACAGTCGGCCGGGGTTGGCTAAAAGCCGACGGAAAGTGCGGAATAAGGTTTCACCTAGCTAGCCGGGCAACGTTGCCAACGGGTGTTTCTAGTATGCAGCGGCGGGCCCGCAAACCCGGGGCCTGCCGTTACTTTGCCCCATGCAGCCTACTTCCGCCCCCGACTACCGCCCCCTCATTCGCCAGGCCTTTGCCGAGATGGAAAAAGTGGTGGTGGGCCAGCGTGCCCTCGTCAACCGCCTGCTGATTGGTGTTTTCACCGGCGGCCACATCCTGCTGGAGGGCGTGCCGGGGCTAGCTAAAACACTTACCGTGAGCACTCTGTCGCAGGTGTTGCACCTGCATTTTCAGCGGGTGCAGTTCACGCCCGACCTGTTGCCGTCGGACCTCGTGGGCACCATGATTTACAACCAGAACCAGTCGGTATTCGAGGTAAAGAAAGGACCCATCTTCGCCAACCTTGTGCTGGCCGACGAAATAAACCGCTCGCCGGCCAAGGTGCAGAGCGCGCTGCTGGAGGCGATGCAGGAAAATCAGGTCACCATCGGCGAAACCACCTACCCGCTCGACCGGCCTTTCCTGGTGCTAGCCACCCAAAACCCTGTGGAGCAAGAGGGTACCTACCCGCTGCCCGAGGCGCAGGTCGACCGCTTTATGCTGAAGGTGCACGTCGACTACCTGAAAAAGGCCGACGAGCTGGAGGTAATGCGCCGGATGGCCAACATGGGGTTCCAGGGCGATGTGCAGCCGGTGCTCACCAAAGAGGACATCTTTGGCATTCGCGACCAGATAAACCAGGTGCAGATTTCGGACACGCTGGAGAAGTACCTTATTGAGTTGGTGTTTGCCACGCGCCGCCCAGCCGACTACGACTTGCCCGAGTTTGCCCAAGCTGTGCAGTTTGGGGCTAGCCCGCGCGCCAGCATTGCGCTGCACCGCGCCGCCCGCGCCGTGGCCTACCTCGACGGCCGCGACTATGTACTGCCCGAAGACATCAAGGATGTGGCCGCCGACGTGCTCAATCACCGCATTTTGATGACGTATGAGGCGGAGGCCGACGGCATCCGCACCCACGACCTGATTGAGGCCATTCTGCGAAAAGTACCCATTTCATAGGCTAGCAGTGCGTTAAGTACGCCAGGCGGCCGAGAATTAACCTTTTTTTCACCATGTCGTTAAAGGCAGACCAAAAGCGGTTTCCGTCATGGAAGCCAGCTTAGTTCTTTCCACCGAAAACACTACTGACATGAAAAAGCTATTTGTTCTCGCCGCTTTGCTGACCGCTGGTGCCTATTCGGCTAGCGCCCAAACCGGCACGACGACCACCACGACCCGCCAGACCACCACGACGCCGGCAACCACGACTTCGACCTACCCGGTGCAAACCACCGTGCCGTCGTCGACCACAACCGAGTCGACTACCACCACTGCTACGCCCGCCCCTACCACCACGGTAGTGCAGCCGGTAATTCCCGCCGGCCGGGTAAAAAGCAACGGCCGCAAAGTGAAAATCAAGTAGGCATTTGCTAGCCTGCGTTTTTGTTAAGAGCCGCCCGCAAGTAGTTGCGGGCGGCTCTTTTTTGCTACCTAGCGGTGGCTCGCCGCCTGTTCCAGCAGCCGCTGCATTTGCGCGGCTAGCGCCCTGCGGTCAAATTCGGTCCGGGCAAGGACTTGGCCGCGCGCGCCGGCCGCGGCCAGGCCCTGCGGGTCGGCAAGGGCCGCCTGCAGCCGGCTGGCCAGCGCCGGCGCATCGCCAGCTGGGGTGTACCAGCCGCAGCCGTGCGCTTCGACCAGGGTTTTGGTCCAGCCTTGGTTGGTAACCACTACCGGCGTGGCCACGGCCAGCGCATCGTAGAGCTTGGCGGGCGAGTTGGCATCGAGCACCGGCAAGCCTAAGAAAGAAACCACGGCCACATCGGCCAGCGCAAACCAGGTAAAAACCGCGTGCCGCGGCTGCCCGCCCACCAGCCGGATGCGCCCCGGCCAGCGCGCCGCTGCCGCCGCTACCAGCGGCGCAAAGTAGCCGTGCCCCAAAAATAGAAACGTCACGCCCGGCTCAGCGGCCACCAGGGCTTCGGCCGCCGCCACCACCGTGGGCATGTCATTGGCCCGGCCGAATGTGCCCGCGTAGAGCACTATGCGCTGGCCGGCTAGCCCCTGCTCGTGGCGCAGGGCCGCCACCGCGGCGGGTGTGGCCCGGGCCGCCAGGTGCAGGTCGGTACCATTGAGCAGCGTCGTTATTTTGGCCGGGGGCAGGCCTAGCCCGGCTACATAGGCGCTCATATCGGGCGAGAGGGGCACGATGTGCGCCGCGCTTTCATACAGCCTTTTCTCCAGCGCGAACAACTGCTGCCGGGCCAGTGCCGTAGGCACGGCGCCCATGGCCACCGGAAACGAGGGCCACAAATCCTGCACCTCAAACACCCACGGCACCCCCCAGTGCCGCGCCACCCGCGCCGCCGCCCAGGCCGCCGTAAGTGGCGTGCTGATGCCCCACACCACATCGGGCCGGGCCAGGCGGCGGCCAGCGCGCACCGCCCAGGCCGCGTATTGGGCAAAGGCCAGCGCCCGCCGCGCCGGGCCCATCTTGTTGTTGTAGGGAATGTTAGCCTCCAGTATTTCCACCCCCGGCGGTACCCAGGGCCACTGCTGCGTAAGCTGCTGGCTGCGCCAGGCAGGAGTCGTGAGCAGTGTTACGCGGTGGTGCTGCGCAATTTCAGCCAGCAGCGTGTAGTGCCGGCTGGTGGCCGGGCAGTCGGGGCTGGTGTGGTACTGGCTGAAAACCGCGATGTGCATTTCTTCAATGAGTGAATGAGGGAGTTGGTGAATGAGTGAATAAGAAAGACAGACACTCATTCATTCACCAACTCACTCATTCACTCATTATTTTTTGGGTCGATAATGCGAGTCGTTGAGCAATCGTTGCGTATCCTTTTGCGCCATCAGCTGGGCTAGCGTCACGTCGGAATGCTCGGCCATGTACTTGCGCACTATTTGCAGGCCTACCCACTGGCCCACCCGGCCGGGGCAGGTGCGGTCAATCTCAGGCACGTTGGGCCGCTCACCCACGTATTTCTGAATCACGAAAGGCGTGGTGCTGAAGAGCAGATTGTTCTCCAGAAAATGCCCCCAGATGCGCGCCTCGTTGAATTTGACATTCGCCAACTCCTTCGCCGAATAGCCCAGCAGCAGCGAATCGGGGGTGCAGGGCAGCACCTGGCCCGCAAAGTAGAGCCGCTTGCCCTGGTCCACCATCTGGTCGAGCATCGAGGTAGCAGTGAGCTGGTGGCGGTTGTACTTGCTCGACACGGCCAGGGCTAGCGTGGGCAGCACGTTGGCCGGGCGGTAGCGCCGCAGCATATACTGCGGCAGGTCGGGCCGGTACTTGGCCTGCGGCCCGGCAAACCAATCAATGCTGATAACCAGCAGGCTGTCATTGATATAGATATCCTTGCCCAGCAGCCCGCTCACGTAGGTAGCGGCCACGGGCGGTGTCTTAAAGTCAGGAAAGTAATAGTTCACCCGCCCAAACATTCCGGCCATATCCTTGCGCAAAGCGGACGAATCGGCGAAGGCCGTCGCCGTTTGCTGACTCAGCTGCTGCAAGGCAGGGTTGGTGGCTAGCTGCGCCAGGGCCTTGGCCAGGGTGTCGGGCGGGGCTTGGCCGGCTTGCAGGTAGTAGCGTCCAAAAACCGGATTGGCCCGCATAAAATGCAACCCTTGCGCCGGATTCTTAATCTGAAAGAAAGTCCGTTCGAGGTGCGTCAGGTGCAGCGGTGCGGTGGGCGCACCGGCGGCGGGGTCGGGCCGGCAGCCATCGGCCGCGCCCTGGCGGCAGCCGGCTAGCAGCCCAGCCGCTGCCAGCAGCCCCAAAATAAAAGAAGAGAGTTTCAAGCGCGGAGTATTTTTGTGCAAAATTACACTTGTTCAACGCCCTATCCCGTTCCCTAGTACCAAGTAGTGCTTATCACCACCTTATGAAAAAAATATTTCTTACCCTCGCCGCCCTCGCCGTGGCTCCTGCTGCCTTCGCGCAAGTTGAAATCGGCCTCAAAATATCTCCGTCTATCAGCTACCTGCGTACCAGCTCGCAAAGCAATGATTTCCAGAATGGTAATAGCAAAATAGGTTTCGGCGGCGGTATTTTCCTCGATTATTTTTTCGGCGAAAACTACGCCTTCAACACCGGCTTGTTTCTGACGGGTAAAGGCGGCTCGTACTCCTATAAAGAAGGAACGGTACTTGGCACGCCCGGTTCGGTGGGCACCACCACCGTTACCCAAAAGCTAGGCATCGATTACCTGGAGCTGCCAGTAACCATTAAGCTCTTCACCAACGAGATATCCCCGGGCACCCGCTTGTATTTCCAGGTGGGCCCATCGGTGGCGGTGCCCGTAGGGGCCCGCATCAACGGCGATAAGTACAGCAACGACCCCTTCAATTCCAATGCCCAAACGAAGGCGTCTGACCGTGTGTTTGCCGTTGACTTTAACGTACTAGGGTCAATCGGAGCCGAGTACCAGTTGGGCCACAGCACCAAAGTGCTCACAGGCATCAGCTACCACCACGGATTAGTTGACCTTGACCGCTACTTTGAGAAAGACCGGGGCTTCAGCGACGTAAGCATTAAAAACAGCGTTTTTGCCCTGGATTTAGGGCTCAAATTCTAATCACGGATTAGCACGGATTTCAGCGGATTTCACGGATTTGGTGGACACCGCTGATGCTTGCCACTATATAAGCTTAATCACAAAAAAGGCTACCCAAATGGGTAGCCTTTTTTGTGTACCGTAAATCTTAGCGGCGTCCACAAAATCCGTGAAATCCGCTCTAATTCGTGCTAATCCGTGATTTCGACGACCTCGCGGTCCTGCGCGCGCGCCATGGCGGCGGCGGCCGAGTGCAGCTCAATCTGCTCGCCGTGCTCGTCTTCGATTCGGAAGTCGGTGAGGCCTAGCGAAGTATCCTTCATTACCTTTACCCACTTATAGTATTTCAAATACCATTTCATCTGCCGGCTCACCAGCCCTTTGGTATAGAAAGCGTGCAGGAATGGATGCACAAAAAGCGTGATACCCGCCTGATTCTGATTAACCAGCAGGTCATCAATGCTATTGTCAATCTCGTCGGTAACCTGGATGGAGGCGGAAATCTTGCCGGTGCCGCCGCAGGTAGGGCACACCTCGCCGGTCACGATAGTCTCGGCCGGGCGCACCCGTTGCCGGGTTATCTGCATCAGCCCAAACTTGGTAATGGGCAGGATAGTAAACTTGGCCTTATCCTGCTTCATGATGTGGTACACCGCATCCTCCACCTTCTTGCGGCTCTCGGCAGCGCGCATGTCGATGAAGTCTACCACGATAATACCACCCATATCGCGCAGGCGCAGCTGGCGGGCTACTTCTTTGGCGGCCAGCAGGTTAATCATGAGGGCAGTCGCCTCCTGGTCGTTTTCCTGGTTGCTCTTCGAGCCCGAGTTTACATCCACTACGTGCAGCGCCTCGGTATGCTCGATAACGAGGTAGCCGCCGCCCGGCACGCTCACCGTTTTGCCAAACAGGGTTTTGAGTTGCTTCTCAATGCCCAGGTGCTCAAACACCTTGGCTTTGTTATTGTGCAGCTTCACCAATCCTAGCTTGTCGGGAGCAATTTTCTGCACGTACTCCTTCATCTCCTCAAAGCGGCCGGGCGTGTCAACCACAATCGAGTCGAACGACTCGTTGAGCATGTCGCGCAGCATTGAAGAAGTACGGCCTAGCTCGCCCAGCATCTTATCGCGGGGCTGCCCCTTGCGCAGGTTCTGGTAAAGCGTATTCCAATTATCGACCATGCTCTGCATGTCGCGGTCGAGTTCGGCTACTTCGTGGCCTTCGGCCACCGTGCGGATAATTACGCCAAATCCCTCGGGCTTAATGCTGGCAATGAGGCGCTTAAGACGGTCGCGTTCGGTCTTGCTAACGATTTTTTTCGATACCGAAATGGTATTCGTAAAGGGCATGAGCACCAGGTAGCGGCCGGCCATCGAAATATCGGTGCTCACGCGGGGGCCTTTGGTTGAGATGGGTTCTTTTACCACCTGCACCAGCAGGTTCTGGCCTTTCTTGAACACGCTGTCGGCCTTACCCACCTTGTCGAGCGGCTCTTCCAGCTTAAAGTTTTCCAGGCCAGCGCTTTGGGCCTGATGCTTCATCACGCTGCCTACCCACTTATTGAGGGAAGGAAACTGTTCGCCCAGGTCGCCATAGTGCAGAAAGGCATCCTTTTCGGAGCCGATATCAACAAAGGCCGCGTTGAGGCCGGGCATCACCTTGCGCACGATACCCAGGAAGATGTCGCCCACCGCATAGTTGGTGTCGTTGCGGTCGAAGTGATACTCAATCAGCCGCTTATCCTGGAGCAAGGCAATCCGCTCCCCCTCGGGGGTGGAATTGATAATTAATTCATTGCTCAACGTAGTAAGTTGGTTAAAGTAGCCTGCCGGGCCCGAAGGCGGCAGTGGCTTGCCCCGAAACCGGCAAAAGGGAAGCCAGGACCAAGAGTGTCCCAGCTTCCCCTCGCGAGCCACGGCCACTGCCCACTAGGGCAGCCCGGCGCACCACGGTAGTCGTCCGCGTGGCGGAGGCTACGTGAGAGATAGGCAGGCACCAGGGCGTTGAGCGCCGCACTGCCTGCCTCTTACTCCGCACTAAGTCAGAAGATTACTTCTTCTTGTGGCGGTTCTTGCGCAGGCGCTTCTTGCGCTTGTGGGTGGCAATCTTATGGCGTTTACGTTTTTTACCGCAGGGCATTGTCGTGAGGAGTTAAAAGGTAGATATGAATGATTTCCGATTTCGGCTTGCTAAGCTGGGGTGCAAAAGTAGCACCTTTCCGGCTAGCCGCCCGACGCCGGGATTAATTTCGAAGTTTGGCCAGTTCCTCATCTACCGACGCGGCCAGGGCCGGGTCAGCGCTGAGGCTCTTAGCTTTCTGGAAAGCCGCGCGGGCCGCGGGCCCTCGGTTGGTGCGAGCCAGCGATACGCCGAGGTAGAATTGACCTTCCACATTTTTGGGGTTCACCTGCACCAGCTGCGCAAAGCGTTCTACAGCTTTGTCATACTGATTGCTCTGGATGGCCAGGATACCTAAGTTGTAGAGAACCTTCTCGTTCTTAGGGTCTTGCTCCAGCACTTCACGCAGCAGTCCAATCCCTTTTACGGGGTTGTCGCTGCTCATGTAAGCCATGCCCAGATTGGTTTTGGCGTCGAGGTTATTGGGGTTAGCTTGCAGCACGTTGTCGTACAGCTCGCGGGCCCGGTCGCCCAGCATTTTCTTGCGCTCAGCCGAAGCCGCGAAGCTATACGCCTGAAAATAAGCGTCGGCCGCCTGCTGCCAGGCTTTTTCGCTGGGCTGCGCCGCCGCTAGGCCCGCCAAATAAAAACCGGCACTATCGAAGCGCTGCACCGTGGCGTAGCGGGCCGCCAGCGTGGTAGCTACCTGGCGGCGGCTGGCCGCGGGGGCCGTGCGATACTGCGCCAGTAGGGTATTAAGCTCCTGGCGCTGGGCCGCAGTGGCCTGGGTATGCGGGGCACTGGCCGTGGCAGCGGGGCTAGCCTCGCCGGCTACGGTGCCGGTTTCGGCCGGGCGCGGGCCCGAAGAAGCATCGGCCTTCGAACCGTTGGTGGCGATGCCGCCGCCGTCGCGCGTGGCCGTGCGCGCCGCATCCTGGTTGAGAGCGGCCTTTCCTTCCTTAGGCTTCACAATGCCTTTGGGCAGCATGTAAAGCCCACCCGCCAGTGCCAGGGCACCGGCCAATAGCAGAATCTGGTGCGTACTGGTAGGGGAGGAGGTCGAAGCCATGCTAAAAAAAGAGGTTGGGCTGGTAAGCGATGGGGTGATAAGGAAGGAACCCGCGACCTGCCTCGCGGCTAGCCGGTCCGCCCTTATCACCCCAACACTTTTCTTACCGTAAGCTGCTTATAATTAAGCTTTTGCTTTTTTAGTGCTCTTGGCAGCCTTCGGCGCTTTATCCGAAGCATCACCAGTAATTTTCTTGCTGGCTTTAATCTTGGCTACAAACGTTTTGCTCGGCTTGAAGCTCGGGATGTAGTGCTCGTCGATGATGAGCGACGTGTTCTTCGAAATATTGCGGGCTACTTTGCGTGCACGCTTCTTGTTGACGAACGAGCCGAAGCCACGAACGTAGATATTGTTGCCCTCGGTCATCGAATCCTTCACTACTTTGAAGAAGGCTTCGACGGTCGTCAGCACATCGGCTTTCTCAATGCCGGTTTTTTGCGAGATTTCGGAAATTACCTCAGCTTTGGTCACGTTGGTAAGGGGGGGTACTAAAAGTGAAAAAAAAATATCGGGCGGATAATCAGCCGTTTTCGACGTAAATCCTTGCCCGGCAGGAGGTTCGTCATTCGAAACGGAGCGCAAAGGTACTCCTTAATTCTTGTTCGGCCAATGGAAACTTCCAAGTTTTTCCAACGGCCAAGATATTCTGCCTCATTATTTTGCTTAAAACTGCATCCACTACGGCCCCGGTTCCATCCCGTTCATTCTTGGCGCAGGCGTTGCTGGCCTGGTACCCGCGGCACCGCCGCGACTTGCCCTGGCGGCACACCCGGGACCCCTACGCCATTTGGCTTTCCGAAGTTATTCTCCAGCAAACCCGCGTGGCCCAGGGCTTGCCCTATTACCTTGATTTTCTGACCTCTTACCCCACGGTGCACGACCTGGCTGCTGCCCCCGAGCAGGAGGTGCTGCGCCACTGGCAGGGCCTGGGCTACTACTCCCGGGCGCGCAACATGCACCACACGGCCCAGCAGGTAGTAAGCGAGTTTGGCGGGCAGTTTCCGGGCACCTACGCTGGCCTGCGCCAGCTGAAAGGCGTGGGGCCCTACACGGCCGCGGCCATCGCTTCATTTGCCTTCGATGAGGCCGTAGCGGTGCTCGATGGCAACGTGTTTCGGGTGCTGGCCCGGGTTTTTGGGCTCCATTCCGACATTGCGGCCCCTAGCTCGCGCAAAGAGTTTCAGGCTCTGGCCGACCAGCACCTGCCGCCCGCCCACGCCGCCGAGTTCAACCAGGCCATCATGGAGTTTGGGGCTTTGCAGTGCACGCCCGCCAAGCCCGATTGTCTGTTTTGCCCCCTGCAAAGCCAGTGCTGGGCCTTTCAGCACGGGCAAGTGGCGCTGCTGCCCATAAAGGCGAAAGCGAAGGCTAGCCGCACGCGCTATTTCCACTACCTCGTGCTGCGCCACGGCGAGCAACTGTACCTGAAAGAGCGCCTGGCCGGCGATATCTGGCAGGGCCTCTACGACTTTGCCCTGGCCGAAACCGACAGTGCCGACCTGCCCGCCGCCGAAATATTACGACACGTAGAAGCGCTAGGGGGGCAATATGATACGAGCCGCGTGGCCGAAGACCGGCCCGCCCCGACTTTGCGCCACGTACTCAGCCACCAGAAGCTGGAGGCCCGCTTCCATGCCGTGTGGCTAGCCGCAGCGTTGCCCGAGGCAACGCTGCGCGATACCGGCCTGCGCGCCTATTCGGCCGCGGAGATTGAGGAATTGCCCAAGCCAGTCCTGATTAGCAATTACCTGGGTAAAATCAACGGCTAGCAGAATTTTTGCTAACATTTTTTGGCAAAATTGCTAATTAAATTTGCATAGGCAATCGCTTATGCGTAATTTTAGGTCGTCGAAAGTCCCGGACTGCCCGTGGCTTTTGATGTCACTTTTTAAACTAGCGAAGACTAGCAAACAACATGGCCGGAGTAAACAAAGTAATTTTGGTGGGCAATTTGGGGAAAGACCCCGAAGTGCGCCATCTCGAAGGAGGCAATAGCGTAGCCCATTTTACGCTGGCTACCAACGAGTACTACAAGGACAAGCAAGGCGCCCGCGTAGAGCGCACCGAGTGGCACAACATCTCGGCGTGGCGCGGCCTGGCCGAGCTGGCCGAGAAATACCTGAAAAAAGGCACGCAGGTGTATATAGAGGGCAAATTGCGCACCCGCCAGTACCAGGACAAGGACCAGCAGACGCGCTACATTACCGAAATTATCGCCGAAGAAATTTCGTTGCTCGGCGGCCGGCCGGCCGGTGCGCCAACTGCCGCCGCTAGCCCCGCCGCCGAGGAAAGCGTGAGCCTGCGGCAGGAGCCGGAACTGGACCAGCTGCCTTTTTAAGGCCTAGTAGCGCGCAGTAAACCAAAGCCCCGGCACCAAGCCGGGGCTTTGGTGCGTTGGGCCGGGTGGCGGCCTGTTAACTTTGGGCTTTGCCTGGCTTTCGTACATGATGAGTTCTTCCCGATTCTGGGGTTTGGCGCTGCTGACCGCAAGCGCCACCGGGCTGCTGGCCGCGTGCGCGTCGGCGCCCGATTTTACGCCCAAGCCCAAAGGCTACAACCGCATCGACCTGCCGCCGCACCGCTACCGCACGCTAGGGCCGGGCCATCCCTACACGTTTCAGTACTCGCAGTACGCCAAGGTCTTGCGCGACTCGTCGTACCTGGCCCAGCCCGACTGGCTCAACATATATTACCCGCAGCTGCACGCCAATGTGCAGATAACCTACACCAACGTGGTGCGCAACCGCCAGCTTTACAACAAGATGATGGAGGACGCGCGCAAACTCACGGGTAAGCACCAGATTAAGGCGACCTCGATTGAGGAAAAGATTCTGCGCACCCCCAACGGGATGCGCGCTTCGGTGTTTGAGTTGGAAGGCGAGGTGCCGAGCCAGTTTCAGTTTTATACTACCGACAGTACCACGCACTTCTTTCGGGCGGCGCTCTACTTCCGCACGGCTACGGCCAACGACTCGCTGGCCCCGGTGATTGAGTACGTGAAGTATGATATGATTCAGCTGCTGAACACGCTGAAATACAATAAGTAAGTAAAATTATTTGTCATGCTGCGCTGCGCTCTGCATGACGAGCGTACTCGGTATTCATGAGTAATTTCTTTCAAACCAAGCTGGAGTATCTGCGCGGCGTGGGCTTGCAGCGGGCGCAGCTGCTGGGCAAGGAGCTAGGCCTGTTTACTTACGGCGACCTCATTCAGCGCTACCCGTTTCGCTACCTCGACCGCACGCAGTTTTATAATATTGTGGACCTGCACGATGACTTGCCCTACGTGCAGGTGAAGGGCGTGCTGCGCGGCCGCGAAGTGATAGGCGAGGGACCCAAAAAGCGCCTCGTAGCCAAGGTGGGCGACGCCAGCGGCGAACTGGAAGTAGTGTGGTTTAAGGGCGTTAACTACCTGGAAAAGGTTGTTAAAAACCATCAGGAATACATTGTTTTTGGCAAGCCGACCATGTTCAACGGCCGCCCCCAGATGGCGCATCCCGAGCTGGAAGAAGTGACCGAGCAGAAGGCGGGCCAGAGCTTTTTGCAGCCGGTGTACAACACCAGCGAGAAGCTCAAAAACTACCACCGCATCGACAGCAAGGCGATAATGCGGATGGTGAGCGACCTGCTCAAAATTGCGCTGCCGCAGGTAACCGAAACGCTGTCGCCGGCGCTCATTCAGCACTACGCCTTGCTCGATAAGGCCACGGCTTTGCAGCAGATTCACTTTCCGCAGACCCCCGAACTGCTGGAAAAGGCGCGGTTCCGGCTCAAGTTTGAGGAGCTGTTTTACATTCAGCTCAAACTACTGCGCCAGAAAGACCAGCGCAAAGTCACGCTGTCGGGGCAGATTTTTAACGAGGTGCCGACCTTGGTGCACTTCTACAAAAACGTGATGCCCTTCGACCTGACGGGCGCGCAGAAGCGGGTTATCCACGAGATTTACAAGGATTTTTTGGCTGGCCAGCAGATGAACCGGCTCTTGCAGGGCGATGTGGGCTCGGGCAAAACTATCGTGGCCTTCATCGCTATGCTGATGGCCGCCGACAACGGCGCCCAAAGCTGCCTGATGGCGCCCACCGAAATTCTGGCCGACCAGCACTACCAGGGCCTGAAGGTGTATGCCGACCAGCTAGGGCTCAACATTGGCAAGCTCACGGGCAGCACCCGCACCAGCGAGCGGCGCGTGCTGCACGAGCAGCTGCGCAACGGCGAGATGCAGATGCTCGTGGGCACCCACGCCTTGCTCGAAGACGTGGTGCAGTTCCGCAACCTGGGCCTGACTATAATGGACGAGCAGCACCGCTTTGGGGTGGCGCAGCGCTCAAAATTGTGGCAAAAAAATCCCTATGTGATACCCCACGTGCTGGTGATGACGGCCACGCCCATTCCGCGCACCCTGGCCATGACGCTCTACGGCGACCTCGATGTGAGCGTGATTGACGAGCTGCCGGCCGGCCGCAAGCCCATCGTGACGGTGCACCGCTACGACGCCAACCGCCTGAAAGTGTTTCAGTTCATTCGCGACCAGGTGGCGCTGGGGCGGCAGGTCTACATCGTGTACCCGCTTATTGAGGAAAGCGAAACGATGGATTACAAGGACCTGACCGACGGCTACGAAAGCGTGAGCCGGGCCTTTCCCGACCTGCAAATCAGCATTGTGCACGGGCGCATGAAGGCCGAGGAAAAGGACTTCGAAATGGCGCGCTTCGTGAAGAAGGAAACCCAGATAATGGTGGCCACCACCGTGATTGAGGTGGGGGTGAACGTGCCCAACGCCTCGGTGATGGTAATTGAGAGCGCCGAGCGCTTTGGCCTGAGCCAGCTGCACCAGCTGCGCGGCCGCGTGGGCCGGGGCGCCGACCAGAGCTATTGCATCCTGATGACGGGCTACAAGCTGAGCAAGGACAGCCGCACCCGCCTCGAAACGATGGTGCGTACCAACAACGGCTTCGAGATAGCCGACATTGACCTGAAGCTGCGCGGGCCCGGCGACCTTATGGGCACCCAGCAGAGCGGCGTGCTCGACCTGCTGATTGCCGACCTGGCCAAGGACGGGCGCATTCTGAGCGAAAGCCGGGCCGCCGCCCAAACTATTCTGGCCGACGACCCCGAATTGGCCCGGCCCGAGCATGCCAATATCCGGCGGCACATCGAAAGCCTGCCTCCCACGGCCGTTAACTGGAGCCGGATTAGCTGAGTAACAGCCCTTTTGGGCATAAAAAAAGCGGTTTCAACTGAAACCGCTTAGCCTTTAAAACCAAGTGAGGGGAAGCTCCTGCTTCTTTCGCTGGTTAACGGGAGTAATGGTATTGGCTTGTTCCTCAGTGGTATAGCTAGTGAGCGCCATGTCAGCCGTGTTGCTAGGGGCAAAAAGGGTAACCGGGGCTTTGGCCAGGCCAGCCGAGGCCGCGGGCTGGGCAAGCTGCATATAGCGGCCAGCAATGATGAGCGCAAATAAGGAGCCGAGCTTTAAGAAAGATTTCATAGGTAATGGATAGTGGCACATACTATCCCAAAATTGGTGCCAATTAGTAGATTATTCCTTGAATATCAGAAAATTAAGCGGTGGGTGGGAAAAGAAAAGCGAGGTGATAGGCCGGTGCTGCGGGTTGCAGCGCGCGCCCATTAAACGGCGGGCAACTGGGATGGTTGCATTTTCGAAAATTAAAGTTCGATAACAAGCGCCAGGAGCAAAGGTACGCCGGCCGAACGCCGGCCGCTGGTAGCCGAATGGCGTCTTTTCTTTAGCGAGGCACCAGCGACTTGGGTTGGCTAGGGTACTTTTGGGGCGGTAAAGGGCACTTGCGCCTTTTTTAACGAGTATTCTACATGCGTTTTTTCTTTGGGATAACTACTCTGGCATTCTGCGGCTTACTAGGGATTGCCCACCCGGCGCAGGCTCAAAAAACGAAGGCTGCTCCTTTCAGCTACCTGCCCGAGCAGGGCGAAGACCGCTACAACCAGCGGGTGCCGCAGAAAACCCTGGCCTTGGCCGATGGCAGCGGCTTCGTCATTCTGGCCCACCAGAGCGGGAGTGCCTACGCGGTAGAGCGCTACGACGCCGACCTCAAAAAGCAGTGGAGCACAACCCTGCCCGTGGCGCCGGGCGAAACGGTGGAGGCCTTTGGGCGCAATGCCGAGCAGGTGTGGGTGGTCATTCACCACGCCGATGAGAGCAGCCAGAGCCTGACCGTGCAGCCCCTGGCCCTGGCCGGCGGCCAGAAGGGGGCGCCCGTAGTAGTAGTAACCGCGCCGGCCCAGGACCGCCGCCCCGTGGTGCGGCTCTCGCCCGATGGCAGCCGCCTGCTGGCCTACCGCTACGTGGCCCGCGAAATGCAGGTGAAAACCCTGGAAGGCACGCTCTACGACCAGAAGCTGAGCAAAATCCTGGACCGCACCTATGACTTCCGCGACCAGGGCGACTTTTTTTCGCCCAACATCCTGCTAGCCAACGATGGCACGCAATACGTGACGCTGCTCGGCGATGGCATGAAGAAGCTGACCGTGCGCCGCTACCCCGCCACCGCCGACCGCGTGGGCGTGGCCACCGCTATTCAGGTAATGGGTGTGCCGGTGGGCGGCACCTTTGGGGGCCAGCCCATTACCATCCGCGATGCCAAGTTCAGCCTCCAGCCCGATGGCCAGCTCTACGCCGCCGCGCTGTGCGCTAATGACCGCACCGGCCAGCTTAGTGGCCTGAAGGTGGTGCGCTTCGACTTTGCCGAGAGCAAGCTGAAGCTGGCCGACGAGCTGCCGTTTGCCCCGGCTTTCCTGGGCGAGATAACCGCCGCCACCGGCACCGAGGTCAAGAACTTAGCTGATATCTACCTGGCTGATATGCTCTTGACCGACAGCAAGAACCTGGTTATCATCGCCGAGCGCCACTTCGAAGAAGGCGGCCCCGAGCTGCCGGTGCACGCCCGCGAGCTGTATCTATTCGGCTACAGCCCGTTTCTGACGCCCACCTGGCACGCCATCGTGGCCAAGGACCAGGTGGCCCCGGCCATCGATAGCTACACGGGTATTGGCTACCGGGCCGCCGTGTTTGGCGAAGACGTACAACTCGTAACGCTGGAAACCATCAGCGGCAAGTCGGACCTCTACCTGCGCAAAGTGCAGGCGCCCACCGGGGTTATCAGCCCCCCGCAACGCCTCAAGCTCAACGTAGCCAACGACCAGCAGCTCGCCTACGTCAAAGACTTCACCGCCTGGCTAGGCCCCAAAACCATCATCGGCATCAGCCGCCCCAGCAAAAAATCGGCGGCGCTCCAGCTGAACGAAGTGAAGCTCAAATAAATCACGGATTACACGGATTTTAGCGGATTTCACGGATTTTGTGGACGATTCGCTAGGGTCAATTCCAACGTAAAAGGCCACCCAACTGGGTGGCCTTTTTTGGTTTGGCAGGTAGAGCAAATGCCGAATACAAACCCTAGTGAACCGTCCACAGAATCCGTGAAATCGTTAGCTTGCGCTGGCTCCACTGTGGGCCGCACGTAGTGAACCGTCCACAGAATCCGTGAAATCCGCTAAAATCCGTGTAATCCGTGATTTTAGTAGCAGTACTCGTTGGCTTCGATGAGCTTGGCGGCTACGCGGCGACGGGCATCTTTCACGTTGAACAGGTCGGGCTTGGTGAAGCGCTTGAGGCCCATGCTGAGCAGGCGCTGCTCGTCGCCCTCGGTCATGCTGGCGATAGCTTCGCGGCCCGATTTCTCGACCAGGTCGATGGCGTCGGAGAGGTACACGCGGGCCATGTCGAGCTGCTGGGCCAGGGCCTCTTCGCCTTTGGCGGCGATTTCCTTTTCTACGCGCAGCAGGGTGCTTTCGGCGGTGTAGGTTTTGATGGCCATGTCGGCAATGTTCATCAGCACTTCCTGCTCCTTGGCGAGCGAGTTCATGTACTTCTGCACGGCCGTGCCGGCTACCATCAGCACCGCCTTCTTCAGGTTGGCAATGGCTTTCTTCTCGCTAGCGAAGGCCGAGTCGTCGCTCTCGCCCATGCTCGGGATGCTCATCAGCTCCTGCTGCACGGCCTGGGCCGGGCCCATAAGGTCGATTTCGCCCTTCAGACCCTTTTTCAGAATCATATCGACGGCCAGCATCCGGTTGATTTCGTTGGTGCCCTCGAAAATGCGGTTGATGCGCGAGTCGCGGTAGTTGCGGTCCATCGGGTAGTCCGACGAGAAGCCGTAGCCACCGTAAATCTGCACGCCCTCATCGGTCACGTAGTCAAGTACTTCCGAGCCTTCTACTTTCAAAATGGCGCACTCCACGGCAAACTCGCGGGCGGCGCCCAGCAGGGCTTCGTTGGTGCCGAGGCCGCTAGCCAGTAGCTCCTGTTCTTTGCGGTAGATGTCCTCGCCGGCGCGGTAAATGGCCGATTCTACGGCGTACATGC
The DNA here is from genome assembly GCF_030581075.1 of Hymenobacter cheonanensis. GTDB lineage: Bacteria > Bacteroidota > Bacteroidia > Cytophagales > Hymenobacteraceae > Hymenobacter. The sequence goes on from NZ_JAUQSW010000004.1 coordinate 411,769, forward strand.
GGATGGCCTGCTGCGCCAGCTTGTAGCGGATAGCGCCAAACTTCGAGATGGGGAGCTTGAACTGCACGCGCTCGTTGGCATACTTCACGCTCTGGGTAGCCGTGGCCTTAGCGCCGCCCAGGCAAGCGGCGGCTAGCTTAATGCGGCCGATATTCAGCACGTTGAACGCGATGAGGTGGCCTTTGCCAATCTCGCCCAGCACGTTTTCCTTGGGCACCTGCGCATCGGTCAGGAACACCTGGCGGGTCGACGAGCCGCGGATACCCATCTTGTGCTCCTCGTTGCCGAGGCTCAGGCCGGGCGTGTCCTTGTCCACGATGAAGCCCGTGAACTGCTCCCCGTCAATCTTGGCAAACACGATAAACACGTCGGCAAAGCCGGCGTTGGTAATCCACATTTTCTGGCCGTTCAGCACGTAGTGCGTGCCTTCGGCATTGAGCACGGCTTTGGTTTTGGCCCCTAGCGCGTCGGAGCCCGAGCCTGGCTCCGTCAGGCAGTAAGCGCCCATCAGGGTGCCATCGGTGAGGCCGGGGATGTATTTCTGCTTCTGCGCGTCGTTGCCGAAGTACAGAATCGGCAGCAGGGCGATGCCCGTGTGCGCCGCAAAGGCCACCGGAAACGAGTTGCCGCCGCCCACGCCTTCCGTCACGCGCAGGGCGGTGGGGAAGTCCATGTCCAGGCCACCAAACTGCTCGGGCACGCTCACGCCAAACAGGCCTAGCTGGCCAGCCTTCTCCATCAGGCCGCGCATGAGGCCTTCCTCGTGGTTGTCGAGGCGCTCGAGCAAGGGGTGCACCTCGGCGGCCACAAAGTCCACGCAGGTCTGGTACATCATGTTCTGCTCCTCCGTAAAGTCGGCGGGCGTGAAAACATCCTGAGCTTCAGTAGCCTTGATAATGAATTCGCCGCCTTTCACGGCAGCTTTGTTTGAAGTTTCCATGATGGAAATAAGGTATGGTGGGAAGTGAAACTGTTAGGCGTGCCGACTATTAGGGCAACAACGATTCGGTCATTTTGGTGTTGCAAGATAAGCGAAAAATGTTAGGCGTGCCGACTACTTCGGAAAAAGTAACCGAAAATTTACAACACTAACAACACTGACTAATTCACCTGACTGAGGTGAGTTAGTCAGTGTTGAAATCGGTAAAAACACGTTCGTCATGCTGAGCTTGCCGAAGCATCTTGGCCGCACCGTTGAATTAATCCGGACGGCGCAAGCAAGATGCTTCGGCAAGCTCAGCATGACGAACGTGTTCGAAAGTAGTTTACTAGGCTACTCGGCGCGCAGCTCGGCAGTCTGGCTGGCTAGCCCCGGCGCGGCCAGCGCCACCCGAATGGGCCCCGGCCCGGTGGCCTGCACGTAGAGCAGCAACCGGCCCTGGTAGGCCTTGTGCCGCGGCGCGGCAACCGGTTCGTGGCTGGCGAGGTCGCCGCTCTCGATGCCCAGCAGGCGGGCCGGACCGGTGAGGGTCACGGTTACTTCGTTGGTAGCATCCGTTACCAAGTTGCCGGCTTGGTCCACTACCTGCACTTCAATTTGGGCGAGGCCTTGCGTTTTGGCGGCTAGGGTAGTGCGGTCGGGCTTGAGTTGGAGGGTGCTGGGCGCACCGGTGGTGCGCAGAAGCGTTTCACTCACTGCCTGATTGTTGCGGTAGCCTTTGGCGCGTAGCTCGCCGGTGGCGTAGGGCACGTCCCAGGCGGGCAGGCGGCCGGTTTTTTTGCCCAGCGACTGGCCGTTGAGGAAAAGCTCGGTGGCTTCGTTGTTGGTGAGGGCTACCACGTGCACCTGGCTGGCGGCGGGCCAGTTCCAGGTAGGGGCGAGGGGCGGCTGGCGGGTGCCGGGCTTGCCAGGGGCCTCTGCAGTAGTGAGGTAGAGCATGGGCGCGCTCGTCCATAGGCTTTGGCGGAAGTAAAACTCAGGCTTGGGGAAGCCGGCCATATCGAGCAGGCCGGCGCCGTTGGCGCGTTGCGGCCACTTGCCGGCTTCGCCGAGGTAGTCGATGCCCGTCCATAGGTACTGGGCCGATACGTAGGCGTTGCTATCCACGGCGGCCCAGGCACTGGGGGCCATGCCGTTTTCGCTGCCGTAGATGATGCGCTGGGGGTACTGCTTGTGGTCTTCGGGGTAGCGAAACTCCTGGTAGTTGTAGCCCACGAGGTCGAGGGCGGCGGGGTAGTCGGTGAAGTTCGACATCACCACGCCGGCCAGGGCAGCCGTGATGGGGCGCGTGCTGTCGGCCTGCTTGGCCACGGCCACCAGGCGGCGGGCTAGCGGGCCCATCTCGCTGGCGGGCGGGTGGTCGGGTAGGTAGCCTTTGCCATAAATCTGGGGGTTGCGGCCGGTATTGAGCACCTCGTGGGTGTAGGGGTCGTTGGGGTAATCTATCTCATTCCCAATGCTCCACATGATGATGCTGGGGCGGTTGCGGTTGCGCAGCACCATGTCGCGCAGGTCGCGGTCGCCCCATTCCTTGAAGTACTCGTGCGAGCCGTGCTGGCTAGGGGTGCCCACGTTCCAGCCGGCCACCCACTTGTTTTTGCCGCGCTCCCACTCATCGAAGGCCTCATCCATTACCAGGAAGCCTAGCCGGTCGCAGAGGCGGTAGAAATAGTCGGCGTGCGGGTTGTGGCTCATGCGGATGGCGTTGCAGCCCGCCGCTTTTAGCGTTTTAAGCCGGCGCTCCCACACCTCGGGTGGCACGGCCACGCCGAGCGCGCCCGCGTCGTCGTGCAGGCACACGCCCCGCAGCTTAGTGGGCTGCTCGTTCAGGAAAAAGCCCTGGTTGGCATCGAAGCGGATGGTGCGCACGCCCACTTCCTCGGTCACTTCATCGGTGGGCTTGCCTTGCACGGCCAGGCTCACCCGCAGCCGGTATAGGGTAGGCTGGTCGGCTGACCACAGGGCGGGGTTCCTGATGGGCAGCGTGAGGCTAGCGGTGCCGTCGGCCTTGGCCTTCACATTCACTACTTGCTTGGCCGTGGCCACGGCCTGGCCCCGCGCATTAAGCAGCGTGCTCGTGACCGTAACGGCCGCCGCCGTGGCGCCGGCGTTGGTCAGGGCCACGCTGACTTTGCCCGTGGCGGCGCTTTTCGACACCTGCGGCGTGGTAAAGCCCACGCCCCACTGCCGGATGTGCACCGGCGCGGTGGCCAGCAAATACACGTTGCGGTAAATGCCCGAGCCGGTGTACCAGCGCGAGTCGGCCACCTCGCGGTGGTCTACTTTCACGGCTAGTACATTGGGGCCAGTGGTTGCCAGATAAGGCGTTAGCTCGTACTGAAAGGAGGCGAAGCCGCTGGGCCGCTTGCCCAGGAAGTGGCCATTCAGCCACACTTCGCTGTTTTTATACACCCCGTCGAAGTATACGAATACCTTCTTGCCGCGGTAGCCGGCGGGCAGGGCAAACGACTTGCGGTACCAGCCCAGGCCGCCCGGCAGGTAGGCCGTGGCGCTGGCCCACTGCTCGCTGAACGGCCCCTCGATGCTCCAATCATGCGGCAGGGTCACGGCGCGCCAGGCTTTGTCATCGGCGGTGGGGCGCTCGCTGCCGGGCGCATCACCAAGGTGAAATTTCCAGTCGTTGTTAAATAAAAGCTGCTGGCGCTGGGCCTGGGCGGGCAAGCAGGTAGCTAGCCAGCAAAGGCTGAGCAAAGCCAGGTACTTGCGTAATAAAGTGCTTATAATCATGGCTTACGGCTGATAGGGTTTGCCCAGCACTAGCTTATCGCCCGCCAAGTCGACCGAGAATAAGTGCGGCACGCGGTGGTAGTCGCCTTTAATATCCTGGTGGCTGTGCAGCACCAGCAGGTCTTTGCCTTCGAAGGTGCGGAATAGCATGCCGTGGCCATAGTTGGGCGGCGTGATGGGCGTGGGCTCCTGCGTCCAGGGGCCGGCTAGGGTGCCGCTGGTCGAGTAGGCCACGCCCTGCGTGTACACGTCGTAAATCCAGCTGGTCCAGAGCATCCCGAGCTTCCCGGTTTTGGTGCGAAAAACCCAGGGACCATCGGTTACCTTGTTGGGGCGAGCGGGGCCGGTGCGCGGGTTTTCGCGGCTCCAGGGCGAGTCGCTGGCCCGAAACAGAATCTGGCTAGGGCCGGTGGTGCCGCTCAGGTCGGGCCTGAGGGCGATTTTCTCTACCGTGCCATTCTGGTTTTGTACCCACTCGTGGCAGTAGAGCAGGTAAGGCTGGCTGTTCTCAATCCAGAAAGTACCGTCGAGCGTCGATTTAGTGGCTGGCAGGTACGTTTCGTCGCGCATGGGCCGGTAGGGGCCGGCGGGCTGGTCGCTCACAAGTACGTGCACGGCCCGGCGCTCCAGCGTGCCGCCTTTGTCGGCGTCAAGCTTGCGGGCGCTGTTGGTGAAGGTGGCGAAATAATAGTATTTGCCCTTGTACGGGTGAATTTCGGCGGCCCAAATCTGGGGCGCCGGGCCCATCCAGGAGGCGGGGTCGGGCTGGGCTACCTGGGTGGGGCCATCCCAGCGCTTCAGGTCTTTGCTCTGCCAGAGCAGCCCGCCGGTGCCCGTCATATAGTAGGTGTGCGTGCGTTGGTCGGCCAGAATAAACGGGTCGCTCAGCCGAATAGAATCGAGCGGCACATTCTTACGGCCAGGGGGCAGGGGCCTTTGCTGGGCCAGCGTGGGCTGGCTGCCCAGCAGCAGGCCGCCCGCCAAAATCAACAAAAAGCGGTGCGTGAAGCGCATAGGTGGGAAAGGAAAATGGGAGTGGAAAAGGAGGGCTAGCGCAGCTCGCTCACCAGCGTGGTGATGGAGCGCGGCGCCACGTGCAGCACCGCGCCGGCCGGCACCGCCGGGCCGGGCTGCAAGTCGGCCGTGGCGGCGGTGGTGAAGGGCTGGCTAGCCCCCAGCCGGCGGCCGGCCAGCGCCAGGCGCAGGTCGGCGGGCGCGTCGGCATCGTTCACCACCACCGTGATGAGCTGCCGGCCGTTGGCGCTGCGGTAGGCCGACACCAGCGGCGCGCCGGGGCTAGCCGGTGCGCCATCGAGCTGCGCGGCTACGCGCACCGCGCCGGGGCGCACAAAGCGGCTGTAGTTGCCGAGCGCCCACAGCATTTTGCTGGGGTAGAAGTTGCCATCGGTCTTGTTTTTGTCGATGTACACCAGGCCGTCTTTGTAGTCGTAGGGCGAGATGGCCAGCCACCACTGCCAGGCGGCAGCGTTGGCCACGGCCAGGTCGGTATGGATGACGCGGGCCAGGTACAGGGCCGGGGCCATGCCCAGGTCGCGCGGACCGCCGTTTATTTCGCCCGCATTATCGCCCAGTATGCAATATTCTGATTGCCAGAAGCTAAGCCTAGGCACGCTAGCCACTTTGGCAGCTAGCTGCTGGCGCGTGGCCACGGCCTGCGCCTGAGGCGAGGTGGTGAAATAGCTGTGCCCCGCAATAATGGGCGCCACGCGGGGCAGGTCGCCAACATAAGTCGGCGCGGCTTTATCGCCGAAGAAGGCGGCTATTTGGTCGCCTTGGCCGGGCTTGTCGGCGGCGCTATACAGGTAGTCGAGCTTGCCGGCTTCGGTGAGCAAAATCTGGGTGGGTAGCTTGGCTTTTAGTAAGCTGGCGCTCAGTGCTTTGCTGATGCCCGCAATGTCCTCATTCTGAAAGGGTGTGCCTTCCTGGCCGCCGTCGCTCCAGTCCCACTGCGGCTCGTTCACGGGGCTGAGGTAGGCGAAGGTGATGCCGGTTTTCTGGCGCACGCCTTCGACGATGCGGGCGCAGTAGTCGGCCAGGGCCACGTACTTGTCCGGAGTCAGGTTGGGCTGCTTGGCGGTGGCGTAGGCCTGGCCGTTGCGCGTGAGCGACACCGGCGGGCTATTGAGAAAAGCCAGAAACTGCGTCACGCCGCGCTGGCGGGCCGCCTCCATCAGCCAGCGCTGGCCGGCCAGGCGGTTCCAGTCGTAGGTGCCGGCGGGCGTCAGGAACGACTCAGCGCGGCGCCACTCGTCCCTGATGCCGCTGGCCTCGCCCTGCTCGGCGCTGCCCGCGCCCAGGTTCACGCGCCACAGCGAGAGGCCAATGCCCTGGGGCTGGCCGCCGGGCCCAGCCTTGGTGCTGAAGAGCAGGTCAGCGATGGCCTCCTTTTTAGCTGCCGGCCAGCGGCCCACAAACTGGCCCGCCCAGGCATCGGAGGCGGCAAAGTTGGCGATGGTCTGGTAGGTTTTGGTGGCGTCGATGCGCACCGTAACCACGGCCGGCGCGGGTGCCGACTGGCTGCGGGCCGGGCTAGCCGCCAGCAGCGTCGCGCCCAGCACCCAGCCACTGGCGACCTGTATTAACTGTTTCATAAGCAAAGCGGTACTTAAAAAGCCCCGCCCGGCTACCTGCGGGCAGGCAAACAGGCGGGGCTTGTCAGCAAAAGGCTACGGATAGGATGCTCCGGAATTAGTAGCCAGGGTTTTGGGTAACGGTGCCGCCCGAAAGCTGAATCTGGGGCGTCGGAATCGGAAACAGGTTATTGGTCGCCGAAATCTGGTCCTTCACCTTGCCCTTGTCGTAGGGGTCGGTGCTGGTAAGCTGCGCAGCGTTGAAGGCCTTCATGACTTCTACCAGGCGCTTCTGGCGCACGAGGTCGTAGTAGCGGTGGCCTTCCATGGCCAGCTCCAGGCGGCGCTCCAGCCAGATGTCGCTCAGCAGCTGCGCGCCGGCCGAGGTGCGGGGCAGCACGGTGCCAGGGCTCAGGCGGTTGGCGCGGGCGCGCACCAGGTTGAGCGAAGTCAGCGCTTTGGCATCCTGGCCGAGCTTGTTGGAGGCCTCGGCGTGCATGAGCAGCAGGTCGGCGTAGCGCAGCTCGATGCGGTTGAGCGGCGAGTGGTCAAGCTCGTTGGCCGGGCGGTCGGCTAGCTGCAAAAACATCTTGCGGCTGATGCGGCCCGACTCGTTTTCCGAAGGCTTGGTATCGTAGTTCGAGTAATCGAAGCTCGCCGTTTTGGGCCCCACGTTGTCGCCCTGCTTGATAATGGTCCACTGGCGGCGTGGGTCGTTGCCGAAGGCCTGCTCCAGGTTGCTGCTAGGGGTGTTGAAGCCCCAGCCGCCATCGGCGCGGCTGCGCATTACCACCGTGAGGGCGGTGCCGAGGCCGAAGGTCTGGTCGGCGTTGTAGTTAAGCTCAAAAACCGACTCGACGCCGTTGGGGTTGTTCACGCTCCACACGTTGTTGAAGTCGCCCAGGCTGTACTGGCCCGAGTTGATAACCGTTTCGGCGGCCTGCTGGGCCAGGCTCCACTGCTCGGTAAAGAGGTAAGCTTTAGCCAGGTAGGCGTTGGCGGCGCCTTTGGTGGCGCGGCCTTTATCGGTGCTGGCGCGGGCGTTCTTCTCGGGCAGCACGGCGGCGGCATCCTGAAAATCCTTGATAATCTGAGCGTAGCAATCGGCTGCCGAGGCGCGCTTGATGGTCAGCGACTCGCTCGGCGACACCGGGGTGAGCACCAGCGGCACGCCGCCAAAGCCCTTCACCAGCTCGAAGTAGTTGTAGGCCCTAATGAATTTCACCTCGCCCAGCAGCTGCTGCTTTACCGTGGCGTCGATGGGCGCCTTGTCGATGCCCACCAGCGCGGCGTTGCAGTTGCCGATAGATTGGTAAATGTGGGTGTAGCGGTTGTCGAACCACTCATTATTGGGCAGCCAGAAAAAGCGGGCGAAATCACCAAACTCGCGCTGGTCGCCGGCAATGGAATTGCCCTTCCAGGCGTCGTCCGAACCGGCGTCGCCAAACATGCGGGTGCGGTCTATTTTCCACCAGCCGTCCTGGTCGGCTAGGGCATAGCAGCCCATTACGGCCGCCTTGCACTCGTCGGCGGTGGTGTAGTAGTTATCGGTAGTTTGCTGGCCCTGGGGCGATACGTCGAGGAAAGTTTTGCACGACTGCACGCCCAGGCTCAAGCTCAGGCCCAGCGCCAGGGTAAAAATGCGGGGAAAGGTCTTCATGATACGAGCGGGTGGGAAGGATTAGAAGGCAATGTTGGCGCCCACCAGGTAGGTGCGCATGGTGGGGTAGTTGCCCAGGTCCACGCCCCGGTTCAGGGCCGAAGAAGCGTCGGTGTACGAGCGGCCGTAGCCGATTTCGGGGTCTACGCCGCTGTATTTGGTGAAGGTGAACAGGTTCTGGCCGCTCACGTAGAGGCGCAGGCTAGCCATGTGCAGGGCGCTGGCCAGCTCCTTGCGGAAGGTGTAGCCCACTTGCAGGTTGCGCACCCGGGCGTACGAGCCGTCTTCGACGTAGAAGTTGGAGAAGCGCGTCAGGTTCTGGTTGTTGTCGTTGGCCGTGATGCGGGGCACCGTGTTGGAAGTGCCGGGGCCGTGCCAGGCCAGGTCTTCGAGGCCGGCTATCTTGTTGTAGTTGTAGCTGCCCGAGTACCACCAGCCTTTGTTGGCGTTCACCACGTCGTTGCCGAGGCTGCCCACCAGCGAGGCTTGCAGGTCGAAGCCGCGGTAGCCCAGGTTCAGGTTCACGCCGAAGGTCATGGCCGGCGTGGGGTTGCCAATGTACTGCTGGTCCTTAGCGTCAATCACGCCGTCATTATTGAGGTCAGCAAACTTAAAATCGCCGGGTACGGCGTTGGGCTGAATGAGCGCGCCGCTAGCCGATTTGTACGCGTCGATATCACTCTGGGTCTGGAAGATGCCCGCCGTCTGGTAGCCATAAAAGGCGCCCACGTAGCCGCCTTCTTCCGTTTTGGAAGGCCGGCCGAAGATGGGCGTATTGCCCGAGTACAGCGCCTGGCCGTTGGCTAGGGTGCCAATGCGGCTGATGGCCCGGGTGGCGTTCACGCTCAGGCCGTAGGTGAAGCTGCCTTTGGTTTCGGCGTAGCCCACCGTGAAGTCGAGGCCGTTGGTTTTCATGCTGCCGATGTTGGTTACCGGGCTGTTGTAGCCGTAGCCGGCGTGCGCCGGAATGGCCTGGAACATGAGCATGTCGGTGGTGTTGCGCCGAAACACGTCGAAGGTGGCCGTCAGCTTATTCTGGAAAAAGCCGAAGTCCAGGCCCAGGTCGTAGTCTTCCACGGTTTCCCACTTCACGTTGGGGTTCGGCACATTACTCTGGATAACGGCTACTTGCGCCGCGCGGTCGTCGCCGGTCACGTAGTAGGTTTTCGAGAACGTGCCGGTGTAGGCGGCGTTGGTGAGGCTGCTGATGTTCTGGTTGCCCACGCGGCCCCAGCTGGCGCGCAGCTTCAGGAAGTTCAGGGCCTCAAACGACTTCATGAAATTCTCGTCCGTGATGAGCCAGCCCACCGACAGCGATGGGAAGGTGCCGTAGCGGTTGTTGGTCGGGAACACCGAGGCGCCGTCGCGGCGCACGCTGGCCGACAGCAGGTAGCGGCCCTTGTAGTCGTAGGTTACGCGCCCGATGAGCGAGGCAATCGTGTTCTCATACGTGCGGCCGGTGGCGTTGAAGGCCGCCGTGGCGGCATCGGGGTAGCGCAGGCTAGGGTCGTTGCTGGGGATGGACTGCCCCGAGCCCGACAGCGGCCGGTTGCTGAACTTCTCGAACGTGGCCGCCGCCAGCGCCGTAAAGTTGTGGTCGCCGATTGATTTGTTGTACGTCAGCGTGTTGGTGTTGTTCCAGTACAGGTTGATGTTGTGCTCGGTCGTTACCGTGTTCACCTGGTTGCGCTCGTTGGCGTCGATGGTGTAGAACGGCGAGAAGGCGTTGCGCTCGTAAAAATTGGTGTTCGTGCCGAAGCGCGTTTCCGCAATCAGGCCCGGAATAAACTCGTAGTTGGCGTACACCGTGCCCACCAAAAAGTATTGGTTGCGCTTGTCGTCGTTGCGCTCCACAAAGGCTAGGGGGTTGCCGATATCGGTAGGCGAGGCCCCGTAGTTGTCGTAGGGGTTGCCCGTGTTGTTGTTCACGCGGGGCGAGGTAATGGGGTCATCGTTGAACGCATCCCGGAACAAACTCCCGCTGTTGAGGTAGTTCTGGTTGGTCATCGACAGGTTCAGGTCCTGGCCCACCTTGAGGTGCTTGGCGGCCTGGTACTGGCTTTTCACGCGCAGCACCAGGCGGTCGAAGTCGGAGCCGCGCACCAGGCCGCGCTCCTTGAAGTAGCTCAGGCCGGTAGAGTACAGCACCTTATCGGAGCCGCCCGAGAGGCCTAGCGCGTAGTTCTGCGTAATGCCGCGCTGCTTTATCTGGTCCCACCAGTTGGTGGTTTGGGTGAAGGAGCTAGGGTCGGCGTACACGGCCGGGCGGCCCGAGTTGGTAGCCGCCAGGTTCATGATGCGGGCATACTCGCTGGCCGAGGCCATGCTGGGCACCCGCGTGGGGTTCGACACGCCATACGTAGCATCGAGCGTAATTACGGGCGCGCTCACGGTGCCGGCCTTGGTCGTGATGAGTACCACGCCATTGGCCGCCCGCGAGCCATAGATGGCCGCCGAAGCCGCATCTTTCAGCACCGTAAGGGTGGCGATATCTTTGGGGTTGAGGTAGTTGATGTCGTTCACCGGCAGGCCATCCACCACGTAGAGCGGGCTGTTGCCGTTGATGGTCGAGATGCCGCGAATAAGAATCTGGGGCGTAGTGCCCGGCTCCGAGCCCGCGCCGATAACCGTGACGCCCGCTGCCTTGCCCTGCAGGGCCGAGCCCACGTCGCTCACCGTCAGCTTGGCCAGCTCCGAGCCCTGCACCGTGGTTACGGCGTTGGTTACGGTGCGCTTTTCCTGCGAGCCGTAGCCGATTACCACGGCCTCATCGAGGGCCTGCGCGGCCACGGTCAGGTTCACAGTCAGGGTCGTTTGCTGGCCCACGGCCACCTCCTGGCGGTTGTAGCCCACCGAGGAGATAACGAGCGTGGCGCCCGCCGTGCCGCTCGGAATGCGCAGCGCAAAGCGGCCCTCGCCGTCGGTTGTGGCCCCAATGGAGGTGCCCTTCAGCACGATGGTGACACCGGGCAGGCCCACGCCCTTCTCATCGAGCACGGTACCCGTAATGGGCGTGTCGGCCACGGCCGAGCGCCGGGCCGGAGCGGGCTTGGCCGTGTGGCCAGCACCGGTGGTAGCAGGAGCCGCCGCCACCGCCAACGGCAGCAAGGCCCCACAAAGGAGGATAGATTTAGCTTGCATAAGCAAGGAAAGTAGGCGGCAGGCCGAAGCCTGCCTGGGTGGGGAAAGTGAAATCAGTACAAGGAGCCGGCCACCGGGGGCTAGCCTCAAATAGCCGCCGCAGGGCTATTCGGAAGTGGTGTAAAAGTACTGGCCGCGGGTAGCCGGGAGGGACCCCTTTTCGGGCTAAAAAGGGATTAAAACCTGTCGATAATGACTAATTCGAGCGGCTGGGTCAGCGAGTTGTTAGTCGATAGTAAATTAATTGACAACAAGTTGCGTAATACGGCCGGCCGGCGCCCGGGCTAGAGCGCGCCGCTGGGGCGCAACTCGCTCAGGATGGGATGGTCGAGAAAGGAAAGCGTGCTTTGCTGGGGTTTGAGCAGCTCCAGCACGGTGATGGTGTTCTGGCCTTTCCGGAGCCACTCGGCCGGCACGTACAGCGTTTGCTGCGGGCCGATGGCCCAGTAGCGGCCCAAGTTGTGGCCGTTTACCCACGCCGCGCCCTTGCCCCACTGGCGCAGGTCGAGGTAGGTATCGGTGGGGCTGGCCACCGCGAAGGTGGCCGTGCGCAGGGCCGGGCCGCTGCTGGCCGCCAGGGCCCTGGTGCCGGGGCTAGCCACGGCCGGGGCCTGGTCGAAGGGCAAGCCAAACTGCTGCCAGCCAGTCAGCTCCTTGCCGCCCAACGTTACGCGCTTGGTAATACCCTTATTATTCTGCAACAGGTACTCGCCGAAGTTGACGCGCCCGAGGTTTTCCACCAAAATATCGAGCTGCACCGGGCCGGCGGGCAGCTTCACGAGCAGGCTGTCCTGGCGCTCGCGCCGGTCGAGGGTGCCCACGCGCTGGCCATTCACCAGCACCACGGCGTAGTCGCGCAGGTCGGTTAGCTTCAGTGTTTTGCTGGCTCCGCCGGCCACGGTGGTGCGGTAAAGCACGAAGCCGTAGGCCTGCTTGAGGTTTTCGAAGGTCAGCGGCCGCTGGCTGGCCACGGGCTTGGGCAGCTGGGCCAGCAGGCTGGCGCTTTGCGTGAGCTGCAAAGTGGGCAGGGCCACGCTGGGCTTGGCGGCAGGCACTGGCGGCAGGGCCGGGGCGCCGGCGGGCCGGTACCTGGCAATAACCTCGCGGAAGGCGCGAAACTTGGCGGTGGGGTTGCCGGCCTCGTCAAGCGGGGCGTCGTAGTCGTAGCTGCTCACCTGGGGCTCGTAGTGCGAGGTATCGCCTTTGAAATTGGCTCCGTTCATGAAGCCCCGGGTGGTGCCGCCGTGAAACATGTACATGTTGATGCTCATGCCGGCGCGCAGCACCGAGTCGAGGCCCGGCGTGTAGCGGGCGGCGGGCACGGTGTGGTGCGGGGCGCCCCACCAGTCGAACCAGGCCGGGTACCACTCGGCCACGTAGTAGGGCCCCTGGCCGCCGTGGTTGGCGTTCACGAGCTGGCGAATCTGGCTGGGCTTGTCGGTGCCATTCACGGCGGGCAGCAGGCCATTGAGGTGGCCGGCGGCCACGTCGCGCACCGGGTCGCAGGTATAGAGCAGGCCATCGAAGCCGGCGTTGATGAACAGCTGCTTGTTCTGGGCGAGGTACTGTTTATCAGCCCCATACGAGCCGTATTCGTTCTCGACCTGCACCATGAGCACCGGTCCGCCGTGGTTGACTTGCAGTGGGGCCAGCTGCCGGCCCACGGCTTGCAGATAGCGGGTGTAGGCCGCAATGTACTGGGGCTCCTGGCTGCGCACCTTCAGGCCGGGCACGTTCTGGAGCCAGTAGGGGTAGCCGCCAAATTCCCACTCGGCGCACACATAGGGGCTAGGGCGTAAAATCACCCACAGGCCTTCCTCCTGGGCCATCTTCACGAAGGCCGCCACGTCGTTATTCCCTGTGAAGTCGTACTGGCCCGGCTGGGGCTCGTGCACGTTCCAGAACACGTAGGTGCCGATGGTATTCAGGCCCATGGCCTTGGCCAGCTTGAGGCGGCTGCGCCAGGCCTCGCGCGGAATGCGGGGGTAGTGCAGCTCGCCCGATATCATTTGCAGCGGCTTGCCATCGAGCAAAAACTGATTGGGGCCCAGCGCGAAAGTGTGCGGGGGCGTGGCAGTGTGGCGAGGCGCTGGCTTGGCCTTGGCCGGTGGCTGGGAGGCAGTGAAGCCAGCCAGGCCACCCACGAGGACGGCGGCAGCCAGCACGAGCGCGAGGCGCTGAGAGTAGCGGATTTTGGGCATGAGCAGGGGAGGGGTGGGAAAGGCCGGGCCGGGCTGGTGCCCGCTGCCGGGCGGGCGGCCACGGCGCCGGAGAGCAGTAGGCAACTGCTTGTTTTGCAAGGCAAAAGTAGAAAGAGGGCATCCGGGCCAGGGGGTGCTTTTTCGGCAAAAAGCACCCTCAAATCCTCGCTAGCCTACTTGCCGGGCAGGATGGCGCCGTGCTACCCGGCTGGTTTTTACCTTCGCTTTCGCAAACGGATGCCGCCACTGCGGGCGGCCCTTAGGGCTTTTTTTACGTGCAGCAAACAGCAGGTTTTTGGGGGGCGTGGCGCTGGATGGCGCTGCTGTGGGCGGCCCTGCTAGCCCCGGCCGCGTGGGCGCAGGATGCCGCGCCCAGCGAGTTTCGGTTCGAGCATATCTCCGTCGATGAGGGCCTCTCGCACAGCGATGCCATGGCCGTGGCCCAGGACCACGCCGGCTTTATCTGGATTGGCACCAACCGGGGCCTGAACCGCTACGACGGCTACGCGCTCAAGCAATACCTGCTGCCCGTGAACCCGCGCAATGGTTTGTCGAGCAACCGCATTACGGCCCTGCTGCTAGCCCCCGACCAGCGCCTGTGGGTGGGCGCCGAGCGCTCGGGCCTGAGTTTTTACGACGCGGCCCACGACGCCTTTACCCGCCTCGCTAGCCTGGCCCTGCCCGCCGCCAGCCAGGCGGCCGCCCGGCAGCTGGCCGAGAGCGACGTAACCGCCCTAGTGGCCGATGGCCAGCGCCGCCTGTGGGTAGGCACCGCCCAGGCGGGCCTGTTTGTGCTGAGCTTTGCGGCCAGCGGGCAGTTGGCAAGCCTGCGCCAGCTGCCCGCCACGGCCCCGGGCCGGCCGTCGCTAGCCCGTATTTCGGGCCTGGCCTACGATGCGGAAGGCAACCTCTGGATAGGCTCGCTGGAAAGCGGTTTGCTGGTGCTGCGTGCCAACGCGCCCGGTTGGCCGGTGCTGCCTACGGTGCTGGCGGGCAGCCGCGTGAGTGCGCTGCACCTCGACCGCCGGGGCGACCTGTGGGTGGGTGCCGAGCGCACGCTGTTTTGGATAGCCGCCGCTAGCCGCCGCACCCGGCAGGCACTGGTGCCCCACGCGCTGCCGCACCGCTACTCGCGCATTCAGGCGCTGCGGCTCGACTCGTTTGGCCGGCTGTGGGCGGGTACGCTCCAGGGCTTGTACGTGTGGGAGGCCGGGGCCGTGACGGCCACCGCGCCGCCGCTGCAACCCACGCCCACCCGGTTTTTGCCCCGCGATGGCCAGCCGCACAGCATCAACTCGGAGCGGGTGCACCAGCTTTTCGAGGATGGCCACCAAGTGATGTGGCTAGGGGCCTCGTCGGGCGGGCTCAACAAGGTAGACCTGCGCCAGCGGGCCTTCGGGCGCCTGCGCCACCAGCTCACGGGGCAGGCGGCGCTCAACAATGCCAACAACTACGTCAACGCCATTTACAAGGAAGAGGCCACCAATACGCTGTGGTTTGGCACCCGCAATGGCGTGTCGGCCTACGACCTGGCCCGCCACAGCTACCGCACCTATTTCAGCCAGCCCGCCGATACCGTGCGCGGCATCGATGCGGCCACCATCTTCCGGGCTACCGATGGCACGCTGTGGTTTGGCACCCGCGACCACGGCCTGCTAGCCCTGCGGCGGCCGGGCGGGCGCGAAAAATTCACGACTTACCGCCAATTGCCCGGCGGCTTCGACCTCACCAGCACCAGCCTGGAGCACCTGGCCCAGGATGGCCAGGGCACGCTGTGGATTGCCACATTTTCGAAGGGCCTGCTGCGCCTCAGTGCCGATGGCCAGCGCCTGCTAGGCCACTACACCAGGGCCACGGCCCACTTGCCCAGCGACCAGTTTACCTACTTGCTCTACGATGCGCCGCGCCAGGTGCTGTGGGCCAGCACCCGCGATGCGGGCCTGCTTAAGCTGCGCCCCACCGCCGACTCGCTGCAGCTGCTGGCCCAGTTCAAGTACGCGCCCGGCCGGCCCAACAGCCTGCGCGTCAACTATGTATGGCCGCTGCTGCTGGGCGAGCAGGGCGCCCTTTGGTTTGGCACCATCGGCGGCGGGCTGCACCAGCTCACTACCGATGCCCGGGGCCATGATACGGTGCGGTCCTTCGGCCAGGAGCTGCCCGAAACCGACGTGGAAAGCCTGCTGCCCGACGATGCGGGCAACATCTGGGTGGGCGGCACGGGCCTCTACCGCTTCACGCCCGCCACCCGCCGCTACCTGCGCTACGACGTGGCCGACGGCTTGCAAAGCAACTCGTTCAAGATTGGGTCGGCGGCTAGGGGGGCCGATGGCACGCTGTACTTTGGGGGTGTTAATGGCATTACGTACTTCCAGCCGGCGGCTATTCAAGTCAATCCGTACCCGCCGGTGGTGCAGCTCACGGGGCTACGCCTCGCCAACCAGCCGGTGGCCGTGGGCCGGCCGTTCAATGGCCGGGTAGTGCTGGCCGGGCCGCTCTCGCAGCCCCAGACCATTACGATTAAGCCCTCAGAAAACGACTTTTCGGTTGATTTCGTGGCCCTTAACTATACCAATCCGCAGAAAGACCACTACGCCTACCGCCTGCTGGGCTACAACCCCGCGTGGATTTACCCTGGCCCCGGCCAGCGCACCGCCAGCTTCACCAACCTGCCGCCCGGCCGCTACACCCTACAAGTGAAAGCCGACAACGGCGAGGGCGTGTGGGCCAAAACGCCCGCCACGATGGGCTTTGTGGTGCTAGCCCCCTGGTACAAAACCTGGTGGGCCTACCTGCTCTACGCCGCGGCCCTGGTGGGCGCGGTGGCCCTGTACCGACGCTTCGAAATGGCCCAGCAGGAACTACGTAATAAGCTGACTCTGGAGCAGTTCCAGACCGAAAAGGAGAAGGAGCTGACCAACCTCAAGCTCGGCTTCTTTACCAATGTGAGCCACGAGCTGCGCACGCCGCTCACCCTCATTCTGGGGCCGATGGAGGAGATAATCGGCGCGCACGGCCCCGTGAGCGGCCTGCGCGACAAGGTGCTGCTTATGCACAAGCAAACCCGCAAGCTGCTCGATTTGGTGAATCAGCTGCTCGATTTCCGCAAGGTCGAAACCGGCCACGTGCCGCTGCGTGCCAGCGCCGGCAACGCCGTGCAGTTCGTGGCCGAGCTGTTCGAGGTATTCAGGCAAAAGGCCGAGGAGCGCCGCCTCACCTACACCCTCGACGTGCCCGCCGAGCCGGTGCTGCTGTATTTCGACCGCAGCAAGCTCGAAATTATTCTCACCAACCTGCTGGCCAATGCCTTCAAGTACACGCCCGAGGGCGGCCAGATTACCCTGGCGGCCACGGTGGTGGGCAGCCCGGGCGGCGAGGCCGTATTTCAGAACGGCCAGCTAGCGGGCAATTTTCTGGAAATAAGCGTAGTAGATACGGGCGTGGGTATTCAGCCCGCCGAGCTGGCGCACATCTTCGACCCCTATTACCAGGCCTCGCACACCGATACGCTGCGCATGACGGGCACCGGCATCGGGCTGTCGCTGGTGCGGCAGTTTGCCGAGCGCCACGGCGGCACCATTCTGGTAGAGAGCGTAGTGGAGGCGGGCAGCACGTTCCGGCTGCGGCTGCCCTTCGGCCAGGCCCATTTGCAGCCCGGCGACCTGCTGCCCGAAACCGACCAGCCTACCCTGGCCGAAACCACGCCCGACCTCGACCCCACCGCACTAGCCCTCACCAACGACCCGCTGACCCTGGCTAGCCTGCCGCGCCTGCTCGTAGTCGAAGACAACGACGAGGTGAGCCAGTACCTGCAGCAGCTATTCGCCGCCGACTTTGAGGTGACCGCCGCCGCCGATGGCCTCGAAGGCTGGGAAAAAGCCCTGGCCCAGCTGCCCGACCTCATCATCTCCGATGTGATGATGCCGCGTAGCGACGGCCTGGAGCTGTGCCGCAAGCTCAAGCAGCACCCCAAAACGGCCCACGTGCCGGTGCTGCTGCTCACGGCCCGCACCGCCGCCCTGCACGAGGTAGAGGGCCTCGGCCTCGGCGCCGACGACTACGTGAGCAAGCCCTTCAACCCGCAGGTGCTGCAAGCCAAAGCCGCCGCCCTGCTGCGCAACCGCGGCAAGCTGCGCGAATACTACCAGCGCCAGCTGCTGCTCGAACCCACCGAAATCGTCATCGCCGACGCCGACCGCACTTTCCTGGAGCAGGCCATGCGCGCTGTGGAGCGGCACCTCGACGACCCGGCCTTTGGGGTGCAGGTGCTGGCTAGCGACCTCTGCCTGAGCCAGTCGGTGCTTTACCGCCGCATCAAGCAGATTACCGGCCAAACCACCGTCGAATTCATCCGCGACGTGCGCATGAAGCGCGCCGCCCAGCTGCTCACTCACAGCCAGCTGCGCATCACCGAAGTTGCCTTCCAGGTTGGCGTGGAAAACGTGAAATACTTCCGCAAGACGTTCCAGAAAATCTACGGCATGGCCCCGTCTGAATACGCCAGGCAGCACCGCCCCGAGGCCGAGCACAAGCTGCTGAACTTACTGGATGAGTAGTCTTCCTCTAAACAAAAAACGTCCGTCATGCTGACGAAGGAAGCATCTTGCCAGGGTAACGCAACAGTGGCGCAAGCCTGATAAGATGCTTCCTTCGTCAGCATGACGGCCGAAACGAATAAGGTAGAACCTACTTTAGCAGCTCGTAGATGCCCGCCACGCCCTGGCCGCCACCTACGCAGGCGGTTACCAGGCCGTACTTCTGGCCGCGGTCGCGCAGCTCATCAAAGAGCTGAATGGAGAGCTTGGCGCCCGAGCAGCCCAGCGGGTGGCCTAGCGCAATGGCGCCGCCGTTCACGTTGAGCTTCTCAGTATTAATGCCTAGCTCGCGCACCACGGCCAGCGACTGCGAGGCGAAGGCTTCGTTCAGCTCAATCAGGTCGAGGTCGTCGAGCTTCATGCCGGCTTGGCGCAGGGCCTTCGGCACGGCGGCAATCGGGCCCATGCCCATGATGCGCGGGTCGACGCCCTCGGTAGCGTAGGTGACCATGCGGGCAATGGGCTCCAGGTTCAGCTCCTTCACCATGCGCTCGCTCATCACGAGCACAAAGGCCGCGCCGTCGGAGGTTTGCGACGAGTTGCCGGCCGTGACGGTGCCGGTGGCCGAAAACACGGGGCGCAGGCGGGCCAGCGCTTCTACCGAGGTGTCGGCGCGCGGGCCTTCGTCGGTGTCGACTACGTACGAGCGGTTTTTCTTCTTGCCGGTGGCCTGGTCGAGGTAAGTTTCCTCCACCGTAATCGGCACGATGCTCTTCTTGAATTTGCCTTCGGCGATGGCCTTGATGGCCTTCTGGTGCGAGTTGTAGGAAAATTCGTCCTGGTCCTGGCGGCTGATTTTGTAGTCGTTAGCTACGGCTTCGGCCGTGAGGCCCATGCCCATGTAGTAGTCGGGGTGCTCGGTGGCCAGCTTGTAGTTGGGCACGGTTTTCCAGCCTACGGTGGGCACCATGCTCATGCTCTCGGTGCCACCCGCGATGATGCACTCGGCCATGCCGGCCGTGATTTTGCCCACCGCCATGGCGATAGTTTCCACGCCCGAGCCGCAGTAGCGGTTCACAATCAACCCTGGCACATTAATGGGCAGGGCCAGCAGCGAAATGAGGCGGCCCATTTGCAAGCCTTGCTCGGCCTCGGGCACGGCGTTGCCCACTATCACGTCATCGACGCGGCTAGGGTCCAGGGCGGGCACCGACTTCACGAGGTGCTTGATAACCTCGGCCGCCAGGTCGTCGGGACGGGTAAAACGGAAGACGCCGCGGGGCGCTTTGCCAACGGCCGTGCGAAAGCCGGCCACGATATATGCGGTATTAGCCATAATATGCTGGCGCCAACCTCACCCCCTAGCCCCCTCTCCAAAAGAGAAGGGGAACTAGTTCCTAGGCTAGTTGACTAGTTTTTAGTAAATTAAAAACTCTATTTAAAAGAAAAGAAGCTAGCTTCTAGGATTAGAAACTAGTCCCCCCTCTCTTTTGGAGAGGGGGCTAGGGGGTGAGGTCCGACGTTAATTACGCAGCGGTTTGCCAGTGGTCAGAATCGACTGAATGCGCTCCAGCGTCTTGCGCTCGCCGCAAAGACTCAGGAACGCCTCGCGCTCCAGGTCCAGCAGGTACTGCTCGCTCACCTCGGTGGGGGAGGAGAGGTCGCCGCCGCACATCACGTAGGCGAGCTTGTCGGCGATTTTCTGGTCATGCGCTGAAATGTACTTGCCCTCTTTCATGGCGTACACGCCGGTTTTGAACATGGCCAGCGCGCCCTTGCCGTGCACCTTGATGTTGGTTTTCTGGCTAGGCTGCGAGTAACCCGCGTCGGCCAGCTCGATAGCTGCGGCTTTGGCCTGGGCAATCACGCGGTTGGAATTCACCACAATCTCGTCGCCCCGGCGCAGGAAGCCCAGGTCGAATGCCTCGGCCGCCGAGGTAGAAACCTTGGCCGTGCTGATGGTCATGTACGTGTTGCGCAGCAGGTTGAATTCCGGCTCACCTTCCTCGTACTTGGCTGCCGTGCGCAGGGTCATTTCCTTGGTGCCGCCGCCGCCGGGTATCAAGCCCACGCCAAACTCGACGAGGCCGATGTACGACTCGGCCGAGGCCACCACGCGGTCGCAGTGCAAATTCAACTCGCAGCCGCCCCCTAGCGTGAGGCCGTGCGGCGTGCCCACCACCGGAATGCTGCTGTAGCGCATCCGCATCATGGCCTGCTGAAACTGCTGAATCATCATATTCAGCTCGTCAAACTCCTGCTCCAAGGCTTGCATGTACACGAGCCCGAGGTTGGCGCCGGCCGAAAAATTCGGCGCGTCGTTGCCCACCACGAGGCCGCGGTAGCCGGCTTCGGCCATCTCCACGCCCTTCAGCAAGCCTTGGATAACATCAGTGCCCAGCGAGTTCATCTTGGAGTGGAACTCCACGTTCAAAATGCCGTCGCCCAAGTCAATAACCGACGCCCCGGCGTTCTTCCACAGCACCTTGCCGCTAGCCCGCAGGTTGTCGAGAATAATGAAATTCTCGACGCCCGAAACCGGCTGGTACTGCTTGCTTTCCTTGTCGTAAAACTTGCGCACGCCATTCTCCACCTTATAAAAGGTCGGGTTGCCCGCGGCTAGCATCTCCTCTACCCACGGCGCCACGGTGCGCCCAGCGGCCTTGGCCAAGTCGATGCCGGCCTGCACGCCCAGCGCGTCCCAGGTTTCAAACGGCCCTAGTTCCCATCCGAAGCCGGCGCGCAGCGCGTCATCAATCTTGTAGAGCTGGTCCGCAATTTCGGGAATGCGGTTGCTCACGTAGGCAAACAAGCTACCGAAGCTCAGGCGGTAAAACTCGCCCGCCTTGTCCTTGCCGCCCACCAGCACTTTGAAGCGGTCGGCCAGCTTGTCGATGCTCTTGGTCAGCTCCAGCGTGGCAAACTTTACCTTCTGGCTAGGCTTGTATTCCAGCGTGTTGAGGTCCAGCGCGTGGATTTCCGACTTGCCGCCCTCGCCCTTCACTTTCTTGTAGAAGCCCTGGCCAGTTTTGTCGCCCAGCCACTTGTTCTCGCCCATTTTCTTCACGAAATCGGGCAGCACAAACACGTCTTTGGCCTCATCATCCGGCAAACCCTGGGCTAGCCCATTCGCCACGTTGATGGTCGTGTCCAAACCCACCACATCCGACGTGCGCAGCGTGGCCGACTTGGCGTGGCCGATAACCGGGCCGGTCAGCTTGTCGGTTTCCTCCACCGTCAGGCCCAGCTTCTGCATGGTCTGCATCGCGTCGAGCAGGGCGAATACGCCCACGCGGTTGGCAATGAAGCCCGGCGTATCCTTGGCTAGCACCACCGTTTTACCCAGATACAGGTCGCCGTAGTGCAGCAGGAAATCAACCACTTCCGGCTTGGTTTCCGGTGTCGGAATAATCTCCAGCAGCTTCAAATAGCGCGGCGGGTTGAAGAAGTGCGTGCCCGCGAAGTGCTGCTTGAAATCCTCCGAGCGGCCCTCGGCCAGCAGGTGAATCGGGATGCCCGAGGTGTTGCTCGTAATCAGTGTCCCTTTCTTGCGAAACTGCTCTACGCGCTCGTAAAGGCTCTTTTTAATGTCGAGTCGCTCCACCACAACCTCAATCACCCAGTCGCAGTTCGCAATTTCCTTGAGGTTATCATCGAAGTTGCCGGTCTTGATGCGGCTAGCCTCGCTTTTGCGATAAAGCGGCGAGGGGTTGGCCGCAACGGCCGCCTGCAAGGCGCTGTTCACGATGCGGTTGCGCACGGCGGGCGCGTCCAGTTTCAGGCCTTTTTTCTCCTCATCAGCCGTCAATTCCTTGGGCGCGATGTCGAGCAGCAGCACCGGCACACCGATGTTGGCAAAGTGGCAGGCAATGCGCGAACCCATCACGCCCGAGCCCAGCACGGCAACTTTCTTGATTATGCGTTTCATATAAAGTAGCGCGAACTTTATAGTTCGCGTTGGGTGGGAATAATCTAATAGTCAGCACTAAAGGCTGCCAGCTTACGCCGACGCTTCCTTGCGCAGCGGCTTCAGCTCAAAGTCGTCAAAGAGCGTTTTGCCCTCAATCATGCTCGTAATCTGGCTAGCCACCTTAAAGAAGGTATCGAGCTGATTCTGCGGGATTTTCTCGCGCACTTTCAGGTTGAAGTGCCGTACCGTCTGGCGCGAAACCTCCTTCTTTTCAAGTCCCAACTCAGTCAAAAAGATGCGTACCGAGCGCTTATCCTGCGTATCGGCCTGCTTGTAAATCAGACCCTTTTCCTCCATGCTGCGCAGAATGCGCGTGAGCGAGCGCGTTTCGAGGCCTAGCAGGGGGGCAATTTTGGTGGCCGGCGTACCTAGCTCCTGGTCAATATTGAGCAGCACGAAGCCGATGCTCGTGGTAATATCATACCGAGCCGCCTGCGTGTTGTACATGCGCGAAATCGCGTGCCAGGCCACTTTTATGTTGTAATCGACGGTTTCTTCGGGTTTCATATCGCAGTGAAAGTGCGGTAAACATACGAAGAAATTTGTTAGGCTTGCATACTAGTTCGGCAAAGTGTAGGGTAAGCTTTCGCTTGCCGCGCCGGCTGGCGTGCGGCAAGCGAAAGCTTACCCTACCTCACTTATACAGCCCCTCAATCAGGTCCTTGTTATTTTCGGTTATCACCTTGCGTTTCACCTTCATGGTAGGTGTCATTTCGCCGGTTTCTACGGTCCAGTGCTCGGGCAGCAGCACCGATTTTTTCACCTGCTCCCACTGGGCAAAACCCTGGTTGTACTTCACTACCAAGTCGTGGTAGAGCTTAACTACCTTTTCGTCCTTCACGAGGTCAGCGTTCGACTTGGCCGCGACGCCGTTTTTGCTAGCCCACTGCTTTAGCTCGTCAAACGCCGGCACGATGAGCGCGCCCGGAAACTTCTGGTCGGCGCCCACCACCATCATCTGCTCGATGAGGGGGTCTTCTTTCATCTTATTTTCAATGACTTGCGGGGCAATGTACTTGCCGCCACTCGTCTTGAACATCTCCTTCTTGCGGTCGGTAATCTTGAGAAAACGCCCATTTACAAACTCGCCGATGTCGCCGGTATGAAACCAGCCATCCTTGTCAATGGCCTCGGCTGTAAGCTCGGGCTTGTTGTAGTAGCCCTTCATCACGGACGCCGATTTGGTGAGAATCTCGCCGTCGGCGGCAATTTTCACCTCCATGTTATCGATGAGCGGGCCCACGGCGCCAATCATGTTGTTCTCGCGCTCGTAGCCGTTCACCGCAATCACGGGCGAAGTTTCGGTGAGGCCGTAGCCTTCCATCACCCGGATGCCGGCGGCCCAGAATACGCGGGCTAGCCGGGGCTGCAAGGCGCCGCCGCCGCTCACAATGCAGCGCAGGTTGCCACCCAGCGCCTCGCGCCACTTATTGAAAATAAGCTTGTTAGCCAGCGCCAGTTCGGTATTGTAGATAAAGCCCTGGTCTTGCTGGGTGTCGTATTTCAGACCCAAATCCAGGGCCCAGAAGAAAAGCTTGTGCTTGATGCCGGTTTGCTCGTGGCCCTTGGCCACGATTTTATCATACACTTTCTCCAGCAGGCGCGGCACGGTGGTGAAGATGCTTGGGTGCACCTCGCGCAGGTTGTCGGCAATGGTTTCCATGCTCTCGGCGTAATAGATGCTCACGCCGTGAATCATGTATAAGTACGTTACCATACGCTCAAAAATATGGCACAACGGCAAGAAGCTGAGAGCTTTATCATCTTGGCCCACTGGCACGTAGCGCGCCGAGTTGCGGCAGTTGCTCAGGATATTATCGTGGCTGAGCATCACGCCCTTGGGCGCGCCGGTGGTGCCGCTGGTGTAAATGAGCGTGAGCAGGTCGTCGGGCTGCACGGCGGCTTTCAGCGGCTCCAGGTCGGCGGGGTTGCCCTGGCGGCCTAGCTCCAGCAATTCGCCAAAGTGCCGCGCGCCTTCTACTTTATCGAACGTAAACACATTTTCGGCCGGAATATCGAGGCCCGCCGTGGCCTCCTTCACCTTGTCAAACAGGTGCTTGTCGGCCACAAATACGGCCCGCACGCCGGCATCGGTAAAAATGTACTTGTAGTCCTCCACCGTGATGCTCGGGTACATGGGCACGCTGGTGGCCCCGATTTGGGCAATCCCGAAATCGGCCAGCAGCCATTCGGGCCGGTTCATGCTGATAATGGCGACTTTATCGTCTTTTTTGAGCCCTAGCTTGAGCAAGCCCAGGCTCACTAAATTGGCCTGGTCCTGCACCTCTTGGCTGCTGAACGGCTGATACTGCCCATTAATTTTAGCCGCCAGCGAATCGGGTTGCGGGTATTTTTCGAGTTGGTGAGCTAGGATATCGAAGGAGCGGCGGACGTCCATAAGGCGAGGCGGGGTGCGGTCGGCGTGGGAATAAGGCACTAAAGAAACAGGATTTTTAGCGAAATTGTGCGGGCGACGGCCCAGCGCGCTGCCAAAAACCCAATCTGCCCCGGGCCGGGCGTAAATTTGGCCGCGCCCCGCCGCGCTTGCTTTAATGAACCTGGCCCTCTTTTTCGACCCGCTGCCCGACGAGCTGACTGCCCCCACCGCCGCGCCTACCACCGTGGCGGCCTACGTGGCGCGCTTTGCCGAAGACTTTCCGGACTGGCGCACGGCCGACCTGGCCCTGATAGGCCTTGACGAGTGGCGCGGCACCGTGGCCGGCGCCCCGCCGGCCGGGCAGCACGGCGCCAACCGCGTGCGCGAGCGCTTCTACCAGTTGCAGCGCGGCAACGGCCCGCTGCGCCTCGTCGACCTCGGCAACCTGCGCCCCGGCCTCAGCCTGGAAGACACCTATCAGCGCCTGCGCGAAATAGTGGCTGCCCTGCTGGAAGCCAATACGATACCGCTGCTGCTAGGGGGCGGCCACGACCTCGACTACGGCCAGTTTCTGGCCTACGAGCCCCAGCACGAAGCCGTGCCGGCCATCAATTTTGCCGTCATCGACTCGCGGCCCGACATGGCGATGCCCGGCTACTTTGCCGCGCCCGAAGACAGCCACCTGCGCCGCCTGCTGATGCACACGCCCAACTTCGTGTTCAGCTGCGCGCACCTCGCGCACCAGCAGTACCTCACGCCGCCCGATGTGCTGACGGCCTTCGAGAAGCTGCACTTTGAGATAATGAGCGTGGGCGAGCTGCGCACCGACCGCCGCCTGGCAGAGCCGGTGCTGCGCCAGGCCAACTTTCTGAGCATTGACATTGCCGCCATTCGCTGGCAGGATGCGCCCGGCTATTACCCGGCTAGCCCCTTCGGCCTCAGCAACGAGGATGCCGCCCAGCTGTGCTGGTACGCGGGTCATAATGAGCAGCTTACCTCGGTGGGCTTATACGGCTACCGGCCCGACCACGACCCGCACGGGCTGGCCGCTGCTACACTGGCCACCATGCTCTGGTACTTTATTGAGGGCTATTACCACCGGCGGCCCGAAACGGGTTTTGGTACCTACCGCTTCCTCACTTATACGCTGGTGCTGCCCGGCAACGGCGGCAGCGCGCCCAGCGAGCTGGTATTCTATAAATCGCGCCGCGCCGACACCGATAAATGGTGGATGGAGGTCGAGAGCCTGGCCGACCAATCGGTGAAGCGCATCGTGCCCTGCACCCACCAGGATTACCTGCACGCGGCCCAGGGCGACCTGCCCCAGCGCTGGATTCGGACGCAGGCGCTTTTAAGCTAATGGTATGAGCGACGCGCTTACAACCTACACCAAAAGCCAGCTAGCCCTGCGCAACGGCCAGGACCGCGACGAAATCTGGGTGGCCTACCAGGGCAACATCTACGACGTGACGCGCTCGCGCCTCTGGCAGCGCGGCAACCACTACGAGCACTGGGCCGGCCAGGACCTTACGCGCGAGCTGGATGAAGACGCGCCACACCTGGCCACGGTGTTCGATAAATTTCAGATAATCGGCACCTTAAAAAGCTAGCCGCCCCTCAAAACAACCAACCGAAACGCAGTGACTACCGAAACGCCTTCCTCTTTCAACGACCTCGAAACGCTGCCCACCGCCGCCCTGCTGGCCGGCATGAACCAACTCGACCAGACCGTGCCGCTGGCCGTGCAGCAGGCCTTGCCGCAACTAGAGCGGCTAGTCGAAGCCACCGTGGCGCGGCTGGGCGCGGGCGGGCGGCTGTTTTACATCGGGGCGGGCACCAGCGGGCGGCTCGGGGTAGTTGATGCCTCGGAGTGTCCGCCTACGTTTGGCGTGCCGGCGGGGCTGGTGGTAGGCATTATGGCCGGCGGCGACGGCGCCATTCGCCAGGCGGTGGAGGGCGCGGAAGACAACCCAACCCAGGCCTGGGCTGATTTACAGCAGTTTGGCGCGAATGAGAAGGACGTGCTCGTGGGCATCGCGGCCTCAGGCCGCACGCCCTACGTGATTGGCGGCCTGCAGGCAGCGCGCGCCGCCGGGCTAGCCACCGGCTGCGTAGTGTGCAACGCGGGCTCGGCCGTGGCGGCGGCCTGCGAGTTTCCGGTGGAAGTTGTGACCGGCCCGGAATTCGTAACCGGCAGCACCCGCCTCAAGGCCGGCACCGCCCAGAAGCTGGTGCTCAACATGCTCACCACCGCCACGTTCATCCGGCTGGGCCGCGTGAAGGGCAATAAGATGGTCGACATGCAGCTCAGCAACGACAAGCTGGTGGAGCGCGGCCAGCGGATGCTCATGGACGAGCTGGGCATTGCCCAGCCCCAGGCCGCCGACCTGCTGCGCCAGCACGGCTCGGTGCGGGCCGCGCTGGCGGCCTGGGCTCGGTAGCGACGCGCAGAAACCCACAGAATTTGCGCCTGACAATCAGTCCGCAACCTGTTACCGGCGCCGCCCACCCGAACGATTCGGGCGAGGCCGCGTTTTTGCAACGGGCTGGCCCTAGCTAGCCCCGTTGCTATGCACACCATCGAGCCCCACTACAACTGGATTGAGCAGTATTCGGCTGCCGACGACCCGCGCTCGCCGCTCTTCGGGGCCGAGTATAGCCTGGATACGTATTCCAATACTATTTATGGCTACTACATTCATCCTCAGTGGGATAGTATAGAATCGGATACGCTGTTTATTAAAATTCTCTGGGCCGACTACGAGGAAGGCGGCGCCATTCTGGAGTTTATCGGCGAGTGGAACGATGCCATCGAAAACGACATCATGAACCTGAAGCGCAATATCCTCGACGTGCTGCTGCACGAAGGCATCAGGCGCTTTATCCTCATTGGCGAAAACGTGTTCAATTTCCACGGCTCCGACGACAGCTACTACGAGGAGTGGTTTGAGGAAGTGGAAGACGGCTGGATTGCGGGCGTCAACTTTCAGGACCACGTGCGCCGCGAAATGAGCCAGTACAACCTCGACCAGTACATCAACTTCGGCGGCGAACTCGACGACCTGCCCTGGCGCACCTACGAGCCCCGGCGCCTGTTCGAAACGGTAGGTAGCCTGCTGCAACGCCGCCTGGGCTAGGGCTGCCAATGCAAAAAAGCCCCGCCGGCATACTTGCCGGCGGGGCTTTTTTGTAAGCCAAGTACTTGGCTTACCTACTTTTTCTTCATTTTGCGGTCCTTCTTCGGCGTGTCGCTGGTGTTGTCGTCATCTTTCTCGGCGCCGGGGGCGTCGGTCACGATGCGGCGCTGCTCAGCCACGGTGCCCTTGTACACTTCGGGGCCGTTTTGCTTGCGTGCCTTCCGGATTTGCTTCATTTCCTTGGAGTTCGGCGCCTGGCCTGCGGCCGGGGTCGTTTGGCTGGGAGCGGCGGCCACGGGAGCGGCTACGAAAGCCGTAACACTGCCTAGCAGTGCGGCGAAAAGAATGTTTTTCATGGTTTTAAGATTGGTTGCGGAAAGATAAGGTGCAAATTTCAGCCCAGTAGACGGTACTTAGTTAAAAAAGTTTACTCAAGTCCATATTTTTTAGTACTAATCAGGTTTTAATGAGCCTGGGCAATGGGTTAAACCCGAAGGGTAATGGTACAATTACTGCCTGGCAGCCGAAAAAAAGCTGGGCCATAAAAAAACGCTACCGATTAAAGTAGCGTTTTTTTTGTTAGCAATCTCCCTGGTGGGCTAGCCAGCAGGGAGCAGCCCGAATTACTTGGGGTCTTTAGCGTCAGCAGCGTCGCCGATGGCTTCGCCTTTTTTGTCGGCCGAGTCACGAACGGCATCAGCCTTGTTTTCGAGGGCGTCAGCTTTGGCTTCGCCAGCGTCTTTTACGGCAGTGCCTTGAGCCTCAGCGGCATCTTCTTTCTTGCTGTCGCACGAAGCGAGCGAGAGGGACATGGCGGCTACGGCGAGGAAGAGTACTTTTTTCATGGTGCAGGTTGGAAAGAGGTTTGGATGGTTTCCACTGCTTAATGCCGAGCTTCCAGGTAGGTAACCCAGTCTTCAGCCAAAATTCAGCAAATTTATTTTTTGCGGAAAGCCAGGCCGATAGGCACGCCGGTGAAGTCGAAATGCTCGCGCAGGCGGTTTTCGAGGTAGCGGGCGTAGGAGTCGGGGATGTACTGCGGCAGGTTGCAGAAGAAGGCAAACACCGGGTTGTGCGTGGGCAGCTGCGTGGCGTACTTGATGCGCACCATCTTGCCCTTCTGAATGGGCGGCGGATACTTCTCAATCTCCTTCAGCATCACATCGTTGAGCTGCGAAGTCGGGATTTTGCGGCGCTTGTTGCCGTACACTTCCATGATAACTTCCAGCGCCTTGTGCACCCGCTGCTTGTTCAGCACCGAAATAAACACGACGGGTGGGTAGGCGATGGGCGCAATCTTTTCCTTAATCTTGGCCTCGAAATCGCGGGCCGTGTTGGTTTCCTTGCCCTCGATTAAGTCCCACTTATTCACCAGGATAACGATGCCCTTGCGGTTTTTGTCGGCCAGGGCAATGATGGCCACGTCCTGGGCCTCAATGCCGCGGCTGGCGTCGAGCAGCACCACGCACACGTCGGCGGCCTCCATGGCGCGCAGCGAGCGCATGTTAGAGTAGAACTCCACGTCCTCGTTCACGCGGGCTTTGCGGCGCAGGCCGGCCGTGTCCACGAGCATAAACTCGTGGCCGAACGCGCTGTACTTCGCCTCAATCGAGTCGCGGGTGGTGCCGGCAATGTCGGTCACGATGCTGCGGTCTTCGCCCAGCAGCAGGTTCACAAACGACGACTTGCCCACGTTGGGGCGGCCGATGATGGCAATGCGCGGCAGGTCCGAGTTGGGCTCTTCCTCCCCCACTTCGTCGAAGTGCGACACGATGGCATCGAGCAGCTCGCCGGTGCCCGAGCCATTGGCCGAGCTGATGGCAAACACTTCGGTGTCGCCGAGGCCCAGCGCGTAAAACTCGCCCGAGCCCTGGGCGCGCAGGTTGGTATCGGCCTTGTTAGCAACCAGATAGATGGGCTTTTTGCCGATGTAGCGGCGCAGCACCTGGGCAAATTCCTCGTCGAGGCCGTGCAGGCCCGCGTCGGCATCGACCATAAAGAGAATCACGTCGGCCTCGTCGATGGCCAGCTTTACCTGGCGGTTGATTTCGCTCTCGAAAATATCGTCCGAGTTGTGCACATAGCCGCCCGTGTCAATCACGGTAAAATTGTGCCCAATCCAGTCGCCGTAGCCGTAGTGGCGGTCGCGGGTAACCCCGCTTTGGTTGTCCATGATGGCCTGGCGGCGGCCCACCAGGCGGTTGAACAGGGTGGACTTGCCCACGTTGGGGCGGCCCACTATTGCAATGGTATTCATGTAGTTGGCTCCAGCCGCCGGCCCGACCAATGGCGCGGCAGTACCCGGAGTAATTAGGGTTAAAATGGTCGTTTTTATTGGTCGATAACCGAATAATCGTTGTCATGCTGAGCTTGCCGAAGCATCTCGCGTGCAGCACTGACTTAACCGTTAGACGATACGGGTGAGATGCTTCGGCAAGCTCAGCATGACCGTCTTGTTATAAAGATTACTGGTAGCCGAAGCGGCTCAGCGCCTTGCTATCGGTGCGCCAGTTCTCGTTTACTTTCACGAACAGCTCCAGGAATACTTTTTTCTGGAAGAATTTCTCCATCTCTTCGCGGGCCCAGGTGCCAACCTTTTTCAGCGCCTCGCCCTTGGCCCCGATAATGATGCCCTTCTGGCTGTTGCGCTCCACGTAGATGACGCCGCGAATGCGAATGATATCGTCGTCTTCCTTGAACTCCTCAATCTCCACTTCGGAGCTGTAGGGCACCTCCTTTTTATAGAGCTTGAAGATTTTCTCGCGTACCATTTCGGCGGCGAAAAAGCGCTCGGGCTTGTCGGTAAGCTCGTCTTTGGGATAGTAGGGCGGGTGAATGGGCAGGCTGTCGAGGGCTAGCTGCAACACCTTCTCGGTGCCAAAGGCGTTGAGCGCCGAGATGGGCAGCACGTCGGTAGCATTGGGCAGCTGCTCTTTCCAGTAGGCTAGCTTGGCTTCGACATCTTCCTGGCTGGCCTGGTCTATCTTATTGACTAGTACGTAGATGGGCGTGTCCTCGGTTTTGCGCAGGCGCTCTACCACGGGCTCTTCGTCGTGCTTTTCGTAGATGTCGGTGACGAACAATATCACGTCGGCATCTTCCAGCGACGAGTACACGAAGGCCATCATGGCGTTGTGCAGCTCATATTTGGGCTGGATAATGCCGGGCGTGTCGGAATAAACGAGCTGAAAATCTTCGCCGTTGAGAATGCCCAGGATGCGGTGACGCGTGGTCTGGGCCTTGCTCGTGACGATGCTCAGGCGCTCGCCAACCAAGGCATTCATCAGCGTGGACTTGCCGACGTTGGGCTTGCCGATGATGCTGACGAAGCCGGCACGGTGGGGCTTAGGTTCGGGGTTCACAGGAGATAATGGGGAAGGATAGTTTTGAAAATCAGCCCGCAAAGGTACGGCGCGAATCGGTGGTTAAGGGTTAATAGTTAATGATTAACGATTTTTGCAATTCCATCAAAGCCTAAACCCGTCCTTTTTGGTTAAAGGTGCACTCAACGCAAAGCCGATGGCTAGCGGCTGATGGTTTGTCTGCTAAGGCATTAATCAGTAGCTGCTGCTCCGTAATTCTTCTCCCTAATGCCTACCCCTTCCCGCCGCATTGGCGTCTTGCTGGTTAATCTGGGCACGCCCGACTCGCCCCAGACCGGCGACGTGCGCCGCTACCTCAACGAGTTTCTCACCGACGCCCGCGTGATTGACATGCCGGCCGCCGTGCGCTATCCGCTTTTTCGGGGCCTGGTGGTGCCGCTGCGCGCGCCCAAGTCGGCCAAAATCTACCAGCAACTCTGGGATGCCGAGCGCGGCTCGCCGCTGCTGTACCACGGCCTCGATTTGCAGAAGCTTTTGCAGCAGCAGCTGGGCGAAGGCTACGTGGTGGCCTTCGGCATGCGCTACCAGAAGCCCAGCATCGAAAGCGCGCTGGAAGAGCTGCGCGACGCAGCCGTGGACCGCATTATCGTGCTGCCGCTGTTTCCGCAGTACGCGGCGGCCAGCACCGGCTCGGTGCAGGAGAAGGTAATGGACTTCGTAAAAGATTGGTGGATAGTGCCGAGCATTAACTTCATCAGCACCTTTGCCGACGACCCGGGCTTTATTGCCAGCTTTGTGGCCAGGGGCCAGGCCGAGATGGCTAAGCACGACTACGACCACGTAGTGTTCAGCTACCACGGCATACCCGAGCGGCACGTGCTGAAGGGCAGCTTCAAGGGCTATTGCCAGCTGGGCAAGTGCTGCAATACCTATAATAAGAACAACCGCTACTGCTACCGGGCCCAGTGCTTTGCCACCTCGCGGCTGCTGGCAGCCGGGCTAGGCCTGCGCGACGACCAGTATACCGTGACCTTCCAGAGCCGCCTGCAAAGCCGCCTGCGCGACCCCTGGCTGCAACCCTATACCGACGAGGTTATCAAAGACTTCCCGGCCAAGGGCATCAAGAAGGTGCTGGCCTTCTCGCCCGCCTTCGTGGCCGACTGCCTCGAAACGACCATCGAAGTGGGCGTGGAGTTTCGCGAGCTGTTTGAAGAGAATGGCGGCGAGCACTGGCAGCTGGTGCCCTCGCTCAACTCGGAGCCGCAGTGGGTAAGCGCCGTGGCAACAATGGTGCGGGCTAGCTAGCCATACCCAGAGCCGTGTGCATGGCGCTTTCGAGTTCGGGCGGCAGCATAAAATCGATGAAGAGCGGGTAGTTGCGCACGGTAT
Organism: Hymenobacter cheonanensis; assembly: GCF_030581075.1. Classification (GTDB taxonomy): domain Bacteria; phylum Bacteroidota; class Bacteroidia; order Cytophagales; family Hymenobacteraceae; genus Hymenobacter. The sequence continues at coordinate 443,778 of NZ_JAUQSW010000004.1, forward strand.
CGCGGCTGAGGGCCGTAACGAACACGCTACGGCCCTCAGCGTCGAGGTCTACGGCGGAAAGCGGGAGCAGAATGCGCTGGTCGGTGTGGGGGCCGGGGGCCAACATGCCGGGTAGGCCATTTTCAAGCAACACATTGAGGTACAGTACCCGTTGCGAAATGGGGTCGACGAGCAGCTCATCGACGAGGCCGAAGGCGTGGCCATCGCGGCCGCGCACGGCCCAGCCACGCGGGTCGGGGTCGCCGGTGGCCAGCTCAAAGGAGGGCAGGTCGCGCAGCCGCCGCAAAACAGGAGAATTCATAAGGGGCAGAGTTACAAGACATCCCTGGCCGGATAGCTCATGGTATTGAGCAGCGCCTGGAGCTGGGTGAGGTAGGTATGGTTTTGGGCCTGCTCGGCCGGCGTGGCATCGCGGCCCGACAGCTGGCTAGCCTGCAGGGTAAGCGCGTTGGCCTCGGTTTGCAGGTTGGGGTAGCCTTTTTGCTGCACGGCTAGCAGCAGGTTGGCGGCGGCCACCAGGCCGGGGCGCAGGCTGGCCTGCAGGTCGCCGTCGGCCAGGCGGGCGGTGGCACTCGTGAAATTATCGCGTTGCTCGCGAATGCCTGCATCCTCGCGCAGGTCGGCGCGGTCGGCCAGCTGCATGAGGCCCGGGCTGAGCTGGAGCAGGCTAGCCCGGGCGCCCCCCGCCGCTGCCGCCGCCTGGGCAATGCTGGAGTCGGCGGCCGGTGGGGGCGTAGTGGGGGCTGCGGTGGTGTCGGGCGTCGCCAGGCTGTCGGCTGGGGCGGCGGCTACCGGGGTGGTAGCCGGGGCAGGCTCGTCGGCCGGGTCGGGCCGCAGGAAGAAATAGGCCGCCGCGGCCAGCACAAGCGCGGCCAGCGCCACAAGCAGCCAGGGGCTAGGTGATTTTTTCTTGGGTTGAATACGAAGTTCGGCCATACGAAAAGCAAGGTAGTTACCTGAGCTTACGAGCGGCAGCCGGCGGCAGTTGAGCCCTCTGTCCGCCCGGAGCAAGGCTCAGGTGCCGTGGGGCCGGGCTAGCCCGGCCAGTCAGCATAAATCCACGGGGCGCGGGCGGAGTGATGAACGAATAAATAAGGTTTGCCGATGGGTGAGCGCAGTTCTGCAAGCAATGTACTTCTTGCCACGGGCGCCACCCGGCTTGGTTGGGCGCGGGCAGCGGGGCCGATTCTGCCCGACCTTTGTGCGGCCGCCGAAACCTTCCGCCCCGTTCGCACGGTTAGTCTATTCATGTCCGACAATTCCGCTCTGCAAGTGGCCGCCCCGGCCCACGACGAAATCGACCACCTCGACCCGCGCCAGTTTATCGTTATCAAAAACGCTAGGGTCCACAACCTCAAAAACCTGAGCGTGGCGCTGCCGCGCAACAAGTTTATCGTGGTTACGGGCCTGTCGGGCTCGGGCAAGTCAAGCCTGGCGTTTGACACCTTGTATGCTGAGGGCCAGCGCATGTACGTGGAGAGCCTGAGCAGCTACGCCCGCCAGTTTCTGGGCCGCATGGACAAGCCCGACGTGGACTACATCCGGGGCATTTCGCCGGCCATCGCCATTGAGCAGAAGGTCAGCATCAAGAACAACCGCTCGACGGTGGGCACCAGCACCGAGATTTACGACTACCTCAAGCTGCTGTTTGCGCGGGTGGGCCGCACGTTTTCGCCCGTTAGCGGCAGCCAGGTGCGCAAGGATACGGTGGCCGATGTGGTCGATTTTCTGTTCGGCCTGCCGGCCGATACCCGCGTCACCATCCTGGCGCCCCTGCTGCGCACCGAGCCCGGCCGCCCCATGAGCAAGGAACTCGATTTGCTGCTGCAAAAAGGCTATGGCCGCGTGGTGCTGGCCAGTGGTGAAAATGCGTTTATCGAAGACCTGATAGGCGAGGGCAAGCCCGAGGTAGAGGGCGACGTATCCATCCTCATCGACCGCGCCGCCGTGCAGCCCAACGACGAGGACCTGCAATTTCGCCTCTCCGACTCGGTGCAAACGGCCTTCTTTGAGGGCCACGGCACCTGCGTGGTGAAGCTCGACGCCGAGACGCGCACTTTCTCCGATAAGTTTGAGCTGGACGGGATGACGTTTGAGGAGCCAAACGTTAACTTTTTCTCCTTTAACAACTCCTACGGGGCCTGCCACACCTGCGAAGGCTTCGGCTCGGTGCTCGGCATTGACGAAGACCTCGTTATTCCCGACAAAAGCATGACGGTGTTTGAGGGCGCCATCGCGCCCTGGCGCACCGAAAAGCAGGGCGAATGGCTCAAGCCGCTGCTCAAAAATGGCATCCGCTTCGACTTCCCCATTCACCGCCCCTACAACGACCTGAGCGCCGCCGAACAGCGCCTGCTCTGGACCGGCAACAAGTACTTCGAAGGGCTCGACGCCTACTTTAAGTGGGTGGGCGAGCAGACGCACAAAATCCAGTACCGCGTGCTGCAAAGCCGCTACCGGGGCCGCACCACCTGCCCCGACTGCCGCGGCACGCGCCTGCGCAAAGACGCGCAATACGTCAAAATCGACGGCCGCAGCATCACCGATTTGGTATTGCTGCCCATCTCGGAGGCGCTCACGTTCTTCGAAACCCTGAGTTTGAGCGAGCATGAGATGGCCGTGGCCGACCGCCTGCTGGCCGAAATCACCAACCGGCTGGGCTACCTCAACCGCGTGGGGCTGGGCTACCTCACCCTCAACCGCTTGAGCAATACGCTGAGCGGCGGCGAAAGCCAGCGCATCTCGCTGGCCACCTCGCTAGGGTCGGCGCTGGTGGGCTCGATGTACGTGCTCGACGAGCCCAGCATCGGCCTGCACCCTAAGGATGCTGAGCAGCTGATTGGCGTGCTGCGCTCGCTGCAGGAGCTGGGCAACACGGTAGTGGTAGTGGAGCACGAAGAGAAGATGATGGAGGCCGCCGACCAGATTATCGACATCGGCCCCGAGGCCGGCAGCGGCGGCGGCAACCTCATGTTCCAGGGCACTTTCCCGGAGCTGATGCAGGACACGGCCACCTACACCGGCAAGTACCTCAGCGGCGCGCTCGACGTGCCGGTGCCCACCGTGCGCCGCCCCTGGCGCAACGCCCTGGAGCTGACCGGCGCCCGCGAAAACAACCTCAAGAACGTGAGCGTCAAGATTCCGCTAGGGGTGATGACGGTGGTAACGGGCGTGTCGGGCTCGGGCAAATCGACGCTCATCCGGCGCATCCTGGCCCCGGCCCTGATGAAAATGCTGGGCGGCGGCGCGGGCGAAACCACCGGCAAGTTTGACCGCCTGAACGGCGTGAACGGCCAGGTAACGCACGTCGAGTTTGTGGACCAGAACCCCATCGGCAAGTCGTCGCGCTCGAACCCGGTGACCTACGTGAAGGCCTACGATACCATTCGCACGCTGTTTTCGGAGCAGCCGCTGGCCAAGGCGCGCGGCCTCAAGCCCTCGCACTTCTCGTTCAACGTGGAGGGCGGGCGCTGCGAGGTGTGCCAGGGCGAAGGCCAGGTCAAAATCGAAATGCAGTTCATGGCCGACATCTACCTGACCTGCGAAAGCTGCGGCGGCCACAAGTTCAAGCAGGACATTCTGGAAATCAAATTCCAGGACAAGAATATCTTCGAGGTGCTCGACCTGACGGTGGAGGACGCCGTGGAGTTTTTCAAAGGCCAGCCTAAAGTGGCCGAGCGCCTCAAGCCGCTGCTCGATGTGGGGCTAGGGTACATCCGCCTCGGGCAGTCGGCCAACACGCTCAGCGGCGGCGAGGCTCAGCGCGTAAAGCTGGCCAGCTTCCTCACCAAAGGCGCTACGGTTCAGCAAGATAAAATTCTGTTCATCTTCGACGAGCCGAGCACGGGCCTGCACTTCCACGACATTGCCAAGCTGCTGGGCGCCCTCAACGCGCTGGTGGAGCAGGGCAACTCGGTGCTCATCATCGAGCACAACGTGGACATTATCAAGTGCGCCGACTGGCTCATCGACCTCGGCCCCGAGGGTGGCATCAACGGCGGGCACCTGCTCTTCGAGGGCACGCCCGAGCAAATGGTGAAGCTCAAGGATACCAACCACACCGCGCGCTTCCTGGCCGATAAGGTAGGCTAGCAGGTACCAAACCCGCCGTGCGCCGCGGGCGTATGTGAAGGAGTTTGAACCCCTTAGCCTGCTGCCCGATGAAAACTCCGCCCAATCAGCGCCGCGCCGAAGTCTCTCCTGCTCAGTCCAAACCTGCCGCCGTGGCCAAGGGCGCGGCGGCCCTGGGCGCGTTTGCGCTTGGGGCGCTGGCCGTGGGGGCCGTCGCTGTGGGGGCGCTGGCTATTGGCAGCCTGGCCATCGGCCGGCTGGCCGTGGCTAGGGTGCGCATTGGCTCGCTGGAGGTAGACGAGCTGACGGTGCGCAAGCTGAACGTGACGCAGCCCACCGCCGCTTAGAGTATGGCTTTCCGAATAGAGACCTTCAACCATTTGGTGTTGACGGTCAGGGATATAGCGCGCACCTGCGATTTCTATCAGCGCGGGCTGGGGATGGCGGTGCAAACCTTTGGCGACAACCGCAAGGCGCTGCATTTCGGGGCGTATAAGTTTAACCTTCACCAGCAGGGCCACGAGATTGAGCCGAAAGCGGCGCATCCCACGCCGGGCGCGGCCGATTTCTGCCTGATTACAACTACCCCGCTGGCGGAGGTAATAGCCCATTTGCAGCGCGAAAACCTGCCCATCGAGCTAGGGCCGGTGCGGCGCGACGGGGCCACCGGCCCTATTTTATCGGTGTACCTGCGCGACCCCGACCAGAACCTGGTGGAGATTTCCAACCAACTCACCTAGCGGCGGGTTGAGTAAGAAATTGCCCCGCTGCTATGAAGTTGAAATACCTTGCCTTCGCGGCCCTGGCTTTGCTGCTGGGGTGGTTCGTGTTCGACTCGCTGAGCCAGCCGGGCGTGGGTGATTTGCCGGGTGGCTTTCAGGAAGTTGCCACCTACCGCAACGAAAATAATACCGGCCCCATCGTGCGCGTGTACGCCGTGACGGTGGCCGATACGCTGTGGCGCGCAATGCGGCAGTACGGCGACTTTATGCCCTATACCAAGTATGGGAATACCAAGGTGTACTTCTTTCGCCAGGGCCGGCCGGTGCCCAAAACCGTGCAGCCGGGCGCGGTGAGTTTCGGTGCTGAATTCAATCCAAACTGCCTGGCCAGGTACGAAAAGGAAGTGATGGGCAACGTTACGTTTGAGCGCTACCCTCTGCGGTAGAAAAATACAATAGCTGCGGGTCGATAAAAAAGATGAAGCCCAGCGCTAGTGGATATAATATGCCTGTTAGTCAAAGCTTAAACTAGAATATGAATCACACTCAAAAGCCCTTTATTTTTGGATGAATGGCTTTAATTCATGTTTCTTTAATGTAATCGGTGGCTATTTTGTATTACTCAGCCGCCGCGAGCTAGCGCTCGTCGGTCTTTTCCCTCGATTTTGCCCGCCCCGATTTGAAGCAGCCTGGGCACTTTCGCTGACGTTCACTGACTTATCGCCACGCAGGCAGGGTCAATTGCGCAGCTTAAAACCGATATGAATTTGGCTATACCATCTATTTGAGGGTTTTAAACAAGGCCGCCTAGCTATAGGGTTGGCCGGCCTGCGCGCCGCCAGTTGGGTCGGGCGCTTTTTTCGCTAACACATTCCCGGGATTACCAATCACCTAGCATAGTAGTTATGGTTTTGATGAAACGCATGTTCCTGTTGTTTAGCCTGGGCGGCTTGTTTTTTACAGGCTGCTCGCCCAAGCAAGAGGAAAAAGAAGAGCAGATTAAGCTTTTGGTTACCAGTCCTTTGCAAAAAGATACTACTATTACCAAGGAGTACGTGGGCCAGATTCACGCTTACCAGCACATTGAACTGCGCGCCCTGGAAAAAGGCTATCTGCAAAAGATTTTTGTCGACGAGGGACAGTTGGTGCACGAGGGCCAGCCCATGTTTCAGATTACGCCCCTGGTTTACAATGCCGACGTGCAAAAGTCACAGGCCGAAGCCAACTACGTAGGTATTGAGTACAAGAACACGAAAAGCCTGGCTGACAGCAACATCGTGTCTAAGAACGAGTTGGCGCTGGCCAAAGCCAAATACGATAAAGCCAAGGCGGAGGTATCGCTGGCCAAAACGCACTTGCAGTTTACTTCCATAAAGGCGCCGTTTACGGGCATTATGGACCACTTTCAGGGCCGGCTGGGCAGCCTGGTTGACGAAGGCGACCTGCTGACGACGCTCTCCGACAACAGCAAGATGTGGGTGTACTATAACGTGCCCGAGGCCGAGTACATCGCCTATAAGGAGCACGCCAAGGCCGGCGACAGCGAAGTCAGCGTGAAGCTGCTGATGGCCAACAACGAGATATTTCCTTACCCCGGCAAGGTGCAAGCCATTGAGGCTGACTTCAATAACGAGACGGGCAACATCGCCTTCCGCGCCACCTTTCCCAATCCGAAAGGGCTGCTGCGCAACGGCGAAACCGGCAGCGTGCTGATGACCGTGCCGCTGAAACACGCCCTGCTGGTGCCCCAAAAAGCGACGTTTGAAGTGCTCGAAAAGAAGTTCGTGTACGTAGTTGACAAAAACAACATCGTGCACCAGAAGGAAGTGAACGTGGCTTCGGAAATGCCTGACTTGTATGTGATTAAGGATGGCATTGCGCCCACCGATAAGATTCTGCTCGAAGGCATCCGCAAGGTGAAGGATGGCGATAAAATCAGCTACACCTACGAGGCCCCGGAGAAGGTGCTTCCCAAGCTGAAAGTATACTCGGAGTAGGTCTGTCCGTCAATTTATTAGCGTGAATTATGTTCAGTAAATTCATTCGTAGGCCGGTATTTGCCATCGTGATTTCGGTGGTGATTGTGTTCATGGGCGTGCTGGCCATCAAGACCCTGCCCACCTCGCAGTTTCCGGAGATTTCGCCGCCCATGGTAATGGTGAGCTGCGCCTATCCGGGGGCTAGCGCCAAGGTGCTCACCGAGTCGGTACTCATTCCGCTGGAGCAGGCCGTGAATGGCGTGCCGGGCATGAAGTACATGACTTCCGACGCCGTGAGCGCCGGCGAGGCCAACATCCAGATTGTATTCAACCTGGGCACCGACCCCGAGCAGGCGGTAGTAAACGTGAATACCCGCATTGCGCAGGTGGTGAACCGCCTGCCGGTGCTGGTGCAGCGCGAGGGCCTCATTGTGAACCGCGTGGTGCCTAACATGCTGATGTACGTGAACTTGTATAGCAAAGACAAGAACACGGACATGAAGTACCTGTTCAACTACGCCGGGGTGAACATGATACCCGAGATTCAGCGCATCGACGGTATTGGGCGGGCTAGCATCCTGGGTAGCCGGCAGTACGCCATGCGCATCTGGCTGAAGCCTGACCGTATGCGGGCCTACAATATCTCGGCCGACGATGTGATGAAGGCGCTGGGCGACCAGAGCGTAATCGGTTCGCCGGGCCGCATCGGCCGCTCGGATGGCGGCCGTGCCGAAGCGCTGGAATACGTGCTGACGTACCAGGGCCGCTTCAACGACGTGGACCAGTACAAGAACGTCATTCTGAAGGCCAACCCCAATGGCGAGATGCTGCGCCTGAAAGACGTGGCCGATGTGTCGCTAGGGTCGGAATTCTACGACATCTACTCCAACCTCGATGGCTACCCTTCGGCGGCTATCATGCTGAAGCAGACCTACGGTAGCAACGCCAGCGACGTGATTGCCAGCGTAAAGGCCAAACTGCAAGAGCTGAAGAAAACCATGCCGCCCGGCATGGACTACAAAATCAGCTACGACGTGTCGAACTTCCTCGACGCCTCGACCGAGAACGTAATTCACACCCTGCGCGACGCCTTTATTCTGGTGGCCATCGTGGTGTTCCTGTTCCTGGGCGACTGGCGCTCGACGCTCATCCCGATTATTGCCGTGCCGGTGTCGCTCATTGGCGCGTTCACGGCCATGCAGGCATTTGGGTTGACTATCAACATGATTACGCTCTTCGCGCTGGTGCTAGCCATCGGTATTGTGGTGGATGACGCCATTGTGGTGGTGGAAGCCGTGCACGCCAAGATGGAGGAAAAGCACCTCTCGCCTTTTGGCGCGGTACGCGAGGTAATCGGCGAAATCAGCGGCGCCATCATTGCCATCACCATCCTGATGACGGCGGTGTTTGTGCCGGTAGCTTTCATGAGTGGCCCAGTGGGTATTTTCTACCGCCAGTTTTCGATTACGATGGCCACGGCCATTGTGATTTCGGGGGTAGTGGCCCTCACGCTCACGCCGGTGCTGTGCGCTATGATTCTGAAAAACACGCACGGCCAGCCGCGCAAGAAAACGCCCATTAACCGCTTTATTGACTGGTTCAACCGCGGGTTTGAGAAGCTGACTGGCCGCTACACCAACCTATTGGAAAAAGTGGTTGACCGCCGCGTGTTCACCTTCGGTATCCTGATAATTTTCGCGCTCGGCATCTTCGGCATCTCAACCAAGCTGCCGTCAGGCTTCATCCCGGCCGAAGACCAGGGTATGCTTTACGCCATCATTCAGACGCCGCCCGGCTCGACGCTGGAGCGCACCAACGCTATTTCGCAGCGCTTGCAGCAGCTGGCCAAGGACGTGCCGGGCATCGAAAGCATCTCGACCCTAGCTGGCTACGAAGTACTCACCGAAGGCCGCGGCTCGAACGCCGGAACCTGCTTGATTAGCCTCAAGCCCTGGAGCGAGCGCAAGGAGTCTATCCACGACGTGATTGAATCCTTGGAGAAAAAGGCCAAGGAAATCCCCGGCGCGACCATCGAATTCTTCGAGCCGCCGGCAGTGCCGGGCTACGGCGCGGCGGGTGGTTTCCAGCTGCAATTGCTCGACAAAACCAACACCGGTGACTACAAAGCGCTGGAAAAGGTGAACGAGGAATTCATGGCTAACCTGAAAAAGCGCAAGGAGCTGGCCGGCCTGTTTACCTTCTTCTCGGCCAACTACCCGCAGTACGAGCTGAAGATTGACAACGACCTAGCCATGCAAAAGGGCGTGAGCATCGGCAATGCCATGAACACGCTGAGCATCATGATTGGCTCGACCTACGAATTGGGCTTCATCAAGTACCAGCGCTTTTTCAAAGTGTACGTGCAGGCTTCGCCCGAATACCGCCGCCTGCCCGAGGACATCCTGAACATGTGGGTGAAAAACGAGAAGGGCGAGATGGTGCCGTTCTCGGCCTTCATGCACATCGAGAAGACCCAGGGCGCCAACGAAATCAACCGCTACAACATGTACACCACGGCGAGTATCCGGGGCGATGCGGCCCAGGGCTACAGCTCGGGCGAGGCCATCAAGGCGGTGCAGGAAGTGGCGGCTAAGACGCTGCCCCGCGGCTACGACATCGACTGGGGCGGCTTGTCGAAGGACGAGTCGTCGCGCGGCAACGAGGCCATCTACATCTTCCTCATTGTGTTGGCGTTCGTGTACATGGTGCTGGCGGCGCAGTACGAAAGCTTTTTGCTGCCGCTGGCGGTCATCTTCTCGCTGCCGGCCGGCATTTTCGGCGCCTTCCTCTTCATCAAAGTGCTGGGGCTGGCCAACAACATCTACGCCCAGGTGGGCCTCGTGATGTTGGTAGGCTTGCTGGGTAAGAACGCGGTGCTGATTGTGGAGTTTGCGGTGCAGGAGCACGAGCAAGGCATGAGCGTGCGCGCAGCGGCCATTGCCGGCGCCAAGGCCCGTTTCCGCCCCATCCTGATGACCTCGTTTGCCTTCATCGCCGGCCTCATTCCGCTGGTGATTGCCACGGGTGCCGGTGCCATCGGCAACCGCACCATCGGCACGGCGGCGCTAGGGGGTATGCTGTTCGGTACCGTGTTTGGGGTAATTATTGTGCCGGGCCTGTACTACATTTTTGGCACGATGGCCGCCGGCCGCAAGCTGATTGACGACGAAAATGAATATCCGGTCAGCGAGGGTTTTGAGCCGCGCGTTTTAGTCGAAGAAGAAGTAGGAAGTCATGTTTAAAAGACGCCTTTACCAAGGCCTGACCGCCGCCGGCCTCGCGCTGGCGGTGGCAGCTTGTAAAACGCCCGAGTTGGTGCAGCACAACGTGAACCGTGCGGTGCCCGCCACTTATAACAACAGCGCGACCGACACGCTGAGTACCGCTAAGCTGCGCTGGCAGGATTTCTTTAGCGACCCCAACCTGAAGGCGCTGATTGACACGGCCTTGCAACGCAACCAGGAGCTGAACATCACGCGCCAGGAGCTGCAGATTGCCCGCAACGAGGTGCAGATTCGCAAGGGCGAGTACATGCCTTCGGTATCGCTAGGGGCCCGCGCCGACATGGAGAAGCCCGGCCGCTACACGCTGCAAGGCGCTACTGAAGAGGCCATTAATATCCAGCCCGACCGCCGCACGCCCACGCCGCTGGCCAACTACCAGCTAGGCGCCTTTGCCAGCTGGGAGGTGGACATCTGGCACAAGCTGCGCAACGCCCGCAAGTCGGCCGCCACGCGCTACCTGGCGTCGGTCGAGGGCCGGAACTTCACGATAACCAACCTGATTGCCGAAATCGCCAACTCGTACTACGAGCTGCTGGCGCTGGATAATCAGCTGGCTATTATCAGGCAGAACATCGAGATTCGGGAAAACGCCCTGCGCATTGTGCGTCAGGAAAAGGAAAACGCCCGCGTTACCGAGCTGGCCGTGAAGCGTTTCGAGGCCCAGGTGCAGAACACCATCAGCCTGCAATACACCACGCAGCAGCGCATCACCGAAACTGAGAACCGGATTAATTTCCTGCTGGGGCGCTACCCGCAGCCGATTGCCCGCGACGACCAGGCGTTCAACGGCCTGGTGCCGCCGACCATCCAGACGGGCATTCCGGCGCAGCTGCTCAGCAACCGCCCCGACATCCGGCAGGCCGAGCAGCAGCTCGTGGCCGCCAAGCTCGACGTGCAGGTGGCCAGGGCCAATTTTTACCCGTCGCTGGGCATTTCGGGCGGGGTGGGCTTCGAGGCCTTCAAGCCGGGCTTGCTGTTCAATACGCCCGAGTCGATTTTGTACAACCTGGCCGGCGATTTGTCGGCCCCGCTCGTCAACCGCATTGCCATCAAGGCCCTGTATTCTACGGCCAATGCGCTGCAAATTCAGGCGGTGTACAACTACGAGCGCACCGTGCTCAATGCCTATCTGGAGGTATCCAACCAGCTAGCCAACATCAGCAACCTGCAGGGCAGCTACGACGCTAAGCTGAAGGAAGTGCAGGCCCTGAACCAGTCTATCCGCATCTCCAACAGCCTCTTCAAAGCCGTGCGGGCCGACTACACCGAAGTGCTGCTAACCCAGCGCGACGCCCTGGAGTCGAAATTCGACCTGACCGAAACCAAGATGCGGCAGCTCAATGCCACGGTGAACATTTACCGGGCCTTGGGCGGCGGCTGGAACTAGCGCTAGCCCTAACGCGAAACCCCACCCCCGGCCCCTCCCCTTCGGGAGAGGGGCCGGGGGTGGGGTTTTGCGTTAGGCAGCCGCCAGCGCCGGGCGCTGCTTAGGCTTTTTGTGGCGCCGGCCCCACCACAGCACCGCGCCCGTAACGGGCAGGCTAGCCGCGATAAGGCTGACGATGAAGGCGATAACCTTGCCGCCGAGGCCCAGAATGAGGCCGGTGTGCAGGTCGTAGTTCATGTCGGCCAGCTTCTTGCCGTTGCTCTTGCTGTTGTGCAGCTGGGCTAGCAGCAGCTGGCCGGTGCGCGGGTGAAAGCGGTACTCGTCGCGGTGGTAGTAGTGCAGCGACTTGGCGTAGGCGGTGCACCACACCGGCGCAGCAGCATCGGCCGTGGGCCCGATGAGCAGCATCTCGGCCCGGGGCGACTGCTGCCGCATGCGGGCATACGCCACATCGACTACCGGGCTGGCGGGGCGCGCCGTGCGCAGCGTATCGACCTTGGGCTCGGCGTTTTCGGCGGCGATGGAGCGGCCGCCGTTGGCCAGGGCGCCCACGCCCTCCATGAGCCACTCGTAGCTGATGCACAGGCCAGAGAGGGCTAGCACCAGGGCTAGCGCGCTGGCATAGAAGCCCAGCACACTGTGCAGGTCGTAGTTGCGGCGCTTGGGCGAGGCGTCCCACTTCACCGAGAAGCGCTGCTTGCGGGCGGCCTTGTTGCGCGGCCACCACAGCACCAGCCCCGAAAAAAGCATCACTACAAACGTGATAACGGCGATATCGACCACCCACTTGCCGATGGCGGGCGGCAGCAGCAGGTACATGTGCAGGCGCTGCACCAGGGTAAAAAAGTCCGTGCTCAGGTTTTGCACCTTCAGCAGCTGGCCGGTGTAGGGGTTCAGGAAGGCGTAGTACACCTCCTCGCCCTTGCTCAGGTACACGGCCGTGGAGCGGTCGGGGCCGTTGTAGGTGGTCCAGGACGCTACAAAGCCGGGCCTGGCCCGCGCGGCCGTGGCTTGCAGCACCGAGGGCGGCAGCATGGGCCGGGCCTGCACCGCTACCTTGCGCCAGGGCTGGGTCAGGTCCCGGATATCATCCTGAAAGACAAACACCGCGCCCGATAAGCTCACAACGAGCACCACCAGCCCCGAGCCGAGGCCTAGCCACAAGTGCAGCTTGCCGACGAGTTTGCGAAAGGTCATGGGAGAAAGCTAGGGGTAAAAACACGCGTCATCGCGAGCGGCGCGCCGCCACCGCCCCAGCGCAAAACCGTGTGAGCGGTAACGCTACGAGTGATGATTACGCGCCGCCGGCAAAGACAGATGAGGCAGGCTGCGGGCCGGGAGCCTAAAACTTAAGCGCCACCTGCCCGATAATGCTGCGCAGCTTTTGCGGGTTCATGCTGCCGTAGCCAATCCAGTAGTGCGTGTTCGTGAAGTTGTCAGCTTTCACCGAGAGGCGGTAGCGCGGCTGGTCGTAGAATGCGCTGGCATTCAGCACCACAAAGCTTGGTAGCGTAAACTGGCCGAAGTAAGCATCGTTGGTTACCATGTTGTCGCTGGCGTAGTTGCCGCCCGCACCCAGGCCCAGGCCCCGTAGCGGCCCGTTGCTGAGGCGGTAGCTCAGCCACAGGTTGGCTAGTGCCGGCGAGCCGGCGGTGCTAGGGCGGCGGCCCTGCACGTCGGCCGTTGCATTGGTTAGCTCCGAGTGGTTGTAGGCAAAGCCGGCCACCACGTTGAAGCCCGTAAAGGGGTTGGCAATAAGGTCTACTTCTACGCCGCGGCTCACTTGCTCGCCATTTTGCACCTGCGCAAACAGCGCCGCACCCCGGGGGTCGGAATCGGTGCGCAAAATGTTCTTCACGTTGATGTTATACACGCTCAGCGTGGCTGTGAAGCGGCCGCCCAGGCGGTCAAACTTCACGCCGGCCTCCACTTGGTTGGCTTGCTCTAGCTTGGCCGTCAGGGGCGCCGTCAGGGTGTTCGTGGTGGCGTTGTAGCCGTAGTAGGTGCCCCGGTTGGAAAAGGAATTCTGGTAGTTGGCGAATACCGACAGCTGCTCGGGTACCAGCTGGTACACGGCCCCAAACTTGGGCGAGGCCGCCGTCTGGTTGTACCCGGCATTGGCGCCGTCCGCGCCTTTGTTGGCGAAGCGGTCGACCCGCACGGCGGCCAGCACATTGAAGCGGTCGGTCAGGTTCAGCACATCCGACAGGAAGGCGCTGTAGGTATTTGTCTCATTATAAACCGGGTACGTATAGCCCGGAGGCGTAGTGGCGTATAGCCGGCTCATGTTAGCCCCGTTGAAGCTGGCGTAGTTGTAGGTGGGCGAGCTGATGGGCACCTTGGCATACGTGCTGCCGAAGAAGAACTGGTCGTTGCGCACGTGCAGAAAATCTAAGCCCAGCACCACGCGGTTGCGCAGGCTACCCAGCTGGAAATCGCCGTTGAACAGCTGCTGAATTTCCTGCAGGCGGCCGTGGCTGTTGCGGGTCGACTGGTCAGACTGGAGCAGCGAATCCTGGCCGATGCCCCGGCCATTGCCCGTGATGCCGAAATAAGGCCCAAAACCGTCGGAGTAGCTCTGGCTCGACGCGAAATTGGTGGACGAGCGGAAGGCCGGCGACAACTGGTAGTTTACTTGCGCAAACAGATTAGTAGCCCGGCTAGCGGTCCAGAGCCCCTCGCCCGAATACGTTTTGCGGTAGTCGATGGGCAATTCGTCGGCGCGGTTGGTGCCGAGCTGGCTCACCGGCACGTTGGGGAAAAAGAAGGTGCGCCCCGTGGCAGTGGCCCACTGAAACTCCCCATCGAGCGTGATGCTCAGCTTCTCGGTGGGCCGAATAGTGAGGGTAGGCGCCAGGGCATAAGTGCGGCTGAAGCCCACATCCTGAAAGCTCTTCTCGTAGTTCCAGGCCCCGTTTACGCGGAAAAGCACCGTTTTGGCCGCGTTAAGCGGGGTGTTCAAGTCGAGCGTAGCGCGGTTGAAATTATAGCTGCCCCCCGCGTAAGCTACCTGCCCGCCAAAATTGTCGTAAGCCCGCTTGGTTACGCGGTTGAGCAGGCCACCGTAGGAGGTAAGCGAGCTGCCGTAGAGCGTGCCCGACGGCCCTTTGATAACTTCCAGCTTATCGAGGTTAACGGCGTCGATGGTCGTGGCGACGTTGCCCGTCAGGCCATTGCGCAGCTGGGCTTGCGTCACGAAGCCGCGCATGGTGTAGTAGCTGCCGCCGTCGCCGGCGCGGCCCGTCGATTCCCACATGCGCTGGATGCCCGGCACGTTGCGCGTGGCATCGTCGGCCGTAAACACCAGCTGCTCAGTCAGTAGCTCCTTGGTCACGGTGCTGTACACCTGCGGGTTTTCCACGTTTTTGAGCGGCATCTTGGCCACGTCCACGCTGTTGGTGCGGCTGAAGCGGTTGGTACGGTTGCCGCTCACCACTACTTCCTTCAGCTCAGCCGCGCTCTCGGCCAGCGTCACCTTCACCGTGGTCGTTTGCCCGGCCGTCACGGTCACTTGCTGCTCTTCGGTTTTGAGGCCTACCGCCGACACTACCAGCGTGTAGGTGCCCGGCGCCACGCGCCGAATCTGGAAGCGTCCCTGCTCGTCGGTGATATCACCCATCGGCTGGCCCTGTAGGCCTACGCTCACCGCCTCCACAGCTCCGCCGCTGCTATTGGTAATGCGGCCCTGCACGGTGCCAGTGGTTTGGGCCTGGGCCGTTGCGGTCAGTGCGCAGGCGGCTAGCGGAAAGAGAAGGTAGCGGCTACTAGTCATGGGTGTTTATCTATTTAGACAAAATCTAAAGATTACGCAAAGTAACCACCCATAGCAGCCAGCCTCAAAATTTATTTAGAATTAATCCACATAAAAAAAGAGGCCGGTTGTGCTAACCGCCTCTTTTTTAGTGCGCCCTTACCGGCCGGCGCGGGCCTTTTAGCTCAGCTTAAGCTAGGCTGGTCACGGGCCGAATGCCCGCCACAAACTCCCGAATGGCAGCGTCGCGCCCTGCGGCCGGTGTGTTTTGCAAAAGCCGGATAAACGCGCTGCCGATGATGGCGCCGGTAGTGTGCCGGCTGGCCGCCGCGAAGCTGGCCGCATCGCTGATGCCGAAACCCACCAGGGTAGGGTTGCGCAGGCCCAGCGCCCTGGTGCGGCTGAGGTAGGCGTCCACGTCGGCGTTCATGTCGGTTTGGGCGCCGGTGGTGCCGGCAGCGGCCACGAGGTAGATAAAGCCGTCGGCAAGGGCATCGAGCTGGCGCACGCGGGCGGCGCTGGTTTGGGGCGTTACGAGGAACACCACTTGCAGGCCGTATTGGGCAAACAGCGGCCGGTACTCGCGCTCATATACTTCGAGGGGCAGGTCGGGCAAAATCAGGCCATCGACGCCCACGGCCTGGCACTGCTGGCAAAATTTCTCAACCCCAAACTGCACCACCGGGTTGAGGTAGCCCATGAGCAGGATGGGCACCGTAATGCCTTGCTGGCGAATGCCTTGCAGCTGCTCGAAAAGCGTGGCCACGGTCATGCCGTTGTCAAGGGCCTGCTGGTTGCTGCGCTGAATGGTTTCGCCGTCGGCCACTGGGTCGGAGTACGGCATTCCGATTTCGACGAGGTCGGCGCCGGCGTCTTGCAGGGCCTTGAGAATGGGCACGGTGTCATTCAGTTGCGGAAAGCCGGCGGTGAAGTAGACGTTGAGCACGTCCGAGGTTTTGCGTTGGAATAGGTGGGTGAGACGGTTCATGGTAGTAAAGACAGAATAAAATGCGTCTGTCATGCTGAGCTTGTCGAAGCATCTCGCGTGGCATAGTAATTCTCTGCGTTAGCAATGAAGCGAGCGAGATGCTTCGACAAGCTCAGCCTGACAGATGCTGGAAAGGCTAGGCAGCGTATTCGTCCAGGTGCTTGGTATAAGTGGCCAGGTCCTTGTCGCCGCGCCCCGAGAGGCAGACCACTACCACGTCGTCCTTTTTGGCCCCGATAAGCGGCAGGCAGGCTAGCGCGTGGGCCGTTTCGAGGGCCGGAATAATACCTTCGAGGCGGCTGAGCTGGAAGGCCGCATCGAGCGCCGCTTTATCGGTAATGGCCATAAACTCGGCCCGGCCGGTAGCAAACAGCTGCGCGTGCTGCGGCCCGATGCCGGGGTAGTCGAGGCCCGCCGAAATGGAGTAGGGCTCCGTCACCTGGCCGTCCTCGGTCTGCATGAGAATGGTGCTGGCGCCGTGCAAAATACCGGGCTTGCCCAGCGCCGTGGTGGCGGCCGAGTGGCCGGTGTTCACGCCCTGGCCGGCGGCCTCGGCGGCAATCAGGCGCACGCTGGGCTCGTCGAGGTAGTGGTAGAAGGCGCCCGCCGCGTTGGAGCCGCCGCCCACGCAGGCCAGCACAAAATCGGGGGTGGCGCGGCCGGTTTGCTGCAACAGCTGGCTGATGGTTTCGGCCGAAATAACGGATTGAAACCGGGCTACCATATCGGGGTAAGGGTGCGGGCCCACCACCGAGCCGATGATGTAGTGCGTGTCGGTGGGGTTGGAAATCCAGTGGCGCATGGCCTCGTTGGTGGCATCCTTGAGGGTTTTGCTGCCGCTCCTGGCGGGCACCACTTTGGCCCCTAGCATGCGCATACGGTCCACGTTGGGCTTCTGGCGCTCCATGTCAATCTCGCCCATGTACACAATGCACTCCAGGCCCATGAGGGCGCACACCGTGGCGGTAGCTACGCCGTGCTGGCCGGCGCCGGTTTCGGCCACAATGCGCTTCTTGCCCAGGCGCTGGGCCACCAGAATCTGGCCGATGGTGTTGTTGATTTTGTGCGCCCCGGTGTGGCACAAATCCTCGCGCTTGAGGTAGATGGTGGTGCCGATTTCCTGCGACAGCCGCTGGGCCAGAAACAGCGGCGTGGGCCGCCCCACGTAGTCGGTGAGCAGCTGCGTAAACTGGCGCTGAAACTCGGGGTCTTCCGTGATGCGCAGGTAGTTATCGCGCAGCTCCTCCACATTGGGATAAAGCATTTCGGGCACGTAGGCGCCGCCAAAGGTGCCGTAGTAGCCGGCCGCATCTACGCGGTAGGGGGAGGGGGCAGTGAGCGTCATAAAGTAAGTATGAAGTATGAATTAGAAGTTGGCCGGCTGGTTGTGCAGGCGGGCTAGCAGCTGGCCGGTAGCTTCCTCATCTTTGAGGCCGGGCGCAGTTTCGAGCAGGCTGTTAAAGTCGTAGCCTACTAACTGCGGGTGATGAAAGCGCAGCAAATCAGCTACATTGGCCGGACCCAGGCCACCACTCAGCAAAAAGGGCGTAGGGCCGTGGTAGCTGTTCAGCAGCTGCCAGTCGAAGAGGTGGCCATTGCCGCCGGGGTGCTTGCCCTTGGTATCAAACAGGAACAGCTCGCAAGCCGGCGCATAGGCCGCTAGGGTTCCAAAATCAAAGGCAGTATCTACGGCAAAGGCCTTGATTATCCGCAGGCCCTGCTCGCGCACGGCCTGGCAGTAGGCGGGGGTTTCGTGGCCGTGCAGCTGCACGTAATCGAGGCTGTAGTGGGCGGTGGTGGCCAGCAGCTCGGGCAGAGGGGCATCGACAAAAACGCCCACTTTGCAAATCGACTCGGGCAGGCTGCGCAGCATTTCCGTGTCGAGCGCCTCGCCCGCATAGCGTGCCGATTGCTGGTAGAAGATAAACCCCAGAAAATCGGGGTTAAAGTCGGCCACCGCCAGAATATTGGCCGCTTCGCGCATGCCGCAGATTTTGACTTTCATAGTGGCCTAAGAAGTCGGAAGGGCCGCAGATAGTTCGGCCACGAGGCCAGCCAGCGCCGCCGCCGGGTCGGGCGTTTTCATAAACGTTTCGCCGATGAGAAAGCCCTGGTAGCCTGCCTGCCGCAGCGCCGCAATGGTGCTGGCGTGTTGCAGGCCGCTTTCGGCCACCTTCACAAACGTGGAGGGAATGAGGCTGGCCAGCCGCGTCGAGGTGTCTACGTCGGTCACAAACGTGGCCAGGTTGCGGTTATTCACGCCCACCAGGTCCACACTGTTGGCGAGGTGGCTGCGCAGCTCGGCCTCGTCGTGCACCTCCAGCAGCACTTCCAGCCCTAGCGAGTGGGCGTATTTGCTGAGCTGCACCACCTCGGCCGGCGTGAGGCAGGCGGCGATGAGCAAGACAAAATCGGCCCCCAGCGCCCGCGCCTCCGCAATCTGATACTCGCCGATAACAAAATCTTTGCGCAAGATGGGCGTGCCCGGGCACGCCGTGCGGGCCGCCTGCAAGTCGGCGGGCGTGCCGCCAAAAAACGGCTCGTCGGTGAGCACCGACAGGCAGGCCGCGCCCGCCGCCACGTAGCCGGCCGTGGTAGCGCCCGCCTCGGCCGAGCCATTAATAACGCCCTTGGATGGCGACTGCCGCTTGAACTCGGCAATGATGCCCGACGAGCCGGCGGCGGTGAGCGCCGCCCGCGCCGACAGCACCGAGCGGGTAAATAGCGGCGCCTTTTGCAGCTCGGCCAGGGGCGTTTCGGCCTCGCGCCGGGCTACTTCCTGGCGCTTTTCAGCAATTATTTTATCGAGGATGGTCATACTAGCAAGTGGTGTCTACGGTCGTCATGCTGAGCTTGCCCAAGCATCTTGCTCGCACCGTTGAACTGTGTTTGATTACTGCGCCACGCGAGATGCTTCGGCAAGCTCAGCATGACGACCTTATTTGGTTTGCGATAATTAGCCCAGCGCCAACAATTTCTCGAACGCCTGCCGCGCCCGGCCGCTGTCGAGGCTCTCGGCGGCCTGGGCTAGCCCCTCGGCGGCGGTAGCGGCGCGGCCGGCGGTGCGCAGGGCCAGCGCGGCATTGGCCAGCACGGCATTGCGGTGGGCGGCGGGCGCTTCGTTGCGCAAAACCTTTTGGAAAATGGCGGCCGCCTCGGCTACCGTTTCGCCGCCAAACAGCGCCTCGGGCGTGGTGGCCGGCAGGCCCAGGTCGCTAGGGCTCAGCAGCTCCTCGCCCTGGCGGCTGATGAGCTTCACCGGCCCGGTCAGCGAGACTTCGTCGTAGCCATCGAGGCTGTGCACGATGAGAAACTCGCGGCCCGCCTCCTGCTGGTGCAGGTAGGCGTAGAGCCGCGCCAGCTCCAGGCTGAACACGCCCACCAGCTGCAAGCGCGGCCTGGCCGGGTTCACCAGCGGCCCCAGCATGTTGAAGAAGGTTTTGACCCCCAGCTCTTTGCGCAGCGGCGCCACGTTTTTGAGCGCCGGGTGAAACAGCGGCGCGTGCAGAAAGCAGATATTAGCCTCATCGAGCTGGCGCCGCAGGGCGTCGTTATCGGCCGTAAACTTCACGCCCATGTGCTCCAGCACCGTGCTGCTGCCGCTGATGCTCGACACGCCGTGGTTGCCGTGCTTGGCCACCGGCTGCCCCGCGCCGGCCACCACAAACGCCGATAAGGTGGAGATGTTGAAGGTATTGCGGCCGTCGCCGCCGGTGCCGCACACATCCATGGCGTCCACGCCGCCCAGGTCTACGGGGCGGCACAGCTCCAGCAGCGCGTTGCGGAAGCCGGCTAGCTCTTCTACCGTCACGCTGCGCATGAGGTACACGGTGAGGAAGGCGGCAATCTGGGCCGGGTTGTACTGGCCCTGCGCAATGCCCAACACCACGCGGTGCGCCTCATCCTGGGGCAGCGTGCGGTAGGCAAACAGGTGGTTGAGCGTGTCTTTCAAGGAATTATGAATTATAAATCGTTTGTCATTGCGAGGAGGAACGACGAAGCAATCTTTCCTTGTCGTTCGCGGAAGTTGGCCACGCGTGAAGGAAAGATTGCTTCGTCGTTCCTCCTCGCAATGACAGACTAGTTGTTTCTACCCATTGACCCAATTGGCCAGCATGGTTTTGCCATGCTCGGTCAGCACCGACTCGGGGTGAAACTGCACCCCCAGCACGTCGTAGTCGCGGTGGGCGAGGGCCAGCACCTGGCCATTCTCGTCGAGGGCCGTGATGCGCAGCTCGGCCGGCACGCCCTCGGGTGCGATGGTCCAGGAGTGGTAGCGGCCCACGCGCACCTCGTTGGGCACATCGTTGAAGAGGCGGTTATCGGCCGCCGCCGCCGTCTGGTGCAGGGTGTGGGCCACGCCGTGGTGCACCTCGCCGAGGTTGGCCAGCTGGCCACCAAAGGCTTCGCCGATGGCCTGGTGGCCCAGGCACACGCCCAAAATGTGCTTGCTAGGGGCGTAGCGCTTGATAAGCGCGGGCATAATACCCGCCTCGCTCGGAATGCCGGGGCCGGGCGAGAGCAAAATGTGCGAGTAGTTATCGACCTCATCGAGGCTGATTTTATCGTTGCGAAATACGTCTACTTCCTGCCCTAGCTCGCGCAGCATATACACGAGGTTATAGGTGAAGGAGTCGTAGTTGTCGAGAACCAGGATAGCCATTTTATAAAGCTTTTTTGTTAACGGTTGTTATGCTGACGAAGGAAGCATCTTGTCAGAGTAGAGTTAACTAGGCCTGCGAGCACTCAACGAAGCGAGCAAGATGCTTCCTTCGTCAGCATGACAGGCGGTTTTGGGAATGCTTCGTGTTTACACTCGCTCGGCCTGCTGCATTGCGGCGCGTAGCGCGCCCAGCTTGTTGTGCACCTCTTGCAACTCGCTGGCCGGCACCGACTTAGCTACCACGCCCGCGCCGGCCTGGTAATACAGCGTGTTGTCCTTGCTGAGGAAGGTGCGAATCATGATGGCATGATTAAAGTCGCCGCCGAAGTCGAGCGCCCCGATGCAGCCGCCGTAGAAGCCGCGCTGCGTGCTTTCGTATTCATCAATAAGCTGAATGGCGCGGTACTTGGGTGCGCCCGAGAGCGTGCCGGCCGGGAAGGTTTCGCCCACCACATCGAGCGGCTCGGTAGCGGCCCCTAGCTGGCCCACCACTTTAGAAACCAGGTGAATGACGTGCGAGTAGTACTGAATTTCCTTGAAGCGCTCGACCTCCACCACGTCGCAGCGGCGGCTGAGGTCGTTGCGGGCCAGGTCCACGAGCATCACATGCTCGGCGGTTTCCTTGGGGTCGTCGAGCAGCTGCTGGGCTAGCCGGGCATCGGCCGCGTCGTCGCCGGTGCGGCGGAAGGTGCCCGCGATGGGGTAAAGCACCGCCTGGCCTTTGTTCACCACAATCTGCGACTCGGGCGAGGAGCCGAAAATCTTGTAGCTGCCGTAGTCGAAAAAGAACAGGTAGGGCGAGGGGTTGAGCGAGCGCAGCGCCCGGTACACGTTAAACTCATCGCCCTGAAATCCTTGCTGAAAGCGGCGCGAGAGCACAATCTGAAACACGTCGCCGCGCTGGCAGTGGTGCTGCCCCAGCCGGATAAGCTCCAGGTACTGCGCGTCGGTCACGTTCGACGTTTCCTCGCCCGTGAGGTGGAAGCCGTGGGTGGCGAAGTTGCGGTTCTGAATGAGGGTTTCGATGTAGTCGAGCGTATCGGGCGCCGGCGCCTCGCCCTCGGCCAGGTACTGGTGCTCAAATAAATACAGCTCGTCTTTGAAGTGGTTGATGGCAATGACGTAGCGAAACGCCTGGTACACAATGGCCGGTACCGTGCTGTCGGCGGGCTTGTCGCGCAGCGTCACATCCTCAAAATACTGCACCGCCTCGTAGGCCATGTGCCCAAACAAGCCATTGGTGATAAACGGCAGCCCCGACGGCGCGGCCGGCTGAAAGCTAGCCCGAAACGCCCGCAGGTGGGCTAGCGCCTGGCGCGGGTCGGCCAGAACTTCGGTGCTGGCGGGCTGGCCCGGGCGCTGAGTTGTGAGTTGGTTCTTATCCAACTCAAAGCGTGCTACCGGGCTGAAGCACAGGTACGAAAAGCTGTTATTGTTGCCGTGGTAGTCGGAGCTTTCGAGCAGCAACGTACCCACAAATTGGTCGCGCAGGCGCAAATACAGGCTCACTGGCGTGAGGGTATCGGCCAGCAGGCGCCGGTGGCGGCTGTGCACGATGGTGGCGGAAGGAGTGGCGGTAGCGGCCGACATGGCAAAGAAAACGGAAAGACAAGGACAACAAAAAAGCCCGCTGCGGTGAGCAGCGGGCTTGGAGAAACGCTAGGGGTTCAACCAACTATAATGCCTAATGCTCAGCCTCTTGGGAAGGTTGAGTGCCACCAGCTTTGCGAAACGGTTGCGAAGAAAGACATTACGTGGGAGTCGGTTTGCGGGGGCAAAGGAACGACGCTTTTGAGAAAAAGCAAATTTTTAAGGCGAAAATCTTTGGTGCCCGCCGTGCGGCGTTGCCACTGCGAACAGTAAAGAGACGCACGGATTCACCGCAGCTAGTCGAGGCCAGCCAGGCGGGTTTCTTCCGGGGCCAGCGCTACTAAGCCTTGCTTATAGAGCGAGCCCAACGCCTTTTTGAAGACCTTTTTGCTGATACCCAGGCGGCGGTACACATCGTCGGCCAGGCTCTTATCGCCCAGGGGCAGGCGGCCGTCGGGGCGCTGGCGCAGGGCAGCCAGCACGAGGTTAGCCGCAGTTTCGACCTCATCGTAGCCAGCTTGGCCGAGGCGCACATCGAGCTTGCCATCGGGCCGAACCTGGCGCAGGTGGGCGGGTAGCAGCTCGCCCACGCGCAGCGGCCTAAAAACTTCATTATGATAGAGTAAGCCCAAGTGCGTGCCGTTTACAATAACGGAGTAGCCTAGCGGTGTTTCCTCGGCAATGAGCACCTGCACGGCCTCGCCCACGGCCCCTGCAAACGGCTCGGGACTGAGAAACTTTTGCCACTTGGCCGAAGCCACGAGGCGGTCAGTAGCCTCGTCGAGGTACACGTACACGAGCACCCGCTCGCCCACGCGCACTGCCTGGCGCTGGTTGGCGTGGGGCAGCAGCAGGTCTTTTTCGAGGCCCCAGTCGAGGAAAGCGCCGGGTGGGCCCACGTCGCGCACGGTGAGGGCGGCAAAGCTATCGACCACGGCCAGCGGCTCCAGGGTGGTGGCAATAAGGCGGTCCTCGGAGTCGCGGTACACGAACACCCGAATAACGTCGCCCACGTGCGCGCCCACCGGGCGGTACTTCTCGGGCAGCAGTAGGTCGCCGTCGTCGCTGGTCAGGTAAAAGCCAATGCTGACTTCGCGGGCTATTTCGAGGTCATTAAAATCGCCGAGGCGCATAGGAGGGAGGCGGCAGGCGCCCGAGGTTAAGGAAGGCGAAGGTAGGGCGCAGAAATATTGCCCGGAGAGGACAATCCGAAAAGAAGATTTTTTAGTATAATCAAAAGAATCGGTTGGGCTAGCGGAAAAATAATATTACAGACCCACCCAGGCGTCGTAAATTTGAACAGCTAGAACTCTATTGTTGACCACCTATTATACCATACTGATTATGAGTATTCGATACGCTTGGGTAGTAGTAATAGCGGGCCTTGGGCTGCCGGGCTTAGCCGTGGCCCAAGGGCCTGGCCGGGCCAGCTTAGCTGCGGTAGTGGCCCCTAGTGCAGCTTCCAGTGGGGGAAATGGCAAAGCCAGCGCGGCGCCTACGCAGGCATTCAGCCCCGACTCCATATTCGTAAACCCCGATGTGCGGCCGCAGTTTGCCGGGGGCGACGCGGCGCTGGCGGCCTACATGGCCAAGAATATGCGCTACCCCGAAGCCGCGCGCCTGAAGAAGACCACGGGCAAGGTGTATATACGTTTTGTCCTAAGTGCCGCCGGCCGCGTTACCGATGCCTCGCTGGTGCGCGGCCCCGGCAGCGGCCTCAACGAAGAGGCCCTGCGCCTGGTGTGGCTGATGCCGCCCTGGCAGCCGGGCTACCAGCGCGGCCAAGCCGTGCGCGTGGTGTGCACCATGCCCATTGAGTTTCAGCTGTGAGAGTTGGTTAGAAAGTGTCAGTTGTTGAGTGCCAGTTATTAAAAAGCTGCCCTGTTTCAACAATTAATACTTAACAACTGCCACATACTAGCCCACCTACTGATACCCATACTGCACCACGCTGGGCTGGCCAAAGCTGAAATCGGAGAAATTATACGAGTCGCGGTTGCTCTCAAACAGGCGCGTGCCATTGGCGTTGAGCTGGCCGCGCGGGTAGTAGCCCAGCAGAATCTGGAAGGTGCGCAGCACCGTCAGCTCGTTGCGGAAGCGCAAACCCAGGCCGAAGCCCGTGTAGGGTGCATCGCCGCCGAAGGGCGAGCCGCCCCCGATGCGCTCGTTTACCACGGCCATATCGGCAAAGGCGAGGATGGCCACCCGGAAACCCAGCAGCGAAAGCGGCGTGTACACGGTGCCCTCGTAGTTGGCCAGCAGGCGGCTGGTGGCCAGTATCTGGCCGGTGGGCTGAAAGCCGCGCACGCCGTCGGGGTTGCTGTTGATGCCCGAGAGCAGCACCTCGGCCGGGTAGCGGTTGAAGCCCGCCGTAACGCGGGTGCTCAGCAGGTGGCGGCTCTGGTAGTTGCCCATGCGGTAGCGCCGCGTGAAGTACAGAAACTGCCCGCTCAGCAGGCCCTGCTCCCAGCCGCCATCGTTCACGCGCTGAAACGTGCCAAAGTCGAGGCTGCCGTAGAGATAGCCCTGGCGCTCGGAGTAGCCAGCCGCCGCAATGCGGGCATCAACGTAGCGGCGCGGGCCCGACGTATTATTCTCAAGCCCCGCCGTGAGGCTGAGCAGCGTGCCGGCCGGCACGTCTTCGGTACGGCCAAAGCCAAAGAGGTACTTATCCTTGTAGTAGCGGCGCACCGAGTAGCCCACCGCCCCTAGCACCAGGGTACGGGTGCGGTCGTCGGGGCTGCCGGCGGGGTTTTCGGGGGTAGCGGTGGGGTTGGTGGTGTGGTTTTCGTGGGCCACGCTGGCCGCCACAATGAGGCGGCCGGGGTTCTCGTAGCCCAGGTCGTAGGAGCGCAGTCGGAAGGCGCGACCTACCCACAGGCTCTGGCTGGTGAAGGAGCGCACCCGAAAGTTAGGCAGCTGGTTGGGCAAAGGGGGCGCGTCGCGGGGCAGCACAATGCGCAGGTTGTTTACATCGGCCGTAAAAGCGCCGGCCCAGCGGGCGCTGGGGGAGTAGAAGTCGCGCCGCACCGACAGGCCGCCCGAGTGCGACTCAAACTCGTTGAAATAATGCCCCTCGGCGTACACGAAGTTGCGAAACGGCACCCGGTAGTTGGCCTCGTAGCCCCAGGTCTGGGGCAAGTCGCGGCCGTATTGGTAGCGGTTGTCGAGGCGGTGGCCCAGCCCCAGAAAATTCTGGTCGCCGAGCGTCACGATGGCCTGGTTGGGGCCGCCGCGCAGCTCGTAGCCCGCCGTAATGCTGAATACATCGGTGGTATAGACCTGAATGTCCACGCTGTCGCGGGTGGCAGTGCGCTCGTTCACGAGCACCCTGGCGTCCAGAATCTCATCGGTTTGGCGCAGCAGGCGCTCGCTTTCGGCCAGAGCCTGGGGCAGCAGCGGCTGGCCCGGCCGAAACAGCAGCACCTGCCGGATGCGCGAGCGCGCCGTGCGGATGTGCAGCGCATTGCCCGACTTTTCGAGAAAGGTGCGCGGCTGGCGCAGCGAGTCGTTGAGGCTGTAGCCAAAGGCATCGAAAGGCGTGATAGTGACGCGGCGCACAATCTTGAAATTGTGCTGGTCGAACTGCCGGTTCAGCAGCACCGCGTCGAGGCCGTGGTCTTCTTCCCGCGGCTTGGTAAGCCGGAAAAAAGCCTGCAATGCCTTGCCCATAATGGTTTTGCGCTGCGTGTAGCGCTGCAAGCTCAGGCGCACGCGCTCCTCGTCGAAGCGCCGGCCCAGCGAGTCGGCGGGCGGGCCAGTGGTGCCCCGGGCCGCGTGCAGCGAATCGGGCGGCACGGCCGCGCGCGGGCTAAAGGTCGGCGTTTGGGCCTGCGCACGGGCTAGCCCGCCAAGCAGCAGCCAGCCAAGCAACACCAATAAGCGACGGGCAGAAATAGTAAGCATCGGGCGCAGCAGCACTACGCGCAAGATACGGCGCCGGGGTGAGGTTTGGGGTGCTACGGGCCTGGCTAGGTGCCGGAAGAAGTAAGCCGGACAGGAAACTTTTTCTAAAAAAATTAGCTTATCAAAAGCTTGCTCATCTCAATAGCCAGCGCTACTTTTACCCCCGCTAACCCCCTTCGCTAACATGAACGAGCGCATTCAGGAAAAGCTAAGCATCTTAGCCGACGCCGCCAAGTACGACGTGTCGTGCAGCAGCAGCGGCGGCAAGCGCAAAAACGAGCAAAAAGGCCTCGGCAACGCCGAGGGCATGGGCATTTGCCACAGCTTTACCGAGGATGGCCGCTGCGTGAGCCTGCTGAAAATTCTGCTCACCAACCATTGCATCTTCGACTGTGCCTACTGCGTGTCGCGCCGCTCGAACGATGTGAAGCGCGCCGCCTTCACGGTGGAGGAAGTAGTGGATTTGACCATCAACTTTTACCGCCGCAACTACATTGAGGGGTTATTTTTGAGTAGCGGCATTTTCTCCTCGCCTGATTACACCATGGAGCGCCTCGTGCGCATTGTGCGCACGCTGCGCACCGAGCACAATTTCAACGGCTACATCCACGTCAAAACCATTCCGGGCGCCTCGCCCGAGCTGATTGCCGAAGCCGGCCTCTATGCCGACCGCCTGAGCGTGAACATTGAATTGCCTTCGGAGCTGGCCTTGCAAAACCTGGCGCCGGAGAAAAACTACGCTGAAATTCTGACCCCGATGGGCCAGATTCGGGATGGCATTATTCAGAACAAGGAGGAAAAGGCGCTCTTCAAGAAAGTGCCGCAGTTTGCTACCGCCGGCCAAAGCACGCAGCTCATTGTGGGGGCTAGCGACGAGAACGACCTGCAGATTATCAAGCTCTCGGATAGCCTCTACCAAGGCTATGGCCTGAAGCGCGTGTACTACTCGGGCTACGTGCCCATTACCGACGATGCACGCCTGCCGCAGGTGACCCAGCCGCCGCTGGTGCGCGAGCACCGCCTGTACCAAACCGACTGGCTGATGCGCTTTTACGGCTTCGAGGCCGACGAAATACTCGACCCTGCGCACCCGTACCTCGACCTCGAAATTGACCCCAAGCTGGCCTGGGCGCTGCGCAACCGCCACCTGTTTCCGGTGGATGTGAACGTGGCCGACCGGGCCATGATACTGCGCATTCCGGGCGTAGGCGCCCGCTCGGCCGAGCGCATTGTGCAAGCCCGGCGCTTCACGAGCCTCACGGCCGAGCACCTTATCCAGTTTGGGGTGGTGATGAAGCGGGCCAAGCACTTTCTCACGGCTAGGGGCATGGCGCCGGCCCGGCTGGGCGAGCTGGATGCGCAGGCCGTGCGCCGCCAGATTTTGTTCGGGGGCAAGGCTTCGCGCTCGGCCCTAATTACGCAGCAGCTCGATTTATTTGCCACTGCCAGCTAGGGCGGTGGGCGGCGCAGGGCCGGCCATCCGTCGAGTAAACCAGGTTGAAACAGGTAAGTAGTTGGTACTTCGGGCCAACCCTTTTTGCGCCCGATGGCTTTTGTCTCTATGAAAAATTACGTGTTTGCCGCCCTGGCCCTCGGGGCTACCAGCTGCCTGAATGTGGGCCCCGACACCTGCAATACCACCCTGCTGACGCCCGTAACGAGCGTGAGCGGCCCCAAAACGATTGCCGTCAACCAGCCGGCCGTGTACTCGCTTGTTTATGCGCCGGCCGGCGGCTGCGGCACGCTGGCCAACGTAGCGGAACAAGCTGCCGGCAACGTCCGCGCGGTGAGCGTCAATGTCAACTACGCCAGCTGCACCTGCGCCACAACAGCCACCCTGGCCCAGGCTACCTACACATTTCAGCCCAGCCAGGCTGGCACGTACTACCTCAAGTTTGTGGGCAATAACAGCTACCTCATCGATACGCTGGTGGTGCAGTAGCCACCCGCGCTAGGCTGCCGGGGGCGGTTGCGCCCGGAATTTCAACTGGTTCATTTTCACTCATGAAAATCACCCATCGCGCACTCGCCGACGCGTCGGCACCCGTTAGTATCGCGGCCGAACCGGCGGGCAGTTCTGCTGCCCTAGCGGGTAGCCCCGACAAGGCCCCGCGCTTGTCGTGCTGCTGCCGCATTTCGGAGCTGCTGCCGCTGGTGCGCCAGCTGCACGATGCCGCCCGCGCCGCCCGGCAGGCCAGCGAGGCTCAGCCCGGCGTGGCCGCCTGAGAAGCTTCACAACCTTTGGCCCAGCGGCTAGGGTATAAGCACCATGCAGTACCCGCTTACGCACCACTACGTGCCCACCAATGGCCTGCGGCTGCACGTGGGGCAGGCTGGCCCGGCCGATGGCCCGCTCGTGGTGCTCCTGCACGGCTTTCCTGAGTATTGGGCCAGTTGGCGGGCGCAGCTGGGGGCACTCGCAGCCGCTGGCTACCGCGTGTGGGCCCCCGACCAGCGCGGCTACAACCTGAGCGATAAGCCGCTGGGTATCGCATCCTACGCCTTGCCGACCCTGGCGGCCGACGTTATAGGCCTGCTCGATGCGGCGGGCGTGGCGCAAGCCAGCATCATTGGCCACGACTGGGGCGGTATTGTGGCGTGGTACCTAGCTGCGCATTACCCTAGCCGGGTGGCGTGCACCACCATCATCAATGTACCGCACCCGGCCGTGGTGCTGCCCAATCTCTGGCGGGTGCCGGGCCAGCTGGCGCGCAGTTGGTACATCGCCTTTTTCCAGCTGCCGGGGCTGCCCGAGCGCCTGGCGCGGCGGCGCAACTGGCGCTTTGGCGAGCAAGCGCTGCGGGGCACCAGCCGGCCTGGCACCTTCAGCGCCGCCGAGGTGGCGCGCTACAAGGTGGCCTGGGCGCAGCCCGGCGCGCTCACGGCTATGCTCAACTGGTACCGGGCGCTGCGGCTGCCTGCTGCGGGGCCGTGGCCGCGCATTCGGGGGGCGGTGCAGATTATCTGGGGCCGGCACGATGCTTTTCTGGATGCCCGGCTAGCCCGGCTCAGCCTGCGCGAGTGCGCGCACGGCCAATTGCACTACTTCCCGCACGCTACCCACTGGGTGCAGCTCGAAGAAGCGGCGGCAGTGAACGACCTGCTTTTAAAATTCTTAGCCCAGCCTTTGCCGGCTAGCGCCTGATTAACAGCCTATTCGCGTGAGCCGACTTACTCCTCTTCGCCGCCCGGCGGCCAGCACGGCCGTGGGCCCGGTAGCCGCCCGCCCGCCCGCGCCCGAGCTGCACAACCCACCCGCCGACTATACCTACGACGGTAGTTTCGAAGGCCTGCTCACGGTGCTGTTTCGCATCTACGACCGCCGCTCGGCCCCCAATAGCATTCAGCCCGCAGGCACCGCACAAGGGGGCTTGTTTGCCCAAACCGTGGCCATCGACACCGACGAGGCCCTGGCCACCCGCACCTGGGATGGCCTGCTGCGCTTTATGCCCGAGCCGGCCCGGGCGCGCCTCTACCACGTGTTTTTGAGCGAGGATGCGGAGCGCGAGCTGCTCATTTTTCGCTACGCCGACCTGGCCCTGCGCACGGGCCGCGACATCTCGGAAAACTACGCCGATGCCACCGTGCGCCGCTGCCAGCGCCTGGCCCAGCAGCTCTTTCGCGAAAAGCACCGTATGGAGGCCTTCGTGCGCTTCGAGAAGGCGCACGACGGGCTGTTTCACGCCACCATCGAGCCCGATTTTGACACCTTGCCGCTCATCGCCAGCCACTTCACCAAGCGCTACGCCGACCAGCGCTGGCTGATTTTTGACCGCCGCCGCCACTACGGCCTGTACTATGACCTCACCCACACCACCATCGTGGAGTTTGAAGCCAGCGGGGGGGCTAGCCCCCGCCGGGGCGAGGTGTCGGCCACGGTGCTCGACGAGCGCGAGCCGCTCTTCAAAATCCTGTGGCAGGCATACTTCGACCACGTCAACATTCCGGAGCGTAAAAACCTCAAGCTGCACCAGCGCCACATTCCGAAGCGCTATTGGAAGTACTTGAGCGAGAAGCAGCCCCGCGAGCGCCGCTTCGAGCCCATCAAGAACAAGCGCCCGCCCGGGCCGCCTGCGCTGCCCGGCTAGCCTTACCTTGCGGCCCGAACAACGCGGCTCGCTGTGGGCTACTATTTTTAATGCAGACAACGCTGGTATTTGGGGCCTCGGGCCAACTAGGGCAGTGCCTGGCGCACGTGGCGCAGGAAAAAGGACTGAGCGGACTGGTTTTTCCGCCCGAAGCCCAGGCTAATATCCTGGACCCTGGCGGCCTGCGCGCGCTGTTTGAGCAGCACCGCCCGGCCTACGCCATCAACTGCGCCGCCTACACGGCCGTCGACAAGGCCGAGGACGAGTTGGCCCTGGCCCGCCGTGTAAACCGCGACGGCGCCGAGAATCTGGCCCGGCTCTGCGGCGAATTCAACGCCACGCTCATCCAGATTTCGACCGACTTTGTGTTTGCCGGCACCGGCAACCAGCCGCTGGTGGAAACCGACGAGGCCGCGCCCATCAGCGTGTATGGCCTCACCAAGCTGGAGGGCGAGCAGGTAATTCCGGCCCTGGCGCCTCGCTATTTCATCTTGCGCACCAGCTGGCTGTACTCCGAGTTTGCGGGCAACTTCGTGAAAACCATGCTCAAGCTGGGCCGCGAGCGCGACGAGCTGCGCATTATCTGGGACCAGGTGGGCACGCCCTGCTACGCCATCGACCTGGCCGGCTGCATTCTGCACATTATCGAGAGCGAAAGCTCGGCCTACGGCCTCTACCACTACAGCAATGAGGGCCTGACCTCGTGGTACGACTTTGCCACGGCCATTTTCGAGCTGGCCCACCTGCCGGTGAAAGCCGTGCCCATCCGCACCGCCGAGTACCCCACCAAAGCTTCCCGCCCGGCCTACTCCGTACTGGATAAAAGCAAGGTGAAGCAGGCGCTGGGGGTGGCCATTCCGCACTGGCGCACGAGCCTGCAAACCTGCCTGGCGCGGTTGATGTAAGCCGGGCGGATAGCCGGTAGCTTGTGTATGCTTCTGAAAAGCAGAAGGATGACTTGCGGCCGGGAGCGGGCTGCTTGCCTGCCCGCATCCTGCCGGGGTGAAGTTGCCGGGTAACGCGGGCGGGAGCGTCTTCAGGTCAGTTTTTTATAAATAAGCGCTGATTAACGCCGGGCGCTTCATTCGCTGCCGCGCCGCGTTATCTTCGCCGGCGACTTTGCTTTTTGCCCTATGTCCCTCTACCACCTCATTTACGAAAGCCGCGCCACGCAGTCGTTTACAGACCGCGATTTGCTGGAGCTGCTGCGCCACTCGCGGGGCTTTAATGCGCAGCGAAACCTCACGGGCTTGCTGCTGTACTCGCCCGGCGGACGCTTTTTGCAGGTGCTGGAAGGGGCACAGGCCGAGGTGGAAGCCGTGTACCAGCGCATCAGCCAGGATGCGCGCCACACGGCCTGTGTGGTGCTGCTGGCGGGGCCGCTGGCCACCCGGCGCTTTGCCGAGTGGCGCATGGGCTTCCGGGCCACGCGCCACCTCACCGACCTGGCCGCCCTGCTAGGCCACGTCGATACCGCGTCGCCCGATTTCCTGCTCCCCCTGCTGCCCAAGCTGTCAACTTCGCTGCTAGACCGGATTTTCGACTACGTGCACCACGTGCCGGTGCACGCGCTGCTGGAAGAGCAAGCCGCATAGCGCCGGCGCCACCGCTCAATAAGTGGGCCTACGCGCCCGGCTCGGGGCGCCGCGCCAGCACCACCAGCAGGATAATCTGGTGCGCATCTTTAGGCGAAAGCTTGTTCTCAAACGTGTCGAGGTCATAGCCCCTGGCCAGCCAGGCTTTCACTTCGGGAAAGGCCAATATCTCGGCTTTGGTGAAGGGCGGGGGCGTTACCGGCTGTTTGGGTTCGGAAAGAAAAGTAAGGAGCTTAGTGTCTGGCAGTGAAGTAGTAGCCATGTTGAATGGAGGGCTTATTGTAAGGTAGAGTGCGTGGCTCGGTAGGCGGGTGCCGGCCCCGAGCGGGCCTAGCGTGCAGCAGCCACCGGCTGGCGGCCGTAGCTGCGGTGCACTGCCAGGGCCAGGGCCACAAACGCGCCGCCCACGGCGCACACGCCCGGCCAGCCAAAGTGCGTCCAGGCCAGCCCGCCCATCACAGAGCCCAGCGAGCCGCCCGTGAAGTAGCCCGTCATGTACACGGTATTGAGGCGGCTGCGAGCCTCGGGGCGCAGCGAAAATACGAGCGTCTGGTTGGAGATGTGGGCCGATTGCACGCCCACATCAAGCAGAATAACGCCGATGACCAGCCCCGCCAGCCAGCCGCCGGCCAGCCCCAGCAGCACGAAGGAAGCCAGCGCCAGCCCAATGCCCGCCGTGATGGCGTAGCGTGGCCCGCGCTTATCGGCCAAGCTGCCGGCCAGCGGGGCGGCCAGCGCGCCCACGGCTCCAATCAGCCCAAAAAATCCCGCTACATCGCTGCCATAGTGGTAAGCCGGGCTTTCGAGGTAGAACGCCAGCGTAGTCCAGAACACGCTGAAGGCCGCGAAAATACTGGCCCCCACCAGCGCCGAGCGGCGCAGCGGCGGCAGCTCGCGCACCAGCGTGCCCAGCGATTGCATCAGCGAGGCGTAAGTGCCCGTGAAGGTGGGCCGGTCCTGGGGCAGGCGCCAGGCCAGCAGCGCGGCCAGCGCCAGCATCAGGGCAGCCGCCCCTTCAAATACTACGCGCCAGCCCAGGTGGGCGCCCACGTAGCCGCTGGCCGTGCGCGAGAGCAGAATACCGATGAGCAGCCCGCTCATAATGCGGCCCACAATGCGGCCGCGGTCGGCCTCGGGGGCGAGGTGCGCGGCCATCGGCAGCAGCAGCTGCGGCACCGCCGAGCAGATGCCGATGAGCACGCTAGCCCCCGCCAGCAGCGCAAAGGTGGGCGCCAGCGCGGCCCCGCCCAGGCACACGGCCGCGCCCAGCAGCATCCAGAGCATGAGGCGCTTGCGCTCCAGCATATCGCCGAGCGGCACTATCAGCAGCATACCCAGCGTGTAGCCCACCTGCGTGGCAGTGGCGATGAGGCTGGCTTGGCTGTCGCGGACGTGAAACGTGCGGCCGATGGCGGCCAGCAGGGGTTGGTTGTAGTAGATATTGGCCACCACCAACCCGCAGGTGAGGGCCATGAGCCAGACCAGGGCATTATCGAGGCGGTGGGTAGTGGGGGCAGCTGGAGGAGCTAGTAACTCAGGCATCAGGAATAGCGCGAACGAATCGGGATAATGGTAGCGGCGAAATAGCCTGGGTTAACCACTGAAGTACCCGAAGGGTTGCAAAACCCAGGCACAACCTGCCGGCCCGGCCTGCGTTTGCCCCCCATGAGCCGAGGATTTGTAAAGGAAGACGATGCCCAAACGCCGCCCCTGGTGCCCCCGCGCGCGGCCCTGCCGCCCGGCACCCCCAACTACGTGACCCCCAGTGGGCTAGCCCAGCTGCGCACCGAGCTAGCCGCCCTCGAAGCCGAGCGCAGCCAGGCCGAAGCCGACCATTCGGGCCTCGACCTTGACCGCAGCCACCGCCTTTCGTTGCTAAATGGCCGGCTGGCCCTGCTGACCGAGCGCCTGGCTAGCGCCAAAGTCATTGACCCCGCCGCGCAGCCGCCGCAGGAAGTGCGCTTTGGGGCCACCATAGCGCTGCGCACGGTGGGCGGCAGCCGGGCCGGTGCCGAGCGCACGTTTACGCTGGTGGGGGTGGATGAGGCCGATGTGGCGGCCGGCAAGCTAGCCTTCGTGGCCCCGCTGGCCAGGGTGCTTATCGGGGCGAAGGTGGGCAGTCGGGTCGTGCTGCCGCTCGGCAATCAGCCCGAAACCGTGGAAATTATTCGGATAAGCTATTGAGCCAGCTTCTTATACGCGCCCGGTGTCAGGCCCTCGTGCTTTTTGAATAAGGCTTGGAAGTAGGAGAGATTATTGAAGCCCGCCCGCAGGCACACCTCGGCCACGCTGGCTAGCGGCTGGCGCAGCAGGCGCTTGGCCTCGGCTAGCCGCTCGCGCACAATGTACTCGACCGGCGTCAGCCCAAACTCGCGCTTGAATACCCGAAAGAACGTGGCTTTGCTCATGCAGGCCAGCGCGCTCAGCTTGTCTACCGATAGGTTATCGGCTAGGTGCTCCTTGATGTAGTGCACCACCGCCGCGAAGCGGTGCGTGGTAAGGTGGCGGGCGTAGTCATTGAAAATCAGCTCCCTGGCCTGGGTTTGCATGAGGCGCACCAGCAGCTCTTGCAGGGTGAAGCCAGCCAGCACATCCTTGGCCGCGTCGGTGGTGCGCGATACGGCCACCAGGCGCTCCAGGGTGCCCGTTAGCTCGGGCGTGTTGGTGAGGTGGGCGTACTCGGGGCCGGCCAGCGCCCAGGGCGCGTGGGTTTCGGCGCGGGGGTAGCGTTCGTTCAGTAAGTCAACGGTTTGGCGAATAGTATCGGGGGCGATAGCCACGGCCAGGCACTGCGTGGGCTGGCACAAACAAGCCTCCGGAAAGTCGATTTCCATCAGCTCATCCTCGCCCACTACCACTGTTTCGCCGGGCAGGTAGTCGAAGGCCGGGCGGTCGGGCAGGTGCATCACCTTTTTGCCCCGCAGCATGGTGGTGAGGGCTAGCCCTTCCAGACGTAGCGGCACGCGTAGGGCGGCTTGGTGCGTTTCAAAAATATTCAGCTCAAAGGCGTCGAGGGCGAAAACCGTGCGGTTTTCAACCAGCGAATGCAGCCGGTTTAGCGCCAGCGGGGGCACGGCGGCGGGCAAGTGAACGCGGGTGGGCATGAGGAGCTGAGTGAGGACTTACTAACGCAAGTTGCGACAATTTCGGCATTTTTTGCGACAATACCACAACCCGGTCAGCTTACTAAAAAGCCACCTTTGTCGTGTTCTCCCACCTAGCTAAATTTTTCTTTTTATCATGGCAGAAACGCTCGAAGCGCCGACCACAATAGTGGCCCGCCCCCAGTTTAAGTCGCACTACGACAACTTCATCGGTGGCAAATGGGTAGCCCCGGTCAAGGGCCAGTATTTTGACAACCCGTCGCCCATCGACGGCAAGAATTTCACCAAAGTAGCCCGTTCCAGCAAGGAGGACATCGACCTGGCACTCGACGCGGCCCACGCTGCCTTCAAAACCTGGAGCAAGACCTCGGCCACCGAGCGCAGTAATATCCTCAACAAAATTGCCAACCGCATCGAGGAAAACCTGCCCATGCTGGCCGCCGTGGAGTGCGTCGAAAACGGCAAGGCCATCCGCGAAACCACTTACGCTGACCTGCCGCTGGTGGTCGACCACTTCCGCTACTTCGCCAGCGTGATTCGGGCCGAGGAAGGCAGCGCTACCGAGCTGAACGCCACCACGCTGTCGCTCAATATCGACGAGCCGCTAGGGGTCATCGGCCAGATTATTCCCTGGAACTTCCCGCTCCTCATGGCTACCTGGAAGCTGGCCCCCGCCATGGCCGCCGGCTGCACCGTAGTAATGAAGCCCGCCGAGCAAACCCCGGCCAGCATTATGGTGCTGATGGAGCTGCTCGAAGACCTCATTCCGGCCGGCGTGGTGAATGTGGTAAACGGCTTCGGCCTCGAAGCCGGCAAGCCGCTGGCCTCGTCGCCGCGCATCGCCAAGGCGAGCTTCACGGGCGAAACGACCACGGGCCGCCTCATTATGCAGTACGCCGCCGAAAACCTCATTCCAGTGACGATGGAGCTGGGTGGCAAGTCGCCCAACGTGTTCTTCAAGAGCGTAATGGATGCCGACGACGACTTCCTCGACAAGGCCATCGAAGGCGCGGTGATGTTTGCCTTGAACCAGGGCGAAATCTGCACCTGCCCCTCGCGGATGCTCATTCAGGAAGACATTTATGATGAGTTTATTGCCCGCGTCATTGCCCGCGTGAAGGCCATCAGGCTCGGCAACCCGCTCGACATGGAAACCATGATGGGCGCCCAGGCCAGCAACGACCAGTACGAGAAAATCCTGAGCTACCTCGAAATCGGCAAGGCCGAAGGCGCCGAGGTACTCGTGGGCGGCGAGGCCTATTCGCAAGCCGACGGCGCGCTAGGGGAGGGCTACTACATTCAGCCCACCATGTTCCGGGGGCACAACAAGATGCGCATTTTCCAGGAGGAGATTTTCGGGCCGGTAGTGTCCGTTACAACCTTCAAAACCGTGGAGGAAGCCATCGAAATTGCCAACGACACGCTCTACGGCCTCGGCGCCGGCGTATGGACCCGCGATGCGCACGAGCTGTACCAGGTGCCGCGCGCCATCCAGGCCGGCCGCGTGTGGGTGAACTGCTACCACGACTACCCGGCCGGCGCGCCCTTCGGCGGCTACAAGGCCTCGGGCTTCGGCCGCGAAAACCACAAAATGATGCTGGCTCACTACCGCCAGAACAAGAATATGCTGATTTCTTACAGCGAGAAGGCGCTGGGCTTCTTTTAGCAGTTAGCTTCCAGCATACCAACTAAGTACGTCATGCTGAACAACGTGAAGCATCTCGCTCGAATCGTTAGGAAAGTGACCCTAGCGGCGCGAGCGAGATGCTTCACTGCGTTCAGCATGACGTGCTTGTATATTTTGAAATCAATTAGCTAGTTCCCACCTCATGCCCACTGCCCGCGTACTCAGCACCACCGCCGCCGATGCTACTATTGACCTGCTCCGCGACGAGCACGGCCCGCTTATGTTTCACCAGAGTGGCGGTTGCTGCGACGGCTCGTCGCCCATGTGCTTTGCCAAGGGCGAGTTTCGGGTGGGGGCCAACGACGTGTGGCTAGGTCAGATTCACGGCTGCGATTTCTTCATGAGTGCCAGTCAGTTTGAATACTGGAAACACACCCAGCTCACGGTAGATGTGGTGAAGGGCCGGGGCGCCAGCTTCTCGCTCGAAATTCCGCTAGGGGTGCGGTTTCTCATCCGCTCGCGGCTGTTCACCGAGGCCGAGGAGCAGGATATGGCGCCGGTGTTGGATGGCGAAACGGCGCTGGCCAACGGCTAGGGCTACAGCTGCCGCACCAGCACGCGTACCTCCACGGTGCGGCCGTGGTCGTCGGCGCACGATATTTTGACCTCGCCCGGCGGCGGCCGGAAAAAGACCCTGGCCGTGGCCGGCGCCGCTTTCAGAAACTGGTCATTCACGTACCAATACACCTGGCGCACCTCGCCCGCCGCCGCGCAGGCCAGCAGTAGCTGCTGCTTTTCGGTGGCATCGAGCACGTACTCGGCGTGGGCGGCGGGCGAGGTGATGGCCAGCAGCGGGGCGGCCTCGGGGCCGGCGGCTCCGCTAGCCTCGGCACCGTGCACGAGGCGGCAGGCGGGGTTGTGGGGCGGCAGGCGGCGCGCGGGCAGGCCCTGGCTTTCGCGAAAGGCCAGCACTTCGGGCCGCAGGTTGGGGAACAGCGCGCGCCGGTAGCCGCTGGCCGGCGCGCAGGCACGGCAGTAGCTCACCTGGCCATCGGCCGAAAGCAGCACCTCCTGCACGTGCTGGCAGCGCTGGCCGCCCGAGGCGCCGGGCAGGTAGTAGTCGAGCAGCTGGTTGGGGCAATGCTCGCCGGGTACCAGGCCGGTTTCGGCGCACACCAGCCGAAAATCGAGGCTGGCCGGCGGCGCAAACCACTCGGCCCGGCCATTGTAGGCCAGGGCATTAAATAAGTCGAAGAGCAGGGGCGAGGCCACCTCGGCCCCGGTGAGCGCGGGGCTGCCCTGCCCATTGAAGTTGCCCAGCCACACCCCAATGGTGTACTGGCGGTTGTAGCCGATGCTCCAGGCATCGCGGCGGCCGTAGCTGGTGCCGGTTTTCCAGGCTATGCGCGGCAGGTGGCGGCTAGCGGCCGCATCTATGGGCAGGTCGGGCCGGGTGCGCTGGGCCAGAATATCGGTGAGCAGGTAGGCCGCGCCGGGCGAAAGAAGCGGCTTGGTTGCCCCTGGCCCAGTGGGAGGGGTAAGCGCTAGCGGAGCATAGCGGCCAGCATTCGCCAGCGCGCTATACAGGCCCGTCAATTCTTCCAGCGTGGCGCCGCAGCCGCCTAAAACGGTGCTCAGGCCCAGCCTGGGCGCATCGCGCGCCACCTGCCGAAAGCCTCCCTGCCGCAGCGTGCTGGCGAAGTGCGCGACCCCCACTTCCGACAGCACCCGCACGGCCGGGATGTTGAGCGAATACGTGAGCGCCCGCTCCATCGTCACCTCGCCCTGGCAGTGCTTGTCAAAATTCTCGGGCCGGAAGCCCTGAAAATTGGTGGGCACGTCGGGCAGCACCGTCTTGGGCGTCACGAGGCCTTGGTCGAAGGCTAGCCCATAGAGCAGCGGCTTAAGCGTGGAGCCCGGCGAGCGCACCGCCCGCACGCCATCGACCTGGCCCTGCGCGCCCGGGTTCTGAAAATCGACCGAGCCTACGTAGGCCTCCACGGCGTGGGTCTGGTTGTTCACCACCAATACGGCGGCTTGCGAGATGCCCAGCGTGGCTAGCCGGCGCACGTAGTTGCGGGCCAGGTCCTCGGCCCTGGCCTGGGTAGCCGGGCGCAACGTGCTACGAATGAGGGCCTGGCCGGGGCTGGCCAGCACCAGCCGCCGCGCCAGGTGCGGCGCCAGGGTAGGGGCGGGGTGGCGCTGGGCCGCCAGCGGCTCCAGCAGGGCGTCGGCAACGTCCTGGGCCGGAAACAGCTTTTGGCGCCCGAAATACCGCAGCCAGCGGTTGCGCTCCTGCAAAATCTGCGGGTTATTCCTGCCCAAAACCAGCCCGCCCGGCCGGTTCGGAATAATGGCCAGGGTTACCGTTTGGGCCAAAGACAGGTAGTCGGGCGGCTGCTGGAAATAGAGCAGCGCCGCCGACTTCACGCCCTCAATGTTCGAGCCGTAGGGCACCAGGTTGAGGTAAAGCTGTAAAATCTCGGCCTTGCTCAAATGCGCCTCCAGCTGCACGGCGCGCAGCATTTCGCGCAGTTTGCTGCCCACGGTGCGCTCTTTGGGCTCCAGCAGCCTCGCCACCTGCATGGTAATGGTGCTCGCCCCGGTGGTGCGCCCGTGGCCCAGCAGGTTGCGCCCCGCCGCCTGCACAATGGCCAGCGGATTTACGCCAAAATGGTAGCGAAAATACCGGTCTTCCTTCTCAATAATGGCCGTTTGCAGCGCGGGCGTAATCTCCGCCAGCTCGGTTTTCATCCGCCATTTCTGGGTGGGGTTGAGGTAGGCGTGCAGCACGGTGCCATCGGCGGCCAGCACCAGGGGCGAGTACTGCGGCGCGGGCGGCAGCGGCCACAGGCGGTCGGCGGCCAACGCCAGGCCCAGCACCAGGGTTAGCCCGAGTAGTATGCGAAACAACCTGCGGCGCACCATAAAGCGAAGGTACTACCCGCGCCCCGCGGCCGAAAAATGCCCTGCCATCTGAGCAGGCTGGCGAGGGCGTCTTTTAAAGCCTGTTCTTCGTACTTTCGAAACAGCAGTAGGCCTTGAAAATGAGTCACAAATCTACGCTTATGGATACTATATACGCCGCCAATGGATTGACCATTTATGCCGACGCCGCGCAGCGGTGCCTGCTGATAGACTGGCAGGGCAAGCACAGTGGGCCGGAAAAGGAGGCGTGCTGCCAGCATATCGTGCAGGCCATCCACCGCACTCAAAGCACCAAAATGCTGGTCGATGGCAGCCATGACCTGGATACCTGGGCCGAGGCCGTGCACTGGATAGGCCACGAGTACTACCACACCCTGCTTGCCAGCAGCCTGGAGGCAGTAGCCTGGGTGTTGCCCCGCAACGTGCGTGCCCTGGCCGATGTCAACCGGGTGCTGAGCATTGTGCACCACCTGAAAAACCGTCCCAATCAGCAGCTGGTCATCGATACTTTTCACGATATCGAATCGGCGCACGCCTGGCTGCACCGCTTGGTCGGCGCCTAATATCTGCGGGTGCCGAAGGGGGTGGCCTGGCCCGGCCTCAGCTTTCGGCTAGGTACTTAATCTCTTGCAGGCCAAATCGCTGCACCTCGTCGCCGTCGAGCTGAACGGCCAGGCGGCCGTCGGGCTCCACGCCTACTATCTGGCCGCGGCG
Source organism: Hymenobacter cheonanensis (assembly GCF_030581075.1). Taxonomy (GTDB): domain Bacteria; phylum Bacteroidota; class Bacteroidia; order Cytophagales; family Hymenobacteraceae; genus Hymenobacter. Next base: position 484,175 of record NZ_JAUQSW010000004.1, read on the forward strand.
GCGGCGGCCGGCTACCTCGTAGTCGTGCCACTCCTGGTAGCGGTAGAGGGCGGCCAGGTAGGCGCGCCGCAGCTCGCCTACCTGGCCGGCGCGCAGCTGCAGGTAGCGCTTTTCCAGGCATTCGAGCAGGCGGGCGGCCAGGGCCTCGCGCTGAAAGTAGCGCCCCGTGAGCACCCCTAGCGAGGTAGCGGTGGGCACGGCAAAGTGCCGCTGGTTCACATTTAAGCCAATGCCCACCACGCTGGACTGAATTTTTGCCCCGCTCAGGCTGTTCTCGATAAGAATTCCCCCAAACTTCTGCGACCCAAAATACAGGTCGTTGGGCCACTTCAGCCGGAGCTTATCCGAGGGGTGCAGCAGCGCGGCGGCCCAGTCGTGCACGCCCAGCGCCACGGCCTGGCTCAGCAGAAACTGCTGGCCGGCCTCCAAAAAAGTGGGTAGCCACACGATGGATAGCGTCAGGTTTTCGCCCGGCGCGGCCAGCCACTGGTTGCCGCGCTGGCCGCGGCCGGCAAACTGGTCGTCCGTTATGACGGTACACCCTTCGCTGGCGCGGTTTTCGCGCAACAGTTGCTGGGCTTCCGAGTTAGTAGAAGCACAGGCGGGCAGCCAAATGAGCTGCCGGCCGGTAAATAAGGTAGTTGGGCTGATGACCACGGGGGTTAGCAGTCGTATATTAGCTAGTAAACAACGTAAACTTACTCTATGAAGAGCACCTTGGTTCGACAGGATTCGGACACATTGGCAGAAGTAGCCGTGCGCGGCCTCCAAGACCGCAAAGGACAGGACATTGTGGTGATGAACTTGAAAGAGTTGAAAAACGCCGTGGCCGATTATTTTATCATCTGCTCGGCCTCGTCCGATACCCAGCTCGATGCCCTGGCTCGTTCGGTAGAAGAAGAAGTAGAAAAAGTGACCGGCCAGGCGCCCTGGCAGAGCGAAGGCCGCACTAATCGCGAGTGGGTACTGTTGGATTATGTGGACGTAGTCGTGCACGTGTTCCTGCGCGACCGCCGGCAGTTTTACGCGCTGGAGGAGCTGTGGGGCGATGCTGACATTACGTACATCGAAGACACCGCTGACGTGGCCCAGCGTTAAAGTATCGGGCTGCTGGCTGCGTCTGGGGTAAGCATTGGCAACAACGCTATCCCGGCGCGGTTGCACTTGAGTCCATTACAATTAAGTCAATTTTTTATGTCTGATACGACGCCCACCAAACGCCGCAAGCCGACGCTGCCCAATCCCACGCCCCGGCCGGGAGTGCAGATGTGGGTAATGGCGGGGCTGCTGGTGCTATTCATCGGTATGTTCTGGTTTCAAAAGCAGGATAGTGCCATTAAAATTAATCAGCAAAAATTTGAGCAGATGCTGGCTGCTGGCGACGTGCACGACGTGTCGCTGGTAAACAGCACCCGCACGGTAGAAGTAGGCCTGACGGCGGCTGCCCTGCAAAAGCCCGAGTATGCCCGCGACCTGGCCGCCCGCCGCGGCCCGTTTGCCGACCACGGCGCGCAGTACTATTTCCCTATCTTCGACGCCAAATACTTTCAGGAGCAGCTGGATAAGCTGCAGGCTAACAAGCCCCGCGAGCAACGCCTGCAGCTAGAGCCGGTAGACCGCGTTACGCTGGGCGAAATAATCAGCAGCTACGGCCTGATTATCCTGAGCATCATCCTGTTCGTGTTTCTCATGCGCCGCATGAGCAGCGCGGGCGGCCCCGGCGGCCAGATTTTCAACATCGGTAAAAGCCGCGCGGCCCTCTTCGAAGGCGGTGATAAAGTAAAGATTACGTTCAAGGACGTAGCCGGCCTGGAAGAAGCCAAGGAAGAGGTACAAGAGATTGTGGAGTTCTTAAAGAACCCTAGCAAATTCACCATTCTGGGCGGTAAAATTCCCAAGGGCGCGCTGCTGGTAGGCCCTCCCGGCACCGGCAAAACTTTGCTGGCCAAGGCCGTAGCCGGCGAGGCCGACGTGCCGTTCTTCTCGCTCTCGGGCTCCGACTTCGTGGAGATGTTTGTGGGGGTAGGCGCGGCCCGCGTGCGCGATTTGTTCAAGCAAGCCAAAGCCAAAGCCCCTTGTATCATCTTCATTGATGAGATTGACGCCGTGGGCCGCTCGCGCAGCAAAGGCTCGATGCCCGGCGGCAACGACGAGCGCGAAAACACCCTGAACTCGCTGCTGGTGGAGATGGATGGCTTCGGCACCGATTCGGGCGTTATCATCCTGGCCGCTACCAACCGGCCCGACACCCTCGACTCGGCCCTGCTGCGCCCCGGTCGTTTCGACCGTCAGATTAGCATCGACAAGCCCGACATCAACGGCCGCACTCAGATTTTTCAGGTGCACCTCAAGCCCCTGACGCTAGGCCCCGACGTGGATGCCAAAAAGCTGTCGGCCCAAACGCCGGGCTTTGCGGGCGCCGAAATCGCCAACGTCTGCAACGAGGCTGCCCTTATTGCCGCCCGCCGCGACAAGAAGTTCATTACCAACCAGGATTTCACCGACGCTATCGACCGCGTAATCGGCGGCCTGGAGAAGAAGAACAAGATTATCAGCCCCGGCGAGAAGCGCATCGTGGCCTACCACGAAGCCGGCCACGCCATCGCCGGCTGGTTTCTGGAGCACACCGACCCGCTGGTGAAGGTATCCATCGTGCCGCGTGGGGTAGCTGCGCTCGGCTACGCCCAGTATTTGCCCAAGGAGCAGTTCTTGTACAATACTGAGCAGCTGATTGATGAAATGTGCATGGCCCTGGGTGGCCGCGCCGCCGAAGAGCTGGTGTTCGGCAAAATATCGACTGGCGCCCTTAGCGATTTGGAGCGCATCACCAAGATGGCTTACAGCATCGTGACGATGTACGGCATGAATACCAAGCTCGGCAACGTGTCATTCTATGATTCGAAAGGTCAGAATGAGTACGGTTTCTCGAAGCCCTATTCGGAAGCTACGTCGCAGATGATTGACGAAGAAGTTCGTACCATCATCGACCAGGCCTACACCCGCACCAAGGAGCTGCTGACCGAGCGCCGCCACGAGCTGGAGGTAATCGCCAAAGAGTTGCTGGAGAAGGAGGTGCTGCTGCAAGACGACCTGGAGCGCCTCGTAGGCAAACGCCCCTTTGGTGGCCAAACCAACTACCAGGCGCACATGGCCGGCACCGACCGCTCGGAAACCGCCAGCGAGCGCCACGCCGAGCACCCCGAGGAGCCCACCAGCGACCTGCCGGCGCTGCACCTGCCCGGCCAGCCCGAAACCGAAACGGTTTAACACCTTGCCGAGGGGCCTAGCCCCTGGCAGCTAAAAAGGCCAGCCGCGAGGCTGGCCTTTTTTATGTCCGCTACCTTTGCCACATGCTTTCACCTCGCGATAAATTGCTGGGCCGCATCCGCACGGCGCTGGCGGCCGGGCCCGCCCCGGCGCCGCCCGTGCCCGATTGGGCCGCGCCGGTGCATCCGCTGCTGCCGCCCGCCGACTTGGCCGCGCTGTTTGCCGAAAACTTCCGGCGCATCGGGGGCGAGTTTTTTTACTGTGAAAACCACGCGCAGCTAGGCTCCGAGCTGCGGGCCTGGCTAGCTGAGCGCCTGCCCGGCGGCCAGCAGTTTTATGTGTGGGAGCCCGCCATGCAGGCGCACCTGCAAGCTGCCCAAGTGCCTTTTCAGGCTACGGAGGCTGATTTCCGGGCGCAGGCCGCCGTGGGGCTCACCTCGTGTGAGGCCCTGGTGGCGCGCACGGGCAGCCTGGTAGTAGCGCCGGCCACGGCCAGCGGGCGGCGGCTCAGCATCTACCCCGACCAACACGTTGTGCTGGCCCGCCCCAGCCAAGTGGTGGCCGAAATAGGCGATGCGCTACGCCTGGTGCAGGCCCGCTACGGCGACCACTTACCCTCTATGCTTTCGCTCACCACCGGCCCTAGCCGCACGGCCGACATTGAGAAAACCCTCGTGCTGGGCGCCCACGGCCCGCGCCGCCTCAGCTTGTTTTTATTGGAAGATGACGCCTAAACTGCTGCCTGAGCTGCCGCCGCTAGCCCTGGCGCCGGGCCAGCGCGTGTACCTCGCCTCCGATTTTCACCTAGGCGTGCCCGATGCCGAAACCTCGCGCGAGCGCGAGCGCCGCATTGTGCGCTGGCTCGACATGGCCGCCCGGGATGCCGCCGCCATCTATCTGCTGGGCGATGTCTTCGACTTCTGGTTTGAGTACAAGCACGCTATTCCGCGTGGGTTTAGCCGCCTGCAGGGCAAGCTGGCCGAGCTGACCGACGCGGGGTTGCCCATCACGCTTTTCACCGGCAACCACGATATGTGGATGTTTGGCTACTTCACCCAAGAAATGGGCATTCCCATCCTGCGCAACCCGGTGAGCCAGCGCATGGGCGACAAGCTCTTTCACATCGGCCACGGCGACGGGCTGGGGCCGGGCGACTTTGCCTACAAGCGCCTGATGAAGCCCGTGTTTAACTCGCGCTTCACGCAGTGGCTGTTTGCCCGCCTGCACCCCAACCTGGGCATCGGCATTGCCAACCGCTGGAGCCGCCGCTCGCGCCTGCAAAACGGTGCCGCCGATGCTACGTACTTTGGCGAAGACGAATGGCTGCTGGTGTACTGCCGCGAGCTGGAAAAGCGCCAGCACCACGACTACTACGTGTTTGGCCACCGCCACCTGCCGCTCGATGTGGCCGTGGCACCCGGCAGCCGCTATGTCAACCTAGGCGAATGGGTCAATTATTGTTCCTACGGTGTGTATGATGGCAGCGAGCTGGTTTTGCGCGAGTTTGAGAAGTAGCGCGCTAGCCGTGCTTGTGGCGCCGGCCATTGCCTTGGCCCAGAACACCGTGCCCAGCGCGGCCTCAGTGGCGCCCGCCGCGCGCGTAGCGCCGGTAGAAGCCGCCCCGGCCGAGAAAACAGCCAGCCTGAATGGGCCAGCGCCTGCCGCCGGCGCCTGGACGCTGGCAAAAACCCTGGCGCTGCCCAATACCGGCGCGGCCTCACTCGACCGCCGGGGCACGCTCTACCTGGCCGACCAGGACAATAACCTGCGCCAGCTAACCCGCGATGGCCAGCCGCTCAACACTTACTCGCCGGCCCAGCCCGGCCACGTGGCGGTAATAGAGGCCTGGAACCAGAATAGCCTGCTGGTTTTTTACGACGACCGGCAGCAGGTGCTGCTGCTCGACCGCTTTCTGGCCCCGCTGAGCGAAATCAGGCTGGCCGATTACATCGATGGCACGGTGCGCACGGCCACGCTGGCCCCCGACGGCCTGCTGTGGCTGCTCGACGAAAGCGCCCTCACGCTGCGCGAGTTTGACCCCCAGGCCCTGCGCGTGGTTCAGAGCACGCCGCTCGACCTTATCATCGGCCGCAGCCGGCCCGACTTCCGCTTTCTGCGCCAGTATCAGAACAATGTGTACCTGGTAGACCACACCAGCGGCATCTTCGTGTTTGATAACCTGGGCAATTACCGCAAGAAATTGCCCTTTACGGGCCTGGATTTCATTACGTTCCGGGGCGATGAGCTGGCGTATATCAGTGGCGGCCAGCTCCATTTCTTTCACCTGTATACGCTCACGGAGCGCACCCAGCCGCTGCCTGCCGGCCTCGATGCAACGACCGTGCGCCAGGTGCTGCTGGGCGACCAGCTAGCTTACTTCTTCACAACCAAGGGCATCAGCATCTATCAATTGTAATTAAGTGAGGGAGTGGCTGAATGTGAGCCTCCTGCAACAGGCTATTGGTGGCGCTTGCCGGCCCGCCGGCCGGGCTTAATCAGCTAATTGTAACTAAGTTGCATAGTAAGGGAAAGGTAGGGTTTAACGCAACCGCTGGCACGGCGCGCCGTTAGCTAAGGCAAGTTCTTCCACCCACTTTTATCCTTTTCCATGAAAGCATTAGTGTTTCACGGCCCCCGCAATGTGAGTGTCGATACCGTTGACGACCCCACGCTGAAAGACTCGCGCGACGCCATTATTCGCGTCACGAGCACGGCCATCTGCGGCTCCGACCTGCACATCTATAATGGCTCGCTGCCCACTACGCCCATGGTGCTCGGCCACGAGTTTATGGGTATTGTGGAGGAGGTGGGCAAGGGCGTGGGCAACCTCAAGCGCGGCGACCGTGTGGTGGTGCCTTTCCCGATTGCCTGCGGCCACTGCTTTTTCTGCGACCACTCGCTGCCCGGCCACTGCGAAAACTCCAACCCCGAGCACTACGGCCCCGAAGGCGGCCTGCTGACCCAGAAAGGTGGCGCGCTCTTTGGCTACACCGACCTCTACGGCGGCTACGACGGCGGCCAGGCCGAGTACGTGCGCGTGCCCTACGCTGACTTTGGCCCGCGCAAAGTGCCTGATTTTCTGACCGATGAGCAAGTACTGTTTCTGACGGATATTTTCCCGACCGGCTATTCGGGCATCGACTGGGCCGAGGTGAAGGGCGGGGAGTTTGTTGCTATTTTTGGGGCGGGCCCGGTGGGCATTATGTGCGCCAAGAGCGCCTGGCTGCGCGGCGCGGCCAGGGTCGTTATTGTTGATACCCAGCAGTATCGCCTCGATAAAGCCAAGGAAACGACCCGGTGCGAGACCATCCTGTGGGAAGACGGCAACGATGTGATTAAGCAAATCCGGGACATGAGCCAGGGGCGCGGGGCCGACGTGTGCGTCGATTGCGTGGGCTTTGAGCCCGACCGCAACCTGCTCGACCGTGCCAAGGCCGTTATTAACCTCGAAAAAGGCTCGCCCAAGATTATCGAAGCCTGCATGAGTGCCGTGCGGCGCGGCGGCGTGGTATCGGTGCTAGGGGTGTATGCTACCACCAACGATAACTTCCCGGTGGGGCAGTTTTTCGATAAGGGCATCAAGCTGGTGGGTGGCCAGGCGCCGGCCCACAAGCACATCGACAAGCTGTTGCAGCACATTATCAAGGGCGAAGTGGTGCTTGATGACATCATTTCGCACCGCCTGCCCCTGAGCCAGGCCGCCCACGGCTACGACATTTTCCGTCACAAAAAAGATAACTGCGTGAAAGTGGTGCTCAAGCCGGGCGAATAATGCCGGCTGGCAGCTGCTTTGGTACGGCCCGGCCGCTCGCCCCGAAGAGGGGATGAGCAGCCGGGCTTTTTTGGGGTGCTGCGTACCTTGCCAGCCCGGAAGAGCCGGGAACTGAAAGGCTGTTAATAGTGCAAAAATTGATGCTAAGGGTATACTCTGAGCTGCTGGCCGTTAGGCTGCTAGGGCTGCTGGCGGGCCTTGGGCTGCTAGCCCTGCCGCTGCGGGCGCAGGTGGCAGCCGGTACTAAGCTGGCCCCCGGCGTGGCGCGGGCCGCGGGCCGCGCCGGCAGCCGCCAAACGGTGCGCGTGCAGGTGCGCGACGCGGCGGCCTTTCGCCAGTGGGCAGGCCTGGCCCTGCCTGCCATGCAGGTGACGGGCCCCGCTGGCGCGAGTAAGCTGCTGACCATCAGGCTGGCCAGCCCGGCGCAGCTAGCCGCGGTAGCCGCTTCGCCGCTGGTCGAATTTGTGGATGTGCCCAACCGCCCGGCCCACGACGAGCGCCTGCTCAACAGCGCCGACCTGACGGTGAACAACCTGCGGGCCGTGCAGCGCCGCTACCCCGCGCTCACCGGGCAGGGGCTGGTGGTGAGCATCAAGGAAAACCCGCTGGACCCCACTGACCTCGACTTTCGGGGGCGGCTGCTGAATACGCCGGCGGGCACGGTCATCGAGTCGGCCCACGCCAGCATTATGGCCACGCTCATTGCGGGCGGCGGCAACTCGGGGCCGGCCGGCGAGGGCGCGGCGCGGCAGGCCGGCATTGCCTCCTCCTCCTACGCCAACCTGCTGCCCGATGCCAACGCCGACCTCACCCGGCTGAGCGTGAGCGTGCAAAACCACTCCTATGGTACGGGCATCGAAAATTACTATGGCCTCGAAGCCCTGGGCTACGACCAGCAGGCGCGGCAGCTGCCTGCGCTGCTGCACGTTTTTTCGGCCGGCAACTCCGGCAACCTAGCCAGCCCCGATGGCCCTTATAAAGGCCTGGCAGGCGTGGCCAACCTCACTGGCCAATTCAAGATGTCGAAAAACTCGCTGGCCGTGGGCGCTACCGATGCGCTAGGGCAGGTGGCGCCGCTTAGCTCGCGTGGGCCGGCCTACGATGGCCGCGTGAAGCCCGAGCTGGTGGCCTACGGCGACGCCGGCTCGTCCGATGCTTCGGCGCTGGGCTCGGGCGGGGCGCTGCTGGTGCAGCAGGCCTATCGCGACCAGACCGGCACGCTGCCCGCCGCGGCGCTGGTGAAGGCAGCGCTTATAAACAGCGCCCGCGATGTGGGCCGGCCGGAGGTTGATTTTGTAGCCGGCTTCGGGCAGCTCGATGCCTTGGGGGCCGTGCGCACGGTGCTGGAAAAGCGCTACCGCAATGGCGCCGTGGCCCAGGGGCAGGAGCAGCTGTTTGACCTGGCCGTGCCTGCCGGCACGCAGCAGGTTAAAGTGACGCTGACCTGGACCGACCCCGAAGCCGCCGCCAACGCTGCCCAGGCCTTGGTGAATGACCTTGACCTTGAGGTGCTGGGGCCTGGGGGCAGCCGCTGGCTGCCCTGGACGCTGAGCACCTACCCAAGCCTGGACTCGCTGGGCCGCCCGGCGCGGCGCGCGGCCGACCACCTGAATAATGTAGAGCAGGTAACCATTACCTTGCCTGCGGCAGGCACTTATCAGGTGCGGGTGCGGGGCTACGCGGTGCCTGCCGGCCCGCAGGCTTTCAGCCTGGCCTATGCCGTGGTGGCGCCCGGCTTCGAGTGGCTGGTGCCGAGCGCCCTCCGCAACGTGCGGCCGGCCCAAACCACGCTGCTGCGCTGGAGCTACGCCGGCCCGGCCACGGCCGCCCGGCTCGAATACCGGCCGGTGGGCCGCGCCGCTTGGCGCCTGCTAGGGGCAACTGTTGACCCCACGCAGCGCACCTTTGCCTGGGCCGCGCCCGACACGACCACGCTGGCCCAGGTGCGCTGCGTTATTGGCAGCCAGGCGTATGTGTCCGATACCTTCGCGCTGGCCAGGCCCTTGCCGGTGCACGTGGGCTACATCTGCCCCGATGCCACGCTGCTAAGCTGGCCCGCTACGCCGGGCGCCACGCAGTATCAGGTATATCGGCTAGGGGCCACTGCGCCCGAACCCTTTAGGCTAGTGGCCGATACGCTGCTACAGGTGACTCCTGCCCAACAGGCCGGGCCTTATTTTGCCGTGGCCCCGGTGCTGGGCGGCAAGCTGGCCGAGCGCGGCGCCACCATCAACCTGGCCGAGGCCGGCGTGCGCTGTTACATCCGCTCTTTCCTGCCGCGTTTCCCTATTGCCGATACGGCCCAGCTGCTGCTGTCGCTGGGCACGCTGTATCAGCTGCAAGCCGTGCAGCTGCAGCGCCTCGGCCCAGCGGGCTTCCAGACTATTCAGACCCTGAGCCCCGTTGCCCGGCTCACCACCACCTTCACCGACCCCGGCGCTACCATTGGCCTGAACCAATACCGGGTAGTGGGCCAAACCACCACGGGGCGCACTTTCTTCAGCGATACCGTAGCGGTGCAGCTGGTGCGCCGGGGCGAGCTGCTAGTGTTTCCGGTGCCCGTGGTGGTGGGCCAGGCCCTGCAGGTGGCCGGCGAGCCGGGGGTGGCCCTGCTGCTGGGCCTCTACGATGCGCTGGGCCGCCTTGTGCGCACCAGCCGGGTCGAAGGTGCCCTTAACCCGTTTGATACCAGTGGCTTGCGCCCCGGCGTGTACCTGCTGCGGGCCACGCCCGCCACGGGCGGCGGCCCGGCCCGCACGCGCCGCGTGCTGCTGGCCAACTAGCCCCGGCGCCAGCAAAAAGCCCCCGGCCTGCTTAGCGGGCCGGGGGCTTTTTGCTACAGGTTGTAGCCTCTAGTAGAGGTAGTTGAGCGCAATAACGTCGTTCGCATTAAACGGGCGGTCAACGTTGGTGCCCACACAGGCCAGCATCCACGAATTAGGGTCGGGGGCCGACGGCGTACCCGGAATCAGGATGGCGCCCACCCCGGCCGTGCCCTCGTTGTTGCCCTGGCCCTTGCGGCCGCAGCTGTAGGCGCGGTTCATGTAATCGGTGTGGCGGAAGCCGATGCAGTGGCCCATCTCGTGCGCCATAATGGTGGCGATAGCATTGGTAGTCTGGTTGCCAATCACGCTAGGCACCAGCGTGAAGCCGGGGGCGGGGTTGCCGCCGCTCGGGAAGCCGCCCGACTGGCCCAGCACGCCCGGCCCGAGGTCAGCAGAATATTTCACCGGCAGGTCGGCCGTGCCCGAGGTAATGCGGGTGAAGGTGAGCTGCAGGCCGGCGGCGTTGTAGCGGCGGATAGCCTCATCAATAGCCGTAACGTAGGAAGCCGGAAACTCAGTCGATAAGCTCACGGTGAGCACGCGGGGCAGGCCCGTTACGAGGTTGGTAGTGCGGTACTGCTCATCGGCACCTACGCGCAAAAACTTGCGCTCGGGCGTGCTGGCCAGCAGCTCCGGCGTAATCAGCATATCGCCCTCGGCCAGGTAGCCGCCCGTGGTGGCTTTCAGGTCGCTGGTGTCAAAGCCTAGCGCCGCCACCTTGGCCGTTACCTCCGCAGAAATGGCAGCAGGCTGAGCAGCAGTGTCCTGGCTCTTCTGGCACCCGGCCAGCGAAAGGGCAGCGCCAGCCCCAAAGGCCAGCAAAGTAGTGAGTTTAAGCATCAGTCTGGTTTGGGAAAAGAATGTAAAATGAACCTTGGCCAAATGTGCTGTTAATTCTTTGTGAAGTCGCTAGGCCTTACCCCAAATAACAGAATCTTACACTCTTTCTGACGAGTTTCTGAGGCAATTTGATAGGCTTGCCCAGCAAAGCGCCGGCTGATGGTATAAAAAAAAGCACCCCGGCTTGCACTAAGCCGGGGTGCCTTATAGGAGAGTTAAACGCGCCTAGTACAAATAGTTGAGCGCGGTTACGTCGTTGGTGTTAAACGGACGGTTTACGCCGTTGCCCACGCAGGCCAGCATCCAGGAGTTGGGGTCGGCCGAGGCCGGCGTGCCGGGAATCTGGATGGCACCCACGGTGCTAGCCCCTTCGTTGCTGGCCGAGCCGCCGCAGCTGTAGGCGCGGTTCATGTAGTCGGTGTGGCGGAAGCCGATGCAGTGGCCCATCTCGTGCGCCATGATGGTGGCGATGTAGTTGATGTTCGAGCTGTTAATCACGTTGGGCACCAGCGTGAAGCCGGGGGCGGGGTTGCCGCCGCTCGGGAAGCCGCCCGACTGGCCCAGCACACCCGTGCCGAGGTTAGACGAGTACTTCACCGGCAGGTCGGCCGTGCCCGAGGTAATGCGGCGGAAAGTCAGCTGCAGGCTGGCGGCATTGTAGCGGCGGATGGCCTCGTCGATAGCCGACACGTAGGTCGAGTTGAACTGGCTTGAGATGCTCACGGTGAGCACGCGGGGCAGGCCCGTTACGAGGTTGGTGGTGCGGTACTGCTCATCGGCACCTACGCGCAGCATTTTATAGTCGCTTTTGCTAGCCAGCAGCTCGGGCGACAGGAAGATGTCACCTTCTACCACGTAGCCGCCATCCACGGCTTTGAGGTCGCTGGTGCCGAAGCCCAGGGCTTGAACCTGGGCCTTTACGTCGTTCGAGACGGCGGTGGGCTGGGTGGCAGTATCCTGGGCTTTCTGGCAGCCGGCCAGGGAGAGCATTGCGCTGGCCCCCAGGACCAAAAGGGAAGAGAACTTGAACATTGGTTTGGTTTGGAAAAGGATGAATGAGAGGTGAAAACTGTGAGCCAAATGTGAAGAGAAAATTTTACCTAACAACTGTAAGTATCGTAAATGCCTAAATATTACACGTTTGTGTAACATTGTTGCTACAAAATTATAGCAAGATTTAATATGATTTTTTAGGTATGAGGCGAGCATAAAATTGGCCTGCCGTCGCCTGGAAGCCACTCGCAAGGCTGGGTGGCCGGGCCGCTGCCGGACCACTAAAAATCGACTCGTAAAAACCGGACGTCATTGACTGTCGGTCTGGCAGGCGCTGGTAAAAGGGGCTGCCTGCGCTAGCTGCCGGTAGCCTTGGCGAGGGTGGGGCCGCCTGGTTTTACCACCCATAAGTGCCAGCCCGGCCGCCTGCGCAGGGCGCCTTCCGGCCCAAACCTTTCGGCTTGCCGAATCGGTTATCTTTGCTAGATTCCCCCTTTCGTGCGGCCCGGTAAGCGGCCGCCTCATCTATAGATTTTTCAGCCTTATGGCTTGTACTACTTGTTCATCCGGCGGCGGCTGCTCGACTTCGAAGGTCGGGGGCTGCGGCTCCAAGGGTGGCTGCTCTTCGGGCGGCTGCACCCGGCTCAATGTCTTCGACTGGCTCGCCGATGTCGACATGCCCTCTGATTTTCGGGGCTTCGACTGCGTCGAAATTCGCTTTAAGGGCGGTCGCAAAGAGTTTTTTCGCAACGATAAGCACCTGCCCCTGGTAACCGGCGACGCCGTGGTGGTGGAGGCTGCCGGCTCGGGCTGGCACCTGGGCCACGTGAGCCTGAAGGGCGAGCTGGTGCGCCTGCAAATGCGTAAGAAGAAGGTACCTACCGACTCGCGCGACATCCGCCCCATTCTGCGCGTGGCCACGCCCGACGATGAGGCGCGCTGGCAGGCCGTGCGCGACCTCGAAAACGGCACCATGTTTCGGGCCCGGGCTGTGGTTGATGAGCTGCGCCTCAAAATGAAGCTCTCCGACGTGGAGTACCAGGCCGACCGCACGCGGGCGCTCTTCTACTACTCGGCCGAGGACCGCGTTGATTTTCGGGAGCTTATTCGGCGGCTGGCCGATGAGTTTCGGGTGCGCGTGGAGATGCGCCAGATTTCCTTGCGCCAGGAGGCCGGCCGTATCGGCGGCATCGGCGTGTGCGGCCGCGAGCTGTGCTGCTCTACCTGGCTTACCGACTTTAAGGCCGTGAGCACCACCGCCGCCCGCTACCAGAACCTGAGCCTCAACCCCCAGAAGCTGGCCGGCCAGTGCGGCCGCCTCAAGTGTTGCCTCAACTACGAGCTTGACGCTTACCTCGATGCTCTCAAGGATATTCCGCAGGTGCAGCGCCCGCTGCAAATAGCCACGGGCGAGGCGTTTTTGCAGAAAACCGACATCTTCCGCAAGCGCATGTGGTTTGCCTTCCGGGGCGATAACAACTGGGTGATGCTCAGCGCCGAGCGCGTGCGCGAAGTGCTCGAAATGAACAAGCGCGGCGAAAAGCCCGATGCCTTGCTAGCCCCCCGCCAGGAAGAAGAAGTGGCCCCCGCCGTTTCGACCCTCATGGAAGGCGACCTTGACCGCCTCGACGACCAGATAAAAGCCGGCAGCAAGCGCGGCAAGCGCAAGCGCAAGGAGCGCCCCGACCGCCCCGAGGCCAGCGCTAGCCCCGCCGGCACCCCCGAGGTGCGCGAGCCCCGCGAAGGCCGCGAGCCCCGCCGCCGCGAGCGCATTGAAGGCAGCCGGCCGCCCCGCCCCGAGAGTGGCCAGCGCCCCGCCCGTGCCGAAAGCCTGCCCGCTGCCCCCCGCGCCGAGGGCACCCCTGGCCCCCCTGCTGCCCCCGCCGAAAATGCTGCCGAGCAGCGTGGCCGCCGGGGTGCCGCCGCCCGCCCGCTCAACCGCCGGGGTGGCCGCGGCCACCGTGAGGGCGGCGAAGGCAGCCCGCCCCGCCCCGACCAGGAG
>NZ_JAUQSW010000005.1 GCF_030581075.1 Hymenobacter cheonanensis
CCCCCCCCCCCCCCCCCCCCCCCCCCCCCCCCCCCCCCCCCCCCCCCCCCCCCCCCCCCCCCCCCCCCCCCCCCCCTAAAAGCTTAATCGCAGCGGGCAACACTATCAATGCCGGGTCAATCAATCCAAACGGCACTAAGTGCCGGGCTAGCGCCGTGCGAAATAGGAAGTTGGTGTTGATACGCCCCTTTAAATGGACGCCCTTCCACGGCTCTTTCGCATCCTTATCATTCGCCTCGTCCGAACGCACCGATATGCTGCGGTCATTCCAATCGGGTGGAATGGTGCCTTCGGGTTTTATAAAAAAGAAGTTACGGGGCAGAATACTCGCGCCTTGCTTAAACAACTCCTTATAGGGAGTTCCTCCACTGGTTTGGTCGTCGCTGGCCTCACCCGTTGTCAGGGCCGAGCCGCCGGCCGTTTGGGCCACGCGCCAGGTCACGTCGGCTACGGTGAGGCGGCTGTGGGCCTCTTCCCAGGTGGCATTGTGGCGGCGGGGGCGGCCGGTGTAGCGGCGGCCGGGCAGGCCCTCGGGGGGTAGGGAGCGGGGCACGGGGGTGGCCTCGGCAAAGAGCACGCAGGCCGGCACCGGAAACAGGGGCTGCACGCCCTTCAGGTCCCACACCCCGGTGAGGCGCAGGCCCTGGGCCGTGCCCAGGCGGGTAGCGGCGTGCTGGTCGGCCGACAAAAACGCGCGGGGCAGCACAAAGGCCAGCTGCCCGCCCGGCCGCAGCAGGTAGCTGGCGGTGTGCGAAAGGAAGATGGCCGCTATTTCGAGCTGCGGCATCAGGGCCTTGCGCCTGGGTTCGAGGTGGTAGGCGCGGGCCAGGCGCAGCAGCTTGGCTTGGTAGTCGGCGTTTTCCACGGCGTTGTAGGTAAACCACGGCGGGTTGCCCACCACCACGTCGAACTGCTGCTTAAGAAAAAACGGCTGGTAGGTATTGCGCAGCAAAAAGTGCCAGATGCTGTCTTGGCGGGTTTCCTTGGCCTTTTTCAGCTCGCGGTACACGTCATAGAAGGCTGAGTAGAGGCCAGCGGGCGCGGCCGTGCGGTACTCGGTTTCGATGGCCTTGGCCAGCGCTCCGGCCGGGGCATCGGGCTGGCCCTGGGTTTGGAGGGCCAGCTTCTCGGCCACCCGAATGCCCACATCGAACAGGGCCGGGTGCTGCAAGAGCAGCGCCGGCAGGTGCACCCGCTTGCGGTTGATGCGCAGGCTCAGGTCGTCGCCAAACAAGCCCACCTGCCCGCCGGCCGGCGTATCGAGCGTGTTGGCCAGGTACACGCGCAGGCGCACCTTGCGGCGGGCCTGGCGCACGCGCTCCTGGCCCAGGGCCAGCAGCAGGGTGGTTTTGGCAATTTGCACCGACAGCGGGTGAATATCAATGCCCGCCACCTGCTCGCACAGCGCCTCCACAGGCCGCTCAGGGTCGGCAATGGTGAGCGAGCGCACGGCGGCCAGCAGAAATGAGCCCGAGCCGCAGGCCGGGTCCAGCACCCGCGCCGTGGGCGCGAGGTGCAGGCTAGCCACTACCTGCTGGCACAGCCAGTCGGGGGTGTAGTACTCGCCCAGGGCCTGGCGGGTGGCCCGGCTCACGAGGCTCTGGTAAATGCCCTTGAGAATGTCGGCCTCGGTGCGGCGGTAGTCATAGTCGGCCAGCTGGTCGGCGAGCTGCACCAAAGCCGGGCGCACAGCCGCGAAAGCCGCTGCATCGGCCGCCACCCACTGGTAGAAGTCGTTCTCCACAAAGTTCTCCACCTGCAAGCCATCGAAGGCGTGGCCCGTGAGCACCTGCGCCAGCAGCGGCCCGCCCAGGTCGGGCGGGGTAGGCTGGCCGGCACTCAGCAGCTCATAGGCCATGAGCTTGCTGAACACCGAGAGGTAGGTGTGCACCACAAACACGTCGGGCGAGTCGTCGAACGAGCCGTAGGCCAGCGACATGAACTTGCGCCACTCGCGGTAGGCCACCTTTAATTCGGGCCGCCCGATAGCCTCGTCATAAGCCAGCTTGAGGGCCTGAAACGTGGTGCCAAACAGCGCCGATGTATCGCCGAAATCATACAGAATGTTATCCAGCGTAGGCTGCTGCGGCTGCGTGCGAAACAGGTGCCGGTCGAGGAACCCAAACAGCCCGGTTGCCGAACTGACCGTTAACTCAAAGCTTTCGGTGGGGCGCAGCTCCACCTGGGCCGAGGTAAGGTGCACCTTGCCCACGTAGCTTTCCGAAGCTACCCCATACACACGCCAGCGCACGCCGTCGGCGGCAATGAGGCGAAAGTCGTCGCGCCGGCCCGCGTTGTAGTTGGCCGCGAAGTAATCGCGCAGCTGGTCTTCGGCGTGGCGCAGCTTGGCCGGCGCTTTGATATCGCGCTCAAACTCAATAATGACGTCACGATACTGCGTATCGGCGCGGCCGGCAGCAGCCCCGCTACTACGGTCGGGGCGCGGAATGCGCAGCTGGTGCTCGGCGCCCCGGTTAAACTCCTGGATAATGCGCCTGTTATCGTCGTCGGTGCCAAATACCTGGTTGAGATAAGTCACAAACTGCTCTTTGCGAGCGGCCTCTGATTGAGCCGTTTCGAGGTGGCGCAGGAAGTTGCGGGCGTGGCTTTCGGCAGTAGAATTAGGCATAAAAGCAAATATACCAGGCGGTCCCGTCCACCCCGCCACCCCGCCGCTACCTTTGCCGCTCCCAACCCGCCCCGAAAATTCCATGATGTTCGACCGCAAAGACTACCCCAACGACCTGCTGCTGCGCCTCTACCGCGAGCTGCTGAAGCCGCGAATGATTGAAGAGAAAATGCTGATTCTGCTGCGCCAGGGCAAGGTGAGCAAGTGGTTTTCGGGCATCGGGCAGGAGGCCATTTCGGTGGGTAGTACGCTGGCGCTGAACCCCGATGAGTACATTTTGCCGCTGCACCGCAACCTGGGCGTGTTTACGGGGCGCGGGGTGCCGCTGGGGCGCTTGTTTGCGCAGTGGCAGGGCAAGGCCACCGGCTACACCAAGGGCCGCGACCGCTCGTTCCACTTCGGCACCAACGAGCACCACATCGTGGGCATGATTTCGCACCTCGGCCCCCAGCTGGCCGTGGCCGACGGCATTGCCCTGGCCGATGTGCTCGACCAGAAACCGCGCGTCACGCTCACCTATTCGGGCGATGGCGGGGCTAGCGAGGGCGATTTTCACGAGGCCCTGAACGTGGCGGCGGTGTGGCAGCTGCCGGTCATCTTCCTCATCGAAAACAACGGCTACGGCCTCAGCACGCCCAGCAACGAGCAGTTTCGCTTCAAGTCATTCGTCGACAAAGGCCCCGCCTACGGCATGGAGGCCGTGCAGATTGACGGCAACAACGTGCTGGAGGTCTACGACAAAATCAATACCCTTGCCCAGGACCTGCGCCAAAATCCGCGCCCGGTGCTGGTCGAGGCCCTTACCTTCCGCATGCGCGGCCACGAGGAGGCGAGCGGCACCAAGTACGTGCCCGCCGAGCTGATGCAGGAGTGGGCCACCAAAGACCCGGTCGAAAACTACGAAAAGTGGCTGCTGGCCGAGGGCATTCTCAGCGAAACGGCCAGGGTGCAAATCCGCGAAAGCATCAGGCAGGAGATAGACAAAGGCTGGCAGGAAACCGAGGCCGCCCCCGCCCCGGTAGCCGATGCCGGCCAGGAGCTGGCCGATATGTATCAATCCTTTACGCCGCCAGTGGCTAGCCCCCCGGCCGATGGCCCGGCGCCGGAGAAGCGCTTTATCGACGCTATTCAGGAGGGGATGCGCCAGAGTATGCAGCGCTACCCCGAGTTAGTGCTCATGGGCCAGGACATTGCCGAGTACGGCGGCGTGTTCAAGATTACCGAAGGCTTCGTGGCCGAGTTTGGCAAGGGCCGCGTGCGCAACACGCCCTTGTGCGAGTCGGCCATTGTGGGCGCGGGCCTGGGCCTGAGTATTCGGGGCAAGAAGGCGATGGTGGAGATGCAGTTTGCCGATTTCGTGACCTGCGGCTTCAACCAGATTGTGAACAACCTGGCCAAGAGCCACTACCGCTGGGGCCAGAACGCCGACGTGGTGGTGCGCATGCCCACCGGCGCGGGCACGGCCGCCGGCCCCTTCCACAGCCAAAGCAACGAGGCGTGGTTTACACACGTGCCCGGCCTGAAAGTGGTGTACCCCAGCAACCCGCACGATGCCAAGGGCCTGCTCTGCGCCGCCTTCGAAGACCCTAACCCAGTGCTGTACTTCGAGCACAAGCTGCTCTACCGCTCGCTGAGCGGGCCGGTGCCCGAGGCGTACTACACCACGCCCATCGGCCAGGCGGCGCTGGCCCAGGAGGGCGAGGAGGTCACCATCATCACCTACGGGCTAGGGGTGCACTGGGCCCTGAGCGCCTGCAGAGAGCTGGGCATCAGGGCCGATATTCTGGATTTGCGCACACTGTTGCCCTGGGATACCGAGGCCGTGGCGCGCTCGGTGCGCAAAAACGGCCGCGTGCTCATCCTGCACGAAGACACCCTAACCGGCGGCCTGGGCGGCGAGATAGCGGCCTGGATTGCCGAAAACTGCTTTGCCAGCCTCGATGCGCCGGTGCGCCGCGTGGCCTCGCTCGATACGGCCGTGCCCTTTGCGCCGCCGCTTGAGGCAGGGTTTTTGCCGCAGCAGCGCCTGCGCGAGCAGTTGCTGGCGCTGCGCAACTACTAGCCCCGCCCGGCGGCTAGTATCTTGCGGGTAGTCCAGCTCCGTATTCTTGTTGTGAAGTTTTTACCGATGCTATTCTTTCGGGCGGCCCTGCCGCTGGTGCTGCTAGGGCTGCTCAGCGGCTGCGCGGTCTACGACTCCGTGTTTCACCCGCACCGGCTGCCCACGCCCAAAATGGACGCCGCCACCAAAGCCAAGGTGAAAGCGGCCGAAAAGGCCCGCCACAAAGGCTTGTCGCTGAAGGCAGCCGACGAGCCGGGCACCAGCGCTACCGCCACCGACGGCGGCGACCCCGCCGCGCCCTCCGTGGCCCCGGCCGGCACCGAGGAAAAGAAGAAAACCATGTCGTACAGCGACTTGCCCGAGGGCACCCGCATCAAGTACGACAAGCAGGGGCTGGTAAAAAAGAGCTTCCTCGACCGCGCGGCCCTCAACCGCCGCAAGCTGCACCACTACGATACCCGCCCCCTCACCCCGCGCGAGGCGAGCCGCGAAAACCGCAAGCTGCGCAAAAAGGGCCACACCGACCACAGCAAAGGCGCGCCATCCGACAAGGCCAAAAAGGAGCCGCTCGACCCCGCCCTCGACCCGGGCCCCGACCCCGGCCCGCCCCCCGCTAGCCCCGCCGCCCCCGCGCCGCCCGCCAAAAGCAAGCAGGCTGCCCCCAAGCCCGACCCCACGCAGCCCGCCCCGGCCCCTAAGCCGGAAAAAGCGAAGAAAAAGGCCAGCAAAGCGCCCGTACCTAAGCCCGACCCCACGCAGCCCGCGCCCGGCCAGTAGCTTCCGGGCCGGGGCTGCCAGCCCCAAAACGAACCCAAGCCCCGGCCAAGTAGTTAAAAGGCCTGGTGCGCTGGCCGCGCTAACTTGCCCGGTTTCTATTTTTTTGATTTTCACCAACTTATTAATATGGCTACCCCCTGGATTCCGCTTACCCAGCCCGAGCAGCTGCACGATATCGTGCAGGAATCGCACGAGCACCCGGTGCTTATTTTCAAGCACAGCACCACCTGCTCTATCAGCGCGGCGGCTAAGGCCAAGGTCGAGCGCCAGTGGCCCGATGCTTCGCTGCCCGCCGATACTCCCATTTATTACCTCGATTTGCTGCGCTTCCGCCCCCTCTCGGGCCAGATTGCCGAAGAGTTTGGCGTGCAGCACCAGTCGCCGCAGCTGCTGCTCATCCAGGATGGCCAAGTGCGCTACCATGCCTCGCACATGGGCATCCGCCTCAGCGAGGCCGGCGAGGCGCTGGCTGCCAAATAAGCCCTGGCACAAGGCCATAAAAAGCCCCGACGCTACCTGGCGTTGGGGCTTTTTTATGCTGGCCAACGCTAATGGGATTTATTTTTTAGCGTCCACAGTGGGCTGAATCTTCTTCACCATTGCCAGGTGCATTTGCAGCGTGGGCAGCGTTTTAGCGGCCAACGCTTTCACTTCCGGGTCGCCGGCTTTGGTGCTAGCCTCCTGAAACTCTTTGATGTCTTCCTGGTGGTCGTCTACCATCTCGGACACGTATTTCTGGTCCAGCTTCACGCCTTTCTCGGCGAGCACCTCGTCGTAAACCTTCTTCTGGTCGTCGCCGAGTGAGGCCGGTAGCTTGATGCCCTTCTTGGCCGCCAGTGCTTTCAGCTCGGCGTTGGCCTTGGTGTGGTCAGTCACCATTTGCTGGGCAAACTGCCTGGCCTCGGCCGTGGTAGCGCGCTGGGCCACTACCTTGCCCAACTCCACTTCGAGCATGCCGCCGCTGGCGGCCTTGGTCATAAACTCGGAGTCATATTCCTTGTCTTCGCGCACCGCGGCATTCTGGCCCCCGCCCCGGGTGGTGCTGTCGATTTTGGCTTCATTGGTTTGCTGGGCTTCCTTCACCGAGTCGGAAGACGAGTTGCAGCTGGCGGCCCCTAGCAACAGGGCGGCCAGTGTAAGCTGGCTGATTTTCATGGAAAGGATACAATAAAAGGGCAGCATCTTATACGTAAGATACTGCCCTTCTGGCTACTTAAGTAAGAAGCCGACTACTTACATTTTCATGTTGGCGTCGTTGCTAGCCATTTGCAGGTGGCTTTCTACCACGGGCAAGGTCTTGGTGATAAAACCCTGGATGGCCGGGTCTTTGGTCATCGTTTGGTGCGCGGCCATGGTGTTGGCCGTCTTCTGGTGGTCGGCCACCATCTGGCTGATGTATTTCTGCTCAAAGGCCTTGCCCGACAGCTTTTCCATGGCTGGGGCCATTGCCTTGTGGTCGGCATCCATGTCGGTAGGCAGCGTCACGCCTTTTTTGGCGGCTATCTGCTTAAGGTCGGCCGTGCTCTTGGTGTGGTCGGCTATCATCTTGTTGGCCATTTCTTTGGCTGCGCCGGTCACACCTTTGGCCAGTGCCATTTTGCTCTGCTGAATCTCGTTCTGGTCAGAGTGCGCGGCCGTCATCATAAACTCAGCATCGGTAGCATGCGGGCCAGTGGGGCCGTTGGGGTCAGCCTTGCCGGTGCCGGCGGGGGCCTGCGCGGCCATCGACGAGCTGCTGTCGCCGGCGGCCGGCGTAGTAGAAGCCGACGTCGAGTCGGTGGCCGAGGTGCCGCCGGCCGTGGTGGTGGTAGTGCTGGTATCAGTATTGGAGCCGCACGAGCTAAGGGTGAGCAGACAGGCGGCGAAGAGGGGCAAAGAAGCGCGAAGCATGGGCTGGGGGAGGGGAAAAGGGAATGGTATGAGGTCCTTGATTACGAGGGTTTTAGTTAAAAGTTAGGGTAATTTATAAGGCCTTGATTGCTAGTTTGGCACGCGGTGCTGCTGTTCAGGACAAATTTTTACAGGGCCTGTTAAACCTCCCGTTGGCTTCGCACTCTCAGCTACCATAACACCTCACTTTCTTTTACCTTCCTGCCATGCGCTACGCTACTCCCCTCCGCACCCTCGCCTACGCTGCCCTGGCTAGCGGGCTGCTTTTCACCGCCAGCTGCCAGCGCGCCGATGTGGTGGCCGACGACCTGACCTCGGCCGAAGACCAGGGCCAGGGCGACGAAGAAAATGCCGCCACCGCCGACCTCGTGGAGGCCGCCTCTCCGCAGGATGTTACGGCCTCGGCTAGCCCGTCTATCGTGGGCGCGGCCGAGCTGCGCAGCCTCACTGCCGGTTGCTTCACGCGCACCTACGATGCCGCCACGCGCACGCTAACCCTCGATTTTGGGCCTACCAACTGCCTGTGCGCCGATGGCCGCTACCGCCGGGGCCAAATCACGGCCGTGTTTAGCGGGCCTTACCGCCAGGCCGGGGCGGTAGTCACCATCAACCGCACCAACTATTTTGTGAACGACAACCAGCACCTGGGCACGCGCGTCATCACTAACTTGGGCAGCGGCTCGTTCGACCTGAGCGTGCAAAACGCCAGCATCATCTTCGCCAATAATGGCGGCACCACGGCGTGGTCGTCGCAGCGGCGCTACACGCGCACGGCTGGCTTCGGCACCCCGTCCATCCTCGACGATGCGTACAGCATTACCGGCTCGCTCACTGGCACCAACCGCCGCAGCGTTACCTACACGGCCACCATCCAGAGCCCGCTCATCAAGAAGTTTGCCTTGGGCTGCGCCCGGCATTTTGTGGCCGGTACCATCGAGGTCACCAACTCGAAGTCGCAGGCCATGCTCATCAACTACGACCCTAGCGGCACCGCCGCCTGCGACAATATTGCCACCGTGACCATAAACGGCCACACTCGCACCATTTATCTCAAATAAATCACGGATTACCCGGATTTTAGCGGATTACGCGGATTTTGTGGACGTCTCCCGCGAGGCTCTTTACTTATTGACTGCTTAACTGCCCTTCCCGCTCGTTATTTATTCGTAAGCTTACCTTAAGCAAAAAGGGCCACTCAAGCGAGTGACCCTTTTCGTTTCTTACTTGCTCGCCCGGCAAGCCCATTGAGCCTGCAAGGCACACCGTCCACAAAATCCGCGTAATCCGCTAAAATCCGGGTAATCCGTGATTTAGGAGCGCCTCGGCCAGCAGCAGGTCTTCGGGCGTGGTAATTTTGAGGTTGCGGTAGTCGCCCTCCACCAGCTGCACGGGGTGCAGGTCATCGACCACGCTGGCGTCGTCGGTGAAGGTGGGCAGCTCGGGCAGGCGGTAGGCGCGGCGCAGCAGGGCCAGGTCAAAGGATTGGGGCGTTTGCATCAGGCGCAGGCGCCGCCGGTCGAGCGGCGACGAGCCGGCCGCCCCCAGCAGGCGCACCGAGTCTTTGGGCGGCACAGCGGCGGCCGCCGCGCCGTGCGTGGCCGCGGCTTGGTAGGCTGCCTCAATTACGGCCTGCGGCACCAGGGGGCGCACACCATCGTGCACGGCCACAAGGGCCCCAGGGGGGGCCTCGGCGGGCAGCGCGGCCAGCCCCGCCTTCACCGAGGCCCAGCGCGTGGCCCCGCCGGCCACTAGGGTATGCGTAATCGTAACGCCATGCTCTGCCGCCAGCTGCTGCCAAAAGGCGAGTTGGTCGAAGGGCAGCACCACCACCAGCTGCGCCACCCCTAGCGCGGGCTCGGCAAAGCGCCGCAGCGTGTGCAATAGCACCGGCTCGCCGCGCAGCAAGAGAAACTGCTTGGGGCGGTCGGCGCCCATGCGCAGGCCGCTGCCACCCGCCACGATAATGGCATAGCGGGCAGATAATGAAGTGGGTGCAGAAACAGAAGCGTCTGTCATTGCGAGCGTAACGAAGTGAAGCGTGGCAATCTTTCCTCCCCGCTAGGGTTTGTAATCCAATGATAAGGACGACAAGGAAAGATTGCCGCGCTTCACTTCGTTGCGCTCGCAATGACAGACGTTTTACTACGCTGCCTAACCTGCTTTACAAAATCAGCATCGCGTCGCCAAAGGCGAAGAAGCGGTACTTTTCCTTGATGGCTTCCTGGTAGGCTTCCATCAGCAGCTTGTAGCCGGCAAAGGCCGAGGCCATCATCACCAATGTGCTTTCGGGCAGGTGGAAGTTGGTAAGCAGCGAGTTAGCTATTTTAAACTCGTAGGGCGGATAGATAAATTTATCGTTCCAGCCCGAAGTTACCTTGATGCGGCTATTGGCCGATACCGAGGCGTCGAGGGCCCGCATGGTGGTGGTGCCGATGGCACACACCTGCTTTTTGGCGTCCATGGCTTTGTTGACCACCCGCACCGCATCGGCATTCACGAAGAACTGCTCCGAGTCCATTTTGTGCTTGGTGAGGTCTTCCACATCCACGTTGCGGTAGGTGCCCAGGCCCACGTGCAGCGTCACGTAGGCTTTCTCAACGCCCTTGATTTCCATGCGCTTCATCACCTCGCGCGAGAAGTGCAGGCCGGCGCTAGGGGCTGCCACGGCCCCGATGTTCTCGGCGAAAATGGTCTGGTAGCGCTCCTTGTCGGCGGGCTCGGTTTCGCGCTTCAGCACGTCTTTGGGCACGGGCGTTTCGCCCAGTTCGTAGAGCGCCTTACGGAATTCCTCGTCGGTGCCATCAAACAAAAACTTGATGGTGCGGCCGCGCGAAGTAGTGTTATCAATGACCTCGGCCACGATGTCGGACTCGCCAAAGTAGAGTTTGTTGCCCACCCGTATTTTACGGGCCGGGTCTACCAGCACGTCCCAGAGGCGGCCTTCTTTATTCAGCTCACGCAGCAGGAAAACCTCAATCTGGGCACCAGTGCGCTCTTTTTGCCCGTACATGCGGGCCGGAAATACTTTCGTGTCGTTGAAAACGAAGACATCACCTTCCACGAAATAGTCCAGAATATCTTTGAACATCTTGTGCTCAATCTGGCCGGTAGCGCGGTGTACCACCATCAGGCGCGATTCGTCGCGGTGGCGGGCAGGGTGACTGGCAATCAGCTCTTCGGGGAGTTCGAACTTGAACTCATGCAGTTTCATCGCCATGATGGGCAGTACTAGGGGGAAGTTACCGAAAATTCGGGGGGCAAAGGTACGGCTTTGTTTTTAGATTGTTGATACGCTGCAAGGTTTACCAGGCCGCGCAGGCCAGAAATAACTCCGGGGCTGCTCCTTGGTTGCTGCCGGCCCGCACGGCCTGCCGTTATTTGGCCTCTCAAACCCCGCGTGCCATGCTCCTCACCCTTCGCCTCGTACTCGAAAGCTTCGCCTTTGCCTGGCAGGCGCTGCGGTCCAACCTGCTGCGCACCATCCTGTCGCTGCTCGGCGTCACGGTGGGTATATTCTCCATCATTGCCGTGTTCATGGTCGTCGATTCGCTCGAATCGAACGTGCGCAGCAGCATGAACTTCCTGGGCGACAAGGTAGTGTACGTGGGCAAGTGGCCCTGGGTCTTCGACCCCAACCAGCCCTGGTGGAAGTACTTCAACCGCCCCGTGCCCACGGTGCGCGAGTTTCGGCAGCTGCAGCGCATGCTGCCCCCTAGCAGCCAAAAAGGCATCGCCATCTTTGTGCCCAAAAGCGGCAACACTTTTAAGGCCGATGCTAACTCGGTGAGCGACTGTGCCATGCAGGGCGTGAGCTACGAGTACCGCGACGTGTCGAACGTGCCCATCGAGCAGGGACGCTACTTCACGCCGCAGGAAGTGGAGGCCGGCCGGCCGGTGGCCATCATCGGGGCCACCATTGCCGAAAACCTCTACCCGCAGGGCGAGCCGGTGGGCCGGCAGTTTAAAACGCATGGCCGCTACTTCACGGTTATCGGCGTGATGAAAAAGGAGGGCAAAAAGCTGCTCGATACCCCTAGCAACGACACCAACTGCCTCATTCCGTACGATGCCTTCGCCAGCCTCTTCGCCATGAGCAGCACCGGCATGAGTGGCCCCTCGCCCAGCATTGGCGTGAAGGGCCGCGACGACGACCCCGGCCTGCTCAACCTGGAGGCCGAGATGCGCGGCGACCTGCGCGTTATCCGCGGCCTCAAGCCCCGGCAGGAAGACAATTTTGCCCTCAACCGCCCCGAGATGATTGCCGAAACTATCGGCAAGCTCTTCAGCGTCATTGGCATAGCGGGCGGCATCATCGGCTCGTTTGCCATGCTGGTGGGCGGCTTTGGCATTGCCAACATCATGTTTGTGTCGGTGCGCGAGCGCACCAACATCATCGGCATCCAGAAATCGCTGGGGGCCAAAAATTACTTTATCCTGTTTCAATTTCTGTTCGAGGCCGTGTTTTTGTGCCTGCTAGGGGGCGCGGCGGGCATTTTTCTGGTGTGGCTCATTACGCTGATTCCACAGGAAGCGCTAGCCCTCACGCTGAGCGCGGGCAACATCTCGCTGGGCCTGCTGGTGTCGGTGGGCATTGGCATTCTGGCCGGCATTATCCCGGCGGTGCTGGCCGCTAACCTCGACCCGGTGATTGCCATTCGGGCAAAGTGAAAAAATAGCGAAGCGCTCCGGAAAGGCAAAAAAAAGCGGTTTGACCGCCGCTTTTTTGCAAAAATTTACCTTTTCACCTCATTTTTCGGCGCACACATCTATCTTCGCGCCCCTACTTTTGGCCGCCCCGCTTTTTGAGCCGGGGCGGTTTCGTTTTTTCCCCACCCTGGCACTCATGTCAAAACTCAAGAAAACCAGCAAAACCAAGTCTTCCGACGAAACCCTGAACGCGGGCTCGGGCAAGACCATTGTGCAGCCCAACGTTAACGATAACAAACTCACCAGCATTACGGAGCTGCGCCAGCAAACCGGCGGCGTGGCCAAGGGTGCGCACGACCCCGACGAGCAGCGCATCCGCAAAGCCTTCGTTGACAAGGACTGGAACGAGATTAAAATCGCCGATAGCTGGCAGATTTTCAAGGTGATGGCCGAGTTTGTGGAGGGCTTCGAGAAGATGTCCAAAATCGGCCCCTGCGTCAGCATCTTTGGCTCGGCCCGTACCAAGCCTGATAATCAATACTATAAGCTAGCCGAAGAAATTGCCTCCAAGCTCGTGCGCCACGGCTACGGCGTCATCACGGGGGGCGGCCCCGGCATTATGGAAGCCGGCAACAAGGGGGCCCGCGCCGAGGGCGGCAAGTCGGTGGGCCTCAACATCGAGCTGCCCTTCGAGCAGACGCACAACATCTACATCGACCAGGATAAGTGCATCGACTTCGATTACTTCTTCGTGCGCAAGGTGATGTTTGTGAAGTACGCGCAGGCCTTCGTGGGTATGCCCGGCGGCTTCGGCACCATCGATGAATTATTTGAGGCGCTGACCCTTATCCAAACCAAAAAAATCGGCCGTTTCCCCATCGTGCTCGTGGGCTCGGCCTACTGGGGCGGCCTGTTCGAGTGGATTCAGAACGTGATGCTGGGCGAAGAGCGCAATATCTCGCCCGAAGACATGGACCTCGTGCACATTGTGGACGACGCCAGCGAGGCGGTAAAAATCATCGACGATTTCTACCACAAATACTCGCTGTCGCCCAACTTCTAGGGCGCTTCTATCTGCGCAGAACATGCCAAAAGGCCGGCCCGGTGCACGCTGCACCGGGCCGGCCTTTTTGTGTGGCAATACCGGCAGACTGCTCCCAAACCAGAAGCAATTCTGAAGAAAGGCTGGGGTAGTATAATGCAAATTCATCGAGGAATCAGCCTAATTCAACGCCAAAAAAAGGCCGTTGAACGAAAAACCGGCTGAACCAAGAAGAAGGGAATCGGACCGGGAAATACTTTTGGTACAAAAAAAACTAGGTATTATACCAACGGTTTTTTTGCTCGCTCTTTGTCATCCTTTCCCTTCCTTCTTTTTATGAAACACACTGCTACCTGCCTCGCCACCACCTTTTTGCTAGGGCTGACGCCTTGCTTAACGGCCACTGCCCAAACCAGCACCATCGACTACCGAAACAGCACCAGCACCGGCAGCCTTGAAAAACGCACGGCCACGGAAACCAGCCTGGCCACCTCGTTCAAATTCGGGTCGTACAACACGGCCGTTACCAACCCCAACGAGGCCACCTTGGGAAACGACAACGACGTATTTCAGCTCACCAACCAGTACAGCGCCCAAATCAGCGGCCGGGCCCTGGTGTGGCGGCAAGACAACTCGACCACCTACCTGCCGAGCAGCGTGCCTAGTGTGCAGGTGAATACGGCCACGCCCTTGAAGTCGCAGGTGCTGCTCACCTTCAGCCGGGAGGTGACGGGCCTCACGTTTGTGATTCAGGATATTGACCTCTCGACCCTGACGAGCAGCGCCTCGACCGGCGGCAGCGACTACACCGATGAGGTAGATTTTTACCCGCTCGACGGCGATGGCCAGCCCGTAGATATGTCGCCGGGCAACGTGACAGGCAGCATTGGCAACCCCAACACCTGCACTTACTATGGCCCAACCACGATTGATGGCAAAAAGCAGGTGGCCCTGCGCGGCACGGGCCTGAACGGCACCATCAGCGGCCCTAGCCGCCGGGGCAACGTGACCATCACGTTTGTGAACCCGGTGAAGACGATGCTGCTCACGTACCGCAACCTGAATACGTTTAGAAACAGCGATTTTCGCTTGCAAACCATTGCCTTTGAGCAGATTGCGTGGTGCTCGCAGGCCGACCTCACCACCACCATCGTCAACTCGGATACGGGCACGCTGGTGGCCGGCAAAACCGGCAAGTTCACGGTGACCTTCAGCAACGTGGGCGACCTGGACACCGACAATGTGCAGGCCCAGGTGAAGCTGGCCCCCTTCCTGAGCAACGTGACGGCCACCAACGGGGGCCTCTACAACCCGCAAACCGGCATCGTGACGTATCCAACCACGGCCATTGCGCCCTATGGCGGCAAGCTTTCCTCGGTAATCAGCTACACGGCCCCGGCTGCCAAAACCCTCGTAACGGCCACCGCTACCATTACCACCACTACCAGCCAGGGCCTCGACCCCAGCCCCAACACGGCCACGGCCACGGCTACGCCGGTGGGCCCGCTGCCGGTAGCGCTGACGGCGTTTGCCGCGCAGGCCGTGGGCCGCGATGCCCGCCTGACCTGGACGACGGCCTCGGAGCAAAACAACGACTACTTTGGCGTAGAGCGCAGCCTGGATGGGCAAGCCTTTACGCAGGTGGGCCGCGTAGCCGGGCACGGTACCGCGCTGGTAGCCAATAGCTACAACTATACCGATGCCGCCGTGGCCAGCCGCGCCGCCGGCCCCGTGTACTACCGCCTGCACCAGGTAGACCTGGACGGCACGAGTACCTACTCGCCGGTGCGCACCGTCAGCTTTGACGGGGCTGGCGCGGTGGCCGGCCTGGGGCTGTACCCCAACCCCGCCGCGCCCACCGATGCCGCCGTAACCCTCGACCTGCGCACCCTGCCCCTGGGGGCCTACGACGTGAACCTGGTGAGCGCCCTGGGCAGCACCGTAGCGCACTACCCCGTGCAGGGCGGCCAAAGCCAGGCCCTTACGCTGCCTGCCACGCTGGCTAGCGGGGCCTACCTCGTGCTGGTGCAGGGCAATGGCCTGCGCCTGTCGCAGCGCCTGGCCCGCCACTAGGCCAACTAATTGAACCATAGTTTGAAAGGCTCACTGAAAAGAATTTTTAGTGAGCCTTTTGGCTGGGCCCTTTTTGCCAGGGGATGGTGGCCGACGGAATCAACGGCAGGGCTAGCCGGTTTAAAATATGGGCCGCCCGCCGCGCCGGCCCGTACTTTGTCTCTACCATGACTGACCAGCCCACCGCGCCCGCCAAAAAGCTTTTCCTGCTCGACGCTTTTGCCCTCATCTATCGCTCGCACTTCGCCTTCGCCAAGAACCCTAGGGTCAACTCGAAGGGCATGAATACGGGCGCCATTCTGGGCTTCACCAACACCCTGGTGGAGGTGCTGCTCAAAGAGAAGCCTACCCACCTGGGCGTATGCTTCGACTCGGGCAAAACCTTCCGGCACGAGAAGGACGAGAACTACAAGGCCAACCGCCAGGCCATGCCCGAGGACATTGGCATTGCCATCCCCTACATCAAGCAGATTATCGAGGGCTTCCACATTCCGATTCTGCTGATGGCCGGCTACGAGGCCGACGACGTGATTGGTACCCTGGCCCAAAAAGCTGAGAAAGAAGGCTTTGAGGTGTTTATGATGACGCCCGACAAAGACTACTGCCAGCTCGTAACCGAGCACATCAAGATTTACCGCCCCGCCTTCATGGGCAACGCGGCCGAGGTGCTCGACGTGCAGCACGTGCTGGAGCGCTTTGAGGTGGAAAACGTGATGCAAGTAGTTGATATTCTGGGCTTGCAGGGCGATGCGAGCGATAATATCCCCGGCATTCCGGGCATTGGCGAAAAGACGGCCAAGGCACTCATCAAGCAGTTTGGCTCGGTCGAAAACCTGATTGCCAACTCCGATAAGCTCAAGGGTAAGCAGCAGGAAAACGTGCGCAACTTTGCCGAGCAGGGCCTGCTGAGCAAGGAGCTGGCCACCATCCACGTCAACGTGCCCATTGAGTTTGAGGCCGATAAGCTCGTCATGGACGCGCCCGACGCCCCGCGCCTGCGCGAGCTGTTTGAGGAGCTGGAGTTTCGGCAGCTCGCCGCCCGGGTGCTGGGCGAAAGCGGTGGGGCTAGCGCCAGCCGCCCGCCCGCCGGCCCCGTGGGGCGCGGCGCCCGCCGGCCCAAGGTAGCCGCGCCGAGCGCCCAGGGCTCGCTGTTTGGCGAGGGCAGCGCGGCGGTAGTTATTGCCGCCGAAAACGGGGAGTTTGCCCCCGGCGAGGCGGGCGAGTACTACCACGGCCCCACCAAAACGCTGGCCGACGTGCCGCACCACTACCACCTGGTAGATACGCCCGAGCTGCGCAAGTCGCTGCTGGATTTTTTGTTACAGCAAAAGGAAGTGAGCTTCGACACCGAAACCACCGGGCTCAATACCATGACGGCGCGGCTGGTGGGCCTGAGCTTTAGCTGGCACGCGGGCGAGGCGTACTACGTGCCCGTGCCCAGCGACGATGCGGAGGCTAGCCAGGCGCTGGTGGAGGAGTTTCGACCGTTTTTTGAGAGCCCGACTATCCTGAAAATTGGGCAGAATATCAAGTACGACCTACTGATTCTCAAGAACTACGCCGTGCGGGTGAGCGGGCCGTTCTTCGATACCATGCTGGCGCACTACCTCATCGAGCCCGACATGCGCCATAACATGGATGTGCTGGCCGAAACGTATCTGCACTACACGCCGGTGCCCATCACGGACCTCATCGGGCCCAAGGGCAAGAACCAGAAAACAATGGCCGACCTCGACCCGGCCGCCGTGAGCGACTACGCCTGCGAAGACGCCGACGTGACCTTACAGCTGCGCCACGTGTTCGAGCCCATGCTCAAAGACCTGGGTTTGCTAGGCCTGCTCAACGACGTAGAAAACCCGCTGGTGCCGGTGCTGGCCGACATCGAGCACGAGGGCGTGCGCATCGACTCGGGCGCCATGAATGAGTACTCGGCCGAGCTGCAAGGCTACGTGCAGGAGCTGGAAACCCAGATTTTTCGCGAGGCCGGTCAGGAATTCAACATCGGCTCGCCCAAGCAGCTGGGCGAAGTGCTGTTTGACAAAATGCAGGTGGGCGCCGGCAAAATCAAGAAAACCAAGACCGGCCAGTACGCCACCGGCGAGGAAATTCTGAGCCAGCTGGCCGGCGACTACCCCATTGCGGGCCTCATCCTGGAATATCGCCAGCTCAGCAAGCTGCGCAGCACCTACGTGGAGGCGCTGCCGCAGCTGGTGTGCGGCGATGGCCGCGTGCATACCACGTTCAACCAGGCAGTTACGGCCACGGGGCGCTTGTCCTCGACTAATCCCAACCTCCAGAACATTCCCATTCGCACCGAGAAGGGCCGCGAAATCCGCAAGGCCTTCGTGCCGCGCGACAGCCAGCACATTCTGCTGGCCGCCGACTACTCGCAGGTAGAGCTGCGCATCATGGCCGATTTTTCGGGCGATGCCACGATGATTGAGGCCTTCCGGCTAGGGCAAGATGTGCACACCAGCACCGCCAGCAAGGTATTTAAAGTGCCCCTGGGCGAGGTCGATGGCGAGATGCGCCGCAAGGCTAAGACCGTGAACTTCGGCATTATCTACGGCATCTCGGCGTTCGGGCTAGCCCAGCGCATCGGCATCAGCCGCAAGGAAGCCACCGATATTATCGACACCTACTTTCAGGAGTTTCCGAGCGTGAAGCAGTTCATGGACGACAGCATCAACCGCGCCCGCGAGCTGGAATACGCCGAAACGCTGCTCAAGCGCCGCCGCTACCTGCGCGACATCAATTCGCGCAACGCCACGCTGCGCGGCTACACCGAGCGCAACGCCATCAACGCCCCCATCCAGGGCACGGCCGCCGACATCATCAAGATGGCCATGATAAACATCCACGACTGGCTTATCGAAGAGAAACTGGGTACCAAGATGATACTGCAAGTGCACGACGAACTGGTGTTCGACGCCGTGCGCGAGGAAGTGGAGTACGTGACCCCAAAAATCCGCGAGCTGATGACCACGGCGCTGCTCTTGCCCCACGGCGTGCCGCTGGAAGTAGAAGTAGGCACCGGCGACAACTGGCTGAAGGCGCACTAGGCCCGCCGAGTTGTCTTAAACTTGGGTAGTCATGCAAAACGGAATCATAAAAATCAAAGCCACAAAAGATTATGACGATGACTGCACCTTTGAGGCGGTAGTAAATACTGCCGATATTAAGGCAACTGCCAGCTTCTGGGGTTACACCGACACCTTGGAAGAATTTGGGACAGCGTTGGCGAACTTTCCGGCTACTGCTCAGCAAAGAGTGCGATTTCAGTCTGGTGAAGACGTGGAAGCGAGCTACCCGTATTTTTTACTCGAAGCCTACTGCGTAAGTCCGCTTGGGCATACTGCTTTGCAGGTAATCATTGACAACAAGGAACCCCATCCACGAAAAAAGCGAGTGGAGTTCTCCATCTTAGCAGAAGCGGCCGCGCTGAATAAATTTGGTAAAAGGTTATTAAGTCTGCAAGCCGGCTTAGCTTCCGAGCAAGAATATAGTATAGAATGGGAAGCCCGAACGAGTTAGTTAAACCCGCCCTCTACGCCGCCTGCCTAGCCTACGTGCACACCCGCCTCGACGCGGCCCGCGCCGGCATGGCCGCCGCCCAGGAATCGAGCAACTCCGAAACCAAGAGCAGTGCCGGCGACAAGTACGAAACCGGCCGCGCCATGGCCCAGCAGGAGCGCGACCGCCACGCCGCCCAGCTGCACGAGGCCCAGCAGCTGCTAGGGGCGTTGCAAAAGATTAACCCCGAGCTGGCCGCCGACACCGTGCGGCTGGGGGCGCTGGCCAGCACCAGCCTGGGGCTGTTCTACGTGAGTATCAGCGCGGGGCGCTTGGCTACGGCCGAGGGGCAGGCGTTTATGGCCGTGTCGCCGGCGGCGCCGCTGGCCGTGGCGCTGCACGGGCGCCGGGCCGGCGAGGAAGTCGTTTTCAATGGTAAGCCCGTGCGGATAGAAGCCGTGGGCTAGCGGCCCGCGCGTCACCCTGACCGCCAGCTAGCCGTATGTAGGGGGCGCGGAGCCAAACTGCCGCGCCCCTTCCCATGCCGCAAGACGTCAAAACCACCACCCTGCAAAACGTGGCCCGCTACACCCTCGGCACCTTTATGGTAGGCGCCGGCGTGGGGCACCTTACCTTCGCCCGCCAGCCGTTTCAGGCTCAGGCGCCCGACTGGGTGCCGCAGGACAAAGACACCGTGGTGCTCGAATCGGGCGTGGTAGAAATCGGGCTAGGCCTGCTCATGCTCTTCAACCGCCGCCATAAGGTGCCAATGGGCGTTGGGCTGGCCGCGTTTTATGCCGCCGTTTTCCCGGGCAATATCCACCAGTACCTCAGCAGCTTGCCCGCGCTAGGCCTCGACACCGAGCGCAAGCGCTATGTGCGCCTGTTCTTTCAGCCGGTGCTCATGGGCGTGGCGCTGTGGAGTTGCGGCGTTTTCAATAAAAAGCGCAAGTAGTTCGCTAGGCTTTACTTCCGGGGCGGGGGGCTGGCAGTTCGGTACGACACGTAGTTTTCCCAGTCTACCGGCGTGTAGCGGTCGCCGATGGTGAGGCGCAGCAGCTCCGGAAAGGCGCTTTCGCCGTTATCGCTGTTCGTCATCAGCAGCACCCCGATGCCCTGCTTGGGGAAGACAATGGAGTAGTGCTGAAAGCCATCGCCGTGGCCTTCTTTAAAGGCCCCCGGGCCGTAGGGCGACTGCAGCACGCCCCAGCCCAGGCCGTAGCTCAGGGCAATGTTGTCGTTCAGGGTCGAGTCGCGGCGGGCTAGCGGGCCCATTTGCCGCACCGAGCGAATGCGCACCTGGGGGCGAAAAATCTCGTTCCACGACGCCGGACTGATGATTTTACGTTGCAACACGGCCGCCATAAACCGGGTGTAGTCGGCCGGCGTGGTTTCGAGGGTGCTGGCGCTGCGCGGCTCGTTGTCCTTGTCTTTTTCGAGCACCTTGCCCTGCGCATCGTGCCCGAAGCAGTAGTTGGCCTCGAACTGCGGCAGCCAGTGGTAGCTGGAAGTACGCATGCCGAGCGGCCCGAATATTTTTTCCTGCATGAGGTCTTCGAGCGGGCGGCCCAGCTTTTTTTCGAGCACCACCTGCAAGTACACCAGCCCCTCGCCCGAGTAGCTGTAGCGCGAGCCGGGCCGGAAGAGCACGCGCAGCTTCTGGTCGGGCTCATACCAGCGCCAATTCGGAAAGCCCGTGGTATGGCTCAGGCACATGCGGGCCGTGATGCGCGCGTACAGCGTATCGGTGCGCAGGTCGGCGTAGTTATCGTGCCAGCGGGTCTGGGGTTTGTAGGTATAGATAGGCTGGGGCAGGTAGTGCTGCAGCGGCTCATCCAGCGCAAGCTGGCCTTCCTCCACGAGCTTCATCACCAGCACCGCAAACACCGCCTTGCTGAGCGAAGCGCCGTAAATCTCGGTGTCGAACTGCAGCGGCTCCTTCGTGTCGGTGCGCTTCACGCCAAAGGCGTGCGTATAAACCGCTTGGCGGCGGTTGAACACCGCTACCGCCAAGCCGTGCACGTGCGCACTATCCGTTAGCTGCTGAATGCGCTGCGTGAGCGCCTCGGCCCGAATATGCGAACCATCGAGGCGCGCCACCTGGCCCGACGTAGTGCAGGAAGCCAGCAGCGCCACCAGGGCGCATCCCGACCATAAGGTAGGTAAAAGACTCATCGTGAAGGTATTAGCAGTGTTCTGCAAGATAAGCCGGGGCCGCAAATAGTGCTCCTGGCTAGGCTGCCTTCTCGTTCTTAGCCACCACAAACATCCTGTCGCCAAAGCGCCCAGTCAGCTTGTTGAGCCAGTAGGTGGGGTACTGCGTGCCGAGCTTGGCGGCTTGCTCCACCACATTGCCCCCCAGCCGGATGTTGGCCGGCGCCTTCACCGGGTTCAGCAAATCGACCACCGAAAAGCCGTTCTTAGCCAGCATCTTGCGGATGGTGTTGGGCGTGAACTCGTAGAGGTGATAGGGCGGAATATCCATGCGGCGCTGGCGGCCCAGCGCCTTGTAGGCGGCAAAACCCAGGCGCATGCTCGGCAGGTTCGTGACGCTGGGCAGGGCCAGCACCAGCAGCCCGCCGGGCGCCAGGATGCGGCCAAACTTGCGGATGGCCGCCGCCGGCGACAGCAAATGCTCCAGCACGTCGCCGAGGTAGGCCAGGTCAAATTGGTTTTCGTGGAAGTCCTCGGTGGTTTCGATGTTGCCGGTCACCACGGGCAGGCCTAGCGCGCGGCGGGCGTAGTCGGCGGCGTGGGCGCTTATTTCGAGGCCGTGGGTTTCCCAGCCCAGGCTTTGCAGGCTTTTGAGGGTGTAGCCGGGGCCGCAGCCCACTTCCAGGTACCGAAACCGGCGGCCGGGGTAGTGCTGCTGCATGTAGCGCGTAAACTTATCCTCCTTTACCTGGCTCAAATCCAGCGCCTTACCTTCCTCGATAAACGCCTTGTCCTTCTCGGTGCGGTCGTAGTTGGGCCGGTCGGTAAAGTATTCCTTGCCATACAGCTTCTCGAGCTGCGCGGGCGTGGGCTGCGGGTCGAGGAAAGCCAGGTCGCAGCTCAGGCAGCGGGTACCTTGCAGGCGCTGGCCGTCAAAGAGATAGTAGAAGGGTAGGGGCTCGAAGCGGGTGGCTCCGCACAAATCGCAGTGGCGCATGGTGTAAATTCTCAGGTAGCAAGCAGCAGGTAGCAGCAGGAAGGCGGCGCGCTGCGGGCAGCTGATTCTACCCGTAAAGTTCAGCAGCAGAACCCAACTCATAGGCCCCTCGTTGGTTGAGGAAGTTGATTGCTACTTGATAATTGCCCGATGACACCTGAAAAGCTAGACGCCGTTGTGATTGGGGCCGGCCCCGTGGGCCTGGCCTGCGCCCTCGAAATTCAGCGCCGGGGCCTCACCGTGACGGTCATTGACAAGGGCGCGCTCGTCAATTCCATCGTGGGCTACCCCACCAACATGGAGTTTTTCTCCACCCCCGAGCTCCTCGAAATCGGCGGCTACCCCTTCCCGATGGCCTCCTACAAGCCGCACCGCGAAGATGCGCTCGACTACTACCAGCGCGTAGCGGCCTCCGAAAAGCTGCCCCTGCGCCTCTACGAGCGCGTGACGGGCCTGCGCGGCCAGGCCGGCAACTTTGTGGTGGAAACCACGAAGGGCGAAATCGCGGCGCGCGCCGTAGTGGTGGCCACCGGCTTCTTCGATGTGCCCAACCCGCTCGCTATTCCGGGCGCCGACTTGCCCCACGTAAATCATTACTACAAAGAGCCCTACGCCCACGCCAGCCAGGATGTGGTGGTAGTTGGCGCCAAAAACTCGTCGGCCAAGGCGGCGCTGTCGCTGGTGCGCTCGGGGGCCCGCGTCACGCTGGTGGTGCGCGGCCCCGAGGTATCGGAAAGCGTGAAATACTGGATTCGGCCCGACCTGCTCAATCGCATCAAGGAAGGGCGCATCACGGCGTATTTCAATACCGTCCTCAATGCTATTACCCCCACCACGGTGGAGGTCACCACGCCCGAGGGCCCGCGCAGCCTGCGGGCCGACTACGTGTATGCCCTCACCGGCTACCGCCCCGATTATACGTTGCTGGTCGATATGCTAGCCCTGCCGCTCGATGAGAACGACCTCGCCAGGCCCCCCATCTTCGATGTAACGACCCACGAGTCGGCCCGGCCCGGCGTGTACGTGGCCGGCACCGTGTGCGGGGGGCTAGCCACCAGCCGCTGGTTTATTGAGAACGGGCGCCACCACGCGCAGCTCATTGCCCAGGCGCTGGCGTTGCAGCCAGCCAAAGCCAACGCTTGATTAAAAGCAAAACAAAGCCGCCTGTTCAGAAAGAACAGGCGGCTTTGTTTTGCTTTTAAAAAGGCTGCTTATTAGAAAGCGGTGAACGTGATATCGTTGACGGAAGTAGTAGAAACGCCGCCAAGTGAAACCGTAGCCGCGTAGCGAAGGTGCAGCGTAGTGGCCGATAGGTCTACTATATCAAAAGGAATGGGTATGCCGCCTTGGGACGGGTCAGCTAGGGTGAGCTTCGTATCGTTGGTGGTCAAATCCCAACTGCCACTTTGCGTCTGAGGGTCCGAGGGGCTGCACTTAGTAGCGCCCTCATCAGCAGTAAGCGACTTGTTAGTGTTGAATTTCAAGAAGTTGTCGCGTTCGCAGGCCGGCGAGCTAGCGTACTCATCCGAAACGGTGGGCGTACCACTGTTAACGGCAACGCTGTAGGTTTGAGCGGAGATGCGCCAGCTCTTGGCCGTCAGCAAATCAGTTTTAGACGCGCTCGACGGTGAGTTGTCGTCGTTCTTTTTGCAGCTTCCCAGGGCTAGCGCCGCCAAGAAAAGAAGGGAAAGTTTTTTCATGAAGAAAGTGTGTACAAGTGCGCTGCAAAGATAAAGCGAGCCTGTATATACTTTCTATGCTATTTTGACGGGAAATACTTGTATTGTTCACGGGCATTTTTCGGCCGCCGCCTTCGCATACGAGTAGCCCGCCACCGCCCCGCGCCGGAAAAACTCGCAGCCGCTGGTCGAGTCGCCGGCCTGCTGCGCCAGCCGCCCCAGCAAAAACAAGGTGCGGCCATCCTCGGGCTGCGCTTCGAGGGCCTGGAAATACACGGTGCGGGCCTCGGGGTAGCGCGCCAGGTGGGCCAGGGCGGCGCCCTCGGCCTGGAGGTAGGCTAGCGGCACGGCGCGGCCGGCGCGCCGCAGCTGGGCGTGGCCGCGGCGCAGGTCGGCCAGGGCCGGGCGGGTCTGGCGCAGGTCGAGCAGGCGGTTTTCGCCCCGGGCCAGGTAGGCTTCGGCCAGGGTCGTGTCGAGGGCCAGGGCGCGGCAGTAGCTCAGCTCGGCCGGGCCGGGCTGGTGCAGGCCCGCCTGGCAGCGGCCCAGGCGGTAGAGGAGGCGGGCGGTTTCGGCGGGCGGCAGGGGCGGGCTCTCGCTCGTTAGCAGGGCAGCTTCGTAGTCGGCGCGGGCTGCGGGTAGGTCGTGGGCAATGTCCTGGTAGAGCTGGCCGCGCAGGCGCAGGGCGGCGGGGTGGTCTTCGCGCAGGGCCAGCGACTGGTCGAGCTGGCGTGCGGCCTCGGCCCACTGGCCCCTGGCAAAGGCGGCGCGGCCGTCGTCGTAGTACAGGTTGGCCTGCACGCGGTCCATCACAATCTTGGCCGATACGCCAAACAGGAAAATCAGGAACGTGAGGCCCGCCACCAGCCAAAAATCCTGGCGGTTGAAGCGCACGCGCTGGCGCGGCACCCGCTGCTGGTAGTGGCGCTCGCGGGCATCGGCGGGCGGGCGGGTGCGCAGGGGCGGGGCGGCGGCCGGGTTGCCCGCCATCTTATGTACGGAGGGGCCGCTGGCCGCCGCCTCGGCGGTGGCGCGGCGCTGCTCCTCGGCCCGGCGGGTGGCTAGCTGCAACTGGTAGTCGTACTGGGCCCGGCGGTCGGCGTCTGAAAGCACGCCGTAGGCCACGGCCACGGCCTTAAAGCGCTCCTCGTAGTGGCGGTCGCCGCCGTGCTTATCGGGGTGCAGCTCGGTGGCGAGGCGGCGGTAGGCGCGCTTGATGTCGGCGGCGGGGGCCGAGGGTGGCACCCCCAGCACCTGGTAATGATTCTGACTCACGCCACGAAAATTTAATCGAAAGCCTGGGGCAAAGGCAGCCCTGGCGGCAAGTTTTGCGTAAAGAACGCCCTAGCTGGCCCAGCGGTTGCTAACGGCTCAGCTACTTAACCGAATTTTCTCGCTAAACAATTCCGCGCCCATGGCCACCCTGACCGACGACAAAACGCCGCGCAACGATAGCCTCATCAGCAACCTGACGGGCTACCTTGATACCCGCATCGATATCATCAAGCTCGAAACGCAGGAGAAGGTGAAAGGCGTCTTCGTAAGCTCCGTGCACGG
Source organism: Hymenobacter cheonanensis (assembly GCF_030581075.1). Lineage (GTDB taxonomy): Bacteria > Bacteroidota > Bacteroidia > Cytophagales > Hymenobacteraceae > Hymenobacter. The sequence goes on from NZ_JAUQSW010000005.1 coordinate 25,018, forward strand.
GGTGGCGCTAGGCCTGCTGGGCTTTCTCTTCATCATTTTTGGCTCTATCTACTTGGGCCTGGCGCTCAATCAGGCGCTCGATAGCCCTTCGGCCGGCTTTGGCCTGGTAGCGGCCCTGTACCTGGTGCTGGCGGTGCTGTTTTTTGTTGGTATCGACAAAAAGCTCTTCCAGGGCGTGGCCGATAAGTTGCTGAACAACACTATTTATAAATCTGACAAGCGCGCCTAACCCGCGCCCTGCTCTCTTTAGCTTCCTTGCAAACCACCTACCCCATGACCGAGCCCACTAACCCGTTGTTTGAAGACGAAAAAGATTTTCTGGAGCGCAAAAAGCTGGAATACGAGCGGGCTTTGCGCGGCGACGTTGAGGAAATAAAGGAAACTACCGTGCAGGCGGGCAAAATTGCCTTGGTTGGCGCAGGCGTTGTCGGTGGTATCTGGCTGCTGGCCAAGGCGTTTGGCGGTGGCAAAGCCAGGAAAAAGAAGCATAAGCACCGCAAGCACCGCCCCGAGTTTGAAGACTACGCTGGCTTCGATGGCTTTGATGAGAATGACCAGGAACTCAATGACCTGGACACTGAGTTTCAGTCCGCCGACTACGACTACGACCCCAACTACGCCTACGCCGGGGCTGATGCCGACGGCTTCTATACTGAGGGCCAAGGCGATACCGATTATGCTGCGCAGGACGATGATAATGGCCTGAGCCAGTATCCCGATTTCCCGGCGCACTCGGCCGGGCACCACGATTCTGATGAAGACCCTAGCGAAAGCTCCGCCGCGAGCCACGACCAGGAAACTTCTTATGCATACGCTTCCGGCGCTTCGTATCAGGCGCGCCCGTATGACGATAGCCGCCGGCTGCCGCATTCAGACAGCTTTACCGAGGATGACACCGCAACGGCGCATCACGAAGCTGCTGCCGAGCCAGCAGCCAGGACCAAGTCGAAACTTAGCATTATTGGCCCGGCGCTGCTATCCTTCGCCCAAAGCGAAACCGGCCGCGTGATTGTGGCTCAGGCCGCCGCAGTGGCCCTGGCGCTCGTTACCAAGGCCGTGCAGGGGATTATCCCCAAGCATGAAGCAGAAGCCGACAAAAATGCCGACCTTGCAGCTTCATCGGCCAGCGCGGGCGTTTCGCCCGCTACCTGGCCCGCCACTTCCGCCCAGGATGCCTCTGCCGCCGCCCGCCACGACGACACTCTCTCCTACCGCGAGCCGCTTGCTTGATACGCTGGCCGGGCTGCGGCTGCGTGGCCGCAAGGCCCTGGCCGTGCTGCTCGACCCCGACGACTTTGAGCCCGCACGCCTGCGCCAGCTGCTACTGCTAACCCGGCAGCATCCCGTTGATTTCTTCCTCGTAGGGGGCAGCCTGGTGCTTACCGAGCACCAGGCTGCCCTTATTGCGTTGCTAAAGGCCGAGGCCCCGCATGTGCCGGTATTGCTGTTTCCGAGCCACGCCCTGCACATCGACCCCGCCGCCGATGGCATTTTGCTGCTCTCGCTCATTTCGGGGCGTAACCCCGATTTTCTCATCGGGCAGCACGTGGTGGCGGCCCCACGCCTGCGCCAGAGTGGCTTGCAGGTGCTGCCTACTGGCTACATGCTGGTTGACAGCGGGCGGCCCACCACGGCTTCCTACATCAGCGGCACGGCCCCGCTGCCGCACGACAAGCCTAGCATTGCCGCCGCCACCGCTATGGCCGGCGAGCAGCTGGGCCTGCGCCTGATGTACCTCGACGGGGGCAGCGGCGCCCAGCACCCCGTGGCGCCGGCCATGATACGGGCCGTGCGGGCGGCGGTAGACGTGCCGCTCATAGTGGGGGGTGGCCTCAATACGGGCGAAAAAGTTTACGCCGCCCTGGCCGCCGGGGCCGACCTCGTGGTGATAGGCAACCACCTGGAGCGCACCCCCACTTTCCTGGCCGATGCTGTGGCCGCTGTGCACGAAGCCTCTGTAAGCCAACCCGTTAAATAAATACTGGCCGCTGCCAATTGGTAAGATATTGGTAGTTATCAAGTTGTGGCTGCATAGAGCTTCTTAGCAAAAAGCCGCTACCAGCTGCCCGCGGGGGCTAGCTGGTAGCGGCTTGCTTGGCCGCCGGGGGCTGGCCAGGACGCTAGATATTCATGGCCGTTTCGCGGCGGCGCATCTTGCCGGCCGGGATGCCGAACATCATCTTGAAGCGGCGGCAGAAATAAGCCGTGTCCTTGTAGCCGACTTCCTTGCCAATGTCGCGGATGCTTTTCTTGGTGGTGCGCAGCAGCGAAACCGCCCGCTCCATGCGCTGATACTCAATGTAATCCTGCGGGTTGATGTTGGTCAGCATCTTGAAATACTGGCCCACGTAGTCCTCGCTCACGTTGGCCACCGTGGCCAGCACCTTATTGGAAAGGTCGCCGCTCAGATTCTCCTTGATGAAGTTGAACAAGTCAATCAGGCGCGGGTCTTTGAAATACGTGCTGTTGGTGGCTAGCTGCTCCACAAACAGGTTGTTGCGCAGGATGTAGCGCACCACCTCTACCACCAGGTTTTCGGTGTAGATGGTGATGAGCCGCTCGCGGCCCGGCAGGTCTTGTAGCGATTCCTCAATAATCTTAATAACCAGGTTGGCCAGCTTCGAATTGCCTTTGATAACGAACGCGGGCACGTCGAGCGAAGCAAAAAAGTTGACCGAGTCAAATACCTTGGCCTCAAACGAGACGAAGCTGTGGCTTTCCTCGGCATCGCCGATAAAATCGAGCTTATCGTTGGAAGTGAAAAAACGGTCCTTGTTGGTAATCAGGTCATCGTTGGAAATTACCCGGTTGGCCGCGCCCTGGCCGTAGCCCACGCGCGTGGCGCGCCCGCCCGGCAAAAACAGCAGCTCCGCTTCCTCAACTACCTGGTCATCTTCGCCAAAAACAATTTTACCCTGATGTAGCAGAATAAGGTTATTCCCCACGTCATAAGCATTCCGAACCGTGAAGGCTTGCCGAAGGACCAGGTTCTTCGCTTTAATGTAGCGAACCCCTAGTGATTCTATAACTTTATTGTAGTCTTCCATTTACTTAGTGCTTACCAGGGAAAAACCCCACTGACTCTCCCAAAAGTACCTAACGTTGCACTTAATTACTACAATGGATTCTAAAAAAAATTCAGTAAAACAAAAACCCAGGCCGATTTGGCCTGGGTTCCGTACAAAAAAGTGGCTAAATTGCTGGAAAAGTGCTATTTCAGAATCTCGCGGGAAATAACAATTTTTTGAATTTCGGAAGTGCCCTCGTAAATCTGAGTAATCTTCGCGTCGCGCATGAAGCGCTCCACGTGGTACTCCTTCACGAAGCCGTAGCCGCCGTGAATCTGCACCGCTTCCACGGCCGAGTCCATGGCTACTTTCGAGGCAAACAGCTTGGCCATAGCGCCGCTTTTGGCGTAGTCGGCGTGGTTGTCCTTATCGGCGGCGGCCTGCAGGCACAGCAGTCGCGCGGCCTCCACGTTGGTAGCCATATCGGCTAGCTTGAACTGAATAGCCTGGTGCTTGGCAATCTCCACGCCGAAGGCCTTGCGCTGCTTGGCGTACTTGATGCTCAGCTCGAGCGAGCCCGAGGCGATGCCCAGCGCCTGCGACGCAATGCCGATGCGCCCACCCGCCAGCACCTGCATAGCGAACTTGAAGCCGAAGCCATCGGCGCCGATGCGGTTTTCCTTGGGCACCTTCACGTCGGTAAACATGAGCGAGCAGGTGTCGGAGCCCCGGATGCCGAGCTTGTTTTCCTTGGGCCCCTGCACGAAGCCGGGCATGTCCTTGTCGACAATCAGCACGTTGATGCCGCGCGATTTTAGTTCCGGATTGGTTTGAGCAATAACGAGATACACCGAGGCCGTGGTGCCGTTGGTAATCCAGTTTTTGGTGCCGTTCAGCAGGTAATAATCGCCCATGTCCTCGGCCGTGGTGCGCTGGCTGGTGGCGTCGGAGCCGGCTTCGGGCTCGCTCAGGGCAAAGGCGCCGATGATTTCGCCCGAGCACAGGCGGGGCAGGTACTTCTGCTTCTGCTCTTCGGTGCCGTATTTCTCCAGGCCCCAGCATACCAAGGAGTTATTGACGCTCATGATGACCGAACACGAGGCATCGACTTTGGAGATTTCCTCCATCGCCAGCACGTAGCTCACGGTATCGAGGCCCGAGCCGCCGTACTCGGGGCTCACCATCATGCCCATGAAGCCGAGTTCGCCCATGCGCTTGACCTGGGCAGCCGGAAATTTCTGGTGCTCATCGCGCTCAATCACGCCTTCCCACAGCTCGCTCTGGGCAAAGTCGCGGGCGGCGGCCTGCACGGCCAGTTGCTCTTCGGTGAGCTGGAAGGGGGAGGCCGTGGCCGTCGAAGTTGTCATGTCCAAAATGCTATGGGGTGGGGTAGGGTGGGTGGGGTGGGAGAGAGTGGAGAAACAAAAATACGCTGGCCAGCGCGAAAGAGGTTTGCTAACTAGGCATTCGACAATTACTTAGCTGCGCAGGCCGTCGCTTATCTTCTTGACAATGTTGGAGGTACTGTAGCCCGCCACGAGCGGCACCGTGCACACCTGCCCGCCCCGGGCCAGCACCAGCTCGTGCCCCACAATGCCGGCCAGGGCATAGTCGTCGCCCTTCACCAGAATGTCAGGCTGCACTAGCTCAATAAGTTGCAGGGGCGTGGGCTCGCCAAACAGCACCACGGCATCCACAAAAGCCAGGGCGGCCAGGATACGCGCCCGCGCGGTTTCATCCTGCAGCGGCCGGCCGGGCTTGAGCACGCTCACCGAGGCATCGGTATTGAGGCCCACCACAAGGCGCTCGCCGAGGGCGCGGGCCTTTTCGAGGTAGTCGACGTGGCCCAGGTGCAGCAAATCGAAGCAGCCGTTGGTGAATACCAGGCGCTCGCCCGCCGCACGCCACGCCGCCAGGGTGGCCGGTAGCTGCGAGCGGGTCAGGATTTTATCGGCGGTAGGCATTAGCGGGAAGAGGGCGGGAAGGAAGCAATAAGGTAGTAACAACGCAGCCAGGCTATTGGGTTCGGGCTTCGTCCAGGCCTTCGGTGGTGAGGGGCTCGTCGGCCAGGGCCTCAGCTTCGGCGGCCAGGGTGCCTTTGTCGGCGGCGGCCACAGCCACGAAGCTGATGCCGCCCAGGAGTACCACCAGCAGCGTTTGGGCGCCGTGCACCACCAGGGCATAGGCAATGCCCGCCTCCTTGCTGATGCCGTAGGCTAGCAGAATGCCCTGCACCAGCACGTGAAACGGCCCAATGCCGCCCGCCACCGGCGCCGCCATGCCAAACGCCCCGAAGGTAAGCACCGCCAGGCCGGCCCTGGCCCCTAGCCCGTAGGTTTCGGGGAAGCAGAAAAACGCCAGGTAATCAAGGATATAATAGACAAACCAGGTGAAGAGCGTGTGCAGCAGAAACAGCCACTTATGCTCGAGCTTCAGCACGCTGAGGATGCCGGCCAGCAGGCCTTTCACAAACACGGCGGCCTTGTTGAAGAGCGCATTCTGGCGCAGGCGCTCCAGGTTGCGAAACAGGGTGTAGCCCGCGCCCGCCAGCAGCAGCAGCGCAATAAGGCCCGCAATGAGTAGCGGCAGCGGATTGCGGGCAATGGCATCGGCCTTGCCGCCGAGCAGCTTGTCGTTGAAAAACCCCCAGAACGTATTGAAATCCAGCAGCAGCGTGGCCCCTAGCAGGCTCAGCAGCACCAGCACGTCGATAACGCGCTCCGTCACTACCGTGCCCAGAGCCACCTGCACCGGCACGCCGCTCGTGCGCCGCAGCACCGAGCACCGGATGACTTCGCCCGCCCGCGGCAGCACCAGGTTGGCGAGGTAGCCCACCATCATGGCGTGGTACACCTGCCAGAACTTGGCCGGGGTGCGCGAGGCCGTCAGCTGCATCTGCCAGCGGTAGGCCCGGCTCAGGTAGCCTAGCGCCGAAATAATGAGCGAGAGCCCCAGCCAGAAGTAATTGGCCGAGCGGATGTAGTACCCGATTTGCGACAAGTCCTGCCCCCGCACCGCATACCACATCAGGGCGCCCGAAATGCCCAGCAGCAATACGTATTTGAGAAAGGTGAGCAGGTGCTTCATAAGGGCAGTAGAGGGGCGGAAGGAAGCAGGAAGAAGCAGCGGGAATAAAATGCTCCATCCTTCATCCCTGGTTCTTCATTAAGCAATCCGGTTGTGCTGGTCGGGAAAAATGACGGTGGGCTGGTGGGCGCGGGCTTCTTTGAAATCGACCAGGCCGTAGGAGATGATGATGACGATGTCGCCCACGGCAGCCTTGCGGGCGGCAGGGCCGTTGAGGCAAACCATGCCCGAGCCGCGCGCCCCCTTGATGGTGTAGGTTTCGAGGCGCTCGCCGTTGTTGACGTTTACCACGGTCACCTTCTCGTTTTCGACCATGTTGGCGGCGTCGAGCAGGTCTTCGTCGATGGTGATGCTGCCCACGTAGTGCAGCTCGGCCTGCGTCACTTTGGCGCGGTGAATCTTGGATTTGAGAACTTCGATATGCATAAACGACTAGCCTAAAAGCGCACAAAGATAGCCGCCCCGCCAGCGCCCGCAGGACTAAGCGCCGAGCCCGTTGTACTTTCCGGCCCCATCTGCCTCCTACCTGCTCCGCTATGCAAATCCAACCTGCCCGCCGCTGGGCGCCCGTGCTGCTGGCCGCCGGGCTGCTGCGGCCGCTGGCTAGCCCCGCCCAAACGCCGCTGGGCCAGCCCTCGCTCGACGAAGCGAAGGTGCAAATCTGGTGCGCCACCGCCCGCTACGTGTATGCCGATGCCGGCCGGCCGCAGCTGCAGCGCACCCTGCGCTGCGAGGGCGGCAACCTGGCCGCGCTGGCCGCCAGCCTGCGCCCCGACAGCCTGCGCATCTACTCGCTGCTATACGCCCCCATTGAAGGCAAGGGGCGGATTTATAAGGGGTTGAAGGACAACCCGGCCCGGCTGGCGGCGCTTACCAGGGCTATTATCGGCAAGCTAAAAGCCTCGCCCGCCCGCCAGCGCGACCCCGCCCGCCTGGCCGGCCTGCAAACCCTGGAAAAAAAGCTGACCGACTACGTGCAAACCGGCCTGCCGCCCGCCGACCCCGCGCCCGCGCCCCAGGCCGAGGCCGACGCCACCGCCAACCCCGGCCTGGCCGAAGCCGCCGAGGCCAGCGCCGCCCCAACCCCGGCCGCCGGGCTAGCAGCGGCCCCCGCCGCCGAGCCGCTGCTCAACCGCATTTTTGCGCCGCTGGCGCTCATTCTGAGCATCCTGAGCCTGGTGCTCTACGGGATGCTGCGCCTCAGCCTGGGCCGCACCCTGCGCGAGCTGCGCCGGGCTAGCCCACCCGCCAGCCGCGACCTCACGGCCGCCCAGCGCCAGCAGCTAGAGGAGCTGGTAGCCCAGCGCGTGGCCGAGGCCCTGCGCGCCGCCCAATCTACTATGCCCCCCGATGCCGAGCAGCCGGGCTAGCCGCGCCGCGCGCCGCGCCGTATGGGAAGCTATGATGCGCCAGACTTCCCTCTTCGTTGGTGTGCTGGCCGGGCTGCTGCTCGGTGGCTGCCGCATCTCCACCTCGCGTGCGCCAGAACGTAGGGAAGCCGTGCGCACCAATGCCATTTCCAATAAACACCTGCTCAGCGAAGAGCCCACGCTGGAGCGCGCCGCGCCCCGCGTGGCGCCCGATTCGGGAGTTGTTGTGCACTAGCCTTTTCGTAGCTTGACTTACCCCGCCGCCCGCCGCGACCCGCAGCCCGATACTTATTTTGGCATCCAAGTGCCCGACCCCTACCGCTGGCTCGAAGACGCCGATGCCCCCGAAACCACGGCCTGGGTAACGGCCGAAAACGAGGTCACCTTCGGCTACCTCGCCCAGATTCCGTTTCGCAGCCAGCTGCGGGCGCGCCTCACCCGGCTCTGGAACTACGAGCGCTACGGCGTGCCGCATCAGGAGGGTGAGCTGCTGATTTTCAGTAAGAACGACGGGCTGCAAAACCAGGCCGTGGTGTATGCCGTGCCGGTGGGCCAGCCCCTCGAAACGGCCGAGGTATTGCTCGACCCCAACCAGTTTTCGGCCGATGGCACCACGGCGCTCATGGGCCTGCACTTCAGCCCTAGCCACCGCTACCTGGCCTACACCACCAGCGGCGGCGGCTCGGACTGGCAACAGATTCGGCTACTCGATATGGCCAGCCGCCAGCCCCTGGCCGAGGTGCTCGACTGGGTAAAAGTGTCGGACGTGGCTTGGGCGGGCGATGGCTTTTACTACGGCGCCTACGACGCGCCCCGGCCCGGCGAGGCCGCGCTGGCCGGCAAAAACGAGTTTCACAAGGTGTACTACCACCGCCTGGGCACGCCGCAAAGCCAGGACGAGCTGGCATATGAAAACCCCGCCATGCCCCTGGGCTTCCGCATTGCCAGCACCACCGAGGATGAGCGCTGGCTGTGCCTGAGCCTCACCGATGGGCTAGCCGATGGCAACCGCCTGCTGGTACGCGACCTGCGCGACCCTAGCCAGGCCAATGCCTGGACGACCATTCAGCCGAGCTACGAGTTTGACACGAGCGTAATCGGCAACGTGGGCGATGAGCTGCTGGTGTACACCAACGACCACGCGCCCAACTACCGCGTGGTGCGCGTGCACCCTAGCCGGCCCACCGAGTGGCACGACGTGATACCCGAAAGCGCCGAAAAGCTGGAGGGCATCAGCCAGGCGGCGGGCTGCCTGCTGGCCACGTACCTGCACGATGCCAGCTCGCAGGTGAAGGTGTATTCGGAGCGCGGCGAGTATCGGCACGATGTGGCCCTGCCGGCCATCGGCACGGCCGGCGGCTTTGGCGGGCGGCGCGACGATACGGTACTCTATTACGCCTTTACGTCGTTTACCTACCCTACTACCATCTACCGCTACGACCCGGCGGCCAACGTGAGCACGGTATTCAAGGCACCCACCGTGGACGTGCAACCGGCTGACTACGTGACGACCCAGGTGTTTTACCCTAGCAAGGACGGCACGCAGATTCCGATGTTCATCACCCACAAGAAGGGGCTGAATCTGGATGGGCAAAACCCGACCTACCTCTACGCCTACGGCGGCTTCAACGTGAGCCTCACGCCCAGCTTCTCGGTGGCTAGGGTGCTGTGGCTGGAGCAGGGCGGCGTGCTGGCCATTCCGAACCTGCGCGGCGGCGGCGAGTACGGCGAGGCCTGGCACCAGGCCGGCATGACACCCCACAAGCAAAACGTATTCGACGACTTCGTGGCCGCCGCCGAAACATTGTTTGCCCAGGGCTACACCAGCCCGGCGCGGCTAGCCATTGCGGGCGGCTCGAACGGTGGCCTGCTCGTAGGCGCCATCCTGACGCAGCGGCCCGACCTGTGCCGCGTGGCCCTGCCTGCCGTGGGCGTGCTGGACATGCTGAAGTACCAGAAATTCACCATCGGCTGGAACTGGGCGCCCGAATACGGTACCTCCGACGACGAGGCGCAGTTTCATAACCTGCTGGCCTACTCGCCCTTGCACAACCTGAGGCCCGGCACGGCGTACCCGTCCACGCTCATCACCACCGCCGACCACGACGACCGGGTGGTGCCCGCGCACTCCTTCAAGTTTGCCGCCGAGCTGCAAGTGTGCCAGGCTGGGTCTAGCCCCGTGCTCATCCGCATCGACGTGAACGCCGGCCACGGCGCCGGCAAAAGCACCCAGCTGCAAATAGCCGAATGGGCCGATGTGTGGAGCTTTACGCTGCACGAAATGGGCGTGACCCCTAGCGCGTTGTAACGTTTGGGCCGCGCCCGCGGTAGCCCAGGCACCCCCACCACTCTTTGGTTTATGAAACTGCTAGCCCTCCTGTTCCTGCCCTTGGCCCTGCTGCCGCTGGCTGGCCGCGCCCAGCCTGGCGCGGGCTACGAGATAACCGGCCAAATAACTGGCCTGGCCGATGGTGCCCGCTTGTACCTCATAGATGGCAGCCAGCGCCGACGCATCGACTCAGCTACGGTGCAGCAAGGGCATTTCGCTCTGCGCGGCACCGTGGCCGAGCCTGTGCACACGTACCTCTACGCGGGCCGGGGACGCGCCAGTAGCAAGCTGGCCGATATTCTGCTCGATAACCAGCGCGTGCAGATAAACGGCTCGCAGCCAGCATATAATGACGTGGTGGTAAGCGGTTCCGATATCGACCGCCAGTGGAAGGAGTGGTTTCGGGAAGACGCCCGGCTGGCGCAGCGCCGCCTCGACCTAGGCCAGCGGTATCAGGCGCGGCTAGCCCAGCCCGATACCGCCGGGTCCGGAGCCCTGCGGCACGAGCGGGCCCAGGTGCAGCACGCGCGCATTGTGCTGCTGAAAGCCTACGTGCGCCGCTACCACGATACCGCCGTGGGGGCCGCCCTGCCTACTATGTGCACGCTCGGCACGTCGCTCACCGGGGCCGACTACCAGGAAATGTATCAGAGCCTGACGCCCCGCTGGCAGCAGTCGACGCTAGGCCGCGAGATACTGACGCAGGCCGGCAAGCACCCCGCCAGGTAGCAGGGTGCCTGCCTAAACACTTTACTCTATCACTTCCAGCACCGTGCGGAAGGAGTGGTATTTGCCCGCAAATTTTTGGTCCATCTCCTGGCGCAGGGCCGGGGCAAAGTGCTGCTGGTAAGCCTCCAACTGTTCGAGGCTGATGCTGAAATATTGGGCGGCGTAGGTTACGCCGTCGTCTTCTTCATTTAACAGGCGCAGCAGCACGCTGCGAATAAAGCAGCCGGTGCCCACTACTTCGGCCATGTGGTGGTCGCGCATGTAGGCCACCCATTCGTCGGCAATACTAGGGTCGAGGCTGGTGGTGACGTTGTAGAGAATCATAAGCGGTAAGGGCCAGCTTCAGACGCGCATGGCGTCGAACTGGTAGTCGTTGATGCGGGCTAAAATGGCTTTGGGGTCGAGGTTTTCGGTAGCCGTGGCCTGGGCCAGGGCGGCTAGCTCCTGGTCGCCGGCCAGGCGCAGGGTCAGTATCTGCTTCAGGGTCAGCTTTTTTTCCAGTGGGGCAAAGCGCTGGCCGCTCACCTCAAAGTAGCGCTGGCGCACTTCGAGGCGGGCTAGCCGGTCTTGCAGCGTGAGGGCGTAGTGCTGGCGCAGCATTACGAGCGTGGCAAAAAAGAGCAGCGCCACGGCCGCCAGCGTAAACCACAGCCGCGAAAACTCGGAGTCGTCGCCGGCCACGCCCACGTAGCGCCGAATGCTGTAGCCCACCATGAGCAGGGTGAGAGGCAGCAGCACAAAGTGGTGCAGGGGGTAGTAGCGAGCGGGGTTTTGGGCAGCCATAGGGCGAAAATGCAGTGCCAGGAAGTAAAAGCAAGCATACGAGCAAAACAAAAAAAGCTCCGGCCGGAGCCCGAGCTTTTTCAATTGGATACCCTGTAGCGGGTTAAGAAGAGCCAATTACATACCCTTGCGGGCATCTTTCTCGGCCTGCTTTTCCATTTTCATCTGGCTTTTGGCGGCCTTCTCCTGAGTGCGGGCGGCCTTGGCATTCTGGCGCTCCATTTTAAGCTGCTCTTTTTGCTGCTTGGCCTGCTGGCGCTGGGCCTTCATCTGGTGCTTGAGGTCGCGGGCCTGGCTTTCCTGCTGCTTGAGGGCGCGGCGGTTTTCGGCCACCGACTGGTCGGCCATTTTGCGCTGGTCGCGCTGCTGGTCGTAGGTAGCCTGGGTACTCTGTACCGTTTGCGGCGTGGCAGCGGCGGGGTCGTTGGTCGTGGTTTGGGCGTGGGCCGCGGTGGCGGCGAAGCTGGCTAGCCCGAAGGCTGCCAAAATAACGAGAGATTTCATCAATAAAAGCCTTTTAAAACAGGCAACTCCTTCAACGAAATTCGCGCCTAATAGTTGGCGGCCTATTGCTGACAGTAGTCCGTTAAGCTGGCTAAAAAGGATTATTTATCAGCTTATTAGCGCCCCACTTGCCACGTTCTTAATGCGCGTGGCTGCCCACGGGCTGCGCAACGGCGGCGGGCACGGCGCAGCCGCTGTGGCAGCCATCGGGCAGCTCCACATCCTCGACCTGCACCGTGCTGTGGTGAATGTGAAACTCGCGCAGCAGCCCCGCCGAAAGGCTGGCCAGCCAGGCGGCATCGGCGCCACCGGGGCGCACCAGGTGGGCCATCAGGGCGGTGTCGTGGCCGTCGCTGCTCATGCTCCAGATGTGCAGGTCGTGCAGGCTCTGCACGCCCGGCTGGGCCAGCATAAACTGCTGCACTTTCTCCAGGTCAATGCCATCGGGCACAGCTTGCAGGCCTAGCCGAATGGTATCGCGCAGCAGGCCCCACGAGCCCACGGCTATCACGGCCAGCAGCCCGAGGCTGATAAGGGGGTCGAGCCAGCTGATGTGGGCGAAGTAGGTGATGGCCCCGCCCACCACCACGCCCAGGCTCACCAGGGCATCGGTGAGCATGTGCAGGTAGGCACCGCGCACGTTCACATCGCCCTTCTGGCCGGCCCGAAACAGCCAGGCCGTGAAGCCATTGACTAAAATGCCGCCCCCGGCCAGCAGCATCACCATCACGCCGTTCACGGGCTGCGGATGGCGCAGGTGGTCAATGGTTTCCCACAAAATGAACCCTAGCGCGCCGTAGAGCAAGGCAGCGTTCAGCAAGGCCGCCTGAATGGTGGCGCCCCGGTAGCCGAAGGTGTAGCGCCCGGTGGCGGGCCGCCCGGCCAGCCAGGCCGCGCCCCAGGCCAGGGCCAGGCTCAGCACGTCGCTCAGGTTGTGGCCGGCGTCGGAGAGCAGGGCCGAGGAATTGGCCAGCAGCCCGCCGATAACCTCGGCCACTACAAAGGCCAGGTTTAGCCCGATGCCGATGGCGAAAGCGGCGCTAAACTGGCCGCCAGCCGGTGGGGCAGCGTGCACGTGGCCGGCGTGCGAGTGGTCGTGGTGGTCGTGGGGCATGGCTGGAACAGGGCAGGTGAACGTGCCAAGAACGCAAGCAGCCCACAATTAGATGCCTCGTGCGGGGCGGGCTAGCCAGCCGGGCGCGTCAGCACTTCGTCAATTAGCCCGTACTCTTTGGCTTCGGCGGCGCGCATCCAGTAGTCGCGGTCCGAGTCGTCGTGAATCTGCTGGTAGGTTTTGCCGGTGCGCTCGGCGTAGATGCTGTATAGCTCGTGGCGCAGCTTCACCACCTCGCGGGCCGTTATCTCGATGTCGGCCGACGGCCCCTGCACCCCGCCGCTGGGCTGGTGAATCATCACCCGCGCGTGCGGCAGCGCCAAGCGCTTGCCAATGGCGCCGCCACAGAGTAGAAATGCCCCCATCGAAGCTGCTAGCCCCGTGCAGATGGTCGACACATCGGGATTCACATACTGCATGGTGTCGAAAATGCCCATGCCCGCATACACCGAGCCGCCGGGCGAGTTGATATACAAGAGGATATCTTTCTTAGCATCAGCCGATTCCAGAAAGAGCAGTTGGGCCGTGATGATGTTGCCAATGGTTTCCTCCACGGCCGTACCCAGGAAAATAATCCGGTCCATGATGAGCCGCGAAAACACGTCGATTTCCCGAAAATTCTGCGGGCGCTCCTCAATCACTGCGCGCGTCATGCCGGTGGGCAGCGACCGGGCCAGCCCCTCGGCGTGGTGTAGGTACTGGTCCACGGCCAGGCCGTTGAGCCCCTGGCCCTTCACGGCAAATTTGCGAAATTCAGCTTGCGTAAGCATGGTGTTATCAGTTGAGAATGAACAGGCAAGGCGCGGCCAGCTTTGCCGAAAAAGCAAAGTAGTCAAACCCATTATATGCGGAGAATCAGTTAATTAAGCCCCATGATGCCGCGTAGCCAGCTGGCCACCCGGTGCGGCCACGCGCCCGGCGGCGGGCCATACAGGCGCGCATGAATGGCGGCTAGCTCACTCCGCAGCTGGCGCCGCCCCGCCGCCCGCAGGCCCGCGTATAGGCGTTGCTGCGCCTTGGCATCGGCTTGCAAATCGGGGTCTAGTAGCAGCTGTAGCTGCCACTCGGTGGCGGGCACGGCGGCCGGGCCATTCAGGAGCTGCTCCTCCAGGCGCAGGAGGCGTTCGAGTTCGGGGCGCATGGCGTCAGACGTGCATGGTTTCGGCTCCGAACGCGGCCCGCACCGCTTGGCGCAGCCGCTCCAGGCACTTGAATTTTTGCACCGTGGCCGAGCGCACGCTGCCGTAGCCGAGCGCGGCCGTAATCTGGGCCAGCGGCTGCTGGAAGTAGTAGAAATCCAGCAGAATGCGCTTGCACTTGTCGCCCAGCCGCTCCACGTAATCGAGCACGGGTACCTCGGCTTCGGCCGGCGCGGGGGCAGGCAGCTCCAGGCCGTCGGGCAGGGTTTCGTGGGGCAGGCGGGCGCGGCGGCGCTGCTCGTGGCGCCACAAATTGCGGGCAATGCCCACCAAATAGGTGCTGGCCGAGGCCGTGAGCACCAGCGTGCCGCCCACTGCTTGCTCATACAGTAGCAGCAGCGCATCCTGAAAGATATCCTGCGCATCCTGGGCCGAGCCGCCGTGGCGGCCCACGTGCCGCTGCACCAGCGGAAAAGCGCGGGCGTAGAGCTGCGTCAGGGCCTGCTCGCGGTCAGTCAGCAGGGCTAGCCGCAGGGCGGCCGGGTCAGAAAGCGAAGTAGCAGACATGGTACTAGTTAATCCATTTTTGGCATGACTATCACCCGGAGTTCTCAAAAATAAAAAGCCGCCCACCTCCGGGCTAGGGCGGTGGGCGGCTTTAAGATTATGATTTATAGGACGTTGGGCCTGTTGCTGAGTTATATTTTGAAGATTGCCCTGGCGCCGGACCTCACCCCCGGCCCCTCTCCTTGGGGAGAGGGGAGCCACGGCACTACCAGGCGTTCACTTTGCCTAATCGTCAGGCTCCCCTCTCCCTAAGGAGAGGGGCCGGGGGTGAGGTCCGGCGCCAGCACAGCCTGGCAACCGCCCCGCTTACTTGAACGCCAGCGGCACCACCACCTTCACGCTCAGCGTGCGGCCGATGTTGTAGACGCCGCGCCGGCCGCTGAGGTAGTTGACCTGCTCGTACTTCAGGCGGCTGAGGTGGCTCTGGTAGGCCACATCAAACAAATTATTGGCCGTGAGGTAGAGCGAGAACAGCGTGCGGCCTTTGGCATCGGCCACGTCGGTGCCCAGGCCGGCATTAAACAAGGTGTAGGCCGGCGTGGCCGTTTCGGTGTCGAAGGCGGCGAAGTAGCGGTTTTGGGCAAAGGTCTGCTCCAGCTGAAAGCGGGCGTACACGTTGGTGAAGCGCTTGCCCTGGCGGCGGAAGTTGCCGCGCAGCTCGCTTTGCAGGCGGTCGGCCGGGATGAAGGGCAGAAACTGCTGGTTGCTGGGCACATCGAGTTGGCGGGCGCGCACCATCGAAAACGAGTTTTCGAAGTGCAGCCAGTCGAGCGGGTGCGGGTGAAAATCGAGTGTAACCTCGCCCCCTAGCAGCCGCGCCTGGCCCTGCACGTAGTTGAAGAGGCCGATGTCCGGCCCCGTCGACACGAGCGAGTCGGTGCCGGCCCGGTTCAGCACCCGCCGCTCAAAGATGTAGTTATTGATGCTGTTCTCAAAGGCATCGACCGTGAAGCGCACGTGGTCGCTGGTGTAGCTCACGCCGGCATCGACTTGCAGGCTGGTTTCGGCCTTCAGGTTGGCATTGCCCACCTCGTAGCGAATAGTGCCCTCGTGCACGCCATTGGCCCCTAGCTCGGCAATGTTGGGCGCCCGGAAGCCGCGCGAGAGGTTGGCCTTCACCGTCAGCCGGTCGCTCACATTATAGGCCGCGCCCAGGCTGCCGCTGTAGTTCTGAAACGTGCTCAGGAAGCCCGGAAACTTGGTTTCGGCGCCTGGCGTGGTGGGCGCGGTGGGTAGCTCGTTGCCATCCAGATACAGGCTCTGGGCCGAGATGCGGCGCACATCGTAGCGCAGCCCGCCGCTGAGGTCGAGGCCGCCAAACGATTTTTTCACCACCCCAAACACGCCGCCCTCGGTCATGTCGTAGGCCGGAATGAGAAATTCAGTAGCCAGGTTGCGGTTTTGCTGGCGCAGGCCAGTGGTGCCCACCGCCACGTTCCAGCCATTAAGCTCGGGCAGGAAATAGCGCAGCGCATAGTCTACGGTGCGCAGCTGGAAATAGAGCTGCGGCGTGTCGGGGGCCAGCGCGTCGCCAAATTCGCGGCGCAGGTTCTGCTGGTAGTTCACTTGCAGGGCTAGCCGGCCGCCCCGGTCACCGATAATAAAGCTGTTGTCGGTGCCAAAGCGCAGGTGGTTAATGCGTTGGCGCGGCACGGCCAGCGCGTAGCCGCGCAGCTCGTCGTCGCTCACGATGCGCGACTCTACCTGGCCGCCCACGGCCACGTCGCGCACAAAGCGCCCGCTCAGGCTGTCGCGCCCTCCCTCCACTAGCCCCAGGTTTTGGTTGAAGGTGCTGAACGTGAGGTGCGAGTAGCCCCAGCTTTTGTTCAGGCCCACGTAGCCGTTGGCGTCCCACTCGTTGAAGCCCGAGTTGAAAACCAGCCCGTCGTAGCGGTTCTGGTAGTTGCCGGCCACCTTGCGGGTGCCGCGCACCAACCAATTGAGGCCGTTGATATTGCCCGCGTTTTCGAGCGAGTAACCCTGCTGTTGGTTGTTGGTCTGATAGTTAGCCGTGGCCGTGCCCGTGATGTGGCCCTCGGCAATGGGGTCGGGCGCCAGAAAGTTGATAACGCCCGCCATGGCATCGGAGCCATAGAGCAAGGAGCCCGGCCCCTTAATAATTTCGGCCCTATCGATGCTAAACTCGTCAATCTCAATGCCGTGCTCGTCGCCCCACTGCTGGCCTTCCTGCTTGGCGCCGTTATTCAGCGTCACCACGCGGTTGTAGCCTAGCCCGCGCACCACGGGCTTGCTGATGGCCGCGCCGGTCGTAATCTGGCTCACGCCCGGCGTGTGGGCAATGGCGTCGATGACATTGGTCGAAGAGGTTTGATTGAGCCGCGTGCGGTCAATCACCGTGGTGGGCACCGGCGAGCGGCGCAGCTCGGTGGCCTGGCTCACGCCCGTGACCACCACCTGGCCGATTTCGGTGGCTGCCGGCGTCAGCCTGAGGTCGAGCGGCTGGCCGCTGCCAGTGTCCACCGTCTGGGTCACCGTATTGTAGCCCAGCGAGGTTATCTGCACTGTAAAGCGCCCCCGGGGCAAATTGCCGAAGCTGAAGCGGCCGTCGGCATCGGTGGCCGTGCCCTGCTTGAGGTCAGGAAAAACCACGTTGGCGCCCGGCAGTGCCTGGCCGCTGGCCGCATCGGTGAGGCGCCCACTGAAGGTAGCCGCCGCCCGCGTGCGGGCCGGCGTGGCCGGTGGCGCCACTTGGGCCACCGCCGTAAAAGAAAAAGCAAACGTGCTGGCTAGCACCACTATCGCAGAGGTACGGAGCATAAAAACCACAAAATAGAAGGGGGTAAACTGCCGCTTGGCCGGGCCAAATAAGCCTTGCCCTGCTGGCCAGCCCTGCCAGGCCCCGCAAACAAACCCCGGCCAGGGGCCAGGGTCTGTCTGCATTTTCTCTAAAACCAAACCAGAGAAAAAATCGGAGCGGCCGCCCTCAAAGGGGCGCGCGGCAAATAGCTTGCAGTCAGCTTAAAAGCTGGCCGGTAAACGAAAGTCCTGAAAAAAAGAAAAAGGCTGCATCCACGGAGGCTAGGCCTGCGGGGGGCCGCGCAGGGCCGTGCGCCGCAGCATAATGGCCGAGGCCGCCAGCTGCGTGGGCACGGCCAGCGCCTGGTAGGTGGCCCGCTTGCGCGGCTGGGGCAGGCGCACTGGCAGGGCCGGTGCAAAGGGCACGTTGTAGAACTGCTCGGTGTGGCAGTGCGTGTGCTGGGCGCTCAGCACATCCTGGCCGGTAGGGCGGCGGCGGGTGGCCACTTCCTCGGTGGTGTGCGCGTGGCGGTGCAGGGCCAGCACCCACGCCTCGGGCAGCAGCGTCCGCACCAGGCAGAGCAGCAGCAGCAGGGCGAGGCAGGGGCGAAGAGAAAGCCGCAACACAGAAGCGCTAGGTGAGCTGACCCAAGGAAGACCATCGCAGCCCAAAGGTTGCATCAGCGGCACAAAGGTACGGCGGGCCGGGCCGGGAAAAGAACTTTTATGCAACGTTGTTACAAAATAAGTATGCCGCTTTGCTGGGCTACCCAGCCCGGGCTAGGCCGCCGCAGGCCGGGTAGCCGGCCCGTAGCGTACCTTGCCGCCTCCCGCCATTTGTCTCGCTCTTTTATGCCGCTCCGGCGCTGGTATTCCTTGTTTGGGTTGGTATGCTGGGGGGCTGGCCTGCTGGCAGCCCACCCCGGCCGGGCACAGGTGCCGCCGCTGCTGCTGGGCCGCTGGGAGCTGCGCCAAATCAGCTTTATAGCGAACCAAACGGTGCCGCCCGACATTTTAGAACGGATGGACAACCCCGAGGTGGCCGAGCTAAACCAAGAGGTGGCCGCCGGGGCGGCCCACCTGGTGGTTGAGTTTCGGCCCGACGGTACTTACCACTTCACGGTGATGCGAGCCGGGCAGCCCGCACGCACGGAACAAGGTGCTTACCGCGTTAGTGGTAAAACCCTACTAGCCCAGAGCCCCGGCACCGAGGGCGGTTCGTCCTTCGACCGCCAGCAACTGGTTGAGGTAAGCCGCCGCCGGCTGGTAGTCCGGTTTTTGGTGGGCGACGAGCTGCCCGGGGTAGCGGAGGAGCTGGCGTACCGCCGGGTGCCCTAGCTCGGAAAAATCAAATTTTTTGGCGATTAGCCAGACCAAACAGAATAGTTTTGCGTAAGTGTGCCGCTTCACGGGGACACCAATGGACTGGCCGCCAGCGCATCGAGATTGAAGCGGCGAATAATTTTATGATTATCAATACGATAGCTGAATTGTGTGTTCAGCATGATAAACCTTTGAATCTGGTGCGAGTGGCCTGGGTGGCTGGCCGCAATATGCGCTTTTTTCAGCAAGCCTTTACTCAGTTGCGCGCGGTTATTACGCAATTGGGAGTAGGCCGGGTGGTGCTGGAGCTAAATGCCATGCCCGATATTCCGGTATACGACCAGATTTGGCTGAGCAAGGTGTTTATGCCGGCGCTGCTCAAACTGCCGCTGCAGCAGGTGGTGGTGGTGCTGTCGGCGCGGCGCGTATACAACCAGCAGGTGGTAGAGGGGGTATTGGCGGCTTCGGCCATGAGCATTTTATTCGACGTGCAGTTTTTTGCCCAGCCCGAAGCCGCGCTGGCCTGGCTCACCGACGACTCGCCCCGCCTGCCGGCGCTGCTGCGCGAGTGGGCCGGCCACTGCGGCGCCGCTGCCTCAGTTACCGATGAGGTAGCTGAGCCCCGCCCCCCCTACGGCCGGCCGGGCCGCACCGACTAACTGCCAACCTGGCAGCTAGCCAAGCATTGGAATAGCCTTTGAACTACGAGGTTGATTGACGGGCGCTGCCTGTTAGTCAGCCTTTTATTGTTTTACTACCCTAGCAAATCCCATGTCTGAAACTGGCTCTATTTCCATTCACACCGAGAACATCTTCCCCATTATCAAGAAGTTCTTGTATTCTGACCACGAGATTTTTCTGCGCGAGCTGGTCAGCAACGCTGTCGATGCCACGCAAAAGCTGCAAAGCCTGGCCCGCCAGGGCGAGTTCAAAGGCGAACTGGGCGAGCTGAAAGTGCGCGTGACGGTGGACAAGGAAGCGCGCAAAATTACCGTCTCGGACCACGGCCTGGGCATGACGGCCGAGGAAATCAAGAAGTACATCAACCAGATTGCCTTCTCCGGTGCCACCGAGTTTGTGGAGAAGTACAAGGAGACGGATGCGCAGGCTAAAGACCAGATAATCGGGCAGTTCGGCCTGGGCTTCTACTCGGCCTTCATGGTGTCGAAGGAAGTTGAAATCTGGTCGAAGTCGTACAAGGAAGACACCCTGACCGCGCACTGGACCTGCGACGGCTCGACCCAGTACACCCTCGACGAGCCCACCGGCGAGCACGCCAAGGCCGAGCGCGGCACCGACGTGGTGCTGCACGTGGCCGACGACTCGGATGAGTTTCTGGAAGAGGCCCGGCTGCGCACCATTCTGGAGAAGTACTGCAAGTTCCTGCCCATCCCGATTGAGTTTGAGGGCCAGCTCATTAACGATACTACGCCCATCTGGACCAAGCAGCCCGCCGACCTCACCGACGAGGACTACAAGAAGTTCTACCGTGAGCTCTACCCGATGAGCATGGATGAGCCGCTGTTCTGGATTCACCTGAATGTGGACTATCCGTTTAACCTGACGGGTATTTTGTACTTCCCGAAGGTAAAGGATGAGCTGCAGTTCTCGCGCAACAAGATTCAGCTGTACTCGCGCCAGGTGTTCATCACCGACGAGGTGAAAGATGTGGTGCCCGAGTTCCTGATGCTGCTGCACGGCGTGATTGACTCGCCCGATATTCCGCTCAACGTGTCGCGCTCGTTTCTGCAAGCCGACGCCAACGTGCGCAAAATCAATACCTACATCACCCGCAAGGTAGCCGACAAGCTAGCCGAGCTGTTCCGCAAGGACCGCGCCGGCTACGAGGAGAAATGGGCTGATATTGGCCTGTTTGTGAAATACGGGATGCTCTCGGACGATAAGTTCTACGAGCGCGCCAAGGACTTCGTGCTGCTGAAAAGCGTGGACGGCAAGCTCTACACGCTCACCGAGTACACCGAGCACGTACAGGCCAACCAGAAGGACAAAAACGACAACACGGTGGTGCTCTACACTACCGATGCGGAGGCGCAGCACGGCTTCGTGGCGGCCGCCCAGGAGCGCGGCTACGATGTGCTGAATATGGACCACATTCTCGATGCCCACTTCATTGGCCTGCTGGAGCAGAAATTAGAAAAAACTACGTTCAAGCGCGTGGACTCGGCCACGGCTAGCCAACTTATCGAGAAGGAAGAAGCCCCGGCCAGCGTGCTGAGCGAGGACGACCAGAAGAAGCTGGAAGAAGTATTCCAGGGTGCCATCAGCAACCCCGCGATGCACGTCAAAGTGGCGGCCCTCTCGCCGCAGGATGCGCCGGTGGTTATCACCCAAAACGAATTTATGCGCCGCATGAAGGATATGCAGCGCACCGGCGGCGGGGGCGGCATGCAAATGTTCGGCAATATGCCCGACTCGTTTGACGTGACTGTGAACGCCAACAGCCCCCTGGTGAGCAAGGTGCTGGCTGACGGCGGCGACACCATTGCCAAGCAAGCCTTTGACCTGGCCCTGCTAGCCCAGGGTCTGCTGAAAGGCGAGGCGCTGACGGCCTTTGTGAAGCGCAGTACGGAGCTGCTGTAGTATCGCCAGGCTTTGCCGAGGCATAAAAAACCGCCATTGCCAGAACGGCAATGGCGGTTTTTTATGCCCGTAACTGGCGCCAGTTGCGAGCTTTACATAGAGGAGCTATTTTGGATGCAACTGCTTATTTAACAGCATAATCTGCCAGGTCGGCCAGCAGGCCGGGCTGAGTGGGCTGCCAGCCCAGGCGGGCGCGGGTCTGCTCGCTGGAAGCGGGGCCATTGCCCGCCACAAACATGGCAATGGGACCAAAATGGGCGTTGGCTTCTTCGGGCGACTGCGACACCACCGGCAAGTTCAGGAGCTGGCCGATAGCCTCGGCAATGGCCTTGAACGGGATGCCTTCTTCAGCCACGGCGTGGAAGGGGCCGCCCTGCGCCCCGTGCTCCAGGGCCAGGCAAAACACGCGGGCTGCATCGAGCCGGTGCACGGCGGGCCACAGATTCTGGCCATCGCCCACGTAGGCCGATACGCCTTTCTCGCGGGCCGCCCGGATGAGCATGGGCATGAAGCCGTGCTGCTCGTTTGCGCCGTGCACCGTGCGCGGCAGCCGCACCACCGTGGCCCGCACGCCCCGCCCGATGACGGCCTGCAAGGCCTGCTCGGGGTCGCGGGGAAAGCCCGGCATTTTGGGCAGGCTCACTGCTTCGGGCAGCACCTGGCCCGCCGGCGCAAACCCGAGGCCGCTCGTCACGATGAGGGGGCGGTCGGAGCCGGCCAGCACCTCGCCCAAGGCCTCGATGGCTTGCTGCTCCTCGGTGCTTGATTTGGCAATGTCGGTCAGGTCAAGGCCGAAGGCGGTGTGGATAATACCGTCGGCCTGGCTAGCCCCGCGCCGCAGGCTGTCGAGGTCGTTGAGGCTACCCAGCAGCGGCGTGCCGCCCGCGGCGGCCAGGGCCTGGGCGTTGGCATCGGAGCGTACTAGGCCAAGCACTTGATGGCCTGCCCCAAGCAGCTGCTGCACAATAGCGGAGCCAACCCAGCCGGTGGCACCAGTTACAAAAACACGCATACTAATTTGATTTAGAGTGAGGTAGCAAGCTGCGGGCAGAATGCAATCTCGTGGCTGGCCTGCTACTACACAAAGGTGCGGCGAGAGGCCAGGGCCTGGGTTGCGCCAGCTAAACCAGTTACTGCGCCAATCAAACAAATGGGCGGCTACTGCCGAAAATCGCCGGGTGTGAGGCCGGTTTGGCGCTTAAAAAACGTGCAAAAGTGCGCCGCATCAGTAAAACCCAGGTAGTCGGCGATTTCTGATACATTCTGGGTGGTTTGCTTTAGCAGCAGCTTGGCCTCGTGGGCTAGCCGATTGCTAATCAAGGCGGTGGTGGTGTGGCCGGTAGCTTCCTTCAGCACGCGGTTGAGGTGCACGACGTGCACGGCCAGCGCGTCGGCGTAGGCCTTGGCGGTGCGCAGGCGCAGCGGGCTAGCCGGGGCCGCCCGCGGAAACTGCCGCTCTAGTAGCTCGGCGAACTGGGCAGCCAGCCGGGCCGCGGCCGGGGCCCGGGCCGGCGCGGGCGCGGGCTGCAGCTTCTGCACCAGGTGAATCAGCTCGACCAGGTAGGTGCGCAGCAGGTCGTACTTATAGGCGTAGGTAGAGGCCATTTCCTGGGTCATCTTCTCAAAAATGGCCTCTATGGCCTGGCACTCGGCCGCAGTTACCTCGATAACCGGGTGGGCGCCGGGCCGGAATAGCGGCAGCTCCTCGACCAGCACGCCGCCTTTGGCAGGCAGCAAAAATTCGTCGGTAAAGATGCAGAAGCAGCCCGTGTGCGCGGCCTCGGTGGGCGTCCAGCGGTAGAGCAGGCTAGGGGTAGCCATAAACAGGAAGTGCGGCCCCACCTCCTGGGCTTGGCCCCCAAATTCGAGGCGCCCACACCCGTGCGAGAGGCTGATTTTATAAAAAGCCTGCCGGTTGAAGTGCGCAGGCGGCCGGTGGGCGGCGCCACCCACCGTAAACACGTCGAAGTGCCCTAGCTCACGCCGCATATCGGGCGGCGCGTCGCCCACTGCCGGTGTGAAGGCCGCATAAAGCGCATCGATTGGAACAGGTTTCATAGTGCAGGCGCAGTCAGTTAATAACGGGTAAGATACTAGGGCGCTACTGCCCGGCCGGGGTACTTGCTTAAGCACGCGCCCGGGATTCTTGTTTTTTACGGCTACGCTGGTGGCCCGCGCCTCGGCTGAGCGGCCGCCCCGGGCGCAATTATCTCTTTACCTTGCTGGCATGAAAATCCTGCTCCTTTTCCCCACCCTATTGCTGGCTGCCGCCGCGCTGGCCCAAGCCCCGGCCGACCTGGCCCACGACCGCGCCCGCACCGCGGGCGGCGCCCTGCAAGGCACCACGCTTCCCAGCGGCATCCACGCTTTTAAGGGCGTGCCTTATGCGGCGCCGCCCGTGGGCCCGCGCCGCTGGCAGGCCCCGCAGCCCGCCCAGCCCTGGACTAATGTGCGCCCGGCCACGCAGTTTGGGCCCCGCGCCATGCAGCTGCCGCTATTTGGCGACATGAATTTTCGCTCGGACGGCGTGAGCGAGGACTGCCTTTATCTCAACGTGTGGACCGGCGCCAAGGCTAGCCAGGAGCGGCGCCCGGTGCTGGTGTATTTCTACGGCGGCGGCTTTGTGGCCGGCGATGGCTCGGAGCCGCGCTACGACGGCGAGGCCCTGGCCAAAGAAGGCATCGTGACCGTGACGGTAAACTACCGGCTAGGGGTATTCGGCTTTATGGCCCACCCCGAATTGACCAAAGAATCGCCCAATCACGCCTCGGGCAACTATGGCTTACTCGACCAGCAGGCGGCTATTCAGTGGGTTAAGAAAAATATTGCCGCCTTTGGTGGCGACCCGGCGCACATCACCATCGCCGGCGAGTCGGCGGGCTCGTGGTCGGTGAGCGCCCAAATGGCGGCCCCGGCTTCCAAAGACCTGCTGAAAGGGGCCATTGCTGAAAGTGGCTCACTGCTAGGCTTGCAGCCGCTGCCCACGCTGGCCCAGGGCGAGCAAACGGGCGTGGCCTTTGGCACCGCCGTGGGGGCTAGCTCGCTGGCCGCGCTGCGGGCGCTGCCGGCCCAGCAGGTGCTGGAGGCCAGCGGCAAGCAGGGCGCGCCGCGCTTCTCGCCCATCGTGGATGGCTACTTCCTGCCGCGCTCGCCCGCCGAGATTTTTGCCGCTGGCCAGCAGGCGCACGTGCCGCTGCTGGTGGGCTGGAACTCGCAGGAGATGGCCTACCAGATGGTGCTGGGCCCAAACCCGCCCACGGTGGCCAACTACACCGCCGCCGTGCAGAAGCTCTACGGCGAGCAAGCGGCTGATATTCAACGTCTGTACCCCGCCACTACCGATGCCCAGGCCGAGCAGGCCGCCACCGACCTGGCCGGCGACCGATTCATCGCCTACAGCACCTGGAAGCTGGCCGATGCCCAGCTCCAGACCGGCGGCCAGCCCGTGTACCGCTACCTCTACGCCCGCCCCCGCCCGGCCATGACGCCCGAAATGGGCAACGCCACCGCCAACCTGGCCGGCGGCGTGACTAAAGGCACCGGGGCCGCTACCCCCGCCCCGCCCGCCAAGGGCGCCGTGCACTCGGCCGAGATTGAGTACGCCCTCGGCAACCTGCCCACCAACAAGGTATTTGCCTGGACGCCTGATGATTATCAGGTATCGAAAACCATGCAGGGCTACTTCGCTAACTTCATCAAAACGGGTAATCCTAATGGCCCCGGCCTGCCCGCCTGGCCCAAGGCTAGCCAGCAAAATGGCCAATACCTGCGCTTGGATGTGACTACCAAGGCCGAGGCTGACCAGACGCGCGCGCGCTACCAGTACCTGGAGCAGCACGCAGGGAAGTAGAGCGGTTTTAGCTCTCTTTGCTTGGATTTAAAAAACGTCCGTCATGCTGAGCTTGTCGAAGCATCTCTACCGAACGGCACCCTAGCGGCGCGGTAGAGATGCTTCGGCAAGCTCAGCATGACGGACGTTTTTGCTTACTTGCAGGCCGACGGTGGCGCCCACGCTAGCCTCCTTACTTCTTGAAAAACGTCACTAAATCAACCTTGTAAGACTGGCCGATGGGAATCTCGTCGCCCGTGGTCAGCACCAGCTGCTCGGGTTGCAACAGCTTGATGTGGGCCGCCGCCACGATGAAGGAGCGGTGCGCCCGCACGAAGCGCTCGCCCAGGGTGTCCACCATTTCCTTCATGGTGGCGTGGTGCAGATGGGTTTTGGCGGTGGTCACGACCTTCACGTAGTCCTTGCAGCCCTCCACGTACACGATGTCGCGGTAGGGGATTTTCAGCAGGCTGCCCTGCTCTTTTAGCAGCAGGTGGGCGTCGGGCTCGGCGGGGGCTAGCGCGACGGCGGGTGGCTGGTAGCGGGCCACGGCCTTGGCAAAGCGCTCGTAGCTGAAGGGCTTGAGCAGGTAGTCGAGCACGTTCAGCTCGAAGCCCTCGTAGGCGTACTCGCGGTAGGCGGTGGTGAGGATGGTGGCGGGCGGCGCGGGCAGCGTTTTGAGAAAGTGCAGGCCCGTGATGAGCGGCATCTCAATGTCGAGAAACAGTAAATCGACGGGGTGCTGGCGCAGGTGGTCGTAGGCCTCCATGGCGTGGCGGCACTGGCCGCCGAGCACCAGGCCGGGCGTTTGGGCAATGAACTGCTTGAGCACCTGGTGGGCCAGCGGCTCGTCGTCGACTATCAGGCAGCGGGTGGGGGCGAGGCTCATAGGTGCAAAATAAGCTCGGCGCGGTAGCGGCCGGCGTGCTCGGTCAGGGTCAGGGTGTGGGCGCTGGGGTAATACAGCTGCAGGCGCCGCTTGATATTGGCTAGCCCAATGCCGCCGCTGCGGCGCGGGGCGGCGGGTGGCGGGGCGGGCAGCATGTCGTTCTCAATCACGAAGCGCAGCTGGCCGGGCGTGGCCGTGAGCGTGGCCGCCACGCGGGCATCGTCGCTGAGGTGGTGGCGGCCGTGCTTGAAGCTGTTTTCGACCAGCGGCAGCCACAGCAGCGGCGGCACCTGCTGCCCGGCCAGCCCCTCGCCGCTAGCCTCGAAGCGGATGCTGGCGCCCGCGTACTTGCGCTGCTCCAGCTCGAAGTAATTCTGCATGAACGCCACCTCGTCGGTGATTTCCACGCGCTCTTTGCCGCTGTCGTACAGCACGTAGCGCATCAGCTCGGAGAGCAGCAGGATGAAGCGCGGCGTGTCGGGCGAGCCCGCTAGGCTCAGGCCGTAAATGCTGTTGAGGGTATTGAAGAGGAAGTGCGGCTGCAACTGTGCCTTCAGCTGCGCTAGCTGCAAGGCGGCGTGCTCTTTCTCAATCTGGCGGCGGCGGGTTTCCTGCTCGAAGGCAAACCGCACAAAGGCCACGCAGCTGAACGCGATAAGGTCGGTGGTGGGCAAATCGAGGCTCCAGTATTCTGGCAGGGCATTGAGGCTGCTGAAACCCTGCCGGGCCAGGAGGTGAAACAGCTTATTAGTCAGAAAGAAATTTACTTGGGGTATGAAGAAGAAGTACAGCAGCGCCACGACCAGCAACAAGACGTGCCGGCGGCGGCGCAGCAGCAAAGGCATCAGCCAGCGGTAGTAAGGCAGCACGTAGAGCGTAACCAGGACGGCGTACACACTCAGGTGAGGATAGGGGAAATACAGCCTCACCGCCAGTTTGCCCGGCACCAGATTTACGCAGGCCGAATACTTGTACAGGCCCACGTACACGAGCCATATCAGGACCTCAAAAACCAGGGGGAAGCGGCTGGGCCGCGCAGTGTCTTCTTGCATGGGGCGAAGGTGGCAGGTAGCCGGCCGGCTAGGGCAAAAACGGGCGGCTTTTTCGACTAAACGGGGTGTTTTTTCGACTAAAAAACAGCTGGCGAGTCTTAGTCGAAATCGGCCCTGGCGTGGTCGAAAAAAGGAAAAAATGGGTTAGGGGCCGCCGTTGCTTTGTCCCATTCCCAGCCGGTTGGCGGCTTGGGAAGCTCCAACAGCCCCTTTTCTCCCTGCGCCATGAACCACACGTTCGCCTCCCTGCTCTTCACTGGCACTCTCGCCTCGGCCGCTAGCCTAGCCACTGCCCAAACCACCCCCGCCGCTACTGCGACTGCTGCCACCGCTGGCACCCTGGCCGGCACCGTGGCCGACAGCGTATCGCGGCAGGTGCTGCCCTTCGCCACGGTGGTGCTGCGCTCCGCCACCGATACCAAAACTTCCCTGAGTACGCTCACCGATGCCAAGGGCGCGTTCAGCTTCACGGGCCTGGCCGCCGGCTCCTACGCCCTCGAAGTGCGCTACCTCGGCTACCGCACCGGCCGGCCCACGGCCGTGACGGTAGGCGCCGGCCGCCCAGCACCCCTAGCCGTGGCCCTGGCTCCTGAGCGCCACGCCCTGGCCGAAGTGAAGGTGACGGCTACCAAGCCCTTCATCGAGCAGCAGGCCGATAAACTAGTGCTCAACGTGGCCGCTAGCCCCCTGGCCGCCGGGGGCACCGCCGCCGACCTGCTGAGCCGTGCCCCCGGCGTGCTGGAGCAGGGCACCGGCTACCAGCTGCGCGGCAAAACCGTGACCGTGATGCTCGACGGCAAGCTCACTAACCTCAGTGGCGACGAGCTGAAAAACATGCTGGCCGCCCTGCCCGCCAATACCTTAGATAAGGTCGAGCTTATCGCCAATCCCTCGGCCAGGTACGACGCCAGCGCCGCCGCCATCGTGAACCTGGTTACGACTAAGAGCCTGAAATTCGGCACCAACGGCACGGCCACCGTGGGCGTGGGCGCCGGCCGCTACGGCCGCTACAACGCCGGCCTCAACATCAACCACCGCACCGAAAAGCTGAACATGTACGGCGGCCTCGACCGCCTCGGCAACCAGACCTACTACACCAGCAGCGCCGTGCGCGCCCTGGGCGGCGAAGGCCAGCTAGCCGAAAACAGCCTCGAAACCCGCCGCACCCAGGCCAACAACCTGAGACTGGGCTTCGACCTTGACCTGAGCAAAACCACCTCGGTGGGCGTGCTGGCCAAGGGCGCCCTCACCGACCGCACCCGCGCCGCGGAGAGCAACGCGCTGCTAACCGGGGCTAGCCCGGCCACCACGCAGCTGCGTAGCGAAGGTGCCTCGCAGGTGCTAAGCTCGGCGGTGAGTGCGTATTACAAAACGGCTTTTGCCAAGGATAAGACGCTGCGCGTGAGCGCCGACTATTTCGGCTACGCCAAGGATAGCCGCAACGACTACGCCACCAGCCTGCTCGACGCCAGCGGCGCCGCTAGCCCCGCCGACTTGCTGCGCGATAATTCGCCGGCCCGCAAC
Source organism: Hymenobacter cheonanensis (assembly GCF_030581075.1). Classification (GTDB taxonomy): domain Bacteria; phylum Bacteroidota; class Bacteroidia; order Cytophagales; family Hymenobacteraceae; genus Hymenobacter. The sequence goes on from NZ_JAUQSW010000005.1 coordinate 53,623, forward strand.
TCGGTAAAATCTGTCATGGCTGATTACGCGCAGCCGCTCTACAAAGGCACGCTGGAGGCGGGCCTGAAAGCCATTTCGACCACTACCGACAATGATATCCAGTGGGAGCAGGCGCCCGCCGGCCAACCCTGGACGCCCGACCCCGGCAAAACCAACCACTTTCTCTACCGCGAAAACGTGCAGGCGGCCTACGCCACCTTCAGCCGCAGCATCCAGAAAGTGGCGCTACAAGTGGGCCTGCGCGCCGAGCAAACCACCACCACGGGCACCTCGCTCACGCTCAGCCAAACCACCGAGCGCCAGTACCTTAACCTGTTTCCGAGCGTGTCGGCGCAGTATAGCCGGTCGGAAAAAACGCAGTTCGGCTTCTCCTACAGCCGCAAGATTGAGCGCTTCCAGTTCGGCATCGTCAATCCGTTCGTGACATACATCAGCCCCTACCGCTACTCGCAGGGCAACCCCAACATCATGCCCTCGTTCTCGCACAACTTCGAGGCCAGCTACTCCTACGGCAGCCTGGTGTCGGCCTCGCTGAGCTACAGCTACTTCACCAATGCGCTCGTCGACAGCTACCAGAAGGACGACGCCACGCAGGTAGTTATCAGCTCGTTCCGCAACTACCCCAGCGCCGACCAGCTCAGCGCCAACCTAACCCTGATGAAGCCGCTGCTGAATAATAAGTGGCAGACCGTCACGAACGTAGGCATCCTGTACGCCCGGGTGCAGGGCGGCCCCGGTACCATCGGCGTAGGCAATGCCCGCCCCGCCGCCATGCTCTCCAGCAACCACACGCTGGTGCTGCGCCCCGGCCTGAAGGCCGAAGTATCAGCCTCCTACATGTCGCCCATTACTTTCGGTGGCATGGCCATCCGCGCCAGCTACGGCGGCAGCCTGGGCGTTTCGCAAACGGTGCTCAAAGGCAAGGGCACGCTCACGCTCAACGTTACCGATGTTTTCAACAGCCAGCGTAACCGTTTCGAGGTGCTCGCCGCCGGCATCAACTCGCAAAACGTCAATAAAGTAGAAAGCCGCTTCGTGAAGCTGAACTTCAGCTACAAGTTTGGCAACCAGAAAGTAAAGGCTAGCCAGCGCCGCGATACGGGCGTCGAAGCCGAGAAGTCGCGCATGGAGTAGTTCAACAATTCACCTCACCCCCGGCCCCTCTCCTTGGGGAGAGGGAAGCCTAACGCGGGTAGACGGTCGCGCCGCTGCGGCACCCCTCTCCCCAAGGGGAGGGGCCGGGGGTGGGGTCGGACGCTAGGGCCGTAGCCTCACAAAAGAAGGTTAAGTATAAGAAGCCCCGCGGCCGCCCGGCTGTGGGGCTTTTTAGTGGATGAAGTTCTCGGGTTCGTAGAAAAAATGCTGGGCTAGGGTGCATTCGGCTTCATTTTCGCGTTAAGCTGGGTTGAGCGGGCGCGTATTTTTGCCCGGAGCCCTTAATTATTCTCCTGCTATGCGTAAGATTCTGCTTGGTTTTCTGGCGTTTGTGCTGCTGCTGCTGGTGGCGCTGGCCGCCGCGCCGTTCCTCTTCAAAGACAAGCTGCGCGCGCTGGCCGACAAGCAGATAGCCCAGCGCGTGCGCGCCAGGGTGCAGTACAACCCCGCCGATATCGACGTGACGCTGCTCAGCACCTTTCCCGATTTGGGCCTGGATATCAAGAACCTGCGCGTTATCGGCCTCGACTCGTTCAGCCGCGATACGCTGGCCTACCTGCCCGACCTGAAGGTGGGCTTGGATTTAATGACCGTCATCAAAGGCCAGCAGATTGACGTGAAAACCGTGGCGCTCGACCGGCCCGAGTTTTCCATCAAAGTGCTCAAGAGCGGGCTAGCCAACTGGGATATCATGATTTCGGACTCGGCCGCTGCCGCCAAGGGCCAGGATACGAGCCAGGTAAACCTGGCCATTAGGGGCTGGGAGGTGAAAGACGGCCGCCTGCGCTACGACGACCGCAGCATCCCGTTCAGCATGGATGCGCGCGGCGTGAACCACACTGGTAAGGGCGACTTCACCAAGAACGTGTTTGACCTGACTTCGAACACCACCATAGATAAGCTCACGGCCAACTACAACGGCATTGATTACCTGACGGATAAGCAGGTGAACGCCGACGTAGCGATGGCGATGGATTTGAACAAGAACCTCTACACGTTCAAGGAAAACCAAGTGAAGCTCAACGACTTCCCGTTCAGCTTCGCGGGCGCCATCGGGCTGCCCAATGCCACGGATATCACGTATGATATCACCTTCAAGGCGCTGCAAACCGACTTTAAGAACATTCTGAGCCTCGTGCCGGGCGTGTTCGACAAGCAGTTTAAGGACGTGCAGGCGAGCGGGCAGGTGGCCTTCAACGGCTACTACAAGGGCGTGCAAAACAAGCTGCGGATGCCCGGCTACGGCGTGAACCTGACCGTGGCCAACGGCCGCTTTAAGTATCCGCAGCTGCCGCAGGAGGCTAAGAATATCAACGTGGCGATGGTAATGGACAACCCTTCGGGCTTTACTAATAACGTGAAAGTCAACGTGTCGAGGTTTCACCTTGACCTGGGTACCAACCCCGTGGATGGCAACGTGACCATCGACGGCCTGGAGCCCATGAAGGTGGACGGCCGCGTGAAAGCTAACGTGAACCTGGCCGAGGCGCTGAAAGTGTACCCCGTAGCCGGCGTGACCGCCCGCGGCCAGCTTTTCGTGGATGCCACCGGCAAGGGCACCTACTCGAAAACCCAGATGCCGGTGGTGAACGCCGCCATCAAGATGACCAACGGCTACGTGAAATCGAACAAGTTTCCGGCGCCCATTGAGGATATTAACCTGAGCGGCACGGTAGTGAATACAACTGGCCAGGTGAACGATACCTACGTGAATCTGCCGCAGTTTCACATGGTGCTGGAAGGTGAGCAGCTCGATGGCCGCCTGGCGGCCCACAACATCAACTCGCCGGTGTTCGACGCCAACGTGAAGGGCACGGTGGATTTGACGAAAATCACCAAAATCTTCCCGCTCCAGGGTATGACCGTGACGGGCCGGGTATCGGGCAACGTGGCCGCCGCCGGCAACATGGCCGATGTGGAAGCCGGCCGCTACCAGAACGTGAAGGCTAGCGGCACAGTGCAGGCCCGCAACGTGACCTACCGCAGTAAAGAGCTGCCGCAGGGCGTGAACATCAGCAGCGCGGCCGGCACGTTCAACAACAACCAGATTGTCGTTCAGCAGCTTAACGGTACGGCGGGCACCTCCGACTTTGCCGCCAACGGCACGGTGAGCAACTACCTGGGTTACCTTTTCACGCCCGGCCAGCCGCTGCGCGGCACGATGAACGTGACTTCGCACAACTTCAACGTGAACGAGTTTATGGTGGACCCGGTGAGCGAGAAACCTACCCCCGGCGCTGTGCAGAAAGCGCCCGCCAAGGCCGACGGCGTAGTGCCGATTCCGAAATTCTTCGACCTCGTGCTGAATAGCAAGGTCGACAACGTGACCTACGACAACCTGAAGCTGCAAAACGCCACCGGCACCGTGACGGTGAAAAATGAAGTGGCGACGCTCAAAAACCTGACATTTAATACGCTAGGGGCTACCTTCGGCACCACCGGCAGCTATAACACCCAGAACCTGGCGCACCCCAAGTTTGACCTGGGGCTGAACATCAAAAACCTCGATTTCCAGAAGGCCTTTGCTTCATTCAACTCGGTGAAGGCGCTGGTGCCGCTGGCCGCCGTGGTGCAGGGCGTGTTCAATACCAACTTCAGCGCCAGCGGCGAAATGGGCCAGGATATGCTGCCCAAGCTGACCACGCTGAGCGGCAAGGGCTTGTTTGACATCGTGAAAGCCAGCGTGTTGCAGTCGCCGGTGCTCTCCCAGATTGCCAGCCTCACGACCCTGCCCGAGTTGAAAAACCTGAGCGTGGTTAACAAGATTGTGGATGCCCAGATTGTGGACGGCAAGCTCGTGGTGAAACCCTTCGACCTCACGGTGGGCGACGTGAAGATGACGCTCGGCGGCACCAACAGCCTCAACGGCCTGCTAACCTACGTGGCGGCCATCAACACGCCCACCGGCAAGCTCGGCAATGCGCTTAGCAGCAAGCTTACGCAGCTTACGGGCGTGCAGAATATTCAGGGCACCGACCGCGTGACGCTGGGCCTCAACATCGGCGGCACCGTGACGAGCCCGGTGGTGAAGCTGACCAGCGGCAGCCTCAAGGACCAGGGCAAAGCCATCGTGACCAACGTGGTGAAAACCAAGCTCACCGACGCCCTCATCGGGCTAGCCAACAAAAACAAGGCGAAAACCGACAGCACCCAGAAGGCCACTGCCACGGCCCAGCAAACCTCGCAGGAGCAGCTTAACCTGGAAATTCAGAAGAAGAAGCTCGAAGCCCAGGAGAAGGCTAAGCAAGCTATTGGGGCGGGATTGAATAGCCTGTTTGGCGGGCGCAAAAAAGCGGCTACGCCCGCCCCGGCGCCGGCCGATACTGCGAAGAAATAGGATATTTTGAAGTAGGCGCAGCGGCATTTGGCAGCGTTTTTGAGGAAGCAGGCCCGGCAACCGAAAGGTTGACCGGGCCTTTTTACTTCGCTAATCTCTTTCCCATGAAAATTTATCGTCTCCTGAGCCTGGCGGCTGCCGCCTCGCTAGCCCTGGCCAGCTGCTCGAAAAGTGCCGACAGTGCCAATGCGAGCGCGGCCAAGCTGGAGGTGCGTCTCACCGACGCGCCCGGCAACTTTAGCAGCGTAGTGCTTGATGTGCAGCAAATTGAAGTGCATCTGAAAGACGATAGTGACCCGAGCGGCTGGCAAACGCTGGCCTTCACGCCGCAGGCCGTAAATGTACTCGACTACGTCAATGGCAAGTCGGCGCTGCTGGTGAGCACCGATTTTGCGCCCGGCGACCTCAAGGAAATCCGCCTGTTGCTAGGCCCCAATAGCTACGTGGTAGGCACCGACGGCCAGCAGTACGCCCTCAAAACGCCGAGCGGCCAGACCTCGGGCGTAAAGCTGAAATTGGATAAAGTGACCCTGGCTGCCGGCTCAACCTACCAATTGCTGCTTGATTTCGACGTGGCCAAGTCCGTGGTGGAGCGCGGCAACTGGAAGGCCGGCAACGATAAGAAGGAGCGCTACCTGCTCAAGCCCGTTATCCGGCTGGTGGCGCAGGACCTGCGCGGCGGCCTGCGCGGCACCGTGAGCCCCGCCGCTGCCCGGCCGCAGGTGCTGGCCATCCGGGCGGCCATCACCGGCCCCGATACGGTGAGCACGTTTGCCGATGCCTCGGGCGCGTATCAACTCAATGGGCTAGCGGCCGGCACGTATCAGGTGCAGTTTTTCCCGACTACGGTGGCCCCGATGGGTCAGCCGGCCTACAAAGCCGTGGTGCGCCCCGGTATTGCGGTAACTAATAACCAAGTGACGGACCTGGGCGTGACGCCGCTGAATTAACGGAAGTCATAACGCGAAAAGGGCCATTTCCTGAGCAAGAAATGGCCCTTTTTTGTGCTTGGTGGGCTAGCTCAGCTGCTGCACCAAAGCCAGCAGCTCGTGCTGGGTGGTGCGGGTGTTGTCGTGGTCGTACCAGGCATTTACCTGGGCCGTGATGTCTTTAGGTGGCGTTTGGCGCGCTTTTAAGTCCTGCATCAGCGTTTGCAAAGGCGCTGGGCGCGGACCCCACACGGCGGCCTGAGTGCGCGAGCCGGCGTGCAAGAGCACGGCAATGGGCATGGCCCGGCCACCATTGGTAAGGTAGCGGTCGATGAGGTCAATGTTGGCGCTGCGCAAGAAGTAGCGCGTTTCAATGTGGCCGCCGCTAGCCTGCGCCACGGCTTCCAGGATGGGAACGGTGTGTGAGGCATCGCCGCACCACCCCTCGGTGATAATAGCCCACAAATACTGGCCAGTGAGGCTGTTGAGCGCCGCTTGCAGCGCGGGCAACAGGTGTATCGTGGGGGCAATGTTGTCCATGCGCGCCACGCTTTCGCGATAATAAGGCAGCTGCTTAGCCAGGTGCTCGTCGGGCTGCGGCGTGGCTAGCGCCTCGGCAATATGCTGACGGTAAGCGGCGTAGGAAAGGCCAGTGGCTAGCTGGTCGGTGGTGAGTACGGGGGCGGTAGAAGCAGTCATGAAAAGAGGAAAAGGAATGACACCTTAACGAAAAAGCCACCCCAACGGTGGCTTTTCAGCGCATTACCTAAAACCTGCGCCATTAACCACGGAAGAAAAGCGAAGCCAAAAGCCGTGAAGCTTGCTTTAGTCCGGGTTCTGCCAGCCGCCGCCCAGGGCGCGGTAGAGGTTTACGCTTTGCAGCAATTGGGCCTGGCGGGCATCGGCCAGGCTCAGCTCGGCTTCGAGCACGCTGCGCTGCGCGGTAATTATCTCTAGGTAAGACGCATAGCCGGCCACGAACAGCTCGTTGGAAGTCGCCACGGCCTTGCGAAGCTGGTCTACCTCGCGGGCGCGGAGGTCGGCGGCGGCCCGGAAGTTTTCGAGGCCTTTGAGGCCTACCACCACTTCGCGGAAGCCCGTTTGCAGCGTCTGCTGGTAGCGGTAGTAGCTTTCGTAGTTGCTGGCGATGGCTTGGCGCAGGTCGGCGCGGTACTGCGCCCGGTTGAGGATGGGGCCGGCTAATCCGCCCACCGCCCCAAATACTACCGAGCTGGGGTCAAGCAGCAGGTTGGCCCGGAAGGCGTTGAGGCCCACGTAGGGCGTGAGGGTGAGGCTGGGCAGGAAGGCAGCGCGGGCGGCGGCGACTTCGGCGCGGTTGGCTTGCAGCGCTAGCTCGGCCTGGCGCACATCGGGGCGGCGCAGCAGCGAGGTGGCCGGCAAGCCGGCGGCCAGGGTAGCCGGCAGGGGTTGAGTGGGCAGCAGGCGGCTGCGCCGGATGGGCTGCGGGTAGCGGCCCAGCAGCTGGTTAAGGCTGGTTTCGGTTTCGACGATGCGCTGGCGGGTTTCGAAGGCCAGGCTTTGGGTGCGCAGGGCCTGGGCGGCGAATTGCTGCACGGCCAGCTCGGTGACGCGGCCCGCCTGCTTCTGAATTTTAGTCAGGCGCAGGCCTTCTTCCTGAAAGCGGGCGTTGCGCTCCAGCGTGGCTAGCTGGCTGTCAAGGGTCAGAAGCTCATAATAGGCGCGGGCTACGTCGGCCACCACGTTGGTGATGACCAGGTTGCGGCCCTGCTCCGAGGCTAGCACGCGCAGGTAGGCCGCTTTGCGCCGGCTGCGAAGCTTGCCCCACAGGTCCACTTCCCACGAGCTGCGCAGGCCCACGAACAGGTCGGGCACGAGCGGGCCGGGAATGCGCTGGCGGCCGTCGATATTCTGCGAAAGGTTAGTGTCGTAGTTGCCTACGCCATTGAGCGTGTACTGGCCGTAGCGGTCGAGCGCCGCCGTGCCCGTGGCCGCCACCGTAGGGAACAGCGCCCCGCGCCGCGCCAGGTACTGCGCCTGAAACGTCTCAACCCGCGTGAGGGCCACCCGCAAATCCAGGTTCTGGCGCAGCGCCGTGTCGATGAGGCCTACCAGGGCCGAGTCTTTGAAGAATTGTCGCCAGGGTAAGGAGCCGGTACTGAGCGTGTCGCTCGTATTGGCGGCCTGGGTGAAGGCCTTGGGCATGGCTGGGCCGGCGCTAGGGTCGGCGGGCGCGGCTACGCGGCAGCTGGCGGCGAGCAGGATAATCAGGAGGAATGCGGGTAAGCGGACCATGAGGTTTTTGTTCGGGCGGGCAGCCCCACCCCCGGCCCCTCCCCTGCGGGGGAGGGGAGCCACGGCGGCGTTTAAGGTTATAAAACAAGTGGCTCTAGCGTGTTAGCGCCGAAGCGGCAGGCTCCCCTCCGGTGAACCTGGGGGTTTTTATTATGAAATCAACGCCAGTTAGCGCTGAAGCGGCAGGCTCCCCTCCCCCGCAGGGGAGGGGCCGGGGGTGGGGCTGCCCTAATGCGCTACCAACTCCGGCTCGGCCTGAGCTACCGGCTGCTTCGCCTTGGCATCCAACTTCTTGGGCTTCTCGAAGCTGGCAAACAGCACGTACAAGCCCGGAATCAGCACCATGCCGAAAACGGTGCCGATGAGCATACCGCCCGCCGCCGCCGTGCCGATGGAGCGGTTGCCGAGCGCGCCGGCCCCGCTAGCCAGCACCAGCGGAATAAGGCCCGCGATGAAGGCAAACGAAGTCATCAAAATCGGCCGCAGGCGCGATACCGCGCCCTGCACGGCGGCCTCCAGCACGGTGGCGCCGGCGCGGCGGCGCTGCTCGGCAAACTCGATGACGAGGATGGCGTTTTTGCCCAGCAGGCCGATGAGCATCACCAAGGCTACCTGGGCGTAGATGTTGTTTTCGAGGCCTAGCAGCTTGAGGCTGAGGAAGGCGCCGAACACGCCGGTGGGCAAGCTCAGCAGCACCGGCAGCGGCAGCAGCAGGCTTTCGTACTGCGCGGCCAGCAGCAGGTACACAAATGCCAACACTAGGGCAAACACGTAGAGCGCCTGGTCGCCGCTCAGGATTTGCTCGCGGGTCATGCCGCTCCATTCGTAGCTGAAACCTTTGGGGAGCACGTCGGCGGCCACTTTTTCGATGGCCGCGATGGCATCGCCCGAGCTGTGGCCTGCGGCGGCGTCGCCGTTTATCATGGCCGAGGTGTACATGTTGTAGCGCGTGAGCTGGTCGGGGCCGAAAACGCGCTCCAGCTTCACGAAGGTAGAAAAGGGCACCAGTTCGCCGCGCGTGTTTTTCACGTGCAGGGCTAGCAGGTCGTCGGGCCGGCCGCGGTACTCGGGGCCGGCCTGCACCATCACCTTATACATCTGGCCGAAGCGGATGAAGTTGGAGGCGTAGTAGCTACCCAGCAGCGTTTGCAGGGTGCTCATGGCCTTTTCCACGGTCACGCCTTTTTTGGCGGCCATGTCCTGGTCGATGTGGATGAGGTACTGCGGGAAGTTGGGGTCGAAGCCCGTGAACGCGCCGTTGATGGCCGGCGACTTATCCAGCGCCGCCAGGAAAGCCTGCGACACCCTGGCCGTTTGCTGCAAGTCGCCGCGGCCCGTTTTATCGAGGATGCGCAGCTCAAAGCCACTGCTGTTGCCGAAGCCCGGCACCGTGGGCGGCGGCAAAAACTGGATGTCGGCGTCGGTAACCCCGGCCGTCTTCTTTTCCAGCTCCTTGATGATAGCGGCCACCGACTGCTCGCGCTCGTCCCACGCCTTCAAGTTAATCATACCCATCCCGTAGCTCGACCCGGCCACGTCGTTCACCAAGCTGTAGCCGGCTAGGGTCGAAACCGACTCCACCGGCCCCAGCTTCTGGGCAATGCGCTGCACCTGGGCCAGCACGGCCTCGGTGCGCTCCACGGTAGCGCCGGCCGGCGTGGTCACGTTGATGTACACCATGCCTTGGTCCTCGGTCGGGATAAAGCCTGAGGGCAGGATGCGGCTCACGCCCCAGGTAGCCCCGAAAAACAGCAGCAGCGCCCCGATAGTAACAAGCCGGCGGCCGGCAATGCCGCCCAGCAAGCGCTGGTAGCCGCCGGCTAGCCCCTCATACTTGTTGTTAAAGCCCTTAAAGAACCGGCCCACCAGCCCCGTGCGTTCGCCCTCGTGCTGCTTCAGCAGGAGCGCGCAGAGTGCGGGCGTGAGCGTCACGGCATTGACGCCCGAAATGACGATGGCGATGGCCAGCGTAAGCGAAAACTGGCGGTAGAACACGCCCACCGGCCCATCCATAAACGACACCGGAATGAACACCGCCGACATCACCAACGTGATGGCAATCAGCGAGCTACTGATTTCGTGCATGGCCTCGAAGGTGGCGCTGCGGGCATCCATGTGCTTCTGCTGCATCTTGGCGTGCACGGCCTCCACCACCACAATGGCGTTATCGACCACGATGCCGATGGCGAGTACCAACGCAAAGAGCGTGAGCAGGTTAATCGAAAAGCCCAGCATCTGCATGAAAGCGAGCGTGCCGATGAGTGCCACCGGCACCGCTAGGGCCGGAATGAGCGTGGAGCGCCAATCCTGCAAAAACAAATACACGATGACGAACACCAGTAAAAACGCCTCCACCAGCGTGCGCAGCACCTCGTGAATACTGGCGTCGAGGAAGCGCGACACGTCGTAGGCAATGCTGTACTTCATGCCGGGCGGGAAGCTCGTGGCTTGCAGCTCGGCCATGCGCTTTTTCACGTTGGCGATTACGTCGCTAGCGTTCGAGCCGGGGCGCTGCTTGAGCATGATGGCCGCCGAGGGCTGCCCGTCGTTCTTCGACGACATGCCGTAGGTAAGCGAGCCAAACTCGACATCGGCCACCGCCTTGAGGCGCAGCACCGAGCCGTCGGGGTTCGAGCGAATAACGATGTTGCGGTACTGCTCGGGCTCAAACAGCTTGCCCGTGTAGCGCAGCACGTACTGCAACTGCTGGGCCGCGCCGCCCGAGCTTTCGCCCGACTTGCCGGGGGCCGCCTCCACGTTCTGGGCCCTGATGGCTTCCACAATCTCATCGGTGCCCACGTCGTAGGCGGCCATGCGGTCGGGCTTCAGCCACACCCGCATCGAGTATTCGCGCGAGCCCATAATCTCGGCAAAGCCCACGCCGTTGATGCGCTTAAGCTCCTGCAAGACGTTGATATCGGCAAAGTTGTAAATAAACTTCTCGCCCGCCGCCTTGTCGTCGCTCGTGATGTTGAGGTAGAGCAGCATCGAGTTTACCTCCTTCTCGGTCGTCACGCCGGCCTTGATAACCTCCTCGGGCAATTCGTCAATCACGGTCGTCACGCGGTTTTGCACGCCCACGGCCGCCAGGTCGGGGTCGGTGCCCACCTCGAAGAACACCGTGATAAGCGTCACGCCATTATTGGAGCTTACCGAGTTCATATAGGTCATGCCCGGCACGCCGTTGATGGCGCGCTCCAGCGGCGTAGCCACGGCCTTGGCGCACACCTCGGCGTTGGCGCCGGTGTACTTGGCCGTTACGGTCACCGAGGGCGGCACGATGTCTGGGAACTGCGTGATGGGCAGCGTGAACAGGGCTAGCCCGCCCAGCAGCACCAGAAACACGGAGATGACCAGCGAGAGTATCGGCCGGCGAATGAAGATGTCGAACATGGATTCTGGGTATTAAATCTTGGTCGTTCTGGCGGGGTGCCCCACCCCCGGCCCCTCCCCTGCGGGGGAGGGGAGCCGAGCGTCAGGTCGCGTAAGTAGTCGTCAGGCTCCCCTCCCCCGCAGGGGAGGGGCCGGGGGTGGGGCTGCTACTGCGCGGCCACGGCCAGCGAGTCCATCACCACGGCCTTAGCCTTGATTACCTGCTTGTCGTGCAGCTCGGGCGCGCCCTCGTACACCACGCGCTCGCCGGGCTTCAGGCCTTCCTTCACCACGTAGAAATCGCCTAGCCGCGTTTGGGGCACGAAGCTGCGGGTGTGCACCATGCCGCCAGGGTCCACCACGTACACGTAGTTCTGGTCCTGAATCTCGAACACGGCCTTCTGCGGCAGCAGCAGCGCCGAAGGCAACTGGCTGGTCAGGCGGATTTTACCCGAGGCGCCGTGCTTGAGCAGGCGGTCGGGGTTGGGGAAGCGGGCGCGCAGGGCGATGGAGCCGGTATTGGGGTTGAACTCGCTCTCAGCCGTTTCGATGTGGCCGGCCAGGGGGTAGGGGTCGCCGTTGGCCAGGGTCAGGCGCACCGAGTCGGAGTGCAGCTCGGGGTGCTCGCGGCGGGCCTTGCTGTAGTTCATGTAGCTGCCCTCGGCCACGTCGAAGTAGGCAAAAACCGAGCTGAGGTCCGACACAGTAGTAAGTAAGGTGCCTTCCTCCACCACGCTGCCTACTTTGAGCGGAATGCGGTCGAGCACGCCATCGAAGGGCGAGCGCACCAGCGTGTAGCTCAGGCTAAGGCGGGCGGCGGCCTCACCGGCGCGGGCATCGGCCACGCGGGCGTCGGCCTCTTTTACCTTGCTCGTAGAAAGGGCCAGCTCGGTTTTGGCGATGATGTTCTTATCGACCAGCAGGCGCACGCGGTCGCGCTCCACGCGCACGGCGGCGGCCTGGGCCAGGGCGCTGGCCACGGCGGCCTGGGCCTGGCTCAGCTTGTTCTGGTAAGCGCTGGCATTGAGGCGGAACAGCGGCTGGCCCTTCTTCACGGGCTTGCCCTCATCCACAAAAATCTGTTCCAGGAAACCCGCTACCTGGGCGCGCACTTCCACGTTGCGCACGGCCTGCACGTCGGCCACGTAGTCGCGGTGCAGCTGCTGCTCCGAGGTTTTGAGCGTGACGACCGGCACCACGGGCGGGGCCTCGGCGGTGTCCTTTTCGGCCTTGGCCGAGCAGCCGCCCAGGCCCAGCGCCAGCAAGCCCGCCGCGCCGGCCGTGGCCAGGTAATGAAACAAAGAGCGGCTACACAAGGGGTTCATATGGAAGGAGATATGCAAGTAAAAAAGCCCCGGCCCGCTACTGGGCCGAGGTAGCGGCCGTGGGCACGGCCTGAGGGAGAGTGGTAGGCCGCAAGGCCAGTAGGCTGTCCTGCTGCTGGTGGTCGGCCTGGCAGCGAGCCAGTAAGCGCTGTGTGAGGCGCAGGTCGGCTTCGGTTTCTTGCAGGTCGTCGTAGTCGGCCGCTACTAGCGGCCGGCTGTAGAGTAGAAACCCGTTGAGTACCAGCGACAATGCCAATGCTCCGGCCAGCAGCATCGATAAAAAATTTAGGGACCGGAAGGAGCGGGGCATGGCAAAGCGGGGCAGTGGCAACTGCCCGCAAAGCACTCCAGCCGACATTAAAACGGTATGAGAACCGGATTAGAAAACATGAAAATGGAGTGAAGGCACCATCGGCATGGCGTTTTTTCGGAGAATCACTTGTTTGCTACACCGGCAGCGCCGGCAGCCACACCGTGGCTGTGGTGCCCTCGCCCACCGCCGAGGCCAGCTCCAGCCGGCCACCGTGGCGTTGCACAATGCGCTGGGTAAGGGGCAGGCCTAGCCCATAGCCGGGGCGGCCCACCGCGCCGGCCGCCCGGTAGAGCGGCTCGTAAATGTGGCTCAGCTCGTCGGGGCTGAGGCCGGGGCCGGCGTCGGTGACGCGCACGCGCAGGGTGGCGGGGCTGGCGTAGCCCAGCTCGGCCACTACCGGGCCGGCCGAATATTTGGCGGCATTGTCGAGCAGGTTGAGCAGGGCCGTGGTGAGCAGCTCAGCGTTGCCGGGCAACATAAAGATGTCGCCCTCGGGCTCATTGGGTAAGGTGCCGAAGGCTAGCCGCAGGTCGCGGCCGGGGTACTTGGCGCGGGCAAAGTCCAGGGCCTGGTTCAGGCACTCATCGAGGCGCACCGGCGTGAAGGTGGGCAGGGTGCCATCGGCTTTGGCCAGGGCTAGGAGGCTAGCGGTGAGGCTCTGCAAGTGGCGGGCGGCATCGAGCGAGTGGGCCAGGCTCTCGCGGGCGGCGGGCAGATTATCATCATAGGCCAAGGCCGTTTCGAGGGTGCCGGTGAGGGTGGTGAGGGGCGTGCGCAGCTCGTGCGAGGCGTGGGCCAGGAAGCTTTTTTGAGCCTCAAAGGCCTGCTCCAGCCCGGCCAGCATCTCATTGAAAACGCGGGCTAGCTGCGCCAGCTCATCGCGGCCATTGCCCTCAGATAAGCGCCGGCCCAGGCTGGTAGCCGAAATGCGCCCCGCCTGCCGGCTGATGCGCGCTACCGGCGCCAGCGCCGCGCCCGCGAAGTACCACCCGGCTAAAATGGTGAGCGCCAGCGCTCCTACGTTGCCCACCAGCAGCAGCAGCCCCAGCTGGTGCAGCCGCGCCCAGCCCACCTGGTCCTCAGCCGAGACGAAAATGCCGTATTGCTCGCCCTCGTGGCGGTAACCCATGCCCACGGTTTCGCGCTGCTGGCCGGTGGCAAAGGCGGTGGGCTGGTCGGGCCGCAGGCTAGCCAGGTGCGCCTGGTTCAGGGCCTGGTCAATGTCGTCGGCGCTGCTGTAGCGCAGGTTGCCGTCGGGGCCGTAAATGCTTATCTGCTCGTTGGTTAAAGTCAGCAAATCGCGGCGGCGCAGGCTGCCCAGCTTGCCGGTTTCGAGCTTGCCAGGGCGGATAAGCAGCCGCGCCGCTAGGGTTACGCTCGTGCCCAGCCGGTGCTCGAAGCGCTGCGCCCGCGTGCTGGCATTGAAGTAATAGATGAACGCCGAGAAGCTGACCTGAATAGCCAGCACCACCAGCGTAAAGCGCAGCATCAGCTTATTGCGAATCAGCATGGGTAGCAGATACAAAGTAGAAAACAGTCGTCATGCTGAACCCAGTGAAGCATCTCGCCCGAATTGTTGAGCAGAGCGGATGAGGCGAGCGAGATGCTTCACTGCGTGGACGCCAGATAGGAATGACGACCTTATCCTTGTGTTAATGCCGAGCAGTTGACTTTATCCCTCGCGCATCACGTAGCCCATGCCCACCACGGTATGGATGAGCTTGGGCGAAAAATCACGGTCGAGCTTCTTGCGCAAGTAGCTTACGTACACGTCGATAACATTAGTCGTCGTGTCGAAGTCCAGGTCCCAGACGCGCTCGGCAATGTCTACGCGCGAGATGACGCGGCCGCGGTTGCGCAGCAGGTGCTCCAGCAGCGAGTATTCGCGAGTGGTGAGGTCGATGCGCTGGCCGGCGCGGGTCACGGTTTTGGCGTCGAGGTCGAGCACGAGGTCGGCCATGCGCAGCTCGCGGCGCTCGCCGTTGGCCACGGCGTAGCGCTGGGTGAGGGCGCGGGCGCGCATCAGCAACTCTCTGAATTCGAAGGGCTTGACTAGGTAGTCGTCGGCCCCGGCGGCAAAACCGGCCTCCTTGTCGTCGAGGCTATCGAGGGCCGTGAGCAGCAGCAGCGGCACGCGCTGGCTAGCCCCCCTAATGCGGCGGCACAGCTCCACGCCGTTCACGTAGGGCAGGTTTACATCGAGAATGACCAGGTCGTAGGGCTGCTGCTCGTAGAGCGACCAGCCGGTGCGCCCGTCGTAGGCCACGGTCACGTCGTATCCCTCGTGCTCGAAGCCTTTTTTCACAAACGAGGCCAGCGGCGGCTCGTCCTCAACCAGCAGAATTTTCATAAGCTACAAGGCTAGCCAGCACGGCAAAGCGCCAGCCCGAAAACCAAAACAGGCCGCCCCGCAAGCTAGTGCCGGGCGGCCCGCTAGGGCACTAACAAAAGGCTTATAATTGCGGCGCTACCTGGCCGGCCTGCTCGCGGCAGTAGGTGATAAAATCAGAGTTAACGGGCTCCAGGCCCGCCTCGCGCATTTTCACGGCTACCTGGCCGCGGTGGTAGCTGGCGTGCACCACGCAGTGGGTCAGGATGTCGCTCACCTCCGAGTCGAAGGCATCGCCCTGCGAGTTGGTATACTGAATGTGGCGGGTCAGCTCGGCCTCGTCGGTGGTGGCGCAGAGGTCGGCAAACTTCTGCGACGTTTGCTCGTGCCAGTGGTGCAGGCCGGCCAGGTCGTGCTCTTGCCACACTTTGAGAGGGCTAGCCGTGCCGGTGAGGCGGGCAATCCAGATGGCCTGGGCATTGATAACGTGGCTGAAAATGCGCAGCGCGGCCTTGGGCTCCTCGTGGCCGGCGGCTACTGATGAGTCGAGGCGGCGCAGCAGCGTTTCGTTGGCCCACACGTTGAAAACGCCGAGCTTGGCGATGGTATTAATCATGAGATAGATGAAAAATGAGCGTTTGTCATTGCGAGCGCAGCGAAGCAATCGCATCAGCACGTAATCGTTCGGGTATCGTGCTGATGCGATTGCTTCGCTGCGCTCGCAATGACAAAAGTAAATGCCCTAGCGGGGGTCTTGCCACACGAGCTGCTCGTTGGTTTTGCGCTTGTCGAAGCTGGCGCACTTGCCATCGCCCTTGCCGGTAATCCCGCCCTCGGGGTGGCACAGGACTTTGCCCTTGGCATCGTACAAAACCGACTGCTGGTCGCAGCACGGGGCCGTTTCGTAATACACAGTTTGGCCCTCGTACTGGTAGCGCGAAATACGGATAATGGGGTTGCGCTTGCGCGTGGCCAGAATATTCTGAATGCGGCTTTGCAGCCACTGCGGCCGGGCGGTGCTGTCGAGGCGCATGTCGCGGGCGGGCACGGCGTCCACGGTGTTGGTGCTGGTAGGGGCGGGCGTATTGGGCTCACTCACAAAGCCTTCGGCGGGCGGCGTGGTGGGCGTGTTCACCACCACATCTTGCTGGCAGGCGCCCAGTAGCAGGGCTAGCGCGGTAAACGGAATAAATGAACGGCGCATGGTAACGGGAGGTAGAAAAGCAGGCGTAAAACTGCGTATGCTTACGCCAACGGCCCCCAATAGTTAGCGCCCCCATATGGCCCATATTTTGGGCCCGAACACCAGGGCGCCCACGGCCAGCGCGCCAAATGCGGCCAGCAGCACGCCGGCCGCCGCCACATCCTTGGTTTTGCCCGCTAGGGGGTGGTACTCGGGCGATACCAGGTTGGTAAGCGTTTCGATGGCCGTGTTGAACAGCTCGGCGGCCCACACGCCCGCCACGGCCAGCGCCACCAGGGCCCACTCAGTAGCAGTGAGCCCGAAGTACAGCCCCAGCCCCAGCACCGCCGCCGAGGCCACGGCGTGAAACTGCAAGTGCAGCTCGGAGCGCAGGGCCACCCCCACGCCCCGAAAGGCGTGCCCGAAGCTGGCGATGCGGCGGCGCAGCAGCCCGGGCCGGGCGGGCGGGCGGGGGCTAGCCACGGGCATCAAACTCGGCAAACGTGGTGCGGCGCAGCTCGGGCCACTCGGGCCGGATGATGCTGAAAATCACCGTGTCGCGCCGCCCGCCGCCCTGCGTGAGGCGGTGGCTGCGCAGGGTGCCTTCCTCGGTGGCGCCCATGCGGCGCATGGCGGTTTGCGACTTGTGGTTGCGGCTGTCGGTTTCAAGCTCTACGCGCTCGTAGTTCAGCTGGTCGAAGGCGTGGGTGAGCAGCAGGTGCTTGGCCGCCCGGTTGAGGCCGGTGCGCTGAAAATCGGTGCCCACCCAGGTGTAGCCGATGCTCAGCTTCTGGTTTTCGGGGTCTACGTTGTAGTAGCTGGTGCTGCCCGCCAGCCGCCCGCTAGCCCGGTCAATGATGGCAAAGGCGTAGCGGCGGCCCGCCTGGCGGTCCTGCGCAGCCTGGGCCAGGTAGTCGGCCAGGCTCAGGGCATCGTCGGCGCGGGTGATGGTGAACGCCCAGATTTCGGGCTCGAAAGCGATAGCCTTCAACTCCTCAAAATCGGCGGTGTCGAGCGGGCGCAGGCGCACGCGGCTATTTTCCAGAACGAGGTTTTGGGCGAAATCCATAGCGCAGCAGGCAGGATGGTAGGCCGCAAAGATGCGAAAAAACCGCGCCCAACCGCCGGCTAGCCCTCACGGTTGCGCCGGGCAGTGGCTAGCCACGTAGGCTTTGTACTCGGCATAGGTAGGCTCCTGCACCAGGCTTTTGAGGGCGCGCACGTGCGGGTCGGCGAGGTCGTTGGACTGGCTGCGCAGCAGCATAAACCGCAACCCGGTTTGCAGCGGCGCGCAGTCGCCAGCCTCGGCCAGGGCCTTGGTTTTCAGTAAGGAATAATCAAACGCCGCCCGCTCGCTAGCCTGCGTATCGCGCTGGCCGGGCGGCACCTGGCTGAAATAATGCAGGTGCCCCACCTCGTGGTACAGCACCACTACCAGCCGGTTGTCATCAAAGCCCGGCTGTGAGCTTTCCAAAAAACGACGGTCGAGCCGCACGGCCCCGTTGCCGAACGCGGCGGCCGGCGAGCCCAGCGGCCCCGCATTCGTCACCACCACAAAGCGCCGCAGCAGCGGGTCGTGCTCGCGCACATCGGCCAGCGCCGCCGTGAACTTGGGGTACTGCCGCGCCGCCTGAGCCAGCACCGCCTGCGCCGTGGCCGCATCGACGGGCACCGCCTGCGCCATCTGGGCGCGGCTGGCCAGTGGAGCGAGGCCTAGCAACAGGCCGAAAATCAACAAGTGGCGCATACCTGATTAATAATAAAAAAACGTCCGACAAAAACGTCCGTCATGCTGAGCTTGCCGAAGCATCTCTACCGAGCAACACCCAAGCGGTGCGGTAGAGATGCTTCGACAAGCTCAGCATGACGGACGTTTTTATCTTTTAGTTAAGAGGTTATCTTAATTCTAAAACTAGCCCACGTTAATCTCGCCCACCATGTCCTCAGGCTTCAACCATTGGTCAAACTGCTCGGGCGTGACGTAGCCGAGTTGCACGGCGGTTTCCTTCAGGGTCGAGTTGTTTTTGTGGGCCGTTTGGGCAATTTCGGCGGCTTTGTAGTAGCCGATGTGCGGGTTGAGGGCCGTCACGAGCATCAGGCTGCTATCCACGTGCTTTTTGATATTGGGCAAAATAGGCGTGATGCCCACGGCGCACTTGTCGTTGAAGGCCACGCACACGTCGCCGATGAGGCGGGCCGAGTGCAGGAAGTTGAAAATCATGACCGGCTTAAACACGTTCAGCTCGAAGTGGCCCATCGAGCCGCCCACCGTGATGGCCACGTCATTGCCCATCACCTGGGCGGCCACCATCGTCATGGCCTCGCACTGGGTAGGGTTCACCTTGCCGGGCATGATGCTGGAGCCGGGCTCGTTGTCGGGAATTGAGATTTCGCCGATGCCCGCGCGCGGGCCGCTGCTGAGCATGCGCACGTCGTTGGCGATTTTCATCAAGCTCACAGCCACCGTTTTAAGGGCGCCGTGGGCTTCCACGATGGCATCGTGGGCGGCCAGGGCCTCAAACTTGTTTTCGGCCGTGATGAAGGGCAGGCCCGTGAGGTCGGCAATGTGCTTGGCCACGTTTTCGGAGTAGCCGGCGGGCGTGTTGATGCCGGTGCCCACGGCAGTGCCGCCCAGCGCCAGCTCGCTCAGGTGGGCTAGGGTGTTGTGGATGGCGCGCAGGCCGTGGTCAAGCTGCGAGGCATAGCCCGAAAACTCCTGGCCCAAGGTCAGCGGCGTGGCATCCATGAAGTGGGTGCGGCCGATTTTAACGATGTCCTTGAACTCGATAGCCTTGGCCTTCAGCGTGTCGCGCAGCTTGGTGATGCCTGGAATCGTAGTTTCAACTAGAATCTTGTAGGCCGCGATGTGCATGGCCGTCGGGAAGGTATCGTTGCTCGACTGCGACTTATTTACGTCGTCGTTCGGGGCCAGAAACTTCTTCTCATCACCCAGCAGGCCGCCGTGCAGCACGTGGCCGCGGTAGGCAATGACCTCGTTCATGTTCATGTTGCTCTGCGTGCCCGAGCCGGTCTGCCACACCACCAGCGGAAACTGGTCGGCCAGCTTGCCGTCCAGAATCTCGTCGGCCACGCGGCCAATCAACTCGGCTTTTTCGGCCTCCAGAATGCCCGCGTCGCGATTGGTGAGGGCGGCGGCTTTCTTGAGGTAGGCGAAGGCTTTGATGATTTCCTTCGGCATCTTATTGATATCCTGCGCAATCGGGAAATTTTCGATGCTGCGCTGGGTTTGGGCGCCCCAATAGGCGTCGGCGGGCACTTGCACCTGGCCCATGGTATCTTTTTCGGTGCGGAACTGGCTCATTTGAACGATGTAGGAGTGGGAAAACTGCCTCTGGCAACGGCCGCAAAAGTACACCGGCGGGCGGGCGCGGGGCGGGGCCCGGCAGCCATTGGCGGGGCTAGCCCGTACACCCGGCAGTTTCCCCACTGTTTTCCACGATTATGAACCAGCCCACGCCCACTTCCGACCCCCACACCGAGCCGCCCGTACCCACCGAAGGCAACGGCGTGCCCGATTACTCGCACCTCGAAATCCACACCGAGTCGGACCTGCCCACGCCCGACAAAGCCGGCGGTAGCGCCACCGAGCCCGAAAGCGGCGGCGGCTACAGCGGCTAGGGGCTGCTGTTAGTATTGGCAAAAAGCAACTGCAACTGTCATGCTGACGAAGGAAGCATCTCATCAGGTTTGCACCACAACGGCGCTACCCTGATGAGATGCTTCCTTCGTCAGCATGACAGCCATTTTTAAGCTCGTACCTAAAATCCTGGCTAGCTTGGTAGCCCGGTACGAACGCCCGTGCCGCAGCATCCCTGCCTCATGTCGATTTCTACCCTAGCCCGCGCTGCCGCTAGCCTGCTACTGGCTGCCGCCGTGGCCGGCTGCCAATCCGGCGCTAGTACTTCTGCTACCTCAACTGCCGCCGGCCCCAGCCTCACCGCTTACTTTCCGGCGCCCGAGGCGGGCGTGAAAACGGGCGGCATCCAGGTTGTTCCGATAACGACGCCCAAGGGCAGGTTCAACGTCTGGACCAAGCGCTTCGGCAACAACCCCAAAATCAGGGTGTTGCTGCTCAATGGCGGGCCGGGCGCCACGCACGAGTATTTCGAGTGCATGGAGAGCTTTTTGCCCCAGGAAGGCATCGAGTTTATCTATTACGACCAGCTAGGGTGCGGCAACTCCGACAACCCCCGCGATACCAGCATGTGGAGCCTGCCGCGCTACGTGGAAGAAGTGGAGCAGGTGCGCCAGGCGCTGAAGCTGGATAAAAACAACTTCTACCTGCTGGGCCACAGCTGGGGCGGCATCCTGGCCGCCGAGTACGCCTTCAAGTATCAGCAAAATCTCAAGGGGCTCATCATCAGCAACATGATGATGAGCTGCCCCGCCTACGGCAAGTACGCCGACGAGGTGCTGGCCAAGCAGATGAAGCCCGCAGTGCTCAAGGAAATCCGCCAGATTGAGGCCAAGAAGGATTTCAGCAACCCGCGCTACATGGGCCTGCTGGAGCCCAATTTCTACGCCCAGCACCTGTGCCGCATTGTGCCCAACCCCGAGCCCGTGACCCGCGCCATGAGCAAGATTAATCAGTCGCTCTACGTGACGATGCAGGGGCCTAGCGAGTTCGGCATCTCGGGCAAGCTCACCACCTGGGACCGCACCAGGGACCTGCCGAAGCTCACCATTCCGGTGCTCAGCATCGGCGGCAAGTACGATACCATGGACCCCGCCCACATGGCCTGGATAGCCACCCAGGTGAAGCAGGGCGCGTCGCTCATCTGCCCGCAGGGCAGCCACATGAGCATGTACGACGACCAGCAAACCTACATGACAGGCTTCGTCAAATTCCTAAAAACGGTGGACGACGGCTCGTTCAGGGCCGGCACCAAGCTGTAGGGCCAGCTACTCAAACACCACCGGCACGTCCACAACCTGCGCCGCCCGCCGCCCGCCGCTGATGCCGGGCACCCAGCTAGGGCCTTCTTGCAGCAGGCGCACGGCCTCGGCGTCGTAGTCGGGGCGCAGCTTGCGCACGGCCTCGGCCTGCTCAATCTTGCCATCGGCCCCCAGGTGCAGGCGCACCAGCACCCGGCCCGCCTGGCGGCCGCCATCGCGGCTTTCGGGTTCAAATTCGGCCGCGCCTTTTTTCAGGTACTCGCGCAGGGCCGCGTAGCCGCCGGTGGGGCTGGCCGGCAGGGCCGGCGGTGGCGGCATGGCCGCCCGCAGCTTGGCCAGCGGCTCGCTCACGCGGGCGGGCGCGGCGGCTACGGGCGGCGCAGTAGCCGCCGGAGCCGCTACGGGGGTGTTAACCTCGGCCAGCACGGCCGAATCACGGGTAGGGCTGGCGGCCGGCGTGGGGCTAGCCACCGCAGCCGGCGGGGCCGCTGCCACCGGGCGCGAGCGGGCCGCTGGGCGCCTGGCCACCGCCGGGGCCGTGGTGGCGCGTGGGCGCGGGGGCACGGCGGCCACTGGGGCAGGGGCAGCTGGCGCAGCACCGGCTGCGGCAGAAGCTGCCGGGGCAGAAGATACTGCTGCCACCTCTGGCGCTGCCGGTGCCGATGGGGCGGCGGGCGCCACCCGGGGCGCGGTGGTGGCCGTGATGCGAGCCGTGGCCGGGGCCTGCTGCCGCTGCTGCCAGGCCCACCAGCCGCCGGCCACCAGCCCCAGCAGCAAGGCCGCCGCGGCCGCTAGCTGCGGGGCTAGCCAGCGGTGGCGCCGTGGCATGGCCACTTGCCGCGCCGGAGCGGCCTGCTGCTGCACGCGCTGGCGCAGGCGCTGCTGCAGCTGGGCCAGGGCCTGGTCGGTGGTGGCGGGCGAGGTTTGCAGCAGGCCATCCAAAATGTCGGCGCAGCGGGGGCAGGCCAGCGTGTGGGCCTCCACGCGGTGCTGGGCCGCCGGGGCTAGTGTGCCCGCTGCATACTGGCGCAGCAGCGCCACCGGCAGGTGCGGGCCGGCCGGGGCAGTAGCGTTCAGCAGCGGGTTGGTGGGCAGCATTGGGGTTAATTAGGAGTTATAAAGTATGAATTATGAGTTGGCGAGGCGGTGTAGCAGCGTTGAAGTGGGTGAAGTGAAATGAAGTACAAGGCAACTTTTACTCCTTTATTCCTCACTCTTCATCCTCAGTTCCTTACTTAAGGTGCGCTTGAGCATACGGCGGCCGTTTTGCAGGTGGCTTTTCACAAGGTTGAGGGCTAGCCCGGTGGCGGCTACTATTTCCTGATACGATTTTTCTTCGAGGTAAAACAACTCCAGGCAGCGGCGCTGCTCGGGCGGCAGCTGGCTGAGGGCCAGTTCCAGGGCTTGCAGGTCGGCCTCGTGCTGGCTGGCCTCTTCGGCCTCGGCCCCGGCATCGGGCAGATGCCGGGCGGCCGCGTTTTCCACATCGCTGGCCTCGGGCAGCAGCACCAGCGGGCCGCCGCTGGCCGTGCCACGCTGCCGGGCGCGCAGCTCCATGAGGCAAAAATTGCGGGCCGTGGTGTAGAGCCAGGCGCCAAAATTTTCGGGTGCGTGGGTGCGCAGCTTGGTCACGAGCTGCTCGAAAAGCTGCATGGTAGCATCCTGGGCGTCCTCATCGGGCGGGGCCAGGTAGCGGCGGCACACCGCAAACACCTCGGGCAGGTGCCGCTCGTAGAGCAGGCCTAGCGCGGCCACGTCGCCGCCCTGGCGGTAGCGCGCCAGCACCTCCTGGTCGGAGAGGGCAGCGGCAGGAACGGCGGAGGCACGGCGGCGAAAGAACACGGCAGCAAAATACGCTCCGCCGGCCCGTTGGCGCACAAAAAAGCCCGCGCCGGGGGCGCGGGCTTTTCTTCGGCAGGCAATGATTACTGCTTAGCGGCAGCTTTCATGTTCTCCTTAGTCTGGCGGGCCGACTTGGCGGCGGCGTCGCCCATGGCATTCATTTTGTCGCCGGCGGCATCCATTTTGGCATCCATTTTAGCACCGGCCTCCTTAGCGTTCATTTTAGCGCGGTCGGCGGCGGCGTCCATCTTGGCACCGGCGGCGTCCATTTTAGCGCCCATTTTCTCGCCGGCAGCATCCATTTTGTCGCCGGCGCGGTCGGCGGCGGCGTCCATTTTAGCACCTACCGAGTCGGCGCTGGGGGTGGTTACCTCGGTGGTCGTGGTGGTGGTGCCGTCGGCGTTCTTGGTGGTGTCGGTGTCGGTAGAGCAGGCGGTGAAGCTCAGAGCCACTGCAGCGGCAAACAGGGTTTTCAGCGAAGTAGTCATAAGTAATGAAAAAGAGGGGGTGGTGAAACTGTGCGCCTTAATTAGCTCAAAGTCTAAAAGGTAACCTTTGCCGGCCGGGGCACCCACCAACTTTTTTGGGGTGGGCCTAGTATAGCCAGCCAACGTTACTTTCCCCCCCTGCTCATGGACTCTACTGCCTCGACCCCCCATTCCGCCCCCGCGCCCGAAATTCAGCTGCACGTCAGCGACGAGCAAAGCACGGCCTTGCTCACCGATACCCTCAACCTGCTGGGCCAGGGCCTGCCCAATGCCGACGGGGCCACCGGCCTGCACGAGCTGGAGCGCTGGGAAACCGTGCTGGCCGCCAGCGACCGCCCCGGCCTGGCCAAGATAAAGCAGGAAGTAAGCCTGTTGCGCCGCATGCTAAGCTCCGAAGATACCCAGAGCCACGAGGTGGCCGAGGTGCTGGCCAGCCTCGGCGCCGAAGCCGCCAAGGTGGCCGACGAGTCGGGCAACGGCTACGCCGACCCGCTGCATAACCTGAGCAAAGTGCTCATCAAGGCCAGCAATCTGCTCTCGCGCTAGGGTACCTGGCTTCTCATAAGCAGCAAGCCCCACCGATGTTGAAAGTCGGTGGGGCTTGCTGGTTTCATACTGTTTCAGGTTAGGCACTGCTGCCCGCGCGGGCGTTGGCTACGGGCTGCTGGTGCACACTCTCCACCACTTGGCCACTGACGGTAGTCGTGCCCGTAGTCGGGTCCTGGCTGCAACTGCCTAATAGGGCCAGCAGCAATACGGCGAAGACGTGGAAAATTTTCATCGGAGTAAATTTAAAATATTGAAAAATAAGGCAATAACAGGGGTGGTACAGCCGCCCCTGTTTTAGTTGCTGCGTAATCTTGAGCTGCTGGCGGCTCAGCACCTGCTGGCCGCGCATGATGTGCACGAAGTAGAGGCCGGCGGGCAGCTTATCGGTTTTCAGGCGCAGCACTTGTTCGCCGTGGCTCTGCTGCTCGGCGCGGGGCCGGCCCTGCCCATCGAAAAGGCGCACCGTGATGGGGTTTTTGGCCGAGGCCGAGGCGGCGCTGCCTGGGCTCAGATGCACTTCCACCGCCTCGCGGGCGGGGTTGGGGTAGAGCGTGGCCGTGGACTCAGTAGTGGGGCCGGTCAGGTTATTGGCGCAGTCCGCGTCGTGGGTCACGTGGAAGTAGCTGGTGGCTTGCAGCGGGTTGGGGCCCGCGCAAGCCGAGCTTACCGCTACCGTCACGGGTAGGTAGTCGATGGCCGGGTCGGTGGGCAGGGTGTAGTTTACTTCGGTCTGCCCGTTAAACTGCGGCTGCGCCTGCCCGTTAATCACCCAGCGGTAGTCGGTGCCCAGGTTGTCGCCGCTGGCCGTAAGCGTAGCCGGCAGCCCGGCGCAGTCGCCCGTGATGCCCACGTAGAGGCTGGCCGTGCAGGGCGGGGGCTGGCAGGCCAGCCCGGTCAGGCCCAGCGCCGGGTTGGCGTAGGGGTGCGCGGTGGGGGCTAGCGAAAACTGGCCCGTAACGGCCAGATTGAGGCTGGCCGAGTTCTCGATGCAGACAAAGCCACCGTCTTCTACCAGCAGCCGGCCACTTAGGTTCAGGCTGGCGCCCTGGCGCACTACCAGCGTGGCCCCGGCCGCCACGCGCAGCACCGAGCCGGCGCTCACGCTCAGCTGCCCGCCGCTGCGCAGGTCGAGCAGGCTGTTGGCGGCCAGCAGCAGCGTGGCGGTGTAAGTGCTGCCGGTGCCCACCGCCACCTGCCCGCTATTGTTGACCTGCACCACCGTGGCGCAGTTGGAGGTGTACACGTCGAAGTTGCCCTGGGGTGGGTTGGCCTGGGTGGCCGGCGTGCCGCCGCTCACGGGCAGGCTGCCGTTGTTGAGGTACAGCCGCCCGCCCGCGTTCACCTGCACCGAGGCCAGCAGGTGCCGGTAGGGGCTGCCAAAGTTGTAGGCCGTGGTGAGCGCGGCCGGCAGCCGGTGCGCCGACTCGCGCAGCTCGTTCTGAATCCAGGTAGTATTGTCGGTGTAGTACGACGTGTTGTAGGCGCTGGGATAGGCCGAGCCCTGGCCGTTGGTTATTTGCAGGTGCGGCTCGTTTACGCCACCGGCTGCGAAATAGGCATCAAAAGCATATTTAGCACGATTAGGTCGGTCATTAGGATGAATCTGATTCTTAACATTATACCCAAAGTTCGGACTGTTAATCGGCCCGGCGTCCTGCACATCCAGGGTGCTGATGGTGGGCATGAAGGTATTGGTATTGCCGCCCGACACCAGGCAGTGGCCGCTCACGTCCTGGGCATCGCCGGCCGTGCGCTCGCTGGAGCCGGGCGCGGTGTCGTAGTTGCCCCAGTTGGGGTCATAGGTCTTCGTGTGCTGGTAAATGCTAAACGGCCTCTGCCAGTAAAGCACCGTATGGTCGCTGCGGCCCATGGCGTAGGCAAAGTTGGTTCCGACCACATAAGGAGTGCCTCTGAACGGATTAACGCTGGTGCGCAGCATCAGCATGCCCGGCGACATATCGGGCGGGAAGGCCGCCTGCCCGCTGCCGTTGGCCACGGCCACCTTGCGCAGCAGCGAGGGGTAGCTGCCCGGCGAGGCCTGCCAGGCCTGCCAGGCCGTGCGGTAGGGCGTGGCCATGTCGGCGAAGTGAAACACAATCATCTGCATGGTGGCCTCGCGCAGCAGCTTGGTATGCACCACTTCCTCGACACTGCCGGCGCCTATCCAGGCGCCCTGCAGCCGGTCAAACAGGTATTGCAGGCCCAGCGGCACGTTGGCCCCGCGGTGGGGCGAGTCGAACGAGACGTAGAGGCGGCTGTTGTGGCACAGCTGCTGCTGCTCCATCCAGGCCAGGGCAAAGCGCGAAACCTGCCCGCCCATGCTGGCCCCGATTACCAGCGTCTCGTCGGCGTCGGCGGTGCGGTTGGCGGGCTGGTTTATCCATTGCAGCAGCTCCACCAGCACCATGGCATTGTGCTGAAGCAGGCTGGCCCCGTCCGAAAAATCGAGGTAGATAATGTCGTAGTTGCCCCCGTTGATGCCGTTGGGAAACGTTTGGGTGGCCGGCGCCTGCAGCTGCGCCCGCAGCGCCGGAAACTGCTCCAGGTTTTTGTAGCCGTCGTTGTAGTCCACCATCTCGTTCCAGCCGGCCGTGCCGTTGCGGTAGCCGCCAAACTGCTGGGCCGGCCCGGTTTCAAAGTCGCTGAGCGGCAGCGGCCCCGTTTGGGCAATGTAGTGGTTGAGGCCCGAGGCCCCGGCCGCGTTGCGGTAGGCCGGAAAGTCAATGCCTTCCACAAATACCAGCGGGTGGCGCAGCCGGTGAGTACCATCGGGCAGCGCGGGGTTGTCATCAGCATACTTTATCCAGGCAATGGCCGAAGCCCGGCCATTGGGCCCCGATACCACGCCCGCCGGCGGCACGAAGGTGCCCCACTGGCGGCTGGCTACCAGGCCCAGGGCCACATCGGGGCGGGTAGTAGCCAGCGTGGTGGCACTCAGCCTGGCCGCTCCTATATACCCCGTAGCCGGGTTGCTCACCAGCAAAATGCTGCCACTGCTTACGCTGGGCGGGGGCACGTAGGAGATGCCCGCGCCGGCTGTGCCAGCGCCCGGCTGGGGGGCAGCCGGGGTCAGCCCAGCCAGCCCGGCCGGGGTTATCTGCACCTGAATAGTCGAGCCCATGGCCACGGTGCGCGCGCCGTAGCCATCGCCAAAGTCGAGGCGCACGGTGGCTGGTACCGCGGTGGTGCCCAGCCAGAACTCGGGCCCCACGTAGAGGCTCAGCGTGCCGCCGGCCGCCGGTAGGGGCAGCGCCACCGAAAAAAACTGCCCCGTGGTGTAGGGGCTCCGGCTCCTATCGGGGCCGTCGGCCACGCGCTCGTTCACCGAGTCGATGGTAATAAGCCGGTCGCGGGCGGCGGTAGCCGCAAGTTCATTGTAGGTGTAGCTCAGCATAAGCAGCGGCACGCTGCCCTGCTGTACGCGCTGGGCTACGCGCCCTTGCAGCGTGGCCAGGGTCGGAAACCGGGTAGTATCGAGCGCCGCGTGGTAAAACTCCCAGTACTGCTGCTCAAACGTGCGGTAGCTGGTGGTAGTGTCGCCCTGCCCGGCGTAGCGGTGCGGGTTGGTAATGAACAGCATCCGGTTTAGCAGCACCCCGGTCGGGATGCGCGCGGAATTGAGGCCGCCCAGGGCGGCCCGTAACTCCTTGAGCGGGTTGCCCATGTCGGCAGTGGCTGCCTGCTGGCTCCAGCCAAGCGTATAAGTTGTGGACTCATACAGAAAAGAGAAAAAGGTGAAAAAAGAAGCGTATGGAGCAGGCCGCAGCCTGACGAAGCTGCCGGGTAGCAAGGCAGTATGGGCAAGCAGTGCCCTGGCCTGGCACCGCGCTGCTTCGGAAGCAAACGTAGCCGGGGGGGCCAGCCAGGCAATTTTTTTAGTTTGCTTTAGTAGACTCTTATAGAGCAGGCTTTTCCAAGTTAAAATTCTGATAATAAATAAATTATATGAAATAATTCTGGCACCAGAAAAGTATGGGCTAGCTGCATGTCAAAAATATTCTGTTGCTGTAATACCAGAAAAGTAAATACGCCAACCGGCCGATTAGTAGCACCAAAGGCCAGGCTGGCTGGCAAGGAGCTAGCCCGGCGCCCGCATTTCGCCCCCGGCGGCCCGACCTTTGCGCCCGCAAGTAGCCTAGCCCATGATTACCCTCTACGACCCCTTCGAGGGGATGCAGTTCGGCCCCGGCCGCTGCTTTCTTACCGGCCAGCCCGTGGGCCCGGCCGATACCATCCCGGTGTTTGCCGAGTGGCTGCAAGCTGCCTATGGCCTGGCCGGGCGCCCGCTCTACCTGCTCGACCAGAGCCAGACTACCTACGGCGCCCTGCGCCTGCCGCTAGCCCCCGCGCTGCACCCACGCCTGGCTGAGCTAGAAGCTGAAATTCAAGTAGCCGCCCAGGCCGGCCCCACCGCGCTGCGCGCCCTGCCGCCCGCCCGGCTGTGGCAGTGGCTGGCCAAAATGTTCTACGGCATCTTCGTCACGGAGCTGTTGCAGCAGCAGGCGCCGCTCATCAAGCCCCAGTACCCGCTGGTCGAGAACGCGCAGCTGGTGCAGCGGTTTCGGGCGTTTTTTCAGCTGCTGCAAGGCCTGCGCGTGCCCACCGACTACGCCGATTTTGTACCCGGCTCAGTGTTCGTGCTGGAGGCCGATGGCGCGTATGAGGCGCCGGCCTTTGAGCTGGACGATGACCTCAATACCTTGGTTATGAGCATCAAGCTTGGGCAGTCGGTAATCGTGGCTACGCTCGTCGATATCGGCCTCATCGGCCAGGCCATGCGCCAGGTAGTTGCCGATGCCCAGCGGCCGCTGCACCCGGCGCAGGTGGCCGAGTTCAAGGCCCGCGCCTACTACGCGGCCTACCTGCTGGCGGTGGTGCCCGACATCTACCCGCGCCGCCCCACGCCCGCCGATGCGCCCGGCGCCGAGCTGGTGCTCGATGCCCTGGTGGACGACGTGACGTCGGCCATCTTCAGCCCTTGGGACAACCTGGGCTACGGCCACACCCTCACCGGCCTGTGGCCGCGCTGGGGCCTCACCGAAGCCCAGATTCTGGCCAACCCCTTTCAACCACTCACCCTGCTCTACGATGCCGCTGGCCAGCCCCAGCCTGCCGCCGAGGCAGCCGAGCAGCTGGCCGTGCTCACCTACCAAAATAAAGCGCAGCTATAAGCAAGCTCAACCGAACGGCTAGCCCCCGCTGCCCGTATGCCAAACCCCGGCCCTGCTTCCAGGTCGGGGTTTTTCTTTTCCTGTTCCACTTTATGCGCTCCGTTCTTTTCTCTTCCTGCGCCGTGGCGGCGGCCGGCTTGCTGCTGGCTGGCTGCAATTCGGGCTCCTCTACTGCCGACAAGCCGCGCGGCACTATGCCCGCCGACTCGACCGCCGCCCACGTGCCGGCCCCGGTGCCCGCGGGCTCGCCGCTCACCA
Organism: Hymenobacter cheonanensis; assembly: GCF_030581075.1. Taxonomy (GTDB): domain Bacteria; phylum Bacteroidota; class Bacteroidia; order Cytophagales; family Hymenobacteraceae; genus Hymenobacter. The sequence continues at coordinate 83,065 of NZ_JAUQSW010000005.1, forward strand.
TCGTGGCCGAGTTTGATGCGCCCCAGGTAACCGGCGTGGCCGTGGCGCCGGGCGGCAAAGTCTTTGCCTTTTCGCCGCGCTGGGATTATAACCCTACCTACCCCGTGGCCGTGGTGGGGCCTAGCAACACCCTCACGCCCTACCCCGATGCCGGCTGGTGCATGTGGAATGACTCGGTGAAAACGGAACCCCTCAAGCACTGGATTTGCCCGCAGGCCGGCTACGTCGATAAGCAGGGTATGCTTTGGATTATTGACCCCGCCGCCCCCGGCCTCAAGTTCACGGTGCCCGGCGGCGTGAAACTGGTCAAGACCGACCCCAAAACCAATAAGGTAGTGCAGGTTATTCCTTTTCCGGAGAGCGTGGCGCCGCGCCACTCATACCTCAACGATGTGCGCATCGACCTGCAAAACAACTACGCCTACCTCACCGACTCGGGCACTGGCGCGCTGGTGGTAGTCGACTTGAAAACCACCAAATCGCGCCAGCTGCTGGCCAAACAGCCGGCTACGTTGCCCGATAAGAACTTCATTACCAAGGCCCAGGGCAAAGCCCTGTACGACCCCATGGGCAAGCCCGGCCAGTTTAAGGCCGACGGCATTGCGCTCAGCACCGACAACCAGTACCTGTATTTCCGCGCCTTGTCGGGCCACTCGCTCTACCGCATCAAAACCGCCGCCCTGCGCGACGCTAGCCTGAGCACGGCCCAGCTAACGGCCCAGCTCGAAAAGCTGCCCGATGCCCCCGCCTGCGACGGCATGGAGCTTGACAGCAAGAACAATCTCTACCTCACAGGCTTCGAAACCGGCTCCATCCTGCGCCGCACACCCGCGGGCAAAATCGAAACCGTAGTGCAGGAGCAGCGTCTCGAATGGCCCGATACCTTTGCCTGGGACCCCGACGGCAATACTATCTACTTCACCACCTCGGCCATTCATAAGCAGCCGAACTGGAATAAAGGCGTGGGCCAGCCCCACGAGCCCTACCGCATCTACAAAATGGCGCTGGCGAAATAATCCTTCCGCTTGGTTTTAGCCAGGAAAAGGCCGCGTTCGCTAGCGTTCGCGGCTTTTTTGAGCCTGGCCAGCGAGATAGCGCGCATCGGACTGGCGGCCAGGCTGGAGTCGGGGGCACTGGTGGCCGCTACCAGCTTGATTTTTACGTTCTTCGTGCAAATGTCGATTTTCTCGCGGGTGTGCGTCAGAATATCGAGGCAATGCCGATGGCGCTTGTTCATGGTGTCGTGTACCGTGTACACGCCATCCAGCGTCGGCGAAATACCCGTGATGGATACTTGGTCGCCGTACTGAAAGTCGCCGCCCCAGCGCGCCAGCAAATCACGCGAAAGAGCCAGCCACCGGGTGCGGCTGCTGTAGTGGGGCTTGATGGTAGAGTTATCAGCTGTCGTAAATGGCTCGTTATCGGTTTGATTAACAACAGGTTGATAAGCAGTGGCCGTAACCGTGTAGGTGAATGGCTCGGCCAGCGGCACCGGGTGGGCGGCGGCCTTAGCAGCTGGTTGCAGGTCGTGGTAAGCGCCCTCCGTTGTAAGAAAAGCAGCCAGCTTGATGCCCACCATTGTTTGGCTCTGGCTTTGACGCCGGTGGTGGGCTACGCTGAGGGTAGCCATCGCTAAGAGCAGAAAGGTTATTAGTTTAGCATTGTGCATTGGTAAGTAGGTGAGTTAGCTGCCATTTAAGCCTGGCATCGCGGGCTGCTAGCTGCGGCAAACGCAGAAAGTCCTTAACAGTGAAGGAGATGCATTGGTTATTGAAAAAAAGGATTGTCCAATAGCTGCGAACTCTTGTAGCCACAGGAGGCAGATTGGTCTTGGAAAATTTATTAAAATTCACGATTTGTGAATATCGATGTCAGGTGTGCTGCATTGTTAGCCTAGCATCGGCAACTGTGCTGCCGCCCTAGCCCAGGCAGGGCAAAGCCACCATGCTGGCTATTTCGCTTAAATTAGCCGTACTACAAAATGGTCAGCAGCTTTCGACAAACATAATCTGCTGACTATCAAACAAATTTGTGAAACCGCATGTAGGTTTTTGACTTATTGCCAATTACTTTACTTTTGCAGGTAATTCAGCCTGACCTTTTCAAATTCCCGTCATGGATACTTACTCTTATATCGCCAATGCTGACGCGGCGGCCATCGAAACGCTTTATCAAGCGTACCGAAACAACCCCGAATCCGTCGATTTTGGCTGGCGTAAGTTCTTTGAGGGGTTTGATTTTTCGCAGCAGTTTCCCGAAGGAGCGTCGGTGCTGCCCGCCACTGGTACTGTGCCGGCCGCCAATGGCAGCTCGCCCAAAACCGCCGCTAGTCCCGCGCCCGGCCCTGTGCCTCAGCCCGATGGCTACGGGGTGCTGAGCACCGAGGCTTCTACCAACGATGCCCCTGGGCTAGCCACCGGCGCGGTAGCCAGCGACAAGGAAACGGCCGTGCGCAATCTTATTCAGGCTTTCCGGAGCCGCGGCCACCTGCGCGCCAAAACCAACCCGGTGCGCGAGCGCAAAGACCGCAAAGAGCGCCTTAACCTGGCCGATTTTGGCCTGAGCGAGGCTGACCTGGACACCAAATTTCGGCAGGGCGAAGACCTGGGCCTGGGCCAGGGCGCCACGCTGCGCGAGATTGTGGCGGCGCTCACGAGCATCTATGCCGGCACCGTGGGCTTCGAGTACACCTACATCCGCGACCCGCAGGTGCTGGAGTGGTTCCAGCAAAAAACCGAGCACGACGCGCTGGCTTTCAACCCCGATGTTGAGTATAAGAAGCGCATTCTGAAGAAGTTGAATGAGGCCGTGGTCTTCGAAAACTTCCTGCACACCAAGTTTCTGGGGCAGAAGCGCTTCTCGCTCGAAGGTGGCGAAACGACGATTCCGGCCCTCGATGCCATCATCAACCGGGGCGCCGAGCTAGGGGTGAAGGAAGTGATGATTGGCATGGCCCACCGCGGCCGCCTGAACGTGCTGGCCAACATCATGGGCAAAACCTACGAGCAGATTTTCTCGGAGTTTGAGGGCACGGCCACGCCCGACCTCACGATGGGCGACGGCGACGTGAAGTACCACATGGGCTACTCGTCGGAGGTAGAAGCCATTAATGGTCAGAAAGTTAACCTGAAGCTAGCCCCCAACCCCTCGCACCTGGAGGCGGTGAACCCGGTGGTGGAGGGCTTCGTGCGGGCCAAGATTGAGCACCAGTACGGCGGCGACTACCACCAGATTCTGCCCATCCTCATCCACGGCGACGCGGCCCTGGCCGGCCAGGGTATCGGCTACGAGGTAACGCAGATGTCGCAGCTGGAAGGCTACAAAACGGGCGGCACAATTCACTTCGTGATTAATAATCAGGTGGGCTTTACCACTGATTTTGAGGACGCTCGCTCGTCTATCTACAGCACCGACCTGGCCAAGATTATCGACGCGCCGGTGATTCACGTGAACGGCGACGACCCCGAGGCGGTGGTGTTTGCGGTGCGGCTAGCCACCGAATACCGGCAGCAGTTCCACGCCGATATCTTCATCGACATGGTGTGCTACCGCCGCCACGGCCACAACGAGTCGGACGAGCCCAAATTCACGCAGCCCACGCTCTATAACGTTATCTCGAAGCACCCCAACCCGCGCGAGGTGTACAACGCCCGCCTGGTAGAGCGCGGCGACGTAGACGCGCAGCTGGCGGCCCAGATGGACAAGGAGTTTCGCGACACGCTACAGGCCCGCCTCGACCAGGTGAAGCAGCAGCCGCTACCGTATAAGTACCAGGCGCTCGAAAACGAGTGGCGCACGCTGCGCCGCAGCACCAACGAAGACTTTGAGCAGTCGCCCGAAACCGGTATTTCGGCCGAAACGGTGGAGCGCGTGGCGAAGGCGCTGACCACGATTCCCGAGAATTTCCGGCCCATTAAGCAGATTGATAACCTGCTGAAGGAGCGCCGCAAAATGTTCTACGAAACCCGCGTGCTAAACTGGGCGGCCGGCGAACTGCTCGCCTACGGCTCGCTGCTGACCGAGAAGCACATTGTGCGCGTGAGCGGCCAGGATGTGCAGCGCGGCACGTTCTCGCACCGCCACGCGGTGCTGCACGACGCGGAGACGTCGGCCCCCTACAACTCGCTCAACCACCTGGAGGGTGAACACGAGCAGCTGAGCATCTACAACTCGCTGCTGAGCGAGTACGCCGTGCTAGGCTTCGAATTTGGCTACGGCATGGCCAACCCCACGGCCCTGGTGGTGTGGGAGGCGCAGTTTGGGGACTTCGCCAACGGCGCCCAGACTATGATTGACCAGTTTGTAGTGAGCAGCGAAAGCAAGTGGCAGCGCATGAACGGCCTCGTAATGCTGCTGCCCCACGGCTACGAAGGCCAGGGCCCCGAGCACTCCAATGCCCGCCCCGAGCGCTTTTTGCAGCTGGCCGCCGAAAACAACATCGTGGTGGCCAACATCACGACGCCGGCCAACTTCTTCCACGCCCTGCGCCGCCAGCTGACGTGGAGCTTCCGCAAACCGCTGGTGGTGATGTCGCCCAAGTCGATGCTGCGCAACCCACTGTGCGTGTCGCCCATCGAGGACTTCACGAGCGGCCGCTTCCAGGAGGTGCTGGGCGATGGCTTTGCCGATGCCAAGAAAGTGAAGCGCGTGCTACTGTGCTCGGGCAAGGTATACTACGACCTGCTCGACGAGCAGCAGCAGTCCGACCGCAAGGACGTGGCCATTGTGCGCCTTGAGCAACTGCACCCCTTCCCCAAAAAGCAGCTCGACGCGGAGCTGGCCAAGTACCCCAAAGCCAAGGTATACTGGGTGCAGGAAGAGCCCGAAAACATGGGCTACTGGAACTACCTGCTGCGCTTCATGCGCCGCGACCTCGAAGACGTGGTGGCCCGCAAGCCCTCGGCTTCGCCCGCCACCGGCTACAACAAGGTGCACGTGAAGGAGCAGAAGGAAATAGTGGCCCGCGCCTTCGACAAGCCCAAGGAAGCCGTGGCCGACGAGCAGATTAAGGAAACCAGCGCCGTCGCCAAGACGCTCGACTAGCCCTTTCCTGCGTAGTGTAAGCCGTAGCCGGTGGTGGCTCGTTTGCTGCCGGCGCCTATTCCTTCTTCTTTGTGGCCAGCAGCCGGCTGCTCTGTGCGTAGCGCTGTTTCTTTGCCTTTAATACCCTCTGCCATCCTCCCATGCCCACCGAAATTAAAATTCCCGCCGTCGGCGAATCCATCACCGAAGTCACCATTGCCAAGTGGCTGAAAAAAGACGGCGAGGCCGTGAAGCGCGACGAAGTAATCGCCGAGCTGGAATCGGACAAGGCTACCTTTGAGCTGCCTGCCGAAGCCGACGGCACGCTCAAAATACTAGTGGCTGAGGGCGAAACCATTGGCATCGGCACCGCCATTGCCCAGCTCGACGGCGCCGGGGCTAGCCCCGCGCCGGCCGGAGCCCCCGCGCCGGCGGCCCCCGCGGCCGCGTCAGCCGACCCCGTTTCGCAGGGCGAGCAAAACCCGCAGGCCAGCGACCAGAGCGGCTACGGCGGCACGCCCGCCGACCGCCCCGCCAGCGACCCGGCCACGCCCGGCGCGCCGGCTTCGGCGCCCGCTGCTAGCCCCGCCGCCGGGGGGGGCGTGGTAGAAATGAAAATTCCCGCCGTGGGCGAGTCTATCACCGAAGTAACGGTGGCCAAATGGCTGAAGCCCGATGGTGCCCAGGTGAGCCGCGATGAGGTAATTGCCGAACTGGAATCGGACAAGGCCACCTTTGAGCTGCCCGCCGAAGGCAGCGGCACCCTGCGCCACGCCGTGAAAGAAGGCGAAACCATTGGTATCGGCGCGCTCATCGCTCGCATCGAAGGTGGTAGCGGTGCGGCTGCGGCTCCGACCGCCAGCGCCCCTGCGCCGGCCGCTGCTGCTCCGGCAGCTTCCCCGCTGGTCAGCAGTGGGGCCAGTACCTACGCTACCGGCGTGCCCTCACCGGCCGCTGGCAAAATTCTGGGCGAGAAAGGCATCAGCCCTGCCGACGTGGCCGGCTCGGGCCGCGACGGCCGCATTACGAAGGAAGACGCCCAGAATGCCCAGGCCAAGCCCGCAGCTGCCCCAGCGGCGGCTACTGCCACTGCCCCGGCGGCGGCTAGCCCTGCTGCGGCCCCGGCCGGCGAGCGCGGCCAGCGCCGCGAGCGCATGAGCAACCTGCGCAAGACGGTAGCCCGCCGCCTGGTAACGGTGAAAAACGAAACGGCCATGCTCACCACCTTCAACGAGGTGAACATGCAGCCCATCATGGACCTGCGCACCAAGTTCAAAGACAAGTTTAAGGAGAAGAATGGCGTGAACCTGGGCTTTATGTCCTTCTTCACCAAGGCCGTGTGCGTGGCCTTGCAGGAGTGGCCGGCCGTGAATGCCTACATCGACGGCGACAGCATCGTGTACTCCGATTTCTGCGACATCAGCATCGCCGTATCGGCCCCCAAGGGCCTGGTAGTGCCGGTCATCCGCAACGCCGAAAAGCTGAGCTTTGACGGGGTAGAAAAGGAAGTGGTGCGCCTGGCCGGGCTAGCCCGCGACAACAAGCTAACCATTGAGCAGATGACGGGCGGCACGTTTACCATCACCAACGGCGGCATCTTCGGCTCCATGCTGAGCACGCCCATTATTAACGCCCCGCAGTCGGCCATTCTGGGCATGCACAACATCATTCAGCGCCCCATCGCCGAGAACGGCCAGGTGGTTATTCGCCCCATGATGTACCTGGCCCTGAGCTACGACCACCGCATTATCGACGGCCGCGAGTCGGTGTCGTTCCTGGTGCGGGTGAAGGAACTGCTCGAAGACCCGACCCGTTTGCTGCTTGGTGTTTAGAAAATATAAAATTGTGTTTTATAAAGGCTGCCTCTGAAAAGAGGCAGCCTTTTTTATAAAATATTCATTTTATAAAAATCTGATTTTCAGGCATTAAAAAAAGCAAGTTTCCTTTTGCTACGTATTTATACATAACCTGTGCTAGTGGTTAAGTGGTATCTTTGATTGATTCTAATATTGTAAAACCAGCTAGTATGAGCCGTTTTGCTTCTCCAAACTGTCATTCTTGCCCTAGCCGCCAAAGCCCGCTGCTGGGGTGCTGCCTGGCTGATGAATTGGAATTTATCGCCACCACTAAGTCGGCGCAGTTTTACCAAAAGGGCCAGGCTATCTACCAGCAGGGCAACCCCGTGCTTGGCATGCACTGCATTCATCAGGGTAAGGTGAAGCTGGCCAAAGTGGGCGGCGATGGCAAGGAGCACATTACGCGGCTGGTGCACCACGGCGATGTGCTGGGCGTGCGGGCAATGCTGAGCGGCGGGCAGTACTCGACCTCGGCAGTGGCGCTCGATGACTGCGTGGTGTGTTTTGTGCCGCGGCCCGATGTGCTGCGGCTTATCCAGTCCAACCGGCAGTTTTCCAACACGCTGCTTCAAATGCTGGCTACCAGCCTGGGCGAAGCCGAAGAGCAGCTGCTGCGCTTGGCCTACAAGCCCGTGCGCGAGCGCCTGGCCGAAGCCCTGCTGCTGGTGCGCCGCACCTTCGACTCGGCCGGGGCGCCGGGCGAGCCGTTCACCATTGCCCTCTCGCGCGAAGACCTGGCCGCCCTGGTGGGCACGGCCAAAGAAACCGTGAGCCGCCTGCTCACCGAATACAAGGATGCAGGCATTGTGGCCACCCGGGGCAGCCAGATAATGCTGCTCGAAGAAGGGCGGCTGCTCGCCATCTCTACCCGCTACGACTAAGCCCGAGCCTACGTCACCCGCTTCTAAAAAGGCCAGCAACCGGATACGCTCCCGGTTGCTGGCCTTTTTTGGGAATAGTAGGAAAACAGATTTCATATTTTATAAATAAAGTACAATTTCATAATTTGCTCATCATTAATTATTTTGACGAAAGTCAAAGAAATATTTGACGAATGTCATTTTTTATAATATGCCTGTAATAGAGCTTTGTAACAGCTGAAAGGGACGTTTTAACGCTTGCTAAGCCCGCTTGCTTTGTCGGCATAAAATGCGCTGTTCAGTATGTCTCATAAATTTTATCCTATTAGCCAAATTCAACAACGGCTTGCCTGGCAGGTACACGCTGCCCGGCAAAACCCCGGCGGGACCTCAGTTGCCCGTGCGCTATGAAGTTACCTTTTCTCCGCTACCTGCCCGGCCTGGGCAGCCCGCCGGTTCGCCAGGTGGTGGGCGGGCCCGGCACCCCTAGTGCCCCGGCCGAAGCCGCCCTGCACTACTTGCTGGCCGAGCTGCCCGAGCTGTTGCTGGCAGCCGTGCTGGACCTGCCTACGGGCCAGCTGCTGGCTACTTATGCGGCCGAGCGCGGCTATCAGCCCAGCCTGCTGGCGGCCCCGGTGGCGGCGGTGGTGCAGCTGCTACAGCAGCAAAGCCCGCCCCCCGAGCAGCCGGTTGAAGTGCTGCTGACGCTGGCCAGCCAGCTGCACCTGGTGCGGCTGCGCTCGGGTAGCCAGCAGGTGCTGTTTCTGGCCGTCGGCAGCCACGATACCAACCTGGCGCTGCTGCGCCAGCTGGCCGAAAATGCCGTGCAGCTACTCGAAACTACTAGCTAAGGCGCTGCTCGCGCTCCGCTTTCTTCCTCCCGCTTTTCACCTTTTTTCCCTCCCTCTTTTCTATGAAGCTCACGGCTACCCCTTTCGACCCTCAGACCGGCGAACTCCTGCCCGTGTACCGCGATGCGTATCTGCGCGGCGATTTGGCCCGGGCTTCGGCCCAAGCCGTGGAGGACTACCTGCACCGCGATGCCGGCCAGGCGCACTCCACCGTTACGCGCTGGCACCAGCTGCATACCGAAGAGGCCGCGGCCGCCCCTGGCTGGGTGCAGCAGCAGCTCACCTTCATCCGCGAGCAGCCCCAGCGCTTCCGCCGCCGCGCCCTGAGCCTGGTAACGGTGAGCGCCCTGCTGGCCGGCGTGAGCATGGCCGCCACCAACCACCCATCCAACGTGCTGCCCATCACCAGGCTGCCCGTGGCCAGCGCCCTGCCCGCCGTGGCCAGCCTCGAAGCGGTGGCCCCCAGCGCCGCCTCAGCCGCGGCCGCCAGCCGCACCGTGCTGCTGCACGGCCGCATCCTGAACGAGAAAGGCCAGCCGCTGGCCGGCGCCACCGTGCTGCGCAAAGGCACCAGCCAGGGCACCAGCACCGATGCCCAGGGCAACTACTCGCTGCGCGTGCCCGCCGATGGCCTGGCCACGCTGCAATACGGCTACGGGGGCTATACCGAGCAGGAAGTAGCCGCTGGCCAGGCCAAGGCCGGCGAAGCCGTGACGCTGCAGCCTAAAGCTCCTAAGCGCAAGCACTGGCTCTTTTTCTAATACTTTGACTTACCAGGGCCTAGCCGCCCTTGCCCGACGACGTGAAAGCGAAAACCTACCGCAAACTAGTCGCCCGCAAACTCCAAGAAGACGCACTAAAACTGCAGCAAGCTTTACCCATTACCCCCCCTAATACCCCTTCCTTAGCCAACATGGCCTACTCTAAGAATAGCCCCGCCGGGCAAGCAGTTGAAGCAATTATTACCGATTTGCCGGGCCTGATGGCCGTGGCCATAGTAGATGTTCAGTCGGGCATGGCCCTGGCTTCGCACTCCAACACGCCCAGCATCAACCCGGAAACCGCCGCCGCCTACAATACCGAAGTAGTAAAGCAAAAGCAGAAAGCTATGGCCGCTCTCAAGCTGCAGGGCGAAACGATTGAGGACATCCTCATCACCCTCACCAACCAGCTGCACCTGCTCAAGCTGAACCCGGCCGGCAGCAAGTTTATTTACCTCGTGGTGAATTCGCGTGATACCAACCTGGCCATTGCCCGCGAGGTGCTGCGCTCGCACGCGGCCAGCATCAACTAACCTGTTTCCTGCGCTAAAACACGGCTAGCACGAGCCCGGTCGCCCAGCGGCCGGGCTTTTGCGTGGGCGGGGTGGCCGTTTTGAGGGGCTTTGCGTTTAATCGCAAATCCTTTTCCGATTCTCCCCTTCATGAAATCCAAGAAGTCGAAAGCTCCGGCCGCGCCCCGCGCCGCCAAGTTTTGGCCCGCGCTGGGCTTTGCCGCCCTCACAGGCTCGCGCGCTACCAGCGGCCCCATGTTTCTCAGCGATTATCTGTCGAGCCGCGCGCTGGCGCCGGGCATGGCTAAGTCGCCGTTGCGCCTGCTGGCCAAGCCCGGCGTGGCTAGCCTGCTCAAGGTGCTGACGGCCGGCGAGCTGGTGGGCGATAAGTTGCCCAACACCCCCAACCGCATTGTACCGCAGCAGCTTACCACCCGCGCCGCCTCGGGCGCGCTGGTAGGGGCCACCTGGTACAAGAGCCAGGGCGGTAGTGCCCTCAAAGGGGCTCTAGTGGGCAGCCTGGGTGCCGTGGCCGCCACCTTCCTGACCTTTTACTTGCGCAAGGGTATCAGCGAAAAAACGGGTATCGACTCCGCCACCGTCGGGGCGGGCGAGGATGCCCTGGTGCTGGCCGGCGGCGTGGCCCTCAGCCCCAAGCCCAAGCGCTAACGATTGCAGCAAAAAGCGCGGGCTTCGGGGGCTAGGTGCCCCCGGGGCCCGCGTATCTTTGCCGGAACCTACCGGCGGCTTCGGCCTGTTTTCGTGCTTATGAATCAATACGACGTTACCGTTATCGGCTCGGGGCCGGGCGGCTATGTGGCGGCCATTCGCTGCGCCCAGCTAGGGCTCAAAACTGCCCTCATCGAGAAATACCCCACACTAGGGGGCACCTGCCTCAACGTGGGCTGCATTCCCAGCAAAGCCCTGCTCGACAGCACCGAGCACTACCACAATGCCCACACCACCTTCAAGGAGCACGGCATTGAGCTGGAAAACCTGGCGGTGAACATGAACCAGATGATAGACCGGAAAAACGGCGTCGTGAAGGCCAATGTGGACGGCATCGCCTACCTGATGAAGAAAAACAAAATCGACGTGCTGCGGGGCGTCGGTTCGTTTGTCGATAAGAACCACCTCAGCATCGCGCCCACCGAGGGCGGCGAGACGCAGCAGATTGAAACCAAGAACGTTATCATCGCCACCGGCTCCAAGCCCACGGTGCTGCCGTTCATTCAGCAGGACAAGCAGCGCATCATCACGAGCACCGAGGCCTTGAACATCCGTGAAGTGCCCAAGCACCTCATCGTGATTGGCGGCGGCGTTATCGGCCTCGAAATGGCCTCGGTGTACGCTAGGGTCGGCGCCAAGGTGAGCGTAGTTGAGTTCACCGACAGCCTCATCCCGACGATGGACCTAGCGCTGGGCAAGGAGTTGAAGCGCATTCTGGGCAAAATCGGCATTGAGTTTTACCTCGGCCACAAGGTAACCAGCGCCACCCGCGCGGGCGATACCGTGACCGTGACCGCCACCACGCCCAAGGGTGAGGAGCTGAAGCTGGAAGGCGACTACTGCCTCGTGGCCGTGGGCCGTGCGCCCTACACGGCCGGCCTCAACCTCGAAGCCGCCGGCGTAGAGCTGGAAGAACGGGGCCGCATCAAGGTCGATGCGCACCTGCAAACCAACGTGCCCGGCATCTACGCCATCGGCGACGTAATTCGCGGGGCCATGCTAGCCCATAAGGCTGAGGAAGAAGGTACCTACGTGGCCGAAACCATCGTGGGCCAGAAGCCGCACATCAACTACCTGCTCATCCCCGGCGTGGTGTACACCTGGCCCGAGGTGGCCGGCGTGGGCTTCACCGAAGAACAGCTTAAGCAGGAAGGCCGCGCCTACAAGGTGGGCTCGTTCCCGTTTAAGGCCAGCGGGCGCGCCCGCGCCAGCATGGACACCGACGGCTTCGTGAAAGTGCTGGCCGACAAGACGACCGACGAAATTCTGGGCGTGCACATGATAGGCCCGCGCATCGCCGACCTCATTGCGGAGGCCGTGACGGCCATGGAGTTCCGCGCCTCGGCCGAGGATGTGGCCCGCATGAGCCACGCCCACCCCACGTATGCCGAGGCCATGAAGGAAGCCTGCCTGGCGGCTACCGAGAACCGGGCTATTCACATGTAGCCCGTTGGTTTTGCAACGCGAAAGCGGCTGAAACTCTGGGAGCTTCAGCCGCTTTTTTGTGCCATTACGCGTGCCAGGCTAGCGGGAGTAGGGCGCCTCAAAGGCCACCAGGTCTTTAGGGTCTTGCCCGTATTGGTTGGGGCCCAGGTCGTCGGCGGTGCAATCCAGAACCAGCAGCCACATAATACCGACAAAGGGCACGAGCACAATGAGCGTGAACCAGCCGCTCTTCCCTACGTCGTGCAGCCGGCGCACCCCCACGGCGAGGCCGGGAAAGAACATGGCCAGGGAATAGAGGCTGGAAATAAATCCGGCTGCATTGGGCGATGGGTCGATAATACTATCCAGAAAAAAAAGCTACTATCCCGAAAATGAGCTGAAAAAGCACAAACATCCAATACTCTTTGCGGCGAGCCCGGCCACTAAAGACGAAGTAATTTTTTAGAGCGTGTAGAAAATACTGCATTAGCAATTCAAGCTTTACTTCCTTACTCGTAAGGCTTTTCAGGCGGCCCCCCGTTTATTAAAGTGGGTTCTGGCCTCCACTCGCAAACATAGATACTACGCAGGCGCCCGCCGGGCAACTTTCTCGCCCCGGCTTGCGAATACGCTAGCCCACCGGCGGCCCACCTGTCGCCCAGTTTCACTATGGCCTTTCCGTTAGAGTTTCTCCTCACCCAAGCTTTACGCCACACACTCATGCCAAAGGATAAAAAGAAACACTCGAAAAAAGACGAGCTGTCGGGCGATATTCTGGAGATGGCGGCCCTCTCGCTCAAGAAGTTTCGCAAGGTGACCAAGCAAATTGGCAAGCTCAGCACCGGCCAGAAGGTAGTGGGCGGCCTGGCCCTGCTGGCCGCCGGCCTCACCTACCTGGCCCAGCAGCAAGCCGATGAGCCCAGCGCAAGCGACGATGAAATGACATCGGCCGTGGACTTCTCTGCGCCGCGCAAGCGCAAAAAGGGCACCAGCCCCGATGCCGAATAGCCTGGCTGCCGCCCGGTGCCGAGGGAGGCTAGCCGGTATTGCACAACCTTTTGCGGGTGGCTGCGAATACCCGGCGTGCGCTAGCCCTGCGCTCATCCTTAGACCCTAGCCCCATGAAAAAGAACAAGAAAAAGAAAGCTGCCAAGAAAGCCGCCCTGCTCGGCGGCACCGCCAAGTCGCTCAGGAAGCTGAGTAAAAACAGTGTGGGCAAGCTCAGCACCACTCAAAAAGTATTGGCCGGCGCCACGCTGGGCGTGCTAGGGGTGCGCTACTTAGTGAAAAAGCTGGGCAAGCCCAAGGCTACCACGGCCGAAGCCGACTACGCCAGCGCGGGCGCCAGCAACGATACCTTTGGTACAGCAGCCAGTGAGTAGCCTGCAGCGGCTACGCTAGCAGCCAGAAGCGCCAGCCTCCCCAGTAGCGGCTGTACTGCTGCCAGAAGGATTGCATTTCGCTGCTGGGCGGTAAGCCCCGCGGCGCGGCGTAGGCGCTGTAGTTCAGGCTGTCGGTAAATACGTGATGCTCCTTGGTTATCAGATTGTAAGTGAAGTAAGAAGTTCTTTCGGCCTTCGCACACAGTATCTCATCAGCTACCTGAAATTTATCGACTTGCTGAGAGCCAGCCATATCTGACACCGTAAAAGGTACGCTGCCCTCGAAATAAGCATCGGTGCCATTTATCTGCTGCATCTCCTCGCCGTGGCCTAGCGGAATGCGCGCTGAATCGCCCAGGCCGTGGTCGCCCCAGTAGGTGCACGAAAACAGAAACAGCGCCGCATAAGCCACCACAAAGCTGCGCCGCCAAAGCCGCCACCCCTGGCGGCTGGCCCATAACCAAGCTAGGTTTGCCGGCCAAGTGTTGGCCAGCCAGGCTAGCCCGCACGCCAGGGCAGCGTAGAAGCTGGCCTGAATAGCAATTTTGACCAGGGTAAAAACGAAGCCGAATAAGTATTCCATAAAAGCCGAACCGGCGCTGCCCGATTGCCCGGCTAAGTACCGACCAAAACTAAAAAAGCGTCGGCCACCCCACGGGTGGCCGACGCTTTTTTAGTTTTGGCTGGGCTGGCAGCGAAGCGCTAGGCGCTCATCTTTACGCGCACGGCGGTCGGGCCTTTCATGCCCGGCTCTACCTCAAACGTTACTTTGTTGCCTTCAAGCAGCGTGAGGCCCCCGAGGGCGTTGGCGTGCACGAAAATGCTTTCCTGGCTCACGGCATCCTTAATGAAGCCGTAGCCCTTCGACGAGTTGAAGAACGTAACCGTGCCGGTGCGCTGGGTATCTTCCGGCTCGCGGTCTTCCTGCTTGGGCACCCCAATCTGGATGTCCTCCAGGTTGATTTCCTTTTTCTTTTTAGTAGGGTCGGGCGGCGTGGTGGTGATGTTGCCGTTCTCATCGACGTAGGCCAGCATCTCTTCCAGGCTGGAATCCTTCTTGTTGGCTTGGCGCTCTTCGCGGCGCTCAGCTTTCTCCTGCTGCTTTTTCAGCCGCTTTTTTTCGTTTTCTTTCTTGCTGAAACTCTCTTGCGCTCTGGCCATAGGGGGTTGATAGGGTATTCGGCTGCTGCCGGCGTGAAACCAGCACCGGGCGGCAACGGACTATTGTAGAACCACCTTGCACCGGAATAAGTCCCGAATTTACTCCTTATTTTCTGAAAAACTGCTGACCTCCCGGCTAGCCCCGGCCGGCAGGCCCGCGAGCAGCACCTCGCCCACGCGCACGCGCACCAGCCGCAGGGTCGGAAAACCCACAGCGGCCGTCATTTTGCGCACCTGCCGGAACTTGCCTTCCGTCACGACGATGGCCACCCAGCTCGTGGGCCCGTGGCGGTCGTCGCGAATGCGCCGGCCCCGCGGCGGCAGGTCGGGCACTTCTGCCAGCAGGCGCGCCTGGCAGGGCAGGGTGCGGTAGGGTGTGCCCTGAATGCTGATGTCGACGCCCGTTTGCAGGCTAGTCAGCGCCTCGGGCGTGAGCAAGCCATCAACCTGGGCGTAGTATTCCTTCTCCACGTGGCGGCTGCGCACCTGCTCGCTCACGCGGCCATCGGTGGTAAGCAGCAGCAGGCCCTCGCTGTCCTCATCGAGCCGCCCGATGGCCATGGTGCCGGCCGGAAAATCACCAAGCTCGCCCAGAAAGTGCTTCTTTTTCACCTCCTTGGCAAACTCGCTGGTAAACTGGCTGAGGTAGCCCCAGGGCTTGTGCAGCACAAAGTGGCGGTGGGCGGGCGGGTCGGTAGCTAGGGGCATGGCCGGCAAAAATACGGCCCCGGGCCGCCGGCTACAGCAGCGCGTCGAGGTTGGCCAGCACGGCGGTGGCCAGGCCATAGGCCAGTACCTGGTGCGCGCGCCGGTTGAGGTGGCTGGCATCGACGAAAAGCTGCTGGCTAGGGCGCAGCAGGCGGTGCGAATCGAGCCAGTGGCAATTGGCGCGGGCCACTAGCCGGCGGCGCAGCAGCCAGCCGCCCACCCGCCGCACGGCGTTTTGGGTGGGGTGCAGGCTCGGGAAGGGAGACAGAAAAATGAAGCTGGTGCCTGGATGCCGCCGAATGCAGGCATTGAGGGCCCAAAAGCTGCGCCGGTGCGCCGGCGAGAGCAGCCACAGCAGCGTTGTAAGCAGGCTGAGGCCGCCCACCCGCAGCCAGTGCCGCACCTGGGCCGCCGGCAAAGGCCAGGCGCTGGCCGCGGCCGCCGGGGGCGCCGTAGGTTTGGGCGGCTTCGTCGTGTGGCCGGCCCCGGCTGGCTCTGGCGGCTGCGGCCAAAGCACCGCGCGCAGCTGCCGCAGCAAGGGCCGGAAGCTGTCGGCAAACTCATGGTTGCCAAGCTGCAACACCACGTGCGTAGGCTGTAGCTGGTCGATAAGCCGCAGGTGCTCGGGCAGGCGCGTAAATTTCAGGTGCGCCACCTGCCCCACGAGCTGGCCCCCTAGCAGCTCGTTCAGCTGCGCTGGAAAGGCCTGGCTGTGCCCAATGGGGTAGCCGGCCACGTGGCAGCCGCCCAACACAACTAGCGCTACAGGTTTCATGGGTGCCAGGCGGGTAAGTAGGGTACTTAGAAGCCGCCCGGCGCCCGGCGTTTAAGCGCGTGCCAGAAAAAAATGTTAAAAGGTAATATTTGCTTGGTTGTGAAGTATTGATGAGCCATGCAACGGGCTAGCCGGCGCATGGCCGCCGCGCCAGAGCCAACCTCTTAGCTTACCTGCCGTTAGGATAAGTCATTTAATTTTCTGAAGCCTTACCTTTTCCATGTCTGATAAACCCACCATTTTCCCGCCCCAGCACCAGGACGCGGGCGCCGGCAAGCCCGGCCTCGAATACAAGATGACCCCCGAGCCCGAATACATTCGCGAAGGCTACAAGGGGGCCGATAAGCTCAAGGGCAAAGCGGCCCTCATCACGGGCGGCGACTCGGGCATCGGGCGGGCCGTGGCCGTGCACTTTGCCCGCGAAGGCGCCGACGTGGCCATCGTGTACTTCCCTACCGAGCAGCAGGATGCCGAAAAAGTGCAGCAGCTGGTGCAGGCCGAAGGCCGCCGCTGCCTGCTGCTGCCCGGCGACCTGAAAGTGTCCGCCTTCTGCGACGAAGTGGTGGCCCGCACCGTGGCCGAGTACGGCCAGCTCGATGTTGTGGTGAACAACGCCGCCGAGCAAAACTGGCACGACACCATCGAGGAGATTACCGACGATGAGCTTGATAGCATCTTCAACCTCAACATCATCGCGCAGTTCCGCATTGTGCGCTCGGCCCTGAAGCACCTCAAAGAGGGCGCGGCCATCATCAATACCACCTCGGTAAACGCTTATAAGGGCAACGAGGCGCTGCTCGACTACACCTCGACCAAGGGCGCTATTGAGGCCTTCACCAGGGCCTTGTCGCTGCAGCTTATCAAGAAAGGCATTCGGGTAAACTCGGTAGCGCCGGGCCCCATCTGGACGCCGTTTGTGACGGGCGTGGGCTTGCTCAAGCTGCCGCTTTTTGGCCACGATGTGCCCATGGGCCGCGCCGGCCAGCCCTCCGAGGTGGCGCCCGCCTACGTGTTCCTGGCTTCGGAAGACGCCTCGTACTTCTCGGGCCAGACGCTGCACCCCAACGGGGGCTCGGTAGTGAACGCCTAGCTAGGCGCTTGCAGTAAAATAGTAGATGCCAGCTCTTTACATAGGGGCTGGCAACTACGTTTTCAACCCGGCCGTATTACGGCAAAACCAGGCGACAAGCCGCACCTTACTTGCTCTTAAACTCATGAAATCCAACCTCCTTCTGCTGGCTACGGCCGCTACGGTTGCCCTAGCCTCCTGCTCGCAGGAAAAGAAGACCGAAACCACCGAAACGACGACCGTGCCCGGCGGCACGGCTGAAACTACTACTACCACCACTACGGACACCACCAGCTACCGCAGCAGCGCCGACCAGCTGGCCAACCAGGTAGCCACCGACGTGCGCGCTACCGATGCCGCTACCAAGGCCCGCCTCCAGCAGATTTACTACAGCCGTGGCCGCGCCCTGCGCGACCTCGACGCCCGCACCGATACCGTGGGCCGCTACGCCGCCGTGCGCAACCTCAACGACATGACCACCCGCGAGGTGAAAACCGTGGTGACGGACCCCGCCGCCTACAGCACCTACACCGCCAACCAGGGCAACTACTACGCCGGCCCCTACACGGCCGCTACCACCACCACCACGACCACCACTACTACCGCCGCCCGCCCCGGCGTGCGCGCCAGCGTAAGCCAGGGCACGGCCGTGAAAAAGCTTGAGAACAAAGACGATAGCCACAAGGTGAAATACGAAAATGGCGGTAAAATCAAGCGCCACGACGATGGCTCGGTGAAAATCAAGCGCGCCGACGGCACCAAGATTAAAATTGACGAGAACGGTCACCGCACCGTGAAAAAAGGCTTGTTTTAAGCCACTCGCTTCTTCCGTAGAAAGGCCCGCTTCCAGCTCGGAGGCGGGCCTTTTTGTGCTCAATGCCCTTGAAAATCCCGGCCGGAGAAAGCGGCGGCTTAAACAGTCCGTCAGGCCGCGCCTAATGTGCAATACATTGCTGTATCTTTCAACTCCTCAACCGGATAGGCCGGATGTATTGCCAGCCGTCGCGGCCTTTTCCACCCCATGTCTGCACTTGCCCCTAGCCCCGCCGCGCCCTCGGTAGCCCCCGACAGCCCCAACCGCTTCGCCGCCGAGTTTGCGGCCCTGCGGGCCAATGCACCCGCGCTGCGGGCCGAGGGCGCGGCGGCGCGGCGGCAGCGGCTGGCCCGGCTGGCCGATTGGCTGCTGGCCAACCGCCTGGCCATTCAGCAGGCTTTGTATCAAGATTTTAAAAAGCCGCCCGAGGAAACCGACCTCACCGAAATCTGGCCCTCGCTCACCGAGCTGCGACACACGGGCCGCCAGCTCAAAAAGTGGCTGGCCCCGCGGGCCGTGGGCACCCCGCTGGCCCTGGTGGGTGCCCGGGGCTGGGTGCAGCCCGAGCCCAAGGGCGTGGTGCTCATTATCGCGCCCTGGAACTACCCGTTTTACCTGGCCCTCGACCCGCTGGCCTCGGCCATTGCGGCCGGCAACGCCGTGGTGGTGAAGCCCGCCGAGCAAACGCCCGCTACCTCGGCCCTGCTGCGCCGCTTGGCCGAGGAGCTGTTTCGGCCCGATGAGGTGCTGGTGCTGGAAGGCGGCAAGGAGGTGGCCGGCGAGCTGCTGCGCCTGCCCTGGAACCACATTTTCTTCACCGGCTCGCCGCAGATTGGCAAAATTGTGATGCGCGCCGCCGCCGAGCACCTTAGCGGCATTACGCTGGAGCTAGGGGGCAAAAGCCCGGTGATAGTGGACGAAACGGCCAACCTGCGCGACGCGGCCGAGAAAATAGTGTGGGGCAAGTTCTTGAATGCCGGCCAAACCTGCGTGGCGCCCGACTACCTGCTGGTGCACGCCAGCGTGCACGAGGCGCTGCTAGCCGAGCTGCAACGAGCCATTCACAACTACTACGGGCCCGATAATGAGGCTATTAAAGCGTCAGGTTCCTTCGCCCGCATTGTTAATACCCACCACTTTGCCCGCCTGGCCGCGCTGCTCGAAGATGCCCAGGCGCGCGGCGCCACCGTGGCCCAGGGCGGCAGCCTCGACGAGCACCAGCTGTACTTCGAGCCCACCATCCTGACCCAGGTGCCGGCCGGCGCGGCCGTGCTCGAAGAAGAAATATTTGGCCCGCTGCTGCCGGTGCTCACCTTCGAGCGCCTGCCCGAGGCGGCGGCCTACGTGAATGCCCGCCTGCCGCCGCTGGCGCAGTACGTGTTCACGGCTAGCCCCGCCAACCGCCGCTACCTGCTCGATACGGTGGCCGCCGGCGGCGCGGCGGTGAACGAGACGATTATTCAGCTCGCGCACCCCGACTTGCCCTTTGGCGGGGTGGGCAACAGCGGCCTGGGCAAGGCCCACGGCCACGCGGGCTTTCTGGCGTTCAGCAACGAGAAGGCGGTGTTGCAGCAGCGGGTGGGCCTCACCGGCATCAAGCAGTTTTACCCGCCCTACACCGGGCGGGTGCGCCGCCTGCTAGGCCTGCTGCTGAAGTACTTGTAGCCGCTGGCCGGGCAATAGCCGGGGCGCTGCCAGGCCGGGCAGAAGTGGTTGGCCAGCAACCGTTTTGTTACTGGCCCCCGCGGGCTCGCAGCGTCCGTAGTTGCGGGTACGCAGCCGCTAGGGTCAGGCTGGTGGCCTGGCCGTGTACATTTGGAGAAAATTATTCCGCATGGACCAAGCTGCTTCACCCCCGCGCCACTACACGCTGAAAGAATACTTCGCGCTGCAAGAAAAGAGCGCCGTGCGGCACGAATACCTGGAGGGCGAAGTGTTTGCAGTTGAGGGTAATAGCATTGCGCACAACATTATTAAGGGCAACCTGGTGGCCGCCCTGCGGCCCGAGGCCCGGCGCCGCGCCTGCCGCGTGCTCGACGAGAGCGTGCTGCTGGTGGTGCGCGCCAACGCCTTTTATACCTACCCCGACGTGCTGGTGACCGGCGACCCCGCCGACCTGCGCGATGCCTACCTGGTGCGCCACCCGGTGCTGGTGGCGGAAATTCTGTCGTCGGCCACGGCCGAGTACGACCGCACCGAGAAGTTTGCCAACTACCAGCAGCTGCCTAGCTTGCGCCACTACGTGCTGGTGTCGCAAACGGCCTGGGTGGTCGAATGGTTTCGGCGCGATGAGGCCGGGCAGTGGGTCTACACTCTGCTCACCACCGCCGAGAGCGTACTCAGAATCCCCGACCTGGGCCTGGTGCTGGCCCTGCGCGACCTCTACGACGACACCGACGTGGCGCCCCGCCGCGTGCTGCCGAGCCTGGAGTAGGCAGCGGGGCAGGCTATCAACCCTTGGCTCGTTCTCAAAAGCAGCCCTGGTTAGCGCCTCTGCTGCATCTCAGCCTGAATCTGGGCCCGCTTCACCTGCATTTCGCGGTAGGAGGTGGGGCCAAGTATCTGGCGCAACTGCTTATCGGACGAGGCATTGATGCGGGCCAGGGCCGCGTTGAGCTGCGGCGACTGCGCCGGGTACTGCTGGCGCGCGGCGTTTACCTGCTCCACGGTCGAGTTTAGTACCTGGCGGGCGCGGGTGGTCTGGTCGGGGCGCAGGTGCAGCACGGTCGTCATGGCATCGGCCAGGTCGCGGGCGGCGGTGGGCGGCGTGGGCGAGTCGGTGGTGCGCACGGGCTCAACTACTACGGGCGCGGCCTCGGGGCGGTGCCGGTGAAAGACGGAGCAGCTGGAAGCCGCCAGGCTAAGCGTGAGGGCGGCAAGAAAGAAGCGGGCAGGTGTCATGGCGAAAGAAGGGCGAAAAAGCGCGTTTGCCTACGGTACGCAAAAGCCGCCCACCCGGGTAAAGCCGGCCGGCTAAAACACCCTAGCGGTAGCCCCGGGGCGGGCGCCGCGGATAGCGCAGCGGCAAAACCGACTGGCCTGACTGCCGCAGCCGCTCATACTGCGCCGGGCTTAGCAGCCGGCACTGGGCGGCGTGGGCACTGTCGACGATGCGCGCGGCGGCGCGGTTGGCTTCGCCGGCCGGCAGCCCGCGCAGGGCCTGAAACTTGGTATGCACACTGTCGTCGAGGCGCCGCAATTGGCTTACCTGCTCCACCGTGACGCCCGGCCCTAGCACCCGGTACACATTCTGCGTGCAATTACCAAAAACCAACAGCGCGGCTAGCCCCAGCAGGGCTAGCCGCGCGGCGGATATTTTAGGTAAGCGTTTCATCAGCGGCAAGTTAGCGCC
The DNA here is from genome assembly GCF_030581075.1 of Hymenobacter cheonanensis. Lineage (GTDB taxonomy): Bacteria > Bacteroidota > Bacteroidia > Cytophagales > Hymenobacteraceae > Hymenobacter. Next base: position 104,342 of record NZ_JAUQSW010000005.1, read on the forward strand.
GCTGGCGCTGGTGCGCCGGTTAGGCGGGCTAGGCCACCAGCAGGCGGGTCATCACCTTTTTTTCCTGCAGGTCGAGCGCAATCTGGGCTAGCGCCTCGCGCAGGCACTCCTCTACCGCATCAACGAGTACTTGCAGCTGCTCGGTGGCAAACTCGCCGGCCCAGGTATCGAGCTTTTCTACCGACGACAGCGGCTGCCAGGCGTTGAGGTGCTGCAGGCTCGGCTTCAGCATATGGGCCGTGTCTTTCAGCAGGTTCAGGTCGGCGGTGAGCAGGCCCCGGCGCAGGTCTTGCAGCGCCTCCTCGCAGCTCTCGGTAAAGGTTTGCAGCATAAATACCACAAACTCGGGGTCGCCCTGGCCCGCCTTCAACAGGTCGTCGATGCTGTACAGATTGGGGCTGCTTACGAGGCGCGCGGGCTCGGCAGCGGGCTCGGCCGGGCCGGCGGCTTCCTGGGCCGCAACCTCGCCGGTGGGCAGCACCCAATCGTGCAGCAGCTGCAGCAGCTGTAGCTCCTGAAACGGCTTGGCCAGGTAGCCGTTCATGCCGGCGGCCAGGCATTTCTCGCGCTCCCCATTAATGGCGTTGGCCGTGAGAGCGATAATGGGCGTGGTGATGGCGAGCTGCTGGCGCAGCAGCGCCGTGGCCGCGTAGCCGTCCATCACGGGCATTTGCACATCCATCAAAATCAGGTCGAAGCGCTGGCGCTGCACGGCCTCTACGGCCTGCGCCCCGTGCTCGGCTTCGATAACATCGACCTCGGCTTGCGTAAGGAACGACTTGGCAATCTGACGGTTAAACATGTTGTCCTCTACCAGCAGCACGCGCTTGCCGCGCAGGTGCTCGCGCTGCTGGGGCGTGAGCGGCGGCATTTTGCGCCGCTTCACCGATTGCGCCGAGCCGATGGGCAGGTGCAGCGTGAAGCAGGTGGTGGTGCCCTTGTTTTTCTGGCTGCTCACATCCACCTCGCTGCCCATGAGGCGCACCAGGTCGCGGCAAATGCTGAGGCCTAGCCCCGTGCCCCCAAACCGGCGCGTCACCGACGTATCGGCCTGGCTGAACTCGGTGAACATGGTGGCCATGTACTCGGGCTCAATGCCGATGCCCGTGTCGGTAACCCGAAACTCGACGGCCACCGTGTCGGCGGGGGCGTCGGGCTTGCTGGGTTTCAGCGCACACTCTACCGTTACCATGCCTTTGTGGGTGAATTTCAAGGCATTATCGGCCAGGTTAAGCAGCACCTGCCGAATGCGGTAGGGGTCGCCGAGCAGCACCGGCGGCACCTGTGGGCTCAGTATCGTGACGAGGCCCAGCCCCTTTTCGGCGGCCTTAAAGCGCAGCGTTTGCTCGACCTGGGCCAGCAGGTGCGCCGGCGAGAAGCCGATAATCTCCAGCATCAGCTTGCCGGCTTCGAGCTTCGAGAGGTCCAGCACGTCGTTGATGATGACGAGCAGGTTCTCGGCCGAGGTAGTGATGGCCTGCTGGTAGCTGAGCTGGTCGTGGGCGAGCGGCGTTTTGGCCAGCAGCTGGCTCATGCCCAGAATGGCGTTCATGGGCGTGCGAATTTCGTGGCTCATGTTGGCCAGAAAAGCCTCCTTGAGCCGCGACGACTCCTCGGCCGCCAGCTTGGCCTGGGTCAGCGTTTGCTCGGCCTCCACGCGCTCCGTAATGTCGAGCCCGTAGCCCACAATGAGGTGCAGCGACCCATCGGGGTGAAACACCGGGTGCAGGCAGCGCAGCTGGTGGCGGGTGCCATCGGGGCGCTCAAAGCTTTCTTCGTAGGTGATAACCCGGCGCGCGCGCACAGCCTGTTCCAGCTGGCCGTGGCGCGTTTCGGCCATGGCGCGGGGCCGGTTGGTGCGCTCAAAGTACGCGAAGTTGTCCTTGCCAATTACCCATTGCCGCACTTCCGGGTCTTTGATACCGCACTCATTCACAAACACGTACCGGAATTGCGCGTCGAATACGCCAATGTCGGTCGGCAATTGGTTAAGCACAAACTCGTAGAACGCCTGCTGCTCGGTGAGCTTCTGCTCGGCCAGCCGCTGGGCGGTGGTGTCTACGCCGGTGCCCACCATCAGGCGCAGGGTGCCATCGGGGCCATACAGGGGCTGAAACAGCCGCTGCCAGTGCTGCGGGCCCTGGTCGCTCGGGATGGTTTCTTCCCACTGCACGGCCGCCTGGCCGTGGCGGGCTTCCTCGAAGCGGGCGCGGCGCGCGGCGGCCACCTCGGCGGGCAGCCGGCGGTAGGCGCAGTAGTCGTCGTCGGTTTTGCCGATGGCCCACTCGCGCACGGCCAGCGTTTTGATGGCGCGGGTATTGATAAAGCGGAAGCGGTGCTCGGCGTCGAACACGACCACATCCACGGCCAGCGAATTGAGGATGGCCTCGTAAAACTCGTGCTGCTCGGCCAGGCGCTGCTCGGTGGCGTGCAGGGCCTCGCTGCTGGTAAGGTAGAGCGTGGCGCAGGTGTCGCCGGGGCCGGGCACGGCCTGCACCGAGTACCAGCGGTCGGCCAGCGTCACGTCTTGCTGCTGGGTGGTGCCCAGGCGCAGGGCCGCCCGCACCAGCGGCAGCAAGTGGCCGTTCGACCGCCCGGCGTGGGTGAGCACGCGGCCCAGCGCCAGGGCGGCGGGGTTGGCATAGCGCACCTGGCCGGTGGCCGTGAGGCGCAGCACCGGGTGCGGGTTTTGGTCGCTCAGCGGCTGCCCTTCCTGCTGGCCCGGCTCGGTGGCCGGGGTAGCAAATGGGGCAGGGGCGGCAATGGCCGGCCCGCTGGCCTCGGCCGGCGCGGTGCCCAGCAGCGCCAGCAGGCGGCCGCTTTGCACTTCCAGCTGGGTTTGCGCCAGGGCTAGGGCCTGGCGAAGCTCAGCAATCTGGGCTTCGGCCTGCACTCGCCAGCTCTTATCATCTTCGGAGGTAATACTAGATGCAGAAGAGGTAGTAGTAGAATCAAATGCAATTGACATATAAAGAGCAGGCACAGATAGACTAGTAGCAAATATACGAGAAAGATGTGCGCTAAGGTCTTTACCAGCTGGCTTTTAATTTTTTCATCAATAGTATTATGGGTTAAGCAAATTATGATTTTTCTAATTTTGGCAGATTGACTTTTTACCTATGTGCCTTAGGCTCTAGCGAGTAGGTAATCAAGAGGTATCTAGCAGGTTTTGCAAAAAGAAAAATGACGCGCGCCGCACCAGCACCGTGGCCGTGGGCTAGGCTGCTCAGTTAGTGGTAGTTGCCTTCAGGCCCTGCGCCGTATAATGAGCCAGCGCCATGATGGTAAGCATGGGGTTGGCGCCGCTGCACGCCGGAAATGCCGAGCCATCGGCCACGTAGAGGCCGCGTACCTCCACGGTTTCGCCGCTGGGCTTGGTGGGGTGGGTGCGGGCCTGGCCGCCGAGGCGGCAGGTGCTCATCTGGTGGGCGCTGTAGAGGCCGTAGCGGTTGGGCTGCCAGGGCAGGCTGGCGAGCCGGGCCAGCAGCTCGGGGTTTTGGAGCACGCCGCCGTGGGCGTGCAGCGTGGGCAGCGTGCCGTGGGGCAGGTACACGGTGTAGGCCCCGGCCGCCACGTGAATTTCGGCGGCGGCGCGCACGCCGGCTAGCATACTGGCGCGGTCGAAGGCCGACAGGCGGTAGTCGATGAGCGGGGCGCCGTGGCGGTCGGTGCGCACCCGGCCGCCGTCGCGGTCGCGTGTCAGCACGATAAACGAGCCCAGGTGGTCGGCGGCCTGCAATAATTGCCGGTGCTGCTCGCCCGAGCGCCAGGGCAGCACCATGGCCAGCAGGCCGGGGTGGGTGGGCGGCGTTTCGAGCTTCACACCAAAGTTGCTGCCGCCCAGGCGCGTAAAGGTGTCATTCACCACGCTCATGCTAGGGCCGTGCCACGAGTGCATGGGGTGCGGGTAGTGCGCGGCCACCGCCACAGTGGGGTGCAGGTGCAGGTGCCGCCCCAGGTGCGGGTGCCGCAGCCCCGAGCGCAGCAGCAAAGCCGGCGTTTGGATGGCGCCGCCCGCCACCACCACGCGCTCGGCCCGCACGCTGATGCGCACCCGCTGGCCGGTGGCGGTGGTGTGCACGGCCTCGGCGCCGGTGGCGCGGCCCGCTACTGTGGTTACGCGCTCGGCCCGGGTATTGGGCAGCAGCCGGGCGCCGTGGGCGGCGGCGGTGCGCAGGTAGGTGTTGAGGGTGCCCTGCTTGTGGCCGTGGGCATCGCCCAGCGTAGAGTAGCCCAGGCCCCGAAAATGCTGGTCCGAGTCGGTCACACCCTTTTCGTTGCGCGGAATGAGGCTAGTGGCCTGCCCCAGCCGGGCCGAGCCGTCGCGCAGGGCCTGGTTCTGGCCGTTGTGGCGCGGGTAGTCGGTATTCACGCTCAGCGCGGCGGCCACCGCATCGAGGCTTTTTTGAAAATCGGGGCCCGTGAAGTGCGGCGCGTCGTGCTCGCCAGCCCATTCTGCCAGCACATAATCGGGGGTGCGGAAGGCGCCGGCCCAGTTTACGGTAGTGCCGCCGCCCAGGCAGGCGCCGGCCAGGATGCCCACGCTGCCATCGCGGGTGCTGAGGGCGCCGCGCGCGTCGTAGAGGCGCCCCAGCATATCCACCTCGCGCTGCGTAAAGTCGGGGCCGTGCAGGTAGGGGCCAGCCTCCAGCACCAGCACGTCGTGGCCGGCCTGGGCCAGCTCGCCGGCCACCACGCCGCCGCCCGCCCCCGAGCCAATTACCAGCACCTGGCAGTGGTAGGTGGTATCGGTGGTGGGGGCTAGCGGCCGCAGAGGGTGCCCGGTGGCGCCGGGCGGGGTGCCATCGGGGGCAGGCTGGGGGCCGGGGTAGCCCAGGGCAATCCAGGCTGGGTTGGGCGAGCCATCGGCCGGGCTGTCGCCGTAGTACAGAAAGGTGCACAGCTTGCGCAGCACCTGAAAGCCCTGGCGCAGCGACGCCAGCCGCGAGCCGGCCCAGCTTTGCAGCAGGTGCTCGCGCTGGGCGGGGGCCAGGGCCCGAAACGGCCGCAGCGGCCCCCACCACGTGAGGCCGGCCAGCGGCTTGTTCAGGATATCAAGCAGCTGCCCAAACTCGGCCTGTGCCCCCAGCGGCTGCGCCTGAATGGCGGCGGCCAGCTTGGCCAGGTCAACCAGAGCCGAGCCGGGCGGCGGGCTGCCCGCCGGCCCGGCTGGGATAAACGTGTCGGCCAGGGCGCGCAGGGTGGCGGCACGGGCAGGAGTGAGCACAAACATGAATGAGCAGGCTAGGGGCTTAGGCGCAGAGGTTGAGGCGGAAAAGATAAGCCGCGATTCGCAAAGTAGTAGGCGTGCCGAGTAGTTTGCCTATAGGGTAAGCTCCGGCTTGCTGAGCGCTAGGGGAGCGATGGCCATGCGCCCAGCAAGCCAAAGCTTACCCTGCATTTTACCTTTGCCCGATGGCCAAGCTTTTGCGCACCCCCGAAACCCAGCACCGCGTTCACTTCCAGGACTGCGATATGCTGGGGCATCTCAATAATGCCCGCTACCTCGACTATTTCCTCAACGCCCGCGAAGACCAGGTGGCCGAGCACTACACCCTGAACATGGGTGAGCTGGCCCGCGAGCAGCAGGCGGCCTGGGTTATTACCAAGCACCACCTCAGCTACCTCAAGCCCGCGCGGCAGGGCGTGCTGGTGCGCATCAGCAGCCAGATTATCCACTTCGACAACTCTAACCTGGTGGTAGAGATGCAGATGCGTAGCGACGATGGCCAGCGCCTGCTAGCCCTGCTGTGGTCGGAAATGGCCTTCGTGAAGCTGCCCGCCGGCACCCGCACCGACCACGCCGACGCCCTCATGGACCTGCTCGAGGAGCTGGATGTGCCGGGCATCGACTACGACCCCGATGGCTTCGACGACCGGGTGAAGGCCGTGCGCCAGGAGCTGAAAAAGGTGCGCCGTGCCGCCGGCCAGCCCGACTAGGCCCGGCCCCGGCCACAACCCCGCGCCAAGGCAGGGCGTAAAGTGGAAACCCCCGGCGGCGAACTCCCGCCGCCTTTCCTTTTCCACCAGTACTATGTCCCTTTTCAGCAGCGATAAGCTTAAAGGCAAGCGCATTGCCATTCTGGCCACCGATGGCTTCGAGCAGGTAGAACTTACCGAGCCCCAGAAATTTCTTAAAAACGAAGGCGCCACGGTCGACGTTATTTCCCTTAAGTCAGGCTCCATTAAAGGCTGGGACATGACGGACTGGGGCGATAAAGTAGACGTGGATAAAACCCTCGACGACGCCAAAGTAGCCGACTACGACGCCCTGGTGCTACCCGGCGGCCAGATAAACCCCGACAAGCTGCGCGTAGAGCCCAAGGCCGTGGATTTTGTGCGCGACTTTGCCCACTCGGGCAAGCTGGTGGCCGCCATTTGCCACGGCTCCTGGACGCTGATTGAGGCCGACGTGGTGCGCGGCCGGCACATGACAAGCTGGCCCAGCGTGAAAACCGACCTGCGCAACGCCGGCGCCGAGTGGCAGGATGCGGAAGTGGTGGTTGATGGCAACTTCATCACCAGCCGCAAGCCCGAGGACCTCGACGCCTTCAATAAGAAAATTGAGGAGAAGCTGCTCGGCACGGCCAGCTAGGGCTGCTTAACCCGCACAAGCAAGCGAAAACGCCTGTCATTGCGCACGCAATGACAGGCGTTTTTATATGAAAATGAGTGGCTTAGCGCCCTAAAATCCACCACATAGCCACATCAAATATCAGCAAGAAGGCGCCTTGCAGCTGCACCGAGCGGCCGTAGCCGTAGAGGCGCTCGGGGCGCCTGGCGCTGGGGTAAGTGGCCCGGTTGAGCAGCCACAGCGCCACCATGAGGTAGCCAATGTCGAGGATGGCGTTGAAGAGAAAAATCTGGCCGGTAAGGTGCATATCGGCCAGCGCCCCGGAGGGGCCGAAGCCCACCGGCGGCCGGCCGGGGTGCGTGCGCAAAATGCCCACCGCCGCCAGCACGGCATTGACGAACGCCCAGGCGCAGTTCATGAGGTGAAAGTGGTGGGCCGACTCGCGGCGGTCGGTGCGCGGCAGGTGGTAGCCACTCACCGCCAGGTTGAGCAGGGCCCAAACGCCGAGTACGCTCAGGCCCCGGCCCAGTAGCAGCTCGTGGTGCTGGTAGGCCGCCAGCCAGGCCGGCGCGGCCACAAGAGTAGAAAGCAGCATAGCCACAAAGTACGCCCCCGGCCCGGCTAGTGCGCAATGCCGATGCCCAGGTACACCTGCAGCACCGAGTTGCGAATGTTAGGGTCCGTTACGAGCGTGCTCAGCGGCTGGCCGTTGTAGGTGAGAGCCGCGCCATCCTTATACAGGTTGGCAAAGCTGAGGTCGTAGCGCACGCCCAGGCGGGCGGGGCCCAGCCGGGCCTCGGCCCCCAGCACGCCCCCAAAATCGAAGCGGTGGTAGCCGCTCTGGCTCACGTCGAGGTCCTGGCCACCGCTGCGGGCGCCGGTAAGCACCGACACCTGCGGGCCCAGGTGAAAACTCAGCGTTTCGGTGATGTTGCCCACAAATAGCACCGGCACCGCCACGTAGTCGAGGCGGTTATCCTGCTGGCCGCCGCTAGCCGCCGTGGTGCTCTGGAAGCCCTTGCGCGAGTACAGCGCCTCCACCTGCACCGAGGCAAAATGCGTGAAGCCGTACTGCCCGTACACGCCGGCGTGGAAAGTCTTCAGCTGGTCGCGGCTGGTAAAAATGCTGGTGCCGCTGCCCTGCAAGTCGCTGTAGCTCAGGCCACCCTTAATACCGAAGCCGGTGTTGCGCGAGGTAGTGCCTTGGCCTTCGGAATAATCGCTGGCCGAGGGCAGGCCCCGTACCTGGGCGTGGGCCGCGCCAGTGGCCGCGAGCGCGGCGAGAAGCAACAATGCGTGTTTCATGCTTTCCCAACGCCCAGCTAGCCCGAAAGTTGCGGGCAATAGCGCGGCAACTGCCCCGCCGGCGTACTTTTGCGCCCGGCGGGCCTGGCGCGCCGCCCGGTTTTGGGGAGTTAGCTCAGCTGGTTAGAGCGCTACCTTGACATGGTAGAGGTCATCGGTTCGATTCCGATACTGCCCACCAATACCCTCTCTACCTCGTGTGGAGAGGGTATTTACTATTAATGCCCCCGGTTTTGCCCCCGGTTTCTTTCGACTGCCTTCTTTTGTTGGTGTGATTTAAGTGCCTATTTCTCGGCACGAGTGCACTAAGGAGTAAGGGTAAAACCATGCTTGGTAGCTTATCATGCTAACCCCTTCTCTTAACAACCTGCCCATTTTTCGCATTGAGCACAGAGACAACTTGCCCTATATTTTAGAGCACGGGATGCACACAAGCGGTCATGCGCAACTCAACCCAAATCACATTTTCATTGGGAATGCAAAGATTACAGCTGATAGGCACAGCAAGGCGGTGCGGCCTGTAGATGTGAGCCCTGAACAAGCTCACCAGTACGGTAATCTTGGAGATTACGTGCCTTTCTACTTTGGGCCACGTTCGCCAATGCTAGGCTCTATTATGCTTGGTACCGAGGGGGTGTTGCAACGGCCTCAAAAAGAGATAGTTTATCTGTGTTGCCGATTCAGGACGGTACTAGAAACTGGTTGGCAGTATGCCTTTACGGACGGGCAAGCCAAGATGACAATCACAGCATTCTATCATAATCCGGACTCTCTAAATAAGCTTCATTGGGACACTATCTACGCCCGTCAGTGGTTTAATACAACAGAAGAATTTGACCGGCGAAGGCGCAAACAAGCTGAATTATTGGTGCATTCACATGTCCCACCTAGCTGGATTGAAGCAATCGTTGTGTATGATGACGATGTGCGTACATTCGCTCAAGCTGTCGTTGACCGCTTGAACCACCCAGCCGTTATTCGAGTAAACCCTCCCACCCCGAAGCTTAATAACTGCGGTTTTTACTATCCATGATTACCTACCACACCGGCGATTTGCTGCAAGCTCCTGCCCAAGCTCTCGTTAACACCGTCAACACTGTTGGCGTGATGGGGAAGGGCATTGCCTTGCAGTTCAAGGAGCAGTTTAAAGAAAACCTGCGTGCTTACTTGAAGGCATGTAAAGAAGGTACGATTGAGCCTGGTAAGTTGTTGGTTGTGCGCGACCACACACTTGAGGGCGGGGAAAAAGTGATTATTAACTTCCCTACAAAGACGAACTGGAAACAGAAGTCCAAGTACTCGTACATAGAAGACGGGCTACGAGATTTAGCCCGCATCATTCCCGAGTATGGGATTACAAGCATAGCTATTCCTCCCCTAGGTTGCGGCAATGGTGGCCTGGAATGGGACATAGTTAAGCCTTTGATGGAACAGTATTTAGGTGGCCTGGCCGATGTGAATGTCCAGATTTTCGAACCTAATGATGCTGTGAAGTCTGTTTTACAGCAACAGAGCGTCACCAAAACAGTGTCCCTGACCCCAGCAAGGGCCATATTTCTCTACAGCATGTTCGCCTATGAAGCGCTAGGGGAGCCAGCCAGTCTGTTTGTAGCGAATAAATTAGCCTATTTCCTCCAACGCATGGGAGAAGATATGCGTCTCAAGTTTACGGCTGCTAGATATGGGCCGTATGCTGATGGCGTACGCCATGTACTATACCGACTCAATGGGACTTACCTGATGGGACTGGAGCAGCAGAGCATTAAGCCCTTTGAACCCGTACAGCTTAATTATGACAGGTTGGAGGAAGTCGTGAGCTTCATCTCTAAAGAGCTAAGCTTCGAACAGCAGCAGAGGCTAAGAGACATGCTAAAACTGATTACTGGCTTTGAGTCAGCGCTGTCTCTTGAGGTGCTAGGCACAGTTGCCTTTATCCTAGAAAAGCAGCCTACCTATAATCAGGAGCAAGTTCTCGAAGCAGTGGGCAAGTGGTCTGAACGCAAAAAAGCAATCATGCCCAAAAAGTACATTGATATTGCTTATAGCCACTTGCATACATACAAAAGTGATATGGCTTTTGCTTAGTAGAGGATTTAAAGTTAAGCCCCGCCAGCACACGCCAGCGGGGCTTTTTTGTTACCCTCGCTTCTTGGGCTTCGCCTGAGCCAGCGCCGTAGCAGCTAGCCGCCGGGCGATGGCTGAAGAGTTGGGGTTGCTGAGGACTCGGCTGGCGAGGCTAGCCATTTTGGCGGAGGTGGTTTTGTTGCTGACCATGGTGAGACAGGGTTTTAGTGGAACCATGCCGCAAGGGTAGCAGGCGACCCCGCGGGGCCGGAAATTGGTGTGCCTCGTTTGGCCATAGTTGGAAAGCCAGCCGCTCCCGTAGCTTGCCGTAGTGAAAGCTTGGTTACTCCTCTTCCTACTTCTGGCTAGCCCCGCTGCAGCGCAGCGCCCCACAGCCGAAGCAGCAAAGCCAGCTGTGTCCTTCTGGCCCATCAACTACCCCACAGGCACAGTGGTATTCACGGCGCCCACCTCGCACCCGCTGGCGCCGGCCCTCTCTCAGGCTGAGCACCTACGCGCTTGGCTTACTATCACCTGCTCGATGTGGACGGAGCTGCAAACGCAGGCCGACTCAACCCAGCTGTACCAAGGCCAGCTGCGTGGCGTGCACGCGGGCGTAGCACTGCGGTTTGCCGTGCAGGTGCGTCGGGAGCGGGCTGGCTGGAAATACCTGCTTCTCGCTTTTCATGTGCGCTCGCCCACAGGTAACCCTGACCTCGTGCACTGGTTGCCTCTAGAGCGCTTGCTTGACGACCGAGACTTTGGCCCTGACATCAGGAGTTTTCAACAGCAGCTACAGCGTGCCTTGCCAAATTTGGGTAGGTAGAAAATCGAGTATCGGCTTTACCAGTTCTTGGTCAGCAGGCCGTTGCCCTTCAGAAACAGGCTACCTCGTGGACAGCATGGTCAGAGAACATCTGTAGCATCCCCCACGCTATGTAGAATGCGCACGTGTAGTAAAGGCCGGCCCCGACTAACACAACCCAGAGGAGCCAGTAAAGGGGCGTGTTGACTTTAGACCGGAAGACGAGTGGCAGTAGCGTGACGGGGAGGGCCAGCCCAAAATAAAGAGAGTAGTCGGTAGCCATTGCCGGAAATAGCGCCATCTGCATGCCCAGTAAGGTAAGTGGCAGTAGTATGAGCAGCCAACGAAGCAGCAGTTTCAGGGTGCGCATGGGCCAGTAGGGTTGGGTTGCTACTTCATTACACCAGCGGCTAATTGGTAACCCATACTTAAGGCCTGTATAGCGCGAGCATCAGACTAGCGTAGTCGACGGCACTGGTACCGGGTGCTGAACTCGCCAACTACGCCACACAGCAAGTAGGAGCAGCACGAGGGCCAGAGCGAAGCGACGGGGCCAGCGAGTGAGGTAGCGGTGGCGACGGTGGGTGAGCATGGGGCAAAGAAAAGCCCCAGCCCAAATGTGGACTGGGGCTTTTCTGACCTAACATCAGTGGGTTACGGATAATGGCTTATCTAATAATTGCTTGCCATCTTTAAACAGGCGCACATGGTAGATGCCAGTAGGCAGGGATAGAGTATTGATGGAGGAACTCACACTTCCAGTCGGGAATACAACCTCTCTTACAACAGCGCCGATATTATTGTAAATAATAGCTTTCCCTCCTTCTCCTAAATTAACGGTTATTTGGCTTGTTGCTGGATTAGGGTAGAAGGCAGGCTCTGCTTGCGCTGACTCAACGGGACTGCTACCTTCCAAGGTGGATACTTTTCCAAAGTCTTGCGTGCTTGGTGGGGGAGGGCTGCTTATGTAATAACTGCTGATAGCCTTAGTGCGCGTCTGTTGCTGCCCACACGCGTCTGTGTAAGTCAATATTATATTTCCACTATAATAATTATTATCTACCTGAACTTTGACATAAGCAGTACCCTGCCCTTCGGTAATATACCACCCATTCGGGAAAGACCAACTGTAGTTGAACAGGTCAGTAGCGGCGGCGTACTGAGCGAACGTTCCACCTGGCATGGTATCAAGACCATCAATGGCTATTCCTCCAGCTGTGCGATTTATGATAAATGTCTCGGTCGAACTAGTTGATGGACATCCACTATTATTAGCCGTCACTGTTACCTGACCAGAGGTTGCGGTTGAATTAGCAGTAGAAAATATAACTCCTGCGTGACCACCTGACACATAAGTACTGCTTATTACCCAGCCCATAGTATTTTGCCAAGTATACGAATCTGCTCCAGGCACAACAGGAATGTAGATACTTGGGTGTGCTAAATCGCAATTCGTTTCATAAGATGATATGGTCGTAGTACCTGTGATATCAGGTGAGCCAACCGCAATCTCGTAAGTACGGTCTCCATGATTGTTATTCCAACCGAAACCATCATTCGAGGTGGTAACATGAAGGTGGCCTAGAGTGCCGCGTACATTAGTCCATCTGATTGTAACAGATAATTGACCATTAAAATTTGTATATCCATAAGTGGAAATCTCCTGCAAACTGACATTAGAATATTTATTGCCCCTATAGTCAGTCCAAGCTACTATTGTACCGGCATCAGCATTGATTTTAATATTAAAGCCGTTTGCTGCGTCACCAGCAATGGAATAAGTAGACGTTGTCCCAGGGCAAGGCTGGGTATCCCCTCCAATGTAAACGTCAAATAGGACATCTGAAGCCCATGCGATGTTACCTGTCAAGAGAAAAAAAACGAAGAGTGGTAGAAAGAATTTCATTCGGCTATCTTGGGAAAGTGAGGAAAAATTTTCTGTAATAATACTACGGATATGCTAGTTATAATAAGGATTGTAAAGTTTTACATTTCAGTTTTCTAGTGCTCAGTCAGGGAAGCTAGTTGCCTTAATTTCTGGTAGTGGCGGTAATCTGCTAGTAGCTTACGGCCAGATTCTTCTGCCACGTAGGACGTGCCTAAAGTAGCCTACCGCAGTACACAGGCACCAGCAGTAGAGAAATCCAATAATGACAACTACTAGGTTGGCCACTCAAAACTCAACTGAATAGGTGGTTATATGCCGGCCCTGCTGAAAGTCATCTAGCTAGGCGCCGCCCAAGAAAAACAGGCTGCCAACTACATAGTAGCCGAATACGACTAGCACAACTCCAACAAAAAGTAGTCAAGGCAGGAAAAAGGACGCACTTTATTCGAGTAGAAACTTAATGCCATGTGCGTAATCCTCCGGCGGCCCACTGCTCACGAAGCTCCCGAGCACCACCGCCTGCCCCTGGCCATCATCCACGCCGACCTCGACAAAGAAGCCGCGTCCCTCATCGGCGCAGTGGTAGAGGTTGACGCCGCCGTCCTCGTCCCAGCGCTGGGCCAGGAAGGTGCCGTGCTTGAGCACCCAGTAGAGCTGCACCACGGGCGAGAGCAGGCGGAAGGCCATGGCTATTTAGGCTGCAGGGAGTAGAACTGCCGACGCCCGTAGTGAAAACTCACTACGACGTCCTGGCTGAGAAAGGAGAAGCCCAGCACCCCCTGGTAAGGCAGCGCCCGGCCACTGCTGGGGCGGGCCAGCGTGGCGAGCACTACCGGCAAATCATGCCAGTCATTTCCGCCCACGGTCAAGAAGGGTAGGAGGGCACGCTGCGCTGCCTGCCGGCCGGCCGCGCCAATCATCACTTCGGACCCCAGTACGCGCGGCCGCGCGGGGGCAGGCAGGCGCTGGCTAAAGGCGGCGTCGAGGTTGTTGGCCATGGCACCCGTGTCGAGTAGCAACCAGACCGGTACCTGGCCAATGGTGCCGGCTACTACAGGCAGACCTTTTTCCAGCGTGAAGGCCACGGAGTCGCGCCGCGTAAACGGGCGCGGCCCTGGTCGGCTCAGGGGGTAGCACGTCAGCTGCCGGTGGGCATAGTCCAGCACTACTTCGTACTCGCGCAGCACCCCGTAGCCTACCAGCCCCAGCAGATGCGGTACCGCCCGGCGGATGGGCGCCAGAGAAGTAGCGATTGCCGTCAGGTTGGCGTAGCGGGCGCTTCCAAGCTGAAAGCTGCGCACGCGCACCTGCTGCTGGGCAACTACGCCCGTGGCGCTCAGCCCGCGGGTTGGGGCAGGCTGCAAGTGAGTGCTGAACGCGGCCTGGTCTAACAGCAGGCCGTATTGGCAGCCCGTATCGAGCACGAAGTCCCCCTTTTGGTCATTGAGCGGCAGGTTGCGCAGCACAACCAGCCCCCCCACCAAATCAAAGGGCAGGCGGATAACGGCGGGCTGGGCGCGGCTTGGTGCCGCCAGTACCAGGAAGCTCAGCAGCGATAGTAGAAGCGTGGGGGCAGGCATGGCGGCAAAGAAAAGCGCTGCTCGCTCGGTGAGGGCCTGGCTACTGGCGGTAAGGCTGCCTGCGCCTGTTGGGGGCTGCCCTACTTCCGCCCGACCTTTGGGCGCTAACTACCCTTTCCATGAAGTATACCTGGTTCCGCAGTGGCGCACTGGCTTTTGTCGCCCTGCTCGCCGTTTCCTGCGCTAAAACAGACGACGCCACCCCCTCGCCGGCAGCTGGCCGTGACGATAACCTGGCCCTGGGCAACCCTAGCGGCGCCGTGGCTAGCTCTGCCTCACCCACGAACTACCTCCTCGTAAAGGCCCAGTACACGCTATCCTATAATCGGGACCAGGGCAAGCCGAATTGGGTGAGCTGGCACCTGAGCAGCGCCTGGCTAGGCAGCGCGCCGCGGCAGGATGACTTTCGGGTGGATGCGGACCTGCCCAGTGGGTGGTACCAGGTGAAGGCCACTGACTACAGCGGCTCTGGCTTTGACCGTGGGCACAACTGCCCCAGCGCCGACCGCACGAGTACGGTAGCCGACAACTCGGCCACGTTCCTGATGAGTAACATGATGCCGCAGGCGCCGCAGAATAACCAGCAGACCTGGGCCAATCTCGAAAACTACGCCCGCTCGCTAGTCGACGCTGGCAACGAACTCTACATCATCTGTGGCTCCTACGGCAAGGGCGGCACGGGTAGCGCGGGCTACGAAACGACTATCGCCGGCGGCAAGGTGACGGTACCGGCGCGCTGCTGGAAAGTGCTGGTGGTGCTGCCGGTGGGTAACAACGACGTAAGCCGTATCACGGCCAGTACCCGGGTTATCGCTGTCAATACGCCCAATGATAATGCGCTCAGTTCAAATTGGGGCAGCTATCGTACCAGCGTCGATGCGATAGAATCTGCTACGGGTTACGACCTGCTTTCTACTCTGCCAATGAGTTTGCAAGCTACCCTCGAATCGCAAACGGATACCGGCCCAACTAACTGAGCCGGGTGGGCCTACCTAAGGGAACGTACCTATAGATACGCTACAAATGAAAAAGCCCCAATGCTTCTGTATTGGGGCTTTTCAAATGCAAGACCTTCCAAGCCTTGCGCTAGTTGTCCGAATGACATAGGACCAAACAAAGGTAGAGTAGGAGTAAGAAAAGGGCAGCCTACTGAAAAAAATATTAGGTGCCACCCAGGACAGCCGTCACATAAGCCCAGACGGTGCAGTTCTTCCTCGTCCCCAATGTGCAATTGCTTCTTAAATAGCTTCAAGCAGCTGAAAGCAAGTTAATTATCACCCACCTTCTAAGATTTGTAAGGCTCTCAATTCATAACATATTGTTAATACACCACTAGCATTGCTTTCATCATTTAGGTTTATTCAGCATAAATAGCAATTAATCAATTATTTAGCCCTCAAGCGGAAGTTGGTAAGCGCTGAGCGTTCTTTGTGTATTGCCTATAATCCGGCAATAATGTCCGTCAGTAATTTCCACGTTTTTCGCTTTCATGAAGAATACTTTACGCCACTACTGTGCGCTTTTACTCTTGCCCCTGCTCGTCATTCAGGCTAGGGGAGTCGCCGCGCAAACAGTAGCGCCAACCCAAGAGGCTTTCGAGTCGGGCACCAAGCCTGACTACGCTACCAGCACCGTTACGCTCAGTACCGGTGACTGGACGTTTACCGACGCGCTGCTCGGTACCGACGCCAACGACCACAAGGCCGGCGTTCAGGCCGCTCGCGTCGAAAACAATGGCAAGCTGACGATGAACTTCTACCTGCCGGGTGGGGCACAGGTCGTCACCGTTAGGCACGCCGCCTACGGCACCGATGCCAGCAGCGGCTGGGAATTGTGGGCGCAGGCGCAGAGCTGCGGCTGCAATAACTGGTCGAAGGTGGGGGCTACCGTTTTCAGCACCACCACCACGCTGCAAACGGCGGCCTTTACCGTAGCCATCCCTGGCAACGTCAAGTTCGAGATTCGCAAGGTCAGCGGCGGCAGCGCCCGCCTCAACCTCGACGACTTTTCCGTAACGGCCTACGGCCAGGTGCCCGCCTATCCCGACAACGACAACCTAGCGATGGGCAACCCCAGCGGGGCCACGCCCGATACAAACTTCCCCAACAACTACCTGTTGACCAAGTCGCAGTACGTGGTAGGCTACAATGCCAGCCAGGGCAAGCCTAACTGGGTCAGTTGGCACCTTGACAAGAGTAACCGCGGTGCGGTTGGGCGCGCAGGTGATTTTGCCAGCGACCCATCGCTACCTACTGGTTTCTATCAGGTACAGCCTACCAGCTACTCGGGCACGGGCTTCGACCGGGGCCACAATTGCCCTAGTGCTGACCGTACCAACACCATTCCTGACAACACGGCGACCTTTCTCATGTCCAACATGATGCCGCAGGCGCCGCGCAACAACCAGCAGACTTGGGCGGGGCTGGAAAACTACACCCGCACTTTTGTAGATACCGGTAATTACGAGGTCTACATTGTTTGCGGTAGCTACGGCAAGGGAGGTACCGGCGTGCTTACCAATGGTACCCTCGTGTATGCCGAAACGATTGACCAAGGGCGCGTGCAGGTACCTAGTCGCACTTGGAAAGTCATTGTACTCTTGCCAGTCGGCAGCAATGACGTAGCCCGTGTGGACGCTAGCACACGCATCATTGCGGTTGACTTGCCTAACGATAACGGCCTCGATACCAACTGGGGTGTCTACCGCACCAGCGTCGATGCCATCGAGGCGGCCACCGGCTACGACCTGCTGTCGGCCTTGCCTACGAGCGTGCAGGCCGTGGTGGAGGCCAAGGTTGATAACGGGCCCACCCAGTAAGCGGCCTCGCCACATTCCCTTCTCGTCTTAGCCGGCGGTTCGCCCGCCTTTGTCTATGTTCCTTTTTACTTTATCCCCCTTGCGCCGGTACTTGCCGGCGTTGCTTGCCTTGCTACCACTGCTGGCGCAGGCGCAGCTCAAGATTACGCAGGCTGCTACGCCAACTACTGAGAGTTTTGACGGCATGAATACCGCCGCCACAGTTGGGACGGCCGCGACACTACCCACCGGCTTTCAGCTAACGCCAACTGCTACTACGGCTGCCCCTACGCCCGTCTACGGCGCGTCCGGTAATACTACCGTAACAACCCAATCCACGACGTACAAAAACAACTTCACAACTGGGGGTAGCTACAATTTTGGCGATGGTGGCACCAACGCAGCAAGTGCCACCGACCGGGCCCTGGGCTTTCTGCCGAGCAGCGGAGCCGGGGCCGGGTTGCCACGCTCCATCTTGGTAGCTATTCAGAATACGACGAGCTCCTCGATACAGGACTTGCAAGTGAAGTTCGACCTGGAACAATACCGCATTGCCTCTGCGACCAATACCTACGCCTGGAGCTTCTTTTCTAGCACCGATGGCGCTGCCTGGACTAGTCGGCCTGACGGGGACCAGAGCTTTGCTGCAAACGCCGCCGCTTCCTCTAGCAATCCTATTTATTACTATCCCCCTAACGTTACCAACAAGGTTGTCACACTCTCTGGCGTGAACTTGGCGAGCGGCAGCACGCTGTACCTGCGCTGGACAATGTCAGGTAGCAGCAGCACCAGCGCCCAGGCCATCGGGCTCGACAATCTAGTGCTCACGCCTACGCTGGGCACTGGCGGTGGCGGTAGCACCACCCCGACAGCTAGCCTCAGCACCACAGCCAGCGCCTATGCCAGCCCCTATTGTGTTACAAGTAACGCTGGCAGCACTGCATTCAACGTGGCCTTTACCAGCAGCAATGTAGCTGCCGGCAGCACCTACGCCGCCCAACTCTCCGATGCCAGCGGTAGCTTCTCCACGGACTTAACCCAAAACCTTATCGGCTCGGGCAATAGCTCGCCCATCTCGGCCAGTATCCCCGCTGGCACACCCAGCGGCAGCGGCTACCGTATCCGCGTGGTCAGTGGCACGCTGGCCAGCGCCAATAACAACGGCACGGACATAGTCGTAACGCTGGCTCCCAGCACCAACCCAGTTACGCTCAACTCTACCGCCGCCCAGGTCTTCACGACCAATACCAGCGGTACGGCGCTGACTGCCAAGGCCAGCGTGGCCTCTACCTATGCCTGGTATTACGGCACCAGTACCGGTACCTACGCTACTGCCATCAGCGGGGCTACATCTGCCACCTACCAGCCTAAGGGCAGCGATTTCCCCGGTGCCGGCACGTACTACCTAGTAGCGCGGGCCACCAGCAACTGCGGCGCCGTGGTCGGCACCAGCGACCCGGTGCAGCTTACTATTTCCCCAGCTGCCACTGCCTTTACGTTGTCAGCTACCAGCCTGCCCGACTTCGGCAGCGTAGCCGTGGGCAGCACCTCGGCCGTTAAGTCATTCTCTGTCTCGGCTACTTCTCTCACCGGGCCGCTCGTTATCACACCCCCGGCAGGCTTCGAAATCCGTACCGGCGCCACGGCCTTCGCCTGCTGCGCCATCACGCTCACGCCCGATGCTAACGGCAATGTGCCCGCCACTACTATCGATGTGCGCTTTGCTCCCCTCGCGGCTCAGCCCTACAGCGCGCAGGTCGCTCTCACCACTAGCGGCCTGTCTGAGCAAGACGTGGCCGTGACGGGTACCGGTATCGCCCCGATTTACCCGGCCGCCGTGGCCAGCATCGCCCCCAGCAACGTGGGTAAAACCTCCGCCACAGCCGGCGGCACCGTGACCGACGAGGGCGGTAGCCCTGTCACCAGCCGCGGGGTAGTGTACGGCTTCGGACCCGACCCGACCGTGAGCAGCGGCTCGGTGGCAGCCGGCAGCGGCCTGGGCACCTTCACGACCCAACTCACGGGGCTGCTGCCCGACAGTGTTTACTACGTGCGTGCCTACGCCACCAACGCCTTGGGCACCAGCTACGGCGAGCAGTTTACGTTCACGACGCAGCCGCAGCCGCTCGATGCCGAGCCCACGACTCCGTCGATTATCGCCGTCAGCAACCAGCGTCCTACCCGCGTCCTGCTCACCTTCAGCGGTGGCCAGCCTGGCGTCAAGCATTTGGTGCTGGCCCGCCTCAACGGTCCCGTTGCTGTTAAGCCGCAGGATGCCACCGCCTACACGGCTAGCCCCGTTTTCGGCCAGGGGCAGCTGCTGGGCACCGCCTCCTACGTCGTACTGTCGGCCGCTCAGGACACGGTAACCATCAAAGGCCTGCGGCCCAACACGCCCTACTCGTTTGCCGTGTATGACTACCAGGATTTGAACGGTACGCCCTACGCTCAGAACTACCTGACTAGCGCGGCTGACTCGCTGACGCTCACCACCCCGGCGCTGCCCCCGACGCTGCTGCTGCGCGAAGACTTCGAGTACGCCGCCGGCACGGCCCTGACGGCCAACGGCTGGACAGCCCACAGCACGGGTAGCAATACGATTAACGTAGCCACGGGTAGCCTGACCTACGCAGGCTACAGCGACGGCAAGGGCAACTCGGCCGCGTTGCGCGCCAGCGGCGAGGACGTGAGCCGGCAGTTCACTACCGTTTACCCTCGCACGGCCGTGTACCTATCCTTCGTGGTGACCGTGAGTAGCGTTAACACCACGGGCGATTATTTCCTGCACCTGGGCCCCACTACGCTCAGTTCTAACTTCCGGCCCCGTGTCTTCGTGCGCCAGGCCGCCTCGGGCAATGCCATTCAGTTCGGTGTCAGCGACAACGGCGCGGCCGTTTATACCACTGCCACCTACTCGCTCAACACGCCTTACTTGCTATTGGTCAAATACAGCTTTGACGAAACCGGCAGCACGAGCGAACTCTACGTGAACCCGGACCCGAAAGGCAGCAGCGTCTATCGCGTGTCGGCCACGCCCGACGTAAGCGTGAGCGGCACCACGTCGCCTTCCGACATCGGTACGCTCGCCTTGCGGCAGGGCACCAGTTCGCCTGCCCTGGTAGTGGATGATATTCAGCTGGCCACGGCCTTCCCGCTCACCACGACTCCGCTGCCGGTTACGCTGACCCAGTTCACGGCTCAGGCCCAGGGCCGCGGTGTGCAGCTGGCCTGGCAAACGGCCAGCGAAGTGAACAGCGACCACTTCGTAGTGGAGCGCTCACTTGATGGGCGCACGTTCAGCCCGCTGCAAACCGTGCCCGCCGCGGGCAGCAGCAGCACGCCCCGCACGTATGCCGCCCTTGACACCCAGGCCCAGGCCACCGGTGCTACCCAGCTCTACTACCGCCTGCGGAGCGTGGACCATGATGGCACCAGCACGTACTCGTCCGTGCAGGCCGTAATGCTGGCGCCCGCCGCTAGTGGGCTGGCCCTATTCCCGAATCCCATAGCCGGCGGCGCGACCACGCTTATGGGTGCCAGTGCTGGCGCCCGCGTGCAGGTGCTCGACGCGCTGGGGCGCGTAGTTGCCACGGCTACCGCAGATGCAGCCGGCACGGCGCACCTGACGCTGCCGGCGGGTGTGGCCAGCGGCGTGTACGTCGTGCGCACCGGGGCCCAGGCGCTGCGTCTGCTAGTCAATTAAGCGGGCCCGCAACGCGCAGGCAAGAAGCCCCCGGCCGTATGGTCGGGGGCTTCTTTATAGTAGGGAAGTAATTAGTAACACTTTATGCACCTGCGTAAATTGGATGCCTGCGCTTCATGCTGGGTTACCACCAGCGTTCTTTGAGGCAGCAAACAAGGTGCTAGGGACGTAAGCCATTGAGTGGTCTTATGTTGCCTGAAGGAGAATAGCCCATACACGCCGTAGTTTGGCAATATGAAAGCTCGCCGTTGCCTACTGGCCTTGCTGCCGGCCGCTGCCCTTGCCTTTGGGACGCCTACCCCCAAGCCCCATCTGGCAGTTATCGCCTACTATGCAGGCGACGCCGCCGCCTTTCAGCAGTACCCTACCGAGAAGCTGACCCACATCATCTACAGCTTTCTGCACCTGCAAGGTACTCAGCTCGCCTTTGACAACGCACAGTCAGCCGCGACCGTGGCGGCGCTGGTAAAGCTAAAAGCGCAGCACCCGCAGCTAAAGGTGCTGCTCTCGCTCGGCGGCTGGACGGGCTGCCTCACCTGCTCACAGGTATTTTCTACCGAACAGGGTCGCGCTACTTTCGCCGCGTCGGTGAAAAAGGTGCTGGAGGCGACCCACACGGACGGCATTGACTTGGATTGGGAGTACCCCGCCATCGCCGGCCCACCCGGCCACCGCTTTGCGCCCGAGGACCGACACAATTTCACCCTGCTGGTTCAGACGCTGCGGGCTACGCTAGGCAGTCGATACGAAATCAGCTTCGCCGCCGGGGGCTTCCCAGCCTACTTGCGTCATTCTGTGGAGTGGCCAGCCGTGATGGCGGTAGTGGACCGGGTCAATCTGATGAGCTACGATTTGGTCAATGGCTACAGTACCCGCACGGGCCACCATACGCCCTTGTACTCGACGCCACCGCAGCAGGAGTCGGTGGACGATGGAGTGCGCTTTCTGGACTCGGTGGGAGTAGCTCCGGGCAAGATTGTCATCGGGGCCGCTTTCTACGCCCGCGTGTTCGGGCAGGTCTCTCCGGCCGCCAATGGCCTCTACCAAACCGGTAGTTTTCGGCGGGCAGTCAACTACCGGGACTTTGGCGACAGCTTGTCAGCGGCGCAGGGGTTCAGCCAGTACTGGGACAGCACGGCGCAGGCCCCATACGCCTATAATCCTCGTCGGCAGGAATTTGCCACGTTTGATGATGCGCGTTCCCTGCGGCTCAAGGCGCGCTACGCGCGGGCCAGGCACCTGGGCGGCGTGATGTTTTGGGAGTTGACGGGTGACGCACCACAACACGGGTTGCTGGACGACCTATACCAAGCAGCTCAGTAGAATACGTAGCCATAAACCATACTCTGCTCACCTTTTTACTCAATAGCACTTCATGCACCCGCGTAAACCGGATGCCTGGGCTTCGCGCTGAGTCATCACTAGCGTTTGGTAGGTGCAGCGGCGCATGGCCGAACAGTCCTCGCTGCTGTGGTACACCTCTGTGCGGCCGTTGCCACAGACGTAGACCTTGGGGCCAGCCGCAACCTTGGGACTAACCTTATGACTGGCCGTGGTTGGGCGGGGTGCCGAACTCGTGCTGCTGTAGGCGCTGCCCCCGGCCGCCTCCACGCTGGCCCAGTCCACGTTAGCCGTAACCTGATTTTGCTCCTCGACGAGGTAGTCGGTGCGCACGTAGCCCGTGTGGCCAGCTACCTGCACCTGACTCCAGCCATCTGGCCTTTCTGCTACCAACTGCAGGCGGCTGGCGCCGGCGATGATGGCACTGGCTTTAGCTGTCGCATCGGGCCGCGCGCGGAGCGTAAGCGAGGTGGCATTGACATAGCGGTATGCAAGACTGGTTTCGGTCTGGATTAGACTGTCAGAAGCAGTAGCCGTCTGGGCTGAACTCCACAATGGGAGCAGATAAGTAAGTAGTAGGAGTAAGATTCTAGGCATAGAGAAAAAGTAGAAATAGGGTGGATGATTTAAAGCAAAGTAAGTATAGGAACCTGTAAGAGTTAGCTCTCACAGGTCTGCGCTTTTATTACCCCCTGTTCTTGTTCGGCTGCTGGTGTAGCTTTCGGGCATGAAAAAGCTGTTGTTACTTGGAGGGCTACTGGTCATGGGCCTAGTGGGGAATAAGCAGGCGCTAGCACAGGCGCAACCCGACGAGCTGCGTCAGCGCATCGCCCGCCTTGATGCGGAGATGTTTGCGGCCTTCAACGCGCACGACATTCCCAAGCTCATGAGCTATTTCACCCCCAATCTGGAATTCTACCACGATAAAGGCGGGCTAGCCGGCTTCGCCCAAACGCAGCAGGGCTTCACGCAGGTTAGCAAGCAGTCGCCGGATATCCACCGCGAGCTGGTGCCAGGCAGCTTGGAGGTATATCCGGTGCCGGGCTACGGGGCTATTGAAGTGGGGGAGCATCGCTTTTGCCATCAGGAGAACGGCAAGCCCGATTGTGGCACGTTCAAGTTCACTATGCTTTGGCAGCAGCAGAAAGACGGGGCTTGGCGCGTGGCCCGCGTGGTCAGCTACGGGCACTAGCCTTTAGCACAGCCTTTTTTTAGGTAGCTTGGTAGCATGAAAATCCTGCTCGTCGCCCTGCTCTGCCTGCTCACCTTCACCTCGGCCCACGCGCAAGCCTGGCCCCGCAACCCGACCACGGGCAAGGTAGAGTTTAAGGGCACACTGCCCTGGCCAGCCAGTGCCAAAACTGAAGCCCAGCGGCGAGCACTGGTGCGGCGGTGGTATCTGGCGAAGTTGACCGATGAGACGCCGCAGGCAGTGGCCGAGAGCGCCCGTACGGTGGTAAGCCCGACATTACTAACTTACGCCGGACTGCCTATTGCTGTTGTAATTGGTAGTGACCGCTTACCAAATCACGCCACGCTCGCTTACATTATAGACCTTAAGCCGCTCCCTCGTGGGTTGAGCTTCCAATTAAGCGAGCTTCAGTTTAGCCGCGTCAACGATACGCACTTGGGCCCTGAGTTAGAACAAGTACTAACGGCCGACTCAGTTGCCGACCGCCCGGCCCTGGCGGCCCTACGCAGGCGGCTAGCCAGCGCGCTCGCCACCTGGTAGTATGCCCAGACGCAACAACGCCCCGACCTGACCGGCCGGGGCGTTGTTGTTTAAAGGGTAGCGAAGCCGCGGGCCTGCTCTATCCCAGCTAAATACTCCTGCTCCCGCATAATCTCATCATGAGAGCGAGGGCCGCCTCCGGTGGGCTTACGCTTTATCTCATCAGTATTATCGGCGGTCTTGGCCGCGTGGTCAGCAGCGCGTGCCGTGTTGTTAGCGGTAGCCTCGGTGTTGCCCACAAGCTGGGCTAAGTAGGCGTTGGTGCGCTGCTGCTGGCTAGCCAGCGCGCCCACGTCGGCGGCCGAGGCGTAGCCCCCGGCGGGCGCGCCGCCCCGGTTAAGGATGCCGCCCGCCTCCAGGTAGCTGGCCGGCGGGGGCTGGGTGTTGACTACGGTCGTGTAGGCGCTCATGGCCAGCGCGCGCATGTAGTCCGCCGGCCCCAGGGTGCGGGCCCGGCCCTCGGTGCGCAGCATCGCCAATACGGGGGCATTGCGGGCGCTCGCGTCCCGGGGCGTAATGGCCTCGCCGCCCTCGGCCTCGAAGCCAGGCACCCCAGCCACGGTGAACGGGATGCCGCCCTGCGCGTGGCGTGGGCCGCGCAGTACCCCGTCACTACCTAGCGCCCCGGTGCCGGCCTCGTACTTTACAGCGGTGGCCAGCGACTTGGCCGAAGCCACGGCGGCGGCGACGGCAGCCACCGCCGCGATAATGGCGGGGATATTGGCCGGGAAGGGTAAAGCTGCCGCGCCAGCCACGGCCGTAACGCCCGCATCTACCGCCTTAGCGGCGGCGGCTACGTTAGCGGCTAGCGTGGTCGCCGCTGAAAGTTCTAAGCCAATCTTTTGCAGGCGGTGCTGTTGGGCGAGTTGGGCTTTTTCTTCCCGCGCGGCGGCGGCCTTGGCGCCCGCAATCTTGCCGACCTCGGCCCGCTCTTTTTCTAGCTTTTCCAGGTAGTACTGGCGCGCCGCGCCCTGGCTATTGGCCAATTTGCTCTCGTCGCTGCTAATGGTGCTTTGCAGTTGGCTGAGCTGCTCGGTGGCCGCCTGCAAACGAGCCTGCGCATCGGTCAGGGCCTGCTGGTTTTGCTGCACGGCCGCGTCCAGGAAGGCGCTAGCCACCTGCTGGCCGGCTTGGTAGAGCTGGCCGAACGAGTCGGTGAAGGCCTGCTTTAACTCTTCAGCCTGTTTCTTGGCTTCCTCCGACGTGGTGGAGTCGACGCCAAAAAAGGCCTTAATGAGTTTCAGCCCAAGGTCAGGCCGTTGCTTGGCCAGGCTATCGGTGTAGACCTGGGTAGTGTAGTCGAGGCCGCCTTTTATAAAATCACGCTCGGCTTGCTTGCCCGCCTCTTCGATATCCTTGCCCTGCTGCTGCTGCTCCAGGCGCAGGGCCTTTTCCCGCGCGTTGTACTCGGCCTGCAGCACGAGCAGGGCTTGGTAGTCGGCCTCGCGCTGGGTGCGCTCCTTGGTCGAACTGTCCTTGTCGAGGCTCAGCAGCAACTCGGCCGTGCGCAGGCGCAGCCCCAACGTGTCTTTGCCCTCTTTTTCGAGCAGGGCAAGCTTGTTCTGGCTGGCCAGCAACTCGGCCTGCCGGCGCTTTTGGTCGAACTCCTGCGCGTGGGCATCTTTAAGCAGGGCAATCTTGTCGAGTTGCTGCTGAATGGCAGCTGCGTCCTGAGTGCCGGCTGCGCGTAGGTGGGCGAGCAGCTTTTCCTCTTGTTGTAATTGGAGCGCAAACGCATCCTCCCCTTTTTGCTGCTCCAAGGCAATTCGCCCCTCCAAAGCCGCTTGCCGGGCCGCAAACAGCTTCTCGTTTACTTCTTTTTCATGGGCAATCTTCAGGGCGGCAAGCACGCTCTGCTGGGCTTCAATCGCCACCTTTTCGGGCTGGGCCGCCGCTTGCAGGGTGCGCAGCTTCTGCTGCTCCAGGTCGAGCTGGGCCTGGTAGGCCTGCTTGCCGGCCGCCTGCTCCAGGCCCAGGATGCCATTGAGCCGGGCCAGCGTTTCGGCCTCGGCCTCCTCCTTGGCCTTTTTCTTCTGGGCCTTGTTGAAGGCCGCCAGCTCGGCCACGGCATCGCCGTAGGCTTTTTTCTCTTCCTCCGTGCCCTGCTTGAGTACGGCAATCTTTTGCTCCAACAACTGACGCTCCTGGGCCACGGTGTTGTAGCCGCCGGCCTGGTTGATTTTGAGCAGCCGCTCGTTTTGGTCAATCTGGGCCTGCAACTCCTGGCGGTGGGCGTCGGCTACTACCCCGGCCGCGCCCTGGCGGTAGGCCGTGGCTACGTCCTTGCCCGCCTGGCTGGCCGTGGCCGCCGCGCCCGCAAAGTCGAAGCTGGCCAAGTCCCACAGCACGGTGAGCAAGTCCTTGCCGCCCGCAATCATGGCCTCGAAGCCCCCCACTACCCCGGCCTTGAACTTGGTAAACGTGCTCTCCGAGCTACTCACCGTATCGCCGAATTGCACCCACAACGCAATCAGCGTACCCACGAGGGCCACCACCGCGCCGATGCCGGTGGAGATGAGCGCGGCGCGCGTGATTTTCGCGCCGGTGCTGGCGCCCTCGGCCGCCGTGAGCCAGGCCTTGCCGCTGGCTACGATGGATTTGACGAGGCTCAGGTTCTCGCCGTTGAGTAGCTTGCTAACGCCATCCACCGAGGCCAGCACGCCCGTGAGCTGCTGCATGCGCTGGGTGTATTCCTGGGCCGTGGCCGAGCTCAGGCCAAATACCTGCCCGAGCGTCGTAACCACGCCCACGGTGCCGGTCAGCGCGCCCGTCAGGATGCCGAACGCCTTAGCCTGGGCCTCGGGGTTGCTGGCCTGCAAGGCCTGGGCCAGCCCGCGCAGCTTGCTTTCCTGCTCGCCAATCTGCTGAATCTTGGCCGCCGCCTCGGCCGAGCCCTCCGTGAGGTGCTGCAATTCGGCCTTGAGCGCCTCCACCTCCTGCCCGATGGCCCCGAAGGTGCCGGGGGCAAACTCCTTGGCCGCCGCCTGCGCCGCGCCCTGGTACTGCTTGACGCTGGCGGCCAGCTCCTTCACCGTCGCCGCCTGCTGGCCCACGGCCGCGCCCGCCGCCTCGGCCGCCTGCTTGGCGGCCTGGTAGTCGATGCGGCTTTCCTGCACGATGGAGTTGAGCCGCTGCTGGGCAGTCACGTTCTTGTCGAGCGCGGCCGCCGCGCGCAGGGCCGCCTCGCCGGCCGGGGCCGCCTTCTGGGCCTGAATAAGTTGCTTCTGCTCGGCCGTGAGCGCGCGCAGGGCCTGGGTGTTCTCGTCGTAGACCTGCTTGGCTTCTTTGGCCTCCTGGTTGGCCGCCGCCGCGCGGTTCTTGAGCTCACCCAGCGCCTTACTGGCCGTGTCAAGCTGCTGCTGGCTTTGGCCTAGGTCTAGCTGAATCTGATAGATTTTAGTAGTCGTGCTCATCGGGCCTTAGCGTTTCGGGTGCTGCGTGAGTGCCGCGCTACGGCGGTGGTAGCAGAGGACGGTAAAAACGTTGCTAGCTGCCTCCGCACGAGCTTGAGCCAGCGTTTGGCCAGCCACCGCCCCATACTCCAGTAGAAGCCCCGTGGGGCCGAAGTCGGCGAAGTCGCCAGCCCCTGCTCCAGCGCGTGCACTACCTGCTCGACCAGGGGCCGAGCGGCCAAATACCTCTGGATAGGCAGGGCCAAGGGTAGCGCACGCAGCAAAAAAGACTGGATGGCGGGCCAGGCCAGGCGCATGGGCAATGTCTCGAAGGCCTGGGCCGCGTCGCGCACCGTCACGGCGCTCTGCGGCTGGCCGGCGGGGCAGTAGAGTACGGCCAGCAGTTGCGGGGCCACGCGCAGTGGGTTCCCCTCGCACCCTTGCAGGAAGGTGGAGAGGGCCTCCCACTGCCCGGCCGTCAAATCGTCAAAGGCCCCGGTGTGGGTGTAGGCCGTGCCGAGGTGGGTGAAGCTTGGCGCCGGCTCGCCAGCCGCCGGTAGCGGGCCGTCGAAGAGCCAGGGGGCGGCGTCGTAGATGGGCAGCAGCAGGCTCAGGCTGGCCAGGAAGGGCTCGGCCGTGGGCAGGCCCAACAGCGTGGCCAGGGCCTCACAGCCGGCGGGATTGGCGAAAGGGTGTACCGTGGGCGTGATGCCGGCGGGCACAGGCTGGGCAGCCAGGGCCAGGGCTACGTAGGGCGCCAGTGGCACCTCGGCCCAGCTTTCGGGCAGCTGCCCGGTGAGTACCTCCCCATCGGAGGCGGTTATCTTGAGTTGGTGCATAGAAGTCGAGAGCTAGGGTAAAAAAAGGGGGCGAGTAGTGGCGCGGCGCCAGGCCCGGCTTAGCCAACGCAGCATCAGGTGGGGACGCGCAGGCGGCGTGGCCGTGGCCGTGGCCTCCAATGCGTGGAGCGTCTGTCCAACCATTGGCCGCAGGGCGAGGTAGCGCGTTACGTCATTAGGTGCTAGGACTTCGGGCACGATGAATTGTAGTAGGAAGGGCCAGGCCAGGCTCATCGGCAAGTGCTCGAAGGACTGTGCGCCCGCCCGCATGTACTCGGCCGTGGGCGCTACCCCGTCGGGGGTGTAGAGCGTGGCCAGCAGCTGCGGCAGGCAGTGCAGCGGGTTACCATCGGTTTCGCGCAGATACCACAGCAGCACCCGCTCGCGGTTGGCGGCGGCCACCGGGCCGAGTTCGGCCGCCGAGGCGTAACGGTAGTGCGTGCCTAGGTGCGTGAAGCCGGTAACGAGCTCCTCGGCCAGGGGCAGCGGCCCGACGAACAGCCAGGGTGCGAGCTCGTAGAGGCTCAGCAGCCGACTTGCCCGACTGTAGAGCGGCTCGCCCGTGGGCAGGCCCAGCAGGTGGGCCAGGGCATTGCAGCCGGCCTCACTAATGTAGGCGTGCGCCGTGGGCGTGATACAAGCCGGCACTGGTCGGGCGGTGGCCACCAAGTCGACGTAGGGCCGAAACGGTACCTCGGCCCACGACTCGGGCAACTGGCCAGTGAGCAATTCACCGTCACTGGCTTCTACGTGAAGTGTACGCATGCTAAAGAGGTAAAAAGTGAGAAAAGTGGGGGTGGATAGGGCGGCCAGCACTCAGGTGCGCACCCACTGCTTTTTGATACCCTGCCGGCGGGCCAGTTCCTGCAGCTTAGGCAGGGCAATGCCGAGCTCGGCGGCGATTTGCGGCATGGTCTGGCGGCCATACTCGCGGCGCAGGTAGCGCACGGTAGCAGCCGCGTGGTGGAGGTAGGGGCGCGGCATGCTAGGCGGGGTCGGTGAGGTTGGCCCAGGCCTGCGCGAAGGTTTTGCGCAGCGCCGCCTTCATGCGTTCTACCCGGCGCCAGATGGGCGTATGCTGCACCTGGCCGAAGTGGGCGGCAATGTCCCGGTACGGCATGCCGTCGATGTGCAGGCGCAGCATAATGCGGTCGGCAAAGCTGAACTGGGCGCGCACTTCGGCCATGACCTGCTCGGCCAGCTCGGCCTGCGGGTCACTCGTGGGGGCAGCGCCCAGCCCAGTAGTGGGCTCGGCCAGCTGCCGATTAACGGCCTTGGCGGCCCACGGCGCGCTGCCTTCGTCATTGCGGCCAGCAGAGCCCGCCTCCAGCGCCTGGAAGTCCAGGCGTACCTCCCGGCCGGCTAGCTGGCTCTGCTTGCGGAATTGATTGCGCAGGCTGGTGTAGAGGTAAAACTGGTAGCGCTCGCCCGCGAAGCCGTTGCGCTGAATCGCATCGTGGCAGTTGAGCAGGGTCTGCTGGTAGAGGTCCATGCCGGCCTCGGGGCAGCCCGTGAGCTTGCGGGCCAGGGCCAGCAAGGGAACGCGGTGGCGGTCGGCGGCTTCGAGACAGGCAATAGCTTGGGCTTCGCGGGTAGCTAATGGTATCATTAACTCCCAAGTTGTCGCCTACTTAACGCAGCCGTTGTGGTAAGTGGTTTCTGGCTAGGCGGCGGCGGGTAGTCCGCCAGCCGCGGCGGGGCCGTGGGCTAGCGCGCCGTAGCACGTAGGCCCTGCCCAGCGAGGGGGCTAGTGCTCGGGCGGGTAACGCCACTGCGGGGCCCCGTTGAAGGCGCGCTTGCGGATGCCGTGGCGTCGGGCCAGGTCGAGCACCTTGCGCGGGTTATCGACGCCGAAGTACTCGGCTAGGCGTTTGAGGCTCTGCTGGGGGTAGTGTTTACGCAAATAGTCGATTTCGGCGGGGGTGTACATCCGGTACTTCATGCAGGGGCGGTAGCGGGGGGAGGGTGTGTGGGCGGTAAAAGGGTGGAGTGCGGGGAGAGCAGGCGCGGGGGGCAGCTGGCTCCCGCCCGTGCGTGGGGGTGTTGCAATGTGTTGCGTGGGGCCGGGCGGCAGGCCGGCGGGCGGGTGAGGTGGGTGCCCAAACTGCGGCGTTGGCTCTTTTTAGGGCGAGTCCGAAAAGTCCGATTTTGCGGAGGCTGGCCCTTTTTATAGGACTCGGAAAACTCGGATTTTGTAGGGTTGGCTCCTTTTTATAGGACTCCGAAAACTCCGATTTTATAGGTAGGCTTCACTGCCTGGTATCGGCAGTTGCCTGCTTTTTATAGGCGTCAGATTCGTCAGGTTTTCTAGCGGCTGGCCCTTTTTGTAGCGACTCAGATTACTCAGAGTTGAGGGCTACTATTGTCTACTGGCTGGCCTGGCTAGCCCACCGTTGAGCCCTTTTTTATAGAACTCCGAAAACTCCGATTTTATGTCAACAATTGTAAACAGGGGCTCGGGGACAATAGCGGGCTGGTTGAATTGGTAATCAGCAGGTTGTGGCAGAAAAGAGGCGGCGCGTTTGTCACAGGGAAAAGCGGCCGTTTTATGTCAAGAATTGTCAAGTGGGCAATACCCAGTAGCAGGGGGCTGCGTGGGCTGCTGCAGCTGGGCGCGCAGGCGGTTGACGTGGGCGCCTTCGCGCAGCAGTTCCTTAGCTAGGCGCTCGTTTTCGCGCTGCACCTCGGCTAGCTGCTGGCTGAGCACCACGGCCCGGTTGACTTGGGGCAGGCGATTGTAGGCGGCGGCCGCGCACAGCAGGGCGGCGAAGGCGGGGCTATCGGTGTCGACGGGCACCCCGGCGGCGAGTAGGGCTAGGCGGGCGTGGCGCAGGTGGTCGGGAATGATGAGCGGGGCGGGCATGAGGAGGTAGGGTAGGGGTGGAAAGTGGGGTCGGGCAGCGCGCCCACGGCCGCCAGCCGGCGCAGGTAGATTGCGTGGGCGGCGTGCTCGGCTAGGGTAGCCGCTGGGCCGGGCGGTAGGCTAGGCCGGCAGGCGGCGCAGCGGCAAGGCTTAGAAAGGGTCATCGTCGGCGGGAGTAGCGGGGAGCGTGATGGGCCGGCCGCCCGGATGCCAGCCCTTGGGCACCTCGTCAAAGGCGCTGGGGCTAGCCGTGCGCAGCAGCTGGGGTTGGTAGTCGGACGTGGCCAGGGTGGGGGCGGGTGTCGCTGACCCTGCGACGGGTAGCACGTTGGTACCGTGTTGGCTGTAGCGCTGCCGGGCTAGCACATCGAGCGGGGCATGGCCAAGCTTAGGGTCCAGGTAGCGCGAGCTTCCCCGCTCATAGTTCAGGCGTACACCCTCCTTGGGTGTCTTCATGCCCACGATACCCTCCTGCTTGATTTTGCGGGCGTAGAAGTCTACGGCCGTATCAGTGGGGTCGTCATCAGCGTAGGGCCGGTGCACCACGAGGAAGTTATCCACCTTGTTGGCCCACATGCGGCCCCCGCTTACGCTGTATTGGTCGGGCACGCGCAGGTTCATTTCCTTGTCTTTGGTGCGCGCATCACCTGACGGGTGGGCGCAAACCACCCCGCATTGGTGCAAGTCCTCAGTGAAGTCGAGTAGCTCATTAAGCTGGGCGCGCAGCATCTCATCTTCGCGCCCGCCGTACTCGCGCAGGTTGCTGGCCAGCGCGTTCCAGGGGTCGATGAGGTAACCCTGCAAGTCGAAGGTGCTGATTGCGTGGCGCAGCACCGGCAGCAGTTCACTGAGTGTGGCGGCCTTGCGCGGGTCGATGAGATGAAAGTGCCCCAGCACCCAGCGCGCCGCATCCTCGTACTGGCCGAAGCTCATGCGGCGCGGGCTTTTGAAGTTGGCGCTCTGCCCAACGTAGCTCTGCACGAGTTTGGTAATGATGCGGCGGGCAGGCATATTCTCAGGCACGTAGAGCGCCCACTTCCAGCCCTCGTAGACGCTTTTGGTGAGCATGAGCTGGAGCATCAGTTCGCTTTTGCCGTGGCCAGGCCAGCCCGTAACTACCGTTACTTCGTCGGGTAGCCAGGACCAATAAGGCGTGAGGGAGGGAAAGTGCGTGGGCCGGCCGTTGGGGTCCTCGTTATCCCAGGCGTGTTTCATCTCCGTCCACACGGCCTCGGCGGTCAGTAGAGCCTCGGTTGCGGGGGGCAGTGGGGCGTAGGCAGGGGCGGCCTGTAGGCTGGCCTGTGTGGTAAAGCGTTGCAGATTAGGCGGCATGGGGCAGGCGTAGGACGGAAGAGGTAGGGGAAAGCGCAGCCACCTCCTCGGGGGTGGCCAGTAGCAGGCCCAAGCGCACGAGGTGACGTTCGTAGGCCGGCAAGGCGCGCCCCCGACTCGGTGGCTGGGTGAGCACGGGCGCGCTTGGTGAGCAAAAGCGTTCCAGAAGGGTGAGGGCTAGGCCTTGCCAGTCGATTTGCAGGGCCTGCTCCAACGGCCGGGGTTGGGTATAGGCTAGCAGTTGGTGTAGCTGCTGATTAAGAGCGGCCACGTTGGCGCGGTGCACGCCTAGCTCCTGCTGCACCTGCGTATCGTAGGCCGCGACCGCATCCAAGGCGGCGCGTAGCATCTGCATGTGCTGAAATTGGTAGTCCGAGAGTTCAGGCCGGGCCAGCGCTTTCTCGCACGAGACGAACAGCGGCAACAAGGCTTGCTCCAGCGCATGGCCGGCGGCCTCGGTGGCCGCCTCCACGGGGGCCGGGTCTTGCGCGGGCAGCAGTAGGGGGAGCGGGGAGGTAGGCATGCGCGGTTAGTGATTGGAAGCCTGGCCGGCCTGCTGCAGGCGGGCCAGGTATTGAGCGTGGGTTAGATTGCTGTCGAGGCCGAACAGGGCGGCCGGGTCGTAGCTGGACGGGGCGTTAGGCGTTGGGGCCGGCGGGCGGCGCTCCTGCTCGGCCTGCCATTTGGCGTAGGCCTCGGGCGTGCTGTCGTACTCCAGTCCTGACCAATCATGCGCGATTGCCCGCTCCATCATTTTGAGCGCAAATCCTTCCTGGTACTTACCCAGCGTGGTTAGTAATCGCCGCAGGGCTGTTACTGGCTTTTTGCGCTGTTTAGGGCCAGCAGCAAACTCGGCCCACAACTTGGTAAATTCAGGGCTTGGGTGGGGCAGCACCAAGGCCGCTATCTGCTCGGCAAGCGCCGCTGGCTTTTTAGCTTTTTTACCCGCTTCCTTTTTTTTAGAAATCAAAGGCGAGGTGGCGGCGCTAGCCGCGTCTACTCCTGCCTTTTCTTTATCTATATTAAGGGTGTCAAAATTTGATGGGTTCTTTGATGGGTTTAGCTGCTCAAAGGCATCAGATTTTGACGAGTTTACTGAATCCTGAACCGTAAACCCATCAAATTTTGACGGGATAGCTGACGGTAACCCATCAAAATTTGATGGGTTTAGCTGCTCAAAGGCATCAGATTTTGACGAGTTTACTGAATCCTGAACCGTAAACCCATCAAATTTTGACGGGATAGCTGACGGTAACCCATCAAAATTTGATGGGTTTAGCTGCTCAAAGGCATCAGATTTTGACGAGTTTAAGAGCCGGTAGGTTGTGGCCGCGTTTCGTCCGGTTCCGCCTGTTGTTATAGCCAGTAGCTCACGCGAAACCAACTGCGCCCGGCAGTCCTTCATCGTATTAATGGCGAAACCGCACACGGCCGCTATGTAGGGGTCAGACTTGGCAAACTCAACTGGCCAGCCAGCCAGATTAGCTAGGTGCAGCAGCTTCAGGTATAGCCGGGTGGTGTTGCCCGAGAACGCCTGCGCGTGGTCGCACTTCTCAAATAGTACGATGTAATCCAGGTAGCTCATCATGGGCGCGTAGTAGCCGCGAAGGGCATGATAGGGCCGGCGCCGTAGCGCTGGTGCATGGTGGCCACGATGCGGCGCACCTGCTCAATCAGGGCCGTAGGGTCGGGCGGTGGGGGCAACGCCGCGTGCCGGGCGTAGAGATTGAGCACGGGGGCGGTGGCCTGCTGGCCTTGCGCTAGCCCGGCCTTATGCCCCCGCACCCAGCCGAGGCGGTAGAGCGGGTCGGCTTCGCGGTAGGCCAGAAGCTGGGCGGGCGTCAGGCGCAGAATGTCTATGTCTACCGGGGGTAGACAGGCCCGCACGGCCTGCTCGTACTGACCTAGTGCCTTCAGCAGCCCCCCAAGGGCCGGTGCTTGAGGCCCCTGCGTGGCGGCGAGCTGCTGCAACTCGGCGCGTAGACTCTGGCTTGCCAGGTTCAGGCGCGCGGTGGCACTAGCGCTACTCACGGGCCCCTCCTTCCTGCTCCGTCGATAGGGATGCCGCCCCTACCTGCTCTACCCAGTCCAGTGCCCGGCGGTAGGTGCACGCATCGCGGGTGCTAGGCTCATTGGCTAGCCCAGCCCGCAGCACGTCCGCCACGTAACCAAAATCCAACAGGCCTAGCGGCCGCTTGGGCGTAGTCAATAGGTACTCGGCTAGCCAGGCGCCGACCTTGTAGAGAGGTAGCGGGCAAAGCTGAGGCAGGAACCATCGGGGGAAAGACGGATGCCAGAGAATATTGCCGCCGGGCGCCGGGGCGCAGCCCAGGCCGGTGGGTGTTTCGTCCGTTGGTGCCGCCGCGGCGGCTAGTGCAACAGCAGCGGCGCTACGCTGGGATAATACTGCGTTGGATAGGCGTAGGCACGAGATAGTGTGCGCCGCAAGGGGCTGAGCAGGGAATGGAGTGGCGGACATAGGAAAAGTGATAAGCAGTTGGGACAGCAGGGCGGCGGGCTAGGTTTGTGGCAACTCGGCCGGGGTGATGCCGCAGCGCAGCATGGCAGCAAAGGCAGCCGTGAGGGTAGCGGGCACATCGGCCGCGGTGAGTTGCTCCAGGGTATGGCCACGGGCTACCTGCTCATCTAAAAAGCCGGCGGTTGCGGCCTTAGCAGGCTCCAAGCGGCGCAGCACCTGGCGGCCCGAGAGCGAGCGCACGCGCAGGCCCCGCGCTACCGCATCGCGCACGTACTGGCTGGGCGTGCGGGCTGTGAGGCACTTCATCACGCCCCGGTGGTGCGCCATGATGTCGCGCGGGTCGCCGTTGAGTCGGAACAGGCGGCCGGCCGTGGCCTTGACCTGTTGCACCTGCACGGCGGGCTTGGTGAAGTCAGGCAGGGGCACCGTGGGTGGCGGCGTGCGCAACTGGGCCTCCATCCGGTCGAACTGTTCGATGTAGCCCTGCCGGAACTCGGCGGCCTTCTTGCCGATGAAGCCCAGCACGAGAAAGGTGAAGCCGGCGCGCGTCATGACGACCTGCCGCTGCTTCTTGCCTCGGCTATCGGTGTAAGTTGACGGCGCCAGGTTAAGCCGCGAAAACTCGGCATCGCATTCTAACTTGTCGAGCGCCTTAAGCACCGACTTATGCGAGCGGCCGAAGGCCTTGGCCACCCGGCGCGAGTCGGTCACCGGGTTGCCTTTTTTGGAGGAATAAACTAGGATACTCATTGGCCCGACTGGTTAGGCAGCAGCGCTTAGGGCCGGGGCGGCTTCGCTGGGCGGGGGGGCAGCCTGGGTGGCCAGCAGGGCCGCGCCCGCCTGCTCCACCCAGGCTAAGGCGCGAGCCAGGCGCAGGGCAGCTAGTGGTGTGGGGTTGTCGGCCAAGGCTTCGGCCAGCAGGTCGCGCAGGTAGCCATAATCAATGAGGTCCAGCGGGCGGCCCTGGTTGTAGTAGCTAGCCAGCTTTTGGTGTATCACGGCTACTTCCACTAGCGAAGTCCCCCCAATTGAAGCCACGTACTCATCGGCAAAAGCGGGGTGCCACATGATTTCGCGGCCGTAGCGCCCATCCGGCCGGTTGTACTGCGCCTGCATCTGCTCTTGCAAGTCCTCGGCCGCATCAATGCGGCGGTGGTACTCGTCGTGAGGCAGTCCGTAGCATGAAACGGCGGGGACAACTGTATGTAGCAAGGTGGCTACGGGAGGCGTGTAGAGAGCGGAAATTTGGGCAGCGTTCATTAGGTGAGGTGGGGTGAAAAATGAAGGCAAAGGCGTGGCCAGACTATGCGAAATAGCCGAGGTAAAAGCCAGGAAATGAAGGGTTATTAGTTGGGCGGCATATCGCCCAGGTACTCGCGAACGGCGCGCTCGCTCACGCGATAGTTTTTCTTGCCGGCGCAGGTGTAGCGCAGCTGGCCGGTGCGCAGCAGCTCGTAGGCTGAGCGCTCGCTGATGTCGAGGCGCGAAGTGAGCAGCCCATCGTGGGGGCGGGCAGGGTCGGGCTCCCCACTCAGGCGGTACACCACCGAGAGAGCAGCCTGCTCGGCCTCGGCGGCCAGGCGGTCACGCTGCTGAGCTTCGAGGATGCGCGCCGTGGTGGCAGCGTCCTCGAACTGTAGTAGGCCGTTGGCAGTGGTGAAGGTGACCATAGCAGCAGGCTCTAGGCGGCGTTAGGAATGGTGGCCAGCGTCTGAGCGGCCTCAATTGCGCCAGAATCTTTAGCCATACGCAATGCCTCTTGCACGGCGGCATGAGTTTAAGTGCTAAACTGACAGCCTGTTGAGTAATGCCTAGCTTTTCTGCAATTTTTTTGACTCCTCCATGAGGAACAATGGAGCGAATATTCCGACCTGCTGCTTTCATATGCATGCTTTTTACTTACATTTGCGTTCATTCAGCTTTACAACTCAAATGTAAAGTAAAATGTTTCGCTTGTCAAGTAAAATGCATTGTAATTCTAGCGAAATGTTTGTAGAAAATTCATAAACATTTATTAATCAAGACAATGTCAGGCAAAACTCCTTTGGGCGCCAAAATACTATCCCTTCGCAAGGGCCTTGGCGAGACTCAAGGTTCTCTCGGTGCTAAAGTAGGTGTAAGCCGCGCAGCTATATCGCAGTTTGAACTAGGTGACAGCATCCCTTCTGCTGAAACAAGAGCTAAGTTATCAGCCGCTTTAGGGTTTGACTTATCCACGGTGTGGAGTACAGCTGCCGACGAGAATGAGTCTAGTGATACGTTCATCAGTTTGATATTTTACTCTATAAATGACTACGCGGGCCTAATAGATAATCCAATTGACTTCGTAACTATAAATGATGATGATTCGGATGGGGAGAGGCTGACCTCTTTGGAGCGCATGCCGAGAAATAGAGTCCCAGTACTTCGAGTAGCAGGCATGGATTATGGCTCCTCTTTCGTAATCGAGATAGGAAGCAACAATATGGGCGCACGTTATCCCAGTGGTGCTCGATATGTGGCAGATGTGGTGCCAATAGACGAGGTAAAATACGCGCTCGGGGTGCATATTTTTGTGTGGAGAAGAAGTCTGATTCTGCGCAGAATAGTCTCTAATCAAGATGGTAGAATCTTAGCTCGGGTTGATGCTACCGGAGAGGAAATAAGCTGGGAGTTCCACGATATCATAAATGAAATGGCAGCGGATAGATGCCAATTGTTTCGACTACGTCAGGCAGTTCATCTACCTGCTGAGGACTAGCTATGGAACTCATCTTCCGCCAGCGCCTCGACCGCCCCGATAAAGCCGGCCGGGCGGCCATCTTCGGGGACCTGCACTGGGCCGGCGGCCACCGCTGGAAGATGCCGACCGGCGTTAAGGTGCTACCCACCCACTGGCAGCCCACTAAGGCGAAGAAAATCCACACGGCCGCCGAAAATAGCAGCCAGTTCAACCTGCGCCTCACCCGGCTGCTCACGGCCGTGCAGTCCGTATTCACCACCGCCGAGGGCGCGGGCCGGCCCGAAGCCACCGTGACGCAGGCCGAACTAGAAGCCGCCGTGCTGGCCGTGGGCGCGGGCAGCCAGCGGCGGGCCCGGCCCACGCCCGCCGCCGTGGCTGCTGCGGCCGCTGAGCAGCCGCTAACCGATACAGCCAGCTGGGCCGAGTTTGAGGCGCGCTGGCGGTCCGAGAACGAGCACCTGCTAGCCGATAGCTACCTGCGCATGTACCGGCAGGTGGTGAGCAGCCTAACCGAGTTCGACCCCAAGCTGCGGCTGGCCGGCCTCACGCGCGAGCGCCTAGCGCAGTACGTGGCCTGGCTGTTTGCCGACGGCAAGCGCGAATCGACGGTGCAGCGCCACTACATCTTTCTGCGCGAATGCCACCGCATGGTGGGGCGAGTAGTGCCGAAGTGGCTGGGCAAGTTCACCGTGCGCCAGGGCCGCCGGCCTACGCTTCGGCGGGCCGAGGTGCTGGCCCTGGCCGCGGCTGCCGACCTGGCGCCGGACCTGCTGGCCGAGCGCGACGCCTTCCTGCTCCAGCTGCACCTGCTGCTGCGCGACGTGGACCTGCGCGCCCTCAAGCCCCACCACGTTAGCGCCCACGAGCTGCCCGGCCACGGCCCGACCCTGTGCGTGGAGCTCTACCAACAGAAAACGAGTGAGCCAGTGCTGATACCGTTGCCGCCGGCGGCGGCGGCTATCTGGCAGCGCTGCGCCGGCCAGCTGAATCTGCCCAGCCAGCAGGAGCGTAACCGCCGGCTTAAAGTGCTGGGCCAGGCTGTGGGGCTGGAGCGTGAATTTGTAGAGGTGATATTCTCAGGCAAAACCCGGAGCGAGCAGGTGCGGCCGATGTGGCAGGTGCTCACCACCCACACGGCGCGCCACACCGGCGCCGGGCTGTTGGTGCTGGGTAGCGAGGGCGACCAGACACTAAAGGAGATTGCCCTGGGCCACGTGTCGGCCAGCGTCTACGGCTACGACACGCTGGAGCGCTACGGCCCGCGGCTACTCGAGGCCTGGCAGGTGGCGCTGGGAACATAGTAGGCCCAGCACTGGTAATCACGAGTGCTAGGCCTGCTATGTTGACTATTATCCAGACTTATTGAATTGTGAGCTTGCCAATGGCCGTACCAGTATGTACCTGATAGAGGCCAGCTGGCAAACCACTTATATCAAGTGTACCGCTAGCCGGTAGCTTCGCCTGCAGGCAAATACGTCCAGTGAGGTCATAAACAGTTACGCTGCTGCTTGATGTGACCTGGCTAAGCTGCACCGTACGACTTGCGGGGTTTGGGTATAGAGTGAGAGGAGCAAGTGTAGCCACTCCGCGCGTGGCAGTCACGATAGTTGGGAAAGCATAGATGCTTAGCTCATTATCTGTTAGTACGTAAGCCATATTATTAGCTGCTACCAGGGCGTTGGCACCTTGGGTGCCCATAGCCACAGCTTCAAGTGGGGTGCTTGCACTCGAAGCCATAAAGTAGCCACGCAAGGGCTCTGCACTACTCGGCGCGGCCGAGATAAATGGACTAGTCTCACCACAAGTGAATACGGTCTGTGTGCCCGCGGCTAGCCGGGTGCCGTAGTTGCCCGCCCGCGACTGCACAAGAGTAGGTTGTAATGGATTACTAAGTGAGTAGAAGCGTAGCGTGTTACTTGGAATACTACCGGCGTATACGGACTGAGCTAAACCAGCGGCGAGTGTACCGCTAGCCGCGCGGATAGTACCAGGCATCGTGCCGGGAGAGCTGATTGGTTGGGCTGGATTACGCACATCAAGCGTGGCAAATACTGCGTTGGCATACTGCACGTACGCCGTGGTGCCAGTAAGGTTCAAGCCAATAATACCACTCAGGGAGTAGGGTAGGTCTATGGTGCGCTCCTGGGCCAGGTAAGTATAGCCTGAGCTGGCAACCATAGGAGTACGATTATAAACATAAGCCTGATTACGGTCATCCGGCACGACGTATATGTAGTCGCCAGTAGCCGCGATAAAGTCTTCCTCGCCGACTACAATATCAGCAGTGCGTACGGCAGGGCTAGCAGGATTACGAACATCTACAGTCCATAATGCTCCAAAATGGGGCGTCGTAAGGTTACTGTGATAGGAAGTCACGCAGAGCAGGCCATTGCTAACCACGGCATGGCGAGGCGGCAGGGCAGAGAGGTTACCCGCGTTGGGTAAGGCAATAGCGCTGAGTAAGCGTGGGGCCGCTGGTGTGCTCATGTCGTATATCCGTAAGCCTTGCTGGCCGGCGCTGGCGGTGAGCACGTAGGCGGTGGTGCCATCGACAACTAGTTCAGTGCCGTAGCTGGGCATGGTCACGCTGCCTAGCTTAGCAAGAGCAGCCTGGGCTCGGGCAGCAACAGTGCCTAGTAGCAGTAGACTGGGAAGCATAAAGTAGTGGATGCGCATATGGAAAAGGACAAGGGAGTACAAATTACAGGACCGATTAGAGACTACTAGCGTTGCACACGGCCTGACCTATTTTATTTTGGCGCATAAGCATTTCACTGCTGCAAGTGCTTACCGGGGGCAAAAGTGAAAATTGCCCCCGGTTTTCAGGTAAAACGCTGCCAGAACTTGCAGCTAGCTCGCCAGCAAAACCCACCCAACAGCGCAGAACGGCACTTTTGCCGGCAGGCTTCGGCACCGTACGGCAAACCATTGAGCACGATACTGCCCACTAAAGATGCCCTTCAGAAGTATTCTGAAGGGCATCTTTATTTCTTGCTTCTTGCGGAGGGCTAGCGAAATAGCTTGCCAGCGAGTACGTTTGCCGTCGTCTTTTTTTTTGCTGCGCCATGCTGTTTGCCATTCTGTTGCCCGGTATCTCCATGATTTTCCGGGGCCACGTGCTCAAAGGAATTCTCTGCGGCATCCTGCACCTTACCCTCATCGGCTGGATTCCGGCCGCCATCTGGGCGGTGGCCTCCTACCAACAGGACCAGGCCGAAAAGCGCCACCGCGAAACCCTGGAGGTGCTGGCCCGGCAAGGGCGAGCCCTGTAGGCTGGAGCGGCCCTAGCGGCTCAGGGCCAGCACTTCTTCCAGCACCTGGCGCGAGTTGGCCAGGCGCGGCACCTTGCGCTGGCCGCCCAGCCGGCCCCGGCCCCGCAGCCAGGCCTCGAAGGTGCCGGCCGGCACGAAGTGCACGCGCGGCGGGGCCAGCGCCAGGTCGCGATGGCGCTTGGCATCGTAGTCGGAGTTTAGCTTGCGCAGCTCGCTGTCAAGCAATTGGCTGAACTGGCCGGCGTTGGCGGGGGGCGGGCCGCTCAGCTCCACGGCCCACTCGTGGCCGCCGCGCGAGGTGCCGGTGGCCGCCGCAAAGTACACGGGCGCGGCCGTGAAATCGCGCACGGCGCAGCCCGTGGCCCGGGCCGCCGCCGTAATGGCCGCCTCCGCATTCTCGACCACTACTTCTTCCCCAAACGCATTGAGAAAGTGCTTGGTACGCCCCGTAATGCGCACCCGGTAGGGCCGCAGCGAGGTAAAGCGCACGGTATCGCCCACCAGATAGCGCCACAGCCCCGCGCTGCTGCTAATGACCAGCGCGTAGCTAGGCCCTATAACCACGTCTTCGAGCGGCACCGGGCGCGGGTCGGGGCTCTCGAACTGCTCGGCCGGCAAAAACTCGTAGTAGATGCCGTGCTCCAGCAGCAGCAGCAGGTCGGGCGCGCCTGGCTCATCCTGCAAGGCAAAGTAGCCCTCCGAAGCATTATAGATTTCGAGGTAGCGCAGCTGCCCGCCGGGCAGCAGCTCGTCAAACAGCCCCTGGTAGGGCCCAAACGCCACCGCGCCGTGCAAAAACAGCCCTAGCCGGGGCCACACCTGGCGCAGGTCGTCGGCGCCGGCCAGGGCCAGCACGCGGCGCAGCAGCACCAGCATCCAGGTGGGCACGCCGGCCAGCACGCGCACATCCTGGCGCAGCACGTGCCGGGCAATGCGCTCAATTTTCTCCTCCCACTCATCGAGCAGGGCTAGCGGCAGGGGCGGGGTGCGCAGCGCCTGCGCCCAGCCCGGCAGGCTCTGCATAATGAGGGCCGACACATCGCCGGCCACCGCGCCCCCGCCAAAGGGGCTAGGCCCCAGGCTGCCGCCCAGGCTCAGGGTTTTGCCCTGAATAATGCGCTGGCCAGGGTAGAGGTGGGTGGCCAGGGCCAGCATATCGCGCCCGGCCCGGTAGTGGTTGTCGTGCAGGGCCTCGCGGGTGAGGGGGATGTACTTGCTGCGGGCATTGGTGGTGCCGCTGCTGCGCGCCTGCCACTGCGGCGCTGGGCCGGGCCACAGCACATCGGGCTGGCCCAGCAGCACTTTTTCCAGCTCGGGGTAGAGCTGCTCGTAGGTGCTCACGGGCACGCGCCCGGCAAACTGGCTGGGGCTCAGGCCCGGCGCGTAGCCGTAGCGCCGGCCCCAGGCCGTGCCCTGCGCCCGGCCCAGCAGGTGGCGCAGCACCGCCGCCTGCGCCGCCAGCGGCTCATGCCGCACCCG
Organism: Hymenobacter cheonanensis; assembly: GCF_030581075.1. Taxonomy (GTDB): domain Bacteria; phylum Bacteroidota; class Bacteroidia; order Cytophagales; family Hymenobacteraceae; genus Hymenobacter. Next base: position 146,509 of record NZ_JAUQSW010000005.1, read on the forward strand.
CGCCAGCCGGGGCAGGCTAGCCAGCTGAACGGCGCGGGCAACAAGCTGGTCGAGCACGGCAAAGTAGTTAGGAATCAGAAATATTGTCTGTCATTGCCGCGCGCCACTGCGTTAGGCTCGCAAGGACAGACAATAGCGTATAATAAAAATTTTATTCAAACGTCTTGCGCTTGAACTCGAAGTTGCGGCCCAGGTACACGCGGCGCACGGTTTCGTCGGCGGCCAGCTCTTCGGCGGTGCCGGCTTTCAGCAGCTTGCCTTCAAAAAGCAGGTAGGCGCGGTCCACAATGCTCAGGGTCGAGTTCACGTCGTGGTCGGTGATGAGGATGCCGATATTGCGGTGCTTGAGCTTGGCCACGATGCCCTGGATTTCTTCGGTCGCGATGGGGTCCACGCCCGCAAACGGCTCGTCGAGGAGCACAAATTTGGGGTCTACGGCCAGGGCGCGGGCTATTTCGGTGCGGCGGCGCTCGCCGCCGCTCAGCACCTTGCCCAGGTTTTTGCGCACGTGGCCCAGGCTGAACTCGTCGAGCAGCTCCTCCACTTTATCGTGCTGCGCTTTTTTGGGCAGGTCCGTCATTTCGAGCACCGAGAGAATGTTTTCCTCCACGCTCAGGTCCCGAAACACGCTGGCTTCCTGGGCCAGGTAGCCCATGCCGCGCCGCGCCCGCTGGTAGATAGGCAGGCGCGTCACCTCCTCGTCATCCAGAAAAATGCGGCCGCCGTTGGGCTTTACCATGCCCACCATCATGTAGAAGCAGGTGGTTTTGCCGGCGCCGTTGGGGCCTAGCAGCCCCACTATTTCGCCCTGCGCCACGCTGAGCGACATGTCGTTGACGACGGTGCGGGCTTTGTATTGCTTGACGAGGTGCTCGGCGCGGAGTATCATAGGCTATGGGGCAAAGGTAAAACCGGGCGCGCGGGCAGCGCGCCAGCCCCCTAACCGCCATTGCCGGCCCGAAAGTATGCGCGCCTTACCAGGCCGCCCGGCCACCAGAAACTGTTCCGAAGCTGGGTGAAATCTGAGTAAACCAGCCCGGAAAATAAAAATTCTTAAAAAGTTCCCGGTAGTTGAATCCAAGAATGGGACCCGGGCGTAAGTGTTTGACTAACCGATAAATAATTCGGTGAGTAAGTAATCGCTTTTCTGCGCTTTACGCTGCCGTTTTTTTCGTCATACGTGGGTGCAGTGCCCTCTGCGGCCCGCAATTTTCGCAGGCTACACCATGCCCACGCATTCGTTGCGCGGGTCGCTACCCAAGATATCAGCTTGATTTTTTTGCCGGCTTGCCCAGGCTTCCTGCGGCCGGCCCGGCCTATTAGCCAGCTTCCTTTTTTGCCAGGTTATTGTGTTGCTGCTGAGCGCACTACGTAAGTAGCGCGCTCAGCAGCGTTGTCGTCCATTTTCCCACTTTTCCCACCTCATTTTCCCATGAAGCACCAATTAACCAAGCCAATGCAGTGGCTGGTGGCGGCTGGCGCCGTCACGGCGCTCTCGGTCTGGGCTACCACGCGCTACACGCCCCTGGAGGCCAGTAGCCACCGCGAAGCCCCGCTGATTGCCGACGACCCGCTGGCCGATAACACCGATGTGTACGCCTTTGTGGACCCCAACGACGCCAGCCGGGTGGTGCTCATTGCCAACTACATCCCGTTTCAGCTGCCGCAGGGCGGGCCCAATTACTACACGTTCGGGGAGAATGTGCGGTACGAGATTCACGTTAAAAATAACGCCAATACTACGGGCGACGACATTATTTATCGCTTCACTTTTACACGAACCAACCAGGACGGGACTACTTTTTTCAACGTCCGGCTAGGGGCCCAAAACCTCAAAACTGTTTATACCTGCGAGAAAATCGTGGGCGGCGTATCGACTACCATCGTCGCTAATGGCGAAGTGCCGGCCTATAACATCGGGCCGCGCTCCATCAGCTCGGGCGTGGGCCTGAGCCAGGCTTCGTACGCGGCTTACCGCCAGGGCAAGGTGGCCAACGCTACCGGGGGTGGCAGCGAGCAGGTGTTCTGCGGCTCGTCCGACGACCCGTTTTTTGTGGACCTGGGGGCAATATTTGACTTGGCCGGCCTGCGCGTGAACCGCGGCAGCCGCGACGGCCTGGCCAAGTACAACGTGCACTCGATTGCGCTCAGCATCCCGATTTCGACGCTGCAAAAAGACCACAAGGATGTATCGGCCCGCGCCAATATCCTGGACCCCGACTACGTGATTGGCGTGTGGGCTTCGGCTAGCCGCCCCACGTTGCGCACCCTCAACGGCACTGCCGGCAATGGCACCACCACGGCCAGCGGCACCTACGTGCAGGTGTCGCGCCTGGGTATGCCCCTGATGAATGAGGCCATCAACCCCATCGGCAGCAAGGATGCCTGGAACCGCGCCACCCCTTACACCGAGGCCGCCATTACCGATAACTATCTGTCAAACCCCGAGCTAGGCCTCTACACCGCCGACAATACCCCCGTGGCCCCGGCCGCGCCCAAGTCGGCCGGCCAGACCTTCTACGGCGAGAACGTGCCCGCCCTGATGGCGCTGCGCATGCAAACCAAGTCGCTGTATGGCCGCCTGCCCGCGCCGTATGATGGCGGCTTCGACTTCCGCAACCAGGCGCCGGGCCTGTACCCGCTCAAGGGTACGACCCTGGTGGCCAATACGGCCCTGGCCGACAATAACTACGGCAGCTACTTGCTGGTGGCCAACAGCCCCCGCTCGGTGGATTTGAAGCCAATTTTCCATACCGGCGTGCCTAACCTGCCGCCCTACCAGCTAGCCGTGGGCAAAGCCGGCGGCAATCCGCTGGCGGCGGGTAAGCCATTCGTAAACAACTTCTTGCCGCTAATGGGCACCGCCAATGGTGGCCCTGGCGGCGACATGCTGCGCCTGAATATGGCCGTGCCGGCTACCCCGCGCAACTCGCCCGACTTCAGCAACCAGGGCCTGATTGCGGCGGCCGTGCTCGGCCTCACCGACCCACGCTTTAACACGACCCAGACTTTACAGAATATCCCCAACATGGACGGCTTCCCCAACGGGCGCCGCCTCGAAGACGAAGTAGTGAAGATTGAGTTGCAGGCCGTGGGTGGCGCCGTGCTGGCGGCCATCGGCCTGTGGTACGACGACTTTGGCCCCACCGCCACCAACCCCGTGACGCCGAGCCTGAAGGGGGTGCTGAATTTCACCGCCGGGGTTGAGAAAAACGACACGACGTTCCTGGCCAGCTTCCCCTACGTGCAAACGCCGTGGCAGGGTACCCGCATTCGTCGCTAACTCATTGTCTCACTTATTGCTATCGTCTACTCAAATGATTTCCAAACAACTACGCGCTTACGTCGCGCTGCCCGCTTTTGCGGCCGCGGCCGTAGCGGGCCTGGCCACCTGGAGCCAGCTTCGCTACACGCCTCTGGAGGCTTCTTCGCACCGCGAAGCTCCGCTGATTGCCGACGACCCGGTGGCCGACAACACCGACCTCTACGCGTTTAAAGACCCCAACGACGCCGGCAAAATCATCATCATCGCCAACTACATCCCGTTTGAGCTGCCACAGGGCGGGCCGAACTACTCGACGTTTGGCGAGAATGTGCGCTACGAGATTCACGTCAAGAACAACACCGCGACCACGGGCGACGACGTCACGTACCGCTTCACCTTCACGCGCACCAACCAAGACCCTAGCACGTTTTTCAACATCCGGCTGGGGGCGCAGAATCTGAGAACTACGTATACCTGCGATAAAATCACGGCCAGCGGCACGACTACCATCGTTACGGGCGGCGTGGTGCCGCCCAATAACATTGGGCCGCGCTCCATCAACGGCGGGGCGGGGCTGAACTCGGCTACGAGCTACACCGACCGCCGCCTGAACGCCATTACGCTGGCCAGCACGGGCGAGCGCATTTTGTGCGGCCCGGCCGACGACCCGTTTTTTGCCGACCTGGGGGCCATTTTTGATTTGGCCAACATCCGGGGGGCTTCGGGCGGGGCAGGCACGCCTACCGATGGTTTGAGCCACAAAAACTGCCACGCCATCGCGCTGAGCATTCCGGTCGAGAACCTGCAAAAAACGGGTAAGACCATCGACCAGGCGGCCAATATCCTGGACCCCGACTACGTGATTGGGGTGTGGGCCTCGGCCAGCCGGCCCGCTATGCAAACGCTGAGCAGCACCGCCAACCCCACCAACAGCGGCACCTGGGTGCAGGTATCGCGCCTGGGTATGCCGCTCACCAATGAGGTGATTAACCCCGTTGGGGCCAAGGATGCCTGGAACGCCCGCACCCCCGGCAACGAGGCCGCCGAAACCGATGGCTACCTCCAGAACCCCGAGCTGGGCTTGTACTTGGACGACAGCAAGTTTGGCGGCTCCGTGCCGGGCCTGGCCAATTTGCGTACCCAAACCAAGTCGCTGGCCGGCCAGCCCGGCTTTCCGGCCAATGGCTTTGACTTCCGCAACGGTGCGGCGGGCTTGAGTGCCTTGTACAATGCGGCCCCTGGCTCTAATGCCGGCACTGCCTTTGCGCCCTCGCCGGCCGGCTTCGGCGAGTATCTACTCAACAGCGGCCAGTCGGGTAGCCCGCGCTCGGTCGATATCAAGCCCATTTTCCATACCGGTGTGCCCAACCTGCCGCCCTACCAGCTGGCTACCGGCAAAGCGCTGATTTCCGGCGGCAATGGCGTAAACCCGCTCACGGCCGGTAAGCCGTTCATCAACAACTTTCTGCCAGTTATTGGCGACATGCTGCGCCTGAACATGGCCGTGCCCGCCACCCCGCGCACCTCGGCCGATTTCAGCAACCAGGGGCTCTTGCAGGCCGCGGTACTCGGCCTCACCGACCCGCGCTATAACAAGGACGCCAGCTTGCAGAGCATCCCTAACATGGACGGCTTTCCCAACGGGCGCCGCCTGGAGGACGCCGTGGACCAGATTGAGCTGAAAGCCGTGAGCGGCGTGGTGCTGGCGGCCATCGGCCTGTGGTACGACGACTTTACCACGGCTAGCCCCTCGCCCGTAACGGCGCAGCTGGGTAAAGTGCTGACCTTCACTACCGGCGTAGAACGCAACGATACGACCATCCGGGCCACGTTCCCCTTCCTGCAAACGCCCTGGAGCGGCACCAGCCCGGCCAGCGGCCCCACCAACACCGTGGTAGCCCCCGACCTGACGGTGAGCACCGCCATGCCCGTAGAAGCTGGCACGTATAACAACATCACCATCACCAGCACCGGCGTAGCCTCGTTTAATGGCCCCATTGTGGTAAACGGTACGCTGACGGTGCAAAGCGGCGGCACCCTGAGCACGCGCGGTGTGCTGGCTACCAATTGCCAGGCCATCACGGGCGGCGGCAGCTTTGTGCTGCAAGCCGGCGCTACGCTGCGCATCTGCGCCACCGACGGCATTGCTGCCACCGGGGCTAGCGGCGCCATTCAGCTTACCGGCAGCCGCTCGTTCTCCAACGATGCCAGCTACGAGTACATCGGCTCGGATGCCCAGACCTCGGGCGCCGGCCTGCCGGGCCGCGTGCGCAGCCTCACGGTGAACAATGCCGCCGGCCTCACGCTCAACAATGGCGGGGTGGCCGTGGCCCAGGCCGTGGCCCTTACCAACGGCAACCTGACCACCAGCAGCAGCCAGATGCTGACGCTACTCTCGACGCCCACTGCCGGCACCGCCCTCGTGGTGAACACCAACGGCGTGGTGAGCGGCCCGGCTACCATGCAGCGCGCCATCGACCCCTTCTTCAACGCCGGGGCCGGCTACCGCCACTATAGCTCGCCGGTGACCAGCACCACGCTCAGCGACCTGACTACCACGGCCGGCTTCAGCCCGATTTACAACACGGCCTACAACACGTCGACCACCCCTAACCTGGTGACGCCCTTCCCGAACGTGTATGCCTACGACCAGAGCCGCGTGACGACCAGCGGCAGCGCGGGCTCGATTGACTTCGACAAGGGCTTCTTCGTGCCGCAGGCTACTGATGTGATGACGCCGCTGCGCGGCTACGACCTCAACATCGCGGCCAGCTCGACGGTAGACCTGATGGGTACGCTCAACAACGGCCCGCAGAGCATTGCCGGCCTGGCGCGTGGCACCCAAACGCAGAGCGGCTGGCAGCTGCTGGGCAACCCCTATCCGTCGCCCATCGATTTGAGCCAGACGGGTGGCATTGCCAGCACCAACATGGACGCCGCCGTGTACGTGTACCAAAGCACCGGCCAGTACGTGGGCCAGTACCGCAGCTACGTCAATGGCATGGGCGGCGGCACCCCGCTGGTGGCCGCCATGCAGGGCTTCTTTAAGCGCGTGACGACGCCTAGCCAGATGGCCAGCTTCGCCCTCACCAACGATGTGCGCGTGACCACTTTCGCTACCACGCCGAGCTTCAACCGCACCGCCGCCGATACCCGGCCCCAGGTGCGCCTGCGCCTGCAGGGCAGCACGCCGCTCATCGATGAAACCACGGTGTACTTCGAGCAGGGCGCCACGGCCGCCTTCGACCCGCGCTTCGACGCCTTTAAGCTGCCCAACTCGTCGGGCATGAGCATTAGCAGCCTGATTACCAACGAGGAGCTATCCATCAACGGGCTGGCCCCGTTCACGGGTGCTACCGTTACGGTGCCGCTCAACGTGCAGGTGTCGGGCCCCGGCAGCTACAGCCTGAATGCCATCGACCTGCTCAACTTCAGCTCGGCCACGCCGGTGTACCTGCTCGATACCCAGACCGGCGCCCGCATCGACCTCAGCAAGCAGGCCGTCTATAGCTTCACGGCCAATACGGCCTCGCTGCCCGGCCGCTTTAGCCTGCTCTTCGGCGCCTCACCGCTCGCTACGGCCCCTGCCGCCGTGGCCAATCAGGTGAAGCTTTTCCCGAACCCCGCCAAGGGCAGCTTCACGGTGGTAGTGCCCGCCGAGCTGGGTCGTGAGGCCGTTACGGCCACGCTCTTCAACCAGCTAGGCCAGCAAGTGGCCCAGCAGGTATTGCCCATGACCGCCGCCGGTGCCTCGGCCCAGTTCGATGTGTCGTACCTATCGCTGGGCGTGTACACGCTCCGCCTCAAATCGGGCGATAACCAAGTAACCAAGCGCGTAGTAGTAGCCCAGTAGCGCCCCGGCCGGCTAGCCGCCCTGCCCGGGTAGCTAGCCGGCCCAAAGGCACTTTTCCCCTTCCAGCTTTCCTTCCATGAAAAATAAATTTCTTCTCAACGCCCTGGCCACCACGGCCATAGGCTTGTTGCTGACTGCCACGGCGGCGCGGGCGCAGGCGCCCGGCTCGGGTGGCCCCACGCCCGGCAACACTACGCCCGACCCAACCCAGGTGCCCATTGATGGCGGTGCCTCCCTGCTGCTGGCCAGCGGCGTAGCCTTTGGCCTGAAAAAGCTGCGCGACCGCCGGAAGGCGCGCTAGCCCCCTGGCCCTCTCTTGCGCGCCGGCTCTTTCCGCAGGGGAGGGGCCGGCGTTTTTGTTGGCTAAAGTGCCTACGCCGGCTTTATTGAGACCCGGCGGGCGGCCAGTAGCGGCGAGGCCGCTAGCTTTGCTCCTGGCCGGCTCCCGGCGGCGCGTATCACCTAGCTACTTTTCCTATGCCAGCTTCCGACCCGCAAAAACAGCAACTTTTTCAGGCCATTGCCGAGCGCCTCAGCGCCCAGGGCTTTCGCGTAGACCGCCACGACCCGAACCGGCCCTGGGGCGGTTTTTTCGTGCTTGATGAAAGCCAGGCTCAGCAGTTTGCCGACGTGTACTTCAATGGCCTCGATGTGGGCAAGCTGCGCATTGCGGGCCAGCTCAGCCCCAAGATTTTGCTTGTGGCCCCGCACCAGCGCCTGAGCTGGCAGTACCACCACCGCCGCGCCGAAATCTGGCAGGTGGTGGAAGGCCCCGTGGGCGTGGCCATCAGCGACACCGACGAGCAAACCGAAGTAAAATCGTATCAGCCCGGTGAGCGCATCCTGCTGGCCCAGGGCGAGCGCCACCGCCTGGTGGGCCTGGCCGGCTGGGGCGTCATCGCCGAAATCTGGCAGCACACCGACGCCAACAATCCTTCCGACGAGGACGACATCGTGCGGGTGCAGGACGATTTTGGCCGCTAGCCCCGCCGCGCCGGCCCGCGAGCCCAGCGGCCGCCGCTGGCTGCGCTACGGGCTGGCGCTGCTGTTCGTGAGTGCGGGCGTGCTGCATTTTGTCCGGCCCGCGCCGTTTTTGCGCATCGTGCCGCCGGCCCTGCCCGCGCCCGGGCTGCTGGTGCTGCTGAGCGGCGCAGCCGAGGTGGTGGGTGGGCTGGGGCTGCTGCTGCCCGCTACCCGGCGCCTTGCTGGCTGGGGCCTGCTGGCGCTGCTTGCGGCCGTGTTTCCGGCCAATGTATACATGGTGGGCCTAGCCGGTGCGCTGCACATCCCGGCCTGGGTACTGTGGGCGCGCCTGCCGCTGCAGCCGCTGCTGATGTGGGCCGTGTGGCGGGTAGCAATTTGGCGGGGCTAGCGGGTTACTTATTGCCGCTTCCGGGTACTATAAGGCGGACTGACTTCTGCGCAGAAGAGCCCTTTTTCAGATACCTCCCTACCCCCGGATAAGCCATGAAAAAAGTGCTTTGCCTGCTCGCCGTGCCCTTTGCGCTGGCCAGCTGCCACCAAACCGAGAGAACCGAGCTGGTAACGGCTCCCTACCAGGCCCCGCCCCCAGCCGAGGCCCTAGCCCCGCCCGCGGCTGCCGAAACAGGCGATACCTACGCCAAGATTGACGAAAATCTTTTCCGGTCCGTGGCCCGCGAGCCGCTGAGCACCTTCAGCCTCGACGTGGACCGGGCCAGCTACGCCAACGTGCGGCGCTTCCTGACCGATGGCCAGCTGCCCCCGCCCGACGCCGTGCGCGTGGAGGAGCTGCTCAACTATTTCGACTACGAGCTGCCCGCGCCGGCTGCCGCCAGCCCCGACCCGGTGCGCATCAGCACCGAGCTGAGCGACTGCCCCTGGGCGCCCGGCCACCAATTGGCCCGCATCGGCATTCAGGCCAAAAAAGTAGAAACGGCCAGCCTGCCGCCCGCCAACCTGGTGTTTCTGATTGATGTGTCGGGCTCGATGCAGGGCGACGACCGCCTGCCGCTGGTGCGCGCCGGCCTGCAGCTGCTGGTGCGCCAGCTGCGGCCCCAGGACCACGTGGCGCTGGTGGCCTACGCCGGGGCGGCCGGCCTGGTGCTGCCGCCCACCTCGGGCGCCGACCAAGCCACCATTCTCGACGCGCTTGACCGGCTGGAGGCGGGCGGCTCCACGGCGGGCGGCGAGGGCCTGCGCCTGGCCTACGCCGTGGCCCGGCAAAACTTTCAGAAAGAAGGCAATACCCGCGTTATCCTGGCCACGGATGGTGATTTTAACGTGGGCGAAACCTCCGATGCGGCGCTGGAGCAGCTCATTACGCAGGAGCGCGAATCGGGCGTGTTTCTGACCGTGCTGGGCGTAGGGCGCGGCAACCTGCGCGACAGCCGCATGGAGCTGCTGGCCGACAAGGGCAACGGCAACTACGCCTACCTCGATACCCTCGACGAGGCCCAGCGCACGCTGGTGGCGCAGTTTGGCGGCACGCTCTTCACGGTAGCGAAGGATGTGAAGCTGCAAGTCGAGTTCAACCCTAACCGGGTGGCCGACTACCGCCTCATCGGCTACGAAAACCGCCTGCTCGCCAACGAAGATTTCAACAACGACCGCAAAGACGCCGGCGAGCTGGGCGCGGGCCACACCGTCACGGCTCTCTACGAAATTGTGCCCGTGGGCTCGGATAAGCCGTTGGTTGATAACTTGAAATATCAGCCCGGCCCGGCTAGCCCATCAGCCCTGTCCACTACCGACGCCGCCGACGTGCTTACCGTGAAGCTGCGCTACCAGGCCCCCCAGGGTGGCCCTAGCCAGCTGCTGGCCCAGCCCTTGGCCGGGGCCGCCTGGCCCATCGCCCAGGCTTCGGCCGACCAGCAGCTGGCCGCCGCCGTGGCCGAGTTTGGGCTGCTGCTGCGCCAGAGCCCGCAGCGCGGCACGGCCACCTACGAAAGCGCCGCCCAGCTAGCCCAGGCCGGCCGGCCCGCCGACCCCAACGGCGCCCGCGCCGAGCTGGCCCGCCTGGTGCAGCGAGCCCAGGAAATAACGGCGGCCAACCCAACCGCCAGCCTCCGCTAGGGTTAGTAGCGCGGACTACCTCGTCCGCGCTACTACTTTCGCCGCCTATGTCGCAGCCTACTCTTCAACGCCGCCTGGGCTTAGTGCAGGCTACGGCGCTCAATATGATTGACATGGTGGGCATCGGGCCCTTCGTGACGTTGCCGCTCGTGATGGGTTTCATGGGGCCCAACTTCCTGCTGGCGTGGCTGGTAGGTGCGGCGCTGGCCGCCGTCGATGGCCTCATCTGGAGCGAGCTGGGCGCGGCCTACCCCGAGGCGGGCGGCTCGTACCGCTTTCTCAAGCTAGCCTACGGCGAGCAGAAATGGGGCCGCTACATGTCGTTTCTCTACGTGTGGCAAACGCTTATTCAGTCGCCGCTGGTGCTGGCCTCGGGCGCCATTGGCTTTGCGCAGTATTTCAGCTACTTGGTGCCGCTGCCCTTGTGGTGGCAGCCCAAGCTGGTGGCCGGCTCGGTGGTGCTGCTGCTGATAGCCTTGCTCTACCGCCGCATCGAGGACATTGGCAAGCTCGGCGTGACGCTGTGGGTGGGCGTGCTGGGGCTCATGGGCTGGCTGATTTTCGGCGGCCTTACCCACGCCAACCACCCGGTGGCCTGGCTGCCGGCCGGTGGCGTGGGCAAGCTGCCCGCCCTGCTGCTGAGCGTGGCGATGGGCCAGGCCGCCGTCAAAACCATCTATTCGTACCTAGGATACTACAACGTGTGCCACCTAGGTGCCGAAATCGTGCGGCCCGAGCGCGTCATTCCGCGCAGCATTTTCCTGAGCATCCTGGGCATCGCGGCGCTGTATCTGTTGCTGAACTGGAGCGTGGGCACCGTCATTCCGTGGGAGGAAGTGCAGGGCTGGCAGGCCGGCGCCGGCGATAAGTCGCAGTTCATTATCAGCGTGTTTATGGAACGGCTCTACGGGCCGGCCGCCGCGCAGGCGGCCACGGCACTAGTGCTGCTGGTGGCGTTTGCCTCGCTGTTTGCGGTGCTGCTAGGGTACTCGCGCATCCCCTACGCGGCGGCGGCCGATGGCGAGTTTCTGCCCGTGTTTGGCAAGCTGCACCCCACCAAGCAGTTTCCTTACGTGTCGCTGCTGCTGCTGGGGGGCGTGGGCTTCGTGTTCAGCTTGTTGTTTCGGTTGGGAGAGGTCATTTCGGCTATCCTGGCCATGCGCATTCTGGTGCAGTTTGTGGGGCAGGCGGTGGGGCTGGTGCTGCTGCGCCGCCGGCGCGGCACGGCGGCATTGCCCTTCAAAATGCCGCTCTACCCGCTGCCCGTTATTGTGGCCGTTATCGTGTGGCTAGCTGTGTTTGCGGGCATCGCGCCGGCCGAGGTGAGCTGGGGCGGGCTCCACTTCAAGCTCTATTTCCAGTTTGCGGCGCTGGGCATGATGGCGCTGGGCACGCTGGCTTTTCTGCTCTGGAGCAAGCGACAGGGCAAGTGGCCTTATGAAAGGCAGAGGGCGCAAGTATAGCAGTACTAGTGATTACCGCTTACTTTAGCGCCGATGAGAAACACGCTTCTTCCTTCTCTGGCGGTGGCGGGGCTAGCGGGCTTGCTCTCGGCCTGTGCTTCTACCAGCTACCTGCGGCCCGGCTTTCGGCTGGCCGAAGTGCAGAACTTGGTCTTTACGCCACCCATGTCGGCGGTAGCCATTGTGCGCACGGGCTACCACACGGTGGTCGATTCGCAGGCCACGGCCACCTCGGTAAGCCTGCTGCGCAAGACATTGGTGCGGCACCGCTTTCAGCTGGGCTTGCAGCAAGAGCTGGCCGTGCCCGACTCGCTGCGGCCGGCGGCCCGCCAGGAAATCTACCGGGCCGTGGAAGGCATCAAGACGCACCCGCGCCTGGCCGGCGGCGCCCAGCTGCCGGTGCTGGATTACGTGCTTGATAAGCAGCACCAACGCTATGCATTGGTGACGGCCGCTGCGGGCTTCACGCAAGAGGTTACGAAGTACGATATTCGACGAACACAGTCGGGTAACCGCAGTTTGCCTGCGGCCGTGCGCACGCCTGGGCCTGGGCCGGTCGTCGCGCACGCAAAGTCCAACATTTACCTCTTTCTCTACGACCGCGAGCGCCAAGCCATTGTCTACTACACCAGTACGGTGCCCACGGAGGAGCACAACCCCCTGGACGAGGCTAGCCTGGAAGGGCAATTCAGCCAAATGCTACGCAAAGATTTTCCGGTAGTACCGCACTAAGCGCGCGGCGGGCTGCCAGGGTACTGTTTGGTAGCACTGCGCCCTGGGCCGCTGAGCTTGCCGATAGGTGGGTTGAGAGGGCTAGCGATTATCCGAAGCTATAGGTAGCAGATTTGCTGTTTTCGTTGCCCAACGGGTGACAGCTCGCTTCTTTTTCAGAGTTAAAGCGAGGCACTTTTTAGGCATTCTTCCTGTGGCTATGCTTATTTCTCTTGACTGTGTGTAAGCTACTTACCGCGCTGTTATCAAGTGCCTTGCTGGCTGGCTGCACAGCTAGCAGCCTGGTGTACCGCGGTTTTCGAATGCCCCTGGCGCAAGACCTGGCCTTCGTTTCGCCCGTGACTACGGTAGCCGTCAGCCGCAATTTTTCGCCGGCCACCGCCGATAAAGCCGCCACCCTCGAATCGGCGCGGCTCCTGAGCCTGGCGCTGCTACAGCACCGGGCCGCGCTGCGGCTGCGCCAGGAAGTCACGATTCCGGACTCGCTTCTGCTGCAAGCCCGTAAAGAACTCTACGACGCGGTACTGGGTATTGAGGCGCATTGGCAGCTGGCCAGCGGAGCCAATTTGCCGGTGCTCGACTACCTGCTGAGCCAGCAAAGCCAGCGCTATGCCCTGCTCACGGTAGCGAGCGGGCTCACGTTTATTCCGAAGCGGAGCCGCCCCCTGCTTACTGACCAGCCCCGCCTGGGAGGCAGCGCCGGAAACTCGCCCACTACAGACGGGCAGCCGAAATCGAATATCTTTCTGCTCATCTACGACCAGCAGCGGCACGCCATTGTCTACTACCAGCACTCGCCGCCCCTCGCCACAACCGAGCCGCTGGATGCGCTCAACCTGGAAAAACAGTTTGCCAGGCTGCTGAAAAAAGATTTTTCTCCAGCTAAAGGCCTGAATTGAAGCTATTTTTTGTGGCAAAAGAACAAGCGCCCCGGCTGGGCCGCTAGCCGAATTGCGCCCGCACAGCGGTGGCCCAACCCGGGCGCCGGCAGGTAGCCGCAGCGCCAGCCCGGCGCCGGGCTGGCGCTGCCCTTAACTCAACCCAGCCAGTGCCGCAGCCCGCCCGCCACCAGCGCCCCGGTGAGGGTGTTGAGGAAGTTGACCGCGTTGTTGCGCAGGTAGCCCCGCCGCTCCAGCGTGGCCCCGAGCACCGAGTCGGCCAGGTTGCCGGCGGTGCCCGCCACCAGCAGCCACCAAAAGGCCGGCCCCCACCCGGCGCCCAGGCAGTAGCAGGCCGCCAGCCCGGCCGTGCCTGCTAGCCCCAGGGCCGTGCCTTCCAGGCTCACCACGCCGTTGAGGCCGCGCGTGTCGGGCTTCAGGGTGAGGATGTTATAGTAGCGCCGGCCGTACACGTTGCCCAGCTCCGAGGCCAGGGTATCGGCGGTGGCGGCGGCAAAGCTGCCGGCCAGCATCAGGTGGGCTAGCGGCGCCCAGGGCGGCCACTGCCAGGCCAGCAGGCCTGCTAGGCCCGCCACCCCGGCATTGGCCACTACCTGGCCGGCAGTGCGGCGGCCCCGGTTTTCTTCGGCTAGCCCCAGGCGGCGCTTGTCGGCCACGCGCCAGCTGGAGGCAACCGTGCCCAGCCCAAAAAACAGGGCCAGCAGCGTCAGCCCGCCAAAGCCCGTGCCCAAGTAAATAAGAAGCCCCAGCGCGCCGCCCACCCACACGGCGGCCGTCGTCAGCTTGCCTGCCCGCGCGCTGTAGCCCATGCCCAGGCCAAGCAACACTAACACAAAGCCGAGGCGGAGTAAAGTAGGCATAAGGCTAGCCTAGCCGCTTTTCGTAACAAAAAAAGCGCAGCCCCGGCCGAAACGCCAGCTTTATCTCGCCCGCAAAGCGGTAGCCCAGCTTCGGAAACAGCCGCTGCGTGGCCACGTTTTCCGAATTGGTATCCACGCGCAGCGTGCGCAGGCCTAGCTGGCGGGCCTCGTGCTCGGCCTGGCGCAGCAGGGCGGCCGCCACGCCCCGGCCCTGGGCGGCGGGCGCCACGGCCAGCCGGTGCGTCACCAAGGCCGGCGCGGCGGCATCCCAGTCAGCATCGGCGTATTCGGGGTCTTGGTCCTGCGTGAGGGCGGCCACGCCTTCTAGCTCGCCCAGGCGCTCGGCCACCCACAAGTGCTGGCGCTCAATGTCCTGGGCAAAAACTGCTTCGTTGGGGTACTCGCTGGTCCACTGCATGTTGCCGCTGGCATTCATTAGCGGCACCACGGCGCGCACCAGCGCCACGATGGCCGGCAGGTCGGCCGCCGTAGCGCGGCGCAAGGTCAAGTCAGTTGTCATAGTATCTGGAATTGCCTAACAAAAATTAACCGTCAAAAAGAACGTCATGCTGAGCTTGCCGAAGCAGCTTGCTTGCATCGTTGAGGAGTGACCCTAGCGATGCGAGCAAGCTGCTTCGGCAAGCTCAGCATGACGTTCGCTTTACCTGGTTTGGACTAAGAAACCTAGCCGCGGCGCAGCACCTCGGCCGCGTCCTTGGCGAAGTACGTGAGGATGGCGTCGGCGCCGGCGCGCTTGATGCTCATCAGCACTTCCATCATGGTTTTTTCGCCATCGACCCAGCCATTTTGGGCGGCGGCCTTTATCATGGCGTACTCGCCGCTCACGTTGTAGGCCGTCACGGGCAGGTTGGTGTTGTTTTTCACCTCCCGAATAATATCGAGGTAACTCAAGGCGGGCTTAATCATCACCATGTCAGCGCCTTCGATTTCGTCGAGCTGCAGCTCGCGTAATGCTTCGAGTCGGTTGGCGGGGTTCATTTGATAGCTCTTTTTATCGCCCTTCTTAGGCGCCGAGTCCAGCGCATCGCGGAACGGGCCGTAGAAGGCCGACGCGTACTTGGCCGTGTAGCTCATGATGCTGACGTGCGAGAACGCGTTGCGGTCGAGCACGTCGCGTATCCAGGCCACGCGGCCGTCCATCATGTCGCTGGGCCCGATGATGTCGGCACCGGCGCGGGCCTGAGCCAAGGCCATCTGGCCCAGCACTTCGAGGCTGGCGTCGTTGAGAATCTCGCCGGTTTCCTGGTTTACCACGCCGTCGTGGCCGTCGCTGGAGTAGGGGTCCATCGCCACGTCGGTCATCAGCACCACGTCCGGAAACTGGCGCTTGATGTCGGCCACCGTTTTCAAGTAGAGGCCGTCCATGTTGGTCGATTCGCGGGCTAGCGGGTCTTTCACCGCATCGCTCAGGCCCGGGAAGGGCGCGAACGAGTGGATACCCAGCTCCACAGCGGCCCCAATTTCGTCGATAATGCGGTCGGCCGAGTAGCGGTACACGCCGGGCATCGACTTCACTTCGAGGCGCTGGTTCTGGCCTTCAACTACAAAAACCGGGTAAATAAAATCGTGGGTGGTGAGGCGCGTTTCCTGCACCATGTCGCGGATAACCTGCGACTTACGATTGCGGCGGGGGCGATGAGTTGGAATCATAGGAATCAGAACCAATGAGGCGAATAAGTAGCCATAACCAGTGGGCCGGCCAAAAAGATTGCGGCGCCAGCTGCTAGTGGCGTAATATTATCGCATGGTAGTACTTATTCAGAAAGTGAGTGGCCTGGCGCTGGTGCTTGGCGTGGGCGGCCTGGTTGCTTCTTGCGCGAAGAAAGACGCCCCACCCGAAACGCCGGGCTTTCGCCTCTTTACCAATCAGGCGGAAATTATGGACGCCACCGTGAAGGCAAATTTTCGGAAGCGTTCGGCTGACAGGTTTCCTGATGTCTTGGTTTTTGACCCTAGTGAGAAGGTTATATTTATTAATTCTGATACTGTGAAAATAGGTCCGGTTGGCCCCCGGTATTCAGTGATAAAAAAGGGTAACCAGTATCTATTTTATTCCCCGCAGGCAGAGCTAATCTATAAAAGAGATGAGCTAGTTTGGAACATGCAGAAATACGCCGCTCCCAGAGTGCCTATTATCGGTTCTCCTTACTATCTCGGCACAACTCAAAAGGTGCTGGTCGGCTATGAGGAAGGCAAGCAAATGCGATTTCCTTACTTTCAGTACTACTTGATTAAGCCCAACGCAACACCTTTTAATCGCACTTCAGGCTTTCTATTCAACGAGTTAAATGAAAACGTTATTTCTGAAATTACTGGGGTAGATACACTCGCAGTGCAAACCGGTAGTGCCACCACACCCATTCAGTAGGGAGGCCATGTAAATAGAAGCTACGCGGCTAGGCCTTCTTTTTCTTGCCGCCGCTTACCAGGCTATACAATAGAAACAGTACCACCAGCGCGCCCACTGCCAGCCCCAGCCCACCCCAAAAGCTCACGCCCGGAATGAGGGCAAACAGCGCGGCCAGGCCTGCCAGCACCGCCAGCGTTACGCCAATAAAAAATAGCGCCACCCGGCCCAGCCCATTTTCGGCCTCGCCCTCGGTAGCGTGCCGCCGCCTCAGGTGCTGCGTAAGCTGCCAGCTAGCTTTGGCCGGCGCGGCTAGGGTAAGTAACGTGCTTTGGGGCAAAGCTTTAAGCGCGACGGCGAGCCGGCGCGGGCGCAGCCGTTGCGCTGGTGGTGCCGGTAGCTTAGTGCTGGGCGTCGCCGTGGCTTCGGGGGGTGCTGCCGCCGCTACAATCGTTATCTCGGGGCTAGTTGCGGCCGGCGCGGCGGCCACTGGCCCCGACGTGGCCGTAGCGGGCTGAAACTGAAAAGCAACCTGTTCGCCGCGGCAGCCCGCCAGCAGCAGCGCTGGCACCAGAAAGAAAAGTTTTCGCATGAGGCCTTATACTCAAAAAGCCCGGATAACGTCGGCAATAATGACGCAGGCCTCGCGCAATTCGGCTTCGGTGATGACCAGCGGCGGCGCAAACCGGATAATATCGCCGTGCGTGGGCTTGGCCAGCACGCCGCGCTCCATCAGGCTCACGCACACGTCCCAGGCCGTGCGGCCGTCTTCGCTAGGGTTGATAACCACGGCGTTGAGCAGGCCGCGGCCGCGCACCAAGTCCACGGTATCGGGGCACTCGCGCTGCACCTGGCGCATCTCTTCGCGAAAAATCTCCCCTAGCCGGAAAGCATTGTCAGCCAGCTTTTCATCGAGCAGTACGTCGAGCGCAGCCTGCATTACGGCGCAGGCCAGCGGGTTGCCGCCGAAGGTGGAGCCGTGCTGGCCGGGCTGAATGGTGAGCATAATCTCGTCATTGGCCAGCACTGCCGATACCGGCAGCACGCCGCCGCTCAGGGCCTTGCCCAGGATGAGAATGTCGCCGCGCACGCCCTCGTAGTCGGTGGCCAGCAGCTTGCCGGTGCGGCCCAGCCCGGTCTGAATTTCATCGGTGAGCAGCAACACGTTGTGCTGGCGGCACAGCGAGGCCGCGCCGGCCAGGTAGCCCTCGCTAGGCACCACCACGCCCGCTTCGCCCTGGATGGGCTCGACCAAGAAGCCGCATACGTGCGGGTCGGCCAGCGCCTCGGCCAGGGCCGCCAGGTCATCGTAGGGCACCACCTGGTAGCCCGGCACAAAGGGCCCGAAGCCGCCCGTGCTGTCGCCGTCGGTACTGAAGGAGATGATGCCCGTGGTGCGGCCGTGAAAATTGTGCTCGGCCACCACAATGCGCGCCTGGTTGGGCGCAATGCCCTTTTCCTGGTAGCCCCACTTGCGGGCCAGCTTGAGGGCCGTTTCCACGGCCTCGGCGCCCGAGTTCATTAATAATGCCTTATCGTAGCCGAACAGCTCGCAGAGCTGCTTTTCGGCCGCCCCGAGCCGGTCGTTAAAGAAAGCCCGCGAGGTGAGGGTCAGCTTTTGCGCCTGCTCGGTGAGTGCCCCGATAATGCGCGGGTGGCAATGGCCCTGGTTTACAGCAGAATAAGCCGACAGGAAATCAACATACTGGCGGCCAGCCACGTCCCACAGGTGCACACCCTGGCCCCGGCTCAGCACCACGGGCAGCGGGTGGTAGTTGTGGGCACCGTACTGGTCTTCGAGCTGCATCAGCTCTTCGGCGCGCGAGGTGGCGGGGGCGTGGGTGGTCGACATAGAGTGGGCGGGCTAGTGGAGAAGGGAGTCGTTCAAAATTACAAACAAAGAACCGGCCGGTTCGGGTCGGCCCCGCGCCGCTTCTACCTTTGCCCGCCTATGGAAACCTTGCACAATCCTGACGCCCCGCAGGCGGTAGGCCCCTACGCCCAGGCTATTGTGGCCGGCGGCTTCGTGTTTTGCTCGGGCCAGACGCCGCTCGTACCCGCCACCATGCGCATCGAGGCCACCACTATCGAAGAGCAAACGCACCAGGTGCTCCACAACCTGCGCACGGTGCTTGCCAGCCGCAGCCTGGGGCTAGCCGACATCGTAAAAACCACCGTGTTCCTGAAAAACTTCGCCGATTTTGCGCGCATGAATGCCGTGTACGCCGAGGTGTTTGGCGCCCACCGGCCGGCCCGCACCACCGTCGAGGTATCGCGCCTGCCGCTGGAAGCCCTGGTTGAAATCGAGTGCATCGCCGCCCTGCCCGATGGCCGCTGACCCACGCCTGGCCGCCTTCGCCGCCCTGCCGCTGCAGTCCGGCGACTTCTACTACACTCCCGAGGGCTACCTCGTTTTCACCGCGCAGTACCACCGCCGCCGGGGCTTTTGCTGCGGCAACGGCTGCCGCCACTGCCCCTGGAAGAAAAATAAGAACGCCGAATAAAGCCTGCAAAAAAGCGACTAGCGGCCGCAGCAATTTCCTCGCCGCTCATTCTCAATCGCTTTACGATTTGGTAATTGGCTGAAAATTGCCGATATTTGCGGCCCGTTTCGGAATAGCATCATCTAACCCTTCGATATCATGGCCCGAGTTTGTGATTTGACCGGCAAGCGTACCCGCGTAGGCAACAACGTATCGCACGCCAACAACAAAACCAAGCGTAAGTTCTACCCCAACTTGCAGAAAAAGCGCTTCTACATCCCCGAGCAAGACGCCTGGGTTACGCTTAAAGTAGCGGCTTCGACCATCCGCACCATCAACAAGAATGGCATCATGGCCACCTTGAAGAAGGCTAAGGAGCAGGGCTTCATCGTTTACTAGTCCGCTTTTTTTAGCGGCCGGTCGTAGGTTTTTTCGGGCCTGCCAACTGCGCGCCGGTGCCGGCCGCTAGCCCCTGCGGGAGGCTGGCTGCCAGCACCGGCTTCGTTGTGCTAAGCCCCTTAAGCCTGCCAGCACCCATAGCCCGGCACTTGCCCCGCGCAATGCCAGCTAGTTAAAAGCGCTAAAAAAGCAGTGGCAGCCTGACTTTTAGCGTAGTATCACCCCGGCTGCTTGCGAAGTTCAGAAAAAAAACTGTACCTTTGCAGTCCTAAAATTAAAAACTAACCCCCCTCCCGTCGCGATGGCCAAGAAAGGAAACCGGGTGCAGGTTATCATGGAGTGCACCGAGCATAAAAACTCGGGTATGCCGGGCACCTCGCGCTACATCACCACCAAGAACCGCAAGAACACCCCCGAGCGCATCGAGCTGAAGAAATTCAACCCGATTCTGCGTAAAATGACTGTTCACAAGGAAATTAAATAACCTGAGTCATGGCTAAGAAAGTAGTAGCAACGCTGAAAACCGCCACCGGCAAAGACTGGGCGAAAGTTATCCGCGCCGTAAAATCGGAGAAAACCGGTGCCTATACCTTCAAGGAGGAAATGGTACCCGTAGACAAGGTACAAGACGTGCTGGCCGGCAAATAAGCTGCCTAGCCGCTGATGAAGCAAAAAAGTCCCACCTTCGTGGGACTTTTTTCGTGTTTAGGCAACTCCAAAACGTCATGCAGCGCGCAGCGAAGCATCTCGCGTGTATCACTAACCTCTAGCCGTTAGAAATTACTGCTGCACGCGAGATGCTTCGCTGCGCGCTGCATGACGTTCTTATAGTAATAGCATATGGGCCTCTTCGACTTTTTTAAGAAAGACAAGGAAAACAAGGAGCAGCAGCAAGCCCTCGACGAAGGCCTGCAGAAGACGAAAACCAACTTCTTCGACCAGCTCAGCAAGGCCGTGGTGGGCAAAAGCACCGTGGACGAGGCCGTGCTCGACGACCTCGAAACCTTGCTCGTGCACGCCGACGTGGGCATCGACACGACGGTAAAAGTTATCGACCGCATCGAGAAGCGCGTGGCCCGCGACAAGTACGTGAACACCAATGAACTCGACCGCATCTTGCGTGAAGAGATTGTGGCCCTGCTCGACGCGCATGGCGACACCACGGGCTCGCGCGCCATCCTGGATAGGCCCGACAGCCCCGGCCACCCCTTTGTGATAATGGTGGTGGGCGTGAACGGCGTGGGTAAAACCACGACCATTGGCAAGCTAGCCCACCGTTTTCACGCGGCGGGCAAGAAGGTGGTGCTGGGCGCGGCCGATACCTTCCGGGCCGCGGCTGTGGACCAACTCATTGTGTGGGGCCAGCGGGTGGGCGTGCCGGTCATTAGCCACGGCATGAACACCGACCCCGCCGCCGTGGCCTACGACGCCGTGCTGAAGGGCGTGGAGATGGGCGCCGATGTGGTAATTATCGACACCGCCGGCCGCCTGCACAACAAGGTGAACCTGATGAACGAGCTTAGCAAAATCAAGCGCGTAATGCAGAAAGTTATTCCGGAGGCGCCGCACGAGGTGTTGCTTGTGCTCGACGGCAGCACCGGCCAGAATGCCTTTTTGCAGGCCAAGGAGTTTACTCGTGCCACGGAGGTGTCGGCCCTGGCCATTACCAAGCTCGATGGCACGGCCAAGGGCGGCGTGGTTATCGGCATCAGTGACCAGTTCAGCATCCCGGTGCGCTACATCGGAGTGGGTGAGAAGATGACTGATTTGCAGCTCTTCGACCGCCATACGTTCGTCAATTCGCTGTTCAAGAAATAGCCTTGGCACTGAAAAACGACCTAGCGAAAGCGCCCGGCAAACTACCGGGCGCTTTCGTGCGTTGGGGAAACTCATTCAGCTACCAGTTTTTGTGATGCGCGTTCTATACCTGGCCTTGCTGGCCAGCGGCCTGCTAGCCGCCTGCAACTCCAATACCGACACCACCACGACCATCCCCAACGTGCCGGTAAACGTGCAGCTCGACCTGCTAGACCAGCAAAACAAGGCCCTGCGCTTCGATAATGGCGTGGTGGCCATTCCGCCGGGCAGCGCCAACGGCCAGGGTGGCGTAAAAGGCATTTACGTGGTGCGCCAGAATGCCACGAGCTACCTGGCCTTCGAGCGCAACTGCCCTTACCAGCCCCTGAGCGCCTGCGCCACCGTGACACTCGACAAAAGCTCCCGTTTATTCTTTCGGGACAGTTGCTGCACTTCCCAATTCAATCTGCAAGGGCTCGTAACGGGCGGCCCGGCCCCGCGCTCGCTGCGCCAGTACAGCACCAGCCTGAGCGGTAGCTTACTGACAATCACGAACTAACGAAAATGCTGCGTAAAAAAACAGCAAATTTTTGCCGTCGGCTTGTTTTCTGAAAAAACCTGTTCCTATCTTTGTGGCCCGAAAGCGCCGGTTTCGGGATATAAAGCTTCCTTAGCTCAGCCGGTTAGAGCATCTGACTGTTAATCAGAGGGTCCCTGGTTCGAGCCCAGGAGGGAGCGCTTTTAGGTAAAAGCCCGCTGTAAATCATGTATTTACAGCGGGCTTTTTGTTGGATATTCTTTCTGTTTCAGCGTGCTAGCCCCGGCTGGGGCCGTAGAAGTTGCCGCCGTAGTCGCGCGCATGGTCGCGCCAGATGCTGTGGTAGTGAATCTGGCTATGGTAAACGATGCCGTTCTGGCACACAAACTCAATCCAGACGCTGGGGCCGTCGATGCGCAGGTAGTCGCCCTGCGTGGTGAAATTGCCGGTGCCCGCGTAGGCGACGTAAGTATCGGCCAGCTGGTGCTGGTAGCTGGCTAGCAGGCTGGCGGCGGTGGCGTCGTCCGCATCGTTGACCCAGGGCGCCATCGCGGCCATCACGAGGGCTTGCTGAGCCTGGCTGAGCTGGCGGACTGGCAAGCCTATTTTAGTAGTGGGAAATTTGCCATCCTGCCCGGGGCCAAGTACCACGTCGAAGAAGCTCTGGCTGAGCCTGGCCTTGGCTTGCTGGGCCGGGGTGAGGCCGCGGAGCAGAGCTAGCATGGCCGCGGCCTCGGTGCTCATGGGGGAGTAGGTGCGGCCCTTGGGGAGCACTTTGGCGTTGGTGGTAGTAAAGCTAAGGGGCTCAACGCCCTCAAACTTGGGCGTAGCCCCGGTTACGGCCCCCTGGCCAAAGGTGACGTTGGTAGCCAGGTGGTGGCCGCCAAACTGGAGCATCCAGGTGCCGGTGGCAGAGGGCGTGCCCAGGAAGGCGATGAAATATACGCCGCTGCCGTAGTCGCCCGGACCCAGGCCGGGCGGGCCGCCGCGCCGCCCGCCAGCGCCGCGCCGCATACCCGGCGGGGGCGGGCCACCCATGCCGGGTGGGGGGCCACCAGGCCGCATACCGGGGGGCGGGCCGGCTCCCGGCCGGCCGGGCCCGAAGCCAGCGGGCGCCGCATTGAGGTTATCGTCGGCCGCCCGCAGCTGCTGAATTTCGCTGTAGCCTTCGTTGGCAGCGGTGCCGGTGGCGGCTTGTATCACGGCTAGCGCAGCCCTGGTTTGGGCGCTATCAAGGTCGCTCAGCTTCAGGCCTGGCCGGGGTACGAAGCTGGCCGGCAGGTTGGACCACTGCGCGGCCTTGGCGGCGGTAAAGTCCTGAAGCACAGTGTCGCGTTGGCTAGCGCTCAGTGTGGCCAGGAAGGCATTCGCCGCCTTCACTACGTTAGCGGCAGGGCTGGCAGCCTGAGGGGCGGCTAACGAGCTAGCGGCAGGAGCGGCCGCAACGGAAGAAGTGCCAGGGTCTTGCTGGCAAGCGGTACCAACCAGCAGCGCCGCGGCGGCGGCGAGGCAACTAAGAGATTTCATGCAAGTAAACAGTTAACTAGGAGTGGGATAAGCTGTCTTAGTAAGTATTGACGGAGAAGCGGGCGAGTTGGTGAGGCCATAGTCAGGATAGCTGCCAGGTAGCAAATGAGGTAGTATCTGATAGTTTGGCTGTGATGATAATCGTCTAAAAGTCAAGTAGTTTATTAGTTATTTTCAGTCGCTAAGCTGGCTTTCCAGATAAGCATTTCACCCTTGCCGGTGGGCACTACCACGCTCGTGACGCCGGGGGTGGCCTGCACTAGGGCGGTAAATGACTGAAGCTGCTCGTGGTGCGACACCGCATTATCGACCACTACCAACCCGCCAGGCCGCACCAGGGGCAGGAGCCGGGGCCAGAGTTCGACGTATTGTGAGCGGTCGGCATCGAGAAACACGAAGTCGAAGGGGGCCAGGGAGGTGCGCGCTAGCCAGTCGGCTACCGGGGCGGGCACCTGCGTAATGCACTCGCTGAGGCCCACTTGCGCGAAATTGGCGCGGGCCAGGGCGGCCCGGGTGGCATTCAGCTCTACGGTCGTGACGTGCCCGCCGGTGGCCTGGCAGGCATCGGCCAGCCAAATGGTGGAGTAGCCGGTAGACGTGCCGATTTCCAGGATGCGCCGGGCGCCGACGGCTTGCAGCAGCAGGGCCAGAAACGGACCCGTATCGGGCGTGATGTTGAGGTAGCGGTCGGCCCGCTGGGCCACCTGCTGGTCGTGGGCCTGATAATCGGCCGCCAGCTGCTGAAGAAAAGCAAGTCGTGACTCGGTCATAAAAAGCGCGCGGGATGCGGAGAGCGTAGCTACTCGGGGCCTATGGCCGGCAAGATGCAGGCGGAAGCCGGGGCTTTTCGCCGAAATTTTACACATCAGCCGATTTCATCGCCCGGCGCCCGCTATTTGCCGGCTAGCCCGGCGCGCCGGGCCAAGGCCAGCGCAATGAGCCACCAGCGTGCCGGCGCGTGGGCGGGCCGTTGGCCCATCAAGGTAGCCCCTTACATGCAAACGGGCCCCTGGCTGCACGCCAGGGGCCCGTTTGAGGGAGATAAGTGGCCTAGGTTGTACGGACAATTACATTTGCGTTCGTGAGTAATCTAGATGAAATCAGTGACGACGCGTGGGCGGCCTTGGCGCCGCATTTGGCAGGCAAAGCGGGCGACGTGGGCCGCACAGGGACTGATAACCGCCTCTTTCTCAACGCTGTGTTCTGGGTAGCGCGCCACGGCTGCGCCTGGCGGGCACTACCAGCTCGCTTTGGCAAGCACGATACGCTGCGCAAACGCAGCCGGCGCTGGGCCCAAAAAGGGATTTGGCAGCGCTTGTTCCAGGCCGTACAGCGCCCCGACCTGGACTGGGTAATGCTGGATTCGACCGTCGTGCGGGCCCATGCGCAGGCGGCGGGTAGCCGAAAAAAAGCCGTGTCGGCGACGAAGCCCTCGGCCGCAGCCGCGGCGGGCTGAGCACCAAGATACACGTGCTGGCTGACGCCCAGGGCCGGCCGGTGCAGGCTGTGCTTAGCGCGGGCCAGCAGCACGATTGCCGGCGGGCGCTGGACTTGCTGCAAGCCGTGCAGAAAGCCGGCAAAGTACTGGCCGACAAGGCCTATGATACGAACCAGGTGCTGGCCGCTGTGGCTGCCCTGGGGGCCGAGGCCGTCATTCCCAGCCAGCCCCGGCGCCGCATCGCCCGCCCGGTAGATACGGCCGGCTACCGGCAGCGCAACCGGATTGAGCGGCTGATGAGCCGGCTCAAGCAGTTTCGTCGGTTGGCCACGCGCTACGATAAAACGGCCAGCAGCTACCTCGGCTTTGTCCATTTCGTGTGTGCCATGCTTTGGCTTCGCTAATTGTCCGTACAACCTAGTCGGCCTACCAGAATACCGAGTACAGCGCCACGATGATGCCGATTATCAGCACGGCGCCGCCCACGAAAGTGGCGTGGGGCTTGAACATCGACGAGTCGATTTCGAGGCCGTTGGTTTTTACACCGCGCGCGTTTTCGAGGAGGCTGATGAGCACCATGCCGATGATGCAGAACATGAACACGAAGCCCATGCGGTCGAGAAACGGAATCTCATAGATGCTGGAGCCTTCGGGCCGCACGGCAAAGCCAAACGGGGCCAGGAACGACAAATCCATCATGCCGGGCAAAAACTTGAGCAGCACCGATAGCAGGAACCCGCCGATGGTGGCAAACAGCGCCGCGCTCGACGTGGCTTTTTTCCAGAAGAAGCCCAGGATGAACATGGCAAAAATACCCGGCGACACAAAGCCCGTGTACTCCTGAATGTACTGAAAACCACCCTTTTTGTCGATGCCCAGGTGCGGGGCAATGAGCACGCCCAGAATCATGGCTACGACCACGGCAATCTTGCCGGTGGCTACCAGGGTTTTCTCCGAAGCGGTGGGGTTGATGACCTTCTTGTATACGTCGAGCGTGAAGATGGTGGCAATCGAGTTGGCTTTGCCGGCTAGCGAGGCCACCACGGCCGCCGTGAGGGCGGCAAACGACAGGCCTTTGAGGCCCACCGGCAAGATGTTGAGCAGTACCGGGTAAGCACGGTCAGGATTCAGGTCGGCGCCCGAGCCGAACTCGCCGGCGCCAAACACATTCTGCTTGTAGAGCACGTAGGCCGCGATGCCCGGAATAACCACGATAACCGGCATCAGGAGCTTCAGGAAAGCGGCGAAGAGCAGGCCGCCGCGGGCCGTGGGCAGGTCGGCGCCGAGGGCGCGCTGCGTGATGTACTGGTTGCAGCCCCAGTAGTTGAGGTTCACAATCCACATGCCCCCTAGCAGCACGGTGAGGCCCGGCAGGTCGAGGTAGTTGGGGTTGTCGCGCTTGAAAATCATGTGGAAGTGGTCGTTGGCGGCCGTCTTCATGATGCTGAAGCCGTTGAGGATGCCCGTGGTGCCGTTGTGCTCGGCCACTAGGGTCAGGGCCAGGTAGGTAGTGGCCAGCCCGCCCAGGATGAGGAAGAACACCTGGATAACGTCCGTAAAACCAATTACTTTCATGCCGCCCAGCGTAATAATCACGGCGAAGATGGCCAGCGCGTACATGCAGAAGTTCAGGTTCAGGCCGGCGATGCTGCTCACGGCAATGGCGCCGAGGTAGAGAATCGACGTCAGGTTTACCACCACGTAGAGCAAGAGCCAGAAAATGGCCATAATCATGGCCACCGTGCCGTTGTAGCGCTGGTGCAGAAACTGCGGCATGGTGAAAATCCGGTTTTTGAGATACACCGGAATGAAGAACACCGCCACGATGATGAGCGTGATGGAGGCCATCCACTCGTAGGTGGCGATGGCTAGCCCCATCTTGAAGCCCGAGCCAGACATGCCCACAAATTGCTCGGCCGAGATGTTGCTGGCAATCAGCGACGAGCCGATGGCCCACCACGTGAGCGAGCCCTCGGCCAGGAAGTAGTCTTTCGAATCGCCCTCCACGGTGCCATCGTGGCCCGTTTTGCGGTTATAAATCCAGAGGCCGTAGCCGGCGACGATTAAAAAGTAAACAAAAAAGACTATGTAGTCTAGCGTAGCCAGCTGGTGCATAGGGCGGGAAAAAACGAATGGAAAACGAAAGTAGGGCAAATATCAGCTTGCATACCTATGCAAACGATTGCACGATTGAAAATCAACCCTACGGCGCCACGTGCCACCAGTCGATGGCGGCGTAGCCTGGCGCCCCATCGGTCATGGTGCTCAGGCAGAAGAGCCCCAGCTTGGCGCCCACCCAGCGCCCCTCCCGGGCCGTGAACTCGGGGCCGAGCAAAGTGAATTGCCGGCCATCGAGGCTGTAGCTGAACTGGCAGCGTGCCCCGGCCCGCACCGCCACGCGCAGGTAGAGCGGCTGGCCGGCGGCCAGGGGCGGCGCGGTGGCCGCAGTGGTTTCGGCCGCGCCCTTGTCGGCCTGGAGGCAGGTGGTTTGGCTGAGGGCCAGCCAGCCGTCGGGCTGGCGCGTGAGGCTGAGGGTGGCGTAGTCCAGGCCCAGCACTACCAGGCCGGCGCGGTCGCCGGTAGCCAGGCCTTGCAGCGTAAGCTTGGCGGTGGCCGTGAACCGCTCGGCGGGCAGCTTTTGCAGCAGCAGGCTGGGCACGAGGTAGAGATTTGGGGCTTCGGCCGGGGCGGGCCCGGCCGCCAGGGCTAGCTGGCCGGGCGCGGCGGCCGGCAACCCGGCCAGCCACTGCGGCTGCGGGTTGGCCTGCCACTGCCATTGCAGGCCGGGCCGGCCGCTGGCAAATTCATCAGAGGTGGCCGGCACGGCCAGGGGCACCTTGCCGGGCACGGCCGGCTTGCGGTAGCCGGGCACGGGCTCGCCGGTGCCGTCGCCGTCGGGGTCGAGGCCGATAATGGGCCAGTCGTTTTGCCAAACCATCGGTTGCAGGTGCACTACCCGGCCGTAGGCGCCCTGGTCCTGAAAGTGCAGAAACCAATCCTGCCTGCCATCGGGCGTATCGACCCACGCGCCTTGGTGCGGGCCATTGACGGGGCTTTTTCCCTGAGCCATGACGACTTTGTCTTCGTAAGGCCCGAACACCTGCTTGCTGCGCAAGGCCACCTGCCAGCCGGTTTTCACGCCGCCGCCCGGCGCAAAAATGTAGTAGTAGCCGTGGCGCTTGTAAAGCTTCGGTCCCTCGATGGTGGGGTGGTCTTTATGCCCATCAAAAACCAGCTTGTCTTCTCCGAGCAGGCCTAGCCCGTCGGGCGTCATTTCGCTCACGTGAAGCACGCTCTTGATGCCTGCCCGGCTGCCCGCAAAAGCGTGCACGAGGTAGGCGCGGCCGTCCTCATCCCAGAAGGGGCAGGGGTCAATCCAGCCCTTGGCCGCCTTCACGCACACCGGCGCGCTCCAAGGGCCGGCGGGGTTTGGGGCCGTGGTCACGAAAATACCTAGGTCGGGGTCGGGGTAGTAGAGGTAAAATTTGCCCTGGTGGTAGCGCAGCGCCGGGGCCCACACGCCGTTGCCGGGCTGCACGTGGGCGTAGCGGTCGCGCGGCGGCTGCACGGGCAGCGCGTGGCCGATTATCGTCCAGTTAACGAGGTCTTTAGAATGCAGAATGGGCAGCCCCGGCGCCATATTGAAGCTCGACGAGGTGAGGTAGTAGTCGGCGCCTACGCGCACCACGTCGGGGTCAGAGTAGTCGGCGTAGAGCACTGGGTTTTTATAGCGGCCATTACCCAGGTCGGGCACCCAGGGAGCGGGCGTTTGGGCCGGTGCCACCAAGGCTCGGCAGGCAGCAGCTAGGGCAAAAAACAAGGCAAGCAGGCGCATGGCGGGCGGGTAAAGGCCGGAAGCAAAACCTGAAAGTAGAAAAAGGTGGCTGATAGCTGCATGGCGGGCGGCGGGCGGTGCCGCGAGCTAGTAACGCGGCGTTGTATTTTTGTAGGCATACCTACTTTGTTGCTTGTGAAAAAAGCGCTGTACCTCATCGGCTCGCCCAACCAAACCACCCAGATGCACCGTGTGGCGCAGCTTTTGGAAGATGAGTACGAACCCTACTTCAGCCAGCTTTACTACGACGGCTGGATGCGCGGCTTCTACGAGTGGCTGCTGCGCAACAATATCCTCGACAAGACCATTGTGCAGGGCTTGGTAAAGGAAAAAGCCGACCGCTACATTGCGCAGCACCAGCTGCGCCGCGACTTCGAAAACCGCGAGCTGGGCCTCGAGTACGACCTGGTGGTGTGCTGCTCCGACATTGTGGTGCCGTGGCCGCTGCTCAGGCGCACCAAGTCGGTGTTTGTGCAGGAGGGCATGACCGACCCTATGCACCTGTGGGCACGCCTAGTGAAGCGCTTCACGAGCTTTCCCATTCTGGCCATCGGCACCTCGCTCAATGGCATGAACAATTGCTGCGACGTCTACTGCGTGGCCTCTCCGGGCTACGCCGAGCACTTCAAAATGATTGGCGTGGACCCCGGCAAGCTGGTCGTAACGGGTATCCCCAACTTCGACGACGTGGAGAAGCTGCGCAGCAACAGCTTTCCGCACCGCGGCTATGTACTCGTAGCTACTACCGATATGCGCGAAACCTTCCGGCCCGACAACCGCAAGAAATTCATTCGCGCCGCCACGCGCATTGCCGCCGGCCGGCCCATGATTTTCAAGTTTCACCCCAACGAGGAGATGGACCGCGCCACCGCCGAGGTCAAAAAATACGCGCCGCCCGGCACGCTCATCTACACCAGCGGCAATACTGAAGAGATGATAGCCAACTCGGTGGAGTTGATAACCCAGTACAGCACCGTAGCTTACGTGGGCTTGGCGCTCGGTATTCCGGTGCACTCTTACTTCGACGTTGAGGACCTCAAGCGCAAGCTGCCCATCCAGAACGGCGGCACCAGCGCCCAGCGCATTGCCGACATTTGCCGGCAGTTTGGGCGCTTCCAGGGTACCGGGCCGGCCTTCCTCAGGCAGTACAAGCCTGCGGCACCCCAGCCCGCGCCGGCCTCAATGGCCGAAACAGCCCGCTAGCCCTGAATAAGGAACTATTGGGCCGCCAGCGTTACACTTTGTGCCAATTTTGTTACGTTTTATACTTTAAGCAATGCTCACCCTCATTCAGGCCCGGCGGGGCTCGTCGCGCCTTCCCGATAAAGTAAGCCTCGACCTGGTGGGCCGGCCGCTGCTGGTGCGGCAGGTCGAGCGGGTGCAGCAGGCCAGCCGGGCGGGCCGCGTGGCCGTCATCACTACTACCGACCCCGGCGACGACGCGCTGGCCGAGCTGTGCCAAAAGTATAGCATCGACGTGTTTCGGGGCAATGCCCTCGACCTGCTCGACCGCCACTACCAGGCGGCGCAGCACTTTGGTGAGACGGAGGCCGTGGTGAAAATACCCAGCGACTGCCCGCTCATCGACCCGGCCATCATCGACAAGGTGCTCGGGGTGTATGAGGCCACCAGGGGCCAGTACGACTTCGTGAGCAACCTGCACCCCGCCACCTATCCCGATGGCAACGATGTGGAGGTGATGACCCTGGCTGCCCTCGAAACGGCCTGGCGCGAGGCCCGGCGCCCGCTGGAGCGCGAGCACACCACGCCCTTCTTCTGGGAAAACCCCGAGCGCTTCCGGCTTGCCAACGTGGCCTGGGAAACGGGCCTCGACTACTCGATGTCGCACCGCTTCACCATTGACTACCCGGCCGACTACGATTTTATAAAAGCCGTGTACGAAGCGCTTTACCCCGCCAACCCCAGCTTCGGGCTAGCTGATATTCTGACTTTATTAAAACAAAGGCCGGACATTTACGCCTTAAATGCCGACCTGGCCGGCGTGAACTGGTACCGCAACCACTTAGATGAGCTTAAAACCGTGGACGCGGGCAATACAAAGCACTTATAATGCAGGCAGTAAGAACGTCGTGCTGACCCCAGTGAAGCATCTTGCTCGCAGTGCTAGGACAGTAGCCCAACGGTTCGAGCAGATGCTTCACTGCATTTAGCATGACAACAATTTTGATTTGACGTTTCTGTTTCTATGACTTCCGAAAAAAAACAAGCGCTCTCCGAGCTTGCCCTGCGCGTGCGCGAGCACATCGTTCGCCTCAGCACCGATGGCGGCTGCTTCACGGGCGCCTCGCTGAGCTGCGCCGACCTGTTGGTGTATCTCTACGCCGACTTCCTCAACGTGAACCCGGGCAACCTGACGGACCCCGAGCGCGACTACCTCTTCCTGAGCAAAGGCCACGACGTGCCCGCCCTCTACGGCACGTTTGCCGAGCTGGGCTTTATGCCCAAGGAGCGGCTGGCCAACCACCTGAAATCGAACGACAGCATCTACTGGCACCCCAACCGCAGCGTGCCGGGCGTCGAGTTTCACTCGGGCTCGCTAGGGCACCTGCCGAGCGTGGCGCTGGGCGTGGCCATGGATGCCAAGCTGCGCGGCCAAAGCCAGCACGTTATCGTCATCACCGGCGACGGCGAGCTGAACGAGGGCACCTGCTGGGAGGCCGTGCTGGTGGCCAGCGCCAAAAAGATGAATAACCTGACTATCGTGGTGGACCGCAACCACTTCCAGGCCAATATCGCTACCGAGGAGCTGATTCCGCTGGAGCCGCTAGCTCCGAAATTCGAGGCTTTCGGCGCGGTAGTGAAGCGCATTGATGGCCACGACTTTGCGGCGCTGGAAGAGGCCTTTACCGCGCTGCCGTTCAGCGAGGATAAGCCGTCGGTTATCATCTGCGACACGGTGCGCGGCCGGGGCCTGCCCAGCATCGAGCGCCGCGCCGACCGCTGGTTCTGCAACTTCAGCAGCGAGGAAATTACCTCGCTCCTCAAAGAGCTGCACAGCCAGGAAGCCACCAAGCTCACGAGCGAAACCCTGACCGTTAGATAATTAGCAAGATGAATTACGAGCAGCTTATCCACGAAACCGCCCTGGCCGACGAGCGCCTGCTGGTGATGACGGCCGAAAACCGCGCCCTTATCCGCAACCTGCCTGGCCCGTTGGGCGCCCGCTTCATCGATACCGGCATCACGGAGCAAACCCTGATTGGGGCCGCCGCCGGGCTAGCCCTGCGGGGCCGCGTGCCGGTGGTGCACGCGCTGGCGACCTTTCTCACGCTGCGGGCGTTCGAGTTTATCCGCACCGACGTGGGTATTCCGCATTTGCCGGTGAAAATCAGCGCCTTCGTGCCCGGTTTCCTGTCCGATGGCAACGGCCCCACCCACCAGGCTATCGAGGACGTATCGCTCATGCGCGGCATTCCCGGCATGACGGTTTTCGCGCCCGCCGACGAGGCTGATATGCTCGCCATGCTGCCCGCCATCTGGGCCTCGCCCGACCCCGCCTACCTGCGTGTGAACACCCGGCCCGGCACCTACCAGCACGAGCCCTTCGTGCTGGGCAAGGCCGAAATCGTGAGCGAAGGCAAGGACATTACCATCCTCACCTACGGCATGCTCTTCGAGCAAGCGCTCATCGCCAAGGACTTGCTGACTGAGGCCGGCTACTCGGTGGGCCTCGTGAATCTGCGCAGCCTCAAGCCTTTAGACACTGACGCCGTGCTGAACGTGGTGCGTGGCGGCAGCCTTGTAGTAACGCTGGAAGACCACTTCCAGACCGGCGGCCTCTACTCCATCCTGGCCGAGCTGCTGCTAGAGCACGAGCTGACGGCCAAAGTGCTGCCGCTAGCCCTCAAAGAGCGCTGGTACAAGCCCGGCCTGCTGAGCGAAGTGCTCGAATACGAAGGCTTTACCGGCCAGCACATTGCCCGCCGCATCGGCGAGCGCCTGGGCGATGGCGCCCACACTTTCGGCGCCAAAACCAAGGTGGTCGAAAACGAATTTGCCGAGTAAGCTGCTGTGCCACCGTCCGTCATGCAGAGCGCAGCGAAGCATCTCGCTCGCGCCGTCGGGTTGGTAACCTACCGATTCGAGCGAGATGCTTCGCTGCGCTCTGCATGACGTTCTTATTTGACGTTTCTTTTTGTCTCAAGCCCATCTTATGAAATTCCCTAAATCCGACGACCTCTACGCCCGGGCGCAGAAAATCATGACCCCGGTTACCCAAACCCTCGCCAAGGGGCCGGGCCAGTACACCAAAGGCGCCAGCCCCAAGTACGTGAAGCGCGGCAAGGGCGCGCACGTGTGGGATGTCGATGGCAACGAGTACATTGACTATCAGATGGGTATCGGCCCGCTGAGCCTGGGCTACGCCTACCCCCGCGTAGACGAGGCTATTAAGGCGCAGCTCGAAGACGGCATTACGTTTTCGATGATGCACGAGCTGGAAGTAGAGGTAGCGGAGCTGATTCACGAGATTATTCCGAACGCCGAGAGCATTCGCATCTCCAAAACCGGCGCCGATGTGTGCTCGGCGGCGGTGCGTGTGTCGCGCGCCTTCACCGGCCGCAAGGACGTGCTGTGCTGCGGCTACCACGGCTGGCACGACTGGTACATCGGCACCACGAGCCGCGACAAGGGTATTCCGCAGGAGAGTAAGGACTTGGTAAGCGCGTTTGAGTACAACAACCTCGACTCGTTCAAGGAATTGCTGACGCCCGACGTGGCCTGCGTTATTCTGGAGCCGTTCATTTTTGACGCGCCCAAGGATAATTTCCTGCACGAAGTAGCCCGCCTCTGCAAGGAGAACGGCACGCTGCTGATTTTTGACGAGATGTGGACCGGCTTCCGCATCGCCATCGGCGGTGCGCAGGAGTATTTCGGCATCACGCCCGACCTGGCCGTGTACTCGAAAGCCTGCGCTAATGGTATGCCCATCGCCCTGCTGACCGGCCGCAAAGACGTGCTGCAACTGTTTGAGCAGGACGTATTTTTCTTCACCACTTTCGGCGGCGAAGCGCTGAGCCTGGCGGCTACCATCGCCACCATCAGCGAGATGCGCGAGAAAAACGTGCCCGCTTTCCTGGCTAGCCAGGGCAACAAGCTGAAGGAAGGCTACAATAAAATAGCCGCCGACCTCGGCCTGAGCAGCTATACCAAGTGCTACGGCTACGACTGCCGCAGCATTGTGACCTTTGACCCCAGCGCCGGCAACCCGCTGGAAGTAAAGGCCTTCGTGCAGCAGGAACTGTTCAAGCAGGGCATTCTGTGGGGCGGCTTCCACAACATGAGCTTCTCGCACACCGACGAAGACGTAGCCAAAACCCTGGCCGCCTACGAAGCCGTGCTGCCGATGCTGAAAGACGCCATCGACAAAGGCGACGTGGCTAGCCGCCTCGAAGGCGAGCCGGTAGAAGCCGTGTTCCGCAAGGTGACCAATGCCGCGCCGGTGAAGGCAAAGTAGCATGCCCCACCCCCGGTCCCTCCCCTGCGGGGGAGGGGTGCCGGAGGACTTATATCATTGAACTAGCTTAGCAAACCAGCGCTTGCGCCGCCGTGGCTCCCCTCTCCCGCAGGGGAGGGACCGGGGGTGGGGCTGAACGTATGAACTTCTTCGATTTAACCAACAAAACGGCCATCGTCACGGGTGCCTGCGGCCTCATTGGCCAGAAGCACTGCGAGGCGCTGGCCCTGGCCGGCGCCCACGTGGTCGTGGCTGACCTCGACCTCGACAAAGCCCGCGAGGTAGCGGCTAGCCTGCCCGGCGCGGTGCACCTGCCGCTGGCCGTCGATGTAACCTCGCCCGAGTCGCTGGCTGCTGCGCGCGATACCATCATCGCGCATTTCGGGCACATCGATGTGCTGGTGAACAATGCCGCCATCAACGACATGTTTGAGAACCCGGCGCTGGCGGCCGACCTCAGCAAGTTTGAGAACTTTCCGCTGGCTACGTTTCATAAAGTGCTGGAAGTGAACGTGACCGGCATTTTCCTGGCGGCGCAGGTTTTTGGCACGCCAATGGCCGAGCAGGGCAGCGGCTCCATCATCAACGTGGCCAGCACCTACGGCATCGTGGGGCCCGACCAGAGCATTTACCGCAACGAGGCTGGCGAGCAAACCTTTTATAAGTCACCGTCTTACCCGATGACCAAAGGGGCAGTGGTGAACTTTACCCGCTACCTGGCTGCCTACTGGGGCGCCAAGGGGGTGCGCGTGAATACGCTCTCGCCGGGCGGCGTAGAGAACAGCCAGGACGCCTTCTTCGTGAAGCAATACAGCGCAAAAACGCCGCTGGGCCGCATGGCCGCGCCCACCGACTACCAGGGCGCCGTGGTGTTCCTAGCCTCCGATGCCTCGGCCTACATGACGGGGGCCAACCTCGTGGTAGACGGCGGCTGGACGGCCATCTGAGCCAGCGAACTAGTAGCGCGGCGGCGGCAGGCCTGCGCGTGGTAATGTGCGGCTGTCGTCCTGCCCAAAGGAGCCGCGCCCGCGCTACTAGCCGTTCTGTATTAATTTCGGATAGAATTTCACCCAACCCTTACATGAAGCACGTTGACCTCGCCGCCAAAGCCAGCCGCATTAAGCTCGTTCTGACCGACTGCGACGGCGTTCTTACCGATGGGGGCGTGTACTACGGCGAAAGCGGCGAGGTGCTCAAGCGCTTCAACATCCGCGATGGCATGGGCGTGGAGCGCCTGCGCGCCGTGGGCGTCGAAACGGGCATCGTGACGGGTGAGCGCTCGCCCTCCGTCAGCAAGCGCGCCGAGAAGCTCAAAATCACCGAGCTGCATCTGGGTATCAAAGACAAGGCGCCGTTGCTGCTGGAAATTCTGACGCGCACCGGCCTCACGGCCGAGCAGGTGGCTTTTATTGGCGATGATACCAATGACGTAGCTATTCTGGGGCTGGTGGGGCTAGCCGCCTGCCCCGGCGATGCTACGGTATTTGCCCGCAACGCGGCCGATTACCGCTGCCGGGCCCGCGGCGGCCACGGCGCCTTCCGCGAGCTGGCCGAGCTGATTATCAGCTGCCAGGGCGGGGCGCCGGTGCCCAACCACGGCTCGGAGTAGGGCCAGCGTAAAATAAAATCGCGTTGCTTGCGTCAGTTGGCGGCAGGGTAGCCCAAACTCCCCGCTGGCTGCGCTGTTAGGTTGCTTTTCGTTCTTTTTCGGCTTTTATTTTTTGCCCACCACTCTACTATGTCTGTAGTTCAAATCAAGAAAAACCGCGCCATTGGCCCCGGCCAGCCGTGCTACATCATTGCCGAAATCGGCATCAACCACAACGGCTCGCTCGACCTGGCCAAGCAGCTCATCGACGCGGCCGTGACGGCCGGCGCCGACGCCGTGAAGTTTCAGAAGCGCACGCCCGAGCTGTGCGTGCCCAAGGACCAGTGGGAAAAAATGCGCGACACCCCCTGGGGCCGCATGAGCTACATCGACTACAAGCGCAAAACGGAGTTTGGCCTGGCCGAATACACCGCCATCGACGACTACTGCAAGGCGAAGGGCATCGATTGGTTTGCCTCGTGCTGGGATGAGCCCTCGGTTGATTTCATGGAGCAGTTTCAGCCCGTGCTCTATAAAATGGCCAGCGCTTCGCTCACCGACAAGCCCCTGCTCGACCGCGTGCGCGCCACCGGCCGCCCCCTCATGCTGAGCACCGGCATGAGCACCCAACAGGAAATCACCGACGCCGTAGCCTACGTAGGTCTTGATAACCTGATGATTGCGCACTCGACCTCGGCCTATCCCTGCCCGCCGCAGGAGCTGAACCTGCGCATGATTCAGACCTTGCAGGCGCAGTTTCCCGGCACGCCCATCGGCTACTCGGGCCACGAAACCGGCCTGAGCACCACCGTTACGGCCGTGGCCCTGGGCGCTACGTTCGTCGAGCGGCACTTCACCCTCGACCGCGCCATGTGGGGCTCCGACCACGCCGCCAGCGTGGAGCCGGGTGGCCTGGCCAAGATGGTGCGCGACATCCGCGACACCGAGGCGGGCCTCGGCGACGGCGTGAAGGTGGTGTACGAGAGCGAGAAAGAGCCCCTGCGCCGCCTGCGCCGCGAGGTAACGGCCGCGTAAGGAAGCGCATTTATCAAGCGCTCTTCTTAAGCCACATTCAACAACGTCCGTTATGCTGAGCTTGCCGAAGCATCTTGCCCAAACCGCTAGGGGTACTAATTCCAACGGTGCGACCAAGATGCTTCGGCAAGCTCAGCATGACGGACGTTGTGTATTTTTAACCAACTCGAAACCCTAGCCTTTTTGCTGAAAAGCGAACATTCGGCCGCGCCAGGCAGTTAAGGGCGGAGTTATCAAGTCATCGAATACGCTATGCTAGAGTCGATAAGCCAGTTCTACCACAGCCTCAACGCCGTGGGCCGCACTACCATGATAACCACGCCCATCCTGCTGCTGGCGGTGGTGGTGCTGCTGGTGCTCGAGCGCAGGATGCCGTACCGCAAGGGCCTGCCTTTTTTCCGCGAAGGGCTGTTTGTGGATTTGTTCTGGTACACGCTGGTGCAGAGCTACTTTCTGCAAATCCTGATTTTTGGGTTCCTTATCGCGCCGCTGGCCAAGCACTTCGGGGCTCAGTTCCACATCATGGATAGCTGGCCGGTGGTGGCGCAGGTCGCGTTTTTTGTCGTTACCCACGACTTTTACATCTACTGGTTTCACCGCTTTCAGCACAGCAGCGCCTTCTTTTGGCGCACCCACGAGGCGCACCACTCGGGCAAGCAGGTGGACTGGCTGGCCGGCTCGCGCTCGCACATCGTCGAGATTATTATCAACCAAACCATCGAGTTTGCGCCTATCGTGCTGCTAGGGGCCAACCCCGTAGTGGTGCCCATCAAGGCGCTGATTGATGCCGTGTGGGGCATGTACATTCACGCCAACATCGACGTGAAATCGGGTAAGCTGCAATATTTTATCAATGGCCCCGAAATGCACCTCTGGCACCACGCCGACCACGAGGAGGTGTACTACGCTAACTTCTCGACCAAATTTGCGGTCTGGGACTGGCTCTTTGGTACCGCCTTTTTACCCGAAAACCGCAAGCCGCAGCGCTGGGGCCTGCCCTACGCTTTCCCGAAAGACTATTTTGCGCAGCACGCCTTCTCGGTGGTGCGCTTCGATGAGAAGGCCCTGGCCGAGCGCTCGGCGGCCTTCCGCACCTACCACGGCGTGCGCTGGCGGGTGCTGGGCTGGCTAGGCCAGCGCGTGCCCGCTGCCAAAGTTTTGCAAGGCTGGGAAGTGCCCGAAGACGTGCACGAAACCGTGCCTGCCCCCCGCCCCGGCGGCAACCCCACGGCCGAACCCGCCGTTGCCTCTGAATCTTCCCGCCCCGCCGTAACCGCCGCATCTTGACACTAAGCTTTAACCCCGCCTGGCTTTTTCTTTTCCTCGCTTCCGTGATGGAAGTATGCTGGAACTATAGCCTCAAATACACGAGCGTGGCCAAGATAAAGGCCATCGACTGGTCACACTTTTTCTCTTCGGCCACGGGCGTGCTCACGCTGCTGCCGGCCATCGGGTACGTAGGTTTTGGGGTGGCCAACGTGTTTTTCTTCTCCAAGGCGCTCAACGTCATTCCCGCTTCCACGGCCTTCGCCATCTGGATGGGCATTGCCCTGGTCGGCATCAAAATCGTGGATACGCTGGTGCTGAAAGAGGCTTTTCAGTGGGTGCACGTCTTTTACATCGGCTGCATCCTGGTCGGCATCATCGGCCTGAAGCGCACGGCGTAGAACAGGTTGGCTAAAACAAAAAATAACGCCAGGCTTCGCGAAGCCTGGCGTTATTTTTTGGTACGCTCCTGAGCGGTTACGCCGCCGCCTGCTTGGCAAACTGTACGTTGATAAGCAGCCTCACATCGTCGCCGAGCACGATGGCGCCGGCCTCGGTGATGCCGCCCCAGCTCAGGCCATAGTCTTTGCGGTTGATTTTGCCCGTTACCTCAAAGCCGGCCTTGGTGTTGCCGTAGAAGTCTACGGCCGTGCCACCGTACTCTACCTCGAGGGTTACGGGCTTGGTCACGTCCCTGATGGTGAGGTCGCCGGTGAGCTTATAATCGCTGCCACCCGCCTTCGTGAAGGAGGTGGACTGGAATTTAATTTGCGGGTATTGCGCGGCGTTGAAGAAGTCTTCGGCCTTAAGGTGCGCATCGCGCTGCTCCTGGTTGGTATCGATGCTGTCTACCTCAAGTGAAAATTCCACCTGGCCGTTGTCGAAGTCATCGCCTTCGGTTTGGGCAGTGCCCGCAAACTTTTTGAACGAGCCGGTTACGGTTGAGATAACCAAGTGCTTGATTTTAAACTGCACTTCGGAATGCATCGGGTCGAGAACCCATTTGGTAGTGGCCATGCTTGGAAAGAAAAAGGGTGAAACGTGCGGCAAATATAGCGGCAATTTTCTTAAATCATGTACCAACATCATTCGAATTAACTCGCAGCTGAGGCAGTAACTTGCCTCATGCGAAAACTGCTTGCCGCGCTAGGGCTGGCGCTGCTCTCCGGCGGCCCGGCCGGGGCCCAAAGCCTACCCATTCTCAGCCAAAACCCGCCCGACCTGCGCTGGCAGGAAATCCGCAGCCCGCACTTCCGGGTGCTGTATCCAAAAGGGCTCGACACGGCGGCCCGGCGCACCGCTGGCCGCCTGGAGGCCGTGCACGGCCCCGACGGCGCCACGCTAGGGGTGCAGGCCCGGCCCATTGCGGTGGTGATGCAAAACCAAACCACCGTGAGCAACGGCTTCGTAACGTTTTTGCCGCGCCACGCCGAGTTTTTTACCACCCCCGACCAGGGCCAGGGGCTGGGCACCGTGGACTGGCTCGATGGGCTGGTGGTGCACGAGTTTCGGCACGTTAACCAGTTCGATAAGGCGCGGCAGGGATTTGGGCGGGTGGTGGTGCCACTCCTGGGCGACGGCGGGCTAGGGGTGGCGGCGGTGGGCGTGCCGCAGTGGTTTTTTGAGGGCGACGCGGTGGGCACCGAAACGGCCCTCACGCGCAGCGGGCGCGGGCGCATTCCGTACTTCGGCGTGGGCCTGCGGGCCAATTTGCTCGAAGGGCGTCGCTATACTTACCAAAAGGCGGTGAACGGCTCGCTACGCGACAACGTACCCAACTGGTACGTGCTGGGCTATTATTTAACTTCTTATGCCAAAGCGCACTACGGCCCCGACGTGTGGCGCCGGGCGCTGGATGAGTATTACCGCTTTCCGTTCTACCCCTTCTCGTTTTCCAACGGCCTGCGCCGCACCACCGGCCTGCGCGTAGAGGACCTCTATGCCCGCACCATGCGCGAGCTGGACTCGACCTGGCGGGCGCAGGCGGCCGCCCGGCCCGCCCCCACGCCGGTGCGCGAGCTGGCCGGGCAGGCGCCCCCACGGGTGTTTACGCAGTATCAATACCCGCAGTATGTGAGCGACAGCACGGTGCTGGCCCTCAAAAGCGGCCTCGGCGATATTGCGCAACTGGTGCTGCTAGGCCGGCACGGGCGCGAAGAGCGGGTGTTTACGCTGGGCCAGCAGAATATTCCGGAAATGCTGTCGGTGGGCGGGGGCAAGGTAGTGTGGCCCGAGTTTCGGCAAGACCCGCGCTGGGGCCAGCGCATCTACTCCGAGCTGAAGGTGCTGGATTTGAAGACCGGCCGGCTCACGCGCCTGGGCCGGGGGCAGCGCTACGCGGCCGCCGCGCTTTCGCCCAATGGCGAACTCATTGTGGCCGTGCGCACCGACGAGGCCTACCACCACGCGCTGGTGATACTCGACGCCGCTACCGGCGCGGTGGTGCGCACGCTGCCCAACCCGCACAACGACTTTTACCAGCAGCCGCGCTGGTCGCCGAGCAGCCAGGCCATTGTGGCGGTAGCCCTGAGCGCGGCGGGCAAGACCCTGCAGCTCATCGAGCCCACGAGCGGGCTGGAGGTCAATATATTGCCGGTAGCCAACGTGAACCTGGCCAACCCGCAGCTGTGGGGCGAGTACGTGCTGTACAATTCGCCGCAGTCGGGCGTGGATAATATCTACGCCGTCAAGTACAGCACGCACCAGACTTACCAAGTAACGAACCGGCCCTTTGGCGCCTACCACGCGGCCGTGGCCCCCGATGGCCGCCACCTGGCCCTGCACGACTACCGCGCCACCGGCGCCCGCGTGGTCGAAATGCCCCTGGACCCCAGCACCTGGCTAGCCCTGCCCCAGCCCGCGCTCGACGATGCGCCCGCGCCCTTCGTGGCGGCGCTGGCGGCCGGCGAGCCGGCCGCGGCGCGCATTGCGGCGCTGCTGGCCTCGCCCGATTCGAGCGGGCCGCGCTACGGGGTGCGGCGCTACCGGCCGCTGGCCCACGCCTTCCGGGTGTTCAGCTACGGGGTGGTGCAGAGCCCGAGCGGCAACGCCGTGAGCGTGGGCCTGCGCTCGCAGGATTTTTTGAGTACGACCCAGCTTTTCGCGGGCCTGAGCTACGACCAGACCGAGCGCACGCTGGCCGCTACCGGCGCCCTCAGCTACCAGGGCCGCTACCCGGTGCTCGACGTGGAAGCTACCTACGGCGGGCGCAACGCCACGCGCTACTTCGACCGCGCCGCGCCGCTCGACAGCCTGCGCGGCACGCAGTGGCAGTATGCCCGCCTGCTGGCCGGCGTACGCCTGCCGCTGGTGCTCACGCGCTCCAAGTACTTGCAGGCCCTCACGCTGGGGGCCTACTACCTGCACGAGCGGGTGTATAACTACTCGGCTACGCTGCGCAGCCTTTCCGAAGTGGGGCCCAACACGCCGCTGCACGCCGTGCAAACCTCGCTGGCCTACGCCAGCCAGCTCAAGCAGAGTGCCCGCGATGTGGCACCGCGCGGCGGCGCCACGCTGCTGGCTACGTATCGCACTACGCCCTTTGGCACGGCCTTGCAGGCTAGCCAGGTGGGGGTGCAGGCAGGCGTGTACCTGCCGGGGCTGGCCAGGCACCACGCGGTGCGGCTGCGCGGCGGCTTCCAGTATCAGCAGCAGCAGCAGTACAGTTTTACCGCCGCCATCTCCTTTCCCAGGGCCGAAACGAGCTACGTGAGCTTTGACCGGCTAGCCGTGGGCAGTGTCGATTACAGCCTGCCGCTGGCCTTCGTGCACTGGTCGGTGGGGCGCGTGCTGTACGTGCAGCGGCTGCGGGCTACTGCCTTCGGCGATTTTGCCCGGGGCAGCAGCCTCGTCAACCTGCGCACTACCACGGGCCAGCTAGTGGCCACACGGGTTTACCAGGATTACCAAAACTACGGGGCCGATTTCATGGCCTTGTTCAACGTTTTTCACCTGCGCACGCCCCTGGAGGCGGGGGTGCGGGTGGCTTACAGCAGCTACCAGCAGGCATGGGTGGTGCAGCCGCTGGCCTTCAACGTGCGGCTGTAGCGGCCGCCCGGGCCCGCGCTATTTCGCAGCGGCGCGCTCCTGGTCGGCTAGGGTAAAGCGCGTGAGGTAGGCCGTTTCCTCGGCCACGTCGGCGTGGGCCAGGTTCGACTCGCGGATGAGCAGCACGCTGCCGTATAGCAGCAAAAGCGCCCCTAGCACGCTGAGGGCGGCGATAATCCAGGCCCGCGAGATGTTGGTAAGCTCAAACACGCCAATGGCCAGGATGCTGCCAATAAAAATGCTGAGCGTGAGGTGCAGACTGGTCATGGCCCGTTGCAGCAGCCGCGCCCGCCGAATGGCAAACAGGAGCTGCTGCGTAAGGTGGCCGTGCTCGGCCGGGTCGGGCGTGGAGGTGGTGGCCTGCTGCTGGTTTTGGCGCAGCAGCTGGGCCACCTCGCGCTGGCGGTCGAGGCTGCGGCTGAGCCGCTGCGAAGTGGTAAGAATAAGCGAGCCGCACGCCGACACCAGGATGGCCGGCGTAAACATGGCCGACAGAATGGAAAGCGTACCCGAGAGGTTGGCCATAAAGCAGGGCTGGCGTCAGATGATAGGCTTGACTTCCAGCTCTTTCTCCTTAAGCGGCGCCTTGGCCTTGCCAATGATGTAGCGCATCCCCTTATCTTGGGTAATGTAGTTCCAGGCCCAGGCAATGAACACGGCAATGCGGTTGCGGAAGCTCACCAGGGCCAGCACGTGCACCAGGCTCCAGCCCAGCCACCCTAGCCAACCCGTGATGTGGTACTGCTTGCCAAAGAGCTGAATATCGCCCACCGCCCGGTGCCGGCCAATGGTTGCCATGGTGCCTTTGTCTTCATACACAAAGGGTTGCAGCGGCTGCTTTTGCAGCAGGCGCTGCAAGTTCTCGCCCAGCAGCCGGCCCTGCTGAATGGCGGGCTGCGCCACCTGCGGGTGGCCATCGGGGTAGCCCTGGGCCGCCATCTGGGCAATGTCGCCGATGGCAAACACATTGTCGTAGCCCGCCACCTGGTTGAATTCGTTGACCTGGTAGCGGTTCGACTTGAGCAGCGCGGCGGGGTCGAGGCCCGGCACCGGCGCGCCGGTTACGCCCGCCGCCCAAATAAGGGTGCGCGCTATCAGGTTTTCGCCGCTCTTGAGCGTTACCGTGTAGCCGTCGTAAGAAGTCACCCGGTTATCGAGCCACACCTGCACGTTCAGCTCCTCCAAGTACTTGAGGGCGTGCGCCGAAGCCTCGGCCGACATGCCCTTGAGCAGCACCGGCCCGCTCTGCACCAGGTGAATATCCATCTGCTTCAAATCCAGCTCGGGGTAGTCGCGCGGAAACACGTGGGCGCGTAGCTCGCTCAGGGCGCCGGCCATTTCCACGCCGGTGGGGCCGCCGCCCACAATCACGAAGTCGAGCATACTGTTGAGCTGCACCACGTCGCCGATTTGCAGCGCCTGCTCGAAGTTGGAGAGCAGTGTATTGCGCAGCTCAATGGCATCGGGAACGCTCTTGAGGCTGATGGAATTTTTCTCCATCTGCTTGTCGCCGAAGTAGTTGGAGGTAGTGCCGGTGGCCAGCACCAGGTAGTCGTAGCGCACCTGGCCTATCGAGGTTTCGACTACCTTGGCAATTGGGTCAACGCACAGCACCTCGGCCATGCGGAAGAAGAAATTTTCCTGCTCGTTCAGAATCTTACGAAACGGCGACACGATGCTGTCGGCGTTGAGCCCCGCCGTGGCTACCTGGTACAGTAAAGGCCAGAACCCGTGGTAGTTCTGCTTGTCGATGAGCACTACCTGCACCGGCGCATCGGCCAGCGACTTGGCTAGCTGGAGGCCGCCAAAGCCGCCGCCCAC
Organism: Hymenobacter cheonanensis; assembly: GCF_030581075.1. Taxonomy (GTDB): domain Bacteria; phylum Bacteroidota; class Bacteroidia; order Cytophagales; family Hymenobacteraceae; genus Hymenobacter. The sequence goes on from NZ_JAUQSW010000005.1 coordinate 190,253, forward strand.
AATCACAACGCGAGGCTTGCCGAGGTCGGCGATTTTCGTAAGTCCTTCCATAGGGATAAAGTGGGGAAGCGCGAAGCTAACGCTGCCAGGCCCAGGGCCTAATACGGCCTGGCTGGGTATTGGTAGGCCCAAGAACGCAAAAAGGTCAGCAACGTCGGTTGCTGACCTTCGGGACAGTGGCGGTTATCTCCTTATTTGCTGTTGGTATCGAGGCTCTTAAGGTAAGCTACCAGCTCGGTGCGCTGGGTCGGAGTGACCACGTAGAAGGGGTGCGGCGAGGTTTTACCGCGCTTGGGGTCTAGCAGTTCATCAAGACTGTGCACCGAGTCGTCGTGCAGAAACACCGGCTTGCGGGCCAGGTCGAGCAGCAGCGGCAAGGCATTGCCCCGAATGCCGCCGCCCGGGCTGGCGTCCACCACAATCATCTTATCGTCAAACGTGCCGGGCGCATTCTGAATGGGCGTGAGCGGGGCCTTGCGCTGGGCAATAACCTTGGGCGCGTAGGCCGGCCAGATAACGTTCATGGGCACGAGCTTGCTTTGCACAGCCACGCCTTGGTTGGTATTGTGGCAGGCCGTGCATTTTTCTGACACGAACAGCGCGCGGCCTTTAGCCACCAGGGCGGGGCTAGCCGCCCGGCCCTGGGGCGCAGGCAGGCTGTTCACATAGGCTTGCAGGTCGCGGAGCTTCTGCTCGTCTACGCGCTTGCCGGTGGGCGTGGGCGGGTCGCCGGGCTTGCCCTGCATGTGGGCCGTCACGTAGGGGTAGCCCGTGACGCCGGTGGTGGCCAGCACGCGCTGGTAGCCCGCCAGCATCGAGTCGCCGGCCGTGGCGCCCAGGGTATGAATAAACTGCTTGCCCCCCGGCGAAAGCAGGTTGGTCTGGTCAAACAGCGCGGTATAAACGGTATTATTAAAATCGTTCAGGTCACTGTTCTGGCCCGATGAGCCGTAGGGCGCTGCCAGGTCCTGGCGGAAAAAAGGCGCGATATGAATCGGGTTGCCATTGCCATCGGGCGAGTCGTCAAACGTACCGATGGGATAGTATTTCGGATTGCTGAAATAAGCGTCAAACTCGGCCTCCGTCGATTTGGCCGTCAGGCCCTTGGGTGCGCGGCCAATGGTGCTGCCATCGGGGTTTTGCAGCTGCGCTGTGGTGAATAGCGCCCGGGTGTTGGCGCCCGTAGCCAGCAGCTTACCCACATTGAGGCCGTGCGGCGTGGGCCCGTCGATGCGCTTGCCAATGGTGCCTTTGCCCGTCACTTCATACATCGACTTGTCGGTAATGGCATGGCACAAGGCGCACGTCACGCCCACCTTGCCACCCTTGGGCACCATGCCAATAACGGCATTGGCCTTCACCAGCGCGTCGAGCGTGGCGGGGTCGTTCAGCTTGGGCGCCTTAGCGGGCGAGAGGTCGGTTTTAACCTCGCTGGCCAGCGCGGCTTTCAAGTCGGCCGGAATCGCATCTACGTCAAAGCTCACGCCGGCTTGCAGGGCTTGCAGCACCGTTAGCTTGGCGGCTTTCATGCCTTGAGGCATCCGCACGGCATCGGTCCAGAAGCCCTCGTCGCCAAAAGTTTCGTAGCGATATACATCACGCCCGGCCTCCACGCTGCCCGTCCGAAGCGAGGCATTGGTGGCCGTAGCACCCGTTGTAGTAGTGTCACCCACGGCCTCGTGAGCGGTGGTGGGGGTGCTGGTTTGGCTGGTCGAGTTGCCTTGGCAGGCCACCACAACCACAGCCAAGCCCGACACCAACAGGGCCGGAATGCGTAAGTGCTGTAAATTTTTCATTGAGCAAAGGCAAAGAAGCGGGTGCTTAAGTAAGCGTTGGTTCAACCATACGCCCAGCAGATAATCCGGGTTATCAAACGCTTAGGTGAAATGTTTCGAGCATTGCGCTTGTGCCAGGGGCAAGAAACAAACAGTCTCTTGGTGGTCAACTCACTAAGTGCGGTTGCCGCAGTGGTTAGAAAATGATATAACCTTCTGCCTCTAAAACAGGTAATCAAATTTTTAGCTGTTCACAAACCTATCCTTTTCCCATGAAAAAAATCCTTTTAGGCCTCGCGCTAGCCCTCGGGGGCGGCCTGAGTGCCTGCTCCTCCGCCGTGAACGTGGAGCAGCAGTCCAATGTAAACTTTGCTAATTACCGCACCTTCGACTTTGCCGATACGGAGGTAAAAGCCCCCGGCGACCCAAACCCGCTGCTACGCAGCCCTATTGCCCAAGACCGCATCAAGCAGGCCATTGCCAGCGAAATGGCTAAGCGCGGCCTGCGCGAGGTAGACAATAACCCCGACCTGCTCATCACCACCCACACCTACGTGGAGCGGGCCGAGCGCACGGTGTACGACACCTATCCCGGCCCTAACTACGCCTACCCCTACGCCGTGGGCTACCGGGGGGCTTTCCTGCCCATCAACTACGGCTACTGGTACACGCCGGCCTACTACAGCCGGCCGCGCACCGAGCAATACCGCGAGGGCACGCTCATCATTGACTTCATCGACCGCCGCACTAATAACCTGGTGTGGCGCGGCTCCCTGGCCGACCCGGTTGATGACCCCGCCCGCCTGGGCAGCGAATTCAGCAAGTCGGCCAAGGACATTCTCGATAAATTCCCGGTTGATAAAGAGAAAAAATCGTAGGGCCGCTTAGGTACTAGTAAAATTCAGCGCGCTGCCGGCCCCGGGCCGGCGGCGCGCTTGTGGTTTAGGGCTAGCCCCTAGTAGTGCTGCTCGATGGCGACGGTAACTGCGCCCGCCGCAAAGCCGGCGTGGAAGAAAAAGCCGCCGGGGCAGGCTTGCTCACCAAAGCCGCGGCTAGCCCCGGCCCGCTGTTCCACATGCTCAACCGGGTGGCGGTGCAGGCGCCGCAAGCCTGGTGGCTGGGCGACCGCGCCGCCAGCATGGCTGCCTGTCCGGGCATTTGGCCCGCGCATTTCAGAGGCGTAGCCCGCGGCCCCGGCCAGCTGCCCAAGCCCAATGCTACCCTGTGGCAAGTGCTGAAGCACGGCTGCTACTTCGCGGCCAGCAAGCGCAAAGCCCAGGGGGCCAGCGCTGTTGGCCCGCACCTCGACCCGGCGCGCAACACCTCGGCTAGCTTCCGCTGCTGCTGCGAAGGGCTGGCCGCGCGGCAATAGCTATGCGCCCTCTTTCTCATAAAAGAACTCGGCCGCGCCGGCTGCCCCTAGCCGCTGCTGCGCCTCGCGGGCGCGCAGCTCGATGCGCCGGATTTTGCCGCTGATAGTCTTGGGCAGCTCTTCGACAAATTCCAGGATGCGCGGCATCTTATACGGCGCCAAGTGGGCGCGGCCGTAGGCAAACAGCTCCCGGGCCAGCGCGGGGCTAGCCACGGTACCGGGCGAGAGGATAACGAACGCCTTGATTTCGTGGCCTTTGATGGGGTGAGGCGAACCCACCACGGCGGCCTCCACCACGGCTGAATGCTCGACGAGCACGCTCTCGACCTCGAAAGGGCCCACGCGGTAGTCGCTCGATTTTATCACGTCGTCGTCGCGGCCCACAAACCAGAGGTAGCCATCGGCATCGCGGTAAGCCTTGTCGCCGGTGTAGTACAGGCCGTGGCGAAACACGCTGGCTGCCCGCCCGGGCTCGCCGAAGTAGCCGGTAAACAAGCCGTTGGGCCGCCCGGTGCCGGTGCGCACCGCAATGTGGCCCTCGGCCAGGTCGGGCAGCTCGCGGCCCTCGTCGTCGGCAATTACCACCTCGTACATAAACGATGGCCGGCCCATGCTGCCCAGGCGCACCGCATCGCCGGGCAGGTTATACACCATGCAGGTGCTTTCCGACTGCCCGTAGCCGTCGCGGATAAGCTGGCCGGTGCCGCGCTGCCAGGCCTCAATCACTTCGGGGTTAAGTGGTTCGCCGGCGCTCACGCACTCGCGAAAGCTGAAATTATACGCCCCCAGGTCTTCGAGCACCAGCAGCCGCAGCACCGTGGGCGGCGCACAAAACGTGGTAACGCGCTCCCGGGCCAGCGCCGCCAGCAGCGGCCCCGCCGCAAAGCGCCCGCTGCCTTGGTAGGCCACCAGCGTGGCGCCCACGCTGAGGGGCGCAAAAAAGCTGCTCCAGGCAAACTTGGCCCAGCCGGCCTGCGCAATGTTGCAGTGCCGGTCGGTGGGCCGCAGCCCCACCCAGGCGGCGGTGCTGAGGTGGCCTACGGGGTACGAAAAGTGCGTGTGCGTCACTACTTTGGGTAGGCCCGTAGTGCCCGAAGTGAAAAACAAAAACAGCGGGTCGTCGGCGCGGGTGGTGGCGGCTTCAGCGTGGGTGGGCAGGTCGGCTAGCCCCGCAAAGCCGACCCAGCCGGGGCGCCGCGCCGCAGGGCCGCCCACCAGCATCTTGAGCCGGACGCGCTGACCCAGGACCTGCTCGGCGGCGTCTATTTTGGCCGCGTTCTCCGGGTCGGCAATGACTACGGCGGGCAGCAGCCGGCCAAAGCGGTATTCCAAATCCTTTACGGTGAGGATACTAGCCGCCGGAACCAGCAGCTGCCCACCCTTGATGCCGGCCACGTAGGTGGCCCACAGCTCGGCACACACCGGCACCATCAGCATCACGGCCTGCTGCGGCAGCACCCCGGCGGCGCGCCAAAAGTGCAGCAGCTGGTTGGCCCGGCCGGCCAGCCCGGCGTAGGTAATAGGCTGATTTCCCGTGTCATCGGCCAGCACCAGGGCGGGCTTGTCGGGGTGGTTGGCCACGTGCAGGCCTTCCAGAATTTCGGTAGCCCAATTAAAGTATTCGGGCTTGGGCACCGGCCGGGCGGCCAGCTCGTGGTAGGTGCCGGCCTCAACAATACGCTGAAATTCTTGAAAGTAGCGTTGCATACGGTGGAGTAGCGTGGGGTGGGAGGCTGCAAGGTAACCGGCGCCGGCTAGGAACGATTTGCGGCCAGCCGTAAGTTTACAGAGCAACCAGCAGCCCTTAGCCGCCTCCTTATGAAGACTTTGCCATTGGCCGCGCTAGTTCTGAGCGGCTTTTCGTTGGGCGCTCGGCCCACGCTGCCGCCCACCAAAGCCACCGAAACCGTGACGGTAGTGGTGTCGGCCCTGGCCTCGACGCAATCGGTGGTGAAGCTTAATTTTTACAACGCCGCCGACAAGTTTTTGCAAAAAGACCAGCAGGCGTTTCGGGTGGTGGTGAAACCCGAGGGCAAAACCGAGATTTCGGTGCCCGTGGAGCTTACGCCCGGCGAGTGGGCCGTGGCCCTGACCCAGGACACCAACAACAACGACAAGCTTGACAAGAACTTTCTGGGTATCCCAACCGAGCCCTACGCGTTTTCCAACAATGTGCGCCCGCGCTTTGCCGCGCCCAAGTTTGAGGAGTGCAAGTTTATGGTGAGCGGCCCCGGCAAGGTAGTGGCCATAACCGCCTGGAACTAAGCCCCTGGCGCGCCCGGGCCGAGCGCCCGCACCGGCCGCAGGCTACCTAAAAACTGATTCGTTTTTTTCGACGGAAAAAGCCCCTGATAATGCACATCAGGGGCTTTTTTGTGAACTATACTTGGAAATAAACTCAGCCGCTTGCTGGCTAAGTTACGGTTTTTTATTTGGCTTAAAGCCATGATTTATTGTAACATTGGGGCCAATAGTGCGAGCTAGCGCTGCATGTTGGCTCGCACTGCACTCTTTTTTCTGCAATTCTGACTATGATGCAACGCGCTACGCTCATGCGCTTTAGGCGAGTATTCGTGCTGCTAGGGCTGGCAAGCCTGCCGAGCGCCGCCGCCTGGGCACAATGCACCACGTGCAGCACCACCCTCGACGCTAAAACAAACAACTATACGGCCAAGCGCGGCGAAGTAGTGTGCATTCCGGCGGGCGTCACCTTTACGGGCACCATCAACGTGCCCCAGGATGGGGTCACGATATGCAATAGCGGCACTATCACGGGCACCATCAGCGTGAACCCGGGAACGGTGGGGACGGTGATTAACAACGTGGGGGCTATCTCGACCAACAACATCCGGCTGGACGCGGCCACCGTTATCAACAACGGGAGCAGCGATGGCGGCACAACGGTGGTGGCGGGGGCTAGCTGGGGCGGCTACCTGGGCGGCACCATTACGGCGGCTCTCACCATCACGAACTACGCGGGCTGGCAGGCGCAGCTACAGCCTCTGCCCGGTGGCACTATCAACAACCGCAGCGGCGCCACCTGGAGCGGCTACCTAACCGTGGGTGCCGACCTGGCCATCACCAACGCGGGCACCTGGACCTCGCAGGTGCAGGAAGGCAGCAACAGCCCCACCATCAGCATCATACAAAACGGCGGCACCTGGAGTGGCTACGTGGGTGGCGGCAGCGGCTCGCTGCGCATCACCAACAATGCCAGCTGGACGCAGGGCTTCAACTTCCCGAGTGGGGCGAATAATGCCTTCACAACGGCCCGCGGGGCTACTACTACCCTCAATGGCTACCTGGGCATGGGCGGCACGGTGGCGCTGACCAACAGCGGCACCATGAACGTACCCAACGGCATGGCCGCGGTGGGCAGCACGTCGAGCCTGACCAACGCGGCGGGCAGCACCTTTGCCGTGACGGGCGATTTTACCAACCAGGGCACACTCAGCAACCTGGGCACGCTCACCAGTTCGAGTAATTTTACGAATAGCGGTACTATTACGGGCGGCGGGGCCGCGCAGCGCGGCAATTTCCGGTCGGCGGGCTACACCGTGAACAACGGTAATTTTGGGGCCGACGGCAGCTACCTCGATTTCTGCGACAGCACGCCGCCCACCCCCGCCAGCAACGGCTTCGACTCGCGGGGGGGCACCGTGGGAACCAACGTGACGTTTTGCGCAGCCGCACAAAGTACTACACCGCTTCCCGTTGTGCTTACGCACTTTAGCGCGCAGCAGCGCGGCGCCGTGGTACTGGTGCAGTGGGCCACCGCGTCGGAGGTCAACAGCAAGGAGTTTGTAGTGGAGCGCAGCGCCGACGGCCGCCAGTTTGAGGCCCTGCAAACCGTGGCCAGCCGCGGCACCCCAGCCGCGGCCAGCACCTACACCGCCACCGATGCGCAGCCCCTGGCCGGCCTCAGCTACTACCGCCTGCGCCAGGTAGACCAGGATGGCACCCGCCGCTATTCGCCCGTGGCAAATGTGAGCCGGGCCGTGGCCTTTGGGGCCTACCCCAACCCCACGCCCGACGCCCTGACCCTCGACCTGAACACGCTGCCCCCCGGCCCCTGCGCCGTGCGCCTGCTAAGCCTGCCTGGCCAGGTGCTGCTGAGCCAGGCGCTGGCCGGTGGCCAAACCCAATTGCTGAGCCTGGCGCCCCTGCCCGCTGGCACCTACCTGCTCGAAGTAACCTCGGCAGCCCAAAGCCGCAGCGTGCAGCGCGTGGTAAAGCGCTAGCTAGTAGCGCGAAACGGGTGCCCGCCCCGCGCCAGCCGCTCGGCCAGCTCCACGGCGTAGCGGGCGCGGGTGTCCGGGCGCTTGGCATCGGCCACCTTGCGGGCCATAGCCCGGCGCATGGCGCCAGTTTGGGCCTGGAAGGCCGTTTCGGCCTCGGGCCAGGCGGCCAGGGCCTCGGCCAGCTCATCGGGCAGGTCTACGTAGTCGGGGTTCGGGTCGGGCGTCAGGCTTACCTCCAGCTCCTGGCCAACTGCCAGCCCTAGCCGCTGGCACAGCTCCTTGCGCAGCAGCAGGTAGCGCCCGCCGCCTTCCTGCGGCAGCAGGCCCAGGCGCTCGGCGTGGCCGTTGAGCGTGGCTACTACGCGCTTGGTAGCCTTGCCGCCCACCGCCTGCCACGCGTGGGCGGGTACCTGCACAACCTGCGTGGGCATGAAGCTAGGGCCGCCGGCCTCTAATACAGCGCGAAATGTATTTGTCATACTATCAAAGAGTTGTCTAAAAAATAGCGCTGGCGGCGAAGCGCAGGGCTAGCCCGCCCGCACCTGCCCGGTGCCGCGCACCAGCCACTTATAGCTCGTCAGTTCCTCCAGGCCCATCGGGCCGCGGGCGTGCAGCTTCTGGGTGCTGATGCCGATTTCGGCCCCTAGCCCGAACTGCGCGCCGTCGGTGAAGGCCGTGGAAGCGTTGGCGTACACGGCCGCCGCATCCACCACCTGCAAGAAGGTGTCGATATGCCCGGCATCTTCCGAAATAATGGCCTCGCTGTGGCGCGAGCCGTGCGCGGCAATGTGGTCGAGGGCCGCGTCTAGGTCGGCCACGGTTTTGATGGCCAGCTTATAATCCAAAAACTCAGTGCCGAAATGCGCCTCGCTCGCTTCGGCCAGCAGTGCGGCCGGGTAGTGGCCAGCCAGCGCCGCGTAGGCCGGCGCATCGGCAAAAAGCTGCACCTGCGCCTGGGCCAGCGGGGCGGCCAGGGCCGGCAGGTCGGCCAGGCGGTTTTGGTTGATTAACAAGCAGTCAAGTGAATTGCACACGCTCACGCGGCGCGTTTTGGCATTGGCGATGATGGCCGCGCCTTTGGCTAAGTCGCCGGTTTCATCAAAATACGTGTGCACCACGCCGGCCCCGGTTTCGATGACGGGCACGCGCGCGTTCTGGCGCACGTAGTCAATCAGCCCCTGGCTGCCCCGCGGAATAACCACATCTACCAGCCCCACCGCCAGCAGCAGGGCCTCGGTGGCGGCGCGCTCGGGCGGCAACAGCGTGGCGGCGCCCAGCGGCAGGCCGTGGCGCAGCAGCACCGGCCCGGCCACCTCAATAAGCGCCGCGTTGGAAGCCGCCGCATCGGAGCCGCCCTTCAGCAGGCAGGCGTTGCCGGTTTTCAGGCACAGGGCCAGGCTGTCGAAGGTCACGTTGGGCCGCGCCTCGTAGATGATGCCCACTACCCCCAGCGGCACGCGCACCTTCTTCAGCTGCAAGCCGTTGGGCAGCGTCTTTTCGCTGATAACCGACCCTAGCGGCGAAGGCAGGCCGGCCACGTTGCGCAGGTCGTGGGCCATGCCGGCCAGGCGCTCGGGCGTGAGGCGCAGGCGGTCGTGGCGCGGGTCGGTGGCGGGCAGGCGGGCCAGGTCTTTGGCGTTTTCGGCCAGTACAAAGTCGATGTGGGCGAGCAGGGCGTCGGCCAGGTCGCGTAGCGCGGCATCGATGGTAGCGGGCGGCACCGTGGCCAGGCGGCGGCTAGCCTGCCGGGCGGCGCGGAAGTAAGCAGTATACTCGGTCATGGCGCGTAGGGTAAGCGTTGGCTTGCCTCTTTACTGGCGGGAAAGGCAAGCTAACGCCTACCCTACATTTTCGGTCAGAAACAGGTAGTCGTAGTGCACCAGCGGGCGCTGGCCGTGCTGGCCCAGGCGCTCGCGGGCCTTGTCGGCGCCGTACTCGGCCAGGCCCAGGCCCAGCGCGTGGCCGGCCTCATCAACGAGCCGGATGAGGTCGCCTTTCTGGAAATCGCCTTCGATGCGCGTAATGCCCACCGGCAGCAGGCTGGTGGCCTTGGCGGGGGCTAGCAGGGCGGCGCGGGCGCCGGCGTTTACGTGCACGGTGGCCTGCGCGGCCTGCGCGTGGGCTAGCCACTTCTTGGTGCCCGACGCGCGTTTGCTGGGCTGAAACCAGGTATTGATAGCGCTATCAGCCAGGATATTGGGTAGAATATCGGCCTTCTTTCCATTGGCAATGTGCACGCTGATGCCCAGCCCGGCCACCTTGTGCGCGATAGAGCACTTGGTGAGCATGCCGCCGCGCCCGAACTGCGAGCGCGTGGCCGTGATGAACTCGGCAAAGCTGGTGTCGTGCGGCGCAATCTGGCGGATAACCTGCGCGCCCGGCTGGCTAGGGTCGCCGTCAAAAATACCGTCCACGTTGCTCAGGATGATGAGCGCATCGGCATTGAGCATACTGGCTACCAGCCCGGCCAGCTCGTCGTTGTCGGTAAACATCAGCTCGGTTACCGAAATCACATCGTTTTCGTTTACAATGGGAATGACGTTTTGCTGGAGCAATTCCTGGAAGCAGTTGCGCATGTTCAGGTAGTGCTGGCGGTCGCGGAAGTCCTCCTTGGTCACCAGCACCTGGGCGCCCAGCAGGCCGTGCGGGGCCAGCAGCGCGGCGTAGAGGCTCAGCAGCTTTACCTGGCCCACGGCGGCCAGCAGCTGGCGGCTGCGCACGGCATCGGCCTTGGGCGGCAGCGTGATGAGGCTGCGCCCCGCTGCCACTGCGCCCGACGATACGAGGATGATTTCCAAGCCCTGGTTTTTGAGGCCCACTATCTGGGCCACCAGTTGGGCCATGCGGTCCTCGTCGGGCAGGCCATTGGGCTGGGCGAGCACGTTGGAACCGATTTTGACAACGAGGCGGCGGTAGGGCAGGGGCATGGCAGCGGCAGAGAAGAGGGCCAAAACTACCGCCGCCCGGCTACTTAGCGCGTGTTAAGCTTTGCCCAACCCAAATGCCCGTCATGCAGAGCGCAGCGAAGCATCTCGCTCTCGCCGCTAGGATTGCTAACCTAACGATGCGAGCGAGATGCTTCGCTGCGCTCTGCATGACGGGCGTGTTAATATCAGTAGACCTTCTGGGGATAGCGCTGTTATTAGGGCTCCCTTATCGGGGCCGCCTGGCCCTGCTTATTCCCTATGAAAGCCTATAAACTGCACGACCCCAAGAGCCTCGCCAACTTCAAGCTGGGCGACTACGACGAGCCCACCGCCCGCGACTACGAGGTGAAAATTCAAATTAAAGCCGTGTCGCTCAACTACCGCGACTGGGCCCTGGCCAACGGCTGGTTTGGCTACCCCGGCGAAAAGCTGCCCATGATTCCGTTCAGCGACGCGGCCGGCGTGGTTACGGCGGTGGGCGCGGGCGTCACCCGGTTTCAGCCCGGCGACCGCGTGGCTGTCAATTTCTTCCCCGACTGGGCCGACGGCGCCTTCACGGCCGCCAAGGTGCACCGCTCGCTGGGCGGCAGCACCGACGGCGTGCTGGCCGAGTACGTGGCCTTTCCCGAAAGCGCGGTAGTGAAGGTGCCCGACTCGTTCTCGTTTGAGGAAGCAGCGGCCTTTCCCTGCGCGGGCGTCACGGCCTGGCACTCGCTGGTAGCGCAGGCCCAGCTGCGGCCCGGCGATACGGTGCTGCTGCAAGGCACGGGCGGCGTGTCCGTCTTTGGTCTCCAAATCGCCAAGCTGTTTGGTGCCCAGGTTATTATCACCTCCAGCTCGGATGAGAAGCTGGCCCAGGCGAAAGCCCTGGGTGCCGACCACGGCATCAACTACAAAACCACGCCCAATTGGGAGGATGAAGTGCGTGAGCTGACCCAGGGCGAAGGCGCCACCTACGTGCTCGAAGTGGCCGGCCAGATGGCCCGCTCGCTGCGCGCCCTTAAGCCGGGCGGCACGGTGTTTCAAATCGGGCAGGTGTCGCCCAGCGACGAGGCGCCCAACCTGCGCATGGTGCCGCTGCTCACGCAGCGCCTGCAAGGCATTTACGTAGGCAGCACCCAGATGCTGAGCGACTTGCTCAAGGCATTCGATACCAATCAGCTAAAGCCCGTTATCAGCGAAGTTTTTGACTTCGATAAAGTGCCCGACGCCCTGGCCCACATGGGCAGCGGCGCGCACTTCGGCAAGATTGTGGTGCGCGTGGGCTAGCCCATATTTAGCGAAAAAGGCCGGCTGTTCGTGGTAGAGCGGCCGGCCTTTTTCGGTTTGATAATCCCGCCTTCCGTATAGCCCCACCCCCGGCCCCTCCCCTGCGGGTGAGGGGAGCCAGTCGTCTGCTGACGTTGGCTTGCGTCAGGCTCCCCTCCCCCGCAGGGGAGGGGCCGGGGGTGGGGCCGCACGCTAGCCCGGCAACTGCAAGCCCGCCAGCTGCTTATTAATAAAATCAAGCTCCTCGAAGCTCAGCTGCACGTCTATCGCCTTGGCGTTTTGCACGGCCTGTTCGGGGTTGCGGGCGCCCACCAGCGCCACCGTAATGCCGGGTTGCGCCAGCGTCCAGCGCAGCACCAGCTGGCCGAGGGTGGCGTTTTTGGTTTCGGCCAGAGGGCGGATTTTATTGAGAAACTCGTTGACCTTCGTCACCGCCTCGGGCTTGAACAGCTTGTTAGTGCTGCGCAGGTCGCTGGCGTCGAAATGCTGGCCGGGCTTCATTTTGCCGGTGAGCAGGCCTAGCTGCAAGGGGCTGTATACCAGAATTCCCTGGTGGTGCTGCTGGGCGTAAGGCACCACGTCTTTTTCAATGTCGCGGCGCAACATGCTGTACGGCACCTGGTTGCTGGCTAGCTTGATGGTCTTCTCCGCTTCTTCCAACTGCGCCACCGAGTAGTTGCTGACGCCCGCGGCGCGCACCTTGCCCTGCTCGATGAGGCGCTGCACAGCCTCCATCGTTTCACTTATCGGCGTCGTCACATCGGGCCAGTGCTGCTGGTAGAGGTCGATGTAGTCGGTGCCCAGGCGCTTGAGGCTGTCCTCGCACTCCTTGATGATGCTATCGCGGCTAGCATACTTGTACACGTCCACGTCCTGGCCGTCGTTGTTTTTGGTCTTCATGGCGAAGTCGCCCTTGGCCTCGTCCCAGCGCATACCAAACTTGGTGAGCACCTGCACCTTGTCGCGCGGCAGGCTCTTAATGGCCTCGCCCACAATCTGTTCGCTCAGGCCCATGCCGTAAATGGGCGCCGTGTCGATGCTGGTCACCCCCAGGTCGTAGGCGGCGTGAATGGCGCCCACGGCGTCGTTTTGCTCGGTGCCGCCCCACATCCAGCCGCCGACCGCCCAGCTGCCAAAAGTGATGCGCGACACGCGGACGTCGGACGAGCCTAATTTCTGATATTCCATAAGTTAAGAAAGACAAAGACAAAAAAATACGTCTTCCTTAACCCCGCCGCCCGGCCGAAGGTTACGCCCCGGCTAGCCCCGGCGGGCCGAACGCGGGCGGCTGGCCGGGTGTTGAGCAGGCAGGAAACCAAACATTTTGCCGCCCGCGCGGCTTCGTGCCTTTCCAGTCATCCCCTAGCCTTGTCTTCCTATGAAAGTTGAAATCTGGTCCGATGTGGTGTGCCCCTTTTGCTATGTCGGCAAGCGCAAGTTTGAGAACGCCCTGGGCCAGTTTGCCCACCGCGACGATGTGCAAATCGAGTGGAAAAGCTTTCAGCTCACCCCCGATTTTGTGCCCGTGCCCGGCGAGAGCATCCACGCCTCGCTAGCCAAGAAAAAAGGCGTATCCGAATCTGAAGGCCGCCGCATGGGCGACCAGATGACGCAGATAGCCAAGGAAGTAGGCCTAGCTTACGACTTCGACAAGACTATTCCGGCCAATACCTTTTTAGCGCACCAGCTCATCCACTTTGCGGCCCACCAGGGCCAGCAGGGCGCCATGAAGGAGCGCCTGTTTGCCGCCTACTACCTCGAAGGCCAGGACCTGAACTCGCTCGACACCCTGGCTAGCCTCGCTGCCGAAATCGGCCTCGATGCCGCCGCGGCCCGCCAGGCCCTGGCGGCCGGCACCTACGCCAACGAAGTGCGCCGCGACGAGTACGAGGCCCAGCAAATTGGCGTGCGCGGCGTGCCCTTCTTCGTCTTCGACGATAAATATGCCGTGTCGGGCGCCCAGCCCAGCGAAGTATTTGCCGAGGTGCTTGACAAAGTGTGGGCCGAGGCGCACCCCAAAGCCCAGCCTACTATGCTGGCCAACGGCCCCGCCTGCGGCCCCGAGGGCTGCGACTAAAAGTAGATGAGCGTGAAGACGATATAAAAAGCCCCGGTGCCCACGCGCCGGGGCTTTTTAGCGCAATGGGGGCTAGCTGAGCCATTGCTTCATACTTTCGCTATCCGGCCCGGCGTAGGTTTAGAAGTGCGCGGGGCCAGCGCTGCTTTAGCTGATTACTATGATTGATAAAAATTCAACCAACGCACCCATAATCAAGCGGTTGGGCGCGTGGCTGGTGCCGGTGGCGGGGGCGCTGTCGCTGATGGCCTTTCGCCTGCCCACCGACGAAAATCCCATCCGCATTATTGCCGAGAAGCTGAGCGCCTACTACGCCGCCACGCTGCCCGAAAAAGCCTACCTGCACCTCGACCGCCCCGCCTACGGCACCGGCGAAACCATCTGGCTCAGCGCCTACGTGGTCGATGCCCTGCGCCACCGGCCCGATACGCTGAGCAAGGTGCTGCACGTGGACCTGCTCTCGCCGCAACGCCAGGTGGTAGCGCGCCGCACGCTGCGCCTGGTGGGCGGCCGCGCCGCCGGCGATATTGAGCTGGGCGACAGCCTGGTGGCCGGCACCTACCTGCTGCGCGCCTACACCACCTGGATGCTCAATGCCGGCCCCGACTACGTGTTTCAGCGCCAGCTGCAAGTGTGGCCCGCCTCACCCGACCAAGCGGCCTCGGAGCCGCTGGCCCCCATCAGTACGAAAACGGCCGCCGGGCCAGGTACCCTGCCCGCCGGCAAGGTCGATGTGCAGTTCTTCCCCGAAGGCGGCACCCTGGTGGCGGGGCTGCCCGCCACCGTGGGTATTAAGGCGCAGGCGGCCACCGGGCGCGGGGCGGCCATCAGCGGCCAGGTGCTCGATGAGCAGGGCAAGGCCGTGGGCCCGGCCTTTGCGGCGCCGCACGCGGGCATGGGCCGGGTCAGCTTTACGCCCGCCGCCGGCCAGCGCTACCACGCCCGCGTGAAGCTGCCCGATGGCACCAGCGCCGACTACCCGCTGCCCGCCGTGCAGCCCACCGGCTACAGCCTGCACGTGGCCGACGCCGGCGATAGCTACACCGTGGAGGCCCGCTACAAGGGTGTGCCCGGCGCGCCGGTGCCCGGCCCCGTAATGCTGCTCACCGAGGTGCGGGGCTACCTCGTGGGCCTGGTGCCGCGCCCCATCACCGATGATGGCGCGCCCGTGACCTGGAAAGTTACCAAAGCCCGCTACCCCAGTGGCATCCTGCACCTTACGCTGTTTGATGCCCAGAGCAGCGTGCAGGCCGAGCGCCTGGCCTTCGTGCTGAACGGGCCGCCCGCCCTGAAGGTGGTGCTCACGCCCGACCGCGCCGCCTATGCCCCCCACGACCCCGTGCACGTGAAGGTGCAGGTGCAGGATGCCGCCGGCCAGCCCGTGGCCACCCACCTCTCGGTAACCGTGGCCGAGGCCGGCGCCGCTGGCCTCGACCCCGAGGGCGGCAACGTGGCCACCAACCTGCTGCTAACTTCTGACCTGGCCGGCTACGTCGAAAACCCGACGTATTACTTCCAGAATAACACCGCCGAAACCACCCAGGCCCTCGACAACCTGCTGCTCACCCAGGGCTGGCGCCGCTACGTGTGGAAGCAGGTGCTGGGCCCCGGCCGCCCGGCCTTTCCCTACGCCGTCGAGCAGGACATCACGCTCGCGGGCCGGGTTACGGGCATGGGCCAGAATGGCATTCCGAACAGCCAGCTCACCTTCATCCAGAGCAAGCCCACGCGCAGCGTGCTCACTGCCAGCACCGATGCCGAGGGGCGCTTCCGCTTCACCGGCTTTCCGGGGCGCGATACGTCGGTGGTAACCTTGCAGGCCCGCCGCCAGACGGGCGGCTCCAACGTCATGATTCGGCCCGACCTGGGGCCGCCCACCTTTGGGGCGCCCCTGCCGCCGCTGCCGCCCCTGGCTGCCGCCTCGCCCGCCGTGGCCGACTACCTGCGCCGCAGCCGCCAGCAGCAGGTGCAGGAGCGCCAGAACCGCCCCCAGGGCGACATTCGCAACGTGCAGCTCGGCAACGTGGCCGTGACGGGCAAGAAGGAGCTGGTGGCCCGCGATGACCCCCGCCGCCTCTACGGCGCGGTGGCCAATACCGTCGTAGACTTTGCCAACAACCTCTCGGCGCAGTCGGGCCTCAGCATCTTTCAGGTGCTGCAAGGGCGCGTGGCCGGCCTCACCATCACCGGCAGCCCCCCCGATATGAGCGTGCAGATTCGGGGCGCGGGCACGCCTATCTTCATCCTCGACGGCATGAAGGTTGATGACCAGGCCATCAGCTCCATCCCGGCCAATCAGGTCGAGAGCGTAGAGGTATTTAAAGGGCCCGAGGCGGCCATGTTCGGCAACGGGGCCAACGGCGGCGTAATTGCCGTGTACACCAAGCGCGGCGACAAAAACTACCGGGGCGCCGACAAAGGCCCTAGCCCCGGCATTTTGGTGATAAAGGTGCCCGGCTTTTACCAGGCCAAGGAGTTTTACCAGCCGCGCTACGGCGCGCCCGTGCTCAATGCGCCCGCCTCCGACGCCCGCCGCCTCACCCTCTACTGGGACCCCGAGTTCAGCACCGACATTAAGGGCCAGGGCGAGTTCCTGTTCTACACCGCCGACGGCGGCGGCAATTTCCAGATTGCCACCGAGGGCGTGAGCCTAGCCGGCGACCCTAGCCAGGGCAAAGCCACCATCTACGTGGCTCCCAAAACGAAGTAAGCTGCTGCCACGGCTTCGCAAAAAAAGCCCGCCGCCGGGTGCAACATCCGGCGGCGGGCTTTTTTATGCCTCGGGTAGAAAATGCCCCTAGCTGGCCGCCCGAAACACTTTGTCTTCCAGGCGCTTGATGCGGGGCTCCTGGCCTTCTACGCCGGGCAGGCGCTGGGCCAGGCCATCTACCTTATCGGCATCTGCCCGCATCAGCTGCAGCATTTGCAGCTGCGTCTGTACCACGCCATCGAGGCGCGAGTCCGTGCTTTCCTGGCGCTTCAGCAGCACCCGCAGGGCCTCCACGGCCACATCTTGCCGCTGTCCCTGGGTCTTGATTTCAGCCAGCAGCACGTCCTGCCGCTGCTCGGTTTCGGTGTGGCGGGCCTCTGATATTTTCAGGATATTGATAATGTCGCCAATCTGGTCGCCAACGGCATCCAGGCGTATTTCCTGCCGCTCCAGGCTGGCGGTATGGCGAGTTGCAATTTCTGCCAGGCTGTGCAGTACCTCGGTGTGGCTGTTCAGTACCTCCGTGTTGCTATGGATTACCTCGGTTTGGCCATTTAAAAGCTCACCCAGGCTGTTGATAGATTCACCGTGATTACCAAGTATTTGCAGAATGCGCGCAATCTGCTCCGCTTGCTGGTCCTGCTTGCGGGCCAGGTCCACCAGCAGGCTCTCTAATTGGTCGAAGCGTTTATTAATATCCATTGGCCGGGCTTTTTATTTGCTAAGGTACTGGTTTCAAGCCAATACCATTTCGGCGGCCCCTAGCTCCACGAGCAGGCGCTGGGCCATGCCCACGTTCCTGATGCCATCGATGGTGATTTGCAGCTTGTCTTTCTGGTCCTTCATGCGGGCCGTGCGCGGGTGGGTTTGCACGAAGTTGAGAATCTGCCCAAACTGCTCGCCCTGGAAGTAGGCCTCGTGCCCGGCGCCGGCGGGCAGGTAGGCCCGCAGCGTTTCGCGCTTCAAGGTCAGCTTCTCGAAGCCCAGGCGGCTAGCCTGCCAGCGCAGCTTCACAATATCCACGAGCTGCTGCACCTGCTCGGGCAGCGGGCCGAAGCGGTCGGTCATGCTGGCCACCAATTTGGCCAGCTCCTCGGGCTTCTGCGCGCGGTCGAGCTTGGCATAAAGCTGCAGGCGCTCCGACACGTTGTTGACGTAGGTATCCGGAATGAGCACCGGCAAATCAGTCTCAATCTGGGTTTCCTTGGCGCCCTGGCTGAGCGCGCCGGCCGCCAGTTGCAGGCGCTGCTGGCTGGTGCCGGCCGTGCCCTCGCCCAGAAACAGGTCCCGAAACTCGGTTTCCTTCAGTTCCTGCACCGCTTCATCCAGCACCTGGTGGTACGCCTCGTAGCCCAGGTCGTTGATGAAGCCCGACTGCTCGCCCCCTAGCAGGTTGCCCGCGCCCCGAATGTCGAGGTCGCGCATAGCCACGTTGAAGCCCGCCCCCAGGTCCGAAAACTCCTCCAGTGTGTGCAGGCGCTTGCGGGCATCGGAGGGCAGGTTGGCTACCGGCGGCGTCAGCAGGTAGCAGTAGGCCTTGCGGTTCGAGCGGCCCACGCGGCCGCGCATCTGGTGCAAATCGCTGAGGCCCGTCAGGTGCGCCCGGTTGATAATGATGGTGTTCGCATTTGGAATATCAAGCCCGCTCTCGATGATGTTGGTCGAAACCAGCACGTCAAATTCGCCCTCCACAAACTTCATCATGCGCTTTTCCAGCTCCTCGCCTTCCATCTGGCCGTGGGCAAACGTGACCCGGGCATTGGGCACCAGCCGCACTATCATGGCGGCTACCTCGATGATGTCGCTCACCCGGTTGTGCACAAAAAACACCTGCCCGCCGCGCTTCAGCTCGCGCGCCACGGCATCGCGAATCAGGGTTTCGTCGAACACGTGCAGCTCCGTGGTTACGGGCTGGCGGTTGGGCGGCGGCGTGGCAATCACGCTCAGGTCGCGGGCGCCCATCAGCGAAAAGTGCAGCGTGCGCGGTATCGGCGTGGCCGAGAGCGTGAGCGTATCCACGTTCACCTTGATTTCTTTGAGCTTGTCCTTGGTTTTGACGCCGAATTTCTGCTCTTCGTCAATGATGAGCAAGCCCAAATCCTTGAATTGTAGCTTCTTATTAGTTAGCGCGTGTGTGCCGATGAGAATATCGGTGCGGCCCGCCGCCACGCGCTCCATCGTCTCCTTCACCTGCTTCGGCGACTTGAAACGGTTGATGTACTCCACCGTCACCGGCAGGTTGGCTAGCCGGTCGCGGAAGGTCTTGTAGTGCTGCATCGCCAGGATGGTCGTGGGCACCAGCACCGCCACCTGCTTGCCATCGGCCGCCGCCTTAAAGGCCGCCCGAATGGCAATTTCCGTCTTGCCAAAGCCCACGTCGCCGCACACCAGTCGGTCCATGGGGTGGGGCTGCTGCATGTCGTTTTTCACGTCCTCCGTGGCCTTGGCCTGGTCGGGCGTGTCTTCATAAATGAAGCTCGATTCCAGTTCGGCCTGCATAAAGCCGTCCTTCGAAAAGGCGAAGCCCGGCGCCGTTTTTCGCTTGGCATACAGCCGGATAAGGTCGGCCGCAATGTCCTTAACCTTCTTCTTAACCGACTTCTTCTTGTTCTCCCACTCCGGCGAGCCCAGCTTGCTCATGGTGGGCGGCGCGCCCTCCGCGCCGCTGTACTTAGCTATCTTGTGCAGGGCGTGAATGCTGACCGTCAGCACGTCATCATCGCGGTACACCAGGCGGATGGCCTCCTGCACGTGCCCGTTTATCTCAATCTGCGTCAGGCCCGCGAAGCGGGCAATGCCATAGTCCTGGTGCGTCACGTAATCGCCGGGCTGCAAGGTTTTCAGCTCGCGCAGCGTCAGGGCTTTCTTCTTCGAAAACTTCTTGGTTTCCTGCGCCCGGTAGTAGCGCTCAAACAGTTGGTGGTCAGTGTACACAGCCAGGCCTAGCTGCTCGTCTACGTAGCCTTCGCGCAGGGCAATGAGCAGGTGCTGAAACTGCACGTTGGGGTCTAGCTCGTCGAAAATCGTGCGCAGCCGGTCGGCCTGACGCACCGAGTCGGCGGCGATAACGGTGGTGAAATCGCGCACCTTATTCTCCCGGATATTCTTCAGCAGGCGCTCAAAATCCTTGTTGAAGCTCGGCTGCGGCTTGGCCGTAAACTTGAATTCCTGGGCACTTTTAAAGTAAAACCGCTTACCAAACTCCACAACGGCAAACTCGTCGAAGCACTTTTTCAGGCTCTTGCCGTTCTCAAACAAGTCGGCCGGCTTCGACACAATCTGCATGCCGCCAGCCTCTTCCAGTACCTTCTTAAAGTTGCTTTCGGCCTTGTCAAACAACTCCGTTACCACATCCAGCGTCTGGCGCATATCCTTGACCCACAGGCAGCTAGTGCGCGGCAAAAACTCCAGAAACGACTCGCGCCGCTCCTGCAAGAGCTTGGTTTGCACGTTCGGAATAATGCTTACGCTCTGGCGCGGCTCTACCGAAAGCTGGGTTTCGGGGTTAAAGGTGCGGATGCTCTCAATCTCGTCGCCAAACAGCTCGATGCGGTACGGCAGCTCATTGGCGTAGCTGAACACGTCTACGATGCCGCCGCGCACCGCGTACTGCCCGGCCTCGTACACAAAATCCGACTTCTCGAAGTCGTACTGCCCTAGCAGCTCGCCCAGAAAATTCACGTCCAGCTTGTCGCCCACCTTGGCCGAAAACGTGTTTTGTACCAAGCTTTGGCGGTTGATAACCTTCTCGCTCAGCGCCTCAGGGTAGGTTACGATGAGCGGCGCCGCCCCCAGTGCCGCCACGCCAGCCTGCCGGCTGGCATTGAGCTGGTTAAGTACTTCGGCGCGCATCAGCACGTTGGCGTTTTCGGTTTCGTCAAACTCGTAGGGCCGCTTGTAGGAACTGGGGAACAGCAGCGCTTCCGGCCCCTCGGGCAGCAGGTGGCGCAGGTCGGCCATAAAGAGCGCCGCCTCGTCCTTGTCGTGCAAAACGAACACGTTGGGGTGCGCAAAGTGGGCGCTGGCCGCCGCCACTACGGCATCTTGCGAGCCCACCAGGCCGCGCAGCTGCACGCGCAGCTCGCCGCCGCGGGCCGCATCGTCGGCCGGGCGGCCGGCCTCGGCGGGCTGGTAGGCGGCTAGCAAGCGCGCGCTCAGGGTTTGCAGCTCGGCGTCGAGGCGATAAAGACGAAGAAAATCAGCTACTTGCACAGGATATTGCTAACGGACAACTAAAAAACGGCCAGCCCGGCCGGGGAAATTCCGGTCGGGCTAGGCGCTGGGTTAATACCGCTGCCAAGCTCCGAAAGTTTCCGCCGTAACTTGGGCCAAGATTTTTAGTATAGTAGTGATATGAATCCGCGTGACCTACCTGAAGTCGTGGCCGAATTAATTATTGAAATGCACGAAGTGCGCTCGGAGCTAAAAGAAGTGCGTACCGAAATAAAGGCTATGCGCGAAGACCTGAAAGCCATGCCCGAGCAGATTGGGACGGCTACCATTCGGGCGCTGGAGCCCTTCCTCAATCGCCTGCTGGAGCACGACGACCAATTGCGCAAGCACGAAGGCCGCCTCAATAATCTCGAATCTCCCCAGCAGTAAGTAGTTAAGTAGTTGCGCGGTTCTGCTCACCTGGCCATTGGCCTCATTACGGGCCTAGCCGTGGCTAGCCTCGTGCCCCAAATTCCGTTTTCGGTAGCCGGCATTGCGCTGGCGGGCTTCTCCTCCCTCGCCCCCGACCTCGACCACCCCGACAGCAAGCTCAGCCATCGGCTAGGGTTCGTACACGGCTACGTGCGCTGGGCTTTTGGCGCGGCGGCGCTGGGGCTGGGCGCCTACGGGTATTTTCAGCAGGTGCCCGGGCCTGAGCAGCGCCTCACCTACATTGCGGGGCTGGCCTTCGCGCTGGTGGGCGTGGCGCTGCAGGGCGGCTCAGCCCGCAAGCTGGCGCTGCTTTTTACGGGGCTAGCCACGGTGCTGGCGGGCCTCTACGCGCAGTTTGTGTGGCTGAGTTTGCTAGGGGCCTTCATCAGCCTGGCGCCGTTCACCGGCCACCGCACCTGGACGCACACTATCTGGGCCACGCTGCTCTGGACCTACATCGGCTACCTGGCCAACCGTAGCCTGGGCTGGCGCGGCATAGCCCACTATGCCGGCGCCGGCTACGCCTCGCACCTGCTGGCCGACACGCTTACCAAGGCCGGCGTGCAGTGGTTGCGTCCTATTTCCCTCTGCTTTCGCATTCCGCTGCTCAGCACCGGCTCCAAGGCGGGCAACCTGATGGAGGCGGCCATCTGCGTGGGCTACGGGCTGCTGGTTCTGGGGCTGGCTATCGGGCGGATTGGGTTTTAAAATGAATAACTTGTGTATGTACTTGTCCTGCCTTAGCTTCGCATCAGAGCGAATGATACGGCGGCGGTAAAAGTATCCTGGTGTATAGTATAACAGCTCGGCTCACCTAGGCCCGGGCACCCCGTCAGTCGCTTATTCTTACTGTGTTAGTTCGCCGGGCAGTTAGCCCGCCTACTTTATTTCAACTGCTACCCCATTCTCAAATTTTTACCCCCACCAACTTACCAGTTTTTATGAACCAGATGAATAGTCCGCTCATCCGGGTCGGCGTTTTTTACGACGGCAATTATTTTCTTAAAATTAGCGATTATTACTATTTCCAGCACGAGCGCAAGGCCCGCATCAGCCTCGAAGGCCTGCACGAATTTATCCGCCACCAGGTAGCCGAAGAAGAAGATGTGGACGTGCGCCTGGCGCAGATTACAACTTCGCACTTTTTCCGGGGTCGCCTCTCGGCCACCGAAGCCCGCGACAAAGACCGCCTGTTTCACGACCGCCTGCTCGACGATATTCTGATGAACCTGGGCGTGTGCACGCACTACATGCCCCTCAAAACCCGCGACGGCCGCCTGCAAGAGAAAGGCATCGACGTGTGGCTGAGCTTAGAAGCCCTCGAAATGGCGCTGCACAAAACCCTCGATGTGGTGGTACTCATCGCGGGCGACTCCGATTACGTGCCCCTCATTCGTAAGCTCAACACGGTGGGTACCCGCGTGATGCTGCTTAACTGGGACTTTAAGTACGAAGACTTTAAGGGCGAAACCCGCGTAACCCGCGCCTCGCAGCACCTGCTCGAGCAGGCTACCTACCCGGTGGCCATGCACGCCGTTATCGACCGCGGCCTGCAGGAGCAGGACGAGGTAGTGGAGAACATGTTCGTGACGCAGAGCGAGCCCGCCGCGTTTGCCAGCGTGGCGGCCCCCTCGGCGCCCGCCGCCCACACCAACGGCCAGAGCTACGCACCGGCTGCCTCAGCAGCGGCGGTGGCCGCAGCGGCAGCTAGCCGCGGCGTGCGCCCCACCGGCCCCACGGCCGCCGGCCCGGTAGGCACCATCGGCATCAGCACCATCAAAAACCTGAAAAACGGGTTTGGCTTCGTGGTGATGCCGCCCAACAACTTGTTTTTCAGCTACGCCGATTTATCGGAAGGCGACTTCAACGACCTGCGCGAGGGCGACTGGGTCGAGTTTACGGTGGGCCGCAACCACCGCGACGAAGACTGTGCCCGCAATGTGCGCAAGGTAGCCGCCCCCACCATGACCGGCGACGAAGACGGCGACTACGAGCCGAGCGCCGCCGCACAGTCGGTGAGCGCCGTGCTGTAATTGGTTAAGCAGTAGAAAGGTAAAAGGAGGAATTGCTGCTGGTGAAACCGGCGGCAACTCCTCCTTTTTTATGGCGCTTACGCTGCCTCGCTACAAGTTCTTTTTGCTGGCCGGGTAGCGGTTGAACGTGCCCAGGCCCTGCGCCACGGCCGGGTCTTCGCCGGCTTCGGCTGCCTGCCGGTAAATGGTGCCGCTCACCACCATAATAGACTTGCCCGCGTGCTCGACCTGCGCCACGGCCCGCAGCTCATCGCCGAGGTGCACGGGCCGCAAGTAGTTGATTTTGAACTCAACCGTCGACACCAGCTCGCCGGCCGTGAAGGCCTGAGTGAGCGCCGCCGCCCCTAGCACGGCATCCATAAGGCCGGCCAGCACGCCGCCGTGCGCCGTGCCCGGCGATGACAAGTGCGCCTCCCCGATAACCATGCGGTACTCGGCCTGGCCGGGCGCGGGCACCGTCAGGGCCATGCCATTGGCCTGGCCGTAGCGGTTGATGCGGTTGTAGTGGGCTACCAGGGCGGGCCAATCAGGGAGTGCTTGCGGCATAGGAAAAGGAAGCGGAAAACGCGAAAAATTGCCTTACGTTGAAGAGCGGGGCGGCGAAGATGCACCCCAACTCGCTGCCGGGCACCCCTACCTTTGCCCGGCCGACCGGGGCTAGCGGCCGCCGCCTCGTTTTACTTAATCTTACCTTACTCATGCCCTCCTTCGATATCGTCAGCAAAGTAGACCCGCAAACGCTGGAAAACGCCATCAACACCGCCAAAAAAGAGCTGGCTACGCGCTACGACCTGCGCGACACCAAGGGCGGCATCGAGCTGAATAAAAAGGATAATACCGTGCTGCTCAGCTCCGAAAACTCGATGCGCATCAAGGCGCTGGAGGATATTCTGCTCACGCGCATCGTGAAGCAGGGCATTGATGGCACGGCCCTCGACTTCACGGCCGAGGAGCAGGCTAGCGGCACGCTGGTGAAGAAAACTGTGAAAGTGCGCGCCGGGGTCGATAAGGACGCGGGCCGCAAAATCATCAAGACCATCAAGGATAGCAAAATTAAGGTGGAGGCCCAGATGCAGGACGACCAGATTCGGGTTTCGGCCAAGAAAATCGACGATTTGCAGGCTGTGATTGCCCTGCTGCGCCGCACCGACAACGGCCAGCCGCTCCAGTTTGTGAATATGAAATCGTAACGAATGCGCGCAAACAGCGATTGAGTACCAGGCGGCCGGCGGGCCAATGCCGCCGGCCGCCGTATTTTTCACCCTTCATTCACTTTTACCTACCTTACTACCTGCCGTTTGTCACCATTCGCTGCTTTTTCTTCCGAGCATTTTGCGGCTTTCTCGCAGGTGCAAACCTGGGTTAGCCTGCTCACTCTCACGCTGATGGAAATCGTGCTGGGGATTGACAACATCATCTTTATCTCCATCACCGTCAACCGGCTAGCCCCCAGCGAGCAGACGCGGGGCCGCACCATCGGGCTGCTGCTGGCGCTGCTGTTTCGCATTGGGCTGCTCATGAGCATCTCCTGGATTGTGAGCCTGCGTTCGGCGCTGTTCACCATTAATATTCCGCCCATACTCGAAAACTTTGGTGTGAGCGGGCGCGACCTGATTTTGCTGGCCGGCGGCCTGTTCCTGATTTACAAGAGCATCACGGAGATTCATACCAAACTGCAGGGCGAAGAGGAAGAGGAAACTACCAATAAGGCCCATGCCAAACTGGGGGCAATTATCCTGCAAATCATCGTTATCGACATCGTGTTCAGCTTCGACTCCATCCTCACGGCTGTGGGCTTGGTCGACAACGTGCTGGTGATGATAGCCGCCGTTATCTGCGCCATGGGCATTATGCTGGCCTTCAGCGGCACGGTGGCCGACTTTGTGAATCGCAACCCTACTATTAAAATGCTGGCGTTATTATTCCTCATCGCAATTGGCTTTATGCTCGTGCTGGAAGCTGTCCATAAGGAAGTAGAAAAGGGCTACCTATACTTTGCTATGGCTTTCGCGCTGATAGTAGAACTGCTGAATATGCGCCTACGCCGCAAAAGCAAAAAGGGGCCGGTGCAACTGCGCGACTCGCGCTACGACTAGCCCCTAGCCGCCACCAACTTCCAAAACAGCGCGTTGCTCACCCCGGGCGGCGCGCTGTTTTGCTAGGTGGGCAGGTAAGTAAGCAACTCGGGCACGCTGCTGAGCACGCGCTGCTCGGCCAGGCCGAGCAGGCGGCGCGTAAGCTCGGGGCGGTGCTGGCGGTAGAAGGCCAGCTCGGGCGCGGTGAGCAGGCCCACGGCCAGCCCCGCCAGGGTGGCGCGCAGGCGGGCATTGCGGGCCAGCAGCTCGGTAAGCAGGCGCGTGGCCTCGGTGGGGGCGGCGGTGGCCAGGGGCAGGCGGTAGTCGCGGGCAAAGTCGGCCACGGTAGCTAGCAGCACCGCGTGCTGCAGCTTGAGCACCGGGCGCAGCACCTGCTGCTGAAAGTCGGCCACAGTGCCAGGGGTAGGAATGGCGGCCGGCTGGCCGGCAATGGCCGGGCGCAGGGCCAGCAGCGCCGCCTCGGGGCGGGTAGGAGAGTCGGAAGTAGCCATAAGCCTGCGTAGTACGCGCACAAAAAAAGCCCGGCCGAAGCCGGGCTTTTTTTGTGCGCGTACTACGCAGGCTTAACTAGTGCATAGTAAGCAATCATTCTGCACCACCCGCTCCACCGTTATATGTGCTAGTGATGTAAGCATCGCTAGATTTTTCATAAATATTTGAAGGAGAATAAGTGCCCATGCCATACTCTAGTTTCAAAGAGTAACGACCTACTTGTGAATCGTACGCTGAAGAGTAGGCTCCACCGTTGAATACCTCAAGAGGAAGTTCTATCAGCAAACCATCTACTAGATGTGGGTCAACGCTTCCCATATACAGTTCCTGACCGTCTGGTTTTGTCAGATAAAATCTGATAAAGTCCGCATGATACAAGTTGATGCATAACGGATAGGCAAACGAAGCATATATCTTCTTCGTTACAGCGCTATTTGACAGACGGTAGTAAGTTTGGGGAAAGCTTGTGTTGTTCAAAGAGTTTTGTTTGGACTCATCCTTGATTAATGGTATGTAAGAGTACATTTCGTGATTGCACGACACATCAGCGGTGCTATTAAGTTGGCTCTGTGTCGGCGTGGGTTGGTCGCTATCTATTTTCTTACAAGCATTGAGCCCGACAATCGCAGCCAAAGACAGGGTAAGTAAAAGCTTCATTCGTGAAAAAGGAAAAGGGTTGGAAGAAAGAAAAACTAGGATAGTTTTTTTGACAAGCTTAAAAAATATATTCACTTAGGGCAAATGTAATGTTATTAAGTAAATATTAATAATTTTTATAGGCCACTGCACAAAAAAAGCCCGGCTTCAGCCGGGCTTTTTTTGTGCAGTGGCGGCTAGGGCCGTTTAGTGCTGAATGGTCACCTTGGTCGTGAAGTTGCCTTCGGTGGTGGCTACGCGCACAATGTAGAGGCCGGTGGCGAGGTGGCTGGTATTCAGCTCTACGCCGCTTTGCTGCATCTGGGCGGTGGGCACCGTAGTCGAGAGCACCGTTTTGCCGAGCAGGTCGAGCACCGTGACGCGCATGGGAGCGGCGCTGGGCAGCTGCGTGCGCACCGTGAGGCGGTCCTGGGCCGGGTTGGGGTAGGCTTCGAGGCTGGCGCTGGTGGTTACGCCCGTGGCAGTGGCCAAGGGGATAACCTTGGTTTGGGGCGGCAGGTCGAAGGCCTGCACAATGCCCGTTACCTTAGGCTGGCCGTTCACGCGGTCGCCCTGCTTGGCGCTGTAGCCCATGCCGCGGCGGGCAAACACGTTCCAGATGAGGTCAGCGTTGGCGGCGCGGTTGGTAGAAGTATCGGCGCGCAAAATGGCGTCGCGGCCATCGAGGAAGCCCGGCTGGCATACTTGCAGCTTGCAGCCATCGAGCACTAGTTTCAGGGTCTTGTTGTTGCCGCCGGTGGTGCTGGCGAAGAAATCGGCGTTGTAGCCGTACTTGCTAATCATGGCCCAGTTCAGGTCCCAGAGCACGCTACACCATACTTCGCCTACATCATGAGTCTCGCTGAACTGCGTGTTAATGTTAGGGCCTAGCTGGGCATAAGTATAGTTATTGCCCGAGGCTGACATATCGGTGGTGTAGGGCTTATGGCGGAAGCCTGGAATACCGAATGGGCCAAGGCTATTGTCGTAGGCGCCCGAGTAGCGCTTGGTGCTGCCCATGTCGCTGGGCAGGGTCGTCATCCAGAGGCCAAAGAAGTCGCTCCAGCCTTCGCCCATAGTCTGGTTGCCAGTGGTGTTGTCGAGGCAGGTGGTAGAGCCGCCACCGGTGAGGCGGTTGCTGATGCCGTGGCCAAACTCGTGCGATACCACGCCGTTGTCGAACGTGCCGTCGAAGTCGGGGCCTAGCGCCGCCGCTACGTTGATGGTGCCACCCGCCTGCAAGGCGGCCCGCAGCTTAAAGCCGTCGGCCCCGCTGATGAAGATGGCCGGAATGCGAATGCCCACCGTATCGGTGCCGCCAAACGCGGTGAGGCCGGTGGTGGCCAGCGAGTCGAACACGATAACGCCGGTGGCGCCGTTGGCCTGCGCCCGCTTCACCTTGGGCGCAAACTGGTTGTTGGCCCGGGGGCTGAGGCCGGTGAGCTGCGGGCAACCGCCGCGCTGAATAAAGGCAATGTTGCCCGACACGTCGGCCGCATTCACGAAGGGCGTGGCGCAGCCGTGGTCGCCGCCATCGGCCGATACGCCGTCGTTGACGAGCACAAGCTTACCTGCCAGCGGCTTCTTGAAAAGGCGCGGCCCGAAGGAAACGGCCGTGAACTTGTAGGCGCCGGCCACCGTGCTAGGGCCCGTCACGGTCAGTACGTTAGCATTCTGATTCTGAAACAGGTACATGCGCATCCGGCCGCTGGTACCATCGGGCAGGGTGGCAAAGTTGGCGTTGTCGAGGCCGCTACCGTCCTGGGCCTGGGCCAGCACGTAGTCGTTGCCCTTGCCCAGGGCCGTCAGGTTCTTGTACTGAAAGTTGCCCGACACCTCGTCGAAGCCATGCGCCATCATCACGTCGTGGAGCATGTTGTTCCAGTAGAACAGGTTGGTGATGCCGGAGGCCAGGTTGCCCGGGTCGCGCGAGCCCTTGGTCTGGTCGAAGGGGAAGTCGAAAGTCAGCGTCGGCCCGCCGTCGGGCGAGGAAGTAGGGGAATTGAGGTTAGCGGTCGCCGTATTGCTGTAGTTGTCGAAAGCGGCTACGTTGTTGCCGCGCGTCAGGTACTTGCCGCTAGAGGCCAGTGAGTAGCTATCGGCAAAAAAGCCCGTGGGCACCTTCGATTCTTCTACCTGCCAGCCCACGGGCGAGTACAGCGCATTGGCCGAGCTTAGCAGCACGCTGCTGCGCCCCGCAATAAGCGGGTTTTCGTAGGGCACCGGCACCACGGTCAGGCTGTTGGCCGGCGCGGTGGTGCTCAGCACCGATTTGGCGGCGGCCGGCGCAAAGGCCAGGGCCTGCTGGCGGCTAGCCGCGGCGTGCTGCTGCTGCTGGCGGAAGGTGGTGGCCTCGTGGGTCACGAAGTCATTCTTATCTACCAGCTGGCCGGTGGCGGCATCAATGCGGGCGTTCCAGTAGTGCTCCTGGTCGAGCTGGGCAATGCTTACCTCCCACACCAGCACCAGCTTATCGTTCTGGCGGGTGTACAGGAGGCGCACCGGAATGTTCTCCTCCGAAATGCCCCCGTTGTTGAAAACCATGCCGTCGGCCACGCGGGCTTCTACCACGGTGCGCAGGCCCACGGGCCGGGGCAGCCCCAGGCTTACCGCGGCGGCCACCACGGCCTGCTCGGGCGTGAGCGTAGGGGTGGGCGCGCCGGCCTTGGCCGTGGCATTGGTCACAAAGTCCTGCGCCGCAAAAATAACCTTGCCCGTTTTGTCGGTGTGCACGGCCCCGGTGGCATTGAACACCACCAGCCCGTTCACGCGCTGTTGCAAGTAGGTATGCGTGATGCCGGTGCTGGCATCGGTATACGTATTGGTAACTAGTGGGTTAGACACATCGCCGGCGCTCAGGCCCTGGGCCTTGGCCCGGGCAGTGAAGGCTGCCACGGCTGCGGGGGCCTGCTGGGCCGCCGCCAGGCCGGGCAGTGCCAGTGCCGCAGCAAGTGCCAAGGTACGGTAGCCCAAACGGGTAGAAAACAACGTCATAGAAAAGGAATTAGGTACAAAAAAGAGTTGTGAGCGCAGGCTTCAAAGATAAACAAATTTCTGAAATGAGGGCTATCAATTTTCCCTGAAAAAATCAGCAAAAATGCAAATTCTCTTCAAGCTTCACGGCCGCGCTTTTCAAACAAAAACCTCCATCTTAAGCAGCACATCCCACAGCACCACGCCCGCCGCCACGCTCACGTTGAGCGAGTGCTTGGTGCCGAGCTGCGGAATCTCCACGGCGGCCTCGCACAGGGCCAGCACCTCATCATCGACCCCAAACACCTCGTTGCCCAGCACCAGGGCTAGCGGCCGGCCCGGCGCGGGCCGAAACTGCGGTAGCGGCACCGAGCCCGTTGTTTGCTCCACGGCCACGAGCTGGTAGCCGGCCGCCAGCAGCTGCCGGGCGGCCTCCAGGGTGGTGGCGGTGTGCGTCCAGGCCACCGATTCGGTGCTGCCCAGGGCCGTTTTGGTAATTTCGCGGTGCGGCGGCCGGCCCGTAACGCCGCACAGGTAGAGGTGGGCTAGCGCAAAGGCATCGGCGGTGCGAAACACGGCGCCCACGTTGTGCAGCGAGCGCACATTGTCGAGCACCAGCACCACCGGGCTTTTGGGCGTAGCTTTAAAATCGGCCACCGGCAGGCGGTTCATCTCCTGCATCGTGAGTTTGCGCATGGAAGTAGGGCGAACTTTGTGGCTCGCGAAAGAGGTTTTGCAAGCCCCATTTGTCTTTGCGCTCGCAAAGACAGACGCTTAATTTAATTTACTGATTGAAAACGGCGAGCCCCAAAGTTCGCGCTTCTGCCTTGTCTACCGCTCCTGCTCCCGCCGCCTCGTCTAAGTTCGCCATTAAGTCGCTGGGGCCCGACCACATCAAGCCCGCCGCGGTGGCCGAGACGCCACTCATGCGCCAGTACTACCAACTGAAGCAGGAGCACCCGGGCGCGGTGCTGCTGTTTCGGGTGGGCGACTTTTACGAAACCTTTGGCGAAGACGCCGTTACGGCCGCCCGCATCCTCGACATCACGCTCACCAAACGCGGCGCGGGCACGGCCAGCGAGGTGGCGCTGGCCGGCTTTCCGCACCACTCGCTCGATACCTACCTGCCCAAGCTGGTGCGCGCCGGCCAGCGCGTGGCCATCTGCGACCAGCTCGAAGACCCCAAGCAAGCCAAGGGCCTAGTAAAAAGGGGCATCACCGAACTCGTGACGCCCGGCGTGAGCCTGCACGACAACACCCTGGAGCGCCGCCAGAACAACTACCTCGCCGCCGTGCACTTCGGCAAAACGGAGGGCGGCATTTCGTTTTTGGACATCAGCACCGGCGAGTTTCTGGTGGCACAGGGCACCATCGACTACCTAGGCAAGCTGCTGCAAAACTTCCGGCCCGCCGAGGTGCTGTTTTGCAAGCGCAACCGGGGCGAGTTTGAAGGTCATTTCGGCCCCGATTTCTGCACCTACGCGCTTGATGAGTGGGTTTTCGGCCCCGACTACGCCCACGATACCCTCACGCGGCACTTCCGCACTACTTCGCTCAAGGGCTTCGGCGTCGATAACCTGCGGGAAGGCGTGATTGCGGCCGGCTGCATTCTGCACTACCTGGCCGAAACCAAGCACACTGATATTCAGCACGTAGCCTCGCTAGGGCGCCTCGAAGAGGACAAGTACGTGTGGCTCGACCGCTTCACGGTGCGCAACCTGGAGCTGGTGCAGGCCCAGCACCCCGGCGGCGTGCCGCTCATCGACATTCTCGACCAAACCCTGACGCCGATGGGTGCCCGCCTGCTGCGCAAATGGGTGGTGCTGCCGCTGAAGGAAGTCAGCCAGATTCAGCGCCGCCTCGACACCGTGGCGGCCCTGGTGGCCGACCCCGAGCTGCTGGAAGAAGTGCAAACCCAGCTGCGCCCCATCAATGATTTAGAGCGCCTTATCTCGAAAGTGGCCGTGCGCCGCGTGAACCCGCGCGAGCTTTTGCAGCTGGCCAGGGCCTTGGAAAGCATTGCGCCGCTACGCGAAAAGCTGGCCGCCTCGGGCGTGCGGGCGCTGGAAAAGCTGGCCGACCAGCTCAACCCCTGCACCTCGCTGCGCAAGGAAATTCAAACCAAAATCCGGCCCGATGCGCCGCTGCTCACTAACCAGGGCCACGTCATCATGGATGGCGTGGATGCCGAGCTGGACGAGCTGCGGGGGCTAGCCTTCTCGGGCAAGGACTTTCTGCTGAAAATGCAGCAGCGCGAGCAGGCAGCCACGGGTATTTCATCTTTGAAAGTGGCTTATAACAAGGTGTTTGGCTACTACCTTGAAGTCAGTAATGCCCACAAAAACAAGGTGCCGCCCGAGTGGATTCGCAAGCAAACCCTCGTGAACGCCGAGCGCTACGTAACCGAGGAGCTGAAGACCTACGAGGAGAAGATTCTCAATGCCGAGGAGCAGTTATTTGTCATTGAAAGCCGTATCTACCAGGAAGTTGTGCTGGCCGCGCTCGACTTCGTGAGCCAGGTGCAGCAGAACGCCCGCGCCATTGGCGTGCTCGACTGCCTGGCCTCGTTTGCGGCCACGGCGCGGCAGTACCGCTATGCTAGGCCCACCGTGAACGACGGGCCGACGCTGGATATTAAAGGCGGGCGCCACCCGGTGATTGAGCGCCAGCTGCCGCCCGGCGAAAGCTACATCCCCAACGACCTGTGCCTGAGCCAGGACGACCAGCAGATTGTGGTGATAACCGGCCCCAACATGGCCGGTAAGTCGGCGCTGCTGCGCCAGACGGCGCTCATTGTGCTGCTAGCCCAGATTGGCTCGTTTGTGCCCGCCGACGAGGCCACCATCGGCATCATCGACAAGATTTTTACCCGCGTGGGGGCTAGCGATAACCTCAGCAAGGGCGAAAGCACCTTCATGGTGGAGATGACCGAAACGGCCAGCATCCTGAACAATCTCTCGAACCGCAGCCTCGTGCTGATGGACGAAATCGGGCGCGGCACCAGCACCTACGACGGCATCAGCATTGCCTGGGCCATTGTGGAGCACCTGCACAACAACCCCAAGGCGCGGGCTAAAACGCTGTTTGCCACTCACTACCACGAGCTTAATCAACTGGCCGACGACTGCCCGCGGGTGCGCAACTACCACGTGGCCGTGCAGGAAGCCGATGGCCGCGTGCTCTTTTTGCGCAAGCTGCGGCCCGGTGGCTCCGAGCACTCGTTCGGCATTCATGTGGCGCGCATGGCCGGCATGCCGCCCGCCGTGGTGCTGCGCGCCAACGAGATAATGCACCACCTGGAGCAGGAGC
Source organism: Hymenobacter cheonanensis (assembly GCF_030581075.1). Classification (GTDB taxonomy): domain Bacteria; phylum Bacteroidota; class Bacteroidia; order Cytophagales; family Hymenobacteraceae; genus Hymenobacter. The sequence goes on from NZ_JAUQSW010000005.1 coordinate 222,807, forward strand.
GCACCCAAACCGGCCTGGCCGAAACCCCGGACACTGGCGCGCCCACCGAGCTGGACGAGCTACTGGCCGGCCTCGACGAGCAGCCCCGGGCCGGCGCCCAGCCCCGGCCCCGCGCCACCACGGCCGTGGCCTCGGCGCCCAAGATTCAGCTCAGCATGTTTGAGCCCGGCGACCCCAAGCTGGAGCAGCTGCGCGAGCTGCTGCAAGTGCTGGACATCAATACGCTTACGCCCATTGAGGCGCTGCTGAAATTGCAGGAGCTGAAGGGGCTGGCTAACTCCTGAGTGAGCGAACCAGCGGCTAGCCGGCGGTGTTGTAAAGAATCCGGTGGAAGCACGTCTAACGTATAAAATCCATCACTTTCCATGACTCCCATGACCAAGCTTTTGTCGGCCGCTTCTGGCCTGGGCCTGCTGGCCCTCGCGGCCTGCGGCTCGCAGCAGCCTGCCCAGGCGCAGGCCCAAACGCCCGCCGCGCAAGTGGCCTCTACGGCCGGCTTCGCGCCTAAAAACCTCACCGGGCTTGCCCAGGCCACCTTTGCGGGCGGCTGCTTCTGGGCGCAGGAAGAGGCGTTTGAGGAAATAAAGGGCGTGAAGCAAGTGGTAAGCGGCTACGCTGGCGGCACTGTGCCGCACCCCAGCTACGAGCAGGTGGCGGGCCAGCAAACCGGCCACACCGAAACGGTGAACATCTACTACGACCCCAAAGTGATTAGCTACCAGGAGCTGGCCAACATCTTTTTCACGGCCAGCCACGACCCCACGCAGCTCAACCGCCAGGGCCCCGACACGGGCCCCGAGTATCGCTCGGCGGTGTTCTACCGCACGCCCGAGGAGAAAAAAATCATCGAGCAAACCATTGCTAAGGTCAACGCCTCGAAGGAGTACAGCGATAAGATTGTGACCCAGGTGGTGCCCTTCACCCAGTTCTGGGATGCCGAGGCTTACCACCAGGGCTACTACCGCCTCAACCCTGATAACCCCTACATCGCTAATGTGTCGGAGCACAAGGTGGCACACGTGCGCAAGCTTTTTCCGCAAGACCTGAAGGCTAACCTGCCCAATCTGTAGGGAGCTAGCCCCTGCCAATAGCAAAGCCCTGGCTTAGCGGTGTAACAACCGCTAAGCCAGGGCTTTATCGTTAAGGGTTTCGGCCTTGTTCCAGCTACCGGGCGGGCGCCGCAGTGCCCACGCTGGCGGCCCAGCGGCGGGCCTGCTCGGCATCGGCAAAGTATTGTGTATCGAAGGGGGCGTGCGCCGTGGCGCGCTGCATAATGGTGCTGATGCCCATGCGGTTAAGCGCATCCTGCGACTCGACAATGGCCAGGCGGTGCACCCCTAGCTTGGCAAATTCGGGAAACCACACCTGGTTTATCCAGTCCTGGTCGGCGGGCCGAATGGTGCGCAGCAGCGTGTTATTGGCTACCCAGCCCTGCACGCGGTGCTGGCGGGCCAGGCGCAGCGCCTCGGTTAGGGCCGTGCGCAGCTGCTCCGAATTAACAAAGCCCAGCCATTCGGTTTCGAGCGTAGCACCGGCCGGGTAGTGGTGCAATTGCACAAAAGAAGTATGGTAAATAATCGGCATTGCAGAAATAAAACGCGACTTAAATGCAACCAGCGGAGTACTTTACCCGAAATTACGGTATTCGCCGTGAACTGTTCGTTAAGCCACCCTCCCTGCCCACCCTGGGTATCATTTCCTTTTCCCTCCTGCTTTCGTTTTTTTCGTGATGGTGGAATCCAAGCTGCCCGATGTCGGCGTCAGCATTTTTTCGCAAATGACTTTGCTGGCTCAGCAAACCGGGGCCATCAACCTGGCTCAAGGTTTTCCGGACTACGACCCGCCGCTGGCCCTGCGCGAGGCGCTGGCCCGGCACGCGCTGGCTAGCGGCAGCCACCAGTACGCGCCCATGCCGGGCCTGCTGCGCCTGCGCCAGGCCATTGCGGCCCAGGCGGCCCGCTTGCAGCCCGGCGCGCCGCCGCCCGATGCCGAAACCGAGGTCACCATCACGGCTGGGGCCACCGAGGCGCTGTATAGTGTGCTGGCGGCCGTAGTGCGGCCCGGCGACGAAGTCATTATCCTGGAGCCGGCCTACGACCTTTATGGGCCGGCCGTGCGCCTGCAGGGCGGCGTGCCGCGCTACGTGCGCCTGCCGGCACCCGACTTCCGGCCCGACTGGGAGGCAGTGCGGGCGGCCGTATCGCCCCGCACCCGGCTCATCATGGTCAACTCGCCGCACAACCCCAGCGGGGCCGTGTTTAGCGAGGCCGACTGGGCCGCGCTGGCTAGCCTCGTTGAGGGCACCGAAGTGCTGGTGCTCTCGGATGAGGTATACGAGCACCTGGTGTTTGATGAGGTGGCGCCGCGCAGCGCCCGCCAGCACCCGGCGCTGCGGGCGCGCAGCTTCGTGGTGTCGTCGTTTGGCAAGACCTACCACGCTACCGGCTGGAAGGTGGGCTACTGCCTGGCCCCGCCCGCGCTCACGGCCGAGCTGCGGCGGGTGCACCAGTTCGTGACCTTCGCCGTGAGCACGCCTACCCAGCATGCCCTGGCCGACGTGCTGGAGGCCGACCCCACCGATGCCCACGCCCGGGGGCTAGCCGGCTTTTACCAGGCCAAGCGCGACGAGTTTGCAGGCCTGCTGGCCGGCGCGGGCTGGGACCTGCGGCCCGTGCCGGGCGGCTACTTTCAGCTGGCCGGCTACGCGCAGTTTTCGCAGCTGGGCGACCGGGCGTTTGCCGAGGAACTGGCGCGCAGCTGGGGCGTGGCGGTAGTGCCCGTGTCGGCTTTTTACCACGATGGGTACGATGTTGGGTTGGTGCGCTTTTGCTTTGCCAAAGGCCCCGCCACGCTGCAGGCGGCGGCCCGGCGGCTAGCCCGCCCGCCGGCCCTGGAGGCTGGTTAGCTAATATGTTAGAACTGCCCGTTGCTTGCCGATTTTCTATACTTACTACCTGAGAGCGCTGTGCTGCCGAAGAATTTACCTTTAGAATGAATGATTTAACTGTATCCCTGGTCCAAACTACTTTGCACTGGCACGACCCGGCCGCCAACCGGGCGCAGCTCGACGACCTGCTGGCCTCGGCCCTGCCCGGCGCCGGCATCACCGACCTCATTGTGCTGCCCGAGATGTTTACGACCGGCTTCAGTATGGCGGCTGCCACCCAGGCTGAGCCTTACCCCGGCCCCACCCTCGACTGGATGCGTGAGCAGGCCGTGCGCTACGATGCCGTGGTGACGGGCAGCGTGCTCACCGAGGAGGGTGGCGCGTACTTCAACCGCCTGCTGTGGGTGCGCCCCGATGGCTCGCACAGCGCCTACGACAAGCGCCACCTGTTTCGGCTGGCCGGCGAGCACGAGGTGTTTACGGCCGGGGCCTGCCGCTTGCTGGAAGAGTGGCGCGGCTGGCGCATCCGGCCGCTTATCTGCTACGATTTGCGCTTCCCGGTATGGAGCCGCAACAGCCCGCACGAGCCCTACGACCTGCTGCTGTACGTAGCCAACTGGCCGCAGGCGCGCATCGAAATCTGGCGCACGCTGCTGCGCGCCCGGGCCATCGAAAACCTGGCTTATACGGTGGGCGTCAACCGCCTGGGCACCGATGGCTCGAAGCTGGATTATTCGGGTCAGTCGGCTTTGCTCGACATTCATGGCGAGTACTTAGCCCAGGCCGGCAACCTGCAAACCGTGCTCACGCACACGCTACAGGCCGCGCCGCTGCAAGAGCTGCGCCAGCAGCTACCCTTTTTGCTTGATGCCGACCACTTCGAGCTGCCCGACGCGTGCTAGCCTGGCGCCGGCCGGGCTAGCTTACTGGCCCACCGCCAGCCGCTGGCTGGTGGCGGTGCCATCAGCGGCGGTGGCCTGCACCACGTAAAGGCCCGGCGCCAGGCCGCGCAGGTCGAGGCGGCGCGTGCGGGCCAGCGTGGCGTCGGTGCGCACGAGGCGGCCGGCCAGGTCGAAGAGGCGCAGGCTGGTAGGCAGGGCGGTTTCGACGGTGGCGGCCCCGGTGGCGGGGTTGGGGTAGAGGCTGAGGGCTAGCGTGGCGGCCGCGCTGGGGCGGGCGGCCAGCACCGTGCGGTTGCGGGGCAGGTAGCTCAAAAGGCCGCCGGTTTCGGTGCCCACGTACAGCTCGGGCACGCCGTCCTGGTTGAGGTCGGCGGCGGCGGCGGCGTAGCGCAGCACGTAGCCCTGGCCCAGCCGGGCGGGCTCGTACTGGCTGGTGAAGCTGTTGTAAAACAAGCTGGTAGTGCCCGTAAAGCTGCCGCTTTGGGTCTGGAAAGCGCTGTAGAGCGCCACCGTGCCCCGGCCATCGAGGGTGAGCAAATCGGGGCGGCCGTCGCCGTCGAAGTCGGCTACGGCCGGCGCCAGGTAAGGCGGGCGGGCCCCCTGGTCGAGCAGCTGGCCGTAGTCGTTATTAGCCAGCACAAACAGGTTATCCACGTTGCCGCCGGCCGCCGCGCCCTGGTTGCGGAAGTAGCGCAGGCTGCCGCCCGCCTCCTGGGTATCGTTGGTGCCGAGCAAAAGGTCCACGTAGCCATCGCCGTCCACATCAAAAAAGCACGGCGTGTCGCCCTGCCGGGCGGGCAGCACGCCGCTGCCCGCCGCGCCCTGCGGCTTGAAGTAGCTGGCCCTGGCCAGGCTGAAGCTCATCGGCTGGCCGGCCGCCGCCGCGTTCAGGATGTAGCGCAGCTGGTTGGTGGTGCCGTTGTACACCGAGTACACGAGGTCGAGAGCGCCGTCGCGGTTCACGTCGGCCAGGGCTGGGCGCAGGCTCTCAAACTTGACGCTGGGCGTGCCGGCCGCCGCGGCGGCTAGCCCCAGGTAGTCGTCGGTAACGAGCCGAAACACCGGCCGGCGCGCCGTGCCCACGTTGCGGTAGTAGTAGAGGCTGGCCCGGTAGTAGCCGTTCACGAGGTCGGCCTGGTTGCCTATTAGCATGTCGGTCAGCCCGTCGCCGTCGATGTCGCCGAAGGCCGGCACGCTGCCCTCGCTCACGTCGAGCATGTCGTTTTGCAGAAAGCCATCATTGGCCAAGCTGAAGCTGGGCACGGCCGCGGCGCTGGCCGCCGCGTTCTGATACAGCCGGATGCTGTGGCGCATACTCACGCGGTCGAGCGAGTTGTCCGTCATGTTGGGTGCCACCACGAGGTCAGGCACGCCATCAAAGTTGGCATCGAATGAATACGGCGCCGGAAATACCGGCAGGCTCACCGGCGCAGCAGCCGATGGGAAAGCGCTGCTCACCCCACTAGCCGCCAGCAGGCCATTAACGGTGCTGTTGCCCGAGTTGAGCAGGCGCGTGAGCTGCGGGCAGTTGTCGCGGCCATCGAGCAGGTCGAGCTTGCCATCGCCGTTCAGGTCGAGCAGCAACACGCTGTGGCCGGGGCTGTGCTGCACTTTGTAGATGGCGCAGGCCGAGCTGCCCGCCGGCTGGTACAGGGCGCAGTCGCCGGCGCAGGCCACGAGCTGGCCCCAGTAGTTGGTGCTTTGGGTGAAGGAGCTGATGCCGCCGCAGCTGCTGGTGCTGGTGTTGAGGTACATTTCCAGCACGGTAGAGCCCACAAAATCGTAGGTCAGAATATCAAGCCGGCCATCGCCGTTTACATCTTGAATAGAAGGGGTATTGTACGAGCCAATGTTGAGGTTACTCACGTAGCCGTTGGCAATGGGAAATGACAGGAAGGGGCTAGCCAGCACGAAAGAAGGCCGCCCGCTGGCATCGGCCACGTTGTGAAACACCCGGATATCGCCCCCGCTGGCGAAGGTGAACAGGTCGGCCCGGCCGTCGCAGTCGTAGTCGCGCAGCAGCGCCCAGCCCGAGAGGTCGCCCGGAAACACGGCCTCGTACTCGGGCGCGTACTGCCAGCGCCGGCCGCTAGCCCCGGCCACGCTCAGGAAGGTGTAGGTGCGCGCCGTTTCGCGGTCGAAGGCGAAGAGGTCGGCCTGGCCGTCGTTGTTGAGGTCGATGGTGCTGAACTGCGGCGTGTTGAGGCCGCCCGCCCAGGCGTGGGCCAGCGTATCGGTGCCCTGCACCACCTTGGCCACGCTGCCAAAGGCAAAGCCAAACTGCGAGTTGGCCGCCGTCTGCGCCCGGGCCGCGCTCAGTGCACCTAACAGGATGATAGCCAAGAGAAAACAACGCCGCATAAGCCAAAAGTAAAGTGCCCGTACCGGCTAACAACGCTAACCGGGCCGTAAGTTGCACCCAATAAGGAGGAATGGAGAATGAAGAAGGCGGAAGCAACCACCGCTGCCCAGCCGGTGGGCAGTTCCTGATTCTTCCTTGATACTTAAGCAGATGACCCTCTACGACCACTACCTCGCCGCCCAGGGCCAGGTCAGCACCGATTCGCGCCAGCCCCAGCCCGGCACCCTGTTCTTTGCCCTCAATGGCCCTAGCTTTCGCGGGGCCGATTTTGCCGGGGGCGCCCTGGCGCAGGGCGCGCGCCACGCCGTGGTCGACGATGAACGCCTGGCCGCCCACGACCCCGCGCACTACACCTACGTGCCCGACCCGCTGGCCGCCCTGCAAGCCCTGGCCCGCGAGCACCGCCGCCGCTTCCGGGGCCCCGTGCTGGCCGTGACGGGCTCAAACGGCAAAACCACCACCAAGGAGCTGCTGACGGTGGTGCTGGCCCAGAAGTACAACGTGCTGGCCACCATCGGCAATTTGAATAATCACATTGGCGTGCCGCTCACGCTGCTGCGCCTGCGCCCGCAGGAGCACGAAATTGCCATCATCGAGATGGGCGCCAACCACCAGGGCGAAATTGCGGCCTACTGCCAGTGGGCCGAGCCCACGCACGGCCTCATCACCAACATCGGCAAGGCCCACCTCGAAGGCTTTGGCGGCGAGGCAGGTATTGCCAAAGGCAAGGGCGAACTATTTGACTACCTGGCCAGCCACAGCGGCACGGCCTTCGTCAACACCCTCGATGCCAAGCTGCCCGCCCTGGCTAGCCCCGTGCCGCAGCGCATCAGCTACCCCGGCGCGGCCGATGCGTACCCGGCCAGCCTGCTGGCCGCCGACCCGGCCCTGCGCCTGCGCCTCTGGGACGGCACCGAGGTAGCCGGCCAACTCACGGGCGAGTACAATTTTCCCAACATGGCCGCCGCCGCCGCCGTGGGCGCGTTTTTTGAAGTGCCCGCCGCTCAAGTAGCCGTTGCCCTGGCTGGCTACAACCCCCAAAACAACCGCTCGCAGCTCGTGCGCACGGCCGGCGGCAACGACCTTATTCTCGACGCCTACAATGCCAACCCCAGCAGCATGGCGGCCGCGCTGCGCAGCTTTGCCCAGCGCCCCGTGGCAGCCGGTCAGGGCCGGCTAGCCATCCTGGGCGACATGTTTGAGCTGGGCGAAAGCGCTGAGAGCGAGCACCGTGCCCTAGGCAAGCTGCTGGCTGAGGTGGGCCTCGATAACGTGCTGCTCATCGGCCCGCTCATGCAGGCGGCTGCCCAGGCCCAGCCCGCTGCCCAGCACTTTGCCGATAAAACGGCCGCCGCCGTGTGGCTGGCCGGGCACCCCGCCGCCGGCCAGCTCGTGCTGCTCAAAGGCTCGCGCGGCATGGGTCTGGAAACCCTGCTACCGCTGCTATAAACGAACTAAAACGGGTTGTCCAGCTCGGCCAGGGTAGGTAGTATCGCATCCTTGGGCGATACCAGGGCCTCGCCCTCGAAGCCCCAGTCGATGCCTAGTGCGGGGTCATCCCAGCGCAGGCCGCTTTCGGCGGCGGGGGCGTAATAGTCGGAGCACTTGTAGAGAAACAAGGTGTTGTCTTCCAGCGCCACGAAGCCGTGGGCGAAGCCTTCGGGCACGTAAAAGGCATTGCCCAGCTCGGCCGTGAGCAGCACCTTGGCGTGCTGGCCAAAGGTGGGCGAGCGGTGGCGCAGGTCTACCACCACGTCGAGGGCCCGGCCCTGGGCCACGCGTACCAGCTTGGCCTGGGCGTGGGGCGGGCGCTGAAAGTGCAGCCCGCGCAGGGTGCCCGCCTTGGAGATGCTTTGGTTGTCCTGCACCCAGTGGTGGCGGGGCAGGCCTAGCCCTTCCATAGTGCGGGCGCTGAACGACTCGAAAAAAGCGCCGCGCGGGTCGCCAAAAATGCGGGGCCGGAATTCCAGCAGGCCCGGCAGGGGGTGCGTAATAATTTCCATAGTCAGAAGCTAAAAATAAGGCCGGCGGGGCAGTATTCGTGGTGGGCAACCGTCCTGGCGGCCGGGCTACGCCGCCCGCCCGCGGCCCTGGCCGGCTTCCGCCACGGCCGCCAGGTACTGGCCTAGCACGAGCTGCTCGTCAAACTTTTCTTCGGCCAGCTGGCGGCTGGCGGCACCCAGGGCGGCTAGCCGGGCGGGCGGCAGCTGAGCCACCGCAAGCAGCTTGTCGGCCAGGTCGGCGGCGTCGCGCACCTGGCACAGGTAGCCGTTGCGGCCGTTCTGCACGGTTTCGCGGCAGCCGGGTACATCGGTGGTTACCAATGGTTTGCCGCAGGCGGCGGCTTCGAGCAGGGTTTTAGGCGTGCCTTCGCGGTAGCTGGGCAGCACCACGCAGTCGGCCTGGTGCAGGTGGGCGGCCACGTTGTCGGAGGTGCCCAGGTAGTCGATGTCGCCGGCCCCTAGCCACTGCTCAAACGTGGCCCGGGGCACTCCCACGCCGCCCGCCTCGTCGAGGGCCCCTAGCAGCTGAAACCGCACTGCGCCGGCCGGCAGGGCGGCCCGCACCTGCTTGGCGGCTTCAAAATATTCGACAATGCCTTTCTCGTAGAGCACCCGCGCCACCATCAGGAAGGTAAACGGCTCGCCGGGCGCCTGCTCGGCGGCCGGGGCGGGCCGGAAGCGCGCCAAATCGACGCCCGAGCCGGGCACCAGGCCCGTGAGCGCCGGCTTGATGAGGCCGTAGCGGATGAAAAGCTCGCGGTCGTCGTTGTTCTGAAAAAACACCTTGTGCGGAAACTGGAAGGCTAGCCGGTACAGGCCCCGCGCCACCTTGCTCACCAGGTTTTCGACGATAAACACCGTGCCCAGCCCGCTCACATTGTTGATGCTGGGCACGCCCGCAATGCGCGCGGCCAGCGTGCCGTAAATGTTGGGCTTGATGGTGAAGTGCAGCACCACATCGGGCCGCTCGCGCCGGTACACCGCCACGAAGCGCCGCGTCAGTTGCACATCCTTAAGCGGGTTGGTGCCCTTGTTTTCCATCAGGATGGGCACGTAGCGGCAGCCTAACTCTGTCTCCAGCCGGTCGGAATAAGCATCGGGCGGTGCGATGGCCAGCACCTCGTGGCCCGCCGCCTGCAGGGCGCGCACCAGGCCGCGCCGAAAATTCCAAATGTTCCAGGAGGTATTGATGACGAGGGCAACGCGCACGGGCTAGCGGGGGACAGAAAGCAGGAAAAGCACTAAAACGGGGCAAAGGTCGGGCCGGATGCCGCGCCGCTCGCTATTAAAGTAGAATCGGCGGTTACTTTCGGGTTGGTTTTTGCGTTATGATTCCGTAATGAAGCTTTTCAAAATTGCCGGCCTGGGGCTGGCCAGCCTGGTGGGGGCTAGCGCGGCGCAGGCCGCGCCGCCCGCGCCCGGTCGGCTCCTGTTTCAAAAAAACTGCCAGCGCTGCCACGGCAAAGACGGCCGCCTGGGCCTGAACGGCGCCCACGACCTGACCAAGAGTAACCTCAATGCCTTCGGGCGCACCTACTTGGTTACCAATGGTATGCGCAAAATGCCGTCGTTCAGCAAAACCCTGACGCCTGCCCAGATTGAGCAGGTCGTTGCCTATTCTCTCACGCTTAAGTAGCGCCGGCCCGGCCGCTGGCCGCCGTCGCTCTCCGCTTTTATATGTCCAAATCCAAAGACAACAACGGCCAGGGCAGCACCCGGCACGTGGGCGCCACCGACCACACGCCCGCCCGGCGCGATACCAAGCTCGACCGCCTGCTCAAAACTAAAACCTACGAAACGGCCAAGGAGGTCGAAACCGCCGTGCTGGTAAGCGTGCCCCCGCGCCGCCAAACCGATGCCCAGACCACCGAGTACCTCGACGAGCTGGCCTTCCTCATCGAAACGGCCGGCGCCGCGGCCACCAAGCGCTTTGTGCAGAAGCTCGACAAGCCCGACATCCGCAGCTACGTGGGCGAGGGCAAGCTAGCCGAAATAAAGGCCTGGGTGACGCACGAAAAAACTAGCATGGTGGTGTTCGACGATGACCTGTCGCCGTCGCAGCTCCGCAACCTGGAAGCCGAGCTGAAGGTGAAAATCGTGGACAGGTCGCTGCTTATTCTCGACATTTTTGCGTTGCGGGCCAAGTCGGCCACCTCGCGCACGCAGGTCGAACTGGCGCAGTATCAGTACTTATTGCCCCGCCTCACCGGCCTCTGGACCCACTTGGACAAGCAGCGCGGCGGCGTGGGCATGAAAGGCCCGGGCGAAACCGAAATCGAAACCGACCGCCGGATTGTGCGCGACCGCATCGCGTTCTTGAAAGAGAAGCTCGAAGACCTCGACAAGCAAGCGCACACCCAGCGCAAGACGCGCACCAACACCATCCGGGTGGCGCTGGTGGGCTACACCAACGTGGGCAAAAGCACCATCATGAATCTGCTGGGCAAAGCCGAAGTCTTTGCCGAAAACAAGCTGTTTGCGACCGTGGACGCCACCACCCGCAAGGTAGTGCTCGACAACCACGTGCCTTTTCTACTGTCTGATACCGTGGGCTTTATCCGTAAGCTGCCCACCAAGCTCATTGAGAGCTTTAAGAGCACGCTCGATGAGATTCGCGAGGCCGATTTGCTGATTCACGTGGTGGATATTTCGCACCCGGCCTTTGAGGAGCACATTGAGGTGGTGAACGAGACGCTACGCGAAATCGGCGCGGCCGACAAGCCCGCGCTGCTCGTATTCAATAAGATAGACCAGTACAAGGCCGAGGAAAACCCGGCGCCCGTCTTCGACCAAGACGATGACGCCGATGCCGAGTGGCCCACCGACCAGCACGAGGCCGCGCCGCGCCCGCCCCTGGAGCAGCTGCAGGAAACTTACATGGCCCGTATGCACGACCCAGTGGTGTTCATTTCGGCCCAAAACAAGGACAATATCGAAGCCCTGCGCGAGTTGCTGGCCCGCCGCGTGGGCGAGCTGGCCGCCAAGCGCTTCCCGCACTTCCAGGCCGGCTACGGCGAGTATTCTGCCTAGCTAGCCCACGTTGCAGCAATAAAACCCGCTCTGGTTGGAGCGGGTTTTTTAATGCCCAATTCTAAAGATAATTTGAAGATAAACCAGGAATGAGTAAGCGGTGAAAAGCCATTCAAAAAATGTTGCCTGCGCAAAAACAGGTTTAAATGAAGCAGGGGCTGATTTGGCGATAATCAAGTACTTACGAGTAAGTTCGACAGTGGGAAAAATGCTTTTTAAGTGATAGGTTTGACTTATTCCCTGTTCTCAAAGCCAAACCACGCAATATGAAAAAAACCGTTTACTCACTTCTGCTGGCGCTAGGTAGCCTGGGGGCCGCGCAGGCCCAGGTGATGCCGGCCCACCGCGAGTGCGCCACCATGGAGGTACTCGACCGCCAGCTGGCCGCCGACCCTGGCCTGGCCGCCCGCCTGCAAGCCATCGACCAGCAGGCTACGGCCTATGCCGCGCAGAAGGCCGCTGGCCGCGCCAACCTCAAAACCTCGTCGGGTATTATTGTTACCATTCCGGTGGTGGTGCACGTGCTGTATAATACTGCTGCCCAAAACATTACCGACGCGCAGGTGCAGTCGCAGATTGACGTGCTGAACGCCGACTACCACAAGCTGAACGGCGACCTGAGCAAGGTTCCGGCCGCCTTCGCTAGCCTCGTGGGCGACGCGGGCGTGCAGTTTGTGCTGGCCAAGCAGGACCCCAGCGGCAAGGCCACGACGGGTATTATCCACAAGAGCACCACCGCCACGAGCTTCGATACCAGCGACAAGATGAAGTACAGCAGCAGCGGCGGCGACGATGCCTGGCCGGCCGGCTCATACCTCAACATGTGGAGCTGCAACCTTGGCGGCGGGCTGCTGGGCTACGCGCAGTTTCCGGGCGGCGCGGCGGCTACCGATGGCGTGGCCATCCTGTACTCGGCCTTCGGCACCGGCGGCTCGGCTGTGGCGCCCTACGGCCTGGGCCGTACTGCCACCCACGAGGTGGGCCACTGGCTGAATTTGCGCCACATTTGGGGTGATGCCCGCTGCGGCAACGACCAGGTGAGCGACACGCCCACCCAGCAAACCAGCAACTACGGCTGCCCCGCCTTCCCGCACGTCACGTGCTCGAACGGGCCTAACGGCGACATGTTCATGAACTACATGGACTACGTGGACGATGCCTGCATGCAGATGTTTTCGAGCGGCCAGGGCGACCGTATGGATGCCTTGTTTGCCAGCGGCGGCACCCGCGTATCGCTGCTAAGCTCGGTGGGCGGGCTAGCCCCCGGCACCTTGCCCACGCCTACCCCTACGCCCACGCCCACCGTGGTCTACTGCACCAGCCAGGGCAATAGCGCGGCGCAATTTATTGACTACGTGCAGCTAGGCAGCATCAGCCGCAGCAGCGGCGCCGATGGCGGCTACTTCGATGGCACGGCCAGCAGCACCAGCGTGGCGCCCGGCAGCAGCCAAACCATCAGCTTCTCGGCCGGCTTCGCCAACAAGGCTTATACCGAATACTTTGACGTGTACGCCGACTGGAACCAGGACGGCGACTTCGCTGACGCCGGCGAAACGCTGCTGACGACTACCGGCAGTTCCGGCAAAACCACCCGCTCGGGCACCTTCACCGTGCCCGCCTCGGCTAGCCCCGGCGCCACCCGCCTGCGCGTGGTAATGAGCAACAGCAGCGCCACCGGCAGCTGTGGCACCTACAGCGGCGGCGAAACCGAGGACTACACCCTCACGGTGAGCGGCGCGGCGGCCCGCTCGGCCAATACGGCCGTGGCCTACAGCATTTACCCCAACCCGGCCACCGATGTGCTCAGCATTCAGCGCCCGGCCTCGGTCGATGCCGCCGCCGAGCTGACGGTGCGCGTGTATGACCTGCGCGGCGCCGAGGTGCACGGCCTGACCCTGGCCGACGACCAGCTGCGCATCGGCACCCTGAGCCAGGGCGTGTACCTGCTCACCATCGGCGACGGCACCACTACCTCGCACCAGCGCTTTGTGAAGCAGTAGGAGCTGGCAAACTGCCCACAAAAAAGGCCGGTCAGCAATGACCGGCCTTTTTTGTGACTTGATACCTGGCGAATTACTGCGCCGCAACGGGCAGCACGGCGGCCAGCTTCTTGCCCAGCTCCTCGCCGCGGATGTTCTTGGCCACGATGCGGCCATCGGGCCCCACGAGGAAGTTTTGGGGGATGGACTGGATGCCGTAGAGCTGGGCCACGTCGTTTTTCCAGAACTTGAGGTCCGAGACCTGAGTCCAGGCCAGGCCGTCGGCGTCGATGGCCTTGAGCCAGGCGTCGCGGCCGTTCTCGCGGTCGAGCGACACGCCTAGCACCGTAAAGTTGCGGTTCTTAAACTGGTTGTAGTTGGCCACCACGTTGGGGTTTTCGCCCCGGCAGGGCCCGCACCAGCTGGCCCAGAAATCAACCAGCACGTACTTGCCCCGAAAATCGCGCAGCGATACGGGCTTGCCGTTCACATCGTTCTGCGTGAACTCGGGCGCCATTGCCCCCACGCTCGTGAGCTGGGCCTTGGCAATTTTGGCGGCGTATTTCTCGCCGCGGGGGCTTTGGCGCACGGCCGGGGCTAGCCCCGCAAACAGCGGCGCTACCTCGTTGGCATCGAGGCTGTAGCCGCCGTAATCTTCGAGGGCGTAGAGGCTGGCCAGACTATTGGGCGTGGTCTGGATAAACTGCTTGAGCAAAAGCTTGTTGGCAGCTTCGGCGGCGTCGTAGCGCTTGTCTATCTGGGCTTCGTAGGCTTTGTCCTTGCGCTTTTCTTCCGGGGCGGCGCGCCACTCGGCCATTACGGCATCCATTTGGGCCGTAGTGGCCTGGGTGGTTTTGCGCAGGCGCATATAGTCCAGGTTGAGCGGGGTGCCGGCCAGCACGGCGTGGGTCAGCGAGTCGGGGCTGAGCACGCGCACGGTGCCGGGCTCCAGGTACAGCTGCATCCGCTGGCTAGGGGCGGGGCGGTGCAGGGTAAAAGCCCGGCCGGGCTTGGCCAGCAGCAGCGTAGCCAGCACCGGCGCCGTCACGTTGCCCTTGAAGGTGAAGCGGCCTTTCTGCACCGTGGCCGAGTCAATATCGAAGCCTTCCTTGCCCGGCGTGAGGATATACGCCTTGGTGGGCAGCAGCTTGGGGCTGAGCTGCCCTTGCACCGTGTAGGCGCCGCTCTGGGCTAGCGAGAGGGTAGGGGCCAGCAGGGCCAGGGCCACCGGCAGGGCGTAGCGCGTGCGTAGTGTTTTCATAAGACCGGGTGAAAAGTGCTTGTCTGTAAGGGGTTAGCTGCGAAATTGACGCCGCCAATATACAGCGTTTCGCGCTTTGCCCGCCTGCTCGCCGCAGTAGTAGCCACTGGCAAAGGCCGGTCAGTGCTGACTGGCCTTTGCGCTCTACTCAACACAGTGCTACTTACTGGGCTTTGGCGGGCAGCACGGCGGCCAGCTTCTTGCCCAGCTCCTCGCCGCGCACATTCTTAGCCACGATGCGGCCATCGGGGCCGACGAGGAAATTTTGCGGAATGGCTTGAATACCATAGCGCTGGGCTGCGTCGTTTTTCCAGAACCTGAGGTCTGACACCTGGGTCCAGGCTAGCCCGTCGGTTTCGATGGCTTTGAGCCAGGCATCGCGGCCGTTCTCGCGGTCGAGCGACACGCCGAGTACCGTGAAGTTGCGGGTCTTGTACTGGGTGTAGCTGGCTACTACGTTGGGGTTTTCGGCGCGGCAGGGGCCGCACCAGCTGGCCCAGAAATCGACCAGCACGTACTTGCCCCGAAAATCGCGCAGCGACACGGGCTTGCCGGTTGGGTCATTTTGGGTAAATTCGGGGGCCATGCTGCCTACCGCCGTGAGCTTGGCCGTGGCTAGCCTCGTGGCAAATTCCTGCCCGCCCTGGCTACTGCGCACAGCCGGGGCCAGGCCATCGAAAAGCGGCTCGGCCGTAGTGGGGTCGATGTCGTAGCCCGCGTAGCGATTTAAGGCGTTCAGGCTCACCAAGCTCTGAGGAGTGGCTTTGATGAAGCTCGCCAGCACCACTTTCTGGGCTGCCTCAATAGCCTCGTACTGCTTATCGAGCGCGTCGCTAAAGGCCTTGTCTTTGCGCTGCTCGGGGGTGGCGGCCTGGTAGCTGGCCATCAGCTTGTCGAGCTGTGCAGCGGTGGGCTTCAGCGCCTCGGTAAGCCGCGCATTGTCGGCATTAAGCGGGGTGCCCTGCACCGTGGCGTGGGGTAAAGAGTCGGGGCTGCTCACCTTAATAAGGCTTGGTTCCAGGTAAACGCTCAGCGGCTGGGCCATGCGCTGGCCCCGCTTGGGGTGCCGAAACGCCTGCATCTGCGCGGGCGCAATTACAAAAAGGCCAGCCTGCGTACCTACCGGGGCCGTGCCCCGCAGCGTAAACTTGCCGCCCACAATCTGCGCCGAATCGGGCTTGCTGCTGAGGGTATTATAAAACATATAGGCCATGCCCGTGGCCGGACTCCCCAACTTGCCCTGCACCGTGTAGGGCGCTAGCTTTTGCGCGCTGGCCAGCATCGGCTGGGGCGGCGGGGGAGGAGGAGGGGCTAGCTGCCCCCAGGCCAGTGCCGGGCCGAGCAGCGCCAGCGTGGCGCTGGCCTGAAGCAAGCGTGTTTTCATACAGGCAAAGTACAACATATTCATAATTTCTACTAGCCTTTCTTTCCGCCCCAGCGCCTAGCTTCGCAGCATGAAAACCCTGTACCTGATGCGCCACGCCAAATCGAGCTGGAGCTTCGACGAGCTTACCGACCAGGAGCGCCCCCTCAACGACCGCGGCCGCACCGATGCGCCCCACATGGGCCAGGCCCTGGCCAAGCGCCAGCTAGCCCTCGACCTACTGGTAAGCTCGCCCGCCGTGCGGGCCCTGAGCACGGCCGTGCTCGTGGCCCGCGAGCTAGGCTACCCGCACGATAAAATCACGGTAGAGCCAGCTATTTACCAGGCCGACCTCGATACGCTGCTGAGCGTAATCCGGGAGTTGCCCGACTCGGCCAATTCAGCCTTGCTCACTGGCCACAACCCTACCATCACCGACACGGCCAACTATCTGCTGCCCAATAACAGCCTTACCCATGAGATGCCCACGGCCGCCGTGGTGTGCATCCGCTTCCAAACCGACCACTGGGCCGAGGCCGGCCCGGCTACTGCTGAGTTTTACTTCTACGACTACCCGAAAAGTACTTAGCTGGCCGGGGTAACAAAGAGCTAACCCTGGCCGGGCGGGCTAGCCAAGCTGTTTGGCCCGGCGGTTGCGTACAAGGCTGCGGCCGCCCGGCTGCCCGCTGCGTGCGGGTGGCCGGGCACCGCCGCGCCCGGCCCTCTTTCCCTTGCCCGCTCCCCGAATGAAGACCCTTCCCCGCGACCTAAGCTGGCTGCGTTTTAATGCCCGTGTACTGCAAGAGGCGCAGTGCGCCACCGTGCCGCTGCTCGAGCGCCTCAAGTTTCTGGCCATCTTCTCGGCCAACCTCGACGAGTTTTTCAAGGTGCGGGTAGCCACGCTGCGGCGCCTGGTCAAGCTCAAGAAGAAAACCCGCGCCCAGCTGCCCCACGAGCGCCCCAAGCGCCTGCTGGCCGAGGTACTGGCCGAGGTGCACCGCCAGCAGGAGGCCTTTGGCCGCACTTTCCGCGAGGTGCTGCTGCCCGAGCTGCAAGCCGCCGGCATCCGGCTGCTCACGGCCGAGGAGCTTACCGACGACCAGTGCGACTGGGTGAAAACTTACTTTGAGGAGAAGGTGCGCGACCTGCTCTCGCCAGTGGTGCTCGACGATACCCTGCACCAGCTTTTTCTGAAAGACCAGGCCGTGTACCTCACCTTCGACCTGACCCAGCCCCTGGCGGCGGGCAAAAAAAAGAAGGCCGGCGGCGAGCGCGTGGTGGTGATGGAGCTGCCGACCAAGCGCCACGGCGGGCGCTTTGTGGCCCTGCCCGGCGGCGCAGGCACCGCCGCCGACCCGCACCTGGTGCTGTTTCTCGACGATGTGGTGCGGGCCGGGGCAGCTAGCCTCTTCCCGGGCTATGGGCAAGTGCAAGTGAATGCCGTGAAGCTGAGCCGCGATGCCGAGCTGGATATTGAGGAGGAAGTATCGGGCGATTTGATGGCCAAAATCAAGAGCAGCCTCGCCAAGCGCGCCACCGGCTACCCGGCCCGCCTGCTCTTCGACCCCGCCACGCCCAAGAGCGTCCTCAAAGCCATCAAGCAGAAAACCGGCATCGAGGACGAGGAGCTGGTGGAAGGCAGCCGCTACCACAACTTCCGCGATTTTTTCGGCTTCCCCGACTTCGGGCGCCGCGACCTGCTGAACCCGGCCTGGCCCGAGCTGCCGCACCCCAGCCTGCCGCGCACCGGCCCGCTGCTGCCCGCCCTGGCCCGGCGCGACCACCTGCTGCACCCACCCTTCCAGAGCTTCGACGTGGTGCCGCGCCTGCTGCGCGAGGCCGCGCTAGACCCCCGCGTGAGTGCCATCAGCATCACGCTCTACCGCGTGGCGCCCAAAAGCGCCGTGGCCAAAGCCCTGCTCAAGGCCGTGAAAAACGGCAAGCAGGTAACCGTGGTGGTAGAGTTAAAAGCCCGCTTTGATGAGGAAAGCAACCTGCACTGGGCCGAAAAATTGCAGCGGGCCGGCGCGCACGTCATCTTCACGCCGCCCGAGCTTAAGTGCCACGCCAAGCTGCTGCTCATTACGCGCCGCGAGGAGAGCGACGACCAAATTAGTGGCAGCCAGCCGCGCCGCTACGCTTACCTCAGCTCGGGCAATTTCAACGAGGCCACGGCGCACCTCTACGCCGACCACGGCCTGTTCACGACTAGCCCCGAAATCACGGCTGAGGTCGACCAGGTATTCCGCTACTTCATTACGGGTGAGGAGCCTGGCCACCTGCACCACCTGCTCGTGGCGCCCTTCACGCTGCGCAAGCAGCTGCTCAAGCTCATTGCCGCCGAGGCTAGCCGCGCCAAAAAAGGCGAAGCTGCCTACATTCTGCTGAAAGTAAACTCGCTGGAAGACAGCGGCATGATAGCCGCGCTCTACGAGGCTAGCCAGGCCGGGGTGCGCATCGAGCTGCTCATCCGGGGCATCGGCTGCCTGGTGCCGGGCGAGCCGGGGCTGAGCGAAAACATCAGCCAGCGCGGCCTGCTGGACAGGTACCTGGAGCACGCCCGCATCTACGTGTTCGGCAACGGCGGCGCGGAAAAAGTGTACGTATCGTCGGCCGACTGGATGGGCCGCAACCTTGACCGTCGCGTGGAAGTTGCCTTCCCGCTGCTCGATGATACGCTGCGCGCCGAAATCCGCCACCTGCTTGACCTGGAGCGGGCCGACAACGTGAAGGCTCGTGACTTCAACAACAACTACTGCCTGCCCGCCGAGGGCCAGCCCCCGCTGCGCGCCCAGGAGGCCGAGCGGCAGTACCTGCAAAAGCTGGCGCGCCGACGCCGGGCAGTTAGCGCTAAATCTTAAAGTTTAGATGGTTAGCCAGAGAAGTTTAGCGCGTTTATGGAACTGTGCTTATACTACCTGTCAAGGTGCTTTATGCCTCCCCTGGCAATGAGAAGCTAGTGCTTCGTCTCGATGCTGTGCTGGTATTATTAAAGGAAGGCCCTTAATACGCTATCCTAAAATAGGAACCATAACCCATCTTCTAGCCCCCTTTGTAAAGAAAAGCTGCTTTCCTTTACAAAGGGGGCAATGCTTTGTAAAGAAAAGCTGCTTTCCTTTACAAAGCCGATTGCACAGGCACTTCGTGCAAGCGGTCACCCTGTATGCAGCCAACCTGGCAACCCGACCTGCTACCACCCGCCGCCGACCTGGAAACGCGGGCTGTCCTGAAAAAGCTACCCGCCGCCCGAGCGGCCTTAGCGGAGTTGAAAGGTATTGCTGCCACTATTCCCAACGAAAGTATTCTGCTGGACACCCTCCCGTTGCAGGAGGCCAAAGACAGCTCAGCCGTTGAAAACATTATCACCACGCATGATGAGTTATTCCAAGCAGAAGTACAAGTGGCCGAAAGCCATTCTTCGAAGGAAGTGCAGCGCTACGCTGCCGCGCTTCGGCTAGGTGTGGGCTTAGTGCGCCAGTACGGCTTCTTGAGCGTGAATCATCTGGCTCAGATTCAGCAGCAGCTGGAGCAGAACAATGCGGGCTACCGCCGCCAGCCCGGCACCACGCTTAAAAACCAGCGTGGAGAAATCGTGTACACTCCGCCGCAGGACAACGATACGATTATGCGCCTGATGGGTAACCTGGAGCAATACCTCAACGATGACACCTTGAGCGACGCCGACCCCCTGGTGAAAATGGCCGTGCTGCATTTCCAGTTCGAAAGCATCCACCCGTTCTATGATGGCAATGGCCGCACCGGCCGTATCCTTAATATTTTGTACCTGGTGCTGAAAGGCCTGCTCGATATTCCGGTACTGTACCTAAGCCGCTTTATCATTCGCAACAAAGCCGATTACTATCAGCACCTGCAAGCAGTGCGCGACACGGGCGAATGGGAGCCATGGCTGCTCTACCTCCTCACGGGCGTAGAGCAGACGGCCCGCGAAAGCATCGTCCTTATCGGCGAAATGCGCCAGCTGATGCAGCACACGAAGCAGCAGCTGCGAGGCTACAAGTTTTACAGCCAGGATTTGCTCAACAACTTATTTCGCCACCCCTACACCCGCATCGAGTTTTTGCAGGCCGAGCTAAAAGTGAGCCGCCCCACTGCCTCGTCCTACCTCAACCAGCTGGCCGCCGATGGCGTGCTGGTGAAGCACCGCCTCGTAACGGCCAACTACTACGTCAACCAGCCGCTGTTTGAGTTGCTGGCGCGGCTGGGGTAGCAGGTAGTGATACTATCTTACTACTCTTACCTATTAAATCTTATGGCCAAGAAATATCAGGTTTTCATCAGTTCAACGTTCGACGACCTTAAGGAGCACCGCGACGCAGTAGTAAAGGCCGTGCTTCAACTCGGCCACTTGCCGGTAGGCATGGAGATGTTCAACGCTGGCGACCAAACCCAGTGGGAAACCATCAAAAGTTACATAGACAGCTCTGACTACTACCTCGTGGTGCTCGCCCACCGTTACGGCTCCAGAGACCCCGTTAGTGGCTTGAGCTATACAGAAACGGAATATGATTACGCTGGGGCAAAGGGCATTCCGCGTCTGGGCTTTGTGATTGATAAAGCCGCAACGTGGCCAGTTGATATGGTAGAAGCAAAAGCCAAAAAGAAGCTGGATGACTTTAAAAAGAAGGTTGGCAAGGCTCGCGTTATCAAGTTTTAGGATACACTTGATAAGTTAGCTTATCATGTATCGCTTTCGCTAGGTAATGAAATCGCCATTAATCCACGTACTGGGTGGGTGCGGGCTACAGAGGCGGCTAGCCCACATGTGGCAGAGGAATTAGCGCGATTAAGCAAGGAAAATAAACAGTTGCAAATCGAGCTTTTTAAATTTCAAGAAAGTAATCCCTTAGAAAACTTGATAAGGCTTATGAAAAATAATCCTGTTAAAGTAGTCTTTGATATTGACAACAGTATCGTATTGAAAGATATTTTTGAAATAGCCTGCGACCTGCTACCGGATGCGACTTCTTTCGGGATTGCTAATAGGGTTGCAAAAGATAAGAGACTTGATAGAGAACAGTGGTATGATTTTATGGGAGTGGCAGAAGAAGCATTAGAGGAGCTGCAGCGTTTAGGCATCATGAATAACCTTGATTATGTAACTAAACAACGTCATGATGTTAGTGGCAATTCGGTTTATCAGGTGAAATTATGGAAACTTACCGAAAGAGGAACACAGCTTTATACTCTGTTGAAATATACTAGTGCCAGCCAACCTGATTTATAATGAGCCCGCTCCTAACTAAGTAGAAAAGCCGAGAAGTCTGGTCATACATAAAGCCCCAGCCGCTACGCTGGCAGCCGGGGCTTCTTGTTTCTAGTAGTGACTACTTCGCGGCGGTCACCAGGCTAGCCGGATTCGCCCCATACTCCGCATCCACAAGCACCCGCACCTGCTCATGGGCAGCTACCAACTCAGGCGGGGTGCTAGCCAGGTTGGGCACGCGCACGTCGGGGCGGGTGAGGGCCTAGCGGGCTTCGGCCAGGTGCTGCACGGCGGCTTCGCGCAGGAGGCTGCCGCTGGCTATCTGCTGGCGCGGGGTGTCGAGTAGGGATTGAGGCATTCGTGCAGGGCTTGCAGGTGGGCGGTGGTCACCAGTTCTTGGCCAACGCGGTGGCCAGGGAATGGGCCGTGGCGCAGAGATTTTCGAGGGGGCTACTTGGGCCGCGCATGTCATCGAGGCCCGAGCGGGTGTAAGCAGCGGGGGCCAGGTCGGCGTGGCTGCCTTCGAGGTAAAGCGCCTTCAGGCCCTGCACCACGAGCATGGCTGCGTTGCGGATGGCCATCTCAACCTGGCCTTTGGCCTCGGTATATCCCCGGCTGCCTTTATGGTTGCGGGTGTTTTCGGAGAAAAAATAGCAGGGCAGCAGTTTTGGCAGACCTTTTTCTAAGTAGGGCACTATTACTCCTCACTTCCTTAGCGCCGCACGCCGGCCTTCTCCAGCAGCTTGCGCGGGGGCACGGCAAAGAGTTCGAGGCTTAGGTAGGGCGCGCCGCCCAGCCGGGTACGAATGATGCGCTCGCGGTCGGCATTGGTGCGGTCGAAGGCATCGAAGGCGTAGTTGTAGCGGTAGCCGGCCTCGGCCCCTAGCCACAGAAATGACAGCAGCTCGCGCTCCCAGCGCCCGCGAAACTTGACCTCGGTTTCGCGCAGCTCCAGGGTAGTCAGCGTCTGGCGGTCGGGGCGGGCGAGGGGCTGGCGAAGGTTCACAATGTAGTTGAAGCCATCGACCGAGTAGCCGGCGTAGAAGATGGAGCGCTCGGAGGCGTTGTAGCGGGCCGTGACGCGGGCCGGAAACAGCGCCTCCACGCCCCAGCGGTCGTTGAAGGTGCGGTTGTAGATAATGGCCGGGTACAAGCTCAGCCGCCCAAACGTGTAGCCGTACTGAAAGCCCACGCCCCACGAAAAGCGCGGGCTGCGCTTCCAGCCATAAAAGGCCTCGGCCGAGTAGCGCAGGTAGTTGGTGGTGCGCAGGTCGCCGCCCGAGTTGTAGTCGCCGGCCAGCTCGCCTTTCACCCTAGCCAAGTACCAGTGCACCGCATCGACGGGCCGGATGATAGCCACCTGCGCGCCGGTGCTCTTAAGACCCTTGTTTTCGATGTTGTCGAACAGCTCGTAGTTGCTGGGCACCGTCCGGAATTGAAACTCCTCGCGGTCGTAATTCAGCCCCACGATAATTTTGAGGTGCGGCCGGTTCCAGGCCGGAATGTAGCCTTTGATGGTGAGGCGGGCATTTTTGGTGGCGTCCGTCTCGTAGTTGGCCACGCCCGGCACCTCGCCCGTGGCGCTCACCCGAAAGGTGGGCATCCGCTCGTAGCGCACGATGATGCCCTTGCTAGGCCCCATGCCCAGCACCGAGGGGTTGGCAAACTGCTGCTTGTCGCGCAGGTCGGCCGCGCCGCGCGCCGTGTCGAGGGCCGTTGGTGCCGGCGCCGGGTAAATGCGGGGCACATCCTGAGCGCGGGCCTGCATTGCTAGGGCAAGCAAGCTGGGGAGGAGATAGCCTTTAAGGCAGAAGCAGGTAGTGTAGCGTGGCATAGGCAGGCCAAAGTCCCGCCAAGCGCGGGGCCGGCCTGCTTACGTGAATATCTGATGAATGGCTGCCTCAGTCTTGCCATTGCATCACCAAGAAGCTAGGCCGGGGCAAATGGCAAAAAAACCACGTTGTGAAAGCCCTCCGGTGAGGCCGGCTGGGGGTGCAGGCTGCCATCGGCCTGCACGTAGTGGGGCACGTAGCCAAAGGCGGCCAGCCACTGGCCAATAGCTGCCGCCGACTGGCCGGTGCCCGCCAGAATAGTTGGCTCCAGCTCTAGCAGCAGGGCGGGCCGCAGGGTGGCCAGCAGGTGCGTCATGCCCTGCAGGGCCAGCCACTCGGCCCCTTCAATATCCATCTTGACGAGGCGCACGGCCGGCCAACCGCTGGTGTAAGCATCCAGGGTGGTGGCCTCTACGGTGATGGGGGCGTGTAGCTCGTCGGTGTAGGCGTAGAGCGAGGCCATGCCCGAATTGCCGGCCGGGGGTAGGTACAGGGCCACCGGGCCAGGCGCACTGCCCACGGCCAGCTCTGCCACGGTAATGTTGGCCAGGTTGTTAAGGGCAATTTGCTGGCGCAGGCGCGCGGCCGTGGCGGGCACCGGCTCGAAGGCGTAAACCCGGCCTAGCGGCCCCACCCGCTGCGCGGCCACCAGGCTATAGAGGCCAATATTGGCGCCCACATCCAGAAAAACATCGCCCGGCCGCAGGTAGCTTTCCAGAAAAAGCAGCCCGCGCTCTTCGTAAGAGCCTAAGAAGTAGATGTGCTGCTGAATCCAGTCGGCTAGCTCCAGGTTTAGCCGCAGGCCGGGCCGGAACGCCACGGTTTTGTGCACACCGTCGAACAGCCGCCACGGGGCAAACAAGCGCTTGTAGAAGCCATAGTAGCGGGCGCGTAGGGCCGGCACCCGAAACAACTGCCGAAAGCCCGCGGCCAGAAGGTGCTTCATACGGAGCAGAAATAGGCATGGGCCGCGCGGCCCACGCGGCGCCTAGAACAGGAAATCGAACCCCACATACACCAGCTTTTCCTCGCCCACCGAATAAGTGACGTTGATAACCGTGGCGTCGAGAATATTGACGAAGGCGCCGCCGCCGAAGCCGGTGTGGAAGGCTTGCAGGCCGCTGCGCGTGTCAACGCCCGAGTACACGCGGCCCGCATCGGCCAGGCCCATCACGCCGAAGGTGCCGGGAAAGAGGTAGGCATTGAACTTGAACAGGTGCAGGCGGGCCTCAAAGTTGGCGTAGAGCGCGTCGCGGCCCGCATAGCGGGTGCGGCGGTAGCCCCGCAGGTTGGTGGTGCCCCCAAGCGTGTTGGCCTGGTAAAAGCGGTAGTCGCCGATGTTATGCTGCCAGCCCACGCGCCCGGCGTAGGTGATGCGGAACGGGAAGTTGGGCGTGAGGTAGGCCTTCAGCTCCGAAGAAATGCGGCCAAAGGTGAGCTGCTCGCCGTTGAGCTGGAAGTTGTACTGCGCCTCGTTGTGCCACTGAATACCGATGCGCGGGTCTTTGGGCGTCGACTGCGCGCCGAAATTGAGGTACACCAGGCCGCCCAGGTAGGTATTGGCCTGAAAGTCGGAATTGCGGATGCCGAAGCGGCGGTTTTCGAGCCCCGCCCCAATGCTGTCCTTGATAACTGTCCCAATCTGGTCGTCCATCACTCGGAAGCGCTCGAACTGCGGCCCCACGCCAAACGTGCCGAAGCTGAAGAGCTTGCGCTCGAAGGTGGGGGCAATGTAGAGGCGGTCGAAGCGCACGCGGTAGGCGCTGTTTACCGAGCGGTTGGTGGGGTTGTCCTCGTGCTCGACGGCATAGTTCTGGGTGTTGTTGCCGATGCCGAAGAAGTTGTAGAGCAGCTGCGGGCCGTAGTATTGGGCCGCCACGTGCAGGTCAGTTTTGCCGCCGAATACGCTCGTAAACTGCCCCACGTAGCGCAGGTTGTAGGCCCCGCTGCGGGCCGGCGCAATATTGGCCGTCAGGCTTTGCTCCGAGCCGAAGGGCTCGCGTCGGAAGGCATAGCGCCGGTGCGTAACGCCGCCCCCTAGCAGCAGGCCATCATCAATGTTATAGCCAAAAAACAGCGCCGGCCCGGTGTAATTGAGGCGGTAGTCCTTGAGGTCGAAGCGGTGCGGGTGGTCGTAGCGGCTCACGTCTACGCCGGGCTCGAGGCGCAGGCGCGCCTCGCCCAGGCGGTTCTGGATGACGTTGCCGGTGTCGGCATCGTAAATCTGGGTGCGGTGCCGGATGCCCGCCACCCGCGAGTTGTCGATGATGGTATCGCGCCCGGTGCCCCCGATAATGCGGATTTTGTGGCCCTGACGCTCGTCGCCGCTCAGGTCATACACATCCTGCCCGCTGATGCCGTAGAGGCGAATCTCGTCCGTCACGCGGTCGAAGGTGCGGTCGTACAGCACCTTGGTCAGCTGGCCTTTCTTGCTGATTTTCTGCATCACCACGCGGGTGTGGTGGTCGGGCAGGCGCGTTACCGTAAACTTCTCGCGCTTTTGCGAGCCGCGCACTTCCACAATGTCGCTCATTACATCCGAGTACTTGCGGGCCACGTCGGGCAGCAGGTCGCGGCGGCTCTTGAGCTTGGCCACAATTTCGGCGCCGTGCTCGGCATAAATCTGGCTAGGCCACTTGTCGCGGAAAGCCTTTTCGATAACGGCATCGGTGAGCTGGGCCTTCATAATCTCGGCCTGCTTCACCCATTCTTCGCGGCTCACGCCGCTCAGGTACAGGCGGTCGTTCGAGAGGCCGGTCTGGTTGAGGCCTTTGTAGTCGCCGTAGTCGTAGCCGAAGTTTTGGAAGTTGCGCACCGCAAACTTTTTGGAAATCAAGGTCGGCAGCACGCCATCGCCCTTGAAGAAGGCAATATCGCGGTCTTCGGGCACGGCGGTGTAAATCTTGTCGCCGTCGTCGGTTTTGCGCTGGGCCCAGCGCCACTGGTCCTCGTGGCGGTCCCAGTCGCCAATCCACATATCAAACAGGCGCGAGCGGGCAAAGGCCGGTTGGTCGACCTGGTTGTCGTTGTCCTCCAGCAGGTTTTCGAGCATCTTATCGGTGCTCACCAGCTTCTTGGCGTAGCCTAGCGAAGCATCGGTATCCTGGCTTCCTTTGGCATCTTCTTCGAGCGCGGCGGGCGTGTTGGCAAAGCGCTGCTGATACTGCCCGAGCGCGGGGTCGTTGGGGATGTAAACGTAGCGCGGGTTGGTGTGCAGGATGCCGGCCGCCGTGGCCAGCGGCGGCAGCACAAACGAGGCGTAGGGGTGCTGGGCCGAAATCTGGTCTTGCAGCACGGCCCGGGCCAGCCCGGTGCGGAAGTTCTCGGGCAGCACGGCGGCGGGGTCCTTGTCGATGCCACGCACGGTGTAGTAGTAGCCATCCTCGTTGCGCACCTTCAGCGAGGCCGTTTGCTTGCCGCCGCCCGTTTTGTAGGGCACTAGTCCGCCCTCGGCAGTCTTGATGTCGAGCACCGGAAACTTCACCGGCGTGGCCCACTCGCGGCGGTAGTGCTCGCCCAGCAGCCAGTTGTGAAACTTGCCGTGCTGGTTGTAGCTAGGGTTGACGGCTACCGTCACGGTGCTGTCTTGGTAGTCGGGGCGGCGCTCGGCCGAGGTCACCACGGGCGCGCCGGTGGGCTGGTTGGGCGTGCCGGTCGAGGCGGCGTTTTCGAGGTCGTCGCGGCTCTGGTTGCCCTTCACGGTTTGGGCGGTGCCGGCCGGGGCGCGGGTGCCCTGCACGGGGCCGGCGTCGGGCTTGGTGGTGTTCACGGCGCCGCCGGGGCCTTTGCCCGCGCTAGCCACCCCGCCGCGGCCCAGGTCGGCATACACCTGCTGGCGATACACGCGGCGGGCCGTCTGGCCCTTGTCGGCATCGCTCGGAATGAAATATTCGACCCACACCTGGCCGTCGTCGTAGTAATTGAGCCTGGCGAAGCCTTTTTCCTTGTCCGAAAACAGGGCGTCGCCGCCGTTGCCGGGTTTTACGTGCTGGGTTTTGCAGCCCGAGCCACTCGTGATGAAGTGTGCCTTGCTCAGCGCATCGTCGTAGTACTGCAGGTTGTGCTCGTGGCCGTTGGCATACACCACGTTGGGGTATTTGGCAAACAGCTCGCGGAGGTTCTTCTTGTAGCTCTGATAGGCCGGGTAAGCCAAGTCCTGCGCAATGCCGCCGTATTTGCGGGCTAGCGGGTACACCGAGCCGATAATGGGCAGCGGCAAAAAGGCGTATTTCTGCACAATGCTGAGCGGAAACACGTGGTCGGCAAACGTGAAGTAGCCGCCGTGAATGCCGTCCGAAAACAGCGGGTGGTGCGTCACAATCAGAATGTGCTTGCTCTGGTTACGCTTGATAACTTCCTCCAGCTGGGCGTACACTTCTTCCTCCGTATCGGCCCCGCAGGCGTCGCCGAAGGGCCGGTTGGCCTGGTCGGTAATAAACCACTGCGAGTTGAGGGCAATCATCACCAGGTCGTCGCGCAGCCGGATTTCGTAGGGCCCGGGGCAGCCATCGCGCGGCACCAGAAAATCGCCGGTATACGAAAACTCGGTCGAGTCCTGGGCCAGGTAGTGCTCGGCGTAGGCCTGCTCGCGGTTTACCTGGGCTAGCCCGCCCTTGTAGCCCTGAATCCAGTCGTGGTTGCCGGGCGTCATGTATTTCTCGCCCTTGTAGCCCTTCAAAATGTTGAGCTGCGTATTGAGGCGGCCCTCGGCAATCTTGCGGTCGTAGGCGCCCTCGGGCGGCATTCCCTGGTTGTAGATGTTATCGCCCAAGAACACTACCGCGCTCTTGCTGCCCGCCTGTAGCATTTGCTGGCGCATAAAGTTGAGCGAGGGCTCGCCGCCCTTCTCAATCGGGATGGGGCTGCCTACATCGCCAATCAAAAACACCGAGTAGCGCATACGGCTCGAATCGGGCGGCAGCTTTTTTTCCCAGCCTAGGGCCTTGCCCCGGTAGTTGGGCTTGTAACCGGGCGGCGGATTAAAATCGGACTCGCCGGCTTCGCCCAATTCTTCCAGCTGTGCGGCAGCGGTGAAGGGGAGGGTAGCTAGCAGGCTAAGGCAGAAGAAAAGGCGGAAAAAGAGCGTCATAGAAACAAAACTACAACCCACAAATGGGGCTATAAGGAAAGTGCAAAACCAATTGCAGTGAGTAGCAAACCAGTTGCCCACCAGCTCCGCAGGCAGCCACGAAATGCGTTGCTGCCTGCCAATGAAGAAAAACTGAACTCAATCTGTGCGCAGCTACGCAAAGCCAGCAGTCACGGTTGAGCTTGTCCGCTAACCCGCGCCCCGGCGCCCCCGTTGAAAGCCCGCCCCCGGGCCGAACCCAACGCCAGCCGGCGGTTGTTTCTTGCGTTGAATTATGGCTACTACTACTCTCCCCGCCGAAGCCGACCTGCCGGCTGCTGCTACCCCGGATGCCGCGCCCGACAAGGCCGATAAGCCCGCCAAAGCGCCCAAACCCGAGCCTTCGGCCCTGGTGCAGGCGGCCCAGGCCTACCTCGAGCCCGTGCTCGAAAAAGAGCTTGACCCGCGCCTCACCTACCACACCCTGGCCCACACGGCCTACGTGGTGAAGCAGGCGCGCAACCTGGCCGACGATGCCAAGCTCAGCCCCGAGCAAACCGAAGAGCTGCTGCTAGCCGCCTGGTTTCACGACTCGGGCTACCTCGATACCTACGATGGGCACGAGTACAAGAGCATGGCCCGTGCCGAGGCCTGGCTGCGAGAGCAGCACTACGACCCGGCGCGCATCGAGGTCATAAAAAATCTCATCCGGGCCACGCACCGCAATGAGAAGGCTAATACCGAGCTGGAAAAAATGCTCGTCGATGCCGACATGAGCAACCTGGCGGCCGATGACTTCCGAGCCCGCGCCGAGCTTATCCGCAACGAGTGGGAGCTGGCCCTCGACAAATCGTACACCACCCCCGACTGGGCCGAGCTGCAGCTCAACTTCATGCTAGCCCACAAATATCAGTCGGAGGCCGGCAAGGCGCGCTATAAAAAGTGCCTCAAGGCTAATATCGAAGACCAGCGCGACCACCTTAAAAAGGCCGCCAAAAAAGCCAAGAAGAAGGAAAAAGAAGCCACCGAAACCTTCGCCGAGCCCAAGCGGGGCATCGAAACCATGTTCCGCACCATGTACTCCAACCACATGAAGCTCTCGGATATGGCCGATAAAAAAGCGGGCATGATGATTCAGCTTAATGCGGTAATTCTTTCTATTATAATTACTTACCTGGGAGCTAAGTCGTCGGTGCTAGCCCCTACGGGCAATGCCAGCTTCACGCGCAACCCCATCCTGGCCGTGCCCATGGGCGTGCTGCTGCTCACGGCGCTCGGGTCGGTCACGTCGGCCATCCTCTCGGCCCAGCCCGATGTTACGAGCTTTAAATGGCTGAAGCGCAACCCCGAAATTGCTACCAACCGGCGGGTTAACCTGCTGTTTTTCGGGCAGTTTACCAAGCTTAGCCTGCAGCACTTCCAGGAGGGTATGCGCGAGCTGATGCGCCAGAAAGACACGCTCTACAACAACATGGTAACCGACGTGTACTACCTCGGCGAGGTGCTCGACCGCAAGTATAAGCTGCTACGCGTGAGCTACTCCATTTTTATGGTCGGGCTTATTCTTACAGCGCTCTCGTTTGGGATAGTACTCGCGTATAAGATGTAGCTGGGCCGCCCCGGCGACGTAACTTTGTGGCCTGGCTGCGTAGTTCAAGGGATAGAATAGGCGTTTCCTAAACGCTTGATAGCAGTTCGAATCTGCTCGTGGCTACATATATTGCTTGCATAATACTCCTGTCCGCAGCGCGGACAGGAGTATTTTAGTTTAAGCGCTGGTAGTGGGTGTATTAACTGATTGTTAATCAGATTGTCCTCATAATTACTTCATGTTTAGTAAATGAAGCAGGTAGTAGCTTTGCTTCGGCACCCAAGCCGATTGTTCTACCTCTTATCTCCTTTTCCATGAAGCAAGTATTTCGTTACCTGGCCGCGCCGTTGCTGAGCGTGGCGCTACTGGCCGGCTGCGCTCGTCAGGAAGCTAGCCCCACCCTGCCGGCCGCCGTCAACCTGAGCCAGGATGCCTCGGCGCCCGGCTTCCCCGAAGGTTTTGAAACTGGCACCAAAACTGCGTACACCAGCGGCAGCGTCACGCTGGGCTCGGGCTCCTGGACTCTCAACGATGCCCTGATTGGCAACACCACGGCCGATGCCAAAACGGGTAGCCAGTCGGCTAGGGTGCGCAACAGCGGCACGCTGAGCATGAACTTCGACCTGAGCGGCGGCGCGGGCGTAGTAACGGTGGGCCACGCCCTCTACGGCACCGACGCCAGCGGCACCTGGGAGCTGTGGGCCAGCGCCAACGGCGGCTCGTCGTATGCTAAGGTGGGCAGCACCATCACCACCAGTAGCACCGCGCTGAACACGGCCAGCTTCACAGTGAATATTGCCGGTGCTGTGCGCCTGCAGGTGCGCAAAACCGACGGCAGCACCAACCGGCTCAACTTCGATAACATCACGGTAGAAAGCTACAGCGGCACCGGCACGGGCGGCGGGGGCACCACCACGGGCGGCAAAAAATTCCTCTTCGACGCCAGCCACGGCGAACTGGCCGGCAATGCCGATTGGGCGCTCGACGTAGATGGCGGCGTGGTGCCGCGTTACCCCACACCGGCCGCCTCGGGCATCACGGCCAGCACGTCGGAAACCTACTGGACGGCCGCGCTCTCCTCGTGGGGCGTGGCCCTGGTGAAGCTCGGCAACTCGGTCGAGAACCTGCCTAGCGGCACGGCTATCACCTACGGCAACACTTCGAACCCGCAGGACCTGGCCAACTACAACGTATTCGTGATTGACGAGCCGAATAACCTGTTCACCGCCAGCGAGAAAACGGCCATTCTCAACTTCGTGAAAAACGGCGGCGGTCTGTTCATGATTTCCGACCACACCGTGTCGGACCGCGACAACGATGGCTACGACTCGCCGGCCATCTGGAACGACTTGATGACCAACAACTCGGTGCAGGCCAACCCGTTTGGCTACAGCATTGCGCTCACTAACATCTCCGAAACCAGCGCCAACGTGCTGGCTAGCAGCACCAACGTTATCCTGCACGGTTCGCAGGGCAACGTGACCCAGCTCAAATTCTCGAACGGCGCCACCATCACCAAAACCAGCGGCTCGCAGGCCACGCCGCTTATTTGGCAGGGTAGCTCGGCGCAGGGCCTCAGCAACATTATGTGCGCCACCAGCACGTTTGGCACGGGCCGCGTTTTCGTCATCACCGACTCGTCGCCGGCCGACGACGGCACCGGCAGCCCTGGCAACACGGTGTATCCCGGCTGGACGGAAATTTCGAGCCACGCTCCGCTGCACCTGAACGCCTCGCTTTGGCTGGCCAAGCAGCAGTAAGCAATGCGCTAAGCGCAAAAAAAGCCCCTGGCATAGTGCCAGGGGCTTTTTTTATAAAGTGGGGGCTAGCGTTGCTACAACCGGAACTGCGCGCCAACCTTCACCCCAAAGTTGGGCGGGGCAGTGCCGTTGCGCGTGGTGGGCTGCTCATTGCGGTACGTAACGCGGTGAATAAAATCGACCCGCAGAAATTTGAAGATGTTCTCGACGCCGTAGCCGGCCTCGATGTAGGGCGCCTTGCCCAGCGAGGGCAGCAAAAACTGGTTGCCGCGCCCATCTACGGGCGAGAGCTTGTTGGCATCGGTGAGGCCGCCGTAGAGGAAGTTGGCGGTGGCCACCAGGCGCCAGTTGAAGCGCCGGATGCCCGGAATGGCGTTCAGGATGATGCCCTCGAAGTGGTGGTCGAGGCGCAGCGATACCGAGCGGTCGGTCACAAACTCAAAGTAATTGAGCAGGTTAAACGAGTTAATGTTATAGAAGGGCGTCTGGTTGCCGAGCGGTGCCTTCAGCAGCAGGTACGATACTTCCGACGGAATGTAGCTGCCCTCCACGCGGTAGTTGAGCCGCCCGAAGTGTCCGGCCGACAAGCTGTGCGTAACCAGCAGGTTGTACTTGTTGTACGTGTTGTTGCCCCGAAACCAGTCGATGGTGCCGAAGGTGTAGCGGAATGTAAACACCGGCCAGCGCTTGAGGCCGATGGCGCGGCGGCGGTTTTCGGCCTGCACCAGGTTTTCGTCGGGCGCGTAGCGCGATTCCAGCACCACCTCGGTTTGGTGCAGCTTGTCGGGCGTCA
Source organism: Hymenobacter cheonanensis (assembly GCF_030581075.1). Lineage (GTDB taxonomy): Bacteria > Bacteroidota > Bacteroidia > Cytophagales > Hymenobacteraceae > Hymenobacter. Next base: position 254,862 of record NZ_JAUQSW010000005.1, read on the forward strand.
GGTCGGTGGGGTCGCCGCCGGGGCGCGGCTGGGTGCGCACCTGAAACTGCGGCACGCTGTTTTGGTAGCGCAAAATCACGGTTTGGGTGAAGCCGTGAAACAGGTCGCGCTGCACGCTCAGCAGCGACAAATCGCGCATAATGGGCAGCCCCTCGCGGAAGCGGCCCCAGCGCGAGGCGGCCACGAAGAGGTTATTATCGGGCAAAAAGTCGTTGTCCAGCAGCGCGTACTGCTCCACATCGTGCCGGTACTCGCCGCCAAAAACCGTCCAGTGCCGCCGCTCGGCAATGTAGTTGGCTCGCAGGCCATACTTGAAGCGGCCGTCCATGGTGCCGTAGGCCACGTAGGGCTGGTACACCCAGTTGCGGCTGAAAGCCGGCGTGGTGCGAAAGCCCAGCCGGAAGCGCGCGCCCTCAAAGTTGTTGTAAGCGAAGGTGTTGATGATGGGGCCTAGCTCAATCATGCCCCGGTCGCCCACGCGCCGGTAGCCGTTGATGAATAGGTCAATCCAATCGAGGGTGCTGCGCACGGCCGGTAGCTCGCGCGCCGAGTCGAGCACGGCAAAGGTCTGGCGCTCGCTCAGGCTCAGCGTGTCGGGCCGGTTTTTATCGAAGTAGCCCTCGGTGGCGCCGCTAGGCAGCAGGCCGCTTATCAGGCCGCTGGTTTCGCTATCGGTGCCTGGCTCCATCACCGTGCTCACGATGGGCTGGTCGTAGAAACTGCCCGGGTGCTGCGTGTTGCGCTGAAAGCCCGAGTTGACGGTGGTGAAGCGCACGCGCATGGCGGCCTGCTTGTCGCCGGGGCGCACGGCCACTACCAAGCGGGTGCGGGCGGCTAGCCCCGGCCCCTGCGCGGGCGGCGTCAGCTCCTGCTGAATACGCAAGTCACTCACGAAGTTGAGGTTGGCGTGCTCGCTGGCTATCACATCGATGCGGCGCAGGGCGTATTTGTCCTTCGTAATCCAGATGGTGCCGGCAAAAGCCAGGTCGTGGTCGCGCTTGGGTGCCACCGCAATCTTGTAGCACATATCCTGGCCCACCAGCAGCGAGTCTTGCAGGGTATAGTCGTAGGTAAGGCGCCCGCCGGCCGAAATGGGCGAGATAAAGTCTTTACCCAGAATATTTTGCCAGTTGGGATAGAAGTCGAAGTTCTGAAAATTCGACCCTAGCATCTGGCTCAGCACCGAGCCTTCGCGGGGGCCGGCGCCGCGCATCTGCTTGTGCAGAATGTCTTCGCGCCGGTGCATGGGCGGGCCGTACTTCACGTACACTTTCGAGCCCACTTCGGAGGCAAATAGCGGCAGCGGGGCATCGGGGTCGGAGGCGGCGGCCGAGCCGTGGCGGGCAGCCAGGGCTCGCATATCCTTCACTACCTTGCGATTGGCCAGGGCCTTCGGAATATCAGCCAGGCTGACCTCGATGCGGTTGTACGAGTCGAACTCGGCCGACGTGAGAGCAGTGCGCTCGTTTTCGGGCTTGTGCTTCTGCACCTCGCGCAGGATGCGAAAGGCCGGATTTTCGGGCTGGCGCGACGACACAAATACTTCGCCCAGCGCTACGCCGCCGCCTTTTTTGAGGCGAAACAGCACGGTTTGGGGCGAGGTAGCGGCCAGCTTCTTGCGCAGCGTAAGAAAGCCGAGCGACGAGGCGGCCAGCGAGTCGACGCCATCTACGGCCAGCTTAAACTTGCCCTCCAGGTCGGCCGTGACGCCAATGCTGGTGTGCGGTACGAAGATGGAGGCAAACGGCACTGGCTCGCCCGTGGCGGCCTCCACCACCTGCCCGCTAATGGCAATTCGTTGGGCCACGGCGAGCCGGCCGGTCAGGAGCAGGCCCAGCAGCAGTAGCGAAACGGTAAATTTCATAGAATTAGAGCGATACGCGAAGCTTTGGGGAAGGGGGACACGCTCGCAAGTTACGCAAGGTGCGGCAGGTAGCAACTAGTTCCAAACGCCCGGCGGGCGGGCAGCTTCATGGGCGTCTTACTCCAAAAATGCAATTGATTATCAATAAATTAAAGCAGGGTAGCAACCCGGAATTAGCCCCGGGCCACTACCCGAACAGCGCTTTTTTCTGTGCCAACGGCCAGCCCTACACTTCGACTTTCAGCGTGGCGGGCCGCTCGGTTACCTCAAACAGCTCGCCGTGGGGCACGATGGTAATCTGGCCGTACTCCTGCAGCAGCTGCTTGTAGGCCTCGGCCACCGGGCGCGGCTTGCGGTCGAGGTCGAAGAGGCCGCAGGCATTCACGGTGCCCTTTTTCTCGGCTAGCCCGGTTTCCCAGTCCACCTGGTCGATGAGCGAGTACCACGTGAAGCCCAGCACCGGCACCCCTTCCTTACGCATACGCAGGATATTGACCCACTGCTTCCAGAGCCAGGTGGGCGCCTCCTTGGCGTCAAATACGTTGGTTTCGGTGTGCATCACCGGCTTCTTGTAGCGCTGGTAGTAGTCGTGGGTGATGGTGTACCACCCTAGCACGTCCATGCTGGTGCAAATTTCCCCGTTGGGCAGCATTATTTTTTCGTTGCGGCCGTAGTAGTCGTTGCCCATTACCTGGTAGCCGGGCGGCTCGCCGGCCATAAACCAATCGTATTCCTGGCGAGTCATACCATTGTCGTACAAGTAATTAAGTACCTGGCCGTCGGGCTGGTGCGCATAGAGCAAGTCGAGCGCCGCAAAGCGCAGCTTGTTGTCCAGCTGTACTTCGGGGGTGTGCTCGGCGCGTAGCTCGTGGGTAAATTCGGCCGACTCGCTTTGCACAATCACGCAGTCGGGGCGGTGCTTGGCAATCTTCTGGGTACCCATGATGCTAGCCGCCACCGTGTGCTTGAGGGCGGTTACGAACCCCTTGTCAGTCTTCAGCTGCTCGTTCCAGAGGCCGTCTTTGGCGCTCGATTTGGCCGTGACGTAAATCTCATTCACCGGCGTGTAGTAGCGCACCCAGGGGTAACGCTTGGCTACCTCTTCGCAGTAGGCGGCGAAATGCACCGGCAGTTCGGGGTTCTGGAAATTGCCCAGCCAGTCGGGCACCCCAAAGTGCATTAGGTCCAGAATGGGCGTAATGCCCAGGCGCTGCATCTCGGCCATGGCCAGGTCGGCAAACTCCCAGTCGTATTTATCAGCGCTGAGCTGAATGTTGTAGTAGGGCAGGCCGTAGCGCAACACCTTCAGGCCCATGCCTTTCACTAGGCCCAGGTCTTCCTTGTAGCGGTTGTAGTGGTCGCACTCGGCCAGCAGGTCGCGGCGGGTTTTGCCGTGGTCGATGGTGGGGTAGCTGCACTCGATGCCGGTGGCAAACATAAAGTTGTTGGGCAGCCCCGTGGGCAGGCCGTTGCCGTTGTGCCCGCGGGCGCCCCCAAACTCATCACCCTCGTAGTTGCCGCTGCCGAAATGCTGCTTTATCTCGGTGAGAAAGGATTTCATAAATAAGTAGTTAACAAGGAGAAGCGAACAATGAGCCGGTAAAAAATGAGAGGCTGGCCCACTCACTGTTCACTGCGCATAGTCGACTAATATTTAAGCGTCGCGCCGCCGCTCCTTCGCCAGAAACTGGTCGGCGGTGCGCAGGCTTAGGGCCATAATGGTAAGGGCCGGATTAACACTCAAGGCGCTCGGAAACACCGAGTTGTCGCAGATGTATAGGTTGGGCACGTCGAAGGCCCGGCCGTTGCGGTCTACCACGGCATCGTCGCCGCTCAGGCCCATGCGGGCCGTGCCAATAACGTGGGCATAGCGCTGAAACGACCAGATGTCGGTAGCCCCAGCGGCCTCCCAGATGGCGCGCATTGTTTTGTCGGCGTGCGCGTTCATGCGGTGCTCGTTTTCCTGAGCCGTGAAGTGCAGGCGCGGCTTGGGCAGCTGGCGGGCGTCCTGCTCATCGCTCAGCTCCAGGTAGTTATCGGCGTGGGGTAGGCAGTCACCCAGGATGTTGATGCCCGCAATGTGGTTGAATTGCCGCAGGTAGTCGCGCAGCGGCTGGCCCCACATCTTGCGGCCGCGCGCCACCTGGCCCGCAAATGTAACCGGCATTACACCAATGCTTTGCAGCAGGTAGCCGCCCGCAAAATCGGCATCCTTAGGCCGGTGGGTATCCTGCGAGATAAGGCCGCCGGGAATGCCTTTAGTGGGGCGCACCTCATCGGCAAAAGTGCCCCACACCTGCAGGCCAGGATGGGCCATCAGGTTGCGGCCCACCTGGCCACTGGTGAGGGCTAGCTCGTTGAGCAGCAGCAGGCGCGGCGTCTCAACCGAGCCCCCGCACAAGAACAGGTTGCGGCAGGCTAGCCGGTGCGTTTGGCCATTCTGGGTGTACACCACGGCCGAAATGTGGCCCTGGCCATTGCGCTCAATCTCGGTCACGAAGCTGTTGGGCCGAATCTCGGCGCCATACTTCACGGCTAGCGGAATATAAGTAACGTCCATGCTCGACTTGGCGCCGTTGGAGCAGCCTGCCTGGCAAAAGCCACGGTTGGTGCAGGCCTCGCGCCAACCCAGCCCTTCCTGGTAGTAGCGGGCCGAAAGCGCCGCATTAGCTGCCGGGGCCGTCTTGATGCCAAGTTTTTCGGCGCCGCGCACCATCAGCTGGGCGGCACTATTGAGTGGCAGCGGGGCTAGCGCGTAGCCCTTGGGGCGGGCGGGGCCCCAGGGATAAGGCGTGGGGCCCGAAATACCCAGAAACTGTTCTACCTCTTCAAAATAAGGCGCCAGGTCGTCGTAGGTCAGCGGCCAGTCTTCGCCCTGGCCAAAGTCGCGCTTCACGTGCAGGTCGTCGGGCAGAGGACGGGGTGTGTAGGCAGTGTAGTGCAGCGTGGAGCCGCCCACGCCGGTGCCCGAGTTGTTTTTGCCCATTGCCAGCGGGTCGCCGCCGGCGGCCAGGCGCTCATCATTCCAAAACAGAAAGTCCTGCGCTTTTTCGTCGGTGGCAAAGTCGGTTTCGGGGTTGTGCCAGGGGCCGGCCTCTAGGGCCACCACGCGCAGGCCGGCCTGCGCTAGCCGGGCCAGCAGCGGCGCGCCCCCCGCACCCAGCCCAATCACAATGCAATCGACCACTTCGGTGGTAGCAGGCAGTGGCAGTGGCTGCTCCTGCGGAATATCGGCGGCGGCTAGGGTATCGTTTTCGGCCAGCAGCTCGCGTAGCAGCGGGTCTTGGATAGCGGGCTCGGTCGGGCTGATAATGCCTTCCTCGGCGATTTCTTCGTCGGGCATACTGGTAGGATAACTTTTAGCTTGCCACTGTCAGGCCGGTAGCTAAAATACTGTTAATAATTAATTTAACTATTCGGCAAGCTGAAGCTTGCCCTACACCTCGCGGGCTTCCTTTTCGTTGAGTCCGATTTTGGTCCAGGCCGGCAGGTCGGCGTAGCCTACGTAGCCAATTTCGTCCTGTGCCCAGGGGTGGGCATAGTAGGTTTCGGTTAGCTCGGCCAGCAATTCTTCAAAAAAGCGGCCGGCGGGCAGGGTTTGCCAGGTGGCGCCGGGCGGGTTGCCGCTGGCCAGGGCCCCTAGCACTTCGTCTTGCTGATTGGCGGCAAGCTGCTCAAAATCAGCTTTAAATAAGCTGTGCGCAATTTCCTGCACGCCGCCCAGGCCCAGGCGATAGGCCTCGCGGTCGGGGGGCAGGGCATCGTAGCGCCAGCCATCGGCGCGGCCTTCGGCCAGGCGCTGGTCTACGGCCGGGGCTAGCGGAATGGGCACGGGCCGCTCGGGCTGCGGCAGTAGCCGCGCCGCTACGGCTTCGAGCAGCCGGTAAGCTTCGGGCGCCAAAAACTGTGGGGTGTACGCTGCGCCCGTAGCAGCCAGGCGTTGGGTGAGGGCGGCGCGGGTAGCCGCCGAAACGTGCGCCGTGGGGAGCAATTCCTGAGAAGACATGCCAAAAAAATCAGGTTGAAGCAATGCTGCGGCCTGGTGGCGCTTCAGAATTGCTTCAACCTGAACGGCAAAATCGGCCAGAAGTTTAGCAGTTTTCAGAAGTTTACTTATTCGTCGCTGCTCAGCTTGCCGCCCGTCACGTGCACCAGCGCGCCGGTCATAAATGAGCCGTCCTGCGAGGCCAGCAGCACGTAGGCCGGGGCTAGCTCCTCGGGTTGGCCGGGGCGCTTAAGGGCCACTTCGTGCCCAAATTTTTCAATTTCATTCATTGGCATGGTGCCCGGAATGTTAGGCGTCCACACCGGCCCCGGCACCACGCAGTTCACCCGAATGTTGCGCTCGCCCAAGTACAGCGCCAGCGACTTGGTGAGGGCGTGAATGCCCGCCTTGGTACAGGCATAATCCACCAAGATTGGGATGCCCACAATGCCCACGATACTGCCCGTGTTAATGATGCAGTCGCCGCTTTGCAGGTGCGGAATGGCGGCCTGCGCCATCCACATGTAGCCCATAATGTTGGTGTCGAAAGCCCGGCGAATCTGGGCTTCCGGAATGTCCTCAAACTTCTCCTGGGCCATCTGAAAGGCCGCGTTGTTGACCAGAATATTCAGGCCGCCTAGCTCCTGGCGCACCAGGCGCACGGCCTGGAAGGCCTGCTCGCGGTCGCGCACATCAAGTTGCAGCACCTGGCACTTGCGGCCTTCCTGCTCTACGAGGTGCTTGGTTTCCTGGGCATCCACCTGGTTTTCGTTGAAAAGGATTGCCACATCGGCGCCCTCCTTGGCAAACGCCACGGCCACGGCCCGGCCAATACCCGAGTCGGCCCCGGTGATAAGGGCAATTTTTCCCTCCAGCTTGCCGGCGGCGCGGTAGGCAGCCAAGCTGCTTTGGGGCTGAAACTTCATGTCGGCCTGCTTGGCCGGGTAAGGCAGTTTTTGGGCGTGCTCCTTCATGTCCTTGGCGGTGGGGCGCTTGGGCGGGGCAGCAGGCTTGGTGCGGGTAGGCATAGTAGAAAAGGCTAAAAGGGAATGGTCAGCTTACGTAAAACCGCGCGGCACGGCTAGCCGGCCATCTTGCCCCATTTACCCCGCTGACCCGGCCAATTGGGAGCATCACGGGCTGCGGCCAAGTAGTATAAAACCGGGTCCGGTATAGGTGGCTGAATCATAATTTATCGATGTGATAAGTCTGCAAATGAGGCTTTGCTGGTATTTTGCGACGGTTTACGCGGTTAGTGAAGTGCGTTCCCGGTAGAGTTAAACTTTATGAAAAAATTATTACTTTTCCTTGCGCTACTTACGTTTGCCAACCGCTGTGCATACGCGGTGCCTGGCTACCCAGCTCCTGGCGACCCGCCCCGCCTTAATGGCCAATGGCAGGGGCCATTGCAGGTGCCGGGCGGCACGCTCACGCTGCTTATCACCATTGTGCCGCTTAGCAACGGCACCTACTACGCCGCCCTCGATGTGCCGCAGCAGCGCATCAACCGCATGCCCGTGGAGGTAGAGCTGAAAGACGATAACCTGGTGCTGCGCGTGGAGCAGGCCGGCAGTCATTTTGAAGGTAAAGTGCTGGCCGGCGGCGATAAGCTGGTAGGCACCTGGCAGCAGCCCGGCCTCAAAACCGCGCTGACCCTGGCGCGCGGCACGGCCCCGGCCGCCGCCCAGGCCACCAAAAAGCTCCGCCTCACGCCGCCCTATCGCGAGTCGGAAGTGACGTTCTACAACCCCGTGGCGAAGAGTAAGCTCAGCGGCACGCTCACCATCCCGAGCGGCGAGGGGCCGTTTGCGGCCGTGGCCCTGGTGTCTGACTCGGGGCCGCAGGACCGCGACGCCGACTGGCAGGGCTACCGCCTGTTTGGCATGCTCGCCGATTACCTCACCCGGCACGGCATTGCCGTGCTGCGCTACGACGACCGGGGCGTGGGCAAGTCGGGCGGCGATTTCACCCGCGCTACCACCGCCGACTTCGTGACCGATGCCCGTGCGGCGCTCACCTTTCTGCGCGACCAGCCGCTCATTGCTCCGCAGCAGGTAGGCCTGCTCGGCCACGGCGAGGGCGGCAACGTGGCCCTGCTAGCCGCCGCCGAGCCGCTCGAGGCACCGGCCTTCGTGGTGGCGCTGGCCGCCTCCGGGCAGCCGGGGCGCGATGTGCTGCGCCGCCAGCAGGGCGAGATTATGCGCCTCATCGGGGCCGACGGCGCGCAGGTGAAAGCCGCCCAGGGCTTGTTTGACCGCTTGGTCGAAACCGTGCGCCAAACGCCCAACACGGCCGCCGCCCGGGCCAAAATCATTACGCTGCTGCGCAGCAGCAATACCGCCCTCGACGAGCCCATGGCCCGCGCCCGGGCCGCGCAGCTTACCTCGCCCTGGTCGCGCTACTTCTTCGACTTCGACCCTACCAACCGCCTGGCACTGGTGCGCTGCCCAGTGCTGCTGCTCAACGGCACGGCCGATTTGCAGGTGGCCGCCGGCCGCAATATGTCGTTGTTGCAGAAGGGCTTGCGCCAGTCGGGCCAGGCGGTGCAGGCGCACCGGCTAGGGGGCGTCAACCACCTGTTTCAGGATGACCCCACCAAGTGGCCCATCGTGGCCGGCGAGCGCCAAGCCGCTTTCTCACCCGAAGGCCTTGAGTACCTGCACGCCTGGCTGCTTGAGCGCGGGCGCCTGGCCAAGGCTCCCCTGCCCGTGACGGTGCGCCGCCCCGCCCCGCGCCCCAAGGCCCTCACACCACTACGCCCGCGCACCCGCCGGGTGGCCGCCGCCCGCTAGCCTCGTATAGCTGGCCTACCAGGGCAGGTGTCCATCGTTGTGAAAGTAGCCGCCGGTGGGGCCATCGGCGGGCAGCAGGGCTAGCCGCACGGCCGTTTTGGCACCTTCAGCTACGCTCAGGGGCGCGTTGTCGCCGCCTAGGTCGGTTTTAACCCAGCCCGGGTGGGCGGCGTTGACCTTGATGGCGGTATCGGCCAGGTGCTGGGCCAGCACCACCGTCAGCATGTTCAGCGCTGCCTTCGAGGAGGTATAGCCCGGCGTAGCCCAGCTGCCGCCCTGCCCCTGGCTGATGGCCGTGAGCGAGCCCAGAATACTGCTCTGGTTGACGATGCGCCCGGCCGGCGCCTGCCGCAGCAGCGGCAGCAGCGCCTGCGTAATGGCGTAGGGCCCAATTACATTGGCCTCGTAAGTCTGGCGCAGGGTGTCGGGGCTCACGTCGGGTCCCTGGTCGAGCTGCACGCCGGCATTGTTCACGAGCACATCGAGGCGGCCAAACTGCGTTTCGAAAAACGTGGGCAGGGTGGCAATTTCCTCGGCGCTCGTTACATCCAGGGTCACGTCGTGCGCGTCAAGGCCCTGGGCGCGCAGCTCGGCGGCGGGCGCGGCGGCTTTGCCCGCGCGGGCCCCTAGCACTACCGTGAGGCCCTGCTGGCCGAGCTGGCGGGCTATTTCGAGGCCTAGCCCCTTGTTGGCCCCCGTAATGAGGGCGACTTGTTGCGGGTGTTTTTCCATGCCAGCATAAAGCCGGATGTCCCCGCAAAAGTTAGGGCTAGCCCGGCCTCAAAAATTCAGCCCGCAGTGAAAGCAGTGGTGCGCCCGGCCCTGCAAGGGGTAGCGCCGCAGCCGCGACAGCAGCGCCACAAACCAGTGCGCCGCTCCGGGCTGGGCCGCCGCATCGGTCGCCACTTCGGCCGAGCCGCACCGGGGGCAGGTGAGGGCATCGGGGGGGCTAGCGGCTGGGTCGGCCTGGCCGCCGCGCACGGCCTGCATCACCACGGGCGGGCGCAGCACTTCGGCCGCCCGGGCGGCGTCGCGCTGGTACACGTGCAGCCGCACGCCGCCCGCCACCGGGCTATACATGCGGTTGAGCGACACCAGGTTTTCGTTGGTCAGAAAACACGGAATACCGGCCGCCTCCAGCTGCGTGCGCGCCAAATGCGCCGCCAGCGGCTCGTAGAAAGAGTCGAGCACGATAATATTCTCCGACTTGGGCGGCGTAAAATCAGTGGTCATAAAAAAGTGTCGGCCAGCTTGCTACCGCAAAGTACCACCATCCCGCATGAAGATTTGGGGCTAGCGCCGGCGGGCCTGCCTGCTAAACAAAGCTGGCTACTTTTTAGTGGCCGCGTGCAGGTCGCGGGCTGTGCGCTTGGCGCGCAGCGCCGTAAACTCGGCCTGCCACGCCCGGATGCGCAGCTCCTCGCGAGCCGGCAAATCGAGCCGGATGCGGGCTAGCTGCGCGTTCAGGCGACGGTAGGTGTCCTGGGCGTAGTCCCAGTCGCGGGCCTGCCAGCCGGCCTGGCGCACGCGGGTGGCGCGCAGCAGCTCGCCATAAGCCCCCGCAATGGTAGCCGGGGTGAGGCTGGCCACCTGGTCGGCGTAGCTGCCGAGCAGCGCCTGGTCCATTATTTTTTGCTTGGAGGTGGCGAGCGGCACCGCCCGGCGCGCGTGGTTGGCCGAGTCGAAGCGGGCCGTTTGGCGTCCCAGGCGGCGCAGCGTGCGGCCGGTATTGTGGGCAGCCGTGTCCAGCTTGGTCATTTCCTGGCGCACTATTTCCTGGCGCTCACGCGGGGTCGAGTCGCAGCCGGCCAGCAGCAGGGCCATGCCCAGGCTCAGCCAAGGCATAAGAGAAGCAGTTTTCATGGCGCCAACATACGGCTGCGGCCCGCTTAAGGCTGCGCCAGCCGGAAGTTCAGCGGCAGCTCGTACTCCACGGCCACGGCGCGGCGGCCCATACGGGCCGGTATCCATTGCTCGGGCACGGTGCGGGCCACGCGCAGGGCCTCCTCGTCGCAGCCGCCCCCAATGCGCTGCACCAGGCGGTAGTTGCTGAGGTGCCCTAGCGTATCTATCACGAAGGCGACCACCACCTTACCCTGAATATTACGCGCCTGGGCCGCCTCCGGGTAGCTGAGCCGGCTTGTGTACTCGGCCAGGGCCGCGTCGCTGCCAATGAACAGCGGCGGCTGGTCGGGCCGCACGTAGCTCCACTTGCCGGGGCTTACCTCGGTGTGGCACGTAATGTCGGGCCCCGGCCGAAAATACAGTAATTGGTGGGCATCGTAATCGTAGCGTTGCACCACCACTTTCTCGTGCGAGGGCGTGTAGCCGTAGTATTCCCAGATGCCAGTTTTTTGTCCTTTGGTAAGAAAGCCTTTTTCGTATTTTGTTTCTCGCAGCCGCTGCGCGCTAGCCGGCTGGGCAAGCAAAAGGCTGCCTGTCATCAGGAAAAAGGCATAAAAGCAATAACGAGTAGAAAGAATCATAGAGTGGGTGGGAAAAGAAAGAAGTATAACTTTGGATGGCTCCAAATTACTGATTACTGCTTACAGTCGCAACCCCACCACCGGGCCTAAAAAAAGCCGGCTGCCCTAGTAGAGCAGCCGGCTTTTTGCCGAGCTAATTATTAGCCCGTACTCATACTTAGGGCATCAGCACCTTGTTCACTACGTGAATCACGCCGTTGCTCTGAATTACGTCGGCAATGGTTACCTGGGCAATGCCGCCTTTTTCGTCTTTCAGCTCAATATTTTTGCCTTTCATCATGGCCGTCAGGGTTTCGCCCTGCACCGTAGTAAGCTTAGCCGAGCCACCGCCGGCCTTAATAGCCTTCATCAGGTCGGCCGACGTCATCTTACCCGATACCACGTGGTAGGTCAGGATTTTGGTGAGGGTAGCCTTGTTTTCGGGCTTCACCAGGGTTTCGACCGTGCCGGCAGGCAGGGCGTTAAAAGCCTCGTTGGTAGGCGCAAATACGGTGAAAGGACCGGGGCCCGACAGCGTCTCCACCAGGCCGGCGGCCTTCACGGCAGCTACCAGCGTGGTGTGGTCTTTCGAGTTAACAGCGTTCTCGATGATGTTTTTCGTGGGGTACATTGGGGCGCCGCCCACCATCACGGTCTTGGCTTTCTGGGCCGAAGCCGTTTGAACGCCGGCCGTGCCAAGCAGTGCCACAATGGCGAGGGTTGCAAAAGAGAATTTCATGGGTAAGGGGAAAGAAAAAATAGTTGAGGATGGAACCTGCCTCACCTACGGCGGGGCTTAGCCGACTGGATTTGGCAACCCCCAAAAAATGTCTGAACCGCGCCAAGTATTGAACTGCGAAAATTTTTCGCCTTGAAAATGAAGCTACAAGCTGCCGTAGTACGAAAAAATAGTGCCCGCCACTTGCGCGCTGCCCGCTTTTGTCTACCTTTGTACCACCAATCGCCACTACGGCGAACAAACCTCAAGCGAGAGTAGCTCAGTTGGTAGAGCGCGACCTTGCCAAGGTCGAGGTCGCGAGTTCGAACCTCGTCTCCCGCTCCAAAACAGAAAAGACGTTGCTTATTTGCAACGTCTTTTCTGTTTTATTAGCGCTTGCAAATAGCATTGCTCAATATTTAACTATTTGAGCCAGAGTGGTGTAATGGTAGCCACGAGGGACTTAAAATCCCTTGCTTTCACGAGCGTACGGGTTCGAGTCCCGTCTCTGGTACAATACCAAAAGCCCGGTTGCAGCTAGCTGCAACCGGGCTTTTGCAATAATTAGAGTACTCAGCTAGGCCGCTACCTGGAGCAGGGGCTCCAGCACGGCCCATACATTGGCTGCCAGCAGGCGCTGGCCGGCGGCGTTGGGGTGCACGCGGTCGGGCAGGTTCAACTCGGGGCGGCCTAGCACGCCGGCCAGCAGCGAGGGCACGAAAGCCACGCCTTCGGCCTCGGCCAGGGTGCGGAATAATGCGCTGAAATCCTGGGCGTAGCGCCCCAGGCCAGGTAAGCCCAGCGGGCCCAGGTCAAACGGAAAATCGAGGCCCGCCAGCACCAGCTGAGCCGCCGGAAACTGGCGCCGCACCTCGTGCAGAATAGCCCGCAGGTTGGCCACCGTTTCGCGCACCGGAATGCCGCGCAGGCCGTCGTTGGCTCCCAGGGCCAGCACGAAAATATCGGGTGCTTGGCGCGCCAGCACGCTGGCCAGGCGCTGGCGCCCGCCGGCACTGGTTTCGCCGCTCACGCCGTAGTTGAAGGCCCGGAAAGCCAGGCCGGCTGCGTCGAGTTTCTCCTGAATGCGGGCCGGGAAGCTGTCGGCTGCCGGCAGGCCGTAGCCAGCCGTGAGACTATCGCCAAAGAAGAGGATATTCTTCATAAAGAAAACCGCCCCGCCAGCCGGCTACCAGGGCCAGCGACGGGGCGTTGTAGAAAATAATCGGTGTGATAATTTGCTGAAAGCGAAGTAGCTGGGTGTTAGGTGTCAGCCAGCGCTTCAACTGCCCCAATTATGTAAACAACGGGGCTATCCGGAAAATTTCGTAATTAGGGATTGAGCAGGCTCAGGCCAAAAAAGAATAGCAGCTGCACCAGGTATACCAGCGGCACCAGCGGGTTGCGCTTCGGGAACGGCGTGCGCACGAACAGCACTTGCAGGAAAAGCGCCAGCAAAAACCAGTCGCGGAAATTGCGCAGCGGCACCACGTCGCCGGTCCAGTGCCAGAAATCGTAGCGGCCCGCAATGGGCTCCAGGCACAGGTCGAGGCCCACCATGAGAATAGCAGCTACCAGCACGCGCACCGGCCGCGACACGGGTAAGTAGGCCGCTAGCATGCCACCCAGGTAGGTCACCATCAGCCAGTTGAGGCCGATGAGCCAGGGCGTGTGCATGTATTGCGGGCCTAGCGTGGCGCCGTAGGTGTAGTGCCCAAACAGCAGCCCGGTATTGGTGCCCACCACTTCGGCCACCATGCCCAGCAGAAAAACCTGCATGGCCATCAGCCAGAACGACAGATTGCGCCCGGGCTGAAAAATCAGCAGCAAACCCACCGTCAGTAGCAGCGTGAGGGGCGTGTACTGGAGGTAAAAAGCCTTGTCCTGGCTGAAGGCCAGCCCCACAAAGCCGGTGATGTGAAACAGCAGTACCAGCCCCTGGGCCAGCCGTACCCGGCCGGGAGACGCCGCCGGGGCGGGTAAATTTGAAAACTCCATAGGTGAGGAGTTATGAGTTATGAATTAAAAGCTGTGAGTTGACCTACAGTGCATTAGCTACACTAACTCATAACTCATAATTGCTAACTCATAACTTAAGAAGCAATGAGTTCGGCGACAATTTTGGCCGAAAGTAAACACAGCGGAATGCCGCCGCCCGGATGCACCGAGCCGCCGCAAAAGTACAGCCCCGCTAGCCGGCCCGAAAAATTGGGATGTCGCAAAAAAGCGGCCAGTGCATTATTGCTCGAACTGCCGTAGAGCGCGCCGCCAAACGACGACGTGTCGGCTGCAATGCCGGGGGGCGTCCAGGTTTTCTCGGCCTGGATAAGAGGCTCAAGGTCAGTGCCCAGCGCCTGGCTGAGCTTGGCTAGCACCGTGCGGCGCGTTTGGGCCGTGAGGGCGGCCCAGTCCTGGCCCTGGTCGTGCGGCACGTTCACCATCACAAACCAGTTTTCGTGGCCGGCCGGGGCATCAGTGGGCGTTTTTTTGCTCGTGATATTGACGTAGACCGTTACATCGTCGGCCACAGTTTTTTGCTGGAAGATGGCGTCGAACTCGGCTTTGTAATCCTTGGAAAAGAAGATGTTATGCACATCAAGCTCCGGAAATTCGCGCCCGATGCCCCAGTAAAAAATGAGCGCCGACGACGAGCGCGGCTGCCCCAGCGTGCGCTCGGGGGCTGGCTGGCTAGGCAGCAGATGGCGGTAGGTGGGCACCACATCCATGTTGCTCACCACCACGCCGAAATCATAGATATCGAGGTCAGTGCGCAAACCCGTGACGAGGCCGGCAGCCGTGAGAATCTCGCGCACGGGTTCGTTAAAGCGAAATTTCACTCCAAACTCCTCGGCTAGCCGGTGCAGGCTGCTGGCAATGGCGTAGATGCCGCCCTCGGGGTAAAACGCCCCGATGCCGTGCTCCAAATGCGGAATGAGCGAGAGCGTGGCCGGCGCCTGGTAAGGGTCGGAGCCGTTGTAAGTAGCGTAGCGGTCAAAGAGTTGCACCAGGCGCGGGTTGCTGGAAAAGGCTTTTTCGTGGCGCGCGTGCATGGTGCCCGTGAGGCCTAGCGAGGGCAGGGCGGCAACGGCTTTCAGGGTTTCGGGGCTGAAGTAGGTGTCGGCTTTGTGCAGCGACTTGTGCAGGAACGTGCCCGCGGTGGCGTCGTAGGCCTTGCCGCTACGGGCCAGAAACTGCGTAACCTGCGTGGCCGGCACGCCCAGCTTGGCTTCGACCTCGGCCGCAAACTGGCTAGGGTCGGCCCAGGCGGTGAGGCGCGTGCAGTCGGCAAAAAAGTAGTTGGTAATGGGGTCCAGCCGCTCGTAGCGAAAATAATCGGCCGGGTTGCGGTGGGCGAGGCGGAAAATGTCATCCACCAACTGCGGCAAAGTGAACAGCGACGGGCCGGCGTCGAAGCGGTAGCCGCCGGGCAGGCTGAACTGGTGCATCTTGCCCCCAAACGACGGGCTGGCCTCAAATACCGTAACCGGGTGCCCGGCCACGGCCAGGCGCGCCGCCGCCGCCAGCCCCGCCACGCCGGCCCCGATGATGGCCACCGGCTGGCGCGAGGGCGAAGTTTTCTTTTTCGTAAACACTAGGCTAGTAACCGCTGCGGCCGGGGTAGAAGTTGCCCGACGCGGGCGAAAATACCGCCCGCCGCCGCGGCCCGCCCTACCTTCGCGGCGGTTTACAGCTGCTTCGATTTTAAAAAATTAACCAGCGGACGGTTTTTGGCCTGTTTCCCAACGGGCCGGAATGAAAAGGGAAGCGGGTGAAACTCCCGCACAGACGCGCTACTGTAAGTGCCATTTGTGGCCACCGCCCCATAGTTTTCCATTGGCTAGCCCCCGGGCCGGCTGAGAAGGATGGGCGGCCGGCCGGCACAAAGTCAGGAGACCTGCCGGCCGCCATTTGATGCTTCCTCCGCGCTTTGGGGCTCCGCATCAGGTTTGGCACGCCGGCAGGCCAGCGGCTGCCCGGGGCGGCCGCTGGGCGGGGCGTAGCTAGGTCTGCATGAGGCGATTAGGGCAAGTAAGGAGCAGGTCGGGCGCTGGGCCGTCACTTCTCAAAACTTGCTTATGTTAGCCCTTGCCGACCAGATTGCCCGCGCCGAAACGCGCATCTTTAAAGCCGTTTTCCCGAATACTGTCAACCACTACGACACGCTTTTTGGCGGGGCCACCCTGCACATGATGGACGAGGTGGCCTTCATCACGGCCACGCGGTTTTCGCGCCTCAAAATGGTCACGGTGTCGTCCGATAAGGTCGATTTTACCCATCCCATTCCCGGCGGCACCCTAGTCGAATTAATCGGCAATGTGGTGCGCGTGGGCACCACCAGCCTGCAAGTGCGGGTCGAACTGTTCGTTGAGCAGATGTATTCCGAAGAGCGCCTGCTGGCCGTAACGGGCTCCTTCACCTTCGTGGCCGTGGACGACCAGCGCCGGCCCACGCCCATTCGGCCGGCGGTAGTCGCTACGGTATAAAACCGCCCGTCATGCTGAGCTTGCCGAAGCATCTTGGCAAGTCTAACGGTTCGACCAAGATGCTTCGGCAAGCTCAGCATGACGGGCGGTTTTACTCTTCGCTAGGTTATTCTACCGCCAGCACTAGGCCCTTCAAGTACGCGCCTTCGGGGTGAAACAAGCTCACCGGGTGGTCGGCGGGCTGGGTGAGGCGGTGCAGGATGCGTGCCGGGCGCCCGGCCTCGATGGCGGCGGCCAGCACCGCGCCCTCAAACAGCTCGGGGCTAACCACTTGCGAGCACGAAAACGTAAACAGCAGCCCGCCCGGGGCCAGGTGGCGCAGGCCGGCCAGGTTGAGGCGCTTATAGCCCATCAGGGCGTTGTGACGGGCGCTGAGGTGCTTGGCGTAGGCGGGCGGGTCGAGGATAATGAGGTCGTAGGGCTCTTCGCTCACCGGGTTTTTGAAAAAGTGCTGCACATCCTGGGCGTAGGCGGCGTGGCGCTCGGCGTGGCCACTGAGCTGGGCGTTGCGGTCGGTCAGCTCGATGGCTTTTTTGCTGGCATCGACCGAGTGTACGAGGCTGGCCCCGGCCTCCAGCGCATACACCGAGAAGCCGCCGGTGTAGCAAAAGGTATTGAGCACGCGGCGGCCGGGCGCGTAGCGGGCCAGCAGCGCGCGGTTGTCGCGCTGGTCGATGAAGAAGCCGGTCTTCTGGCCGGTTTCCCAATCCACGGCGAATTGCTGGCCGTTTTCGGTCACCAAATGCTCGCGGCCGCTGCTTTCGCCGAAAAGGTAGCCGTTTTGAGCATCAGGCACGGCCTGGGCGGGCACGGTTTCGGCGCTCTTGTCGTAGATGGCGCGCAGGCGCTCGCCCAGCACCGCTTGCAGGGCGCTGGCCACCTCGTGGCGGGCAAAGTACATGCCTGGGCTGTGCGCCTGAATAACGGCCGTGTCGCCGTAGACATCAATGATGAGGCCCGGCAGGCCATCACCCTCGCCGTGCGTGAGGCGGTACACATCGGTAGTGCCGCCTGGCGCGGCTAGCCCCAGGCGCTGGCGCAGCTGGTAGGCATTGCGCAGGCTGTTTTCCCAAAAAGCGGGGCTAGGCAGCTGGGCTTCAGGGCCAAAGTCGAACAAACGCACCGCGATGGAGCCGCCCGGCGAGAAGTGCCCCGTGCCCAGCAGCTCACCATTCGAGGCTTCTACGCGCACGGCATCGCCCTCTTTGGCCTCGCCCTTGAGCTTGGCAATGGCGCCCGAAAATACCCAGGGATGGCGGCGGCGGGGCGACTGGTCTTTACCGGGCTTGAGGACGATGGTGGCGGGCATGGCAGAGGATTTAAAGAAAAGCGCACGGGCAAAAGGCCAGCCAGTCAAAAGAGTTGGCTTCGGTGCGAACTACAAAGTTCGCCCTACTTGAACCAACGCCGGTACACTGGCCCGCGCAACTTGAACTGCGCCCACATGGCGGGCCGAAGTAGCCAGTCGAGCCAGCGGCGGCCGGTACTGAAGGTGATGTCCTCTACAATGACGCTGCCGCCGCCCGCCGCGGGCTCGATGAGGTGGCGGTGCCGCCACTGCCGCAGCGGCGCGGGCAAAACCTGACCCTCATCCACAAAAAAGTGCGTGCCATCGGGCAGCACGCCATTGTCCGTAATGAGGGAAGTCCAGCGCCAGCGCTTGGGGCCAGCTTGCAGTTCAATGGCCACGGTATCGCCGGTGCGGGAGCCATCGTAGCGCAGCAAATGAAACTTCGGAAACGGCGGGGCCAGGGCCACAAACAGCTCGCGGGTGAAGCCCGCTGCCACCATAGCTGGCGGCTGGGCCACGGGAAAACGAAGGAGCAGGTGCATAGGGCTGGGGAGAGAAAGCCGGCCGCTTGGCGCCCGGCTTGGTAAGTTTGGCGGGCTAGCCCGCTTCTTACGTACGAGCTAGCCTTAGAAAAGTAGGCCAGCCCCGGCCCTCCCGCATGGCAAACGACGATACCTTGCCCGGCCCCCCGGCCGGCCGCCCCACCGAACTGCAGCAGCTCGAAGCCGCCCTGGCGGCCGGGGTCATCACGCCCGAGCTGTTTGCCACGTTGCGGGCCAAGCTGGCGCCGGCCGAACCCGCGGCCGCCCCGCCAGCCAGCCGGCCCGCGCCCGCCGCGCCCAGCCAGGAGTTGCCGTCGCTGCTCGAAATGTTTGGGAGCGCCCCTGGCCCCGTGGTGCCAACGCCCAGCCCGCCGGCTGTTCCGGCAGCCCCGGCCAGCCCTACCCGGCCGCCAACTACCGCTGCTGACGAGGCCGCCGCTCGCCGCCGCATAGAAGAGCACCTGGCCAGGCTGCGCCAGGAAGAGCAGGCCGCCAAGCTGCGCCAGGCCACGGCCCCCGTGGCCCCGCCGGCCGCGGTGCCCGCCCCGCCCGCGCCTGCTTTTTATCCGGAGCCAAAGCCCACGCCCACATTTTACCCGGCTAGCCCGCCCGCGCCACCCGTGGCGCCGGCTCCGGCTGCGCTACCGGCGGCTGGCCCACCGGCCGCCACGCCCCGCCGGCCGGCCCCGGAGCCGGTCAGCCGCGGGCGCAGCTTGCTGCCGCTGCTTTGGGTGCTGCTGCTGGCCGTGGGGGGCGGGCTAGCGTATTATTTCACCAGTACCAGCCACCCCGATGAGGAGCTGACTACCCACCAGCCGGCGGCGCCCGAGCCGGTGCCTGCCGCGGTGCCCAAGCCAGTGAAGCCCAAGCGTACCAAGGCGGCCAAACGCGCCAAAACCAAAAAGAAAGCCGTAAAAGCTTCCGTAGCAGTTAGCGAGGCTAGTGGCCCCGATGACCTGGCTAACGACCCTAGCCCAACCTCCGTAGCTGCCCCGGTGCCCGCTGCCAGCGTAGCGGAGCCCACCGGCCGGCCCCTGGCAGCGGCCGCCGAGGCCGGCGACGATGCGGCCGCCACCCAGGTGCGCAATGCAATGGCGAGCTACTACGCCGACCTCAACGCCCCGCCGCTGCACGCCAGCCAGCACTTTGCCCCGCAGGTCGAGCGGCTCTACATCCGGCAAAACCTGACGCCTGAGGCCATTGACGCCGAGCTGGCCCGCACCTTCTTTCCCGATAACCAGCACGCAGTGTGCCAGATAGAGCCCGGTACGCTGCGCGTAAGCAGCCCCGCCGCCGACGGCAGCCGCACGGCCACGTTTACCGAGGTCATGCGGCTCTACCGGGTGTCGCTCCAGAAATACCAGCGGCTGCGCACCCAGGTGCGGGTGCGCTTCAACGCCGCCTACCAGATTGTGTACATGCGCCAGGAAAAGCTGCTGGCCAACACGTTTGAGGAGTAGTACTACTTGCCTAGTGAGCCGATTTTAGGCTGAATCTGGATGATAAAGCGCTTGTTCTTCGCCTCTTCGCGAAAGCCGGTGTAGCGGCCCGCGCCCTTGAAGCCGCTGCCGGCGGCCACCAGCTCCAGGTTGGCCGGAAATTGCAGGCCGGCGCTCTCCCAGAGGCGAATAACCTCCATGGCGCGGTTGTAGCTGAGCTGGCGCACGGCCGCACCGTCGAGGTTGCGCGGGTCGGTGTCGGGCAGGTTGGGGTTTTTGGCGGCGCGGCCTTCCACCACCACCAGGTACTGCACATTGTCGGCGCGGTTGAGGGCCTGCATCTGGCCTAGCAAAAAGCGCCCGGCCTCGATAAGCGGCTGGCGCGCCTCGGCCGGCAGCTCGTAGCGCTGGGCCCGAAACTCGACCGGGAAATTCAGCTCGTAGCGCTTGTAGCGCTGGTTGTACACGAAGTAGCGCGGGTCTTCGAGCCTAGCCAGCGCGGCCCGAATCTCATCCAGCTTTTTCTTTTCCTTCAGCTGCACTTCGAGGCGGGCCTTGGCCTGCTCCAGGCCCGCCTGCTTGTCCTGAAAGCGCTTGTAGCTGAGTACAAACAGCACGAGCATAACCAGGAACAGGGCCGTCATCAGGTCCACGTAGCTCGGCCAGAAAAAGTCGCGGCGGTTGGGGTTCATGGAGCCGGGCTATTTCCTGTTCAGGCCTAGCGCCTTCTGGAGCCAGCTGCGCTGGGTAAGCTGCTCAAGCACGGCGTTGGTGCGCGTTACCTGGGCCAGCAGCTGATGCTGCAAAACCGAATCGTCCTCAATGCGGGTTTGCAGCGCGCGCATTGCCTGCGCGGTTTGCAAGGCCTGGCGCTCCTGCAACTGGTTCAGGGCCTGCTGCTGCGCCGGCAGCTCGCTAAACGGACTGAGGTACTGCACAATACGCTCGTACACATTGTCTTTGCTGAGGGCCTGAAAATGGTCTTCCAACACCCGCGCCGCCTGGTCGGCCTCCTGCTTAAGCACGGTCATGCGCTGGCGCATCACGCCGGCCAGCTCGTGGTACTGCGTATCCATAAACTGCTCCGACTGCCGGGCCAGCCGGTCGAGTTCAGTCTGGTTTTGGCGAAAAAAGCTGAGCTGCGCCTGCACCGTGCCCGCGTGCTGCTGCACGAGGGCCGGCACTTGGTTGAGGCCGGTTTCGAGGCCCGTAAGGCGGGCCAGCAGGCTGGTGATTTTACCGGCCACCTCACCGCCGTTGCGCAGCATCTCGTTGAGCTGCTGCTGGTAAGCCAGGAAATTCTCGAAGTGATGCGCGCTCTGCGCCACCTTATCAAACACCCGAATGCTGGCGTCGGCCATCTGGGTGTAGCCCACTTTTTGCAGCTGCTCCAGAAAGTCTTTCTGGGTGCTGATATTCTCGTTCAGGGCCCGCACGATGGGCCCAAACTCGTAAATCTTGCTCAAAAACTCCTGGTTGAAGGCGTCGAGCACAGCCTTGAGGCTGCCCAGGCTGCCAGCCATATCGGAGTGCAGAATGGGCAGCAGCTGCACCTGCAAAAACGTGTAGTAGTCGTTGCGGCGCCCTTCGGCCTGGCGGTGCGCGTCTCTGTACAGCGCACTGCCCCAGAGCGTGAGGCCCAGCCCGCAAAGGCTGCCAATCATGGCCACCGTCACGCCCCGCAAAAAGCCCTGAATGCCGGCCTCATCAAAGCGGCCGCTGCCCGCCAGCAACCCCGCTAGCCCCAGAATGGCCCCCAGGAAGGTGCCCATCAGCCCGATGTAGAGCGGGGCTGAGGTGCTGCTCTGCACCTCGGCATCGAGGGCCACGGCGCGGCGCTCGGCAATGCTTTGCAGGATGTTGAAATCGGCAGTGCCCTTGTTTTTGAGCAGGTAGGCGTTGGTGTCCTGCACCACGGCTTCGAAGGCGGGTGTGGCGCCGGTAGCCAGCAGCACGTCGGCCTGCTGGCCGCTCACTTCGTCTCGGTGCTGGGCTAGCCGCAGGGTGCTGCTGGGCGGAAACAGCGCCGCCAGCTGTGCGCTAGCCCCCCGGCTGTACCAGAAGGCCCGCGCCTGAAACCCAATAACCATAAGCAGCGCGAGCCATTCCAGTGCCTCCATGCCGCGAAGTTACTCGAAGTGCACCTGTGCTTTGCGGGTTATCTGCCAGTCGCCGCTGGCCGTGCGCTGGGCCTGCCCCGGCGCGTCGGTGACGATGCGCGACACGCTGCCCTTCGGAAACGGATACTCGCAGGCGCCGCCCAGAATATTCTGGTGGCTGCCGATGTAGCCGGCGTGCCCGGCCGGGTTGCTCGCCACCACAAACTGCGCTTGGTCGGGGGCATCGGCGGCCATTGTTAGCTCGAAGATGGAGTACGAAGCCGGGGCTTCGGCCAGCATATCGCGCTTAAAAAAGCCGTCGATGGGCTGCTGGTTGGCATACAGCGTGCGGGTCGGGGGCGCCGCCACTGGCTCGGGCTGATAGCCGGCGGGAGATTCTTCCACGATTGGAGCCGGCTCGGCAGGGGCGGG
Source organism: Hymenobacter cheonanensis (assembly GCF_030581075.1). GTDB lineage: Bacteria > Bacteroidota > Bacteroidia > Cytophagales > Hymenobacteraceae > Hymenobacter. The sequence goes on from NZ_JAUQSW010000005.1 coordinate 276,970, forward strand.
GCTAGCAACGGGCGGGGGCGGAGCAGGCACAGCTACCGGGGCTGGCTGGGGCGCCGCCGCTTTAGCCAGCGTGGTTTTAACCGATTGAGCTGGCTTGGTGGGCGCATCGGGGGCGGGGCGGGCGCCGGGCAGCTTGCCCACCTCGCGCTGCAGCATAGTCCGTATTTCGGTCCGCATCTCATCGGTGAGGGTGCTGAGCGCCGGGGCCGAATGGCTGTGGTGGCGGTGCCCCGACCGCGAGCCCCGGCCCTTCAGCAAGGACACCAGCAGGCTGATAACGGAAAGAGCCAGTGCCAGATAGGTGAGCAGCATAGAAGTAGAAGAAGTAGGAGTGATGGTGGCCGCGCTGGCTGGCGCTGCCGCCTGGACCGGCACCGCTGCGGCCGAATCTGGCGCCGCTACCGGCGCGGCAACAGGGGCGGCGGCCACCGGCCCGGGCGCACCCGGGAAGGCTAGCGCGTGCAGCGTGTTGCGCAGCTGCAAAAAAGTAGCCTTGCCCTGGCGGCTCGGGTTGTTGTCGAGCAGGGTAGTGGCCAGGGTGGTGGCTAGCGCGGCCGCTGGCTCGTTTTTAGCGCTCACAATCTTGAAATCGCCCAGCAGCTTCAGCGTGTGCGCCTGCTTGGGGATGGCCTTGCGCTCTAGCTGCACCACCTTGTCGAGGCTGCGGCCAAAGGCTTTCACGCTGCTGCTGTCGATGGTTTGGAGCAGCTGCGGGCGTAGCGTAGCCAGGGCCGGGTCGTCGGTATATACGTAGCGGGCCGTGGCGGCCCACATGCGGGCGCGCACATCGGCCGGCGGCACGTTGGTAGCCGGGTTGGCCATTGTGGGGTTCTGAGCCCGGGCGGGGGCCCCTAGCCCGATAGCTACTACTGCCAGGCCGGCCAGCGTGCCGAACTTAATGCGTTTGCGAAGCATAGTAGCGCTTGAAAAGCTCACGGCCCAACTGAAACAGGGAATCGCGGAAAGGGAAGAAAAACAGCGTCTCGGGCAGGCGGTCGTCGGCGTTGGTGCCGCTGTCGCGCAGCGAGTTCAGGCCAGCGCGCAGGCTGTCCTTGAGCTTGCCATCGAGGAAATTATACACGAAATCGGGGTCGATTTCCACGTTCAGCTCATCGAGCAGCCCGCGGATTTCGGCCGAATCGTGGGTGATGAAGCGCACCAGGCGCCGGGCGTTGGCAATTACTTCATCCTCAATAGTATCGCTTTCGGCCTCGGCCAGGGTAAAGGCCTGGGGCGGGCCGGCGGGCGCATCGGCCGGCAGCACGCCGGGCAGCACAAACTCGGCCGGGGCTTTGGCCTGGGCGGCGTCGCCGCCGGCCTGCTTCCATAGCACCGAGCCGTTGGCGGTGGCTTCCTTGGGCTGGCTCACCAGCGTGAGGCGGAAGTCGCTGGGGGCGGTTTGGCCCGAGGCAAACTCCAGAATGAGCTTGCCAACCTCGGTGAGCGTGCCGAGCTGCGGGTCGAGGTCAAGCATCCGCAAATAGGTGCTGCCCTTGCCGCTGAAGCACAGGTGGCGCGGCACCGCCAGCTGCCGGGCCTGGCACACCTGCCCCACGTGGTACACCACCGCCGCGTAGTGCAGCAGCAGCACAATGCGCAGTTGCCGCGCGCTGCGCAGCTCGCGGCTGAATTCCAGCTGCTTATCAAAGTTGAAGAGCAGGCTCACCACGTCGGCCGAGGTAGCCTTGCTTTCGAGGGCGGCGCGCACCACCTCGCGGGCGGCGGCAGCCTCCTGGCTCACGGGCTTGTTGGCGGTGCGGGCCACGTAGTAGTAGAGCAGGCCATTTTGCTGGCGCGCGCCGCCGAAGGCGCCATCGCCCCACAGCACATCGCCGGCAAAGCGGAACGAGAGCGTGGCCTCGGGCTTTTTACCGCGCAGCAGCAGCACGTCGGTGGTGCCGCCGCCGATGTCGATGTTCACCACGTTGTCGCGCTCCGAGGGCACGATGCCGCCGTCGGTGTGGCGGTCGGTGAGGTACAGGTACGGCGCCCACGACTCGCTGAGGTCGGCTAGCCGCTGGCCCGGCTCCTCGCCAAACACGCGCTCAAACTCTTGGTACCAAATGTCGTGGAAGTCGCGCCGAGCCACGGTTTTCATGCTCAGCGGGCGCGACCATACCACCTGCGTGGCGCGCACATCGCCTTCATTCAGCGCCACTTTGTGCTTGATGAGCAGCAGCAGCTCACGGATATAGGCGCGAATACGCTCGACCCCGGCGGCGCGCTCGCCGCCTTCGGTGTTCCACTTCAGGTTGGTGCGGTAGCGGCCATCCTCGGGGTGGTTGTAGAGGAAGCCGTCGCGGCTCAGGTAAAAGCCGATGTTGATGCTGCCAAACAGCTGCGGGTTGCCCTCGCTGATGAACGCCGGCGACTCGCACGTAGCCGTGCGAATCGGGAACGCCGACTCGGCGCCCTCAATGCCAATGAAGGCGGGCACAAACTCGCGGTTGCGCACCGTGTCGGCCAGGGGCATGGTGCCAAACGAGTCGGGGCCGTAGCGCTTGGGCAATACGAAATCGGAGGAGGGCAGCGGGCGGTTCAGCATCACCACTTCCATCTCGCGCTCGGTGCCAATGCGGAAGGGCTGGGGCTCGGGCCGGTCGGCGGTAGCGAAGGCCACGTGCGTATTGGTGGTGCCGAAGTCCACGGCAAACGTGTAGCGCTGGGCGCCAGGGCTCACCACCTGCCAGCGCGGCACCAGCAGGCCGGTAGCCGGCGCCGAAAGCTGGCCGCTCACCGGCGTTTCCACTTCCATAAAGTCGAAGGCCGTGCCTACCACCTCATAATAGGTGCTAGCCGGCCCCCGCGGGTTGCGGCCCATGCGCTGGCGGGCGCGCACGCCCCGCGTGCCACCGGGCACCAAAGTTGGCAGCGCCTGCCCGCCTTGGTAAAAGTTGAGCTTGGCCAGGTCGGCGCCCTCATTCTGGTCGGCTAGCTGCACGTAGTACGGGCCGTTGTCGCGGGCATTCACGCCCTCAAACTTGTAGAACGGGAACACGCCCACGTCGAGGCGGGCGCTTACGCGGCCGCCGCGGTAGGGCGTCTTGGGCGAGTCGCTGCGCACGGCCTCTACCGCGGCATCGGCGCCCTGGCTAGGGCCGGGGCGGAAGTAGTAGCTGCGCTCGTACACCACCTCGCGCCCGCTGGTCACGGGCACGGCCAGCCGCAGCTGCACGTGGTTGTCGAACAGCGTGAGGCGCAATTGCTTATCCAGGTCGGCCGGCTCGAAATAATCGAACCACGCCCGCTTGATAGGCAGCAAAAAGCGCAGCGGCCGGTCCTCGGGCCGGGCGCCCGGCTCGGGCTGCACCTGGCCAAAATAGAAGCGCTCGGTATTCACCGCGAAGGGCACTTCGAGCAGCCGGTCTTCCAGAAAGTCGTTGACCGTCAGGAAGGGATATTGTATCCCCAGCGTTTCCAAGCGGCGCTCTTCCAGGCGCTGGTTCTCGTAGCCGTACTGGATAACCGTCTGGTCGGTACCCGCCGTGCCACCGAAGTAGTCGCTGCGGCGCAGGTCGAGGCCGGGCATCAGCACCAGCGGAATTTTACCGGCCTGCGGCACCCGCTCATTAAAGCGAATAAACCAGTCGGAGGTCGTTTTCTGCTGCGCCTCGGCTTGCTTAAACAGCGTGATGCCGCGCACCTGCACCGCGTTGCCCAGCGCGTCGCGCAGCGGCTCGTAGTGCTGCTCGAAGGTGGCCACGTTCGGCTTTTCCTCGGCTAGGGCCTGCACGCGGCCCTTATCGGTAGCGGCCAGAAACTGCGCGATGCACTGCGCAAAATTCTCCTGCCGCAGCTCGGGGTGCACCTCGAAGAGCCCAAAAATGTAGCTCTGAAACTCGGCGCTGCGCTGATTGAGCGGCACTACCTGATTATCGAAGTAAAAACCGTTGCCGTCGCCCTTGCGCTGCATATTCAGCCGCGGCACGGCCGGGTGCGCAAACACCAGCGTGAAGGGCGAGGTGCCCCCTAGCAGCTGCCGGGTTTCGCGCCCGCTGGCGTCGCGGCTATCGGCAAAAATGAGGTACAGCGTATCCAGCTCGCGAAAGTGCGGGTCGGCCAGGTACAGGCGCAACGTATTGCCCAGCAGGCGGATGCGCGGCTCGCGGCTCTGCGTCAGTAGGTCTACCTGCTCCTTCTTGGCCCAGGGCACGAAGCGCAGTTTATACGCATCAGTAGCCTTGTTGTAAAACATCAGCTCCAACATGTCCCAGCACTGCGCTACCAGCCTATGGTAGAGCGAGTTGCCCTGCGGCTGCTGGCGCACAAACTTGAAGGCCGTTTCCAGCAGGTGCATGCGCCCAAACGGCGTCGGAATGGCCGTAGCCGTGCGGCGCGGGTTGTCGCCGGCGGGGTCCTGCATTTTCTCGGCTTCGCCGGCCGTGATGCGGTCCGACTCCTGCCAGCCGCGCAGCGTGGGCTTGCCGCGGTCAAGGAGCTGAAGGATGTTACTCATAAAAATCTGTTAAACAGACGCTCCTCTGCGGCACGATTCCTACTTAGAACGTCATGCTGAACGCAGTGAAGCATCTCGCTTGGATTAGTAACTCAATCGTCAGCAACGGAGCGAGCGAGATGCCTCACTGCGTTCAGCATGACGACCATAAAAAGAAAATTGGTCAGTTGACTTAATGACTATTGCAGCAACTGCTGCCCGCTCACTACTTCATCCATCACCTCCGTGAAGGTGCGGACCAGCGCCGTGGCCGGCGAGCTAGCCGTGTCATTGGCCACGGCCTGGCTCAGGCGCTTGTCCAGCATCACCCGGATTTGCTTGGGGTCGATAACGTCTGACTTCCCAAATAAGCCTTTCTTCTTCAATTCTTTGCCGGCTACTGCTTTGTCGAAGTCCGGCTCCAGTAGGTCGGCCATGCTGTCCCAGTGGTTTTGCGGGTCGTAGCCGTCGCGCAGGTTGAAGGGCCGGAAGCGCCGGGCATTATCGCGCAGCTCGCGCAGCCAGGCGGTGTAGCTGATAAACTGCCGGTCGGGCGAGTTGTAGTCAAACAAAAATCGCCGTAAATCCAGGTAAAACGGGTCGCGGTCCCAGGCGTTTTTCAGCCCTAGATTGGTCGCGTAAGTAGCCGACATCGTGTCATCGAGGTGATGTTGCAGCCACGTAGCGAAAAAGTGGAAGCGCGTCAGCGCCTCGCCCACCTTCGGCAAGGTTTGGCGGCGGTCGAAGTGCTCGAAGCGCAGGTCGTTCTCGTCGCGCTCCAGCCCAAACTCATAGAAGTGCTCCTCGTGGGCGATGCTGTCGGGTTTATCTAGGAAGTCGAGCACCGCCAGGGCCCCCACCACCTCGATAAAGTGGGCGTTGTTTTGCTGGCCGATGCCGCCCTCGTGGTTATCGTTTTGCTTCTGCGCCTGGTCGCCGAGGTAGTACATGGCGTTCAGGCCGTGCAGGTTTTGCTGGTAGTACGCTAGGGCCGCCTTCGTCTTGGTAATGAACGTGTTAGAATCAATGGCGCTGGTGTCCTCACTTTTCAGGCTGAAGTAAGGCAGCAGGCTGAGCGCCCCAATCGGCGCCGTATTCAGCAGCTCGATATGGGGCAGGTTGGCATCGCGGTCGCGCAGGTTCTTGAGCAGCAGCGGGAAGCCCGCCGCGCCCGTGCCCCCAAAGATGGAGCTGATGAAGAAAATGCGGTCGCCCGCTCGAAACTCATTACCGAAAAACTGAAACTCAGGCGAGTCCACCAGTTGGTTCAGCACCACGCTGCCCACGTTGGGGCTGCCTTTGAACCCGACTTTGAGGTTCTCATCGAGGCTCTTAGGGTCGAAGAGTAAATCCACCAGGTACTGGCTCTCCACCGGCAGGCTGGTGTAGCGCAGGTAGTCGCGCAGCGGCTCTTCCATGCCGCTAAAGCTGTACTCGAAGGTGTCTTTTACCCGCGTATCACGCTGCTCGCCGGGCCTGGCCAGCGAGGCCAGGGTCTGAATGTCAGCCCCGAAGAACTGCCCGGCGGTGCTAGCCCCCGGCGCGGCCGGCTTTATCTGCGAGCGCAGGCGCTGGTAGGTTTTGAGCAGCTCGATGGTGCGCTGCTTGTCACCGTTAGTAGCGTCGGGGTCGATAATGATGGGCACCACCCGGTCGCAGTTCTTGAGTTCGACCCCGGCTGCCAGCAGCATTGTGAGTGAGCGGATAACCCGCGACCCCGTGCCGCCAATACCGAAGATGTATAGCGTGGACATAGTTGATTGTTAGAGGTTTCCGTTGGTTTAAGGTTGGTGTTTCTAGCGTCGGCCACTGCGTGACACCCGTAATGAGCCGGGTAATACCGGCAGCGCGGCGCTAGCCTAGTTGGGCCAGCGCACGGGCGTGGTGCGGGCGCTTACCGACAGCGGCTTTACCACAAACGACCAGAGTACAAAAAACAAGGCCCCGTACAGCGCATTTACCACCAAAAAACCCAGCACGTACCGGTCGTAGGCCGACTTCTCAACGGCCCCTAGCGTTTCCCCATCCAGGCTAGCGTACACCACCGAGCGCGCCTGCGAGTAGGCCAAAATAGCCGAGCCAACAGCCGTGAGCAGCAGCATAATAAGCCAGTGCGAGGTCTTGTAAAAAGATGTCGTCAGCACCCGGTTGAAGATGACGTAAAACAGCAGCGCCGCCCCCAGCGCCACGCCGAAAAGCGTGCCCAGGCCCACACCCGGAAAAATGCTTTTTTGGTAAACCGGAATCAGCGACGACGGCTCGGCGGTGCCCAGCAGCGCCTGGTAGAGGGTGGTGAACAGCTTCTGAAACATGAAAGAAAAATAGGGTTTCGGGGAAAAGGAGAACGGCCAGGCCCGGGCCAGCGGCAAGAAACGGGCCGTTTAGTCGGCGGCGCGCAGCTGCACGGGCAGCGCCCACACTTCGCGGCCGGCCGGCTGCTGGTCGTAGTAGTCCTGCACGCCTTGTATTACTTCGCTCAGCAAGAAAGTTTTAGGCCCTTGCGCGGCGATGTTGCTATCGTTGAGCGTAGTGTATTTGGCAACCCAGGTGGGCTGGGTGCGGGGCAGCACGAGGCGTAGCGTGGCGGGCTTTTGGCCGGGCAGGTGCTCCAGGTGCACCCTGGCCAGGTGCGTGTAAGTGGGTAGCGCGGGGCTGCGCGGCGCCTTGGGCTCGTTGCGGGCCGCCCATACTTTGGCGAGAGTGGCGCCCGTACCGGCTTCATCGAGCTGCAGCTTGGTGGGTAGGCTAGCGGCCTCGGCGGCAGGCGCATTGCTGAGGTCGAGGCCGAGCACAAACTCGGCCGGCTCCTGGCGCGACAGGCTCTTGGTGAAATGCAGCGTCAGGGGCTGGGTTTGGCGGCTGCCGGTTTTGTCTACGTACCACTCGCCCACATTGCCAAAGTGCTCAAACACCGCCGCCGGTGGGGCTAGCGTATTGAAGCTCACCCGCTCGAAGCCCTCGCCCATGAGTGGCTTCAGCCAGGGCGTGGCGGCGGCCACGGCGGTGGGCTGGCCCAGCACCCACACGTAGTAGGGCAGGCGGCTGCCATTCAGTACCTGAAAATGCGTGCGGTTGCCCGGAAAAAATTTGTCCCGAAACTCGGAAGTACCCGCGAAGATATTGATTGCCAGGTCCGCAGCCGCCGCTTCATTCAGGGCGTCCTTCACGTCGGTTTTAACTTTCCAGGTCTGCTTGGGGTCGGGCGGGGCGTAGATGAAGTCGGAAATTACTACGCTCACCGTGCCCGGCTTGCCCTTTTGGAGCTTCAGGATTTCGCGCAGCATAGTGGGCATTTCGGTGCCTAGCGCGGGGTTTTGAATGCCCGTGCTCACCGTGTTGCTCAGCTCGGCGTAGGTAGTCGGCCGTAGCGTATGCGGGTCCTTGGCGGTGCTTTCCTGCACGAAATAATAGGTTGGCGCTACCTTATTAGCAGCCCGCTGGTCGTTGATGTTGCTTAGCAGCTCGGTAATGGCGCGCTGAAACTGGCTGCCCGTTTCGCCCGGCGCATTGGGGTGCATGAAGCCGCGCATCCCGGTGGAGGCATCCACAAAAACACTGATTTGGCTGATGGCCGCGGCGGGCGTTTTGCTGGTTGCCGCAGTGGTGACTTTCTCAGTAGGTTTATCGGACCCGCCACAGCTGCCGAGCGTGCCGCCGCCCAGCAGCAGCGCCGCTAGCGGGTAAAAAGCCGAAGAGTACCAAAAACGGGCCGCCAATAGTCGAGAATGCATGGGCAAAGAGTAGCGGGCGCCCACATGGCGCCCATCTGCCGTGCAAGTAACGACAATTGGCGGCTTGAGGATATACGCTGCCGCCAATCCGGTGCATTACCGGCTGAGGCCCGCCCAAAAGAAGGCCGCTTTATTGACCACTAGCCCGATGGCAACCACCAAAAACCCTATGGGCACAAGCAGCAGCAGCGCGGCCAAGCGCCTAGTAGTAGCCGGAAAAGGGTCCGTTTCGGCTGGCTGGCTCCACCGCTGCCCCAGCAGCTTGCACAAGTGAATTATCAGCCACCCCATGCCCGCCACCAAGGAGGCGAGGGCAAAGAATAGTAAGAAGACGATGACCCCGAAAACCGGCGAGTCAAACACTTCTAAGAAGAGCGGTCGCATAGCTTAGCGGTAACAGGTTCTGGCAGCTATTACCCCAGCAGCTCCTCAATATCCTCGCGCGTCAGCGACTTGATTACGGCCTCATCGGTCGTTATCAAGTCGCTCACCAGCTGTAGCTTACGCTTTTGCAGGGCTAGTATTTTCTCTTCCACCGTGTTCTGGCTGATGAACTTGTACACGAACACCGGCCGCTGCTGCCCAATGCGGTGGGCGCGGTCTACGGCCTGCGCCTCCACGGCCGGGTTCCACCACGGGTCGAGAATAAACACGTAGTCGGCGGCCGTGAGGTTGAGGCCCACGCCGCCGGCCTTGAGGCTGATGAGGAAGATTTGCAGGTCGGGCGTGTGCTGGAAGCGCTCGACTTCGCCCTGGCGGTCGCGAGTGTGGCCATCGAGGTAGGCGTAGGCGAGCTGGCGCTCGTCGAGGCCGGCGCGCACCAAAGTCAGGTGCTGCACAAACTGACTGAAAACCAATACTTTGTGGCCTTCCGAAACCACGCTGCGAATCATACGTAAAATCTCACGCATCTTGCCCGATTCGCCTTCGTAGCTGCTGTCGGCCAGGTGCGGGTGGTTGGCAATCTGGCGCAGGCGCGTGAGACCTTGCAACAGCAGCAGCTGCGTGCCGCCGGCCGGCGTAGGCGCGTGCCCCTCCAGGCTTTCCAGAATTTTATTGCGGTAAAAGCTCTTGGTTTCTTCGTAAAACTGCGCCTGCTCTTCCGTGAGCGGGCAGTAGCTGAGGTGCTCCGTTTTTTCGGGTAGCTCGCTGGCTACCTGCGCTTTGTGGCGGCGCAGCACAAAGGGCTTGATGAGCGCGTGCAGCTTGCGGGTGCGGCTTTCGTCCTGGTTTTTCTCGATGGGCTTCACGAATTCCTTGCGGAAAAACGCCTGCGTACCCAGCAAGCCCGGGTTGATAAAGGTCATCTGCGACCATAAATCCATTGTCGAGTTCTCGACCGGCGTGCCGGTAAGGATAAGCCGGTGCCGGGCCCGCAGCTTGCGCACGGCCTGCGCCGTGGTCGAGCTAGGGTTCTTGATGGCCTGCGACTCATCAAGTATCACGTAGTCAAAGTGATAGCTGGCCAGCAGCTCAGTGTCGAGGCGCACGATGCCGTAGCTGGTCAGCACCACGTCGTAGTCGGCAAACTGCGCCACGTTTTTGTCGCGGTACGTGCCTGTGTACACCAGCAGGCGCAGGCTAGGGGTGAACTTGCGGGCCTCGGCCATCCAATTGTAAACCAACGAGGTAGGCAGCACCAGCAGCGAAGCGGCGCCCTGGCTGGCCTGGCTTTCCTGGCGCTCGAGCAGCATCACCAGGGTCTGCACCGATTTGCCCAGGCCCATATCATCGGCCAGGCAGCCGCCGAGGTGGTAGTCCTGCACAAAGCGCAGCCAGTTGTAGCCCGCCTGCTGATACGGCCGCAGCGTGCCCCGGAAGCCCACCGGCAGTGCTCGGTCTTCGACGGCGGCAAAGTCGCGCAGCTTCTCGAGCCGGCGCGTAAGCGTGACGGTAGCCAGGTTATCCTGCTCTAAATCATTGACTAATGACAAGTGGTGGCGGCGCAGGGCTAGCGGCTGGCCGTCGGTTTCTTCGGCAAAGGCGAAGAGTTCGAGGTAGTCGGTAAACCACTCGTCGGGGATGAACGCGACCTGGCCGTTGGGCAGGCGGTACTCGCGGCGGCGCTGCAAAATGTAGGGCCGCAGCCGGATAAACGGCACCGCGTACTCGCCAAACCACACCGTGCCGCGCACGTCGAACCAGTCGCCGCGCTCCTCAATACCCACTTCTACCCGCACCGGCCCAATGAAATAATCCTGGCTGGCCGAGGCACCGCCCTGCACCTGAAAACCCAGCTCGCCCAGCGCCGGGGCATTGTCGTGCAGCCAGCGAAAAGCCTCGGCTTTGGGCAAGCTGGCGTGGCCCTCGGCATCGAGGGGCAGGCCGCGCTGGCGCAGCTCTTCGGCGCGGTCACCTTCTTCTTTGGCCGAGCGCAGCAGGCGCCGAAAGATGTAAGAATCAGCATCTTCTTCCAGCTGCACGCTCATGGGGCGCGGCGGCGTCAGGGGCAGGTCGTAGGCGCCGTAGCGGAAGGTTAGGTTGAAAAACAGCGGCGCCTCATCGGTGCCCGCGCCCGGAATAACCAGGGGCTTGGGCAGCGGCACGCGGCCCCGCCGGGGCGGGCCGGGCGGGCGCACGGGCACCACCGGCGCGCCGGCCGCCGGCCCGGGCGGCACGTCCGAAAACGTGAGCTGGGGCCGGGCCAGGTAGCGCTCGGTGCGAATATCGAAGCCGCGCGCGTGCACATCAAACGACTCCATGAGCGGGGCCACGAACTTCTGGAAGTAGCTTTTCTCTACCGCCCTCGGCACGGTGATGAATTTCTTGTTCAGAAACGGCAGCAGCTTGCGCCCGTCCACATCGTGGCGGAAGCAGTAGAGCACGTCGTCGAGCAGCAGCCAGGCGGGCTGCTGGCACACCAGCACGGCGTTTTTAAACTGAAAGTCAAGCTTTTGATTCTGAAACTGAATCGTCGGGAAATAGTGCGTGCTCTCCTCGTTGCGCCGGAAGTGGAAGAGGATGGAGGCCGGCACGGGGGCTAGCCGTAGCTCGCGCCAAGTGGGCTCGCCGTCGCGGCCCATGATGAAGACGTGCTTGTCTTTGAGGCCCGCCAGCAGCCGGCCCAGCCGCGTTTGCACGTAGCGGGCAATGGCCTCCTGCAGGGGCTTATCGCCTTTTTCCGGGTTGTAAATCTTGAGGAAAAAATCGGCCGCCGTGATTTTGCGAGGCCAGAATTCCTTGATAACCGCGTCTTGCTGCAACTGGTCGCAGAGGGCGATAAGCTCGTAGTCGTCCTTTTCGAGGCCCGCCGCAAATTCCGGGGCGTTTTTGGCCGAAATCGTTTGGTGTTGCAGCGTGAGGCGGCCACCGGGGCCTAGCTGCACCACATGCGCCGTAAAAAGGTGACCCAGATACTCGTGCGCGAACAGCGAGTAAACTAATTGAAAAGGTTGCGCAGTAGAAACATTCATAGCCGAGCACGAGAACGTGCAAGTTAGCCCGCGCGGCCGGTATTCCCGATTGATTTTGCTCAATTTTACCGCAGCCCGCGCCAGGCTCCCGCCTACGGTCGAGGTTGGCTAGAGGTTCTCCCGAATTTGCATTCGCCCGGCATTCAGCGCGGGCCGGATGGATACGGCCAAGGTTATCGAGATGATAGCCAAGGAGATAAAAAAGATATCCGAGGCCTGCATTTTTACCGGATAGGAATCTACCACGCTCGTCGCCATGCCCATGCTCACGAGGTGGAAGGTTTGCTGAATCCAGCAAATAGTGATGCCCAGCGCCAGGCCCGCCACGGCACCCACCAGGGCCACAATGGCACCCACCAGCAAAAACGACTGCCGCACTGTCTGCTCGGTGGCCCCAATGGCTTGGAGCACAGCAATATCCTTACGCTTGTCGATAACCAGCATCGAGAGCGAGAAGAAGATATTGAGCGAGGCGATGAGCAGGATGAAGGCGAAGGTGATGAACACAAATAGCTTCTCAATCTTGATGGCCTTGAGCAGGCTCACGTGCTGCTCGTCCGAGTCGAGCACCGTAAAGCCATCGCCGAGGCGCTCGCGCAGCATTTCCTTCACCTTCTCGGCCTTGAAGCTAGCCCCCACGCGCACGTAGAGGGCGGTGCGACGGTTGCCGTAGCCGAGCAGGCGCCGGGCAAAGGTGAGGGGCACAAAGAGGTAGCTGTCGTCGAGGTGCTGCTCTATCTGGAAAACGCCGCCGGCCAGAATGGTTTCTTCATTGAAAGCCTTTTCGGGGTTGATATTGAGAGTTTTGCGGCCGGGCTCCTGGCGGGGGTAGAGCAGACGTAAGGGGGCCAGCCGATTGTCGAGTACCACGCCAAGCTCGCTTTTCACGCCTTCGCCCACCAGGGCATACTCGCGCTCGCCGCGGCGCAGGCGGTGGTCGCCGGCCAGCAGGTTCGAGTCGATGGGAATCTGGCCGAAGTAATTTTCCGACAAGCCGCGCATTTTCACCACCATCTGGCGGTCGTGGTATTGCAGCAGGGCATTGTCTTCGATAACCTCGGTGAGCAGGGCCACGCCGGGCGTAGTGTACACTTTGTTTAGCAGCAGCGTATCGACGGGAAACGACTTGCCTTGGCGCGCCGCAATGACCAGGCTAGGGTCCGACTTGCCGTAGAGCGAGCGCACGAGGTCTTCCAGCCCGTTAAACACCGAAAGCACGATGATGAGCGCCGCCGTGCCCACCGCCACGCCCACCATCGAGATGTTGGAGATGATGGTAATGATGTTGCGCTTTTTCTTGGAAAGAAAGTAGCGACGGGCAATGAGGAGAGGTACGTTCACAGAATCACGGATTACGCGGATTTAAACGGATTTCACGGATTTTGTGGACGTGCAGAACGACGCAAAATTGTGGAGAGAAACTCGATGGCTTGCCCCAGCCTGGCCGATTGGCAATTACCGGACAGCATAAATCGTGGCTGGAAGCAACGGCAGCGGCTAAAACGGCTAGCGGTAAAGTCGTCCACAAAATCCGTGAAATCCGTTTAAATCCGCGTAATCCGTGATTTTATTTCCAGGCTTTTACTATCAGGCCGGTGCCCGAGTCGTGCGTGTTGCGCGCATCGAACCAGTTGAGCAGCAGGCAGAACGGAAAAACAATGGCGTAGTAAAAAGGCAGCAGCACGAAAAACCAGCGCGACTTGCCGAGCATCAGAATCGGGTACTTCATGCTGAGGCGCCACGACACCTGGCCGGGCTCGCCGTAGCTGTAGCGCGCCTCGATGCGCTCGAAGCCGGCGGTGCGCAGCTTCTGCTGAATTTCGTGGATGTTGTAGCCGTCGCGCACGTGCTCCTCAATAAAGCTTGTCTCCGAGTCGGCGTGCACATCGGAGCCGCCCTGGTCGCTAGGGGTCGAGATGAGCAGCATGCCGCCATCCTTGAGCGAGGTGTGGATGTTACGAAACACCTCCACGTCTTCCAGAATGTGCTCCATTACATCCACCGCAATGGCCAGGTCGAAGGAATTGGGCTCCTGATAAAGCACCAGGTCCTGCACCGCAAACTGCACCTGCGGCCGGCCAATGGCCCGGAAGAAGTTGTTGGAGTCCATCACCTGCTCGTCCTTCACATCCACGGCCAGAATGTGCCACTGGCTGCTGAGGCTGCTGAGCCAATAGCTGTACTGGCCGTAGCCCGCCCCCGCGTCGAGGATGTTGAGCGGCTCGCGGGTGCGGCCCTTGGCCCACTGGCGCAGTTCGCGGTGCACGTGCCAGGTGCGTAGCAGCAGCAGGTCGAGCAGGTGGTAAAACAAGCGCCGCAGCCACGGCGAACGGTTGAAGACGTTGCCCAGGCTGCGCTTAATCGGGTCGTAGTACAAGGGAAATTATAAATTAGGAAGTAGGAGTTGTGAATTGCTCTTTCCGCAATTCTAGTCCTCATCTCTAGGTTTGAACAAGCGCGGGCGTGGGGCCTCGCTAGCCTCATCATCGTCATTTTGCTCGGGCGGCGCCGGCGGAATACCGAGCTGGCTGAGCACCGCATCCATATGGGCTGCGTAGGAGGCGCTGTCGTCGTGGAAAAACGTGAGTTCGGGCACCACCCGCACCTGGCTGCGAATGCGCTTGCCCAGCGCGAAGCGGATTTCCTTGGTGTGCTCCTTGATGGCAGCCAGACGCTCGGGCGCGTCGCTGCCGATGAGCAGGCTCAAATACACGCGGGCCACGGCCAGGTCGGGCGTCACCTTCACGGTGCTGATGCTGGGCACCAGCCCACCGCCCAGCAGGTGCGGCAGGTCGCGCTGCATCACCTGGGCCAGCTCCTGCTGCAGCAGGCTAGCCATCTTTTGTTGTCGTTTGCTTTCCATAACTTCTTGCTAAACCACAAAGGTACACCGCCCGGCAACGCCCGCCGTGCGCAGCCCGGCAAGTAAGCCAAGCAGCTTCGGGGGCAGCCGCGCAGGCTTTCGGCCCGCTACCGAGCGGCCGCTCCGGGCCCGCGCACTGAAATCTGCGCCACTGCCTGCCAACGCTAACGCTACCCTAGCGGCGATAGCCGCGGCAGCACGCGGTTTTCGCCCGCACCTTTGCGGGGCAAAACTCCTTTTTCATCGTGCTTCGCTTTTTCAAAAGCTCTCTGCCCGCCCAGTTACTGCTGCTGCTGGTGCTGGTGCTGGCCCTGCGGCTGCCGCTGCTGTGGCTCGGCGTGCCGCTGTCGGCGGCCGAGCTGCGCCTGCTGCTGCTCGGCGAGGGCGTGGCGGGCGGCGCCTGGCCCTACCGCGACCTCTACGATGGCACCGCCCCGCTGGCGGCCGCCGCTGCCGGCGTGCTTGAGCTGGCCTGGAACCGCCCGGTGCTGCTGTACCGGGCCGCCGCGCTGAGCCTGCTGCTGGTGCAGGCGCTGCGCTTCAACACGGTGCTCAACCGGGCCGATGTGCACCCCGAGCGCGGCTACCTGGCGGGCCTCACCTACCTGGCGGCGGCTAGCCTCACTACCGACCTCGATACGCTGTCGCCGCTGCTGCTGGGGCACACGTTTATCATCTTCGCCCTTAGTGCCTTGCTGCCCACCTCGCGTGAGGGCTACGACAACCGGCGGCTATTTCGGGCGGGTTTTTTAGTGGGGCTGGCGGCGCTGTGCTACCTGCCGCTAGCCTTCTTCGTGGGGCTGGGGCTGTTTGCGGTGCTCATTTTTGCGGCCAATTCGTTTCGGAGCGCGCTGCTGCTGGTGTGCGGGTTTTTGTCGCCTTATGCGCTGGTGGCCACCGTTTTTCTCTACGTGGGCGCGCTGCCCAACTTTGCCAGCATGCACCTGGAGCGCGGCTTGAGCCTGCCCGTGGCCGCTACCGATGGCCTGCCGCCCGCCGTGGCCTGGCCGCTGCTGGCCGGGGGCGGGGGGCTGCTGGCGCTAGGGCTGCTGCGCGCGGGTAGCACGGCGCTGGGCCTGGTATTTCAAAGCAAGTTCCGGCAGCTGATGCTGGTGTGGCTGCTGGTGGCAGTGGCGGTGCTGGCTGTTGGGCGCGGGCTGGCGCCGGGCTCGCTGCTGCTGCTACTACCGCCGCTTTCCTACTTCGGCTTGTATTTGTGGCAGCAATTGCCGGGGCGGGCGGGGTGGCTGCCCGAGCTGCTGTTTGTGGTGCTGCTGGGTTTGGTGGTGGTGCTGCGCTACCGCGACCTGGTGCCGGGGCTGCCCCGCTTACTGCGCCTGCCGCCTGAAAGTGCCTTTGCCCCGCAGCCCAACCCGGCGTATCGGCGCCTGGTGGCGGGCCGGCCGCTGCTGGTGCTAGGCCCCGACCGCCGCGCCTACCTGGCGCACCCCGCCGCCCGCCCGTATCTCGACTGGCCCCTGGCTGAGGCCGATTTTGGCCACCTCAATGAGTACGTGGCCGTGGTGCGCATCGGCCGCACGCTGGGCCCGCAGCCCCCGGCCTACGTGCTCGACCAGAACCACCTGCTGCCCCGCCTGCGCCATCTGCTGCCCCAGGTGTTCGGCCATTACGAGCCGGTGCCCGGCGTGCCGGATGCCTATGAGCTGCGAAAATGATTGCGCCAGCATATGAGTTAAAAGTATGTTCTACCTCACTTAACGCAAATGCTTTAAGCATAAAAAAGCCCCGCCGAACCTGGGTTCGACGGGGCTTTTTTATTAATCTAAGGTTTAGGCAGCGGGCCCGTTGTTTTGCACGGCTAGCTCCTGGTTGAGCCGGGCGGTGCTGTTGCGGCGCACCACGCGGGCAATGTGAATGCTAAGCTCGTAGAGCAGCAGAATGGGAATGGTAACGATAATCTGGGCCGAGATGTCGGGCGGCGTGATGATGGCCGCGATGATGAGAATGACCACAATGGCGTGCTTGCGGTAGAGCGTCATCAGCTCGGGCGTTACGAGGCCGGCTTTGGCCAGGAAAAACACTATCATGGGCAGTTCAAACACGAAGGCGCACGATACCGTCATGGTTGTGAGCGTGCTCAGGTAGCTCTGCAAGTCAATCTGGTTCTGGATGGTAGCATCGACGGTGTACGAAGCCAGGAAGTTGATACTCAGCGGTGCGGCGATGTAGTAGCCGAACAGCAAACCCAGAATGAACAGCACGGAAACGAAGAACACAGCGCCCCGCGAATTGGCTCGCTCGTGTGGGTAGAGGCCGGGTTTCACGAAACGCCATAATTCCCAGAATAAATAAGGAAACGACAGGCAGATGCCCACAATAAACGAGGTGCTGATGTGCATGGTCAGCTGCCCGCTCATCTCACGGTTCTGGATGATGAAGTTGACCTGGTTATCGCAGGGCGTAACGGAGCCAAACATGTTGCCGATTTTGCAAAACGTTTGGTAGGTCCAGAAATCGGAGCGCGAGGGGCCTAGTATCAGGTCGTGAAACAGGAATTGCTTGTTGAAAAACGCGACCAGCGAAAACACCACCACCGCGATGGCCGCCCGAATGATGTGCCAGCGTAGCGCCTCCAGATGGTCGATAAAAGACATCTCCGCTTCGCCTTCGGCGGCGGCGCGGTTCTGCTGAAATTTTTGAGTGGGGGAGGCCAAAGCTTGAGTAATGAATAAGTTAATAATCTGTTTTCATTGCGAGCGCAACGAAGTGGAGCGCGGCAATCTTTCCTTTTCGCTAGGAGTACTAATCCAACGACAAGGAAGGATTGCCGCGCTCCACTTCGTTGCGCTCGCAATGACAAACGGCTGATATGCGGCTCGACCGCCTAGCAGCCTTGTACGGCTTTAGGCCTGAAACAGCGGGTAGCCTTGCAGCCACTCGTTCACCTGCTGGCGCACGCCGCTGAGGCGGCTAGGGTCGGCGTGGTGGGTGAGGGCCTCGTCGATAAGCTCCACAATGCGCGTCATGTCGGCTTCGACCAGGCCGCGGGTAGTTACGGCGGCCGAGCCAATGCGGATGCCGCTCGTCACGAAAGGCGACTTATCGTCGAAAGGCACCATATTTTTGTTGATGGTGATATCGGCCTGCACCAAAGTGTTCTCGGCCAGCTTGCCGGTGAGGCCTTTCGAGCGCAGGTCAATCAGCATCAAGTGGTTGTCGGTGCCGCCTGAAATAATATCGTAGCCGCGGTTCAGGAATTCCTTGGCCAGCGCCTGGGCGTTTTTCTGCACCTGGTGCACGTAGCGGGTGTAGCCCTCGCCCAACGCCTCGCCAAAGGCGATGGCCTTGGCCGCAATCACGTGCTCCAGGGGCCCGCCCTGCGTGCCGGGGAAAACGCCCGAGTCGAGCAGCGCCGACATGGGGCGGATTTCGCCCTTCGGCGTCTTCAGGCCAAACGGATTATCGAAGTCCTGGCCCAGCATGATGAGGCCGCCGCGCGGGCCGCGCAGGGTTTTGTGCGTAGTGGTGGTTACGATGTGGCAGTGCTCGAAGGGCGAGTTGAGCAAGCCCTTGGCGATGAGGCCGCTAGGGTGCGAAATGTCGGCCAGCAGCAGGGCGCCCACCTCATCGGCGGCGCGGCGCAGGGCGGCGTAGTTCCAGTCGCGCGAGTAGGCCGAGGCCCCGCAGATAATCATTTTGGGGCGCTCGCGGCGGGCGGTTTCAATCACCTTGTCCCAGTCGATGAGGCCGGTTTCCTTCTCCACGCCATAGAAACTAGGCTGGTAGAGCTTGCCCGAAAAATTGACCGCCGAGCCGTGGGTGAGGTGCCCGCCGTGGCTGAGGTCGAAGCCCAGAATTTTATCGCCGGGGTTGAGGCAGGCCAGCATCACGGCCGCGTTGGCCTGCGCGCCCGAGTGGGGCTGCACGTTGGCCCAAGCCACGCCAAACAGCTCTTTCACGCGGTCGATGGCTAGCTGCTCTACCTGGTCAACTACTTCGCAGCCACCGTAGTAGCGCTTGCCGGGCAGGCCCTCGGCGTACTTGTTGGTGAGCACCGAGCCTTGCGCCTCCATCACCTGGTCGGAGACATAATTTTCGGAGGCAATCAGCTCCAGGCCGTGGGTTTGGCGCTGGCGCTCCTGCGCAATGAGGTCGAAAATGGCGGTGTCGCGCCCGGCGGCAACGGCGGAGGTGGGGGCAGTGGCTTGCATGGCCTCAAAAGTACGACCGGCTACCCTAGTGTTCGGTAGCGTTCCTTCGCGGTGGCGGGCCGCTCATGGGTTGGCCACTTTCGGTATGACCCAGGAAAAGCTCGTCTTGTTTTTGCAGCGCACGGCCCACCTCACGGCCGGGCAGGCCCTGGCCATTGCGGCTGAGTTTGAGCCAGTGCGCCTGCGCAAGCACGATTTTTTGCTGCAAGCCGGCACGGTGAGCGACGACTATCTTTTTCTGGAAGCGGGCCTGCTGCGCGCGTTTGCCTACGACCCGGCGGGGCACGACGTCACCACCGGGTTTTATGCGCCGGGCGAGGTGGTGTTTGAGGTCGCGTCGTTTTTTCAGCGCACGCCCTCGCTGGAGTATATGCAGGCGCTGGCCGACTGCACGGGCTGGCGCCTCACGTTTGCGCAGCTCAATGCCCTGTTTCACGCCCGGCCCGAGTTTCGCGAGTTTGGGCGGGCGGTGCTGGTGCGGGGCTTCGCCGCCCTCAAAACCCGCATGCTGGCTACTATCACCGAGCCCGCCGCGGCCCGCTACGAGCACCTGCTGCGGGCTAGCCCCGAGGTGGGGCAGCACGCGCCGCTCAAGCACATTGCCTCGTACCTGGGCATCACCGACACGTCGCTGAGTCGCCTTCGCAAGGCGCTGGTGCAGAAGTAAAAAAGAATAGGTAGGGCGACGCATTTCCTGCCAAATGGCAAGAGAAGAGGCTAGGGGCCGCTGGTTCCTTTGCAGGGCAACTTTTCAACTCGCCCATGCTACCGACCCTGCCGCTCTGGCTTTACCTGCTTTTTGGCCTGACTACTGCGCTGGCAGTGGGCCTGTTTTACCTGGCGGCCCACCGCTCGGGCCGGGCGCTGGCCGTGGTGCTGGCCTGGCTGCTGGTGCAAAGCGCGTTGTCGCTCAGTGGGTTCTATACCGTTACTACGGCGATGCCCCCGCGGCTGGCGTTTGCGTTGGGGCCGCCGCTGCTACTGCTGCTGAGCCGTCTGGCCACGGCGCGGGGCCGGGCTTTTCTGGCCAGTCTGCGGCTTGCTATGCTCACGCTGCTGCACGTGGTGCGGCTGCCCGTCGAGCTAGGGCTGTATGGCTTGTTTTTGCACGGCGCCGTGCCCCGCATCATGACCTTCGAGGGTGGCAACTGGGACATCCTGATGGGCCTGAGCGCACCGCTGCTGTACTGGCTGGTGCGGCGCCAGCGGGTGGGCCGCTGGGGGCTAGTGGGCTGGAATGTGCTGGGGCTAGGCCTGCTCAGCAATATTGTGGCGGTGGCGGTGCTCTCGGCGCCCTCGCCGGTGCAGCGCCTAGCCTTCGAGCAGCCCAATGTGGCGTTGCTGCACTTTCCGTTTGGCTGGCTGCCCGCCGTGCTGGTGCCGCTGGTGCTGCTGGCGCACGTGGCGGCTTTGTGGCAGCTGCTGGGCAAAAGCGCGCTGTTGCAGAGGGCCCGCCCGGCTAGCCCCATCGCTTAGCGTTTAGCAATGGAATAGTCTTCTTCGCGGTTCTCGACCAGGTGCAGCTGCCAGGTGTCGAGGTCGAGGGCGGCCAGGTGGCGCAGCTCGGGGTTGAGGCGAAAGGCGCAGCCGGTGTCGAGGCCGATGGCCCCGGCGCGGGCCGCCACGCTAGCCTGTACCTCGGCTACGGGTGTGGGCACGTGGCCGTGCAGCAGGCGCCGGCCGGCCAGCCGCGAGGGGTCAAACACGAAGTTCCTGGTGTAGAGAATACTGTGTGTATCCTGCTGCATCTTATCGGGCGGCAGGGCAAAATCGAAGCCGGCGTGTACGAGTACAAAGTCGGGCAGCTCCAGGGTAAGCGGCAGGGCGGCCATCCAGCGCACGTACTGCGCCGGAATATCGGCCGCCCGGGCCACGCCGAAGCTGGCCAGGGTCATGGCGCGCTCGGCCGCCAGCTTCCACATATCGTTGGCATTGGGCGTGCCGTGGATGGTGGCCAGCAGCTCGTGCTCGTGGTTGCCGCGCAGGCACTGCACCTGGTAGCCAAAGTCTTGCAGCTGCATAATATAGTCGAGCACGCCCCGGCTGTCGGGGCCCTTATTCACGTAGTCGCCCAGCAAGTACAGGTGGTCGGCGGGGCGCAGGTGCAGCTCCTGCTCCACGAGGTAGCGGAAGGTGCGCAGGCAGCCGTGCAGGTCGGTGGCGGCAAAGCGGCGGGACATCTCTTTTAATTATGAATTAGAAATTATGAATTATGAATTGGGTTAACCCGGAATAAACGGAAATGAGCGCGCGCAAAAAAGCCCCGGCCGGGAGGGACACGGGGCTTTTTGCTTTTTTAACTTGGGTTAGGCGTAGCTGCCTTTGCCGTTGTCGGGCTTGTTGTGGCCGCGGTTGGGGTGCGTGGTGCCGGCATCCTGGGCCTCGTCTTCGAGGCGCTCTTCGGTAGCCTCATCAAGGCTGCCGGCGGGCAGCGCGTCGGCTTTGGGATGCTCGGGCAGGCCGGCCTCATTTTTATTGGTCTGCGACTGTTTGTTCTGCTCAGTGTGGTGGGTGGCCATGGGAAAAGGAGTTTAGCAGTGAGTTAAAAAATAGCGCCGGCCCGGCTAGGCGCCTAGTGGCGGTTGGGGTGCGTTACGGGAGCGTCCTGCGCATCTTGCTGCAAGCGCTTCTCGGTTTTTTCGTCGCGCCCGGCGTCGTTGTCTTCGCCAGTGCCAGCGGCTTGCTTGGCTACGTTGGGGCCGCCCTAGTGCGATTCGCCCTGCTTGTTTGCTTTATGGTCTGCCATGATTGAAAAAAATTACAAATTAGAAATAAGGCATTGGCAGATTTGAGCCAGGGAATTTCCGATAGCCCCAGCCTGCCAACGGGTAGTCTATTAAAATCCTTGGTCGATAGCCGAGTCCTGGGCGCCGGGGTCAGTAAGCTCGGCATTGGTATCGGTACCCGTTGCGGGCTGCTGGGGCCTGGGTGCCATCTGGCCCATGCCTACGTGCGAGTTGCGGTCCTTCATTTCGTCGGGGCCTTTGCGCAGGTCGTCAGCCTCCAGCTCATCAACGGGGCCACGGTGGGGGCGGTGGCCGTCTTCGTCGCGCTCGTCGTCGGGGCTGGGCAGGTCCTGGTCGCGGCGCTGGTCGGCGCCCTCGGCGGCGGTGCGCATGTTATCGCCGGGCTGCTTGTCGTCGGGGCTGTCGGTGGGGGCATTCATGGCCACGGCCGTAATGCCCTCGCTGCTATCGGTGCCAAAGCCTTCCTTGCCATCGCGGTTGCCGAAGCCGCCGCGGGCTTTCTCATTTTTGGGCGGGTCGGCATTGGGAATGCGCAGGCCGGCGGCAAATTCTTCTTCGGTGGTATCGTCGTTGATGACGCGGATGGGACGGTTGTTCGGGTCGACTGACATAAAGAAGGAAAAGCTAAGCAATTGGTAGAGGGGTTTACTTAGGTTTGCCCGTTTGGGTTTACCGTACCTTTGCCGTCATGCCCGAAGCCGCTGCCCTTACCCTTGTGCCCACGCCCATCGGCAACCTCGAAGACATTACGCTGCGCGCCATCCGCACGCTACGCGAAGTAGACCTGGTGCTGTGCGAAGACACCCGCACCAGCGGCCGCCTGCTGCAACACCTGGAGTTGAAAAAACCGCTGCTAGCCTACCACCTGCACAACGAGCACAAGCAGGTGCCGCACCTGCTGGAGCGCCTGGCCAAGGGCGAGCGCATGGCCCTGGTGAGCGACGCCGGCACGCCCGGCATTTCCGACCCCGGCTTTTTGCTGGTGCGCGAGTGCCTGGCCAAGGGGCTGCTGGTAGAGTGCCTGCCCGGCCCCACGGCCCTGGTGCCGGCCCTGCTGAAATCGGGCTTCGGGGCCGAGCGCTTTGCCTTCGAGGGTTTTTTGCCGGCGAAAAAAGGCCGCCAGACCCGCCTGCAAGAGCTGGCCCGCGAAACCCGGACCCTCATTTTTTACGAGTCGCCGCACCGCATTGTCAAAACCCTCACGCAGCTGGCCGAGGTGTTTGGCCCCGAGCGCCCGGCCAGCGTGAGCCGCGAGCTGACCAAGCTGTTTGAGGAAACCCTCACCGCGCCGCTTGGCGAGCTGGCCGCCATGCTCGGGGCCCGCCCGGCCATTAAGGGCGAAATTGTATTGGTAGTAGAAGGTGCTAAACAAGAACGAAGTGAGCGCAGCAAATACAACTCCCGCGACGAGCGCGACAACGACCCCTCCGCCGACGACGGCGACGCCGACGATGACCCCGACGCCTAGCGGCCCGCTAGGCCGCCTGGGGCAGTCGGCGCCGCTGCTGGCCCTGCTGGGCGCGGGGCTGCTGTGGGCCGCCTGGCCGGTGCACCCGGCGCCGCTGGCGCTGCTGCTGTTTGTGGGCTTCGTGCCCTACCTGCGCCTCGAGCAGGTGCTGACGCGGCAGGGCGCCAGGCGCGGGCGCGTATTTGCCAACACCTACTTTTTTCTGTTCCTCTGGAATGCGTTTACCACGTGGTGGGTAAGCTTTAGCACGCTAGGGGGCGGCATTGCCGCCGTGGTGCTCAATGCCGCGCTCATGTGCCTGCCGCTCATGGCGTTCCGGCGCACCAAGGAGCGCTTCGGCAATAAAATCGGCTACCTCTCGCTGCCCATCTACTGGATAGCCTTCGAGCAATTGCACCTGACCTGGGATTTGTCGTGGCCCTGGCTCACGCTGGGCAATGGCTTTGCCAGCGCCACAAGCTGGGTGCAGTGGTACGAGTACACCGGCTTTTTGGGCGGCTCGCTGTGGGTGCTGGGCGTGAACGTGCTGATATTCCGGGCCTGGTTTGGCACGGGCGGCGGGCGCCCGTGGGCTTTTAACGGGCCGCGCCGCTGGCGCTGGGCGGGGCCGCTGGCGGCCATCTGGCTGCCGATTATTGTTTCGCTTGCCATCAACCGGAATTTGCAGGAAAAGGGCCCTGGCATCGAAGTCGTAGTGGTGCAGCCCAACGTAGACCCATACAACGAGAAGTTTCCCGAAAATCCCCATTTCATTCCCTACAACGAGCAGCTGACGCGCCTGCTCCAGCGCACCGAGGCCAGCATTACCCCGCAAACGCGGCTGGTGCTGTGGCCCGAAACTTCCTTGGAAGAGCCGCTCTTCGAAACCACCTTCGCCCAAACGCCGCAGGTGGCGCGCATCCGGCAAGAGCTGCTAGCCCGCCACCCGGGCCTGAGCCTGCTAGTGGGCGTCACGAGCCTTAGCACCTACCCCGACGAAGCTCACGCCTCGCCCACGGCCCGGCACCGCGACGATGTGGGCTACTACGACATCTTCAACGCGGCGGCCTTTTTTGCCGATGCCACCGCCGCGCCGCAGTTCTACCACAAAAGCAAGCTGGTGCCGGGCGTGGAGAAAATTCCGCCCATGCTCAGCAGCGTGCTCAAGAACATCGACCTCGGCGGTATTGTGGGCTCCTATGGCTCGCAGGAGGAGCGCACCGTGTTTGCGGCGCCGCCCGCCGCGCCCGGCCTGCGGCTAGCCCCGCTCATCTGCTACGAAAGCATCTACGGCGATTTTGTGGCCCAGTACGTGCACAATGGCGCCACGCTGCTCGGCCTCATCACCAACGACGGCTGGTGGAGCGACTCGCCCGGCTTCCGCCAGCACCTGGCCTACGGCGCCCTGCGCTGCATCGAAACCCGCCGCGACCTTGCCCGCTCGGCCAATACCGGCATTTCGGCCTTCATCGACCAGCGCGGCACTATTTCGCACCGCACCGGCTGGTGGGTGGGCGCCAGCAGCCGCGCCACCGTGCACCTCAATACCGAGCAAACGTTTTATGTGCGCTACGGCGAGCTTATCGGGCGCGGCGCACAGGTGCTGGCCGTGCTGGGGGTAATCGGGATGATTGTGCTGCCGTTAGTGCAGAAGAAATAAAATTTTAAAACCAAAGCTCAAAACGCCTGTCATTGCGAGGAGGCACGACGAAGCAATCGCATCAAGACGAGCCGTTATATAAGCCGTTCGGGTTCCGTTCAAGTGCGATTGCTTCGCTTTGCTCGCAATGACAATTCAATCTAACATCGTTTCATGACCCCCGACCTCCTCCAGCTTTCCCACGCCGTAGCCGACCTCTGCCGCCAGGCCGGCGCCTTTATTCGCCAGCAGGTCAGCAGCTTCGACCAGTCTAAAATCGTCACCAAAGGCCTGCACGACCTGGTTTCCTACGTCGATAAGGAGTCGGAGAAAATGCTGGTGGAAGGGTTGCAAAAGCTGTTTCCCGAAGCCGGCTTCGTGACCGAAGAAGGCACCGTGGCCAACTCCGACCCTAGCGTAGCATACCGCTGGATAGTTGACCCGCTCGACGGCACCACCAACTTCATCCACGGCCTGCCGTGCTTTGCGGTGAGCGTGGCCTTGGCGCGGGGCAACGAGCCGGTGCTAGGGGTCGTGTACGAGGTGAGCCGCGACGAGTGCTTCCGCGGGGCCGAGGGCCACGGCGCCTTCCTGAACGATAAGCCAATTCGCGTAAGCTCGGCCGCCAGGATGGATGACACGCTCATCGCCACTGGCCTGCCGTTCTACAAGTTCGACCACATGGCTGCCTACATGGCCATCCTCACCGAGTACGCGCAGCACTCGCGCGGCATCCGGCGCTGGGGCTCGGCAGCCACTGACCTGGCCTACGTGGCCTGCGGGCGCTTCGACAGCTACTTCGAGTTCAATATCAACGCCTACGACGTGGCCGCCGGCATCCTGCTGGTGCGCGAGGCAGGCGGCCGCGTCACGCAGTGGCTAGCCGACGGCGACCCCGTTTTCAACCGCGAGACCTTGGCCACCAACGGCCACGTGCACGACCAGATGCAGGCCGTGCTGAAGCGCCATTGGCAGGAAGGCTATAAGTCGTAGCTTGCGCACTACTTCCTAACGTATTGCTGATGAACAAACTCTGCTTACTACTCGCGCTGGCGCTGGCCGGTTCTTCCGCCTCGGCGCAGTCGTGCCTGGTGTCGGGTACCATTACGGGTATTGGGGCAAAGCCGATAATATTCCGGTACACGCAGCAGGGTAAGATGCACCACGATACGGTGCGGGCAGTAAATGACCGCTTCACCTACACGGCCAGGCCTAGCGATGACGGCAAAATAGTGTTGTTTGTCGCCCCGCCCAGGTATGATAGTTTCTGGGTTGAGCCTGGTAAGGTGACCGTAACGGGCGATGCCGCGCTGCTAGGCCACCTAGCCATTGCAGGCACGCCGGAAAACGACCTGCAAAACGAGTTTGACCGCACGATAGGCTGGAAATACGACGTAAGTGCGGCCAAGACCAGTGCCGAAGAAGCGTCAACTAAAGCGCTTTATAATCAGGGTGCTATCCGATTTATTAAAGCGCACCCGGCGGCCCGTACTAGTGCCGACCTGCTGTACTGGCAGATGCTGATGGCGCCCAGCGCACCCCTAGCCAAATACGAGCAGCTGGCCGCACAGCTAGCCCCGCCCGTGCGCCAGAGCCCGCAGGGCCAGATGGTAATTAAGCGGCTGCAAATTCTGCAGAACCAGCCTACGATAGGCCGGCCGGTGGCCGACTTTACCATCGCCGACACAGCGGGCGTCAAGCATTCGCTGGCTACTTACCGGGGCAAGTACGTGCTGCTCGATTTCTGGGGCCACTGGTGTACCCCCTGCGTGCAGGCCATGCCCAAGGTAAACGCGCTGCATCAGCAATACGCCGGCAAGCTGACCATCATCGGCATTGCGATGGAAGGCGCCACTTCTGCTCCGCTATGGAAGAAGGCCATCCGCAAGTACGCTGTGCCGGGCTTGCAGCTGTCGGAACTGCAAACTGACGAGGGCCCGGTTATCTCGGGCTACAACGTCACGGCCTATCCCACCTATATGCTACTCGACCCCAAGGGCATTCTGGTAATGAGCACTAATGACGTGGACGATATCACGAAGAAGCTAACTGCGCTCGGGACTTTGTAGCTAGCGCCTGCTACCGCAAACTTTCCTTTCGCGCCGCTGGTTTTACACCCATCATGGACGCTCAACTGCTCATTATCATCTTCTTATTTGGGGCGGCACTCTTCTATTTGGGGCGGCGCCTGTGGCTGGCCTTCGCGGCCAAAGGCCAGGCTGGCTGCGCCAAAGGCTGCGGTGGCGCGTGCGGCGCGGCCCTCGATGTCGATGCCCTGCAGCGCACGATTGAGGCGCGTAGCGCCGGCGCCCGGCCCTAGCCATAAAAACTCTCCCGGCGGTTAACCCCCGACCGCCCTGGCTCCGTATAGCCGGGGCGGCCTGCTTCAGGCTCTCCTCACCTTTTGCCAATCGAAAACACCTACCGCCATGCAGGACAAAGAAGAAATGACGTCGATGACGACTGTCGAAAAGAAGCTTAAAAGCCAGGGCTACACCCACGATTTTACCGTGCAGGATGGCCGCCTGACTACGATGGATAATGATAGCGCGCTCACCTTCAGCCCCGAAGAAACAACTATCGTAGATTATTTCCGCTTCGAAGGCGAAAGCAACCCCGACGATGCTGCCATCCTCTACGCCATTGAAACGGCTGATGGTGCTAAGGGTACCATTTCCTCGGCTTATGGCGCGTATGCCGACCAGGACGTAGACCAGTTCATCCTCAAAGTAGAATCATTAGGCAAAAACCTGATGAAAGGCAAAAAATAAATAACGGATTACGCGGATTTTAGCAGATTGCACGGATTTTGTGGACGGCTCCTGACGATGGTTAGGAGCCGTTTTTTTATGCGCACCAAAGCTCAGCTAACGTAATAAAGGGCTGCTTGCAGGCCCTTTTTTAATCGTCCACAAAATCCGCGTAATCCGCTAAAATCCGCGTAATCCGTGATTTAGCCCCACACCTTGGTGCCCTCGGTGCAGTTCTGGCACATCTCAATCTGGTCGCGGCCCTTGAGCAGCGCCTGCCGAAAGCCTTGGTACTTCTGGCCGTGCCAGAGGGCGCGGAAACTCTCGTGCTGGCTGTCGCCTAGCCGGTACTCGGCGTCCTTGTCGAAGCAGCAAGGTACCACTTTGCCATCCCAAGTTACTACGCACGAGTGCCACATTTTCCAGCAGCCGTTCACGAGCTTGTTTTTGAGGCTGAACGTGCCGTTGCCATTGTTGGCGTAGCGCGAGTAGTAGTCGATGGTCGGGATAAGCGGCGAGCCCTGCTGATAATCGTAAATCTGGGCAGTTTTAAACCACACGTCGTCCACTCCCATTGCCTGGGCCAGGGCCCTGGCGTCTTCAATCTGGTGCTCATTGGGCCGCACTACCAAAAATTGAAAGATGATGCGCGGCGTGCTGCTTTTCAGCTGCTTGCGCCACTTCACCACGTTGCGGGTGCCGGCTAGCACCTTCTCCAGCTTGCCCCCCACGCGGTACTGCTGGTACACTTCCTGGGTGGTGCCGTCGAGCGAGATGATGAGGCGGTCAAGCCCACTTTCTACCGTGCGGCGGGCATTTTCATCCGTCAGAAAATGCGCGTTGGTGCTGGTGGCCGTGTAAATGCCCTTCTTGCTGGCGTACTCCACCAAATCCAGAAATTGCGGGTGCAAGTACGGCTCGCCCTGGAAGTAAAAAATGAGGTACCACAGCCGGCTAGCCACCTCATCCATCGTCTTCTTGAACAGCTCGGCCGGCAGCATGCCCGTGGGCCGTGTAAACGAGCGCAGGCCGCTAGGGCACTCGGGGCAGCGCAGGTTGCAGCTGGTGGTGGGTTCGAAGGCCAGCGCCACCGGCAGGCCCCAGGCGCGGGCGCGCCCCGTGAGGCGGCTCAGCACGTAGGAGGCTACCACCTGCCCGGCATTGAGCACCCGGCCGGGCGTGGCCTTGCGCAGAAAAGAAACGGCGTCGCGGAGAGTAGAGCGCATAGGGCAAAGGTCGGCAGTAGCCGGCTAGCCCATGAGACACCCGACCGGGGCCAGAAGTTTTGGGTGCGCGCCGGAGCTAGGCCCCGGGCGCCCTACTTGGCCGCGCTCGGCAGCTGCGCTACGGCGGCGCTGTACACGCCGGCCCGGCCAAACGACTGGTTTATCTCATCCACGGCGGCGCGGCTGCTCAGGCGCTTGGGCTTGGGGTTGAGGATGGTGCCATCTTCGCCAAGCAGGATGTAAGTCGGTACTTCCTGCAAATTATACGCCTTAGCCACCTCCGAGCGCAGGCCGCCGAGCGCCCGCACGTGCACGCCGGGCAGCTTCTTTATCGTCACGAGTTGGCGCCAGGGCAGCTCCAGCTCATCCAGAGCCACGTTCACGAAGACAATGTTCTTGCCTTCGAAGCGCTTGGCCAGGTCCTGGGCGTAGGCCAGGTCGCGCAGGCACAGGCCGTTGGTGGTTTTCCAGAAGTTCAGGTACACCAGCTTGCCCTGGAAGCTGCTTAGCCGCACCGAGTCGCCGGTGGCCGACAGCAGCCGGAAATCGGGCGCGGGCGCCCCAATGGCCAGGGTTTTGTGCTTGCCAAAGTCAGCATCGAGCGCGGCTACGTACCGCTTCTTGGTGTCGAGCGTGCGGAAATCGGCGAGCATGGCCGCCGACTGCCGCACGTGCCCAAAGCGAAACGACTCTTGCAGGATGCGGCCCAGCGTGAGCAGCTTCATCTGCCCATTGAGGCGCTTGCTGGCCAGGGCGTAGCAAAACGGATAGAAATCGGGGTCGGTGCGCAGGTGCTTTTGCTGCGCGGCCATGTAGTGCACGTAGTTGAGCAAAAACTCCTGAAACTGCTCGTTGCCCACGGCCGTCTGGTCGTTCAGCAGGTTGGGGTCGCGCAGGTAGTCGTAGTAGCCGGGCGTCATGGTCAGGCGGCCTTCAGTGCTTACCACCTGTTCACGCAAATCTGCAAAAGTCAGGCGGTCGTTGGCGTTGGAATAAGTAATCTCCGCCTTGGCATAATTATAAAAATCGATGGTAAAAGACTGTCGGGCCGCCCGGTCCTCCAGGAAGTTGCGCTCGTGCTTAATCCGGTAGTCAAGAAACGACACGAAAGGCGCTTCGTAGAGCTGAATGTTATCCGGCAGTACTTGAAAGCCGTCGTTCGACACGAACTGCTCGTCGAACTCGGCCAGGTACGAGTTGGCATTGGCCATCTGCTGGCGGTGGCGCTGGGCATCGGTCAGGTTCGCGCTGTTGCGAAACTTGGTGGCAAAGCCCGTGGGCACATCATTGGCCTTGAACTTCACCGTGCCGGGTAAATCTTCGGCTTTGAAGCGCACGTCGAGGTCGGTGCCCGGGTCCAGAAACAGGTCGGCTACGGCGTCGCCATACACCAAATCGGCCTTGGTGGAGCCAGCAAGCAGAATGCTGAGCCGAAACTCACCTTTCTCGTTGAGGCGCGCGTAGCTGATGCGCTCCTTGGTATCGAATGGGCTGTCGTGGATAGAGACGGCGATGCTATCGGTCGTGGGGTTGGAAACGCGGCCCGTGAGCACGGCCGCGCCCGCCACTTCGGCGGGCCGGCCAGCGGGCGCCTGTGCCTGCGCGCCCGTCGCGAAAGCCCAACTTAGTACCCAGGTAAAAAGACACGTAAATGGTAGCTTCATATAGTAGCAGGACAGGGGCTCAGCAGCCTTAATATGCTAAATAAACAAAAAGGTGTAATACGTGTACCTATCTGTTTTATCGGTAAAAGTCAATTACGACACCGAAGATAAGGGACGTTACCCACTCCAATAGCACAACTTCTGAGCAAAAATAAAATGCCCTGAAATTGTGCTATTAGCTATTTGATTTAGCCTAAAGTGCTGGCTTTGGTACTGCTGGCAGCTTAGCGGGCACCGGCCCAATTGTCTTATCCAAATAGGGCCTGCAATACTTCATCGAGCCGGCTCACGGCCTGCACGCGCAGGCCGGCGCGTCCCTGGTCGGCCAGGTTCTTGCCGTTGAACTGCGACACGTACATTTCGCGGAAGCCCAGCTTTTCGGCCTCGGCCAGGCGCTGGTCGAGGCGGGGCACGGCGCGCATCTCGCCGCTGAGGCCCACCTCGGCGGCCAGGCACACGTCGCCGGCAATGGGCAGGTCGTTGAGGCTGCTTACCACGGCGGCGCACACGGCCGCATCGAGGGCCGGGTCGTCGAGGCGCAGGCCGCCCGCAATGTTCAAAAACACGTCGTGCTGGCCTAGCCGCAGGCCGGCGCGCTTCTCCAGCACGGCCAGCAGCATTTGCAGGCGCTTGGCGTCGAAGCCGGTGCTGCTGCGCTGCGGGGTGCCGTAGGTGGCGGGCGTCACAAGGGCCTGCACCTCCACCAGCAGCGGGCGGTTGCCCTCCAGCGTGGCCCCGATGGCCATGCCGCTCAGGCTTTCGGCGCGCTGCGAGAGCAGGATTTCGGAAGGGTTCGATACTTGGCGCAGGCCACTGCCCTGCATTTCGTAAATACCCAGCTCGGAGGTGCTGCCGAAGCGGTTTTTGGTGGTGCGCAGAATGCGGTAGCTCAGGTGGCGGTCGCCCTCAAACTGCAGCACGGTGTCCACCATGTGCTCCAGAATTTTGGGGCCGGCAATGCTGCCATCCTTGGTAATGTGGCCGATGAGCAGCACCGGCGTGCCGGTTTCCTTGGCAAACTTGAGAAACTCGGCAGTGCACTCGCGCACCTGGCTCACCGAGCCGGCGCCGCTCTCCACGAGCGTCGAGTGCATGGTTTGGATGGAGTCGATGACGAGCAGGTTGGGCTCGACCTGGTCAATCTGCCGGAAAATGTTCTGGGTGTTCGTCTCCGTGAGGATGTAGCAGTTCTGGTGCTGGCCGTCGGCCAGGCGCTCGGCGCGCATTTTTATCTGGGCTTCGCTCTCCTCGCCGCTCACGTAGAGAATGCGTAGCTGCTTCATCATCAAGGCAATCTGAAGCATGAGCGTACTTTTGCCAATGCCCGGCTCGCCGCCAATGAGCACGATGGAGCCCGGCACCAGGCCGCCGCCCAGCACACGGTTCAGCTCGCCGTCGGGAGTAATAATGCGCGGCTCCTCTTCGTGGCGGATGTCGGCTAGCGGGCGCGACTTGGCGGCCTTTTGCAGGTTGCCGCCGGGCACGGTGCTAGCGGGCTTCCACTGGCCGGTGGTAGTGGCGGCGGTTTCCTTCTGCACCACTTCCTCCACGTAGGTGTTCCACTCGCCGCACGAGGGGCAGCGCCCTATCCATTTTGCCGACTGCGCGCCGCAGTTCTGACAGAAAAAAACCGTTCTTGCCTTGGCCATTCTTGCTAAAATTATTCGCAAGAATAAGGCGAAAAAGGCTAAAAAAGTTGCGGTGCCTTATGCCGGTCAAAATAACTCACCTCGCAAAAACGTCTGTCATGCTGAGCTTGCCGAAGCATCTCTACCGCTTCATCTAACGGTGCGGTAGAGATGCTTCGGCAAGCTTAGCATGACAGACGTTTTCAAGCGCAGCTACTCGGCTAGCCCTTCTTCTTGCCCGTGTAGGCCACGCGGTAAATCACGCCGTTGTCGTCGTCGCCCATTAGTAGTGAGCCGTCGGGGGCCTGCACCAGGCCGCAGGGGCGGCCAAACTCCGACTTGTCATTCTCAACCAGGAAGCCGGTGATGAAGTCCTCGAATTTCTCGGGCTGGCCCTGGGCGTTGAAGTGCACGCGCACCAGCTTGTAGCCGCTAGGCTGCGCGCGGTTCCAGGAGCCGTGCATGGTCACGAAGGCGTCGTTTTGGTATTCTTTCGGAAACTGCTGGCCTTTGTTGAAAACCAGGCCTAGCGGCGCCGAGTGGGCTTTGTAAAGCAGCAGCGGGCGCTCATTTTTGGCATCGAAGGCCTCGTAGCTTTCGCCGCTTTTGGGCTTGTTGGCGGGGTAGTGCTGACCGTCGGCGATAATGGATGGCCAGCCGTAGCCGGCGCCAGGCTTTATTTGGTTCAGCTCTTCCTGCTGGGTTTCGTCGCCGAGCCAGTCGATGCCGTGGTCCATACCGAAAAGCTGCTTGGTGAGCGGGTGCCAGTCGAAGCCGATGGTATTGCGCAGGCCATGGGCCACTACCTGGCGGCCCGAGCCGTCGGTGTTAAGCTTCAGGATAGTAGCGTTTTCGGGGTTGTCCTCGTCGCAGGCGTTGCAGGTGCTGCCCACCGAGAGGTACAGGCTGCCGTCGGGCCCGAAGTGCAGCACCCGGTTGGCGTGCTGGCCAGCGTCGGGCAGGTCGTGGTACAGCTCTTTTAGCTCCGAGAGGCTGCCATCGGGGCGCACGTCGGCCACGTAGATTTCGCGGATGGCCGTGAAGTACAGCTTGTTGCCTTGCAGCGCTAGTCCGTGTAGGTGCGGCTTTTGGGCAACCTGGCGCATCACTTCGGCCTTGCCATCGTGGTTGGCATCGCGCACCAGCGTCACGGTGCCCTTCACGCGGTTGGTCACGTACACGTCGCCGTTGGGGGCCACGGCCAGCATGCGCGGCATATCGAGGCCCTCGGCAAACTTGCTGATGGTAAAACCAGTCGGCACTTTGAGGCTAGCCACGCGGGCATCGGTAGCGGGCAGCTTGTTGGGCAGGTAAATGTTGCCCTGCATCTGGAAGGGCGTGGCGGGCGGCGGCACATTCTGGGCCAGGGCCGGGCTAGCGGCGAGCAGAGCCGCCAGGGACAGCAGGTGAGGTAGCAAAGTCATAATAAGGCGTTGAGTAACTGCGCCGTTCAACTACTATTTCGTGCCTGAGGTTGCACCCTGGCAGCTAGGGGCTTTGGCAACAGGCTGGTAAGCCGAGGCAAGGTTGACCTTAACACCGGGTAGCTTATTCGGCCACCACGGTGCGCCGGATGCCCAGCTTTTTCATGCGCGCTTCCAGGGTTTTAGGGTTGATATCCAGGATGGTAGCCGCGCCCTGCACGCCGCTCACGCGCCCGCCCGTGCGGCGCAGCGCGGCCAGGATGTGGTCGCGCTCCTGCTCGCGCAGCGTTTTGAGCGGCGCATCGCTAGCCCCGGCGGGCTCGGTAGGGGTGTTGGCCGGGGCTAGCGAGGTGGCCGGGCCGGGCGGTAGTGCCCGCAGGGTGGGCCCGGCCGCGAAGCCGCCAAACTCCAGCCAGGCGCCCTGGCTCACAATGATGGCCTGCTCAAGCACGTGCTCCAGCTCGCGGATGTTGCCGGGCCAGGGATAAGCCTGCAAAGCCACCATATCGACCGGCCGAATGGGCCGGGGCGGCCGCGCCAGCCGCTTGCTGAGGCTAGCCAGGTAGTGCTGCACCAGCGGCTCAATATCCTGCGGGCGCTCGCGCAACGGGGCTAGCTGAATGGGAAACACGTTGAGCCGGTAGTAAAGGTCGGCGCGGAAGCGGCCGGCGCGCACTTCCTCTTCGAGCACGCGGTTGGTGGCGGCCAGCACGCGGGCATTGGTGGTGAGCACGCGGTTGCCGCCCAGGCGCTCAAACTCCTTTTCCTGCAGCACGCGCAGCAGCTTGGCTTGCAGGTCGAGGGGCAGCTCGCCCACTTCATCCAGAAAAATGGTGCCGCCGTCGGCCAGCTCAAACTTGCCGATGCGCCGCTCCACGGCCCCCGTGTAGGCACCTTTTTCGTGGCCAAACAGCTCGCTCTCAATAAGCTGGGCCGGCAAGGCCGCGCAATTTATCTTTACCAAAGCCCGGCCCTGGCGGGGCGAGGCCTGGTGCAAGGCCCTGGCCACTACCTCCTTGCCAGTGCCGGTTTCGCCCGTGATGAGCACGGTGGCGTCGGTGCCTGCTACCTGGGCAATGCGCTGGCGCACCTGCTGCAAGGCCGGGCTCACGCCGATGAGGCCATCGGCGGGCCGGTCGGTATTGATTTCGTCTATCAAATAGGTGCGCTCCTGCTCTACCTGGGCCTTCAGCTCCTCAATCTGCTCGAAGGCAAAGAGATTTTCGAGGGCGAGGGCTATCTGCGGCACCAGGGCCTGCACGGTGGCCAGGTCGTCGGGCCCAAACCCGTCGGGGGCAGGGGAGGCTAGCAGCAGCACGGCTGCCTCATCGGCCCGCTGCCAGATGGGCACAATGAGCATGGCCCGCACCCGGTGTTCGTCGTAGGCGGTGCGCATGGCGGGGTAGCGCACCGCCAGCTGCCGGAAATCTTCGCCCCGGTACAGGCCAGCCGATTGCAGCAAGCCGCTCATTTGCCGGTACATATCCACTATTTCGTGCGGGTGGCGCTGCTGGTGGCGGTTGGGGTCGAGGGCTAGCAGCGCGCCGCTAGGGTCATCGGCCAGGCGGGTAAATTCGGCAAAGCCCTCGAATGCCTCGCGCTGCCCCGCCCGCTGCACGCGAATGCCGAAGTAGTCGAACGGCACCACCTGCCCCAGCTCGCCGGCAATGGCCCGAAACAGCGGCTCGCGCTGCTTGATGCTGAGCAAAGCATTCGTGACGTTGAGCTGCAGCGTGCGCTGCTGCTCGCGGCGCGCTACCTCTTCAAAATCAAGCGAGTTGCGCACGGCTACGGCTACCAGCGAGGTTATTTTTTCGAGGAGCTGCTCATCAGCGGCCGAGTACGCGGGCGGCCGAATGGTAGCGAGAATGAGGTAGCCCGTGAGCTGGCCGCTCAGCCACATGGGTACCATGGTCATGTACTGAATGCCCTGGCGTAGCAAGCGTTGAAAAGGCTCAAAATCAGCATAGTGGCGCACGTATTCGCGCAGCTCGATGTGCTGAATGCGCGGGTCTTGCAGTAGCAGCTCGACCGGCGAGCCGATGATAGGCGTAAACACGCTTATGTTGGCCGGGGGCGGCTCGGGTGGGTCGATGGTAGTGTAATCCTTGAAAAACAGCCGCTTATTAAGCAGCTCCTTATCAAAGATGCTGATGCCCATCATGTCGAACGGAAAAATCAGCCGCAGCTTGCGGGCGATAATCTGAAAGAGCTGCTCCTTATCGCGAATAGTGGCAATGGCCTCATTAAGGTGGAGAAGGAGCGACTCGTCTTGGTTGACCTGAATGGACATGCTGATTTTGGATAATTCCTGATATGTAAGGAAACCCTCAGAATAGGTTATTGTTTGCTAGGGCCCAACGGAACTGGTGGGTTAAATTATCTTGCAGATAATAAGTAGGTTATAAAAATCGAACTGCGCCGCAACCTATTGGCACAGCATTAGGTAAGCCGAGGACACACTACTACGCCACTTGGCTTATGTTTTCTAGATATCAACTTGCCGGCTTTGCGGGGCTGACGCTGGCTGGCGGCCTGCTTGCGCAGCCAGTAATGGCCCAAAACCAGCCTAGCGTTCCGGCTGCCAACCAGGCCATTGGGCTGGTTAGCGACTCGCTAACTTTGGGCGGTACCGTGCAGGCGGTGCTCGACGCTAACCCGGGCGTGACGAACCTCACCGAGCTGGCCAATGCGGCCAACAGCCGCCTCTCGCAGACCCAGGCTGGGTTTCTGCCCCAGATAACGGGCTCGGCTACCTATACGCGCATCGACCCGGTGTCGCAGTTTCAGATAGCACCGGGCAGCGAGGCCCTGGCTTTTGCGCCCAACAACAACTTCGATGCGCACCTCACGGCGCAGTACGAGTTGTACGATTTTGGCAAGCGGGCGGCTTCCACCAACCTGTCGCGCTCGCAGGTGCAAACTGCCCAGGACAATGTGCTGGTGGCGCGCCGCGACCTGGCTTACAGCGCCGCGCAGGCTTATTATAACATCCTGTTCGCCCGCGAAAGCATTCGGGTGCAGGACCAGCAGATTGCCTCGCTGGTGGCGCACCGCGATGAGATGCAGAAGCGCGTGGACGCCGGCGTGAGCACTAAGTTCGACGTGACGACTACTGACGTGCGCATTACGCAGGCCCAAAACCAGAAGCTGGATTTGCAAAACCAATTGCAAAACCAGCAGGTGCAGCTGGCCCGCCTGCTGCACAAGCCCCAGCAGGCCGATATTCCGGTGCGGGGCCGCCTAAGCTACGAGCCGCAAACCGTGAACCTGGAAGCCGAGTTGGCCAAAGCGGCTGCCAACCGGCCCGAGGCCAAGCTGGCCAAAGACGCTGAAGCCAGCGCCGACCTGCAAAGCAAGCTCACGGCTAAGAGCAACCTGCCGGTGCTAGGGGTGGGCGTGCAGGCCGGCGGCAAAAACGGCTACCTCATCCCGGGCGTGCCGCCCGGCGAGGCCCTGCAGCGGGTGCGCTTCAACACGGTGGGCGTGGCCCAGCTGAGCTTGCCCATCTACGACGGGGGCAAAAACCGCAAGCAGCGCGTGGAAGCCGCCGCCAACTACCGCGCCGCCCAGGCCCGCACCGAGGATACGCAGGAGCAAATCCGGGCCGATGTGCGCCAGGCTGCTAACAACATGCAGTTCAGCCAAGCCCGCTACGACAATGCCGTGCAGCAGGTAGCCCAGGCCACCGACGCCCTGGAGCGCGCCCGGGGCCGCTACCGCTACGGCGTGGGCCAGAACCTCGACGTGCTCGATGCCGAAACCCAGCTCGCGCAGGCCCGGCTAGCCCGCGCCCAGGCCATGTACAACTACACGCTGGGCCAGTACCAGCTGCGCCGTGCCACCGGCGAGCAGATTTGGCAATAGCTTTTTAGTGGTTAATGATTAATGGTTGATGATTGAGTGCGCAGTGCGAAAGGCTGCCTGTTTATTGACCACAAATCGTTCATAATTAACCATTAATCATTGATAATTAACAATGACTCTCAGCACCATCCTTTGTCCGCTTGACTTTTCGGCTGCCTCGGCGGCGCTGGTGGCCTATGCCGCCGCGCTGGCAGTGGGCAGCGGGGCCGAGCTGCGCCTGCTCTACGTGCAGGAGCCCGCCGTGCCGGTGCCGGCCAGGATGGAGGCCGAGCTATTTGCCCATCGCGCGGCCGCCGAAGCTGCCGGGGCTAGCCGCGTGTTTACCAACACGGCGCATGGCGAGGCGGCCCCGACCATTTTGGCCGAGGCCCAGCGCCACCACGCCGACCTCATTGTGATTGGGGCGCATGGCCAAACGGGCCTGAGCCGCTTTTTGATGGGCAATACGGCCGAAATGGTGGTGCGCACCGCCCCTTGCCCCACGTTGCTTGTTAGAGAATAACCCGTTGGCCCGCCGGCCGACGTTGCAAACACTCCTTTTGGGCTAGCAGCCCCCTAGCTACCAACCTTTAGTAATTTCTCCTCCTTATCTCCATGGCTACCCAAACTGACCTCCAAGACGCCCCTCCGACCGCCGTGGCCGAGCCGCTGGAACCCGAAAAGAAGCGTAACCCGCTTATCCTTATTGTTGTGGCCTTAGTGCTGCTGGCCGGTGCCTTTTATGGCTACACGCGCTACCGCTTTGCCCAAGCCCACGAAAGCACCGACGACGCCTCCGTAGAAGGCGATGTGTACCCCATCATCCCGCGCGTATCGGGCCCGGTGCTGAAAGTATTTGTGAATGACAACCAGGTGGTGAAGAAGGGCGATACGCTCGTAACTATCGACAAGGCCGACTACGTGCAGCGCGTAAATGCCGCCCAGGCCGCCCTGCTAGCCGCCCAGGCCCAGGTAACTGCCGCCCGCGCTGGGGTAGGCTCTGCCCAGGCTGGCGTGGGCACTGCCCAGGCCAATGTGCGCACTGCCCAAACTACCATCGGCGTGAGCGCTGCCAACCGGGCCCGCTTGCAGCAAGATTTAGCTCGCAGCACCAAGCTCCGCAATCAGGATATCATTCCGCAGAGTGAATACGACGCCGTAGCCGCCAACCTTAAGGCCACCAGCGCTCAGCAAAACACTGCCCAGGACCAGGTGAGCGTGGCCCGCAACCAAGTGACGGCCGCCCAGCAGCAGGTAGCGCAAGCCCAGCAGCAGGTAGCCGTGGCCCAGGCCGTGGTAAAGCAGCGCCAGTCGGACCTCGACAATGCCCAGCTCCAGCTGAGCTACACCACGCTGCTAGCCCCGGCCAACGGCATTGTGAGCAAGAAAAGCGTGCAGCCCGGCCAGGTAGTGAGCCCCGGCCAGCAGCTCATCGGCCTGGTGAGCAGCGGTAAAACCTGGGTGATTGCCAACTTCAAGGAAACGCAGCTCGAAAACATGAAGGTGGGCCAGCCCGTGAAGCTGGAAATCGACGCCTACCCCAACGAAGAGTTTGATGGCCACATCGAGTCGCTGTCGGCCGCTACGGGCGCCCGCTTTGCCCTGCTGCCCCCCGATAACTCGACCGGCAACTTCGTGAAAGTAACCCAGCGCGTGCCCGTCAAAATTGTGCTCAACAAGGAAGACCCCCAGCACCCGCTGCGCGCTGGCATGAGCGTGAACGCCATTGTGGCGGTGAAGTAGCCTTGGGGCTCTGTAATAAGGAATGTCATGCTGCGCTCCGCTCAGCATGACGCTTTTTTACAGCTATTCTGACTAATTAATCCCTTTAGCCTTACCTAATGGAAACCGGATTTAGAAAGTGGATTATCGTCGTGACGGTGGTTTTCTGCTGCCTGCTGGAGCTGATTGACACCAGTATCGTGAACGTGGCCCTGACCCAGATGATGGGCAATCTTTCGGCCACGCAACAGGAAGTAAGCTGGGTTATCGCCTCCTACGCCATTGCCAACGTAATTGTGATTCCGATGACCGGCTTTCTGGCCGAGCAGTTTGGGCGCCGCAACTACTACCTGGCTTCGGTTATTTTATTCACCCTGGCCTCCATGGCTTGCGGGCAAAGCACCACCTTGCCCGAACTGGTAATCTTCCGCTTTATTCAGGGCGTCGGCGGCGGGGCGCTCATGGCTACGTCGCAGGCTATTCTGATTGACACCTTTCCGCCCAAGCAGCTACCGCTCGGGCAGGCGCTGTTTGGCATGGGGGTTATCATCGGGCCCACTATCGGCCCCACGCTAGGGGGCGTTATTGTGGATAGCACCCTGGGCTGGCCCTGGATTTTTTACGTGAACGTGCCGGTGGGCATCCTGGCCAGCATCTTCACCATCCTGTTCATCCGCGACCCCGAGCGCATCAAAAACGCTATTCCGCGGCCCCTGCGCGATATCGACTGGGCGGGCGTCGGGCTGCTTATTCTGGGCGTGGGCTCGCTGCAATACGTACTGGAGCAGGGCGAAACCAACGACTGGTTCGACGACAACGTCATCAAGCTGTTTAGTGTGCTGGCGGCCGTGGGGCTCATCGGCTTCATCTGGCGCGAGCTGACGGCCAAGGCGCCTATCGTAGACCTGCGGGTGCTGGCCAAGAGCCGCAACCTGGCCGTGGGCGCTTTCCTCTCGTTTGTGCTCGGCTTCGGGCTGTTTGCTTCCGTGTTTGTGTTCCCCATTTTCACGCAGCGCATTCTGGGTTTCTCGGCCGAGCAAACCGGCTGGATACTGCTGCCGGGTGCCCTAGCCTCGGGCTTTATGATGCCCATCGTGGGCCGTATGCTGATGGCGGGCATTCCGCAAAAAGCTATGCTGCCGGTGGGTTTCGCCATTTTCTTTGGCTTCACCTTCTGGATGGGCAGCCGTATTTCGCCCACGGCCGGCGAGCACGACTTCTTCTGGCCGCTCATTGTGCGGGGCGTGGGGCTGGGCCTCATCTTTATGCCCATCA
This sequence comes from Hymenobacter cheonanensis, assembly GCF_030581075.1. GTDB lineage: Bacteria > Bacteroidota > Bacteroidia > Cytophagales > Hymenobacteraceae > Hymenobacter. The sequence goes on from NZ_JAUQSW010000005.1 coordinate 316,952, forward strand.
CCACCATGAGCCTGGCGGGCCTGCAAGGCCGCGACGCCGGCCAGGCCGCCGGCCTCACCGGCATGATTCGCCAGCTAGGGGGCTCGTTTGGCGTGGCCATCGTGGGCACTTACCTAGAGCGCAGCATCCAGAATAACCGGGTGGCCCTGCTGCCCAATCTCTCGCTCTACAACCCCGAAACGGTGCAGCGCCTGCAAGGCTTCACCCAAAGCTTCATGGCGAAGGGCTACACCATGGCGCAGGCCCAGCAGCAGGCCTACGCCGCCATGGAAGGCATGCTCATGAAGCAGGTGTCGCTCATCACCTACACCCAGATTTTCTACGCGCTGGGCTTCTTCTTTATCTCCTGCGTGCCGCTGATTGCCCTAGTGAAACGGGCAAAGACCGGCGAGAAAATCGACCTCAACGCGGCCCACTAAAAAGCGGCCCGTGTTTTGCAACTACCTATTGCACGTGGCTTACTTAGGTGACGATTATTAGGCACTAGGTTATAGAAAAGGGCTCCCGGCACTATGCCGGGAGCCCTTTTTGCGTTAGCAAGGCCTAGCCACTATTGATACTGAATGTAGAGCGGCGTGGGCTTGAAGTTGAGCGTGTCCAGCACTTCTTTGGGCGTGAAAATGTGGTGCGGAGCTTTGCGGGCATCGTACTCGTAGAACAGCTTGAGGCCCGTGTACTGCACCGGCTCCTTCTGCACGTACGCCTTATAGGAGTCCTTCTTGAGGGTAGGGTCGCCCCAGCCGTCCATGTCCACAATCACCTGCACGCGCGGGTCGAGCTTGATGTTCTTGTAGTTAGTCAGCATACCCTTGGTAAAGCGGTGCACCATCAGAAGCTTGGGTGGCAAGTGGTTTTCGCTCACAATGCGGGCCAGAAAATTGATGGCGTAGTTCACGTCCTTGGCGTCGTAGGTACCAATTTTCTTGCCGGGGCGCACCCCCTTGGTTTGCATCGCAAACTCGGGGTCGATGCCCAAGTGAATGGTCGGGTCCTTCATGTACTCGGCCAGCTTGGGCAGCTCGTGCGCCAGGTCGCTAAGGCCCACCTGCACGTCCATAAACAGGATGGCGTTTTTCTCCTTGGCCCAGGCGCGGGTTTCCTCAATAGTGCTCTTCGAGTTCATGAGGCGGTACTTGCCGTCGCCGGCGCTGCCCTGCGCCGTGATAGTGACGCTGTGCAGGCACGGCAGCACCGGCAGGCTAGGGTCGGCGGCCTGCCACTCCTTCAGCACCCCGTCAAACTTGCGCATCATCTGGGCCTTGGGCTCGCGGCCCAAAATGCCCATGCCCTTCGAGCGAATGTTACCGTAGAACGCCACAATGCGGTGGCCCGGAAGCAAAGCCCCCGGCAGCTGGCCGGTTTTTTTAGCAATGCTGTCGGCCTTGAGCGAGTCGCGGCGCATGGCCTGCGCCTTCAGCTTCACGGTATCGAGGGGGGCCGGCTTGTTTTCGGTGGTGAGGGTGTCGGCACTGCCGGCCGCGCTTTCGCCCTGGCCCGAACGGTTGCAGGCGGTGAGACTCAGGCCGGCCAGCAGCCCCAGGCCCAGCGCACCGCGCCAAGCCGAATTAATACGTGAACGCACTACAGTTGAGATGGGTAAATGAGGGCGCAAGTTACGGCCCAGACCCAGGCCGGCAAGGCAACCCCGTGAAAGAGGCATGAAGCCCGCGCCCCCTGTTGCTCAGCTAGCCCGCAGCTGGCGCTTATAAAGCTGCACCGTATTTTCCAAACCCAGGTACAGCGCATCGGCCACCAGCGCGTGCCCAATGCTTACTTCCTGCAATCCTGGCAGCTCCTGGGCCAGGTAGGCCAGGTTCTCGAGGTCGAGGTCGTGGCCGGCGTTCAGGCCCAGGCCGGCGGCCACGGCGGCGCGGGCCGTGTCGCGGTAGGGCAGCACGGCAGCGGCACGGTCGGTGGCGTAGTGGCGGGCGTAGGCCTCGGTATACAGCTCGATGCGATGGGTGCCGGTGTGGGCGGCGGCATCAATCAGGCTAGGGTCGGGGTCGAGGAAGATGCTTACGCGGGCGCCGTAGCTTTTCAGCTCGGCCACCACCTCGCGCAAAAAGCCTTGGTGCTTTACCACGTTCCAGCCGGCGTTGGAGGTAATGGCGTCGGGCGCATCGGGCACCAGCGTTACCTGCTCGGGGCGCACCTCGCGGCACAGAGCCAGAAAGTCGGGCGTGGGGTTGCCCTCCACGTTGAGTTCCGTCGTGACGACACTCTTGAGGTTGCGCACATCGTCGTAGCGAATGTGGCGCTCGTCGGGGCGCGGGTGCACCGTAATGCCTTCGGCCCCAAAGCGCTCGATGTCGCGGGCAGCTTGCAGCAAATCGGGGCGGGCGTGCAGGCCCCGCGCGTTGCGCAGGGTGGCAATTTTGTTGATGTTAACGCTCAGCTTAATCACGGATGACACTGATTTTAGACGGATTTGGCTTGCGCCTTCCTTCGGTTCACGGATTTTGTAGTCGGCCCTGGCCAGTAGATGAGGGCTAGCCAGCGGCGGCGCAAGGTACATTTGCCGGCCGCCCTGGCCCGGCGGGCTTTCCTTATACTTAACCACTCACCGTATGGCTGGTTTGCTTCGCTTGCCGGCCCGGCTAGGGCCTGGGTTGCTGTTTGGGCTGCTGGCGGCGGGCATTATTGCCACCGAATATGCGGTGGTGCACCGGGCTGATTTTGGCCAGCACCCGGCCTTGCCCCCAGCCGTGGCCGCCGACCTGCTGCTGGTGCTGCCGGGCTTGTTTTATTTGTGCGTAGTGCGGCGCTACCAACTGTCCATCAGCACGGTAGCTGCGGCCTTTGGTGGGGGGCTAGCCCTGAGCCATTGGCTGCTGCCGGCCACGGCGCTGCCGCTGCTGGCCTGGGCCGGCCGGCTGGCGGCGGTGGGCGAAGTGGCCACCGTAGCCTACGCCGGGGTGCGGGTGCGGCGCATCTGGCGCGGCTACCAGGCCGCCCGCTCGCAGTCGGCCGATTTTATCGGGAATCTGCGGGCGGCTACCCAGCCGGTGCTGGGCCGCCTCACCGAGGCTATTATCACCGAGGTAGCGGTGCTGCGCTACGCGCTGCTAGGCCCGTGGGCGCGGCCCGAAGTGGCAGTGGGTGAGGTGCCCTTCACCACCTATCGCCAATCGGGCTTTGCCGCGCTGCTGGCCACTTTTGCCGGACTAAGCGTGCTGGAAATGGCTGTGGCGCACCTATTGGTAGGGCACTGGTGGCCCACGGCCGCGTGGTGGCTCACGGGCCTGAGCGCCTACACGCTGCTGTGGCTGGGGGCGCACGGGCAGGCAGTGCGCTGCCGGCCGGTGCTGCGCACGCCAAAGGCGCTGGTGGTGCGGGTGGGGCTGGCGTGGCACGCGGCCATCCCCTACGAGCAGCTCCTGAGCGTCGAGCTGCTCACCGATGCCCCCGCCCCGGCGCCCGGCCTGCTTAACACCGCCCGGCTCTTGCTGGCGCCGCCCAACCTGTTGCTTACCCTGGCCGCGCCGCTAGTGGTGCAGGGCCCGTATGGGCTGCGCCGCCCCGTGCGCCGCCTGGCTATTTACGTAGACGAGCCGGCGGCCCTGCGCCAGCTGGTGGCCGCATCCCGGGCCTAGTCGTTATTTTACCTGTGGCGAGCGGCTCTGCTGCCCGTCGCTTTTACTTTTCCCACTCCCAAAATGCCTCTTAAAGAAACCATCGACGCCGGCATCAAGCAAGCTATGCTGGCCAAAGACAAAGTGCGCCTCACGGCTTTGCGCTCCATCAAATCGCAGATTTTGCTGGCCGAAACGGCCGAAGGCGCCAGCGCCACCGGCCTCAGCGCCGACCAGGAGCAGAAGCTGCTCATCAAAGCCGCCAAGCAGCGCCGCGACTCGGCCGCTACGTATAAAGAGCAGTTTCGCTCGGACCTCGAAGAAACCGAGCTGGCCGAACTTGCCATTATCGAGGAGTTTTTGCCTCAGCAGCTCTCTGAGGCCGACCTTGTGGAGAAGCTCGTGGGCATTATTCAGCGCGTGGGCGCCACCGGCCCCTCCGACCTGGGCAAGGTGATGGGCGTAGCCGCCCGCGAGCTGGCCGGCCAGGCCGACGGCAAAGCCATCTCGCAAACCGTGAGCAGCCTGCTGAATAACACCAATTTTTAATTGTCGCTGGTTAGTTGTTGGTTGCTAGGGTATAATCGCCTGCGGTATGCCTCAGAAATGGCAATCAACAACTAACAAGCCACAAGTAGATTGACGCATGACTGCGCTCGACATCCTGCTGCTGCTGCCGCTGGCCGTGGGCACCGTGAAAGGCTACCGGCGCGGGCTGGTGCTGGAAGCAGTGTCGCTGCTGGCGTTTGTGCTAGGGGTGGTAGGTGGGCTAAGCCTGCTGAGCGCCGCCATTCCGGTGGTGCGCTCGTACCTGGGCGAGCTGTTTGGGCTACTGCCGCTGGTGGCGTTTTTGCTGGTGCTCGTGGCCATTATGTGGGGCGTGCACCTGGTAGGGGGGCTAGTGAAAAAGGCCGTGCACCTCACCCCACTAGGCATGCTGGATAACCTGCTGGGCGCCGCGGCCGGCGGCCTCAAGTGGCTGCTGGGCCTGAGCCTGCTGCTGCACGGCACGGCCCTGGCGGGCCTGCCGCTGCTGGCGCCCGGCCTTGTGGCGGGTTCGGTGGTGCTGCCCTGGGTGCAGGCGGCCACGCCGCTGGCCTTGCAAATCACGGGCTACGTGCTGCCCTTCAGCCACAACCTGCTGGCCCGCCTCAAGGGAGCCATGTAGCAAGTTGCTTCCTACGTGTCTGCCAGTCGTTTGCTGGCTGCCAGAACCGTTGAATGACACTAACAACAAACAACAAATTTGACGCTGCTGCTGCTCGATAATTTCGATTCCTTTACCCACACGCTAGCCGACTACCTGCGCCAGCTAGGGGCTGAAGTGCTGGTGCGCCGCAACGACGTGCCGCTGGCCGAGCTGCGGCAGCTGTCGTTTCAGGGTATTGTGCTGTCGCCAGGCCCTGGCTCGCCCGCCGCGGCGGGCAATTTGCTGGCCGTCATTGAGGCGTATCACGTGCAAGTTCCCATGTTGGGCGTGTGCCTGGGGCAGCAGGCGCTGGGCGAGTTTTTTGGGGCTAGCCTGCGCCGGGCGGCCCGGCCCTGGCACGGCAAGGTGTCCGAGATAGAGCTGCTGGGCGATGACCCCTGGCTGGCCGGGCTGCCCCGCCGCCAGCCCGTAACGCGCTACCACTCGTTGGCTTTGGAGGCCAGCACCTTGCCCGCCAGCCTGCGGCCGCTGGCCATCACGGCCGATACCGACCGCGAGCTGATGGCCCTGCGCCACGCCACGCTGCCGCTCTACGGCGTGCAGTTTCACCCCGAGGCGCTGCTCACCACCTACGGCTTGCGCTGGCTGGCAAATTGGATAGCCTGTTGTAACATTGCATAGGTTGATTTTTCGCTGCTAGGCCGGCTTTCGCGCCCCCGGTTTCCCGGGCCGCTGAGGGTCAGTAGCCAAGGACGAAAAAACGAAATCACTAAGCCGAAAATTATGGAGCTACGCCGCCAGCAGCAACACGGGTTTGACTACGTCGACGAGGGCCAGGGGCCGGTGTTGCTGCTGCTTCACGGGCTATTCGGGGCGCTCAGCAACTGGCACGACGTAGTAGCAGAGTTCTCGGCCGAGTACCGCGTGGTCATCCCGGTACTACCCGTTTATGACATGCCGCTGCTGCAAGCCACGGTGCCGGGCCTGGTGGCCTATGTGGAAAACTTTGTGGATAAGCTGCAATTGCCCCGCGACTTCACACTGCTAGGCAATTCGCTGGGCGGCCACGTGGCGCTGGTGTATACGCTTAAAAACCCCGGCCGCGTGCGCCAGCTGGTGCTTACGGGCAGCAGCGGCCTGTTTGAGGACGGCATGGGCGGCTCGTTTCCGAAGCGCGGCGACTACAACTTTGTGCGCGAGCGGGTGGGCTACACGTTCTACAACCCTAGCGTAGCCACCAAGGAGCTGGTCGATGAGGTATTTGCCGTCACCAACTCCAACGCTAAGTGCCTGCGCATGATTAGTATTGCGCGCTCGGCCCAGCACCACAACCTGGCCGGCGACCTGCACCGCATCGCGGTACCCGTGCTGCTGGTGTGGGGCCTCAACGACACCATAACGCCGCCCTCCGTGGCCCACGACTTCGGGCGCCTGCTGCCGCAAGCCGAGCTGCGCTTTCTTGACCACTGCGGCCATGCCCCCATGATGGAGCGGCCGGCGGGCTTCAATCGGTACCTGGCCAGCTTCATGCGCCGCACCACGGCGCAGCTTTCGCCGGTGGCCGCTATCGGCTCGGCGCGCTAGCTGGTATATTGGCCGATACTAGGCGCGTTTTTTGCCTTAAACTGGCAACCTTTCCCACCCGTTAGTAGTCCTATCCGTGCATCCCCGCGCAAGGCGTGGCGCCCGGCTGCCGTTGGCCGCCGCCCCCTAGTCCACTGGGCCCCCGGCGCTCGCCAGGGCCGGTCGCTTGTCTCGGATTGGCTGGTATTCTCTTTATTACCCGCTATTTAGCTTGTGTATTTATGCCTGCCCTACTCGCCGAAGACCTTCTCAATCAGATGATTCCGCCGCTGAAGGGCACCGACACGACCGCTAAGGCCGCTAGGTGGCTGGAGGAGTTTCATGTGAGCCAGCTGCCGGTGGTGGCCGGGCGGCAGTACCGCGGCCTCATCACCGAGCACGACCTGGCCGACTACGAAAACCCCGATACCCAGCTGGCCGAGCTGCCGCTGGGCTACGCCAATGTGCACGTGCAGCACGACCAGCACTTTTACCGGGTGATGGAGCTGGCCATTGAGCAAAAAATCCAGCTCGTACCCGTGCTCGACGAGCAGCAAGAGTACGCGGGCGTGGTAACCGTAAGCGATGCGCTGGCCGCCTTCGGGCCGGTGCCCGGCGTGGCAGGCCAGGGCAGCATTCTGGTACTCACGATGGAAGAGCGCGATTATTCGCTTTCGCAAATCAGCCGCTACGTAGAGGAGAACAACGCCAAAATTCTGTCGGCCCACGTTATTGCCGACGAGCACGACCCCTACCGCATTCGCCTCACGCTGCGCCTCAACACCGATAACCTGGCCCGCATCACGGCCACGCTCGAGCGGTTTGGCTACGTAGTATCGGCCCAGTTTAGCGGCACGCCCGCCGTGGGCGACGACGAGCAGGAGCGCTTCGACGCGTTGCTGCGCTACCTCAGCGTCTAACTTTGCGGGGTGAAGCACCGCGCCCGGCTTTCTTTTTTTGCTGCCGCAAGCTGGCTGCTGGTCTTCACGTTGCTGCTATTGTGGGCTAGCCCCTGCCACGCCCAAACGCCGTTGCCAGCCGCCCCGCCCGACAGCCTGCGCGAGCTAAGCCAGGAAGCCCGCCCGCCCGCGCTAGCCCCCGTAGTGGCCCCCACCGATACCCTGGTGCGCGTGGGCACGTGCCCCGGAGCCCGGGCGCGGGTGTCGGCCATCTTATTCGCGGGCAACAACCGCACCCGCGAGCGCACGCTGCGCGCCGAGCTTGATTTTCACGAAGGGGATTCCCTTACGGTGGCCGACCTAGCTGGCCGCCTCGAAGCCAACCGCCGCCGGCTGTTCAACTTGCAGCTCTTTCATGCAGTGCTGGCGCAGGGTAGCTGCGGCGGCACGGGGCAGCTTACGGTGCTGTTTAGCGTGCAGGAGCGCTGGTATATCCTGCCCGCGCCCATCCTGTCGCTGGCCGATGATTTCAACCGCTGGCGCACGCGTCCCGACCGCTGGCAGCGCATCGATTATGGCCTGCACCTGGTCGATAATAACTCGCGAGGCCGGGCCGAGCAGCTCACCGCCAATATTCAGCTAGGCTTTAACCGCAAGTACGAGTTGTTTTATGAGGCGCCCGGCCTGGGCCGCCGCCGCCGGGTAGGGGCGGGGTTTGGTATTTCGTATTACCAAAGCCGCAACCTCGACTACACTACCCTCAACGACCGCCTGCGCAGCCTGCCCGACGCCGAAACCGACGCTTTTCCCATTCAGCGCTTCTACGTGTCGGGCGGGCTGCGGCTGCGCCACACCGTGCAGCTAGTCTCGGCCTTCGATGTGTCGTACCACCGCGAGCAGGTCAGCGGCCTCATCTACCAGCTCAACCCCGACTACCTGCTGGGCCACGTGCAGCGCCACTACCTGGAGGCCAGCCTCGTGACCACTAATAACCGCCGCAACACCTTTGCTTACCCGCTCACGGGGCAGTTTTTGCAGGCTAGCCTTACCCTGCGGCAATTTGTGGGCCCCGACCGCTCGCCCGCCTACGCCACGGCGCGGCTGCGCTATGCCCGCTACCTCAGCCTGGGCCACGGCTTCTACTACGCCGGTGGGCTGGGGGGGCAGGTGCGGCTAGGGGCCGCCAGCCTGGCATATGCCGATGCGCGTAGCTTCGGCTACGACGCGCTGGTGCGCGGCTACGATTTTTACGTAGTAGAGGGCCGCGCCTACGCCCTCACCCAGCAGGGCCTGAGCCTGCGGGCCTGGGCGCCGCCCCCCTTGCACCTGCCATTTATCCACAACCCCAAAGTGGGCACGCTGCCCCTGGCCGTGTACCTCAATGCCTTTGCCGATGCGGGCGTGGCCGGCGGCAGCGTTGGGCGCTTTCAGTCGCCCACCAACCAGCTGCCCGGCCAGCTGCTGGCCTCGGTGGGGCTGGGCCTACATTTGGTAACTTACTACGACCGCGTTTTTTGCATCGAGCTTATCCGCACGCTCACTGTGTACCCGAGCACCGGGGTTTTTCTGCGCACCGCTTTTCCCATCTGAGGCGGGCGTATATTAAGTTTTTGTTATGAAAATTGCGATTCTGGGCAAACCATTCGACGAAGCAGTTACGCCTTTCCTCCAAACCCTGCTCGATGAGCTGGCCACCCGCGGGGCCGAAGTACTCATCGTGGAGGCCTTTCGCGCCTACCTGGATGCCCATTTGCGGCTGCCGCCCGGCACCGGCAGCTTCCGGCGGGGCGATTCGCTGCGCGGCGTGCAGTTCGTGCTCAGCATCGGGGGCGACGGCACGCTGCTTGACACCGTTACCTACGTAGGCGCGCTCCAGATTCCCATCCTCGGCATCAATACCGGCCGGCTGGGCTTCCTGGCGCCTATCAATCCCGACTATATTCCCCAGGCCATTGATGCCTTGTTCAAGGGCCATTTCACGCTCGAAGACCGTAGCCTGCTGCGCGTCGAAACCGACCCCGACGTATTTGGCTCGCTCAATTTTGGCCTCAATGAATTCAGCATTCTCAAGCGCGATACCTCCGCCATGATTGTGGTGCACACCTACATCAACGGAGAATATTTAAATTCGTATTGGGCTGATGGCCTAGTGGTTTCTACGCCCACGGGCTCCACAGGCTATTCTTTAAGCTGCGGCGGGCCGGTAATGCTACCCCAAACAAACAATTTTATCATCGCTCCCGTATGCCCCCACAATTTGAACGTTCGCCCACTCATTGTATCCGACCAAAGCATTATTTCGTTTGAGATAGAAGGGCGCGCCACCAGCTACCTGCTAGCCCTCGACTCGCGCTCCGTGCCCGTCGAAGCAAGCGTGCAAATGGCCGTTCGGAGAGAAAACTTCAACGCCCGGCTAGTTAAACTAAACCACGTCAATTTCTTAAGCACCTTGCGTAATAAACTCAACTGGGGCCTCGACCGCCGCAATCCGGTAACTGCGCCTCAGTTGAAATAAGGCTGGTTTGTCGTAAAAAAAATGACCTAAGTTTTTTTAGTTCCCTTTAACTCTTACTTTTGTACTCGCTGCGAGCCACGCCCTTACCGGTTTACGCGCGCCATTTGCTCGATTAACTCTCTACTCTGCGCCTTATGACTAAGTTCTTCACGTATTCAACGGCCATGCTTGCCGGCCTAGCCCTGCTAGGCTCTACGCAGCACGCCGACGCTCAACAGTTCAGCAAGCGTAAGCAGTATACCTCTATCGGGGTGAGTCTGAATGCGATGAACTATTTTGGTGACCTCAACCCGCTCACCAATTTTGCCTCGTTCCACGCTGGCGATACCCGGCCCAACATCGGCCTTAATATCACGCACCGCTTTTTCCCGCGCGTGTCGGGCCGCTTTGCTGTGGCCTACGGTCGCATCACGGCCGATGACAATACCAACGCCAACCGGGACGATGCCAACGCCCGCTACCGCTACACCCGGAACATGAACTTCCGCAACGATATCTACGAGGCCTCGGCCGTGGTTATCGTTGACCTGATTGAAAACCGCAACAACTACCTCAAGCGCCCCGACTTCGTGCCCTACGTATTTGGTGGCGTGGCTGGCTTCCACCATAGCCCCCAAGGTAAGGATGCCAGCGGCAACTACGTAGATTTGCAGCCCCTAGCCACGGAGGGTGTAAGCTATAGCAAGTTCCAGTTTGCGCTGCCTTTCGGTGCCGGCGTGCGCTATCGCATCAACCGCAACTTGGACGCCTCGTTCGAGATTGGCTTCCGGAAGACCTTCACCGGCTACCTGGACGATGTGAACAACAATTACGCTAACTTGGCCGGCGCTACTGCCCCCGCACAATATTTCGGCGGTTACAGCGGTGGTACCTATGGCAAAGGCATCACCAACAACTCGACGGGCCTGGCCGGTGGCTTCGTTCCCGGCGAGAAGCGTGGCCAGGGCAAGAACGACTGGTACGTAGTAACCGGCTTCTCGCTCAACTATATCCTGAACCCGAAAATCAAAAACCCCAAGTTCCGCTAAGCGCTTGCTAGTAGGCTGGGATGTTACCTTACAGTCTGCTGCATGTTCGTTTTCCGGATTTCCTACGCACTCCCCGCTGGCTTACTGCTGGCGGGGAGTGCGTTTTTTGTCGCTACCCCCGCCTTGGCTCAGCACACCAGCGAACTGGGTATTGGTGTTGGGGCTACTAACTACAAGGGCGAAGTATCGCCTCAGTTTCAGTGGCAGAATAGCCGGCCGGCCCTCACGGTTTTTTACCGCCGCGATATCTCGGCGCCCGTTACGCTCCGCGCCAGCCTGACGGCCGGCTTCCTGCGCGCCGCCGATGCCAACGTGGAAGGTGTTAACGGGAGCGTGCCGCCCCTCCAGAGCTACCGCCAGCTCAGCTTGAAAGGTGGCTTACTGGAGGCAGCCGGGGTAGTAGAGTATAATTTTCTTGATTACCACGACCGCAAGGACCACCGCCGCCTGCACCTGTCGCCCTACCTGTTTGCCGGGCTAGGGCTGTACTACGTCAACACCACGGTGAGCAGCGCTAATGCGGCCTTGCAGCTGGCGTTCGACCGTAAGGGGGCAAAGGTGGGCCTGGCCATCCCGGCGGGCGCCGGCCTCAAGCTGGCCCTCAGCGAGCATTTCAACCTGGGCCTGGAAATGGGCGTGCGCAAAACCTTCACCGACCAGCTAGACCACACCGGCGACCAAACGCCCCTGCTTGTGAACAGCCACGACCAGGATTGGTATTACTATTCGGGGGTAAGCTTGTCCTATACCTTCTACAAAATCCTGTGCCCTCCGCCGTATAAGAACAACAAACGGCTTCTGAAATAAGGGATTCTACGGCGCTTCGCGCTTGACGAAGGAGCTAGTAGCTAAGAAGTTAGGCTGCGTTGTAGCTATTGCCCGCTGGGTTGGACTTAACAACGGCGGTGCCCGACTGCAACCCTTTGCGTAACTTGCGGCCTCTTATACGCAAACCGCAACGATGGCCGAACGGTCCGAAATTGACCTCTCTAATATTCCTGCCCACGTGGCTGTTATCATGGATGGTAACGGGCGCTGGGCCAAGCAGCGGGGAGGCCTGCGTGTGTTTGGGCACCAAAGTGCGATTACTTCCGTGCGCGACACCGTGGAAGAAGCCGCCGAGCTAGGGGTGCAGTACCTAACGCTCTACGCGTTTTCGACCGAAAACTGGAACCGCCCGGCTTTCGAAGTAACTGCCCTGATGCAGCTGCTGGTGCACACCATCCGGCAGGAAACCCCCACGCTGCTGAAAAACAGCGTGCGCCTGCAAGCCATTGGGGAGGTGCAAAACCTGCCCAAAAACTGCCAGCGCGAGCTGGCCGAAGCTATTGACCTAACCAAAGGCGGCACCCGCATGACGCTGGTGCTGGCCCTGAGCTACAGCGGCCGCTGGGACCTCACCCAGGCAGCCCAGCGGATGGCGGCCGACGTGGCTGCCGGGCGCTTGCAGCCCGCCGCAGTAAACGAAGCCACGATTACCGGCTACCTGGCTACCGCCGGTATGCCTGACCCTGAGCTACTTATTCGCACCAGCGGCGAGCAGCGCATCAGCAATTTTCTGCTGTGGCAGCTCGCTTATACGGAACTTTATATCACCCCCGTTCTGTGGCCTGATTTCCGCCGCAGCCACTTCCGCGATGCCTTGCTAGCCTACCAGGGCCGCGAGCGGCGCTTTGGCAAAACCAGCGAACAGCTGTCGGCCTCCTGATTTTATTAACTAGAATGATGCGTACCTACTTACGTAGTGGATTGTTGAGTGTACTACTGCTGGCCGGTGGGCTGGCGGCCCGGCCGGTGCATGCCCAACAGGCAGCGGCTGCCGGTGAGGAGCCGCGCAAGTACGAGCTAGGGGGCATTACGGTAAGCGGCGCCCGCTCGCTAGACCCTAATACGTTGATTAGCCTGTCGGGTTTGCGAATTGGGGATGCCATAAACGTGCCCGGCGATGAGTTGGGGAAGGCCATTCGCAAAATCTGGGCGCAGGGCCTCGTGGCCGACATCTCGGTGAGCATTGCGCGCACGGAAGGCAATAAGCTTTTTCTGGATTTCAACGTGCGCGAGCGGCCCCGCCTCTCCAAGTTCTCGTTTGAGGGCATCAGCAAAGGCCAAGCTACCGATATCGAGAAGAAAATCAAGCTCATCCGGGGCAAGGTGGTAACCGATGCGCTGCTGGCCAACACCCGCACGCAGGTGCGGAAGTTCTACACCAACAAGGGCTTCTTGGATACCAAAGTCATCATCCGGCAGGTGGCCGACTCGGCGCTCTCCAACAGCGTGGCGCTGAAGATTGACGTGGACAAGGGCCAGAAGGTGCGCATTCACGATATTGAGTTTGAAGGTAATACCGCCTTTAAGGACGGCAAGCTGGCCAAGCAGTTCAAGAAAACGAAGGCCCGCAAGCCGTATAAAATCCTGACGCCGGGCAAATTCCAGCGCTCGGAGTTTGAGGATGATAAGAAAAAGCTCGTTGACTTCTACAACGACCAGGGCTACCGCGACGCCACCATCCTTTCGGATACGATTGAGCGCGATGCTAAAGGCCTGATAGTGAAGCTGCGCGTGAACGAAGGGCACAAGTACTTCTTCCGCAACATCACCTGGAGCGGCAACTACCTGTATGACAGCAAGACGCTATCGTCGGTGCTGGGCATTAAGCGCGGCAGCCCGTATAGCAAGGAAAGCCTCGACAAGCGCCTGCACTACAACCCCACCGGCCAGGATGTGGAGTCGCTCTACATGAACGACGGCTACCTGTTCTTCCAGCTCGACCCGGTTGAAACCAAGGTCGAAAACGACTCCATCGACATCGAGATGCGCATCTCGGAGGGGGTGCAGGCACGGGTAAAGGATATCAACATTGCGGGTAATACCAAGACCAGCGACCACGTGCTGCGCCGCACGCTGCGCACGCTGCCCGGCGACAAGTTCAACCGGGAACTGCTCATCCGCTCGCAGCGCGAGATTGCCACGCTAGGCTACTTCGACCCCGAGAAGATTGGCATTAACCCCGTGCCCAACCAGGCCGACGGTACCGTGGACATCAATTACACGGTGGTGGAGAAGCCCTCGGACCAGATTACGCTCTCGGGCGGCTGGGGTGGCTACGCGGGCTTCATCGGCACGGTGGGCCTAGTGTTCAACAACTTCTCGCTGCGCAAGGCCAGCGACTTCCATAACTGGACGCCTGTGCCGGCCGGCGATGGCCAGCGCGTGGCCCTGAACGTGCAGGCCAACGGCTTCCAGTACCAGGCGTACTCGTTCAGCTTTACCGAGCCGTGGCTAGGCGGGCGCAAGCCCAACTCGCTCTCGTTCAGCCTGAACCGGAGCGTGTCGCGCCTGGGTACCAACTTCGACGCTACCACGGGCAGCTTCATCAAGGTGAATAGCGCCACCATTGGCCTGGGCCGCCAGCTGCGCGTACCGGATGACTACTTCTCGCTTAGCAATTCGCTGTCGTTCAGCCAGTACCAGCTGCAGAACTATTCCATTTTCTCGGACTTTAGCACGGGCCGCGCCAACAACATCACGCTTAACACCACGCTCTCGCGCAATAGCATCGACAACCCGACCTACACCCGTCGGGGCTCGTCGCTCAGCCTCAGCGTGAGTTTGACGCCGCCGTACTCGGCCTTCCCCGGCTCGCACCCCAATGTGTACGAGTGGGTGGAATTTCACAAGTGGATGTTCGATGCCTCGTGGTTTACGCCCATTGTGGGCAAGCTGGTGCTGAATACCCGCGCGCACTTCGGCTACATCGGCACGTATAGCAAGGACCGCACGCCGGGGCCGTTCGAGCGCTTCAAGATGGGCGGCGCGGGCCTGGGCTACGGCGGCGGCGGCTCGTTCCTGGTGGGTACCGACTACATCGGTTTGCGCGGCTACGACGACCCTAACGGCGCCTATGCCATTCCGACGGCCCAAACGGGCAAGAGCGGCGGTGTAGCCTACAACAAGTACGTGGCCGAGCTTCGCTACCCGGTGAGCCTCAACCCGGCCGCTACGGTCTACATCCTGGGCTTTGCCGAGGCTGGCAACGCGGTGGATGTGTACAGCCAGTACAACCCCTATAAGCTGTACCGCTCGGCTGGTTTCGGCGCCCGTATTTTCATGTCGGCCTTCGGTTTGCTGGGCTTCGACTACGGCCGGGCGTTCGACACGGTTATCCCGCCGGCTGGCACTACTACCGCGCAGGATTTCAATCACTTCCACTTCATTATCGGCCAGCAGATTCGCTAGGCCAGGGGCGGGCTGAACGTTTTGGCCCGCGCTGGTGGTTTACAAACAGCCTGGCAGCTTGCTGCTTAGACTAAAAGAACTGGCCCGGTCGTTGTACCAGGCGCCGAAACTGGTTTCGAACTGCGCTCTTCTGTTTTCTGCATGACTCACGTTGCTCGTTTTGCACTGGCGCTGTTGCTGCTGGTAGCCTGTGCCCCGGCCTGGGGCCAGAAATTCGGCTACATCGACACCGAGTTTATCATGAGCAAGATGCCTGAGTATGCCCAGGCCCAAGCCGAGCTAACCAAGCTCACCGACACCTGGCAGAAGGAAATCGAGTTTCAGAAGAAAGACCTCGACAAGCTCTACCGCACCTACCAGGCCGAGGAAGTAGTGCTGACCGAGGCCATGAAAAAGAAGCGCCAGGACGAGATTCTGAAAAAAGAACAGGATATCAAAGCCTACGAAACCAAGCAGTTTGGCTACGAAGGGCAGCTTTTTAAGAAGCGGGTGGAGCTAAATAAGCCCGCGCAGGACAAGATTTTTGACGCCGTAGAGAAGGTAGTGAAGGCCCGCAAGCTGGACTTTATGTTTGACCGCAACGGCGATCTCACCATGCTTTACGCCAACCCCACGCACGACTACACTGAATTTGTGCTGGAGGAGCTGGGGCTAGGGTCGCCCACCCGCAACCAGCCCGGCCCCAAAGGCCCCGTAAAAACGGTGAAGCCGCCTAAAACACCCACCGCCAGCACCGACCCGGCTTTTGAGTCGGATTCGGGCACGCCCGACCCGGCTATTCCGGCTAAAACCCCGACTACCAAGGCTTCGAAAGCCGCCGCTGGCAAACAGCCCTAGCGTACGTAACTTTGCAACCGAAAACTTTTTAGACCCTTGACTTTCTTCGTAAACCGCGTGAAAAAACTTCACCTGACCTTCGCCGCCGTGCTGCTCGCAGCCAGCTCTTTTTTCGCTTCGAACGCCCAGGCGCAGGCTCCCCTTAAGATTGGCTTTACCAGCGTAGAATACGTGTTGAGCCAGATGCCCGAAAGCAAGCAGATTGAGTCGGACCTGAAAACCTACGGCACCCAGCTGGAGGCCCAGCTAAAAACTAAGACTACCGAGTACCAGACCAAGCTGGACGCTTACCAGAAGGGTGGCTCCACGATGACGGCTGTAGTAAAGGCTGATACCGAGAAGGAACTGACCCGCTTGGGCCAGAGCATCCAGGAGTTTCAGCAGACGGCCCAGCAGTCGATGCAGCAGAAGCAGCAGACCCTGCTGCGCCCCGTGCTCGACAAGATTCAGAAGAACATCGATGCCGTGGCTACCGACCAAGGCTACACTTACATCCTGAACTCGGACTCGGGTAGCAACCCCATCTTGCTGCACGGCCCAAAAGACGGTGATGTATCGGATGCTATCCTGAAGAAAATGGGCATCACGCCCACGGCTCCGGCGCCCGCCGTACAGGCTCCTAAGCCTCCGGCTTCCATCGTACCGGCTGCCCCGGCTAGTGGCAAGACCAAGACCAAGAGCAAATAAGTATCGCCTATCATTGGCCAAAAAGCCGGAGCCTGTGGCTCCGGCTTTTTTCGTATTGGCTACCTAGCAAACGCCTTTTTATGCTGCCGCCCACTACCGACTTTGACCCTGACCTGGAACCCGAGGACGCGGGCGAGGGTGACGAACTTTACGAGCACCACCGCATCGTGGCCGACCGGGGGCAGGAGCTGCTGCGCCTCGATAAGTTCTTGCTCAACCGGCTGGCCAACGCCTCGCGCACCAAGATTCAGGACGCCATTCGGGCCGAGGCGGTGCAAGTGAATGGCCGCGTCAGCAAGCCCAATTACCGGGTGCGCCCCGCCGATGTGATTACCATCACGCTGCCCGAGCCGCCGCGCACCGGCAAAGTGGTGCCCCAGGAAATGGCCTTGGACATCCGCTACGAAGACGCTGACCTGCTCATTGTGAACAAGCCCGCTGGCATGGTGGTGCACCCCGCCTATGGCAACTGGGAGGGAACGCTGGTGAATGGCCTGGCCTACCACCTCGAAAACCTGCCCACGGGCCGCAACGGCGAAATCCGCCCCGGCCTTGTGCACCGCATCGATAAGGATACCTCGGGCCTGCTGGTGGTTGGCAAAACGGAGTGGGCCATGACGCACCTCTCGCAGCAGTTTTTCCACCACGCTATCGAGCGGAGCTACCGGGCCCTGGTGTGGGGTAAGTTTGACGAGGACACGGGCACGGTACGCGGCCACATTGGCCGTAGCCTGCGCGACCGCAAGGTGCAGGCAGTGTACCCGGGCGGCGAGCAAGGCAAGCACGCCGTAACGCACTACCGGGTATTGCAGCGCTACGGCCCCGTTACACTACTGGAATGCCGCCTCGAAACCGGCCGCACGCACCAGATACGGGCCCACATGCAGCACCTAGGCCACCCGTTGTTTAGCGATGCTACCTACGGCGGCGACCGCATTCGGGTGGGGCCGGCTAGCGGCGCCTACAAGGCGTTTGTAGAGCAATGCTTCGCCGTGCTGCCCCGGCAGGCGCTGCACGCCCGCTCGCTGGGCTTCGTGCACCCTAGTACCGGCGAGCGGCTGTACTTCGAGGCCGAGCTACCCGAAGACTTTACCGCCGCCCTGGCCAAGTGGGAGAGCTGGGCCGCCACGCACGAATAAAAAAAGCCCCGCTGCCACTGGCAGCGGGGCTTTTTTAGGCTACTACTCGTTATTTCTTCTTGACGGTAGTCGTAGTGGTTTTTTTGGTCGTGGTCGTCTTAGCGGGCACGCCTTTGATAATCTTCATGGCGTTGGTTGCGTCGGCGTTGGTGGGGTCTAGCTCCAGCACCTTCTGGTAGTAGGGCATAGCGCCGGTCTTGTCGCCGCTTTGCAGCGTGTAGTAGCCCAGGTAGTTGTTGGCTTCTACGAGACCGTTCTTATACTTTGTCGGGTCGGCGCTGGTCAACTCGATGTACTTCTGGTAATAAGGCTTAGCTAGGCCCTTTTTCGAGTCTGGGTCGAGGTGGAAGTTGGCCTGCGCACGCGCCTGGTAAGCCGGCGCGTAAGTGGGCTTGGCCGTGGTGATAATGTTGTATACACTATCAGCCTGCGTGTACTGCTTGTTGCCGCTGTATGCGCTGCCAATGCGGAACTGGTCAGCCAAGTCAAGGTTGCCCTTGGCCTTGTAGATACGGATAGCCGAAGCGTAATCCTTTTTAGCTAAGTATGCCGAAGCCAAGTCATTCTGCAGGTCAGCCTTCTTTGCAGGGTCGGTAGTACCTGCAATAGCTTTTTGCAATACGCTCAGCGCCTCATCGTTACGGCCCGTTTTCAGCAAAATTTTGCTTTGGTACGAGTAATCTTCGGGCAGCACCTTTTCGGGGGGCGCAATCTTCATGAACTGGTCCATCGCAGCAGCGGCCCCGGCGTAGTCACCGGTTTCGTAGAGCGACGTAGCCTTCACGCGGTTCATCGTCAGGTTGTTCGGGTTGATAGCCAGCGCTTTGTTAGCCTCGGCTAGAGCCTCCGGATACTTCTTCGATAGGTAGAGGAAGGCTGCGTATTTCTCCGTAGTCGAAGGCGATTTCTCCGCAGCGTTGGAGTACTTCTGGAAGGCATCAAGTGCCTTATCGTACTGGCCGGCCGAAGCATACATGCTAGCCATGTCCGAGTAAGCCGGCGCATAAGCTGGGTCTAGCGCAATCGTCTTACTAAAGTTCTCCTGAGCGCCGGCACCATTATGGCTGCGCACGTTCAGCACGGCGCGCTTGTAGTAGGCCTCCGTGTAGTTAGGGTTAGCGGCAATGGCGCGGTCGTAGCTGCTCATAGCCTCACCACCACCCTGGTCGGTGTGCAGATAAATGTCGCCACGGGCTACCATCAGCGCCGGGTCATCCTTGCCCTTGCTTAGGGTTTCGGCCGTTTTCACGTAGGTCAGCGGCTTGGTAATGTCTTTTACAGCCGAGTTATCAGCCTCGCCGTAGGCCTGCGCAATCATGGTCAGTACCTTGGCGTCCTTGTTCTTGGTTGCTTTGGCGGCAGCGTCAAACTTGGCATCGGCTTCGCCCGTTTTGCCTTTGGCCAGCAGGGCACGGCCTTCGGCTACCTGGCCAAAAGGTGTAGGACCGGCGGCACGGCTGAAGTAGTAGCTAGCCGAGTCGGGCAGGTCGCGCATCTGGTATAGGCGGCCTAGTTCAAAATTAGCTTCGGGGCTGCTGTTGCCGCGCAGGTCGGCGCGGGCCTCATTATAACGGCCCAGCTCAATGGCTTTCTGGGCAGCGGTTACTTGGGCGGTGGCGGCCGTAGCGCCGGCCCCCACGGTGAGAGCAGTCAGCAGCAGCGGTTTCCAGGGCTTGTAAGGCATAAGAGGGAAGGGGAAAGTAAACTTTAGGTGAAAGATTGGTGCTTATACTACGCTATCCGGCGCAAGGTAGTTCACTGGCGTTTATTCGTAGTTACAATGCGCGCCTGCATGTTGGCAGGCATCAGGCCCGATTTTTGAAAGATAAGCTGGCCCTTCTGGCCGGCTACAAATGTCACAAACCCCGAGCCTAAGCCGGCGCGTGCTTCGCGGCTAATAGCGTAGATATTGCGCAGCAGCGGGTAGTTCTGCAACTCTGGATGTTGCTTGAGCAACTCTTGCGATTTTGGGGCCAAATACACCTGGTCGGGCTGTATGTAGTCGTCCTTAGTAGGGTTGGGGCGGCTCGTGATGCTGGCCACCCGAATCATGCGGCGGTACTTGCGAGCGCTAGGGTCATCCATATCCGAAACCCAGTTGACGCCCACCACGCCTATTGCCGTAGGGTGGTTGGCCACGTAGTCGAGCAATTTAGGATTCGACTGCGCCGCAAATGCCTTGGTAGTGAGAGTAGCCCCGCGGAGCAGCGAGTCGCGCATGAAGCGGCTGGTGCTGCTGCGGTTGGCATCAAACACCACATTGATGGCGCCGAGCTTTTTCTGGCCACTCACCTGGCTCCACTGCGTAGCCTGGCCGCCGAAAATGCCCCGCAGCTGCGTAAGCGTGAGTAGCGAATCGGGGTTGGATGGGTGCAGAATAATAGCTAGGCCGTCGATACCCACCTTGGTAGTAATGGGCAACATTTCCTGTTTTTTCAGTACCTGCTGCTCCTCAGCACTTAACTCCCGCGATACGATAATGGCCTTAACCTTATCGTTGAGCAAGTCAAGAAATACTTTTTCCTCGGGCTGATAAGAAACCTTGAGGTGCGCATCGGTGTACAGCTTTTGGAACGTATCGACCTGCGACTCCAGAACGGGCGCAAACGTTTCGTCGACGCTGATGCCAACGTTGCCGCTGGTGGGCGTGTCGGTAGCGTCTTCGCTGGTGCCTTTCGAGCGGTCCGTGTAGCAGCCGGGCAGCAGGCACAGGGCTAGCAGTAGCGCGCTCAGGGTCGGCCGGGTGGGCAGGTTAGCTAAATTCATCGGGAGTAGGTTTGCGAAACTGCGTGCGGAGCGTGCGCACAAAACGAATGAGGCCGTAGAGAATAAACACGGTACCGAGCACCATACGGGTTTTGGGGCCTAGCGGCAGTAGCGCGCCCGCCGCCGATGGTCGGTTGGCCGTCAGCCACAGCCATACGCCCAGCGAGGCGTACACCAGCGACATGATGAGGGTGAAGAAGCGAACTATCCGCTGGGGCGACCCCAGGCGCTCTTCGGTGGTGGGAAGGGCCATGAAACAGAAGGAGATTGGAGAATACCCATAACCCGCGCCAGGCCCCAATTTGTTCGGGCCCGGCGCGGGTTGGTAACGGACCTGCAAAAAAGGGGACAAAACCCGGATTCTCCTACTAGGCCCTTCTTTATTACTGAATACTGAACGTAATAGGTAGGGTAAAGCGCACGGGCACCGGGTGCTTGCTCTGGTAGCCGGGTACCCAGGCGGGCATCTGGCGTATTACCCGCTGAGCTTCCTCATCGAGGCCATAGCCCAGGCCCTTCAAAATGGTCACTTCCGAGATACTACCGTCGGCGCCTACTACAAAGCTCATGAATACCCGGCCCCCCACGCCCGCCGCCAGCGCCGAGCTAGGGTAGCGCAGGTGCTTCTGTAGGTAGCGCAGCAGAGCCGCCTGTCCGCCCGTAAACTCGGGCATTTTTTCTACGGCCACAAACGGTTCACTGGACGTTGGGGCCGTAGAGGGCGTGTTTTCTGCGCCGTCTTTGCCCACGCTCGTCGTTAGGCTAGGGTCACCAAGGCCATCGATATCTGTTGTGCTGGTGCTGGTAGCGCCATCCACAATCTCGGTCGGCAGCGTTTTAGCTAGTTTAGGCTGAATCACATCGTCTTTAGCTACCTGCGTAGGAATGGCGGGTGCTACGTGCGTAGCTGCGGCCCTGGCGCGGGGCGGGGCTACCGCCACCTTTGGCTTTTCGATGATGACTTGAGCCGGTGGCTTAACATCAATAGTTTTTAGAACGACGGGGTGGGAGGGAGCTATTGCCGCTACTGGATGTAGCCGGCTCCAGCTGGCCCAGCCCAAAAAAAGCAAGGCGCCAAACATGAGCGTGAGGCCGCCCGCTGAGGCTAAGTTTTGCTGGTAATCTTGCCGTAGTTGGTAGGCTCCATAGGCTTGGTTGCGGCCTTCAAAAACGACTTCGTCGAGGCTGTCGGTGAGAAATGCAGGGAGCAGTGACATAAGTAAATAGGTAGGAAATGGGGAGAAAACGCTACCGGTGGCCACCAGTATTTAGTTGATGCTACGGCACCTCATTTTCCACATTGCCTACCCTTTTTTTTGTAATAAGCAGCCCTCATGTCAAAACGCAAAAAAGCCCTGGCTACGGAGTAGCCAGGGCTTTTGCAATAAGGGCTAGGCCTTACTGAATCTTGTAGGTAACGGGCACAGTAAAGGAAACCTTTACCGAGCGGCCGTTCTGCTTGCCGGGGATAAACTTCGGCAGTGCTTTGATAGAGCGGATGGTTTCGGCATCAATCGTACCGCTCAGACCTTTTACAATCTTTACGTCTGAAATGTCACCGTTTTCATCCACCGTGAAGCTAGCGAATACGCGGCCTTCTACTTGGTTGCGCAGGTCAACGGCGGGGTAGCGCACGTTTTTCTGAATGGCCGCTACGATGGCACCCATGCCGCCGCCACCGGGGAGGGCAGGCATCTGTTCAACGTAGGTATAGACTTTGTTGGTTTCTACTACTTCTTCTACCGGCTTGGTGCCTTCACCGCTCAGGTCGCTGAGGTCGGGCGCATCGGTGTTGCCTTTTACCGACACCGTAGCTACCGTCTTGTCCTTCAGCTCTTCCTGGTCAGGTACTTCTTCCTTTTTCACTTCCTCGTCCTTCTTTACTACCGGCGGCGTGAATTTCACCGTGGTCAGCTTGGGGGGCGGGGGTGGCGGCGCCTCGGGGGGCGGTGGGGGGGGCGGGGGCTTGGTTTCGTCCAGAGGCGGCGCATCCATCAGCACGTTCTCTTTCAGGTTTAGCACCTCCTTGGGCTTGCGGTCTTCCAGCATTTTAGCAATGGCCGGAATGAAAACCAGCAGCGCCAGCAAAGCAGCCCCGATGATGAGGGCCCGCGTTACGTTGCGCCCGTAGATGCGCCGCAGCTCGAAAGCGCCGTAAGTTTTGTTGCGACCCTCGAATACGATGTCGTTCAAGCTGGCATTAGCCAGCTGCGCATTGTCCATCATAGCGGTAGGTTCTGTTTTTTAATGAGGTCCACATCCTTTTTCGAGATGTCAATCAGCGCGTACTTTTTCTGGTCGGTGATGTTCATCTCGTCCAAAATGTCCACCATGTTCTTATACTTCGCCTCTTTGCCGTCATAGACGTAGGGCTCGATAAGGATGATAGGTTCTGGCTGCTGCTTCTTGCGGTCGAGCAGCACCTTACGGATGCCGTTGGCCGAGAAGTCAGTTACCTTGATTTCGGGTACGGGCACACTCTTATCGGTGGGCTCGTTCAGGCCGAAGTAATAGAAAACCTTGTCATTAGGAGCCAGGATGACCGTAACGGCCTGCGAAGCTTTGATTTTGGTTTGCTCTTCGGGGTTCGGGTTCTTCTCCTTCACCGGCATCGTGAGCTGCATCACGTTGGGCTTGGCGAAGGTGGTCGTGAGCATGAAGAAGGTCAGCAGGAGGAAGGCCAAGTCAACCATCGGCGTCATGTCGATTTTAGTCGACGCTTTTTTCGCCCGTTTCTTGCCTCCCTTACCGGAGTCGCCGCCTTTTTGTTGGATTTCTGCCATGATTTCAGAAAGGTTATTGGCCTACGAAGGAAGGCTTCATTTCCAGGCTCGTGAGCAGGTTGAAGCGGTTAATATCTTTTTCCTGCAGTTCTTTGATAACCGTTTGCACGGTTTTCACATCAGCATCGCCATCACCCTTGATAACGAGGTAGGTCGGCTTGTGAAACTGAGCAGCATTGGCCTTACGAGCCGCAATTACCCAGTCAATCATCTGGTTATTGAGCGAGTCATAGGGGATACCGGGCAGGGTAGGATTGAGGGCCTTGCGCTGCTCCGTGTCCTTGTCGAGATAGCTACCCAGCTGCGTAATCGGCACCCCAAAATTGGGTAGTAGCGAGAACTGCTTAATCTGGCTAGGGGTGAAATTAACGCCGTACTTAGTGCCTACTTCCTTGATGATAGCTTCCTTGATAGGAGCCTTGTCATAACCGAAGAAAACGCGTTTTTTGGAGTCAATCGTCAGCGTCAGGATGTCGCTGTCGGGGGCACGCAGGTCCGACGTCGAAGACGGCGGGTCTACTACCACCGCTTCATCAGGACGAAACTGCGTGGTCAACATAAAGAATGTTACCAGCAGAAACGCCAGGTCCACCATCGGCGTCATATCGAGCGACGGCGAGGTGCGGTGCGGTTTTACTTTAGGCATTGCCGGGAGAGGTTAAAATGACTGGACAGGGCAGGTACACAAATTAGCAGAGGAAGTATCAGCGGGCCGCTAAGCGGGAGCCGCTCAGGAGTACTGATGCCGACTGCGGCTGAATTGCACACGCACCCTGAAAAAAATGGGGCGGCGACGGCAAAACGCCTCCGCCCCTCTTTTTGTGCCAGCGTGGCTTACGACTCCTGACCTTTGTTGCCGTGCTGAGCGGCGAAGGTCTGAATGATGCTGAAGCCAGCCTCGTCGATGCTGTACGTCAGCTCGTCAATCTTGCTGGTGAAGAAGTTGTAGCCTACAATGGCGAGAGCCGAAGTACCGATACCGAGAGCCGTGTTGATAAGAGCTTCCGAGATACCAGTTGCCAGGGCCGTAGCATCGGGGTTGCCAGCCTGGGCAAGTGCCGAGAAGGCCTTAATCATGCCGAATACCGTGCCGAGCAGACCAGTTAGGGTAGCTACCGAGGCGATGGTCGAGATGATAACCAGGTTCTTTTCCAGCATCGGCAACTCAAGAGCGGTGCTTTCTTCGATTTCTTTCTGGATGGCCAGAACGCGCTGGTCGGTGTTCATCGTGGTTTCGCGGCCCATTTCCTGGTATTTCTTCAGGCCGGCACGTACTACGTTGGCTACCGAGCCTTTCTGCTGGTCGCAGAGGGCGATGGCACCGTTGATGTCATTGGTGTTCAGCTTCTGGCGTACGCCGCGTACGAACGATTCGATGCTCTTGCTGCCTTTGGCTTTCGAGATGGTGAGAGCCCGCTCGATAGCGAAAGTGATAACGCACAGCAGCATGGTGAGCAGGATAGGCACGATAACACCACCCTTGTACACAATGCCGAGGTAATCACCGGGCTTCGGATTGTTCTCCGGGTTGTTGCCCAAGAAGTGGCTTGGGTCGCCGAGTACGAACTTGTAGAGCACGTAGCTAACGACAAAGGCGAGAACGATAACGATAACCGAAAACAGCGAGGCACCACCGCTGCTCTTGGCGGGTGCGGCCTTGGGAGCGGCCGGGGCAGCGGGCCGAGCGGCTGGGTTTACTGCATTTTTCTGTTCCATGTGTCCAGGTAAGTGTAGGAGGTGGGGGGTTGGTTGAAGGGTAAAAAAGAAGTCGATGCAAAGATGGCCGCCACTAGAAGTGCCCTAGCGATAAAGAGCCAACCTGATGTTTCGGGGCCGAATCTACGCCGAAGCCGGTAAAATCCGGACTTAGCGAAGTTTTTTTTGGATGCTCCGTGGCCCGGGTCAGTGCAAAAAGTGAGGGTGGGGCTAGCAGGCTGGTAGCTGAATTGTGAGTGAATTGCCAACGCAAGATAGAGACCTGAGGTTGGCTGGCGAAAGTAAGAATAGTGCTAGCCCTAGCGCCCGAAGATAAGGGCTCAGCCGGCAGTAATCAAGAAGTTAGGTGAGCTATGCTGGCGCTTGGCTAGTGGCCGGCTTGCTTGGCCTGGTTCCAGTACTCATCCATCTGGGCTAGGGTAAGGTCGGGCAAAGCCTGCCCGGCCCGGGTGGCCGATGCCTCCAAAAACTGAAAACGGCTAATAAATTTTCTGTTGGTGCGCTCTAAGGCTTCTTCGGGGTTGATGCCCGCAAAACGGGCAAAATTGACCAGTGAGAAGAGCAGGTCGCCAAATTCCTGCGTGGCCCGCTCGGCCTGGGCCGCATCGGCCGGGGGCTGGCCGTGGCCGTACTCGGCGCCAAATTCGGCTAGCTCTTCCTGCACCTTTAGCCACACCTGGCTAGGGTCGTCCCAGTCGAAACCCGCGCCGCGCGCCTTTTCCTGAATGCGCATGGCTTTTATCAGGGCCGGCAAGGAGATAGGTACACCCCCTAGCACGCCGCCCGTGTTGCCTTTTTCCTTGAGCTTGAGCTGCTCCCAGTTGCGCTTCACGGCGGCTTCGTCGTCGGCCTGCACATCGCCATAAATGTGCGGGTGGCGGTAGATGAGCTTCTCGCACTGCGCATTAAGCGCGTCGGCAATGTCGAAGGCGCCCTGCTCGGCCGCAATGCGGGCGTAGAACACTAGGTGCAGCAGCACGTCGCCAAGCTCCTTTTTGAGGTCGGGTAAGTCCTGGCGTAGAATGGCGTCGCTTAGCTCGTAGGTTTCCTCGATGGTGAGGTGGCGTAGGCTGGCCAGGGTTTGCTTTTTGTCCCAGGGGCACTCAAGCCGCAGGCGGTCGAGCACATCGAGCAGGCGGCCAAACGCGGCGAGCTGCGCCGGGCGGCGGGTGGGGGAAAGCAACGGATTTTCCATGAAGTAAAGAAAGAGTATAACGGCCCGCCCGGCGTATGAAGCCTAAGAAGCAGCGACTCGTCCGGCTGGTTGGCCGACTATTGCTGCCCGCGCCAAGCGCCGCCAAGGTGGCCGCCAGCGTGGCTGCCAGGCAAACAAAGGGGCCAGGTGCCTACTTTTGCAAAGCTAAAGAGATAACCTGTGACGCTCATAAAATCTATTTCCGGCATTCGCGGCACCATTGGTGGGCCGGCCGGCCAGGGGCTTACGCCCCTCGACGTGGTAAAGTATACCGCTGCCTACGGTACCTGGGCGGCGTCGCAGCCCGCGGCCAGTAAGCTCATTGTTATCGGCCGCGATGCCCGCCTTTCAGGCGAAATGGTGAGCCGCCTCGTGGCGGCTACCCTGCAAGGCCTGGGCTTCGATGTGCTGGACCTCGGCCTGAGCACCACGCCCACCGTGGAAATGGCGGTGCCCGCCAGGCAGGCGGCCGGTGGCATCATCCTCACAGCCTCGCACAACCCCAAGCAGTGGAATGCGCTGAAGCTGCTCGACCAGCACGGCGAGTTTCTATCGGCCGCGGCCGGCGAGCAGGTGCTGGCCCTGGCCGAAGGCGATAGCATCGAGTATGCGCCCGTAACCAAGCTTGGCAAGTACAGCACCGACGACACGTTCCTGGCCGAGCACATTGCCGCCATTCTGGCCTCGCCGCTGGTTGATGTAGCCGCCATCAAGGCCAAGAATTTTCGGGTGGTGGTTGATGCCGTGAATAGCAGCGGGGGCATTGCTGTGCCGCAGCTATTGGCCGCGCTAGGGGTCGAAACGGTGGAGAAAATCCATTGTGAGCCCACCGGCGACTTTGCCCACAACCCCGAGCCGCTGCCCGAGCACCTGCGCGATATTGCCAAGGTGCTCGAAAAAGGCGGCTTCGACCTCGGCATCGTAGTTGACCCCGATGTGGACCGCCTGGCCCTGGTGAGCGAAAACGGCGAGATGTTTGGCGAAGAATACACCCTGGTGGCCGTGGCCGACTACGTGCTGGGCTACCACGGCGGCGGCAATACCGTGAGCAACCTGAGCAGCACCCGCGCCCTGCGCGACGTGACCGAGAAGCACGGCGGCACCTACACCGCCGCCGCCGTGGGCGAGGTGAACGTGGTGACTAAAATGAAGGAAACCAACGCCATCATCGGGGGCGAGGGCAACGGGGGCATCATTTTCCCGGAGCTGCACTACGGCCGCGATGCGCTGGTGGGTATTGCCCTGTTTTTGACGCACCTGGCCAAGTCGGGCCTGATGATGAGCCGCTTGCGCAATTCCTACCCGAGCTACTTCATCTCTAAAAACAAGATTGAGCTGACGCCCGACATCGATACCGACGAGGTGCTGACCAAGATGGAGCAGCGCTACGCCAAGCAGCCGGTAAACACCATCGACGGCGTTAAAATCGAATTTGACAAGGAGTGGGTGCACCTGCGCAAGTCGAACACCGAGCCCATTATCCGCATCTACGCCGAGTCGGATTCCAACGCCACCGCCGACCACCTGGCCCAGAAGATTATCGCTGATATCAAGGAGATTATCTCAGCCAAGAAGTAAAAGCAAAACGTCACACACGAGCGTCATGCTGACCACCGGAAAGCATCTTGGCAGCACCGTTCGGGTATCGTTCGGTAGAGCGGCCAGGATATTTTCCGGTGGTCAGCATGACGTTCGTGTTTGTAAAATGCCGCTAGCCACCCCTAACTGCTAATGTCTATGCACGCCTATTTCGACAACGCCGCCACCACCCCTCTCGACCCCGAAGTACTGGATGCCATGCTGCCCTATCTGGCGCAACACTACGGCAACCCCAGCTCGTTGCACGGGCCGGGGCGGCAGGTGCGCTCGGGCATCGAGCAGGCGCGCAAGTCGGTGGCCCAGCTCGTCAATGCTGCCCCTAGCGAAATCACGTTTACCTCGGGCGGCACCGAGGCCGATAACTACGCCATTTTCGGCAGCGTGCGTTCGCTAGGGCTGCAGCACGCCATCACTTCGCCCCTGGAGCACCATGCCGTGCTGCACCCGCTGCAAGCGCTGGCCAAAAGCGGCGAAACCGCGCTGAGCTACCTGCGCCACGATGCCCAGGGCCGCCTCGACCTCGGGCATTTGGAAGAACTGCTGGCTAGCCACCCGCGCACCTTCGTGAGCCTGATGCACGGCAACAATGAGTTGGGTAATCTTAATGACATCCAGGCCATTGGCGAGATTTGTGCCCGGCACGATGCCGTGTTTCACACCGATACGGTGCAGACGATGGGCCACTACGCCCACGATGTGCAGCAGCTGCGCAATCACTTCCTGGTGGGCTCGGCGCACAAGTTTCACGGGCCCAAGGGCGTGGGCTTTCTTTACCGGCGGGGTGGGGTAGAGGTGGCGCCGCTCATCCACGGTGGCTCGCAGGAGCGCAACGTGCGCTCGGGCACCGAGAATGTGTACGGCATTGTGGGGCTAGCCAAGGCCCTCGAAATAGCCTGCCGCGACATGGCCGCTCACCAGCGCCACGTACAAGGCCTCAAGGACCGCTTCATCGGCCTGCTCACGGCTGGCATTGCGGGGGTGCAGTTCAACGGCCTCTCGGCTCAGGCCGACCAAAGCCTATACACTGTGCTCAGCGTGAGCTTGCCACCGTCCAGCATCAGCGAAATGCTGCTTTTTAGCCTCGATATCAATAAGGTAGCGGCCTCGGGCGGCTCGGCGTGTACCAGCGGCGCCCAGCTAGGCTCGCACGTGCTTGAGGCCCTAGGCGCCGACCCCAACCGCCCCACTGTGCGCCTCTCCATGAGCAAGCTCAACACCGAAGCTGAGGTCGATTATGCCGCCGCGCAGCTCATCAAGCTCTACGAGCCCGTAGCGGCGCGGGCCTAGCGCCCAGGGCAGGCGGCGCGGGCCAGGCCCACCCGAATCAATTACTTGTCCTATACTTGTGGGCGGCCAGATATACGTGTTGTAATCTGGCCGCCTTTTTATGCCCGTTACGCCGCCGCCCCCCGCCCGCCCACCCGGTAACCGCTGGCCCGCCTGGCGCTGGGTGCGGCGCTATTTCGGCTTCTCGCGGGCCGAAACGCGGGGTTTTGTCCTGCTGCTCCTCATGGCGTTGGCTGTGGCGGTAGCGCCGCTGCTGCTGCGCCCCACCGACCCCGAGTACCTGCCCGCCGCCGACCAGCACCAGCTCGATGCCTGGGGCCAGGACCTCGCCGCCCGGCTCGACTCGAACCGCGCTGCCCACGACCGGGCCTACGCCGCCCGCTACCCGGCCCGCCGCCCGGCCGGCGGAGCTAGCCGCTACCCGGCCGTGCCGCAGGTGCGGCTAGCCCCTTTCGACCCCAACGCCCTCACGGCCGAGGGCTGGGAAGCGCGCGGCGTACCACATTTCGTGGCTGGCCGCATCGTGAACTACGGACAAAAAGCCGGCGGCTTTCGGGCTAAAAGCCAGGTGCAGCGCATCTACGGCCTGCCCGATTCGGTGTACCAGCGGCTGGCGCCGTTTATGCAGTTGCCCGAGGCCCTACCGGGGCGCGAACGGCCCGACTACGCGGCCAGCCGGCCCGCTTTCGGCGCAGCCGGGGCTAGCCTGCCGGGCCGCTTTGCGCGCAAGCCCGCCCACTTGCAGCCCTTCGACCTTAACCTGGCCGACACCACTCAACTGATGCAGGTAAAGGGCATCGGCCGGGGCCGCGCCAAGTGGATAGTAAAGCGCCGCGACGAGCTGGGTGGCTACCTGGCTGAAAACCAACTAGCCGAAGTATTTGTGCTGCAGGATGCGCCCGACCTTGTAGACAGCCTGCGCAAGTACACGTTTGTGGCGCCCGGTTTTGCGCCCCGGCCAGTGCACGTGAACTCGGCCAGCTTCGATGAGCTGTGGCCGCATCCCTACGTGGGCAAGCCGCTGGCCCGCCTGCTCGTGGCCTACCGCAAGCAGCACGGCCCCTTTGCCACGCCCGACGACCTGCGCCAGCTCAAGCTGCTGAAGGAAGAGAACTTCGTCAAACTTCGCCCCTACGTGCGCTGCGACTAGGCGTCCGTCGATTAATTAATTGGCCGGTATTTAAAATCGTTCTAAATTGCGGCCTGATTAAACAGCGCTGCTTCATGAAAGTATTTTTTCGCCGTATCCACCTTTATCTCGCCCTAGCGGCTGGCCTGGTCTTTTTCGTGCAGTGCCTCAGCGGTACGGTGCTGATTTTTGAGGAAGAAATAACCCACGCCCTGCACGCCGAGCGCTACGTGGTGGCCGTGCCGACGGGCCAGCTGCGCCAGCCCCGGCTGGCGCTGGCGCAGCTGGCCCGCCAGTTTCAGCAGGCCAACCCCAAATACAAAGTGCTGGGCTTCAAAGTGTACGCCGACCCGGCGCGCACCGTGGAGCTTACTTATCGCGATGGCAAGGCCCGGCCCGTTGGCCCCCGGGGCGAAGGCGGCGCCAGGGGTGAGGGCCGTGGCCAGGAGCCGCAAGGCCCCGCTGGCCGCGAAGGCCGGGGCGAGGGTAGCCCGGGCGGCCGGGGCCGCGGTGGCGAAAAAGGCCGGCCCGAGCGCGGTAGCACAGCCTACCTCAACCCCTACACCGGCCAGTTGCTAGGGTTGCAAACCGAAAAGCAGCTGCCCGTTTTCAAGTTTGCTGAAGACCTGCACCGGCGCCTGCTGGCCGGCGAGGTAGGCAAGGCCCTGACCGGGCTGTCGGCGCTGTTTATCCTGGTTATCACGGCTACGGGCCTGGTGCTGTGGTGGCCCAAAACGCGCGACATGCTGCGCGGCCGGCTGCGCATTAAGTGGGGGGCCAGCGGCAAGCGCCTGACCCACGACTTGCATGTGGTGCTGGGCTTTTATTGCTCGTTGTTTTTGGTTGGGCTGGCCCTCACGGGCGTTATCATGTCGTATCGCTGGGCCACCGAAGGCCTGTTTACGCTCACCAACTCGCGGCCCACGGTGGGCCTGCTGGCCCCGGTTTCGGCGCAGCCCGGCAGCCCGCGCCAGGTGGCCTACGATGCGGCCCTGCGCACGGGACAGGTCACTTATCGCACCGCCGAATACTGGCGGGTGGGCGCGCCTAAAGACTCGGCGGCCGCCATTACCGTGAGCGCCCCTAGCCAGTTGCCGCTGCGCTCATTGGGCCTCGATACCTTGTTTGTCGACCGCAGCACGGGCGCGGCGCTGGGCCAGCATCTGTACGCCCGGCAGTCGGCCGGGGCGCAGCTGCGCCGCCTCGCTAAGCCGTTGCACACCGGCGAAATCGGGGGCGTGTGGACCAAGATGCTGGCCTTGGTCGTTACACTGTGCAGCCTCACCTTCCCCGTTACGGGCGTGCTGATGTGGCTGAACCGCACCCGCAAAAAGTCGGGCCGGGCTAGCCGCCGCCCGGTGGCGCAGCCGATAGCTGGCTAAGGTTGTAAAAACAGAGAAGCCACAAAAAGGCCCGCCACTGATGTATTAGTGACGGGCCTTTTTTTAAGCAACGGCGCCTTACTGCTTGCCGGCGCCCATTTCGAGCCTGCGTAGCTGGTCGGCTTTCCAGCTCGTGATGGCCACCACAAGTATGGTCATGAGGCCGCCGAAGACGACGCTCGGCACGGTACCGATGAGCTTGGCCGCCGCGCCGCTCTCGAAGGCCCCGATTTCGTTGCTGGAGCCGATAAAAATGCTGTTTACGGCCGACACGCGACCCTTCATGTACTCGGGCGTGTAGGTGTGCACCAGGGTTTGACGCACGATAACTGACACGGAATCAAATACCCCCGTTAGGAAAAGCAGGAACATCGACAGGTAAAAATTGGTGGAAAGCGCGAAGGCTACGGTGGCCGCGCCGAAGCCCGCCACGGCCCACAGCATTTTGCGGCCCGCGCCTTTTTTGAGGGGCGAAAAGGTGAGGAACACGGCCATCAGCACCGAGCCCACGGCCGGCGCGGCGCGCAGGTAGCCAAAGGCGTCGGGGCCGCCGTGCAGAATGTTTTCGGCAAAGAAGGGTAGCAGGGCCACCGCCCCGCCAAAGAGCACCGCAAACATATCGAGCGAGAGCGCCGCCAGTACCAGCTGGTTGCTGAAAATGAACTTGATACCGCTCAAAATGCTCTCGCCCATGCTTAGCTTTTCGCCCTCGATGGGCGGCAGCTCGCGGCTGGCAATGCTGATGAAAAACAGCAGCGCCAACCCTTCCATCACCATGTCAACGCCGTAGGCAAACTCGACGCTGAGATGCAGCAGCAGGCCCCCAATGGCCGGCCCCAGCACCGCCGAGCCCTGCCAAGTGGTCGAGCTCCAGGTTACGGCATTGGCCAGAAAACTGCGGTCGGGCAGCAGCTGCGGCATAAACGAAAACAGCGCTGGCCCCAGGAAGCCCCGCGCAATGCCACTCACGAAAATGACCAGGTACAGCGGCCACACTACTGTGGCATTCAGCGCGCTAAGGTGCAAGCGCCCGCCCGCCAGCACGCCTGCCATAACCGGGTGCGCCAGCCACCACAGCGTAACGGCGCACAAAAACAGCACCAGCACGGCCGGCACCACTATGCGCTTGCGCCGCACCGAGTCGGCCACGTGGCCGGCGTAGAGCGATACGGTGATGCTCGGAATAGCCTCGGCCAGCCCGATGAGGCCCAGAGCCAGGGGGTCGCCGGTGAGCTTGAAAATCTGCCAGCTCACCACCACGCCTTGTATTTGGGTGGCTACCGAAAATAAGGCCCGGGCCGTGATGTAGCGGCGAAAATCGGGGATGCGTAGCGCGGCGTAAGGGTCGTGGGGGGCAGCGGGAGGGGCACTAGGGCTCATAGGCAACAAGTAGGGCGAAAGAAATACTAACTGCCCAGCTACGCAAAAGTATGCCCGGCACTGCCCGAAACTGCCTTACCTTGCACGTAGGCCGGCAGTTGCCAGCGGCCCGCTTCGTATGCCTAACCACAGCCTCGACCTGCTGCATCGGCCTGATTTGCCGGCGCTTATCGCGCGCTGGCAACGCGCAGTGACGCCCGCCGAGCTGCGCGCCGATTACGAAGCCCTGCTCGCCGCCGCCGATGCCGCCGCCTGCGCCCGCTGGCTGCTCGACCTGCGCCGCCGCGAAGACCTTACCGAGCCCACCGTCAATACGTGGTTCAGCCAAACCTTTGCGCCGGCCCTGCGCGGGCGCTACCCCGAGGCCGTGCGGCTAGCCTTCCTGGTGTCGCCGTTGCGCGCCGGGCAGCCTGTCACGGCCGTGGTATCGGCCGCCGACACCGATTGCGAAATCGCTACCTTTATCGACGAGGCCGCCGCCCACGACTGGCTAGCCCGGCGGTGAACGCGTAAGGGCATCCGTCATGCTGAGCCTGCCGAAGCATCTTGTCAGAGTTGCATTAGGTGTTATTCAACGAAGCGGGCAAGATGCTTCGACAAGCTCAGCATGACGGGCAGATGCGCTTACGCGCATTGCTCTTTAGTCAGCGCTTCGTTGAGGCAGATGGCGGCTTTGTTGCCTTCGGCGGCGGCTATCAGGGCCTGCTGCTGGCCAGGCGTGGTGTCGCCGGCCGCGTAGAGGCCCGGAATGGTGGTTTGTGAGTTTTTATCGACCCACACCGCGCCGGTGCTGGTAATGAGCGCGCCGGTTTCGGCGGCCAGGGCGCTGCGCTGCTCCTGCGGCGCGTGCAGAAAAAGGGCCTTGCGCTCGAGGTAGGTGCCATCTTCAAACTCTACGCAGCGCAGCAGGCCATCGGGGCCGCCTACCAGGCCCTTCACTGGCTCTTGGCGCACCCCAATGTGGTGCTGGCGCAACCGCTGCCGGCCATAGTCGCTGAGGTGGCCGGGGCCGTCGGTCACCACCACAATATCATTGCTCCAGTTGGTGAGCAGCAGCGCTAGCCCCACGGCCGCCTTGCCGCGACCATACACGGCCAGCGGCTGGTCGCGCACCTCGTAGCCGTGGCAGTAGGGGCAGTGCAGCACGCCCGTGCCCCACAGCTCGCGGAAACCCGGCAGCGCGGGCAGCACGTCTTGCACGCCGGTAGCCAGAATGACCCGGCTAGCCGTGCCCGCCCAGGCGTGGCCCTGGCCGGTGCTGCCTTCGGCCCGAAAGCCGTGGGCAAGCTTGTGCAGCTTGTTGATTTTCAGCTCGCGCACCTCCACGGTGGGGTAGGGGGCTAGCTGCGCCCGGCCCAGGTCAAGGAGCTTGGCCGGGCGCACGCCATCGCGCGTGAGAAAGCCGTGCACGGCGGGTGAAGGCGCATTGCGTGGCGCGCCGCCATCGGCCAGCAGCACGCGGCGGCGGCAGCGGCCTAGCGTGAGGGCTGCGCTCAGCCCGGCGCTGCCCGCGCCCACAATCAACACATCAAAATCCATAGCT
The DNA here is from genome assembly GCF_030581075.1 of Hymenobacter cheonanensis. GTDB lineage: Bacteria > Bacteroidota > Bacteroidia > Cytophagales > Hymenobacteraceae > Hymenobacter. The sequence continues at coordinate 351,358 of NZ_JAUQSW010000005.1, forward strand.
AGCAATAGGGTGGCCGGTAATCGGCTTGTTTTTTCTAGCTACTTTAAGCCAAAAGCCGCCGAAAGGTTACGCCAGTGGCCTGGGCGCGGTGCAGGCCCTACTTTTAGCGGGCGGCCCGGATGCTGCGTATTGCTACCTTTTTATTGAGTGTTATGCACGAGCTTTTTGCCGAAAACCAGGTCTTTCGCGTCAGCGGCCGCCTCTGGATAGAAGGGCCCACCGACCGCTTTCTCGGCATTGGCCGGCTGGAATTGCTGGAGCGCATTCAGGCTACCGGCTCCATTTCGAAGGCGGCCAAGGAAATGGGGATGTCTTATAAAAAAGCCTGGGATTTAGTGAGTTCCATGAATGCGCAGGCCCGGCAGCCCCTGGTGGGCGCCCATGTCGGCGGGGCCCACGGCGGCGGCGCCAGTCTCACCGAAGCCGGCGCGCAGGCCGTGGCCGAGTTCCGGGCTATGCAGACGCGCTTCGCGCAGTTCCTGGCCGACGAGACAGCTCGACTGTATCAATAAGCTTAAGAAAAAAGTGGAAACAATCGGCTGCGCTCACCGTTATATTCGCCCAAACATAACGGATTCTTCTATTTCCACACATGCTACTTCTTTCTGCCGGCTGCCGGCACCTGGCCGCAGCTGCCCTGGTGCTGGCGGGCACTAGCCTCAATGGGCCAATAGCTTATGCGCAGAACGCGCCATCGGCAGCTGCTGCTACCCTGCGCCTCGAAGGCCTGGTGGCCACCCCGCGCACGCTCAGCGCCGCCGAAATCGCGGCCCTGCCCCACCGCGAGCAGGCTACCACCGACAAAGACGGCAAAAAGCACGTGTACCGGGGCGTAGCCCTGCGCGATGTGCTGCACCTGGCCGGCGCGCCCGAGGGCAAGGCCATCCACGGCCCCGTGCTGGCCGAGGCCGTGCTGGCCAGCGCCGCCGACGGCTACCAGGCCGTGTTTGCGCTGCCCGAAATCGACGCCGATTTCTCGCCCCAAACCATCCTGCTCGCCGACCTGCGCGACGGCCAGCCCCTGCCCGCCCACGACGGTCCCTACCAGCTCATTGTGCCCCTGGAGAAAAAGCCCGCCCGCTGGGTGCGCCAGGTTACGGCCCTACGCGTGGTGAAGGTGCAATAAGCAATAGTCTCTCTTTAAAGATTTTAGATGAAAAACAAGCTACGCATCTTGCGCGGCTCGGTGGCGTGCGCCTCAGCGCTAGCCCTTGCCCAAGCCGCTGCGGCCCAAACTACCAAGCCGCCGCGCCGCCCCACGCCGCAAGACACCCTGCACACTGACCTCAACGAGGTGGTGGTGTCGGCCTCGCGGGTCGAGGAAAGCTTCTTGCAATCGCCGGTGACGGTAGAAAAGCTCAACGCCCGCGCCATCCGGCTCTCGCCCGCGCCCACGTTTTTCGACGCCATCGACAACCTGAAGGGCGTGCAGGTGATTACGCCTAGCATTGGCTTTAAGGTGATTAACGCGCGCGGCTTCACCAACACCACCAACGTGCGCTTTGCCCAGCTCGTGGATGGCGTGGATAACCAGGCGCCGCACATCGGCGGGCCCATTGGCAACGTGCTGGGGCCTAGCGACCTTGATATCCAAAACGTGGAGCTGGTGCCCGGCACGGCCGCCGCGCTCTACGGCCTGAACGCTATCAACGGGCTAGCGAATTTCCAGACCAAGAATCCGTTCAATTCGGAGGGCCTGAGCGTGCGCCAGCAAACGGGCGTCAACCACGTGAACGACCCGAACGTGAAGACGTTTGGCGAGGACGGCTCGCCGATTAAAAGCTATTCGGAAACCAGCGTGCGCTACGCGAAGGTGCTGGTGGCCGATAAGCTGGCTTTCAAGCTGAACGTCAGCTACCTGCGGGCCTACGACTGGATTGCCAATGACCAGACCGACATCAACCCCACCGGCAACGCCACGACGGGCCTGTTCGGGGCTGATAACCCGGCCCAGGACCAGGTGAGCCGCTACGGCAACGAGTCGTCGGACCGCCGCAACATTACGCTAGGGGGCAAGAGCTACCAGGTGGCCCGTACCGGCTACGACGAGCGCGACCTCGTGGACTACAACGTGAGGGTGCTCAAGGCCGATGGCGCGCTGCACTACCGCTTCCGGCCCGGCACCGAGCTGGCCTACACCTACCGCGTGGCCAGCTTCGACAACGTGTACCAGCGCTCGAACCGCTTCCGGTTGCAAGACTATTTATTGCAGCAGCATGCGCTCACATTCACCTCGCCGGTGGTGCAGGCCAGGGCCTATTTCACGGAAGAAAATACCGGCAAGAGCTACAACCTGCGCTCGATGGGCGAGAACATCGACCGCAGCTACAAGCCCGATACTCAGTGGTATAGCGACTACACCACCGCCTGGAACGCCGCCACCGGCCGCGGCTCCGGCGTGGCCGATGCCCACCGTGCCGCCCGCCTGGCCGCCGACGCCGGCCGCCTCCAGCCCGGCACCGATGCCTTCAACCAGCGCCTGAGCCAGCTCCAGGACATCAACAACTGGGATGTGGGCGCGGCCCTGCGCGTGCGCGCCAACCTGGCCCACGCCGAGGCCCAGGTGAACCTGGCCGAGGCCCTGCGGCGCGGCGGCACCGGCCTGCCCGCTGGCCTCGACCTGCTGGCCGGCGCCGACCACCGCACCTACATCGTGGTGCCCGATGGCAACTACTTCATCAACCCCAACCCCGGCAAAGACCCCCTTAACGATAACCTGACGTACTCCAAAACCGGCGGCTTCGTGCAGGCCGGTGGGCGGCTGCTAGGGGAGAAGCTGCGCCTCACGGCCACGCTGCGGGTGGATAAAAACGATTACTTCGACGTGAAATTCAACCCGCGCTTCACGGCCGTTTTCTCGCCCACGCAGCGCCAGAATTTCCGCCTCAGCTACCAGAGCGGCTACCGCTTCCCGAGCCTGTTCGAGGGTTTTTCCAATGTGAACAGCGGCCAGGTAAAGCGTATCGGCGGCCTGCGCGTGATGAGCGACGGCGTGTTTGAGAACAGCTACCTGCGCAGCAGCATCGACCGCTTCAACGCGGCCGTGACGGCCGGCATCAACGGCACGCCGGCCCAGACCCGCGCCCAAGCCATTGCGGCCAACCAAAACCTGCTGGTGAAAAACCCCTACACCTACATCAAGCCCGAGTACATCCGCTCGCTCGAAGCCGGCTACAAGGCGGCCTTTGGCCCTAGCGGCCGGCTGCTGGTCGATGTGGATTTCTACTACAACTCGTACCGCGACTTTATTGCCCAGGTAGAGGCCTACGTGCCGCAGACCACCAACGGCGTGGCCCTGAATACCGGCACCGACCTCAATACCGTTGCTACGGCACTGAATACCACATCAATACCGACTGGCGGCACCACCACCGGCCAGGCCCGCTACCGCCTCTGGACCAACTCGCAGAGCCAGGTGTACAACTACGGCGGCTCGGCCGGCCTGCGCTACAACATTGCCAAGGGCTACCTGGCCGGTGCCAATGCTACCTACACCCGCCTCGACCGTACCGAAAACGGCGACGGTCTCGAAGACGGCTTCAACACTCCGCAGTGGATTTATAACCTGAGCTTGGCCAACGAAAACGCCTACCGCAACTTTGGCTTCGGGCTCAATTTCCGCCACCAAGTCAGCTACTATTCCCAAACCTTCCTTGTCAATGGCAGCGTGCCCGCCTTCAGCTCGCTCGATGCGCAGCTGAGCTACTACGTGCCCGAGGCCCAGGTGCGTTTCAAGCTGGGGGCTAGCAATGTGCTGAATAACTACTACGTGACTTACCTCGGTGGCCCTAGCTTGGGCGGGCTGTACTACCTCACGGTGAGCTATGGGCTGTAAGGTATAGATTGTAAGAAAGTTACGGAGCGTCTGTCATTGCGAAGGGGCACGACGAAGCAA
>NZ_JAUQSW010000006.1 GCF_030581075.1 Hymenobacter cheonanensis
CTCGAACCCGCGACCTCCGCCGTGACAGGGCGGCATTCTAACCAACTGAACTACCAAACCGTTTACCAACTCCGAAAACCGTTGCCGTTTTCCGCTTTGGTGCTGCAAAGGTAATACTAAAAAAATGGCTTTTGCAAGCCAAGCTCAAAAAAAAGCGCCTGGCCGGGAACTAATGGGCTAGCCGGGCTGCCAAAACAAAAAGGCCCTTTCTGCGCGCAGAAAGGGCCTTTTTAGACGGTTGCGGTCTGGACGGGACTCGAACCCGCGACCTCCGCCGTGACAGGGCGGCATTCTAACCAACTGAACTACCAAACCGTTTACCAACTCCGAAATCCGTTGCCGTTTTTCGCTTTGGTGCTGCAAAGGTAGAACCCGAAAAAGGCGCGCTACAAGCAAGGGAACCAAAAAAACGGCTAATTGGCGCGCTGGCACACGTTGTCAGTTGTTTCTCAGGCTGATTAATTTTAGAAAAGTCCGCAGGCGTGCTTTGGTTTACCTTTGCCGTCCGACTTTTGGTGCCGCCAGAAGTAAACGGCAATCGGCCGGACGCTTTTTGGTGGTGCTCACCCATTTTTTCCTGGAAAACGGGAATCTCAACCCAGATTTATGCTGCTCGATTTTGAACAACCCATTGCGGCCCTCGAAGACAAGCTGCGCCAGATGCAACAGCTCGCGCAGGACAGCGACGTTGAAGTAACCGAGGCCGTTGCGGCGCTAGAAGCCAAAATCAATACCCTCAAAGAGGAAACCTACGCCAACCTCACGCGCTGGCAGCGCGTGCAGCTCTCGCGCCACCCCGAGCGGCCCTACACCCTGGATTATATCGAGGGCATGACCGAGAAATTTGTGGAGCTGCACGGCGACCGCACCGTGGGCGACGACAAGGCCATGGTGGGCGGCCTGGCCGAACTAGAAGGCCAGCCGGTGCTCTTCATTGGCCAGCAAAAGGGGCGCAATACCAAGCAGCGGCAGTTTCGCAACTTCGGTATGCCCAACCCCGAAGGCTACCGCAAGGCGCTGCGCCTGATGAAGATGGCTGAAAAATTTAACGTGCCCGTGGTGGCGCTTATCGACACGCCCGGCGCGTTTCCGGGCCTGGAGGCCGAGGAGCGCGGGCAGGGCGAGGCCATTGCCCACAACCTGCGCGAAATGTTTATGCTGAAGGTGCCCGTGGTGTGCATCATCATCGGCGAGGGGGCTAGCGGCGGGGCGCTGGGCATTGCCATCGGCGACCGCGTGCTGATGCTCGAAAATACCTGGTACTCAGTGATTGCGCCCGAGTCGTGCAGCAGCATTCTGTGGCGCTCGTGGGACTATAAAGAGCAGGCCGCCGAGGCCCTCAAGCTCACGGCTACCGACATGCAGGGCGCGGGCCTCATCGACGGCATTATTCGGGAGCCGCTGGGCGGGGCCCACACCGACCCGGCCCAGATGATAGCCACCCTTAAGGAAACGCTGCTCGCCACGCTGCAAGAGCTGGCCGCCCTCTCGCCCGAGGACCGCATTGCCCAGCGCATCGACAAGTTTTCGGCCATGGGCGTGGTGGTGGAATAGAATTAAAAATGAAACTATCAATTAAAAGCTGGTGGCTGGCCTGCCAGGCACGCCGCCGCCGTTTTTAATTTTTCACTTTTAATTTTTACTTGATTTCATGACCGTTCATCCGATAGATACCGGCCTGTTTAAGCTCGACGGCGGTGCCATGTTCGGTGTGGTGCCCAAGGCCATGTGGCAAAAGCTGGTGCCGCCCGACGCCAATAACATGTGCACCTGGGCCATGCGCTGCCTGCTCATTGAGGACGGCAACCGGCTGGTGCTCGTAGACAATGGCATTGGCGAGAAGCAGGGCGAGAAATTCCGGGGGCACTTCTACCTGCACGGCGACGACACGCTCGAAAAATCCTTGCAGAAGCTGGGCTTTACGAGTTCCGATGTTACGGACGTGCTGCTCACGCACCTGCACTTCGACCACTGCGGCGGCTCGGTGGTGCGCCGGCCCGATGGCGCGCTGCAAACGGCCTTCGCCAACGCTACCTATTGGAGCAACGAGGCGCACTGGGCCTGGGCCACTAAGCCCAACGCCCGCGAAAAGGCCAGCTTTCTGGCCGAAAACATCCTGCCCATTCAGGAGAGCGGGCAGCTCCGGTTTATCGACCCTAGCCAGGGCGTGCCCGATGCGCTGCCGCAGTTCAGCGAGATTATTTATGCCGACGGCCACACCGAAAAAATGATGGTGCCGGTGCTGCGCTACAAGGGCCGCACCCTGGCCTACATGGCTGATTTGCTGCCTAGTACGGCCCACATCCCGTTGCCCTACGTGATGAGCTACGACGTGCGCCCGCTGCTTACGCTAGGGGAGAAGGAGGCCGTGCTGCGCCGCGCCGCCGAAGAAAACTGGGTGCTGCTGCTCGAACACGATGCCGCGCACGAGGCCTGCACCGTGCAGCTCACCGAAAAGGGTGTGCGCCTGAGCGAAACGCTGCGTATCAGCGACTTATAGGAAGTGAACGCCCCGTGCTGATGCCGCCCGCCGCCGTTGCTGCTGCTCCCGTTGCCTTGTCGCTCGCCCTGTCGGGCGGGGGGGCGCGGGGCATTGCGCATTTGGGCGTGCTGGCCGCGCTCGACGAGCTGGGGCTGCCGGTGGGGGCGCTGGCGGGGGCTAGCTCGGGGGCCATCGCCAGCACGTTTTACGCGGCGGGCTTTGCCCCGCGCGAAGTGCTGCGGCTGCTGCAAACCACGAGTATTCCGCGCCTCACGCGGCCCGTGTTTGGGCGGCAGGGGCTGTTGGGGCTCGATGCGGTGGGGCAGCTGCTGGAGCGCCACCTGGGCGTGGGCCTGCGCTTCGAAGACCTGCGGCTGCCCCTTACCCTGGTGGCTACCGACCTCGAAGCCGCCGAATCGGTGTATTTCAGCCAGGGGCCGCTGCTGCTGCCGCTGCTGGGCTCGGCGGCGGTGCCCATCGTGTACCGGCCCATCGAGTACCAGGGGCGGCAGCTCGTAGATGGCGGCCTGCTCAACAACCTGCCCGTCGAGCCGCTGCTGCCGCTGGGGATGCCCATCGTGGGCGTGCACTGCAACCCCATCAACCGCGAGGGCCGGCTGCCCAACCTGCGCCGGGTGGTCGAGCGCACCCTGCAAATCGCGCTCAGTGCCAACGTGGCCACCCGCAAAACCCAGTGTGCCTTGCTGCTGGAGCCGCCCGCGCTGCGCCAGTACCGCCCGCTCGACTTCCGCAAGGCCGACGAACTATTTGAGGTGGGCTACCGCTACACGCTAGGGCAGGAAGCGGCGTTGCGGGCCTTGTTGGCAGCGAACTAACCACCGTTGCGGCGGCTGTTTGATTTGTGCACAAAGCTGTTTGATTCCTGTTTTTGGCCGGCTAGGGGCTGGAGGACCTTTGTTGCGCCGCAAGCCACCGCTGGCTTGCGGCGCAAACCCTTCACCTTATCGGGCTTTTCAGCCCCCGAAAGCAACATCATGGCAGACAAAAAAGTATGGTTTATTACCGGCGCCGGCCGGGGGCTGGGCCTCTATATTGTGCGGGCGGCCCTGGCCGCCGGCCACGCGGTGGTGGCCACCGGCCGCAACAAGGAGAAAGTAGCCCGGGCCATTGGCCCCGCCGCCGACCTGCTGGTACTTACCCTCGATATAACGCAGCCCGCCGAGGCCGAAGCCGCCGTGCGCGAAGCGCTGGGCCGGTTTGGCCGCATTGATGTGCTGGTAAATAACGCCGCCAATTTCTACGCCGGCTTCTTCGAGGAGCTGAGCCCGGCGCAGATAGATAAGCAATTGGCCACTAGCCTCATCGGGCCCATGAACGTGACCCGGGCGGTGCTGCCGGTGCTGCGCCGGCAGCGGGCCGGGCAGGTTATCACTATTTCTTCGACGGCGGGCCTGGTGGGGTTTGAGTTTGGGGCGGCCTACGCGGCCTCGAAGTTTGGCCTGGAAGGCTGGATGCGCTCGCTACGGGTCGAAGTGGCCCCGTTTGGCATTGAGGCCATCACGGTCAATCCGGGCTTCTTTCGCACCGAGCTGCTCACTGAGGAGTCTACGAATTTCGCCGCGCACCCGCTTGCCGACTACGATGGGCGCCGCGAAGCCCAGGAGCAATTCTGGAAGGGCTACAATGGCCAGCAGGCCGGCGACCCGGCCAGGCTCGCCCGGGCCCTGCTCACCATCTCCGGCCAGGAAAAGCCGCCCCGCCGCTTTCTGGCCGGGGCCGATGCCATCAGCACCGCCGAGCAGGTGCTAGCCGAGCTTAAGCAGGATATTGACGCGCATCGGGAGCTGTCTGGCTCGCTCGCCTATGATGAGCCGGCTACTGGCCCGGGCAGCCAGGCGCCCGACTAGCGGAGCGCGCATGTGGCCCGCGGCCGCTAGCTTCAACCAACGGTTGCTGCCCGGGGCTAGCGGCCGCCCCCAACATCACTGCCTGCCATGACTAAAACCAGTGCGGCCCCGCCGCCCGCCGATATTGTGCCGCTCGCCTCCCCGGCCGGCGGAGAAATAACCGTGCTAACCATGCAGGAGGCCGCCTGCGGCCTGGGGCAGTACGACCGGCGCGACGTGTTTAAGTGCGTGCTGGTGGTGCGCGGGGCCAACGAGCTGCACTACGCCACCCGCAGCTACGCCATCGACCGGCCCGCGCTGGTGTTCACCAACCGGCTGGTGCCGTTTGCGTGGGAGTCCATTGAGGGCGCGGGCGCGCAGGAGGGGTTTATTTGCGCGTTTACGGAGCCCTTTTTGCAGTCGGCCATGCGCGGCGTCAGCCTCAAGGAATCCGTGCTGTACCGGGTAGATGGCAATCCGGTATACTACCTCAGCGACGAGCAGCTGCGCTATTTGGGCGAGCTGTGTGGCCGCATGCGCCGGGATTTTGCCAGCGACTACGCGCACAAGGACGACCTGCTGCGCAACCAGCTTTCTCTGCTGGTGCACGAGGCGGCCCGCCTGCAGCCGGCCCGCCCGTACCCGGCCGTGGCCACCAACGCGGCCGAGCGCGTTACCAATCTGTTTATGAGCCTGCTGGAGATTCAGTTTCCGGTGACTAGGCCCTACCACGAGCCGCTGCTGAAAAACGCCCAGGACTTTGCCGACCGCTTGGCTATCCACGTCAACAGCCTGAACCGCGCGGTGAAGGAAGTGACCGGCCGGCCCACCACGGCCCAAATTGCCGAGCGCCTCACCAGCGAGGCCAAGCTGCTGCTGCACCACACCGATTGGAGCGTGGGCGACATTGCCGACCGCCTTGGGTTTGAGTACGCTACGTACTTCCACCGCTTTTTCAAGCAGCACACCGGCACCACGCCGCTGGCCTTTCGGCAGGCAACCTAAACCCCCGGTTGTATTCAGCTCGCGCTGCCAGCATAAGCTGCCGGGTTGCTGCTGCCGTTAGAAAGCCACGGCTTCAGGGCGGCTGTAAGCTCCGCGGCGGCGCAAAAATGGTGGCTGGGGCCGCCGTTGCCGGGCGCGGCGGGCTAGGCGCGGGCTCAGCTTTTTGGCTAGCTTTGCGGTTCTTTCCGCCCTTTTTCGTTCTATGGCTGCGCGCAAAACCTCTACGTTCTGGTACTACATCGCTAAGGCAATTTTCGGCGTGGCCGGCTGGAAGCAAACCGGCCAGATTCCGCCCGAAATCAAGAAGTGCATGATGATTGCGGCTCCGCACACCAGCAACTGGGACCTCATCATGGCCCGCGCCGCCTTCTATATCATGGACGTGGACGTGCGCTTCACCGTAAAAAGCGAGTGGACCGAAAACCCGCTGCTAGGGTGGCTCGTGAAGGCCATCGGCGCCCTGCCCGTGAACCGCAGCCGCAACAACAGCCTCGTCGATGGCATGGTGCAGCTTTTCAAGCAGTACAAAGAGCTGGTTATCCTCATTACGCCCGAAGGCACCCGCGCCTACCAGCCCAAGTGGCGCAAAGGCTTCTACTACGCCGCTCTGGAGGCGGGCGTACCCATCGTGCTAGGGTTCCTCGACTACTCGAAGCGCGAGGCGGGCGTGGGCCCGGTTTTCTGGCCCACCGGCGATTACGAGAAGGATTTGGAGGAAATCAAAGCCTTCTACCGCACCAAGAAAGGCCGCTTCCCAGCGCAGGGCGTGCGCTAGGGCCGGCCTGGTACTCCCATAAAACGTCCGTCATGCTGAGCTTGCCGAAGCATCTTGCCTGCATCGTTAGGTTACTAATCCAACGGCGCGGGCAAGATGCTTCGGCAAGCTCAGCATGACGGACTAATTTCTTAGGTAAGAAATTAGTCCTGCGTGAGGGCGTAGGCCACCAAGTTGGCGCCCATGCGCAGGGCCGCATCGTGCACGGCGGGGGTGTCTTCGGGGTAGGTGCCCACGTCTTCCCAGCCGTTGCCGAGGTCGCACTCGTAGGTATAGAAGCACACCAGCCGGCCTTTATACACGAGGCCGAAGCCCTGCGGGCGCTTGCCATCGTGCTCGTGCACCTTGGGCAAGCCTCTGGGGAACTGATACTTCTGGTGGTAGATGGGGTGGGAGAAGGGCAGCTCCACAAATTCCAGCTCGGGGAAGACCTTCTTCATCTCGGGGCGGATAAACTTGTCGAGCCCGTAGTTGTCGTCGATGTGCAGGAAGCCGCCGCCCACCAGGTACTTACGCAGGTTCTGGGCCTCGGCCTGAGTGAAGCTCACGTTGCCGTGGCCGGTCATGTGCAGGAAGGGGTAGCTGGGCAGCTCGGGCGCGTCAAGCTCCACGGTGGCCTCGTCGGGGGCGATGTTGGTGTGCAGCGCCTGGTTGCAGAAGCCGATGAGGTTGGGCAGGCTCGTTTTGTTGGCGTACCAGTCGCCCCCGCCGCCGTAGTGCAGCTTGGCGATTTGGTAGCTGGGCGCGGCGGGCGGCACGGCGGCCGTGGTAGTGAGCAGGAGGCTAGCGGCAATTGATAATATTTTTAGCATGACGATGTGCTGAATCTCATATTTTCCTGCTATTGCTAATTAAGTTTGCAAAAAAGCTTGGGCAGAAACCAAAGCTACCAGCTAAAGCAAAGACACCTTGCCGAAAATGGTGGTTCAGCCATGCCAGACTTCTTGCTAAGCCTACTTGTGTCTAATGAGTAAGAAACTCAAACAGCTGCTGGCTGCCTACGAGGCGGAGCGCGCTAGCCTCACTGCTGAAATGGAAGAGTGCGTAGCCGAGATGGATTACGGAAAAGCACATTTATTTTTCAAAGCTATAGCCGGGGTCAACCAGCAAATGCAAACGCTATACAACCTTCAGCATAGCGGATACGACGAAAAAGAGTATCTGGGACAATCGATTAAATTCCTGGAAGAACAAATAAACAGCGCGGAAGAATACATGCGGCGCTACCTCGCGGAGTGCTTAGCTGAAGAAAAAGAAAACCTAGCCGAGTTGAATCGGGCTTCTACGCTCAAACAACCAGCTAGCCACACTGTGCGCGATGTTTTGAACAAGATGCTGGCCGGAGAAATCACAAGTTTTGTATTAGTATTTCAGGATTCACAGCGCCTTAGCTGCTACATCCGGCTGGTTCGGAAAACACTTATGCTGACAATTCCGGAGGTTCACCGCCATAAGCAGGCGTACACGCTAGAGAAGCGACAAATCAAAGCCCTTACTCGGCTGGGATTTAAACTGTGTGACAATGATGATAAGCTGATGCTATTTGCGCCGTATTCGACTTTAGCAGACGTTCAGGCAATCCAGCGTATGCTAGCTCGCATCACCTTTGAAGTTTTTTACTTTAAAGAACTAGCGGGGGAAACGTTTATTAAATATTACTCATGACCACCGGCAAAGACCTCCTCGACCTCGGCTTCAAATCGGGCAAATGGTTTAAAGACGCCCTGGCGCACATCAACGCCCACGGGCTGGAAGGCGCGGCCCGGCTAGCCTACCTCGACACCGTGAAGCCGCCGGCCGAGCTGCTGCTGCGGCCCGCGCCGCTGCCGTACTTCGAGAATATCCGGGCCGAAACGGCCGTGGAGCAGCAAAACATCGACGCCGTGCGGCTCTCGATGCAGCAGCTCATGCGCACGCCCACCGTGGTGACGGGCGCCGTGATGCCCGATGCCTGCCCGGCCGGGCCGGTGGGCACCATCCCGGTGGGCGGCGTGGTGGTGGCGCGCCAGGCCATTCACCCCGGCATGCACTCGGCCGACATCTGCTGCTCAGTGATGCTGACCAACCTGGGCCGCCTCGACCCCAAAACGGTGCTCGACGTGGCCCAGCAGGTGACGCACTTCGGGCCGGGCGGGCGGCTGCCCGAGCGCCAGTACGCGCTGCCCGCCGCGCTGCGGGCCGAGTTTGCCGCCAACCCGTTTCTGAATTCCGAGAAAACCCTGAGCCTGGCGCAGGAGCACTTGGGCACGCAGGGCGACGGCAACCACTTTTTGTACGTGGGCACCTCGGCCGCCACCGGCGACACGGTGCTCGTGACGCACCACGGCTCGCGGGGCGTGGGCGCGCGCCTCTACACCGAGGGCATGAAGGTGGCCGAACGCTTCCGCCAGCAGCTTTCGCCTGAAACTGCCCCGGCCAATGCCTGGCTGCCCGCCGACTCGCCCGAGGGCGAAGCCTACTGGGCGGCGCTCCAACTCGTGCGCCAGTGGACCAAGCTCAATCACCTCTGCCTGCACGACGACGTGGCCCAGCGCCTGCAAGCGCCGGTGCAGCAGCGCTGCTGGAACGAGCACAACTTCGTGTTTCGGGCCGGCGATTTGTATTACCACGCCAAGGGCGCCACGCCGCTCGACCCGCAGTTTATACCCGACATCACTGGCCCGCGCATTATTCCACTGAATATGGCCGAGCCGATTCTCATCGTGGAGGGCGAAACTACCGCCAACAATCTGGGCTTTGCCCCGCACGGCGCGGGCCGCAACCTCAGCCGCACCCGCCACAAGTACAGCAAGGTGGGCAAAACCCAGCAGCAGTGGTTCGACGAGGAAACGCGGGGCATCGACGCCCGCTTTTTCTTCGACGAAATCGACATTTCGGAGCTGCCCAGCGCCTACAAAAACGCCGCCCAGGTGCAGCAGCAGATTGCCGAGTTCCGGCTAGCCCGCACCGTGGACGAGATTCGGCCCTACGGCTGCATCATGGCCGGCGATTGGGAGAAAAATGCTCCCTGGCGCGTGAAGAAGCGGCAGGAGAAGAAGGAGTAGCCCGCCTGTCATGCTGAGCTTGCCGAAGCATCTTGCCTGGTTCGTTGGGATTTGTAACCCTAGCGGCGCGGGCAAGATGCTTCGGCAAGCTCAGCATGACGGTTTTAAGTCAAGGTGATGTTGAGCTGTGCGTTACTATTGCACAACTACTTATAAAAAGGCAATGGGATTCTGGAGCTTTATCTTTGGCGAAAAGACCGATGACGCATTGGAAAACTATGTCGAACGTCCCTATTACTTTAAGTCTAGCCCTAGCGTGGTGATTGGATTATCTGCCCAGGGAACAAGTGGTGACTTAACGCAGCAGCAGGATAAGTTTATAAAGCAGCTGGAAAGAGATTACTTGCTGCTTGTGAAGACAATAATTCCAGGGATTGAAATAGAAGTTCGGAATAGAGAGCCAGGGTTCAAAATACTTAATTTTGAGCAAGAGTTCTGGCCTGCTTATCTAGTAATCCCGGACTGTAAACAACAGCCAATAAAATGGGGAATATCCTTTTTCGGTATTAGTGACGCTAGTGATTTTGTGTCGGTAAATTTTATTGACTATCAACCAACAAAATTTATTGTATCGGCTAAAGCTCCCGCACTACCTGTGCCGTAAACACGGCGGCCAGCGCGGCCGTTTCGGTGCGCAGGCGCGAGTTGCCGAGCGTGACGGGCCGCACGCCCCGGCCCAGCGCCAACTCGATTTCGGTGGGGGAGAAGTCGCCCTCGGGGCCGATGAGCACGCAGCAGCGCGGCGCGGCCCCGATAACCTGGGCCAGCGCCGTGCGCTCGCCGGCTTCGAGGTGGGCGATGAAGGTGGTGCTAGGGTCGATTTCGGCCAGGAATTTGTCGAAGTCGGTTAACTCGTCGAGCTGCGGCAGGTAGGCCTGGCCGCTTTGCTTGAGGGCGCTGACGGCGATTTTCTCCAGGCGCTCCAGCTTGAGGTCGCGGCGCTCGGAGCGGGCGCAGCGCAGGAAGCTGAGGCGCTCGATGCCGACTTCCACGGCCTTTTCGATGAGCCACTCCATGCGGTCGAGGTTTTTGGTGGGAGCCACGGCCACGTGAGTGTAGGTGGCGCGCGGCGCAATGAACTCCTGGCCGGTGAGGCGCAGGGTGCAGCGCTTGGGGTTAGCGTCCTCCACGACGGTGCTGGCCAGGGTGCCGCGGCCATCGACGAGCAGCACGGGGGCGCCGGGGCCGAGGCGCAGCACGCGCACGGCGTGCTTGCTTTCCTCCTCGGAGAGTGTGTAGGTGGGCTGGTCGGGACGCAGGTCGGGGGCGAAGCAGGTAAGCATAGAGAAGCAAAACGGGCCGCGAAGGTAGGACGGGCACCGGGGCAGGAAAAGTTAAGCTGTACCGGAACTATCGGTGGGCGTGCGTAGGTTGGGGCTGTAATCTGGTAGAATTCCAAGACCCTACTGGATATTCTTTCTACACCCTCTATGAACACAGCTTCTTTCCGCCTCTTGTCGCTAGCCCTGCTGCTGGCCGCAACGACCCAAGCGCAGACCCCCGCCCCCCAAACGCCCACCGAGCAAACCCGCGAGATGAGCACCCGCCTACAACTCAACGAAGGCCAGTTTGTGCGGCTCCTGACCCTGAACCGCACCCGCCAAACCCGCCAGCGCGAGATTGAGCAGGCTACCAAGAGCGATTTGTCGGCCCGCAGCAGCCAGCTGGCCGAGCTGCAAGCGCAGTACGAGCAGGAGTGCGGCCGCATCTTATCGCCCTCGCAGCTGGCGCAGCTGCAGCAGGAGGAAAGCCAGCCGGCCCTCTCGGGCGGCAACGGCTAGCCCAGCCCTCGGAACCAGAATGACTATAAAAGCCCGACGAGCCCCCGCTCGCCGGGCTTTTTGCGCTAGGGCAGCGGGTCGGCCTGCACCTCCGTCACGGTACCCAGGGGGCCAAAGTGCAAGCTCAGGCGGGGGCCGGCGCTGCGGGGGCGGCGGGGGCCGCACTGCGGGCCGGGCCGCAGGTAGTAGTGGTAGGCCTTCTCGGTATTGGCCATCAGCTCCTCCTCATCGGGGGGGCCGAGCAGGGCGGTTACATCGTCGGCGCGGGCCTCGTAGAGGCGCGGGCGGGCGGCCAGCAGCGGGGGCAGCAGGGCCGCCCGGCGCCCGGCGCAGGCGTAGCGGTCGGCCCGCCAGGTGGGGGCGGCAAAGCCCGGAATATCGGGCAGGGCGTGGCCGCAGCCGGCCAGCAACAGGGGCGCGGCCAGCATCAGCCGGGCCGGCCCACGAAGAAGAGAAGGTATTGGCATAAGGAAAAAGGCCGGACCCAACGGCGCAAAGCCCGGCCGGCCCGGCGAAGCTAGGGCCAAGCGCGGACTCGCCCCCGGGCCCGGCGCTGGGCCCGGGGCATAACCTAGCTTGCGCGGGGCCGTTACAAGCCCCGTTCGGCCGCACCCGCCCGGTGGGGCCGGCAGCTCACTCACTCTTCTTTTACTCTGACCATGCGCCTGAATTTTCGCGTCATCATTGGCCTTGTTATCGCAGCCGTTACGCTGCTGGGCTACTTTTTCAACACCTCCAAAAACCCCGTCACCGGCGAAAGCCAGCACGTGAACATGTCGGCCAGCCAGGAAATAGCCCTGGGCGTGCAGGCAGCCCCCGAAATGGCGCAGCAGTACGGCGGCGAAAGCCGGGACGCCCGCGCCACGGCCGCCGTGCAGCAGGTGGGCCAGCGCATTGTGCAGGCCAATAACCTGGCCCAGAAAACGCAGTACCAGTACCGCTTTCACCTGCTGGCCGACGACCAGACCATCAACGCGTTTGCCCTGCCCGGCGGGCAGGTATTCATCACCCAGGGCTTGCTCAAGAACCTCACCAGCGAAGCCCAGCTAGCCGGCGTGCTGGCCCACGAGGTGGGCCACGTGGTGGGCCGGCACTCGGCCGAGCAGGTGGCCCAGAGCCAGCTTACGCAGGGCCTGACCGGCGCTGCCGCCATTGCCTCCTACGACCCCAACAGCCCCGGCAGCAGCGTGGCGCGGGCCGCCGCCGCCGCCATGATTGCCAAGCTCGTGAGCCTGCGCTTCAGCCGCAACGATGAGCTGGAGGCCGATAAGTTTGCCGTGCAGCTGACGCCCCCGGCCGGCTACGACCCCCGGGCCATGATAAACGTGATGGAAATGCTCGATAAGAAGGGCGGCAGCGGCAGCCAGCCCGAGTTTTTGAGCACGCACCCCAACCCCGGCAACCGCATTGGGGAGCTGCAAAAGGATATTCAGCAGCAGTATCCGCAGGGTGTGCCCGGCGGCCTGCACCCCTAGCCGCCCCACCCGCCAGAAGCTGGGCGCGCACCGGATATATTTGTGCTTATGCTTCCAGAAGTTACATCCGCAAGCCCTTCCCGGTGGGGGCAGCTAGCCCCGCGCTGGCAGTTTTTACTCATCGCAGCCGGCCTCTACCTGGGCTGGCTGCTTTTGTATGAAGGGATGCTGGGCCCCGATGGCCGGCTCGACCACTGGCTCTCGGTCAATATTGCGGCGGCCAGCGCCGGGCTGCTGCGCGGGCTGGGCTTCGCCGCCTCGGTGGGGGGCGATACGTCGGTGCTGTTTATGGGCAACCGGCCCGCCGTGGTAGTGGGCTCGCCCTGCAACGGGCTGGTGCTTTATGCGC
This sequence comes from Hymenobacter cheonanensis, assembly GCF_030581075.1. Classification (GTDB taxonomy): domain Bacteria; phylum Bacteroidota; class Bacteroidia; order Cytophagales; family Hymenobacteraceae; genus Hymenobacter. The sequence goes on from NZ_JAUQSW010000006.1 coordinate 12,759, forward strand.
TGTTTGCGGGCTTTATCGTCGCCTTTCCCGCGCCGCTGCGGCCCAAGCTGTGGTTTATTCCGCTGGGAATGGGGCTGCTGTATCTGCTTAATATTGTGCGCGTAGCGGCCCTGGCCCTCAACCAGCACTACGCCCACCAGTCGGTCGATTTCAACCACCACTATACCTTTAGCTTCGTGGTGTACGGCTGCATTTGCCTGCTCTGGATGTGGTGGGTGCGGCGCCACGGCCTGCCCGCTGCCGCCGACGCATGAGCCCCAACCTTCCCAGTGCCGGGCGCCCCCTCACGCCGGGCCGCTGGCTGCTGGCCGGGCTGCTGGCCGCTGCGCTCTTTCTGGTGGGCATGGAGTCGGAAGCGGTATTTGCGGCCCTCACGCGGGGCTGGCAGGCCGTGTTTGAGCAGCTAGGGCAGGGCGGCGCGCTGGCGCGCCTGCAGCAGGGCACCAGCCACCTCGTAACCACGCGCAGCCTGCCCGCCATGGCCACCTACGGGCTGCTGTACGTGGCGGGCTGCCTGCTGCTGCTGCACGTGCTGCTGCGCGATGGCCGGCGCACGCGCTGGGCGGCGCAGGTATACCTGGGGCTGCTGGGCTTGTGCGTGCTGCTGCTGCTAGGGGGCCGGCTGGGCGGCAACATTGCCTGGGCCTACAAGCTAGGCCGCCGCATTATCGATTTCGTGATTTCGCCCCTGCCGGTGATGATTTTGCTGCCGGTGCTCTGGCCGGGCAGCCGGCGGGTGCTGAAATAATAGGGCTGCTTCGCCGGCAGCGTACAGGGGGCCGTAGTGGCCCATCCTTGTATTCCGCGGTCAACCAACGTTTCCCCAACGAGGTGCAAAATGCGCCCGCCCGCTTCGTGGCCTGCCCAGCTACGCACGTATTCCTAGGGCGCCGCTCAGCTTGAAGCTGTAAGCAAAAAAAGCCCCCGCCGGAATTTCCGACGGGGGCTTTTTTAGAAGCAAACCGAAGGGCCAGGCCCCGCTATTGCACCACCAGGCGCTTGGCTACGATGCCCGCCTCGGTAGTGGCCCGCACCGTGTAGATACCGGCCGCAATGCCCGCTAGAGGCAGCTCAACCGTGAGGCCGCTGCCAGCGGCTACGGTCTTGGTCAGCACGACCTGGCCTAGCGCGTTGAGCAGCTGCACCGTGCTGGCGCTGTTGCCGCGCAGGGCCTGCGGCAGCACCAGCGTGGCCGTGCCGTGGGCGGGGCTGGGGTACACCGCCGCCAGGGCAGCCAGCGCCGCCGGGGCCGTAGCCAGCGGCGAGGCTGCCGTGAAGAGCAGCGCGAAGCGGCCGGTAGGTGCCTCGCCGGGAGCCAGCGTCAGGCTCACGCTGGGCGTGGTGGTGAGGTCGGTGTAAGTGCCGGTGCTGGCATCGCGCAGGTAAGCGCGGTAGCCGGCGGGCAGGTTGAGAAGCTCATCCACGGTCAGGGTGTAGGTGCCAGCGGTGGGGGCGTGCACGCGCAGCGCTACCGTGGTAGCGCCCGTCAGTTCAGGGAGGCCATTGATGGCCAGGGCTTCGGTGCTGATGTCGCTGGCCAGGTCGAGGCCGTGCGTGGCCGGCAGGTAATGGGCATCGTACTTAGCATCGAAGGCCGGGGTGGCCTGCTGGTCAAAGTACACCCGCGTCTGGTTGGCCACGCCGTTGCCACTGAGCGTGAGGGCCAGCGTGCTGAGCGTGTTGGCCGTGCGCTGGAAGAGCGCCGTTTCGGGCGCCGTGGTGCGGGCTGCCGTGCTAAACGTGACGCTGCCAGTCTGGCCCGCCGCGGTGCGCATGAAGAAGCCCTGGGCCACCGGAATGTTGCTGGTGCCGCCGTTGGCGCTCACGCCCGGCCCGCCATTGGTAGGCCCGGCGGGCACGTAGGTAGTGTAGGTGCCCGTGTATTGCCCGCTGCTCTTATACACGTACAAGGCACTTTCCATGCCCGTCGTGTTGGTAATCAGGGCGTCGTAATTGAGGGCGCTGGGGTAGGGGTTGCCGAGCAGCTGATAGCCGGCAGTCGTCTGGGCGCCGCGCGCCAGCCCGGTCCGGGCATAGCTCGCATTCTGGTTGAGCGTACCCTGAAAATCGACCAGCGCGCCGCTGCTGATGTTCACCGTGTAGCCCCGGGCGGTTACCAAGGCGTCGCTCAGGGCGCTGGGCGAGAGGAAACCGTTGTCGAAATCGCCCACCGCGTAGGCCGCGTTGCTGGTGGCCAGGCGCGACTGGTCGTAGTAGAATACCGTGGGGTAAGGGCTCGTCTGGCGCGGGTTGCTGGCCGAGTTATAGGCTGGGTTCACCACCGGCGAGTAGCCACTCGTGGCAAAGTCGGCCACCGTGTTGCCGCTCACCGGCGAGCTGTAGTGGCGGTAGCCCAGGCCCGGGTTGGTGGGCGTGATGTAGCGCTGCACCGTGGCCGTGCCCGTTACCGTGCCGCCACCATTATTCACCACGTAGGCCGTGCCGCTGGCATCGCTCAGCAGCGTAAAGCTCAGGCCCGAGCCAATGGCCAGGGTGCCGCCGTTCACGGCCACGCTGCGCCGGATAGACTCAGCCGTACTGGTGGCGGCCCCGTTGGCCCCGATTTGCAGGTTCCAGAAGCTGGTGGCGGTAGTACCCCCGATATCCTGCTGGGCGCTGCCAGCCAGGGCCAGGGTGCCGGTGCCGCTACCCGTTACCGAGCCGCCATTGTTGATGAAGTTGCCCGCCAGGCTCAGCAAGCTGCCGTTGGCGCTGGTGAGCACCGCGCTGTTGTCCAGCGTGAGGCTGCGCGCCACCGAGGTAGTGGCCGTGATAATGGGTTGGTTGGCTACGATGAGGCCGGGGCCCACCAGCGTGCCCGTGCCGGCAATGAATACGTCGTCAGCAGTAGTCGGCACCTGGTTGGGAAACCAGTTGCCCGGCGTTTGCCAGTCGGAGCTGACGGCGCCGGTCCACACCAGCGTCAGCGCGTTCATGGCGGCAATATTGGAGATGAAGATGGGGACTTGGCCGAAGATATTGCGCCCCACGGCCTTCCCGGTTTGCAGGTCCAGCGCCCACAGGTTGGAGCTGAACTGGTTGCCGGTGCCCCCGTTGTTAATATCCTTGTTGTCCTTGTCCGAGTAGCGCGCTTCCACCAGGTAGCTCAGGTTGCTGCTGCTGCTGCGGTCGTAGTAGACGTCTACATCCAGGCCTATAGTGGGCGAGGTCAGCGGGAAGAAGTTAGGGTTGGTATTGGTCTGGAACGTAACGGGCGCCACCGGATTGAGAATCCCGTCGTTGGGCGTATTCTGGCCCTGAATCGAGAGCAGGGCGTTGGTATTGGTTACGTCGATATCGTAGAGCGTGGTGCCCGCTACGGCCGTGGCCGAGTTGGTGTAGGCCGCCGTGCCGATGTAGGGCGCATGGCCCACGGTATTGCCAGCGACGTAGCTCAGGTTGGTATCGGTAGCTACCAGGCCGCCGGTGTTAGGGTTGAGGCGGTAATTGACGCCGTTGGGAGCCACCACCCGAATGCGGTCGGCCCGGGGGTTGAAGTCGAAGCCCACGTTGGTAATCAGCCCGCGGGTATTGGCCGTATTATCGGTTAGGCTGCTGTTGGGGTCCTGCAGGTTCAGGGTAATGGGCGTAGCATTGATGGGCGTAGCCGTGACGCTCGTCGTCGAGCTGGTAGGCATGCTCAACAGGTAGAGCTGGGTGGCCCCGGTGCCGGCATTGTAGCCCAGCCCGTAGAGCTGCCCGGTGCTGGGCCGGGCGTCAATCCCCACCAGCTGCTGGCCGGCCGTGACGCCGGTAATAACCTGGGCCGTGCCGTAGAGCGGCGTAGTATTGGAAAGATTGGCCGGATAGAGCGGCACCAGGACTTGCTGGCCCGCCGCAAAACCTCCAAAAGCTTGGGTGGCTGTGCCAAGGCCGTAGATAAGGCTAGGGGCGGTTTGGGCCAGCGCCGCGGTTGGGCCGGCCAGGAGCCCTAGCGCCAGGCTCAGGCGCGCCAGGCGGCGGCCAGTTCTAGTCGCAGAGAAAAAGTTTTTCATAAGAAATTGACTGGGGGGAAGATAAGCAAACGGGGGCGCCCTCTACCCGGGCGCGGACGCCAAGTTACGTATTTCTTGCCTGTTGGGATGAGCAGAAACATCAGGCAACTGATTTTTATCAGTTTGATTTTGCTATTCTTGCCTGTATACTCGCCAGGAGCCTAAAACTGGGGCGGCAGCAGGTGCTTGAAGTGCCCGTTCAGGCGCACGCGCTCCTTGAGGCGCTCGGCTTCGAGCACGGCGGGCAGCAGGCGCTCCAGGTGCTCGCGCACGATTTCCTGGCGCTCTACCTCGGCCGTGGTGCCTAGCAGCTGGTACTCCTGCTCGGTGCTGAGGCCGATGTGGTGGGCCACGTCGAAGATGCGAAAAGCGGGGTCTAGCTGCAGCAGCAGCTTGCGCAGGCCCAGCGCCTCGTAGAGCTGGCGCACCTGCCCGGCAATGGCGGCGCGCAGGTCCAGGTCGGCCTCCTCATCCTGCACCACGTCTTCGACCTGGCCGGCGGCGTAGAGCTTGCCGGGCGCCTGCCGAAAAAACTTCTCGACCCGAAAAATACCGATGGCCTCGGTGCGAATGTCCATCTCGCCACCGGCGTGGGTTTTTTCTACGCTCAGCAGGCGCATCTCGGTGCCCAGCTCCTGCACGGCATTGTCGAGGTAGGGCGGAATGCCAAACGTGTGGCCCTCGGTGAGGCAGTCGCGCACCAGCTCGCGGTAGCGCGGCTCAAAGATGTGCAGGTTGAGTTTCTCGCCCGGGAAGGCCACCAGGTTCAGCGGAAAAAGCGGAAGTAGACGCATAGTGAGCCAAGAATACACTCGGCGGGTAAATGTTTCGGGGCCGCCGGCCGCCGGGCGCTCCCTTAAATTAGCCTTAAGTTTGCCGAAACGCTGGGCGCCGCCCAAACCTTCGGCCGCGCTCAGCGTTTTCGGAGCAGCTATATGAAGTCCGTGGTTTCCTTTTTTTTGGCCTGCCTGCTGCTGGCCGGTAGCTTCATTCCGCAGAACGACCTGTCGGAGCTGAGCAAGCTGCCCCAGCTGCTGGAACACTACCGCTTTCACCACTCGGTGGCGGGCGGTGGCTTGTCGGTGGTCCAGTTTCTGGCCGAGCACTACGGCTCGGGCACCAAGGAACACTTCGGCTGCACGTTTTCGCCCCGGCATCAGCAAGACCACCAGGGCCTGCCGCTGCACGGCCGCCACGAGTGCAGCAGCCACATGGCGTTCTTCTTTCTGCCCGCGCCGGCCTCGCTAGCCCTGCCGGGCCACTCGCTGCCGGGGCTGGGCCAAGCCTACCGGCCCGTTGCCCACGTGCGCTACCAAGACGGGGCCACTGCCGCGCTGCTCCAGCCGCCCCGAGCGTAAGCCGCCGCTGACCTAGGGGGCAGTGTGCCCATTTACAAGCTCCGCACAGCCAGGCAAGAACATTGAGTAACGTGGGCGCTGCCGGGCAGCCAGGGCTGTTGTGCGGAAAGTAGGCCAGGGCCGCGCCGCTTGCGCGGGGGCTAGCCGGGCCATTTTGGTAATTCTGGTTTTTTGGTGGGTAATGTATTTCCGATGCTGAGGTATTGTGAAAAGAGGTAGGGCTAGCCAGTCCTGCTGCTGCCAAAAGCCGCATCCTTTTGTTTTCATGCTAGAAAAAATAATCGCGGCCAGCGTCCGCAACAAGCTCCTGGTGGCGCTGCTGCTGCTGGGGCTCATTGCCTGGGGCGGTTTTTCGGCGGCCAACCTGCCGCTCGACGCCATCCCGGACGTCACCAACAACCAGGTGCAGGTCATCACCCAAAGCCCGGCCCTGGCGGCGCAGGAGGTCGAGCAGCTCATCACGGTGCCGCTCGAATTGCAGCTACGCACGGTGCCCGGCGTTACGGAAATCCGCTCCATCTCGCGCTTCGGGCTCTCGGTGATTACCGTCGTCTTCCCCGACAACGTGAGCACCTACCAGACCCGGCAGCTCGTGGCCGAAAAGCTCAAAACCGCCGAGGCTGACCTCGTGGCCGGAGCCGGCGTGCCCACCATGGCGCCCATCACCACCGGCCTGGGCGAGATTTACCAGTACAGCCTGCGGGTGCTGCCCGGCTACTCAACCCAGTTTTCGCTGGCCAAGCTGCGCGACTTGCAGGACTGGCTCGTGAAGCGCCGCCTGGCCGGCGTGCCCGGCGTGGTGGATGTGAGCAGCTTCGGCGGCTACCTGCGCGAGTACGAGGTGGCCGTGGACCCTAGCCGGCTGGCGTCCAACAACGTAACGATGGCCGAGCTGTACGCCGCCTTGCAGGACAACAACGCCAATACCGGCGGCGCCTACCTTGAGCGCGGCCCCAACGCCTACTTCATCCGGGGCGAGGGCCGGGCCAATTCGCTGGCCGACCTCGGGGCCACGGTTATCAAGCAGGCGGCGCAGGGCGCGCCGCTGCTGGTGCGCGATGTGGCCACCGTGCGCATGGGCCACGCCGTGCGCTACGGCGCCATGACCCGCAACGGCCGGGGCGAAACCGTGGGCGGTATCGTGCTGATGATGAAGGGGGCTAGCTCCGAAAACACCATCAAGCAGGTGAAAATACGGGTGGCCGAAATCCAGAAAAGCCTCCCCAAGGGCGTGGTCATCACGCCGTTTCTCGACCGCACCAAGCTCATCGACAAGGCCATTGCCACCGTGGAGCACAACCTGGTGGAGGGCGGCGTAATTGTGCTGGTGGTGCTGCTGCTGCTGCTCGGCAACTGGCGGGCGGGCGTGCTGGTGGCCCTCATGATACCGCTGTGCATGCTCTTCGCGCTGGGCATGATGAGTTTGTTCGGCGTGTCGGCTAACCTCATGAGCCTCGGCGCGCTCGACTTCGGCCTCATCGTGGATGGGGCCGTCATTATCGTGGAGGCCGTCATCTTTCACCTGGTGCACCAACGTAAGGAGGCCGCCCATGAAACGATGGACGACATCACCGAGCACGCGGCTACGCGCCTCATGTCGTCGGCCCTGTTTGGGCAACTCATCATTCTCATCGTGTACCTGCCCATTTTGTCGCTCACCGGCATCGAGGGCAAGATGTTCCGGCCGATGGCCCTTACGGTGAGCTTCGCCATCATCGGGGCCATGCTCATGTGCCTCACCTTCGTGCCGGCCGCCACGGCCTGGGCGCTCAAGAAAGACATCAAGGAGGAAGGCACCCTAGCCGACCGTATTATGAAGTTTTTGCACCGCGGCTACGACCCCATTATTCGGGCGGCGCTGGGCGCGCGCTGGCTGGTGGCGGGCGGCGCGGTGGCCCTGCTGGTGCTGGCGGGCTTCCTGTTTTCGCGCATGGGCGGCGAGTTTATTCCGCAGCTCGACGAGGGCGACATTGCCCTGAACGTGACGCTAGCCCCCGGCTCGTCATTGACCCAGACGGTGGCCACCAACACCAGGGTGCAGCAGATTTTGCTCAGCAAATTCCCCGAAATCGAGCAGATTGTGGGCAAGAGCGGCACGTCCGAGATTCCGACCGACCCCATGTCGCTGGAAGACAGCGACGAGATGGTGATTCTTAAAGACCACAGCCAGTGGACCTCGGCCGGCACCCGCGAAGAGCTGGCGGGCAAGATGCACGCCGCGCTGGCCGGCATTCCGGGCGTCACGATGGAGTTTCAGCAGCCCATCCAGATGCGGTTTAATGAGCTGATTTCGGGCGTGAAATCGGACGTGAGCATCAAGATTTACGGCGACGACCTGGCCGTGCTCTATGAAAAGGCCAACCAGGCGGCCGACCTCATCCGCCCCCTGGCCGGGGTGGGCGACCTGAAGGTAGAGCAAATCGCGGCCCTGCCGCAGATGCTGGTGCGCTACGACCGCCAGAAGCTGGCCCAGTACGGGCTGAAAGTAAGTGACTTGAATACGCTGCTGCGCTCGTCCTTCGCCGGCGACGTGGCGGGGCAGGTGTACGAGGGCGAGCGCCGCTACGACCTGGTGGTGCGCCTCGACAGCGTGCACCGCGAGGGGCTAGCCAACCTGCGCGACCTGTACGTGGATACGCCGGGCGGCCAGAAAATCCCCCTCGACGAGGTGGCCAGCGTGAGCTACCACAACGCGCCCATCCAGATTTCCCGGGATGATGCCCGCCGCCGCATCAACATCGGCATCAACGTGCGGGGCCGCGACGTGCAGAGCCTGGTGCAGGAAATTCAGGGGAAGCTCAAAACCGGCCTCCAGCTGCCCACTGGCTACACCATCGTGTACGGCGGGCAGTTTGAGAACCTGAACCACGCCATCGAGCGCCTTAAAATAGCCGTGCCGGTGTCGCTGGTGCTCATTTTTATGCTGCTCTACCTCTCGTTCCGGTCGGTGAAGCAGGCGCTGCTCATCTTCACGGGGGTGCCGCTGGCTACCATTGGCGGCATTGTGGCCTTGTGGCTGCGCGGCATGCCGTTCAGCATTTCGGCGGGCGTGGGGTTTATCGCTCTGTTTGGGGTGGCCGTACTCAACGGCATCGTGCTGCTGGCCAGCCTCAACGAGCTGGCGGCCGAGGGCGTGGGCAAGGTGCGCGAGCGCGTGCTGCGTGCCACCGAGGAGCGCTTCCGGCCGGTTATTCTCACGGCCAGCGTGGCCTCGCTGGGCTTTCTGCCGATGGCCCTGAGCAAATCGGCGGGTGCCGAGGTGCAGAAGCCGCTGGCCACCGTGGTGATTGGGGGCCTGATTTCGGCCACGCTGCTCACGCTGGTGGTGCTGCCGGTGCTTTATTCCTTCTTCACCAAAGACAATGAGCCCAACCCCGAGCTAGCCGCCGAGGCTGAAGAGAAGGCCAAGCACGCCGCCGAAGTAGGCGAGGAGCCCCCGGCCGAAGCTGGCCCGCCCGCCGAAAACCCGGCCAAGAGCCCGGCGCCGGCCGTGGCCGGCGTGGTGTTGCTGCTAGGCCTGCTGGCGGGCTTTGGCAGTGTCCGGGCCCAAAATACGCTGGGCTCCACGGCCGGCCAGTCCCTGAACCTGAACCAGGCCCTGCAAACGGCGGGCGTGCAAAACCAGTCGCTGCAAACGGCCGGCCTGCAGGTGCAGCAGCAGCAGGCGCTCATCCGCACTGGCCTGGAGCCGCCGCGCACGATAGTCGATTTTCAGGTGGGCCAGGTGTCGAGCAACGTGGTCGACCACACGTTCAATATTATTCAGCAAACGGCCTTCCCGACCGTGTACGCGGCTCAGCGCCAGCTTTTGCGCAGCCAGAGCGTGACGGCCGAGCAGCAGCAGCGCCTGAGCCAGCGCACGCTGGCCGGCACTATTCGCACCAGCTACTACAGCCTGCTCGTGACCTACCGCCGGCTGGCGCTGCTGCGCCGCCAGGACAGCCTGTATCGCCGGGCCGCCCGCGCCGCCCGCATCCGCTACCAGGTGGGCGAAACCAACCGCTTGGAGCAAGTAGCTGCCGAGGCCCGCGCCCAGGAGCTTACCAACCGCCTGCTCATCACGCTCACTGACCTGGAGGTGCAGCGCGCCCAGCTAGGGCAGCTGCTGGGCCAGCCCGGCCCGGCCGCCATCGACACCACCACCGCCCTGGTGGCCCCGCTCACGCCCGCCGATACGGTGGCCCTCTCGCCCGAGAGCAACCCTACGCTAGGCCTGCTGCGCCAGCAGGTGGCCGTGAGCGAGCAGCAAACCAAGGTGGAGCGCCTGCGCCGCCTGCCCGACCTGCGCGCCGGCTACTTTCAGCAAAGCATCCGGCCCGAGTTCCGGGCCCTGAATGTGGGGCAGGTGGGGCTGGCGTTTCCGCTGCTGGGCGGCGCGGGGCGGGCCCGGGTGGCGGCGGCGCGCATTGGCGAGCAGGTGGCCGCCGGCCAGCTGAGCTACGCCACGGCCCAGCTCAGTACCCAGCTGCGCACGCTGCGGTTGCAGCTGCGGCGGGCCAGGGCTTCGCTCGACTATTACGAGAAAACGGCCCTGCCCCAGGCCCGGCTCATTCTGGATACGGCCGAAAAAAGCTTCCGGGCCGGCGATATCGATTACGTGACCTACGTGGTGAATACCGAGCCCGCCTGGCAAATCCAGAGCAGCTACCTCGACCAGGCCCAGCGCTACAACGAGGTGGTAGTCAACCTCGAAACCCTGGTAGGTGCCCCGCCCACGGCCGCGCGCTAGCCCTTTCTTTCTGCCCAAACGAGCCCCGGCTCCTTTCCTAGTACCATGTCAGTTGTCTTGAAATACTACACCCTGGCCAGTGCCCTGGCGCTGCTAACGGCCTGCGGTGGCAAGCCCGACGCCGCGGCCGGTAAAGACGCGCCCGCTGGCAAAGGCGGCCAACCCGCCGCCCCGGCCGCCCCTAGCAACCCCGACCGGGTAACCGTGAGCCCGGCCCAGGAGCGGGCCGCCGGCATCGAGCTTGGCAGCTTCGAGCGCCAGAATATGAGCACCGAGGTGCAGGCCAACGGCTCGGTGGAGGTGCCGCCCCAGAGCCGGGCCGCCATCACGGCCATTATGGGCGGCTACGTGCAAACCGTGAGCGTGCTGCCCGGCCAGCATGTGGCGGCCGGCGCGGTTATCGCCACGCTGCGCTCGCCCGAGTTTCTCACCCTGCAGCAAACCTATTTGCAGAGCAAGGCGAAGGTGCGCTTTCTGGCCGAAGACCTGGAGCGCCAGCGCATTCTGGACGTGGAGGACGTGGGCGCCAAGCGCAAGCTGCAACTGGCCCGTGCCGACTACGCCTCCGAGCAGGCCACGCTGCGCACCACCGCCGCCCAGCTGCGGCTGCTGGGCATCTCGCTGGCCAGGCTCGACGCGGGCACCATTGTGCAGGCCGTGCCGCTCACCACGCCCATCGCCGGCTACGTGAAATCGGTCAACATCAACCCCGGCGAGTTTGTCAACCCCCAGGACCCGCTGGCCGAGGTACTTAACCGCGACGATTTACATCTCGAACTCAAAGTGTTTGAGAAAGATGTGGCCCTGGTGAAGCCCGGCCAGCTGATACTTTTTAAGGTGCAAAATTCGGGGCGCGAGGAAGAGCTTAAAGCTCGGGTATTCCTGGTAGGTAAAGCATTCGATGACAATGCCCGCACGGTGCGCGTGCACGCCCACATGGAGCCCGAGCGCAGCGACCTGCTGCCCGGCCAGTTCGTGGCTGCCCGCATCCAGACGGCCGGGGCCCGCGTACGAACCCTGCCCGAGGCCGCCCTCATTCAGGCGGGCGACCTTAGCTACATTTTTCAGCGGGTGGGCACCGACTCGGGCCGCAGCGTGTTTCGGCGCGTGAAGGTGCGCGCCGGCCAGCCCCAGCACGGCGACGTGGCCGTTACCATCCTCGACCCCCTGGCCGATACTACCCACCTGGTGCGGCGCGGCGCCTACTTCCTCGACGCCGAGCTACGCAAAGGAGAGGGTGGCGATTAACTTACTATAAATCATAGTTTAACCAGTATTCTCTTCCTTCATTGCTTCAGGCAGTAATTATCCGGCTATACATCCGCTATTTTGCTCAAACGGCTCCGCATTGCGGGGCCGTTTGCTGTATCCGGGCTAGTCACTCAGATTGTCAACAGCTTTCCTGCAACCTTCAATTTTTGCGCTTAAAACCGGCTTTGCCTTCCTGGCCACTGCCTGGGAGGAGCAGCTACCACCCTGGCCAAGTACACCGCCGCACTCGCCGATTTGTTGCCGCCGCGGGGCGCCTGCCTGCTACTTTCAACGTTACTCATTCCATCATGCTTTTTTGCCTTTCTGCCATGCGTACTTATTTGCTGAGCGGCCTGGCCGCTGCCCTGCTGGCTGCTGCCCCGGCACTAGCCCAGTCGGGTGGGGGCGCCAGCCAAACCACCCCCGCCCTTACCTGGAACACCTCGCTGCCCACCGCCCTGGCGCAGGCCCAAGCCAGCCGCAAGCCGGTGCTGGCCGTGTTTTCGGGCTCCGACTGGTGCAAGCCCTGCATGCAGCTCAAGCAGGAGGTGTTTGACCAGCCCGAGTTCCGGAGCTATGCTCAGGACAAATTTGTGCTGGCCCGCTTCGACTTTCCGCGCAGCAAGAAAAACGCCCTCCCGAAAGACCAGACCAGGCTCAGCGAGGAGGCCGCCGCGCAGCTCAACAAGGAAGGCGCTTTTCCGGCGGTGGTGCTGCTCTCGCCCGAGGGCAAGGTGCTGGCCCGCACTGGCTACCGGCCCGGCGGTGCCACCGCCTACGACGCCTACCTCGACCAGCTGCTCGCCAAAAAATAAGTACGTATGCGTAGTTCTTTCGCCGCTGCCTGGCTGCCCCGGCTGCTAGGGATGGCCCTGCTGGCAGTGCTCGGGCCGGGCCACCTGGCGGCCCGGCCGCTAGCCCCGCCCGCCCGCGCCTACACCCGCTCGGCCCACCTCATGGGCTCGGCGTTTACGTTCACGGCCGTATCCGCCGACGACTCGCTGGCCTGGCGTGCGCTGCGCGCCGGCCTGCGCGAAACTTGGCGCATCGACCGGCTGTGCTCGTACTGGGACTCGACTTCGCAGGTAGTGAAAATCAACCGGTTGGCCGGGGTGCGGCCGGTGGTGGTTGACCAGGAGGTGTACGACCTCATTGCGCGCACGCTCAAAATCTCGCAGCTCAGCGGCGGGGCATTTGATATCACCTTTGCCAGCGGCGACAAGATTTATACCTTCGATAAGCAAGCGCACGCCAGCCTGCCCGATTCGGCCACGGTGCGCCGCTCGGTGCGGCGCATTGGCTGGCAAAAGGTGCGGCTGGATGCGGCCACGCACTCGGTTTTTCTGCCCGAGAAAGGAATGCGCATCAATCTGGCCGGCATTCTGCAGGGCTACGGCGTGCGCCGGGCTTCGGAAATCATGAAGAAAATGGGCATTGTCGGCGGCCTCATCAACGGCTCGGGCGATGTGTACTGCTGGGGCAAGCAGCCCGATGGCAGCGGCTGGCGCATTGCCATTGGCGACCCGGCCAAGCCGCACACGGTATCGTCGTGGCTCACGGTGAGCGACCTGGCCGTGGTGACGGCCGGCAACTATGAGCAGTACTTCACGGTGGCCGGCAAGTATTACGGCCACATCATCAACCCGCACACCGGCTACCCGGCCACGGGCCTGCGCTCGGTCACCATCATTTGCCCCGATGTGGAGCTGGCCGATGCCCTCGACGACGCCGTGTTTGTGCTCGGGCCCGTGGCGGGGCTAGCCCTCATCAACCGCCTCAAAGACATCAACTGCACGCTTATCACGGACGATGGCCAGACGCTGGTTTCCAGGGGCATGCAGCTCAACCCGTACCACAGCGCCGCGCCGGCCGCCGTGGCTCAGCCCAAACCCAAACCATGAAAAATATTCTCCTGCGGCCCGCTTTGCTAGGCCTGCTGCTGGCCGGGGCCGCCGCGCTGCCCGGCTGCGTATCGGTGGCCGCCTATCAGAAAGCCTACCTCAACGATGAGGATATGAAGCTGGCCACCAAAAAAGTTGAAACTCCGGAAGTCAACTTCGAGAGCTACCGCGAGGGCGCCGGCGGCGCCAACGGCGGCAAAGTAGGCGGCGGCTGCGGCTGTAATTAATACGCTGTATATAATCTATTTGTGAAGAATCTACTTTTCCTCGGCCTGGTTTTTGCCGCCCCACTAGGGGCTCTGGCGCAGGCCACGCCCACGCCCAACCGCCTCGATGGCTCGGGCATTTCGCCCAATGCGGCGCAGCTGCCCACGCCCGCCCGCTACGGTGAAACTGAGGTCGATATTTTGGGCAGCTACTACCAGCAAAACGGCAACCACTCGGCGGTGGAAGGCGGCGTGGGCGACCAGCACCTGACCGACGTGGCCCCGACTATTTTGCTCAACGTGCCGCTCGACTCCACGACGCGCCTCTCGGCCAACGTGGGCATCGATTACTACGCCTCGGCCTCGTCGGACAAGATTGACCAGGTGATGTCGTCGCCCTCGGCCTCCGATGTGCGCTACCACGCCGACTTCGGCCTCTCGCACACCCTAGCCGATAAGCTGACCACGCTAGGGGCCGGCGCGGGCGTATCGAAGGAATACGACTACCTCTCCTTCAACCTACTAGCTTCCTGGGTGAGGGCCTCGGCCGATGGCAACCGGCAGTTCAGCGCCAGCGGCCAGGTTTTCCTCGACCAAATCAAGCTCATTACGCCGGCCGAGCTGCGGGTGGGCGGTACCCGCAACCACAACTACGGCTCCGATAACCGCCAGAGCTTCACGCTGTCGCTGGTGTATGCGCAGGTGCTGAGCAAGCGCCTGCAAGCCGCCGTGGGCTTCGAGCCAGTGGTGCAGCGCGGGCTGCTGAGCACGCCCTTTCAGCGGGTGTATTTCCGCGACCGGCCCGATGCCGCCGGCCAGCTAGGCACCCTGGGCACGGCCTTGGCCGAGGTGCTGCCGCGCCTGCGCTACAAGTACCCCGCCAGCCTGCGCCTGACCTACTACGCCACCGACCTGGTGCAGCTGCGCGGCTTCTATCGGTATTATGCCGATAACTTTGGTATTCAGGCCCATACCTTCGAGCTAGAGGCGCCGGTGAAGGTGACGCCCTTCTTCACGCTGTACCCGTTTTACCGCTACCACACCCAAACGGCCGCCGATTACTTTGCGCCTTACCTGGCTCACTCGGTAACCGACGAATACTATACTTCCGACTACGACCTGTCGGCTTTCTCGGCCAACAAAGTGGGCCTGGGGTTGCGCTACGCGCCGCTCTACGGGCTAGGGCGCTTCAAGCTCGGCCACCGCATCACCAAGTTTAAGTCGCTCGACCTGCGCTACGGCTACTACCGCCAGAGCACCGGCCTCACGGCCAACGTAGTCAGCGCCGACCTTTCGTTCGTAATGCCCTAGCGGTGTTATGAATTATGAAGCAAAAGTTCTGAGTTGGCCAGGCTTCTCCATCGCCAGCTGGTCAGCTCTTGATTTTAAGCTCCTGATTTTTAACTCATACCTTCTACTTCGTAACTCATAACTCACCCCATGACCCCCGCCGTAAAACAAGCGCCCGCCGAGCAGCACCTCACCAGCTCGGCCATGCTGCAAGACATCGTCATCGGGCTTTCTGATGGCCTCACGGTGCCCTTTGCCCTGGCGGCCGGCCTTAGCGGGGCGGTGCAGTCGTCGGGTTTGGTTATCACGGCGGGGCTAGCCGAAATCGTGGCCGGCTCCATTGCCATGGGGCTGGGCGGCTACCTGGCCGGCCGCACCGAGGTCGACCACTACGCCGCCGAGCTGGCCCGCGAGCACGAAGAAGTGCGTACCGTGCCCGACACCGAGCGGCGCGAGGTGCAGGCGCTATTTGTCGAAATGGGCCTGTCCGAAACCACGGCCAGCCAGGCCACCAATGAGCTGGTGCAAGACCCCGAGCAGTGGGTCAAGTTCATGATGAAGTACGAGCTGGGCCTCGAACAGCCCGACCCCAGGCAGGCGTTTAAAAGCGCCTTCACCATTGCCGGCGCCTACGCCGTGGGCGGCCTCATTCCGCTCAGCGCCTATTTTCTCACGGCCACGCCGCACCAAGGGCTGCTCTGGTCGGGCATTATTACGCTGCTGTGCCTGCTCGTATTCGGCTTCTTCAAGAGCCGCCTGACGGGCCAGGCGCCCGTGGCCGGGGCCCTCAAGATGGCCGCTACCGGCGCCGCCGCGGCCGCCGCCGCATTCTACGTGGCGCGCCTGGTGCAGGGCCACGGCGCCTGATGCCGCGAGGCAGTTAGCTAAGCTGGCCTGGCTATTCAAGGCCCGACGCAACGACGCAGTAGAAGCAATAAAAAAGCCCTGGCAGATGCCAGGGCTTTTTTAGTAGCATAGTTTTTAGCCAGCGCTAGGCGTTGGTGGTGGTAGTCAGGCTCACCTCGATGTTGCCTTTGGTAGCGCGCGAGTAGGGGCAGATGCCGTGGGCGGCGGCCACCAGTTCTTCGGCCTGCTGCTGCTCGAAGCCGGGCAGATTCACGTGCAGGTCGGCCGAGATGCCGTAGCCCCCGTCTTCGGCCTGGCCGAAGCCGATAAGGGCTTCTACGGTTACTTTTTCGAGTTTTACCTTGGCCTGGCGGGCGGCCACGCCCAGCGCACCCTCAAAGCAGGCGGCGTAGCCGGCGGCGAAAAGCTGCTCGGGGTTGGTGGCGCCGGCCTTGCCGGGGCCGCCCATCTCTTTGGGCGTGCTCAGGGTGAGGTCGAGCGCCTCGTTGGCGGTAGTTACGTGGCCATCGCGGCCGCCCTGCACTTTGGCCTGGGCCGTGAAGACTTTCTGGATTTTCATGGGTAAAGAAAAAAATAGCTGCCTAGGCGGTCAGCTGGGTAAGCAATTGCGTGAGTTGGGTGCGCAGGGCCAGAAACTCGGCCGGCGACAAATTCATTTTGGCCAGCAGCTGGGCAGGTATCTGGCTAGCCGGGGCTTGCAGCGCCCGCCCCGCCGGCCGCAGCCCGATGATAACCGAGCGCTCGTCGTGCGGGTCGCGCCGCCGGCTCAGCCACTGCCGCTGCTCCATGCGCTTGAGCAGGGGCGTGAGGGTGCCCGAGTCGAGCAGCAGGCGCTCGCCTAGCTCCTTCACCGTCAGCTCCTCGTGCTCCCACAGCAGCAAGAACACCAGATACTGCGGGTAGGTGAGGCCCAGCGCCTGCAAGTGCGGCTGGTAGGCCTTGGTGAGCTGCCGCGACACGGCGTAGAACGGAAAGCACAGCTGGCTTTCCAGCTTCAGCAGCGAGCCGTCGGCGTCGGGAGAGGGGCTAGGGGGCATGGCGTTCGGGAGGTAGACAAAATACGGTTGGGCAATGTTTGATTGCGCACAACTTATTTTTCCATAAAAGTAAAGCCAGCCCGCCGCGAAATTGCACGGCCGGCTGGCTCCGGCGCTAGTAGCCAAGGCGTTAGCCAGGCCGTGAACTGCGCGCTGTCGCTGCCATCCACGTCGAATGTGGCGCCGCCGATGTGCCCCGCCCCGTCGGCCGCCGCCAAAAATCGACGCGCCGGGCCGCTCCTCACCCAATAGCAGGTGAAAAGCCGCCCGGCGCGTTGCCGCAAGCTTGCCCTGGCTACCAGGGGCTGATGCCCGTTTCCGGCGCGTTGTCGTCGCTGAAAAACTGGCTGGTGGGGCCGTCCGGGCCTAGTAGGGCAGCTTTTACCACGCGGGCGGCGGCATCGGGCACGCTGCCGGGGCCGCTGTGGCCATTAAAATCGGTGGCGGTGTAGCCCGGGTCCACGGCGTTCACCTTAAAGGGCGTGTCGCGCAGCTCGTAGGCCAGCACAATGGTGTACATGTTGAGCGCCGCCTTCGACGAGTTGTACACGGCCGGCTTGACGCTGTAGTACCCCCAGCCAGGGTCCGCGTTCAGCTGCAGCGAGCCCAGGCCCGAGGTCACGTTTACGATGCGCGGCGCGGCCGACTGCCGCAGCAAATCCAGGAAGGCCTGCGTGGTGCGCACCACGCCGAAGAGGTTCGTGTCGTACACCTCCTGAAAAACGGCCAGGTCGGTAGCCGCGGCGGTTTGGGGCAGGCCCCCGCTGATGCCGGCATTATTAATGAGCACGTCGAGCACGGAGGTTTTCTGGCCCACCACCTCGCGGGCAGCTTGTACCGAGGCATCGTCCGTGACGTCGAGCTGAATGGGCTCGACCTGCGCCAGGCCTTCGGCGTGCAGCTGGGCCACGGCCTGCTGCCCCTTTGCCAGGTCGCGGCTTCCCAGGTACACGTAGTAGCCGTGCTGGAGTAATTGCCGGGCCGTTTCGAAGCCAATGCTTTTGTTGGCGCCGGTGATGAGAGCGTACTTCATGGGGCAGAGGGGGTAGGGAGTTCAGCGGAGTTACTAGAACAGCACAAAGGTCCTGCGGCCCCCAGCGGGCCCCTAACGAGATTCAAACGAAAGTGTAAGAAATTCAAACCACCGGCGCGGGTGCCTGCCCAAGCCCAGCGCGCAGGGCCGATGGCGTGGTGCCGGTTTGCTTCTTGAAAAAATTGTTGAAGTAAGTGGGGTAGGCGAAGCCCAGCGCGTAGGCAATTTCGGCGGTGCTCCAGCTGGTGTGCTGCAGCAGGGCCTTGGCCTCGCCAATGAGGCGCTCGGCAATGTGCGCCGAAGTGGTTTTGCCGGTGAGCGTGCGCACGGCCCGGTTGAGGTGGTTGACGTGCACCGAGAGCTGGCGGGCAAAGTCGGCGGGCGTGCGCAGCGGCAGCCCGTGGGCCGGCGAATCGATGGGAAACTGCCGCTCCAGCAGCCCCTGAAACAGGGCCACAATGCGGCTGGCGGCGTTGGGATGCTGGTAGTAGGTGGCCTGGGGCTGCAGCTTCAGGGCCTCGTGCAGCAGCAGGTTGAGGTAGTTGCGCACCACCTCCTGCTGGTACACGTAGCCCGAATTCATTTCCTGCAACATCTTGGCGAAGAGATAGCTTAAATCGGCATACTGCGCCTCGCTTATTAAATATACCGGGTCGCTGCCCAACCGAAACAGCGGCGACTCCTGCAAGCTGGCCGCCCGGTCATTGATGATGAGAAACTCCTCGGTAAACATGC
This sequence comes from Hymenobacter cheonanensis, assembly GCF_030581075.1. Classification (GTDB taxonomy): domain Bacteria; phylum Bacteroidota; class Bacteroidia; order Cytophagales; family Hymenobacteraceae; genus Hymenobacter. The sequence goes on from NZ_JAUQSW010000006.1 coordinate 31,161, forward strand.
ACAGGTAGCCGCCCTGCTCTGCCGAAACGGGTTCCCAGGAGTAGGGTATCAAGGGGTTGGAAAACACCAGTGCGGGCCGGTCAATCAGCACGCCGCGGGTAGCGTAGTTGTAGCGGCTGCTGCCCGTGATGAGGGCCACCTTGTAGTAGTCGCGCCGGCCAAACGTGAGCTTGCGCATCGTGAACTGCTCGCGCGCATACACATTGAACTGGCCCGCCGCCACCACGGGCGGCAGCTGATTGGCAGCGGCAGGTGCCGCCCCGCTAGGGGCCGGCGAGGCAATGGGCAGCAAAACGGGTACGGGCATACCTCAAAAATAAGCAAATCAAACCGGGGCGTCCTAGAACACGTCGCCCAGATTGAAAAATACGCCCTGCGAGCCCTGAATGCCGAAGGCATAATCGATGGCCAGGTACGAGCTGGACTTCTTGCTCAGGCACACGCGCAGGCCCGCGCCCCCGGCCGGGGCTAGCCGGCCGTAGCCGGTGTTGGGGTTGCGGGCCGACTGCCCATTGGCAAACACCACGCCGCCCAGCACCCGCGAGCGGGTAAGGTTGAAGCGGTACTCGGCCTCGCCATACACGAGGCTGGTGCCCCGGAAACGCCCCTGGATGTAGCCCCGGCCCGTCACGCTGTACGTGTCCCAGCCCGTGGCGGGCAGGTCGAGGTAAGGGGCCGCCTGGCCCAGGGCAAAATCGCCGTAGAGCCAGAACGCCAGCACGTTGCCGCGCGGCCCGGCGCGCAGGTAGCGCCGGGTGTCAACCTGCACAAAGCGGTAGCTGGCATCCGAGCCCAGGGCCTGAAAATTTGAGCGCAGGGCCAGAAACAGGTAGCTTTCGCCGGCGGCCGGCCGCAGCTGGTTGGCGCGGGTATCGCGCAGCACCGACAGCACCAGGCCCGACGAGGTAGAGCGCCCCGCCACCCCCGGCGCGTAGCCCGAAATGGTATAAATCTGCTGTCCGTCGCCGTTCACCGTCTCAATATCCCAGCGCGTATCCAGAAAATAGCCGCCCCCCACGTAGAGGTGGCCCGCCGGGCCCAGGCGGTGGTAGTAGCTTTGGTGCACCCGCAGGAAGTTGTAATTCATGCCGATGGCATCGCCCACGTTGGCGTTGCTGCCCAGCCCGTAGGTTTGCTGCGGGTAGTGCAGCAGGCGGTAGTCGGCCAGCCAGAGGCTGTGGTTGCCGCTCGTCCAGAGCGGGCCGTTCAGGGCCAGAATAATCTGCTGGTTCTGGGTGTAGGTGAGCGTGGTGGAGAGCGCCGACAGGTTGCCGCCCGGCCGCTGAAAGGTGTAGCTGGCCGTGAGGGTGGCTAGCAGCCGCGCCTCCAGGGTGTAGGCCGCGGCGGGCAGCACCACCAGCGAATGCGCCTTGGGCGGCCGCGCCGCGTGGGCCGAGTCGGGCGCCGGGCGCGGGTGGCGCCGGGGCAGCAGCTGGCGCACCAGGTCGCCGAGGTCTTTGGTGGGGTGCGGCAGCGAGTCGGGGCTGGCCGGGCTGGCCGTAGGAGCTTGGGCGGCGGCTAGCTGGGCAGTAAGCGTGAGAAGCGCGGGCAGCGCCAGGGAGCGTAGTCGTTTGGCAATCATCAGTTCTTAATCTGCCTTCAAACCAGCAGACGCGGCTAATGATTTGATATTTTTGCGGCGGCTCGCTACCAGTTGAGTATAAATAGCTTGCGATGGTTGCAGGTCGATAAGCGACCTGCGGACTAGGGTCTAGCTGGGTTTAATTCGGGCCACGCGGCGGCTGGCTAGGCACCCGCGGCGGCGTTAGCTCGCCCAACTGCCGCCCGGCCAGCCGGCCAAAGAGCGGGTGCTTGGCCTGCCCCACCACCTGCGCGCCATAAATGCCCGTGTGGCCCGAAAACAGGTAGGCCACCACGCAGGCTAGCGCCAGGTACACGCCCGCCTGCACCCCAAACAGCTCCAGCCCCATCAGCAGGCAGGCCAGCGGCGTGTTGGCCGCCCCCGCAAACACGCCCACGAAGCCCATGCCCGCCAGCAGCGCCACCGGCAGCGGCAGCACCCCCGCCAGCGCCGAGCCCAGCGCCGCCCCGATAAAAAACAGCGGCGTCACCTCGCCGCCCTTAAAGCCCGCGCCCAGCGTCAGGGCCGTCAGCAGCAGCTTGAGCGCAAAGTCCTGGGCGCCCAGCGGGTGCTGAAAGGCCTCCACAATCACCGGCACCCCTAGCCCGGCGTAGCGCATGGTGCCCAGCGCCCACATGGCCCCTGCCACCAGCGCACCGCCCACCACCGGCCGCAGCGGCGGGTAGGCTATGCGGCCGAAAACCCGGCCGATGGCGTGCGTAAGCGTGGCAAAGCCGCGCGCCGCCAGCCCAAACAGCACCCCCGCCAGCAGCGCCGACCCTAGCCCGGGCAGCGTGAGCGGCAGTGCCGCCAGGCTAGGGTAGGCGGTGTGGCCCACGCCCCAGGCGCGCGTCACTACATCGGCCACCACGGCGGCCAGCAAGCTCGGCAAAATGGCCTCGTAGCGCACCGCGCCCAGCAAATACACTTCCAGCCCGAATACTGCGCCCGCCAGCGGCGTGCCGAATACCGAGGCAAAGCCCGCGCTCATGCCCGCAATGAGCAGCAGCCGGCGCTCGCGGCGCGGCAGCCAGCGGGCCAGCTGGTCGCTCAGCGCCGCACCCATCTGCACGGCCGTGCCCTCGCGCCCCGCCGAGCCCCCCAGCAGGTGCGTGAGCAGCGTGCCGCCCAGCACCAGCGGCACCAGCCGCAGCGGAATGGTGTCGCTAGGGCGGTGTATCTCCTCCAGAATAAGGTTGTTGCCTTTCACTACCCGGTTGCCCCAGCGGTGGTAGGCCAGCCCCACCAGCAGGCCGCCTGCCGGCAGCAGCGCCAGCGCCCAGGGGTGCGCCGCGCGCCAAGCAGTTACCACTTCCAGGCTGACCAGAAAGCCCGCCGAGGCCGTGCCGGCCAGCGCCCCCACCAGGCTGGCCAGCAGCAGCCAGCGCAGCGTAAACAGCGCAGTAGGGATGAAGGCCCGCAGGCGAACGCGAAAGAAAGATGCAGAAGTGGCCACGGCGCGAAATAACAGGCTGATTCGTCCGGCGCGGCCCTGGTGGCCGGTCGGCAGCGTAGGAATCATCAGCGCGGTGCCTGGGGCGCCGGCGGTTCGCGGTGGAAATCCATCACCGGGGTAGTGGGGCAAAGGTAGGGCTGCGCCGCGGCTTAATCGCGGGCCGCGGCGGTGCGCCCGCTTAAGCAGGGGCTAGCGTGCTGTAATGCCGGCGGGCCGGCGGCGATATACTGTTTCGAACTGCCGGCCCGGCGCTTACCTTGCCGGTCGTTCAGCTTTTCACCTCACCTTTTTAGCGCTGTGCGCTTGCCTGCCATGAGCTTTTCGCTGGTTCTTTTCGGCCTTGTGCTGCTCACCCTCTTTCTGAGCTACGTTATCGTGCCGCAGGGCACGGTGGCGGTGATTACGGTTTTCGGCAAATACCGCCGGCTGATGATGCCGGGCCTCAATTTCAAGCTGCCCTTCATCGAAAACGTGTACAAGCGCATCTCCATCCAGAGCCGCTCGCTGGAGCTGGAGTTTCAGGCCATCACCATCGACCAGGCCAACGTCAACTTCAAGGCCATGCTCGTGTACGCCGTCTTCGACCAGAGCGAGGAGGCTATCAAGCGCGTGGCCTTCAAGTTTGTGGATGAGCGCAGCCTCATGCAGGCCCTTATTCGCACCGTGGAGGGCAGCATCCGGGCCTTCGTGGCCACCCAGCGCCAGGCGGCCGTGCTGAGTCTGCGCGGCGAGATTGTGCTGCACGTGAAAGACCAGCTCGACGAAACGCTCGAAAGCTGGGGCTACCACCTCATCGACTTGCAGCTCAACGACATTGCCTTCGACGAGGAAATCATGCGCTCGATGGCTAAAGTAGTGGCTAGCAGCAACCTCAAGGCCGCCGCCGAAAATGAGGGCCAGGCCCTGCTCATCACTAAAACCAAAGCCGCCGAGGCCGAGGGCAACGCCATTAAAATCTCGGCCGAGGCCGAAAAAATAGCCGCCCAGCTGCGCGGCCAGGGCGTGGCACTGTTTCGGGAGGAGGTAACCAAGGGCATGGCCCACGCCGTGCAGGAGCTGGCCGAGAACAACCTGGACCCCTCGCTCGTCTACTTCTCCATGTGGACCGAGGCCATCAAGCACTTTGCCGAGCAAGGCAAGGGCAACGTCATTTTCCTCGATGGGTCGAATGAGGGCCTGGAAAAAAACATGAAGCAAATGCTGGCCATGCAGCACCTCGACCGGCCCGGCGCCGACCGCTAGGGGCTGGCCGGCCAGCCAACCTGCCTGCCTTTTCACTGCGTAGCCCTGCGGCTGATGCGTTATCTCTACGTTATTATTTGCGGACTAGGCAGTGCTCTTGGCGCCCGCGCCCAGGCGCCGGCCGCTACCGGCCAGCTAGCCCCCGATTCGGTCTGGTACGAGGCCCCGGCCGATACGCGGCGCGTGCGCTCGGCCACCGACTCGGTGGGCGCCTGCACCGAAGTTTTGCGCTGGGAAGGCCCCGGCGGGCTGGTGCGGATATTTTATCCCTCGGGCCACCTGCAGGAGTACAGCACTTACGGCGACCTGGCCACCGGCACCCGGGAGGGCGCCGCCAGCACCTGGTTTGATAGCGGCCAGCTGCACACCCAACAAGCTTATGCCCACGGCCGGCGCACGGGCCCGCTGCTGGTATACTACGAAAGCGGCCAGCTAAAGCGCCGCACCGAGTACGTGGCGGGCAATGAGCTGCCGGGCAGCTGTTTTGAGGAGGCCGGCGCCCCGGTGGCATACTTCCCCTACGAGCAGCCGCCCCTCTACCCGGGCGGGTACGCGCAGCTGAGCAAGGAGATAGGGCGCGCGCTGCGCCTAACGCGCCAGATGACGGCCTCCCTGACGTGGGAAGCCCAGCTAACCCGGCAGCCGCACGTAGTGGGCGTGGAGTTTCAGGTGAGCGAAGACGGCCGCATCCGGGCGCCGCGGGTGGCCCGCTCGTCGCCGGTGCCGGGGCTCGACGCGGCCGTGCTTGCCACCCTGGCCCGGCTCACCAAACGCTTCAGCCCCGGCCGGCGCGATGGCCGGCTGGTGGCCTACACGTATTATTTGCCGGTGCAGCTCAGGATGCCTATTGCGCTCAGGTCCATTGAAAAACCCTAGCCCGGGTGAGGCGGGAAAAACCAAGACCCGACAGTAGCCGTACCTGACGGCACTTAACTTTGCGGCTTCGGGGCCGCCAGCTACCCTCGGGCAAGCATTCAAAAGCTGCCTGGCCGGCCCGCGATAACTTGGTTCCGAATGCTTGTTTACCCCTTTTTTTACCTACTCTCTCGTTAATGAAACACCCCCTATTCAAAACCGCGCTGCTGAGCGGAGCTGCCCTGCTGGCCGCCGCGCCGCACAGCCAGGCCCAAAATGCCGACCGCAAGTGGGGCGCCAGTGGCTACGTGACGACGCTGCAGTACCGGGGCGACCTGGGCAGCAATTTCTGGGATGCCCACAACCTGACCTACGGCGGGGGCCTCACCCTGAGCCGCTACGTAGGCAAAGGCCTCGATATCAACCTGTCGGCCAACCAGAGCACACTGCGCTACCCGGCCGATAACTCGTTTACCTTCATCAACGGGGGGCAAAGCGCGGCTTCGGGCCGCCGCCTGTACGCCAACGTCAGCAGCTTCGGGCTAGGCTTCAAGTTCAAGCTCAACAACGGCTGGGCGCTGAAAGAAGACGCCTTTATTCAGCCCTACATCTTGTTGCAGCCGGGCTTTGCGTACATCTACACGCAGCGCTACGCCAACTACTCCAACGTTAACAGCAACGCCTCCAACTACGGCTCGTTTGATGGCCAGGCGGCCCTGGGCCTCACGTTCCGTGTCACGCCGGGCTTCAGCCTCTTTGCCCAGGCTGGCCAGCACGTGCTCTTCCGCGACGACGACCGCCTCGATGGGGTCGACAACAACGGCACCATCTTCTGGGATAAGTACGACCGCTACATGCAGTTCTCGGCCGGCCTCACCGCCAACTTTGGCAAGGCCAAGGATACCGATGGCGACGGTGTGCCCGACCGCAAGGATAAGTGCCCCGACACGCCCACCGGCGTGAAAGTGGACGAGAACGGCTGCCCCATCGATACCGACGGCGACGGCATTGCCGACTACCAGGATAAGTGCCCCGACGTGAAAGGGCTAGCTGCGCTGCAAGGCTGCCCCGACGCCGACGGTGACGGCGTAGCCGATGCCGACGACAAGTGCCCCAACACCCCGGCCGGCGTGCGCGTCGATGCCTCGGGCTGCCCGCTTGATGCCGACGGCGACGGCGTGCCCGACTACCTCGACAAGTGCCCCAACACGCCCAGCGGCGTGAAAGTGGATGCCAACGGCTGCCCGCTCGACCGCGACGGCGACGGCGTGCCCGACTACCAGGACCGCTGCCCCGACCGCGCCGGCCCGGCCAGCAACAAAGGCTGCCCCGAGATTCCGGCCGAGAAGAAGAAAATCCTCAACGAGGCCACCAAGTACATCAACTTTGACTTTAACAAGGCCACGCTCAAAGCCAGCTCGTATCCGCGCCTCGAGCAGATGGTGCAGATTATGAACGACTACCCGGACTACTCGCTCAGCATTGCCGGCCACACCGACAGCAAGGGCGACGACGACTACAACTTGCGCCTGAGCTACGAGCGCGCCGCCTCGGCCCGCAAGTACATGGTTGACCACGGTGTGCCGGCCGAGCGCATCGAGAGCCGCGGCTACGGCGAAACCAAGCCCATTGCCGACAACAAGACGGCCGCCGGCCAGGCCCTGAACCGCCGTGTGGACTTCGACCCCTACCTGACGGGCGAAACCAACGCCGCCGAAGCCAAGTACGGCCCCGCCCCGAGCATCAAGGAATTGCGCGCTACGGGCCAGAAGCTGCCCGGCAAAAAGACCACCGGCACCGGCGCCCGCTCCAGCCGCAAGACCCCGGCTAAAAAGGCGCCCGCTCGCAAAAAGTAAGCGCCACTAGCCTGCGCTACACAAAAAAAGCAGCCCGCTCCGTTGAGCGGGCTGCTTTTTTTGTGTAGCGCAGGCTTCGGCCAGCGCGTTTCGGGCCCCGCCCAAGCTCACGCTTCTGCCACCGGCCAAACCCTGGCGCAGCCATTCGGCTTTAACTTGCGGCCCGGTTGCGGCGGAAGCTGCCGCGCCCGCCACTACTGCTCTTATGGACGACGCCCTTCTTGCCAGCTACCAGCCCGTAATCGGGCTCGAAGTACACGCTCAACTGCTGACGCACAGCAAAATGTACTCTTCCGACGAGAACGAGTACGGCGCTATGCCCAATACCAACCTCTCGGTAATCACGCTGGGCCACCCCGGCACGCTGCCCCGCGTGAACCGCACGGCCGTGGACTTTGCCATCAAAATGGGGCTGGCCACCAACTGCCACATTCAGCGCGAGAACCTGTTTGCGCGCAAAAACTACTTTTACCCCGACCTGCCCAAGGGCTACCAGATTACGCAGGACAAGACGCCCATTTGCTACGGCGGCCACGTTGACATCCGGCTGGCCGATGGCAGCACGCGTCGCATCGGCATCACGCGCATTCACATGGAGGAAGACGCGGGCAAGAGCATGCACCTGGCCGGCGAAACCGAGACGCTGGTAGACCTCAACCGCGCCGGCGTGCCGCTCATCGAGATTGTGAGCGAGCCCGATATCCGCACGGAGGAAGAAGCCTACGCTTACCTGGCCGAAATCAAGAAGCTGGTCGAGTACCTCGGCATCTGCGACGGCAACATGGAGGAAGGCTCGCTGCGCTGCGACGCCAATGTGAGCGTGATGAAAAAAGGCGCTACCGAGTATGGTACCAAGGTGGAAGTCAAGAACATGAACTCTTTCCGCAACGTGCAGCGGGCCATCGAGCACGAGATTGTGCGCCAGATTCAGATTCTGGAAAACGGCAGCGAGGTGGATTCTGAAACGCGCGGCTTCGACGCCGCCAGCGGCACTACCAACGGCCAGCGCTCGAAGGAAACGATGAACGACTACCGCTACTTCCCCGAGCCCGACCTGCCGCCGCTCGTCATCGACGATGCCTGGCTGCACCGCGTGCAGGCCGAGCTGCCGGCCCTGCCGCAGCAGCTCTACGCCCGCTTCACGGGCGAGCTGGGCCTGAACGACTACGACGCTAACGTACTCATCGACCAGAAGGAAGTAGCCCAGTACTTCGATGACCTGGCCCGCCTGCTGCCCCCTAGCAGTGCCAAAGCCGCGGCCAATTGGGTGATGGGCCCCGTGAAGTCGTACCTCAACGAGCGGGCGCTCGAAATCAACGACTTCCCGCTCGACCCCGGCCAGCTAGCCGGCATTATCGAGCTGATTGAGGCCGGGAAAATCAACTACTCGGTGGCCAGCAAGCAGTTGTTTCCGTACCTGCTCGACCACCCGCAGGCCAACGCCACCGGCGCGGCCGAGCAGCTAGGCCTGCTCACCAAGGCCGACGCCGGCGAGCTGGAAGCGCTGGTGCAGCAGGTGCTGGCCGCCAACCCCGCCAAAGTAGCCGAGTACCGCGCCGGCAAAAAGTCGCTCACCGGCATGTTCATGGGCGAGCTTATGAAGCTGACCGGCGGCAAGGCCGACCCCAAGCTGGCCAACCAATTGCTGCGCCAAGGCCTCGACGGCTAGGCCCAAAAAGGGCTGCTGCGGAACCAGTTGGCCCATTTTTAGCTTTGTGCGGCAGCTGCCGGCCCCGGCCGGCTAGCTTTTCCCCTTATTTGTCAATGACCTCTTTTATGAAACCAGCGCTCGTCGCCGTGGCCCTGCTCGGCCTCACCAATGCCTGCCAGAACGCCAGCGCCGCCGAGGGCTACGAAATAACGGGCCAGCTGCGCAACGTAGCGGCCGGCACCACGCTGCACCTCTCGGAGCTGACCAGCAGCCAGTTTGTGGAGCGCGGTACTGCCCAAACCGACGCCCAGGGCAAGTTTACCTTCAAGGGCACGCTGCCCGTGTCGGCCGCCGTTTATCAGCTCAAAGTTGATGAGCCCAATCAGGTGCTGCTCGTGCTCGACAACAAGACGCACCTTACCCTAGCCGGCGACGCCAAGAGCCTGCCCGCCAGCTACTCGGTGAAGGGCTCTAAAGATTCGGAAGTCATTCAGCAGCTGACGCATACCATGAACGCCAGCCGCGGCCAGATGCAGCGCCTGGGTCAGCGCTACAACGCCGCCGGCCAGGCCGGCCGCACCGATTCGCTGCCCATCATTGAGGGGCAGTACAACGTGCTGGCCCGCGCCACGGCCAACCGGGCCAAGGCCGTGATTCGGCGCAATGCCGGCTCGGTAGCGGCGGGTTTTGCCGCGCTCAGCTTCGTGGACCCTAACGAGGATTTCGCCTTTGCCGACTCCATCGCTACCATTCAGCGCAAAACCCAGCCGGCCTCGCCCTTCACCCAGGCCCTGAGCGAGCGCCTGGAGCCGCTGCGGGCCACGGCCATCGGCACGGCCGCGCCCGAAATCAACCTGGCTAGCCCCGACGGCAAGCCGGTTTCGCTCAAGAGCCTGCGCGGCAAGTACGTGCTGGTCGATTTCTGGGCGAGCTGGTGCGGCCCCTGCCGCCAGGAAAACCCTAACGTGGTGAAGGCCTATAACCAGTTCAAGGACAGGGGAAAGGGCTTCACGGTCTACAGCGTGTCGCTCGACGATGACAAGGCCCGCTGGACCCAGGCCATCGCCGCCGACGGCCTGGTTTGGCCCAACCACGTATCAGACCTCAAAAAGTGGAACAACGCCGCCGCCGCTGCCTACGGCGTGCAATCCATCCCGGCTTCGTTTCTGCTCGACCCTAGCGGCAAAATCATCGGCAAAAACCTGCGCGGTCCGGCCCTGGAAGCCAAGCTGGCCGAAGTGCTGAAGTAGAAACCGTGCCTAACTAGTGCGACAGGCGAAAAGCCGTCATGCTGAACGCAGTGAAGCATCTCTACCGAGTCGTTTAACGGTGCGGTAGGGATGCTTCACTGCGTTCAGCATGACGGCTTTGTTTAGGCAGTACGTGACTAGTCGCTTCCAGTACGCATTACGCCAGAAACATGCGCTGCAAGCCGCCCCAAAGGCGCTTTTTCAGGCTCACGTCGTACTCTATCATTTCGACCTCGGCGCCGGCCAGGTAGGCGAGGCCCACCGCTGGGAACTGCACTGGCTCGTAAATCTGGGTGGTGCGCACGGCCACGTCGAGCAGGTTTTTGCCGAAGGCCAAAATGTGCGTGGCGGCGATTTCCTTGCGCAGGTTTTGCAAAGCCACCGGGTAGGGGCCCTCCACGTTTACCAGCACCACGTCGGCCATCACCAGCTGGATGGCTTGCAGTAATTTATTAAGGAAGACGTTGCGCGGCAGCTTCTTGAACTGCTCGGGCGGCAGGCGCACCAGCAGCACCACGCCCTGCGGGTTGTTGCCGAGCGTAGCAAAGGTGGTGAGCAGATACGGCGCCACGGTGGGCGCTGCGGCCGGTGCGCTCGGCGGTGCCAGGGGCGGCGGGCTGGCCACGGGCGGTGGCGGCGCGGGTAGGGGCGGCAGCTGCGCGCTCGCCAGCGAGGGCAGCTTGGCCGCCGCAGAGACTGGCGCTGCTATCGGAGAGGACGGCATGGCGGCGGGCGCTGCAATTGGGGCTGCTATCGCGGGCGCTGCTGGGGCCGGCGCCCCGGCTATAGGCGGGGCACCGGCTACGGGCCCGGTGGGCGCCGGTGGCGCGGCTACCACGGCTGCCGGCGCAACAGCCTCCGGCGCGGGGCTAGCCGCTGGCGCCGGGCGCTCGTCTGCCTCGGCCGGCATGTAGAGGGTGACGCCGGTATAGAAGTTCTGCAAGAAGGCCAGCGTGCCGCTTTGCTCGTCCTCAGTCATTTATAGGAAGAAAATTAAGCCAGCTCAAACAAGGCTTTCAGCTCGGCGGCGTCGCTGGGCTTCATGCGCCCGGCCAGCACCAGGCGCAGCTGGCGGCGGCGCAGGGCGCCTTCGTAAAGGGCAATTTCGTCGGCGGTTTCGGGCACGGCCTCGGGCACGTCGATGGGGCGGCCCGACTGGTCGACGGCCACGAAGGTGAAGAACGCCTCGTTGGTTTTCATCTTGGTGCCGCTCGGGATGTCCTCGGCCCACACGTCGATGTGCACCTCCATGCTAGAGGCGAAGGCGCGCGTAACCTGGGCCTGCAGCGTCACCACGTTGCCCAGCCGGATGGGGTCGCGAAACGACACGTTATCGACCGAGGCCGTGACCACGATGCGGTTGGAGTGCTTCTGGGCGGCAATGGCGGCGGCAATGTCCATGAGGTGCATCATGCGGCCCCCCATCAGGTTGTTGAGCGTGTTGGTATCGTTGGGGAGCACCAGCTCGGTCATGATAACGAACGAGTCGGAAACGGGGCGTTGCTTGCGCACGTTGTTGAGTGATGAGTGGAAAGTTAGGAGTTAGAAGTTGGGTGGGAAGGCTGCAAAGGTAAGTCAGCCGCGCAGCGGGCGGGCAGCCAAGGCCTGGCCGGCGAGCGGCCAGGCGCCCGGCAAGGAGTCAACGCCTAACTTTTAACTCCGAATTCAGCGCTCCTGCCTCAGGCCGCCCACCCGGCCGCCCCGCGCAGCGGCACAAACCGGCAGCCGCCCAGCTCCTCGCGCACAAAGCTTTCGGGCCCCTCGCGGGTGATGCGCAGCAACTGCTGCTGGCCCGGGTCGGCGGCGCCCACCGGCACCACCAGCCGCCCGCCTATGCGCAGCTGCCGCAGCAGGGCCGGCGGCAGCGCCGGGGCCCCGGCCGTAACCAGGATGCCGTCGAAGGGGGCCAGCCCGGGCAGGCCCAGCGAGCCATCGCCCAGGTGCAGGCCCGCCGTGGGCAGGCCCAGCGCCGCCAGCCGCTGCCGGCCCCGCTCATACAGCACGGCATTAAACTCGATACTCTGCACAGTATCAGTGAGCTGGCACAGCACGGCAAACTGGTAGCCCGAGCCGGTGCCGATTTCCAGCAGCCGGTGGCCGGGCTGCACGCCCAGCAGCTCGGTCTGGTAGGCTACCATGCTGGGCTGCGAAATCGTTTGGCCCTCGCCAATGGGAAAGGCCTTGTCCTGGTAGGCGTGGGCCTCGAAGGCAGGCTCGAAAAACAAATGGCGGGGCACGGCGCCCAGCGCGGCCAGCACCCGCTCGTCGCGAATGCCGCGCTGCGTGCGTAGCAGGGTCACGAGGGCGCGGCGCTGGCCCCGGTGGCGGTACGTGTCGGTTAGAGGTTGAATAAGCTGCGGCAAGAAGTGAAAGTAGCGAAGGGCGCCGGTGGTCGGCTGGGGTCGGCTGCCGGGCTGGTGGGGTGGCCCGCCCGCCGAGTAGCGAGGCCAGCCGGCGAGGCTCGAAAGCCAGCGCCGCCCGGAAAGCTGGCAACAGCCCTATTTTTGCGGAGCCCGCCCCAAAATTACACGTTACCCCGCGCCCCTTGCTGCTTCGCCGAATTCAATATCTCAAGCTTGTGGCGGCCGATTTCATGGGGGCGCTGCTGGCTTGGGGAGCCTTCTTCTTGCTGCGCAAGTACTTACTGCGCGAAAATCTCGACTACCGCCTCGGCGAGAACGACCTGTTTTATGTGTCGGGGGCGGCCGTAATGATTGCTCTGTTCTGGACCACGCTCTACGCGCTGGTGGGCGAGTACCGCGATATCTTCCGCAAATCGCGCCTGAGCGAGCTTATTCGCCTGGCGCGGGTGTCGCTGCTCGGGGTGGTGGTGGTTTTCTTTGCCCTGCTGCTCGACGACCAGGGCGTGCGCAACTACCACGCTTACTACAAGACCTTTACGGCCTACTACCTGCTGCACTTCGGCCTCACGGCGGTGCTGCGGATTTGGGCCGTCAGCAGCATTCAGCAACTGGTGCGGCGGGGCACCATCTCGTTTCCGACGCTGCTGGTGGGCTCCAATCAGCTGGCGCTGAGCACCTACGCCGACTTGCAGCGCACCGGCCGCCACCTGGGGCTGCGCCTGGTAGGGTTTGCCCCCATCGGCAGCACCGTCGATACTGAGCTGGCCACGGTGCTGCCGGCGGTGGGCTCGTACCAGCAGCTGCCGAGTCTGATTCAGAGCCTTAGCATTGAGCAGGTTATCGTGGCTATCGAGTCTAGCGAGCACCGCCGCATTCAGGAAATTCTGAACCTGCTGGAAGGCTCGGCGGTGCGCATCAGCGTGCTGCCCGACCTCTACCAGATGCTGCTGGGCTCGGTGAAGGTGAACCACATTTTTGGCACGCCGCTCATCGAAATCAAGCAGGATTTGCTGCCCGTGTGGCAGCGCGTCATCAAGCGGGCGCTCGATGTGGGCGTGGCCGCCGGCTTTCTGGTGCTGGCTAGCCCACTCTACCTGTTCACGGCGCTCATGGTGCGCTCGTCGTCGCCGGGGCCCGTTTTTTACCGCCAGCCGCGCATTGGCAAGAACGGCGTGCCGTTTACCATCATCAAGTTCCGGTCGATGTACGTGGATGCCGAAAAGCTGGGCCCCGCGCTCAGCTCCGACCACGACCCGCGCATCACGCGCTGGGGCCGCTTTATGCGCAAGGTGCGGCTCGATGAGTTTCCGCAGTTCTGGAATGTGCTACGCGGCGACATGAGCATCGTGGGCCCGCGCCCCGAGCGGCAGTTTTTCATCGACCAGATTGTGCAGCTCGCGCCCCACTACCGCCACCTGCACCGCGTGCGGCCCGGCCTCACCTCACTAGGGCAGGTAAAATATGGCTATGCCGAAACCGTGCCCCAGATGGTCGAGCGCCTCAAATTCGACATCCTCTACATCGAAAACATGAGCCTGGCCATGGACTTCCGGGTCATTCTCTACACCCTGAAAATCATCGTGGAAGGCCGCGGCAAATAGTCCACGGAGTTAGCGAATTGCGCAGCTACGTCGCTGCGCGGCTGGCTAACCTGCTGATAAAGGGGAGATTGCAAAAGAGGGTTAGCACATACGCCGCTGCGCGGCGGGCCAGGGTCAACTTTATGCAGGTAGTGCTAGTTGGTTTTATTCAAAAGATGGCCTAGCTAGCCAGCCGGCGTATCGGCACAATTTGTTAAATCCGTTAAATCTGCGGTCATGTTTACAGGAATAATTGAAGCCGTGGGCACCGTGGTGGCCGTGGCCCGCGAAGGCACCAACCGCCACTTTACCATTCAGTCGCCCTTTGCCCAGGAGCTGAAAATCGACCAGAGCGTGGCCCACGACGGCGTGTGCCTCACGGTGGTGGCCCTCGACCCGGCCGCTGGCACCCACGTGGTGACGGCCATCGACGAGACGCTGCAAAAAACCAACCTGGGCCAGTGGCAGCCCGGCCGCCATATTAACCTGGAGCGCTGCCTGGCCGCCGGCGGGCGCTTCGACGGCCACATTGTGCAGGGCCACGTGGATGCCACCGCCGAATGCCTCAGCGTGCAGGACCAGGATGGCTCGTGGCTGTTTCGCTTCCGGCACGCGCCGGGCCCGCAGCGCCTCACCGTGGAAAAGGGCTCCATCACCATCAATGGCGTGAGCCTGACGTGTTTCAATAGCACTGCCGACGAGTTTTCGGTGGCCATTATTCCCTACACCTACGCGCACACTGGCTTTCACCAGCTGCAAGCCGGCGAGCGTGTGAACCTGGAATTTGACATTGTGGGCAAGTACGTGGCCAAGCTCTTGGCTAGCCAGGGCGTCATTGCCAGCGCCGAGGCCTAGCCAATCAGTCAAACAGGCAATGAATTTCTCGCTTTGGCTGGAATTTGAGCACGTCACCGTTGCAGACGACTGGGATAGTACCGACGATTTTTGCAACATCCACGTTGACCTGCCGGATGGCCGGCATTATGGCCTCACCGTCTGGACGTATAAGTTTATCCGGCAGGCAGTGGCGGCTGATAAACACAATGGGGACAATGGTGGCGGGCAGTACTTGATTCCGCCCGATTTATTGGTGGAAGACCTGACGAGAGAGTGTATTGAGCTGGCGATAGCCGATTTACTAGGCAGGGGTGACCTCGAAAAGGTGCTTAATCCCGCTGTTCTGGCAAAATAGCCTGAGTAGCCTAACCCACCATAAAGCCCGCTGAATCAGCGGGCTTTTTTGGGGTATTATGGAAGGCTAGACTAGTGTAGGCGGGCTGGCCGGCGGCCACCAGTACGGGTCAGCTTTAGAGAAGGCCCAGGCGGCCAGCCAGCCTAGCAGCGCGCCCACCAGCCAGCCGCTGACCACGTCGCTAGGGTAGTGCGCCGCCAGGTAAACGCGACTGTAAGATAGCAGCGCGGCCCACAAAAACACCCAGACTTTGAGCCCCCGAAACCGGCCGGCTGGCAGGGCCAGCAACAGAAATACGGCCAGCGCCACCGAATTAGCCGCGTGCGAAGACATGAAGCCGAACTGCCCGCCGCAGCCATCGGGCAAGTGCAGCAGGGGCGCCAGGTCGGGGGCGTGGCAGGGGCGGGGCCGCCCCACGAGCGGCTTGAACAGCTTGCTGGTAATGCTGTCGGCGAGGGCCACGGCCCCGATAAGCAGCGGCAGCACTGCTTTAGCCCGGTGCTGATAATGGTATAGCAGCCAGATTATTAACACCCCGTAAAAAGGTATCCACACGTAGCGGTCGGAGGCGAAGGTCATCACCTTGTCGAGCACCGGCGAGTGGGCCCCGTTGAGGGCTAGCAGCAGCCGGTGGTCGAGGGTATGCAGCAGCTCACGCATGGGCGCTGGTCCAGTCTACGCCCTTGCGGAGCCAGGCGAGGGTAGCGGCCTCGGGCGTGCCCTCCTCGGGCGGGGCGGGGTTGTAGCTCCAGCCGCAGCGCGGCGGCAGGCTCATCAGAATGCTTTCGGTGCGGCCGCCGGTTTCGAGGCCAAAGCGCGTGCCCCGGTCAAAGGCCAGGTTGAACTCGGCGTAGCGGTTGCGGCGCAGGATTTGCCAGGCCTCCTCGCGCGGGCCAAAGGCTAGCTGGTGGTTTTCGCGCATGATTTCGGTGTAAGCCGGGGCGAAGGTTTCGGCCACGTCCTGCACAAAAGCGAATAACTCCGCCACCGTGCCATCTTGGCCCACGGTGAGGCGGTCAAAAAAAATGCCGCCCACGCCGCGCGTTTCGTGGCGGTGGGGCAGGTAAAAGTAGTCGTCGGCCCAGCGCGTATACTTGGGGTAGTAGCCAGGGTTGTGCTTGTCGCAGGTAGCCTGCAGGCGCTGGTGAAAGCGGCGGGCCTGGGTCTCATCCACGTAAATGGGTGTTAAATCGATGCCGCCGCCAAACCACGCCTCGCCGTTGCCGGCCTCAAAATAGCGCACGTTCATGTGAATAATGGGTACGCGCGGGCTGCGCGGGTGCAGCACCAGGCTCACGCCGGTGGCAAAAAAATGCGGGTCGGGCATGTGCAGCTGCCGGGCGGCGGCGGCGCTCATCTCGCCTTCCACGGCCGAGAAGCCTACGCCGCCCTTCTCCAGAATTAGCCCGTTTTCGAGAACCCGCGAGTGGCCGCCCCCGCCGCCCGGCCGCTGCCAGTCGTCCTGGCCGAAGCGGGCGGTGCCGCCGTCGGCGGCTTCGAGCTGGGCGCAGAGGCGGGTTTGAAAATCCTGGAGCCAGGCGGCGATATCGGTGCGGGTAAGGGACATTAGGTGCTAAAAATCGGTTGTTAGGGCGCGCAGCGCGCGGCAACTTCTCTTTTCGTTGGAAGTAGTAGCCCTGGCGGAAAAGAAAGAGTAGCCCACGCTGCCCTTCGGCTGCCGCGCTACGTGCGCCCGGACAACCGTTGCTACCCCCAGGATTTCCGGCAAAGGTCGGGCCGGGGCGTAATTTTACCATCCCCACTGGCTCTACCCACCCCTGTATGTTCCTCGATGCCCTAGCCGCGCCCCCCGCGGCCACCCCGGCCGCGCCCGAAATCGACCTGCTGCGCCGGGCCTACCTGCTCATGCACACGGCCGCCGAAATGGCCGCCCTCTACGAAGCTCAGAAAGCCGTGGCCGCCCGCTACGTGCACGCCACCGCCCGCGGCCACGAGGCCGTGCAGCTGGCGGCCGCTTTTCTGCTGACCGGCGCCGACTATGCCGCCCCATATTACCGCGACGATGCCCTGCTGCTGGGCCTGGGTTTGCGCCCCTACGAGCTGATGCTTCAGCTCCTGGCCAAAAAAGACGACCCCTTCAGCGGCGGCCGCACCTACTACAGCCACCCTAGCCTGCGCCGGGCGGGCGTGCCCGTTATTCCGCACCAAAGCTCGGCCACGGGTATGCAGGCCATTCCGGCCACGGGCATGGCGCACGCCATCAGCTATTTAGAAAGCCAGGGCCTGGCCGACAAGGCTAGCCAGCCGCTGGTGCTGTGCTCTATCGGCGACGGGGCCATGACGGAGGGCGAGGTGAGCGAGGCGCTGCAAATGGCGATTCTGCACCGGCTGCCCATCGTGTACCTGGTGCAGGACAACGACTGGGGCATCTCGGCCACCGGCCGCGAGATGCGGGCCATGGATGCCTACGAATTTGCCGCCGGCTTCCCCGGCCTGCACCGCGTGAGGGTCGATGGCGCCGACGTAGTTTCCTCCTACAACGGGCTAGCCGAGGCCTTCGAGCACGTGCGCGCCCGGCGCGGGCCGGCGCTGGTGCACGCCAAGTGCCCGCTGCTGGGCCACCACACCAGTGGCGTGCGCCGCGAGTGGTACCGCGGCGAGGACCTCACTACCCACCAGCAGCAAGACCCGCTGCCCCGCCTGCACCGCCGCCTGCTGCACGCCGGGGCCAGCGAAAGCGAGCTAGCCGCGCTGGCCGCCCAGGCCCGCGCCACCGTGCTGGCCGACTGGGCCGAGGCCCTGGCCGCGCCCGACCCCGACCCCGCCACCTTTGCCGACCACGAGTTTGCGCCCCCCGCCGTGCGGGCCGAGGCCGGCGAGCGCGCCCCTGCCGGCGCCGACAAAGTGCTGATGGTGGACGCCGCCCTGCACGCCGTGGATGACATTCTGCGCGAGTTTCCCGAGGCCCTGTTCTACGGCCAGGACGTGGGCGGCGAGCTGGGCGGCGTGTTTCGCGAGGCGGCGCTGCTGGCCAAGAAATACGGCGATAAGCGCGTGTTTAACACGCCCATTCAGGAGGCCTACATTGTGGGCAGCACAGCCGGCATGGCGGCCGTGGGCGCTCGGCCCATCGTCGAGATTCAGTTTGCCGACTACATCTGGCCGGCCCTCAATCAGCTGGTGGAGGAGCTGTCAAAATCGTGCTACCTGAGCATGGGCAAGTTTCCGGTGCCGGCCCTTATTCGGGTGCCGGTGGGGGCCTACGGCGGGGGCGGCCCCTACCACTCGGGCTCGGTCGAAAGCACGCTGCTCACCATCCGGGGCATCAAGGTGGTGTACCCCAGCAACGCCGCCGATATGAAGGGTTTGCTGCGCGCAGCTTTTCTTGACCCCAACCCGGTTATCCTGCTCGAACACAAAGGGCTATACTGGAGCAAGGTGCCCGGCACCGAAGACGCTAAAACCACCGAGCCGGCCGCCGGCTACGTCATTCCGCTAGGGGTGGCGGCCGTGGCCCAGGCGGCCGACGCGGCGAGGCTGGCCAGCGGCGAAACGTGCGTGGTTATCACCTACGGCATGGGCGTGCACTGGGCCCGGGCAGCCAGCCGCGACTACCCCGGCCGCGTCGAAATTCTGGATTTGCGCACCCTCAACCCCCTCGACTGGGACGGCGTGCAGGCGGCCGTGCGCCGCCACGGCAAGGCCCTCGTGCTCACCGAGGAGCCGCTGCTCAACTCGTTTGCCGAGAGCCTGGCCGGGCGCATCCAGCGCCACTGCTTCCGCCAGCTCGACGCGCCGGTGTTTACGCTGGGCGCCGCCAACCTGCCCGCCATCGCCCTCAACGTGGAGCTGGAAAAGCAGATGCTGCCCAGCGCCGCCAAGGTGGCCACCGCGCTCGGCGAGCTGCTAGGGTATTAAAAGCGTCAGGAGGTAAAAGTCAGGCGCTAGGCGTTGGCCCAACCCGCCAACGCCTAGCGCCTGACTTTTACCTCCTGACGCTTAAAATGGATAGCCTAGCCCCACGTTCACCACCGTTTGGTTATCTACGTGGCGCAGCGCGTTTTGCAGGCGCCAGGGGGCGGCCGTTTCGGTAGGGTCGTAGACCTTGGTAGCGATGTCGAAGCGCAGAATGAGGAAGGTGAAATCCATGCGGATGCCGAAGCCCGAGCCTACGGCAAACTGCTTGTAAAAGCTGTCGAGCCGGAAGTCGGCACCCGGCCGGTTGGCGTCGTTTTGCAGCGCCCACACGTTGCCAAAATCGGTGAAAAGCGCGCCTTTTATGAACGAATACACCGGGAAGCGGTATTCCAGCGAGCCTTCGAGCAGCACCTCCCCGGGCTGCTCGGTGTAGTAGTCGCGGTTGCCGTTGGGCAGCAGCGTGGCGTAGGCGCCGGTGCCGAGGCGGCGCGGGCTCCAGGCCCGCACGCTGTTCGAGCCGCCCGCAAACAGGTACTTGTCGTAGGGCAGAATATAGCGCAGCTGGGCCGGCTGGCCCGGTAGCGGGCTAGGGTCGATGCTCTCGGTGAGGGCGTGGGCCACGCCGCCGTTGAGGCGCCAGGCCAGGTAAGTAAGGGGCGAAAGCTTGTAGTAGCGCCGGTAATCGACGGTGAGCTTGGCGAAATTGTACACCGAGAGGCCGGTGTCCTCAAACCATTTCTCGTTGCGGTACAGGCCCCGCGTGAGCCCCCCTAGCTCCACAAAAATGCGCAGAAAGTGCGCGCTGCGCGTCTGGTTGAGGTCGTTGGAATTGTAGAGCGAGGTAAAGCTGAAGCTGGGCTCATAGATGGGCAAAAACGAGCGGTAGAGCGGGCTGCCCTGGTTGACGCGCAAATCGTTGAGGCGGCGCTGGTAAAAGTCGCTGATGTTGCGCGTGCGCACCAGGCCCAGGTCAACGGGCGTGAAAATGTACTGCTGATAGGCCGAGGTCTGCCAGAGGTAGTCGAAGGTCAGCTCGGTGTTGCTGCGGGTGTAGTAGTTGCTGGAGGTATAGGTAGTGGAGAGGGCTAGCCGGGTGCGGGGCTGGTAGTTAGCCAGAAAATTGCCCAGGTGAAAAGGCGTCAGAAACTGCGGCAGCAGCAGCGACGCCGTGGCCCCGTACTGCACGGTGTAGGTGGCGGCGGTAGTGCCGTTGCTGTCGCCGAGCTGGGTAAGCTGGCCCTCCACGCCGGCGCGGCCACTCAGCTCCAGCACCTCGGCCCCGCCAAAGGGATTGCGCCACTTCAGGCGCAGGTTGGCAAAGGGCCCCACCAGGCCCGCCACGTAGGTGCCCCCGAGTTCGGTGGTTTCCGAAAAGCGCGGGCTGGGCGAGGTCGTCACGGTGGCGTCGAGGTAGCTCGGCGCCCGCGCGGGGCTGGCCGTGCCGGGCGTCAGCACCTGGCTGCTGTCGGCGGCCGGGGCATCGGGGGGGCTGGCCGGCGCCACCTTGCGGTAGCTCACGGTATTAAACCGGAACATGTCGAGGTTGGAAAGCTGGCGCTGCGTGCGCTGCGTGCGGGCCTGGTTGTAGAGCTGGCCCGGCCGCACGGCCACCTGCCGCGCCAGAATGCTCGGGCTGATGGGCAGCGGCCCCCGGCTCAGAAACACCAGCGAATCGAGCCGCACGGTATCGCGCGGAATGGCCTGGCGCCCCGCCCGGCGCAGCCGGCGCGCGCTCAGCGAGTCGGCCACGGCGGCCGGGGTCACGCCCGCCGGCATGTTGGCCGTCGAGATGCGCCCCGAGCCATTGCCCGCCGCCCGGCCCGATAGATTGGTGGTATCGGCCGCGGCGGCGGGCCCTGGCCGGCGGCCCGCCCGCCGCGTAGTATCGCCGGCGGCCAGGCGCAGGGCGCGGGCCTGGGTTACGTCGGTAATGACCGTGACGCGCCGCAGCTGGTAAGCCCGGTGCCCGCCCGGGGGGCTGGCAATGAGCAGGCGCAGGCGCACCTGGTTTTTCTCGAAGCTGGTATCGGCCTCCAGGCTGATGTATTGCGCCCGAAAATCGTAGTAGCCCGAGTTTTTCAGCAGCGTTTCCAGGCGCTGGCGCTCCTGCCCGATAAGGTCCTCGTTGTAGGCCTCGCCCACGTGCAGCAGGGTGGCGCCCTGCGCCCGGTCCACCACCCGCGCCACGCCCGTGTCGGGAATGCTGCGCGTGAGCTGGCTCAAAGTAAAGCCCTGGCCCTCTTTTACCTGGTACGTAACCGTGACGAGCCGGTGCAGGCGCCCGCCCATCGAGTCGCGCAGCGGCACGGCCCGCACCGGCTTGCGCAGCCCCAGCCCGCGCAGCGTGCGGGCAATAATGGTGGGCTTCGAGCGGGCCGAGTCGGTGAAGGTGGCCGTGGCCCGGAAGTAGCCCTGCGCGCGCAGGTAGGTGGTGAGCTGCTCCACGGTGCGCTGGCTCAGGGTGGGGTCGTAGATAACGGGCGGCTCGCCCAGGCGCATAATGGCGTTGCCCTTTTCGAGGGCCGTGCGCTTGCGGGCCAGCAGCTTATCGCGGCGGGCCAGCAGCTTGCCGCTGCGCGCCGAGTCGCCCTGGGCGCTGGCGAGCCGGTCGGCGTACTTCTGCCGGATGCTCTTGATTTTGCGCTCGATGCGCGCCGAATCGTAGAACGAGTGCCCGAACTGGTACACCGCCAGCTTCGGAATCGGAATGGTGCGGTTGGGCTTTTGCTGCACCAGCGTCAGCAGGCGCTCCTGCTGGGCCGTGGTGAGGCCCTCGCTCTGCACCACCACCTTGGTGAGCAGGCGCTGCTTGGGCTGCAGCAGGCGCAGGGGCGAGCAGCCCACCGCCACCAGCAGCACCGCCAGGCCCAGCAGCAGCCCGGCAGCCGCCGTGCGGGGGCCGAAGCGCGGCTGGTCGTTACTTTGTTGTTCTAATGGTTTCAAAAGCCCTCGCTAAATACATCCGGTCGCTGCACCAGCGCAAATATCGGCAGCGCCACGCCGCCTTCCTGGTCGAAGGTGCGAAAAGCGTGCTAGAACTGCTCGGCTCGGGCCTCGAAGTCGAGCACCTGCTCGCCACGCCCGCCTTCGCCCCGCAGCTCGCCGGCCCCGGCCTGCCGCCCGTGCAGCTCGCCACCGACGACGAGCTGGCCCAGCTCGGCACGCTCCAAACCAACGCCGCCGCGCTGGCCGTAGTGCGCCGCCCGCCCGAAATGGCCCTGCCGCCGGCCCTGCCCGCCACCCGCCTCGTGCTAGCCCTCGACAACGTAGCCGACCCCGGCAACCTCGGCACCCTCTGGCGCCTGGCCGACTGGTACGGCCTGCCCGGCGTGGTGCTGAGCGAGAACTGCGCCGACCCCTACAACCCCAAAGCCGTGTCGGCCAGCATGGGTGCCTTCGGCCGGGTGCCCGTGTGGGCCGGCGTCGACCTGGCCGCCTGGCTTTCAAGCTTGCCTGCAAGCACTGGTATTTTTGGGGCTGATTTGGAAGGCGATAACGTGCACAAGCTGCACTTGCAGCCCGCCGGCGTGCTCGTGATGGGCAGCGAAAGCCACGGCCTCAGCCCGGCGGTGGCGGCTAGCCTCACGCGGCGCCTGCACATTCCGCACGGCCCCGGCGGCCGCGCCGAAAGCCTGAACGTGGCCGTGTCGGCGGCCATTTTGCTCGATAATTTTTTTCGGAACGCGTAGCGGCAGGAGCCGGAAAGCAAGCAAGCGCGCCCTGCGAAGTGACGCAGGGCGCGCTTGTGTAGCCTCAGCCTCAGGGCTTGCGCTGGCTATTGCAGCAGGCGCAGGCCAAAGCTCAGGGTCTGGGCCTGCAGGCCCTGGCCGTCGCGGAAGAGCGGGTTCAGGTTATACTTCGCAAAGAACGTCAGCGACTTGAAGCCGATTACGCCTTGCAGGCCGTACTGCCAGTCGTTGAGGTTGTACGGGCCGTAGTCTTTGTCCTTGTAGGTCGTGTTTTCCTCGAAGTACTTGAGCTTGGTCCAGCTAGCCAGGCGGTAGCCCACAAAGCCCCCCGCGCCCAGGTGAAAGTGGCTGTGGCCGTGGGTGTTGAGCTGCAGCATCAGCGGCACGGTGAGGGTGGAGGTCGCCAGCTTGGTTTTCTGGTACTGGCGGCCGCTGGTTTCGAGCACCACGCTGGTCAGGCCGTTCTGGTTCACCCACTTGTGGTTGCCCTCGAGCATGTAGTTGTTGAAGGCAAACTCGGGGCCGACCTTCAGGTAGAGTGGGCTGTGGCGCCCGCCCAGCCGCTGCTTGAAATTGAGACCGATGTTGACGTAGCGCGAGCCGCCGGTGCGCAGGTCGAGCGGGCTGGTAGGCACCTGGCCGGCCGGCGTTACGCGGTCGATGCGGTTGTTGACGAGCGCGTTAAGCCCCAGGTCAAACACCACGTCGGTCGAAGACGACTTGCGGTCCCAGCGCGCCTCGCGCAGCGAGTCGCGGTAGGCCTGGCGGTCGGGGCGGGTGGCGGCGGCGCGGGGCTGGTCGTTGGTATTGCGGTCGGTGTTGATGACGACGCCGAATTTTTTTTCCAGCAGCACTTCCACGCGGTTGCTGGGGCCGTAGGCGCCGCTTTGGTTCTTACGGGTGGTGATGCGGATTTCCTCGGGCAGGTGCTGGCCGGGCTGGTCCTGGTTGGGGTGAAATACGGTGGTCAGGCGGTCGGTAGCGGCCACCTTGGTTGCCGCATCGGCCCGCCGGATGTAGCCATCGAGCCGCGCCACCAGCGAGTCGAGGTGGTACTGCGGCAGCTGGCGCAGCTGGGCAGCATCGCGTACTACCAGGGTCATTACGGCCTTATTGGGCAGGCGCACCACAATAGTATCGGTGGGCAGAGCAGGCAGATTGCGGGCCTGGGCCGTGAACGAAGGGGCGGCCAGCAGCGCGGCCAGCGAAGCAGAAAAAAGCAGCGGTTTCATAAGAAATAAGGTGTTAAGAAAGGGCAGTGAACGGGAGGGCTGCCTCGGGGCCGAAGCAGGGAATCAGGAAAATTTGACCAAAAAAGGATACTACAGCTGAATGGTTTTGCTGAGCGTGCGGCCGCCGAAGCGGGCCTGCACGGTCACGTTTTCGGCCAGGCCGGTGGCCTCGGCCAGGCTCACGGGCTCGCCGTGCACCAGGTGGTCGGCCTGGCGCAGCAGGCCCCCTAGCCGTAGCCGGGGCCGGTGGGTAGGGGCCGGCTCGGCTGCCGCCACTATCGGGGCGTCAGCCGGGCGGCTCGGCTCGGGGCCACGCCGCACTTCCACCTCTATTACTTCGGGCTGCGAAGTCATAACGGCGGCCACCAGGGCCCGGCTCTCGCGAGGAGTTGAGTTGCTGGCCGGGGCCTCGGCCAGGGTGGCGGTTGGCTGGTTGGCCGGGCTGTTGCGCCGCTTGGTGGTGGCTAGTTGGCCAGTGGCCGCGTCCGGCTGCTGGCGTTGCTTTGGTGGGCCAGCCACTGCCCGGGGCGCCGAGGCGGCGCGGCGCGGCCGGGTAGCAGCGGCTATCGAGGGGCTAGATGAGGAAGCCAGCGGAGCCGTTGCCTGCTTAAAGAATTTTTGCTGATTTTTTTCTTCGGAAGCAGTGGCTGTACGCGCCAGGCCCTGGCCAGCAGGCAATTGAGCCAGGGGCTGGCTAATGGCTAGGGCGCCCCTGGCCGCGCCTCCGGCAGCCGGAAGCGGGCTAGTGCGCGGGCCGCGCGGCTGGGAGCCAGCCGACTGGCTGGCTAACCCGCTGCCAGCGCGGTTTAAATAGCCACCGCGCCACAGGCCCCCGGCCAGCAGCGTGAGCAGCAGCACGGCCGCGGCCGAAAGCTGCCACCAGGCCAGCCCGCGCCGCCGGCGCCGCGGCTGCGGGCGCAGGTGCTCATCTTCCAGCCGCTCCCACAGCTCGCGGCGGGGCTGGGAAGCGTGGCTTCCCAGCCCCGTGCGAAACAGGGCGTCGAGGCGCTCAGCCTCGGCCAGCTCGGCTAGCCGGCGCTGCAGGTCCTCGCCGGGCGGCGTGGCGTGCTGGCCCAGCTGCTGGCGAAAAAGGTCATCTAGGTTATCAGAAGCCATAGTAAACTAGCGGGTTAAGAAGCCATTACCCCGTGCAGCCGGCGCTGTAGCAGCGCCCGCGCCTTGCTGAGCTGCGACTTGCTGGTGCCCTCCGTAATGCCCAGGGCCTCCGCAATTTCGGGGTGCGAGTAGCCCTCCAGGGCGTAGAGGTTGAACACGGTGCGGTAGCCGGTGGGCAGGCTTTGCAGCAGGGCCAGCAGCTCGTCGGCCTGCAGCTGGGTATCGGCGGTGGCGGGGGTGATGGCCAGGTTTTCGGGCTGGGCAAAGTCTTCGAACGAGAGGTGCAGCGGCTCGCGGCGGCGCAGCTCCATCAGGGCCTGGTTGACCATGATGCGCCGAATCCAGCCTTCGAAGCTGCCCTCCTGCCGAAACGTGGGCAACGCCTGAAACACCTTGGCGAAGCCTAGCAGCAGGGCCTCCTCGGCGTCTTCCTGCCGTTTCAAATAGCGGCGGCACACCGTCAGCATCAGCCCCGCAAACTGGTCGTAGAGCTGGCGCTGGGCGCGGGGCTCGCCCCGCAGGCAGGCGGCAATAAGGTCGGGCTCAGTCACGGAAAAGAATAGAAGTGGGGCAGCGGCCAGGGGTGTTTGGGGCGTTAGATGCGGAGCCGGGGCTAGCGGTTGCCTGGAGGGCCAGCTTTTGCAAATAAAAAGCCCCACCGGTGGGGTGGGGCTAGGGGCTGGCCACGTAGGTTAGTCAAACTGCTGGCGGTAGAGTCGATGGCTATCGTTCAGGGACAGTGGGTTAGCCTGAAACCAGGCGGCAAAACTCTGCCACTTGCCAGGGTTGGCTTTTTCCCACTCGCCAAACGCGGCTTCGTTGCCCATCATGAGCAGCCAGTGGTTGTAGGCTTCCAGGTGGCCGGCTTGCAGCAGGCGCTGCTGATATTCGAACAGCGCATTGGGCTTGTCTTTACTAAACGGCAGGCGATAATAGTTCTCGACAAAGCTGGTCCGAATTCTATCCAGCGCAAAGGCATCCAGCGTGCGCTCCTTGCCCAGGGCCACCAGCAATACCGGCTCATACACCATACTGCCGTAGGGCAGCTTCAGCTTTTGGCCTTTGGCCGGCACCAGAATGGTGCTGGAGCTGAAGTTAACCCTAGTGGTATCGAGGCCTTTAAAAGTAATCTGGCTTTGGTAAGTATCGTAGAGGAGCTTGCTCACCTCGGCCGTGCGGGGGCTGTTGCGCTCCAAATTCATGAATGTCTCGCCGTAGAGCATTCCCCACACCTTTTCGGTCGAGTTGAAGAGCAGCCGCGCGGCCCAGTAGTAATTGGAAGAAAAGGCCGGGGCCACCTTAATACCATCTTCGAAGTAGCCGATGGCTTTGTCATAGTTTTTGGCGCCCATGTACACAATGCCTAGCTCCAACTGTAGCCGGCCCGACTTCGGAAATTTGCGCAGGCCCGCCTCGTAGGTTTCGATGGCCTTGGTGGCGTTGCCACTGTTGTCGTAGAGGTTGCCGAGCAGCTCAAACGTACGGTCGCTGGCATCGGGCAGCTGCACCAGCGGCTCGGCCAGCTCCAGCGCCTGCGGGTACTTCTTCTGCTGATAATAGGCGTAGCTCAGCTCGTAGCGGTAGGCCGAGCGGCTAGGGTCGAGCTGGCGCGCCTCCTGCAGCAGGGCAATCGACTCGTCGAGCTTGCCCGCATCCATCAGCTTGATGGCCGCCATTCCTTTGGCTTCGGCCGTTTGGGCGGGCGTTTGGCCATAGGCCGCAGTACCAACTGTCAGGGTCAATAATAAGCTGGCGAGGCGTATTTGTAGGGTCATATGACTGAGGGCAGAGTAGTTATGGAGTTTGCCAGATGGCGAAAAAGTGTGCAAAAAGGAGTGTTGTTAAATAGATGCCAGCCTTCCCCAGACTGCACACAAGGGCGAGGGGCTAGTAGCCGATATTGCCTACGTCCGCCACCGAAACGACTGATTATCAATGGCCCGCATGGTGCACAGAACGCCATCCAGGTGGTCGCACTCGTGTTGCAGCAGCTCGGCTAGGGCACCCTGCACGGCCCAGCGCTGCGGCTGCCACTGCGCGGCGCGGTAGGTCACGGTCAGGGCCGCGTGGCGCCGCACGCGCACCAGCAGGTTGGGGAAGCACATGCAGTCGTCCCACAGCTCCATCATTTCTGTGCTCAACTCGCTCAGCTCGGGGTTGAGCAGCACGTGGGGTTGGCCGTCGAGGTGCAGGTACACCAGGCGCTTCATGATGCCCAATTGCGGGGCCGCAATACCGCGCCCGAAGCCGTAGCGGGCACGCACTTCCTGCATCACATTGTGCAAATCGGCTACCCAGCCGGCCACCAGGGGCAGGTCGGCCTCCGTCACGGGCGCGCACACTTCATACAGGCGCGGGTCGCCGAGGAGTACCAGGTCGGCCAGGGTTTTCATGGCGAGTGAGGAGAGAATTTAAGTCAGAATAGATTTAAGCATCATGCTGAGCGCTGCCAGGCAGCTCGCGTGCGCCGCTAGGGTAGTTACCCCCACCATTCGGGCAAGCTGCCCGGCAGGGCGCAGCATGACGAAACAGATTGCCTGACAAGCTAATTCGAGCCAACGCGCGGAGCCTCGGCGTGGCCGCCGGGCTGCAAATACGTGTCCATCCAGTCGAGCCAGAAGCGGTTGCGCTCGCGTTGGCGCACGGGGTCGCTGGCGTTGTGCGCCGCCACCGGCCAGGCGATGAACCTGGTGGTAACGCCGTTGTCCTTCAGGGCATGAAACAGCTTGTACGACTGCGTGATGGGCACCCGCGGGTCGGCCGTGTTGGCCAGGATGAGGGTGGGCGTGCGGATGCGGCCGGCCAGGGTAATGGGCGACTGCTCGCGGTAGTTGAGGGCGTTGGCCTCGCTCAGCCAGGGCGACTCGCCCACGGCGGCCGCGCGCTGCACGTTGCTGTCGCCCAAATTATACTGGTCGAGCCAGTCGGTGACGGCCGCGCCGGCAACGGCGGCTTTCCAGGCGGTAGGGTAGTGGCCGAGCAGCCACACGGTCATGTAGCCGCCATACGACCAGCCACTTACCCCGATGCGGGTGGTGTCTACCATGCCACTGCGCTTGAGCTGGGCTAGCCCGGCCATCACGTCGCGGCCCGGGCCAGCGCCCGCATCCTTGAAGATGGCGGCCTTGTAGGCGTTACCCAGGTTGTCGCTGCCCCGGTAGTTGGGCTCAAACACGAAGTAGCCCCGGCCCGCAAACAGCTGCGCCTGCGCCGAAAACGTGGCCGTAGAAGCCGCCGTGGGCCCACCGTGAATGACGAGCACCAGCGGATACTGCCTGCCGGCTACGTAGTTGGCCGGGTAGGTCAGCTCGCCGTCGTTGGTCACGCCGTCCGATTGCCAGGTCAGGGTTTGGGCCTTGCCCAGCTGCAAGTCCTTCACGGCGTGGTTGAAGCTGGTGAGCTGCCTGGGCTTGGCCGTGGTAGAAGGCAGGTAAAACAGCTCGGCCGGCTGGCCAGGGTCGGTGCCGATAAAGGCCACGGCGCCCGTGCGGCTCACGGCCACATCGACCCAAAACGACCAGTTGGGGCTCACCGAGCCCAAGTTGAGCCGGCGGGCCGGGCCGCCCTTCAGCGGCTGCACCCACAGCGAGGTGCGGTTGCCGTCGAGCCCCCCTAGCAGCAGCGATTTGCCATCGGGCATCCAGATGGTGCGAAACACGTCGCGGTCCAGCGCCGGGGTCAGGTTCCGGCCCTCGCCACCGGCCACCGGCGACACCCATATTTCGTTGATGTTCATAGTATTGCCCTGGCGCGGGTACCAATAGGAAAGCTGCGTGCCATCGGGCGAAAACGACGGGTAGCCCTCGTGCATTTTGCGCGTGGTGAGCGGGTGCACCGCGCCCGTGGCCACGTCGAGCACCTGCACGGTGCGCTGGTTGCCGTTGCCCGAGTGCGGCGTGGGCACCTGCACGAAGGCCAGCGACTTGCCATCGGGGCTCCACGAAAGCGGCGACGACGGTGCCCCCGGCGGAATGGTGACGGGCAGGCTCCACGCGCCCGAGGTCAGGCGCCGGGGCTCGCCGCCGGCCGCCGGCAGCAGCCAGATGTGCGAGGCCGTGGGCGCCGCGCTCAGAAACAAGTCGTTGTTGCCGACCTCAAACGCGTCGTAGCCCTTGTCCACCGGCCCGGCCGCGTTGCTGGGCTCGTCGGCCGTTACGAAGGCTAGCGCGCTGCCATCGGGCCGCCAGGCGTAGTGCTGAATGGCTTTCTTGGTGTGCGTGAGCTGGCGCGGCTCGCCGCCCGCCAGCGGCTGCACAAACAGCTGCAGCGCCGCGTCTTTGCCGGTGCCCGTTTTGGCCAGGTAGGCCAGCTCCTGGCCGCCGGGCGACCACCGGGGCTGGGTCAGGCCATTCTTGTTGGCGGCCAGCACCCGCTGCTCGCCGCTGGGCACGGCCACCAGCACCACGCCCGTCAGGTAGCGGTCCTCGGCGTAGTCGGGCACGGAGGTCACCACCGCAAGGCGCTTGCCATCGGGCGAAAACTGCGGGTCCGAGAGGCCGGTCAGCTTGGCCAGGTCGGCCAGCTCGAAGGGGTGCTGCTGGGCGCGCAGGCCGAGCGGCAGCAGGGCCAGCCACAGCACGGCTACCCGCCAGGAGTACTTGTTTTTCATAGGGTTAGGAGCTAAAAAAAGAGAAACAGGTATCGGACGGTGCGCCGGCTTTACCAACGAAAAAACGTCGTTTTGCTGAGCTTGCCGAAGCATCTCTACTACTTCATCGAACTGCGCGAAGAAAACGATGGAAATGCGTCGGCGCATCCAGCATGGCGTATTATAAGCTTGTTAAGCAAGTGCTTAGTCGCGGTAGTTCAGGGCCGGCTTGCGGTCGCCGAGCAGCGGCTTATACACGTAGCCGCCCACTTTTTGCGCGAGTTCTTCCTTGGCTTTGGCCACCAGCTCGGGGCTAGTGAAGAGGTCAATGGCCGTGAGGGTCATGGTTTTGGCGGCCACCATCATGCCCTTGGTGCCGATTTCCCGGCCGCTGCACGCCACGGCCTGCCAGCTGTGGGCGGGCGTGCCGGGTATCCAGGTGGCGGCCGTGAGGCCCACGGTGGGCACCACGTAGCTCACGTCGCCCACGTCGCTGCTGCCGCCCGCGTCGCGGGGTTTGTAGGCGCCAACCTCGGCGGCCTGGGCCACGGGCGGGGCGGGCACCCCTAGCGAGGCCTGAATCTGCTGGCCAAAGGCCGCTTCCTCGGGCGTGTAGGTCACGCCGCCTACCTGCTCCAGGTTGGCTTGCAGGGCGTGGGCCAGCGTTTGGTTGACCAGCAGCTCGTGGGTGCCCCCGATTAGCTCGTAGTCGGTGGTGGTGCCGGTGCCCAGCGCGGCGCCCTCGGCGGCCTTGGCCACGCGCTCAAACACGGCCTGCACCACGGCCCGGTCGGGGTGGCGCACGTAGTAGTAGACCTCGGCAAAGTCGGGCACCACGTTGGGCGCCTTGCCGCCGCTCGTGATAACGTAGTGAATGCGCGTTTCCTGGGGCACGTGCTCGCGCATCATGTTCACCATGTTGTCCATCGCCTCCACGCCGTCGAGGGCGCTGCGCCCGCGCTCGGGGGCCGCCGCCGCGTGCGCGGCCACGCCGTGAAACCGGAATTTAGCCGATTTATTGGCGATGTACGAGCCGGTCATGGCCGCGTTTTCGCTGCTCGGGTGCCAGTGCACCACCGCGTCTACGCCGTTAAAAAGGCCCGCGCGCACCATGTACACTTTGCCGCTGCCGCCTTCCTCGGCCGGGCAGCCGTACACCTTCACGGTGCCGTGCAGCTTGCCTTCTTTCAGCAGCTTTTGCAATTCGAGGCCGGTGGCCACGCTAGCCGTGCCAAACAGGTTGTGGCCGCAGCCGTGGCCCGCATCCTGGCCGGCAATGGGCGTTTTGGTAGGCACCGCCTGCTGGGCCAGCCCCGGCAGCGCGTCAAACTCGGCCAGCACGCCAATCACCGGCTGGCCGCTGCCATACGTGGCCACGAAGGCCGTGGGGATGCCCGCCACGCCCGCCTGCACCGCAAAGCCGTGCTCGCGCAGGGTTTTTTGCAGCAGCGCCGAGCTTTGGGTTTCCTTGTAGCCCACCTCGGCAAAGCCCCAGATGCGCTGGGCCAGCTGGCGGTAGTCGGCGTAGTGGGCCTGCAAATCCTGGATGGCCTGGGCTTTCAGGGGCTCGGCCGGCGGCGTGGAAGTGGCTGGGTGAAAGGCCAGTAGCCCGGCGGCCAATAAGCCGGGCAGGTATATTTTCTTCATCGAAGCGTGGAGAGGGAGTAGTCGCCCAAATGTAAGCGACTTTCTAACCCCTGGCCAAGCTGCCCCGCCAGCCCGCCGCTGGCGGCAAATCCGCCAGCGGCGGGCTAGCGGCAAAAACACGGCTGGCTAGGCGCGCAGCCAGCGCGTCATGGCCGGGAAGCCTTCCGTCGTGGTCAGGCCCATCCACACCAGCAGGGGCAGGCCGATGTACTGGCCCGAGTCGAACATCGTGGTCAGCCACTCGGCCTGGCCTTTATAGCCGGCGGGGTGAAATACCACTTCGGGCGGCAGGCCTAGCTGCCGGCAGGCCGCGTAGGTCCAGAGCAGCACGGCCAGTTCTTCGCCCGCTTTTTCGGGGTGGTTTTCGGTGATGTTGGCCCCTAGCAGCGGGCGCTCGGCGGCCACGGTCACGGCAATGTGGCCGGCCTCGTGCAGCACGTCGCCGGGGTAGCGCAGGCGGGCGCGGTCGAGCAGCAGCTCGCCTTTGTCAATCAGCAGCCCCGGCAGAAAACCCGGCTCGTCAAACGGGGTTTCCCGCACGGGGAGGCCGATGGAAGCCAGGAAATGCAGTATCGGGTCGAGGTACTGGAACGAATCCGGCGCGGGGGCTAGCGAAGGGGCGGGTAGCATTGGCGGGCAGCACTAATAGGCCCGGCCAAGATACTGCCCGCCGCCAGCTTACTTCTCGTACTGCCCTACGCTAAGCATCACCAAGGTGCAGGCTTCCTCCGTCTGAATGCCCTGGGCCTGCGCTTTTTGCTCCAGTTCGGGGTTTTCGGTGCCGGGGTTGAAGATGATGCGCCGGGGTTTCAGATTCAAGATGTAATCGTACCAGCCGGGCTGGTTCTGGGGGCCCACATAGAGCGTAACTGTATCGATGTCAGTTTCCTGCGGGCGGTCGGTGTGAATGTCCAGGCCAGCTACCTGGCCTTTGCGAATGCCCACGGGCACTACTTCGTGGCCGTGGCGCTTGAGCGAATGCACGGCGCGGTAAGCGTAGCGGTCGGGGTTGTCGGTGGCACCGAGAACGAGGGTTTTCATGCTATATAGATGATAATTGAGGTTGTCATGCAGAGCGCAGCGAAGCATCTCGCGTGGTGCAGTAATCAATGCGTAAACAACGAGGCGAGCGAGATGCTTCGCTGCGCTCTGCATGACAACGATTATCGGACGAATGAGTTTTCAGCGCCTCACCGACACGGCCAGCGCCTCGGCCACGCGCTCGCCATCCATGGCGGCGCTCACGATGCCGCCCGCGTAGCCCGCGCCCTCGCCGCAGGGGTAGAGGCCGGCTACTACCGGGTGGCGCAGCGTCTCATTGTCGCGCGGGATGCGCACCGGCGACGAGGTGCGGCTTTCGACGCCCACAATTTGGGCCGCATTGGTGGCGAAATCGGGGATTTTGCGGCCGAAGGCGCGGAAGCCCTGCCGCAGCCGCTCGCTGAGGGCAGGGCCGAGCACGGCGTCCATTTCCACGCTTACCAGGCCGGGCTGGTAGCTGGTTTCGAGGAGGCTGAGGGAGAGCTTCTTTTGCAGGAAGTCGCCCAGGCGCTGGGCGGGGGCCAGCTGGGTGTTGCCGGCCAGGCGGCAGGCGCGCTGCTCGATTTCCTGCTGCAAGCGCAGGCCGGCCAGCACGCCGTGGCGGGCCACGTCCATGTCGGCCAGCTCCACGGCGGCCACGATGCCCGAGTTGGCAAAGCGCGAGTCGCGGCGGCTGGGGCTCATGCCGTTCACCACCACCTCGCCGGGCGCGGTGGCCGCCGGCACGATGAAGCCGCCCGGGCACATGCAAAACGAAAACACGCCGCGCTGGGCGTCGCGCACCTTGGTTTGCTCGACCAGCGCGTAGCTGGCGGCCGGCAGCAGCCCGCGTTCGGGCCGCCCGTACTGCGCCCGGTCGATGAGCGCCTGCGGGTGCTCGACGCGCACACCTAGGGCAAACGGCTTGGCCTCGATGGCCACCCCGCGCCGGTGCAGCAGCTCGTAGATGTCGCGGGCCGAGTGGCCGGTGGCTAGCACGGTGGCCTCGGCCTCCAGGGCCTCGCCGATGTGCGTCACCACGCCGCGCAAGTGGTTGTTCTCCAAGATTAAGTCCTCGACCCGCGTCTCAAATCGCACCTCGCCGCCGGCCTCGATGATGGCATCGCGCAGGCTCTGCACCACGGCGGGCAGCTTGTTGGTGCCAATGTGGGGGTGGGCATCGACCAGGATATCGGGGGTGGCGCCGTGCTGCACCAGCCGCCGCAAGATGCGGCCCACGTCGCCGCGCTTGGTGGCGCGGGTGTAGAGCTTGCCATCGGAGTAGGTGCCCGCGCCGCCCTCGCCAAAGCAGTAGTTGGAGTCGGGGTGTACGAGATGCTCCTTATTAAGGGCGGCCAGGTCGCGGCGGCGGGTGCGCACGTCCTTGCCGCGCTCCAGCACGATGGGCCGGATGCCCAGCTCGATGCAGCGCAGCGCCGCAAACAGCCCCGCCGGCCCGGCCCCCACGATGAGCACCCGCCGCCGGGCCTGCCGCACGTCGGGGTATTCAAACCACGGCCCCAGCAGCTCGTGGGCGGGGGCGGGCGTGGCGCGGTCGTACACGTCGGCCCGTAGGCGGATGAGCGGCCGGCGGCCCCGCGCATCGAGCGAGCGCTTGCGGATGTGCACAAAATCGGCTTCGCCGGGGCGCAGGCCGGCGGCGGCCAGAATGGCCTCGTAGCGGGCCAGCTCGTCGTAGGCTACCTCGGGGGCGAGGGCCAGGTCTAGTTCTTGTTTCATAAAGCAGGCGAACGGGAGTTAGCCGTTAAGCAAGCGCAAATTTACGATGGGGGGCGGGATGGGTGGGAGTTATTATAAGCATCTTGGTAATCAGTGGCTTGTTGCTGTCCAGTTTCGACTTATACTTGCGGCGACTACGTTCAAAAAAAGAGAAGACAATCGTTGCCTCTTGCTTTATGCACAAACTTTTAAACAAATAAAGATGAAAGATTTAGATGCTCTGAAAAAAATTGCTGTTCTGATAGATGCTGATAATGCTCAATACTCAAAATTGAGTGGTATCATATCAGAGATATCAGTTCATGGACACGTTGTTGTGAAAAGAGCATATGGCGATTGGGCTAGTGCAAACTTAAAAAATTGGAAAAATGTGTTGAATGAATTGGCAATTCAGCCGATTCAGCAATTTGCATATACCGTCGGAAAAAATTCTACTGATGCGTCGATGATAATTGATGCTATGGATTTGCTTTATTCTAATAAATATGATGCGTTTGTAATTGTCTCAAGCGACAGTGATTTTACTAAATTGGCGTCTCGTTTGAGGGAATCTGAAATATTTGTAATTGGTGTTGGTGAAAAGAAAACACCAATATCGTTTAGGAATGCTTGCGATGATTTTATTTTTGTTGAGAATATTGGCACTCCAGAACTAACTACTGTAGCTATTTCAACTCCCGAAGTTGAACCTGAAAAGATAGTAGTAGACGATACCGAGGAATTGAAAAAATTGCTTTTAACTGCTTGGGATTTGTATAAGGATGATGAAGGCTGGGCTAATATTGCATCCACGGGCACTTATATTAAAAGACTAAAGCCTGATTTTGACCCTAGGACATATAATGCAACGAAGCTTCCTGAAATTGTTGAAAAAATGAAGTCTGATTTTGAAATGAAAAAATACCCTGGTAAAGGCACAGTTAAGATTGTTGCATATAAGCCTGTTAAATAAAAACGATGCGAGCTTTGCGTCAAATGTTCGACGCTATTTTTGCTGCCCAGCCCCGCTTCCTGCGCCACCTGGCGGCCCTAGCTGCTACGGGCAGCCTGGGGTTGCTGGCGGGCGGCGGGCTAGCGGCCGGGGCCAGCCAGCCGCTAGCCCATCCGCCGCGGGTCCGGCCGGCCCGCGCCCCGTTCGATGCCCCGGCGGCCTGGGTTGAGTTTACCGAGTTGCTGCGCCTGCACTACGCCTACCTCACGCGGCCCGGCATCGACGGCGAGGCCATTCTGGCGTATTTCGAGCCGCAGGCCAAGGCGGCGGCGAGCAAGGAAGCCTTCCGCGACGTGCTACAACTGGTGGCCCACAATTTTGCCGACCCGCACTTCATCGTGGGCCCGCTCGACGCCCAGGACTACAACGTGGTGCCCACCAGCGCCGACCTGTGCGCCCGCTACCGCGCCCCGCGCTTTGAGGTAGTAGACGTGCGCCGCGACAGCGACGCCCAAACCCAGGGCGTCGCGCCGGGCGCCGAAATCATCACCCTCAACGGTCAAACGCCCCAGGCCGCCGTGGAGGCCGTGATGGGCCGCCCGCTAGCCCAGCTCACGGCCCCGCAGCTTGATGCGGGCATCACCATCGCCCTGGCCGGCCTGCCCCGGCAGTCGCGCCAGCTCACGCTGGTCGCCGAGGGCGCGCGCCGCACCTACACGCTGCGCTCGCCCGGTGAGCAGGCCCGGCAGCTGCAAATGGCCCCGCCGCTCAGCATCGAGCGGCGCGGGGCGGCGGCCATCATCCGGCTCAACAACTCGCTGGGGCGCAACGAGACGATTGCCGCCTTCCGGGCGGCGCTGCAAGAGGTGCAGGCGGCCAAGGTGCTCGTGCTCGACTTTCGCAACACGCCCAGCGGCGGCAACACCACCGTGGCGCGGGGCATCATGGGGCACTTTGTGCGGCGCGAGCAGCCCTACCAGGTGCATGTGGTGCCCAGCGAGGAGCGCCAATTCGGCGTGCCCCGCAAGTTTGTGGAATACGTGCTGCCCCTGGCCCCGCACTACCCCGGTCGGGTGGTAGTGCTCGGCGGCCACTGGACCGGCAGCATGGGCGAGGGCCTGCTGGTGGGCTTTCACGCGCTGGGTTTCCGCACCGCCGGCTCGGGCCTGGCCGACCTGCTGGGCGGCCTCTTCAACGAGCACCTCGCCCTCAGCGACGCCAAAATTGACCTGGGCGAAGAGCAGCTCCTGCAAGTAAACGGCCAGCCCCGCGAAGACTTCGTGCCCGACCTCTTCCGCGAAGCCTGCGAAGGCCGGCCCGGCGACGACCCGCTGCTGGAGCAGGCCATCCGGGCGGCGCGGTGAGGCTGGACTATGGCCTATACTTGTAGGTCTTGAGCTAGTAGCGCGGTACCATGTGATTAGGGGAGTGTAGAATAAACTTAGCTATTATGAGAGAATACTTAGAAAAATATCTGGAAAAGATAGAGCAGTTGGGTGGTGATAGTAGAAAATTGATTTTTGAAAGACCTGCAACTGAACAAGAAGTGACCGACATAGAGTTGGAATTAACGTGTGCAATACCTGACGAATTCAGGAGTGCTTTATTGGCAATCTCGTCTCATCTCGAATTTAGGTGGTTCTTACCGGAGGATTTAGTTCTGCCAGACTCATTAAGGCAAATATTTGCCGGTGAACTTCACTGGGGTGTCGATTTGCTAGTGCAATTTAATGAAAGCAAAGATGGATGGATTAAAGAAGTATTTTCTAATCCGGCCGACGAATACGATAAAGTTTGGTATAACAAATTCGTATTTCAAGAGGTGGGGAATGGCGATTATATTTCTATTGACTTAGCGCCTCGGAGCTACGGTAAAATAGTGTATCTCAGTCACGACGATGGCGAAGGACACGGCTATGTGATGGCAAATTCATTCTCTGAATTATTAAGGAACTGGGTGAAATTAGGTTGCGTAGGCGGGGAAGATTGGCAGTGGCTACCGTTTTGCGAGAATAAAATAGGTGGAATCGACCCTAGTTGTGAGAATGCACAACTTTGGTATGACGCTACTGGGATACGGTAAATAGCTGTTTGACCTTCTTCGTTATTTTTCTGCATCATGCAACCCGCCTTCAAGCTCCGGGCCTGGGCCATTACCGACCTGGCTAGCCTAGTCAAGCACGCTAATAACTGGAACGTGGCGAAGAATATGACGGATAAGTTTCCGTTTCCCTATTCCGAGGCGGCCGGCCGGGGTTTCATCGCCTTTGCCACGCAGGACGACCCCATGCACATCTTCGCCATCGAGGTGGGCGGGCAGGCCGTGGGCGGCATTGGCATTCACCCGCAGGATGATATCCACCGGCGCAACGCGGAGCTGGGCTACTGGCTGGCCGAGCCCTTTTGGGGGCAGGGCATCATCAGTGCCGCCATCGGGCAGGCCGTGGCGTTTGCATTTCAGACCTACGACATCGACCGCGTGTTTGCCCGGCCTTTCGGCACCAATGTCGGGTCGCAGCGCGTGCTCGAAAAGAACGACTTCGTGCTGGAAGGCCGCTTTGAAAAGGTGCTGGTGAAGGATGGCGAACTGCTCGATGAGCTGGTGTACGCCATCCGGCGCGATGCCCACAAGCCGGCATAAGCTGGCCCGCTGCTAACTGCTAAAAACGAAAAGCGCATGGATATTTTTGCCAGAATGCTAGCCGGCGGCCCGATTCGGAAGGACGACCCGGAGCTGGCCGCCATGTGGGCAGTCGTGGCGCGGGCCATTCGCCTGTCGCCCGCCCTCAACGCCGCCACCGATATCGACCAGATACGCCAGCTACTAGGCGAGCTAATCGGCCAGGAGATAGACGCGGGCACGACGGTATTCGCGCCGTTTTACACCAATTTTGGCCGGCACATCACGCTGGGTAAAAACGTGTTTATCAATCACGCCTGCACCTTTCTAGACCTGGGCGGCATCACAATTGAGGACGACGTGCAGATTGGCCCCAAGGTGAACATCATCACCGAAAACCACCCCACCGACCCCGCGCAGCGCAAGACGCTCTTGCTCGGGGCCGTGCTGATAAAGCGCAACGCCTGGATTGGGGCGGCGGCTACGATTTTGCCGGGCGTCACGGTGGGCGAAAATGCCGTGGTAGCGGCGGGTGCCGTGGTGCACAAAGACGTGGCAGCCAATACCATCGTGGGCGGCATCCCGGCTAGGGTGCTGAAAACGATAGCGGCTGGCCAGGCTGAATAAGCTGTCTTTTAAAGGAGTTGAGCCTACACTTGCCGCGACCTCGCTATGCTCTTAATGCCGGCTGCCCTACTGATAAGGAAGTGCCTGCGCGTAGGCCGGAATTCGCTGTTGCTGGGGACGGCCATGCTCGTGCTGTTCTTTTTCAGCAATGATTTGTCGGTGGCCTTCCTCAGTGTGCCGGTGGTGCTGGTTCTGGGCTTATACAATCTGAAGCGGCTGCTGCAACTGCTTTGGCGGGCGCAGCTAGAGCCAGAAAATCGGCGGGCTTTCTGGCGAGCGGGTCTGATAATGAGCCTTAACCTGCCGGTGGCGCTGCTTTACGCAATGCTGGTTCACATGTTAAACAACGCCCTGTTGGTAAGAGTAGTAAATGATACTAGCCAGCCCCTGCGGGATGTGGTGGTGCAGGGCTGCGGCCCGCCGCGCCCGCTGGCCGACTTGCCGCCCGGCCAGGCTACCATCGTGTGGCTGCCCATCGGGCGCGACTGCTTCGAGCGCACCGTGTCGGTGCAGTATCGAGTGGGTTCGGCTACGCAGCAAACGATGATTGACGGCTACGTGGTGGAGGGCCGGCGGCTAAACGTGAAGCTTGGTAGCCACCCGCCGCTGGCGGCCGCCAAACCCTAGCCACCCGCCCGGCCTCAGCAGCCGTAGCGGCGCCCGCCACTGCCCGCTACCTTCGCGGCCATGCCTACTTCCGCTAGCCCCGCTTCCCCGCTGCGCTCCATCATTTCCGGCTCCATCGGCAACCTTGTGGAGTGGTACGACTGGTACGCCTACTCGGCGTTTGCCTTGTATTTCGCGCCCGTCTTTTTCCCGAAGGCCAGCCCCACGGCGCAGCTGCTGAACACGGCCGCCATCTTCGCGGTGGGCTTTCTGATGCGGCCGCTGGGGGCAGCGTTTCTGGGCAACTACGCCGACAAGCACGGGCGGCGGGCGGCGCTGCTGCTGAGCGTGCAGCTAATGGCGGGTGGCTCGCTGCTCATTGCCTGCGCGCCGGGCTACGCTACTATCGGGCTGGGAGCGCCGGCCATTTTGCTGCTGGCCAGGCTCTTGCAAGGCATCAGCGTGGGCGGCGAGTACGGCACCTCGGCCACCTACCTCAGCGAGATGGCCGGCGAGCGGCACCGGGGCTTCTGGTCGAGCTTTCAGTACCTCACGCTGATGGGCGGGCAGCTGCTGGCGCTGATTGTGCAACTGACGTTGCAACAGTTTATTACGCCCGTAGAAATGACGGCCTGGGGCTGGCGCATTCCGTTCGTTATTGGGGCCGGGGCGGCCATTGGCGCCCTCTACCTGCGCTCGCACATGAGCGAAACGGTCGCCTTCGAGCAGGACCAAGCCCAGGCCCAGGCCACCAGCCGGCCGGCCAAGCTCTCGGCCGTGCAGCAGCTCAAAGAATACCCGCGCGAAACGCTGACGGTGGTGGGCCTCACGCTGGGCGGCACGCTGGCGTTCTATACATTCACGACCTATGCCCAGAAATTTTTAGTGAATACCAGCGGCTTTACCAAGGAGCAGGCTACCCTTATCTCGTTTGGGGCAATGGCCGTGGCGCTGCTGTTTCAGCCGCTGCTAGGGGCCATTTCCGACGTGGTGGGGCGGCGGCCGGTGCTGCTGTTTTTTGGCATCGGGGCCACGCTGGGCACGGTGCCGCTGCTGCGCACGCTGGCCCACACCACCAGCGCCTGGGGCGCGTGGGGGCTGCTGCTGGCGGCCCTGTTTGTGGTGAGCGGCTACACCAGCATCTCGGCCATTGTGAAGGCCGAGCTGTTTCCGACCCACATTCGGGCGCTGGGAGTGGGGCTGCCGTTTGCCCTCACGGCGGCCATTTTTGGCGGCACCGCCGAGTATCTGGCGCTGCTGGCCAAGGACCTGGGCGTGGCCGAATACTTTTATTGGTACGTCACGGGTTGCGCCTTTATCTCGCTGCTTGTGTACTGGCGCATGGGCGAAACCCGGGCTAGGGGGCACATGTGAGTAAAAATTCCTGACACAAGTTCTTGCTTACGCTATGACGCAGACCAGCCAGGTAACGCTCAGGCAAACCGAAAAAGCTGACCTTGATTTTTTCTTTCAATTTCAGCTCGATAAGGAAGCTAATCACCTAGCTGCCTTCACCCCAAAAGACCATACGGATAAGGCGGCGTACGTCGAAAAATTTGCCAAATTCCTGCATGACCCGACCATAACCATGCGAACCATCCTGGTTGATGAAATCATCGCGGGCAGCATTGCCAAATTTGAGCAGGAGGGAGACGCCGAAATCACCTACTGGATAGACCGAAATTTCTGGGGCCGGGGAGTTGCGACCGCGGCCCTTAAAAAATTTCTGCTTATCGAAGAAGCCAGACCAATTTTTGGCCGGGTTGCCTTTGATAATCTAGGGTCGCAGAGAGTGTTGGAAAAGGGGGGCTTTGTGAAAGTCGGCACAGACAAAGGCTTTGCCAATGCCCGGCAAGCAGAAATAGTGGAGTTTATTTACCAATTGACCTGGCAATCGGTAAAACCGCCAGTCGCGGAATAACTCCGGCCGTGCTCGACGACCTGCGGCTGTACTTTGGCTTTGGGCTGCCCGAAGCAGTATTTACGACCGGCGGAGGAGCGCGGCCTGACAATAGCCACCTTTGACGCCGCCGGCAACGTGCTGGAAACCGCCTCCTCCGAGGCGCTGGTGACCGTGAACGTGCTGCCCAACCGGCGCCGGGAGCTTAGCTTCCGCACCACGCGCAGCTTTGCCCAGATAGGAGTTTTCATCAATGCGGCTGCCGCGGTAATCTCCGACGTAAACGTGTACTCGGCTTTCGCCGATGAAGGCGGCTTGCTCCAGGTAACCTCCCCCGGGCCGCTGCTGGTAGTGCTGACGAGCTTTGCGGTGCGCCGGGCCGCCGACGCGGCGGCCACCGTGAGCTGGGCTACCGCCAGCGAGTACAATAGCGCCTACTTCGTGGTCGAGCGCACCACCGACCCGCAAGCGGGCTTTGCGGCGGTAGGCCAGGTGGCCGCCGCCGGCACCAGCGCGGGCAGCCACACCTACAGCCTGCGCGATGCCGCCCCCACCCGCGCGACGAGCTACTACCGCCTGCGCCAGGTAGACCTCAATGGCACCGAAACCTTCTCGCCGATGGTGGCCCTGGCCGGTACCGGGGCGGCCACCAGTGGCTTTGCCCTGTACCTCAACCCCGCCCAGGCCGGCACGGTATTGCTGGGGTTAAGTACCCGGCGGCCGAGGGCACCACCATTGTCGTTTATTCCCCCATTGGCCAGGAAGTCCGGCGGCAGGCCGTGCGCACTGGCCCGGCCCCCACGCTCTCGACCGAGGGGCTGCCCACCGGCATCTACCACGCCGTGCTACGCGACGCGGGCGGCCAGGCGCTGGGCACCCAGCGGCTCGTGCTTACGGACTGATAGTGGTTCGGTGGCTGGCTGCCGCGCGCTAATCGAGGTATTTAAAAGGCCGCTTGCTTGAATAGGGGAGCGGCTTTTTAAGCTTAAAGAGGGGCTAGGGAAATGAAGCCAGGTAAGCCGGCTCGGCACGCTGTGCCACGGATGCTCCCGGCTTAGGGGTTGCCTGATGTCAACTGCTTGAACCTTAAGCGCGAACCGATAGCCTGGGCCGCCGACACCACACGGTGAGCGCGAGCAGCTCAATGCCATTTTTTGCCAACTACGGGCGGGGGCAGGCGGCAAGTCAAACTTATTACCGGGCTTACCGCTTATCGCCTCAACCAACTCACCATTCTCTTTTTCACCCCACCATGCGCTTTCTCCCCCTCGCTGCCCTAGCCGGCGCCGCCCTGCTCACCTACGCCGCCCCGGCCCAGGCCCAGGCAACCATGACCGAGCCCACCCAAGCCAAGAAGCCCGAAGACAAATCGAAGCGCCCGAGCCCGCCGGCCGTGGTAAAAACCACCGTGGGCAGCACCGAGGTCACCATCGACTACAGCAAGCCTTCGCTGAAAGGCCGTGAAGCCTTTGGGGAGAAGTCGCCGCTAGCCCCCGTGGGCGAGGTGTGGCGCACCGGCGCCAACGAGGCCACCACCTTCACGGTGAGCAAGGCCGTGAAAATCAACGGCCAGGCGCTGGCGGCCGGCACCTACGGCCTGTTCACCATTCCCGGGGCTAGCGAGTGGACCATCATTTTCAACAAAACGGCCAAGCAGTGGGGCGCTTTCGAGTATAAGGCGGCCGACGACGTGCTGCGCGTGAAAGTGAAGCCCACGACCCTAGCCACGCCCGTGGAGCAGTTCACCATCACGGCCGATAAAGCCGGCAAAGTGTCGCTCATGTGGGCCAAGACGGAAGCCAGTTTTATGGTGAAGTAGTCAGCTTCATCTTTTATAAAGGCCGTCATGCTGAGCTTGCCGAAGCATCTCTACTGCGCCGCTAGGGTAATTATCCTAACGATGCGAGCAGGATGCTTCGGCAAGCGCAGCATGACGTTCTTTTGTTGCCTAATCAACGTGCTGATTTAACGCATAAAACCTATGGAAAAGCTCGTGCTCTTACGCCACGGCGAAAGCGTCTGGAACCAGGAAAACCGCTTCACCGGCTGGACCGACGTGGACCTCTCGGAGGCGGGCAAGCAGCAGGCGGCCCGCGCCGGCCAGCTTTTGCAGCAGCACGGCTACACCTTCGACATCGGCTTCACGTCGGTG
Organism: Hymenobacter cheonanensis; assembly: GCF_030581075.1. GTDB lineage: Bacteria > Bacteroidota > Bacteroidia > Cytophagales > Hymenobacteraceae > Hymenobacter. Next base: position 73,935 of record NZ_JAUQSW010000006.1, read on the forward strand.
CTGAAGCGGGCCATCAAAACGCTTGACATTGCGCTGGAAAACATGGACCAGCTCTGGATTCCGGTGCAGAAGTCGTGGCGGCTGAACGAGCGGTTTTACGGCGCGCTGCAAGGGCTGAACAAGGCCGAAACCGCCGCCCGGTACGGCGCCGCCCAGGTACAGGAGTGGCGCCGCTCGCCCCACGCGCACCCGCCCGCCGTGACCAAGGACGACCCGCGCTGGCCCGGCCACGACCTGCGCTACGCCCACCTCACGCCCCGCGAGCTACCCCTGACCGAGAACCTGAGCGAGACGCTGGCCCGCGTGATGCCCTTCTGGACCGAGAAGATAATGGCCGCCCTGCGCCGCAACCAGAAGGTGATTATTGCGGCCCACGGCAACAGCCTGCGCGCCCTAGTGCAGTATATCGACCACCTTACCGATGAGGAGGTAACGGCCCTCGACATCCCCACCGGCGTGCCGCTGGTGTACGAGCTGGACGAGGATTTCAACCGCATCCGCCACTACTATTTGCAGGAGGAGGGGGCGGTGCCCGCCGCCAGCCCCGCTGCAAAATAGCTATTTTTGCGTCGTAGGCTTATCTTTAATGTTCGCCTCCGCCTAGCTGTTTTGTCTGATTCGCCCCACGCCCGCCTCGCCGCCCTAGCCGACCCCACCGCCGCGCCCGCCGACCAGCTCCCGCGCCTGCGCAAGCTGCTGGAAAGCCTGCTGCGCGCCGACTACAAGCGCCGCAAGGCGCCGTTCGGTAACCTCTTCCAGGCGATAGGCGGAGCCTGCTACGCCTTAGAATTAGACCCTAGCCTGCGCGCCCGCCTGCAAGACCTGCGCGTGGCCGCCAATCTCGTGCTGCACGAAAGCTACCCCGGCACCCTGGCCGAGGTAGCCACCGGCTTCGCGGCCGTGGCCGAGCTGCTGGGCGCCCTCACCGGCGAGCCCTACACCGGCCCGCGCCCGCCCGCGCCCGCCGAAATCGCGGCCCACCTGCCCGCTGCCCCGCCCGCACTGCCCACCGTGGCTAGCCCCGAAAACACGGCCGACCCGCGCGCCGTGTGGCGGGTGCAGGTGGTGCACGCCGACCTGCCCAGCGGCGTTATCACCGTCGAAATGAGCGTGCCCGCCGACGGCCGCCCGGCCGGCCCCTTCCAGCTGGAGCTGCCACCCGTTTACGAAAACCTGCTGCTGCCCGCCGCCGCGCTGCACCCGGCCCTCAACCTCATCGGCCCCGTGCTGCTGCCCAATGGCCGCGTGCGCCCGCGCCGCGTGGTGCTGGAGCCTGATTATCTGATAAGTGTGACGACCCTGGCCGAGTGCGCCCAGCGCGACGGCACCAACGCCGAGCTGGCGCTGCTCAAGTATTTTTTGCCCGATGAGGCCTCGCGCTCGCTCGTGGTGGGTAACCTCGTCAACCGCCTGCTCGATGAGGAAGTGAGCCACGCGGCGAGCCAGGTGGCCGGCAGCCAGCTGCCCGCTAGCCACGACTGGGCTGACCACAAGGGCTTTCGGGTTGGCAGCCAGCTAGCCAATGCCGAGCCGCTGGCAGCTGATAAGCACCAGTTGCCAGGCGACGCGGATTTTGACCTGGAGCATTTTCTTACGAAAAAGCTCTTCCGCGCCGAGCCGCTCACGCTGAGCACCTTGCCCGAGTTTCAGACCCGCACCGGCGTGCCCGAGCTGCTGAATGACCTGCGCCGCCACCACCGCACCCTGCGGCAGGCGCGGCGGCAGGGCTTCGCGGCCAGCTCGCGCAGCGGCTACCAGCAGCAGCCCCTGCGGCTGGCCGATTGCTTTCTCGAACCCACCTTTCTATCGGCCACCTACGGCCTGCAAGGCCGCCTCGACCTGCTGCACGAAAGCCCCACCGGCTACGACCTCGTGGAGCTTAAAAGCTCGGTGAAAGTGCCCGCCGCCGAGCCCTGGACCAACCACGCCGCCCAGGCCCAGCTCTACCGCCTGCTGCTGGAGTCGGTGTTCGGGGCCGATGGCGAAACCGCCGGCCGGGGCCGCACCAGCATCCTGTATTCTAATGCCGCCGAGGACCAGCCCGCCGTGCGCCCGGTGCTCCAGAACCTGGCCCTCGTGGACCAGCTGCTGGCCGCCCGCAACCAGCTCGTGGGCCTGGAGTTGCAGCTGGCCCGCGCCACCGGCCCCGGCCAAACAGCGGCCCTGCTAGCCCCCGTGCTGCGCCCTAATCTGGCTGCCATCCCGCCCTTCAACCGCGAAAAGGCCGAAAAAACCGCCAACGCCTGGGCCGCCGCCGACCGCACCGAGCGCGCCTACTGCCTGGAATTGACCCGCTTCGCGGCCCGCGAAATGCGGCTGGCCCTGCTCGGCGACGAGGGCCGCCCCGGCGATGCCGGCGGCCAGGCCGGCCTTTGGCTGCTGCCGCAGGCGCGCAAGCATCAGAATTTCAGCTTGCTCGATGAGCTGGAGCTTGTCGAAGACCACAGCAACGCCCCCGACGATGCCCGCGACGGGCTGGGGCCGCACCTTGTTTTTCAGCGCCCCGCCAATGGCCGTGAAGTTAATTTCCGGGCCGGCGACACGCTGATTCTCTACCCACGCCGCCGCGCCACGACTGATGCGCAGGGGCTAGCCGCCGCTGCTAGTGAAGGCGAGGCGGCCGAGATTGCAATAGGGGCTAGCCAGTCAGCCACTAGCAATGCCAAGACGCTCAGTGCCCTCGATGCCCAGGTGGTAAAAGTGACCCTAGCCGAAGACCTCGGCGCCGATGGCCGCGTAGTGCTGGCCGTACGCAACCGCCGCATGGCCCCGCGCTACCTGCACGGCCATTCGCACTGGGCCCTGGAGCCCGATACCTACGACACCTTCCGCCGCGAATGGGCGGGGCTCACGGCTTTTCTGAGCCTGCCGCCGGGCCGCCGCCGCCAGCTGCTGGCCCGCACCGCGCCGCGCCCGCCGCAGGATTGGGACGCCGCCACGGCCCAGCCCGCCACCGAGGCTAGCGAGGTGGTGTGGCGCGCCCTGGCCGCGCCCGACTGGTTTGTGCTCTGCGGCCCGCCCGGCACCGGCAAAACCCGCTCGGTGCTGCGCGAGCTGGCCGTGCGCCTCGTCAATGATGATAAGAGTACGCTGCTGGCCGCCTACACCAACCGCGCCGTGGACGAAATCTGCGAGCAGCTCATGGATGCCGGACTGCCGTTTATCCGCATTGGCTCGCGGCTGGGTACCTCGCCGGCCTACCGGCCGTACCTGCTCGATAACATGATTCGCGACCTGCCCACCCGCCAGATGGTGCGGGCGCGCCTCACCGGCACGCCGCTCTACGTGGGTACCATCAGCAGTTTGCTGGGCCGGCCCGAGCTGTTTCAGCTCAAGCAGTTCGACGTGGCCGTGGTAGACGAGGCTAGCCAGGTGCTCGAAGGCCCGATGCTGGCGCTGCTGGCCAAGGCCAGGAAATTCATCCTAATCGGCGACCACCGCCAGCTGCCCGCCGTGGTGACCCAGGAGGCCGAAACCAGCGCTGTGGCGCCCGCCGTGGCCGAGTTGCTGCGCGAGCAGCTGGGCCTCACCAACCTGCGCAACTCGTACTTCGAGCGCCTCTTCCGCCGCGCCGAGGCGCAGTGGCCCTACGCCCATGGCACGCTGGCCAACCAGTACCGCGCCCACAGTGAGCTGGCTAGCCTCGTCAACGACGACTTCTACGGCGGGCAGCTGCGCAGCCCCGCGCCCTGGCAGCACGCCAGCCTCAACCCCAGCGCCTGGCCCGTGGCTAGCCCCGCCGATGCCTTTGGCGAGGCGCTGCGCCGCCAGCGCCTCGTGTTCGTGCCCACCCGCCGCCAACCCGACGACCTCTCGCAGAAGGAGTCGAGCCAGGAGGCCGAGCTGGCCGCCCGCGCCGCCCTGGCCGTGGTGCAGGGCTACGGCCCGGCCTTCGACCCCGATGCCACGCTGGGCATCATCGCCAGCTACCGCAACCAGGCGGCCCGCATCCGGGCGCGGCTGGCCCAGCTGGCGCAGCAGCACGCGCTGCCTGCGCTGGCCCAGGTCAGCGTCGACACCGTGGAGCGCTACCAGGGCTCGCAGCGCGAGGTGATTATCGTGAGTTTCTGCTGCCACCACGAGCACCAGCTGGAGCTAATGGTGTCGCCCGACGAAACCGGCCAGGTCGACCGCAAGCTCAACGTGGCCGTAACACGGGCGCGCCAGCAGCTGGTGCTGCTGGGCAATGAGCTGGTGCTGAACCGGGCGCCGCACCACGCGGCGCTGTTAGAAAGGGTGCAGGCTGGTGGTGGCTGGGTAGACTCTTAGCCAATGGTCAAATATCTACTGGCTTTTTCATAGTCTCAAACGTTGTTTATTTAGTTCTAATGGAGCCGCTGTCACCAAATGAGCCTGAGCTGCAAGATGAAATTGTTACGCATATTTCATCCAAGCAAAAGGGCACTATCACTGAAAACAGAGTTAGTGAAATAATTACGCTTAGCTCAAAAGGTAGGTTAACCTGTTACACACCCAACTCGGATGACGATGGTATTGACTTGATTGTTAATCCAAAGCTGGAGTACAGACCTCTATTCTTGCAAATAAAGAGCCGTTTTATATTGCAAAAAAGTGGGCAATTTATTCAGGACGTTGGTGAAAATATTTTTAGAGCTAACGAGTCATTTTACATTCTTTTTGTCTATTTCAACCAAGAGTCGTTAGAAGTAGAAAAGCTATGGCTTGTTCCTTCAATCGAGTTTAAGGAAAAGGCTGTTTACTTGAAAGGAACTAGGACCCTGCGATTTGCTGCCAGCCCTAAAATGACTTCAGGAGATAAATGGGCAAAATTCAGTATTGAAAAAACTGAGTTAGGAAATGAGCTATTACGACTAATGCAGTAATAGATAAGACTGGCGCGCCACTAGCCCTGAGCGCGAAAATTTGATGATATAAGAAAATACAAAACTCCGCCTTGCAGCAACGTCAGCAGCAGGGTGATGCTCCAAAAGGCCGCCTTCCGGTTTTTATGATGCAGCAAAAAAATGGCTGCCCACGCACCCGGCGCTGCCCCCGCTAGGGTAGCCAGGTGCAGCGTTTGCTCGGAAATGCGCCGCTGGCCCCGCTGGGCTTTTCGCTTGTCCAGAAAAAACAGCAGAAAGCATAGCGCATTGAGAAATAGTAGGGCTAGTAGAATCATTCGTGCCAGAAGGGAAATAAGAATTAGTTGAAATTGCTGTTTGCGTAAGTCCCAATTATTCCTTCACTGCCGCCAGCACGCGCTTTATCAGCTCGTTAGGGCTGCCGTTGTGCCAGCGCCACACGATAACGAGGTCGTGCGTGGGGTCGACCCAAATGGTATTTTGGCCCGCGCCGAGGGCAGCGTAGCTGTTGGCGGGCGCATCGGGCCAGGCCTTTTGCTCGGTGTTGAGCCACCAGAGGTAGCCGTAGTCGGGGCCGACGGGGCCGCGCGTGGTGGCCTGCTGCACCCAGCCGGGCGATACCACCTGGCGGCGGCCCCAGCGCCCACGCCGCAGCATGAGGTAGCCCAGCCGGGCCTCGTCGCGGGCGCTGATGCGCAGGCCGCCGCCCCAGCGCGTGCCGCCGCTCACGGAGGGCATGAGTTTACCATTGACTTCGGCCACGGCGCTAGGGTAGGGCACCCACTGCCAGGTGCGGGAGGCGCCGATGGGCTGCATCACTTCGGTGCGGAGTACCTCGGGCAGGGGGCGCTGCCACACGCGCAGCAGCGACAGGGCTAGCCGGTTGATGCGCACGTCGTTGTACTCGAAGTAGGTGCCGGGCGCTTGCAGGGCGCGGGGCTTGCGCTCGCCCTTGCCAAAGGCCTCGTGGCCGATGAAGTCGGCGTTTTTACCCCACAGCTCGCCTTCCCACTCGCTGGTCTGGCGGGCGTGGTGCTCCCAGGTAATGAGCTGGTTATGCGCCGAATCGTAACCGCCGTCGTGGATGGAATTGGCCACCGGCTCGTGGATATCCTTTAGCAAACCCCGGTCGAGGGTAATGCCCAGAATGGTGGCTAAATAGCTCTTGGCCACGCTGTAGGTGGGGTCGGGGCGCTCGGTGTCGCCCCACTCGGCCACGAGGTAGCCGTGGCGCAGCACGAGGCCGTTGGTAGCGGCGCGGCTGGTGGGCATGGGCCCGAGCAGCTTGCCAAAAATCTCCTCCTGGGTCGAGAAGTTGGGCGTCATCTGGGTGGTTTCCTGGGTTTGGGCGAAGGCCACGGCCTCGGCCAGTTTGGCCGGGTCAAGGCCCTCGGTGGCCGGGGCGTGGTGCAGCCAGCCCGCGCCGGGTGCGGGGAAGTAGTCGCTAGCCCGCCCGGCGGCGGTGGGGGCGGTGGCCCGGGTGCAGGCGGCCAGCAGCGGCAGCAGGGCCAGCAGAAGTAGTTTGGAGCGCATAGCAGGCGAGAAAGAACGACGGAAAAGACCCGGGCGGCGGCCCAATAGCCGCTCGCTTACTGACATTCCTTGAAAATAATGGGCGGCGTTTGGGCAATTACCCGGCTGCGGCCGGGCGCCGTGTTGCGGTGCAGGTAGAAGTAGCAGGTGACGGGGTGGCTCAGGCGGGTGTCGGCCAGGATGGCCGCCATTGGGTACTCAATAGTCAGGGTGTCGGCGCGCTGCGTGATGCTTACCTGGCCTGGCCGACCCTTGGAGAAAGTGTGGCCCGGCGTAACCTCCCTGAACTTGATAGATACCGCAAAGCCATAGTCCGACTGCTCGCCGGCGGCGAGGCGATACGCCAGCCGGGCCTTGATAACCGACCGGGCAGTGGGCACGGCGCACGGCGGCTGGTTGAGGCGCAGCAGCGTGAGGGTACTGGCCTCGCTGCCTGGGGTGGCCGCGCCTGTTTGCGCCAGCCCAGGCAGCGCCAGGCAGCTACATACTACTACGCGCAGCAGTACTACGGGCTTGGTAGAGGAGGGCATAAGGAAAAAAGTCAGGCTGTGCAGGATAAGGCAGCAAGTTGCACCCAAAGCGGCGCCGGCCCCTTCACCTGGCAAAAACCAGCCTGATTGCGAGCGGCTGTCCGCGCCTGCCAAAGGGGCCCGGCTCGGGGCGATGGCCAGCATTGGGCGGGCCTTTGTGGGCCGGCCGGTGTGCAGTTTACCCCTGTCCTGCATGGGGGGTACTTCGGTAGCTAGGTGCTTTTTCTTACGCCAAACGCCAAACCCAACGACCCTGGCCGGGCGCCGTTCGTGGCTGCGCTAGGCCGGCCCGCCCGCGGGCGGCAGCTGTGGCGGCCCCACCTGCCGGGGCCGCCGGCGCAGCTTTTGGCAGGTTATGCTGTTACTTTAACCCAGTGTAAACAGGAGTAGCCGCGCCCGCACGAAATACCCCACTTCTTTTGAAAGAGAACCTTACGCCCGTTACTCAGCAGCCAGCTGCTTTGCGGCAGCCCGGCAGTTTCGAGCCGGTGCCGGGCCCGGCAAAACCCTATTTCCCGGCCCTGACGGGCGTGCGGGCGCTGGCTGCCTACTGCGTGTACCTCTACCATTTTAACCCGTTTCCGGCCAGGGGCGGCTCCCAGCTGGAAGCGATACTGTGGGCAGTGGTTGATAAATTCAACAACCTCGGGGTGGGCATCTTCTTTGTGCTCAGCGGCTTTCTGATAGCGGTGCGCTACGGCGGCATCAGCACCTGGTCGCCGGGCGAGCTGCGGCGCTACCTGGGAAACCGGCTGGCGCGGATTTATCCCATCTACTTTCTGCTGACCTGCCTCACCTGCCTGGTTTTCTGGCTGCGGCCGGGCTACGATATCTACGGGGTGTGGCCGGCGTACAGGCCCCTCGACAAGGTGCTGGTGTTTTTCCTGAATATCACGTTGCTGCGCGGCTTTTCCGAGCAGTTCCTGTACAGCGGCGTGTGGCAAGGCTGGTCGCTAACCGTAGAGCTGTGCTTTTACCTGCTCGCGCCCTTCCTGCTGCTGAGTGCGCGCCGCACGCGGTGGGCGCTGCTGCTGTGGCCGCTGGCCCTGCTGGCAGTGGGCGCGCTGCTGGTAGCGGGCTTTTCGGTGGTCCACACGTATGGCTTTTTCGCTTCGTTCGATTTCATGCTGGGCTCCACCTTTTTTGGGCGCAGCAGCGAGTTTGTCAGCGGGGTTCTGCTGGCCTGCGTGCTGCCGGGGCGCGGCGCGCCCGCCCGGGAAGGGCGCGGCCGGCTGCTGGGCGGCCTGCTGCTGCTAGGGGTGCTGCTGGCCTTCAAAGTGGTGGTACCATTCGACAGCTGGGCCCGGCCCGCCACCAGTTGGCTGGCTATTGTGGTCAACCACCTGCTGCTGCCCGCTAGCATTACCCTCCTCTTTTACGGGCTGCTAACCGAAAAAAGCCTGCTCGGGAAAGTGCTGGCATCGAAGCCGTTGCAGCTGCTTGGCTTCAGCTCTTACTGCTTCTACCTGCTGCACGTAGGCGTTATTGAGATGCTAGTGCGCCACCACGTGACGAGCAATTCTTTCGGCGTATTTCTGCTGCTCAATCTGCTGTCCATCCTGGTGTTTAAGTTTATTGAGCGGCCGGCGCACCTGTATCTCACGGCCCGGCTGCGAAAATAAAAATGCCGGTGCTGGCTGCGCCCGCGGGGCGCCACCAAGCTAAGGCGGGAGCAAGTAAGGTGCTGCTAAACAGCCTGATGACGTTAAGCGCTGCTGCTGGCCTTGGGCGCCTGCGCAGTGCCCCGGCCCGCAAAATTGCGCCGGTTCGCTGTTGGCAGCTGGATAGAACGCCGCGTTATCGCGTATTGCCCGGCTAGCGGCGCATTGCGGCGCCATCCAGCTTATGTCCTTCTCTTCTTCCCAACTACCGGCCCCCGGCTTTGTGCGGGTGCGCGGCGCCCGCGAGCACAACCTGCAAAACGTTGATGTCGACATCCCGCGCGATGCCCTGGTGGTGTTCACCGGCGTGTCGGGCTCGGGCAAGTCGAGCCTGGCCTTTGGCACGCTCTACGCCGAGGCCCAGCGCCGCTACCTGGAGTCGGTGTCGCCCTACGCCCGGCGGCTGTTTCACCAACTCTCAGTGCCCGAGGTCGATAGCATCGACGGGCTGCCGCCGGCCGTGGCCTTGCAGCAGCAGCGCGGCGCGCCCACCACGCGCTCGTCGGTGGGCTCGGTCACGACGCTCTCCAACCTGCTGCGGATGCTGTATTCGCGGGCCGGCGATTACCCCAAGGGCCAGGGTATTATCTACGCCGAAGCCTTTTCGGCGAACACGCCCGAGGGTGCCTGCCCGCGCTGCCACGGCCTGGGCCGGGTGTATGAGGTGACCGAGGAGTCGATGGTGCCCGACCCGTCGCTCACCATTCGGGAGCGGGCCATTGCAGCCTGGCCCCAGGCCTGGGGCGGTCAGAATCAGCGCGATATATTAGTAACGCTGGGCTACGACGTAGACCGCCCCTGGCGCGATTTACCTCAAAAAGAGCGCGACTGGATTCTCTTTACCGACGAGCAGCCCGTGGTGCCGGTGTACCCCGGCTACTCGCCCCAGGAGACGCAGCGCGCCCTTAAGCGCCGGGAGCAGCCCAACTACATGGGCACGTTCACGGGCGTGCGGCGGCACGTGCTGCACACCTTCGCCAACACCCAGAGCGCGCTCATGAAAAAGCGCGTGCTGCAGTACATGCTCAGCCAGGAGTGCCCGCTCTGCCACGGCAAGCGCCTGCGGCCCGAGTCGCTGAGCGTGACCTTCGCCGGCCTCGACATTGCCGACATGGCGCGCCTGCCCTTGCAGCAGGTGGCGAGCCGGCTGCGGCCCTTTACCGAGGGCACAGCCGGCGCCCAAACCCACGACAAAGACCACCCCGAGCAGGCCGAAGTCACGCGCCGCATCACGCAAGACCTGGTGGCCCGCCTGGCGGTGCTGCTCGACCTGGGCCTGGGCTACCTGGCCCTGGAGCGCAGCACGCCCACGCTCTCGCCCGGCGAATTGCAGCGCCTGCGCCTGGCTACGCAGCTGTATTCCAATCTGTTTGGGGTGGTGTACGTGCTCGATGAGCCCTCGGCCGGCTTGCATCCTTCCGATACGGAGGCGCTGCTGGCGGCGCTGGCTAGCCTCAAAAAAGCTGGCAACTCGCTCTTCGTGGTCGAGCACAACCTCGACGTGGTGCGCCGCGCCGACTGGCTCGTGGATGTGGGCCCCGCCGCCGGCGAGCAGGGTGGGCAGGTGCTCTACAGCGGCCCGCCCGCCGGCCTGGCCGACGTGGCCGCCTCGCAAACCCGCCAGTTTTTATTCGCCAGCGAGGGGCTGGCCCCCCGCGCCCCGCGCGAGCCGCTGGGCTGGCTGCGGCTGGCCGGCGCCACCCGCCACAACCTGCGCGGCCTCGACGCCGAGTTTCCGCTCGGAGTGTTCACGACCGTCACGGGCGTGTCGGGCTCGGGCAAGTCGACGCTCGTCAGCCAGGTTTTGGTAGAACTGGTAAGTGAGGCCCTGGGCCTGAAGCGCGAGGAAACGGAGCCTAGCGAAGGCGCCGAAGAGAGCCCGGACTTGGCTGACGAAGGCGAAGTTTTGCAAGGCAAAATCACGGCCGGCCTGGATATTGTCAAGCGCCTGGTGCGCGTCGACCAGCAGCCCATCGGCCGCACGCCGCGCTCGAATATGGCCACGTATACCGGCCTGTTCGACCACGTGCGCAAGCTCTTCGCGGCCACGGCCGAGGCGCGCAAGCGCCGCTACGACGCCGGCCGCTTCTCCTTCAACGTGGCCAAGGGCCGCTGCGAAACCTGCCAGGGCGAGGGCTTCGTGATGGTCGAGCTGCTGTTTTTGCCCAGCGTTTACTCGCCGTGCCCCACCTGCCACGGCGCCCGCTACAACGCCAAGACGCTCGAAATCAGCTATCAGGGCAAGACTATCGCCGACGTGCTGGGCCTGACCGTGGACGAGGCCTGGCTTTTCTTCGCCGAGGACCCTGGCGTGCGCCGCGCCCTCACGGTGCTGCGCGAAGTGGGGCTAGGCTACCTGCGCCTCGGCCAGTCGGCCACCGAGCTGAGCGGCGGCGAGGCCCAGCGCATCAAGCTGGCCACTGAGCTGCAGCGCCAGGCCCGCGCCCACACCCTCTACGTGCTCGACGAGCCTACCACCGGCCTGCACCCGGCCGATATCGAGCGCCTGCTCACCCAGCTCAACGGCCTCGTCGAGGCCGGCCACTCGGTGCTGGTAGTCGAGCACGATATGCGCGTAGTGGCCGGCTCCGACTGGGTCATCGACGTGGGCCCCGGCGCGGGCGAGGAGGGCGGCCGCATCGTGGCCGCCGGCCCACCCGCCGAAGTAGCCCGCTCGAAAGCCAGCCGCACCGCGTCCTACCTGGCCCGGTTTCTGGCCGAGGGCTAGCTAATGTGCTTAATTTCTGAATGAGTTTAATAACAAGTACGTCCGTCATGCTGAGCTTGTCGAAGCATCTCTACCGCACCGTTGTAATGCCGTTCAACGGTGCGGTAGAGATGCTTCGGCAAGCTCAGCATGACGGATGTATTTGGGATTGAATTAATGAGTAAAAAACGAATTGAAATCTATACCAGGCTAGCCGTCAGTTTTTTAAGTGCGGCTGTTTGGCCCCATTCGGCCAGGCGGCTGCGCACGGCGGGCGGCACCGGGCGGCCGGTGCGGGCCCCGAGGTCGGCGTAAGCTTCGAGCAGCTTGCGCAGGTTGCACGGCGGGTTGGATGGCAGCCCGGGCAGCAGGGTGTCAAGGGTTTGGGCCAGGGCGTCATCCAGCTCGGGCGATACGGCGCGCAGTTGGGGCAGGCCATCGGCCAGGCGCGCTACGGGGGCATAGTCGGCCCCTAGCAATTGGCCCAGTGCCTGGCCGAGGGCGGCGGGCACGAGGCGCTGGCTGGCCACGGCCCGCAGGAGCACCTCCTGGGCCAGCGCCCGGTTGGCGGGCGTGTGGTGCAGCAGCCCCACGGCCAGCACCAGGGTGGTAGCCTCGGCAAACGGCGGCCCGGCAGCAAGCAGATGTTGCAGCGCTTGCGTAATAACGTCCCGCTCGGCCGATTCCAGCTTATCGGCCCAGCCGGCCGTGCGCACCACGTGCCAATGCAGCGCGGCCGGGTTGGCGGGCACCAGCGCCGCTATAAAAGGATAGTCGGCGCCCAGGCTCCAGCTGGCGTGCGCCATGTTGCGAAAATGCACGTGCTGCGAGTAAAGCAGCAGGGGCGAGGGCAGGCCCGGCTTCGGCTGGCTGGCCGCAAAAACTAGGTTCGTAGCCCGATGCGTGACTTCGGGCCGGCCGGGCTTCCAGGTTTCTACGTAGGTATTGACTTTGACTTCAAACTCCCAGCTGGGTACCCAGGGCTGGGCTACGCCGGGGTAATCGGTCGCCCCCGGCCCTGGTAGCTCGCTGAAAACGTGCGCGGGAAACCTGGTGCGGGCAGCCACCACCCACAGCCACGGCAGGGCTTCGGCCAGTGGTTCGGGGGCGGCCGGGCTGCCCGGCAACAGCTGGTGCAGGCGGGCGGCCCACTGCTTTAAAAGCGGCTTCTTACTGATTTCCGGCAGCGGCGGGGCCAGCGCCGTGGGCGACAGATACCAGTGCAGCAGCGCGCGCAGCTCGTCGTGGTGCAGCTGGGGCAGCCGGGCCAGCGCCGCTTGGGCGTCGGCGGCGTGCGCGTGGGCCGTGCGGGCCAGCGCAATGGCCAGGTCGGCCGTATCGGGTTCGCGCTGAGCCGTTTGGTAGGCTAGTAGTTTTTGCACCAACACACTGGGCGCCACCCAGTAGGGCGCGTGGGTGGGCGTGCTGAGCAAGGGCAGGCCCGTCTGGCGGTGCAAGTGCTGCTCGGCGGCGGCCAGGCGCTGTTTTTCTACGGCCACCAGCGGGTCCGACGCATCCGAGTCTTCCTGCACCAGCACCCGGGGCACGCGCAAGGCGGTAAAACCCTGCGCCCAGCTCAGCAGCAGCGCCTGGGCCAGGCCGCTGTGGCCCCGCAGGCCATTGGTGCCCAAAATAGCCTGCGCCTGCGCGCCGCTCTTGCCCTTCAAAAACGGCAGCACCTGCACCAGATAGGGCCCTAGCTGCTCGGCGTAGCCGGCGGGCAGCTGCCCGTGCAGCCGCAGCAGGCCATCGAGCCAGCGCTCCAGGGCCAGCGGGTCGTCGTGGCGCACTACCTGGCCGGTGAGAAACAGCAGTTCGTGCCAGTCGGCCACCGGCACAATGGCCGTGGCGGGCGAAAGCTCGGGCACAAACCGGGCTAGCGGCGCGTAGGCCGCCGCTACGGCGGGCGCGGGCTCAGTAGCTACTAGCCAGGTAGCCAGCACGGTGCGCGCCGCCGGGCCCAGCAGCTCGGCCTGCCCGGCGAGAGTGGCTAGGGTTGCGGCAGTTTCGGCAGGCGCGAGCAGCGGCTTCCTGGCGCCTAGCAAGTCGGCCAGGCCCTTGGCGGCGCGCTCCTGCACGCCGGCGTCGGGGTGGGCGAGGGCGGCGGCCAGCAGGCTAGCCACGGCAGGCGCGTGGGCAGGCTGCTGCCTGGGCAGCCTGGCTAGCCCGGCGAGCAGCGTTTTGAGGCCGGTTTTGAGGTCGGGCCGCAGCAACAGGTTATCAGCATATTGCAGCAACGGAGCCAGGGCAAACCCCGGCTCCGGCCACACGTCTTTCAGTTGCTCGATGGCAAAGTTGACCACCAGCGGCAGCGGGTGGGCCAGCAGCTCCGTCAGCTCGGTTTGGCGGGCCAGGCGCTCGGCCCGCGTGGGCTCTAGGCTCAGGAATAAGTCCTTAAACCACGTCAGCAGCGGCCGGCGAAAGTCGCGCCGCAGCGCCAGCAGGCAGCGCGTGAGGATGTCGGCGCGGTTGAGGTGCTGGGTGGCAAGTAAATGCAGGATGATGTCGCGCCACGTAACCCGCTGCCAAACCTTATGCTCCTGGTAATGGGCTGAAGCGGCATCCTGATTGATATCAAATTCAAAGAAGAAGGGAATTGCACGCTCATACAAGGCAGGGTTACGGCTAACCCGCTCATAGATAAGGTTTGCAAAAGCAGGCGCTGGCTTATTCGGGGCGACCCAAGGGAAGCGTTGTTGCATCTCGGCAAGGCCTTGCTGCTGCGTGTCAACAAGGGCAACCTGGGCATGTTCGTAGGCATTAAGCTGCCGAAGCATCGTGGCTTGCGTGCCATAGGTAGCCAGGGTGCCAAGGGCCGATAGCGCCACCAGGCGGGGAGAAGGCGTTATAAATCCAAGGCGCTCAAAATCAACAAGGATTTCGAAGTCTATGGGTGCGGAAAAGCCATTGCGATTGTTGTCACCTAGCCAGGCTGCTAGCCAGGCGGGGTTATGGTGAGCCAGCAATTGCTTGACAAGCCCAAGCAACTGCTGGTGCGGTAAAGAGGTCTTTTCGTTGTTTGAAAACAACGTTGGATTTAACAGCGATAATTCATTAGCAAAGGGTGCGGCTAGGGCTTCTTTGCTTGAGTAAGTCCTAAAGGCTGCTAAAAACAGCATTTGTAATTGAGCATATGTGCCGGTACGACCCCAGGTAACTAGGCCCAATTGCCGATGCTCGGTTAGCTCCCGGTGTAAGCTGTGCGTTTTCTTGCGCACCGCCACGACGTCCGTTTTTGGCAGCGTCAGCAAAAACGGCATTAGCTCGACAACGCTTTGGTGACGAATAATTTGCTCGAAAGCGTCAACTTTAGCAATAGTATTCATGGAGAAAATAGGAGCTGTTATAAGCTGTTTGTCAAGGTATTATTAAATTTGCCCAGGCGCTATCCAAACCGCAGCTGCGCCGCCAGCACGTGCTTGCACAGCCCGCGCTGGCCCTGGTGCGCGGTAAACCACTGGCAGGTGCAGCGCGGGGGCTCGGGGCCGCCCACCAGCACGGTGTGCCACAGGTCGGTGCCGCGCACGCGGGCCTCGGTGCGGCCGCCGGGGCCGACGCCCACCAGCTGCACCTCGTCGGGGGCGGCGAGCAGGGCGCGGGCATTTTTGAGGCGCGGGTTGAGCTGCAAAATGCGGTCGGTGCGGAAGGGCAGGCGACGGTAGAAATACTGATTCTCCGTGAGGTCGAAGCCCAGCAGCCCCATGGCCGAGAGGCTGGCGCAGAGCCGCGCCACGGTGCCAGGGGCCAGGTCGTGTGCCAGCCCGAAGAGCGTCGGGTTAAAGGCTTCGTTGGCCTGAAATAAATGGTTAGCGCCGCTCAGCCACTCGGCGGGCAGCTCATCGAGCAGCTCGCCTAGCTGCGTGCCCTCACCCGAAAAGCCCCGGCTAGCCCCCGCCGACAGCGCCAGCAGAAACTCGTGGCCGCCGCCCAGCTCCAGCACCACGGCGCTGGCCTGGCCATCGGGGGTGGCATACACGCGGGCGGCCTGGGCTAGCGGCAGCAGGCCCTCGAGCAGGCGCAGGCGGTGCGCGCCACCCACCCGCACGGCCCCCGGCCCGCCCACCGGCCCAAAGCTGGGCCGCGCCCCGCGCAGCGACAGAAAGGTATCGGCCTTGGCCGCGCCGGCTGGCAGGCTGTGCAGCAATTGGGCGGCCTGCGGGCGACTGAGGCGCAGCACCTGCTCCATCTGGGCGAGGTAGCCCTGGGCAGCGGTGAGGCCCTTGAGCCAGCGCAGCGGCAGGGCCACCTTGCGCTCGGTCACGGTGCCGGCGGCGCGCTCTAGTGTCACGGCCTGCTGGCCCACGGTGAGGCCCACCGGCTCGTGGCGGCCGATGCGGGCTAGCGCGTTCACCATCGGCTCGTTGAAATCGACGTTGGTGGTGCCGCTGGCCACCAGCTCGCCGTCGAGGGCGGCGGGGCCCAGGTCGAGGCGGGCATACACGCCGTTGCACGACGAAAAGGCCTCGAAGCGCAGCCGCTCCGCGCCGGCCGTCACAATGGGGTCGCGCAGCACTGCGCCCAGCGGCACGAAGCGGGCAGCCACCACTTTGGCTAACGTGGTTAGTGCGCGGGCCGTCAGCCACGAATCGCGCAGCTGGCCCCGAAAAAAGCAGGCCGCGCCGCCGCTGGGCGCGTGCTCGGCATAGGCGGCGAGTTGCAGGGCGTGGCCCGCTGGCGTAGCAGCCAGGGCCGAAGGCTGGGCGTAGGCGTAAGTGAGGTCGGACATCGGGAAGACTGGCTAGGTGGCTTGACGATGACAAAGGTGAAGCGGAAACTTTGAATTTGCTAAAATTATTGGCAAATATTTTTAGCAAAAACTAATTTGGTAGCAGCAGGTGCCGGGTGTGCTAGCTGCTTGTGCTGGCTCGCATTCAATGCTAGCTCAGGGTCAATGCCCGGATACCGCGGGCGCTGTGAGTCCGCGCAACAGCCCTTTCAGAAGCTAACCGTCGCACACGTTCCTGGTCAGCATTACTCGGTATAGAAACTGTTTAGGAAGTAGGTGTTTCGTCATGCTGAGCGCAGCGCAGTCGAAGCATCTCTACCTCACGGTTGAACGGTTTGGATGAAGCGGCCAGGATGCTTCGACTGCGCTGCGCTCCGCTCAGCATGACGAAATGCTTGTTTTCTCGACTTTCTACACAGCTTCATAGTCAACGCCGCCGGCCTTGCAAGCACGGACAAGTATCGACCGTAGTACCGCTACGCCGCCGCTGGCCGGGCCCGGTAATGCTCCACAACGAGCACCAGCGCGGCCCCCAGGGTGTAAGCCAGCAGATCGGCCCACGCAAACTGGCTGCCCAGCAGCAGCCGTGCCAGCCGCGCGTGCTGCCAGCCCAGCCAGGCCAGCAGGTGCAGCGCCTGCCCCACTTCGATGGCGTAGGAAATCAGCAGCGCCACGCCCACGGCAACCCCGGCCGGCGCCCGCCACCGGGTTTTCAATAGGCAGTAAACCAGGATGGTAGCCAGCGTATCGCCGACGTAGGGGCGCACGAGGCCGTCGTGCACAAAGCGGGCGATAAAAAGCTCCAGGGCCAGCAGGCCGGCGGCGAGCAGGCCGTAGGAGCGGTTGAAAGCGGCCATTGCTCAGCGCCGGGCTGCGTGGTGAGCGTAGTGGGCATGGGGGCACCTGGCCAGCCCGTTGGCCGCCGGCCTGGCTGCCTTGGTATAGGCCGCCGGCACCTCGTCGAGTGCCCGAATGCGGGCCGCGTACTCGGTGGGCAGCAGCCTGTTTTTCAGCCACTGGCTAAGGGCTAGCTGCTTGGTGGCGCCGTAAAAGCCGACGGCCGGGCGCAGCCACGCGCCGCGGCCCAGGCCCAGCTGCCGGCGCACGGTGGGCGGGCACACCAGGCCCTGCACGCCGCGCAGCAGCGCGTAGCGCGGGCCGCCCAGGTGTTTTTTGTATTGCTTGTAAAGGTCAATAGAGCAGCCGCTTAGCGCCAGGTTGTGGGCCAGGTGCCGGGCGCGGTCGGCCTGCCAGGCGGCGAAGGTGGTGGGCAGGTCGGGGATGCCCAGGCGCCGGCCCACCCGGCAAAACACGTCGGTTATCTCCGTGCACTCGGCCAGGGTAAGGGGCCGCTCCAATAGTTCAAACGCCCGGATGGAATAGGCAATGAGCAGGTACAGCACGTCGCGGTAGGCCCAGTCCGGAATGCGCTGGCCCCGGCTAGCCTCCACCGCGCCGTGGATGGCGGCAATGGTGTCGATGGCCTTTTCGGCCCCCGCGCGGTCGGCAAACACGATGCGCCGGGCGTAGTCCACGGTCGAGAAAAGCCGCCCTAGCGGGTCGGCCGGCAGCCGCCCGGTGAAGTAGAGCCAGTCCACGGCCTTATTAAGCGCAAACTCGGCCGCCGCGCCGGCAAAGATGAAAAGCACCGTATCGGAAGTGCCCCATATGCGGCGCACGATGGAGCCAGGGGCCACAAAAGTTTCCATAAGTTGAGCGAACAGTGAGTGGCTGCGCCAGGTGCCCACCAGGGCGAATGAGCTTTGCGTTTGATTTTACTTTGAAATACAAAGTTAGTAAATAAAGCAGGTTTTTCAACCAGGAGGCCAGGTAAGTTGACTTAAAAAGAACGTAGCTCGGGGGGCTTTGCACCCTGCGGCGCTTGCCGGGATGCAAGCGCACGAGGCACGAATGACAGCGTGGAGGCCGTTGTGCAACTACCAGCGCCTGCCAGGTAGCTAGGCAGTAGTCGGCGCCTATTTCAGCAAAATGAGTTGTCGAAACAACCTTTGTACTGCGCCGGGCGCCTTTAGGGAGCTTACCTGAATATATGGCACCTAAAAAACTGCGCGCTAGCCTGTTGGGAATGTTGGCTCTGGGCTATACCGGCGTATTGGCCCAAGCCAGCCAGCTGCCCGCCTGGGCGGCGCCCGCCGCAACGGTGCCCCAGGGCGTGGGGCGGCTGCTGGGCACAACCATCAGCGCGGCCACGGGGCAGCCCCTGGCTTATGCCACGGTAGCGGTGCTCAACGCCGCGAGCCAGCCCGTGGGCGGGGCGGTGGGAGGCGAAGATGGCCGCTTTGTATTGCCGGGCCTGGCGCCGGGCACCTACACCGTGCGGGTGAGTTTGCTGGGCTACCAGGAGCTGCTGCGCCCCGGCGTGGTGGTGCCAGCCAGTGGGGGCGAGGTGCCGCTAGGGGTGCTACCGCTCACGGCCGCCGCGCAAAAGCTGGGCGAAGTGGTGGTAACGGCCCGCAAGCCGCTAATTGAGGAACTGGTAGACCGCACGGTGTACCACGCCGAGAACGACGAAACCACCCGCGGCGGCGACGCCACCGACGTGCTGCGCCGGGTGCCGCTGCTGAGCCTCGACCTGGATGGCAACGTGCGCGTGCGCGGCAGCCAGAACATCAAGGTGCTCATCAACAACAAGCCCAGCACCATCACGGCCAACAGCGTGGCCGATGGCCTGCGCCAACTGCCGGCCGACCAGATTAGGCGGGTCGAGGTCATCACCGCGCCTTCGGCCAAGTACGACGCCGAGGGCTCGGGCGGCATTATCAACATCGTGACGAAGGGCAACGCCCTGCACGGCGGCCAGCTAGCCCTCGATGGCAGCGGCGGCACCCGCTCGGGTACCCTCAACCTGAGCGGCAACTACCGCACCGGCCGCATGGGCTTTGCGCTGGGCGGCTTTGGCCGGGCGGGCTACAACACGCCGGGCAGCTTCACCAACGAGCAGCTGACTACCACCCCCGCCACCGGCGCCCAAACCCGCACCACGCAGGCCGCCGACACGCGCCAAAACCAGCTCTTTGGGCGCTACACGTTGGGCTGGGACTTCGATATCAACGCGCACCAGGGGCTAGCCGCCTCGCTGACCTACGGCACCCGCAACGCCACCACCTACCAGGATGCGCTGGCCACCGCTACCACCGAGCTAGCCACGGGCCGCACCAGCAGCTCGGTGCGCAACGTGCAGCTCACCGACGACTCGGGCACCATCGATGCCAGCCTTGCCTACACCCATACCTATGAGGTGCCGCAGCGCGAGCTGAGCGCGCTGGCCCTCTACAGCCGCAACAACCGCACGTATGCCTTCATGAACGATACCTACGCCGCCTCCGACGCCAGCCAGCTAGGCCGCTCCGGCAACGACAACCCCAGCGCCAACCAGGAGCTAACTGCTCAGCTCGACTACCAAACGCCCATCGGCGCGCGCCAGCTGCTGGAAGTAGGGGTGAAGGATATTCAGCGCCGCGTGCGCAGCGACTACCGCTACTACGGCCAGGTAGCTGCCGTTCAGGCTGCTAACTCCTTCACGTACCGGCAGCAGGTGGCCGCCGCTTACGCGGCGTATACCCTGAGCCTGCCCCACGGCTTTACCCTGAAACCGGGGGTACGCTACGAGTATACGGCCCTCGCCGCCGAGCTGGGCACCGGCCCGGTGGGGGATATTCCGAATTACGGCCTGCTGGTGCCCAGCGTGAACGTGCTGCACAAGCTCAACAATGGCAACGTGCTGAAACTGGCCTACAACCGACGCATCCAGCGCCCCTCGCTGCAATTTCTTAATCCCAACCTGCAGGCCGCTAACCCCCTGATTCAGACCCAGGGCAACCCCGCGCTGCGCCCCGAATACACCAATAACTACGAGCTGGGCTACGGCACGCTGCTAGGGCCGGCCAACCTCAATTTCTCGGTTTTCGCCCGCAATACTACCGGCGCTATCCAGAGTGTGCGCACCCCGCTGCGCGATGCGGCTTACCCCGGCGCGGTGCGCATCGACTACCTGAATATTGGCCAGGAAAATGCCTGCGGCGGCAGCGCTTTTTTCAGCCTCGACGTGGGCAACAAGCTCAGCCTCAGCGGCGGGCTCGACGCCTACTATGCCGTGCTGCAAAATAATGTGCCCGACCCCAACTACGCCGCCCGCAACGCGGGCTGGGTGCTGGGCGGCCGCCTCTACGGCAGCTACGCCCTGCCCAAGGGCTGGAACGTGCAGCTATTCAGCTTCTACCGGGGCCAGCAGGTGCAGCTGCAAGGCAGCCAAAGCAGCTTCGCGGTGTACAGCATGAGCCTGAAGCACGATGTGGCGGGCAAGAAAGGCAGCCTGGGCCTGGGGGCCGAAAACTTTTTTTCGCCCACCAACGCCGTGCGCAGCGACATCGCTAGCCCCCTGCTCAGCCAGCAAAGCACTACCGTGCAGCACCTCACGAGCTTCAAGGTGTATTTCAGCTATCGCCTCGGCCAGCTCACCGCCGAGCCCCGCCCGCACAAAAACGTGAAGAACGACGACCTCAAAACCGACGAAAACGGCGGCGGCAGCCAGGGCAATAGTGCTACGCCGTCGGCTACGCGCCCCGCGCCGCCGGCACCTGCCACTCCGGCGCCGCCGGCGCCCAAGCCGTAGGCGGGGCCAGCCCCGCCTACGGCAGCAAAAGTGGCTGGCTAGGCGGGCTACGGAGGCGATTATTCCTTGCTCACTAGCGCGGGCACTGCCTCGGCGCCCGGCTGCTGGCGCTTGCGCCCATAAATGCCGAGTATCAGCAGCGGCAGCAGCGTAAGCTCGGCCACCACCCCAAACAGCAGCGTGAGGCCAATGAGCAGCCCCACGTAAAACGTGCCGTCGAACGACGAAAACAGCAGTGTGCCGAAGCCGCCCACCAGAATGAGGGAGGTTACGATAACCGCCTGCCCGGCCAGGATATACGTGCGCCGCACCGCCTTAAACAGGTCCGGCTCGTGGCCCATTGTCAGGCGTAACTTGCTGATGAAGTGAATGGTATCATCTACCGCAATGCCGAAGGCAATGGTGAAAATGATGCTCGTGCTCACCTTCATACTCACGCCGGCCAGCCCCATCACGCCCGCCACTATCAGAATGGGCAACAGGTTGGGTACCAGAACCACCAGCGTCATGCGCACCGACTTGAACAGCAGCAGCACGATTACCGTAACCATCGCCACGTCAATGGCCATGCCCTGTATCATGTTCAGGGTCAGGTTCTCGTTGTTTTTATCGATGAGGTTGGACGAGCCGGTGAGGCGCGTGCGCAGCACCGTGGTGTCGATGCTGGTGCGCAGAAAGTGCCGCAGCGCGTCGTTCAGGGCATCGGCCCGGATGCTGCCCACGTCGACCATGCGGCCGGTGAGGCGGCCGGCGCTGCCGTCGGGCAGGGCCAGGGCCCGAAACTCGGGCCGCTTCCGAAACTGCCGCAACGGCCCGCGCAGCTGGGCTAGCCCGGCCGAGTCGGCGGGCAGGCGGTACTCGGCCAGCCCGCCGCCGTGCAGCGCCTGGTGCACGGTGCGCACCAGCGTGGCCGGCGAGGCCGAAAACCTGAGGCCGTAGGTAGTGGCCAGGTAGCGCTCCACTTTTTCCGTTTGGGCCAGCACGGCGGGGTCGAAAATAGCCCGCCCGCCGGCGGGCTTCAGTTCCAGCTCGAAGGGCCGCACGCCGGCAAAATGGTCGTTGAAAAACGCAAAATCCTGGCGCACCGGGTCGTTTTTCGACAAGTCATCGAGCAGCGAGGAGTTGATGCGCACCCGTGTAGCTAGCCCGATGCTGGCCGCCAGAATGAGCCCGCTGAGTACAAAAATGAGCCGCCGCCGGCGCAGCACGCCCGCAAACAGGCGCCCGAGCACGCCATCCCAGTCGTGGCCGTGCTGGCGCGGCTGGCGCAGGGCGGGCTTGTTGAGCAGCACCAGCATGGCTGGCAACAGCGTGAAGCTCAGCAGAAAAGCCAGGATAACGGCGATGCCCGTAAACAGCCCGAAGTTGTGAATGGGCCGGATGGTGCTCGTCATCAGCGTAAAAAAGCCGATGCTCGTCGTCAGTGCCGACAGCCCCGAGCCGAAGCCCGATTCCTTGATGGTGGTGCGCAGGGCGTGCTTTTTGCCCGCGCCGTAGCCCAGCTCGCTCACGTAGCGGCTGATAATGTGGATGGTATCGGACATGCCCACCACGAATAGCATGAGTGGCAGCAGGGCCGTCATCAGGTCGATGCTGATGCCGCAGGCGCCCATCACGCCCAGGCCCCACACGATGGCGCCCAGCACTACCACCAGCGGCAGCACCACGCCCCACCAGGTGCGAAACGTGAGCCACAACAGCCCCATTACCAATAAGAAAGACAGCGACATGAAAATTATCATCTCGCGCTGCAGGCGGTCGACGAACACCGACTGCGCCACTGCCTTGCCCGCAAAGTGCACCCTGGCCAGCGGCAGTCCGGCCCGCGCCAGGCCGGCGCGCAGCTCCGTCAGCAGCGAGTCGCCGGGCGGCTTCTTAAGGTCGGGCGTGGTTTGGATGACCAGTGCCACGGCCCGCGCATCGGGGCTGAAAACGTTGCCCACCAGGCCCGGCGTTTTATAAATCAGCGTCGAGTCGGCGGCGCGGCGGCCAGGGTTGGTGCGGTACTCACTGGGGTGCAGGTAGGGCAGGGTATAGGCCCCCAGCCCCTCCACCACGGTCTGGCTGAGGGTGGTAGGGGAGGTGACGTGCAGCACGTTGCGCTGCCGCCGCGCCACCGCCGACACGCTAGCAACCTGCGCCAGGAAGGCGGGCGAAAACGCCGTTTGGCCCGGCCCGGCCTCCAGGGCCAGCAGCAGGTAGTCGTTGTCGTTGCCGTAGCGCCGGGTGTAGCCCTGGTAATAATCCAGGTCGGGGTCGCCGGCGGGGTAAAAGTCGTTGAAATTATAATTGAAGCGCAGCTGAGCGGCAAAGTAGCCGGCCAGCCCCGTGAGCAGGGCCAGCACCAGCAGCGTGAGGTAGGCAGTTCGGCGAAGCGACATGAAAACAATGGAGCCGCAACGCGAACTTTGGAGCGCGGCCTCCTTACAAAGTTCGCGGCCTGCCTCAATGTTCCCCCGCCTGCTAATTAGCCTGCTCGCCCTACTGCTCCCCCTGGCCGCCGCTGCCCAAACGGCCAGCGGCCGCGTCATTGTCCGCAGCACGGGCGCCCCGCTGCCCCAGGCTACCGTGCGCCTTGATGGCCAGCCCGCCGGCACCAGTACCGATGCGGCGGGCCACTTTAGCTTGCCGCTAGGGGGCGCGCCGCCCACGGCGCGGCTCATCATCTCGCACCTTGGGTATCAGTCGCAGGCATTGCCCCTCGGCCAGCTCGGCGCCCCGGTGGCACTGGAAGAGCTGACGTATCAGATTGGCGAGGTGGTGGTTACGTACGAAAGTATTCGCAAGCTGCTGCTCAGAAAATGGAAAATTGACGATGGCTCCATCGTGGCCGTAGCGGATAATTTTATTGCTGACCTGCACAAAAACAGATTCGCTCAAGGCAAAGAAGTTTCTCGAAAACCCCAGCGGCGTGCGCTCAGCCTTGAAGCTGGCGCGCCTGATATTTCTGGATGATGGCACGGTGAAAGTAAAAATGCTGGTTTTCGGCGCTAAAGCCAAGTGGCAGCTCGATGAGGGGCAGCACACGCTGCACGTAGTGGGCGCGAAGGGCAACGACGAGGCCCTAACCGTAGTTGAGCTGACGGCTAACCGCCTGGTTATTCACGATGCCGCCAACCCAAGTCGGCAAAATGAAGTGTACGTGCCGGTTGACTAGTTTTGGTCGGCATCTTTCTGCCTAACTTAGGCCCGGCAATTACTTTACCCACCGCTTAGTAGTACTGGTATCCATGAAAAAGTCCCTGCTCGCCCTCACTTTGCTGGCCTCGGCCGCCACCGCCTTCGCCCACGACGGCGACAAGCCCGCCAAAGGCAAAAAAGCCGACCACTGCACCGGCGTAGCCGCCGCCAAATGCGAGAAAGGTATGGCTAGCACCAGCATGGCCGGCATGCCCGCCTGCTGCCGCGCCAAAATGGCCGCCGCCAAGGCTAGCCCATCCGCCACGGCCGAAGTAAAAGCCGCGGCAGTGAAGTCGCTGTAAGCACTTCGCATTAAAGCAACAAGAACTACTGAAAAGCCGCTCGTTTGGGCGGCTTTTTTAATTCATAATTCTACCAGGAGTTAAAGGCTAATGACAACAATCGAAGTGCTTACGCGCATTAAGGCTCCACAGGCACGCTGCTTTTATTTAGCTTTGAGCGTTGATTTACATGCGGTTTCGGCCCGGCAAACTAAAGAGGAAATAATAGCCGGTGTACGCAGTGGCGTCTTGCAACTCAACGATTCGGTTACCTTCCGAGCGCGGCATTTTGGCATTTGGCAAACGCTAACCAGTAAAATCACTGAGTTCCAGGCCACCTGTTACTTTCGAGATGAAATGCAGCAAGGTGCCTTCAAGAGCATGTGGCACGGGCATTATTTCGAGCAGGAAGGGCCCACTGTACTCATGCGAGATGTTTTTGTCTTTACCTCACCATTGGGCTGGCTAGGTAGGCTAGTAGATGCGTTGGTGCTGAAGCGATATATGCGCCAGTTTCTAGTGCAGCGCGGATTAGTGGTAAAGCAATATGCTGAATCAGATGATTGGCAATCAGTGCTTCCTGCGAATTTACTGAGTAATTGAATCGAGTAAAAGGGTTGCTAAAGTTGCCCGGCGAGCCAATAGTAGCACCCTCGTTAGCGCCCAGCTTGAGTTAAGTAAGCAAAACAGTTTTTGACCGCTTCAAAAAATGGTTTTGTACTTAACTTAGCCCCCGAATTGACTTATTCTTATAAAATGAAAAGAGCTATACTCTTCATTGCTACCTTTTTCTGCGTCACCTTTACTTCTCACGCTCAAGCCCCCAATAAGGAATTGGCCGCCGCCGTCCTGAAAAAAAACCTGGCGGCGGCCGAAACGCTGCTCACCGGCGGCGCTAACCCCAACGCCGTAATTGAGGTAGTGCCGGGGTTTCCGACGACCTACCTCGTCACGGCCGCCAGCGGCGGTAGCCTCGACCTGGTGAAGCTGCTGCTCAAGCACAAGGCGCAGGTCAACCAGCCCGACGGCTTCAAGATGACGGCCCTGATGGCCGCCGCCGGCAAAGGCAACAAAGCTCTCGTAGACCTGCTACTAGCCAGCGGCGCCGATGCCAAAGCCAAAGACGAGGACGGCAAGGACGCCCTGGCCCTGGCTAAAGAAGCCGGCAACCCAGAGGTAATAGCGCTGCTGGAGCAGAAGCAGAAGTAATCGTCCATAAGTGCCTGGTAAACAAAGTTAAAGAGGGTCAGGAGGGGCAGGTCACGCTTGCCCCTCCAGGGGCGCGGGGCATTTTCTTGGGCTCTGGCGCGGCTGCCACGTGGCGGCCGCGCCAGAGCAGGCCGCTATGGTCGGCAATTGCCCCAAACAGCAGGGGCAGCAGTGCCCTGCCCACTAGCCCCGGCGCCTGGCCCGGTGGCTGCCGGCCCTGGGCCTTGGGGTAGTAGCTACGGCCGCTTACCTTTGATTTTTACAGCTGCCTGCTATGAAGCCGGATTCACTTGAAGAGTTTTACAGTAAGTTCAAGCCGGGCACGGCTGCCGGGCCCGGCCCGGCCGAGGCGCCGGACCGGGCGCGCGAAATAGGCCACTTCAACGTCTTCCGGGTGGCCGACCTGATGGTGGATTACCGCCACCGGCCCCCGATGACCTTCGACCGGCGGGCGTTCTACAAAATCAGCCTGATTCGCGGGCGCAGCCGGGTCGAGAATGCCGACAAGGTCGTGGACATTGCCCGCAGCGGCTTGTGGTTTGCCACCTCGCGCGTGCCTTACCGCTGGCTGCCGCAAGACCTAAACCAGGCCGGCTATTTCTGCATTTTTACCGACGGTTTTTTGCTGCCTGCCAAGAGCGGGGTAGTGCTGGAAGAGCTGCCGGTATTCCAGCCCGGCACCTGCCCGGTGCTGGAAGTAACGGATGAAGAATACGCTGCTATCAAGCTCATTTTCGAGAAGATGTTTCGGGAGATAAATTCCGACTACGCCTACAAGTACGACCTGCTGCGCACCTACCTGCTCGAGCTGATTCATGCGGGCCAGAAGCTGCTGCCAGCGCCGGGGCCGGCGCTGGCCCACAAGGCCCCGGCCCGGCTCACGGCCTTGTTTGGCGAGCTGCTGGAGCGGCAGTTTCCGCTCGAAATGCCGCAGCAGCGCCTGCGCCTGCGCACGGCCGCCGACTACGCCAGCGCGCTGGCCGTGCACGTCAACCACCTCAACCGAGTGCTGAAGGAAACCACCGGCCGCACCACCACCGCCCTCATCGGCGGCCGGCTAGCCCAGGAGGCCAAGGTATTGCTGAAGCAAACAAACTGGAACATCTCGGAAATTGCCGACAGCCTGGGCTTTACCGATGTGGCCCACTTCTGCCACTTTTTCAAGCGTCAGACGGGGCTGGCCCCCGGCGCCTTTCGGGAGTAGCAGCTTGTTTGAATCAGACAGTTGGGCTTTGGCTATGGCCGTGGGCGCCCTGGCGGCGTGGCTAGCCCGTTGGTAGCTTTGCAGGGCCGCCGGGCGGCCCTGTTTTGTTGGGTCGGATGCCTGACCGGCAAGTTTAAGTAGTTGTTATAAAAATTGTCCATGCGCCAGTACCAAGCCCTTCTGCAACAGATTCTCGACCACGGCACCCTCAAAACCGACCGCACGGGCACGGGCACGCTGTCGGTTTTTGGCCCGCAGATGCGCTTCAGCCTGGCCGAGGGCTTTCCGCTGGTCACCACCAAGAAGGTGCACCTCAAGAGTATTATTTACGAGCTGCTGTGGTTTTTGAAGGGTGATACCAACATTGCCTACCTGAAGGAGCACGGCGTGAAAATCTGGGACGAGTGGGCCGACGAAAACGGTGACCTCGGCCCGGTGTACGGCTACCAGTGGCGCAGCTGGCCCGACGGCCACGGCGGCTACATCGACCAGATGGCGCAGATTATCAGCCAGCTAAAAACCCAGCCCGACTCGCGCCGCATGGTGGTGAGCGCCTGGAACGTGGCCGACCTGCCCCGCATGAAGCTGCCCGCCTGCCACGCGCTGTTCCAGTTTTACGTAGCCGATGGCAAGCTCAGCTGCCAGCTCTACCAGCGCTCGGCCGACGTGTTTCTGGGCGTGCCCTTCAATATTGCTTCCTACGCGCTGCTCACCCTGATGGTGGCCCAGGTAACGGGCCTGCAGCCCGGCGAGTTTATCTGGACCGGCGGCGATACTCACCTCTACAGCAACCACTTGGAGCAGGCGCGCGCGCAGCTAGGGCGCGCGCCGCGCCCGCTGCCCACCATGCGCCTCAACCCGGCCGTGACGGACCTCTTCGGCTTTCGCTACGAAGATTTTCAGCTGGAAAACTATGACCCCTGGCCGGCCATCAAAGCGCCCGTTGCGGTTTGAGTAAAGGCATTCGGTAAGGATAAGGCGAGATTGAACTAGCGCAGCCAGCAATTGGACGAAACTAATTGCAATGGTTGAGTTAAAAGAAAGAGCTTTGCAGCCGCTATACTGCGCTGCTCCGCCTTTTATTCTGCTATCATCTATGCTTTCGCCTACGCCTATCAGCACTCACCTCTCGGTTGAGCACCGGGCCTTCGTGGCCTTGTATGCCCTGCAAATCGGCCAGTTGTCCCGCCAGGCCATTCTGAGTACCTACGACGTCACCGACGCCGACCTCGCGTTTTATCACGCCGCCTGGCTGGAGCTGCAAGCCAACCACGCCGACCGCAACCGGCCAATTTCCCGAATCAGCTTAAGCGAGGATGTGTAATATTTTGCACTTTGCAAATATTATTTTTACTTACCAGAATAAGGTGACGGGCCCTGATGGGCGCGGGCGGCCGTAGGCCCGCGCCCCAAGCGCCTGGGGCGGCGTAACTTGCCGGCATGAGACGTGCCGCAGCAAAATGAGGAAGTGGGCACTAGTAGGCGCATGGCTGCTGGGCGCCGGGGCCGCCCGCGCCCAAAGCGGCTATGCCGCGCCCGGCTTCCCGATGATGCCCGTGCGCCGCCCGCAGCCGCCCGAAGTGGTGGCGCCCCCGCTGGTTTCGCCGGTGCTGGCGCGCTTTTGGCACGAGGCCGACGCCGGCCGGCAGGCGGCGGGCCGCGACCAGTTTTTCCGGTTCGTGTCGGAGCAGGCCAAGTACCCGCCCGCTGCCCGCCCCGCCCCCGACCGCCCGCAGGACCTGCTGCCCACCGGCCGCATCCTGGTGAGCATCCGCGTGCGGGCCAATGGCTCGGTGCGCCAGCCGCCGCGCATTGTGCGCCGCGAGCTAGCCCGCCCCGAGGCCGACTACCCGCCCGCCGCCGTGCGCGCCCTCGACGCCGAGGCGCTGCGGGTGCTGGGCGCCCTGCGCTTCGTGCGCTCGGCGGCCCCCCAGGATTCGCTGCTGGTACCCATGCGCTTCATCACGGAGTGAGGCGGGGCCAGCGTGGCGCAGTAGGAGTGAGCTAGGGGGTTACTTTCGTGCCGGGTCGGTGGTCGGCTCTGCTGTTGCTGCCCGTTGCCGATGATGCGTTTACTTCGCTACCTGCTTTTCGCCGCCTGCTGCCCCGCTTTTGCGGCGCAGGCCCAGCAGCTGACCCTGGTGCACGCCAACGTGGTAGATGTGGCCACCGGCGCCATCCGGCCCAACCAAACGGTGGTTATTCAGGGCCGTCGTATCGTGCGGGTAGAAAGCGGAAGCAGTGCGCTGCCCACCGGGGGCCGGGTAGTTGATGCCGCCGGCCAGTACCTGCTGCCGGGGCTGTGGGATATGCACACTCACGTGTATTTCGACGGTACCGCGCAGGCCGGCACCGACCTGATTTTGCCGCTGCTGCTGGCCAATGGCATCACCGGCATCCGCGACATGGGCAGCCAGCTCGATTCCATCTTGCGGGCCCGTGCCGAGGTGGCGGCCCACCGCTGGCTAGGGCCGCGCCTGGTGGTGTCGGGGCCGATGCTCGACGGGCCCAAATCGCCTTACCAGGCGGCCATTGCCGTGGCGACGCCCGAAGACGGCCGCCGGGCGGTAAACATGCTCAAGGCACGGGGCGTCGATTTCATCAAGGTGCAGTCGTACGTGCCGCGGGCGGCCTACTTCGCTATTGCCGCCGAGGCCCGGAAAGTGGGGCTGCCCCTGGAAGGCCACGTGCCCGACGCCGTGCGCGCCCGCGAGGCCATTGCGGCGGGCCAGCGCACGTTTGAGCACCTGATTGGCATTTTCGAAGCCAGCTCGCCCGATGAGGACAAGTACGTGAGCGGCAGCAGTAAGTCGCCGGGTCGGTTTCTGGCCACGTATGACGCCCGGCGCGAGGCCGCCATCATCCGGCAGCTGGCGGCGGCTCACGTCTGGCAATGCCCCACCTTGTTTTGGGAGCGGGGCCAGTGGCTGGTCGATGCCATCGACTGGCGCGCCGACTCGGCCGGGCTGGCCTACGCCGGGCGCAGCTGGGTTGCGCAGCGCTGGCCCAGGTCGCAGCAAGGCATTGCCAAAACTATGGACTACGAGCCCCTGGCGGTGCGCGAAAAATTTGTGGCCCACGAGCTGGCAATGGTGCGCCGGCTGCACGCCGCGCGGGTCGAATTCCTGGCCGGCACCGATGCCCCGGCCGGCGTCGACCTCATTCCTGGCCTGAGCTTGCACCAGGAGCTGCAACGTTTCGTGGAAGCGGGCTTCACGCCGCTGCAGGCCCTGCAAACGGCCACGCTCAACCCGGCCCGGTTCTACCACCGCCTCCAGGATTTTGGCTCGGTGCAGCCCGGCCGGTTGGCCGACTTGCTCTTGCTGCGCGCCAACCCCCTGGCCGATATTGCCAATACCCGCCAGATTGCCGGCGTCATTGCCGATGGCCGCTACCTTTCGCGCCCCGCCCTCGACAGCCTCCAAGCCAAGCTGCGGCAGGTGGCGGCGAGTAAGTGAGGCTAGTAGAAAGAATTAGCTCAGCCCTATAACCCCCGCAGCAGCGCTGGCCACGGCGCGGCCAAGTCGCCCAAGCGGTGGCTTCCAACCTGCCGCACCAGCCGCACCGCCGCCACGTTAGCGGTAAACGCCGCGTCGGCAGCCAGCAGGTCGGCGGGCCGAAACAAGCCCTCCCAGGCTGGCAGCCCGGCGGCGCGGGCGGCGTGCAGAATGGCGGCCCGGCGCACGCCCGCCACGCAGCCGCTGGCCAGCGCGGGCGTAAAAAGCACGTCATCTTTTACCCAGAAAATGGCCGCCGCGCCTGCCTCGGCCACGTGCCCGGCCGCGTCGCAGAGGATAACCTCGTCGAGCCCGCGCTGCTGGCGCTCGTGGGCCGCCCGCACGTAAAGCCACGCCTGCGGCCCCTTGCAAAAGCTCAGCGGCGAGTAAACGGAGTGGTTTTCCTGGGCGAAAGCCACTTGCTGCAGCGGGCTTTCGTCGGGGGTAAAGGGCGCGGCGGTGGCTAGCCACTCGGCCGCGTCGGTAGTCGGGGTGTAGAGGCCGCCGCCGGCGCGCCACAGCTGCAGCCGCAGCCGGGCGGCGGGCCGACCTTGGGCGGCCACCAGCTGGGCCAGGGTAGCTTCCAGCGCCTCGGCCGTGGCCAGGGCGGCGGGCAGCGTGAGATAGAGTGCGGCGGCGGCCTGCTGCATGCGCGCCAGGTGGCCGCCCGCGTGGCGCAGGCGGCCGGCCATAAAAATCAGGGTTTCAAAAAAACCATCGCCGAAGACCAGCCCGCGGTTGGGCAAAGGCAGCTGAAAGGCCGTGGCCTCTTGTAATTCTCCGTTGAAAAGCAGCTTATTCACTTCCATAGCAGCGCCCCCAAAATCCGATTAATCCGACCAATCCGAAAAATCCGCGGTTCAAATCAGCCCGAATTTCTTGCCCGGCAGCGCCCGCACCACGCCCCGAAACTCCAGCCCCAGCAGCAGCGAGGCCACCGCATGAATAGGCAGCTGGGCTTGCCAGGCCAGCTCATCCATGTGCAGCTCGCGGCCGGGGGCGGCGGCCAGCACGCTTACGAGGGAGAACTCCCCGGCCGTAAAATCATCGGCCGAATAGGAGGGGAGCGGCTGAAACTTGCCGGGCAGGTGCAGGGCCGCGTCCCAATTCAGCAGCTGCTCCAGGTCGCGGGGCTCCTGGTAGAGGGCCGCTTTATTGGTCTTGATGAGCGCGTTGCAGCCTTCGGAAGTCGGCGCCCCTAGCGGGCCGGGCACGGCCAGCACGTCGCGGTCGTAGCTCAGGGCCAGCTCGGCCGTGATGAGGGCACCGCCTTTGGCGGCCGCCTCCACTACCACTGTGCCATCGGCCAGCCCCGCGATGATGCGGTTGCGCTGCGGAAAATTGTAGCGGTCGGGCGGGGTGCCAAAGGCAAACTCGGTGAGCAGGCCGCCGGTTTCGCGCATCTTTTCGGCCGTTTTGCGGTGCGCGGCGGGGTAAATGACGTCGAGGCCGGTGGCCATGACCCCCACCGTGGGCAGCCCCTCCTGCAAGGCCGCGCGGTGAGCCATTATATCAATGCCATAGGCTAGCCCGCTGACAATGAGGGGCTGGTGCGCCAGCACGCCCTTGAGCAGGCGCTCGGTTTGCTCGCGGCCATACTCGGTGGCCTGGCGGGTACCCACCAGGGCTAGTACCTTGGGCGCGTTCAGGTCGGCCGGGCCCTGGTAGTAGAGCAGCACCGGCGCGTCGGGCAGCAGCTTGAGGCGGCTCGGAAACTGCTTGCTGGTGTAAAACAGAATCTGTATACCCTCCTTTTCGGCCTTGCGCAGGCTGGCCTCGGCCTGGGCCAGGGCCTGGCCGCGCGCGGGCCCGGTCAGGGTTTTGATGGTGGCCTCGCCCACGCCCGGAATGCGCCGCAGCTTGCCGGGCGGCAGCAAAAACACGTTTTTGGCCGACGAGCCGTAGCTCATCAGCTGGCGCGTGAGCTGCGGGCCGATGCCGGGCAGCAGCGTCAGGGCCAGCTCGTGGTAGAGGTCGTCGGTAGCGGTTGGGGTGGGCATCGGGGGCGCTTACTCGGCTTTCTGCGCCGCGTCGATTTCCTTTTTCAAACTCACCAGAAAGCCGCGCACGCGCTCCAGCGACTGAATCACGTCAATCTTGTCCTTGAGCTGACCGCCCTTCTGCTTCAGCATCTCGCGGGCGCCGGCAATGGTGTAGCCGCGCTCCTTAACCAGGTGGTAGATAGTGCGAAATGTATCCACGTCGGCCTGCGTGAAGAGGCGGTTGCCCTTCTTGCTCTTGCGCGGGGCTAGCTCGTCAAACTCCGTTTCCCAGAACCGGATGAGCGAGGTAGCCACGCCGAACTGCTCGGCCACTTCGCCGATGGTAAAATATTGCTTGGTAATGTCGCGCTCTTTGTAGGGCATGGCGGCTAAGATACTATATTTTGTGCCGGCGATTGTGTGGCAGACCCGGCAAAGGGCCCGCCGCCAAGGCGGAGCCGGTACCGGGTGGCTGGCCGAACTGCCCGTTTCGCGCTACTGTTTCGGAAAGCTACCTTTGTGCCGCCGCCGGCCCCGCAAATGTGGGCCGTTTTTTTTAAAGTTATGTCGCTCCCCACCGCCGCGCACGTGCGCCAGCAGTTTCTCGATTTCTTTGCCTCCAAGGGCCACCATATCGTGCCCTCGGCCCCGCTCGTGGTGAAGGACGACCCCACGCTGCTCTTCATCAACAGCGGCATGGCGCCGTTCAAGGACTATTTTCTGGGTAATAAGCCCGCGCCCTACAAGCGCATTGCCGACACCCAGAAGTGCCTGCGCGTGAGCGGCAAGCACAACGACCTGGAGGAGGTAGGCTACGATACCTACCACCACACCATGTTTGAGATGCTGGGCAACTGGAGCTTCGGCGACTACTTCAAAAAGGACGCCATCAACTGGGCCTGGGAGCTGCTCACCGAGGTGTATAAGCTGGAGAAAGACCGCCTCTACGTAACGTATTTTGAGGGCGATGCCGCCGACGGCACCGGCCCCGATACCGAAACGCAGGCCCTGTGGCGCCAGTACACCACCGACGACCGCATCCTGCCCGGCAACAAGAAGGACAACTTCTGGGAGATGGGCGATACCGGCCCCTGCGGCCCGTGCACCGAAATCCACATCGACCTGCGCTCGGACGAGGAGCGCGCCCAAAAGCCCGGCCGCGAGCTGGTGAACGCCGACCACCCGCAGGTGGTGGAGGTCTGGAACAACGTGTTCATGGAGTTTCAGCGGCTAGCCGATAAGTCGCTCAGCAAGCTGCCCGCCCAGAGCGTGGACACCGGCATGGGCTTCGAGCGCCTGATGATGGCCGTGTCGGGCGTGAAATCGAACTACGATACCGATGTCTTTCAGCCGCTTATCCAGTTCATTGCCAAGGAAGCCGGCGTGCAGTACCACGGCACTTCGCCGGCCACGGTAACCGACCTGCCGGCCACCGAGGAGGAGAAAACCGACATCGCCATCCGCGTCATTGCCGACCACATCCGGGCCATTGCCTTCACCATCGCCGATGGCCAGCTGCCCAGCAACGTGAAGGCCGGCTACGTAATCCGGCGCATTTTGCGCCGGGCCGTGCGCTACGCCTTCTCTTCGCTGAATCAGAAGCAGCCCTTCCTCTACAAGCTCGTGCCGGTGCTGGCCGACCAGATGGCCGGCATTTTCCCCGAGTTGAAAGCCCAGCAGGCGTTTGTGACGCGGGTGATTGAGGAAGAGGAAATTGCCTTTCTCAAAACCCTCGAAACCGGCCTGCGCCGCCTCGACGCGCTCGAAGAAAGCGCCCGCCAGAATGGTGGCGTGATTGACGGCAAAACGGCGTTTGAGCTGAGCGATACCTTCGGTTTCCCGCTCGACCTCACCGCCCTCATCGCCCGCGAAAAAGGCCTGACGGTGGATGAAAAAGGCTTCCAGGAGGCCCTGGCCCAGCAAAAAAACCGCAGCCGCAACGCCCAGGAAACCGAGCAGAGCGACTGGGTAACGGTGCGCGAAACCGACGCGCCCAACGTGTTCGTAGGCTACGACCAGGACGAGGCCCCCGCCCACCTGCTGCGCTACCGCAAAATCGACAAGAAGGGCAAAACCGAGTACCAATTGGTATTCGACCAGACACCCTTCTACGCCGAAAGCGGCGGCCAGATTGGCGATACCGGCTTTATAGAGAGCGACTTCGACAAGGTGCGCGTTATCGATACCCGCAAGGAAAACGACCTGCTCATCCACACCACCCTGGATTTGCCGCAGGAGTTGACGGCCGAGTTCCGGGCCAGGCCCGACGCGGCGCGGCGCACGCTCATTCGCAACAACCACACGGCCACGCACCTGCTGCAAGCCGCCCTGCGCCGCGTGCTCGGCGAGCACGTGCAGCAAAAAGGCTCGCTCGTGAACGAGAAGCTGCTGCGCTTCGACTTCTCGCACTTCACGAAGGTGACCGACGCCCAGCTGCGCGAAATCGAGCAATTGGTGAACGAGCGCATCCGCCAGCAGATTCCGCTGGTCGAGCGCCGCAACGTGCCCATTGCCGAAGCCAAAAACCTGGGCGCGATGGCGCTCTTTGGCGAGAAGTACGGCGATTTTGTGCGCGTTATTACCTTCGACAAAGACTACTCGGTAGAACTCTGCGGTGGCCTGCACGTGGCCAACACCGGCAGCATCGGCTACTTCAAAATCACGGCCGAGAGCGCCGTGGGCGCGGGCGTGCGCCGCATTGAGGCCGTGACGGCCGGTGCCGCCGAAGCCTTCGTAGACCAGCAGCTCGACCTGCTGGCCCAGGTGCGCGAGGCCCTGGGCAACCCCCAGCACCTGCTCACGTCGCTGGAAAAGCAAACCGACGAAATCGCCACCCTGCGCAAGCAAATCGAGTCATTTGCCCAGCAGGCCATCAATCAGCAAAAAGCGCAGCTGGCTAGCCAGGTAAAAGACCTGAACGGACTAAACTTCCTGGCCGCCCAGGTGCAGGCCACCAGCGCCGACGACCTCAAGAAGCTGGCCTACGACCTGCGCCAGACGACCCCCAACCTCGTGCTCGTGCTAGGGGCCGACATCGACGGCAAGCCCCAGCTGGCCGTGATGCTCGACGATGACATCGCCAAGGGCGGCAAGCTCAACGCCACTACCCTGGTGCGCGAGCTTGCCAAGGAAATCCAGGGCGGCGGCGGCGGGCAGCCATTCTTCGCCACCGCCGGCGGTAAAAACGTGGCCGGCCTGGGCGCCGCCATTGCCAAGGCCGAAGCGCTGGTTATCGCCGGTGCGTAAAAGTTAGTAACAGCTGTTTCCGGCCGCGCCCGGCAACCTAGCCGCCGTGTTGCCGCCGGCGCGTAAAAGTTAGCAGCAGCTTGGTCGGGGCCTGTTGAGCTATGCTCAGCAGGCCCCTCTTTTTTAAAAAGCTTCTGCATGTGTGCTTGAAGTACACCCGTGCCTCACTTGAAAATCAGGTAGAGGGCAAGCCGCGCCACGACGCGTTGTCTAGAATAACCTGGCAGGCTCACCGTAGGGCGTGCCGTAACGAAAAAAAGGCCTCTGCCTCACAACGAGGAAGAGGCCTTTTCGGCAGATTAAGGGAGCCCCCAGTCGGACTCGAACCAACGACCCTCTGATTACAAGTCAGAAGCTCTACCAACTGAGCTATGGAGGCTTAATCGTAGGGCAAAAGTAAGCCGCAAAGTGCCCGCTGGCAAGACGGGGGCAATAAAAAACGGCCGCGCTGGTCTGCGCGGCCGTTTTTTAAAAGAAAGCCAGCTACTTAGCTCCGGAGCTGCTTCAGCTGCTTTTTAAGCTTCTCGATGCGCGTGCGGGCTTCGGCCATGCGGCCCTGGTACTCCTGGCGCAACTGGTCGGCGTTCTTCGAGCGGGCGAAGAAGTCGAGGTTGGTTTGCAGGGTTGCCACGTCGTTTTCGAGCTCCTGGATTTCGCGGCGCAGGCCGGTTTCCTTGCGGGTGAAGGCCTGCTGCGCCTGGGGACGTGCTTTTAAGCGGGCTATCTCCAATTGGAAAAGCAGGTCTTCTTTGTCGGCGGGTGTGATGCCGCTGGTTTGGTCCAGGTACTTGCCCATAAGGGTAAGGAACTGTTCTTCACCGCGGTCAGAAGTGCCAGTGCCTTCGCCGTCAAGCTGTTGCCAATCCGCAGCCAGGGCCCGGAAGCCTTCGAGGGTACCGGGCTCGGTGGGCGAGAGGGCGGCTACCTGCTGGGCTACCTTATCCAAACGGGCAACCTGCTCGGTGCTGGCGGCCGACTGGCGCTCCTCACGCTGGCGGGTTTCCTGCTTGGGGCGGTCAAATACCCCATCGCAGGCGGCGCGGAAGCGCTTCC
Organism: Hymenobacter cheonanensis; assembly: GCF_030581075.1. Lineage (GTDB taxonomy): Bacteria > Bacteroidota > Bacteroidia > Cytophagales > Hymenobacteraceae > Hymenobacter. Next base: position 110,200 of record NZ_JAUQSW010000006.1, read on the forward strand.
AGATTTTATCGGCCTGCTTCTCGGGCACGCGCCCGATGTCCTTCCATTCCTTCTGTACCCGGATGATAATGGTACGGGCCTCGTCGAAGTCGGGCAGCTGCTGGGCAGCTTCGGCCTGCTCGATGAGGGCGTACTTAGCCTGCAGGTTGGTATTCTTTTCCGAGTCGAGGCTCTTGAAGAAAGCGTTTTTGTGGTTGAAGAAGGCCTTGTAGGCGTTCCAGTACTGCTTGTTGAGGGCATCGGCCTGAGCGCGGGGCACCGGGCCGGTGGCTTCCCACTCCTTCTTGATTTCCTGCAGCTCGTCGGTGCGCGAGCGCCACTCGTTCACCCGCTCGGTGGCGAAGTCGGCGAAGGGCAGCACGCGGGCCAGCAGGGCCTGCTTGGTGGTCAGGTTTTCCTTCTCCTGGGCCGAGCGCACGTCCACAAACTCCTTGCGGCGCAGGTGCACGGCCTCGGAGGCAGCCAGGAAGCGCTGCCACAGGGGCTCGCGCTGCTCGCCCGGTACGGGGCCGATGTGCTTCCAGTCGTCGTGCAGCTTCTTCAACTCGTCGAGGGCCTTGTTGATGCCAGGGGCATCTTTGAGGGCTTCGGCGCGGGCCACGAGGGCCTCTTTGGCTTCCTGGTTGCGGCGGCGGTCCAGCTCCTTTAGCTCATAGAAGCGACCTTGGTTGGCGTAGTAGCGGTCGAGCAGGCCGTGGTAGGTGTTCCAGGTTTCCTGGCTGTCGGTCTGGGGCACGGGGCCGGTGGCCTTCCAGTCGGCTTGCAGCTGCTTGAGCTTTTGCGAGCTGTCCTTGGTTTCGGCGCTTTCCACGAGCGTGCGCAGCTGGGCCAGCAGCTCCTGCTTGCGGGTCAGGTTCTGGGCGCGGCTCTGGTCTTCGGCTTTGGCATCGCGGGCGCGGCCCTCGCGGAACTCCTGCAGAGCCTGGTTAAGCTCGGCCTGGTTGGCCGGGGGCTGGAAGCTGAACTCCTGAGGGGCGTTGGCATCTTCGGCCAGCTTCTGGCGCGAGGCGGCGCGGGCGCTGGCCACGTTGGCCTCGTACTGGCGGCTAAGCTCAAAAATCTGCTGGCGGTTGCGGCGGGCATCGGGCCGGCGCAGCAGGCCAATGAGGTGGCTAGCCTGGCTTTCCAGGTCGAGCGCGGCAAAATCGGGGGCCGGGGTTTCGGGCACGTAGTGGTCGGCTTCCTCGCCGCTGGCATCCCCGCTCGCCTCGTGTTGGTGCGCGAGTTCGGCCTGGTGGGCCTCGGCGGCCGTGTCGGTGGCCGAGGTGGGCAGCGTGGCCACGCCCTCGGGCATGTTATCGAGGTCTTCGGCGCGGGCCAGGGCGTGCACGGGGGCGGCCTCATCGGCCGGGGCGGGGCTAGCGGCGGGCGCCGCATCGGCCTCCTGGTCAGCGGCGGGCGCCATGGCCTCGCCGTAATGGGCCACGGCGCGGGCCTGCGGGGCCGAGAAATGCTCGGCGGCCACCTCGGCGGGCACGTGCTGCGCGGTTTCGGCGGCGGCGGCGGTTTCGGGTGTGGCTAGCTCTTCGGCCAGGCCGGGCTCCGAGCGCAGCGGGTTGGGCTCGACCTGCGTTTCGCCGCCACCGGGCGGCACGGCGGCTTCGGCCGGGGTTTCGCTTTGGGCCGGCAGGGCCGGGCTGGAGGTGGCGGGCTCAGCCGAGTCAGGGCCTTGCTTGGCGCGGATTTCAGCCAGGCGGGCTTCGAGCACGCTCATGCGGTCGGCCGGCGTGGCAGCAGACGGATTCTGGTCAGGGGTGGGGGTTTCTTCGGGCAGCATAAAGCAAAGCGAAAAGCCGGCGGCCAGCCGGGGCCGACAAAAAAATAAAAAAGCCGCCGGAACGGAGGGCAGGAAAAAAATTAGTTCAGGCTAGGGTCGAGCGGGTAGTTGGAGAGCGCCCGGAAGCGGCCCCCTTTTTCGCGCAGGATGCCTTGCCAGAACGCATCAGACCTCAAAGTAAATACTTTCCCGGCACTAGCGGGCTGCCGAATCCAGGAGCCGCGCTCGATTTCGGCCTCCAGCTGCCCCGCCGACCAGCCCGAGTAGCCCACAAAGCAGCGCACCTCGTCGGGTGAGATAGTGCCGCTGTTTATCAGGGTGATAAGCAGGTCAAAATCACCGCTCCAGTACGTGCCGTCGCCCAGGTCGGTGGCCCCGGGCAGGGCGGCGTAGCGGTGCACAAAATGCAGGGTATCGAGCTGCACGGGGCCGCCTTCGTAGAGCGGCAGCGCGGTGGCGGGGCCGGGCGGCACGCCCAGCACGTCGCCGAGCACGGTGGCCGTGCGCCGGGTCAGCACCAGGCCAAACGCGCCCTCGGCGGGGTGGTGGCGGCAGAGTAGTACCACGCTGCGCTCAAAGTTGGGGTCGCCCAGAAAGGGCTGCGAGATGAGGAGGGTGCCGGGTTTCATAAGGAGTAGCAAGTACGCAAGCCGCCGCCAGATAGTGCCCGCCCAGCCTCAAAAAACCCGGCTAGCCCCGCCCCGCCGCCCCGTACCTTTGCCCCCAGGTAGAAAAGAGAAATGCAGAACTCATAATAATTCCTACTTAAAAAAATATGACCGACGCCGAACTCGCGGCCCTGCGCCAGAGCTACTCCCAGCGCACGCTGCTCGAAACCGACGTGCAGCCCGAGGCCGTGGCCCAGTTTCGGCAGTGGCTCGACGAGGCCGTGGCCGCCCGGCTGCCCGAGCCCGCCGCCCTGACCCTAGCCACCGTGAATCTCGCTACCGGCCAGCCCAGCCAGCGCGTGGTGCTGCTGAAGGGCCTGCCCGACGACGCGGGCTTTCTGTTTTTTACAAACTACGACTCGCAGAAGGGCCATGAGCTGGGGGCCCAGCCGCGGGCGGCGCTCAACTTTTTCTGGCCCGGCCTCGAGCGCCAGGTGCGGGTGGAGGGCCTAGTGGAGAAGGCGCCGGAAAGCGTCTCGACCGACTACTTCCAGAGCCGGCCGCGCGGCTCGCAGGTGGGCGCCTGGGCCTCGCCCCAAAGCGCCGTTATTGGCAGCCGCGAGGAGCTGGAAGCCCGCGAGCACGAAATAGAAGCCCGCTTCGAGGGCCAGAACCCCTTGCCCCGGCCCCCGCACTGGGGCGGCTACGTGCTGCGCCCGCAGCGGGTGGAGTTTTGGCAGGGCCGCCCCAGCCGCCTGCACGACCGCCTGGTGTACGAGCGCGAAGGCGAGGGCTGGAAAATCAGCCGGCTGGCGCCGTAAAAGCATTTATTGGACGAGTCTTCTTCGCTCACGCAGCCCCACGCTGCGGGCTGAGTAACAGACGCATGCGCGCTCAATAAGTGGTGCTTACTCATTGATAACTGATTCCTCTTTTGGCTGACATTCAACCCGTGCGCGGCTGGCGCTACAACCCGGCCCTGAGCGCCGACATCGACGCGGTGGTTTCGCCGCTCTTCGACGTGGTGAGCCCGCGCCAGCGCGAGGCGCTGTACCAGAACCCGCTCAACTCGATTCACCTCTCGGTGCCGCGCCCCGAGCCGGGGCTAGCCCCGGCCGAGGCCGCCGCCCGCCGCCTGGCGCAGTGGCAGGCCCAGGGCGTGCTGCGCGAAGACGGCCTGCCGGGCATCTACGTGTACTACCAGTACTTTCGGCTGCCCGGCGAGCCGGGGCGCGAGCGCTGCCGCAAGGGCTTTATGTGCCACATCAGGGCCACCGACTGGGCCGAGGGCGTGGTGCTGCGCCACGAAAACACGCTGCCCGCCGCCGTGAATGACCGGGCCGAGCTGCTGGCCGAGCTGCAGTTCGAAACCAGCGCCACCCACGGCTTGTACCGCGACGAGGCCTTTGAGCTGGAAGCGCTCATGGACGCGGCCATCCAGGACCCGCTCTGCCAGACGGAGGAAGACTACCAGGGCGCGCGCGACGTGCTGGCCGTGATTCAGGACGCGCCCGCCATCCGGCAGTTTCAGCGGGTGCTGGCCGGCCGGCCGGTTATTCTGGCCGACGGCCACCACCGCTACGAGGGCGCCCTGGCCTACCGGCAGGCCCGGGAGCTGGCTGCCGGCCCGGGCGGCAGCACCGGCCACGAGGCTTGGAACTATCACCTGATGTACCTCACCAACATGGCCAGCGACGACGTGCGCATTCTGCCCACGCACCGCCTGCTGCTGGAGCTGCCCGGCGGCCTGAGCGACGCGGAGCTGCTGGCCCGGCTAGCCCCGTACTTTGTGGTAACGCCCCAGGCCGAGGCCCAGGACCTGCCCGATTTGATGGCCGGCAAGCGCTGGGCCTTTGGCCTGTACCTGCCCGGCGGGGCCTACAAGCTGCGCCTGCGCCCCGAGGTGCACGCCCAGTTGAGCTGGGACACCACGCCCGAGGTGAAAGACCTCGACCTGACGGTGCTGCACTTTTTCGTGCTCGAAAAAGTGCTCGGCATCGTGGGCCCCGACGCGCAGCGCAGCTGGCCCGGCGTGGCCTACGTGCGCGGCCTGGCCGAATGCCTGCAGCGCGTAGACCGGGGCGAGGCCCGCGCCGCGCTGCTCACCAATGAGGTGACGCTGGCCCAGGTCGAAGCCGTGTGCCAGTCGGGCGCCGTGATGCCGGCCAAGTCCACCTTCTTCTACCCCAAGACCCTAGCCGGGCTGCTCTTCACCAGCCTGCGCGCGGCCGATGCCGACGCGCTGTTTGACGGGTATTTCGCGCAAGGCAGGTAGCCTATATGCAAAGCAGCTCGTTTCTTTAAACCAGCTTGGGGCTGCCGAGCGCAGCGCAACCGGCGAGCTGCCTTGCTGCGCTCGGCATGACAACCGGCTTCATTACGCATTACTTCATTACTTACGTGAAACTCATTCTTGCCTCCGGCTCGCCGCGCCGCCGCCAGCTGCTCACCGACCTGGGCCTGGCCTACGAAATCCGGCTGCGCGACGTGGACGAAAGCTTTCCGCCCGCGCTGCGCCGCGCCGAGGTAGCCGAGTACCTGGCCCGCCGCAAGGCCGAAGCCTACCGCGCCGACCTGGCCCCGGATGAGCTGCTGCTCACGGCCGACACCATCGTGTGCCTGGGCGAGGACGTGCTCAACAAGCCCGCCGATGCGGCCGAGGCCCGTGCCATGCTGGCTCGCCTGCAGGGCCGCGCCCACCAGGTGTACACGGGCGTGTGTTTGCTGCCCGGCGACGGCCGCGCGCCCGTGGTATTTGCCGACGAAACGACCGTGCACTTCCGGCCCCTGGGCACCGAAGAAATCGCGTTTTACGTGGAGCGCCACCAGCCCCTGGACAAAGCCGGGGCCTACGGCGCCCAGGACTGGCTGGGGCTGGTGGGCATCGACCGGCTCGAAGGCTCGTACTTCAACGTGATGGGCCTGCCCACCCACCGCGTGTGGGCCGCGCTGCAAGCGCTGGGGCAGGTATGAGCCAGCCGGCCGGGGCTGTGCCGGCACCGGGCGGGCGCGCCGGTGGGCGGTTTTGGGCGCTGTTGGCGCTGGGCATCATTGGCCTGAGCGCGGGCTACGCGGCGCTGGTGCTGTACTCGGCCAGCTGGCCCGAGGCGGCGGCCCTGCGCGCCTACTACGAGTGGCGGCCGCGCCGCTGCACCCCGGGCGAGTATGAGGGCTTGCGGCGGGGGCTAGCCGCGCTGGCGGCCCTGGCGCTGGCATTGGCGGCCGGGCCGGGGCTCGCCCCGGCGGGGCGGGGCGAGCTGGCTGCGCTGGGGCAGGAGCTGGCCGGGGTAGCCCGCGGGCTGGGGCAAAGCTGGCTGGCCCTGCGCCCGGGGCAGCGGCGCGGGGCGCTGGCCGGGCTGGCGGCCCTCACGGCGCTGCGGCTCTATTATAGCCTCACGCTGCAAGCCTACGACGACGCCACGACCTACGAGCTGTTCGTGCGCGAAAGCTTTCTGGCCGCCAACGCCGCCTACCCGCTGCCCAACAACCACCTGCTGAGCAGCGCCCTCGACTGGCTGTTTTACCAGGTGAACCCCGGCTTTTGGTGGAGCACCCGCCTGCCGGTGCTGCTCGTTAGCACCGGGGCCACGGCGCTGTGGTTTCTGGCTTTGCTGCGGCGCAGCAGCTTTCGGGTGGCGGCGCTGGCCGTGGGGCTGTTTTGCCTGCCGCTGGAAAGCCTCTACTACGCGGCCGTGGGCCGGGGCTACTGGCTGCTGGTAGGGCTGGGGGCGGTGGGCTTTTTTAGCCTGCTGGCCCTGCGCGAAGGCACGCCCAATCGGCAGCGGGCGGCGGCGCTGGCCCTGGTGGCGAGCGGGGTGCTGGGGCTGTATGCGGTGCCCACGCACCTGCTGTTTCTGGCGCCCGCCTACGGCTGGTGGGCGCTGCGAGCGCTGGCCCGGCGCAACGGCCAGGCCCTAGGTACGCTGCTAGGGCTGGGGGCCCTCACGGGGCTGAGTACCGGGCTGCTCTACGCGCCGCTGCTGCTGGTTTCGGGGCCCGATTTGCTGTTGCACCACCGCTACGTGGCCCCGCTGGCGCCGGCCGCGTTTTGGGGCTACGTAGTGAATACCCTGCGCCAGCCCTACCAACTGGTGGTGTGGACGCCCCTGACGCTAGCCGGCCTGGGCGCGCTGTGGGGGCTGCTGCGCTGGGCCCGGGCCGGCCAGCTGCCGCCCGCGCTGGCCGGCTGGGGGCGCCAGCTCGGCCTGCCCAGCGCGTGGCTGGTGCTCACGCCCTACCTCATCTCGGTGGCGCAGCGCTCGTACCCGCCCGAGCGCACGCTGCTCTACAAAGCGCAGTATACCTGCATTCTGCTGGCCCTGGCCGCCGACTGGGCGCTGCGCCAGGCGAGGGGCCGCCGCTGGGTGCGGGTGGGGCTGGCCGGCGCCGGCCTGGCATTCGGCGCGCTGCAAGTGGGGCGCGTTGCCAGGCAAGAAGCCCTGTGGCGCCGCAGCCTGGGGCGGCAGCGGGCCGCGCCGGCCGTGGCCTGGCTGGCCAGCCAGGCGCCGGGGCCCATTCTGGCCCCCGAGCCGGCCCAGCGGTTTGTGCTGCGCTTTTACAGCGGCCAGGGGCTAGCGCGGGCCCCCTGGGTGCTCGATGCCCGGCCCCGGCCCGGCGTGCGCTACCGCTACGTGCTGCGCGCCCCCGGCCGTGATAAGCCGGCGCCGGCCGCGCCCCCGGCTTATCACGGGCCCGTGTTCGATATTTTTGCGCTCTACTAACTAAAATTCGCTAGGCAGGTATATGCAGGTACGAAGTAAGCAGGCGCCGGCCGCGGGGCAAGCAGACCTGGGCCCCGGGCCGGCCGGCCCGGGGCCGGGCCGGGCTTTTTACGCGCTGCTGGCGCTGGGCCTGCTCGGCCTGAGCGCGGGCTACGCGGCGCTGGTGCTCTACTCGGCCCGCTGGCCCGAGGTGGCCGCCCTGCGCGATTTTTACATCTGGCGGCCCCGGGCCTACTCGGCGGCCGAGTTCTGGGGCCTGCGGCGGGCGCTGGCGGGGCTGGCGCTGGGCGCCGGGGCCCTGGCTGCCGGCCTGGGGCTGGCCCCGGCGGGCCGGGCCCAGCTGCGGGCGCTGGGGCAGGAAGTAGCCGGCGGCGTGCGCGGGCTGCGGGCGGGCTGGCGCGGGCTGGCCCCCGGCCAGCGCCGCTGGGCGGGCGGGCTGCTGCTGGGCCTCACCGCCCTGCGCGCCTACTACAGCGTGGTGATTGCGCCCGGCGACGACGGGGTATCCTACGAGGTATTTGTGCGGGCGCGCCTGCTGCTGCTGAGCGCGGCCTACCCCATGCCCAACAACCACGTGGGCAGCAGCACGCTCGACTGGCTGTTTTACCAGGTGAACCCCGGCTTTTGGTGGAGCACCCGCCTGCCGGTGCTGCTCGTTAGCACCGGGGCCACGGCGCTGTGGTTTCTGGCTTTGCTGCGACGCAGCAATTTTCGGGTGGCAGCGCTGGCCGTGAGCTTGTTCAGCGTGTTGCAGGTGAGCTTTTACCACGCCGTAACGGGCCGGGGCTACTGGCTGCTGGTGGGGCTGGGGGCGGTGGGCTTTTTCGCGGTGCTTGAGCTGGCGGCCCCGGCCGGCGCGGCGGTCCGCCGCGCCCGGGCGGCGTGGGCGGGCCTGGTGCTGAGCGGCGCGCTGGGTTTGTACATCGTGCCCACGCACGCGTACTTTTTATTTTCGGCCTACGGCTGGCTGGGGCTGGCCGCGCTGCGCCGCCGCTCGGGGCGGGCGCTTGGGCGGCTGGTGGGCCTGGGAGCCCTCACGCTGCTGGGGGCGGGGCTGCTCTACGCGCCGCTGTGGCTGGTATCGGGCCCGCGGCTCATGTTTCAGAACGACTACGTGCTGCCGCTGGCCCCGGGCGCGTTCTGGCGGGGCCTGCCGGCCTACGTGTGGCTGACGGAGGGCTGGCTCAGCGGCCACCGCTGGCTGGGGCCGCTGCCGCTGCTGACCGGGCTGGCGGGCCTGGCGGTCTTGTGGCGGCGGGCCCGCGCCGGCCGGGTGCCGGCCGACCTGGCGCGCCTGGTGCAGCAGCTGGGCCCGGTGAGCGGCTGGTTTCTGGCCGCGCCGTACCTGCTGCTGAGCGCGCAGCGCGTGCAGGCCCCCGAGCGCACGCTGTTTTACAAGTCCTTGTTCTTCTGTTTGCTGCTGGGGCTGGTGGCCGACTGGGCCCTGCGCCTTGCGCAGCGCCTGGGGCGTGCGCCGGCCCTGCGCCTGGGCCTGGCGGGGGCCGGCCTGCTGCTGGCGGCCAGCCAGGTAGGGCTGGTGGCGCGCTACAATTACCTGCAGGTGCGCCTCTGGCAGAACTACCGGCGGCCGATGGCCTGGCTGGCCACCCAGCCGCTGGGGCCGGTGCTGGCGCCCGAGCCCGTGCACCGGCTGCTGCTGCGCTTTTACGCCCACACCGAGTTTGCACAGCAGCCCTGGCAGATTGACGACCGCCCCCGGCCCGGCGTACACTACCGCTACCTGGTGAGCAAGCCGGGGGCCGCGCGGGTGCCCGGCGGCCCGCCGGTGGCGGGCCCGCCGGCGTTTCACGGGCTGGCCGATATTTTTGTGGCGCCCTAACTCTTTGCCAGGCCCCGGCCGGCAGTCATTGGCGCCCGCGAGGGGCCGGCCGGTAGTCTGAGCGTTACTTCACTTTCTCGTTGCTCCGTTGCCCGGCTGTGCTGCTGGCCGGCGGGGCGTGGTGCCGGGCCGCTGCCCGGCGTAGCCCATGCGTTTTCTTCTTCGGTTTCAGCTGACGATGCTGCTGGCGGCGGCCGGGGGGCTAGCCCTGCTGTTTGGGCTGCGCGACTATGCCAGCCTGGCGGCCCTGGTGCGGCAGCCGCGCTTCGGCCCGTATTTCCGCCTGGTGCCCACTGTAGAAGCCGTGGCCCTCACGCCCGGCCGCTACCAGGCCCTGCGGGTGGGGCTGGTAGCGGTGGCCCTGCTGGCGGCCGGGGGGCTGGCCGGGCTGGCGTGGTACGGCCGGGGGCGGCGGGCGGCGGCCCGCCCGCCCGGCTCTTCCCGCCCAAGGCGCTTGCCGGTGCAGCGCGCGCTGGCGCCGCTCCTGCGGCCCGGGCGGCAGCTCAGCGGCCCCGAGCGGGGGCTGGCGGCCGTGCTGCTGGGGGCGGTGGCTTTGGCGCGGCTCTACTACGCGGGGTATTATCCGCTGAGCCTCGACGAGGTGGCTTCCTACGACTTCTACACCCTGCCGGGCGCGGCGGTCACGGCCAGCTACTATCCGTTCCCGAACAACCACCTGCTGGCCAACCTGCTCGTGGGCCTGGTGCACGGGCTGCTGCCGGGCGCGCCGCCCGCGCTGGCGCTGCGGCTGCTGCCCACGGCGGGGGGCCTGCTGGCGCTGCCGCTGGTGTACGTGCTGGCGCTGCGCTACCTGCGCTTTGGGGTGGCTACGCTGGGGCTGGGCCTGTACTGGCTCTCGCCCCTGGGCGTGTACTACGCCGTGGCCGGGCGCGGCTACGCCTGGGAGCTGCCGGCGGCGCTGGCCGGGCTGTATGCCACGGCCGAGCTGCTGCGCCCGCAGGGGCTGCGCCGCCCGGGCCGGCAGCTGGCCTGGGCGGTATTTGGCTGGAGCGGGCTGCTGGGGCTCTACGCCGTGCCCACGCACCTGTACGTGCTGCTGGGGCTGGGGCTGGGTTTGCTGGTGGGGTTTGGCCGGCAGCCGGCCCGGCTGCGGCGCCGCAGGCTAGGGCACCTGGCCGTGGCCACGCTGGGTATCGCGGCCGGGGCCGGGGTGCTCTACGCGCCGGTGGGCGCCGTTACGGGCTGGCCTGCGCTGCTGGCCAACCGCTACGTGGCCCGCCACGCCTGGCCGGAATTCTATCAGGGCCTCGGCCCGTGGCTGGTGGGCACCGCCACCGAACTGCTGGGGCAGCGCGGCCTGAGCGCGGTGGCCTTTTGCCTGGTGCTGGGGCTAGCCCCGGCCGCGCTGCGCCGCGGGCGCCTGCCCGAGCCTACCCGCCGCCTGGGGTGGCTGCTGCTGGGCCAGCTGGGCCTGTGGCTGCCCTTGCTGCTGGTGCAGCGGGTGTACCCGCCGGCGCGCACGCTGCTGCCGGTGCTGCTGGCTTTTTTCCTCTTGGCGGGCGTGCTGGGGCAGGCGGCGTGGGCGTGGGGGCGGGCCACCTGGCCGGCCGGGAGCCCTGGCTTGCGGCCGGCCAGGTGGCCCGCGGGTACGCCGGGCCACCTGGCCCTGGCGCTGGTACTGGCCGCGTATGGGGGCTACCGGCTGCTGCGCGAGCAGGCGGTGCTCGCGGCGCAGGTGCGGCAGCAGCAGCAGCTGCGCCGGGCGTATGGCTGGCTGCAAAGCCAAGGGCTGCGGCGTATCTGGGTCGAGCCCCGGGCCTACGCCCTTTTCTGGCAGCACTACGCCCTGAGCGCCGGGCAGCGCCCGCTGCCGCTGGTGGGCGTCTACGATGCGCCCGGCACCCGGCCGGGCCCGGCCGGCGAGGTGGAGGTGCTGGCGCCCGGCCCCCTGGCGCCCGGGGCCGGGCGGCCCGTGCGCTACCGCAGCGAGCAGGTGCTGGTGGTGCCCGTGTCGCCCAGCCAGCCGCTGCTGCAAGACCAGCAAGCAGGCCCAGGCGGGGCTGGCGCGCAGTAGCCCCGCCTTTACTAGCTTTTAAGCCGGCCGGCAGCCTGGCCGGCCCGGCCTAGCCCCGCGCCAGCAGCCCGATGCCGGCCACAATCAGCCCCAGGCCGCCGGCCTGCGCCAGGCTCAGGCCTTCGCGCAGCACCACCAGCCCTAATAGCGCCGCCAGCAGCACCGAGCCGCCTACTATCACGGGCGTGCCCACCGAGGCCGGCACCCCGCGCTTAAACACCACGAAGGTTAGTATCTCGGCTAGGCCCACGCTCAGGCCGGCCAGCCCCAGTCCTTTGCCGCTGATAGACAAGGGCTGCCCGAGTAGCCGCAGGCGCAGCAGCCACGCCGCGCCCAGCCCGGCGGCCACCAGCTGCAGCACCACCGCGCCCACGGCTGGCGGCAGGTGCGCGGCGGCCAGCTTGATAAAAAAGTTGTAGCCTGCCAGGCACAGCGCCGTGAGCAGGGCTAGCGGAAGCCAGTTGGTCATAGTATTGAATTGATACGCGGCTATCTTTGCCACAAGCGCGTTGGTATGTCCCCCGGCCACGGTAGCCCTTGAAAAAGGGAAACCCCGGCTGCTGGAACAGACGGGGTTTCCTGAAGCGGGGGTTTGTTGGAACCCTTTACTTCATCTCCAATGAAACGGGACAACGCGACAAAACTACTTAATGCAATCGGAACGGCGGCATTAGTGGGGTTTGCAGGTGGGCTAGCCAAAGCCGTGGCTACGCTGGTCATCACCTGTTTATTGCGGTAGTTGGGTAAGGGGTTGGGCCGCGTGCCCGGCCCCTTATTTTTTGTAACTTCTGCAAATATAACGGGTTGGGGTGGGAGTTGGTTTTAGGGAGTACATGTTATTTGCAGCTAAAGAGTGCGCCCAGTTGGCCCTAGCCAGACGCCCCATAACATCAGTAGGGAGATAACAAAGAAGAAGTAAGTCGGCAGAACTTCTTGCAGAATCACTTTAGGTTGCTCGCGATGCCAGCCAGGAACTTGATTAGCGAAGCGTGCGATAAGCTGAATGAAAAAAGCAATAGAGAAAATAAGAAGAACTGAAAATAAAGTACTAGGTCTTACATTTTCGGGATAGGACCTAGTGGCCCCTAATAAGAGGGACGAGATTTTACTGAATAAAACAGCGCCGATAAGCCAAGCTAGGGAGGTGAAGGCGTTGCGACGATTTTTTTCTCGAAAGAACACGAATACAACGTAATAATCAACCGCCGCAAAAAAGAGCAGGAGTAATACTCTCATTTATCTTTCAGCTTTTAATTTAAAAAATTACCTAAGCTTCTCCTTCAGAATCTGCAGCTCTACGGCGGGGGCAATGCGCTCATACAAAATATTATACGCGGCCGTGGTAATGGGCATGTTCACCTTGAGTTTGCGATTAAGCTCGTGGATGCTCTTGACGGCGTAGTAGCCCTCGGCCACCATGTTCATCTCCAGCTGGGCCGACTTGACGGAATAGCCGCGGCCCACCATGCTGCCAAACGTTCTATTGCGCGAGAACTGCGAGTAGGCCGTCACCAGCAAGTCGCCGAGGTAGGCCGAGGCCGAGAGGTCGCGCGGCTGGGGCGAGATGGCCTGCAAAAAGCGCCGGATTTCCTGCACCGCGTTGCTCACCAGCACGGCCAGGAAGTTGTCGCCGTAGCCCAGGCCGTGGGCAATGCCGCCGGTGAGGGCAATAATGTTCTTCATCACGGCGCAGTACTCGATTCCGTCGAGGTCGGCGGCCGGGTGGGCGCTCACGTAGCGGTTGCGCAGCAGCTGGCAAAAGGCTAGGCCCAGCCCGCTCACGTCGGGCGAGCCGATGGTGAGGTAGCTCTGCTTTTCCAGCGCCACCTCCTCGGCGTGGCAGGGCCCGGCAATGACCCCTAGCTGGGCGGCGGGCAGCCGGAAGCGCTCCTGTACGTAGTCCGTCACGAGAATATTCTTGCCGGGAATCATGCCTTTGATGGCCGACACCACCCCACTTTTGTGGCGCAGCGCATCGCGCCCCAGCTTGTCGAGCACGGGCTGCACGAAGGCGGCGGGCACGGCCAGCACCAGCCAGTCGGCCTCGGCTACGGCCTCGGAGAGGTCGGTAGTGGGGAAGACTAAGTTGCGGTCGAAGAGGACCGAGGAGAGGTAGCGCGGGTTGTGGCCGGTGCGCAGCAGGTGCTGCACATCGTCTTTCGAGCGCAGCCACCAATCGACGCGGGCGCCGTTTTCGGAGAGGATTTTCGTAAGCGCGGTGGCCCAGGAGCCGCCGCCAATCAGGGCAATTTTTTCCATAGGGGAGGGGCGGCAAAACGCGGCCCGGAGGGAGGTCAGTGGGGAATTCAGCCCGCAAGCTAGAGCCGGGGGCCGCATCTTTGCCGAAACTTACCCTTTGCCATGTCCCCCACTATCGCCGCTACGGCCGCTTTTATCGAAGACAAGTTTGCCGCCGAGGGCTCGGGCCACGACTGGCCGCACATCCGGCGGGTGTGGCAGGTAGCGCGGGCGCTGGCCGCCGGCCAGCCCGGCCTCGACCAGGAGGTGACGGAGCTGGCGGCGCTGCTGCACGACATTGCCGACTGGAAGTTTCACGGCGGCGACTACGAAGCCGGGCCCCGCGCGGCCCGCGCCTGGCTGGCCAGCCAGCAGGTGCCCGAGGCCACCATTGCCCGCGTCGAGCAGGTTATTCGGGAGGTGAGCTTCAAGGGGCTAGGGGTCGAAACGCCCGTGAGCAGCCCCGAGGCCGCCGTGGTGCAGGATGCCGACCGACTCGACGCTATCGGGGCCATTGGCGTGGGGCGGGCCTTTGCCTACGGCGGCCACAAGGGCCGGCCTATGCACGACCCCGCCACGCCGCCCGTCTCGCACCAGGACTTTGCGCAGTACCAGCAAAGCACCGCGCCCACCCTCAACCACTTCTACGAGAAGCTGCTGCACCTCAAAGACCGGCTTAATACCCCCGCCGCCCGCCGGCTGGCCGAGGAGCGCCACCGCTTCATGGAGCAGTTTGTGGCCCAGTTTCTGCGCGAGTGGAACAGTGAAGACGTTCCGACGGCGTAACTGCCCAGGGCGGCCGCCGGGTAGCCCCTAGCGGCAGTTTTTACGGTTCACTACCCATTACCCATTCTTAAAAACGTACTTTTACGCCATGACTAAGGGCGCGCTCACTACGGCCGGCTGGCGCCGGTATTACTTTCTGTTGGTGTTGCTGGCAGGTTTGGTCCTGGCCGGCTGCCGCACGTGCCCCATCGATGCCTGCCACGCCCGCAAGGCCCACTACCACAACGGGGTAAAGTACCGCGCCCGGCCCATCTGGAAGATGCAGTACCCGGCCGTGGGCGAGAAGTACAAGAACCAGCACGACGGCGACAACAAGCGCCGGAAGAGCGACCACAGCAAGCCGCTGAAATAAGCTGGGCGCTAGGGGCTTTTTCCGGAATTACGCTTTTTAACGGGGCCAGGAGCGAGGCAGCCGGCCGCGTCGGGGGATGGACGGGAGCCGGCAATAAGTGGCGCAAACGCTAGGAAAAACGGGTTTTCTGGCGTAAATTGCGCACGCAATAGAAAGTTATGCAGCATGGGTTAAAAGTTATGAGTTGGCCCTGGCTACCTCATTTTCTTGTACAAACTCATGAATCATAACTTTTAACTCATAATTCGAAGCAGATGGCCGAAGGCGAAAAAATAATCCCGATTAACATCGAAGACGAGATGCGCGGGGCCTACATCGACTACTCGATGTCGGTTATCATCTCGCGGGCGCTGCCCGACGTGCGCGACGGCCTCAAGCCCGTGCACCGGCGCGTGCTCTACGGCATGAGCGAGCTAGGGGTGTCTTACACCAAAAGCCACAAGAAATCGGCCCGTATCGTGGGCGAGGTGCTGGGTAAGTACCACCCGCACGGCGACAGCAGCGTGTACGACACCATGGTGCGCATGGCCCAGGACTGGAGCCTGCGCTATCCGCTGGTAGACGGCCAGGGCAACTTCGGCTCGGTCGATGGCGACTCGCCGGCCGCCATGCGCTACACCGAGGCCCGCCTCAAGCGCATTGCCGACGAGCTGCTAGGGGACCTGGACAAGGATACGGTGGACTTCCAGCCCAACTTCGACGATTCGCTCGAAGAGCCCAGCGTGCTGCCCGCCAAGTTTCCGAACCTGCTCGTGAACGGCACCAGCGGCATTGCCGTGGGCATGGCCACTAACATGGCCCCGCATAACCTGACCGAAGTCGTGAACGGCATCGTGGCCTACCTCGACAACGAGGCCATCACGGTCACCGAACTGATGGAGCACATCACGGCGCCCGATTTTCCTACCGGCGGCATCATCTACGGCTACGAGGGCGTGAAGCAGGCCTTCGAAACCGGCCGGGGCCGCATTGTGATGCGGGCCAAGCACCACTTCGAAACCCTGCCCAGCGGCAAGGAGCAGATTATCGTGACCGAGATTCCCTACCAGGTGAACAAGGCCTCGATGATTGAGAAGACGGCCGCGCTCATCAACGACAAGAAAATCGAGGGCATTGCCGCCCTGCGCGACGAGAGCGACCGCGACGGCATGCGCATCGTGTACGAGCTTAAGCGCGACGCCCTGAACACGGTGGTGCTCAACAACCTGTTCAAGTATACCCAGCTGCAATCGTCGTTTGGCGTCAACAACGTGGCCCTGGTCAAAGGCCGCCCGATGACGCTGGGCCTGCGCGACCTTATCAAGTACTTCGTCGAGCACCGCGAGGAAGTGATTGTGCGCCGCACGCGCTACGAGCTGGCCGAAGCCCAGAAGCGGGCCCACATCCTGGAAGGCCTGCTCATCGCCCTCGACCACCTGGATGAGGTAATTAAGCTCATCCGCGACTCGCGCGACCCCGAGGTGGCCCGTGCCGGGCTCATCGAGCGCTTTGCCTTGAGCGAGGTGCAGGCCCGCGCCATCCTGGACATGCGCCTGCAGCGCCTCACCGGCCTGGAGCGCGACAAGCTCGTGGCCGAGTACGAGGAGCTGATGCGCCTCGTGGACCGCCTGAACACCATCCTGGCCTCGCCCGAAGAGCAGCGCGCCCTCATCAAGAGCGAGCTGCTGGAGATGCGCGAGCGCTACGGCGACGCGCGCCGCACGAGCATCAACCAGGCGGGCGGCGACTTCTCGATGGAGGACATGATTGCCGACGAGGCGATGGTGATTACCGTGAGCCGCGAGGGCTACATCAAGCGCACCAGCCTCGACGAGTACCGCACCCAGGGCCGGGGCGGCGTGGGGGCCAGGGGCGCCGGCTCCAAGCAGGACGACTTTACGGAGCACCTGTTCGTGGCCACCACCCACGAGTACCTGCTCATCTTCACCGAGCAGGGCCGCATGTTCTGGCTGCGGGCCTACGAAGTGCCCGAAAGTGCCAAAACCAGCAAGGGCACGCCGCTGCAAAACCTCATCGACAAGCCCAAGGAGGATGCCGTGCGCTCGGTGCTCAACGTGCGCAACCTGCGCTCGCCCGACTACCTGGAAAACACCTTCCTCATGTTCTGCACCGAGAAAGGCACGGTGAAGAAAACCCCGCTCGAAGCGTACTCGCGCCCCCGGGCGGCGGGCATCAACGCCATTACCATCAACGAAGATGACCGCCTGCTCGACGTGCAGCTGCTCAGCGGTAACTCGCAGGTGATTCTGGCCTCGCGCTCGGGCCGGGCCGTGCGCTTCCCCGAAGACAAGGTGCGCCCCATGGGCCGCACGGCCGCCGGGGTGCGCGGCATCACCCTCAATGAGGAGGAGCCCGACGACAAAGTGGTGGGCATGGTATGCATTGCCGAAGACAGTGCCGAAGAGCTGCTGGTGGTGAGCGACCACGGCTACGGCAAGCGCTCGGCGCTGGAAGAGTACCGCATTACCAACCGGGGCGGTAAGGGCGTAAAAGCCATGCAGGTAACGGACAAGACCGGCAAGCTGGTATCCATCCAGGCCGTGACCGATGCCGACGACCTGATGATAATTAACCGCTCAGGCCTCACCATTCGCCTGAGTATGAGCGAGCTGCGTACCATTGGCCGGGCCACGCAGGGTGTGCGCCTGTTTAAGGTGGCGGCCAACGACGAAATCTCGTCGGTAGCCAAAGTAGCCGCCGCCGAGGTCGAAGACCTGGAGCCGCTGGCCGACGAAGCTCTGGCCGGGACCCCGCTGCTAGCCTCCGAAACGAGTTCCCTGGCTGAGGCTGACAATGCCGAAGGGCTCGGCCTGGTGGGCGAAGCTGCGGAAGCCGGCCCCGACGAGCAAGAGTAAGTGTCTGACTAGGAGAGGGGGTGGCCCGCGGTGGCCGCCCCTTTTTTGGCGCCTGCCCGCTAGGGTAGGATTTTAGCAGGCTTTTATAGTAAACCACCCAGGCAAGGCTGCGTACATCCGCCTGGCATCCCGTTTGCCGGGCGGGTGTAGTTTTGTTGTCTCAACCATTTTTCTTTTCCCCTCCCAATGAAAAAATCCTTTCTGACGCTAGCCGCCACTGCTGCCCTGCTGGGCACCGCCGGCCTGGCCACGCCAGTACTGGCCCAGAGCTCCGCCATCACCAACGCCGTTTTGAGCCAGAAGGCCGGCCAGCTGGACAAGGCGCTGGAGAGCATCAACCAGGCCGTAACCAGCGATAAAACCAAGGACAAGGACAAGCCCAAGGCGTGGTTCACGCGGGGCGAGATTTATTACCAGCTGGTAGACCCCAGCACCCAGGCCCTGTTTGCCAAGTACACCAAGGACATGCAGCCGGGTGAGGCCCTGCAAAAGGCCGCCGAGTCGTATAAAAAAGCGCTGGAACTCGATGGCCCGACCGGCGAGTACGGCAAGCAGGTGCCCGGCCGCCTGCAAAATCTGTACGGCCTGGCCTTCAACGCGGGTGTAAAAAACTACAACGACAAGAACTACGACCAGGCCATTGCCAGCTACAAGCTAGCCTCGCAAATGAACCCGGCCGACACTACGGCCGTGCTCTATGGTGCCTACGCCATGTCGGCCAAGCAGGATTATGCCGGGGCCAAAGCCGCTTACAACCAGCTGCTGGCCATGGATGCGTATAAAACCAAGCCGGCGCCGGTAGGGGTATATACCCAATTGTTGCAGATGGCCCGGCAGGATAAAAACGACGCCGAAACCCAAAAGGTGGTGCAGCAGGCGTTGGCCGCGTACCCCAACAACAAAACGTTCCTTATCGAGGACCTTAACCTCTCGATGAGTGGCGGCAACAGTGCCGGGGCGCTGGAGAAAATCAGCAAAGCCATCACGGCTGACCCCAACAACGCTAATCTGTACGCCGTGCGGGGCTCGCTCTACGACGCGCAAAAAAAGAATGACCTGGCGCAGGCCGACTACAAGAAAGCCATCGAACTCGACCCGAATAACTTCGATTCGCAGTTCAACATGGGCATCTATAACTTCAACCAGGCGGCTAACCTCTACACCAAGGCTAGCAAGATGGACCTGAAAACGTACCAGCTAAAAGGCAAGCCGCTGGAAGCACAGGGCAAGAAGTATTTCGAGGCCTCGGTACCATATTTCGAAAAAGCGCTCGAACTCCAGCCCAATGACCCCAGCACGCTCAACGCGCTGCAGAAAGTATATTTCCGCCTTGGGCGAAATGCTGACTCGGAGAAGATGGCCGCCCGCCTGCAGGCGCTGAAGAAGTAGCCATATTGTAGCAGAAATTATAAAAGGCCCGATGCTCACAAGCAGTCGGGCCTTTTAGTTTGTAAGCGTGCCAGCGGGGGCAGGGAGGTAAAGAAAGCGCGCATGGGGTAAAAGCAAATTTAATTTAACATAATATAAATTATAAGACAAATAAATCCGGGGTGTGTCTGTAAGCGTAGTTAGTCTTCGCTTTAGGTGATGGTTTTCTGGATGGTTTTCTGCACGGTGGTCGGAACCTAAGTCTACTGACAAGTAACGTCCGTTAAATGAATCAGAATACTACGTGCTGGATACTACGTGCTGGCGTGGCAATAAAGTACTGGCGGGCAATCCGTATATTCGGCGAGTGCTGGTCTGGGGCAAAAAAAGCCGGCTCCACAGAGCACCGATTCCGATTCTGGTGTCCTGCACTTTGTGTCTGGCCGCGCATCGGTCAGCAGTCGGCAATGGAGAGCGAAGCTTATAAGTAACTGCTACTTGCTACTTAAGTCACACAGCGGCTGGCTGCTATAGGAAGGAAGTTGGTGAACTTTTATTTTAGCGGGTTCTGGGTAACTGAAGTGGCTGGACCTCCCCTAGTATCGATAGTATAAGTACAAACCTCTTGCTGCTAGTGTTAGGTTGGATACAAGTACAAGTCAAAAAGGATAGCTAATACTATAAAGTATAAAAAAGTACAAAGAAATTTATTATTTTTAAACTTTTTTATACTTTATAGTATTAATCACTCTTTTTTGTTTATACTTGCCGTGTTTATACTCCATCTGTACTAATGCCTAAATTAATTGATTACCCCCGCACAAGCTATAGTGGGGCCTGGGAAGTAGCGGAAGTAGTGGATGATACCGGCGGAAAGTGCGCGCTGGAAACTTGTGCCCGCAAGCTAAACCGCAAGGTTAGTGGCTCTTTCAAAGCGATAGTGGGCTCCGCCGTCAAGTTTGGGCTGCTGACCAGCAAGCGCGAAATGCTGACTACTACCACGCTCTTTCGCCGGATTAAGCACGCCTACGACAAGCAGGAAGAACTGCTTTTCCACCGGGAAGCCTTTCTGACGCCCGTCTTATTCACGCAGCTCTGTCGCAAATTCCGCTCCCGGGAGCTGCCGGTAGCCATGCTCGACGTATTGCTGATGCGTGAATTTGGCGTGGAGGAAATAAACGCGCAGGGAGTAGCGAAAGCCTTCGTCGATGGCGCCCATATGGTTGGCCTGCTTGATGAGCACAACATGCTGGCCGATATCGACCAGCTAGCCGCTCAGCAGGGCCCCCGACGCGAATTAGCCAGCCCCCCGCTGGCGGCGAACGTCTTTCGCCAGGTACCCGCCGCAGCCGTGCCCCTCGCCGACGAACCCACCGCTATTGAAACCACCGAATCGGCAGCCCCGGTGGCAGCAGCTGAAGCCAGCGAGCGGATTTCGCAGGCAGCCCCTACTAAGGATAGCGCGGTTAAGGAACAGCGTTCCCCACAGACGGAAATTACCGGCCACCAGCGGCCGGTACCAGTCTCGCGGCCCGCGCCGGCCGCTACCGCCGACGCTATTGCCAACCTGTTTGGCCTAAGCGACGCGCACAGCGTCTCCCCCCCTGCGCCAGCCTCCGCCAAGCTGCCGCCGCAGCCTTCAGCAGCCCCCGTAAACAGCACCCCGACAACTGCCGCAACGATTTCTTTAAAACCCTCCTCTCAATCCGGCAGCTCACCACTCCTGTTCCGCATCGACCTCTCCGGGCCAGGCATCAATACGCAACTCGACGTGACGGAGGCTGAGGACCTCGCCCTAATCAGGGCTTTACTGGATAAAATAGAGCGCCAGCTACGCCGCTGAAACCTACTAACCTGCTTTAAATCAACAGGTTTTGTTTTTGTATATTAATTATGTTAAGTTAATTGACGCGTTAAGCGCTGCCTGTAATCCCTGCCAGCTAGTGCTTGAGTGGCATACCGTACCTACCTTAAAAGCCCGTTCACTGGTAAGCGAACGGGCTTTTAAGGTAGATACGGTATCCCCTTAGTCTGGCAGCGGGCGGCGCTGCCCGCCTTTGATAACCTGGTGGCGCTGGCGCAGCACTGCGAGCAGCTCGTCCAGGGAGGAGCCCGAGGCTTGCAGCAGCACCAGCAGGTGATACAGCAAATCGGCGGCCTCGCCGGGCAGACCGGCCCGGTTGCCAGCCATGGCATCAATAACGGTTTCGACGGCCTCCTCCCCTACTTTTTGGGCAATCCGGGCGAGCCCCTTCTCGAAGAGGCGCACCGTGTACGAGCCGGGTTCCTTTTCGGGGTGCTGCTGGCGGTGGGCAATCAGCTGGTCGAGTTCGGCCAGAAAACCCACGGCGGGCGCTGGCAGCGCGCCCGGCTCGTCCGCCTCACCGGGCAGGGCCTCAAAGCAACTGGTGGTGCCCCGGTGGCAGGTTGGCCCATCGGGGCGGGCCAGCACGAGCACCGTATCCTGGTCGCAGTCTACGTGCAGGCTCACCACCTGCAGGTAGTGGCCGCTGGTTTCGCCTTTGGTCCAGAGGCGCTGCTTGGAGCGGGAAAAGAACGTAACCCGACCCTCGGCCTGGGTACGCTGCCAGGCTTCGGCATTGAAGTAGCCCAGCATGAGCACTTGCCCGGTGGCGGCATCCTGCACCACGGCGGGCACCAGCTGGTCGGGCATTTTTTGAAAGTCTAACGTCATAATCGAAATAGAAGCGGGCTAGGCCCGCGCCGGGAGGGAAAGAAGGCCCGATAAATACGCCCCTTAAGCGGGCTGCGCGGGCTTGGGTTGCAGTAGGTCCCAGCGGTTGCCGTAGAGGTCCTCAAACACGGCCACCGTGGCGTAGGCTTCCTCACGGGGTGTTTCGAGAAAGTGCACCCCCAGAGCCTGCATGGCGTGGTAATCGCGCCAGAAATCGTCGGTCGTCAGAAATAAGAACACCCGGCCGCCCGTCTGGTTGCCCACCCGGCTCAGCTGCTCGGGGCCCTCGGCCCGGGCTAGCAGCAGGGCACTGCCCCCGGCGGGGCCGGGCGGGACCACCAGCACCCAGCGCCGGCCCCCGCCCAGGGGCGTGTCGGCCACTACCCGGAAGCCGAGCTGCCGGGTATAAAAGGCGAGCGCTTCGTCATAATCGCGCACCACCAGGGCGACGTGAGCAAGCTGTTGCTGCATGATATAAGAGATATTGAGCTTAACGCGTGGCTGGAAGATGCTACGCCTACCCTAGCCTACCGGCCGCATGGCCACGCCTTCAGCCAGCAGATAGTTTTTGAGGCCAGCCACCGATAAGTCGCCGAAGTGAAAGACGCTGGCCGCCAGGGCGGCGTCGGCCCCGCCGGGCTGCAGCACGTCGCGAAAATGCGGGGCCGCCCCGGCCCCGCCCGAGGCAATAACGGGTACGCCCACGGCGGCGGCCACCGCGCTGGTCAGGCCCAGGGCGTAGCCGTCGCGCGTACCGTCGTGGCTCATGCTCGTGAGCAGGATTTCGCCCGCCCCGCGCGCGGCGGCCTCGCGGCACCAGGCCACGGCCTCGCGGCCGGCAGGGCGCCGGCCGCCGTGGGTGAATACTTCCCAGGCTTCGGCGGCGGGGTCGTGCCCGGCAGGGCTAGCGGCCGGGTCGTTGGTTTGGCGGGCATCGACGGCCACCACGATGGCCTGCGAGCCGAAGCGCCGGGCCAGCTCGTCAATCAGGCCGGGCTCGCGCAGCACGGAAGAGTTGAGGCTGACCTTATCGGCCCCGCTCAGCAGCAGCGCCTCCACATCGGCCACGGCCCCGATGCCCCCGCCCACGGTAAAGGGGATGTTGACCTCGCGGGCCACGTTGCGCACCAGTTCGATGAGGGTGCGGCGCTTCTCCACGGTGGCCGTAATGTCGAGCAGCACCAGCTCGTCGATGCCCTCCTGGGCGTAGCGCGCAGCCAGGGCCACCGGGTCGCCGGCGTCGCGCAGGTTCACAAAGTTGGTCCCCTTCACGGTGCGGCCGTTCTGCACGTCGAGGCAGGCAATGAGGCGTTTGGTAAGCATAGCAGGAAATTAACGTAAAATCATAAGCCGCGGGGCGGGCTAGGTACTCTGGCTAGCCTATTCAGGTAAGCGTAGCAAGCCCGGTAAGGTGGGGCACTACTTCCGCCAGCGGCTCCAGGCTGGTAAGCTCCGCCACGTGCGGTAGCAACCGGGCCGCCCCAAAGCGGTTCAGCCACACCGGCCGGATGCCCACGGCCAGGGCCCCGAGCACATCGGCCTGCCAGTTGTCGCCCACCATCACGGTTTGGGCGGGGCTGGCCTGCAGGCGCGCCAGCGCCACGTGGTAAATAGCCGGGTCGGGCTTGAGCACGCCCACGTCTTCCGACGTAATGAGCGCATCCACCAGGCTGGTCATTTCCAGAAAACGCAGCTTTTCCTGCTGCTCGGCCGTGCGGTTATTCGTGACGATGCCAAGCTTAACCAGCGGCTTGAGGCGTTGCAGCAGGGCTAGCGCCCCCGCCACGGGCTGGCGCAGCCGCTGGTAGTGGCCGTAGTGCTGCGCGGCCAGCTGCGCCAGGGCCGCGGCCGACACGGGCGGCTCGTAGGGCGCCAGCAGCTGCCGAAAGCGCTGCTCCCGCGCCGCCTGGTACGTCAGCTGACCGCTCATCACGCGCGGGTGCATCTCCTCCAGCAAGTCGCTGTAGCGCTGGTATAGCTCCGCAAGCGGCACGCCCCGCAGCGTGGGCCGGCCCGCCGCCGTGGCGGCCAGCGCCGCCCGCGCCGTGGCCGCGTGGTCGAACAGGGTGTCGTCGAGGTCGAAGAGCACGGTTGTCACCGGAACTGCTGGAACTGCTGGGAATGTGGCAGGCATTTTAGCTAGCGGGTTAGGCCTCTTTTGCCAATTCGGCCCGCAGCTGCGGCTCCGTAATAGTACGCTCGTAAATGGCCTTGCCAATGATGGCCCCCGCCAGGCCCAGCTCGCGCAGCGCCGCCACGTCGGCCACCGTCGTTACGCCGCCGCTGGCCACGAACTGCGCCGCCGCAAACTGCTGCCGCAATGCGGTGTAGGTATCCGTGGCGGGGCCCTGCAGCTGGCCGTCGCGGCTCACATCGGTGCAGATGAAGGTGGTGGCGCCCGCGGCCAGCCAGGCCCCGACAAAGCCGGTGAGCGTCTGGTCCGACTGCTCGGTCCAGGCGCTCACGGCAATGTGCTCGCCCTTGAAATCGGCCCCGATGATGATGCGGTCGGCCCCAAAGCGGGCCAGCCACTCCCCCACCAGCGCCGGCTCGCGGGCCGCGATGCTGCCCGCCGTGAGCTGCGCCGCGCCGGCCGCAAACGCCGCCTCAGCCGAAGCCGTGGTTTGGATGCCGCCCCCAAAGTCGATGTGCAGCCCGGTGTGCCGGGCCAGGCGCTCGAGCACCGGCAGCTGGCGCGGCGCGCGGGCGCGGGCCCCATCCAGGTCAACCAGGTGCAGGCGCGTGGCCCCCAGCTGCTCGAAGTACTGGGCCTGGGCCAGCGGGTCGGCGGCGTAGGTGGTCTGGCGGGCAAAGTCGCCGCCCGTCAGGCGAACGCACGAACCATTAATCAGGTCAATAGCGGGTATTATATCCATTTGAGAAATATGCAAACGCCAACTGCATTACCGGCACTTGCACCATTTGTTAAATTTTTAAGTCAGGTCGGCAGTGAGAAAGTTTTTGAGAATCTGCTCGCCCACCGGGCCGCTCTTCTCCACGTGAAACTGCACGCCGTAGAAGTTGCGGTAGCGCACGCCGGCGCTGAACGGCTGGCTGGCCGGGTAGCTGGCCTGGGCAATGGTGTAATCGCCCACCGGCGCGTAGTAGCTGTGCACGAAGTACACGTAGTCGGCCGCCGTGGGCAGCAGCGCCGGGGCGGGCCCTTGGGTCGAGTCCGGCTGGGGGCTCGGGCTGGCCGAAAGGCTGCCCAGGCCCGCGAAAAGAGGCGTTTGCAGGTCGTGCAGGTTGTTCCAGCCCATGTGGGGCACTTTGTGCGCCGCGTCGGGCGGCGTGAAGCGCACCACGTCGAAGGGCAGCATGCCCAGCAGCTCGGTGCCACCGGCCGGCCCTTCGGCACTGTGGCGGCCTAGCAGCTGCATGCCCAGGCAAATGCCCAGAAACGGCTGCGTAAGCGTGGGTAGCACCTTATCCAAGCCGGCGGCGCGCAACGCCCGCATGGCCGAGCTGGCCTCGCCCTCGCCCGGAAACAGCACCCGGTCGGCTGCCCGAATTACGGCGGGGTCCGCCGTGAGGGTGGCATTCATGCCCAGCCGCTCCAGGGCAAAAAGCACCGATTGCACGTTGCCCCCCTGGTAGTCGATAACGGCGATGTCCATGTTAAAACATTTGGTTAATCAGGCAACTTTTCCAAGTTTACCCAAATGATAAATACAGCTTACAGGATTCCTTTCGTGCTGGGAATCACGTGCTGGCCGGCCGGGTCGCGCACCAGGGCCATTTTAATGGACTTGGCCACGGCCTTGAAAATCGCCTCGATTTTATGGTGCTCGTTGTCACCCGAACAGGTAATGTTGAGGTTGCAGCGGGCCGCGTCGGAGAAGCTTTTGAAGAAATGGTAAAACAGCTCGGTCGGCACGTCGCCCACCCGCTCGCGCTTAAACTCCGCCTCCCACACCAGCCAGGGCCGGCCCGAAAAGTCGATGGCGGCCTGGGCCAGCGCGTCGTCCATGGGCAGCAGGAAGCCATAGCGGTTCACGCCGCGTTTATCACCAAGGGCTTCGTTGTAGGCTGCGCCAATGGCGATGGCCGTGTCTTCCACCGTGTGGTGCTCGTCGATGTGCAAATCGCCGTGGGTGCGCACGTAGAGGTCGCAGCCGCTGTGCTTGCCCAGTTGGTCAAGCATGTGGTCGAAGAACCCCAGCCCGGTCTGGCAGTCGGTGTGGCCGGTGCCGTCGAGGTTGAGGATAATTTCGATGCGCGTCTCGTTGGTGTTGCGCATCACGTGGGCCTTGCGCGGCGGGCGGCGCAGGTGCTCGTACACCCGGGCCCAGTCGGTGGTGCTGAGCGCGGCGCGCTCGTCGGCCTCGGCGTGCAGCAGGATGGCCTGGCAGCCCAGGTTCTCGGCCAGCTGCACATCAGTTAGCCGGTCGCCAATCACGTAGGAGTGCTTCAGGTCGTAGCCCTGGACCGGGTCGAGGTAGCGCGTGAGCAGCGCCGTGCCGGGCTTGCGCGTCGGGGCCGGGTCATGGGCAAAGCTGCGGTCGATGAGAATCTCGGCGAACTCAACCCCCTCCCCTTTCAGGATGTCCAGCATTTTTTGCTGGTAGGGCCAGAAGGTAGCCTCGGGGTAGCTGTCGGTGCCGAGGCCATCCTGGTTGGTCACCATGACAAGCTCGTACTCGCCGTCGCGGGCTAGCTGGGCCAGGGCCGTAATGGCGCCGGGCACGAAGTCGAATTTATGCCAGGCATCAATCTGGAAGTCAATCGGCGGCTCGATGAGGATGGTGCCGTCGCGGTCAATGAATAATACCTTTTTCATCGCAGATTCAAACGGATTTTACAGATTTAACGGATACGCCCGCCTACAGCGGGCTGGCTCTGCAAGCGCGGAGGGATAGCAGCCATTACTGAACTCGCTAGCCGGCCGCCCCAAACGCCCGCAGCGCGGCCACCAGGGCCGCGTTCTCGGCGGCCGAGCCCACGGTCAGGCGCAGGGTGCCGGCCAGACTGGCCTGGCTGGGGCGGCGCACCACAATACCCTGGGCCAGCAGGTGCTGGTACACCGCGCCCGCATCGGGCCGGAAGCGGGTGAGCAGGAAGTTGGCGTCGGACGGAAAAATATAATCCACGATGGGCAGTTCCGCCAGGGCGGCCTGCAGCGTAGCGCGGCCTTGCAGCAGCTCCTGGCGCATGGCCTCGAAGCGACCGGTGTCGGCGAGCGCGGCCAAGGCCAGGCGCTGAGTATTTTCCGACACGTTGTAGGGCATTTTGATGCGGTTGAGGTAGGCAATCACCTCCGGCGAGCCGAAGGCCATGCCCAGGCGAATGCCCGCTAGCCCCCAGGCTTTGGAGAAGGTTTGTAGCACCACCAGGTTGGCAAACTCGGGCAGGCGCGATATCCAGCTGGGCTGGTCGGCAAAGTCGCCATACGCTTCGTCCACCACCACCAGGCCCGGGAAGCCGCGCAAAATCCGCTCGATGTCGGCGGCGCGCAGCAGGTTGCCGGTAGGGTTGTTGGGCGAGCACAAAAAAGCAATTTTGGCCGGCGACGCGCTAATCTGCGCGATGGCGTCTTCGCTGAGCTGAAAATCGGCGTCGAGCGGCACGCGCTCCAGCGCTACGTCGTTGAGGGCGGCGGCCACCTCGTACATGCCGAAGGTGGGCGGCGTGCTCAGGATGCTATCCTGGCCGGGGCGGGCTACGAGGCGCACCAGCAGGTCGATGACCTCATCCGAGCCGTTGCTGAGAAATACCTGCTCAGGCGTTACGCCCTTCAGAGGGGCTAGCGCTGCCTTCACGGCGCGCTGGTGCGGGTCGGGGTAGCGGTTGAACGCGGCGGGGCCGGCGCTGCCCAGGCTGTTTTCGTTGGCGTCGAGCATGACCCGGGCCTCGCCCTGAAACTC
Source organism: Hymenobacter cheonanensis (assembly GCF_030581075.1). Lineage (GTDB taxonomy): Bacteria > Bacteroidota > Bacteroidia > Cytophagales > Hymenobacteraceae > Hymenobacter. The sequence continues at coordinate 137,339 of NZ_JAUQSW010000006.1, forward strand.
GTCGCGGGCCGAAGAATACGGCTTCATCGTCCGCACGTTGGGGCGAATGAGGGAATCTAGATTGAAGAACATAGCAAAATTGCGTCCGTCAGGCGGCGCTTGCCGAAGCATCCTGGCCGCTTAGTTGGGTAACCCTAGCGGCGCGAACAAGCTGCTTCAGCAAGCTCCGCCTGACGGTCTATTTTAAATTAAATGATTCCAAAGCTTCGCGGCGCAGCGCCACGGCGTGAGCGTGGGCGCGCAGGCCCTCGGCCTCGGCCATGGGCTCCACTACCGGGGCTAGCGCGAGCAGGCCGGCGGGGGCGAGCTGCTGGAAGGTAATTTTCTTGTAAAACGAATCGAGCGATACCCCGCTGTAGGCCCGGGCGTAGCCCCCGGTGGGCAGCGTGTGGTTGGTGCCGGAGGCGTAATCGCCCACCGCCTCGGGCGTAAGGTAGCCCATGAAGACCGAGCCCGCGTTGTAGATATCAGCGGCCAGGGCCTCGGGCGCGGCCACGGCCAGGATAAGGTGCTCGGGGGCGTACTGGTTGCTGAACTCGAGCATGGCAGGCACGTCGGGCAGCAGCAGGGCGCGGCTTTCGGCCAGGGCCTGGCGGGCAATCCCGGCGCGGGGCAGCAGCGGCAGCTGCCGCTCCAGCTCGGCCAGCACGCCCGTCAGGATGTCTTCTGAATCAGTCAGCAACACCACCTGCGAGTCGGGGCCGTGCTCGGCCTGCGAGAGCAAATCGGCCGCCACGAAGGCGGGGTTGGCGCTGGCATCGGCAATCACCAGCACTTCGCTCGGGCCGGCGGGCATGTCGATGGCCACGCCGCGCTGGGCGGCCAGCTGCTTGGCGGCCGTCACGTAGCGGTTGCCGGGGCCGAAAATCTTATCCACGGCCGGCACCGAGGCCGTGCCCACGGTAAGGGCGGCCACGGCCTGCGCCCCGCCCGCTTTGATAATCGTGGTCAGCCCCAGCTCCTGGGCAGCGAAAAGGATAGCCGGCGCAATGGCGCCCGTGCCCCGGCCGGGCGGCGTGCACAGCACAATCTCGCGGCAGCCCGCCAGCCTGGCCGGAATACCCAGCATCAACAAGGTCGAAAACAAGGGCGCCGAGCCGCCCGGCACGTACAGCCCCACCCGCGGCACGGCCACGCTGCGGCGCCAGCAGCGCACGCCGGGCATGGTTTCGACTTCGGCCTCCACGGCGGCGGGGCGCTGGGCGGCGTGGAAAAGGGTGATATTCTGAATGGCCTGGCGGATGGCCGCTTGCAGCGCGGCCGGCACCTGGGCGGCGCCTTCGGCCAGCTCCTCGGCGCTCACGCGCAGGCTAGCCAGCGCGGGCACGCCGTCGAGCTGGGCGGCGTACTGGTGCAGGGCCTCGTCGCCGCGCCGGGCCACGTCGTCGAAAATCTCGCCGGCGCGGGCCAGCACGGCGGCGTTGCTCTCGGCCAGCGGGCGCAGCTGCAGCGCGGGCCACTGGCTAGGGTCGGGATTGCGAAAAATTTGCATGGCAACAAGCGTTGGTCATGCTGAGCTTGTTGAAGCATCCTGGCCGCGTCGCTAGGGTTACTACTCCTAACGACGCAGGCGAGAGGCTTCGATAAGCTCAGCATGACGTTCTTTTTAAGTATCTACCCGACCCGCTTCTCAATCGGGAGCACCAGAATGCCTTCGGCCCCAATGGCCTGCAGCTCGCCGGCAATGTGCCAGAACTTGTCTTCCTCCACCACCGACTGCACCGACACCCAGCCGTCCTCGGCCAGGGGCGTGACGGTGGGCGACTTGATGCCGGGCAGCAGCGCCTTAACCGCATCGAGGGCGGCTAGCGGGGCGTTGAGCACAATGTACTTCGAGCGCTGGGCCCGGCGCACGGCCTGCATCCGAAAGCGCAGCTGGTCGAGCAGCGCCTGCTTGTCGGCGCTCAGGCTGGGGGCGGCAATGAGGGCGGCCTCCGAGCGAAAAATGGTTTCCACCTCGCGCAGGCCGTTGCCGAGCAGCGTCGAGCCGCTGCTCACGATGTCGCAGATGGCCTCGGCCAGCCCAATGCTGGGCGCAATCTCGACCGAGCCCGAAATGGTATGCAGGTGGGCCCGCACGCCCTGGCCGGCCAGGTAGTCGCCGAGCAGCTTGGGGTACGACGTGGCAATGCTTTTGCCCTGCAAGTCGGCCACCGAATTGTAGTCGGCGCCGCGCGGCACGGCCAAACTCAGGCGGCACTTGCTGAAGCCCAGGGTTTCGACTTCGAGGGCGGCGCAGCCGGCTTCCACCAGCACGTTCTGGCCCACGATGCCCAGGTCGGCTACGCCGTCCTGCACGTAGCCCGGAATATCGTCGTCGCGCAGGTAGAGGATTTCGAGCGGGAAGTTGCTGGCCTCGACCTTGAGCTTATAGGAAGACGAAACGAAGCTGATGCCGCACTCGCGGATGAGCTGAAGGGAGTCCTCCGAGAGACGGCCGGACTTTTGAATGGCTAAACGCAGCATGAGAGAGAAAGCGCCGCCGGCCCGGCAGCGGGCCGGCGGCAAGAGTGAACGAGGCCCCGGCTAGCCCTTGGCTGCCCGGAAGCTTCTTCGGTAAATACCCAAACGAAGAAAAAGTTGTGGTCCGGCCCGGGCCGGGCGGTGGTGGAGACGCGAGCGGCTGGCACCAGTAGGCTACAAGGTAGCGGCCAGCCCGGTTGCCCGGTCTCCTACAGATGGTGGTGGTGATGCTGCGGCGCCGCCCCTAGCGGCGGCGTAGCCCGCCAGGCAGCCGCTAGCCCCAAAGCGGGGGCCGGCAGCGCGGGGCTGAAGGCAGATGTGAGGCAGCAAACGGGGGTCATCGTGGGGCAAAGGTAGGCCGGCGGCCCGAATTTCAAAGCCCTCTTACGCAAAAGCCGCGTCCACGGCTAGCCCCTCGCCGGTAATGGTAGCGAGCCGGGTGGGGCTGGCCGTTGCTTTTCAGCGCCCGGCCAGCAGCTGCCCAATGGCGGCCGCCGCCAGCTGCGGGTAGAAATAATGCGCAAAATGGTCGCCGGGCAGCTCCACATACGGCTCATCGGGTGGGCGCACCACGGTATCGGCGCGGGCGTGCAGGCGCAAATCGGGCGCGGTACCAAGCGGCGGCACCGGGGCAAACAGCACCCCTAGCTGCTGGGCCACGTAGCGGCGGCGCCAGCGCCCCATGCCCCCGATGAGCTGCGCGTGCAAGGCGCGCGACTCGTCGTGGCGGTAGCGGCGGCGGAAATACTCGTTCAGCCAGCGGTTTTGCACTAGGCCCAGGCGGGCGTAGATGCCTAGCAGGCGCGGGCTGCGAATGCGGGACACAATCTTGGCCTGGTCGGTAAACGAGCTGAGCAGAATGGCCGTGGCCCCGGTTTGCTCCTTGATATGGGCGGCAATCCAGCCGCCCATCGAATGGCCGATGAGCACATCGGCGGGCCCGATATGGTAGCGCGCCACCAGGTACCGGGCCAGGCTCCCCACATTGACCGGGCCCGCCGGGCGCCAGGCCGCAAACTCCTCGGCCAGCTCCAGCGCAATAACTTCGGCAAAGGGCGGCAGCAGCGGCCGCAAGGGGTCGAAAATGGTGCGGTCTTCGGTATAGCCGTGGAGCAGCAGCAGGCGTTTCATGCGAAAGAATGGCTAGCGCCGCGCCCGTGAGCGGTTTTTACCGGCGGCCCGGGGCAAAAACCCCGCGGCGGGCTATAGGTTCCTGGCTCCGGCACCGGACAAACTCTATTGGGTGGCGCCCCTACGGGCCGACGAATGCCCTGGCCCGGCTAGCGTAAGCGGTCTTGAACCAAAACGTTGCGCCCCCACGTATATTTGCACAGCCCGGCGATAGGCCGGGCTTAAAAACAACGGCCGCCCCTGGCGGCGCGGCCGTTGCCAACTTAGTGCAGCCAGTGGGCTACCGCCGTAGCGGCAGTACCACTCGCTACGATGCCAATAAGCCAGCGAACTAGCTTACTGGACATGCGGAGCTTGAACAGTACTTCAAACTCCGACTTCGCGCTGTCCTTTTTCATCTTGCTCAGAAGTAAAGGGTTGTGCGAAAACCCCCACACTTCTCGAAGCCCGGTCTGTTCCTAGCAGCCGGGCTTCTCTTTTTAACAAGAGTAGCCGTTGGGCTGGGGGACGTACCTAACGCGAGGTACGGGCAAAGATACCGCCCGGCTAGCCCCTACTACCACCTAGCGCAGCCTAGAACCGCGCTATCGCCCGCAGGTTCACTACGCGCTGCGAGAGGTAGGTGGGCACGGCGTAGGTGCGGCCGTTCACGTCCTGCAGGTAGCTGTAGCCCGACACGTTATTGGCCCCCAGGATGTTGAGAATCTCCAGGCTCAGCCACAGGCTTTCGAAGGAATACGGGTGGGGTTTGGGCGTGGCGCGCAGGCTCAGCACTTTCGAGAAGCCAATATCGACGCGCTGGTAGGCGCTGGTGGCGTTGGTCTGGCGGTCTTGCAGCCGGCCGGGCGCACTGAAGGGCAGCCCGGTACCAAACACGAGGTTCACATAGCCCCGCACCGAGGGGTTATCGGGCAGGTGGTCCTGGAAGAAGATGCTGGCCGTGAGGCGCTGGTCCTGCGGCCGGCGGATGTAGCCGAGCGTTTCGTAGCCGGTGCGTTTGCCGTTGGCGTCGTAGGTGGCGGTGGTGTCGCCCTTCTCCTGGGTGCCGAGCAAGCCCAGGCTCAGCCACGACTCCACGCCCTTCACAAACTCACCGCTCAGGCGCGTTTCGAAGCCGGCCGCGTAGGCCGTGGCCTGGTTGGTAGCGTAGTAGCGCAGGCGCACGTTGTCGACCTCGTAGGGAATAACGTCGGTGAGGTACTTGTAATAGGCCTCCGTGTTGAGGCGAAAGGGCCGGTTCATCAGCTGCAGCTCTACCTGGCGGCCCACCACGAAGTGCAGCGATTTCTGGGCCCGCAGCTCGGGGTTGAGCTGGCCCTGCATGTTGCGCAGCTCGCGGTAAAAGGGCGGCTGGGCGTACACGCCGGCCGCCAGCTTCCAGCTGCGCTCGGGGTGGCGGCGGTCGCGCGCGGCAAACTGCACGCGCGGGCTGAGCACGAGCTGCTGGTTCTCGGTCCAGTAGTGGGCCCGCAGGCCGTAGGTCAGCGTTTTGAGCGAGTCGATTTGCCAGGTGTGCTGCACGTAGCCCTGGGTGCGAGTGCTGAGCAGGCTCAAGTCGGCGGCGAGGCGGGTGCGGCGGGCATCGGGCACATAGTCGGCCGAGTCGGCAAAGCTGTACTCATCGAGCTGGTCGTGAATGCTTTCGCGGCCCATCTTCACGCCAAAGCGCACGGTGTGCGCCCCGAGCGGGTCGCCGCCGGGGTTCCAGCGGCCGCGCAGCTCGGCCGTGTACACGCGGGCCGTGAGGTCGTTGCGGGCGTGGTTGAAGCTGGAGCCGATATTGCGCTGGCGCACCGCTTGGTTGAAATCGGGGCTGGTGGGGTCGCGGTTGACGTCGGCAAAGGTGTAGGCCGCCTCCACGTCTCTGAACTCAAACTCGCGGGTGCTCAGCGCCGAGGCCAGCAGGTCAACTTGCAGGCCGGGGTGGAAATTATGTCGCAAATCGAGGCCCGCCTGGTAGGTATCGTACTGCATGCGCTCGCGCCCGTCGTAGTAGATATTGACCCTGGCCACCTGGTTGACGGCCGTCGAAAACGATACCTGCCCGGTCTGGGGCACGAAGCGGTAGTCGTTGTGCGCCACCACGCCCAAGATGCCCAGGCTGGTTTTCTGCATATTCTCCTTGTTGCCCAGCCCGATATTCACGTAGGCCTGGCCGTCGTAAAAGGTCGGGTTGTACTGGCCCTGGTTCTGTTTAAGGGCGTTGAAGACGTACTGCGCATTCTTGTAGCGCACGCCGGCCAGGTAGCTCACGCGGCCGCCGGCCGAGCGCGCCTCGGCGTGCGCGGCCCCGCCCACGAGGCTGGCCGTGACCGAGGCCGCAAATTTCTCGGGCTCCTTGTACTGGATATCGAGCACCGACGAGAGCTTGTCGCCGTACTTGGGCTGCCAGCCGCCGGTGCTAAAATCGACGCGCTGCACTAAATCGGGGTTGATGAAGCTCAGGCCCTCCTGCTGCGCCTGCGTAACGAGGAACGGCCGGTACACCTCGAAGCCGTTGACGTAGAGCAGGTTCTCGTCGTAGTTGCCGCCGCGCACGTTGTAGGTGCTCGTCAGCTCGTTGTTGCTTACCACGCCGGGCAGCGTTTTGAGAATGGCGTTGAAATCGCCGAAGGGCGAGGGCAGCACCTTGGCCGTTTGGGGGTCGAGCTGCACCAGGCTGGCCTGCTCGCGGGTGTCGGCGCCGGCGGCGCGGGCACGCACATTTACGCTACCCAAGGCCTTGGTATCGACTTGCAGGGCTAGCCGCAGGGGCTGGCCGGCCGCCTCGGGCAGGCGCAGCGGCTGGCGCAGCGGCTGGTAGCCTAGCCGGCGGGCCACCAGCACCGCCGGCCCGCTCAGGGGCCGCAGCAGGCGTAGCGTGAAGTTGCCCTGCGCATCGGTAGTAGCGCCGCCGGGCTGGCCTTCGAGGCCTACTACCACCAGTTCCAGGGGCTGGCCCTGGGCATCGCGCACGGTGCCGCTGAGCACCGTGGTTTGAGCAGCGGCGAGTGGCGTAGGCGCCTGCTGGGCCAGCACGGGCGCGGCCACCGGCAGGCTGCTTAGTAGGATAACAAGAGGTAAAGGCTTCAACGCAGAGGCAGCAGAAAAAACGGTTCCGTAAAGCTACGCAGGGGCTGGCCGGCCGCGCGGCGGTTGGCTTTCTCAACTGGCTAGGCCAGGCTTTGCGTATGCTCCGGCTTACTTTTTTGCGGCTTGCTCCTGCTCTTGCCCCGCTTCGCGCAACAATTTCCGCAGGCCGGCCAGGGTGGCCACCGGCCCGCCCGGCGATTTGAACACGAAGCTGCCGGCCACCAGCACGTCGGCCCCGGCCTGCACCAGGGCGGCGGCGTTGGCCTGGCTCACGCCGCCATCGACCTCGATGAGGGCCCCGGAGCCACTGTCGAGCAGCAGCTCTTTCACCTCCGCTACCTTCTGCAAGGTGTGCGGAATGAAGGTTTGGCCCCCAAAGCCGGGGTTGACAGACATCACCAGCACCAGGTCGAGGTCGGCGGCAATGTCCGCGAGCAGGCTAGCCGGGGTGGCGGGGTTCAGGGCCACGCCGGCGGTGCAGCCCAGGCTTTTAATCTGCTCCACCACGCGGTGCAGGTGCGGGCAGGCCTCGTAGTGCACGGTCATATGCGTAGCGCCGGCGTCGCGGAAGGCCGCCAGGTAGTCCTGGGGCCGCTCTATCATCAGGTGCACGTCGATGGGCTGCTTGGCGTGGGGTCGCAGGGCTTCCAGAATGGGCAGGCCGAAGGAGATGTTGGGCACGAAGCGGCCGTCCATCACGTCAAAGTGCAGCCAGTCGGCCTCGGCGGTGGCCAGCCGCTCGGCGGTGGCCTGGATGTTGGCCAGGTCGCTGGCCAGCAGCGAGGGGGCTAGCAGCGGCTCGCGGCGGGCGGCCGGGCGGGGAAAATCGGGCAGGGAATGGCTCATCAAGGCAAAAGTACGGCGGGCTGCGGCTGATGAGGGGGCTAGCTAAAACCTATCTGTCCTTGCGCGCGCGGCAACGCGGAGCGCGGCAATCTTTCCTTCACGCTAAGAGTACTTCTGCAACGAAAAAGGAAGGATTGCCGCGCTCGCCAGAACAGATTCTATTTAACTAGTATTCACCTACTTGCCCGTTACCTTAAACTCGGTGCGTCGGTTGAGCTGGCGGCCGCCGGCGGTGGTGTTGGGCGCCACGGGGCGGGTGTCGCCATAGCCGGCGGCCGCCAGGCGGGCGGCGGCTACGCCGTGCTGGGTCAGGTAGCTCACCACGGCCTGGGCGCGGCGCTGGCTCAGGTCCTGGTTGGCAGCGGGGCGGCCCACGTTGTCGGTGTGGCCGGCCATTTCGAGCTTGAGGGCGGGCTGGTCGGTAAGCAGCTTGAGCAGGCGCTCGAGTTCGGCGGTGCTTTCGGGGCGCAGGGTGGCCTTGCCGGTGTCGAAGAAAATATTGTTCAGCACAATCACCACGCCCACTTCCAGCTTCTTGAGCGGAATGTCTTTCACCACCTCGGCGTAGGCGGCTTCGGCGGGCAGGTCGAAGTTTTCGGAATGGAATAAATACCCTTCCTGCCGCACCACAATGCCGTAGTTGAGGCCCGAGGGCAAACTCACTAGGTACTTGCCCGAGGTGGCGTTGCTGTGAAAGGTGGCGATGGGCTGGCCGGTTTTGTTGTCAATCAGGTCAACGGTGGCTTCCAGCGGCTGGCGGGTGGCGGCGTCGGTCACGGTGCCTTTGAGAATGGTGACCTGGGCCGTAGCCACCGCTACCGGCGGGGCGAGCAGCGTCTGGGGCTGCGGGGCCAGGCGCGAGGCCAGCAGCTGGCTTTCCTCGCTGAGCACGGGCGGCTTTTCGGGGCCCAGGAAGGTGATGCGGTAGAGGTCCTTGCCCCCCAGCCCACCCGGCCGCTCGGCGGCGTAGTAGCCGTGGCGGCCCGAGGCCGAGGTCACGAAAAACACGTCGTCATCGGGCGTATTAATGGGCCAGCCCAGGTTTTCGGGCTCGCCCCACTTGCCGTTGGCAAAGGTCGATTTAAAAATGTCGTAGCCGCCCATCGAGTTGTGGCCCTCCGAGGAGAAATACAGCGTTTTGCCGTCAGGCATCAAAAACACGGCCTCCTCGCCGTAGGGCGTGTTGAGGACGGGCCCCAGGTTTTCGGCCGGGGCGCGCCCGTCGATTTCCACCTTGTAAATGTCGCGCCCGCCGCGCCCGCCCTCGGGCTTGTCGCTCACGAAGTACAGGTAGCGGCCATCGGGCGAGTAGGCCGCCGACGACTCGTGGTATCTGGAGTTGATGCGGCTGCCCAGGCGCTGGGGCTTGCCCCAGGCCGTGCCCTTGAGGGTGGTTTCTTCGAGGTCGCCGCCATTGGCGTCGGCGTACACGAGCAGGCGCTGGCCGTCGGGGGCTAGCCCCACGGTGGCGTCGTGGCCGTCGCCGTTCACGGGCGCGCCCAGATTGGTGGCCGGGGCCCAGCCCGGGGTTTTGCCCAGCCAGGTGGTCTGGTAAATATCCTCGTAGTAGCTGTCGCCGTCGGGGTCTTTGGGCGCGTTGGCCCGGGCGGGGCGGCGCGAGGTAAAGAGCAGCGCCGTTTCATCGGCCGATACCACGGGGCCATATTCCGAATACGCCGAGTTGACCTGCGGGCCGGCGTTGTCGATGAACACGCGGGCGGGGTGCTTCTGCAGCTCCTGGCCGTTGCGGCACTCGCGCACGCGGCGGGCCAGGTCCTCGGCCGTCACCACGAGCGGGTCGCCCTCGGCTTTGCGGCCGCCCGCCAGGGGGCCGGCCAGTTGGTATTCCTTGATGGCCTCGGCCCACTTGGCGTTCAGGTGCAGGGCGCGGGCCAGCAGGTAGTGAGTGCGCGCCTCGGCGGCGGGCGCCAGCTGCTGGGCCCGCTGCAGGTAGCTCAGGGCCTGGGCCTTGGTGCCCGAGTGCAGGTAGCAATCGCCGATTTTAACGTTCAGCTCGGCATTGTTGGGGTTAAACTCCTGGGCCGCCAGGTAGTGCGGCAGCGCCAGCGCGTAGCGCGGCGGCTCGGCGCGGTAGGCCTCGTCGCCGGCCTTCAATTCGCGCTGCGCCTCCTTCAGCCCCTGCTTGTCCTCGCTGAATTTCTCTTTCGTAAACTCCACGCTCTGGGCCTGGGCCGAAACAGCCAGCAGGCCCCCCGCCACAACCAGCCCGGCAACCTTCCGCATCGTTGGTATCTTATCCATACTACTCGACTAACTACTCCCCTAGCAACTATTTAGCAACTTCCTATTTAGCGGTCGGCACTTCGGCCGCGTCGCCGGCGCAGCCGGCGGCCGCGGCGTAGCGGTTGCCCTCGGCGCGGCCCAGGGCGGCGGCCTGGCGCCAGTCCTGGCAGGCCTCGTCGGCCTGGCGCAGCATTTCGCGGGCGTGGCCCCGGTTGAGGTAGGCCTCGGCGTACTGCGGGCTGAGGCGCAGGGCCTCGGTGGCATCGGCGGCGGCCTTGGCATACTGCGTCAGCTTCAGCTCGGCGGCGGCGCGGTTGTTCCAGGCGTAGGCATACTTGGGGTCGAGGGCCAGGGCGCGGTCGAAATCGGCCACGGCGCCGGCGTAGTCCTTGTTTTCGAAGCGGGCGTTGCCCCGGTTGGTGAAGGCCAGCGGGTTGTCGGATTTCTGGGCCAGGTAGGCATCGTAATCATGCAGGGCCTCGGGCAGCTGGCCAAGGCGGCGCTCGGCGGCCGCGCGGTTGAGCAGCGCCGGCAGCAGCGTGGGCTGCAAGGCCAGCGCCCTGGTATAGTCGGGCACGGCCTCGGCGTAGTGGCCTAGCCGCAGTTGGGTGCTGGCGCGGTCGTGGTAGGCATAGGCCGCGGTAGGGTCAGCTTTTATGGCCCCGTCGAAGTCGGTGAGGGCGGCCTCGTACTCCCCTTTTTCGAAGCGCAGCACGCCCCGGTTGTACCAGGCCGGCGCGTAGGCGGGGTTGGCCTTGAGGGCCTCGCCGTAGTCGGCTTCGGCCTCGGGGGCGCGGCCGGCGGCCTCGCGCACCTGGCCGCGGCCAAAGTAGTGGGCGTAGACGCCGGGCTCTAGCTTCAGCGCTTGGTCGTAGTCGGCCTCGGCGGCGGGGTAGTCTTTGAGGGCTAGCCGGGTGGCGGCGCGGTTGGCGTAGGCGGGCGCAAAATCGGGCCTAGCGGCCAGCGCCTGGCCGAAGCTGGCGAGCGCGGCCGCATAGTTCTGGGCCTGGTAGCTGGCCAGGCCGGCGTTGTAGGCTTTTTCGGCCAGCTGCGGGCCGGGCAAGGTGCTGGCCCGCACAGTATCGACCTGGGCCCGCGCGGGCGCGGCGGCCAGCAGGCTCGCCAGACTGATTCCCAGTCCCCACCTTAGCAGCGTAGTAGTTCGCAACATAAACAGCCGGCTCGCAAAACCGCCCGCACGGGGCAGCTTGGCGAAGGTAGCGGCCCCTACTTGCTCGCGTCAAGGGCTAGCCCGCCGGTTCTGCTTAGATTCCAACTAATTAGCCGCACGGTACCACGGCGGCCTGAATTGACGCTCACAGGCGCCGCGGGCAGTGCCCTAGCGTGGGCGCCCACGGCTTGTTTTCAGCAAGGCCCAGCTCACCAACTGCGCCGAGTACGGCTGCGGCTTCAGGCCCAGGCACTTCGCAAACACCCTCGAAAAAAGCCCGCTGCCTGCGCCGGTTGACCGGCGCAGGCAGCGGGCTTTTGAGCGATGGACAAGGGGTGCCTTCTAAAGCAGGCGGAGCGCCTAGCTAGGCCCGCGGCTATTTAGGGTCTTCCGCTTTCTTCTCGAAGGCCCGCCAGTCGAGCTCGCCGCTCTCCTTGCGGCGCAGGAAGTACGACTGGTCGTCGTCCTTGTTTTTGCCAAAGGTGAGGTCGCCGCGGCACGAGAGGCATTTCACGGAGGTGTACTTGAACTTGCCCTGCGCCACGCGCGAGGTTAAATCGAGGTTGTCGGAGCCGCAGAGGCCACAGGCGGCCACGTCGGGAAAGCTCAGGCGGTCGTACTCAGCCACGGCTTCGTGCAGGTTGCCGCCCTGCACGGTGAAGTGAAACTGGCGGCGCCCGATGCGCTTGGTTGTCATTAACTGTAACATGGAAAAGGGGCGTCTGGTTGACGGCTTAAAGATACGGATTTTTCATAATGCGGCCAATAATATTAGATTTTTTAACCTAATATTATTGGCAATTATTGCCGCACGAAGCGCACTGTCTGCGCCGCGCCGCCCGCTACTGGTTGCACCGTGCAGAGGTAGGCGCCCGGCGCCAGCGCCCCGCCCGGCAGGCGTAGCGCCACCGTGGCGGCGGGGCTAGCCGGCAGCAGCAGCTCGCCCACCAGGGCGCCTTTCACATCGCGCACCCGCACGCGCAGCACCTGGCCGCGCAGGCTGGCGGGCAGGGCCAGCATCAGCTCGTCGAGGTGGCTGGGGTTGGGGAAGATGGCTAGCCCGGCCGCGGCGGCCGTAGCCCCTTTAGCCGCGAGCGGCGCGCCGGGGTGCAGCAGGTTATACGAGGCCGCGAAGCTGACAATGCCGTAGCCCAGCGTGTTGTCGGGGTTTTGGGCCTGCGAGGCGCCGGCTTCGAGGGCCTGAATGACCTGCTGAGCGCTCAGCGTGGGGTTGGCCTGCCAGAACCCGGCTACTAGCCCCGCCAGCTCGGGGCAGGCGTAGGAGGTACCGTTGCCGCGCACGGCCACCCCGCTCGGGGCCAGCACGGCCGAGGCCACGCCCATGCTGGCGAGCGTGGGCTTGAGGCGGCCATCGGCCGTGGGGCCGTAGGAGCTGAAGCCGGCGTGGTTGCGCAGCGAGTCAACCGCCCCCACCGAGATAATGCTGTCGGCATCGGCGGGCACCCCGATGTAGTGCCAGCTGTTGTTGCCGTCGTTGCCGGCCGAGTTTACGACCACGATGCCGGCGCGGGCGGCCCCCAGCGCCGCCAGGCTGGCTATGGCCGTGCGGCCGTTGAGCTGGGCGTAGGTGTGCGAGAGGGCGGGGTCATCAAACGTATTATACCCCAGCGACGAGCTGATGACATCGACCCCCGCCGAGTCGGCGTACTCGGCGGCGGCCAGCCAGTTGGCTTCCTCCATCGGCGACTCGCTGGCCACGTCTTCCGTAATGCAGAGGTGGAAGGTGGCGCGGGGAGCCGTGCCCACGTAGTAGCCCGGCAGCTCGCCGCCGATGAGGCTGAGACAGGCCGTGCCGTGACCATTGCGCTGGTATACGCTTCGGCCGCCATCCACAAAGTTGCGGGTGCCGGCCACGCGGCCTTGGGTCTGGATATTTTGCAGGGCCGTAATCTGGTCGGCGCCCGGAAAGCCGGCGTCGAAGATGGCAATCTGCATTCCCTCGCCCCGGTAGCCGGCATCTTGCATGGCCACGGCCCCGATGAGCTGGTTTTGGGCGTAGGCTTTGCCGTAGGTGGCGCGGGGGCTGGCGGGCGCGGCCGGCGCGGGGGTCGGGGTTACGGCGCCCGCCGGGGCCGGGGCCTGCGGCAGCACCCGGCTCAGTAGCTGCGCGCTGCGCACGGCTGGCAGCTGCTGCACCCGGGCCAGGGTGGCCGAGTCGCAGGCCAGCACGGCGCCGTTGAGCCAGCGCGAGGTAAACACCACCTGCGGCTGGCCGCTCACGGCGCGCACCTGCGCCAGGTAGGCGGGGCTCACCGGCAAGTCGCGCGGGCGCACCGCAATGCCCTGGCGGCTGCGCCGGGCCAGCGCCCGCGCCGAGAGAAACTGCTGGGGCTGGCCCACGGTGTAGGGCGTGCCGGCTTTGTCCTTAAAGTACACGAAGTAGCGGCGCACCTGGCCCGTTTGGGCCTGGCTGGCCGGGGCCGCGCCCAGCAGCGTGGCGAGCAGCAGGGCCGCCGGCCAAAATAGTTTTTTCATATCCTAGAGAATCAGGCCGGCTAAATTAGGGCATTTGCCCTGCGCCGCCCGGCTTACAAAAAACCAGCCGGCCAGCCTGCTCCGAAGCAGACCCGCCGGCTGGCAGCTGTCTCAACCGCCGGGCGGTCTAAATTGTGCCCGTTTCGAGCAGCACTTCGCGGTGGGCTATGCCACGCTGCACGTCCTTGTAATACGTTTCGGTGCCATCGGCCGGATTGGTCGTGTAAAGCGCGTAGCCGTAGCGCCGCCGCACCACTAGCCCCACGCCCTGGGCATACACCTGCTGGTAGCCGCTGCGCCGCCGCAGGCCGTCGTTGTCCTGGGCCGCAAAGAGCTTGTACGTGGCCACCGTATTGTCATAGGTTTTGGCTGGCTGGCCGCTAAAGGCGGGCACTGTGTAGGGCCCGCCCACGCTAGGCCCGTAAAACCGCTTCAGGCTGATAATCGTGTCGGGCGAAGCCGTAAAGGCGCTGTCGTTCCAGCCCTTACCGGCCCGGGCGGGGTAAATCAGCTCCACGGTGCGCACGTTGTTTTGGGTAAGCAGCACGGCCCGCGCCGAGGGCTGCACGATGAGCACGCTGTCATCGGCCCAGCCGGCGCTGGCCGTGGCCCGCCGCGAGCGCACGAGCCGGTAGGCCGGCTGGCCGGCCGCGTCGGTAAACTGCTCGGCCACGCGCTCGCGCAGCTGGTAGCTCGTCACGCTCACGCGGGCATTGGTCCACACCGAGTCGGTGACGGCGTAGGTGCGGTAGGTGCCCACCACCACCGGAAAATAATCGGCCACCGGGTTGGGCACCACCGACTCGTGGCGGCAGCCGGCCAGCAGCACCGGCAACGCTACCAAGGCGCCCCACCGGGTATTTTTTAGCGCGGATAACAAGCGAAAACGCAAATTCATACAAAAAAATCTGTCCATAAAAATACCTTGCCGGCCACCCACGGCGGCAGCCGGCAAGGTACTAACGGTCAACCATAACGCCCGGGGCGCTGGCCTGGCCAGCACCGCTCCGCCGGCTAGGCCAGCGCTTCGGCGGCCGGGGCCGCCACGGGCACCTCGCCTATCACGTGGCGCTGAATCCAGCCACCGCCCAGCACGTCGTCGCCGTCGTAGAACACGGCCGCCTGGCCGGGCGTGATGGCGTGCACCGGCTCGGGAAAGTAGATGTTAATTGTGTCGCCCAGCTGCTCCAGAAATGCCGGCGAGCCGGCGTGGTGGTAGCGCACCTTCACCACGGCCGGCACCAGGCCCCGGCCTTCGAGGCTGGCCAGCTTGCCCATGTTGAGCTTGTGCACGGTGGTAGCGGTGCTGGCCAGCTCGTCGTAGTTGCCCAGTACCACTTCGTTGGTTTCAGGCCGAATGGCCGTGACATAAGCCGGAAAGCCCAGCGCAATGCCCAGCCCCTTGCGCTGCCCTATCGTGTAGAAGGGGTAGCCCTCGTGGCCGCCCAGGTCGCGGCCGTCGCGGTCCACGAAGCGGCCGCCGGCCACGCGCTCCTCCAGGCCCGGCACGCGGCGGCGCAGGAAGCTGCGGTAGTCGTTGTCGGGGATAAAGCAGATTTCGTAGCTCTCGGGCTTATTTACGAGGGCCGTGAAGCCGCGACGCCGCGCCTCGTCGTAAATCTCGCTCTTGCGCATGGCCCCCAGCGGAAACAGCGTGCGGCTCAGGCTCTGCTGCGTCACGCCCCACAGCGCATAGCTCTGGTCCTTGGTTGAGTCGAGGCCTTTGCTCACGATAAAGCGCCCGCTAGCCTCATCCTGCCGGATTTGGGCGTAGTGGCCGGTGGCGATGAACTCGCAGCCAAGCTGGTCGGCGCGGCGCAGCAGCGCATCCCACTTAATGTGGGTGTTGCAGAGCACGCAGGGGTTGGGGGTGCGGCCGGCCAGGTATTCTTCGGTGAAATTGTCGATGACAAAATCGCCGAACTCCTCCCGAATATCAATAATGTAGTGCGGAAAGCCCAGGCGCACGGCAATGTCGCGGGCATCGTTGATGGAGTCGAGCGAGCAGCAGCCGGTTTCTTTTTTCGAGCCGCCGGCGCTGGCGTAGTCCCAGGTTTTCATCGTCATGCCGACGACTTCGTAGCCGGCTTCGTGCAGCAGCACGGCGGCCACCGACGAGTCGATGCCGCCACTCATGGCCACGAGTACGCGGCCCTTGGTTGGGGTTGGGGTCATTAAGAGGGCTAGCCACTCAGGGAGGTGAATGTTCCGACTGGCGCCAGTACAAAGGTAATTCTGAATTATAAATTATGAATTATGAATTGGCGAGGCTGAGTCAGGCGCGTGCTGCCGTTTACCAGCTCCCGCACCAACCCGGCTTACTTTTGTGCCCTGCCACAATTCATAATTCATACTTAAAGGAAATGTCTCTTGCCATTCCCGTGCTCGTGCGCGGCATCAATAACCTGTCCGACGCCCGCTACTGCGCCGGCATGGGCGCCCAGGGTCTCATTTTCACGCTCGATGCCAACCTGCCCGACGCCGTAGCCGCCGCTACCGCCCGCGAGCTGGCCGGCTGGGTGGCCGGCGTCGATATCATCGGCGAGTTTGGCCACGTGGCCGGCCCCGAAATCAACCGCCTGGTCGAAGAATGCGGCCTCACCGGCGTGCTGCTGCGCCTCGACCGCGCCCGCCAGGCCTGGCCCGAGGGGCTGGCAGTGCCCGCTTTGGTAGAGGTGCCCGCTGACCTTATTATCAAGCAGGAGCACTTTGCCGCCGCGCTGGCCGACCTCACGGCGGCCTTTCCGCAGGGCTTCGCGCTCTTTACCACCCCGCCCCACTACTACCCCAACGACTACGCCTACTGGCACCAGCTAGCCCGCCAGGCGCCGCTGTGGCTGGCCGGCCCCACCGACCCTACCGAGGCGGCCGACCTGGCCCAGCAGGTGCACCCCGCCGGCCTCATCCTGGCCGGCGGCCACGAAATAAAGCCCGGCCTGCGCGACTTCACCGAGCTTGAAGCCGTGTTTGAGGCCCTGGAAGAGGCCTAGTCTGCTGTATACCAGCGCTCGTAGAAGCCCGTGGCTGCCCAACCACGGGCTTCGTTTTTTTCAGTCGAAGGGGGGCCAAGGCCCCGGGGCTGCCCCTGTTTTTTACAGCGAAAACCGCACGTACTTAATGGGCACGCCCACGGCGCGGTACTTGCCCTCGAAGTGCGTTTGGATGGCCTGGGCGGCTTCGAAGGCGGGGTCGGTTTCGGCGTAGAGGTCGCGGGTGGCTACCTCAATTCGGGCGCCGGGGCGGCTGGCCAGCACCTCCAGCGTGTAGTCGTAGAGGCCCTCGCTGTCGGTTTTGAGCTGGGCCACGCCGCCGGGGGCCAGCAGCGCCTGGTACTGGGTGAGGAAGCGCGGCGAGGTGAGGCGGCGCTTGATGTCGCGGTCGCGGGGGCGCGGGTCCGGAAAGGTTATCCAGATTTCGCTAAGCTCACCGGGCGCAAAATGCTCGCTGAGCTGGTGGGCCATGAGGCGCAGAAAACCCACGTTGCGGAGGCCCAAAGCCTCGGCGCGGGTGCTGCCGCGCCAAATGCGCTCGCCCTTGATGTCGAGGCCCAGGAAGTTTTGCGCAGGATGGCGCTGGGCCAGGCCCACGGTGTACTCGCCCTTGCCGCAGCCTACTTCGAGCACCAGCGGGTGGTCGTTGTGAAAAAAATCGCCGCGCCAGTGCCCGGCCAGGCGGCCAAACGTGGCTTTGCCCGGCTCTACGATGTCGGGGCGGGTGGCATTGTCGGCAAAGCGCTGGAGTTTGATACGGGGCACGGCAGGCGTTTTTTAGCTAAAAAGGGCTGCAAAAGTACGGCCGGCGCCTACTTCTCGGGCGGGGCGGCCCGGTCTTCCTCCACGCCCTCCACTACCCCGCCCACGTACTTGCCCACGATGACGCTGACCACGAACAGGTCGTAGAAGTGCCCGATTAGCCCGAGCAGCACGGTGGCCTTGCGGGCCACGTTGCTCAGGGGCACAATGTCGCCGTAGCCCACGGTGAGCAGCGTTACAAAGCTGAAGTAATTGAGTGCCTGCACGGTACCCGGCTCGGGCGGCACGTTGGCAAAAGCGCCCGGCTGCAGCACGTCGATGAGGATGAACAAGAACGTGCCCACCATGCCCAGCAGCACGAAGCCGCACATGGTAGCCGCCAGCAGCTCGGCCGATACCCGCCCCGCGCCCAGCACTTTACGGAAAATCCGCAGCGTAATGGAAAAGCAGAACACGCTGTAAACCACGCCGGTGTAGGCGCGCACCGACGGCCAGCCCCGAAGCTGGGCGGTGCCTTCCAGGCCCAGCACCACCAGCAGGCACAGCAGCAGCAGCCACGGCCGCTCTTCGGCAAAGACCAGCACGCCCACGGCCAGGTTTTGCAGCAGCAGGGCGGCAAATAAGTGCGGGTCGACAGTAGCCGGCGCAAAGCCCGAGCCTAGCACCAGCAGCAGTAGGCTGGCCATCAGCAGCTTGTAGCGATGCCGGGCCAGCCGGGCGTAGGGACGGCGCAGGTAGCTCATGGGCGGGGCGGCCGGTAAAGGCCGGGCGCGAAAATACGCGCTAGCCCTGCTCGTACAGTTCCGCCACTTCGGCCACCACGAAGGTGCTGCCACCGATAAATACCACGTCGTCGGGTCCGGCCGCCGCCCTAGCGGCCGCCACGGCCACCGGCACCGGCCCGTAGGCCCGCCCCGCCAGCCCCTGGGCCGCAGCCAGCGCCGCCAGTGCTTCGGCCGGCAGGGCCCGCGGAATATCGGCCTGGCAGAAATAATACGTGGCCTGGCGCGGCAGCAGGGCCAGCACCTGGGCCACGTCCTTGTCATTGACGGTGCCGATAACCAGGTGCAAGTGCCGGTGCGGCACCCTGGCCAGCTGCGCCAGCACCAGGCGCAGGCCGCCCTCGTTGTGGCCGGTATCGGCCACCACCAGCGGGTGCTGGCCAATGATGCTCCAGCGCCCGCGCAAGCCCGTGAGGCGCGTGACCTCGCGCAGGCCCTGGCGCACGGCGCTTTCGGGAATCGTAAAGCCCTGAGCGCGCAGCTCGTCAAGGGTGGCCAGCACGCCGGGCAGGTTCAGGCGCTGGTAGTCGCCGAGCAGGCCTAGCTGCACGCCTTCTAAAGAGAGTTGACCTTCGCGGTACACATTCAGTACTTGGGTACCTCTGGCATAGTCCTCGGGAGTAGTTTCGCCAGTGGGCCGGACTTCGTATCGCGCGTCGGCAAACAGCAGCGGGCTAGCCGCCTGCCGGGCTTTGGCTTCGAAAACCGGCGCCACCTCGGGCTGGGTCTGGCTGATGACGACGGGCCGGCCAGGCTTGATGATGCCCGCTTTCTCGCCCGCAATCTCGGGCAGCGTGTTGCCCAGCATGGCCTGATGGTCGTAGCTAATGTTAGTTATCAACGACACCAGCGGCGTGATGATGTTGGTAGAATCGAGCCGCCCCCCTAGCCCCACTTCCACCACGGCCACATCAACCTGCTCGGCGGCAAAGTAGTCGAAGGCCAGCGCCACGCACATCTCAAAAAACGAGGGCTGCACCTCAGTAAACAGCTGCTGGTGGCTAGCCACCCACTGCACGAGGTAGGCGGGGGCTAGCTCCTGCCCGTTCACCCGAATGCGCTCGGTGAACTCGCGCAGGTGCGGCGAGGTATAGAGGCCCACCTTGTAGCCCGCGCTTTGCAGCACCGCCGCCAGCAGATGCGAGGAGGAACCCTTGCCGTTGGTGCCGGCCACGTGCACGCTCCGAAACTTGGTTTCGGGGTGGCCCAGCGCGGCGGCCAGGGCCTCCGTATTGCCCAAGCCTTTCTTGAAGCCCGCCGCCCCCACGCGTTGGTACATGGGTAGTTGTGCATAAAGCCAAGCCAGGGTTTCGGGGTAATTCATAACAGCAACCTACTAAAAAGCTATTGCGAGCGCTGCGCGGCAATTGCATCCCAGCCATCCCGCGCTGGTGCGATTGCCGCACAGGGCTCGCAATAATATAAAGAGTTATCCGAGCAATTTTCAACGCACCGAATAGCGGAAGCGGTAGTACCCAACCGCGCCGCCGTCCTTGCCATTCACGTTGCGGAAGGTTGCCTTTTGCAGCGCGTCGCGCACCGCCTGCGTTTGCTCCGGCGACAGGTTACCCGTTACTTTCGTGACCGATACCACGTCGCCGTCGTTGTTAATAACAATGCGAAAGCGGGCCTCCCCAGGGTTGTCGTCCAGCTTCGGAATATCGGGCACGTTATCTACGGCCCAGCCGCTCATTTCCAAGCCACTACCCCCCCCCGCGCCGGGGCGCGAGCCGCTGCCGCCGCTGCCCGGCTCGCCGTAGAGGGCCTTGGCATTGAGCGAGCCCCTGGGGTCGCCCTGGTCGCCCACGGTGCCGGGGTGGTCGCCATTGCTATTGCCGGTGGGCGCGCTGCTGCTGCCATTTACGCCGTTGCCGCCAGCCACGCCGGCGGCGCTGCCCTTGGGCGTGTAGAGCGTGCGGGGCTGCTCGCGGGGCTTGGGCGTTTCGCGCACCACTTCGGGCGCGGGCTTGGGGGCGGCTTTCTCCACGGGCGGCACAGTGGCGCCGGCGTCTTCGGCCTCGCTGGTAATTACTTTTTCCTGGGCGGCAGGCTGGGCGGGGGCGCTGGCCTCCACGCGGGGCTGGGCAGGCTGGGGCGTGGGGCTGGGCTGGGCGGCGGGGGGGCGCGAATCTTCGCGGTTTTGCGAGGCGTTGGCGGTAGCCATCGTCTGAATATCGCCCGAACCAGCCTCGTCGAGACCATAGTTCAGCTCCACGCCATCGCCACCCAGCGCCTCCAGCGGCGGGTTGGGGCCGTTAAACTTCAGGAAAAAGCAGAGCAGAGCCAGCAGCAGCAGCACGACCGCCGTGATGCCCAGAGCTTCGCGCCGGTGCTCTTCAGGATAATCGAGGGCCATTGTTTTTTAATTATGAATTTTGAATTATGAGTTATGAATTAAGGCGAGTGATGCCCTAAGGCTAACTCATAATTCATAATTTACAACTCATAATTATTTCCCGGCGGCCTGCTGCGATTGGGTGGCCATTACCATCTTCAGCTTCAGGCGGTTGCCGATTTCGAGTACGTCGACCAGCTTTTGCACGTTCAGGCCGGCATCGACGCGCAGCACTACGCTGGGCTGGGCCTCGGTGGGCTGGCCGGGCACGAGCAAAGCGCGCAGCTCGGGCTCGAGGGTGGCAGCCGTCACGGGCTTTCTGTTTACAAAGTACTCGCCGGCCGCGTTGATGCTTACCGTGATGGGTTGCTTCATCACCTGCTTGCTGCTCTTGGCATTGGGTAGCAACAGCTTGATAACGTTGGGGTTCACCATCGTGGACACAATCAGGAAGAACAGCATCAGGAAGAACATGATGTCGTTCATCGAACTGGTTTCGACGTGCGAAGAAGCGTGACGGCGGCGGGAGAGATTCACTGCGTTTGAATTATGAATTAAAAATTATGAATTATGAATTGAGGCTGCCGCTACGACAGAAACAAGTCATAATTTTTAATTCATAATTCCTAATTGTCTTGAAGAATATCCATAAACTCGATGGCCGAGTTTTCCATGCGAAACACCATGCGCTCGACCAGGATGCTGAGCCAATGGTAGCCAATGTGGGCGATAATGCCCACGATGAGGCCGGCCGCCGAAGTCACCATCTTGGTATAGAGGCCGCCCGCAATCTGGGTAATGCCAAACTCGCCACTGCTGGAAATGGCGTAGAAAATCTTGATAACGCCGATAATCGTGCCCACAAAGCCCAGCATGGGCGCAATGCCCGCGATAATGCCCAGGATGCTGATGTTCTTTTCGAGGCGGGCAATCTCAATCTTCCCCACGTTTTCGACGCTAGCCTCGATTTCAGTGATGGGCAAGCCGATGCGGCGCAAACCCTTTTCCACCATGCGGGCTAGCGGCGAGGGGTTTTGGGCGCAGTAAAGCTTGGCGCCCTGCAAATCGCCCTTCACCATGAGCGCCCGGATGCCGGTCATAAACGACTCGGGGTTGCCCCCGGCGCTACGAATGGTGAGGTAGCGCTCGGCGATGATGTAAATCGAAACAATGAGCAGCAGGAAGATGGGAAGCATTATCCAGCCACCGCGCAGAATGAGGTCGATAAGCGAGAGGCCGGGGGCCGCGTTGGCGGCGGCATTGGCCGCAGCAGCGGCCGTGTCGGTAGCCACGGAGGTAACGGCCGGGGCGGCTTGCAGCAGGAAAACGGACATTCAGCGAAGAAAGGTAGAACGAAGAAGCCGGGGCTAGCCCGGCAAAGGCTTACTTAATAAGGCAATACCGTCAGGCCTTTGTCGAAATGCGGATTTTGACGCAGGCGGTTAGCGGCAAGGGTAGCCGAGGGCTTATCGGCGAAGTCGATGGCCGAGAGGCGGTACAGCCGGCTGCCCCGGGGCGGCAGAATAACCTTGGCCGGCCGGCCGGCGTGGGCCAGGTTGCGGCGGCCTTCCTCGGCCCGGGCCAGCGAGCCGTAGGCGGCTACAATGAGGTAATAACGGCCGGTGCGGCTTTTAATTGTGGTAGCTGCATTGGCCGCTGCCGCCGCAGGGGCTAGCGGGGCGGGGGCAGCAGCGGGCGCCGCTACCGGCGCCGCGCGGTGCACCGGGGCTGCTTTGGGCACCAGCGCCAGGGCCTTGCTCGAAGCTACGTGCACGGTCGGCTGGCTAGCGGGGGCGGCGGGCGCAGCGGCGGGCCGGGGAGCCGTGGTGGCTACTACATAAGAGGTTGTGAGGGCGGGCGTACCGGGCTTGCGCAGGGCCAGGGGCACAGGCTTGGCCACATTGCTCTCATCGGCTAGGGCAATGGCGGCGGCGGCGGGCACTTTGCGGGCTTTCATGCGGGGCCGCACGGGGCTGGGCACGGCCGAGCGGCGGGCCAGCAGCGCATCTACCGGGTCGGTTTGGGCGGGGGCCGCCTGGGTCGGCGCGGGGGTAACTACGTGGGCCGCGGTGGCTTTCTTCTCCACCGCTGGCTTTTCCTCCGCTACTACGGCTGATTTTTCCGCCACTGCCGCTTCCTCGGCCAGGGGCTGGGCGGCGGGGCTAGCGGGCACTGTTACCGGCACCGCCGCGGGGGCCGTGAAGGTAGGCTGCGCCAGCGCGGCCTGCTGCGGCGCGGCGAGGCTGGCCGGCTGCTCCCAGCGGGGCAGGTGTCCCTGCCAGGCCGTGGGCAGCACGGTGGGGTGCAGATTCAATAAATACAATCCGGCTACGGCCAGGCCAGCCAATAGCCCAATGGCCGCGCCGGGCACCACGCGCCGCAGCCGCACGCCCCGGCCAGCCGAGCGCAGGCGCGGCACCAGCTGGGCCTGCTGCTCGCGGGCCAGGCGGGCATCGGTGACCGACACGGGGTGCACCGTAAGCTCGGGCAGGCCAAAAGCCGCCGTGAGCAGGTTGTCGGTGCCGGTGTACTCAAATTGCAGGCCCCGACCGGCCAGCTGGCGAAACACGCCAATGCCCGGCAGCTCGGTGCGCTGCTGGGTTTGCAAGTCGCGGTGCAGGGTGGCCACAGCCTGGCGCAGGGCCTCGCGGGCCTCGGCGGCGGGCACGTTCAGGTGCTGGCGCAGGGCGTCGACGAGCAGGCCATCGTTGCGGGTAAGCGCCTGATTGAAGGCTACCTGGCGGGTGGGCGGGCTCAGTACGTGCCGGCCGCCGGGCTGCACCCGGGCCGGCGTGTACTCGGCCACTAGGCCCCCAAAATCCGGAATTATCACGCAGTCGTGGTCGCGGAGCAGTGGGCGTAGGTGGTCGGCTAAATTCATCGGGCAAATAAGTTGGCGGGCGGGCAGATAAGCAGTTACGCGGCTAAAGTTAGGGCAGGGAAAAGCCAATTTCTTAGCGCTGCCCTACGCGGGCGCTGCAAGTAAATTGGCCAGGGGCTTAAAATGAGTACGTTACGCCCCCAAGCACATTAATACCCTGGCTTTGGTAGTTGAGGTAGCGCTGGTAGTGGCGATTGGTGAGATTATTCCCCTGGGCAAAGATGCTGAACTTTGGGGTAATGCGATAATCGGCCCGCAGGCTGAGGTCGATAAGCGAGTTGGTTTGGCGGTCGACGGCGGTGCGCGGAGCGGGCACTGGCAACGTGGCGCCGGACACGTACCCTACCCCATAATTGGCCGAGTAGTAATACAGGCTAGCCCCGAGCAGCAGCTTATCGAACACGTTGTACGTGCCGTAGAGCGTGCCCAGAAACGCCGGGCGGCCATACGCCTGCGTCAACGACTTGACGCCGTAGTGGTTGTAATCGGCCTTGAACCCAATGCGCACCTTCTCGCTGGCGCTGTAGAGCGCCTCGGCGTGCACGTTCACCACGTTGATGGTGGTGCTATCGTACACGAGGTCAAATTTGCTGGTGTCGGCTACGGAATTGCGGTAAAAGTACAAATTACGCGAGCGGCCCAGGGTAGCGCGGGCGGCCAGCTCCAGCCCGCTCACGGGCGTGGAAGTGAAGCCCGCGTATACCGTGGGGCCGGCGTGGGTATCGGCCAGGGTCTGGCCGGGGGCCAGCCAGGGGTTTTCCTGGCTCAGGTCGTAGCGCGTCACGCGCTGGATGGCCCCGCCGAGGCCGGCGTAGAGCTGAAATTTCTCGGGTACCACGGCGTAGCCCACGCGCACGGCCGGGTTAATCATGCCCTTGCCGGTGCCGTAAAGCGCATCGCTGCTGTAGCCCAGCGTGGCCCCCAGCGTGAGGCTGAGACCGGTTTTGCCGGTCAGCTCGTAGGCCGGGGTGGCTTGGAAGAAATTACGGGTGCGGGTGATAGCCGGCTGCTTATCCGAAATAAACGAGCCCTGCGCATCGAGGGTAATGCGGCTGGTTTCGCTGAGCGCGTAGCCGGCTTTGGCATTGAGCAGCAGGTTGTTTTCGCTCACATCGAAGCGGTCGCCAAAGTACTTATACCCTAGCCCCACCTCATACTGCAAAGCCGCATCGGGGGCGCGGTTGCGGGCGTAGGCGCGGGCGCCGAAGCGGGTGAAGCTCTGCCGGATGTTGTCGGCATCGGGCACGTCAGCCAGCTTGCTGCGGTCGTAGCCGTAGAAGTGGTAGGTATCGCGGGCCACGTCGAGGGCGGCGCCCAGGGCGGTACTGCCTGTGTAATACTCGCCGGTGGCAGTGGCGCTGGTGAGGCTGGCACCCGAATTCTTACCATCGACCGGGCCACTGGTCGAGCTGTTGTGGCGCACGTCGAGGCCGTAGCTGTACTGCTCGTTGCGGGTCGAGTGCAGGTGGGCGCGGCCATACACCGAGCCGTAGTTGCCCAGGCCCAGCTTCACGTAGTTGCCGGTGAGGGGCTCCAGCTCTTCCTGGGCTACGGTGAGCACCTGCACCGAGGGGTTGAGGCGGGTGGCGGGCAGCCGGAAATCGGGATAGGTATAGGTGACCTGCCGGGTGGGCTTGGGCGGCGGGGCCAGCCGGATTTTCTCGAAGTTGCGCGTGGCCTCGGGCAGGGTGTTCACCCGGTCTTTCACAATCTCAATCTCGGCGTCCTGGATGGTGCCGCGCGCCCGGCCCCGGCCGGGCTGGGTCTGCGCCTGCGCGCCCAAAGCCAGGGCGCCGCTCAGGCCGGCGGCCAGCAGCAGGGGCCGCCCGGCGACGGTAGTAAAGCTTGATTTTATCACCTGTAAGCGTTTCATTAACACAGAATTTATACCGGCGGGCGGCTAAGGAAATGAGTGCGCTCCTCGCCGGCCGGGGCTTTCGGACGTTGGCCCAGGCCGGCGAGGCGGCGGCTTACTTCGCTGGCTTGCGCACGGGTGTTTTAGTGGGCGCTGGCGTAGTAGCCGGCGCCCTGGCCGGGGTGGTTTTGGCGGGCGGGGCGGGGCTAGCCTTGGCCGGGGCGGCGGGCTTGCTGGGTGCGGCTTTCGTAGGCTCCTCGGCGGCCGGGGCGGGCGCGTCGTCGCTGGCGGGCAGGGCCTTGAGGCGCTGGCGGGCCCCCTCGATTACCTCAGCCACCGGAAATTTATTGTCGATAACCGAGTTGAGCGTGGCGCGCGCCTGGAAGATGTCGCGCTGGGCCGTGTACACATCGGCGAGCAGCAAAAAGGCGCGGCCCTGCCACAGCTCGTAGGCGCTGTAGTTGGAGTTCACCTTGAATGCTTCGGTGATGGCCTCGTCGTATTTCTTCTGCCTGAACAGCACGTCGGCCAGGGTGTACTGCGCCTCGGCGCCAGTGACGTCGCTGGGGGCAGCGGCCACGGTGGCGGCCAGCTCAGTGGCCGCCTGGTCGAGGTTGCCGAGCTTGAAATCGGCCTTGCCCTGGTAGAGCAGCGCGGTGTTGGCAGCGCTGGCGGTGGCGCCGGCCAGCCCGGCCAGGTCGGTAGCGGTGCTGCGGGCCTTGGCATAGTCGCCGCTCTCGTAGTAGGCTTTGAGCAGCCCTAGCGTGGCAGTGGCCACCTCGCGGCGGTTGCTGGAGGCCGTGCGCAGGCGCTCGTAGTACTTGATGGCCTCGGGGTAATTCTTGTTTTCCAGCTCCAGGTCGGCCACGCGGCCCACGGCGCGGTTCACAAACTCGCTCTTGTTTTCGGCTACCACGGCTTTCAGCAGCGGCAGCGCCTGGGCCTTGGCGCCGGTGCGCACGTAGGAGTCGGCCAGGATAAAGCGGGCGTCGGGGGCTAGCGCATTATCGGGGTACTGCTTGAGGTAGGCCTGCACGCGGGGCAGCGCCTGAGCGTACTTCTCGGCCAGGTACAAAGACTTGGCGGCCTCAAACTCGACGCTCTCGGTGGCCTTGCTGTTGGGGTTTTGGGCCTTGAAATTGGCTAGGGCCTGGTCAAACTCCTCGGTGCGGCCTAGGGCCGTCAGGCTTTCCTGCAGGCTGTAGAGGGCCTGCTGGGCGGCGCTGCTGCGCGGGTAGTCGGTCAGCACTTTCTGGAAGTCGGCCACGGCCTTGTCCTGCTGCTCGAGGTTGGCGTAGGCCACGCCGCGGCGCTGGTAGGCATCGGGCAACAGGCTAGACGTAGGCCGGTTCTGGATGAGGCGGGTGAAGCCCTCGGCCGCCGGACCGTAATCGCCGGCCTGAAAATCGAGCTGCGCCTGCTGAAACACCGCCTGCTCGGCGTAGCGCGAATCGGGGTTGCTCTTGAGCAGGGCAGCCAGCGTCTGGCTAGCCTCGTCCTTGCGGCCTAGCAGCCCCAGGGTCAGGCCCTTCTGGTAGTAGGCGTAGTCCTTGTCGGGCGCATTGGCCTGAATAACTTTGTCGTACAAATCGAGCGCCTGCTGGTAGCTTTTGGCCACGTAGTAGGTGTCGGCCAGGCGCAGGGTGGTATCGTAGTAGTTGGGGTCGGCAGGCTTGGCGGCCGCGTCGCTCAGGTAGGCCTGAAATTGGGGCCGGGCCTTCTCGTACTGCTTGGTGTTGTAGTAGGCATACCCCAGCCCGTAGCGGGCCAATTGCACGTACTGCGTTTCGTCGTCGCTCACGCCGCCCTGGCGGGCCGAGCGGGCGGCCGCGGCGTAGGCCGTGATAGCCTCCGGGTACTGCTGGCCCACGGAGTAGATTTCGCCGCGCAGCACCTGGGCAGCGGCGCGCAGGGCGTCGTCCTGCGGGTACTTCAGGCTTTTATCCAGCAAGGGCAAGGCCTCGGTATACTTGCCGTCGTTGTAGAGCGTAGCGGCCTGCGAATACGCAATGCGCTGGTAGGTACCGTTGAGCTTGTCGCCCCGGTCCTCGCCTAGCCCTTCCAGGTAGCTCAGGGCCTCGGCATAGTCGGTGCTGGAGAGGAAGCCGTCGCTGAGCAGCTGGTCCACCACGGGCTGGTTTTTCGAGCGCGGGTACTTGCGGCGGAAGTCGCGCAGGGCGGCGATTACCTCGGGCAGGTTGCCCAGCTCGTACTGCACCTGGGCGTACTTAAGGGTAGCGTTTTCCGACAGCGTCTTCTCAATCGTACTCTGGCGGGCGGCGTCGAAGGCGGCCAGGGCAGCCGTTTTCTGGCCGGCCTGCAAGTAGCTAAGGCCCAGATGGTAGGCCGCGTTCTGCCCTAGCGAGTCGCGGCGGGTGGCCACGTTCTTGAGGTTGGCAATGGCGTGCGGGTAGTCGCCCTCCTTGTAGTTGGCAAAGCCGATTTTGTACTGCAGGCCAGGCTCGATTTTGCCCTTGTGAGCGGCCGCGTACTGGTCGAAGTACTGGCCGGCCTGCTTGTAGTCCTGCTTCTGGTAATAGGCGTCGCCCACGAGCAGCTGAATCTCGTCGGCGCTCTGGGGCGGCGGCGTTTGCGTCAGGGCCTTGGTGGCGTAGCCGATGAGGCCATCGTAGTTGCCCTCGCGGTAATAAATCTGGGTCATGATGGCCGGCACCACGCCGCGGTAGGCGTCGTTTTCGGCCGCTACGAGCAGGTCTTTGCGCGCCCCGGCGTAGTCGCCGGCCCGAAAGGCCAGGTAGCCCGCGTAGTACGAGCTGGCGTAGCGGTACTGGCTGACCTCCTGCTTGTTGCGGTCGAACAGGATGCGTGCCTGGTCGTATTCCTTGAGCTGAAAGTGGCTGTAGCCCAGCTTGAAATCAGACTCGGCCCGCTGGCTTTGGCTCAGGTTGGCGGGGGCTACCTTCTGGAAGTAGGTACTGGCCTGGGCGTAGTTCTGCTGGTCGTAGTAAAACTTGGCCAGCTCAAAATACGCCACCGCCGCGCGCGGGTGGGCCGGGTGCTGGCGGGCAAAATCGAGGATAAGGCCCTCGGCATCGGGGTGCAGCAGGTAGAGGCCACTCACGGCGTAGTAGTACTCGGCATCGGCCAGGCGCTCGAAGCGGCCGCTGGCGGCGGCGGGGCCGCTCTGCTCGCCCACCCGGGCGGGGGCCGCCTGCATATACTGCTGAAAGGCCTGCTGGGCGGCACCATACTGCTTTCTATCGAAGAGGTCGAGGCCTTCCTGGAAGAAGCGCTCGGGCGCGGTGGCGGTTTGCGTAAGCTGGGCGTGGGCTAGCTGGGGCTCGGCGGCGGCAGCGCCCAGCAGGGCGGCGGCCAGCGTGAGCCGGGGGGGTAGCTTCATGGGAGGGCAGCGGTTCGGTGGGGCGGGCGGGGCAGGTAAGTCCCCGCCGCGAACGGTCAAAAGTAGCGAGAAAACGCGGGCTAGGGCCTTTGGGCCGGGCCGCCCGCCTACCCGGAGCATAACGTGGCGGGTCTGGGTTTGGTACGCGGGGCGGGGCGCAGCGCCTCTCCCTTCTTAGCCGCGGGCCAGGGGGCGCAGGCGGCCGGGTTCCGGCACGTCTCTGAGCGGCGCAGGCGCAGCCAGGCAGAGGCCCGCGCCGGGTGCAGTGGCAGCGTGCTGGGCCAGAGAAACCAACCAGCCTGATAATACTAATTATTTTGTCACATTTTTTTGCTATTTTAATTAGCTTATCCTACCTTCGCCTCATCCTCTCATCACTCATTCCTACCTACTACAATGGCCCAGCTTAGTCCTTACCTCTCTTTCAGCGGCGACTGCCGCGCCGCGCTTTCCTTCTACCAGCAGTGCCTGGGCGGCGAGCTAGCCCTTACCCGCTTCGGCGATTCGCCGGTGGCCGCCCAGGTGCCGGCCGAGGCGCAGGACCACATTTTGCACGGCACCCTGACGGCGGGCGCCCTGGTTTTGGCCGGCTCCGACGCGGGCAGCCTGCGCGGCGCCCTCACGGTGGGCACCAACGTGGCACTGGCCCTCGACTGTGCCAGCGACGACGAAATCACGACCCTGTTTGCCCGCCTCGGCGAGGGCGGCACCATCATCGACCCGCTGGCTGATATGTTCTGGGGCGGTAAGTTTGGCGCCCTCACCGACCGCTTCGGCATTCGGTGGCTTTTTAATTACGACAAGCCCGCAACGCATTAAACCGGCACGGCTACCCTACTTTAATTTTAATGATGAGAAAAGTAATTGCCGCCGTTTACCTCACCCTGGATGGGGTGATGGAAAACCCCACCTGGACCGGCCCCTACTTCAACGACGAGCTGGCCCGGGCGCAGCACGCGCTGCTCTTTGCCAGCGAGGCCCTGCTGCTGGGGCGCGTCACCTACGAAGGCTTCGCCGCCGCCTGGCCGGATGTCACCGACGAGCAGGGCTTTGCCGACCGTATGAACACGATGCCTAAATTCGTGGCCTCGCGCACCCTCGCCGCCGCCACCTGGCACGCCACCCTGCTGGCCGGCGACGCGCCCGCCGCCGTGGCCGCACTCAGGCAGCAGCCCGGCCAAAACCTGCTGCTCTACGGCAGTGGCCAGCTGGCCGATACGCTGCGCCAGCACAACCTCATCGACGAGTACCGCCTCATGGTGTTTCCGGTGGTGCGGGGCCGGGGCCAGCGGTTTTTTCGGGAAGGCAGCGCCCCTACCGACTTCGTGCTGACCGACAGCCAGCGCACGAGCACCGGCGTGAGCCTGCTCACTTACCACCCGGCGGCCTGAGGCTGGCTAGCCCGTGCCGGGCCACCAGCGGCTTTTTTTTGCGATTTAAGCTAGTTGGACCGCTGCAAAACCAAGCAAGCCCGTCAGGCTGAGCTTACCGAAACAGCTTGGCCAGTAGCGCCAGGTTACTATTGCAGCGGTGCAGCAGAGCTGCTTCGACACGCTCAGCCTGACTCGCCTTATCACCAATTACTTAGTAGCATTCTGTACCTCGCCACATGGATTTCAAGCTGGAGCTCATCCCCGTGCCGGTAGCGGATATCGACCGCGCCAAGCACTTTTACCAGGAGCAGGTGGGGTTCCGGCTCGACCACGACGTGCGGCCCGGCGCCAGCGTGCGGGTGGTGCAGCTCACGCCGCCGGGCTCGGGGTGCTCCGTGGTGCTGGCGCAGGGGCTGGCGGGCCTGGCCATGCCGGCTGGCTCGCTGCGCGGCCTGCACCTGGTGGTGGCCGACCTTGGGCTAGCCCGCGCCGAGCTGGCCGGCCGGGGCGTGGCCGTGGGCGAAGTGCAGAACATGGGCGGGGTCAAGTTTGCCTCCTTCCAGGACCCCGACGGCAACGCCTGGGTGCTGCAAGAGCTGCCAGCCCGCCGCTAGGCAGCACGGCGCGGCCGTACCTTGCCCGGCCCGGCCACTTTGGCCTGCTTTGCTTTGACTGCTGCTGCCTTCCCCGTCCTTCGCGTGTCGCACCTCACCAAGCGCTTTGGGGCGCAGATGGTGGTCGATGATTTGTCTTTTGAAGTAGCCCGGGGCGAAACCCTGGTGCTGCTGGGCCCCAGCGGCTGCGGCAAAACCACGCTGCTCAAAACCCTCAACCGCCTCATCGAGCCCGATGGCGGCACTATCGAACTCAACGGCCACGACGTGCGCCAGCAGGCGCCCGAAGTGCTGCGGCGCGGCATTGGCTACGTTATTCAGCAGGTGGGCCTGCTGCCGCACTACACCGTGGCCCAAAATATTGCGGTGGTGCCCGGCCTGCTAGGCCGCCCGGCGGCCGAAACGGCCGCCCGCACTACCGAGCTACTGGAGCGCCTGCACCTGCCGGCCGCCCGCTTCGCGGGCATGCTGCCGGCCCAGCTCTCGGGCGGGCAGGCGCAGCGCGTGGGGCTGGCCCGGGCGCTGGCCGCCGACCCGCCGGTGATTTTATTGGATGAGCCCTTCGGGGCCCTCGACCCGCTAACGCGGGCCGCCGTGCGGCGCGACTTCCGCGAGCTGGATGAATTGCGCCGCAAAACGGTGGTACTCGTGACCCACGACGTGCAGGAAGCCTTCGAGCTGGCCGACCGCATCATGCTGCTCAACAACGGCAAGATTCAGCAATTGGGCTCGCCGCGCGAGCTGCTGCGCCAGCCGGCCAACGACTTCGTGCGCAGCTTTTTCCAGGCCGAGCGCCTGGCCCTCGAAATGCGCGTGACCACGCTGGCCGAGGTACTGCCCTTTTTGGGGCAACCGGGGCTAGCGCCCGCGCCCGCCGGCGCCCCCACCCTGCCCCCGACGGCTAGCGTACAGGAGGCCGTGGCGCTGCTCAGCGAAAGCGGCGCGGCTAGCCTGCGCCTGGCTGGCCCGCCGGCTGTAGGCGTGGCGCTGGGGCCGCTGCTGGCTGCTTTCGGCCAAACGCTGGCCTAGCGGGCAAGCAGGTAGCGCAAAGCTTCGCGCTACTGCGGCCGGCCTTTATTTCAGGTAAGTCAGCACCTCAACCAGCGCCTCGGCGCGCCCGAAGTCGAGGCCCACGAGCTGCTCGGCGGGCACTTCTTCGTGCACCCAGGTGGTGTGGTAGGGCACGTGAATGGCCTGGCCGCCCACCGCCAGCACCGGCAGAATGTCGGACTTGAGCGAGTTGCCAATCATCAGAAACGCGGCGGGGTCCACGCCGTGGCGGGCCAGCACGCGCTGGTAGGTGGCGGGGTTTTTCTCGCTCACAATCTCGACCCAGGCAAACAACTCGCCCAGGCCCGAGCGCGCCAGCTTGCTTTCCTGGTCAAACAGGTCACCCTTGGTGAGCACCATCAGGCGGTGGCCGCGCCGCTTCAGCTCGCTCAGCACCTCCACCACGCCGGGCAGGGGCTCGATGGGGAAGTCGAGCAGGCGCTTACCCAGGTCGAGCAGCTGCTGGATTTCGCGGCCCGTTACGGCGCCATCAGTGAGCTGGATGGCGGTTTCGGTCATGGTCAGCATCAAGGACTTGGCGCCGTAGCCGTAGAGGTGCATGTTGTGGCGCTGCACCTGGTAGAGGTGCGCGCCAATGGCCACCGGGTCGCCGCAGTGGGCCAGAATGGCGCACATCTCGCGCTCCACGTGGTCGAAATGCGGCTGGTTGGGCCACAGCGTATCGTCGGCGTCGAAGGCAATGAGCTGGGGTTGGCGCAAAAGCATGAGCTGGGGCAAAAAACGGGCAGCCGAAAAGCGGCGGCCCCGAACAGAAGCCCCAAAATTACCGAACTTGCCGCCCATGCGCCACCTCATTGACCAGGCCACTTGGCCCCGCCGCGAGCATTTCGAGTTCTTTTCGAAGTTTGACGAACCGTTTTTTGGCCTCGTGTCGGAAATCGACTGCACCCCCGCCCGCGACGAGGCGCGGCGGCTAGGGGTGCCATTTTTCCTCTACTACCTCTACCACGCCGTGCAGGCGGCCAATGCGGTGGAGGCCTTTCGCCAGCGCATCGAGCAGGGGCAGGTGTATACCTACGACCGGGTGCACGCCTCGGCCACCATCGGGCGGCCCGACCACACGTTCAGCTTTTCGTTTATCGAGCAGCGGGCCAGCCTGGCCGATTTTGTGGCCGGCGCCCAGGCCGAAATCGCGGCCATCCAGGCCACCAGCGGCCTGGGCCTGAGCGAGCGCACCGCCCGCCCCGACGTGCTGCACTGCTCGGCCATTCCGTGGGTGCGCTTCACGGGCCTCACCCACGCCCGCAGCTTCAGGCACCCCGACAGCTGCCCCAAAATCTCCTTCGGCCAGGTTTTCGCGGCCGGCGCTGCCCAGCGCATGGCCGTGGCCGTGAACGTGCACCACGCCCTGGCCGATGGCTACCACGTAGGCCAGTTTCTGGACGGGTTTCAGCAGCGGCTGGCCTTGGGTGGGCAATGAGGAGAAGGTGAGGAAGTGAGAAGTAATCAATAATAATGCGAGCGGCTCTACTCACTGTCATGCTGAGCGAAGCGGAGCGGAGTCGAAGCATCTTGGTAGGGCGCGTATGAGCCGCTTAACGAAGCGACCAAGATGCTTCGACTCCGCTCCGCTTCGCTCAGCATGACAAAATAGTTGGGGGTAACAACCGCCTAAATAGTATTACTCCCCTTATCTCATCCCCATGCATACCCTCTCCGACCTCTTCACCTTCTGGCACGCGCAGGCCGGCAAGCTGGGCCAGCAAACCTTGCAGCACGTGGCCCTGACGGCGGCGGCCCTGCTGCTGGGCGTGGCGGTGGGCGTGCCGGTGGGGCTGTGGCTCACGCGGCGGCCGCGCTACGCCCCGGCCGTGCTAGGGGTGGCCGGCGTGCTGCAAACCGTGCCCAGCATTGCGCTGCTGGGGTTTCTGATTCCGGTGCTGGGCATTGGGGCGGCGCCGGCCATTCTGGCGCTGCTGCTGTATTCGCTGCTGCCCATTATTCGCAATACGGTGGCCGGCATCCAGGGCGTGCCGCCGGCCGTAGTGGAGGCCGCGCGCGGGCTGGGCTTCACCGATGGCCAGATTTTGCGGCGCGTGGAGCTGCCGCTGGCCCTGCCGGTGCTTATGGCGGGCATCCGCACGGCCACGGTTATCAACGTGGGCGTGGCCACCCTGGCCGCCTACGTGGCGGCCGGCGGCCTGGGCGAATTCATCTTTGGGGGCATTGCCCTCAATAACCCGGTGATGATACTGGCCGGCGCCATTCCGGCCGCCGGGCTGGCGCTGGCCTTCGATTGGGGGCTGGGCGCGGTCGAGCAGCTGTCGGCCCGGCGCCTGCGGGCGGTGGGCGGCGGGCTGCTGCTGGCCCTGCCCCTGCTGGCGGCCGGCTACTGGCTGCCCCAGGCGGCGGGCCGGCTGCGGGCGGGCTTCAGCCCCGAGTTTATCGGGCGGGCCGACTGCCTGCCGGGCCTCACCAAGGCCTACGGCCTCACCCACCTGCCCAATGTGGTGCTAGCCCCCGCCCTGGTGTACGAGGCCGCCCGTGCTGCCAATGTCGATGTTATCGACGGCTACTCTACCGACGGGCGCATTCGGGCCTATGGCCTGCGCGTGCTGCGCGACGACCGCCACGCCCTGCCGCCCTATTTTGCCGCCCCTATTGTGCGCCCCGCCCTGCTGCGCGCCCACCCCGAGCTAGGCCCGGTTTTCGACCAGCTCAGCGGCCGGCTCTCCGACTCGGCCATGACCAACCTGAACTACCAGGTTGATTATTTACACCGGGAGCCCCGCGCCGTGGCCCTGGCCTGGCTGCGCCGCGCCGGCCTCTGGAAAGCGCCGCGCCCGCTGCCCGCCGGCGCGGCCGTGGTGCGGCTGGGGTCGAAGATTTTTGCCGAGCAGTACATTCTGACAGAAATGTACGCGGCTCTCATCCGGGGCAATACCGACCTGGCGGTGGCCACCAAAACCGGCCTGGGTGGCACCACCATTTGTTTTGAGGCCCTGCGCGGCGGCCAGATAGATATGTATCCCGAGTACACGGGCACGGGTTTACAAGTGTTGCTGCAGCCCTCGGCGGCGGTGCTCGACTCGCTGGGCGGGCGCCCGGCGGCGGTGTTTACGTATGTGCAGGCCGAGTTTCGGCGCCGCTACGGCCTAGCCTGGCGGGCCCCGCTAGGGTTCAACAATGCCTATTGCCTGCTGATGCGGCAGCATCAGGCACGGCGGCTGGGCATTGCCAGCATCTCCGATTTGGGCGGGTATCTGGGGCGATAGCCCCCTAGCCGGGCGACGCGGCCTGAGCGGGCAACCAGGCAAATTCGGACTTCAAACGACGGCTTTTGGTTTCCGAAAATACTTCTAGTCCTTCGGCAGCCAGCAACCCGGCCAGCGGGCCGGCTTCCACCTCGTAGGCATCCAGAAATGCTTCGAACTGCCACCTCACCAACTGGCCGTCGGAGTTTAGATAAGGCTCGGCGTAGCGGACGAACGTGGGCCGCAATTTTTGCCGGGCTTCCTCTTCATTGCGCGCAGCTATCAGCAGGATGCGCTCTTCTACCAGTTGCCGGCCCGTCGTTGCGTGTTCAATCTGCACGGCAAAGCGGGCTTTTATGCTCCAGCATTTGGGTTCGGTGGCCGACGCCCGCGGCGCGAGCCCCTCGATTTCTTCGACCCAGATACCCTCGACGGCCGCCAGCGCCAGTAGCGCCGGAAGCTGCTCCACGGGTAGCCGCCGCCGCATGCCAGCCGGCCGGTGGTGTGAACCCAGCTTTTCGAATGGCCCGGGTGGCAGCGCCGCTTTCAACGCCTGGTATTTCGCCCGCAGCCGGGCCGAAATTTGGCGCCGCCGCTCGGCGGGCGGGTAAGCCAGCACGGTCTGGGAGTCCGGGTAAGCGAGTGTAAAGCGCACAACTGCCTGATTGGCCAGTCTGCTCAACTCTCTCTCCGTCAGCCCCCAGGCCTGTAGATTACCGATTGATTTCATTACGTGAACTAAAACGCTGGCAGCTCGCGGGCGCAAGTTAGGGCGGGGTAGTAGCCAAGGCAGCTACCTGAATCTGGCGGGCCTTACTCCTACCAAAAGCCCCCTAGCAGGGCGGCCTGGATATGGTACGGCAGCCGGCTAAGCACGCCTTACTCCTACTAAAAGACCCCTAGCCGGGCCAGCGCCCGCTGGCCGCCAGCAGCGCATCGTGCACGGCGGGCACCCGGTAGGCCCAGTTGCGCAGGCGCGCCCGGTAGCACGCCCCCGGCGAGACGTAGCCCGTGCGCACCAGCCGCCGAAACGTGGCCAGGTCGCAGCCGGCCGTTACCTCGAGGCGGGGCAGGCGGCGCCCGTCGCTGGCCGGCGTGGCGGGGCCGGTGTGCACCGAAAACCCGGCCGCGTAGCCCGCCCCGGCCAGGGCGCGCAGCGTGCGGCGGTCGTAGCTGCCGTAGGGAAAAGCGTAGTACGTGGCCGCCTGGCCCAGGTGCCGGGCAATGGCCGCCCGGCTCTGGGTTAGCTCGTGGGTTAGCTCGGCGGGGGCCAGGCCGGCCAGCGGGCGGTGGCTGGCGCCATGCGCCTCGATGGCCCAGCCCGCAGCGGCCAGCGTGCGCAGCTCGGGCCAGGTGAGCGGGCGGTCGCCGCGCGGGGCCGAGCGCGCAAACCCGGGGGGCTCGCCAGCATAGCTGGGCTGGCCCACCGCCCCGGTGGTCAAAAACAAAGTGGCCGCGAAGCCGTGCTGCGCCAGCAGGGGCCGGGCGTGGGTGTAGAGCGAGTGGTAGCCATCGTCGAAGGTGAGGGCCACTACCGGGCTAGCCCCGCCGGGCCGGCGCAGGGTAGCCAGCGCCTCGCGCAGGGGTAGCACCGGCAGGCCCGAGGCGGCCAGCCAGGCCATTTGCTCGGCAAAGCGCGCTTGCTCGATGTGCACCGGCGCCATATACGGCGCCGCTTGCTCGACCAGCGCGTGGTACATCAAAATGCTGACCCGGGGATACGTCATAGCCTATTCATTGGACTTATTCCCAACTTAAAGAGCTTCTAAAAACGAATTATGCCGAATGCCGTGAAGCAGCTCTACTACTTCGCCGAACGATTTAGAAGAAGCGCTAAAGATGCTTCACGGCGTTCAGCATGACGCGTTTTCGAATTTTTCCTGCTTGCAGCAACACGCTTATTCACTAGCTGAGCTGGCAGCACCCACGCGGTGGCGAGGGCTAGCAATCGGGCCCCAGCCTGCTTAGCGCGTGGCGCGCCATTCTTTTTCGCGGAAGCCCAGCCCAATCAGCACCCACGATTTCACTACGCCGGCCACCAGCCGCCCGCCGTAGAGCAGCGCCCGCAGGTGCCGGGCCCGCGCCCCCACCAAGTGCAGCCCCAGCAGCCCGTAGCCCAGCAGGGCCGCCGCCGCCGCCAGCCAGCCGGCCAGCAGCGCCCAGCGCCCCGCCCCCGCGGCCGCCCCCCCTAGCGCCAGCGCGGCCGCCAGCAGCAGCGAGCGCGGCGGCTGTAGCAGCTCGCAGGCAAAATCGACCTGCGAGAGGCTGCCGCGCCCCAGGCCCTGGGCCAGCAGCGCCAGGCCGTGGGCCCGGCCCGAAACCGCGTGGCCCGACAGCCAGCGCCGTCGCTGCTGCTGAAACGCCGGCCCGGTGCCCACGGCCAGGTAGCTGAGGCTAGCGGCCGGGCAGTAGGCCACTGGCACGCGGTGGCGGGTTAGGTAGGCTTTCCACTCCTTGTCTTCGGCCAGCGAGGCGCTGGGCACCGCCAGCAGGCGCGCCAGCACGGGCGCCCGCAGGCAGCAGCCCAGCCCAAAAATGAACGATTCGAGCCCGAGCAGCTGGCGCGTGCCGGCGCCCACCTGCTGGCGCAGGGCCTCGGCCGCCGCATCGAGCATGGTCACGTCCGACTCAAACGCGTTGGCCACGCGGCGGCTGCACTGCACCACGGGCGCCGCGCCGGGCCGGGCAAAGTGGCGGTCGAGGGCGGCGAGAAACTGCGGGTCGAGGCAGCAGTCGGCGTCGAGCACGCACACCACGGGGGCCGCCGGCTGCGCGGCCAGCCCCAGGGCGGCCACCGCGTAGCGCAGAGCCTGCGCCTTGCTGCTCGGGCCGGCAGTGGTGCGCTCCAGGCACTCGGCGCCCGCCTGCCGGGCTAGCCAAGCGGTGCGGTCGCGGCAGTTGTCGGCCACCACCACCGTGCGAAACCGCCGGGCCGGGTACTGCAAGCGGCCGATACTGGCCAGCAGGCCGGGCAGCAGCGCCTCCTCATTATGGGCTGGCACTAGCAGCAGAAAATCGGTTTGGGGCGCGCTGGCCGGCGGCGGGGGCCGAAACAGCCGCTGCACGGCCGCCGCGCGCAGCGCGTAGGCTACCATCGGGGCCAGCACGTAGGCGCAAAAGAGCAGCACGTACCCTTGCAGGACGTACCACGCCCCCAGGGCCAGGCCTTTTACCAGCCCGGAATACGCAGCGGAGTAGAGGAGCACCATGCGGCAGCGATAAAGGCAGCTTGCCAAGGCCCGCGGGGGGGGCCCTAGCTACAGCAAGATACCAGGAATTACCTGACTTGTACGCAGTTCGAAATTTTTACCGGGGCCGAGGCCAGATTATTCTCCGGCTGCTTAACTAAACTACCCGGCCGGGGTTAAACGTTGGCTGGCCCGGCGGTACCGGGCCACTTCTTTCTTGCCAATGGCCCTTTCTACTACTGCGGTGCGCACCGCTGCGCCGCCGCCTTTCACCGAGCGGCGCTACATTCTCACGCTCATTTTTGTGGTGTCGTTGTTCATGCTCTGGGGCGTGGGCGTCACGATGGGCGACATTCTCAACAAGCACTTTCAGGAGGTGCTGCACGTGAGCAAGGCCGACTCGGCGCTGGTGCAGCTCTCCATTTTTGGAGCGTATTTCATTATGGGCCTGCCCGCGGGCTGGTTTATGAAGCGCTTTGGCTACCAGAAGGGCGTGCTGCTGGGCCTGGGCCTCTACGCGGCCGGCGCCTTCCTGATGGTGCCGGCTGCCAATGCCCTCTCGTTTGGCTACCTGCGCCTGGCCCTCTTCGTGCTGGCCTGCGGGCTGGCCACCCTGGAGGCGGTGGCGCACCCCTTCCTCGACGGCCTCGGCGACTTGAAAAGCTCCGACCGGCGCATCAACTTCGCCCACGCCATCAACGGTATCGGGGCGGTGTCGGGGCCGCTCATTGGGGGCTATTTTGTGCTGCGCGGCGCCCACGCCAGCGGCGACCTCACCTCGGTAAAGGTGCTCTACTCGGCCATCGGGGCGGTGGTGGGCAGCATCGGGCTGGCGTTTTTCTTCGTGAAGGTGCCCCCGCTCATCGACGAGCCCGCCGACGAGCCGGTGGCCGCCCCCGCCGAGGCCCCCACCGACCTGGCGGCCGACAAAAAGCTGTTTCAGCACAAGCACTTTGTGTGGGCCTGCGTGGCCCAGCTCTTCAACACGGCCGCGCAGGGCGGCACCTGGGCGTATTTTATCAACTACGGCACCGACTACATGGGCCTCAAGCCCGGGCCGGCCGTGCAGGGCTTCTGGCAGGTGGGCGCCCTTTTTTCGCGCACCGTGGGGCTAGCCCCCGGCCTGCCGCACCTGGCCAACGACGTGGCGGCTTACTTCTTCTCCCTGAGCCTGGTGGGTATGATGCTGGGGCGCTTTCTGGGCACTTACCTCATGCAGTTTATCGCCCCCAACCGCCTGCTGGCCGCCGTGGCCGTGGCCAATATCGTGATGTGCCTCATCGTGGCCCAGCACTGGGGCTGGGTGTCGTTTGGGGCGCTCATTGCGCTCAATTTCTTCTTCAGCATCATGTTTCCCACCATCTACAGCCTGGGGCTGAAGGACCTGGGGCGGCACAAGCAGCTCGCCTCGTCGTTTATCGTGATGGGCGTGGTGGGGGCGGCGCTTTTTCCGCGCTTTGTGATGGGCCCGGTGGCCGATGTAAGCGTGGCCCACGCCTATTACCTACCCATTATCTGCTACGCGGTAGTGTTTCTTTACGGGGCCAAGCTCTACAAGGTGGCGCGCGATTAGCCAAGAAAGCCAGCGTGCTGCGGCCGGTAGCCGCGGCCCGCTGGCAACCGTCTTTTTAGTCGGCGATGGGCCCCTAGTGGCGGCCGGGCCTTATTTTAGCCGCGTGGCCAGCCTACGCCCCTGGCCAGCGGCCTTTATTTCTTCGTTCCTGGCGCCTTTTGTTGTTCATGACCGTCAGTGCATTTTTTGACTTGTTTCTCGACGAGTTACGTGGCAACCCCCAGCTCACCAGCTACTACAAGATGCTGGCCAACCCGGCCAGCTTCGAGTTTCGCAAGGCCTACGTAGTGCAGCGGCTGCAGTATATTCTGGACCATTTGCCCAGTAGGGAGGCCGCCATCTGGGACTGCGGCTGCGGCTACGGCACCACGGCCATCTTCTTGGCCCTCAATGGGTATAAGGTACACGGCACCACCCTCGAGTTTTACTTTGCCCACCTGCCCGAGCGCCTGCGCTACTGGGCGCAGTTCGGCGACGTATCGGGCTTCACCTACAGCTACGAGAACCTGTTCGACTCGCCCCCCGCGCCGGCCTCCTACGACCGCATCATCATCCAGGACACGCTGCACCACCTCGAGCCGCTGCAAGATGCACTGGCTATTTTCCAGCGCACACTGCGGCCCGGCGGCCAGCTTGTGGTAGTGGAGGAAAATGGCGGCAACGTGGTGCAGTGCCTCAAGCTGTACCTGCGCCGGGGCAATAAGCGCATCATTGAAATCTACGACGAGACGCTAAAAAAGCACATTACCATCGGCAACGAGAACATTCGCAACCTGGCCACCTGGCAGCGCGAGCTGGCTCAAAAAGGCCTGTGTATTGCCGAAGCCGATGTGCAGTACATCCGGCTGTTTCCACCGTTCATGTTCAAAAATGGCAACGCCCCTGCCCTGCTGGCCCGCGAAGATGCCATCTGGCGGCGCAACCCGCTCTTGAAGGAAAATCTGTACTTCGGCCTCAATTTCACGGCCGCCGGGCAGGGCTAGCCCACCGGGCTTCTGTGCAAGCGGCAAGCCCGGGCGCCGGCAACGGCGGGCAGGCCCGTATTTTGGGCCCATGAAGCATTTTTTGCTGGCCGCCCTGCTCGTGCCCGGCGCGGCCCTGGCCCAACGCCCCGCCCCCGCTAGCCTCCCCGAAAACCTGGTGCAGTACGCCCACCCGCTGGTGGGCACGGCCAAAATGGGCCACACCTACCCCGGCGCCACGGTGCCCTTCGGGGCGGTGCAGCTCTCGCCCGATACCGATACGCTCAGCTACGAGCAAAACGGCAAGTACAACCCGGAGATTTATAGCTACTGCGCAGGTTATCAGTACAAAGACCCCACCATCGTGGGCTTCAGCCACACGCACTTCAGCGGCACGGGGCATTCCGATTTGGGCGATTTCTTGGTAATGCCCACCACCGGGCCTTTGCAATTGAACCCCGGCACTGCCGATAAGCCGCTGGGCGGCTACCGTTCGGCCTACTCGCACGCCACCGAAGTGGCCGAGCCGGCCTACTACAAGGTGCGACTGGCCGACCACGATATTCTGGCCGAATTGACGGCCACTACGCGGGTCGGTATCCACCAGTATACCTTCCCCAAGGCCGACCAGAGCCACATTATTCTGGATTTGATGGCCGGGATTTACAATTACCCCGGCAAGAATACCTGGACCTTCGTGCGGGTCGAAAACGACTCGCTCGTGACCGGCTACCGCCAAACCAACGGCTGGGGCCGCACCCGCACGGTGTACTTCGCCCTCAGCTTTTCGCGGCCCTTTCAAACCTACGGCAGCAAGAATTACGACCCCAAGCAGGCCTACCGTGGCTTTTGGGGGCGCTTCGACCAGGCGCACAACTGGCCCGATTTGGCCGGGCACCAGCTGCGCCTGCACTTCGACTTCGGCCCGACCCTGGCGGGCCAGCAAATCAAGCTTAAGCTGGCGCTCTCGCCCGTGAGCACGGCCGGCGCGCTGGGCAACCTGCGCGCCGAGGCGCCGGGCTGGAGTTTTGAGCAATACAAGCGCCAAGGCCAGGCCCAGTGGCAGCAGGAGCTGAGCAAAATCACCATCAGCGCCCCGCGCCGGGTCGATAAGGAGAATTTCTACACGGCCATGTACCACGCCTTCACCGGCACCACCATTTACCAGGATGTGGACGGCCAGTACCGCGGCCTCGACCAGAACAACCACTTGGCCAAGGACTTTACTAATTATACCACCTTCTCGCTCTGGGATACCTACCGGGCGCTGCACCCGCTCTACAACCTCGTGCAGCCGCGCCGCAATGCTGACATGGCGCAATCCATGCTCGCTCATTTCGACCAGAGCGCCGAGCACATGCTGCCCGTGTGGAGCCACTACGCCAACGAAAACTGGTGCATGATAGGCTACCACGCGGTGCCGGTGCTCTGCGACGCCATCGTGCTCGGCAACGCGCCCTTCGACCAAAATCACGCCCTCGACGCCTGCGTCATCACCGCCCGCCAGCGCTGGTACGACGGCCTGGGCGAGTACATGGCCCGCGGCTACGTACCCGAGGATAAG
The DNA here is from genome assembly GCF_030581075.1 of Hymenobacter cheonanensis. GTDB lineage: Bacteria > Bacteroidota > Bacteroidia > Cytophagales > Hymenobacteraceae > Hymenobacter. Next base: position 179,267 of record NZ_JAUQSW010000006.1, read on the forward strand.
AGCGGCGCCTCGGTGTCGAAAACGCTGGAATACGCCTTCGACGACTACTGCATTGCGCAGGCCGCCCAGAAGCTGGGCCGGGCCGATATTGAAAAGGAGTTTCGCCAGCGCGCCACCAACTGGCAGAACGTGTACGACGCCCGCATCGGCTTTATGCGCCCGCGCCTGGCCGACGGCTCGTTCCGGGCCAAGTTTGACGTGCTGACCACCAGCGACCCGGCCTACATCGAGGGCAACGCCTGGAACTACAGCCTCTACGTGCCCCACGACCCTAGCGGGCTCATCGCCAAAATGGGCGGCAACGCCCGCTTCGTGCCCCACCTCGACTCGCTCTTCACGATGAACCTGCCCGACAAGTTCTTCGCCGAAACCGAGGACATCACCCGCGACGGCATCATCGGCAACTACGTGCACGGCAACGAGCCCGCCCACCACGCCGCCTACCTCTACAACTGGACCAACCAGCCCTGGAAAACCCAGCCCCGCATCCGCATGATACTGAACAAGATGTACCACCAGGGTCCCGACGGCCTCGGCGGCAACGACGACTGCGGCCAGATGAGCGCGTGGTACATCTTCTCGGCCCTGGGCTTCTACCCCGTCGCCCCCGCCTCGGGCGAGTACGCGCTGGGCAGCCCCGCCGTGCACGGCGCCGTGCTGCAAGTCAGCGAGGGCAAAACCTTCACCGTGACGGTTAAGAACCAGAGCGATAAGAATGTCTACGTGCAGTCGGCCAGGCTCAATGGCAAGCTGCTGGCCAGGCCCTTTCTGCCCGTGAGTGAGGTGCGCCAGGGCGGCACGCTGGAGTTTGTGATGGGAGCGCGGCCGGCGCGGAAGTAAACACTATGCGGTACTGTAGCTACTGCTCTTTGAAATTGGCCTTATGAAAAAGCTCGCTATTGTGCTTGCGGGGTCTACGATGCTAGCCTTATTGGCTGGCCTCACCACATACTTAAAACCTAGTAGCATTGACGCCGCGCTCGCGACTGGCCGTGTTTGGCCCCGCTGCCGGCTAGGGCACTTGCGGTGCAGGCTGATACAAAAGGCAACTTATTTTCGCGAACCTTCTGGGTTTGCTTTAAAGCCCCGGCTCATGATATTGAACAGTGGGTCAGACAATCGCCTGCTTTGGCTAAGATTCAGCCTTAGCGCCTGCCAGCAGCCAGTACTTGTTGGGAAGCAGCCGCTCTGGTTTCGGGCCACAAGCATTCGGCAAGGTCTACTTTACCAGATTCCGGCCGACAATAATGCAAATTACGGCAGCGTGTGGATTGACCAAGAAACAAAAACAGTGTATATCAAGACTTCACATAGCTAAATAGAAATGCCACAACGCAAGCCGTGGTATTTCTATTTAGCTATGTGAAGTCTTAAGAGCAAGAGACGGAATTACTCCGCATCAACAGCCACCGCCGAGCCTTTGGGCGCGGCACCCATGTCCCGCGTATTCTTCTGCACGGCGATGGCGCCGAACAGGCTCAGCAGAAAGGCCATGCCGTAGAAGCCTTTCTCGCTGAGCGTGAGGGTGGCGTGCCAGAGGCCGATAACCAGCAGGGCGATGGGCAGCAGCGTGGCAAACCACGCCAGGCCGTAGTAGAGGCCCGTAACGGGGATTTTCTCCAGCTGGTCGCGCACCGTTTTTTGGAGCGAGATAACGGCGAACAGACCGAACATGAGCACGGTGAAGTAGTAGCCCTTTTCGTTGAGCGCCATCGTGGCGTTGAACAGACCAACCAGGAAGCCGCCCATGCCCGCGAGCAGGGCAAACCAGGAGGCGGCAACGAAGGCGGCAGACGGACGGGCGGGGGTGGCGGCAGTGGGGCTCATGGCTAGAGGTTGGCTGATAAGGAATGCGTCAAAGGTCAGGCGGCACGCTGGGCCAGGGAAAGCTGACTTTCTTTTCGGCCAGACTTTATTCCGGGCGAATGCGCTCGCCTTACAGCACGTTATGCCATTATTTATCAACTCATTATAAACTCGCTTTGTCTGACTTTAGCCACCCCGTCGCCAAGGGCCTGCCAACCATTCGCCGCGCCAGGGGTTAGCACCCGATGGAAACTACCATAGAAAAAATCGCGCTCATCGTCGGGGCCAGCGGCATTATCGGCAGCAACCTGGCCCGCGAGCTCGTGGCCACGGGCTGGACAACCTACGGCCTGGCCCGCCGCCCCCAAACCGACATTGCCGGCCTGCACCCGGTGGCCGCCGACCTCCAAGACCCCGCCAGCCTGGCCACGGCCCTGGCCGAGGTGGCGCCTACCCACGTGTTTCTCACCAGCTGGCTGCGCCACGATACCGAGGCCGAGAACATCCGCGTGAATGGCGGCATGGTGCGCAACGTGCTGGCCGCGCTAGCCCCCAAAAAATCGGTGCAGCACGTGGCGCTCGTCACCGGCCTCAAGCACTACCTGGGGCCGTTCGATTCCTACGCCCAGGGCAATGCGCTGCCGCCCACGCCGGTGCGCGAGGAACTGCCCCGCCTCGACCTGCCCAATTTTTACTACGCTCAGGAAGACGAGGTGTACGCCGCCGCCACGCGCGACGGCTTTAGCTGGAGCATTCACCGCCCGCATACCATCATTGGCAAGGCGGTGGGCAACCTCATGAACATGGGCAGCACGCTGGCCGTGTACGCCAGCCTGTGTAAGGAAACCGGCCGGCCCTTCCAGTGGCCCGGCTCGCAGGCGCAGTGGGAAGGCCTCTCCGACGTGACCGATGCCCGCGTGATTGCCAAGCAGCTGGCCTGGGCCGCCACTGCCGAAGCGGCCCGCAACGAGGCCTTTAACATCACCAACGGTGACTATTTCCGCTGGCGCTGGCTGTGGCCGCGGCTGGCCGCCTGGTTTGGCGTGGAGGCCGCCGGCTTCGATGGCACGGTGCACCCGCTGGAAGAAGCGATGGCCGGCGATGCGCCCGTGTGGCGCGATATGGCCACCCGCTATAATCTGGCCGAGGCCGACCTGGGCCGGCTAGCCTCGCCCTGGCACACTGACCTCGATTTGGGCCGTCCGATTGAGGTGATGACCGACATGACCAAGAGCCGCCAAGCTGGCTTCCACGTGTACCAGCCCAGCGACGAGTCCTTTTTTGACCTCTTTGCCCAGCTGCGCGCCGACCGGCTGATTCCGTAGCCTACGGGTTAGCGTTGCCGATGGCCCCGATGGCGCGGGGCAGAGCCCCGCGCCATCGGGGCCATCGGCAACGCCTTATCTAAAATCCTCCTTTTCCGCTTTCCCATTATGCCTACCCTAGACCCTGGCGCGGCCGACGACCGCGCTGATAACGGCCACCGGCCGCCTGCGCTCAGCAGCTACCACACCACCACGGCGCCGCTCATCGTGACGCCCACCTTCCTGACGCGGGCCGATGCCACGCCCCGCACTGAGCGGCTCCAGGACGAGGGCTCGACCCGCGACCGCCGTGGCAAGGGCATCGAAAACCCCGACGCCGAGCCCGCCGAAATTGCGCTGGAAACCAACCCCAACCTCGATTTTGAGCACTGGGACGAGTATTGGCGCAAGGTGCACGGCCCCAAATTCGCCTACGAAGAGCCGGGCACCGACAATGAGCTGGTGCTGCGCTACGACCAGGTGCACCGCGTGGCGGCCGGGCCGTCGTCCAATTTTCACCCACCCTACCGGGCCATGACCCAGGACAACGGCCAGCTCGTGGCCGACCCCTACGCCCGGGTGCCCGCCTACGTGCGCCCGCGCTTCGATGGCTTTGCCTACATCGCCTACGCGGCGGAGGCCGACATCAACCGCGTGCTGAAGCAGGAGCAGTACGCCCAGCGCATTATTGCCGACGAGCAGACGGTCTTTCGCCTGGTGACGCGCGAAATTGCCCGCGAGTACATTCTGCTGCCCAGCGCGCAGCACCGCGACCCCATCAGCCTGGTCAAAATCCATTACCGCCGGCCCGGGCTGAGCCGCGAGGAGTTTCAGGCGCGCCTGCTGCGGCAGCACGCGCCGCTGGTGCTGGCCCAGCCCGCCACCCACACTTATGTGCGCCGCTACGCCCAGCTGCACAACATCGGCTCGACCCAGCAGCCCGACCCCGAGGGCGAATTGATTGATGCCATCTCGGTGCTCGCCTTTGCCAGCATGAACGATGTGGAGGATTACCTGGTGAGCGCCGACTACCGCGCCATCGCGGCCGACGAGGCCACGTTCGTGGACGTAGCGCGCTCGGAGTACTGGACCGGCCTCAACTACAGCGTCATCAACCGCCTGCTACCCGAGCTGGCTACCAAGTATGAAGAAGCAAGAGGCTGAAGGCTGCTACTGGCAGCCGTTCGCCGGTTTATTCCCCTACATTCGCGCCTGCTAGCCGCCAGCACTGCTGGCTGGGTAGCGGGCGCTTTGCTTCTTCACTTATTGTTCATTATTTCATGCATTTTTCGCTACTCCGCCCCTGGCTGGCGCCCGTGGCGGCGGGCCTGCTGCTAGCCAGCTGCCAGGGCCAGTCGTCCACTTCTTCCGAAACCGCCACCACCGGCCAGCCCGCCGAGGCCGCCCCCACCGATACGGCCAGCGTGCCCACGCCCAACGACGGCATCACGCCCGCCCTGCTGGCCCGGCACATCAAGGTGCTGGCCTCGGATGAGTTTGAGGGCCGCCGGCCATTTACCAGGGGCGAGGAAAAAGCCACCACTTACCTGGCTTCTGAGTTTAAAAAGCTGGGGCTGAAGCCGGGGCCTGGCGGCAGCTACTTTCAGCCGGTGCCGCTGGTAGAAATTGCCGGCAAACCCGACTCGACGGCCACCATTGCGGGCAACGGCAAAACCCTGACGCTTAAGTACCGCACCGACTACATGTTTCTGACCGAGCGCGAAAAGCCGACGGTGGAAATCAAGAACTCGCCGCTGGTATTTGCCGGCTACGGCGTAACGGCCCCCGAGTACAAGTGGGACGACTACGCCGGCCTCGACGTGAAGGGCAAAACGGTGGTGGTCCTCATCAACGACCCCGGCAACGCGGGCAACGACACCACCATGTTTAAGGGCCGCGAAATGACCTACTACGGCCGCTGGATGTACAAATACGAGGAAGCCGCCCGCCACGGTGCTACCGGCCTCGTTATCATTCATGATACCAAGCCCGCCTCCTACCCCTGGACGGTGGTGCAGAGCAGCAATGGCGGCGCCAAGCTGCACCCCACCACCCCCGACCACGGCGCCAGCAAAGTGGCCTTGGAGGGCTGGATGACCCTAGCCGCCGCCAAAAAACTATTCGAGACGGCCGGCCTGAAGTACGATGACCTCTACGCCGCTGCCAACCAGCGCGGCTTTAAGGGGAAAGACCTGGGCCTGAGCCTCACAACCACGCTACATAATAAAATCACTTACAAAACCTCGAAGAACGTGGTGGCTGTGCTGCCCGGCACCACCCGGCCGCAGGAATACATTATTTACTCGGCCCACTGGGACCACCTGGGCATTGGCCCAGCCGTGGCCGGCGATTCCATTTACAACGGCGCGCTCGACAACGCCAGCGGCTGCGCCGGCCTGCTGGCCATTGCCAACGGCTTTGTGCAGGCCAGGGAGAAGCCGCAGCGCAGCATCGTGTTTCTGGCCGTGACGGGCGAAGAGCAGGGCCTGCTAGGGTCCGATTACTACGCCCAGCATCCGCTGTACCCACTCAAAAACACGGTGGCCGACATTAATATGGACGAGCTGCTGGCCTTCGGGCCCATGCGCGACCTCACCATCACGGGCTACGGGCAGTCGCAGCTGGATGACTACGCCCGCACCGCCGCCAAAGAGCAGAACCGCTACGTTATCGCTTACCAGCACCCCGAAACGGGCTCCTTCTACCGCTCCGACCACTTCAGCTTTGCCAAGGTGGGCGTGCCGGCGCTCTACGCCAGCGGCGCCTTCGAGAGCCGCCTGCACGGCAAAGCGTTCGCCGAAAAGCAGCGCGAGGACTTCGAGGCCAAAAATTACCACCAGCCCTCCGACCAGTTTAACCCCACCTGGGACCTGCGCGGCGCGGCCCAGGATGCGCGCCTGCTCTTCCGCATCGGGCAGCAGCTGGCCAGCGAAACCACGTTTCCGCAGTGGAAGGCGGGCTCCGAGTTTCGGGCCGTGCGCCTGAAAAGCCGGCCCTAGCCCACCGCGGCCCAAGCCAATGCCCCGGCGGCAACCCACCCTGTGGGTGCGGCCGGGGCATTTAGCCGCCCGCTACTTGCCCTACTAAGATATCAGTATTTTGCTGCAATTCATTGCCTAAGGCTGCTAATACCCGCCTAATTTTATTTCCTCCTGTTTTGGATAGCACAGTATTGGCAGCGGCGGCGCATCTTTACGCCCTGCTATGGACAACACAAACCGTTGTGCCTAAGCAGGTGCCTAGAGAAGCTAGTACAAGTTGCTTTCGTCCTGGCTATTTTATTGTTATATGCTCGTAAGCGCTACGTTATTTCGGCTAGGGGTTGGGTTGTATCGGGGAGGAGGGTTATTGACCGTCGGTGTGCTGGCCGTGCCGCTGGCCAGCCACGCGCAAACGCGCGCCGTGGTGCGGGGCACCGTGGCGGGCCCCGGCGGCGCGGCCGTGGAGTTTGCCACCGTTACGCTGCACCGCGCCGCCGATTCGGTGGTGGTCAAAACCGAATTCAGCGACGCGCAGGGGGCTTTTCGCTTGGATGCGCCCACTGGGCAGCGCTACCGCGTGTCGGTGGCGCAAGTGGGCTTTGGCCGTTACTGGAGCGCCCCGTTTGAGCTGCCCGCGGCGGGGCTGGCCCTGCCCGCTATCAGGCTGGCCCCCAGCCAGGCCACGGCCCTGAAGGAAGTAACCGTGACGGGCCGCAAGCCGCTCTACGAGCGCCGGGCCGACCGCACCGTGGTAAATGTCGCCGACAGCCCGCTCGCATCGGGGGCCACCACGCTCGACGTGCTGGCGCGCTCGCCCGGCGTGAGCCTGAGCAGCAGCAACGAGCTGAGCCTGCGCGGCCGCCAGGGCCTGCTGGTGGTTATCGACGGCAAGCGCACGCCCCTCACCGGCAGCGACCTGGCCGAGTACCTGCGCTCCCTGCCCGCCGAGCAGCTGCAAAGCCTTGAACTGATAACCAACCCGCCCGCCAGCTACGATGCCCAGGGCGGCGCCGGCGTTATCGCCATCAACCTCAAAAAAGACCAGCGCCTGGGCACCAACGGCACTGCCAACGCCAGCTACGGCTACAGCGAGCAGGGCAAGTTTACGGGCGGGCTGGCCCTCAACCACCGCCGCAAAAACCTGAACCTGTACGGCAACTACGCCTACACCGACCGCCGCTACTTTGTGCGGATTGACCTTGACCGGCGCTTTGCGCCCACGCCCGCGCTGCCGGCCGGCGGCACGGTGCTGGCCAACGACCAGCACTCGCACCTGCGCTCGCACGCGGGCAAGGTGGGCCTCGACCTCAACCTCACCAAGCGCACGCTGCTGGGTGCGTCGGCCTCCGTGCTGGCTAGCCAGACGAATAATAACATTGCCAACCAGACGGTAGTAGTTGACGAGCAGGGCGCGCCCACCGACCGCTACCACGCCCGCACCGTGCAGGACATCAGCCGGCCCAGCGGCAGCGCCAACCTCAACCTGCGCCACGCCTTTGCCGACTCGGCCGCCGCGGCCACGCTCACGGCCGATGCCGACTATGCCCGCTACCACCTCACGCGCCTGCTCGACCAGGATGTGTATTTCGATACCTCGGGCCAGCCCGGCAGCCTGCTCAGCGGCGACCAGCGCAGCACGCTCAGCATTGGGGCGGCGAAGGTCGATTTCAGCCAGCCGCTGCCCCACCGCACCCGCCTCGACGTGGGCGCCAAAGCCACCCGCGTGGTGTCGGACAATGACGTGGCCTTCACCAGCACGGTGAATGGCGTGACCTCGCCGCGGCCCGACATCTCCAGCCAGTTCAGCTACCACGAAAACGTAAACGCGGCCTACGCCAGCCTGCGCGGCGCCCTGCCCCGCACCACCCTGCAAGCCGGCCTGCGCGCCGAGCAAACCAACACCCTGGCCGAGCAGGCCGGAATTACGCTGCGCGAGCAGCATTATTTACAATTGTTTCCGAGCGCGCTCGTCGAGCGCACGCTTAGCGAGCGGCACACGCTGGCCCTGGCCCTGGCCCGGCGCATCGACCGCCCCAGCTACGCGCAGATAAACCCCTTGCGCACTTACATCGACGCCACATCGTACCTCGCCGGCAATCCTAACCTGGTGGCTTCCACGAGCTACAACTTCGAGCTGACCCATACCTACCGCCAGAAGTTCAGCACCGGGCTAGCCTACTCGCGCACCGATTTGCCAATTGTAAACGTGGTGCAGCCCGCCCCTGATGGCGGCCGGCTCGTGGTAAGCCAGAACGTAAACCTGCGCACCCGGCACTTCTATACGCTCACCCTCACGGCGCCGCTGACCCTCACCAAGTGGTGGGCGCTCTACGCCAACGCCCTGGTGTACTACAACCGCTACGTGGGCGAGCTTAACGGCACCGACCTCGACCGCGGCCGGGTGGCCTGCAACCTCACCGCCAACAATAGCTTTACGCTGCCCAAGGGCTGGTCGGCCGAACTCAACGGCTTCTACGAGTCGCGCGAGGTCTACGGCTTTCAGGTCATTCAGGCGCGCGGCCAGGTGACGGCGGGCGTGCAAAAAAGCCTGTGGAACAAGCAGGGCACGTTTCGCCTGAACGTGGCCGATATCTTCTACACTACGCCCAACCGCGTCACCTCCACCTACGATAATTTCACCGAAGCCTACTACTCGCGCCTCGATACGCGCATTGTCACGGCGGCCCTCACCTACCGCTTCGGCAACAGCAAGGTGGCCGCCGCCCGCCGCCGCGCCGCCGGCGCCGATGAGGAGCTGCGCCGTGCCGCCGGCCAATAGGCCGGGCTAGCCCGTGCACTGGCGCGGGCCGGGCGGCCTGGCAAAAAGCCCCGCCGGGCGCGGCCCATTGCTAGGCCGCCCGGCGGGGCTTTTCGGCTACCAGGGCAGCTACTACGCGGTTTGCGCGGTCAGCTCCTTCAGCTTTTTATAGGTTTTCTTCGATTCGGCATACTGCTTTTCTACCGCCTCGCGCAGGTTGCCCTTGAGGGCTTTGCGGCGCAGGGCTTTTTTGTAGGCTTTAATGGCCCACTGTTCGCCATACACGTTGGCGGCCAGGATGGCTTTTTCGTCGCGGGCCGTTACGAGGGCCTGGGCGTCCATCAGCTTGCGGTACAGCTTGCCTTTGAGGGTAGTGCCGGTTTCGCGCTCGCCACCCTTCTTGGTCAGGTAGTCGTTGAGGGTTTTAGAAAAATCCTGGCTTTGGCCCACCAGCTTCTGGTAGTAGCTTTTCAGGTGCGCGTCCTTGGTTTCGGCCACGGCCCGCTTATAACCCTCAATGCGGTCATTTACAAAGAGTAGTAAGCGCTCGAGCGCAGCTTTGGCGCGCTTGGCTTTACCTTTTTTCTTCGGAGCTACCAGGTAGGCCAGGCCCGCGGCCAGCAGCGCGCCGCCCACTACTTTCTGGGTGGTCGTCAGCTTGTTATAGGCACCCACAGTTTTATCGGTGGCATCCTTTACCGAGTCGGGCACGTGGCCGAGCAGGTCTTTGCTTTTCTCGGCAGCCTCGTCGTAGAGGCTTTTGGCCTTGTCGGCGGCCGTGCCGTACAGGTCTTTAGCCTTGTCGGCGGTTTCAGTATAGAGGTCCTTGGCCTTGTCGGCGGCGTCGGAAATAGGTTCGGGCAAGTTCATCGGGTTAGAAGTCTGAGGGTGTAAACACGCTGTTTTACGGCAAGCCGGCGGCTGGCGTTGGCTAACCACCGGGTTTTTAGCAACTCTTCCTATCTCTTCATCCTCAATAAATTGCCCCAGGCAGTTTAAAAGGCAGCATAGTCTTCACTACCTGCCATTTGCGGCCGGCAAGCCGACAGAAACCCGGCATATAGCCCCCGCAGTTTCTTCCCCCTGAAAGCGCGGATAAAAAAGCCCCGCCGGGCGCGCCCGGTGGTTGGCGCGCTCGGCGGGGCTCGTGGCTAGGGGCCGGCTAAGGCTAGTTGTTGCCGATGGCCGCCTGCTTGCCTTTGCTGCGCTTGTAGAGGTAAGCCGCGCCAGCGGCCAGCAGCGCGCCGCTCAGCAGCTTGTGCGACGACTTAAGGCCGCTCGTGGTGCCGTCTTCATTGGTTCTGCTGCCGAAGAGGCCGGCAATTAGGCCCCCTAGGGTGCCGCTGGGCTGATTATCGCTCATGAGTGAAAGGTCGGTTAGGGTGAATACCGGCTTTTTACGGGGCTGGCCCCGGCCGCGTTACCCCACCGCCGCCACCGGCACCGGGTGCAGTATCAGCCACACCAGCTCGCGCAGAATTTCGCCCTCGTCCATGCTGCCGCTTTCAATGCCCTTGCTCTGCGCATCGGCCCGGCGAATGAGGTGAATAAGGTCAATCGTGCGCTCGGGGCTGAACTGGCGCTGGGCCAGCTGATACTCCTTCTGGGCAAACTTATTGATGCCCAGCTTTTGTAAGTCGGCATCCGAAGGGTTGTTGCCCGCCTGGTGCAGGGCTAGCAGCCGGGTGAAGAAGTTGAAGAGCAGCGTCAGGTTGGGGATGAGCGGGTTGGCTTTAGGGTTGGCAGCAAAGTGCGTGAGAATCCGGTTGGCCTTCAGCACGTCGCGCTGCACCAGGGCCCGCTGCAATTCAAAAATGTTGTATTCCTTGCTGATGCCCACCAGGCGCTGCACCAGGTCTTCGTCGATGGCCTGGCCGGCCTTCACGTTGAGCAGCAGCTTATTCACTTCATTGGCCAGGCGGCTCAGGTCGGCGCCGATGTACTCGGCCAGCAGGGCCGTGGCGCCGGGGGTTATTTGGTGCTTGCGCCCGCGCACGTAGCCCGTCAGCCACTGCGGTATCTGGTTGTCGTAGAGCTTCTTGCTCGTCATCAGGGCCACGCCGGGCGCGTCTTTGCCAGCCAGCAGCTTGCCCAGTTTCTTGCGCGAGTCGAGGGTTTTGTACTTATAGCACAGCACCAGCACGGTACTGGCGAGCGGGTTTTTGAGGTAGGCTTCGAGAAATGGCCAGGCCTTTTCGCTTTCTAAATCGGCCACGGCCTGCGCCTCCTTCACGATAACCACCGAGTAGTCGCTCATCATCGGGAAGCGCTTGGCCTGGCCCAGAATGCCCGCCGCGTCGGTATCCTTGCCATACAGCACCGTTTGGTTGAAGCTTCGCTCGCCTTCGGGCAGCACTGAGGCTTCGAGCGCGTCGGCCACGGTATCAATAAAATACGGCTCCTCGCCCTGCAAAAAATACACCGGCTGAAACTGCCGCTGCTGCACGTGCTTAAGGATGTCGTCGGGGGTTAAAACTGGCATAGTAAGGTGCGGGGCTAGCCCCCGCCCGGCAGTAAACAGCGCTTGGCTAACGAAACAAACGCCTGGGCGGGGGCCGGCCCCGCACCCTACAAAGCTACCGCCCGGCTACCTTTGCCCACTGTTTTAGGGCGGCTTTATGCCGCCGTGCTTTTGCGTATGTCTTCTGAAATCAACTCTTCGTCCTCTCCTACCGATTTGCTGGCCGAGCTGAAATGGCGTGGCATGTACCACGATGCCATGCCCGGCACCGCCGAGCACCTGGCCGGCGCCGCGCCCGTGTCGGGCTACATCGGCTTCGACCCCACGGCGGCCTCGCTGCACATCGGCAACCTGGCTACCATCATGCTGCTGGTGCACTTGCAGCGCGCCGGCCACCGCCCGGTGGCGCTGGTGGGCGGCGCCACCGGCATGATTGGCGACCCTAGCGGCAAGAGCGCCGAGCGCAACCTGCTCGACGAAACCACCCTGCGCGCCAACCAGGCTGGCATCCGGGCGCAGCTCGAAAAATTTCTGGAGTTCAACGACTCGCCCACCGGCGCGGTGCTCGTTAATAATTACGACTGGTTCAAGGACTTCAGCTTCCTGGGCTTTCTGCGCGATGTAGGCAAGCACCTGACGGTGAACTACATGATGGCCAAGGACTCGGTGAAGCGCCGCATCGGCGGCAACGAGGACAGCGGCACCGAGGGCATCAGCTACACCGAGTTCAGCTACCAGCTCTTGCAGGGCTACGACTTTTTTCACCTCTACCAAAACCTGGGCTGCACCCTGCAAATGGGCGCTAGCGACCAGTGGGGCAACATCACAACGGGCACCGAGCTTATCCGCCGCCTTACCGATGGCCAGGGCAAAGCCTACGCCCTCACCGGCCAGCTCATCACCAAGGCCGACGGCACCAAGTACGGCAAGAGCGAAACCGGCACCGTGTGGCTCGACCCGGCCCTGACCTCGCCCTACCAGTTTTACCAGTTTTTCCTTAATAGCAAGGATGAGGACGCCCCGCGCCTTATCCGGGTGTTTACCCTGCTGAGCCAGCCCGCAATCGAGGCCCTCGAAGCTGAGCACGCCCAAGCCCCGCACCTGCGCACGCTGCAAAAGGCGCTGGCTAAGGAGGTTACCATCCGGGTGCACTCCGAGGCGGCCTACGAGGCAGCAGTGTCGGCGTCGCAGGTGCTGTTTGGCGGCGGCGACCTGGCCAGCCTCGACGAGGCTACGCTGCTCGATGTGTTTGCCGGCGTGCCGCACCTGCGCGTGCCCCGCGCCGAGGCGCTGGCCCAGCCGCTGGCCGTGCTGCTGAGCGAGGCTACCGACAAGAAAATTCTGCCCTCGCGTGGCGAGGCCCGCAAGCTGGTGCAAGCCAACGGCCTCAGCCTGAACGGCCAGAAAGCAACCTCAGCCGATACGCCGGTGGCCGAGCTGCCCCTGCTGCTCGATAAGTATCTGGTGGTGAAGAAAGGCAAAAACTACTTCCTGGTCGAACTCAGCTAGAATCCACAGGTGGTAGTAAAGACGTTGGTCATGCAGAGCGCAGCGAAGCATCTCGCGTGCTGACGTTAGCGACCGTTTGGTTTACTGCACTACGCGAGATGCTTCGCTACGCTCTGCATGACCAACGTTTAACTTACTACTTACAGAAGCCCAGGCTACCATACGCAAGAGCGCCCCGCTAGCTAGGCTAGCGGGGCGCTCTTGTATTCAATAGTTCTTCCACAAAATCCGCGTGCTTGGAAAAACCCGCGTACTCCGTGGCTCAGACCACCTATTTTTTCTTCGCAGCCGGAGCAGCTTTCTTGGCGGCGGCCGGAGCGGCTTTCTTAGCGGCCGGAGCGGCTTTGGCAGCCGGGGCAGCAGCCCCATCCTTCGACGAGTTCTTCATGTTCTGCACTTCCAGGCGGATGGCCTGGGCGTGGTTTTTCAGGTCCTGCATGCCCTTGCGCACGCGGGTGCCGGCGGCCGCATTGTTTTTGTCGTACGACTTTTCGAAGTCGTCTTCCAGCGAGTTGATTAGGTCCTTGAGTTGGTTGAAAGGGTTAGCCATGAACGGTGGTTGGAAATTGGGTGAGAAAAAGGGGAATTGTGCTTACGCGGCCCTAATATACAGGCACTTTCTACGCAGGCAAGTTTTCCAGGTTTTTTTCAAAACCGCATTTCTGGCCTCGCAGGGGCCTTTTTTCACTAAAAATGCTTTTTTAATGAAGATACTTCCCGCTAGCAGCCTTGGTATTGTACAAAAACAGGCGCGCCGGCTACCTTTGCAGGCAGCCGGCGCGCGGGTTGTAGGGCAGCTAGTGGCCAGTAACTTAGGCAGTAGCCGACTGCTTGCTGTAGAGCCCTTTGTCGAGCTTAGTGGCGATGGCTTCGAAGGCCGTGATAGTCTGGGCCACGTCATCCAGCGTGTGCACGGCCGTGGGGATGAGGCGCAGCATAATTACGCCCTTGGGTACCACGGGGTAGACCACAATAGAGCAGAAAAGGCCGTGATTCTCACGCAAATCGAAGGTTAGGGCCGTAGCATCGGGGATTTGGCCGTTGAGGAACACCGGCGTAACCGGCGACTCGGTGGTACCGATATTAAAGCCTTTTTCGCGCAGGCCGCTTTGCAGGGCGCGCACGATGGTCCAGAGGTTTTCGCGGTATTCGGGGTGGTTGCGAATCAGCTCCAGGCGCTTGAGGGCGCCTATTACGAGCGGCATGGGCAGCGATTTGGCGAAAATCTGGCTGCGCATGTTGTAGCGCAAATATTCAATCACGCCCTCCTGGCCGGCCACGAACGCGCCAATGCTGGCCATGCTCTTGGCGAAGGTGTAAAAAATCAGGTCTACGCCCTCCGTAACGCCCAAATGCTCGGCCGTGCCGGCCCCCGTGGGCCCTAGCGTACCGAAGCCGTGGGCATCATCGACGAAGATGCGGAAGTTGAATTTTTCCTTGAGTTTTACAATTTCGCGCAGCTTGCCGAGGTTGCCCGACATGCCAAACATGCCCTCGGTAATCACCAGAATACCACCGCCGGTTTCGTCGGTGAGGCGCTTGGCGCGCTCCAATTGCTTTTCGAGGCTCTCGATGTCGTTGTGCGGAAATACGAAGCGCTTGCCCTGGTGCAGGCGCACGCCGTCGATGATGCAGGCGTGCGACTCGGCGTCGTACACGATGGCGTCGTGGCGGCTCACGAGGGCATCAATAATGCTGACCACACCCTGGTAGCCGAAGTTGAGCAGCAGCGCCGCAGGCTTGTGCACGAAGTCGGCCAGCTCGTTTTCGAGCTGCTCGTGCAGGGTCGAGTTGCCGCTCATGATGCGGGCGCCCATGGGGTAGGCCATGCCGTACTCGGAAGCGCCGTCGATGTCGGCCTGCCGCACTTCGGGGTGGTTGGCCAGGCCCAGGTAATTATTCAGGCTCCAGGTGAGCACTTCCTTCCCGCGAAAAATCATGCGGGGCTTAATCTCGCCTTCGAGCTTGGGAAACGTGAAGTAGCCGTGGGCGTAGTGAGAGTGCGAGCCTAGTGGGCCCCGATTGGCCGAAACGCGGTCGAAAATATCCACTGAAAACTTGGGGGAATAAGTTGGGAGAGCAGGGCAAGCGAACCCGACCGGCTCGCGCAGCAAAACTGTTAAACGGCAAAGATAGCCCGCGCTCAGCTTTTGTACATAATTTGGGCGTGGCGGCGGGCCAGCCAGCAGCTCTTTATTACCAAGGTAGCGGATTAAGGTTTTCTTTGTGCGGTAAAACGGCTGGCTTCGCCATTTCGGCCTGCCTCACCTGCCCTACTATAAACGGAGTGCCCCTCCGCTTTACAAGCCCACCCCGCATGAAAAAAATAGCGAAACTCCTGGTTGCCAATCGCGGCGAAATTGCTTTGCGCGTGCTGCGCTCGGCCAAAGAAATGGGCATCGCCACGGTGGCCATCTACTCGGAGGCCGACCGCCTCTCGCCCCACGTGCGCTACGCCGATGAGGCCGTGTGCGTGGGCCCGCCGGCGTCTAAAGACAGCTACCTGCGGGGCGATAAAATCATTGAAATCTGCCACGAGCTGGGCGTCGATGCCATTCACCCCGGCTACGGCTTCCTCTCCGAAAATGCCGGCTTTGCCCGCGCCGTGCGCGAGGCGGGACTCATTTTTGTGGGCCCCAGCCCCGAGGCGATGGAGCTGATGGGCGACAAGCTCTCGGCCAAGCAGGCCGTGAAAGCCTACAACATCCCCTTAGTGCCGGGCACCGACGAGGCCATTTCCGACGTGGAGGCCGCCAAGCAGATTGCCCAGGAGGTGGGTTTTCCCATCCTCATTAAAGCCTCGGCCGGCGGCGGCGGCAAGGGCATGCGCCTGGTGCACGTGGCCAGCGAGTTTGAGGAGCAGATGCAGCTGGCCATCAACGAGGCCGTGTCGGCGTTTGGCGATGGGGCGGTGTTTATCGAGAAATTCGTGACCGGGCCGCGCCACATCGAGATTCAGGTATTGGGCGACGAGCACGGCAACATCGTGCACCTCTTCGAGCGCGAGTGCTCGATTCAGCGCCGCCACCAGAAGGTGATTGAGGAAGCGCCGTCGTCGGTACTCACGCCCGAGCTGCGCGCCGAAATGGGTCGCTGCGCCGTGGACGTGGCTAGGGCCTGCCAGTACGCGGGCGCCGGCACGGTCGAGTTTTTGCTCGACGACCAGCACCGCTTCTACTTTCTCGAAATGAACACCCGCCTGCAAGTCGAACACCCCGTGACCGAGCAGATTACGGGCCTCGACCTGGTGAAGGAGCAAATTCGGGTGGCCGAGGGCCAGCCCCTGCCCTTCCGCCAGGAAGACCTGACTATTACGGGCCACGCCCTGGAGCTGCGCGTGTACGCCGAAGACCCGCAGAACAACTTCCTGCCCGACATCGGCCGGCTAGCCACCTACGTGCGCCCCCAGGGCCCCGGCGTGCGCGTGGACGACGGCTTTGAGCAGGGCATGGACATTCCGATTTACTACGACCCCATGATTGCCAAGCTGGTAACGTTTGGCGCCAACCGGGAAGAAGCCATCGCCCGCATGCTGCGCGCCATTGCCGAGTACCAGATTACGGGCATCGAAACGACGCTGCCCTTCGGCACCTTCGTGCTCAAGCACCCGGCCTTCGTGAGCGGCAACTTCGACACGAATTTCGTGCGCGACCACTTCAGCCCCGCCGTGCTAGCCCCCACCACCCCCGACGAGGGCACCGCCCAGGTAGCCGCCGCCCTGGTGGCCATGCTCATGAGTGAGAAGCAGCCCGCTAGCCCCGCGGCCACGGGCGAAGCGGCGGGCGCGCCCGCCTCGGCGTGGCGCCGGAATCGGCTGGGCGTGGGGTAGACTCTTGCTGTGCCATAATGCATAATGTTTGAAATCAAGTGAAGCTTTGTAATTATGGAAGAAGTTGATTTTCTAGTTGCAGAGCTTCGCAGGTTTTCACCCGACATTGCTGAGTTAGGAACAGCAGTCAATTCACAGCTAGTTACTCAATTTGAACGCGAGCATGATTTCGTGTTACCTAATGACTACAAGCTCACTATCGCTCAGATAAACGGCTTTAGCGTCATGGGAGCCGAAGTTTATGGTCTTCATGGCAAGACTTCGTCCCCTTCGCTGGAAAGTGTTTATCAACGAGAGCATACTGACGTTTTCTATCCTCAGCCCTCTTATCTGATTCCATTTAGTGGCGATGGCGGCGGTAATTTTTATTGCTTTGATACTCGTTTTGAAAGCGCTGACGAACAGTCAAGCCCAGTCGTCTTTTGGGTTTCAAACTATCCCTATACAGAGGATGACCCGCCGGTTATTACTAATGACAGCTTTCTAGATTTTGTCAGGGAAGTAATTATCGGTTGAACCTTGGAAGAGTACGATTATGAGGGTAATGAAAGAAGATAGATAATTATGCTCTACCTGGTGCGCGACCACCTCTTCCCGGTGCTCGTGTTTCTGCACGCGCTGCTGGCGGGCCGGCCGCCCAACGATGGCCACGGGCGCTTTGCTCGCCAGCGGCACTACCGGGTGGCGCGGCTAGCCCGCCTGCCCGCCCCCATCCGGGAAAGCTCGGGGCTAGCGCGGGGCGACTCGGCCGGGCTGGTGTGGACCCACGGCGACGGCGGCACCCCGGCCACGCTCTACCTGGCGAGCCTGGCCGGGCGCCTATGCGGCGTGCTGCCGCTGGCCCCGTTGGCGAACCATGACTGGGAAGAATTGGCCCGCGACCCGGCCGGGCGCTTCTACATCGGCGACTTTGGCAACAATCGCAACGACCGGCGCGATTTGGCTATTTATCGCATCACCCCCGGCGCGGGTGGGGCGCGGGTCGATACCATCGCCTTCCGCTACCCCGACCAGACGGCGTTTCCGCCGCCCCCGGCCCGGCGGCACTTCGACTGCGAGGCGATGGTGTTTTATAACGACACCCTGCACCTCTTTACCAAAGACCGCAGCCGGATGCACCGCACGCGCTACTACACGGTGCCCGCGCGGCCCGGCCGCTACGTGGCGGTACTGCGCGACAGCCTGCGGCTGCGCACCCTCGTGACGGGCGCGGCCCTGCGGCCCGATGGCCGCCAGGTGGCGCTGCTGGGCTACGGCGGGCTGTTTTTGTTTGACGGCCCGCCCGGCTCCCGGCTTTTTCAGCAGGCCAAGGCGTATCGCCGGCTGCCGACCACGGGCCAGGCCGAGGGCGTAGTTTATCTAAAAAACAACGCCCTGCTCTTTAGCAACGAGCGGGGGCGGCTGTTTCGGGTCACGTATCGGGACAAAACCGCGCCGGCCGCCCACTAGGCCCCCACGCTAGCCCATAGGCCGGGCTAGCTGGCCTATTCGCCGGCGCCCTGCTGCGACGACTCGCGCACGAACAGCTCGGGCTGGAGCACCACCTGGCGCTGCATAAAAGGCGCATCGGGCGCGGCGGCCAGCTCCAAAAACAGGCGCACGGCGGCCTGGCCCATTTCCTCGCAGCGCTGGTCCACGGAGGTGAGGCGGGGCTCGGTGATGGCCGTGAAGCCCTCGTTGCTGAAGCCGGCCAGGGCAATATCCTGCGGTACCCGAATGCCCTGGGCCTTCAGCACCTGGAGCGCGCCGAGGATGGCCGAGTCGCCGGCCGCGAAGATGGCATCAATCGGGTTGGGCAGGGCTAGCAGCTGGCGCGTGGCCTGGGCGCCGTCCTCGGTCGTCATGTCGGAGGTGATAATCAGTGCCTCCTCGGGGGCCAGGCCGTAGGCGGCCAGTGCGTCGAGGTAGCCCTGGCGGCGGTGCTGGTAAATATTGAGGTGCTGCGGGCCCGCCAGGTGGGCAATGCGGCGGCAGCCCTGCTCCAGCAGGTGGCGGGTGGCCTGAAAGGCGCCCTCGCGGTCGTTAAGCACCACCGAGTTTACCTGTTCGGTGGCCGGAATGCGGTCGAAGAACACCAGCGGCACGCCCCGGCCCCGCACCTTATCAAAATGGTGATAATCCTGAGTGTTGCGGGCCAGCGACACGAGCACGCCCGCCACCTGGGCGTTGAGCAGCGTCTCCACGTTGCGGCGCTCGAGCTGCACGTCTTCGTGCGACTGGCACACGATGACGCTGAAGCCGGCCTTGCTGGCCGCCGTTTCGATGCCCTGAATGACGGACGGAAAAAACTTGCCCTCGATGTAAGGCACCACCACGCCCAGCAGCCGGCTCTGGCCTTTGCGCAGGGCGGCGGCCAGGTGGTTGGGCTGGTAATTAAGCTTTTTGGCTAGCTTGAGCACGCGCTGCTTGGTGGCCGCCCCAATGCTGTGGTGGTCGCTGAGCGCGCGCGAAATAGTCGTCATCGATACGCCCAGCTCGCGGGCCAGGTCGGCCATCGAAACGGCGGGTGGGGTAGCGCCGGGCGCCGGCTTTTTAGGGGAACTCATGCGAATACTAACCGCCAGCTTCTACCAAAAAAGGCAGCTGGCCTCCCTACAAATTTAGGACGGCTTTCGGCAATCCAATTCCGGCCCGGCGCGGGTGGCGGCCCCGCCCCCGCCCGCCCGGCAGCCTTGGTAGCTGGCCTCCTCCCTATATTGCCGCCGTTCCTTAACGCCCGCCCCCGATGCTTAACCTTCTTTGCAGCGCCCTAGCCCTGGCAACCTGGGGCGCGGCCCCGGCCGCCGCGCCCACGGGCCAAATCGACTTCAGCAAGCTGCGGCTGAATCAGTTGGCCTTCACTTCGAGCCGTAGCCAAGTGCAGCAGCGCCTGGGCCAGCCCCGGGCCGTGGTGGCGCCCCACTACGAGTGCGGCGCTTATTCGAGCCAAGAGCAGGGGCAGAAGTTTTACCAGCTGCGCTACCCGCACGCCCGGTTTATTGGCAACAATAAAGTAGGCTATGCCATTCAGTACGTGTATTTTGTTCCGAAAGGCCCGGCGCTGACGTATGGCCGCCACGCGCTCAGCGACCGCACTACGGTGGCCGACTTGCAGCGCCTCTTCGGCCCCGGCACCCACCCCGAGAAGATTAAAACTGCCGAGATGCCCCAGGGCCAGGAAGCCGTATCCGTCCATTCCGACCACGACGACGGCGCCATTTTCTGGTTCAGCCACGGCCGGCTCACCAAGTTTGAGTACTGGACGCCCTGCTAGGCTCCGCTGCCCCGATTATACCGGCCCGCAGAAACCCATCCCCCGCCCGCCGGGTTATCTTTGCAGCTACGCCCCTAGCGGCGCAATTGCATATGCCTGAGATAACGATAGACGCCGTCCGCCACGCCCTGAGCTTCGTGGAAGAGCCCGATTTGGGCCAGGATTTGATTACGCTTAACATGGTGGAAGACATTGTGGTGGAGGGCCGCACGGTGTCGTTCACGGTGGTGCTCACTACGCCCGCCTGCCCGCTCAAGCAGCTTATCCACGATGCCTGCGAGCGGGCCGTGCACACGATGGTGGACAAAGACGCCAACGTGGTGATTCAGATGACCTCGCGCGTGACCACCATGCGCAACAACAACACTATCTTGCCCGGCGTGAAGAACATCATCGCCATTGCTTCGGGCAAGGGCGGCGTGGGCAAAAGCACCGTCACGGCCAACCTGGCCGTGGCCCTGGCCGCTGCCGGCGCCAAGGTGGGCCTCATCGACGCCGATATTTCGGGCCCGAGCATGCCCACCATGTTTGGCGTGGAAGACGCCCGGCCGCACGTATACCAGTCGCCGGCCGGCAAAAACCTCATCGAGCCCATCATCAAATACGGGGTTAAGCTGATGAGTATCGGCTTCCTGGCCCCTAGCGAGCACGCCATTGTGTGGCGCGGGCCGATGGCCTCGTCGGCGCTCAAGCAGTTTATTACGGAGGTAGACTGGGGCGAGCTTGATTACTTGCTGCTCGATTTGCCGCCCGGCACCTCCGACATTCACCTTACCATGGTGCAAACCGTGCCCGTGACCGGCGCCATCATCGTGACCACGCCGCAGCCCGTGGCCCTGATGGACGCGCAGAAGGGCTTGCAGATGTTCCGCCAGCCGCAAATCAACGTGCCGGTGCTGGGCATTATCGAGAACATGGCCTGGTTTACACCCGCCGAATTGCCTGAAAATAAATACTATATCTTTGGCGAGGGCGGCGGGCAGCGCCTGGCCGCCAAGCACGACGTGCCGCTGCTCGGGCAGCTGCCGCTGATACAGGCGGTGCGCGAGGCCGGCGACGATGGCCGCCCGGCCGTGCTGGCTGATGTAAATTCGCCGGCGGCGGCCACCTTCCGAGACCTGGCCGAGAGCCTGGCCCGCCAGGTGAGTATTCGCAACAACGTTGCCCCTAAAACTTCCGTTGTGCAGATGAACCGCTAAGTAGCGCCCGGCGGCCGGCCTGTTGCAGGGCGGCCCGCAGCGCACATTTTACTGCTTTAGCCTGTTTCTGGCACATTGCTAACCGTTAATTGATTGAAAATGGATTCTGTTTTGTCCCGCGTCGAGCAAGCCCTTGATTCTCTGCGTCCTTACCTGGCCACGGATGGCGGCAACGTGCGCGTGGCCGAAATCACCGACGCCGGCGTACTGAAGCTGGAGTGGGAAGGCGCCTGCGGCGCCTGCCCCATGTCGCCGATGACCCGTGCGGGCCTCGAAGACACCGTGCGCAAGGCCGTGCCCGAAATCACGGCCGTAGAGGCCCGCTAGCTTCTTAAAAAAGTAATCTTCTCCATCGTTTGTCATGCTGAGCTTGCCGAAGCATCTCGCCCCAATCGTTAGGTTAGTACCCTGGCGGTGCGGGCGAGATGCTTCGGCAAGCTCAGTATGACAAACGTTTTTTTATACCACCCCACCCCCGCCCCGCCTTTTGCCTATGCCCGCTTCGCCCGCCAACGACCCTAGCCTGCGCTCCTGGATTGACATCCGGCCCACCGACGACTTTCCGATTCAGAACCTGCCCTTCGGGGTAATGGAGGTGCCCGAGTGGGGCCCGCGCCTGGCGGTGGCCATCGGCGGCTACGCCCTCGATTTGTACGAGTGCGCGCAGCTAGGCTATTTCGACAGCATTGCCGAGGACGTGCCGGCGCTGGGTGCGGCGCTGCCCAAGGTGTTTCGGCGGCGCTCGCTGAATGCGTTTTTGCGGCTGGGGCCGGCGGCGTGGCGGGCCGTGCGCGAGCGCGTGAGCGAGCTGCTGCGCCACGATAATCCCAGCCTGCGCGACAACGAGCTGGCCATCCGCACCTGCCTGCTGCGCCAGCGCGACGTGACCCTGCTGCGCCCGGTGAAGCCCACCAACTACGTCGATTTTTACAGCAGCCTGGAGCACGCTACCAACGTGGGCGCCATGTTCCGGCCCGATAACCCACTGCTGCCCAATTGGCGGCACCTGCCCATTGCCTACCACGGCCGGGCCAACTCCATCGTGGCCAGCGGCACGCCCGTGCGCCGGCCTAGTGGGCAGTGCCGCCCGGCCGGCCGGGAAACACCGGTTTTCGGCCCCACCCAGCAGCTCGATTTTGAGCTGGAAACGGCTTTCATCGTGGGCCGGGGCACCGCGCAGGGCAGCACGGTGCCCCTGGCCGAGGCCGAGAGCCACATTTTTGGCCTCGTGCTGTTCAATGACTGGAGCGCCCGCGATATCCAGAGCTGGGAGTACCAGCCGCTAGGGCCGTTTTTGGGTAAGAGCTTCGCCAGCAGCGTGTCGCCCTGGGTGGTCACGCTCGATGCGCTGGAGCCCTTCCGGGTGGCCGGCCCGGCGCAGGAGCCGCAGCCCCTGCCCTACCTGCAAGCTACTGGCGAGCAGCATTTTGACGTTCAGCTCGAAGTACTCATTCAGCCCGCCGGCGCCACGGCGGCCCCGCTCGTTATCAGCCACACCAGCACGAAATATTTGTACTGGAGCATGGCCCAGCAGCTGGCCCACCACGCCAGCAACGGCTGCCCGCTCGACGCGGGCGACCTCTACGCCTCGGGCACCATCAGCGGGCCCACATCCGGCTCGCTAGGCTCCCTGCTGGAGCTTACGCAGCGCGGCACCCAGCCGCTGAACCTGCCGGGCGGCGTGCAGCTGGGCTTTTTGCGCGATGGCGACACGGTTATCCTGCGCGGCTACGCCGAGAAGAACGGCGTGCGCATCGGGCTGGGCGAGGTGAGCGGCACGGTGCTGCCGGCAATTACTACTGACCACTAACATTACTTTCTTTGAACACGCTCCCGCTTTCTGCCCCCTTTCCCCAACCCACTGCCCGGCGACAGTTTGAATTTAATCTGGAAGCCTTACGTGGATGCGCGGCCCTTATCGTTGTCGTCTTTCACGCACTTGTGGTGCCTGCCAGCTTGGACCCCGCTTATACCCCCGGCAGTATATGGCAAAAGCTTTTACCGGGCCATTCCAGCGTATTGATTTTTTTTATTCTGTCAGGGTACGTTATAGGCCTAACCAATACGAAAGCGCTCACCCGCCACACCATTCTTTCCTATTTGCGCAAGCGGCTGGTCAGGCTATATCCCATATACCTGATAAGCTTATTTATTGCCGCGGCAGTTGCCGGTTTTAAGTATTCTGCTTTTACCCTATTAGGGCACGTGCTATTTTTACAAGATTCTGTTATCCCGGTGATATCAGAAAACATGCCCCTGTGGTCTTTAAATAGCGAGGTTCTATTTTATCTTCTCTTCATTCCCGTATCTTATTTCAGCATCAGCCCCGGCCGCGTGTGCCTGCTATCCTTGCTGCTGGGGCTTGCCAGCAGGCTACTGTTTCCAATGCCGCTTCTCAGCTCCTATTGCTTTGGGTTTGTATTCTGGTCAAGCGGGTTATGGCTGGCACAGTCTTCCCTTTTCGCAAAGCAATACTCCTCGCGCTGGTTTCTGATAGCCTTACTGTGTTTGTTTTTCAGCTACGAGTCGCTGAATCCATTTTTTTCAATTACCGATGCGCTGGATAAGCGCCTGCATATCAATTTTCTCCCCACCAGCGGGCTATATATATCATTTGTCGACCTGTTTGAGTGGCCATTTTACTTTTATTTATTCTTGCGCTTTGCCAATCATAAGCTGCGCGGCGACGTATTCGTTTTGCTGCCCTTGCTCTTTCTGAATTTTGCTTACAGCGCCCATTTATTCTTGAAATACAAGGCAGACCCTGCTAAGCTGGAGCCATTCATTTTTCCAATGTTCTTTTTCCTTATAGGAAGCGTAATTCTGCTATTTACCAGGAACCAGCATAAGAACGAGCAGGCTGCCCCGTTGCCAGTGTCGCTGCTGAAGCTAGGCGGCATCTCCTACGGGATTTACGTAATTCACTTTCCCATCAGCGTTTTTCTCTCGCGCTTTACCACGTTCAGCGGCTCCGGCTTTACGTTCAGTGTGCGCCTGGCCCTCGACGTTATGCTGGTGCTACTCACCGGCTACGTATTGGAAATGAAAATCCAGCCCTGGTTTAAAGCCCGGTTTAGTGAGCATACCCCTCGCCTGGCGACTGCCAGCAAGTAGCTGAGCCTCAGCTAAGCAAAAGGCCCCTGGCGATAGGTATCGCCAGGGGCCTTTTGCTTCCTTTTCTTTTTTTACTTTTTGCCCGCCACAATCTCATCCACAATCAGCGGGTCGAGCAAGGTCGTCGTATCGCCGAGGTTCGACGTTTCGCCCTCGGCCACCTTGCGCAGGATGCGGCGCATGATTTTGCCCGAGCGGGTTTTGGGCAGGCCGCTCACCAGCTGAATCTTATCGGGCTTGGCGATGCGGCCGATAGCGGCCACCACGGCTTCGATGATGCTGGCCTCGGTGCGCTGCACGTCGATATCGGAAGTGGGCACGCCGTTTTGGCAAATAACGTAGGCGTAGATGCCCTGCCCCTTCACATCGTGCGGATAGCCTACCACGGCGCTTTCCACCACGTGTTCGCTCTGGTTGATGGCATTCTCGATTTCGGCGGTGCCGAAGCGGTGGCCGCTCACGTTTATTACGTCGTCGACGCGGCCGATAATGCGGTAGAGGCCGTTTTCGTCGCGCCGGGCGCCGTCGCCGGTGAAGTAGTAGCCCGGGTAAGGCTGGAAGTACGTCTGGCGGCAGCGCTCGTGGTCGCCCCAGGTGGTGCGAATGACGCCCGGCCAGCTCGCCTTTATCGCCAGGTAGCCCTCCTGGTCGTTGCCCTCAATCTCGGTGCCGTCCTGGTTGAGCAGTACGGGCTGCACGCCGGGCAGCGGCAGGCCGGCCCGGGCGGGCACGCTGGGCGTGATGCCGGCCAGCGCCGAAATCATGATGCCGCCGGTTTCGGTTTGCCACCACGTGTCCACGATGGGGCAGCGGCCTTTGCCCACATGCTGGTGGTACCAGTGCCAGGCCTCTTCGTTGATGGGCTCACCCACCGACCCTAGCACGCGCAGGCTGCTGAGCGAGTAGGCCAGCACGTGGTCGAGGGGGGCGGCCATGAGCGAGCGGATGGCCGTGGGCGCGGTGTAAAATACCGTGACGTGGTGTTTATCAATTACTTCCCAAAACCGGCCCGGCGACGGAAACGTGGGTACGCCCTCAAACAGTAGCGTGGTGCTGCCCGCCAGCAGCGGCCCGTACAGGCCGTAGGTGTGGCCCGTAACCCAGCCGATGTCGGCGGTGCACCAGTACACGTCGTTTTCCTCAATTTGGAACACGTTGCGGAAGGTATAGTCGGCCCACACCATGTAGCCGGCCTGGGTGTGCACCACGCCCTTGGGCTTGCCGGTGCTGCCCGAGGTGTAGAGGATGAACAGCGGGTCTTCGGCCTGCATTTCCTCGGCGGGGCAGTCTTTTTCGACGTCCTTCACCTCGTCGTGGTACCACACGTCGCGGCCGGCCTGCCACTGCACGGGCCAGCCGGTGTGCTCTACCACAATCACACGCTGCACGCTGGGGCAGCTAGCCAGTGCCTCATCCACCACGCTCTTCACCGGAATCTGCTTGGCGCCCCGGTTGAGGCCGTCGGCCGTGATGACGCACGTGGCCTGGGCATCGTTAACGCGGTCGGCAATGGCGCTGGCCGAAAAGCCGGCAAACACCACCGAGTGCACCGCCCCGATGCGGGCGCAGGCCAGCACCGCCACGGCCAGCTGCGGTATCATGGGCACGTAGAGCACCACGCGGTCGCCCTTGCGCACGCCGTTCTTTTTCAGCACGTTGGCAAACTGGCACACCTGCTCGTGCAGCTCGCGGTAGGTGAGGCGCAGGTGGCGCGTTTTGGAGTCGTTGGGCTCGAAGATGATGGCGAGCTTGTTGGCCCGCTGCTCAAGGTGGCGGTCGAGGCAGTTCTCGGTAATATTGAGGCTAGCCCCGGCGTACCAGGTGCTGGTGCCGGCCGGCGAAAACTCGCCGCCGCGCACGGTAGCCCATTTTTTGCGCCAGGTGAAAGGCTCGGCCGCGGCGGCCCAAAAGGCGTCGGGGTCTTCAACAGATTGGGTGTAGTCGGCGTGGTACTCTTCCAGCGTGCGCGTGCGAATGGCAGACATTTTTGGGGAATTGAGAATGTAGAATGATGAATTAAAAAATGAAAGTCGTCTTCCCCGTCCGTCATTGCTTCGCAGGCTCATAATGACAGACGGGTCCAGCATTTAGCCACCCAGCAGCTCGCGCACTTTCTGCATCAGCTGGCGGGTGCTGAAGGGCTTGGGAATGTAGAGGTCGGCGCCCGCTTCGTAGCCCTTTTGTACGTCGGCGAGCTGGCTTTTGGCCGAGAGAAAGATGACCTTGGTGGCGGCGCGGTCGGGGCGCTGGCGCAGCTGGCGGCACACCTGGTAGCCGTCCACATCGGGCATCATCACGTCGAGCAGCACGAGGTCGTAGGGCGTCTGGTCGATGGCGGCCAGGGCCTCGGTGCCGTTGCGGGCAATGCCCACCTGGTAGCCGTTCTTACGCATCAAAAACTCCAAGGACATGACGATATTCGGCTCGTCGTCAACCAGTAAGATAGCGGGCGTAGTCATAGCGAAAAGGAGGAAGAAAAGGGAGCCGCCGCCCGCGCGGGCACGGCCAGCGGCAGCTCGATAAAGAAGCGGGCGCCCTGCTCGGGAGCGCTCTCAACCCAGATGCGGCCCTGGTGCAGCTCCACTATTTTTTTGGTAATGGCTAGCCCCAGGCCCGAGCCTTCGGGCTTGCGCATGGTTTGGTGGTGGGCCTGAAAAAACTTGTCGAATATCTGGTGCTGCTCGGCCAGGGCAATGCCTTTGCCGTTGTCTTCCACGCACAGCAGCAGGGCGTCGGCGGCGGGCCAGGCCAGCACCGCAATGCTTCCCGGCCGCCCCGGCACGGTGGCCTTGATGGCGTTGGACAGCAGATTTATGAGCACCTGCATCAGGCGGTCGCGGTCGGCGGGCAGCAGCGGCAGGCTGGCGGGCACCTCCACCCGCAGCTCGGTGCCGCGCTCGCGGGCTAGCTGGGCCACGGCCTCGGCGGCCTCCTGCACCACCTCGGCCAGCACTAGCGGTGTGCGCTCCAGGCTGGCCTGGCCGCTCTCAAACTTCTCCAAATCGAGCACCAAGGAAATAAGGCGGGTGAGGCGCTCGGCCTCACGGCCGATGGTGAGCTGGAAGCGCTCGCGCTCTTCTGCTTCTAAATCAGGGTTATCGGCCAGAATTTCGGCCAGCGCCCGGATGCTGGTGAGCGGCGTGCGCAGCTCGTGGGTCACGGTGTAGAGAAACTCATCTTTCTGCATATCCAGCACTTGCAGCTGGTCGTAGGCCTGGCGCAGCTCGTCGGTGAGGCGCTGTAGCTGGCGACGCTGCTTTTGCAGCTGGCGGTTAGCCTCCAGCAGCTGCTGGCTTTCCTTGAGAATGCCCACCACACTGTCGTAGCTGATTTGCTCGGCCCCCGCCACCGAGGCCAGCAGCATGCGGGCCGAGGCCGGGCCTAGCGTGCCGGCCAGCAGCTTTTCGGCATAAGTGAGCAGGCGCGGGTCGGCGGGCGGAATGGGCGCCGGGCTGCCGGCGGCCAGTTCGGCGGCGCCGGGGTCGGTCGTTGGTAAGGCATCGGGAAAACGCTCGGCGAAGGCGCGCAGGGCCTGGTTGGTGCGCTTCTTCCCCAGAAAGCCGAGCAGCAGCGCGCGCACGTCGGGCAGGGGCGTGCGGCCTTGCCAGCCGGCAATTTCCTCGGCCAGGCTGCGGCGGCGAAATACATCGACAAACACGTCGGCCTGGCGCAGCTCCAGCGCTGTAGGGGGCCAGGCCAGCGACAAGCCCACGTAGAGCCCGATGTTGAAAAACCAGCTCCAAAACAGCCCGTGCGACAAATAATCAAGGCCATCGAGCCCAAACAGCGCGCCCGGCCGCAGCCAGGCCAGCCCCCCCACCCCGTCGCTGAGCACGCTCACCGGCAGGCGCCCCGGCCCCACCAGCGTGGGCACCACCAGGGTAAAAAACCACACCGCAAAGCCCGCCAGCAGCCCCAGCGTGGCGCCGCGCCGGGTGCCGCCCTTCCAGTACAGCCCCCCCAGCACGGCAGGCAGAAACTGCGCCACCGCCGCAAACGACACCAGCCCGGTATTGACGAGCGGCAGCTGCCGGCCCACCCCGGCGTAGTAGCCGTAGGCCAGGGCCAGCACCAGCACCACGGCCAGCCGCCGGCTCGTGAGGGCTACCCGGCCCAGGTAGGCAAACCAGCGCCGCTGGCCCTCGGGCCGGGCCGCCGGCACGCGCACCAGCAGGGGCATCAGCAGGTGGTTGCTCATCATCACGCTCAGGGCAATGGTTTCGACGATAATCATGCTGCTGGCCGCCGACAACCCGCCCAGGTACGTGAGCAGGGCTAGCCACGGGTGGCCCGCCGCCAGCGGCAGCGCCAGCACAAAGGTGTCGGCATCGAGGCCCCGGCCGCCGAGCCGCAGCATGCCGCCAAAGGCAATGGGCAGCACAAACACGTTGATAACGAGCAGGTAGAGCGGAAACAGCCACATGGCCTTGCGCAGGTGGTTTTCGTCCACGTTCTCGACCACGGCTACCTGAAACTGGCGCGGCAGCAGCAACACCGCCGACATGCTAAGGACAAGCAGCGTGAGCCACTCGGCCCCGCTGGTGCCCGCGCTGCGGAAGGTGAAGAGCTGCCGCAGCGCGGGCTCGGCCGCCGCCTGATTAAACAAGTCGGCAAAGCCCCCAAATAGCCCAAACGTGACGAAGCCCCCTAGTAGCAGAAACGCCAGCAGCTTCACTAAGCTTTCGAGGGCCACGGCCAGCACCACGCCCTCGTGCCGCTCGGTGGCCTCGACCGAGCGCACCCCGAACAGCACCGTAAACACGGCCAGCACGCCCGCCGCAAACAACGCCGCCCCGCTAGCCCCGGCCCCCTGCCCGCCGCCCGTCAGCACCACGAACGAGCTGGCAATCGCCTTGATTTGCAGCGCAATGTAAGGCACCACCCCGAGCACGCACACCGCCGTAGCGAGGGCCCCCAGGCTGGCGCTCTTGCCGTAGCGGGCCGAGATGAAGTCGGCAATCGAAGTAAGGCGCTGCTGGCGGCACACCCGGATTATTTTGCG
Source organism: Hymenobacter cheonanensis (assembly GCF_030581075.1). GTDB lineage: Bacteria > Bacteroidota > Bacteroidia > Cytophagales > Hymenobacteraceae > Hymenobacter. Next base: position 208,483 of record NZ_JAUQSW010000006.1, read on the forward strand.
CAGCACCAGCCACCACGCCGGCGCCAGCAGCCCCGGCCCCAGGTAAATGCCCACGAAGCTCAGCCCCTGGTGCGCCGCCCGCCCCACCGAGCCGTAGTAGGCCCAGGCCGTGCAGTACACGGCCATGCTCAGGGCGTACACGTAGGGGTTGGCCACCAGGCTTTTGCGCGCCGCCGAGCGCCGCTCGGCGGCGTAGGCAACGCCGAAAAGCAGGGCTAGATACCCAAACGAAAACGCAATGACGAGCAGCTTATTCACTGTACAAAATCCACCGCGAAGCTCCGCGGGGCACTAAGAAAATTGTGTGAAGCGGGCAGGGCTAGCCGGCTTTTCGCACGAGCCAGCCCGTAATCCCAATCAGCAGCAGCCAGGTAAGCAGCACGTAGAGATACAGCACCGGCACGCCCGCTACCCGCCCGTCGCGGTCGAAGGCGGCCAGTAGGGGGTAATTGAGCAGCACCGCAAACAGCCCGGCTACGAAAAGCAGCCGTTGGCCGCGCGGCTGGCTGCTGTCGGTTGGATTGGGGTTGGGGTTCATGACCGAGGCTAGCGGGTGGGTAGAAGGCAAAAACCCGCCCGGCGGGCTGCCTGACGGGTTTTTACTTACAAATCAGTCAGTTATCAGCTGTCCATCAGCTTCACATCGCGGGTGTCTTTCATCAGGGCCATGCCCACGAAGAAGCAGATGAGCGCGATGACTACCGGATAAATGAGGCCGATAATGCTCTTGTGTTCATTGGCAAACGTGCCGGCCGGCTGGGCCGCCGCCCACACGCCAATGGAGGTAGCCACCAGGGGCACAAAGCCGCCAAAGATGCCATTGCCAATGTGATAGGGCACCGACAGCGAGGTGTAGCGCACGCTGGTCGGGAACAGCTCGACGAGGTAGGCGGCGATGGGGCCGTAGACCATCGTCACGAACAGCACGAGGCAGAAGGTGAGCGCAATCATGGCCGGAATGTTGGGGTTGAGGGCCTTCATGACGGCGGGCACGGCCTTGCCGGCGGCATCCACGGTGGCGGGCGTTACCTCGGTAATGGGGCCGGCGAAGGCTTGCAGGCCGTGGAAGAGCGGCATGGTGAACAGCGCGCCGCAAATCATGCCCGTCATGATGATGCGCTTGCGCCCGATGCGGTCGGAGAGCGAGCCAAAATACACGAACAGCGGCGTGGCCAGCAGCATCGACACCACCATGATGATGCTCGAATGCACGGTGTCGAGCTTGAGCGTGGCATTCATGAAGGTGAAAGCCTGAAACTGGCTGGTGTAGAAAATAACACCCTGGCCCATCGTGACGCCGAAAAGGGCGATAAGCACGAGGCGGCGGTTGACGGGGTTCACGAACGAGTCGCGCAGCGGGCTCTTGCTGGTGGTGCCGGTGGCCTTGGCCTTGGCAAACAGCGGCGACTCGTGCAGGCGCTTGCGGATGAAGTACGAGGCAATTACCAGGAAGCCCGAGAGCAGGAACGGAATGCGCCAGCCCCACTCCTTAAACGCGGGCTCGCCCAGCAGCTTGCGGGTAATTAAGATGACGGTGATGCTGAGAATGAGCCCGCCGGTGGCCGTAATCTGAATGAAGCTGGTGTAGTAGCCGCGCTGCTTATCCGGCGCATATTCAGCCACATAAGTGGCCGCGCCGCCGTACTCGCCGCCCAGGGCCAAGCCCTGCAACAGGCGCAGAATGACCACGATAACCGGGGCTGCGATGCCGATAGAATCGTAGCTCGGGATGAGGCCCGTAATAAACGTGGCCCCGCCCATGATGAGCAGCGTGACCAGGAAGGTGTACTTGCGCCCAATCATGTCGCCGATGCGGCCGAAGAATACGGCCCCGAACGGCCGTACCACGAAGCCCGCCCCAAAAATGGCCAGCGCCCCGAGCAGCGACTTGGTGAGGTCGCCGGACTGCCCAAACAGCACCGGCCCGATAATGGCCGCCAGCGAGCCAAAAATGTAAAAGTCGTACCACTCGATAACCGTGCCCACCGACGAGGCCGTGATGACCTGCCAGATGGTTTTCGAATCGACCTGGTTGTTGTCGTGCGCCGCCGGCGCATCTACGGCCGCGCCGTAGGCGTTGGGGTTCAGGCTTTGTTCCATGAGTAGATTGGGTGGGAAAATAAGTAGTTGAATAAGTGAGCGCTAGGCTACAAGAACACCTGCGTTTGCAGCGTCACTTCGGGGCGGTGGGTCACGTCGCCGGCCACGCCCACGCCGTTCACGGTCGTCATGTTGAAGTCGGGGCGGGCGCGGTAGTTGAGCGTCACCTTGGCGTTGTGGCCGTCGATGTAGAAGTTGAGGCCCGCGTCGTAGATGTTCACGCCCTGCACGTCGCCGGCGGCGTTGCGCAGGCCCTCGTAGTTGCTGTGCAGGTAGGCCACGTAGGGCTGCAAGCGCACTTTTTTGCCCAGCGTATTCTTGCCCATCAGGAAGCCGAGCTGGCCGTAGACGGTGCCGCCGGTGCCCGACTGCGGCACGGCGTTGCCGCGGGTGGCACTGGCACCGTAGCCGGGGTTTTCGGCTCCCACAAAGCGCACATAGTTGGGCCCGAAGTCGTAGTTCCAGTACACGCCGTAGAAGGTCACGGCCGTGCGCTTGGCCGTGTCGAGCGGCGCATCGTAGAATACGTCGGCCCCGAACAGCTTGATGTCGTGCTTGGTAGTGGGCACGGCGGCGTAGAGGTCAGTGCCGCTGGCCAGGTTGGTGAGGTTCACCGTACTGCTGCTCTGGCGCGAGAACATCCCGTTCTGGTTGTACATAAAGCCCGCCCCAATGCTCAGCACCTTCTTGGCGCCCAGGTACGTGCCCTGGGTGTAGGGCAGCAGGTTGGCCTCGGGCTCCAGAAAGTTGTAGCTGAAGTAGCCCTGGTACACGTGCCCGTCGTTTTGGGGGTTGTACTGGGCCACGTTCACGCCGGTGTTGGTCGTAATGCCGCCCACCGTCGAGTTCACCCCTAGCCCCAGCGGGTTGCCGGTTTGCACGCCGCCCACCACGTAGTTGGGGTTGGTGGGCAGATTGGTCAGGAAGGGGTCGCTCATCGAAAGCTTGTAATCAAATTTGCCGATGCGCCCCTTGGCGTAGACCCCAAGCCAGCGCGCAAACTGGTCGATGGCGTCGATGGTGGGGAAGTTGGTCAGCGGCACGTCCATCGTCATGATGCTCGTGGTGCTGGCGCTGCTCATGCGCGAAATACCGTTGTAGTAGTGCAGGCCGGCCCCCAGGTTGAGGTACTTGTTGACCTTGTACTCCGTCACGGCCTCGTGAATGAAGAATTGCGGCTTCTTGCCATCCGTAGTGGGCGCCACGCCGCCGCTCACGTTGTTCTGGTTGTTGATACCCAGGTGGGTATAGATGAGAAAGCGCGGGCTGAGCTGGGCCAGCAGCACCATGCGCGAGCGCCGGATGCCGAAGTCTAGCTGGTCGCTCTTGGGCTCGTTGGGGCCGCGCAGCGTGCCGCTGTTGTTCTCGTTGTAGCGCACGTACACCTGCGTCCAGGCCATGAGGCGCACGTACTTCTGGCCGTCGGGCGAGAGGTTGAACTTCATGCCGGCGCCGTAGGGCACGGGCTTGGTGGGCGCGGGCGGCGCGGGCGGCGGCGCCTGGGGCGCGGGCGGCGGCGCGGGGCTAGCAGGGGCCGGCGGGGCCACCTGCGCGGCCGCCGAGCCAGCTAATAGTAAGCCGCTAAGGGCTAGCGCGTAGCGAGATTTGGACATCAAGTAGAGTGTAACGAGTGGGAAAGCAGGAAAAGGGGGCCAGCCCCAACGCCGAGCCTGTGCTTGGCTCGGCTAAGTAGCAGCCCAAAGGGGCTGGCTGGTGAGCGCATGCAATCGTTTTGCTAACTCGCTATAGCTGGCTTTCCACCCCGCCTCGCCACTTTTCAACCCGCACAACCGCTCGCCAAGCAGCTGCACCCGCTAGCTGTTACCTATTCAGGAGCGTATTAATCAACCTTATCTGGCTGCCCGGCCTCTTTCAGGAACAACCGGCCACCAAACAGGCCGGCAGCTATAGTAATTAAGCAAACCTATACCTGTTTAGCGACAAAGCCCCCTTGAGGTATCCACGGCGCGGCCAGACGCACAAAAAAAGCCGCTTCCGGGAGGAAGCGGCCCGTTCAGCTGGCTTGTATTCAAGGACTTGCTTACTCCACGTAATCCAGGTCCTTGGCATAGGTTTCGGGCAGGGTGCTGGCGCTGAAAAAGGCCAGCCCCAACGTAACGACCCCAATAATGGCCGCGCCGCCCACCATGCCCAGCCCCGGCTGGCTCTTCAGGTACTGAAACAGCGGCACAATGATGACCGTGGCCCCGCGCGCAAAGTTGGGAATAGTGGTGGCCACCGTGGAGCGCAGGTTGGTGCCAAACTGCTCGGCCGCCACCGTCACAAACAGCGCCCAGAAGCCGCTGGCGTAGCCAATCAAAAAGCACACCGTGTAAAATGTATTCGGGCTAGCCCCTCGCAGGGCAAAGAGATACACGGCCACCATACTGGCCGTGGCCAGGATAAAGATGCGGAGGGCGCGGGTGCGGCTGCGCATCCACTGGCTCACGGCGCCGCTGGTGAAATCGCCGAGCGTGATGCCGAAGTAGCACCAGAAAATGCTCAGCCCGCCCGTCACCGGCCCCGTGAGCCCGAACTGCTTGCCAAACTCGGGGGCTAGGGTGATGAGAATACCCACCAGAAACCAGAACGGCACGCCCACCAGCAGGCAGCGCAGGTACTTGTAAAACCGCGTACCGTCGGTAAAGATGCTCAGGAAGTTGCCGCGCGCCACGTTGGTGTTTTTTGTGCTCTCAAACATGCCCGATTCCAGCACGCCGGCCCGCAGCGCCAGTAGGGCCAGCCCCAGCCCGCCGCCGATGAAGTAGGCGTTGCGCCAGCCAAACTGCTGGCCCACCAGGTAGGCCACCATGGCGCCACTCACGCCCACGGTAGCCACTATCATGGTGCCGTAGCCGCGCTTTTCCTTGGGCAGGCTTTCGGCCACCAGCGTGATGCCCGCGCCCAGCTCGCCGGCCAGCCCAATGCCCGCAATCAGGCGCAGCCAGCCGTATTGCTCCACGGTTTGCACAAAGCCGTTGGCGATATTGGCCAGCGAATACAGTAGAATTGAGCCGAAAAGCACCGACAGGCGCCCGCGCTTGTCGCCGAGCACGCCCCAGAGCACGCCGCCCAGCAGCATGCCCCACATCTGCATACTCAGCAGGCTCAGGCCCTGCGCCGTAAGCGCCGCCGGGTCGGTAACGCCAATGCCCTTGAGGCTATCGACCCGAATAATACTGAATAGCACAAGGTCGTAGATATCAACAAAATAGCCTAGCGAGGCCACGATAACTACGGCGCTGAGCAGCCCCACCGGGGGGCGCCCGGCAGCCGGCACGGAAGAGGAAGGAGAATGCACGGGGTGGGGAAAAAACGTTTTTTGAGGCCTAAACATACTGACCAGCGTCTGCCCCGGCCTACTTATCGGCTGGCTAGCCCCTTGGCCCGATGCTAAGCGACTATAGCTGGCGCCTGCCTAGCCAGCCCGGAAGCGCTCCCAGCGAATAACCATGAACTTATCGCCCAGCTCGGTTATCATCATCCCGGCGCCCTTCACGTTCTCGGGCTTCTGAAAAAACTCGGCCAGCTCCTTCTGGTTGAGGATTTTATAGGTCGGGTGATAGTCGGGCTGGCGCGGGGCCTTCACGCCGTATTTCTTCACCCAGTTCATCACGCTCACGTGGCTGACCCCTAGCAGGCGCTCGATTTCGCGGTAGCTCACGCCCTCAATGTAGAGCTGCAACGCCTTGACTACGTAGTAGGGGTTGACCTCGCGGCCCACCTTGGCCACGGTGTAGTGGTAGCCGCAGCCTTTGCAGCGAAAGCGCTGGCGCTCATTAATTACGCCGCTCTTGGTGGCTTCCTTAGAGTCGCATTTGGGGCAGGCAGGGGCAGACATAACAAGGCAGGAAGACCGGGTGGGACAGCAACAGGCAGGGCTAGCGGCAAATGTATAGGTATTTAGCAAAAAACAGCCTCCTCCCGCGACCCTTACTTTTGGTGGCCTCGCCTGCTTTGGGGCGCATGGCTAAGCAGCCCGGCCGTAGCTTTGGCCCCACCTTCCCTAGCCCATGCCCGCCCCCACGCACCGCGCCATTGCCCCCGCCGACCTCTCGGCGGCCGATTTTTACCAGTACCTCATCGGCGCGGTGGCGCCGCGGCCCATCGCGTTTGCCAGCACGGTGTCGGTCGAAGGCAAAGTGAACCTGAGCCCCTACAGCTTCTTCACCATTGTAAGCCAAAACCCGCCCATGCTGGCGTTTTCGCCCACCAGCCGGGGCCGCGACAACTCCGAGAAAGACACCCTGCGCAACGTGCGCGAGGTGCCCGAAGTCGTCATCAACATCTGCGATTATGCTTTGGTAGAGCAACTATCGCTGGCCAGCGCCGAGTACCCTAGCGGCGTCAACGAGTTTACCAAGGCCGGCCTCACCGAGGCCAAGTCGGATAGGGTGCGGCCGCCGCGCGTGGCCGAGTGCCCGGCCGCCTACGAGTGCGTGGTCGAGCAGATTATCGCTCTCGGCGACGGGCCCGGCCACGGCAACCTGGTGCTGTGCCGCGTGGTACAGGCCCACTTTCGGGAAACTATTTTGCTCGAAGGCCGGCCCGGTATCGACCCGCTCAAGTTCGAGGCCGTATCGCGCCTCGGCGGCGACTGGTACAGCCGCCTGCGCCCCGAAAACCTGTTCACCGTGGGCCGCCCCAACCGCCAGCTCGGTATCGGCTTCGACGAGCTACCCGCGCACCTGCGCCACAGCGACCTACTCACCGGCAACGACCTGGCCAAGCTCGCCAATACCGAGCGCGCCGCCCTGCCCACCCCCGCCCAAATCGACGAAATCCGAGCCGAGCCGATGGTGGCCTACCTGCTCCACAAGCACCGTGGTGATGCTGCCGAGCAGCAAAAGCACCTCACGTTGCTAGCCCGGCAGTGGCTGGCCGAGGGCCGCGTGGCCGAGGCGTGGCGCGTGCTGCTGGCGTAGCAAGCTAGCCCGCAAAGCACTGTCAGCTTCCTGCTCCCTTAGCCCCATCTACAGCTTCCCATCGGCGGCTAGCTTTGCTGCGTTTGATACTGACTTAACCTCTAGGCTATCAACCAAACAGCTCACAGCAGTAGCGGCACCGGCTTTGCCAAGCGTGAGCGCCGCGTTCACGTGCGCCCACTGCCAGCAAGTCTGGGTTTTATCAGAACCTGACAATGCCTGGCGGGGATTCTTCCTGCCTGAGCCAGAAGCCGTTCGCCATTTGCAAAAAATGCAAAAAGCCACCACTACCCGTCGGCTAGGCTGTCTGGTGGTGGTGGCTTTTATCGTCCTGCTAATTATCTAGCACAATTGGCTTTGAGCCGCTTGTTTCTGCTGTTTGATGCGCCTAATTCCGTACTGCAATCAGCAGCCCTAACTCCTTGTAGCGCATGTTGAATTTCTTGGCGATGGCGGCATTAGTGAGCGAGCCTTTGTAGATGTAGACGCCCGAGCGGAAATGCTCGTTGGTGAACAGCGCTTCATTGATACCACCTTGCTGGCTGATATCCTGCAGAATGGGCGTAAAGATGTTGCTGAGCGCGTTGGTAGCCGTGCGAGGCACGCGCGAGGCGATGTTGGGCACGCAGTAGTGCACCACGTCGTACTTGCGGAAGACGGGCTTGCTGTGGCTGGTCAGCTCGCTGGTTTCGAAGCAGCCGCCCTGGTCGATGCTGATGTCGATGATGATGGAACCGGCGGCCATGCTGGCCACCATTTGCTCGGGCACCATAAACGGGATGCGGCCTTCTTCCACCGCCAGGGCGCCGATAACCACGTCGGCCCGCCGAATCTGCTGGCTCAGGGCAAACGTATCGAGGGTGCTGGTGTAGAGCTGCGTGCCGAGGTTATGCTTGAGGCGGCGCAGCTTATAGAGATGATTGTCAAATACTTTTACCTCGGCGCCCAGGCCAATGGCGGCGCGGGCCGCGTACTCGGCCACCGTGCCCGCGCCCAGAATAACGACCTGCGACGGCGGCACGCCCGTGATGCCGCCCAGGATAATGCCCTTGCCCTCGTTGGAGCGGGCCAGGTATTCGGCGGCCACCAGCATGACGGTGGAGCCCGCAATTTCGCTCATGGCGCGCACCACGGGGCGGGCGCCGCTAGGGTCTTTTATCAGCTCGAAGCCGATGGCATTCACTTTTTTGCGGGCCAGGGCATTGATGAATTCGGGCGTCATGGTGCCCATTTGCAGGGCCGAGATGAGCGTTTGGCCGGGGCGCATCAGCTCGATTTCATCGAGCATGGGCGGGGCTACTTTCAGGATGATGTCGGCCTTGTAGACCTCCTCGGTGGAGTAGGCAATGGTGGCACCGGCTTCGGAGTAGTCGTGGTCGGAGTACTTGCTGGGCTCGCCGGCCCCGCTTTCCATCAGCACCTCATGGCCTTCCGTAACGAGGTGCAGCACGGCTTCGGGCGTGAGGCCCAGGCGATTTTCCTGCAGCGAGGTTTCCTTGGGCAGGCCGATGAAGAGCTTGCGCTTGCGCGTTTCCACGGCCAGCATCGACTCCTGGGTGAAGTAGGCGCGGCTCGTAGCCAGGGCGCCAAAGCCGGAGGGTAGCTGTTCGGCCATAACTTAATTTCAGTGAGCAGTGACGAATGACTGGTGAGCAGACAGGCTGCCCAAGTGGTCACTGTTCACTGCTCATTGCTCACTGTTAATTGTTAAAAGTCTTGATTCGGGGCCGGTTACGGCCAGCTCCACCAGCAGTCGCTGCGGGGGTAGCAGGCCGGCCACGTGGCTAGGCCACTCGACCAAGCAAAGATACCCCGAATCGAAGTACTCGGCCGCACCCAGCCGGGCAGCCTCTTCTTCGGAGTCGACGCGGTAAAAATCGAAGTGATAGATGGGCAGGCCCCGCCCGTCGCGGTATTCGTTGACCAAAGCAAACGTGGGGCTGCTCACGTCGTCCTCAACCCCTAGCGCGGCGCACAACGCCCGGATGAGCGTGGTTTTGCCCGCCCCCATCTCGCCCTCGAAGGCCACAATAGGTTGGCCCGACTCGGCGAGGGCGGTGGCGAGTTGCTGGGCGGCCGTGGGCACGGCGGCCAGGTTCGGAATTTCGAGGGTAATCGGCGTCACGCTTCGCTAAATAAGTATACCTCAGGCTTTTTCAGGTGGCTATTAGTGCATCCGGTCGTCGCGCACGGGCAGGCTCACCACAATCTCGCCCTCTATTTTGAGTAATTCCTGCAGGCGGGCATCGACTTCGGCGGGGTTGCAGTATTCCTTGGCCAGGTCTACGTAGCTCACGAAGTGGCCGGCCTCGCTGGCCATCAGCTCGTAGTAAAACTGGCTCAGCTCGGGGTCGCGGTCCTGCAAGTGCAGCCACAGCAGCTTGAAGCGCTCGCAGGAGCGCGCCTCGATGAGCGACGACACGAGCAGCTGGTCCATGAGCTGGCGCTCGCGGGGGCCGCCCTTGCGCACGTGCGCCATGAGCTGCACCACGTACTCGTCGCGCCGGGGGCGGCCCAGCGCCAGGCCGCGCTTGCGCAGCTCCTTCACCACGCGGTCGAAGTGCTCCCACTCCTCGGCCACGAGGGCGGTAAGCTCGTCCACGAGCCGCTCTTTTTCGGGGTAGTGCACGATGAGCGAAATGCCGGTGCTGGCCGCCTTTTGCTCGCAATAGGCGTGGTCGACAAGGATTTCCTCCAGGTTTTTGCTGGCGAGGTCGGCCCAGCGCGGGTCGCTGTTGAGCTTAAGCTTGAGGATGGTTTTTTCTTTCATACTTCTGGATGATACCTGCTGCTTACGACTTGATTTGCGTTGAGACGGACAATTGGCAATCAACGCCTAGCAATCAACAACTAGCTGAAGAACCGCCACCGCACCCCAAACTGGAAGCGGCGCGGGTAGCCGGTGTAATACGGCGTGGTGAAGTAGCCGTCGCTGGTGAGGCCCTGGTTGAGGTAGGCTACTTTCAGGAAAATAGAGGCCGACGAGATATCGGCCGCCACAAACAGGTTAGCGATGGCGTAGTTGGCAATGGTGAAGCGGTCCTGTACGTAAAACTGCTGGGTGCTAGGGGCATAGTTGTAGCCCCGGAAGCGCGACTGGTAGTAGAGTTCGCCGCCCACCTGCGCAAACAGGGCGTGCCCAAACACCCGGCGCTGGTAGTACACCCGCGACTCGGTGACGAGGGCCGGCACGCGCAGGCCCGCCCCGTCGCCGCCCTGCGTGTAGGTAGCCTGGTTGTCGAAAAACACGCTGCCGAGCCGGGCGCGGTGCCGGGCAAAGCCGATAAGCAGCGTCTTGCTGTCGGCCAGGGCCGTAGAAAGCTGCTCGGGCACGCCATACTGGTTGTAGAACACCAGGCCCGAAATGCGCACCGCGGCGGCGCTCAGCTCGATGGAGTGCTCGGCCAAAAAGGGCAGCCGCTGGCGCAGGCGCACGGTCAGCTGCTGGGTGGTAGTATTATTGAAAGTGCTCTGCCACTTGCTGTCGCTGATGTTGGCCCAGGCGTAGTTGTTGCCAATAAAGACGCGCTGCGTAAGCGTGGGCGAGTATGAGTTGAGCAGCAGCTCGGCCGACAGCGGGCCGGTGCGGATGCGCCCGCGCAGCCAGTATTCGCCGCCCGCCCCTAGCACTTTCACGCTGCCGTTGTCGTAGGGCAGGTATTCGCCGGCCACCTCCACGGCGTAGGTATCGCGGTAGTTGAACGAGGCCGTGCCGCCCACAAACAGCTGCCCGAAGTAGTGCGGCGCCACGGCCGTGTCGGCCGGGGCAGCGCCCACCGTTACGAGGCGCAGGCCCGTGCCCGAGCGCCCGAGCGGCGTGGTGAGCTGCGAAAGCCAGGCGTTGCGGTAGCGCCCATACACGTTGTACTCGAGGCGGCTGGTGCGCCCGAGCAGGCCAAAGGTGTTCTCAATCTGGCGGAAGGTGGCGCGGTCGTCGGTAGCCACCGTATTGCGCAGCGTGCCCGAATTGGGGAAAGCCGTGGCCTGCGGGTAAAACAGCAGCAGGCCATTGCCATCGCGCGGCAGGGCATTGTCGGTGTAGCCGTTGTACTGGCGGCGCAGGTCGAGCACATGGTAGGCAGTGAAGCCCTGCTGCGCCAGCCGGTAAGATTGAAACACGTGCACCTGGTCGCGGTCGTCGATGTTGATGCCCGGCGCGAGGTACACCCGCTCCAGGTCGTACTTAAAAAAGCTGTTGTCGCCTTTCGACTTGTCCAGGCTTTCGGTGGCCGTGGGCCAGATGCCCCCTAGCTCGCGGGTGCGCTGGCGGCTGGCCGAGTAGTTGGCCAGCAGGTGGTAGCGGCCGTCTTCGGTCTGGTAGCGGCCGTAGATGGTAAAATTGTTGTGCTCGACCTGCCACTGCGTGGTGTTCACGGCCAGTACCTGATTACTGGCAATGCGCTCGTAATCAACGCCGATGCTGAAATTTTTCTTCAGCGAGCGCGAGTAGTTGATTTCGAACACCTGCTCGCCCCGGCTGCCCTGGATGTAGCGGAAAAACGAGTATGGCGAACGGCTGTCGTAGTAGGGCACCTCGCTGCCGTCGCGCACATTGCGGTCGAAGGCATTGCGCCCGAAGCGCGCCCCTAGCTGGTAGTTGGGCTGGTAGAGCAGCGGCCGCGAGGCCGAGCCCAGCACGCCCAGGTCTTGCTGAAAGGTAGTGTCGTGGGCCCAGAAGCGCGCCTGCGGCCAGCGCGTGAGCGAGGTGTCGATGGGCGTGCCGCCCGTGGAGTCGCGCCGCACCTCGGCCTCGTAGATGACGCGGGTGGTCTTGGGGCCGTAGAGCACCTTGGTCGAGTCGTCGACAATCTGCGCGTGGCCAGCTAGGGCAGCGCCCAGCGTCAGGGCCAGCAGCAGGAGCCCGCGGACGACGTTTTTAAAAGAAATCATGCAAAGAAGTGTCACGCAACTATCGGGCGCGCACGCACGCCGCCGGCAAAGGTACTAGCCCCCGGTGCGCCGGGTAGCCACGGCCACGGCCGCCACCAGCCGCGCCGCGCCATTGCCCAGCAACGCCACGCGCACCGGAATGGTATAGGTGTGCCGCGCCATTGCCAGCACGGGCCCGGGCCAGAGGCTGCCCCCGCCTGCCTCACCCGCGCCCCCAAGCCGGGTAGCGTCTTTTTCGGTCGTAAAAACCGGCCAGCCAGGCTGCCAGTGTTGGTGAAGCGCCTGCAAATCGGCGGGCCGAAAAGCGTGGTGGTCGGGCAGCGCCGCGTGGTGCCGGATGGTATAGCCCTGGCCTTCGAGGTACTCGCGCAAGGGGCCGGGCTGCGCGATGCCCGTGAGCAGCAGCGCCGGGCCGGGCGTGGGCAGGCCGCCAGGGTCCGCGGGCCCGGGCTGGCCTGGCAAGTTGAAGCGGCCGGCCAACGGCGCGGGCGCCGCGTAGGCATAGGCCGAAAACAGCACCGGCACGCCGGGCCGGGCGTAGCGCCGCACCTGAGCCTCGGCGGCAGCCTGGGCTTCGGCAGACAAGTTGGGCGGGCACTTGGTGAGGATAACAATATCGGCGCGGGCGGCCCCGGCGCGGCTTTCGCGCAGGCGGCCGGCGGGCAGCACGTAGTCGTCGTAAAAGGGCCTGGCCAATTCAGTAAGCAGAATGTTGAGCGCCGGGCGCACGCGCCGGTGCTGGTAGGCATCATCGAGCACCACGCAGGTTAAGTTGGGGTGCTGCCGGCGCAATAAATCGAGGCCTAGCTGGCGGTTTTCGGCCACGGCCACCGGCACGCCCAGCGCACCAAACTGCGCGAAATACTGCCACGGCTCGTCGCCCACGGTAGCCGCCGAGTCGGCGGCGGTGGCCAGCCGCGGGCCTTTGGTTTGGCGGCCGTAGCCCCGGCTCAGGATGGCCGGGCGCTGGCCCTGGCGCAGCAGCTCCTCAACCAGCCAGGCCACGTGGGGCGTTTTGCCGGTGCCACCCACCCGCAGGTTGCCCACCCCTAGCAGCGGCACCCAGCCGGGCGCCGACGCCTTCCAGCCGTGGTCGTAGAGCCAGTTGCGCACCGCCAGCACGGCGGCATAGAGCCACGAAAACGGGAGCAGCAGGTAGTGGGGGCTTGGGCGCATGGCACAAAGGTCAGCGAATTTCTGCGTCCCCTCCGCCGCCCCACGTACTAGGCCCCACGCACCAAATACCTTTGCTTCATGCCCGATTTTGCCGCCCGCCTGCTCGCCCTGCTTTCGTCGTTTCCGCTGCCTGCCGCGCCGCTGCCGGGCAGCGTGGAGGTCCGCAACTCCTTCCACGACCCGGCCGTGCGCGATATCCTGAGCGCGTTTGCCCACAAGTTTTACGCCGGCGACGCCCCGCGCGTGGGCATTTTCGGCATCAACCCGGGCCGGTTTGGCGGCGGGCGCACCGGCGTGGCCTTCACCGACCCGGTAGCCCTGGCCAGCTGCGGCATTGCCCACACGCTGCCCCGGCAGCGGCGCGAGCTGTCGAGCGAGTTCGTTTATAAATTTATTGAGGCGCTCGGCGGCCCGGCCGAGTTTTACCAGCACTTTTTTCTGAGTTCGGTGTACCCGCTGGAATTGACTCGGGAAGGGAAAAATTATAATTACTACGATGCGCCCGCTCTCACCAAAGCGCTGTGGGCCGACATGCGCCTGTCGCTAACCGAGCAGGCCGAGCGCCTGCACCTGCGCCGCGATGTGGCCGTGAGCCTGGGCCGCCGCAACGGCGAGTTTCTGCGCAAACTCAACGCAGAGCTAGGTTTATTCGACCGAATCGAAATTCTTGACCACCCGCGCTTTCTGATGCAGTACCGCCGCAAGGGCCTGGCCGAAAACGTGGCCCGCTACGTGGAAGTGCTCGGCGGGCTGCTCGAAAAATAATTTGCGCGTAGCGGGCGAGTACAAATTCGCCGCCTATCTGCTTTATTTGCCTGACTATCACTACCTGCTCTGCTTTCGCCTTCTCTGTTTATTTAGTTTTATCTAGCTAGTGCCTACTGTTCAAGAACTCGCCCGGCTGCTGGAAACGGCCGCCCCCCTGGCCTACCAGGAAAGCTACGACAATGCCGGCCTGCAGTGTGGCCTGCCCGAAACTGAGATTACCGGCGTGCTCCTTGCCCTCGACTGCACCCCCGCCGTGGTGGCCGAGGCCAGCCGGCGCGGCTGCAACGTGGTAGTGTGCCACCACCCGGTCATTTTCCGGCCGCTCAAGCGCCTCACGGGCCGGGGCCTGGTCGAGCAAACACTGATGGCCGCCCTCAAGGCCGACGTGGCTATCTACGCCGCGCATACCAACCTCGATAACGTGCGCCAGGGCGTAAATGCCAAGCTGGCCGACAAGCTGGGCCTGCGCAATACCCGCACGCTGGCCCCCAAAACCGGCACGCTGGCCCGCCTCAGCACCTACGTGCCCGACGAGCCCACCGCCGACGGCCAGCAGCTGGCCGACAAGGTGTTGCAGGCGCTGTACGCGGCCGGGGCGGGCCACGTGGGCAACTACCGCGAGTGCAGCTTTCAGACGCCGGGCCTGGGCACCTTCACGCCGGGCGCGGGCAGCCACCCCACCATCGGCAAGGAAAACCAGCCCACTGCCGTGGCCGAAACCCGGCTCGAAGTGCTGCTGCCGCTGCACCGCCAGGCCGCCGTGCTGGCCGCCCTGCGCCAGGCCCACCCCTACGAAGAGGTAGCCTATGAGTTCGTAAAGCTCGAAAACGAGCACCAGGACGTGGGTGCCGGCCTGGTGGGCGAGCTGCCCGAGGCCATTAGCCCGGCGGCCTTCCGCCAGCTGCTGAAAGCCGAGCTAGGGGTGCCCGTGGTGCGCCACACGGCCTTCGAGAAAAACATCAAAAAAGTGGCCCTGTGCGGTGGGGCAGGCAGCTTTCTCACCGGCGCGGCCCTGGCGGCCGGGGCCGATGCCTACGTGACCGGCGACGTGAAATACCACGAGTTTTTTGCCCCCGAGGGCCGGCTCATGCTCTGCGATGTGGGCCACTTTGAGAGCGAGCAGTTTACGGATGAGATATTCCGCGATTTGCTGCTGGCCGCGTTCGGTCGTACTTTTGCGGTCTTATTCGCTGAAACCCCCACGAATCCCGTTCAGTATGACTGCTAATTCTGCCGCCGTGGCAAATCCGGCCGACGCGCCTATTTCCGCCAAGCTCGAAGCTTTGCTCAACCTGCAACGCATTGATTCGCAGCTGGATGAAATTCGCCGCGTGCGCGGCGACCTGCCCGAGGAAGTGCGCGACCTCGAAGACGAAATTGCCGGCTACGAAGCCCGCGTGAAGCGCTTCGACGAAGAAATCGGTGGCCTGCAAGACCAAATCAAGCAGCGCAAAGCCGCTACCAAAGAGGCCGAAGGCCTCATTAAGCGCTACGAAGAGCAGCAAACCAACGTGCGCAACAACCGCGAGTACGAGGCCATTGCCAAGGAAGTGGAGCTGCAGCGCCTCGAAATTCAGATTTCGGACAAGAAAATCAAGGAGGCTCAGTACCTCATCGACCAGCGCAACACGGAAGCCAACGTGACCCGCCAGCGCCTCGACGAGCGCCGCAAGGACCTCGATACCAAGAAAAGCGAACTCGACACTATCGTGGCCGAGAACGAAGCCGAGGAGAAGCAGCTCATGAGTGAGCGCGAAACCGCCGTGCAGCCCGTCGAAAACCGCCTGCTGACGGCCTACGACCGCATTCGGGGCAACATGCGCAACCGCCTGGCGGTAGTGCTGGTGCGCCGCGATGCCTGCGGCGGCTGCTTCAACACGGTGCCCCCGCAGCGCCAGGCCGACATCATCTCGCACAAGAAAATTATTGTGTGCGAGCACTGCGGCCGTATCTTGGCCGACGTAGAAGGTAAACAGTCGGCCAACTAGGGTCCGGTTTGTTTTGAAAGGAAAAGGAACGGCTTTGGTCGTTCCTTTTTTGTTGCGCCAGCCTATGCTTTTTCTTACCTCGGGTTCTCCGTTGTTTCGCCGCCTGCCGCGGGCGCTTGCCGGCGCGGCGCTGCTGTGCGCGGCCCTGGGCGCACCGGGGCGGGCTAGCGCCGCTGTGCAAGACCCCGAAGCAAATTCGGTCAGTAGTTCTCTCGCGGCAAGCGAAAGCCTTGCTCCCAGCGCCCGCCGCGCCTACGCCGAGCTGCTGAAGCTGAAGCTGGGCGCCAGCCGCCAGCTGCTGGCTACCGAGCCGGCCGGCGCCCCCGGCACCCTGCTGGTAGCCGACTGCGCCGATTTCGTGGAGCTGCTCATCAGCCAGGATGCCACCCGCTACGACGCCGCCCTGGCCGCTCAGGATGCCCGGCTGGCCGCCCTGGAGCGGGCGCCGGCTGGCGCGCTGCGCGACTACGCCCGGGCCGAAATTCAGCTGCACCAGGCCGTGGCCCAGCTGGCGTTTCACCACGAGGTGCGCGGCGCCTGGCACCTGCGCCAGGCCGTGCTGCTGCTGCAGGCCGTGGTGCAGCGCTACCCGGCTTTTTTGCCGGCCCGCAAAACACTGGGCATCTGCCAGTTCGGCATTGGCTCGCTGCCCGAGGGCTACCACTGGCTGCTGCGGCTGCTAGGCCTGCGCGCCAGCCCCGAAGAGGGCCTGGCCAACCTGGGCCGGGCGGCCGCCCAGCCCCACGACTTTCAGCCCGAAAGCCAGTTGCTGCTAGCCCTCATCCGCGAGTCGTACTACAAGAAGGGTGACGAAAGCCTGGCCGTGGCCGGCCGGCTGGCCCGCGAGCAGCCCGACAATCTTCTTTTCAGCTACGTGGTTATCAGCCTCAACAAGCGCCAGCACCACGGCGAGGCCGCGCTGGCGGCCTACCGCGCCCGCCCCACCGGCCCGGCCTACCTGCCGCTGGCCTACCTGCACCACCTGGCCGGCGACCTGCTGCTGTACCGCGGCGACTACGCCGCCTCCACGGCCGAAAACCAGCAGTTTTTGCGCGAGTTTCGAGGCGAATATTACCGCAAGGATGCCGCCTTCAAGCTTTACCTGGCGGCGTGGCTGGGGGGCGCGCCAGCCGCCACGGCCGAGCGCTACCGCCAGCAAATCAACCTGGCCGGCCCGCTCGTTATCGAGGAAGATATTTATGCCCAGCGCTTTTACCACGATGCGCAGCCGCTCAACCCGGCGCTTACCCGCGCCCGGCTGCTCACCGACGGCGGCTATTACCCACAGGCACTGAGCATTTTACAGCAGTTCCGAGTTACTGCGGCCACCTCGGTGCGCGACCAGCTCGAAGCGCCCTACCGGCGCGCCCGCGCCTGGCAGGGTCTGGGCCAGCCCGACTCGGCTAGGGCCGACTATGGGCGCACGCTGCGCCTATCAGCCGCGCTGGGCGAGCCGGCCTACTACTTCGCGCCGCAGGCGGCCCTGCAGCTGGGCTACCTGGCGCTGGCCGCCGGCCAGCGCACGGCGGCTAAAACCTACTTCGAGCGGGCTATGGCTTACCCCAGGCACGAGTATAAAAACAGCACCGACCAGAAAGCCAAAGTGGCTTTGCGGGAGTTATAGCGGTCTCTTATGCTACGAATACCCCTGGCCGACTTACCGGCTGATTTTCGCGGCCGGGCCCTGCAATGGGCTAGCCGCTTCGCGCACTGCACTTATTATGAGCACAATGACTTGCAGCAGTCGGCGGCGGGCACCTTCGCTCGGCTGCTGGCCGTGGCTACTGCCGCGCCGGCCGCGCCCGATTCGTTGGCTAGCCTGCCCGAGTACCTGCGCCGCCCGGCATCGCTGCCGCACTGCGGCTTTGTGACGTATGACGTTAAAAATGAGATAGAAGCGCTCAGCAGCCATAATTTTGCGGGGCTGTCCTGGCCGACGCTGCATTTTTTTCAGCCCGAAACCTGCCTGCGCTGGCAGGGCGAGGTGCTGCTGCTGGAGGGCCAGACGGCGGGCGTGCTGGCCGCCATCCTGACCACCGAGGTGCCTGGCGCGGCCCGGCCGGTGGTACCGCCCCTGCGCCCGCGCCTGCCCCGCGCTGAATATCTGCGCGCCGTGGAGGCCGTGCGCGAGGATATTCTCAACGGCGAAGTGTACGAGTTGAATCTGTGCCAGGAGTTCTACGCTGAAAACGTGGCGCTCGACCCTCTGGCTGCTTTTTGGCGGCTTAATGAAGTCTCACCCGCACCTTACGCGGGCTTTCTGCGCCACCACGACCACTACCTGCTGTGCGCCTCGCCCGAGCTGTTTTTAGCGCAAGCAGGCCCTGGCATCGTCTCGCAGCCCATCAAGGGCACCCGGCGCCGCGGCGCCAACCCGGCCGACGATGAGCAGCAGCGGCTAGCCTTGCTGCACGACGAAAAGGAGCGCGCCGAAAACCTGATGATAGTGGACCTCGTGCGCAACGACCTGGCCCGCGTGGCCCGCACGGGCACCGTGCGCGTGCCCGAACTGTTCGGCACCTACGGCTTCCGGCACGTGTGGCAGCTGATTTCGACCGTGCAGGCCGAGCTGCGGCCCGATGCAGAGCTAGCCGACATTCTGCGCGCCACCTTCCCGATGGGCTCGATGACGGGCGCGCCCAAAATCAAGGCCATGCAGCTGATTGAGCACTACGAGGCCAGCTGGCGTGGGCTCTACAGCGGCAGCTTTGGCTACGTGCTGCCCGGCGGCGACTTTGTCTTTAATGTGGTGATTCGCAGCCTGCAATACCGCGCCGACACGGGCTACCTGAGCCTGCAAGTGGGCTCAGCCATCACCTACGACTCGGTGCCCGCGCAGGAGTACGCCGAGTGCCTGCTCAAAGCCCAGGGCGTGCTGGAGGCGCTGGGCACTGTCATCAGTGCGCAATAAGCCGCTAGTACGTTCTCCTCAGGGTAAGTGCTGGCTGCTTGGTGATAACTGGTAATTGCACTCTGCCATTCTGTCATTTACTCGCCCCGTTTCGTATCTTTGTCGCTTGCCGCGCACCCGGCTAAGGTGCCTGCCTGCTATGTCCCAACCGCTCATTACGTTAGATTTTCTCGATAAGGCGCCGGCTGCCGAGGCGGCCGCCCCAGCCACCGACGTGCGCGTGAGCGCCGCTACCCGCACCGGCGGTGCTCGCAAGCTCTACATCGAGAGCTACGGCTGCCAGATGAATTTCTCCGATTCCGAAATCGTGTCCAGCATCCTGGCCGCTGAAGGGTTTGACACCACGGAAGACGTGGCCGTGGCCGACCTCGTGCTGCTCAATACCTGCTCCATTCGGGAGAAGGCCGAGCAAACCGTGCGCATGCGCCTCAAACAAATCAACTCGCACAAGAAGCGTAAGCCCGGCATGCTGGTGGGCGTGCTCGGCTGCATGGCCGAGCGCCTGAAAAGCAAGTTCTTGGAGGAAGAAAAAATCGTGGACCTTGTAGTTGGCCCCGATGCCTACCGCGATTTGCCCCAGCTCATTGCCCAGGTCGATGGCGGCCAAAAGGCCGTGAACGTGCTGCTGAGCCGCGAGGAAACCTACGCCGACATCACGCCCGTGCGCCTGAACTCGAACGGCGTGTCGGCCTTCATCAGCATCATGCGCGGCTGCGATAATATGTGCTCGTTTTGCGTGGTGCCCTTCACCCGCGGGCGCGAGCGCAGCCGCGATGCCCACAGCATTGTACAAGAAGCCCGCGACTTAGTGGCCGCTGGCTACAAAGAAGTTACCCTGCTGGGCCAGAATGTGGACAGCTACAAGTGGGCTAGCGAAGACGGCACCGAGCGCGTCAACTTCGCGCAGCTGCTGGAGCGCGTGGCCCTCATCAGCCCCGAATTGCGGGTGCGCTTCTCGACCTCGCACCCCAAGGATATTACCGACGAGGTGCTGCACACCATGGCGCGCTACGACAACATTTGCAAGTACCTGCACTTGCCCGCCCAAAGCGGCAACTCGCGCGTGCTGGAGCTGATGAACCGCACCTACGACCGTGCCTGGTACGAGGACCGCGTGGCCGCCGTGCGCCGCATCCTGGGCGATGACTGCGCCATCTCGACCGACATGATTGCCGGCTTTTGCTCCGAAACCGAAGCAGAACACCAGGATACGCTCAGCCTGCTCGACCACGTGCAGTACGACATGGCCTACATGTTTTTCTACTCCGAGCGCCCCGGCACCCTGGCCGCCCGCAAGCTCGAAGACGATGTGCCGCTGGAAGTCAAAAAGCGCCGCCTCCAGGAAATCATCGACCGCCAGCAGGCGCACAGCCGCGCCCGCTACGAGCGCGGCGTGGGCCGCGTGCACCAGGTGTTGGTCGAGAATTTCTCAAAGCGCTCGAAAGACGACCTTAGCGGCCGCAACAGCCAGAACCAGGTCGTAATTTTCCCCAAGGGTAATTTCCAGAAGGGCGACTACGTTAACGTACTTGTGCATACCAACACGGGCGGTTCACTCATTGGGGAAGCCATTGGCTAGGCCCTGGCCATGCAGATAATCTCCGTAGAAATAGGCTGGCTAGGGTGGTTTTATCTATCACTGATAGGCGGCGCGCTGCTTTTCGTGCTGATTCGAAAGTTTCGCGCACGTTCGCAACGCCATTAAATAGCATTTGCCTTGACAAATCAAGAAATTCAATCCATCAAGCAGCGCTTCGGCATTATCGGCAACGCGCCGGCGCTCAACTACGCCATTCAGGTGGCTACGCAGGTGGCACCCACCGATATGACCGTGCTCATCACCGGTGAGAGCGGGTCGGGCAAGGAGTCGTTTTCCAAGATTATCCACGCGCTCTCGCCCCGCAAGCACGGGCAGTTCATTGCCATCAACTGCGGCGCCATTCCGGAGGGTACCATCGACTCGGAGCTGTTCGGCCACGAGAAGGGCGCCTTTACGGGGGCTAACGAGGCGCGCAAGGGCTACTTTGAGGTCACCGACGGCGGCACCATCTTCCTGGATGAGATTGCCGAGATGCCGCTCGGTACCCAGGCCCGCCTGCTGCGCGTGCTCGAAAACGGCGAGTTTATCCGCGTGGGCAGCAGCAAGGTGCAGAAGACGGATGTGCGCGTAGTAGCCGCCACCAATGTCAATTTGCTCGACCGCGTGCAGGCCGGCAAGTTTCGCGAAGACCTGTATTACCGCCTTAATACGGTGCCCATCACGGTTCCACCTTTGCGTGAGCGCGGCGATGATATCTACTTGTTATTCCGCAAGTTTACCGCTGATTTTTCGGAGAAGCACCGCGTGAAGCCCATCAGCCTCACGCCCGACGCGGTGCGGCTGCTTACGCGCTTTCGCTTCCCCGGCAACATCCGCCAGCTCAAGAACCTGGCCGAGCAGATTTCGGTGCTGGAGATGGAGCGCGAGGTCGATGCTACCCGCTTAGCCACTTACCTCCCCGCCGCCCAAACCTCGCAACTACCGGCCCTTTTGCCCGGCCACGGGGCTAGCGGTGGTGATTTTGGCTCGTACTCGGAGCGTGACATCCTGTACCGGCTGCTCTTCGACATGCGCCGCGACATGACTGACCTCAAAAAGGTGGTGCTGGAGCTGGCCACCGGCAACCGCCCCGCCGCCGCCGACACCCAGGAGTTGCTGCGCCAGAACAGCCACCTGTTCAACAACTTAAACGAAGCCTCACCCTATCCTGGCCCCGAAAACCCGGCCGAAGCCGGCGCGGGCTACTACCTGCCCGCTAGCCCCGCCGCGCCACTGCGGGTCGATGTATCGGCCGCCAGCCCCTACGCCGACGAAGACGACATCGACCAGACCGAGGACATCTCGCACGAAACGGAGGAAGAGACGCTCTCGCTCGACGCCATTGAGAAAGAGATGATTCTCAAGGCCTTGAAAAAGCACCACAACAAGCGCAAGTACGCCGCCCAGGACCTGGGCATCTCGGAGCGTACCCTCTACCGCAAGCTCAAGCAATATGACCTCGAATCGGCTTAACTGCACGCGCCGCCGGGCGCTGGGCCTGCTAGCGCTGCCCGCCCTGCTGCTAGCCAGCGGCTGCGGCATCTACTCCTTCAACGGCACCAACATCGACCCGTCGGTGAAAACGATTTCGATTCAGACGTTCCAGAACAGCGCGCCCAACGCGCCGGCTTATCTCTCGCAGCGCTTCACGGAGGATATTAAGGACTATTTTCAACGCAACACCACGCTGAAGCTGGTGCCGCGCGATGGCGACCTGCAATTTGAGGGCAACATTGCGGCCTACGACTTTGCGCCGGCTCAGATTCAGCAAACCGGCGGCCTGCCCGGCGCCGGCGCCAACCGCCTCACCATCCAGGTGCAGCTACGCTTCACCAACACCAAGAATACCAAGCAGGATTTCGAGCAGACCTTTCAGAGCCAGAAGGACTTCGCCTCGACGCAGGACATTGCGACCGTGAACAACGACCTTAATTCGGTGCGCGAAATCACGCGTAACATCATCAGCGACATGTTCAACAAGTCGGTAGCCAACTGGTAGCCGCGGCGGCCGCACTAGCCCCTGGCGCGCTATTCTGCCTCCTTTGCCGTAATGTTGCGGGCCCAAAGCGCGCCCTTTCAACGACGCTGCCCTTCTTTTTTCTATGACCCGCGCCACGCTTTTACAGTTGCTAGCCCACCCCACGGCCCTCACCGGGGCCGACGTGCGCGCGCTGGAGCAGCTGGCCGAAGCGTTTCCGTACTGCCAAACGGCGCACCTGCTGCTGGCCAAGGCCGCGCACGACCAGGGCTCGATGCTGGCCGGCCAGCGCCTGCGCCGCGCCGCCACCTACGCCGCCGACCGCACCCGGCTGCGCCAGCTTATCGAGCTGCCGGCCCCGGCCGAGCAGCTAGCGCCCCCGGTTGCCGTTGAGGCCCAGGCCGATGCAGGAACCAGCTCGCAGCTGCCAGCGGCGGCCCTGGCCCACGTGAGCGAGCCTCTGGCCGAGCAAGAGCTTTTCGCTGCTAATGAGCAGGTTGCAGCCAGCCCCACAGCGTTACTGGAAGACAAGCCTGACCAGGTAATCGAACCACTGGCGCCCGAGCCAGCACCTGTGCTAAGCCCAGCGCCCGAAGCAGCTGCTCAACCAGAACCAACCCCAGCTGCGCCCCAGCCAGAGGCAGAAATAGAAACCGAGCTGCCGCCGCAGGCCCCGCCCATCCGGCCACCAGCCGAGGCCGAGGTAGCCCGCTTCGAATTTGGCCTGGCCCCTGAAGAGCCAGCCGAGATTATGGCCTACCGCCTGCCCGGGCTGGAGGAGGCTAGCGCGCCTGCACTTATAACTAGTGCCCCAGCCACGCCGCTATTACCCGCCTTCAATGGCTTGGCCGATGTTTGCTACGCCCCTAGCGAAGGCAGCCGCCTGGGCTTCGGTTTAGTGGCAGCTGCCAGCTCCGAGGCAATACCAGGCGCGAGCTTACCGCCCGCCGACGAGTTCTTTGCGCCCGATGCCTTGCTCCTGGCGCACCTAGCTGTCCACCAAGCGCCTGCGCAGCCCAAGCCCAGCTCGCTCGACTTGATAAACAGCTTCTTGCAGCGGGCGCCCGCGCCCACGCGCCGCCGCACGGCCCCGCTGCCCAGCGCGCCCGAACCCGATGCGCAGGCCGACCTATCGGTGCGCAGCACCCGGGCCGAGCCCGATTTGGCCTCCGAAAGCTTGGCTAAAATTCTGGCCCGACAGGGCAAAATTGACCGCGCCATCGCAGTTTATGAGCGCCTTATGGTGAAACAGCCAGAAAAAATGGCGTACTTTGTAGCCCAAATTGAATCTTTGCGCCCTTCAGCGTAGCTTTTACTTTTTCCCATGTACCTTTTTCTCGTCATTTTCATCCTGCTCATTTGCTTTCTGCTAGCCCTCGTGGTGCTGGCTCAAAACCCCAAAGGCGGCGGCCTCAGCAGCCAGTTTGGCGCGGGCGGCGCAGCTAACCTCATGGGCGTGAAGCGCACGGGCGACTTGCTTGAGAAACTAACCTGGGGCTTCGCCGTGGGGTTGATTATCCTGACCCTGGCCACGCACATCATCGGCGGCAGCAGCGTGGGCCCCGCGCGCAGCATCAACCAGCAGGCTGCACAGCGCGCCGTGGTGCCTGCTGCTCCGGCCGCCCCCGCCTCTGCGCCGACGGCGCCAGCCGCGCAGCCTTCTACTATCCCGGCTCCGGCTCCGCAGTCGGCTAAGTAGGGTAAATACTGCTTCGAATTTCCTAACAAGCCAGCGGTGCCCGTTTCAAGCGGGGTCGCTGGCTTGTTGCTTTTATGCCGGTTTGGGCAGGCTAGCGGCTGTGCTTCTGCCAATCCGGCTAGTTGGGGCGCGCATTCTGTCAGGTTTCGGCGGTTGGCACATTTCGTGTCCTTCGCGGCGCAGAAGTTCCCCACTTCTTTGACACCCCACACCTCCATTTCCCATTTCAACCAATGGCACTGAGCATTAAACCGCTAGCCGACCGCGTAGTCATTAAGGCCGCCGCCGCCGAAGCCACCACCAAATCTGGCATCATCATCCCCGACACTGCCAAGGAAAAGCCCCAGCGTGGCGAAGTAGTAGCCGTAGGCGAAGGCAAAACGTCGGATAACGGCACCGTTATCAAGCCCGAGGTGAAAGTAGGCGACCAGGTTCTGTACGGCAAGTGGACCGGTACGGAAATCACCCTAGATGGCGAGGACTACCTCATTATGCAGGAAAAGGATATCCTGGCGGTTCTCTAAGCCGGTTTTCCACTTAACATCAACCTAACCTACCACTTAACCACCCAATGGCTAAGAACATCCAATTTGACACCGAAGGCCGCGACCGCCTGAAGCGGGGCGTCGATAAACTCGCCAACGCCGTTAAAGTAACCCTCGGCCCGAAAGGTCGCAACGTTATCATCGACAAGAAGTTCGGTGCTCCTTCCATCACGAAGGACGGCGTAACGGTAGCGAAAGAAATTGAGCTGCGCGACCCCATCGAGAACATGGGCGCCCAGCTTGTGAAGGAAGTGGCTAGCAAGACGGCCGACCAGGCCGGCGACGGCACCACGACTGCTACCGTACTGGCCCAGGCCATCTACACCGCTGGCTCGAAAAACGTAGCTGCCGGCGCTAACCCGATGGACCTCAAGCGTGGCATCGACAAGGCAGTAATTGCCGTGGTTGCCAACCTGAAGGCTCAGTCGAAGCCGATTGCCAACAGCGCCGAAATCGCGCAGGTTGGTACTATCTCGGCCAACAACGACGCGGAAATCGGCAAAATGATTGCCGACGCTATGGATAAGGTTGGCAAAGAAGGTGTTATCACGGTAGAAGAAGCCCGTGGCACCGAGACCGAAGTGAAAACGGTAGAAGGCATGCAGTTCGACCGCGGCTACCTGTCGCCCTACTTCGTGACCAACCCCGAGAAGATGGAGACGGAGTTCGAGAACCCCTACATCCTCATCTACGACAAGAAAGTGAGCACCATGAAGGAGCTGCTGCCCGTGTTGGAGCAAGTGCTTCAGACCGGCAAGCCGCTGCTCATTATCTCGGAAGACGTTGACGGCGAGGCCCTGGCCACGCTCGTAGTAAACAAGCTGCGCGGCTCGCTGAAAATCGCGGCTGTAAAGGCTCCTGGCTTCGGCGACCGCCGCAAGGCCATGCTCGAAGACATCGCTACTCTCACGGGTGGTACGGTAATTTCGGAAGAGCGCGGCTACAAGCTGGAGAACGCTACCCTCGATTACCTCGGCACCGCTGAGAAAATCATCATTGACAAGGACAACACGACCATCGTCAATGGCAAAGGCCAGAAAGAGGATATCACCGCCCGCGTGAACCAGATTAAGGCCCAGATGGAAACTACCACCTCGGACTACGACAAAGAGAAGCTGCAAGAGCGCCTGGCCAAGTTGAGCGGCGGTGTAGCCATCCTCTACATCGGTGCCAGCACTGAGGTAGAAATGAAAGAGAAGAAAGACCGCGTTGACGATGCCCTGCACGCTACCCGCGCCGCCGTTGAGGAAGGCGTGGTACCCGGCGGTGGCGTGGCCCTGGTGCGCGCTATCGAAGCTCTTGACGCTGTGGAAACTCACAACAGCGACGAGAAAACCGGTGTACAAATCGTGCGCACGGCCCTCGAAGCGCCCCTGCGCACCATCGTGGCCAACGCCGGTGGCGAAGGCTCGGTAGTAGTGCAGAAAGTGCGCGAAGGCAAAGGCGACTTTGGCTACAACGCCCGCGAGGACCGCTACGAGAACATGACGGCCGCTGGCATCATCGACCCGACCAAAGTAACCCGCCTGGCGCTCGAGAACGCTGCTTCTATCGCCGGCTTGTTGCTGACGACCGAAGCCGTTATCTCGGACGAGCCTGAGCCGAAGGAAGCCGCTGGCGGCCATGGCGATGGTGGCATGGGCGGTATGGGTGGCATGGGCGGCATGATGTAGACCGCAGAGTACGGTTGATTCAACAGATTTTGCTGAGTCGACTAGCCCACAAAAAAGCCCCGCTGGACAATGTCCGGCGGGGCTTTTTGTTGGGCTAACTTTTAAGCCTGCGGAGCGGGAGCAGGATAATTGCGGGCATCCATCATCTTAGCCAGGCGGCCGCTGATGAGAAATAGGATGCCAGCGGCCACCGCGGCCGATACGACAAACACCATGAAGAAATCGTAGAGATTGGTGATGTGGAACCCTAGCACAGTGGGCGCGGGTGCCGTCGATTTAGGGTCGGGGTAGAGGCTGCTCATGTAGCCGGCCAGGTAGTTGGCGGCGGCATTGGCCAGAAACCAGACGGCCATCAGTAAGGAGGCAAACTTGGCCGGGGCCAGCTTATTTACCAGCGACAAGCCAATGGGCGACAGGCAAAGCTCGCCGGCCGAGTGCAGGAAATAGAGCGCTACCAGGAAAAACATGCTCACCTTAACGCCGGGCTGCAGGTTGTGCACCCCGAAGCACATCACGAGGTAGCCGGCGGCCAGCAAGGCTAGTCCCATTGCCATCTTAACGGGCGAAGCGGGCTCGGCGCCGCGCTTGCCCAGGGCCGTCCAGACCATGGCCATGAGCGGCGCGCCGGCCACTACGAAAATAGCATTCAGGTTTTGGAAGATGCTGGCGGGCAGCGTAATACCGAAAATGGTGCGGTCCATCTGCTCATCGGCGAAGAAGGTGAGCGAGGCGGGCGCCTGCTCGAACGCCGCCCAGAAGAAGACCACGAAGAAGGATACGATGAAGATGACCATAATGCCCTGTACATCGGCGCCGCTCAGTGACTTATCGCTGAAAATCATATAGATAATGGCGACCAGCGCAATACCCAGCAGCGGCGCAATAGTGGGAAACATGGCCGAATCGAGCCACAAAATGCCCAGTACCAGGGCTAGCAATACCGGCAGCAGCGCATAAACTCCCTTTACGCCGCCCGAGTGCACCGGCGTCAGGCCCACCTGCTCGCCTTCGGGCGTGTGCAGGTATTTGCCCTTGCCCCAGTTGAAAACGGCCGTACCGAGCAGCATGGCGATGCCACAGGCCAGGAAGGCCCAACGGAAATCGCCGGGGTGCCCGGTATCGCCGATAAGGCTGGTAATGGTGTTGCCGATAAATGAGCCCAGGTTGATACCCATGTAAAAGATGGTGTAGGCAGCATCCTTGCGCGTATCGGTGGGCGAGTAGAGCGAGCCGACCATGCTCGAAATATTGGGCTTGAAGAAGCCATTGCCCACAATCATGGTGCCCAAGCCCGCATAGAGCAGCCAGTGGCTAAGCTGGTGAGTGCTGGCGGGCCCGTAGTTGCTGGCCGAAAAGAAGAGCGTAAACTGCCCGATGGCCATCAGCAGGCCACCCACCGTAATGGAGCGCCGGTTGCCCCAGTAACGGTCGGAAATAAAGCCCCCGATGAGCGGCGTGAGGTACACCAGGCTTGTGTAGCCACCGTAGAACTTCGACGCGAACGCCTTGTCCATCATCATGGCCTTGGTAAGGAACAGCACCAGCACGGCGCGCATGCCGTAGTAGCTGAAGCGTTCCCACATCTCGGTGGCAAACAAGAGGTAAAGGCCGCGCGGGTGGCTGCCCGAGGCCGTTTGGGGCGGTTGCGGGCGCAGGCTGGCGGTAGCAGGTTGCATGCAGGTAACGAAGGGGAAAAAGAAGAAAAAAGAAAATACCCCCTGCCGCGCTGGGTTGGGGGTGGGTAAAGCTAAGAAAACTTTGGGTAATAGCCCGACGAAGGCCTAGCTGGCTCTAAGCTTACAGGTAGGGCTAGCCAGCCCCAAACCCAGGATGAGCAGGCTTAGCTAGCCCACTTTTGAGAGCCCGATAGTGGCGCTAACCGAGAATTTTCTTCAAAGCATAGCACTTACTGTATTTTTAAAAAATGGCGCGAAGTTGATTTCCGCAAACGTTTGCGGCCGAAATTTCCGCGCCTGAACTACCTTTGTGGCACGATTTCACTCTCCTCCCACCCATTTTTTCGTTCTTTTTACATGGCAGACCAAAAAGCTGTCGCTACCCGCCTGGCCTCGCTAGGCTTCCCGCAGGCCCCCACCCTCGCCCACCTCAACCTACCGCCGGCCGCCCTGGTCGAGCATGCGTTGCGGCGGGGTGAAGGCACACTCACCGACACCGGCGCGCTCATGGCCGACACCGGCGCCTTCACGGGCCGCTCGCCCAAAGACCGCTTCGTAGTGCGCGATGCCAACACCGAAGACAGCGTGTGGTGGGGCGACATCAACATTGCCTTCGACCCGGCCAAGTTTGAGCAGCTGCACCAGAAAATGGTGGCTTACCTCGCCGACAAGGAAATTTTTGTGCGCGATGCCTACGCCGGGGCGCACCCCGCTACCCAGCTCAAGCTGCGCGTGGTAAACGAATTGGCTTGGCACAACCTGTTCTGCTACAACATGTTTCTGCGCCCCGCTACTGGCGCAGACACTTCTTGGATGCCCGACTTCAGCATCATCTGCGCCCCCGGCTTCGAGGCCGACCCTAGCGTGGATGGCACTCGCCAGAAGAACTTCGCCATCATCGACTTTACCCGCAAGCTCATCCTCATTGGCGGCACGGGCTACGCGGGCGAGATGAAAAAGGGCATTTTTGGGGTGCTCAATTACCTGCTGCCCCACCAGCACGATACCCTGTCCATGCACTGCTCGGCCAACGTGGGCGAGGCCGGCGACACGGCTATTTTCTTTGGCCTTTCGGGCACGGGCAAAACGACGCTCTCTACCGACCCCAACCGCGGCCTTATCGGTGATGATGAGCACGGCTGGCTGCCCGGCGAGGGCGGTATTTTCAACTTTGAGGGCGGCTGCTACGCCAAGGTCATCGACCTGTCGGCTACTAAGGAGCCCGAAATCTGGAATGCCATTCGCTTCGGCTCCATTGTCGAAAACACGCGCTTTGTGCCCGGCACCCACACCGTAGACTACGCCAACAAGAGCGTGACCGAAAACACGCGCACGGCCTATCCCATCAGCTTCATTCCCAATGCAATAGAGCCTTCGGTGGCGGGCGCGCCGAAAAATATTTTCTTCCTCACGGCCGATGCCTTTGGGGTGTTGCCACCCATCAGCCGGCTCGATAAGAGCCACGCCATGTACCACTTCATGTCGGGCTACACGGCTAAGGTAGCCGGCACCGAGATGGGCATTACGGAGCCGCAAACTACGTTTTCGGCCTGCTTCGGCCAGGTCTTTCTGCCCCTGCACCCTACGCGCTACGCCGAGATGCTAGGCCGCCAGCTGGAGGAAAACCCGGAAATAAACGTCTGGCTCATCAATACCGGCTGGACGGGCGGCGCCTACGGCACCGGCCACCGCATGAAGCTGAGTTACACCCGCACCATGATTACGGCTGCCCTGTCGGGCGTGCTCAGCGAGGTGCAGTTCAGGACGCACCCGGTTTTCGGGGTGGCCGTGCCCGGCGCCGTGCCCGGCGTGCCCGCCGAAATTCTGGACCCGCGCAATACCTGGGCTGACAAAGAAGCCTACGACCGCACGGCCGCGAGCCTGGCCGAAAAATTCGTGAAAAACTTTGAGAAGTACGCCGAGTATGCCACGGCCGACCTGCTGGCCGGCGCCCCCCGCCTGGCAGTGGAGGCCTAGCCGCGCCCCCACACCCTGGTAACGATAAGTCCCCGCTGGCCGTGCCAGCGGGGACTTATGCGTTCTATACGAGGCTAGTATAATTCTTTTACTGCGGAGCAGTGGCGATTACGCGCAGCCCTAGCAAACGATTAGGGTTATCGGGCCGGAAAACGGGCAGCACCAGGTAGTCGCGCGCGCTGCTGCGTAGCGAAGCCCGCCCCATCAGGCTGTCTTCCTGCTGGCCAAGCACCAGCAAGTCATGCACTTGCCGGGTGTGGGCGTTATAAGTAGCTACGAGTTGCAGGCCGCCGGTGCGAAAAGCCAGCAGCGAATCGGTGCTGGCTACGCCGACCGATAGGGGGTCGAGGTAACCCGCTGGCAAGGGGTAGGCGGCGCCCAGGCGGCTGCGCAGCCCATCAATCGAGCTGTTCAGCAAAGCCGGCACATTGGTGGTAGGCGCCACGGCCGCGTGTGCCGTAGCGCTAGCCGTTTGCGTGGGCTCGTGCGCGCCCGAGCAGCTCGCCAGCCACCAAGTGGTGGCCACCAGCAATGCCCTTAAATAAGAGCGCGCTACCTGCTGTTGCCCACCACCAGCCATTAATCGGAGGTTGCTTTAGCGGGTTTGCCGGCCATCTCGCTCAGGTAGTGGCGCACTACCAGGGTGATGGAGGCGTAAGACTCTTCGAGGCGGGCTAGTGCATCCTGGGGCGACATCCAGCGCACTTCTTCAATGTATTCTTCAGTTTGCGGGCGCATCACCGAGTCATCGAGGCACTGCATCACGAACCAGCTCGTCTTTTTGAGCATTTTATTGCCCTTGTAGGCGTAGGAATGCCAGGTGCTGGGCAGTTTTTCGCCCAGCTCTACCTTGATGTTGCATTCCTCTTCCACCTCACGTATGGCGCCCAGGGCCACGTCTTCGTCGCTTTTGAGCTTACCCTTGGGCAAGTCCCATTTGCCGAGGCGGTAAATCATGAGTACCTGACCGTTTTTCACGACCAGGCCACCGGCCGCCTTGGCAATCTTAAACTGGTCTTTGAGGTGCAGAATAAGGTTGCTTTTTTTGCGGGCCATCATGGTCAGTGTTTTCAGCTTTTTCAGCTTTTTCACTTCCATCAGCCGCAGCAGGCGGTCAAGAAAGGCCGAGGTGGCGTCGCGCACCAGCACATCGCCCACCAGGTCTTTGCTGGTAAACTCGTCGTCGGCCCCGAGCACGAGGTCGTATTTGTGCTTGTACACCTTGTCGCTAACCTTTTTAATAATCAGCGGCACATCGTTGATGAAGACGTTCATCGGAAGTAATTCAAAAGAAAACGGCGGGAGTGAGCTATTGCCCGTGCCAATACCTGCCCCATACGGGAGGAAGCGCCGCAAGATACGGGCTAGCCGCTTTTCGCGGTGCCCACCGCCCCGGCTGCATCTTTGCACTTCTTATGACGCGCATCGCCCTCCTTTCAGACACCCACGGCTACTTCGATGCCCGCATTGCGCACCATTTGCGCGGGGCCGACGAAATCTGGCACGCCGGCGACTTCGGCTCGTCGGAGCTGGTGCTGCAGCTTACGGCCCTGGCCCCTACTTTCCGGGGCGTGTACGGCAACATCGACGGCACCGACATCCGCTACACCGAGCCACTGGTGCAGGATTTCAGGGTGGAGGGCCTGCACGTGCTCATGACGCACATCGGCGGCTACCCGGGCCACTACGCCCCCGCCGCGCGGCAGCTGCTGGCCCAGGTGCGTCCCGGCCTGTTTGTGTGCGGGCACTCGCACATTTTGCGGGTTATGCCCGACCCCAAGCTGGGGCTGCTTACGCTGAACCCCGGCGCGGCCGGCCGCCACGGCTTTCACAGGGTGCGCACCCTGCTGCGCTTCGGCATCGACCAAGGCAAGGTAGTAGACATGCAGGCCGTGGAGCTGGGTCCCCGCACTGCCATTTTAGACACCGAAGGATATTAAAAAAGCGTTCGGCCGGGCTGGCCAAACGCTTTTTTAAGTTTTAGAACCTGGCTGCTTTACAGCGCGATTTCGGGCTTGGGGTGCTCGCCGGCCTGGCCATCTTCGGTTACGGGCTTGGTCTCGGCCTCCGCGGCATCAAAGCCTTCCTTGCCGGTCTGGTTGGCTTCGGTAGCCTGGTTTTCTTCGGGGCTCTTGCTTTCGAGGGCGTGCTTGGCGCCTTCCACGAGGTTGTGGGCGGCTTCCTGCACGGCTTCGGTGGCTTTTTCCACGAGGCTGTTGTGGGCTACGGCATCGGCCGCATCGGCGGCCAGGTGCTTCACCTTGTCGGCAGCGGCCGAGGCGGCGTGGGCGGCTTTGGCCAGCAGGCCTTCTTCCTTAGTGGCGGGCTTAGCCGCCTCGGCCGCTACGCTAGGCTTTTTTTTTTCGTCCGCCTCCGCAGGGGCCGACGTAGTGAAACGCGATTTCAGCTCGTCCAGGTCCACGTTCTTCAGCACGGGCGTACGCAGCAAGTTCTTGATTTTGCGCGTTTCATTGTTGGCACGGGCAATGTTTTTGCGGTGCTTGCGCTTCAGACGGGTAACGGACATGATATTCGGGGCAATTAGAGTTCTAGGGGGGACTTCTGGCAAATGAGGTGCAAAAATAAGGCTTTACATTTGAAATCGCAAACCTTTTGCTCAATCCCTTGGCTTTAGCTCCTTCTCCCCTGCCGATTATCGACCTGCGCTCCGATACCGTGACGCGCCCCACTCCCGCCATGCTCGCCGCCATGCAAGCCGCCGCCGTAGGCGACGACGTGTACGACGAAGACCCCACCGTGCGTGAGCTGGAAACCAGCCTGGCCGCCCGCTTCGGCATGGAAGCCGGCCTGTTTTGCCCCTCGGGCACCATGACTAACCAGCTGGCTATCATGGCGCACTGCGCGCCCGTGTCGGAGGTTATCTGCGAAGCCACGGCCCACGTGTACTTGTGGGAAGTGGGCGGCATTATGCACCACGCCCGCGCTTCGGTGGCCCTGCTGCCCGGCGAGCGGGGCCGCCTCACGGCCAGCCAGGTGGCCGGCGCCGTGCGCCCGGCGGGCAATGTGCACTACCCCACCACCCGCCTCGTGTGCCTCGAAAACACCCACAACCGGGGCGGCGGCAGCTGCTACGCCTGGGAGGATTTAAAGGAAATTGCGGCCTTTACTAAAAAGCAGGGGCTAGCCCTGCACCTCGACGGGGCGCGCATCTTCAACGCCCTCGTGGCCACCGGCCAGCGCAGCGAGGACTACGGAAAATTATTTGACTCTATTTCGGTGTGCCTGAGCAAGGGGCTGGGCGCGCCGGTGGGCTCGGTGCTGCTGGGCGCGCAGGAGCTTATCAACGGCTGCAAGCGCCTGCGTAAGCTGTTTGGCGGCGGCTGGCGGCAGGCGGGCTACCTGGCCGCGGCCGGGCTTTATGCCCTGGAAAATAACGTGGCCCGCCTGGCCGACGACCACCGCCGCGCCGCCCAGCTAGCCGGGGCGCTGCGCCCGCTGCCCTACGTGGCCGAAATTCTGGAGCCCGAAACCAACCTCGTTATTTTCCGCCTCGACGAAAGCCGCCTCACGGTGGCCGATTTCCTGGCCCGCCTCGAAGCGCAGGGCATCAGGGCCAGCGGCTTTGGCGGCAGCTGGGTGCGCTTCGTAACGCACCTCGACGTGACGGAGGAGATGCTAACGCGGCTGCTGGCCGCCCTGCCGGGGCTAGCCGGCTAGGCCGGCCCACCGCTTGTTTCTGACCGTGGGGGCGGCCGGCTGCGTATGCACTGGCAGCCCCTACGGCTTTTTTTGATGGATTTATACAATGCGCTAGCCCTGCTGCTAGTACTGGCGGCGGCCTTCGCCTACCTCAATCACCGCTTCCTTAAAATGCCCCCCGCCATTGGGCTGATGGTGCTGGGGCTGGTGACCTCGCTGGGGCTGGTGGGGCTGGCCCGGCTGGGCGCAACGCCGGTGGTGCGGCTGGCCGGGGTAGTGGGTAAAATCGATTTCAGCGCCCTTGTGATGCAGGTGATGCTGGGCTTTCTGCTCTTCGCCGGCTCCATCCACGTCGATACCCGGCGGCTGGGGCGGCTGCGCTGGTCGGTGGGCACGCTGGCGCTGCTGGGCACGCTCCTGAGCGTGGCGCTGGTGGGCGGGGCCATGTACTGGCTGCTGCCGGTGCTGGGGCTGCCTACGCCGCTGGTATACTGCCTGCTGTTTGGGGCCCTCATCTCGCCCACCGACCCGGTGGCGGTGCTCAGCATTCTGACCAAGGCCAATATTGACAAAGACCTGGAAATTAAGATTGTGGGCGAGTCGCTGTTCAACGATGGCGTGGGCGTGGTGCTGTTTGTGGTGCTGCTCGAAATGGCGCAGCTAGGCCCGCAGGATGTGACGCTGAGCCACGCCCTGGCCGTATTTGCCCAGGAAGCCGGGGGCGGCGTGGCGCTGGGGGCAGCCCTGGGCCTGAGCGCGGCCTGGCTGCTGCGCTCGATAGACAACTACCAGGTGGAAGTGCTGCTGACGCTAGCCCTGGTGGCCGGCGGCACGGCCCTGGCCGCCAGCCTGCACACCTCGGGCCCGCTGGCCATGGTGGTGGCCGGGCTGCTGGTGGGCCATTTCAGCCGCAATGCCAGCATGCTCTCGGAGCAGTCGCAGGACTACGTGGACAAGTTTTGGGAGCTGCTAGATGAAGTACTCAATGCCGTGCTATTTGTGTTGGTGGGCCTGGAGGCGCTGGTGCTGCCCATTACGGGCCGCATAATTGGGGCGGGGCTAGCGGCGATAGTAGTGGTGCTGGGGGCGCGGCTGCTGTCGGTGTGGCTGCCGCTGGTGCTGCTGCGCGGCAGCGGCTTGTTTACGCCCTCGCACCGCAGCGTGCCGGTGCTGACCTGGGGCGGGCTGCGCGGCGGCCTGTCGGTGGCGCTGGCCCTGAGCCTGCCGGCCTCGGCGCCGCGCGAGCTGCTGGTGGGCATTACCTACGTTATCGTCGTGTTTTCCATTATTGGCCAAGGCCTTACGATTGGGCCGCTGGTGCGCTGGCTGGGGGTGAGCCGGCCGACCGGGCCGCCTGGCACCCCGCCCGATGCAGCGTAGCTTTTGCCAGCCAAAACTCGTAGTAGGGGCACTTTGGCCGACTAGCTGAAGTTCGAGATAGCCTAGCCTATGGATTTTTTCGTAATCGGCGACGTCCACGGCTGCCTGCACACGCTGCGCGAGCTGCTCACGCACTGGCGGCCCGCCGAGGAAACCCTGGTGCAGCTTGGCGACCTCGTGGACCGCGGCAATTACTCGCCCGCCGTGGTAGAGCTGTGCCGCCAGCTCAGCCAGGATTTTCCGGAGAAAACCATTTTTCTGCAAGGCAACCACGACTGGGGCATGGCCGAACACCTGGGGCCCGATGGCCCGTACCGCGCCTGGCTAAGCTGGGGCGGGCGCGCCACTTTGCAGCAATACCAGCAGCACCGCACCTGGCTAGCCGAGCACGCCGCCTGGCTGAGCCAACGCCCGTTGTACTGGCGCAACGACTATATCGTATTCTCCCATGCCGGCTTTGCCGACGTAGTTGACCCGCTCGACCCAAATAGCAACGACGGGGTGTTGTGGCGGCGCGGGCCACTGCGCAACCTCGAACTGCTGCAAGTAGTAGGCCACACGCCCACCGCCAGCCACGCGCCCGAGTACGTGGAAGCTTCCAATACTATTTACCTCGATACCGGCGCGGCCCAGGGTTACTGCCTCACCGCCCTGCGCCTGCGCGAAACCGGCGAGGTACTTGAAACTGTTGCTATCCCGACCCACGAGGCCGATTTCCAGTAGTCCTGCTTTATGTCTGATTCCATTTCCGAACCCCACTGGCACGCCGCCGCGCTGGCCCACCTGCGCCAGGCCGACCCTATTCTGGCCCAGGCCATTGCCCGCGTAGCCGGCCCGGTGCGCCCCGCCGCCCACGAAGACCTGTACCTGGCGCTGCTGCGCGCCATCGTCAGCCAGCAGATTTCGACCAAGGCGGCGGCGGCCATCTGGCGGCGCTTCACCGCCCTCTTTCGGCCCGATGGCTACCCCGAGCCCCGCGAGGTGCTGCGCCTGGAAGAAGATGAGCTGCGCGAGGCTGGCCTGTCGCGCCAAAAAATTGGCTACCTCAAGGCCATTGCCGAATACCAGGAGCGCGGCCAGCTCGACTACGAGCACCTGAGCCAGCTCGATGAGGAAGCCTTCACCGCCCACCTCACCGCCATCAAAGGCGTAGGCCGCTGGACCGCCCAGATGCTGCAAATGTTTGCCCTCGACCAGCCCGATGTGTTCAGCGAAGGCGACCTGGGCATCCAGAACGCCATGCGCAAGCTCTACGGCCTGGAAGAAACCGGCCGCGCCCTGCACAAAAAAATGCTGTTGCTGGCCGAGCCCTGGCGCCCCTACCGCTCGCTAGCCTGCAAATACCTGTGGCGGTCGCTCGACCCCACGCCTCCTATTAATGCCGACCTGGGCTGGGATGGCTAACTTTCTGCCATGAAAAAGTCCGCTCAAGTTGGCATCTACTACGTGTTTGCTGTGCTAGTAATACTTTATTGCTCAAAGTATTATAGAACCGGACCTTGCACACCAAATTTTGACCTTTTGTCTTTCTTAGTGTTACTGCCGTTGAGCTTTGCACTGCTAGTACAAAGCTTTTTGAGAATTGTGACTAGAAGACAGGAAAGAAAAACTTCTCTTCTTATTCACGCAGTTGGAGTCGCTGCGATGTTACTTCTATTTCTAAAATAGAAACACAGTCATATCGCCTCACAATAAGGGGGCTGCTTCAGCAACAGGAAATCAAGGTCTGCGCTACGGCCGCCTATCTTTGGGCTTTACCTGAAAGTTATCCCAACCTCCCCGCCCTACCCAATGGCCGACCCCCACGTAGCCGCCCACCCTACCCTCTCCAAAACTGAGCTGCTCGCTGCCAAAAACCAGGAAGCCCTGCTCGGCGGCGGCCAGACCCGCATCGATGCCCAGCACAAAAAAGGCAAGCTCACCGCCCGCGAACGCATTGACTTACTGCTTGATGAAGGCTCCTTCGAGGAAATCGGCAAGTTTGTGATGCACCGCGCCAAAGACTTTGGCCTCGACAAAGAATACTACCTCGGCGACGGCGTGGTGACCGGCTACGGCACCATCCACGGCCGCCTGGTCTACGTTTTCTCGCAGGATTTTACGGTGTTCGGTGGCTCGCTGAGCGAGACGCACGCCGAGAAAATCGTCAAGATAATGGACCTGGCCATGAAGAACGGCGCGCCCGTTATCGGCCTCAACGACTCGGGCGGCGCCCGCATTCAGGAGGGCGTGGTGAGCCTCGGCGGCTACGCCGATATCTTCTACAAGAATACCCTGGCCAGCGGCGTGGTGCCGCAGCTTTCGGCCATTATGGGGCCGTGCGCGGGCGGCGCGGTGTACTCGCCGGCCATTACGGACTTCATTCTGATGGTCGAAAACACGAGCTACATGTTCGTGACCGGCCCCAACGTGGTGAAGACCGTAACCCACGAAAACGTGACCAGCGAGGAATTGGGCGGGGCCAGCACCCACTCGGCCAAGAGCGGCGTCACGCACTTCACGGCACCCAACGAGGTGGTCATCATTCAGCAGCTCAAGCAATTGCTGAGCTACATGCCCCAGAACTGCGAGGAAACCGCCCCCGCCGCGCCCTACGAGGCTAGCAGCGACGAAAGCCGCCCGGCGCTCGACACGCTCATCCCCGACAACGCCAACCAGCCCTATGACATCCGCGAAGTCATTGAAGGCCTGATTGATACTGGCTCGTTCATGGAAGTGCACCAGAACTTTGCCGAGAACATCGTGGTGGGTTTTGCGCGGCTGGCGGGCCGCAGCATCGGCATCGTGGGCAACCAGCCGGCCGTGCTCGCCGGCGTGCTCGACATCAACGCCAGCACCAAGGCCGCGCGCTTCGTGCGCTTCTGCGACTCGTTTAATATCCCGCTGCTCGTGCTCGAAGACGTGCCCGGCTTCCTGCCCGGCACCGACCAGGAGTGGCGCGGCATCATCACCAACGGCGCCAAGCTGCTCTACGCTTTCTGCGAGGCCACCGTGCCGCGCATCACCGTCATCACCCGTAAAGCCTACGGCGGGGCCTACGACGTGATGAACAGCAAGCACATCGGGGCCGACCTCAACTTTGCCTGGCCCACCGCCGAAATCGCGGTAATGGGCGCCAAGGGCGCCGCCGAAATCATTTTCAAGCGCGAAATCGCCCAAGCCGAAGACCCCGAAGCCAAACTCCAGGAAAAGGTAGACGAGTACCAGCAAAAATTTGCCACGCCCTACCGCGCCGCCCACCGCGGCTTTGTCGATGAAGTAATTCTGCCTTCGCAAACGCGCCAGAAATTAATTCGCGCCTTTAAAATGCTGGAAAATAAAGTGGACACGCTGCCGCGCAAGAAACACGGTAACATTCCGCTGTAAACCTTGGCTCTTTCCTATTTGTCATGCTGACGAAGGAAGCATCTTATCACGGCTGCTTTTATCAGCATTTATTCCGAACCCGAGCATTGCGAACGTGATAAGATGCTTCGCAAGCTCAGCATGACACCGTTTTAAAAATGCGTTCCGAATCGTTCGAGTTTCTTGAGAAATACCTGAATAATCCCTCGCCCACCGGCTTCGAAAAAGAAGGCCAGAAGCTGTGGCTGGACTACATCAAGCCATATATCGACGAGTATTTTGTTGATACCTACGGCACCGTAGTTGGGGTAATTAACCCCGACGCGAAATACAAAGTCGTCATTGAGGCGCACGCCGATGAGATTTCGTATTTCGTTAACTACATCACCAAGGAGGGTTACCTGTATCTGCGCCGCAACGGCGGCTCCGATGCACTGGTAGCCCCTAGCAAGCGGGTAAATATTTTCGGTGAAAAAGGCATTGTGAAAGCCGTGTTCGGCTGGCCCGCCATCCACGTGCGCAAGGTGGAGCAGGACAAAGCGCCCACCATCGAAACCATATTTCTCGACTGCGGGGCCAGCAGCGCCGACGAGGTAGCCGAAATGGGCATTCACGTGGGCTCAGTCGTGACGTTTGAGGACGAGTTTACCGTGCTCAACGATAAGTATTACGTGGGCCGCGCCCTCGACAACCGCGTGGGGGGCTTCATGGTAGCCGAGGTGGCCCGGATGCTGAAAGAAAACGGTAAAAAGCTGCCTTTCGGCCTGTATATCGTGAATGCAGTGCAGGAAGAAATAGGCCTGCGCGGCGCCGAAATGGTGGCGCACCGCATTAACCCCGATGTGGCAATCATTACCGACGTGACGCACGATACGCAGTCGCCGATGTACGAGAAGAAAACCAGCGGCGATATTTTCTGCGGCAAAGGCCCGGTAATTACCTATGGCCCGGCCGTGCAAAATAATCTGCGCGACTTAATTATTAATACGGCCAAGGAAACGGACATTCCGTTTCAGCGGGCCGCCGCGACCCGCGCCACCGGCACCGACACGGATGCGTTCGCCTACTCGGGCTCGGGCGTGGCTGCCGCGCTTATTTCGCTGCCACTCAAGTATATGCATACCACGGTAGAGACCGTGCACAAGGACGACGTGGACAGCGTGACGCGCCTCATTTACGAAACGCTGCTGCGTATTGAAGACGGGCAGGATTTCCGGTATTTCTCGTAATACTTTATTTCCTTCTAAAAAGCGGCTGCATCCCTTATGCAGCCGCTTTTTTGCTTCGTACTAGCTCCTTACAATGGCCTATAATTCTCACCAACGCCAGGTTAAAACAATCGACCAGATGGGTCGGGAAGTCCACTTTCCGTACCCACCCCTACGTATTGTCTCGCTAGTACCTTCCCAAACCGAGCTATTATTCGACCTCGGCTTGCAAAAACAATTAGAAGGCGTTACAAAGTTTTGCACGCATCCACACAATGCCCGCCACAAGGCTAGTGTGATTGGGGGCACGAAGAATTTTGATTTTATCAAAATCAGGGCCGCCCGCCCTGACTTGATTATTGGTAATAAGGAGGAGAATTATCAGGATGGGATTACAGAGCTGGCCAAGCACTACCCCGTGTGGATGAGCAACGTAACGGATTTGCCAGAGGCGCTAGAGATGATTCGCGGCGTTGGGGAAATTACCGGAAAATTGCACCTTGCTGAGTCATTAGCAGCAGCAATTAAAGCCAAGTTTGATGCAATCCAGGCACGGCCTGCTTTGGTGCCAGTCGCCTATTTCATCTGGCGTAAGCCCTATATGGTGGCCGCCGCCGGCACATTTATTAATGACATGCTGCAGCGGGCTGGCTTTTCCAATGTATTTGCCCACCTAGGGCGCTACCCCGAAGTGATACCCGAACAACTAGCCAAGGCTGCCCCGGCTCGCATTTTCCTGTCGTCGGAACCCTACCCTTTTGGAGAAAAACACGTGGCTGAATTTCAGGAGATTTGCCCGGCCGCAAAAATTCAATTAATAGATGGGGAGCTTTTTAGCTGGTATGGCACAAGGTTATTATTCTCAGCTTCTTACTTCCAGACGCTACAACACGTGCAAGGCTAAGAATCAACTGGTGCGCAATATCTTGCGGCTATAATCTCACCCTACCCCCTATGGACCAGCGCATCATCAACCTGTTCGACGAGTACACCCACCGCCCGCTGTCGCGCAAGGAATTTCTGGACCGCCTGCTGATGCTGGCGGGCAGCGCTGCCCTGGCCACTACTGCTCTTTCCGTGTTGGAACCCGGTTATGCCCACGCGGCCACTATCTCGCCCCTGGCCGAAAATCTGGTGGAGGAAACCGTGACCTGGCCGGGCGATGGGGCCACCGTGAGTGGCTACCTGGTGCATCCTAAGGCCAAGAAAAAGCGCGGCGCAGTAGTCGTAATCCACGAAAATCGGGGCCTTACGCCCCACATAAAAGATGTGACGCGGCGGGTGGCGCAGGCCGGCTACCTGGCGCTGGGCGTCGATGCGCTGTCGGTGGCAGGCGGCACGCCCGCCGACGAGGATAAGGGCCGCGAACTCATCGGCCAGCTCGACCCGCAGAAAAACCTGAATAATTACCTGGCGGCCCTCACCTATCTGCGCGCCCGGCCCGAGTGCAACGGCCGCACCGGCTGCGTGGGCTTCTGCTGGGGCGGCGGGCTAGTCAACCAGCTGGCGGTGCACGACCCCAAGCTCAACGCCGCCGTGGCCTACTACGGCCAGCAGCCCAAGGCCGAAGACGTGCCCCGGATTAAAGCCGCTCTCATGCTGCACTACGCCGGCCTCGACCAGCGCATCGACGCCGGCATCCCGGCCTATGAAGCCGCCCTGAAAGCCGCTCACATTCCCTACGAGCTGTTTGTGTACGAAGGCGTTAACCACGCGTTTAATAACGACACCTCGCCCGCTCGCTACAATGCCGAGGCGGCTAAATTGGCCTGGGAGCGCACGTTGCGGCTGTTTAAGGAAAAGCTGGGGTAAGCCGCAAGTAGACATGAGAGTTTGCTATCTATTTGCCGCTTCCGCGTTGTTGGCGACGAGCTGTTCAATGCTTAATTATGAATCTGATTTCATAGATTCTCCCCAGGCAGATTATTCTATAAAATCGAAAGTCAATCGCTTAGATTCTAACCGTAAGGATTATGCGTTGGTAAAGCTATTTTTATTTGATAAAAATCACAAGCAGCTGGATAGCTTAAATACTCATGCCAGCGATGTAATGGCTTGGGCCGTTGGCTGGGCCAATGCCAATAATCTTGTAGTATACAGCGGTGACGTAGGTACTCAGGCATGGGCTGTAAATGGTGGTAAGTTCCAGCCAATAGCAGTTACCCAGACCTTGCAGAAGCAAGCCGATACCTTCTATAAAAAGAAGTTTAAGGAATAGCTGGTTAGAACTTTGCAAGAGCCATATTCTGTCATGCTGAACGCAGTGAAGCATCTCGCCTAGCGCAGTAATCAGTGCGTAAGCAACAACGCGAACGAGATACTTCACTGCGTTCAGCATGACAAATGTGTTCGCTATATTAGTTTATCCGGTGTAATCGGCAAGTCGCGCACGCGCTTGCCGGTGGCGTGAAATACCGCATTCGCAATAGCGGCGCTGACGCCGACAATACCGATTTCGCCTAAACCTTTGGCACCCATGGGGTCTAAGTAATTATCAGGCTTATCGATGAAAATGACGTCGATATTGAGGGGCATGTCGGCGTTGACGGGTACGTGGTAATTGGCCAGGTCGTGGTTGGTGATGCGGCCGTAGCGGTGGTCGAGCACGGCGTCTTCCATCAGGGCTAGCCCCAGGCCCCAGGTGAGGGCGCCGTAGACCTGGCTGCGGGCAGTTTTGTGGTTCATAATGCGGCCCGCGTCGATGGCTGATACCACGCGGCTCACGCGCACCTCGCGGGTATGGGCGTGCACGCGCACCTCCACAAAGCAGGCGCCG
Organism: Hymenobacter cheonanensis; assembly: GCF_030581075.1. GTDB lineage: Bacteria > Bacteroidota > Bacteroidia > Cytophagales > Hymenobacteraceae > Hymenobacter. The sequence continues at coordinate 250,737 of NZ_JAUQSW010000006.1, forward strand.
AACGACTTGCCCGACTTCTCGCCTTTCTCGGGCACCTCGGGCGATTCATGGGTGACTTCGAGCGCGGGCTGACCGGCCTGGCGCAGCACGTCGGCGTAGGTGCGGCTGGTGGCGGGGTGGCTAGCCAGGTGCACGGTGCCGCCCTCGGCCACCAGGTCGGGTAGCTTGGCTTTGGCGAAGGGCGAGCCGGGCATACTGAATGCGAGGTTAACCAGCTGCTGGCGGAGCGCCGTGCAGGTGTCGTGCACGGCCGCGCCTACCGAGGCCACGGTGTGCGAGCCAAACTGGCCCGGTGCCTCGGGGTAGGCCGCGTCGCCGAGTTCGAAGCGGATGTTTTCGGGGGCTACGCCGCTGGCGTCGGCCGCAATCTGGGTCATGACGGTGGCGGTGCCGGGGCCCACGTCGGCGGTGGCGCTTTGCACCAGCAGGGTGCCGTCGGGCAGCAGGCGGGCGCGGGCGCTGGCCTTGGCCCGCGAGGCGTGGTAGATGCCCATAGCCATACCCTGGCCCACCAGCCAGTCGCCGTCGTGGGTGGCACCGGGGGTCGGGTTGCGCTTTTGCCAGTTAAATTTCTCGGCGCCCTGGGCGTAGCACTCGCGCAGGTAGTTGCTGCTCCAGGGCTTGTCGCCTTCGGGGTCTACCTCGGCAAAATTCTTCAGCCGCAAGGCTAGCGGGTCAATTTTGAGGGCGTATGCCAGCTCATCCATCGCCGACTCGAGGGCGAAGGAGCCGGTGGTTTCGCCGGGGCCGCGCGCCCAGCAGGGCGTGCTCATGTCGAGCGGCACGAGGTGGTAAGTCAATTCGGCATTGGGGCAGCGGTAGCCCGATTTGGTGGGGTGCAGCGTGCGCTCGGTAAACTGCTCGTAGCGCGAGGTGGCCCCGAAAGCCTCATGCGATACGCCCACCAGGGTACCATCGGCCTGCGCCCCCAGCGCCACGCGCTGCACCGAGCGCGGCCGGTAGCCCACCATGTTGAACTCCTGCTCGCGCTCATTCATCACCTTCACTGGCCGGCCCACCACCTTGGCGCCCAAAATAGCGGCCATTTCGGGCGGCCAGATGCGCGAGGCACCCCCAAACGCCCCGCCTACGAATGGCGAATGCACCTGCACGCTTTCCTTGGGCAAGGCCCAGAGCTTCATCAGGTCTTTCTGGGCTAGCGAGGGCGCCTGGGTTTTATTCCAGACCGTCAGGTTATTACCTTGCCACTGGGCGATGGCCGCGTGCATCTCCAGGGGGTTGTGCACTTGCAGCGGCGTCTGGTACTCGTGGGCTAGCTGCACGGGAGCCGTTTTGTAGGCCTGCGCCTGGCCGCGCAGGTAGTCCTCGGCTTTTTTGGGTTTGTAGCTGCTGGCCAGGCCCTGGATTATATCGGTTTGCGGCGCGGCTTGCTCAACCTGCACGCGCACTAGGGCAGCGGCGTACTGCGCCTGCTCCAGCGTGCCCGCGATGGCCAGGGCCACCGGCTGGTTGCTGAAGTGAATTTTATCGTCGAAAAACACCCGCATCTGCTGGCCTTCCACGCGCTGGTCGGGCTGCGGGTTTTCGTAGCCGGGCACCTTGGGCGAGTTCAGGTGCGACACAATGGCCAGCACGCCGGGCGCTTTGGCCGCGTCATTTATATCGAGGTGCGTGATGCGGCCGGCGGCTATCGTGCTGGTTACTAACACGCCGTGCACGCAGCCTGGCACGGCGTGCTCGGTAGCATAGCGGGCCTGGCCGGTTACTTTCAGGCGGCCGTCGACGCGGCTACGGGGTTGGCCAATGGCGGGAATTTGCATAGCAAAGCTGGAAAATAGTACCTTGCTTCTCTACGCCGCTTCCGGTCTTACGTTTACTGCCGGCCTGCAACTACCAATGAAACTGCTGGTGCTTTTACTACCCTGTTTATTGGGTTTCTCCAACGCCTTAGGCCAAAAGCTTACTTGTAATTGCGAGGCAGTGGTTGAGTATAAGCATCGGTATGCAGTACCCATCTTCGACAAGCCTAGTGGAAAGATTATGCACCAAGTAAAGCACAATCTTAAAGAGGAAGATTTTCTGGCAATGAACATCGACCGCGAACAAAGCGGCTTTTTTCACGGGAGAATTTTCTACGCTATTGCAGGCAAGTCTTACTGCGGCTGGGTAAGAAAATCAGCGTGGCTTGGCACCTACGCACGCGCTTATGGCAAGGAGAAACTAGCCCTTTACCGGGCTCCGGCTTTGTCGGCGCCGGCTAGTGCCCACGTCCCCGGCCCAGTACCTGGCTTGCTTCCCATTCGACATTGCGCAGGTGGGTGGATATATGTGCAGCTTATTTATCGGGGCCGAACGTACGAAGGTTGGCTACCACCAGCAATGCAGTGCGCAAACTCCTACACGACCTGCAATTAGAAACATAAAATAGCGCCCCACAGCTAAGCTCGGCAGGGCGCTATTCCAAACAAAAGCCCCACCTCCTATTGGGCCTTACCCTGCCACCGGCTGCATTTTTTCTTTGCTCTTTTCCAGCGTTTCGGGCATAAAAACCCAAAACACAACCAGCCCCACGGCGGCAATGCTGGCTAGCGTGAGAAAAGTAAAATTATCGCCTTGGTTCTTAGCCAGGTACCCCGCCACGGAGTTGCTCAGAAAAGCGCCAATGCCCTGCGCCGTGGCGATGGCGCCCTGCGCGGCGTTAAAACGCCCGGTACCCTTGGTGAGGTCGGCAATGATGAGCACGCCTACCACGCCGAAGATGCCGGCCCCCAGCCCATCCATGCACTGCACGGCGATGAGCGCGGCCGGGTGATGGCTGAGCGTGTAGAGCACCCCACGCGCCGCCAGGGCCGCAAAGCCAAAGAGAAACAAGGGCTTACGCCCTACCTTACCGGCCAGCTTGCCGCTAACGGCGGCTACTACCATAAATACGAGTTGCGAGGCCACCATGTAGCCCGAGGTAAATAGTACCGCCTGCTTCACCCCTACGCCCCTGGCCAGCAGCTGGGTTACGAGGGGCACCATCGCGGCGTTGGCGAAGTGAAAAATGACCGCCGACACCAGAAAAACCAGCACTGGCTTTTGGCGCAGCAGGTCGCGGAAGCATTCAAGCAGCTCTTTAATACCGTCCCAGACGCTGCCTGCCGGGGCAGCGGCCGCGCCTGCCGGGGCGGCCTTATTGGCTGGCTCGTCGCCGCAGGCATCGCCCTTGTCGGCACCCCGCGCCTGGTCGAAATCAATGTCATCGCCCTTGATGCGCAGCACGCAGAGCACGGCGCCCACGCACAAAATACCCACGAAGTAGAACATCCAGCGCAGGTTGAAGTAGTAGCCTACTGCACCCAGCGCCAGGGCCGCGAACATATTGCCCGCCGCATTAAACGCCTGGTTGGTCCCCTGGGCCTGGTCAAACCTTTTTCGCCCCACCAACCCTAGCGCAATAGCCGACAAGCACAGCGGAAAGATGGCCCCGGCCACGCCGATGAGCGCCTGCCCACTCATTACCACGGGCTTAACGGTGAAAAAGGCCGTGGCCAGCACCGCCAGCGCAATCAGCCCGATGCCGATGAGCAGCAGCGCCCGCTTCTGGCGCAGGCGGTCGATGAGGGCGCCGGCGGGCGTTTGGGCCAGTACCTGGGCAATATTGCCGGCCGCCAGGGCCGAGCCAATCTGGGCCGGCCCCCAGTGCACGCTCGATTGCAGGTACATGGCCATGTAGGGGCCCATGCCATTCTGCACATCGGCAATAAAAAAATTGAGCGCCCGCAGTGCCCGGATGCTCCCCTTTTTGGGGTCGTTGGCCAGGTCGAGCGCGGCGTTTTGGTCGGCAGAGGGCTTGGGGTCGGGCATGGCGCCAGCTGAGGAAAGCAAAGTGAAACTAAATGACGCTACTGCCTACGGCTCAGCTCGGAATAGGCTACACCCCGGCAGCAAAAAAGGCCACTCTACGCCTGGTATCAGGCAGTAGAATGGCCTTGATAATTTTAGATTAGGGCTGGCAGCATCTCAGCTCCCGGCGCTTTGCCTAGCCCCTAGCGAATCAGGAACGACTCGCCGCCCACCGTGAGCAGCTCTAGGTGCAGCGGGGCAACGCTGCCGGGGGCGCGCACCTCGCCGGGGCGGTCGGCGCGGCGCTGGCCGCTGGCCTGCACCGCAGCGCCAGGCGCCAGGTATTCAGCCAGCTGCTCGCCCAGGTGGGGTGGGAAGCGCAACTCACCCGCCGCACCGGCCAGGCGCAGGGCGCGGGGGTGGCCTTTGGGGTCGCGCAGCAGCTCGGCTACTTTGCCTTGCACGGTTACGGGCTCGGCGGCAGGGCTAGCAGGCTGGGGCTGCAGGGGCTGGCCGCCTACTTCGAGGCTGGCCAGGTGCAGGTGCTCGTCGCCCTTGGGCGTGGTGTGCAGGTACCCCAGCACCGTAGCAGCGGCGCCCGACTGGGCCGCGCCCTGCAGCGCCTGGCCAAAATGGGGCGGAAACTTCACGGTGTACGCCGCATCGGCGGTAGCGAGCGTGAGGCGGTCGTAGATACCGTCGGGGTTAGCGCCGTACTCGCCCACCGTGCCGGCGTAGGTGGCTAGCTTATGCAGTTGGGCCTTGGGCTTATCGTGCTTGGGGTCAGGCTTTTTAGGCTTGTCTTTTTCTGATTTATCGGCCGGGGCCTTGGGGGCGGGCTTGGCGGTTTTAGCTTCTTTTACTTCGAGGTTTTTGATTTCACCGGACATAACAAAGGGAGGTTTACAACGCAGTAACTTGCTTACTGTGCTGCAAACCTCCCCTAGTCAACTGAACCCGGCCTTAAGTCGAGGTTAATTTTTCTTCAGCAAGGTGGGCGGTGGGTGAACTACTCTAATTTTCCATCAATCGTCCGTCATGCTGAGCTTGCCGAAGCATCTCTACCGCGCCGCTAGGGTCACTAACCTAACGAAGCGGTAGAGATGCTTCGGCAAGCTCAGCATGACGGACGCCAGGGCTTAAACATCAGTGCTACTGGGCCTTGGCGGCGGCGGGCAGCGGCTTGCGGGGCAGCTTCTGGTCGCGCATGGCGGCGTTGTACACGAACGAGGCCACCACTACCGAAGCCTGCTTGAGGTCGTCGGCCACGAGGCGGTCGTAGGTATCCTGGTTGGAGTGGTGGGTGCGGGCGAAATAATCGAGGCCATCCTGAATGAACTGGAAGCCGGGCAGGCCCACGGCGTCGAAGGCCACGTGGTCGGTGCTGCCGGTGTTGCGCGAGGTCACGGTGGTGGCGCCCATGTCGGCGAAGGGGGCTAGCCAGGCGGTAAAAATTGGCTTCACAGCCTCGTTGCCCTGGGCGTAGATGCCGCGGATTTTGCCGGCGCCATTGTCGAGGTTGAAGTAGGCCGCCAGCTTCTCGTGGTCGGGCTTGAGCTGCATGGTGGCGGGGTCGGCAAAGTGGTTTTTCACGTAGTTGCGCGAGCCATGCAGGCCTTCCTCCTCCTCGCCCCACAGCGCGATGCGGATAGTGCGGCGCGGCTTGAGGCCGCTAGCCTTCAGGATGCGCACGGCCTCCATCATCACGGCCACGCCGGCGGCGTTGTCGGTGGCGCCGGTGGCGGCGTGCCACGAGTCGAGGTGGCCGCCGAGCATGACGACTTCGCTTTTGAGCTTCTTGTCGGTACCCGGAATTTCGGCCACCACGTTGTAGCCTTTCAGGTCCTGGGTCTGGAAATGGGTCTTGGTTTCCAGCTCCACCTCCACCGGAATACCGGCCTCCACGAGGCGAATGAGGCGCAGTTGGTCCTCGCTGCTCATTTCCAGCTCGGGCAGTACCGGCTTGGCATCGGCGGCGTAGGGCGCGCCGTTGGTGGTGAACACGGTGCCATCGGTGCCGCGGCCGGGGCTGAGGATAGCGGCGGCGCCTTCGGCCAGCAGCAGGTCGTTCAGCTTGGTGCGCAGCTCGCGGGCGGCGAGCATGGCGGCGCGGCGCGCTTCGGGATTGGCCTCGGCGGGGCGGTTGGCGGCGGTGGGGGCGCCGCCGCCAGCGGGCGCGTCGGCCAGCTTCTGCAAGTCTTCGGCGGTGAGGCGCTTGGCATCGGGCTCGAAGTTGGGCTGGGGCGGCGTGGCCACGGGCAGCACCACAATCTTATCGCGCAGCTGGCCCTGGTACTTGGCCAGGTCGGCTTCGGTTTTCACGTTCACGTAGGCTACTTGCTTGCGCAGGCTGCCGGCGGTGCTAGGCGTCCAGGCTTTGGGCACGCCGATGAGGGCGTGGTAGTAGGGCGCCGTCATGGCCACGTAGCTCTTGTCGATGTCCCAGCCGCGGCCAAAGTCGCCCCAGGCCTCCACGTTGGCGTTGGCCAGGCCGTAGTCGGTGAGGCGCTTCTTGGTCCAGGCGTTGGCGCGGGCTAGCCCCTCAGAGCCGGCCAGGCGCGGGCCACACACGTCGGTGAGGTAAAAGGCGGTTTCCATCACCTTCGAGCGGTTCAGGCCTTCGTCCTTGATTTTGGCCAGGGCGGCGGCATCGAGCTTTTCGGGGGCCTGGGCCGGGGTTTGGGCCAGCGCGGGCGCAGCGAGCAGGCCTGCGGCGGCGAGGGTAAAGAAGATTTTCTGCATCCAGCAAGAAGGGGTTGGTTTAGCGAAAGGGAAGCGGCGGTAACGGGTAAAGACACGGCGGGCCGGGCCGACGTTGCGCGCGCCCAGCCGCTGGATGTTCAGCACGGCAGCAGATGCCGGAAGCCAGCAGTCCGCAAGCAACCAATTGACTTGAAAATAGAAAGCCCTACGGTATAGCGGGGCTTTTTTTATTAACCCGAACGCATTCTATCCGTTTGGCTTAGCGATAAGCCTCCGCGCTAGGGCATGAGCGGCTCCCATAACCTTTCGCAGGCCCGCCCGGTTACTGTTACTTATGAACAAACCATTCTACGCTACACAAGGCTGGCTGGCAGCGTTGCTTGCGTGTTTTTTGCTTAGCAGCGGCGCCGCCACGGGCCAAAATCTGCCCGACGCGCCACCTCCTCCCCCCGCCGCCCCGCTCACGCTACCGCAGTGCCTGGGCTACGCGCTGGCCTACCAGCCGCTGGTGCGCCAGGCCCGCCTCGACGAGGGCATTGCCGATGCCGGCAACCGCGTGGCGCTCTCGGCCTGGCTGCCGCAGGTAAGTGCCACGGCCGTGGGCCAGCATTATTTCGGGCTGCCGTTTACCGTTTTTCCCGACCCCACCACGGGCATTCCTACGCCGCGCCAGCTAGGGGTGAAAAACGTGACGACGCTCGGGCTGGCCGGCACGCAGGTTATCTATAACAACGACGTGCGGCTGGCCGCCCGCCAGGCGCCCCTCAACCGGCTGGCGGCGGGCCAGAACACGGTGAACAACAAAATCGCCACCGTGTCGGACGTGAGCAAGGCGTTTTACAGCGTGCTGCTGTCGCAGCGCCAGGCCAAGGTATTTGACGAGGATATCCGGCGCCTGACCCGCAACTACGTGGATGCCCGCAACCGCTACGACGCCGGCATTGTGGACAAAACTGACTTTTTGCAGGCCCAGATTTCGCTCAACAACTCGAAGGCCAGCCGCAAGCAGGCCCTGGAGGCGGTGAACGCCAACACGGCCTATTTGCAGCAGCTCATGGGCTTTCCGGCCACCCGGCTCGTGGAGCTGAAGTACGACACGCTGCAACTAGAGCAGGAGGCGGTGGTAGATACCCTGGCCCAGCTCGACCCCGCCAACCGCATTGAGTATCAGCAGGTGCTCACGCAAAAGTCGCTGCAGGGCACTACCGTCGACTACTACCGGCTAGGGTTCCTGCCGTCGCTGTCGGCCTTCGGCAACTACAACTCGGTGTACCAGGCCAATACCTTTAGCGAGCAGTACCAGCAGCGCTTCCCCAACTCCTACGCGGGCTTGCAGGTGGCGCTGCCGCTGTTCACGGGCTTCCGGCGCCTCCAAAACCTGCGCCTGGCCCGGCTGCAAGACCAGCGCGTGGACCAGGACCTGCTGAGCACCCGCAACCAGGTGACCACGGAATATGCCACGGCCCTGGCCAACTACAAGGGCTACTACGAAGCCTACGTGCAAAGCCGCCAGAACCTCGACCTCTCGCGCCAGGTGTACACCGTGGTCGACTTGCAGTACCGCGAGGGCATCAAGGCCTACCTCGATTTGCTCGTGGCTCAAACCACGCTGCGCACCTCGCAGCTCAACTACTACAGCGCCCTGTTTCAGGTATTGACCGGCAAGGTAGAGCTGCTGCGCACGCTGGGCACGCTGCCCACCAACTATTAAGCTCCTTTCGCTTTTGTATGACTACTAACTACCTGGCTCTGTGCGCCATGGCGGGCCTAGCGGCCAGCACCGCGTGCGGTAAAAAAGACGATAAAAAGAACGCCGCCCCGCCGCCCACCGCCGTGAGCGTGGTGACGGCGCGCACCACCGATGCCGTGTACTACGACCAGTACCCGGCCACCGTGGTGGCCCTCAAGAGCGTTGAGCTGCGCTCGCAGGTGACGGGCTTTATCACGGGGCTGTACTTCAAGGAGGGCGACCTGGTGCCGGCCGGCAAGGTGCTGTATGAAATCGACAAGCGCCAGTACGAAGGCGCCTACCAGCAGGCGCTGGCCAACCTGCGCAGCGCCCAGGCCTCGGCCCAGAATGCCCAGGTGAATCAGGCCCGCTACCAGCGCCTGCTGCAACAGGACGCCGTGGCCCGGCAGCTGGCCGAAAATGCCGTTACCAACGCCAGCACGGCCTCGGCGCAGGTGGCCTCGGCCCAGGCGGCGGTGGCTATTGCGCGCACCAACCTGGGGTTTGCTACGATAACTGCGCCGTTTACGGGGCGCATCGGCATTTCGCAGGTGCGGCTAGGGGCGCAGGTGAGCGCCGGCGCCACGCTCCTCAACACCATCTCGACCGAGGACCCGATTGCCGTGGACTTCGCGGTGAATGAAACGGACATTCAGCGCTTTATCACCCTGCAAAACCAGCGGGGCGCGGTCAGCGACTCGACGCTGCGCTTTGTGCTGCCCAGCGGCCAGGCCTACAACCAGCCGGGTAAAATCCAGACCATCGACCGGGGCGTGGATGCCCAAACGGGGACCATCACGGTGCGCGTGCAGTTTCCCAACCCGCAGCACCAGCTTAAGGATGGCCTGAGCGGTGTGCTTAAAGTATTGAACACTAAGTCGGGTAACCGCCTCGTGATTCCCAACAAAGCCATTGTGGAGCAGATGGGCGAAAACTTTGTGTACGTAGCCCTCGGCGACAGCGCCAAGCAGCGCAAGGTGCAGCTAGGCCCGCGCCTGCGCGACGACATCGTGATTTTGAGCGGTATCAAGGACGGCGATAAAATCGTGACCGAAGGCGTACAGAAGCTGCGCGACGGCGGTAAAATCCAGGTGAGTGCCCCGGGGGCGCCGGTGGCCGCCCCGGCGGGGCCGCCCAAATAATCGTCCGTCATGCTGAACGCAGTGAAGCATCTCGCGTGCAGCAGTAACTCTAACCGATAGCAACGACGCGAGCGAGATGCTTCACTGCGTTCAGCATGACGCTCTTTTTTAGCGTACTGCCCTAGCCCGACTACCTTCTTATGATTGCAGAAACCTTTATTCGCCGGCCCGTCACGGCCATTGTCGCCTCGCTGGTGATAGTGCTGGTGGGCGTGCTGGCCATGCTGAACCTGCCCATTGGGCAGTACCCCGAAATCACGCCGCCCACGGTGTCGGTGACGGGCAACTACATCGGGGCCGACGCCCAAACCGTGGAGCAAACCGTAGCCACGCCCGTGGAGGTGCAGGTAAACGGCACGCCCGGCATGACCTACCTGCAAAGCAACAGCACCAGCAACGGGCAGATGAGCATGACGGTGAACTTCGAGGTGGGCACCGACATCAACATTGCCGCCCTCGACGTGCAAAACCGTGTGGGCATTGCCACGCCTACCCTGCCCCAGGAGGTGCAGCGCCTGGGCCTTACGGTGCGCAAGCGCAACCCCAGCATCCTGATGCTGGTGGCTATGTACGCGCCCAAAGGCTCGCACAACACGACTTTCCTCGACAACTACGCCAACGTTTTTATCAAGGACGCGCTGCTGCGCACCAAGGGCGTGGGCGATATTGTGAGCCGCGCCGACGACTTCTCGATGCGCCTCTGGCTGAAGCCCGATAAGCTGGCCCAGCTAGGGGTGACGGCCGCCGATATCCAGGCCGCCCTCAACGAGCAGAACGCCCAGATTGCGGCCGGCTCGGTGGGCGCTCCGCCCGCCCAGCGCGGGCAGTCGTTTGAGTACATCGTGACAGTGCAGGGCCGGCTGGCCACCATTCAGCAGTTTGGCGATGTGGTGGTGAAAACCCGGCCCGAAGATGGCTCGCTGGTGTATCTGCGCGACGTGGCCCGCATCGAGCTGGGCAAGTTCAACTACGCCAACAACTCGTATGTAGATGGCAAGCGTGCCGCCTATCTGCTTGTTTACCAGGCGCCCGGCGCCAACGCTCTCCAAACCTACGAGAACGTAATCGCCACCATGAACGACCTAAAAAAGCAGTTTCCGGCCGACCTCGACTACGTGGTGCCGTTTGAGGCGGCTAGCGTGGTGCAGGTGTCCATTGAGGAAGTGGTGCACACGCTGGTCGAGGCCCTGCTGCTGGTGGTCGTGGTGGTGTTCATCTTTTTGCAAAGCTGGCGTACCACGCTCATTCCGGTGCTCGCCATTCCGGTGTCCATCATCGGCACGTTCATCTTCTTTATTCCGCTAGGGTTTACCATTAACACGCTGACGCTCTTTGGCTTCGTGCTCGCCATCGGTATTGTAGTCGATGACGCCATCGTGGTGGTCGAGGCCGTGGAGGTGAACATCAACGAGCGCAAGATGAGCCCCGTGGATGCCACCCTGGAGGCCATGCGCGAGATATCGGCGCCGGTTATTGCCATTGCGCTCATTCTGGCGGCGGTGTTTGTGCCGGTGGGCTTCATCCCGGGCATTACGGGGCGGCTCTATCAGCAGTTTGCCATTACCATCGCCATCTCGGTGCTGATTTCGGCCTTCGTGGCCTTGTCGCTCACCCCGGCGCTGTGCGTGCTGCTGCTCCGGCCTCACGAGGAAGGCCAGGAGTCGAAAGGATTCATTAACAAGGGCTTCAAAAAATTCAACGACTGGTTTGGGCGCGTTACCGAGAAGTACGGCAACGGCGTGCAGCGCGGCATCAAGCACTCGCGCTTCGTAGTGGTTATTCTGCTGTGCATCCTGGTGGGCGCGGGCCTGTTGTTCCGCAGCAAGCCTAGCGGCTTCCTGCCCACCGAGGATGAAGGCCGGATTATCATCACCTTCAACCTGCCCGAAGGCGCCTCTACCGGCCGCACTGTGGCCACGCTGCAGGAGATGATGAAGGAGCTGAGCCAGACCAAAGGCATTGCGCACTACGCCGCGCTGGGCGGCCTGAATGCCGTTAACTTCTCTTCTAAATCGAACTCGGGCACCATTTTCTGCCAGCTGCAGCCCTGGGAAGACCGCAAGGCCAAGGAGCTGCAACTCACCGGCCTCATGGCCAACGTGCAGCAGCGCATGGCCCGCTACAAGGAAGCTACCACGGTCGTGATTTCGCCGCCCGCCATTCCGGGCCTGGGCAACACGGGTGGCTTCTCGTTCATTTTCCAGGAGCGCGAGGCCGGGGGCGACATCAAGGCCTTTGATGCCAACCTGCAGAAATTCCTGGGAGCCATTCGTCAGCGGCCCGAAATCGCGTCGAGCTTCTCATTCTTCACCGCCAATACGCCGGGCTACCGGCTCGACATCGACCGCCAGAAGGCCAAGAAGCTCGGGGTGTCCATCACGGAAGTGGGCAACGCGTTGCGCACCTACCTGGGTAGCGCCTACATCAACGACTTTACGCTCTACGGCCGCACGTTCCGGGTGGTGGCGCAGGCCGACTCGTCGTATCGCGGCGACATTTCCGACCTGGGCCAGTACTACGTGCGCAACAGCGCCGGCGCAATGGTGCCGCTGAGCACGCTCACCACCTACAAGCGCACCGAAACCGCGCCGCTCATCTCGCACTACAACCTGTTCCGCTCGGCCGAAATCAACGGCAACCCGAACGCGGGCTATAGCTCGGGCGATGCCATCAAGGCCTTGCAGGAAACGGCCGCGCAGACATTGCCGCAGGGCTACGGCTTCGAGTTTTCGGGCCTGAGCCGCGAGGAGCTGCTGGCCGGCGGCCAAACGATTTACATCTTCGGCCTGTCCATCATCTTCGTCTTCCTGTTCCTGGCCGCGCTGTACGAAAGCTGGTCGGTGCCGTTCTCGGTGCTGCTGGCGGTGCCGGTGGGCATTTTTGGCGCTATCCTGGCACTGTTCTTCCTGCCCAAGCTCACAAACAACGTGTACGCCCAAATCGGCATGATTACGCTCATCGGCCTTTCAGCCAAAAACGCTATCCTGATTGTGGAGTTTGCCAAAGAGCGGGTCGATAAGGGTATGCCGCTGGTCGATGCTACGCTCGATGCCGTGCGCCAGCGCCTGCGCCCCATCATCATGACCTCGCTAGCCTTCATCCTCGGTATTCTGCCGCTGATATTCGCGTCCGGCGCCGGCGCCCAGAGCCGCCAGACGCTGGGCTGGACCGTGATGGGCGGCATGCTGGCCGCCACGGGCATGGGTATTTTCATCGTGCCGGTGCTCTACGTCATCATCACGCGCTTCGCCTACGGCAAAGAGAAGCTGGCCGAGCTGGAGAAAAACTACAAGCCCGACGAGCACGGCGGCCCGCCCAAGGAGGGCGACGCCCCCCACGAAGGCGAGGCACCCCAGGGCGCCCCCGTACCGGCCTAGCACCACTTAGGTAGTTTCCCCAAAACAAGCCAGGTCTTGCGGCCTGGCTTGTTTTGTTATTTTGACCCTCGGCGGCTTTTCTGGCTAGCCCTCCCACGTACCCAACCCGTTCTTATGCGCTTTCGCTATCTGTTTTTGGTGCTGCTAGGCACCCTCGGCCAGGCCTGGGGCCAAACGTTTACTAACCCGCTGCTGCCCGGCGGGGCCGACCCGTGGGCCGTGTACCACGACGGCAGCTACTACTACATGCACACCACCGGCCGCGACCTCACCATCTGGAAAACGCCCAACCTGGCGCAGCTGGCCCAGGCCGAGAAAACCACCATCTGGACGCCGCCCGCCGCCGGGCCTTATTCCAAGGAAATCTGGGCACCCGAGCTGCATTTTCTGGCCGGCAAGTGGTATGTGTACTTCGCCGCCGACAATGGCAGCAATAACAACCACCGCCTCTACGTGCTCGAAAACCCCTCGCCTGACCCCACCAAGGGCAAATGGACGCTTAAGGGCCAACTCAAAACGCCTGACGATAAGTGGGCCATCGACGGCTCGGTGTTTGAAAGCCAGGGCCAGCTCTACGCCATCTGGTCGGGCTGGGAGGGTGATGAGAACGGCCGCCAGGACATCTACCTGGCCCGCATGAGCAACCCCTGGACTACTACCGGCCCGCGCCTGCGCATTTCCGACCCGCGCTTTGGCTGGGAGCAGCACGGCCTGCTGCCCCGCTTCAGCCCCGGCGAGCCGGCCTACGTGCTCGTCAACGAAGGCCCGCAATTTTTGGCTAGCCCCAACGGCCGGGTCAACATTGTGTACTCGGCCAGCGGCTGCTGGACCGACTTCTACGCCCTGGGCCTGGTCTGGACCGAGCCGGGCGCCGACCTGCTCAACCCTGCCTCCTGGCACAAGGAATCTGAGCCCGTGTTCCGCGCTCAAAACGTGAAAGGCACCTACGCCGCCGGCCACAACAGCTTCTTCGACTCGCCCAACGGCAAGCAGCACTGGCTACTCTACCACGCCAACGCCGAGCCCGGCCAGGGCTGCGGCCGCGAGCGCACGCCCCGCATGCAGCCCTTCACCTTTGCCGCCGACGGCGCCCCAGTCTTCGGCGACCCACTGCCGCTGGGCCAGGAGCTTTCGGCGCCGGGCGGGGCCAAATAAGGGCTAGCCAATAGCTCCTCTTCACGCACAAAAAAGGCCCGGCTGCAACGCGGGGCCTTTTTTATAGTAGCAAACTAGCCGAGCGATTACTCGCCGGCCTTCTCCATCAAATCGGCCATCTCCTGCGAGATGCCGGTGCTGCTGAAGCCGCCGTCGTGCATCAGGTTTTGCATGGTTACGTAGCGCGTCAGGTCCGAGAAGAGCGATACGCAGTAGTCGGCGCACGCCTCGGCGGGCGCGTTGCCGAGCGGCGACATCTTGCTGGCGTACTCATAAAACGCGTTGAACCCGCTGATGCCGGTGCCGGCCGTGGTCTTGGTCGGCGACTGCGACACCGTGTTCACGCGCACCTTTTTGAGGTGGCCTAGCCGCTGGCCGTAGCTGCGGGCAATGCTCTCGAGCACAGCCTTGGCCTGCGCCATATCGGTATAGTCGAGGAAGGCACGCTGGGCCGCGATGTAGCTGAGCGCCACCACGCTACCCCACTCGTTGAAGGCGTCTTGCTTCTCAGCCACCGCCAGCATCTTGTGCAGCGACAGCGCCGACACGTCCAGCGTCTGCTGAAAGAATTTGTAGTCGAGGTCGCCGTAGCTCTTGCCCTTGCGGATGTTGGCGCTCATGCCAATGGAGTGCAGCAAGAAATCAATTTTGCCGCCGAAGTGGGTTTGCGCCTCCGTAAACAGCGTGCCTAGCTCCTCAATCGACGTAGCATCGGCCGGAATAATGGGCGCGTCAATCTCGGCGGCCAGGGCCTTGATTTCGCCCATGCGCATGGCTAGCGGCGCGTTGGTGAGCACGATGCGCGCGCCTTGCTCGTGGGCTTTCTGGGCCACTTTCCAGGCAATAGATTGGGAGTTGAGAGCGCCGGAGATGATGCCGACTTTGCCGGCGAGGAGGTTAGAGGACATAAGTGGGGGGTAAGCTTTAGCTTGCCAGAGGAACAAACAGTCAGCAAAAGTAGGTATTTACGCGCAAGCAAAAGCCGGCCGCCAGCGTAGGGCTCGCTACCGGCTTGGCAGCTGGCGCTGTGGTGCCAGCCGGCGCTTATCCCACAAGTTCTTCCCCGCGCAAGGCCAGCAGTTCGCGGGCACTCTGCAAGGCATGTTCGCTAGGCTTGGCGCCCGCTATCATGTGCGCAATTTCCTTGATGCGGTCGTCGGGCGAGAGCTGCCGGATGCGACTCACGGTGCGGTCGGCGCGGTCTTCCTTGTACACGAAATAGTGGGTGTCGCCGGCCGCCGCCATCTGCGGCAGGTGCGAAATGGCCACGAGTTGGTGCTTGTGCGCCATTTGCTGCATCATGCGGCCCACTTTCACCGCAATCTCACCGCTGATGCCGGTGTCAATTTCGTCGAAAACAATGGTCGGCAGCGCCGTTTTGTCGGCTAGCATATACTTGATGCACAGCATCAGGCGCGAAAACTCACCGCCCGAGGCAGCCTTGCTCAAGGTTTGCGGCTGGGCGCCCTTATTGGCCGTAAACAGGATGCTCACCACGTCGGAGCCGCTAGCCGAGAGCGGGCCCGTTTTGTGCTCGACCACGATGCGGGCATGCGGCATCCCGAGGTCGGCGAGCAGCGCGCTCAGCTCCTTCTCAAACTTCGGGAAGGCCTTGCGGCGGCTCTCCGATAGCTTGGCAGCCTGGGCAGTAGCCTGCTTCAGCGCGGCGTCGGAGTCTTTACGCAGGCGGCTGATTTCCTTGTCCAGATTCAGCACCGAGCCCACTTTCTGGCGCAGGGTTTCGCGGGTTTCGAGCAGGCCCTCCACGTCGCGGCGCTGGTGCTTGCGCTGCAGGTTGTAGAGCACCGTGAGGCGCGCCTGCAACTCCTCGGCGCGGGCGGGGTCGCCCTCGGTGCGGCGCTCGGCGGTTTCCACCTCGTCGGCAATGTCGTGCAGCTCAATCAGGCAGCTTTCCAGGCGCTGGCGCAGCTCGCGGAAGGCCTCCGAGTAGCCCGATACCTGCCCTAGCAGCGTCGAGGCGTCCTTCATGGTGCCGGTGGCGCAGCTTTCGCTGTCGCGCAGGCCGTGCAGCGCCTGGCTCAGCTTGTATTTGATTTCCTCGGCGTGCTCCAGCTGCTTCACTTCCTGCTCCAGCGCCTCCTGGTCTTCCTTATCGAGGCTAGCGTCTTCCAGCTCACTCAGCAAAAAGCTATTGTAATCCAACTCTTTGCTGGCCTGGGCCGATTGGTCTTCCAGCGTCTTAAGGTCGGTTTCGAGCTTGCGGTACTGGCGGTAGGCATTACCGTACTGCGTACGCGTGGGCACGAGGTTGGCGTAGAGGTCGAGCAGGTTGAGCTGAAACACGGCATCGCCCAGCAGCAGCGTATCGTGCTGCGAGTGAATGTCCATGAGGTTGGCCCCAATCTTACGCAGGGCATCCAGCGTCACGGGCGTATCATTCACGAAAGCCCGCGACTTGCCCGAGGGGCTTATTTCGCGCCGCAGAATGCACTGCGTATCGTAGTCCAGGTCTTCGGCCTCAAAAATATCCTGAAGCTGGTAATTCTTGATGTCGAACTGCCCCTCAATCACGCACTTGCGCTCGGTATGGAAGAGCATCCGCGAGTCGGCCCGGTTGCCCAGCAGCAACCCGATAGCCCCTAGCATAATGGACTTGCCCGCCCCGGTTTCGCCGGTAATAATATTGAGCAGCGGCGACGGGCGCAGCTCTAACTGCTCGATAAGAGCGTAATTCTGAATACGAAGGTCTACTAACATCGACCGCAGGTTTAACGGATTGAACGAATTTCGCGGACACGCCCGCTCCGCGGGCGGGCTATGCGCTTGGTTTAGTGCCGGGCCAATTGCTTATGGCTTGCCGCCGGGCTACGCTACACTAAAATTAGTAGCTAACCGGCAAATACGCTTACCAATTTGCTTGGCAGAAGCTAAAAAGACGGCTCACGCCACTCCAAGCAGCGCATAAAAAACGGGCAGGCGAAACCGCCCACCCGTTAGCCTAGTCAGCCCACGCAGTGGGCATATCCGCGAAATCAGCAGTTATTGGCGGATAACGGTTTGGTATTTAGCCAGATTTCCGGGGTCTACATCCGTCAAGAGAGCAATGAGCTGCTGCTTCTGCTGCGAATCGGTGCTGGTGCGGAAGATATTGGTAATCTCGTCGGCCTTCGCATCGAAGAAGGCACGCACGAACAGCGTGCTGGGCCGCACCGTATTAGCTTTCTGAATGCCAGTGAGCGCCGCTAAGATGGAGGTGCGCGCTTCGTCGGGCTTCTCAATAAAAATATCCATCCCCTGCCGGTAATACGCATAAAGGCCGGTGCGGAAGGCTTCGAGCTGCGGGTCGGTGAGGTTGTTGAGCAGCCAGTAGCGATTACGCGGGCTGGTATCGGTCCAGCCCGCATCTGGCTCGGTAGTCTGGCTAGCCGAATATTGCAAAATCACTCGCGCCTGGTCGTAATAGATGGTGCCGCCGAGCCGCGAAAAGGTATCCTGGTCAGCCCCAATTACCATGTAGGCATAAAAAGCCAGCAGCGACGACAGGTTATTGACGAAGTTGCTAGGCGAGTAGTCAAGCTGTATTTGGGGGGTATAAATAAAATTAAAGCTTCTATCGTTAATATTCAATAAATTAGTCTCATAACTGGTACCATACACGGGCCGAGTAGCAATAAGCCGCATTGTAGCCTGATACGTGCCATTTTGCGCATTAGTGAGGCCGATAAACATTCGGAGTTTAATGCGCTCTGCTTGCTGATAAGATTGTTTGGTCCAAGAGCGCCCATTCAAAAACTCAGTTATTCTTGCTTGAAGCTGAGCAATTAACGCAGGGTCTGTTACCGTTGTGTTTTCCTGCGTGATAGCTACCACAGCGTTCAACTCCTGCGCCTGGCTAGGGCGGGCCATTGCTGCGAGCAGCAGGCAGCACAACGTGAAAATCTTACGCATAAACGGCGGTAAAACGGGTCAGAATAAGGGCAACCAGCGTGCGGGCCAGCTCCGATTTGGCTTGCAGCTCAAAGTTAAGCACCTGCCCGGCGCGGTCGAGCACGGTCACCTTGTTGGTATCGTGGCCGAAGCCGGCGCCGGCATCGCGCAAGGAATTGAGCACCACTAAGTCGAAGTTTTTGCGCACCAGCTTGCCCTGGGCGTGGGCCAGCTCGTTGGTAGTTTCCAACGCAAAACCGACCGAAAATTGTTCAGGCCGCTTGGTTTGGCCGAGCGTGGCGGCGATGTCCACGTTTTTCACCAGCTCCAGCGTGAGCGTATCGCCTTCTTTTTTAATCTTTTCGGCCGCTGCGTGGGCCGGGCGGTAGTCGGCCACGGCGGCGGCAAACACCCACACGTCGGCCAGCGGCGCGGCCTCAGCGGCGGCCTCGTACATCTGCTGGGCTGTTTCGACGCGCACCGTGCTGATGAGGGGGCTAGCCGGGGCGGGCAGCGCCGTAGGCCCGCTTACTAGGGTCACGCCGGCGCTGGCAGCCGCAAAAGCTTCGGCCAGGGCGTAGCCCATCTTGCCGGTCGAGCGGTTGCCCAGAAACCGCACCGGGTCGAGGGGCTCGTAGGTAGGGCCGGCGGTCAGGAGAACACGCATTTTTTCAATCATCAATTAACGGTGAGCAATTAACAATTGAAAGCTGCTCAGCCAGGTACGCCAAAAAAAGTTGATAGCTCGGCCACTATTTGCTCGGGCTCCAGCATACGGCCGGGGCCGCTGAGGCCGCTGGCCAGCGCGCCACTAGGCGAATCGAACACGTGGTTGCCGAACGAGCGCAGGCGCGCAATATTTTGCTGCACCGCCGGGTGGGCATACATGTCCAGGTCCATGGCCGGGGCCAGAAACACCGGGCAGCGCGCCGATAAGTACACCGCGCTCAGCAGGTTAGGGCACAAGCCATTGGCGAGCTGGCCGAGCGTATTGGCGCTGGCCGGGGCAATGAGGTAGGCGTCGGCCCACAGGCCTAGCTCCACGTGGTTGTGCCACTGCCCACTGGCCGCATCACGCAAAAAGCCCGTCAGGACGGGCTTTTTGGAGAGGGTACCCAGCGTGAGGGGCGTGACGAACAGCGCGGCGGCTTCGGTGAGGATAACCTGCACCTCGGCGCCGGCCTGCACCAGCAGCCGCACTAGGGGCGCAGCTTTGTAGGCCGCAATGCTGCCGCTCACCCCTAGCAGGATGCGGCGGCCGGGCAAAGTTGACAGTTGACTGCTGATTGTCGGTTGTTGATTGTTAGCACTCATTAAAATAATCACTTAACAATCAACAGCTAACAAGTCATCTAGAACAGCTCGCGGGGAATGATAACGGGCGCGGCCTCGGGCGTTTCGTAGTGCAGCTCGCCGGCGATGAACTCTTCGATGGCCTGGCTGGTGGGCTTGGGCATCCGCTCGTACTGCTTGCTGATTTCAATCTGCTCGCGGTTTTCGAACACTTCTTCGAGGTTATCGACGGTGGTGGCAAACTCGGCCAGGCGGTCGGTCAGCTCCTCTTTCAGCTTCACCGACAGCTGGTTGGCGCGCTTCGAGATGATGGAAATCGCCTCGTACACGTTGTTGTTGGTGGTCGTGATGTCGGCCAGGTTGCGGGTGATGATGGAGGCGGAGGCGGGGGTCTTCATGATGTTGGGTAGTCGGTTGCTGGTTGGCAGTCGAAAGCACAGGGCCAGCCGCAAAAGCTGGGAACAAGTAACTAGCGACCGAAAAATTAGTTTGTGCCGGGGGCCGGCGCCGGGCTGGCTGCCGCGTTGGCGTCAGGAATGCTCTTGAGGCGCTCCAGCTCGGCGCGGCTGTCGTCGTACATGGTTTGGGCCAGGCGCAGGTTTTTGCTCTGCGGATAGGTGTCCACGAAGCGCTGGTAGAAGGCTACCACGTCCAGGAAGCGCTCGCGCTGCTTCGATTCGATGCTTTCCTTGGCCCAGGCATACTGGGCTTGCAGCTTGATGTAGTCGGCTTGCTCGCCGTAGGCCGAGCCGGGATATTGCAGCGTAAAGTTGCCGAGCGAGGTTACGGCCGCCTGGTTGTAGCGCAGGGCGTAGTAGAGCTTGGCACTCTGGAAAGCCTTGTTTTCCAGTTTCTTCTGCAATTCCTGCGACATGCTTTCGGCCTCGGCCCGGAACTGGCTGGTGGCGTAGGTATTCAGAAAATCCTGAATCGTTTCGACGGCCGTAATCGTGTTGGTCTGGTCCAGCTCGTAGCCCGGCGAGTCGCGGTAGAGCGACTTGGCCCGCAAAAACGACGCCTCCTCCACCTGCGGCGAGTTGGGGTAGGTATCGATAAACTGCTTGAAGTAGTAGGCGCTCAGCACGTAGTTGCGCTGCTTGTAATTCGTATTGGCGAAGTAAAACTGCGCCTTCTCGGCTTCGGGCCGGCCCTTGAGCAGCGGAATCAGCTCTTCGAGCAGCGTACCCGAGCGGAAGAAATCGCCCTTGTCGTAGTACTTGATGGCCGCCTCGTACTTCTCATTCACACTGCCGCTTTTCAGCAGCTTCTGGTAGCCCGTGCAGGACCCTAGCGTGAGGGTGCTGGTGAGCAGGGCGGCGGTAATCAAACGGGAGAATCGCATACAAAGGGCAAAGGTACAAGTAAAACGGCAGCCGCGCGGCCCGGAGTTCCACCGCAAGCCTGTAGTGGCCCGGCTAGCGTAGGAGCCGCCAGGCTAGCGGGGGGTTGCAGCGGCGGCCGGCGGGGCGGCAGCGGGCCGGGCCGGCGCCGCTTTAGGGGTGGCCGGACGCGGGGGCCGGGCCTTGGCTTTCGTTTTTGGTTTCACCTTGCCAGCCTTGGCTTTAGGCTTCGCCTTGGGCTTGGCGCGCTTGATGTCGGCGGCGAAATGCTTGCCGAATACCACGCGGCGGGTGGGCCGCTCGGTAGGCCGCCAGCGAAAGCCTTTCAGCTCTTTATCAGTGGCTTTAAGCTCGTGAATGGGCGTATAGCTGGCGTCGGGGTTGGTGACCCAGGTGAGCTGCTTGATTTTATTGTCGACAAAGCGCAGCGTCATCGAAGCCGAAAACGACTTGTTCATACCGCTCATATAAGACTTGCTTATACCGCTTCTGCTGGAGTCATTTTCCAGGGTAAAGTACAGGCTTTCGGCGTTGCCCAGCACGTCGATGCGGGCCATCTGGCTGCGTCGGAAGTAGGCTATCATGTTGCGGCCTTTTACCTGGTTGTAGTCCAGCACGGTGTCTTCCTGAATGGCAAAGGCATTAGAAAACAGGCTGGCGCGGTCGAGTTGGCCGCGCTTGAAGCGCAGGTTCATCGAGTCGGAAGTGAGCTGGTTGCGAGCCTGCCAGATTACCGGGTCGCGGTTGAGGTAGATAACGCTGTCCTGGCGGTCGTAGGTGAGCGAATCGCAGCGCCCCTGCATTTTCCCCCTGAAAATCTGCACCTTGGGCCAGGCGTAGAGGATGGGCCGCTGGCTAGCCCGCCCCAGCCGCGACTCCACGCTGAGCAGCGTATCGGCGGCCATATACAGCGTGTCCTTGCCCGAAATATTGCGCACCACCGGCCGCGAGCCAAAAAGCTTGGTGCGGCCCAGCGCCCGCCAGTAGCGGCCCTGGTCGCCGCGCAGCACGAGGTTATCCTTCTTCGAAATCAGTGACACGTGGCCCGTAGCCACGCCGTAGAGCTTCACCTGGTCGTACACCAGCACGTCGCCCCCTAGCAAGTAGCCGGGCGTTTCAATCTGCGCTTTGCGGGCAAAATTGGACACCCGCGTTACGGTATTATAGGTACCCTTCTCGGCGTAGAGGTCGCCCTGCGTGCTTTTAATGCGCGTGGGGCCGTCGAAATACGCGATTTTAGTGCTCGTGTTAAAGGTCAGCGTATCGTTGCGCAGGTCGGTGGGCTGGCCCTGCTCATCGAGCGAAACCAGGTGCACATCGCGCTTAAAGACAAAGACTTTGCTATTAGTATCGTAGAAGCCCTGCTGGCTATCGAGGGTGTTTTTAGGGTCTACGATGTGGCCGCCCACGGTGTAGAAGGCCGTTTTGCGGGTCAGGTCGTAGTCGAGGGCCGTGGTGGTGAGCGTCATGCGCGGGTCGCGCATGGTCACGACCTGGCCGGTCATGCGGGCCAGGCGCTTGTTGCCGTCGTAAAAGCCGTGGTCGCCGGTGATGGTCATCGTGTCGCTCTGCACAATGCGCACGTTGCTGAACGCCTCAATCTCGTTGCGCTCCAGGTACTGGTAGGCCGAGTCGCAGTAGAGCAGCACATCCTGCTGCTTGAAGACCACGCTACCCAGCAACTTGCGGATTTTCACGCCGTTAAAGTCGCCGCCGCTCAGCTTGCCGGCGTGTTGCAGGTCTACGGGGGCGCCCTTCACGGTCTGGGGGCGCGGGCCGGGCTGGGGCGCGGCGCCAGGCCGGGTCTGGGCCCACACGGCACCCAGCGGCAGCAAAAGCAGGAGCAGTACGAAAAAGCGAGGAAGCGGCATTCGGGCCAAAGTTACGGCGGTAGGCCGGGGCTAACGCGCATCTTTGCCGCCTAGTGCCCGCAGGCCGGGCCAGCCCCTTCCCTTACCGCATGAAGCTGCACCTTTTCGGCGCCTCGGGCACGGGCGTCAGCACCCTGGGCGAAGCGCTCGCGCAGGTGCTGCCCGTGCCGTATTTCAACACCGACGATTACTTCTGGGAAACATCGGACCCGCCCTTCACCCGGCGGCGCCCGCCGGCCGTGCGCGCTGCCCGGCTAGCCCACGACCTGGCCCGGCAAGAAAGCTGGATAGTGGGCGGCTCCATCGTGGGCTGGGACGAAAAATGGCTGGCCGCGTTCGACCTCGTTGTATTTTTGTGGCTGCCGCCGGCCCTGCGGCTGCAGCGCCTGCGCCTGCGCGAACACGCCCGCTACGGCCATCTACTGCTTACCGACCCTGGCCAGGCCGCCCGAACCCAGGCATTTCTGGACTGGGCGGCGGGCTACGACGACAGTAGCACGGGCGGCACCCGCACCCTGGCCACTCATACCCGCTGGCTAGCCCAGTTTGCCTGCCCGGTGCTGGAACTGCGCGGCGACCTCCCGGTGGCCGAGCGCCTGGCCGCCGTGCGGGCGCGGCTGCACCAGCTGGGGCCAGCGTAATTTTTCACTGCTTATTTACAGGGCTGCGCTGCTAGCCCCCGTTTTTTGCTCATGCTCGACCAGATTCGCCGCTTTATTACCGAGAACTCGCTTTTCGACCTCGAAACCGATACCATACTCGTGGCCGTGAGCGGCGGGCTCGACTCGGTGGTGCTGCTCGATGTGCTGCACCGGCTCGGGGCGCAGCTGGCCGTGGCGCACTGCCACTTCGGGTTGCGCGGCGAGGAGGCCGACGCCGACGAGCAGTTTGTGCGCAAGCTGGCCAAGCAGTACGAGGTACCCTACTTCGCCGAGTTTTTTCAAACCAAGGCCTTTGCCGAGCGCGAAGGCATCTCGACCCAGATGGCCGCCCGGCTGCTGCGCTACCGCTGGTGGGAGCAGGTGCGCGCCACCAACGGCTACGCCGCCATTGCCACGGCCCACCACCGCCGCGATGCCGCCGAGACGATGCTGCTCAACCTCACCCACGGCACGGGGCTAGCCGGCCTGCACGGCATTCAGGCCAAAAATGGCTACGTGGTGCGCCCGCTGCTGGCCAGCGCCAAGGATGACCTGTATGACTACTTGGTTGAGAACCGCCTTATCTGGCGCGAAGATGCCTCCAACGACAGCCCCGTGTACCAGCGCAACCGCCTGCGACAGCAGGTGCTGCCGGTGCTGCGCGAAATCAACCCCAACCTCGATAACACCCTGGCCAGCACCGCCGAGCGCGTGGGCGGCGCCGAAGAAATAGTGCGCCGCTACGTGGCCGACACCGCCGCCCAGGCCCGGCGCGATGCGCCCGAAGCCACGTATTTCAGCATTGCCACGCTGCAAAACACGGCCGCCACCACCCTGGTGCTGCACGAGCTGCTGCGGCCCTTCGGCTTTTCGTGGCCCGTGACCAAGGAGATTGTGGCGAGCCTGGGCGGGCTTTCGGGCAAGCAGTTCGACTCGCCCACCCACCGCCTGGTGAAGGACCGCGACCAGCTCGTCATTACGCCGCGGCGGCTGGCCCAGTACGGCACCTTCCAGCTGGCTGAGGGCCAGGAAGACCTGCTGGCCGACGGCCTGCGCCTGCGCGCCAGCCAGCACGACGGCGCCGGCTACGAGATTCCGCGCTCGCGCAGCACGGCGGCGCTGGACATCGACAAGCTCAAGTTTCCGCTCACGCTGCGCCGCTGGCAGGAGGGCGACTGGTTTATGCCGCTGGGGATGAAGGGCAAAAAGCACCTCAGCGACTTTCTCATCGACCAGAAAGTGCCGCTCAACCTCAAAGACGAGGTGCGCGTGCTGACCTCGGCCGACGGCAAAATCTGCTGGGTGGTGGGCTTGCGCGTCGATGACCGCTTTAAGGTAGACGAGGCAACCGCCCGCGTGCTGGCCGTGCAGCGGCTGTGATTACGGCAGTTTAGCAACTCTGCTGGCTAGTTATTTTTTAAGCATGTATTTATAGCATACCTAACCATTAGCGGGTGTGCCGTTCGCCTTTATTTTTACTGGCCGGCTAGCCGGCTGCGAGGCACCGGCGCGCAGTCCTAAACCAGCTGCGGTCGGTATAAGTCTGCGCTACCGATGCTGCCGCGCCGCTTTCGGGTGTACTTTTACCGCGCCAGACTTAGCTGGCGCTGTTCCCTCCTACCCTTCATTAATTCCCATGAAAGTCACCGTAGTTGGGGCTGGCAACGTGGGCGCTACCTGCGCCGATGTGCTTGCCACCCGAGAAATTGCCAATGAAGTTGTTTTAGTTGACATCAAGGAGGGCTTCGCCGAAGGCAAAGCCCTCGATATCTGGCAGAAAGCGCCCATCATTGGCTACGACACCCGCACCGTGGGCGTTACCAACGACTACGCCCGTACGGCGGGCTCCGATGTGGTTGTGATTACCTCGGGCCTGCCCCGCAAGCCCGGCATGAGCCGCGACGACCTGATTGCCACCAACGCCGGCATCGTGAAATCGGTGACCGAGCAGGTGGTGAAGCACTCGCCCAAGGCCATTATTATCATCGTGAGCAACCCGCTCGACGTGATGACTTACCAGGCGCACCTCACCGCCAAGCTGCCCCGCGAAAAGGTGTTCGGCATGGCCGGCATCCTGGACACGGCTCGCTACCGCGCCTTTTTGGCCGAGGCCCTGAACGTAAGCCCCAAAGACATTCAGGCCGTGCTGATGGGTGGCCACGGCGATACGATGGTGCCCCTGCCCCGCTATACCACCGTGGGCGGCATCCCGGTTACCGAGCTGATTGACAAAGCCAGGCTCGATGCCATTGTGGAGCGCACCAAGAACGGCGGCGGCGAGCTGGTGAAGCTCATGGGTACCTCGGCCTGGTACGCGCCCGGCGCGGCGGCGGCCCAAATGGTCGAAGCCATCGTGCGCGACCAGCGTCGCGTATTCCCGGTGTGCCTCGAGCTGCAGGGCGAGTACGGCATAAACGGCGTGTACCTCGGCGCCCCGGTCATTCTGGGCAAAAACGGTGTGGAGCGCGTGATTGAATTGCAGCTCAACGACGAAGAGAAAGCGCTGCTCGAAACCTCGCGCGGCCACGTGAAAGAAGTAATGGACGCGCTGGACAAGATGAGCCAGCCGGCGTAAAGCTGGTCCAGAACAAATCAAGAAAGCCCTGCTAAATATGATTTAGCAGGGCTTTCTTGGTAAGAAGCACGGGCGCAATGCCCGCACAACAGGAAGTAGATTATAAAGAAGTCAGTACGGCGACATGCATTATTCCTACTTATGAGAAGCGTAGCAATTTTTCAAAGCCCGGAAGCGTATTAGTTGTAAACGCTTTTGACGTGCATTTCGACAGTACCATTCTTTTGCCAGGTGGTCTTCGTTTCAATTACGATGTTACCCACGGTGGCTCCGCCTCTAAAGATGTAGGATAGCGAAACCGGATTATTGTTCTCATCCAAGGGAAGGTATTGTGCTGGCACAACGTCGTCCGACACCCATTCTTCTATTGTGCTTCCCGGAGTGACATGCAAGGTCTTCATCGTCATCGGGATATAATACCCGGTTGCCCCAGTAAGAACCGGGTAATGGTTGTAGTGGGTGCCTACTTCAGCATAGATAAGATGGTTGACGGGCATCACATTGGTGGACACGGCGGCTGAGGCAGCCGGCTTAATGTTGTCGGACTCCTTCTGGCAGGAAGAAGCTAGCAGACTGCAGCTGAGGACAGCGGCAAGGTGCAGAGGAAGGTAAGCTTTCATAAGCAAAATAGGTAAAGAGTGTGAGAGAAATGGGTAGTGGGCGGAGGTGGGTGGGGGCACTGTCTGGGTCGTACTGGCACGGAACTGGAGGTGAATGACTTAGTATGAATTAAATGTACTAAAATCATCTTAAATTCACAATCAATCTCAAAAAGTTCATATAAAATCCATCAGCAAATGGAGATTTTTTCAAAAAATCTTTTTATCATTATATTTTACACAAAACTAAAATCTGATTTTTATCTGTTTTTAGCCTGTGCTTTAGCTCTCTTTAAGGTTACGCTTAGTGCGGCTGCCACTAGCCCCCGAGTGCTATTGGCAAGTGCTCGCACCCGTGCTCGGCAATGAGGGCCGGCGCACAGCCGTTTTAAAGACGGACCCTACCTTTGGGGCCTGCCCATGCCCGATTCGCCCCTAGCCACCCTCCTCCTTCAAACCGCCTTTATCGGCGATGTCATCCTGGCCACGGCGCTGGTTGAGCACCTGGCATTACACGCGCCGCACGCGCCGCTCGATGTGCTGGTGCGGCGCGGCAATGAAGGCTTGCTGGCGGGCAATCCGCACATTCGGCGGGTGCTGGTTTGGGACAAGAAAAGCCGGAAATACCCCAACCTGCTGCGTTTGCTAGGGCAGATTCGGCGGGAGCGATACGGGCAGGTAGTGACGTTGCAGCGCTTCGCCAGCACGGGGTTTCTCACGGCCTTTTCGGGCGCGCCAGTGCGGGCGGGCTTTGCCGAAAACCCGTTCAGCCGGTTTTTCACGCGGCGCGTGCCGCACGTTATCGGCGACGGCACGCACGAGGTGACGCGCAACCTACGGCTGCTGACGGAGGCAGTTTGTGCGCCTGCGCTGCCCCGCCCGCGCCTCTACCCCACCCTGGCCGACGAGGGCGCGGCCGCACCCTACGCCGCTGTGGGCGAATACGTGTGCCTGGCGCCCACTTCGGTGTGGTTTACCAAGCAGTACCCCGAGGAAAAGTGGCTGGAGCTGCTGGCCGCCCTGCCCGCTAGCCTGCCGGTGTACCTGCTGGGCGGCCCGCCCGATGCGGCCGCCTGCGAGCGGCTGGCCCAGGCGGCGGCCCGGCCAGGGCTGGTGAATTTATCGGGCAAATTATCCTTGCTCGCCTCGGCGGCGCTGATGCGCGGGGCGGTGCTGAACTACGTGAATGACTCGGCGCCGCTGCACCTATGCTCGGCCACCGATGCGCCGGTGTGCACCATTTTCTGCTCGACGGTGCCCGCGTTTGGGTTTGGGCCGCTCAGCACGTTTTCGCGCATTGTCGAGCACCCGGGGCCGCTGGCCTGCCGGCCCTGCGGGCTGCATGGCCACGCCCGCTGCCCGCTAGGGCACTTCCGCTGCGCCCGCGAGATAGAAACGCCGCAGCTGCTGGCGGTGCTGGCCGAAGCGCGGGCGTGGCGAGCCGCAGCGAATTAATAATCAAGCCATAAGCTGCTCCCACAAGGCCAGTACGCTAAGGCTGCCCATCGCGACTACAACGACCCAGCCGGCAGCCAGCATCCAGCGCGGGTGGCGGTAGGTGCCCATGAGGCGGCGGCTGGTGGCGGCCACCAGCACGATGGCCAGGGCAATGGGCAGTATCAGCCCATTGACGGCCCCGGCAAAGATGAGCAGCTGCGTGGGCTTGCCAACAAGCACGAAAATGGTGGTAGACAAGATGATAAAGACCGAGATGCAGGCCCGCTCGTAGCGCGCAAACACCGGGTGAAACGTCTTGAAAAACGACACCGACGTGTAGGCCGCGCCCACCACCGACGAGATGGCCGCGCTCCACAGCACAACGCCGAACACGCGGAAACCCACCTCGCCCGCCGCCGACCGGAACACGCTGGCCGCCGGGTTGTCGGCCGCCAGGGTGGCGCCGTGGCTCAGCACGCCCACAATGGCCAGGAACAGCACAAACCGCATAACGGTAGAAATGACAATGCCGCTGACGGCACTGCGCGTTACTACTTTTTGATTATCAATACCTTTTATACCCGCATCGAGCAGGCGGTGCGCCCCCGAAAACGTGATGTAGCCGCCCACCGTGCCGCCCACGATGGTAACGATGGCCGCCGCGCTCACCTTGGCCGGCAGCAGCGTGTGGTGCAGCGCTTGCAGCAGCGGCGGGTGCGCGCTGAAGGCAATGCCCAGGGTGAGTAAAATCTTGACCGTGCCCAGAATTTTGGTGAAGCCGTCGAGCATTTTGCCCACTTCGCGCACCCAAAACAGCAGCAAGGCCACCGCGCAGCTCAGCATGGCGCCCTGCTCGTAGGTGATGCCCGTGAGTACGTTCAGCCCCAGCCCGCAGCCAGCAATATTGCCAATATTAAAGGCGAAGCCGCCCAAAATAACCATGCCCGCCAGGAAGTAGCCTAGCCCCGGCAGCAGCCGGTTGGCCAGGTCCTGGGCGCGCAGCTCGCTCACCGTGAGGATGCGCCAGGTGTTGAGCTGCGCGCCCACATCGAGCAGCACCGACACGAGGATGACGAAGCCGAAGCTGGTAAACAGCTCCTGCGTGAACTTGGCCGTCTGGGTCAGAAAACCGGGGCCGATGGACGAGTTGGCCATCAGGAAGGCGGCGCCCAGGCTAGCCCCGCCCCAGGTGCGCAGTTTGCCCTTCATCGGCCGCTGGGGGCTGGGGCGGGGCTGGCGCTGGCCGGGGCCTGCACCACCACGCCGGCCCCGGCCAGCGCCGTGCGCAGCTGCCGGGCAAACTCCAGGGCGTGGGCGCCGTCGCCGTGCAGGCACACCGTATCGGCCCGAATGGCCACTTCGGGGCCCTGCTGGGTGCGCACCCAGCCGCCCTGCACCATGCGCAGCACCTGGGCAATGGCCACGTCGGCGCTGGTGATGAGGGCATCGGGCTGGCGGCGCGGCGTGAGGATGCCGTTGCTTTGGTAGGTGCGGTCGGCAAACACCTCGTGGGCCGTGCGCAGGCCGATTTTCTCGCCGGCCTTGGTCAGCTCCGAGCCGGCCAGGCCGTAGAGCATCAGCTCGGGCTGCACTTTGTAAATGGCCTCGGCAATGGCTTCGGCCAGGGCCGCGTTGGTGGCGGCCATGTTATAGAGCGCGCCGTGGGGCTTGAGGTGGTGCAGCTGGCCGCCCTCGGCGCGCACCACGGCGGCCAGGGCCCCTAGCTGGTACACCGTCATATCAAACGCCTCCTCGGCCGAAATATCCAGGTTGCGGCGGCCAAAGCCCACCAAATCGGGCAGGCCGGGGTGGGCGCCGATGGCCACATTGTGCGCCAGGGCGCGGCGCACAGTTTGGCGCATCACGCCAGGGTCGCCGGCGTGAAAGCCGCAGGCCACGTTGGCCGAAGTAATAAGGGGCATCAGCTCGGCGTCCTGGCCCAGGGTCCAGGCGCCGAAGCTTTCGCCCATGTCGCAGTTCAAATCGACGGTAGCAGCAGGGGTCATAGTAACAATGATTTCAAGTGAACAGCCCGCGCCAAAGCCCGCAGCCACTGCTCCTGCGCAAGATACAGCGCCTGCGCCCGGGCCAGCGTTACGGGCTCGAAGCGCAGCCGCGTGCCCGGCAGCGCCTGCGCCAGCCGGCCCAGGTCGGCCGAGATAACCTGGGCCAGCCGGGGGTAGCCGCCGGTGGTCTGGCAATCGGCCAGCAGCACAATGGGCTGGCCGCCGCCCGGCACCTGCACCGTGCCGGCGGCCACGGCGCTCGACAGCAGCTCGGCGTTGGTAGTGCGGGCCAGTTCGGGCCCGCTGAGCCGGGCGCCCATGCGGTCGGCCTCGGTGCTCACAGTGAAAATTTCCTCCCAAAAAGCCTGCTGGCTGGCTGGCGCAAACTGCGCATACTCGAGCCCGGGCAAAGCCCGCACCCTTAGCGGCGCGCCAGGCTGAGCCACTGGCGCGGGGGCCGCGTGCCACCGGGCGGCCGTCCAGCCAGCAGTTCCTTCCGGCTTCAACCGCTCAAACAATCGCCGCGCGCGGGCTGGCCACTCGCCTACTGGTAACTCGTCGCCGACTTGCAGGGCGCGGCCGGCCAGCCCGCCCAGCGCGGCGCGCAGGTAGGTGGCGCGGCTGCCCAGCACGAGCGGCACGGCCACGCCGCCGGCCACCGCCAGCCAGGCCCGGCCCGCCGCCCGGGGCGCGCCAAAGGCCAGCACCGTGCCGGCCCGCACCGCCACTGGCCGGCCCAACGGCACGGGCTGGCCGCCGATAGTCGCCGCCAGGTCGGCCCCGGTGAGGGCGAGCAGGGCATCGGTTTCGAAGCAAAGTGTGGGGCCGCGCAGCGTGGTTTCAAGGCCGGCCGCCGTTTCGGCGTTGCCCACCAGCAGGTTGGCGGTGCGCAGGGCGCAGGCGTCGAGGGCGCCACCCACGACCACGCCGGTTTTTTGGTGGCCCGCCCGCCCCAGGTCCTGCACGGTGGTGAGCAGGCCGGGCTTTCGCACGCTAATGGCCATTTGCGGGGGCTAGCAAGTGAAAATCAGCCGCCGAAATGGGCACGAAGCGCAGCCTGTCGCCGGCTTGCAGCAGGCTGGGCCGGGCCCGGCCAGGGTCGAACAGCCGCAGCGGCGTGCGCCCGATGAGCTGCCAGCCGCCCGGCGTGGGCAGCGAGTACACCCCCGTTTGCACGCCCGCAATGCCCACCGCCCCGGCCGGCACCAGCGGCCGGGGCGTGGCCCGGCGCGGGGTGGCCAGCCCGGCATCGAGCCCGCCGAGGTAAGGAAAGCCGGGCGCGAAACCCACCATGTACACCAGGTACTCGGGCCGGGCGTGGCGGGCAATCACGGCCGCGGGGGCTAGCTGCGTGTGCTGGGCCACGGCGGCCAGGTCGGGGCCGAAGTCGCCGCCGTAGCACACGGGTATTTCCATCAGCGGGCCAGGCCGGTAGTCGGCCGCGGCGGCCCGGGCGGCGGGCAGCAGGGCTTGTAACGCGCTCGCCATCTGCTCGTAGGGCAGCACTTCGCTAGCCTGGCTCAGCAGCCAGGGGTCGTAGTACACGGTGAGGGTGGTGAAGGCCGGCACGTACTCGCGCAGGCCGGGCGGCGGGTGCTGGTCGAGCAGCCGGGCCAGCGCCTGAAGGAGCCGGTGCGTGGCCGGCGCAATGGCCTGGCCCAGCTCCAGCACCACGGCCGCGTCGCCGAGCGGGTAGAGGCGCACGAGCGGCAGAGAGTCAGCCATGCGGGGAGCGGCTTAGTTTTGGGGAAATTGTTTGTTGTTCGTCACGCTTGCTATGCCCGTGAACTACCGTAAATATGGGGCCCTCGGCGGCCTGTTGCTGGCCGCCGCCTGCCAGCGCGCCTCCTACCCTAGCGCGGCCACTGCGCCGGCCGCTACCTCTGCCGCCCCGAGCGCGCCGCCCGTAGTGCCCGGCGTGAGCCGCGAGCTGGCCGAGTTTCGCAAGCTGACTATTAGCCGCGTGGCCTACGACCTGCGCCTAAGCGTGCCCGGCCGCAAAGCCGACCCGGTGCGGGCCGAGGAAACCATCAGCTTCCGGCTGCGCGACAACCGCGCCCCGGTGCAGCTCGATTTTAAGGGGCTAGCCAGCCAGCTGCACAGCCTGACTATCAACGGCCAACCCGCTGCCATCGATTACCGCCAGGAGCATGTGGTATTGCCCGTCAACACATTGCGCATTGGTGATAACGAAGTGAAAATCAGCCTCGATGCCGGCGACTTATCACTCAATCGCAACGCCGACTACCTCTATACGCTGCTCGTGCCTGACCGCGCCCGCACGGTGGTGCCGGTGTTCGACCAGCCTAATCTGAAGGCCACGTTTGCGCTGACGCTCAACGTGCCCGGCGCTTGGCAGGCCGTGGCCAATGGTCCACTACGCGAGGCCTCACCTCCTACGCTCGACGGCCGGGTGCCTAGCACGAGAAGCTACGCTTTTCTACCCTCCGACTCTATCAGCACCTACCTGTTTTCATTTGCGGCGGGCCAGTTTACGAAGGTGACGCAGCAGGTCAATGGCCGGCCCATGAATTTTCTGCACCGCGAAACGGACACGACCAAAATCCGCCTCAGTATACCCGCCATTTTTCGGCTGCACGGCGAGGCGCTGGCTTTCCTGGAGAAGTATACGGGCATTCCTTATCCGTTTCAAAAATTTGACTTCACGGCCATTCCCGACTTTCAGTACGGCGGCATGGAGCACGTGGGCAACATTGATTACAAGGCCAGTACGCTGTTTCTCGACGAGGGCGCGACCAAGGACCAGGTGCTGGCCCGCCAGAACCTCATTGCCCACGAAACGGCCCACATGTGGTTTGGCGACCTCGTGACCATGCAGTGGTTCAACGATGTGTGGATGAAGGAGGTATTTGCCAACTTCATGGCCGATAAGCTGAACCCCGAGGCCGCCGCCGGCCCGGCGCAGCTGCTCAAATTCGTGACCGACCACTACCCCGCCGCCTACGCCGTGGACCGCACCGCCGGGGCCAACCCCATTCGGCAGCCGCTGGAAAACTTGCAGGAAGCGGGCTCGCTCTACGGCAACATCATCTACCACAAGGCGCCCATTATGATGCGCCAGCTGGAGCGGCTGATGGGCGAAGAGCCCTTCCGGGTCGGTATTCAGGAATACCTCGCAACCTACGCCCACGGCAACGCCACCTGGCCCGACCTCATCGCCATTCTGGATGCCCACACGCCCGCCGACCTCGCCGCCTGGAACCAGGTGTGGGTGAACCAGCCCGGCCGCCCGGTGTTCGACTACGAGCTGCAACCCACCGCTAGCCAGCTCGTTATCCGCCAGCGGGCCGAGGATGGCTCCGACCGCCTCTGGCCCCAGCAGTTTGAGGTGCTGGCCGTGTACCCGGGCGGGCCGGTGCCGGTGCCCGTCAACATGAGCCAGCGCGAGGTGACGGTGCCGCTGCCCGCCGGCCGGGGCACCCCTAGCTACGTGCTGCTCAACGCGCAGGGCCTAGGCTACGGCGTGTTTCCGGTGGCGCCCCAGGCTGCCGACCACCTGGCCGCCCTCGCCGACCCGGTGGCCCGCGCCAGCACCTACATTGCGCTTTATGAGAATATGCTGGCCGGCCGGGGGCTAGCCCCGCGCCCGCTGCTCGACCGCTACCTGGCCCAGACCGCGCACGAAACCAACGACCTCAACATCAAGCTGCTCACCGACCAGCTCGGCCGCATCTACTGGCAGTTTCTGACGCCCGCCGAGCGCACCGCGCTCGCCCCAACGGTAGAAAAAGCCCTCTGGCAGGCCCTGCAAAAGCAGCCCCGGCCCGGCGAGCAAAAGCTGTATTTCAAAGCCTACCAAAGCATTGCCCTCACGCTGGCCGCCCAAAAGCGCCTCTACCACATCTGGCAAACCCAGAATGCGCCGGGCCTGGTGAGGCTTACCGAAGACGACTACACCAGCCTGGCGCTGGCCCTGGCCGTGCGCGACTACCCGGCCCCGCAGCCCATTTTGCCCCAGCAGCTAGCCCGCATTCCGAACCTGGACCGCCGCCAGCGCCTGGAGTTTCTGATGCCCGCGCTCTCGCCCGAGGTGGCCGTGCGCGACCAGTTTTTTGCCTCGCTCAAGGACGAGAAAAACCGCGAAAAAGAAGCCTGGGTGCAAACCGCCCTGGGCTACCTGCACCACCCGCTGCGCCAGGCTACCTCCGAAAAATACCTGCCCGCCAGCCTCGATTTGCTCCAGGAAATTCAGCAGACGGGCGATATTTTCTTCCCGGCCGGCTGGCTGCAAGGCACGCTGGGCTACTACCAGTCGGCCACGGCGGCGCGCACGGTGCGGGCGTTTCTGGCCGCCCACCCGAACTACAACCCCCAGCTGCGCAACAAGCTGCTGCAGGCGGCCGACGACCTGTTTCGGGCCGAGAAGCTGGTCATGTAAGCTGCTTTTCCTATTTCACAATCGGCTGTCATGCTGAGCTTGCGAAGCATCTTATCAGGTTTGAGCGAGTCGCTCCTCTGTGATAAAATGCTTCGCAAGCTCAGTATGACAGCCGATTGTGATAAGCCGCAGAGAAAAGCCGGCGCCCAGGCGCGAACTTTGTTGCTTTCGTCGGTTTATAGCTACAATGTCTGATTACCACCAGTTCGAATACCCCAACGGCATCCGCCTGCTGCACAAGGAGGTGCCGCACACCAAGATTGCGCACTGCGGCTTTTTGCTCGACATCGGCTCGCGCGATGAGCAGGCGCACCAGCAGGGGCTAGCCCATTTCTGGGAGCACATGGCCTTCAAGGGCACCCGCAAGCGCAAGTCGTTTCACATCCTCAACCGCCTCGAAACCGTGGGCGGCGAGCTGAACGCCTACACCACCAAGGAAAAAATCTGCTTCTACGCCACGCTGCTCAGCACCCACTTCGAGCGGGCGTTTGAGCTGCTTACCGACCTGACCTTCAACTCCGTATTTCCGGAGCGCGAGGTGGAGAAAGAGCGCGGCGTGATTCTGGAAGAGATGAGCATGTACCAGGATGCGCCCGAGGATGCCATCATCGACGACTTCGACGCCGTGATATATGGCGAGCATCCGCTAGGGGTCAACATCCTGGGCACCCGCGAAAGCGTGAGCGGCTTCCAAACGGCTGACTTTCACGCCTTCTACAACGAGAATGTGCGCACCGACCGGCTGATTTTCAGCTCGGTCAGCAATCTGCCGTTCAAGGAAGTGAAGCGGCTGGCCGACCGCTTTCTGGCGCCTATTCCGGCCCGGCTAGGGCCGCGCGAGCGCCTGCCCTTCAGCGGCTACGAGCGGCGCGACCGCACCGAGAAGCGGCCCATTTCGCAGGCGCACTGCCTGGTGGGCGGCCCCGCCTACCCGCTCACCGACGAGCGCCGGGTGCCGTTTTTCATGCTCAACAACATTCTGGGTGGCCCCGGCATGAACTCGCGCCTCAACCTGGCCGTGCGCGAAAAGTACGGCCTCGTGTACACCATCGACAGCTCGTACTCGCCCTATACCGACACTGGTTTGTTCGGTATTTACTTCGGCACCGAGGCCAGGCAGCTCAACCGCACGCTGGGCCTGGTGCAGAAGGAATTGAAGCTGCTGCGTGAGAAAGAGCTGACTTCCAGCCAGCTGCACGTAGCCAAAAACCAGCTCATGGGCCAGCTCGCCATGAGCGAGGAAAGCAACTCGGGCCTGATGCAGCTGCTGGGCAAAAGCACCCTCGACCTGGGCCGCGTGGAGCCGCTGCCCGAGATTTTTACCCGCATTGAAAACGTGACGGCTAGCCAGCTGCGCGAGCTAGCCAACGAGGTGCTGGCCGAGGATAACCTCAGCATTTTGCAGTACGTGCCGGAAGAAAAGTAGCGCGCAGCATGGCCAAGTCAGCGTCCGTCTTCGGCCCGGTGCAGGGCATTGCGCCCGGCCACGAGTTTGCCAACCGCCTGGAGCTGTGGAGTGCCGGCGTGCACCGCCAAACCCAGGCTGGCATCAGCGCGCGGCAAGGTGAGGGCGCCGAAAGCATTGTGCTCTCGGGTGGTTACGAAGACGACGAGGACCTGGGCCCGGTCATCATTTATACCGGCCGGGGCGGGCGCAGCGCCGAAAGCCAGCAGCAGGTGGCCGACCAGACCCTAACCGGCGCCAACCGCGAGCTGGCCCGCAACGTGCTCACGGGCTTGCCCGTGCGCGTGACGCGCAAGGTGCTGGAGGCTGGCCGCAGCTTTTACCGCTACGCCGGCCTCTACCGCATCGCGCGCTACTGGGCCGAAACCGGCAAGTCGGGCCACCGCGTGTGGCGCTTCCGGCTCGAAGAGCTAGCCGAATGGGAGGCTGAGCCCGCAACCGCCGCGCCCGACCTTTTTGCAGCCCAAGAGCCCACGTCCGCCTACGGCCCCGCGCCGCGCCGGCTAGCTACCACGCTGCGCCTGGTGCGCGATACCGCCATCACGCGCCAGGTGAAGCTGCTGCACGATTACCACTGCCAGGTGTGTGGCGAGCGGCTGGCTAGCCCCGCCGGCCCGTATGCCGAAGCCGCGCACATTCGGCCGCTAGGGGCTCCGCACCACGGGCCCGATGTGCTAGCCAACGTACTGTGTCTCTGCCCCAATCACCACGTGCTGTTCGACCTGGGCAGCTTCGGCGTGGCGGAGGATGGCACCCTGCTGGGGCTAGCCGGGCAGCTGCGGCAGCATCGCCAGCACCCGGTGGCGCCCGAGTTTCTGGCCTACCACCGCACGCACTTTTACGAGCCGCAGGCCGGCGAGCTACCCTAGCGCCGCCATGCCGCTTCCCACTTTCGGCCACGTTGGCTCGGCCCGGCCGGGCGACTTATTTGCCTCGCGCCTCGACTTGTCTTTGCGCGGCCAGCACCGGCCACCACGCGCGGGCGTGTGCGCCACCGTGGCCCACGGCGCCGAAAGCATCATTCTGGCCGACCAGTACGAGGATGATGAGATTCACGATGACTATTTCTGGTATGCCGGCCACGGCGGGCGCGACGGCCAGACCGGCCGCCAGGTAGCCGACCAGGACTTCAACCACCGCAACCGGGCGCTGGCCCGCAGCCAGGAAACCGGCCGGCCCGTGCGCGTGTACCGGCGCATCGACAGCGCTCCGGCGGCCTGGCAGTTTCGCTACGAAGGGCTGTGGCGCGTAGTAGCCCACACGTACGCACCCGGCCGCTCGGGCTACCGCGTGTACCGCTTCCGGCTGGAGCCGTGGCTAGCCCCTTAACCTAAATCCATGACCGACAACGACATTCAGGCCTACGCCAACCAGCACACCGAGCCCGAGCCGCCGCTGCTGCACCAGCTCTGGCGCGAAACGCACTTGCAGCTGCTGATGCCGCGCATGGCCACCGGCCACTGGCAGGGCCGCCTGCTGAGCTTGCTTTCGCACCTCGTTAAGCCTAGCCGCATTCTGGAAATCGGCACCTTCACCGGCTACGCCACCCTGAGCCTGGCCGAGGGGCTAGCGGCGGGCGGCCAGCTGCACACCATCGAAATCAACCCCGAGCGCGAAAGCCGCATCCGGCGCTACGTGGCGGCGGCCGGGCTGGCCGGGCGCGTGCGCCTGCACATCGGCGACGCGCGCGATGTTTTGGCCGGCTTGGTCGGCGAAGTGTGGGACTTAGTCTTTATTGACGCCGACAAGTTGCACAATGGCCAGTACTTTGAGCTAGTAGTCAACCAGGTGCGGGCCGGCGGCTTGCTGGTTGTGGACAATGTGCTGTGGGGCGGCAAGGCGTTGCCGGGTTATCCCCTCAAAGCCAACGACCACGATACAAGAGCCGTGCGCGCCTTCAACGAACACGTGCGCCACGACCCGCGCGTGGTGCCGCTGCTGCTGCCCGTGCGCGATGGGCTGCTGCTGCTGCGCAAAGTGTAAGGCGTTTTTTAGTGTGTGCTTCTCGTTTTTCGTAAGCACAATTCAAAGCTGCCGAACAACAAAAAACTATCCACGAATCTCAAACACCGCCTGCCCTATGCGTTTTTTACTCTTTGCCGGGCTAGCCTGGCTCCTGGCTTTCAGCGCCTCGGCCCAAAGCATTGTGCGCGGCCGGGTGCTGGATGGCAAAGACCAGAGCCCGCTCATCGGGGCCAATGCCGTGCTCATTCACCTGCCCGACTCGGTGCGCACCGGCACGGCCGTGGGCGCCGACGGCAGCTTTGAGATAACGGGCGTGGCGCCGGGCCGCTACCTGTTTTCGGCCTCCTACATCGGCTACCAGGAGCAGCGCCAGGCCCTGACCGTGCCGGCCGGCGGCGCGCCCATCGCGCTGGGCACCGTGGCGCTGGCCACGGGCGGCATCGCCCTCAAAACCGTGGTAGTAACCGGCCAGGAGGTGCAGGCCGTGCAGCGCGGCGACACCACCAGCCTGAATGCGAAAGCCTTTAAAACCAACCCCGATGCCACGGCTGGCGACCTCATCACCAAGATGCCGGGCATCTCGGTTGATGCCAGCGGCAAAACCCAGGCCCAGGGCGAGCAGGTGCAGCAGGTGCTCGTAGATGGCAAGCCTTTCTTCGGCACCGACCCCGACGCGGTGCTCAAAAACCTGCCGGCCGAGGCCATCGACCGGGTCGAGATTTTTGACCAGCAGAGCGAGCAGAGCCGCTTCTCGGGCTTCAACGACGGCAACACCCAGAAAACGCTGAACATCATCACCAAGCCCTCGTTTCGGAACGGGCAGTTTGGGCGGGCCGTGGTGGGCGCCGGGGCCGGCAACTCGCCCACCGATACCCGCGACGGCCGCTACCGGGCCAGCCTGAACCTTAACGACTTTCACGGCGACCGGCGCGTAACGGTGCTGGGCCAGAGCAACAACGTGAACGAGCAGAACTTCGGCACCGACGACCTGCTAGGCGTAATCGGCAACTCGGCGCCCGGCGGCGCGCGCGGCGGCGGTGGAGGCGGTGGTGGTGGGGGCGGCGGCTCGGGCTCAAACGCGGGCGACTTTCTGGTGAGCCAGAGCGGCGGCATCAGCAAGACCACGGCGGCGGGCCTCAACTACTCCAATACCTGGAACAAGAAAACCGAGCTGACGGGCAGCTACTTCTTCAACCACTCGGATAACACGCTGAACAGCACCACCAACCGCCAGTTTGTGACGGGCGCGCTGTATAACGAAACCTCGTTTTCGGGCAGCACCAATACCAACCACCGCGCTAATTTTCGGCTCGACCAGAAAATCGACTCCATGACGTCGGTGCTGTTTCGGCCCCGCATTTCGTGGCAGCAAAACGACGCCAACCGCCGGCTGCTAGGCCTCACCTCGCGCGAGAACATCACGCAGAGCCAGATTAATACGCTGTACCAGAGCGATAACCAAGCTCTTAACCCGGCCGGCGACATCTTGCTGCGCCGCAAGCTGGGCCGCCGCGCCGGCCGCACGCTCTCGCTCAGCGTCAACGGCTCGTACACGGGCCGCACCGGCAATTCGGTGCTGAATACCACCAACATCGGCAGCACCAACACCAACCTCAACCAGCAGTCGCTGCTGACCCAGCACGGCGGCACGGTGGCCGGCAACCTGGCCTATACCGAGCCGGTGGGCCAGCACGCCCAGCTGCAGGGCAACTACGCGCTGAGCTACGCGCCCAACAACTCGGACAAGCGCACCTACGATTTCGACGACCGCACCCAGCAGTACGACCTGCTGAACCAGTCGCTGAGCAACGTGTTCTCGAACTACTACCTCACCCAGGGCGGCGGCCTCAGCTACCGCTACAACAACCGCAAGGTGCAGCTGTCGGTGGGCGCCAACGCCCAAGTGGCGCGCCTGCAGGGCAACCAGGAGTTTCCGCTGCCCGCCGGGGCCATCGACTACACGTTTTGGAGCGTGCTGCCCCAGGCCAACCTGATGTGGCGGCCCGACCGCTCGCACAACCTGCGCCTGTTTTACCGCACCAACACCAACGCCCCTAGCCTCAACCAGTTGCAGGCCGTGGTCAACAACTCCAACCCCTTGCAGCTGACCGTGGGCAACCCTACGCTGCGCCAGGAGTACGCCCACAACCTGGTGGCCCGCTACTCGGGCGCCCGGGCCGATAAGAACAGCAATTTCTTTGCCCTGCTCTCGGGCAGCTACACCCAAAACCCGATTTCGAACAGTACCATCGTGGCCGCGCGCGACACCACCGTGACCGTGCCCACCGGCCCGAACACCGGCCAGGCGGTGCGCCTGCCGGCCGGCGGCCAGCTCACGCAATCAACTAACTTACAGCAGCAGTACAGCCTGCGCGCCCAGGCCAACTACGGCCGGCCGCTGAAGGTCATCAAATCGAACATCAACGCGACGCTGGGGGCTAGCTTCAGCCAAACCCCGGGCCTGGTGAACAACCTGCTCAACTACGCCCGCACGCCGGCCCTCACCGGCGCCCTCACCCTGAGCAGCAACGTGAGCGAGAAGCTCGACTTCACGCTCTCCTCGGCCTCGACCCAGAGCTACGTGCGCAACACGCTGCGCCGCCAGCTCGACAATACGTATTTCAACCAGCTTACCCGCCTGAAGCTGAGCTGGATAGTGGGCCCGGGTATCTCGTTCCAAACCGACGTAACCCACCAGCTCTACCGCGGCCTGAGCGCCGCCTACAACCAGAACTACGTGCTCTGGAATGCCAGCCTCGGCAAGAAGCTGTTTCCGGGCCAGCGCGGCGAAATCAAGCTCTACGCCTTCGACATCCTAAAGCAGAACCGCGCCATTCAGCGCAACGTAACGGTGGCTTACTACGAAGATGTGCAAACCACCGTGTTGCAGCAGTATTTTATGCTGATGTTCACCTACAACATCCGCTCGGCCAACATGACGACCCTGCCCACCGCCCCCGAAGGGCCGGGCGGCCGGCGCGGGCGCGGCGGCTTCGACGGCCCGCCCGGCGGCGGGCCGCCCCCCGGTGGCGGGCCGGGTGGCTTCGGCGGCCCGCCCGGCGGCTAGGGCCTCAGGAGCAGTTTGAGCTAACAAACAGCTTGTCATGGCCAGGAGAGCCGAAGAAGCAATCGCCCAAGGACGAGCCACGCTGGTGTCGTTCAGGTGCGGTTGCTTTGTCGGTTTTCCTCGCCATCACAGGCTATTTGTCAGTTTAAAACCGGCAGCATGACATTCTCATAGCCTGATTCGCACTATCCTTCCTTCGTGTTTTTCAACTAACTTGCCAACCGTAGGCGGCGGGGCACGTTGACTGGCATCTTGTTATGAAGAAACTTTTCCCGGCTTTGCTGCTGGGGCTGGCCAGCCGCCCGGCGCTGGCCGTAGCCCCGCCCACCGTGCCCGCCAGCCTCGATTTGGTGGGGCTGCACCTGACCCTCGACGACGAGGCCCGGCAGCTAGTGCAGGAAAAAGTAAACAGCCTGTGCCGCCACACCGGCTCGTTTGAGGCGCGGGTGGCGCTGGCCGAAGCCGCGTTTCCGCTCATCGACCAGGTGCTGGCCGAAGAAGGTGTGCCCACCGATTTCCGCTACCTCGTGCTGCAGGAAAGCGCCCTGCAGGGCAATGCCGAGAGCGTGCACGGCGCCGTGGGCTACTGGCAGTTCAAGCGCGAAACGGCCCTGAGCCTGGGCCTGACGGTGAACGGCAGCATCGACGAGCGCCGCCACCTCACGGCCAGTACCCGCGCCGCCGCCCGCTACCTTACGCGCCACAATGCCACGCTGCACAACTGGGCCAATGCCCTGCTCAGCTACAACACCGGCCTGAGCGGCGTGCGCCCCTACACCCGCCCCACCGACGCCGATGCCACCAGCATGGTTTTCACGGGCGAAACCAACCAGTACCTGCTCGATTTCATTGCCCAGAAGGTGGCCTTCGAGCCGGCGTGCGCGCAGCACGTGGTGCCGTTTGTGCCCTGGCGCGAGGTGCCCGCCGCCCCCGGCCAAACCCTGGCCCAGCAGGCCACCGCCCTCGCTACCGAGCCCGCCGCCCTGGCCCAGCTCAACCCCTGGCTGCTGGCCCGCGCCGTGCCCCAGGATGGCCACGCCTACACCCTGCTCGTGCCCCTGGCCAGCGCGCCGCCCGTGGCCGCTGGCCCGGCCCCCACGCTGCCGGCCGCCGCATTGCCCGCTCCTACCTACTTGCGCATCAATGGCATAAAGGCCCTGCTGGCCCGCCCGGGCGAAACGGCCGCCGCCCTGGCCCAGCGCGGCGGGGCTAGCCTGGGCTTTTTCCTGAAAGTAAACGAGATGGAGGCCGGCGAGGCCCTGCAACCCGGCGAGCCCTACTTTTTTCAGCGCAAAAAGGAATCGGCCGAGGAGGACTATCACGTAGTGGCCCCCGGCCAGCGCCTGGCCACGGTGGCCCAGCGCTACGGCGTGCTGCGCCACGCCCTGCGCACCTTCAACCACCTGCCCAACGACGAGGCCATTCGGCCGGGCCTGGTGCTGTGGCTCAGCCACATTCGCCCGCGCACCATGGCGGCCGAGTACCAGCCGGTGCCCGGGTCGCGCCCGGTGGCGGCCGCTCGGCCACCGGCGCCGGCGCCGGCGCCCACTCCGGCCCCCGCCCCGGTAGCGCCCCCTAGCCGCGACGACGACAGCGACGAGCTGGCCTCCATCAACGACTTGCCTACGGAGGTACCCGGCCCGCCCGTGCAGCCCCTGCCCACCCCGCGCCCGGCCGTGGTGGCGGCTAGCCCGGCCGCCCCCGACCGGCCGGCGGTGCTGGCGCCGGTGGCCGTGCGGCCGGTGGTGTACACTGCCCCGGCGCCGCACCCGCCCGACAGCAGCCGCCCCTATGCGGTGGCCCCCGGCGAAACGCTGTATGCGCTGGCCCGGCGCGTGGGCGTGCGCCCCGCCGAGCTAGCCGCCTGGAACGGCCTGCCGCCCGCCGCGCCCCTGCGGGCCGGCCAGCTGCTCTACCTCAGCCCCACCGCTGCCGAGCCCGCGCCAGTGGTCGCCTCTGCGGCCACGCCGGGCCTGTATACGGTGGCTACCGGCGATACCTTTTTCAGTATTTCGCGGCGCTACGGCTGCACCGTGGCCGACCTGCTA
This sequence comes from Hymenobacter cheonanensis, assembly GCF_030581075.1. GTDB lineage: Bacteria > Bacteroidota > Bacteroidia > Cytophagales > Hymenobacteraceae > Hymenobacter. The sequence goes on from NZ_JAUQSW010000006.1 coordinate 293,226, forward strand.
GCCCACAATGAGCGCCCGAACCCGACGCTGCGCGTGGGCGAAACGCTGCGCGTGCCCCGGCAGTAGACCAAAATTTTACTTTTCCTTGAGATAGCAAAAAGCCCGGCCTGCTGGCAGCAGGCCGGGCTTTTTTATGGGTGGTTTCAAACGAAGCCTTGCGCGGTGCGCACCCGGCTTACAGCTTGTTCAGCGCCACGGCGCGGTAGGCGGCGGCGCGGCCCACTGCGGCCTTCAGGTCGTCTTGCAGGGCGCGGCTGCTGAGCGTGCGCGGGTGCAGGTCGAGCAGGGTGCCATCTTCGGCAATGACAACGGCGCCAGGCAGGCGCTCGATGCTATAGGCCTGGCGCACGGCTTCTTTCTGCCCTGGGGGCACGTAGGCCTGCACCACCGACGGCAGCGGGCGGGCATCGGCCACGGTTTGCTGCCAGTTGGTGAGCGACTCGTCGAGGGCCGCCATTACGATAACGATGGGCTGCCCCGCCAGGCTGGCCGTTACTTCCTTTAAGTAGGGCAGCTCGCGCTGGCTGGCCGGAAAGCGGCTGTCCCAGAACATGAGGTACACCAGCTTGCCGCGCAGGTCGGCGAGCGAGAGGCTGCGGCCATCGGCCGAGCGCAACGCCACCGGCGGAGCCGCGCTGCCAATGGCAAACGACTGATTATCGGCCAAATCGGTGCGCAGCTGCGCTACCCAGCCGGGCGGGGCCTGGGCCGTGGCCGCGTAGCTGCTAAGCATAGCCTGGGCGTGGGCCACGTGGCCCTGCCGAATGGTTTCGAGCACAAGGCGGCCTAGCACCACGGGGCGCGCCTCGCCGCGCAACAGCTGGTCGGCCAGCTGGTAGCACGTCGGGTAATAATCGGGGGCGGTGGGCTGGTGGCCGGTGGTGCGCGCCTGGTAGTGCACGTAATCCAGCAAAAAGTCCTGGTAGTGCGAGCTGGTGACGGCCTGCTCGTTGCCGGGCAGCAGGCCCGGCGTTTGCAGAAAGCTATAGTAATCGGGCGACAGCTCGAGGCGCGGCTGGCCGGCCACGGTTTGCTCGCGCAGGTCGGCGTAGGTCAGGCGGTCCTCGGCGTAGGTGTAGGTGATGTCGGCGGCGGCGTAGGCCTGGAAAGCAGGCGTGAAGTTGCCGTGGCGGCTGGCCTGCTTCAGCAGTGCGCTCTCGTGGTCGCGCCGGTACTCCAGAAAATCCAGGAAGCCTTTTTCGCCCATCTTGATATTATCCGGCAGTACCTGATAATCATCGTTGTTGGCAAACTTCCGGCTCAGCTCCTGCAAGTAATTGTTGGCCGCGGCGGCCGGCCGGTTGGCAGCCCCATTGCCCGGGTCAAACCTGCCGGTAGCGGCCAGGTCGGCGGCATCGCCGCGCAGGTCCAGGCTGTTGCCGGGCTCCAGGAAAATGGGCATCTCCTCGTCGCCGTAGCTCAGCTGCACCAGCGTGGGCCGCGTAATAGGCACGGCCACGCTGAAGTCGCCGTTGGGCTCCACGTGCACGGCGCGCTGCTGCTCGTGGGTGGCTAGCGGCTGGCTCCACCAGCTCAGCAGCAATTTTTCGGTGCCGGTATTAGCCAGGTGGCCGTGCAGCGTGGCGGTGGTTTGGGCCGATACGGGGGCGGCCAGCAACGTCAGGCCTGTCAGCCAGAAGGTCAGTGCTTTCATGTAGGAGAATACAGTGAACAGAGCAACAAGCGCTTGCAGCAAATTGTTGCTCCTTTTTACTACGCCGATTCAAGGCCGGACGTTCCCGCCCGGCGGGTATTTCCAAAATTGTCGCCAGCTTTGCGCCCCCAAACCCCTTTCCCGGCCCCATGTCGCAGCACAAAGAAGTTAAGCTCGTAACCACCCACCAGATGCTGGCCATGAAGCAGCGGGGCGAAAAAATTTCCATGCTCACGGCCTACGACTTCTCGATGGCCCAGATTCTGGACGGCGCCGGGGTGGACGTGCTACTGGTGGGCGACTCGGCTTCCAACGTGATGGCGGGCCACGAAACTACGCTGCCCATCACCCTCGACCAAATGATTTACCACGCCCAGAGCGTGGTGCGCGCCGTGAAGCGCGCCTTCGTGGTGGTGGATATGCCCTTCGGCTCGTACCAGGGCAACTCGTCGGTGGCCCTGCAATCGGCGGTGCGCATTATGAAGGAGAGCGGCGGCCACGGCCTTAAGCTCGAAGGCGGCGCCGAGATTAAGGACAGCATTATCCGCATCCTCACGGCCGGCATTCCGGTGATGGGCCACCTCGGCCTCACGCCGCAAAGCATCTATAAGTTTGGCACGTACAACGTGCGGGCCAAGGAAGAAGCCGAGGCCAACAAGCTGATTGAGGACGCCCACCTGCTGCAGGAAATCGGCTGCTTCGGCCTGGTACTCGAAAAAATACCCGCCGCCCTGGCCAAGCGCGTAGCCGAGGAGCTGACCATTCCGGTTATCGGCATCGGCGCCGGGCCCGATGTAGACGGCCAGGTGCTGGTGGTGCACGATGTGCTAGGCATTACCAAGGAGTTTAAGCCGCGCTTTCTGCGCCGCTACGCCGAGCTGCACGACATTATGACCGAGGCCGTGCAGCACTACGTGGCCGACGTGAAGAGCCGCGAGTTTCCGAGCAAGGAAGAAGGCTACTAGGGTACTTGTGAGTTAAAAATCAGAAGTTATAAAGCTGCTAAAACCAACTTTAACCCGTAGCTCCCAACTTTAAGTTTACCTTCTGCGCCCCCCTGCTGTTAGCGGCAGGGGGGCGCTTTTATTTTTCGCTGATAGACATAGAGCGCTGGCAAATTCGAGCTTTTCGTTGCACATTTGCTTTGAAAAACAAAGTTCTTCGTCACCATGGAACAACCTACGCCTCCCCTGCTCGCCCGCTCTGCGGCCTGGGCGCGCAATTCGGTCACGCTCAAGCTGCTCAGTGTGGGGCTGCTGTTGGTTATACTGCTTATTCCGACGAGCATGGTAGAGTCGCTCATCAGCGAGCGGGCCAGCAACCGCGACAGCGCCACCGAGGCCATCAGCGCGCAGTGGGGCGGCGCGCAGCTGGTGCTGGGGCCGGTGCTGGTGCTGCCCTACACGGCCCTCGAAACCAACGACGGCCACACCAGTGAAGTAACGCGCTACCTGAGCCTGCTGCCCGACACGCTCGGCAGCACCGGCACGCTAGCCCCCGAGCGCCGCCACCGGGGCATTTACGAGGCGGTGGTGTACCGGGCCCGGCTGCGGGTGCAGGGCGTGTTTCGGGCCCCGCCGCTGGCCGACCTGGGCGTGCCGGCGGCCGCCGTGCGCTGGCCCGAGGCCTTCGTAGCGCTGGGTATTTCTGACCTCAAGGGCATTCGGAGTGGGCTAGCCCTGCGCTGGGACGGGCAGGCCCGACCTTTTGAACCGGGCTTGCCGAGTGGGGAAGTCCTTCCGGCTGGCTCAGCCCCCATCGCCAGCACGCAGGTAAACGAAGTATGGCAGGCGCGCAACGGCTATTCGAGTAGGGTCGAAACCGACGACAACGGCCACGGCGACGCCGCCAACGGCCTCCAGGCCCTGGTGCCCCTGGCCGATGCCGCGGCCCTGGCTCAGCGCCACACCTTCGCCTTCGACCTCGACCTGAACGGCAGCACCGGCCTGCTGCAAGCGCCGCTAGGCCGCCAAACCACCCTGCACCTGAGCGCACCCTGGGCCGACCCCAGCTTCATTGGCGCGTTTTTGCCCACTCAGCGCACCCTTACCGGGCAGCAGTTTACGGCCGACTGGAAGGTGTTTCACCTCAACCGCAACTACCCGCAGCACTGGCGCAGCACCGAGGCGCGGCCCGACGTGGACGCCTCCACGTTTGGCGTGCGGCTGCTGGTGCCGGTTAATGAGTACCTGAAAACCATGCGGGCGGCCAAGTACGCGCTGCTGCCGCTGGCGCTCACGTTCCTGGTGTTTTTCTTCGTCGAAATCCTTAATCGGCTGCGCATTCACCCTTTTCAGTACCTGCTGGTGGGGCTGGCGCTGGTTATTTTCTACGTGCTGCTGCTGGCCTTGTCCGAGCAAATGCCTTTTGATGCGGCCTATGGGCTAGCCGGGCTCACCATTGTGGGGCTGGTAACGGCCTACGCGGCGGCGAGCTTCCGGCAGCGGCAGGCCACGCTGGCCACGGCCGGGGTGCTGGCGGTGGTCTACGGCTTCGTGTTTGTGGTGCTGCAGCTGCAGGATTATGCCCTGCTGGTGGGCAGCCTGGGGCTGGTGGTAGTGCTGGCGGTGGTGATGTTTCTCTCACGCAACATCAATTGGTACAGCGTGGCCGAGGAGCCGGCGTAGGTTCGGGCGGCGCGGCTTTCTATCGGGCCGCGCCGCTTATATTTGCCCGCAGCAGCAGGTGCACCGCGTTCGGTGCCGAGGGTTTGCGCACGCGTAAAGGCCTATTAGTTTGGGGCTAGCGTCGCCCCTGCCGCCGCCCACATACCCCCGCCTACCCCCGCGTGAACCGCCCCAATCTCTGGTCGGAGCAGAAGGAAATTCTGTTCGAAGACAACCATTTGCTCGTCATCAATAAGCCCGCCGGCATCCTGGTGCAGGGCGACGAAACCGGCGACGAGCCGCTCTCCAAAAAAGCCGAGGAGTACCTGAAATTCAAGTACAAGAAGCCCGGCGCCGCCTTCGTGGGCGTGGCCCACCGCATCGACCGGCCGGTGTCGGGCATCGTGGTGCTGGCCAAAACGAGCAAGGCCCTGAGCCGGCTCAACGAGATGTTTCGCGATAGCCAGATGCAGAAAACCTACTGGGCGCTCACCGGCAAGCCGCCGGTGCCCGAGCAGGGCAAGCTGGTGCACTGGCTGGTGAAGGACCCCATGCGCAACGTCACGAAGGCTTATACCGACAAGCACGGCCAGGGCCAGCGCTCGGAGCTGAGCTATGAGCTGCTAGGCCCCGCCGCCAACCGCTACCTGCTGCAAGTGAAGCCCGTGACGGGCCGCCCCCACCAGATTCGGGTGCAGCTGGCCACCGGCCTGGGCACGCCCATCGTGGGCGATGTGAAGTATGGCTTCCTCAACCCCCTGCCCGACGTGAGCATTGCCCTGCACGCCCGCCAGCTCGAATTGCAGCACCCCGTCACCAAGGAGGCCATGAAATTTGTGGCGCCCCTGCCCGATGCCCCGCACTGGGACGCGGCGCGGGCTTTTTACCCGGCATAGCGCAGCAGCAGCTTTATTCTAACGGCCTCTGCCGTGGCTATGCGCCACGGCGGGGGCCGTTGTGCGTTGGGCCGGCGGGCTAGCCCGGGCGGGGTATAACATTATGGCATTGTGCAACCCCGGGGCCATTCGGGCTAAACAACGGCCGTAATTTTGTCTTAACGGTTGAACCAAGCCCGGCGGGAATAGCTTAGTGCGGGCGGCGTCTTCCTCACGTTTATTTCATTACCGAATGGCCATTCTGGTTTTCTTCGTTGCCCACTACTACCTGTCGCTGTTCACGCAGACGTTTTACCTGCACCGCTACGCAGCGCATAAGATGTTCACGATGAACAAGTTCTGGGAGAAATTCTTCTTCCTTTTCACGTACATCTGCCAGGGCAGCTCATTTTTGTCGCCGCGCGCCTACGCGCTGCTGCACCGCATGCACCACGCCTACTCCGACACGGAGCTGGACCCACACTCGCCGCTGTTCTCCAACAACGCGTTTGACATGATGTGGAAGACCAAGAACATCTACAACGACGTGCTCAACAACAAGTATGAGCTGGCCGAGCGCTTCGAGGGCGACTACCCGGTGTGGCAGGCCATCGAAGATTTTGGCGATAAGTGGTACTCGCGCCTGGGCTGGGGTACGCTCTACGTGCTGTTTTACATCCAGTTTGCGACCGCCTGGTGGCAGTATCTGCTGCTGCCGATTCACTTCCTGATGGGCCCCATCCACGGCGCCATCGTGAATTGGGGCGGCCACAAGTACGGCTACCAGAACTTCGACAACCACGACCACAGCAAAAACACGCTAGCCCTTGACTTTCTGGCTTTTGGCGAGCTGTTCCAAAATAATCACCACAAGCTGCCCATGCGCGTCAACTTCGGCGTGAAGTGGTGGGAGTTTGACCCCACCTACGTGGCTATCTGGACGCTGGACAAGGCGCGCATCATCAAAATCAAGCGCAAGAACGTGCAGCCCAAGCAGCGCACCAAGAAGCTAGCCCAGGCTGCCTAGGCGCTTAGCATAGCAGAAAGTAAGAGGTCGAAGTTTGACTTCGACCTTTTTTATTGCCTTGGCATTCCGTACCTTTGCGGCCCCAAACAGGGAAAAGAATTTCACCCAGACGCACGAGTTGCGTCGCACAACCCCCAAGGTTTATGGCAGTTAAAATCCGCCTCGCCCGCCGTGGCCGCAAAAAGGCCGCGTCTTACGACATCGTAGTAGCCGACGCCCGCGCTCCGCGCGATGGCCGCTTCATCGAGAAGCTCGGTACCTACAACCCCAACACCAACCCCGCCACCATCAACTACGACGGCGACCGCGCCTTTTACTGGGTGATGAACGGCGCCCAGCCCACCGAAACGGTGCGTGCCATGCTCGCCTACCGCGGCGTATTGCTGCGTCGTCACCTCCAGCTCGGCGTTACCAAAGGCGCCCTGACCCAGGAAGTGGCCGACCAGCGCTACCAGCAGTGGCTGAGCGACAAAGACGCTAAAATCGAAGCCAAGAAGACCGGCCTCGTTGATACCAAGGCCGAGAGCCGCGCTGCTGCCCTAGCTGCCGAAACCAAAGTGAAAGAAGCTCGCTCGGCTGCCCTGGCCGCCAAGCAAGCTGCTGCCTTGGCTGCTGCTACCCCCGCGCCGGCTGCTGCCGAAGGCGAGGCTACCGAAGGCTCGACGGAAACCGCCGAAACTTCGGCCGAGGCTGCTGCCTAGGTTTTCGGGGCAACCCGCTACGAAAGAACGTCATGCCGAGCGCGCTCGGCATGACGTTCTTTTTTGAGCCCGCGCCCGCATTTTTGTCAACCCGCTTATTCCGCTCCCCCAGCCATGACTCTCGACGAATGCTTTGAGCTAGGTTTTATTGTGAAGCCCCACGCCCTGAAAGGCATGATGGTGACCCAGTTGGACGTAGACGACGCAGCTACCTACGACCGGCTCAAAACCGTGTACCTGGCCCTGCCCACCGCGCCCACCAAGCTCACTGCCTACGGCGTGGAGCGCGTCAACCCGCAGGATGGCTTGCGCGTGCTGCTCAAGCTGCGCGGCATCGACCGCATTGAGGAGGCCGAGCCCCTGCGCGGCGCCAAGCTCTGGCTGCCCCTGAGCGAGCTGCCCGCGCTGGAAGAGCACCAGTTCTACTTCCACGATGTCATTGGCTTTCAGGTAGTTGATGAAAAGGAAGGTGAGTTGGGTGTGGTAGAAAACTTCTACGAGCTGCCGCAGCAAGACGTGCTGGCCATGCGCTACAAAGGCCAGGAAGTGCTGCTGCCAGTAGTAGACGAGCTGGTGAGCCACGCCGACATGGAAGCCAAGAAGCTGTTTGTCAACATGCCCGAGGGCTTGCTCGACATCTACATGAACCCCGGCGCCCACAAAAACCCGAACGCCGACTAGCTCCTGCTTCGCTAGCCCGCGCAGCGGGCGTATCTGCCAAATCCATTAAACTCAGTTACCTCTGCGGTGCGTATCGACATCCTAACCTGCCAGCCGGACTTGCTCGCCAGCCCGTTTGCCCACTCCATTGTAAAGCGGGCGCAGGATAAGGGGCTGGCCGAAATACTCGTGCACAACCTGCGCGACTACGCCATTAATAAGCACGGCCAACTCGACGACTACGTATTTGGCGGCGGGGCCGGCATGGTGCTGCGCGTGGAGCCCATTGCCAGCTGGATTGATGAGTTGCAGGCCCAGCGGACGTACGAGGCCATCATCTACCTCACGCCCGACGGCGAGACGCTGCGCCAGCCGCTGGCCAATCGGCTCTCGCTGCTGGGCAACATGATTATCATCTGCGGCCACTACAAAGGCGTGGACCAACGCATTCGCGACCACTACGTTACGCACGAAATCAGCCTCGGCGACTTTGTGCTGAGCGGCGGCGAGCTGGCTGCCGCCGTGCTGGTCGATGCCGTGGTGCGGCTGCTGCCCGGCGTGCTGGGCAATGAAGAATCGGCGCTGTCCGACTCTTTCCAGGATGACTTGCTGGCGCCGCCCGTGTACACCCGCCCGGCCGAGTGGCGGGGGCTAGCCGTACCCGAAATTCTGCTCTCCGGCAATACGCCCAAGATTGAGGAGTGGCGGCACGAGCAGGCGCTGGCCCGCACCCAGGCCCGCCGGCCCGATTTACTAGGGCAAGAATGAGTTGTGAAACGTGTAGAGCACCCCAATCAGCCCGGCCAGCGCCGCCAGCCGGCTGATTTTGCCTTGCTTTTCACTTAATCCCCTCATTACCTTCTCACCCCATTTGCATTTGCGCACTTAATTTTCTATCTTTGCGCTCCGTTTCGCAAAATACCAACCTGTGGGCAGCGGCGCTGCCCGCTTTGTAATTCTTTTTTTTCGCCATGAGCGTACTACTCGACTTTATCAATGCCGAAGGCCAGGAGCGCCGCGCCAGCTTTCCCAAGTTTGCTGCCGGTGACACCATCAACGTGCACGTAAAAATCCGCGAGGGCAACAAGGAGCGCATTCAGCAGTTCCAGGGCGTGGTTATCCAGCGCCGCAACCCTAGCAGCAACGGTGAAACCTTCACCGTGCGCAAGATTTCGAACCAGATTGGCACCGAGCGGATTTTCCCGCTGCTGTCGCCCAACATCGACAAAATTGAGGTTATCCGCCGCGGTAAAGTGCGTCGTGCTCGCCTGTTTTACCTGCGCGGCCTCTCGGGCAAAGCTGCTCGTATCAAGGAGCGTCGTCGCGACGTGGTAAAAGAGGTGGCCGCATAAGCTGCGCGCTTCGACCAACATGTAGCCGGCCTTTCCCTCGCGGGGAAGGCCGGTTTTTTTTGTGCCGCGCTGCCAGCTGGCAACGTTGTCGGCAACGATTGCGCAGATAAAGCGGCCTGGCGCCGGCGATACGTAGCGGGTTTGGCAGCAACAGACCGGAATTTAGCGGCCTGTTCCTACCCTCCTGCTCATGATATTCCGTAGTTCGGCAGCCGCGCTGGGCGTGCTGGGCGTGCTGGCTTTTGCGCCCGCGGCCCCGCCCCACAAGACCAAGGTATACCTGATTGGCGACTCCACGATGGCCAATAAGATTCCGGCCACTTTCCCCGAAACGGGCTGGGGGATGCCGCTGGTCACATTTTTCGACTCGACGGTGGTGGTTGATAACCGGGCGCAGAACGGGCGCAGTACCCGCACGTTTATTGCCGAAAACCGCTGGCAGCCGGTGGTCGATGCCTTGCAGCCCGGCGACTACGTGCTTATCCAGTTTGGGCACAATGACGAGTCGCCCGAGAAAGTGGACCGCTACACGCCGCCCGCCGATTTTCGGCGCAACCTGCTGCGGTTTGTGAGCGAGGCGCGCAGCAAGCGGGCTTTTCCCATTCTGATTACACCCGTGTCGCGGCGGCAATTTGATAAAGAGGGGCACGTGAAGGAAACGCACGTCACGTACTCGGCCCTCACCGCCGCCGCCGCTACCGAGGCCAAGGTGCCGCTGGTTGACCTCGACCGGCTGAGCCGCGACCTCTTGCAAAAGCTGGGCGATGAGAACTCCAAGCTGCTGTTTATGCAGCTTGCCCCCGGCGACCATCCCAACTACCCGCTGGGCCGCAACGACAATACGCACTTCAACGAGCTAGGCGCCCGTAAGATGGCCCAACTCGTGGTGAATGAATTGCGCGCCCAGCACGTTCCGCTGGCCGAGCAGCACCTCGCCAAAGCCCTGGCCAAGAACATGGTAGCTGCCCCTACGGGTGCGGGTGCGCAGCCCACTACCCCGTAAAATGAAAACGCTTTACGTATTGGCTGGCCTCGGCCTCCTGGCTCTGGCCAGCCACGCCCAGACTGGCCCGCTCGTGGTGGCGGCCGATGGCAGCGGGCAGTTTCGCACGGTGCAGGCGGCTATTGAGGCGGCTCCTAATCAGGCAGATAAGCCGGTTATCATTCAGCTCAAGCCGGGCATTTACCACGAAAAAGTAACGGTGCCCGCGCTAAAAACGCACCTGGTGCTGCGCGGCGCCGACGCGGCTACGACCGTCATCACGTACAGCGACCACGTGGGTATGCCCGGCCTCACAACCCCTGGCTCGTACTCAGTGATGGTGCAGGCCAACGACTTCACGGCGGAGAACGTGACCTTTGAGAACGCGGCGGGCTACACCGCCGGCCAGGCCGTGGCGCTGAGCGTGGAGGGCGACCGGGCTGTTTTCCGGCACTGCCGCATGGTGGGCAACCAGGATGTGCTGCTGCTGGCCACGGGCGGCAGCCGGCAGTATTACCAGGATTGCTACCTTGAGGGCACGACCGATTTTATTTTCGGGGCTAGCACGGGCGTGTTCGACCACTGCGTGATTAAGAGCAAGAAAAACTCGTTTGTCACGGCTGCTTCCACGCCGGCGGGGCAGGCTTACGGCTTTGTGTTCCTGGACTGCCAACTGACGGCCGACACGACCCTGGCCAGGAAAGTATACCTCGGCCGGCCCTGGCGGCCCCAGGCGCAGGTGGTGTACCTGCGCTGCGCGCTGGGCGGCCACATTGCGCCCGCTGGCTGGGACAACTGGAAAAACGCGGAAAACGAGAAAACCGCTTATTACGCAGAATATAAGTCGGTTGGGCCCGGGGCCAACCCCGCAGCGCGGGTGCCGTGGAGCCACCAGCTCACGGCTAAGGAGGCGAAGAAATATACATTAAAGCAGATTTTTGCGGGCAAAGAAGCCTGGGAACCAGCGCCTTGAGGCATACGCCAGCGAGCAGCTTCCCCAACGGCCCCGCAACCAATGATACCTTTGCCGGGTCATTGCTCCTCTCTCCCCTACTTCCTACCCCATGCGTATTTCCCGGCTAGCCGACCAATTGAGCGGCTCCGAAATTATTCGAATTGGCAACGCCGTGAGCGAGCAGATTCGCCAGGGCGCCACTATCTGCAACCTGACCATTGGAGATTTCGACCCCAAGCTTTTTCCCATTCCGGAGGAGCTGCGCAAGGGGGTAATGGCGGCCTACGAAGCTGGCCAGACCAACTACCCGCCGGCCGCCGGCATCGCCGACCTGCGCCAGGCGGCCGCCGACTTTTTGCAAAGCCGCCTCGGCCTGAGCTATTCGGCCAACGACGAGCTTCTGGTGGCCGGGGGCTCGCGCCCGCTCATCTACGCCGCCTATCTGGCCCTGGTAGACCCCGGCGACCGCGTGGTGTACCCGGTGCCGTCGTGGAACAACAACCACTACTGCCACCTGTCGGGGGCTAGCCAGGTGCTGGTGCCCACCCAGCCCGAAAATGCCTTCATGCCCACGGCGGCGGAAGTAGCTCCGCACCTGGCCGGCGCCACGCTGCTCGCCCTGTGCTCGCCGCTCAACCCCACCGGCACGGTCTTTACCAAGGAAGTGCTGGAGGAAATCTGCGACCTCGTGCTGGCCGAAAACAAGCGCCGGGGCCCCGATGAGAAGCCGCTCTACATTCTCTACGACCAGATTTACTGGCTCCTGACCTTCGGCCAGACCCAGCATTTCGACCCGGTGAGCCTGCGCCCCGAGCTGCGCGACTACGTGGTGTACATCGATGGCATCTCGAAGTGCTTTGCCGCCACCGGCGTGCGCGTGGGCTATTCGTTCGGCCCTAAGCTGGTGATTGACAAGATGAAATCGCTGCTGGGCCATATCGGCGCCTGGGCACCCAAGGCCGAGCAGGTGGCTACCGCCGCCCTGCTGCCGCAGGCCGACGTAGTAGACGACTACCTCAGCGACCTCAAAACCAGGCTGCAAGCCAGCCTGGAGGCCGCCTACCAGGGCCTGAAGGACCTGCGCAGCCAGGGCTACCCGGTCGATGCCATTACGCCGGCCGGCGCCATCTACCTCACGGCCCAGGTTAACATCATCGGCCGCACCACGGCGGCAGGTACCGTGCTAGCCAGCACCAAGGAAATCACTGATTACCTGCTCACCGAGGCGCAGCTGGCGGTGGTGCCATTCAGCGCCTTCGGCGCCTCGGCGGCCGAGCCGTGGTTCCGCCTCTCGGTGGGCGCCGAGTCGGCCAACTCTATCAAGGCGGCGCTGCCGCGCCTGCAAGCGGCGCTGGATAAGCTGCAGTAGGTTAGCCAGTTGTACTGGGCTTCTTATAGGCCGTCATGCTGAACGCAGTGAAGCATGACGACTGTTAAGTTTAAATTATAAATAAAAAAAGGGCTGACTTCGCAGCAACGAAGTCAGCCCTTTTTTATTTGCTTATTTACTGATTTACAAGGTCACGCTGCCCGTTTGGCGAATGTCGCGCGAGGAGCTGCCGACCAGCAGGTCAAACTTGCCGGGGGCCAGCACCCAGTCCTTTTTGGCTTCGTCATAATATTTAAACGACTCGGCGGGCAGCGCCAGGGTGATGGTCTTGGTTTCGCCGGGCTTGAGGAAGACCTTTTCGAAAGCCTTCAGCTCCTTCTCGGGGCGCTTCACGGCCGTTTGGCCGGGCTTGACGTAGAGCTGCACCACCTCGGCGCCGGCCACCGGGCCGGAATTGGTAACGGTAAGCTTCACGGTGGCGCTCTGCCTGCCGGGCGTCACGGTGAGAGCGCCGTACTTGAAGGTGGTGTAGCTCAGGCCGTGGCCGAAGGCGAACTGCGGTGCTACGTTGTAGGTGTCGAAGTAGCGGTAGCCCACGTAGATATCGTCTTTGTAGGTTTGCTTCAGCGGGTTGCCGGGCGTGCTAGGGTACTCGCCGAGCTTCATGGCCGGCGAGTCTTCCAGCTTTACGGGGAAGGTGAAGGGCAGCTTGCCCGACGGGTTCACATCGCCGAACAGGATGTGGGCCAGCGCGTTGCCGCCTTCCATGCCGGGGTACCAGGCCTCTACAATGCCCTTGGCCTGGCTAACCCAGGCCGACACGTCGATGGGCCCGCCGCCGAGCAGCACCACGGCCGTGCGGGGGTTGGCGGCCAGTACGGCCTGCACCAGCTCGTCCTGGCCGAAGGGCAGGTTCATGTCGGGCTTATCGACGCCTTCGGCGTCGTAGGCGTTGTCGCTCCACTTGGTGTAGTCGTAGCCGTGGGTAGAGCCGCCCACGTAAATCACCACGTCGGCGGCCTTGGCGGCGGCCACCGCCTGCTGAATGAGCTGCGGGTCAGCCTTGTGGTCGCGGGCGATGGTGTAGCCGGGCGAATACGTAACCGCCACCTGGCTACCCAGCTCATTTTTAATACCTTGCAGCGCCGAAATCTCATACTTGGCCTTGATTTGACCGCTGCCGCCGCCCATTGAGTTCATGCGCTCGGCATTGGCCCCGATGACAGCCACGGTTTTCACCGACTTCTTGAACGGCAACAGGTTGCCCTCGTTTTTGAGCAGCACAATGCCTTCTTCGGCCACTTTGAGGGCGGTGGCCTGGTGCTCCTTGGTGTTGTAGGCGCCGGGCTGGCGCTTGGCAGGGCCTAGCTGGTGGGTGGCGTACATCACGCGCAGGATGCGGCGTACCTTGTCGTCGAGCACAGGCAGCAGCGTAGGGTCTTTCTTGATGGCGGCCAGGGCCGGGTCGGCCAGGAAAAAGCGGTCGTAGTAGCTGCGGGCGGGCGCAGCGGCGCCGGCGCTGGCGCTGGCCTGGCTCTGGTCGACATTGCCGTACATCATGGCCAGGTCGCTGCCCATTTCGAGGTCGGTGCCGTTGCGCAGCGCCTCCTGCGTATCGTGTACCGAACCCCAGTCGCTCATTACCAACCCTTTAAAGCCCCATTCCCCTTTCAGAATGGTGTTCATCAAATAGGCGTTTTCGGTGGCGTAGGTGCCCCGAAACTTGTTGTAGGAGCCCATGAGCGAGTATACGCCGCCCTGCTGCACAGCGGCCTTGAAGCCCGGCAGGTAGATTTCGCGCAGCGCCCGCTCGCTCATGTTCACGTCGATATCGTCGCGGTGGGTTTCCTGGTTATTGGCCGCGTAGTGCTTCACGCAGGCCGACACGCCCTGGCTTTGCACGCCCTGAATGTAGCCCACCACCATTTTCGACACCAGAAACGGGTCCTCGCTGAGGTACTCGAAGTTGCGGCCGTTGAGCGGGGCACGCACGATGTTGATGCCGGGGCCGAGGATAATGTCCTTGCCGCGCGCGTTGGCCTCGCTGCCCAGCACCGTGCCGTAGGCGTGGCCGAGCGCGGGGTTCCAGGTTGAGGCCAGGGTGTTGTTGGTGGGCATATAGCTACCCGCATCGTCGGCGCCCACGGGCGGCTTCCAGTTGCGGCCCTGCTCGGGGCGCACGCCGTGCGGCCCGTCGGAGGTCATAACCTCGGGGATGCCCAGGCGCGGCACGCCCCCGGCCGCGAAGGCCGAGTTGGCGTGAATCATGTGCACTTTTTCTTCCAGTGTGAGCTTGGCGAGCAGGGCGGTGATTTCGGCTTCGTGGCCGAGCAGCGCCTGCTGGGCATTGGGGCTAGCCATCGACGTAGAAGTAGTAGCCGGACGCGAGCCAGGCTTGGCTTTTTGGGCCTGGGCACCGCCGGTGGCAGCGCAAAACAGCGCCGCCGCCAGCAAAGCCTGGGCACGAATGGAAGTGTATTGCATGCAGCAAGACAGGGAAATAAGGGTGGGAAAAGGCAGCTTGGCCGCGGCCAGGGCTAGCGGTGGCCGAAGTTATGGGCTAGCGGGGCAGCCCGCTCGCTTTTTCTGCGGCGGGCCGCTACCTTTAGCCGCCACCCCTGCCCAAAGCTTCGCTTTCCCACCCGACTGTATATGCCAATTAAGCTACTTGCTATCAGCTTACTGCTAGCCCCAGGCCTAGCCCGGGCCCAGGGCAGCGCCGAGTGGGTAACAACTACCGTCACCGCGCCCTGGCAAACCCGGCCGGCGCTGCGCGCCACGGCTGCCCCCGCCGGCCCGGCCGATGTGACCATCGACCTCGCTAGGCCCGCCCAAACGATTACCGGCTTCGGCGCCTGCTTTAATGAGCTGGGCTGGACTTCGCTGAGCTTGCTGCCGGCCGCCGACCGCGATAAGGTGTTTCGGGAGCTGTTTGCGCCGGGCGTGGGGGCCAGTTTCACCATTTGCCGGATGCCGGTGGGGGCCAATGACTTCTCGCGCGACTGGTACTCGTATGACGAAACGCCGGGCGATTTTGCGATGCAGCATTTCAGCATTGCCAACGACCGCGAAACGCTCATTCCCTTCATCAGGCAAGCCCAGCGGCAGTACCCGGCCCTGCGCCTGTGGGCCTCGCCCTGGAGCCCGCCCACCTGGATGAAGCGCAACCAGCACTACGCCGCCGCGGCCGTGCTACCCGAGTACCGCAAGGCGTTTCCGACCCTGGCCGACAACGGGCTAGCCCCCGACAAGCAGGGCCAGGAGGGCCACGACCTGTTCATTCAGGAGGACAAGTACTTCGCGGCCTACGCCCTATACTTCGCCAAGTTCATCGAGGCCTACCGCCAGGAGGGCATTACGGTGGGCATGGTAATGCCGCAGAATGAATTCAACTCGGCCCAGGTTTTCCCGAGCTGCCCCTGGACGGCCACCGGGCTGGCCCGCTTCGTGGGCTACCTGGGGCCGCAGATGCAGAAGCTGAAAACCGACGTGTTCTTCGGCACGATGGAGCGGGCCAACGAGGCCCTGGTCGATACCGTGCTGCGCGACCCGCGCAGCGCGCCCTACGTGCACGGCGTGGGCTTTCAGTGGGCCGGCAAGGGGGCCATTGCCGGCATTCACCGGCGCTACCCCAGCCTGGCGCTCTACCAGAGCGAGCAGGAATGCGGCGATGGCCAGAACGACTGGAAATACTGTCGCTACACCTGGAGCCTCATGCGCCACTACCTCAGCAGCGGCGCCAATGCCTACCTGTACTGGAACATTGCCCTGCGCCAGGGCGGCCTCAGCCGCTGGGGCTGGCGCCAAAACTCGCTGCTGACCGTGGACGAGGCCAGCCGCACCTACCGCTGGACGCCCGAGTACTACCTGCTCAAGCACCTGAGCCACTACGTGTTGACGGGCGCTAAACGATTGACTACCAGCGGCCAGTTCGACAATGTGCTAGCCTTCCAAAACCCCGATAAAAGCATTATTCTCGTGGCCCAAAACCCCGATGCCGCGCCGCGCACCGTGGCCATTCGGGTGGGCCAGCGGGTGCTCACGCCCCGGCTGCCGGCCGATTCTTTCAGTACGCTGGTGCTGCGCTAGGCTCTCATTTTCACCATTTTCACCTTCCGTCTTATGTCCACCCCCTACTCCAACCTGCGGCCCACCCCCTTTAGGCCGCCGGCCCTGCGCCTGCTGGCGCTGGCCGCCCTGCTTGGCGCGTCCAGCCCCGCCCGCGCCCAAACCGCTAGCCCGCCCCAGCTCGGCAAGGCCAGTATTAAGGAAATTCTGGCGGCCCTCACCACCGAGGAAAAAGTAAAGCTGGTGGTTGGCATGGGCTTTTACCCCTCGGGCTTTCCCGAAGGCCTGCTGCCGCCCGGCAACCCCGGCGACCGTGAGGTGCCCGAAAAAGTGCCCGGCGCGGCCGGCCGCACCCACGCCATTGCCCGGCTGGGCATCCCATCGCTCACGCTTTCGGATGGGCCGGCGGGCGTGCGCATCGACGCCATTCGGGGCAAAGACAGTACGAAGACGTACTACGCCACGGCCTTCCCGGTGGCTACGCTGCTCGCCTCCAGCTGGGACACCACGCTGGTGCGCCGCGTGGGCGTGGCCTTCGGCAGCGAGGTGCGCGACTTTGGCATCGACGTGCTGCTGGCGCCGGGCATGAACATTCACCGCAACCCGCTGGGCGGGCGCAACTTCGAGTACTACTCCGAAGACCCGGTGGTGGCCGGCAACGTGGCGGCGGCGTTTGTGAACGGCATTGAGAGCAACGGCGTGGGCACGTCCATCAAGCACTTTGCGCTTAACAACCAGGAATTTAACCGTATGCAGCTCAACTCGCACATCAACGAGCGGGCGCTGCGCGAAGTCTACCTCAAGGGCTTTCAGCTGGCGGTGAAAAAGTCGCAGCCCTGGACGGTGATGTCGTCTTACAACAAGATAAACGGCACTTACACCTCCGAAAGCCACGACCTGCTCACGAGCCTGCTGCGCCAGGAATGGGGCTTTAAGGGGCTGGTGATGACTGACTGGTACGGCGGCGCCGACGCCGTAGCGCAGCTCAAGGCCGGCAACGATTTGCTGGAGCCCGGCACCTACAAGCAGACGCAGGCCATTTTGGCGGGCCTCCAAAGCGGCCAGCTCACCTCGGCCCAGCTCGACCAAAACGTGACCCGCGTGCTGGAGCTGGTGTTGAAGTCGCCCACTTTCAAGGGCTACAAATACAGCAGCCAGCCGGCCCTGAAGGCCAACGCCGCCGTGGCCCGCCAGGCCGCCGCCGAGAGCATGGTGCTGCTGCGCAACGAGGCCAGGGCCCTGCCCCTGGCGGCTGGCCAGCAGGTGGCGCTGTTTGGCAATACCTCTTACAGCCTCATTGCGGGCGGCACGGGCAGCGGCGACGTGAACCGCGCCTACACCGTGTCGCTGGCGCAGGGCCTGAGTAGCGCGGGTTTCACGGTGGCCACGGCCCCTGGCCAGGCCTACGCGCAGTACCTGAAAGTTGAAAAAGCCAAGCTGCCCAAGAAGAAAAACTTTTTCGACCCGGTGCCCGTCATTCCCGAAATGATGCCCGACGCGGCCATGCTGGCGCAGCAAGCCCAGGCAGCCGACGTGGCCCTCATCACGCTGGGGCGCAGCGCCGGCGAGGGCGGCGACCGCCAGGTGGCCGACGACTTCGACCTGACGGCCGCCGAGCAGGCCCTGCTCAAGCAGGTAGCCACGGCCTTCCACGCCCAGGGCAAAAAGGTGGTGGTTATCCTCAACACCGGCGGCGTAATGGAGGTGGCTAGCTGGCGCAACCAGGCCGATGCCATCTTGCTGGGCTGGCAGCCCGGCCAGGAGGGCGGCCACGCGCTGGCCGACGTGCTGAGCGGCCAGGTAGCGCCGTCGGGCAAGCTCGCCACTACGTTTCCGGTGGCGTATGCCGATGTGCCCTACGCGGCCGACTTTCCGGGCAAGCTGCTGGCTAGCACTGATAAAGGCAACTCGCTCTCGGGTCAGCCTTCCGAAAACTTTTATAATGAAGGTATTTACGTCGGCTACCGCTACTACAACACCTTCAAGGTAAAGCCGGCCTATGAGTTTGGCTATGGCTTGAGCTACAGCACCTTCACCTACGGCAAGCTGCAACTCAGCGCGCCTTCGCTGGCGGGCAAAATTACGGCCAGCCTCAAAGTGACCAACAGCGGCGCCGTGGCGGGCAAGGAAGTGGTGCAGCTTTACGTGCACGCCCCAAAAGGCACCCTGGCCAAGCCCGAGAGCGAGCTGCGCGCCTTTGCCAAAACCAATCTGCTAGCCCCCGGCCAGTCGCAAACCCTCACCTTCACCCTCACCGCCGCCGACCTGGCCTCGTACAACACGGCCGCCGAGGCCTGGCAGACCGATGCCGGCACCTACACGGCCCGCGCCGGGGCCTCGTCGCTCGACATTCGCCAGTCGGCCACCTTCACCGTGCCCAAGCTGGTAGTGGTGCAGAAAAGCCGCCGGCTGCTAGCCCCGCAAAGCCCCGTAAAGGAGCTGAGCGCAAAGTAACCCGGTTGATTTCCAGCAGAAAAAAAGGCTTCCCGATGGTATCGGGAAGCCTTTTTTTTCTGCTGGAAATCAACCAGCTACATGGTAGAGGCCGGCTGACTCTTCATTTTCGTCTTGCCGTTTTTGCGCTTCATGGCGCGGTTGCTGCGCATGGTCGGCTTATCGGCTGGATTGGTCTGGATAAAGCCGGTATTAGCCTGGGTTTCAATGGTGGCATCGGGCTTGGGAGCCGAGGTAGAACTTGCGGGCGAAGTTGTGCTCGGGGGCGGGGTGCCCATAGGCGTTTGCGCCGAAGCGGTGAAAGCAGTCCCGGCTACCAGGGCGCAGGCAAAAAAGAGATTTTTCATGGGAAAGAGAATTTAAGAAGAAGTGAGCCAGCAAGTTGAACCCTGATACTACGCGGGATATCCGCCAGGGTTAGCCTGCCTTAGTTATCAGTAACGGGCACGCGGGGCTCGGCGCCCGATTCGCGCGGCACGCCGGCATCCTGGAGCGGCGCTTTGCTGGCCAGAAACAGGCCGATGGTGGCGGCCAGGCCCGTGGCCACTACCACACCGGCCACCACCGGGTTGAGGCGGGCGCGGGTGTAGAGGCTGGTTTTCATCACGTGGCCGGGGTTGTGGCCGTGCACCCGGGCGTGGGGGCCATTGGGGCGGTGCAGCGAGCCGGCGGGGTCTACGGCGCGGGTGCCGTCCTGCTTTTGCTGGGCCACGCCGGTTTTGGCTTCTACCCAGTCCATTACGCCGGGCACGTATTTATTCACGCTGCTCATGATTTTGCCGCCGCCGCCCACAAATACGTCGCGCATGGGGTTCACGGCGGCGTGCAGAATGGCGTTGGCCACCTCCTCGGGGGCATATACGGGCTGGGGCAGCTTGGGCTTCTCAGCCAGATAGTTGCGGGCGTGGTCGGGGAAGGGGGTATTGATGGCCGCCGGCTTGATGAGCGTTACCGACACGGGCGCTTTCTCATCGGCCAGCTCGATGCGCAGGGCATCGGTAAAGCCCTTCACGGCGTGCTTGCTGGAGGCGTACATGCCCTGGATGGGCACCGACACGTCCGATACCACGCTGCCCAGGTTGATAAGCGCCCCGCCGTGTTTTTTGAGGTGCTTGATGGCTTCGAGCGACCCATTCACAATACCCCAGAAGTTGGTGTCGTAAAGGCGCTTAAAGTCCTCAAGGTTGCCCTGCTCAAGCTTGCCCCACATGCCCACGCCGGCATTGTTGACCCAGGTATCGAAGCCGCCAAAGTTGGCGTGCGCGGCGTGGTGGATGCGGCGCACGGCGGCGGGGTCGGCCACGTCGGCGGCCACAGTCACAACCTTGCCGCCCAGCTGGCGGGCCACGGTGTCGAGGTCGGGCTGCGAGCGGGCGGCCAGCACGAGGCGGGCGCCGGCCTTGGCGGCGGCTTTGGCCGTGGCTAGCCCAATGCCGCTGGTGGCGCCGGTGATAACGATAACTTGCTGGTCGAGGGGTTTGAGCTTGACGGACATCGGGGAGGAGGTGGAAAAGGATAGTTGGAACGGCTGGGCCGGGCTTGCTTCTACGGGCGGCCGCAGTAAATGGATAAGGCGGAGGTTGCGCCGCCGGGGCTGGCCCTACCTTTGGGCTTCCATTCCCAACCCTCGCGCATGGCGGATTTTTTTTCTCAACAAGCTTCTCTTAAATCGCTGGCGCTGCTGGGCTCCACGGGTTCCATCGGCACGCAGGCCCTGGAAGTGGTGCGCGAGCAGCCGGGCCGGTTTCGGGTGGCGGTGCTCACGGCCGGGCGCCAGTGGCAGCTGCTGGTGGCGCAGGCCCAGGAGTTTCGGCCGGCGGCCGTGGTTATCAGCGACGAGTTTTACCACGAAGTGAAAGCTGCCCTGGCCGGCCAGCCCGAAACCCAGGTGCTGGCCGGCGCCGCGGCCCTGGCCGAAGTAGTGCAGCGCCCCGACGTCGACGTGGTGCTTACGGCCCTGGTCGGCTACGCCGGGCTGGTGCCCACGGTGGCCGCCATCCGGGCCGGCAAGGCCATTGCCCTGGCCAACAAGGAAACCCTGGTAGTAGCCGGCGAGCTGATAACCAAGCTGGTGCGCGAGCACGGCGTGGCGCTGCTGCCCGTCGATTCGGAGCACTCGGCCATCTTCCAGTGCCTGGCCGGCGAGGCCCAGAATCCCATCGAAAAAGTTATTCTCACCGCCTCGGGCGGGCCTTTCCGGGGGCGCGGGGCTAGCGAGCTGGCGCATATTACCAAAGCCCAGGCCCTGAAGCATCCCAACTGGACGATGGGCGCCAAAATCACCATCGATTCGGCCACGCTCATGAACAAGGGCCTCGAAGTAATTGAGGCCAAGTGGCTGTTCGGCCTTGACAATGAGCAGATTGAAGCCGTGGTGCATCCCCAAAGCATCGTGCACTCGCTGGTGCAGTTTCAGGATGGCTCGCTGAAGGCGCAGCTAGGCCTGCCCGATATGAAGTTGCCCATCCAGTACGCGCTGGGCTACCCCGCGCGCCTGCGGAATGAATTTCCCCGGTTTTCGTTTCTCGATTATCCCACCCTCACCTTCGAGGCGCCCGACCTGGGCACGTTTCGGCACCTGCCGCTGGCCTACGCGGCCATGCGGCGCGGCGGCACCGCCGCCTGCGTGCTCAACGCCGCCAACGAGGTGGCGGTGGCCGCCTTTTTGCAAGACAAGGTCAGCTTCTTGGGCATGGCCGACGTGGTAGCCGGGAGCCTGGAAAGGGTGCCGTATCTTGCAGCCCCAACCCTGGCCGACTACGCCGCTACTGACTTGGAAGCACGTAGAATCGCTACTGAGTTACTTGACAAATAATTACCTGACACCCGATACGTCTGTCATGCTGAGCTTGCCGAAGCATCTTGCTCGCTTCGTTGAAAAGCACTCGAAAGATGCGAGCGAGATGCTTCGGCAAGCTCAGCATGACGGTTAGTTATTACCTACAAACCCCTCTCTTTGGAAATTCTCGTTATGATTGGCCAGCTGGTGCTGGGCCTTTCGCTACTAGTTGGCTTACACGAATTTGGGCACTTTGCCTTCGCCAAGCTCTTTAAGATTAAAGTCACGAAGTTTTACATCTTCTTCGACTTCCTCTTTCCGCTGCCCCACGTCTGGAATTTCAGCCTGCTCAAGAAAAAAGTGGGCGAAACGGAGTACGGCATTGGATGGTTTCCGCTGGGGGGCTACGTGGCCATCCACGGCATGGTGGACGAAACCCAGGACGCCGACGCCCTGGCCGGCCCGCCGCAGCCCGATGAGTTTCGGGCCAAGCCGGCCTGGCAGCGCCTGCTGGTGATGCTCGGCGGCATTATCATGAACGTGCTTACGGGCATCGTCATTTTCACGGCCCTCACCTACAAGCTGGGCGAGAGCTACCTGCCCGCCTCGGAGGCCCGCTACGGCGTGGTGACCACCAGCCTGGGCCGCGAAATGGGCTTCCGCAACGGCGACCAGATTGTGAAAATCAACGGCCGGCCCTTCGCTGAGTTCAACGACGTGTACGACCCCAATGTGCTGCTAGGGTCAGAAAGCTACTACACGGTGGAGCGCGGCGGCCAGCTCCTCGACCTGCCCAAGCTGCCCCCGCGCTTCATGGACAAGATGAGCAAGGCCGGCGACAGCCTGTTTGTGGAGCCGCGCCAGCCCTTCACCCTCAAGGAGGTAGTGCCCGGCAACCCGGCCGCCAAGGCCGGCATCGTGGCCGGCGACCGCATCACCCAAATCGGCACCACGCCCATTCAGTACTACGACGAGTTGCTGCGCACGCTGCCGCTTTACAAGGGCAAAACGGTGCCCGTGCAGGTGCAGCGCGCCGGCCAGACCCTGACCCTGCCCGTAGCCGTGAGCGCCACCGGCAAAATTGGGGTGCGCCCCGAGCCGCAGCTGCACTTCAGCACCCGCTACTACGGCCTGGGCGAGTCGGTACCGCAGGGCATCAAAAAGGCGTTTGGCGTTATCACCTTGCAAGCCAAGGCGTTTACGATGATTGCCAAGGGCCAGGCTTCGGCTTCGGAAAGCCTGGGTGGGCCGGTGGAGATTGCCCAGCAGTTTGGCGGGCACTTCGACTGGCCGCACTTCTGGACCCTGGTAGGGATGCTGAGCATGGTGCTGGCCTTTATGAACCTGCTGCCCATTCCGGCCCTCGACGGTGGCCACGTGCTGTTCCTGCTCTACGAGATGATTCTGCGCCGTAAGCCGTCGGAGAAATTTCTGGAGGGCGCCCAGCGCGTAGGCACGGTGCTCATCCTGGCCCTGATGGTGTATGTGATTGTGATTAAGCAGGTAATGAAGCTGTTTTAACTTACTTATCGACTCCTAAAAACGGCTGTCATTGCGAGCGAAGCGCGGCAATCTTTCCTTTACGTCAGGGTTACTAATCCAACGAAAGAGGAAAAATTACCGCGCTTCACTTCGTTACGCTCGCAATGACAGCCGTCTTTTAGACTGTTCTTCTCCTCCACCATGCGTAAACTTCCCCTCCTTCTGAGCCTGCTGCTAGGCCTGCCCGGCGTGGCGGGCACCCGCCACGCCTACCACACCAGCATTCTGGAGCTGAAGCTGAACCCGCAGAAGCAGCAGGTAGAGCTGGCGCTGAAGGTCTTTACCGACGATTTTACCAAGGCACTTTCCAAGGGCCAGCCCAAGGCCGTGGACCTGCGCGAGCCCCGCGCCCTGCCCCTGGCCGAACTCTATCTGCATCAGCACCTTAAGCTGACGCTGCCCGCCGCCCCGCGCCAGCCCCGCCTACCGCTCGATGTGCAGTTTCTGGGCCTGCAGCCCGAAAAGGACGCCTACTGGCTCTACGCCAAAGTGCCGCTGCCGCACCCCACCAGGGAGCTACTTATTCAACAGGAAGTACTCCTGGACGAGTTTGCCGACCAGATGAACATCGTGAATGCCGAAGGCAACGGCAAGAAAATCAGCGCATTGCTGCGCAACGGCCACGAAGAGGAAGTGCTGAATTTTTAGACTACCGAAACACGCCGGCACGCGCGCCAGCCGTATCCCTAATTGGAGGCTAGCCGCCGTGGCTGGCCTCGCCCAGCCACTCGCCAAACGGCCCCAGCGCCCGCAGCGCCGCCAGGATATGCGCCCGAAATGCCTCGGGCGAGAGCTTGCGCACCTCGGCATCGGGCAAGTAGTGCATGAGCAGAAACTGTTTGTGGCGCAGCCAATTAGCTTCCGGATGGCTAGCCTCGTAGCCGGGCGGCATCTTCTTGAGCTGGTCGCCGGCCAGGCCCTGCGGGAAAAACTGCCGGGCCTCGGGCGTGGCTAGCCGCGCGTGCAGCTCCTCGGGCGAATAATCAATTTCCTGCCGGATGGCGGCCAGCTGCTCTTTGGTGGGCTCGTAGAGGCCGCCGGCCACGAGCGTCTGGCCGTTGGTGCCGATTTGCACGTAGCGGCCGGGCGCCTCCGAGTGCTTGCCGCCGGGGGCGAAGTAGGCCGAGAAGTGCGTTTTGTAGGGCACTTTCACCTTGGAAAAGCGCACATCGCGGTAAATGCGGAAGATGCACTTCCTGGGGTCGAGGCCGGCCAGGGCGGGCTCGTCCGGCACCAGCTCGCGCAGCCAGTAGGCTACGTCCTGCTCAAAACCGGCGCGCAGGCGGTCGTAGATGGATTTGTGGTCCTGAAACCACTCGCGGTCGTTGTGGTGGGCGAGGTCGTGGAGAAAGTCGAGCAGGGCGGCGGGGTTCATAGCCGCAAAGATGCGGCGGGCGGCGGCCCGGCCAGGCCCGGCGCGCATACCAAGGGGGTTGCCACCGGCGTTGTTTGGCGGCCTACCTGCTCAGCCCCTGCACCTTGCCTCTGCTACTACTGCTGTTTGCATTCTTGCTAGCCGGGCCGGCCGCCGCCCAGGCGCCCAGCCCGTTGCCTCCGTCCTTCTGGGTGCGGCAGCTTGGCTACCCGCGCGTGCGGGCGGCCT
The DNA here is from genome assembly GCF_030581075.1 of Hymenobacter cheonanensis. Taxonomy (GTDB): domain Bacteria; phylum Bacteroidota; class Bacteroidia; order Cytophagales; family Hymenobacteraceae; genus Hymenobacter. Next base: position 317,814 of record NZ_JAUQSW010000006.1, read on the forward strand.
ATGCCCGGTGCTGGCCCGCGCTGGCCGCCCGGCTGCAAGCCCAGCACCTCGATTCGGCCCGGCTGGAAGTATTTTTCCGGCTCATCAAAACCCACCGGGCCCTGGAAGTGTGGGCCCGCAACCGGGGCGAGGCGGCGTTCCGGCAGCTGCGGAGCTACCCGCTGGCCGCCACGTCGGGCACGCTGGGGCCCAAGCGCCGGGCCGGCGACGGCCAGGTGCCCGAGGGCTTTTACACCATCGACCGCTTCAACCCGCAGAGTGCCTACCACCTCTCGCTGGGCCTCGACTACCCCACGGCCGACGACCTCCTGGCCACCGGCCTGGCCGACCCGGGCGGCGACATCTTTCTGCACGGCGCCGACGTGACGGACGGCTGCCTGCCGCTCACCGACGCGGGCATCGAGGAAGTATACCTGCTGGCCGTGGCAGCCCGGGCGGCCGGGCAGGTCAGCATTAGCGTGCACCTCTTCCCTTTCCCATTACTAGAAAGCGAGCTGCGCCAGCGCGCGGCTAGCCCACACGCGGCCTTTTGGCGGGGGCTGGCACCGGGCTACGCTTATTTTGAGGCGCACCGGGCGCCGGCCCCACCGCTAGCCCAGTACGCGGCGCCGGCCACCAGGTAGGTTGGGAACTTCGAGGATGTTGAGCTGGACTAGCGCGGCGCCGGCGCTTTTCTCAGGCAGCTAGGCCAATGCCCCAGGCAAGCAGCAGATGGCCGACGCCGGCGCCAGCCTGGATAAGCAGCAGCTTGCCAATGCCCGCCGCCGCCAGGCAAAATCCAATACTCATGCTAAGCGCGCGGTTGTTTATATAGCCCTTGAAGCGCGCCGGCAAAATACTGCCGGGCCAGCCAGGCCCGGCGCCCGCTAGCCTCCCGGCACGGTTTTTTCGTTTATGCGGGCTACTAACCCTTTCTGCTTTGCCTATGCGCCGGCTCCTGCTTGCTTTTTTCGCTTTAGCTATTCTGTCCCCAGCGGCCAGGGCCCAGCGGCCTACCGACCGCTGGTATTTTGGCCGCCAGGCCGGCCTCGACTTTAGCAGCGGCACTCCCACGCCCCTGCTCGACGGAGCCATGACTACCTACGAGGGCTGCGCCACGGCCACTACCAAGCGCGGCGAGCTGCTCTTTTACACCGATGGCCAAACCGTGTGGAACCGCCAGCACCAGCCCATGCCGGGCGGGCGCCACCTCATGGGCTCGGGCAGCAGCACGCAGTCGGCACTCATCGTACCCGACCCGGGCTCGGGCAACATTTTCTACATCTTCACAGTGGCGGCGCAGGGCGCGCCCGACGGCCTGCGCTACTCGGTGGTAGACATGACCCGCGCCAATGGGCTCGGCGACGTGCCGCGGGCCAACCTCTTGCTTATCACGCCGGTAGCGGAGAAGCTAGCCGCCGTGCGCCACGCCAATGGCCGCGACGTGTGGGTGGTGGCTCACCGCTGGAACTCTAACGCCTTCGTTTCCTACCTCGTCACGGCCGAGGGCGTGAGCTCGGGCAAGCCTATCCTGAGCAACGTGGGCGCTATGAACGCCGGCCCCGGCCGCAATGCCATCGGGGCGCTCAAGTTCTCGCCCGATGGCACCAGGCTGGCTGCTGCGCTGTGGCGCGAAAACAACAAGTTTGAGGTCTACGACTTTGACCGCAGCACCGGCAAGGTGCGCAATGCCCGCAGCTTTGGGCCCTATGAAGAAGCCTACGGCGTTGAGTTTTCGCCCGATGGCCGCCTGCTCTACGGCTCCTGCAATGGCAATACCAAGGAGAAGAAAGTAGCCGCTGCCAGCGAAACCCAGCTGGTGCAGTTCGACCTGAAAACCGGCAAAGCCAGCCAGGTAGGCCATTCCTCCAACCACAAGCTGGGCGCCTTGCAGCGCGGGCCCGATGGCAAAATCTACGTGGCCCGCGAAGACAACTCCTTTCTGGGCGTGATTGAGCAGCCCAACACCAGCGGCCCGGCCTGCGGCTACGTCGACGATGGCCTGAAGCTGGGGGGCCGCCGCAGCAAGCTGGGCCTGCCGGCCTTCATTGCGGAGCCATAGGCCGGCGCGGCCTAGCGCAGACTAGCGCCGCTGGCGTATTTTTACAAAAAATAGCCTATGAAAGCCTCTTTGCTTGCCGCCAAATTTCGCCTGCTCACGTTGCTGCTCCTCGCCACGGGCAGCCTGCTCGCTACTTCCTGCAAAAAGGACGACGTGGTGACCGACTACTCGGCCGCCGACGACGCCACCATCAAGAAGTACCTCACCGACAACTCCATAACCACCGCCCAGAAGCAAGCCTCGGGGCTCTACTTCGTGCCCACCTTAACCAATGCCAGCGCCGCGCTGCCCAAGGCCGGCGAGGTGGTATCGGTGCTGTACACCGGCACGCTGCTCAACGGCACCGTTTTTTATTCCACGGCGCAAAACGACAATACGCCCGTCAGCTTCGCGCTGCTGCCCAACCAGGTTATCCCGGGCTTTGGCGAAGGCGTTGCGCTCATGCACAAGGGCGATAAGGCAACGTTCCTGATTCCGTCGGGGCTAGCCTTCGGCACCTCCGGCTCGGCCCCCACGGTACCCGCCAACACGGTGGTGCGCTACGATGTCGAGCTGGTAGACATCAACCCCAGCTTTGCCGTGCCCGACGACAACCTACTCAAGAAGTACCTGGATAAGAACAAGATAACTACGGCCCAAAAACAAGCGTCGGGGCTTTACTTCATCCCTACCGTGAGCAACCCCAGCGGCACGCCGGCCAAGGCCGGCACTACGGCTTCGGTGCTGTACACGGGCAAGCTGCTCGATGGCACCGTGTTCGACGCCTCGTCGCTGCACGCCAACGTGCCGCTCAACTTTGTAGTGGGCAGCGGCTCCCTCATCACGGGCTTCGACCAGGGGGTGAGCCTGATGCGCAAGGGCGAGAAAGCGACGCTGCTCCTTCCGTCGGCCCTAGCCTACGGCAGCACCGGCTCCTCGCCCAATATTGCCCCTAACACCCCCATCATCTTCGACATCGAAGTAGTGGATGTAAAGTAACAGTCTTGATTACCAGGCCACAAGGGCGACCCGGCACGTGCCGGGTCGCCCTTGTGGCTGCCCGCCAGGGGCTAGCTCCTGCCGGTGCGGAAGCGTCGAAAGCCCAGGCCGGTATTTTCGGTAAAGGAAAATTTACTCATCCGCTTACGCAGTTCATCCCCCGCTGCCTTTGGTTGAACACGGCGGTGAGGCGCGGGCGGCGTGCGTATTTTGCGGCCGTGCCCGCTCCCCCTCTTTCCGCCGCCGACTATGCCCAGGGCCTTGCCGCCGGGCAGCGCGGCACCCTGGCCCGCGCCATCACGCTCGTCGAGAGCACTTTGCCTCAGCATCAGGCCCTGGCGCAAGAAGTGCTGCAAGCCGTGCTGCCGCGCACGGGCGGCGCGCTGCGGCTGGGCATCACGGGCGTGCCGGGCGTGGGCAAAAGCACCTTTATCGAGGCGCTAGGGCTGTATTTAGTCGAAAAGTTGGGCAAGAAGCTGGCCGTGCTGGCCGTCGACCCCAGCTCGCCGCGCGGCGGGGGCAGCATCCTGGGCGATAAAACCCGGATGCCGCAGCTCACGCTGCACCCGCGGGCGTTCATCCGGCCCTCGCCGGCCAGCGGCAGCCTGGGCGGCGTGGCCCGCGCCACCCGCGAGGCCCTGCTGCTGTGCGAGGCGGCCGGCTACGACGTTATTTTCGTCGAAACCGTGGGCGTGGGCCAGAGCGAAGTAGCTGTGCACGGCCTGGTCGATTTCTTCCTGCTGCTGATGCTGGCCGGTGCCGGCGACGAGCTGCAGGGTGTGAAGCGCGGCATCATGGAAATGGCTGATGCGCTGCTCATTACCAAGGCCGACCAGGGCAACGAGCAGGCCGCCCGCCGCGCCGCCCGCGACTACGAGGGCGCGCTGCACCTCTTCCCGCCCGCCGCCAGCGGCTGGGCCGTGCCCGTGCGCACCTGCTCAGCCCTCAGCGGCGCGGGCCTGCCCGAAGCCTGGCAGCTCATCGAGGCCTACGCCGCCCAAACCCAGGCTAGCGGCTACTGGCAGCAGCGCCGCGCCCAGCAGCAGCTCCAGTGGCTGGAAGAAGCCGTGCGCCAGGCCCTGGAGGCGCAGTTTTACGGCCGGGCCGGGGTGCAACAGTCGCTGCCGGGTATGCGAGAGGCCGTGGCGGCGGGGCAGCTTACGCCGTGGGCGGCGGCGGGGCGTTTGCTAGCATTAGTTTAGCAACCAGAATACAATTACAGTGCGAGTGATTGCTGGGCAGGAGGGGTATCGGTCAAGGCAATAGTCTTTTGCTGCCGCGACTTAAGCCATGCAATAGCCTGCTCTAAAGAGTCTGTCCAATCAGCATTCGGCCTTTGTGCCACTGGCTGAAAGGTAGCTAAGGCGTTAGTTTCTGTGGCATGGGGTACCAGCCATTTCTCCACGGTATACAGGTAAGTATCCCAACGGCCAGTTGAAGGATACATGCAAACAGCCAGTATATCAAACTCTCCAAATCGGTAAGGGCGTGTCTTTACCCCGTCTACCGTCCCTCCCCTTGTTCGCTGTGTCTCAACAGAAAACATGTTCTTACCTGTTTTTTTATTGAATACAGAAGGCCCGTTCTTGGCACTTCGCTGTAACTTTATTTGGATGGTCACTTCTTCCTCAGCTGCATTCCGCAACTTGTAGTCATAAGGCAAATCCCCAACAAAAGCCACATCATCCCAACCACTGAGCGTCGGCAACACTATCACCTCAAAAAGTAAATCAGCCAAGCTCCCGCGTAGCATTCGCCAAGGCATTCCATCCTGAAGCTTCATTTTTTGAAGCGCTGACAGTACTTCGTCACTCGTCAGGTTCAATACCGCCTCCATTGGGTGCGCACCATGCATTAGTTTGAGTTCACGATAAAGCCCTAACTGTTCATCGGGGGTAAGCGTGGCTAAAATCCGCCGCACTCGGGAATCAGGACTCATATTAGATTCTTTTTTTTCGTCCTTTTGGGGCGGGTGTATACTGGCTTACTTGCTCACTGCTGACGAATACTGAACCGCCTATTTCCAGCGTCTTGAGCCTTCCAGCCTTCACAAGTTTGTTAATTGCCTGACGAGACACGCCTTTCCTTCGGGCTGCCTCGGCCTGGCTTATCCAGTCTTGGTTAGGAGTATCGTTAGTCACAGTCAAAAATTAATAGGTTGACATTGTCAACCTATTTCATTACCTTGCGGCCAGATTGAGCATCAAACTTATCTTCAATATTGACAATTCCACTAATGAAATCTACTTTGCAGCAAGAACTGACATTTGCGCCTCAGCCCATACTGACTGACATAGAAGGGTTTGCTCCATTTTACGAAACAAATTTTGGCCGTGCTTACTTAGCGAATTCGCTGGAATTACTGAAAGCTATACCCTCTAGCTCAGTGAACCTCGTAGTAACATCTCCCCCGTATGCTCTTCACTTTAAGAAAGAGTATGGGAATGTGACCAAGCAAGAGTACGTGCAATGGTTTCTGGTATTTGCCAAAGAAATTCAACGGGTTCTGACCGATGATGGCAGCTTCGTTCTAAATATCGGGGGAAGTTTCAACAAAGGCGAACCAACACGTTCGCTTTATCACTACAAACTCTTAATTGAACTCGTAGACACCATTGGTTTCAATCTAGCCCAAGAGCTCTTCTGGTACAATCCCGCAAAAATGCCTGTACCTGCTGAATGGGTTACGATTCGGCGCATCCGAGTGAAAGACTCTGTTGAGAATGTCTTTTGGCTCAGTAAAACTGCGTGGCCTAAAGCCAGCAATCGAGGAGTGCTCCGACCCTATGGAGACGATATGTTACGACTGAACAAGAAGGGTCTTAGTAAGACAGTACGCCCTTCAGGCCATAACATTAACGAGAGCTTTACTAGTGTAGATGCGGGCGGTTCTATTCCCCCAAACGTCATCGAGGAACCTCTTTCTGAAGAGGTGGTTGTAGATGGAATGCTCAAGTTTGGCAACAACTCTGCCAACGACCCATATACTAAGCTATGCAAGGAGAACGGGCTAAAAATCCATCCTGCACGCTTTCCGGCTGCTCTACCGGAATTCTTCATCAAACTACTCACGGAGGAGGGTGATATAGTACTGGACCCATTTGCGGGCTCGAACACAACAGGGGCCGTTGCTGAACGCTTAGGGCGTCGGTGGATTTGCTCAGACAGTAGTGAGCCCTATTTGGAAGCCAGCAAATTTCGATTTGCTAAGGTGTAGCAATTAAAACGACGAAGGGGAAGGCAAGCATATTGCTGCCTTCCCCTTCGTCGTTTTATGTACTTCTCCGAAAAGGGTGTCAGCTAAGATTTAAGGCAATTCCTAACATACACAAGCAGCTCCCCTACTTGCCGTTGGCCAGCTCGGCCAGGTAAACCTCCAGCGTAGTATACCCGCTAGCCCCAATCTTGCCGCGGTCGGCCGCGTCCTTAGGGTTGAGCTTGTGGGCTAGCTCCCAGGTGTCGGGCATGCCGTCGTGGTCAGTATCGATGGGCACGGGCTTTGAGGCTAACACCGGCCAGGCGTTGCGCGACACGCTGTAGGGCGTGCCGTGCGGGTAGCCGCCCTGCACGTCGATGAGGCGGCCGGTGCGGGTGCGCACTTCGCGCACCAAGCGCTGGTCGAGGGTATCGCGCAAGGGGCGGCTGGCCCCGGCGCCGGCCAGCACGAGGTCGTAGGCTTGGGCGGCGGGCTGGGTGGCTACGGGGCCGAGGTCGAAGGGCTGGCTAGCCTGGGCCAGGGCCGTGTCGGCGCGGGTGCCCTCGTTCATGTCCACGCCGCGCCAGTTGTGGGCAGTTACTTCGGCGCTGGCCTCCTGGTAATTGCCGGCCAGGTAGAAGTGGCCGTAGGGCAGCGGGTTGTTGCCCTTGGTGAGCTTGTAGGGGTTGAGCAGGCGGGCGCGCACGGCAGGCTTGGTGCTGGGGCCGGGCTTGTAGTAATTATTGACAATGTTGTAGTTACCGCCCTCGCCGGCGTACACGTTGTTCTCGCCCCAGTCGTAGATGACGTTGTTGCGGAAGTCGCAGTTCTCATAGCCCGCCGCGTGGGTGTAGCGGCTGCCATTAAAGCGCGGCGTGCGCGAGTTGCAGTGCACAAACAGGTTGTGGTGCATGCTGGCGTGCTGCCCGCCCCAGATGCCGCCGTAGCCGTGGCGCTCGTAGTCGGTATCGCCGTCCTCGAAGTGATACGAGTAGTTGAGCGGCGGCCCAATGAGGTTCCAGCTGAGCGTGGTGCTGTCGCCCTCGTACACCGAGAAGCACTCGTCGGTGCTCCAACTCATCGAGCAGTGGTCGATGACGAGCCGGTTATTGCGCTGGCCGCCGAAGGCATCGTCGCCGCCCGCCCCGTCTTTGAAACCCTGGTTCTGGTTTTTATCGCCCATGCGAAAGCGCACGAAGCGCACCACCACGTTGCTAGCCTTCACCTGCACCGGGTAGTCGGCCAGGCAAATGCCGCCGGGCGAAGTTTGGCCCGCAATAGTCGTGTTGCCTTTGCTGAACGTGAGCGGCGAGAGCAGATGAATGGTGCCCGACACCCGAAACACGATGGTGCGCGCCGGGGCCTTTTGCTCGCTCAGCTGCACGGCGTAGCGCAGGCTGCCGGGCTGGCCATCATCGAGCAAGTTGGTGACTTCGAGCACCGTAGTAGGCTGGGCCTTTGTGCCGCGCCCGCCCGTAGCAAAGCGACCGGCGCCCTCGGCCCCCGGAAAGGCGAGCAGCGCAGGTGCGGCGGGCGCCGCCAGGCGCAGGGCCCAGCCGGTGGCCATGGTCGACAACAAAAGCGCGTGGCGCAGCCCGAAACCTAGCAGCATAGCAGTCAAAACAAAGGGGTGGGAAGCAAGAGCAGGCCGCAAATATGCCCCGGCCGGCTAGCCCCCGCGCCCGACCGCGGGCTTTTCTTTGCGCAATCGTTGTCGGCAACGTTGCCAGCCCCGGCGGCCGCTAGCCCTCTTTCCTTTATCATGCCTGCTACTACTGCTGCCCCAGACGCCCTGCCGCTGGGTGCGCTCAGCTTTACCCTGGCGCTGGTGGCGCTGGCCGGCTACGTCGATGCCGTGGGCTACCTACGGTTTCAGGGCGTGTTTGTGTCGTTTATGAGCGGCAACACTACCTCGCTGGGCGTGGCCGTGGCCGAAGAAGACACCGGCAAGCTGCTGGAGCTGGCCGGCGTTATCGGCCTGTTTGTGGCGGGCGTGGTGGGCGGCAGCCTGCTGCACCGCCGGGCCGGCCGCTGGGGCAATACGGTGCTCCTGCTCGTTATTCTCAACCTGCTGGTGCTGGCGTATGCGCTGCCGGAGGCGGCCATCGAGAGCCTGGTGCTGGCCATGGGCGCGCTCAACGCTTCGGTGCACCAGGTGGGCCGCGTCAAGGTCAGCCTCACTTTCGTTACGGGTACGCTCGTGCGCTTCGGCACGGGGCTGGCCGACTGGCTCAGCGGCCAAGCGCCGGCCCAGGACTGGCTGTGGCCCGTGGCGCTGTGGCTGGCGTTTTTGGCCGGGGCGCTGGGCGGCGCGGCGGCCCTGCGGCACCTGGGCCCGGGGGCTCTGCTGGGGGCCGCCGGCCTGAGTTTGGGGCTAGCCCTGCTGGCCCGGCGCGTGCGGGGCACAGCGTAGCTGGCGAGCCCAGCGCCGTCTTCACCGCCCCCTATCTTTGAGCTAGCCGGTTGGCCCCGGCTCAGGCAGCCGGCACCGACCATTGAGCTGCTTTAACTACCCAGGTTTTTCGCATGGCCGCCCTCGTTACTTGGTTGCGTCGTTTTGGCTTTTGGCTTGGCCCCATTGTGCTGGTTGGCAGCCTGCTGCTGGCTGTGCTGCTAGTGCTGGGCGGCGTCGTTTTTTACCCGCTGTTTATTCCGGCGCTCCTGCTTTTGGTGGTGCCGGCCGGCGGGCTATGGCTAGGGTGGTCGCTCCTTACGGGCAGTACGCAGCCGCTGTGGGCCAAGCTGCTGGCCCCGGTGCTCAGCCCGGTGCTCGGCTGGCTGCTCTGGGTGCTGGTGATAGCACCTGCCTTCTCCGCCCGTGACCGACTGATTTTTCTGGTTCCCGTCGGCTTTAGGGGGGATGTAGTCCTCCTTCAGGACCCCAAAGCTGACAAGCCTTTGCCGCCGGCCTACGACGGCTACATTACCCTCTACGTGCCACCCAACGGCCTGCTTACTACCTCAGACAATCTCAGGAGCGACTGGCTGACCACGGCCCAGTATTACGCGGTCAATGCGGCGATTCAGCGCCTGGGTGAACTGCCCCAGCTTGACGGCCGCGACGCCAACCAAAATGGACAACTACCTGAAAATAATCCGATTGGCGTATTTCTAACGGGCCCGGGGCGTAAGCGGGCGAAGGCCGGCTTGGCCGGCAGCCACCCAGCCCTGCCAGCCAGCTACCTCGACCAAACAACGGAACACCTTTCCTTTACCGTCGCCCCGGCCCTCGTTGTGCCGACGTGGCGCGCCCCCCTGCCAACGCAGCACCTACGCCCAGAGACAACCAACCCCTAGCCGCGGCGGTGCCGCAAACTCAGGTAGTCGAGGTAGTACAAGACCTTCACCGACACGTTGTTATTGTGCGGGGTGTTGGCCACGTTGGTGAGGTTGTCGAAGTAAAGCGGCGTAGCCTCGTTGCCTTGCAGGTAGCTGGCGGTGGCATCCTTGTACACCAGGCTCACCTGCGAGCCGGGGGCAAACCACCACACCAGGGCCGCGTCCACGTTGAAGGCGTTGAAGCTCGTATCGTGGTTGCGCTGGTAGCCGGGCAGGTTTTCCTCGGCGCCGTTGGGCCGCAGGCGGGCAAAGTCGAGGTAGTGCACCGTGCTCACGTAGTGGCGCACGCGCATGGTGAAGGAAATGCGGTTGGTGAAGGTGTAGTTGGTCGTCAGCGTGTTGGTGAAGGTCGACACGTCGCGGCGGCCCAGCAGCACGTCGGCCCCCAGCAGGTCGCTGTAGGTCTGGTCGATGGGCAGGCTCAGGTCGAAGCCGTCGTTGACGTAGCCGACCTGGTTCTTCTTCAGGCTGTAGTCAAACGTGTAGCGGAAGTTCAGCTTGTCGCTCACGCGGTAGCGCGGGCTCAGCGTGAGGCCAAAGCCGAGGCGGCGCGGGCGGGCCAGCCGGTCGTCGAGGGCGTAGGGCCGGATGCCCGCGTTCACGTCGTAGGCCAGCTTTTTGCGGTAGTCGCTCGACACGAACGCGCCCAGGTTAAAGCTCGTGGGCACCCGCACGTAGTACTGGCCCAGCTCGGCCTTGCGCGGCTCGTAAAAGTCGTGCTTATACAGGTCCAGGTTGATGTTAAACCCGGTCGTTAAGAAGCTCTTGGTGAAGGTGGTGTTGGCGCTGCCATAAATGCCCGCGTTCTGGTACAGCAGCGGCTGAAACAACGCCGAGTGGTACACCCCGAGCGTGGTATACAGGTTATTAACCTTCCAGAAGGCGTCGTACTTGTTGTAGTTCACGGTGGCCGACTGGCTCACGTTGTTGTTGCCAAACAGGATGCCCAGGTCGTTGGGGTTGTAGGTGTCCGACTCGATGCCGTGGTCCACGTTCCAGGTCCAGTTGCCCGAAATTTTGCCGTAGTTGAGGTAGTACTTGTAGCCGGTGCGGTCGCTCACGGGCGCGTCCGAAAACATGTTCTGGCCGCGCCGCTGCGAGTAGTTGAGCTGGCCGCTGAAGGCGTACTGGTTTTTCTTGTCGGCAAAGCGAAACAGGCCGGCCGTCACGTTGGCGTCGTAGGTGGTGCCGGCGCGTGTCACGTTGGTGTTGATGAGCGACACGTACGAGTTGTGCGGCAGGCTCTGGTCGAGCACCACGATGTTGTAGTTGGTCAGCGGCTGGGTCAACACGTCGCGCTCGTGGCCGCCCACGCTGTCGCGCAGCGTGGCGTAGCTAGGGGCCGATAGCGCATTGAACACCCCGATACCCAGCCCCTTACTAGTGCGCCCGCTCACCTTGGTGGCGTTGAGGAGGCGCGTCACGCCCTGGTTGTGGTAGAGGTATTCGCCCTTGCCCAGCTGCCCGGCCACGTCGTTGAAGCCTAGCGGCTGCGCCCCCACCCGGCGCGAGTAAAACAGACCGCCTTTGTTGAAAAGCTCGGTGCCTTCGGTGAAAAACGGCCGGTTTTCCTGGTACTGCACCTCGAAGGGCGAGAGGTTGAGCACCTGGTTGTCGCTGATGGTCTGGCCAAAGTCGGGTATCAGCGTGGCATCCAGCGTAAAGCTCTCGTTGATGCCCCACTTGATATCGGCGCCGGCGTTGAAGCTGGTGCTCGTATTCTGCTTGCCCTGCTCGTTGTAGGGGTAGTGGTTGACGTAGCTGCTGACGTAGGGCGTGAGCGAGAGGCGTAGCGGCGGGTGCAGGTTTTCGAGGTTGGTAAGCTCGCCCCACTGGTTCACGAAGCCGTCAATCTGGGGCTGAATGGCGTTCCAGGTCAGCTGCTGGTTGTCTTTTTTGCGCTGGCGCATGAAGTTGACACCCCAGGTTTGCACCGGCGCCTGGGCAAAGCGGATGGCCGAGTACGGAATCCGGATTTCGACGCTCCAGCCCTTGCCGTCGGGCAGCGGGGCCACGCGGCTGTCCCACACGGCGTTCCAGGCAAAGTCCTCGCCGTTGGCGGGCGAGTAGCGGCTGTCCATCTGCACGCCCGTGCTCAGCACAATGAAGCCGTAGCCGTTGAGGTGGTCGCGGTAGGGGTCGAGGAAAATGGCGAAGAAGTCGGTGTTGCCGCCGTTGTCGCGCTGGGTCAGCTCGCGCTTGATGCTGTCGGGGCTAGCCTCCACCATTTTGGCGCCCACGTACAGCGCGGCATCGTCGTAGAGCACGCGCACCTCGGTGGGCAGGCGCTCGGGGCGGCCGGGCCGGGGCCGGTTTTCGATAAACTTATCGGCCACCGGGGCGGCCTGCCAGGCGGCATCGTCGAGCAGGCCATCGAGCTTGATAGGGGCGGCCGTGCGGTGGGCGGCCAGCTGGCGGCGCGGCGCGGCGGCGGCGGCCGGGGCGGCCGGCAGGCTTTTTTGGGCGGCAGCGGGGCTAGCCCCGGCCAGGCAGAGTAAGCCTAGCAACAACCCCCAAAGGCCCCGCTTAGCTTGTAAAAACGACATGATGGGTGGGTGAAGTAAACGTACAGCCGCGCCATAGACGCCGGCATAAGCCCGGCCGTTGTCTGGCCCCGCAAGTATTTTTTGGGCTGGTTTTGCGCTAGGGCTGCTTGCGGAAAAACACGTCGCCGCTCACCGACTCCAGCTTCACGAGCGGGCCACCGCCGCTGCCGTAGCTGCCGTGCAGCTGGTAGCCCACGTAGCTGCGCTGCTTGAGGTTGGTGAAGCTCACGGCCGGGTCGGCGTAGACCTCGCCGGTGATGGACTTGAGGCTAAGCTCGGCGGCTTTGGCGGGCGGCCAGGCCAGGTCCACGTCGCCGCTCACGGTGGTGGCTTCCACGGGGCTGCCGCTCAGGCCGTTGAGCTTCACGTCGCCGCTCACGCTGCGCACGTTCACGGGGCCGCTCAGGGCGCTCAGCAGCAGGTCGCCGCTCACAGTTTTGGCCGTAATGGCCCCGCTGAGGCCGCTCAGGTCCACGTCGCCGGTGAGGGTGGTGATGCGCAGGGCCGTGCCGGCGGGCAGGGTCACCTCGTAGGTTATCTTGGCGCAGTAGCTGTACTCGTCCTTGCTGTAGCTGAGGGTGGGCCGCAGGCCGCCCGTTTTGCTGCTGCGGGTGTAGCCGCCGTGCACGCCGCCGCCCGAGTTGTTGCGGCTGCCGCCCTCGCAGGGGCCCTCGTAGTGGCTTTGGCGCAGCTTGTCCTCGTCCAGCTTCTCCACTACGCTCAGCTCGGTATCGCTTTTTTCAAGGGCCAGGCTGTAGAGGTCATTCTGCTGGTTGTCGTTGATAGTCACCTTGGCCTGCACGCTCAGGCTAGCCCCCGGCCGCACCCGGATGCTGTGGGCATACTTCAGGTCGAGAAACACGCCCTGGCCGGCGGCCAGCGGGGCGGTCTGGGTCACGAGGCGCTGGGCCAGGGCCGGGCGCAGGCCGCTCAAAAGCAGCAGGGCAAGCAGAAAACGGTTCATAAAAAGGCAAGGGAGGAGGTGATGGGAAGGGGTACCTTTTGGGCAAGCCGCGGGCTAGCGGAGCCACCTTCAGCGGCTCCGGCAGGCAGGCATACCCTGGCTGGCTAGGGGGCGCGGCGTTACTTGGCCTTGCGCAAGAACACGTCGCCGCTCACCGATTTGAGCGAGAAATTGCTGCCGCCGCCGTTGGCGCGGCCCTCAATGGTTTGGCCGCCCACGTGGCGCATGCCGTTGCTACCGTCGAGGTTGAGGTCGAAGTCGGTGTAGATTTCGCCCGAAATCGAGCGCAGCGAAAGCGTCAGCTTGGCGGCGGCGGGCAGGGTCACGTCCACGTTGCCGCTCACCGAGGTGATGGCGCTGGGTTGGCTAGGGGTGGCGCTGAACTGCACCTTGATGTCGCCGCTCACGGTGTTGGCCACCACCGGGCCGCTCACGTTCAGCAGGCGCATATCGCCCGAAAGCAGGCGGGCCTCAATGCGCCCGCTCAGGTCGCGGATGGTCAGGTCGTCGGAGCCGCCCATGGGGTCCGAGTTGAAGAGCACGTCGGTTTGGCGCGGCACGCGCACCGTGTAGTGGCCGTCGCTGCGGGCCGTGCGGGCCACGCGCAGCGTGTTGTCGCCGGTAGCCGTCACGGCCAGGCCGAGCTGCGTGTTATCGGCCCCGCCGCTGTAGATGGGGCGCAGGCCGTGGGCCAGGGCGGGCGGCGCCTCAAAGTGGCCCGTGCCGTGGATTTGCAGCTCGTCGCCGTTGTAGCCCTCCACCGTCACGTCGCTGCCGCGCATGTCGAGCACCACCTTGCGATTGGTCGGGCCGCTGAATTTCATTTTAAAATCCTGGGCGCGCACGGCGGCCGGCAGGGCCAGCCCGAGGGCTAGCAGGGGTACGAAAGCAAACTTTTTCATAATCAGGAAAGCGAAAGAAAATACGACGGCAGCCCCAGAGCGCGGTGGCACCGCCCTCCCCCACCCGCTGCCGAAACCTTCGCGGTGGGTTTGTCCAGAGGCGGCGTGCCACGCCGCTTGGTAGTTTTTATCAATTGTTAGTTGTTAATTGTTAATTGTTAGCTAACTACATAATCTTGTACTTCGTCATGCTGAGCGGAGTAGCAACCTGTATCGTCATCTAACAATTAATCATTTACCATTAATAATTAACCATTAAATCAATTGCCCCAGGCCGCTTTCGGCTTGCAGGCGCACGGCGGGCAGCGCGTCGGGCTTTTTGGCGAGTTCTTCGAGGCCGGGCACGGCGCGCTTTTCGCGCAGCGTCACCAGGGTTTCGATGAGGGTAATCTGCACGTTGGGGTCGGTTTGCAGGGGCAGCGCCTCCACCAGGGCCGGGCCCACGCGCGGGTCGCTGCGCAGCCGGAACAGCGCCTCGCAGGCGGCTAGCCGCACGTTCGGATTAGGGTCAGTATCAAGGGTATGAATGAGCGTGAGCACGGCCGGGTCGTTGGGCTCCACGATGGCCGCCGGGGCCTGGCTCACGAGCTGCAGGCGCTGGCTGGCCGTGGCGGGCTGCTGGCGCGCCGCCGCCAATTTTACCGACAGGGAGGGCTGGGCCGGCTGCTCAGTTTGGGTTAGCTGGGCCAGCGGGCTAGCCGGCTGCCCGCCGCGCAGCAACAAGCCCAAAACGGCCCCCACTGCTACCAGCGCCACGCTGGCCGCCACACGCAGCCACTGCTGGCTGGGGGTATTTTTCTGATTAACAACCACTTGCTCGACCTGGGGCGAGGCCAGCGGCTGGCCGCCACGGGCGGCCGTCAGCCCGGCGGGCGAAGCAGCGGCCTGCTTCGCCTTTTCCTCGGCCAGCATGGCCTGAAAATCGTCGCGCATGGCTAGCGGCGGCAGCTCGGGGGGCAGCGCGTCGAGGTCGTTGAAGAGCTGGCGCAGCTCGGCCAGCTCGGCCTGGCAGGCGGGGCAAGTGGGCAGGTGCGCGGCCAGGTGGGCGGCCTCGGGCGGCAGCGGCTGGCCGTCGGCCAGCTCGGGCAGCCAGAGGCGCAGCTCGGCGCAGGCCGGGTCAGTCAGGTGAGCAGAATTAATAGCCACTGTTTTAATTATGAGTTGTGAATTATAAAGTATGAGTTGCTTTTTATCAGCTGGTTAACTTAAGTAAATCTTACGCAGCGCGTCGAGGGCGCGGTGGGCCTTGACCCTGGCCGCGCCGGCGGTGCAGCCGAGCTGCTCGCCGATTTCGGCGTAGTCGAAGCCCTGGAAGCGGTGCAGCAGCAGCACCTCGCGCTGGGCGGCGGGCAGCAGGCCTAGCGCTTCGTGCAGGGCCTGGTGCTGGTCGGTGGCGGCGCGCTGGGCCTGGGCCTGGCGGCCGTGGGCAGCGGTTTTTTCGACTTCTTCCAGGTCGGCGCTGGGGCGCTGGCGCTGGTAGTGGTCGGCCCACACGTGGCGGGCCAGCTGGTAGACCCAGGCCCGAAACGGCTGGCCCGGCTGGTAGCTGGCGCGGTAGCGCAGCACCCGCACAAACACGTTCTGGGTCAGGTCCTGGGCCAGGTCGCGGTCGCCGTTGGCCAGCCTGGCCAGGAAACCGAACAGCGGGCCGTGGTAGCGCTCAAACAGCCCGGTTAGCTGGTCGAGGTCGCCGGCCTGCACCTGGGCCATCAAGGCTTCGTCGCTGAGCGCAGTAGCGGTGGCGGCAGGCATAGGGGCGGCGGTAAGGAGGTCAGGAGTGGTAGGTTTTGCAGGGAGTACCGGCGAGGTAGCCATTCGTTACAGCGAAGAAAGAATTATTTTCAAAAAAGGCCACACCCGGCCGCACCGGGCACAAAAAAGCGGGCCGGCCATCTGCAATCTCAGACAACCGGCCCGCTAGCCTCTGGCATCAGTGCCAAGGAGTTAGTTTTCGTTCACGTTGATGTTAAACGTTGAGGACCTGCCCTTGCCGCTCACCGGCTGGCCTAGCAGCTGGCGGTAGCGGGCCACCTGGTCGGGCGTGAGCTTCCTGCCATTCACGCGGCCGCCCTTGTCGGTGAGCTGGAAGGAGAAGCTGCGCTCGGCCGGGCCGATGAGGCCATCCTGGCGCAGGGCAGCGCGCAGCTCGGCTGTTTTGGGGGCGGCGGGGGCCGGCGGGGCGGGCGGCGCCTGCGGCGTAACTGGCGCTTGCGGGGCACGCGGCGGGCGGGGCGGCGTGGGCAGGCTGGCGCGGCCATCGAGGGTGCGCAGCTCGGCCTCGGCGGCGGCAATGCGGGCGCGCAATTCAGCGCGGCGCCCGGTGGCCTCCGCCCGGGTGGCAGCCTGGTCGGCTTGTTCTGCATCGCGGTCGGCTTGTTCCGCATCGCGGTCGGCCTGGGCAGCGGCACGGTCGGCCTGGGCAGCAGCCCGGTCGGCTTGGGCGGCGGCGCGGTCGCTTTGCCAGTCGGCATCGCCGTGCAGCATTTTGCCCTGCTTGTCAACTCTCAGCCGCACGTAGCCGCGCTTGCTGCGGTCCAGGTGAAAGGTAGGGTCGGCAGGATGGCTGGCGGCTGCGCCATTGAGGCCGTTCAGCTCGAGTCGGAAAGTGCGGAACTGTTTTTGCAGCTCACCCTGCTGGCGGCCTAGCTCAGCTTGCACGCGGCGCATTTCCCGTTCTATTTCCTGGCGCTGCTCGGCATTGAGGGTTGGCTCGCGCAGGGTTTTAGCCAAGCTTTCGCGAGCAGCTTGCAGGGCCTGGTCGTTCAAGTCATCAGTCGAAAAATCAAAGCTGAAAGAGCCCGTGCCCGCGCGTTCGGGCCGCTCCGGGCGCTCAATGCGCACCGAAGGGCTGGGTACCGTTACGACCTCCACGGTGCGCACCTTCTTGGCGCGCTTGGCTTTTTTATCGGTCGTCTCGATGCGCTGGCCATCCACGGTCAGGTTTACGACGCGGCCTTTTTTGTCTTTCTCGATTACAACGGTGCTGGCCTGGCCCCGGCGCGGAGCAATTTGGCGTAGGCGGCGCAAGCGCCCCAGAGGCTCATTATCAAGTATTTCTATCTGCTCTTCCTGCCCTATTTGCTCCGGCGCTTCTCGTGCTTCCACGCCGGGCACGGCCGGAATGCCGGGCACCGCCGGCATACTGGGCAGGGCCGGAATACCAGGCAAAGCCGGCAAAGCTGGTAGAGCGGCCACGCGCCGCCGGGCCGTATCGGCGGGGCTAGCGGCAGGGGCTGTTTGGCTGGGCACGGTTTGGGCCGGGCGGGCGGCCAGTACCACGCCGGTGCTCAGGCCCAGCAGCCCTAGCAGGGTGAGGGAGCCAGCCAGCAGGCGCTCGCTCATAGTAGGGGCCTGGGGGCGGCCCAGCGCCAGGCGGCGCACCCGGGCCAACAGGCCGCCGCGCCCGCCGGCGCCGGCAGCGGCCAGCGCCAGGCGCGGCGCGGTAC
>NZ_JAUQSW010000007.1 GCF_030581075.1 Hymenobacter cheonanensis
CCTTCACCGGTGGGAGAGTCGGTCGCCGCCAACTTTATATGCCGGGCCCCGGGGGGTCGCTTTCACCAGCGACCCCCGGGGCTTTTGCTGTTTGGCAATAACACACCTTAGCAAGTGTTAGCAGTCACGCAGCCAGCGGACGGTTGCGGCCAGGTGAATAAAAGCCAGAAGATGCACATCCAGCTTGTCATAACACGTTGCCACCCGACGAAACTGCTTCGGGTGAGGTGGTCTAGGGAGGCCGGACAGAAGCAGGATGTATATTTCTTCTGTCATGGCAACCAAAACCAGCGGGGTGTCGCCCGACAAACGGCGCAAGTACGACGAGGCGTTTAAGGCCGAGGCCCTGCGCCTGGCCAGTGAAAGCTGCAGCACCCAGGCTGCGGCCCGGCAGTTGGGCATCAGCCCCAAGCTGCGCTACCGCTGGCAGCAGGCGCAGCTCGTGGCCGAAGGGGGCAGTGAGCAGGTGGCCCGCGACCCGGAGGCCCGGGCCCTGCGCGCCCGCCTCAAGCGGGCGGGGCAGGAGCTTGACATTTTAAAAAAAGCCTTGGTCAGCAAATGCTGTAGCCGCATTATCGGCCAGCCGACCCGGTGAGCACCTGCCAGCACATCGCCCAGCGCCAGGCTCACGTGCCGGTGCGCCAGGTGCGGCGCGTGGCCGGGCCGGCCTAGCCAGGCGCGGTGCGCGAAGCGTTTGCGTACCACAGCCAGCATTATGGCCCGCGCTGGCTGCGGTGCAGCCGGCGGGGCAACTGCTATGACAACGCGCACGCCGAATCGTTTGGGAGCCGCTTCAAAGCCGAATTACTCGACGGCGGCAGCTTCGCCGGCCTGCCCGAAGCCACGCTCGAAAGCAGCCACCCCATCGCCTGCTACAACGCCGAGCGGCGGCATTCGGCGCTCGGCTACCGTGCCCCAAACCAATTCGAAACACACCTGCAAACAACGTCCCAACTCTGTCCGGCTTAGCTAGGCCACATCATAGTGAGTGTCGTAAAAATAAAAAAATAATTATAAATATTATATTATTAATTTGATTAGAGTGTATCATGAGTTTGTAAATAGGTGCAGCGTGGTGGCCCTGGCGAGCATGAGGCCGACAAAGGCCAGGTAGGGAAACCATTGCAAGCTCCGGGCTAGCAGCTGCTCATAATCGCGCGTCAGCCGTTTGTAGCGGGTGCTCCAACGCAGACTTCGCCCTGCGACGCAGCGGCGCGGCAGCAACACAAAGCTGCGCTTGGGCTGGGACAGTTTGACGACCTGCAAGGCGCTACCCTGCCGGGAAGCGGCCTCGTGCGGGGCGTCTCTGGTAGAGCCGCGGTCAGTATAGGTTGGTTTAACCTGCTGGCACTGCTGCCGCTCGTCTATCATGCGCACGGTTTTGTTCGTTAGCGGGCGTGACAACGGCTGCCGGCAGGTGCCCGAGCGTAGCTACGGTTACGGACACTTTGCGGCCTTTGCGTCGCTTCGCCCCGTCATAGCCCGTGCGGTGACCACTTTCAGGCGGGCTTTGCACGGTGCGCGAGGCCAGAATACCGGCGCTGGGCGCGGCCGCTCGCTACAAAGCCGCAATACCCGACGCCGGTCGGCGGTCAGCGCCCCGAAGACCGGGGCAGCGCGCCTACTGCTGGTAGCAGGCAGCCCAAGGGGGGAGGTGGTGGGGTAGCTGGCGCCAGGAACAGCCGGCGCGCACGACCCGGCGTAGCGCAGTAACCAGCTTACGCAGCGCATGCTGACATTGCCCGGCATCTTCCCGCAGCAGCAGCCAAGAAAGGACAAAAGTCCATTTCTCGTCGCTTACATCGCTAGGATAGGCGTGCTGGCTAAGTTCCAAGCCCTCGATGGGGGCAATGATAGTGCATATGCCATTGTAGGATAGGCACGATGGATAAGTTGCAAGCCCCTAATTTCGTCACAAGTCTACAACAGGAGATAGGAAGTATTAACAGTGGGTAGTGCTTTAGGTTATGGAACAGATGCTGACCGATGTGCAGTGGGCGCGGTTAGCCCCGTTGCTGCTGGGCGGCGAAGGCACGAGCGGCGGGCGCGGGCGTGACAACTGCCAGTTTGTCGAGGCCGCGCTATGCCCGGCGACCTAGGCGAGCCACTGGCGGCTATTTGCAGCAGCCTCTCCTTCAGATGTGCTAGGGTGTATTCTTGAGCAGCTAGCCCCCGGCCCCGGCCTGAAACGCGGCAAAAATGCGAGTCCTCCTGCATGGCGTACACGCCGAGCAGGAGGACCCGCACCTCGGGTAGGCGGGCCCAAATCAGGGGGAGCCCCTCACTGACCGCACCCGGGTAAGCCAATGTCCGGCAGCAGTAGCTGGGGGGGGCGGGCTCTCTCGCTGACAGGGGCGCCAGCAGCTTTTCGACCGAGCCGCCTGCCGCCACGCACCGAAACGCGGGCTGGGCAGCCAGATACTCCTGCCGAGTTTCCCGCATGGCAACCTCCTCTTATCCTCTTCCAGCAGGGCTAGGGCATAAGGAGCTTGCATCGGGCAAAAGTATCGGCTTGGCCAGCGGAGCACTATGACATGAAGCTGTTCTTTTTCGGCGTAGCTGAAGGAGCTGCCTTACGCTAAAAACTGCTCGGGGCGCGGGTGCCCAAAGAAGCGTGGCCGTGGCAGAGCCTTCGGCTCTGCCCAGTTTCTTGTTTTCCGGTGCTTACTTCGGGGGAAGGCTTCCCGGGGGGCGGGCTAGGCAGCGAATGGCAAGTGCGTTTGGGCATAGTGCCAGATGGCAGGGATGTCTACCTTACGCAAAGCCCAGAGGCTCCATACTACCACCATCGACCCAACGCCGATAAACATCCAGCGGGTGGGCAGGCGGCCGGCCAGCCGGGCGGCCAGCGGCGCGGCCGTAACGCCGCCGACAATGAGACCCAGCACAATTTGCCAGTTAGAAAAGCCCATCAGGGAAAAGAAGGTGAGCGCACTGGCAAACGTCACAAAAAACTCCACCAGGCTTACGGTGCCGATAACGTAGTTGGGCGTGCGGCCATTGGCGATAAGGGTGCTCGTAACCAGCGGGCCCCAGCCGCCGCCGCCGAATGAGTCCAGAAACCCGCCCGCACCAGCCAGCCAGCCGGCATTCTTCACCTTGCGGCGCTTTTGGGCTTGCTTGCGCACGGCTTTGCTGATGATGCGCAGCCCTAGCAGGAGCAGGTAGACCGCTAGAACCGGCTTAATAATGCTGGCGTACTGCTCGCCGAAATGCGTGAGCAGCAGGGCGCCGCTCACGGAGCCCAGGATGCCGGGCACCAGCAACACCTTGAACAAGCGCTTGTTAACGTTGCCGAAGCGGTAGTGGTTGTAGCCGGAAGCGCCGCTGGCAAACATCTCGGCCGTATGAATACTGGCGCTCACCGAAGCCGGACTTAGCCCCAGCGACATCAGGCTGATGGCCGACACTACGCCGTAGCCCATGCCCAACATGCCATCGATGAGCTGGGCCACGAAGCCCACGCCGACGAACGTGTAGAAAGTGCCTGAGTTACTGACTACATACCATGCCTGCTGCCAGGTGAAGTAATACGATAAGATATTGACTATCAAGAATAAGGCAAATACCCCTAGCGTGCCGGTGGCCACCCGGCGCCAGTAGTCAACAGCCGTTGCCTCATCGGCGGGGCCTAGCGCGGCCACGGCGTGGAGGCGGCGGGCCGAGGAGGCGGCCCGCACGCGGCCGTGCAGGTCGGCATCGTCGGTGGCAACGAGCACCAGGTCGTGCCCGGTCAAATCGTCGGGCTCGAACGGGCGCGCCCGCAATAGCACCTGGCCATGCTGAGCGGCCAAGGCCTGCAAGGCCGGTAAAAAATGAGGTGCTACTACCGTAACCGCCGCCTGAGGGTGCTTGTGGAGCACGGCGGTGAGCTGCGCCAGGGCCTCGGCGCCACCACCCACCAGCAGCAGCCGGCGCTGCTCCAGGTCCAGGAAAACGGGTAGCCCCGGGCCGGCTAGCAGCCCGGGGCGGCCGTCATCCGTTACCGCGGCGGGAGCGGCCGGGAGAAGGTCAGTAGCCATAATTGCTTGTAAAATAAGGCTTAGTTGTGAAAATCCAGCCCGCGCACCGTGGCTTTTACGATGCCGGTGCGCACTACAAAGTCGCCGAAGCCTTCGCCAGGCTGGCGGTCGGTGGCGTAGGCGGCCAGCAGCGGGGAAAGCTCGCGCAGGATGCCGTCCTCGTCGAGCATTTCGCGGTAGAGCTTGTTGAGGCGCTCGCCGGCGTGGTCGGCACCGAGGTAGAGGTTGTAGCGGCCGAGGGCCTTACCCACCAGGCCAATTTCGCCGAGGTAGGGGCGGGCGCAGCCGTTGGGGCAGCCGGTCATCCGAATGAGGATGCCGGTTTCGGCCAGGCCGTGGGCGCGGATGACGGCGTCGAGCTTGTCGAGCAGGTGCGGCAGGTAGCGTTCGGCCTCAGCGAAGGCTTGCGAGCAGGTGTTGAGAGCCACGCAGGCCAGCGCGCCGCGCCGTAGGGCAGTAAGCTGGTCGGCCTTGGGGGCGGCACCGGCTTCGTCTAAGATGGCCTGGACGCGGGCCACGTGCTGGGGCTCAATATTGGCCAGAATGAGGTTCTGGTTGCCCGTAAGGCGAAACTCGCCGGTGTGGAAACCGCTGATTTCGCGTAGGGCCGACTTAAGGCGGTAGCCGGGGCGGTCGAGCACGCGGCCACCTTCCACAAACAGTACGAGCTGCGCGAGGCCGCCAGGACTTTCGGTCCAGCCGAAGGCATCGCTGGAGCTATGGAACTGGTAGGGGCGGCTAGGGGCTAGTGGATAGCCCAGGCGCTGGTGCAGCTCGGCCACGAAGGCGGGCAGGCCCACGCGGTCGATGGTGTACTTGAGGCGCGAGAGCTTGCGGTTTTCGCGGTTGCCCCAGTCGCGCTGGATGGTTACGATTTTCTCGCACACGTCGATAACCTTATCAGCGGGCACGAAGCCGATGAGGTCGGCTAGCCGGGGGTAGGTTTCGTTCATGCCAAACGTCATGCCCAGGCCGCCGCCTACGGCTACGTTGAAGCCGAGCAACTGGCCATTTTCCTCGATGGCGATGAGGCCGATGTCGTTGGAGAAAATGTCAGAGTCGTTGTAGGGCGGCAGAGCCAGCGCGATTTTGAACTTGCGCGGCAGATAGGTGTGGCCGTAAATGGGCTCGTCGTCCACGGCCTCGGTGGTTTCTACCAAGTTGCCGTCGAGCCAGATTTCGCGGTAGGCGGTGGTGCGCGGCGTAAGGTGGGCGCTGATTTCTTGGGCAATGCGCACGACCTCGCCGTGCACGGCCGATTCGTGCGGGTTGGTGTTGCACATCACGTTGCGGTTCACGTCGCCGCAGCCCGCGATGCTGTCCATCTGCACCTCGTTGAAGCCCTGGATGGCGGCCGGCAGGTTACGCTTGAGTACGCCGTGGAGCTGGAAGGTCTGGCGTGTGGTGAGCTTGAGGGTGCCGTTGCCGTAGGCGTCGGCTAGGGCATCCATGCGCTGCCACTGCGGGGCCGAGGCCACGCCGCCGGGCACACGCACCCGAATCATGAACGAGAACAGCGGCTCCAGCTTCTGGCGCTTGCGCTCGCTTTCGAGGTCGCGGTCGGTTTGCTGGTACGAGCCGTGAAATTTGATGAGGTGCGTGTCGTCGGGGTTAAGGGCGCCGGTGAGGCGGTTGGCCAGGCTCTCGACGAGCGTGCCGCGCAGGTAGCGGCTGGCAATTTTGACGTGCTCAACTTCGGAGAGCTTGGGCGCGGTGGCTAGGGTATCGGACATTTGCTTTTAATTATGAATTGTGAATTATGAATTGAAAACAGAATCGATGAAAGACCTAACAGCCAATTCATAACTCATAATTTCTAATTCATAATTCGCCCCTAGTGCAGCACCGTGGCGTCGAAGGTGACGCTCGCATAATACAGCGCCCCAATGGTGGGGCCGGCGGCGTACTGGAAATAGCGGCGGTTGAATAAGTCGGTGCCGCCGAGCTTGATGGTCGATTTGAGGGTGGGCACGCGCAGGTTTATCTGGGCGTCGATGGTCTGGTAGGCCGGCACCTGGCCGTTGGCCAGGGGGCTTTCCCAGTAAAAGGAATCCTGCCAGCGCCAGTTCACATTAAAGCCGAAGTTGCGGACAATCTCGCGGTTGCCGAACGAGAGGTTGGTGGCCCACTTGGGGGTATTAAAACCAGTGACGAAGACATCGGTTTGGCTGTTGGCCGAGAGGGCGTTGAAGTTGACGTTGCCGGCCAGGGTGAATTTCTGGTAGAAATTGTAAGTCAGGCCCAGCGTGGAGCCGTAGCTGTGGTAGTCCTGGCGCGAGTTGGTGTACACGCGGTATCGGTCCTGGCGGGCGTCGCGGTTAACACGCAGGGCGGCGAGGGCGGCGGCATCGGTGCCCACGGCTACCTGGTTGCCGTTGGCGTCCTTGGGCACGCTCACCTCTACCTGGCCCAGGAAGCCGGAGTACACGTTGTAGTACGCGTCGGCGTCGATGGCTAGCTTATTGTTGAGCAGTACGCTGCGGTAGCCGACCTCGAAGGCGTTGATTTGCTCGGGCTGCTCGGTGGGCAGGTTGGCTACTTGCAGCAGGGCGCGGTTTTGGGGCAGCACGGCGGCCTGGGCGGCGGTGCTGCCGCTGTTGGCGGCCACGTAGGCGTTCACGGCCGCGTTGAACTGGTCGATGCTGGTGCGGGTGTACGAATTTTGCAGGTAGTTCAGGCCCTCGTTGACCCTGGCCAGGCCGCCCACGCGGCGCACGTTGCCGTTGTTGACGAACGACAGGGCCTCAAACAGCGAGGGAAAGCGCCAGCCATTCTGGTACGAGGCGCGGAAATTGTGCTTCTCCGCTAGGGTGTACACGGCTGCCAGGCGCGGGTTGACCTTGGCCGTAAACTCGGGGTTGTAATCGACACGCAAGGAGGCGGTTAGCTTGAGCTTGTCGGCTAGAAAGAGCTTGGTAGCCTGGCCGAAGGCGCCGAACTTCTTGTAGTACACGTAGTCGCCGCCGGGCTGGCTGCGCTCGGCCAGCGGCCGGCTGAAATCCACGAAGTTGTTGCCGTCGGGGATAATCTGGTACACGCGGGCATCGGCCCCTAGCAGCAAATCCACGAACTTGACACGCTGGCCCAGATTCCAGAGGCCTTCGGTGTGGTAGGTGCGGCTGTGCTGGGTGAGGGCCGCACCGCCGGGGATGGGCGCGCCCGGCACGTTCACGCCACTGTCCCAGTTGTTGATGCTGGTAATCTGGTTTTTAAGGTCAGTGAAGGCCTGGGTGCCGGGCTCGGCGCGGCCAGCGTCGGCGGCCTGGCGGGCGGCGGCCATGGCCTGGGGCAGGGCGGCGCCGGCGGCTAGCTGGTTTTGCAGCGCCGTTTTGAACTTGGCGCCCCACACGGCGTTCGAGCCGTTTTGCAGGTCGAGGTTGAGGGCTAGCGGATTGAGGTTGTACGAGTTGCCGGTGTTCTCGATGAGCGTGTAGGCGCGCACCACGAAGTCGCTGCCCTTCAGCTCCAGCTTGTGGTTTTGCACCGTCACGCCGTTGAGCTGAATCTTGTTGCCGCGCTGAAACACGCCGTCCATCAGCCCGAAGCGGTAGCCGTAGCTTAGCTCCAGCTTATCGGTGAGCTTGTAGTGCAGGCTGGCGTCGGCCTTGATGTTGCGCACGATGGGATTCACGAGGTCCTTCTCGTAGTAGCCGGTGCGCGTTACGGTGAAGGCCTGGTTTTTACCCTGGTAAGGAATCGTGACGGTGAGCGACGAGTTAGTGTCGTCGCCGTAGCGGTTCCAGAGGTCGGCGGCCGGGTTGTAGGCGCCCGACAGCTCCGGAAAGCCGGGGTTGGAGGTCGCAAGGCCCTGCGGGTTCTGGTCGGTTTGGGTATTCGAGAGCCAGTCGGTGCCGCGCAGGTAATCGAGGTTCACCTTATAGGCCCAGCGCTCGCCCAGGGCCTGCGCCCAGCGCACCGACGTTTCGGTGAGGGCGCTCGGGTGGCGGTCGATGCCATCGACGTGGTTCACGCCCAGCTTTTGGTACACGCTCAGGCCCTGGTAGGTGTAGGGGCTCTTGGTGGTGAGGTTGGCCATGCCGTTGATGGCGTTCATGCCGTAGAGGGCCGAGGCCGCGCCGGGCGTGATTTCGACACTGGCAATGTCGAGTTCCGTGGGGCCGATGGCGTTGCCGAGCGGCACGCCCAGGGTGGCGGCCTGCATATCCACGCCATCCACGAGCTGCATGAAACGGAAGTTGTTGGGGATGTTGAAACCCCTGGTATTCGGCACTTTAAAGGTGAGGCTGCTGGTGAGCATCTGCACGCCCTTCACGTTTTCGAGGGCGTCGTAGAAGCTAGGGGCCGGTGTTTCCTTGATGGCCCGGATGTCGAGCTTTTCAATGGCAACCGGCGACTTGAGCCGGCTTTCCTCCACGCGCGAGGCCGACACGACCACCTCACTGGTCAGAATTTCCTTGGGCTCCAGCACGATGTCGAGCGGCTGGTTGGCGCTGTTGATGGGCAGCACCACCGGCTCGTGCCCCAAGGCATTGAACACGAGCACGAACGGATATTTCAGGCGTGCCTTGAGGGCGAACTTACCGTCGCCATCGGTTTGGGTGCCCGTGCTGGTACCCTGGACGCTTACGCTCACGCCCGGTAGGGCTAGTCGGCTGCCCTGCTCGTGCACGGTGCCGCTCACGGCCAGCAGCTCGGTTTGGGCAAAGGCCGCGCTGAGGCTAGCCAGTAAGAGAATCAGGAAAAGGATGATGGAAGGGTAGTAAGCTTTCATCGAAAAGCGGAGTTGAAGTCAAGAAAATGCCGGCCGGAGCGGGCGAAAACTGGCGGGAAAGCGGGCGCATACAGCAGCCGGCCAGGCGACAACAACAGGTAGGCATAGTCATCATGGTGAAAGTCAAAGGGTTTTGAGTAGAGTATTTGTCGTGCTGGCGGGGTGCCTCACCCCCCAGCCCCCTCTCCTTGGGGAGAGGGGGAGCCTAGCGATTTAGTACACGTCTTCGAGGTAGCGGCGCTGCTTGCGTAGGTTTTTGACGTAAGCCGTGGCGTCTTCGGGTGAGAGGCCGGCTTCTTTCTGCACTACTTGGGCTAGCGCAGTTTGCACGGCGTGGCCGAGGCGGTTTTTATCGCCGCACACGTAGAAGTGCGCGCCGTTTTCGAGCCAGCCGAACACGTCGCGGCTGTTTTCGAGCAGGCGGTCCTGCACGTAGACTTTCTCCGCCTGGTCGCGCGAGAAGGCCACGTCGAGCCTGGCCAGGCCGCCGCGCTTGAGGTGCTGCTGCCACTCGGCCTGGTAGAGGAAGTCGGTGGTAAAGTGCGGGTTGCCGAAAAGCAGCCAGTTGCGGCCGCTAGCCCCCAGCTCCACGCGCTCTTCCACGAAGGCCCGGAACGGCGCGATGCCTGTGCCGGCGCCCACCATAATGATATCGGTGCCAGCCTCCTTGGGCAGCTTGAAGTACTCGTTGTGCTCCACAAACACGCGCACCTCGTCGCCCACCGCCACGCGGTCGGCGAGCAGCGACGAGCACACGCCCTGCTTCTGGCGGCCGTGGGCCTCGTAGCGCACGGCGCCCACCGTGAGGTGCACCTCATCGGGGTGGGCCAGCAGGCTGCTGGCGATGGAGTAGGCGCGGGTGGGCAGCGGGCGCAGGGTATCGGCCAGGGCCTGGGGCGTGAGCTGGTCGGTGGGGAAGTCGAGCAGCAAATCAGCCACGTCACGGCCGTAGAGGTAGGGCTGGAGGCGACTTGTATCGGCCAGCAGGCCGTGCAGCTCGGCGTGGGGGGCTAGCGCGGCGTAGCGCTCCAGCACGTCGCGGGTGAGCACCGTTAGCTCGCGGCGGCTGGCCAG
Source organism: Hymenobacter cheonanensis (assembly GCF_030581075.1). GTDB lineage: Bacteria > Bacteroidota > Bacteroidia > Cytophagales > Hymenobacteraceae > Hymenobacter. The sequence continues at coordinate 9,829 of NZ_JAUQSW010000007.1, forward strand.
GGCAGCGGCCAGCGACAGGTTTTCGGCCCCAAGCAGCACCGGGGCCGAGTCGGAGAGGCGCGCGGCACGTAGCACTTCCTCCACCAGCGGGCTGTGGTTGAGTGGCCGCACGGCCAGCGCATCGCCGGGGGCGTAGGTCAGCCCCGAGCCGGCCAGGTCAAGCTCAATGTGGTGCGTTTCCTTGTCCGAGCCCCGGCCATTGAGCTGAATGGTTTCGAGTACCTTGGCCGGCCAGGGGTTTTCGGCCGAAAATTGCGCAGTAGGCTGCGGCTCAGCTACTACGGCGGCCGTGCTGCCAGCCGTAGCGGCTAGGGCCGGCGTTGCGGCCGGCGCCTGGCCGGCCGTTAGTTTGTCCAGCGTGGCGGCTATCCAGTGCACGGCGGCCGGCTTGTAAGCCACGTCGGCATCGATGCGGTCGAGCAGGCGGGTGGCCCCTAGCGCGGCCAGCCGCTCGTCGAAGTCTTTGCCCGTCTGGCAGAAATGGATGTAGCTCGTATCGCCCAGCGCCAGCACGGCGTATTTCAGCTTGGGCAGCTTGGGCGCACGCGGGCCGCCGATAAACTGGTGCAGCTCCTCGGCCGAAACGGGCGGCTCGCCCTCGCCGTGGGTGCTCACGATAATGAGCAGGTTTTGCTCCTGCGCCAGCTGGCGGCCGGGGTAGTCGTTCATGTCGCGCACCTCGGGCTTGAGGCCGCGGGCAGTGGCGGCTTCGGCCGCCTGCTCAGCTATTTTCTTGCCGTTGCCGGTGTGCGAACCGTAGAGGATAGTCAGCTTCCCGGCTGGGGTGGCTGGTGCGCTGGCCTCGGCAGCTACAGCGGGGCTAGCCACTGCGCCCGCCGCCCCGCTCGTGGCCTGGCCGTAGAAATAGCCGCTCAGCCACACCAGCTGCTGCGGCGTGAGGCTAGCCGTAAGCTGCTGAAGGGTAGCCTCATCGAGGCTGGGCGGAAGAATAGGAAGCGTAGGCATGGCTAAGAAAAAGCGGGAGCTGGCAAAGCGGATTTAAATGGAAAACGTGGCTTCCACCGGCACTTCCTGGGTGAAGTACTCGGGGTCGGTGGTGGTGATGAGGCCGGCGGCCAGGGTGGCGCCGGTTTGGTCATCGACCAGGATGAAAGCGCCGGTGTCGCGGTTGTGGCGGTACTCGTCGGCCACCAGCGGCAGGGCAGTTTTGAGGCGCACCCGCACGATGTCGTTGAGTTTGGCCTCGTCGGTGCCCACGCTCTCGAAAGTTTCGATGTTGGTTTTCTGGAGGATGGTCGTCACAGCGGCCTTCACCACGGCCGAGTGGTGCTGCACCAGCAGCTTGCGGCCGGCACGCAGGGGCCGCTCGTCCATCCAGCACAGGGTCGCTTCAAACTCGCGCGCCACGGCCGGGTGGGCATTGAAGGGCACAATGGTATCGCCCCGGCTGATGTCGATGTCATCGCGCAGCCGCAGGATGACGCCCTGCGGCGCCGTTGCCGAGGCCACCTCCCGCTGGTTTATCTCAATGGCTTCGAGTACCGTTTCGAGGCCCGAGGGCCAGATGCGTACCTTGTCGCCGGCGTGGTAGGTGCCGCTCTGGATGCGGCCGGCGTAGCCCCGGTAGTCGGGCAGCTCCTCGGTCTGGGGCCGAATGACATATTGCACCTGAAAGCGCGGCTCGTTAGGATTGGCATCGGCGGCCACGGGCACGCTTTCCAGGTGTTCGAGCAGGCTAGGGCCGTGGTACCACGGAATGTGCTTCGAGCGGCGCACGATGTTGTCGCCATGCAGCGCGCTCAGCGGAATGGCCACCACGCTAGCCAGCTTCAGCTGCTCGGCAATGTCCTGGTAGTCAGCCACAATTTTATTAAAAATGACTTCGTCGTAGCCTACTAAGTCCAGCTTGTTCACGGCCAGCACAAAGTGCCGGATGCCCAGCAGCGAGGCTAGCAGCGTGTGGCGGCGCGTCTGCTCAATCACGCCCTGGCGGGCATCAACCAGCACAATAGCCAGGTCGGCGTTGCTGGCGCCGGTCACCATGTTGCGGGTGTACTGCACGTGGCCCGGCGCGTCGGTGATGATGAACTTGCGGCGCGGCGTGGTGAAGTACTTGTGCGCCACGTCGATGGTAATACCTTGCTCGCGCTCGGCCTTGAGGCCGTCGGTCAGTAAAGCCAGGTCTACCGTGTCACCGTTGGTGGCGGTGCGCTTCTTTTCGAGCGTTGCCAGCACGTCGAGCGAAACGGAGTCGCTGTCATAAAGCAGGCGGCCGATGAGCGTGCTCTTGCCGTCGTCGACGCTGCCGCAGGTAATAAAGCGTAGGATATCCATTGTCTTAAAAATTAATTGATTAGCCTAAAAGTACCCGTTGCGTTTGCGGTCCTCCATGCCGGTTTCGGAGAGGTTGTCGTCAAGGCGCGTGGCGCCGCGCTCGCTCACCTTGGCCAGCAACAGGTCCTGGATAATGTCATCAATCGAGGCGGCGTCGCTCTCCACGGCGGCGGTGCAGGTCGAGTCGCCCACGGTGCGGAAGCGCACGCGGCGGTTCACTATCTCGTCGGTTTCGTCGAGGTTGAGATGCTCGCTCAGGCCTAGCAGCTGGCCGCTGGGCAGCACCACGCACTGGCGCTCATGCGAGAAATAGATTTCGGGCAGCTCGATTTTTTCGCGTTGGATGTAATTCCACACGTCCAGCTCGGTCCAGTTGGAGATGGGGAACACGCGTACGTTTTCGCCCTTCTGAATGCGGCCGTTGTAGATGTTCCACAGTTCGGGGCGCTGGCGCTTGGGGTCCCACTGGCCAAAGTCGTCACGCACCGAAAAAATGCGCTCCTTGGCGCGGGCCTTCTCCTCGTCGCGCCGCGCCCCACCAATGCAGGCATCAAACTCAAACTCCTCAATAACATCGAGCAGCGTGTAGGTTTGCAAGGGGTTGCGGCTAGGGTACTTGCCGCCCGGCTCGCGCAGGCCGCGCTCTCGAATGGTATCCTCCACCTTGCGCACAATCAATTTTTCGCCCAGGGAAGCGGCCAGCTTATCGCGGTAATCGATTATTTCCTGGAAGTTGTGGCCCGTGTCGATGTGCACGAGCGGGAAGGGAAACTTGCCCGGCCGAAACGCCTTTTCGGCCAGCCGCGTGAGGGCAATCGAGTCTTTGCCACCCGAGAATAACAGCGCGGGCCGCTCAAACTGGCCGGCTACTTCGCGCAGAATGTGAATAGCTTCGGCTTCTAGTCTATCTAAGTAATCCATTGGGTAGTAATAAATTGGTGTTTGGTAAGAAGTAAGAGCTAGCTGGGTAGTTTTTCCACTACCGGGTCGAGGCCTTGGTGGGCGGTGGTGTGGAGGCCACACTCCTTGGCGTCGGTATTTTCCCACCACCAGCGGCCGGCGCGGAAGTCCTCGCCAGGCTGAATGGCCCGCGTGCACGGCGCGCAGCCAATGCTCACGAAACCTTGCTGGTGCAGCGGATTCACGGGCACGCCGTGCTGCTGGGTGAAGGCCACGGTGTCGGCCCAGGTCCATTCAAAAAGCGGGTGCACCTTGATGAGCTGATGGCCAGCGTCCCACTCCACCGCGTGCATGTGCTGGCGGTTGGCCGACTGCTCGGCCCGGATGCCGGTGAGCCAAATCTGGGTGCCGGCCAGCGCCCTGGCCAGGGGCTCCACCTTGCGAATGTGGCAGCACTCCTTGCGGTTTTCGATGCTCTCGTAGAAGCTGTTAGGGCCTTTTTGAGTCACCAAAGCTTCGACGCTGGCGGCTAGGGGCGCGAAGGCTTCGATGGGCTGGCCGTAGCGGAGCAGCGTCTTATTCCAGGTCGAGTAGGTTTCCTGAAAATTGCGACCTGTGTCGAGCGTGAACACCCGCACGGGCAGCTCATTGGCAAAAATGAGGTGGCTCAGCGCCTGGTCCTCCATGCCAAATGACGTCGAAAACGACACGCGGCCCGGAAAGCGCTCTGCAATGGCCCGAATAATCTCCAGCGCGGAAAGCCCGGCCAGTTGCTGGCGCAGGTCAATGACCTGAGCCTCAAGTATACTATCCATGATGAAAGGGGGTTCTGCGCAGCTCAAAAGCCGCTGAGAAAAAGGTGCCGACACGCGGGGGCGCTCCCGCTAGGCCCATAAAGACCCAGGGAGCAGCAAGAACCCGAACGGAGTGGTAGCCGGCTGGCCAGAAAGGCGTTGCTAAACGCTAACAGCTCCGCATAGCTCCCGTGCGCATTCGGCAGGGGCAGCACATACAACAACACCCATGCTGTAGGGCAGCAAGCGAGGTGGTCGTAAAGCGGAGGTTACTAGAGCAGCACACGGCAACTTGTTTTTATATGGTCAGGACTTGGCACCGTTCCAGCGAATAGCTAGGGGTTGCCGGCGTTTCGTCGAGCCTGTCTCTCCACGCCTCTGTATAAAAACAATCCTTCTGGCAAGAGGAATTGATGGCACAAAGGTAGAGTCGGAATTTTTAAAATTCCAAACTCCTGAGCAAGTCGCTGAAAATCAACGGGCGGCCCCTCGTTAGAGGAGCCGCCCGTTGGTCCTGACAGCGGTATAAGTTGGGGGCTAGCGGTTTTGTTCTAACGGGCTACCTCACCCCCCGGCCCCCTCTCCTTAGGGAGAGGAGGAGCCACGGCGGCACAGGCGTTGGCTTGCAGTAGCTAATCGTCAGGCTCTCCCTCTCCCCAAGGAGAGGGGGCCGGGGGGTGAGGTCACCCGTTGCTTAAAAGCCGCCCTTGTCCAGGTTCAAATCTTCCTTGGGCGCGGCGCCCATGAAGGGATAGGGGTACTCCACGGGCGGGTTGAACGTTTCCTTAATAGCGCGCGGCGACACCCAGCGCTGCAAGTTGAGCAGCGAGCCGGCCTTGTCGTTGGTGCCGGAGGCGCGGGCGCCGCCGAAGGGCTGCTGGCCCACCACGGCGCCGGTGGGCTTGTCGTTGATGTAGAAGTTGCCGGCCGCGTTCACCAGCTTCTTGCTGGCCAGGTCAATAGCGTAGCGGTCCTGCGAGAAAATGGCGCCGGTGAGGGCATAGGGCGAGGTGCTGTCTACCAACTCCAGTACCTGCTCAAACTCGTTTTCGTCGTACACATACACCGTCACGACGGGGCCGAAGAGTTCCTCGCACATGGTGGTGTATTTCGGGTCTTTGGCCCGGATGACGGTGGGCTGCACGAAGTAGCCTTTCGACTTATCGTAGCTGCCGCCGACTACAATTTCGGCGTCGGGGCTAGCTTTGGCTTCGTCAATATACTTGGCGAGCTTGTCGAAGCTGGCTTCGGTAATCACGGCGTTGATGAAGTTGGTAAAGTCTTCGACATCACCCATTTTCATCGACTCCACGTCCTGCTTCACGTAGCCCAGGATTTCATCGGCCAGGTTAGAGGGCAGGTACACGCGCGAGGCGGCCGAGCACTTCTGGCCCTGGTACTCAAACGCGCCGCGCGAGATGCCGGTGGCCACCGCCTTGGCGTGGGCCGAGGGGTGGGCGAGAATAAAGTCCTTACCGCCGGTTTCGCCCACAATGCGCGGATACGACTTGTAGCGGTGGATATTCTGCCCGATTTCACCCCAGATGGTCTGGAATACCTTGGTCGAGCCCGTGAAGTGAATGCCCGCAAAGTCGCGGTGTTTGAAAATGACGTCGCCGGCCACCGGGCCATCCACGTAAATCAGGTTGATGACACCGGCCGGCACGCCGGCTTCGATGAACAACTCCATCAGCACCTGGGCCGAGTAGATTTGCGGGTAGGCGGGTTTCCACACCGTCACGTTGCCCATGAGGGCGGCCGACACGGGCAGGTTGGCAGCGATGGATGTGAAGTTGAACGGCGTGAGCGCAAATACGAAACCTTCGAGCGGGCGGTGCTCCAGGCGGTTCCACATGCCGGGCGACGACTCGGGCTGCTGGCGGTAGATTTCCTGGGCAAAGTGCACGTTGAAGCGCAGAAAGTCAATGAGTTCGCATGCGGCGTCAATCTCGGCCTGGAAGGCATTCTTGCTCTGGCCCAGCATGGTGGCCGCGTTGAGGCGGGCGCGGTAGGGGCCGGCCAGCAGCTCGGCCGCTTTCAGAAACACGGCGGCGCGCTCTTCCCAGGGCAGGCCAGCCCAGGCGGTGCGGGCGGCCAGCGCCGCCTCAATGGCCTGGGTTACGTGGCTGGCATCGCCCTCGTGGAAGTGGCCTAGCACGTGCTGATGGTCGTGGGGCGGGGCTAGCGGCAGCTTGCGGCCGGTGCGCACTTCCCGGCCGCCGATGTGCATCGGAATGTCGCGCTCAACCTGCTTGATGCGCTTCAATTCTTTAACCAATTCGATGCGCTCGGGCGAGCCGGGCGCGTAGCCTTTCACAGGCTCATTAAGGGGGGTGGGAACTCGGAAAAAGGCGTTCGACATAAGCGGGAAAAACGAGGGGCGAGCTGAAAGAAACGAGGCGCAAAGGTAACCGGCAGGGCTAGAACGGGGTGGCTGGGGCTCATGCGCCCCCTGGCCGGCCCGGCCGCCCCAATGGGCATAAAAAACGGCGCCCAACCGCTCGGCAAGCAGTTGGGCGCCGTAGAGAGGGCTAGTAGCCTCGGGGGCTAGCTGGCCCGGCGTTGGCGCAGGCGTCGCAGGCCATAGGCCACGCCCGAGGCTAGCAAGAGCGAGGCGCCGCCATCAATGGGCACTTCAGTCGGGTTGGCATTGGGGTCGGTGGGCGTGGGCCCGCCCGTGGTGGGGGCCTGCGCCCGGCCCACAAAGGCGACAAAAACAAGGGCCGCAGCCAGGTAAAAGCGATTCATAAATACAAAAAGAAAATACGGTTGAGAAATAGTGGGCAAGTGCTTTGCCGGGCAGCTGGCGGGGCTAGCCACCCGGCAAGGCGTTTCTTATTCCACTACAAGCTTCTTCACCACGACCCCGGCGCTGGTGCTCATGCGCAGGGCGTACACGCCGGTGGCGAGCTCCGTGAGGTCGAGCTGGTGCGCCAGGGCCCCCTGCGCGGGCAGGGTGACGGTGCGCAGCTCGCGGCCCAGGGCATCAACAAAGGTGGCCGTTACGGCCTGGCGGCCGAGGCTGGCGGGCAGCTCCACAAAGGCCGTTTTCTTGGCCGGGTTGGGGTAGAGCGCTACCTGCTGGGCCAGGGCAGCGGGCACCGTGGCCAGCGCTTTCTGCGGCGAGAACACCAACTCGAAGCGGCCGGTAATCAGGGCCGAAGCATTGGTGACCGTGAACTGGTAGCTAGGCGTGAGGCGCAGGTCGGTGAGGGTGCCGAGCTGCACGTCGCGCAGGTACACCGGCGTGGCGGCCAGGTTCAGCAGTTGGGTCGAGGTCAGCGAGTAGGTGCCGGGCGTGGGCACGCCCACCGCCAGCGGGATAATGCGCTGCACCGAACCTATTTCGGGGCGGCCATCGATGCTGAACTGCTTACCCACCACGCTGGCCGAGAGGTTCAGGCCATTGGTGTTGGGCAGCTTCACGGCATCGTACTGCGGGTCGAAACCTTCGGTAGCTCCGCTTTCAAAGTACACAAAGGCGTCGTCGCTCACCGAGCTGCCCGCGCCTTTCAGCGAGAGCTGCACTAGGGGCCGGGTTTCGGCGGCGGTGCGGCGGTAGGCAGTGTTCGAGTACGTGGTGGGGCGGTGGCTGTTCTTGAACGTGAGCGTGGCGCCCGTCTGGCCTGGCGTCACCCGCACAAAGAAGCCCTGGCCCAGCGGCAGCACGGACGAAATGTTGCCGACACCGTTGTTGTAGGTGCCGTACGTGCCGGCGTAAGGATTGGTCGGGTCGTTGCTGGTAAACACGTAGATAACCCCATCCAGGCCGGGGCGGTCGGCGGCAACTACCTGGCTCCAGTCGAGGGGCGAGGGGTAGGGGTTACCCACCAGGGCCAGGCCCGCGTCGTCGGCCGTCACGCCGGTATTGCGGGCCAGGTTCAGGGCCACGTTGCCGTTGTTCTGCGGGCCAGTCAGGCTAAAGGTCTGATTGGCAGCCAGGTTTACGGTGTAGCCCTGGCCCACGGTCAGCGGGTCAGCGGTTGAAGCGGGCGAGAACCATCCCTTATCGAAGAGCGGCAGGTTGTTGGTGGCCGTAGCCAGGCGGCTCTGGTCGTAGCCATACACGGTGGGGAACGGCCGCACCTGGCTAGGGATGGCTGCCGTGTTGTAGGCCGGGTTTACCACGGGCGAGAAGCTGCCCGTGGCTAGGCTAGCCACCGTGGCCGAGCTGATGGGCGACGAGAAGTGGCGGTAGCCCAGGTTGGGGTTCAGGTCGGGCGAGATATAGCGCTGCACCGTCACGTTGCCGCTTAGCGCGTTGCTGCCGTTGTTGACGACCATCGCCGTGCCGTTGGCGTTCGACTCCAGCGTGAACGGGTTGCCGTTGATGGCAAAGTTGCCGTTGAGCGTGAGCACGCGCTGCACTGAGGTGCTGGCCGAGGTGCTCTGCTGCGCCCCGCTGCTGCCCACCGTCAGGTTCCAAAAGCGGGTGTTGCTGGCGCCCAGAATGTTGCTCTGGCTGGTATTACCCAGAATCACCGTGCCGCCCGTGGCCTGGAAGGTACCGTTGTTGGTCAGGTTAGCGGCTAGCGCTAGTACGTTGTTGGTCTGGGTCAGGGTAGCGCCGCTGTTAATGGTCAGGTTGCGGACCTGGGCATTGGCCGTGTTGCTAGTGATGGCCGGGAAGCGGCCGCCGCTGGGCGAAGTCGGGATGGCGGCATCAATCGTGGCATCCGGCACCTGGCTGGGCGACCAGTTGCTGGCTGTGAACCAATCGGTGTTGGTGTTGCCGGTCCATGTCACGGCCGTCACGGCCGGAGCCGCGATGGTGAGCGAGTAGCTGCGCGAGCCACTGTAGGGGCCGGGGGCAGCCGAGGCGTCGGTCGCCGTCACCGTAAAGTTGAACGTGCCATTGGTCGTGGGCGTGCCGGCAATCGTGCCGGTGCTCAAGTTCAAGCTCAGGCCAGCCGGCAGGGCGCCAGCCGTGATAGCGTAGGAGTAGGTACCCGAGCCACCCGAGGCCGATAGGGCCTGGCTGTAGGCCGTGCCCTGGGTGCCGTTGGGCAGCGCGGCCGGCGTAATCGCGATGGTGGGCGCCTGGAAGGTGAAGGCGTAGGAGCTCGAAGCCGGGTTGTTATTGCCGGCCTGGTCTTGGGCGGCGTTGGCCCGCACCTGTACCGCCACGTTGCCCGCTGCGCTGGGCGTCACCTGGAAGGTATAGATATTGCCGCTGCCCGCCGTCGGGCCGCTGGTCACCGTGCCGTTGGTGACGGCGATGCCGGCGGCGGTGAAGCCCGTCACCGGCTCGCTGAAGGTAGCCGTGAATAGTACTGGCGAGGTCGAGGTCGTGCCGCCGCTAGCCACGGTGGAGCTGCTCAGCGTCGCGGTCGGCACCGTGGTGTCCACCGTGAAGGCGTTCGTGTTCGAGTTGGCGCTCGCGGTCGAGCCGCTGGTCTGCGCCGTGGCGTACACCTGGTACCTGCCATCGGTCAGGGCCGAGGGCTGGGTCAGGGAGAAATTACCGCTGGCGTTGGCCGTGGTCGTGCCGATGGCCGAGGCCGTGCCCGCGCTCGGCCCTACGTACACCGTGACGGTGCTGTTGGCCGGGGCCGTGCCCGTGTAGGTCGGCTGCGGGTTGTTGGTCAGGCTACCGTTGGCCGGCGCGGTCACCACCGGCGCGGCCGTCACCGGTTGTGTGCTGATAGTGAGGGTGTAGGCGCGCGCGCCGCTGTAAGGGCCGGGGGCCGTCGAGGCGTCGGTGGCCGTCACCGTGAAGTTGAACGTGCCATTGGCCGTGGGCGTGCCCGAAATCGTGCCGGTGCTCAGGTTCAGGGTCAGGCCGTTGGGCAGCGCGCCGGCCGTGATGGCAAACCTGTAGGGTGCCGTGCCGCCCGAGGCGGTGAGGGTCTGGCTGTAGGCCACGTTCTGCGTGCCTTGCGGCAGGCTAGCCGGGGCCAGCGTGATGGTGGGGGCCTGGAACTGCACGCTGACCGAGTTGCTGGCCGCGTTGCCGGTGTTGTTGGCGTCGGTGGCCACGTTGGCGGCCAGGCTCACCGTTACGGTGCCCGTGCCGCTGGGCGTTACGGTGAAGGTGTAGGGGCCCGCGCCGCTGCCGCTGAAGCTGCCGCTGGTCAGCGTGCCGCCCAATACCGTCACGTCCGAAGCCGTGAAGCTGGTGCCCACGCTCTGCGAGAAGCTCACTGAGAAGGGGATGGGGGCGGTGCTGGTCGGGCTGGCCGAGGTCGTGCTTACCGTCGCCGTCAGGGCCGGGGCTACCACGTTGAAGGTGGACGTCAGGGTCTGCGCGCAGGGAGCTGCTACCGTCAGGTTGCCGCCCCCGAGGGTAGCGCCGTTGGGGACTACGAATGTGAAGCCGGTTGCCGAGAGGCCGCTCACGGTAGCCGTGGCGCCATTTACTACCACACTGTTCACGCCGCTCAGGTTGGTGCCGCTTACCGTTACGGTAGCGCCGCGCTGGGCCGAGGTGGGGCTCACGCTGCTGATGGCGATAGCCGGCGGGGCATTCACCGTTACTTGGGCTACCGAGGTGCTGGTGCTGGTGCCGTTGCTCACGGTCAGCAGCACGTACTGGGTTTTGCCGGCTTCGGTGCAGTCATAAGTCAGGCTGGCGGCGTCGGCCGAGTAGCCCGCCTGCACGGCCAGCGCCTTGGGCGTGCCGCCGCAGGGGTCGCCCAGCACGGGGTTGTTGCGGGTGTCCGTGTTGCTGGCATACATGCTGCCGCTGCTACGGCCCACGTAGGCGTTCTGGGCGGCCGCCAGGCTGTTGGCGGCGTTGCAGGAGCCCAGGCTGTAATTGCCATTGGCGTTGTTGTTGGGCGTGCCATAGCTGGCGAAGCGAATTTGGGTGAAATTCGCCCCGTTGGGCGTCGTCAGCGTAAGCGGCGTGGTGCTCTCCGGGATATAGCCAAAAGCAACTTTCTGAATGGTGTAGGTGAGTGTACCTGGGCCGCTGCTGCCGTTGTTGACGCTGCTGGCCGTCAGGGTAGCGTTGCCGTTGGCGTCGAGCTGCACCGTTACGGCCTGCGAGCTAGCCACTAGCGGCTGCTGGTAGGTAACGCTGAACTGGCTGGCGGCCGTGTTGCCGTTGCCGGCCGCGTCCTGCGCCGTGTTGGCCGCTACGTTCACCGTTATGGTGCTGCCGCTGCTAGTCGGCGTTACGTTGAAGGTATAAGTGTTGCCCGAGCCCGAGAAGCCCGAGAGCGTACCGCCCGCTACCGTCACGTCGCCCTGTACGAAGCCCGTCACGGTTTCCGAGAACGTAACCGTGAACGGAATGGGGGTAGTAGCCGTGGTGCCGCCGTTGCTGTTGCCCTGCGAGCTGATGGTCGTCGTCGGAGCCGTCTTATCGATGGTGTAGGTTTCGCCCGCAAACGGCAGGGGGGTGCTGATGCCAGGCGAGAGGTTCGTGGCGTTGGCTAGGTTCAGCGTTAGGGTGCCGCTGCCCGTGCCCGTAGTTACCGGTACCGTCCAGGTGCTGCCCGTGCCCGTACTCACTGGCGTACCCACCGAGGCACCGCTTACGCTGCCGGTCGTAGTCAGCGAGAAGTTAGCAGCCGTCAGGCCCGTTACCGGGGCCCCGAAGGTCACCGTGTAGTTAACCGTGGCGGCATTGGTAGGGTTGGTGCTAGCCCGCGCGATAGACGTGACGGTGGTGGGCTGCTGCACCGTGAACACAACGCCATTGCTGGTGCCCGCAGGCGTGGTAACGGTCACGTTACCCGTGGCGGCCCCGGTGGGTACGTTCACGGTAATGGTTTGGGTGCCGGTGCCATTCACCGTTACGCTCGTCACCGTGTTGTTGCTCGCGCCGCTAAACGTCACTACCGTAGCCCCGGTCAGGTTGGTGCCCGTCAGGGTCACGCTTGTGCCTACCGGCCCGGCGTTCGGGTTGATGCTGGTCAGCACCGGCGCCTGCGCCAGCTTGGCAAAAAAGCCAGAGTTGTTGGCCGGTACCGTAATGGTGCCGGTAACCGCCGGCGCAAACGTAGCTGGCGAACCAAGAAAGCCGCCCAGCACCACCTGGTTGCCGCTCACCGATACAGTGGAGGCGCCAGTAGTAGCGGCCCCGCCGGCAGATGGTCCGCCGTCGATGGCTCCTATCGCTGAGAAGGTAGCTCCCGTGTCGGTATACTTGGCTACGTAAGCGTCATCGCCGTTGCTCGTCAGGTTGCTACCGGCAATGGTAGTTGCCGTAGTATAGCTGCCCACGACGTATACCGTGCTGCCACTCAGTGCCAGGTCACCCACATTGTCCGAGTTGGCGCCCCCGTCCCGAATGGCGTAGCCGTTGCTCAGGCCTGAGCCCGAGTCGGTGTATTTGGCCAGGAAAAGGTCGCGGTTGTCGCTTGATAGCGTCGAGCCGCTGATGCTAACCGTGGCCGGAGTGCCGGGTGTCGCATTCTGATTAAAGAAGCCGCCTACGTAAATGTTGGTGCCGCTCACGGTCAGGGCCGTGCCCTGGTCACTGAACGCGCCGCCGCTGCGCACTGCCAAGCCGTTGTTCAGGCCCGAGCCCGTGTCGGTGAACTTGGCCACGTATATGTCGTTGCTGCCGGCCCCGGTAAGCGTCGAGCCGCTGATAGTGGCGGTAGCGTTGGTTGCCGCCGTGAAATAACCAGCCACGTAGATACCGTTGGTGCCTACCCCGATGGCGTTGCCCCGGTCAAGGCCGGTGCCGCCGCCGCTCAATGCGCCCCCGTGGGCTAGGGTGCCGTTGTCCGTAAACCGGGCCACAAACATGTCCTGGCTCCCACTGTTGCCCAGCGTCACCGTGCCAAACTTAACGTTCGTAGACGTGGTGGTGTTAGTAGAGATGAAGCCCGTGATGTAGATGTTGGTACCATTTACCGCGATGGAGTAACCCTGGTCGCTGCCGGTGCCCCCCCCGCTGATGGAACCGAGCGGGTTGCCGTTTTCATCATATTTAGCCACGAACACATCGACACTCGAGTTCACTGCCGTCAATGACTGGCTGCCCGCGTTCGAAGTGTTGGAGAAGCTGGCGGAGCTGTTGTAGTAGCCGGTGATGTACACCGTACTGCCATTAACGGCCACGCCCCGCACCTCGTCGGCGCCGGTGGTGCCGCCCATACTCACCGCCCAGGTGCAGAGATTGGTCGTGCCGTTTATCCGGGCCAGAAAGCCGTCAGTGTAGGTCTGGTCCGAGCTCGTTAGCGACTTCCCATTGCCAAAGTCGGCCGAGCCGGTGTAAGAGCCCACGATGTAGTAGTCGCCGTTGGTAGCTAGGGCGCTTCCCCGCACTGTAGTAGCGGTGCCCGTAATACCGGACACGCTCTGCCAGACAGGGGCTTGCGCCCAGGCTACCCATGCCGGCAGCAGCAGTAGCAGCAGCAGTAGTAGTTTATTTTTCATAAGGAAAAAGTGAGAGGGTGGGGTGCCGCTGGGTTTGGCGGCGGAGTAATAAAAAGAAAGTGAAAAACTGAGTTGAACTCCAGATGGCCAGCAGTAGGCATGAAAAGGAAAGCGGTAGTGCAGGGAGTAGCAAAGCCAGCCGCTAGGCTGGCGCGGCCGCCAGTGGCAGCGCCGCCGAGGTCAGCACCTCGCCCACCGGCACCCCTAGCGCGGCCAGCTGCCCCCCGGTAAAGTAGCCCTCGTCCAGGGCCACTATATCGAGTTGCACTAGCTGGCTGGCGCCGCAGGCCACTAGTAGGCCCTGCCCGGGCTCGGCCCACACCACGGTGCCGGGTGGGGCGGCTGCCGTTTCGGGGCGAGCGGTGGCCGCCAGCACCCGCAGCGGCTGCCCGCGTAGCGTGGCCAGGGCCCCCCGGTTCCAGGGGTTGGTGGCGCGCACCAGCCGGGCAATGGCCTCGGCCGGCTCGTGCCAGTTTATACACACGTCGGCCAGCGTAGCGCGGGGCCAGTAGTGGGCTGCCGCCTCATCCTGGGGCTGCTCAGGAGGCAGGGGGGCTTCGCCGCGCAGGCCGGCCAGTAGCTGCTGGCCCACGGCCACGGCGGCGTGCGCCAGCCGGGTGCGGTGCAGTCCGTGCGTATCACCGGGCCCGATGGGTACGGGCTGCGCCAGCACAATTGGGCCGGTGTCGAAGCTGGCAGTCATGCGGTGCACCGTCACGGCCCCGGCCGGCTCACCGTTGCGCAGCTGCCAAAACAGCGGCTCGGGCCCCCGGTAGCCCGGCAGGGCCGCCAGGTGAAAATTGAGAAACCCTAGCCGGGGCACCGTCAGCAACGCGGCCGGCACCCGCCAGGGTAGCATAAACACCAGCACTGCCGCCGGCGGATTCTCACCCAGCCAGGTCCGTAAGTCGGCGGCCAGGCTGGCGTGGTGCAGGCGCGTCACGGGCAGCCCTAGCGCGGCGGCGGCCTGCGCCACTTGCTCGGGCTGGTCGGGGCGGGCCGGGACGTGGGGCACGGCCACGGCCGCTACCGCGCCCTGCTCCGCCAGCACCTGCAACAGCGGCAGCCCCAGGGTACTACTGATAATGACGGCTACTTGCATAAGGGGTGGTGAAAATTGAAAACAGGAAGGCGGCTAAGCTGGACCCGGAGCCGCTCCGAGGGGGCAGCAGCGGCCCCGGCCAGACCAACCGCCGGGGCTAGGCGCGCGAGGGGTAAAGGCCGCTGATGGCAATGCAGTAGTTCAGTACCTGCACCGGCTGGCGGTTTTCGTGGGGCTGGCTGCCCCCAACTGACGCCGTAGTGCCCGTTATCATGCCGGGGCTCATGGTCGCGTTGGGTGCGCCGGTAGAATAGGCCCCCGTGCCGTCTTCCGTTGCGGCGGGGAAGGCATTGGCTGGGCTATTGTTATCGGGGCCCGTGGAGGCCTTCAGCCCCGCCGATACCGTGTGCCCGTGGCTTGGCATTTGGTTTGCAGTGAGCGACGCCGATTCGGTGCCCCCCTGCTGCCCCCACGAGTAGGGCTGCAGGCCTGGGCCCGCGCCAACGCCGAGGATAGCGCGGCCGCGCAGGTCGGGCAGGGCAAACGTGGTGCGGCCATCACCCCCGTAGGTAGTGCCGAGTAGGGAAAACAGCGCTTGGTTTTGGGCAATAGCCATCAGCTGGCCTTGGCAGACCATCCAGGTTTTCGGCGCGAAGCCAAAGCTCATGAGGCGAATTTCGCCGAGGTAATAATCCATACTAAACTAAGGAGTTAAGGAAGTGATAACTAACTTAAGACGGCTGGCTACGACTGCGACGGATAAATCCCTTGCCAGGAAATAATGTAGTTGATGACCAGCGACGGCTGGGTGTTGGCGTGAGGCTGGCTGCCCCCGGCCGGGCCGACCTGGGGGTTCGTCACACTACCGGCGCCCAGCTTGGTGCTCCCGTTGTTGGCGCCGTAGCTGCGGCCACCCTTGTCGCCGAAGTAGGCCCCCTCGGGCGAGTCCTGGGCGGGGGTGCCCGTGTGGGCCTGCAAGGTGGCCGACACCGGGTGCTGGTGGGCCGGCATCTGGTTGGTCGTCAGGGTCACATTCTCCTGACCAAGCTGCTGGCCCATTTGGTAGGTGCTACCGCCGGGGAGCTGGCCCTGGCCCAACACCGCCCGCGACCGCAGGTCGGGCAGGGCAAACGTGTTTACCCCGTCGCCCCCGTAGGTGGTGCCTATCAAGGAGTACAGGGTGTCAAATTCGGAAATTTGTACTAGCTGGCCTTGACAAAAAAACCAGCCTTGCGGTGCAAAATTGCCCGCGAAGATTCGGATTTCACCGATATAGCTTGTCATGATGGATGCGAAAAAAGGTGACTAGGCGCGCTGAGGGAATTCGCCTTGCAGGGCAATGACGTAGTAGAGCGGCAGGTAAGGCATCAGGTTGGAGTGGGCTTGCGTTCCACCCGTTGCGGCGGCCGTGCCGGTCACGCTGGTAGTCGACATCTGGGCGTCAGATGAGGAGCTGTATTGCTGCGCGCTGGTATTAAGGGCGGGCACGTTGCCGGCCGGCGTACTGGAGGTGCCGGTGGCGTTGTTGGCCGCTACTGCGATGTCCGAACTCAGGCCGTGCGTGTGCGCCGGCAGCTGATTGGTTGTCAGGGTCACGGTTTCGGTACCACTGCGCTGCCCCAGCACGTAGCTGCTCAGCCCGGGGCCCTGCCCTGGGTTTACCAGAATGCGCCCGCGCAAATCGGGTAGGGCAAACGTGGTGCGGCCATCGCCCCCGTAGGTAGTGCCGAGCAGGGAAAAAAGGGCAGTAAACCGGCTGATTTGCAGCAGTGAGCCATCACAGAGCGCCCAGCCATTGGGAACGAAGCCGAAGCCTACAGCCCGGATTTCTCCAATAAACACGTCATCCATAAGGTAAAAAAAAGAAGGTGAAAAAAGAAAGCAAAAAGGGACCAGAAGAAAAAGAAGAACGGCCGCTAGTACTACGCGGCAGTGCGCCGAAGCCGAGATAGGTGCACGAGGTGCAACTCGGCCACGGCCGTAGTGATAGCCGGTGCGTTGGCCACTTTTACCGCGCAGAGCCGGCCAATAGGTAGGGCTCCGGCCGGGCGGCCGTTATCGAGCGCAGCCATGTCTGCCATGTCGGCGCGCATGTCGGGCAGGGCGAAGGTGTGGTGGCCATCGCCGCCGTAGGTGTCCCCTAGTACTTTGAACAGGGCCGGATATTGGGCTACGGTCAGGGCTTGGCCCTCGCAGAGCACCCAGCCCTGCGGCACTACCGTGCCGGTAAGGAGCTTTACAGTGCCGATAGCTTCGGCACCGGCAGTGGCCTCCGGGGCTAGGGCCAGCGCCTGGGCGGGAGCACCTAATACCGCCAGGCCCAGTAGCGCGCCGGTGCCCTTGAGCCAGCTGCGGCGCGAAGCAGAAGTAGTAGTAATAGCGGCCGAAGTGGTATCGGCCAGCGTAGCGAGTGCAATCATACAGAGCGGAAAAAAGGTAGAAGGAGGCGAGAAAAGAAATGGATAATAGAAGGCCCGGTGCATGGTACTAAGCTCCAGCAAAGGTCAGGCGTAGAAGCAGACAGCGGTATAGCATAAACATGTCATGTCGGGCCTGCTTTGGTGCAGGCTAAACATCATTGAAGCGGTTTCTTTTTTGGCTGGCGCGCAGGGCCAGCCGAGGGCGGGGCTTGCACTTGCTGCTTCCTGATTGAGTCCGAGCGCTTGCAGGTGGCTTGAGGCTGTTGCCCCGCCATTAGTAAGGTAGGTTTTCGACCCTTTACTAAAGGCAGAAGCTATTGCGTCGGCGGTGGCAATTGTACTCATCAGGTAAAAAGCAGGATTAACAAAATGTCATAAGCGACAACTACTAGCTGGCGGTAAATATAGCCAGTGTCAAGCAGGCTCAAGTGTTATTAAATTGCTGAATGGCTGGCAAGTTACCGGTCTGGTATCAGCCCCAAATACTAGTATGCTGTGAGGCCGGGAAACACTAGCTGAGTGCCATCTAAGAGCGGGTGAAGCACTGGTAAAACAAAGTGAAAAATTATTTTTCCGGGAAAGCGACAGCCAGGCTACTGCCGTGTGAAAGCCGAATAGCTCTGCTTTGGCAGTTGCGACAGCCCCGCATAGGGCTGTCGCAACTGCCAAAGCAGAGCTATTCGTAAGCTGAGCAAGCTTTATTAGCAAGTAAAGGCCTAACGGGAAAACCCGAACAGGCGCGCGCAAAAGCTAAGCTGATTTCAATAGCGTAAAAAGAGAGCGTAGTGTGCCTGCCCTGAGTAGACATCCACGGTGCGAAATAGCAAGCCCGCGCTGACTTTTTTTAGCGTATAAATACGTGTTTCAGCAGCTACGCATTTTTACTAGTAAGGCAGTTGCGAGGTGTGCTGCCTTCGGTAAGGAGAGCCGGCGTAGCGGCAAGAGCGTGCCCGGCCCTTTTCCTATTTGCCCGGCTATAGGAAACCGCGCAGCTCATCTAAGCTAGCGATTTCGTAGGTGGTTTGGGCAAAGTGGCGGCGCTTGGCAGGGTTGAAGTACACCTGGTCGATGCCCGCGTTGTAGGCCCCTAGCACGTCGCACTCCAGATTGTCGCCTACCATTAGGCTTTCGGCGGCGGTGGCGCCGGTGCGGGCCAGCGCGTGGGCAAACATGCGCGGGTCGGGCTTGAGAAAGCCGCTGTGCTCGGAAGTGATAACTTCCTCAAAATAATCGGTGAGCTTAGAGGAGATAAGCTTAATGTGCTGCACGTCCTCGAAGCCATTGGTGATGAGGTGCAGGCGGTAGCCTTTGCGTTGCAAGTACCCGAGCACCTCGTGGGTGTGCGGAAACACGGCCGCCTTGCGGGGTAGAATGTCGGTGAAGCGCGCCGAGATATCAACCGGTATATCAGCTTCGGCCACCCCTAGCCGGGTAAGCGTGCGCACGAAGCGTACTTCACGCAGCTGCTTTTGCGTCACCTTATTGCTTTGGTAAAGGCGCCACAGCGCGTGGTTGACCTCGCTGTAGCGCTGGCTGAACTCGGCGAAGGTGAACAGGCCGTGGCGGGCCAGGTCGTAGTCGGCAAAAAGCTGCGCGAGCGTTTCGTGGGCGTTGGTTTCGAAATCCCACAGCGTATGGTCGAGGTCGAAAAACAGGTGGCGGTAGGCTTTCATGCGGGGCTAGGGGAGAGGATAGCGGGCTATTCGGCATCGAGCAGCAGGTCGGCCACGGGGCGGCCGGTGGCCAGCGACTGCACCAGGCGCTCGGCGTCTTTGGGACGCGCGTTGCCATACACCAGGCCTTCGGGGTACACGACCAGGGCTGCACCAGGGCCTTTTTTGCACTGCTTGCACAGGTCGAGGCAGTTGCAGGTCTGGATGCGGGTGTGCAGCTTCTGGCCGCCTACAACCAGCGATTTCACGCCCTGAATTTTCAATTCTTTTTTGAGGGCTTTGGCCAGGTCTTCGCCCACGCCCGATTTCTGATTAGTGCAAACGAATAAGCGGCGTTCGGCCATGATAGCTGGTAGTTTAGGAAATAAAAAGGCGCCTACGCTGGCGGCAGCCAGCGGCGGTTCTGAATTTTGTAGGCCGCCAGCTCGCGGTTGCTCCACAGGGTTTGGTACACCTGCTGGTCGCGCACGAGCTGCGGGTCGCGCTCCATCAGGCCTAGTAACTGCTGCAATAGCTCGGCCGTTTCGTCGCGCAGGAAGTAGAACATCCAGTTGTCGAGGCGGCGCACGCCCACCAGGCCCGCGTTTTTGAGGTAGGCGAGCTGGCGCGAGGTTTTGGTCTGGGTGAAGTCGAGCACCTGCTCCAGGTCGCCCACCACCATTTCGTGGTTGCGCCACAGCAAATGCAGGATGCGTACGCGGCTCTCATCGCCGAGGGCCTTAAAAAGCTGCTGCCCGAATGCAACCGGGAAATGTTTTACGCGCATCTACCGTTGAGAATGGCTGAGCCAGCTTGGCTAGCCCCAAAAGTACGGCCGGCGCGGCGGGCAGGTTCGTATATTTGTTACAGTATCCTTTTGATAAGCTCCTTCGTGAACACTCGCCGTTTCCTTCTGCTGCTGAGCCTGGTTGTGCTGACCGGCCTGCTGGCTAGCCCCAAAGCCTGGGCCCAGGGCAAGCGCCGGGTGGTGCAGTTCACGGGTATCGTGGCGAGTGGCGACAGCCTGCTGGGCGTGCCCGGCGCCTCGGTGTACGTGCCCAAGGCCGGGCGCGGCACTACTACCAACGCCTACGGCTACTTCTCGATGCCGGTGCTGGCCGGCGACAGTATCGTGTTTCGCTCGCTGGGCTACCGCAACCAGACCATCATTATCCCGGCTGACTACCAGCGCCAAAGCTTCTCGGTTATTATCTCGCTGCTCGAAGACCCCACCGTGCTACCTGAGGTGCGCGTGTTTCCCTACGCCACCGAGAAGGAGTTTAAGAAGGCCTTCCTGGCCCTGCGCCTGCCCAACGAGCGCGGCTCGGCGGCGGCCGACAACCTCAACGAGGACCTGATGCGCAAGATTTTCAACTCGCAGCCTATGGGCCCCACCGCCAACTACCGGCAGTCGATGTCGATGCAGCAGCTCGACCTGGACCGGCGCATGGGCATTGCTCCTAACCTGCAGAGCAATAACCCCTTGCTTAATCCCTTTAGCTGGCTGCAGCTGATAAAGCAGGTGAAGAATGGCGAGTTCAAGAAGAAAGAAGGCGTTGATTATTAGCGGCTAGCCCGCTTGGCAATACAACCCCTAGCCGGTTTTTGGGGTAAAGTAGAGGTGGCAGATTATTGCCACCTTTTGCTTTTTCTATGGATACGAACCTTCCAATTTCGGCGCAGCCGCGGGTGGTAATAGTAGGCGGCGGCTTCGGCGGCCTGCGGTTGGCCCAAAAGCTTGCCGACGCGCCGGTGCAGGTGGTAATGGTAGACCGCAACAACTACCACAATTTTCAGCCGCTGCTCTACCAGGTGGCTACCGGCGCGCTCGAGGCCGACAGCATTGCCTACCCCATCCGGAAGATTTTTTCGGGGCAAAAAAACTTTTTCTACCGCATGGCCGACGTGCGGGGCGTGGTGCCCGCCACCAACACCGTGCAAACGAGCGTGGGCGATATTCGCTACGACTACCTGGTGCTGGCCACGGGCTCGCTCACCAATTTTTTCGGTATCGAGAGCATCGAGAAGAACGCGATGCAGATTAAGAGCATCCCCAATGCCCTGAACCTGCGCAGCTTCATCTTCCAGAATTTCGAGCAGGCGCTGCTCGAAACCAACCCCGAACGGCGGCAGGCGCTGCTCAATATCGTGGTGGTGGGCGGCGGCCCCACGGGCGTCGAAATCAGCGGCTCGCTGGCTGAGATGCGCCGCCACGTGCTGCCCAAAGACTACCCCGAGCTGGACCTGCGCAAGATGCAAATCTTCCTGGTTGAGGCCGGCCCCGCCCTGCTAGGGCCCATGTCGAAGGAGTCGCAGGCCGATGCCAAGCGCTACATGGATGGGCTCGATGTCATCGTGCGGCTCAACACAGCCATCAAGCGGTTTGAGGATGGCAAGGCGTACTACTCGGACACCGAGTTTATTCCGACCGAGAACATGGTATGGGCCGCCGGGGTAAACGGCGCGGCCATCCCGGGCTTGCCCGAGGAAGTAGTGACCCGCAACAAGCGCCTGACGGTGAACGCCTGGAACCAGGTGCCCGGCCAGCCCAACATCTTCGCCATCGGCGACGTGGCCAATATGGTGACGCCCGACATGCCCAAGGGCCTGCCCATGCTAGCCCCCGTGGCCCAGCAGCAGGCCGACCTACTGGCCGAAAACCTGCAGCGCATCATCCGGGGCGAGGCACCCAAGGAATTCACCTACCTCAACAAGGGTGTGATGGCCATCATCAGCCGCAACAAAGCGGTGGTAGACTTGCCCAAGGATGTGCACTTTAAGGGGTTTCTGGGCTGGCTGGCCTGGCTCTTTATTCACCTCATCTTGCTCGTAGGCTTCCGCAACAAAGTGGTGGCGCTGGTCGACTGGGCTTTCAGCTACTTTAATTCCGACCAGGCGCTGCGGCTGATTATCCGGCCTTTTTCGCGCAAGGATATGAAGGATGACAAGGGCAAGCGCGCTGCCGAGCACGCCACGGCCACCACTGAATACAATGCCACACCGCCCGCCATCCAAGAAAACGCGCCGCCTGCGCCGGCTCCAGCGGCGTAAAAACCTAGTTTAACGCCGCCGCCCCGGTAGCGTCCTGCTCCCTTCGTCAGCAGGACAGCGATTTTTGAAATAGCATGCAAAGCAAAAAGCCGCTGATTTCAGCGGCTTTTTTGCTTTTACTGGAGGATGCGAGGGCTACAGCAAGCCGCTCAAAAAGCCGGGTAGAATACCGAGCACCAGCGTGAGCACCGCCAGCAGCACCAGCGTGGCCGACTGAAAGCCATCGACCACAATCGGGGCGTCGTTGCCCGGCTCGGCGGGGCGCAGGTACATGGCGATGACGGGGCGCAGGTAGTAGTAAATGCCCACCATGCTCATCAGCACGGCGAACACCACCAGCCAGATGTAGCCCTGCCCGGCCACCGCCGTGAAGATGAAAAACTTGCCGAAAAAGCCGCCCGTGAGCGGAATGCCGCCCAGCGAAAGCATGGCTACCGTCATCACGAAGGCCAGCAGCGGGTTGGTGCGGGCTAGCCCGGCCAGGCCGGCATAGTCTTCGCGCTGGCGCTGGGCCGATACAAGCTTGAGTACGCCAAAAGCCGCGACTGTGGCAATGGAGTAGGCGAGGCTGTAGAAGAAAATGCCCTGGGCGGCCGGGCCGCTCAGCTGGCCGCGGCCGGCCACGAGGCCTAGCAGCAGGTAGCCGGCGTGCGATACGCTGGAGTAGGCCAGCATGCGCTTGGCGCTGGTTTGCACGGCCGCGCCCACGTTGCCGAGCAGCAGCGTGAGCACGCACATGGCGATGATGGTGGGCAGCCACACGGCGCTGGTGCCGGGCAGGGCTACCACCAGCAGCTTCAGAAAAGCAGCGAAACCAGCCGTTTTCACCACCGTGCTCATGAAGGCGGTGAAGAAAGTCGGCGTGCCCTCGTACACGTCGGGCGTCCAGAAGTGGAACGGTGCGGCCGATACCTTGAAGCCGATGCCGATGACCATCATTAGCACGCCCACGTACAGCATGGGCTGCAGGCTGGCGTTGGCCGGGTTGGCGATACCGGCGGCCAGGCCATCGAGCTGGAAAGAACCCGTGGCGCCGTATACCAGCGCAATGCCGAAGAGCAGAATACCGGTGGCAAAGGCACCTTGCAGAAAGTATTTGAGGGCCGCTTCGTTCGAGCGCACGTTGCGCTTGTCGGAGCCGGCCAGGCAATACATGCTGATACTCAGAATCTCGATGCCCACAAACAGCATGATGAGGTGGTTGTAGCTCACCATCATGATGGCGCCCACCAGCGAAAACAGCAGCAGCGAGTAATACTCGGCCAGGTTGGGCTCGCCGGCCGCCACGTAGGAGCGCGAGAAGGGCAGCAGCACCAGCGCCGTGAGCAGCACAATGCCGCTGAATGCCACCGAGTAGTTGTTCACCGTCAGCATCTGGGCCACGTAGGGCGAGTCGAACAGGCCCGGCAGGCTACCGGCATGGTTCCAGTCGAGCAGGTTGAGGCCGAACACGAGGGCTAGCACCACCAGCGCAAAAGGCAGCAGCACCCGGTTGGAGCGCAAAAAGCCTAGGAACAGGTTAACAATGCCGAAGACGGAGAGGAGAACGATGGGGAGCATATCCGGCCCCACCCCCCGGCCCCCTCCCCTGCGGGGGAGGGGGAGCCGAGATAGGTGGAAGTAAATGGTTTACAACAAAATAATCGTCAGGCTCCCCTCCCCCGAAGGGGAGGGGCTGGGGGTGGGGCTACCGGCCAACCAGGGTCAGAATCTGGCTGATGGCCGGCTCCGACAAATGCAGGAACGTGCCCGGAAACAAGCCGAGCCAGAACACCAGCGCGATGAGCGGCACGAACATGAACAACTCCTTGCCGTTGAGGTCGGTAATGGTGTCGGAATAAGCTGAATCGGGCCCGAGCATGGCGCGCTGATACATGCGCAGCAGGTACACGGCCGAGAAAATAATGGTGAGGCCCGCCACGGCGCCGGCCCACATATTGAACTCGTACACCCCCGCTAGCAGCAGAAACTCGCCCACGAAACCGCCCGTGAGGGGCAGCGCTACGGTGCTCAGCAGCATTACCAGAAAGCATACGCTCAGCAGCGGCGTGCGGCGGGTGAGGCCGCCGAGGTCGGCCAAATCGCGGGTGCCGGTGCGGCGCTCAATGGCGTCGGCCACCAGGAACATGCCCACCACGTTTACGCCGTGGGCCAGCATCTGCACCACCGCGCCTTGCAGGCCGATGGCCTTGAGCGAGAACACGCCAGCAATCATCAGGCCCACGTGCGAGAGCGACGAGTAGGCAATGAGCCGCTTCATATCGCGCTGCCGAATGGCAATAATAGCACCGTAGATAATGCCGATAATGGCGAGCACCATCACCAGCTGCTGCCACTGGCTGACCCCTAGCGGCACCACCGGCAAGAGCCAGCGCAGGCAGCCGTAGATGCCCATTTTCAGCATGATGCCCGAGAGCAGCATGGTAGCCGGGGCCGGCGACTCGGTATAGGTATCGGGCTGCCAGGTGTGGAAGGGGAAAATCGGCATCTTCACCGCGAAGGCGGCGAAAATGAGCCAGAACACCCACGACTGCTCCGAGGCCCCTAGCTGCTTGCCAGCGGCGTAAAACGCCTGAATATCGGAGGAGTGCGCGGCCAGCGAGCCAGCGCCCGGGCCGGTTTGCAGATACAGGTACACAAAGCCGGCCAGCATGAACAGCGAGCCGATAATGGTGTACAGGAAGAACTTGAACGTAATCGGGATACGGCGCTCGGAGCGGCTCCAGGCGCCGGCCAGGAAATAAATCGGAATCAGGGCCACTTCCCAGAAGAAGTAAAACACAAAGGCATCGAGCGACGTGAATACCCCGAGCAGGCCGGTTTGCATAAACAGCACCAGGGCGTAGAAGGCGCCGGGGTTCTCGTACTCTTCGTGGCGGAACGCCGTGGCCAGGATAATGGGCACCAGCGTAGCCGTGAGCAGCACCAGGCACAAGCTCAGGCCATCAATACCAAGGTGAAAATTGATGCCCGCCGAAGGTATCCAGCTCAGGTTGAGGTCGAAGCCGCTTGGCCCATTGCGGGCGTAGGCAATGGCCGCAAACACGGCAACGGCTAGTTCGAGGAAGGATGCCCCCAGGGCCAGGGCGCGGGCCGCGGCGCCTTTGGCAAAGTGAAGGAGCAGGGCGGCGGCCAGCGGAAAAAAGACGAGAAAAGCTGTCAGCATTAGCGAAAGCGCACGGCAAACCGGCCGGAAGCCCGGTGAGTTTACCGCGAATTAGCTGCAAACTTACTGCCCGCGTGGGGAAGGTGGGCAAGGAGTTCAGCTAAAAAGCGTGGGCTAGCCTGCCAGTTGCCGGGCCGGCCGGCGCCCGGCGCGCACCCGCCCGGCGCCGGAGCGCGTAAGTTTGACTTCTAATACCCCGCCATGCCCCGCCACCCGATAACCGATTTTCTCGACACCGCCGCCGGCCCCATCCTCGACGTGCGCGCCCCGGCCGAGTACGCGCAAGGCCACATTCCGGGCGCGCTGAGCCTGCCGCTTTTCACCGATGAGGAGCGGGCGCGCATCGGTACTACCTACAAGCAGGTAAACCCGGAAAAGGCCGTGCTGCTAGGCCTCGATTTTTTTGGCCCCAAGATGCGCGCCATGGTGGAGCAGGCCCAGAAGCTAGCCCCCGGCCAGGAGGTGCGCCTGCACTGCTGGCGCGGCGGCATGCGCAGCGGCGCCGTGCTGTGGCTGCTGGAGCTGGCCGGCTTCCACGTCAACTTGCTGGATAAGGGCTACAAGGATTACCGCCGCTGGGCGCTGGCCGAGTTTGCCCGCCCGCGCCAGCTGCGGGTGCTGGGCGGCTACACCGGCAGCGGCAAAACGGCCGTGCTGCACGCGCTGGCCCAGCGCGGTGAGCCCGTGCTGGACCTCGAAAAGCTGGCCAACCACCTGGGCTCATCGTTTGGGGCGCTGGGCCAGCCGCCGCAGCCCACCCAGGAGCAGTTTGAGAACGACCTGGCCGCCGCCCTGGCCAGGCTGCCCACCGACCGGCCCATTTGGGTCGAAGATGAGAGCCGCACCATCGGCAGCCTGGGCATCCCGAATGCATTTTTTGAGCAAATGCGCGCCGCGCCCCTGGTGGTGATAGATGTGCATAGCGAAGCCCGCGTGCAGTACCTGGCCGCCGACTATGGCCGCCACGACGCGGGCGGGCTGGCCTCGGCCGTGCTGCGCCTGCGCAAGCGCCTCGGCGGCCTCGTTACCAAAGAAGCGCTCGGCGCCATCGCCGACGGCGACATGCCGCGCATGGTAGAGCTAGTGCTAGCTTATTATGATAAAACTTACGGCTACGGGCTAGCCGACCGGCCCGCTACCACTGTGCCCGCCGCCACTACCGACGCGGCGGCCAACGCGACGCTGGTGCTGGCGGCTAGCCAGGGCAATCAGTTAGCGGTAGTAACTACTCCGGCAAACCATGATTCCGACACTGCGGGTGGCCCGGCCCACCAATAACCTGGCTGCCCTGCATCATTTTTACGTCGACGGCCTGGGCTTATCCGAACTGTATACCTTTACCGGCCACGATGGGTTCGACGGGCTGATGCTCGGGCACCCGCAGGCGCCGTATCACCTGGAGTTTACGCAGCAGGCCGGCCACGTGGTGCCGCCCGCACCCACGGCCGAAAACCTGCTGGTGTTTTATTTGCCCGAGCGTGCCGAGTGGGAAGCGGCCGTAGCCCGGATGCGCGCCCACGGCTACCACCCGGTGCCGGCCCACAATAGCTATTGGGACCGCCAGGGTCTCACCTTTGTCGACCCCGACGAGTACCGGGTAGTGCTGCAACATGCCGCCTGGAATTTTTAACTGTCGCTAGCCACCTCTCATGACCCCGACCGACCTCGACAAGATTCGCCTCACGCAGTACAGCCACGGCGCGGGCTGCGGCTGCAAAATTGCGCCTAGCGTGCTCGATAAAATCCTGCACAGCAGCCTGCCGCAGCCCAACTACGACAACCTGCTAGTGGGCAACGGCTCGCGCGACGACGCGGCCGTGTACCGCCTGCCTAATCAGGCCGGGCAGTGCGTTATCAGCACCACCGATTTTTTTATGCCCATCGTCGATGATGCCTTCGACTTCGGGCGCATCGCCTCGGCCAATGCTATTTCCGACGTGTACGCCATGGGCGGGCGGCCGCTGCTGGCCATTGCCGTGCTGGGCTGGCCCATCGATAAGCTGCCGCCCGAAGTGGCCGCCCGCGTAACGGAAGGTGCCCGCGCCATTTGCGCCGAGGCCGGCATTCCGCTGGCCGGCGGCCACAGCATCGACTCGCCCGAGCCCATTTTTGGGCTGGCCGTGACGGGCCTGGTGAGCGAAGCTAATCTGAAGCGCAATGACACGGCTACCATCGGCTGCCGCCTCTACCTCACCAAGCCGCTAGGGGTGGGCATTCTCACCACGGCCCAGAAGCGTGAGATACTGCGCCCCGAAGACGCCGACGTGGCTCCCGCCCAAATGCGCCAGCTCAATAAAATAGGGGCCGACCTGGGTGAGATTGCCGGCGTGCGGGCCATGACCGACATCACGGGCTTTGGCTTGCTCGGGCACCTGGCCGAGGTGTGCGAGGGCAGCGGCGTGCAGGCCATTCTCAACTACTGGCAGGTGCCGCGCCTGGCCGAGGCCGAGCGCTACCTGCTGCAAGGCGCGGTGCCGGGCGGCACGGTGCGCAACTTCCAGAGCTACGGCCACAAAGTGGGCCCGCTTACCGACGAGCAGAAGTTTTACCTCTGCGACCCCCAAACTTCGGGTGGCCTGCTGGTGTGCGTAGAGCCCGGCGCCGCCGAGGCCGCCGCCCAGGCCGTATTTGCCCGGCACGGCTTGGCGCTGGAAAGCTTCGGCGAGTTGCGGGCGCACGCGCAGGGCGAGCCGTGGATAGTGCTGGCGTAGCGCTGCCCCCGGCCGTGGTGGGCCGGCTGGCCCCTACGCCCAGCGGCTACCTGCACCTGGGCAACGCCGTCAACTTTGTGCTTACCTGGCTGCTGGTGCGCCGGGCCGGTGGCACGCTGCACCTGCGCATCGACGACCTCGACCGCGCCCGGCTGCGACGCCCCTACCTGGAGAATATTTTTCGGGTAATCGACTGGCTAGGCTTGGATTATGACCACGGGCCTAGCAGCCCCGACGACTTTTTGCGGCACTACTCGCAGCTGCTGCACCTGCCCGCCTACAACCAGGTGCTGCGGCGGCTGGCCCAGCGGCCGGGCCTCGTGTATGGCAGTCTGCGCTCGCGCACGGGCGGCGCGGGCGAGGCCGTGGTGCCCTTAAGCACGCCGGGCGTGGCGTGGCGGGCGCGGGTACCCACGGGCACCACCATTACGTGGGCCGATGGCTGCCAGGGCGTGCTGCGCGTGCCGCTGGCCATCGAAATGCCCGGCTTTGTAGTGCGCAAAAAAGACGCGGTAGCAGCCTATCAGCTAGCCTCGGTGGTCGATGATTTGCGGCTGGGCACCACGCTCATCGTGCGGGGGCTGGACCTGCTACCCAGCACGGCCGCCCAGCTGTGGCTAGCGGCCCAGCTACCCGAAACGAGTGCCTTCAACCCGGCGCGCATTCAGTTTTTTCACCACTACCTACTCACCGATGCGGCGGGCAATAAGCTGAGCAAAACCACCCAGGCGGCCGCCGACCAGGGTATACTAGCCGCTGCCGGCCCGGGCGTGGTGTACGCGGCCGTGGCGCGGCTGCTAGGCCTGCCCGCCGCGGCGGGCGAGTCGCTGGCCGGCCTGCGGGCGGCATTTAGCCAGGAAACTGTTTGAATTAGCCAAATTGGAGGCTGCGCCGGGCGTTGGCCCGGATTATCCAGGCTATGCCAGTCACTCGCGCCTGAACCTCAAGCTGGTGCCCTAGCGGCTGCGGCTTTTCCTTCACTGGCCGCCGGGCCGGGCGTGATGAAGCAAAAAGTAATGTTTTAAAGCACGTAAGGTGCCGTATTTACCCCGTGGCCGCAGTCGCCACCTAACCCGGTTGCGCCCGGCGAAGTGTGCGTACGACCTGGTTTATAGTGTGGCAGCTGGCCGCGCGGCGGCCCGGGCCAGCTCCTGGTACTTGCGGATGGTGCCGGCCTGGTCCTGGCGCAATTCCAGCATTAAGGCCGTATCCAGGACGTTAGCGCAGTGCTTGTGGCCCCACAAAATGAACTCCCCCATCAGCGGGGCCAGGTCCAGCCCTTTCTCGGTGAGGCGGTAGATGAACTTCGATTTTTTATCCGCCGCCACGGTCTTGGTCACGATGCCCTGGCACTCCAGCAGGGCTAGCCGGTCGGCCAGAATGTTGGTGGCCATTTTTTCTTCGGACTGCGCAAACTCCCCGTAGGAAGACTTGCCGATGAAGAGCATGTCTCTCAGTATCAAGAGGGTCCATTTGTCACCCAGAATGTCGAGCGAGGAACTCAGGGCACAGGCCGAACGCTGTTTGAGCGGTTTCATTACGCGGAAAATAAATTTTACTTGCAATTAGCAAGTTTAATGGTCTACCTTTGTACTTGCAAAAAGCAAGCGAATATACGTGCTGCTGGCTCTTGTATTCCGCGCTGGTTTCAACGCCAGGCAGTTCAACCAAGGGGGCGGTGTCCACTGCCCTACTCATTCAATTTTTATCTTATGAAACTACAAGGCAAAGTAGCCGTCATCACTGGCGGCAACAGTGGCATTGGCTTCGGCATTGCGCAGGAATTCAAGAATGAAGGCGCCAAAGGGGCCATCGTCGGCCGCAACCGCGAAACGCTCGACGCCTCGGCTCAAGTACTGGGCAACGACTTCATCGCCCTCCAGGGCGATGTGACCCAGCTCGCGGATTTGGAGCGCGTGTTCCAGGCCGCGGCCGACAAGTTCGGCAAGTTCGACACGCTGGTTGTGAGCGCGGGCGGGGCCATTGGCGTGGGCACGGCGGTTTCGGTGGCCAGCGCCACGGAAGACGACTTTCAGCGGGCAGTAGACCTGAACCTGAAAAGCGTCTTCTTCACGGTGCAAAAGGCCTTGCCGCACATGCACGACGGCTCGTCCATCGTGCTGGTGGCGTCCAATTCGGCTCATCAGGGGTCGGCGGGGCTAGCGGCCTATTCGGCGGCCAAGGCCGGCGTCATCTCTTTCGCCCGCTCGTTCTCCCTGGATTTGCTCGACCGCAACATCCGCGTCAACGTGCTCAGTCCCGGCTCTACCGACACGCCGGTGTTCGGCAAATTCGGGTTGCCGGCCGAGGTCGCCGCCCAGGTCAAGGCCGGTTTCGTAGAGTCGATTCCGCTCAAGCGCATTGGGCAGCCCCGCGAGATGGGCCGGGTCGCCGTGTTTTTAGCATCGGAAGATTCCTCCTTCATGCTGGGCAGCGAGGTGCTGGCCGATGGCGGCTCTGCCATGCGGTACGCCTAAGGCAGAGGCAGGGCGGGTGGGCGGCCCCGGCGAAGCAAGCCATCTACCGGCCGTTTACTGATTGCAAACGGCCGGTAGTGCGTTAGGGGTAATAGAGCGGCGAATAACTGCCGGCTCAGCCCCGCCAGGGTCCAGCCGGCAGCAGCTAGGCGGCAACCAACTTCCTGGCAAACGGATTTCGGCTGGCTGGGGCTGGTCGCAGAAGTCGTGCTCGCCGGGCAGGTTTAGGAAGTGGCAGGGGCGCTATTTCGCGAATATTTTTTCGTGATGCGCGATGCCCCACTCCACCAGGTTGTCGATGATGGTTTTGAGCGTTTTGCCGTGTTCCGTCAGCTCATACTCCACGGTTATGGGCTGGGTATCCAATACGGTGCGCGTGACCAGCTGATTGATTTCCAGCTCTTTCAATTCCTTGCTCAGCATCTTGTTGGAGATGCCCGCTATATCAGCCAACATGTCCGAAAACCGTCTTTTGTGGTAGCAGCAAATCGAGGAGATGATGGCAATTTTCCATTTGCCGTTCAGCACGTCCATCGAATCCTGGACGGCCCGCATGGCTCGTTTATTCTCTTCAAACTGCTGGGGAATGCACTCCATAATGTTACTGGGTTACCTCGGGGTTACTGTTACTTTCGGATACAAAGTTACCAAAAGTAACCTTGTGATTCTAGCTTTGCAGCTCAATTTTTTAACTGAACCAGAAGATGAGCAAGCTCAAGAATAAAGTAGCCATTGTAACCGGGGCCTCGAAAGGAATCGGCGCGGCCATCGCGACCTATTTCGCCGCCGAAGGGGCTAGCGTGGTCGTGAATTATGCCGCCAGTAAAGCGGGAGCGGATAAGGTGGTACGCGCCATCACCGACAACGGCGGCACGGCCATTGCGGTGCAGGCCGATGTGTCGAACGAAGCCGATGTCAGCCGCCTGTTTGCCGAAACCAAGGCGGCGTTTGGCACCCTCGATATTTTGGTCAACAACGCGGTTTATCAGCAATTCCTGCCCATTGACCAGGCCTCGGTCGAATCGTTTCATCAGCATTTCAACGTCAATGTGTTAGGGCCCATTCTCACTATCCGGGCCGCGTTGAGCCTGTTTAGCGAAAAGGGCGGCAACATCATCAATATCAGTTCGGGGGCCAGCAAAACGCCGATGGCGGGCGTCTCATTGTACTCGGCCACGAAAGCGGCCTTGGATGCCCTCACAATTTCGTTGTCAAAAGAGCTAGGGGCCAAAAACATCCGGGTCAATTCTATTTTGCCGGGCGCGACGGCAACTGAAGGGGCGGCCAGCGCGGGGGTTACGGCGGGCAGCGACTACGAAACGATGTTTATTGCGAAGACCCCGCTGGGTCGCCGGGGGCAGCCCGCCGATATTGCGAAAGCCGTCGTATTCCTGGCTTCCGACGAGGCCGCTTGGATTACGGGCGAGCAGCTTTCCGTTTCGGGGGGGATGTATGGGTTTTAACAGGTAGTACTCCCAGCCTTCGTGCTGGTAGCTCAGCCGGCTGGTCGTTGACCGGGATAAGGCAAAGGCCCCGCTCGGATTTTTCGGCTGGGCCTTTCGCTTACGGCTGGGCTTAGTAGGGACTTAGCTGCTTCAGGGCCGAATGACGACGCTTTTCGTTGTCGTGATGCACGACTTGGTCAACGAGCAAACGAGCCTGCGCCAAGCCGGCAAACGTGCTGCATTTCCGCTCGCTGAGCGCATTGCCAGCCCCCTAAAAGGGCGGGTCGGAAAGTTCACCTTGGTTGTTTATATGCTACCCAGGTAGCACAATTGGCGCCGCCGCCCGTTGGCCTAGGCTATCCAGGCGCTAGCCCGTACCAAGCGGCGGCCGTATTGCTTCGACAGCAGGCAGTGAGCGCGGAGCTACGACAAGGTGCGCCCAACGAGCCAGCGTTTTTAGAAAGAGCAAGGCAGAAGCGCTTCTTTTCTAGCGCAATAGGCTTCCAGCAAAAAGGCCCGCTCTGCCAGGAGCGGGCCTTTTTCGTTTAGTAGGGGCTAGCCTTACTGGCGCACCACGGTGAGGCGGGCCGTTTGGCCGCCCTGCTGCACCACGAGGATATACTTGGCGGGGGCCAGCTGCCCCGAGCCGGGCAGCGTGAGGGTGCTGGTGCCCACCTCGACTGAGGCCAGCGCCTGGTCGTAGAGCAGGCGGCCCAGCACGTCGTAGAGCTTAGCGCTGAGCGGGCCGGCCGTGGCCGTCGTTACCTGTATCGACAAGCCATCGGCGCCGAAGGGCACCGGGAAGGCATTGATGGCGTAGGCGCTGGCGGCCGGCGTGGGCGGGCTGGCGGCGCTGGCAAGCGTCCAGCGGCCATTGAGGTCCGTGACGTAGGCGCGGCGCACGAGGTGGGCGGCGGCGTCGCGCTGGGTGGCGCCCTCGTTGGTCCAGGTGGCGCCGGCATCGGCCGAGCGGAACATCGTCAGTTGGCTCTCGGGCAGGCTATTAAGCTCATGCACAGCGTATTGCTGGCTGAGGGTGGCGCCCGGCAGGCTGCGGCCGGTGGCGGCCGTGATATCAAAATACCGGCTGATGCTGCTGGCCGGGCCCACGCCCTGCGGCTGGCCGGTGGTGCGCACCACCGTGGTGGGGCCGGGGGGGCTAGCCGCCGCAATAAGCAGGCCCAGCCCGCCAAAGCTATCGGGCGTGGTGCCCAGGGTGCGGGCGGTTTGCACTTTGCCCAGCACGTAGCTAGCGTCGGTTTCGGTGAGCGTGGCCGTGGGGGCCAGTGTGAGCGTGGCCGGGCCGGTGCTGAGCACGGGGCCCGCCAGCGTAAGGCTGCTGCCAATGGTGGCCGCTCCAATCGTTTTGGGGCCGGTGCCGGCAATAAGTAACGTCTGGTAGCTGCTGGGGCGCAAGGTTTGGGCCGCGGCCCCGCGCGTAGCCACGGCGCCGCCGGTTTGGGTGAGGGCGCCGGTGCCGGCGTAGTCGCCATACAAAGCCAATTCGCCCGCCGCCAGGGTCAGGCTGCCCTGCTGCGTGAGGGTGCGTACCTCGGCCGTGCCGCCCGCCAGGGTAGGGTAGGGCGTGCTTAGGCCCGCCGGAATAACGGCGTCGGTAGCGCGGGTGGGCACGCAGCCGCTCAGCCAGTTGGCGGCGTCGAACCAGTTGCCGTTGCCCGCCGCGCCGCTCCATACGGGTGCTGCCAGCCGCACCCCAATCGTGTCGCTTGTGGTGCAGACGAAGCTCGGGCTGCTCACCGTAACGCGGTAGACAGAGCTTTGCGTGGGGCTCACGGTGAGGGTGGGCCCGGCGGCGGTAGCCGGCAGGCCATTGCCGCTCACCAGGCTCCAGGCGTAGGTAAAGGGCGCCGGGGTGCCCGTCACGGCCACGTTATCGATGGCCCAGAAATACGCCCAGGTGGCCATATAGTGCCAGCGCAGCTGCACGCTAGGCTGGCTCACATAGGCATTGAGGTTGATAAGGGAGCTAGCCGGCCGCGACGAAGTGCCCTGGCCATCAATATAAGTAGCTACCGGCGCCCAGGTAGTGCCGCCATCGGTCGATATCTCGACCGTGGCCAGGTCGCCGGGGTCGTTGCGGTAGTATTGCTGAAAGGCAACTTGCAGCGTGCTGTAGCCCACGGTGCTGAACACCGGCGAAACCAACGTGGTATTGGTGGTTGAGTTGGCCCCGCCGATATCGGAGTTGGCCAGGGCAAAGCGGCTGCCATTGAGCGAGTAGCTACTCAGCTCCACATAGGCGCTGGAATAGCTGAAGGGTGCCGGCCGGTACTGCCAGGCCGTGCTGGCCAGGCCCGCATTGCCGATGGTCCAGCCCGGAGCGGTGCCGTTGAAGTCCTCGCTGGGCAGGCTGCCCGCGGCCGGAATGGTGGCCGACAGCGTAACCGCCGTGCCCGGGCACACCGCCGTGGCCGAGCGGGCTAGCGTGGGCCTGGGCGGCGCCGGGCTTACTACCACGGTGGTGCTGGCCGTGCCGGGGCAGGCCCCGCTGCTGTTCGATACCGTGACGGTGTACACGCCCGCCGTCATCAGGCTCACGCTGGGCAGCGTGGGGTTTTGCTCGGTGCTCACGTAGCCATTGGGGCCGTGCCAGGCGTAGCTTACGCCGGCCGGGCCAGTGGCCGTCAGGCGCACGGGGTTGCCGGCGCAGGTGGCGCCACTGTTGGTGGCCGTGGCCACCAGCGTAGTGGTGCACAAAGCCGGCGAGGTGAGGAGTACCCCGCGGCGCGGCGTGTTAGCGGCAAATACGGCCTGCATCCGGTCCTTCTGATTACCCGAAAACATGGCCATGCAGGCATCATCCACGTAGTCGAGGTAGTTCATGAACATGTCGCCGCTCGGGCCGTTCGAGCACGTGATGTGCGGAAACGTGGGGCAGCCGTAGTTGCCGGTTTGCTGGGTGGGCGTGTCGGCGCAGTAGTCGTTGCCGCAGTCGGCATCGCCCCACACGTGTAGCAGCCCCAGCCAGTGGCCCAGCTCGTGGGTGAGGGTGCGGCCCTTGTTGTAGGTGCTGCTGAGCGTGCCCACCCGCCCGAAGGCCGAGTACAAAATCACCACGCCGTCGGTAGCCGCCATGCCGCCCAGCGGGCTCAGGCCGCCCAGGCCGGCCGTGTTGTCCGGAAACTGCGCGTAGCCCAGCACCCCGCCGCCCAGGTTCATCACCCAAATATTGAGGTACTGGTCGGGGTTCCAGTCGGTGCCCGGCTTGATGGTCGTTTCGGCATAGCTCAGCGAGTAGGGCGGGGCCGAGAAGCCCTTGGCCGTGCGGTCCACGCGGTCGATGCCCGGCTCGGCCATCGGCGCACCACTAGGGTCGCGGGCAGCCAGCACAAACTGAAACTGGGCATCGGCCCGCAGCGGCTGAAACACGCCAGGCACCAGCGCGCCGTCGGCATTCAGGTTACGGTAGTCCTCGTTCAGTACATCGAGCTGCGACTGCACCTGCGCCTGGCTGATGTTGGTGCCCGTGCCCACGGCCTCGCCGTTGTGAATGACGTGCACCACCACCGGCAGCGTGTAGGTGGCGGCTGCCGCGCGCAGCGCCCCCGGGGCCACTGTGCTAGCCCGCTTGGCGGCGCTGTAGCCGGGTAGCTGCCGCTTGAGGGCCGCTTGCTGCCAGGCATCGGCCTGCGGGGTGGCGCAAACGCGCGGGCCGGGCGCGGGCGCCTGGCCCGCCGCCGGCGTGGCTGCCCAGGCGCAGGCTAGCAGGCAGTAAAAAGCAAAAGAATAAAGTTTGGACATAGAGCCAAATGCGGAAATTGCAGAAAACAGGGTGGGTCAGGCTCCGGAATGTGCTAAGCAACCTAGGAATATTTCTTTGCCCGCAGGCAAATTAATCAAAGATAAACCCGGGCTTTCTGAAAGCCATAGCCCGGCCAACTAAAAGAAATTCAAGGCCGTTAGCAACGGCGGCGTAAAGACTTTAGCGCACCTCTTTCTTGAATTCTTCGGCCCAGTGGTCGGCTAGCCGGGTGGGCTCGGGCAGCTTGTAGCCGCGCAGGCAGGCTAGGGTGAGGCGCGTGGCCGTGGCCTGGTTGCAGCGGTGGCCGGGGCTCACGAAGAGCGGCAGCACCTTGTCTTTGCTGCGGATGACCTCGCCGATTAGCTCGCCCGTTTTAGCATCCAGCAGGGGCGTACTACTGCCTTTTTCGGGCGCTGGCTCCTGGTAAGTACCCGTCAGCTTTTGCTTGGCTACGCCGAAAGTGGGCCAGTCGAGCAGCACGCCGAGGTGCGCGGCAATGCCCACCCGGCGCGGGTGCGCAATGCCGTGGCCATCCACCATAATTACGTCGGGCTTGTTTTCGAGCTTGGCAAAGGCCTGAATAACGTTGGGCGCCTCCCGAAAAGACAAAAAGCCCGGCACGTAAGGCATGGTAACGGGGCCGTAATTATAGACCTTTTCTACCAGCTCCAACGACGGAAATTTCAGCACTACAAATACGGACAAAATCGTGTCGGGCGTCGGAAACGACGAGTCGCAGCCCGCAATAAGCCGGGGCTCGCGGGCCAACGGCTCGGCCCGCACGCGCTGGCGCAGCGCGTGCTGCTGCTCGGTGAGGCTGCGCACCAGGGCGGGGTCGGGCGAGGGGCCGGGCGGGCGATAGTAGGCCATATTTTTAGTTATGAGTTAGGAATTAAAAGTTAGGAGTTGGTGGCCGGGAGACAATTGGTGGCGTACCTACGCTTTTCTTTTTGGCTAGGCTACGTAAGCAGCGTAAAAGCAATGAGAGTCTGGGGCAACGCAACGCGCCATTTCGCAGCCGGCAACTCCTAACTCCTAACTTTTAATTCCTAACTCAAAAAAATGTCCGAGCATTCAACCGCCGCCCAGCCGGCTGCCCAGGGCAGCGGCCCGGAGCTGGAGCGCCGCTATTATATCGACCTGGAGCGGCCGCGCCTCACGCCCGCGCAACTGATGGCGGCGGTGCAGGCCGATGTGCCGGGCTTCTCGCCGGGCCTGCTGGCCGATTTTGAGCGTACTCGTGGCCAGGAGGGCAGCCTGCGCGAGGGCGACGAGTTTCACATCAGGATTTTTGGGCCCTGGAACGGCAGCGTGCGCGTGACGGCCGTGGGCCCCACGTTTTTTGAGCTGCTGACCCTCGAAGGCCACCCCGAGGCCGGGCGCATCCGCTTCGAGGTGCACCCGCTCGATGGCCGGGCCGATGCGTTGCGCTTCGAAATTCACTCGCTGGCCCGCTCGCGCGATGGCCTGGTGGCCTTTGCCTACGACACGCTGGGCGGCGGCAAGCTGATGCAGGAAGCCACCTGGGTTGAGTTTTGCGAGCGCGTGGCCCAGACCAGCGGCGGCCAGGCGCTAGGCCCCGTCACGGTCGAAACCACCCGCCGCACCCCCAATGGCACCACCACGCAGCAGCTAGCCCATGAGTAGCCCGGCCACCTCCGCCCCCGCCTGGGAGCAGTACCGAGCCTTACTCGCCGCCTATGCCCACGCCCGGGTCAACTACGACTACGAGCAGGTGCACGAATACTCGTCGGCCACGGGCTGGCGCATTGACCACTACGTGGCCGACCTACCCGCCGAGGCCCCCGGCCCACCCGCCGAAGCCGGCTCGTTTGCGGCGGCCCAGGTAGTAATGCGCCGCTACGCCTTTCCGCCGCCCGACCTCATTACCGGCTACTTCGACCCTGGCCAGCCCCTGGACAAGCGCATTATGGTGCTGCGGGCGCACTTTCTGGTATTCAACTTTTACTTCGGCGTGCGCGTGGTCGATGTCGTGGACGCGGCGGCCCAGGCTAGCCCCGCCGGCCCCGAGCGGGTGTGGGGCTACGGCTACCGCACCCTGGAGGGCCACTTCGAGAAAGGCCAGATAAACTTCTCGGTGCACAAAAATCTGGCAACCGGCGCGGTGCAGTTTCGCATCCAGGCCATGTCGCAGCCGGGGCATATTCGCAATCCGTTTTACTGGCTGGGCTTCAAGTTGTTAGGGCGCATGTTGCAGCGGCGCTTCGGCCACCAGTCGCTGGCCCGTATGCGCCGGCTGGTGGCCGAAGCACTGGCCCACCCCGCCGCACCGGCCCAAACAAAGCCCGGGGCCGGGAGTTAACCCCGCACTTAGCCGCCAGCGCCGCCGCAACCCCTTGGGGGCGCGGCGGCGTTTTCGTAAGTCCATTTCAACCAAACCAACCCCTAGTATGTCTGCTACGAAAGCGTATGCGGCCCCCGCCGCCAATATTCCCCTCGAACCCTTCCAGCTGGAGCGCCGCGCGCCCGGCGCCCACGACGTGCAGATTGACATCCTGTTCTGCGGCGTGTGCCACTCCGACCTGCACCAGATTCGCGATGAGTGGGGCGGCTCGATTTTTCCGATGGTGCCCGGCCACGAAATTGTGGGCCGCGTGTCGGCCGTGGGCGACCACGTGAAGAACTTCAAAGTAGGCGACCTGGCCGGCGTGGGCTGCATGGTCGATTCGTGCCGCGAGTGCTCGTCGTGCAAAGAAGGCTTGGAGCAATACTGCGAAACTACCGGCATGATTGGCACCTACAACAGCCGCGAAATCAAGACCGGCAAGCCCACCTACGGCGGCTACTCGCAAAGCATTGTGGTGGATGAGAAATACACCCTCAAGGTGAGCGAGAAGCTCGACCTGGCCCGCGTGGCCCCGCTGCTGTGCGCCGGCATCACCACCTACTCGCCCCTGCGCCAGTGGAAGGTGGGCCCCGGCCACCGCGTAGCCGTAATGGGCCTGGGCGGCCTGGGCCACATGGCCGTGAAGTTTGCCGTGGCCCTGGGTGCCGAAGTAACGGTACTCAGCACCTCGGCCGGCAAAGAGGCCGACGCCAAAGCACTGGGTGCCCACAAGTTTGTGGTAACCAGCGACAAAGACCAGTTTAAGTCGGTAGGCAACTATTTCGACTTCATCATCAACACCATCTCGGCCCAGATTGACCTCGGCGCCTACGTGAACCTGCTGCGCCTCGATGGCACCATGATTCTGCTAGGGGTACCCAGCGAGGCGCCGCACCTGCACGCCTTCAACCTCATCAGCAAGCGCCGCCGCGTGGCTGGCTCGCTCATTGGCGGCATTGCCGAAACGCAGGAAATGCTTGACTTCTGCGCCGCGCACAACATCATGTCGGACATCGAGGTAATCGATATCCAGCACATCAACGAGGCCTACGAGCGCATGCTGAAAGGCGACGTGAAGTACCGCTTCGTCATCGACGTAGCGTCGCTGAACTAACCAGCGAGCAGCAGTTGCTAAAAGGGCCGTGGCTGAAAAGCTGCGGCCCTTTTTTGTGGGCAATAAGTAGTAATTGGCCCGAGTTTGGCACTGGCCGGGCGGCCGGCGGGCTAGCCCGGCCGCCCGGCCGGGCACCAACTAGCCCGCCGGGCCTCGCGTAAAACCTGCTTATGAAATACGTATTAGTTGCCGTAGCGCTGCTCGGCGCGGGCCTGCCGGCCGCCGCCCAAACCCAGCTGAAACTGCCCAAGCTGCACGGCTGGGTAAACCCGCTGCCCGTAGATTCGGCCACCGGCAAGGTTTCGTTTCGGGCGGTGGTGCAGGTGCCGGGGGCTAGCCAGGCCCAGCTGTATGCCCGCGCCAAAGAGTGGTTTGCCACGGCGCCCGGCGCCGTGCAGCCCGTGCTGGAGCAGGCCGATGCCGCCAGCGGCACGCTCACCGGCAAAACCAGTGAGCTTGTAATGCAGAATATGCTGGGGGCCAACGTGCAGGTGCCGCTGTGGCGCACCATCATCATTCAGGTAAAGCCGGGGCGCTTCCGCTACCAGGTTACCGATTTTGCCTTCGACGGCGGCAAGGGCCAGGGCGCCGTTACGCCCATCGAGAACTACCTCACGCCCAACGCCCTCACCTTCGACGACAAGGGCTACCCGCGCCCGGTGCTGCAATCGACCATCGACGCCGTTTACCGCAGCGGCCGCCAGCAGGCCAGCAGCATTCGGCAAAAAGTAAGCGGCAAAGCGGCCGATGATAACTGGTAAACTACCAAGTGCTTACAGTGAGAATTCCTGGCGTACCTGGGTAGTAAAGCTGTTGTAGCCCGGGGCTGGCACCACCGTGGAAGGCAGCGCAGGCGCCAGGGTGCCGGGCAGGCCCAGCGTGCGGGTAGTCACGACGACCGGCACCGGCCCAGCCCCGGCCAGCTCCAGCGTCAGGTCTTCGCCATCGGCGCGCGGTGCCAGAAACAGCAGGCTCACCTCGCCGGCTTCGGGGTGCAGGCTGGCGGCGGGCGTTAGCTCGTCGGCCACGCGCACCGAGCGCAGCCGGGCAGCCTGGCCAATGCGCAGCGTGAAGCTGCTTACCTCGGTGCGGCCGGGCAGCAGGCGCAGGCGCAGCCGGCGCTGGCCGGCCACCACCTGGTCGGCCAGCACCGTGAGGCTGGCCGGGGCTAGCGGCAGCACGGGCGCCGCCTGGTGCAGCACCGGACCGGCCGATTGCGGGAAGAGCGCGGGTAGCGGTGCCACCTTCGGCCGGGTAAATACCTGGCGCGTCCAGGCATCGGGGCTAGGGGCCGACGACAACCAGTAGGCCTGGCCGTGCGCCGCATCGAGGGTATAGTACAAGTGCGTTTGCTGGGGCTGATTGGCCGTGGGCTGCCGGCCCAGGTGGCCGATGAGCAGCGCCATCAGCACCTCGGCCAGGGCCAGGCCGGGCAGCAGCCAGTTGGTGGCCGGCGGCCGGTTGGGGCCCACCGCCGGGCGCAGCACCGGCAGCAGCACGGGCAGCAGCAGCCCCAGCAGTATTGCCAGGAAAAGCAAGGCTACCAGCGCCAGCACATTAAGCCCAAAGATGACCAGCAGCAGGTAGATAGTCGGCGCCAGCAGCGCCACGGCGGGCAGGGCCAGCAGCCACTCGACCGGGCTGCTGGCGGGCTGCCGGGTGGGGCTGGCCACCCGGCGCAGCCGCACGCCCCAGGCCAGCACGGTAGCCAGCAGTGGCCACGCCAGCAAAAACGCCGACGAGGGTGCCTGCCACTGCAACACCCCCAGCAGCAAAGCCAGCACCAGCAGCACGCCCCCCAGCAGCGACCCCGGCCGCAAAAAGCGGCTCAGCCAGCCGTAGTAGGCCGTGAAGGCGGCTAGCCCCAGCGCCAGCAGCGCCCCTTGGTAAGCCAAGGCATTGTAAGAAGCGCGGTCGTAAAAAATACCGTATTGCGGATAGAGCCGGGCCACTAGCGCCAGCAGGCCCCAGCCGCCTAGTAGCAGCAGGGCCACGCCGCCCAGCCAGCCCAGCGCCCCGCCCAGCAGGCTGCCCGCGCTCAGCTGGCCCCGCACGTAGGCCAGCACCAGGGTCAGCACAATGAGGCTGATAGTGAGCTGGGTAAGCCATAGGTTCCAGGCGGCGGGGTAATGCACCAGCCAGGCGCCCAG
This sequence comes from Hymenobacter cheonanensis, assembly GCF_030581075.1. Classification (GTDB taxonomy): domain Bacteria; phylum Bacteroidota; class Bacteroidia; order Cytophagales; family Hymenobacteraceae; genus Hymenobacter. The sequence continues at coordinate 50,492 of NZ_JAUQSW010000007.1, forward strand.
GGGGTTGAAAAATGTTTCGTCGGGCCCCTTGGTGTGGATGAGCGGGATGTTGCCGAAGTGCCGCACCAGGCTCAGCATGTACGAGCCGTGGTGCTGCAGCGAGCCCAGGTCGAGGTGGGCAGGCGTGTCGGCCGGGCTGTGGTAGTAGGGGTGGCCGTCGACGAAGGCAAAGTTCAGCCCCGTGATGCCTGCCTGGCGCAGCGGCGTGAAGTCGGTATTGTTGGGCAGGTGCCGATAGGCTTCGTAAAACAGCGACGACGCGATGGGGTAGGGTGCCGCCCGCGCGTACTCGCGCATTACCCAGCCATTTTGCGGGCTCACCTCAAAGGTGAGGCTGGGGCCGGCGTTGCCGCGCCCCTCAAAGTTGAGGGCCACGCCCACTTCGCGGCGCAGGCGGGCCGTGTCGGCGGCGTAGGCGCGGGCACCCAGCAGGCCGGCCTCTTCGCCATCGGTAAACAGCCAGATAACGTCGTTGGCCAGGGGCGGCCCGGCGCGCAGGGCCCGGATGGTTTCGAGCATGGCGGCCACGCCGGCACCGTCGTCGCCGGCGCCGGGGGCGTGAGGCTGCGAGTCGTAGTGGGCCAGCACCAGCACGGCCGGGCCGCCGGGCTGCCGGCCGGGCAGGCGGGCCACCACATTCTGCACCCGCGCAGCGGTGAGGGGGCCTTGGTCAGCGGTTACCAGGCTCAGGTCCTGCACGCTGGCGGCCAGGCCTAGCTCGCGGCAGCGGCTCAGCAGGTAGTCGCGCACCTGGGCATTGGCCCCGGAGCCCAGCGGGTGGGGCTGGCCGGCCACGGCCACCAAATCGGGCCGGGCCCGGTAGGCCGAAAACTCGGTGGCGGGCGCCGTGGCGGGCACCGGGCGCGGCGGCTGCACCAGCCACACGGCCAGCCCCGCCACCAGTGCCAGTCCTAGCAGCGGCAGCCAACGAAAGAAGGGGTTTGTCATAGGATATACAAGCCGGCCAACGTACCGGCGCGCCGGCGCCGGCAGGCCACGGGTGCGGCGGCGTGCAAGTTATTGAGGAAGCCCACTATACTGGCTCCGAGCTGGGGTTGTGAGGCGCTCCGCAAAGGCTAGCTGGGTTCGTCGGGCACCTGCGGTGGGCTGGCTGCCTCGGGCTGGCGGGCCTGCACAAACCACGAGGCCAAAAACCCGGTGAACGTGCCAAACAGCCCCACGCCCACCGTCATAAGCGCCGCCGCAATGAGGCGGCCGGCCCCGGTTACGGGGTATTTGTCGCCGTAGCCCACGGTGGTAATCGTCGAGTAGGCCCACCACAGGGCATCCTCGGCCGTTTTAATGTTGCTGTCGGGCCGGGTTTCGACCTGCAGAATGGCGATGGACGAAAACACCACCAGGAGCGCCGCCACCAGCGCCGCCGCCGCAAATGTGCCCTGCACCCGGCTCCGAAACAGGTGGTGCAGCAAGTGCTTGGTCGAGCGGAAGGCCCACAAAATGCGCAGCAGCCGCACCAGCCGCAGGGTGCGCCCGGCCCGCAGCCAGCCCACCTGCGGCACGCTGGCCACCAGGTCTACCCAGCCCCATTTGAGAAACGCCAGCTTGCTTTTGGCGCGGTAAAAGCGCACGCTGAACTCAAGCAGAAAAAAACCGCACACGGCGTTGTCGGCCAGGCCGAGCAGGTGCGCAGTTTCGGGCGGCAGCCGAAACATGGTGCTGGCAAACAGCGCCGCCAACACATACACCGACAGTACGATAACGGCGAAGTTGAGCACGCCGAGCCGCCGCTCGGCCAAGGGCTTGGGCAGGCGCATGGCGGGGCCTGGGGGCTAGCCCACGGCCACGGGCCGGGGCGCCCAGGGCGTTTGGGTGAGCTGCACTACGGGCCACAAATCTTTTTTGCCAGTATAGTGCAAAAAGATGCGGGCGGTGGTTAGCACGTCCTTCTCGCAATAGGCCACAATGCGGGCCAGGTCCTTTTCTTCCCAATACACCTGCGCCACCTGCGAGCCGTCGATGTCGTCTTTGGGCGACGGGATGCCGAACACGCCCGCCAGCAGCGGCAGCGAAATGTGGCCCTTATTGTCGCCAAACTTCCACAGTTCCATCGTGTCGAGCAGATGGGGCAGGTCCCAGGGGCGGTGGCCGGCCACGTCGAGCATGGGCGGAATTTCCTGCCCGCAGATGAGCATGCGCCGCCCCAGGTAGCCGTAGTCGAACTCGCGGCCGTTGTGGGCGCAGAGAAAGCTGCCGTCGGGCCCGGCCGTTTCGAGCTTGGCGTAGCGGGCGGGGCCGTAGGGCGCGTAGCGCTGCAAAAATTGCCCGAAGCTGCGCAGCACCTCGCACTCATCGTCGTCGGCAAACGACTTGGTGCGAAACTCCAGCGTCTCATCCTTCAGCAGCCGGAAGTAGCCCACCGAAATGCACACCACCTTGCCAAACTCGGCGTAGAGGCCGCCGTTGGCGAATAATTCGGCGTGGGTCTGGCCATCGGCCAGCTCCTTGGCGTGGCGCTTCTCGCAAAACTTCTGCCACAGCGGCTGGTGGGCGGGCGGCAGCTCGGCGTGGGTGGCGCAGCCCGGCACGGTTTCAATGTCGACAAAGAAAACGCGGGTCAGGTCGACGTGGCGCAGGATGTTCATAACTATCAATAGGGAAGTGCCCCAAAGCTACACCAGGGGCCTACATCGGCCGCCCGGCCCCGCGCCGTACTTTCGCTGCATGTTGTTTGCCTTTGGCCCGCGCAGCTCGTTGCTACTGCCTTTTGTGCTGCCCGGTGCGGTGGCCACGCTGTGGCTGCTGGGGCGGGCGTGGCGGCGCGGCAGCACCCCCGATGCCCTGCTGGCGCTGCTATTGCTGCTGCCCACGCTCATCGTGAGCCAGTGGATGCTGGGCTACGCCGGCTGGTTCGACAGCCACGATGGCTACTCCACCGTCATGTTTTACGTGCCCTGGCAGCTTAGCCTGCTTATGGGGCCGGGCTACTACCTGTATTTCCGCAGCCTCACCAACCAGGAGTTTCGGCTGGGGCCGCGCGCCTGGGGGCACCTGCTGCCGGGGCTAGGGCAGGTGGCACTGTTTGCGGGCGTGGCCCTGCTCGACCTGGGCTGGCGGCGTGGGCTGCACCACGAGGCGCTGCCCGACTTCTATGGTACCAAAGGGGCGGCGGCCACCTGGCGCGACACCTTGTTTGCGCCCCTCAACTGGCTGGCCGTGGCCCTGCTGGTAGGCTATGGCCTGCGCATGCTGGCCGACTATCGCCGCTACGCCCACTACCTCAACGACAATTTCTCCGACCCCGAGCGCCTGCGCTTTGCCGGGCTGCGGCAGCTGCTGGTGCTGCAGGCCTTGGTGCTGGCGCTGGGGCTAGTGGGCTCGGTGCTCAACTACTTGTTTGACCTGAGCTACGATGCCGCCTGGTACCTGTTTGCCCTGCGCGGCGTGCTCATCTACGGGCTTATTGTGGTGGGCCTGCAGGCCAATTACGCGGCGGCTACCAGCCCGCTGCGCTTCGAGCCCGATGCAGCCCCCACGCCCGGCAGTAAACCCGATGGCGCATCGTGGTTGGCAGAAGCGCCAGGCGGCGAACCCAACGACGTGCCGGATTTAGCAGCCGGCGGGCCGGGCGCATCTCAACCGCTGCTTGCTGAACCCACCGCGCCCGCAGCCTTGCCGCCCGAGCTGCTGCCCTGGCGCGATAAGCTGCTAGCCCTCATGGCTACCGAGCAACCCTGGCTGGAGCCCGAGCTTACGCTGACGGAGCTGGCTCAGCGCCTGCGCACCACGCCCAACGTGCTGTCCAAAGTCATTAACGCGGGCTGCGGGCAGAACTTCAACGACTTCGTGAACACCTACCGGGTGCACGAGGCCCGCCGCAAGCTAGCCGACCCGCGCCTGGCGCACTACTCGCTGGTAGGCGTGGCGCTGGAAAGCGGATTTAACTCAAAATCAACGTTTAACCGCGTGTTTAAGAAGCTGCTGGGCCAGGCGCCCAGCGAAGTAGCGCGGCCCAAATCATAAGTTGGGACGGCCCAGATAATGACCTGGAGCGCAACGCGCAGCCAGCCCGAGGACCTTTGGAACGTTGTTTCACTCTCTTCCGCTGCCTGCCATGCGTACCCTCCTTGCCACCGCCCTGCTGGGCAGCCTCGGGCTGCTTGCCGTCTGCGGTCCAATCATTTCCCAAACGCTCATCGATCCCGGCAAGCAGTTTGTGCTGGGCGGGGGGCAGCACGGGGCGTTTCGGGTGGCGGCCCACAATGTTGGCCCCGTGCCAGTAAGTGTGGCCGAGCGCTGGCCCACCGGTGTCGTGCAGGAGCGGGGTAGTCTGGAGCCCGGCCAGCGGGCCGAGCTAGCCTTCGGCGCTGGCTCAACGGCGCTGGTGCGCAACCTGGGCGAGCGCCAGGCCCGCCTGGCTTTCCGGATTACCGGCAGCACCGCCGGCCTGGGCATGGGCTACGAAGCCCTGCACAAGTAGCTGCCCCTAGCGACCTAGCCTGCCGAATGCCCGCCGCGCTTACATGGGCTAGTGGACTTAAAAACAAGGTGCCTGCCCGATGACGAATTCCCGCGCCGGCCGACGGGCTGGGCGTCGCTCCACAAAATCTTCATCTTAATACGCAACTACCGGGCTGGCCAGCGCATCCATAGGGCTAGCCGTGCGGCGCTCATCCTATTTATTTATGAAAACGACTATCCAGTGGCTGGTATGCCTGTTTTTTACCGCGAGCCTAGCCCCCACGGCGGCGCTGGCCCAAGCGCCCGCAGCAGCCCCGGCGGTGCCCGCCACCGGCGCGCTCACCGGCACGGTGCTCGACTCGCTGGGCCGCCAGCCGGTGGCCTACGCCACGGTGGTGCTGCTGCCGCCCACCGGCGACAAGCCCCTTACCGGGGTGGCCGCCGACGACCAAGGGCACTTTGCCCTTACCAAGCTGGCGGCGGGCAGCTTCCGGCTGCGGGCCAGCTATGTGGGCTACGGCACCCGCACCCGCCCCGTGGTGGTGGGCACCGGCCCCACGGCAGTGGGCACGCTGCTGCTACCCACCGCCGCCCAGGCGCTGGGCGAGGCGGTGGTTATCGGCACCAAGCCAGTGGTGGAGGTAAAGCCTGACCGCCTCGTATACAACGCCGACCAGGACGTGAGCAACGCCGGCGGCACCGCCCAGGATGTGCTGCGCAAGGCCCCGCTGCTGGCCGTGGATGGCGACGGCAACGTGAAGATGCGCGGCTCGGCCAATTTCAAGGTGCTCGTCAATAACAAGCCTTCGCCCACGCTGGCCCGCAACCTGGCCGAGGCCCTGAAAAGCATTCCGGCCGAGCAGATTAAGAGCGTCGAAATCATCACCACGCCCTCGGCCAAGTACGATGGCGAGGGCACGGCCGGCATCATCAACATAGTGCTGAAAAAAGGTGTAGACCAGGGCCTGAACGGCCGCGTGGGGCTAGCCAGCGGCAACCGCAACACCAATTTTAACTCGGCCCTCAATTTCAAGAAGGGCAAAATCGGCTTCACTTCCTCGGCCAACGCCGGGGCGTGGTACAACCCAGGTCAGTCGAGCCGCGAGCGCATCGGCTACGCGGCGGCCGTGCCCGATACGCTGCGCCAAAGCTCGAGCAACCACAACCTGGGCGGCTGGTACTACGGCACGGTGGGCCTCGACTACGACCCCGCCGAGCATCACAGCATTTCGCTGGCCGGCTCGGTGAATGGCTACGGCGGCAATTCGACCCAGGACCTGGTAAACCAATACATCAACGTTAACCCGGCAAATAATCAGCTTTTTACCCGCGCTACCAAAAGCGTTTTTAGCGGGCTGAACGTGGAGGGTACCGGCACCTATACCCGCACCTTTGCCACGGCCCGCAAGGAGTGGAGCGTGCTAGGGCAGTACGCGCTCAACAGCGGCACCTTCGGCTACGACTTCGACCAGTATGCCAATTCCTACACTGCTCTGGAGCAAAGCCTGGCCAGCTACCGGGAGCGCAGCCGGGGCCGCACTCCCGGCCACGAGGTAACGCTGCAAACCGATTTCACCCAGCCCTTCGGCGACAAGCGCACCCTGGAGCTGGGCCTGAAAGCCATTTTCCGGCGCACCGGCTCGCAGGCCACCGTCGATACCCTGCGCACCATGTATGGCCCTAGCCTGACGCCCGACGGGCGCCGCGTGACGGATTTTACGTATGCGCAGAATGTGCAGGCGGCTTACGCCATCTACTCCTTCAGCGCGGGCAAGAAGCTGACCGGCAGCCTCGGCACCCGCATCGAGCGCACCGAGGTGCTGGCCCGCTTTGGCGCGGGCAGCGCCGAGGTGTCGCTGCCCAGCTACCTCTCGCTGCTGCCCAACGGCAGCGCCCGCTATGCGTTCAGCGACGCTACCAGCCTGCGCTTTGCCTACAGCCGGCGCATCACGCGGCCCTATATCGACTACCTCAACCCGTTCGTGGACCGCTCCGATGCCAAGAATATTTCCTTCGGCAACTCGCTGCTGAGCCCCGAGTTTACCGACTCATACGAGCTGGCCTACAGCACCACCGTTAAGACAACGACCCTGAATGCCGCGCTTTCGGTGCGCCATACCGGCAACGCCATCGAGCAGATTCGCTACCTCACCACCAATCCCAACCCACCCGTGCCGCTGCCCGCCAGCGTAACGCCCGACCCTAGCGTGGCCGCCCAAACCTTCGCCAACGTGGCCGCCAATACCTTTTACCAGTTCAACGTGTACCTCTCGGCCAAGCCCTTGCCCAAGTGGGACCTTAGCGCCGGCCCCGACGTGCAGTACGTGGTGCGCAGCTCACCCGCGCTGGGCATCGAGCGCCGGGGCTTCGCGGCGGGCATCAACGTCAACACCTCGTATAAGCTGAACAAGGGCTTCACGGTGCAGGGCTTCGCGTTTGCCAGCACGCCCATGCCCGACATTCAGGGCACTGGCCCGGCCAACCTCTACTACCAGCTAGGGGTGAAGAAAACGCTGCTGGGCGAAAAGGCCGACCTGACCCTCAACTTCGGCAGCCCCTTCAACGCCTACTGGGCTTACCGCAACACCACCACCACGCCGCTCTTTACCGAGCATAGCGAGTACCGGGCCTACCAGCGCTCGTTCCGGCTCAATTTCAGCTACCGCTTCGGGCAGGCCGGCGCCGGCAAGCAGCGCAAATCCATCCAGAACGACGACACCAAGAGCGGCAGCAGCAAGCAGGGCGGCTAGCGGGCCGGCGCCAGCTCAGGCACGGGCCCCAGCCCGGGCGCTGCCCGGCTGGCGTGGGCGCTGCGGTATACAATAGCTGCGATAGCCAGCGCCAGGCTGCCCACTACCACAGCCGGGTGCGGCGCTGGCGCGAGCTGCTCCAAAACAGGCTTTTGCCCATCTTGTACCTGCGGCAAAAACGTGAGTGCCACCCACGCCAGCCCCGGCAGCCAGCTAATGTCGCGCAGCCACGTGCGCTCTACAAAGTGACCGGCAACCCCGGCGCTGGTGTAGTGCATGGGCACGTAGCCCAGCACTGAGGGCCAGATAAACTGCACGTACAACACCGGCACCAAAGCCAGCCCAGCGGCCAGGGCCGCCGCAAAAAATACTTGGCGGGTCATGGGCAGCTATGCAACTAAACGCAAGGCAATACTACTCCTAGCGAGGAGAAAGAGGACGAAGAATCCTCGAGCTATGAAAGCGGAAAGACCGGCCTCGTCCTGCGAAGCCGGTCTTTTTATGTTTGAAGCGGCGCTTGCCAGCTCCCAGCCGTCGGGTAGCTGCCGCATATATGCCAGGCAAAAGGCCGGTCCCGCACTGCGGAACCGGCCTTTTTCATCTGATAACCTTACTTATTTCGTTTCGCCGCTCTCGGGCTCCGAGGGGGCTTCCTCCGGCCGCTCGTCGCTGGCCAGGTTCGGCTTCTCGTCGCTCTTGGCAATGCTGAACGTCAGCTCATCCTTGCCATCCTCGTGGTCGGCCGTGATGACGTCGCCGTGCAGCAGCTGCGCTTTCAGGATTTCCTCGGCAATCGGGTCTTCAATGTACTTCTGAATAGCCCGGTTCAGCGGGCGAGCGCCGTACTTGGGGTCGTAGCCTTTGTCGGCCACGAAGTCCTTTGCTTTCTCGGTCAGCTCCACTTTGTAGCCGAGCGTGAGCACGCGGGCCAGCAGCTTGCTGAGGCTGATGTCGATAATCTTGTGAATGTCTTTCTTCTCCAGCGAGTTGAAGACTACCACATCGTCCAAACGGTTGAGGAACTCGGGCGAAAACGTCTTTTTCAAGGCGTTGGTAATGGTGCCCTTCGTAATCTCGTCCATGTTCTCGTTGCGAGCCTTCGTGCCGAAGCCGATGCCCGCGCCGAAGTCCTGCAAGTCACGCGCCCCTATGTTCGAGGTCATGATGATGATGGTGTTGCGGAAGTCTACCTTGCGGCCGAGGCCGTCGGTCAGAATACCGTCGTCCAGCACTTGCAGCAGCAGGTTATACACATCCGGGTGCGCCTTCTCAATCTCATCGAGCAGGATAACCGAGTACGGCTTGCGGCGGATTTTCTCCGTCAGCTGGCCGCCCTCTTCGTAGCCCACGTAGCCGGGAGGCGCGCCCACCAGGCGCGATACGCTGAATTTTTCCATGTACTCCGACATGTCCACGCGCACCAAGGCGTCTTCCTTGTCGAAGAGGTAAGTAGCCAACACCTTGGCTAGCTCCGTTTTACCCACACCAGTCGGGCCGAGGAATACGAACGAGCCAATCGGCTTCTTCGGGTCCTTCAGGCCCACCCGGGTGCGCTGAATAGCTTTCACGAGCTGGGCAATGGCCTTGTCCTGGCCGATTACCTTGCCCTTCAGCTCCTGGCCCATGTTCAGCAATTTCTCGCCTTCGTTCTGGGCCACGCGGTTCACGGGAATGCCGGTCATCATGGCGATTACCTCGGCCACGTTTTCCTCTTTCACCGTGTAACGCTTCTTCTTGGTCTCGTCTTCCCAGCTCTTCTTAGCCGAGTCGAGCTGCTCCAACAGCTTTTTCTCGGTGTCGCGGAGCTTGGCAGCTTCCTCGTATTTCTGCGATTTCACCACGCGGTTTTTCTCCGTCTTGATATTCTCAATCTGCTCTTCGAGCTTGAGAATATCCTCCGGCACCACAATGTTGTTGATGTGCACGCGGGCACCGGCCTCATCGAGGATGTCAATGGCTTTATCCGGCAGGAAGCGGTCGCTCATGTAGCGGTCGCTCAGCTTCACGCACTGCTCAATGGCCTTGTCGGTGTACACCACGTGGTGGTGGTCCTGGTACTTGTCCTTGATGTTGTGCAGAATCTCAATCGTTTCCTCGGGCGTGGTGGGGTCCACCATCACCATCTGGAAACGACGGGCCAGCGCGCCATCCTTCTCGATGTACTGGCGGTACTCGTCCAGCGTAGTAGCGCCGATGCATTGAATCTCGCCGCGGGCCAGGGCCGGCTTAAACATGTTGCTGGCATCGAGCGAGCCGCTAGCCCCGCCGGCGCCCACAATGGTGTGCAGCTCGTCAATGAACAGAATCACGTCGGGCGACTTTTCCAACTCGTTCATCACAGCCTTCATGCGCTCTTCGAACTGGCCGCGGTACTTGGTGCCCGCCACCAGCGAAGCCAAATCGAGGGTCACTACGCGCTTGTTGAACAGCACGCGGCTTACCTTTTTCTGGATGATGCGCAGGGCCAGGCCCTCGGCAATGGCCGTTTTACCAACGCCCGGCTCACCAATGAGAATCGGGTTATTCTTTTTGCGGCGGCTCAGTACCTGGGCCACGCGCTCAATCTCTTTTTCGCGGCCCACGATGGGGTCGAGCTTATCTTCTTCGGCTAGCTTGGTAAGGTCGCGGCCGAAGTTATCGAGCACCGGAGTACGCGATTTCTCACCGGCCCGCTTGGCACCAGCGCCAGCGGCGCCACCCTGGGCACCCTGGCCGCGGCCAGCCCCGCCCTGGCCCTGGCCAAAGAGGCGGTCATCATCGTCGTCAGCCTCCGGGCCAGCCTTGGGGCTGGTGTTCGGAGCGGCGCCGTGGTAGTCGAGCGAGTCGCGCACGGTTTCGTAGTTCACGTTGAATTTGGAAAGAATTTGAGAAGAAATGTTGTCCTCATCGCGCAGAATCGAGAGGAGCAGGTGCTCGGTGCCGATGATTTCCGACTTGAAAATCTTGGCTTCGAGGTAGGTGATTTTCAGCACCTTCTCGGTCTGCTTGGTCAGCGGAATCGAGCCGGTGATGCTGGTGCCCTGGGTGGAGGCCGTGTTGCGCGTGGCTTGCTCCAGGGCAAACTTCAGCTCATCGGTGGCCACGCCGAGCTTTTTGAGCAGGCCGAGGGCCGTGCCTTCGCCCTCGCGAATCATGCCCAGCAGCAGGTGCTCGGTGCCAATGTAGTCGTGGCCGAGCCGGATGGCCTCCTCCCGGCTCAAGGAAATAACCTCCTTGACGCGGTTTGAAAATTTAGCTTCCATGCAAGCAAGATAGAAATAAGACGCAGATAGTAGCTGTACCGAAAACGGCCCGAATAGTTGCGCTACAACGATACGTAAAGGAAAGCGGATTATGAGAAAAACAAGCGCCCGCGGGCGAAGGTTCGGACAAATTAAAATTGGCTAAGCGCCTGTCCTATAAAAACTGTCCGGCGGCCGGCCCTTGCATAAACAACAAATCCAACACGCTTAGCCCTGGTACAAATGCGATACCAAAAACCTGCGAATACGGTCGTTGCGACGGACTGTCAGGTCCGGCCCCGGCTAGGGCATTTTTGGGTGTCAGGAAGTCGCGCCGGTCGAGTAGAGTAGGAGGCAGGCTAGCCGGCGCCAGATACTCTGTAGTAGATTCGGTGGGCAGTGGCCAGCGCAGGCAGCGCAGTAGCAACTGCAAAAAAGTTAGATTTAATTCCCAGAGCCTGGCGGGCTTCTGGGTGTAAATATCCTGCAAATAATCAGCGTAGTACCCAAAATACGGCGAGGCGCCGTAGGCGGTTTGCAGGGTGCGAAAATGGCGGTGCATCCAGTTCTGGCGGTAGTCGATTTCAATCTCGCTGGTGCGGATTTTCTCGGAGCGCGCGCCATCCACTACCGGCACCGTGAGGGGCTGCGGGCCCTGCGCCGTGAGGATGAGCGCCCGGTTGCGGTAGGTCTGCTTGTGGTAGTGCTCGTGGGCGTCGAGCAAGAGCTTTTCGGCCCCTAGTACTTGCTGGAAATAGGGAATCGAGGGCAGGTAGTGCAACTCGGTAAGGACAACGGACATGGCCGCAAGGTAGCGGCAGTACGTTACTTTGTAGCCTCAGCCGCGGTAGTAGCTGAGTGCTTGATAGCCTATATGGACGACGTAACAGAAGATTATGCTGCTGCCATTCACGTCTGGGTTTGGTCGGGCTTTTACTCAGTCTCCGAAGTAGCTGATATGCTAGCTGAGCAATTGAAAGACGAAGCGGAGGAAGTCGACGAATTGCTGCTGAAGAGTTTGATAGCTCGGGAGTTTGCTACTAAGCAGCGAGCCGAAGCTACCTGGCCTGCCCCAACAGATTGTGACCGACTCGCCCAAGCCTTTGCTACTTTAGAGCGGCTGGGTATCATTTGCTTGCAAAATGCCGGGTATACAATGTCCGACGGCTTGGATAGCGTAGACGAAGTATTGGCCAAATACCCGTCGGAGCTAACAAAAGGTTATTGCTTTTATCATGGCCAAGACTTGGAGCGGGCCGTGAATGGCATGGGGCTGTGGCTAGCCTTCAGTAGCCTTGATAATGAAGCGGATACCAAGAGGGTGATAGGCCAGCAAGTGCAGGATACTATGCAGAAAGTTGGTTTAGTTGTTGAATGGAACGGCGACCCGGAGTCACGGATTCAACTGCCACAAATTGACTGGCAGCGCCGATATGCAATGTAAACTAGTAAGAATGAAAAATTTGCTTTTTCCGCTGTTTTTTGCAGTAACCACCGCCCAGGCCGGCCCGCCGCAACTCATTTTGCAAGTGGCCAAATTCCGCAACCTCGACCAGGTGCAGAAGGGTGGCGAGGTGGAGATTTCCGTGACGGTGCCCACCCAGCCGCTCACCTACCGGCAGCGGGCGCCCCGCTCGTTTCAGTCGTCGGCGGTGGTCGATTTAGATATTCTGAAAGCCGATGGCACAGCGGCCTGGCACGAAACCGTGACGCTGAAGCCGCCCGTGCTCAGCGATACCACCATTGCCATCAAAAACCCACTTAGCTTCCTCAAGCGCGTGGCCCTGCCCGATGGCACTTACACGCTGCGCGGCCGCATCCGCGACCAGTACAAGAGTGCCAACGGCGAAACTACTGTGGAGCAGCCCCTGGTGCTGGCGGCCCCCACCGGGCCGGCGTTCAGCGATTTAGTATTTCTGGCCAAGCCCGCGGCCAAGGCCAGCGCCGAAAGCGTCTTCAACCGTGGGGGCTACCTGCTCACGCGGGCGGCGGGCGGCTACTACGGCCGGGGTGCCGATAACGTCTTCTTCTACACCGAGTTGAATGCGGTGCCCGCCGGCCGCTCGGTGCGCCTGCACTACCACCTGGCCGCCGACGATGGCACCGCCGCCGATGCCGACGCGCCGCTCGTGACCACCCAGGGCGGCCGGCCCACGCCCATTGTGGGCCAGCTGCCGCTGGGCCCTATTCCGGCCGGGCATTTTACGCTTACCATTGAGGCCCGCGACGCGGCCACCAAAAAAGTAGTAGCCACCCAGCGCCAAACCGGCGAGCGTAGCCTCACCGACTATGCCCCCGCCGGGGCCGCCGTGCCCCGATGAGCCAGCCCGCTGCCCTGCCCTGGTACTACCGCCTGCTTACGGCCCTGCTGCTGGGGCTAGCCCACCTGCCTCTCACGGTACTGCACGGCTTTGCCCGGCTCATCTACTGGCTGCTGGCCTACGTGGTGCACTACCGCGAAAAAGTGGTGCTCGATAACCTGCGCCACGCTTTCCCGGCTAAGACGGAGGCCGAAATACGCCGCATTACCCGGCAGTTTTACTGGCACTTCGCGCAGGTAATGGTCGAGATTCTGAAGCTGGCCAGCATCAGCGCCGAGGAACTGAAGCGCCGTATGCGCTTCAGCAACCCCGAAGTGCTCGGTGCCCCCCTGGCCGCTGGCCGGCAGGTGCTGGTGCTGGGCTCGCACATGGGCAACTGGGAGTGGATACTCGGCGGCGCGGCCCTGCTATTTCCGGGGCAGATAACGGGCGTGTATAAGCTGCTGAACAATAAGTTTTTCGAGCAGTTTACGCTGCGCCTGCGCACCCGGCTAGGGGCGGGCGCGGTGCCTATGCTCGGCACGTTCCGGCACTTGGTGCGCTACCGGGGCCAGGGCCAGGAGCTGAGCCTGCTCATCGACCAGGCGGCCGGCCCCGACGACCGCCCGTACTGGACTGACTTTCTCAACCGCGAAGCCGGCTTTTACACCAGCGCCGACCGGCTGGCCGTGCAGTTCGACTGCGACGTGCTGTACGTGGGCGTTCGGCGGGTGCGGCGCGGCTACTACGAGGCGCGCTTTGTGCAGCTGCCGCAGGGCGAGGAAATCAGCGCGGGTGCCAAGTCGCTGGATGCGCTGGAGCGCTTCCCAGCCACCGAGGCCTTTGTGCGCCAACTGGAGGCCGATATTCGCGCCTATCCCGAGCAGTACCTCTGGACGCACCGCCGCTGGAAACACACGCGCCCGGCGCACCAGTAGGCTGAAACGCGAAACGGCCGGCTGCGAATGCTCGCAGCCGGCCGTTTCGCGTTTGCCAGGGAGCTTTTTTACAAAAACTGCTCAATATCGCCCAAGCCCTGGCGCACCAGCTCGAAGTCATCGTTGGTGCAATCCACGATGGTGCTGGGCTCGTTGCCACCGAAGCCGCCGTCGATGACGAGGTCGACGAGCGAGCGGTATTTTTCAAAAATCAGGTCGGGGTCGGTCACGTATTCTTCCAGCGTCTCCTCGCTTTCGCGCACCGAGGTGCTCACGATGGGCGTGCCGAATTCCTTCACAATCTGGCGCACAATCTGGTTATCGGGCACCCGGATGCCCACCGTGCTGCGCTTCACGCCGCCGTAGCGCGGGGCGTTGGGGCTAGCCTCGAAAATGAACGTAAACGGACCCGGCAGCGCCTTTTTAATCACCTTAAACACCGGCGTAGTGATGCCGTGCGCGTAATCGCTGATGTGCGACAAATCGTGGCAGATAAAGCTCAGATTAGCTTTTTCGGGCTTCAAGCCTTTGATGCGGCACAGCTTCTCAACCGCTTTCGCGTTGTTGATATCGCAGCCAATGCCATAAACCGTATCGGTGGGGTAAATAATAAGCCCGCCTTTGCGCAGCACTTCTACTACTTGCAGAATGCGGTTTTGGGGCGGGTTATCAGGATGGATGCGGAGCAGGGTAGCGGCCATAGGGCAGAAAAAGGGATAATGAATAACGATGGGCCAGTGGGGGCGGCCCGTTGGGGCGGGAAAGGTACTACGGCCGGCGGTTTTGGGCGGCTGGCCGGCTTTCGGTTGGGGGTTATAAGCAAAAGCGCCGCCAGTTGTTTAGGCCGGCCGCGTTGGTAGGGCAGGGCGGAGTTAATTTTGAAGTCCTTATTCCCTGCTCCATGTCTGAACCTGTCAAAAAGTCCGCTATCGAGTACCGGGCTGATTCCATCAAGCGCCGCAACCGCTTTGCCACCGTGAGCGTGATTATCGGCCTGCTGCTGGTATGCTTCTCGTATTATTTCTTCCAGATTTTCTACACCACCAACATCGACACCCGCGACAAGCCCGCGTTTGCCTACATCCACCGGGGCGACGACTGGCAGAAGGCTCTGGTAGCGGTAGAAAACGTGCGGGCCGAGGGCGAAAAAGTGGTGATTGACCCGCTCTCGCTGCACTTCGTAGGCAAGCTCATGGGCTACAACAAGCCCGGCGCCGTGAAGCCCGGCCGCTACGAGCTAAAAACCGGCATGACCAATCGCCAGGTAATCAACCTGCTGAAGTCGGGCCGCCAAACGCCGCTCAAGCTCACCTTCACCAACGTGCGCCTGCGCCGCGAGCTGGCCACCAAGCTCAGCAAGCAAATCGACGCCAAGCCCCGGCAGATTGATTCGCTGCTCAGCAGCCCTAGCTACACCAAGAGCCTGGGCTTCGACACCACTACGGTACTCTCGATGTTCATCCCCAACACTTACGAGCTGTACTGGAATACTTCGGCCCAGAACCTCATGCAGCGCATGAAAACCGAGTATGAGAAATTCTGGACGCCCGAGCGCGACGAAGCCCGCCAGAAGCTAGGCCTGACCCGCGTGCAAGTGAGTACCCTAGCCAGTATTGTGGAGGCCGAGCAGCAGCAGCACGCCGACGAGCGCCCCCGCATTGCCGGGGTGTACCTCAACCGCCTCAAGCGCGGCATGAAGCTGCAAGCCGACCCCACCGTAGTATTCGCCAACGGCGACTTCGGCATCAAGCGCGTGCTCAACGTGCACCTGCAAAAAGATTCGCCCTACAACACCTATAAGTACGCTGGCCTGCCGCCCGGCCCCATCGACCTGCCTAGCATCGCCAGCCTCAACGCCGTGCTGCACCCCGAGCAAAACGATTACCTCTACTTCTGTGCCAAGGACGATTTCAGCGGCTACCACGCCTTCGCCGCCACCCAGGCCCAGCACCTCGTGAATGCCCGCCGCTACCAGGCGGCGCTCACGCGGGCGGGCATTCGCTAGGACCTGTTCTTCGTGTTCCTCACGTCTGTCATGCTGACGAAGGAAGCATCTTGTCAGGGTAGAGCAGCTGCCTGGCAAACCTGATAAGATGCTTCCTTCGTCAGCATGACAGACGTTTTATAACGTCATTTATAAGTTCTTATGTACCAATCCGATATTCAAATCCGCGTGCGCTACGCCGAAACCGACCAGATGGGCTACGTCTATCACGGCAACTACGCGGCGTATTTTGAGGTAGCCCGCACCGAATCGTTTCGGGAGCTGGGCATTCGCTACAAAGACCTGGAAGGGCAGGGGGTAGGCATGCCGGTGGGCGAGCTGCACACCCGCTTCCGCCGCCCCGCCCGCTACGACGACCTGCTCACCATTCGCGTGCTGCTGCGCGAACTGGCCGAAGGCTCGCGGGTGAAATTCGAGTACGAAATTCGCAACGAGGCCGGCGAGCTGCTCACCGAAGGCTACACCCTCATGGTATTTGTGAGCACCGCCACCGGCCGCCCCGTGCCCATCCCCGACAGCGTGCGCCAGAAGCTAGCCCCGTATTTCGCCGAAGGTGAGGGCGACAGTCCGCTAGGCCCCGGCCGCGCCACGCCCGGCGAGGCGCCCGCCCCGGCCGCGTTTGGTAAGTGAAACTAGGAACGAACAAGAAAACTAGAACGTCATGCTGAACGAAGTGAAGCATCTCGCTCAAATCGGTAGATTAGCAACCCTAGCGGAGCGAGTGAGATGCTTCACTTCGTTCAGCATGACGTTCTTTAGTACTGCTTTAGTCTTCAGCCTCATTTAATGCTCGCTCCTCCCGCCCGCCGCCGCGCTATGCTGCCCGATGTGCGCCGCCACCGCGCCTACCGCACGCTTATGGCGTGGGGCAAGCGCCAGCGCATGCGCGGGGGCCGCATCTCGGTATATGAGGTGGGCGAGCGCGTGCTGCACGAGCTGCGCCTCGACTCGCTCGAAAAGCGCGCCGCCTACATGGCCTTCAACCTCACGCTGGCCCTGTTTCCGACCATTATTTTCCTGTTCACGCTCATCCCGTACATCCCGGTGCCCAATCTGGACGTGGACATTCTCCAGTTCCTGGCCGACATCATGCCCCACGAGCTGTACTCGGCCACGGCGGGCACCATCGAGGACATTGTGCGCATTCCGCACGGCGGCCTGCTCTCCTTCGGGTTTGTATCGGCCCTGGTGCTGTCCAGCAACGGCATTATGGCCCTGCTCGATGCGTTTGAGAAAAAATACCCCTGGTTTAAGCACCGCGGCTACTTGCATAAGCGTCTGATAGCCACCGGCCTCACCTTTGCGCTAGCCCTCATTTTGGTGATTGCCATCGCGGGCATCTTCTTCGGCACCTTCATCATCGATGGGCTGGTGTTCTACGAAATCGTGCCCGAAAGCTCCACCGAATTCATGATTCTGGTGCTGCGCTACGGCTCGCTCATCGGCCTGTTTCTCACCACTACCTGCGTTATCTATTACTTCGTGCCGCCGGTGCACGACAAGTGGCCCTTCATTTCGACCGGGGCCCTGGTGGCCACGCTGCTCATCTTCCTGGTGTCGTTTCTGTTCACGCTCTACGTGCGCATCTTCAACTCCTACAACCACTTCTACGGCTCCATCGGGGCGCTGGTGGGCTTCATGGTGTGGCTGGAGTTTGTGTGCATGACGCTCATTATCGGCTTCGAAGTCAACGTGAGCATCGACGCCGTAACGGGCCGGCTGGAGGTAATGCCCAAGCAAGCCTGAAAAAAAATGAGGAATTGATAGTGAGGCACCTAGCAGAAAAATCAAGAAAATTCGGCGCCGGCTCTTCCGCATTCCCATTTTCTGCCTAATTTTGCAGCCCCAACCACTCAATTTGGGACCTTTAGAGAGGTGGCAGAGTGGTCGAATGCGACGGATTCGAAATCCGTTATACCTGCAAGGGTATCGGGGGTTCGAATCCCCCCCTCTCTGCGAAATGGTGAAATAGTGCCTTGGTGAAGTGGCTTCCACTCTTCGCCAAGTTGCCGTTTTACCATTTTATTTTTCTAGAGAAGTGGCAGAGTGGTCGATTGCGGCGGTCTTGAAAACCGCTGACTGTAACAGGTCCGGGGGTTCGAATCCCTCCTTCTCTGCGAAAGCCCCTAGCGTTGCGCTAGGGGCTTTTTTTTGTTTCAGCAGGGCGGCCTGGTCCGCAGATTCAGAAGCCAAATCAAGCCGCTGAGTGCAGTGCCGGCGGGGTAGGAGCGGGGCGGCTCATCTGGCGACGGCGCGGACCTGCCGGGCCGGGCAGTGGGTAGCAATGACAGGAAATAATTCAGCGACAGATGGTTGCGCAGGTTGTCTATACGTTGTTCACGTTTCTACTTAGATAAAAACCTTTTCGCGGCGGATTATTGACCAAATATTTCGCTAGCTGGGTTTCTTTATGCCGGCTGCCGTGCCCCTGGCTTAGGCCCAAGCTACCGGCGGGGTGGGCATTGGCACCACCACGCCCCGCATCGGCTGCTTGCAATTTTCGGGCGAATGGCTACGCCTTGCCTGCCGGGCACCGGGGCCTGGCCGGCCGCTGGCAACGGCCTGGCGCCCGGCCCGTACCTGGCAGCTAGCCGCTTATTTTTTGCGCTTTCTCCCCTATGAAACCCCACGTTATCTGCCACATGGTGGCTTCGCTCGACGGCCGCATTATTACCAGCCGCTGGGGCGCCGCGCCCACTACCAAAGCTTACGAAACCACCGCCGCCACCTTCGATGCGCAGGCCTGGCTCTGCGGCCGCGTGACGATGGAAAAGGACTTTACCGATGGCCTGGCGCCCGACCTGCGGCCCGGCACTGCCCCGCCCGACCGCCACGATTTCGTGGCCGATAAGGAGGCTACTTCCTTTGCCGTTGCCATCGAT
Organism: Hymenobacter cheonanensis; assembly: GCF_030581075.1. GTDB lineage: Bacteria > Bacteroidota > Bacteroidia > Cytophagales > Hymenobacteraceae > Hymenobacter. The sequence continues at coordinate 69,007 of NZ_JAUQSW010000007.1, forward strand.
GCGCACGGCAAGCTGGGCTGGGAGGCGGGCCACATCGACGCCGACCACCTTATCAGCGTGCTGACCGAGCAGGCCAGCGACGAGTATCTGGCCTACCTGCGCCGGCAGGGCGTGTCGTACATTTTTGGCGGCACGAAAGAGTTGGATTTCAAGCTGGTGCTTGACAAGCTCAGCCAGTTATTTCCCATCAAAACCATTCTGCTCGAAGGCGGCGGCCACGTCAACGGCTCGCTGCTCAAGGCGGGCCTGGTCGATGAACTGAGCTTGTTGCACTACCCCGTTATCGACGGGGCGGCCAGCTCGGCGGCCGTTTTTGAGCTTGGCAAGCAGCCCGGCCCGCCCGCCAAGCTGCGCCTGAAGCACGTAGAGCAACTGCCCGACGGCCTGGTGTGGCTGCGCTACGATGTGCTGGGCCACCACTAGGGCAGCACGCGCCGGTGCGCAGCCGTGGCTAGGCCGCTGCTGCGCACCGGCGCGTGCCAGGGTAGGTTTACGAAGGTGAATAGGGCTGACAAGGCTTACGTAATAGCTATTTACTGCGCCGCTGCCTGGTATTCGGCATCAGTCACGGGCGCTAGCCACACGGGCGCGCCCTGGCTGGCGCTGGGGTTGATGGCCAGGTGCGCAAACCAATCGGTGGCCGTGGCGCCGTGCCAGTGCACGACATCGGGGGCAATCACGACGGTGTCGCCGGCCCGCAGGCGGCGCGCGGGCTGGCCTTTTTCCTGGTAGTAGCCGGTGCCGGCCGTCACCACAAGCAGCTGGCCGTGCGGGTGCGCGTGCCAGTTGTTGCGGCAGCCGGGCTCAAATAGCACGTCGCCCACGGTGCAGTCGGTGGCGTTGCCAGCGGGGGCCAGCATTTTGACCCAGGCCGTGCCGGTGAAATACTGGGCTTGCGCCGGCTTAGCCTCGGCCGGGGCCACTTGGTTTGCTTGGTTGCTCATAGAAAATAGCGGTTTAGGGCTGCGGGGGGCAGCGTGCTGTATACGATACAAAGGTCTTCTGGCCGCGTTTTTTAAAAGAACAGGAAGCAAACCATTGCTTATAGAATTCAACTGGCAGCTTGGGCCCGGCGCTCGCTCGCTAGGCTAGTAGCCCGGCGGGCTAGCGGCTGGAACCGGCATTTCACCCAGGTTTGGTAGAACGCAGCAAGGTGCTAGTAGCCAAAGTCGGGCAGCCGGTAGCCGCTGCTTTTTGCGGGCGCGATACTACGAAGCGGTGCCAGGCCGTTGTAGGCTTACACCTTTTCACTCACGTACTTATGGCCTTCCTTACCAGCCGCCCCAGCACCCCTCCGAAGCCCAAAAGCCATGCGCGCCAGTGGCTCGACTCGCTCCTTTTTGCGGTGGTGGCCGCCTCGCTGCTGCGCTGGTCGGCGGTGGAGGCCTACGTTATTCCGTCGGAGAGCATGGAGCACTCGCTGCTGGTGGGCGATTATCTGTTTGTGAGCAAGCTGCACTACGGGCCCATTACGCCCCAAACGCCGCTGCAAGTGCCCCTCACGCACCAAACGCTGCCGGTGCTAGGCCTCAAGAGCTACTCCGACCTTATCCAGCTGCCTACGTACCGCTTCCCCGGCTTTAGCAGCGTGCGGCGCAACGATGTGGTGGTGTTTCACGTGCCCCACGAGCAGCAGCGCCCGGCCGACCTGCGCACCTTTCTCATCAAGCGCTGCATTGCCGTGGCGGGCGATACGCTCACTATTCGCCACGGCCAGGTGTTTCTCAATGGCCGGCCCGGCGCCATTGGGGGCCAGCCCCAAACCACCTACTTTATGGAGGTGCCCGCCCCCAACGATGAGGTGCGCCAGGCCCTGCGCGAGCAGGGAGTGGCCGACTACACCCAGCCCGACGGCCTGCCAGCCGTGGGTGCCAGCGCCGCCACCGGCAAGCTGGGCTACGTCATTAGCTGCCCGGCTAGCGTGGCCGCGTACTTCCGGCGGCAGCCCTACGTGAAGGGCCTCACCGTGGTGGTGCCGCCCGCGCAGCTCTTTCCCGACGTGGCCGATTTCGACGTGTCGGGCGCCCGCAGCGCGGTGCCGCGCCAGTGGCAGCTCGACGACTATGGCCCGCTGCCGGTGCCTGGCAAGGGCCAAACCATTGCCCTCACGCCGGCCAACGCCGCGATTTATTACAAAATAGTGAGCCAGTACGAGCGTAATAAAAATGTAACCTGGGACGCCAACACCGGCATGATTCTGCAAGATGGTAGGCCGCTCACGAGCTACACCATCAAGCAGAACTACTACTTCATGATGGGCGACAACCGCCACAATTCCGAAGACTCGCGCTTTTGGGGCTTTGTGCCCGAAGACCACATTGTGGGCAAGGCCGTGTTCGTGTGGCTCTCGCTCGACCCCTACGCCGACTGGCTGCACAAGGTGCGCTGGAGCCGGCTGTTTCAGCCCGTAAGCTAGGGGTCGTAAACAACTTAACGCCTAAAAAAGCCTCCTCTCCCGGCTGGGAAAGGAGGCTTTTTGCTAGCGCCTGGTAAGGCCAACCGGGGCTACCGGCCACCGGGGGGGCAGTTTTGCTGGAGGAACTTGGTGTAGATGCTGGCCAGGTGGCGGCTGGTACCCTCGCCCTCCGATATGCTGTGGGTGCGGTTGGGGTAGCTCATCAGCTGGAACGTTTTGTTGTACTTAATCAGCTCATTAATCATCTGCTCGGCGTTGTTGTAGTGCACGTTGTCGTCGCCGGTGCCGTGCACGAGCAGCAGGTTGCCGCGCAGGTTTTTGGCGTGGGCCAGGGGCGAGTTGTCCACGAAGAAGTGCCGGTCTTCGGGCAGCAGGCCCATGTAGCGCTCCTGGTAAATGTTGTCGTAGTTGAGCTGGTTATCGACGGCGGCTATGGAAATACCCGTTTTGTAGATTTTGGGGTACTGCATCAGCAGGCTGAGCGTGCTGGAGCCGCCGCCGCTCCAGCCCCACACCGCCACGCGGCTGGTGTCGATGTAGCTGTTTTTCAGCACCTCCGTGGCGCCCATTGCCTGGTCGCGGATGTTGAGCGCGCCGATGTTGTGGTAAATAGCCTTGCGAAACTCGCGGCCGCGCGGGGCGGGCGCGCCCCGGTTTTCGAGCGAGGCGTAGATGTAGCCGTCATCGGCCATGTTGCCGTGGTAGAGGCGGTTGGCGCCGGTGCCGAAGCGGTCGGTCACGGTCTGGCTGGCCGGCTCGCCGTACACGTAGAACACGATGGGGTATTTCTTGCCAGGGTCGAAGTTGGTGGGCTTCACCATCCAGCCGTCGAGGGTCACGCCATCGGCCGTTTTCACTTGGAAAAACTCCGTTTTGGGCAGCTTCATAGCTTTGGCCTGCTCCGAAACCTCGCCGCCGCTCAGGCGCTGGTGGGCGGGCAGGCTCACCACATCGGCCACCGGGAAAGTGCTGGTGTTGGAGAAGGTGTGCAGCGCCAGCTTGCCATTGGGCGAGATGTCGTAGCTGTTCGAGCCGGTGAGGGCGGCCGGGGTTACGCGCTCGGCCTTGCCCCCTTTCAGCGGCACTTTATACAGGTACGTCTGGGTGGCGTTGGCCGGCGAGGCCATGAAGTAGATGGTACCCGTGGGCTCGCTGATGGTTTCGAGGCTGATAACGTCGTAGTTGCCTGGCGTGAGGAGCTGCTCCTTGCCACTGCGGTCGATGGCGTAGAGGTGGCGCCAGCCGTCCTTCTCGCTAGCCCACACAAAGCGCTTGCCGCCCTCAATCCAGTTCCAGCCCACGGCGCCATCTTTGGCATCAACCCAGGCCTTGTCGGTTTCGGTGGCTAGCTGCCGGGCCGCGCCGCTGGCCGCGTTCACCAGGATAATGTTGCTCTGGTTCTGGCGGCGGTTGAGCTGCTGCACAATCAACTCCTGGGGGCCGGCCCACTCCATGCGCGGCAGGTAGTGCTGCACGGCATCGCCGGGAATGTCCATCCACTTGGTGGCGCCGCCGGCCACCGCCACCACCCCAATGCGGGCGCGGCTAGGGTCTTCGCCCACCACCGGGTACTCTACGGGCACGGTGTAGGGGTAGAGCTGGGCGGTAGTGTTCAGCATCAGATAGTTGCGCGTCTTGGTAGCGTCGAGCTGCCAGTAGGCGAGGCTCTGGCCATCGGGCGCCCACCGGAAGCCGTCGCGGCAGTCCAGCTCCTCCTCATACACCCAGTCGAAGGTGCCGTTGATGAGCCGGTCGGTGCCATCCTGCGTGAGCTGCGTGATGCGGTGGTCGGCCAGGTTTTCCACAAACAGGTTGTGCTCGCTCACGTAGGCCACTTTTCTGCCATCGGGCGAGAACTTGGCAAACATCAGCGACGACTCGGGCCGGCCCTTGCCCAGCTGGGTTAATTGCTTGCTGGCCAGGTCATACACCCAGTAGTCGCCGCGCGTGTCGTAGCGCCACACTTTCTTGGTATTCGTGTTGAGCAGCACCTGCTTGCCATCATCGGAAAGCGAAAAGCGCCGCACCTTCAGCGGGGCCGTGGCGCCGGCGGGCGTAAGCTGCTGCGCGCTGAGAATAGTGAGCGACTGGCCGGGCTTGCGGGCGTCGAGCTGCACAATGGCGTCCTTCTCAGTTTTGAGGTAGCCGTAGCCATCTTTGGTCCACTGCGTGCCGGGGCCAAACTGCGCCCACGTGGTAGTGGTGCCGCCTAGCAGCAGGGCTAGTGCCACGCCCGCCTGGCGGGCTGTGTGCTGTATCATGTTTTGGGAAATCAAGGAATGAAAGGCTGAAATTACGGCGGCGGCCTAGTTGCGCGGGTATTCAGCGCCGCTCGGGCATGTAAAGACACCGCCTTGCCCGAAAGGCGGCTTGGCGGCTGGCTTTTTACGCCGCTGCCAGGCCCGCCGGGGCTAAAAACCAGGCGGGGGGCAGCCTGCGTACCTGCACAGTAGCGTAGCTTGCTGCCCGATTGTCTTCCCGCCGTTATCCACTTGTCTATGGCTAAATCTGCCGCTGCTTCGGCTGCCTCTCCCGCCCCGGCTGGCCCGCCCGCCGCCCGCAAAAAAACGGTTCGCCCCAAGAAAGTGCCCGCCGCCCCGCTCGTGGAGCCCACCGAGGTGCCCGATGCGCTGCCGCCCGACCGCCTGCACCTCATTGCCGAAGGCCTGCGCGAAAAGTCCAGCGCCAAGCAGGCTATTTTCCGGGCTACCCAGGCGGCGTTCACGCTCTTGCGCCAGGTGTCGCAGCAGCTGTGCCTGGAGCTAACCCAGAAAGTAACCACCGATGCCGACGCCAGCGTACGCATCGAGTGCCTACCCGTCAACGAGATGGAGTTTCACATTCGCTTCTCGGGCGATTTGCTGGTGTTCGTGATGCACTCCAACATCGTCACGTTTCCCGACAGCTTTGAGCCGCTGAATACGCCCTACGTCGAAGCCGATTTTCGGCGGCGCTTCTTCGGCCACATCATGGCCTACAACTTTATGGCCGACAGCATTCGCTACCAGCGCCTCAACGACCCCGGCTACCTGCTGGGCCGCCTGCTCATCAACATCGACAGCCACTATTTTCTCGAAGGCGTGCAGCAGCTCGAGCTGCCCGACCCCGACATGAGCCGCAGCACCGTCACGGCCGAGTCGCTGCGCCTGTTCGTGGAAAGCGCCATGATTGCGGCCGTCAACAACGACCTCATCGCCCCGCCGCTGCCCGAGATTCAGCGCATCAGCGTCAAGCAAAAGCTCGAAAATCAGCAGGTAAGTCGCGGCAGCAAAGTAGGCTTCAACTTTACCAATCAGCAGCAGTTCTAGTCGTCTGTCATTGCGAGCGCAACTAAGTGAAGCGCGGCAATCTTTCCTGCACGCTAGCGTAGTAGCCCAACGAAAAGGAAGGATTGCCGCGCTTCGCTCGCAATGACAGATGGGGAGCTAGCTACCGTAGCCTACCCGTTGGCGCACCTTGGCCAGCACGCCCGCGCCGTATTCCTGCGCGCGCTGGGCGCCGAGGGCTAGCTGCGCGTCAATTTCCGGCAGGTTATTCATGTAGAAGCTAAAGCGCTCGCGCTCGGTGGCGAAGCGTTGCAAAATCAGCTCGTACAGCGCCTGCTTGGCGTGGCCATAGCCGTAGCCACCGGCCTCGTAGCGCTGGCGCAGGGCGGCCGTGTCGGCGGGGCTAGCCAGCAGCGAGTAGAGCTTGAAGGTGGTGTCGGTATCGGGGTTCTTAGGCGCTTCGAGCGGCGTGCTGTCCGAGATGATGCTGCGCACGGTTTTAAGCAGCTCCTTCTCGGGTGCAAACACGTCGATGATGTTGCCGTAGCTCTTGCTCATCTTCTGGCCGTCGAGGCCGGGAACGGTCATTAATTCGGCATCCACGCGGGCCTGGGGCTCCACGAGGGTATCGCCGTAGCGATTGTTGAAGGCCTTGGCAATGTCGCGGGCTATTTCGAGGTGCTGAATCTGGTCTTTGCCCACGGGCACCACCCCGGCGTCGTAGAGCAAAATATCGGCCGCCATCAGCACCGGGTAGGTGAAAAGGCCGGCGTTCACGTCCGACAGCTTATCGCTCTTGTCCTTGAAGCTGTGCGCGTTGGCCAGCATGGGGTAGGGCGTAAAGCACGACAGGTACCACGTCAGCTCGGTTACCTGCGGCACGTCGGATTGCCGGTAGAACAGGTTTTTCTCGGTGTCGAAGCCGCAGGCCAGCCACGCGGCGGCTACGGCGTAGGTGTTGGCACGCAGCACGCTAGGGTCGCGCACGGTGGTAAGCGAGTGCAAATCGGCAATGAAATACAGCGACTCGTTGGCCGGGTTTTTTGACAGCTCGATGGCGGGCAGGATGGCGCCGAGCAGGTTGCCCAGGTGCGGGCGGCCGGTGCTCTGGATGCCGGTGAGGATGCGGGACATTATGATAAATTAATTGCCAAATGGGTCTTCCACCGGGCGTTCTTTTATTTCTTTTACTGCTTTTTTGGGGGTTGCTTCTTTGCCTCTTAACTCAAGTGCCGGGAATGGCTGACCGGAATTAATAGCGTGGAAAAAAGCGATTAAATTTCGGTCGTTAATTCTATGGTCAGCCAGTAGCTTCTGTAAATCGGGGCGGTTAGCAGCGTAAGGAGTAATAGCCTCGTAAAACTTTTTACCTTGGTTAGTCCATACGTAACCAGGAACTGTCACCGCGTTTGGCATTCCTTCTTGCTTCAAAAGATACATGAAGTGGCTAGTGCCACCTCCGCTACCACCGCTGACAATGTACCCGTAGCGCATCAGGCAAATTCGTCCACTGTCGACTAATTCAACCAGCGTATTACCCATGACTTGGCTGCTAAAAGTAGAGAGAGCTTCGAAGCCACTAGTAGAAATATACCGTTGATTATTTGCGGTCTTAGCGTAATAAACTTCATCAGTTTTATACGTTATTTTCTTGCCTGATTTGTCTTTTACAGTGAGTGTCGACTTGTCGTATTTCAGGTCACCTGCATACACTTTCTGGGGATTATCCATCAAAATGTATGCGCCAGGTATAAACTGAGCATTACTCATTAATGGCGCTATACAGCAGAGAATTAGCAGTAGTCGGCTCAGCATGAGCAAGATGTTGACTAAGAAAAGGATTACACACTTTTATCCACCAGTGCCTCTTCTTGCAACTCTGCCGTTTCCTGTGGCCCGAGGTAGCGGTCGATGGCGTAATGCGCCAAGTAGAGTACGGGCGTAAGCACAATGGCCGCCGCAAACTTATACCAATAATTGAACCTGGCCACTGCCAGCACCTGCGTCATCGACCAGTTGCCGAACAGGTAGAATGCCACGTAGAGCACCACGAAGCTGTCGACGAGCTGCGAAATGAGCGTGGAGCCCGTGGCCCGCAGCCAGATAAAGCGGCTGCCCGTGACGCGCCGAAACAGCTGAAATACGCTGGCATCGAGCACCTGCCCAATTATAAACGCCGTGAGCGAACCGATAATAATGCCCAGCCCCTGCCGGAAAATGCTTTGGTAAGCAAACTCAATGTCGAACGGACGGCCTAGCGCGTCGGTCTTGTTGAGGTCGAGCCAGAAGTCGGCCGGTACCAGCCGGGTAGTACCCAGAATAACCAGGAAAGCGTACAAAATGAGCCCCACCGTGAGGAAGGTGATGCGCAGCACGCCCTTGCGCCCAAAGTACTCGTTGATAACGTCGGTAGAGATAAACACCACCGGCCACACCAGCACTCCCGCCGTGAGGTTGCCGCTGAGGCCAAAAGTCTTTTCAACCGAAAATATCTTGACGCCGATAATCTCGGCTAGCAGCGCGTTCACCAGGAAAATGCCGCTTAGCACTAAGTACAGCTGCTGTTTTTTGTGGGCGTAGGTAGCCATCTTGTCGTTTGTCATTGCGAGCGCAGCGCGGCAATCGCACCAGAACAAATTGTTAGCTGCGCTAATATGGTGCGAGCTATTGCATCGGGGCGATTGATTCGTTGCGCTCGCCACCGGCTAGCCAGCAGTTACACGCTCACCACGAGCCCTTCAGTGGCCAGCTCGGTCCAGGCAAAGACGGCCTGAGCCTCTTTCAGGTGCCAGGCCAGCTCTTTATAGCGCGACGAAAAGTGGCCGATGAGCAGGCGGTGAGCATCGGCGGCCTGGGCAATTTGGGCGGCCTGCCGGGCGGTACTATGAAACGTGGTGGCCGCCCGCTCGCGCAGGTCGTCCAGGAAAGTAGCCTCGTGGTAAAGTAAATCCACGCCGTGCACCAACTCGGCCAGCTCGGGCTGGTAGCGCGTATCGGAGCAGAAGGCGTAGCGGCGCGGCGCGGCGGCGGGCACCGATACCGCGGCGTGGGCCAGGGCGGGGCGGCCGGTAGCTTCGTCGGCGGGCAGGTCCTGGCCGCTGGCCAGCAGGCTAAGCTCGCTAGGGGTGAGGCCGGCGGGCAGGCGCTCCTTCACGAGCTTATCGCGGCGGGGCTGCTCCTCAAATAAGTAGCCGGCGCACGCAATGCGGTGGCGCATGGGCAGCGACCACACCCGCACCAGGGCATCCTCATACACCACGGCGTGGGCCTCGGTATCGACCGGAACAAAGGTGATATTATAACCCGGCTGCATCTGCGAGTGCTGGGCCTGAGTAGTAAGCACCAGTTCGAGGCCGGGCGGGCCTACTACCGTGAGGGGCTCCTGGCGGCCTTGCAGGTGCAGGGTGCTCAGCAGCCCAAATAGCCCGAAATAGTGGTCGCCGTGCAGGTGCGAGATAAAAATAACCCGGATGGAGCTGAGCCGGCGGCGGTGCTCCAGCAACCGCAGCTGTGTGCCCTCGCCGCAATCGATGAGGTAGCGGCCTTCGCCCACGGCCAGTAGCTGGGCGGTGGGGTGGCGGCCTACCATCGGGGTGGCCGAGCCGCTGCCCAGTATCTGAAGCTCAAATTGCATGACAAGCTGTTAGCGCCTAGCCGGTAGCCTGGGCCAGCGGCCGGAAAATGGCAGACCGGGTAAAAAAGCCGTAGCCGCTAGCCGGGGCGCGGGCGCTCGTAGAACCTACGAGCAGCGCACGCCAGGCTAGCGGCTATGTGCCGAATGAAGGCAGCCGCTAAAAAAATCTACTCCTTGTCCGTCAGGTCGCGCTCGATGGCGTGCAAAAAGATGCGGTCGATGCCTTCCTCCACGGTGGGCAGGATGTGCAGCACCGACTCCAGCTTGCTGATGGTGATGAGCTTCAACACGTGGTCTTGCAGGCCGGTGAGCACCAGCAGGCCGCCGGTCGAGTTGCACAGGCGGTTCGCAATCAGGATGCTGCTGAGGCCCGACGAGTCGGTGTATTTTACGTTTTGTAGGTCGAGTATCAGGTTGTTACTGCCTTCCGCGTTGAGCTTTACAAACTCCGATTTGAGGTCAGGCGCAACGGTTGTATCGAGCTTTTTTTCATCAATGGTGATGACGGTGTAGCTCTCTTTTTTATCAATGGAGTACTTCATAAAACCGCGGCGGGAGAATGAGATTTGTGTGCAGAGAAGCGAAGGTAGGAAGAAAAAGGAAAATGCGAAACCAGACCGTTACGAAGGGCCAGGGCTAACTAATTGGGGCGGTGCGGCTAGTAGGCTTTAGCGGGGGCTGCGGGCCCGCCAAACGTAAGCGAAGCCCACGTGCTAAGCCAGTCGGCGCGCGCGGCCAGGGCCGCAGGCGCATTTTCGATGCGCACAGTAGCAAGCAGGTAGGGCCCCGGCCCCGGCACCCGCAACAGCAGCCGGCCCTGGGCATTGGTATGCGTAGTGAAGTGAGTAACCGGCAAGGCCGCGGTTGGTTTGGCTGCCGGGGGGCTGGCCTGCCACACCTGCACCAGCGCGCCCGGCACGGGCTGGCCTTGGCGTAGCACCCGTACGGTAAGGGCCGCGCCGGGCCGCAGGCGGTAGGGGTTTTGCTCGGGCACCAGCTCTAGCGGCAGGCCTAGCACGCGCCCGAAAGCCGTATCGGCCATGGCTGGCGGCAGGTGCGGCCCCAGGGTGGCCAGCACCAGCGACTTGGCACAGCGGCGATAGGCTTCGCGGCCGGGCTTGGTGGCGGCCTCGCCGGCTTCCTGGCGTTGGCGTAGCGCTTCGCCCAGGCCTTCCTCGCGCAGGTAGGCGGTGAAGGCCTGGGCGGGCAGTTCAATGGAAGCAAGCTGGCTCGTGAGGGCTAGCAGGTGCGTGCCAGGCGTGGCGCACCGCAGCGTGGGGGCCAGCGAATCGGTGAGCAGGGCGGGGCGCAGGTCGGTAGAGTCGGCGGTGGCGCCAGGGCCGAAACAGACGAAGCGCCGCACCCGGCGCGTGGGGCGCGCCCAGGGCTGGCCACCGAAGTTTTCGCCCACCAGCAGGGCTAGCGGCACGGGCGCGCCTACCGCCACCCGAAAGCTGGCCGGCTGCAGCCAGAACTCGTGAGCCAGCCCGGCGGTGGTAAGCAAGAGGAGAGGTATGAGGCGGCGCATGAGTCATTTTTGACCCAGCGTTGAAGAAGGGAAGAGGCGTCTCACGAAGTAGCAGAACGCTGAGAAACCTCTTTTCTCTTCTTCCACGCTGAGCCAAATAATCAGCTAAACTGACGTGCGCTACTGCCGCTCCAGGGCCAGCGCGTAGGCGCGGTCGTAGTACACACGCAGGTTTTTCCAGTCGAATATATCGGCCGAGCTTTCCACGCGGTTGCGCTGGCTGATGCGGTCGCGGCGGTTGAGCAGCACGAAGTTCCAGAGCATCTCGGTCAATTCCTCGGCGGCCTGGTCGAAGCTGCGCTCTTGGCGGCGCACCACAAAAATGCCTTTTTCCTCGTGCTCAGGCACGTTTTTCTGCACGTAGTCGCCAAAGCCCGAGAGGTCGCTCGTCACGGCCGGCACGCCGCGGGCCACGCACTCGAGCGGGGTGTAGCCCCAGGGCTCGTAATAGCTCGGGAACACGCCCAGGTGGCAGCCGCGCACAAACTGCCCGTAGTCCATGCCAAACAGGGGCGAGGTAGTGCTCACAAAATCAGGGTGGTACACGATTTTTACCCGGTCGTGCTGATTATTCACCAGATTGGCGCGGCGCACGAAATTCAGAATATCGTCGTCTTGGTCGTTTACCAGGTTATGGGTAATGACGGAAGGCAGGGCCGAGGTTTTCCAGCTTTGCAGGCCGCGGCGGTAGCGCAGCTTCCAGTAGTCGTCCACCATGCTGTCGAGGTCGGGCAGGCGGTGGTCCTGGCTGGCGGCGGCGGCGTAGAAGAGGCGCTCGCCCACCTGCTCCTCAATGGCGCGGCAGGTTTGGCGCACTTCTTCGAGCTGGGCGCGGCTTTGCAGTACTAGGGGGTTGATGCTGGTATAAGGCCGCTTGGTGATGAAAAACATCACTACCTGGCCTTCCAGCCCACTTTGCTGCAGGCGGTGGTTGAGGCGGGCCAGCGCCTCCAGGGTCAGGTCAAAACCCTTATTGTGGTACTCGTAGCGGCCCGAGGTGAAGAGGTAAATCGTCTGGTCGAGGTCGAAGGCGTAGCTCTGAAAAAAGTGCGCCATCACAAACTCGTGGATTTTATCCTTGTAGAGCTTGTGCAGGTTCTGGAACTCGTGCAGGGCCACGAAGCGCTCAATGTTGAGGCCGTTGGGCAGCACCGCATCGGGTATTCTATCCAATAGATAGATGCACTCGCGCACCGTCAGCTCGCTCACCGTGGTGAAGACGTGGCTGCCGTGGGCGGCGGCGCGCTCCATGCTCACGGCCGGCTCGATGTTGAAGTGCCGCGCCTGGGCGCGCCAGTCTACGAGCATCAGATTGTCGTAGAAATTGGGGTCGTTCATGGCCAGGTAGCGGCCTAGCAGCGTGGCGTGCGTGGTAAAGAGCAGGTGCACCGGCACCTGGCGGCGGCGCAGCTCCGGAATGGCCACGCCCGTCATCCACTCGTGGAAGTGGGTAATGACTTTCCACTGGTTTACCGTTTGGCGGGCCACCATTTCCACAAACTGAGTAGCCAGGTGGCCGAAGGCAATAACCTGGTGCAGCAGGTCGTCGTTGTCGGGCGCGGGTATTTTATGGTCGCGCCAGAGGTCGCTTTTCAGCGTAGCCAGCTCGTTGTATTTCTGAAACGGATTGATGAGCACCGTGCGGGGCCGGCCCGTTACGAGCCACACGCCCAGGCAAATATCCATGCCCTGCTCGCGCAGCGCCCGCACAGCCGTGGCGTAGGGGTCGTTCATGCCGGCCAGCTGGTCGTCGTCGTAGGCCTCAAACTCGCCCTGCGCCTGCTGCGGAAAGTAAGGCCCTAGCAAGCAGTAGCGCCCGCCCCAGGCCGGCATGGTGGCCGGCACCTTCGAGCGGATAACGGTGTAGATGCCCCCCACCTGGTTACATACTTCCCAGGCTACTTCTATTAATAACGAATCGGGGAACAGAGCTTCGGGCGCGTGAGGCTGCGGCTGCATAACGAGAGTGAAAGGGGCGGGGAATAGAGAGCGGCAAGGTAAGCCAAGCCACTGCGTACTTCCTACGCTAAAAAACGGTGGGCAGCGGTGCCGGGCGAAAACATAACGCCCGGCCAGTGGCTTTAAAGCCGTCAAAACCCTCTTTTTCATGTCCGACCTCACCAACGTCCTCCCAGCCGAGCACCCCATTCTGCCCCAGCTTACCCAGCGCCGCAGCCCCCGCGCCTACACCAGCCAGCCCGTGGCGGCCGAGGTGCTCCAGCAGCTCTTTACGGCCGCCGGCTCGGCTGCCTCGTGCTTTGGCGAGCAGCCCTGGCGCTTTGTGGTGGGCAGCCAGGTCACCAGCCCCGAGGTGTTCCAGAAAATTCTGGGTACCCTAGCCGAGTTCAATCAAGGCTGGGCTAAAAATGCCTCGGCTATTGCGCTGGCGGTAGCCAAAACCACGTTTTCGCACGATAGCAACCCCAACGCTTGGGCCAAGCACGACGTGGGCCAGGCCGTGGCCACCCTCGCCATTCAGGGCGTAGAGCTAGGGGTGCAGATTCACCAAATGGCCGGTTTCTCGCAAGATGCGGCCCGGGCTGCTTTCCAGATTCCGGCCGACTATGAGCTGGTGTCGGTGTTCACCATCGGCTACCCCGGCAGCCCCGACACCCTGCCCGACCCACTGAAGGCACGCGAAGCTGCCCCCCGCAGCCGCAAGCCGCTGGGCGAAATCATGTTTGAGGGCGGCTGGCCCACCGTGGCCGGCGAGCGCTACGACCAGGCCCCCGTTTAAGCCAAGTCCGCGCAAGCTAGCGGCGTAAAAAAGAGGTGGCGCAAGGTATCCAAACTGGACCTTGCGCCACCTCTTTTTTACGCCGCTAGCTTGCGCGGGCTAGTACCGGCTAGCGAGAAAGTATCACCGCTGCATACGGCCCCAAGTCAAAGCTGGCGTGCTGCGGATAGCCATCGTAGTCGCCGGCCTCGGTGGCCGTGCCATAGCAAGGAAAATCCGCGAAAGCCTCGTCGTAGCCGTGCCAGTCAGAGTTGAAGCGCACCGTCCAGTCGCCACCTGCCGGCAGGCCCAGGGTGTAGCCCTGGCGCGCCTGGTTGGCAAAATTGACGATAACCACCGTCGCATTTTCGGGGGCGCCGTCCCAGCGGGCAAAGGCCAGCACCTTGTCGTCGTTGTTGACGTGGAAGACGTGGCAGCCCTGGCCGCGCAGGCCGGGCGTCACGCCGCGCAGGTCGCGCCGCAGGGCTATCAGGTCGCGGTAGAGCTGGGTGAGGCCAGCGTGGGCCTCAGCCCAGTCCCAATTCAGCGGCTCGGTATCGTTAAAGGAGCCGGGCGCCAGAAACTCCTGGCCCTGAAACAGCATCGGGATGCCGGGCGCCGTGAGTGTAAGCGCGGCCCCTAGCACCATGCGCTTCTTGGCAAAGTAGTTTTCGACATCGCCCCCGCCAATCTCTTCGGGCAGGCGGCTTTTGCCGTTGGCCACTTCGTCGTGGCTTTCGGTGTAGATAACGCGCTGGAAGGCATCGCCATTATAGGCCGTACACACGGCCCGGCCCACGGCGTGCATGTCGCGGTCGCGGTCTTCCATGGTAGTCAGCGCCTCGTGCAGGGGGTAAATAAAGGAGGCCGACCACTGGGCCGAGAAGCCCTCACCGCCCTGCTCGGTCGTGCCCGTAATGGCGGGGTTCGAGCGCAGGTCTTCGGCAATGGTGATTTTCCAGGGCTGGCGGTTGTGGATTTCCTCGTTCACCCAGCGCATCAGGCTCCAGCCGTCGGGCAGGTCGGCGCCGGGGTCTTCCTCGCCGTGCACGTTGCGGATGAAGGCAATGGCATCCATGCGCAGGCCATCGCAGTGGTAGTCTTCGAGCCACATCAGGGCATTGTCCAGGATGTAGCGGCGCACTTCGGGGCGGCCGTAGTCGGGGCGGTTGTGGCCCCAGGGCGTTTCGGCGCGCCAGTCGTTGTAGAAGTAAATGCCGCCGCCGTCGTTTTCCTGCCAGCCATCGAACTGCCACAGGTCGAGGTCGCCCGGGCCGAAGTGGTTGTACACCACGTCTAGAATCACGGCAATGCCGTGCTGGTGGGCAGCCTTCACCAGCTCGCGAAACGCCTCAGCCCCGCCGTAGTCGCTTTCGAGCGCAAATGGGTTGGACGGGTTGTAGCCCCACGAATACGCCCCCGGAAACTCGGTGGCCGGCATAATTTCGATGCAGTTCACGCCCAGCCCCTGCAGGTAGCCCAGCCGCTCAATCACATCGCGAAACGTGCCGGGGTGGCCGGCTTCCTTCACGTTGAAGGTGCCGATGTGCAGCTCATAGATAATGAGGTCATTCCAGGCCGGCATCTGAAAATTATCGCCTTCCCAATCAAAATCATAGGGGTCGAACACCAGCGAGTGGCCGGCCGAGTTGGTGACGGCGCGGGCGTAGGGGTCGTTGCGGGTAAGCTCGCCGGCGGGCGTGGTAAGGGCAAACTTGTAGCCGTCGCCGGCTTTTACGCCGGGCAGGTCAGCGGCCCAGTTGCCGCCTTCTTCGGCGTGCAGGGGGCTGGCATTTTTGTCCCAGTTATTGAAGGTGCCGATAACCGACACGGCGCTGGCGGCCGGTGCCCACACCCGAAAGGTGGTGCCCTGGGCGTGGGGCAGCGCCCCGAAGCCATCGCGCACGGGCGCGGCACCGGCGGGCTTGGTAGGGGGGGCATCGGCTGCGGCCGAAGCACCCGAAGCGGTTTTGGGAGTGGCTGAAGAAGCTTTTTTAGTAGCAGACTTAGCGTGGGGAAGGGTAGGTATAGACATAAAAAAAAGCCGCCGCGCGGGCTCTTACTGATGAGCCTCATTGGCGCGGCAAGCAACTAGACCCGCTTTTACGGCGCTAACCCAATTAGGATATCAGCGGGCGCTAACCCGGCTGGCAAAAGCCGGGCTGGTGCCCGCCGATAAGACAATGGCTCCCGCGGGTTTGCCGCGGGAGCCATTGCCATACCAGCTAAATTTCAGGGCTTAACGTTAGGGGGGCTATTCTTTCGCAAAGCGCTGCACTACCCGTTCGGTTGGGGTGCGCAGCTCCAGAAAATACATGCCCGCCGGCAGCCCGGCCACCCCTACCGTAGCTGGTCCGCTAGGCACTGTGCCACTCAGCAAAGCCTGGCCCAGCACCGAGCGCACCGTATAGGCCGTGGGCAGCATAGCCTGGAAATGCAGGTAGTCGTGGGCGGGGTTGGGGGCTAGCAGCAGGCCATCGGGCGCGCTGCCCGCCACCACGGCCACGGGCGAGTAGGCCGCGGTGCCATCGGCATCGACCAGCCGCAGGCGGTAGTAGAGCGGCCCGGCGGGTGCCCCTTCGTCGCGGCGGGCGTAGGTGTGGGCGATGGCCGAAGTGCCCTGGGCGGGCACGGTGGCCAGCAGGGCAAACGTGTGCCCATCGGGGCTGCGCTCCAGCTCGAAGCGGGCGCTGTTTACTTCCGAGGCGGTAACCCAGGCCAGGGCCACCGGGCCACCCGGCTGCCGGGCGGCCGTGAAGGCGGCCAGCTGCACGGGCAGCGGGTTGGGAGTGGCGGCCGGGTCGGTGCTGCCCAGCGCGAAGTCAGAGAACGACAAGATGTTATCCGAGGTAACGGTGCCCGCGCTGGCTGTGCCCGCGTAGCCCCGGCGGCCGGCGTTGGCCCAGGGCTGGGTGGCATCGGCGCGCTTGGCCACTGCCAGCGAGGTGGCAGCGGGCGTGCTTACCCCATCATCGGCCCCGTAGCTCAGGGTTACGGTGCCCGCGAAGCCTAGCGGCTGGGTCACTACCGGCATGGCATCGGGGCTGAATGGCGTGAGGGTAAAGTAGCGCGCCCGGCTCACGCGGGTGAGGCTGGTGCCGCTCGGGTCGGGGCTAGCCAGGGTGCGGGCGGCGTTGCCCTCAAACTGCTCGGCCCGGTACACAGTAGTGCTTGTTTGGGTACTGATGGTGAGGGTAAGCGGGCGGTAGGCCGCGCCCTTGCCCACCGGAAACACAAAAGCCGTAGCGCTCGAAACCGGCCCGATGGGCCGCCGCACGGGGCCATTCACAAAGCTGGCATCGGTGCCGCCCTGCACCGTGGCCGTGGCCGCGAGCGTGAGGGGGCTAGCCGCATCGGTAGTGAGTAGGCCGCTGGTGAGCACCAGGGTGTTGCCCACGGCAACGGGCGTGCGCAGGGTGGCACCCGCGGGGTTGGCTATTTCCAGTTGCACGGCCGCGCTCAAATAGGAGTCGGTACCTGCGCCGGGGTCGGACAAGGCAGTGCCGGTAATGAGCTGCGGCGCAGTGCCTTGTAGTATCAGGCGGGCCGTAGTGCCCGTGTTGTTGGGGGCAAACCGGAAATTGCCCGTGTTTTGCAGGTTGCCGCGCAGCACAATGTTGGCGAGCAGCGCGGCTGCGAACGCCACGTTATTCTCAATAGTGAGCGAGCCATTAATGGTGAGCGGCGAATTGCCGCTGGTGGTGTAGGAGCTGACCCCGGCATTGGTGCTGCCGCGCTGGAAGATAAGGTTGCCGTAGGTGCGGCCCGCCGTGATGGTGGTGTAGCTGGCTTGAGGCACCCGGTAGTAGAAATTACCAGTCTCAGTGCCTGACCCGGCTGATAGGTTCTCAACCAGCGATGCCACGCTACGCACCGTTTGGTGGCGGTAGCTACCACCATTCAGCAGAAAAACGGTTGGGTTGGTGCCCGCCACTTCCAGCACGGCATTGCTCATGCCGGCCGGCGCACCCGAGGCATTGGTGAAAAAAGCCCGGTTGCCCACGTATAGCGCCGTGTCGCCGCTCAGGCTGCGCGTCAGGGTCAGGGCCGGGCTGTCGCCGGTGGTGGCGGGCAGCAGGTTGGTGTTTGGAATGCTGAGCAGGATGGAGTCTCCACCCAAAGGCCGCAGGCGCAGCGAGGCCACCGTGGCGGCTGCCGTGCCAGGGCTATTTCCGAGCACCACGGTGTACTTGCCCCCCACGTAGCGGTGGTCGAGCACCACATCGTCGCCGGGGCCGGGCGTGGTGCCACCCTCCCAGTTGGCCGCGTCAAACCACGAGGTAGTGCTGGCGGCGCCCGTCCAGCGCCTGGGTGCCAGGGGGGCTACCACCGCCCCGCTCACGGCCACGCTGGTGGTAGTGGGGCCATTGGTGTTGGCTATGCTGCCCGCCAGGGCGCCCACGGCCAGGCCGCTTGCCACCCGCACGTATACCGGCGTGGGCGCCAGGGTTGCACTGCCGCTCAGGGCCAAGCTGGCCGTGGCGCCGTAGCTGAGGCCATTGAGCGATACCTCAAAGCTGGCATTCGAGGGCTTGATGAGCAAGGTAGTGCCATCGAGCGAGCTGCCGCTGACCTGGTACGATTGGGCGGCCGACGCCGCGCCTTGCGTAGCCACCAGGCCCGTGAGCGTGGCGGGGCTAGCCGTGATAACCGGCACGGTAACGGTGAAGTCGGTGGCCGAAGCAGCCGTGCCGGTAGCCGTAGTCACGGCTACCGGGCCACTGGTAGCGCTGCCCGGTACCACAGCCGTGAGCGTAGTGGGGCTCACAAAAGTCACCACCGTAGCCGCCGTGCCATTGAAGGTCACCGCCGTGCTGCTCGTAAAGCCCGTGCCGCTGATGCTGACGCTAGCCCCCACCGGCCCGCTCGCAGGCGTGAAGCCGGTGATGGTAGGCGCCGGCCCGTTGCAGAGGTTGCCGGCTGCCCCGGCGTTGCGCGGGGCGGGCGCGCCCGTCACGAAGTCCGTCGCGTTGTTGCCGACATCGGTGCAGCCGCCCAGCACCCGGAATAAGGCCGTGGTGGCCGAAGGCGCCGGGGCCGCGCCGCTGCCTTTGTAGGTAGCAGCCGTGCTGCCATACCCCACGCGGTCGGCCAGGGCCCCGGCGGCCAGCAAATCGAGCCGGCCGGCGGTCGCACTCATCGCAATGCTGGTAATAGTCTGGTCGGCCCTGGGTAGGTCGGCGCCGTTTGTGCCGCCCGCCAGCTGCACCAGGTAGTAGCCGCCGGCGGGTACCACGGCCGTAGCCAGGGCGTAGGTGGTGCCGGTTGCGGCCGTAGAGCTAGCCGTGAAGTAAGCCAGCGAGTAGCTCCCGAGCGATACCGGGCCGGCGCTTCGGTTGAACAGCTCGACATAGTCGTATTTGAGCGGCGCACCACTGTTGCCGCCGCCGCCATAAAGCTGGCTGATAACCAGCGGGCTAGCCTGCCCCCAGCCCAGCAGGGGCAGCAATAGGAGCAAAGCGGCGCCCCCCAGCCGGCGCCCGGCGCTAAGAAGCAGTTGCGTAAGTTTTTCGTCCATAGATTTTTAAGGAATACATGTTTATATGTAAAAGAAAAAAGTAATGCTACTTAGCTGTAAAGCTAAATAAAATATGCTAATAATATAAAAAACAACCTAAAGTATACCAGTTATTTAGGGGTTGAGCGGGGCAGCGGGCCGCAACTGCCGGGGCCCGGCCTGGCTGTTGCGCCCGGTGCGGCGCTTCGAAATACTGGCAAGCGGCACTTGGGCGGGCGGGCCAAGTTTTCGGCCCCAGCCGGCCGTTTCTGCCCGGGCGGCGGCAACCTTGGCCGTAGGTTTGGGGTTTTACCGTGGCGGCGGCTGCCGCTAACCTGCCCCTTTATGCCCCGTCCGCGTCCCGTTATTTTTGGTTTGTATGCTTGGTCGCCCGAGTATGGCTACCGCTACCTGCACCCCGCCAACCGGCGCTCGTTTGAGATACTGGAGCCGGTGGGCAAAGTCTTTGAGAAAGTGAGCGACCTCGACGATGACAGCGAGTGGATAACCCTGCGCTACGACGAGCAGCAGTTTCTGGTGCGCGGCGAGCTGTTTAAAGAACTCTACAACAAGCCTTCCTTCGGCTTTGGCGACCTGGTGGAGGAGGTACGGCCCGTGCCTGGCCAGCCCGCCCACCGGGGCCTGATTTCCGATATCTTCTGGAGCGAAAGCCAGGACCGCGCCACCTTTCAACTGGTAGAGCGCAAGCGCAAACTGGCCCGCCTCTTTGCCCCCGACGAGCTGCGCAAGGTCGACTAACCCCTGGCTGGCCAGGTAGGGCTAGCTGGCGGCTGCGCACCTTTACGTAGGTGCCAACCTGGCGGCGGGCGTTACTTTGCCCCATGCCCGAAACCGACCCCGCGTGGAGCGAGCTGGCCGTGGCCCAGGTGCGGCAGCAGTCGCGGCTGGTGGCTAGCCACAGTGTTCAGCCCCTCAAAATCATCAACCCTACGGCGCCGGCTAGCCCCGCCTGCCACGCCGTGCTGGCCAGCTACGGCGGCGGCCTGGTGGCCGGCGACAGCATTCGGCTGCGGGTGCGCTGCGAAGCGGGCAGCCGCCTGCTGCTTACTACCCAGGCCAATACCCGCATCTTCAAGTCGATAGATGGTAGCCGGGCCGAGCAGCTTACCGAAGGTCACGTGGCCGGCCAGGCCCTGGCCGTGGTGCTGCCCGACCCGCTGGTGCCCCAGGCCGCCAGCCGCTACCACCAGGCGCAGCACTGGCACCTGGCCGAAAGCGCTACCCTGCTGCTGGCCGACTGGTGGCACGCCGGCCGCACCGACCTGGGCGAAAAGTTTGCCTTCACTTCGTTTGCCACCGAGCTGCGCGTGAGCGTGGCGGGCCGGCTAGCCCTGCTCGACCGCTTTGCCCTGCAGCCCGCCGGGCATCTGGCTGCTTCGCAGGCCACGTTTGGGCCGTATCAATCGGCGCTGTCGCTTTACCTCGTGGGGCCGCCGGGCGGCGTGCCGTATCAGCGCCTGGCGGCGGCGCTGCGCCAATTACCGCCGCCCGGCCAAACCGAGCTGCACGCCAGCCTGGCCGGGCGCCCGCACGTGGTAGCCGTGACGCAGGCGCGCCCCCATGTGCTGCTGGTGCGAGCCCTGGGCATGTCGCGGCTCGCCCTGGAGCCCGTGTACCAGGCCGTAGCGGCGGCGCTGGCGGGGGAGGAGCTGCTGGGTTTCAACCCGCTGGCGCGTAAGTATTAGGGGTAGGCTCGGCGCATCTTTGGGCAGTAGGTGCGGGCGTACTGACTGGGCGAGAATCTGAAGAAAAGTAGCTGAAATTCTGTAGGTTTATTAAAGCGGCTTGGGGCTTAACCTTGGCCCTAGTCCCTGCGTTTGAGCAGCTTTCTTCCAGCTCTATGAAGCAGTTTTTCGCCCCGATTTTAGCTAGCTCGCTCAGCCTAGTGGCGGCTTGTCCGGCCGCCGCGCAGCAGGCGCCGTCGCCCTACCAAACTCGCTTTGCCGTGGAGGCGCCCGTTATAGTGGCCGAGGGTGCCGTTAGCGGCTTTGGCATCTACCGCTCGATGCAGCGCGATGGCTTGACCGACGCCGAGCTGGCGGCGCTCAACAAGGATAATATTCCGTCCTTCGACCGCTTTTCGGCCGGGTATTATAGCAAAAATTTCCAGACGGCCGGCGACCTGTTGTGCTACCCCACGCTGGTTATCGCGCCCGGTTTGCTAGCCCTCAACCCCGCCGCCCGTGGCCGCTACGGGCAAGTGGTAGTGCTCTACATCGAAACCATTGCGGCGGCCGATGCCTTTTTCACCACGGCCATTGGCAATATTCCGCGCTACCGGCCTTACCTCTACGGCTCCGAGGGCGGCGACCTGCGCAACGGCCACATTGCCACCAACTCGTTTTTTGCCGGCCACACGGCGCACACGGCGGCCGCTACCTTCTTCGCGGCCAAGGTGTTTCACGACTTCAACCCCAACTCGCGCGCCCAGCCCTACGTGTGGACGGCGGCCGCCCTGCTGCCGGCCGTGGTGGCCTACACCCGCATCGAGGCCGGCAAGCATTTTCTCTCCGACAACCTTGTGGGCTACGCCGTGGGCGCTACTATGGGCGTGGTGGTGCCGCAGCTGCATAAGGCAGCCGGCCGCCGCGGCCTCTCGCTGGTGCCGCTGCAAGGCGTGAATGTGAATGGCTACTCGTACAGCGGCCTGCTGCTGCGCAAGCAGCTGTAGCAGGGGCTAGCCCGCCACAACCGCAGCAAATCGGCTAATTATGGCGGCTGGTCGGCAAGGTGCTCGGCGCGGCCGATTGTGGGCAGGGCAAGTAGGCGCCGGCCAGCATTTTGTGCCGCTAGCCGCTCACTGCCAGGCTGGCCGTTTTGTAGCCTCATGCTTCGCAAAGAGTTTATCCGTCGCATTGCCCTGGGTTCGGCCGTGGCGCCGCTGTTGCTGCAGCAGCTGGGTTGTTCTTCCGAAAGCGGCCAGTCGGCCGCCACTGGCTCGGCCCCGGCCGATAGTGCCCGCCTAGCGGGGCGCCCAGGCCCGCCGCCCGGTGGGCCCGGCGGGCCGCCCCCTCCCGGTGGGCCCCCGCCCGGTTGGCAGGGCGGCCCGCCGCCCCCTCCGCCGCACCACGCCAGCAAGCCAGGCCCGGTGGGCCACGCGGCCGATGGCAGCACCTGCCTCGCTACCCCCGAGCTGACGGGCGGCCCGTACCCTTACGACCTAAGCGGCCAGGGCGCCATGACGCGCCGCGTTATCCACGAAAGCCGGCCCGGCCTGCCGTTCCAGTTCACCTTTACCCTCGTCAATACCCGGCAGGGCTGCGCGGCCATCCCGGATGCCCGCATCGATGTGTGGCACTGCGATGCCGATGGCTATTACTCCGAATACAAAGAGCTTGGCTATCTCGGCACGCGCGATTTTACCAGCCAGACGTTTTGCCGCGGCATTCAGCGCACCGATGCCCACGGCCAGGCCACGTTCGAGAGCATTTATCCCGGCTGGTACGAGGGGCGCATCACGCACGTGCATTTTGAGGTGTATATCGGCAAGCAGAAAGTGCTCACCAGCCAGCTAGCCCTTCCCGACGGTATAAATGCCGCCGTATATGCCCAGGCACCTTACAGTAAGCACGGTACGAACACTTCCGTTCGGCGCAACGCGGCCGATATGGTTTTCAGCGAAACGCCCACTACGCTGGCTCAGGCGCTCTTTCACGTAGTGCCCAATGCGGCCACGGGCGGCTACACGGGCTCGTACACGATTGGGCTGCCGGGGTGAGTAGTGCAGAAGCCGCCAGCCCGCCCGCCAGCATCTTGCGTCTGCGAGCGAGCGCCTCTACTTGCGCCCTGCGTTCGCTTGTAGAGTTCGCGCCACTCCTAGTACTATGGCTTTTCAAGACCTCGTATTTCAAACCCAGGCCCCGCCTCCGGCCCTGGCCGAGTACGTCGAGAGCTTCTGGCAGCTCGCCAATCCCTCCGGTGTGGCGCAGCCCGTCGTTATCGTGCCCGATGGCCGGGTCGATACTTTCTTTACCTACTCGGCCACCGAGCCCTACAACGTGCTGCTGCTAGGCCTCGATACCCAGCCCGAAGCCCAGGTTATTCTGCCCCACACCAGCACCTTCGCCATTGGCTGGAAGCTGCTCGCGGCCGATTATGTCCTGCCAGTTCGGCTGGCCGACTTGCCGCAGCATGCCTGCTACCTACCCCCTGACTACCTGGGCATGAGCGCCGCTGACCTGACCGACTTCGCAGGCTTTTGCGCGAAAGCAGCCGCGCAAATCCAGCAGCTGCTGCCGGCCGAAGTTGATAGCCGCAAGCGCAAGCTTTTCAACCTCCTTTACGCCACCAGCGGCACCCGCACCGTCGAGGCCTACGCCGACGCGGCCGCCTGGAGCAGCCGCCAAATCAACCGGTATTTTCAGCAGCAGTTCGGCCTGTCACTCAAAGCCTACTGCAATATTCTCCGGTTTCGGGCCGCTTTGCCTGACCTCAAATCAGGCAAGCTTTTTCCCGAGGCGCACTTCGCCGACCAGGCGCATTTCATCCGCGAAATCAAGAAATACGCCGGCGTGGCGCCCAAAGAATTAGTCCGCAACCAAGACGACCGATTTATACAATTATCCGCGTTGCCAAAAAAATAATTTTGTGCTGAATCTCCACCACTATTCAGCCATGCTACTTCAGGATAAGAAAATTGCCATCATCGGCGGCGGCCCCGGCGGCCTCACCCTAGCCCGCCTGCTCCAGCAAAGCGGCGCCACCGTGCAGGTATACGAGCGCGACCTCAATCGCCACGAGCGCGTGCAGGGCGGCACCCTCGACCTGCACCACGAATCGGGCCTGGCCGCCCTGCGCGCCGCCGGCCTGCTCGATGCTTTTAAAAAGCACTACCGCCCCGGTGCCGACCACCTGCGCATCACCGACCAGCACGCCACTATCGTGCTCGACGAACACGCCGAAACCCAAAACGCCACCTTCGGCGACGAGCATTTTCGCCCCGAAATCGACCGCGGCCCGCTACGCGACCTGCTGCTCGATTCCCTGCAGCCCGGCACCGTGGTTTGGGACAGCCACCTGCTAGCAGTAATGCCGCACGGCACCAGTTGGCAGCTAGCTTTCGCCAACGGCACCACTGCCCTGGCCGATATCCTCATCGGGGCCGACGGGGCCAATTCCAAAATTCGCCCCCTAGTGACGCCCATCCGGCCGTTCTACTCGGGCGTTATGGTAGTAGAAGGCGCCGTATACGACGCGGCCCAGCACGCGCCCCGCGTGAGCCAGCTGCTGCAAGGCGGCAAAATCTTCGCCCTAGGCGACGAAAAAACGCTGGTAGTAAGCGCCAAAGGCGACAATAGCCTGAACTTCTACCTCGGCTTCAAAGCCCCCGAAACCTGGCCCCAGGCCAGCGGCCTCGATTTCCAGCACGCGGCCCAGTTACAAGCGTGGTTCCGGCAGGAGTCTGCCGGGTGGGCTAGCCTCTGGGAAGAGCTGTTTGCCGCTGTGCCCGCTGCCTGCATGCCCCGCCCGCAATACTGCATGCCGCTCACCCAAACCTGGCCCGCCCAACCCAATAGCACCTTGCTCGGCGACGCCGCCCACCTCATGCCGCCCTATGCCGGCGAAGGCGTAAACATGGCCATGCTCGACGCCCTGGAGCTAAGCAACTGCCTGACCAGCGCGCAGTTTCCCAACCTGCAAGCCGCCATTGCCCACTACGAACAGCACATGCGGCAGCGCGCCTCCGCCGTAGCCCAGGATACGATGGAGCAAACGGCCGCTTTGCACGCGCCGGAGGGGCTAGCGCATTTGGTGGGGCTGTTTTGTGGGGTAGGGCTGGGTAAGGAAACAATTTAATCTCTACTACTGAGCGTTAGTAACAGTAGCCTGCGCTATATTTGAAAAGCTCTAAACTTATTTTATACAAAGCAAATGTGGTTGCTAAGTGGAATCGGCGTAAATTGAATGAACGGAACAGATGGTATAAAATTTTAAAAATACATAAGATGTCAGTATTCGATTTTTTTGCTAAAAAAGATAACGCCAAGAGAGAAGAAGGGAAGCTAGATGTGCTTAAGCCTCAAATATGTGCTGAGCTTATTGACGATGCAATTATTGAAGAACTGAGTAAAGTAAACTGGTCGCAATTCCATACTGCTTATGGAAATGCAGAAAATTCTGTTCCTTATTACCTCAAAAATATTTTTTGTGCTAATGAAGATGTGGCTTTAGAAGCAACTCATCAACTTTGGTGTTCTATATGCCACCAAGGAGTAAATATGGCAGATGCTGCCCTACCTTCATATGAAATACTCAAGACTAGCCTTGTGAAGCTGAGTGATAAGATAAGAGCAGAAGTACTTGATATATTCGCAGCCTTTGCTTTGTGCACAAGTAAAGAATATTTTACTGTTCCTAATGAGTTAGTAGAATGGGAGAAAGAGATTCAGCAAAAGCTTTTGAGAGATAAGAGTCTTTTTCGTTCTTTTGAGCAAGTGAACAACGAGTATATAGCTAATACGGCAAAGTTGATTTGCAGCTACTTAGAAAATCAAAAAGATTAAGATAAAAGAAGAAGCCCTGGACGCAACGGCTTCCAAGGCTTCTTTTTTACCTCAATTCCCAAACCCCTTACCCAAACATCCCCACCGCGTTCTTGCTCGGCAGGCTGGTCTTACCCATCAAATACATATCAATTTGCCGGGCCGCTTCGCGGCCTTCTGAGATGGCCCACACGACCAGCGACTGGCCGCGGCGCATGTCGCCGGCCACGAATACGCCGGGCATGTTGGTGTGGTAGGTGGTTTCGGGGGCGTGCACGTTGCCGCGCTCATCCAGATTTACGCCTAGCTGGCCGAGCAGGCCCGCGTTGGCCGGGCCGGTGAAGCCGAGGGCTAGTAGTACCAACTGGCACGGGATTTCGCGGTCGGAACCGGGTATTTCCTCGAAGCGGATGCGGCGGCCCAGGTCGTCGGTTTCCCAGGTTACGTCGCTCACGAGCAGGGCACGCACTTCCCCATTTTCGTTGCCGAGGTAGGCTTTTGTGTTCACGCCCCAGTAGCGCTGGCAGCCCTCTTCGTGCGAGCTGCTGGTGCGAAACACAGTGGGGTAGAGCGGCCAGGGCGTATGGGCCGGGCGCTCTTCGCCAGGCTGGTGCATCATGGCAAACTGCGCTACTGACTTGGCCTGCTGGCGGTTGGCGGTGCCTACACAGTCGGAGCCCGTGTCGCCGCTGCCAATCACCACCACGTCGAGACCATCGGCCAGAATGTGCTCGCTGTCCACGGGCGTGTCGCTCACGCGGCGGTTTTGCTGCGTGAGGTATTCCATGGCGTAGTGAATGCCTTTTAGCTCGCGGCCGGGCAGGCTAAGCTCGCGCGGGGCCGAGGCGCCGCCCGCCAGCACCACCGCGTCGAAGGCTAGCCGCAGCTCGTCGGCCGAGAGGTCGCGGCCGATTTCGGTGTTGCAGCGGAAGGTCACGCCGGTTTCTTCGAGCAGCTTGATGCGGCGCTCAATCACCCATTTTTCGAGCTTGAAATCGGGCACACCGTAGCGCAGCAGTCCGCCGGGATGCGGGTCGCGCTCGAACACCGTGACGGTGTGGCCGGCCTTGGTGAGCTGCGCCGCCACCGCTAGCCCCGCCGGGCCCGAGCCTACCACGGCCACCTGCTTGCCGGTTTTCAGCACCGGCGCGGTGGGCTGCACGTAGCCTTTCTGGAAGGCAATTTCGATGATGTGCTTCTCGATTTCCTCAATGGCCACCGGCGCGCTGTGGATGCTCAGCACGCACGCCGACTCGCACGGCGCCGGGCAGATGCGGCCGGTAAACTCCGGGAAATTATTGGTCGACGAGAGGATATCGTAGGCCTCGCGCCAGTCCTGCCGGTATACCGCCTCGTTGAATTCGGGGATGATATTGCCCAGCGGGCAGCCTGAGTGACAGAAGGGTACGCCGCAGTTCATGCAGCGGGCCGATTGCTTGTGCAGCTCCGGCTCGGGGTAGAGGCCGATAAATTCCTGGTAGTGCGCCACGCGCTCGGTCGGGGCCGCTTTGGGCGGCGCGGTGCGCGGGTATTCTTTGAAGCCGGTGATGTTGCCCATGTGTGCAGCCCCACCCCCCGGCCCCCTCCCCTGCGGGGGAGGGGGAGCCTGGGCGAGTTTGGGATTTGTTTTAAGTTTGAAACTTGATACTAGGTGCTTGTATTTGAGTGCTATATGAGTACAAACATCTTAGCTCCTTTTAAAGCCGACGCGGGTAGGAGGTAAGATTTCGTATCTCTGGAATAGCTCGTTCCATTAGAGTTACCTCGCACTACCTTAAGGTAGCGAGGGTATGGATATGGGTACTGCTGCACAAGAACGATGGTGTTTCCTGCCTGCAAGCGACGGCCTTTACCACTCAAAGTATCACGTAATTGCCGATAAAATATAGCCTTATTTGCTAAGAAAAAGCCATGTGGGTTAATAGAGCTTTGTAGTGGGATTTGAGAAGCTGATTGTGCTAGCGCAACAGCAGATGTTACAAGCATCAATTGAATTAGTAAAGCTTTCATAAAAGTGAATTAGTAAAGCTTTCATAAAAGGTAAATAAGCCAAAATACAAACTGCGCCGCAGTGGCTCCCCCTCCCCCGCAGGGGAGGGGGCCGGGGGGTGGGGCTACCGCGCCACCGCCTTCTCCAGCACCCGCTTGTACTCCAGCGGGAATACCTTCACAAACCGCCCCGCTTCTTCCTCCCAGTTGCCCAGCAGGAAGTTAGCCAAGTGGCTGCCCGTCAGCTCGTGGTGTTGCTTCAGCAGCGTTTGAATCTCAGTTTCGTCGGTTTCGGTCAGGCCTTCGAGGGCCACCATGTCGGGGTTGCAGTTAGTCGGGAACTGGCCGCTAGGGTCATAAATCCAGGCTAGCCCGCCGCTCATGCCAGCGGCGAAGTTGCGGCCCGTGCCGCCCAGCACCAGTACGCGTCCTCCCGTCATGTACTCGCAGCCGTGGTCGCCTACCCCCTCGACTACCGCCGTAGCGCCCGAGTTGCGGACTGCGAAGCGCTCGCCGGCCTTACCGCGCACGTAGAGTTCGCCCGAAGTCGCGCCGTAGAGCGCTACGTTGCCAATGAGGATGTTATTCTCGGGGGTGAAGGTGCTGGTGGCGGGCGGGAAGATGGCTAGCCGCGCGCCGCTCAGGCCCTTGCCCACGTAGTCATTGGCTTCGCCTTCAAGCTTGAAGGTGAGGCCGCTAGCCGAGAACGCGCCGAAGCTCTGCCCGGCCGAGCCGGTGAACTTGTAGCGAATGGTATCGGCGGGCAGGCCGGTCGAGTGGTAGCGCTTGGCAATCTCATTCGAGAGCAGCGTGCCAATGGTGCGGTCGGTATTCTTCACGTCGAATTCGGCCGTTACGGCTTCCTGACGCTCCAGCGCGGGCTGAGCGTGTTCCAATAGCTGCCAGTCAAGCACTTCGGCGATGCCGTGGTCCTGGCTTTCGCTGTTATATAAGGTGCCGCCCGAGATATTTGGGGCGGGCGTCAGCACCGCATCGAGGTCGATGAGCTTGGCCTTCCAGTGGCCAGCCTCGGGATTCACTTTCAGGAATTCGCTGCGGCCCACCATCTCATTAATGGTGCGGAAGCCCAGCTCGGCCATGATTTCGCGCAGCTCTTCGGCCAGGAAGTGGAAGAGGTTGACGATGTGCTCGGCCTTGCCGCTGAACAGCTTACGCAATTCAGGGTCTTGGGTAGCGACGCCCACCGGGCAGGTATTGAGGTGGCACTTGCGCATCATGATGCAGCCGCCCGCGATGAGTGCGGCCGTGGCTACGCCAAACTCTTCGGCCCCTAGCAGAGCGGCCACGGCGAGGTCGCGGCCGGTTTTCATCTGGCCATCGGCTTGCAGCACCACGCGGCTACGGAGCTGGCTACGGAGCAGCGTTTGCTGCGCCTCGGCTAGGCCTAGCTCCCAGGGCAGGCCGGCGTGGCGGATACTGCTGAGCGGCGAGGCGCCCGTGCCACCGTCGTAGCCCGAGATGAGAATCACGTCGGCGTGCGCCTTGGCTACGCCCGCCGCGATGGTCCCCACGCCCGCCTTGCTCACCAGCTTCACGTTGATGCGGGCGGCGCGGTTGGCGTTTTTGAGGTCGAAAATGAGCTGCGCTAGGTCCTCGATGGAGTAGATGTCGTGGTGCGGCGGCGGCGAAATCAAGCCCACGCCGGGCGTGGCGTGGCGCACCTTGGCAATCCAGTCATCTACCTTGTGGCCAGGGAGTTGGCCGCCTTCGCCGGGCTTTGCGCCCTGGGCCATCTTGATTTGCAACTCGTCGGCGTTGGTGAGATAGTGCGCCGTGACGCCGAAGCGGGCCGAGGCAATCTGCTTGATGGCCGAGCGCATCGAATCACCGTTCTCCAGGTGCTCGTAGCGGAGCGGGTCTTCGCCGCCCTCGCCGGTGTTGCTTTTGCCGCCAATGCGGTTCATTGCAATGGCCAGGGTACTGTGCGCCTCGTGCGAAATCGAGCCAAACGACATGGCGCCGGTGGCAAAGCGCTTCATGATATTCTCGGCCGGCTCTACTTCTTCGAGCCCGATGCTGGGCCGGTGCCTGGCAAAGCCCAGCAGCCCCCGGATGGTAAAGAGTTGGTTCGGGTGCTCGTTGAGCAGCTGCGCGTACTTCTTGTACGTCTGGTAGTTGCCGGTGCGGGTGGCGTGTTGCAGCAGGTGCACCGTTTCGGGGTTGAACATGTGGGCCTCGCCCTGGCGGCGCCACTGGTACACGCCGCCCGCGTCGAGCAGCTCGGGGCCCACGGTGCTTTCCTGCTTGTAGCCCTGGTGGTGCTTGTAGAGCGTTTCCTTGGCAATTTCATCCAGCCCCAGGCCCTGAATGCGCGTCACGGCGCCGGTGAAATACTGGTCCACCACAGCCTGGTTAAGGCCCAGAATCTCAAACACCTGCGCACCGTGGTAGCTCTGCAAGGTCGAAATTCCCATCTTCGAGAAGATTTTGAGCAGGCCATCGCACACCGCCTTTATGTAGTTGGCGGCCAGCTTCTCGTAGGGCAAATTGACCCCTAGCAGCCCGGCCGCGTGGCGCGTCTGAATGGTGGCCAGGGCCAGGTACGGGTTCACGGCCGTGGCCCCAAACGAGAGCAGGCAGGCAAAATGGTGCACTTCCCACACGTCGCCGGCCTCCACCACCAGCCCCACCGAGCCGCGCATCCCCTTCTTAATCAGGTGGTGATGCACGGCCGACACCGCCAGCAGCGACGGAATAGGGGCGTGCTCCGAGTCCATGGCGCGGTCCGACAGAATCAGCACTTCGAAGCTGTCGTTCACCGCGTCTTCGGCGTAGCGGCACAGGCGCTCCACGCCGCGCTGCAAGGCGCCGGGCTTGCCATCGGCCTTGAAATACGTTTGCAACGTCTTGGCCTGAAATGAGCCGGTGTCGATACTGCGGAGCTTTTCCAGCTCGCGGTTGCTGAGGATGGGCTGCCTAGCGGCCACGCAGTGGCAGTGGCGCGGGTCCTCATCCAGAATGTTGCCGTTGTTGCCGATAAATGTGGCCAGGCTCATCACCAGCCGCTCCCGAATGGGGTCGATGGGCGGGTTGGTGACCTGCGCAAAAAACTGCTTGAAGTAGCTGCTCAAGTGCTGCGGCTGGTCGGAGAGTACAGCCAGCGGCACATCCACGCCCATCGAGCCGATGGGCTCCTTGCCTTCCAGCGCCATCGGGGCCAAGATGGTTTCGAGGTCCTCGCGGGTGTAGCCAAAAGCCTGCTGGTACTTGAGTACTGCCTCAGCGCCGAGGTCGGTGAAGGTGAGGCGGGGCTCGGCCAGGTCTTCGAGCCGAATCTGGTAATTATCCAGCCACTGGCCATAGGGCTGTTGGCCCGCAGCTTGCGCCTTAATCTCACGGTCGGTGAGGATGCGGCCGGCCTTAGTATCCACCACGAACATCTTGCCGGGCTGCAAGCGGCCCTTCTTGATGATAGTTTCGGGGGCTAGCGGCAGCACGCCGGCCTCGGAGGCCACCAGCACGCGGCCATCGTTGGTGATGGCGTAGCGCAGTGGCCGCAACCCATTGCGGTCGAGCATGGCGCCCACTAGGGTGCCATCGGTGAAGTTGAGGGCGGCTGGGCCGTCCCAGGGCGCCATAAACGTGGCGTGAAACTCGTAGAACGCCTTTTTGAGCGGGTCCATCTGCTCGTTGCCGTCCCAGGCTTCGGGCACCAGCATCATCAGCACGTGAGGCAGCGAGCGCCCGCAGTGCGTGAGCAGCTCCACAATGTTGTCGAGGCAGGCCGAGTCCGACTGCCAGGGGTCGATAACGGGCAGCAGCATTTCCATTTCCTCGGCCGAAAAGTAGGGCGAGGTGTAGGTGGGCAGGCCCGCAAAAAACCAGTTCAGGTTGCCGCGCAGCGTGTTAATCTCCCCATTATGCGCCAGGTAGCGGAAGGGCTGGGCCAGCCGCCACGAAGGCATGGTATTGGTCGAAAAGCGCGAGTGCACCAGCCCGAACGCCGATGTCACGCGCTCATCACTCAGGTCGGGATAATACATGCCGACTTGAAAAGTCGTCAGCTGGCCCTTGTATACGATGGTGCGGCACGAGAGCGAGGCAAAGTAAAAGGCCTCCATCGCCGCCGGCACTTCTTTCTGCAACGTATTGACTACCAAGCGGCGCAGGATGTATAGCTTGCGCTCAAAGTCGGCTTCCGTGCCAGCCCCGAGCGGCCGCCCCAGCACCAGCTGCTCGATTGCCGGCTCGGCCGACAACGCCGTGACGCCGATGCCCTCGGTGCGCACCGGCACCGGCCGGTACCCCAGCACCGGAATGCCCAGCCGCTGCGCTGCCCCCGCAATTACCTGCTTGCAAGCCTCGCGCAGCTTTTCCTTCTTCGGCAAAAACAGCATGCCCACGCCGTAGCCGCCCGGCTCGGGCAGCCGAATGCCGTGCTTCACGCACTCCTCCAGCAAAAACCAGTGCGGCAGCTGAATGAGCACACCCGCGCCGTCGCCCGAGTCGGAGTCGCAGCCGCAGGCGCCGCGGTGTTCCATGTTGGCGAGCATGGTGAGCGCGTCGTCCACAATCTGGTGGCTCTTGCGCCCGTCGATGTACGTAATAAAGCCCGTGCCGCAGGAGTCGTGCTCAAACTCGGGCCGGTAGAGGGTGGGCGTGGTCATAAATCAAGTAGAAATTGGGCGAGCGCGAACTTTCAGTCCGCAGCTAGGTGCATTAATTACTCGCGAACTGCAAGTCCGCGCTACTTCCGGGCCGGACACGGCTTCGCGGCGCTGGCCCCAAGCTGCTTTCTGGAAAACAGCGAGGCTAGTGCCGAAAACCGGCATCCGTAGTGGGTGGGGGAGGGGAGGGAGAGGGCAGAGGCGCGGGCTAGCAAAGCTGGCCGTTGCCGGGGCGGCTGGCGCAGTGGGTGCGCTAACCGCAGAGTAAGATACAACGCTGAAGCTCAGCGTGCGCCGGTAAGGCTAGCGGCGGTCGGCGCGCACGGCGGCCAGCGCGTGCGCTTTGGCCGCGTGGATGTGCTCGATAATGGCGGCTAAGTTATAGCCATCGGAGGCGCGGGCAAAAACAAAAGGGCCATCGCCGCGCATCCGGCGCGAGTCGCGCTCCATCACGCCCAGGTCGGCCTTGACCAGCGGTGCCAGGTCTATCTTATTGATAACGAGTAGGTCGGCCTGCGTGATACCCGGCCCGCCCTTGCGCGGCACCTTGTCGCCACCCGATACGTCGATGACGTAAATCGAGTAATCGACCAGCTCGCGGCTGAAGTGGGCGGCCAGGTTGTCGCCGCCGCTTTCCACAAACAGGTAATCAATCTGATTGTCAAACTTGTGCATGAGGCCTTCGAGGGCGTCCATGTTCAGCGAAATATCCTCGCGGATGGCGGCGTGGGGGCAGCCGCCGGTTTCGACGCCCACAATACGGTCGGCGGTGAGGGCGCTTTCGCGAATGAGAAACTCGGCATCCTCGCGGGTGAAGATGTCGTTGGTGACGACCCCTAGCCGGTAGTCGTCGCGCAGGTTTTCGCACAACGCCTTGAGCAAAGCTGTTTTACCAGTGCCCACCGGCCCGCCAATGCCCACCGTAAAGGCCCGCTTGCGGAAGTTGCGGTAGGGCGGCAGGCGCCGGGTTTCGCGCTCGGCAAAGTCGCCGGGCGACTCCAGTACCTCGTGGCTATGGCCGTGGAGCAGCAGCGCCAGTTTCTCAACGAAAGCCATAAGCGGTTAATTCTGAAAGAGACGCGAGTAAATGTCGTCGTGAAGGATTTGGGCTACTTCGAGTAATAAGGTGCAACGACTAGCCTCGGTGTAGGGCCGAATATCGGCCGAATCCAGCAGACTCTCAAAAATTTCGTAAAAATCGTGTTGTAGCCGGTGCCCCGCCATCGGCCCGATAAAGCCCAGGCGAATGGCCGCGCTCAGCTGGTCGCGCAAGGTCAGGTGCAGGTAAGTAGCCTGAATATCAGCCACTGCAAAGCCCGTTTTGCCCAAACTCAACCCGAACAGCGGCACAAAATGCGCGGGTAGCTCCTGCCGAGCCAGCTCGCGGCCCACTTCCGCTAGCCCCGCCTCGGGGTAAAAGGTGGCCAGCAGCTTGAGCCAGTTTTTGCCCTGGGTGAGGCTCGCCCGGTGCAGGGCCGGGGTGAGCAGCTGGGCGTCGTACTCCAGAAGCAGCGCTTCGAGGTCGTTGCCAGTGGCCTGCGCCGCCGCCGTGACGAAGGGAATCTCAAACCCCATCGCCTGCTGCAAAAAAGAGTAGAGGTAGGCCCGAAACTCGGTTTCAGTCGTGATAAGGCCGAACGTAAGGCTGCTTTCCAGGCCGTAGGAATAGGCGAAGGAGCCGGTGGGCAAGGCCGAATCGGCGAGGTGGAGCAGGCGGGCGAGGTGCGGCACGGGGCGAAAGTAGCTGGTTGCGGATGTAAGATTATAGTTACTGAGGTATATCTTGCCCTCATGGCAAACCTCGGCCCTAGCGATAGCTCCATTCATACCTTCACCACCGACCGGCAACGGTGGAGGAACCTGAAAGGCTTTGCCCGTGAAAATCGCCGACAGCCCACCCTAGCGGAAGCGCAGCTCTGGCAGGCACTGCGAGGTAATCAGCTAGGCCCGCGCTTCCGGCGGCAACACGCCATTACCGACTATATCGTGGATTTTGTGTGCCTGTCGGCTTGGCTTGTGGTGGAAGTTGATGGCGAAATTCACCAAGTGTCGGAAGCAGCGGAGTACGATGGCGGGCGCACGCACGCCTTGCAGGAGCTTGGTTTTTTGGTGGTGCGGTATAGTAATGAGGCGGTATTGCAGCGGCTACCGGAGGTGTTGGCGGATATTGAGCGGCATTTGAAATTGCTGTTGCCCTGACGCCTTACCTCACCCCCCCGGCCCCCTCTCCTTGGGGAGAGGGGGAGCCTGACGACTTTTCAATGTGAGCTTACATCCGCTGACGGTCGGCTCCCCCTCTCCCCAAGGAGAGGGGGCCGGGGGGTGAGGTAAGGCGTTAGAACAAATTATAGAGCTGCGCCAGCGGCAGCGTCTGCGCCGGCTCGCACGTCAGGTGCACGCCGTCCACCATCACCCGGTACGTCTCCGGGTCCACCGAAATATTGGGTAGGTAGTCGTTCAGCGCCATGTCCTTTTTGGCCACCGTGCGGCAGCCCTGCACCGCCAGCACACGCTTACTCAAGCCATATTCGGCAGAAACCTTCTCCACCGAAGCGCCCGATACAAACGCCACAGAGCACGGCCCCGTAGCCTTGCCATACGCCCCGAACATGGGCCGCGAGAACGACGGTTGCGGCGTGGGGATGGAGGCATTCGGGTCGCCCATTTGGGCCTGCACGATTACGCCGCCCTTCAGAATCATTTCCGGCCGCGAGCCGAACAAGGCCGGCTTCCAAAGTACCAAATCGGCGAGCTTGCCTATTTCAACGGAGCCGATTTCGTCGGCCATGCCGTGGGCGCGGGCGGGGTTGATGGTGTACTTGGCTACGTAGCGGCGGGCGCGGAAATTGTCGTTGGGGCGCGGGGCGCCGGCGTCTTCGGGTAGGGGACCGCGCTGCTGGCGCATCTTGTGGGCCGTTTGCCAAGTGCGGGTGATGACCTCGCCCACCCGGCCCATGGCCTGCGAGTCGCTGCTGATGATGCTCAGCGCGCCTAGGTCGTGCAGAATATCCTCGGCGGCAATGGTTTCGGGGCGGATGCGGCTCTCGGCAAAGGCCACGTCCTCGGGGATGTTCTTGTCGAGGTGGTGGCACACGAGCAGCATGTCGAGGTGCTCATCAATCGTGTTCACCGTAAACGGCCGCGTGGGGTTGGTGCTCGACGGAATGACGTTGGGCTCGCCGCAAATCTTGATGATGTCGGGCGCGTGCCCGCCGCCCGCACCCTCCGTGTGGTACGAGTGGATGGTGCGCCCCTTGAAGGCCGCCACCGAGTTTTCGACGAAGCCGCTCTCATTCAGCGTATCGGTGTGGATGCACACCTGCACGTCGTACTGGTCGGCGATAGTCAGGCAGTTATCAATCGTGGCCGGGGTGGTGCCCCAGTCTTCGTGCAGCTTAAAGCCCAGCGCCCCGGCCTCCACCTGCTCGGCCAGCCCCTCGGGCTTCGAGGAGTTACCCTTGCCCAAAAACCCGAAGTTCATGGGGAAGGCGTCGGTGGCCTTGAGCATCATTTCGATGTAAAACGCGCCCGGCGTGCAGGTGGTAGCCGTGGTGCCAGCGGCCGGACCAGTGCCGCCGCCCACCATCGTGGTCACGCCCGAGGCCAGCGCCTCGGTTATCTGCTGCGGGCAAATGAAGTGGATGTGGCAGTCGATGCCGCCCGCCGTGAGGATGTGCCCCTCGCCGGCCACCACTTCGGTGGTCACGCCCACCACCAGGCGCGGGTCCACGCCGGGCATGATGTGCGGGTTGCCCGCCTTGCCAATGCCCACGATACGCCCGCCCTTGATGCCAATATCAGCCTTGTACACGCCGGTGTAGTCGAGCACCAGCGCGTTGGTAATCAGCAGGTCGAGCGCATCGGCCTGCCCGATGCCGGCCGCCTGCCCCATGCCGTCGCGCAGAGTTTTGCCGCCGCCAAACTTGCATTCCTCGCCATACACGCAATAGTCGCGCTCGACCTCCAGCAGCAGGTCGGTATCGCCCAGGCGCACCCGGTCGCCCACGGTCGGGCCATACATAGCGGCATACGCCTGCCGGGAAAGGGGTAGGGACATAGTTGGTATCTATTTGTTGGCTAATTATTTGTGCTTAAACTTAGGCGCTTTATAATAGCCTAGTGCTAAGCTAGTATGCACCCTCCTGTACCGTTTTAAGTTGCCTTTGTAGAAGAAATAGTTAGCAGCTTTCTTGCTCTCATCTCCAATAGGCACATGATAGAATTGGCCAGCAGGGATGGTATCAGTGAGGTTTTTGCTAGCAAGTAAACGCACAAGCTTTTCGTCTACCTGCTTTGTAGAATCATCCCAATAAAATATCTTGTCTTTTTGCTGTAAATAACCTGTTGGAATTGCCTTGTAATCGTATTTCGACTTGTCTTTATAAATCTGAAATTTATGCGAAGTTCCAAAGATGCCGACCGCTAATATGCTATCATTTATGGATACTGTATGCACCCAAAATAGATTGTCTTTTTGGTATAATTTATCTGAATGTGTAAAATCAATAATAGCATTTTGGATAGCCTCATTGCGACTGCCCTGAGATACTAATGAGCTTTTCCATGAAGCGCACTCTGTTAGCAAGACGCACAAAATCAGAGATGAAAAACTTATTTTCATAGCTATTCGAAATATTAAACTGCTTTACCCCAGCTTCTCTAGCGCCTGCTGCTTGCCGGCCTCATCGAGCGGGCCATCAATCCAGCCGTTGCCGCCGTACACGCGGCGCTCGCCGGCCAGCGCTACTAGCTGCACGCGCTTGCGCTCGCCCGGCTCGAAGCGCACCGCCGTGCCGGCCGGAATATGGAGCCGGTAGCCAAACGCCGCCGCCCGGTCGAAGTCCAGCCCCGCGTTTGTTTCGAAGAAGGGGTAGTGCGAGCCCACCTGTACCGGCCGGTCGCCCCGGTTCAGCACCTCCAGCTCGATAACGGGGCGGTTTTCGTTCAGGATGATGTCGCCGTCGGCCAGTAGGTACTCGCCCGGCACGGCGGCGGGCACCGGCGCGGCGGTCGGGGCCGTGCGGCTGAGGCCGCTGCCGTAGAGCGCCAGCTCGGGCGCGCCGTGCTCGCGGCAAATGGGCTGGTGCACGGTCACGAGCTTGGTGCCATCGGGGAAGGTGCCTTCTACCTGCACCTCGTGCAGCAGGTCGGCCACGCCCTCCAGCACGTCATTGAGGCCCAGTAGTTGCTTGCCTTTGTCCATGAGCGCAGCCACCGATTCGCCGTCGCGGATAAACTCCAGCAGCTGGGTGGCGAGCAGGGCGGCGGCCTCGGGGTAGTTGAGGCGCAGGCCGCGGGCGTAGCGCTTCTGGGCCACTACGCCGGCCTGGTGCAGTACCAGCTTGTCGAGGTCTTTGGGGGCGAGGTGCATGGGGGAGGGGTTTGGGCGCTAATGTAGGGGCTGCCGGCCTGACGTTCAACCTCACCCCCCGGCCCCCTCTCCTGGGGGAGAGGGGGAGCCGACCGCAAGCGGACGTGGGTCTATATTGGAAAGTCGTCAGGCTCCCCCTCTCCCCCAGGAGAGGGGGCCGGGGGGTGAGGTAGCACGCCCGACGAGCCTCACACGTTCACCCACACCAGCCACCCGCCATAGCCCACGCTCAGCGCCGACGACAGCACTACTGCTGCCGCCCGCAGCTGCCGCCCCAGCCGCATGCGCAGTGTGAACGGCACGCGCATCAGGCTCACCGCCACCAGCATACCCAGTACCGAGCCGAGGCCGAATAACAGAATGTAGGCCACGGCCCAGGCCGGCTGCGCAATGGCGCTCAGCACCGCCAGCACCAGCGCCCCGCTGCCCGCTAGCCCGTGCACCAGCCCCACGGTGTAGGCAAAGCCCACCCGCTGCTTCGGCAGCTGAAACGACTGATACGAATTCTTATCAAGCAAGCGGCTGATGCCTAGCCCAATGAGCATGACGCCCACGGCCACTTCAAAATAGCCCGGGTGCAGCCAGGTGGCCCGGCTGAAGATGATAACGGACCCAAACAGCACCAGCATGGTAGTGTGGCCCAGGCCCCAAAACAGCCCATCGCGCAGGGCCGGACCTAGCCGGTCGTGGCGCGTCACGAGGGTGCTCACGGCCAGCAGGTGGTCGGGTTCGAAGGCGTGGCCCATGCCGACTACGGCCGCGAATAGAATGGGAACAAGGGGCTGCATTCCTACAAAAAAACGCCTGCTAGGCTTTGCAAGCGACGGCTAGCGAAGCCCAACAGGCGACTTACACCCAGGCAAGAGGGAAAATCAAACGGATTTAATCATCCAAATCTGGCAGCCAAAGTGGCCGCTGTTGCCCAGTGGCGCGGGCAAGTACGTGAAGCCCAGCCGCTCGTAGAGCGGGATGGCCTGGGTCAACTCGTCGGTGGTTTCGAGGTACACGCGGGCGTAGCCGGCAATGCGGGCAGCTTCGAAGCAGTGGGTAATCAGCGCCTTGCCCACGCCCCGGCCCCTAGCGGCGGGCAGCAGGTAGAGCTTCACCAGCTCCACGGTATCGGCGGGCAGGCCGGTGGTGGAGAAAATGCCACCGCCGCCCAGCACCTCGCCGTTCAGCTCAGCCACGAAATAGGCGCTGCGGGGTGTTTGGCTGAACAGCTCGTAGAGGTGGTCGGTGGCCTCGTCGTAGTAGGCCGTGCCAGGCTTGGCCGCGCCAAACTCGGCTAGGGTGTCGCGCACAGCGCGGGCCAGCGCCGCGTTGTCGCCGGGCGCAATGGGGCGAATAGTGATTTCGGAGTTCATTAGTTATTCTGGCATGTCCTGACGCCTTACCTCACCCCGGCCCCCTCTCCTTAGGGAGAGGGGGAGCCGACCGTTAGCGAATGTAATGTTGCGTCGAAAGTCGTCAGGCTCCCCCTCTCCCCAAGGAGAGGGGGCCGGGGGGTGAGGTAAATCGTCAGGACAAAAAAACCTATTTTAACAACTCGTGCAGCACGGTTTGCATCGAAAAAGTCCGGTTGCCCGCCTCCTGAATAATGAGCGAGCCCGGCGCGTCGAGTACCTCGTCGGACACTTCCACGTTGCGGCGCACGGGCAGGCAGTGGATGAATTTGGCGTCGTCGGTGAGGCGCATGTGCTCGGTGGTGAGCATCCAGCTAGGGTCGTTGTTGAGCACCTGGCCGTAGTCGCGGTAGCTGCTCCAGTTTTTGGCCTGCACGTAGTCGGCGCCTTCCAGCGCCTTGCGCTGGTCGTACTCGATAGTCGCGCCCTTCGTGAATTTGGGGTCCAGCTCGTAGCCGTGGGGGTGAGTAATCACAAAATCCACCCAGTCGATTTCCGAAAACCAATCGGCAAACGAGTTGGGCACGCACTGCGGCAGCGCGCGCACGTGCGGCGCCCAGGTCAGCACCACTTTCACGCGCTCTTTTTTCTTGGTTTCCGCCACCGTGATGAGGTCGGCAAACGACTGCAAGGGGTGCAGCGTGGCGCTTTCGAGGCTGATAACCGGCACCGTGGCGTACTGCAAAATCTTGCTCAGCACCTCCTCGCTGTAGTCGGCCTCCTTGTCTTTGAGCGTCGGGAAAGTGCGCACCCCTAGCACGTCGCAGTACTGGCTCATCACCGCGATGGCATCCTTGATATGCTCCTGCGTCGAGCCGTTCATCACGGCGCCGTCGGCCATTTCGAGCGTCCACGAGTCGGCCCCGGCGTTCAGCACCCAGGCTTGCGCGCCGAGGTTATAGGCCGCTTTCAGGCTGCTGAGGCGGGTACGCAGGCTAGGGTTGAAAAATATCAGGCCAACGGTTTTGTTTTTGCCAACGTGTTGGTAGCCAAACGGATTTTTTTTGATTTCTAAGGCTTGCTTGAGGAGCGTCTTATAGTCGCCCGCATCGGCGAAGGAGAGAAAGTTTTTCATAAGTCAGAAATGAAGCCGCAAGAACGGCATAACGGAAAAGAAAGGCGGCCGCTAGCCCTCGCGTGGCCTGGCCCCTGCTGAAGAGGGGAGGGCGGCAAAAATCCGGGTCCGGCCTGGCTTTTGCACTAGTCGCGCCGTAGAAGTCCCGCTGCGTCGGCTCCATCTGCCGCGTGTAGCTGGCCAGCGTGGCAGACCACGAAAAGGCCTCCGCGCCTGGCTAGGGTGCCCAACTTAGCCACTATCAATTCGCGCCTCACCACAGCCGCTGGCAAGCCGTCGCAATACTGGTTGGTCGGCGTTTGCGGCCCGTTTAAAGCGCATGTAGCGGAGTTTACTTTTTTGGGTAACTTCTTTGCTTTCCCAATCCCATTGCCCTGGCCTGCTTGCCGGCCGGCCTTTTTCACGCTTTACCATGAAAGTCAATTTCCTGCGCCAACCGGCGATTTTGTTATTGCTAACGCTCGGGCTGGGTAGCGCCACTTTTCGGCCGCACCGGGCTAGCCGGCTCTACGTGGCCGACTACGAAAATGTGCTCGGTACTTCCCTGGAAATCAAGCTGGCCGCTGCGGCCGAGCCCGCCGCCACCCAGGCCGAAGCCGCCGCGCTGCAAGAGGTAGACCGGCTCAATAAAATCCTCAGCGGCTACGATGCCAGCAGCGAATTCAGCCGCTGGCTGCGCGCTCCCCAGGCGCCGGTGGCCGTGTCGCCCGAGCTGTACGAAGTACTGTCGCTGTTCGACCAGTGGCGCCTGCAAAGCCACGGCGCCCTCGATGCCTCGGCCGAAACCGTGAGCAAGCTCTGGCGCGAGGCCGCCCGCCAAAATCGCCGGCCCACCGATGCCGAAATTGCCGCCGCCGTGCAAGCCGTGCAGCAGCCGCACTACGTGCTGAACGCTCAAAACCACACCGCCCAGCGCCTGAGCGATGCGCCACTGGTGCTCAACTCGTTCGCCAAAAGCTACATCCTGAGCAAGGCCGCCGACGCGGCCCTGGCCACGCCCGGCGTGTCGGGCCTGGTGCTCAATATCGGCGGCGATATTGTGGTGCGCGGCGAGCACCTCGAGCGGGTAAATGTCAGCAACCCCAAAGCCGACGCGGAGAACGATGCGCCAGTGGCGCAAGTGCAGCTCCAAAATAAAACCATCGCCACCAGCGGCAACTACCGCCGGGGCGAATTGATTGATGGCCAGTGGTATTCGCACATTATTGACCCGCGCACCGGCCAGCCCGCCGGTGGCGTCATCAGCGCCTCGGTCATTGCCGACAAGGCTACCGATGCCGGTGCCCTGGCCACGGCCCTCAACGTACTTAGCCCCGAGGAGGCCCCCGCCCTGGTGGCTACCGTGCCCGGCGCCGAGTATATGCTCCTCACCGCCGATGGCCGCCGCCTCGAAAGCACAGGCTGGAAAAAAGCGGAGCTGCCGGCCCCCCAAGCCAGTATTAAAAACACTGCCCCCGTGGCCAAGGACAAGCTTTGGGACCCTAGCTACGAGGTAGCCGTCAACCTGGAGCTAGCCACCACCGAAGGCGCGCGGGTGCATCGGCCCTTCGTGGCCGTGTGGGTGGTCGACAGCAAGAAAAAGCCCGTCCGGCAAATTGCGCTGTGGTACAACAAGCCCAAATACCTGCACGATATGCGTTACTGGTACGAAACGTACTACGACCAGTTTGCGGCCAATACCAACAATCTAAGCTCGACAACCAGCGCCACCCGCGCGCCCGGCAAATACACCCTCAAGTGGGATGGCAAAGACGATAAAGGCAACCTGGTGCCCCAGGGCACCTATACCCTGAACATTGAAGTAGCCCGCGAGCACGGCACGCACCAGCTGCTGACCCAGGAAATCAACACCAAAAAGCCCCAGCGCGCCGAGCTGCCCGCTAACCCCGAAGTAGCCGCCGCCGCCGTAGACTATCGTAAGAAAACCAATGACTAGCCCCAGTGAGCAGTTGAAATCCGTGGCTAGCCCTCCCGGCAAGCCCAAACAGGTGTGGAAAAAGCGTACGGCCTCGTTTTCGCGCTGGCTGCACCTCTACCTGTCGATGCTCACGTTTTTCGTGGTGCTGTTTTTCTCCATTACGGGCCTTACCCTCAACCACGCCGAGTGGTTTGACGGCCAACAGGTTGAACATAAATTCACGGGTGCCGTGCCCGCCGCCTGGGTCAACGTTCCGGACACCGCCCGCATCAAAAAGCTGGAAATCGTGGAAGCCCTGCGCAACAGGCACGCCATCCGGGGTGCCGTCAGCGATTTTCTGATAGAGGACGACCAGTGCTCCGTTTCCTTCAAAGGCCCCGGCTACAGCGCCGACGCCTTCCTTAACCGGCACGATGGCACCTACAAGCTAACCGAAACCCGGCTAGGCCTGTTCGCCGTGCTCAACGACCTGCACAAGGGCCGCGACAGCGGCCCCGGCTGGAGCTGGCTGATTGACCTTTCGGCCGGCTTCTTAGTCTTAGTTTCCCTGAGCGGCCTGGTAATGCTGTTCTTTTTGAAAAACAAGCGGGTGAAAGGGGCGATAGTTGCTATTCTGGGCGGGATAATCTGCTACTTGCTGTATTGGTTGCTAGTACCTTGAGTAAGGTTTTATACTCTGTTGTAGCTAAGCGTTATAGTTGTCGCATCTTTTATGCAACTACAAAAAACAAGGTGTGAAGCCAACTGGCTTCACACCTTGTTTTGGTCTATCAAGTACCAAGCCGCCATAGCCAACGCCACTTCTGCCGTTCCTAAAATTGGCTATCAATAGAAATTATTAAGGCTTTTACAGCAACCGCGTGGTGAGGTGAAAAATCCACATAAAAGAGCCAAGGTATTTCTAATTTTGATAGATGAAAAATATAATTTCGGTACTAAGGAAAGTATTTAAAGCTGTCAGGCTGATTTTTACTTTTGTTGCAGTGGTAGTATTAGGAATAACAGTCGTCTTATTCTTAATATGGACCGGCAAAGAAATTATAACTCCTAAAGACCTCTCGCAGATACAAGGAGTTTGGCTAACTCATGATGGTGACGAGCAGTTATATGGTAAGCTTGAATTACGTATCATCCACGACAGTGCTTATTTTGGAAATAGAATTTTTGCTGACGGTCGTCCAGACTCTTTATGCGGTGTATGTGCTATAATACATCTCAAAAAGGATAGTCTAGTATTGAGAGATAATAATGGCCGTGACTTCCAAGCTTGGCGACTAGAATCGTTAGACGAAGAACACCTGGTCTTAGCTGGTGATTCCTACTCATACGATTTTATAAAGCAATAGAATGCTGAATAAAATCGTATGAGTAGGAATATTTTTAACAATTTAATAAAACATTACGACTGAATTACTGCCCCTTATACTCGTTCCAGCTCTTAATCTTCAAATCACTCATCTCCAGCTCGCAGAATGCAGTGATAAACGCGCTCGCCAACCGCGCATTCGTCAGCAGCGGGATGCTGAAATCGA
Source organism: Hymenobacter cheonanensis (assembly GCF_030581075.1). Classification (GTDB taxonomy): domain Bacteria; phylum Bacteroidota; class Bacteroidia; order Cytophagales; family Hymenobacteraceae; genus Hymenobacter. The sequence goes on from NZ_JAUQSW010000007.1 coordinate 112,483, forward strand.
CGGCCGTGCGGCGAATCTTGTAGTCATTATCCAACTCGCCCTTCGTCAGGTTTTTGGGGATGTTGATGACCATCTCAATTTCTTTATTCCGCAGGTAGTCGAGCACGTTGGGCTGCTCCTGGCTGTCGGGCCAGTGGAGGAGGGTGGAGGCTAGCCCCATGTCAGCCAAGAACTTGTGCGTACCCGCCGTAGCGTAAAGCGTGAAGCCACGCTCGGCCAGCAGCTTCGCCACCGGCAGCAGCGTCACCTTCGAGGCGATGGGACCGCCCGAAATCAGCACCGATTTTTGGGGAATGCGGTAGCCCACCGACAGCATCGACTTGAGTAGCGCCTCGGCCGCCGTATCGCCCAGGCAGCCTACTTCGCCGGTTGAGGACATGTCCACCGTCAGCACCGGGTCGGCGCCGGCCAGGCGGGTGAAAGAGAACTGCGAAGCCTTGACGCCCACGAACTTGGCATCATATACCAGCTCGCTGGCATCGCGCTCCACGGGCACCCCTAGCAGCACTTTCGTGGCTTTGGTAATCAGGTTATTGCCCGATACTTTCGACACGAAGGGAAAGCTGCGCGAGGCGCGGATGTTGCACTCGATAACCTTCAGGTCGTTGTTTTTACCCAGAAACTGGATGTTGAACGGCCCACTGATTTCGTAGCGCTTGGCAATTTTCTCGGCAATAGCTTTGAGACGGCGCACCGTCTCCACGTACACCTTTTGGGGAGGGTAATACATGGTGGCGTCGCCCGAGTGCACGCCCGCAAACTCGACGTGCTCCGAAATGGCGTAGCTCACGATTTCGCCGTGGTCGGCCACCGCGTCCAGCTCGATTTCCTTGGCTTCCTCGATGAACTCCGATACCACCACCGGGTATTCGGTGCTCACTTCCTTGGCTACGCGCAGGAAGTTTTCCAGCTCTTCGTTGTTGGAAACCACGTTCATAGCCGCGCCCGACAGTACGTAGCTCGGCCGGATGAGCACCGGGAAGCCCACCTTGCCCACGAACTCAAATACGCCTTCCAACGTCGAAAGCTCGCTCCAGCGGGGCTGCGACACGCCCAACTCGTCCATGATACTAGAGAACTTGTGGCGGTTTTCGGCCTCGTCGATGCGCTCGGGCGAGGTGCCCAGCACCGGCACGTTTTCCTGGTGCAGGCGCATGGCGAGGTTGTTCGGAATCTGGCCACCCGTGGAGAGAATAACCCCGCCCGGCTGCTCAAAATCCAGAATATCCATTACCCGCTCAAACGACAGCTCCTCGAAATACAGCCGGTCGCTCACGTCGTAGTCGGTCGAAACGGTTTCGGGGTTGTAGTTGATAACGATGGTTTTGTAGCCCTCGGCAGCGGCGGTTTGCACCGCGTTCACGCCGCACCAGTCAAACTCCACGCTGCTGCCGATGCGGTACACGCCCGAGCCCAGCACAGCCACCGCCTTCTCTGTTTCGGGCTCTAGGTCGTTCTCAGTGCCGTGGTAAGTGAGATACAGGTAATTAGTCTTGGCTGGAAACTCCGCCGCTAGGGTATCAATCTGTTTAATTACCGGCAAAATGCCCAGCGACTTCCGCAGCGTGCGCACGCGCAATTCGCTGTTGCGCAAGTCGTTTTCGCCGTAGAACTTGGCGGCTAGCTGCATGTCCGAGAAGCCCAACTTCTTGGCTTCGGCCAGCAGCGCTTTATCAGCGAGCGTGCCATCGCCGAGCGGCAGGAGCCGCTGGCCCATTTCAAAAATGGTGCTCAGGCGCTGCAAAAACCACAGGTCAATTTTGGTTAAATCGTGGATTTGTTGCACCGTGTAGCCCAACTCAAATGCTTGGTTGATAGCGAAAATACGCTCTTCGTTGGGGTCGCTTAGCAGCTTGTCTACCTCGGCGTTGGTCACGGGTGCTTCGGGCCGGTTAGCCACAAAGCCGCGGCGGCCGGTGTCCAGCATCCGAAGGCCCTTCTGAATGGCTTCCTCAAACGAGCGTCCGATGGCCATTACCTCGCCCACGCTCTTCATGCTGGAGCCAATCTGCCGGGTCACGCCGTCAAACTTGCCTAGGTCCCAGCGCGGCAGCTTCACCACCACGTAGTCGAGCGCCGGCTCAAACAGCGCCGAAGTCGTCTGCGTCACGCTGTTTTTTACCTCAAACAGCCCGTAGCCCAGCGCCAATTTGGCCGCCACGAAGGCCAGCGGGTAGCCCGTCGCCTTCGAGGCCAGCGCCGATGAGCGCGACAAACGCGCATTCACCTCAATTACGCGGTAATCCTCCGAAACCGGGTCGAGCGCGTACTGAATGTTGCACTCGCCCACGATGCCCAAATGCCGAATGGTCTTGATGCCAATCTGGCGCAGTTTGTGGTACTCGCGGTTGCTGAGCGTCTGCGACGGGGCCACCACGATGCTCTCGCCGGTATGAATACCGATAGGGTCGAAGTTCTCCATGTTGCAGACCGTGATGCAGTTGTCATAGCAGTCGCGCACCACTTCGTACTCCACTTCCTTCCAGCCCTTCAGCGACTCTTCCACCAAAATCTGGCTCGAAGTCGCAAACGCCCGCTCGGCCAGCGCCCGCAGCTCGTCCTCGTTATCGGCAAAGCCGCTGCCCAAACCACCCAGCGCAAATGCCGCCCGAATAATCAGCGGAAAACCAATTTCCAGACCCGCCGCAATGGCGTCGTCCATCGTGGTAACGGCCCGACTACGGGCCGTTTTTACGTCGATTTCATTGAGCTTGTCAATGAAAATATCCCGGTCCTCGGTGTCGATAATCGACTGCACCGGCGTGCCGAGCACGCGCACATTGTACTTCTCGAAAATATTATTCCGGTAGAGCTGCACCGCGCAGTTCAGCGCCGTTTGCCCCCCAAACGCCACTAGAATGCCGTCGGGTTTTTCCTTCTTAATAACCTCCTCGACGAAATACGGCGTGACGGGCAGAAAATACACATCGTCGGCAATATTGTCCGACGTTTGCACGGTGGCAATATTGGGATTAATCAGGATGGTCGTAATGCCTTCTTCCTTCAGCGCCTTCAGCGCCTGCGAACCGGAATAATCAAATTCGCCCGCCTCGCCGATTTTCAGAGCGCCCGAGCCGAGAACCAGTACTTTTTTGATGTCTTTCATTGGTTGCTTAAAGCCTTCTAAGAGAGAAGGAAGCGAGTGTAAAAATTAAATAACTTTTGTAGCGCAGTAACCCCGCATCGTCATGCTGAGCGGAGCGCAGCGAAGTCGAAGCATCTCTACCGCTTCGTTGCTTTCAACCTGCCCAAGTCTCTAAATCAATTGCTTCCCAAGTAGGGTTAAATGCATTAATTAGCGCGTCTTTCTTTCGTCGTGTCCAGCCTTTCAATTGCTTTTCCCGCGCTATGGCTTGCGTAGCATCGGGGCATATTTCAAAATACATCAACAAGTCCGTCTGATACTTTCCGCTGAATTTGCTGGCATCACCGCGCCCACTACTATGCTCGTAGAGCCTTCGCGTAAGGTCGCTGGTAACGCCGACGTAGAGCGTGGTTTTGGTCGGATTGGTTAGGATGTAGACGTACATGCTAGCGTTGTCAATTAGACTACCAAATCATTTTGTCGGCAATGCTGCGCGGACAAATGAGAACTACAGAAACGTCTGTTTTAAGCAGTTCTTGATTTACAACAGCTAATGCATCTGGAATCAATTCTTCAGCATTATTTGGATGCTCAATAAAAAAGTCACTGTACTCATCTGCTTCTAGCACGAACCGACCTACTTCTACTGTTCCATTTTGGACAAGAAGTATTTCTGTTCCTGACGCAATTGGTGGCTCAGTGCGACCGTCGGCCCAAATACGTACTTTCTGTAGTTCCATAATTGAGTGCCTTTTGAGCCAGAGATAACAACGAAGCGGTAGAGATGCTTCGACTTCGCTGCGCTCCGCTCAGCATGACGTTACTTGTTGCTTCTGTTTATACTGCTGGCTGCTCCGCCTTATACTTCTCCACCGAAGCCAAAAAGTCGTCAAACAGATACTCTGTATCCACTGGCCCGCCGGCGGCTTCGGGGTGAAACTGCACCGCGAAGAATGGCTTGGTTTTGTGGCGGATACCCTCGCAGGTGCCGTCGTTCAGGTTCTCAAACAAGCCTTCCCACTCGGCGGGCAGGTTTTGCATATCCACCGCGAAACCGTGGTTTTGCGAGGTCACGTAGCACTTGTTGGTGCCGAGCTGGCGAACGGGCTGGTTGTGGCTGCGATGGCCGTATTTCAGCTTGTAGGTGCGGCCGCCGCAGGCCAGGCCCATGAGCTGAATGCCCAGGCAGATGCCAAAAATCGGTTTGTCGCCGGCCAGCGCGGTGCGCAGGTGGCCGATGGTTTTTTCGCAGGTGGTGGGGTCGCCGGGGCCGTTGCTCAGGAATAGGCCGTCGTAGTCGAGCTGGTTGAAATCGTAGTCCCAGGGCACGCGGGTTAGCTCCACGTCGCGTTCCAGCAGGCAGCGGATGATGTTGTTTTTCACGCCGCAATCGACCAGCACGATTTTGTGCTTGCCGCTGCCGTAGCGCTTCACGCCGTCCACGCTCACCTGGGCCACGAGGTTATCCTCGTTGGGGTCGTGCAGCGGAATGTCGTGGTCGGGCGTTACGATTTTGCCGAGCATGGCGCCTTCTTCGCGCAGCTTCTTGGTTAAGAAGCGCGTATCTACGTCGTAGATGCCCGGAATATCGTGCGCGGCCAGCCACTCGCTCAGGCTTTGCGAGGCGTTCCAGTGGTTGTACTCCTCCGAATAATACGACACCACGAGGCCCGAGATATGCACCTGGCTCGATTCGAGGGCACTCGAAATATCTTGCTCAATCTGCTCCATTGGCACGCCATAGTTGCCCACCATGGGGTAGGTCAGTACCAGAATCTGGCCCCGGAAGGAAGGGTCGGTCAGGTTTTCGGGGTAGCCCGTCATGGCCGTGCTGAACACGACCTCGCCCGCCGACGCCGTGTAGGCCCCGAAGGACTTGCCTTCAATTTCGGTACCGTCGGCTAATACCAGTTTTACCAGCTTCGTATTTTCCACGCTTGTTAGGTTATGTGTAAAATGGAGCGGTGCTCCGTTGGTCACTACTTGATTGATTCACAAAGCCTTTTGTACACGTTGAGCTTGCCAAATATCTTATCAGGCTCGAACGACTTGTTCTGGCGAGATAAGATATTTGGCAAGCTCAACATGATGGATTACGAGGGTTAGTCCTGCTCGACTACCGTGTTATCGACCGCAAATTTAGCCGGTTCCAGCGCGAATAGCGCCTGCAAAAATAGGTCAGCCTCGGCCTTCGTGATGTTAAGTGGTGGTAATAAGCGCAGTACGTTCGGGTCGCTGGCGTTGCCCACGAAGATGTGATGCTCGAACATTAGCTTATCACGAATTTCCTTAATAGGGAAATCGTACTTCACGCCAATCATCAGCCCGCGCCCGCGCACTACCGTAGCCTGGCTGTGCGCCCGCAATTCCTGCATGATGTACGCGCCCAGTTCGGCCGCGTGCGCCACCAGGTTTTCCTGCTCCAATACCTCGAGCACCGCCAGGCCCGCCGCGCAAGCCAGGTGGTTGCCGCCAAACGTGGTGCCCAGCAAGCCATACGACGCCTTGAACTCCGGCGAAATCAGCACGCCACCAATCGGGAAGCCATTGCCCATGCCCTTGGCCGTGGTGATGATGCCCGGCCGAATGCCCGCGTGCTGGTGCGCAAAAAACTCGCCGCTGCGGCCGTAGCCGCTCTGTACCTCGTCGGCAATGAGCACCACGCCGTGCTGCGCACACAGCGCCGCTAGCCCCTGCAAAAACTCGTCGCTCGGCAGCACTACGCCGCCCACGCCCTGAATCGGCTCGATAATGACGGCGCACACCGGCTGCGTCTGCATCACCTGCGCCACAGCCGCGAGGTCGTAGGGCACGAAGCTCACGCCGTGTCCCGCGTTGAATGGTGCCACGATTTTGGGGTTGTCGGTGGCGGCCACCGCGCCCGAGGTGCGGCCGTGAAACGCTCCTTTGAAGGCAATGACGTGGTTTTTGCCGGTGTGAAACGACGCCAGTTTCAGCGCATTCTCGTTGGCCTCGGCCCCCGAGTTGCACAGAAACAGCGTGTAGTCGGGGTAGCCTGACAAGTCGCCCAGCTTCGTGGCTAGCTCCTGCTGAATCGGAATTTTCACCGAGTTGGAGTAGAAGCCGATTTTGGCCACCTGCTCCTGCACGCGCTGCACGTAGTGCGGGTGGCTGTGGCCGATGGAAATCACGGCGTGGCCGCCGTAAAAATCCAGGTATTGCTGGCCGTTCTCGTCCCAAAGCGTCGCGCCGAGCGCTCGCACCGGTGTGATGTTTACGAGCGGATAAACGTCGAAGAGGTTCATGGTTATTAGGAGGTTATCTTTTTAGTAGACCGTTATGCTGAACGCAGTGAAGCATCTTGGCAGGTTCGTTGAAATAGCTAAGCCAAGCCTCTAATTATATCCAACCGATTACTCGGTGCATTTGGAGCGAAGAAATTCGAAATAGTATTCTCACTTCTTCGTGGTCGGCTCAAAAATTTTGGCGACCACTCAGTTAAGCGTTGTTCCTTCTTATGGATGAATTCGCCAGGCTCAGGTTCTTCAATGTATTCTTCTTGAAGGACAAGTGCTAGCGGTTCCTCTGCGCCAGCGCTTTTGAGTGAAAATTCCTGAGCTTCTTCATATGTCTCGAAAACGTAGTAATAATCATCGCCATTTTCGGTGTCTGGTGCGCCATCGTGCGGATGGCACCAAACTCGGTACTCCAAAACATCATCCCAAACGTAACCGCCACCTCCTCCAACGACTGCCGGATAAGTGCCTATAAGGTTTGGGTCTTTGACGCTTGGGTACTCAGACATTGGTGAAGCTTATGAATCAATAGTTACGAACCTGCCAAGATGCTTCGGCAAGCTCAGCATGGCGGACGGTCTAGGTTAAAAAAATGAAGCCTTAATCCCCAATCCCGCCGTTTCCTCCAAGCCAAACATCAGGTTCATATTCTGAATAGCCTGCCCCGATGCGCCTTTGAGCAGGTTGTCCAGCGCGGAAGTGATGAGCACTTGGTCGTCGTGCTTGGTCACATGCAGCAGGCATTTGTTGGTGTTCACCACCTGTTTGAGGTGAATTTCCTTGTCCGAAACTATCGTGAATGGCGCATCACGGTAGTAGTCGGCGTACAACTCTTGTACTTCTGGTATTAAAAGTTCGCAGGTAGTATAAACCGAAGCGAAGATGCCCCGCGTGAAATTGCCCCGGTAGGGGATAAACCGCACCGGCTTATCGAAGTCCGGCTGCAAGCCCACCAGCGTCTCGCCAATCTCGCCCAAGTGCTGGTGCGTGAAGGTTTTATAGGTCGAAATGTTGCCGGTGCGCCAGGTGTAGCCCGTCGTTTCGACGAGGCCCCGGCCCGCGCCGGTGCTGCCCGTAATGGCCGAGACATGCACGGCATCGTGGAGCTGCCCGGCCGCCGCTAGGGGCAGCAGCGCCAGTTGAATAGCCGAGGCAAAGCAGCCCGGATTGGCAATGCTGTCGGCAGTGCGAATCTGCTCGCGGTTCATTTCCGGCAGGCCGTACACGAAGTGCCGGCTGGCTACATCGCGGTCGGCCGCCAGGCGAAAATCATTGCTCAGGTCAATGACTTTGGTGCTGGCGGGCAGGTTGGCTTTCAGCAGCCACTCCCGCGAGTGGCCGTGGCCGAGGCACAGGAAAACCACGTTTTCATCGCCCCGCAACTCGCTGGCAAATGCTAAATCCGTGTCGCCCAGCAAATCCTCGTGCACGGTATGCACCGGCTGCCCGGCCTGCGTCGAACTCACAACCGCGCCGATTTCGACCTGCGGGTGATGCAGCAGCAGGCGCACCAACTCGCCAGCTGTGTAGCCCGCGCCGCCCACGATGCCGGCAGTGATTTTATAGTTGTTCATGATTAAATCGCCCTCAACGATTAACCTCACCCCCCGGCCCCCTCTCCTTGGGGAGAGGGGGAGCCACGGCAGCGCGGGATTAAAAATTAAGACTAAAAACCAGAGCTAGTTCCCCCTCTCCCCAAGGAGAGGCTAGGGGGTGAGGTTAATCGTTGAGGCTAGCGTGAATTTTCAGCTGATTACCGAAAATCTTAATAAAGCCCCGCGCATCGCGCGAATCCCAAGCGTTGTTTTCCTCGCCATACGTCGCCACTTTCGATTGCATCATGTCGTATTTCGACTCAATACCCAGCAGCTCAAAATGGTAGGGGCGTAACTCCACGAACACCGTACCCGTCACGCGCTCCTGCGAGGAGATAAGGAAGGCCTCAAAGTCGCGCATAGCCGGGTCGAGGTATTGCGCCTCGTGCAGCAGCGTGCCGTACCAGGTCGCTACCGGCTCCTTGTGCAGTTGCTGCCAGCGCGAGAGCGTGTGCTTTTCCAGCAAATGGTGCGCCTTGATGAGCAGCAGCGCCGCCGGCGCCTCAAAACCCACGCGGCCTTTGATGCCCAGAATAGTGTCGCCCACGTGCGTATCGCGGCCGATGGCGTAGGCGCCAGCTAGGTCGTTAATCTGCTGAATGAGCGATACGGCGTCCATGCGCTGGCCGTTCAGGGCCACCGGCTCACCCTTTTCAAAGGTGATTTCCAGCTGGCTAGGCTCGGTTTTGGAAAGCTGGGTAGGGTAGGCGCTCTCGGGCAAAGCCTGGCGCGAAGTCAACGTTTCGACACCGCCTACGCTGGTGCCCCAAATACCCCGGTTGATGGAGTATTTAGCCTTTTCCCAGCTCATCTCGAAGCCCTGGTCCTGCAAGTACTGAATCTCGGCCTGGCGCGACAGCTTCTGGTCGCGGATGGGCGTGATAATCTCGGTATCAGGCGAAATAACGGCGAAAGCCACGTCGAAGCGCACCTGGTCGTTGCCGGCGCCGGTGCTGCCGTGCACAATGTACTCGGCGTTCTCGCGCTTGGCGTATTCGGCGATGGCCAGGGCCTGAAACATGCGCTCGGCGCTTACGCTCAACGGGTAGGTGTCGTTCTTCAACACGTTGCCAAACAGCAGGTAGCGCAGGCAATCGTGGTAAAAGCGCTGGGTAATATCAATCACCTCGTGCTTCACCGAGCCTAGCTCGTAGGCACGCTTTTCGATGGCGGCCAGCTCCTCGGCCGAAAAGCCGCCCGAGTTTACGATAACAGTGTGCACCTCCAGGTCGTGCTCGCGCACGAGGTTCACTACGCAATACGACGTGTCGAGCCCGCCGCTGTACGCTACAATTGCCTTTTTTTTCATTATTCCGAAAGAGTAGAAGTCGAAGAAGGAGTTTCAGCCTCGGTTTCCGAGGCGGGCAGCGGCGCCGTGACATCGTCGAAGACCATGCCCGTGCAGAGGCACATTTTGCGCTCGTTTTCCATCAGGATGCCGAAGTTTTTGCAGCTCTTACAGCCTTTCCAGAAATCCTCACTGGTCGTAAGCTCTGAGAACGTGACCGGCTTGTAGCCCAGGTCGCTGTTGATTTTCATCACGGCCAGGCTGGTTGTGATGCCGAAAATCTTGGCGTCCGGGTACTTGGTGCGCGAAAGCCGGAACACCTCGCGCTTGATGGCGCGGCCCAGGCCGTGCTTGCGCAGCTCGGTGTTTACCACGAGGCCCGAGTTGGCCACGAACTTGCCGCTCTCGAAGGTTTCGATGTAGCAGAAGCCGGCCAGCTCGCCCTCGACAAACGCGATAACCGCGTTGCCTTGCAGCATTTTAGCTTTCACGTACTCAGGGTCGCGCTTCGCGATGCCCGTGCCCCGCTGCTTGGCCGATTCGATGTACCATTGACACAGCAGGTCCGCGTACTGCGTGTCTGCTGCTGTCGCAACCCGTATTGTCATTTTAAAAGGAAAAACTTAGGGAAAGAGACGCAGTTTACCGGCCCTCGCCCATGCGAGTTGTACGGCAGAAAACCCGAAATCTATCGGTAAGTGGCTGAGCGCGTTAGCGGTGGCTCAGCGAAGCTGGCTCGCGGCCAGCACCCGGCGGTTGAAGCCGGCTAGGGTCGTCGCAGCAATGCGCAAACGAGTGTGCGCACACCTTCCACGCCCGGAAGGGCCGTGGTGGAAAGTAGAAAATTGGTGCGAACCAAGTTAGTCATTGCGAAAGGTAGCCGTGGGCTAGCAAGTGAACTAGCAAACCAGGGGCCATAATGGAGCAGCAAAGGTAAAAGTTCCTACTTTTGCCCGCAATAGACAAGGTGTTTTTTTTCGCGGTCAGCCCCGGCCGCTGCGATTAACAAATCATGAATAATCCAGTAGTAACTATTTATAAAATTGGGGGCGGCATCATCGACGATGACGCCGAGCTTGGCCAGTTCTTAGAAATAATAGCCCAAACGGCGGGCCTAAAAATACTTGTGCACGGCGGCGGCAAAGGTGCCAGCACCATGATGCGCGAGCTGGGCCTCGTGCCGCAGCTCATCAACGGCCGCCGGGTAACCGACGCCGCTACGCTCGACATCGTGACGATGTTTTACGCCGGCAAAACCAACAAGCAGATAGTGGCCAGCTTGCAGCGCCTCGGAGTTGATGCGCTCGGCCTGAGCGGGGCCGATGGCAACGTTATTCGGGGCATAAAACGCCCCGTGCAGGATATTGATTATGGGTTTGTCGGCGATTTGCTGCCGGCTAGCGTCAATGCCGACCTGTTGCAGCAATTGCTGGCGGCTGGCCTTACTCCCGTGCTGTGCCCCATTATTCATGACGGCCAGGGCCAACTACTTAATACCAACGCCGATACCATAGCCTCGGCCGTGGCGGTGGCCCTAGCCGATACGTACACGGTAAAGCTGCATTATTGCTTTGAGAAAAATGGCGTGCTTCGCAACGTGGCGGACGAGCAGTCCGTAATTCCGGAAATTAACACGATTGACTACGCCGAATTAAAGCAGCAGGGAATTATTGCCGATGGTATGCTGCCAAAATTAGAAAACGCTTTCGCGGCGCTGCATAAGGGCGTTAGCCAGGTAATTATTGGCCACGCGCGCAATATTGGCACTTCGCTGCATACGGTATTATGTCTGAATTAATTGCGCAGCTTAGCGACGAGGCGATTAGCTTACTGATAAAGTTAATTCAGACACCTTCTTTTTCGCGGGAGGAAGCAGATACGGCCGCTAGTATTGAAGAGTTTTTAGCGCAGCATAATATTGCTGCACAGCGCCAGGGCAATAATGTGTGGGCCGTGAGCCGGGATTTCGACCCGCAGAAGCCAACTATTCTGCTCAATTCGCACCACGACACAGTGAAGCCCGGCGTGGCGTGGACGTATCCGCCTTTTGGCGCGGTGCTGGAAGGGGATAGATTGACGGGGCTAGGCAGCAACGACGCCGGGGCCTCGGCAGTGAGCCTACTGGCAGTATTCCGGTATTTCTACGACCAGCCCACGGCGTTTAATTTAATTTGTGCCATTACGGCGGAAGAGGAAATATCGGGTGCCAATGGCATTAAAAGTATTCTGCCGGTATTGGGCAAAATCGACCTTGGCATTGTGGGTGAGCCCACTGGGATGAATGCCGCCGTGGCCGAAAAGGGCTTGCTGGTGCTCGATGGCCTGGCGCGGGGCCGCACCGGCCACGCCGCCCGCAACGAAGGCGAAAATGCCCTTTACAAAGCGCTGGACGATATTGCCTGGCTGCGCAGCTATCAGTTTCCGGCGGTGTCGCCGCTGCTTGGGCCAGTGAAAATGACCGTGACGCAGCTAAGCGCGGGCACCCAGCACAACGTGGTGCCCGACGAGTGCCGCTACGTGGTGGATGTGCGCCCCACCGAGTGCTATTCAAACGAGGAAATTCTGGCCACGGTGCGCGCCCACGTGCAGGCCGAAATCACGCCGCGCTCCACGCATTTGCAATCGTCGGGTATTGCGCTAGGCCACCCGCTGGTGCGCAAAGCCGTGGCGATGGGCAAAAATACCTACGGCTCGCCTACGCTCTCCGACCAGGCGCTCATGCGCTTCGATACCCTGAAAATGGGTCCCGGTGACAGCGCTCGCTCGCACGCGCCGGACGAGTATATTTTATTGTCGGAAATTCGCGCTGGAATTGCGGATTATATTAAGCTGCTGACTGATTTTACCTTGTAGAGCGGAGCGGTACGCTGCGTTCTACAAAGCCATTTAATAATTATGAAAATCTGGGAAAAAGGTTTTTCCGTCGACGATAAAATTGAGCAATTTACCGTGGGGCAAGACCGGGAATTGGATATGTATCTGGCGCCTTTCGACATGCTGGCTTCCAAGGCACAGGCGAAGATGCTGGCTGGCATCGGCTTGATTTCCAGAGAGGAAGAGGAGCAGCTGCTAACTGGCTTGAACGAATTGCTGGCGCAGGTCGAAAATGGCACGTTTCAGATTGAGGCAGAATTTGAGGACGTGCATTCCAAGATTGAATATTACCTGACGGAGAAATTTGGCGACGCGGGCAAAAAAATTCATACGGCGCGCTCGCGCAACGACCAGGTGCTGACGGCCATTCAATTATTTATCAAGGATTACACCGAAAAGATTGGCGCGAAAGTTCTGGAGCTAGCCGAATTATTGGTGCAGCAAGGCGAAAAATATAAAAATGACCTGCTGCCCGGCTACACCCATTTTCAGGCCGCTATGCCGAGCAGCTTTGGGCTATGGTTTGGGGCGTATGCCGAGCATCTGTTGCTGGATATGAGTTTGTTGGAAGCTGCGCACCACGTGGCCGACCACAACCCGTTAGGGTCGGGCGCGGGCTTTGGCAGCAGCTTTGGCATCGACCGCGAGCAGACGACGCGCGAGATGGGCTTTGGCAACCTGGCTATTAGCGCCGTGGGGGCGCAGATGCTGCGCGGCAAAACCGAGAAAACGCTGGCCTTTGCCATTGCGGGCGTGGCGGGTACGCTCAGCAAGCTGGCGTATGACCTGGTGCTGTATAACAGCCAGGATTTGGGCTTCGTGAAGCTGCCCAAGGAGTTTACAACCGGCTCCAGCATTATGCCGCACAAGAAAAACCCCGATGTATTTGAGTTGGTGCGGGCGCATTGCAACCGGCTGCAAGCCCTGCCCAATGATATTATGCTCACCATTAATAATCTGCCGAGCGGCTACCACCGTGATTTTCAGATTTTAAAGGAGCTATTATTCCGGCCGATGACGCAGTTTGCCAATATTCTGGATATTCTGCTTTTTGCCGTGCCGGCGCTGGAAGTAGTGCCGGGCGTAATCGACCAGCCGAAATACGACGCCATTTTCTCGGTGGAGAATATCAACCAGCTCATTCAGAGCGGCGTGCCGTTCCGGGATGCCTACAAACAGGTGGGGCAGGCCGTGGATGCCGGCACGTATGTGCCGCATAAAGAGTTTGCTACCAGCCACTTGGGTAGCGTGCACCAGCCGGGGCTGGCGCAGCTTGGCGAGCGCTTGCAGCGGGTGCGCCAGCGGCTGCCCTGGGCAAATGGCGTGGCGGCGGGCTAGGGCAGAGGTAGGAAGGCTGCAACCCCCGGCGTAGCTTAGCCGCTACACTGCTGCTACCTCTACCGAAACCCGTATGAAAATCACGAAGCTGCTCGTCGCCAACCGCGGCGAAATAGCCATCCGCGTGTTCCGCGCGGCCTCCGAGCTGGGCATTCCCACGGTGGCCCTCTATACTTATGAGGACCGCAACTCGCTGCACCGCTTTAAGGCTGATGAGGCCTACCAGATTGGGCGCGACGACGAGCCGCTGCGCCCGTACCTTGATATTGAAGGCGTTATCCGGATTGCCAAGGACAACGGCGTGACTGCCATTCACCCCGGCTACGGCTTCCTGAGCGAAAATGCGACGCTAGCCCGGCGCTGCCGCGAAGAGGGCATCATTTTCGTGGGCCCGCGCCCCGAGGTGATGGAGGCGCTCGGCGACAAGGTGGCGGCCAAGGAGGTGGCCCAGCAGTGCGGCGTGCCGCTCATCGAAAGCAGCGAGGCCGCCCTGACGGACATCGACGTGGCGCTGGCCGAGGCCCACCGCATCGGCTACCCCGTGATGCTGAAGGCGGCCAGCGGCGGTGGCGGGCGCGGTATGCGCGTGATTCGGGACGATGAGCAGTTGCGCAAAGGCTTTTTTGAGGCCCGCAACGAGGCCCAGAATGCCTTTGGCGACGACACGGTGTTCCTCGAAAAATTTGTGGAGCGGCCCAAGCACATTGAGGTGCAATTGGTGGGCGACCAGCACGGCCACCTCACGCACCTCTACGAGCGCGACTGCTCGGTGCAGCGCCGCTTCCAGAAGGTGGTGGAGGTGGCACCGGCTGTCGACCTCACCGAGTCGCTACGCCAGCGGCTGTACGAGTACTCGCTGAAAATCGGCAAGGCCGTGGGCTACGACAACGTGGGCACGGTGGAGTTTTTGGTGAACCCCGAGCTGGACCGCATTTATTTTATTGAGGTAAACCCCCGCATTCAGGTCGAGCATACGGTGACCGAGATGATAACGGGCGTCGATATTGTTAAAACGCAGCTGTTCATTGCCTCGGGCCTGCCGCTGGAGGCGCCCGAAATCGGGCTGGGGCCCGAGGTGGTGGTGCCGCGCATGGGCGTGGCTGTGCAGTGCCGCATCACCACCGAAGACGCCACCAACGATTTCAAGCCCGACTACGGCGTTATCGTGGCCTACCGCTCGGCGGGCGGCTTCGGCATTCGGCTCGACCAGGGCTCGGTGTACCAGGGCGCGGTGATTTCGCCGTTTTTTGATTCGCTGCTCGTGAAGGTGTCGGCCCACGCGCCGACCCTGGCGGGCGCGGCCCAGAAAATGCTGCGCACGCTGGATGAGTTTCGGGTGCGCGGGGTGAAGACGAACATGCAGTTTTTGCAGAATATCGTGCGCCACCCCGAGTTTCAGGCCGGCCACGCCACCGTCGATTTCATCAAGGACAACCCTGACCTGCTGCAATTTCGGACCCGGCTCGACCGCGCCACGCGCCTGCTGCGCTACCTCGGCGAGGTGGTGGTGAACGGCAACCCCGACGTGGCTGGCCGCGTGGACGAGCGCCGCCAGGCCCGCCGGGTGCCCCTGCCCGCCGCCGACCTCAGCCAGCCCCCGGCCGACGGCACCCGCCAGAAGCTGGCCGAGCTAGGCCCCGAAAAATTCAGCCAGTGGCTGCGCCAGGAGCCGCTCATTCACTACACCGATACCACGCTGCGCGACGCCCACCAGAGCCTGCTGGCCACCCGCATGCGCACCATCGACATGCTGGCCGTAGCCAGCCGCTACGCCCGGCAGCACCCCCAAACTTTCTCGCTCGAAATGTGGGGCGGCGCTACCTTCGACGTGGCGCTACGCTTTTTGCACGAGGACCCCTGGGCTCGGCTCACGCGGCTGCGCGAGGCCGTGCCCAATATTCTGTTTCAGATGCTCATCCGGGGAGCTAACGGTGTGGGCTACAAAGCCTATCCGGATAATCTTACCGAGCGTTTCGTGGCCGAGGCCGGGGCCAAGGGCATCGACGTGTTCCGCATTTTTGATTCCTTGAACTGGATGAAGGGCATGGATGCCTGCATCCAGTTTGTGCGCAAGCAAACCACGGGGCTGGCCGAAGGTAGCATCTGCTATACCGGCGATATCCTGGACCCTAGCCGGCCCAAGTACAACCTCCAGTACTACCTGACCCTGGCCAGGCAGCTCGAAGACGCCGGCGCGCACATCCTCTGCATCAAGGACATGGCGGGTTTGCTGAAGCCCTATGCCGCCCAGGAATTGATTCCGGCCCTGCTCGACACCGTAAAGCTGCCCATTCACCTGCACACCCACGACACCAGCGGCCTGCAAGCCGCCACCTACCTCAAGGCCGTGGAGGCGGGCGTAAACGTGATTGACGTGGCGCTGGGCGGCCTCTCGGGCCTCACCTCGCAGCCCAACTTCAACTCGGCGGTAGAGATGCTGCGCCACTCGCCGCGCCACCGCGAGTTCGACCAGCACAGCCTCAACGAGTTCAGCGATTATTGGGAGGCCCTGCGCGAGCAGTATTACCCCTTCGAGAGCGGCCTGCTGGCCAGCACCGCCGAGGTCTACGAGCACGAGATTCCGGGCGGGCAGTACTCCAACCTGCGGCCCCAGGCGGCGGCACTAGGCCTGCTCGACAAGTTTGAGGAGGTGAAGCAGCGCTTTCACGACGCCAACCAGTTGCTAGGAGATATTCCGAAGGTTACGCCCTCCTCAAAAGTGGTTGGCGACCTGGCCTTGTTCATGGTTTCCAACAAGCTCACGCCCGAGGAGGTCATCAGCCGGGGGCCTAGCCTGAGCTTCCCGGAGTCGGTGCGCGAACTGCTGCGCGGCGACATCGGGCAGCCGCTCGGGGGCTGGCCCGCCGAAGTGCAGCAAGCCGTGCTGAAGGGCGAGCAGCCCTTCACCGACCGGCCCAACGACCACCTCACACCCATCGACTTTGAGAAAGAATGGGCCGAGTTTGAAAAAGAACACCCCTACGCGCAGTTTACCGACCTGCTCTCCAGCCTGCTGTACCCCAAGGTATTTGCCGATTACTGGCAGTTCCGGAAGGAGCACGGCGACGTGAGCCGCATCCAGACGCCGGTATTCTTCTTCGGCCTGAAGGAAGGGGAGGAGACGACCATCGAGATTGCGCGCGGCAAGTCGATTATCATCCGCCTGCAATCCATCGGCCCGGTGAATGAGGAAGGTATGCGCACCGTGTTCTTCACCCTCAACGGCCAGACCCGCAACCTCGAAGTGCGCGACGAGCACGTGGAGGTCAAAACCGTGCACAACGCCAAAGCCGACCGCGCCAACCCCAAGCAGATTGCCGCCCCGCTGCAAGGCCTGCTCAGCAAGGTGCTGGTGGAGGCCGGCCAGCAGGTAGCCAAAAACACGCCGCTCTTCGTGATTGAAGCCATGAAGATGGAAACCACCATCACCGCCCCCGACGACCTGACGGTGGGCACCCTGGCCCTGGGCGAAGGCACCCGCGTGCAGGCCGACGACCTAGTGCTGACGATGGCCTAGCGCGGGCGCTAGGCCAGCTCATCAGCCAGCAGTACTTCGGGCGGCAGCTGCCGCCCGAAGTGCTGCTGCAGCATGGCGTTTATTTTTTCCTTGGTGAGGGGCTTCACGAGGTAATCGGCCACGGGCAGGCTGGCCAGGCGGGCCCGGTCGCGGGCGTGCACCGTGGTAGTGAGCACAATAACGACGGGCAGCGGGGCCGGCGGCCGGTGGTAGGCTTCCAGAAACTCGATGCCGTCCATCACGGGCATGTGCACATCGAGCAGCACTAGGGCGGGGGGCGGCGCGTCGCCGGCTTCGGCCAGCAGGGCGAGCGCCTCGGCGCCGTTCTCGGCCACCACGCAATACTCCGTTACGCCGAGACTAATGAGGAGCTGCTCGTGCAGAAAATTAGTAGTAGGGTCATCATCGACCAACAGCACGCCGGACAGTTTTTGCATTGTCAGGAAGAATAGACTGCATATATACACCCTAGCCTGGCAATATCACTAAAAAAGTAGACCCCTCGCCCAACTGGCTGCGCACGGTGAGCGTGCCCCCGGCGTTCTCCACTATGCGCTTCACCATGTAGAGGCCCACGCCCGAGCCGCCCACGTGGGCGTGCAGCCGCCGAAACAGCTCAAACAACCGGGCCTGCTGCTGTTCGCTCAGGCCCAGGCCGTTATCCTGCACGGCCAGCACCGTGCGGCCGGCCTCGCGGTAGCAGCGCAGCAGCACTTGGGGCGGGCGCCGGGGGTGGCGGTACTTAAACCCATTGCTGAGCAGGTTGTACACCACCGAGCGCAGGTGCTGCGGCGCCAGCGGCACGCTAGGGCAGTCGGCAAGGTCGAGGGTGAGCTGGCCGCCCGCTTCTTCGAGCTGGGGCCCTAGGTCGAGGCGCACGGCCTCTACCACGGCCGCCAGGTCGGCGGCTTCGGGGGGCAGGGAGTAGGTTTGCTGCAGCTGGGCCAGGTCGGTAAGCTGGGCAATGGTGAGCTGAAAGCGCTCGATGGCCCCCTGCATCATGCCCAGCACCCGGGGCACCAGGCCAGCCTGCCGGGCCTCGGCGGGCAGCTGCTGGCGCAGCAGCAGCAGTAGGCTCTCAATGTTGGCGATGGGGGCCTTGAGGTCGTGCGAGGCCGCGTAGATAAAATTATCGAGGTCGATGTTGGTACGCGTGAGCTGCTGGTTGATGGCGAGCAGGTCTTCATTGGCCTGGGCCAGCTGCTGGCGGCCCACCACCCGCGCGCTGACATCGGTAACGACCACCACCACGGCCGCCACCTGGCCCTGGGCATCGGGCAGCGGCTGGCACACCAGGTGGAAGTAAACCGTTTCGGGCTGACCCGGGCGCCCAAGCTGCACCGCCCGCTCGTGGGCAATAAAGGACTGGCCGGTGCGCCGCACCCTGGCCAGCTCGTCGAGAAAGGCCGGGGTGGCCAGCTCGGGCAGGGCTTCGGGCAGCGGCCGGCCCAGCAAGTGCGCCTGGGTGCAGTGCAGCAGCGTGCACAGGGCCGGGCTAACCACCTCAACCAGGTAGCTAGGGCCCGCCAGCACGGCCACGGCCACGGGCGCCTGCTCAAACAGCTGCTGTAGCTGGTGCAGCCCGGCATCGCGCTGCTGGCGGGCGCGCACCTGCTCGCTCACCTCAAAGGCAAACACCGACACGCCTGCCGGCTGGCCGGCTTCCAGGTAGCGCTGGCAGGTGAGGTCGAGATACCGCTGGCGGCCCGGCTCGCCGGCGGGCGGCGCAAGGGGCAGGGGCGCTTCGCCGGCGAAGTAGGCCTCGCCGGTATGCAGCACGCCGGCCAGCCGGCGCACGAAGCCGGGCGAGATAAGCTCGGGCAGGGCTTCGGCCAGGGCCAGGCCTAGCAGCGGGCGGCCCGGAAACAGTTGCTCGAAGGCGGGATTGACGTAGTCGATTCGAAACCCGGGGCCGCGCAGCAGGGCAACTAGGGCGGGCGTTTGGGCAAAAACCTGGTAGAAGACCTCGCGCTCCTGGGCCTGACGCTGGGCGGCGGCCTGCACCTCGGCCTGCAGCGACAGGGTGCGCTGCTGGGCCAGCACGTGCTCGGTTACTTCCACGATAAACGCCAGAATGCCTTGCGTTTGGCCCTGGGCATCCTTCAGCGGCTGGTACAGAAAATCAACGTAAATCAGGGCGGGCTCGTCGGCGCCGGCCTGCTGCATCCGGGCCGGCTGGCGCAGGCCCTGGTGGGGCTGCGAGGTGGCGTACACCTGGTCCAGAGTTTCTACAAACCCCTGCTCAACCAGCTCGGGCAGGGCCTCGGCCACCGGGCGGCCTAGCTGGGCGCGGTTGTTGGCAATGGCCTGGTAGGTTTCGTTGAAAAACACGAAGCGGTGCTCGGGGCCGGCCAGCGTGGCCACGGCCGCCGGCAGCTGCCCCAGTATCTGGCGCAGCAGGCTCTGCTGCTCGCACAGCTGGCCGCGCTGCTGCTTGGCTTCGTGCAGGGCGGCCTGTAGCTGCCGGGTGCGCTCGGCCACGCGGGCCTCCAGCTGCTCATTAAGCTGCTGCACCTGCTGGCGGGCCAGCACCTGCTCGGTTACCTCTACGGCTACCGTGAGCACGCCCGTAGTGCCGGAGAGCTTGTTGGGCAGGGGCTGATACACAAAATTGAAGTAGCCCAGGCCCGGCTGGCCATTGCGCTGCACCGGCACGGGCATTTCGCGGCCCACAAAGGGCACCTGCGTGCGCATGGTTTCGCGCAGCAGCTGCTCAAAGCCCTGGCCTTGCAGCAGGGGCAGGGCTTCGAGTAGCGGCTGGCCTAGCAGCTCGGGCTCGGTACCGCTCCACACTTCGTAGGCCGCCGGGTTCAGCAGCGTAAGCCGCAAATCGGGCCCTTCTAAGTAGCTGATGGCCACCGGCGCGTGTTCGATGATAGTGTGCAGCTGCTGGGTGCGCTCGGCCACGCGGGCCTCCAGCTGCTCATTAAGCTGCTGCACCTGCTGGCGGGCCAGCACCTGCTCGGTTACCTCGTAGGCAAAGGCCAGTACGCCATCTATGCGGCCCTGCTCATCGTAGCGGGCCTGGTACACGCAGTTGAAATAAACCGCCTGGGCCGGCCCGCCGCCGGGCGGGCCAATGGCCAGCTCCACTTCGTGGCCTTCGTGGGTGAGGCCGGTTTCGTACACTTCGCGCAGCAGGGCCGGAATATTTTGGGCCAGCAGCTCGGGCACGGCCTGCACCGGCTGGCCTAGCAGCTGCCGGCCCAAAAAATACTGCTGGTACACGGGGTTCACCAGCTCATACACAAGCTCGGGCCCGTCGAGCACGCAAATGGCCACGGGCGCCTGCTGAAAAAAACGCGCCAGGCGCTCGCGCTGCTGCTCGGCTTCGGCGTGGGCCTGCTGCGCCGCCCAGGTGCCGGCGGCCACGCGGGCTTCCAGCTTCTCGTTGAGCTGCTTTAGTTGGTGCTGGGTGCTGGCCAGGGTGGCATTGTTGGCGCGCAGCTCCTCATTGGCCGCCGCCAGGGCCTGGTTGAGCTGCTGCACCTGCTGGCGGGCCAGCACCTGCTCGGTTACCTCGTAGGCAAACACCGAAAGGCGCTCGGCGTGCCCGTTTTCGAGGTGGGCCTGGTACATAAAATTGAAGTAGCGCGGGTGGTCTGGCGGGCTCCCCGGCTGGGGGCTGGCCAGGGGCAGCTCGGCTTCGAGCCAGGTTTCGCCGGTTTCGTACACGCGGTCGAGCAGCGCAATAAAGCCCTGGTTTAGCGCCTCGGGCAGCACCTCGGCGGCGGGGCGGCCTTCCAGCGCCCGGTGGGCAAACAGCCGCGCAAACGCCGGGTTCACGTATTCAAACTGGTATTCGGGCCCGCGCAGCAGGCAAATGGGCGTGGGCGTTTGGGCCAGCACCCGGTGCAGCACGTCGCGCTCCTGGGTTAGCTGCTGGGCGGCCAGCCGGGTGCGGGCCAGGGCACTGTAGCTGGCGGCCAGCCGGCTGGCCGCCGTTTGGGCCGGCAGCTGGCTGAGCGGGGGCAGGGTGGCCGTCAGGCTCACGGCCAGCTCGGTGCCGTGGCGCCGCGCCCGCGCCCGCCAGCCGCTCGGGTAGCTGAGGTCGCAGGCGCCCGTGGTATCGGCCAGAAAGGTGTCGCGGTAAAAAGCAAAGTCGGCCTCGGCCTGCGGGTGCAGCGTGCGAAACGTAGCGGGGGGCACCTCCGGCAGCCGCAGCAGGCGCTGGGCGGTCGGGTTGAGCCGCAGGTAGGCCAGGTCAACAATTTCGGCCGGGGCGCCGGGCGCATACACGGGCCGAAAGTGCAGAATGCCAATCTCCGCGTCATCCAACAGGTCGGCCGGTACGGCGAGCGCAACAGGCGGCGAGGCTACGGGAGTGGGCATAATGGAGGAGCGTAAATATTTCGCCAGAGCTAAGTTACGGCGTGGCGCGTAGCGGCCCGGGTTATTCGGCCAAATGGCCTGATTCCTGGTTATAGTGCGGATTGCGCTTGCCGCTTGCCGCTTGCCCGGGCTTGGGGCTTCGGCCCGGCGGCTTTGGCTGCCCGCAAGCCCCTGGCCGGGGCGGCGGCCAGCCCCGCTGCCGCGGCCAGGGGGCGGGGCGGCGGGCCGCCGCCCCTGGCCGGTTTTGCAGCCGAGCGCAGAACGCGGAATATCTTTCGCTGCTTAACCTGCCCTTATTCCTATGAGCATTCGCATTTTGCTGCCGGCCCTGCTGGCTTTGCCCCTGCTGGGGGCCGCCCAAAACACCCTGCTGGGAGCGCCCGCCATGAACGATTTAAGCCGCAACAACGGGTTGTTCAACAACGGCTACAGCCTGATAGGCCCCGATGCCAACAAGCTGCACGGCAACCCGTTTTTGGCCCCCGGCTGGACGCCGGCCACCATTCAGCTGCAAGGCAACGCCACCCCTACGCCAGCCACCATGCGCTACGATGTGTACCGGCAGGAAGTGCGCGTGCGCCGCCCGCAGGGCGATTCGGTGATAGTGCCCCTGAACCGGATAAAGGAATTTACCCTCAGCCCCGCGGGCCGCCGCTTTGTGTGCTACCCGGCGGCCACGCTGCCCGCCGAGGTGCAGGACGCCTGCGCCGAAGTGCTGGCCGATGGCGCCCACTTGCAGTTGCTCAAGTTTTGGCGCAAAAAGCTGGTGAAGGAGCCCGCCGAAAACTCGTCCTACGCCTCCAACAGCACTATGGACGTGCTACAGACCACCTCCAGCTACTACCTGCGCTGGCCCGCCGATGGGCACCTGGTGGCCGTGCGCCCCAAGCGCAGCAGCCTCGAGCAGGCTCTGGCCGGCCAGCCCGCCGCCCTGGCCGCCCTCAAGGCCCAAAAAGGCGGCCTGGGCTCCGAGGCCGAGCTGGCGGCTGCCGTGCAGGCCCTCGACCCCACCATCACCACCGGCCGCTAGGCCATTAGTCAAGAATAAAGATGCGTAACCTATTGTTGATGAGCTTGCTGGCAGCGGGTGCCCTGCCGGCTGCCGCCCAGCGCCGGGCCCCCGAAGTATCGGGTGCCACCGTGGAGCGGGTGCTCACTACCCTGGCGGCCGACGACATGCAGGGCCGCGCCACCGGCCAGCCCGGCAGCGTAAAAGCGGCCGATTTTCTGGCCAGTGAGTTTCAGCGCATTGGCTTGCAGCCGCTGCCCGGTGCCACGGGCTTCCGGCAGGAGTTTCCGGCGTATCAGTCGGCCGTGACGAGTGCCAGCGTTACGCTCGATGGCGTGGCGCAGCCCGCTAGCCAGGTGCTGGCCCTCACCACCCAGCCCACCCTCAGCTGGACCGAGAAAGACGACGTGGCGCTGCTCGTGCTAGGCCCGCAAGACAAGGTGCAGCCGCACTTTGGCGAGATTTTTCGGCCTACCAAAAATACGCTCGTGCTGCTCGACCCCGGCCAGGCGGCGCTTTTCAAGTCGCTGGCCGAGCGCTACAGCCGCCCCCGGCTGCGCGCCGAGCCGGCCGGCAACCCCTACTCCACGGTGGTGGTGCTGGCCTCGGCGCCGGCTAGCCCGCCCGCCTACCGCGTGGCCGCCACCACGGCCACTACTACCCTCACGCTGCGCAACGTGGCGGGCTACCTGCCGGGCCACGATGCCGCGCACGCCGCCGAAAAAATTATTTTTTCGGGCCACTACGACCACCTGGGTATTCTGAAGCCGGTGGCGGGCGACTCCATCGCCAACGGGGCCGACGACGATGCCAGCGGCACCACGGCCGTAGTGGCCCTGGCCGAATACTTCAAAAAGCGCGACGACAACGCCCGCTCGCTCATCTTCGTGGCTTTCACGGCCGAAGAAATCGGGGGCTTTGGCGCCCGCTATTTCTCGCAGCAGCTCGACCCCAAGGAGCTGACGGCCATGTTCAACATCGAAATGATTGGCAAGCCCGCCAAGTTTGGGCCCAACACGGCCTTCATTACCGGCTACGACAAGTCGGATTTCGGGCAGCTGCTGCAAGCCAATCTCAAGGGCACCAAATTCAAGTTTGAGCCCGACCCGTATCCCGAGCAAAATCTGTTTTACCGCTCCGACAATGCCACGCTGGCCCGGCTAGGGGTGCCGGCCCACACCATCAGCACCGACCAGATTCCAACCGATAAGCTCTACCACAGCGTCGACGACGAGGTGAGCAGCCTGGACGTGAAGAACATGACGGCCGTGATATCGGCCATCGCGCGCAGCGCCACCGGCCTCGTGGCCGGCCGCCAGACCCCCAGCCGCGTGGCCCCCGAAAGCGTGGCGAAATAGCTGATTGGCGATTGGTGGGCGTTGGTTGTTCGCGCTAAGCGAGTAACAATCGACGCCCACCAGTCAGCTAGGGCAGGGGCACGGCCTCTAGCTGGGCCAGCGGCGTGCCGGTGCGCTCGGCAGTGGCATACAGCAGCAGCAGCTTGCCCGTGATGCGGTAGGCGTGGGTGGTTTCGAGAGCCTGCGAAAAGGCCTGCTCGGTTACCAGCTCGGGGCACGCCATGCGCGTGCTCTGGAGCGGAGAAAATTGCAGCTCGCCGTCGTCGGTGGCGGGCTTGAGGGTGCCCCGAAAGCGGTTGCAGCCGCCCTGACCCTCGGCCGTGCCCGCCGCACTGATGAACAGATAGGGCTCCTGGTTGGGCTGGGCCGCCTCGGCTATGGGCTGGCCGCCCACCTGGCGCAGCACCCAGCGGGTTTCGCGCAGCGGGGCATCGGGCGTGATGGAAGTGGCCATGGGCGTGGTGTTGGCGCGCTCCGTAACGCGCTGGCAGGCCGAGCCCGCTACCAGCAAGCACAACAAAAGAGAGGCAGGATACTTCATAGCAAAAAGGCAAAAAAGAGCCGACCCGCCCCTATACGTGGCAGGCCGGCTAAGAGTAGCAAAAGTAGGCCGGAAATGGCTAGCGGCTAGTTGCCGCCCAGCCGCAGGGCCAGCCCGGCGCCCACCGTGGTAGCGCCCGCGTTCACGCCGCCCAAAATGCGGCCCACCGTGGCATCGAGGCGCAGGCCGGTCCAGGGGCGGTAGTAGAGGCCCGCCGTGGCCCCCGTGGTGAGGGCCGCCCGGCCCCGGCCATAGCCTTCCAGGAAGTAGCCGGCCTTATCGCCCAGTGGGGCGGTAAGCGCCAGCGAGCCAATGTATTGCCCGCTCAGCTCGCCGTTAAACACGTCGGCCAGGGTAAGGCCGCTCTGCACAAAACCAAAGTTGCCTTCCAGGGCGGCGCGGCGGCCTAGCTGCTGGCTTAGCAGCAGGCGGCCGGCGGGGGCCCAGCTGGTGCGGCGCAGGCCATTCTGGCCGGTGTTGGGCAGGGCGCTTTCCAGCAGCAGCGTGGCCTGGAAACGGCTGGCGCGGTCGGGCGTCAGCATCAGCTTGGCGCCCACCGTAAGCGGTGCCCAGCCCACCGAGTCGGCGCGCAACACCGGGCTTTCGCCGCCGGTGCTGGTGGCCAGGCCCGGCGTGCCAAACACGTAGGGCTGCGTAATGCGCAGTTCCATGCTGTTGAAAAAGCCGATGCGCAGCGTATTCACGTTGCTGCTCACGCCCACCCCGCCGCGGGGCGAGAAGCGCTGAATGCCGGTTTCGAGCTGAAACTGACCCGGGCGCAGCACGCCCGCCGTAATGGTCTGGCCGGGGCGGTCGGGCCGAATGTGCTGCACGAAGGGCGTGTCGCCGTTTTCGTTGTTTTCTTCCGGCGTGTTCTGGGCCAGGGCGGGGGTGAGGCGGCCTGCAAGCAGGGCGGCCAGCACCAGCGGAGTGGTCTTGCGCATGGCTATTCGACACGCAACCCGCCGCGATAGTTCAACGTAGCCACCCGCCGCTAGGCACTACGCACTAAAAATGAGGGGATAAAGACCGCCGATTGCTGCCTTTATCCTCTCATTTAGCCAGCCGTAAGGCGCAAGCGCTCTGCCGGTAACCCAAAATTTATTTGCTGGCCTGAATCGCCTGGATGGCGGCGGCCGCCGTGGCCTGGTTTTGGGCGGCGTTGGGCTTGCCGGCCTGGGCATCGGACGCTTTTTGCAGGGCTTCCACCATGCGCTTATCAAAGCCGTAGGCCTTGAGCTGGGGCACCAGCGCCAGCTCTTGCAGGCGCTTCACGTCTTCGGCAAAGGCCGTGGGGTCGGTGAGGCGGGGCAGCATCTGCACCAGCGGCTGAATGAAGCTGTAGCGGCCGCGGCCCTCGGCCTTGTCGTAGGCCGTGCGGATGTAGTTCCACTGCTCGGGGCCGCCCTGCTGCGCGTACACACTCAGCACGGCCGAACTCAGGTGCTCGTCCTTTTCAAACGTTTTGGCGCGGGCCAGCGCGGTGGGCGCGTCAATTTCGCCCAGCGTTTCCAAGCCGGCTCCCTGCACCTCATACGACTCGCTGGCCAGGGCCGAGGTGACGATTTTCTGGTCCTTCTTGTCCTTCAGCTGGGCCAGGGCGCCCACGGCGGCGGCGCGCACGTGGTTCTCGGTTTCGCTGCTGGCCAGCTGGCGCAGCGTGGGCGCGGCGGCCTTGGCCACGTCTTTGTTATCCAGCTTCAGGCCCCGAATAGCAGCAATACGCAGCCCGTAAAACTTGTCTTTGAGCGCGGCCAGCACCACGGCGCGGGCGGCGGGGCTAGTGGCCTGGGCTGCCACGGCAGCCGCCAGGGCCTCGCGGCGGTCTACGTACAGCGGGGCGTGGCTGTACTGGTAGAGGCTCTCGGTCAGGGGCTTATTATCGGTTTTCTGCCAGAGGGTAAATTTCTCGGCGTCCACGTTCACCAGCTGGGGCTGGGCGGCCAGCGGCATGGTAAACGTTTGGGTGGCCTGGGTCATCATTACGCGCTGGCGCTGCGCCTTGCCGTTCACGTAGTAGTCAATGGCCAGCGGCAGCTGAAATACTTGTCCGCTCTGGGTCTGCTTGATGGTGACGCGCTGCGTTTTGGTGCCCGCGTCCCAGCCGTAGTCGATGGTTACCACCGGGTGGCCGGCGCCGTAGTACCACTGGTTGTAAAACCAGTTCAGGTCCTGGCCCGACACCGCTTCCATAGCCAGCCGCATCTGGTGCGCCTCGCCGTTGCCAAACTTGTTGTCGGTGAGGTATTTCTGCAAGCCGGCAAAAAACACGTCGTCGCCCAGGTAGGTGCGCAGCATCTGCACAATGGCCCCGCCCTTCTGGTAGCTCACGAGGTCAAAAACGTCCTCCTTGTTATTGTAGTGAAAGCGCACGAGGTTCTTGGCCGCGTCGCGCGGGCTGCGCAGGTAGGCCTGCACGTAGCGGTAGTTGTGGTCGTCGGCGGCATCCTGGCCGTACTTGTGCTGGGCATAAAGGGCCTCCGAAAAGTCGGCCATCGACTCGTTCACCGTGATGTTCGACCACGATTCGGCCGTCACGTAGTCGCCAAACCACTGGTGAAACAGCTCGTGCGCAATCACCGACTCACTGTCGTACTCGCGGTCGAGCAGCTCGCGGCCGTCCATCTGCACCTGCTCGCCGTGCAGCGTGGCGGTGGTGTTTTCCATGGCGCCGCTCACGTAGTCGCGGGCCACAATCTGGGCGTACTTGTTCCACGGAAACTCAACCCCTAGCCGCTGGCTGAAAAACTCCAGCATATCGGGCGTGTTGCCAAAAATCTGCTTCGCAAACGGCGCATACTTGGGCTCCAGGTAATAGGTAACGTCTTTGCCGCGCCAGGTATCCTTGTAGACTTTGAAGTCGCCCACGGCCATCATAAACAGGTAGGGCGAGTGGGGCAGGTCCATTTTCCAGGTGTCGGTGCGCAGGCCGGGGCCGGCGGGCACCTGGCTCACGAGCTGGCCGTTGCTGAGCGTGGTGTACTTGGCCGGCACGGTCATGGCAATTTCCTCGGTCGTTTTCTGGTTGGGCCGGTCGATGGTCGGAAACCAGGCCGACGAGCTTTGCGTCTCGCCCTGGGTCCAGATTTGCACCGGCTTGCCCTTCACCGCACTGTCGGGGTTGATGAAATACAGGCCCTTGGCATCGGTAATGGCCGCCGAGCCCTGCACTTTCAGCTCGTCGGGCTTGGCCGTGTACTCGATGTACACCACGTACTGCTCGCCCGGCTTGAAGGTGCGGCCCAGGCTGATGCGCAGGTTATTCTTATCCGAGTAGTCGTACTTGAGCGGCTGCTGGCTAGCTCCGCTCATCAGGGCCACGGTCTTAATGTCCATGCCCTGCGCATCCAGCCGCAGCGTATCGGTGGCGTAGGCGTGGGGCTTGAGCGTCACCCATTCCTGGCCGTAGAGGTAGCGCTTGGCGTAGTCGAAGCGCACGGCCAGCTTGGTGTGCACCAGGTCGTTGGTTTTGGTGGCCGAAGGCCGGTAGGGTGCGTTGGCAGCCGCCGCGGGCGTGGAGGGTGCCTGGGCCCGGGCAGTGCCGGCGAGTAGCAGGCAGCCGGGCAGCAGCGCGGCAAAGAGCGTGGGTTTCATGAAGCGAAACAAGGGGAGAGGTAGCAGAATGAGGCCAAAGATGCGGGCCGCCCCGCAAAGTTGCGCCGCCTGGCCCGGCCCCACTGGCCCCAAACGCAACGAGCCGGCCGCTAGGGTAGCGGCCGGCCCGAACTAGAAGCGGAAAGACAGCGCAGTTATTTCAGCGTGACGTTGGCGCGCACCTCGCCGCCCGCGTTGCTGGCCGTGTGAATGTTGCTGTACACGTGGCCTAGCTTAAACGAGTCGGCCTGCATAGCAGTAAGAGTAGCCGTGCCCGATACCGTGCCGCTGGTGGCGGCGGGCAGGGTCGGAAACGAAATAAATACGTTGCCCGAGTGCTTGGCATCGCCAAAGTGGAAGTGCCCGGCCGAAGGGTTGCCCGTGAGGCCCGAATAGGTAACGGTGTAGGTGAGCACCATGCTGCTAGGGTCGTAGGTGCCGGTTACGGCGCCCGTACCCGAGGAAGCCACCTTCACGGCCGGCACTTCGGCCGAGGCCGCCATAGTGCCCGCCAGCTGCATGGTGGCCGGCGTGGTGTCATCCTTTTTGCAGGCAGTAGTGAGTGCCAGGCCAGCGAGCACAAGGAGGAGAGATTTTTTCATGTAGGCTTAAAAAAGGTGGGAGGTTGGATAAGGAGGAAATTAAAAAAGCGATGCCATAAACGGTATTGCAAAGGTGAGTGGATTGCCGGCCGGAAAATAAATTTTTGGCCCAACGGCAGTTGGCGGCCGATGAACGCCCCCGCCGGGCTAGCGGGCGGCACCCGGCAACTTCGGCAGGCCCGCCCGGCGGGCTGCCAGCCGCCGGCCGCCGCCCTGGCAGCTTGCGAGCCAAACAGCCACCCTGGCCCGCCAAAGTGGCAGAAAAAAGCGCTTGGTACGCGGCTTGTAACTAGCCTCGCAGCGGCTTCGTAGCTGCTACTTCCAACCCAGACACCACTTCACTTTAAATCTCAGCACCCACCTTATCATGGGCAAAATCATCGGTATTGACTTGGGCACCACCAACTCGTGCGTCGCCGTAATGGAAGGCAACGAGCCGGTTGTAATTCCTAACTCCGAAGGCCGCCGCACCACGCCGTCGATTGTCGCGTTTCTCGACAATGGCAAGGGCGAGCGCAAGGTAGGCGACCCGGCTAAGCGCCAGGCCGTTACCAACCCCAAAAACACCATCGCCAGCATCAAGCGTTTCATGGGCCGCAACTTCTCGGAGGTTTCCTCGGAGAGCAAGTACGTGGCCTACGACCTCGTGCCCGGCGCCAACAACACGGTGGCCGTTAAAATCGGCGACCGCAACTACACGCCCCAGGAAATTTCGGCCATGATTCTGCAAAAGATGAAGCAGACGGCCGAAGACTACCTGGGCCAGCCCGTAACCGAAGCCGTTATCACGGTGCCGGCTTACTTCAACGACGCTCAGCGCCAGGCTACCAAGGAAGCCGGGGCCATCGCGGGCCTCGACGTGAAGCGCATCATCAACGAGCCCACGGCGGCCGCGCTAGCCTACGGCCTGGACAAAAAGCACAAAGACCAGAAAATCGCCGTGTACGACCTCGGCGGCGGCACGTTTGACATCTCGATTCTGGAGCTGGGCGATGGCGTGTTTGAGGTGCTGAGCACCAACGGCGACACCCACCTCGGCGGCGACGACTTCGACCAGGTTATCATCAACTTCCTGGCCGACCAGTTTAAGAGCGAAAACGACGGCCTCGACCTGCGCAACGACCCCATGGCCCTGCAGCGCCTCAAGGAAGCTGCCGAGAAGGCCAAGATTGAGCTGTCGAGTTCGAACGAGACGGAAATCAACCTGCCCTACATCACGGCCACGGCCAGCGGCCCCAAGCACCTGGTAGTAAAGCTGAGCCGCGCCAAGTTTGAGCAGCTGAGCGATGACCTCGTGCGCCGCTCGATGGAGCCCTGCAAAAAGGCCCTGCAAGACGCCGGCCTGTCGGCTTCGCAAATCGACGAGGTTATCCTCGTGGGTGGTTCGACGCGCATTCCGCGCATCCAGGAAGAGGTAGAGAAGTTCTTCGGCAAGAAGCCCAGCAAAGGCGTGAACCCCGACGAGGTAGTGGCCATCGGCGCGGCCATCCAGGGCGGCGTGCTCACCGGCGAGGTGAAAGACGTGCTGCTGCTCGACGTGACCCCGCTCTCGCTGGGCATCGAAACGATGGGCGGCGTGATGACCAAGCTCATTGAGAGCAACACCACTATTCCGACCAAGAAATCGGAAACCTTCTCCACGGCTTCGGACTCGCAGCCTTCGGTAGAAATCCACGTGCTGCAAGGCGAGCGCCCGCTAGCCTCGCAAAACCGCACCATCGGCAAGTTTCACCTCGACAGCATTCCGCCCGCACCCCGCGGCGTGCCGCAGATTGAGGTTACGTTCGACATCGACGCCAACGGCATCCTGAACGTGACGGCCAAGGACAAAGGCACCGGCAAGGAGCAGAAAATCCGCATCGAGGCTAGCAGCGGCCTGACCGACGCCGACATCGAGCGGATGCGCACCGAAGCCGCCGCCAACGCCGACGCCGACAAAGCCGAAGCCGAGCGCATCAAGAAGGTGAACGACGCCGACTCGCTCATCTTCCAGACCGAAAAGCAGCTCAAGGAGTTTGGCGACAAGCTCAGCGGCGGCAACAAAACTGCCGTCGAAGGTGCCCTCGCCGACCTCAAGAAAGCCCACGAAAGCAAGGACCTCGCGGGCATCGACGCCGGCGTGGCCGCACTTAACAAAGCCTGGGAAGCTGCTTCGCAGGAGATGTACGCTGCGGCCGGCGCCCAGGGTGGCCAGCCCGACGGGCAGGGCTTCCCCGGCGCCGATGGCCAGGGCGGCAATGGCCAGCAGGGCCAGCCCGCCGACCACGTAACCGACGTAGACTACGAGGAAGTAGACGGCAAATAGCCCGCAGACTTAACGGACTGCGCCCCTGACTGGTAGGCTAGCCGTTATTTCCGGAGGACAAAAGTGAAAGGCCGGGGGCGAGAGCTTCCGGCCTTTTGGCGTTTGTGCGCGACGCATTTTTGATTGCCGGAATACCTGTGGAGTATGATGTGCATATCACGCGCAAAGCCGAAAGCTGAGCCGATGAGAAGGACTAGGCCACTACTGCACTGGCGAAATAGAAAGAATATGTAGCTGGCGACCCCGAAATGCGCCTCGATAACTGCGCCATTGCGCCGGTCTGTGGCGCTGGCCGGGCAGCTGCTGCGCCAGCACCGATTGGCCGGGTTGGCTCAACTCGACAACTGCCACGACCACAAAGCCTGAATAATGCGCGGCTAGCTCCTGGCCCTGTTAGGCAGGTTCTCTGGTATGCTCATTGGCTATCAGCTCTATACTCACTGCAAGCAGCTGCCCGATGGCCGCTGGGTGCTCGCCTGCAGCGCCCCGTCTGCACACACGGCCACGCAGCATGGTGCTGGGTGCCTTCATTTTCGTACTCATGCCAAAGCCCCGGGCGATTTAGCTCCTGCATGAAAATTAATTTAGCAACAAAGGAAGATTTTTGTCTGGATAATAGGCAAGAATAAGTATGATTTTAAAAAGACAAAGGACATTTAATTTTGAATTAAAAACCTGGTTTAAAGTTAATTGAGTAAATAATGTTCATAGAAATGCTTTGCATAATTTGAGGTAACGAGTTTGCGGGAAGCATGGGCGTTATATAACTTGCACAGTAATCACTGGAGGACAATCATTTGGTTTAACGTTTACTTTATCTAACTCTTCGGCCTGGTGGCACTAGGGCTGCGCTTTTCGCGTTGAGAGCCGTTGGCTACCCGAAGGGCAGTACCTGGTGCGCGGCGCGTTTCGTTTACGGGCCTAATGCAGGGGTGCAACCAGCTAAAGTGGGCGTTTGGCGAAAATCGGGTCCCGGCACGGTTTTTATTCTCTTGTTTTGCCAACCCGTTAGCCAAGTCACTTCGTAGGTCAGGCCATGAACACTGTTACTGCCATGTTATTCCTTCGTCGCTTTGCGCTGTTGCCGGTCCTCGGGTTGCTGTGCGCCACAAGCTGTACCCTGCGCGAAACGCGGCAGGAAGGCGCCCCCAACGTGGCGCCCGAAGTAAAGCTGCGCGCCGTGGAGCAGGCCAGCCTTGGCACCCTCAACGTGCTGCCGCTGCATACCCCCAGCGATGTGGACCTGCCCCGGCGCAATCAGCTCATCGAAGGCTACGTCAACAAAAACCTGCCGCTGAAAATGCGCGTGCGCCTCAACGCCTACAACCCTAACCTGGAGCCTACCGCCCTCACCGGCCTCGACTACACGGTGCTGGTTGATGGCAAGGTGCTGGGCTCGGCCCGGGTGCCGCTGGCTGTGGAGCTGCCCCCGCGCGACTCGGTGCGCGTGCCGCTCGAATTTGAGATGAACACCTACAAGCTGCTCGGCGATGATGCCCTGCCGGCCCTGCGCAATTTTGCCCTGGGTTTCGGCGACCTCAACCGCAAGCGCGTAACCCTGAACCTGCGCCCGGTGGTGCGCAACGGCCGCGGCCGCCTCAGCACCCTCATTCGCCGCTTGCCCGTACCGATGGCCAGCGTCAAAGCCAAGCCGGCTAGCCGGCCCCGTACCCTGCCCGCCACCGTTGAGGCCGATTCGCGCACCAAACCCGGCAAGCAGGCATTATAAATTGTGTGAGCTACCCCCGTTACGTATCATTAGTGGGTTATTAAGTGCTGATTAGTTGTGTGTTATGAGAGTGGCCCGCCGGCTTGTCCACTAAGGATAAACCGGCGGGCCACTCCGCCTTAGGGGCGTGCCGGTGGGGCTAGTCCTCCACTGTTTCGGTGGCAGCCTCGGCTATTTTTTCGCGGGCTTCGAGGCGGTCTTCGGCGTCGGGGGCTTCCAATTCGGCTTCCTGGGTTTGCCAGCCCTGGGGCTCGTAGCTGAGGCGGATGTAGATGGGAAAGTGGTCGGAGCCGATGTGGGGCAGGCGCTTAAGGTCTTGCAGCCGAAAGTGCGCCGAGTGAAACACGTGGTCGAGGGGCCAGCGCAGCAGCTTATAATCGGCATGAAAGGTGGGCAGCAGGCCCCGGCCCACGCGCGGGTCGAGCAAGCGGGCTAGCCGCCGAAACAGCTCGGAGGTGTGGCTCCAGGCCACATCATTGAGGTCGCCGGCCACGATGGTAGGCCCGTCGTGGGCCTGGATGGCACGGCCCACGAGCAGCAGCTCGGCATCGCGCCGGGTGCTGGTTTTCGATTCCTGGGGGGCGGGCGGCTTGGGGTGCACAAAATGCAGGTTGGCCTCGACGCCGCTGGGCAGCCGCACCCGCCCGTGAAACGACGGAATACCAGGGTCCAGAATAAACTGTATCTCCTTGGCCAGCAGGGGCAGGCGCGAAAACACCAGCATGCCGTAGGTATTGGGCAGCGGCGCGTGGCAGGTGTGCGGGTACTCCTGGGCCAGGTGTCCTAGCTGACTCAGCCACCACTCGTCGGTTTCGACGGCCAGCACGATATCGGGCCGCTGCTCGCGGATGACGCCCAGGCAGCGCGAGGCGTCGCGGTTGTACATCAGCACGTTAGTCACGAGCAGGCTGAGGTGGTTGGGGTCGGCGGCGGGGCGCTGGCTGTCCTGCACCTGCTTGCGGTGCCAGGGCGTGTAGGGCCAGATGCGGCTGGCCTGGTATACCACCGCCGCCAGCAGCCCCGTAAGCAGCGCCGGCCAGTAGGCCGCCGGCAGCGCGCTGCCGGGCACCGCTACCAGCAGCAACACGCTCAGCAGCAGGCCCGCTACTATTTGCAGGCGCGGAAAATCGCACACGCGCACCCACCAGGCAGTTTGGCGCAGCAAGGGCAGTAAGGTGGCCAGCAGGCCGGCGCCGCCCAGCAGCAGCCCCAGGCAATGAAGCAGAAAATAAAGAGTGGCCACGCGAAAAAAGGCAGGGTTGGGAAGAACGAGGCCGTAAAGATGGGCCGCCGGGGCAGAAGCTGAACCATCCGCCCGGCTAGCGGCCCGGTGGCTGGCCGATACCTTTGGGGCATGGAAGTACTGCTCGCCACCTTCACCACGCTTTTCTCGGTTGTCAATCCCTTCGGGGCCATGCCGATGTTCCTTACCCTCACCGACAGCGATACCAACGCCGAGCGCACAGCCACAGCCCTGCGCTCGTGCATTTACATGGTGGCGATTTTGTCGGTAGCCTTTTTTGGGGGGCAGTATATTCTTAATTTCTTCGGCATCAATATTCAGCACCTGCGCATTGCGGGCGGCATTCTGCTCATGCGCTCGGCCTTCGAACTGCTGACGCCCGGCGCCAACCGCGACCGTGTGGGCCACGAAGCCCTCGAAGAAAGCAAGCTTAAGGATGACATCAGCTTTACGCCCCTGGCCATGCCCATGCTCTCGGGCCCCGGCTCGATGGCGCTCTGCATCGGCCTCATCCGCCCCACCTACGCCGACAAGGCCATGACCGTGCTGGGCTTTGCGCTGGTGGCGGCGGCGGCGTTTATCATTCTTGTTTCTTCGCTGCGCCTCACCAAATTCATGGGCCGGCCGGGCATGGCCGCGCTGGCCCGCATCATGGGTTTTCTGACCCTAGCCATCGGCGTCAACTTCTTCGTCACGGCCGTAAAGGTGCTGTTTCATGTGGAATAGCTAGTAATGGGCGATAGTAAAACGTCCGTCATGCTGAGCTTGCCAAAGCAGCTCTACCGCTCCATTGGATAAAGCAATAGAGCTGCTTCGGCAAGCTCAGCATGACGGACGTTTCTTATTTGCTTTTAGTTGATTTCCACGCGCTTGCCAGCCGTGCGGCCGTATTTGGTCGGGAAATACACCATCTCCAGCTTGGCCGGGTTGAAGGTGTAGCTGCCCCGGTAGCGGGGCTGCAAGGCCACCCGGAAGGTGTGCCGGCCGGCTGGCAGGCGGTCAATAAAAATGCCCACCTGGTGCTTGAGGTACTCGCGGTGCACTTCGATATAATTAGTCGGGGCTGGTGGGCCGTAGGAGCAGCCGGCCGGAATGGGCACTTCGAGCAGCGCGTAGCGCACATCGGCTTTCACGTCTATGGTCACTTCCAGCTCGGCGGGCTGGCCGGCGGGCAGGCGCACGTGGCCGCTGGCCTGGCCCGCTAGGGTAGTGGTAACGGTGAAGGGCGCGGTGGCCGCCGTAGGCGTGGGGTTCCAGCGGGTCTGGTAGGCGGTGGCGTACACGGGCAGGCCGCCCTGCTTGCGCAGCGTGAGCGCGCCCGTGCCGGCCGGCAGCGTGAGGGCTAGCGGGAACGTGCTGACAACCCCCGCCGGCAGTGCCGGGCTGCCGCTGAGCTGCACCTGCGCCATTTTGCCGCCCGAGTTTGGTATCAGCAAATCGGGGCCGATGGTGAGCAGGATTTGGGCGGACTCGTAGGTACTGCGCCAGTAATCACCACCCCGCAGGCCCAGCAAATAGGTGCGGATGCGGGCCAGCTCGGCGGTGTGGCCGCCCTGGTGGCGCAAGAGCTTATACGCCAGCAGCGTAGTGCCCACACGCTGGTCGAGCAGGTAGCGGTAGTACGAGCTTTCGCGCAGCGTGTCGCCGTAGCTGGCGCCGCCCAGCTCGGTGCGCAGGCGGTAGCGCCGCAGTGTATCGAGCTGATACGAGAGGCCCAATTGCTGGCGCAGCTCGGTGAGGGCCAGGTAGCGGTCGAGCGGCGGGCGGCGCGGGGCGCTAGCCTCCACGCGCCGCAGGTAGGTGCCGTAGTCGGCCGAAGTGCCCAGGTCGTGCAGCAGCTTGAGCAGGCGAATCTGGTCGTCGTCCGAGGCAAAGTGCCCGCTGTAGGGGTGGGTGGACGTGGGCTGGCTCAGGCTTTCGTCGAGTTCGTGCAGCAGGTAGGCTTGCAGCGGCCCGCGGTCGAGGCCGCTGGCGTAGCCGAGCTTTTCGGCCTCCAGCAGCGCTTCTACTACGTGCACCGTGGCCCAGGGGCTCACCGCCGAATTTGGCCAGGTGCCCCAGATGCCCTCGGGCTGGTGGCGGCCATCCTGGAGCTTTTTAATCAGGAAGTTGACAATTTTCTGGCTCTTGAACGCGGTGCCCTGCGCCGCGCAAATGCGCTGCTCCAGCAGCAGTGCCAACAGGCGCGAGGCCGCCTGCTCGTTGCAGAGATAGGCGTATTCTTGCAGGTGGTGAATCTCGGCCAGCAGCGTGGGCAGCGCGTCGCTTTCCACGCGCAGCTGCACCTCGCCCAGGCTGGGGTTCAGGGGCAGGGCTAGGGTAGTATCGGCGGCCGTGAGCACGGCGTAGGTGCCCACGCGCTCGCGGGTGCCCACCGGCAGCACCGGCAGGCTGCGCTGCTCGCCATCGGCGTAGCCGCTGGCCTGCTCCAGGCCGAAGGTGACTTGCAGCGAGTCGCCAGCGGCCGGGGCGGTCACGGTCAGCGTATCAATCAGGGCCGTGCCTACGCGGCGGGCCTGGCGGCGCACTACCTGGCCGCCCACGCGAAACGTAGTAGTCAGCTGGGCGGTGTCGGGCTGGTAGTTGAGGGCTTTGCCGAGCAGCTGCACGCGGTCGCCGGCCAGCAAAAAGCGCGGACCATTGAGGCTGGCCAGCAGCGACTTGAAGGCGCGTACCCGGCCGGTGGCGGTGCCTAGCCGCGCGTGGCCGTCGGAGCCGATAACGAAGGTGTCCCAGCTCGTCACGTCGTCGGGCAGCACTACGTTGGTGTGGGCGCGGCCCTGGGCGTCGGTTACGAGGGTGGGCCGCCACCAGGCGTGGTCGCTGAAGTGGCGGCGCAGCATCAGGCGCTGGTCGGCGCCGGGGAGCAAGTCGGCGGCGCCCGCGGGCTGCCTGGCTAGGGTACCGCCGCGCTTCAGGGTGATGAGTACCACGCCGCCGCTAGCCCGCGCGCCGTAAAGGCCAGCGGCTTCGGGGCCTTTAAGCACTTTCATTTCCTGAATATCGGCCGGCGCAATATCGGCCAGCCGGCCAGTGAAGGGCAGCCCGTTCACGATGTAAAGCGGCTGCTCCGACGCCGCTACCGTTGAGGCGCCGCGAATAAGCACCTGGGCCGGCGCTCCGCTGATGCTCACGCCCGCCGCCCGCCCTTGCAGGCTGTAGCTGACCGAGGTTGCGCTGCCCGCGTAGTCGCGGCGCGTCTGGGTGCCGTAGCCCGTCACCACTACTTCCGATAGCTGTTGCATCGACATGCTCATCGCAACCAGAAGCTTGCTACTGTAATCGACGTTCTGCTCCTGCGTTTCGTAGCCCACGAAGGAAAAAATCAGCGTTTGGGTGGCAAAGGGCGCGTGCAGCTCAAAGCTGCCATCAGCGGCGGTGGAGGTGCCGAGGGTAGTACCTTTCACCAACACCGTCACGCCCGGCAGGCCTTCTTCGGTGGCGCGGTCTACCACGCGGCCGCGCAGCAAGCGCTGGTTCACGCCCGGCGTGCTCGGCTGCGTTACCTGGATGCGGCGCTGCTCGGGGGCCACTACCGGCTTGGGCACTACCGGCGTCAGGCGCCACAGCCACTGATTGAGGCGGTGGCTGAGTGCTTTGGCTAGCTGGCGCTCAGTTCGATGCAGGCGGTAGTACGTCTGGCCATCAGCCTGCACCAGCACTAGGTCTTTAGAAATCAGGCAGCTGCTATCGGCCAGCAGCACGGCCACGCGGTAGCGCCCGGGCGCCAGGCCCTGGGCCAGTTGCTGGGCAGGCTGCAAGCGCTGAAATTTGGGTCGGTCGGGCCGGGTGAGCAGCACGTACAGCGGCTGGGCCACGCTGTCGGGCAGCAGCAAATCGAGGCGGCCCTGGCCCGGCAGCGAGCGGCCGGGGTAGGTGAGCTTGGGCGCCGAGCGGTAGTACTCTGTATAAGAATTGGGCCGGCTAGTCCGCAATTTTTTCCGGCGCACCGGCGCCTGGGGCTTGGCGGCGGGCTCGTATTTCCAAGGCCGCAGCATGGCTTCGGTGTAGGCAAAGTCGCCGAGCGGCAGCGTGGCCGGCAAGCCCGCGCCATTGAGCAAGCCCAGCGCGCCAGGGTCAACACAAATCATTTTGACCACGCCGGGGCTGAACTGATAGCTATAAAGCGGCTCGAACAGAAACTTGCGACGCTGGTTGGTGGCTACCTCGTACTCATCATGCAGCGGCCGCAGCAAAATAGAGTCGGGCCGAAACGGGCCGGCCACGCGCAGGGTTGAGGCGTAGTAGCTGGCGGCCAGCGGGCGCAGCACCGGCCCCTGGCGCAGCGTGGCGGCCGGCTGGCCCTGCACGGCCAGCAGCGTGCGGCGCAGCGTCAGCAGCTCGGCGGGGGTGAGGGTAGTGGGGCGGGTTTCCACCTGCAGCTCGGCGCAGGGCTGGTTGGGGTCGAGGCCGAGCGTGAGCTTGTGCTGGGCTTTCAAATACACGTCGCGCAGCGTAATGAGCCGGCTAGGGGTGCGAATGCTGAGCGTGTGGTGCCCGCTGTCGGCCACGGCCACGTAGGGCTGCCCTTGGTTAATATCGTGAATATAAGCCGGCTGGCCATCCACGTAAATCGCAATCGGCGCCTGCACCCGGCCCGAATCCACCACAAAAACCGCCACCTGCGTGAGCCCGCCCGGCGCCGGCCGATACTCATAAAACGCCCCCCCCGCCGGATACAGAAAGTGGTAGAATTGTAGCGAATCGAGCCCTAGCTGGTGCTGCCACTGCCGCCAGGCCAGGCGCTGGCGCTCGGTGGCGTAGTGGCTGAAGCCCGGCGTGAGGGCAAAGCGCTGCCGGGCCAGCCGGCCCGGCACGGGCGGCGCGGTATCCGGTATTTCGGGCAGGGTGCTTTGGGCAAATTTGCTGCTATAAGCGTAGGCTGTGAGGTCGGCATCGGGCACGGGCCGGCCGTGCTCGTTGGTCACCACAAAGCCTAGCCGCAGGCGCTGGCCGGGGTAGGCGATGGCGGGCTCGTCGGTGGCGATGTGCAATTGGCGTTGCACCGGCCCTACCGAATACTCGGCCGAGCGCAGCTGCCCGCCCCAAACGTAGTGCAGCGATACGTGCCAGGGCGCCACGTTGCTTTCTTTGATAGCCAGTTGGTAATCACTAGTGTAGCCGCGGTAGCGCAGCTCATTGCCCCGGTACACGTAGTACCAGAAGGGCAGCCGATGCGGGTTGCTCACGGCCAGGCGCAGCGAGTCGGCGGTGCGGGCCGAGGCCAGGGTTAGCTCGGCGTTGCTGTCGCTTAGGTACACGTCGGCGGTGCGGCCGGCCGCGTCGTGCACCCAGTAGCGGGCGGCCTGCGGGTTCACGGGCAGGGCGAGCGGCAGCCGCACCACGCGGCTACTAAAGTGGGTGCTATCGCCGGGCGCCGTATTGGCGCGCAGGATTTCCAGCTTGGCGCGGTGCGGCTTGTCGAGGCCCAGCGAGTCGTAGCTCAGGCGCACCGAGTCGCCCGCCAGCGTGAGGTGCAGGCGGCCGGGGTCGAGCTGGTAGAGGAGGCTAGCGGTTTCGACGTGGCGCTCGTTGTCAGTAGTCAAAAACGTGGCCCGCACCTCGTAGCTAAACTCCATGTGGGGGAAAATACGGGCCGGCAAATTCACCCGGGTTTCGCCCACCGGGTCGAGAGCCTGCGTGTGGGTCCAGAGCGTATCGGGCACAAACAGGCGCCGGCCCAGCACCTCGCGCGGCCCGCTGGTGGGCACTACCGTCAGGCGCACCCGCGCATCGAGCAGGTTCAGCTCGCTGGCGTCGGTGCCGCGCAAAAAGACGGCTTGCGGCTGCCCGCGCCGGGGCGTTTTCTCCAGCATGCGCAGCGTGAAGGTATTGTTGTTCAGCTCATAATCTTCGAACCTGAATTCACCCTCGGCTATGGTTTGCTCCTGGGCGTCTTCCAGCGTGAGGCTGGCCGTGGTGCCCACCCGCAGGCCCAGCGTATCGGTGAGCGGCAGGCTGTACTCGTAAGTGCCCGGGCGCACCGGGCGCAGGCTAGCCAGGCGCTTGCGGCGCGCCAGCCCGCCGCCGCTCAGCCACAGCGTGAGGGGGCGGGTGCTGAGGTGGCCGCTGCCGCGCCGCAGCACGCGCGCTTTCAGGCGCAGGGTGTCGTGGGCGGGGCGGTAGCGCGGCTGGCTCACGATGAGGTAGCTCTGCCACTTTTGCTGCGCCCGCTCCTCGCGCTGGTCGTGGTGCTGCTCGCGGCGGTTTTGGCGCTCGTCGCGCACATCTTCGCTGAAGGGCGAGCGCAGCAAGCCTACCAGCCCGGTCGTGACTTGCGAAGGATGCTTGAGGTCGCGCACCGTGCGCCACACGGGCACCGTGAGGTAGCCCAGCGGCCGGCCGTACAGCACGCGGCGTCCGGCGGCTAGCCAGCCATTGGTGCGCCAATTGGTGCGGCCGGGCTGGCGGTAAGTTTGGGTGAGGGGGTGAAAGGAGGTGCGCCCGCCGGCCGTCACGGCCACGATGCCGTCGCGGCTGGGCTTGGCGCGGCGGTAGGTGCGGGTGGCGGGGTCGTAGGGGAGGGGTTGGCCGCTCACCGCCACCTGGGCATTGGGCAGCAGCTGGCCCAGCGAGTCGCGCACGGCCAGCGTCAGGTCGGTTTGGTTGTCAATGACTTGCAGCGTGCGCGAGGTTTCGGCGCGCAGCCAGTACACCAGCTCGGGGCCTTCGGTGTGGGCCACCAGGTAGTAGCCCAGCGGCAGCCGCGGCCAGGCCGGCTTATCGCTGGGGAAGGAATCGACGGCCAGGGTAAAAAAGTCGGGCCTAGCCGCCTTCAAACCGTGTTCGTAGAGGCGCTGGGCCTGGGCCGTGGTAAGCCGGAAGACCTTGGTGAGGTAGCTGCTTTGGCGGGCCTTAGCGAGCTGCTGCTGGGCCAGCACCGGCAGGGCTAGCCAGCATAAGAGCAGGGCAAGTACAAGTTGATACATAAGCGGCGGGGTAGAGATTGGCTACCTGATGCCGCCGCCGGTTTTTTTGCACAGCGCTTGCTTGCACAAGCTATTAAAAAACGCCCGTCATGCTGAGCTTGCCGAAGCATCTTGGCTGGTCACATAAGGAATAAAAACCTTACGCATTCTGGCAAGATGCTTCGGCAAGCTCAGCATGACGGGCGTGTTTAGAAGCTCTTACTTAGGCTACGGGTTAGTCGACCACAGCCCCGCTTCCTTGATAAAGATGCGGCGATTGAGCTTCAATTGCGAGATGATGAACTCGGCAATGTCCTCGGGCTGCATCACCTTGTCGGGGTTGCCGTCGGTAAGGTTATTGTTGATAGCCAGCTCGGTAGCCACCGTGCTGGGTGTAAGGGCGCTCACCCGGATATTGTGCTTGCGCACTTCCTGCATCAGGGCTTCGCTCAGGCCCATCACCGCAAATTTGGAGGCGCTATAGGCGCTGCTGCCCGCGGCGGCGCGCAGCCCCGAGGTCGAGGAAATGTTGATAATGTCGCCGCTCTGGCGCGCTATCATGGCCGGCAGGGCGGCGCGCGTCACATAGTACACCCCTAGCAGATTCACCCGGATAATGTGCTCCCAATCGGCCACGGGCATGTCCAGAAACTTAGCAAACGTGCCGATGCCCGCGTTGTTAATCAGGATATCAAGCGGCCCCAGCTCGCCGGTGATGTGGGCCACGGCGGCGTTCACGGCGGCTTCGTCGGCCACGTCGGCGGCGGCGAAACTGGTTTTTACGCCCAGCTTTTGCAGCTCAGCGGCTACTTCCTGAAGTTGGTTTTCGGAGCGGGCCAGCAGGCCTACGTGCACGCCTTCGTGGGCCAGCGCTACGGCCACGGCTTTGCCGATGCCTTTGCCGGCGCCCGTTACGAGGGCGACTTTTCCAGTTAGTTTTTCCATGATGAAGTAAGAAATGAGGGCAGATGACTGCCTTCGCCATAACCCGCCAAGTGGGCATTGGGTTACACAGATGCCAGTTGCCGCCCCGGCAGGGCTAGCTTCCCCTCCTTACTATGAAAGCCATTGTGATTACCCGCCCCGGCGGCCCCGAGGTATTGGAGCTGCAAGAGCGCCCCCAACCGGTGCCCGCTGCCCACGAAGTCCTTATCAAGGTGAAAGCCGCCGGCCTCAACCGCTCCGACTTGGCCCTGCGCGCGGGCAAATACGGCGGCCAGCCGGTGGCCGGCGTGGTGCCCGGCCTGGAGGTAGCTGGCGAGGTAGTGGCCGTGGGCGCCACCGCCGCGCGCTGGCAGGTGGGCGACCGTGTGTGCGCCCTGCTGAGCGAAGGCGCCTACGCCGAGTACGCGGCCGTAGATGCCCGCCACTGCCTGCCCGTGCCCGCCGGCTGGTCGCTGCTGGAAGCCGCCAGCCTGCCCGAAACCACCTTCACGGTGTGGGCCAACGTGTTTCAGGCGGCCGCCTTGCAGCCCGGCGAAACGGTGCTGGTGCACGGCGGTAGCAGCGGTATTGGCCTCACGCTCATTCAGCTGGGGCACGCGCTGGGCCACCGGGTGCTGGCCACCGCCGGCTCGCCCGATAAGTGCCAGGCCTGCGAGCGGCTGGGCGCCGCCCGGTGCGTCAACTACAAGCACGACGACTTCGAGCAGGCGTTTAAAGACGAGAAAATCGACGTTATCCTCGATATGGTGGGTGGCAACTACACCGCCAAAAACCTGCGCCTGCTAGCCCCCGACGGCCGCCTGCAAAACCTCAACGCCATGCAGGGCGCCAAGGTTGAAATCAACCTGCTTGACATCATGACCAAGCGCCTGCGCCTGAGCGGCAGCATGCTGCGCCCCCGCTCGGCCGACTTCAAAGCCGCCTTGGCCGCCGAGGTCGAAAAGTACGTGTGGCCGCTGGCGGCTGCCGGCCAATTGGAGCCGGTTATCTACAAAACCTTCCCGCTGGCCGAGGCGGCGAAGGCGCAGGAGTTGATGGACAGCAGCGAGCACATCGGCAAGATTTTGCTGGTGAATGAGGGGTAGAGGTGGGCTCGCCTTGCGTGGACCTCACCCCCTAGCCCCCTCTCCTTGGGGAGAGGGGGAACTAGCTCTAGCTTTTCTTGTCATTTAGCTCTAGAATTAGCGACTAGTCCCCCCTCTCCCCAAGGAGAGGGGGCTAGGGGGTGAGGTTGACGCCAGACAAGCCCACGCGCAGGCTACTTCAGCACTTGCGCGGCGTGCTCCTTGGTGTCGGGGCGCTTGATAACCTTCTCAATCAAGCCGTTGGCGTCGATGAGGAAGGTGGTGCGCACGGTGCCCCAGTAGGTTTTGCCGTAGTTTTTCTTTTCCTGCCACACGCCGTAGGCGTTCACGATGGCTTTGTCGGCATCGGCTACGAGGGGGAAGTTCAGGTCGTATTTCGCCGCAAACTTGCCGTGCGAGGCCGTGTCATCGGTGCTCACGCCCACTACCTTGATGCCCTGGGCAGCTAGCTGGGCTTCGTTGTCGCGTAGGTTGCAGGCTTGGGCGGTGCAGCCGGGCGTATCATCCTTGGGATAGAAGTACAGCGCCACGCGCTGGCCCCGCAGGCTGCTCAGGGTGAAGGGATTGCCATGTTGGTCGGGGGCGGTGAAATCGGGGGCTAGGGCGCCGGGCTCGGGAAGCATCTTTTTGAATTATGAGTTAGAAGTTATGAGTTGGGGCTAGTGAGGGAGGCGTTGGAAATAACGCTTGTCAACCCCGCGGTTGTCATGCTGAACGCAGTGAAGCATCTTGCTCGCATCGCTAGGGTTGCTGCCCCAACGATTCGGCCAAGATGCTTCACTGCGTTCAGCATGACGAACGACAAATGACGGATGACCAACGCGGATTTTACAAATTCAG
Source organism: Hymenobacter cheonanensis (assembly GCF_030581075.1). GTDB lineage: Bacteria > Bacteroidota > Bacteroidia > Cytophagales > Hymenobacteraceae > Hymenobacter. The sequence continues at coordinate 155,928 of NZ_JAUQSW010000007.1, forward strand.
CGGAATAACCTTCTCGTTGCCCGCTTGGTCGGTGAGGCGCAGCTCGGCGGGGCCGCGCAGCTTGGGCCCTAGCGTGTCGCCGGCCACGGTGAAGAGCGTGGCGTTTTTGTACTCGTAGCGCAGCAGCCGGAACTGCCCGCCCACGAGCAATTTATAAGAGGCTAGCCCCGAGAGGTCGTCGCCAACCCGAAAGGTGAGCTGGCCGCCGGCCCGACCCACAAGCTGGGCCGAAGGCGCCTTGGTATCGGCATAGAGCCGAAACTGACCGAACTGCTTGAGATTGGCCGAAATCTGGGTGCCGGCCTCGTTCCAGGTGCCGCCCACGTAGGTTCGGCCGCCCTTGGCCGACACGCTGTAGATGGCGGTGCGGGGGCGGGCGGCGGGGGGCACGGTGGGCTTCAGGGTGAGGCGCAGCGGCAGGTAGAGCGGCACGAGCGGCGTGCCTATCGTCCAGCTTTCGGGGGCTAGCGGGCCGGCATCGGCGCGGTGCGCGGTGCTGAGGTAGAGGTTGGAAAACAGCGTTTGGGACCCAAAAACCACGTTGGCATAGGGCGTGGCGTAGTTAGTTTCCTGGCCGGGCGGAATCAGGGCCTGGCGGTCAAATACCTGGTGTAGCTCGCCGAGCAGCAGCGAGTCGGGCAGGCCGGCGCGCAGGTCGTAGAGGTAGGTGGTGGCCGCGCCCACCGAGTAGCTGGGGCGCAGGGCTAGCTGCCGGCCGCCGCGCCGCAGCAGCAGGTACTGGGGCTGGTCGGCAGTGTCGGTGGGGGCGTTGAGAACCGTGGCGTGCAGCAGGTTGCGGGTAATGTCGTAGGTGAGCTTGGGGCGGCCGGGGGCCGCGGCGCCGGGCAGCTTCACGTAATCGGCGGGCTTTTCGCCGCGCAGCACGAGGTGGGCCGTGGCCTTATTGTTGTAAGCGTCGGCTAGCTCAAAATCAAGGCTATACACCTTGCCAGCCTGCACGTCGAGCTTGCCCTGGCCCAGGCCGGGCGGCGTGTAAAAGGGCAGGTCGTTGCCGTCCTCCACCCACAGCTTTTGCAGGGTGCGGCCACTGGTGCGGGCGTAGGCGTAGTCCACAAAGTTGTTGACCTGCCGGGTACCGTTGGGAAAGGGCACGGCGTCAATCACGTGCTGGTAGTGCGGCTGGCCATTCACACGCACCGTCACGCGCTGAATACCATTCTTGTTCCAGGCATTGTCGAAGCGGTCGAAGCCTTGCAAAAGCAGGCCCACCTGCCCAAAGCACACCACAGTATCGGGCCACGCGGTGGCCGCGCCGGGCAGCGGCTGCAGCCGGGGCACCAGCAGCGCCCGCTCGAAGCGCTGGCGCACCCTGGCCGTGATGGCCAGCGGCTCCACAGCCAGCGCCTGCAGGGTGGGCCCGGTGTGGTCCTGAATCTCCGAAAAGCCGCCCCACTGCAACGGGTTCAGCTGGCGGTCCTGGGCGTCGCGCACTTCCCAGTGCAGGTGCGGGCCGGCCGAGCCGCCCGTGTTGCCTGATAGCGCCACTTCCTCGCCACGCTTTACCGGGAACTGGCCGGGCTGAAAAAACAGCTCCAGCTCGTAGGTCTGCTTCTCGTATTGCTGGCGCAGCAACTCGGCCCCCACGGCGCCGGCAAACTTATTGAGGTGGCCGTACACGGTAGTCAGGCCGTTGGGGTGGGTGATATACAGCACGTTGCCGTAGCCGAAGGCCGACTGCTTGAGGCGCGAGATGTAGCCATCGGCCGAGGCGTACACCGGCTTATTGACCCCGCCGCCCGTCTTGATGTCGAGGCCGCCGTGGAAGTGGTTGGGCCGCAGCTCGCCCATGCTGGCCGCCAGAAAGCCCGGCTGCCCCGGCGCAATCGGAAACAGGAAATAGCCCGGCGCCACCTCCACCTTGCCCGCCGCGGCGGCCGGCTTAATGGGCCCACTCACGCGGCGGGTAGTGGTGTCGTCCTGGCCATCATCCTGGCCGTGGCCCACGGTAGCCAGCAATAAAAAGCCGCCCAGCGCCGGTAGCGACAGCCGACGCAGTAGTTTGATAGTTAGCAAAATAGATTAATTTTATTCGAATAGTAAAAGCCAGCGTACTGAGTACGTTTTCTAACGCGAAACCCCACCCCCAGCCCCTCCCCTTCGGGAGAGGGGAGCCACGGCGGGGCTAATTTGCTCAATCGTCAGGCTCCCCTCCCTTGAAGGGGAGGGGCTGGGGGTGGGGTAAGGCGCCAGGGGCCTAGCGCACGGGCACTTCCAGAATTTTCTCGTTTTCGAGGTAGCCCACCAGCTCATCGCCGGGCTTTACGGGACCTACGCCGGCGGGCGTGCCGGTGAAGATGAGGTCGCCCTGCTTGAGGGTAATGTACTGCGACACGAAGCTGAGGATTTTGGCAAACGGGTGCAGCATCAGGCCCGAGTTGCCCTGCTGGCGCACCTCGCCGTTTACTTCGAGCCGGAAATTGATGTTGGCAAAATCCGGGAACTCGGCCACCGGCTTGAAGGTGGGCGACACGGGCGCCGAGCCGTCGAAGGCCTTGGCCAGCTCCCAGGGCAGGCCCTTTTTCTTAAGCTCGCTCTGCAGGTCGCGGGCCGTGAAATCAATGCCCAGCCCGATGGCGTCGAAGTATGTGTGGGCAAATTTTTCCTCGATGTGGCGGCCGTTTTTGCTGATGCGCAGCACCAGCTCCAGCTCATGGTGCACATCCTGGGAGAAATCGGGCACGAAAAAGGGCTGGCCGCGCTGCACCAGGGCAGTTTCGGGCTTGAGGAAGATGACCGGGGCGGCGGGCGTCTCGTTGTGCAGCTCGGCAATGTGGTCGGCGTAGTTGCGGCCGATGCAGATAATTTTCATGGACAAGGAATAACTAAGGAAGGCGGCCAGGCGCCAAGCGTGGGGCTGGCCCGCGCCCGCCCGGGGCGCGGCCGGCCGCTGCACAAAGTAAACATTTCCCCCGCCCGGTTGCGTATAGGCGGCACGGCCTGGCTAGCTTTTTGGCACCAGTTTGGCGGTCCGGGCGGGGCTAGGCCACTCTTTCTCTAAACCTTACCAACGCTTTTTTCATGTTCAAGAAAATCGTACTCGCCAGCAGTTTGCTGCTCGCCGCCGGCTGCACCACCGTGCCCATTACGGGGCGCCGCCAGCTCAGCCTGGTGTCAGACAGTGAGATGAATACGCTGGCCGTGACCCAGTACAAGCAAACCCTGACCACGGCCAAGCTCTCGACCAATGCCGAACAAACGGCCATGGTGCGCCGCGTGGGCGAGCGCGTGGCCGCCGCCGTGCAGCAGTACTTCAAGCAGCAGGGCCAGAGCAGCCAGCTGGAAGGCTACCAGTGGGAATTTAACCTCATCGACGACCCCAAAACGGTGAATGCCTGGTGCATGCCCGGCGGCAAGGTGGCCGTGTACACGGGCATTCTGCCCTTCACGCGCGACGAAAACGGCCTGGCCGTAGTGCTGGGCCACGAAATTTCGCACGCCGTGGCCAAGCACGGCGCCGAGCGTATGAGCGACCAGCTAGCCCTGCAGCTGGGCGGCACGGCGCTGGCCACCGCGTTTTCGCAAAACCCCACGGCTACCGGCACGCTGTTTAATACCGTAATCGGGGCCGGCGAGCAGGGAGCCGCCCTGGCCTTCAGCCGCCGCCAGGAAAGCGAGGCCGACCACCTGGGCCTGATTTTTATGGCCATGGCCGGCTACAACCCCGCTGGCGCCGTGCCTTTTTGGGAGCGCATGGCCGCGCAGAGCCAGAACAACACGCCGGTTTTCCTCTCCGACCACCCCGCCGATGCTACCCGCATTGCCGACATTCAGCGCCTGCTGCCCGAGGCCGAGAAATACTACAAGCCGCGCTAGCCCGCCGGGCTGGCTCAACCCTACGGCTGCCGATGAAAACGGGCGCGCCGGCCGTAGCTGGCGCGCCCCGCCCGGGCGGCTGGGGCACGCGGCGCGGCAAGGGGATTAAATCAATTTAAAGCGTAGCCTCGTATGACGGCTGTTCATTCCCAAAGGAAGCCTGCCTATTATGCGTACTCTACCCCGATTGTTTGGTTTGCTGCTGCTTGGCGTGCTCAGCGGCTTGCTGCTGCTGTCGTCGTGCGAAACCACGCGCCGCCGCGAGCGTAGCGACCCTAGCCGCGAGGCCCAGCGCCTGAGCGACGCGGCGGGTGCCTCGCTCTCGGGCTCGGCCAGCAGCCGCCAGATTATGCAGCTCGATGGCAAGGGCAAGGTAAAGTACAAGCTGTCCCAGTCGGTAATGGCGGCGGCCCTCATCCGGCAGTTCGATGACGGCACGGTGTTCGACCGCATTATGGTGCGCAAAGCGCCGGGCAGCGAGGACAAACAGCCCGTGTACTACCTCATTGGCATGGGCCACAACAACGGGGCCTACCGGGCCGTGGCCCTGCCGCTGCGCGGCACCGACGACAGTACTTATTACCTCACGCCCGCCGCCAGCCGCTACGTCATTACGGGGGTGGGCTGCCCTAGCTGCTACTTCGATTTTGAGGACGGCCACATTGTGGGCACCACCTGCGACGACAACTCGGGCGGGAGCAGCTGCACCATGAAAGTGCTGGCCGCCAATGAGATATTTGCCAAAGTGCAGCCCGAAGACCCCATCGCCAAAAAGAAGCGCAAATGAGCCGCGCCGCCAAATGGGCCCTGCGCCTGAGCCTCACGGCCCTGGCCGTGCTGCTGGCCAACGACAGCGGCCGGCGCCCCAGGCCCCTGCCCGAACGCAAAAAGCCGGCTAGCTAGCCAGCTTTTTGCGTCTGTGAGGCGCTAGCCCACGCCAGCCGCTTAATGCACAATTCGAATCTGCTTACGCACGGCCTTGCCCCGTGCATCGCGCATTTCCAGAAAATATAATCCGGCCGGTAAGCGGCGGGTGTCCAGCTGCACGCGGCCGGGCCGGGCAATTTGGCTGCGCACGGCCTGCCCGTGGGCATTGGTAAGGCGCACGGGCCCGCCGCCCTGCTCCAGGGTGAGGTCGTTGCCGGCGGGGTTGGGGTAGGCTGCTGCCGACTCGGTGGCCGGCTGGCCAGGCGCGGTAAAAAAGGGCTCGTAGCCCCCGGCGCAATCAATTATCTCGAGCTGATAGGCAGTTACCGGGCCTACGCCGCAGGTATTACGCTCCTGCAGCTGGGCTTCGTAGCGGGCACCCACGACCGTACCGACCTGGAAGTAGAGCGTGCTGTTAGCGGCATCGGCGCCGGTATCGGTTTGGGTATACACGAGCTGCGCGGGCGTCACATCGACCCGGTACACTTTCCAGGCCGCCTCCAGCAGCGCGCCGGGGCTAGGGTCGCGGGGCGTGAGGGTAATGTGGCTGCCGGGGCACACCCCGGTGCAGCCGTAGGGGCAGTTGGCTTCGTAGCCCGATTAGGTGTCGCTGTGCATGGTAAGGGTGCCATTGTGGGCGGGTGGGCCCCCATACACCACGTTGTAGGCCACCGAAGCTGGCGAGGCGCAGCTGCTCACGCTCGTGTTGGTGGCCGTGACCGTGAGGCTGCCCTGCCCGTTGCCGCTGCCCGGCGCCGCCACCGTAACGCTCGAGCTAGCCCCCGTAGTCGTAACCGTAGCCGCACCGCCCACGGTGAGGCCGCCGGTGGCCGTCCAGGTATAGCTGTTGGCCCCGGCCACGGCCGTAGAGAAGGTGGCGGTGCTGCCCGGGCACAGCACCGGGTAGGGGCCCGCGGGGTTGGAAGTGCCCAGCGAGCTGCTAATAATGGGCCGAGGCAGCGGTTGCACCGTTACGGGCACGTTGGGGGCATACACTGTAGTGCTGGCCCCATTGCAGCTGTACAGGGCCGAGGCATCGACGCCAACCGTGCCCGTAGCCCCGGTGAAGCTGCTGGCCGGCGTGGCGCTGTTCACAGTGCCGGTGGGCGTGATGGGGCCGCTAAACCGGAAGGCATAGTTGCTGAACGCCCCACCCGCCGGCACGGGGCCGGTAGCCGTGCGAAAGTGGTAGTCGCTCTGGTCGCCGCAAGTGAGCGAGAAGCCCCCGCCGCTCGGGCTTTTATCGCTGATAATGGTGAACGTGGGCGTAGGGCGCCCTACGTCCACACTCAGCGTCTTGCTAATGGAGTTGTCGGGGCCGGTCGAGGCATTGATGCAGTTATTATTCACGGCCCGCACGCTGATAGTGCCGCCCGTGCCAGGGGCGGGCGTTACCGAAATCTGATTGCCGGAGCTGCCGCTCACCCGATGCAGCGTGCTGCCATCCGAAACGTAGTTGGTGCCGTCGTTGTACTTCCAGTTTGCGGGAATAACCCAATCGTAGGTCAGGGCCGCCAGGTACACGCTGTTAGCGGAGCTTTGGGGCAGCTCCACCAGGGGTACTTTCAGGGTCAGGGCCGTATTGTCGCCGAAGGGCAGCGCGTATTGCGCGCCCACAGCCGTGTTGTTGACCGTCAGCGGGCCCGGCGTCTTGTTGCTGATGGAGCTGACGAAGACATCCCGGGTCGTAGTGCCGGAGGAGCCACAGTTCAGCCCTACGGAGGTGGGGTTGCTGGTAGCATCGGTGGGCACGTCCTTCCAGCGCACGGTAATGGCACCGGAGTTCGTGGAAACGAGCGTGTACTCCCCTTTTACCACCCAACTGCACCCAGTGGTTGAGCTGGGATAAGTGTAGGTATAGTCCTTATTGGGGCATTAATGCATCGCCGGTGGGCGAAGCATTAATGCCCTGTGCCTGCGCTAAATAGGGCAGTACAGCACAAGCTAGAAGCAGAATACGGAGAAAAGTTTTTTTCATGTCAGTGTTGGAAAAGGTGAAAGATTAAAGAATGACGGTCAGTCCCACTACCTGAACTGGGTAGTAGTCAACGTGCCACGTAGTGACTATTTCATCGCGGTACACCCCGCCAGGTGATACACCATAGTTGGGGTTATCAACAGTAGTCGTGTAACTACCCCAGCTCTTCTGGTGCCGGTAGCTCACCCCGATAGCTGTTTCCGCGAACAGGCGTAGCCGCGAGGTCAGCACGTAGCTCAGGCCCGCAAACCCCCGGCCCTGCACCTGCCAACGGGACAGGTCGCGCGAGCCAATATCTGTATCGGTAAAGGGACCATCCCCATTAAAGCCAACCGGGTCATAGTAGTAATTGGTGTAAGCCCGATGCTCATTGCGGTAGCCCCCGCCCGCTTCCAAGCCATAGTGCCATTGCCAGCGGCGGCCCAGCCGGTGCTGCCACTCGTAGCCCACCAGCGCGTTGACTTCCCAGGCGCGGGCCTCCGGCCCTTTCTCCTGAATGTAAAATGCCCCGCCGGCCGTGGCCGTATCGTGCCGGGAGTAGTAGCCGGTGAGCCGCACGCGCCAGGCCTGGCCCGGCCGCACCTGGTGCTTGTAGAGCAGGCCCAGGGGCAGCACCCGGTTGGTGGTAAACAGATTGTCGAACTGCGGGCTCATCGTCAGGCCCAACTCGTGCTTGTAGTAGAAGCGGACGGTATCGGCCGGGGCAGTTTGGGCCAGCGCGGGGCTAGCCAGAGTAGCCAGCAGGGCGGCGGGCAAAAGGAGTTGTAAGGAAGGCATGGGAAAAAGGAAATAGGCCAAAGCTATTCTGCGTTAAAAGGGCTGGCAGGTGTCAAGGACCACCGGGCCGTTGCCCGGTACCAGCGCCCGTTTTGGCTATGCCAGGCGCGACCGCTACCGGCGGGCTGGCAGGCCAGAACAAGCCCGGCCGGGTCGGCGGCCCTAGCAGGGCCGCCGACCCGGCCAGCGCAGCTAAACAACTGTGAGTAAGATAAATGGGGCTGATGGGCTTCCGCCCTGGCTAGCCCGCGCAGTAGGGCGGTGGCACCGGGCTAGCCCGGCGCCACTCGCTGGGGGCGTAGTGCCAGCGCCACGCAGTAGCAGCTGTGCAGCACCAGCGAGAGCACGTAGTGGATAGACCACACCTGCTGGTTGAACGCCAATGAATAATGCGTCAGCATGTAATTGCTGAACAAAGCAATGTTCAGGTAGCCCGCAAAGTAGAGAATCAGCCCGGTCGATACCCAGAACAGGGGCTCGCGCCCGAGGCGCGGCGCGGGCAGCCGCCCCCGGAGCAGCTGCCAGAAATAGAGCCCCGCCATGCCCAGCAGCAGCAGGCTCTGCAGTACCTGCTGCCCCGGTTTGTACCATTGCAGGTCGGGCGCCAGCAGTGTATCGGCCAGCGCATACAGGGCAAAGCCGCCCACCAGCCACGGCACAGCGCGGGCAAAAGCCGCCGACCGCAGCGCGTGCCGATACATCAGCGCCAGCAAGGCTAGCTCACCCACGGTGTAAAAGGGCATGATAAACAGATTGTTGCGGTTTTGCGCCCACAGCCAGACCCCGAATATTTCCAGCGGCAGCTCAAACCACGTGAGCCAGGCCAGATAGCGCAGGGGCGGCGGCAGGCGGGCGTAGCGGCCGGCCGCCAGGCCGGCCGCTCCCACAATAGTCAGCAGGCTCACCCCCGTTTTGTAAATCTGAAAGGTGGTGAGCGCAAGCAGCATAAGCCAAAGCAGGCAAGGCAGCCCGGCAGCCGCGTGGCGGCGGCTGCCGGGCCCGGGTTGAAAAAACGAGCGGCCCCCGGAAAGCGGTGCGCCGGCTAGCCTGCCACCTCGCGGGCCAGCGCCGCCAGGTCCAGCCCATCGAAGGTGCCCGAGGTCATCAGCAGCAAATTTGTATCGGCCCAGGGCTGCGCGTGCAGGAACTCGGCCAAGGCCCGGCTATCGGTGAAAACCCGCAAATCGGGCCGCTGAAACGCTTGCTGCACGGCCTCGGGGGCTAGCGGCGGCAGGCGCTTGTGCTCCAGCACGTGGGGGTTGAAGTACACCACCGCCACGTCGGGCGCGTCGAAGCAGTGCGCGTACTGCGGCAAAAAAGCCGGGTTGAGCGAGCTGAAGGTGTGCAGCTCTAGGCAGGCCACCAGCCGGCGCGCCGGAAACTGCTGCTTGAGGGCCGCCGCCGTGGCGCGCAGCTTGCTGGGCGCGTGGGCAAAATCCTTGTACACCACCGACGTGGCCCCGGCCTGCACCAGCTCCAGCCGCCGCGCCGCGCCCTGGAAGGTAGCCACGGCCTTATAAAAGTCCTTGCCCTTGATGCCCAATTGCTTGCACACCTCCTTGGCCGCCGAGATGTTGCGCAGGTTGTGCTCGCCAAACACCCGGATGGGCACTTCCTCGTCCTTCTTGGTAATCAAAAACGTTTGCCCGTTGCGGATAACGTGCTCGTGCGGGCCGTAGCCCACGTAGGTCACGTCGGGGCTGGTGGGCACGGCAATGAGCTGGGTTTGCTCGTCGTCGCGGTCGTAGATGAGCACGCCGGCCTTGGGCGTTTGGCGGGCAAAAATCTCGAACTGCTCGCGGTAGATTTCCTCGGTCGGAAACACGTTGATGTGGTCCCAGCTGATGCCCGAAATCACCCCGATGTGGTGCTGGTAGAGGTGAAACTTGGGCCGCCTGTCCACCGGCGACGACAAATACTCGTCGCCCTCGATAATGATAACCGGGGCCTCGTCCGTGAGCTGCACCATCAGGTCGAAGCCCGCCAGCTGGGCGCCCACCGCATAGTCGAACTGCCGCCCGTGAAACCGCAGCACGTGCAAAATCAGCGCCGTGATGCTCGTTTTGCCGTGCGAGCCGCCAATCACCACCCGCTGCTTGTCCTTGCTGGCCTCGTAGATGTACTCGGGAAAGGAGTAGATTTTTAGCCCCAGCGCCTGGGCGCGGGTCAGCTCGGGGTTGTCGGGGCGGGCGTGCATCCCCACAATCACGGCCGCCAGCCCGGCATGAATTTTCTCCGGAAACCAGCCCTCGGCCGCGGGCAAGATGCCCGCGGCGGCCAGGCGCGCGCGCGCGGGCTCAAAAATCTCGTCGTCCGAGCCCGTTACCCGGGCCCCGCGCCGGTGCAGCGCCAGCGCCAGGTTGTGCATGATGCTGCCGCCCACGGCAATGAGGTGAATCTGTTCCAAAGCGTTTTTTATGAGAATCTTAAGGCAGAAAAATGGGGAGCGGCTAGCCCCGGCCGGGCCCGCGCCGCCCGCCGGGGCTAGCCGCTAAGCCACCCGCAGCCAGCCCATTGGCGGGGGCGAAAGTACGCCCGGGCTTGCGCTTGGGCGGGGCGGCGCCCCGCTGCCGGGGGCCCGGCCGGCCTTTCTTTTCGGGCACTTATTGGTTAGCTTTGTTAGTTCGGGCACCCAATTGCCCGGCGCTTTCTACCCAAGGCAATTACCTGCTCTGTTTCCCGTCCTTTGCCTCCCTTACCCCGATGAACGACCGTATGGACGACCGCCTCAAGCAATCTGCCGCCCGCGCCGTTGCCGCCTTCCAGGGTGGGCGCGGCCAGCGTGCGCCCGTACCCACGTCGCCCACCGGCAAGCTGCCGCCCCAGCGCCTCGAAATGGAAGCCGCCGTGCTAGGCGCCCTCATGCTCGAAAAAGACGCGCTCACCACGGTGGTCGATATCCTGAAAGCCACCAGCTTTTACAAGGATGGCCACCAGCGCATCTACAAGGCTATCAGTAACTTATTTGATAAATCGGAGCCTATCGACCAGCTCACCGTGGTGCAGGAGCTGCGCGAGATGGGCGAGCTGGAGGCGGCCGGCGGCGTGGGCTACGTGGCGGGCCTCACCATGCACATCAACTCGGCGGCCAACATTGAGGCCCACGCTAGGGTAATTCTGGAGGCGGCCATCAAGCGCGAGCTTATTCGCACGGCTACCGACATCCTGCGCGATGCCTACGAGGAAACCACCGACGTGTTTGAGCTGCTCGACGCCACTGAGAAAAACATCTTCCAGGTGTCGGAAGACAACATGCGCAAGGGCGTCGACTCGATGCAGGATTTGATGGTGAAGGCCATCAAGGAGCTTGAAGAAAAGAAGCACCAGAAGGATGGCCTCACCGGCGTGCCCACCGGCTTCGCGGCCCTCGACCGCGTTACGAGCGGCTGGCAACCCTCTGACCTCGTGATTATTGCGGCTAGGCCGGGCATGGGCAAAACTGCTTTCGTGGTGTCGGCTATGCGCAACGCGGCCGTGGATTTTAAGAAGCCGGTGGCCATTTTCTCCCTCGAAATGTCGTCGCTGCAGCTCGTCAACCGTCTGATTTCGGCCGAGGCGGAGCTGGACTCCGAGAAAATCAAGAAGGGCAACCTGGCCGACTACGAGTGGGCGCAGCTCAACCACAAGATTTCCTCGCTCTCGTCGGCCCCGATTTTTATTGACGACACGCCCGCGCTCAGCATTCGGGAGCTGCGGGCCAAGTGCCGCCGCCTCAAGTCGCAGCACGATATCCAGCTCATTATCATCGACTACCTGCAATTGATGAGCGGCAACGAGGGCGGCAAGAACGGCAACCGCGAGCAGGAAATCGCCAGCATCTCGCGGGCGCTCAAGGGCATTGCCAAGGAGCTGAACATCCCGGTAATCGCGCTTTCGCAGCTCTCACGCTCGGTCGAAACGCGGGGCGGCGACAAGAAGCCGCAGCTCAGTGACCTGCGCGAATCGGGTTCTATTGAGCAGGATGCCGACATGGTTATCTTCCTGTACCGCCCTGAATACTACAAGATTACCGAAGACGAGATGGGCAACCCGACCCAGGGCATGGGCGAGGTCATCATTGCCAAGCACCGCAACGGTTCTTTGGAAACGGTGCAGCTCAAGTTCATCGGCCGCTTCACCAAGTTTGCCGACCTCGACGGCTTCGATGGCGGCGGCGACGCGGGCGGCTTCGGCGGCGCGCCGGCCTTTGCGTCCAACTCGTTCCCGACCAGCAGCTTCGACTCGGAGCCGGCCGGTGGGCCCGCGCCAGGCGGCGGCTTCGGCGCGCCCAATACCATCCGGCTAGGCTCGCGCATGAACGACGCCTCGCCCGCCCCGGTGCCCTTCCCCAAGAGCAACAGCTTTGGCGAGGAGCCGCCGTTTTAAATCATCGACCCTTACAGTATATATAAAGAGGTCATGCTGAACACAGTGAAGCATCTTACTCGTGTCGCTAGGGTACTGCCCCAACGATTCGAGCAAGATGCTTCACTGCGTTCAGCATGACCGTTCTTTTGTTTCACCTCTTCCTCCTGCTTAATGCCCCTTAGCGACCCAGCTTACACCCTGCCGCTCCTTTGCGCGGCCTCGCTGCTGGCCGGCCTCATCGACGGCATGGTGGGCGGCGGGGGCCTTATTCAGCTGCCGGCACTGCTGCTGCTGCTACCCAAGGTGCCGGTGCCTACGGTGCTGGGCACCGGCAAGGTGGCGAGCCTGGCGGGCACGTCGGCGTCGGCGTTTCGGTATCTGAAAGGGTTGAGCGGCGTGGCCATCAACTGGCGCACGGTGGCGGTGGCGGCGGTAGTGGCGGGCTGCTTTGCGCTGCTAGGGGCCCGGGCCGTGAGCGGCCTCAACAAAGAGCTGGTAAAGCCGCTGGTGCTGGCCCTGCTGGTGCTGATGGCCGCCTACACCTTCTGGCGCAAGGACTTCGGGAGCCTGCACGCGCCGCGCCTACGCGGCAGCCGCGAGCTGTGGACGGGCGTGGCGCTGGGTGCCGCCATTGGGTTTTACGACGGTTTTTTTGGGCCGGGCACCGGCAGCCTGCTGCTGTTTGCGTTTGTGGGGCTGTTTGGCTACGACTTTCTGGCGGCCTCGGCCTCGGCCAAGGTGGTGAATATTGCCACCAACATTGCGGGGCTAGCCTACTTCATCTCGACCGGGCAGGTGCTGTACTACTACGCCCTGCCCATGGCGGCCTGCAACGTGCTGGGCTCGTCGCTGGGGGCGCGGCTGGCGCTGCGGCGCGGCACGGGCTTCGTGCGGGTGCTGTTTCTGGTGGTGGTGAGCGGCTTTATCGTCAAGCTGGGGTATGAAGTGCTGCACACTGCCTGAAGCTAGCCAGGAAGGGAAAAAGCCAGGGCTGCCAACGCTTGGTCGGCAGCCCTGGCTTTTTTGGCAGGCCGTATGGCGGGTGTCCGCGCCTTCGTTTACAGCTTAAAGCTCAGCGAGAACGAGTAGTTGCGCGGGGCGATGGGGTTGATGCTGTTATCGTCGTGCACGTTGTAGCTCAGCTCGTTGAGCAGGTTGGCCACCTTGGCCCGGAACTGGAAGCGCTGGTAGGCGTAGCCCACGTTGGCATCAAACTGAAAGTAATTGGGCAGGGCAATGAGCTGGAAGGCATCGCCGCTAGGCCAGGCCTGGCCGGTGGCGGGGTTTAGGAGACGGTTGTTGCGGCCGGCCAGGCGGTCGCCCACGTAGTAGCCGGTGGTGCCCAGCGAGAGGCCGCGCAAAAAGCCGGTTTCGCGCAGCGAGCTGAAGTTGTAGAAAATGCTGGCGCTGGCCGTGTGGGCGGGGTTGTAGCGCAGGCGGCTGCCGTCTTCGTAAATATTGCTGCGGGTGTAGGCGGTATTGTTGTAGCTGTAGCCAGCCAGCACCGACCAGCCCAGGTAGGGCTTGCTTTGCACATCTACTTCCACGCCTTTGCTCGTGACCTGGCCGGCTAGCTCCTGGGCGCTGGGGAAGGCCGTGTTGTAGGTGGGCGAGCCGGGCAGCACGGTCTGGGGCTGGTTGCTGTTCACGATTTGGTACAGCGTCACGTTGGCCGAGAGCGCGCCCTGAAAGAGGTCGTTTTTGATGCCTACCTCATACTGGTCCACTACCGAGGGGGCTAGCGAGGCGCCGGTCACGTCTACGCCGGTATTGGGCGCGAACGAGTTGGAATACGACGCAAACACGGCCGAGGTCTTAATGGGCTGATACACCAAGCCCAGGCGCGGCGAAAAGGCATTGTCGTAGCGGCGGTTTTCGACGTAGGTGCCGGCCGTTTTGGCCGTCAGCGTGGCGGGGTTCGAGTAGTAGTACACGTCGCTGGGCGTTTCCTGGTAGCTCCAGCGCAGGCCGGCCAGCACCTTCACTTTCTCGCCCAGGCTCACCAGGTCCTGGGCGTAGAAGCCAGCCCGGCGGGTATTGTCTTTGGTGAGGGAGTTGCGCACGAGGGCATCGAAGCCGCCCAGGCGCAGGGCGGGCTGCGCGATTACCCGGCTAGGGTCCAGGATGTTGATAACGTCGAACGTGGACACGGCCGTGGTGGCGCTGGTGGGCGAGGCCGGGTTGGTGTAGGCTAGCGTGTTGGTGTTGTACTGGTCGGCGTCGGCCCCCACCAGCAGCGTGTGGCCGATGGTGCCGGTGCGGAACTGCCCCGTGAGGTCAACCTCGGCCAGGAAATAGTTCTGGCTCGTTTCGGTGCGTTGCAGGCCCCGCGCCCAGTTGCCATAGGTGGCGCCGGGCGTGGCCACGATGCCCGTGGGGCGGGCCGCGCTCTGCAAATCGTTGTCGTAGCGCTGAAAGCCGCCGATGGCCCGCACCGTCCACCCGTCGCTGAGGCGGCTGGTGAGGGTGGCCGTGGCGCTGGTTTGCTGGGTTGAGTTCAGGGCATCGGCTACGTTGAGGAAGCGCGAGCGCGAGTCCTGAATCTGGTAGTTGATGGCCCCGATGCCGTAGTCGGGCGTGCGGCGGTCGCGCAGGAAGTCGCCTTCCAGGATAAAATCTGTTTTGGGGCTGAGGCGGAACAGCAGCGAGGGGTTGACGTAGAAGCGGTTATAGCGCACGCCGTCGCGGTAGCTGTCGCCGCGCTCGTAGGTGCCGTTGAGCCGGAAAGCGGCCTTGTCGCTCTGCCCAATGGCGCCGTACACGTCCACAATCGGCTTCACCAGCCCGAAGCTGCCCACGCGCATCGTCACGGAGCCGCCGCGCTCGAAGAGCGGCTTCTTGGTCACAAGGTTGAGCACGCCGCCCGCCGCCACGTTGCCGTAGAGAATGGCCGCGCTGCCCTTCAGCACCTCCAGGCGCTCCAGCGAGCTGGCCTCGGGCAGAATACCATTATTGAAGCGCACCCCGTTTTTGAACGTGTTGCTGCTGGTGTAGGCAAAGCCGCGGCTGGCAATTTCCTCCTGCGTGCCGCCGGTGGCGCCCATCACGTACACACCCGGCGTGTTGGCCAGGGCATCGCTCAGGCGCAGCACCTGCTGTTGCTCCAGCACCTGGCGCTCCACGGTGAGGCTGGCCTGGGGCATATCGAGCGGGGCAATGGGCAGCTTGCCCAGGGTAGTGGGGCGTTGGTTGAGGCTTTTATTCCCGGTCACGGTCACCTCGTCGAGCTGGCGGTTGCCGCGCGCCAGCGTCAGGGCGGGGGGCGTAACCGTCTGGCCGGCTACTACTTCCACTGTTACTTCCTGCGCCGAGTAGCCCAGGCCCGTGAAGGTGAGCACCTGCCAGCCGGCCGGCGCGTCGAGCCGGAAATTGCCATCGGCATCGGGCGTAGTGCCGTGGGTAGTGCCGCGCACCAGCACGGCTACGTGGTCGGCACTCTGGCCATCGGCTAGGGTCACGCGGCCCGCAATAGTGCCCAGGCGGTGGTGCTGGGCATGGTGCGGCACCGCCGGGGCCTGCGTTTGGGCCTGGCCTAGCAGCGGGAAAGCAAGCGTGGAAAAGAGCAGCGGAGAGAAAAGGTGTCGCATGGGCTTATTTAGAATCGTTCAACGCAGCGCAAAGGTGCAGCTGAGTTTAGAATCGTTCCAAATAGTGCAACAGCATGTTTTCAGCTGATTTTCATAAATGTTGTTAGGCAACTCACGATAAAAAATTGAGTATGAATATTTTGAAAATAAAAAAGGCCCCAGCTAAGGGGCCTATTTTATTTAGAACAAAATTAAATAGCTGGGGCAAGCACTTAGTCCATTAGCACTTCGGCGCTTACTACGGGGCTAGCCGGAGCTAGCTCGAAGGCTTCGGCTAGCAACTCGTACGAGCGCAGGCGGTCAGCAAAATCGGCGGTGATGCTGGTCAGGATAAGCTCGTCTACCGCGTAGGCGGCGGCCAACTCGGTGAGCTGGGCGTGCACCTGGGCGGGCGTGCCGCTCACCACGCGGCCCTGGTGGTGGCGCAGGCGGGCCTGCTCCAGGGGACCAAACTGGTGGGCGGCCACTTCGGCGGCGGTGGGGTAGGGGCCGCGCACGCCCTGCTCGAAGCGCAGCAGCTGCATCAGCATGGCTTTAGCTAAGGCGTTGGCTTTCTCCTCGGTGTCGGCGCAGAGCACGAATAGGGCCACGCTGGCCGCGGGCGCGGCCAGTTCGGGCGAGGGCCGGAACTGCTGGCGGTAGGCGCGCACCGCCGCCGGCCCGCCGCTAGGGTTGATAAACTGGGCAAACGTGAAGCCCAGGCCCAGCTGCGCGGCAAACTCGCCGCTCTGCCCGCTGCTGCTGAGCAGCCACAGCTCGGGCTGCGTCTCAATCTGCGGAATGGCCTGCACCCGCTCGTGGATGGTTTCGGGCGTGCGCTCATCGCGCAGGTAGGCTTGCAAATCAACTAATTGCTCCACAAAGTCTTCTTCCGCAAACTTGTTGCTTGGGTTGAGGGCGTAAGCCGTGAGGCGGTCGGCCCCCGGCGCCCGGCCAATGCCCAGGTCGATGCGGCCGGGGTGCAGCGCCTCCAGCATTTTGAAGTTTTCGGCCACTTTCAGGGCCGAGTAGTGGGGCAGCATCACGCCGCCCGACCCTAGCCGGATGCGGCTGGTGTGGGCGCCCAGGTGGGATAGTAGCACCTCGGGCGCGGGGCCGGCCAGGGTGGTGGTATTGTGGTGCTCGCTCACCCAGTAGCGGGTGTAGCCGAGGCGGTCGGCGAGCTGGGCGAGCTGCGTGGTTTCTTGCAAAGCCTGGCGGGCGGTGGCGCCGGGCCGCACCGGCGACTGGTCGAGCACGCTCAGGCGCAGAGTGGAGGAGGTAGGCATAAGCTAGCGGACTACAGAAACGAGAATCGACGGGTGAAAACATCGGCTTCCGCCGCCTTGTTTCTGGCTCCGAATCCTTTTCCCAGTTTCCCAGCCTTTTATGAGCACCCCCAACGCACTCGTGCTGCCCGTGGCCGACGGCACCGCCATGCACGCCTATGCGGCCCAGCCCCAGCACACCGCCAGCGCCCCCGGCATCATTCTCTTTCAGGAGGCCTTTGGCGTGAATGGCCACATTCGCAACGTGGCCGACCGGCTAGCCCAGGCGGGCTACGTGGTGGTGGCGCCCGAGCTGTTTCACCGCACTGCCGCGCCGGGCCTGGAAATTCCGTACAACGACTTTCCGAGCGCCATGCCGCACTTCCAGGGCATCACGCCCGAGGGGCTGGCCCACGATGCGCAGGCCGCCTACGACTGGCTGCTAGCCCAGCCCAACGTGCAGAAGGACAATATTGCGGCCATCGGCTTTTGCCTGGGCGGGCGCGTGGCCTTTGTGGCCAATACCGTGCTGCCGCTCAAAGCCGCCGTGTCGTACTACGGCGGTGGCCTGCACACCCTGGCCGACCGGGCTAAGGACCTGCACGCGCCGCACCTGTTTTTCTGGGGCGGCCTCGACCAGCACATCTCGAAGGAGAATGTCAAGACGATAATCGACGCCGTGGACGCTACCGGCAAGCCCTACATCAGCACCGTTATCTCCTACGCCGACCACGGCTTCAACTGCGACGAGCGCCCTAGCTACAACAAAGACGCTGCCGCCGAGGCCTGGGCCCTCACGCTGGCCTTTTTTAAGGAGAAGCTAGGGGCGTAGCGCAAGCTTTGACTTGCGAGCGAGCACCGCGAGCAACTGCGTAAGCGAACGTCAGCATCCGTGAATGCTCGCCGCGCTCGCTCGCAAGCTAAAGCTTACGCTACATCTGTAACCTTTCAGCCCCCAAATGCATACAGAGGGGCATGAAAACTTCCCGCCGACCTTCTTCCTCCTGGGCTTGGGCCGCTGGCCTGGGCCTGGCTGCCCTGGCCACTACCGTTTGGCGCAACCGGCGCGGCTCGTACGAGCTAACGGGGCGCACCGTGCTCATCACCGGCGGCTCGCGCGGGCTGGGCCTGGTGCTGGCCCGCCGCGCCGTGCTCGAAGGCGCGCGCGTGGCCATCTGCGCCCGCGACGAGCAGGAGCTGGCCCGCGCCCGCCAGGACCTGCTAGGCTACGGCGGCACCGAAAACACCGTGCTGGCCCTGGCCCGCGACCTTACCGATGCCGCCGAGGTGCGCTCGCTGGTGGCCGAGGTCGAGAGCAAGCTCGGCGGTATTGATGTGCTGGTGAATAACGCCGGCATCATTATCGGGGGGCCGCTCGAAAACATGGACGCCCGCGACTTTGAGGATGCCATGAACACGCACTTCTGGGCGCCTTTTCATGCCATGCAGGCGGTGCTGCCGGGTATGCGGCTGCGCGGCGAGGGGCGCATTATTAATATCTCGTCGCTGGGGGGCAAGGTGGCTATTCCGCACCTCACGGCCTATAGCGCCAGCAAGTTTGCCCTGGTCGGCTTGTCGGAGGGCTTTCGGGCTGAGCTGAGCCAGCACGGCATTTATGTAACTACGGTGTGCCCCGGCCTGCTGCGCACCGGCAGCGCCCAAAATGCCGACGTGAAGGGCAACCACGAGAAAGAGTACGCCTGGTTCAGCATTGCCGACGCCCTGCCCGGCTTCACGATGAGCGCCGAAGACGCGGCCCGCCGCATCTGGAACGCCGCCCGGCGCGGCGACGGCGAGCTGATTTTGTCGCTGCCGGCCAAGCTGCTGGCCACTTTCCACGGCATCGCGCCCGGCACCACCGTCGATATTCTGGCCTGGGTAAACCGGGCCCTGCCCGCCACCGGCGAGAGCGCCGCTGCCAACGAGCGCCGCAAAGGCTACGAAAGCGAAACGCCTATCACGCAGTCGTTTCTCACCAAGCTCAACCGCAACGAGGCCGCCCGCAACAACGAGAACTAGGGGCACCCGCGGGCTGCTGTTTCAGCAGCAGGGGCTAGCGAAGAGGGCCGCTCATACCAGGTATGAGCGGCCCTTTTTCAATGGCTTAGCCGGCAGGATAGCCAGCGTTGGGTGGTTGCTAGGGTGCCAGCAGCGCCGCCAGCTGGCGCAGCGTAATTTCGGCCGCCTTCGCATTATAGCGGTAATTGACCAGGCGGTAGCCGGCATCTTCGTAGCTCTGCTGCGCGATGCGCACATCGACCAGGGTCGAGAGGCCGGCGTCGAGGCGCATCTGCACGAGTTTGAGTAGGTTGCGGGCGGTGGTGTAGCTGGCTTCGGCCGTGTCTACAAGGGCCAGCGTTTGCTCGTAGGCTTCCCAGGCCTTGCGGGCATTCAGCTGGTAGTTCTGCTGCAAGGCAGTGCGTTGCAGCTCAGCTGTTTTGGTGTTCACACGGGCCACGTCGACGAGGCGCTTATTTACGCCGCCCGAGTAGATGGGCACCGCCAGCCCTAGCCCCGCATACGGCCCGTAGCTCTGGTTGAAGAGCGTGGTGCCCACCGCGTTCTGGTTGCGGGCAAAGTTGGTGCCCGCATTGATGCCTAGCGAAGGGTAGCGGTTGGCGCGGGCCACGCGCTCCAGCAGCTCATTTACGCGCACCTGGCGGTCGGCGGCCAGCAGGGCCGGGTTGCGCACGAGCGAGGCCTGAATGTCGGCCCAGCGCAGGTCGCGGCTCACCGGAATGCTGTCTTCCAGCGCAATGGGCGTCGTCAAATCCAGCGTCAGGGCGCGCAGCAAATCGGCCGTAGCCTGCTCGGCGGCCAGCGCCTGCTGGCCCTGCGTTTGCAGCTGAGCATTCAGGTCGAGCTGCGCCTGAAACTTATCGGCGTTGTTGGCCAGCCCCACTGCCTGGCGCGCCTCGATGAGGCGCAGCTTCTGGCGCGACACCTCCACCGAAGCCTGCAAGGTGCGGATGTAGCGCTGCTGTTGCACCACAGCGTAGTACTTCAGGCTCACATCGGCCAGCACGTTCTGCACCGTCGAGTTGAGCTGCAGCTCGCTGATTTGCTGCAACTCATCAAGCCGCTTGCGATTGGCCACCACGTAGCCACCATTGTAGAGCAGGTAGGAGCCGGCTAGCCCAAAGTTGTACTGCGTAGAGCGGGCCCCGGTGCGGATGGTCGTCTGGCCGGTATTAAACTCCTGGTTGGTGTTGTTAATCACCACGTTGTTGCTGCCCGCCAGGGCTAGCGTCGGCAGGCCGCCCGCAAAGCCCAGCGTGTTTTGCAGGCGTTGCACCTCCACCGCGTTCTGGCCAATCTGAATATCGAGGCTGTTTTTGAGGGCCGTTTGCAAGGCCTCGTGCAGCGTGAGCAGGGGCGCCGGCGGGTTGGCCGCTACGGCGGGCGGGGGCACCGCCGGGGTGGGCGTTTGGGCCCGGCTGGCGGTGCTGAGGCTGAGCAGCGTGAGGCCGATAAACAGAGATTTCATGGCAGGCAAAACAGGTTCATGTCCGGGCGCGGTTACTTCACCCCCGGCCCCTCTCCTTGGGGAGAGGGGAGATTAACTACTTACTTATTAATGACAACGCGCATTTATTTGCGGTCGGCTACCCTCTCCCCAAGGAGAGGGGCCGGGGGTGAGGTAATCGCGCCCGGACACGCTACTTAGCAAGTACTACGCCGCTACTTCGGCCGGCTCGTGGGCCGGAATTGTTTCGGCGTCGGCCGGCTTGCGCTCCTTCCCAATGAACGTGTAGATGGCCGGAATAACCAACAGCGTGAGTACGAGCGAGAACAGAATGCCGCCCACGATAACCGTACCCAGCGGCTTGCGGCTGGTGCTGGCCGCACCCAGGCTCATGGCAATGGGCAACGCGCCCAGCGCCGTAGCCAGCGAGGTCATCAAGATGGGCCGCAGGCGCTGCTGCGCCGCCAGGCGCACGGCCTCGCGCAGGGGCAGGCCGGCATCGCGCTGGTGGTTGGCAAACTCCACAATGAGGATGCCGTTCTTGGTCACGAGGCCGATGAGCATAATCATCCCGATTTGCGAGAAGATGTTGAGCGTCTGGCCCATCAGCCACAGGCTGAGCAGCGCGCCGGCCAGGGCCAGCGGCACCGTGAGCAGGATGGTGAGCGGGTCGCGGAAGCTCTCAAACTGCGCCGCCAGCAGCAAGTAAATCAGCACGAGGGCCAGCATAAAGGCGAAAGCCGTGTTGCCCGAGCTTTCGGCAAAGTCGCGCGAGGAGCCGGTGAGCGCCGTCGAGAAGCTGGCATCCAGCGTTTTGTCGGCAATGGCTTGCATGGCGGCCACGCCGTCGCCCACCGTTTTGCCCTCGGCCAGCTGCGCCGATAACGTGGCCGCCTTCAGGCGGTTGAAGTGGAAGAGCGTGCTAGGGTTGGAATTCTCGACCTGGTGCACCACAGCCGTGAGCGGAATGCTTTCGCCGCGGCTGTTCGTGACGTAAAGGCGGCTGATATCGTTGGGCGCACTGCGCGAGCTGCGGTCTACCTGCCCGATTACCTGGTACTGCCGGCCGTTGAGCAGGAAGTAGGCCATGCGCCGGCCGCCGAAGGCGCCCTGCACGGCCGCCACCACGTCTTGCGTCGTCAGGCCCAGGTCGCGGATTTTCAGGCGGTCAAACGTAAGCTGCACCTCGGGCTTGTTGAATTTGAGGTTGGCATCAACGTTCTGGAAGGTCGGGTCTTGCCTAGCGGCGGCCAGGAACTTAGGCAGCGCCTCCTTTATCTTTTCGAGGTCGGTGTTTTGCAGCACAAACTGCACCGGCACGCTGCTCTTGGCGCCCGAGCCCACGGCGATGGTTTGCTCCTGCACCACAAAAATGCGCGCGTCGTTGAAGCGCTTGGTTTTCTTGGTCAGGTACTTGGCAATGTCTTCCTGCGAGCGTTTGCGCTCGCCGGGCGGCACCAGGCCCACGCGCACCTGCGCGGTGTTGGCGCTGCCGCCGGCCGGCGTGCGGGCAAATACAAAATCGGTTTCGGGTACCGAGTCGCGCACAAAATCGGCTACCTGACTGCTGATTTTCTCCATCGCGTCGTAGCTCGTGCCCTCCGGCCCCGTCAGGGCCATGCGCACGCTGCTGCGGTCTTCGAGCGGGGCCAGCTCGGTCGGAATGCCCTTGCCCACGAAGTAGATGAGGCCCGCGCACACGGCCACCACCGCCCAGGCCAGCCCCCGCACCCGTAGAAAGCCGCCCACAATGCGCCCGTAGCCAGTCTCCATATGCTGGAAGAAAGGCTCGGTTTTGTCGTAGAGCCGGCCGTGGCCGCTGCCCTCTTTATTCTTATTCTCGCGGTGCAGCACCACGTTGAGCACCGGCGTGATGGTGAGCGACACGAAGGCCGAAATCAGCACCGCGCCTGCTACCACCACCCCAAATTCGCGGAACAAGCGGCCCGTGAAGCCTTCCAGAAAAATCACCGGCAGGAACACCACCGCCAGGGTCAGCGAGGTCGAGATAACGGCGAAGAAGATTTCCTTGCTGCCTTCCAGCGCTGCCCGCCGAATGTCCATGCCTTCTTCGAGCTTGCGGAAAATGTTCTCCGTCACCACAATACCGTCGTCTACCACCAGGCCGGTGGCTAGCACGATGCCCAGCAGCGTGAGAATATTGATGGTAAAGCCCGCCAGGTACATCACGAAAAACGTGGCAATCAGCGAAATCGGAATGTCGATGAGCGGGCGCAGCGCCGTGAGCCAGTTGCGGAAGAAGAAGAAGATAACCACTACCACCAGCCCGAAGGAAATGGCGAGGGTTTCGAGCACCTCGTCGATGGAGTTCTTAACAATCTTGGTGTTATCGGTGAGCACCCGTAGTTGAATGTCAGCCTTGTTTTCCTTCTGCACCTCGGCCAGGCGCTTATAAAATTCGTCGGCAATCTCCACGTAGTTGGAGCCCGGCTGCGGCACGATGGCCAGGCCCACGGCGTAGGCGCCGTTTACCTTCCAGCTCTGCTCGTAGCTCTCGGGGCCGAGCACCACGCGGGCCACATCGCCAAGGCGCACAATGCCCGATTTATCCTCGCGCAGAATGAGGTTGCGAAACTGCGCCTCGGTAGTGAAGCGGGCCATCGTGCGAATGGTCAGCTCTGTTTTGCCGCCGTAGATTTTGCCGGCCGGCACCTCCACGTTCTCCGCGTTAAGGGCCTGCTGCACATTGGTAAACGATACCTGGTAGGCGTCCATCTTGGCCGGGTCGAGCCAGAGGCGCATGGCGTAGCGCTGCTGCCCGAAGATGTTGATGGCCGACACGCCGTTGATGGTCTGAAAGCGCTGCTGCAGGTTGTTCTCGGCAAAGTCGCTGAGGTCCATCAGGCTCTTGGTGCGGCTCTGCACGGCCAGGATGAGGATGTTATCGGAGTTGGCGTCCGACTTCGACACCACCGGCGGGGCGTCGATATCCTGCGGCAGCGAGCGCACGCCCTGGCCCACCTTGTCGCGCACGTCGGAGGCGGCGGCTTCCAAGTCCACATCGAGGTTGAACTCGACCGTGATGTTGCTGGACCCTAGCGACGAGCTGGAGGTGATGGATTTAATGCCCGGAATGCCGTTAATCTGCTTTTCGAGCGGCTCGGTTATCTGGTTCTCAATCACGTCGGCGTTGGCGCCGGTGTAGGAGGTGCTTACGCTGATAATCGGCGGGTCGATGGCCGGGTAGTCGCGCAGGGCCAGAAACGAGAAGCCCACCCCGCCGAAAAGTATCAGCAGCAGGTTGAACACCGTAGCGAGCACGGGCCGCTTCAGGGATAGCTCGGAGATATTCATAAACTACAGCTGGAAAAAGCAGCCGTCATGCTGAGCGCAGCAAAGCGCAGCCGAAGCATGACAAACGTTTTATATCAATTAATTTCTGCTATTTTGCTTTTCGCGCCTTGCGCACCTTCACCGGCTTGCCGGGCTGGGTGAAGAGCACGCCGTTGGTCACGACCGAGTCGCCGGCCGAGAGGCCGCTTATCACGGAAATCTGGTCGTCCCGGCGGTCGCCGGTTTTCACGTCCTGCATCACGGCCTTGCCGTTTTTCACGAGCACCACCTGGTCCGACTTATCGCCGGGCATAATGGCGTTGGTGGGCAGCACCACGCTGCGGCGGGCCGCGCCGGTGGGCACCAGCACCCTGGCAAACGTGCCGGGGCTTACCTGGGCGCCGGCCGGCAGCAGGGCACGCACGGTCAGGTTGCGGGTGGTTTGGTTTACCTGGCTTTCCTGGGCCTGCACGGTGGCCGGGTAGCTGCGCGGCGGGTTGCCGGCAAAGCGCACCGTAACCGCAGTGCCGGGGTGCACCAGCCCCCCGTTGGCTTCGGGCAGCGTAAAATCGACCTTGAGCTTGGTATCGGCCTGTAAGGTGGCAATAATGGTGGTGGGCGTGACGTAGGCGCCGGGGCTTACCTGGCGCAAGCCCAGCACCCCGGTAAAGGGCGCCCGAATAACCGTTTTGGCCAGCATGGCCTGGGTGTAGGCAGCATCGGCCTCGCTGCTGCGCACCTGGCTCACGGCCAGGTCGTAGTCGGCCTGGTTGACGCCCTGCACTTTAAGCAGCTTTTCGAGACGGTCCTGCGAGAGGCGGCCGACTTGCAGCTGGGCCTTGATTTTCTGTAGGTTAGCCTGCAAGTCGGCGTCGTTGATGCGGGCAATGACGGTGCCTTTGCTCACGCGGCGGCCCTCATTTACTTGCAGGTAGGTGAGGCGGCCACTCACTTCGGGGTGCAGCTCCACAAAGTCGTTGGCCACCACGGCGCCGTTGGCCTCCACCGAGTCGGTCACCGATGAGGGGCTGGCCACGAGCACATCGACGAGGGCCGGGCCGTTGTTCTTTTTGGCGTCTTTGCCATCTTTGCCACCCTTGGCATCGTCGGGTTTGGCATGGCAGCCGGCCAGCAGGGCCAGCGCACCGGCCAGCAGCAGCGGAGCCGTGCCCGCGCGGGTTTTGGGAGATAGAGCCGCGAAAAAAAAGCGCATACGTGGAATTAATTGGGAATCAGCCGCTAGCCCTGCACACGAGCCAGTAGCCGGCCGAAGGTCAGGAAACAGCGGGCGCAAAGTTCGGGTTCAAGTGCGCGGGCGCAAGGACGCGCCCGCTAGCCCGGGGTTGCGCCGCCCGCCCCGTATTTTCACCGCCATGAAAAAGCCCGCCGCCCCGCCGCCCGGCCAGACTACCCCCGCCCCCGAGCGCAACTACTTTGCCGATGTGCACGAGGTGGTGCGCCTGGTGCCGCCCGGCCGCGTTACGAGCTACGGCGCCGTGGCGCACTACCTGGGCGCCACGCGCGGCGCGCGGGCCGTGGGCTACGCCCTCATGGCCTCCAACCTCGACGCCATTACCCACCAAAAAGAGGCGCCCGTGCCCGCCCACCGCGTCGTCAATCGGCTAGGGCAGCTCAGCGGGCGGCACCATTTTCCTACCCCCACCGCCATGCAGGAACGCCTCGAAGCCGAGGGCGTGCGCGTGGAAGACGACACGGTGGTCGAGTTCAAGAAGCTGTTCTGGGACCCGGCCGTGGAGCTGGGCTAGGGCCGTATAGGGGATAGCTGCAAAGGCGAAAAGCTGCCGGGAGATGGGCTCCCAACAGCTTTTTTCCAGGTAAGAAGGTGGCCGCTACTTGCTAGCCTTGCTAGGGTCTTCTGCTATGTGTGCGTAGGTGACCTGCCAGACAGCCCCTTCCTTGCGGGCCAAGTCCAGGAACGAGCCGTGCGCCGTGGCCCCCTCTGGGTAGTCAGCCGTCGGCTTGATGTCATAGGTGTAATACCCCGCGGCGTAGCCCATCGTGGCGTCGCTACCCGTTTGCAGGAACTTGATTTTTAGGTTGCTAGTGGTGCTGAAAGTATTTTTCAGCCAGTAAGTGCTCAGCGAATCCCGGCCGCTCAGCACCGGCGACGTGTTGACGAGCAGCCGCGCCTCCCTGGCCAGGCAAGCAGTGGCTTTGGCCAAATCCTGCTGCTGCATTGCCTCAGTGAATTGCTGAGCCAAAGCAGCCATAGTAGTTGGCCCAGCTACAACGGAGATAGGCGCGGCCGGT
The DNA here is from genome assembly GCF_030581075.1 of Hymenobacter cheonanensis. Taxonomy (GTDB): domain Bacteria; phylum Bacteroidota; class Bacteroidia; order Cytophagales; family Hymenobacteraceae; genus Hymenobacter. Next base: position 181,656 of record NZ_JAUQSW010000007.1, read on the forward strand.
ACGCTGGGGCTGCCAGCGCCGAATGCCAGTAGCGTAGCCAGCCCCAAAAGAGGTAAGAAAGTTTTTATGCACTGTTGATGAGGGTGGGTGTTCATCAAATGTAGCAGAATGTCAATAAGTTACGTCGATTTAAGGAGAAAGCAAGGCGTAAACAAGTAGAAAGACCTGCTTTTGCCGCGCTACTTGCCCGCTACGCCCGGCGCAGTTAGTGTCAGGGCTTTGGGGGCAACCACTACCACCAGCCAACTGCCTCTTACCAGCGGTATTATGCTGGCCGCGCAGGTACCGGACCGGAAGTTTTCTGGAAGCCGCAGGCATCGCCAAGGCACCCACGGAGCGGGCAAAGCTGCGGCCTTCGTCGGGGGCTAGCAGGCACTGCCCGGGGCAGTTGCGGTCGTGTAAAGCCCCCGCAAGCTGGGCAGCCTCGACCGTTTTTACGCGCCCAGAGCAGGGCTAGGCAGCCAGCCCTACGCCGCCTGGGCCAGGTGGCAGTCCTTGTATTTCTTGCCCGAGCCGCAGGGGCAGGGCGAGTTGCGGCCCAGCACTTGCTTTTTGGCGCGCAGCTGGCGCAGCCACTGGCGCGGGTCGAGGTGGCTGCCGTGGGCCGTCAGGGTTTGCTCGGGGTGCTGGTGCAGGGCCTGGGCTAGCAGGTCAAACAGCTCGGGGTGGTGTTCCTTCAGCTTTTCGGGGCGCTCGAAGAAATACTCGTTCACCACGGCAAAAAATTCGGCCTCGTTGGTGCCCGCGTAGGGGTCAATGTCAGAATGCCCGGCCCGGATGGCCGCCAGCTCGCGCTGCATGGCGGCGGCCCAGGCCGGGCGCAGGGCGGGCGGCAGGCCCGCGCCGGGCACGCCGTCAATTTCCCCATCGGCCTCGTCTACGAGGTGGGCAAACTCGTGCACGCCCACGTTGTGCTTGTCCTCGGCATCGGCAAAACCCTGCACCAAGGCGGCGCGCGAAAGGCGCATGTACTGCGAGGTCTGGAAGCGCTGCACCGACCCTAGCAGGGTGCCTTGCAGAGAGTGTACCTCCTGGTCGGGGCGGGTTTCGAGCTGCCAGGCATCGGGCACAATCAATACTTCGTGCAGGGTCGGGTACTCCCAGCCCGGAAAGCCGAATACCGGAATAACGGCCGCCGCCGCCGTAAGCACCCGCGTGAGGTCATCGACCTCCGTCTGAATGCCGGTGAGGCGCGTGCGGGCCAGAAAAAGCTGCATGGCCTGCTCGAAGCGCCCCTTGTCGGTGTCGGCCAGGCCGTCGTAAAAGGCCACGTTCCCGGTTAGAATAGTGCGCCACGCAGCCGGAAAAGGCGTGGCCAGGGCCGCTTGCCGGCGGCGGGCATCGGCGGTGAGGTAGCGGTAAAAAACCAGCAGCAGGGCAAGCAGCACCGCGCCGGTGAGCACGTAGGAGAGGGGCATGGCCGCCTTAACGGCCGGCCGGGGCCACGGGTTGGCGGGGCCATTTGCCTTTTCGTGCGCAAATTTGTGGCGTATCACTTCCCCGTTGTCTTCCCCCTGCCTGCCCCGATGAACGCTGCCGACCTGAACAAAGCCCTGCTGGCCCTGATTGAGAAGAAAGCCGAGCTGCACACGCTCACCTACGACGACGCCCGCTACGACGACGTGGAAGAAGCCCTGCACGACCTGGAGGATGACTTCAACGACGACTTCGGCGCTGACCTCGAAGCGGCCCTCGAAAAAGTGCACCTCGACCTCAAATCGGATACCGATGTGCTGCTGCCCACCGCCTACCTGCCCGCCACCCTGGCCCCGCAAAAAGAAGACGGCGTGTGGATTGACTCGGAGAAATACCCCGGCCGCGTGCGCCTCGTGCTGCGCGCCAACCCGCCCCGCTTCGTGCTCACTACCAGCAAAGGTCAGGAGCACGAGCTTTGGAAAGCTTAAAAATCAACGAGGTGCGCCAGCCGGCGCGCCTTACTGCCTACCCAAAAGCTGCCCCGGCGGCCGGCTGCTAGCCGGCCGCCGGGGCAGCTTTGTTTGGTAGAGCAGCTTAGGGAGTGGCTACCGACTGCCGGGCCCCCTGCTTGGCGCTGGCCAACGAGTTGTAGAGCTGGGTGTGCAGGGCAGCGCGGTCCTGGTGCTGGCGGGTTTCCTCGATGTAGCGCTGGGTGGCAATTTGGCCAAACACGTTTTCGGCCACCACCACGCTCACTTCGCGCAGGCCGGCGGCCGTGGCGCGGGGGTTAAACTCGGCAATGAGCCAGGCCTGGGCCTTGGCCGGAATGGCCCCCATCTGGCGCACATCGCCTACCCAGCCCCAGGGCCGCTCGGGGCTGGAGTGCGCCTCAAAATGCTCCAGCGCAAACCCCTGGAGGGCAATGAATTCTGCGGCATTAGCAAACGCGTGCCACTGCGTAATAATGCACGGCACGCTGGTATCGACCAGCACCACGCCGTAGGGTTTCGCATAAATAAGCTGGTCGCTCATCGGGGCAAAAAGGCAGACGGGTTGCAGCCCGGCCAGCAAAGGCCAGGGCAGCCGCTGCCTTCGGCTAGCTACGTGAAAAAGAAAAAGGCAGTAACTACAACAGCCAAGACAGTGGCCAGGGTAGTAAAGTGCCCCCATACGGCAAGGCGCGCCAGGGAGTTGCGGCTAGCCCCGGCCGCCGGCCGGAAGCCAGACGCTACTTCAACGCTACCTAAAAGCCAGCAAAGCCAGCGCCATCGGCACTGGCTTTGCTGGCCAGGCGGCACCAGGTAAGCGCCGACTAGATAAAGTCGCTGAGTTCAAGCCAGCGCTCGCCTTTGGCATCCAGCTCTTTATCTACGGCTTGCAGGCGGGCCGGCCAGGCTATCAGCTCCTGGCGCGAGCCCTGGCCGGTGGCCAGGCTGGCCACCAGCTGCTCCTTTTCTTTTTCGAGCGCGGCAATGTCTTTTTCCAGTTGCTCAAACTCCTTTTTTTCGGCGAAGCTGGCGCGGCGCTTGGCCGGCGCGGCGGCCGGCGTGGGGGCGGGGCTAGCGGGGGCGGCTTTGGCGGCGGCGCGGGCGGCCTTGGCAGCTTTTTCCTCGGCTTCGAGGGCGGCTTCGGTTTCGCGCTCGGCCAGGTAGTCGCGGTAGTCGGTGTAGTTGCCGGGGAAGTTGAGCACGGCCCCGCCCGGCTCCAGCACAAAGAGGTGCTCGGCCAGGTTGTCGAGGAAATAGCGGTCGTGGCTCACGATGAGCAGGCAGCCCGAGAAGTGCAGTAGAAAGTCTTCCAGAATATTGAGCGTGCCCAGGTCCAGGTCGTTGGTGGGCTCGTCCAGAATCAGGAAGTTGGGGTTTTTTACCAGCACGCGCAGCAATTGCAGGCGGCGTTTCTCGCCGCCGCTCAGCTTGCTTACCAGCGTGTACTGCTGGGCCGGCGGAAAGAGAAACAGTGTGAGGAACTGGCTGGCCGTAAGCACGTCGCCGTTGGCTAGCTCCACCACTTCGGCCACTTCCTTTACAATGTCAATCACGCGCTGGCTAGGGTCAAATTCCAGCTCGGTCTGGGTGTAGTAGCCAAACACGGTGGTCTGGCCCACATCCACGGTGCCGCTGTCGGGCTTCAGCTTGCCGGTCAGCATGTTAAGCAGCGTGCTCTTGCCCGCGCCATTTGGGCCCACCAGGCCGATGCGGTCCTTTTTCTTGAACACGTAGCTGAAGTCATCCAGCACCACCTTGTCGCCGAATTTCTTGTTGAGGTGCTCAGCCTCAATAATTTTGCCGCCCTGGCGGGTGGTTTTCACGCTCAGCTCCAGCTGCTGCTTGCTGAGGTTGGTGCTGGCTTTTTCCTTGGTGATGTAGAAAGCGTCGATGCGCGCCTTCTGCTTGGTGCCGCGCGCCTGGGGCATGCGGCGCATCCACTCCAATTCCTTTTTGAAGAGCTGGCGCGCCTTCTCTACCTCGGTGGCTTCGCGCATTTCGCGGTCGGCCTTTTTCTCCACAAAGTAGGCGTAGTTGCCCTGGTAGCGGTACATCTGGCCCTTATCGAGTTCCACAATCTCGTTGGCCACCTTGTCCAGGAAGTAGCGGTCGTGGGTCACCATCAAGAGCGTGAGGCTGGGCGAGTTGAGGCGGTTTTCGAGCCACTCAATAGTGGCCAGGTCGAGGTGGTTGGTGGGCTCGTCGAGTAGCAGCACGTCGGGCTCCTCGATAAGTACCCTAGCCAGCGCCACGCGCTTGCGCTGCCCGCCCGAGAGCTTGCTCACGTTGCGCGTCAGCAGCTCGCCCAAGATGCCGAGCTTGCCCAAAATCTGCTGCACCTGCGACTCGTAGTCCCAGGCGTTGAGCGTGTCCATGCGCTCCATCACGCGCTGCAGGTCCTCGGGGTCGTGGTTGGGGTCGTTCACCACGTGCTCGTAGTCCTTCACGGCGCGCAGCGTGTCGTTCTGGCTGGCGAAGATGGTTTCCTCCACCGTCAGGCTCTCATCAAACTCGGGCTGCTGGCCCAGGTAGGTGACCCGGATGCCCTGGCGGCGCGTAACCAGGCCGGTATCAGGGTTTTCGAGGCCGGCCAGCACCCGCATGAGCGTGGTTTTGCCGGTGCCGTTGATGCCCACAAAAGCAATGCGCTGCCCTTGCTGCAGCCCAAAATTGAGGTCCTTAAACAGCCAGCGGTCGGCGTAATTCTTCGAGATATTCTCGGCGGAAAGCAAATTCATAAGTACCCGCAAAGGTACGGCCTCCACTTCCTGTGGCGCGGGCGTTCTGTAATAAAGGGGATTCTATAAAGAGAAGGTCATGCTTGGGCTTCGCCCAGCATGACCTTCTCTTTAAGGTATCAGCAATTATTTCAGCGCAGCCAGGCTCTTTTTGATGCGCTCAAAGGCATCGGCCAGCTTGGCATCGGCGGCGGCGGTGCTGAAGCGGATGCAGTCGGGCGCGCCAAACGAGTCGCCGCCCACGGCCGACACGTGCGCGTCGCGCAGCAGGTACAGCGCCAGGTCCGACGAGTCGTTGATGACCGCGCCATCGGGCGCGGTGCGGCCGAAGAACGCCGATACATTGGGGAAAATGTAGAAAGCGCCGTCGGGCGTGGGCGTTTTCAGACCTGGAATATCCTTTACCAAGTCCAGCACGAGGTCGCGGCGGCGGTGGTAGGCCTGCACCATTTCATCGGCCGAGGCGCGGCCGCCTTGCAGCGCGGCTAGCCCCGCCCGCTGCGCAATAGAGCAGGTGCCCGAGGTAATCTGGCTTTGCAGCTTGTCGCAGGCGGCGGCCACGGCGGGGTGCGCGGCCAGGTAGCCCAGGCGCCAGCCCGTCATGGCGTAGCCCTTCGAGAAGCCGTTGATGGTGATAACCTGGTCTTTCACGGCGTCGAACTGCGCCAGGCTCACGTGCTCATCGGTGAAGTTGATGTACTCGTAAATCTCGTCGGCAATGGCAAAAATGCCGGGGTGCCGGGCCAGCACCTCGGCAATGGCCTCTAGCTCGGCCCGGCTGAACACGGCGCCGGTGGGGTTGCAGGGCGAGGAGTACATCACGGCCTTGGTGCGCGGCGTGATGGCGGCCTCAAACTCGGCGGCGGTCACCTTGTAGTCGTTTTCGAGCGCGCCCATGATGGGCACGGCCACGCCCTCGGCCAGCTCTACCTGCGCGGCGTAACTCACCCAGTAGGGCGAAAAAATGATAACCTCGTCGCCTGGGTTCACTAGGGTCATGATGATGTTGCTGAGCGCCTGCTTGGCGCCGGTGCTCACCACAATCTGGTTGGGCGCGTAGGTCAAGTTGTTCTCACGCAGCAGCTTATCGCAGATGGCCTGGCGCAGGTCGAGGTAGCCCGGCACCGGCGTGTAGAACGTAAAGCCGTCGTCAATCGCCTTTTTGGCCGCGTCCTTGATGTACTGCGGGGTCTGAAAATCGGGCTCGCCAAAACTCAGGTTAATAACGTCGACGCCCTGGGCGGCCAGCTCGCGGCTTTTCTTGGCCATAGCGATGGTGGCCGACTCCTGAATCTGGAGAATGCGGTCGGAGAAATACACAGTGGGGTCGGCCGGCGTGGCAGCCGGGGTAGCAGTACTAGGCGACATAAGCTTAACTGATAAGAAACGATGCGAATCGCAAAAGTATTGGCTCGCGCGGCGTTACGAATGAAGTGGCGCCGGTTTTCACGGTTTTTTTTGCTTTTGGTGGGGCAGGGATTAGCGAGCGACCAGTTGCCGGCTGGCTGCTACTAGCCCGCTAGCCTTGGTTTGCCCCAACGAGGCCGGGGGCCCCTAGCCCCCGGTGGCGGGTATCTTTGAGCTTTAGTACAGTACCGCATGACCGCAACTACCCCCGACCCCGCCGGCGCCTTCGAGCGGGCCCGGGCCGGCCTCTGGGCCAGCCTGCAAAAGCACCTGGCCCTCATTTACCAGGCCGAAGCGGCCTTTAAGCAGGCCGTCGCCTTTGCCGATACGTTTCCTTTTTCGACCGCTGAGGTGGAGGCCGGGCAACTGGCCGACTACACCCGGCAGCGCGCCGCCCTGCGCGATTTATTTACCGACGAAACCACGCAGCTGGATACCCTGACGAAGGCCATCCGCACGAAAAGCTACGCCGAGGACGAAAAGAAACAGCTATACTTGCTGCTGCTGGGCTACCTCGACATCGCGGCGGCCGTGTTTGAGCGTCTGCGCGTACAGGTGCCCCGCGGCCTGCCTGCCGATGAGGAACTGGCCGCCACCCAGGCCCGCTTCGAGCGGGTGCGCAGCTTCGCTCGCCTGCATGTGAAGGGCATTGCCGGGCTGCTGGGCTAGCGCCCCGGCCGGCCTACCGCCGGGTGCGCACCAGCAGTACAAACCCGTAGAGCGTAACCACCAGCACACCCAGCGCCGAGAGAATGGCCACGGCGTCGCGCACGTTTTTGCCGGCCCAGTCCATCAGGAAAAACTTGTGCAGCACGGCGAAAGAAAGCCCTTCGCGCCGGTCGCCGTCGGTGACGAGGGCGGCCAGGCGGCCGCTGGCGGGCTCCACGTACAGGGCCGTGTGCTCGGGCGTGGCAAAGGCGAGCTTCATCACCGGCAGGCGCTTGTTCACAAAGCCATACTCGCCGGCAAACTTGGTTATCAGCTCGGGGCTGCCCAAGTTAGCCTGCGCCGAAGCCGGCCCGGCGGCCGGCGTGCCAAGGGCGGCGGGCGTTTCGGAAGTGAGGCTAGGGGCGGTGCAGCAGTCGGGGAGGGCGCCGTCTTCGGCGGCGCCGGTGGCAGTGGCCGGGGCGGCCTGGCCGTTGAGCTTCAGCATGAATTCCTGGCCTAGCTCGCGGGCGTAAAGCAGCTCGCCATCAGGCAGCAATTGGCCGTCGCGGGTGCTGCGGTACTGCACGGTGGGCGGGCTGCCGGCCGCGCCCTGGCTAGCCAGCCGGTAGTAGGGCTGGCCCGCTACCCGCACCAGCGACACGCGCTGCACCGGCGCCGGGCCGGCCAGGGCCTCGGTGAGCGGCCAGGTCAATTCGCTGGCCGCGAAGCCCGACACGCGGGCCACGGTGTCGCGGCGGTCGGGCGTGAGCTTTTGCCAGAGGTGGTACGAGGCGCTCAGGGCAAACGTGAAGGTGACAAACGCCACCCACAGCCCCAGCGTGCGGTGGCGCCGGCGCAGCCAGCCCACCTGGTCCTGGGCCGAGCGGGGCTGCCGCAGTTTCATCCGCACAAAGCCGTAAATGACCAGTCCGCTCAGCGCCGACAGCCAGATGATAGTTGTGAACACCAGCATGATGCCCAGGTGCCAGGGCCGCGGCAGCGCATCGAGGAAGTCCCAGTTGTGCATCATGCCAAATACCCACAAAAAGCGGGCGCGGGCCGTGTTGTTGAACGTGCCCATCCGGCTCTGCTCGGTTTCGATGAACACGGCCATGCCGTCGGGCCTGGCTAGGGTGATTTTCCACACCGGCAGCAGGCGGTTGATAAACTTGTAGTCGCTGGTGTAGTGCGTCAGGCGCGCAGCGCCGGCCACGGCCGAGGTCGAGTCGGCCGTGAGGTAGCGGGCCACTTCTTCGGCATAGGCGCGGTCGCCGTCGGGCAGTTCCTGGCCGGTGGCGGCGGCAAAGTAGCGCAGCCGGCCCCGAAAGTCAGTAACCTGATAATAAGGCTGGTGGCGGTACTGCACCACGCGCAGGTTTTGGATGGCCGCCAGGTGGTGCCGGGCCAGCAACCCGGGCACGGGCAGGGCTAGCGCGGCGGCTTGCAGCGGCGGCGCGGGCACGGTTTCGTGGGCGATGGGCGGCCGCAGCCAGTTCGACATCAGCGGGTGCGAGATGCCGCTGAGCGTCCAGAGCACCACTGGCAGCACCGTGATAAGGCCCAGGATGCGGTGCCAGCGATACATATGGCGGCCCACAAAGCGCCGCAGCGGCGAAGCCGCTGGCGTGGGCCGCGCCGGCGGGGTTGAAGTTGTTTGCATGAGGTTAAGGCTGGTAATGATGGGAATATTCTCGCCTTGCGTCAACCTCACCCCCTAGCCCCCTCTCCTTGGGGAGAGGGGGAACTAGTCTTTAGTCATAGTTTCTAAGAGCTAGAACCAGCACTAGTCCCCCCTCTCCCCAAGGAGAGGGGGCTAGGGGGCGAGGTGACCCGCCCGACGAGCTAAAGTGAGCGCTACTCCCGCGCCTTAGCGGCGAAAGTATACCCTAGCCCCAGCGTGACGGTGCGCGGCGCGGCGGCCGCGTAGGTGGTGCCGTATTGATTAGTAGTAGCGTTCACGGCGTAGAGCGCATTACCCAGGTTCACCACGTTGGCCCACACCTCCAGGCCGCGCGCCACCGCTTGCGGCAGGCGGTAGCCCAGGCGCAGGTTCAGCAGGTTGTAGCCGGCGTAGGTTTTGGTGTTGGCCGTGTTGGTGTAGAACTGGCCCACGCGCTGGTACTCCAGCCCGAGGCGGGCGCCGGGCGCAAAGCGCGGCTTGTAGAATATCTCCGCGTTGGCCAGCCAGTTGGGCGCGCCCACCATGCGGTTGCCGGCGTAGTCGCGGTTGCGGCCCTGCACTACCTCGCTGTAATCGAGGTAGGTATGGCGGGCGTTGGTGCCGCTGAGGCGGAAGTTTACTTCCGGCACCGGCGCATACGTCAGCGTGTACTCGACGCCCTGGTGGCGGGTGGCGCCCACGTTTTCGCTCTGCGTGGTATTGTCGGCCTGCAAGAGGCTCACGATTTCGTTGCGGCCCTCCATCTGGTAGAGGCTCAGGTCGATATACACCTTGCGCTCAAATAAGGCGACCCAGCCGCCGGCCTCATAATTGGTGAAATTGGCCTGCTTCAGCTCAATAGTCTGGCGCGAGCTGTAGAGGCTGCCCGTTTCGGGGGGCTGGAAGCCGGTGCTGAAATTGGCGTACAAGCCCTGGGCCGGCCCGAGCGCGTAGGTCAGGCCGAGCTTGGGCGCCACGATGTTGTAGACGTTATCCTGGCTAGCCTTTTTGCTCGTCTGCGCGCCGCTCAAATTATTGCTGAACTTGTACTGCACGCGGTCGTAGCGCAGGCCGCCCACTAGGCGCAGCGCCTCGGTGGCCTGCACCTCGTACTGGGCGTAGCCCGCCACGTTGGAGAGGTTGATTTTATAATCGTCGAGGTAGCGGCCGGTATCGGTGTAGCCGGTGTAAAAATTATTAGCTACATCCTTCTGAATCGTCAGAAAACGCGCGTAGTACGTGCTCGGGCTGTAGTCAAAATACCCGCCCAAAATGAGCCGCGAGTTCAGAAAACCCAGGTCGGCGCGGTGCTGCACCAAGGCGCCGTAGCTGTGAAATGACTGGTTGTTCACCTGCCCCGTCGAGCTTTGGTACACGCCGTTCACGCGCACATCGGCAATGTAGTAGCTCGGCAGCTGGCCGGTCGAGTTGTAGCGCGTGAAGGCCGTGAGGGCCGTTTGCTGGCTAGGGCTCCAGTCGTGCTCCAGGCGCAGGCTGCCGCGCACGGCCGTCACCTCGCGGTTGGTGAAGCGGTTGTTGCTCTGGTAGGTGCGGCTGTAGAAGTGCGCGCTGTCGAGCGTACCCGGCGTTTGGGTGTAGAGGTAATTATAGCTGCCGGTGCCAATAAGGCGCGTCTTGGCGTTGAAGGTATAATCGGCCCGCAACGTCCACGACTGCTTGTTGAAATCGGTATAATCCTGCCAGCCGCCGCGCTGCCGCGCCGCGTAGCCCCCCGCGTACAGCCCGAGCCGGCCCACCGTGCCGCTGGCGCTGGCATCTACGCGCCGGTAGCCGAAGTTGTCGCCCTGCACCGAGGCGCCCACCGTGGGCAGCGGCGTTGGCTGCTTGGTCAAAAAATTGACCGCCCCGCCAATGGCGTTGGAGCCGTAGAGCGACGAGGACGGGCCCTTCACCACCTCCACGCTGCGCACGCCGGCCTGGTTTATTTCGTACAGCGCGTTGTGGTTGAAGATACCGATGGGCCGGATGGGCAGCCCGTCTTCTAAATACAGGTACACCGCGTTGGTCGTAATCGGCTGGCGGATAGCCATCATGTGCTGCTCGGCGCCCAGGTCTACCATGTACACGCCGGCCACTTTATTGAGCAGCTGGTAGGGCGCCGTGGCCTTGGTGTCGGCAATGAGCTGCGGCGAAATCTGGCTGATGGCCACCGGCGTTTCGGTGCGCCGCTCCTGCTCGCGGCTGCCCGATACCACTACGCCTTGCAGGCTCACGGGCGCCGCCTCCAGCCGCACGGTGAGGGCGTGGCCCGTGGCCGGCACGCGCACGCGCTGCGTGTTGTAGCCAATAAACGAGATAGTTAGCTCGCGGCTATCGGCCGGCGCGGCCAGCACAAAGCGGCCGCTGGCATCGGTAGTCGTGCCGGCGCCGGTGCCCGGCGCTACTACCGTTACGCCCGGCAGCGGCTGCTGCGACTGCGCATCGAGAATTGTGCCGCGCACGGCGGCTTGCTGCGCCTGCGCGCTCACCAGGCTAGCCACGGCCAGCCCGGCACCCATAAAAATACCTCTCATTCCCCTGATAATCAGACTAACTCAAACCCAACGGGGGCAAGGCCCAGCCAGGGCCCGGGCGTGCGCAACGCAGCCCCGGGCGCCAGCCAGCCGGCAACTCCCCAAACGGAGGTTGGTTTAGCCGAGCGGCGGGCGGAAAACGGCGCCCAGCGGGGCCGCGTAGTGCCCCGGCACCAGCGCCGCGGTGTAGCGGGGGCTAGCCGGCGTAGCCGGCCGGGCGGCCGCAACTTGCCAGGGGCCAAAGGTGGCGGGCAGCATTTCGAGCCGCTCCTTCACGGGGCCGGCCGACTTATTCTGGCGCTCTTCCTGCTGGCGGGCTTTCTTGGCGAAGTAGCACTTGCCGTCGCAGTGCAGGGCCGGGCGGGCCTTGTTTACGCAGTAGCGGGCCGTGATAACCGATTGGTTGAGTGCAAAATCCACCAGCAATACTTCGCGGCTGAACGATTGCAGCAGCACCAGCGAAATAAAGAAATAGGCGAAAAATGCTTTCACAGCGACCTGACTAGACAACGCAAAGGTAGCAGGCCCCGCACCCAACCCCGACTGCACCTCCGTCGTCACGGGCAATTTCCTCGCCCAACGGCCCCGCTGGCGGGGCTAGCGCCTTCTTTCCGTGGCTTATCGCAACTGCGCCGCCGCCACCATGTGCCTTGCCGGAAGGTAGCGGGGCTAGCCGCCCAGCCGGCGCCAGCCCCGCCAGAGCACGCTCAGGTCGAGGCCCGGCTCGTAGTCCTGGGCGTACAGCAATTCGAGCCGCTGGCGGGTGGCCGCGTCGAGCGGGCCGGCGGCGGGGGCCACCTCGGCGGGCGAGAGCACGGCCGGGTAGCGGCTCGCCTCGGGCAAGTAGCGCAGGCCCACCCAGCTGCGGCGGCCGCGCAGCACCTGGCCCACGTGGGGTAACAGCCCACTAGGCCGGCGCTGGCCCCAAAGTAGCACCGGGCTCAGCACCAGCACCACCAGGCAGGCCATAAGGTCGAGCAGGCGCTTGTTGCGGCGCTGGGCGGGCTGGCTCAGGCGCCACGAGCGGTCGAGGGTGTAGTAGTCGCCGGGCGCGTCCTTATGGCTGCTGCCGATGATGTACTGGCTGCCGGCCGGCAGTATTTTGTAGGCCACCGGGGGGCTGGCCGGCAGGCTGGCCATGAGGTCGATAATCTGGCTGGCCGGTAGGTCCTGGCCACAAAAAATAAGCTCCGTCAGGCCGTAGAGGCGCAGCAGCGCGGGCAGCTCGGCTACCGTGCCGAGGTGGTCGGCCAGGGTAGTGGCTGGCGAGGGAAGCGCATAGTCGGGCGCATCGGGCGTGATGTAGCCGATAACCTTGGCCGGCACCTGGGCCTGGGTTAGCAGCTGGCGCACGCGCTGGCTTTCGGCCCAGGTGCCCACAATGGCCAGGGTTTTGGCGCGGCCCTCGCTCAGGCGCAGGTTGCCGTGGCGCAGCCAGTGGCTCAGCACCCGCCGCCCCACCAGCGCCGCCACCGCCCAGCCGCCGCCCAGCACAATGAGCGCTTTGGAGAAGCGCCAGGCATCGAAGAAGTTGGATACGGCCGAAATCAGCACCGTGCCCACGGCCACGCCGCGCACCACCCGGCTGGCGCGGGTGGGCTGGTCATAACCGCCACTAAGCCAAGTGGTAGTGAGCCAGGCCCCGATGTAAAGCGGCACGGCCACCAGCATGTACTGCGGCGGGTAGGGCAGGCGCACGTACTTCTGGTTGACCTCCCAGTACGATTTCAGCACGTACATGCCGGCGTAAAGCAGGGCCGCATCGAGCAGCACCGGCGTGGCGGCGGTGGCCAGGCGCTGGGCCACGGCTAGCCCCGCCCGCAGCCAGATGGCGCCGTTTATCAGCAAGGAGAACAGCCCCGCCCGGCTGGCAGCAAAGTGCTTGCGGGCAAAAATGACCATCGCCCGGTAAAAGACCAGCACGTAGTTCACGCTCGTGCGCTTGGTGCTTTCGCCCTTGTAGTGCAGGATGCGGGTACCCGGAAAATACCAGTTTTGCCAGCCGCCCTGCGTGAGGCGGTACGAGAGGTCGATGTCCTCGCCGTACATAAAATAATCCTCATCGAGCAGCCCCACCTCGGCCAGCGCCGCCTGGCGCAGCAGCATAAACGCCCCGCTGAGCACGGCCACCTCATGGGCCTCATGCTTGTCGAGAAAGCCCAGGTGGTAGCGCCCGAACGTGCGCGAGCGCGGGAAGAGGCTGGCTAGCCCGAATATCTTGTAGAAAGCCACCGCCGGCGTGGGCAGCCCGCGCTTGCTTTCGGGCAGAAACCGGCCCCGGCCGTCGAGCATCAGCACGCCCAGGCCACCGCAGCGCGGGTGCGCGTCCATAAAGTCGCAGCAGCGCCGGAAGGTGGTTTCCTCCACCAAGGTATCGGGGTTGAGCAGCAGCTGGTACTGGCCGGTGGCTAGCCGCAGCGCTTGGTTGTTGGCCCGCGAAAAGCCGGGATTATCCTTGTTTGCCAGCAAGATAACTTCCGGAAAGCGCGCCCGCACCATTGCCACCGAGGCATCGGCCGAGTTGTTATCGACCACGAATACCTCCACCGGCTCGCCCAACTCCGCCGCCGCCCGGCGCACCGACAGCAGCGTCTGCTCCAGGAAGTAGCAGACGTTGTAATTGACAATGACGACGGAGAGCTTCACGGCGGGCAAAGCTACTAGCGCGGCCTGCAGGTTGGTGAATAAGCTAGGCGCCAGGCCTCACTCCCGGCCCCTCCCCTGCGGGAGAGGGGAGCCTGACGCGAGCAGACGTACCCTGACGAATGGCTCTCCTCTCCCAAAGGGGAGGGGCCGGGGGGCTACCCGCCAGGGCTGTCCAGCTGATTAGGGCTGCCAGGCCCCCGGCCCGCTACTTTTTGCGCAGCACCCACACATCCTGGCTGGCGCCCTGGCCCAGCCACTGGCCGGGCGTGTGGCGCAGCACCTCCAGCTGCTCGCCAAAGAGCCGCCGCAGGAAAGCCGGCGGCTGAAACGCCGCAAACACGCGGTGGCCCTCGCGCACCTGGCGGCGCTCTACCAGCTCGCCGGCGTCGAAGCGCACGCGCTCGGCCGGCGTGAGGATGGCGCCAAACGCGGCCCCGTGCGTGGTGAGCAGCAGCACGCCGCCCGGCCGCAGCACGCGCAGCAGCTCGGCCAGCCAGCTGGCGTGGCCCTCGGCCGAGAGGTGCGTAAAAATGGAGATGCCGTAGGCCACATCGACCGAGGCGGCGGCCAGGGCCAGCGGCGGGCGCATGCCATTGTGCAGAAAGGTGATACCCGGCAGGTGCGCCCGGCACCAGGCCACCGACGCGGCATTGGCATCGGTGCCCGTGAAGCGGCAGCCCTGGCCGATTACCTCGGGCAGGTGCCGCACCACGCGGCCCGGCCCGCAGCCCCAGTCCAGAATGTGCTGGCCCTGTAGGCTGGCGTAGGGGGCTAGCTCGGCGCGCAGCCACTCGGCCGTTTCGCGCCCGCCCGCATAGTAGCTCTGGTAGCGCAGCCGAAACGACTCGTACATGAGGTAGTCGGGCGGCAGGGCCACGCCGGGGTGCGCGGCCCGGAAGCGCTGGTTCTCACGGCGGTGGCGCAGTTGCAGCACCCGAAAGCGCAGCTGGTCGGCCAGGTGCATCAGGCCCGCCTGCCGGAGCCAGGTGCTAAGGGCAGCTTTGTTCATGGCCGCAATATCGCCGCCGAATGGCCCTAGCCACGCAAAAGCCCGCCGCCCGCCCGGCGAAAGCCGAACCAAGCCACGGGCCGAAACTGCCTGGCAACAATCGCCGCCGGCGGGCTAGCGCGCCTGGCGCTGGCGCTCCACAATGCTGCGGCCCAGCGTAATCTCGTCGGCATACTCCAATTCGCCGCCCATCGGAATGCCCCGGGCGATGGTGCTGATGTGCACGTGTTCAAAGTCGCGCAGGCGGCGCGAGAGGTAAAACGCCGTGGTGTCGCCCTCCATCGTGGGCGAGATGGCCAGGATGATTTCACGAATCTCCGAGTCCTCGGCCCCGGCGCGGGCCACCAGGGAGTCGACCTGCAAATCGGCGGGGCCGATGCCCTCGATGGGCGAAATAACGCCCCCTAGCACGTGGTACACGCCCTGGTACTGGCCGGTATTTTCGATGGCAATCACGTCGCGCACGTCGGCCACTACGCACACCTGGGCGTGGTCGCGCAGCTTATTGGCGCAAATACTGCACTCTTCCGAGTCGGAAATACTGTGGCAGGTGCGGCAGTACGTGATGTCGAAGCGCATCTTGGCCAGGGCCTCGGCCAGGTTGGCGGTGGTGTCGCTTTCGGCCTTGAGCAGGTGCAGGGCCAGCCGCAGGGCGGTTTTTTTGCCGATGCCGGGCAGGCGCGATAGCTCTACTACCGCATTCTCAATGAGCTTGGAAGGAAAATCCATAAAACAGAATAAAGTACCTTTTTGATGCCATAGAGGCACTTTTTAATTTATGTTGTGCCAGGGTTGTGACAATGTTTTGGGATGCGTTGCATTTGTTGCAGAGCCTCTTATTCTCTACATTAAATACAACTGTATGGCAAAGCTCAGCTGCCTGTTGCGGGGTTCTGGTGGGAATGAGGTGAAGAAGACCGTCGTAGTATGCTTCACGCACGATGGGGTAACGTATGCTAAGCGGACCGAGGCGAAAGTCAGCAAGAAGGACTTCGACCAGGTTGCCGGACTCGTCAAAATTAAGGTGAAAGGGTCAGCCGTTGAAAACAAGAAAATCGACCTTGTACGTTCCCGATTTAGCGAGACACTGAAGCGACGTGAGGCGTGGGAACCAGAACCCACGGTCGCCAATTTTAAGCTCAAATAGGAGAAGTTGTTGTCCCAGCCCGAAGTCACCGAACGCAACGATGCGAAGTACAAGTTGCTGCGCGAGTTGACTGCGGAAGCCTTGAGGATGGCAATAGGTGACCTCGAATCCCAGCTTGAAGAGAAGCGGAAGAAGCTTCATCGTATCCTCCACGGAAGCCCTTAATGAGTTAGTGGCTTCTTAAGCAACCAAGGGGTTTTTGGCGGCTAAGAGACGGTACACTGTGCAGGAAATGAACTTGCACTCACGACGGGTTTTATACCCCAGCTCATTCAGCTTGTCCGCAATCTGGTTCAGGCTCCACGCCATATCGTTGTAGCGCTTGGCTAGGTTGCGCGCCTGGATGTTGCGCTCGTGATTCAGGGCGTTATTCTGGTTCGTTTCTTTCCCCTTGACTTTCCCGGCTTCCGTGAAGTTGAGGTTACCTAGTGGCCGGTTACGGGCTTTCTTTGCGGCTGATGCCGCCTTGGTACGAGTAGAAATAAGCTGACGCTCGTTCTCAGCCAGGGTAGCTATAATCCCGATAGCCAATGGAGTAGCATCGGGCATATCCGCACAAACGAAATCCACCTTGGCATCCCTGAGTTTGAAAACAAAGGAGGCGTTACGAGAGAGCTGGTTCAACTTAGCAATAAGGAGAGTAGCCCCCGAAGCCTTCGCGTCTTCAATAGCTGCGAGTAGCTGGGGGCGTGTGTCCTTGCCACCGGACTCAACTTTTCTATGCTCATTTTATGGCTGGTTTCAGGCTGGGGCCTTGTAGGTATAGGATAGTCTGCCGGGTTACCACTTTTGAACAGGGCTTCCTCGAACGCGGTGTATCCGTGTAGGTAGCAGCACGCCGGAGCCAGGATGTAGTTGCCGCGCCGGCACTGGGCGTGGCTGCCGGGGTAAACAGCCACGGTCCGGTTGCACTCGTCACACCAGGCTGTTTCGCGGATGTAATAGCCAGGAGATGGTAAAAATATGCCCTGACATGCTATTAATGCAGGTTGCGCATACCCTTTGTGTGCATTGATACAAAAAATGAGTTGAATCTTGTAGCAATGTTATATCAAGCGCCCATTGCTGCAATAAGGCAATGAACTTTCATCAAGTCGTGATTATGATGACGTGAATACATCAACCAGGCCTTGAATTTTTTAAGTACGCCTAGGCACTTACGGCGCAGATAAGCGCGGTACTCAAATGCACGAAAGCGGGAGGACTTGGTCCCGAACAAGAATAATCTGGTTGTCCACGCAAGGCCGTCACTTCGAAGGAGCGCCCTGTTGCAGCAAATAACCAATATTCGGCTGCAAGGCGTTGTACTACGCAGAGAAAATCCTTGCTATTTTCACTGGTTTTACAGCAAGAATTACACACAACTACTTTATTAATAAGAAGTTATGAGTAATTTACGCCTGAGTTTATGGCTGCTTGCCGGGCTACCGCTTTTTATTTCTTCTACACTGGCGAAGTGCGTAAAGAGCTTTTGCGTTACAAACGCAGAAGACGCTTGCCGGCCGCCTTTTGGCACTCGCCTGCGTTGGGTGGTGGCCTTGCTACTGACCACCTGCGCAGCTCGCGCCACTACGGTGGACTGTACTACAGGGAAGAGTTCAGTTTTCCAAGCGCTGCCCCCTGCCAGTGGCCAGGTAGTCCGCGTCATCGCCGTCACTAGTGTTCGTCTCGGCGCCAGCCCTGTAGGGGCTCGCACTAAGTACGTGCCTGGGGCGGCCGTACGCATAGATACTTGGTTGGCTACGGCTAGCCCGCCACGCACCCCCATTAAGTCCACTCAACCGAGGAGTGTAACTACCGCCAAGGGCTTACTCGCTCACAAGCGCGTATCCCAGCTACCCACGCCGGGGGGAGGTACCGGCGTGGGCAACTTCGTGGCTCCGCCTATCAATGCCAGCCCGGCCGTAGGCCATCACCCCTGCAGCATAGTAGTAGGAGACGTAGATGGCGATGGTGACCTGGACCTGCTTACGGCTAATTCCAGCAGTAACAACGTGAGCGTGCGCCTCAACGATGGCAGAGGCAACTTTACGCCCCCCGCCAGTAACCCTAATCCGGCCGTGGGAACCGCCCCTCGCAACCTGGCGGTGGGCGATGTGGACGGCGACGGTGACCTGGACCTGGTGGCCGCTACTTCCATCGGCAGATACTCGGTAAGTGTGCGCCTCAACGATGGCACGGGCAATTTCACGCCCCCCACCCGTAACCCTAACCCGGTCGTGGGGGGCAACCCCAACAACCTGGCATTGGGCGACCTGGACGGGGATGGCGACCTGGACCTGCTGGCCGCTAATACCAGCAGCAACACCGTGAGCGTGCGCCTAAATGATGGGAGGGGCAACTTTACTTCGCCCACCAGCAACCCCGAGCCGGCCGTGGGCAGTGACCCCGAAAGCCTGGCGTTGGGGGACCTGGACGGCGACGGCGACCTGGACCTGCTCACGACTTGTAGCAATGGCTATGCGGTGAGCGTGCGGTTGAATCAGGCGCCTGCCCCCACTATCAGCCAGGTAAGCCCAGTCAGCGGCGTAGCCGGCACGCGCGTGCGCCTGACGGGCACTAACCTAACGGGGGCCAGCCGTGTGCTCCTCGATGGGGTGGCCGTGACCCCAACGGCCGTTAACAGTACCAGCCTGGTGTTTGTGGTGCCGGCCGGCACCAGTTCCGTGCCGGTCCTTCTCGTTACGACCCCGTGCGGCAACAGTGCAGTTAGTACGGCCTTCGCGGTGCGGCTACGTGGGGCAGCGCGCCGTCGTAAAATCGCAAAAAAACACCACAAGACCTGATGATAAGCGGAGTCAGGCGAGGTCATTTGGTTCGCAGATACAACCGCCCGGGCGTGACGGGCTGCGGAAACAGGGGCTGATGCCCAGCTGAACCACTGGTCGGGCGAGCGCTGGCCCTGGCAGCGAGGGCCTAGCCGCCAACTGGCGTAGCCGGCTAGGCCGGCGGCGGCGGCGCGTGCTTGACCCCCACCCGGTGCTGCCAGCAACAGCGGCGAGGATAGCGCTCAACTCCTGGTTGACAGGCACTTCGCGTCCGGAGGCAACGGGCGCCTGCGCACGCCCGTGTACCTACTTGGTGTTTAGTACTTTTTCTAATTCACTGTTGACCGTGCTTAACCCTATTCTGCCAATCAGCAGGAGTATCACGAAAAGGCTCCAGAAAGCACAATCTTCACAAAAAACACTCAGCCAGCCTTGTTGCCGGGCTACCCAGACGGAAACCGTAAACAGTATCACCCAGATAGCCACCGCGCCACTGCTCACGCGCAAACCCTTCCCACTCATTTGCTGCAAATACGTTTCCCATCCTATCAACTGCTCACTGCTTCTTGGGGCAGCTGCTTCCATCTTCCGTATGTAAGCGGCCCGTAGCAAAATATAGTGCAACAGGGCCAGGCACCGGAGCCCCCCCAGAAGCGCAAAAAAGGCGGGGATTAACCAGACAATCGGGTGGTCTGCTACGAAACGTTGGCCACTGTCCTTAACCGTAGCCAACCAGGTCCACACCGCGCCAGTGCCTGCTAGGGCTATGCGTTCCAGCAACCGGGTTTCGGCCACGTCGGCATCAATCTCGGCTCGCAGTACGTCATACTGTTTGATTTCAAAATCATTCAAGCCAGAACTTTGCTTAGAGTCATCCGCCATAGTCTTATGCAGGTTACGAGGGTATACCAACTGAAAAACAAATGCTTAACGAAGCTTGCCTGTCGCGCCATGGCGAGTATATCCGAGGTAGCTCGCTAAATCAGGACATGTACTCGCCGGGTACATCCTCAGCTATTATTTGGGCCTGTACCGAGCAGCGGCCAGCCAGGTCTGCGCGTCCGACCGGGTGAAGTAACGCTTAGTTGCCAGCGTTGCGCTGGGAGTCCGGCTACCAGGGCCTGACGCGTTGCTCAGGCGGGTTATCTCCTCCGTCAGACCCCTAGCCGTCCGTTTTTACTTAAGCACCTCCAGAAAACGACGTACATCTTACGTTACCAGTACTTCCGCATCCGGGTCGACGCGCCGCCACCAGCTGAGCGGCCGCTTCAGATAGCCCCAGGGCCGTATGGCGTCGGGCAGCGTTACCAGGTAGACGATGCCCACTACGGCCAGCACAAACGCAATGTGCAGCGGCGCAAACCACTTGTGCTCGGTCAGCATTTCCAGGCCCAGGATAACCACCGACGACAACAGGTACGGGCGTTGCGCCCGCGTCACATCGTGGTGGCGAAAGAGCACGGCCATGGTGTAGTTGAGCAGAAACTGGGTCACGGCCGACACGGCAAATAGCCACAGGTCGGCCACGTGGATGGGGCTGAGGTGTCCGCCCAGCCCCCACACGGCCAGCCCCACGGCGAAGCAGCCCAGATTGGTCGTGTTAATGACCGTGAGGTTGTTTTCAACCGCGACACTTTGCTTGCCCAGCAAATAGGCGACGGCCGTCATCGCCACCGCGAAAATTGCCATGGCCAAACCGAGCGGGTCTTCGTCTATTTTGCCCGCAAACAGGAAAGAGGAGAGCACCAGCGCCAGCACGAGCAGCGAGAGCCGGAATTTCCCATCGCGGGCCCGCTGGCCCAGCAGCACCGCCAGAATAACGGCGAACGGAATATCCAGCCGCTGAATGGTCGAAACCGTTACCCCCGCCAGGCGGCGGAAAGACTCGAAGGCCAGCAGCAGCGCGAGCCCGGAGTTGAAGAACCGGACGGCCTGCGCGCGCGGGGCCTGCGGCCAGATGCGCAGGCCTTGCCAGCGGGCTATCGCGGCCACCAGGGCACAACCCAAAATGCCGCGGTATACCAGCAGCGAGGGCACCGAATAGCCCCGGCTCGTGAGGTGCTCAATAGATTGGTTGTAAGCCACGGCGGCCACCAGGGTTACCAGGGCATTGTAGCGGTAAATCAGGTTGTCGAACCGGTTCATAGGGAAAGGCGCGGGTATAAACCAATTGCTTCACGCCAGCGCCAGCATCTGGCGGAGCTGCTCGGCAGCGATGGCGAACTGGGTGCGTGGCAAGGCAACGAACAGCTCTTCGGTGTGCTCCCCGAAGGTTATATCCGCGCCGCTTACCGGGCAGAAGGAGTAGCCCAGCGCACGGAGCAGGTTCAGGCGCGGGGCGCCAGCATAGACAAAGCCGGTCAGGGATTGCAGCTGCGGGTCGGCTAGGGCAGTTTCCAGCATCGCTAGCCGCAGGCGGCTGTTGAGGCCCTGGTAGTGCCGGCCCGGTCGGGTAGCCCCCCGGTTGAGCAGCAGGGTTGGAAAAGCCTTGAACTCCACTGCCGGCAGGGAGCCATTGAAGTGGGCCAGGTCGGCGAGCGAGCGACACGGGATGTACTGCATGGTGGCCACCAGTCCATTAGCCGAGCAGTCGGCCACTAGCACCTGCCCGTCCCAGCGGGTCACGGCCGCTTCGTCGGCTATCGTAAACTCCGGGGCCGCCCGGTAGGCGGCCAGCCGCAAAGCCGCTACGGCATCAAAATCGGCCGCAGTGGCCAAACGGATGGTGATAGGCACTGGGCGAGTGGGGTGAAAAATAAGGTGTGCAAAGAAGCGTGACATTTTTGGGAGAAGCAATACCTAAAACTAGGTAGGCTAGGGGCTAGCGGGCTGCCAGATGCACAAGTGGTGGTTGGGGATGGGCGGCACCGGGTCGGCCGCACGCCACACCACCGGACCCAGCTCCCGCCAGCCTTGCTGCTGCAACTGGGCCACCCGGCCTGGGAAGCTGGCCCCTAGCGCAAACGCCACCCCGGTGTCTTGCAAAAAGGCCATGCGGATTTGGTCGAACTGCCCGGCCAACCCCTGACCCCGGTAGGCGGGCAGAATGACTAGCCGGGAGAGGTAGCCCCAGGGCCGCCCCGCCGGCAGCTCAAAGCGGTTAAAGTCGGGCTGCCCGCTTTCCTAAAGGGTATCAAGCAACACCACGCGGGCCGCCGCCACCAGCCGTCCCTCGTCCTCGACCACCCAATGCCGCGCGCCGCGGTGGGTATCAAGCGCATCGGACCAGCCCTGCGGGAACAACTCGCGATTGACGTAGGGCTGGCCGGGCGACTGCTCCCACGCCGCCACGCGCAGGGCGTAGATTTCGGGTAGCCGCGAGGCGTCGGCGAGCAGCTGCGGCGTCAGCTTCGTAGGGGTGTTCATTGAAAAACAGCTAGGGGTGCAGTGCTGTATTTGCCGAGTCGGTGGCGATAATGGCCAGCAAGCCAATGCCCACGTCGCCGTAGTGCTTCCAGCCCATTTTCAGCGAGCTGGCGTGGGTATTGTGATTGTGATAAGCCATGATGCCCGCGAAGTAGTCGTATTTGGCTTTCGAAATTTCTCGCAGCAGATGCAGGGTCTTCGCGTTCAGCCCGCGGCCCTGGTAGGGTTCTGCTGTGCTCGACAGCAGACAAGTAGCGTAGCGGCCAGCCGGGAGAGTGCCGTTGGCAATCAGGCGCTCAACTACCGCCTTGCGCTCTGCTAGGTCGCCGGGGTCGAAAAAGGGGTTGGTAAAGTAAAAGCTTACCACCTGGCCGTCGGCTACGGCTACGACGGCTTCACTTTCGGCCACTATCCGCTCAATTTTTGCCACGGTATAGGGGTTCTTAAGCGTAAAAAAACGCTTGGTTTTTTCTGCGTCCACGTAGTGCTCCTCCCAGTAGCGGTAGATGTTGTAGATGCCCTGGGCATCGGCGGCCGTGGCCCGGCGGATTTCAATAGTGTGAGCCATACTAATCAAGCAGACGGTGAAAGATGCAGTTTAATCAGCCCCGCCGCGTAGGTATAGCCGGCGCCCACGGCAGCCAGCAGCAGCGTTTCGTGGCCGCGCAGCCGGCCGCTGCGTAGCGCCTGCGAGATGGCTAGCGGTATAGTGGCGGCGCTGGTGTTGCCGATATCGGCCACGTTGGCCAGTAGCTTATTGGCGGGCAGGCCCAGGTCGTCACCCAGCGCTTCGAGCAGGCGCAAGTTGGCTTGGTGCGGCACCAGGCAATCCACTTGCGCCAGGGTCAGGCGCTGGTCGGCGAGCAGCTCTCGGATAGCCTGCCCGAACAACCGCAGCACTTCGGGGCCAATATGCCGGCTTACGAAGCGCAGGTAGTGCGCTCCTGCGGCTACCAGGGCAGGCGTAGCGGGCAGGCGGCTGCCCCCGGCCGGGGCCACGATATCGGTTAGGCACGTGCTATCGAGCTGGCAACGCATGCCCAGCAGGTGGTTTGCGGTGTCGCTGCGTTGCAGCAGGCAGGCGCCGGCCCCATCGGCCAGCACCAGGGTGGTTTTGCGGTCGAGCGGGTCAATGATGCTGCTCATCTTATCGGCCGCGCACACCAGCACCGTGCGGCAGGTACCCGCCTCAATGAGTGCCGCGCCCACCTGCAAGGCGTAGAGAAAGCCGCTGCACGCCGCCATCAGGTCGAAGCCCCAGGCGCGGACGGCGCCCAATTGCCGCTGCACCAAGGCCGCCGTGGAGGGGCAGGGCTGGTCGGGCGTCATGGTGGCTACCAGCAGGCAGTCCAGCTCGGAAGCAGCTACGCCGGCCCGGGCCAGGCAGTCGCGGGCGGCGGCCACGGCCAGGTCCGAGGTGGCCTCGTCGGCCGCCGCGTAGCGCCGCTCCCGGATGCCGGTTTTGGCCAGTATCCAGTCCTCGCTCACCCCAAAGCGCTCGGCCAGCTCGGGGTTGCCCACGCGCCGCGCCGGCAGGTAGTGG
Organism: Hymenobacter cheonanensis; assembly: GCF_030581075.1. Lineage (GTDB taxonomy): Bacteria > Bacteroidota > Bacteroidia > Cytophagales > Hymenobacteraceae > Hymenobacter. The sequence goes on from NZ_JAUQSW010000007.1 coordinate 205,026, forward strand.
CCAAAACCAATTATCGCTATGCCCATTGGTCAGGAAGCGAAAGGGAACAGCTCATTAAACAGGCGCTGCACGTCTGCAAACAAGGGTTGGCCTACTAAACAGCGCAGCTCGGCATCGGCGCGAACGGGCTGGTTGGGCAGCCGGCCCGCCAGCCAGTCCTCGCAAATGCGTTGCACCAGCTTCACTTCTTCGTTGGTTACGGCATCCAGCTCCAGGGCGCAAATGGCTTTGATAGTCGTTTCGTCGTAGCTGGGTGGCGCGTGCCAGGTGTTGTTTTCCAGCCGAGGCTGCACCACCGGGTTGGCCCGGATAAAATTGCGGCTTTGAAAGCCCGCGTGGGCAAAGTTTGGGTTAAGCGTGGTGAAGGCTACGTAGGAAGCCGAGTCGGGTGGGGCACCCACGATAGCGGAGGCGACTTTCACTACATCGCGGAAAAAGCCCTCGTTGGCTTTGGCTGCGGTCAGCAGCGAGTCATACTCCGCGGTTTGGCCGGCCTGCGCCACCGGAAAAACCTTGGCCCCGGTGCCAACGGACACCACCTGGATGCTAGCGGCCGGATGCCCGTTGGACAAAGCCTCCGTGACGGCCGCCAGCACGGGGTTGTTGTAGCCGGCCACCCCGCCGTCCCACAGGTAGCTGTCCTGCCCGCCGATGCTGACGGCGGCCGTGGCATCAAAGAAGTTGACCGGGGCCGTACTCGACGCGTGCACGGCGGCCAGCAGCTCCACCGGGTGGCCGGTGGCGGGGGCGGGCGGGCGGCTGGCCAGCACGTCGGCCAGCACGGCACTGTCGCCCCGGCTCAGCTGGTCGGAGCGGAAAAAGGTGGAGCGCTGGCGATTATAGTCAAAGGCCGGGATGAGTACGTGCGGCCCCGGCCGGCCGCTGCCGGGCTGGCTTACGCGGTCGGGCACGTTGTGCAGGCACAGCCCGTTGAGCACGCCCAGGTGCTGGCGCAGGGCCGCCAGCTTGCGCTCCGTCGAGTACCGGGGGCCCACGGCCGGCAGCCAGTCGCCGCTAGCCTCGGCCAGGGCATGTTCGAGCCGCCAGCCTAGCTTATCGGTGGGCGCGAAGATGTCGCGCCGCACGGCTTCATTTTCAAACAGCGCTAGGATGTCGGCCAGCGGCATATCGGCCACCAGCCCGGCCAGCACAATGCTGCCGCCCGAGTTGGCCGCTACCAGGTCAAAGCAGCGCAGCACCTGATGGCCGGTAGTAGCCCAGGGCATCAGCTGTTGCAGGCAGCGCACCTGAATCAGGGCCCAGGAGCCGCCGCCGTCGAGTGAGAGGATACGGTAGGGGGCTGACATTGTAGGCATTACGAGTCGGAAAAGCCAAAAGTAACTCAGCCCATAGGCCTAGCCAATACCTAGAAATAGGTAGCTGACCGTTGCCGGATTCGTCAGCTTACCGGCGGCCTGGTACCCCTAGCGCGGCCCAGGCAGCAGCCAGTTGCCGGGGCTGCGTGTGTAGGTCGCAGGTGTAGGGTTGGAAGTCAAATATCATTGGGGCGACCTCGACCCGAATAGTACTGCCCACGACCACGAAACCTAATTGGTGCAACTGCCGGTGCGGCTCCGTGTTGCCATTCACCCAGCGGGCGCCCGTGGCCTGCGCCAGCAGTAGCGCGGCAAAAAGCTGTTCGTGTTCGAGTCCGGGCAAGGTCATGGCTTGCCGGTTTTGCCAGGTGAATTGGCAGAGGCCAGCGCCCGCCGGATAAGCCCTTCCACCTGGCCGCTGCTGGGGCGGGGCGCGTTGCCGTCGAGGATGCGCCCGTCGGGGCCGATGAGGACGTAGCGCGGCAGCGAGGGCAGCCGGTACGCCACGCCAGCGGTGGCCCGGCCCGAATCCGGCGAAACCACGTTCAGGCCCTCAATGCCGTTCTTTTCCAGGGCGCACTGCCAGGTGTCCCAGTCGTCGTCCAGGCTCACGTTCAGGAAGGCTACTTCACTGGCGTAGTCAGCCAGGGCGGCGTGCAGGGCGCGCGCGGCTGGGGCTTCCACCAGGCAGAAGCCGCACCAACTGGCCCAAAAGTCCACGTACACCACCTTGCCGCGCAGGGCGGCCAAGTCTAAGTGCTTACCAGTCTGATTTTTGGCCTGGAAGACCGGGGCCACCATGCCCGGCCGGGTGAGGCGGTCGCCGGGCCAGCGGCGCTCCCAACCCTGGTGGCGCAGGAAGTACAGCTCGCCCCGCTGGTAGTCCACAAACGGCTTTTCCAGCGGGCCAGGGTGCGGGAAGGCCGCCGCCAGGCGGGCCGCGTCGTGGCGCTTGGTGGCCGCCAGCCAGATGCGGAAAGCTGCTTCGGGGCCGGCCAGGGTCTGGCGGTATTGTTGCTGCTGGCGGTTCTGGTCCAGCACCTCGGCCGCGCGGTAATTGTTGACGCGGCTGCCGCGCCCGGTATAGCGCAGCGTTTCGTCGAAGCGGCGGGCGTCGAGCGTAATGGTCAGGTTGTCGCCGGGCGAAATCCACATCCGGGCTACCTCGTCGCCCAGCTGCAGAGTGGCCGGCTGGGCCGCGCTCCAGCGGGCCCGCAGCTGAAAGCGCCCGTCGGCGGCGGTTTGAGTGCGCAGAATCTCGTTGCCGTAGTTGTCGGTAAGAACCAGCGTGCGGCTATGCGGGTGGAGCATTCGACCTTGCAGGGCAATAATTGGGTAGCCACTAGTTGAAGTGGCGGGAGCATTTTGGGCGGTCGCAGGGGCTAAGGAGAGCCCGATGGCAAAGACCAGCAGCAGCGCCCGAGCTGAGCGCTGGCAGAAGAGGATACGGAGCCGGCCCATCACCACTGACTGGTTGACGCTGCCAGGGCCACCAGCATATCGCCCAGCACCGTACCGAGGTTGAAGGCCGCTGTGTAGCGGTGCGGCTTAGTCGCTTCCGGTCCGTAGAAGCCTACCCGGTTGGCAATGCCGGAGGCAAACAGGACGGGCACGCCGGCCGGGGCACTGAGTCGTATCAGGCCGTGCGTGGTTTCGACCGATACGGCCGGTGCGGTACCCGTAGCAGCCCAGGCGGCGAGGGTAGCGGCATCGGCCTGGTCGTATTTTGTGTAGTCCAGCACGTTCAGCGTGCCCAGGGCAATACTTTGCTCGTCAAGCAGCACCTGGGGGATGGCCGGGACGGGCAGCGCGACGGGCCCCGGCACGTTGGCCACGGGCAGCAGGTGCTGCGCGGTGCCGGCCGCGGCCAGCTTCGCGCTGAGCAGGCCAAACAGCGCCGGAGCCGCGCCGCCGGGCAGTACTGTGTCGAAGGCGCCGGGCAGCTGGAAGTTGCTGGTCGAGGTGGAGTCGAAGCTGCGGGCATCGTGCAGCAAGAAGCGCCCGCCCAGCAGCACTGAGCCGTTAAGCGAAGCCGTGGCTTCGACGGAGGCCGCCGTGCCGGCCGCTACCACCAGGTCGACGGGCGCATAGTCGCGGTAGAGCGTGGGCAGCACCCGGTACTTTTCTTCCGAGCTGGAAGCATTCTTGGTGGGGTCCATAACGTCCTGCAGACACCAGATGATGGCGCGCAACTGAATGCCCTGGGCATCGCCGAAGTAGTAAGTGGCGCGGGGCGCGGCGCGGTGGTCGCCGTCACGGCGGGGACTGTCCAGCTCATTGGGGTAAGGCAGTCCTTTAGCCCTAAACTCGGCACTGGTCAACGCATTGAGCACCGGCTCTACCTCCCAATTCTTATTGACGACGAAGAAAATGGTTTTCATGAAGGGCGTGCAAATGGTTACGAATAAGCTGCCTGGGAACTCGTAAGCGCGCGTCAGCTAGCGCAGGTCACTAGCACGGCTACTTCGACGGCGGCGCAAAGGACTTGGTGGTCGGCGACCGAATACAGGGTAGTGAGGAAGCCTTCAGCCAGGTTGTCGCCTCGTATGGCTCGCGTCCACTGCTGGTTGAGGGCGTGGGCGATGGTCCGCGGCTGCAGCAGCCCGGCACGGGTGTGGCCGGGTAGCCAGCGGGTAGTGTCCTGGATGCTGTGTGGGGATACTGCCCCTTCGTAGAACGTGGCCACGTCCGGCCGCCAGAGCCCTTCTTCCAGGCGCACGCCACCCCGCGTGGCATTGTAGATCGTGTCGTCCGGTTGCAACTCCGGCAATGTCAGGTGGTCGGCTGTCGTGCTTTCCATCGTTACGCACACTAGGCCGCGTTGCTGGCAGGCGGCGTCGAGCAGGGTTGCGCTCTAGGGTGTTAGCTGAAAAGCCGGTGGTGACGAGGTAGAGGGTCATGAATTAGGCAAGGCGATAGTATGCTCAGGGGTAGGTACCGTGTACACCCACAGGTTACTAACGTGCGTAAGTGGTGGCACTTGTGGCACGAAGCCGGGCTGGGTAAGCACAAAGCCACAACGGGCTACCATCTTCGCGATGCCGCTATTATTAGTGCGTACCCATCCTATTACAAATTGAATTTCTCGCATCCCGGCCTCATTCAACGCCTTTCGCAGTAGACTCTCACCCAGGCCCTTGAGTTGTACATCTGCTGCCACGTAAGTGCTCGACTCGGCCAGCAGGTACCTCTTGAGTGGATTACTAGTGCAGGGAAGCAGCGACTGCCACCCTAGCACCTGCCCGGCTTCCTCGGCCACCCAGAAGCCGAATGGCGGCTGACAGGTGGCAAAATTGTGGTGGAACTGCTCGCGCAGGTCGGGCGGGTGGGCGAAGCCGGCGAACGAGTGGGCGATGCCTTCCAGCCAGATGGCGTAGATGGCTTCAAAGTCGACAGGCGCGGCGGGGCGGATGGTCATTGTGCGTTCGTCAGAGTAGCGTGGGGGCGAGTGCGCATTTTCTTAATTATTAATTTTCTTATTTGATTTTTAATTTATTTCAATTCAAAAACCCATTTAGGTTCAAACTCCATGTCATCGGCTTTAGCCGATGTGGCTAGGGGTTCCCAACTGCCGTGGTCGTCGTACTGCTTGCCGAGCACAAACACAGCGTGATTATCGCTGTAGGCCACTGCTGCTGCGTACAGCAGCGCGGGGTTGTAGCGGGGAGCGGTTGAGTCTTTCACTTGCAAACCCAGATGCCGGTAGGCATTATCGCTGCAAATGCTTTTGTCGGTCAGTTTGCGCAAAGCGCGCCTATACTTGGTCAGTGGAGCATAGACAACGACTTTGCCTGCGTCGTCGATGCAGCCGTACCACTGCTGAGTTTGCATGTATTTAGCCATCACTGCGTAGCAGAAATTGGCATAGGAGACGATTGCTGCCCTTTCGGTAACAGGCAGAGCTATTCCTGTCGGCTGATTGAACATGGCCCAGGTGGCCGCCTGTTGCCGTTCGGCGTCGGTGAGCACAAGCGCAGTGCCATCGTGCAGCGTCACCCGCACCTGGTCGCCCGTGCGCAGGGTATCAAACACTTGGCCTATACCATGATGCTGGATAGCGGCTTTAATCAGCGCGACCGATATGCAGTTATTCGCTCTCCCTTGCGCAAATGCCTGCATGCGCAAGGCATCCGGCGACTGGGCATAGCTGGTTAGACTGGCTGCATCGAGAAGCAGCGCCGCAGAAGCAACTTGGAAGTAGCAGCTGATTTTCATGGCAATAGGCTAAATGGATGAACAGAGACAGGTAGGCTGAAGGCTGGGCCTACCACGGCATGCGGGTGTGCCAGTTATTGAACCCGATTTTTAGGCTGAAGACATCGGGCATAGGCAGCGAGCCGGCATTATGCTCATAGCCGATTACAACGCGGAGGGGATAATGAGCATCTTCGGCCCCAATGTTCCACGCCAGGTCCACTCCGGTTACCAGGCCGTGGCCACTATTCGTCGTTATACCGCCGCCAATGCGGCCCTGCACTGCCGCGTTGAGGTAGGGAAGCGGAAATAGGTTGGGAGCAAAAAGCACATTGGTTTGCAGACAGCGGTCGATATCGTCCGATTCATTTCGGTAGGGAACGGATTTAACAGCTACCGCAACCCCGTATTCGGAGCGGTGCAGCAGGCCATTCTTGGCATCAGCCGGCCCCGGCGAGCAATGATATTGCAGTTCTCCTCCCACGGCCGCTGAAGAGCGGTTGCTACCCCATTGTCCAAAACCTAACACGGTGTAAGAGGTGTGGTAATCGTAGGCAAAAGCATCCTTGGAATTGACAGGGCCGGGTGCAGCACCCGTCGCAGTCGGTACCCGTAGTCTCTTCGGTGGATAGTGAAAGATATAGTCGCCCACTTCTTTGTGGACAATCTGCTCGGAAGCGCCGACGTACGCAAAAGCAGTCGCCGTAAGCGTTGCGTTGCCAAAGGGCCGGAAATGGTCATTAAGCACGGTGCGCCAGCCTTGCTCCAATTGAGTTTCCAAAGCATCATAGACCGGCCGGGCGTTGCGAAAGGCCGTCAGCAGGGCGGCCTGGCTGCTGGGGTAGCCGGCCGGGTCGAGCTGCGGGTAGTCATTATCTTTTGAAAGCCCCTTGCTGTTGTACTCCCAAGCCGGTTCGCCGTAGTGCACCGACTGGTAGTAGGTGTGGGTAAGGGCGTCGCGCAGCTCAACCAAGTCGGCCGCGCTAGTGCCCGGGCGGGCGTAGGTGCTAAGTGAGGCATCCCACAGGGGGCGGAATTGCTGCTGCGCAAGGCGGGTACGGTAAAACAGGGTCATCACATCAGCCAAGGCGTTGGCTGCTTCCTCGGCCTGCGGCGACATGTTGTGAAGGCGGGTTGGGTCAAACCACTCTTCATCGCCGGGGGCGTGGCCAATACCGCCGTGCAGCATGCGGTGGGTGCCCTCCGAAGTGGCTTGGTGGGCGGCCAGCGGCCAGGCTGGCCGGGACAGTCGCCACCCCTTCACGGCTTTCAGGGCGCCGAACTTGCCATCACGGGTGGTATGCTCACTCGAATAAGAATCGGCCACGATGTGCAGCAGCACAAAGACGCCCCGGCCCGATTCGCTGGCTCCTTCCGGGTTGTAGCAGGCTTCCCATAGCAGAAAGCGCATGAGTTGCAGGCAGTCGGGCAGGGTTTGCAGCAGCAGCACGTGCTGTTTAGCAGCCGCATCGAGGTTGGCCATGTTGGCCGCTCGAACCACGGATTTATTGCCCGCCATAAAATGGTAGCCTTGCAAGTCCTGGGCAAACTGCCGCTCGCCCGAGGCATCGGGATATTGCGAGCGGGGCGCGGGCACGGCATCGGTGGCCTCGGTCCAATTGGGCAGCATATACACTTCCCGAATAATGTCCTGCCTGGTGGGGGGCAATGTCAGGGCAGCAGCCAGGGCAGCGGTATACCGCTCCTGCAATATTCCCAAGGCCCGCTGCTCAATGGCCTTGTGTCCCGCCGACTCGAAGGCACTGGCGGGCTCAACTCCGCAAAGCCAGAGCATGATAGCGCCCACTACCCATCCCCACGACCCGAGGCGAATTGCTGCTGACTTGGCGAATAAGTACATCATATCGATTCTACTTGCTTTTAGTGAGGAATTACCACTGCCAAGCCTGCTACTTCGTGGTGCTATCAAGGAGCAAATCCCACCACCAGCAGCCGGTCACCCCGGCTTTCGTCGAGCGACACTTGCTTGAAAAATCCGGCGGGGCCGTCGGTGCTTACCTCGTCCAGGCGCTGCGCCTCGTGGGCCGAGTAGCGCACGCCGGGCGCGGCGGCCCGCAGCAGCCAGGGCGTGGCGGCGCGCCAGGTAGCCTGCGGGTACTGCGTCGTGGCAATGGTGCGCAGGCGCTGGCGGCCCAATTCGTCACAGTCGCCCGCAGCATCAGGCGCTGCTTCGGCCAGCGTGCGGGTAAACCATTGGAATGGGATAGGACTGGCCGTGGTGAAATAGAGGAGTATGCGATGACCCATGCGGGCTTCCAGCTGGCGGCAGTCCTGAAAGTGGGCGCTCCAGAGGCTAGAGCCCAGTCCCTGGCCCTTGCAGTCGTCACGCACGGCACTCAGGCCCAGATAGCAGCACAGGGTATACTCGACGTAGTGGTAGCCAACAGTGTAGAAGGCCGCCAGCCGGCCGGCCGCATCGCGCAGCGTATACAATTCGTGCTGCATGCCGGGCAGCGGTTCCGTTAGGCCTTTAAGGGCAAAGTGGCTGATACTTTTGTAACTGGGTGCCAGCAAGGCTGTTTGCTCGTCCAGCAGGCCGGTGTTGCCGTGGTAGTCGGTCAGCTTTTCGAGCGTCATAGGGCAAGGAAATTACCAGAGGAATGACAGGTGGTAGGCCGATGGCCGCGTCACCATCTGGGCATATCAATTACGCCTGCCCTTCAACTGGTTACCTACATGCCTACGCAAAAGAAGCAGGTAGCTATGGCACCCGCAATACCTATTTTTAGGTAGGCGCAAAGTAGCTTTTCGGGTAGCGCAGCCAGACGACGGGCGCGTACCCAATCACCAGCAGCCGGTCGCCGTTGCGCTCGTCCAAGGCCACGGAGTTGAAGAAGCTACCGGGCTGGCTGGCCGCTACTTGCTGTACCCTTAGATAGTCACGCTCTGAATAGCGCACATCGGGCGCGGCCCGACGTAGTAGGAAGGGCGTAACTATATCCCAGGTGGCTTGTGGGTACTGGGTAGTAACTAAACTCCGTACTACTTGCAGGCCCGACTCGTCGCAGTAACCAGTTTGTGTAGGCGCTGCCTTATCTAACGTATTAGTAAACCAAGCGAATATAATGGGGCTAGCCGTGGTAAAATACAATAGAATTCGTTGGCCGTGGCGAACTTCCGCTTGTCGGCAATTCTGAAGCAGCGCCTGCCACAACTGCTGGCCTAGCCCCTGATTCTATGCTCTTCGCCTACCGCAATCAGGCCCATGTAGCCGCACGGCAAGCCTGCTATGTCGTGGTAGCCCACCGTGCAAAACGCTGCCAGCTGCCCATCCGCGTCGCGCAGCGTATACAACTCGTGCCTCATGCCGGGCACAGGATAGGCGATTCCTTTGAGCGCAAACGGCCCAACAGCCACATAGCTCGGCGCCAGAAGCGCTTGGACTTCGGCCAATAACCCCCTGTTAACGTGGTAGTCAGTAATTTTCTCCAGGTTCATGGTGTGTGGCTGGATAAGAAAAGTTAGCTATAGCTCCGGTAAAGTGAGCGGCCCCGATATTGCCGCCCGTAGCCAGGGCCACTACTGGCTCTGGGCTGGTGGGGAGCTGCCACGCGGCGGCAACAGCAACGGCTGCCGCGCCCTCCAACTGCAGGCGCGTGGCGGCAGCGGTCAGCCGCATGGCCTCCGCAATGGCGGCTTCGGTTACGGCCACCCGTGTAGCGGCTTGCAGCGCGGGCTGGTTGGAAGGAGAAATATGGTTAATAGCCAGGCCATCAGCCAGGCTTGGCGAGCTAAAGGCCAGGGGAGCGGTTTGGTTAAAGCGCGAGTAAGCGGTTGGTTCGGCTCCCACGAGGCGGGCGGATATTCCCAGCTCGGCCACCCGTTCGGTGCAGGCGCGTAGCAGCGAACCGGTGCCCACCGGCACCACCAACCGAAATGCCGGCCCTAGCTGATGGGCAATTTCATCAACCACGGTTGCATAGCCCGCCAGCAGCCCGGCATGGTTCGCCAGTGGCACAAATAGCCACCCCAGGGTGGCCGCTTCGCGAGCGGCAGCGGCCTGGCCGGCATCGGCATTAAGGGAGCTTGCCACCAGCGTGGCCCCATGCGCTAGTAGCAACTGCTGCTTGTAAGCTGCCAGCGTGGGCGGGCAAAATACCCGGCACGGCACGCCCAGGCGCTGGGCAGCTACTGCCACGGCGATGCCGTGGTTGCCAGTGCTGTAAGTAGTTAGCCCGATAGGCGCAGGCGAGTCGGCCAGCACCTGCGCCACTCCACGCGCCTTTATCGAGCCGGCCGGGCTGGTAGTTTCCAGCTTCAGCCACAGCCCCGGCCGGGTGGCGGCCAGGGAAAGCAGGGGCGTAGGCGGAACAACGGCTGCAGGAGTCATTGGACAGGCAGCTGAGACACGGGCAGCACCACGTAATACAGCTGGTTATTTTCGCCCCGCACTTGCCAGCCGTCGCCGGTATGCGCCCGGAAAGCTTTGGTGTTTTCCTTGGCAATGGTCGCAAACAGGTAGTCGAAGCGACCAGCTACCTGCTTTAGCAATTGCTGCAAAAGCCGCTGTCGCAAGCCCGTGCCTTGATAGGGCAGGTCGATACAGGCTTGCGCCCCAGTGCCTACCCGGTCAGTGGGGGCTAGCTGCCCTTGCTGCCGAAGGGTCTCAACGGCCTGGTGGTGCGTGGCCAGTACGCCGTCGGTCGATACCGTGTTAAGTAGATAATAGCCCACTACCTCATCGGCCGCCATGGCTACCACCACCTGTTGGTTTTCCACTAGCGCCGTAAAAACCATCGAACTGAAGACGGCTCCCAGAAATCCATTTTGCGCAGTGGCGACTTGGCTTCTTTGCCAGCGCTGGTTGAGGCTTAGTAGCCCAGGGATATCGGCCGATTGGCCAGCCCGCACGGTAGGTGACAAAGCAGCCATGTGGGTTCCGGAATAGATGCTCGTGTTGTTATTTTGAATCAAACCACCTTAGGCGCGTAGCCAATCACCAATAGCCGGTCGCCCCGGCTTTCGTCGAGCTGCACGGCGTTGAAAAAGCTGGTGGGCTGGCCGGTACTTACCTCACTCAAGCGCTGGGTTTCGTGGGCCGAGTAGCGCATGTCGGGCGCTGCTTCGCGGAGCAGAAAGGGCGTAGCTGAGTCCCACGAGGCCTGCGGGTACTCCGTTTCGGCGATAATGCCCAGGCGCTGGCGCCCCAGCTCGTCAATGTAGCCGGTGGCGGTGGGCGCGGGGTCCGCTAAAACCCGGGTAAACCAGTTGAATACCAAAGGCGTCGCGGTGGTGAAATACAGCAGAATGCGATGCCCCAACTGTTTTTCTAAGTTTCTGCAATCAGCAAAGTGCGCAGTATAGAGCCTGCTGCCCAGCCCTTGGCCTTTGTAGGTGTCGCGCACGGCGCTCAGTCCCAAATGACAGCACGGAATAGCGCCGATAGTGTGATACCATATCGTAAAGAACGCGGCTAGGTGCCCTTCCTCGTCGCGGCAGGTGTATAGCTCATGCCGCATCCCTGGCTCCGCCTTGGTGAGGCCCTTGAGCCCAAAATGACCAAAACGCGCATAGCTGGGAGTTAACAGGTTCTTGATTTCATTCAGAAGCTGTTTATCACCTTGGTAATCAGTAAGTTTTTGCAGGGTCATGATTTCAGGAAGGTTGGAATGGTTGCCGTCAGAGTAAATCCCGCGCTCCACCGATTGGGCAAGCTGGCACTTCTGGCCCGCACTTGCGGAATGAGCAACAGCGTCCCACTACCCGCCTTCACCGGTACCACGATTCCCAGCGTGAGATTATGCAGGGCGTGCGTGTCGGCTGCCAGTAGCGCCTCGTACACGGCCGTAGCGCCGAAGCCGGGCAAGCCCTTGGCTGCCGTAACGGTAAGTTGCGATTGCAGGCTCAGGTAGCGTACGTGCGGTGGAATAGTCGGGTATAAAACCTTCTGCGTTACTACCACCGCCGTGCCTTGCAGGCTGGAAGTCTGATAGGTTTGCTGGTCGGCTTTGTTCAGCTGAAGTTGATTATTGGTGCCAATCCCGGCACTCCCACTCACATTCACCACCTCCGTTTCCCACACGCTGTTAAGAGTGGCTTGTAGCTGCCAGTAGTTGTCGTAGTAGGTATCGGCGTAGGTCTGCCCCACTTTGGCGGCGTTGAAAATCGGTTGTTTGGCTTGTCCGCCCAGCACCGAGCCAGTTCCCCAGAAGCGCCACCGACTCGACCACTTCACTGCCAGTTGCAACGAGTCGTACACCTGATACCGCTTCTTGCGGGTGGCCTCATTCAGGTCACATAGCAAGTCCTTCAGGGTGTGTTGGAAATCAGGACTGCTACATAAAGTGTCGACTGTTGAGGCATTGTGAGCGAGTGGGGGTATCTTGTTTTTTCCCACCTGCTGGTTGATATAACTAATTTCCTTTTCTTGCTTCCACTTGTCCCATTCATCACTAAGGATGGGCATCACGAGGTACTCGGCTGCCAAGTAATCTTTGTAGAACTCGCGGCCGTCGGCGCTTTCCGTATCGGGGGGCTCAAACTCGTCATCATAAAATCTGTCGGCACGAGTGCGTCCATGTTCATCCTTCCTAGTGTCTTTGTTGAGCCAGCTTTGAAACACGCGCCATTTCGTGATGAAGTCTGCCATCAGCGGGGCGTATGTATTCATTAAGCTGGCCTCGGTGTTCGGCTCCAACTCATTGGCCCATTTAGATTTGTCAATGGCCCGCATCCCCCGCATCTTCTGATGCAGGTTTTTCTTGGTGCGCTCCCGAAATTTCGACTGGTCGTTACCAAACACGAGCAGCGTTCCGCCTACCGCAAAATTCGTCGGGGAGCCGGCGTTTGAAAACAGATTCACGAAGCCCTGGTCGGGCGTGAAGCGCCCGTTGGCGATGAGCGCGATGTTAGGAGTTGTGTTGGGAATGACACCCCCCAGATTCAGCGTAACCGCTTGGTCGCTGACCGTAAAGCTGCTGCCCAGCGTCCGTCCCTCTGCCACCGATAAGCCCGTGGTGCTGACCTGCTTCTTATACAGCAACCGCCCATAACTTTCATCGGTTATGATGCGCCCGTCAAACGGGTGATTGAGCAGATAGTCGAGGTTTATAAATTTTGCCTTGTACTCCTCTTGGCAGTTTTGCCCCCTAGCCAGCCCCGGCAGCAATAGCAAAACCAGGCTAGCCAGCCGAATTACGAACAAACAAGCAAGTGATATTTTCATGCCTTTCAGTTAGTTATGCTTAGGGGCAGAATACCCGTAGCAGCTTCTCCCGCGCCGCCGCAAACTGCGGCCGCCGCAAGGCGACAAAGAATTCCGAAGTGTGGCCGGTAACGTGTTGGTGCGCGGTTTTTTCTACCGGAGTGAACGCATACCCAAGCTCCCGCAGCAGGTTCAGCCGGGGCGCGCCCTCGTACACGAAGCCAGTGAGCGACTGCAACCGCGTGTCGGCCATGGCCATCTCAAGGGCGGCCAGCCGTAGCCGACTATTCAGACCCATGTAATTGCGTCCGGGCAACGTAGCGCCCCGATTAAGTAAAAGCGTCGGAAAGGCAGGAAAATCGGGTGGCGGCAAGGAGTCACTGGCTTGTTGCAATTCCAGCAGCTTTGCGCACTCAATTACCTGCATCGTCGCTACCAGTCCTACCCCGGCGCAGTCGGCCACCAGCACCAGCCCGTCCCACCGAACTACGGCAGCCTCATCGGCCATGGTGAACTCCGGTGCGGCGCGGTAGGCAGCCAGGCGCAGGGCGGCTACGGCGGCAAACTCAGTAGCAGCAGCCAAGCGGGTGAATACAGAAGAAACCATGCCAGAATCACTCACTAGGGTAAGATACTGTCTCACAAATGTTAATCGCGTTACCCTGGCCGGCAATACTTACTTTTAGGTAATTTTCTATTATCGCACAACCCCTTAAAAACCATGCTCGTGGGCAAAGCGCCCCAGCTCGGCTACACTATGCACCCCCAGCTTGTGCATCAGGTTGCGCCGGTGAGTGCTCACGGTCAGCCCGTCCAGCTGGGGGGCAGGTACAGGTCGAGCAGTACCAGGTCGGCGGCCGGGGCTAGCGCCGCGGCCAGAAAGCTCAGCAGCGCCTCGCCAGTGGCAGCCCGGTTCCTTCCAGGTCGGGCTCCTGCCCAAGCAGGGCCGCCAGCCCCGGCGTGAGCGTCGGATGGTCATCAAGCAACAGCAGGCGACAGGGCATGAGGCAAAAACTGATAATGTCAGTTTCAGGGTAAAAAGGTTACACGGGCAGCTCGACCGTAATGACCGTGCCGCGCCCCGGCTGCGTACTGACCAGCACCTGGCCGCGCAGGTAGCCGGCCCGCACCCGCACCCCGCGCAAGCCCAGGCCGCCCCGCCGGGGGGCGGGGCTCCGCGGGTCAAACCCCCGGCCATTATCCCGCACGTTTAGGCGCAGGCTGGCGGGGAAGCGCTGCACTTCCACGTGCACGTGCTGCGCCTGCGCGTGCCGGAGGGCATTGTGCAGCAACTCCGCTACGATGCGGTAGGCCGCCTGCTGAACCGGCCTCGGCAGGCTAGCCGTAGCTGGGTCGCAGTAACACGCGACCACCGGGCCATCATCGGTCAGGCTGAGCGTTTCCGTTAGCAGCACCACTGCTTCGGATAGCGGGGGCTGCTCGCCCCCCGGCGGGTTGGGCAGCAGCGCCTGGCTCAGCGTACGCACATCGTGCCGTAGCTGCCGCAGCAAGGCTTCGGTGTGTTCGTGGGCCTCCGCCAGCAGGGCCGCTCGGTGCGCCAGGGCCTGGCGCACTGAGCGGCCCTGCCAGGCCAGGTGCAGGGCGGTCAGGCCGGGGGCCAGGGCATCGTGCAGCTCCCGGGCGAGGGCCTCCCGCTCCTCGTCCTGCGCCGCAATAAGGCGCTGCCCGGCCGCGGCTCGCTCGCGCAGGTGGCGCACCCGCCACGCCGCGTTCTGCCGCTGGGCGTTGCGATACCGAATTGTGAGCAGGATACTTAGCGTGAGCAGCTCCGCTGCCAGGCCCCAGGCCAGGGAGTTGGGCTCGACCAGGTGGATATTGACCCAGCCGGTGTGGTTGAGCAGAAAATTTCCGGTGCCGATGATGAAAAACGGGTAGGTAAACCTGCGCGAGTTAAATCGGGCTTATATCAAAGCACCCGACCGGCTACGACACCAACTTGACACCCAGGCACCCCCTGGTGCAGTATGATTCTGGTTTATGCGTAGGCGCGGCATTGCACGCAGATAAACTTGACTTGAAAAAGCTAACCGTCTTTTCCATTCGCTACCTCCCGCGCTCCGTGGTGCTAAGTTGTGTGGATGCGTAGGCAATGCAGTAACCCACGACCCTGTGCAGATTGCCAAGTATTTGTTAGAAGAGTTCGGGAACTCTGAGCGGCATTGTCTGTTGCAATCTTCTTCGACTCATGTATACGTCGCCGTTGCGGCGGGGGAACACTACGCCGTGGTAAAGCTTGGTGAGGAACAGACCTCCTCTACGAAGGAGGAGAGAAAGGCGTACGTTAAGGGCAGTGTATCACAATAAGGAAGGCCCACGTCACAGAAAGTAGGAAGGAATCTGTGACGTGAGCCTTTTAAGCTGGGTAATAATTTTACAACTGCTTGATTTATAACAGCTCCAAAAATGCTCTGTTTTAAGTTAAGGTTTTAAAAGGAAAATCCATTCAGCAGGCAAAATCAAACGATGTCGGCCGAGATGCCCCGGTCGTGGATGGCCGAGCAGCGGGGCTCCAGCTCCTCATAGGTGCCGTTTTTGACGGCGCACTTGCCCTTGTGGTGGATGAGCAGGGTGCACTGCTCGGCCTGCTCGGGCTCGTGGCCACACACCTCAATGAGCGTCTGAATGACGTGGTCGAAGGTGTTCACGTCGTCGTTGTAGACTACGAGCGTGCGTAATTCCTGCTCGTCTTCGAGCAAGAGCACGTCGTCCTGATAGTCGGTCTGCGGGCGGGTAGCGGGGAAAGCCATGGCACAAAAATACGGCGGCCCCGGCGAAGCGTGGGGCCGCCTGATAACGCCCGGCCAGGGGGTTTCGTTCGGGTGGAACAACTACTTTACCGACCTTTGCCAAAGAGGGTGGGGCTAGCCCGCCCGCTGCCGTAGCTTATGCCCGTCCCGTCTGCCGATTTTAAAAAAGCCGTGGCTCGCCTCTCCGACAAGGAAAAGGAGGCCCTCATTGTGCGCGCGGCCCGGCGCGATGCCGAACTTTACGACACGTTCAGCTTTGAGCTGCTGCCCGACGTGACGCTCGAAAGCGTGTACGAGGCCAGCGCCGACCGCATTCACGAGCTGTTCAACGTGGCCGTAACGGGCCGCCTGCTCAACCGCAGCCTGGTAAAAGCTCTGCGCGGGGCTACCCAGGAGGCCGCCCGCGCCCGCCGCGTTACCAAGAGCAAGCAGCTCGAAATCGACCTGAGTATGTACGCGCTACGACTGATTTTTGAGAACTACACCGGGCAGTTCGACAGCGTGTACCAAGGGTTTTTTGTGGGCACGGCACGGCTGGCGGTGCGCCTCACCAACCTCATTCCTAAGCACCTGCACGAAGACTTGTGGCTGGAGTATAAGCCCGAGCTGGACGATTTTCTGACCCAGCTGCACGGCCGCAAAAAAAGCCGCGAATTGAAGTTTGAACTGCCGCGCGCCTTGGTGCTGCCCGATTAAGCCAGCCATGAGCCAACCTACCCCTGGTGCCCCGGCTAGCGGCTGGCCGCAGGTGCCGCGCCGCATCACGCTGCGCAACTCGCTGAAATCGGCCCGCGACCCCATCGGGGCGCTCGACAAGCTGCTGGCCCACTACGGCGACACGGTGCGCCTGTACCTGGGCGGCGTGCGGCCCTCGGTCGTCACGCGCGACCCGGCCCTGGTGCAGCACATTTTGCAGAAAAACCACCGCCGCTACCACAAGTCGGACCTCACGCACGGGCTGCTGCGCTACCTGGGCCGCGGCCTGCTCACGAATGAGGGCGCCGACTGGCTGCGCCAGCGCCGGCTCATTCAGCCCGGCTTTCACCGGCAGCGGCTGGCTGGCCTCACGCGCCTTATGCGCGCGGCGGCCGACGAGTGGGTGGCCGAGCTGGATTTGCTAACCGCCGCTAGCCCCGTGGCCGAGCTGGATGTGCACGCGGCCATGACGCGGGTGGCGTTTCGCATCGTGGCCCGCTCGGTGTTTGGCGACAGCCTGGGCGAGAGCCAGCTCACCCAGCTCAGCGACTGGCTCACGGCCATTCAGGCGTTTTATGTCAACACCATTCGGCAGCCCTACCTGCGGCCCTGGCACTGGGCACGGGGCAGCTACGGCCGCCACGACCGGCTAGCCCGCCAGCTGCGCGAACTGGTGCGGGCGGCCATTGGCCGGCACCGCGCCGCCCGGGCCGCCCCCGCCGGCACGCCCGCCCCCGACGACCTGCTGCAAATGCTGCTCGACGCCCGCTACGAAGACACCGGCGAGCCGATGGCCGACGAGCAATTGCTCGACGAACTGAACATCCTACTCGTGGCCGGGCACGAAACCTCGGCCAACGCCCTGGCCTGGGCCCTGTACCTGCTAGCCCGCCACCCCGCGGCGCAGGCCGAGCTGGTGGCCGAGATTGAGCAGGCGCTGCCCGGCGGCCGCCCGCCCGAGTTTGAGGACCTGCCCCGGCTGCCTTTCGCCCTGCAAGTGGTGCAGGAGGCCATGCGCCTCTACCCGCCCGCCTGGGTCATGGACCGCGTGGCCACCGAGGCCGACGAGTTTCAGGGCCAGCCCATTGCCAAGGGTACGCTGTTTACGCTCTACCTCTACGGCCTGCACCACCACCCCGCGCTGTGGCCCGATGCCGAGGCGTTTCGGCCCCAGCGCTTTGCGGCGGGGGCGCAGCCGGCCCCGCCGGCCTACGGCTACCTGCCCTTCGGGGCCGGGCCGCGCCTGTGCGTGGGCCAGCACTTTGCCCTTACCGAGCTGCAGCTGGTGCTCATTCAAACCCTGCGGCGCTACCACGTGGCGCCCGCTAGCCCGGCCGTGCCGGGCATGGCCCCGCTCGTGACGCTGCGGCCGGGCGGCGCGCTGCCGCTGCGGTTTCGGCGGCGGGAGTAAGGCGTTACTGCTTAGCCGAGACTGACCTTGAGGCTGCGAAATACGTATACTCTCCCAGGCCGTCATGCTGAGCTTGCCGAAGCATCTTGCTCGAATCGTTGGGGAGCAACCCTAGCGGGGCGAGCAAGATGCTTCGGCAAGCTCAGCATGACGGTTTTAGTTTGGTTAGAACATAAGACGATTACTAGCTGCCGATTTGGAACACCTTACCCTGATAATATTCCTGCTGGCGCTGCTGGTGGCGCTGTCGGCCGTGGCGCCCAGGCTCAAGCTGCCCTACCCGGTGCTGCTGGTGGTGGCGGGCGGGCTGCTCGGGCTGGTGCCCGGCCTGCCGGCCATCAACATCGACCCCAACCTGATATTTTTCATCTTCCTGCCGCCGCTGCTCTACGAGGCCAGCTACCAAATGTCGTGGCACGAGTTTGTGGCCAACCGGCGCCCCATTACGCTGCTGGCGGTGGGGCTGGTGCTGCTTACGACCACCATTGTGGCGGCCCTGGCGCACTACTTTATTCCGGGCTTTAGCTGGGCCATGGGCTTTGTGCTGGGCGCCATTGTGGCCCCGCCCGATGCCGTGGCGGCCACGAGCGTAACCAAAGGGCTAGGCCTGCCGCGCCGCATCACGGGTATTCTGGAGGGCGAAAGCCTGGTGAATGATGCCTCGGCGCTCATTGCCTACCGCTACGCCGTGGCGGCGGTGGTGAGCGGCACGTTTGGCCTCTGGGATGCCAGCTGGCACTTTTTGCTGGTGGCCGGGGGCGGGGCGGCCATCGGCGTGGCGGTGGGCTACGTGGTGGTGCGGGTGCAAAACTTCCTCACCGATGCCACGCTCATCACGGCGCTGTCGCTGCTGCTGCCGTTTGGGGTGTACCTGGCCGCCGAGCACGTGCACGTGTCGGGGGTGCTGGCCGTGGTGGCGATGGGCCTGATGATGAGCCGCCGCTCGCACGATATCTACGACAACCAAACGCGGCTGCTCAAGCACAGCTTCTGGCGGGTGCTGGGCTTTCTGCTCAATGGGCTGGTGTTTCTCATCATTGGGCTCGAGTTGCGCTCTATCCTGACCGGGCTGGGGGCGGCGGCCTTCTGGCCCATGCTGGGCTACGGCCTGCTGGTGAGCGCGGCGGCCATCGCCATCCGGCTGGGGTGGGTGTTTCCGGTTAGCTTTCTGGGGCACTGGCTGGGGCGCTGGCTGGGCCGCACCGAGGAGCGGGCGCCCAAGCGCAACCTCTTTATCACGTCGTGGGCCGGTATGCGGGGGGTGGTGTCGCTGGCTACGGCGCTGGCGCTGCCGCTGGTCGTGCGGGGCGGGCAGCCGTTTCCGCAGCGCAATGCCATCCTGTTTCTCACCTTCACCGTTATCTTGGTTACGCTGCTGGTGCAGGGCCTGAGTTTGCCGTGGCTGGTGCGCCGGCTGAATGTGCAGGAGTCGCCGGCCGCCCGCGCGGCCGAAGAGCAGGCCCTGCGCCTGGCCCTCACCACCGATTCGCTGGCCTATCTTGAAGCCCGCATCAAGGCCGAAAAAGAAGCCCCCGACCCCAGCCTGCTTACCCTGCGCGAAGTAATGCGCCGCCAGGCGCGGCGCCTGCACGGCACCTTTGCCGCCAACGAGGCCACCGACGAGCAGCCACCCACCGAGGCCGAAACTCAGGCCGCCGCCTCGTTCGAAGGCCTGCTGCGCTGCCGCCTTGCCGTGACGGAGCACCAGCGGGCGCTGCTGGTAAAGCTGCACCGGGCCGATACGTACAGCGAAGAAGCCATCCGGCAGGTAGAGCTGGAGCTGGACCGCTTTGAGATTGCGCTCGATACCCAGCTGGCTACCGTGCAGCAGCCCCCCGAGCCGGCGGCTGGTGCCTAGTAGTACTTAGCGCATGGCCAGCTCGCGCAGGCTGGCGGCCGCGCTGGCATCGTCGTGCAGCTGCTCGAAGCGCTCGTACTCGCTCTCGGTGAGCACCGTGCGCAGGCGCTGGGCCAGCAGCTCGGGCGTGCGGGTGAGGCGCTGGTGCTTTTGCACGGCCTGCTGCACCGCTATTGTTTGGCTCGGCGACAGCTGCAGGCTGGCCGCCAGGTAGCGCACCAGGGGGCTGGCCCCTATGCCCCCGCCGGCCAGTACCCCTACGCTGGGGGTAGGGCGCTCGGGGTCGCGCGAGGAGGCCCGGGCGGGCTGCTGGCTCAGAACCAACAGGGCAAGAAAGCTGGAGGTAAGTACTGTTTTCATCAATAAAAAGACGGGAGAGTGGAGAGCAGCCGCCGAAACGACCTGCCTGTTTGAAGCAGCGTAGGCCGTTCGACGTAGTAAAGGTGCGACGGCCGTTTTCTTTTTACAATCCAACTTGCTCATTGGTAAGTCCTGCAATCCCAATGAGGTCTTTTTACATGCGAAAGAGCTAATTATTTAGCTAAACAATCCTATTTCCTGGGTGAACCTAACTATTTACTCGCCCAGTGGCGGTGGCTAGGGCAGCAGGCGGGCGCCCAGGGCCCGGCGCAGGTCGGGCACGTCGTAGGCGCGCAGCACGCCGGGCACTACCTCGGAGTAGGCATCTTTGGCGGCCGGGTTTTCGAGGTAGTACTGGAAGGAGGGTGGCCCGCCGCTCACCTGCACCTGCGCTATTGCGGGGGCCCACGCCGGGGCCGGGCCGGGCGGCGCGGGGGCGGCGCTGGTCATGGGGTAAGGCTGTTTGGCCACTTGGGGGCTTAGCAGCGCCGCGTGCAAGGCCGTTAGGGCCGCCCGGCCATCGGCCCGCAGCAAAATGGGCAGCTGCCCGAAGCGGCTGTCGTTGCGCAGCAGCGTGAGCAGGGTGCTTACGTCCGTTACGCGCTGGGCCAGCAGCGGGTGGCCCAGGTGCAGGGCCAGCAGCGCATCGCGGTATTCCTGGTTGTAGTATTTGGGGTCGTTGAAGGCCGCCGGGTCGGTGGTTTCGCCCAGGCCGCGCAGGTCGGCCAGCAGCACGGCGGTGCCCTGGCGCTGGTAGGCGGCTAGCCGGGCGGCGCTGTCGCGCAGTACCGTGGCCATGCCCTGGCCGGGCAGCCACAGCACGAGGCGGGTAGGGGCGGGCGCGCCCGGGGCGGGCATAAGCAGCCGGGCGGGCAGGGGCGGGTTGTCATCGTCGCGGCGCAGCAGCAGGCCTTGCAGGGCCAGGCCACCCGGCAGGCGCAGGGTGTCGCGCAGCACAACGCTCAGCCTGGCTGCACCCCTGGCCGGCGGCCACAGCCCTAGCTGCTGGCCGAGCACGCGGGCTAGTGCCTCGGGCGCATAGGCCGGCCGGTGGCTGGCCAGCGCCCGCGCGGCGGCCAGGTGAATGGCCGCCAGGCTTTGCTCATTCTTAAACGCCGTGCCCACCTGCCCGGTAGCCGTGCAGCGCAGCGTGGCCTCGGGCAGCGCGATGGGCGTGGCCTCCTCGGCCACGGCCGGGCCGCTAGCCCCCAGCCAGCGCCGAAACCACGCCACGGCCGCCGCCCGCTTGGGGGCCGAGATGCCGTGGCCGTCGTCGTAGGTGAAGAGGTCAGCCTTCTCGGCCTGGCCTAGCGCAGTGTAGGCCCGGTGGGTGTCGGCGTAGGCGGCCTCCATGTCGGTCTGGTCCACAAAATCGTAGCGTCCCGTCAGCAGCAGCAGCGGTTTGGGGGCAAACATGAGGAGCCAGTCGGCCACGTCGAAGCCGGCTGCCCCGGCACCGGGCAGCATCACGCAGCCATCGGCGGGGCCGGTGGCGGTGAGGTTGCGCTCACCGGCCGCCACGTAGCTGCACAGCGCGGCGGCCTGCACCCGGTCGTCGTAGGCCATGAAGTAGGCCGTTTGGGTGGCGCCGCCCGAGTTGCCGAGGCAGCCCACGCGGGCAGCATCCACCTCGGGCCTGGTGAGCAGGTAGTCGAGGCCGCGCACGTTGTCCCACAGCTCCTCGGCGGGTAGGTTGGTGCCCAGCAGCGTGGCCTGGGCGTTGAGCAGCGTGTGCTCGGTGGTGCCGCCCCGGGTGAGGAACTTACCGCCAGGGTCTACCAACTGCATTCGCTCGCCTTGCGAAACCGGGTCGATGACGAGCACCACGAAGCCGTTGCGGGCCAGGAGCCGGGCCGTTTGCTGATACGAGGGCGTGGCCTTGCTAGCCTGCTCGTGGCCGCAAAAGAGCAGCGCGGCCGGCCGCTTGCCCCGGCCGTCGGGCACGTACAAATTGGCCGTAACGTGGTGGTGGGGCTGGCTCTCATAAAGCACCTTTTCAATCTGAAAGCCCGCCTGCGGCACCGTGCCCACCACCCGCGCCCGCAGCGGCGTGCGCGCCGGCAGTGGCCCCAGCACCCGCCGGAAGCGCGCCCGCGCCGAGTCGCGGTACGCCCGCGTGCCCGCCGCCGAGGCCAGGGCCGCATCGAGGGCCAGCCGGCGCGGGGCGTACTGCTGGTGCACCTGCTGCAGCAGGTAGGTGGGCAGCGTGGCGGGCGCCTTCCAGTCGATAACGGGCGGAAGGGGGGCCTGGGCAGCGGTGGGGCGGGCGGCCAAAAGCAGCAGCAATACAAGCAAGCGAAGCATACCCCAAAGAACGGTCCCGCCCGCCCGACGCTGCATTAAAAAAGCCGGCCCCCGCAAGGAAGGCCGGCTTTTCAGAGCTGGAAACGCGCGCGCCCTACGCAGGCAGCGTAGCGCGGTGGGTGGTTACGGCGGCTTGCGCGGCCGTGAGCGTGCCCACCTGGGCGGCCACCTGCTCGGCATCCACGTTGGCCAGGAAGGCAGCGGCGCCGGTGCGGGCACTGTTGCGCTCGGTCAGGTTGTCTTTGCGGTCGTGGGCGCGGCGCAGCTTGCTTTCGGCTTGCTTCCTGAGCGCGGCCGGCACGTTGGGGGTGTTGAGCATGGCCGTGTACGAGTCGATTTCGGCCTGCACGCCCGCCAGGCGGGCCGCTACGTCGGCGGTGCTGCGGTCGGCCTGGGTGGCGGCAAAGCCCAGGTTCGTGGTGCGGTGCTGGTAGCCGTCCAGCTCGGCTTGCAGGTCGGTGAGGGCGTCGTCGCACTCGGCGCGGGTGGTCAGTAGGGTCAGGTCAAGGGCCATGACAGTCAGGAGTAAAAGGTGAATAAATGCATTTGCTCAAATGTAGTAAAGCAAAAGTATTTATTTGCCTGCGCCAGGCCCGCTAGCCAGGCGCCAGCAGCTTGCTTAGCGCTACGGCCTCGGTTTCCAGGGCTTCGGCCCGCAGGCGCAGCAGGTGGTAGCGGGCAGCGGTTTCGCCGTCGAGGTCGGCGGCAGCTTGCGCCTGCCGGCGCAGCAGCCAGGAGTGGGCGCGCTCCTCGGCCCGGGCCAGCAGGTCGGGCAGGGCCTGTTGCCAGCGGCGGGCTGTTGCCAGGGTTTGGGTGAGGGCGGCCAGCTCGCGGCGCAGGCGGGCGGCATGGTGCTGGCAGTAGTCGCGGCGGGCTAGCAGCGGGGCCGCGTCGGGCGGGGCCAGGTGGGCGGCGGGGGCGGGGGCTTCGGTAGGCGCGCCGGGGGCAGGCAGGGCTTGCAGCAGCGGCAGCAGACGCTGGGCCACGGCGGGGCTTAGGCCGCGCTGGCCAGCTTCGAGGCGGCTATGCTGGCCGGGATTAATACCCAGATACACGGCCAGCGTGGCTTGGTCGAGGCCGAAGTACCGGCGCACCTCGGCCAGCACCGAAGAGGAATAAGCAGCTTTGCGCGCCATAGCAAAAAATAAATAAGGCAAGAATAAACTTAGAGGCGTAAAAATACTTGCCGCCACTGACAAGTATTTGGCAAGAATAAAGAAGGAACGGGTAGCATACTTGCCACTGTCGGCAAGTATGCTACCCGTTCCTTCTTTATTCTTGCCAGCTTACGGCTACCCCACGGGCTAGGCCTTCTCGGGCAACAGCACGGCATCGGGGTAGTTGCCGAGCACGGGCTGGCCGGGGGCGCCCTGGGTCACGGCCTCCACGAGCAGCTTGCCGCCCACGAAGGCGCCCTTCCAGCTTTCGCCCAGGCCGCCGAATACCTCCTCGCGGTCGCCGCGGCTGCGCAGCTTGTTGATGCCCACCTTAAAGGCGCGCAGCTCCTTGCCGGTGCGGGTGGCCCACTTCTCGTCGTCGGAGCCGAGCGCCGTGACGAGGGCGCCGTTCGAGATGTTCATCTCGCCCACCAGCTCCTCCACGCGGTCGACGAGCACCACCGTGTCGATGGGGCCGAAGGGTTCCTTGAAGTACAGCTCGGCCTGGCGGGGCAGGCCCACCAGGGCGCGCGGGGCGCGGTAGGCCGAGCGGTCCTGGCCGGGCAAAAAGAGGCTGTCGTCGAGCTTGCCCTGGTAGAACGGGATGGCGCCGTGCTTGCTGGCATCGGTGAATAACTCGTCGAGGCTCTTGGCCTGGTTGGCATTAATAACCGGGCCAAAAGCCAGGTCGGGCAGCTTATCGCCGGCCGCGTCTACCAGGGTCGGGTTGCCCACCTTGAGGCTGCCGATGGCCTTGGTATAGGTTTCCAGAAACTCCGGAAACAGGTCGCGCTGCACCACCCAGCGCACGTAGGCCGTGCAGCGCTGCTTGCCGTAGTCGTAGCCTTTCACCAGTTGGTCGGCCAGCTTGTCCCACTGCGAGTAGTCCCAGATGCCGTAGGTGTTCACGCCCTCCATTTCGAGCATGTAGCGCTTGTGCTCCACGCTGAGGGCGTCGGCGATGTTGCGGCCGTTGTAGCGGCCGCCCACGAAGCTGAGGCAGTCCACGGCCGGGTCCTTCACCAGCACGTCGCTCAGCTCGCCGCCGGGGCCGCTCACCAGGGTCACCGGCAGGCCGGCGCGGCGGGCAATGGCGAAGGTGAGGCTGAGCGAGATGAAGCCGCCGTCGGTGGGCGTTTTGGCGATAACCGAGTTGCCGGCCAGCACCTGCACCAGCACCGCGTGCATGAGCACCGACATGGGGTAGTTCCAAGAGGCAATGTTGCTGACGAGGCCCAGCGGGCGGCGGTCGCCGAGCAGGCCTTCAATGTTGTCCACATACCACTGCACGCCCTCGATGGCGCGGTCGATGTCGTTGAAGCCAAGCTTGTAGGTTTTGCCGATTTCCCACATCAGCAGCTTGCTCACCAGGTCGATGTGCGGGCGCAGCTGGTCGAGGCAGTCCTGCACGCGGCGGCGGCGCTCCTGCAAGTCGGTGGCGGCCCAGGCGGCGGCTTCGCCCTTGGCGAAGCGCACGGCGCGCAGGGCGGCATCGTGCTTGAGCATGGGCAGCGAGCCAATGTCGGAGCCGTCGATGGGCGAGATGAACGGCCGGGGCTCGCCGGGCTCCTGCCACTTGCCTTCGAACAGGTTGAGAAAGCCGCCGTTAGGGGCAAATATTTCGGGCACGGCCTGCTTCACATCGTTCAGCAAGTGGCTGAATTCAACTTCGGGCGCAATGATTTTAGGCATGAGAAAGAAGGGCGCCGGAGATAGAGCAGGCGCGTTGGTGACAGAATAGTTTCAGGAACAGGCCAGGTAGCTGTAAGTTAAAAATTGGCCGTCATTGCGATTGGCTGTCATTGCGAGCGCAGCGAAGCAATCGCACCAAAACAGAACACGAACGGCTCGTTCCGATGCGATTGCTTCGCTGCGCTCGCAATGACAGGCGACTCTTACGTTGGCACCAAAATCTACCCCATCGCCACGGCTTGCAGTTCGCGCACCAGCTCGGCCGAGCCCACGAAGAGCGGCACGCGCTGGTGCAAATCCTGGCTAGGGGGTACGTCGAGCACATCGGCGGCGCCGGTCACGGCCACGCCGCCGGCCTGCTCGGTCACGAAGGCAATGGGGTAGGCCTCGTAGAGCAGGCGCAGCTTGCCGCTGGGCCACTCGCCGGTGGGCGGGTAGAGGTAAATGCCGCCCGTGAAGAGGTTGCGGTGGTAGTCGGCGGCCAGCGAGCCCACGTAGCGGGCCGTGTAGCGGCGCTCCTTGCAGGTGGTGAGGAAGGTGCGCGCAAACTCCGGAAAGTCAAACCAGTTGCCTTCGTTGCATGAGAACACTGCGCCCTGCGCCGGAATCGTGAGCCTGGGGTGCGAAAGGAAGAATTCGCCCAGGCTCGGCTCATACGTGAAGCCCGCCACGCCGTGGCCAGTGGTGTACACCAGCATCACGCTGGAGCCGTAGAGAATGTAGCCCGCCGCCACCTGCGCCCGGCCACCCTGGGTAAAATCTTCGGCCCTAGCCGGCCCGCCGTAGCGGCTCACGCGCCGGTAAATGCTGAAGATGGTGCCCGTGCTCACGTTGAAGTCCAGGCTCACCGAGCCATTCAAGGGGTTGAGGGCCACCACGTACTTGCCATCCTGGTTGCCGGTTTCGATGAGGTCGGGCCGGGCCTCGCTTAGCACGGCGCAGCACTCGCGGCCGTTGGTGAGGGCACGCACGAAGCGAATGTGCGCCTCCTCGCCCAGGCGGTGGCGCGGGGCGGTGGTTTCGCCCTCGGGCCCCACGGCCTCGGCCAGGGTGCTGAGGCCGGCGCGGCTTACCTCGCGCACCATGATTTTGCTGGCCAGGGCAATGTCGCGCAGCAGCTGCGACAACTCGCCGGTGGCAAACGGAAACTCGGCCTGCTTGCGCATGATGTAGCGCTCCAGGGTGGTGCCGACGGGCGTGGCCAGCTCATCGTGCGAGGGTAGGGTAGCGGGTTTAGACATAGCAAAGGGCTGGCCAGTGGGCCAGGAATAATAGTCAGAATAAGCAACGACCCTGGCGTATAGCCCCACCCCCGGCCCCTCCCCTGCGGGGGAGGGGCCGGGGGTGGGGCCTGGGGTGGGGCGGCACACCGGAGCCTGATACGCGCTAACGTCCGCTGCCGCCAGGCACCCCTCCCCCGCAGGGGAGGGGCCGGGGGTGGGGCGGCACACCGCAGACCTATTTCGCCTCTGGCTGCTTCTGCGACTGCCAGAGTACCACCTGCCAACCCTGCGGATTCTTGATTTGCACGGTCACGTACTTGAGGTGCGCCACGTTGGGCGAACCATCGGGTTTGTTGGGCTGGTAGATGGTAATCTGGCCATTCACCACGGCCGTGGTGCCGCCGTTGTAGGCGCGCACGTTGATGTTTTCGACGTCAATTTTGTCATACACGCTCTTGCCGTCGCGAATGCTTTGCAGGTAGTCGTTTTTGCCGTTTTGCTTGCCGCTGGCGTGGGTATACACCAAGTCGTCGGCAAAGGCTTTTTCTAGGAAAGCATAATCCTTGCTCACCTGGGCCGCAAAGCGCTGGCGCTCCAGCGCCTCCACTTCTTTGGCGGCGGTAGCGTTGCGCTGGGCGAGGTTGGCCTGAGCAGGCAGCAGGGCCGTATTCGGGCGGGGCATTTTGGGCGCGGCCTGGGCCTGGGCAAGTAGGGGCAGGGCTAGCAGGGCCAGCGCGGTGAGCAAGCGGTTCATAGAAGCAGCTTAAGAAGCAGTGGGAAGAATATCGTCCTCGTCGAGCTTGATGGGCTCCATGCGCGGCACCAGCGTAAACATCAGTACCCAGGCCAGCAGATAGGCCGCCCCGCAGATGAAGAACATGATGTAGTAGGCTTTATCGAGCTGGCCGATGCTTTCGAAGTGCACAAACATGCGCTTCTGCACCAAGGCCGTGAGGGCAATGCCGCCCAGGCCGCCCGCCATGCCGCCAATGCCCGTAACCGAGGCCACGGCGCGCTTCGGAAACATGTCCGATACGGTGGTGAAGATGTTGGCGCTCCAGGCCTGGTGGGCCGCCGCCGCAATGCCGATGACCAGCACCGCCAGCCACATGTTCATACCCCCTAGCCACTGCGCAAACACAATCGGGAACACGCAAAAGGCAATAACCAGCATGGCCGTTTTGCGGGCCTGAAAAGCCGGCATGCCGCGCTTGATGAACCCTAGCGGCAGGTAGCCGCCGCCCACGCTGCCGATGCTCGAAAGCACGTACACGGCCGCCACCGGCAGGGCAATGGCCGTGCCCTTGAGGTGGTACTGCTTGCTCAAAAAATCAGGCAGCCAGAACAGGTAAAACCACCAGATGGGGTCGGTAATGAACTTGCCAATCACGAAGGCCCAGGTTTGGCGGAAGCCCAGCAGCGGCAGCCAGCCCACTTTGGGCTTCTCTTCCGTCACGCCCTCGGTGGGCAGGCCCACCGGAATATCGGCGTTGATGTAGTCGAACTCGGCCTTGCTCAGGCGCTTGCTTTCGGCCGGCGTTTCGTAGATGAGCATCCACAGCACCAGCCACACAAAACCCAGCGCGCCAGTGATGAGGAAGGCCCACTGCCAGCCAATGTGCTCGGCTATCCAGGGCACCGTGAGCGGCGCCACAATGGCGCCCACGTTGGAGCCCGAATTGAAGATGCCCGTGGCCAGGGCCCGCTCGCGCTGCGGAAACCACTCGGCCGTGGTCTTGATGGCCGCCGGAAAGTTGCCCGCTTCCGTGATGCCCAAAAAGCCGCGCGCTACGCCAAAGCCCAGCGTACTGCTCACCAGGGCGTGGCCCATCGCAGCCACGCTCCACAGCGCGGTAGAAAGCGCATAGCCGAGCTTGGTACCCAGCTTGTCGATGATGCGGCCCACCCCAATCATGCCCACCGCGTAGGCCAGCTTGAAGGCAATCTCGATGTTGGCGTAGTCGCCCGCGTTCCAATGAAACGCCGTTTCGAGGTAAGGCTTCAGCAGCGAGATAACTGCCCGGTCGAGGTAGTTGATGGTGGTGGCAAAGAATACCAGCGAACAGATAGTCCAGCGGTACCGGCCGATGACGGCCGACGTATCGGCGCCGGGCGGCGAGCTGCGAAGGGTGGGATTCATAGAGGATAGTATTAGGGATGCTGCTTAAAACCGTTTGTCATTGCGAGCCTGCGAAGCAATCGCACCAGAACGAGTCGTGCGGGTATCGTGCGGGTGCGATTGCTTCGCAGGCTCGCAATGACAGGCGAATTATTGGTCATTGACCAACAGCTACCTGCTGCTGTAAAAACGTCATCAGCGGGGCCACCCGCGCCGTAATCGTGGCCGCGTCGCTAGCTCCTTTAAAGAGCTGCGAGCCCACACCCACCACGTTCACGCCGGCCCCAAACCACTCGGTGAGGCTGGCCTCGGTGGGCTCGACGCCGCCCGTTACCATGAGCTTGACGCCGGGCATGGGGCCGCGCAGGGCCTTCACATAGTCGGGACCCACGAGGTTACCGGGAAATATCTTGACGAGCTGCGCGCCGAGCTGGGTGGCGGCGTAAATCTCATTGGGCGTGAGGGCGCCGGGCAGCCAGGCCACGTCGTGGCGCTGGCAGGCGGCGGCCACCTCGGCCGTGGTTACGGGCTGCACCACGAAGGCCGCGCCGGCCGCGATGAAGCGCTCGGCATCGGCGGCGGTGTAGATGGTGCCAATGCCCAGCACGAGGTCGGGGCAGTCGTCGGCCACCAGCTTGGCCAGCTCCTGAAACACCTCGAAGGCATTGGCCCCCCGGTTGGTAAACTCAAACACCCGGACGCCCCCCGCGTAGCAGCCCCGCACAATGGATTGCGCATAGGCCGCATCGGCATGGAAAAAAACCGGCACCAGCGGCGCGGCCAGCGTGCGGGCAATAACGTCTTGGGAAGGGAGGCGAGGCATCAGGTTATGTCAAGTAATATGTTTCGTCTGTCATTGCGAGCCTGCGAAGCAATCGCACCAGAACGAGTCGGGTGGGTGTCGTGCGGATGCGACTGTTTCGCAGGCTCGCAATGACAGATGGAAAACATTACCGCAGCAAACGCCCCGTGAGGTTGCCCTGCATGAGGTGCTCGACTTCGGCGGGCGTCACCAGGTTGATGTCGCCGTGAATGGTGTGTTTCAGCGCCGAGGCGATGGTGGCAAATGACAGCGCCTGCGCGCGGTCTTCGTAGGTAGTAGAGCCGTAGATGAAGCCCGAGATAAACGAGTCGCCGCCCCCGATGCGGTCTACCACCGGCGCGATGTCGTAGAAGGGCGTTTCAAAAAACTCGCCCTGGTCCCAGAGCAGCCCGCAAATGCGCTCGTGCGAGGCGCTTTGCGTCTGGCGGCGGGTGGCAATCACGCGCTTGATATTAGGAAAGCGCTGGGTCAATTGCTGGCTCATCGAAATGAAGCCGTTGTCCGAGTCCGGGTCGGCCTTGATGCCGAACAGGTCGTCGGCGTCGCCTTCGGTGCAGACCACGAGGTCGCAGCCTTCGACCAGGGCGGGCATTACGTCCTGCGCCTTCTGGCCGTACTGCCACAGGTTGCGGCGGTAGTTCACGTCGGCCGACACGGTGACCCCTAGCCGGCGGGCGGCCGCAATGGCCTCGGCCGTGGCCCGGGCGGTGGCGGCCGAAATGGCGGGCGTGATGCCCGTCCAGTGCAGCCAACCGGCGTCTTGCAGAATCTCGTCCCAGTTGAAAGCCGCTGGGTCGAGGTGCGCGAAGGCCGACTCGGCGCGGTCGTACACGATGCGGCTGGGCCGCAGCGAGGCGCCCACTTCTAGGAAATACAATCCTAGCCGGTGGCCTTCGGTGAAGTAGCAGTGGGTGGTATCGACGCCGTAGCGGCGCAGGTGGTTGGCGGCGGCATAGCCCAGCTCATTGGCCGGGAAGGCCGACACGTGGGCGGCGGGCACGCCCATTTGGGCGAGGGCGGCGGCTACGTTGGCGTCGCCGCCGCCGTAGGTTACTTCGAGGGTGGCGGTTTGGGGTAGCCGGTAATTCAGCGGCGGCGAGAGCCGCATCATCACTTCGCCGAAGGTTACGACTTGCTTCATGGGGTGGGAATCAGCGCCCCGCTAATAGGGTAAGCTGGGGCTGGCCAGGGGTAATTTGACTTGAAAGGTAGGCCGCTAACTTGGTGCTTCGGGGCCCTTTTTCGGCTTTTTTTAACGCAAACGTTCCCGATAGTCTGCTTATTAAGCAGGCTGAAACCAGCAGTTCAGTAAAGGGAAGGCCTAGCCGGCCACCAACTCTCCCGTACTCACCGGGGCAGTGGTAGCAGCAAAGCCGAAGTAGTTTTTGGCGTTGCCGTAGCTGATGTTTTCGACCAGCTGGCCGAGCCAGGGCAGCTCCTCGATGGGCAGCTCGCCGTTTTCCACATCGCGGCCCAGCAGGTTGCACAGGATGCGGCGGAAATACTCGTGGCGCGGGAAGGAGAGGAAGCTGCGCGAATCGGTGAGCATGCCCACAAACTGGCTCAGCAGGCCCATGCTGCTGAGGGCGTTGAGCTGCTTTTCCATGCCATCCTTCTGGTCCAGAAACCACCAGCCCGAGCCAAACTGGATTTTGCCGGCCGAAGAACCGTCCTGGAAGTTGCCAATCATGGTGGCAAACAGGTCGTTATCGGCGGGGTTTAGGTTGTAGAGAATAGTTTTGGCTAGCTTGTTTTGGTTGTCCAGGCGGTCGAGAAAGCGCGACAGGGCGCGGGCCTGCGAGAAGTCGCCAATCGAGTCCCAGCCCGTGTCGGGACCTAGCTCGCGCAGGGCGCGGGTGTTGTTATTGCGCAGCGCGCCCAGGTGAAACTGCTGCGTCCAGCCTTTCTCCCAGTCCAACTCGGCCAGAAAAATCAGCATGGCCGACTTGAATTTTTCAATCTCCAAAGCGCTCAGCGGCTGGCTAGCCTGCGCTTTCTCAAAAATGGTGGCTACCTCCGCCTCGGTATAATCGGCGGCGTAAATCTGCTCCAGGCCGTGGTCGGAGAGGCGGCCACCCAGCGAGGCGAAGAAGTCGTGGCGCTGGCGCAGGGCGGCCAGCAGGTCGGCGTAGCCGCGAATGTCTACGCCGGCCGCCGCGCCCAGCTTGTCGAGGTATTGGCGGTAGTCGCTCGCCTCGGGCGTCATGGCCTTGTCGGGGCGAAAGGTGGGCAGGATGCGCGTGCCGAAGTCGTGGCTAGCCAGCGCCTGGTGATGCTCCAGCGAGTCAGCCGGGTCGTCGGTGGTGCACACGGTCACCACGTTCATCTTGCGCAGCAGACCCTGCACGCTGTATTCGGGCGTTTGGAGCAGGGCGCTGCACTGGTCGTAGATGCGGCGGGCGCTGTCCTTGTTCAGCAATTCGGTGATGCCGAAATAGCGGCGCAGCTCCAGGTGCGTCCAGTGGTAGAGGGGGTTGCGCACGGTATATGGCACCGTTTCGGCCCACTTCTCAAACTTCTCCCAGTCCGAGGCATCGCCGGTGATGAAGCGCTCGTTCACGCCGTTGGCGCGCATGGCGCGCCACTTATAGTGGTCGCCGTAGAGCCAGATTTGGGTGATGTTCTCGAACTGCCGGTTCTGGGCAATCTGGTCGGGCGGCAGGTGGCAGTGGTAGTCGATGATGGGCTGCGCGGCAGCGTGCTGGTGGTAGAGCGTGCGGGCCGTTTCGGTTTGCAGCAGAAAGTCGTCGGAGAGGAAAGGCTTCATAATAACGGGGCGCCTCACCCCCCGGCCCCCTCTCCTTGGGGAGAGGGGGAGCCACGGCGGCTTGGACGTTAGATAGTGAATTATTTTACTGGAAAGTCGTCAGGCCCCCCCCTCTCCCCAAGGAGAGGGGGCCGGGGGGTGAGGTGAATCGCTAGGGTAGATTGCCTACAAAGAAACGCCGCGCTTCCAGGGAATAAAATCGGTTTGGCCGTGGCGCACGGCGCTTACCTCTAAACCGCTGGCTACTTGCACTACATAATCGAGGATGCGTTCGCCGGCCTGCTCAATGGTTTCTTCGCCGTCGATAACGGTGCCAGTGTTCAGGTCAATGATGTCGGGCATGCGCAGGGCCAGCTTGGTGTTGGAGCTGATTTTTACCACCGGGGCGATAGGGTTGCCGGTAGGCGTACCTAGCCCGGTGGTAAAGAGCACAATGTTAGCGCCCGAGCCCACTTCGGCGGTCGTGCTTTCTACGTCGTTGCCGGGCGTGCAAAGCAGATTCAGGCCCGGCTTGGTCACCAGCTCAGGGTAATCGAGCACGGCCACGACCGGCGACGAGCCGCCCTTGCGGGCCGCGCCGGCCGATTTCATGGCGTCGGTAATGAGGCCGTCGCGGATGTTGCCGGGCGAGGGGTTCATGTCGAAGCCCGAGCCCACGGCTACCGCGCTCTCGCCGTAGGCTTTCATGAGCGAAGTGAAGCGCTGAGCCGTGTCGTGGTCCACCGAGCGGTTCACGATTTCCTGCTCCACGCCGCACAATTCGGGAAACTCGGCCAGGATAACCGAGCCGCCCAGGGCCACGAGCAAGTCGGAAACGTGGCCCACCGCGGGGTTGGCCGAGATGCCCGAAAAGCCATCCGAGCCGCCGCACTCCAGGCCGATGGTGAGCTTGCTGAGCGGCGCCGGCTGGCGCTGCTGCTGGTTGGCCTGCATAAGGCCGGCGAAGGTCTGGCGCAGGGCCATGCTTACTAGGGCTTCTTCGGTACCAATCGTCTGCTGGTCGAGGATGAACAGCGGCTTGCTGAAATTGGGGTCGCGCTTCGCAATCTCCTCCTGCAGCATGCTGGCCTGCGCGTTCTGGCAGCCCAGGCTGAGTACCGTGGCGCCGGCCACGTTGGGGTGGGTAATGTAGCCGGCCAGCAGGCCGCACAGCGTCTGGGCATCCTGCCGGATGCCGCCGCAGCCGCCCTCGTGCTGCAAAAACCGGATGCCATCCACGTTCGGAAACAGCCGGGGCTTTTGGTAGTCCACTTCGGCCGAGTGCAGGTCGGTGGCCAGGATTTCCTCTACCGACTTGCCGGCCTTCATCAGCTCCACCAGGGCCTGCGTTTGGGGCTGGTAGCTTTTGCGGCGGGCGTAGCCGAGGTCGTTTACCAGGGCTTCTTCGAGTACCTGAATGTTGCGATTCTCGCAGAAAACCAAGGGGATAACGAGCCAGTAGTTGGCCGTGCCCACGCGGCCATCGGGCCGGTGGTAGCCCCTAAAGGTGCGGCCCGCAAACTTCGTCACGTCGGGCTGGGCCCAGCTGTGCGGGTGCTGGCCTTCCTGGTACGAGTCGGTGGCGTGCTTGATGTTGGCGGTGGTAAGCAGGCCGCCCTGGGCTACGGGCGCGGCCATTTTGCCCACCAGCACGCCGTACATGGTTACCTCAGCGCCGGGGGCTAGCGGCTGCAAGGCCAGCTTGTGCTTGGCCGGAATTTTCTCGGTGGTGGTCACGGTCACCCCGTCCCAGGTTACGGGCGTGCCGATGGGCAGGTCGGTGAGGGCAACGAGCACGTTATCGGCAGGGTGGATTTTAGCAACGAGGTGCTTCATAATCTTCGATAATTATGAATTATAAATTATGAGTTATGAATGGCTAATGAAACTTAGCTAGGCAGTAATAAGGTAGCTAAGGTCAGCTCCTGGCTAAACCGCGGCGCGCTGCGTTTTGGTTAATTTAGCAGCCAGGGTAGCGGCGGCGCCTTCCTGCAGTAGCTGCAGCAGGTAGCGCGTCACGGCGTCTGCGAAGCCGGGCAGGGCCGTGAGGTCGGTGCCCCACAGGCCAAGGTCGCTCAGCACGCGCTGCACTAGTTCGATGGGCGGGCAATGGGCCCAAAGGTCGGCAAAGAAGCCGGCCTGCTCGTCCTGAATCGGGTATTCCTGGCCGTGGGCCTCGCCGTACCAGGTGCCGCCTTCGTGCCGGGTGCCGCGCATAAAGAGCAGGTAAGCCGCGAAGCCCAGCGCCACATAGTGCGGCACGGCCCGCAGGCGCGCCACGTAGTGCAGCAAATCGGGCACCACGCGCATGCGCAGCTTGGCCGAGTAGTTGAGCGTGATGGCTAGCCAGCGGTGCTCTACGGCGGGGTTGCGGAAGCGGTCGAGCACCTGCATACCAAAGCGCTGCCCAGTTTTCTCCTCAATGGGGTAGGGGATGCCGGGCAGCAAATCGGCCAGCATCAGGTGGCGGATGTAGATGAGCAGGTCCTCGTCCTCCATGGCGCCGCGCACGGTGGGCACGCCCGCCAGCACGGCTAGCCCGCAGGCCAGCGAGTGCGTGCCGTTGAGCAGGCGCAGCTTCAATTCCTTGAACTGGTTGATGTCGGGCTGCACAATAATGCCCGGGTTCACCGGCTGAAAGCTCAGCACGCGCTGCACCCGCTCATCGCCCTCAATGGCCCAGAGCGCGTACACTTCCGACATCGTCAGCAGGTCGTCTTCGTAGCCCAGCTCCTGGGCTAGCGCGGCGCGGGCGGCCGCGTCGGGCCGGCCCGGCACAATGCGGTCAACCAGGGAGTTGCAGACGGTATTCGCGTTCTCCAGCCAGTGCAGAAAGCCCACGTCGGGCACCTGGCTTTCGGCCAGCTCGCGCAGGATGCCGCGCAGCTTGGTGCCGTTGTCAGGAATCAATTCGGTGGGCACAATGACCAGGCCCTTGTCCTGGGCGCCGGCGAAGGCCTCGTAGCGGGCCAGCAGCACGGCCAGCAGCTTGCCCGGAAACGAGCGCGGCGGCGCGGCGCGCACGTCGTCGGTTTCGTCGAGCACGATGCCAACTTCGGTGGTGTTCGAGAGCACGATTTGTAAGTCGGGGCTAGCCGCAAAGGCCAGCACCTCGGCCCATTGGCTGCGGGCCGACAGCACCCGGCTGAGGCTGGCGCACACCACGTCCTGGCTCACGGGCACTTCGTCTTCAATGCCGCGCACGCACACCGTGTAGAGGTTGTCCTGGCGCTCGAAGGCGGCGGCATCGCCGCCGTCGGTGCTTTTCACCACCACCACGCGGCCGTTGAAAATACCCTGGCGGTTGGCCTGGTCAATCAAGAAATCGGGCAGGCCGCGCAGCAGCACGCCGGTACCAAATTGCAGCACCTTCTCGGGCAGGTCGAACAGGGCCGGCGCAGGCAGGCTGACGGTTGGGCCGGCCGCGGCAGCCCGTACCAATTCCTGGGTTAGGATGGGCATAAAGTAGCGAATTATTCTAAAATAAAATCTGATTTTCAGTTAGTTGGCGCCCCACTTCTGCTGCCACTTCGGGTAGTCGCGGGCGAGTAGCTTTTCGGGCCAGGTGCCGGCATACACGTAGCCGGTGCGGCGCTCTACCTCGATGTCGGCCAGGCGGTCGTGCTTCACGCCATCGCGCCCCACGTAAATGGGTTTATTTGTGTCGAGGTCGTAGAAGCGGGCCCACACCGTGCTGCCCGCCTGGGGCACCATTACCCGGTCGCGCCCCTTGGGCTGGCTAGGGTCGGCGAGGTCCTGCACGGCCGTATTCTCAATTTTCGAAGCCTGAAACCACGCCACGGCCGCTGCAATAGCCTTGCGTACTTCGGGCGAAGGCTGGTCGAGGCTCAGCAAAAACTCGGTGATGCCTACCGACTCGTCGCCGCTCAGCGAGGCCAGCTCGAAGGCGCGGGCCTTGCAGGGCAGCAGCGTGGTGCGGTCGTGCTGGGCGCCCCAGGCCGTGAGCTTGCCGTGCTGCACGTACTGGGTTTTCAGGATGCACTGCACGCCGCGGTCCACGGCTTTTTGGGCGGGCATTATCAGGCTGGCATCTACCAGGGCAAAGTCATTTTTCTTCTCAGCCACCGCCTTCAGCACTTCCAGCGCCCGTATCATGGCGTTGTCGTTGTAGGTAATCTGGGCGCGGTAGAAGCGCGCATCAGGGTAGTACTGCGGAAAGCCCCCGCTGGGCTGCTGCATCTTCAGCAGGTAGCCAATGCCGCGTTCGGCGGCCTGGCGGTAGGCCGGGTTCTGGGTGGCTTTGAAGGCCGAAACCAGGTAGGTGATTTCGCGGGTCGTGGCGTTGTTGTCGATGGTCGCGTCTTCCTGGCCAGCCCCCCGGCGGGCGGCCGCCAGGTCGGCGTCATTCATGCGGTGGCGGTAGTCTACTTTCACCTCGTTCACGGCTTTGGGCC
This sequence comes from Hymenobacter cheonanensis, assembly GCF_030581075.1. Classification (GTDB taxonomy): domain Bacteria; phylum Bacteroidota; class Bacteroidia; order Cytophagales; family Hymenobacteraceae; genus Hymenobacter. Next base: position 241,273 of record NZ_JAUQSW010000007.1, read on the forward strand.
AGCCGCCGCCGCTGCGCTGGAAGGCCAGCATTTTTTCGGCAGTCGTATCCTGGGCAGCAGCTGGCTGCGCCGCCAGCGGCGGCACCGGCACCCGGCTGGCCGGGCGGCCGTGGCCGTGGGCCAGCCCGGCCGCCAGGCTCAGGGTGAGCAGGAGAAGGCAAATTTTCATGAGTCAGAAAGGCTGAGCGGCGCCGGAAGGCAAGAGAAATAAAAGCGAAGAGTTAAAACACTTTCAGTTAATTGTTTAACTCTTCGCTTTTACCTCTCATTACCCCTAGTACCCGTAATTCTGTACCAGGGCCGGGTCGGTGTCGAGGGTCGTTTGCGGAATGGGCAGCAGCTCTTTGCCCTGGCCCGTGACGTACTCGGCGGCCATGCCGCTGCCCACGCTGTTGACGGTAGTGGTGCCGATGGTTACCACGGTGCCGCTAGGGCGCAGGTTGCCCACGTAGGTAGCATCGATGCCCTGGCGCCAGTTCACGCGGGTGGTGCCGCTAGGGGTGGCAGCGGGCGACGGCTTGTAGAAGGAGCGCTGCCACTGCACCACGCCGTTCACTACTTTGTAGAACTGGTACTGCGGCACCGTGTTGTAGGGCGCCGAGGCCGAGCGCAGCAGGTCGAGGTTGGCCTTGGTCGAGGCCAGCTTGTCGGCCAGCAGGTTCCAGCGCAGCAGGTCGTACTTGCGGATGCCCTCGGCACCAAACTCCAGCAGGCGCTCGTTCACGATGGCGTTGAACATGTCGGCCTTCGAGCCGGTGTTCACCCCTAGCGCGGCGCGGGCCGAGTTGCCGCCGAAGCCGCGGGTGCGCACCTCCAGCAGGGCGGCGCGGCCGGCGGCGGTGGGGCCGTTAAGCTCGTTATCCGTCTCGGCAAACATCAGCAGCACGTCGGCAAAGCGGATGAGCGGCCAGTTGTAGCCCAGGTAGTTGTTGGTGCCAGGCAGGGCCGGGCTGTGCCAGTCGCGGCGGAATTTGCCGTCGTACAGCGTATTCAGGGCCACGCCCGACTGCACGTTGGCGCCGCTGGCGTACTGGTAGGGCGCGATGGTGATATCGCGGCGCACGTCGGTCGAGTCGAAGGCGTAGAAGTAAGTCGGCACTACCGTCACGGCGCCCTGCGTCGAGCCGTAGATGGGCGAGGCCTGCAGGCGCGGGCCGTTGTAGTAGCCCAGCTTCGAGTCGCCGGTGGCCGTCGAGCCCGCCATACCTACCTCAAAAATTATCTCGTTGTAGTTGTCGTGGCGCTGCTGGTTTACCCCTAGCCACAGGTCCGAAAAGCTGGGGTTGAGGGTGTGCTCGCTACGGCGGGCCATCAGCTCCAGGCACTCCTGGCGGGCAATGGTGTAGTAGGTGAGGTAGTCGGCGGCGCGGGTCATCGTGTTGCCCTTCAGGGCGTAGCCGCCGCGCTGCAGGCACAGGCGGGCGCGCAGGGCCTTCACGGCGCCCTTCGTAATGCGCTCGTTTATTACGCCGGCACCCGAGCGGTAGGGCACGAGCTTTTCGGCCGTGGCCAGGTCCGCAATCAGGGTAGTGAGCGTCTGGTTACGGTCACCGTTGGGCAGGTTGAAATTCTGGTCGTAGCTCGAGGGCGTGAGCTGGGCCGGCACGTCGCCCCAGTTGCGAATCAGCTCCAGGTAGTACTGGGCGCGCAGCGTCAGGGCCTCGCCATAAAGACGGTGCAGGCTGGCCGTGTCGGTGCTGGTGCCGCTGGTATAAAGGGCCATCTGCGGAATGTACTTGATGCACACGTTGGCCCGCTCCACACCCTGGTACAGGTTGTTCCAGGGGTTGATAATCTCGGTGTTAGAGGCAAACGCCTTGTAGCGCGCAATGCCACGGCGGCCCGTATCGTAGGTGCCCGACGAGCCGATAAGCTCATCGGTATCGTAGGGGTAGTACAGGCTCAGGCGGGTGCCGTAGGTGTTGTCGCCCGAGAGCGGGTCGTAGGCCCCGAGCACGGCGCTCTGCGCGCCGCTCACGGTGCTGAAGGTGGCCTCGGTGGTGGTGAGGGCCGTGGGCTCAATATCGAGGTAGTTCTTGCAGGACGAGGCCAGCCCGGCCGCCCCGGCCAGCAGCACGGCCACCGTGGCCTTCCGCGAAGAAAAAGTGGAGAATTTCATAGGGCTAGGTACTAGCTGATAATGCGGGTGGGAGAAAAGCTTAGAGCCCCAGGTTCAGGCCGAACAGGAAGGCGCGGCTGCGGGGGTAGGCCGCGTAGTCGACGCCCGGCGTGAGCGGCGTGGCGCGGCGGGTGTTCACCTCCGGGTCGTAGCCCGAGTATTTGGTGAAAGTGTAGAGGTTGTTGAGCGTGGCGTAGAAGCGCAGGCTCTGCACCTTCACGCGGCTCAGCAGGCCCTTGGGCAGCGAGTAGCCCACCGTGATGTTGTTGATGCGCAGGAACGAGCCGTCCTCGATGGCGTAGGAGTGCAGCAGGTAGTTGCCGCGCACCGGGCTCCACATAGTAGCGTTGGCGTTCACCTGGTTGAAGGTGGCCGCGTCGGTGATGAGCGCGCCGCTGTTGTCGATGTAGCGCACGCGGTTGTTCATCTCGCTCAGCAGGTTGGCGTAGGGCGTGTTGGCCGTGCTGGTCGTAAACTCAATCTTGTTGGCGTTGTATATGTCGTTGCCAAGCACGAAGTTGAGGAAGATGCTGGCGTCGAAATTCTTGTAAGTGAACTGCTGGTTCAGGCCGCCAATCACCTTGGGGTTGGCGTTGCCGATAACCGTTTTGTCAGCTTCCGTAATCTGGCCGTCGCCGTTCACGTCGCGCAGCTTCAGCGAGCCGATGCTCAGCTGGGGGTTGCCGGTCACGCTCAGGTCGCTGGCCACGCCATCGTTCAGCACGCCGGTGCGGGTGGCGTAGTTGTACGATTTGAAATCATTGGCCGTGTAGAAGCCGTCGGTGATGTAGCCGTACATCTGGCCCACCGGCTGGCCCACGCGGGCCACGTAGTCGGAGCCCGACAAGGCCGTGCCGGCCCAGCCCGACTGAATGCTCGGAATCTCGTTCAGCCCGCCCAAGTCCGTAATTTTGTTGCGGTTGAAGGAGGCGTTGGCCGAGGCCGTCCAGGTGAAGTTCGAGGTCTGCACCACCGTGCCGCTCAATTGCAGTTCGAGGCCTTTGTTCGAGGTCGAGCCGATGTTGCGGTACTGCGAGGTGTAGCCCGAGAAGCCCGGCAGCGGCTGCGAAATCAGCAGGTCGTGGGTCGTGTTGTAGTACACATCGGCCGTGAACTGCACGCGGTTGTTGAATAAGCCCACGTCCACGCCCACGTCGCGGGTCGTCGTGATTTCCCACTTCAGGTCGGGGTTGTAAAGCGTCGTGAGGGCCGTGGCGGGCGTGGTCACGTGGTTCAGGGCGTAGTTGACGTTGCCAGCCTGGTAGAGCGGCTTGGTCAGGAAGTCCGGAATGCGGTTGTTGCCGGCCTGGCCGTAGCTCACGCGCAGTTTCAGGTCCGACACCTTAGTGAGGTAGTCCTTGAAAAAGTCTTCCTGCGAGATGCGCCACGCGGCCGAAGCGCCGGGGAACACGCCACCGCGGTTGCCGGGCTCGAACTTCGACGAGTTGTCGTAGCGGGCCGAGGCCGAAACCAGGTACTTGCCATCGTAGTCGTAGCTCAGGCGCGTGAAGCCCGACACCAGGCCGTAATCAACCGGAATAGTCGTGCTGGGTAGCACCGGCTGGGCGTTGATGCCAATTGGCAGCACGGCCTGGTTGATGTTGGCTAGGGCCCGCTCGGCGGTAATGTCAATCGGGAAGTAGTTGACCTGCACCGCGTACTGCGTGGTGCGCTGGCGGTAGGTTTCCTCCCCTAGCAGGGCCGTGAAGGTGTGCTTGTCTTTCTTGAACGTGTAGTCGAGCACGTTCGAGTTGTTCAAGGTCGTCGTCAGTCCATCGGTAATGGTGATGAACGGCTGGGTATTGTAGCCGCCCGCCGCCTGCCGGATGGTGGGCGAGTAGTAGCCGTTGAACGTGCTCAGGTCGGCGTAGGTGATGTCGAAGCCGCCCGTGGAGCGGAATACTAACGAGGGCAGGATGTTGAACGCTGCCGTGGCGCCCATGTTGAAGGTGCGGCGCTTATCCGAGCGGTACTCGTTGTTGCTCACCAGCACCGGGTTAATCAGCGTCGAGTTGTTGAAGAAGTCGGGGTCGAAGTTGGCGGTTGGGTCGGCGCCCGCGCCGGTGGGCAGGTTGAAGGGGATGTACTGCACTGCGTTGCGCAGGCGCGAAGTGGTGTTCGAGCCGGTGTTCACGAGCTGGCCGGTGCTGGAGGTGCCGAGTGCCGCGCCGGTGCCCGCGCCCAGGTTTTCCTGGTCGTTGAAGCGGGCGTTGAAGCCCAGCCGGAACTTGTCGCTAGCCTTGGTATCGATGCGGAAGTTCACCAGGTTGCGCACGTAGCCCGACCCTAGCTGAATGCCGTTCTCGTTGTTGCGGGTCAAGCTCAGGTTGAACGTGGTGCTCTTGGTGCCGCCGCTGATGGCCACGTTGTGCGTCTGCTGCACGGCGTTGCGGCCAAATACCTGCTGCTGCCAGTCCTGGTTGGGCAGGTTGCGCAGGCGGTTCAGCGTATCGCCGTTGAAATTAAGCGAGCCAAACACGCTCTTAAACGTGCTCAGGTTGCCGGTGGTGCCCGAGGCCGTGCCCACCAGCTGCGCCCGCTCATACTCCCAGTTCAGGTAGTCGGCCGGCGCCATTACGCCGAGCGTCTTGGTAATCTTGCGGAAGCCCGCAAAGCCGTTATACGTTACCGAGGTGCGGCCTTCGCGGCCGTTTTTGGTGGTGATGATAACCACACCGTTGGCGCCGCGCGCGCCGTAGATGGCCGTCGAAGAAGCGTCCTTCAGCACATCCACCGAGGCAATGTCCTGCGGGGCAATTACCGACAGCGCGTTCTCAATCTGAATGCCGTCCACGATGTAGAGCGGCGAGTTGTCCTGGGTAATGGAGCCACCGCCGCGCACCCGCACCTGCACGTTGTTGTTGCCCGGCGTGCCTTCCGATGAAGTCAGCTGCACACCCGCCAGGCGGCCGGTCAGCGCCTCAGCGGCTGAGTTCACGGGAATATCCTTAATCTGCTGTGCATTAACCGAGGAAATGGCGCTGGTTACGTCGCCGCGCCGCACCTCCTGGTAGCCGATTACCACTACGTCGTCGAGGCTCTGGGTATCGGAGGCCAGCGTGATGGGGAAGGTGGTGCGGGAGCCCACGGTCACTTCCTGGCTTACGTAGCCAATGAAGCTGAAGCGCAGCACGGCCGTCTTGTTATCGGCCGGAATAGTGAGGGAGAAGGCACCGTCGGGGCCGGTCGAGGCGCCGGTGCTGGTGCCTTTCAGCACCACCGTCACGCCGGGCAAAGATTCGCCATCCGGGCCTTTCACCACGCCCGTTACGGTGCGGGATTGCGCCATCGCCAGGCCGATGCTGCCGCACAGCAAGAGCCAAAGCAGGAGAAGATGTTTTTTCATAAAGCGGAAGCGGTTGGGTGGGAAATTGAAAAGTGAACTCTTGGCTTAGCGCAGGTCATGCAGCGCCACGGCATCCATGTCAGTGTATTCGAGGTTTTCGCCGGCCATGCCCCAGATGAAGGCGTAGGCGCTGGTGCCGCAGCCGGTGTGGATGGACCACGGCGGCGAGAGAATGGCCTGCTCGTTGCTGACCCACAGCGGGCGTGTCTCTTGGGGCTCGCCCAGCAGGTGCAGCACGCGCTGGCCCTGGGGCAGGTTGAAGTAGAGGTAGGCTTCCATGCGCCGGTCGTGCACGTGGCTGGGCATGGTGTTCCACACCGAGCCGGGCTTGAGCTGGGTCAGGCCCATCACGAGCTGGCAGCTGGCAATACCCTCGTTGAAGATGTACTTGTAGATAGTGCGCTGGTTGGCCGTTTCGAGGGCGCCCATTTCCACGGGCGTGGCCTCGGCCTGGGTGCGCCGGGTGGTGGGATACGCTTTGTGGGCCGGGGCCGAGAGCAGGTAAAACTTGGCCGGGTTGGCCGCATCGACACTGCGGAACGCCACCTGCTGGCTGCCGCGGCCGATGTACAGGCAGTCCTGCGACCCTAGCGCGTGGCTAGTGCCATCGACTACAATCTCGCCCGCACCGCCCACGTTGAGGGCGCCCAGCTCGCGGCGCTCCAGAAAGTAGCTGGCCTTCAGGCTGTCGGGGCAAGGCAGGGCCAGGGCTGCGTCGGTGGGCATGGCGCCGCCCACAATCATGCGGTCGTAGTGCGTGTAGGTCAGCTCAATAGCACCGGGCGTGAAGATGTTCTCAATGAGAAAATGCTGGCGCAGGCCGGCCGTGTTGAGGCTAGCAGTTTCGCGGGGGCCGATGGCAAAGCGTTGGGTCATGGGTGGGAGAAGGGGCGGAGTGGCGCGCCCGATGGGTGGGCTAGCCCGGTTGCCGGGTGGCGAGTGAGCAAACACTCAAGGCCCGGCGCGTGGGAGTTGCGTTTTAGAAAGAACAGAAAGGCTACCTGGCACGGGCCGGCCAGGTAGGCAGTGTCGAAGTTTAGCCCCTAGCCAAGGTGCGCTGACTACCCGGGAGCGTTTTTATTTGCGCAATCGTTATCGGTAACGTTTCCACGTTCCTCATGCGCTGCTCATCTAAGCGTGGGCTAGCCCGGCAACATTGAGTTAACGTTTATCTTTAGCCGCCAAACTACCGGCCAGCTGGCTTTTAGTAATTGCATTTTAAGTAGAACCCGCTTGGAACCCGCCACCCTCAAGGACATCGCCCGCGAGCTGAATATCTCCGTATCGACCGTATCGCGGGCCTTGCGCGACAGCTACGAAATCAACCCCGAAACCAAGCGGCTGGTGATGGAGTGCGCCGCGCGCCTACACTACCGGCCCAACCCCATCGCGCTCAGCCTGAAGGGCAGCAGCAGCAAAGCCATTGGGGTCATCGTGCCGCAGATTGCCAATTATTACTTTTCGCAGGCCATCAACGGCATCGAGGAGGTAGCCAACCAGCGCGGCTACGACGTGCTCATCTTCCAAACCCACGAGGCCTACGACCGCGAAGTGGCCAACCTGCGCCAGGCCCTGGCCCGCCGCGTCGATGGCCTGCTCATCTCGCTCAGCAGCGAAACCAACGATATTTCGCACCTGCAGGAATTGCAGCAGCAGGGCACGCCCATCGTGCAGTTCGACCGCGTGTCGGCGGCCCTTGACACGCCCCGCGTGGTGGCCGACAATTTCGCCGGGGCCTTCGCGGCCACCGAGCACTTATTGCAGTCGGGGCGGCGGCGCATTGCGCACCTCACCATCCAGCCCTGGCTCAGCATCACGCAGGAGCGGCTGGCCGGCTACCGGGCCGCCCTCGAAAAGCACGGCGTGCCCTACGATGAAAACCTGGTGCGCTTCGGTACCTTCGGCCCCGACGAGGTGGGCCCGCTCGTGGATGAGCTGCTGGCCCTGGAGCCCCGGCCCGACGCCTTTTTCACGGCCAGCGACCGGCTAGCCGTGGGCTGCCTGGCGGCCCTGCGCCAGCGCCGCATCGCCATCCCCGGCCAGGTGTCGCTCATCGGCTTCACCAACCTCACCGTGGCCGATATGCTGGCCCCCTCGCTGAGCACCGTGGAGCAGCCCGCCACCGAAATCGGCCGCGTGGCCGTGGGCCGCCTGCTCGACCTGATTGAGTTGAAGCACCGCGCCGCGCCGCCCAGCACGATTACCATCCCGACCACGCTGGTGGTGCGGGAGTCGTCGGGCGGGGTGGTGGTATAATTGAAATTTTGGTCAGAATGATTACCTGGAATTCTTAAACGACTCGTGGGGTATCGGGTCGCGAGCTTCGAATTCGGCTTGACTTAACGGGCCTTCGAAGCCATCGCTTAATTCTTGGGCAGCCGGATTAGGGAGATAAGCTGCCTTGTGGATAATGAAATACAGCGTTTGCCCCTTAACGGCTCGTGACTGGTCCGACCACGCATAGGGGTGGTTAGCGCGCAGACCGCGGGCTACGATGATATCGCCATCCCACTTAGCCTCGTCGCAGCCGCCAGGAATAATTTGCAGGGTGCCGCAGTACACATTAGTGTTGTCGGGCCGGTCATAGTACCCAAACTGAAAGTCGCTATCAATACGCTGGAAACTGGAGTAGGTGCCTAGAAAAAAGTAAGCGAGTAACCCAAGCGCTACTGCGGCTATTAATAGTTTTTTCATGTTGCTTGCGCGTGCGGCTACTTAACCTACTCCTGCGGCACCCAGCCGCTTTCGCCGCCGAAGATATTGGCTAGGGTGTAGCGCTTGGCTTCCTTGGCCGTGAGCTGGTGGCTCCACTGGGCGCGGGTGGCGGGGCTAGCGCCGGGGCCGATGCTCTGGTATTCGGCGTAGTAGGCGGTTTTTTCGTTGGCGGCGTCGCGCCAGTTGTCCCAACCGGCGGGCAGTATGTGGGCGCCTAGCTCGCAGCGCAGGTACACGGTGCGCGAGTGCGGGCGCCAGGGCCGGGCCAGGTATACTTTGTGGGCGGCAGTGTCGGCCGTGAGCTTACAGTCTCTAAACACGAAGCCGTAGGCCTGGCGCTCGGTGGTGGCGGCGGCGGCGATGTAGGAGTTGCGCTTGCTACGGATTTCGCAGCGGTCGAACACGGCCACGGCGGTGCCGAAAATGAAATCGGTGGTGCCCTCGATGTAGCAGTCCTGGTAGTACTGGCGGCTATTTTCCACGGCCGGGTACAGCGTGTCCTGGTTGCCCAGCATCCGGCAGTGGCGGAAGGTGGCGCGGTCGCCATCCACGTGCAGGGCCACGGCCTGGCCCACGGGGCCGGCGGCGTTCTCGAAGGTGATGTTTTCGGCCGTAAAGTCGTTGGCCTGCACCAGCACCGTTTGGGAGGAATAGGTGTTGTGGCCGGCCGCGTCGCCGGTGTGGTCGGCGCCCGTGATGATGGTGCCCAGCGCGCTTTCGCCCACCAGCCGCACGTGCGTTTTGTGGGCCGGCACCACCAGCTTTTCGCGGTAGATGCCGTTTTTAATTTGAATCGTGACTGTCACCTGCGACAAGTCGCGCGAGGCATTTACGGCCTCCTGAATAGTGCGGTAGTCGCCGCTGCCATCCTGGGCCACGCGCATCAGCAGCACCTGGGGCGGCGGGGCCGGGCGGGCGGGCGGCATGCCGAGGCTAGCGGCGGGTGGGGTAGGCGTTTGGGCCAGGGCGGGGGCTAGCGGCAGCAGGGCTAGCAGAAGGAGTTTGCGCATAAGCAGAGAAACGGGCAGGTACACTGGCGCGAGTTTAGCGCAGCGTAACTCGTGCCTAACTATGTGATAAGGCTGTGTCTCATTTGCCGCACCAGCGGCAAGTTGCGTGGGCAGTCGTAGCAATAGGACCGGCGTAGTATTGCCGCTGGCGCGGCAGTGGAGTTGAAAACTCCACGCATGTTCGGGCACGAGTTACGCTGCGCTAAACTCGCGCCAGTGCGGTCAGTATGCCTAAGAGACTGCCGTTGCCAGTATTACTTAGATGGCTGCCAGCCGCGCAGTACGGCGGCCTGGGTGTAGGTTTTGGCTTCGGCCTTGGTGAGCTGGTGCGTCCAGGGGGCGCGGGCAGCGGGCTTGGCGCCGGGGCCGCTACTCTTATACTCGGCGTAGTAGGCAGTTTGCTTGTTGCTTTCCTTACCCCACTCGTCCCAGCCCTCGGGCCGCACGAGGGCGCCTAGCTGGCACTCCAGAAACACCGTTTTGGCGTAGGGGCGCCAGGGGCGGCCCAGGTAAAAGGAGCCGGCCGGGGCCGCACCATCGAGGCGGCAGCGGTGAAATACGTAGCCGTAGCGGGTGGTATCGGGGGTAGAGGCGGCGGTGAAGAAGCCGCCGGTTTTGCCCACCACGTGGCAATTCTCAAACCAAGCCGTGCTGCTGCCGAAAATAAAATCGACGGTGCCCTCGATGTAGCAGTCGTCGTAGAGCTGGCGGCTGCCAAAGCCGAAGGTGTAGAGCGTATCCTGAAAGCCCAGGAAGCGGCAGTGCCGAAAGCTGCTGCGGTCGCCGGCCACCCAGGCGGCCACGGCCTGCCCCACCGGCCCGGCCGAGTTTTCAAAGGTGATATTCTCGGCCGCGAAGTCGTTGGCGTAGAGGTGCACGCTGGCCGAGCCGGTGGTGCCGAAATTCTTGCCGGTGGTCGGGTCGAGGCGCTGGTTGTAGTTGTCGAAGGTGAGGATGGTGCGGGCCGCATCCTCGCCCACCAGCCGCACGTGGGTTTTCTCGGCGGCCAGGGTCAGCTTTTCCTTGTAAGTGCCGGGCTTCACGACAATGGTAAACCAGTCGGCGTTGCCGGCGGGCACGGCGTCGAAGGCAGCCTGCACGCTGCGGAAGTCGCCGCTGCCATCGGCCGCTACCACCACGCGGCGCACCTGGGCCTGGGCGGTGAGGGTGGCTAACAGCAGGCCGAGGAAAAGCGGGAGTTTCATGGGTGATAAAGTGTGGTTATATCAATCGTCTGTCATTGCGAGCAACGCGAAGCAATCGCACCCGAACGAGTCGTGCGGGTATTGTGTAGGTGCGATTGCTTCGCGTTGCTCGCAATGACAGACGGAATTATGCTCGAATCATTCCGACGCCCGCACCACCTGCCGCGCGCTGCCCAGGCCCTCGATACCCAGCTCCACCACATCGCCGGGGGCGAGGTAGCGCGGGGGCTTGAGGCCGCTGCCCACGCCGGCCGGCGTGCCGGTCGAAACGATGTCGCCGGGCAGCAGGGTCATAAACTGGCTGATGTAGCTGATGAGGTAGGGCACCCGGAAAATGAGGTTGGCGGTGTTGCCATTCTGGTATTGTTCGCCGTTTACCGAGAGCCAGATTTTGAGGCGGCTAGGGTTGAGCAGCTCGTCGGGGGTGGCTAGCCAGGGGCCGAGCGGCGCGAAGGTGTCGCAGCCCTTGCCCTTGTCCCAGGTGCCGCCGCGCTCCAGCTGGTAGGCGCGCTCGCTCACATCATTGAGCAGCACGTAGCCGGCAATGTACTGGGCCGCGTCGGCCTCGGCCACGTAGCTGGCCCGCTTGCGAATTACCACCGCCAGCTCGACTTCCCAATCGGTTTTCGCCGAGCCGCGGGGCAGGATAATGTCGTCGTTGGGACCGCTCAGCGAGGACGTGGCTTTCAGGAAAATAACCGGCTCGGTGGGCAAACCCAGGCCCATTTCCTGGGCGTGGTCGGTGTAGTTGAGGCCCGCGCACACGATTTTGGAGGGCCGCGCCACCGGCGGGCCTAGCCGGGTGGTGGGCGGAATGGGCAGCAGCAGCTCGCGCTGCACGTCCACAAACGCCGCCAGGCGCGCGAGGCCGTCGGAAGCAAAGAATTTTTCGTCGAAATCCTCGCCAAATTGGCTGAGGTCGTAGCGGTAGCCGTCGAGGACGATGCCGGGTTTTTCGTGGCCGGGCTGGCCGTGGCGAATGAGAAGCATAGCAAAAAAGGTGGAGGTAGCGGCCACAAGAACGGCAGGCGCGGCCCGGCGTTCGGGCGAGCGGCCGCTATTTCAGCAGCCAGCGCCCCAAATCCTTGCCCGCCTGGAAGTTCTCATAGGTGGCCGGAATCTTGCGCCCGTCGGTGTACTCGTTGTACAGCCACGGGTCGCCGAGGGCGAAGACGCGGCCCTTGCCCAGCGTGGCCGTAGCCATTATCACCTTGCCATTATTTGTTACCAAGGGCTGCGCGGGCGCGGTCAGGGCTAGCACCGACAGCTCTTTGATGTAGGCCGTTTTGGCGTTTTTGAATACCGCCGCGCCGCTCGCCAAATCCACGCGGCCCTGCTCAAACTGGCTGCCCTGCACCATGTTCACGCTCTGGTCGGTGAACTGAATGCCGAAGTTTTTGGCCAGGGTATTAAAGTGCTTGATTTCGCAGTTGGCCGTGTCGTTGGCCAGCAGCACCAGCGTGCCGCCGGCGCGCACCCAGTCGGCCACGGCCTTGCCATCGGCGGCCGAGATATAGCTGGGCTGCGGCGACTCCTTTTTGGTGTCGGGGTCCACTATCACGTACACATTCAGGCCCTTGAGGCTGGCGGCGGTGGGCGCGGCAGGCACCGGCACGGTGCGGGCCCCTAGCTCGCGCAGCTGGTTGCCCCACAGCCAGAAGCCGCCGTGCGTGCGCTCCTCCCAGGTGTAATGCCACTGCTCGGGCTGGCCGGTGAAAGCGTTTTTGCGCGTTTCGTGGTTGAAATAGTAGTCGAGGCCCACGGTTTTGCCCTGGCCCAGCGCGTCTTCCTGGGCTATTTCCATCTCGGTGCTCGCCAGGATGAACGGCCCCACGCCCTTCAAGTCATTCTGGCGCAGCGGCTCGCTGAGGTAGTACTGGTAAGAGCCGTCGCGGTAGGGGTTGCCGCCCAGGCCGCCCACGCTCACGGTACCGTTGAGGGCTAGCGCGCCGTTTTCGGTGCTGATGAAAGTTTTCAGCAGCCCCTCGTATCCCTTGCGGGCCACGGCGGCGTACTTCTTATCGAGGTAGCCGAGCCGCACGCCCTTGGCCAGGGCGTACACAAACATACTGCTGCCCGAGGCTTCGGCGTAGTTGCCTTTCTGGCCCTCCTGGCCCAGCACGAGGCTCCAGGTGCCGGTTTTGGGGTCCTGATATTTGGCCAAAACCGGGGCTAGCCGCTGCAAATCCTGAGTAAGCTCGGCGCGGTGGGCATTGCCGGCGGGCAGATAATCGAGCACGTCCACGAGGGCCATGGCGTACCAGCCCACCGCGCGGTCCCAGGCTTGGGGCGAGAGGCCGGTAGCTTTATCGGCCCATTTTTGCTCGCGGCTTTCGTCGTAGCCGTGGCGCAGCAGGCCGGTTTTGGGGTCGCGCAGGTGCTTTTCGATGAGCGCAAACTGCTTGGCTACGTCGTCGAGGCCGGCCTGGTCGCCGGTTAGCACGCTATACTGGGCGTAGAAGGGCTCGGCCATGTAGAGGCCATCGAGCCACATCTGGTTGGGATACACCTTCTTGTGCCAGAAGCCGCCCTCCTTGGTGCGCGGCTGGCTGGCCAGTTGCTTGCGCAGGGTAGCGGCGGCCAGCCGGTACTTCTCATTATTGGGTACCGACAGCTGGCTTAGCAGCAGCAGCGCCGGGCCAGTAGCCAGGTTATCAAGCGTGTAGTCTTCGGCCTTGTAGGTGCGGATGCTGCCGTCCTGCTGCACAAACTGGTCGAGGTCTTTCTGGATGTAGGTGAAGTAGCGGCCATCGCCGGTGCGCTCCCACACGCGCTCCAAGGCCTTCAGCATCAGGCCCTGCTCGTAATCCCAGCGGGCCGTTTTGCGGTTGCCGATAACGATGGAGTCGGGGTGCTGGGCGATGAAGGCATCGGCCATGCGCTGCGACAGGGCGGCCGGCGCATTCTGGGCCGGGGCCAGCAGCGGCAGGGCTAGCGCGGCGGCGAGGAAAAGGCGGGTGGGAGTGGACATGTAGTAGAAAGGCGGCTGCCATGGCGAGCCTGCGAAGCACCCGAAGGACAGCGCAGCTAATCTTTCCTTGCCGTTGGCATCGTTGAATGATTACCCCTGGCAACAAGGAAAGATTGCCGCGCTCCGCGTTGCTGCGTTCGCCATGACAGACGGGGATTTAATAGTTGGTTACTTCGCCGCCACCTGCACCACCTTTTTACCTACCTTATCGCCTAGCTCCAGGCCTTTTTTGGCGAGCTTGGTATTGGTGTTGGTAAGGCGGATGTCCTGGCTGCGGTCGCCGCTCACGCGCAGCAGCAGGTCGGCGCCGCTGGCGTATTTGATGCCATCAAGGCTGATATTCCGGCTGTTCTGCACTTCCAGCACCGGCCTGGTTTCGGTGGTGAGCAGCGTCACGTTTTTGAGGCGAATATTTTCGGCTTCCTGGCACAGCATCCCTTTCTGGCTCTCAATCACCACGTTTTCGAGACTGATATCCTTGATGCTCATCTCGGGCAGGCCGCGCACCAGGATGCCGGTTTCGGCGCCCTTGCAGGTCACGTTTTTGATGTAGAAGTGCTGGAACTGCGGCGTGCCCTCGCCCAGCGGCTGGGCCGCGATAACGGGCGGCGCCGCCGACTCGCCGGCCTGCGGCACGGGGTCTTTGGCGGCGTAGTACATATCGAAGAGGATAGCCTGGCCGGCAATGTCGGTCATGGTGATGCCATCGACCCAGATATTTTCGACCATGCCACCGCGCCCGCGCGCCGTTTTGAAGCGCAGGCCCACGTCGGTGCCCTGGAAAGTGCAGTTGCGCACCACCAGGTTGCGCACGCCGCCCGACATTTCGGAGCCAATCACGAAGCCGCCGTGGGCACTGTACACCTTGCAGTTCTGGATGAGGAAATTCTCGGTGGGTACGCCGCGGCGGCGGCCTTCCTCGTCGCGCCCGCTCTTGATGCACAGGCCGTCGTCGCCCACGCTAAACACGCAGTCGTCGAGCACGCCGTTGCGGCACGATTCTACGTCGATGGCGTCGGTGTTCTGGCCGTACCAGGGGTTGCGGGCCGTCACGCGGCGCACCGTAATATCCTGGCACAGCAGCGGGTGAATGGTCCAGGCCGGCGAATTCTGAATGGTGAAGCCTTCGAGCAGAATCTGCTTGCAGTCGGTCAGGCTCAGCATATTAGGCCGCAGGAAATCACGAATATCGTCGAAGTCGCCGGGGTTCAGGCTCTTGCGCGGCGTGCCGGCCGCGGCCAGCATATTGCCTTTGAGCGAGCTGGCCGAGGGGTACCACGAGTCCTTCTTCTCATTGAGCACGCCGCCCGAGGCCAGCAGCTTTTTCCACTCGCCCTCGTTGAGCTTGCTTTTCTTAACGGGCCGCCAGCTGTCGCCGGCCCCGTCGAAGGTGCCGTTGCCGGTGATGGCAATGTTGGCTAGCCCCACGCCCGAAATCGGCGCCTGGCTGCGGATGGCTTCCTCGCCTTCCCAGGTGGTTTTGATGAGCGGGTACTGCAAGTGGTCGGTCGTGAACTGCACCAGCGCGCCGGTGGCCAGGTGCAGGTTCACGTTGTTTTGCAGCACGATGGGCCCCGTGAGCCACAGGCCGGCGGGTACCAGCACCGTGCCGCCGCCTGCCTGCGTGCAGGCCATAATGGCCTGCTGAAACGCCTGCGTGTTCAGCGTCTGGCCATCGGCCACGGCCCCGTACTTCTGAATAGTAAAGGTGTCGGCCTTGAAGCGCACCTGGCGCACGGCGGGCAGCGTGGGCGGGGCCGGCTGGCTGGGGGCCGGGCGGCCGCTCTGGCCGTGGCTGGGGGCAGCCTGCCAGGCCGCCAGGGCCAGCAGCAGGCCGGGCAACAATGCAAAACGGGTCATATTAGCTACAATAAGCGGCGGGTGGGAGCGCGCAGCAGCCGGGCCACTGCTGGGCAATAAACAGCGTGAGAAAAAGCCAGCCACCTGCGCAAGCCAGGCTTCGGCAGCGGAATACTAGGCCCGCTGGCGGGCATCTGCAAGCGCAGCCCCCGATTTATTTGCGCTATCGTTGCCGGCAACGTTGCCGCCCGGCTGCGCGAGGACACTGGCTGCCTGGTGCCACGAGCGGCCGGGCCCGGTGCTACCGGCCAGGGTAGAAAGTCAGAATCTCGCTAGAATAGGCCGCTAGGTTTGTCGGCCGCCGCAAAAAACGGCCGGGCAGCAGCAAAAAGCGGCTGGTTCGCGTAGAGCGCATTTCATTACCTTACTGTTACCCCATGCGCTCATTTTTCTCTGCTTCCCGCGCCGTGCTGCTAGGCCTGCTGCTGAGCAGCACGACGCCCGTGCTGGCCCAGGTGCCCCTCAACCCCGCTGCTACCCCTGCTCCCGCCGACACCACCCACAAATACGAAAACCCAGCCGGCGTGCCGGCGTCAGTCAAGCAGCCTTTTTTCAAGAGCAAACTGTTTAAGGCCGTGGCTATTCCGGCGGTGCTCATTGGCTACGGGGCCTATACGTTTAACGGCGGCGGCTTTTATACCAATCAGGAGGCGCAGCGCGACATTCACCGCATCTTCCCGTCGTCGCAAACGCGCGTGGCCGACCTCCTCATCTTCGTGCCTTACCTCGAGCTGGGGGCGGTGGCGCTGGCGGGCGTCGAGGGCCGCAACGACCGCATTAACACCCTGCTCATCATTGCCAAAAGTGAGGCCATTATGCTGGGCAGCACCTTCCTGGTGAAGGCCGTGAGCCACGAGGAGCGGCCCGATGGCTCGGATAACCTCTCGTTTCCGTCGGGCCACACGGCGCAGGCGTTTCTGGCGGCCAGCATCGTGCACACCGAGTTCAGAGACAAAAGCCAGTGGTACGGCATCGGGGCCTACACGGTGGCTACCAGCGTGGCCGTGCTGCGCATGGTGGTGGATAAGCACTGGCAGAGCGATGTAGTGGCCGGTGCGGGCTTCGGCATCTTGTCGGCCCACCTGGGCTACCTCACGCACCGCAATCGCTGGGGCCGCAAGTCCATCGGCCGCGACATTGGCGTGATGCCCACTTACTACGGCAACACGCCCGGCCTGTGCCTCACGTGGCGCCCCCGCTAGGCTAGCCCGGCTGGCCGGAAAGGCGGCGCCTTTTCTTAAGAGTTGGTAAAGTTTGGCCCTTCGGCGGCAGCAAACCCAGCGGGGTGCTTTCGTTAGCCGTTGTAGGGCAGACAAGAAATATACCAACTGCCGTTTCCCGGCCCAGCCATGAAAACCCTGCTGCCCCTGCTGCTGAGCGCCAGCCTCTGCCAGGCCCAAACGCCCGCCCCGCCTGCCTACCAGGTGGCCGCTACCTGGCCGGTAAGCGGCCAGGGGGGCTGGGACTACCTCAGCGCCGACCCGGTGGGCCAGCGCCTCTACGTAGCGCACGGCACCCAGGTAGAGGTGCTCGACCTGGCCACCGGCCGGCTGGTGGGCACCATTGCCGACACGCCGGGCGTGCATGGCGTGCTGGTGGTGCCCGCGCTGGGCAAAGGGTTTATTACGTGCGGTCGCAACGATGCCGTCCGGGTTTTTGACCCCAAAACCCTGCAAGTGACGGCCACCGTGCCCACCGGCACCAAGCCCGCTGCCCTGCTCTACGACCCAGCCAGCGGCCGGCTCTTCGTTTTCAACAACGGCACTACCACGGCCACGGTGCTCGAAGCGGCTACTGCCAGGGTAGTGGGCACCGCCGAGCTGGGCGGCGCCCCCGAAACCGGCGTAAGCGACGGCAAGGGCACCATCTTCGTTAACCTCGCAGACCGCAGCGAGGTGGTGGCCTTCGATGCCAAAACCCTGGCCGTGAAGCACCGCTGGCCGCTAGCCCCCGGCGAAAACCCCAGCGGCCTGGCCCTCGACCCGGTGCACCACCGCCTGTTTAGCGTGTGCGCCAACGGGCAGCTGCTCGTGCTCAGCGCCGAAAACGGCGAGAAGCTGGCCGAGCTGCCCATCGGCGGCGGGGCCGACGGGGTGGTGTTTGACCCGGGGCGGCAGGTGGCGCTCATTTCCAACGGCAGCGGTAGCCTTACGGTGGTGCGGGAGGAAAGCCCGGGTACCTTTCGCGTGGTGCAAACCCTGGCCACGGCGCGCGGTGCCCGCACCATCAGCCTCGACCCCCGCACGCACCGCGCCTTTTTGCCTGCCGCCGAGCTGGGCCCGGCCCCGGCGGCCGTAGCCGGCGGCAGCCGGCCCCGGCCTAGTATCGTGCCGGGCACGTTTCGGATTCTGGTGGTAAAATAGCGGCTGCCCGGCAGCAAGCCAGGCAAGCTAAAGGGCCCGCTGCCTGGCCGGGCAAAGATGAAAATTGTATGAGGAAATTCTGAGTCTCCCGATTTACTTCAGAATCATCGCCTTCTTTCGTGTGCTGAACTACCCACCCACCTTAGCCATGAAAATACTGCTAGTCGAAGACGAGCCGGCCCTGCGCTCTACCCTCATCGAAGCCCTGCGCCAGGGCGGCTACGTGGTAGAGGTAGCCGCTGATTATGCCCAAGCCTACGATAAAATAAAGGTGTACCGCTACGACTGCGTGCTGCTCGACCTGACGCTGCCCGACGGCAACGGCCTCGACCTGCTGCGGGCCCTCAAGGCCGACAGCTCGCCGGCGGGTGTGCTCGTGATTTCGGCCCGCGATAGCCTCGACGACCGCGTGGCCGGCCTCGACCTGGGCGCCGACGACTACCTGGTGAAGCCTTTTCACCTCTCGGAGCTGAATGCCCGGCTGCGGGCCATCATCCGCCGGCGGCGATTTCAAGGGCACAACCACTTGATATTTCGCGACCTGGTAGTGTGGCCCGACCAGGCCGAGGTGCTGGTGCACGGCGAGCAGCTAGCCCTCACGCGCAAGGAATACGACCTGCTGCTGTACCTGCTGGCCAACCCCGGCCGCGTGCTCACCAAGGAGGCCATTGCCGAGCACCTGTGCGGCGATTCGGTAGATGCCGCCGACTCGTTTGACTTCATCTATACCCACCTCAAAAACCTGCGCAAGAAGCTACAGGAAAAGGGCGCCGAAAACTACATCCGCACCATGTACGGCGTGGGCTACAAGCTGAGCGCGGAGTAGGTGAGAAGTTGAGCAATGCGGGCAATGCGCATACGGTCATCCTAACTTCATCGCTCCTAGTACTCAAATTACGCAACCTTACTCCCCTCATTAAGGCATGAAGCTGCTGGCCGCCACCAACCGCTACTATGTGCTGCTGAGCGCCGGGCTGTTTGCGGCGGGCAGCCTGGTGCTGTACGTGAGCGTGGACCACGCCGTGCGCAACGAGGTGGGCGAGCAGCTGCAAAACGACCGGCTGGAGGTAGAAGCCCACGTGGCGAGCGGCCGGGCCCTGCCCGAGCCCCTCTACCGGCAGCAGTACAGCCTGAGCACGCGCCCCCGGCCGCTGGGCTTTTCCGACACGGTGCTGCTAGACCCCACCGAGGGCTCGCTGGTGCCGCACCGGCAGCTCACGTTTCGGGTAGCGGGCGCCGGGCAGGCCCCGGCCTGGGTTACGCTGCGCAAGTCGCTGGTGGAAACCGACGAGCTGCTGGGGGCCGTGGCGGGCAGCATGCTGGTGGTGCTGGCGCTGCTGCTAGGCGGCATCGTGGGGCTGCACCGCTACTTGTCGGGGCGGCTGTGGGCGCCGTTTCGGCGCACCCTGGAGGCGCTGCGCAACTACGACTTGCAGCAGCACCGGGCGCTGGCCCTGCCCACTTCGCGCATCGAGGAGTTTGCCGAGCTAAACCAGGCGCTCACGCACCTCAGCCGCCGCCTGGTGGCTGATTATGAGAACTTACGCGAGTTTACGGCCAACGCCGCCCACGAAACCCAGACGCCGCTGGCCATTATGCAGGCCCAGCTGGAGCAGCTGCTGCAAGTGCCCACCCTGGCCGCCGATGCTGCCGCCGCGCCGCTGCTGGCCGACCTCTACGGGGCTACCCGGCGGCTCTCGCGCCTGCACCAGGCGCTGGGCCTGCTCAGCCGCATCGAAAACGGGCAGTTCACCCAGGCCGTGCCCCTCGACCTGGCCGCCCTGCTGCGCGAAAAAGCCGAGCAGCTAGCCCCCTTGCTCGAAGCCCGGGGCCTGGCCCTGCACCTGCACCTGGGGGCTAGCCCCCCGCGCCAGCTGCACCCGGGCCTGGCCGATTCGCTGCTGCACAACCTGCTGCACAACGCCATCCGGCACAACGTGCCGGGCGGCGAGGTGGTGGTGCGCCTCGCAGCCAATGAGCTGGAAGTGAGCAACCCGGGCCCTGTGGTGAGCGGCGACCCCAGCCGGTTTTTTGAGCGCTTTCGCAAGCACAACGCCGCCTCCGAGTCGCCGGGCCTGGGCCTGAGCATTGTGCAGCACATCTGCGCCTACTACGGCTTCGGGCTGCGCTACGGCTTTGACCCGGCCGGGGCGCGGCACACGCTGCGCGTTAGCTTTGGGCCCGCGGACAAGGGCGCGGCCGGGGGCAAAGTTTTGACCCCTGTTGCGGCCCGCGCCGTATAAGGCTGGGCGCAGTACTGCGCTTGCCGTTGCTTAATTTTATTGCATTATGCCTGGTATTCAGGATATTCTGGCCAATAACCGCCAGTGGGTGGCGACCAAAAACGCCGAAGACCCCGAGTTTTTCAAGCGCCTGGCCGACGGCCAGAAGCCGCGCTACCTGTTCATCGGCTGCTCCGACTCGCGGGTGCCAGCCTCGGGCATCACGGGCACGGGCCCAGGCGAGATGTTTGTGCACCGCAACATTGCCAACATGGTGGTGCACACCGACATGAACCTGCTGAGCGTGCTGCAATACGCCGTGGAAGTGCTAGGGGTGCAGGACATTCTGGTAGTGGGCCACTACGGCTGCGGCGGCGTGGCGGCGGCCGCGGCCAACAAGCAGTATGGCCTCATCGACAACTGGCTGGTGAATATTCGCGACGTGGTGCGCCTGCACGAAACCGAGCTGCTGCGCATCTCGGACGAGAAGCAGCGCCTGCGCCGCCTCGTCGAGCTTAACGTGGCGGAGCAGGTGCAGAACCTGGCCAAGACCAACATCATCCAGAACGCCCTGCGCGGCGACAACCCGCCCCGCCTGCACGGCCTCGTGTATGACATCGCCGACGGCGTGCTCAAGGACCTCGATGTGCACGGCCTGGAGATAGTGGAGGAGCTGGAGCACATCTACGCCACCGAGGCAGTGCACGAAAAGGACAACGACGCCAACTCCTACGAAGGCCCGAAGGAAGACCCGGCCGAAGAAGCCGCCGGCCACCAGGCTTAACGTAAAACGTTGCGGTACACGGTTGAAGCCGCGCCCTGGCTGGCCTACGCTGGCTGCGGCGCGGCTTTTGCGCGCCCGGCCGGGCGCGCCAGCAGCCAGCGGTGCAGGGGCTTTTCGACCAGGCGGTAGCCTAGCTCGGACAGCAGCACGGTGGCCGCAAACTGCGCCAGAATGTGCCGGCCCCAGCCAAAGTGCTGCTGCCACCAGATGCTGAACGGGCTGACGTGCAGCAGGTAAAAGAAATACGAGCTGCGCCCCAGCGCCTGCGCCAGCCGGCTGGCCAGCACGCGCTGCAGCCAAGTGCTTTCGGCCAGTAGGCCGGCCAGCAGCAGCGCCACGCCGGCCGGAAACAGCAGGATGTTGAGGGCTGTGGCCGCCGGGTAGCGCAGGCCGTCGTAGGTGTCGATGGGCGAGCGCAGGGCGGCTAGCCCCGCCACGGCCAGCGCCATGACCAGGGTGCCGGCCAGGGTGAGCCACAGGCCGCGCCCGGCCGGGGCCGCCGGCCGGCCGGCCCACCAGCGCGCCAGCCCCACGCCCATTACAAACTCCAGCACCCGCCCAAAAAAGGTAAAGTTGAACAAGTGGTGGTAGGAGCCAAACAAGCCGTGCAGCTCGGGCCGCCCGGCGCACAAGGCCGTGAGCAGCAGGCCGCTGCCCACCACTGCCGCCACAAAGCCCGCCGCCCCGGCCCAGCCGCGCCGCTGCCAGGCCAGCAGCAGCAGCGGCGCCGACAGGTAAAAGCATTCCTCCACCGTGAGCGACCAGCCCTGCGGCAGGCCCACAAACTTGAGGGTATTGGAAAAGCCCCGCAACATGCTTTGGCTGAGCGCAATCAGAAACAGGCTGCTGCCCGCCTGCCCCGGCGGCAGGGGCCAGTAAATGCGGGCCAGCGCCCAGCCATTCAGCAAAAAATACACCGGGTAGATGCGCGCCACCCGCCGCCACAGGTAGCGCCCCCACCACGCCCGCGTGTGCGGCTGGCTGCCCGGGTAGCGCGTGGCAATAACAAAGCCGCTGAGCACGAAGAACATGCCCACCCCCACGTAGCCCTGTCCCGTGAGGCGCACCAGCCAGTCGGGCTGCCCCACAAAGCGGAAGTGCAGAAAAAAAACCAAATATGCCGCCACCGCCCGCAGGCCCGTGAGGGCCGGGTAGTAGGGCGGGCGGGCCGGCGGCGCCGGCGCCGCGGCTAGGGTAGAAACGGCCATGCGACCGCAAAATAAGCCGGCCCCGGCCGGGCTCAGTATTTTTGCCGGCTCCCCTTACTGCTTTGCCCGATGAAAAAACTGTGTACTCTTGCGCTGGGGCTGCTAGGCCCCGGTGGGGCGCTGGCCCAGGCGGCGCCCCCGGCCGCGGCGCTCGCCGACACCTCGTACTGGCGCACCAGCCTCAAGGCGGGCGTGAACCTGAACGAGGCGGTAGTGTCGGACAACTGGAAGGGCGGCGGGGCTACCTCGCTGGGCCTGAGTACCTTGTTTAATGGCCAGGCACACTACCTGCGCGGCCCGCAGAGCTGGGACAACGAGGCCGACTTTCTCTACGCCGGGCAGTACACCCGGGGCCAGGGCTACCGCAAAACCAACGACCGCCTCTGGCTCGATACCAAGTATGGCCATCAGCTGTCGGCCAAGTGGAACGCCTTTGTGTCGCTGAACATGCTCTCGCAGTTTGCGCCCGGCTACGACTATTCGGGCGAGGTGCCGCGCTTGGTGTCGAGCTTTCTGGCCCCGGCCTACGTCACCAATGCGTATGGGTTTGAGTACCGGCCCACCTCGCGCTTCACGCTGCGGCTCTCGCCGTTTGCCCCGCGCCTCACCATCGTGCGCGGCCTGGCCCGCTTCCAAACGTTGCCCACCGATGTGGTGTACGGCGTAGACCCCGGCCACACCGCGCGCTGGGAAATCCTGGCCGCCCAGGTGCTGGCCAGCCTCGACCAGCCGCTGGGCCCCAATGCCAACCTGAAAGCGCGCTACCTGCTCTTCACCAACTACGGCGCTTTTCGGCTGCGTGAAATCAACCATCGCCTCGACCTCACGCTCACGGCCAAGGTGTATGGGCTGCTGAGCGTCAACTTTCAAAGCACCGTGCTTTACCAATACGACCAGGATGCGGGCCTGCAATTCAGCCAGGGGCTGGGCCTGGGTTTGCTGCTGACGCGCCAAAAGCCGGTGGTGGTGGCCAAGTAGTGCCGGGCGGCGGGCTAGGGCCGGCGTAGCTTTGCGGGGCCATTTGCTTGCTTTATGCCCCGATTTCTACCTGCTGCCGTCCTTTTTTCTACCGCGCTGCTAGCCCGGCCGGGCGCCGCCCAGGCCCAGCGCCCGGCTAGCCCCGCCGATACCGCCCGCCAGCGCCAGCTGGGCGAAGTAACCGTGTACGCCACCCGCCTAAGCCAACTGGCGGGCCAGAGCGGCCGCTACGTAACGGTGGTGCCCGGCAGCGCCCTCAGCCGCTACCCGGTGGCCTCGCTCGACGACCTGCTGCGCCTGCTGCCCGCTCTGGAGGTGCAGAGCCGCGGCAACTTTGGCACCCAGGCCGACATTACGCTGCGCGGCTCGACCTTCAACCAGGTGCTGATTTTGCTGGATGGCATGCGGCTGAACGACCCGCTGACGGGCCATTTTGCCGGCTACTTCCCCATTGCGCCCACCGAGATTGAGCAGATTGAGGTGGTGCGCGGCCCCGGCGCGGCCCTCTACGGCCCCGATGCCGTGGGCGGCTTCATCAACATCGTGACCAAGACCTTCGCCGCCACCCACCGGCCCGATGGCGCCGAGCTGGCCGGCACTTTCCTGGCCGGCGAGTATGGCCTGAAAAGCACCAACGCCGGCTTTTATGGCCAGGATAAGGGCCTGCGGCTGGCGGGCGGTATTCTCAACAACACGGCCAGCGGCCAGCTGCTCGACCTGCCCGGCGGCGGGCGCAACGACTTCAAGCTGAACACTTACTCGCTGTCGGGCGCGTACCAGATTAGCGACAAGCTCAGCGCCGCCGCCCGCGCCAGCTTCGACCGCCGCGACTACAACGCCCAGAATTTTTACACCACCGCCACCGGCGACCGCGCCCGCGAAACCACCAGCCGCGATTGGTACCAGGGCCAGTTGCGCTACGAGTGGAACGAGCGCGCCCGCACCGAGCTGCAAATAGTGGGCACGGCCAGCACCGACCTCTACCTCTACACGCCGACCTCGGTGGCCAGCGACCACCTCATGCACTACCTCAACGTGCAGGGCCAGCACCAGCTGCAACTCTCTGACCATGTGCGCCTCTCGCTGGGTGGCCAGGCCGACCGCCGCGCCGTGCAAAGCAACGACCGCGGCGACCACGCCGTGTGGCACACCGGGGCCTTTGCCGTGGCGGCGCTAGCCCCGGCGGCGGGCCTCAACCTCACGGCCGCCCTGCGCGTGGACCACGACCAGAGCTACGGCACCGAAGTGGTGCCGCAGCTCAACGCCAGCCAACAGGTGGGCGAGCGGCTGACCGTGCGCGGCGCCGTGGGCCGGGGCATTCGGGCGCCCAATTTCACCGAGCAGTACAACTCGGCCATTCGGCCGGGCACGGTGCCGAGCGGCTTTAACGTAGGCAACCCGGGGCTGAGCGCCGAGCGCACCATCAACTACGAGGGCGGGCTCGACTACCAGCCGCTGGCCGCCCTCACGCTGCGCGGCACGTACTTCAACCGCTACGGCCGCAACCTTATTGACTACGTGAGCCAGCCCGGCAGCCAGGTTATTGAGGGCAGCGGCTTCACCAACCTCAACCCGGCCGCCACCTACCGCTTTGCCCAAAACCTGTTTGCGGTGCGTACCCAGGGCATCGAAACCGAGGTGACTACCCGCGCCCAGCTAGCCCCCGGCCTGCGCCTCGATGGCAGCGTGGGCTACACCTGGGTCAGCCTCAACACCGAGGGCGACGTGCAGTCGCAGTACCTCTCCAACGTGGCGCGCCACTTGGTGTCGGGCAACGTGAGCCTTACGCACCGGCGCTTCACGCTGGCCTTCGGCGGCCTGTATAAGGTGCGCGCCGGGCAGAGCACCACCGTCACGACCACCAACGGCCAGCTCGCGGCCACCCTCACCCCGAGCTACGCCGTCTTCAACGCCCGCCTCGACCTGGCCCTGGTGCCCGAGCGCGTGTGGCTGGTGGGCCAGGCCCAAAACCTTTTCAACGCCCAATACTCCGACCTGCTGGGGGCCCCGATGCCCACCCGCTGGCTCATGGCCGGCGTGCGCGTGGCGCTGCGGAAGTAGGCGCGGCTAGGGTGGGTAAACAACAAGTGGTGCGATGCTGAAGAAAGTCGGCCTTTTTCTCTTGGCGGCGCTCCTTGTGCTATTTGTGCCTTTTGGGCCGGGGCACAACACCACGCTGAAGGTGCGCTACGCTCACTATGCCTGCCAGCCGTGCAGCCTGGGCTTTGCGTATAGCGTGGCCCAGGTGTACCGGCCCACGGATGAGTATCTGCTGCGCCAGGCCGTGGTGCTTTACTACCGGCGCGGCTATTTCGTCGAGTATTCGGGGCACAAGCTCGAAGATATTGATAAGCTGACGCGGGTGCTGTGCCGCGTGCGGGGCCGCAGCCTGTTTGACCAGCTCACGGATGCCCCCTACGCGGCGGACGTTTACAAATGGACTTATCGCTAGGAGCCGGGTCAAAAAATTAGCGTCACCCGCGCCCGCCCGCTCGGAGAAAAAATGAGGATGAGTAAAGTAACTGCTTCTGATTCCAAGCCGCCGCTGTGGCTGCTTGTGGCTGCCTTCGCGGCCGTATACCTGCTGTGGGGCTCCACGTACCTGGCCATCAAGTACGCCATCGTGACCATGCCGCCCTTGCTGATGGCGGGCGCCCGGTTTGTGGTGGCGGGCAGCATGTTGGCCCTGGCGGGCCGCGCCTCGGCCGGCTACGAGCGGCCCACCTGGGCGCAGTGGCGCACGAGCTTGGTAGTGGGAGCGCTGCTGCTGGTGGGCGGCAACGGCATGGTGGTGCTAGCCGAGCGCAACCTGCCCAGCAGCCTGGCCGCGCTGCTGGTAGCGAGCGAGCCCTTTTGGGTGGTGCTGCTGGGCTGGTGGTGGCTGGGGCAGGCGCGGCCCAGCGGGCGCGTGGTGCTGGGGCTGCTGCTGGGCTTCGGGGGCGTATATCTATTGGTAGGCGAGCAGCTTACGGCCGGCGCCGGGGCTAGCCGCGCGCAGCTGGGCGGCGTGGGGCTGGTGCTGCTGGCGGCGTTTAGCTGGGCGGCGGGCTCCATCTACGGGCTGCGCTCGCCGGTGCCCAAGTCGGCGGTGCTGGCCTCGGGCATGCAAATGCTGGCCGGCGGCACGCTGCTGCTGCTGCTGGGCACGGCCACCGGCGAGTGGCGGGGGCTGAAGCCGGGCAGCTTTGGGCTGGCGGCGTGGCTGGGTTGGGGCTACCTGGTGGTGTTTGGCTCGCTGGTAGCCTTCACAGCCTACAGCTGGCTGCTGAAGCACGCCCCACCGGCGCGGGTGGCCACGTATGCCTACGTCAACCCCGTAGTGGCGGTGCTGCTGGGCTGGGCCATGCTGGGCGAAAAGCTGACGCCCCAGATGCTGGTGGGCGCGGCCGTTATCGTGGGCTCGGTGGTGCTCATCACCTCGCAGCAAAAGCGAGTAGGCTAGCTGCCGAGGCGTCGGCTAGCCCACTCGCAGGTATAATGTTGGTCGGGACAGACTCTAGCAGGAGAAAATACGTACTATTAATGAATGATTTTCAGTAATTTATATTGGAAATAATCTGACTTTAGCCGGTTCGATTCGTATTAGGTAGCGCAAAAAAGGACGGCGTACTTCGCCCCATCATTCTTTCTGCGCTATGAAACCCTTTCTATTCCTCGCGGGCCTGCTGCTGGCCGCCGGCCCAGCCAGCGCTCAAACTGCACCCGTGGCCGGCTGCGCCGCGCAGCCGGCCACGGGTGCAGTTTGAGCGCTGGCGGCGTGTTTGTGCTGGCCGTAGCCTAGGCCTAAGGAAGTACGAATCTTACGATGGTGCCGCACTAAGATTAATTGGCTTCACGCCAGTACTTATTGGGGCGCTAATTGCCAAGCCGCTGTTCTATAGCCAGTACAGCCGCCGCCACGAGCGCTAAGCCATGGCCGCCTGGCAGGCACACCGCCTACCACACCGGCTAGCCGACAAGCTACGGCCCAACTATTTCGTGGAATAGGCCGTCGGGGCACCCCGCTGGCCGCGTAGTTTTGGTGGCATGAAGCACTACTTTTTCTATTGGCTGGTGCTGCTGGGCGGCCTGCTCCCCCGCACCGGCCGCGCTCAGAGCGACTACCAAAAGCTAGCCCGACTGGTGAGCCCGCCGGGCACGGTGCCCATCGGTGACAGCCTGTGGCTGGATGAGACTGAGATAACGAACATTCATTGGGCCGAGTACCTGCACTTTCTGCAAAAAGACTCTAGTGCGGCCCTTTACCGCTCGCAGCAGCCCAACCCTGCCGACGTGCAGTATTGCATGAAGCCAAACTGGGACGGAGACGAATTTTCTATGGCTGCGTTGCGCTCAACCTACCCAAGTGTTACCTACCTGCCAATAGTCGGCATTACATATGCGCAAGCCATTCATTACTGCCAGTGGCGCACGGCTGCAGTCAATCGCATACTGCACTCGGAAGACTATTTGAGCAAGCACGCCAGGCTGCGAAACTACGATTTTCGGGTAGTATACCGGCTGCCTACTATACAAGAATGGGAATTAGCTGCGGCCGGTGGCCTCGACCTGGCTAAGCACCCGCTGGGTGTAGTGCACCCGGCAGTGCACGGCAGCCGCCAGTACCGCGAGCAACTTTGCAAGCCGAAAGAGGCTGCTGCCTGCCTGGCTGCCGCAAAGCTGCCGGGGCAGCAAGCCAGCGCCATACTAAGAATGGAATTCACCGTGCAGGAAAATGTGTATTTTGAGGCTACCGGGCAGCCCTTCTTTTGTCCTGGTCAGTGGTGGAACACAGGTAATCCTAAGCAGTTGATACCAGATTTTGTATTTGAGCACTCGCCTAATAAGTATGGCTTATTCAATATGATTGGTAACGTGGCTGAATTGACTGCTAAGCGTGGCATAGCCAAAGGTGGTTCCTTCAAACAGTCGATAAAGGAGTGCGCTGTGCAAGCCAACTTCTCCTACACTCAGCCGCAGCCGTGGCTGGGCTTCCGCTGTGCCTGTACGGTGCACATCACCCCCAAGCCCTAGCGCCAGCTACCCATACAAACGCCCTCCCGACCTTTTCCCTGCGTATTTTTGTCTATAAGCGTAGCCAGCCCGCGCAGCGGGCGTATCCGCGAAATCTGTTAAATCTGCGATGAAGGTGTGTCTTGCCGAAAAGCCCAGCGTGGCCCGCGAAATTGCCCAGGTTATCGGGGCCGACCGGCGCCTGGACGGCTACTACGAGGGCAACGGCTACCAGGTCACCTGGACGTTTGGCCACTTCTGCCAGCTCAAGGAGCCCGACGACTACCGCCCCGAGTGGAAGCGCTGGAGCCTCCACGACCTGCCCATGATACCCGAGCAGTTCGGCATCAAGCTTATGCGCCGCGACGACGGGGTGGTGAAGCAGTTCAACACCATTAAGCGCCTGCTCGACGCGGCCACCGAGGTCATCAACTGCGGCGACGCCGGGCAGGAGGGCGAGGTTATTCAGCGCTGGGTTATTCACGAAGCCAAGTGCCGCAAGCCGGTGAAGCGCTTGTGGATTTCGTCGCTCACCGAAGAAGCTATCCGCCAGGGCTTTCAGAACCTGCGCGACGGCAAGGAGTTCGACAGCCTCTACCAGGCCGGGCGCAGCCGGGCCGTGGGCGACTGGCTGCTGGGCCTGAACGCCACGCGCCTCTTCACCCTCAAATACACCACCTACCAGGATAAGCAGCTGCTGAGCATCGGGCGGGTGCAAACGCCCACGCTAGCCCTACTCGTGGCCCGCCACCACGAAATTGCCAACTTCAAGCCCGAGCCCTACTGGGTGCTGAAGACCGAATACCGCAACACCACCTTCACGCGCATCAACACCGAGGCCGAGCAAAAGGAAGCCCAGGATGCCCCCGACGAGCAGAGCCGCCTGCGCGCGCTAGGCTACTTCGTGAAGGAAGACGAGGCCAACCAGGCCCTGGCCACGGTGAAGCCTGCGCCGCTTACGGTCACCAATGTGGAGATTAAGAAGGGCCGCGAATCACCACCGCGCCTCTTCGACCTCACGGCGCTGCAAGTGCAGTGCAACAACCAGCTAGGCCTCTCGGCCGAGGATACCCTCAAGATTGTGCAGGCCCTCTACGAGAAGAAAGCCGTGAGCTACCCGCGCGTGGACACCACATTTTTGCCCGACGACGTGTACCCCAAAATTCCGGGTATTTTGAAGGGAATTGGCTACGCCAACCTCACCGGGCCGCTGCTGGAAAAGAAGATTCCGAAAACGCCTAAGGTATTCAACAACAACAAGGTAACTGACCACCACGCCATTATCCCGACTGGTAGCGGCGGGCCGGGCGGTGGCATGGAAAACAGCGTGTATGACATCATCGTGCGCCGCTTCATCGCCGCCTTTTACCCCGACTGCGAGGTGAGCAACACCACCGTGCTGGCCGAGGCGGCGGGCTTCCTCTTCCGGGTGCGCGGCCGCCAGATTCTGAGTCCCGGCTGGCGCGTGGTCTACGGCGACCCTAGCCAGCAGGCGGCGCCCAAGCCCGCTGCCCCGGCCGGCGCCGGTAGTGACAAGGCGGCCACTGGCGCCGAAGACAACGACGACGTGGTGAGCACCGTGCTGCCGAGCTTCGTGAAGGGCGAAAGCGGCCCGCATCAGCCGCGGCTGGAAAGCAAGATGACCCAGCCGCCCAAGGACTACACCGAGGCCAGCCTGCTGCGCGGCATGGAAACGGCCGGCCGCAACATCGACGACGACGAGCTGCGCCTGGCCATGAAGGAAAACGGCATTGGCCGCCCCAGTACCCGCGCCGCCATCATCGAAACGCTGTTTAAGCGCAACTATGTGCGCCGCGATAAAAAGCGCCTGCTGCCCACGCCCACCGGCGTCGAACTGATTGGCTTGATTGCTAATCCGACCCTGAAATCGGCGGAGCTTACCGGCCAGTGGGAGAAAAAGCTGCGCCAGATTGAGCGCAACGAACTACCGTCTGACCAGTTTCTGGACGAGCTAAAAGGCCTGGTGCGCGAGATGGTGCAGGAAGTAAAAACCGACCGTAGCGGCCGGGCCGTCACCTCGACCTCGGCCATGAGCGCCGCGCCCGCGGCCACCGCTAGCCCGCCAAAAGCCAACGGCCAGCCGGCTGCTACCAACGGCGCCAAGGCTAGCGGGCCGCCCGCCACGGCCGGCCTCGGCACGTGCCCGGCCTGCAAAACCGGCCACATTTTGCGGGGCAAAACGGCGTTTGGCTGCGCGCGCTTTCGGGAGGGCTGCCAGTTTCGGCTGCCGGCCGAGATTCTGGGCAAAAAGCTGACCGATTCGCAGGTTCAACGCCTGTTTGCCAAGGGCCGCACGCAGCTCATCAAAGGCTTTATAACGGGCGCGGGCGAGAAGCTCGACGGCGCGCTGGTGCTCGACGCCAACCTGACGCCCGAGCTGGTGCCCGCCGCCGAAAGCAAGCCCACCACCGCC
Organism: Hymenobacter cheonanensis; assembly: GCF_030581075.1. Lineage (GTDB taxonomy): Bacteria > Bacteroidota > Bacteroidia > Cytophagales > Hymenobacteraceae > Hymenobacter. The sequence continues at coordinate 271,480 of NZ_JAUQSW010000007.1, forward strand.
ACCGACCCCGGCCAGATTCCGTGCCCGGTGTGCAAGCTCGGCACCATGCTGAAAGGCAGTAGCGCCTTCGGTTGCTCGCGCTTTCGGGAAGACTGTCAGTTTCGGGTGCCCTTCGAGTGGGGCGGCAAGAAGCTGACTGACACGCAGCTACGCCAGCTGCTGCGCCGCGGCGAAACAGGCGTTATCAAGGGCTTCCTCTCGGCCAAAACCGGCAAGAAGTACGACGCTGCGCTGAAGGTAGAGGAAGGGCGCGTGGTGCCGGTGTTTGGCTAGTGCGCCTGTGGCCTGCCAATGCCACAGGCGCGCTGGCCGGGCTAGCGGCCCAGCTGGTAGTGCAGCTTCAGGCTGAAGATGTTGTGGCGGTCGAAGTCGGTGGCGAAGTAGGGCTCCAGGCTGAGGGCGCCCAGGCCGGTGCTGGCGGGCAGGCGCAGGTTGGCGCTAGCGAAGGCCAGGTTGGGGCTAGGGTAGTGGGCCGAGTTAGCGTAGCCCACCAGCAGCTGGCTGCCGTGCAGCTGCCCCAGCCCCGAGCCCAGCGCCAGGCGGGTGGTGTAAGCGCCGAGGGCGTTTTCGGCGCCGTAGCCAACGTCGCCCTGCAAGTACGCCACGCGCGGGAAGCCCACGCGCAGCATTCCCTCGGGGGCAAACGTATTGTTATCCCGTGAGTGAGTATCGGTATAATAGCTGTAGTGACCTAGCGAGCCCGCGTGCAGCCCCAGCCGGTAGGCCACTGCAAAGCCGATGTTGGGAATTTGCCGCTCCTGCTCCACGTAAAAGTGCACGTCGGCCAGGTTATAGCTGAGGGTCGTGTCGGCATGAACGGTAAAAGGAGCATTGTAGGCTGGCAAGTGTACGCCTATATGCTGCGTTCCCAGCCAGATGCCCGCGCCAACAGTAGTCTGCACAGCCGCGTTGGTGCGGGTGTAGGCCGCCTCGCCGCCCCCTGCCCGCACCTGCTGGTACGTGTTGTAGCGAGTGCTGCCCCCGCAGCTGCCGGGATTGTTGGCATACGTTTCGTCGGCATCGTGGTAATTGCCCAGCAGGCCCCCGCTCAGGGTGAAGTGCGACGTAGCGGCTTGGTCTGGGGCGGGCGGGTTTTGCTGCGGCGCCGGCGCCTGGGCGGTGGCTAGCAGCAGCCCGGCGCCCAACAGCGCGGCCAGCGGCACACCCGCCAGGCGCGGCAAAGCCCAGCTTAGGCGCGGCAGCCAGGTGCGGGCCTCGGCCAGTAGCACGAGCAGCAGCAGCAGTTGCAGCGTCAGTACCTCAGAAGCCGCGAGCAGGCCACTGCCGAAATGTGCCGTCAGCCCCAGCAAGCCCAGCGCCACCAGCGCCGAGTGGATGGCTGGCACTGGCACTAAGTACGGGCTAGCGGCCACCGCCCGGCGGCGCACCAGCCAGGCCCAGCCACCGAGCAGGGCCAGCCCTTCGAGCAGCAACAGCCACTGAATTTTTAGCAGCGAAAAGCCAGCCACGGCCAGCGAGGCACTCAGCAGTGGCTCGCCGGCCGGGTCGCGCCAAAACTCAATGCCCAGGCGCCCCAGGCACAATAAGCTCATGGCCAACAAGTAGCGGCTACCGCCTGGCCAGCTGGCCGCCCGATGGCGCAGCGCGTGTAGCCCCAGGCCCACGCCGCCGCACAGTAGCAATTGGTAGAGCTGGGTGGGCACCACCGGCAGCGCGTGGGCCGCGCCAGCGGGCAGCAGCCCCTGCGCCTGCTGCGCCAAATAGGGCAGGGTGCCCGGCCCAAAGCTTACCCCCAGGGTGCCCGGCGCGGCTACTTCGCCCCAGCAGCAGCCCACCAGCGCGCAGCCCACGCACTGCACGGCCAGGGCCCAGCACAGCGGCCCGGCAAAGGCATCGAGTACCGCCCAGCCCCGGAAGCCTAGCGCCCGCCGCAACACCAGCACGACCAGCAGGCTGGCCGCCGCGCCGCCCACCACCGAGCGCGGCCCGTGGGCCAGGGCGTGCGCCACAGCCGCATCGCCCCGCAGCCAGGCCAGCCATTCACCCGTGGGTAAAAATACCAGTTGGCAGCCCAGCATCAGGGCCAGGGTGGCGGCGGCCACCAGGGGCAGCCACTGCCGCCAGGGGTAGCCGCGCCGGTAGCCCTGGCCCAGCAACAGCCCCACAAATAGCCCAAAGGCTGCCAGCTGGGCTAGCTGATAATAGTAGGCGCCGTGCGCGACGGGTGGCAGGTAAAGCTGGGGCATGAAGCTAGGGGCTAGGGCGCCGCCACAGTGGCCAGCGCGCCAGCTAAGCTAGCGAAGCAGGACAAGCCCGCGCCCGGCTATTTTGCCTCGCAAAGGACGCCGCGCAGCAGGGCATGAAACCAATAAAAGTCAGGTTATCAGCCGAAAGCAGGGCTGATAACCTGACTTTTAACCCCCTGGAATTTAGCTCCTGCTGCGCCTCGTTGCGCCCGGGCACAAGCCAGCGCCTAGGCTACTTTTTCTTCGGCACGTAGGGCTTGCCGTTGAGCTTGGCGCGGGTGCCGGTGCCCTGGGGGCGGCCGTCGCGGTAGGTTACCTGGCGCTCGATGCTGTGGCCGTCGGCCTTGTAGTACGTCCACTCGCCGCTCTGCTTGCCGTTCTTATACTGGCCCTTCACGGCCGGGCTACCGTCGTCGTGAAACTCCTGGAAGTCGCCGGCTAGCAAGCCTTTCAGGTAGTTGGCCTCCTTGCGCGCCTGGCCGCTAGGGTAGTACTCCTGGCCTAGCCCGGTTTGCAGGCCGTTGATATCAAACGCCTGGCGAATCTGCACCTTGCCCGTATCAAAATACGTGAGGCGCTCGCCCGTGAGTTTGCCATTGGGGCCGTAGGCCTCAACCTGGCGCGGGGTTTTGCCATCGGGGTAAAACTCGCGCCAGGTGCCGGCGGGGCGGTTGTTTTTGTACTGCTCCTCGGCCTGGCGGGGCTGGCCGGCGGCGTCGTAGTAGCGCGTCACTTTGCGGTCGCGGCCCTGGGCGGCGTAGTCGGTTTCCTCCTTCAGCTGGCCGTTTTCGAAGTACACCACGGCGTGGCCGGTGGGCACGCCCAGGCGGTAGGTAGTCTTGCCCCGCACCTTGCCGCTTTCATAGTACGAGGTAGCCGGGCCATCGAGGGCCGCCGTGCCGGTGCGCGGGGCCACGCGCTTGGTGAGGTCGTCGCCGAGCTTGTTGGTCACCTGGCGCTCGCGCACGGCGGCCGGGGCATAGGTGCCCTCCGTCTGGAGCTGGCCGGTGGGGTAGTACGCGCGGTAGCTGCCCTTGCCGGTTTGCTCGTTCATCACCGTCTCGCTTTCGAGCTGGCCGGTTTCGTAATACGTTTTGTAAGAGCTGGCCAGCAGGCCGTTGCGCAGCGTGCCCTCGCTCTGCACCTTGCCGCTAGGGTAGAAAAATTTCACTGGCCCGTTGGGCTGGCCGTTGGCGTAGGTGACCTCGGCGGCGGCCTGGCCGCTGGCATACAGCTCGCGCACGGCGCCGTTGGGCTGGCCCTTCACCAGGGTGGTTTGCAGCTTTATTTCGCCGGTGGGGAAGTAGGTCGTGAGCGGCCCGTCGGGCTCATCCTCCACAAACGTGCCCACCTGGGCCACCTTGCCATCGGCGTAGTAGGTTTTGAACGGGCCCTGGCGCACGCCGGCCACGTAGGTAGCCTCCAGCCGCCGCCCCCGGTTGGCGTGAAACTCCACGTACACCGAGTCGCGCTTGCCATCGGTGTAGCGCGTCTGGGCTTCGAGGCGGCCGTTGGGATAGAAGCGTTTGTAGGGGCCATTCATCACCGTATCCTGGCCCACGAGAGCCCGGAAAATCTCGTGCGGATGAATCTTGGTCGAGTCGAAATAAATCGTAACGCGCTGCGAGCGTTGAGCTTGGCTAGCCAGCGGCAGCAGTAGTAAAAGCAACAGGTATCGCATAGGGAGGTACAACGCCGACCGCGTCTTTTTTAGCGCAAAGGCCCGCCAGGATGAAAAAGTTTGGCTAGCGCCTTACTTCGGTTTGCAAGGTTCGTACCTAAAACGACATCCTCTGCTGAGAAAAAACGTCATGCTGCCCAACGTGCAGCATCGTGCTCGCAACGTTAGAATTTGTAATCCTAGCAGTGCGGGCACGTTGCTGCACGTTGGGCAGCATGACGTTTTGCGAAGAGCGCGTAAAAGCCTCGTGCTTACAGCTTTTCGAGCACGATGGAGCTAGCCCCGCCGCCACCGTTGCAGATGCCGGTAACGCCGATTTTGCCGCCTTCCTGCTGCAGCACGCTCAGCAGCGTGGTTACGATGCGCGCACCCGAGGCCCCTAGCGGGTGGCCCAGGCTCACGGCGCCACCGTACACATTTACCTTGGTGCCTTCGAGATTGAGGAGCTTGTTATTGGCCAGCGACACGACCGAAAACGCTTCGTTAATTTCGTAGAAATCAACATCTTTGGCTTCGAGGCCGGCGTTTTTCAAGGCCTTCGGAATGGCAATGGACGGCGTGGTCGTAAACCACTCGGGCGCCTGCTCGGCATCGGCAAAGCCGCGGATGCGGGCCAGCGGCTTAATGCCCAGCGCGTCGGCCTTCTCGCGGCTCATGAGCAGCACGGCGGCGGCGCCGTCGTTGAGCGTCGAGGCGTTGGCGGCCGTCACGGTGCCTTCCTTGGTGAAGGCCGGCTTGAGGCCCGGCATCTTCTCAAACTGCACCTTGGTGTACTCCTCGTCGTCGCTCACCACGGTGTCTTTGCCGCGTACCGTAATGGTGACGGGCACAATCTCGTCCTTCTTTTTGCCGGCCTGGGCGGCGGCGGCGCTGCGCTCGTAGCTCTGGCGGGCGAAGGCATCCTGCTCCTCGCGCGTGATGCCGTAGTGCTGGGCCGTGGCATCGGCGGCGTTGCCCATGGCGTAGTCGTGGTAGGGGTCCCAGAGGCCGTCGCGCACGAGCCCGTCAATCATCTGGCCGTTCCCATACTTGGCCCCAAAGCGCGCCTTATCGAGGTAGTAGGGCACATTGCTCATGCTCTCCATGCCGCCGGCCAGAATAACCTCGGCCTGACCCAACATAATAGCCTGGGCAGCATACATAATGGCCTTCGAGCCCGAGGCGCACACCTTGTTCACGGTGGTGCACTCCACGGTATCGGGCAGGCCGGCTTTTTTAGCGGCCTGGCGGGCGGGTGCCTGGCCCAGGTTGGCCGAAATCACGTTGCCCATAATTACCTGCTCAACCAGCGCGGGGTCCACGCCGGCTTTGTCGAGGGCGCCTTTGAGGGCAATGGCGCCCAGCTCGGTGGCCGATAGCGAGGCTAGTGCCCCGCCAAATGAGCCGATGGGCGTGCGCACGGCGGCTACGATAACTACTTCTTTTACTTGCATAAGAGGGGTGGGGTGGGAAGAAAAAGCGAAGAAAACCAACGGGCCAGCAGCCACCCAGCCGGGCGGCCCGGCGCGCAGCCAACCAAAAACTAACAAACCTTCGTTCGTAGCCCAAAAGTACGGCGCCCGCTGCGGTCGGCTCACCAGGTAGGCTGGCCGGGCGCGGGCGGCGGGCCCTGCTGCTGGCGCGGGCGCTGCTGTAGGTACTGCTGCTCGCTCTCACGCAGGGCCTCCAGCACTTGCTGGGCCTGGGCGGGCGTCAGGTTCATGGCCTTGAGGCGCTCGCGCTGGGTTTGAAGCTGCAAGTCGCTACTGGTAGCCGCCTCAGTGCCGGGGCGCCGGCCCTGGCCCGCCGGGGCATCGGAGCCGCTAGCCGTGGTACCGGCATCGAGGCCGCGCTGGCGGCCGGGCGCAGTACCGCTGGGCAGGGGCTGGCGCTCGCCGGCGCCCGGCCGGAAGCCCCCGGCTGCGCTGCTGCCGGCGGCAGAGGTGGGTCGCTGGCGGTCGGGCTGGCCGGCACTATTGGGCTGCGGCGCGCCGGCGGGCCCGGCGGGCGCAGCTGGGCTAGGGTCGGGGGCCTGGCCGGGGTGGTCGGCGCCAGCTTTCTCAGCGGGCTGCGGGCTGCGGCCCTGGCGCTCGCGCTGGGTAGAGTCGGGCCGGTTGGGCTGCCTGGGCGGGGGGGGGCTAGCCCCCCCCGGGGGGGGCAGGTCAGGGTTATCGGGTCGCTGGCCGGCCAGGTACTGGCTCAGTAGCTCATAGTTGTAGCGGGCCGTGGCATTGGTTGGGTTTAGTCGTAGGGCTTGGCGCAGCAGGCCCACGGCCTGAGCCACCTGGTGCTGTTGCGCCAGCAAGCCGGCTAGCTGCTGCCGGGCCACACTACCAATGCCCGTGGGTACGGCAGGGGCTAGCAGGCGGCCATACGTGGCCTGGGCGGCGCCAAGCTGGCTGGCCTGCTGCTGCGCCTGGCCCAGGCTCAAGAGCAGCGCCGGGCCAGGGCCGCCCCGCCCCGCCAGGGCCACCGCCCGCTGAAAATAATACACCGCCTCGGCGGGCCGGTGGGCGCGCAGGGCAGCCTGCGCCTGCGCTTGCGCCCCGTTGTGCTCGCGCACCCGCGTCAGCCATTGCCAGCCCGGCGGGCCGCTGCTCAGCAGCAGTAGGTAAAGCAGCCAGCTTCTCATAGCTCAAGGCGCAGCACGCGCACGGTTAACAGGCTGTCAAGCAGCAGTAGTACCAGGGCAGCGCCCAGCGGGTAGCGGTAGCGGTTATCGGCCACGGCTACGGTGCGGGTGGTGGCCGCGCCCGCCGTGGGGGGTAGGTTGCGCAGGCTTGTGAGCAGGGTGGGCAGGCCGTTTTCGCGGTCGTTCAGGGCTACGTACTGGCCGCCGGTTTGGGCGGCTACCTGCAGCAGGGGCCCTTCGCGCAGGCGGCTCACCACGGGGCGCCCCTGGCCGTCGCGCAGGCTGGTTTTGGCCCCCGGGGCGGGTACCGGGCTGCCCGCGGCCGTGCCCACGCCCACCGTGTACACCCGGGCGCCGGTGCGGCCCAGCGTGCGCAGCACCGGCTCCAGGTTTTCGCCAAAGTCCTCGCCATCGCTCACCAGCACGGCCGCCACGGCGCGCGGCGGCGCGTTGCCCGGTCCCGTGGGGGCTAGCCGGCTCAGCAGCAGGTCAAGCGGAGCCCGCAGCGTGGTGGGGCCCGGCGCCGTAAGCTTGGTGCTGAGGGTGTTAATGAATAATTGCAGGGAAGCTTGGTCGTAGGTGAGCGGGCACTGCACATAGGCTTGCGCGCCGAAAACGATGAGCCCCAGCCGGTCGGCCGGAAACGCGGCGGCCAGCTCGCCCAGCACGGCTTGCGTGCGCAGCAGGCGGGTGGGGGCCACATCGGCGGCATCCATCGAGCGCGATACATCTACGAGCAGCCATACATCCTGGCCACTGCTGCGCACCGCCTGCTGGCGCACGCCCAGCGCCGGCCCTAGCCAGGCCAGCAGCAGCAGCGCGCCCGCCACCAGCCGCAGCGGCAGCTTCCAGGCCAGCCGGCTTGCGCCCAGCCCCAGGCGCCGGCTTAGCCGGGCCGTGCGCCGGGTGTAGGCCACCAGTAGCAGCCCGAGCAGCGCCAGCCCGGCGGCGGCCAGCATAAAATCAGGATAGGCCCAGCTAAACATGCGCGCAAAGGACGGCTGCGAGGGTGCAAAGCTAGGAAGGCGCTCCCTAAGCCGCGCACGCAGCAGCTTTCGTAGCAGGCAGTTGCACCGGGCAGCCTTAAAAACTTCGAAAATTTTATAGAAAATGTGGTCATTCGCTGTATATTTGCAGCCGCTAAGGCCACCAGGGCCTTGGCAAACCACCCGCACGGAGAAGTGGGTGAGTGGCTGAAACCAGTAGTTTGCTAAACTGCCGTAGCTCTAAAGGTTACCGGGGGTTCGAATCCCCCCTTCTCCGCTAAAACCCCCTCAGTAGCTCACTGAGGGGGTTTTTTAATGCTCTATGTGCGTGCGTATGTGCGTGGCCCGCCGGAACTACTTACAATTCCAGCACGCTACATCATCCTTGCCGAAGACGCGCTGACCCTTCTTGGCCGCGTACTAGCGGTTGATGCTGCTTCCTCGTCCCAGTGCTAAGCTAGGGAGGTGCCGTAATGGAGCACCCAGTAGAGCTGCACCACGGACGGGAGCAGGCGGAAGGCATAGTGGGTCATGGGCGCAAAGAAAAACCCCAGCCGGCTGGCTAGGGTTTTTGCCTGCTATGGCAGCTTTGGCCTATCACAGGAAGAAAAATTTTACGATTCTATAACAGAAGCAAGCGTAATGACAACATTACCAGGCTGGGCGAAAATAAGCGTTATGGTACGCTCTTGGTCGTTTGCCACTGGGTAGGGAATGGTGCTGCTTCCGCCAGGTAGGGTGGACTCGGTTTTCGGGGGGTGTGAACTCGCGACAGTGGTGACTACCGTCTGCGCGTGCAGGTGGTTTCTGATTTCTATCGAATCTGCCATCGTTACTAGCTTGTAAAGTGTGCCTACTCTGTGGGGGCTTTTCGGCATCCGCCCACTCCGCAAGCCGGGAGTAGCACAAAGGAACGACTTGGTTTGGGTGAGGCAAAAGCGTATAAACACTTGATTTACAATAACACGTAGTTTTACGTATCACCTTGCCCGCCAGCGCAGCCACCCGAGCGGCACTTGGCTGCTGAGCCACTCCCAGCCGGCGATGCTAGCCAAGCCCACGAACGCAAACACCCACCACGGCACACCGCCCTTTTTCTGGCTGGCCTGAATGGGGGAGCCGGCGCCGGTGCTCACGGCCTGGGCCCGCTGGCCGGTTTTGTCGGTGCCCACCGTCGAGCTGCTATTGCCCTGCCCGACCTGCATGGTGACGGGGCCGGTGAGCTTGAGCTTGTGCACCGCCAGCGGGGGGATGCCGGCGGCCACCAGGGCCGAATCGACTTTGGCGTCGGTGGCCAGCGGCACGCGCTCGGTGGCGCAGCTGGCGAGCCCGAGTAGGGTAGCAAGTAGGTATCTTTTCATTTGGCGGTGAATAAGGCGCGCCGCCGGCGGGCGGCACTGGCCAGCGAGTCGAGGCGATGTTGGGAAGGCCGGCGGGGCAGTCGGGGCAGGTAGGCCGGGCCGCTGAAGCCGCGCCAGGCCTGGGGCCGGCGCTGGGCCGGGGTGGGGGTGGTGAGCAGTAGGCCCAAGGCTAGGAGTAGCAGCGTTTTCATCAGCACGGGGTTAGTAGAGCCAGTTGGCGGCGGCGTACAATTCGTAAGTCGGGTACCACACGTCGTGCACGCCGGCCCCGTCGCGCCCGCCGCCGGTGCCCGTGTTGCCGGCGCGCACCACCCAGCCCCGGGCGGGCCGGCCCCGGCGCACCGGGCGGCTAGCCGCCACGAGCCGGCCGACGTGGCCCACCCGGCCCAGGGTGGCGTAGTAGAACGTGACCTGGTGGCCGGGCCTGAGGCTATCGAGCGAGCCGCGCAGGCCCCGGATGAAGTAGGTGCGGGGCGAGCTGGCCAGGCTCCAGTTGCGGGCGGCGGCCGGCCAGGCGGGCGAGGGCAGCCCGCAGAGCCTTTGCTCCATGAACTGCTCGCAGCCGCACCACGGGTCGCCTTTTTGGGCGCCGGCCGCGCGCTGGGCCGCTTCCACGTCGGGGCCGTCGTTGCGGCCGGTGGCCTCGCGAATGCGCAGGCGCCCGGCGCTCACCTGCAGCACGGCGGCCGGCTGGCCGGGGCGCGCCCGGTGGGCCACCTGGGCCGGGGCGGAGCTTGCCATAAAAAGTATAGCAAGCCCGCCAAAAAAGGTAGCAAGCTGACGCATTACGACACCAGGCAGGCGGCCAGCACGCACAGGGCAAAGTAGCCCAGCAGGCCCAGCCAGATGAGGTTGAAGGTGCGCAGCTGCTGCGCATCGGGCAGGGTGTAGAAGGCTACCTTGTAGCCGCCCTGCTTGGTGGCCCAGCGCGGCAGCACGGGCACCACGAAGCGCATGACGAACCACACGGCCGCCAGCCCGCCGAAGAACAGGCCCAGGCCGAAGAGGAACTTGCCGGCCACCAGCCCGAAGGGCGGCACGGCCACGTTGTGGGCGCTGGCCACCTCGGGCGAGTCGGCGTTGAGGCGGCCGGCCGTCACGGCCGCGGCCAGGGCGACGCGGTGCCGCTCCTGGCCGGCGGTGTACTGGTAGTAGGCCGCGCACAGCAGCAGGGCCAAGAGGGCGGGCAGCCAGCGGCGAAACAGGCCGCGCACGCGGCAGAGCAAACGGGTGAGCATAAGGCAGAAAAAAGGGAGAAGGGTGAAAAACTTACTTGTGGGTTTGCATGAATTGGTCACTAATCGCGGCGCGCTGCTCCAGCGAGCCCATCCGGTTGAAAATCTGCGTGTGCACCTCGCCCGCATCCTTGCGGGCATCTTCCAGGTTTTTCACCCGCTCGACCAGAAAGCCGTATTGCGCGTTGGCGACCTCCGTTTTGGTGGTCATGCTGTTGACTTTCTCAATCGCCTCATCCATGCGCTTGACGGCGCTGTTGATTTGCAGCGTGAGCAGCAGCATCACCACCCCGCCCAGCCCGGGCACGGCCCAGGCCTTGAGTTTATTTAAGATGTCTTCGTGGTCGTCGGTGGCCATGGCAGGGCGGCACAGGGGCAATTAAGGGGTGGGGGTGGCGTAGGCGTAGCGGCCGGGCGTGGCGCCGGGGCGCTGGCCGGGCAGCGGGAAGGGAATGCGGTAGATGAGTTTATCGCGTTGCAGCAGGTAGATATCCAGCTGCTCTTTTTCGGAAAGCTGGCCGATGATTTTGAGCACGAAGTCGGTGTTTTTCATCGCGAAAGCGGGTTAGGGCCGGAAGCCGGCGGGCACTTCCCAAAAGGCATAGAGCACGGCGGCGGCCAGTAGGGCAAAGCCGAGCCAGCGAAAGAGGCGGGTGCTGGGCATGACTTAGGTGAAGCGGCCGAGCGCATCGGCGCGCTGAATGTGGTGGCGAATGACGTCGGCAATCTTAATGGCTTCGTTTTCGCGCAGGTACACGAAAAAATCGGCTTGCAGCATCGTGGGCTGCGAAAAGCTATCTACCACCGCCTGCCA
>NZ_JAUQSW010000008.1 GCF_030581075.1 Hymenobacter cheonanensis
GCCGCCAGCCCCGCCAAGGCCCCCGCCGCCGCTGGCCGCCGGCCCCAGCCCGCCGCCAGGCCCACCGGGCCACGCGGCCCGGTGCCCGGCCTCAGCCAGCTTACGGCGCTGGTGCGCGACCGCCGGTTTCACCTGCTCGTGGGCTTCGGGCTGCTGCTGGGCTCGCTCTACCTCACTATTGCCTTTACCTCGTTTTTGCTGAGCGGGCGCGCCGACCAGAGCGTGGTGGCCGCCCTGGGCAGCGTGCCGGTGAAGGAAGCCGGCCAGGAATCGGGCAACTGGCTGGGGCTGCTAGGGGCCTGGCTGGCCGAAAAGCTCATTTACCGGGGCTTCGGGCTGGCATCGTACGCACTCATCCCAATCGTTTTTTTCCTGGGCTACAAAATTGTGTTTCGCCGTGCGGCGGGCTCGGTGAGCTACGTGCTGGCGCTAGGGTTCTTTACTATGCTGTGGGTCAGCGCGTTGCTGGGCTACGTGGTGGTGCAGCTGGCCCAGCCCGGCGCCGATGCCAGCCTGCCCGGTGCGGCGCAGGCCCATCGCCTCGACTGGCTAAGCGGCGGCGCGGGCTACGAGCTGGCGCTGTGGCTCGATTCGCTCATTGGCTGGGGCACGGTGCTGCTGCTGGCGTTCGGGCTCATCATGTTTGTGGTGTTTTTCTTCAACATCACCACCCTCAACCTCAGCCTGAGCGGTAAGGATGACGAAGACATTGAAGGCGAGGAAATAGAGGAGGAAAGCCCGGCTGCCGCCCCGGTAGCCAACCGCCCGGCCAAAGCGCCTGCATCCCGCGCCCCCGAGCCCGAAGCTGCCCCCGTGCCCACCCGCGAACCCGAGTTTGAGCCTGCTCCGCGCCCTAGCCCCCTTAAGGCACCGGTGCCAGCCAGCACCAGTTTTGAGGTGGTAGAGGCACCCGCCGACGAAGCCGACGAGGAAGTTTACCCCGCGCCTAGCCCCGGCCCGGCGGCGGCCACGGCGCTGGCCATTGCTCCGGCTGTGCCAGTAGTAGCGGTGCCGCTGGCCGCTGCCGCTGGCCCTGCATTCTCGTTCGAGCTGCCCGAGGCCGAGCCCGAAATGGCACCTGCTGCCCCTATGGTGGCTAGCATCCCCACGCCGCTTTCGCTGGCCGACCTGGCCGATGGGCCGCTGCCCGCGCCGGCCGTGGCTAGCCCCAGCCCGGCCGCGCTCAGCCAAAAGCTGGAGATAACCGTGCCCAGCCGCGACGACCTGGACCCCAACGCCGGGGCCGCCATCGCGGCCGTGGCCGACGAGGATGAGAATGCCGACGCCATGCCCGACGTCAACTATGACCCCACGCTCGACCTCTCGCGCTACCTCTTCCCCAACCTGGAGCTGCTCAACGACTACGGCGTGGCCAAGGCCCAGGTAACCAAGGAGGAACTCGAAGCCAACAAGGACCGCATCGTGGAAACGCTGGGGCACTACGGCATCACCATCGCCAGCATCAAGGCCACCATCGGGCCCACGGTTACGCTCTATGAGATTGTGCCCGAGGCGGGCGTGCGCATCTCCAAAATCAAGAGCCTGGAAGATGATATTGCTTTGAGCCTGGCCGCGTTAGGTATTCGCATTATCGCGCCCATTCCGGGCAAGGGCACCATCGGTATTGAGGTGCCGAACACCAAGAAGGAGATGGTGAGTATCCGCTCGGTGCTGGGTTCCGAGAAGTTCGCCCGTACCGAAATGGACCTGCCGGTGGCTTTTGGCCGCACCATTACCAACGAGGTTTTCGTGGCCGACCTGGCCAAAATGCCCCACTTGCTGATGGCCGGTGCCACCGGCCAGGGCAAGTCGGTGGGTTTGAACGTGATACTGGCCTCGCTGCTCTACAAGCGCCACCCGGCCACACTCAAATTCGTGCTGGTTGACCCGAAGAAGGTGGAACTCAGTATTTTCAACAAGATTGAGCGGCACTTCCTGGCCAAACTGCCCGACACCGAGGAGGCCATCATCACCGATACCAAAAAGGTGGTGAACACCCTGAACTCGCTGTGTATGGAGATGGACCGGCGCTACGACCTACTCAAGGAAGCCGGCTGCCGCAACCTCAAGGAGTACAACGCCAAGTTTATCGAGCGCCGCCTGAACCCGCGCAAAGGCCACCGCTTTTTGCCCTTCATCGTGCTGGTAATCGACGAGCTGGCCGACCTCATGATGACGGCCGGCAAGGAAGTCGAAACGCCCATTGCGCGCCTGGCGCAGCTGGCGCGGGCCATTGGTATTCACCTCATTGTGGCTACGCAACGGCCTAGTGTAAACGTCATTACGGGTATTATCAAGGCCAACTTCCCGTGCCGGATTTCCTTTAAGGTAACCAGCAAAATCGATTCGCGCACCATCCTCGACACCGGCGGAGCCGACCAGCTTATCGGGCAGGGCGACATGCTGTTTTCGGCGGGCTCCGACCTCATCCGGGTGCAGTGTGCCTTCATCGACACGCCCGAGGTGGACCGCCTCTGCGACTTTATTGGCGAGCAGCAGGGCTACGCCGACGCCTACCTGCTGCCCGAGGTGGCCGGCGCCGACGGCGACGAGGGCAGCGGCCAGGAAGAGCTAGACCCCAGCGAGCGCGATTCCATGTTTGCCGAAGCGGCGCGCTGCATTGTGTTGCACCAGCAGGGCTCTACCTCGCTCATTCAGCGCAAGCTGAAGCTGGGCTACAACCGCTCGGGCCGCCTCATGGACCAGTTGCAGCAGGCCGGCATCGTGGGCCCGTTTGAGGGCAGCAAGGCCCGCGCCGTGCTCATCCCCGATGAGTATCAGCTGGAGCAGCTGCTGAACACCTTGCCGAAATAAATGCCGCCGCCCCGGCGCTTTACCTCGCCGGGGCGGCCAATCTTTGGCCCCGCTTTTGCGTATCAGGCTTGGTCCGGCGTCAAACTGCCGGGCTTTTTCTTTCCCATGACCAAGCAATTCTCCCTGTTGGCGCTGGCCGCTAGCCTCGCCTTGCCCGCCGCCGCTCAGCAAGACCCCAAAGCCGGAAAAATTCTCGACGCGGTAAGCGCTAAGTACACGGCCCTCAAGTCGTTTCAGGCCAGCTTTACCCAAACACTGGAAAACCCCGCCGCCAAGCTTAAGCAAAACCTGACCGGCGATGTGACCGTGAGCGGCCAGAAGTACCACCTCACTACCAGCGGCCAGGAAGTCATCAACGATGGCAAAACGACTTGGACGTACCTCAAAAACGAGAACGAGGTCAACATCACGGAGTCGGACCCAACCAACCAGGATATGTCGCCGGCCCAGATGTATACCATGTACAAGAAAGGCTATAAATACACTTACGTGAAGTCGTTGAAGGATGGCGGCGTAGCCAGTGACCTCATCGAGCTATCGCCGGAAGACCGCAAAAACGACGTGTTTAAGGTGCAGCTCATCGTGGGCACGGCCGATAAAGCCATCCACAGCGTGAAGACGTTCAAGAAAAACGGCACGCGCACCACGTTCACCCTCAAGAACTTTAAGCCGAACGTGCCGGTGTCGGCTACTTCATTTGCCTTTGACAAGAACGCCCACAAGGGCGTGAAAGTGGTGGACCTGCGCTAGAATGTCTGTTTTAATACTAATCAGCCAAAAAGGCCCGTTTCTTCAGAAATGGGCCTTTTTCATTATCCTTGCAGGATGGATGAAAGATTGAGGCTTATTAAAATTGTTTCAGAGCAAGCGCAATATCTCATGCGTGAAACAGGAGGCTTGCTGCCATTTGCAGTTATTCTTGACAATGAAGGCCATGTGCGCCAACTAATATTGGATTGGGAAGAGGAGCATCCTGACGCAAGAGAATTAACAGTAGCCTTAGAAGCAGTAGTAAAAGTTAGACTAAAGTTTAAGTCCATTCTAGGAGGAGTAGTTTGTACAGACGTTCTTTATCGGCCGAATGGACAAGCTGAACAGCAGGACGCCTTACAAATGAAGCATTTGCTGCCGCAGGAAACGGAGTATTATTTCCAGCCTTATGTATCAGTGAATGATAAAACGTTTGTCTTCGCTGAAATTCTACGGGATGATATGAGTTGGGATAGATTGTCAGCGCTAGCCGAATAATATATGCGTGAAGATTTCCTCCACTACGTCTGGCAGCATCAATACTTTGACAAGGCAGACCTGCGCACGACGGCTGGCGAGGAAATTCAGGTGCTGCGCCCCGGCCAGCGCAACGCCGACGCCGGCCCCGATTTCCTGAATGCCCGCCTGCGCCTGGGCGATGTGGAGTGGAACGGCGCCGTCGAGATTCACCTGCGCGCTTCCGACTGGCAACGGCATAACCACCAGGTAGATGCCAAGTACGACCAGGTGGTGCTGCACGTAGTGCTCACGGCCGATGCCGACGTGCACCGCACCAATGGCAGCCTCATTCCGGCGCTGGCCCTAGCCCCGCGCCTGGCCCCCGGCCTGCTGGCCCGCTACGAGGCCCTGCTGGCCGCGCCCCCGGCCGCCCCGTTGCCCTGCGCGCCGCTGCTAGGGCAGGTGCCTATGCTAATGCGCACTATGATGACCGAGCGCGCTCTGCTGGAGCGCGTAGAGCACAAAGCCGATACCCTGGCCGAGCTGCACGCCCACCTGGGCCACGACTGGGAGGCCACCGCCTACCACGCCCTGATGGCGGCCTTCGGCTTTCAGAAAAATAGTGAGCCGCTGGCCCGGCTTGCCAAGGCCGTGCCGCTGCCCGTGCTGCGCCGCCACCGCCACGATGTGCGCCAGCTTGAAGCGCTACTCTTCGGCCAAGCCGGCTTTTTGCTGGAAAACGAGGAAACTGCCGGCGATACCTACTTGGCCGACCGGCGGCAGGAGCACGAGTTTTTGCGCCACAAGTATGGACTGGCCGAGGCCGCGCTGGCCCCGCACGAGTGGAACTACCTGCGCCTGCGGCCCGCCAATTTTCCGGCCGTGCGGCTAGGGCAGCTGGTGGGGCTGCTGCACCGGCGCCCGGCCCTGTTCGATGCCCTGCTCACGGCGGGCAGCGTGGCGGCGCTGAGCGAGTTTTTTGCCGGCGCCCCGGCGCCCGACTACTGGCGGCAGCACTTCCGGCCCGGCCGGGCCGGCAAAGTGCCCGCCCTGGGTAAGAGCAGTATCGACCTGCTGATTATCAACGTAGTGGTGCCCCTGCGCGTGGCCTACGCCCGCCACGTGGGCCAGCCGGCGCTGGTCGAAAGCAGCGTGGCACTCCTCACCGAGCTGCCGGCCGAGCACAACCAATACACCGACCTCTACGCCGACCTGGGCTTCGAGCACCGCACGGCGGCCGATTCGCAGGGGCTGCTAGCCCTGCACAAAGGCTACTGCCAGCCCCGGCGCTGCCTGCACTGCGCCATTGGCGGGCGGCTGGTGGGTGGGGCAGAGGCCCGCCTGCGCATCGTGCAATGAGGCTGCTCGTAATGGTGCTGCTGAACGGGCTGCTGGCCAGTACGTTCGCTTATTGGCTGCGGGGCGAATACCACCGGGCTGGGCCGCCCCTGCGCCGCTGGCTGCTGCCCGCCCTGGGGTGGCGGCTGCTGCTCACGGCCATCAGCAGCCAGTGGCCCAGCCCCGACCTGGTGGGCGCGGCCAAGTGGAGCCGGCTGCTGGGAGCTTTTTTCCGGGAACGGCCTGGCCAGGTGTGGGCCACGCTGCAAGGCGCTAGCTTTCAGGTAAGTAGCCAGCACATTGCTTTCTATCAATGGTCGGGTACGCTCTTCTACTACAAAGTGCTGGCGCTGCTGAGCATTGCCTCGGGGGGCGCGCTGTGGCTGAACGGGCTGTACCTCAGTTTGCTGGCCTTTGTAGCCTGCTGGGCCGTGGTGCGGGCAGTCAGCCAAACGTTTCGGCTGGCCCCGGCGGCGGCCGGCGTGGCCTGGCTGGCCTGGCCCTCGGTAGTGTGGTGGACGGCCGGCTTCACTAAAGAAACGCTGGTGGTGGGGGCCGGGGCGGGCCTGGTAGCCCTGGCGCTGCCCACCCTTTATGGCGAGGACCGGCCGCGTTTCTGGCCGGCAGTGGGCCGGGCGGCGCTTTTCCTCCTGCTAGCCTGGCTGATGGTGCGGATGCGGTATTTCTTTGCGCTGCCGCTGCTCGGGGGGCTGCTGGCGCTGGCGGCCGTGCGCCTGGCCACCCGGCGGCACTGGCTGGGGCGCAGTGGGCTGGCCCAGGTTGGTGGCTTGCTGCTGGGGCTGGCCCTGGCAAGCGGGGGGGCGCTGGCGCTAGGGGGGCAGCACGTGGCTCTCAGCTACTTCAGCCGGGAGGTAGGCGCTAACTACCGCTATGGCCTGCGCACCTCGGCGGGCCGGCCGCACCTCGAATACGCCGATTGGCAGCCCACGCCGGCGGGCCTCGTGCGGCACGCGCCGCTGGCCGCCGCGCAGGTGCTGGTGCGGCCCTGGCCCGGCGAGTCGGCCCGGTTGCAGTACGTAGGCGTGGGGCTGGAAAACGCCCTGCTGTGCACCCTGCTGGGCCTGGCGCTGGTAGCGGCCGGGCGGGGCCGGGCGGGCCGGCTGCCGGTGGCTTTGGTGGTAGTGCTAGGGCTGTATTGCCTGCTGCTGGCCGCCTTTATCGGCCTGAGCACGCCCAACCTGGGCACCCTGAGCCGCTACCGCGTGGCCCTGCTGCCGTGGCTGCTGCTGCTGGTTTTGCAAAACGACTACGCCCGTGGCTTGTTAAAGAAGCTGGGGCTCTGAGCGGCAGCGGCACCCGGGCCAGCCAGGCGGCTCGCCTTCCGTAGCCCTGTTCGTACCTTTGCCTACTTATGGAAAACCCTGTTATCATTCTCGGCGCGCAAGCCGTGGGCACTGCCGCGCTGGATGCTTTCTTATCAAACGACGTGGTGGTGTACTGCCTGCTCGACGATGAGCCCAAGCTGCACAACACCGAGCTGCTCGACGTACCCGTGATGGGCAACACCGACGACGGCGAGCTGCTGAAGCTGCTGGGCAAGAAGTGCGAAGTCTTCGTGGCTACCGAAGATGCCGCCAGCCGCCGCAGCCTCACCAAGATGCTGCGCGAGGAGTACGAAGTGGTGCCCGTCAACAGCATTCACCAGCGCGCCAGCGTGTCGCCGCACGCCGAGCTGGGGCACGGCAACTACGTGGGCCCCAATGTCGTGGTGGCTGCTAATGCTAAGGTTGGCGAGGGGGTTTTGATTGGCCCCAATGCCGTGGTGGAAGGCCAGGCTACCGTGGGCGACTACGCCCAACTGGGCAGCGGCGCCCAGGTAGGCGTGGGGGCTAGCGTGGGCGCTAATGCCTTTGTGGGCGCGGGCGCCGTGCTGGTAGCCGGTGTGAAAGTAGGCGACAAGGCCCGCGTAGGCGCCGGCTCGGTGGTGGTGGCCGATGTGCCGGCCGGCCAAACGGTATTCGGCAACCCGGCGGCTAAGGTTTAAATTAGAAATTGAAAATTATGAATTAAAAATAGCTGTTTGCCACATAAAAAGTGAGTGGCTCAGGCCTCAATTCATAATTTCTAATTCATAATTTTTAATTGAAAAATGTATCAAGTCCTTCTTTATTACTGCTATACGCCGCTCGACAACCCCGAGCAGTTTCGCGACGAGCACCACCGCTTGTGCCTCGGCCTGGACTTGCGCGGGCGCATTATCGTGGCCGCTGAGGGCCTGAACGGCACCGTGTCGGGCACCCGCGAGGCGTGCGCCGCCTACATGGCCGCCGTGCAGGCCGACCCGCGCTTTGCGGCGCTGGAGTTTAAGGTGGATGAGGTGGCTAGCCACGCGTTTCAGAAGCTGCACGTGCGGGTAAAGCCCGAAATCGTGCACAGCAGCCTGCACCACGTGCGCCCGCACGAGAAAACCGGCCAGCACCTCAGCCCGCAGGAATTCAAGGAGTTGAAGGACCGCGACGACGTGGTGGTGGTCGATGTGCGCTCGGACTACGAGTACAATCTCGGCCGCTTCAAAAATGCCGTAACGCTGGATATCGAGAATTTCCGCGACTTCCCCGAGCGCGTCGAGCGCCTGCAAGAGTTCAGGGATAAGAAAATTCTGACCTATTGCACCGGCGGCGTGAAGTGCGAAAAAGCCACTGCTTTCCTGCTGGAGCAAGGTTTTGAGAACGTGTACCAGCTGCACGGCGGCATTATCAAGTACGGCATTGAGGCGGGCGGCGAAGACTTCGAAGGCCAGTGCTACGTGTTCGATGGCCGCGTGGCAGTTGATGTCAACCGCGTGAACCCTAGCGTGATATCGCGCTGCCACCACTGCCAGCAGCCCTCGGCCAGGCTTATCAACTGCGCCAACCCGCACTGCAACGCCCACCTGCCGCTCTGCGAAAGCTGCGGCGAAACCCTGCAAGGCGCCTGCTCGGAAACCTGCGCTACGCACCCCGACAAGCGCCCCTACGACGGTACGGGCACGTATCCGAAAATCAGCAACCACTACACGCCCGCGCAGGGGCTAGCCTCGTATCGGGGTTAATTCATCTTTTTTTAGTCGTCATGCTGAGCGCAGCGGAGCGGAGTCGAAGCATCTTGCTTGGTGAACTAACTCCTAATGCTAGCAACGAAGCGGCAGAGGTGCCTCGACTCCGCTCCGCTGCGCTCAGCATGACGTTTAGTTTGGCACTAGCAAGACAAGAACTTTGCCCATGATTCCCGAATCCGAACTTATCCTGAACCCCGACGGCACGATTTACCACCTGAATCTGCTGCCCGACCATATTTCCGATACCATTCTGACTGTGGGCGACCCGGCGCGGGTGGCGCAGGTGAGCCGGCATTTCGACTCCATCGAGTTTGAGGGCACGCACCGCGAGTTTGTAACCCACGTGGGCTACTACCGCGGCAAGCGCCTCACGGTGCTGAGCACGGGTATGGGCACCGACAACATTGATATCGTGATGAATGAGCTTGATGCGCTCGTTAACATCGACTTCCTCTCGCGCACCGTGCGCCCGGTAGAGGAGCGCATGAACCTGCGCATCATCCGGCTAGGCACCAGCGGCAGCTTGCAGGCCGACGTGCCGGTAGGCTCGCTGCTGGCCACGCAGCACGCCATCGGCCTCGATTCACTCATGCAGTTTTACCCGTTTGTGGAAACCGGCCTCGAAACCCAGGTTGCCCGGGACTTGCAGCAGCACCTGGGCCTGCCCTTCGCGCCCTACGTGGTGCGCGGCTCCGACCTGCTGCGCGAGCAGTTGGCCGCCGACCTGCTCATCGGCAATACCGTGACGTGCCCCGGCTTCTACGGCCCGCAGGGCCGCCGCCTGCGCCTCGACCTGCGCTCGGGCGACTACATGCAGCGCCTCCAAAACTTCCGCCACCAGAGCCCGGAGGGCGATTTCCGCCTCTCCAACTTCGAGATGGAAACCGCTGGCTACTACGCGCTAGGCCAGCTATTGGGCCATGAGGTGCTGAGCCTCAACGCCATTGTGGCCAACCGCGCCACCGGCGAGTTTGCCAAAAACGCCGGCGACGTAGTAGACACGCTCATCGCTCGCACGCTTGCCCTCCTCTAAATCACGGATTACGCGGATTTTAGCGGATTGCCCGGATTTTGTGGACGGCGCAGCTTCCGCATCCTCAGTTCAAAGCAAAAAAGGCTACCCAAATGGGTAGCCTTTTTTGTTGCAACTCTTGCGCTGGAAAAAGGGGCTAGCACCGTCCACAAAATCCGGGCAATCCGCTAAAATCCGCGTAATCCGTGATTTAGTAGAAGTCGAACCCTAGCACGGCGCGCAGGGGCAGCGTAATGCCGGCTTTCAGGCTAAGGTACTCGGGGTGCGCGCCCCACACGGTGGTTTGCACGCGCTTGGGTTGGCCGTCGGCGGTTTGAAAGAAAATATCGAGCTTGCCCTGGTAGGTATTGCCGAGGCGGGCGGCGCGCTCGGCATCGGCCCGGCGGCGCTCGCGGGCGGCTTTGTCGGCCAGCACGTCTTCAGGGGCGAAGCGCAGGGTTGGAAGACTCTCTTTTTCAACAGTTTCAACCGGCTGGTTGGTGGTGGGGGCGAACATAGGTAGTAGCAGCGGTAGGTGAGAGAAAGTGCGGGAAAGCCTCTTTACGTAAGGGTAAGCTCCCTTATTGTACCAACTTCGGGCCAGTTCGGTTTACAATTCGGCCGCTAAAAATTCCATGGTATCGATGCCGTCGGCGTAGTCGCCCACCCCGGGGTTTTGGGCGCGGCCCAGCGGGAAGGAGCCCGGGTAGCGCCCGCCGGCCGATACGAGGCACTGCGTTTGGGCCGCCACATCGGTAAGCTGGTCGAGCAAGTCGATTTCCTGGGTGTAGGTGCTGTAGTGCACCACCGAGATGGGCGAAACGAGCGCCGTTTGCTCGGTCAAGAGCAGAAAACCGTTGTCGAAGTGCGGCACCGCATTCACGAGCATAATGCTCTTGTTGTAGTCGTAGTTGTTCTGGTACTTGTGGTGATTGAGCACGCCGTGCCAGGTTTGCAGCGCATCGAGCAGGGGCACAAAATTGTAGCCCTCCGGCACGTAGAGCTTGCTCACGTTGCGGCAGCCCAGGCCGTAGTATTGGAAAATATCGGGGCCAAGCTCGGCTAGCTCCTCCGGCGTTTCGCGGCCGGTGAGAATAGCCAGACTGGTGCGGTTGCGCCGGATAAGGTGCGGCCGGCTCTTAAAATAAAACTCGAAGTAGCGGGCCGTATTGTCCGAGCCCGTGGCAATGAAGGCATCGGCCGCATTGAGGCGCTCCACAAACTGGATGCGCTCGGCAAAGGCCGGCTCAATATCGGTCAGCTCTTTGGCGACCCAGAGCATAAGCACGGTGTCGTCTTTGCTAGGCTTGGCCAGCAGCGTGTGGCCGCTCAGCAGCACGCACAGCAGGTCGTGGAAGCCCACGAGCGGGATGTTGCCGGCCATCACCACGCCCACTTTGCGGGGCTCGGTGGGCTCGGCGGGGTAGCGGCCGGCCCAGCGGGTTAGCGCGGGCTCGGCCAGCAGGTGGGCAATGCCCGTGATGGCGGCGCGCACATTAGGCAGGTCGAACCAGGCGTTGCGGTTGCGGGCGCGGGCGGCCAAGTCGGTCAGTTCGTCTTCGGAGAGGCTAGCGAGGCGGCGGCCCAGCGCCGCGAAGGCCGCCAGACGGGCAGAATGATTCAGCATAAGAAAGGAGTAGCAGCGAGCCGGAATGGGCCGTACTTTTGAGGGTTCAAGGCGGCCAGTTCCGGCGCGTTTACGTACAGCCGGGCAGCTTTGACCAAGCAAAATTACTCACTAGCATAAGGAGACGACGGCAATGGCCATCATGATAACCGACGAGTGCATCAACTGTGGTGCCTGCGAACCGGAATGCCCCAACACCGCCATTTACGAGGGCGGCGCCCAGTGGCGCTGGGCCGATGGCACCACGCTGAAGGAAGTACAGACCATCGACGGCAAAACCGCCGGCGGCACCGACCCCCAAAAGCCGGTTTCCAACGAGTATTACTACATCGTAACCGATAAGTGCACCGAGTGCGTGGGCTTTCACGAGGAGCCGCAGTGCGCCGCCGTGTGCCCCGTAGACTGCTGCGTCGATGACCCCGACCACCGCGAAAGCCGCGAGCGCCTCACCCAGAAGCAGCAGTGGCTGCACAAGGCCGCGTAAAGCAGTAGCGCGGACTTTGTAGTCCGCGTTTGGCTGCGTGCCACCAAAACGTCCGTCATGCTGAGCTTGCCGAAGCATCTTGGCTGGTTGCGTAAGGGTACTATTCCTTCCGTGCCCTAGCAAGATGCTTCGACAAGCTCAGCATGACGGACGTTTTTGGTTTAGTTGAGATTGAAGAGCCGTCGGCTAGCATCCTGCTCAACCGCCAGCAGCGCCAGAAACTCCTTTCGCGATACCTCCTCCGCGCCCAGCGCCGCCATGTGCGGCGTCAGCTGCTGAATATCAAACCAGCTAGCCCCTTTCGCCCGCAGGTGCTCAGATAAAGCTAAAACGGCCAGCTTCGAGGCATTGGGCCGAAGGTGAAACATGCTTTCGCCCGCAAACACCCCTAGCACGGCCACGCCGTAGAGGCCGCCCACCAGCTCGTCGCCCTCCCACACTTCCACGCTGTGGGCGTGGCCAGCGGCGTGCAGCTCCGTATAGCCGCGCACCAGTTGCGGCGTTATCCAGGTGCCCTCCTGGCCGGGGCGCGGCTGGGCCTGGCACGCCCGCATCACCTGCCCAAACGCGGTGTCGAAGCTGATGCGCCACGGCGACTGCCGCTGCGCCCGCGCCAGGCTGCGGCCCACGTGTAGGCTAGCCAGCCGCAAAATGCCCCGGCGCGGCGGGCAAAACCAGGCCAGCGGCCACCCCGGCACCGGCCACGGAAAAATGCCCTGCGCATACGCCGCCACCAGGTTTTCGACAGTGGGCTGGCCGCCGAGCAGCAGCAGGCCGTCGAGGTCGTCGCGCGCGGCGGTGGGTGGGGGGAAGGTGAGGGTCATTAAGAAATAAACCTGCTTTTTAGTAGTATTGAAATTGCTTTTCAGTGAATGGCAGTAAGGGTATTATAACACTGCATCGCTAAAGTTTCTCATAAAAAGCTTCGTCAATATCACGTGGAGCCTCAATAGAAACTACTCTTCCAAATTGTCTTCTCACAGGCAAGTCACAGAGCATAGCTCCTGGGCCAAGGACTACTTTGGGCAGGTATTTGTCGTCCTCATCGGGGAGAAAATTATAAAGAAGTATCCTGTCACCATCGGTTCTCCATTTGTCTTCATTTTTAAATAGTAGGCGTCGGTCGCTTTGAGCATATAAGGTTCTCACATAGGTGCCATTACGTAGTATTTTGAGTGTATCAAGATTATTATTTAAGCCTTTTATGATATATATCCCACTGAGTTCTTCTTGCTTAGCGCTACAAGAACTGAAGGCAAGGCCCATTGCTAGGAGCGCTAAGTGGAGCGAGGATGGTTTTTGTATCATGTCTAATTCAAGGTGTAATTTTTATGGCAATGCACAAATTAACAACTTACAGCCTTCGTCTATGTACTGACATATCTCCGCACCCTGCCAACCCCGCCGTACTTTTGCTACTTAGCAGCAGACCCCCGACCACATGTCCCTAGCCAAAACTTACTCGCCCGCTGACGTTGAAGCCAAATGGTACCAGCGCTGGCAGGAGCAGGGCTTTTTCCAAGCCAAACCCAACCCCCGCAAGCAGCCCTACACCGTGGTCATTCCGCCGCCCAACGTGACGGGCGTGCTGCACATGGGCCACATGCTCAACAATACCATCCAGGACGTGCTCGTGCGCCGCGCCCGGATGCAGGGCAAGGAAGCCTGCTGGGTGCCCGGCACCGACCACGCCAGCATCGCCACCGAGGCCAAAGTAGTGGCCATGCTCAAGGAGCAGGGTATCAATAAGAAAGACCTGAGCCGCGAGGATTTCCTGACCCACGCCTGGGCCTGGAAGGAGAAGTACGGCGGCATCATCCTGGAGCAGCTCAAGCAGCTCGGTGCCAGTTGCGACTGGAGCCGCACGCGCTTCACGATGGAGCCCAAACTGACCGAGGCCGTGCTGCGCGTGTTCGTAGACTTGTACCGCAAGGGCCTGATTTACCGCGGCGTGCGCATGGTGAACTGGGACCCGCTGGGCGGCACCGCCATCTCGGACGAGGAAGTGATTCCGAAGGACACCCAGGCCAAGATGTACCACCTCAAGTACGAGGTGGTGGGCCAGCCCGGCCGCTTCCTCACGGTGGCTACCTCGCGCCCCGAAACGGTGATGGCCGACGTGGCCGTGGCCGTGAACCCCACCGACCCGCGCTACCAGGACCTGGCCGGGCAGCGCGTGCGCATCCCGCTGCTGGGCCGCGAAATCCCGGTTATTCAGGACGAGTACGTGACGGTGGACTTCGGCACGGGCGCGCTGAAAGTGACGCCCGCCCACGACCTGAACGACTACGAGCTGGGCCTGAAACACAACCTGCCGGTTATTGATATTCTGAACGATAACGGTACGCTGAACGAGAAAGCCGAGCTGTACGTGGGGCAGGACCGGTTTGCGGCCCGCCGCAACATCGTGAAGGATTTGCAGGAAGCCGGCCTGCTCGATAAAATCGAGGAGTACGCCAGCATCGTGCAGACCTCGGAGCGCACCGGGGCCGTGATTGAGCCCAAGCTGAGC
Source organism: Hymenobacter cheonanensis (assembly GCF_030581075.1). GTDB lineage: Bacteria > Bacteroidota > Bacteroidia > Cytophagales > Hymenobacteraceae > Hymenobacter. The sequence continues at coordinate 14,055 of NZ_JAUQSW010000008.1, forward strand.
TTGCAGTGGTTCCTGAAAATGGAGCACCTCGCCAAGCCCGCCCTTGAAGTGGTGGAAAACGACACCATCAAGCTGCACCCGCCCAAGTTCAAGAACATGTACCGGGTGTGGATGGAGAACGTGCGCGACTGGTGCATCTCGCGCCAGCTGTGGTGGGGCCAGCGCATTCCGGCCTACTACCTGCCTGATGGCTCGTTTGTAGTGGCCCAGAACGAGGCCGAAGCCGTGGAGCTGGCCCGCGAGCAGAGCGGCAACAACGCCTTGCAAGCCAGCGACCTGCGCCAGGACGAGGACGTGCTCGATACCTGGTTTTCGTCGTGGCTGTGGCCCATCTCGGTGTTCGACGGCTTCGACGACCCCGACAACGCCGACATCAACTACTTCTACCCGACCAATGACCTCGTGACGGCCCCCGAAATCCTGTTTTTCTGGGTGGCGCGCATGATTATGGCCGGGCTGGAATACCGCAAGGAAGTGCCGTTCAAGAACGTGTACCTGACTGGCATTGTGCGCGATGCGCAAGGCCGCAAGATGAGCAAGCAGCTCGGCAACTCGCCCGACCCGCTCGACCTCATCCGCGACTTTGGGGCCGATGCGGTACGCACGGGCATGCTATTCTCGTCGCCCGCCGGCAACGACCTGTTCTACGACCAGAAGCTGATTGACCAGGGGCGTAACTTCAACAACAAGCTCTGGAACGCCTTCCGCTTGGTGAAAGGCTGGGAGGTTGACAACTCATTGCCTTTCGCTAATGTGCAGGCCGTGAGCTGGTTTGAGGCCAAGTTGGCCGAAACCATAGCGGTGCTCGATGAGCACTTCGACAAGTTTCGGATGAGCGACGCGCTGCTGACGGTGTACAAGCTGGTGTGGGACGACTTCTGCGGGCAGTACCTCGAAATGGTGAAGCCCGCCTATCAGCACCCGATTGATGCCGATACGCTGCGCGCCACCGTGAGCTTCCTCGAAACGCTGCTCAAGCTGCTGCACCCGTTCATGCCCTTCATCACCGAAGAGCTGTGGCACGAGCTGGCCGAGCGCGGCCCCAAAGACTATGTGTGCGTGGCCCACTGGCCTAAGGTGCTAGCGCCCGCCGACAGCGCCGACACCCTGGCCGAAATGGACAAGGCCCTCGCCATCGTGGCCGGCGTGCGCAACGTGCGCAATCAGAAGAACTTAGGCCCGGTGAAGCCGCTGGAGCTAGCCGTGAAAACCGACGACCAAGCGGCCATTCTGGCTTACGCTTCACTGGTGCGTAAGCTGGCTAATCTCAGCAGCTTGTCCTTTACGCAGGAGGCGCTGGCTGGCGCGGTCAGCTTCGTGCTGGGCGGCAATGAGTTCTTTATCCCGCTCGACATGCAGGTAGATGCCGCCGCCGAGCGCGCCCGCGTGGAGAAGGAGCTGGAATACGCCATCGGCTTCCGCGACTCGGTGAATAAGAAGCTGGGCAACGAGAAATTCGTGGCCAATGCCAAGCCCGATGTGCTGGAGCGCGAGCGCCAGAAGCTGGCCGATGCCGAGGCAAAAATCGCGGCCCTGGAGCAAGCCCTGAAAGCCTTGTAAACAAGGCTTGTGCCGAATAACAGAACGCCCGTTCTGCCTGATAACTATCGGGTAAAACGGGCGTTCTGATAAACTTAAGCCGCATAGCACGGGCTGAAACAGCCTTTGGTGTGGCGCTTAAATGGCGTTGCAAGAAGCTGCGTACTTATCGTTTCCAGCGTTTCTTTGTAGGTATTACTCAATAGTTTGTCCGAATGAAAATACTATCTACGCTTTGGATTGGCTACCTGACGACCCTAGCCGCCCTATCGGCGCAGGGCCAGGCGGCGTCCACTTCTTCCCCCATGTCTCCTCCACCCATTGCCACCGTTAAGGCCAAGCAGCTGACCTCGCCCCACGGCACCCGTACCGATAACTACTACTGGCTCAACGAGCGCGACAACCCGCAGGTACTCAGCTACCTCAGGCAGGAAAACGTTTATACCGACCAGCAGATGGCCCCGGTAAAAGGGCTGGAAGAGAAGCTCTTCACTGAGATGAAGGGCCGCATCAAGGAGCAGGATGCCTCGGTGCCCTACCGCGACCACGGCTACTACTACTACACCCGCTACGAAACCGGCGGCGAGTACCCGCTCTACTGCCGCAAGGAAGGTAGCCTGACGGCGCCCGAGGAAATTATGCTCAACGGCAACGAGATGGGCCAGGGCAAGGCCTACTTCGCCATTGGGGGCTACGAGGTGAGCGACGACAACCAGACGCTGGCCTACGGCACCGACAGCGTGAGCCGCCGCCTCTACACGCTACGCTTCAAAAACCTGAAAACCGGCCAGCTCTACCCCGAGAAGATTGCCAATACGGCCGGCTCGGCAGTGTGGGCGGCCGATAACAAAACCGTTTTCTACGCCAAAAAGGACGTGGGTACGCTGCTGGCCTACCAGGTGTACCGCCACACGCTCGGCACCGACCCTAGCCACGACGTGCTGGTATATGAGGAAAAGGACAACACCTTCGGCGTCAACATCGCGCGCAGCAAGTCGCGCCAGTACATCGGCATCACGCTGCACAGCTCGCTGTCGTCGGAATACCGCTACCTGGAGGCTGGCAAGCCCACCGGCGCGTTCAAGGTTTTCCTGAAGCGCGAGCCCGACCACCTCTACGAGGTGCAGGACGCCAACGGCGAGTTCTACGTGCTCACCAACTGGGAGGCGCCCAACTTCCGGGTGATGGCCACGCCGCTCAGCAACACCAATAAGGCGCAGTGGGAAGACGTGGTGCCGCAGCGCGAAGATGTCTTCATCGAGCAGATGGAACTGTTCAAAAACTACCTCGTGCTGAACGAGCGCGCCGAGGGCCTGCGCGAAATGCGCGTAATTAACCTGGGTACCGAAATCGGGCAGATTATCCCGTTCCGCGAAACGGCTTATACCACGTTCATCGGGGCCAACCCCGAGTTTGATACGCCCACGCTGCGCCTCACCTACACGTCGTTTACCACGCCCACCAGCACCTACGACTACAACATGGACACTCAGAAGCTGACCCTGCTGAAGGAGCAGCCGGTGCTAGGGGGCTTCAACAAGGAAGACTACGTAACGGAGCGCGTGTTTGTGAAAGCCCGCGACGGCAAGGAAATCCCGCTGACCATCGTCTACAAAAAAGGCTTTAAGAAGGACGGCAACGGCCCGCTGCTGCAATACGCCTACGGCTCGTATGGCTTGTCGATGGACCCTACCTTCTCCTCGGCGCGCCTGAGCCTGCTCAACCGGGGCTTTGCCTACGCGCTGTGCAGCATCCGGGGCGGGCAGGAGCTAGGCCGCCAGTGGTTTGAGGACGGCCGCATGCTACACAAGAAAAACTCGTTCACCGACTTCATCGACTGCTCGCTCTACCTCATTAAGAATAAGTACACCGCGCCCGCCAAGCTGTTTGCCCAGGGCGGCAGCGCGGGTGGCCTGCTGATGGGCGCGGTAGTAAACATGCGCCCCGACCTCTACAAGGGCGTGATTGCGGCCGTGCCGTTCGTGGATGTGGTCACGACCATGTCCGACGCCAGCATTCCGCTCACCACCGGCGAGTACGACCAGTGGGGCAACCCCGCCGAGAAAAAGTACTATGACTACATGCTCTCGTACTCGCCCTACGACAACGTAAAGGACCAGAACTACCCCAACATGCTCGTGCTCACGGGCCTGCACGACTCGCAGGTGCAGTACTTCGAGCCCGCCAAGTGGGTGGCCAAGCTGCGCGCCACCAAAACCGACAACCACCTGCTGCTGCTGCACACCGACATGGAAGCCGGCCACGGCGGCGCCTCGGGCCGCTTCAAGGCGCTGCACGACGTGGCGCGGCAATACGCGTTCCTGTTCCTGCTGCTAGGACCGAAAACGACGATGTAAGTGGGCTAGCCCTTGAATTTCTAGCGCGATACGGAAGGCGCGGTGGTCGAGTGGGCCGCCGCGCTTTTTTCGTCGGCGCTTAGCTGGGCCTGCAATTGGAAGGTGACCTGCTGGCAGGCTTCTACCTTCACCTGCGCATCCTTCAGCGCGTTTTGCGTAACGGTGAGCTGCCAGTAAAGAAAGAAAATCAGGCCCAGCGCAATGGCCAGGGTCACGATAAAGAGGATGTTTTTCACGATGAGAAATACTCGAGCGAATGAATTACCAAATTAAAAATCGTTTGTCATTGCGAGCTTGCGAAGCAATCGCATCCGAACGACTCAGGGTATCGTTCTGGGGCGATTGCTTCGCGGGCTCGCAATGACAAACGATTTTTAATTTGTTGAATGGCTAGCCGTTATATCACCGTGTTCGGGTCGAACTGCTCTAGGTAATCGGCTACCTTGCGCACGAACATGCCGCCTAGCGAGCCATCGACCACGCGGTGGTCGTAGCTGTGGCTGAGGAACATAAAGTGGCGCACGCCGATGAGGTCGCCCTGGGGCGTCTCAATCACGGCGGGCTTCTTCTTGATGGCACCCACGGCCATGATAGCCACCTGCGGCTGCATGATGATGGGCGTGCCCATGACGTTGCCAAACGAGCCCACGTTGCTGAGCGTGTAGGTGCCGCCTTCGAGGTCGGCGGGCGTGAGCTTGTTGATGCGGGCGCGGGCGGCCAGGTCGTTCACCTTCTTGGTGAGGCCGTTGAGGTTGAGCTGGTCGGCGTTGTGAATGACCGGCACGATGAGGTTGCCGCTGGGCAGCGCCACCGCCACACCCACGTTGATGTCGCGCTTCTTGATGATGTAGTCGCCATCAATCGACACGTTTATCAGCGGGTAATCCTGGATGGCGCGGGCCACGGCCCACACAAAAAGCGGCGTGAAGGTGAGGTTCTCGCCGGTGCGCTTCTTGTAGGCATCCTTGTGCTTGTTGCGCCAGTGCACCAGTTCGGTCACGTCGGCCTCCACGAAGCTCGTGACGTGCGGCGAAATGCGCTTCGAGTCCACCATGCGCTGGGCAATCATCTTGCGCATCCGGTCCATCTCAATCAGCTCCTGGCCGCCCGATACCGAGGGCGCGGGCTTGCTGGCGGGGGCCGCCTGGCCATTGGCACCGGGGGCGGGGCTAGCCTTGGGCGCGGGCGCGGCGGGCTTGGCTTCGGGGGCCGGCTTCGTTTCGGGGACAGGCGCGGGCTTGGGGGCGGGCGCAGCTGGCTGGGGCGCCGGGGCGGCAGGGGCCGCCGCGGTTGGCTGCAGCGAGGGCTTGCCGGCGGCTACGTGGTCGAGAATGTCCTTTTTGGTTACGCGGCCTTCCTGGCCGGTGCCGGGCAGGCGCTCCAGCTCGCTCATGCTGATGCCTTCCTCGCGGGCAATGCTGAGCACCAGCGGCGAGTAGAAGCGGCCTTCCTGTACGGGCAGGCCGGCGCTGGCCGGCGCCGGGGCCGATACCGGGTTGTTGGGGCCGGGCAGGTAGGGCACGCCTTCGTCGCCGGCCGGGGCCTCGTGCAGCGGGCGCACATCTTCTTGCACGGGCGGGTTGGCGCTGGCTTCTTCGAGGTCGTCGGTGTTCTCGCTGGGGGCCGGGGCAGTGGCGGCATCGGTTTCGATGCGGGCGATGGGCGCGCCCACGGCCACCACCTGGCCTTCCTGCACCAGAATTTCGGCCAGCGTGCCGGCGTAGAGGGCGGGTACTTCGGTATCTACCTTATCGGTCGCTACTTCCAGCACCGACTCATCTTGCTCAATGGCGTCGCCAACTTGCTTGAGCCATTTCAGCACGGTGCCTTCCATGATGGATTCGCCCATCTTGGGCATCGTCATTTCCACTCGGGCCATAATCAGGGGGCTGGGGGTCTTAAAAACGTAGGGTGGGGTGGGAGGGAGTTTCGGGCCACAAAGGTAGGCAGAAGCCAAACGCCCCCGCACCGGCAGGCCGGGCGGGGGCGTTTGGCTAAGGTGGCGAAACTGATTTATTTGTTGCCTTGCGGTTTGGGCTTGTCACCTGTTTTGTTTTTATGGCCGGATTCGGTGTCATCTGAACTAGAGAGTCCTTCCCCAAGACGGACGATGCGGCTACGCTCAACGATGGGGAGCTGATAATTTTTGCGCTGCGTAGCGGCTTTTCTTTCAAGTACTGCTGGCATGTTACGGCAAGTTGTTGAGGTGGAGAATCAGGAGGAGGGAAAACGAATTTAAGCAGTAGACAGCTAACCAACGTCCAGGCAACTGTAATGCCGGACCATAGAACGGCCCGATTGTAAGCAGTATGGGAGTTGGTAAGCTCTTGGCCATTTATAGTAATCGCCGCCTGGTTGGCAGCAATTTCGAGGAGTAGAACATCTTCGTAGCTTTTACGGATAACCTCGTTAAATTCAGCAGGGTCTAATCCGCTAGCTGCCTCGCGTTCTAACATTACGCTGAAGAATAACCAAAAGGTGTAGGCCGCCGAGCCTAGTAGCGGCAGCAGCACCAACAACCTCCACCAGCTGAAGGGCAAAGCTTGGCTGAAAAAAAACGTTAGCAAGGCCGTAAGCAGCGTTACAAACATTCCAGCATTTTGCCGGCGATGCCTAATTATTTCATCCTGTTGTTGCAGGTAATTTTTAGACTTCTCAGCTACAAATTCAAGTTGCTGGCAGCCTAGTGATACTGTGACTTCTTCGGGGAGAGGTAGCTCTGCGGGTGGTTCCATACGCGTCGATTTGACTAAACTACCCCAGTACCACCTCCACCACGTCCGAGCGCTCGCCCACAGGCTTGTCGTCCTTCATCAGGTGCACGCAGTACTCGTAGCGGCCGTGCAGGCCGGTTTCGGTGTCGATGTAGGGCGAGCGGGTGTCGAAGGCTAGTGGGCGGCCCCAGTCGGCAGAGCCGGCCGGGCGGCGGAAAACCTGCACGCCATCCTGGCCCAGCTTGCTCCAGTCGAGGCGCAGGCCCTCGGCCGAGGGACGCTGCTGGAGAGAAGGCTTGAGGCTGACGCTCTGGGCCGAGGCGGGGCTGCTGAGCCATTGCATATCCTGGCCTATGGCTGCGGAGTAGGCGGGGTGGGTTTTGGCGCGGGCAATGGCGGCGCGGGTGGCAGTGGTGTAGGCATCGATGGCCGCATCGCGGGCCACTACGGCGGCGCGGGCTTGGCTCATAGCGGCCTCAGCTGCCCCGATGCTGGCGAGCACAGCTTGGTCAGCGGCGTTGTGCTGGGTGGTTTCGGCTTCCGAGTAGCCGAGGGTGGGGGCGTAGCCAGCCCGTTTGGTGGTTTGAAGGCGCACCCACTGGGCAAAGTCGCCCAAGGCCTGCGGAATAAAATCGCTCACGACAAAAAAGAAAAGTAAAAAGGCAAAGCAATACTACGTCCCAATTCTTCTATTTTAAAGCACGCGGGTATTTAGGTAGCCTAGCCGGGGGGCCAGGCCGGTGGGCCGGGGTGCTGGGCGGGCTAGCCGGGAAGTAAGGCCTGCGTTCTGGGGAGTTTTGCGGGAGCGCCAGGGGGCGGCCCCGGCCTACCGGGAAGTTTTGCGGGAAAGTCGGGAAACCGAGCCGGGCTGCCGGGGCCGCTGCCCGGGGCGCCGGCACGGAGGCCAGGGCCGGTTTCAAGCGGTACAATCGGGGCGTTGGTCGGGGTTTGGAGGTAAAAAGGGGCCAGTGGCATCGCCAGGCCGTTTTTCGGCCACTCGTTTGCAAAGGGATAGTCAACCAGCCGCCGGCGCCCAGGCCGCCGGCGCCCAGGCCGCCGGCGCGGTTGGTTTCTTTCTCCTTTCCTCCAGCATTCTTTTTTCCACCGTCATGAAATCTTTCCTGTTTGCCGCCCTCGCTACCGCTAGCCTGCTCGCCAGCCCCAGCGCTTTCGCCGCCGCTCCTCTCGACAGCCACGACCGCGATGGCCGCTACGAGCAGCAGCGCCCCGGCGACCGCGACTTCAACTACGGCTACGACCGCAACCACCGCGTGAGCCGCGAAGAAATAGCCCGCTACCAGGCTCAGCACCGCAACGACAACCGCGGCCGCGACAACGACCACTTCGACCGCAACCAGAACTACGGCTTCGACCGCGACCACCGCGTGAGCCCAAGCGAGCGCCGCGACTGGGAGCGTGGCCACAACTACGGCTACGCCCAAAACCACCGCGTAACGCCCCAGGAGCGTGCCCGCTGGGAAGCCCAGTACCGCCGCTAAGCCTTAAACCTCCGGGTCGGGCCGGCCTCTAACCCCTGGTTGGGGTCGGCCCTGGCTTTTATCCTTCCTTTTTTCAGCTCATTACCCATGAAAAAGTTTCTGCTTCCGCTGCTGGCCCTAGCACTATCGGCCACGGCGGCCTCGGCCCAAACCACGCCCGACCAGGCCGGTGGCCGCCCCCAGCTCAACCCCGAGGCAATGGCTGCCCGCCAAACCGAGGGTCTTACCCGGCAGCTAGGCCTCAGCGCCGACCAGGCGGCCCGGGTGCAGCCCATTTTGCTGGCCCGCAGCCAGGAAATGATGGCCATGCGCGGCCAGATGCAGGCCGGCACCGCCGACCGCGACCAGCTGCGCACCCAAATGCAGGCGAGCCGCGCCAAATACGACGACCAGCTCAAGACCATTCTGACCCCCGAGCAGTTTGCCCAAATGCAAACCATGGAGGCCAGCCGCCGCCAGCGCGGCGGCCCCGGCGCCATGCCTGCGCAAGATGGCAAGGTGAAGGAAAAGGACGGCAAAGTGAAAATCAAGACCAAAACCGACGCCTAGCCCGTAGCTGGCCACTAAGCTGCTACTAAAGAAAGCGGCCGGCCACGCAAGTGGCCGGCCGCTTTCTTTAGTGCTACAGCGCGGGCTTAAAACAAGCCGGTAGTGCGCCGGCGGCTGCTTTTGTGGGCGCGCATCGGGCCTTTGTGCCGGGCCGTGGCGCGGCCATTGCCATGCAGGAAGCCGAAGAGCCCGCCGCCATCCGGGCGGCTGTGGTTGCGGTAGGTGCCGTAGTGGTGGGTGTAGTCGCCGGCGAGCTTGCGGCTGCCGTGGCGCTCGGGCTTCGAGAGCCAGAACGGCCAGCTAGCCCGGTAGGCCGGCCGCGCGGTGGCCGGGGCCGCCGCTGCCAGCAGCAGCAGCAAGCCGGCCAAAAAAGCAAAGCGTGTCATCGGTTTATGCAGAAGAAAAGGTAGTTGACGGCGTGGCCCGGGCCACGGGTAGCACCTTGCTACTACCTCTTAAACTGCGGCCTGGCCCGAATTAGTACAGCCGCGCCCCGGCGCTAGCGGGGAGCGGCACTTTACTCGACCAGCGGGGGCTTTGCCTCTGCCAATGCCCTGGCCCCGACGCGGCCCAAAAAAGCCGCTTACCCCAAAGGGCAAGCGGCCTGGTAAATCAAGGTGGCGAGCTTATTTGCCGCCGAGCAGCACGCCCACGTAGGCCTGAAACGCCGAGTTGCGGGCGTTGCGGAAGTCGTTGTTGCTGTAGCCGTCTTTGGCAAAGTCGGTGAAAGCGCCGTTGTAGCGCACCCCTAGCAAGAAGCCCTGGCTCGACTGAAAGCCGAGCCCGCCCACGTAGCCCAGCTCGTTGCGGTTCACGTTGTCGAGGTTGGTGGTGCCCGAGCCGGCCGTACCCACCACGTTGCCGTTGGCAGTCTGGGTGCGGTCGGTCGAGATGTTCATCAGGTAGCTGTACTGCGGGCCCACTTCAAAAAACACGCCGCTCACCTTGAGGCGCACCAGCACGGGCACATCGAGGTAGTCGTAGCGCACGCTGCCGGTGTTGCGGTAGGTGTTGCCAAGCACCGTGTACGATTGGTCGGCATACTTGAAGCCTTTTTGCGAGTACAGCACCTCGGGCTGAATCGAAATCAAATCATTGGCCAGCCCGAAGTTGACCATCACCCCGCCGTGAAAGCCAAAGCGGTTGTTGTACTGGCTCTGGTTAACGAGGTCGCCCGAGAGGTTCGAGAGGTTGGCGCCGGCCTTCAGGCCGAAGAGGACAGATTGGGCACGGGCCGCCGGGGCGGCTGCTACTGCCAGCAGCGTAGCTGCCGCAGCGCCGATAAGTAGTTTTTTCATGGTGCGAGATACGGTTCAGGTTAGAAATCGGTTTGGGCGGGGCCAGCCAGCAAATAACCCCACCCGGATGCTAGCCGTCTAACTCTTTCGCCCCCACTTCTATTGTCTCCATGAGTCTTTGGCAAATAATCCAGCGCCTGCTGCCCTTCGTGCGGCCCTATCGCCGCCTGGTCATCAGCACGCTGCTGCTCACGCTGGTGGGCTCGCTGGCCGCGCAGGTCAACCCGTTTGTGCTGCGCTACACCGTCGATACGGTGCAGGGGCTGCTGAACCGCGGCCTAGGGCTAGCCCAGGGCTGGCAGATGCTTATCTGGGTGAGCGCCCTTCTGCTAGGCAAGGAATTGCTGAATACGGCCATCACCTTCGGCCAGAAATACTACGGCGAAAAAATCCGCATCAGCGTGTCAGGGGCGCTGGCCGAGGCCGCCGTGACCAAAATTCTGGGCTACGAGCTGGGCTTTTTCTCGGAAGGAGCAAACCAAACCGGCAAGCTCCAGACTCGCATCGACCGCGGCGTGGAGAGCCTGATGAAGCTGGTGCAGAACTTCTTTATCGATATTCTGCCGCTCTTCGCCAACGCCATCGTGGCGCTGGTAGTCATGTTTCTGGCCAATAAGTGGGTGGGGCTGGTGGCCACGTCCATCCTGCCCGTGTACTTCTGGCTGAGCTACCGGCAGGCCGACCGCCTCAACGGCACCCGCCGCCACCTGCGCGCCCTGCGCGAGGAAAAAAACCACGGCCTCATCAGCATCATCGACAGCATTGTGGTAATCAAGAGCTTCGTGCGCGAAGCCTACGAGGGCGACAAGCAGCTGGCCGTGCAAGACAAGCTGGAAGCCGCCCAGCTCCAAACCCGCAAGACCAACTTTCGCTACGACGGCCTCAAGTCGTTTTTCGAGCAGATTGGCGTGGTGGCCATCATCGTGCTCACGGCCTACCTGGTGCTAGCCGGCCAGATGAGCATAGGCGCTATCATGTTTCACGTGCTGCTCTTTAACAACGTATCGGCGCCCATCCGGCAGCTGCACCGCATCTACGACGAGATGAACGAGGCCCTGACCTACGCCGAGGGCTTTTTCGCCATCCTCGACGCCGACGACCAGACCGAGCGCCCCGGCCCGCTGCGCCCCGCGCACCTCTACGGCCGCTTCGAGCTGCGCCACGTCAACTTCACGTACCCTAGCGGCACGGCCGCCCTGCACGATGTAAGTCTGACCATCGAAGCCGGCAAAACCACCGCCCTGGTGGGCCTCAGCGGCGCCGGCAAAAGCACGATTATCAACCTGCTTTGCGAGTTTTACCGCCCCGACAACGGCGGCGTCTTCCTCGACGGCCAGCCGCTGAGCGAGTACGACACGCCCGCCCTGCGCCAGCAAATTGGCCTGGTGCTCCAGAAAAACCACATTTTCAAGGGCACCATTGAGGAAAATATCCGCTACGGCAACTTCAACGCCACCCAGGCTGAGATAGAAGCCGCCGCCCGCCAGGCCTACCTCCACGACCAGATTCTGGACCTGCCTAAGGGCTACGGCAGCGACGCCCAGCAGCTCTCAGGCGGCCAGCAGCAGCGCATCGCCATCGCCCGGCTCTTCCTCAAAAACCCGCCCATCATCTTCCTCGACGAGCCCACCGCTAGCCTCGACGCCATTGCCACCGAGCAAATTAAAAACAGCCTCGACGCTATTAAGCAGGGCCGCACGGTGGTTATCATCTCCCACAGCCTCGCCCAGATTGTGGACGCCGACTGCATCTACGTGATGAAAAAAGGCGAGATGGTGGAAAGCGGCACCCACATGGAGCTTTACGAGAAGCGCGGCACCTACCGCGAGATTTTCGACGCCTCGGCCCGCAGCCTCAATATCGAGAAGCTAGCCAAAACGATGGCCGATGATGGTGATGAGGTGCTGGATACGGCGCTGTAACTTTGCAATAGCAATATTATCCTCTAAGAGCCAGTAGCCTCATGATTGCAAATACAAAAAATTGGCTAGCAGCTTATTACAAGATAAGCGAAGAGAAGATAGAAAGTTATTTTAAGGACGAAGATGTGCCTGGATTTTTGATTATATGGACTATTTTTGAACAGAAGTTATTTGGCGGATTCGTTAAAGTTGGTAATATTAAGAATCACTCGGTAAAGGAGTTAGATAAAATTCTGTTTGCGTTAGAGACTGAATTTATTTTCTTTTTTGAAGCTTATCAAGACAAAGCCAGATTTAAAAACCTAAGACACGACCAAAAGGCAGAGGAAATAAGTTTATTATTGTCTGTTGATAAAAACAAACTAAGTGCAGAAAACAAGCTCTACATTTTGTTATTCGTAGTTTACAGGTACCGAAATAATATTTTTCACGGCAATAAGCCAGTACCTTCTTGGTCTCGGTACAGAAAAGAAATAGGTTACTGCGTTAATATTATGAAGTGCTTGTTAGAGGCTTAGTACAAGAATGATATATAGTATGCGGAAGCTGAACCGAAGTTCAAAATCCGCCTTTGCATGTTTGTCTCTCATGTTGGAGAAAGAAGTTAGGTGCTTGACCACCTGCTTTTTTGAAACCCCGGTTGCGCCAACAGCCGGGGTTTCGTCTTTTTAGGGACTTGCCGGGGTGAGGTAAAATAACCGTGCAACGGGCCAAAGATGTAGCCGCGTAGCGCTGGTTAACCTACCCAATTGCCGCCCGCGTAAACTCGCTCAGCACCAGCCGGCCGCTGATGGCGGCGCGCTCTACAAGTAGCGTATCCCAGTGCGCGGTGCCGGCCCAGAGCACTTGCTTTAGCTCGCGCATGGCCTCGGGCGAGGAGGCAGCCAGGCGCTGGGCCAGGGCCTGCACGGCCGCGTTGAGGCTAGCCAGGTCGGGCAATACCTCGGCGTAGAGGCCGTGGCGGGCGGCCCACTCGGCCGGGCGAAACTGCGTGGCATCGATGGCGAGCTGGCCGAACGCGGAGGTGCCGATTTTGCGCTCCACGGCCGGGCCGACTACGAAGGGGCCGATGCCCACGGCCAGCTCGCTGAGCTTTATGGCGGCGTGGGTGGTGGCCAGGCAGTAGTCGGTGGCGGCGGCTAGCCCCACGCCGCCGCCCACGGCCTTGCCCTGCACCCGCCCGATGATGAGCTTGGGACAGGTGCGGCAGGCATTGATAACGTGCGCGAAGCCCGAAAAGAAAACCAGCCCCTGCGCCGCATCAGCCACGGCGCGCAGCTCGTCGAAGCTGGCGCCGGCGCAAAACGTGCGCTCGCCCTCGCTTTGCAGAATGATGACTTTGGTAGCTTCTTCCTGGCCTAGCCGGGTGATGGTTTCGGCCAGCTGGGCCAGAATAGCGCCGGGCAGCGAGTTGTGGGCCGGGTGAAAGAACGTGACGGTGGCGATGCCCGCGGCATCGGTAGTGGCGGTAACGTGGCCGGCGGTGAAATTACTCATAGTGCAAGGTTTCGCCGGGTAAAGCGAGGCTTCACAGGGTTATTAAAAACGGCTGTCATGCTGAGCCTGCCGAAGCATCTTGCCCGCATTCTTGGGTTAGTAATCCCTAGCGGTGCTAGCAAGATGCTTCGCAGGCTCAGCATGACGAACGCGTTTGGGTGGGTTTTACTTACTGCTGATTCTTCTTTTTCACCATCGTCAGAATCGTAGCCACGGCCACCGTGTCGCCGGTTTCGTCGGTCACGGTGACGAGCCAGCGCACGATGCCTTTGGCGATATCGGTTTCGTCGCGCTTTTCCTGGCCAATTTTTTCTTTTACCGTCAACTTCACGCCGATGGTGGTGCCGGGGTACACGGGCTTGGTGAAGCGGCACTCGTCGAGGCCGTAGTTGAGCAAAACCGGGCCTTTGCGGGGGTCTACAAACATGCCGGCCGCTTTGCTAAGCACGTAGTAGCCGTGGGCCACGCGGCCGGTGAAGAGCGTGCCTTCCAGCGAGGTAGCATCGATGTGGGCGTAGAAATTGTCGCCCGAAATGCCGGCAAAGGCACTGATGTCGGCCTCCGTTACGGTATGCTTGTGGGTGGTGTACGTCTCGCCGATTTCCAGTTCCTCGAAGTAACGCTGGAAGGGATGCTTGTCGTACTCTACCTGCTTGGCACCCGTCTGATACACCTCCGTAATGGCCGTGAGCATGCTCGGCGAGCCCTGCAGCGCCACGCGCTGCATGAAGTGCTCGACGCCCCGGATGCCACCCATTTCCTGGCCGCCGCCGGCCCGGCCGGGGCCGCCGTGCACGAGCTGCGGCAGGGGCGAGCCGTGGCCGGTGCTTTCCTTGGCCATCTCGCCATTGAGCACCAGGATGCGGCCGTGGTGGGTAGCCGCCCCTAGCACAAACTCCTGGGCCGTGCGCGGGGCGTTGGTGGCCAGCGAGCACACCAGCGAGCCCTTGCCGAGGTTGGCGAGCCGCGTAGCCTCGCCCAAATCGTGGTAGGGCATGAGCGTCACGACCGGGCCGAAAGCTTCCAGCTCGTGGCTGTCCAGGTGCTCAAACGGCTTGTCGTTGCGCAGCACGATGGGCGAGATAAACGCGCCCCTGGCCGCGTCGGCCCCGCGCTCCTTGCCCAGGATTTCTACGTTGTCGAGGTCGCCGTACACGATGGGCGTAGTTTTGGCGAGCTGGCGCACCTGCTGGCGCAGGCGCTCGGCCTGCTCGCGGCCAGCCAGCGCCCCCATGCGCACGCCCTCGGCCTGCGGGTGGCCAATGGTGGTCTGGGCCAGGGCTTTGCCGAGGGCAATCTGCACGTCTTCGAGCAAATTGGCGGGCACGATGGCGCGGCGAATGGCCGTGCATTTCTGCCCGCACTTGGCCGTCATTTCCTTGCGCACTTCCTTGATGAAGAGGTCAAACTCGGGCGTGCCGGGCGTGGCGTCGGGGCCTAGCACGGCCGCGTTGAGCGAGTCGGCCTCCAGCGTAAAGGGCACCGCCTCGCTGATGATGCGCGGGTGGGCGCGCAGCCGGGCGCCGGTAGCCGCCGAGCCGGTGAAGGTGACCACATCCTGGTACGTAACGTGGTCGAGAATGCCCTGGCCCGAGCCCACCACGAGCTGCAAGGCACCCTCGGGCAAGATGCCGCTGGCGATAATCTCGCGCACCACAGCCTCGGTGAGGTAGGCGCTGGGCACGGCGGGCTTCACCACGGCCGGCATACCGGCCAGCAGGTTCACGGCAATTTTTTCGAGCATTCCCCAAATGGGGAAGTTGTAGGCGTTGATGTGCACGGCCACGCCCTCGCGGGGCACCAGCAGGTGCTGGGCCATAAACGTGCCGCCCTTGCTCAGGCCCACCGGCTCGCCCTCCACGTAAAACGGCTTGTCGGGAAACTTGCGCCGCAGCGAGGCATTGGCAAACAGGTTGCCGATGCCGCCCTCAATGTCAATCCAGGAGTCGGCGCGGGTGGCGCCCGAGCGGTAGCTCAGCTCGTAGAAAATCTCCTTCTTTTCCTGCAAGTGAAAGGCCAGGGCCTTGAGCATCCGGCCCCGCTCGTGGAAGGTCATGCGGCGCAGGGCCGGGTTGCCCACGCGGCGGCCGTAGGCCAGAATCTGCTCAAAGTCAAAGCCTTCGGTGTTGGCCAGGGCGATGACCTCGCCGGTGCTGGCGTCGCGCAATTCGTGCGGGTCGGCAGCGCCGGGCGTCCAGCGGCCGAGGGTGTAGTTTTCGAGGGTGGGCGTCATAACTAGATAGGAAAGAGGCAGAAATGAGCGTCTGTCGCGCTGAGCGCAGCAAAGCGGCGTCGAAGCACCTTGGTAAGGATACTAACTCCTGAGTCTGGCAACGAAGCGAACAAGATGCTTCGACTCCGCTCCGCTGCGCTCAGCATGACAGACGTAATGAGTTGATTTACATGCGCTCAATAATCACGGCGTAGCCCTGGCCGACGCCGATGCACATGGCCACCAGCGCGTAGCGCTTTTGCTGCGCGTGCAGCTCCAGGGCAGCCGTGTTAAGCAGGCGGGCGCCGCTCATGCCCAGCGGGTGGCCGAGCGCGATGGCGCCGCCGTTGGGGTTGAGGCGCGGGTCATCGTCGGCCAGGCCAAAGGCCCGGATGCAGGCCAGCGACTGCGCCGCAAAGGCTTCATTCAGTTCGATAATATCGATGTCATTCAGCGTGAGGCTGGCCTTTTGCAATGCTTGCTGGCTAGCCGGCACCGGGCCGATGCCCATGATGCGCGGCTCCACGCCGGCCACGCCCATGCTCACGATGCGCGCTTTGGGGGTGAGATTGTGCTGCCTGATGCCGGCTTCGGAGGCTAGCAGCAGGGCGGCGGCGCCGTCGTTGAGGCCCGAGGCGTTGCCGGCCGTCACGGTGCCGCCGGCTTGGCGGAAAGCGGGGCGCAACTGGGCTAGCCCTTCGAGAGAGGTGTTGGGCTTGAGAAATTCGTCTTCGGCAAAAAGCAGCGGCTCGCCCTTGCGCTGCGCAAGGGGCACGGGCGCAATTTCCTGGGCTAGCCGGCCGCTGCGCTGGGCAGCGGCGGCTTTTTGCTGCGAGGCCAGGGCAAATTTGTCCTGGTCGCCACGGCTGATGCCGTACTGGTCCACGAGATTTTCGGCGGTTTCGCCCATCGCGTCGGTGCCGTACTGCGCTTGCAGGGCGGGATTGATGAAGCGCCAGCCGAAGCTGGAATCGGCCAGCTGCGAGTCGGTGCCGAACGCCTTGGAAGGCTTTGACATAACGAAGGGCGCGCGGGTCATGCCCTCGACCCCGCCGGCCACAAACAGGTCGCCGTCGCCGCTGCGAATGGCGCGGGCGGCCGCGATACCCGCCGACAAGCCGCTGGCACAGAGGCGGTTCAGGGTTTCACCCGGCACGGTAGTGGGCAGGCCGGCCAGCAGCGCGGCCATGCGGGCCACGTTGCGGTTGTCTTCGCCGGCCTGGTTGGCGCAGCCCAGGATAACGTCGGCCACGGCGGCCGGGTCGGCGCCCGGCTGGCGGGCCAGCAGCGCACGAATAACGTGGGCCGCGAGGTCATCGGGCCGCACGGTGGCCAGGGAGCCGCCAAAGTTGCCGATGGGCGTGCGCACGCCGTCAATGATATAAGCCTGATTCATGATGAATATAAATCGTTGTCATGCTTCGCTGCGCTCTGCATGACATTCGTTAGGAATTAGCAGCTACATTTTCGTGGCTGGTGCGGTAGGCCGTGCCCTTGAAGAGGGCTAGCCGCAGGCCGTTCTGGTTGCGAATGCTGACCTCGTACACGCCCACGCGGTGCTTGAGGCTGGCCTCGGTGGCCTCCACCGTGATGGTATCGCCGGGCCGGCCGGCCTCCAGGTAGTCGATGGTGACGGTGAGGCCCACGCTCTGGCGGCCGTGGGTGTTGCAGGCAATGGAAAACGCCGTGTCGGCCGCCGCGAAGGTGACGCCGCCGTGCACCATGCCAAAGCCGTTGAGCATTTCGGGGCGTACCGGCAGGCGCAGGCGGCAGTAGCCGGGCCGCACTTCCTCAATAATGACCCCTAGCCACGCGCTAAACGGGTCGCGGGTGGTAAGCCACTGCTGCACCGCGTGGTGGGCCTGGCGGGCCGGGTTTTCAGGAGCACTCATGCCGGAAGAAATAGCTGGTGGGAGGCCGCTAGCCGGCGCAGCAGCATGCTGGCGCGGTAGCGGTCCTCGTGGTAGTCGTGGTAGAGGCCGTCGAGGGTAGCCAGCACCGTGGCCGGCCCCAGCTCGTCGGCCCAGGCCAGCAGGCCTTTGGGGTAATTGACGCCGGTGGTCATGGCCAGCTCCAGGTCGGCGGCCGAAGCCACGCGCAGGTGCAGCGCCTCGGCCGCCTCGTTGATGAGCATGGCCACTACGCGTTGCACAATGCGCTGGCCCAACTCAGCATCGCGGGTGGGCGCGGACTGGCTAGCCCCGGCCGCGTAGTCGTAGAAGCCGCGCCCCGCCTTGCGGCCGTAGTAGCCGGCCTCAAACAGCCGCCGCTGGGTGAACGACGGCCGGTAGCGCGGGTCGTAGAAAAAGGCCGTGAACACCGATTCGGTGACGCGGTAATTCACGTCGTGGCCGATAAAATCCATCAGCGCAAACGGCCCCATGCGAAAACCACCCAGCTCGGTCAGCGCCCAGTCGATGGTCGCCGTGTCGGCGATGCCTTCCTCTAAAATCCGGATAGCCTCGCCGTAGAAGGGCCTGGCCACGCGGTTCACGATAAAGCCGGGCGTATCCTGGGCCAGCACCGGGCGCTTGCCCCAGCCAGCCACCAGCGCCTTCATCTCGTCGGCTAGCCCCGCCCGCGTTTGCACTGCCGGAATGATTTCGACCAGCTGCATAAGCGGCGCCGGGTTGAAAAAATGGATGCCCACGAAGCGCCCGGGGTGCTGGCAAGCCGCCGCAATGGAGGTGATGGAGAGCGACGACGTATTGCTGGCCAGCACGCAGTCGGCCGCCACCAGCGCTTCTACCTGCCTGAAAGCCTGCTGCTTCACCACCAGGTCTTCCACAATGGCTTCGATAACCAGGCCGCAATCGGCAAAGTCCCGCATGTCGGCCGTAGGGTGCAGCCGGCCGATGGCCGCTTCGGCGGCCTCAGGGGTGAGCTTGCCTTTTTCGGCCAGCTTGCGGAGGCTGGCGGCGATGCTGGCCGTGGCGTTGGAGAGAGCCGCCGCGTTTTGGTCGAGCAGGCGCACCGGGTGGCCGGCGGTGGCTACCACTTGCGCAATGCCCGCGCCCATCGCGCCGCTGCCGATGATTCCAATAATCATTCGTTGGTTGGTCGTTGTCAGTGGTTGGGTGTTCGTTGTGGTGTCGCGGCTGCCGTTGTTTACAAGCGAAAAGCTAACCACCACCAACGAAAAGCGAACAGGCTACTGGCCGGTGAAGGTGGGCTGGCGCTTTGCCAGAAAGGCCGCTACGCCCTCGCGGTAATCGGTGGTGTGGCCAGCGCGCAGCTGGTAGTCGCCCTCGGCGCGCAGCTGCTGGGCCACGTCGTTGGTGAAGGAGCTGTTGAGCAGCTGCTTGGTGTAGGCCAGGCCTTTGGTGGGCAGGCTGGCCATTTTGTGGGCTAGCCGGGCTACTTCCTGGTCAAAGCTTTCGTCGGCGAAAGCCTTGTAAATCATGCCCATCTGCACGGCTTCGGCAGCGCCCACTTTGTCGCCGGTGAGCATGAGCGCACTGGCGCGCTGCAAGCCCACGAGGCGCGGCAGAAAATAGGTGCCGCCGCTGTCGGGTACCAGGCCTATCTTGCTGAATGCCTGAATAAAAGCCGCCGACTCCTTAGCCACTACGATATCGCAGGCCAGGGCCAGGTTGGCGCCCGCGCCAGCCGCCACGCCGTTCACGGCCGCGATTACGGGCTTCTCCAACTCTCTGATGAGCAGCACAATCGGATTGTAGTGCTTCTCCACAATCTCCGACACATCGGGCGCATTTGGCCCCGTAATCTCGGCCAGGTCCTGCCCCGCGCAAAAGGCACGGCCGGTACCCGTGAGCACCACGGCCCGCACGGCGGCATCGGCCTGGCACTCGCGCAGGTGCTGCTGCACAGCCAGGGCCAGCGGCTTGTTGATGCTGTTGAAAACGTCGGGCCGGTTGAGCGTGAGCGTAGCCACGCCCTCGGCGAAAGTGTAGAGCAGGGAGGTGTCGGACATGAAATTTTGGATGTTCTGGTGGGTAACCTCACCCCCTAGCCCCCTCTCCTTGGGGAGAGGGGGAACTAGCACTAGTTCTAAATCTAGCTTCTATGCTAAAACCAAAAACTAGTTCCCCCTCTCCCCAAGGAGAGGGGGCTAGGGGGTGAGGTTGTATCAAGCGTGGCATTTGAAATAATCGAACGGCTCGCGGCAGTCGTCGCACTGGTACAGCGCCTTGCAGGCCGTAGAGCCAAACTGGCTGACTAGGTGCGTGTGCGCCGACTTGCAGAGCGGGCAGCGCACGGCCGTATCCTGGCCAAACAGGTTGAGGATGTGGCCGGTAGCCGTGCCGTCGATGGGCGGCGCAATGCCGTACTCCTCCAGCTTGGCGCGGCCGGCCGCGCTCATCCAGTCGGTAGTCCAGGCCGGACTGATTTGATTTTTGATGATGAGCTGCGTGTAGCCCTCGGCCAGCAGCCGCAGCCGGATGTCGGTGGCGATGGCGCTCATGGCCGGGCAGCCCGAGTACGTGGGCGTGATGGTAACCGTAACGTGCTCGCCCGCTACCGCCACGGCGCGCACAATGCCCAGGTCCAGAATGCTGAGTACGGGCACTTCCGGGTCGCTCACCTCCTCCAGCAATTGCCAGATGCGGGCTTCCGTCGGGGGGAGGGCAGAAGCGGTTACCACGTGAGGCCAGGGTAGGTGCGTTGCAGGTATTGCAGCTCGGCCAGCAGGTAGCCCAGGTGCTCGGAGTGCCGGCCGCTTTTGCCCCCTAGCTGCGCAAAGGGCGGGGCCGGCTCCGGCACGGTGGCCTCGGCCAGTACGTGCGCGGTGTGGGCCTGCACGGCGGGCCGCAGCGCCGCGTAGTCGGGCACCAGGCCTAGCTCCTGCAGCTGGGTTTCGGTGGCGGTGGGTGTAGTTAGCTCGCCGGCGAAGCGCCAGAGCGTGGCAATGGCCTTGTCGAGGCGGCGGCGGCTTTCGGGGGTGCCGTCGCCGAGGCGAATCATCCACTCCGAACTCCACTTGAGGTGGTAGGCGGCTTCCTTCAGCGACTTCTCGGCAATGGAGGCCAGCCGGGCATCGGGGCCGTCTTTCAGGCCTTTAAGCAGTTGATAATGAAAATTATCGAATAGAAACTGCCGCACGATGGTGTGGGCAAAGTCACCGTTGGGCTGCTCTACCAGCAGCGGGTTGCGGTACTCCACGGCCGGGCGCAGGTAGGCCAGGTCGTCTTCGGCGCGGCCCTGGCCCTCCAGCTCGGCGGCGTATTGGTAGTAGCTGCGGGCCTCGCCCAGCAGGTCGAGGGCGATGTTGGCCAGCGCCAAATCCTGCTCCAGCACGGGGCCGTGCCCGCACCACTCCGAGAGGCGGTGCGCCAGGATGAGGCTGGTATCGGCCAGCTGCAGCACGAAGGGAAACAGCGGGCTAGCGGTGGCAGTAGAAGCGGCAGTTAGTTCGGGCTGGGTGGGAAGCATAAGCCGCAGATTTACATGTGTTTAATAGAGTCCGGCACGTCGTAGAACGTGGGGTGCCGGTACACTTTATCGGCGGCCGGGTCAAAAAATTCGGCCGCTTCATCGGGGTTGGAGGCGTGGATGTGAGTCGACTCGACCACCCAGATGCTCACGCCTTCGAGGCGGCGCGTGTACACGTCGCGGGCGTTTTGCATGGCCATCGCTGCGTCGGCGGCGTGCAGGCTACCCACGTGCTTGTGGTCGAGGCCCTGCTTGCTGCGGATAAAGACCTCCCACAGAGGCCATTCGGAGTTGTTCATTGATTATTTACTTTCTGGCAAACCTAGCGGGGCGCCTCACCCCCCGGCCCCCTCTCCGAAAAGGAGAGGGGGAGCCGATTGCAAGCGAACGAGTGCAGTCGTTGGTATTCGTCAAGCTCCCCCTCTCCTTTTCGGAGAGGGGGCCGGCGGCGAGGCGCCCCGCTAGGTTCATTAATTATTAGGCCGCCACGGCCTCGCGGGCCTTGCGCTTGGCAGCGTGGGCCAGCGCGGCCTCGCGCACCCAGGCGCCTTCCTCGTGGGCTTGCACGCGGGCTTGCAGGCGCTCGTGGTTGCAGAGGCCGTTGCCTTTCACCACGGCCCAAAACTCATCCCAGTTCACCTCGCCGAAGTCGTAGGCCTGGCGCGCCTCGTTCCACTGCACGGCGGGGTCGGGCACGGTAAGGCCCAGAAACTCGGCCTGGGGCACCATCATATCCACGAATTTCTGGCGCAGCTCGTCGTTGGTGAAGCGCTTGATGCGCCACTTCATGCTCTGCTCGGTGTTGGGCGACTCGCTGTCTTTGGGCCCGAACATCATCAGCGTAGGCCACCACCAGCGGTTGAGGGCCTCCTGGGCCATCTCTTTCTGCACCGGCGCGCCCTCGCAAAGCGTTTGCATAATCTCGAAACCCTGGCGCTGGTGAAAGCTCTCCTCCTTGCACACGCGCACCATTGCCCTAGCGTAGGGGCCGTAAGAGGTGCGGCACAGCGGCACCTGGTTGAGGATGGCGGCGCCATCCACGAGCCAGCCTACGCAGCCCATATCGGCCCAGCTCAGGGTGGGGTAGTTGAAAATGCTGCTGTACTTGGCCTTGCCCGAGTGCAGGTCGGCCAGCATCTGGTCGCGCGAGGTGCCCAGCGTTTCGGCGGCGCTGTAGAGGTACAGGCCGTGGCCCGCCTCGTCCTGCACCTTCGCCAGCAAAATGGACTTGCGCTTGAGCGAGGGCGCCCGCGTTATCCAGTTGCCTTCGGGCAGCATGCCCACCAGCTCGGAGTGCGCGTGCTGCGAAATCTGCCGAATCAGCGTTTTGCGGTAGGCCTCCGGCATCCAGTCTTTGGGCTCGATGCGGATGTCGGCGTCGATGCGGGCCTGAAACTGGGCTTCGGGCGTGAGGTCTTGGGCGAGGGTTTCCATAAGCAGACAACGAATACTAACAAGTGTTAGTTTTTCAAAGGTAAGGAAAATTTGCGCAACAAAGTGGGCTAGCCCGGCGGCTACACCTTAGCCGTGTCATCGCCCAGCACATCCTGCACGTACAGCATCTTCACCAGCACCGTAATGATGGCGATAATGGGCGTGGCCAGCGTGAGGCCCAGCAGCCCCGTAAACGAGCCGATGATGAGCTGCCCCACCAGAATGAGCGCCGGCGGCAGCGAAATGAGCCGCTGCTGCAACACCGGCGACACGGCCGCGCTTTCCAGCGTTTGGGCCGCCAGGTACAGCAGCAGCACATACAAGGCCATGTGCGGCCCGCCGTTGAAGAACGCCAGCAGCAGCGCCGGCACCATCGACACCACCGGCCCGATGTTGGGAATAAACGTGACCAGGCCCGCAAACAACCCTAGCACGCCCGCCAGCGGCATGCCCAAAAAGCTGAGCCCCAGCACCGTGAGCACGCCCACGAACAGCATGGAGGCCAGCCGGCCCACCACCCAGCTCACGAGCGTGCTGCTGATTTTATCGAGTACTTCGTTGGCGCGGGCGCGGCCGGCCTTGGGCACCAGCAGCACCAGCCCGGCGCGGTAGGTTTTGGGCTGAATAACCAGAAACACGGTCAGGAACAGGATGACGTAGCCATCGGCCAGGATGCTGAAGGTGGTCGAAAAGATGCCCGTGGCGCGGCCCAGCCACTCCGAGGTGCCGCCCATTATTTTGCGATAATCGAAGTTTTCGCCGGCCAGCCACCGGCCCCACTCAGTGGTGCTGATGCGGGCCTGCGCCGTGCGAATGGCCTCGGGCAGCTGCTGCTGCAAGGTGCTTACCTGCGCGCCGATTTTAGCCGAAAACAGCCAGCCCATGCCCCCTAGCAGCGCCAATACCAGCAGCGACAGCAGGGCCACCGCTAGCCCCGTGGGCAGGCCCGTACGGCGGTTCAGCCACTCGGCCCCCGCCCGCAGCGGCAAGGCAATCAGCAAGGCCGCCAGTAGCCGCAAAAACACGCCAAAGGCCAGTCCCAGCAAGCCCAATAGCCCGAGCACCAGCACAATAAGGCCGAGCGCCGCCAGCACGCGGTAAACGTAGGCAGCGGTAACAGGAGCGGAGGGCTGATTCATGCGCAGGAAAAAAGAAGGCTAGCTGATATACTCTACCGAAAGCGACAGGCTCTGAGGTGAAGCTTACGCAAAAAGCTGGGCGGTAGCCACGCAGGGCCCTTATTGGTCAAAGTCTACCGTTGCTTCGGGCGAGGTAGGCCGGGCCTGGCACGTGAGTACGTAGCCCTTGGCTACTTCGGCTTCGGAGAGTGAGTAGTTAACGTCCATGGCGGCGGTGCCGGCCGTAACGCGGCCCAGGCAGGTGCTGCACATGCCGTTTTTGCACGAGTACGGGGCGTCGATGCCGGCGGCCAGGGCCGCATCAAGCACCGTATCGCCGTAGTACGACATATCGAGGCGGTAGGCGCGGCCGTCGAGGCGCACGGTTACCTGGCTTTTCTGGTCATCCTCGCCGGCCGGGCGGGGTGGGGCGGCAGTTTTGGCGCCGCCGCCCGCCGAGGCAAACAGCTCGAAGTGAATTTTCTCGGGCGCCACGCCGGCCTCGGCCAGGGCCTGGCGCACGCCGTGTATTATTTCCTCGGGGCCGCAGATGAAGGACTCGTCGAGGCTGGCGGCCGGGATAAGTTGGCGCAGCAGCTGCGTCGTTTTGGCCTGGTCTACGCGGCCGTAAAACAAGTCGCTCTCGCCCTGCTCGCGGCTCAGGATGTGGTACACGCTCAGCCGGCCCATAAAGGTATTCTTCAGACCCTCAAGCTGTTCCTTGAAAATAATGGAGTTGCGGCCCCGGTTGCCGTACACCAGATACACCTGGCTGCCCGGCTCCGTCAGCAGCACCGTGCGCGCAATGCTGAGGATGGGCGTGATGCCGCTGCCGGCCGCAAACAGCGCGTAGCGCCGGGCCTGGCCAGGGTGCAGCGTGGGCGTGAAGCGGCCCTGCGGCGGCAGCACGTCGAGGGTGTCGCCGGGGCGCAGGCCGTCCTCCACGGCCAGGGTCGAGAAGCGGCCGCCGGGCACCTTTTTGATGGCCACGCGCCATTCGTCATCGAGCGGGCTGCTGGCAATGGAGTAGCTGCGACGCAGCTCCTCGCCCCCGTGCTCGCGGCGCAGCGTGAGGTACTGGCCCGGCTGGTAGCGAAAGGTTTCGCGCAGCTCGGCCGGCACCTCAAAGGCCAGCGACACGCAGTCGGGCGTTTCGCGGGTGATGCTCTTGATTTTTAACTTATGGAAACGGCTCATTTACAAATGCTTATTTTGGCAATACTCATTGGCCATGCAGAGCGCAGCGAAGCATCTCGCTCGCTTCGTCTGCACGGTTGGGGCTAGGGCAGCGAGCGAGATGCTTCGCTACGCTCTGCATGACCAATGATTTTTACTTTCTCTACTTCAACTCGCGCAGGTCCCTCACCCGGTTCAGTTTGCCGCCCTCGCTGCGCGGTAGTTGGCCACAGCCCAGCAGGTTTACGCGCATGCTGAGGCCGATATTGTCCTTGATTTTTTTGGCAAACTGGCCCTGGAGCTGGCGCAGGCAGTCGTGCTCGGCTACATGCGCGGCGGTGAGCGCGGTCGTGGCTAGCCCCAACTCGCGCAATAAGGGTTCGGCTACCTCCACGTTCACTTCTACCTCATCGAGGCTGCCGCGCCGGGTGGCTACCACCTGGTAGTGGGGGCTGAGGTGGGCTAGCCCGCTGATGATGTCCTCGACCTGCGTGGGGAAGAAATTAACCCCGCGAATGATGAGCATATCATCGGCCCGGCCCCGGATGGGCCCCATCTTCACGTGGGTGCGCTTCACCGAGTGGTGGTAGTAGATGTTGGTGATGTCGCCTGTCCAGTAGCGCAGAATGGGCAGGGCCTTCTTCGTTAGCGTGCTGAAAACCAAGACGCCCAGCTCGCCCTCGGCCACCGGCTCGCCGGTGTCTTTGTCCACTACTTCGGGGTAAAAGTGGTCTTCCCAGATGTAGCTGCCGGTGCCGCGCTCGTCCACATCTTCCTGCGAGATGCCGGGGCCTAGTATTTCGCTCAGGCCGTAGATATTGGTGGCTGCCACGCGCAGGCCATCCTGCACCTGTGTGCGAATAGCCTCGCTCCAGGGCTCGGCCCCCAGCACGGCCAGCTTCAGGTTGATGGCCTCCGGGGCGATGCCGCGCCGGTGCAGTTCTTCGGCCAAAACCTGGGCGTAGGAGGGAGTAGCGCAGATGATTTCGGGCCGAAAATCCTGGAGCAACTGCAGCTGCCGGTCGGTGCTGCCGCCCGATACCGGAATGACCGTGAGGCCCAGCCGCTCGGCGCCGTAGTGCAGGCCTAGCCCGCCCGTAAACAGGCCATAGCCGTAGGCATTCTGCACTTTCATGCCCGGCCGGCAGCCGGCAGCGGCCAGCGAGCGGGCCACTACCTCGGAGAAAATGGCGAGGTCGCCGGCCGTGTAGCCCACCACCGTAGCCTTGCCCGTGGTACCGCTGGAGCAGTGCAGCCGCGCTACCTCGGCCTCGGGCACCGCGAAGAGGCCGAAGGGGTAATTATCCCGAAAATCAGCCTTCCTGGTAAAGCCCAGCCTGGTCAGGTCTTCCAGCCCGCGAAACGTGGCCGGGTCGATGCCCGCCTCGGCAAACCGGCGCTGGTAAAATGGCACCCGCGCCGCCAGGTAAGCTACCTGCTCCTTGAGCCGGGCGTTTTGCAGGGCGCGCAACTGCGGCAGCGGCAGCCGTTCGATGTCGGGTTGAAAGAGCATGGCGGGGCTAGGGTGGGAGGGAAGCCTACTAACGATGCAAAACTAACGAACGTTAGTTATAAAGCGAGGCAACTTCACGCGTCTGCGCTTTTTTACCGCCTTGGCCAGGCGCGTTCAGCCTACGCGGGCCCCTGGCTGCCGGTAGCCGGGGGTAAGGGCTGGTACAGGTGCGGCGGCAGGTACTGGTTAACCGGCACGTTGAAGCGGTCAGCCATATCGTGCGCGAAATCAATGGCGGTATTGACGTCGTCGGCGCTGAAGCGCTCGATAGTCATCCCGGTGACGGAGTTTCTGACTGATAGAAGAACTACTATTTCTTCGTGATGTGAGGTGGTGGCATTCCAACTATATTTTGAACGCCTAGTGGAAACGGTGGAGAAATACTTAAGTGTTACTCCTACAACGGGCGGCAGTGGTTGCCAGCGCCCAAATTTCAGCCCAAACAGGGAATAGTACGCTCTGTATTGCCGGCAGTCAGCACTGATTTCCAGGGCCGTGCCACCTAGGGAAGGGGCCAAGCCTAAAAACAGAATAAGCAGGCCGATAAGAATTTTACCCCCAAGCGGAGCGGTTGCCAACGCAAGAAGCAGTGGCGCATGGGGCAGCACATTCATCAAATCAGCCATGAGGCGTAAGTAAAAGCCTGGCCACTAAGCTACGTGCTGGGTTACTGCTTCACACCTTCAGCAGCTCGGCTTTTTGGTGGCCGGCTAGCTGCTGCCACAGCAGTATCAGCACGGACTGGGTGGTATACTCAATATTAGTTTGCCGGCCGCGGTCGATGTTAATCTGCCGGCTCACGGTGCCGGCCGGCGTGGCGCAGGCAATGCAGATGGTGCCCACCGGCTTGAGCGGCGTGCCGCCGCCGGGGCCGGCAATGCCGCTGGTGGCCAGGGCCACATCGCAGCCCAGGCGGGCGCGGGCGCCCTCGGCCATTTCGCGCACCGTGGGCTCGCTCACGGCGCCGTGCTGGCCCAGGGTTTCGGCGTTTACCCCTAGCAGGCTTTCCTTGAGGTCGTTATCGTAGGCCACTACGCTGCCGCGGAAATAGGCCGAGCTGCCCGGCACGCTGGTAATGCGCTGGGCCACCGCGCCGCCGGTGCAGCTTTCGGCGGTGCCGAGCTGCCAGTTTTTGGCCTTCAGAATCTGGCCGACTACTACTTCGAGCGGCGAATCTTCCTCGGCAAAAATGTACTCGCCGATGCGCGCGCGCAGCGCGGGCAGCAGGGCCAGCATGCGGCCGCGCAGGTCGGGCTGGCCATCGGCAGTGCCGGTGAGGCGCAGGCGCACGCTGCCCAGGCTGGGCAGGTAGGCCAGCTTCACGTTGGGCGGCAGGGCGCTTTCCCAGTCCTTGATTTTCTCGGCCAGAAACGACTCGCCCAGGCCGGCCGTCATCACCACCACGTGCTCGATGGGGGCTAGCTGAAACTTCGCTTGCAGCTTGGGCAGCACCTGGTCCGTCATCAGGCGCTTCATCTCGAAGGGCACGCCCGGCATGCTGATGAACACCGTGCCACCGTCTTCTATCCACATGCCGGGCGCGGTGCCCACGGCATTGTGCAGCACTTCAGTGCCCTCGGGCACCATGGCCTGCTGGCGGTTCACGTCGAGCATGGGTCGGTTGAAGCGCCTGAAAATCTCCTCCACGTGGCGCAGCGTAGGCGCGTGCTCTACCAGCTCGCGGCCGAAGTAGCGGGCCAGCACGTGCTTGGTGAGGTCGTCTTTGGTGGGGCCGAGGCCGCCGGTCATCAGGATGACTTTGGCGCGCTGGCGGGCCTGGTCGAGGGCGGCCACTATCTCGTCGGCGCGGTCGCTCACGCTCGTTATCTGGCGCACGCGCAGGCCCAGCCGGCCTAGCTGCTGGCCCATAAAGGCCGAATTGGTATCCACGACCTGCCCGTAGAGCAGCTCGTCGCCGATTGTCATGATTTCAACGTCCATCGAAAAGCAATAGAATAGTTTGGCAAGGTTTTGTAAAGACCTTTGCGGCGGGGTGCTTGCAGGACAGCTATACGAGCCATCCGGTTTTGCGCCCCACCTTTTTCTTTTTCTGCCCGATGAAAAACCTACTCCTGGCGCTGGCCCTGTGCAGCGCCGCCCCGGCCCTGGCCCAAACCACTAAAAAAGCCACGACCACCAAGAAAACCACCGTCGTAAAAAAAGCGCCGGTAAAAGCGGCGCCAGCTAAAAAAACGACCACCACCACTACCAAAGCCACGGCCACTACTCCGGCGCCCGCACCCGCGCCAGTAGCGCCCCTCACCGAGGCCGAAGCCGCCAGCGGCCTGCGTGAGGCCCTCACCACCGGCATTACCAAGGCCGTGGCCTTCGCTTCCGAGCCCGACGGCTTTAATCTGAACGACGACATCCGCATTCAATTTCCGCCCGATGCGCAGCTCGTGGCCACCACGCTAGGGTCGCTGCCGCTGGGCCGGCAGGCCGTAGAGCAGGCCACCAACCTCATGAACCGGGCGGCCGAAGCCGCTTCGCCTGCGGCCAAAGACATCTTCCTCAATGCCTTGCAGCAGCTTACGCTTACCGATGCGCTTTCGCTCGTGACCAGCGGCAGCAAGGATGCTGCCACCCAGCTGCTGCGCAAAAACTCGGAGGCCGCCCTCAACGCCGCCCTGCGCCCCAGCATCGTGCAGAGCCTCGACCAGGTGGGCGCCAATGCGGCCTACGCCAAGCTCATCGAGCGCTACAACAAGATTCCACTCATGACGCCGGCCAGCACCAACCTCACCGACTACGTTACGAAGGAAACCGTGGACGGCCTCTTCATCCTGCTGGCCCAGCAGGAAGCCAAAATCCGCCAGAACCCGGCCGCGCAGTCCACGGCGCTGCTCAAGCGCGTGTTTGGCGCAAAATAATTTTTGGCCGCCCACCCGTCGCCAACTCGGTTGGGGTGAGCACTATAAGGCCTAGCTAATAGTCCAGCCCTAGCTGCCCGGCAGCTAGGGCTTTTTTGCGTGCATTAAACCCGGCGTTTGACTTGCAATCCAAAGGTTAAGAAATTCACAAAATGTTGATTTCATGAAAATTACATACGCTTTAGCGTTGGGCTTGCTAGCGCTGGCCAGTTGCCACAGGGAAGCCGCGCCCGCGCCGGCCCCCGTCGAAACGCTGCACCTTTCTTTCGGGGCCGGGTCGCTTACGCTCAACCCCTCGGGCTACGCGCCGCTCACGGCCCGGCTCAGCCTTACCTCGCGCCAGAGCGGGCGGCTGCGGCTGGTGGTGCACGGCCGCCACGGCGCGGCCTCCGACCTCACGCAGCAGTTTGCCGACGAAGGTACCATGCACACGGTGCCCGTGCTGGGCCTGTACCCCAACTATGCCAACAACGTGACGGTGCAGCTGGTAGACCCTGGCGGCGCGGTGCTGGCCGATACGGCTCTCCTTATTCAAACTGCCGCGCTGCCGCCCGATATGCCGGCTAGCCTCGTTACGACGGCGCCGACGGGCGGCCCGCTGGGCGGCGATTTTACCCTGGTGAGCAATTTCAGCGCTTCCAACCCACAAATGCCCCTCATCGTGGATAATTACGGCGAGGTGCGCTGGCTGCTCGATTACCGCAGCCTGCCGGAGCTTGAGCAGCTTTCCTACGATTGTGGCATCAGCCGGCTGCGCAATGGCAACTTTTGCTTTGGTGATAAGACGACCAGCCAGCTGTTCGAGGTCGATGTGTACGGCACCATCATCAACCGCTGGAACATGGCGGGCTACACCTTTCACCACGAGCTGTACGAGAAGCCCGACGGTAATTTCCTGGTGACGGCGAACAAAACCGGCAGCACCCACCCCGACGGCACGGCCACCGACGAGGACTACGTAATTGAAATAAACCGCCACGCCAACCGCGTGGTGCAGGAATGGGACCTCAAGCAGAGCCTCAACGAAAACCGCCACGCCCTGGAGGCGGACCCCGTAGACTGGCTCCACGCCAACGCCGTGCTCTACGACCCCTCCGATAATACCATCATCGTGTCGGGCCGCTACCAGGGCGTGGTGAAGCTGACCTACGACAACCACGTGCAGTGGCTGCTGGCCCCGCACCGCGGCTGGGGCCCCAACCACCAGGGCCAGGACCTGAAGCAGCTGCTCCTGACGCCACTCGACGCGGGCGGCCAGGCCATTGCCGATACGGCCGTGGTCAACGGCTCGGCCAACGCCCCGGACTTTGAGTGGAACTGGTACCAGCACTCGGTGCAGCTGATGCCCAGCGGCGACCTGCTGCTGTTTGACAACGGCACCAACCGCAATTTTATCCGCAACGCGCCCACGCACTACAGCCGGGCGGTGGTGTACCGCCTCGACCCGGCGGCCCGCACGGTGCAGCAAATCTGGACCTACGGCAAGGAGCGCGGCGACGACACGTTCTCGGCCATCGTGTCGCGGGTGCAGTACCTGCCGGCCGTCAACCACCTCCTGTTCTGCCCGGGCTACCAGGTGCCTAACGCAACCGGCCAGGGCGGCAAAATCATCGAGCTGGACTACGCCAGCAAGCAGGTGCTGTTTGAGATGCAGTTAACCCCCGCCAATGGCTTTGCTTTTCACCGCGCCCAGCGCGAAAGCATTTACCCCTGAGTGAAGCAAAAAAGGAGGAGCTGCGCTGGCAGCTCCTCCTTTTTCGGGGTCGTAAGTAGTGGCAGCGCCTAGTAGTCGCTGTCGTAGTCGTCGCCGCGGCCCCGGCCGCGCGAGCTGCCGCCGAAGTCATCGTCGTCATCGGCATCGAGGTCGTCGTCATCTTCGAGCGGGGCCAGGCCACTGGCGCCATCGGGGTCTTCGGCGGCTTCGGCCGTCTCAAACTCGTCTTCGGTCATGGAGGCGAGGTCGAGCGCCTCGTCGTGCGAGGAGCCCGTATCGCGCCACATCAGGTAGTCGGCGTATTTGGCCGAGAGCTGGTCCTCGCTGGAGCCCTTGGTTTTGGCGCCGCCGGTGCTGGCAAAGGCGTCGAGGTTATCGTCGTCGGCGAGGTCGTCGTCGTCCAGGTTATCGTACTGTCGCATAGCAAAAAGGGCAGTAGAGAGTAATTGAATGGGTTTTGGAACGTAGAGCGAAGATACGGGCGGGGCCGAAATGGGTTGGCTACCGTGCCTGCTCGGGCCGAAAATAAACAGCTAGGCCCGCAGCGCCACGCCTTGGTAGAGGTCGGCCAGCGGCAGCGTCACCTCCACATCCGGAATCGTCAGCACGGCATCCAGCCCCGTAAAGCCCGACACGTCCAAATTCCCTTCCTCGTTGCGCGAGCCCAGCGACACGCGCGCCGCAAACTCCGTTAGCAGCACCACGTGCTGCACCGTCGGAATGGCGTAGTAAGCCTCAAATAGCTCCTGAAAATGCGCCGGCATGGGGTGCGGCAGCACCTTGAATAAGACCGTGGGATTCAGCAGCGTATCGCGGTATTCATCGGCTAGCCGCAGCACATTGCCGCAGACAAGCGCCACGTCGGGGTAAGAGAACAGGCCGGCCCCCAGCGCGTGCACGCGGGTGGCGCTGCCCAGCACCGTCCAGTCGCGGCCCTGTACCTGGCCGGCCAGCAGCAGGGCCGTGTTTTCGGCAATAAGCAGGTGCTCGGGCGTGGGCTCGGGCAGCGGAAACACCCGGCCATCGAGGTATTCGCTGCGGCCGGGGGCTAGCCGCTCGGCCGCCAAATACGCTTTTTCCGCGTGGCTAAGCATAGAAAAAATACTTTTACTAGCTATTGAAAATCGGTGATGCGCACCTGGGCGTCGCAAAAGCCGTACTCGGCCGGCACGTTGGACGAAACCACCACCAGCCGGCTAGGGTCGCGCACCCTGGCCACGTGCTCCAGGTACCAGGCCGCGCCCTGGGCGTCGAGGTTGGTGGTAGGCTCGTCGAGCAGCAGCAGCGGGGTGGCCGCGTAGAGGGCCAGCCCCAGCTTAAGGCGCTGCTTCATGCCCGACGAAAACGTGCGTACCGCCTGGTGCCGCGCCTTGTGCAAGTACATGATTTCCAGCAAATCGGTGATTGACACCCCCGGCCGCAACGGCTTGAGCCTGGTGTGAAAAGCCAGCAGCTCCAGCAGCGTGAAGTCTTCGGGTAGCTCCAGATAAGGCGCACAGTAGGCTAGCAGGCGCGGCACCTCGGCCACGGGCAGCGCCTTGCCGCCGGGGGCCGACTCATAGCGCACCGTGCCCTCGCTCGGCAGCAGCTGGCCCGCCAGTATGCTGAGCAGCGTGCTTTTGCCCGCGCCATTGGGCCCCAGAATGGCCGTGGCCGAGCCGGGCTCGAAGGCATGGCTCAACCCGCGAAAAACCCACTGCCGGCCGTAGCGGCGGCCCAGGTTTTGGGCATCGAGCCGCATTAGTCGGCGCTATCCTCGGCCGAGCTGCCGCGGCTAGGCCCTTTGATGATGCCCCGGGCGGCCGAGCGCACAAACTGCGTTATCTCGTCGCGCTCGGGCGAGGGCGGCAGCTCTACTTCGATGCGGCTCAGCGACTCCGTCATGGGTAAGCCGCTGAGGTACAGCGTGCGGTACATCTCATGAATGCCGTTAACCTGCTCTTCCGTAAAGCCGCGGCGGCGCAGCCCCACCGAGTTGACGCCGGCGTAGGTGAGCGGCTCGCGGGCGGCCTTCACGAAGGGCGGCACGTCCTTGCGCACCAGCGAGCCCCCGGCGATAAAGGCGTGCGCCCCGATGTTGGTAAACTGATGAATGGCCGTGGTGCCGCCGATAATGGCCCAGTCGCCCACCTGCACGTGGCCGGCCATCTGGGTGGCGTTCGAAATCACGCAGTGGTTGCCCACCAGGCAGTCGTGGGCAATGTGCACGTAGGCTTGCAGCAGGCAGTGGCTACCCACCACCGTGCGGCCGCGGTCCACGGTGCCGCGGTTCACGGTCACGCACTCGCGCAGCACGGTGTAGTCGCCGATGTGGGCCGTGGTTACCTCGCCGGCAAACTTCAAATCCTGCGGCACGCCCGACACCACCGCGCCCGGAAAAATCTGGCAGTTGGCCCCGATGCGCGCCCCGTCCATGATGGTCACGTTGGGCCCAATCCAGGTATTTTCGCCAATTTCCACATCGCCGTAAATGGTAGTGAACGGTTCGACGGTAACTCCCGGGGCTAGCCGGGCGGCAGGGTGGATATGGGCGAGGGGAGAAATCATTTTTTAGAATTATGAGCTATGAATTACGATTTGTGAATTATGTGATAATGAGCACGATAGCCGCAGGTATTGGGCCGGCTCATAATTCATAATTTATAATTCATAATTAAACTAAACGTTGTCTTTGCGCACGATGGCGGCGCTCATCTCGGCGTCGCACACCACCTTGCCGTTCACGAAGGCCTGGCCTTTCATCTTGGCAATGCCGCGCTTGATGGGCGCCGTGAGCACGCAGTGAAACACGACGGTATCGCCGGGCAGCACCTTCTTGCGGAAGCGCGCATTCTCAATACCCAGGAAATACTGCCAATAGTTCTCGGGGTCGGGCACGGTGTTCATCACCAGGATGCCGCCGGTCTGGGCCATGGCCTCAATCTGCAACACGCCGGGCATCACGGGGTTGCCGGGGAAGTGGCCCTGGAAAAAGGGCTCGTTCATGGTAATGTTTTTTACGGCCGTCACCATCTGCGCGTCGAGGTGAATCACCTTGTCGAGCAGCAGGAAGGGGTAGCGGTGGGGCAGCACCTGCATAATGCGGTTGATGTCCATCACCGGCTCGCGGCTAGGGTCATACACCGGCACGGCGCTGGTGCGGTCTTCGAGCATCTTCTTTTTGATGCGCTTGGCGAAGGCCACGTTGGCGGCGTGGCCGGGGCGGGCGGCCAGAATCTGGCCTTTCAGCGGCCGGCCCACCAGGGCGAGGTCGCCCACGAGGTCGAGCAGCTTGTGGCGGGCGGGCTCGTTTTTGTGGCGCAGGTCCACGTTGTTGAGGATGCCCTCCTTTTTTACCGACACCTTGGGTTTGCCCAGCATGGCGGCCAGCTCGTCAAGCTCGTCCTCGCTCACGGCGCGGTCTACCACCACGATGGCGTTGCTCAAATCGCCACCCTTAATGAGGTTCGACTTGTAGAGGTACTCCAGCTCGTGCAAAAAGCAGAACGTGCGCGACGACGAAATCTCGTCGCTAAACTGCTTGATATCCGTAAGCGTGGCGTGCTGCGAGCCCAGCACCGGCGAGTTGTAGTCCACCATCACCGTGAGGCGGTAGTCGGCCAGCGGCAGGGCCGCAATCTCCACGCCGCGCGCATTGTCCACGTAGCGGATAGTGTCCGGAATCTCGTAGTAGTTGCGCAGCGCGTTCTGCTCCTCAAAGCCCACCTCGTTGAGGGCCTTGATAAACTCGGCCGAGGAGCCATCCATGATGGGCGGCTCGGGGCCGCTGAGCTGAATGAGCACGTTGTCGAGCTGCAAGCCTACCAGGGCAGCCAGCGTGTGCTCCACGGTGTTGATGCGGGCGCCGTTTTGCTCAATGGTGGTGCCGCGCGAGAGGTCTACCACGTTGTCGACGTCGGCATCCACAAGGGGCTGGCCGGGCAAATCGACGCGCTGAAACTTGTAGCCGTGGCCCACCGGCGCGGGGCAGAAGGTCATGGTCGCCTCTGCGCCGGTGTGCAGCCCGATGCCCCGCACCGTTACGGGGGCCTTAATGGTGTGTTGCTTGTCGTTCATATTGGTCGTTTTTCGTTTTTCGTTTTTCGTTTTTCGCCTCTCGTTGGTACTGAATCAGCCACTTATAAAAGCGTATTTCAGGCAACGAAAAACGAAAAACAAGCAGCGAAAAACGAACCGGCTACAAAGCTAAGACTTATCCGGCGCTGACTGGCTTTTTTCGAGGGCCACGAGGCGGCGCTCCAGCTCGGGCAGGCGCCGGTACACGGCCGTGGCCCGCTGGTTTTCCTTGAGGCCGAAGGCGGGATAGCCTTGCAGTACCTGGCCTTCTTCCTTGGTTGATTTTTGCACGCCGCTCTGGGCCGTGATGGTGGTGCGGTTGGCTAGGGCAATGTGGCCCACAATGCCCACCTGGCCCGCCAGCACGCAGTAGTCGCCCACCTTGGCCGAGCCCGAAATGCCGGTTTGGGCGGCGATAACGGTGTGCTGGCCCACTTCCACGTTGTGAGCAATCTGCACCAGATTGTCGATTTTGGTGCCCCGGCGAATGAGCGTGCTGCCCATCGTGGCGCAGTCCACGGTGGCATTGGCCCCGATGCTCACGTCGTCTTCGAGCACCACGTTGCCAATCTGCGGAATGGCCCGGTACGAGCCGTCGGGCTGGGGCGCGAAGCCGAAGCCATCGGTGCCCACCACGGCGCCGGCCTTGATAACGCAGCGCTCACCAATAACGGTGTC
This sequence comes from Hymenobacter cheonanensis, assembly GCF_030581075.1. Classification (GTDB taxonomy): domain Bacteria; phylum Bacteroidota; class Bacteroidia; order Cytophagales; family Hymenobacteraceae; genus Hymenobacter. The sequence goes on from NZ_JAUQSW010000008.1 coordinate 49,595, forward strand.
GGCGTAAATCTTGGCCCCGGCGTGGATGATTGAATTGGCCCCGATGCGCACCCGGTCGCCGATGTAGGCGTGCGGAAAAATGAGCACGTTTTCGCCGATAACGCAATTTTCGCCCACGTAGGAGAAAGCGCCGCGGTAGTGGCCCGGCCCGATGGTCGCGCTTTCGGCCAGGAAGCTGGGCTGCTCCACGCCGCGCTTGCCCATGCGCGTGGCCTGGGCATAAAATTCGAGCAGCTTGGTGAAAGCCGAGTAGGGGTCGGCCACCCGAATGAGGCTGGCGGCCACCGCCTGGCGCAGCGGCAGTTCGGGGCTGACAATCACGGCCGTAGCGCGGGTGGTGTATAAAAACTGCTCGTACTTGGCATTTGCCAAAAACGCGAGCGCGCCGGGCCCGGCTTCTTCAATCTTTGCCAGGCTCGAAACGGTGGCGTCGGCGTCGCCTTCCACGGCGCCGCCCACCACCTGGGCAATCTGACCAACGGTGAACTTCATAGGGCGGCAAAAGTACGGGCCGGGCGCTTACCGGATGGCGGCCAGCGGCTGGCCAAAATAGGCGGCTAGCCGCGCGTGCAGCAGCGCCACCAGCGCGGGGTCCTCAAAGCGGTAGTCGTCGGGAATGCGCAGGTTCACGACCGGCTTGCCCGCCAGCGCGGGGCCAAACTTGGCGCGCAGGCGGTCGGCGTGCTTTTTCTCCATCACAAAAATGACGTCGGCCCAGCCCAGGTGGCCGGCCGCCACGCGCACCCGGGCCCCCGGCTCGGTGCCCGCCGAGCGGGCTAGCAGGTGCGCGTGGTTGGCAAAAAGCCCTTCGGCCGTGAGGCTGCGCCAGCGGTTCTGGCTGCAAATGAACAGCAGCTGGCGGGGGAGGGGCGCGGGAATTTCGGGCAAAGGAAATGGTGGCTAAGGGAAAGCTAACAGGCCTAGCGGCGAGCTGCCGTGGCCTTAAGCGGCTGAGCACTTACGCCCTGATTGGTGATTTTGACGGGCAGAATGTGGCCTTGCTTATCGAAATGCATTTCGTCGATGCACACCTGGCGGTGGTTGCCGTTGGGGTCGCCGAGCGGGTGGCGGTGGTACACGATGTACCAGCGGTCGGTACCCGGCACGTTGATAACGGCGTGGTGCCCCGCACCGGTACCCACCTTCAAGTCCTGCTGCAAGATTTTGCCCTCGCGCCGAAACGGGCCAAAGGGCGAGTCGCCCACGGCGTAGGCCACCGAGTAGTCGGGGCCGGTCCAGCCGCCCTCGCTCCACATAAAGTAGTACTTGCCCTGGCGCCGAAACATCAGCGGCCCTTCTACATACTTGTCGGGGGTAATCGACTTGAACACCTTGCCATCGGGGAAGGGCAGGAAGCCCGTAAAATCGTCCTTGAGCCGGGCGATGTTGCAATGCTGCCAGCCGCCGTAAATAAGGTAATACTTGCCGTCGGCGTCCTTAAACACAAACTGGTCGATGGGCTGCGCGCCGTTTTCTATGGTGCCCACCAGCGGGTGCCCGAGCAGGTCCTTAAAGGGCCCTTCCGGCTTGTCGGCCACGGCTACGCCAATGCCGCCCGGCGGCTCGTTGGGCTTCTCGGGGTGGTAGTCGTTGGCCCCGAAAAACAGGTAGTACTTGCCGCCTTTGGCCACGATGGCGGGCGCCCACATGGCGCGGTGCGCCCACTTCACGGCCGCCGTGTCGATGATGCGCGGGTGCTTGGTCCAGTGCACAAGGTCGGGCGAAGAGAAGGCATCGAGGTACACCTGCTGGTCGAACGGGACCGAGTACGTGGGGTAAATCCAGTACTGCGAGCCAAAAATCGCCGCCTCGGGGTCGGCGTACCAGCCCGGAAAAACGGGGTTGCCGGCGCGGGCGGCCGGCTGTTGGGCCAGGGCTACCTGGCAGGCTAGCCCACCGGCTAGGGTAAGCAGGGCTTTTTTCAGAAGCATAAGCGAAAAGCTGGGCTAGCCAGGGCTTAGGTGAAGGCGATGGGAGGCGTAACAACGGCCGCTTCCTGGCGGCTGCCGCGCAGGCCATACCAGCCGATGTAGGCGTAGCAGAGCACCGGCAGCACAAAGGCCCAGCGCAGACCCGGCCCGTCGGCAATGGCGCCGAAAAGCACCGGCACCACGGCCCCGCCCACGATGGCTGTGCACAGCAGCCCCGAGGCCTGCTCGGTGTGGCGGCCCAGCCCGGCCACCGCCAGCGTGAAGATGGTAGGGTACATAATGGAGTTCATCAGGCCCACGGCCAGCACGCTCCACATGGCTACCGAGCCCGTGGCACCCACCGAGATAGCAACGAGAAGGATGGCTCCTAGCGCGGTGAAGGCCAGCGCTTTGCCCGGCGAGAATTTATTGAGTAGGTACGCGCCAGCGAAGCGGCCGACCATAGCACCACCCCAGTAAAAGCCCACCATTTTACCGGCTTCCACCGGCTCCATGCTCATCACCGAGGGGAGGGCAAAATAGCTAACTAAGTGTGAGCCAATGGCTACCTCGGCCCCCACGTAGGTGAAGATGCCCAGCACCCCTAGCAAGAGGTGCCGATATTGCCAGGCGCTGGTACGGGTGCTGGCCGAAGTGTCGCTTTCGGTAGGTGTTATCTGAGGAAGTTTTACCTGGCTCAGCATCAAGCTAATAAGTAGTAGCATACCCCCGATAACCAGGTAGGGGAGCTGCACGGCGCGCACATCAATGCTGGCGGCCGAAGTGGCATCCGTGAGCTTAGGCAGGCGGCTCAGCAAAAACACGCTGCCCAGCACCGGCCCAAGCGTGGTGCCCACCGAGTTGAAGGCCTGCGTGAGCGTGAGCCGCGCCGAGGCCGACTGCGGCGGCCCCAGAATAGCCACGTAGGGGTTGGCCGCCACTTGCAGCAGCGTGATGCCCGAGGCCAGCACGAACAGCGCGCCTAAAAACAAGCCGTAGGAACGCTGGTCGGCAGCCGGGTAAAATAGGAATGCCCCTAGTGCCGCCACGCCAAAGCCTAATAACATGCCGCGCTTGTAGCCTACTTTCTCTACCAGGAGCCCGGCCGGAATACTCATTAGAAAATACGCCCCGAAAAAGCACAGGTTGATGAGGTTGGCCTGGGTGTAGCTGAGCTGAAAAATAGCTTTCAGGTACGGGATGAGGATGTCGTTCAGCGACGTGATGAAGCCCCACAAAAAGAAGAGCGTAGTGACGGCGCTGAGGGCCGAAGTGTAGCGCGGGGCCGGGCCGGCCGATAAGGCCGGGCCGCTGGCCGCGGCCGGCGAAGAGATAAGGGGAGCAGCCATGTGGGCGGGAAAAGGAGGAATATGCCCCGAAGATATTAGCCGTAGCCACAGACATGACGCTTAGTGGTTGAAAAAAACGTTTTAGCAGTGATATTCGCCGAAAAAACGGCTGCGTAATTTCGACCGCCGGCCCGACCTTCGCAGCCTTCGTTCTTTGCCCACCCTCGCTATGTTTTCCAAAAAATTGCCGATTGCCGCTAGCCTGCTGCTGGCTGCGCCGCTCGCCCACGCCACCGTGCGCCTGCCGGCGCTGGTGGGCTCGCACATGGTGCTGCAACGCGGGCGGCCGGTGCCCGTGTGGGGCTGGGCCGCGCCGGGCGAGCAGGTCAGCGTCACGTTTCGGGGTAAAACCTACGTGGCTAGCCCACCCGATGCCAGCGGCCGCTGGCAGGCTACGCTGCCCGCCACGCCGGCCGGCGGGCCGTATGTGCTCACTGTTAAAGGCCAGAATACCATTGACTTGGCCGATGTATTGGTGGGCGACGTGTGGCTGGCCTCGGGCCAGTCGAACATGCAGATGCCGGTGAAGGACCACCCCGGCGGCTACCAGCCGGTGCAGCAGGCCGACCAGGAAATTGCGGCTGCCAGCTGGCCCGCTATCCGCTTCTTTACCGTGAGCCAAACCGTGGCCTACCGCCCGCAGGCCGAGGTAGCGGGCAGCGGCTGGCAGGTGTGCAGCCCGGCCACGGTGGCGCAGTGTTCGGCCGTGGCGTACTTTTTTGGCCGCGACTTATACAAAAAATACCGGGTGCCGCTAGGCCTGCTCGTGAGCAGTTGGGGCGGCACGCCCGCCGAGAGCTGGGTTAGCGCCGAGGGGCTGGCCGCCTTTCCCGAGTTTGGGGCGCAGGTGGCCGGCTTCGCCGGCAAAACCACCAACCTGAGCGACGACCAGCGGGCCTACGAAGCCAGGCAGCGCGAGCTGCTGCGCAACATCCGGCAGTACGACAAAGGGTACCTGCCCGGCGGCCGCACCTGGGCCGCGCCCGACTTCGACGCCCGCGCCTGGCCTACCATGCCGGTGCCCGGTAGCTGGGAGGCCACGCCGGGGCTGGCCACCTACGACGGCGTGGTGTGGTTTCGGAAGGAAATTGACCTGCCCGCCCGCCTGGCCGGCCAGCCCCTTACGCTGGCGCTGGGCAAGATTGACGACGCCGACAGCACCTATGTAAATGGGGTGCGCGTGGGCTACGCCAGCGGCTACGACCGCCCGCGCAGCTACCCGGTACCCGCCGGGCTGCTGCGGCCGGGCCGCAACGTTATTGCCGTGCGCGTGGTGGATACCGGCGGCGGGGGCGGCATCACCGGCGAGCCCACCGAGCTGGCTTTGCGCGGGGCTGGCCAATCGCTGCCGCTGGCCGGCCCCTGGCAGTACCAGGTGGGCCTGCTGCCGCAAGACCAGCCCGTGGCGCCCGCGCCCGGCGGGGCCGAGCACGCGCCCACCACGCTCTACAACGGGATGATTGCGCCGCTTCAACCACTTGCTCTTAAAGGCGTTATATGGTATCAGGGCGAGAGCAATGCCGACCGTGCCGAGCAGTATCGCACGCTGTTCCCGGCGCTCATTGCCGACTGGCGCCGTTGCTTTGGCCAGCCCGAGCTGCCTTTTCTGTTGGTGCAGCTGGCGGGCTACATGGCCGCCCGGCCCGCGCCCACGGAGTCGGCCTGGGCTGAGCTGCGCGAGGCGCAGGCCCTGGCCTTGCAGGTGCCGCACACCGGGCTAGCCACCGCCATCGACATTGGCGAGGCCGCCGACATTCACCCCCACAACAAGCAGGAGGTGGGCCGCCGCCTGGCCCTGGCCGCCGGGCACGTGGCCTACGGCGATAACAAGCTGGTTTACAGCGGCCCTGCTTATGCCGGCATGAGCCCGGCCGGCTCGGGTATTCGGCTGAAATTCGGGCAGCCAGGCGCCGGGCTGGCCGCGAAAGGCGGCGCAGCTTTGCAGGGCTTTGCCGTGGCGGGCGCCGACCATGTTTTTCACTGGGCCACGGCCAGGGTGGTGGGCAGCGAGGTAGCGGTGCAAAGCCCCGATGTGCCGCAGCCCGTGGCCGTGCGCTACGACTGGGCCGACAACCCCAACGGCAACCTCATCAATAAGGAAGGCCTGCCGGCCCTGCCCTTCCGCACCGATACCTGGCCGGGCGTTACGGCTGGCAAAAAATAAGCTACCTGATTAATGATGAGCATAGTAAGTAGCGCCACCTTGCTGCTGGCTGCCTTGCTGGCTGGCCTGCCCGGGCGGGGGGCTAGCCACGCGGCGCCCGCGCCCCGGTTTTTTGCCGCCGACAATCCGAATATTCAGTACACGGGCCGCGTCGATTTCGGCCAGGCCCGCAAGCCGCGCTTTTGGGCGCCGGGCGTATACATTACGGTGCGCTTTAAGGGCCCCTCGTGCACGGTGCAGCTTGCCGATGAGCTGCTGAACGGCAAGAGCCAGAACTACGTGCAGCTAGTGCTTGATGGCCAGCAGTCGCGCCGCAAGCTCACGGGCCCGGCCACCACGCTGGTAGTAGCCGAAAACCTGCCCAACACCGTCCACACGCTCGTTATTTGCAAAGACACCGAAGCGGGGCAGGGGTACATCGAGTTTGCGGGCCTGACCTGCGCCCGGCTGCTGCCGCCTCCCGCCCGGCCGGCGCACAAAATCGAGTTTATCGGCAATTCGATTACCTGCGGCTACGGCGCCGATATGGCCGAAATTGCCTGTGGCAAGGGCGAGTGGTACGACCAGCACAACGCCTACCAGGCCTACGGCCCGCGCACCGCCCGCGCCCTGGGGGCCGAGTGGCAGCTCACCGCCGAGTCGGGTATTGGCCTGATACACAGCTGCTGCAATAAGCCCAACCTGATGCCCCAGGAGTTTGGCACCATCGACCTGCGCGTGGGCGGCCGGCCCTGGGATGTGCGCCGCTACCAGCCCGACGTGGTCACCATCTGCCTGGGCCAGAACGACGGCGTGCAGGACTCGGTGCAGTTTTGCGGGGCTTACTTGGCTTTTCTCAGAACCCTGCGCGCCGACTACCCGCGCGCCCGCTTCGTGTGCCTCACCAGCCCCATGGCCGACGCCCGCCTCACGGCCGTGCTGCGGCGCTACCTCACGGGCGTGGTGGCGGCCGCCCAGGCCGGCGGCGAGCAGAATATCGACAAGTTTTTCTTCGCCCGCCGCTACACCAGCGGTTGCGGCGCCCACCCCAGCCTGGCCGAGCAGGCGCTGATTGGCAATGAGCTGACGGCCTATTTAAGACAGACGCTGCACTGGTGAAAGCAAAGTGGGCATTAGCTGATAAGCCGCCAGGCCCCGCCAGGCGAATGCAACGTGCGTTAAGAGGCTATTCAGCTCGTTAAATTTCTGCTAATGAGTAAGTTGCCCTCCTTGCTGCTTGGTTTGGCGCTGCTGGCACCATTGCACGTCTTTGCGCAGGCGGCTAGCCCCGCCGACCTCGTGAACCCCCTGATGGGCACCAACGCGAAGCCCGAGTTCTCGAACGGCAACACGTATCCGGCCATCACGCGGCCCTGGGGCATGAGCTGCTGGCTGCCCCAAACCGGCAAAATGGGCAACGGCTGGGCCTCCTAGTACGGGGCCGACAAAATCCGGGGCTTCAGGCAAACGCACCAGCCCTCGCCCTGGAAGGCGCAATACTGGACCCGCGAGGTGCTGAACGCGCCCGCCAACCTCGCCGAAAACCGCTATATCAGCCGCCTGACTGTCAAGGAAATTATGCGCCTTACGCTACGCCACTTCCGTCACGCGCACTTTCACGCCCTTCACTTTGGCGCCGTTCAGCTTTTCCAGCAGCTCGGCGGCTTGCTTGCGCGGCACGGCCACGTAAGAGTAAAAGTCGAATACCTCGATGCGGCCCACGGTGTGGTGGTCGAGGCCACCCACTTTGACAAAGGCGCCAACCAGGTCGTGGGCGCTCACTTTGTGCTTTTTGCCGGCCGTCACGTGCAGCGTCACGGTTTCGGGGCGCGGCAGCTTACTGGCGGCGTTGGCGGGCGGCAGCGGTGCCGGCTTGAGGCGCGCCCACTGCGCGCCCTGGGCGCTGGGCCAGGCCTGCACGCGGGCCTGCTCGGGCGGGGTGGCCAGCAGGTGGGCAGTGCCGGCCACGCCGGCGCGGGCCGTGCGGCCGGCGCGGTGCTGGAAGGTTTCGGCATCGTGCGGCAGGTCGTACTGAATAACCGTATCGAGGGCCGGCACGTCGATGCCGCGGGCCGCTACATCGGTAGCTACCAGGGCCTGGGCCGAGTTATTGCGCAGCTTCATCAGGGCCTTGTCGCGCTCGGGCTGGGGCAGCTTGCCGTGCAGCACCTCGGCGGCCACGCCCCGGCCGCGCAGAAACTGGGCTAGCTCCTCCACCTTGTCGCGGGTATTGGCGAAGATGAGCGTCTGGCCCGTTTCGGGCTGCTGCAAGAGGTGGTAAAGGGCGGCGGGTTTTTCCTCCACGGCATTGAGCACGTGGCCGCGCAGGGTGAGCGAGGCGGGCAGGGCATCGCCGGTAATTTCGCCGTTGAGGCCGCCGGCGGCAGTCAGCATGCGGGGGCGGGTGAGGTACTCGCGCACTAGGGCCAGCACCTTGTCGGGCATGGTAGCCGAAAACAGCAGCGTTTGGCGGCGGCGCGGCAGGCGGCTGATGATGGTGGCCATCTCCTCCTGAAACTTCAAGTCGAGCAGCTTGTCGGCCTCATCCAACACCAATACCTTCAATTGGTTAGGAATGATGTGGCGCTTCTCCAGGTGGTCGAGCAGGCGGCCGGGCGTGGCCACTACCACGTGGGGCGTTTGCTGCAAGGTCTGCACCTCATCGCGCATGGGATGGCCGCCGTAGAGGGCGGCCACGCGCAGGCCGGGGGCGGGCAGGTACTTGCCCAGGCTCTTGAGGGCGTCGCGCACTTGCAGCGCCAGCTCGCGGGCCGGCACCAGCACAATGGCCTGCACGGCCTTGGCGCCAGGGTCAACCTGCGCCAGGATGGCTAGCCCGTAGGCGGCAGTTTTGCCCGAGCCGGTGGGCGCCTGGCCGGCCACATCCTGCAAGTCGAGGGCGGGCTGCAGCACCAGCGCCTGCACGGGCGTGGGCTGGGTGAAATTCAGCTCGGCCAGACCTTGCAAAAGTTCGGGCGAGAGGTTGAAATCGGAAAACGAGGCCGGAGCGGCGGGGTCAGCTTGCATCCGGCAAAGGTACGACCGGCGTGTAGGGGAAGCTTCCGCTTGCCTTTTCCACGACTGGCAGGCGAAAGCTTCCCCTATACTTACTCCGCCACATTCACCAGGCGGTAGCGCACGGCCGTTTTCTTGGGCCGGATATCGAGCCCCACGTGGTGGGCGTAGGCCCAGGTAAAGGCCGCGCCGAAGTAGAAAATCATGGCCGAGTAAAACACAAACAGCAGCACCAGTACCGAGCTGGCGGCCGGCCCGTAGATGGGCCCCAGGTCGCGGCCCACCAGTAGCTGCCCCAGCACCCGCTCGCCCAGCTCGATGAGCACGGCCGTGAGCAGCGCCCCGCGCCGCACCGCCCGCCAGGGCACTTTGGCCGCGCTGAGCGTGCGGAATACGAAGCCGCACCACACCGCCAGAATGAGCAGGCTCACCACAAAATTGAGCACCCACACCACGTAGAAGGCAAAGGTGACATCGAAATCGGATACAAAATCGGCAAATAAGGCCAGGGCTGCATCGGCCGAAAAGGCCAGCACCGACAGCCCCGCCGTGGCCAGTAGCACGCCTGCCGAGCGCAGGCGCTCGCGCGCAGCTACCGATACCTGGCTGAGCTGCCGCCGGGGCCGCACGCGCCACAACTGGTTGAGCGAGTGCTGAATAACGGTAAACAGCGTAGTGGCGATAAACACCAGAAACGCGAAGCCCAGCCAGGTGATGAGCCGGTTGCGGCCCGCGTGGGCCACGTTGTGCACGGTTTGGGCCACCAGGCCGGTGGCGGTGCTGCCAATCACCTCGCCGAGCTTGGTGAGCAGCATGGCCCGCGCGCCCCGCGCCGAATACACCGACCCTAGCAGCTGCACCAGAATAATGAGAATGGGCGGCAGCGCAAACGAGGTAAAAAACGCCGTGGCCGCCCCTAGCCGCAGGGGGTCGTTGGCACCAAGCTCGCGGGCAGCGCGGCGCAGCAAGAGCCAGAACTCGACCCACCACGGAAAGCGATGGGGCACGGGGGCAGAAGAGGAAGCAGAATCCTTCACTAAGAGAAACTTAACGCCGGGCCGACAACATTTTGCGCCTGGCGGGGTACAAGGGGGCAGCCGCCGGGTAGCCCGGCCCGCTGCTACCCTCGGCAGTGGGTGCGCTACTAACACGCATTTTCCGCGGCTAGTTACGCATGACTATAACTTCCATCTCTGCTACCGGGGTGCGGGCCGTGCCCGAGCCCCCGCCCCGCACCTGGATTCAGCGCCGCCTGATAGACCCCTTCATGAGCTTGCTCAAGGCGGGGCTGGCCCCCGGCAGCCTGGCCCTCACGGCGGGCCTGGGCGTGGCCTTCGGGCTGGCGCCCACCTTTGGCATTACCACCCTCGTGAGCACGGCCGTGGCTTTGCGCCTCAAGCTCAACGTGGCGGCCATGCAGCTGGTGTGCCACGTGCTTAGCCCGGTGCAACTCATTCTGCTGCTGCCGTTTTTGCGCTGGGGCGCCACGCTGCTGGGCCAGGGCCGCGAGGTAGCACACCTGAGCATGGCCCAAATCAAACAAATGGTGAAAGTAGACGGCTGGGGCCACGTGCTGCACCTGCTGTGGCGCGCCGAGCTGGGTGCCCTCATGATTTGGGCCGTGGCCGCCGTGCCGGTAGTACTAGCCCTGTATTTTGGCCTGCGGCCGCTGTTTAAGCGCTTCATTGCCCGCCAGGAGGAAGCCGAAGAGATAATAGTGGTGGCCTAACGACGGGCTGCACTAAAAGAGCATATAAAAAAACGTCCGTCCTGCTGAGCTTGCCCAAGCAGCTTGCCCGCACCGTTAGGAGTAGTAACCCTGGCGGTGCGAGCAAGCTGCTTGGGCAAGCTCAGCAGGACGGACGTGCTTGGTTCAGTTAGCGGCTAGCCGAAAATCAGCCTACGAAGCCGTGTAAATCGGCTGCACCTCAGGCTGCTGGAAGTAGGGGTTTACGCCCTCCTGCGAGGTCAGGTCGAGCAGCATCAAATCGACGTGCTGGAACGTGCCGGTGCGGCCTTCGAGAGCAGGGCCGAGCTGCTGCATAAAGTCGGGGTCGTGGCTGATGGTGTCGAAACCCAGCAGCAGGCGCGGGGGCTGGCTGTCGTCGCCGGCCAGCTGCATCTGGGCCACGTAAATGGCGCGGATGTCGGCATTATCGGCCCCAAACCGGGCCAGCGACTCGCCCAGGCCCTCGGGCAGCTCGGGGGCGCTCAGGGTTACCTGGGCATCGGCGGGCAGGCCGCCGCCCTGGCCAAGCTGGCCCATGAGCAGGGCCTGAATTTCGGCGGCGGGCAGCAGCTTGCCGGCCGGCGAAAAGGGGTTCAGCACGCAGTCCTGGCCCTGGGTCATGGCAAAAAACGCCTGGCCCGGAATGGGCGTCCAGGCAATGGTGCTGGCATCCATGCCGCCATCGCTGAGGCGCGCCTCGGAAGTGAAGATGGGCAGGCGGCCATCCTGCAATACTTGCAGCTGAATCTGCTGGCCTTCGGTAAGCTGTACTTCGCCGGTGCCCACGTTGTCGTCGGGTGCCAGCACCATCAGGATATTCTCCTGCAGCAGCGCCTGGTAGAAGGCCGGCCGGGCGTTCTCGTCGATAGGGGCTAGCAGCAGCAGGTGCTCCAGAATGTTCTGGGGCTCGAATGGAAACTCGGGCGCCTCGGGCTGGGCTAGCGGGCCCTGGCCCTGCAAGCCGGCCGGCATGGGCGGCATGGGCGGAATTTGGGGCGTAGGCTCGGCCGGGGCCACGTACTTGGAGCCCTGGTAGCGGGGGCCGCTTTTGGCGGGGGCCGCTTCCTGGGCGGGCGCGGCGTTGGCAGCGGCCGGGGTGGCGCCGGGGGTGGGAGCACCGGGGGTGGCGGGCGCCGATTCAGGTTTTTTTAGAAAGTCGAAGAGACCCATTGCACTGGAAAGATTAGCGTGGTAAGCAAAGGTAAAGGTAGCCTAGCGCGGGGCACAGGCCCGCAGCTCGGCCTCGGTGCCGGCAATGGTGCGCACGCCGGCCGGCCCGGGGTGGTTGCCCCAGTGCCCCTCAATAAAATTAAGTAAATTGGTGACCTGCGCCGGCGACAGCTGGTGGTGAGTAGTGGTGTCCTGCACCCCCAGCATAAGCTGGTTGTAGGCCACGCCCTTCACCACAATGGGGCCGTTGAGGCCGTAGCGCACAATGCAGGCCAGCTGGCCGGAATGCTGGGCCAGGTAATCGGACCCCGCCAGCGGGGGCACGAGCTGCCCAATGCCCTCGCCCTGCTCGCCGTGGCAGCCCGCGCAGTGCTGCACATACAGCCGCTCGCCCTGGTGCTTGGTACTGCTGAAGCACGAAGGCAGGCCTAGCAAAGCCAGCAAAACAAGCGCGGTGGCGGTTGGAAAACGCATATCTAGTGGGCGGCAGTGGCGGCGGTGGCCTTGCGGCCATTCACCTCGTTTAGCAGCACCGGCAGCTGGCGCAGCAGCAGGGCCACCTGCTCGGGGTTGAGGCCGTCGTAGGTGCCGCGCACGTAGCCCTGGTCATCTACGAGGGCCAGCGCGCCGCTGTGGGCAATGCCGCCAGGGGCCTTCAGGTCGGTTTGGGCGGCGGCCAGGTAGTTATTGGCCAGCTTATAGGCGGCGGGGCGGTCGGGGGTGCGCAAAAAGCGCCAGGTGCTGCCCGGCGCCGCTACCCCTAGCCGGCGGGCGTAGTCGGCCAGCACGGGCTGGGTATCGTGCTCGGGGTCGATGGTGAACGACAGGAACGCCACGTTGGGGTCCTGGCCGTACTGCTTGTACACTTTCAGCAGCTCACTCTGCATTTTGGGGCAGATGCCGGGGCAGGTGGCGAAGAAAAAATCGGTGATGTAGACCTTGCCCGCCAGGCTTTTATTTGACACGAGCTTGCCCTCCTGGTCGGGCAGGCTGAAGGCGGGCACCGGCTTTTTGCCCTCGGCCCCGAGGTAGGGCAGGGTGGCCGAGGTCGCTTCCTCGCTATCGAGGTGCACATCGGCAATGCCGGTGTCATTGGCCGGGGTGTTGGTGCCGCAGCCGGCCAGGGCCAGCAAGCCCACGAGGGGCAGATATTTTAAAAGCATAACGCGCAAAACAAGGCAACGAAACGGCCGGCAGCCGGCCTGGCTACTAAACCGCGCGGGGCGCCCCGGCGTTCGCCGCAGGCGGGCCCGCCGGGCAGGTTATTTGGGCTGGGGAGCCGGGGCAGTGGGCGCCGCCGCCTTGGGCTGGGTGGCCCGGCCTAGCGTGGCCTGGGCCGAGTCGAGGACGGTGCGCAGCTGCTGCTCGATGGCCGTGAGCTGCTTTTGCTGGTCTTGCAGGTAGGCCAGGCGCTGGGGGGCGGGGGCCGTGCTGTCGGGGGGCTGGTAGGTGTGCATCCAGGTCATCATGGCGCGGTCGGCGGCCTGCATTTTGGCCATAATGGGCGCCTTGGCGGGCACTTTGGCCTTCGTCAGCTGGTCGCGCAGGGCAAAGAGCTGCTCGGTCTGGTTCATGGCCAGCTCGTGGTGATGGTTTATGACGCTATCGAGCACCTGGGCCTGGGCGGCGGGCGAGGCAGCGTCGGGGGTAGCGGTAGTAGTGGTGGGCTGGTTGTTGCAGCCCGGCAGGGCCAGGCTTAGCAATCCAAACGCCGCACCCAGCGGCAAAAGCAGCAGTTTTTTCATGCGGCAAAGGTACGGCGGGCCGGGAAGCGCGGCGAGCTAGGGCGAGCCGCCAGCTGGCTAAAACTTGGACGGAACTACGTAAAACCTGGATTCGGAGCAGCGCGGCAACAGTGCGGTAGTTTGAGCAAACAGTGCGCAGGACCCGGGCGAAGGTGCGGAAGACCGAGGCTATAGCGCAGAAGACCGGGACGCATGTGCGGCTTCCCGGGGTGGCACCCGGGCCGCCCGCAGCGTATGCCCGGGGCCCCGGGGCGGCAGGTAGGCGCGGCCGCAACGGGCAGAAACCAGACCCCGAAAAAATCAAAACCCCGCGCCAGGCGGTTTATCAGCCACCTTTCCCTTTTCACCCCCAACTTTTCCACGCATATGCAAACCCGCCAACTTGGCCGCGCCGGCCTCACGGTTTCGGCCCTCGGCCTCGGCTGCATGGGCATGTCCGACTTCTACGGCCAGCCCGACGATGCCGAAAGCCTGCGCACCCTGGCCCGCGCCCTGGAGCTGGGCGTCACGTTCTTCGACACGGCCGACATGTATGGCCCCTACACCAACGAGGAGCTGCTCGGCCGCTTTTTCAACGAAGACAAAACCCGCCGTAATAAGGTAGTGCTGGCTACCAAGTTCGGCATCGTGCGCGACCCCAACGACCCTAGCAAGCGCGGCATCAGCGGCCGGCCCGAGTACGTGCGGCAGTCGGCCGAGGGCAGCCTCAAGCGCCTGGGCACCGACCACATTGACCTCTACTACCAGCACCGCGTAGACCCTGGCGTGCCCATCGAGGAAACCGTGGGCGCCATGAGCCGCCTCGTGGAAGAAGGCAAAGTGCGTTTTCTGGGCCTCAGCGAAGCCGGCCCCGACACTATTGCCCGCGCCTACGCCACGCACCCCATTTCGGCCCTGCAAACTGAGTACAGCCTCTGGAGCCGCGACGTGGAAGTGGAAATTCTGCCCTTGCTGCGCGAAAAAGGCATCGGCCTGGTGCCGTACTCGCCGCTGGGTCGGGGCTTCCTCACCGGCGAAATTCAGAAGTTTGAGGATTTCGCCCCCGACGACTACCGCCGCCACTCGCCCCGCTTCCAGGGCGAGAATTTCAACAAAAACCTCAAGCTGGTGAGCCACCTGCGCGACCTGGCCCAGGCCAAAGGCGTAACCGCCAGCCAGCTGGCCCTGGCCTGGGTGCTGGCCCAGGGCGATGACCTGGCGCCTATTCCCGGCACCAAGCGCGTGAAGTACCTCGAAGAAAACGTGGGCGCGCTCGATGTGCAGCTCAGCGCCGACGAGCGGCGCCACCTAGATGAGCTGCTGCCGCTGGGCGCCGCCGCCGGCACCCGCTACCCCGAGGCCATGATGGGGATGGTGGGCCGCTAGGGTAGATGCTGCGAGGCTACGGAGCCGCCGTGGTTTCGTAGTCTTGCAGTATGACCCAGCTTTTATTTCTAGCACTGGCCGTAAGCACGGCGCTGCCTGCCGCCGCGCCGCCCGCGTGCAAAACCGTGCATACGGGTACCTTTCGAATGGCGAGCCCGAATGGGGTGACGACGCTCATCACCCGCACTGCAACAAGGCAGACGGAATTAATGAGTAACTCCACCCAGCAAACAACTTACGCGGTGAAGTGGCTCGATGAGTGCACCTACGAGCTTATCCCGGAGGCGTCAGTTTTTGTGAAATACCCCGCAATGCCTCGTCATGCCCGCCTCACGGTGCGCATAACCAGCGTAAGCGAGAGTGGCTACCAGATAGAGAGCAAGCTCAACATGCTGCCCGAGATAATGCGAAGCGAAGTGCTGCGGGTGCGGTAGATTGTGCCGCCAGTCGCATCTTCGCCCCCATGCACTACCCCGTTGAGCTGGCCTGGGGCCCGCTGCACCTGCCCGTGCACCTGCTGTGCGAGGTGCTGGCCTACTCGCTGGGCTACCGCTTTTACACGGCCCTGCGCGCCCGCACCCAGGACCGCATCAGCGACCAGGGCCGGCAGTGGATATTCGTGGGCGCCGCCGCCGGCGCACTGCTAGGCTCGCGCCTGCTCGGCCTGCTCGAACACCCCGAACTGCTCCTGCACCCGCCCGGCGGCTGGCTCTACTACGCCACTAACAAAACCATCGTGGGCGGCTTTCTGGGCGGCCTGCTAGGGGTGGAGCTGACCAAAAAATACTTGGGTATAAAAACCAGCAGCGGCGACCTTATGGTGTATCCGCTCGCGCTGGGGCTAGCCATCGGCCGGCTCGGCTGCCACTTCAGCGGCCTCGAAGACGGTACCTTCGGTACCGCCACGCGCCTGCCCTGGGGCATCAATTTTGGCGACGGCGTGCGGCGCCACCCCACCAACTTGTACGAAATTGGGTTTTTAGTCCTGCTGGCTAGCCTGCTCTGGCTGCTGGAGCGCCGCCAGCCGCTGCCCAACGGCCGCCGCTTCGAGCTATTTTTAGCCGGGTATTTACTCTTTCGCCTGTTTATAGAGTTTCTCAAGCCCACAGTGGCGCTGCCGGGCCTGGGCCTCACGGCAATACAGTGGGCTTGCGTAGTGGGGCTAGGGTATTATGTTTGGCTGTGGGTGCGCAAGGCAGCCGATTACAAGCAGCGCCTTGCGTAATAAATTTCTTGAGTTTTTATTTCTAAAATGGAGCTTACCTACACACTGGATGAAAATGATTTTTTAAATCATCAGCTTTACTTAGCATCCAAATCCGATAGAATAAAAAAGAGCAGGTTAAAAAGGCGCATTTGGGCAGTGGTCGCTTTCCTGTCAATGGCTTGGTTATTCTATATGAAAAGGGATGTCGCCCTTTTTTGGTATTTTTTTGTGGCCGCAGCGCTGGCGGCAATCTTCTATCCGCTTTACCTGAGACGCTTATATAAGAGACATTATCAGAAATACATACGCGAAAACTATTTAAATAGAATTGGTAAGACCGTTGCAATACAATTAGATGACGAAAAATTGTGGTCTAAAAATGAGTTATCCGAAGGCAGTATAAGCCTGGCTGGCTTAACCGAAATTGTAGAGGTGCCAACTGCATTTTACTTGAAAACAGATACTAGTTCGGCTTTATTGCTACCTAAAAGCCAAATGGCCGATACAGCAGAAGTAAAGGCAGAATTACAAGCCGTTGCCAGGCGCTACAGCATCCCTTACCAAGAAGAACTCAACTGGCAGTGGAAATAATTTATTGACAAGTAAAGCCAACGTCAACTTACATATGCCCGAACGCCCGTACACCTACTACGACTTCACCCTGAGTTTGTGCCCGCAGTGCCTGCGGCGCATCGAGGCCAAAATTGTCTTTGAGGACGGGGCCGTGTACATGCTCAAGCGCTGCCCCGAGCATGGGCGGCAGAAGGTGCGCATTGCCACCGACATCGAGTACTACAAAAGCATCCGCAACTATGTGAAGCCTAGCGAAACGCCGCGCCGCTTCAACATGGCCACGCACTACGGCTGCCCCTACGACTGCGGCCTCTGCACCGACCACGAGCAGCACAGCTGCCTCACCGTGATTGAGGTAACGGACCGCTGCAACCTCACCTGCCCCACCTGCTACGCCGAAAGCAGCCCCACCCACGGCCGCCACCGCACCCTAGCCGAAATAGAGGCGATGGTGGACCTGGTAGTGGCCAACGAGGGCGAGCCCGACGTAATCCAGATTTCGGGCGGCGAGCCCACGCTGCACCCGCAGTTCTGGGAAATTCTGGATATGTGCAAGCGCAAGCCAATCAAGCACTTGATGGTGAATACCAACGGCGTGCGGCTAGCTAAGGATGAAGCTTTTGTGGCGCGGCTAGCCACTTACGCGGGCGCGTTTGAGGTGTATTTGCAGTTCGATTCCTTCCGCGAAAGCGTGTTGCTGACCATGCGCGGACGCGACCTGCGCGAGGTGCGCCAGCAGGCCATCGCCAACCTCAACAAGTACAACCTCAGCACCACGCTCGTCGTGACCCTGCAAAAGGGTCTCAACGACGACGAGATGGGCGACATCATCGACTACGCGCTGAAGCAGCGCTGCGTGCGCGGCGTCACGTTTCAGCCCACGCAGGCCGCCGGCCGGCTCGACAATTTCAACCCCGAAACCGACTCATTTTCGCTTACCGAAGTGCGCCAGGGCATCATCGACCAGAGCCCGGTTTTCACGGCCGACGACCTGCTGCCGGTGCCCTGCAATCCCGACGCCCTAGCCATGGCCTACGCCCTGAAGCTCGACGGCGAGGTATTTCCGCTCACGCGCTACGTCGACCCCGCCGACCTGCTCCAGAGCGGCGGCAACACCATCGTGTATGAGCGCGACCCGCGCCTGCGCCAGCACATGCTCAAATTATTCAGCACTGCCAATACCGTGGATACGGTAGTGCCCGAAATCAACCAGTTATTGTGCTGCCTGCCGCAGGTGTCGGCGCCCAATCTGGGCTACGATAATTTATTCCGGATAATTATTCTGCAATTCATGGACGCCTGGAATTTCGACGTGCGGGCCGTCAAAAAGTCCTGCGTGCATATTGTGAGCAAGGATTTAAAAATTATTCCCTTCGAGACGATGAATATCTTTTACCGCGACCAGGAAAAGCTGGCGCGGCTCGAAGAATTGCGTAGCGAAAGAGTTGGTATCTAATGGAGCCGGAAAAGAAAAAGGAATCCTTCGTGCCTGGCTGCTTGCTAGGCTGCGCCTTGGTAGTGTTAGTGCTGTTGCTGATGTTATATCAGTGCGGCCATAGCGGCCTAGGTATTTCAAACTAATTGCTTCGCCCATGCAGCCTAGCCCGCCACCCACTCCAGACCCCAAGCCGCGCGGTTTTGGCTGGCCCATCCTCCTAAACTTATTGCTATTGGTGGTAGCGGCCGTGCAGGGCGGTACAGACCTCCTTCCCTTCGTAATTGCCGGCCTAGTGCTCATTAACGTAGTGGCGGCCATCATCATGGGCTTGAGCAAGCAGATGCACTACGTGCCGGCTTTCTTACTGGCGGGCCTGGTAGTGCTACTGGTTGGCCTCGGGGCCTGCTTTCTGCTGATAGCCAGCCACTAGCCCGGCGCTGGCTGGCACACCGGGCATACATACGTGGCCCGGCCGCCCACGTAAAATTTCTCGATTTTCACCTTCGGGTGGCGGGGGCAAAAGGTGTGCGCATCGCTGCCCGGCGTGGCCGAGTCGTCCCATTCGCGGGCGTGGATGAGGAAGCTAGCCGGAAAATGCCGGTAATTGGCCTCGTGCTTGATAGCCGTCGTGAGCACCAGTTGAATGGCCTTGTGCAGCGCTCCCGCTTCCTTTTCTAAAATGGAATTGCCCAGCCGCTCGGGGTGAATTTTGGCCTGGAATAATACCTCATCCACAATCCAGTTGCCGAGGCCGGCGGTGAGGCTTTGGTCGAGCAGAAGCGGCTTGATGAATACCCGGCGGCGGCTGAGTTTCTGGTACAGCTCGGCGGCAGTTATTTGCAGCGCGTCGGGGCCTAGCTTTTTGGCTTTCTGGTAGGCTTCGGCACTGTCGGCCAGCCGAATGCGGCCGAATTTGCGCGGGTCGATAAAGGCCAGGTTCAGGCCCGAATCGCGCAGCTGCCAGGCCACGCGGGTGAAGCGCGGGGCATCGGGCGCGTCGCGGTAGGCGCCGATATCGCCGGTCATGCCGAAGTGCAGCACCAGCAGGCGGCCGTTGTCTAGTTCTACAAAGCAGTTTTTGCCCAGCCGGCCGGTGCCCGTGATGGTGCGGCCTAGCAGGGCGGCGCGCAGCTCGTCTTCGGGCACGGCCAGCACATGTTTATCAAATACGGTGAGGCCGGTAATCGTCTGGCCCACGGCTACTTCGTCAATAAATCGGCGGTAAGTTTCGACTTCGGGTAGTTCGGGCATCGGGTCAAATGTGAAGGTAAAAGCCAATGAAAACGGCAGGCTACCTTGCGCTAGCCTGCCGTTTTACGGAAGAAAGCTGTGGAGCTTACGAAGGGTCGTGCAGCTTGGCTACGCGCTGGCCTTCTTTGTCGTAGACATCGCCGCGCGGCGTCACGTAGAGCGGGCGCTGCCGGCCATCTTCGAGGATGAACGGAAAGGCGGCGTTGCCGGTGCGGCGCAGGTGGCCCACCACCTGGGCATCGCGCACGGCGCCGTCCTCATCGGTACTGCTTTCGTCGGCCAGGCGCACCACGTTCAGGGCGCTGGTGAGGTAGAACGGCACATCGGGGTTATCGCGGAAGGTGAGCTGGCCCACCACGCGCACCGGCGCATTGCTGGCCCCGCGCGCCAGGGCCACGGCGGCGCTGTTGGTATCGTCGTCATCGCTGGCTACTTCATAGCGAGCCGGCGCGCTAGCCTGCCGCACCGGGCGCGGCGCAATGGCAATAGGCTGGGCCGAGGGCTGCGCGCTGCCTGCCCGGGTGCTGGCCACAATCTGGGCCGTGGCCCGGCCCCAGCCCCGGCTGATGGCCGCCAGGCGCGGCGCCCGGCCAGGGTGCGTGGGCGAGCCGGCCTCGGGCGATACGGCGGCCATAGCGGCCTGCGCCTGGGCTAGGCTAGCCCCTAGCCGGCGCAGCACGAAGCCCGAAAATTCGTCGGCCTCCAACTCGTCATCGGGCTGCGAGCCACCGGCGCGCAGCGTGTGGCCGTTGAGGTGGTGGCCCATTTCGTGGGCCAGGATGCTGATACCCGCCCAGTCGGTATGGCCCGCCCGGTTCACGGCGGCCAAAAACCGGGGGTTGTAGAGCAGGTAGCGCTTGCCCCCGTACACCACGGCCGCGGCGTTGTCGACCTCCGTGGTGGCACGCAACTCGAAGCGCGGCTGCAAGCCCACGGCGTCGGTAATCTCGCGGATGATGCCTTCGGCCTGGCTAGCCGGCATATCGGTGGCGCGAGCGGCCGAGGCCTGGGCGCTGGCGGGCATCGTGGCGGCGCCCAGCAGCAGGGCCGGTACTCCCAGCACAACGGCTAGCCGGCGAAAAGAACGGGAAAGCATAGTCATGGTGAAAACGGGAAAGGAACAGCGGAATAAGGCAATTTCAGCGCCAAAAAAATCGCGCTTCCGGCGGCGGCGTGGCGGGCGGCCGGGCTGGTAATACAACGTTAGGAAGCACCTTTTTCGTTTAATAACGGAGCGGCTAGCCCCAGTCGTTTTTTCCACCCTTCTCCTATGGCTTCAGCCACCTCCGCTACTACGCCCGCCGTGCTTGTGCGGCCCAATACGCCATTCCGCCTCGCCGATATCGACCCGGCCGGTAATGCGCCGTTCGACCACAAAAAGAAGGTGGAGAAGCGCCTGGAAGTGCTGCAAAAGCAGCTCAGCGACTACCAGGAAAACCTGTATGCCGAGCACCGCCAGAGCCTGCTGCTCGTATTTCAGGCCATTGATACGGGTGGCAAAGATGGCACCATCCGCAACCTGCTCACGGGCGTGAACCCGGCCGGGGTGGAGGTAGCGGCCTTCAAGCAGCCTAGCAGCGAGGAACTGAACCATGACTTTCTGTGGCGCATTCACCAGCATACGCCCGGCCGCGGCCACATTGGGGTCTTCAACCGCTCGCACTACGAGGACGTGCTCGTGACGCGGGTGCACGGCCTCATCGAGCCCTTTACCTGGCAGCAGCGCTACGAAGACATCAGGCACTTCGAGCAGCTGCTGACCCGCAACGGCACCCGCGTGCTGAAGTTCTTCCTCCACATCTCCAAGGAGGAGCAGGCCAAGCGCCTGCAGGCCCGCCTCGATAACCCCAAAAAGCGCTGGAAATTTGAGCCCGGCGACCTCAAAGAGCGCCAGCTCTGGGACGCCTACCAGGTGGCCTACCAAGAGGCCCTGGCCGCCACCTCCACGCCCGAGTGCCCGTGGTACGTCATCCCGGCCAACGACAAGCGCGCCCGCGACCAGGCCATTGCCGAACTCGTAGTGGCTGCCCTGGCCGAGATGAACCCCCAGCCGCCGGCCGCCACCTTCGATGTGGCAGCGCAGATAATTGAATAGATAATAGATGATTAGAATGCCATCATACTGAGCTTGCCGAAGCATCTCGTTCGAATCATCAAGGTAGTAACCCTAGCGGTGCGGCAGAGATGCTTCGGCAGGCTCAGCATGACAATAAAAAAAGAAGCCCGCTCTGCTTAGCAGGGCGGGCTTTGTAGTAAGCGAAGCAGGCTTAGTTCATCCAGAGAGTAGCCACTTGCTCGAAGCGGTGCGGGGCGAAAGCGCCGTAGGGGCGCTCGGCGTAGAAGCCTAGCACGTGCACGTGGGGCTGGCCGGTGCGCACGTGGGGCCGCACCTGCACCGGGTACACGCGGCCGGCCTGGGGCCAGTCGCCGATGTAGCCGGCGGGGCGGGCAGTATCGTCGATGCAGCGGGCGAATTGCTGCACGGGCAGGGGGGTCGGGAGCTGAGTGTTACGCATAGCCAAAGATACAGATAAAAAGCGAAAAGCTAAAAATTTTGGCAAAAATAAACAAGCGTAAAATCTCTCGATAGATTGAACTAAAAGGGTGAAAGTTATGCAAGTTAGCATAAGCAGGCCATACTGCCAAGTCTACTAATTCAGCTGGCTAACAATTGTTCGTATACTGACTCATTTACGCGAAAACCGGGCCGCCCGGATTGTGGGGCCGCCCGGTTTTGGCAGGTGTGCTAGGCGGGGGCTAGCGCCTGTTCAGGTCGATGGCCTGGTAGGCGATGAGCAGGTCGGTGCGGGTGCCCGGCGGGCGGTAGTACACGAGTAGGTCGTACTGGTTTTCGGTTTCTTGGTGGGTGCCCTCGAAGTACACTTCGTCGGGCGGGGTGCCGGCGCGCTTGGGTGCCACGGCGTAGCTGTAGTTGTAGTAGCCCTGCTTGAGCAGCGCCCGGCCGGTGTAGCGCTGCTGCACCGAATCGTAGGTGAGCCGGAACTCGTCGCGCAGCTGCCAGTCGCTGAGCGCGCCAAACACATACACCGGGCCGGGCGCGGGCTGCGGCGCCTTCAGGTTGAAGGTCACCTGCGCGTAGTCGCCATTATAGGCGCCGTTGCCAAACTCCCGGTTTTCGAACACGCGCTGGCCGTTGGCATCTACGTACTGGTTGTAGGCCAGGCCGTTGCGGGTGGTTTCTTCGAGCAACTCTACCTGGGTGGGGTTGCTTTGGCGCAAGAGCCTGGCCACGCCCAGGCCGTTGGCTTGCAGCGAGCGGGCATCGAAGTAGCGGTACTCGCTCAGGCCCGGAAAGGCGTTTTCGTAGTTGATGTACTGGTACTCAAGCCGGCGCTCGGCGTCGCGCACGAAGGTGGGCGTGAGGTTGTAGCGGGCGTTGTCCCAGCGGAAGTTCTGGCGCAGCACGGCCTTCACCTCGGCGGCCGGGTTCACCAGGTCCACGGCGCTGTAGTTGATGGCAAAATTGAGCTGCTGATACGCGTAGCGGGCATCGAGGCCCCCCGCCAGAATACCCTGCTCGATGGTGGCAACTACCTGGTTTTCATACACCAGTACCCGGCGCGAAAGCTGCGGCACGCCGGCCTGGTTCTGCACCACCAGCAGGTAGTTGCCGCTGAGCTTCACGCGCGGCATCTGCAAGGTATAGTGGTAGTACGGCACTTTGGTATTGACCGACGTTTGGTAATTAGTAAGCGTAAACTCGTTTATCTCGCTCAAAAACTGCATGTCCGTCAGCTGCGAGGGCGCCCAGTTCAGGTCACAGTGAATGAGCCTGGCCGTGAGGCGCGGCGCCCGCTCGGTAAGCACGTCAAACTCCAGCACCACGGGCTGCTCCTGCGTGATGGGCACGATGGGCGGCAGCAGCACATCGTTGACCTGCGTGGTGGGCACGTAGCACTGCACGCTGCGCACGCTAGGGTCGTAGATGTAGTCCTGGTAGCGCAGGGTGCGGTCGGCGTAGTATTCGGCGGGCTTTTGCTGCTGGCTGGCGGGCGCGTTGGGGTTGGTGATGGGGGTGCCGAGCGGCACGCAGCCTGCGGCCAGCAGCAGCGTGGGGTAGGAGAGAAGGCGAAAGCGCATAGCACGAAAGTACGGGCCAGCCGCGTGGGTAAGGGCCCGGCGCCCGGCGCCGGCGGGCTGGCCTAGCGGTCCCAAACCTTCGCCCAGCCAGGCGGTTGAGCTGAAAAAGCCGTATTTCAACCCCACACGTAATGGAAGCAGTAGCCGCCACCGCGCCGCAGGGCCAGGTATGGGAGCAAGTCAGCGAAGGCGTTAGCCGCACCCTGCTGCGAGCCGAGCCCGGCGAAAAGCGGGTGCTCATCAAAATTGAGGCGGGCCACACTTACCCCAGCCACGCCCACTGCACCCCCGACGAAGTGTTCGTGGTGGCCGGCGTGTACTGCGACCCCGGGGTGGAAAACGGCCGCGCGTTTCCGGCCGGCTCCTACCTCTACTACCCGCCCGGCACCGAGCACCACGCCAGCAGCCCTGGCGGCTCGGGTGGCTGCACCATTCTGGTCTGGAACTCGGGCAAGTAGGCTAGCGGGCACGTTTGCCGTAGGGGCGGCGAAAAAGCCTGGTGATGCGACCTTTCGGGGCGCGCCGCGTCGTTGCGGGCAGCCGCGCTGTTGCGCTGGCTTACCACGCCGCGGCCCGACTTCCCAAAAGCGCGCCGCTATTCAGTAATTCGATGACTAGAAATTTCCTTTGCCTCAGTTTGGCCGCGGGGCTGCTCAGCGCGTGCTCGGTGCAGCTGGCCGCCGTGGCCGATAAAACGCCCGCCCAGGTGCAGGCTGCCTACCGCGTAACGAAAGACGTAGCCTACGGTGCCGACAAAGAGCAAGCCCTGGATATTTACCTTTCGCCCACGGCGAAGAGCCTGAAAAACAAAAATTACACCGTCGTTTTCTTGCACGGCGGCGGGTATTATATCAGCGACAAGGCGCGGGAGGAGCGCTACATTCAGCCGTACTTGAAAAAGGGGCTGAATGTGGTCAATATGAATTACCGCATCAAGCGGGGTGTGCCGGTGGCCACGGAGGACCTGACTTACGCCCTGAATTTTTTGCGTGCCAACAATGCCACGTATCACCTCAATCTGGACCGGGTGCTGGTAACGGGCTTTTCGGCCGGCGCGCACATTGCCAGCCTGGTGGCGGTAACGGCCAACGACCTAACCTATACGCCCAAATTAGCCGGCGGAATTAAAATCGCCGGGGTAGTTAATTTCTCGGGGCCGGTTGATGGATTAGACGTGGTAGAGCAGGTTTTTATGCGCAACGAGGTGCCGGTGATGAAGGCAATCGGCGTCGCGCTCTTCCCCGAAACCACGGAGTATGCGCCCAAAGAATACGTCCGAAAATTCGAACCAATCACCTATTTCGACAAAAACGACCCGCCGTTTTTTATCTGGCAAGGCGGTAAGGACGACCAGGTGCCGCCCGTCACGTTCGAAAAGTTTGTGGCGCTGCTCAAGCAGGAGCCGCAAAAAAACGAGGTGCTATTTGTGCCCGAAGGGCAGCACAGCCCGAATGCGAACGAACTGAAAGACGCCTACCAGAAAATCTTCGACTTTCTGGACAATCATTAATTCCGGTAATAGCTATGGGGGACCGGAGGACCCTAGCCAGCGGCCGCAGAGGCCAAGAAAGGTGGGCGGCAGTTGGGATAAGTAGCGCTGCGCTAGTACATTGGCAGGGTATTGAATGTCAATGCACTAAAATGTACCTTTATCTGCAAAAAACAAGATGGAAGTAAGCCAGACTACCGAACACCAGGTTGATGACTACCTGTATCAGTACGCCGCCAACCTATTGGCCAGCGGCAAAAAAGGCGCCGAAGTCGAGCACCTACTCCTGCTGAAAGGCCTGCCCGCCGACAGCGCCAACGCCGTAGTGCAAGAGCTGGAAGGCCCCATTCGTGCGGCAAAAAACGCCCAGGCCAAAAAAGACATGCTGCACGGCGGCCTGTGGTGCGTGGGGGGCACGGCCCTCACAATGGCCCACATCGGCTTCGTCTTTTGGGGCGCAATTATCTTCGGTGGTGTTCAATTCATTAAAGGCGTAACCAATTTGAAATAAACATCTTACTTTCGAAACGCCAAAAAGGCCCGTTGGTAGCTAGCAGCTACCAACGGGCCTTTTTGGCGTTTCACATACTGGCTAGGCTTACATCTCGGCCAGTATCTCCCAGCGGTCGTTCAGCTTGGCTAGCTCCTTCTTCACCTGCTCAAACTTCACGGTCGTGTCCTTGAGCTGCGCGGTGTTCTGGTAGATTTTGGGGTCGGCCAGCTGCTTTTCGTAGATGGCCAGCTCCTTCTCCATCTTGTCGATGTTGGCTTCAACCTCGGCCAGCTCCTTCAGCGCCTTTTTCTGGTCGGGCGAGGGGGTTTTATTTACCGTGGGCACGGGCTCGGCTGTGGCGGCCGGCTTGGGAGCGGGTTTAGCTGACGCTGACCGTTGGTTGGGCGCGGAGGGGCTGGGCAGGCCGGCTTTTTTGGCGGCTTTCTCGCGCTCGTCCTGCCACTGCTCGTACTCGTGGTAGGTGCCGGGATATTCCTTGAGCTGATAATCCTCGATGTACCAGATTTTGGTGGCCACGTTCTCCACGAAGTAGCGGTCGTGGCTGATGACGATAAACGTGCCCTCGTACTGCTCCAGTGCCTGGATGAGGATGTTGACCGACTGCATATCCAAGTGGTTGGTCGGTTCGTCGAGCAGCAGGAAGTTGGCTTCCGAAATCAGAGTTTTGGCCAGCGCCACGCGGCTTTTCTCGCCGCCGCTCAGCACCTTGATTTTCTTATACACATCGTCGCCCGTGAACAAAAACGACCCTAGCACGCCGCGCAATTCCATCTCGTTGCGCTTCGAACCGGCTTCGTTCATCTCCTGGATAATCTCGTTCTCCACGGTCAGGCTTTCGAGCTGGTGCTGCGCGTAGAAGGCCATTATCACGTTGTGGCCCAGCTGATGGCGGCCGGCAGTGGGCGTTTCGGCGCCGGCTACCAAGCGCATTAGCGTCGATTTGCCCTTGCCGTTGGCCCCGATGAGCGCGATTTTATCGCCCCGCTCGATGTGCACGTGCGTATCGCGGAAGATGAGCTTGTCGCCGTAGCTCTTGCCCACGTGCTCCATGCGCAAAATGTGGCGGCCGGGCTGCTGCGAGAACGTAAACTTGAAATTGACCCTAGCCGCGTCGGGCGCCACGGCCTCAATGCGCTCCAGCTTATCGAGGGCCTTCACGCGGCTCTGGGCCTGCTTGGCCTTACTGGCGCTGGCTTTGAAGCGCTCGATAAAGCGCTCGGCTTGCTTAATAGCCGCCTGCTGGTTGTCGTAGGCACCCTGCTGAATCTCGGTGCGCAACACCTTCTCTTCCTGGTAGAACGAGTAGTTGCCGGCGTACGGGTTGAGCTTGCCGCCGCTCACTTCCACGGTGGTATTGGTGGTGCCGTCCAGAAACTCGCGGTCGTGGCTCACGATGATAACCGCGCCTTCGTAGCCGGCCAGGTAGTTCTCAATCCACTTAATCGAGGGCAAGTCCAAGTGGTTGGTGGGCTCATCAAGCAGCAGCAGCGAGGGTTGCTGCAGCAGGATTTTGGCCAGCATCACGCGCATGCGCCAGCCCCCCGAAAAGGTCTTGAGCGGCTTCTGCAAGTCGTCGGTCGAGAAGCCCAGGCCTTCGAGAATTTCCTCGGCCTTCGACTGCATGGTGTAGCCGCCCAGCGCCTCAAAGCGCTCCTGCAAGTTGGCTAGCTTATCGACTAGGTCGTCGGTATAGTCGGTTTCAAATTTGAGCAGAATCTCATCGATTTTCTTCTGCAACTCCAGCGCCTCGGCAAAGGCCTGCATGGCCACCAGCAAAATGGACTCGTGCGAGTCGTAGCTCAGCAAATCCTGGTTGAGGAAGCCCAGGCTTACTTCCTTGCTCATCGAGATGGAGCCACCGTCGGGCTTGTACTCGCCCACGAGCAGGCGCAGCAGCGTCGATTTGCCGGTGCCGTTGAGGCCCACCAGGCCAATCTTGTCCTTGGGTTTGATGTGCAGGCTAGCGCCGTCGTAGAGGGTGCGCGAGCCGAAATGGAAGTCGAGGTCGGAAATTGAAATCATGGCGGGGCCGGCTAGGGCCACTAAAGGCGAATAAAGCGTAGTGCGGGGCGCGGGCTAAACTACCGGCCGGCCTACACTAGCGGCAGGGCAAAGGTACGGCCTAGCCAAGGCTATCCGCATAAGCCAGGCGCGGGCGGCCCGTTGCTGCTACCGGAATAAAACACTGGGCCGCCCCGAAAAATTTCGGCCGTAACCCGCCCGAAACTCATTGGACACAAGATGATAACTTGCCGCCCCGACCTTTGGGTTTTCAGCTACTACCCGTTCGTATGAAGCTTTTTCTGGCCGCCACCGCCCTGGCCCTGCTGCCGCTAGCCCCCGCCGTGCAGGCCCAACGCCCCACTACCAACCTGCACGCCGAGAAAATCCTGCTGCCCAATGGCTGGAGCCTCACGCCGGCCGGCCGGCCGCTGCAGCTCGGCGACCTGCCGCTGAACATGCAGCTGGCACCGGGTGGCAACCTGCTGGCCGTCACCAACAACGGCCAGGGCCAGCAGAGTATTCAGCTCATCGACCCCGGTACCGAGAAATTGCTCGACACGCGGCCCATAGCCAAGGCGTGGTACGGGCTGGCGTTCAGCCAGAAGGGCGACCGGCTGTATGCCTCGGGCGGCAACGATAACATCATTCTGAGCTACCCCACGGCGGGCCGCAAGCTGGGCGCGCCCGATACGCTGCGCCTCGGCCCGGCCTGGCCCAAGGCCAAAATCAGCCCCACCGGCATTGCCGTGGATGCGGCCGGGCAGCGCCTCTACACCGTAACGAAGGAGGATA
The DNA here is from genome assembly GCF_030581075.1 of Hymenobacter cheonanensis. Classification (GTDB taxonomy): domain Bacteria; phylum Bacteroidota; class Bacteroidia; order Cytophagales; family Hymenobacteraceae; genus Hymenobacter. The sequence continues at coordinate 77,390 of NZ_JAUQSW010000008.1, forward strand.
ACGCGCTGTACGTGGTGGATTTGAAAACCAAGCGCACGCTTAGCCGCGTTGGGCTGGGGCACGAAGCCTACGGCTGCCTGCTCTCGGCCGATGGGAAAACGGTGTACATCACGCTGTGGGGCGGCGATAAGCTGCTGGCTTACGACCGCGCCACCGGCCGCGTGCGCGGCGAGCTAGCCACCGGCAGCCACCCCAACGAGTTGATTCAAAGCAAGAACGGGCGCTATTTATTCGTGGCCAATGCCAACGATAACTCCGTATCGGTTATTGATGCCAAGGCGTGGAAGGTGCTCGAAACCATCTCCACCTCGCTGTATCCCACGCGCCTCACCGGCTCGACTACCAACGGGCTAGCCCTCTCGGCCGATGAGAAGACGCTCTACATCGCCAACGCCGACAACAACTGCCTGGCCGTGTTCGACGTGCGCCAGCCGGGCCACAGCGCCAGCCAGGGCTTTATCCCCACGGGCTGGTACCCTACCTGCGTGCGGGTGCAGGGCAGCAAAATCATGGTTGCCAGCGGCAAGGGCCTCACCAGCCTGGCTAACCCCAACGGGCCGCACCCACTGCGCAAGAATGATGACAGCGGCTACCAGTCGGGCGGCGTGCACAAGGAGTTTCAGTACATCGGCAGCCTGTTTAAGGGCACGCTGCTTTTTATGCCGGCGCCCGACGCGGCCCGGCTCAAAACCTACACCCGGCAGGTGTACGATAATACGCCCTTCACCAAAGACAGTGAAAAACAGGCGCTAGGGGTGGCCGGCAACCCCGTGCCGCGCCGCGTGGGCGAGCCGTCGCCCATTAAGCACGTCTTCTACATCATCAAGGAAAACCGCACCTACGACCAGATTTTGGGCGATGTGAAGGAGGGTGAGGGCGATACGGCGCTGTGCATTTTTGGGCAGAAAATTACGCCCAACCACCACGCGCTGGCCCGCGAGTTTGTGCTGCTCGACAACTTCTACGTGAACGCTGAGGTGAGTGCCGACGGCCACAACTGGAGCACCGCCGCCTACGCCACCGACTACGTGGAGAAGTCGTGGCCCATCAGCTACGGCGGGCGCGGCGGCACCTACGACTTTGAGGGCACCCGCAAAATAGCCTACCCGCGCGATGGCTTTATCTGGGATTATTGCCAGCGTGCCGGCCTCAGCTACCGCACCTACGGCGAATTTGCCGACTACGCCAAAACGTCGCTCAAGTCGCTGCGCGGGCACGCCTGCCCGCGGTCGCCGGGCTTCGACATGGACATTACCGACCAGGTGCGCGAGCGGGCGTGGGCGCAGGATTTTGACTCGCTGCTAGCCCGCAATGCCGTGCCGCAGTTCAGCACCATTCGCCTCAGCAACGACCACACCAGCGGCCAGCGCCTGGGCAAGGTGAGCCCCCTGGCCGCCGTGGCCGACAATGACCTGGCGCTGGGCCGCCTCGTGGAGCACCTGGCGGCTAGCCCCATCTGGGGCGAATCAGTGATTTTCGTGCTCGAAGACGACGCCCAGAATGGCTCCGACCACATCGACGCGCACCGCTCGCCGGCCTTCGTCATCGGCCCGCACGTGAAGCGCAGCTACGTTGACCACACGCTTTACACCACCGCCGGCGTGATGCGCACCATCGAATTGCTGCTCGGCCTGCCACCCATGAGCCAGTACGATGCCGCCGCTAGGCCCTTGTTCGGCGTGTTTCAGGCCCAGCCCAACCTGGCCCGGTACGAGGCTAAAGCCAACCGGATTCCGCTCGACACCCGCAACACCGCCTGGAACCACAGCGCCGAGCGCTCGGCCAAATTCGACTTCGCCCACGAAGACTCGGTGCCCGACCTCGACCTGAATGAAGTGGTGTGGAAGGCCGTGAAAGGCGAGCAATCGACCATGCCCGCACCCCGCCGCGGCGCCTTCTTGCAGCTCACGCCCAAGCGCGAGGAGGATGACGACTGAGTAAGTACGCTCGTTCAACGGGTAACCTCACCCCCGGCCCCTCTCCTTGGGGAGAGGGGAGCCAGTCGGCAGCGGACGTGAGCGAACGTCAGGCTCCCCTCTCCCCAAGGAGAGGGGCCGGGGGTGAGGTTACCCGTGACATGGGCGTACTCACTGCGCTACATCCAGCACCAATAGCAGCGCGTCGTTGCTAAGCGCTTCGATTTCGATCGGCGCGGGGGCCTCCCAGAGGGCTAGCCCGTCGTGTTCGTGCAGCAGCCGGCCCTCGGCCTCGAAGGCGCCGGCCAGCACAAAGGCGAAAAAAAGCTGGCTGGGCGGCACCGCGTGCGCTACTTCGTGCCGGCCGGCGAAACGGCCCAGGCGCACCGCAAACGGTAGGCCCGTCCCGGGCGGCAACAGCGGGGCTAGCCGGTTGGCAATGGCCTCGGCACTAAACCCGGCCGCCGCGCCAACGGTCACCTCGTTTGCCTCCGGGGCGCGCAGCCACACGTGCACGAAGCGGATAACATCGCTGGCAAACGGGTTTTGCAGGTGCAGTGTGCGGCCGGCCGGCAGCGTAAGCACTTGCAGCTGCTCGGTTTCGACGGGTAGCAGCTGGCCGCCGGGCAGCCGCACCTCCACCACCCCCGTAATGGGTAGCAGCAGCACGTGCGCGGCCTCGGCCACGGGCAGGGCCAGGGTGGCGCCGCCGGCCAGCAATTCCTCGTTCAGCGCCAGCAGGCGGCCTAGCGGCTCTTTGTGGGCGTGCTGAAATGTGCCAAAACTGAAGGTGCAGTAGCGCCGGAAGTCGCTGGTTTCGACGAGGCCTCGCTGGTCGGCCAGGAAGATTTTACCGGGCGTCGTCGGGGCGGGCATCGGCGGCGGGGGCTAGGAGGGAATGAATGGCCAGGTAGGGCTGCAGCTGAAACGTGTGCACCACGGCCGGGGCATCGCCAGCCGCTTCGGCCGCGGCAATGAGGTAAGGCCCCACCGTATCGTGCCACAGCAGCGGCTCGCTGAAGAAATTGACCGCTACCTGGTGCTTGCCAGGGTCGAGCAGGTCGGAGTTGATGACTTCAAACTGAAACTTATCGAACTTCAAAAAGCGCCGGCCCAGGTTATCAAGCACATCGGGCACCACGCCCCCTAGCTGCTGCAAATAGCCGATAATGGCTCCGCTCACGAGGCCGTGCAGGCGCTCGGCGCCGGGCACGTAGTGCACCAGCTCGCCGAAGGTGCGGTACTTCTTTTCCTGGTTGAAATACTGCGCCTGCATCCGCAGCTCGCGGTAGCTGTCATCGAGCACCAGCTTGTCCCAGGGCCTAGTGGCGCTGGCGTCGATGATTTTGCGGTAGCAGAGCGTGATGCGGCGGGTAGGCATGGGGCTAGCTAACAAAAGGTGTCATTGCGAGGAGGCACGACGAAGCAATCGCAGTACAATGAGCTATCTGGCTGTGATTGCTTCGTCGTGCCTCCTCGCAATGACAGCCGAAACTCATACCGCAATATTCATCGTGAGCACGAAGCCATCGGTGAGGTTGCCCGTGACGGTGGCAATCTCGATGCCCGCCGTGTCGTCGCTGAATACGCCGTCGCTCTTGTTGTAGGTGTAGCCACTCATGCCCTTGGCGTAGCCGTTGACGAGGGCTAGTGCCGTGCCCGTGCCCTCGGGGAAGGCAATCTGGGTCACCTTGAGCGAGGTGCCGCTGGCGTTGTACACGTGCACGTGGATGTGCGTGGCGCGGCCCGAGTACCAGCCCGGAAAAATGCTCGTGAACGTGACCAGGCCGGCCGCGTCGGTGGTTTGGCGGCCGCGCAAAAAGTGCACGCTCGTGTAGTTGGTGCTCTGCATGCTCGTGCCGCCATACTCCGAGTAGTTGCCCTCGGCGTCGCAGTGCCAGATATCGACCAGCGCGCCGGCCAGGGCCGCGCAACTGGCGCTACTGCTCGTGATGGTGATTTTGGCGGTCAGCTTGTAGCCCGTTTTGCCATCCGTGATGTCGGCGCGTACGTAGGAAGCGGGTGTGTGCGTGGGAAACGGCCCCTCAGTTTCGGTGGGCGCCACCGTGCAGTTGGCGCTGCTCGAGCCGCCGGTGGTGGTAGTGGTGGTGCCGGTAGTAGTGCTGCCCGAGGTGCTGGGCGTCACGGTGTCTTTGCCACAGGCGGCGAGCAGGGCAGGGGCTGAAACAGCACCGGCTAACAGGCTTTTCAGGAAATACTTACGTTCCATGGTCGGGGGCAGGAAAGATGGAGGCGAAATGAATAACTGCCTCAAAGCTCTCCGTGCTGCCCCTTTACGTTGCTTTGCAATCGCTTAGCCAGCCGCTTCACTCGACGGATAGCGCCGTGCAGCCACCGGCCGGGCCCGCGCCTGGCCGGCGGCGGCGCGGCGGCGGCGGTAGCCGGCTGGCTAGGGGCATCGGTGCGCGAGGGCAGGGGGGTGCCGCCCCCCGCCTGCCCGTACTTATCGGCCAGCTTTTTGGGCACCCCCACGCTGTGCAGAAAGCCCACAATGAGGCCCTGCCGCCAGGCGGTGAACACCGAAAACTCCAGCTCGCGGGGCGTCTGAATAGCGCCCACCACAAAGCGGCCGCCGGGCCGGGGGTTTTGGTCGCGCACCACCACATTGACCAGCCCGCTCTTGATGCGCCCGAAAAAGGTTTTCTTGACCTCGCCCTCCTGGTAGCCCAGAAAATTGAGGCGCAGGTTGGTGTAGCGCGCCCGCACCGTGCCGCTGATGCGCTGGCGGTCAAGGTATTCGTCGAAGTCGATGCGCTGGGCGCGGCCGCTCTTGAAATTCACCAGGCGCGTGGGCGTCAGAATGGGGTTCAGAATGCTGAACGGCGCCGCCCCAAAGCTGCCGCGCAGGTGCTGGCGGCCGCGCGGGTCGAGCAGCGAGGTAGTAAGCTGCACCTCGGCCCGGCACGCGTTCTGCAAGTAGCCCGAGGCCGTGCCGGTGAGCGGGTGCGCCAGGCTCATGCGGCCAGGGTCGTTGCTCACGTTGCGCAGCGTAGCATTCAGCCGGTTGATACTGAACGTGCCCACCAGCGGCGTGCGGGCGCTGCGGTAGCGTGCTTCAATAGTGCCATTGCGCAGGTCGAGCTGGCGCACATCGAGGTGGGCCCGCACGTGGCGCATGTTCTCGGGCGTGAGGTACGACGGATGGTGGTTGATGGGCCCACGCCCATCGCTGCTGGCCAGCAGATACGGCCGCTCGGCAATGACGCGGGCAATGTGCACGTGGCTGTTGGCCGATAGCTGCCGGAAATCGAAGCCCTGGGCCCGCAGTTCATCCATGCGCACCGTGAGCTGCGTGCTCTGGTAGCCGCTGCGCTGGTTAAGTTGCGCCGGGCTGAGAGTGGGGCGCAGGGCTAGCGTGGTCAGGCGCAGGGCCTGGTGGTCGGTATCCACAAACGCGTGCTCGATGCTGGCCGGGTAGAGCGGCGCGGCAAACGTGGCCGTGAGCCGGCCGGTGTGGCCCGTCCAGCCCTGGGCGTACAGCACGCGGCGCGCCGGGGCCTGCTGCGAAGTAGAATCGATGCGCAGGCCCCTGGCCACGCCAACTACGTGGCGCACCGCCGGCGCCTCCTGCACACCCACCACGGCCAGGTAGCCATCGTCGATGGCTAGCTGCCGCACATCGGCCCGCCGAAACACCGGCCGCAACAGCTGCCACAGCGGCGGCGGCGCCTGGGCTGGCGGCCGAAACGTGAGGCGCGGCTGGCTGAGCCGCACCGAATCGGCGCGCAGGCGGTGCTGGTGCTGCCAGGTAGCGGCGCGCAAACCCACCATGCGCACGCGGGGCATGGTAAAAAACACCCGCACGGCCCCCGGCTTGCCCTGGCCGGGCGCGGGCGGCACAATGCGCAGCGAGTCGAGCCCTAGCTGCTGCCGGGTACTCGAAAAATCAACTATATGTGCCGCAATGGTGTGCCCGCCCAGCCGCCCCACCGGCCCGCGTAGCAAGGCTTGCCAGCTGGCGGCAAAAGCCAGGCGCTGCGTATCGGCTGCGCCGGCCGGAGTAAATAAGAGGTCGCGGGCGCTTATCTGGCCATCGGCCAGCTCGCCTATGGGGGCAGCAGCCGGCCCAACGTGCCCGCCTACGTGGCGCAAAGCCACATAGCCCAGCCGCAACGGCCGCTGCTGGTACAGCGGCGGGCCAGGGTGCGGCGCGGGCCGCCGGGCCAGGGCCGCCACCTCAAGGCGCAGCGAATCGAGGGTGAGGCTATCGATGGGCACAGTGCGGCCGCGCAGCAGGGCGAGCAGGCCCACGCCGCTCAGGTCGAGGCTAGCCAGCCGGGCCGTGAGGCGGGGTAGCGTATCGGCCAGGTTGGCAGTAGTGGGGCGTAGGCGCAGGCCGTCCAGGTGCAGGCTGCGGGCTAGCAGCCGGGTGCGCAGGCTAGCCACCGACAGGGTATACTGCCCGTGCGTTTGGGTAGCTACCTGCGCTTCGAGCTTGCCGCGCAGCCAGGGGTCGAGCCCCCATTTCAGCCAGGCCAGCGCGGCTAGTAGCAGCACGGCCAGGCCGAGCAAAACCCATCGGCCCCAGTGGCCAGGCTGGGTGGTAGAAGGGGTAGGGGAATCGGGCACGGCAATAAGCTTAAGCGTTGCTAACGGCAAAGCCCCGGGGCAGGGTTGTGCCGGCCCCAACCCTGCCCCCCCGCGAACGTACAGCAGCCAGCTTCATTTTTACCTTAGTTTTTAGCGTATGCGTTCTTCTTATGTTGCGGCCCGCGCTGGGGTTGGGTTGTTGCTACTAGTGGCCGGTGGGTGTAAAAAAGACAGCGATACAGGCGCCAGCGCCACGCTGCCCGCGTACATCAAATTTGTGCAGCCAAATCTATATCCCGAAGGTACACAGTACGATAGCCAGAGTGGCCGCTTTTTGGTAAGCTCCGAAACGACGGGTAGTATTGGCCAGGTAACGGGCGATATTGCCGCAACGGATACCACCAATACGGGTACCTATACCATCTTTGCCGACAACGACCAGCTGATTTCGACTATTGGCCTCAACCTCGATGCTTCGCGCAACCGCCTGCTGGCCGCCGTGTCCGACCCCGGTTATAATAAAGACCGCACCAAGGATGCTACGAAGAACAAGCTAGCGGCCACGGCTATTTTCGACCGCAGTACCGGCACGCTAATGGACTTTATAAATCTCAGTGCCGTGTCGCCAAGCACCTATACCGCTCACTTTGCCAACGACATCGCCATCGATGCGCAGGGCAATGCGTATGTAACCGACAGCTACGCGCCCATTATTTATAAAATTGCCTTCGCCGGGGGCAAGGGCACTGCCTCGGTATGGCTCAGCAGCAGCGCGCTGAGTGCGCCGGCTGGCAAATTTGGCCTCAATGGCATCGTATACCACCCTAGCGGCTACCTGCTGGTAGCCAAGTCGGACGAGGGCAAGCTGCTTAAAATTCCGGTTACTACCGTGCCCGGCTCTACGGCCGCGGCTACTACCACCGTACCAGGCACCCTTACTACCGTGGCCCTGCCTGCCGGCCTCGACCTAAGCGGCGACGATGGCCTGCAGCTGCTCGATAATACCAACCTGCTTGTGGTGTGCAATGCCCAGGGTAAAGTGTATAAAGTGACTACGGCCGATGATTTTGGCAGTGTTACTACCACCGGCACCAACAATGTTGCTACCGGCGGCACATCGCCTTATCCTACCACGCTAGCCCGGCGCACGGCCAGCGGCCCCGGTATCAGCACGGCCGTTAGCGCAAGCTATGTGCTCTATTCGCACCTGAATGCGCTGCAAGCATCCCAGAACCCGCCCGTGACCACCTTCAGAATTCAAAAACTTAGTTTATAAGCAATGTTGCCGGGCGCCCGCGCTGCGCCCAACAACCGCCCGGGCCAGTAGCTTTAGACCCGAAAGCGTAGGCTAGCCCTACGCCGTGCCTTTTCCGCCTTGTTTTTCGCCTCATGCTCGCCATTACCTCGCTGCTGCCTTCGCCGGCTTCCGACCATATCAATGCCCTCATCAAGAGCCTGGAAAAGGAATTCGGCCTGACCGATGTGCAGGCCACCCCCGAGCCGCACCTCACCTACCAGATAGTGGAGCCCGCCGACCTGGAGCTGCTCAAGCAGGGCCTGCACGAGATAGCCCGCACCACCAAAACCTTTGTGGCGCACACCACCGGGCTAGGCATGTTCCCGGGCGATAACCCCGTGATTCACATTCCGGTACTGCGCTCCGACGACCTCAACCAGCTGCACCACCGGGTGCTGGAGCTGGCCGCCCCGCTCTGCTCGCGCACCGACAAGTTCAGCGCCCCCGACCTGTGGCTGCCCCACGTGTCGCTGGCCCTGCACGATACCACCCCCGAGCTGCTAGGCCCCGTGCTCCAGTTCCTGAACAACCAGACTTTCAACCTGGAACTCGAAATCAGCAACCTCACTATTCTGCGCCCCGAGGGCGACATGTTTGTGCGCGAGGTGGTGTTTGAGTTTGGGCAGTAAGGCAGCAATAGGAAGACGTTCTTTTGTCTTAATAAGACGTCCGTCATGCTGAGCTTGCCGAAGCATCTCTACCGCACCGTTCAACGATGCGGCCAAGATGCTTCGGCAAGCTCAGCATGACGGACGCTTTAGTTTAGCCGGCCTAGCGGTTCAGAATCGTTTTGTTGCGGTTCAGCTTCAGGTCTTGCAACAGGCTGCTTTTAGCGGCGATGGTGAAATTGTAGCCCCGGTAGGGCCCCACGGGTATCCAGAGGCCCGAAATCTGCCAGCAGTGCAGGTCGCGGTAAAAGTTGACGGTGGGGTACACGAAGGTATTGTTCACCAAATCGTAGTTGAGGCTGGTGCTCAGGCGCAGGTTAGGCGTGAGCTTAACCGAGCCGCTGGCCGTGATGGAGTTGCCCGAGAGCAGCGGCACGAAGCCATACAGCGTGGGCCGGATGGGCGCCCCGGCCGTGGTATACGAAGCCGTGTAGCTCACCGTGGCCTCCCACGGAATGTCGAAGTCAATGTAGTCGGCATACACCTGCTGTTGCAGCGGCGAGCCCAGCACCGGGTCGTTGCTAGGGGCCACGGCGCGCGGAATGTTAGCCTTGCTCTTGGGCCGGGCCGCCGGGTTGAACTGGTAGCCCAGGCTGAGGTTGGCATTGAGCAGGCGGGCTAGCCTGAATTTGCTCTGCTCGAACAGGTAGCGGTTGATGAGGCGGCCCGTCGAGTCGCGCTGGTAGAAGCTGAAGGCGCTGCTAATCACCACGTTCAGCTTTTTGGCTACCTGCACGCGGTAGCCCAGGTTGAGGCTGGAAAGCTTGAGCGAGTCGGCAGCAAAGTTGTAGGCCAGGGCCAGGTCGATGCCGTCGGCCAGGCTCACTTTTTTGTACGGGTCGGTGCCGGTAGTGTCGCGGTTGTTGCGCACCTTCATCTCAATCTGGTTCTGCACCGTGAAGGCCACCTGGCTCACCTTGGCGCTGCTCGGCACGCCATACACGCCCTGGTAGCGCGAAAACTGACGCGGGTCGAGAATGCGGCTACTATAGGCCGATTGCAGCGAGGTGAAATTATTCAGCTCCCCACCCACAAATACCTCGTTGGGATTTTTCGAAAGGTCAGGCGAGAAGGCGTAGCTGATGCTAGGGGCCACTTTGTGGCGAATGGCCTTCACGTAATGGTCGCCCTTAAACTGCACCGTGCCGTAGAAATTGGTGCTAGCCGAGATATTGCCCGAGTACGAATACGCCCGCTCGAAGCTCGGCGAAATGGTATCGACCTTCACGGCTCGCACGCGGGGCAGGTAGCTGTACTGCAGGCGCTGTAGGTACCAGGTTTCGCCATAATTAATAGAGGGCTGCACCTGAATGTGGCGGGCTAGCAGGGCAAACCCGGGCAGCGTAATCTGGAACTGATGCTGCAAGCCGTTCTGGGCATTGCGCAGCAGCCGGCCAGCGTTGGCAAAGCTCACCGGGATGTTGTAGGCCGTGGTGCTGCCCCCTAGCAGGGGCACATCGGCGGCCAGCGAGCGGGCCGGTACCAGGCTGCTGATGCGGTTTTGGGCCACCAGGTTGTAGCTCACGGCAAACTGCTCGTACCAGGCCCCCTTGGCCTGCTTGGTAAACAATTGGTACGGGTACTGCCGCGCCAGGCCCAGGTTGAAGTTGGGCAGCGTGAAATCCATCACGCCGGTTTGCACGTTCTGGCTCTGCGAGAGCTGAATGGCGTAGTTAAGCGGCAGCCGGCGCGAGGTTTTGCTGTAGCTGATGGTCGAGTTGAACGTGGCCGACAGCAGCTGCCGCGCATTGAGCGTATTCACGCGGTTATACGACGAGCTACCCGCCTGCACGCTGGCCGAAAACACGCCGCCGCCGGGCAGCGGGGTGGGCGAGTGGCTCCAGCTTATCCAAAAGGTATTCACCGAGTTGGAGTAGAGGTAATCCGAGTTCGCAGTCGTTGTCGTGGTGAGAATAGGCGACACCGGCGCGTTGGCATAGGTGAAGCGGAAGCTGCCCTGGTACTTGTAGCGCTTGCGGTAGGTAAGCTCGGTGCCAATGCCGTAGCCGCCGATGCGGTCGGCATTGCCGGCGTAAAAGTCGCCGGTCACGCGCAGGCCAATGTAGTCGTTGGGCGCCCAGTAATAGCCGCCGTTGGTGAGCGAGTAGCCCCGCTGCTGGCCCTGCCCAAACGTGGGGATAATAAAGCCCGACCCGCGCCCCGCGTGCGGCGTAGGAAAGTAGCCAAACGGCAGCCCGATGGGCAGCGGCACGTCGGCAATAACCATGTGAAACGGCCCGGTAATCACCTTCTGGCCCGGTATCACCTTCATCTTGCCCGCCTCGATGTAGAAGTGCGGGTGCTCCAGATTGCAGGTGGTGTAGCGGCCGTGCAGGCCGTAGAAGTCGTTGTCGGGCAGCTTTTTCACCACCTCGGCGTGGATGTAGCCCTCGCCCTGCTGGGTTACTACCTCCGCAATTTTGCCCTTCTTGGTTTTGAAGTTGTAGTTGATGTTGCCCGCCGAATACGTGCCCGCCTCATCCTTGAAGAGCGGCAGGTCGGCCATCTTGTGCTTCACCGTGTCGCGGCGGCCCACGGCCTGCACCGTGTTGGTGCCGTAGTTGAGGGTAATGAGCGCCGCCTTCAGGCTCATCTTGCCGTAGTCCACGTTGGCTTTGTTGTAGAGCTTGGCAATCTTGGTCGTCACGTCGAACTGAATGGAGTCCTTGGCGGCGTATTTCACGGTGGTTTCGACCTGGCTGCGGCGCTTCAGAATCACTACGTTCAGCGAGTCGCGCACGCGGCGGCTGGTGTCGGCCAGCAGGCCGGTGCTGTCGGGGGTGAGGCTAGGGGCCGGCCGGCGCGACACGCCGGGCACGGCGGGCTGGCCGATGTTTTTTTCGCCCGGCGGCGGCGGGCTCTGCGGCGCGTTGCGGTCGTAGTTGAGGTTGCGCACCGGCTGGGTGGGCACCGAGCCGGCCCGGCGGGTATTGGCGCGGGTCGAGTCGGTGGTGGTCTGGGCGTGGGCGGCCAGCCCGCCGCCCAGCAGCCAGAAGCACAGGCCCACTAGACCCGCCAGCGCCCCGCGCCGAAGGCCAAAAACACCCGAAAAGAGAACGTTGGAGAAAAGCAAATTTAATAAAGCCACCGAGCGAATTACTTTTGAGGCTTACTACAAAGATAAGAGGCCGCTAGCCCTGCAAAGGGTTGCCAGCAGCCTGGTTTTTTCCCCAACGACTGACGTGCGGATTATTGCGCTTACCTGTATGCTGCTGAGTGCGTCGTGCCCGGTGCTTAATGCCCAGGATACCCTGGCCAGCCCCCGGCCCCGGCGTGCCCTGGCCGCCGACTCGGTGGCCCGCCCACCCGCCGAAGACACCCGCTACCGCCTGCGCACGGTGGTGCTCGACGCCGGCCACGGCGGCAAAGACATCGGCTGCAATGGCGTAGATGCCCACGAGGCCGACGTGGCCCTGGCCATTATCAAAGACCTGGGCCGGCAGATTGAGGATAACATGCCCAATGTGCGGGTCATCTATACGCGCAAAACCAACGTTTTTATTGAGCTGGACGAGCGCGCCGCCATCGCCAACCGCAACCACGCCGACCTCTTCATCTCGGTGCACTGCAACGCCGGCCCCAAGGGCTCGCGCGGCACCGAGGTCTGGACGATGGGCCTGCACAAAACCGACGCCAACCTGGGCGTGGCCCAGCGCGAGAACTCGGTTATTCTGCAAGAGAAAAACTACAAGCAGCGCTACGACGGCTTCGACCCGCGCTCGCCGCAGTCGCACATCTTATTTTCACTTTTCCAGAGCGCCTACATCACCAACTCGCTGCGGCTGGCCCAGCGCATCGACCGGCAGTTTCGCACCAGCGTGGGCCGTAGTTCGCGCGGGGTAAAGCAGGCGGGCTTTCTGGTGCTCTGGAAGTCCACAATGCCCTCGGTGCTGGTGGAGGCCGGGTTTTTGACCGACCGCAGCGAGGAAGGCTACCTCGATACCCGGGCGGGCCAGCAGGCCATTGCGGGCGGTATTTACCGGGCTTTTCGCGAGTATAAGCGCGACCTGGAAGGCACGCCCGCCGAGTAAGCCCCAGCCGCGCGTAGGAGCTAGCCTAACATCCGGCCCGGGTTTGCCGTTAAGGGCATCAGACAGGCCCGCCGACGCAACCCTTCGGGGCCATTCTCCCTCTAACAGTTGGCCTATCTCAGCCCTAAATCTACCTTCCTGTGTCTAAAGAAATAAAAGTGGGCCTGTTGGCCGTGGTGGCCCTTATCGCCCTGGCTGTAGGGTTTAACTTCTTGCGCGGCAGCAACTTGCTGTCGAGCGACCGCACGTACTACGCCATCTACCCCAACGTGAGCGGCCTCAACGTGGGCGCCCCGGTTATCCTCAATGGTATTAAAGTGGGCCAGGTGAAAAACCTGGAGCTGCAACCCGAGAACAACAACTCTATTAAGGCTTCGCTGGAGCTGGAAAAGGGCGTTACGCTCGGCGACTCGACCAAAGCCGGCCTTAGCGGCTCGCTACTAGGCTCGAAAACCATTACCCTGCTGCTGGGCAAGAACAGCAAGGAGTACAGCGGCGGCGAAACCCTGAAAACGACCACCGCCGTCAGCATTACCGACATTGTGCAGCAGCGCGCTACCATCCTGCTCGATACCGTGAACTCGACGCTTTCGCACATCAACGGCTTCCTGAACAAGGATGCGCAAACCAACATCCAGGGCACGCTGGTGGGCGCTCGCCAGAGCACCGAGGCGCTGCAAAACCTCATTGCTGCGAATCAGGCCAATATCAACCAGATTACCCGCAACCTGGCCCAGATGAGCGCTGCCCTCAACAAAAGCACTGCTAAGCTCGACCGTATTGCTAACAATTTTACCCAGCTGTCTGACTCTATTAAGACGGCTCCGGTGGGCCCGGCCCTGCGCAACCTGAATGCAACCTTAGTTGAGGCCCAGACTTCGCTAAAAGGCGTAAGCACGGCCCTGAACGACAAAACCGGCTCGCTCGGCAAGCTCATCAACGACACGCTGCTCTATAACAACCTCAACGCCACGGCCGCCAGCTCCAACGCGCTGATTTCGGACATGAAGGCCAACCCCAAGCGCTACGTGCACTTCTCGGTGTTTGGCGGCGGCAAAGACAAAACCAAAAAGGAAACCACCAAGAACCCCGACGGCTCGGTAACCACCGAAACCAAAAAGGTGACCACGGCCCCGGCCCTTACCAACCCGTAAGCGCTGCTGGCCCGCCTAGTATCTTTGAAACCCGCCCCGCCAAGGGCGGGTTTTTTTGTAGCGTGGGCTCTGCGGGGCCGCGCTTGTTGTGCACCCAACTATCACGCTCGCGGTTGCCTGGCGGCCGCGCCACACCCTTTCCCACCCAGTTTTAGGTTATGAACATCGAGTTCAATCGCAACGAAGACCACCTCAAGCAACTCACCTACCAGCTGCGCAAAAAGCTGGACAAGGTAGCCCTCGGCGGCGGCGAGAAGCGCATTGCCGCTCACAAGGCCAAGGGCAAGCTCACCGCCCGCGAGCGCATCAGCTACCTGCTCGACAAGGGCGCGGCGCAGGTCGAAATAGGCGCCTTCGCCGGCGAGGGCCTGTACCCCGAGGAGGGCGGCTGTCCTAGCGGCGGCGTGGTGGTAGTTATCGGCTACGTGCAGGGCCGCCAGTGCGTGGTGGTGGCCAACGATGCCACCGTGAAGGCCGGCGCGTGGTTTCCCATCACGGCCAAGAAAAACCTGCGGGCCCAGGAAATCAGCATCGAAAACAAGCTGCCTATTATCTACCTCGTCGATTCGGCGGGCGTGTACCTGCCCATGCAGGACGAGATTTTCCCCGATAAGGAGCACTTCGGCCGCATTTTCCGCAACAACGCGGTGATGAGCAGCATGGGCATCGTGCAGATTTCGGCCATCATGGGTCCCTGCGTGGCGGGCGGCGCCTACCTGCCCATCATGAGCGACGAGGCCATGATAGTGAGCGGCACCGGCTCGGTGTTTCTGGCCGGCTCGTACCTGGTAAAGTCGGCCATCGGCGAAACCATCGACAACGAGGCGCTAGGGGGCGCGGCCATGCACTCCGAGGTTTCGGGCGTGACGGACTACAAGTTCGACACCGACGAAGAGGCACTCGACCACATCCGCAATATTTTCGACAAGCTGGGCGCGCAGCCCTCAGCCGGCTTCAGCCGCGCCACGCCCGCCGCGCCCCGGCTGGACCCTGGCGAGCTATACGGCCAGCTGCCCGCCGACCGCGCCAAGCCCTACGACATGATGGAAATTATCAACCGGCTGGTCGATAACTCCGAGTTTGAGCCCTATAAGGACCTCTATGGCCAGACGCTCATCTGCGGGCTAGCCCGCATCGACGGCTGGGCGGTCGGCATTGTGGCCAACCAGCGCAAGATTGTCAAAAGCAAGAAAACCGGCATGCAGATGGGCGGCGTCATCTACTCCGACTCGGCCGACAAGGCCGCCCGCTTTATCATGAACTGCAATCAGAAGCGCATCCCGCTCGTGTTTTTGCACGACGTGTCGGGCTTCATGGTGGGCTCGGCCAGCGAGCAGGGCGGCATCATTAAGGACGGCGCCAAGATGGTGAACGCCATGGCTAACAGTGTGGTGCCCAAGTTCACGGTAATCGTGGGCAACAGCTACGGCGCCGGCAACTACGCCATGTGCGGTAAGGCCTACGACCCACGCCTCATCGTGGCCTGGCCCAGCGCCCAACTCGCCGTAATGAGCGGCGCCGCGGCCGCCAACACCCTGCTCCAAATTCAGGTGGCTAGCCTCAAAGCCAAGGGCGAGGTCATTACCCCCGAAGCCGAAAAAGAGCTGCTCGACCGCATTAAGGCCCGCTACGAGGAACAATTATCGCCCTACTACGCCGCCGCCCGTCTCTGGGTCGATGCCGTGATTGACCCGCTCGAAACCCGCAAGGTGATTTCGGAGGGCATTTCAGCCGCAAACCACGCGCCGATTGAGAAGGCGTATAACGTGGGGGTTATTCAGGTGTGAGCCATGACGAACAACCAACGAAAAGCGAGAAAAAATCTACTTGTTATAGTCGATTATTTTAAGCACTGTACGCAGGAATGGGACGGACATCCTTGGTGGACGAGAGAATACGAAGCTGTTTCTGCAACAGTAGCGATAATCTCTGCCACCGATAAGTATTCAACATCAGATTTCGTAGCAATTGCTTCTTGTATAAATCGATTAATTGGACAAGAGCACTACAATGGAAGCGGTTGGATGGATTTTCAAATAAGAGTTAGCTACTTTTTTTACACGTTTGGCTATAGGTAAGACTGGAATTCAGCTACGGGCGAGTTTACGTTCTGGAAAGACAGTTTTTTGTTTTGGACTATGCAATGGAAGCGGTTTACCAACTCATAATAATCGCGCTGCACTGGCGCGAGTTTAGCGCAGCGTAACTCGTGCCGACAATGATGTGGAGGTTATACCTCCACTGCCGCGCCAGCGGCAAGCTGGCATCGCCCTAGCCAGCCAAGTGTGGCTAGCCCGTACTACGGGCGGCACAGCCTCCCCCGTAAAAAAAGCACGAGTTACACTGCGCTAAACGCGCGCTAGTGTACAAGAAATACCTAGCCCACCTCCTCCAGTACCTTCTCGACCCAGCCCTTGCCCCACTCTTCCAGCTCCTGGGCCGTCCAGAGTTGGGGGTAGAAAATGCGACGCTGAAACTTAGGAGGCAGGTAGTTGCGCCAGTTGGTGCCGCCGGTGGCGGGCACGTCGGTAGGGTCGCGCTGGAGGTAGCGTACCGCCGACTTATAGTGCATGAGCGGCCAGTTCACGTTCACATTCACATCGAGCTGCTTGAGGGCCCGCACCAGGCGCGGGTGGCGGCGGTCGGCCTCGGGCAGGCGCTGCACCACGGCCCAGGCATTGCGGTGCTCGTAGTGCCGGGCGTGGGCTACCAGCTCGGGGGTGTATTTGCGCTCAAACTCCACCAGGGTCAGGGCCTTGGCGCCGGTTTCTTCTACGGTGGCGCCGGCCTGCCAGTAGATGCAGCCCATAAACTCCTCGTGGGTGGGCGCATCGCCGAGCAGGCGACGCTTCTCGGCGGGCACCAGGTTTTCGAGGGCGGTGCTGGCTAGCTCAATAAAGCGGTACTGCACGCTCTGAAAGCCCGAGGCCGGCATCAGGCTCATGCGAAATTGCAGAAACTGCGCCTTCTCCATGCCATCCACCATCACGTCGAACGAGTCGATGAGGTTCTCGAAATAGCGGTTTACGCGGCCCAGGCGCAGCACCACCTCGCTGAGGGTGGGCTCGGCCAGCGCCCCTAGCTGCTCGTACTCGTGCAGGCAGAGCTTGAAATAAAGCTCCGTAATCTGGTGGTAGATGATGAAGATTTTCTCGTCCGGAAACTTCGTGAGCGGGCGCTGCAGGCTCAGTAGCGTGTCGAGGGCGATGTAGTCCCAATAATTCACGTAGTCAGCGTGGTACAGGCCTTCGAGGTAGGCGGCCAGGTCCTGGCCATCGGGGGCGTAGCGGGCTTGCAGGCGGCGCAGCTGCGCCAGCACGGCGGGCGAAAACTCGGCCTCGACGGAGGCAGCGGTAACGGGCGAAGGAGCCATCGGCGGGGGAGAGATAAGGGCCGCAAATATCGGCAGGGCCAGCCGGGCGCGGGCCAATGGCCGCTAGCCCGCTACTTTTGGGGCGTTGAGCGGTATGAGATAGAGAATAGGTAGCAGGGCCGGTTTCGGGCCCGCTTTGCCAATGCATACTTCACAACGCATACTTCATAATTCCTTTTCCGGTGGCCGAAAAATCCAGCATTTTTGACATGATAGGGCCCGTGATGATAGGGCCCAGCTCGTCGCACACGGCCGGCGTAGTGCGCATTGCGCGGGCGGCCATCCGCATTCTGGGCGCGCTGCCCACCGAGGCGGTTATCACGTTCTACAACTCGTTTGCCCGCACCTACGAGGGCCACGGCTCCGACCGCGCCATTGTGGCCGGGCTGCTGGGCTACGGCACCGACGATACGCGCATTCGCACGGCCTTCGACCACGCCGCCGAGGCGGGGCTAGCCTATACGTTTCAGAGCGTGGGCAACGCCTCTACGCTGCACCCCAACACTATAAAGCTCAACCTGACCAGCGCCGACGGCCACCGCGTGGAGGTTATCGGCCAGAGCCGGGGTGGGGGCGTTATTCGCATTGTGGAAGTAGATGGCTTTGGCTGCGACTTCTCGGGCGCGCTGCACACGCTCATTGTGGATGCGAACGATGTGCCGGGCTCCATTGCCTTCATTGCCTCCGTGATTGCCCACGACGATTGCAACATTGCCACCATGTTTGTGTCGCGCAAGGGTAAAAACGAGGCCGCCCGGCAATTTATCGAAATGGATAGCCCCATCAACGACCTCACGCTAGGGTACTTACGCCACCTCAAGTGGGTGCAGCGCATCACCTACATTCCTACGCTGGACTAAGGCTTCCTACTTTCGCCCAGCCAAACGGTGAAAATAGGGTGAAGGCCTGTAATGCCCGGCCCCGGCCGGCCGATTACTGCGAGAAATATTTGCAGGCCTGCCACGTTTTAGCTAGTCGCTAGCCTCCGTTGAGTGAATACGCCCAGCTCTTTATCCTTTCTATGACTGCACTAAGTACCCGCCTGCTCCGGGCCGCGCTGGGCCTGGCCAGCTTGGTAGCTGCCAGCCCGCTGGCGGCCCAAACTACCCAGCCGGCCCGCCCGGCTTCGGCCCCGGCCGCCGCGCTGGCTAGCCCCGCCGCCGCCGCAACCGGGCCATGGGGCCTTCAGCGCACCATCGACTATGCCCTGGCGCATAATATTGGGGTGCGCATCAACCAGCTCACGGTGCTTAATAACGCCCAGGTTTTGCGCCAGAGCAAGGCAGCGCTGCTGCCTACGGCCAACCTGAGTGCGTCGCAGGCCTGGCAGTACGGTACCAGCGTTAACCCGCTTACTTATCAGTTTCAGAGCCAGACGGTGCGCTCTAATAACTTCTCGGGCAACTCGCAATTGGTGCTGTTCCAGGGTTTTCAACTGCGCAATACCATTCGGCGCAATGCCCTCGACCTGCAGGCTAGCGAGGCCGATGTGCAGAAGGCCCGCAACGACCTGAGCCTCAACGTGGCTTCGTTGTTTTTGCAGCTGGTGCTGGCCCAGGAGCTGGTGCGCGCCAACCAGTTTTACGTGCAGCGCGACCAGGAGCAGATTGCCCGCACCAAGCTGCTGCTGCAAGCCGGCAGCATTCCGGAAAGTACCTTGGTCGACAGCCAGAGCCAGCTGGCTACCGACGAGCTGAACGTGACCACCGCGCAAAACCAGGCCACTATTGCCCGCCTCAACCTGCTGCAACAGCTCAACCTGGACCCGGCCGCTAACCCCGATTTCCAGATTGAGGTGCCTGACCTGCCTGACCCCGACGAGGAAAACGCCTTGGCGCTGAATACCAACGAGGTGTACCAGGGGGCGGCCACCCGCCAGCCCGAAATCAAGGCCGCCGACCTGCGGGTGCTCAGCGCCGGCCGCACCATCGACCTGGCGCGCGGGGCCTACTACCCGCGCCTGATTCTGGCTGGTAGTGTGTTCTCGGGTTTTTCGTCGGCCCGCACCGTGACGCAGGTTGGCGGCGATTCGACGGCCCGGCGCACCACCTTCTTCGTTCAAAACCCCGGCACGCCGGGCGCGCCGCTCACGCCGCTGAACGTGATAACTTACCAGCGCAACGTAACGAGCCTGCCCCAGGGCTACTGGGACCAGCTCAACCAGAACCTGGGCCAGCAGGTGCAGTTTGCGCTTAGCGTGCCCATTCTCAACGGCTTGCAGGTGCGCACCAACGTGCAGCGCACCATTATTGCCGCCGAGCAGGCCCAGCTCCAGGCCGAGCAGGCCCGCCTCACGCTGCGCCAGAGCATTGAGCAGGCCTACGCCGATGCCCGCGCCGCCCAGCTGCAATACGCCGCCGCCAAGCGCCAGGTGGCTGCGCTCACCCTCACCCAGCGCAACTCCGAAATTCGCTTCAACAACGGTTTGCTTAGCGGCACGGAGTTTAATGTCGCCAAGAATAACCTCAACTACGCGGTTTCCAATCAGTTGCAAGCCAAGTACACGTTTATTTTCCGCCGCAAAGTGCTGGACTTTTATCAGGGCAAGCCGCTGGCGCTGTAGGCCGCACCAAAAACTACCCGTCCTGCTTATCTGGCGTCCGCTCGCCGAAGCAGTTCGCGGGCATCATTCCTCCCCTTAAGATTACTGCTGCACGCAAGATGCTTCGGCAAGCGGACGCCGGATAAGCATGACAGACCTGTTTTATGAAGAATAATCGACTCATTATCATTCTGGCCGTTCTGGTAGTGGTGCTCATCGGGGGCTACACGGTGGCCAAGAAAAAGGGCTGGCTAGGCAAGCCCACCGGCACCGAGATTACGGCCGCTACGGCCGGCCCGGCCACCATTGTGGAAAAGGTGAGTGCCTCGGGTAAAGTGCAGCCCGAAACCGAGGTGAAAATCTCGCCCGACGTATCGGGCGAAATCATTGAGCTGTATGTGCAGGAGGGTGACTCGGTAAAGAAAGGCCAGCTGCTATTGCGCATTCGGCCCGATAACTACCTGGCCATGGTGAGCCAGCAGAGTGCCGCCGTGGGCACCCAGCGCGCCAACGTGGGCCAGGCCCAGGCCCAGCTGGAGCAGCAGACTGCCAACGCCAGGCAAACCGAGCTTACCTACCGCCGCCAGGCTTCGCTGTACAAGCAAAAGGTGATTTCGCAGTCGGACTACGAGGCCGCTCAGGCCGCGTACAATGCGTCGCAGGAGCAGCTAAAGGCCATTCGGGCGCAGATTACGGCGGCCCAGAGCACTGTGCGCTCGGCCCAGGCTGGCTTGCAGGAAGCCCAGAAAAACCTCAACAAAACCACCATTTACGCGCCGGTGAGCGGCACGGTCAGCAAGCTGAACGTGAAGAAGGGTGAGCGCGTGGTGGGTACCACCCAGATGGCGGGCACCGAAATCATGCGCATTGCCAACCTCAACAATATGGAGGTGCGGGTGAGCGTAAACGAGAACGATATTATCCGGGTGCAGCTCGGCGACTCGGCCGATGTGGAAGTGGACTCCTACACCACGCAAAACGAGAAGTTTAAGGGCATCGTGACGGCCATCGCCAACACGGCCAAGGACGCGCTCACGGCCGAAGCCGTGACCGAGTTTGAGGTGCGCGTGCGCCTGCTGCCCGACAGCTATAAGCACCTTGTGAAAACTGGTGCCAACGGGCACGTTACAGTGCCCTTCCGGCCGGGCATGACGGCCTCGGTCGACATCATTGCCGACCGCAAGAGCGGCGTGCTGAGCGTGCCGCTGGCCGCCGTGACGACCCGCTCGGACTCGGCCGCTGCCAAAACGGAAGCTGCTGGCGGCCGCGGTGGCCCCGGCGGCCGGGCTACGGGCACGGCCCAGGTGGTCGATGCTAATAAGCCGGCGCCCAAGGCGACCATTCAAGAGGTAGTATTTGTAGTAAAAAATGGCAAAGCCGTGCTGACGCCCGTTAAAACCGGCATCAGCGACTTTCAGAATATTGAAATTGTGAGCGGTATTCCGGCGGGCACGCAGGTGGCCAGCGGCCCGTTCCGGGCCGTGTCGAAAACGCTGAAAGACGGCGCCAACGTGGTGGTGAAAGATGCCGCTAGCCTCAGCAAGGAGGCCTTGGCCGACAACGGAGGCAAGTAGGGCATAGCCCATTTGCTTCGTTTTGCGTAAGAGCGGGCCGACGTAAGTTGGTCCGCTCTTTTTTGTTTTTACTATGGGGTTTTCTACTCGTTTCAGGTCGGGAGTGCGGGCAATGCGTGGGCAAATAGTAGTGCTAGGCCTAAGTTGTGCGGGTGGGCTGGCGCACGCCCAAACGCTGCCCCCGGCCGCCGACACCACGCTGCACAAGTACCAAACGCCGGTTGGTGTTGCGCGCCAGCCCTGGTACCGGAGCAAGCTGGTGCGGGCCAGCGTGGTGCCGGCCGTGCTCATTGGCTACGGTATCAGCGTGTACGACGACCACGGGTTTTATTCCTCGCGCCGGGCCCAGGCCGACTTGCAGCGCAACTTTCCCAACTTCAGCAGCCACCTCGACGACTACGGGCAGTACGCGCCCTACCTCGAACTGGGGGCCGTGCTGGCCTTTGGCGTAGATGGCCGCAACGACCGGGTGAACCTGGCGCTCATCGTAGCCAAATCGGAGCTGCTGATGCTGGGCATGGTCGAAATAACCAAGCGCGCCACCCACCACCTGCGGCCCGATGGCTCTGATTACCGCTCGTTTCCGTCGGGCCACACGGCGCAGGCGTTTCTGGCCGCCAGCATTGTGCACACCGAGCTGCGCGATAAAAGCCAGTGGTACGGCGTGGGTGCCTACGCCGTGGCCACCACCGTGGGCGCCTTTCGGATGCTGAACAACAAGCACTGGGAATCGGACGTGTTTGCGGGCGCGGGCTACGGCATTCTGGCCGCGCACCTGGCTTACCTCAGCCACCGCCACCGCTGGGGCCGCCACCCTGCCGACCGGCCCGGCGTGGGGCTAGCCCCGCCACTACCAGCTAAGGGCGAGTGGCAGCTCAGCCCCACCATGCTGCCCGGCAATGGGCTAGGGGTGTACCTGAGCTGGCAGGCCAGGTAGCCCACTGCTTTCCTGCTAGCCAAACACCTTCACCTGCTCGCCTTTGCGCTTGGTACGCACGTGGTTGCGGATAATCTGCTGCACATCCTTGTTATCGGCGTAGGGCTGCACCGCGTCGCGAAAATCGCGCAGCTTGCGCGCCGTAAATGTCTCATCCACGTAGCCGAAGCCTACGTAGCGGCCGTTCTCAATCACGACTAAAGACTTCTCCTCGGCGCGGCGGCCGGGGCCGATTACCACGAACGACTCGTGTTCATACGTAATACTGTCGATGGCGGCATCTACGCGCAGGTTGTAGGTTTCGGGGGCTTCCTGGCCCACGCAGGCGCCCTGGCAGCGGTGCACCTGGTAGTCGAAGCACGCGCCCTGGGTTTTATAAAGTCCGCACAGCTTTTGGCATAGGTTGTACTTGGCAACCTTGTGGTAGAGAAAGCCTTGCGCCTTGTACTGATTGCCAAGTGCGATGATGGGAATCTCCGAATTGCGGGCGTCGGCGCGGCCGTAGTACAGGCACTTGTAGCCGTTGTCGTCGGTTTTGAGGTAGATGCCGGCCGGGAACACCGAGCGCCGCTGCGCCCGGTTATACGCCGGCTTGAGCTGCTTGATGAGGTGCGACTCGTAGAGCAGCGCCACCAGCTCCGAGCCCGTCAGCTCCCAGGTAATGTCGGCGATGGAATTCTTGAAATCCAGGCTCTTGCGCGATTTTACATCGACCGCAAAGTGCTGCTGAATGCGCTTGTAAATGTTGATGCTTTTGCCCACGTAGATAACCTCGCCAGCCTCGTTGTGGAAGTAATACACGCCCGTTTCCTGGGGCAGCGAGGCCACTTTTTCGGGGGTGATGAGCGGCGGCAGCAGGGCCGTTTTGATGGCCTGGGCCATGGCGGCCACGCGCCGCGGGCTGGGCTTTTTTTCCGGGGCGGTGGCGCTGCGGCCAGCGGGGGCCAGGGCATCTACCCTAGCCAGGGCGTCGGCATCGCTGGCCTCCTGGGCGTCGCTGGCCTGGGTTATTTTGAGGAGGCGGTCGAAGAGGATGGCCGTGGCCTCGGCGTCGCCGGCGGCGCGGTGCCGCCCTTCGAGCGGAATACCAATATTCTGGCACAGCTTGCCGAGGCTGTAGCTAGGCTGCCCCGGGATGAGCGAGCGGCTCAGGCGCACCGTGCACAGCGTTTTGCGCGAGTAGTTGTAGCCCAGGTCAGCAAACTCTTTCTTCAGAAAAGAATAATCAAACCGCACGTTGTGGGCCACAAACACGCAGCCCTCGGTCATTTCCACCACTTTGCGGGCCACTTCGTGAAAGCGCGGCGCATCGGATACCATGTCGTTGGTAATGCCCGTGAGCTGGGTGATGAAGGGCGGAATGGCCCGGCCGGGATTGATGAGCGTAGTGTAGGAGTCAACCACCCGCTGGCCGTCGTGCACGAAGATGGCAAGCTCCGTAATGCGGTCGTTGGCCGGCTGGCCGCCGGTGGTTTCAAGGTCAATGATGGCGTACAAAAGCGCAGGAGTAGGAGGGCGAGCAGTGCTAACAAAGTTAGGGACGGGGTTAGTTGCCGCCCGGCCGCAAAAAAAGGCCCGCCGGATTGCTCCGGCGGGCCTTTTCGCTTCTTAAGAGGCTAGCAATTACTTGCTCTTGTTCTGGGTCAGCCAGTTTTTGGCTTGCAGAATGGCATCGTGCTGCTGCTGGAATACGGTTTTGGCGCCGGCCGGCACGTCGTTCGACGACAGCACCGTTTCGTAGGCTTTCAGGGCCGAAGCCTCGCCGGTTTCGGCAGCCTCGAGCACGGCCGAATCGTTTTGACCCGTGATGGCCGACTTAATATTAATCCAACCGCGGTGCACGGCGGCGGCGGCATCGGTGGCCAGGCTCTCAATCGTGTTATCATCTTTGGCATCGATGCCATATTGCTTGGCGTAGCCTTCGAGGTCTGACACAAAGCCAGCACGCTGCTGCGAAAACTCGCTCAGCTTCGACTTAAGGTCAGCGCTTTTTACTTCTTCAGCAGCTTCCTGGTAGCCTTTTACCGAAGTGCGGTTCAGGTTGAGGATGTCGGTAAGGGCGCGGGAGATGGTTTCGTTAGCCATGATTTCTAAAGCTTAGGGAAGTTGTGGAAAGGAAAGAATGCCAGATACTAGCTGGCAGCTGCGGGCTATACGCGTAACTGCCCGGCCAGGGTTGCGTGCCTAATCTGGCCTAGCGGACGCCGGGCATGCGCGGCAGCTGCGGCTCGGGGGCTAGTGGCGGGCGCTTGCCGCGCACCTGGTCCCAGAGCTTGGCCAGGAAGCCCCGGTCGTCGCTGGGGTCTTTCGTGGTGGTTTCGCCGTCGCTCACATCACCCAGCAAAAAGCCCCAGGCCTCGGTGTTTTTGTTGGCATCGAGCACCACCTTGATAACGGCCGATAGCGGCACGCTCAAAATCATACCCGGGGTGCCCCACAGCTGTGCGCCCAAAATGAGGGCAATAATGGCCGTGAGCGGGTTTAGGCTCACTTTCGAGGCCGTGATGAGGGGCGAGAGGATGTTGTCGGAAATAACCTGCACGAACATAAACACGCCAATTACCCCTAGCCCGTGGGCCACCGAGCCAGTTTCGACAAACGTGATGAGGGCCGGAATAATAGAGCCCACCGTGATACCGATGTAGGGAATGACTGCCAACACCGAGGCAAAAACGGCGAAAAACAGGGCATACTTCACGCCCAGCAGCAGCAGCCCTACGGCATTCATTACCGACACTACGGCGATAACCGTCAGCAAGCCAGTCATATAGCCCTGCACTACGTGCTGAATATTATCGACGGTGTGCAGCACTGTGGTGCGCTTGTCGGGCTCCACAAAGCGGAACATGAACTGCCGCAGGTGGTCGCGGTAATACAAAAAGCAAAAGATGTAAATAGGCACCAGCGTCACGGTGCTCAGCACGCCCAGCGTGGTACTTAGCGTGGAAGTCAGGTACTTACTGCCTTGCTTCTGCACGGCATCAAGCGAGCTGTCGATTACCTGCTCGTGGCTCATGGGCTTGAAGTGAAACTTCTGGGCTAGCTGCTGCTGCGTTTGGTCAAAAAGGACCCCTAGCTTTTCCTGAATAAGGGGCAGCTCACTGCGCAAATCCACTATCTGCATACCAAAAAAGCCGAACAGGAGCACGATGCTTACCAAAACTACCAGAATGGCCGTTGCGATGGCGAGTATCCGCGGCCACTTCCACTTCTCGAGCTTCGTCACGAACGGCATGAGCAGCAGCGACAGCAGAATTGCGTAGATGAGCGGCAGAAACAAATCGTCGAGCTTGTGCAGCACAAATACGAGCAGCGATAGCCCCACGAGCAGCATTGAATAGTGCACTATCGGCGACTGCTTTACCTGGGCGGGCGCGTGATTGAGCGTCGGCGACGGTACGTTGCGCGGGGTATTAAACTGATTGGCAGGAGGTAACATTGGGGTGGATAAGCTAGGGGGCTAATTATTGAAACAGTGGTGGTTGGCCCGCTTACGCAAACGGGCCCGGCGCGTTGGGCCGTGGCTAGGGCGAACCAGGGCAGGCACCCCGCTGTTAGCTAATGAAATTGGCTGAGAAAACTAAGTTGGCTGGCTGAGTGAATGCGGGCGAGCTGCTATTTTTGGCGTTATTTTACCTGGCCATTGGGCCCATCCCGAATTATTCTTATGAGTGCCACCCTACCCGTTGCCCCCGCCCACAACTACAACGAAGACAGTATCCGCTCGCTCGACTGGCGCGAGCACATTCGCCTGCGGCCGGGCATGTACATCGGCAAGCTCGGTGATGGCTCGGCCTACGACGACGGTATTTATGTGCTGGTCAAGGAAGTAATTGATAACTGCATCGACGAGCACGTGATGGGCTACGGCCGCACCATCGAGATTAAAATCTCAGAAAGCCGGGTGCAGGTGCGCGACTACGGCCGGGGCATTCCGCTGGGCAAAGTGGTGGATGTGGTGAGCAAAATCAACACCGGCGGCAAGTACGACAGCAAGGTTTTTCAGAAGTCGGTGGGCCTCAACGGGGTGGGTACCAAGGCCGTGAATGCGCTCAGCAGCAGCTTTGTAGTGCAGAGCGTGCGCGAAGGCCAGCTCAAGGCGGCCGAGTTCTCGCAGGGCCAGCTGCTGAACGACCCGGCGCCCATCAAAACCAGCCAGCGCAACGGTACGCTCATTACCTTCCAGCCCGACGATACGATTTTCAAGAATTACCGCTTCATCCCGGAGTTTCTCGAAAACCAGATTCGCTACTACTGCTATCTCAACGCGGGCCTCACCATCTACTACAACGGGCAGAAGTTCGTGTCAGATAATGGTCTGCTCGACCTGCTGCGCGATAAAACCGACGCCGATACCCGCCGCTACGACATCATTCACCTCAAAGGCGAAGACATCGAGCTAGCCCTCACCCACGGCAACGACTACGGCGAGGAGTATTACTCGTTTGTGAATGGCCAGTACACCACCCAGGGCGGCACCCACTTGGCAGCCCTGCGCGAGGCGGTGGTAAAGACCGTGCGCGAGCATTATAAAAAGGAATACGACGCGGCCGATATCCGGGCCAGTATTATTGGCGCGATTTCAATACGGGTGCAAGAGCCCGTGTTTGAGAGCCAGACCAAGACCAAGCTGGGTAGCATCAATATGGAGCCGGAGGGCAGCCGCACGGTGCGCGGCTTCATTTTGGACTTTGTGAAGGAACATCTCGATAACTACCTCCACAAAAACCCGCTAGCCGCCGAGGCGTTGCGCAAGCGCATCGAACAGAGTGAGCGCGAGCGCAAGGATATGGCCGGCGTGAAAAAGCTAGCCAACCAGCGCGCCAAAAAGGCCAACTTGCACAACCGCAAGCTGCGTGACTGCCGCTTCCACTTGGGCGAAAATGTGAAGGATGGCGCCGAAAAAGAACAGCTCACTACGCTCTTCATTACGGAGGGCGACTCGGCCAGCGGCAGCATCACCAAGAGCCGCAACGTGGAGCTGGAAGCCGTGTTCAGCCTGCGCGGCAAGCCGCTCAACTGCTTCGGCCTCAAGAAGAAAATTGTGTATGAGAACGAGGAATTTAACCTCTTGCAGCACGCCCTCAATATTGAGGAAGGCCTCGAAGGCCTGCGCTACAACCGCGTGGTAGTGGCCACCGATGCCGACGTGGATGGTATGCACATCCGGCTGCTGCTGCTCACGTTCTTCCTTCAGTTCTTCCCCGATTTGGTGCGCAACGGCCACGTGTACATTCTCGAAACGCCGCTGTTCCGGGTGCGCAACAAGAAGGAAACCATCTACTGCTACAACGAAAGCGAAAAGCAGGAGGCCATGCGCAAGCTGGGCCGCAACCCCGAGGTAACGCGCTTTAAGGGGCTAGGGGAGATTTCGCCCGACGAGTTCGGCAAGTTCATTGGCGAGAACATCAAGCTGGAGCCCGTCATTCTGCAATCCGACCGCTCCATTCAGCAGGTGCTGGCCTACTACATGGGTAAGAATACGCCTGCCCGCCAGGAATTCATCATCGACAACCTGCGCCTGGAAAAAGACCTGGTGACGAGCGACGTGCTGCCGGTGGCCGAAATCGCGCTGGCGTAAGTGCGTCGGCTAGCCCCGAAATTACTGCCCCTGTCCGCTTACCGGGCGGGGGCTTTTCGCGCACCCGTCGGGGTTTTTACCAGTTGGTTTAGTCTCTGCCGGTTGCGGGTTGGCTAATATTATTGGGAACTTTCTGCTGGGGGGCAGCCTTGCTAAAATGGTGCTTAGCGCCAATTTTTACGGTACTTTTGACGGCAGCTTGCCGATTTTACGTTTTTTCCTGTGGCTATTTTTGACTCTACCGCACCCGATGCTTCCGAACCCGACTACTTGCAGCCGGGCGACTCGCTAAGCTTTGACTTGAGCGCTGCGGCTCCGCCCGACCTGGATGCTGCCGACGAAGCCCTGGCCCACGCCGCCACGCAGCAGGTAGCCGAAACACTGTTTGGAGCAGAGGAAGAGCTTGTTGACGAAGACTTTACGGAGACGGAAGCCGAGCCCGACTCGCCCCAGGAAGCGGCCGAAGAGGCGGAGGAAGAAAGTAAGTTTGCCCCCGGCGAGGTCATTCACGACCTCAACAACGTGCGCGGCATGTACCAGAACTGGTTTCTGGACTACGCTAGCTATGTGATTCTGGAGCGGGCCGTGCCCGCCGTGGAAGACGGTCTGAAGCCCGTGCAGCGGCGCATCCTGCACGCCATGAACGAGATGGACGACGGCCGCTTCAACAAGGTGGCTAACGTGATTGGCCAAACCATGCAGTACCACCCGCACGGCGATGCCAGCATCGGCGACGCAATGGTGAACCTGGGCCAGAAAGACCTGCTCATCGAAACGCAGGGCAACTGGGGCGACGTGCGCACCGGCGACTCGGCGGCCGCGCCGCGCTACATCGAGGCGCGCCTCAGCAAGTTTGCCCTCGAAGTCGTGTTCAACCCCGACATTACGGAGTGGCAGATGAGCTACGATGGCCGCAAGCGCGAGCCCACCACGCTGCCCGTAAAGTTTCCTTTACTGCTGGCGCAGGGCGTGGAAGGCATTGCCGTGGGCCTGAGCACCAAGATTATGCCGCACAACTTTCGCGAGCTGTGCCAGGCGAGCATCGACGTGCTGCGCAAGCGCGAATTCCGGCTCTACCCCGACTTCCCGACGGGCGGCCTGGCCGATATCAGCAACTACCAGAGTGGGCAGCGGGGCGGCAAAATCCGGCTGCGGGCCACGATTGAGAAGATTGACAAGACGCTGCTCATCATCCGCGACATTCCGTACGGTACCACCACCACGGCGCTCATGGAGAGCATTGTGAAGGCGAGCGAGGCGAATAAAATCAAGATTAAGAAGGTAGTAGACAATACCGCTGCCGAGGTGGAGATTCAGGTGCAGCTGCCGCCTGGCATCAGCCCCGACCTCACCATCGACGCGCTGTACGCCTTCACGGACTGCGAAATTTCGATTTCGCCCAATACCTGCGTCATCATCGACGACAAGCCGCGCTTCGTGGGTGTGGAGGACATGCTGCGCCTGAGCACCGGCAAAACCGTGCGCCTGCTGGAGCGTGAACTGGAAATCAGGCAGCAGGAACTAGAGGAAAAGTGGCACAGCGCTTCGCTGGAGAAGATTTTCATCGAAAACCGCATCTACCGCAAAATAGAGGAGTGCGAAACCTGGGAGCAGATTCTTGAAACCATCGACGCGGGCCTCAGGAAGTTTGTGCGGGTGGAAGGCGAGAAAATGAAGACTAGCGATACGCGCCTCGTTATCCGGCGCCCGGTGAGCGAGGACGACCTCACGCGCCTGACCGAAATCCGCATCAAGCGCATCTCGAAATACGACGGCTTCAAGGCCGAGGAATATATTCAGAAGCTCGACGCCGAGCTAGCCGAGGTGGCCGACAACCTGGCCAATCTCACGCGCTACGCCATTGGGTATTTCGAAAGCCTGCTGAAAAAGTATGGCGAGAAGCGCGGGCGCAAAACCCAGCTGCGCACCTTCGATGTGGTGACGGCCCAGAAAGTGGCCATCGCCAACCAGAAGCTCTACGTGAACCGCCAGGATGGTTTCGTGGGCTACGGCCTGAAGAAAGACGAGTTTATCTGCGACTGCTCGGACCTCGACGACATCATCGCCATCAAGCGCGACGGCACGTTTGTGGTGACCAAAATTGCGGAGAAGACCTTCGTGGGCAAGGACATTCTGCACGTGGGCGTCTATAATAAGAACGACGACCGGCTGGTGTACAACATGGTGTACGTGGACGGGGCTAGCGGCATCAGCTTTGCCAAGCGCTTTCTGGTGTCGGGCATCACGCGCGACAAGGCGTATGACCTCACCAAGGGTACTAAGGGCACGAAAACGCTGTACCTCACGGCAAATCCTAACTCGGAAAGCGAAACCGTCGCCATTCAGCTCTCGGACAAGGCGCCGGCCAGGGTCAAGCAGTTTGAGTTTGATTTTGCCGAGCTGGCCATCAAAGGCAAGGGTTCGATGGGCAACATCGTGACCAAGCAGCCGATTAAGAAAATAACCCAGAAGTCGCTGGGCGACAGCACGCTGGGCGGGCGCGAGGTGTTCTTCGACAGCGTGGTAGGCAAGCTCAATCACACCGGGCACGGCCGCTACCTGGGTGCCTTCGATACCGAGCACGTGGTGCTGGTGGTGTACAAAGATGGCTCGTATGAGCTGACGGCGCCCTCCACGGCCACGCACTTCGACGTGCCTAACATCTTGATACTGCGCAAGCTGGAGCCAGATACGGTGGTCAGCGCCGTGTACGTGGATGGCGAAGCCAAGCTGCACTACGTCAAGCGCTTCCACATCGAAACGACGACTTTGGATAAGCGCTTTACGTTTATTTCCGAAAGCAAGGGCTCGAAGCTGCTGGCCGCCAGCACCTTTGCCGAGCCCGAGGTGGAAGTGAAAGTGCAGCGTGATAAAAAGGCCGACAAGGAAAACGAGAAAATTCGATTAGACCAGTTTATTGAGGTAAAAGGCTGGAAGGCAATGGGTAACAAGCTAAATTACTTCAAAATCCACGGCCTGAACCTGCTCACCGACGAAGGCCCCGAGCCCGTGCGCCGCGAGGCCAAAAAGCGCGGCCCCGCCAAGCCCGAGGGCGGGAGCGAGGCTAGCCCTGAAGCCGAGGCCGCCCCCCCGGCCAACGTGAACGTAGAAATAACCGACGAGGAAGTGGCGCAGTCGCAGGCGCTGCTGCGGCGGCCCAAGGCGCAGCTCGGTTTGTTTTAAGGCACTAGCTTGCTGGCTAGCCCGTTGATAACGCTATGGCTGTGGTTCGCCCGATAGTAGTAGTAGCAATGCTGAGCCTGGGGGGGCTAGGGGGCCTGCCCGTGGCCCGGGCGCAGAAATCGACTACTACGTCGCAGCCCTCGCCGCCCGCCACGCCCGAAGCTGCCGAGCTAGGCCCCCGGCCCAAGCCGAAGGTTAATGCCTCGCCCGCGCCCGACTCGGTGGCCCTGCGCCAGCACCTGCGCCAGGCTGCCAGCCTGCAAAGCCAGTACAAGGACTCGGAGGCGCTGGCCCAGTACCAGGCGGCGCTCAAGCTGAATGGCCAGCACTACGAGAGCTTGTGGCGGGCCGCCGTGCTCAGCGTGAGCATCGGCAACCGCTACTCGGATGAAACCCGCAAAAAAGCGTATTTCGACGCCGCCCACCAGTACGCCGACCGCGCCCTGGCCTTGCAGCCCGAGGGCGGCGAGAGCAACTATGCGATGGCGCTAGCCCTCTTCAGCGAGGCCGGGTTGATAAGCGCCCGCGACCGCCTGCGGCTGTTCAAACAGCTGCGCTCGCACGTGTTTCTGGCTGCCGAGCGCCGGCCCGACCTGCCCGAGGCCTGGCAGCTGCTG
This sequence comes from Hymenobacter cheonanensis, assembly GCF_030581075.1. GTDB lineage: Bacteria > Bacteroidota > Bacteroidia > Cytophagales > Hymenobacteraceae > Hymenobacter. Next base: position 108,814 of record NZ_JAUQSW010000008.1, read on the forward strand.
GGCCGCTGGTACTACCGCGTGGCGCACTACAATGTGCTCGAAAAAACGTTTTCGCGCATTTTCCTGGGCGGTTATCCGCAGGGCGCTACGTCGAAGAAGGCGATGGATGCGCTGGAAAAAGCCCGCCAGCTCGACCCCGGCCGCATTCAGTATTGCTACGACCTGGCGCGCATGTATAAGTACCAGGGCCGCCGCCGCCGCGCCATTGCCGTGCTGCAGGAAGCCATTAAGCTGCCCACCTACACGAGCGAAGACCTGACCATGAACCGCCTGTGCCAGCAGCTACTGCCACCGCTGCTGCGCGCCGCCGCCCGCCGCGACCGCCTGCACGCCCGCTGGTACGAGCACCTGCCCGCACGCCCCGCCACGAGCGCAAATGACCAATAAACACCACGGCCCGGCTATCATCATAGCCGGGCCGTGGTGTTCAAAATCAGCTAGCTAGCCCGCTCAGGCGGTGGCTAGCTCCGGGGTCGATTGCTGGCCAGGGTCGTGCTGCGGACCTTCGTAGCTGCTCGAATCTTCCTCTTTGGTGGGCGGCTCGGGCGCTTGGCCGGCATCGGCCAGCGGCTTCACCTCGGTGCTGTAAATGTGGGCTAGCCGGCTGATAGTGTTAGCCGCATTCACTTGCAGGTCCTTGAGCACGCCGTCGGCGATGTCATAGACGAGGCCGTGCAGGCGGGGCGGGTTATCGCCGCGCATGGCATTCTGGATGATGTTGGTTTTGGTCAGGTTTTGCACCTGCTCTATCACGTTGAGTTCCACAAGGCGGCGCAGGCGCTGCTTTTCGTCGGTGATGCGCAGCAGCTCGGTTTCGTGCAGGCGCACCACGTCGCGGATGTTCACCAGCCAATTGTCAATCAGGCCATATTGCTTGTTGGCCGCCGCCGCGGCCACGCCGCCGCAGCCGTAGTGGCCCACCACCAGAATGTCCTGCACCCCTAGCACTTCTACGGCGTATTGCAGCACGCTCAGCAGGTTCATGTCGGCGTGCACCACCATGTTGGCGATGTTGCGGTGCACAAACATCTCGCCTGGCCCCGTGCCCGTGATGCCCGAGGCCGGCACCCGCGAGTCGGAGCAGCCAATGAACAGGTAGGTTGGTTTCTGGCCGTCGGCCAGGCGCTTGAAAAACTCGGGGTCTTCGGCGTTTTTGGTCGCCACCCACTGGCGGTTATTGGCCAGAATATCGGCGATGCCCGTCGAGGAAGAGGTAGGGCGCGAAAGCGAAGTAGCAGCCATAAAGCAGGGAAGAAGCGGAAAAGATAAGAAAATTACGAAGCGAAAAACCGATAAGGTGGCCTAGTGGCCACCCAGCACCACCGGCCTAATGCCGCGCAGCTCCAGGGCAATGCCCCGCGCCGGCGCCGCCTGCCGAAAAGCCTCGATGGCCTCCAGCACATCCTGGTCGATGACATCGGAGCGGGTGCCGTCGAGCACTACGCGGCTGCCGGTGGGCAGCTGCTCAAGGGTGGTTACAATACTGGCTTTGTTGAGAAAAGATACGTGCTCGGGCAGGCGCAGGTGCAGCAGGTCAGATTCCTCATCGGCCGTTTCGTCGCGCCGCAGGTAGGAGCCGGCCTTAGCGTTGTCCTTCAGAATGAAGAAGAAGCCTAGCACCAGCCCAATGCTCACGCCCTTAAGTAAATCGGTGAACAGCACCGCCGCAATGGTGATGATAAACGGCCCAAACTGCGCCCAGCCCAGCCGCCACTGCTGGCGGTAGAGCGCTGGCTTGGTCAGCTTGAAGCCCACCAGCAGCAGCACCGCCGCCAGGGCCGCCAGCGGTATCATATTCAGGACTTTGCCTAAGAATAACAAGCTCACCAGCAGCAGAATGCCGTGGAGGAAAGCAGCTAGCTTGGTTTGGCCGCCCGCCGCAATATTGGCCGACGAGCGCACGATAACCGCCGTGAGCGGCAGCCCGCCGAGCAAGCCGCTGAGAATGTTGCCGGCGCCCTGGGCCAGCAGCTCGCGGTTGGTGGGCGTGTGGCGCTTTTGCGGGTCGAGGTTATCAACGGCTTCAATGCTGAGCAGCGTTTCGAGCGAGGCCACAATGGCAATGGTGAAGGCCACGCCGTAGGTAGCCGGGCGGCGCAACGCGCTGAAATCGGGAAACGTCATCTCGCTCGTGAGCTGGGCGAGCGACGTTACCACGGGCAGCTTCACCAGGTGCTGCGGGCGCACCTGCCAGTCGGGGGCCACGGTGCGCAGCAGGTGGTTGAGGGCCACGGCCGACAGCACCACTACCAGCGCCCCCGGCACCAGCCGCGCCCAGGGCTGCCGGCGCACCGGCGGGCTGTCCCAGAGCAAGAGCAGCACCAGCGATGATGCGCCAATCAGCACCGAGCCCGGGCTGATATGCCGCAGGGCCGCCCCCAGGGCCGAGAACGTGTTCAGGCCATTGAACTGCAAAAAGTCCATGTCCTCGAAATAGTCGGTGTCGGCACCCACAAAGTGGGGGAGCTGCTTTAAAATCAGGATAATACCAATGGCCGCCAGCATGCCCCGAATAACGGCCGCCGGAAAGTACAGGGCAATGATACCCGCCCGCGCCACCCCTAGCAACAGCTGAATGCCGCCCGCTACCACCGTAGCCGCTAGCACCGCCGGCCACGACCCCAGCGTGGAAATGGCCGACAGCATCACTACCGTGAGGCCGGCCGCCGGCCCGCTCACGCTCACGGCCGAGCCGCTGAGCACGCTCACCACCAGCCCGCCCACGATGCCCGCCACCATGCCCGCCAGCAGCGGTGCCCCCGACGCCAGCGAAATACCCAGGCACAGCGGCAGCGCCACCAGAAACACCACTAGCCCCGCCGGCGCATCTTGCCCCAGCGTGCTAAACCGGCTGGGTGGGGGCGGAGTAGCTACTCCGCCCGTGGGCGCTACCGGCGCACCAGTGCGGCTCGGAATAGAAGTGACCTGAGGCATAGAAGTGGGCATAAAAAGCAGTGGCTGACGAGCCGCTAGGGCGGGAATAGGGACACAAGAATACGAGGGCGTAATTAAGATGAAGTTAAAGTGAAATTAAAAAGAAATTAAAGTGTATAATGCGCTAGCTACCATTAATTAAAAGCCCGTCAGGAGCGCCATCTTGTGCCCCCTGACGGGCTAGCGGTATGCCCTGGCCGCTGCGGGGCAATGGCTGCCCCACACCAGTGAAAAGCCGCGCCGCTAGGCCAGCGCCAGCGGCGATGCCGGCCACTCCAGCCACACCTTGGTGCCGTGGCCCAGCTGGCTGTCTACGCGCACCAGGCCGCCGTGCAGGGCCATAATCTGGGCCGTGAGCGGCAGCCCAATGCCGTGCCCCGGCAGGTTGCGCACCGCCGCCGCCCGAAAAAAGGGCACGAATACCTGCTCCAAATCGGCGGGGCTGAGGCCGGGGCCGTGGTCTTGCACGCGCAGGCGTAGGTAGCCAGTGCTGGCTAGGCGCAGGCTAGCCAGCACTGGCGCAGCCGCCCCGGCCGAATACTTGCAGGCATTATCGAGCACGTTGAGCATGGCGGCCAGCAGCAGGGCCTCGTTGCCCCATACCGCGGGCAGAACCTCATCACTCAGCTCCAAATCGACGCGGCAGGTGGGGTGGCGGCGCAGTATCTGCTCGTGGGCTTGCAGCAGCAGCTCATCTGGGCGCACCAGGGCCATGGGTACTTGCGAGGGGTCGCCGGAGGCCCTGGCTATTTGCAGCAGGCCGTTGGTGAGGCTGCTGAGCTGGCGGGCAGCATCGAGGGTGCTTTGCAGGGTGCGGCGGTAATCGGCCGGCGGGCGCTCGGCGGGTAATAGAGCCACCTCCAACTCGCCGATGAGGGCCGTGAGGGGCGCGCGCAGCTCGTGCGAAGCATCGCGCACAAACGTGCGCTGGCCCACGAAAGCCGACTCCAGCCGGTCGAGCAGGCGGTTGAAGCGCTGGGCTAGGTGGCCTAGCTCATCGGCCGGACCCTCGGCCTGGGTCAGGCGCCGGCTCAAGTCCGTGGCCGTAATGCCATCGACCTCGCCCACCATGCGCCGTAGCGGGCGCAGGGCCTGGTCGGCCAGCAGCCAGCCGCCCACGCTCATCACGGCAGCGGCGGCCAGCAGGCCCAATATCAGCACCTGGCGCAGGCTGGTGAGCTGGCGGCGGCCATCCTCATCCACCGAGGCGGCTACTACTACCAAGGGGCCTAGCCGCGCATCCTGGTAAAGCAAACCCACCGTTTCGTGGTAGTGGGCCTCGGGCTCAAGCACGGCCTGGCCCAGGCGGCGCACCTCGGCCAGCCACTCGGCCGGAATGGGCTTGGCAGGCGGTCGCTGCCCCTCGCGAAATACCAGCCGGCCCGTCGCGTCGTACACGCGGCCTTCCTCGGCGGGCAGCGTGCGGTAGAGCTGGCGCAGATACTGCCGGTACGAGGCTTGGTGGTTGGCATCGGGGCGGGCCTGGCCGTCGGCGTAGGCGTGGCCCACCACCAGCGCCCGCTTAAACAGGCTTTGGGTGAACTCCTCGCGCCGGGCCTGCTGCGTAACGAAGTAAATAGCCAGCGCAAACAGCACCAGCGTAATTACCAGAATGGCGCCGAACTGGGCCGCCAGCCGCAGGCGAATGGACATGGATTGGGGAAGGAGGTAAAAAAATGAGGGAGAGACAGGGTGAGCAAGTGATGGACAAGTTGTTATCCTATCACTTCCTGCTATCACCCCGCAATGCGCAGCGCGTAGCCCATGCCCACCAGGGTATGAATGAGCTTCGGCTCAAACCCCTTGTCTATCTTTTTGCGTAAGAAATTGATATACACGTCGATAACATTCGAGCCGGTATCAAAGCTCAAATCCCAGACGTGCTCTAGCAGGTCGGCGCGGCTCACCACGCGGTCCTGGTGGCGCAGCAGGTATTCGAGCAGCGCAAACTCGCGGGCGGTGAGGGTGATGAGTTGGCCGGCGCGCTCCACGCGTTTGGTGGCGGGGTCGAGGCTGAGGTCGGCCAGGCGCAGTACGGCGGCCGGCGCAGGCGCCTCGGTGCGCCGGCGCACCAGGGCCCGAATGCGGGCCAGCAGCTCGCTGAAGGCAAAAGGCTTAACCAGGTAATCGTCGGCGCCCGCGTCGAGGCCCCGGATTTTGTCATCCGTTTCGCCCAGGGCCGTGAGCATCAGAATGGGTACGCCGGGGTCGTGGGCGCGCACCTGCCGGCACACCTCCAGCCCGCTGAGGCCGGGCAGCATCTGGTCCAGAATCAGGCAGTCGTACTGTGTGCTTTGGGCCCGGCGCAGGCCTAGCAGGCCATCGGCGGCCAGGTCCACGGTGTAGTCTTGCTCGGTAAGGCCCTGGTGCAGAAAGGCGGCCACCGAGGGCTCATCTTCAACGAGGAGAATTTTCATAAGTGCTAAACAAAAGAGTGGACCCGGCTACGATAAAAAACGAGCTAGCGCCGGCTCTCAACCCGACAGCCCCAGGCTGGCCGCCTGGCAAAAGTCGGCCCCACAATCGGAAATAGGGCTAGCCCCGGCTGGCTCGCCAAGTTGGCTAGGGCTAGGAGCGCCCAGCCTGGCTGCTACTTTTGCGGTTCGTTTTCAGCTACAAACTATGTCCCGTTGGCTTTTTTCTGCGTTGGCGCTGGGGCTGGCAGCCTGCCAGGGCGCCCCGGCTGAGCGCCCCGATACCCTCGTGGACCTGGCCAGCGTGCGCACCGGCCCCCGCGTGCAGGCCGATGAGCTGGATGGCGCCCTTCGGCAGCAACCCGACAATACTGGCCTGCTGGCCCGCCGCGCTGGCCTGCGCCTGGCCGCCGGCCAGCCCGTGGCCGCCCTGCACGATGTAGAAGCCGCCCTGCAAGCTGACGACCAAGATGGCGAGCTTTATTTCTTGCAGGCCCGGGCCCTGCGCGCCCTCAACCGGCTGCCCGAGGCCCTGGCCGCCGCCCGCCGCGCCGCCGACAACGGGTTTAGCTCGCCCGAACTACCGCTGCTGGAAGGTGAAACTCACCTCGCCGCCCACCAGTACGAAGCGGCCCTGGCCAGCCTCGACCGCACCCTGCGCCTTGACCCCGACCAGCCCGCCGCGCTCTTCTATAAAGGCCTGGCCTACGCCGCCACGGCCGATACCGCCCAGGCTTTCGACTACCTGCAGGCGGCCCGCGCCCGCGACCCGCACCAGCCCGAAATTCTGCACCAGCTAGCCTTCCTGCTCAACGCCTACCGCGTGCCCGAGGAGGCCGCGCACTACGCCAGCCAGGGCCTGCGCCTCGACTCGGCCTCGGGCGCGCTGCACTACGACTACGGCCGCCAGCTAGAGCTGCAAGGCCGCCCCGACAGCGCGCTGTACTACTACCGCCGCGCCCTGGCCCTCGATACCACCCAGTACCGGGCCGATTATCGGCTGGCGCTGGCGGCCAGCGCTCACGGCCAGCGGCCGGCCGCGCTTATTCCGCACTTGCAGCGGGCGCTGCGCCGCAACCCGCGCCTGCCCGGCGCCCGCGCCCTGCTGGCCGAGGCCCTGGAAGGCCAGCACCGCTTGCCCGAGGCGCTGCGCCAATACCGCTTGCTGGTGCTCGAAAGCCCTGGCAATCAGCACTGGACCTATAAAGTTTGGAAAACGAATGAGCTGGTGCAGGCGTCGCTGCCCGACAGCCTGCGCACGGCCCCGCGCACCTATTACCGCCGGCCGGTGCCCGGGCCCGCCGCCCGCCCCCAGCCCGTAGAGCCGCTGCGCCCCGTGCCCGTGCGCTAGGGGCAGCTCCTGGCGGGTTGGCTTTTAGGTCGAGCCAGGGTGCATTGCTGGCGGGCTAGCCGTAACTTGCGCTGCCTTTGCGCCCACCGCAGGCGATAGTTTATGCTTAACATCACCCTCCCCGACGGCTCCATCCGCCAGGTCGAAGCTGGCTCTACGGGCTACGACCTCGCCGCCAGCATCAGCGAAGGCCTGGCCCGCAATGCCTTGGCCGTGAAAGTAAACGGCGAAATCCGCGACCTGTACCGTCCCTTCACTGAAGATGCGACCCTCGAAATTCTGACCTGGAACGACGCCGGTGGCAAGCAGGCCTACTGGCATTCCTCGGCCCACCTCATGGCCGAAGCCCTCGAAGCGCTGTACCCCGGCGTGAAGCTGGCCATCGGCCCGGCCATCGAAAACGGCTTCTACTACGATGTGGACCTAGGCGAAGGCCGCACCATTTCGAGCGACGACTTCCCGGCCATCGAGAAGAAAATGCTGGAGCTGGCCAAACACAAAAGCCGGTTCGAGCGCCGCGAAGTGCCCAAGGCCGAGGCGGTGGCCTACTTCACCGAAAAGCAGGACCCTTATAAGCTGGAACTGCTCGAAAATCTGGAAGATGGTCAGATTACGTTCTACACCCAGGGCAGCTTCACTGACCTTTGCCGCGGGCCGCACATTCCCGACACGGGTACCATCAAAGCGGCCAAAATCATGAACGTGGCCGGCGCCTACTGGCGCGGCGACGAGAAAAACAAGCAGCTCACCCGCCTCTACGGCATCACCTTCCCCAAGGCCAAGGACCTCACCGAATACCTCGAAAAGCTGGAAGAAGCCAAGCGCCGCGACCACCGCAAGCTGGGCAAGGAGCTGGAGCTGTTCGCGTTCTCGGAGAAGGTAGGCGCGGGCCTGCCGCTGTGGCTGCCCAAAGGCACGACCCTGCGCGAGCGCTTAGAGCAATTTCTACGTAAAGCACAGGTAAAGGCTGGCTACCAGCCGGTTGTGACGCCGCACATCGGCGCCAAGGAGCTGTACGTGACCAGCGGCCACTACGAGAAGTACGGCGCCGACTCGTTCCAGCCCATTAAGACGCCCAATCCCGGCGAGGAGTTTTTCCTCAAGCCGATGAACTGCCCCCACCACTGCGAAATCTACCGCACCAAGCCCCGCAGCTACCGCGACCTGCCGGTGCGCCTGGCCGAGTTCGGCACCGTGTACCGCTACGAGCAGAGCGGCGAGCTGCACGGCCTCACCCGCGTGCGCGGCTTCACGCAAGATGATGCGCACATTTTCTGCCGCCCCGACCAGGTAAAGGAGGAGTTCCAGAAAGTGATTGACCTCGTGCTCTACGTGTTCAAGGCGTTGGGCTTTAGCGATTTCACGGCCCAGATTTCGTTGCGCGACCCCGAGAACAAAACCAAGTACATCGGCACCGATGAAAACTGGGCGCTGGCCGAAGCCGCCATCCAGGAGTCGACCGCCGAGAAAGGCCTAGCCACCGTAACCGAGCTGGGCGAAGCCGCCTTCTACGGCCCCAAGCTCGACTTTATGGTGCGCGACGCGCTAGGCCGCCGCTGGCAGCTGGGCACCATTCAGGTTGACTACAACCTGCCCGAGCGCTTCGACCTCGAATACGTGACGCCCGAGAACACCCGCGCCCGCCCGGTGATGATTCACCGCGCGCCGTTCGGCTCTTTAGAGCGTTTCGTAGCCGTGCTTATCGAGCACACGGCCGGCAATTTTCCGCTCTGGCTCTCGCCCGAGCAGTTTATCGTGCTGCCCATCTCCGATAAGTTTGCCGACTACGCCCATGAGGTAAAAGCCAGGCTGGAGGCCGCCGACCTGCGCGGCACCGTCGATGCCCGCGACGAGCGCATCGGCCGTAAAATCCGCGACGCCGAAATTGCCAAAACGCCTTATCTGCTCATTGTAGGGGAGAAGGAAGCCCAGGATGGCCTAGTGAGCGTGCGCCGCCACGGCGAAGGCGACATCGGTTCGATGCCCATCGACAGCTTCATTACGAGCGTCAACAGCCAGATTGCCGAAGCAATGGGCTAGCCCGGTAGTGGTTACTGGTCAAGGAGTAAGGGGAAGAGTTCGGCGCTTATTGGCGCGGCTCACCCCGTTAATCCTTGACCAGTAACCATTAATTTTTGCCGGCGCTTTGATTTGCCAGTAAAAAGTCGGATATTTGCCCCCCGAACGAATGGCCGTCAGGCTTACTTGTTCGACGCCTTAAAATTATTCCCCGCCACACTTTAGCAGGAGGACTTTCGCCATAGCTACCCCGAATCGTCGGTACGTGCCCCGCCAGCAGGTGGAGGAGCCGTTCAAAATCAATCAGAAAATCACCGCTCGCGAGGTTCGCCTCGTGGGGGATAACGTCGAGCAGGGGGTGTACCCCACCGACCAGGCCCGCAAAATGGCTCAGGACCAAAACCTGGACCTAGTGGAGATTTCACCCACGGCCGTGCCGCCCGTGTGCCGCGTCATCGACTACTCGAAATTCAAGTACGAGCAGAAGAAAAAGACCCGCGAGCTGAAGGCCAAGCAAACCAAGGTTGTCCTCAAGGAAATCCGTTTCGGTCCTAACACCGACGACCACGATTTCGACTTCAAACTCAAGCACGCGCAGGAGTTTTTGAAGGAAGGCGCCAAAATCAAAGCCTACGTGCACTTTGTGGGCCGTAGCATCGTCTTCAAAGAGCGCGGCGAAATTTTGCTGCTCAAGTTTGCTCAGGCCCTCGAAGAGCTGGCCAAAGTAGAGCAACTGCCCAAGCTGGAAGGTAAACGCATGTTTCTCTACCTGGCGCCCAAGGCGGCCGTGGTAGCCAAAGCCGCTGCCAAGCCCGCCGCGCCTGCCGACAAAGACAAAGCGCCGAAAGCCCCCAAAGAGGCCAAGCCTACTGAGGAGCCCGCCGCTACCGAATAGCTTCACCCCGTTTGTTGATGGCTGCCGCTGCCAAACAAGTAGTTTGTTCAGCGTCAGTACCTAACAATCAATAATCAACCCCAACCCATGCCCAAAGTAAAAACCAAGTCGGGTGCCAAAAAGCGTTTTAAGCTGACTGGCACCGGCAAAGTAAAGCGCAAGCACGCCTTCAAGTCGCACATCCTGACCAAGAAGAGCACCAAGCGTAAGCGCGCCCTCACCCACAGCGGCCTCGTTAGCTCGGCCGATATGAACCGGGTGAGCCAGATGCTGAACATCTGATAAAATTATGAATTATGAGTTATAAATTATGAGTTACCTCTTTGGTAGCTGCTCGCAATTCATAACTCATAATTCATAACTCATAATTTTTACAAACCCGGCTTCCGGCCGCATCACAAGATTCCGCTATTGCGGAGCGCCGGCTGCCAAAAACAACTTAGGTTATGCCAAGGAGTGTAAACCACGTGGCCTCGCGCCACCGCCGCAAGAAAGTAATGCGCCTTGCTAAAGGCTACTACGGCCGGCGCAAAAATGTATGGACCGTTGCGAAAAACGCCGTAGAAAAGGGCTTGCTCTATGCCTACCGCGACCGCAAGGTGAAGAAGCGCGAATTCCGCGCGCTTTGGATTCAGCGTATCAACGCCGGGGCTCGCGAGCACGGTCTTTCGTACTCGCAGCTGATGGGCGGCCTCAAAAAGGCTGGCATCGAGCTTAACCGTAAAGTACTGGCTGACCTTGCCCTGAACCATCCCGCTGCTTTTGCCGGCATCGTTGAGAAAGCGAAGTAGTGTGGGCAGGGCTGCCGCCAGGTAGTTCCGGCCTTCCAACTGACTCTGAAAAGCGCTTGCCCCCTGAGAGAGGCAAGCGCTTTTTCGTTGCCGGGCGTGGGTAGCAGCTTCGTATCCTGCAAAGCACCCGCGCACTCACCCGGCAGTGCTTAAACCTGCTAGGCCCAGACGCAAAACGCCGCTCCAACTAAGTTGAAGCGACGCCTGCAAAAAGTAGCGGGGACGAGAGTTGAACGCGAAGCACCCCAATAAAAACCCCGTTTGCAGCCCGCAAACGGGGTTTTTGTGTGATGTGGAAAGCGATTATCACGGGCTGCTTGTGAGGATTCTGTGAGACGGTTTTGCTACTTTTGGCTATGCTGAACGGCCCCGCAACCTGGTCGGCTCTGTGTTTGTAGCAAGGAGCCGATTTTCATTGCTTGCCAGTTAGTGCGGAATAAGCAATATTTCGCAAGTGCTCCACAACGTCAATATCATCGTCACCTATAACCTCTTGAGCATCACCCATAATTCTTAATAGGTCGTGGTACGCATCCACCTTGAGTTCAACAGGAAGGAGTTTCAAGAGCCTTTCCTTACTCGTTACACCAAAAGTGTGGCTATGAACAATCTTAGCCCTGAATCGAGCTAGAATTACCCTGGGGCTACGCGAAGCAATAGCTTCAATATCCTTTTGCAATTCGCCGCGAGACTTACTTAATTTCTCCGATAAATTCATCGAATTAACTGCGGTCTGAGGCTTCATCCCGTGCGAGATAGAAGTAACCGTAAGGGTAGGGCCTTGCTTACTCTGAAAGTAAATAGCTACTTCTGGACCTTTGTCATCTACCTTAGATACAATCCTGCTGATTATATTTAATTTAACAGCACCCTCGGCAATTTCGCTATTTGATAGATGTAGTTGAAAGGTAACTACACCCACTTTAGGCACTGAAATTCCTTCGGAATCGTCCTCAAAAATTACGTCTATTTCAGACTCGTTATAGTTGAAAGACTTTACAGCAAAGCCAGTCTCACCAGCTTTTATAACCCTATGCATAGCAAAAAGAGTTATAAAGACTGAGACTGCAATGTTATAGTCTCGGTATTGGTCAGTGACAAGGGCTCTAAAATGGTATTCACCATTCTTGTCCTTAAGTAGTCTATACCACTTCTCATGCTTCAGATGGCTATTTTCTTCGTTAATGAATGCCTCTTCTAGCATTTCCAAGTTGCGCAGTACGATGTGCCGTAGTGCCTTTGTCGCTAACTCATCAGAATACCTGAACATGCCAAATAGGCTGTTGAGTAGGTCATGTTGAGCAGAATACCTTGGAGTGGCTCGAACATCATCCTGCTCAATTTCCTCCCTAACACTCTGAGCTATGTTGGTAGGAAAACGAATATCTGTACGGCCGGTAAACTGAACCTCTAAATCAGGGTCCGTTTTATCCCCGTCGTGAATGTGACGAAACTTTAGGTTTTGATATTGCGCTTTAATATCAAATTTGATAAAGTTATTTCTGTCAGCATAAATTCTCTTTACTAAATAACCCGCTCCTGGAATTTTAATAAAGTCATCTAGTGAATGTTCGACACCCAGGGCATCGTAAATATCCTGATAGTACTTGCTTCCTTCAAGGAGTTTTAAGGCGTCATGCACACTTACGCCTTCATCGTCTGCGGGTACACTATTGATTTTGTGAGTAGGGAATCTTTTCATAGCTCTTAGTAAGAAAGTAAAGAATTAAAGTGAAACACAGCCCCGCCACCCTGGCGGGGCTTTTTTATGCGGGTTGGCCTTTGGTGCGCACGGGGGCGTTGACGTTAGGGCGGCTCATCTCGATGATTTGCCGCTGTAGGTTGATAATCTCTTGCCGGGCTTCTGCTAGCTGCTGCCAGCACGAGATGTCGCCCGGTGGGGTGGTGGGGTTCTTTGGTGCCGCTAAGGGCAGGGCGGGGAAGTAGGAGGGAGGCACTTCAAAAATTTTTTCTATTTCTTCTCGGGTTACTTCGTCTATCTCCTCTTTGCTAAAGAGGCGCATCAACTTAGGCCGCGAAACGCCCAGCATGCCAGAGGCTTGCTCTTGCGTTAGTTTCTTCCTACGGATGAGCTTTTTTAGCAATTCCCCATGAGTCGCCATAATTCTTCTTGCACGTTTTGAAACGATTTGTGACACTTTGTTCGTAGAATTGTCTGAACATTGTATCGCAACACGCATTAAGATATGCAACAGACGCAAACAGTAGGCCAAGACAAAGAGGACAAAATGCCTCTGTCTCGGATGAAGCGCAAACCCGAGGAAGGCAACGTGCTCTGGCGGCTCTATACTGAGCTTGGATACACTGACCGTGAGGCCTTTTGGACGCACCTAGCGACCGTGCCTGTAGCGCAATCCACGTTCTCGCGTCACTCCCAGGTTGAGCGCTCGCTAGGCAGTCTTTCAACGCTGCATTTTATGTCATACCGTGTATTCTTTTTGGAACACGGCGGGCACGATTTGATGAGCGATTTCCTGAACGAACTGCCCGACGCCGCACCCTATCGAGCTTCCGCGCTATGATAACGCTGCACGATATGCTGGTGGGCTTTGCTGTCTCCGTCCTGGAAACGGGAGCCGTGTGCGTCGCGCTGTGGCTGGGCGTCTCGCTGCTGAACTACGCTGACAAAAGCAAAAAGCAGCCATGAGCCCCGACGCCATGATGCTATGCGGCGCCCTAGTGGGCGCGCTGCTGGGCGGCCTAGTGGGTTACCTGCTGGGCCTGCGCGAAGGCGACCGCCGCAGCCGCCCCAGCTGGAGCGAAAAAGAAGCCCGCGAGGCCCGCGCCTGGCACGATGGTGTGCGCTTCGGTCAGCACCTCGAACACTGTAAAAAAGAGCTAGGGCTATGAGCACCGACCGCTACACCCGCGACGAACTGCGCGACCTGCTGGCCGGCCAGCTGCCCGCCGTGCCCGCGCCCGACCTCGACCGCGTGGCCGGGGTGCTGGTGCTGCTGCTGCGCCCGGCCGCCTCCGCCGCCCTACCACCGGCCGCCCCACCACCGGCCGCCCGCGCCACCGGGCCGCGCCGGGTCTACAAAGAGAAGCCCGCCGCCGAGCGGCTCAGGCTTAAAAAGTAGTCCGGCCGGCACGATGCCCTGGTGGCGCCAGCCCCGTGGGGGCGGTTCAACTCCGCCCCGGCCTTACCTCGTCACTTCACCTTAAACGCGAATTAGTTGCACATGCATTGTTGCGACTGCCCCCACGCCAAGGCCTTGTACTTCCATGTCTACTGCAAAGCAGACGCGGAAATACGAAACCTGCCCTATTCGATAGGGCACTGCCTCCGAGTGCCGCACATTCAGCAGCAGCCCCCCGCGTGGTGCCCGCTGCTAGCGGCCGCTGCTGACAGCAGCCCACCGCCTGAGCAGCCGCTGGCCAGCGCCTCGACGCCGGCCACCTGACAGCAAACCGCGCCGCCCGCCGGCGCTGCAGCTGCGCAGCCTGACAGCAAAGCAACCTGGTGCACGTCGCCCAGGGCGCGCACAATGACAGCAGGCGGCCCCCTATAGCCGCCGCCTCTCCGCTAGTTCGAGCGGCCCCGCCCGGGTGGGAAAGGATGGGCGCGGCTGGTTGGCTTCGAAGCCGACCGGAGAGCACAGGGCCTGCAGCCGCAGGTTCGGCCGGGGCGTGGATTTTGGGCTGCCCATACTGCCCCTGGCCACCTTTTTATTTCCTCACGTTTCAACTCGCCCCCCGCTTGTTGCCGCTACCCTACACCCCAACCGCCGCCCAGCGCCAGCTGGCGGCCTTCCTCAAAAAGCTGCAAAGTGCGCTGCCCGCCCAGGTGCGCACGCGCACCGTTAAGGGCCGGCAGCAGCACTACCTCGTGCAGCCAAAAGCGTGCAGCGACGGGGCCCGCACCACGGCCCGCCTGCTGCTCGTGTACGCCATCGACGCGGTAATTCAGCTGCGCCGGGTTCCTCTGCTGCTGGAACCCGCCACCGACGCCGCCCCCGAGCACCGCAACCCGCCGCCGGTGGCCACCAACTGCGAGGCGCTGGCCCGCGCCCGGGGTATTTCGGCCCGGGCGATTCGCGACCACCTGCAGGAGTTGTTGAAAATTGGGGTGATAACCCGCAAGAACAACCGGGGCTGGCAGGCCAATTTTGAGCTGTTCCTAGCCCCGGCCCTGGTGTGGCAAAAAGAGGCGCAAACGGCCCAGGAAGGCCCAAAAAAGTGCCAAATTGCGCCCCCGGCGCCCCCGGTAGTAGCAACAAACTTTCCGCCTATATTAGTACAGGATAGACAGGCTACAAAGAAAGTTGAAATAGGCACTGTTGAGAAGTTAGTTAATCCAACGCCCCCGGCTGGCCCGGACGAATTGACTGGCAACACAGGGCCGCAGCAGGCCCCAAAATCCTCCCCCCAACGCCCTAGCGCGCCCCGCCAGGCGACGAAAGCAGGGCCCGGGGGCGCGGCGGCCGCCCACCTGCAGGCCGAGCGCCTGGGCTGGGTAACGCAAGCCTGGCACTACGCCCAAAAACGGCTCTACCCCGGCCGCCGATTCAGCGACCACGAGCAGGAAAAGGCCCGCGAAGCCCTGTGGTACGGCACCTACGGCGGCTTTGGTCTTAGCGCCACCCCGGCCGAGTGGCAGCGGTACCACAACGACGTCTTGGACCGCATCGACCTCGTAGCCCGCTACTTAGAGCGCCACCCCGAGAAGTCGCTGCCCAGCCCTTACGCCGAATTTGTGCGGGGCGCGGGCTATTTCGACGCCGAAAACGCCCGGGGCTTTGCCGGCACCGACGCCTGGCTGGCCCGCGCCGAGGCCACCAACCGGGAGCGCAACATTACCCGGGCCTTGCTCAAAGCCCGCCAGCAGCTGAAAGCGCACCGGCTGGGCATTGCCCCCAAGCGGGTGCAGGCCATGAGCAACGTGCAGCTTTTCCGCCACCACGAAACCAAGCTGCGCGCCTTCGGCCCCGACGTGCTACAGCGCTACTACGCCCAGGTGGCCAACCCCACCGCGCCCACCGCCGAGCGCATCGCCTTCACGCCCCTAGCTCAGCCCGTGACAGCAGCCCGGCGGCTGAGCTAACGCTGGCCAGCTGGCCAGGGCGCCCCACCTGACAGCACCGGCCGGCCGCCGGCGGCGCTGCGCGGCGCCGCCGTGACAGCAAACCCGCGCCAGGCCTGGCCGCGCCGGCGCCAAGAATGACAGCAATCCCTTTTATCCCTTCCCATTTCTCCCATGAGCTACACCCGCTCCGCCTCTGCCCAAAAGATGGTAGACGCCGCACACACCAAGCTGCTGATTTACTTTCTCGACGGGAACACCCGCACCCAGTACGGCCGCCACAACTTCAACTCCAACCGCCCGGCTAAGAACCCTAGGGCCGTGGAAATCCGCCGCCACGAGCGCAGCATTGCCAAAAATGCGCAATTCGTGAAGGTGGCTATGATTTACGACATGAGCGACGGGCGCGAAATCGCCCGGTTCAAGAAAGGGGAGTGGTTATGAGCCCGCTTCGGTTTCCTAGTCTCGACCAACGGGTGGAGTTGGACCGGGGCGAGGCCGGCCGGCTGGCCCAGGCAGTGGCAGCGCACGTGCTGGCCTTGAAAGCTAGCCTTCCAATGGCGGCCGCATCGGTGCTCACTTGCCTGCCGCTCATTGGGCTAGCCCGTCAACTCAACAAGCTGCACCACCGCGAACAGGCGGCCCCACCCAAACCCGGCAAGACGCCAAAGCCCCGCACGTTCCGCGTCAGCTACGACCAGCTGGCCGCCTTGCTGCTTAACCACGCCGAACTCGACTGCTGGGTGGATAGTCCCCTCGAAAAGCTGCAGGTGCGAATCACCATCGGCAAGTTTCAACAGAAGTCGCTCAACCTTTCCCAATACCTCACTTTTTAGTCATGCAGCCCGAGTCCACCACCGACAATCGCAAAACCTTTCGCCTCAACGACGCCGCTGCTGTCTCGCTGGCCACCTTGCGCCGCAATCACGGCACCGAAAACGCGGCTATCAACCACGCGCTTACGCAATGGCCGAAGGATATTAAGCTGCTCGAAGAACAAAACATTAAGCTGAGAGAAGCGGGCAACAATGCAGCAGCTGAGTGCCGCGAGTGGAAAGCAAAGCAAGAAGCCACCCAGCGAGAACTCGACCAATTAAAAAATGCGCTGGCTTTGGTCGGAAAGTTTCTAAGCCCAGCCGAATAACCACCCTCCATGCTACAAAAAAGCCGCCTCTCCTAGGGCGGCTTTTTTATGCGTGATAGGTACGCCGATACGGCGCCGGTTCTACGCCGATTTTGCAGCGATAGGGCAGGGGTGCTACTAATGCGGCACTTCGTAGGTAGTCAGGCAGTTGGCACCAATTCACCTAAATTGCATTTTACTTCGCAGGGAAGATAAATTTTGTGATGCGCCACTATCTAACTGTTGTTGATGTGCTAAAGCTTTACCCTACTCGCAAGAAATCGTGGGCTTATAAGCAGCTGCAGGCTATCCGCGACGCCAGCGGCCGGCCTGATGTGCTTGTAAAAGAATTTGCCGAGCATATGCACTTGCCCGAGCCCGACCTGCGGGCGATGCTTAGCCCCGCCTAAAAATATTTTTCCACGGATTCCACAGTTTCCACGGATTCCACGCCCTGCGCTCAGTGCCCCGACAATTTTGTGGCACGATGGCAAAGAAAAATAATAGCAGTTCGGGCCTACTTATAGCCGCTACCTTGGGGCTGGGAGCGTTTGCCCTACTGCGGCAAGGTCAGGCGGCGGCCACTACGCTAGGTACTGCCCGGCTAGAGCGATTTGAGTTGAAAGGGCTAAGCGGCACGAGCCTGAATGCTATTGCACACGTGCAATTCAGCAATACGGAAGTAAACCGCGATACGTCGCTGCAGGCGCTGGGCATGAACGTGCTTTATAACGATACCGTGATAAGCACCGTGCACTTGGTAGACCCGCAAGCACTGCCGGCCAATCAAAATACGACGGTGCCGGTGCCGATGACGCTCAACCTGGGGAGCCTGTTCACGCAGCTGGCCCTCACGGGTAAAATTCCCTCGCTGGCCTCGTTCAAGAGCTTGCCCGCCCTGCGCACCTGGCTACAAGACAAGATTTCACCCGAAAGCCTGCAGCTGCAGGGTACGGCGAAGGTAGACGGCCTGGCGGTGCGGTTTAACAGCCCGCTCAGCCTGTCCAACTACCTGCCCACCGCCCCGCGCCCCGGCCCGGTGGACCAGCTGCCCACCCGGGCCAGCCGGCCGCTGGCCACCAACGCGTCAGCTACCACCGTTCCGCGTGCGGTGCAGTCGTCGGTTCCGGTGGCCACTAAAGCGGCGCCGGTTCGCAAGGCCGGCCGCGGGGCGGCCTTCCTACGCCAAGGCTCCGCTATCGTGAAGCAGGCCGCTGGCGTCGTGCGCACCATTAAGCAGGCCCACCCGGCGGCCGGGGCCCGGCCCACCGCCGGTAAGGTGCGGCGGCCAGCCAAGCCGCCCCGTCGCCGCGACGATGGCTTGCCCCGCGTCAACCTGCCCGTATCACGATGAGTAAGCGCGTGCAGCAATTTGCCGGGGCCTACGCCCTGGCCGTGGTGCGCCCCGATAGCCCCGAGCTACGCCTGGCGCGCTCACTACTGCCCGGTGCGCAGGGCCGCAGCTACACCCTGCCGGTGAGCCTGACGGACCCCGACGGGCTTACGGGCGACATTGTGAAGGCAGTAGTAGGGCAGTTCCGCCGCAGCTGGCGCGACTGTGGCAAGCTAGCCCCGCTGCTGCGCGGCCGCACCGACGAAGAGACGTTCCGCAGCGTGTGGCAATTCACCCGCCGGCAGATTACCTACCTGCTTGACCGGCCCCCGGGCAACCAGTACATCAAGACGCCCCGCGCGGTGCTCATGAGTGGCACGGCCGACTGTAAGGGCCTGGCCACCCTGCAAAACGCGCTGCTGGCCTGCCTGGGCTATCAACCGGCCTTCAAGTTTGCCGGCTACGTGCCGGGCGGGGAATTTACCCACGTGTACAGCCAGGTAGCCGACCGCGCCGGCACTACCTACATCCTTGATGCCTGCCTGCCGGCTTTTGGCATGGAGAAGAAACCAGAAATCAGCCGGGTAATTCCGGCCCTAGCTACTACTTAAATGGCTGCTATTTATTCAATTGGCAACCCTTACGACGAGATTCCCGTGACGCCATTACGCCTCACGGGCCACGAAAGCGTAGGCGAGCTAGACCTGAAATTGGCCCTGCAGGGCGCGGAGCTGGAGGCCGGGCTAGCCGAGCGCATTGCCGGTATCGGCTCCCCGCGTCACAACTCGGTCAGCCGCGAGGTAATGCGTTACCGCTACGCTGACCACGTACTACGCCGCCGCGACCTGACCCCGGGTGCCAAGCACGACCAGCTCGTGGCGCTGGCCCGACGCATCGACGCCGAGCACCTGGCGGGTATCGGCTGGCCCAAATTCTTGAGAAAGGCCGCTAACGCCGTGAAAAACACCGTTTCGCGGGCCGCTCGTGCCGTGCGCCAGAGCAACCTCATTAAGAAGGTAGCCGCCGGGGTAAAGGCCGGAGCCCAAGCCGCCGGGCGGTTCGCGGTGAAAGCCGCCAAGGCAACGGGCCGGGTGGCTGTCAAAGCAGGCAAGGCGTTCGTGAAGGTGGTAACGGCTCCGATGCGCCTGTTCGTGAAGGGCTTAGCGGAGGTGCTGCTGCCTAAGGTGAGCCAGTTCTTTCTCTACCTCTTCATCACCAACCCCGACACGATTGCGAGCCTGCCGGCCACCGTGCAGGCCAAGCGCCGCAAGGCTGAGCGGTTCGCCAAGTTCATGACCGATATCATCGGCATGAAAGAGGAGCATTTTCTGAAAATCGTGCGCAACGGCATTATGAAGGCCACAAAGCAGACGCCTGAGCAGCTGCTGGCTACGCACGTGAAAGGGAGCCTGAGTGGGGTAGGGCTGTTGCCGCTGGCCCTTGTGCCGTTGGGCGCCAAGCTGCTGCCGCTGGCCAGCAAGCTGCTGCCGGTGCTGCTGCAAATCGTGCAGAAAATTGCCGCCCTGTTTGGCAAGAAACCCAGCGAGGACGAAACGCCCAGCGCGGAGGACGTGCCCGACGCCAGCCAGGATTTTGACGACGCCCCAGCGCCCACCAAGCGCAAGGTGCTCACCCACCTGCGCTACAAGCCGGCCAGCCAGCAGGGTTACCCGGCCGCCCCGCCCGCCGAGGAAGAGCGCGAGCAACGCCAGGAGGAAAGCGCCTTGGAGCAGCTCGACACCGAGGCCGACAGCACGCCCGTGGAGGCCCCGCTGCCCACTCCCGACCCCGAAGAAAGTACGCAGCCCGAGCTACTGGCCCCCGAGCCGGAGCCGGAGCCTGCCGACGAGTACGACCTGGCCACTACGGACGAGGCGCCGGCCGGCGATGAGCCTCAGTTTTAGTTTTTTTCTCACTTCAACCAACGCCCGCCGACTATGGCCACGCTGAAAAAACCCAAGAAAAAGAAGTACCCGAAACGGCCCAAAGCCAACGCCTCATCGGAGCAAATGACCAAGTGGCTCGAAAAGACCAAGGCCATCGACAAGGAGTTTGAAGCCGCCACTGCCGAGTACAATAAAGAGCAGAAGAAGCGCAACGACCTGAAAGGTAAAATCAGCAAGGTAACGCGCTAACTCACTCATAAGTAGCACGAAACATAACCCTCAATTTTAACCCCTCAACTTTCCAAACAATGGCAAAGATGAATATGGCCGCCGTAGCCTCGAAGGTTGGCGGTATGGCTGGCGGCCTGGCCGTAGCCGGCGCGCTGCAGCGCTACCTCAATAGCAGCGGCAACACCGCGCTGGCCACTACCTGGGGCCCCCTAGGTATGATTGTCGGCGGGGCCTACCTGCCCTCGCTCGTAGGCAAAGGCAATCAGATGATTGCCCACGCCGGCGACGCCATCATGGTGAAGGGCGTAAACGCCTTTCTCACTAGCAAGTTCCCCAACTTCATTGCCGGGGCTGAGGACGAGCTGAGCGGCCCCTACGATGATAGCGTGTCGGGCTATCCCACCTCGGACGAGGTGATTGTCAGCGGCCCCTACGACAACTCGGACAATGTATCCGGCATCGGCGGCTACACGAACTAGGTCCGTTTTTTCAATCATAAGCGCACGCGTTCCCTTCTCATTGACTTAATTCCTTTTTACTATGCTTCAAGACGAAATTTCCGGCATCCGCAACGGCACCCGCAACCGGGCCTGGCTGGAAGAAGTACGGCGCAAGTTCCCGAACTCGCAGCCCTCGCTCGGTAGCCTGCGCCAGGAGCGCGTGCTGAAGAACAACCAAAGCACCTACGTTTTTGACTTCAAAACGCCCGACCCCACCGGCCACTCGACTACCGAGATGCTGCTGGCCGTAACGGACAGCTTCGGCGCTAATACGCTGATGCTGGGCCTGGTGGTGCGCAACAAGAACAAGCCCAGCGCCAACGTGCTGCTGAGCTACCCCAACCTGGAAGTAATTGCGTCGGCCTTTAACAACAGCACGGCCGACACGCCCAGCGCCGCCGCCAAAGTAGCCGGCTCCGATATCGAGACGCTGTACAACGGCAGCCTGATTCTGCAAATCGGCCCCGGCACCATCTTCGACGGCCTCGATACGCGCCGCTTCCGGCACGTGCCGATTACGCAGCAGGGCGTTTTCGCCAGCAAGGCGGCGTCGGACTACCTCGACGGGGCGGTGGCCATTGAGCCGCAAATCTTCCTCGTGGGTACGGAGGCCAACAAGTTGACGGTAACCATCCCGACGTTCAACAGCATGTCCATTGAACCCGACAACACCGATTATGAATTGGTGCTGTGCGTCGTGGCCAGCGGCTTCCGCGTGCAGGGTGGTAGCGACCTGGCCCGGCGCTAAGTCACTAGGCTAGCTCAATCTCTGATAGAAAAGCCGGCGGGGTGCCGCCCCACCGGCTTTTTTTACCCTTAACGGCTATCAACTCATGACCCTTTTTCAACTGGATTATCCCCTGAGTCGCCTAGCAACTCAGCGCGACGGAGCCGCATTTACGCTGCCTGTCTCGGTAGCAACCGCAATCAGCGGTATTGCGCGGCGGGCCTCTGTAGAACTGCCAGGGCAAGCAAACCTAGCCTGGCAAGTTGACCTACCCACTATCGACGCCGTGGTAAGTTTTCTTACGCTGCTAACCACCCCTACCAATGGGCATAAGCTGCTGCTGCCGGCTAAGATTAAAGACCTGCTGGTGCGAATGATTTACCGGACAGCGCTCGACTTACAGGGACGCATTATCGTCGGCTATCCTGTGCTTACCACTAGTTGAGCCTAATCCACTAATTCACCTTGCCAGCTTCCGACTTTATGAATCTGCCTAAATCTCTGCTCATTGAGTTGCCGCTAGGCAACACTGCCAAGGTCTCCTTCGGTGACCAATCGATTCTGCGCGGTAAGAAAATCCTTACTGTGCTGCCCACGCCCACCAAATCGCCTACTAATGGGCAGGTGTATAGTCTGGCGGGCAGCCAGCTGGTGGACTTGCTAGCGGGGGCAACGCTGACCCTTAAAACGGGCGGTAATCAAGACATTCACTCGGATTTGCCTTTTCGCTGGCTGTTCGAGAGTGCCGCCGCTGGCCACCCCCTGAACTTTGGCGACGCCGGGACCATCGAGTGGTCCAAGAGCTGGATTACGGTGCCGACTGGTTCAGCCGGGGCGGGTACGGTTATTCAGGTATCCGTCATCTATCAATAGGAGGCCGCCCCATGCTCAATAGTGTAGAGGCAGCAGTTAGCACCTTAGAAGAGGCCGGGGCGGTATCTTATATCATTACGCAGGTACCCAATCTGAAACTGACGGGCGAAGCCGACAACCCGCAAAACCTGATTGATAAGTTCCTGCAGGATTGGGAGAAGCTCACGCCTGGCATCTATAAGGTAGAGCACTCAAAGAACGCGGCCGACAAGCGCACCGGGCTTTGCTTTCGCATTAGCAAAGTGGCTCCGGCCGCTGGCTCCCCGGCCGCCTTGGCCGGCATCGGCGGCCCTAACGACATGATTTCAGGCCTGCAGCAGCAGATATGGAATCTCGAAACTGCTTCTAAAATCCGAGACATTGAGGACCGGCACCGTGAAGAGCTTCGCAAGCTGAGAGAAAAAGACGACGAGGGCGGCCTAGGTGTCTTAGCCCCGCTTATCGGCAAACTCCCCGAAATTCAAAACCTTGTGTATATGGCCACCGGCCGCGCCCCCTTAAACTTACCCGCGCCGGCTGTTGCCGGCCCGGGCCCCGCCCCGACCGCTGAAGTCGGTGCCCCCACCGGCAACGAGCAGCGCCTGGCTGAATCGCTCGAAAGACTACAGGCTGGCCTTGGCGATGAGATGCTGCTGGACGTGCTGGGCAAGCTAGCCAGCAAAGACCCGGGCAAGCTCCGGCAGCTGGCCGGCATGATTGACATGCTTTGACAGCAGCCCGGCGCCTGAGCTGGCCAGTACTGGACGGCCAGGCGCCGGCATCTGACAGCAAAGCACGCCGGGCGCCGGCGCTGGAGCGCGAAAACCTGACAGCAAAGCAACCTGGTGCACGTCGCCCAGGGCGCGCACAATGACAGCATCCTATGCCTACGACCTATCCGATTCGTCCGTTAAAAACTCCGGCCCCGGCCAGCAAGCGCCCGAAGGCCAGTCAAAAGCCCGCCCCCGTTTCCCGCCTCACCACCCGCACCGGGCAGGGGGGCGACGGTATCGCCTGCGTGCAAAACATTGTGGCCAACGACCGTCAAACGCACGTGTACCTGGTGCAAGCACTCTACTACCGGGAGCAGGCCCGCCGGGCTGGGCGGACCAATGCGGCCGCCAGCGCCACGCTCGACAAGACGGTGGCCAGCTACGTAGCCCGGCAGCAGAAGCTCCGCACTAGCAAGCTGCTGCGGGCAAACACCGGGCTAACCGGCCTTGCTAAGTCGTGGCTAGCTAAGCTGAAATCTGTCGTAAGCGGCCCCGGCGTCGGCATTTTGCCCGCTATTCCGGCCGGGGTGGCGGCAGTGGTGATGGGCGTTGTAATTGTAGGTACTGCGGCCGCCTGCTGGGCCTTGTTCAGCCCCGACGAATCGAAGAGCGCGGCCGATGTACAAACGGCCTTTCAAGCCAGTGACATCTACCGCGGTATGTCGCCCGAAGAGCAGCAGGCTAGCAGCCAGGCTATCGAGCAGGCCGGAAAAGGAGGCTACAACGACGGTAAAGACGCGGCCGACAACAGCCTGTTTGGCCAACTCAAAACCGTGGCGCTGGTGCTGGGTGGGGGCTACCTGTTCACGCAGCTGCTGGGCAACCGGCGGAAAGGAGGCTAGCAGATGGAGGCGCATGTTCTTGAAATTGTGAGTGCTATCGGTGCGCTATTGGTAGCCGTGGTGGGATGGTTGCTAAGTCGGGGCATCAGCCAGATTGACGAAACGATGAAAGGCCTAAGTGCTGACCACCGGCAACTAACAGAAGACCTGCAGGAAGTAAAAGTTGACCTACAGGCCGCCAAACAACTCCGGGAGTTTCACGAGGACCGATTGAAGCAGGTGGAACAAGAAAACCGGGCTTTTCGCCGCTATTTCAGCGAAGTAGACCGCCTTATTTATCGAAGGTTTGGGGAATCTGTACAACTACGTGAAGAATGAACCATGCGCGAAATGATAGTAGGCAACTGGCGTACTACGCTGCTGGCGGTCAGTATTCTACTGGCCCTACTCATGTTCACGCAAGGCAAAATATCAACTACTGAATTTTTGGCGGTGCTGGGCTTTTTCAACGTCGCTGGCTACCTGCTGGCCAAAGACGCCCGCACTACTGAGCACCGTAATCTGGCCGACGACCTGGCCGACACCCGGGCGGTGCTCACCGATGGCCGGCGCCGGCGCCCCTCACGCCGCGAGCAGTGGCTGGGCGAATTGGCTTACCGCCTGCTGCTGGCCTTTATCGTGGTGGTGCTAGGTCTTTGTTTTTATCCTCTCTTACGCGATGCCCTGGCCGACCGCACTACTCCCCGTACTTATTCGCCTGGCTCTGGCGGCGGCTATGGCTCGCCGTATGGCAGCCCGCTGTATAGCCCCGGCTACAACCCCGTGGCGCAGCCCAGCCAGCTCATGCCAGCCAGTGGGGCGCCCCCGGCGCATGATGATGAGCCACCGCATCCTGCTACTGGTCCCGGCCCTGGCCTTGCTCACTAGTTGTTTACCCGAGGCGCAGCTGGCCCGGTTGCTCGACCGGCATCCCGGCCTACTTACGCAAGTGGTCGGGCCGCAGCAGGTCAGTGATTCAACGGTGGTGCAGGTACTTGACAGCACCGTGACGGTGCGCGTGAATGGGCAGCTCTACCGCGTGCCCGTGAAGGTGCGGCAGATAACCCGCTATCGCAGCCGCATTTCTACGCTGGTGCTCGACAATGCCCGGGCCCGCCGCCTGCTAGCCGACGCCCGGGCCGATGCCGGGGTGCTGCGCAAGCAACTACAGGCCAGTGAACAGGAGCGGGGCCGCCTGCAGGGGTTGGCCTATCCACATTGGTACGGGCAAGTATGGTTCTGGATTGCCCTGCTGCTGTTGGTGCTGCTAGTCGGGTCGGTGGCTCTACGCTTCACCAAGTTTAGTTTTTTACCCTTCTGACGATGAGCGCGCAGGAAACATTTTGCTTGAAATTCTGGCCTCTGGCCGCCGACATAGGGATGCGCTATGGTATCAACCCCGGCACCATTCTGGCCGTGGGGGCGCAGGAAAGCGGCTGCGGCACCTCGTACAGCGCCCGCAACCGCCGCAATTACTTCGGGCTGCGCGGCGCCAAGGGCTGGAAAGTGTTTGCCACCGATGCCGAGTGCTTCGAATTTTTCGGCCAGCTGCTGGCCCGCCGGTACGAGGCGGCCGCCCTGGTAAGCGGCAACATTGCTGCTTTCACAAAACGCATGGCAGCGACCCGCTACGTGAGCGGGAGCGCAAGCGAGAAGGCCCTGTGGGGCCGCAACGTGGCTGCCTACTGGCGCCGATTCACCACCCTGGCCACCGTGCACGGCTTGCGCCCCAGCGCGCCAGTGCTGGCCGCAACTTCAACGCCTATTACCCGTGGCTAAGATTAAGCTAACTGCTGAGCAATTTTTGAGAACCTTCTGGCCGGTGGCCGTGGCGGCTGAGCAAGCCACCGGCGTGCCGCGCTACTACTTACTGGCCATGCACGTGAGCGAGCAAGGCCTGTACGGCGACCCACCCGGTAATATGTGCTTTGGCATCAAGCCCGGCCCGAGCTGGCATGGTAAGCGCCAGCTGCTGAAAACCTGGGAAGTGTTCGACAGCCCGCACGTGCAATGGCCGCATCAGGTGTTCAGCATCACGAAGCGGTCTGATGGCAAATACCGCTACGACCTAATGGATGAGTTTCGGGCCTACGACAGCTTGGTTGACAGCTACAAGGACCACGTAGAGTTTTTGCGCCAAAACCCGCGCTACCGTGCTGCCTGGGCGCACACGGGCAGCGCCGAAGAGTTTACCCGCGCCGTCGTCGTAGCCGGCTACGCTACGGACCCCAATAAGCTAACAATCATGCTCAACACGATTGCCTGGCTGCGAAAAAAGTCAACGGACTACGGACTGAGCTAGCGGCCCCCGTAGTCGGCCCTGGGCTGTTGCTCGTCGCGCTCAGCGCGTGGGCGCTCGCCCGCCGCCGCTGACAGCACGCTGGCGCCTGAGCACCGTCGGCCGCGCGTGCCAGCTCGAAGCGACTGACAGCAAACCGCGCCGGCCGCCGGCGCTGCAGCAGCGCAACATGACAGCAAACCTACCTGGTGCACGTCGGCCAGGCGGCAATTAATGACAGCAACTTAAAATACCCTTTCCCCATGCCTACGAGCCAGCATCTCGTTCAGGTAGCCAGCACCTTTGAGCTGGAAGTTTTGCAGCCGGGCGCAAATAGTGCAATAGTAACTCACTGCGCAAGTATTCGCATTCGCAACACGTCCGAAAACAAGGTGCTGTTTATCGCGCCGCAAAATTCGGCCTATGCGTTGCCCATTGCCCCCGGCGGCGCCTGGGGCATCGACTGCACCGACGTGCGGGTAGAGCTACGCACCGTGCTGATTGCACTCATCAAAGACCACGACGCCCCCACTATTGTTGAACGCATTTTTAATCACTCACTCCTGTAATGAGCTTACTTCCAGAGGGTAGCGGCCCCGCAATCGCTAAATATCGTTTACACTACCTGGCTTTGCCTTCTGTGGCGCAAGCGGCTAATCTTAGCTTTGTCGAAGATTTTTCGGTGGTGGCTGGCCAAACGGCCAATGGCATATTAGTTCTTCCCACCTGCTCGGATGTGCAGTATCTAGTACCTGCTGGTGTTGAGGGTATCCCCTACGTGCCCCAACTCGGTCATAAAGGTGGCCGAGTAGATTACCAATTTCCGCAGCCTGTGGTGGCCATTTTGGTACTGACGACGTCTACGCAAAATCCCACCCCTCAGGCGACGTACACGGCGCCTGGTGCTGCGGTTTCGACCCTCTTCACTGTGGCCAGTGATGGTATTACGACTAATGACCCGAGCGCCGAGGTCTTGCAGTACGAGTACCATTTCAAAGTGACCTGGTCGCCTGAAAATAGCCAGCTTCCTGCGCGGATTGCATTCAAACCGAACTTGCTCCGGCCGTATGGTGGCCCGCCCATTGTTGGCAAGACCTGGGAGGAGTTGCAGCAACTCGGCTTTTACGCAGACGCTGTTGCTGGTGACATTGGTATGCATTTGTAGTATTATGCCTACGCCATCGCTTCGCTAAGGCGGCTGATTTTTTCTAAGCGAGTGACAGCACTACCATAATGACAGCATGAAACGTTCACCGATTCAGCAGCAGGCCGAGGGCCTGGCGTATCCTGAGTTTGCCGCCTGGCTGGCCAAGCAGCCGCTAGCCCGCCAATATCAATTTCAGCGAGAGGCAGGGTTTCCGGTGCTCGACGGGACAGCCGCGCAACAGGCGCGCGCCGGGCAGCTGGGGCTCAAGCCCGACGCGGCCCCGGCCCTGATACTCTACCTGCACCACCGGGGCCGGGCGTGGATAGGTAAGCCCAGCATCCGGTTGGAGTTTGCCACCAACGAGGCCGCCCTGCAAACAGCCGCCCGGTTTGCCGATGCCGGGGCCCCGGTGGTGAAGTCGGGCAGCCGGGGCGCCGCCCGCCGGGAGATTGAGCAGCAGCTACAGGAGCTAGCCGACCAAAGCAAAGCAGAGGCAGCCGCGCCCCCGGCCAAGCCGGCGAAGGGCGCGGCCGCCTCGGCCCCCGATGCGGAGTTTCACGCGGTAAAGCTGCTGCTGAGCAACGGCCAGCCCATTACCGCGCAGCAGGCCACCCGTTACCCTGACCTGGTGAAGCAATACAGCGAGTTTTACGATTCGCTAGGCCTACCAATGATAAGTGACGCGGCTAGCCGGCCCGCGCCGGCGGCCGCCCTGCCCGCCGATGGCTCCGTGGTACTGGTGCCGGTGAAGGATATTAAAACCGATAAGAAGCTGTTTCAGAACCGAGAAGCGGACTTTAGCGAGGAATCGGTGCAACGCATCCTGGCTGCCGTGGCGGCCGGCACCTTCCGCTGGGAGGTGCTCGACCCTGTGGTGTTGTGGCGTAAGCCCGGCACCACCGACGTGTACAGCCTGAGCGGGCACAGCCGCAAGGAAGCGTTTCGGCGCCTGGCTAGCCAGGGCACCCGCGTAGATGGGCGCGGCTTCGAGGCTATTCCTGCTAAGATTACCGAGTGCAGCCAGGCCGAAGCCGTGGAGATTGCCCGCAACAGCAACAACCTGAGCACGAAGGAAACCGAGCTGGAGCGGGCCGCCTACTACCGGGGCCTACGGGCGGAGGGCAAGAGTAAGAAGGAGATTGACGCGGCCGCCGCCGGCTACGAGGGTAAAAACAAAACCTTTATTCTCAATCTGTCCTACCTGGCACCCAACGGCCAGGCGGTGCAGGCCCTGGCCAGCTTTGCCGATGCCGCCGATGGCAGCGGCAAGGAAGTAGTACGCACCCTGGCCGACTGGACCGGGGAGGCCCGCCGCCGTTACCCCCAGCTCACCGACAGCCACGAAAACGAAACCTTCGACTGGCTGCGCACGGCCTACGGCAGCAAAGCCGGCCAGCTGCGCAACAAGCAAGAGTTTCTGCAGCGTCTCGATACTACAATTAGCCGGGCTACCACGTTCGGGCAGTTCGCGGCCGACGAGCCCCTAAATCTGGCTAACCGCACCGGCAAAAGCTCGGTAGAACAGGAATACGACGAGCGGCTGGCTACTGCCCAGCGCGCCCACAGGGACGCCGAGAAAGCCCTGGTCGATAAGCGCCGGGAGCTAGTAGCGCGTCAGGCTACTGAGAAAGACCTGGCCCGCATTCTGCCCGCCTATGAAATCGCCGTAACCCGCGCCCTGCAGGAGCTTAATAAAATCAGCGCCCAGCGCTACGAAGTAAAGGACGCGGCTAAAAATCAGGCCTCACTGTTCGGCGTCGGACTAAGCAAGGGCGTGCGTGACTTATTGCAGCGAGCCGAAGCACTTAGCAACGCTGAAAAGCGCCAGGCTGCCCAGCAGTTGTTTTTGTCGGCCGTTGATTAATTGCTGTCAACTTTCGCGCTGCAGCTCGAAGACTTCGCGCCGGTGTGCTGTCATTCTTTGCGCCCTGGTGCACGTCGCCCGGGCGCGTTTGCTGTCAGGTGGCCGGCGTTGAGGTGCTGGCCAGCGCCAGCTCAGCCGATGGCGTGCTGTCATTCACTTTTAAGTCAAGGTAGCGGTACACGGTGGCCCGGCCAATACCTAGCAGTTGGCCGATTTCGGCCACTGTCTTGTCTTTCTTCTCATACAGGGTACGCGCAGCCGCAGCCTTCGACTTCGCTTCTTTGGTAAGTCCTGGCGGCCGCCCGCCCTGCCGGCCGCGGGCCCGGGCGGCGGCTAGCCCGGCGTTGGTGCGCTCCCGTATCAGGTCGCGCTCAAACTCGGCCAGCGAAGCAAACAGGTTAAACATGAGCCGTCCCTGGGCGGTGGTGGTGTCGAGGTGGTCCTGCAAGCTCACAAACTGCACGCCCCGTTCCTGAAAGCCTGTGACTAGCGTAACCAACTCTTTGAGCGAGCGCCCCAGCCGGTCGAGCTTCCACACCACTAGTGTGTCGCCCTCGCGCAGCCGCCCGAGTAGCGCCTGCAGTTGGGGGCGGTCTTTCGCGGCCGAAGCCTTTTCTTCTACGACCTCAATACAGCCCGCGCTCCGTAGGGCGTCGACCTGCAAGTGTACTTGTTGGTCCTGGGTGCTTACGCGGGCGTAGCCAAGTTTCATGCGTTCTCAAAAAGTCAGGCTGACGAAGATACGCAGACGTTGTTTTATGAGACAAGCAAATAAGACGGTTTTAGCTGCTACCTAGCGTGCAAGAGCCGAAGGCTAGGGCGTCGCATGAAAACGTCCGTTTTGTGATACAGTCTGATAGCTATGTTGCCTGGACTGTAACTAAATTGCCCACTTCATTTGATACTATGACCGAGTTTACTCCCATTACTACATGCGTACTTCTGTGTGCCCTTTGCTTCTTGCCTTTTGCAAAAGCAAATTTTGGGGTTAATGCAGGTATTGTGACGATTGTCATAATAGTTATCGCCGGCTTGCTTTTGATAGGACGCGCTGTCCTTAGGCACATTGAACAAGACCTCCGAAGAAAAATTGCGATTGACCTATACGAACAGTATTGGGATTCTACTAAAGTACAAATGCCCCCTATAGATGTTGCAAACTCGCTTAATATCTACAATAGTATCGCTCTGCGCAACTACTGGGCATATCGTGCTTTAGGCGTTATTAGTCTGGCCTCTTCTCTTTTTCTAGCGGTTTCACTTGGTGATAAAGAGGCTTTAATACCAATTGAAGGGACAAAAATACTGGCTTTTATCTCCTCATTATCTACAGGTGTTATCTTTTCATTTAACATAGTAGCTAAAGGTAACCGAGCACGCAAAGCCTTTCGTCATTTACTTAATGCGTCAATGTTGTATCAGCATTGTGAAATAGACATGGCAACGTTGTTGGAACGTTACAAAGAGGCGGAAGAAATAATGGGAGATGACGAGTTTAGGAGTGGTTCAGGAGGTGCAGCCTCTTCAACTAGTTCTAGTCAATAGGAGCGTGTTTTGAGACCTCTTCCAGAGCTTTCTACACATTAATGACTAACGCATACTTCGCATGGAAGTAGCCTATACAATTTTAGTGCTGTCACTGATTCTACTGTCTCTCTTGGCTAAATTTATGTCTAAGAGCGAATGGGATAATATGTGGCGGATAGTGAAGGTGGTACTAGAGCAAGCCCTAGCGTTCGTTATATGCATCGGTATAATATTGGGTGTTGGGTGGTTCTTAACAACTGTATTTTAATTCTAAAAATCTGGCATTGCGTCAAGGCGGTCGCCGTCGTGGACCGCGCCCAGCTTGCGTAAGTAGGTAGCTGTAATGCCGGCGTGTTGGTGCCGGCAGTGGCGGCGCACCAACTCAATATCCCGGGTGGCCAGGTAGAGGTTGATTGCCCCGGTGTGCTTGTAACTATATAAAGAGTGGTTGCCTCCGGCCAGGCCCACCGCCGTCAGTACGGCCCGGTGGCGTTTGGCGAACCAATTTTTCCCTACCGGCACCGGGCCCGGCTGCCCGCTCTTGGTGAACACGTAGAAGTCGGCAGGGTAGGAGCGCAGGGCGTGCTCATCAATTAGGACGGCCAGCTGCCGGGGTATGGCCACGTGCTCTGCCTTATCGTTCTTGGCGCGCGTGCCAGGCACCCGCACTGTATGGGCCAGCAGGTCGCCTACGCGCAGCAGCCTTAGCTCGCTGCCGATACGCACGAAGCAGTAATAAATAAAGGAGATGAAGAGCTGCAGTTGAGCATCGCCTCGCCGGGCTATCTCTTCGCGCACGAGTTGGCGCTGGGCGTTGGTGTAGGGCTGGTGCTCGTCGCTGGCCACCACCTTGCGCCGGTCCACGCCCCGCACCGGGTTGCGGCTCACGGCCTCCAATTTCAGCAGGTAGTTAAACACAGCCGACAACGTATCACGATAGCCGTTGTACGTTTTTGGCTCCATGCCCCGGGCCGCCAGGTTGTCGAGGAAGGCCAGCACGTTCACCGGCCGCACATGCTCTAGTGCTGCATTGGCCAGTGACTGGAACCGCTGCACTTCACGCAGTAGACGCGGGTAATTTTCGTGCTTGCGGCCGCTGGCCAGCTTGCGCTCCGTCACGAGCTTCACTGCATCCAATAGAGTAGGGTTGCGGGGTAGGCCAATATTAATAGCAGGGGTTGAGCCAGATGTGTACCCTTCTACTAATAGTTTTGTAATTTCGCGCAGTTTCCGGTTAGCTTGCTGCCGGCGTTCAGTCAAGGTGCGGTACTTATTCATGCTGGTATCTTGCTTACGCACGTACCGCTGCTTATCAGTATCCCATACTTTGAAGTTAATGTACCAACGTTTAGATAAGTCGCCGTCGGCGTCAAATAGCCGGGGCCGCTGGTCGGGGGGAAGCGAATTGGGCACGTTGAGTAAATTCTGTGATAAAAAAAGTATGGGCAATAAAAAAGCCGCTTCAGCACTGCTGAAACGGCATTTCTTTATGTAGCGGGGACGAGAGTTGAACTCGTGACCTCAGGGTTATGAATCCTGTGCTCTAACCAACTGAGCTACCCCGCCAGTTGGTGATTTGGGAGTGCAAAGGTACTGAAAAAATCTCTTTCTGCAAGCGTTGATTTAAAATTTACTTGTTTTCCTGCCCGCAGAGCCACTTTTGGTGGGGAGTGACGGGCGCACTTACTCTTCTACCTATGGCTATGCCCGCCACTGCAAAGCGCCGCTTCGAGATGGAATACTCGATAAACGCCTCACCTAAAATTCTTTTCCCCTACATCGCCTCGGCCTCGGGCTTGTCGCAATGGTTTTGCGACGATGTGCGCCTCGACCCTGACCATCGCCTCAACATGGTGTGGGACAAGCAGAGCCATTTTGCCGAGATTGCCGCCCAACGGCCCGGCCGCAGCATTCGCTACGTGTTTCTGGACGAGCAGAAGCGCCCCCTGCTCGACGCCAACTACCTTGATTTTACGCTGGAGGCTTCGCGCATTACCGATGAGGTATTTTTGCGCGTCACCGACTATTCCGACCACACCGACACACAGGAGCAACAGGAGCTTTGGGAGAGCCTGGTGAGTAAGCTGCGCGACCAGGTAGGGGGCTAGCCACTGCCGGGCCGCCCGCGCACTAGAAGCTTCGCCCCGGCGTTAGCCATCCAGGGCTTGCGAAGCCAGCGTAATTAATTGCCGTGAAAAAACTAGACAAGCTTATTTTAAAGGCCTTTGCCGGACCTTTCCTGCTCACGTTTGCGGTGGTAGAGTTTATTCTCCTCACGCATACGCTGCTGAAGTACCTGGATGATATTGTGGGCAAAGACCTGGGCACGGGGGTATTGCTGCAGCTGCTGTTCTTTTTCAGCATCCTCATTGTGCCCATTTCGCTGCCGCTGGCCGTGCTGCTGTCGTCGCTGATGACCTACGGTAACCTCGGCGAGCACCACGAGCTAACGGCCATCAAGGCCTCGGGCATTGCCCTCACGCGCATCCTGCGGCCGGTGTGGCTGGTGAGCCTGGTACTGGCCGTCACGGCCTTTTGGTTTAACGAGCGCATTGTGCCCAAGGCCAACCTGAAGGCGTACAGCTTGCTGTGGGATGTGCGCCAGAAAAAGCTGGCGCTGGATATTCGACCCGGCGTGTTCTATAATGGCATTCCGGGCTACACCATTAAGGTGGATAAAAAAGTTGGGCCGGAAAAAGACATTCTGATGGGGGTCATGATTTATGACCATACCCAAAAGTCGGGCAATGCCACGGTAATGCTTGCCGACTCGGGGCGCATGTTTACGCGCTTTGGGGGGCAATATCTGGGTTTTGAGCTTTTTCGGGGGCATACCTACGTAGAGCAGCCCGATGCGCAAAACCGCTCGGCCGCTTCCTTCATTCGGGAGGGGTTTAAGCGCAACATGATTACGTTTTCGCTAGCCTCCTTCGATTTGGGTAAGACCAAGCAGGAGCTGTTTCAGCAAAACCGCATGATGCTGAATATTCCGCAGCTGCACCACAGCGTCGATTCTATTCAGAAAATTCTGGCGCGCGAGCGCAAGGTTTTGCCAGCGCGCCTGGGTGGGTATTATACCTACCTGCGCCTCGATACCAGTGGCCGGGCCCAAAGCCGGAAGCTGGCCCACCTGGTAGTATCGCCCGCCCGGCTAGCTCCGCTCAATGCCTCGCAGGTAGAGCAGGCGCTCAGCCGCGCCCGCAACATCAACTCGTTTATCACCTCTTCTTCGCAGCACCTCTATGAGGTAGCGCGCGATTCGGCCGAGTTCCGCATTGAGGTCTACCGCAAGTACACTCAGTCGGTGGCCGTGCTGCTCATGTTTTTGATAGGCGCGCCGCTGGGGGCCATTATCAAGAAGGGTGGGCTAGGGGTGCCCATTCTGGTTTCCATTCTGTTCTTCATCATTTTCTACGTCTTCGACACGATGGGGTCTAAGTATGGGCGCGACTTCGTGCTGCCCGTGGGCGTGGGTATGTGGCTGTCTAACTGCATTTTATTTCCATTTGGCTTATTTTTTCTTTATCAGGCCTACAACGATTCGGGCCTGCTGGAGATGGATTTCTGGCGGCGCCTGGCCCAGCGTCTGCCGCGGTTTCCGCGCCTGCGGCGCCTGGCGGCGCCTGTTATTGACTGAGGCTTGGAATTCAGCGCTAAAGCGCGTACCTTTGCACCCGCCCCAAGGTATGGGGCACGCATTTTCTCTTATTTTTCAATCTAAGACGGGTTCTCCCTATCTGCCGATGACACTCTCGACCGAGGCCAAGCAGGCCATCTTCGAAAAAAACAGCCTTCAGAAAGTAACTACCGATACTGGTTCGGCCGAGTCGCAAATTGCCCTGTTCACGCACCGCATTCAGCACCTCACCGAGCACCTGAAAGTGAACAAGAAAGACCACAGCACCCGCCTGGGCCTGCTGAAGCTGGTAGGCAAGCGCCGCCGCATGCTGGATTATCTGCAGCACCGCGAAATCAACCGCTACCGCGCGATTATCAAGGAGTTGGGCATCCGTAAGTAAGCCCACTTGCTGAGAGTAGGGAGCCTTCCACGCGAAGGTTCCCTACTCTTTTTTTTGCCCATTGTCTGCTTTGCTTGGACATGAGATAGTGGCCAGACGACCGGAGCTTGCTGCGGCCGCTGCCTAGGCGGGGTGCCCGCCCATACTACTCGTGTCTGGTGTCTATTGTCTCTAGTCCAACCCCCTCCAATGCCCGCTCCCCACGCGATTACTAAAACCCTGGCGCTGCCCGACGGCCGCCAGATTTCCATTGAAACCGGCAAACTGGCCAAGTTTGCGGATGGAGCCGTAGTCGTGCGCCTCGGCGACACGATGCTGCTCGCTACGGTTGTTTCGGCCCCTAGCCAGCGCGAAGGCGTTGATTTCCTGCCGCTGTCAGTTGACTACCAGGAAAAATTCGGCTCGGCCGGTAAGATTCCCGGCTCGTTTCAGCGCCGCGAAGGCCGCCTGAGCGACTACGAAATTCTGATTTGCCGCCTCGTTGACCGCATCCTGCGGCCGATGTTCCCCAAGGATTATCACTACGAGGTGCAGGTGATGATTACCCTCATTTCGGCTGATAAGGAAGTGCAGCCCGATGCCCTGGCTGCCTTGGCTGCTTCGGCCGCCCTGTCGATTTCGGATATCCCGTTTGCCGGCCCGATTTCGGAGGTACGCGTTGCGCGCATCGACGGTCAGTTCCAGATTAACCCCAAAACCAGCGACCTGGCGCGCGCCGATATGGACCTCATCGTGGGTGCCACCGGCGACTCGGTAGCCATGGTAGAGGGCGAGATGGCCGAAGTGAGCGAGGAAGAAATGGTAGCCGCCATCGCTTACGCCCACGAAGCCATTAAGGCGCAGGTGCAGCTGCAAAAGGACTTGGCGGAGGCGGTAGGCCGCACGCCCGAGTCGCAGCCCCGTGAGTATCCGAAATACGAAGAGAATGACGCGCTGAAAGCGCTCATCCACGAAGGCATCTACAAGGGCGCTTATGACGTGGCCCGCTCGGGCAACACTAGCAAGGCCGGCCGTAAGGAAGGCTTCACGAGCGTGAAAAAAGCGTTCCTGGACAAGCTCGTGGCCGAGCAGCCCGAGCTGGACATGAAGCAGTTCAGCCGGTATTACTCGTCGGCCGAGAAGAAGGCCATCCGCGACATGATGGTGAAGGAGCGCGTGCGCCTCGACGGCCGCCAGCTCACCGAAATACGTCCTATCTGGTCGGAAATCAACTATTTGCCCGGTGCCCACGGCTCGGCTATTTTCACCCGCGGTGAAACCCAGAGCCTGACCACGGCCACACTCGGCACCAAACTCGACGAGCAGATTATCGACCAGCCGCTGACCAAGGGCTTCTCGAAATTCATGCTGCACTACAACTTCCCCGGTTTCTCGACCGGCGAGGTGAAGCCGAACCGCGGCGCTGGCCGCCGCGAAATCGGCCACGGCAACCTGGCCGCCCGCTCGCTGAAGCGCGTGCTGCCGCCCGACGACGAAAACCCCTACACCATCCGCATCGTGTCGGACATCCTGGAGTCGAACGGCTCCAGCTCGATGGCCACTGTCTGTGCCGGTTCGCTAGCCCTCATGGATGCGGGCGTGAAAGTGCGCGCGGCCGTAGCCGGCATCGCCATGGGCCTTGTGCAGGATAAGGAAACCGGCGAGTACGCCGTGCTTTCGGACATTCTAGGTGATGAGGACCACCTCGGCGACATGGACTTCAAGGTAACTGGCACGGAGAAAGGTATTTGCGCCTGCCAAATGGATATCAAAATCCAGGGCCTGAGCAATGAGATTTTGACGGCTGCCTTGCACCAGGCCCGCGAAGGCCGCCTGCACATCCTGCGCGAGATGGCGAAGACCATCGCCGCCCCGGCTGCCGAGCTGAAGGCCCACACCCCGCGCTCGCACAAGATGTTGATTGACAAAGAGTTTATCGGCGCGGTAATCGGGCCGGGCGGCAAAGTCATCCAGCAGATTCAGAAGGATACCAACGCTACGGTTATCATCGAGGAGAAGGACGAGAAGGGCCACGTGAGCATCTACGCCTCCAACCAGACGGATATGCAGGGTGCCATCGACCGCATCCGGGCCATCGCGGCGCAGCCCGAAGTGGGCGAAACCTACAAAGGCAAGGTGCGCAGCATTCAGCCCTATGGCGCGTTTGTGGAGATTATGCCTGGCAAAGATGGCTTGCTGCACATTTCGGAAGTAACCCACGAGCGCATTGCCTCGCTTGAGGGGGTGCTCGAAGTAGGCCAGGAAATCGACGTGAAACTGGTGGATATCGACAAGAAAACTGGTAAGTACCGCCTCTCGCGCAAAGTGCTGCTCGAAAAGCAGGCGTAATTTTTGCGCAGGCTGCCACGCGGGCTAGTTGATGATTGTCAAGCTCATCGGCTAGCCCCTGTCGGGGCTTATCGAATGGCCGAAAAGAACTTTAGCTCGTATAGCCTTGTTGTTTTCGGTTGAATTGATGATAAGCTCGTCAACCTATTATCTTCCGAATAACTTCTTTAGAACTACCTAGTTAGCGCCGTTACCGATGAGACAGCTAAAAATCAGCAAGCAGATTACCAACCGCGAAAGCCAGTCGCTGGATAAATACCTCCAGGAGATTGGCAAAGTGGACCTGCTGACACCCGACGAGGAGGTGACGCTGGCGCAGCGTATCCGCGACGGAGACCAGAAAGCGCTTGAGAAGCTGACCAAAGCCAACTTACGCTTCGTGGTGTCGGTGGCTAAACAATATCAGAACCAAGGACTTAGCCTAGGTGACCTCATCAATGAGGGCAACCTGGGCCTCATCAAAGCTGCTAAGCGCTTTGACGAAACCAGGGGCTTTAAATTTATTTCGTACGCCGTTTGGTGGATTCGCCAGAGCATTCTGCAGGCCCTGGCCGAGCAGAGCCGCATTGTGCGTTTGCCCCTGAATCGGGTAGGCTCGCTGAATAAAATCAGCAAGTCGTTCTCGGAGCTGGAGCAAAAATTTGAGCGAGAGCCTTCGCCTGAGGAAATTGCCGAAGTTCTGGAGCTGACTACTTCAGAAGTGGTAGATACCTTGAAGATTTCAGGTCGCCACGTATCGGTTGATGCGCCGTTTGTGCAGGGCGAGGAAAACCGCCTGCTCGATGTGCTCGAAAACGAGGACGAGGAGACGCCCGATTCGGGCCTGATGAACGACTCACTCCGCAAGGAAGTGCAGCGTGCGCTTTCAACCCTGACCAAGCGTGAGGCCGATGTTATTACGCTCTACTTTGGGCTGAACGGCGAGGCTGCGCTGACGCTAGAAGAGATTGGCGAGAAGTTCAACCTGACCCGGGAGCGCGTGCGCCAGATAAAGGAAAAAGCTATTCGCCGCCTGCGCCATACCTCGCGTTCGAAGGCATTGAAGCCTTATTTAGGCTAATTGCTGCTTAATTTTGTTACCTGAAAACCCCGACCGTGAGGTTGGGGTTTTTTGTAGGTAATAGCCTGGGCTTCGCCGCCAGCTTGCCATTGGCTGGGGTACTAGGAATAGTATTTTTTTCGTTCAACGATTCGCGAAGCTAGGCTTCGCGCTATTTTTCATGGAACACATTCATTGCCTGATTATTGGGTCGGGACCCGCTGGTTATACGGCCGCTATCTACGCCGCTAGGGCTGGGTTGAACCCCGTGATGTACCAGGGCTTGCAGCCCGGCGGGCAGCTCACGATTACCAACGATGTAGAGAATTTTCCGGGCTACCCGGATGGCGTGATGGGGCCGGAGATGATGGAAGACCTCAAAAAGCAGGCGGCCCGCTTCGGCACGGATATTCGCTACGGCATTGCCACGAAAGTTGATTTTTCGGGTCGGCCGCATAAAATCACCGTCGATGAAACGATAGAGCTGACGGCTGATGCGGTTATTATTGCCACCGGGGCCTCGGCCAAGTGGCTAGGGCTGCCCTCGGAGGCGCGGCTGAACGGCTCGGGCGTATCGGCCTGCGCGGTGTGCGACGGCTTCTTTTACCGGGGCAAGGAGGTAGCCATTGTAGGCGCCGGCGACACGGCCGCCGAAGAAGCCAACTATTTGGCTAATCTGTGCTCGAAAGTGTACATGCTGGTGCGCAAGGATGCCATGCGAGCGTCGAAAATCATGCAGAAGCGCGTGCTCGACAACCCCAAGATTGAGGTGCTGTTTGACACGGCGACTGATGAGATACTGGGCGAGCACGCCGTGGAAGCCGTGCGGGTGAAAAACCTGGTAACTCACGAAACGCGTGAGATTCCGGTGCACGGCTTTTTCGTGGCCATCGGGCACGAGCCTAATTCCAAGATTTTCCATAATTACCTGCATCACGACGAGCAGGGCTACCTCAAAACCCTGCCCGGCACGGCTAAAACCAACGTGGACGGCGTGTTTGCTTGCGGCGACGTGCAGGATTTCACCTACCGCCAGGCCGTGACGGCCGCAGGCTCGGGCTGCATGGCTGCTCTTGATGCCGAGCGCTACCTGGCCGGCCTGCACGAATAGGGGCACCTACTGCTGCCAGCCGCAAGCGGCTGGTGATTTTTATTTCTGTCAACGTGCAGCAGTGACCCGTCCACCGGGCCACTGCTGCCTTTTTGGGGTTTCGTTTGACTTTTCCCAAGCTATTATTTCGGCTGCCTGTGCTGTGGCTGCTGCTGGCCTGCTGGCTAGGGGCTGGTGCTCCTGCGCAGGCTCAGCGCCGCAAAAAGACTCCTGTGAAATCGGGTACGGGTGCGTCGCGCGATTTTTTTCGGATTCGCACGCCCAAAATGCGCTACGTGAAGCCCGACACGACCACCATTATTGAAACGGAGGAAGTACCCGACGACCGCTCGGACGCTGCCAAGTCGATATTTAACCCGGCCCGTAAGCTCAGCATTGTAAGCGAAGACACGACCACGCTCAATGAGGGCGGGCAGGAGATAGTGGAGATGTCGGACGAGGTGCTGATTGACTCGTCGTGGGTAAAGGTGGCGGGCTACTATGCCATTTGGGACACGCACAACATCAACCCCTACCGGGTGGACGGCCGGCGCATCCGCGATACGCTGACCCTAAAGCTTGTGGACCCACTGCGCCAGCACTATGCCAAGATGCCGCTGGTGAAAACGCCGATTACCTCGGGCTTTACCTTTCGCTGGGGGCGCTGGCACTTCGGGGTAGACCTGGACCTGGATACGGGCGACTCGGTGCGGGCGGCCTTCGACGGCGTTATCCGCATCAGCAAGTGGGACGGCGGCGGCTACGGCAACTACCTGCTGGTGCGCCATTATAATGGCCTCGAAACGCTTTATGGGCACTTGAGCAAGCCGCTGGTGCCGGTGGGCACTTTTGTGCGGGCCGGGCAGGTAATTGGGCTAGGGGGCAGCACGGGGCGCAGCACGGGCTCGCACCTGCACTTCGAGGTGCGCTACGAGGGTAATCCCATTAACCCGACTTACGTGTATGATTTCCCCGATTACAAGCTGCGGGGCGAGACGTTTACGATTACTTCGGCGCTGTTCAACTACTACAGCCGGGCACTGCACCGCGGCAGCCGCAGCCGCGGCGAGCCTACGGCGGCCCGCCAGGTAGCCACCCACAAAATTCGCTCGGGCGATACGCTCTCCGAAATTGCCGACCGCTACGGCGTGCGCGTGAGCACCCTCAAGCGCCTTAACCCCAGCCTGCACGGCAAGCTGCAGCCCGGTAAGAAACTGCGGGTCAAATAAATCACGGATTACGCGGATTTAAACGGATTGCACGGATTTTGTGGACGCCCTGCTTTTCGTACTGCCTGTTCTCGTGCATTGAATTAATTGAGCCTGCCGGCTTAGGTCGGTGGAAATACGTACTCAACCGTCCACAAAATCCGTGCAATCCGTTTAAATCCGCGTAATCCGTGATTAAAGTAGATATTCTGGCCCTGGGGGCCCACCCCGACGATGTGGAGATGTCGTGCTCGGGCACGCTGCTGGCCGCCGTAGCGGCGGGCAAAAAAGTGGGTATTGTGGATTTTACACGGGGCGAGCTGGGCACGCGCGGCACACCCGAAACCCGGGCCGCCGAGTCGGCGGCGGCCAGCCAGATTTTGCAGCTAAGCGTGCGCGAAAACCTGGGGCTGCCCGATGGCTTTTTCAAAAACGACCGCGAGCACCAGTTGCCGCTCATCGCGGCCATCCGGCGCTACCAGCCCGAGATTGTGCTCTGCAACGCCATCAGTGACCGCCACCCCGACCACGGGCGCGCCGCGCAGCTCGCCACCGACGCCTGCTTTTTGAGCGGCCTGCGCATGATAGAAACGCTAGGGGAGGACGGCCAGCCGCAGGCCGCCTGGCGCCCCAAGCACGTGTACCATTACATTCAGGACCGGCAGATTCCGGCCGATTTTGTGGTGGATATCACGCCCCACTGGGCCGGCAAGTGGGCCAGTATCAACGCCTATGGCACGCAGTTCTTCAACGCCAATGCCGACCCCACAGCGCCGCAAACCT
The DNA here is from genome assembly GCF_030581075.1 of Hymenobacter cheonanensis. Classification (GTDB taxonomy): domain Bacteria; phylum Bacteroidota; class Bacteroidia; order Cytophagales; family Hymenobacteraceae; genus Hymenobacter. The sequence goes on from NZ_JAUQSW010000008.1 coordinate 149,791, forward strand.
ACTTGTCGGGCCAAACCTTTGCGCATTTTATGGAAGCGCGGGCCCGCGAGTTTGGCCACCTGATAGGGGTGGAGTTTGGCGAAGGCTACACCGTGCAGCGGCCGGTGGGCGTGAGGGAGCTAGGCGACTTGATTTGATAGCATAAGCGCCGGAAAAGCAACCACCCCCGTTCTGCCGAGCAGGACGGGGGTGGTTGCTTTTTCTCCTGTCTTCGGGCTTATATCTTTTCCGGGGCTAGCTCGGCCTGAACGCTGGCGGCCGGCACGGGGTCCTGGGCTTGCTCGGGCTCGTCGCGCAGCAGGGCGTGGGTGGCGGGGGCAGGCTTGATGGTGAGCGGCACTTTTTCGAGGGCCACGTCGCTGGTATCGAGGCCGAAGAGCTGCTGGTCGGAGATGGCGAAGCGGTTGATGAAAAAGTAGCCGTTCAGGATAAAGCGCTCCTTAAAGCTGAGTTCGTTGTCGTGGCTCAGCACCTTTTCGAGCACCACGAAGCGGAAGTCGCCGGGCATGTGGTACCTGGCCAGCGAGTCGTAGCGCGAGGTGATGTCGATTTCGCCGCGCTCGCCCATCTGCTCCAGCACCCGGCGAAAGAGCAGGTTGAGGCGCGGCTGCACCCGGAAGCCCAGCCGGAAGTTGATTTTATACGCCACGCCGGGCACCAGCTCCTCCACCGAGTAGCGGGTCGAGTAGGGGTCGGTGGCGATGCTCATATTGATAAACCAGTAGCGGTCGGCGCGCTTGGGCTGCTTGCGCAGGATGGAATACAGAATCTCGTTTTCCAGCTCGCCGGCTTTTTTGCTGTGCGTGAGGTACACGAGGTTGCTGGCGTACTTGCTCACCGATTCGTCCTGGCTCAGCTCCTGCAAGGTGGGCTTGGTGCCGGCCACCGGCAGCAAGCTCAGCAGGCTGTTCTTGATTTCGCGGCCCCGGTAGCCCACGTACATCATCGAAATCAGGCCCCACTCGAAGACAAGGATGCCGAGCCGGTTGAGCAGCTTGGTGATGTTGGCGATGAGAAACGAGAACTCGACGGTGAGAAAAACGAGCATAATCAGCCCCACCACCGGAATGGCCCAGTGCTTCACGCCGCGCAGGTACTGCATCAGCAGCAGGCTGGTCATGAGCATAGCCACCGTGATGCTGAAGCCGTAGGCGGCCGTCATGGCCTCCGAGGTCTTGAACCACAGCTGCACGCACACGCAGCCAAACCACAGCAGCCAGTTGATGCTGGGCACGTATATCTGGCCGCGCTGGTCGGTAGGAAACAGCACCCGCACCTTGGGCCAGAAGCGCAGGCTAACGGCCTCGGAAATAAGCGTATACGAGCCTGATATGAGTGCCTGCGACGCAATGATGGTGGCTAGCGTGGCCAGCACAATAAGCGGCACGATGGCCCACTGCGGCGCAATCATAAAAAACGGATTCTGGTTCGAGGCCAGCGTGTGGCCCACATGGCCCATCGTCCAGGCGGCCTGGCCCAGGTAGTTGAGCACCAAGGCGCTCTTGACAAAAATCCAGGACGTGCGGATGTTCTTCCGGCCGCAGTGGCCCAGGTCAGAGTACAGCGCCTCGGCCCCGGTGGTGCACAGGAACACGGCCCCTAGCAGCCAGAAGCCCTTCGGGTATTCGGTGAGCAGCCGGATGGCGTAGGCCGGGTTGAGGGCGGCCAGCACGCCGGGATAGTGCAAAATCTGGGCTAGCCCCAGCGCCGCGATGGCCGAGAACCAGAGCAGCATAATGGGCCCGAACGCCGCGCCCACTACCTTGGTGCCAAACTGCTGAAACGCGAACAGCAGCGTGATAATGGCAATAACGATGAAGACAATCGTTTCTGTATTGAGCGCCGGATAGAGGATTTTCAGGCCTTCGATGGCCGACGACACCGAGATGGGGGGCGTAATAATACCATCGGCCAGCAGCGTGCCGGCGCCAATAATAGCCGGAAACAGCAGCCACTTGCCCCGGCTTTTAACCAGTGAGAACAGCGAGAAAATGCCGCCTTCGCCGTGGTTGTCGGCCTCCAGCGTGAGCAGAATGTACTTGATGGTCGTCTGGAGCGTGAGCGTCCAGAATACGGCCGATACGCCGCCAAACACCAGCAGCTGGCTCACCGGCCGCTCGCCGATGATGGTTTGGAACACGTAGAGCGGCGAGGTGCCGATGTCGCCGAAAATGATGCCGAGCGTGACCAGCAGCCCTGCCGCCGACACGCGGCGCAGGTGAATGTTGTCTTCGGTGGGCAGGGCCAGGGAGGAGGACATTTGAATTAATTAGGAGTTTTGAATTAGGAGTGATGAGTTGCCGCGACGGCCTAACTGGGGCTAGGCCACGGGCAGCGTGAAATAGAAGGTGCTGCCCTGGCCAGCAGTGCTCTCGACGCCCAGCTCGCCGCCCTGGCTGGCGATGAACTCGCGCGAGATGCTCAGGCCCAGGCCCGTACCGTGGTCGTCGTGGGGGCTGGCCTCGGGCGCGGCCGGGCCCTGGGCGAAGCGCTCGAAAATGCGCTGCTGGTCGGCCAGGGCAATGCCGGGGCCGTGGTCCTGCACCTGCACGCGCACGGCGCGGCGGTCGGGCGTGGGGGCAGCGCTGAGCAGAATGTGGCCCTGCTCGGGCGAGTAGCGCACGGCATTCACCAGCAGGTTGAGCAGCACCCAGGTCGTTTTCTCGTGGTCGGCGCGGATGGGCGGCAGGTTGGCGGGCAGCTCGGTATCGAGGGTGAGGTGGCGGGCCCGCAGCTGCAGCCGCAGTGGCGAGGTGGCGGCAGCCACGAGGTCGGGCACGGCCAGGGGGCGCGGGTCGAGGGCAATGCCCTGGCCCACGTCGAGGCGGGCCACCGTCAGCAGCTCGCCCACGAGGCGTAGCAGGCGCTGGTTTTCCTGTTTCATGGTGGCTACCAGCTCCTGCTGCTCGGCATTGAGGGAGCCCACGCGCGGGTCGTGCAAGAGCTTGAGATTGAAATTGATACTGGAAAGCGGCGTTTTCAGCTCGTGCGATACCGTGGCCAGGAAGTCCGACTTCGTCTGGTCGAGCTGCCGAAAGGCTGACACGTTGCGCAGGGCCAGGACCGTGCCCACGGCCTCCATCTGGTCGCGCGCCTCGTTGAAGGCCACCGCCTCGTGCACCCACAGCTGGTAGTGGGCCGGGGCGCCATCGGGCCCCACCACGGCCAGGGGCTGCGGGCCGGCCGGGCGCTGGGCCACCGGCAGCAGCGCCGGGGCCAGCAGCTGGGCAAATACCGGGTTTTCCTGGGCCAGCTCGGCGGCGGGGCGGGCCAGCACCTGGCTTTCGGCCAGGCCCAGCAGGGCGCAGGCCGCCGGGTTGGCCACGAGCACGCGGCGGCCGGGGTCAAGCAGAAAAAGCGGCTCGCTAAGGGTATGCACGAGGCCGCTGGTGCGGTTGCGCTCGGTTACCACATCGGCCAGGCTGTGGCTGCGAATGTCCTGCACGTGCACCAGCAGGCGGTTGAAGGCCGCCGTAACCTGGCCCACCTCGTCGGTGCTCTCGATGGGCACCGTCACCGCAAAATTGGTGCGCGTGGCGTAGTCGAGGCTGGCAGCCAGCTTGCGCAGGCCGCCCACGGCCGCCTGCGGCACGCTGCCCACCAGCATCAGCCCCACTAGGGCGCTCAGCACGCTGAACAGCAGCAGGTAGCTCTTGGCCTGGGCGGCGGCGTGCATAGCCCGGCCGTTCTTGCGGGTCAGGGCCGTCATGTTCAGGGCCACCACGCGGTGGGTAAGCTGGCGCAGCCGCGCCTGGCCGGCGGCCGGGTCGGTGCCGGGGTAGCCAGCCAGCGTTTGGGTCAGGCTATCGACGAGCCGGCGCTCGCCGGGCTCGGTCACGTTGTCGGCCTCGCGGTCGAGCAGCGTGTGCAGGCGGGCCAGGGCAGGCCCGTTGGCGGGGCGGGCGGCTAGCCCATCGAGCGCCTGCAACATGCCTTGGCCAAGCTGTACCGAGTAAAAATTCTCCTGCAATACCGCCCGGTTGGCCCGGTCGAGGCGGCCCAGCGTGGCGTAGCCGTAGCAGCCAATGCCGAGCAGCAGCCCCAGCATCGCCAGAAACCCCAACGTAATTTTTGCTTGCAGTTGCATGGTAGCCGCCGGCGGGCCGCATTAGGGCGGGGCCGGCGTGCCAGGGCTAGCGAAAGGCGGGCCTGGCTAGCCCGTCGGCAATTTATTTTGCTTATGCAATTGATAATGAAGGAAATAAATTACTGGCGGCTTATTGCCGTGGCTAGGGCAATTGCCGCGGGTGGGTCATTTTGACCCGGTGGCCAGGTCAAAATGGGCCTATCCGGTCGCCTGTCATGGCGAGCAAAGTGAAGCCATCCTTCCTGCACGTTAGGGTTAGAATACCAACGAATGAGGAAAGATTGCCGCGCTCTACTGCGTTGCGCCCGCCATGACAGACGATTATGCTCTGCTCACGGCTACTCCCGGCCCAGGCCGTACTCCTCAATTTTGCGGTAAAGCGTCTTCACGCCGATGCCCAGCTGGCGGGCGGCCTCCATTTTGTTGCCGCTGGCTTCGCGCAGCACCTGGCCAATGTGGCGGGCCTCCACGGCGCGCAGGCTGCGGTCGGTGGGGTCGGCGGGGGTGGGGGCGGGCAGGTGCTGAAACTCGGGCGGCAGGTCGTCGAGGGTTAGCGGCTGGTTGTCGAAGGCTAGGATGGCGGCGCGCTCCAGCACGTTTTTAAGCTCGCGCACATTGCCCGGCCAGGGGTAGCGGGCCAGGCGCGCCAGGGCCTCGGGCTCGAAGCCGGGCAGGCGCTTGCGCAGCTTGGCCGCAAACACCTGCAGGAAGTGCCGGGCCAGCGGGGCCACGTCGTCGGGCCGGGCGCTGAGCGGCGGCACGGCCAGCTCAAACACCGAAAGCCGGTAGTACAAATCGGGCCGAAAATGCCCCTCAGCGGCCTCCTGGCGCAGGTTGCGGTTGGTGGCCGCGATGAGGCGCACGTTTACCCTGGTGGGCCGGGTATCGCCGAGCTTGGTAAATTCCTGGGTTTCGAGCACCCGCAGAAATTTGGCCTGCACGGCCAAGTCCAGCTCGCCAATCTCGTCTAAGAAGAGCGTGCCGCCGCTAGCCTCCTCCAGCAGCCCCTTCTTATCGGCCAGCGCCCCGGTAAAGGCGCCTTTGCGGTAGCCAAACAGCTCCGACTCCAACAAATCTTTCGGAAACGCGCTGCAATTAACGGCCACAAACGGCTTGCCCCGGCGCCCGCTCGCCTGGTGAATGGCCTGGGCAAATAACTCCTTGCCCGCGCCGGTGGGCCCTTCGAGCAGCACGGTGCTATCGGTGGGGGCCACGCGCTCGGCCAGGGCCCTGGCCCGGGTCAGGGCGGCCGATTGCCCAATCATGGCCTCAAAAGTATACTGCTGGCCCACCTGCTTTTCAAGCTCGGCCACGCGGCGGCGCAGCCGGGCCTTTTCCACGGCGCGGGCCACTACCACGAGCAGCTGGTCGTCCGAATCGCCCTTGGTGAGGTAGTCGAAGGCGCCCTGCTTCATGGCCTGCACGCCGTCGGGCACGGTGCCGTAGGCCGTGAGCAGGATGATTTCGGCCAGCGGGGCGGCGGCCTGGTAGCGCGGCAGCAGGGCCACGCCGTGGCCGTCGGGCAGCTTCACATCGGAAAGAATGACGAGGATTTCGCCTGCGTGCTCGGCCAGGGTCTGGAGGCCGCGGCGGGCATCGGGAGCTTGCAGCACGGTGTAGCCCTCCAGCTCCAGCACCCTGGCCAGCACCTGGCGCAGGCGGTTTTCGTCGTCGATGAGCAGAAGCGTGGGCTGAGGCATGGGGCAAAGGTCAGCCGCAGAGGCAGTAATTACCGCCCCTGCTCACGGTGAGCGCCCCGTGGCAAGCCGCCTGGCACGGCCCGAAGGCGAATCGCTCGGCCTTTGTGCGGCTGCGCCTGCTGCGCTGCGCGCCCCCGATACGTGTGCTGGCTCTTTAATTTCTTGCCTCAAGCCAGCCCCAGCAGCTGGTCGGCATTGCGATAAGCCAGCTTAGCGATATCGGCCGGCGGCAGTTGTAGGCCGGCCAGCAACTCGTGGCCCGGCTTGTTGGGCGCGTAGGGATAATCGACTGAAAACAAGATGTTATCGAGCCCAAACGTGGCCAGGGCTGCCTCCAGCGGCGGGCGCGTGAAGATGCCGCTGGTGGTGATAAATACCTGGTCGCGCAGCGTCTGGCTGATGCTGCGCGGCAGCTGAGTCTGGTCGGCGGGCATGGTCAGGTCGGCGCGGGCCATCATCACGGGCAGCGTCTCGCCCATGTGGCCGATGATGAACCTGAGGCGCGGGTACGTTTCGAGCGTGCCGCTCAGGATAAGGCGCAGCACGTGGATGGCCGTTTCGGCGTGCCAGCCAAAGCCGGCCATGCTCAGGCGCTCGCCCAGCTCGTGGGGCAGGTTGCTGTAATAAGCGGCCCGCACCGGCGCGGGCGGCACGCCGGGGTGCAGGTACAGCGGCACCCCTAGCGCCTCGGCGCGGGCCAGCAGCGGCGCAAATTTGGGGTCGTCGAGAAACAGCCCCTGGGTGGTGCCGTTAAGCATTGCGCCCCGAAACTGGTGCGTGCCCACGGTGCGCGCCAGCTCCTCGGCGGCAGCCACGGGGTTGGTCATGGGCAGGTGGGCAAAGCCAAAAAAGCGGCCGGGGTGCCGGGCAATGGCGGCGGCCAGCCGGTCGTTGTACTCCTGGGCGAAGGCCGGGCCCTCGGTGGGGCCTAGCAGCTCGGCGCCCGGCCCCGACACGGAGAGCACCTGCACGCTGATGCCGGCTTCGTCCATCAGGCGCAGGCGCTCGGCGCCAATTTCGGCCAGCTGGCTCGCCTGCTCGCGCACCGGCGAGTGGGGGTTGGCATTGGAAGGCCAGCCGGCCTGCTGCCGGGCCGCGAGCGGAATGCGCTCGACCATATCAGGAAAAGAAACGTGCTCTTCGAGCGCGACGATGCGCTGAGGCAAAGGCTGGGCGGGCATAGCGGTAAGCGAAAAGTGGAAGAGGAACTGGACAGCAAACGAGCCCACTGGCCCGGGCGTTGCCAGCCGGGCTAGCCATTAAAAAGCAGCACGCGGAACGAAAAGTAAATTTTCCGTTTTGTAAAGAAAAATTTCCCATCTTTGCCGGGTGTTTGCCCGGCTGCATCGGGCTAGCCCATTTTCCTTGCCTATGCTTGCCGCGCCTGCTTACTCGCCCAGTACCATTCCGGCGGCCCTAACTAGCCTGGTTACGGTCGTCAGCGACTCCTTTGCCCTCGTAATGGAGGCTCGCACCGGCGTGCCCGCCAAAGTGGCGTTTGCGGTAGCCAACCTCTTGCAAATAAGCCTGGAAGAGCTGGCCGAGCTGCTGCACACCACCACCAAAACCCTGCGCACCTACCGCGATGCCAATAAGCGCCTGGCCCCCGCCGCCAGCGAGCAGGTGCTGAAGCTGCTGGCCCTGGCCCGGCAGGGCGGCGAGGTATTTGGCGAGGCGGCGGCTTTCCGGCGCTGGCTGGGCAAGCCGGCGTTTGGGCTCGATAACCAGCCGCCGCTAGCCCTGCTCCAAACGAGCGGGGGCATCGACCTCGTGGCCGAGGAAGTGAGCCGCATTGCCTACGGCGACTTCGCCTAGCCCGCCGCGCAGTGGAAATTTACCGCATTTGCCTGGCCAGGTATGCTGGCGAGCTGGTGGCTTCCGGCAATGCCGGCCGCTGGAACCTGCGCGGGCAGTTCGTCATCTACGCCGCGGGCAGCCGCGCCCTGGCCTGCCTCGAAAACGTGGTGCACCGCAGCGGCGAGGGCCTGAATAACTTATTCAAAGTCATTCGAATAGAAGTGCCTGATAACCTGGCTGTGGAAGAGCTGACCCTGGCCCAGCTGCCGGCCGGTTGGCAGCCCACCAGCGCCTACGCCCGCTGCCAGCCCCTGGGGGCCGACTGGTACCGCCGCCAGCAGGCCGCCGTGCTGCGGGTACCTTCGTCCATCATCGCCCACGAGCACAATTACGTGCTCAATACCCGCCATCCCGATTTCACCCAGATTCGCCTGGTAGGTTGGGAAGATTTTGCCTTCGACCCGCGCATTAAAGCCCCCGAGCTGGGCTAGGAGCGGGGCCCCGGCGCTCCGGCCCAGCCGAAAAGAAGTACCTTAGTAACCCCTCGCTATTTTTACTAGCCCCACCTATATGGCCATCGCCCCCACTGCTTACACCCCGACGGCCGAGCCCGTGTCGCACCACGTGCGTGCGCGCCAGCTGCTTAAGGCCCACCCCGAGGTGAAGCGCCTGATGACCCGCAACGCCACTACGGCCCTCATTACGGCGGGCTGCGTGGCCTTGCAGGTGGCCATGACTTACCTGCTGCACGGCCACGCCTGGTACTGGTCGCTGCTGGCGTCCTACGTGCTAGGGGCGTTTGTGTGCCACACCTTGTTTGTGATTGTGCACGAGGCCACGCACAACCTGGTTTTTAAGGGCCAGTGGGCCAATGCGGCGGTTGGCATCGCGGCCAACCTGCCGATGGTGATTCCGACGGCCATGAGCTTTCGCAAGTTTCACCTCAAGCACCACTCGGCGCTCGGCCACTTCGACCACGATGCCGACCTGCCCGACCACTACGAGGCCAAGCTTATTCAGCACTACGCCATTGGCAAAGCTATTTGGTTGTTCTTCTTCCCGATTTTTCAGGTGGTGCGCACCTTTCGCTGCCGCAGCGTAGTGCCGTTCGATAAGTACATCGCCGCCAACTGGGCCGCCCAGATTGCCTTCAACGTGGGCATGTATCTGTGGCTGGGGCCGGGGGCGTTTCTGTACCTGTTTTTCAGCTTCTGGTTTTCGGTGAGTTTGCACCCGGTGGGTGCCCGCTGGATTCAGGAGCACTACCTCGTGCTGAGCCCCGAGCAGGAAACCACCTCGTACTACGGCCGCCTCAACGGCGTGCACCTCAACATCGGCTACCACAACGAGCACCACGACCTGCCCGGCGTGCCCTGGAATAAGCTGCCTGAGCTACGCAAAATGGCGCCCGAGTTCTACGACCCGCTCTTGCACCACACCAGCTACACCAAGGTGCTGCTGCGCTTTCTCTTCGACCAGGAACTCTCGCTCTACTCGCGCCTCGTGCGCGGCCTGCCCACCGAAAGCGCGGTGCCCGCCACCAAGTAAAGCCAGCGGCTTACCCCGCCCCTGGTACCAGCCCCCACTGCGGCCCGCCCGGGCAGGTAGTGGGGGTTTTGCGTGGGCCTGGCGCAAACCAGGGGAAAGAGAGTAGGAGGGCTAGCGAGAAGTAATCTCACACAATCGTTAATGTGCTTGTGAGTAAGGTTGCAGCAGAATAAGTTTTTTTCGGGAGCCAGAAAACGCTTTTAGCCTATCTGCAATCGTTTGCAAGGCCAAACTAAGCTCGTGGGGAGGCGCTACCCGAACGTTTTATTTTTGTTAATTCTGCGAAAAGCCCTTATTATTGTTGCGTTGATTCAAAACGACATCACTCCAACCGGCCCCGAGCCCGGTTTCTGGACCGTAAGATGGCGTTTTTTTTAATTGACTTACACAATCGATTGTGTAATTGTGTTGCTTCTTTTCAAATTCACTTTCCCCACCCAACCCTTCTCGCTCATGAGAAAGTCAGTACCTAAGATGCGGCGACTCGTATTGCCCGCCGCGCTCAGCTGCCTGCCCCTGCAACCCCTGCTGGCCCACGCCCCGGCCGCGGTCGAAACGCGGGAAGCCACCCGGGCCGCCGGCCCCATCACGGGTCGCATTGTGGATGAAAAAGGCCAGGGCCTGCCCGGCGTAAACGTGCTGGTGAAGGGCACCAACGTGGGCACCGCTACCAACGCCGATGGCCGCTACACCCTCGACGCGCCCGCCGGCGCCACGCTGGTATTCTCCTACATCGGCTACGCCAGCCAGGAAGTAGTGGTGGGCGACCGCTCGACGGTGGACGTGGCCCTGGCCCCCGACAGCCGCTCGCTGAGCGATGTGGTGGTGGTGGGCTACCTCACCGAAGACCGCCAAAACGTAACCAGCGCCGTGTCGGCGCTCGACGTGAAGGAGGCCCAGAAGGCCCCGGTGGCCACGGCTGTGCAGTCCATTCAGGGCCGCGTAGCGGGCGTGCAGATTCAGGGCTCGGGCGGGCCCGGCGACACGCCGGTGATTACGGTGCGCGGCCCTGCCAGCGCGGGCTTTGCGAATAGCAACCCGCTCTACGTGATTGACGGGCTCTGGACGGATAACATCCGCGACCTGAACCCCAACGACATTGCCACGCTCAACGTGCTGAAGGATGCCTCCTCCACGGCCGTGTACGGCTCGCGCGGGGCCAACGGGGTTATTCAGATTACGACCAAGCGTGGCAAGGGCGGCGTGCCTACCATCGGCCTCAATGCTTACACCGGCATCGACCAGCTCTACAAGCGCTACAACCTGACCAACGCCAGTCAGTGGGCCGACCGCGCCGTGCAGGCCTACGCCAACGCCGGCATCGACCCCCTCAACGCCGGCCAGAACAGCCTGGCCGGCGCCGTAAAAACGGCGGGCGGCAAGTTTGACCCCAACGTGGACACCGACTGGCAGAAGGAATTCTTCCGCACCGGCCGCACCGAAGACTATAACCTGAGCCTGTCGGGCGGCACGGCCGACGGCAAAAACGCCAGCAACTACCTCATTTCGGGCGAGTACTTTCACCAGCAAGGCATTGTGCGCGGTCCCGATTTTAAGCGCTACAGCCTGCGCCTGAACTCGGGCTTGACCAAAGGCAAGTTTCGGTTTCAGGAAAACGCGCAGCTGACGCACCTGGGCACGACGCTGCTCAACGGCGCGCCGTTTATCGACGTGCTGCTGTTTTTGCCCAGCATTCCGGTTTATGACGCCAATAACCTCGGGGGCTTTGGCACGGGTAGCACCACGCAGAATACCTTCGCTACCAACCCCGTGGGCGCGCAAACACTGCTCACGCGCACGCAGTCGGACAACCGCCTGGCCGGCAACTTCACGGTGGATTATTCCATCTTCGATTTCCTGACTTACCGGCTGAACCTGGCCATCGACGGGCACACCTACAACAACGCCGACGCCCAGCGGGCCGGCATTCTGCGCCAGAACACGCCCATCAATACCACCTCGCTGAGCGAGTACCAGGGCTACGACGTGTTTTTGATGGCCGAGAACACGCTGAACTTTAACAAGAGCTTCGGCGACCACCACGTGAACGCGCTGGCCGGCTACTCGGAGCAGGACACCAAGTACCACAATACCTTTGCCCAGGCGCAGGGCTACACTGCCTTGCCGCAGTACTATTTCGTGCTCGACGCGGGCACGACCTCGGGCGGGGCCTCGGTGGGCGGGGCCGATGCTGAAATCACCCGGCAGTCGTTTTTCGGCCAGGCTACCTACGATTATAAAAACCGCTACCTGGCCTCGGCCAGCTTCCGGCGCGATGGCTCGTCGCGCTTTACCCCGCAAAATCGCTGGGGCAACTTTGGCGGCGGCTCGCTGGGCTACCGCATCAGCGAAGAGGAGTTCTTCAAGAATGCCCTGCCGCAGATTAACAACCTGAAGGTGCGGGCCAGCTACGGCCTCATCGGCAACGAGGCGCTGGGCGGGGCTTACTTCGGGGCCTACCTGCCGTACCCCAGCGTGGCCCAGAGCGTGAACTACGTGCTGGGCTCGGGCCAGACCTTCGTGAACGGGGCCACCCAGATTACCCTGGCTAGCCCCGACATCAAGTGGGAAGAGCGCCGCACCAAGGATATCGGCCTCGACCTGGCCTTGCTCGACAACCGCCTGAGCCTGTCGGCCGACTACTACATTGCCGAAACGCGCAACGCCTTGGCACCCACGCAGCTACCAGTGTACCTGGGCAACTTTGGCGGGGCGCTGTACCGCAACGCGGGCAATATCGAAAACCGGGGCTTTGAGCTGGCGCTAGGCTACCACGAAACGCGGAAGGCCTTCACTTACGGGGCCGACGTGACGCTGACTACCCTGCGCAACCGCGTGACGGCCCTGCCCAACGCGGGCCAGCAGATACCCGACGGCGCCGGCCTGACCCTGACTACGGTAGGCCAGCCGCTGGGCGAGTTCTACCTGATTCCGATGGCGGGCATCTTCCAGTCGAAAGACGAGGTGAACGCTTACAAGAGCGCCGATGGCAAAGTCATTCAGCCCTACGCTTCGGGCGGCGACGTGAAGTACACCGACACCAACGGCGACGGGGTTATCGACTCGAAAGACCGCGTGTTTGTGGGCTCGCCCTACCCGAAAATGCAGTACGGCCTGAACCTGACGGCCGCCTACAAAGGCTTCGACGTGTCGGTGTTCTGGCAGGGCGTGACGGGCAACCAGATTTTCAACAACGCCAAGTTTGCCCTGGAGCGCTACGACGGTCCCAATAACTACGAGGCCGACGTAATTCCGTGGACGCCCGACAACCACTCGGCTAGCGTGCCGCGCCTGCTGCAAGGCGGCAGCACCGACCCCAACCTGGCGCAGTCGGCCGCCCAAAACTCGCTCTACTACACCACGCGCTGGCTTGAAGATGGCGCGTACCTGCGCCTTAAAAACGTGCAGGTGGGCTACACCTTCGGCAAAAATATGCTGGGCTGGGCCCCGGCCATCGGCAGCGTGCGGGTATACGTGACGGGCCGCAACCTGGTGACTTTCACCAAGTACTCGGGCTTCGACCCCGAAATCACGGGCACCGAATACTATGGCCGCGGCATCGACAACAGCGCCTACCCCAACGTGCGCACCCTCACGGCCGGCGTGCAGGCCACTTTTTAAATGATTAATGGTTAATGGTTAATTATCAATGGTGGTTATTAACTAACTATCAATAAGATAATTAACCACTAACCATTAACCATTAATCATTGAAAAATCTTCTTTTTATGAAATCCCACAAACTCGTTACCCTATTGCTGGCCGGCAGCCTGCTCGGCACGGCTACCAGCTGCCAGAAGGACCTGCTGGATAAAACCAACCCCAACACGCTGTCCACGGCCCAGTTCTGGCTCACCGCCGACGACGCCACGCGCGGCGTGACGGCCTGCTACTCGGGCGTGCAGCAGTACGCCTGCTACGGCCACTCGTGGCAGTTTATCACGGCCCGCTCCGACGAGTCGTACAGCCAGAGCCCTTTCGTGGAGCTGGCCATTTTTACGCGCTTCGTGCAGGCGAATAACAACTTCTTCATCTCGTCTTTTGCCTGGAACGACTACTACCGCACCATTTTCCGCACCAACCAGGCGCTGAACCGCATTCCGGCCATCAACATGGACGGCGCGCTGAAAGCGCGCCTGCTGGCCGAAACCCGCTTCATCCGGGCCCTGATGTACTTCGACCTGGACTCGTTTTTCGGCAACGTACCGCTGATTATCACCGAGTCGACGGCCGACACCCGCGCCAAGCAGGCCACCCCAGCCGAAGTGGAAGCCCAGGTAATTGCCGACCTGCAAGCCGCCATTCCGGATCTGCCGCTCAGCTATGGCTCGGCCGACCTGGGCCGCGTGACCAAGGGCGCCGCCCAGGCCCTGCTGGCCAAGATGTACATGCAGCAGCGCAAGTACACGGAGGCTTCGGCCCTGTTCACGACCATTATCAACTCGGGCCGCTACTCGCTGGTGTCGAGCTACCTCGACAACTTCACCGAAACCAACGAGAACAACAGCGAGTCGCTGTTTGAGGTGCAGTACTCGGGCGCGGTGCTCGACGTGGGCCAGGGCCAGGACAACTCGCGCTCGTCGGAGGGTTACGACCGGCCCAACTTCTTTGGGCCGCCCGTGTACTCGTTTGCCGACGTGCAGCCCCGCCAGTGGCTCACGGCCGCCTACACCGATTCGACCACGGCGCTGGTGCCCGGCACCAAGAAGCACGCCATCGACCCGCGCCGCGATATCTCCATCATCAGCGCCCTTAACCCCGACCGTTTCTACGGCAAAACCTTCTCGGAGCTGGGCTACAACCCCAGCCAGCAATACTGGCGCAAATACCTGAACGACCGCACCCGCACCACACCCGAAAACTTTACCTCGGGCATCAATTTCCGGGTGATTCGCTACGCTGATGTGCTGCTGCTGCAAGCTGAGGCCCTGAACGAGCTGGGCCAGACGGCCGCCGCCGTGGCCCTGGTGAAGCAGGTGCGCGACCGCGTGGGCATTGCCACGCCGGCCGCCAGCACCTTCACGCAAGCCAGCCTGCGCCTGTATATGCGCGACGAGCGCGGCCGCGAGCTGGCCGGCGAAGGCCAGCGCTGGTTCGATATCAACCGCTGGGGCTTGCTCGATAACCAAACTGGCCTGGACTACCTCATCGCCAAGGACCCCGATTTCACCAACTTCGTGCTGGGCAAGTCGAAGCTGCTGCCCATTCCGCAGAACGACATTGATATTGACCCCAATATCAAGCAAAATCCTGGCTATTAGTTTGTTGTTGATTGGCCGCTGCGCTTCCCGCTAGGGTGGGGTAGCGGCCAATTGGCTGTTTCAACCGCTTTCTTTTCCCACCCGATATGGTTGCTTCCTTACTCGTTCGCGCGCGGCAGCTAGCCCTGCTGGTAGCTGTTTTGGTGGCCTGGGCCGTGGCGCCGGCCTATGCGCTGCAGGGCGCGCTCGGCATTCACGACCCGTCCACGATTGTTAAAAGCGGCAACACCTACTGGGTGTTCGGCACCGGCGACGGCATTGCCTGCAAATATTCCACGGACCTCATCAACTGGACCGATGCCAAGTCGGTGTACACCAAAACCCTTTACCCAGGCTGGATAAACGGCAAGGTGCCGGGCTTCGCGGGCACGTTTTGGGCGCCCGAGTGCAAGTACCTGAACGGCAAGTACTACCTGTACTACTCGTGCTCCACGTTTGGCTCGCAGGTATCGACCATCGGGCTGGCCACCAACCCCACCCTCGACCCGGCCAGCCCCGATTTTAAGTGGACCGACCAGGGCGAGGTAGTATCGAGCACGGCGCTCGGCAACAGCGCCCCCAATGCTATCGACCCGGCTTTGTTTACCGATGCCAGCAATAATTTGTGGCTGACCTACGGCTCGTACTTCGGCGGCATCCGCGTCACGCAGCTCGACGCTGCTACGGGCAAGCCGCTCAACGTCAATACACAGTACGCCGTGGCCAATGGGGGAGTGGAGGCTTCGTACGTGGCCTATAACAACGGCTACTACTACCTGTTTGTGAACCGGGGCACCTGTTGCAACGGCGCGGCCAGCACCTACTACATCCAGGTTGGGCGCTCGGCTAGCCCCACGGGCCCGTTTCTGGACCAGGCGGGCGCCGACCTCAACAATAATGGCGGCACCACTTTGCTCAGCAAGTCGGGCCGCTACGTGGGGCCGGGCCACGCCGGGCTGCTCACCGAAGGCGGCATCACGTATTTCAGCCACCACTACTACGACGGCTACGACAACGGCGCGCCCAAGCTAGGCCTGGCCCAGCTGACGTGGGGCACCACCGGCTGGCCCACCGTGAGCCGCGACTGGCTGGCCGCCGGCCGCTACACCATCAAGAGCCAGAACAGCGGCCTGGTGTGGGATGCCTGGGGCTGCACCGGCGTATCGGGCCAGATGGTGGCCCAGGGTACCCCTAGCGGCCTCACCTGCCAGCAGTGGGACCTGGTGCCGCTGGGCACGGGGTACTATAAAATCACCAACGCCCTGGGCGGGCTGGCCCTGGACGTCATCAACTGCCTGCCCGATGCTGGCACCAAGTTGCAGCTCTACGCCTCCAATGGCCTGGTGTGCCAGCAGTACGGCATCGAGCGGGCTAGCAACGGCGACTACATTTTTACCTCGGCCACCGGCAACAACGTGGTGGAGGTGCCTAACTGCTCGACCACCCCGGGCCAGCAATTGGGCTTGTGGTACTACAACGGCTTTAACTGCCAGCGCTGGACGGCCACGCTGGCCAATGCGCCCCTGGCCGCCGCCTCGGCCCAGCGCCTGGCGGGCGTTTCGATATACCCGGTGCCGGCCACGGCGGGCAATTTTACGGTCGAGCTGGGTAGTCTGGGGGCTAGCAGCAGCACCACGGTGGAGGTCTTTAACCTGCTTGGGCAGCCGGTGTACCGGCGGGAGTTTGGCCCGCAGCAAACCAGGCTAGCCGTCGCCGCTGGCCTGTCGGCGGGCAGCTACTTGGTGCGAGTACGCCGCGAAGGGGGCATATTTACGCAAAAAGTGCCCGTTTTTTAATCTTTGTTCTTTCTGATAATGCCCACCACCACTCGCCTTGGCGTACTTGCCGCCGGTTTTAGCAGCGCCCTGCTGCTGGCCGCTTGTTCTTCCAACTCCACCACCAGCCAGGAAACGGCTGCTACCTCGACGGCCCCCGCCGACTCGGCCGCTACCGGCGCCAGCGCCTCCGCCATGCCTACTTCCGCTTCATTCGGCAAAACTGCCGATGGCACCGAAATTCAACTCTTCACCCTGGCCAATAAGAATGGCCTGAAGGCCACCATCAGCACCTACGGCGGCACGCTTACCAGCCTGCTCGTGCCCGATAAGGATGGCAAAATGAGCGATGTTATCCTGGGTTTTGATAATGTGAGCGGCTATCTCAGCCCCGAGTTCCGGAAGTCGAACCCGTACTTCGGGGCCCTCATCGGGCGCTACGGCAACCGCATTGCCAAGGGCAAGTTTACCATCGACGGCAAGCCTTACCAGGTGGGCCTCAACAACAACGGCAACTCGCTGCACGGCGGCACCGTGGGCTTCAACCAGAAGGTGTGGACCGCCAAGCCCGGCACCTCGGCCGACGGCCAGACGCTCACGCTGACCTACCTCAGCAAGGATGGCGAGGAGGGCTACCCCGGCAACCTCAACGTAACGGTGACCTACACCCTCACCGATGCCAACGCTCTGAAAATCGACTACGCCGCCACCACCGACAAGGCGACGCCCGTCAACCTCACCAACCACGCCTACTTCAACCTGGCCCTGGGCCAGAGCAAGGACGTGCTGGCCCACCAGGTTACCATTCCGGCCGACCGCTACACCGTGGTGGATGCCAACCTCATCCCGACCGGCGAGCTGAAGCCGGTAAAGGGCACGCCCTTCGACTTTACCAGCCCCCACGCCATTGGCGAGCGTATTGCGCAGGTGCCCGGCGGCTACGACCACAACTGGGTCTTGAACCAGGCCACCGGCCAGCACAGCGCCGCCACCGTGTACGAGCCCACCACCGGCCGCACCATGGAGGTAACCACCGACGAGCCCGGCGTGCAGTTTTACACTGGGAACTTCCTCGATGGCTCGCTTACGGGCAAGAACGGGGTAGTGTATGGCAAGCACGCGGGCTTCTGCCTCGAAACCCAGCACTTCCCCGATTCGCCCAACCAACCCAAGTTCCCGAGCACCATTCTGAAGCCGGGCGAAACGTACCACACCACCACCAGCTACACGTTTGGGGTGCGGAAGTAGTCTGGCAGTTTTGTCATGCTGAGCGCAGCCGAAGCATCTCTACCGCTTCGTTGTTAGCGCTAGCAGTTAGTTCCTCAAGCGAGATGCTTCGGCTGCGCTCAGCATGACAGATATTTTTTAATTTATACCTATCTCTTGACGTGTCCATTTCATCCGCCTCCCCGGCCTACGTTATCGGCCTCGACTACGGCACCGACTCGGTGCGGGCGCTGCTCGTCGATGCCCGCACCGGCGCCGAAGTCGCGCAGGCCGTGCACTACTACCCGCGCTGGAAGCAGGGCCAGTACTGCAACCCCGCCAAAAACCGCTTCCGCCAGCACCCGCTCGACCACCTCGAAGGCCTCGAAGCCACCGTGCGCGAAGTGGCCGCCAAAGTGCCCGCCGCGCAGATTCTGGGGCTAGCCATCGACACCACCGGCTCCACGCCCGGCCCCGTGAACGAGCAGGGCCAATTGCTGGGCATGCTGCCCGAGTTTGCCGAAAATCCAAACGCGCTGTTCGTGCTTTGGAAAGACCACACGGCCCTGGCCGAGGCGGCCGAAATCAACCACAAGGCCCGCACCTGGGGCGGCGAGGACTTCACCAAGTACGAGGGCGGCATCTACTCTTCGGAGTGGTTCTGGGCCAAAATCATGCACATCGTGCGCCAGGATGAGGCTGTGGCCAACGCCGCCTACTCCTGGATGGAGCACTGCGACTGGCTCACGCTGACCCTCACCGGCCAGCCGCTGGCCGAGTTTAAGCGCAGCCGCTGCGCCGCCGGCCACAAGGCTTTGTGGCACGCTAGCTGGGGCGGCCTGCCCCCCGAGGAGTTTCTCGCCCACCTCGACCCTAAGCTGGCCGGCTTGCGCAATCGATTGTTCACGGAAACGTACACGGCTGATGAAGTAGCCGGGCATTTATCGGAAGAGTGGGCTAGCCGCCTGGGCCTGACTACCAGTACGGTAATCGCGGTGGGCTCGTTCGACGCCCACGCGGGCGCCGTGGCGGGCGAGATTGAGTCCTATTCGATGGTGAAGGTGATGGGCACCAGCACCTGCGACATTGTGGTGGCCCCCACTGCTGAAGTGGGCGACCACCTAGTGGCCGGCATTTGCGGGCAGGTCGATGGCTCGGTTATCCCCGGCATGCTGGGGCTGGAGGCCGGGCAGTCGGCCTTCGGCGACCTGCTGGCCTGGTTCCGCCAGATGCTGGAGTGGCCCTTGCAAGCGGTGCAATCGAAGGTGCTGACGGCCGAGCAGCAGGCTGCCTACCGCCAGGAGCTGAGCGACAACCTCATCGTGCAGCTCACCAAAGCCGCCGCCGAAGTAGACCCCGCCGAAAGCCACGTGCTAGCCCTCGACTGGGTGAACGGCCGCCGCACCCCCGACGCCAACCAGGCGCTGAAAGGCGCCCTCACCGGCCTGACGATGGGCACCTCGGCCCCGCAGATTTTCCGGGCCCTGGTGGAGGCTATTTGCTACGGCTCGAAGCAGATTGTGGAGCGCTTCGAAAGCGAAGGCATTCCGATTAAGCAGGTTATCGGCATTGGGGGCGTGGCCAAAAAGTCGGCCTTCGTGATGCAGACCCTGGCCGATGTGCTCGACCGGCCCATCAAAATCGCCGTGTCGGAGCAGGCGCCGGCACTGGGCGCGGCTATGTACGCCGCCGTGGCCGCCGGCATCTACCCCGATGTGCTGGCCGCCCAAAAAGCGCTCGGTAGCGGCTTTGCCGAAACCTACACCCCCAACCCGGCCAGCGTGGCCCAGTACGCCACCCGCTACGCGCAGTACCAGGCGCTGGGCAAGTTCGTGGAAAGCACCACGCCCAGCCACTCGGAAGCGCCGGTAATGGAACCCGAAACCCCTGCCATTGCCACCGCATGAGCCAGTACCAAGCCCTGAAACAAACCTGCTACGAGGCCAATATGCAGCTGCCGGCCCTCGGGCTGGTGCTCTTCACCTTCGGCAACGCCAGCGTGGTCGACCGCGAGCGGAATGTGTTCGCCATCAAGCCCAGCGGCGTGCCCTACGCCACTTTGAAGCCCGAGGATATCGTAATTGTGGACTTCGACAACAACGTGGTGGAAGGCACCAAGCGGCCTAGCAGCGATACCAAAACGCACGCGCTGCTCTTCAAGGAGTGGACTAACATCGGTGGTATCGTGCACACGCACAGTACCTACGCTACGGCCTGGGCCCAGGCGCAGCTCGATATTCCCATCCTGGGCACCACCCACGCCGACCACCTCACCGCCGACGTGCCCTGCGCCCCGCCCATGAGCGACGAGCTTATCGCCGGCGACTACGAGCATCAGACCGGCTGGCAAATCATCAACGAGTTTGAGAAGCGCGGCCTATCGCCGGCCGAAGTCGAGATGATACTCGTGGGCAACCACGCGCCCTTTACCTGGGGCAAAACGGTGGAGAAAGCTGTGTACCACAGTGCGGTACTTGAAGAAGTGGCCCGGCTAGCCTACCTCAGCTGCACGCTGCGGCCCGGCGTGGAGCGCCTGAAAGATGCCTTGATTAAAAAGCACTACGAGCGCAAGCACGGCGCCAATTCCTACTACGGGCAGTCTTAAGTGTCGCCCTCATCATCCGTCATGCAGAGCGCAGTGAAGCATCTCGCGTGGAGCAGTAACCTCTGATGCCAGCAACGAAGCGAGCGAGATGCTTCGCTACGCTCTGCATGACAACCGTTTTTCTCAAAAAATTATGATTGACATTTCAAACTACGAAGCCTGGTTTATCACCGGCAGCCAGCACCTCTACGGCCCTGAGACCCTGGAGCAGGTGGCCCAGCACTCGCAGCAGATTGCCCGGGAGCTTGGTACCAAGCTGCCCATCAAAATTGTGTACAAGCCGGTGCTGACTGGCCCGCAGGAGATTTACAAGCTCATGCAGGAGGCCAACACCACCGAGAATTGCGTGGGCCTGATTGCCTGGATGCACACCTTCTCGCCGGCCAAAATGTGGATTAACGGCCTGAAAATCTTGCAGAAGCCGCTAGCCCACCTGCACACGCAGTTTAACCGCGACATTCCGTGGGGCGACATTGACATGGACTTTATGAACACCAACCAATCGGCGCACGGCGACCGCGAGTTTGGGTTCATCGGCTCGCGTATGCGCCTGAGCCGCAAGGTGATAGTGGGCCACTGGCAGAGCGCCGACGTGCAGGAGCGCCTCAGCATCTGGAGCCGCGTGGCCAGCGCCTGGGCCGACTGGCAGGGCGCCCGGTTCGTGCGCTTCGGCGACAACATGCGCTACGTAGCCGTGACCGAAGGCGACAAGGTAGAAGCCGAAATCAAGTTCGGCTACGAGGTGAACACCTACGGCATCGGCGACCTAGTGGCCGAGGTAAATGCCGTGACCGACGCGCAGATTGCCGGCCTCATTGCTACCTACGAGCAGGAATACGACCTAGCTGACAACCTGAAGGAGGGTGGCGCACAGCGCGAAAGCCTGCGCGACGCGGCCCGCATCGAGCTGGGTATGCGCAAGTTCCTGACCGACCGCAACGCCAAGGGCTTCACCGATACGTTCGAGGATTTGCACGGCATGAAGCAGCTGCCCGGCATCGCCACGCAGCGCCTGATGGCCGACGGCTACGGCTTCGGCGGCGAGGGCGACTGGAAGACCTCGGCCCTGGTGCGCGCCATGAAAGTGATGGGCGCCGGCCTGCCCGGCGGCAACTCGTTCATGGAAGACTACACCTACCACTTCGCGCCCGGCAACGAGCAGGTCCTAGGTTCGCACATGCTCGAAATCTGCCCCAGCATCGCCGAGGGCAAGGTGCGCGCCGAGATTCACCCGCTAGGCATCGGTGGCAAGGAAGACCCGGTGCGCCTGGTGTTCAATTGCCCCGCCGGCCCGGCCCTCAACGCGACCATCGTGGACATGGGCAACCGCTTCCGCATGATTGTGAATACCGTGGAGGCCGTAGCGCCCGAGCAAGACCTGCCCAACCTGCCCGTGGCCCGCGTGCTCTGGAAAGTGCACCCCGACATGCAAACCGGCCTAGCCGCCTGGATTCTGGCCGGCGGCGCCCACCACACCGGCTTCAGCCAGAACCTGACTCCGGAGTATCTGGAAGACTTTGCCGAGATGACGGGCATCGAATACCTCATCATTGATGAGGATACCAAGCTGCGCACGTTTAAAAACGAGCTGCGCTTCAACGAGGTGGCTTTTAAGGGCTAGCATTTTCGGCCTTATAAGCAGCCCCACCCCCGGCCCCTCCCCTGCGGGGGAGGAGAGCCACGGCGGCGTAGTCCTGAAACCGTTAGGCTCCCCTCCCCCGCAGGGGAGGGGCCGGGGGTGGGGCTCCCAGTAGAGTTGCCCCGATGACAACGAACTAAGCAAATACCCACCCACATGCAAAATGCCTTCAACACCCTCGACCTTGGGGTGTTTCTTTTCTACATCATCGGCGTCTCGGCCTACGGATACTACGTGTACCGCAGCAAGCAGAAGGCCCAGATGAGCACCAAGGACTACTTCCTGGCCGAGGGCTCGCTGACGTGGTGGGCCATTGGGGCGAGTATGATTGCCTCTAACATCTCGGCCGAGCAGTTCATCGGCATGAGCGGCAACGGCTTCCAGGTGGGCGTGGCCGTGGCGGCCTACGAGTGGGTGGCGGCCATCGTGCTCATCATCGTGGCCGTGTTCTTCATGCCTATTTATCTGAAGCAGAAGATTTATACCATGCCCCAGTTTCTGGAGCAGCGCTACAACTCGGCGCTGAGCCTGATAATGAGCATCTTCTGGCTGTTTCTCTACGTGCTGGTCAATCTTACCTCGATTCTCTATCTCGGGGCGCTGGCCATCAGCAGCCTGGTGGGTGGGGGCGAGGCTTTCCACCTGATTATGGTGGCGCTGGCCGTGTTTGCGCTCGTCATCACGCTGGGGGGGATGAAGGTGGTGGGCTACACCGACGTCATTCAGGTGACGGTGCTCATCATCGGGGGGCTAGCCACTACGTACCTGGCCCTCACGCTGGTAAGTGAGAAGTTTGGCCTCGGCCACAGTGCCATTGCGGGCTTCAATGCCATGATGAACGACGCGGGCAACCACTTCCACATGATATTTCCCAAGCCCACGGCCGTCACGCCGCAGGTCGATATCAACAAGTACCTCATGGTGCCGGGCATCGCCATGTACGCGGCCGGGCAGTGGATTGTGAACCTCAACTACTGGGGTTGCAACCAATACATTACGCAGCGCGCACTGGGGGCCGACCTCAAGACGGCCCGCACCGGCATCCTGTTTGCGGGCATGCTCAAGCTCATTATGCCCGTAATTGTAATGCTGCCCGGTATCGCGGCCTACGTGCTGCATAAAAACGGCAGCTTACAGCCGCAGATGTCGCCCGGCGGCGTCTTCAACTCCGACAATGCCTACTCGGCCATCCTCACTTTCTTGCCCAACGGCCTGAAAGGCTTGTCGCTAGCCGCCCTTACGGCCGCCATCGTGGCCTCGCTGGCCGGCAAGGTCAATTCAATTTCGACCATCTTCACGCTTGACATCTACAAGCGCTACCTCCGGCCCGAGAGCGATGAGAAGCAGCTGGTGTGGGTGGGCCGGCTCACGGTGTTTGCCGCCATGCTGCTCGCCATCATGCTGACCTGGAAGGACTTGCTGGGTATCGGCGGCGAAGGTGGGTTCACCTACATTCAGAAATACACGGGCTTTATCTCGCCTGGTATCGTGGCGGTGTTCCTGCTCGGGTTGTTCTGGAAGCGCACCACGGCGCCGGCCGCCATTGCGGGTATCTTGTCGGGCTTCATTTTGTCGGTGTTCTTTAATAACTACGCGCCCAACCTGCTAGGGCACGAAACGCTGATTTACACCGCTTTCCCCAATGGCAAGGGCGGCTACGAGATTCCTTTTCTCATCTGCATGGGCCTCTCATTCGCCTTCACCTTCGTGCTGATGGTGGTGATGAGCCTGGCCGGCCCTGCCATCAACCCCAAGGCCATTCCAGTCGAGCCGGGGCAGTTCAAAGTAGCCCCCAGCACGCTGGCGCTCATCGTGATTACGCTGCTGCTCATCATGGCCTTGTACGTCAAGTTCTGGTAAGCAAAAAACATCCGTCATGCAGAGCGCAGCGAAGCATCTCGCTCGCTTCGTTGAATTGCGGCCCTAGTGGCGCGAGCGAGATGCTTCGCTGCGCTCTGCATGACGGATAAGTAGAGCAAAACGCTTCTTCTGAATATTAACTATTCGCTCTTATGAAATTCACTCCCACCCTCCGCTTTCCGGCCCTGGCCACCGGCCTCACGCTGCTGGGCACCCTGGCGGCCAGCGCGCAGTCGGCGGCCCCGGCCAGCCTCACTGTGCAGGTAAACAAGCCCGGCGCGGCCGTTAATAAGAATATGTACGGCCTGTTTTTCGAGGACATCAACTTCGCGGCCGACGGCGGGCTGTACCCCGAGCTGGTGAAGAACAAGTCCTTCGAAACCGACGCCCGCCTCATCGGTTGGAAGGCGCTGCAAGGCGCCGCCAACCTCGACACCTACAGCGTGCGCAACGAGCAGGGCCTCACGGCCAGCAACTCGCATTACGTGCGCCTCACCACCCGCAACGGGGCTAGCGGCGAGGCGGGCCTTGAGAACGAAGGCTTTCGGGGCATGGGCATTAAGCAGGGCGGCGAGTATACGCTCTCGTTCTACGCCCGGCGCGGTGCGGGTAGCATCAACGGCCTCACGGCCACGCTGGTAGGGGAGAAGGGCGAAAACCTGGGCCAGGTAGCCGTCACGGGCTTCACCGACCAATGGAAGCAGTACACGGCCGTAGTGCGCGCCACCGGCACCCAGAATAAGGCCCACCTCAAGCTGGTGCTCAACGGCACCGGCACGGTCGATTTGGACGTGATTTCGCTCTTCCCGAAAGACACCTGGAACCATCGCCCCAACGGCCTGCGCACCGACTTGGTGCAGCTGCTCAAGGACATGAAACCGGGCTTTCTGCGTTTCCCCGGTGGCTGCATTGTGGAGGGCCGCACCCTCTCGGAGCGCTACCAGTGGAAGGAAACCATCGGCGACGTGGCTAGCCGCACGCCCTTGGTCAACCGCTGGAACATGGAGTTCAAGCACCGCTCGACGCCCGATTATTACCAGTCGTTCGGGCTGGGCTTTTTCGAGTATTTCCAACTCTCGGAGGACATTGGCGCCGAGCCGCTGCCCATCCTTAACGTGGGCATGGCCTGCCAGTTCAACTCGGGCGAGCTAGCGCCGATGGGCAGCGCCAGCACCAAGGGCGGCCCCAGCGCGCCAGCCGCTGCTGCGCCTAACACCGGCGACCCCTCGCTGGATATTTTCATCCAGGATGCGCTCGACCTCATCGAGTTTGCCAACGGCCCGGCTAGCTCTACCTGGGGCGCCAAGCGCGTGGCAATGGGCCACCCGGCGCCCTTCAACCTCAAGATGATAGGCATCGGCAACGAGCAGTGGGGCCCGCAGTACCTGGAGCGCTACGAGCCCTTTGCCAAGGCGGTGAAGGCTAAATACCCTAAGATTGACATCGTGAGCAGCGCCGGCCCCAGCCCCGACGGCGACCTCTTCGACAAGGCCAGCAAGCGCCTCGGCGAGCTGAAGGCCGAGTACGTGGATGAGCACTACTACGCCCTGCCGCAGTGGTTTCGCGAGCACGCCGACCGCTACGACAAGTATGCCCGCACCGGCCCCAAAATCTTCGCCGGCGAGTACGCCGCCCAGAGCGTGGCCATCGGCAGCCCCGACAACAAGAATACCTGGGACTGCGCCATTTCGGAGGCCGCGTTTATGACCGGCCTCGAGCGCAACGCCGATGTGGTGGGTATGGCGAGCTACGCCCCGCTCTTCGCCAACGTGGACGCCTGGCAGTGGACGCCCGACATGATTTGGTTTGATAACCTGAACTCGTACGGCTCGCCGAGCTACTACGTGCAGAAAATGTACGCCCTCAACAAAGGCACCAAGGTGCTGCCCGTAACCATGCCTAGTGGTACCAAAAACGGCGCCGACAACCTCTTTGCCAGCGCCGTGGCCGACGAGCCAGCCGGCGAGGTGGTGGTGAAGCTGGTGAACTACTCCGGCAGCCCGCGCCCCGTTAGCATCAACCTGGCTGGTGCCAAGGGCCTCGGCAAAACCGGGCGCGCCCAGACGATGGCCAGCGCCGACCTGCAAACCCAGAACAGCCTGGCCGAGCCCAAAAAGCTGGCGCCCCAGGAATCGACTTTCGCCGTGAAAGGCAGCACCCTGACCTATACGCTAGCCCCCAACTCCTTCACGGTGCTGCGGGTAGCGGGCAAGAAGTAGGGGCGGGCCAGCGCCCGAAAACCTTTTGTGGAACGTCATGCTGAACGAAGTGAAGCATCTCGCCCGAATCGTTGAAGTAGTACTCAGACGATGCGGTAGAGATGCTTCGGCAGGCTCAGCATGACGTTCTTTTTGGGCCTAGTGAATTTTATTATAACAGCCAGTCTTTCTGAGTTATGAATGTTTCTACCCATTTTTTAGCCCGCCCGCTGCGGGCCTGGGCCAGCCGCCTGCTCTGGCTGGCTTTGGTCGTTTTTTCAAGCCACGCGGCCTTTGCCTTGCAGGGCTACCCGGGCGCGCACGACCCCTCCACGATGGTGAAGCGCAACGGCGTGTACCACATCTGGACGACCGGCGACCAGGTGTACCACATGACCTCGACCGACCTCATCCACTGGCAGCCGGCGGCTACGGTGTTTGCGGCGGGCACCTGGCCGGGCTGGGTCACTACCTACGTGCCGGGCTTCAAGGGTAATTTCTGGGCACCCGAGTGCGTGTTTATGAACGGCAAATACTACCTGTACTACTCGTGCTCGCTAGGGGGGCGCGAGTCGGCCATCGGCCTGGCCACCAGCCCCGACCTCACGACCTGGACCGACCAGGGCATGGTGGTGTACTCGGATGCCACCTCGCCCTGGGGCAGCATCGACCCGGCCGTGTTTACCGATGCCCAGGGCAAGGTATGGATGGCCTTTGGCTCGCACCTGAGCGGTAACTGGCTCATTCAGCTCGACCCCACCACCGGCAAGCGCCTGGATACCAACATCAAAAACGTGGCCGGCATCAGCCCGTGGTGCGAAAACGAGGCCTCCTACGTGATGCAGCACGGCGGCTACTACTACCTGTTCTACAACCGCGGCATTTGCTGCGCCGGCGTCACGAGCACCTACTACGTGCAGATGGGTCGCGCCACTAGCCCCACCGGCCCTTACCTCGACAAAAACGGCGTGGATTTGCTGCAAGGCGGCGGCACCGATTTTTTGGTAGGCAAGGATAATTACGTGGGCCCCGGCCAGGTGGGCTTGTTCACAGAGAATGGGGTGAATTACCTGACCTACCACTACTACAACGCCAAGGCCAATGGCGCGCCCACCCTCGGCATTGCCAACCTGAGCTGGGATGCCGCCGGCTGGCCCGTAGCCACCCAGGACTGGCTGCCGGCCGGCACCTACACCCTCACCAACCAAAACAGCGGCAAGGCCTGGGCCACCGCCAGCTGCACCGCGGCTGCTGGCCAGGCCCTCGTGCAAAGCACTGCCACCGGCCAGCCCTGCCAGCAGTGGAAGCTGACGCCCCAGGGCAGCGGCGTGTATAAAATCACCAACGTGGGCAGCAACCTCAACGCCGACCAGGCCGACTGCGCCGAAGCCGCCGGCACCAAGCTAGGCCTGCAAGCCAACTCGGCGCTCAATTGCCAGCAGTTCCGGGTAGAGCGCGCCGCCGATGGCACCTACGTGCTAGCCGCCTACTATGGCAACAGGGTGGTGGAAGTGCCCAACGCTGCCCTCACCGACGGCCAGCAGCTGGGCCTCTGGGATTATAACGGCTGCACCTGCCAGCACTGGACCATCAGCGCCGTGGGTGTGGTAACGGCCACCGCACCTGCGGCCCCGGAGGCGCAGATACGGCTGTTTCCTAACCCCACGCCCGGCGGCACTTTCGCGCTGGAGCTGCCGGCCGCCACCGCCGCCACCGTGCGCGTGGCCGACCTCAGCGGCCGCGAGGTATACCGGGTTGAGCTGAGCGCGGGCGGCGCCCGCACCGTAGCAACCGGCCTGCGCGCCGGGGCCTACCTGGTGCAGATTTCCACGCCCAGCCTCACTACCACCCGCAAGCTGGTGGTGCTGTAAGGGGAGCTGCCTCAGCTTCTGGGCCACCTAAAAAAGCCCGTCATCCCAACGAAGGATGACGGGCTTTTTTGGGCGTTTAGGGCTAGCGGACGGTAGCGCGAAGCGAAAGCCGGCCGCTAGCGCCGGCTAGCCTCAGCGGATGACAAGTTTCTCGGTGAAGGTGCCCGCCGCGCCGCTTACGCGCAGCAGATACAAGCCGGGCGCCAGCGCGGCCTCGACCGGCAGCGTAGCCTGCCCGTCGCTGGTGCGGGCATACACCCGGCGGCCCAGCCCATCGGCGATGGTGAGGGTGACAGGGCTAGCGGCCAGCTCGGCGCCCAGGCTCACCACAAAGCGGCCCTGCACTGCCGGGTTGGGGTACACGCTGAGCTGCTCGGCAGAGCTGGCGGCTGCCGTTGGCGGGCTGGCCTGCGCCAGGCGGGCAGTGCTGGTGGGCGCAATGCCCCACTGCTGGCAGGTATTGGCCAGGTAGTCATAGAGCGCGAGCTGGGTGCCGGCCGTGGCCGAGCAGGCGGGCACTTCCACCACGCGGTTGCCATTCACCGAGGCCAGCACGAAGGTGTTGGCGTTGGTGCGCTCGATTTTGAAGCGCTGGTTGGTGCCGCCGTTGTAGGCGTAGAGCTGGAGCCTGGCGCCGTTGTCGGGGCTCTTGGCCACCACATCGGCCGACAAGCCCCCGAGCGCGTTCGTGATTTTATACTCGCCGTTGCCGTCGGGCGTCAGGTCCCACTGCTGGCAGGTGAGGCCGCTCGGGGTGCCCTGGGCAATGGCCTGGCCCGAGGCGCCGGTGCAGCCCCAGGCATCCCACACCTTGCCGCTGTTCTGGTTGGTGAGGGTGTAGCGGCCGGCGGCCAGCCAGTCGCGGGTGATGAATGGCCACGCCGCGCCATCCCAGCCCAGGTTGCCCACGCTGAGGCGGGCGCGGCCGTTCTGGTTGCTGTCGTAGTAGTGGTGGGTGAGGTAGTTGACCCCGTTTTCGATGAACAAGCCCACGCAGCCCGGCCCCACGTAGTTGCCCTGGGTAGCGATGAGCGTGGTGCCGCCGTTCTTGTTCAGGTCCACCCCGTTCTTATCTAGGTAAGGGCCGGTAATACTGCTGCTACGCCCCACCACCACGTAGTAGGTGCTGTTCGAGCCCTGGCAGCAGGCGCCTTTGTTGAGAAACAAATAGTAATAAGAGCCGTTGCGCACGATGTACGAGGCCTCGCTGCCGCTGCTGTTCCGCGTGGTACCATCGCTGGCCACGTTGCCAGCCAGCCAGTACGAGCTGGTGTTCAGGCGCTTGCCGGTGGCGGGGTCGAGCTGCACGAGCTTGATGCCCTTGAAAAACGAGCCATAGCTCATCCACAGTTTGCCGCTGGCATCGGTGATGATGGCCGGGTCGATGGCATTTTCGGCGCTGCCGCTGCCGGTCGACACTACCTCGCCCTGGTCTACCCAATTGTAGTTGGGGCTAGCCGGGTCGAGCGTTACGTTGGTGGCCAGCCCGATGGCCGAGGTATTCGTCCCAAATTTCGAGCACGAATAATACAGGTAGTACTTGCCGTTGCGGTACACGCACTCCGGCGCCCAGTACGTGTCGGAGGTCCGGTCGAAGCCCGGCACGCGGCCCGTAATCCAGGCCGGCTGCACGCCATTAAACACCGATTTGGGGCCCGATTGCCAGTTCACCAAATCGGTAGAGTACATGGCATAAATATCAGTGCCCGTGGTAAATACCCAGTATTTGTTGCCTTCCTTGATGATGGTCGAAGGGTCGTGGCAGTTATCGTTGCCTTGCAGGGCGTAAGCCGCCGGGCTCAGCAGCAGCCCTAGGAGCAGGAGCAGGCCAGTGGGCAGGCGCTGCCAGCGGCGGGGCAGCAAAAAGGGTAGGCATGCGCCGGCCGCTCGCCGGAGCGAGGAGAATAGGTGCTTCATGGGTTGGGTGGGGAAAAGGAAGTTTACACAATCGTTTGTGCACAAATGTAAGAAAAATATTCAGTCTGCAAAATCGGATAGCATTTTTGCAAAATGTTATTGAGTAGCATTTTAAATAAAATAAAAGTTGTTGTGTTGCTCAGCTGTTAGCCAGGAGGGTGGGTTGGCATGGTGCGTAACTAAACAATCGATACGCTAACTTGCAGGCTCCTTGTCCCACCATACGCTGCGGGTGCCGCTGCCCCTGCCTAGCCCATGCCTTTGCTTCCTAAGCTGTTAAGTGGCAGCGCGCTGCTGCTGGCCGTTGCCCAGCCCGCCTGCGCGCAAAAATCGGCTCCCAAAAGTGACTTCCACCAGTGGGCTGCCACGCCCCCGATGGGCTGGAACAGCTGGGACTGCTACGGCCCCACCGTGACCGAAGCCGAGGTGAAAGCCAATGCCGACTACATGGCTAAGCACCTCAAAGCCAGTGGTTGGGAGTACGTAGTAGTCGATATTCGTTGGTACGTGGGCAACGACACCGCCCACGGCTACAACGAAAAAGACCCCGCCTGGAACATCGACCAGTACGGCCGCTTCGTGCCCGCGCCCAACCGCTTTCCGTCGGCCGCTGGCGGCCAGGGCTTCAGGCCGCTGGCTGAGTATATGCACGCCCGGGGCCTGAAATTTGGCATTCACCTCATGCGCGGCGTGCCGGTGGTGGCCGTGCAGCGCCAGCTGCCCATCAAAGGCACCAGGCTTACGGCGGCCGATATCTACAGCAAAGATGGCCAGGCCGCGTGGCTGCACGATATGTACACGGTGGCGGCGGCCAAGCCCGGCGCGCAGGAATATTACAACTCGCTGTTTGAGCTGTACGCGAGCTGGGGCGTTGATTTTGTGAAGATTGACGACCTCTCGGAGCCCTACCACACGGGCGAGATTGAGCTGATTCGCAAGGCCATCGACCGCACGGGCCGCAAAATCGTGTTCAGCATGTCGCCGGGCGAAACGCCCATTGCCGACGCCCGGCACGCCCAGCAGCACGCCAACATGTGGCGCACCGTGGGCGATTTCTGGGACTCGTGGGAGCAGCTCAAGGAGCACTTCGACGTGTGCCAGCGCTGGGCGCCCTACATCAGCACCGGCGCCTGGCCCGATGCCGACATGCTGCCGCTGGGCCGCCTGGGCATCCGGGCCGAGCGCGGCGACGACCGCCAGACCCGCTTTACGCCCGATGAGCAGCGCACACTCATGACGTTGTGGAGCATCTTCCGCTCGCCGCTGATGATGGGCGGCGATTTGCCTAGCAACCCGCCCGCCACGCTAGCCCTGCTCACCAACCCGCGGGTGCTGGCCGTGAACCGCGCCAGCACCCACAACCGCCAGCTTTTCCGGCGCGGCGACCTGGTGGGCTGGGTGGCCGACGACCCCCAGACGGGCGATAAGTTTCTGGCCCTTTTCAACGCCCAGGACCAGGAGCTGGCCCCCGCCAGCGCGGCCGCCGCGGCTAGCCCCCTTATCAACCGCCAAACGCCCCAGGCTACGCTGGAGGTAGACCTGGCCGGCGCTCAAAACCTTTACCTAATCGTGCGCGGCGGCGCCGACGGTACCGCTTGGGACCACGCCGATTGGCTCAACCCCGTGCTGCTGAGTGCCGACGGTGCCAAAACGTTGCCCCTCAACACGCTGCCCTGGCAGTCGGCCACCGCCGGCTGGGGCCAAACCACCGCCAACAAAAGCGTGAGCGGCGGCCCGCTCATCGTGGCTGGCCAAACCTGCCCGGCCGG
The DNA here is from genome assembly GCF_030581075.1 of Hymenobacter cheonanensis. Classification (GTDB taxonomy): domain Bacteria; phylum Bacteroidota; class Bacteroidia; order Cytophagales; family Hymenobacteraceae; genus Hymenobacter. The sequence goes on from NZ_JAUQSW010000008.1 coordinate 181,003, forward strand.
CATTGGTACGCACGCCAATTCGCTGATTACTTACGTGGTACCGGCTGGCTACACGCGCCTGCGCACCGGCGTGGGCCTCGACCAAGCTGCTGCGGGACAGAATACCGGCGGCACCATGCAATTCTTAGTATTTACCAAGAGCCCGCTGCTGCCCGCGCCCGCCGATTCGGTGCGCGTACCCGTGACCATGCAGGAGCTGGGAATGCCTGGCGGCGCTACCGTGCAGGATTTGTGGACCGGCCGCCGGGTGGGGATTTTCTCGCAGGAATTTGCGCCCTACATTCGGCGGCACGGGGCGGGCTTTTACCGCCTTGCCAAGCCCGGGGCTGGCAAATAACACCTCGATATCTTATTTTCTGCCAAGTAGTTGTCCATGTCCGTTTCCCGTTCCTTTCGCTGGCTGTTGCTGCTCGTTATGCCCCTAGCTGCCCAGGCCCAGGCGCCCACCGCGCCCATCGTTATCGAAACCGCGCACGTGAGCCTGGTGCTGGCCGTGGGCAATCAGCAGAAGCTTTTCCAGACCTACCTGGGCCCGAAGCTGGCTAGCCCCGCCGACTACCCGGCGCTGCCTCAGCGCCACGAGGCCTACGTGCCGGCCGGCACCAGCAACCTCTTCGAGCCTGCCCTGCGCGTGGTGCACGCCGATGGCAATCCCTCGCTGGCGCTGGCTTTCGCGGGCGTGGAAACCGGCTCGTCCGGCGACGACGTGCGCACCACTACCATCCGCCTGCGCGACCCGCAGTATCCGGTGGAGGTGCGGCTGCACTTCGTGGCCTACCAGCGCGAGGACGTGCTGAAGACCTGGACCGAAATCGTGCACCACGAAAAGAAGCCGGTGGTGCTCACTAACTACGCCTCGGCCATGCTGCACTTCGATGCGCAGCACTACTACCTCACCCAGCTGCACGGCGACTGGGCCGAGGAGGCGCAGCAGCAGGAAAGCGCCCTCACCAGCGGCCTCAAAATCATCGACAGTAAGCTGGGTACCCGCGCCGGGTGGTACCAGACGCCCTCGTTTTTCCTGGCGCCCGACCGCCCCGCCACCGAAACCACCGGCGATGTGCTGGCCGGCACCCTGGCCTGGACCGGCAACTTCCGGCTGGCCTTCGAGCTGGATAATGAGCAGTCGCTGCGCGTGTCGGCCGGCATCAACCCGTATGCTTCGGAGTATACTTTGCCAGCGGGCCAGTCCTTTACCACGCCCGAGTTCATCTTTACCTACAGCACCCAGGGCAAGGGCCAGGCCAGCCGCAACCTGCACCGTTGGGCTCGCCAGCAGGGTGGCACCCTCGACGGTACCCAGCCGCGCCTCACGCTGCTCAACAACTGGGAGGCCACCTATTTCGACTTCAACGAGCCCAAGCTCGATGGCCTGATGGCCGACGCGGCCCGGCTAGGGGTCGATTTATTCCTGCTCGACGACGGCTGGTTTGGCAACAAATACCCGCGCAAGGACGACACCCAGGGCCTCGGCGACTGGCAGCCCACCAAGTCCAAACTTCCCAACGGCGTGGGCCACCTCGTGCAAACCGCCACCAAGGAAGGCATCAGGTTTGGCATCTGGATTGAGCCCGAAATGGTGAACCCCAAGAGCGAGCTGTATGAAAAACACCCTAGCTGGGTGCTGAAGCTGCCCAACCGGCCCGAGGACTATTACCGCAACCAACTGGTGCTCGACCTCACCAATCCGCAGGTGCAGGACTTTGTGTATGGCATCGTGGATGCGCAGCTCAGCCAGGGCGCGGCCTACCTCAAGTGGGATTGCAACCGCATGATTACCAATGCGTACTCGCAGCATTTGGGTAAGGACCAGTCGCACCTCTACGTGGACTACGTGCGTGGCCTCTACCGCGTGCTCGACCGCGTGCGCCAGAAGTACCCGCACGTGCCCATGATGCTGTGCTCGGGCGGCGGCGCGCGCGCCGACTACGGCGGGCTGAAGTACTTCACCGAGTTCTGGCCCAGCGACGACACCGACGCCCTGGAGCGCGTCTACATTCAGTGGGGCTTTCTCAACTTCTTCCCGTCCAACACCTTGGCTAGCCACGTCACGAAATGGAACAAGGGCCAGAGCCTGAAATTCCGCACCGACGTGGCCATGATGGGCAAGCTCGGCTACGACATTGAAGTGGATAAGATGACGCCCGCCGAGTTCCAGTTCAGCCAGCAGGCGGTGAAGGATTACAAGCGCCTGAGCCCCGTCATCTGGCAGGGCGACCTCTACAAACTGCGCTCACCCTACGAGAGTAATCAGGCTGCCCTGCTGTACGTGGCTGATAAACAAGATAAAGCGGTGGTATTTGGCTACAACCTGCGTACCCGCTTCCACGAAACGGTGTTGCCGGTGAAGCTCCGGGGCCTCGACCCCGCCCGCCGCTACCGGCTCACCGAAATCAACCTCATGCCCGGCCAGAAATCCGAGCTGGCCGCCAACGGCCAGACCTATTCCGGCGACTACCTCCAGAAGGTAGGCGTGGTGCTAAGCGACCCCGAAGCTAAGTCGCTGACCAGCCACGTGCTGGAAGTGACGGCCGAGTAAGCACACGATTGACCTCACCCCCAGCCCCTCTCCTTAGGGAGAGGGGAGCCAGTCGTCAACAGACGCCAGCGAACGGTCGGCTCCCCTCTCCCCAAGGAGAGGGGCCGGGGGTGAGGTTACCCGCTCGAACGACTTTGAACCATACTGAAAAGCCCCGCCCGCTATGCTGCCAACCAAGCCTTTTCTCCTCGCCCTGGGCCTAGCCGCCGTGCTGCCCGCCGCTGCCCAGCAGTCTGATTATCCCATTCAGGCCGTGCCGTTTACGCAGGTAAAGCTCACGGACAGCTTCTGGCTGCCGCGCCTCAAAACAACTACCGACGTGACCATCCCAGCCTCGTTTGCGCGCTGCGAGAGCACCAACCGGGTCAAGAACTTCGAGATGGCGGCAGCCCGGCAAGGCAAGTTTGCCACGGTGTTTCCGTTCGATGATACCGACATCTACAAGACCATCGAGGGCGCCTCGTACTCGCTCAGCGTGTACCCCGATGCCAAGCTGTCGGCTTACCTAGATGAGCTGATTGCCAAGGTAGGCGCGGCCCAGGAGCCCGACGGCTACCTCTACACGGCCCGCACCATCGACCCGGCCCACCCGCACCCGTGGGCCGGGCCCGAGCGCTGGAGTAAGGAGCGCGAGCTGAGCCACGAGCTTTACAATGCCGGCCACCTCTACGAAGCCGCCGTAGCCCACTACGAAGCCACCGGCAAGAAAACGCTGCTCAACATTGCCCTCAAAAATGCCGACCTGGTGTGCTCGGTCTTCGGCCCCGGCAAGCGCAGCGTGGCGCCGGGCCACGAAATTGTGGAGATGGGCCTGGTGAAGCTCTACCGCGTCACGGGCCAGCCTAAATATCTGAGCACGGCCAAGTTCTTTCTCGACGCTAGGGGGCATTATGCAGGCTACGACCCCAAAAGCCCGGATGGGTGGAAAAACGGCTCGTACTGGCAGGACGACAAGCCCGTGGTGGCCCAAACCGAGGCCGAGGGCCACGCTGTGCGCGCCGAATACCTCTATTCGGCCATGGCCGACGTGGCGGCCCTCACCGGCGACAAGCAGCTGCTGACCGCCGTGGATAGCATCTGGAATAACATGGTAGCCAAGAAGTTCTACGTGACGGGCGGCACCGGCGCGGTGCCCGGCGGCGAGCGCTTCGGTGCCAACTACGAGCTGCCCAACACCACGGCCTACAACGAAACCTGCGCCTCGGTGGCCGACGTGTTCTGGAACGAGCGCATGTTTCAGCTCCACGGCGATGCCAAGTACGTGGATGTGCTGGAGAAAGTGCTCTACAACGGCCTTATTTCGGGTGTGGGCCTCGACGGCAAGTCGTTCTTCTACAGCAACGCCATGCAGATTAAAAACAGCCTGGGCTTTCCGCAAACCGAGCCGGCGCGCGCGGGCTGGTTTGAGTGCTCGTGCTGCCCCACCAACCTGGCGCGCCTCATGCCCGCGCTGCCCGGCTACGTGTACGCGCAGAAGGGTAGAAGCTTGTACGCCAACCTCTTCGTAAGCGGCAAGGCCAACCTCACGGTGAACAGGCAGAAAGTGCAGCTCACCCAGGAGAACAACTACCCCTGGGATGGCGGCCTCAAATTTACGGTGGACCCTAGCGCCTCGGCCGCTGATTTTGACCTCTTGGTGCGCATCCCCGGCTGGGCCCGCAACGAGGCCATGCCCTCCAATCTGTACACCTTCGCCCAGCCCACGGCGCAGCGGGCTAGCATCAGGGTGAATGGTAAAGCCGTTGACTATCAGCTGAAAAATGGTTACGCCGTGCTCAGCCGCAAGTGGCACAAGCACGACGTGGTAGAAGTGCGCCTGCCCATGGAAGTGCGCCGCGTGCACGCCAATCCGCTCGTGAAAGACGACTTGGGTAAAGTGGCTTTGCAGCGCGGCCCGGTGATGTACTGCGCCGAGTGGGCCGATAACAACGGCAAGGCCAGCAATATCTTAGTGCCGGCCACAGCGCAGTTTGCGGCCAGCTACCAGCCGGGCCTGCTCAATGGCGTCGAAACGCTCACGGCCACCGTGCCGGTAGTGCTGGTCGATGCCGACGCCACCTCCGTAAGCACCACGCCGCGCACCCTAGTGGCCATTCCTTATTACGCCTGGGCCAACCGCGGCCGGGGCGAAATGACGGTGTGGTTTCCCGAAAAGCTCACCGACCTCGACCTGTTGAGCCAGCCGCCGGCTGCCGCGGCCACGGCGGCCAAGTAGCGCCAGCCATTGCCGGCTGGCAACGGGAGCCACTCAACATACAGAACGTCATGCAGAACGCAGGGAAGCATCTCGCTCGCGCCGCTAGGGGTACTAACTCAACGATTCGAGCGAGATGCTTCCCTGCGTTCTGCATGACGTGCTTATTTGCTGATAACGAATTAGATAATAGCATCCTATGCGGCACATCTCCTTTTCCGCTTTCAGTCGGCGGCTGCTAACCGTAGCGGCTAGCCTGCCACTAGCGGCTCAAGCCCAAACTGCCCCCGCGCCCACGGTCATCACCGTAGACGTGGCAAAGCCGCTCGGCCCCATGCCGCCGGTGTGGGCCTACTTTGGCTACGACGAGCCCAACTATACCTATATGCCCGATGGCCAGAAGCTCCTCACCGAGCTGGCCGCCCTGAGCCCGGTGCCCGTGTACGTGCGCGCCCACAACCTGCTGACCACCGGCGACGGCACGGCCGCCCTGAAATGGGGCTCCACCAACGTCTACACCGAGGATAAGAACGGCCGCGCGGTGTACGATTGGAAAATCGTGGACCAGATTTTCGACGCGTATATCAAGCGGGGCATGAAGCCCATTGCCCAGATTGGCTTCATGCCCGAGGCGATGTCCACGCACCCCGTGCCGTATCGCCACTACTGGAAGCCTGGCGATAATTACAACGACATCTACACCGGCTGGGCCTATCCGCCTAAGGATTATAAAAAGTGGGGCGAGCTGGTGTACCAGTGGGTGAAGCACAACGTGGCCCGCTACGGCGCAGCCGAGGTTAAAACCTGGCGCTGGGAACTCTGGAACGAGCCTAACATCGGCTACTGGAAGGGCACGCCCGAGGAGTACAACCAGCTCTACGACTACACCGAGGCGGCCGTGCACCGCGCCCTGCCCGCCGCTATTCTGGGTGGCCCCGAAACCACCGGCCCCGGCTGGGACAAGGCCGCCGCCTACCTGCGCGGCTTTTTGCAGCACTGCGTAAGCGGTAAAAACTACGTGACGGGCCGCACCGGCACCCGCCTCGACTACATATCCTTCCACGCCAAGGGCGCGCCCAAGCTCGTGGATGGCCACGTGCGCATGAACATGGGCACGCAGTTTGGCGACATCGAGGAGGGTTTTAAAATCGTGGCCTCATTTCCCACGCTGCGCCAGCTGCCTATTATTCTGGGTGAAAACGACCCCGAGGGCTGCGCGGCCTGCGGCGTGCAAACCAACCCCGAAAACGCCTACCGCAACGGCACTATGTATTCGAGCTACACGGCCGCCGCCTACGCCCGCCTCTACGAGCTGGCTAGCCAGTATCAGGTGAACCTGGAAGGCGCCGTGAGCTGGTCGTTCGAGTTTGAGAACCAGCCGTGGTTTGCCGGCTTCCGCGACCTGGCCACCAACGGCGTCGATAAGCCGGTGCTCAACGTGTTTCGGATGCTAGGCATGATGCGCGGCCCGCGCGTGGCCGTGACTAGCCCCGGCGCGCTCACGGTAGCCGACATCCGGGCCCAGGCCCAAAGCCAGCGCGCCGACATTAGCGCCCTGGCCACGGCCGATGCCCACTCCGCCACCGTGCTGGTCTGGAATTATCACAACGACGCCTTGCCCGCCCCGCCTGCCGAGGTAGAGCTAACCCTGCAAGGGCTAGCCACCGAGAAAGCCCAGCTGCAGCACTATCGCATTGACAATGAGCACAGCAACGCCTACACCGCCTGGCAGGCCCTGGGCTCGCCGCAGCAAGTAAGCGCCACCCAGCGCGCCAGCCTGGAGCAAGCCGGGCAGCTAGCCCAGCTAACGGCACCTGCCTCGGTCAGCCTGCAAAATGGCCGCACGGTACTGCATTTCACGCTGCCGCGCCACGGGGTTTCGCTGCTGCGCCTGGCGTGGTAGAAAAGCAGTGGCGCGAGCTTTGTAGTTCGCAGCCCGGAATCGATGGCGCGGGGCTCTGCCCCGTGTCGGCTGCTTCGCCGGCCTCCGGCCGGCACCCGTTGCACGGCCTGCCCTTCGGCCGCAGGCCAGAGGCCTGCCAATAGTCGGCACGGGGCAGAGCCCCGCGCCATCGGGGAGCATCTGGACTAGCTCAAACGGCTTCTAGGCTACCGGCTCGGCCTGCGGAGCGGTCACCGGCACCGGGTTGGGCAGCGAGGCTAGCACGCCGATGCCAGTTGCCACAATGGCCACCAGGCCAAAAGCCGTGCGTAGGGAGAAAATCTGGGCCAGAAAGCCAATTAGCGGCGGCCCCAGCAGGAAGCCCAGAAAGCCGATGGTCGAAACCAGGGCCAGTGCCACGCCCGGCGACACCGACGTAGCCCGCCCCGCCGCGCTATAAGAAAGTGGCACCACCGAAGCAATGCCGAAGCCAATCAGCAGAAAGCCCGCTACGGCCGGGATGAGATACGGGAAGCCCACGGCTAGCAGCAAGCCGCTCACAATGAGCCCGCTGCTGAGCTGTAGCATGCGGATGGTGCCGAAGCGGTGGGTAAAGTAGTCACTCAAAAACCGGCCGAGCGCCATGGTGCTCATGCAGGCCACGTAGCCGGCCGTGACCAGCGCCGCATCGGGCCGCACCACCTTCTGGAAGTACACCCCGGCCCAGTCGAACATAGCGCCCTCGCTCATCATGCCGCAGAAGGCGATGAACCCGATGCGCAGCAAGTACGGGTCGGGGTGGCGCAGGCTGAAGCCCGGGCCGCCCTCGTCGGCTTTGCTTACATCACGGCGCAGCGTGTAGCTGTGCGCCAGGGCCGCAATACCCAGGCACACCACCAGCACCAGCAAAAAATGGTGCAGCGGCGGTTGGTGCCAGCCAATGAGCGCCGTGCCCAGCGCCCCGCCCAGAAACCCCGCCAGGCTCCAGAGCCCGTGAAAGGAACCCATGATGGGCTTGCCGTAAAACTCTTGTACGCCAATGGCTTGCGTGTTTACGGCAATGTTCAGCATGTTGCCTGCGAAGCCAAACAGCGCCAGCGCCGGGGCTAGGGTCCAGAAGCTGCCGGCCCAGCCCAGCAGCGGTAAAAAGCAGGCGTAGAGCACCGAGGCCAGCAGTACCGTGCGCCGGCTGCCCCAGGTCGAAACCAGCCAGCCGGCTAGCGGCAGCGAGGCCAGCGAGCCCACCGGAATAGCCAGCAGCAATTGCCCAAGCTGCCCCGCGTTCATGCCCAGCTTGGCGCTGATGTCCGGAATCCGCGAAGCCCAGCTCGCAAAGCACAAGCCGGGTAAGAAAAAGAAGGCGCTCACCGCCACCCGGCTCTTCGTAGTTGCATTCATAAGCTATGTGCGTGTGGGCGTTTGCCCTTACAAAATTACCGTTTCCAGCCCCGCCGCGCACCAAAACGCCCACCCATTAGCCCCCGGCCAGGCGGCCAATGGCAGTACGGGTGGGCGAAAAGCAGCGCGAAAAAGCAGTGTACGGATTACTTGGCCGGCTGTATGCCTTCCGTCGTCATTTGCACGCGCTTGAGGGTGCCGTCCGGGTTATAATACAGGTAGTCAATGCATACCGAGCGGCGGAAGCTGCCGCCCGCCGTGTTGATGCCCCCGTTGTGGTAGATGAAGTACGACTTACCCTTGAAGTCGATGATAGCCTGATGGTTGGTATTTGAGTTGCCGGCTATTTCGTTTAGAATGCCCTTGTACTGCCACGGCCCCTCCAGGCTGCGGCTCATGGCGTAGGCAATTTTTTCCGGAAACTCGGTGGCGAAGCTCAGGTAGTACCAGCCGTTGTGCTCGTGCACCCAGGGCGCCTCCGTGAAGCGCGGCAGCCCGGTCACAGTCTGGATGGGGCCATCCAGCTCCGTCATGTTTGCCTTCAGCTTGGCGTAGTGGCAGTTCGTGTTGCCCCAGAACAGATAGGCCTGGCCTTTCTTGTCGATGATAACGGTCGGGTCAATGTCATCCCACGAGATTTTACTTTCCGTCATGTCATTGGTAATCAGAGCTGAACCCCGCGCATCCTTAAAAGGGCCGGTCGGGTTATCGGCCACCGCCACCCCAATGGCTTTGCCTGGCACGGAGCCGTGCTCCACGGCCGCGTACCAGTAAAACTTGCCGTTGCGCGCAATTACCTGCGAGGCCCAGGCATCGTCCTTGGCCCAGGTGAAGTCACTGACTTTCAGCGGCGACGGGTGCTCGGTCCAGTTCACCAGGTCGGTCGAGGAAAAGCAGAGCCAGTCGTGCATCACGTAGCGCTCCTGCGGGGCGGGCGCCTCGTCGTGGCCGGTGTAGAGGTACACGGTATTGCCCTGCACCATCGCGGCCGGGTCGGCGGTGAACTTGTTCTTGATAATGGGGTTGCCGCCGGGCGCGGGGCTAGCGGTTTGGGCCAGTGCCGGGCCAGCGGCCAGCAGCAGGGCACTGGCCAGGCAGGTAAAGAAAATTCTCATGTGGCTAGGGCAACTAGTTGCAGATTAGGTCACTATAGATTAAAAAAGAAAATGACCGTCCTGCTGAGCCTGTCGAAGCATCTTGCTCGTACCGCTGGGGTTACTAATCCAACGTTGCGGTAGAGATGCTTCGGCAAGCGCAGCATGACGGTCGTTTTTTAGGCATTACGTCACGTTCGCTAGCCCTACGCCGGCTGCTTGGCGCCGCCTACAGCAGCGGCCCGCTTCTTCTCTACCGAGTCAATCAGCTTGCCGAAGGGCTCGATAAATTTCTGCACGCCTTCTTTTTCGAGCTGCTCGGTTTGCGCATTCAGGTCGATGCCGACCTTGGGCAGGTCGCGCAGCACGGCCTGGGCCAGCTCTACGCCTTGTTCGAGGCGGTCGGCGGGCTTGCCGCGCTCCTTGAAAATATCCATCGTTTCGACCGGCACCGTGTCCACCGTTTTCGGGCCGATGAGGCCTTCCACGTATTTCAGGTCGTCGTACTTCGGGTTTTTATTGCCGGTGCTGGCCCACAGCAGGCGCTGCGTGTTCGCGCCTTTGTCGGCCAGGGCCTGCCAGCGCGGGCCGGCGAAGATTTCTTTGTACATCTGATACGCCTGCTTGGCGCTGGCAATGGCTACTTCGCCCACCAGCGACTGGGCTAGCTGGCCTTTCTCGCCGCCCTCGGCCGCGATTTTTTCCAGCTGCGGGTCAATCAGCACGTCGATGCGGCTCAGGAAGAAGCTAGCCACCGAGTCGATGCCTTCCAGCGACTGGCCGGCTTTCACTCGGTCTTCGAGGCCCGAAATAAAGGCTTCGGTCACGGCCTTATAGCGGTCCAGTCCGAAAATCAGGGTCACGTTCACGTTGATGCCTTCCGAGATGAGCGTGCGGATGGCGGGCAGGCATTCAAGCGTGGCCGGCACTTTTATCATCACGTTGGGGCGGTTCACGTCCTTCCACAGCTGGCGGCCTTCGGTAATGGTGCCGTCGGTATCGTGGGCCAGCTTGGGCGATACTTCGAGGCTCACGTAGCCATCGCTGGAGTTATCGTGGCTGTCGTACAGCCCTTTGAATAAGTCGCAGGCGGCCTGCACATCGGCCACGGCCAGGCCCACGTAGATTTCTTCGGCCGACTTGCCCTGCTGGGCCTGGGCCTTAATGGTATCGTCGTAGTCGGCCGAGCCGCCGATGGCTTTCTCAAAAATGGCGGGGTTCGAGGTCACGCCGCGCAGGGCGTCGTTGTCGATGCGGGCCTTCAACTCGCCGTTTTGCAGCACTTTGCGGCTGATAAAGTCAAGCCACAGGCTCTGGTCGAAGCGGCGAATGTCAACTAACGGATTCATGGTAAAGAAACTAGGGTGAAAAGTAGGAGGGAGGCCTAGCCGGCAACGGCGCCGGCCGGGCCCCGGGTAGTACGTATAAACCAACCGCTTAGGCCGGGCTAGGGTTGCGGGGCCGGGCGCGGCTAGGGCTTGGCGGCCACGGTGGGCCAGCCGTCGGGGCTCCAGGCCAGCGGCTCAATGCGCAGCTTGGGGCGGCCCTTGTCGTGGGCGTCGTAGCCGTGAAATATCAGGTAATCAACCTTATCGAAAGTGGCTACGGCGTTGTGGCCCACGCCGTACCAATTGGCATCGCCTTGCAGCACGAGCGTGCCGCCGCCCTGCTCCAGCGGGGTGCCGGCCTGGTCGAGATACGGCCCGGTAATGGCGCGCGAGCGGCCCACCATCATCTTATAGGTGCTCTGCGGCCCCCGGCAGCAGTAGTCAAACGAGGTAAACAAATAGTAATACTCGCCGTGCCGAAAAATAAACGGTCCCTCAATGGCGCCGTCGCCGGGCAGCGAGTCGGTGAGGGCGGCCGTGCGCGGGCGGCGGGCCAGCGTGCGCCACTGCGCAGGCTCGGCCGGGCCAGTGAGGTCGGGCCGCAGCTGCACCAGCTTAATACCGTTCCAGAACGAGCCGAAAGTGAGCCAGGGCGTGCCCTTTTCGTCGCGGATGAGGTTGGGGTCAATGGCGTTCCACATATCGCGCCCCGGCACCGACTCAATCACTGCGCCGTGGTCCACCCATTTAAAGTCTTTTGCCTTTGGGTCGAGCGTTTTGTTAGTAGCTAGCCCGATGGCCGAGCGGTTTTTGCCAAACGTTGAAATCGAGTAAAACAGGCTGTACTGCCCGTTGAAGTACGAGATATCCGGCGCCCAAATGTGCTCCTTAAACCCCGGCACGTCGTGCTGCGCCCAGGCCGGGGGGCTGGCAAACACCGGTTTCTCAGGCGTCCAGTTCTGCCGGTCTTGCGACGACCACACCGTGATGCCATTGCCCGTGCCAAAGAGGTAGTACGTCCCGTTCTGGCGCGTCAGCACCGGGTCGTGGATGGGAATGGGGGGGGAGAGCGTTTGGGCCGCGAGCTGCGAACTAGTAGCCAGCAGCGCCGCGAGCAGCAGGTTTTTCATGCCAGTGGGCAGTTCACATTATCGATTGTGTAAACCGGTGGCAAGTACGGAAACTTTTAGTAGACTTTCGCCAATCGATGGGAAGGATAATTTCAAATCGTTAGCCTTTTTTACCCTGGTAGGTTAGCGGCGCTGCTACACACAAACGTTTGTGTATAATGCTAGCTGAACGCATAGTGCGTGGTAGCCAGCCAGGGGTTTTTGCAGTGAATTAGCATTAGTGTAATAAGATGGCAAATAGTCTAACCCCTCCTGGCGCGAGCCAGAATGACGGCACGCTGGCTTAACGCCCCATAAAATGGGATGAGCAAACTCGCATTCGCGAAATAAAAGGCAAAGTCAAAAACCTTGAGCGCAATAAAAGAGCCTCGGCAACCCGCCGAGGCTCTTTTGCTTGAATGCTAGGCTTTCGGATGGCTAACCCAGCTGCCCCGGTTCCGAGTGCAGCAACCCGGCTGGCACCTCCAGCTCGCCCGAGTGGAAGCCGATGAGGCCGTTGCGCTCGTCCTCGATGTTGGTGGCCTGGGTGTACACGTCGCCCGCAATGGGCCTGGCGCGCAGCTCGCGCTTGAAATCGCGGATGCTGTTGGTGCGGGCCTCGGCATCGGCGGGGCCGCCGTAGTCGGAGAAGCCGAAGCCGCCCCACTCGCTCACCAGCAGCGGGCGCTGGCCGCGGTAGAAGTACGGGTCGCCTACCACGAGCGGGAAGGCAGCCGTACCCTCCAGCTCGCCGTGGATGAGGCGGTCGAGCAGCTCGCGCCAGCGGCCCAGGTCGGGGGTATAGAGGTGGGCCGTGAGCAGGTCGCTCTTCAATTGGCCCTGGTAGCTGATGTGGTGCCAGCCATCGTTATCAATCACCAGAAACTGCGGGTGCGCCAGCTGCATGAAGTTGTACATCTGCACGATGTAGCGCTGGGTGGCTGGGTTGGTGGCAATGTCTTGGGCGCCCCAGTCCTCGTTGTAGAGGCTCCAGATGACAATGCTCGGGTGCGTTTCCATGAGGCTGAGCATGCGCAGCAGCTCGGCGCGGTGGTTTTCGCGGCTGCGGGGCGTGCTGCTGTGGGGGCTAGGCACCTCTACCCATAAAAGCAGCCCTAGCTCATCAGCCAGGTTGTAGATGCGGGGGTCGATGCCGGCGATGTGCACCCGCACGAGGTTGCAGCCCAGCGCCTTCATGGCGTGCATGTGGCGCTGCATCTCGGCGTAGGTGGCGGTGCCGGGCTGGTAAAGAATCCCGTCGAGGTAAATGGGCTCGTTGTTGAGGTACACCTTGCGGCCGCGGGCCTCAATCTTGCGCAGGCCAAAGCGCGCCTCAATCTGGGCCGAGTAGCCGGTATTGTCGATGAGCTGGGCCACGAGACGGTAGCGGTGCGGGTTTTCGGGGCACCAGACTTCGGCGCCGGGTACTTCCAGCGAAAAGCGCTGCTCGTGCTGGCCGGCGGCCAGGCGCATCCCAAAATCGGAGGTGGCCAGGGGCGCGGCGCCCGGCGCGGCGTCGGGCTCAAACACTTGCAGGCGCACGGTGTAGTCGCCCGCGTCGTGAATGCGCAGCGTGAGGTTGAAGCGCACCAACTGGTCCTCAATGGTACTTACTACACCCACCCGCGAGCGCAGGCGGTTGCGCTCCACGGCCTCCAGCCACACCGAGCGCACGGCGCCCGAGTGGGTTTGGTACCAGATGCCGCCGCGCTTGTACACGTGCGATTCCTGCTTGCCGCGGGTGGTTTCGGCATCCATCGTGTCGGCAATGCGCACGGTGAGGCGGTTCATGAGGTGCAGGTCGGCCTCGGGCAGCTCGTAGGTGAAGGAGGTGTACTCGCCGTAGTGCACGTCTTCGCCCTCAATGGTGCGCAGCAGCTTGCCGTTGAGCCACACCCGGGTTTCGTAGCCGCAGGCCCCGAAGGTGAGCTGAATAAGCGAGCGGCCATTGCCGCTGCCCGCCACCTCGGGCAAGGGAAACTCGCGCTCGTACCAGGCCACTACCTTATCCTGCCAGCCGGCCGAGGCCTCGGTGGCGTGGGCCTGCACAATGTGCTCTTCGATAGAGCCTGGCCACTGGGCCGTGAAGCGGTAGTCGTGGCCCTCAAACCACTCCTCGATGAGGCCCGCATCGTCGGGGTCGATGGCGAAGCGCCAGGTGCCATCGAGCAAAAAGTGCGTGCCCGAGCGTAGCACCGCGCGCGGCAGGGAGTTGTCGGCTTCTTCGGTAGCGTGCGTTTCGGGCGTAGCCGAAAGGCCATAATTGGCATGCGTGAGGTCGTCCATAGGAATTAAGCTAACGGCAGAATACAAGAAACAGATACGAGCCTAGGCAAGGTACTTGCCAAAAATTGGCGCTGGCTCCGGTGCCTATCAGCATCTGGCCTAGCCCGGCTGATTGGGGTAATCCTATTGGGGCCAGAAATGTGCCGGGCGGGCCAAAAGCCGACGGCCTTTTACCTTTACCACGTGTCTGATTCTGCCGCTGTTTTACCTGCCTACGACGTGGCCATCGTGGGCGCCGGCCCCGCGGGCACGGCCTGCGCGCTGGCCCTGCGCGGCAGCGGCCTGCGGGTAGCGCTGCTCGACAAGGCCACTTTTCCGCGCGATAAGGTGTGCGGCGATGCCGTGCCGGGCCACGCCCTTAAAGCGTTGCGCCAACTCGACCCCGCCTACACCGATGCCCTCTGGCAGCTGCAGCCGCGCGACGATGTGCGCCGCAGCCGGCTGGTAGCCCCCAGCGGCGGCAGCTTTTATATGCACTGGAAGCTGCCTACCTTCAACAGCCCGCGCCTCAGTTTCGACGCCGCCCTGCTAGCCCTCGTGCGCCAGCACACGGCCACCGAAGTGCTCGAAAGCGCGGCACTGAAAACGATAGCCATAACTGCCGACTGCGCCCACCTGCACTTGGCCGATGGCCGGGAAATCAGGGCTGGCCTCGTCGTTGGCTGCGACGGGGCCAACTCGGTGGTGGGCCGCCGGCTGCTGCCCGAGGCCCGCCTGGCCCGCGCCCACCACAGCGCCGGCGTGCGCGCCTACTTCGAAAACGTGGCCGGTGCGGAGAGCGGCACCACCGAGTTTTTCTTCAGCCGCAACCACCTGGCGGGCTACCTGTGGCTGTTTCCGGTGGGAGCGGGGCGCTACAACGTTGGCCTGGGTATGCTCTCCGAATTGGTAGCCAAGCATAAAATCGACCTCAAAAAGCTGCTGCTCGAACAGCTGGCCACGCACCCCGGGCTAGCCAGCCGCTTCCGCGAGGCGCAGCAGATAGGGCCCATCCGGGGCTTTGGGCTGCCCATGGGCGGCGGGCGGCAGCGCCCGGCCAGCGGCGCCCGCTTTTTGCTGTGCGGCGACGCGGCCTCGCTCATCGACCCTTTGCAGGGCCACGGCATCGACCTGGCCATTCGCAGCGGCATCATGGCCGCCGCGCAGGTGCGCGAATGCGTTGCAAAGCAGGATTTCAGCGCCGCGTTTATGGCGAAGTACGATGCCGAGCTGCAGCGCCGGCTAGGGCCGCAGCTGGCGCACAGCTACCGCTTGCAGCGCCTGCTCGGCACCCGGCCCTGGCTCATGAACCTGGGTACGCGGCTGGCGCAGTTGCCCGGCCTGGGCCGCTGGGCGCAGCGGCTGGTGGGGTAAAGGTGACTATATGGAGCGCAGTATCTCGCTGGATAACGCCCAACGCGTGGACCTCACCCCCTAGCCCCCTCTCCCTAAGGAGAGGGGGAACTAGCTCTAGTTTAGTGTCTAGAACCTAAGACTAAAAGCTAGCTTCCCCTCTCTCCAAGGGGCGGGGGCTAGGGGGTGAGGTTAGCGTCAAAAGGGCAAACTTGCTTAAATTTTATAATTAAAAACAAGCCTATGCGTCGCTTTCTACTCGGCCTGCTTTTGATACTTATCGGCTTGGCTGCCGTGCTGCTCGCCAATACCCTGCGCCTGCCCAACCACCAGCTCGGGGCGGTGCCTGCCGCCCCGGCCGTGGCTGTGGTGCCCGATTCGGCGCTGGCCCACCTGGCCGGGGCGCTGCGCATTCCTACCGTGTCGCGCACCCGGTATGCCGAAACCGACACGCTGCCCTTCGACCAGTTTCAGGCCTACTTGCAACGCACGTTTCCGCTCGTGCACCAACGTCTCAGGCTGCAGAAAGTCAACCGCTACGGCCTGCTCTACGAGTGGCCTGGCACCAACGCGGCCCTGAAGCCACTGCTGCTGCTGGCCCACCAGGATGTAGTGCCCGTGCTGCCCGGTACCGATAGCCAGTGGGTGCGCCCGCCCTTTGCCGGGCAGCAGGCCGGCGGCTACCTCTACGGCCGCGGTGCCCTCGATGACAAGCTCAACGTGCTGGGCCAGCTCGAAGCCGTGGAGGCGTTGCTGCGCGCCGGTTTCCGGCCCCGGCGCACGGTGCTGCTCGCCTTCGGCCACGACGAAGAAACCCAGGGCCGGCGCGGCGCGGCGGCCCTGGCGGCCTTGCTGCAAACCCAGCACCCGCAGCTGGAAATGGTGCTCGATGAGGGGGGCCTCGTGAAGGCCGATGGCGTGGCGGGCCTAACCCAGCCCGTGGCCCTGGTGGGCGTGAGCGAGAAGGGCTACCTCACCCTGGAGCTGTCGGCCACCGGGCCGGGCGGGCACTCCTCCATGCCGCCGGCCCTCACGAGCGTGGGCCGGGTGGCCGCCGCCGTGGCTAAGCTCGAAGCCCAGCCGTTTCCGGCGCGGCTCGATGGGGGCGTGAGCGGCCTGCTAGCCTACCTGGCGCCGGCCGTGCCCTTCGGCAAGCGGCTGGTGTTTGCCAATCAGTGGGTGTTTGGGCCGTTGATTAAGAAAACGCTGGCCGCCACACCCTCCGGCAACGCGGCGCTGCGCACCACCACGGCGCCTACCATTATGCGGGGTGGCGATAAGGATAATGTGCTGCCCGACCGAGCCACGGCCACCGTCAATTTCCGGCTGCTGCCCGGCGACTCGGTGGCGGCCGTGCTGCGCCGGGTGCGGGAAATTATCGACGACCCCCAAATTCAACTACGGACAGTGGGTGAGGGGCGCGATGCCACGCCCGTGTCGGGCACCGATAATGCGGCCTTTGCCACGCTGCACCGCACCATCCGGAGCGTGTTTCCGCGGGCGCTGGTGGCGCCCTACGTGGTGGTGGGCGCCACCGATGCCCGCGCCTACGCTAGCCTCTGCCCGCAGGCCACCTACCGCTTCATACCGGTGCTCATGAACCAGGTGGCCATCGAAAGCCTGCACGGCACCAACGAGCGCCTGCGCGCCGGCGCTTACCCGGATGTTATTCGCTTCTACGCCGCACTCATTAAGAATATGTAGGGTAAGCTTTAGCTTGCCGGGCGCCAGGTAGCCTCATGCGAGCGCCCGGCAACTAAAGCTTACCCTACACGCAAACATCCCTGGTCCCCGGTTTGTCGTAGCAGTTCCGAAGCCCAACCTACTTATGTCCCCTTCCTCTGCCCGACTGAACGACCTGCTCTACGACGCCGCCCGACGCGGCGATGTGGCCCAACTAAAAGAGCTGCTTCAAAACCCGCAGGTCTACCTCAACGCTCAGAATGGCAAGGGCTACACCGCCCTCATTCTGGCAACCTACGACAACCACCTCGACGCCGCCCGCGTGCTGCTCGACGCCGGCGCCAACCCCAACCTGCAAGATGCCAGCGGCAACTCGGCCCTGATGGGCGTTAGCTTCAAGGGCTACGCCGACATTGCGCGCCTGCTCATCGAGCGCCACGCCAGCCTCGATTTGCGCAACGGCAACGGCGGCACGGCCCTCATGTTTGCCACGCTGTTTGGGCGTAATGAAATCGTGAAAATCCTGCTCGACGCCGGCGCCGACGCCTCCATCCACGACTACCGCGGTATGTCGGCCCTGCACCTGGCCGGCCAGCAGGGCAACGAAGTAGCCTGGAAGCTGCTCGGCGGCCCCGAGCAGGAAGACTAACCGAGCGGCGACCTGCTGCCCGGGTCAAAGCCCGCCGGTTTTTGGTCAGCGGGCTTTGGCACCGGCGCGTTTTATGCGCGCTACTGGCTGCTGGCGCCGGTTTGCTTCACTAGCTCCTTCAGCAGCTTGTCTTGCACCGTGCCGGCCAGGGTTTCGTCTTTTTGGCGAAAAGTGGCGTAGCTGACAGCCTGACCATTGGCCACATCTACTACCTGATACGCCTGCTTGACCCCCGTAGTGAGGCTGGCGGCGCTGCTCACGGCCACGTAGTGCAGGTAGAGGTAGCGCGGGTCGGCGGCGGCCACGGCCGTTTCGATAGCGGCCCGGTCCGTCACGAGTACCGGAAAGGGGTAGGCCGCCGCAATAGCTGCCTCCGTTAGCTTGGGGGCTAGCTGCGCGCGGTCGAGCAGCAGGGTTTTGCTGCGCAGTACCGCCGCGCCTTGGCTGATGCGCGCCTCGGCAGCGCGCGCAATCTCCTCCTCATCCTTGCCCTCGGCGCATTGCTGCACGTAGGCTTGCAGCTGCTGCACCGTGGTGATGAGGTCGCTGGGGTGGTAGGTCTGAAACCAGTAGTCGTTGGGGTAGCAATACAGGCTTTGGTGAGCCGCCTCGCGCATACCCGGCGGGAGGCCCGGGGTGCCGGAAAGCCGGTTCATGCCCATTGGCCCCACCGAGCCGGCCGGCTTAAGGGCATTCCGCAGGCTGGCGCCTTTGGCTTCCATCGTTTCCCTTTCCAGCTTGCCCATGTGGTAGAGCTTCAGCGACTCGGGGGCGAGGTTGAGCACCACGTGAGCCTGCTGCTTGTCGGCCACCAGGCCTGCCAGCGCCTCTTCTTTGATAATGGTAATGCTCGGCGACAAGCGCCAGAACGTGGCCGCCGCCGCCCAGGCGGCTTGCGCGGCGGCCGCGTTTTGGTTGTAGGCCTGCCGCTGGGCCGGCGTGCGCAGGCCTAGCATGGGGGGGGCGTTGGCCGGCAACGCCTCGGGCAGCACCACCAGCAGCGGCTGATTGAGCAGCAGCTTAAACTCCTTAACGGCCATGTAGGAGCCGACAACGGGTTGGCTAAGCTTCTGGGCCAGCGCCGGCCCGCCTGCCAGCAGCAAGCCAAGTAAGTAGAGCGTTTTTTTCATGCAGTAAGAAAGAAATAACTAGGTGCCCGCAAGCTAAAGCACGCTAGTCATTCTTTCCCGGCCGGCCTCTTGGAGCAAGCTTGGTTTGCCCTAAATCTGGCGCAGCAGGCCGCCGTCGGCGCGCACCGAGGCGCCGGTGGTGGCGGCCGCTAGGGGGCTCACCAGGTAGGCAGCCGTGTTGGCAATCTCCTCCACCGCAATGAAGCGCTGGAGCAGGGACGAGGGCCGCGCATCGCGGAAAAACTCGTGCTCGGCCTCCGCGCGGGTTTTGCCCTCGCCGGCCAGCTTCTTCAAAAATTCTTCCACGCCCTCCGAGGCCGTGGGGCCGGGCAGCAGCGAATTCACCGTTACCTGGGTGCCTTTGGTGAGTTCGGCCAGGCCACGCGCCACGGCCAGCTGAGCGGTTTTGGTCATGCCGTAGTGTATCATCTCGCTCGGCGTCTGGATAGCCGACTCGCTCGAAATGAACAGGATGCGGCCCCAGCCCTGCTGTAGCAAGAGCGGGAAATACTGCCGCGCCAGCCGCACGCCGCTCAGCACGTTCACCTCAAAAAAGCGCAGCCACTCGGCGTCGGTAATCTCGACAAACGGCTTGGGCTCGAAAATGCCGATGTTGTTGATGAGAATATCGACCGTGGGCACCTGCTTCAATAAGCTTTCGACCTGGCTAGCCTGCTCAAAATCGACGGCCACGCCGCTGACCTGCGCGCCCGGCGTGCGGGCCAGAATGGCTTGCCTGGCCTCGGCAAGGCGCGCTTCGGTGCGCCCGGTGAGGATAACGGCCGCGCCCTCGGCCGCCAGGCGCTGGGCAATGGCTAGCCCGATGCCGCCCGTAGAACCCGTGATGAGCGCCGTTTTATGAGTGAGTTGGAGGTCCATGAGTAGAGAAATTGGAAAAGTACTTCGGCCCTAAACCCACTAGGGGCTGGTTTTGATTGAAATGCGCCTCAGAAGTAGGTTGGGCTGGCGCCGATGCGGAGGGCCGCTGGCGCGAGGCGCTGCCCGGCGCCAGCAACCAACAAGCTTCCCCGCTAGCCCGCTACCAACCTTTCGACCGGGCTGCGGGTACACGCCAGGGCCGGGCCGACTACCCCGGCCGGCTGCTTATGAAAGAATACGTGCTTAGCTTTTTCGACCAGTTGCCTGGTGGCCTTATTGCCCTGCTTGTGATGGGCGGCAGCCTGGTGGGCGGGTTTCTGCTTAAAGTGGGGCTGTTTTGGGCGTTGCGGGCTTATGAGCGCCGCACCGGCTCGGCGCTGGCGGCCTCCGTGTGCCGGCACCTGGGGCTGGCCCTGTCGTTCTTCGTGCCGGTGCTGCTGGTGGCGGTGCTGCTGCCGCTGGCCCCGCTAGCCCCCGGCCCGCTCGAAGCAGTGCGCCGGGTGGTGGGTATTGCCTCCATCATCACCTTCGCCTGGGTGCTGATGCGGGCCATGGAGGTGCTCGAAGACCTGGTGCTGGCGCACTATCGCCTCGACCGCGACAACAACCTGGCCGTGCGTAAGCTGCTCACCCAGTTGCAGTTTGTGAAAAAAATCGGCGTCTCGCTCATCTTTTTCGTAGCCCTGGCGCTGGTGCTAATGAGCTTTGCCACGGTGCGCCGCATCGGGGCGGGCCTGCTTACCTCGGCGGGCATTGCCAGCGTTATCGTCGGCTTTGCGGCGCAGCGCTCGCTCAGCAACCTGCTGGCCGGCTTCCAGATAGCCTTCACCCAGCCCATCCGCATCGACGACGTGCTGGTGGTGGAAGGGGAGTGGGGCCGGGTCGAAGAAATCACCTTCACCAACGTCATTATGAAGCTCTGGGACGAGCGCCGGCTGGTGCTGCCGCTCGATTACTTCATCGAAAAGCCGTTCCAGAACTGGACGCGCACCTCGTCGCAGCTGCTGGGCACGGTCTTTTTCTACGCCGACTACACCCTGCCCGTCGAGGAAGTGCGCGCCGAGCTGGCCCGCATCGCCGCCGCCAGCCCCCGCTGGGACGGCCGCGTGGCCCTGCTCCACGTCACCGATGCCCAGGAGCGCACCATCCAGCTGCGCGCCCTGGTCAGCGCCGCCGATGCCTCCATCGCCTTCGAGCTGCGCTGCGAGGTACGAGAAAAGCTGGTGGCCTTTCTCCAGGCCCGGTACCCCGAGTGCCTACCCAAAACCCGCGCCGTGGTCGATGGCCCCGAGCCGCTGGTGCCCGCCCCGGCGGCCGGCTCGGGGCTCCTTGGCTAGGCTAGCCACAGCGCCGCCAGGGCCAGCAGCGCCGGCAGCGTTTGCACCAGCAAGATGCGCCGGCCCGCCGTGGCTGCCCCGTAGAGCCCCGCCACCGCCACGCACCCCAGAAAAAACGTGCCCACGCTGCGGTGCCACGCGGGGGCAGCAATGAGCAGCGCCCACCCCAGCCCCGCCACCAGAAAGCCGTTGTATAAGCCTTGGTTGCCGGCCAGCGTCTTGGTCGCCGGAAACAGC
Organism: Hymenobacter cheonanensis; assembly: GCF_030581075.1. Lineage (GTDB taxonomy): Bacteria > Bacteroidota > Bacteroidia > Cytophagales > Hymenobacteraceae > Hymenobacter. Next base: position 202,080 of record NZ_JAUQSW010000008.1, read on the forward strand.
TCGGCCGGCAGCGACTTGAACACCTTCGGCCCCCGCGTGGTCCAGGCAAACATCTCCAGCCACACGATATAGGCGTGAATAAGGGCCACCAGGCCGATAAGCAGCTGGCTGAATAAGTGCATGATAAGTAGCGGAAGGGTTAGTTGCTCAAAGGAAAGGTGCAGGCCGCAAAAAGGCCCACCGGATAGGGCGGGCCTGGGGTTATGCGGGTGGCGTATCGGCCTCGGCTAGCTTGGCGGCGATGAAGTCGTAGACTTTATTGGCTAGTTGATAATTGATTTCGTGAATTTGGGCATAATTATAATTGTTTCTATAAGGTAACTCAAACAGTTCTAAGGTCTGCTTCCGGTCTTTTTGACTAGGAGTGTATAGGCGGCTTTGGATTTTGAATGATGCTTTGCCGAACGTAAAATCAAAGCTTAGACTTAAATCAAAATCATTAAATTTTTGCCTGAAAGCTTTCCATTTAATAGTTAATTCAAAATCATTAAAAAAGCTTCTATCATTAATGAAAATGCCAGCGATGGATTCTGATAAAGACGTTAATTTAAGTAGTTCAATTTCTTCTGGAAATGGTGAGCCTTCATCGAATAAAGAAATAGAAAAAGATTTTTCTAAAAAAGCAAAATCAAACTTTGATACCTGCTCTAATAAATTGTCAAGCCAAGGTTTGAGAAAGCTATTGTAAAGCTTTATCTTAGTCTGAATATTCCAGCCAAATTCTGGACTATCCTCCCGGTCAAGAGTTTTTTTCAACAGTGCCAACTTCTTATCTAAGTCATCTGGCTCGTCAATAGATTCTCCCTTCGCCGCCCGAATCATCAGCCGCAGCGAGGCTTCCACGTTTTCGATGATGAAGCGCAGAAACGGTTCCGGCTCGCCCGCATCGGCTTCGGAGAGGGCGGCGAGGTAGCGGTTGCGGGTGGTTTCGTCGGCTTTGATAACGGTGATGGGGTAGCCGTGCCGCATCAGAATCAGGTTCATCAGCAGGCGCGACATGCGGCCGTTGCCATCATCAAACGGATGGATACTGACGAAGCGATGGTGAAACTCCGCCGCTAGGGCTACGGGGTGCAGCGTAGGTGCTTCGACCTCCTCGCGATACCAGATAAGAAGGTCGTTCATGCGCGCCGGGGTTTCCTCGGGGCTGGCGAAGTAGAAGGTTTCGCCGGTGGCCGTGCGCACGTTGTTGCTGCTCGTTTTGTACTGGCCGGGCACTATGCGTTGGCGCGTGGGCTGGCCAGTAGCCGTGTAGGCCGGCTTGTAGTGCTCGTCGCCGAGCAGCACCTGATGCATTTCGCGGATGAACTGCTCGGTGAGGGGCCGGTCGTCGTGCACAATCTCTTCGAGCCCGCGCACAGCCTCGTCGTGGCCCTTGATGTCGAGGTGGTCGCGCAGCGGCTTACCCTCCGCCGTGAGGCCGTGCAGCAGCAGCGAGCGCGTTTCGCCCAGCGTCAGCGAGTTGCCCTCAATGGCGTTGGAGTGGTAGTTCCAGTCGAGCCGAAACTTTTGCAGCACCCGCTGCTCCTGCTCGGGGGCGAGGGGGCGCAGAGCATCCAACTCCGCCTTGAGGCGGTCGAGGTCGGCGAAGAGGGGCATGGGTCTGCGGAATTTTTTAATAAAAAGACTCATTGAAAACAATGAGTCTTTCTGCTGTGAGGTATTAAAGGTTAAAAAAGTCATCAAGCCTTTTCTGCTTCTGCTGCGCGTTATACTGTCTCTGCAATACATTAGTGATAGTCGTAATTGCTTCAGGAAGTAATTGCATTCTAATTGATGCTATTCTATCATTGATAGCGTCAACCTGACGCTGCAAATCCTGACTTATTAAGTCAAGTTCTTTCTTCTTTTCCTGTCGAACTTCTAAGCTATCTAAGCCGCCATTTTGGAGTAGAATTTCTACCGTAATAGAACTATCCTTATAAGAGGTTAAATAGTTGCTATGTTTAATATAAGAAGAAAATGTCGAGGGCCCATTAATCGTCCATGTCTTACGTAGTACGTCACGTAGGTTTAAGCCCCCAACCGTACCGCTTCCTAGCTTAGAAAGAGGAATATTCTCATGCTGAGAAGGTCTCGTTACTCCCTCCTCTATGCTTAGTTTCGCATGAGGGAACTCAGAGTCTATTATCTGTTGTGCAATCTTTGGCGCATCATCAACTTGCTGCGAATCACTTAGAATCACTGCCTGAGCTTTTTCCACAGCTCTCTTAATTCGTTCAGCAATATTATTTTCAAAACTTTGGGGTTTGTTTGAAGAATTATGCATAAAAGTCGTTTTGTTAAAAAATGCTCGATGTGTAAGTCAGAGTTGCGGAATATAAGTTGAAAAGCGGTTTTGTTCTTTCAAAGTACCAAGTGTATCTCTAGTTATCGGGGTGCCTATAGCTCAGGCGTAGAGAAAGCGATGGTTCAATCAAATAGCCAGAATCAAAAATTAGGTAAACTACTTCCCGCGCCGGTCACCCAGCAACTTGGGTACACTCCTTAATAGCAGCCAGGCAATAGCGCCGCTCACCGCCACCAGCGGCAGGGCCGAGGGCTGAATGGACCGGAAGCGGCTGCGGCCCTCGCGCAGCTCGATGTAGCCCACGGGCGTGAGCAGCACACCGGCCCCGGCGCCCAGGCCGCCGCCGGTAGATTTGCCTTCCTTCGTGCCGCTACCCCCGCCACCGCCGAAGCCGTAGCTGGCCTTAGCCACCGGAATGACCGTGATGCCGTCGCGCTCGACGGGCGTGCCATACACGGCCTGGGCCGTGGCGGAGGTGGTGAGTTGCTGGCTCAGGCGTTCGAGCAGAGCAGCGGCCGGGGGGGCGGGGGCAGCAGGATTTTCCATGAGGGACAAAGAAAAATAGCGGGTGATTAAAGCTTGCCTAGAATTTCCAGCGCGGCCTTGGCTATCACGGTGCCTGGGCCGTAGATGCCGGCCACGCCCGCGTCGTAGAGCTGCTGGTAGTCCTGGGGCGGAATGACGCCGCCGGCGATGACGAGAATGTCGGGGCGACCTTCTTGGGCTAGCTCATGGATGAGCTGGGGCAGCAGCGTGTTGTGGCCGGCGGCCAGGCTGCTCACGCCCACCACGTGCACGTCGTTATCCACGGCCTGGCGGGCTACCTCGGCGGGGGTTTGAAAGAGGGGCGCCAAATCCACGTCGAAGCCCACGTCGGCAAAGGAAGTGGCGATGATTTTGGCACCGCGGTCGTGGCCATCTTGGCCCATTTTGGCCACGAGCATGCGGGGGCGACGGCCCTCGCGGGCGGCGAAATCCTCGGCCGCGCGGCGGGCCTGGGCAAAGTCGGCGTTGTCGCTCATGCCCTGCTGGTAGATGCCCTGCACGGTACGGCTGGTGGCCTGGTGGCGGCCCCAGGCCGCTTCGAGCGCATCGGAAATTTCGCCAAGGGTAGCGCGGGCGCGGGCGGCGGTCACGGCTAGGGCCAGCAGGTTTTGGGAAGTGTCGGTAGCGGCGGCGGTGAGGGCGGCCAGGGCCGCCTGCACCGCCTCATTGTCGCGCTCGGCGCGGATTTTCTGCAGCCGGGCTACCTGGCTTTCGCGCACCGCGTCGTTGTCGATTTGCAGCACGTCGAGCGGGGCCTCGCCCTCGGGGGCCAGGTATTTATTGACGCCCACAATCACCTCCTGGCCGGTGTCGATGCGCGACTGCTTGCGGGCGGCGGCTTCTTCGATGCGCAGCTTGGGCAGGCCGGTTTCGATGGCCGCGGCCATGCCGCCGAGGGCCTCCACTTCTTCCATCAGGGCCCAGGCCTGGTTGGCGAGGTCGGCGGTGAGGCTTTCCACGTAGTACGAGCCGCCCCAGGGGTCTACTACTTTGGTGATGTCGGTTTCGTACTGCAAATACAACTGGGTGTTGCGGGCAATGCGGGCCGAGAAGTCGGTGGGCAGGGCTAGGGCCTCATCGAGGGCATTGGTGTGCAGGCTCTGGGTGCCGCCGAGGGCCGCGGCCAGGGCTTCCACGGTGGTGCGGGCCACGTTGTTGAAGGGGTCCTGGGCGGTGAGCGAGTAGCCTGAAGTCTGGCAGTGCGTGCGCAGGGCCAGGCTTTTCTCGCTCTTGGGCTCGAATTGCTTGATGAGCTTGGCCCACAGCAGGCGGCCAGCGCGCAGCTTGGCAATTTCCAGGAAGTGGTTCATGCCGATGCCCCAGAAGAAGGAGAGGCGCGGGGCAAAGTCGTCAATCTTGAGGCCCGCCGCCAGCCCGGCGCGCACGTACTGCAAGCCATCGGCCAGGGTGTAGGCCAGCTCCAGCTCGGCAGTGGCGCCGGCCTCGTGCATGTGGTAGCCCGAGATGCTGATGCTGTTGAACTTGGGCATATGCTCGGCCGTGTAGGCGAAGATGTCGGCGATGAGCCGCATGCTCGGCGCGGGCGGGTAGATGTAGGTGTTGCGCACCATAAACTCCTTCAGAATGTCGTTCTGAATCGTGCCCGTCAGCTTCTCGGGTGGCACACCCTGCTCCTCGGCCGCCACGATGAAGAAGGCTAGCACCGGCAGCACGGCCCCGTTCATGGTCATGCTAACTGACATTTCGCCCAGCGGAATCTGGTCGAACAGGATTTTCATGTCCTCCACCGAGTCGATGGCCACGCCGGCCTTGCCCACGTCGCCCACCACGCGGGGGTGGTCCGAGTCGTAGCCCCGGTGCGTAGCCAGGTCGAAGGCCACGCTCAGGCCCTTCTGCCCGCCGGCCAGGTTGCGCCGGTAAAAGGCGTTCGACTCCTCGGCCGTGGAAAAGCCCGCGTACTGGCGCACGGTCCAGGGCGAGCGCACGTACATGCTGGCATAAGGGCCTCGTAGATAAGGGGCTATGCCCGCACCAAAGCCCAGGTGCGGCAGGTGCGCCACCTCGGCAGCCGTGTACACGGCCGGCCCGGCGCTGGGGTAATCGGTGGGCTTGGGCGCGGGCCGGAGGCTAGCGGCGTCGTAGGCAATAGTGGAAAAGTCGGGGCGGGAATTCATAGAAATTACTAACGTATCCGGTTGTCATTGCGAGGAGGAACGACGAAGCAATCGCATCAAAACGAGGATTCAACGAGCCGTTCGGGTGCGATTGCTTCGTCGTTCCTCCTCGCAATGACAGGCGTTTTTACCGCCCTTGCAGCCTGGCCAATACCTCTTCCGTGCGGTGGCCTTCCACCACAAATTCTTTGAAGCCGAACACCCGCACGGCCTCCAGCAGCGTAGCCAGGTCGGAGGTGATGAGTGCGGGCACGTCGAAGACGTGGCCGGCGGGCACCTGCTGCACCACCCGCGCCAGGTGGTCGAACTGCTCGGGGCGGGCGTACATGAGGGTGGCTTCCTCGGGCTTGGAAAACAGTATCGAGTACGACTCGGGGGCAATGTCGGACGCGGGCGGCGCGGCCGCGCGCTCGCTAGGGTGCAGCAGGTGCCAGAAGGCATCGGCGATGTCCTCGTTTACGCGGGCGCCGCCCAGCAGCACGAGGGTGGCCTGCTTGTCCTGGTTGGCGCGGCGCTCGAAGTGCAGGGCCGTGGCCAAGCGCAGCACCTCGCTGGGGTAGGTGGCGCGGGTGGTGTCGAAGTCGCGCGAGCGCAGCAGCTGCTTGGGCTGGAAATCGAACTTCTCGTTCGGGTTCTGGAAGCGGTTGGTGCCCACCACCACATCCTGCCCGGTGGCAATGCGCTTGAATTTTTCGAGGCCGGCCTGGCTCACGGCTTCCAGGGCGCGGGCGCGGGCGTGCAGCATGCCGCCCTGGGCCTCAAGGGCCTGAAACTCGGTCCAGGCGGCGCGGGCCAGCTCGTCGGTCAGGGTTTCGAGAAAGTAGGAGCCGGCGGCCGGGTCGGCCACCCAGTCGAGGTGGGCCTCGTCTTTGAGGATAACGGGCAGGTTGCGGGCCAGCCGGGCGCTAAACTCGTTGGGCGCCTGGTAGAGGCAGTCGAAAGCCGCCACCTGAATGGAGTCGGCCCCGCCGAGCACGGCGCTCATGGCCTCGGTGGTATGGCGCAGCAGGTTGGTGTGCGGGTCGAGGGTGGTCTGCGTCCAGGTCGAAGTAGTGGCATGAATGGGCAGCGCGGCCGCGCCCGCCGCCGGCAGCCCGTGGGCGTGTAGCAGCGTGGCCCACAGCCGGCGCGCCGCCCGCAGCCGGGCCATTTCGGGGAAGTAGCTGGGCCCGATGGCAAAATCGAGGTGGATGGCCCGCGCCACGTCGGCCGGGGTAAGGCCGCTGGCCTCGTCGGGCAGCTCGGCCAGCATGGCAGCGGCGGTGCTCAGGCTGAAGGCCAGCTGCTGCGTGAGCGTTGCGCCCCGGTTGCCGAAATACGTCCCGTTCACGGCTAGGGTCGAAAACTCGGGCCAGTCGCGCGCCAGCGCCAGGCAGCGCCGCAGCATGGTGCGGAAGGGCAGCAGCTCGGCCCCCTCGGGCACAGCCGTGGGCGCAAACCGCAGAAACCCTTGCAGCGGCTGGCCATTGCCGGCCGTGCGCAGGCGCTCCAGTAGTGCGTCAGGGCTGTGCAGCACGGTGTAGCCCACCCAGGTGGTAGCCAGGGGCAGGCGCTCGGCCAGCTCGGCCACGGCAAAGGCTACGGGGTCGGTATGAAATAAAAAGTGCAGGCCCTCGGCCCCGCGGGCCAGCGCATCGGCGCCCTGCTCTATCTGGAGGCGGCCGTCGGTGCCGGCCGGCACCGTTAGGGCCACTACGTTGCGGCAGGAAGTGGGGCGCGGCGGCAGCGGGGCGGGCGCGCCGCCCAGGGTGGCCAGGGCCTCGCGGTGGTAAAAAGGCTCGGCCACCAGGCCATCGGGCAGCGTCCAGCGCAGGCTGGCGGGGTCGGCGCCCTTGGCTTCGCGGGCTAGCTGGGCCTGCCACTGGGCGGTAGTGACGGGCGCAAACTCGGGAAAAGAAACGGGTGGGGTAGGTGGCAGGGAAGAGTCAGTCATAAGCAAGTGGGCCGCGGGCAGCGCGGCGGTGGCGCCCGCCCGCAGGCCCCGCAAGATACCATGCACCCTAGCATACGCGGCTGCTTGCCGGCGGGCGGAGGGCACGCTATCTTTGTCGGATTTGCTTTATAGGAGCATTGAATTTTTATATGAAAAACAACTACTTTATCGGGAGCGCGCTGCTAGCCCTGGCTGCTATTACTACCACTGCCTACGCGCAAGCCAGCTACCAGCCCGGCTACGTGGTAACGCTGGCCGGCGATACGGTGCGCGGCCAGGTGCAGGAGGTAAGCGCCCGGCGCAACAGCGTGTTGTGCCGCTTTCGCCCCGCCGCCACCGGCCCCATTACCGATTATGCCCCCGCCAGCCTGCGGGCCTACGGCATCGTGCACGGCGCCACCTACCGGGCGCGGGCCGTGCCGCCGGCCGACCCGGCTGCGGGGGCCAGCGCCCCGCAGCAGCTGTTTCTGGAAGTGCTGGTGCCCGGCCCGGCGCAGCTCTACAGCAGCCGCGACCAGCCCGGCCACACGCGCTACTTTGTGGCCGTGGGCGCCCCCGGCGCCCGCCTGCGGGAGCTAGCGGAGCGGCGCGAAAAAACCTTCGGCAACGGGCCGGATACCTACGAAACTCGCTCGCTCTACCGCGATACGCTGGCTGCCGCCCTGCGCGCCTGCCCCGCCGTGCAGGTGCAGCTGCCGCAGCTGTCTTTTCAGCAGGCGGCCCTGGCGCGGGTCATCACGCAGTACAATGCCTGCGTGGGCGGGCCGGCGGCCGTGGCGGCCCCACCCCCCGCCCGGCGGCCGGGCGCGGTGCTGAGCGTGCTGGCCGGCTACCAGGCTGGCACTATGAAGCTGAGCGGCGGCGATTCCTTTTTTCAGCTGGCGCCGCCGCTGCACCAGGCCAGCCCCGTGGCCGGGCTGGGCCTCACCCTGGCGCTGCCCCACACGCGGCGCACCATGAGCGTGCGGCTGGAAGCTACATATGCCCACGAGGTGTACGATGGCGAGTACGCGGGTATTCCGAACACGGCGGCCCTGCCCACCCAGCGCGTTAATAACTACCACTTCGACCTGCAGTATATACACGTGCCCATTATGCTGCGCTACACCCTCATGCGCAGCCCGCGCCTGCGGCCCTTTATAGAGGCCGGCGGGGTATATCACCGGCTCTGGCAGACAAAATCGACCTTTAGCGTGCAAACCGGAACCGGAGCGCTCGTTAGCCTCCCGTACTTCGCCGAAGGCGATGTGCAGTACAACCAGTTTGGCCTGCAAGCCGGGGCCGGGCTGAGCGTGCCCGTTATCGGCGAGCGGCGCCTGGCGCTCCTGGCCCGGGTGGCTACCTCCAATGGCCTGAGCAACTACACGGGAGTGGCGTCGCCGATTACCTATTTCTCCGTGCTGCTGGGCCTGGATGTAAGCAAGCCCTGACCCAGCCTGCGGGCCGGGCCGGGGCTGGGGCTCGCTTCCGGAAAACCAAGCTCCGCTAGCCAACTTTGCGGCAAATTGTCCGTCCTTTGCGGGCTCTTTCCGTCTTCTACTATCGATTGCCGATGCACTTCGTTGAAACGCGCCGCCGGGCAGTGCTAGTTGCGCTGGCCCTAGGCAGCCTCGCCACCGCCTGCCAGCGCGGTCCGCTGCAAGCCACCGCCCACCTGCCGGCCACCACCAGCCAGCCCGTGGGCAGCGCCATTGTGCCCGATGCCGGCGCGGCCGACTACATCCGGCCCTTCCACGAGCAGGTCGAGAAGCAGATGCAGCAGGTCATTGGCCAGGCCCCGGTGGCGCTGGGCAAAAATCCCGGCGAGAACCCCATCGTCAACTTCGTGGCCGACTTGCAGCGCACCGCCGCCAGCCAGTATTTCAAGGGCGAAACCATTGAGCTAGGGGTGATGACCAACGGCGGCATGCGCAACGCGCTGCCCGCCGGCCCCATCACCATTGGCAATGCCTTCGAGCTTATGCCGTTCGAGAATGAGCTGGTGGTGCTGGAGGCCCCCGGCCCGGTGGTGCAGCAGCTGTTCGACTACTCGGCGCCCATCGGCATGGCCGTGTCGGGCGCCACCTACGCCGTGGGCCCCGATAAAAAGCCGCAGCAGATTCTCATCGGCGGCCAGCCTTTCGACCCCGCCAAAACCTACCGCATCGCGCTCTCCGACTACCTGGCCGGCGGCGGCGACCACATGGAGTTTCTCAAGGCCGCCAAGCTGCGCCACACCGGGCTGCTGCTGCGCACCGTTATCATCGACCACATCAAGGCGCTCACTGCCGCCGGCCAGCCGGTTACGGCTAGGGTCGAGGGCCGGGTGCGGCCAGGTAACTGATAGCGCCAATACTCGTCATGCAGAGCGTAGCGAAGCATCACGCGTGGTGTAGTAATTTCTAACGTTTGTAGACGTCAGCACGCGAGATGCTTCGCTACGCTCTGCATGACAGCCATTGGTAAGCGTAAATTCAAAGTAAAAAGCTAGTTGAACTCATGCAGCGCCGTTCCTTCCTCCAAAAATCCATCCTCGGTACCGCCGGCCTGAGCCTGCTCGGCCCCAGCCTCGTGGCCAACGCCGCCGGCAGCTCGTCGCGGCTGGTTATTCTGCACACCAACGACATGCACTCGCGCATCGAGCCCTTTCCCGACAATGCCCCGCAGTGGGCCGGGCTAGGGGGCATGGCCCGGCGCGAGGCCCTCATCGACAGCATCCGCAAGCAGGAGCCCAACGTGCTGCTGCTCGACTCGGGCGACATCTGGCAGGGCACGCCGTACTTCAACTTCTTCCTGGGCGAAATCGAGTACAAGCTCATGAGCCGCATGAAATACGACGCCAGCACCTTCGGCAACCACGATTTCGACAACGGCCTCGAAGGCTTGCAAAAACAATTGCCCAACGCCGGCTTTCCGTTTCTCATCGCCAACTACGACTTTTCGGGCACGCCAGTGGCCGGTAAATTCGCCCCGTACAAAGTTTTTGAGAAAGGCGGCGCCCGCATCGGCGTTTTTGGCCTCGGCATCGAGTTGAAGGGCCTAGTGGCCGACAAAAACTTCGGCGCCACCCAGTACCTCGACCCCGTAACGGTGGCCAAGGCCCAGGTGCAGCAGCTGCGCGAGCGCGAGCACTGCGACATGGTTATCTGCCTCTCGCACTTGGGCTACAAGTATGAGAGCGAGAAGCTTGACGACCGCAAGCTGGCCGCTCAGGTGGGCGGCATCGACCTCATTCTGGGGGGGCATACCCACACCTTTATGCCCGCGCCCGAGCCCATTACGGGGCCGGCCGGCCACGTCACGCTCATCAACCAAGTGGGCTGGTCGGGCATCAACCTGGGCCGCATCGACTATGATTTGCGACGCGGTGCCCAGCCGGTGCGCGCCACCGGCGCCCTGGTGCTGCCCGTGGGCGCTACCTGCTAGCCAGCCGATAAAAGCAAGCTTTTGGCGGCTTTTTTGTCTGCTGCTTTATGCGCAAATTTGTCCCCCCCAAGTCGGGCCGGTTACGTTACCGGCCCAACTTGGAGGGCTTTTTTTCGTTGCGGGCCCTTCGCCCAAGCTTGTTTTTTTTCACCTCCATGTCGCAGGATTTCCGCACCGTTTGGGCCAGTTGCCTGCGTGTTATCCGCGCCGAGGTGGGCGAGCAGAGTTTCCGCACGTGGTTTGAGCCCATTTCGCCGGTCGAGCTACAGGGCAAGGTCCTCACCATCCAGGTGCCCAGCGTGTACTTCTACGAGTTTCTCGAAGAGCACTACGTGGAGGAACTCAAGCGCGCCATTTACCAGGAGCTAGGCCCCGAAGGCCGCCTCGAATACAGCGTGGTAGTAGACCAGGGCAACGCCCAGGCCTCGGCCAAAACCATGCACCTGCCGCCCACCCGCAAGGCCGCCCCCAACAACGCCGCCCCGCCCGAGCGGCCCCAGTACGGCACCGCGCCCGGCGGCGTGCAGCCCCCTAGCCGGCCCACGCCGGCGGCCCGCCACCTGGTGCCCGGCGGCAACACGGCCACGGCCGCCCAGGTAGCCGCCACCACGCTGCGCAACCCCTTCGACGCGGTGAAAACGATGGACCGCAACATCGTGCCCTCGCAGCTCAATACCACGTATACCTTTGATAACTACGTGGAGGGCGACTGCAACCGGCTAGCCCGCTCGGCTGGCCTCGCGGTGGCCAACAAGCCCGGCACCACCGCCTTCAACCCGCTGATGGTGTACGGCGGCGTGGGCCTGGGCAAAACGCACCTCGTGCAGGCCATCGGCAACCACATCAAGGCCACGAACATGGAGAAGTTCGTGCTCTACGTCTCGGCCGAGAAGTTCACCAACCAGTTTATCGAAAGCCTGCAGCGCAACGCCGTGCAGGACTTCGCCAACTTCTACCTGCTCGTCGACGTGCTTATCCTCGACGACGTGCAGTTTCTGGCCAATAAGGGCAAGACCCAGGAGATGTTCTTCCACATCTTCAACCACTTGCACCAGGGCGGGCGCCAGATTGTGATGACCAGCGACCGCCCCCCGCGCGAGCTGCAAGGGCTGGAAGACCGCCTGCTCTCGCGCTTCAAATGGGGCCTCACCGCCGACGTGCAAAGCCCCGATTTCGAGACGCGCATCGCCATTATCCAGAACAAGGCGCAGCAGGACGGCATGGAAATCGCCCCGCAGGTAGTGGAGTACCTGGCCCACTCGGTGCCCACCAACGTGCGCGAGCTTGAAGGCGTGCTCACTACGCTGCTGGCCCAGAGCGTGCTCACGCGCCGCGATATCGACCTCGAAATGGCCAAAGGCGCCCTGCGCCACATTATTGAGGAGGTAGAAGCCGAGGTGAACGTGGACTTCATCCAGAAAACGGTGGCCGACTACTTCAGCGTGCCCGTGGCGCTACTGAAGGAGAAAACCCGTAAGAAAGAAATAGTTACGGCCCGGCAGGTGGCCATGTACTTCACCAAGGAGCACACCAACCATTCGCTCAAAACCATTGGCTACCACTTCGGCGGCCGCGACCACGCCACGGTTATCCACTCGGTGCAAACGGTGTCGGATTTGATAGACTCCGATAAGAAATTCAAGGAGCAAATCGCCGAGCTGCGCAAGAAATTTGTGCAGAAGTAGCACGCAGCTGTACCCGAATTTTACACAGAAACGTTATGCTGAGCTTGTCGAAGCATCTTGGTCGTACCGCTAGGGTTATTCTGACGGTGCGACCAAGATGCTTCGACAAGCTCAGCCTGACAGGTGTCTTAGCACGTTGTGTTAGTGGCAGGTAGCACTTACAAAATCTCCTTCGGGTAGCAGATGTAATACTTCTGCACTCTCTGGCTAAGGGCCCGAATATTGGGTAGGTCCGACGCCTCCACCACGTTCACGACCTTGCCGAGCTTGGTGAGGATATTGATGGTTTCGTTGCTAGCCGGGTCGTAGGCCGTGTTGCTAAGGCGGCCGGTTATCATGAGCTGGCGGGCATCGTCGGCGGGCAGGCCAAACTGCTCGGCAATCAGCTCCACGATGCCGAGCTGAAACTCCTCGTCGTAGGGCTCGGGGCTGATGACGATTTTGAAGAGCTGCCGATTGAGCAGGCTCTTAGCCAGAAAGCTCAGTACCTTGTCTTCGTGGCTGGTCCACTGCTTGATGGCGGCCCAGATGTCGATGTCGTCGAGCTGCGTGAAGTGATTGAGAATGTGCGCGTCCTGCTCAAACTCGGCTAGGGTTACGGCGCGGCCCAGGAAGTAAGTAAGGCAGCTGCTGCCCGGCACGTGCACGCCCGAGCGCGCCAGGTCGCGGGCGCGCTGCATGGTGCGAATAACCATCTGCTCGGCGCTCGTAACGGTCTTGTGCAGATACACTTGCCAGTACATGAGCCGCCGGCTCACCAGGAAGTTTTCGACCGAATACACGGCTTTTTCTTCCAGCACCAGGCGCTCATCCACCACTTGCAGCATCTTGATGAGACGGTCGGCGCCCGGCCGGCCCTCCTGCACGCCGGTATAGAACGAGTCGCGGTTGAGGTAGTCGAGCCGGTCCATATCCAATTGGGAGCTAACCAGTTGGTGGAAAAATTCGCGTCCGTAGCTGCCCTTGAACATCTCGATGGCCAGGGTCAGCTTGCCGGGAAACTGCTCGTTGAGCCGCTCCATGAGAAAGAGCGAGAGCTGCTCGTGCGGCACGTCTTGGAAAATGCTGGTTTCCAGGGCGTGCGAGAGCGGGCCGTGGCCAATGTCGTGCAGCAGAATGGCAATCTGGGCAGCCTCACCCTCAGCGGCCGATATTTTCACGCCCTTGTCCTTGAGCGTGCGCAGGGCCAGCTGCATGAGGTGCATGGCCCCTAGCGCGTGGTGAAAGCGCGTGTGCAACGCCCCGGGATACACGAAGTTAGTGAGCCCTAGCTGCTGAATGCGGCGCAGCCGCTGAAAGTAGGGGTGCTCGATGAGGTCGAACAGCAGCTCGGTGGGCACCGTGACGAACCCGTACACGGGGTCGTTGAAAATCTTCTTTTTATTCATCGCAAGCAAGGCGCGGCCCGGGGGTAGGCTAGGGGGCGTTGGCCGGGGTTTGGGGCAGGTTGGCCGACTAAGCGGCGCTTTGAAGAACCCAAACCCCGGTTTTGCGGTAAAGCTACGGACGGCCCGCCTACGCCCCGGCATACTAGGGGCGGGCCAGCCGCCGTTAAGAACGCTACCGCTTACCCATTTTCCCACCGCGCGAAGCCTGCCTTGGCGCCCCTGCTTATGCAACGATACTCCATTCTTTGGGCCGACGACGAAATTGACCTCCTCAAGCCGCATATCCTGTTTCTCAAGGAGAAAGGTTACGATGTGACGCCCGTAAACTCGGGCGCCGATGCGCTGGAAGAAGTGCAGGAAAACTCGTACGACCTAGTTTTTCTGGATGAGAATATGCCTGGCCTCACCGGCCTCGAAACGCTCACCGAAATCAAGGTGGTGCGCCCCACGGTGCCCGTGGTGATGATTACCAAGAGCGAGGAGGAGCACATTATGGAGGGCGCCATCGGCGCTAAAATTGCCGATTACCTCATCAAGCCCGTCAACCCGAACCAGATTCTGCTGTCGGTGAAAAAAGTGCTGGATAACAAGCGCTTGGTGACCGAAGCTACCAACTCGGGCTACCAGCGCGACTTCCGCCAGTTGGGTATGCAGCTCTCCGACCGCCTCTCGCCCTCGGAGTGGGTAGATGTGTACAAGAAGCTGACCTACTGGGAGTTGGAAATCAATGAAACCGAAGGCAAGAGCATGGCCGAGGTGTTCAACATGCAGAAGGACGAGGCCAACACCTACTTCGGCCGCTTCATCATTGAGAACTACGAGGATTGGGTGAACGGCCGCGATAAGGACGCGCCCATGATGTCGCACCAGTTGTTCAAGGAAAAAGTGTTTCCGCTGATGAAGCAGACCGGCGATACGCCGGTGTACTTCGTGCTCATCGACAACCTGCGCTACGACCAGTGGAAAGTGCTCGAACCTATTATTGCCGAGCTGTTTACGGTGGATAGCGAGGAGCTGTACTACAGCATTCTGCCCACCACCACGGCCTACGCCCGCAATGCCATCTTCGCGGGTATGATGCCCGGTGATATTCAAAAAAAATACCCCAACCTGTGGGTGTGGGACGAGGATGAGGAAGGCAAGAACCTGCACGAGGCCGAGTTCCTGGAAATCAACTTCCAGCGCAACAACCAAAAGGCCAAGCACAGCTACCACAAGATAACCAACTTGCAGGCCGGCAAGGACTTGCTGGGCAAGATGAGCAACCTGCACAACAACTATAAGCTCAACGTTATCGTCTATAACTTTGTGGATATGCTTTCGCACGCCCGCACCGATATGGCGATGATACGCGAGCTGGCCGCCGACGAAAGCGCCTACCGCAGCCTCACCCGCTCGTGGTTTCTGCACTCGCCGCTCTACGAGATGCTGCAAACTATTTCGGAGAAAAAGGGTAAGCTCATCATCACCACCGACCACGGCACCATCCGCGTAAAGCGCCCGTATAAGATTGTGGGCGACCGCAATACGAATACCAACCTGCGCTACAAGCACGGCCGCAACCTGGGCTTCGACGAGAGCCGCGACATTTACGTGGTGCGCAAGCCGGAGAGCATTTTTCTGCCCCGCGAAAACGTGAGTACGGCCTACGTCTTCACGCTAGGCGACTATTTCTTCGCCTACCCCAACAACTACAATTACTACGTGAACTACTACAAGGACACCTTCCAGCACGGCGGCGTGTCGTTGGAGGAGTGCATCATTCCGTACATCACGCTCACGGCGAAGGGCTAGCGCCGAAAGGCTAGTCAACAGCCAGGCGGCGGCGTGGAGCGAGTTATTCGCTTTGCGCCGCCGCTTTTGTGTATGCTGGTAGGGCACTAGCCAGGGCTGGCTAGGGTGGTCGGCCTACATTTGGTAGCAGCAAGCTACTGGCGAGCGTTACAGCGGCTAGCCCGACTTTTTATGACCGCGCATTACTATCCGCAAGACCTGGCCGAGGCCCTGCAAGCGTGCTGGCCTGCCGCCGCCGCGCCGCTGCCCGCGCCCGCCGTGCTCACCGATTTTATTTCGGTGCTCTACCAGGCCAGCCTGCTGTTTGAGGAAGGCCGGGCGGTAGAGGCCAACGTGGCCCTGGCCACCGCCGCGCAGCTCGAAGCCCGGCCGGTAGCGCTTACCGACTTCCACTTTGTGCGCTTCGGCACGCCCCGGGCCTACAACGAGCAGGAATTACGCCGCCTGAGCCCGGCCGTGCAGCCGCCCGGCAGCCTGCTGGCCGTAGAGGCTAGCGGCCAGGAGCTGCGTATTTGGGGCATGCTATTTAGTGAGCACGTGTGGGACCGGGGCGGCGATGGGCCGCGCCTGGTGCCATCGGCCGCGCCCCCGGCGCTGCTGGTGCAGGTGAGCGGGCCGGGCAGCCTGGTATTTTACTACGGCGCGCAGCGGCTGCTGACGTTGCAGCGCGGGCGCATCGAGGGGCACGGCTTTTTGCAGTTTCCGCGGGCCTGGGGCAACAACCGCTTTCTGGAAAACCACCTGCTGGCCGGCGGGCTGCTGGGCCCGGCCCCGCTGTCGCTACTGCACGAGGAATTGATGGTGCAATTCACGCTCTATATGCAGCGGCGGGCCCTGGCCGGCACCCGCGATGGCGGCCACGGCGGGCTGGTGGTGCTGGTGCCCACGGCACGGGTGCCCGAGTTGCTGGGCACTGATAAGCTGCTGCGGCCCAAGTACCCGCTGCAAGCCGCCGGCGCCGGCCCCCGCTTCCCCCTGCTGGTGCAGGCCATTGTGCGCCGGCTGCTGGCCAGGGGCGAAGCCACCTGGGAAGCCCTACAGCAGGCGCAGGATACCGAGGTGCTGGCCCTCACCGCGCGCATCGAGCGCTTTGCTGCCTACCTCGCCGGCATGACCGCCGTAGACGGGGCGCTGGTGCTGACGCAACAGGTTGAAATAGTAGGCTTTGGGGTGGAAATTCAAGCTAGCCAGCTACCCCTCGACCAGGTATACCGCGCCCTCAACGTGGAGGGCACCGAGCTACAGCCCGTGGCCGTGGACCACGGCGGCACTCGCCACCGCGCCGCCTACCGCGTGTGCCTGGCCGCCCCCGATTGCCTGGCTATCGTGGTGTCGCAGGATGGTGGCGTGCAGTTCGTGCACAACCAAGAGGGCCGGGTGGTTTTCTGGGACCAACTGTCTTTCTAAACCTAAACGCGAAGTTTTGCAAAATAACAAGCGGCTACGCCAGGGCTTTTCTACCCCTGGCGTAGCCGCTTGTTGGCGGGCTAGTGCAGCCTGTTGGCCTAGGTCTTCTGCTTCTTCTTCTTGGCCGCCGGAAACAGCACGTTGTTCAGAATCAGGCGGTAGCCGGGCGAGTTGGGGTGCAGCGAGAGGTCGGTGGGCTCTTCGCCCACGAGGTGCTGGTAGTCTTCCGGGTCGTGGCCGCCGTAGAACGTCCAGGTGCCTTTGCCGAGGGTGCCGTGCATGTAGCGCACCTCGCCGTCCTGTTTGGTTTCGCCCATCACGATAACGTCGGGCTTGATGAGGCTTTTGCGGAAGGCCGTGGTTTGGCCCATGAAGCCATGGATGGTTTTCTCGTGGTTCTGGGTCAGCATGGTCGGCACCGGGTCGTACTTGGCCGAGAAGGTAAAGAGCTGGAAATAATCGTTTTGCTCGTAGAGGCCGCGCTCCTGGGGCTGCATGTCGATGTTGGAGTACTCGTACTGCAACGGGTTCATATAGAGCTGGAAGTTCTGGAAGGCCAGCGTGCGGTTGAAGTTGAGCTTGCTCTGGGCGTTGGGGTCGGCGGGGTCGCCGTCGTACATGCTCTCGACCATATCGACCCCTAGCCCGGCCAGGGCGATGTCGTAGCTATCGGTGGCCGAGCACATGGCAAACATGAAGCCGCCACCCGCGATAAACTCCTGCATTTTCACGGCTTCGGCCGCCTTCATCTCGCTCACCTTCTTGAAGTTGTTGCGCTTGGCGGCGGCCTCGGCCTCGCGCTGCTGCTGCTGGTACCAGGGCGCGTAGCGGTAGGTAGCGTAAAACTTGCCGTACTCGCCGGTGAAGTCTTCGTGGTGCAGGTGCAGCCAGTCGTACTTAGGCAGCACGCCCGAGAGCACCTCGTCGTCGTAAATCTTGTCGTAAGGAATCTCGGCGTAGGTGAGCACCATCGTCACGGCGTCATCCCAGGGCTGCTTGCCCTTGGGCGTATACACCGCTATTTTGGGCACCTTCTCCAGCTTCATCACGTCCATGTTGGCGTCGGGGTCGGCTATCTGCTGCAAAATGCCGGTGTACTGCGCCTCCGAGATAGTCTGGAAGGTGATGCCGCGCACGTTCAGCTCATTTTCTACGGCCGGCTGGGCCTCGCAGGCAAAGGAACCGCCCTTATAATTGAGCAGCCAGTCGATTTCTATCTGCTTGCTCAACGCCCAGTAGCACAGGCCATAAGCCTTCAGGCATTCCTTCTGGGTATTGTCCATTGGGATAAAAATGTGGTTGGCGCGGGCCCCGAGGGCCGGGGCCAGCAACACCAACAGCAGGGCAAGACGCTTCAGCAACATACTTTTGAGGGCTAAGGGGCTAGCCGGGCAAACGAGCCCGCTGCTACCGTAGTTCAAGGTACGGGCCGCTTGGCAAATTTTGCGGCCTGGGCTAGCCCGGGCTGCTGTTCTGATGCCCGCCGCGGCGTTTACCCCATCTGCAAAAGAGTTATCAACCCATGAGTTTTCTGGAAAACATCCGCGAGGCGCTGCGCTCCATCTCCGGCAATTTGCTGCGCACCATTCTCACGGCGCTCATTGTGAGCATCGGGCTCATGGCCCTGGTGGGCATCCTCACCGCCATTGATGCCATGCGCCACTCGCTGGGCGAAACCTTCGCCAGCCTCGGGGCCAATGCCTTCGAAATCAAGGCGAAGGGCTACAATAACCGCTTCCGGCGCGGCGGCGTGCAGGGCAAGCAGTACCCGCCCCTGAGCTATTTGCAAGCCACGCTCTACAAAAAGGAGTTGACCCGCCGCGAGCCGGGCACGGTGGTGGGCGTGTCGGCCTTCATCAGCGGGGCCACCGAAATAAAGGCGGGGGGCCAGAAAACTAATCCCAACATGCAGGTAGTGGCCGGCGACGAAAACTACCTGCGCATCCAGAGCTACGCCCTCACCCAGGGCCGCACCTTCTCGCCGGCCGAGCTGAACACCGGGGCCAACGTGGCCATCATCGGCCAGGAAATGAAGGATAAGCTTTTTCCGCAGGCTAGCCCCGTGGGCCGCTACATCTACGCCCTGGGCAAGCGCTTTCAGGTGGTGGGCCTGCTCGAAAAAAGCGGCAGCACCATGGGCGGTGGGGGCGGGGCCGACCGCCTGCTGCTGGTGCCCCTCGAAACCGGCAACCAGCTGCCCCGCAACGGCGCCCTGACTTACGATGTAAAAACGGCCACGCCCACCGCTGCCTCGCTCGGCTTCCTGCAAAGCCAGGCCACCGGCGTGATGCGCGCCGTGCGCAACGACCGCCTGGGCCAGGAAGACTCGTTCGACATCGAAAGCCCCGAGTCGCTGGCCGGCACCCTCGATTCGCTCACCGGCAAGATGCAGGTGGCGGGCGGGATTATCGCCTTTCTGGCGCTGCTGGGGGCTAGCATCGCGCTCATGAACATCATGCTGGTATCGGTGACGGAGCGCACCCGCGAAATCGGCATCCGCAAGGCCTTGGGCGCCACGGCGCGGCAGGTGCGGCTCCAGTTTCTGCTGGAGGCCATTGTGATTTGTGTGCTGGGGGGCACGTTCGGCATCCTGCTAGGGGTGGGCGCCGGCAATGCCGTGGCCGTGCTGGCGGGCAGCAAATCCTTTCTGGTGCCCTGGGGCTGGGTAGGGGTGGGGCTCACCATCTGCATCTCGGTAGGCTTACTGGCCGGCTCGTACCCTGCCGGCAAGGCCGCTGCCCTCGACCCCATCGACAGCCTGCGCTATGAGTAAGCCTGGCAGCCGGGCCCTGCTGGCCGCCGCCTGGGCGTTGGAATTGGGGCTAGCCGGGTGTGGCTCTCCTTCCACGAAGAATGGCGAAAAAGCGCCGGCGCGGTATACCAGCCACGTTGCGGCCGTAGTGACGCGCACGCAGGCCCTGGCGCCCCCGCCGCCCGGCGCGGCCCCCGCCGCCGGTAGCGCGCAAATCAACACGGTGACGGAACTGCTGCCGGCAGCGCGCTTCGAAGTGCCCTAGGTAACGCTGCCCGATACTGCCGCCAGCCGCCGCATCAATGCGGTACTGACCCAACTGCTGCTCACCGATTTTTTGGAGGACAGCGCACGTCAGTCCGTGCCCCACACCTCCACGCTGCCTAGCGATTTGCAGCAGGAGGGCACCCGCGGGCCCACCGCCGTACAAGCCATCAGGCAGGCCGTTGCTGAGTATGAGGCCAACAACCAGGTGGGAGTATTCGGCACCAGCTTCGAGGTGCTCTACAACCAGAAAAACGTGCTGTCGCTGGCCCTGACCACCGAGTACTCGGGTGCCTATCCGTGGGCGGCTACCCGGCACGCCACCTTCGATTTGCGCACCGGGCGCCGGCTAGCCCTGGCCGACCTGCTGGCCGATACGCTAGCCCTGCGCCGCCGCTGGCACGCACGCATCAACAGCCGCCTGGCCGCCTATCAGAAAGAAGTAGCGCGCGAGTACAAGGACGCCCCCGCTGCCTGGGCCACAGTGCGCGACTACACTGGCTGGAGCGATACCCTGCGGCAAGTGCGGCCGGCCCGCCGCCCACCGCTCCGCGAGTTCGCCTGCACCGCGCGCGGGCTCGTGCTATACACTAGCTTCGAGTTTCCACACGCCGCAATGGCCCTGGCGCCGCCAGATGACTACCTGTTTCCCTATGCCAGCCTGCGGCCGGGGCTAGCACCCGGCAATCTGCTGCCAGGCTCGCGCTGAATAGAATTAACTTAACGCAGGCGTTTATACATTTGCAAAACTTTCCATTTGTGCAAATGCCCACTCCCTCATCCATCGGCCAGCGCTTTACCCAACTTATTCAGCATTTGGGATTGAGTAAAAATGCCTTCGCGCAGTCGCTGGATAAGACCGCAACTGTCATTCAACATTTGGTGGATGAGCGTAATAAACCAGGTTACGACCTGTTGTGCAAGGTTTTTGAGATGTATCCAAATGTATCAAAAGACTGGCTAATGGAAGGCGTGGGCCCTATGTTGAAAACTGATGCTTTTGGTCATCCCGAGACTGCCGGTTCCCCGGCTCCCTCACCTGCACAGCCAGAAGCTGACTTGTTTGCTGCCCCCACGGCCCCGGTTGAGTTACCTGCTCCGTCCGTAGCGCCGCCGCCTGCTCCGGTTCCCGTAGAAGCTGCCGCTGCCCCGCTGCCTGCCGTAGTCGCATTGCCGCCCGCCGTAGTTGCCCCAGGCCCCACTGCCCCGCCGCCCGCCGCCGCGCCCGACCCGGCCTACCTCACTGTAGCCCTGCAAACGCAGTACTTGCAGCACCAGCTAGCCCTGGCCGAGCAGCGCAACCAGCACCTGCTGGAGCAGCAGGCGCTTATGCAGCAGCTAGTAGCCGTGCTACAAGGCCGATAGAAAAATGTATAAAGCAAAAAAGCCCGGTGCTACCATTTGGTAGCACCGGGCTTTTTATTTGACTAGCAAGCCGCTTATAGAGCTAATATGCCAACTTCCTCGGCCTCCATCAGCCCAAGGGCATTGACCTGCGTGAGGCGCAGCGGCCGAATTTCGCCCACCAGCAGCGGGTCGTACTTAGCCGCCACCCGGATGTAATTGGGCGTGTAGCCCTCTACCCGGCCATCGGTCACGTCGTCTTCAAACAGCACTTCGGTTTCGAAGCCTGCATGCTGCTCGTAGAAGGCGCGCTTTTTCTTTTCCGAGAGGCTGCGCAGCTGCGTGGTGCGCTCGGTGCGCACGCGCTCGGGCACGCGGCCGGCCAGGGTCGGGGCCAGCGTGTTGGCCCGCTCCGAGTACGGAAACACGTGCAGGTAGCTGATGGGTAACTCGTTGAGGAACTGATAGGTTTCCAGAAAATCGGCCTCTGTTTCGCCCGGAAAGCCCACTATCACGTCAACCCCGATGCCGGCGTGCGGCATCAGCTCCTTGATGCGGGCCACGCGGTCGGCGTACAGCGCCCGGCGGTAGCGGCGGCGCATGAGGCCCAGAATCTTATCCGACCCGCTTTGCAGCGGCAGGTGGAAATGGGGCATGAAGCGCCGCGAGGCCGCCACGGTCTGGATAATCTCGTCGGTGAGCAGGTTGGGCTCGCACGAGCTGATGCGGTAGCGGCGCATACCCTCCACCTTATCCAAGGCCTCAACCAATTGGGTAAAGTTTTCGCGGCGCTCACGCTCGGGGCCCTGAATACCAAAATCGCCCAGGTTCACGCCCGTGAGCACTACTTCCTGCACACCCTGGCTAGCCAGCTCCTCCACCCGCGCTACCACCGAGGCCACGCTGCCCGAGCGGCTAGCCCCCCGCGCCAGCGGAATGGTGCAGAACGAGCACGAATAATCGCAGCCATCCTGCACCTTCAAGAAGGTGCGCGTACGCTCGCCCAGCGACTGCGCCGGGTGAAACTCGTGCGCCTCGCTGATGGGCGAGGCAAACACCCGGCCCGGCCCGGCCGCCGCGCCCGGCTCCGGCAGTTCCAGCTCGCTCAGAATCTCGGCCAGCCGAAACTTTTCGGCCGCGCCCAGCACGGCGCCCACGCCCGGAATATTGGCAATTTCCTCGGGCTTGAGCTGCGCGTAGCAGCCCACGATGGCCACGAAGGCATTGGGGTTGTGCTTGCGGGCCTGCTGCACCACGCGCCGGCACTTGCGGTCGGCGTGGTCGGTAACGGAGCAGGTATTCACGACGTACACGTCGGCGCCCTGCTCAAACTCGACGCGGCGCACGCCGCGCTCCTCAAACTGCCGGCCCAGGGCCGACGATTCGGAGAAGTTGAGCTTGCAGCCCAGCGTATAAAAGGCAACGGTTTGGGGAGTCATAAGCCCACAAAGATACGGCCGCGCCGGCTGCCTACCCCAGGCCTAGTAGCTCGCGGGCCGCCGCCAGCACCCGCGCCGGCGCCAGCTGGCTCAGGTCGGGGTCGTGGGCGGGCGGGCTGAAATCGCCCTGGGCAAACCGCACTTCCTGGCTGGGCGGAAACAGGCAGCGGCACGGCGCCCGCAGCAAAGCCGGCGGATAAGGGAAAAACTTGCCGTAGTTCTCGCCCATCAGCAGCACCAGGCCGGGCGTGCCGGCTTGGGCCGCCAGGTGGGCCGCCACCGTGTCATTACTTATAAGCAGGCTAGCCCCCGCTACCAGCGCGGCCAGGCCCGGCAAGTCGGTTTGCCCGCAGCGGTTGAGGAGCGGCACCGCCGCCCCGGCTGCCTGCTCAATTTGGCGGGCCAAGGTAGCATCGGCCGGGCTGCCGGCCAGCACCAACTGGTAGTGCCCACTCACCTCTTTGTGCAGCGCCTGGGCTAGCTGCGCAAAGTGCCCGGTGGGCCAGCGCTTCTGCTTGGCGCTGGCGCCGGGGAAGAGCACTATATAAGGAGTAGCAGGCGCGGCGGCAGTCGTTAGGGCCGCTGGCAGGGCTAGCGGGGCAGCCTCCGCAGGCAAAAGCCCAGCCGCCGACCCTAGCCAGTTTTCAAAAAACTCCCGGTTGCGGTCATATTCAAACAGCACGGCTCGGGTGCTGGGCAGCAGCCGGGTGTAGCCTGCGTCGAGGAGTTCAAACCACGGCCCGGTGCGGTGCTCGCCCTGGCTGGCCACTCGCACGGGCGCTTTCATAAAGCGGATGAAGTTTTCCACCGCCGCCTCGCGCACGTGTAGGGGATAAATGACCTCGCCAAAGCCCCGGCTGCCGACCTGGCGCAGAATATCGGCCCGGTAAGCCAGGTCCATCATAAAGCGGCCGGCCTGAAACGGAATGACTTCTGCGAATAAATCGCCGTCCCAAGTGCTGGCTAGGGGAGCCCATAGCTCATTGGCCAGTAAGGTCAGGCGCTGGCCCCGGCGTTGCACCTCGGCGCTCAGGCGGCGCAGCCAGGGCCGGTACAGCAGGTAGTCGCCGATGGAGTCGTTGCGCACCACCAGCACCCGCCGGGCATCGGGCGCGGCCTGGGTGGCCAGCGCCGCCGCATCGGTGCGGCTCAGGGCCAGCACCTGGCGCTGCTGCCGGCGCTGGCGGCGAAACTGGCGAAAGCGGGCAAGCAAGGAGGCTAGCATGCCGCAAAGCTACTGGTCAGGGCCTGCTGGCCCCTGCCAGCCGGGCCGGTGGGATTGGAGCATAGTACTGAGATTGAAAATTTAATCCGGGTGGGTCATTACGTCGCTATCTTGGGCGGCGGCCGCGCCGGGGTAGGATAGAAGCTACGCGCTGAGTACGTTAGAAACGTTTTTGGTCGGCAAACTAAAAAAGCTTGGTTGGTTGATACAACCCCTTGACCGACTATTTTAGGCTGTTTGCCTAGGAAATGCGTCAAATAGAGGGGGTATCTACGAAAAATTAGCAGCGCTTTCGTATTTTTGCCATGAAATCAGATACCCACCAATCATTTCATGGCCATTCTCCGCTTTAAAGCTCTTGAACTAGTTGACCAGCGCCAGGCGCTGACGGTAAAGCCAGTGGCCCACCGCCGTTCCGACTCGTTTGGGCAAAACGTGTTCAACCTGGAAGCAATGCGGGCCAACATGCCCGGCGAATACTTTAAGAAGCTGCAGGGAGCTATCAAGCACAGCACGCCGGTCGAGCGTAATGTGGCTGATGCCGTTGCTTCGGCCATGAAAACCTGGGCCATGGCCAAGGGTGCCACGCACTACACGCACTGGTTTCAGCCCCTCACCGGCGCCACCGCCGAAAAGCACGACTCGTTCTTCGACCTGAACTCGGACGGCCGGCCGATTGAGAATTTTAAAGGCTCGGCGCTGGTGCAGCAGGAGCCCGATGCCTCGTCGTTCCCCAACGGCGGCATCCGCAACACCTTCGAGGCCCGCGGCTACACCGCCTGGGACCCCACCTCGCCCGCTTTCATCATCGAAACGGTAGGCGCCAAAACGCTGTGCATTCCCACCATTTTTGTGGCCTACACCGGCGAAGCGCTCGATTACAAAGCTCCGTTGCTGAAATCGCTGGCCGTGCTCGAAAAGGCCGCCGTCGATGTGTGCCAGTATTTCGATAAAGACGTGCAGCGCGTGAACACCACGCTGGGCATCGAGCAGGAATATTTTCTGGTTGACAAGGCGCTTTACGACGCCCGCCCCGACCTCGTGATGACCGGCCGCACGCTCTTCGGCCACGCGCCGGCCAAGGGCCAGCAGCTCGAAGACCACTACTTCGGCTCGATTCCGCCCCGCGTGCACGCCTTCATGTTTGAGTTTGAGGAGGAAGCCAACGCGCTGGGCATTCCGTTGCGCACCCGTCACAACGAGGTGGCGCCCAACCAGTACGAGTGCGCTCCTACTTTTGAGGATGCCAACCTGGCCATCGACCACAACCAGCTGCTGATGGATGTGATGGACCGCGTGGCCCTCAAGCACAACTTCAAAGTGCTGCTGCACGAGAAGCCCTACGCCGGCGTCAACGGCTCGGGTAAGCATAATAACTGGGCAATGAGCACCGACACCGGCGTGAACCTGCTAGCCCCCGGCCGCCGCCCCAAAGAGAACCTGCAATTCCTGGCCTTCTTCATCACCACGGTGAAGGCCGTGCACCGCTACGGCGACCTGCTGCGCGCCAGCATCGCCTCGGCTAGCAACGACCACCGCCTGGGTGCCAACGAAGCGCCGCCCGCTATCATGTCGGTGTTCCTGGGCTCGATGCTCGACGGCGTGCTCGACGAGTTGGAGCGCACCGCCAAGCTGCCGCTCGACAAGGGCGACAACATCTACCTCAAGCTGGGTATCGATAAGATTCCGGCCATCCTGCTCGACAATACCGACCGCAACCGCACCTCGCCGTTTGCCTTCACCGGCAACAAGTTTGAGCTGCGCGCCGTGGGCTCCAGCGCCAACTGCTCGTCGGCCATGACCACGCTCAACGCCATCGTGGCCGACCAGCTTATCGACTTCAAAACCGAAGTTGACGAGCTGATTGCCCAGGGCAAGAAGAAGGAAGTGGCCATCGTAGACGTGCTGCGCAGCTACGTTATCTCGTCGAAAGACATTCGCTTCGAAGGCAACGGCTACTCGGACGAGTGGAAGGAGGAGGCCGCCCGCCGGGGCCTGGCCAACGTGCCCACCACCCCGCTAGCCCTCGATGCCATGACCCGCGACGACGCGGCCGAGCTGTTTGCCCGCCACGGCATTTTGTCGCACACCGAGCTGCACGCCCGCCACGAAATCCTGCTGGAAGACTACACCAAGAAAATCCAGATTGAGAGCCGCGTGCTCGGCGACCTGGCCGTTAACCACGTGATTCCGACGGCGCTAGCCTACCAAAACAAGCTGGTGCAGAACGTGCGCGGCCTGCGCGACCTCGGCCTCGACGATGAGAACAGCCAGGTAACGGTGGAGATGATTAAATCCATCTCGCGCTACGTGTCGACCATTAAAACAACGGTTGATGCCATGACCGAAGCCCGCAAGGTGGCCAACAAGATTGAAGATGCCCGCGAGCGTGCCATTGCGTACTGCGACACGGTGAAGGAAAAATTCGCGGCCATTCGCCGCGCGGCCGACAAGCTCGAACTGCTTGTGGCTGATGAGGACTGGCCCCTGGTAAAGTACCGTGAACTTTTGTTCCGGCACTAGCCCCTGGGTTGGAGCCACGGACCAGCGCTGGGTGGGAATTCTCGCTGCGTCCGGGTTTGGAAAGGGTCGTGCCGGGTGGCGCGGCCTTTTTTTGTGCCTATACTTTTCTGAATGGGCTTATCGGCCTTCTTAACAGTGCCAGGGCGGTTTTGCTCCGGCCAGCTCCGACTAGCTCAGAAGTCAATCTGCTCTTAAAATCTGCCACCCTTTTGGAGAGGAAGCGCTGGCCGGGCTGGCGGTGTGCATCGGTTAGCACTGCGGTAGTCACTTGCGTGGCTACCAGGATTAGATTGACAGGCGCTACTGGAAAAGTGAAAATAAAAATTCATATCACAACAATTATGCAGCTGCCCAAAATTACTTTTGGGCACCAGCTAACAGCTGCATCGTTCTCTTACTCAATGCCTATGAAACAAGTTTTACTTTTTTTGGGCCCACTGATGCTTCTAGGGCGCCCTTGCCGGGCACAGGATTTATGCAATGTCGGCACGCTCGTTGCCGTGTAGCCTGGCGCCACCCTCTGCGTGGGCACGGGCGGTTTCAGCAACCAGGCGGGCGGCGCCCTCACCAATGCCGGTACCCTCGACCTGAGCACCGGGGCGCTGGAAGCTAGTGGGGATTTGGCCAACTCGGGCAGCCTGGCGCCCGGCACCAGCCCGGTTACTTTCAGCGGCCTGGCCGACCAAGTACTAACGCCGGGGGAGCGGCTCTTTACCAGGTACCAGGAAGTGTTAGCAGTCACGCAACCAAAGGACAGTCGCCGCCAAGTGAACCAAGGCCAAAAAATGCGCGGCGAGTTTGTCATTGCGCGTGACCACGCGCCGAAACTGCTTTAACCGGCTGAAAAGCCGCTCGACGGGGTGGGGCTGTGCGTAGCGGGCCGTATCATAGGCCCGCGGGAGACGGCGCTTGCGCCGGGGCGGAATCACGGCGCAGCTACCACGGGCGGCCAGCGCGGCCACGAGCGGGTCGGAAGCGTACCCCCGGTCAGCCACCCCGTAGGCCGGGGCCAGGCCATCGAGCAGGGGCAAGGCCTGCGGCGCATCGTGGCGCGGCCCCGCGCTCAGGCCACAACGCCCCAGCCGTCCGCGCGCCGCGGCGGCCACGGGCAGCTTGCTGGTCAAGCCGCGGCGGCGGCGCCCCAGGGCTCGCGCCCCGCTCGCGTGCTGGTACGCCCGTACGGTAGGCGAATTGACGAGCAGCGTGTGCGCGGCCTGGTCTTGCTGCGCAGCCGCCAGCACCCAGGCCCACACGCCGGACGCGGCCCAGTGCTGGAAGCGGGGGTACGTGGTGGGCTAGTCGCCCCACTCAGCCGGCAAGGCCCGCCACCGGCAGCCGGTGCGAGCCAGCCCAAGCACGGCCCCTACAAAGCGGCGGTTGTCCTGGCCGCGGCCCCCGCTCGTGCCCGCCCGACCTGGCCGGCGCGATGCGCGCCCACTGCAAGGCTGTCAGCAGATAAGCCATGCCTCAAGTTAGCAACCACTATGAACACCTCCTGGTATGTTGGGGCAACACTTCCCAAG
This sequence comes from Hymenobacter cheonanensis, assembly GCF_030581075.1. Taxonomy (GTDB): domain Bacteria; phylum Bacteroidota; class Bacteroidia; order Cytophagales; family Hymenobacteraceae; genus Hymenobacter. The sequence continues at coordinate 229,733 of NZ_JAUQSW010000008.1, forward strand.
TATACTGCGGATGCCTAATTGCTGCTGATGGGTAAGGGGGCTGCGGCTAGGTTTAGCGCTGTTGCCGTTTCTTCGTGCTCACTATGGCACATGTATTAGTTTCGTGGCTGGCTTACGGCCATGACTTTATTCGGGGGGAAAACAACGCCTTTGTGGGCGTGGACGAAACTGGTCCCACGGTGCAGTTTCATCGGCATTTCTACGCGGTTGGCGAGTACGATGAACACATTATTCTGTATGCCGAAGCACGCCAGGAGAACCTCGCGGAGCGGCTGCTGGCTGACTTATTGCGTCGGCATCCTGGCCGGGTAATACAAATAGAACTGCTGCCGGTGCGGGATATCATCAGTCTGCGCGAAGTAAAAGACAAGGTCGAAACGTGGCTGCTGCAACGCCCTGGCGACGAGTTGACGCTATACTTTTCGCCCGGTACCAGTGTGATGCAGCTGGCCTGGTACATTGCTCACACTACCCTAGGGCTGCACACCCACCTGGTGCAGACGCGGGCCGCCCGCTTTGGCCCCGGCGGCCAGCCCGAGCTGCTACAACTGGAGGTAGCACAGTCGGTTGCCCCGGTTTCAGCCATCATTCGGGAGCAGCAAGTGGCCACGCGCACGGCCAGCGAAGCACCAGGGGCTACCCTGCGGGCGGCCCGCCGCGTAAAGGGCCACCCGGCCCTGCTGCCTAGTGCAGAGCCGGTTGCTGTGCCCGCTTTCTTGGCGCTGCCGGTGCTAGCCAGCGTATACCGTCGGGCGGGGCAGGTGGCGCAGACCGATAAGGTGACGGTGCTGATACGCGGGGAGAGTGGCACTGGTAAAGAGCATCTGGCTCGCACTGTGCACGAGCAGTCAGCACGGGCCGGACAGCTTTTTTTGGCCCTCAACTGCGCCGCGCTTACCGAGTCGACGCTGGAGAGCCGGTTGTTTGGCCACCAAAAAGGAGCATTCACGGGGGCTACGGAAGATGCCAAGGGCTTATTCGAACTCGCTGATGGCGGAACCGTGCTGCTCGATGAAATCGGGGATATCAGTCCGGCTACGCAATTGGCGCTGCTACGGGTGTTGCAGGAAGGCGAGATTCAGCCAGTGGGCGGCCAGCCCCGGCGCGTAGATGTGCGCGTAGTGGCTGCTACGCACACCAATCTGGAGGAGCGCTGCCAGCAAGGCCGCTTCCGTTGGGATTTGTACTACCGCCTGGCCGTGGCCGAGTTGGAGCTACCTACTTTGCGCGACTACCCCTTGGCCGAACGGGAGCATCTGCTCGGTTTCTTGGTAGCGGCCAAGCAGCGGAGCCTGCGCCGCCCGGCCCCACTGGTCTTAGCCCCCGAAACCCGGCAGCGACTACTGGCCTATCCTTTTCCGGGCAATGTGCGCGAGCTGGAAAACCTGGTGGAAACGCTCTACGTGTTTGCCGAGCCGGGCCAGCCAGTACCGCCTACCGAGCTGCCCCGCCGGCTGCTACCTAGTGGGATAGGGGAGGAGTTTGCCTTGGGTACGCTGGAAGCCGCCACGGCCGCCTATGTGGCACGGGCCGTGGCCCGCTGCGGCGGCGTGAAGCGTCAGGCTGCCCGGCTGCTCGACGTAGACGAGCGCGTAGTGGCTAAATACCTGCGGCAACATCGGCAGGCGACTGGATAAGGCCATTGGTATACAGTCGGGCATACTGCTCCTAAAACGGCTTACTTAAGTTGCCGGTGTTGCATTTTATGCAATGCACGGCATAAAATGCAGAAGGTGAGACTGTGCGTAAGATGCTAAGCTATTGATAGACAAGGAGAGGTAATGTTGGCAAAGAGTTGGCCTACAAGTGAGTGCCGTCTGGTTGCTGGAATAGTCTCTGGTAACGGCAGCGCTCACCACCTAGTTAGTTTTTCATGCTCACCCTTGCCGAGCTAACCTCACTATCTCCTGCCCTGGTGGCCGAACTGACCCGCCTCAATGAGTGCCAGCGCCAGGCTGTGATGCACCCCGCAGGGCCACTGCTGGTAGTGGCCGGCCCCGGCACCGGCAAAACGCAGTTGCTGGCCACTCGCGTGGCCTGGCTATTGGGGCAATTGGTTGCACCGCCCGAGGAAATCCTGTGCCTGACTTACACCGACGCGGCTGCCCGCAACTTGCGCCAACGCTTGCTGCGTTGCGTCGGCCCCATCGCACACCGGGTGGCCATCCACACCTTTCATAGCCTGGGGCAGCTCATCATCCAGGAAAATGCCGACCAGCTGGGTTATCATGACCTGGAACCGGCCTCTGAGCAGGAAGCCGATGCGGTGCTGCGCGAGCTGCTCGATGCGCTGCCCGCCGGCCACGCGCTGCGCCGCGACCTGGGCGATGCCTACTACGACCTGCCCCACCTGCGGCAGCTGTTCCAAGCCATGAAGCGCGAGGGCTGGGCACCTGCCGAACTGCTGACCGCGCTGGCTGCCCACCGCCTGGGCTTATCCCAAAACCCCGCCTACCGTTACAAAAACCCACCTGCCGCCCTGCGCGCCCAAGGCGTGCAGCCGGGCGACGCCAATCTGCACAAGGTGGCCGAGGAAGCCGCTCGCCTACAGCGCTCGGCGGCGGCCATGGGCTTATTTGAGCAGTACCAGGCCGGGCTGGCCGCCCGCCGCCGCTTCGACTACGACGATATGCTGGCCTGGGCTAGCGGCCTGCTCCGCGACCACCCGCTGCTGCGCCTGGGTTACCAGGAGCGTTTTCAGCACCTGCTGGTAGATGAGTTTCAGGACACCAATGGGGCGCAGAGCCGCCTGCTGTATTTGCTGGCCGGCGACGGGCCGGTGCCCAACCTGCTGGTAGTGGGCGACGACGACCAGAGTATTTTCCGCTTTCAGGGGGCAAGCGTGACCAACGTGCTCGACTTTGCCAAACGCTACCCGCAGGCTGGCGTGGTGGTGCTGGAAGAAAATTATCGTTCGTCGGGCCCGGTATTGGCCGCCGCCCAAGCCCTCATTAGCTGTAACCGGGAGCGGCTGGTGGGACGACTACCAGGCCTGCCGGCCAAGCAGCTACTGGCGCGGCACCCACACTTTGCCGCGCTCACCCAGCCGCCCCGGCTCCACCGCTACGCCACCCCGCTGCACGAGGCGGCCGACGTAGCCGCTCAGCTCGCCGCCTTGCACCGCGACGGGCCGTGGCCGGCGGGTGGGGTAGGCGTGCTGGCCCGTACCCACAGCCAGCTCGACCAGCTGGCCGGGCTGCTGCAGGCAGCCGGGGTGCCTTTTCGCCGCCGCCGGGCCGTAAACGTGCTGGCCGAGCCGCTGGCCCAGAGCCTGCACGCTGTACTGCGCTACCTGGCCGCTGCCCTGCACCCCCACGGTCAATTGGACGCTGACGCGGCTTTGTTCGAGCTGCTGCACCTGACCCTTTTTGCCGTGCCCCCGGCCGACCTGGCCCGCCTGGCCATCGGGCATCAGTACCACCGCCGCCTGGCTGCCGCCGCCGGCCGGCCTGTGCAGAGCTGGCGCTTATGGGCCGATACCGCGCTCACCGACCTCGACTTGCTGGCGACCTCACCCGGGCAGCCCCCGCTCTCCGATGCCGGCCGCCCGGCCCTGAGCTACGCCCTGACCCTGCTCGATGGCTGGGTGCAGGCCGCCGCCACCCTGCCGCTGCCGGCCCTGCTGGAGCGCGTAGTGCTGAGTACCTTGCTACCAGTTGGGTTAACCCAGGCTACCCAGCCCGCGCAGCTGCTGGCCGAGGCGCGCACCCTGCTGCGCTGGGGCCGGAGCGAGGCCCGCCGGATGAGGGCAGCTGGCGTAGCCGAGCTGCTGGCCGCCTGGGAAACGCTGGCGGCCACCCGCGAGGGGCTGCCGCTGGAACCGGGCACCGAAGGCGGCGTGGCCCCGCTGGAGCTGCTCACGGCCCACAGCGCCAAGGGCCTGGAGTGGGAGCAGGTGTGGCTGCTGGGCTGCCAGCAAACGGCCTGGCGGCGCAAGCCCGCCGACCGGGGCTTCCGCCTGCCCCCCGCTCTGGCCGCGCCCCCCGGCGAAGCCGCCGACTGCGAAGAGGCCCGCCGCCTTTTTTTCGTGGCCCTGACCCGCGCCCAGGCAAAGCTCACCGTGTGCTGGGCTACGTATGACGAGGCCGGCAAGGAGCTGGCCCCCTGCGAGTTCGTGGACGAGCTGCACCAGCAAGGACTAGCCCTGACTGAGGTAACGGTAGCCCCCACCGTGCTGGCCGCCGCCCACCAGGCCGAACTGGCCCTGCCACCACCACCCGCCCCCCTGCCCGATGCGGCACTGCTCGACGAGCTGCTGGCCGACTTCACGCTGAGCGCTACGGTGCTCAACGCCTACCTGGCCTGCCCTGTGGCCTGCTACTACGAGCAAATCCTGCGCGTGCCCGCCCCCCGCCACGAGAAGCTGCTGTTTGGTGCAGCCGTGCACCGGGCGCTGGAGCAATTTTTCCAGCAGGCCGGGCAGCGGCCTGGTGCGGGCTTCGGGCCAGCCGACGAGCTAGTCGAGTTGTTCCGGCAGCAGTTTACGCGGGCCCGCTTTGAAGTGCTGGGGCTGGCGTTTCAGCGGCTGTTCTACGCCGGGCCAGAGCTGCTACGGGCTTGGTGGGCGCAGGCCCAGCCCCGCGCCCGCCCCACCTCCCTGGTCGAGTACCGCGTGCAAGCCGAGCTGCCCGGCGGGCTGCCCCTGGTGGGCACGCTCGACCGCCTCGACCTACACCCCGACGGCCACCACGGCGACGTGCTGGACTACAAAACCGGCAACCCGACTGCCGCCGCCGCGAAGCTGCGCCCCGCGCCGCCCGAAGCCGCTACCGCCTCGCTGGCCGAGTGGCTCGCCGACCCCGCCCTGCGCGGCGGCGACTACTGGCGGCAGGGCATCTTTTACCGCTTACTGCTGGCCCATGACCCTGAGCAGCCCTACGCGGCGGCCTCCGTTACCTTCGATTTTTTGCGCCCAGTGCAGGCGGCCGGCCAGCCCCCGCAGTTCGTGCGCCGCCAGGTGGCGGCCACCCCGGCCGATGAGGCGACGGTGCTGGCCCAAATCCGGGCCGTGGACGCGGCCATCCGCCGCCATGAGTTCAACCCCGGCTGCGGCCAGTGCCGCTGGTGCCGCCTGCGGGCCAATTCGCCCGCCTAGGCCAGTAACTTGCCCGCATTGTGCCCATTACCGAAGGGCTGGATAATTGAAAAATATTTTCTATGGAGAATAAAAATACTGCGGCCGGCCCACTACCTTGCAGCGCTAATGATAATGGCAAAACCTCTCCTAATAACTTTAGCTAGATTCCCTTGCGACTCCACCTCTACCTGGATGCTCCCTCGGTGGTCACCTTCGACCATCTGCCAGCTTTAAAAGGGGCATTTCACCGTTGGACGGGCCACAACCCCAACCTGCACGATGGCCTGTCCCTGTACTCATTTTCGTGGCTGCGCGGCGGCCGGGGCACCCGCGGTGGCCTGCGCTTCGAGCAAGGAGCGCATTGGAGCATCGCAGCCCACGACCCGGCCGTTATCCACGAAATCATTTCCGGCGTCATCAGCAAGCCCGGCCTCGACCACGGCCTGGTCGTGCGCGATGCCCGCATCCAGACCGTGCCCGACTTCGAGGCCGGCGAGCGGCACTTCCGCGTCCTCAGCCCGGTGTTCATCAAGGACGAGGTAGAAAAGGGCAAGCCCGCCAACCACCTGCTGCCCGGCAACCCTCGTGCCGACGAGCTGCTCACCGAAACCCTGCGCCACAAGCTCCGCAAAGCCGGCCTGGACGACGCGGGGGCCACCGTGCGCTTCGACCCGGCCTACATCGCCACGGCCAAAACCAAGTGGTTCGATTACAAAGCCATCCGCTGCAAAGCCAGCGTGTGCCCGGTGCTGGTATCGGGCACGGCCGAACAGCTGCGCTTCGCCTGGTGTGTGGGGGTAGGCCACTCCACGGGCATCGGCTGCGGGTGCTTGGAGTAGCTACTTCTTCTTGGCGGCGGCTTGCTCCTGCGCCCGGCGTATCATTTCCTCGCAGCTTACCACGTTGCCCCGCGTGGCCCGTAAGCGCCGCCAGGCATCCTCGGCACCCGGTCCCTGAAAAGAGTTGTGGAGGCTAGGCGCGGCAGAGGTAATATCGGAGTTCTCCGAGGTCATCGGCGACTTGGACTCCGAGGGCTGCGAATTTTCCGGTGAGGTCGTCATACCCTGAATCTACAAAAATAAACCGACTGTTTATGGATAATCTGCCACTTGACCTACTGCTGCCTCCACCTGACTATACAGCTCGTGGTATACTGGAAATAAGCGCTCTGTCACCCTTGTCAATGGTGGCAAAGATGCCGGGCAAGTACTACGCCAGCCAATCTGAACCAACGCAGGCAATGCTTTTGGGTGCGCTGGAAAATGCGCTGGGCTGGCATCTAGGCGAGGTGGAGCGCAATCAGCTTATCAAGACCCTAGAGAAAAAGCACAAGCATAAAGCCCAGGCTTCAGGCGTAGGGTTTCGCAGCCTACTGCAATGGCATGTGCGATTTGGTGTGTTGGTGGTGCCACCGCTGCTTTACTACGACGACCTATGGACACAGCACCTGAAAGGAAAAACGTTTGTGGATGGCAGCCGCAACTATGATGCGCAGGCTATTCCCTTCATGAATGCCAAGCGGGGCGGGCTCGTCACTACCTCCGACGCAGCAAAGGCCCGCAAGGGTGCGGAAGTCCTGGCTGACTTTCAGGAAGGTGACGAAGTAAGCATTACTGTACTGCGGCCCTACTTTCCGCAATACTATTCCAGCCCGACGCTGCGCGGCTATGTGGAGCCGCAAGGGCCTTATCGGGTGGGCATCGAAACTTCTCCAGCGCTGGCTGAAGTCCTGCGGGCGGCCATTGCTGACCCAGCGGCACCGCTTTATCTAGGCTCCAATGATGGCTGGATTGAACTTGATTGGCATGAATAAGAAACCTACTGTTGCACCGGCGGGCCAAGCGGAACTGTTTGGCAGCCCCAGCCAGACGGCGCTCATCCCGGCGCTATCTGCCCCTGTTGCGGAAGCGAATGGTTTAGTGTTAGAGGAACTGAGCGCGCAGCTACTACACTCTTATCCTCGCTATGGATTGGCAGTCGCCGCCTACTTAGCTCAACTGCCCGAAACGGTAACGGAGGCAGCCTTGCGCACCGCTTTGGTGCGGGCTATTGAAGCTGGCTTGGGGAAGTTTAGGATGCGCACTTGGAATAACTCGCTGCATGATAAAGTGCTGCGCTTCGAGTCGATTAAGCTAGGTGAACTTGCTGACAAGCCTCAGCTAGTGCAGTCGGCGGGGCTAGCGGCACAAGGCATCTACTTGTTTCCCACGCTGGTAACAACTGATGGCGGTGCAAAGGATACTTTTCGCAACGCCCAAGAGATTAGCAAGCTACTGCAAGGCAGCACACCCCTGTCGGCCACGTTCACCCTCAGCCGCTCTTTTGCACCGACTACTGCCAAAATAAACAACGGTACGGCCTCACAGAGTCCACCGCCGGGCACCCTGTTAGAAGCAGCCTGCGCCGTTATTACTACCGTCACGCACCTAAAACCCGCCGCCTGGCCGGGGGTAAATACGGTTATTATTCCCGATTTGTCCCTGCCACAGCTGCGAGAGTTTATAGCGGTTTTTGAAGAAATGTTAGGGCAGGAAACCGCCGACTTGATGTGCACCAAGGAGCGGCCGCTTGCCGTGATGGCGGCCCCTAAGGCAACCGGCAAAGCAGCAAAACCCGCGGCGTCGGAGTTTCGCCGGCCGCGCCTACACTCGGGCAACTATCCTGATGCGCCCCGCGATGCAGGTGCATTTGGGCCGGTGGGGCTACTTGGGGCTATCGGGCGCTGGGCGCGGCGCACTAAGCAACATGGCTGGGGCCGGGCGGTGCTGGCTACCCTAGCCGGGCAACCGCTGCACGTTATTTCCTACGAGCAGATAAATCAAGTACGCTTCGACCACCATACTACGCGCCTGGCGTTGGACCACGACCTGACCAGCATCGTGGATTCGCTGTACCTGGGCACCCAGTTTTATTCCGAAGCCGGTAAGCCCGGAACCCCGTTTGGCAAGCCGGAATTCAAAACCTTCTGCCTGATTGCGGGCCGCTTTCTGCAAAGCTTTACCACGGCAGCCTTCATTGATTTTATGGCCTTCCGGGCCGAATACGCCGCTGAGATTGAACCACTTTTCACTGAATATTTCCGCACCATGAAACCTGAAATTGTAGCGTCGGCCGGCGAGCTTGGGCGCTGGCTGAACCGCACGGCCTATTTTGAGGCCAAGGCCGAGGCCGAAGACTTTCCCTCTAAGAAAAAAGGCAAGGACCAGCAAATGAAGGAGGGAAAGGCAAAAATCCTGGTCGTGCTGGAAAGCGCCGCCCTGAGCGCCAAGTCGCCCGAAGCCATGATTTCGCAGGTGCTCACCCAGGCCGGGCGAATGTCGCTGGATGAAGCGCCCGACGAGGCCCGCCGCTTTATCGATGCCGCGAACACCGGGGAGATTACCCATGAGCAGGCTAAGCACCTGCTGATTTCCTACATGCGGTTGCGTAGCGTGGGCAAAAGCAAAGCTGTTGTGGACGAAGTGAAAGCAGCTGGCAGCACCGACAGTGAACCGCAGGCGACCGAAGATTACGACCATTCAATTGATAACTAATAATTCACCCTCTTCTTTCTTTCCCATGATTATTAAAGGTATTCTCGTTACGATGCTGGCCCCCATGAGCGACCACATCGCCAATGCGGGCGAAAAGCTGCTGGGTAATGCGTCGTCCATCAAGCGGCGGCCCGATGGGCGCGTGTATATTTCGGGCCAGATGCAGCGCCACGCGCTGTTTTCGGCCCTCGACCGGCTCAATGCCGACGACGAAGGCCGGGGCCAGACCTACGTTTCGAACGGCGACGGCGTCACCAACGTGGTAGAAACCGACCTACGGGCCGACCTTGGAGGGTTCCTGCAAACGTCGAAGGAAACCTATTCGGGGCGGCGCACCGCACCGGTTTCGGCCACGCCAGCGGTGGCGCTGGAGTCGAGTAGCATTGGCCGCGACCTGCTGATTCGCCTCAAAATGGAAGCAGAGGGCGACTCCCGAGGGCAGGCCGTGGCCACCCGCGAGTTCTCGCAGGACGACACGATGCTGATGAGCTTCTTTGTGGATGTGAGCGCCGTAGGCATCCGCAAGCGGTTCAGCTACGAAAAGGAATTGCACGTGCGCACGGAATACGTGCGCCACATCAGCGAAGCCGAGCGCAAGCGCCGCATCCGGCTGGCGCTGGAAGCCACCGCCGCCCTGACCGACTACGCCAACCAAGCCCGCAATGCTACCAGTGGCGAGCCGCAGCAAGTACTATTGGTGTTCGATACCCGCTTGTCGCGCAAGGCGAGCCGCTACTTTAAAGCGACTGCCGCCGAACAGCGCAATATTCTGGCCGAGCTAGCAGCACGGGGAGCCACGTACTTTCTGGGCGACGACACCGCCGAAAGCGGCGACAGCACCGCTACAGCCTACCAGAAAGCGCAGGAGTTCTTGGCCAGTAATGACCTTTTTGACCCCGCTCCTGGCGCAGCCGTGCAAACTACGGCAGACTTTGAAAAAAGCACGAAGCCCGAAAAAGCCGCCAAATAGCAAGCAAATCTCTTCTGACCGTTGGCCCTATGGAACTGCTGGCTAAACCCGACGGAACGACCCTAGCTGCCCATACGCAGCACGTGCGCGACGAAACCGCGCACGTGCTAGCGGCCCGGCCGTTTCTGATTTATAAATACGCCGTTAGGACAGGGCACAATCTACTGGCGCTAGCCGATGCCTGCGCCCGCTGGCACGACGAAGGAAAAGCACATCCAGCCTGGCAGCAGGCTTGCCGCCAAGATTTCGAGCAGGCGCAGCAAACCGGAAAGGTACAGGGCCTGCACCTACAAAAAAGTGGGGTGCGCCACGAATTTGCTTCGCTGGTGAAAATGCGCAATGTGCGTAATGAGTGGCCGCCAAAGCTTACGTATGTCGCCGTGGCGGCGCACCACGGCAAACTCGGCTTTCGCTACCAAAAACGGTGGGCCGACGACCCAGCTTTTAAGCCTTTCTGGTACGAGCAATTTTTACCGCTCAGTGCCGAGTTACGGCCAGACCGCCCCGCTGATTTTGACCAAGCCATTGCCCGGCGCTACGAATACGGCGGCCTGCGGGCGGTGCTACGGCTGGCCGACCACCGCGCCAGTGCCCGTGAAGCGCATCGGAGTGCGGCTGCGCCAGCGGTGCCGCAGCTGAGTGCCTTTCGCTATAAATTTCCCTGGGACACCCAAACCGGTGTTCAAACCTTGATTCCGCATTTTTGGGACGAGCCGTTTGCGCTGTTGCGGGCTCCTACTGGCGCTGGCAAAACCGACGCGGCCCTCTTGTGGGCACGGCGGCAAATCACGACAGGCCGCGCCGACCGGCTGGTGTGGGCTATGCCCACACGCTTCACTGCCAATGCCTTGTACATCAGTACCACCGAAACCCTGAGTAGTACCGGTCTGTATCACTCCAGTGCCTGGTTTGTGGTTCAGCAACGCGAGCAGGAACAGCGCGGGCAGGGCCAGCCAGCGGCGGCATGGAAGAAGGAACTCGACTACGCCCGGCTACTTGAAACGCCCACTACCGTCACGACGATTGACCAGCTTTGCCTGGCGCTGACGGCTACCCGCGAAGACCACCACGCAACTTTTTGGAACCTCGCCCATGCGTGCGTCGTGATTGATGAAGCCGATTTCTACGACGATTTTACGCAGCGCAATATGGTGGTGCTGCTACGGGCGCTGCGGCTATTGGGAGTGCCGGTGCTGCTAATGAGTGCTACGCTTCCCGCATCGGCCTTAGAACTTTATGCACTCTCGGGCCTGCGGGCCACCAAAATATGGGAAGACCTGACCGACTACGAACGCACTCGTTTTCGGCTTCATCGGGCCGGGCCAGCTGAACACCCAACCGACCTTACAACTCTGCTGGAACGGGGGCTGAATGGTGAGCCGCTTATCATTTATGCCAATACCGTGGGGCGGGCACAAGCCTACTGGGACTGGTTTCAACGGCCGGATATGAAGTACCCCGTGGTCCTTTACCACTCACGGTTCACCGAGCCGGATAAAAATGAAGTCGAGGGCCGACTATTAGCCATGCTTGGCCCCAAGGCCTGGAAAAGCAGCAATCCTACTGGCGTAGCCATCCTGACCCAAATCGGGGAGTTGAGCGTCAATATAAGTGCCGACCTAATGGTGGCTGACTTATGCCCGACCGACCGATTAGCCCAACGAGCAGGCCGTTTATCACGGTTTCGGGACCGGTACGACAAAAAACAACAGGTAGTAGGCGAGCTACACTTGGTAACGCCTCAGAAAACCGACAAAAAAGGTACAACAGATTTTTATCCTGCTCCCTATGGTCATTATCGGCAAGGTCAGGGCTGGTTAAGCAGCGCAGTGCTCGACCAGGCAGGCGCTCAATTAACAGCGGGTGAGTATTCAGCCCGGCGCTTAGTGGATTTAGTGAACGAGCTATACCCTAAAGTAGCCGAAGAAACCACCGAAATATGGGCTAATCGTAGGGCGTTGGAAACTGCTGTAGTGGCCAATTGGCTCCTGCTACCAAAAGCCGAAACTGAGCAGGACGACGAAGAAACGCCCACCTGGAAAAGCCGTGATATTGGTCCTCAGAAAGTAGTATATGCGTCCACTAACTTCTCCGCGCTTTTGGGGGAGGGCGACCCGGTAGTTTTCGCTAACTCGTTCGCCTTTCGAGAATGGGCACTTCCTCATGCTATCACCATACCGGTTTACGATTTTCGACGGGCACAGGAAGCCGGCAAGCTGGTAGAAGTAGGTATTCATATTAGCCAGGAGCGGGAAATAATCTGGACGGTAAAGGCCGATTACTACGACTCATTACATGGCTTACGCTTTGATAAAGCGCCGAGCCCAGAAGACGAATAGACTTCTTAAACAGCCGTAATCACCTAACCCATGCACATCACTGGCAAGCACATCAACTACTACCACATCTGCCACCGCAAGCTGTGGCTGTTTGCCAGCGGGCTGAGCTTTCAGCAGGACAACGAGCATGTGCAGGACGGCACGCTGCTTCACCTGTCGGCCTACCCGCAGCGGGCGCGGCGGTTTCGGGAGGTGCAGCTGGGCGGCATCAAGATTGACTTCTACGACCCGGTGGATAAGGTGGTGCACGAAATCAAGCGCAGCCAGAAGCTGGAAGAAGCCAGCGTGGCGCAGCTCAAATACTACCTGCGGGTGCTGGAGCAGCACGGCGTAGCTGGCCCCACGGGCGTGCTGGAGTACCCAAAGCTGCGCCGAACTCAGGAAGTGATATTGACCGAGCAGGACCGGGCCGACATCGAGGCCTGGGAAGCTGGTGTGGCCGAGGTAGTGGCCCGTGCGCAGTGTCCACCAATTATTGACAAGCCCTTTTGCAAGCAGTGCGCTTACTACGAGTTCTGCTACGTGCACGAATAGCCTGCTTAAAAGAGTAGGCAACTGCTTACCTACCTGTATCCGCAGCTGAGTAATCTGCCTAAAAACCTAGTCAGCCTGCTGTAGGCGGGCGTGTCTGTGAAATCAATTAAATCTATTTAAATCTGCGGTGAAAAAAACGTACTACCTGTTCAATCCGGGCCGGCTGAGTCGGCAGGATAATACACTCAAATACACGGCCTACGATGAAGAAGGCGGGGAAGGGCAGACACGCTTTCTACCCGTGGCCGATGTAGCTGACCTTTATGTGTTTGGCTCGCTCGATGCCAACTCGGCGCTATACAATTTCCTAGGTAAAAACGGGGTGTCGGTGCATTTCTTCGACTACTACGAGCACTATACTGGCTCTTTTATGGCCAAGGAGTACCTGCTAGCCGGCAAGGTGCAGGTGGCGCAGACTGGCCACTATATGAGCCGCAAGAAGCGCCTAGTGCTAGCGCGCAAGCTGGTGGAGGGCGCGGCTTTTAACCTACTCAAAAACTTGCGCTACTACCAGAGTCGGGGCCGCGATGTGGCCGCCCAGTTTGCGCAGATGGAACTGTACGTATCGGCGCTGCCGCATGCTACAACGGTGCCCGAAATCATGGGCTACGAAGGCAATATCCGGCAGACCTACTACACCTGCTACGAAGAGTTGGTAAAGGTGCCGGGTTTCACCTTCGGCACGCGGAGCACGCAACCGCCGCAAAATGAGTTGAACGCGCTGCTGAGCTTCGGCAATATGCTCTGCTACGCGGCCTGTCTGTCGCAGATTTACCATACGCAGCTCAACCCTACCATTTCTTTCCTGCACGAGCCGGGCCATCGCCGCTTCTCTTTGGCGCTGGACCTGGCCGAGATTTTCAAGCCCCTGCTCGTGGACCGTACCATCTTCCGGTTGGTCAATAAGAAGGAGATTCAGCCCAAGGATTTCGAGGCCGCCGTGGGCGGCTGCCTGCTGAAAGAGTCTGGACGTAAGACGTTTGTGCGCGTATTTGAAGAGCGCATGAAGGAAACAATCCTACACCGGGGCTTGGGGCGGCCGGTGAGCTATCAGCATTTAGTAAAGCTGGAATGCTATAAGCTGACCAAGCATCTGTTGAACTTGGAAGAGTACAAACCATTTAAAGCCTGGTGGTAAGATGTACGTAATTTTGGTATACGACGTGAAGCAACAACGCGTAGGCAAGCTGCTTAAACTTTGCCGTCGCTACCTACATTGGATACAGAATTCTGTATTTGAGGGCGAAATCAGCGAAGCAAAGCTGCAGGAGTTACTGCTAAAGGCTGCTTCTTTTTTGGACCAGAAGGAGGATAGCATTCTCATCTTTAGAAGTCGCACGGAGCAGTGGCTGGAAAAGCAGGTCTGGGGCCATGAGCGAAGCCCATTGGGGTCGTTTTTGTAGGGTTAGCCAGTTGTCGATACAAAATTAAGTAGCCAAGTTTCGGCTCTCTTATCTGTGCTCAGAGTATAAATACTTGATTTATAGAGTCGTCGCACGCCCAGGATTTTCCTCTTATTGCTGACCGACGACTTGAGGTATTTTTTAATGTGCGTTTCTGCTGCGCTAAGACGTATTTTTGAGTATAAATTGGCGGGCTTCAATTGGACTAGGAGGAATTGAAAGGCAAAAATTTCTCAGTAAACGGCGATGGGAACCTTTGCTTCAATTGGACTAGGAGGAATTGAAAGAAAGGATAACTACTCGGGTATCCAGGTAGCGCCTACGCTTCAATTGGACTAGGAGGAATTGAAAGGGCTGGCAGGGCCAGCGGGCTTTCCGGATTTATCTCGCTTCAATTGGACTAGGAGGAATTGAAAGAGAAGGGTAAGCTCTACTATGCCGCCACTATCGCACCGCTTCAATTGGACTAGGAGGAATTGAAAGGATGCTGCGGATTACGCCCTGCCCTGCCTGCGCAACGCTTCAATTGGACTAGGAGGAATTGAAAGACGCCAAGCACGCTACCCGCAAGCTAGCCCCGTGGGTGCTTCAATTGGACTAGGAGGAATTGAAAGGCGAACACGGTCATCACCAGCCGGCCGGCCGGCGTGGCTTCAATTGGACTAGGAGGAATTGAAAGACTGCCGGCGCCGCCGGCGCCACGCAGTTGGCCATCGCTTCAATTGGACTAGGAGGAATTGAAAGGCATCTGGTTGAAGGTGGCGTTGACCTGCTGGCCATGCTTCAATTGGACTAGGAGGAATTGAAAGCTTACCGTGTTCGGGATGCCGGTCTTTGCCGCGCTGCTTCAATTGGACTAGGAGGAATTGAAAGATCAGGACCCGCATAGCTTCACCGACGCCCAAATGTCGCTTCAATTGGACTAGGAGGAATTGAAAGGAGCTAAACGACGCCCACCTGTTCAAGGCCGCCTGCGCTTCAATTGGACTAGGAGGAATTGAAAGTTGCCCTTCTTGCCTTTGGCCGAGAAGAGAAAGAGGGCTTCAATTGGACTAGGAGGAATTGAAAGGTCAGAGTCACCAGTGATAGCTTTCCACTCCTTGCGGCTTCAATTGGACTAGGAGGAATTGAAAGTCTGATTTTGCCGCCAAGTGGATTCCGCTGCTGGCCGGCTTCAATTGGACTAGGAGGAATTGAAAGTGGTACTCTACTGCAACCAGGCGGTGGACGTGGCCGCTTCAATTGGACTAGGAGGAATTGAAAGGAGTTGGAAAGGGGCTTGGCTAAGCTAGGCATTGAGGCTTCAATTGGACTAGGAGGAATTGAAAGCCGGGTACTACGTCCTGCGCCTCGCTCAAGAACAGCGCTTCAATTGGACTAGGAGGAATTGAAAGGAGGGCTCGGTGGCCGTGCACACCCTAAAAGGCGTCGCTTCAATTGGACTAGGAGGAATTGAAAGCCGGTAGTTGAGAGCCTGATTAAGCGAATTGGTGCGGCTTCAATTGGACTAGGAGGAATTGAAAGGGTATGTTGCTAGTGGGTGAACGGCTGTATCGGGGCAGCTTCAATTGGACTAGGAGGAATTGAAAGCAGGCTGTTGCTAGTAGGCCGATATAGGCCCCGCGCGCTTCAATTGGACTAGGAGGAATTGAAAGTGGTGTGGGCCTCGTACCTGGTCAGGTTGGTTTCGTGCTTCAATTGGACTAGGAGGAATTGAAAGGGAAACCGGCCATACTTCGATGTAGGCATCAGGAAGCTTCAATTGGACTAGGAGGAATTGAAAGACTACCTACTTCGATGGCAAAGACCACCGCAACCAAGCTTCAATTGGACTAGGAGGAATTGAAAGTGTTCAGCAAAACGCAACCGATGTCGGGAAGGTCGTGCTTCAATTGGACTAGGAGGAATTGAAAGTGAAAGAACAGGATTCGGTCGGCAATCTGTTTGATTGCTTCAATTGGACTAGGAGGAATTGAAAGATCTTTGATAGGCGTTAAATCTGTCGATTGAAAGGGCTTCAATTGGACTAGGAGGAATTGAAAGAGGCTGGCCTGGTACAAGCCGGCAGCGATGCCAACGCTTCAATTGGACTAGGAGGAATTGAAAGTCGCTCTTGCTGATGAGGCCAGCCTTTAGCAGTTGGGCTTCAATTGGACTAGGAGGAATTGAAAGTTTTTCGCTATAGCAGAAGCGGCCATTCAATTCGGCGCTTCAATTGGACTAGGAGGAATTGAAAGAGCCTTGGTGGGTGATGGTGGTTGCGGCGGCTTCGGGCTTCAATTGGACTAGGAGGAATTGAAAGGATGAATTGGCCGGGCTATCTGCTGAAGAAGCAACGGCTTCAATTGGACTAGGAGGAATTGAAAGGAGAAAGGGCCGCTGCTCACTTTCTACATCGACAAAGCTTCAATTGGACTAGGAGGAATTGAAAGAAAAAATCAAGGAAGAAGACGCGAAGACGCGCCGCCGCGCTTCAATTGGACTAGGAGGAATTGAAAGCGCCAGTGCATGAATAGCATGACAGGATTTTTCAAGAGCTTCAATTGGACTAGGAGGAATTGAAAGTTACCCTTTTTAAGTATGAACCCCGAAACCACCACCGCTTCAATTGGACTAGGAGGAATTGAAAGCCGTATTCCAGTTTTATACTTAATGGGCTGCGAATAGCTTCAATTGGACTAGGAGGAATTGAAAGAGCTGCTCTAGTATCCAGGTGGGTTTGTATCGGCTGGCTTCAATTGGACTAGGAGGAATTGAAAGAACTGTTCTCACGCGCTACGCTGCACCGCCACAAAAGCTTCAATTGGACTAGGAGGAATTGAAAGTTGCTAGACCAGGCACTAGCAGCGGTTTCGGAGTAGCTTCAATTGGACTAGGAGGAATTGAAATCCGCGCCCGAGCTGGCCGCCGTCGAGGCCGCCGCGCCGCTTCAATTGGACTAGGAGGAATTGAAATAGCGCGTGCTGCTCGCGGCGCATCTACTTGCTGTACGCTTCAATTGGACTAGGAGGAATTGAAATAGCCCGAACAGGCCCTGCACCCCGAGCAGCAAATCGGCTTCAATTGGACTAGGAGGAATTGAAATAAATTTTGACGGTGAGCCCGCGCCCGGCCGGCATTGGCTTCAATTGGACTAGGAGGAATTGAAATTCGGCACCGACCACGACAGCATGAAAAAGCTCGTGAGCTTCAATTGGACTAGGAGGAATTGAAATGACACCCGCCCCGCCGGCCGGCTTCATGGGGCACTCGCTTCAATTGTACTAGGAGGAATTGAAATAGCGTCGCCGTAAAGGCTGTACACCAACGGGTCGGCGATTCAATTGGACTAGGAGGAATTGAAATGCCCGGCTGGGTTTGTTGACTTAGGCCGTCGGCCGGCTTCAATTGGACTAGGAGGAATTGAAATCGAGCAGCCAGATAGCCACGTCTAGCAGGCTTTGGCGCTTCAATTGGACTAGGAGGAATTGAAATATCTACAACCATCGCTTGGGCTCCATTTCTAGAGAGGCTTCAATTGAGCTAGAAGAAATTAAAATATTATTATCATATTATGTAATCCGGGTAACATAACAGCTTCAATTGGACCAGGAGGAATTGAAATATCGAGCTAGGAAGTGTTAACAGTAGGTGGTATGTCTGGGCATGGAGTATTTGCTAACCGCCGAGCAGTGGGCGCGTATTGAGCCGCTGCTGCCAGGGCGCGAAGGGACGAAAGGTGGCCGGGGCCAGGACAACCAGCGCTTCGTGGAGGCGGTTCTCTGGCTGACGCGCAACGGCTGCCGCTGGCGGGCCCTGCCAGCCGAGTGGGGCAACTGGCACACCACGTACACGCGCTTCCAGCGCTGGACGGCCTCGGGCGTGTGGGCCCGGGTGCTGGCGGCTGTACAACAAGACGATGCGCTGCACACGCTGCTGGTGGACTCGACGACCGTGCGGGCCCACCAGCACGCCAGCGGAGCGCGCAAAAAAACGGGCCACAAGCCCTCGGGCGCAGCTGCGGCGGCTTGACCAGCAAGCTGCATGTGGTGGCCGATGCCCGAGGCCGATTCCTGCGCGGCGGCCTGCCGGCGGGGCAGCGCCACGACGCGCCGCAGGCCTTGCCGTTGCTCGACGGCCTGGCCCCGGACTACCTCATTGCCGACCGGGGCTACGATTCCAACCCGCTTGTGGTCGCCTTGGCTGTGCGCGGCACACAAGCCGTGATTCCACCCCGGAGCAGACGCCGCACCCTACGAGCCTACGACGCGTTTCGCTACGCCCAGCGCCACCCCGTTGAACGGCTATTTAGCCGTCTCAAGCATTTTCGCCGCGTGGCCACGCGCTACGACAAGTTGGATGCGCATTTTCTGGCTTTTATTCAGTTGGCAGCAACTGTTAACACTTCCTGGCCGCCCGCCAGGAGCAGTACTGCCTGGTAGATTCGACAAATACCGGATGAGCCAGGTAATGGTGCATGTTCTGGCAAAGCGTAAGCGCATCTTTGTAGTACCTGACCAGCTTACTTTTTGAGTAGTCACGGTTGCCTTGAGCATCAATCGACGTAAGGCCCTGCCGCGAGTTGCCGTCTGCAATGTAATGGGGCAAAAAGGGGGCGTCGGCTACGGGCGCCCCGGCCACTACCAGGCCGGAAAGCAGGGGATAGTTCGTGAGCACGACCTTGACCACCGGCTTGCTGGCCAGGCCGGCCGCTAGGGTTGGTTGATTGGCGCTGATAAAATTGGCTTTCCGGTTTACTTAATTGGCGGCCTGTTCCACCCGCTTGTGCGCATTATACTTATCGCGAGCTTCCAAGGGGAGCCGATGCACTTTACCTCGGCAAGTAGCAGGCAATGCTCAAGCTCTAGTAATAAGTCGATTTGCTCAAACTTACCTGCTGCTGGGTGCCCCCCCCACAATTCGGATGTGGCGCAGCCGGGCCAGCAGGTCGGACAGTGGGTAACAGCGCCACGCGGCCGCCACCCAGGCGCGCAGGGTGCCCTGCACCTGGGCGTAAAATTCGGTGCCGTCAATCACCAGCCCGTCGGGGCGCACGGCTAGGGGCTCCGCCAGGCGAAAAAGCAGGGCCGCTTCGGCCAAATCCTGGTAGGGGGCAAGCTGAACCAGGCCGGCGGCGCGCAGGTGTCGCGGCGGTCGGGCGTGAGCTTTTGCCAGAGGGCAAGCTGAAACAGGCCGGCGGCGCGCAAGGCCACCGCTTCCGGCACCCGCAGCGTGCTGCCGCTGCGCAGCAGCTGCCGGGCCAGGTCCGGGCGGCCTAGCTGTACTAATTCGTCCACCAGGCCGGCCGGGTTGCAGCGGTCGAGGTGCTGGGTAAATTCGGCTAGCGCAAACAGAAACCGGGCCAGCAGCCCCCACGTCGCTGGTTTCGCGCGCCAGGTGCAGGCCCAGCTCGATGTCGCGCCGGATTTCGGCGGCGGGCTGAAAATCAAGGAGCTGCTGCCCCAGGCAGTCCGGGGTAATAAGCCGCAGAAACTTTTTGACCTTGCCGGCCCGGTAAAAATGGTAGCTGGCATTGCAGGCTTGCTTGGCTCCCGGCCCTTCGGCCCGCCGCGGTTTTTGCTTGCTGGCCCTCCCCACTTTTTGGTAGTAGATGGCCAGCCGCTTGTAGTAGTGGGCATCGGCCTGGCTGTCCGATTGCCTGGTCAGGGGGTTGCGCGCGGTGTGCAGCAGCACAAACTGGCGGCAGGAGTTGTGAAAAAACGACCAGCCCTCGGCAGTCAGCTGAAACAGGGGGCCGGCTTGCCGCACTAGGTCGTCCTGCACGGCCTGCGGATACCCCCGGGCGCTGATAAATTCCGGTTGGGCCGGTCCGGCCACCCGCGCCAGCAAGCCCAGTAGGTCCGTGAGCGCGGGCTACGCCGCCAGCGGCTGCCAGATGCGCACGTAGTAAGCCGTCAGGTGGTGGGCCGCACTGTGAACTACCAAAATGCCGAGCCAGATGCGCACGTAGTAAGCCGTCAGGTCGCCGTCAAACGCATCGGCCCCGGTCAGCACCTGGTCGGGGTCGTGTGCTTGCAGCAGCTGCCAGCACACGCAGGCCAGGTATCGCGGGTGACCCTGCGTCTTGTTATAGAGGGCTTTCTGCTGCGCTAGCGTTAGGCGCTGCGGAAGCCAGCAGGCCGCCGCATAGCCCGTCACTTCTTCCCGGCTCAGCGGCTCCATCGGCACGCGGCGGTCACTCTGGGCCCAGGCGGCCCGCAGCTCGGGGCGTAAGTCGGGCAGCTCAAACGACTGGCTGCCCAGCACGACCGACGTACACCCCCGCCGGTAGCCCGTCGGGCGGGGGCAGGTAGCCAGATAGGCTCGCGGTCACCTGATACTCGTGCGGCACGTGGTCCAGGCCGTTTATCAGGAGCAGGATTTTGCGGCCCGTGCTGGCAAAGTCCTCGGCCAGGGCCTCGAACTGCCGGCGCAGCGCCCCGCGTAGAAACTCATAGTCTAGATGCGGCAGCACGGGCTCGCCGTAGAAGCCCGCCTAGGTCGTAGAGCAGGTGCAGGGCTTCCCCGCGCCGGCTCGTATTGTCCCAGCTGCCGGGGGGGGCGGTAAAGTCGAAGGCGTAGTATTTCACCACCCGGACGCGTTCGGGCAGCGCCCGGACCCACTGCGTGAGTGGCGTGGCCTTGCCGGTGCCGGGGCCGCCCGCCACGAACACATAACCGCCCGGTAGCTGCGTCAGCCGCTCGTTGAGCGCGGCCAGCGTGCGCAGCGGGGACTGGTACTTTTGCTGGTCTACCACCAGGTCGTGGTTCGCCTTGGTACGGACGGGGTTCCAGCCCAGGGCTTGCAGCAATTGCGTCGCCGAGAATGCTATCTGCCGGTTGGGTAGCGCCAACTGGCCCAAAAGTAGTGGTAAAGCTGCACCTCCTCCGCTTCCTGCCGCTGCTGGTGCGCAGGGCTAAACGGCTGGTACGCCTAGAGCGGCAGCAGCACAAAATGCCGCGCGAATTCGTGCAGCTGGTCGGCATCCAGCCCGGCGAGCGCCCCTAGCTGCCGTAAGAGTACCTCCCACTTGGTTGCGTAGGGCTGCCCGTTCTGCATAGGGAGCCAGGCTTCGGCATAAAATTGCGGAAAGCTAAAAGCTACCTGCCAAATCGGAGCCGCTCAGCACCCGGTCGTGCCTCGACAGCGGGCGGTTGGTCAGCAGGTGCGCCGTTACTCGCTTGCCCCGCGCCCGGGGGCGTCGCGCAGGTGCTGCCAGCTGTGCATAAAGCCGGGGAGCACCTGCCGGAATTCAGCCAGCCCCAACGGCGTGCCTTTATTGCTCCACTTCACCTGGTACGCGTGCAGCTCCGCAGCCGTCGCGTATGGAATGTCGTCGAGCTTAGGCGCTTCAGGGTCGGCCAGGCACAGCCATTCCAGCCGGCCGCTTACCAGTTCGTGGTACACCAGCCGGGCAACTACGCTGAGCTGGGGCACGTAGCCGCTAAGGGCGCCCGGCTCGCCGGTGGCGGAAGATTGGGAGGAATTGCCCATGGTGCTGGCCGGCACCCGACGCATAAGGCTGGAGTGCAGGCGCAAACATACTGGCCGGCTACTTTGCGGGGCGGGGTAGGGGCCGGCCCCAGTCCAGAGAGCCCCGCAGCCTGGAAGATGGGGCGGGCCCGAGGCGACCAGTACATCAAGCTGTACTGTGCTTATGGCAAAAATCTCATTGCCCCAGGGCTAACCTGGCGGCGGGATATACCGGGACAGCAGGAGGCACTGATACCTTTGGCCTCCATCCGCCGCACTCCTTTTCAGCTATGCTGCTTCAACCGGGCCAGATTGTGGCCGACCTCCTCCCCACCGAGCCGGTGGTGCTCACCAAGGTGCAGCCGCTGGCCGGTATGCTGGCCCTAACCTACACCGGCATCAATACCCAGCGGGCTAGCAGCAAGGTCATCACCGAAGCCGAAGCCGAGCGCCTGCGCATTATCACGGAGGAAGGCGCGTTTGACTTCAGCGGCGACCCGGCGCGCTTCACGCTGTTTGCGGAGGCCGAGCGCATTCACTCAGCCCACCTGTTCGACCCACTGTTCGCGGTCAATTGCAGCCTTGTGGACCCGCTGCCGCACCAGGTAGAGGCGGTGTACAAGTTTTTGCTGCCGCTGCCCAAAATCCGGTTTTTGCTGGCCGACGATACCGGGGCCGGAAAAACCATCATGGCCGGTCTGCTAATAAAGGAGTTGATGAACCGAGGCCTAGTGGAGCGGGTGCTCATCGTGACGCCTGGCGGCCTCACCAAACAGTGGCAGGAAGACGAGCTGGGCGCCAAATTCAACCTGCCCTTTACGCTCGTCAACCGCAGTATTTTCTCGGCCGACCCGACCATCTTTAGTACCGCCCAGCGGGTGGTTACGTCCATTGATTTTCTCTCACGAGAGGACGTGCTGAACGTGGCCGCCAATGCGCACTGGGACTTGGTGATAATTGACGAGGCCCATAAACTCTCGGCCTACGAGTACGCCACCAAAACCTATAAGTCGCGCCGCTACGAGGCCGCCCAGCGCCTGGCCGAGCACTGCGAGCACCTGCTGCTACTCACGGCCACCCCGCACCGGGGCCGCACCGACACCTTCAAAAAGCTGCTGCAACTGCTGGATGAGGACATTTTTGCCACCGACGAGCTGGCCGCCACCCGCGTGCGCGAGCTGGAAAGCGACGGGCTGAACAAGTTCTTCATCCGCCGCCTCAAGGAGGATATGAAGGACTGGCAGGGCCAGCCGCTCTACAAAAATCGTTTCACCCAGACCATCGCCTACGAGCTGACCCTGCCCGAAAAGCGCCTCTACGATGCCGTGACGCGCTACCTAACCCAGCGCCGGGAAGAAGCTTCCGAGTCGCGCAACGTGCACGTGTCGCTGGCGCTCACCGTGATGCAGCGCCGGCTGGTCAGCTCCATCTACGCCATCCGCAACACCTTGCGCCAGCGCCTGAACGCCCTGCAAGCCGTGGTAGATGAGGTGGCCCGCAACCCCGCCCTCTGGCAGCAGCGCCACCGCCTCGAAGGCTACGATGTGGACAGCCTCGACGACTACGACGAACTGGGCGACGACGACCGCGCAGCCTTGGAAACCATCCTGGCCGACCCGCGCAAATTCCGGCTCTTTACCACCGCCCGCAGCCTGCCCGAGCTGCAAAATGAGGCGCGCGAAGTGCGCGAGCTGCATGCCCTGGCCGACGAGCTGTATACCGGCCAGCAGGCCGAGCGTAAATATGAAAAGCTGCAGGAGCTGCTGACCAGCCACCAGGTATCGGGGGGCGAAAAGCTCGTCATTTTCACCGAGCACAAGGATACGCTCGACTACCTGGCCCAGCGCCTCACCAACAATGGCTACCGCGTGGCCACCATTCACGGCAGCAAAACGGTGGACGAGCGCCGCCAGGCCCAGCGCGATTTTGCCCACCCCGCCACCCAAATTCTGCTAGCCACCGACGCGGCCGGCGAGGGCATCAACCTGCAATTTTGCCGCCTGCTCCTCAACTGGGACCTGCCCTGGAACCCCAACCGCCTGGAGCAGCGTATGGGCCGCATTCACCGCTACGGGCAGCAGCAGGACGTGCTGGTGCTCAACCTGGTGGCTAGCAACACCCGCGAGGGTCAGGTGCTGGAACGCCTGCTTTCCAAGCTCGACATCATCCGCCAGAGCCTGGGCGATGACCGGGTGTACGACGTAATTCAGGATGTGCTCGAAAACGTGAAGCTCGATGCCATCTTCGACTCGGTGCTGCACGGCCGCGCCACCGCCCTCGACGACCTGCTGGCCCAGCCCGCCGAAGCCCTAGCGGCCCGCTTCGCCGCCAAAATCAGCGAGCAGCGCGCCCGGCTGGCCCATAGCCCCGTGGACTACGGCAGCGCCCGCGAGCTAAAGGAAGACTCCGACGAAAAGCGCCTGCAACCCATCTACGTGCGGCTGTTTTTCGAGCGGGCGCTCACCCAGCTCGGCGGCACCTACGACGAGGTACGGCCGGCCATTTTTCACCTCACCCAGCTACCCGAGGCCCTCACCCGAACGCTGCGCCAAGAGCATAACCTGGTGGCCGACGTAGTAAGCCAGCTGCTGTTCTGCTTTGATAAGCAGGTGTTTCTAGACTATCAGCGTGGGGCCGGCGACCTGGGCCGGGTGCACTATATCAACCCCGGCAATCCGGTGTTTGATGCCTTGGTAAGCGTGGTGCGCCGCCAGTTTCGGGGCGACATGCTGCGCGGCACGGTGCTCATCTCGCCCGATGACCCCGAGGAATACCTGGCCTTCTTCGTCAAGTCGCAGCTCACCGACCAGCGCCCGCACCACCAGGGCGACAGCATCGCCGACGAGCGCCTGCTGCTGGTACGCCAGGTGCCCGGCCAGCCCTTCACCTACACCTCGCCGGCCAAGTTCCTGGATTTGCACCCGCCCACGGCCTTTGCCAAAACCGTGGCCCCGCCCGCCGTGGTGCACGCCGACGAGGTGGTGGCCTGGGGCTTCGAGTACGTCACCCTGCCCCGGCTGGCCGATACCCAGCAGCGCGTGCAGGCCGATGCCGAGCGCCGCCGCGACTACCTGGAAACGGCGTTTACGCACCTGGTCATGGAGCTGTCGGGCGAAATCACGGAGCTGCAAAGCAAGCTCTTATTTCAGGGTCACGACAGCCGCGTGCACGACAAGCTGGAGCACAAGCAGCAGCGCATCAACGCCCTGATAGCCCGCAAGCAGCAGCGTCTGCGCCTGCTCGACGACCGCCTGCGCCTCACCCCCAAGCTGCCCGAGGTGCTGGGCTGCGCCTGGGTGGTTCCCCTGTCCGGCGTCGAGTACCAGGGCCACTACGGCATGAGCCGCGACCCCGAGGCCGAGGCCATCGCCATGCAAACGGCTATGAATTACGAAACCGCCCAGGGCTGGACGCCCACCGACGTATCGGCCCGCAACGAGGGCTACGACATCCGCAGCACCAGCCCCGAGCACCTCAAACGCTACATCGAAGTTAAAGGCCGCAGCGGCCCCGACGGCAGCGTGATGCTGAGCGAGAATGAACTCAACCGCCTCGCCCAGCTCGGCGATGCGGCCTGGCTCTACATCGTGGTCAGCTGCAAAAGCCAGCCCACCCTGCACCGCATTCAGAACCCCGCCAACAGGCTTACTTTTGAGCAAAAGAGTAGGGGAGTACAATATTTTCTGCCCATGCGCGAGTGGCAACAAAAAGAAGCAGCCGATGTACGTTGAAGCGGTAGATATTAAGAATATCCGGGGGCTGAAAAGCCTCGCTATAAGCTTTCCAAAGCCCGCTGGCTGGCACGTTATTATCGGGGACAATGGAACTGGTAAATCGACCTTATTGCGGTCTGTTGCGCTGGCATTGATGGGGCCAGGCGATGCAAAAGCCCTTCGCATAGATTTCAGCGACTGGCTGCGTCGGAGCTGCGATAGTGCTAGAATTAGCCTTACAGTTCGGCGGGATGCGCGTTATGATGGCTACGCAGGCCGTAGCCGACCACTCGTACAACCGTTCAAAGCGAACATTGAGTTTGTGCGCGAAAACCTTAGCCCAGCGCTAAGCTATGTTGAATTGAAAGGAACCGGCAACGGTCGCATCTCACCTAGTAATTACATCTGGAGCCAAAAAGATGGGTGGTTTGCCGCCGGATTCGGTTCGTTCAGGCGGCTACATGGTGGCGATACGAATTTGCTCAAGATATATTCTTCTTCTTCGCCAAAGGCAGCAGCGCTTTTTTCACTTTTCAACGAAGATTTGGCGTTGACTGAAGCGTTATCTTGGTTAAAGGAAAATGATTACCGCTGGTTGAAAACCATTGAAGAAAGTACGGTAAGCCGGCCTGGCGACAGTGTACTGGTTTCCAATTTAAAGATACTCATTAATACTAGCGGCTTGCTGCCACATGGCGCCAAATTCATTAAGATGGGGGCTGACGGGCCGCTGTTCCAAGATGCTAACGGTGCCCAAGTTGACGTAAGGCAAATGAGCGACGGCTTTCGCTCGGTACTAAGCATCGCGTTTGAACTGATTCGCCAACTGGTTTTATTGTATGGGGAAAAAGAAGTATTCAAGCGGTTATTACTCGAGCAGCCGGAAATTGCCGTGCCAGGTGTGGTACTGATAGATGAAATAGATGTTCACCTGCATCCCACTTGGCAAACCCATATTGGCCAGTGGTTCACCAAGCATTTTCCCAACATCCAATTCATCGTAACCACGCACAGCCCGCTGGTATGCCGGGCCGCCGAAAACGGCAGTATTTACCGCCTGGCCGCGCCCGGTTCCAACGAAAAATCGGGAGAGGTAACGGGTATTGAGCGTGACCGGCTGATTTACGGTAATATCCTGGATGCTTACGCCACGGATGCGTTTGGTGACGACGTAGAACAGTCGCCAGAAGCACTTGATAAACTTAAACGACTGGCCAGCCTGAATGCTCGTTTTGCCTTCGGGCAGTTATCGAAGGAAGAAGAGAAAGAAATGTGGCACCTGCGCAAAATTTTTACGACGGATGCTCCAGCTGAATCCTAAAGCAGTAGACCCAACTGCTGCTGCACACCTAACCGCACAGCAGACGGATGTGGACGGCAGCGGTAGTTTTAGCGACCGGGTAGAGCGGGCCCAAGGATTGTGGGACCGTAAGACCAAAGTGGCGGGCGGTGCGGCAGCCTTTCAGCGCATAAAAGCTGACTTGACGGCGATGTGTGTCGGGGTCGAAATCTGCAATTATTGCGAGAACAACGAAGCCACGGACGTGGAGCACATTTTCCCCAAAAGCTCCTTTCCGGAAAGGACGTTTGAATGGGAAAACTACATCCTGGCTTGTAAGACCTGCAACACGACTTACAAAAGTGATGACTACGCCGTGTTTGACCCAGCACATTCAGGCACGATAAAGGAACTAACGCCCCGCGACCGCCCCCGTCCGGTGCCGCCAACCGACGATAGCGCCTTTATCACACCGCGTTTGGAAGACCCGCTTTATTTCCTATGGCTGGACGTTGCTGGCGGCACCTTCGTGTTCAGTGAGCACCCGCTGCTTACCTCGTCTCGTGAGAAGGCCAAGGCTGCTTATACTATCAAACTATTGCAACTCAGTGACCGGCCAGCGCTAACGGAAGCCCGTAAGAAAGCCTTCCTGTTTTATCGTGACCGCCTGCGCGATTGCGCCGAGGCTGAGCAGGCCAAAACCCACACCCAATTGGCTCGACTGGTGGCCAAGCTGGAACCGGACCATGAGCGGGTGGACCGCGCCAAGCCTTTGCGGCAGGAACAAGACCGGGTGATTCAGGCCATTCGCCGTGCTATTCAAACCAACGCGCATCCTACCGTTTGGCACGAGATGAAGCGGCAGCGGCAATTAGTCCCAGCCATTGACCGCTGGTTTGCACAAGCCCCGGCTGAAGCCCTAACTTGGTAGTCTTTTTCCTTCGCTAGCGCTGTTTGCTGTTCTTTCCATGCCCACCCCCGCACCCTGCAAAAAACTGATTGAAGTGGCCATGCCGGTCAAGGAAGTGTCGGCCGAGAGCGTGCGCGATAAGTCCATTCGCCACGGCCATATCTCGACGCTGCACCTGTGGTGGGCGCGGCGGCCGCTGCCCGTGTGCCGGGCAGTGGTGTTTGCCTCGCTCGTGCCCGACCCCGACGACGACAACTGCCCACCCGTGTTCAAAGCCGCCGTGGCGCACCTGCTGGGGCCGGACCAGAACCCCGGCGACCCGTACCGGCCCTACGACGACATCCCGTACACGGCCGCCGTCGATAGCCTGTCCGATACGCTCCGCAACCGCCTGCTGATGTTCGTGGGCAAGTTCTCCGATAAGTTTGCGGCTAACGAAAACGCCGGCCGTAAAACCAACGCCAAGGAGCAATTGGCCCCAGCGAGTCTCGTGCGCTGGGAAAGTAAAAATGACCCCGCCATCATCGGTCGTGCTCGCAGGCTCATCTGGGTGGCTCACAACGCCCTTTCTAGGGGGGGGGGGGGGGGGGGGGGGGGGGGGGGGGGGGGGGGGGGGGGGGGGGGGGGGGGGGGGGGGGGGGGGGGGGGG
>NZ_JAUQSW010000009.1 GCF_030581075.1 Hymenobacter cheonanensis
CCGCAAAAGTACGCCCGGCGGCGCCGGCGGGGCGGGCTGGGTGTATTCGCGCAGCCGGTCCATCCTATCGAGTTCCAGCAGGCGGGCCAGTGCCTTTTTGCCCTGCGGGCGACGGCCGGGCCAGTAGTAAGTGCCCGCGTCGGCGGGCAGCTCCACCGGGCGGGTGGCTTCGAGGGCATAGGCCCGCCCCTTCCGGTAGGGCACGGCCCAGCGCCATAGCCGCGCGCTATCGGTTTCGGCCGGCTGGCCCTCCTCGCCATAGGTAATCAGCACACTGCGGAAAGGAAACAGCTGCCGGGCAGGGTGCCGGGCGCCAATTGCCGTGCAGGACTCGGGCAGGCAGCGAAAAAACTGGAAGTACAGCTGGCCCGCCTGGCCCGCCGGCTCGCGCCAGCACACGCGCACCGTGTCGCCGCGCGCGTTGCTGGCAATCAGCAGCGAGTCGGCCGAGGCCGCAATGGCTGTTGGCTGCCACTGCTTTTCTTGCAGGTCGCGAATAGTCAACAAGGTGCTGCCACTGTCTTGCCTGCACAGCACCCACCTGCCAGTGAGCGGCCACAGCTGCCAGGCGCTGAAAGCGCCGGGCGCCAGCCGGAGCCTGGCTTTGGCATCGGGCTTGGGCACGAGCTTGGCCCTAGTATCGGCCTTGGGCTGGGTGCTGCCTGGCTCGCATACCCGCCAGCCGGCCGGGGTGCGCACCAGCGCCCGCTGGCCGCCCGGCAGCCACCGATGCGCCAGTATGCGTTGGTTTCTCAGCATCAGGGTGTCCGGGCCGTCTGGCGTTGCCTTGTACCAGTACAGGGTGCTGTCGGTGTCAATTGCCGCGTAGCGCCAGGCGCCGGCCGCCGGGCCGCTTGCCGCGTCCAGCGCCTCAACTGCGCGAAAGCTGGCGGGGCCCGGCAGCGGCCGCAGGGTGCGCGTAGCCGGGTCGAGACGCATAAACTGCCAGCTGCCGTTGGGCACAGCTTGCAGCTTCAGCACCTCGGGGCGCAGAAATACCACCTGCTGGCTGGGCGCCGGGCTCACGAACTGGCCGGCCAGGGCATCGTATACCCACTGGGCGCTGTCGCCCGCGGCCGGGTCGGCTTTGCTTACCCACAGCGCCGTTAACCCCGCCCGGTTTACTTTATTCAGCTGGGTTATCCTGGTGCCGGCCGGGAGCGCGGCGCTGGGCCGCCGCCAGGGCCGGGCCCCGCCTACCCAGTAGAGGCGGCGGCCCACCGAATCGACGGCGGCCAGGCCATACTCGTCAAATATCGGCAGTACTCCATAGTCGCTGGCCGGACGCAGAACAGTGTCCGGGGCCGGCGGGCAGTTGCACCACAGCCGGCCAAACTGCAGCACGCGGCGGCAGGTATCGGCGGCGCCGGCCCCGCCCAGCCGCACATCCGTGTACTCCCGCAAAACCCGCCCAACGCGCACCGGCTCCGCCTGCCGGGCGGCCGGCCCTAGCTGATACACCTGATAGGGAGGGCCTAGCGAGGCGGGCAGCGAGTCGGGCAGCTGCTTGCCCACAAAAAACAGGCGGCCGTTTACTTGCTGCACGGTGGCCCAGTCTACTGCGTGCCCCTGCTGCCAGAACGCAATAAGGCGGCTCATAAGCACTTGCGCTGTACTGGTTTGGCTACCCGCCCCGGGCGCCTGCGCTACTCCAGCCCGACTGGCCAGCATACTACCTCCCGTAAGCAATGCCAGCCAGCCCCACCTCATATAGCAGTAGTGAAATGAGGCAGCAAGAAACAGCCTCACTGCAAGCTATGCAACCGTGCTAGCACTGAATTCTAGCAAGTACTCGAAGCCAATTATGCCAGTATTTTTATAGTATACACCTAGCTTTTCGGGGCGGCACGCCTGCTGCCAATGCCGCCGCTGGTGGGCAGCGCCGCCGCAATACCTGGCTAAACCTGTGGGCGTCGGCTGCGTTAGGTGTCGCCATGGACCTTGCTTTCGTACTGTACTTTTTGCGCCGCCTGGCGGCGAATAACAACGCGGCCTGGATGCAGGCGCACCGCGCCGACTACCTGCGCGCCCGCGACACCTTTGCCGCCTTGGTGACCGAAGTGCTGCACCAGGCCACGCCGGTTGCGCCCGAGCTGGCCGACCTCACGCCCACGCAAGTGATGTTCCGGCTGCATAAAAACGACCGCAGCCAAACCGACCCCGAACCCTACAAGCGGCGCTTTGGCTCGGGGCTGGTGCCGGGCGGGCGGCACGCGCAGCGGGCCGGCTACTTCTTGGCCCTGATGCCGGGCGGCGGCTCGTGGCTGCGAGCCGGACGCTTCACCCCTACCCCGCCCGAGCTGGCAGCCATCCGGCAGGAAATCCATTACAGTAGCGCCGAGTTTCACCGTCAATTGGCGGCACCCGAGTTGCTCCAACACTTTCCTGCCGGGCTAGACATGAGCGTGGAGCAACTGACGCGCCCGCCCCGCGGCTACACCGCCGACGACCCCGACTTGCCGTGGCTGAAACTTAAGAGCTTCGGTGTGAATAGTTACTTCAGCGACACGGAGGTACTGGCGCCCGATTTTGTGGGTCGCGTGGTGGCTCGCATTGCCGCCGCCCGGCCCTGGGTGCAGTTCCTCAACGAGGCGCTTGGCGACGGCAAGTAAGCCGCTAAGTAAGGGCTATCAATGCGCGCAGCGGGGCTTCTATTTACCACCTAGCACCTTCATCGTTATGCCTACAACGCATTGTTGAGGTGGTCTAAGAAAGGCGGACAGAAGAAGGACGTATATTTCTTCTGTCCGCCTTTCCTAGACCACCTCAACCTGTCGTGTCCGGTCACGCAAGGACAGGCTTGGCAAGTGGAATGGACTGTCCGTTTCCGGTGCAAGCCGACTTAGCTAAGTGCCTGCTACCAGGCAACGCCTTATTGTCGTTCCGCAGGGCAATAGAAGCGTTACCTGCTAGTCAGGACCGGCCACGCAGCCTCAACTATTTGAATCGTAAACTCATTCGTTTGATTCTTATTAGTTGCTCCTGCCAACCGGACAGACCTTTGTCTTTCTTAAGCCTAACCTGCTTTGAAGTACGTGCTCTTGCCAATCAACGGCCGAGGGGGCCGGGGCCACCGTTGGAAGCCGACCAGTACCTGTTCGCCAAGTGCTTGCTTAAGCTGCCAAAGACAGGTTAGCCACCGCCGACTTACCTATGAAAGGATTTAAGGTTTATCAGCTGGATGCTACACACAATCCGCCGGCGGCGTCCGGTCGCCGCGACTTGTATACCATGTACTTACTGACCGGCGCACGGCGGTGGCAGTGCGCTGACCAGGCAGTGGAGCGGGACGGTACGTACTTATTTATCGGTACTCCAAGCGAGGCAGAAAACGTAGCCTCCGCAGCGATTTATCAGGCAGGCTACGGCTGTTTGTTTACGAGTGAATTCGTGCAGGAAGGAAGTCTGGTGGGAGCGGTGCCGCCGTGGGCGGTGCTCACCGGCAAGTATACCCGTACCCTTTTGCTGGGCAACGAACAGGCGACGTATCTGGTGGGACTCTTCGAGAAGATGCTGGCGGAGCAACAATCCGCGTACCGCTTTAAGGACGAGCTGCTTCGTAGCTACCTCAACCTGGTCCTGCACGAAGCCACGCGGCTATGTCAGCCAGCCGTAAAATACCGCTTTCGGTATTACTGCCAGCAGCCGGAAACCGGAAGCACGCCTAGGTTAGGCTGGGGAAGCCGCCGGCGCCAGGGGTGAGTTATTTGCGTAGTAGGTATCCTACTCCACAGCTCTTTCCTGTTAGTTGACTAAAAAGCTAGCTGGTAGCAGCTTTTTGAGTACAGCCCTGCATGCTGGTCAAGGCTCCTGCTGCTTAAGTGAACGGTGAAATCTGTTTGAATTTTATACTAATTCGTTTGATTCCTTTTTTCTGGCCTAGCAGTGCTGCCAGACCTTTGTAAGGTAAATGAGCGGCGATTGTGACAGCCTGTAAAGTGCTTTTAAAGCCAACTAGGCAACCGCTTTCGCCATTGCATCCAGGCCGAATGCAGAAGCGTAAGCGTACTCATCCGACCTAGTCGGCTACCTTCTAAATCATTGTGTTACATACGAAAACGATGCAGAAAGTTGAGTTAAATAATGGGGTAAAGATGCCCGTTTTAGGCTTCGGCGTGTTTCAGGTGCCCGACCCCGCCGAGTGCGAGAACAGCGTGGTGGCAGCTATCAAGGCTGGCTACCGGCTGATTGACACGGCCGCTTCCTACATGAACGAAGAGGCCGTCGGCAAGGCCATCCAGCGTAGCGGCGTGCCGCGCGCGGAGCTGTTTATCACGACCAAGCTTTGGGTGCAGGACGCCAGCTACGAAGGCGCCAAGCAAGCGTTTGAGACGTCGCTACAAAAGCTGGGCCTCGACTACCTCGACCTCTACCTCATTCATCAGCCATTCGGCGACGTGCACGGCGCCTGGCGCGCCATGGAAGAGCTTTACAAGGCCGGCCGCATCAAAGCCATTGGCGTCAGCAACTTCTCCCCCGACCGGCTGATGGACTTCCTCGTGCAGCACGAGGTAAAGCCGGCCGTGAATCAAGTGGAAACCCACCCCTTCCACCAGCAGGTGGCCGAGCAGCAATTCATGGTCGATAACGGCGTGCAGATTGAGGCCTGGGGGCCCTTTGCCGAGGGTAAGAATGACATATTCACCAACGAGCTGCTGCAGGGCATCGCCCGCAAATATCAGAAAACGGTAGCCCAGGTGATTCTGCGCTGGCTCACCCAGCGCGGGGTAGTAGCCATCCCCAAGTCGGTACGGCCCGAGCGCATGGCTGAGAACTTCGCCATTTTCGACTTTGAGGTGAGCCCAGAAGACTTGCAGGCCATCGCCACGCTTGACACGAAAGCCAGCGTTTTCTTCGACGGCCGCGACCCCAACATGGTGAAGTGGATTGGCGAGATGAAGATTCACGCCTAGCGCTGCTGGCAGCTTCCCCCAATGGAAAAGAAGGCGCATCGCTACCACCTGCGGCTCGACCAGCTAAGCACCAAAACGGGTGCCGGTGAGCCGGCTTCGCTCGAATTTGACTTCAGCAACCACGATGATGTACTACACATTGTGCGGCTGATGCAGGCCAAGCCGCTGTTCAGCGACCCGGACGAGGCCGCGCAGTTTGCCGTGGGCCTAAAGCTCTTCAGCGAGGTCATGCTCCGGCACCGTACCGACCCGCTTTTTACGGAGGTGGTGCAGGCGTTCGGCCCGTTTATGAAGAAGCTTAAGGCGAGTTAACACCTCATTTTCAACCTAGTACAGATGTCCCTGAATTCGTATGTAACCCTGGGCCGGTCCGGCCTACGGGTAAGCCCACTGTGCCTGGGCGCCATGACCTTCGGCGAGGACTGGGGCATGGGCTCTTCGCCACAGGAAGCCGAGGCCATTTTGGCCCGGTATTGGGAGCTGGGCGGCAATTTTCTGGACACGTCCAACGCCTACAATAACGGGCATTCCGAGAAGATTATCGGCGACGCGCTGGGCCGTGAATCGTCCAAACGCGACCGCATGGTCATCGGGACCAAGTTTGCCAACAACCTCTACCCGGGCGACCCCAACGGCGGCGGCAACGGCACCAAGGCGCTTATTCAGCAGTGCGAGCAGTCGCTGCGCCGGCTGCAAACCGATTACATCGACCTGTACTGGATTCACCACTAGGACTGGAACACGCCGGTGGAGGAAACCATGAAGGCGCTCAACCACCTGGTCAGCAGCGGCAAGGTGCGCTACATCGGCGTTTCTGACACGCCGGCTTGGCAGGTGGCACAAGCCCATACCCTGGCCCAGCTAAAGGACTGGACCCCGTTCGTGGGCCTGCAGATTGAATACTCGCTGCTGGAGCGCACGGTAGAAGACGAGCTGCTGCCCATGGCCCAGGCGCTGGGTATCGGGGTCACGCCCTGGTCGCCGCTCAAGTCGGGGCTGTTGTCGGGCAAATTTACCCGCACCAACGCCGGGCAGGTCGGCGGCAGCCGCGGCGAGCTGATGGGCACGGTGTCGCTGCTCGATGAGCGGGCCTATACCATCCTCGACCGCCTGGCTAAGCTAGCCGACGCGCACCAAACAACTTCTGCCGCCATTGCCCTGGCCTGGGTGGCGAGCCGGCCGGGGGTGACTTCGACCATCATCGGCGCCCGCCGGCTCGACCAGTTGGAGGCCAACGTCGCGGCCCTGGACGTGCGACTCTCGGCCGAAGAACTCGCGTCCCTGGACGCGCTCTCGACGCCCCCGCCCATGTTCACGACCATGCAGCAGCGCCTAACCAGCAGCTTTCAGCACGGGGGGATTTCGGTGAATGGGGTCACGCCCTTCAAATATCCGATGACTCCCAATTCTGACCAGGACCGGTACTAACTGCTTCGACGGGAGCAGGCAGGCAGCCACAATCCTAGCAAACCCCAGCACCACGTAAAAGGGAGGTAGCCCGATAAATTTGGGTTACCTCCCTTTTCGGGTTAATCCAAACCAACCCGCTTCTCGCAAGTGGCTAGTGGGTATAGCTAACAAGCAGATGGTGAGTTAACACTTAATGGCCACTATGCCGGAGGAACTGATTACTACTGCTTTGCAACGCGCTTTTCGAGCCCAGTCGCCTACCCCAGGCTTACTCGTCCACTCCAACCGCGGCAGGCAATACTGCAGCAACGCCTATCGCAAACTGCTCCATGACCACAAAGCGCTGGGCTCGCAGAGCCACCGTGGCGACTGCTGCAACAATGCACAAGCTGAGAGCCTGTGGGCGCGCCTCGAAAAGGAGGTACTCGAAGTCCACGAGCGGCTCGTATTTGCCGACTTGGCCGATGTGTAGGCCAGCGTCGCCAACTATTTGACTAGTATAATCACGAGCGCCTGCACTGCAGCATCGGCTATCAAGTACCGTAGCACACTCATCAATAGCTTTTCAACTTAACGCCCTAAACTATCCAGCGTAATCGGACCACCTCAACTAGGGCGCGGTCTTGTTCAGGCGCCTAAAGCAGTGTGCCGCAGATTGAGTTAACTGTATCCCAATTGCACCCACATGTATCCTGTAACCTCTAATTATAGGATACCTTATCAGATTCCAAGCAAACCAACAAAACACAATTTACTTATTATCAGCATACTACTTGAATACACGGGCTTATATTCATGTTTCGGCTGCATAAAAATGACCGCAGCCAAACCGACCCCGAGCCCTACAAGCGCCGCCTGGGCGCGGGCCTGGTGCCCGGCGGGCGGCACGCGCTGCGCGCCGGCTACTTTCTGGCCCTGATGCCAGGTGGCGGTTCGTGGGTGCGGGCCGGCCGCTTCACGCCCACGCCGCCCGAGCTGGCCGCCATCCGGCAGGAAATTCACTACGATAGCGCGGGCTTTCACCGCGTCATCGAGGCGCCGGAAATTCTGCAGCATTTTCCCGGTGGCCTGGACCTGAGCGCGCCGCAGCTTACGCGCCCGCCGCGCGGCTACGAGGCCACCGACCCCGGCCTGCCTTTTCTAAAGCTGAAAAGCTTTGGCCTGAACAGCTATTTCTCGGATGCCGACGTGCTAGCCCCCGATTTTATCGACCAGGCCGTGGCCCGCCTGGTGGCCGCCCAGCCGTGGGTAGCATTCCTGAACCGGGCGCTGGCCGAATAACCGCATAAAAAAGCCCGTTGGGGTGCGTGCTGCCGCACCCCAACGGGCTTTTTTACACTACCTGCTAGGCCCTAAAACAAGCCAAACAGCTTGTTGTCGATGCGCTCGATGATGGAGCCCAGGTCTTCGGGATTGCGCACGTAGTCAAGCTCGTTTACGTCGATAATGAGCAGCTTGCCCTGCTTGTACTCGGCAATCCACTGGTCGTAGTGCTCGTTGAGGTTGCGCAGGTACTCGATGCTGATGGAGTTTTCGTAGTTGCGGCCGCGCTTCTCAATCTGGCCGATGAGCTTGGGCAGGTCGGCACGCAGGTAAAGCAGCAGGTCGGGCGGGTCTACCAGGCTTATCATGCTCTCAAACAGGGCGTAGTAGTTGTTATAATCGCGCTCGGCCAGCAGCCCCGATTGGTGCAGGTTGGCGGCAAAGATGTGCGCGTCTTCGTAAATTGTGCGGTCTTGAATGACACTCTTACCTTCGCTCACCAACTCTTTGATGCGGCGCGTTTGGCGAAAGCGGCCGTTCAGAAAATAAACCTGCAAATGGAAGGCCCAGCGCGGCATGTCTGCGTAAAAGTCCTTCAAATACGGATTATCGTCCACTTCTTCCAGAAAAACTTCCCAGCGAAAATGCTGGGCCAATTTGTGGGCGAGGGTCGTTTTGCCGGCTCCGATATTGCCAACGATAGCAATGTGCATGCGATAAATACTGTAGGCGGACGAATTGAGGACGCCAAAGGTAAGCGCTGCAGTGCCCTACTCTCTCCCCTTCCGCTATGACTTCACGCTTCTCCTCTGCGCTGGCTACGCGCCTGCTTAGGCTGTTCGACGTGCACGGGGCTTTGCTAGCCGATTTCGACCACTTTCCGACCCTCGATTTGCTGCACGTGCGCTGGCACGGCCACCTCACCTCCGATGCCCTGGTGCAGGGCGCCCGGGCGGGCCTGGCGCTGTTTGCGGGCCAGCCGCTGCCGCGCCGCCTGCTCAGCAACCACTCGCAAGTGACGGGCGAATGGGCCGAAGCCCTGCCCTGGCTACAATACGAGTGGCTGCCCGAGGTAACTGAGCGTGGCGTGCGCGTGCTAGCCCACGTGCTGGCCAAAAGCCACGGCAGCCACGCGGTAAACTACCAAGGCAGCCAGGAATTTGTGACGGCTCTGCGGCAAACCATGCGCACCGCCTCGTTTCGCAACCTGGAGCCCGCCTGGCGCTGGCTCGTGCAGCGCTAGCCCTGGCCCTACTCGTTCACCCGGTCTTTCACGCGGCGGGCACCCTGCAGGGTGCGAAACTCGCCCTGGTAGGTACGCACTGTCAGGCGGTCATCGAGGGGCAGCTCCTGGCGCACGGCCTCGTAGCGGGTGTTGAGGCGGGTGAGGGCGGCGCTGGCCTCGTCCCAGTCCTGGGTGCTCCACTGGCGGCGCTGGGCGCGCGTGGCCTCCAGAAAGCGCTCGTATACCCCTAGCAGCTGGTTGGCCGGCAGGCGGTTTACGTCAATGCTTTCGTGCATGTACCTGGCCAGGCCCGGGTCGGCGGTGGCTACCAGGCGGCGGGCCGGGGCGGCCGTGCGGGGCACCGAGGCGTGGGGGCGGCCGCCCAGCAGGTCGCCCCGGCGCAGCAGGCTATCCTGGGCAGTAGTTTGGGCGGCGGCGGCTAGCGGCAGGGCGGCCAGCAGCAGGGCAGCGCCGGTGTAGCGGGCAAAAAAAACAGGCTTGGTCATAGAAATAATACGTAGGTGAAGCAAGAACTGCCTTGCCAAATGCGGGCCAAACACGCCTGCTTAACGGCCGGCGCCGGCTTTGCGTATGCCTGGGTAGCTCACAAGTCGGTTTTTTGGCCGACCTTCGCCCGCTTCATCGTTGTTTATGCCTACCCCTTCCGACCCGGCGCAGCCGGCCCTGCCCCTGCGCATTCAGCCCGCCACCGAGCAGGATATTCCCACCATCATTGGGCTGGCTGAGGCTACCTGGGAGCCTACCTATCGGTTTATCATCTCGAAGGAGCAGATTGACTACATGTACCGCGTCATCTACACGCCGGCCTCGCTGCGCCGCCAGATGCGCGAGCAGCACCACCAGTTTTTACTGGCTTACGTGGATGGGCACCCCAGCGGCTTTGCCTCCTACTCGGAGAAGCCCGAGGGCGTGTACCACCTCAATAAAATCTACGTGCTGCCCTCGCACCAGGGCCAGGGCCTGGGCCAAAACTTAGTCGAAGCCGTGGTAAATGCCGTGCGCGCCGCCGATGGCAAAGCGCTGGAGCTGAATGTGAACCGCCACAACCCCGCGCTAGCCTTCTACGAGCGCCAGGGCTTTGCCCAGCACCGCGAGGAGGACATTCCCATCGGCCCGTACTGGATGAACGATTACGTGCTGCGCAAGGAGCTGTAACCCCCGCTACCCTACTTTACTTTTTTTCCCTTTCGAAAATGGCTACTAAACTCACTGTTCTCTCCAACGGCTCGCTGCGCGTGGAAGGCGAAGATATTCAACTCGTTGATGCCCAGGGCAATGCCTACGGGCTGGGCGGCCGCGAGCGCATCAGCATTTGCCGCTGCGGGCTGAGCGCGCAAAAGCCCTTCTGCGACGGCTCGCACAAGGGCCGCTTCGACCACGACGCCACGGCGTTTGACCTGCCCGCGCCCAAGCCGGTGGTGTAATAACCCACGCCGGCGCCTTTCTCTACGCGCAGCCACCCTAGCCGGGCGGCTGCGCGTTTTGCATTACACCGGCTCGGCAGCTAGCCCGTTAAGCAACGTCACGGCCTCATCGGGGTCTTCTACTTCGATAATGAGGCGATTGAACTGCTCATCGGCCAGGTCTACCACAATGGTATTTTCGTCGTGCTGCACATCTATAAAGGAAGGCTTGTGGTCGAAGAAGCCATCCAAGTAAAACGTGCCGGCCTTCAAAAAGCCGGGTATGTGGGTACCGGGCATGCGCAAGCCCCTGGCGTGCGAGGCCCAGGCGTCGCGCCGCGCTCCTTTAATATGGACCTGCGGAATCCGCAACTCACTGCGCAGCGCCCAGAGCTTGTGCCAGCCCTCCACGACAAATACTACCGTATCGTCTTGTTGCTCAATCTTGACCATAGTAGAAAGAGTAGCCGCAGTTAGTAAATGTGCGTGCCGCAGCGGTGTATCGCCGCCGGCATTAGGGCATTACAGTAGCCAGGGTGCGGGGGCCCAGCATCAGCCACAGGTTCAGGCGCACCACGTCGCCCATCGAGTCGCAGGCGGCAAACTTTTGGGTGCGGTGGTAGCGGTTGAGGGCGCTTTTCAACTCCTCCACCTTCTCGGGCGGGGCTAGCTCCTGGCGGCGCATCACATCGAGCAGAGCCTTGAGGCGATGGCGCTCGGCGCGGGCGCGGCGGGCCATCAGGGTGCGCTCCTCGGCCTGGTACTGGCGCAGGGTGCTGGGCTTGAGCAGGCGGGCGCACAGCTCCACCACGGGGCCGTTATCCTTGAAAAACTGGGGCACGTACATGGCGCGGCGGCCCTCGTAGCTCTGCTGGTCGAAGTCGATGGCGCGCACCCGGTACTGCTCGTCCTCAAAGTCGGGCGTCACATCGATGACGTAGTTGTAGGCCCGCATATCGCCCAGCAGCCTAGCGAAGCAGCGCTCATTAAACTTCACAAACTCCTTGGCAATACGCACCTGGTTGAGGTGTGGCTGGTTGAGGCGCAGCCGGATAAAGTCATCGCCCGGTATGCCGGCAATGTGCTCCTCGATGAGCGTGTGGCCGCTGTCTACCAAGTAGTTCATCGAGTTGGGCGAGAGCAAATGCTCCAGCTCCAGGCCGTAGATGCGCGAAGCATCGGCCTGCTTCACGTAGAAATAGTCGTAGTTGTCATTTAGTTGGTTGAGGATGCGCACCCGAAACGGGTGCGAGTTGCCAAAGCGGCAGTAGTCGATGCGGTCGGCCAGCAGGTCGGGGCTGAACGAGAGGTCGCCGGCCGTTTTCAGCAGCGCATACACCTGCACCAGGCCCTGGCTTAGCTCCACAAGGGCGCTAGGCTCGTAAAACACGGTTTGCCAGAGCGTATCCTTGCCCGCCCGGTCGAGCAGGGCAAACGAATTGCTGAAGCGCAGCAAATCGGCGTAGCTCACCGGCAGCGGCGCCTCGCGGTCGTAATCGCGCAGGTACTGGCGCAGGGCCGGCGTGAGCGGGTAGCTGTGCTTTTTGCGGGAAATATCCACGGTGGCAATGAGTGAATGGGTGAGTGAGTACCTGGGCGAATGAACCAGGTAAGCGGCATTTATCCACCCCTTTACTCATTCAGCCATTCCCCCAGTGTTTACCCCGCCAACTCGCTCACCAACTCCACGTATTGCTGGCGGGCGGCGTCTTTGCTGAGGCCGGCCAGCTGGTGCCAGGCGTCGTACTTGGCGATGGCCTTGAAATCGAAGCCACCCGGGCGCGGGCCGGTGGCATCGCCGTCGGTGGCCTGCTTGTAGAGGGCGTAGAGCTGGAGCAGCACCGTGTTGCTGGGCTTAACGGGTAGCTGCTGGGCGCGCTGGGCGGCAGCCTCAAAGTCTTGCTGGGTCGTCATGGCAGAAGAGTAGAAGGGTAGAAAGAAATAGTTGGACTGCAAACGTAGCGCCGGGCGGCCAGTTTGCTACATTCATTTTTTTAGTTCTTCGAAGCGGTAGGCCACGCCGCCACCAGCGGCTCGTGGCTTAGCTTACTAGCCCCGGCCCCCACACGCAAGGAGCTACCCTGCGTCAGGCGTCGCAAAGTAGTCTGTATTTGTGATGAAGTGCCCTTCTCCCGCCCTCGATAGCGAGGCCCTACGTCAAGCTTTTTCTGCACCATAAGCTCACCCGGGCCCTAGCCAGAAGCCGCAAACCACCAACGAGCTGGCGCAAGCACCTGCCCCAGGCCGATGGGTGCGTGGCCGTGACGGGCCTGTGCGGCCCCGGCGCCCCGGCCACGCCCGAAAAGCCGGTGGGCACGGGTTCGCCGCCATTCTGCCCAATGGCTTGGCCCAC
The DNA here is from genome assembly GCF_030581075.1 of Hymenobacter cheonanensis. Taxonomy (GTDB): domain Bacteria; phylum Bacteroidota; class Bacteroidia; order Cytophagales; family Hymenobacteraceae; genus Hymenobacter. The sequence goes on from NZ_JAUQSW010000009.1 coordinate 12,589, forward strand.
GAGCACCGCGTGCAGCTGGCCGCGCACGACAGCAACCCGCTGCGCCAGCAGGCCGTGGCGTTTATCTATCAGTTACCAGGCGCTGGGTGAGGTGCTGGAGTAGCGCCAGGTTACAGTGCCCAAGGGCTGGCGCCGGGCGCATCGGGCTAGCCGGGCGGCGCGTAGCTTGCGGGCTCATTCACCATCCCGTTTTCTTCTCGCACTCAGCCCTATGCCCACTCCTACCCGCTCGCTGCTGGCCCTCGCCCTGCTAGGCCTCGCCAGCCACGGCGCCCTTGCCCAAAAAACCTACCTGCACTGCGGCCAACTGCTCGATGTGCGCGCCGGGCGCCTGCTAGCCCAGCAAACCATTGTGGTTGATAAGGACCGCATTGTGGCCGTGCAAGCCGGCTACACCGCCGCCAGCGGCCCCCAGGACCAGGTAATCAACCTCGAAAACCGCACGGTGCTGCCCGGCCTCATCGACTGCCACGTGCACCTGGAGTCGGTGCCGAGCCGAAGCTCGTTTGCCGAGCAGTTTACCCTGAACCCGGCCGACATCGCCTACCGCGCCGAGGCCAACGCGCTCACTACGCTGCGGGCGGGCTTCACCACCGTGCGCGACTGCGGCGGCTCGGGCGTGAACACGGCCCTGCGCAAGGCCGTGGCCAAGGGGCTGGTGCCGGGGCCGCGCATCTACTCGGCGGGGGTGGCCATTTCGAGCACCGGCGGCCACATGGACCCCACCGATGGCCTCAGCGATTTTATGATGGAAAAGCTAAACCCCGGCCCGGCCGAGGGCGTGGCCAACGGCCCCGAGCAGTGCCGCCAGGCCGTGCGCGAGCAGTTTCGGCGCGGGGCCGACCTTATTAAAATAGCCAGCACTGGCGGCGTGCTCGACCTGAGCAAGGACGGCACCGGCGCGCAGTACAGCGAGGAAGAAATAAGGGCCGTTGTGCAGGCCGCCCGCGATTTGGGCATGCCCGTGGCCTGCCACGCCCACGGCGCCGAGGGCATCAAGCGGGCCATTCGGGCGGGCGTTACGAGCATCGACCACGGCTCCTTGATGGACGCGGAGGCCATTCAGCTGATGGCCAAAAACCGCACCTGGTACGTGCCCACGCTCATCGCCGGCAAGTCGGTGGCCGATACCACGCGCAAGCACCCGGGCTATTTTCCGCCCGTTATTGCCGTGAAGGCCCTCAACGTGGGCACCCAGATGCAGGGCACCTTCGGGCGGGCCATCAAGCAGGGCGTGCGGGTGGCGTTTGGCACCGATGCGGGCGTATATCGCCACGGCCAGAACGCGCTGGAGTTTGGCTACATGACCGAGGCCGGCATGTCGGCCGCCGACGCCATTCGCACGGCCACCGTGAACGCCGCCGAGCTGCTCGGCGACCCGCAAAACCTGGGCACCCTGGAGGTGGGCAAGTTCGCCGATATCGTGGCCGTGGAGGGCAACCCCTTGCAGGATGTCTCGACGCTCACCAGGCCCCAGTTTGTGATGAAAGAAGGCAAGGTGTACGTGGGAAACTAGTCCAATCTACCCGTCGTCATGCTGAACGCAGTGAAGCATCTTGCTCGCATCGTTAGGGTTAGAAATCCAACGGCGCGAGCAAGATGCTTCACTGCGTTCAGCATGACGACCTTCTTGTACTTGTCGGCTCACTTCACCACTTCCACCTTCATGGCCACGTCCTCGATGGGCCATTTATCCTGGGGGTCCACTTTCACTTTGTTGATTTTATCGACCACGTCCTGGCCTTCGATTACTTCGCCAAAAACCGTGTACTTGCCATCGAGCGAGGGCACGCCGCCCCTAGTGGCATAGGCCTGCACCTGGGCCGGCGTGAGGGGCCGGCCGGCGGCGGCTTTGCTCTGGTAAGGGGCTAGCTTCTGCCCCACTACGAAGTAAAAATCGGTGTTGGATGACAGGTGGCCGGGGTTGATTTCGTCGTCGTAGCGCGCCATGCCCAGCGCACCTTTCACATGGAAATGCTGGGGCCGGATTTCGGCCGGCAGGCGGTAGCGGCGCAGGTGAATACTGCGCACGCCGCTCGTTTGGCCGCCCTGCACGGCAAAGTCCTTCACCACGCGGTTGAACACCGTTTCATCGAACACCCCGCGCCGGGCCAGCAGCAGAAAGTTGGCCTTGTGCACCGGCGTATCATCAAAGAGGCGCACCCGAATATTACCCAGCCGGGTCTTAAACAACACCTCCGAGCCGGGGTACTGGCGGCCGTAGGCCAGCAGCGCGGCAGGCGCGGTGCTGTCGGTGAGGGCCGCAATGTCGGGGCCGGGCGGCTTGGGCTTGGGCGGCGGGGCCGTAGCGGCGGGCTTGTCGGCGGGGCCGCAGGCGGCCAGCAGGGCTAGCAGCCAGGGCGCGGCCGCGGCTGGTTTCAGCAAATGAGGCACTTCGGTAAGTCAGCTAGGTCTAAAAAACGGCTACAGGCAAGCCCAAACGCCTCGGCGCCCGCCCCCGGCCCGCAAAGAAGAGGCCGGGGGTTGAGCCCGCGAACGAACGCGCATCCCCCGCTAGCTACCAGGTAAAGCCAGCGGCCTTGGTTTTTTGCTTGTCCGTGCCGGTGGCGGCTTTGGTTTTCACCTTCACTTTGGTAGCGGGAGCAGCCGCCGGGGCAGCAGCGGGGCTAGCGGCGGCGGGGGCAGCGGGCTCGGGCGGGGGCGGCGGGGCGGCCTCGCCGTCGGCGGCTTTTATTTCGTCGGCGGCGGCGGCCTTTTGCTCTTTTTGCTGGGCTAGCAGCAGGTGGTCCTGGGCCAGGGCGTTGGTTTTCCAGGCCTTGAGCTGGGTGGTGAGCTGTTCTTTCTCTTCCTTGCCCAGCTTGGCGGGGGCCATGAGGGTGCCCAGGTCGGGGCGGCCGGCTTCCTGCCAAGCCGTGAGCCACATGGAGGCCACCATGGGCGCGGCGCCCTTGAGGCGGAAGGCTACCATGCCGCCCACCTCCTTCTCGTAGGCATCGGCAAAGGCATCGGAGTAGCGGCGCTGGGTGCGCCCAAAGCGGTGCGAAAACGTGTACTTGGTTTGGGGCGTGAAGCCCTTGGCCGTCTTAGCCTCCAGGTCGTAGGTGGCCGTGAGAAAGCCGTAGCTGCCCTGAATAGTGCCCCAGATGGCCGCCAGCGGGTCTTTCAGCACCTTACCTTCCTCGCCATCAAGCTTGTAGTCGTTGAGAAAGCGCTCGGGCAGCTGGCTTTCCCATAGGGCGTGCAGGCCGGTCTGGCCCGAGAGCTGGCCGTCATAATTCACCGTAGTATGCAGCGGCACAAAGGCATCGGCGGTGTAGTGGCTTAGCTCGGCCGAGTACTTGATGATGGCCGTGGTATCGCGCTGCCGAAAGGCATCGACTAGCCGCTGCTTGGTATCCAGCACCGTCCAGGGCACGGTGCCGTATTTCTTGAGCGTATCGGCCGAGAACTTGGCGGCGGCCTCCTCATAGTCGCGCGGCACCTTGGCAAAGGGGTTATCCTCCGAGTAGTGGTCCATGTCGATAAAGTGGCGCGGGCCTTCCTCCTTGTCCTGGGCGCGGCGCTCGTCGGGGGCGGTGCTCAGGCGCACCAGCTCGGCCAGGTGCCGAAAGTAGAAGGCCTGCATACTGGCCGGCAGCTCATACACGGCCACCTGCGTGATAACGCGGTGCCCCAAAAAGCCCCAGGCGCGGGCCGCCGGGGCGGCGGGGCCTAGCAGCAGGACCGCCAGGCCCAGGCTCAACAATAGTTTTTTCATCTGATAAAAGGAACTAGCGCATAACGCAAGCGAATAGCCAACGGGCCCGAAGTTCGGGCGCGGCGCGCACATTTCCAGTACGCGCCGCGCCCCAGCTGACCTCAGCATTTGCTCAGTGAAAATTCATTTTCTAAAATGCCTGAATTTTACACCGGCTTTTTTAGCCAGACCAGCTTATCGCTGCGTAGAAGGAACAAATTTCCCACCCATTCTTTTTTACTCATGGCTACCACCACCAAAAAAGGCAACACCGGCGACCACCACCGTACCGCCGCCTCGCACCACACCGCCGCCGCCAAGCACCACACCGAAGCGGCCAAGCACGCCGATAGCGGCGACCACAAAACGGCCGCCCACCACGCCCAAACGGCCAGCGGCCACGCCGCCAGCGCCAAATCTAGTTCGCGCCGCGCGGCCAAAAACCACGCCGCCGACCACAGCGATAAATAATTTTTGAGTACCTTAGATTCGGAGCCGCAAGGCTCCTGGCTGTAGCGACTGCAAAGCCCGGTTTCTGTAAAGGAGCCGGGCTTTTTCGTGAGTGCAGGCTGGGGTTGTCTTGCTAGTCAAATGCTCTCATCCTATGTACTTTCTTAGCTTTCTATTGTGGGCCGGAAGTGTGATTACGCCGCTAGCCCAGGCGCAGGTATTGCCTGTCCGCAAAGCCACCGTTGCCACGCGCTACCAGCTACCGGGGGCCGACTGTGCACTATTTCCAGCAGCGGCTACACTTCCCTTTTACCGTAAGAATAGTGCGTCTTTACCTATTGAACGATTTACGCCTACTAAACAACAAGTAGCTCTTATTGAGAAGAAACTGACAGCAAAATCCCTTAAGCTAAACTCGTTTTCTTCACATCCCTTTTATCCTCCTGATTATAAACTAGTCGCTTATCGTCGCCAGTATTATGGCTTTTACAATAATCAACACCAACCTCATTTCTACATTTTTTTCCTAGCTACCAATTCCTCAGAAGGCTCTGCTAAAGCAACTAACTGGTTGAATGGTCCAGTAAGAATGCCAATAAGAGGAGCGGATTGCTGGTCTATTAAATATGATGTGCATGGCGAAAAATTTTATGATTTCATCCATTATCCAATAGATTAAAACAAAAAAAGCCTGACCAATACGGCCAGGCTTTTCGTCGTTTAGCATTACTGCAAAAGGCTTACCAAATGCGCGAGCGGTCTTGCGTAGCGCGCACCATCTTGTTGCCGTCTTTGCAGCCGAAGGCTTCGTAGAACTCGGGCATGTTCATGAGCGGGCCGTTGGTGCGGTACATGCCGGGCGAGTGCGGGTCGGTCTGGATTTGCTGGCGCAGGGCCTCGGGGCGCTGGTTGGCGCGCCAGATTTGGGCAAAGCCCAGGAAAAAGCGCTGGCTAGGGGTAAAGCCATCGATTTTCTGGCCGGCCTTAAACTGGGCCGTTTTCTGGAAAGCCTGGTAAGCAATGGTGAGGCCGCCGATGTCGGCCAGGTTTTCGCCCATCGTCAACTTGCCGTTCACGTGCACCGAGTCGAGGGGCGAGAAGGCGTCGTACTGCTTGCCCACCATGTCGGCCTTGGCCGTAAACTTGCTGCCGTCTTCCTTGGTCCACCAGTCGCGCAGGTTGCCCTTGGCATCAAACTGCCGGCCCTGGTCGTCGAAGCCGTGCGTCATTTCGTGGCCGATTACCGCGCCAATGCCGCCGTAGTTCACCGCATCATCGGCCTTGGGGTCGTAGAAAGGCGGCTGCAGAATACCGGCCGGGAACACGATTTCATTCATGCTCGGGCTGTAGTAGGCGTTCACCGTAGGCGGCGTCATGCCCCATTCCGTGCGGTCTATCGGCTTGCCAAACTTCTTGATATTGTCCTCCCGGCGCCACTCGGCCGTGGCAAACAGGTTTTGCAGGGCGCTCTCGCGGGTGATGTTCAGCTTCGAGTAGTCCTTCCACTTATCGGGGTAGCCAATTTTCACCGCGAAGGCGTTGAGCTTTTGCAGGGCCTCCTTCTTGGTTTCGGCGCTCATCCAGTCGGTGGCCATAATGCGCTCGGCGTAGGCCTTGCGCAGGTTTTCTACCATTTCCTTGGCTTTGGCCTTGGCGGCGGGCGAGAAGGCCTGGTCTACATACAATTGGCCGAAGGCCTCCCCTAACGCACCGTCGGTGGCGCGCAAGGCGCGTTTCCAGCGGGGCTGCTGCTGCTTGGCGCCCGTCAGCACCTGCTGAAAGCGGAAGCTGGCATCGCCGTAGGCTTTGGGCAGGGCCGAGGTTACGCCCTCTACCAGGTGCCAGCGGAAATACTGCTGCTGGTCGGCAATGGGCGTGTTGGCCATCAAATTGTTAGCCGCAGCCAAAAACTCGGGCTGGCCGATGATGAGGTCCTGGGCGCTGCCCAGGCCAGCCTGCTTAAGGCGCAGGGGCAGCGCCAGGTTAGGGTAGTCTTGGGCGGCCTGGGCCACGCTCACCTTGTTGTAGTTCTTGTTGGGGTCGCGCAGTTCCACGCGGCCCCGGCTAGCCTGGGCCATCTTGGTTTCGAGGGCCAGCACGGCATCGGCGTTGGTAGCGGCCAGGCTCGGCGCATCGCCCAGCAGCTGAAACACGCTCGTCATGTAAGCTTTGTAAGCGGCCCGAATGGTTTTCGAGCGGCCATCGTCCTTCAGGTAGTAGTCGCGGTCGCCGAGGCCTAGCCCGCCCTGGCTCATGCCCACCACGTACTGCGAGCTGTTCTTGCTATCCTGGCGCACACCCAGGCCATACCAGCCCGTGCCAAATGACTTGGGGTCGGCCATGTACTGCTGAATCTCGCCCAGGTTTTTGAGGCCGGCAATGCGGTTGAGGCGCGGCTGCAAGTACTTGAGGCCGGCGGCCTCAACGGCCATCGTGTCCATAGATGCCGCGTAGAAGTCGCCCACTTTCTGCTCGTTCGAGCCAGGCTTGGCCGTGCGCGCGTCGGCGGCGGCCTTCACCAGAATGCGCTTTTCTACCGCAATGTTGCGGTCGCCCAGCTCGTTGAAGGCACCCCAGCGGGTTTCGGCGGCCGGCACTGGGTTGTTCTTTATCCAGTTGCCGTTGGCGTAATGATAAAAATCCTCGCAGGGGCTCACCGACTGGTCGATATTGGCCAGGTTGATGCCCACGCCCTTTTGGGCAGGGGGCGCGGTGCGCCGGGCGGGCGGCCCAAAGGCGGTGGTAGCGGCTAAGGTGCCGAGCCCCAGCGTAGCCAGGGCCAGCCGCGAAAAGGTAATTGAGGACATAGAAAAGATTGGTTTGAAGAAAAGGGGGAGGCGAACTTAACGACAATAGATGTAACCGCCGCTGCACAGTTGCATCATGCCACCGTAAAGGCAGGCGCGGGCCAAAAAATTCCTCCGCAAAAAACCCCGCTTCGGGGCCGAAGCGGGGTTTCCTGTGGTTGCTTCGTGCATTAGGCGGCGCACGCGGGCCTCTTTACTAACCGCTTGGTTTTTACTCCCTAGTGGGCCAGAAGCCAGCTACGCCCGGGCTGACGCCGCGCAGCCCCTACCAGATGCGCGCCTGCTCAACGGTTGGCCGCGCCATCTTGTCGGTGGGCTGGCAGCCGAAGGCCTTGTAGAACTCGGGCATGTTCATGAGCGGCCCGTTGGCGCGGAACATGCCGGGCGAGTGCGGGTCGGTGAGCACCTGCTGACGCACAGCCTGGGGCCGGTCGTTGGTGCGCCACACCGTGGCCCAGCTCAGGAAGAAGCGCTGCTCAGGCGTGAAGCCGTCGATGCTCTTGCCGGCTTTGGCCTCGGCCGTTTTCTGGAAGGCCTGGTAAGCAATGGTGAGGCCGCCAATGTCGGCCAGGTTTTCGCCCATCGTCAGGTCGCCGTTCACGTACACCGAGTCGAGGGGCGAGAACTTGCTGTACTGCTGGCCCACCATCTTGGCTTTGGCGTTGAACTTGTCGCCGTCTTCCTTGGTCCACCAGTCGCGCAGGTTGCCTTTGGCGTCGTACTGCCGGCCCTGGTCGTCGAAGCCGTGGGTCATTTCGTGGCCGATTACCGCGCCAATGCCGCCGTAGTTCACCGCGTCATCAGCCTTGGGGTCGTAGAACGGGGCCTGTAGAATGCCGGCCGGGAACACAATCTCGTTCATGGCCGGGTTATAGTAGGCGTTCACGGTGGGCGGGGTCATGCCCCATTCGCCTCGGTCTATCGGCTTGCCAAAGTGGCTCAGGTTATCCTGCGCGGCCCACTGGCGGGCGGCTATCAGGTTATCGAGGTAGCTGGTGCGGGTGACTTTCAGCTTCGAGTAGTCCTTCCACTTATCGGGGTAGCCGATTTTCACCGCGAAGGCATTGAGCTTCACGATGGCTTCCTTCTTGGTGGCGGCGCTCATCCAATCGGTCGCCATAATGCGCTCGGCGTAGGCCTTGCGCAGGTTCTCAATCATCTCCTTAGCCTTGAGCTTGGCGGCCGGCGAAAACGCCTTGGCCACGTACAGCTCACCGAAAGCCTCGCCCAGCGAGCGGTCGGTGGCTTGCAGGCTGCGCTTCCAGCGGGGCTGCTGCTTTTTGGCGCCGGTCAGGGCCTGCGCATAGCGGAAGGCGGCATCGCCGTAGGCCTTGGGCAAGGCCGAGGTAAGGCTGCTCACCAGGTGCCAGCGCAGGTACTGGCGCTGGTCGGCAATGGGCGTGCTGGCCAGCAGGCCGTTGGCAGCCTTCAGAAATTCGGGCTGGCCCACAATTACCTCCTTGGCGGCGCCGAGGCCGTTGTTTTTGAGCACCAGCGGCAAGGCCAGGTTGGGGTAGTCTTTGGTGGCCTGGGCCACGGTCATTTTGTTGTAGTTCTTCTGCGGGTCGCGCAGGTCTACGCGGGTGCGGCTGGCCTCGGCCATCTTGGTTTCGAGGGCCATCACCGCGTCGGCGTTGGCAGTGGCCAGGGCGGGCGCATCGCCCAGCAGCCCAAACACGGTCGTCAGGTAGGTTTTGTACGCGGCCCGGATGCTCTTCGAGCGGGCATCGTCCTTGAGGTAGTAGTCGCGGTCGGGCAGCGTGAGGCCGCCCTGGCCCATCTGCACGGCATACTGGGTGCTGATTTTCTCGTCCTGCCCCACCCCAAAGTCATACCAGCCGGTGCTCACGCTCTTAGGGTCGGCGAGGTAGGCCTGCACCTCGGGCAGGGTCTTGAGGCTGTTTATTTTAGTGAGGTAGGGCTGCAGGTATTTGAGGCCGGCGCGCTCGATGGCCATCGTGTCGAGGGCCGAGGCATAGAAGTCGCCTACTTTCTGGGCGTTGGTACCAGGCTTGGCGGTGCTGGCATGGGCCGCCAGGTCTTCCAGAATGGCTTTTTGGGTGGCGTAGTTGTGCTCGGCCAGCTCGTTGAAGCTGCCCCAGCGGCTTTCGGCGGCCGGCGTGGGGTTGTTTTTCAGCCAGTTGCCGTTGGCATACTGAAAGAAGTTGTCGCAGGGTTTTACCGACTTGTCAATATTGGCCGGGTCGATGCCAACGCCGGACTTAGCAGTTTGGGCCAGCGCTGGCGCGGCGGCCAGCCCCAGCGCGGCCACGGCCAGGGCCGCGCCCCGCTGGTAACGGGAATTTTTAAACATGAAAAAGAAAAAGTGGATGGGTTGTACTTCAGGGTTAAGGTGCGCAAGTTAAGCGTCGGTTCCCGAGGCCGCCTTATTGCAGCACTATCGGGGGCCCGGAAAGTACTTTTACTGTTCGTTGGCTGTTCGGCCTGCTGTTACCGGCCGTTTTTACTCCTATGCCTCTCTACAACCGCCGCGCCGCTAGCCCCCCGGCCGAGCCGGCCGCCCCGCTTAGCCTGGGCGCGCTGCTGGCCCAGGTGCGCACCGCCCTGCACCACCGCTTTCCCGACAGCTACTGGGTGGTAGCCGAAGTGGCCGAGATGACCCGCCCGCGCCAGGCCGGCGGCCACTGCTACCTCACCCTCACCGAGCCCGCCGGGGCCGAAGCGATGGGCTTCACGGCCCAGGCGCGGGCCACGCTCTGGGGCAGCCGCTACGCCCAGCTAGCCCCCGCCTTTGCCGAGGCCACCGGCCAGGAGCTGCGCCCCGGCCTGCGCCTGCTGCTGCGCGTGAAGGTGACTTTCCACGAGCAGTACGGCTTTTCGCTCGATGTGCTGGCCCTCGACCCGAGCTACACGGTGGGCGAGCTGGCCCGCCAGCGCCTGGCCACGCTGCGCAAATTGCAGGAAAAAGACCTGCTGGAGCGCCAGCAGGAGCTAGCCCTGCCGCTGGGACCGCAGCGGCTGGCCGTTATCTCCTCGCCCACCGCCGCGGGCTTCCAGGACTTTGTGCGCCAGCTCGAAGAAGCGCCCTACGACTTTGCCCTCACGCTTTTCCCGGCCCTGATGCAGGGCGACGGCGCGCCCGGCAGCATCCGGGCGGCGCTCGATGCCATTCGGCCGCGCCGGGGGCAGTTTGAGGTCGTAATTATCATCCGGGGGGGTGGCTCGAAAACCGACCTGCTGGCCTTCGATGAGTACGGGCTGGCGGCGGCCGTGGCGGCCTTCCCGCTGCCCGTGCTCACGGGCATCGGCCACGAGCGCGACGAGGCGGTGGTAGACTTAGTGGCTCACCGGGCCCTCAAAACGCCCACCGCCGTGGCTGCCTTCCTGGTAGACCGCCTGGCCCGCCTCGAAAGCTTGGTGCTGGAGCTGGCCGACCGCGTGGCCGACCGCAGCCGCCAGCACCTGGCCCGCCACCACGCCCACGTGCAGCACCTGGCCGACCACTCGCGCGAGGCCGCCCGCCAGCACCTACGCCATGCCCAGGCGGCGCTGGGCCAGCGCAGCCGCCAGGCCGCCCAGGCGCCGCGCCAGCACCTGCGCCAGCTAGGCCAGCACCTCGCCAGCTTTCGCTACACGCTGCCGCAGGCGGCGCGCCGCGCCCTGGGGCAAGAGGAGCAGCGCCTGCGCCGCCGCTCGCGCACGGTGTTGCGGCGCTTTGTGCGCCACCACCAGCGCAAGCGCGAGCAATTATTAAAGCAGCAGTTTACTACGCAGCGAAAATTTGAAAAACTGCTGGCGCACTACGAGGCCAGAATCCTTACCTCGGAGGTGAATATTCTACGCCGCGAAAATCAGCTTTTACGTTCGCATTAAGTAGCTGCATTCACCAGAATTTTCGCAACTCATACTTTATAATTCCTAACTCATCATTCAAGCAAGTGACTTACAACGAAGCCATTCAGGAGCTGGAAACTATTTTGCGCAGCCTCGAAACCGACCAGGTAGACGTGGACGACCTAACGGCCCGCGCCGAGCGCTCGGCCGAATTAATTCGCCTGTGCCGCCACAAGCTGCGCCACGCCGAGGCCTCGCTCGACCGCGTATTCGATTCGCTTGATGAGGAGGAAGACGAAGAGCCTGAGGCTGATGCAGAAGACCTAGCTGAGGACGAGGGCGACGAACCGGAAGACGACGAACCCGACGATTACCAGCCCGGTGGCCCGGGCCGACCAACCCAGCCCCGGTTATTTTAACCCAAAAAAGGGCCTGAATTACGTGCGTAATTCAGGCCCTTTTTTGGGTTTTTTCTGCAATTAATTTCGTCGCACGTGAATTTGCACGCGCTCGCCGTCTTCGGTGGTGGTGGGCAGCACGTCGATGCGGTCGGCCTCATCATAATAAACGGCCAGGCCCCGCACAATGCCCACGGCCAGCCCGCCCATGCGGCGCGGCGACACGTAATTAATCATTACCTCGTTTTCGCTCAGGCGCTCGACTTTCAGCACGGGCGGCGAGTTTTCGGGGTGCTCGCGGCGCACCTGGTCGTGCATTTTGTGCTCGGTATTTTCCAGCATTTCGAGCGTGCGCCAGTCGGGGTTCACGTACTTCTGGTACATGTACATTAAATCGGGCACGAGGTATTCGCCGAATTTTTCATGCAGCTCGCCGGCCGGAATACCAGTTGCCTCGGCCGCCTGGCCAATCAGCGCATACATCTGCTCGTCGGGATACACTTCCTTGTGGCTGAAATCGCCCGAATCGAGGCCCGCCGCCTGCACCAGCTTCAGCCACGTGCTGTGGTCGTACTGAGTTTGAACGTAGCGCTTGAGGAGCGTAAAAATGGTACCGTGCATGAGGAAAGCTAACGCGTGTTGACCAGTACAACGCGCGGCCAACCCGAAAGGTTGAGGGCTAGCCCGCACCCCAAAAAAACGCCCGCTCGCCGGTGAAGGCAAAGCGGGCGCGCGCGGAAAGCAGAGCGAATTAATTAAATATTACCGATAACCGTCATGGTAGTGAGCGTGGGGCCGGCGCTGCCGCCGGTGGGCTCCACCGTCATGGCGAAGGCCTGGGCACTGGCAATGTCCTTCATCTGCTGGAGGCTGTCGCCGGCGGCGGTGTTGGCCGCCAGCACCCCGGCATCCACAGGCTTGCCTTTGTCGAGGGCCCACAGCTGGTACTGCTTGCCGGCGGGCAGGCTTGGCAGCTGCTGCACATCGAGGTACACGCGGTGGCTGGCCACGTTGTAGAGCACGCGGGCGTGGGCGCTGGCGTGGGCCGGCGTGCCGGCCAGGGCCACCATCTTGTACTCCTGCGGCGAGCGCAGCACGTGTAGCTGCTCCTGGGTGGAGGTGAGGCGGCGCTCCATCACCTGCGAGGTTTGGGCAAAGCGCGCCTGGCTGTTTTGGGCCGCTACCAGGTCGGTGCTGGCCTGCTGCCAGCGGCTGTACAGCAAGGCATTAGCCGCCAGGCTCAGCAGCAGCGCCACCGAGGCCGCAATGGCCCAGCCACTGCGCGAGCTGGCGGCCGGTGCGGGGGTATAGGTTTCGGCAGGGCGCGGGTTGGAGGCCGATACCCGCATGGTAGGTGCGGCTTCGGCCGCTGGGGCTGCCGCCAGGGGGCTAGCGGCCACCGAAGCCGGGGCCTCGGCTCCGATTTCGGCCAGTACGCGGCCCAGCACGCGGTCGCGCAGGCCGGCGGGGGGTGCCAGGGTGTGGGCTTCGGCATACACGCCGAGGCCGGCCAGCAGCTCGTCGAGTTCGTGGCGCACCTGCGGGAAGCGGGCGGCCCAGCCTTCGACCTCGGCCTGGGCGGCGGGGTCTAGCTCGCCCAGCGCGTATTGCTCGAGGCGGCCTGATTCGATATATTCTTGATAATCTTCCACGGAAGTAACGGCTGTTAGCGAATAAGTTTGGCTAATATTTTCAGAGCAGTGCGGGCCCGGGTTTTCACGGTGCCCAGCGGCAGGTTGAGTTCTTCGGCTGCCTCACTTTGGGTGAAGCCGCCGAAATAGAGCAAGTCGATGACTTGGCGCTGCTCGGGCACTAGCTTGCTGGTAATTTCCTGCAAGCCCATGTGCTCGGGGCGAAAAGTATCCGGGGCGGCCTGGCGCTGGGCGGCCAGGCTATCGTCGAGGCCCTGAGTGCGAGAACCTACGCGATGCTGACGCGAGCGGATTTTATCAATCGCTAAATTTCGGCTGATGTTCACCACCCAGGTAAACAAGCGGCCCTTGGAATTGTCGTAGCCCGCCATGGAATGCCAGATTTTAACCAGCGCTTCCTGCAGCACATCGGCGGCTTCTTCCTCGTCTTTGACGATGCGGTTGATGACGCCGTAGAGCGCGCCCGAGTAGCGGTCGTAAAACTCGGTCATGGCCGACTGGTCGCCGGCCCGCAGGCGTTCGACCAGTGCCGCCTCGGCGGCAGGTGGGGTGGATATAAGGGGTAGGTCGGACACGGGTGAAAGAGGAAATCAAAACCGACGAAGCCAGCCGAAACGTTCGGTAACCAACGGCGAATGTAGGGTAGTTTTAGGTTTTGGGCAGTTGGGCGGGGCTAGCTGCTGCGCGTGGCAGCACAACCCGCTCGCCTGCTGTACGGTTTGTATAAAATGCCGGGGCACCAGTGCGCCAAAAAATTCGGCGCTGCCCCTTTAGTTCTTTATTAGCTGATACTCCGATGGCTATTGCTTCGATAAACCCCTATACCGGCCGGCAGCTGCGCCGCTTTGCCGAGTTTTCGTGGGCCACCACCGCGCGCCTGTTGGCCCAGGCGCACCGGGCGGCCGGCGCGTGGCGCGCTACCACCTTTGCCCAGCGCGCCGCGGTGCTGCGCCGGGCCGGCGCGCTGCTGCGCGAGCGCCAGGATGCGCTAGCCCACCTCATGGCCATCGAGATGGGCAAGCCCCTGCGCGATGGCCGCGCCGAGGCCCAGAAATGCGCCGCCTGCTGCGACTACTACGCCGACCACGCCGAGGCCTTTTTGGCCGATGAGGAGGTGAAAACCGACGCCGGGCGCAGCTTTATCAGCTACGCGCCGCTGGGGGTGGTGCTGGCCATTATGCCCTGGAACTTCCCGCTGTGGCAGGTGGTGCGCTTTGCGGCGCCCGCCCTCATGGCCGGCAACGTGGGCCTGCTCAAGCACGCGCCCAACGTGCCGCAGTGCGCCCTGGCGCTGGAAAGCATTTTTCACGACGCGGGCTTGCCGCCGGCCGCGTTTCGCACGCTGCTCATCGGCAACGAGGCGGTGGCCCGGCTGCTGGCCGATGCCCGCGTGGCGGCCGTTACGCTCACGGGCTCCGAGCGGGCCGGGGTGGCGGTGGGCGCCGCCGCCGGCCAGCATCTCAAAAAGGCCGTGCTGGAGCTGGGCGGCTCCGACCCGTTTATTGTGCTGGCCGATGCCGACGTGCCGCTAGCCGCCAAAACCGCCGCCCAGGCCCGCATGATTAATGCCGGCCAGAGCTGCATTGCGGCCAAGCGCTTTATTGTCGAAAAGCCGGTGCAGGCCGAGTTTGTGCGCCTCTTGAAAGGGCACCTGGCGCAATTGCGCTACGGCGACCCGCTCGACGAGGCCACCGACTACGGCCCACTGGCCCGCCCCGACCTGGCCGACGAGCTGAGCCGCCAGGTGGCCGACTCGGTGGCCCAGGGCGCTAAAATTGCCCTGGCCGGCGGCCAGCCCAAGGCCGGGGCCGCCCAGTTTGACCCCATGATTTTGACCAACGTGAAGAAAGGCCAGCGCGCCTACGCCGAAGAATTATTCGGGCCGGTGGCGCTGGTGCTCACGGCCCGCGACGTGGCCCACGCCCTGGCCCTGGCTAACGACTCGGAGTTTGGCCTGGGCGCGGCCGTGTGGACGCGCGACGTGGCCCGGGCCGAGGCCATGGCGCGCCAGCTCGAAAGCGGCGCCGTGTTTATCAACGGCATGGTGAAATCGATGCCCGAGCTGCCGTTTGGCGGCGTCAAGAAATCGGGACACGGGCGCGAGCTGTCCTACGTGGGCATCCGGGAGTTTGTCAACCAGAAATCGGTCTGGATTGCCAAGCCCGCTCAGCCCGACCCCACTAAAACAGAATGAGGAAGTACCAAAGCGGTACTTCCTCATTCCAAATTTTTGACTCCGGACCCTCAGCAGTACCCCATTAGCCGGTAGATGCCGAAGCCCACCATCTCGTGCAGCAGCGAGCTCCAGCGGGTAAGCACGTCGGTGCTCGGAATAACCAGATAGCTGAGGGTCACCATCAGGTCGTGGCTGCGGAAATCGGCCGGGAAAGGCACCGGGTGCAGCCCCACCTTGGCAAAGCAGGCCAGAGCCCGCCGCTCGTGAAAGGCCGACGTAACCAGCACCAGCGACTTAATATCGGGGTGCTGCTGCAACAGGGCCTTGGTAAAGAGCGCGTTCTCGCGGGTGTTGTGGCTGCGCGGCTCCAGCAGAATATCCTGGGCCGGCACGCCCGCCAGCTTAAGCAGGGTGGCCAGCTCTTCGGCTTCGGGCACCACGCCGGGCTGGGGGTGCAGCGTAGCCAGCCCGCCCGAAATGATGATGCGCCGCACCTTGCCGGCACGGTACAGCCACAGGGCATTGGTGAAGCGGTCGGCACCTTGGTTAAGATACACCCGGTCGTGGGGCCGCCGGCCCGTATTGGTAATGCCCGTGAGCAGCACCGCCGCATCGGCCGGGGCCACGGCGCTGAGCGCCACGGGCGGCTTTTCCCATGCCCGCACGGCCAGGTCGTGCAAGGCATCGTTGCCCCCCACAAGCAGCAGAATGGCCGCCGCCCACAGCCAGCGGGCACGCCAGCGGCCGGTGCGCCGGGCTAGCAGCGCGGCCCCCAGCAGGGCCATCAGCCAGGCGCCGGGCGAGAAAGCAACGAGCAGAATCTTCGACAGAAAAAAGAACAAACCGGATAGCGTGAGGTGAAAAGAATGGTCGTAAAAAAGCTCGTTGGGCCGCGCCACGGGCGGCCCAACGAGCTTTCTGCCGGCAATAATAAGGCAGCGCGGGCTACCGGGGCCTAGCCCACGGCCGGCACAAACTCGCGCAGGCGCTTGAGCTGGGCCACCACCTGGGCTTCTTCGGTGAGGGCATCGCACTCGAGCAGGCGGCCCTGGCAGTAGCTCACGAAGAAGGGCGCCACCTTTTCCTGCATCATTTTTTTGGCCACCGGGTTTTCGTCCGAGTTAAGGCGCACGAAGAGAATTCCTACGTTGGCGGGGTCGTCTACAAATTTGGCGAAGGGCGGGGCCAGCGCCTGGCAAACAGCGCAGTTTTCGGAAGTGAATTTGGCAAACACCTTGAGGTGCTCGTGGGTGAGGCGGCGCAGGTGGTCATCGTCGGTATCCACGACGTACTGGCGGGCTTCTTCAGTCATAAAACAAACAGCTGGGAGGGGCTACTAAAAACGGCCGGGCAAGGCAAAGGTTTGGCTGGCAAAGCTACGGCCTAGCGGCGCAGCATAAGCTCGCGAATGTACTTGACCGGGGCCGAGCCGTAGCTGAGAAACTGCTCGTTGAAGTTCTTGAGATTAAAGCTGCTACCGTCGCGTTTTTTCACCTCATCGCGCAGGGCCACTATCTCGGTGTAGCCGGTGAAGTACGAGCTGAGCTGCACCTGGCTCAGGGTGGCGCGGTGCCATTTATTGCGCGCCTCGGCCTCTTCCTGGAAGCCCTCGCGGGTGAGCAGCCGCACCACGTCGGCCTCGCTGGCGTTCCGGGTCTGGATGAGGTTATCGACCACCGCGTTCAGGGTCGAGCGCATGTTCCACTTGTCCCACAGCAGCCAGATTTCGTCCGAGTTGTTGCCGTAGCCGCTTTCCAGCATCATGCGCTCCGAGTACACGGCCCAGCCCTCAATCATGGCGCCGTTGCCAAAGATACTTTTCACCAGCGAGGGCGACATATTGGCGTGCACCAGCTGGGTGTAGTGCCCCGGAATGGCCTCGTGGATGTTGAGAATCTGCAAGGTATAGTCGTTGTACTCGCGCAGGTAGCTCTCGGCCTGGGCGGCCGTCCAGGTGGGCGGCAGCGGCTCCACGTTGTAGTAGGTGTTGGCTTTTTTGTCGTAAGGGCCGGGCGCGCTCACGCTGGCCCCCGCCCCGCTGCCGCGCATATAAAGCGGCGTTTCGCGCACCACCAGCGGCTTGCTGGGGTCCTGGGTCAGCAGGTCGTGGTCGTTCACAAACTTGGTGAGGGTCGGAATCTGACGCTTCACGGCATCCACGAAGCCCTCGCGCGGGGCGTGCTTCAGCGTCAGCTGGTCGATAACCTGGCGGATGAGGGCCAGCGTATCGGTGGGCATGGGCCGGCCGGCGCAGTACTTCGGGAAGAGCCGCGCCGCCCGCCGGCCCATGTCGTGCAGCAGGTCGGCCTTGTGCTTTTGAGCTAGCCTGAATACTTCCTCGGCCGAGTAGCGCGACTGAATATCGAGCGCAAACTTGCGGTCGAAAAGTGCCTTGCCGATGCGGAACGAGCGAAAAACCTTGGTGCCCGTTATTTGCTTGTCCAAAAAATTGAGGTAGCCCTGCACTGCCTGCTGTGCCCCCGCCACGCGCTGCGTCAGCAGCTGCTTTTCGGCGGCGCTCAGGCCCGATTTCCGCACCGAATCAGCCAGCGCGGGGCCGAACACGGCTAGGCCCCCCTTGTTTTGCTGCACGCCCAGCTCCAGGTGTTCCAGCGTTGGGTTGCTGCTATTGGCCTGGGCAGCGGCGTAGTAAGCCCCAGCCTGGGCAATCTTGTCGGAGATGTTGCGCAGGCGGCGGTCCAGCTTGTAGTGGCGGCCATTAAGCAAATCGCCCACGCTGGCGCCCAGGTTGTAGCTGGCCGGGTTCCACTGCCAGCTCTTGAGCGTATCGGTATACCAGCGCTGGCTACGCAGCTCGTTGGCGAGCAGGTGGTAGTCGATTTGGTTGTTGGGCGAAAGGCTATCGAGCGCAAAGCCCCCTAGCGCGTCCAGGCTTTTAGCCACAAACGCGGCATCGCTGCGGCGCTGCGCGTCGTTAGGTATCACCAGCAGCGAATCGTAGTTATGAAAGCCCTGCGACGAGGCATAGTCGGGGTTTTGCTTCCACAAATCGAGGATAAACTGATTTTTGAAGCGGTCGAACCGCGCATCGGCGGGCGTGGCGGCCGCCTGGCCGGCGGCAGTTTTATCGGGGTGGCTGGTGCAGGCCGGCAGGGCCAGCGCCAGCAGCGGCAGGTAGCGGAGTTTCATGGGTGACGTTTTGTGAAATTAAATACCGGCTGGCACGAAGGGAACCGCATCGGTAGCCGCCCCCTTTTCCAGCCAGGCAATGCAGACTGCGGGATTTTCTGCCGGATTTACCCATGCCACCGGGCGGGGTATTTGGAGCGGCTGCGCGTGGGCAATAAACAAAGCCAGCACGTTGGTTTCCTGCGAAACTACCGCGTGGTCGGTAGCTAAGGCATTTTCCAATAAATGCACGTCCTTCAAAATTTCGGCACGGGTCTTATCTGCGCAGTCTAATCGATAGATGCGGTCGGTGAGCCCACTATCCGGTTCAGGGGTCAATACTACGTGTTGCTTTTTGGCTATCATTCGCGCCAACCAAGCTTTAGAATAGCCTGACTGATGCTTCTGCCATTCCCAATACTGCGTTGCAGACAGTACGACCCGATGCTGTTTCATCATCATTGTCTCTAATACCAGCCGGCACGCCTCCGAAAGCGGGCTTATGCTCTTGCTAGCTGAGAAAGCCACGTTGGTATCTACCACAATGCGACGCGAGTTTGCAGGCAGCCTCATTTAGCGGCCTCCCCAAACTGCCGCAGGCCCACCGCCGTGAGGTAGGCATCCTGCGCCTTTAATTCTATCTCGCTAAAATCCTCGGGCCATTCGCCGTAGGCGCCGTCCTCGTCGGGCACTACGTATTGCACCTGGCTAGCCCCTTTCGCATCGCGGGTAAACCAGTGCAAACCTACGTCGGTATTGGCAATTTTGCCCTGGGCAATCAGCGTTTGCACCGTCAGCAGCAGCAGGCTGCTGTGCGTTTCCACAATTACGCGCACGCCCCGGTTGGCGGCTTCGGCCAGCAGCTCGCCCATTGCCACCTGGGCGCGGGGGTGCAGGTGCAGCTCAGGCTGCTCCACGTACACGATTTGCCCTTCCTGCGCCGCAATGAGCGCCACCAGTATCGGCAGCACCTGCGACACGCCGATGCCCACGTCGGCAATGTTTACCATATCGGCTTTGCGCGGCTTGGCCTTGGAAGCCGAGGGCAGGCGGTTCACGCTTAGCTCTACTTCGTTCGCATTTTTCACTTTCGCCGTGACGGTATTGGTGAGGCCCAGGCGTTGGAGAGAGTCGTTTAATTGGGCTAGAGCTTCGGTGTTACTTTCCTGCTGCCACTGGCTAATTGTGCCGGCGGAGTAGAGGTCGAAAGTACCTTTTATTTGGTCACGAAAAAATGTTGCTGGATATGCACGTTTTGGAATGCTACGTAAGCCAGGTATGTGCATAAGTGCCCCAAGAATTGTCGCCACAGTCACCGAAAATAAGAGCGTTTTTTGTTGCTCACCCTTAGAATTAGCAAAACGCAAATTGAGCATACCGCCCTCAAACTGCACTGTCCCTGTTAACTTTTTATCTATTTGAACTTCCTTTTCAAAATCAGCGGTAAACTGCGCCCTAATTTCATCAGGTGCTGAATTGGGATTTATAACAAATTCGTTCTTTTTAAAGGAATTTGTTTGGGATAAAATTTTAAATACACCATCATGATTACCATAGGTTAATTCCATACTATTGGTTGGGAATTCCTTTTTCTTAAACACATTTTTACCAACAAATTTTAATGTAAAGAACTTCTCCTTGCTTAGTTTACTTACCAGTTCCCCCGCCGTTTCCGCCTGCACGTGCGCGCCATCCAGCACCAGCGCGCCGGCCGGCTGATACGGTGCTTCCATCGTCTGCTTAATTAATAGCAGCGGCTGCATGATGCTCGACTTGCCCGAGCTATTAGTGCCGGCCAGCAGCGTGAGGGGCCGCACGTGCAGCGTGGCATCTACCAAGGACTTGTAGCCCTGCACCCGAATTTCTTCGATGAGCATGTAGGGCGGGCGGGCCGGGGCCGCGGGGGGTGGCGGGGTAGCGGTGCGTTTGGTAGCCATGCGGCAAAGTACGGGGCTGGCTGCCGCAAGCACCTACCCGCTAAGCGGCGCAATTGCCAAGCACTTTTGCTTTAACATATTTCAGCATTTCGGCGTAACTAGCGGCCCATGTTTCCCGCACCCCGGCTCTACGCTCCCTCGCTGCCGCCCCACCGGCCCGCACCCCTGCCCCGGCCGGCCGCACTGCCGACGCAGGCAGCTGACCCGCCGCCCCGTTGGCCGGCCCTATTGACCAGGCAGCCGCCCCGCCGCCCCAACGGGCCGGCCTGTCGCTCCACTCTTCCGCACTAACGCCGCGGGGCTCCGAATCCAAGTTTCGCTGGGTTTCGTCCTAATCGCGGGCTGCCGCACCCTCGCCTTTTTTCCAATCCATTTCCTTTTCCCTCTTATGCTCACTGCCAAGCAAGACAACCGCCTCACCGCCGCCGAAACCCTGCTCGCCGCCCTGCAACACGACCCTAGCCCCTACGCCACCGACAAGGCCCTGCAAGCCGTGACCCAGCGCCTGGCCGAGCTTATTGCCACCATGCTGCCCCTGCGCCAGCAGGCCCAGCGCGCCACCCTGGCCAAGGTAGCCGGCCAGCCCAGCGGCAAGGAGCAGGCCCGCGCCCACCTGGCGCTGGTGGCGGCCGAAATCGCCGGCGACGTATTTGCCTACGCCGACGAGCAGCGCAATACCGCCCTGCAAGCCGTGGCCGACTACAGCCAGGCCGATTTCGAAAAGCTGCGCGGCTCGCGCCTCACCGATGCGGCCACCGCCCTCTACAACGCGGCCAGCGGCCCCGAGCACCGCAAAGCCCTGCAAGCCGACTACGACCTCACCGACGCCCGCCTGCAAGAGCTGGCCGATGCCCTGGCCGCCTTCGACGCCCTCAAAGCCGCGCCCCGCGAAGCCATCATCGACGGCAAAACGGCCCGCGCCAGCCTGCGCGCCGAGTTTGCCGAGCTGGGCACGCTGCTGCAAGACCGCCTTATGCGCCAGCTGCGCAAGTACGAGCGCCGCGCCCCCGCTTTCTACGCCCGCGTGGTGGCCGCCCGCCAGGTGGTAGACCGCCCCGGCGCGGCCGTGAGCGCCGGCCCCAAGCCGGCCACGGCGGCCTAGCCGGCGCGGGGCCACCCGCCGCTTCGGGAGCCACTGCGGGCGCAGTGGCTCCTTTTTTGTTAGGCAGCGGGCTAGCCGGGCTTCATGGGCCGGCCACGGACCTGGGCTACCTTCGTTTCTTCCGAAAAAACTTGTTTCCGATGTATCGTACTGCTGCCTGCCGGCCACTGCTTGCGGGCCTGGCAATGGCCCTGGTGCTGCCGGGCCGGGCTTATGCCCAAACTACTGCCCCGGCGGCCCTTGCCACGCCCGCCCTGGCCCCCCTGCCGCCCCCGCGCCCCGGCCCCGACGACGCCACCGCCCAGGCGCAGGCCACGGTGCTGCTGCTTACGCGGCGCGTAGACAGCCTGCGCCTGGCCTACCGCCAGCAGCAGCGCATGTATTCCGATTTGGGGGGGCGCTTCAGCAGCTTTCTGGCCGGGCAGCAGCTCAGCCGCAGCACGCGCTTTACCCTGGCCAAAAACAACGTGCGCGCCACCGCCGACCTGCTGCTGGTGTGCCACAGCCGCCTCACGCAGCTACGCGCCCTCACCCAGGCCCTGCGCAATGCCAACGAGCAGGCCGCCCTTAGCTCGCCCACCGAGAGCAATCCGCTCGGCATTTCGCTGGTCGACTACACCAAAACGCTCGTGGCCAACAAGGCCGTGGATAAGAGCAAGGGCCGCCGCCTCGTGGACCTGGCCGCCCACCTCAGCCAGAGCACCTACGTGACGGCCCTGCCCACCGTGGGGCCCATGCTCAATGCCGTGGGCGAGCTGCTGAGCAGCGTGCGCGCCAGCAGCCTCAGCAGCGACGGCTTCACGCCCGAGCAGGTGAAAATTATTGAGAATGGCCTGCGCCCGACGCTCAACTTTTTCTCGGCCCTCGATGCCGCCCGGGCCGATAACCAGACCTCGCTGCTCACGCTCGATAACGAGCTGATTGTGCTGCAACACCAGCTCAGCCAGCTCTACCGGCCCTACACCCAGCTAGTGGCCTACCAGGAGGATATTTCGGCCTACTACACGGCGCCGCCCGCCGGCCAGCCGGCTACCAACACGCTCGACGTGGGCAACATCAGCCACATGAGCAACTACGTGGCCAGCAACCTGGGGGCGCGCTTTGCCTCGCTCGACCAGTCGTTTGCCCGGGCCCAAAACCAGGGCGATATCCTGGACCCCGACGGCTACCTCACGCCGGCCAACAACTCGGCCGAGGCCGCCGTGCAGCTCGCCGCCCAGCTCCAGAGCCTCACCGACCGCCTGCCCGTCATCACGGCGCAGTACAGCGCCGCCATCCGGGCGGCCATTGCCCAGGGCCAGCAGGATGGCCTCATCAAGGCCGACCGCGCCACCAAAGTGATTGCCGACGAAACCGCCCGCGCCAAAGCCGCCGCCGAAACGTATCAGCAGGCCAGGGCTTCCGAGCGGTTTGGGGAGATTCTGGGCAATGTGAAGCCGCTGTTCAAGCTGTATTAATCGCCTATGCTTACTATTTAGGTGGGCTAAAACGTTCGTTGATAGCGCGGGGCGCTGCCCCGTGCTAACTAGTAGCAGGGCCCTGGCCTGCGGTCGTTGCGCGGCCTGTTTGGCTAGCCAGGCGGTGCGGGCCAGAGGCCGGCGAATAGTCGGTACGGGGCCGAGCCCCGCGCCGACTATTCGCCGGCCATCACCGCGCAAACAATACGCCCCTGGCCCCGCTTATCACCCCGCACTATCTTCCTTTTCCGATGAAATACAACCTGCTAGGCAATACCGGCCTCAAAGTATCCGAGCTGTGCCTGGGCACCATGACCTTTGGCACGCGCGGCGGGCGCTTCGGCGCCATCAGCGGGGTCGACCAGGCCGGGGCCGATGCCCTGCTCAAGCGCTCGGTTGAGGCGGGCATCAACTTCATTGATACGGCCAACGTGTACACCGAGGGCCAGTCGGAAGAGATAACCGGCCAGGCCATCCGCAACCTCGGCCTGAAGCGCGACGACCTCGTGCTGGCCACCAAGGTGCGCGGCAAAATGGGCGACGGCCCCAACGATGCCGGCCTCACCCGCAAGCACATTATGGCGCAGGCCGAGGCCAGCCTCAAGCGCCTGAACACCGACTACCTCGACCTCTACCAAACCCACAGCTTCGACCCGCTCACGCCTTGGGAGGAAACCCTGCGCGCCCTCGATGACCTCGTGCGCCAGGGCAAGGTGCGCTACATCGGGGCTAGCAACGTGGCCGCCTGGCAGCTGCAAAAAGCGCTGGATACCTCGCACTACCAGCACCTCGAAAAATACGCCTCGCTGCAAGCCTACTACACCCTGGCCGGCCGCGACCTGGAGCGCGAGCTTGTGCCGCTGCTGCTGGCCGAGAAAGTGGGCCTCATGGTGTGGAGCCCGCTGGCCGGCGGCTTCCTCTCGGGCAAGTACACCCGCGAAAATGAGAAGGGCGACGGCCGCCGCAGCAACTTTGACTTCCCGCCCGTGAACAAGGACCGGGCGTTCGACATCATCGATAAGCTGAAGCCGCTGGCCGAGGCCAAGGGCAGTACCGTGGCCGCGCTGGCCCTGGCCTGGCTGCTGCACCAGCCGGTGGTGAGCACCGTTATCATCGGGGCCAAGAAAATGGAGCAGCTCGACGACAACCTCACGGCCGTAGACGTGCAGTTTACCCCCGAAGAGTTGCAGCAGCTCGACGCGGTAAGCAAGCTCGCGCCCGAGTACCCCGGCTGGATGCTGGACTTCACGAAGGGCGACCGCCAGGCGTAAGCTGGGCACTTGGCCTGGATTTTGGCTACTGCAAAGGGCCCGCGGCAGTGCTGCGGGCCTTTTTGCGTTTTCTTGCCCTAGCGGCTGCTACTTTCGCCCCATGCGTTTTTACACTTTACTGGTGCTGCCGGCGCTGCTGGCCTGCACGCAGCCCTCGGCCGACTCCCAGGCTACCGCCACTAGCCCCGCCGCCGGCCGCCAGGTGCCCGCCGGGGCCTTCCCCGAAACCTTTGAAACCGGCAGCAAAGGCGCCTATGAAACCGCCGACGTGGCCCTGGCTACCGGCCCCTGGCTGTTTACCGAAGGCCTCATTGGCAGCACCGAGCAAGACCACAAAGACGGCGAGCACGCCGCCCGCCTGCGCACCGGCGGCCGGCTCACCATGCAGTTTGACGCGCCGGCCGGGGTGCGCAAAATCACCATCCTCTCGGCAGCCTACGGCAACGATGGCCCCAGTACGTGGGAGCTGTGGGTGAGCCGCGACCACGGCCGCACCTGGCAGCGCAACGGCCAGCCCCAAACGGCCACTGGCCCCAGCCTGCGCCCGTCGCTGTTTGCGGGGCTAGCCAACGAGCCGCTGCGCCTGGAAATCCGCAAGACTGACGCCAGCAAGAATCGACTCAACCTCGATGACATCAGCCTTGAAACGGCCACTGGCGCGGTGACGGCTGCGCCGGTTAGTCGCCCGGTCGCTAGCCCCTCGCCTACCACGGACGACTATTTTAAAAACCGAAACAAGCCGGCCACCACTCCGGCTAATCCCACCGCTACCACGCCCAGCCGCCAAGCCCCCGGTGCTGCCGGCGCCACCTCCGACAACGACAACCTACTGCTCGGCAACCCTAGCGGTGCCACGTCAGACCCTAGCAATACTACCAACTACCTACTCACCCGGCCGCAATTCACGACCGGCTACAACGCCCAGCGCGGCATCCCGGTCTGGACGAGCTGGCACGTGGGCCGCACCGATATTACCAAGAATTTTCCGCGCCAGAACGACTTCCGGGCCGACCCCGGCCTGCCCCGGCAGTTTTACCAGGTGTCGCCGCAGAGCTACGCCGGCTCGGGCTTCGACAAGGGCCACAACTGCCCGAGCGGCGACCGCACCGCCGCGCTCGACGATAACTCGGCTACTTTTCTGATGAGCAACATGGTGCCCCAGGCGCCCCAGAACAACCAGCAAACCTGGGCCCACCTCGAAGAATACACCCGCGCCCAGGTCGAAAACGGCCAGGAAGCCTACGTGATTATGGGCAGCTACGGCCGCGGCGGCACCGGCAAAAACGGCCCTGCCCAAACCATCGACCAGGGCCGCGTGACCGTGCCCGCCCACATCTGGAAAGTGGTGGTGTTCCTACCCGAAGGCAACAACGACCTCCAGCGCATTGCCGCCGGCCAGGCCCGCGTAGTGGCCATCGACACGCCCAACGACAACAGCATTAGCCCGCAGTGGACGCAGTATCTGACTTCCGTCGATGCCATTGAAGCGGCCTCGGGCCTCGATATTCTGAGTGCGCTACCCGCCGCTACCCAGGCGCAGCTGCAAAAGGTAGTGGACAGCGGCCGGGCCGCCGAGCGGCGCTAGCCACGTAGCTGCCCAGGCCCCGCCAGGTCGGCTTTGGCGGGGCCTAGCAGCAGGCGCAGCTACGCCTGGCAGCGCCCTGGCGGGCGCGGCAACACCTAAAAGCTTCTGCACGGCGGCCAGTACGAGAGGCGGCGCAAGGCCTACTGCTAGCTAGCCTCAGGCCTTCCCGCCCGCCAAAAAGTGGCCGATGGCGCGCACGTAGCCTTCGGCAAAGAGCTTTTCGGTCAGCTTCTCCTGGGCTCCCAGGTGGCCGCAGTCTACGGCCAGTAGCTGGCGGCGCTGGCCCCGGCGGGCCGCCAGCACCACGGCAGCCGAGTCGGCCAGGGGAGTATTTTTATCTTGGGTGCCGGCAATGAGCAGCCACGGGCAGCGCACGCGGGCCGCCACCTGTGGGTAGGCCGCGGCTTCGGCGGGCAGCGTCACGGTGTGGTTGCGGGTGGCCTTTTGGTAGGCTACAATAGTGGTCAGGTTGCCGGGATAGCCCTCCGTTATCAGAAAGTCGGGCCTGGCGCGGGCCGCTACCTCCGACCCCACAATACCGCCCATCGACAACCCCAGAATGCCCACCTGGTCGTGCGGCGCCAGGTGCCGTGCCTCGGCCAGGGCGGCGCGCAGGTCGAGAGCAAATTCTTCGTAGTAAAGCCGCTGGGCGTCGATAGTAAAAGCCTGGCTGTGGCCAAAGCCCCGGTAGTCGAACAGCAGCGTGCGGTAGCCCGCCTCGGCCAGCGCCCAGGCCGTATAGAGGCTGCCGGCCATGTTGCCCGCGTCGCCACCGGCCACTACCATTGTCGTGTGCCGGTCGGTGGCCTTGGCGGCGGGCTCAATCAGCCAGGCCACCAGTTTCACGTGGTCGGCGGTGGTTAGCTCCAGCTGCCGGTAGCTGAGGCCCAGCGTGGTGGGCTTAGCCCACCACTTGGCGGCGGGCTTGAGGGCAAGGGCGGGCCCGGCAGTGAGCAGCGCCAGGCAAAACAGTAGGGCGCGAACCATAAAAAATGAGTAAAGCGCGAAAAAAGCCAGGGTACTAGCCCCTGGCTTCTTGTATAGACTGCCTGCTAGCGCGGGCGTTGCATCTTGCCGGGCCCTACTGCCCACCCACTGGTTTAAGGCGGGCACTCGTGACTACAAACATTTGGTAGCCAGGCCCCATCGCCGTGCAAATTACCGCCTCGCGCGGCTCCGGCTTGCGCACGCGCACATACAGTGTATGCTTCCTGCTCACCCACAGCGCCGTATCGAGCTGCGTGGCGGTGTAGATGGGCGCGTAGGGGGCGCGGCCTAGCAGCTGTTGCATCCGGGCCGCGTCTTTCACATACACTTGCGCAATGCCGCAGTCACGATTGGTGCCTTGCGTTTCTATTTCGAACTCATCGTCCGCTTTGGCGTCGGGTGCAAGGTCGCTGTCCTTCTGGCATCCGGCCGCAAGCAGGCCTAGCAGAAACACGTATCTTTTCATAGGCGGAAAAATAACAGAAGCCCCGGTAAGAGAGCTGCTTAGCTTGCCAACCGTTGCATGCTATTTTCCAAACCGCACCCCAAAAAAGTCGCCTTTGTTCCAGCTAGGCCGGGCGGTAGCCTGCGCCACCTGGTAGCCGATAAGAAAGTTGAGGCGGGCGTACTGCGCGCCGGCTGCCCAGTCGAAGGTGCCGCCCTCGAAGTTATCCTGCGGCTTGTGGTACGTCACGGCGCGCCACTTCTGCACGGTTTCGCTGAGGTTGTTTTTGCCGTCGGCCGTGCGGTTGCCATACTTGATATGTAAGGCCGGAATACCCTGCACTACAAAGCTGTACTGGTCGCTGCGGATAAAGCGGTTTTGCGTCGGCTCGGGGTCGGGCTCGATGGTCAGCTTCAGGTAATCGGCCGCCGCCTTCACCGGCTGCATCAGCGACGAATGGTCGGCCCCGAGCGGCACCACGCTCAGCAGTGGGGCAATAATGGTGGGCATATCCGTATTGATGTCGGCCACCAGCGCCGCCTTCGGCACGGTCGGGTATTTAGCAAAATAGGTCGAGCCAATCAGGCCCATCTCCTCGCCCGTCACCAGCACAAACAGTATTGAGCGCCGGGGCTTGGTTTTCAGGCTCGCGTAGAGCTTGCTGATTTCGAGCACGCTAGCCACGCCCGTGGCGTTGTCGTGCGCGCCATTAAAAATAGAATCGCCATTGATGGGCGCCCCCACGCCCAGGTGGTCGAGGTGGGCGCTGTGCACCACGTATTCATTCTTGAGCTTGGCATCCGAGCCCATAATTTTGCCCACCACGTTGTAGCTGTCTACATCCTGGTAGCGGCTGCGGTAGCGGGCAGTTACTCGGGCCGCCAGGGCTAGCGGCGCGGCCTTGCCCCCGCGCAAGGCACTAAATACCTGGCCCGTGTCGCGGGCAGCCCCGGCAAACAGCTGCTGCAGCGTGGCCGGGCTGATGCTGCCCACCAGCTGCGCCGAGCCCGGCGCGTAGCTGCGCGACACGCCCACCTGCCCCCCGGGCGTGAGGGCGCTCACCACGCCTTTCGGAAACTCGGGCAGCCTGGCCTCGGCGTGGGCGGCGGCCAGCAGCACGCCCAGCGCGCCGTGGCGGGCAGCGGTTTCGAGCACCGTGCGCAGGTCGGCAAAGTACTGGCGCTCATTATCGGCAAACTGGCGCGGCGCCTGCCGGGTAATAACCACGACTTTGCCTTTGGCGTCGAGGCCAGCGTAGTCGTCATATTGCAGCTCGGGCGCCGAAATACCGTAGCCGGCAAACACCAGCGGCGCACTGGCCACGCTCACTTCGGCCTGCCCGGGGTTAGGGTAAAACGTGATGGCCGGCCCCAGGGCCAGCGGCTGGGCGGCACCGCTGCCCGGTTGGTAGCCCGCGCTAGCCCCCGGCTCCACGAAGGCGCGGCGCAGGCGCACGGCCTGGGTGTAGCCGCCTTTGTCGCCGGCCGGCTGCACGCCGTTTTGCCTGAGCTGGGCGGTCACGTAGTCTACGGCCAGCTGGTAGCCGGGCGTGCCGGGCAGGCGGCCCCGCAGGCGGTCGTCGGCCAGGTAGCGCACGTGGGCTTCGAGGGCGGCGGGCTGCACGGTGGGCAGCACCGCCAGCGCCGCCGGGTCAATGCCCTGGGCCCGGGCGCACTGGGCCAGTAGCAGGCCAGCGGCCAGGCCCGCTGCACTTAAAAATCTCATGCAATCAACTGTCTTCATATGAATAACTTGGCGGCGCAGCTGCACCGGGCGCCGGTTTTATGCGCAAGCCGGGCCGGCGCGGCCAGCTGAGGCCAGCGCTGCTTACTCGCCGCGCACAAAGTGCCGGCCCGCGCTGCTGTGCTGGTGCTACGTGGTCGTGAGCACGGTTTTGAAGCCGGCCAGGCGGCCGGCCACGTCGCGGCCCAGCGCGTAGGCGTGCACCTGCGGGCCGGCGCCCACGCGGTACACCTGCGTGCCATCAAGCTCCTGCTTCAGGTACATTTGCAGGGCCTTGAAGCGGTTGGCCAGGGCCACGCTGCCCGTCACGCCGTCGTCGCTGGTGTGGTTGCTGAGGAACGGTATCAGGTCTATTTTTTCGACTTTGGCGCCGGCGGGCTCGCCCAGCACTTGCAGCAGCTGCTTATCGGCCAGGCTGCCGGCCGGGGCGGCGTAGCTCACGGCTTCGAGCGGCGCGTCCGACTCGCTGATGAAATTCAGGCCCTGCGTCAGCTTTTGCAGCTGGGCCAGGGTGGCATCGTTGGGGTCGGCGGCCGGGGCCACGCTGGCGGCCGGGGCACCGGGCAGGCCACTGCCGCCGGGCACCTGGGCCGCAATAGCGGTGGCCAGCTCCTGCATCCGCGCCTCGGGCACCTTGATTTTGGGGTTGGCGAAGTTCATATCCGCCACCTTGTTCATCGGGATGAGGTGAATGTGGGCGTGCGGTACTTCCAGACCAATTACCGCCACCCCAATGCGCTTGCAGGGCACGGCTGCCTGCACGCCCTTGGCCACGCGCTGCGCAAACACGTGCAGGGCCGCCAATGCCTGCGGCGTGAGGTCAAAAATGTAGTCGATTTCCTGCTTCGGAATCACCAGCGTGTGGCCTTCCACCAGGGGCGTAATATCGAGAAAAGCCAGGTGGTCAGCGTCTTCGGCTACCTTGTAGGCGGGCAGCTCGCCCGAAACGATGCGCGAAAAAATAGAGGGCATTGGGTTTAGCTGTTAGCTTTTGGCTGTTAGCTGCTAGCTCCCAGCCCATGAAATATGCTGCGAATAACGACAAAAGGCCGCTGATTCGCTCAGCGGCCTTTTGTCGTTTGCACAAGCTGGCAGCTAAGCTACTAGCGGCCTACTTCGAGAATCTCGAACTGGAGCTTGCCGGCGGGCACCGTGATTTCGGCCATGTCGCCGGCCGACTTGCCGAGCAGCCCTTTGCCAATGGGCGACTTCACCGAGATTTTGCCGGCGGCCAGGTTGGCTTCTTCCTCCGCCACGAGCACGTAGTTGAGGACCATGTTATTCTTCAGGTTTTTCAGCTTCACCTTGCTCATAATGAGCACCTTGCTAAAATCCATGTTGGTTTCGTCGATGAGGCGGGCATTGCCCAGCACTTCTTCCAGCTTCGATATTTTGAGTTCGAGCAGGCCCTGGGCATCCTTGGCGGCGTCGTACTCGGCGTTCTCGCTCAGGTCGCCTTTATCGCGGGCTTCGCGCAGGTCTTCGGCCGCTTTGGCCCGGCCCCGGACTTTGAGGTCCTGGAGTTCGTCTTTCAGCTTTTGCAGGCCCTCGGGGGTGTAATAATTGATAGTAGCCATAGGAAAATGCAGGACTGTTCGCGTAGCGGGTGGGTCAGGTAAAAAAGAAAGAGAACGGCTGGCACATCGGCCAGCCGTTCTCCCCTATCGGTAAGGCAAAGATACACTAAAACCGGCCGGCGTCAAGCTTCGGGGGCTAGCAAAAGCGCGGGCCGCCGGCCGGGGGCAGTTAAACCAACTAGTCTCAGGCTTCCAGGCCCAGGGCCTCAATCTTGGCCACGAGCACCTCGTTGATGCGCTGGTAGCTCTGGTGCGTCCAGCCGCCAATGTGGGGCGAGAGTAGCACCTGGGAGGCCGTGCGCAGGTAGTCGTAGGTGGCCTGCTGGGCGGGCGTGAGGGTGGCCAGCTTCTCGTTGTCGAGCACATCGAGCACGGCGCCGCGCACCGCGCCGCTTTGCAGCCGCGCCACCAGGGCGGCCTGGTCTACTACCTCACCCCTGGCCGTGTTCACGAAGTAAAGCCGATGGGCAAAACCGGCCAGAAAGCCTTCATTTACAAACTGATGATTGGCCGCCGAGTACGGAAAGTGCAGGCTCAGCACCTCGGCGCGGGCTTGCAGCTCGGCCAGGGGCACCAGCTCGGCGTGGCCATCGGTAGTCACGGCCGGGTCGTTATCATACGCCAGCACCGTGCAGCCGAAGCCGCTAAGGCGCCTAGCGAAGGCGCGGCCCATGTGGCCGTAGCCGATAATACCTACTGTTTTGGTACCCAGCTCCTCGCCGCGGTTGGCCTCGCGGTGCCACTCGGCGCGGCGCACCTCGGCATCGGCGCGCACGGTGTGGCGCAGCAGGGCCAGCAGCTGGCCGGTGGCAAACTCGCCCACCGCGTCGCGGTTGCCCTCGGGGGCATTCACGAGCACCACGCCGGCCGCGGCCAGGGCGTCTTCGTCGATATTATCGACGCCGGCCCCGGCGCGGGCCACGTAGCGCAGCTGCGGCCCGTGGGCCAGCAGGCTGGCCGTAATGCGCATCTTGCTGCGCACCATGAGGCCCTGGTAGGGCCGGGCGGCGAGGGCGGCGGGCACGTCGGCCGGGGTGAGCTTGGGTTGGTAGTCGCCCTCGATGCCGATGCTCGTGAGCATGGGCAAGAGCGAGGGGTGCATATCGTCGATTATCAGGCAGAGGGACATAGAAATACTAGTTACCGCGCTGGGGCGACAGGGGTAAAATCGGCAGCGGCAAGCGGCAGCGCGCGCACCTCAATGGCTTCGCGCGTCACCGTAATGTCGTGCTGGATGTCTACGGAGATGACCCGTAGTGGCAATGCGCCATCCGTGGCTTGCAGCAATTCGTACCACCCCGGCGCGGGGCAGTGGCGGTAGCCTTCGGCCTCGATACGCAGCTGCGGCGAATAGAAAACCAAGGTCGAAACTCCCCCCTGCACTAGTTGCAGCAGCTGGCACCGATAGCCTAAAATAGTGGCCGTAGTAAGCAGGCACGTCCGGGCGCTATGGGCCGGGGGCCGGGCAGTATCGGGCACCAGCACGGCCTGGCCTTTGTCAAACCGATACAACTCGTTTTTGTCACCGAGGTACAACTCTTCCAGCTGCTTTTTTCGGTCGTACGCTTTGAAGCTGTTGCCCTGTATATACAGCCAGCTTTTTGGCTTTACTGCATAGAAGAGTGGCGCGCCTACCATCGTTTGATACTCGGTTTCGTACACAATGCATCCCCCAAACAGGGATTCTGAAGCCGGTGTCATCGGCCCGCCAGCTCCGGCCAGCACCAGGCTAGCCATTGTTAGGCTGGTCAGGCAATACACGCGCCGCCTGCTCATTTACTTAGCTCTCCGCGGTAGCCACCAGGTTCGTCAGCAGCACAAAATCGCTCACGCCTAGCTGCTCGGCGCGCTTGTCAAAAATCTCGGCGGCCATCGTCTCGGCCGACATGCCTAGCGGCCGCAGCGCGTTGCGCAGCGTTTTGCGGCGGGTCGAGAACGCCTGCTTCACCACGCGGAAGAACAGCTTCTCGTCGCAGTCCAATTTCTCCGTTTTGTTGCGCGTGAGGCGCACCACGGCCGACTCGACCTTTGGCGGCGGCACAAACACGTGGGCCGGCACCGTAAACAGGTATTCGATGTCGTAGTAGGCCTGCAAGAGTACGCTCAAAATGCCGTAGGTTTTGGAGCCGGGCGGCTCGGCCAGGCGTTCGGCCACTTCTTTTTGCAGCATGCCCACCACCTCGCGCACCTGCTGGCGGCTGTCGAGCACCTGAAAAAATATCTGAGTGCTGATGTTGTAAGGAAAGTTGCCGATGATAGTCAGCAGCTGGCCCGGAAACATGGCCTCCAGGTCTTGCCGCAGAAAGTCGGTAGCGTGAATGCGGGGGGCTAGGGCCGGATAATGCTCGGTGAGATAAGCCACCGATTCGGTGTCAATCTCCACCACGCTGGTCTGGTACTCGCTGTGTTCCAGCAGGTACTGCGTGAGCACGCCCATGCCGGGGCCGATTTCGAGCACCTCGTGCACGGCATCGGGCAGGCGCAGGCTTTCCACAATGCGGCGGGCAATGTTGGGGTCGGCGAGGAAGTGCTGGCCGAGGTGTTTTTTGGGGCGAACGGCGGGATAGGCCACGGGCTAAACGGGCTGCGGCGGCGTGCGTGGCAGCGGGCGGCACGCCCCCTCCCCTACTCAAACCCACCGCCTGATGAGCAACTGCCTTCGCCAGGCGGCGAAAGCTGGCTCAAATATCGGCAGCCCGGGGGCTTTGGGGCGGCGCGCTGGCTCGGCCAGCCCCTAGCGCACGGCGAAAGCCAGGATACTATAGGCCGCGCCGCCAAACTCCAGCTCGCCCACCACCGCCAGCCCCAGCTTGTGGGTGTGCACGTGCAGCGACGCCGCATTCTCGGCCGCGATGAAGGCCACGCCTACCTCGTAGCGGCCGGCCAATGCCCGCTGGCTGGCGGCAAACAGCGCGGGCAGCAGGCCCCGGCCCCGGCAGGCCGGCGCCAGCAGCACCGGCCCGTAGAAAAACCAGCGGTAATCGGCCAGCGGCTGGCCGTGGTAGTGCAGCGTGGGCAGCAGCGCGCCGATGTGCTGCACCAGCGGCGGGTAGCGCTCGGGGGCCAGCCGCGAATTGATGATAAAGCCGACCAATTCAGCATCTTTATAAACCACCTGCCCGGGCACCGAGGCCAGCATGGCCACTAGGGCCGGCACCGTGAACGCGCCCGTAAGAAAGCCACCCCGCCGCTCGGCCTCGGGCAGTTGCTGGTAGGTATGCTGGTTGGCCAGCGCGGCAATGGCGGGCGCATCGGCTTCCGTCGCCGTTCGAATTATGAATTCGCTCATGAGGCTAGCAGCTAAGTAAATGAGTGGGCGCCTGCTCAGCCAACTGCTTAGAGCGTGTTTGGAAATTGTAAAAAACAGAGTTTTTGTCATGCTGAGCTTGTCGAAGCATCTCTACCGCTTTGTTGAAAAGCCGCTCAACGGGGCGGTAGAGATGCTTCGACAAGCTCAGCATGACCCGGAAATTGAAAATCCGAACACGCTCTTAGTCTACCAGCACGCCTACGTAATAGTTAAACGTATCGACTTCCACGGTTTCGCGCGTGGCGCCGGGCAGGTCGAGCGGTGCCCACTTGGTGGCGGGGGTCAGCAGCTTGTACTCGCCGCCCTTGGTGCGCAAGCGCACCGGCAGGTCGAAGCCCGGCACGGCGGCCACCCAGCGGCCTAGCAGCTGGCCTTTTTCGAGGCGCATTTCGAGCACCGGCAACGCGCTGTGTTGCAGATACTGGGCAAATACTTTGCTGAAATCGCGGCCCGACTCCCGGTTGATATAGTCGATAATCTGCTGGCCGGTCACGGTTTGGTGGTAAAATGTTTTGCCCAGGCCTCGCAGGATACCGCGCCACTTAGCATCGTCGTTCAGGGCCGTGCGCAGCATGTTGAGCAGGCTGGCGCCCTTGTCGTACATATCGCTTGAGCCTTCCTTATTTACGCCGTAGGGGCCTAGTATCGGCCCATCGTTCTGGATGTTGCGGCGCTGGCCGTGCAAATACTCCTGCCCCGCCGGCTTGCCGTATTGGCTTTCCACAAACAGGCTTTCCGAGTAAGTGGTGAAGCTTTCGTGCACCCACATATCGGCAATGTCCTTGCTGGTGATGTTGTTGCCCCACCACTCGTGGCCGCTTTCGTGGATGATGATGAAGTCGAATTTATCGCCCCAGCCGGTGGCCGAGCGGTCGCGGCCCAGGTAGCCGTTCTGGTACTTGTTGCCGTAGGCCACGGCGCTCTGGTGCTCCATGCCCAGGTGCGGCGCCTCCACCAGCTTGTAGCCGTCCTTGTACCACGGGTACGGCCCAAACCAATACTCCATGCTCTTGAGCATGGGCTTCACGTTGGCCGCGAACTGCTTTTTGGCTTTCTCCAGGTTTTCGGGCAGCACCCAGTAGTCGAGGGTTAGCGGTCCATTTTCGCCCTGATACACATCCGAGAAATGCGCGTAGTTGGCCACGTTCAGGGCCACATCGTAGTTGTTGATGGGGCTGGTCACGGCCCAATCGTAGCGGGTGTGGCCGCCGGCCAGCTTTTTGGTGCCGCGCAGGCGGCCGTTGCTCACGTCTTTGAGCCCCGCCGGCACGGCAATGCTGATAAGCATCGAATCGACCTCATCGGCCTGCTGGTCTTTGCAGGGCCACCAGATGCTGGCGCCCACGCCCTGGCAGGCCGTGGCTATAAAGGGCTGGCCCTGGGCATCCTGCGCGAAAACCATACCGCCATCCCAGGGCGCTTTTTTGGCCACCGTAGGCTGGCCCGAGTAGGCCACCGTAAACTCGTCGCGGGTGCCTTGCCTAATGGGTTCGGGGAAAGTCACGAACACGGCATTCGCCTCGCGAGTGAAGGCTAGCGCGCGGCCGTGCCAGGTCACTTTCTCCACCGCCAGGTTGGCAAAAAGGTCAAATTGCAGCCGCGTAAAATCGCGCGTGGCCGCGAAGCGGAACAGGTTGGTGCCGCTAATGGCCTTGTTGGCCACATCGAGCTTCACATCGAGGTGGTAGTACGTAATATCGTAGCAGGTGCGCGCCGCCGGCTGCCCGCCGCGCAGCGAGTCGGCGCGGGTAAAAGCGGCTTTGGGTTGCATGAGCTGGGCCGAAGCCAGCAGCGACGAGCAGAGGAGCGGCAACAGCAGCCGCATGGTTTTCCGAAGAATCATGGGGGGTGTAAAACGGAGTGGCACTCCGTTTCTCCTAAGCGCAGACCTAACGCTAAAATGGAGTGCCACTCCGTTTTACAATACCTTCACGCCAAAGTTACGCCTCTATACCCTCCCCTATGTCGCTCACGCTCGCCCACGCCGCCACCGCGCCGGCCCAGTCTACCCAGGTCTTCATCCTGCCGCTGGCCACCACCACGCTACCCGAGGCCGCCGCCACCGACCTGCCCACCGCGGCCCGCCACTACGTCGACAGCGCCCTGGCCGCCGAGCAGAAATTCGTCAGCCTCAACCACTTTTCGCACCAGCACTATTTCGTAGTGCTCGAAAAAAAGGCTAGCCCTGACCTGCAGCTCGAAGCCCTGCGCAAGGCCGGCCACCAACTGCAAGCCGCCCTGAAAAAAGAAAAAACCGCCGAAGTTTTTATTCAAAACTTAAGCGATAATCCCGACGCTGGGCTGGCCCTGGCCGAAGGCTTATTCCTGGCCGCCTACGAGTTTGAAGGCTATAAAACGGATGAGAAATCGCGCCAGGCCGCCCCGCTAGCCACCATTACGCTGGTCGGCAACGCGGCCACCGAGGCCCAGGCTACCGCGCTGCAACACGTGCTCGACGGCGTGGCCTTCGCCCGCGACCTCGTCAATATGCCGCTCAACAAGCTCAACGCCCAGCAATTTGCCGACCGCCTGGCCGAAGCCGGCGACCAGGCCGGCTACCATACTGAGATTCTCGACTTTGCCAAAATCGAGAGCCTGCGCATGGGCGGTTTGCTTGCCGTGAACCTGGGCTCGCCCGAGCCGCCCACCTTCAGCATTCTGGAGTGGAAGCCTGAGGGCGCGCAGAATGAGCACCCCTACGTGCTGGTAGGCAAGGGTGTGGTCTACGACACCGGCGGCCTCAGCCTCAAGCCCACGCCCAACAGCATGGACATGATGAAGTGCGATATGGCCGGCGGCGCAGCCGTGGGCGGCACACTCTACGCCTTGGCTAAGAACAACGTGCCGCTGCACGTCATCGGCCTGGTGCCGGCCACCGATAACCGCCCCGGCGGGCTAGCCTACGTGCCCGGCGACGTGCTCACCATGCACTCGGGCCTCACGGTAGAAGTCAAAAACACCGATGCCGAAGGCCGCCTGCTCTTGGCCGATGCGCTCAGCTTCGCCAAAAAATACCACCCCGAGCTGGTAATTGACCTGGCCACGCTCACTGGCGCGGCCGTGCGCGCCATCGGCACCGAGGGCGCCGCCGTAATGGGCACCGCCGCCCCCGAAACCACTGCCCGGCTGCTGGCCGCCGCCCACCGCGTGCACGAGCGCCTGGTCGAGTTTCCGCTCTGGGACGACTACGCCGACCACATGAAATCGGACATCGCCGACCTCTCCAACCTCGGCAAGGGCGACGCGGGCCACATCTCGGCCGCCAAGTTTCTGGAGCGCTTTATCGAGGGCACGCCCTGGCTGCACCTCGACATCGCCGGTCCCGCCTTCCTCACCGCCCCCGACTCGTACCGCGGTAAGGGCGGCACCGGCACCGGCGTGCGCCTGCTGTATGAGTTTTTGACCAAGCAGCTCACTAAGTAGCCCTAGCCCCTTAAATCGTTGTTATGCTGACGAAGGAAGCATCTTTCCAGCATCACTAACTCCACTCATTCGACGACGCGAGCAAGATGCTTCGGCAAGCTCAGCATGACGGACGACTGACGGACGCCTTATCATTATCATGCCCAAACACCTCCCCCGCCTCGGCTTTTCGGTAGGCGACCTGGCCGGTATCGGCCCCGAAGTCATTTATAAAACGCTGCGCGACGAGCGCCTGCTGCAGCAGTGCACGCCCGTGGTGTACGGCACGGCCACGGCGCTTTTCGACGATTTTCCGCTTGAGAAAAACGCCGAGCCGCTCACCTTTCGCCAGCTGCGCGACGCGGCCGACATTGCCCCTGGCCGCCTCAACGCCGTGACCTGCTGGGACGAGGACTTCCACCTCACGCCCGGCCAGCCCTCGCCCGCCAGCGGCCAGGCCGCCCGCGAAAGCCTGCTAGCCGCTGCCCGCGACCTTAAGGCCGGCCTGCTCGACGCCATCGTGACGGCGCCCATCAGCAAGGAAAACACCCAGGCCGACGACTTCCGGTTTCCCGGCCACACTGAGTTTCTGGCCAGCTACTTCGGCGCGGCCGACAACCTCATGTTCCTTGTCGATGAGGACCAGCAGCTGCGCGTGGCCACCGCTACCGGCCACATCGCCCTCAAGGAGGTATCGACGCGCCTCACCAGCGACCTGCTGCGCACCAAAATTCGACTGCTGCTCAAGTCATTGCAGCATGACTTTGGCATTTTAAAGCCCAAAATTGCCGTGCTGGGCCTCAACCCCCACGCCGGCGAAAACGGCCTGATTGGCCGTGAGGAAGGCGACGTGGTCACGCCCGTAATCCGGCAGTTTGAGCACGACGGCCACCTCGTGTTCGGCCCTTACCCGGCCGATGGCTACTTCGGCACCGGCCAGTTTCGGCAGTTCGACGCCACGCTCTCGCTCTACCACGACCAGGGCCTGATTCCGTTCAAGCTCATGGCGTTCGAGCGGGGTGTCAATTTCACGGCCGGCCTCTCGGTAGTGCGCACCTCGCCCGACCACGGCACGGCCTACGGCATTGCGGGTAAGTTTCAGGCCGATGCCTCGTCTTTTCGGGCGGCCGTGTACCTGGCCTGCGACGTGGTGCGCGCCCGCCGGCTAGCCGCTGCCGACCCGCGCCAGGCCTAGCCAGCATATGCTTCGCTTTAAAAACAAGCTGAGCCTGAACCGCTAGCCCCCGATTGGCTTGATAAAGCCAACAAAAACCCGTACCTTTGCCCCCCGTTATTCGGCTAACTGTGAAAAAAGACCCGCAATTTGAATTGCCCATCGCCCGGCTCTCGCTTAAAACGCACCACTTCGCGTTTGAGCTAGGTCGCGCCTTTTTCGAGCAGTTCGACCCCAAGGGCGAGTTTATTGCCGATGGCAACCTGCACGCCGATATTACGCTCGACAAAACCGAGCGCGTTATCACCATTACCTCGCACATCAAAGGCACCGTGCGCCTCACCTGCGACCGCAGCCTGGATGAGTACGACCACCCGCTGGACGTAACCAACACCTTGCTGGTGCGCTACGGCGACGAGCCCAAAGAGCTGGACGACGACGTGCTGCAAATCACGTCCGAAACGCTTTCGCTCGACATTGCTCAGCACTTGTACGATTACATCGGGTTGGCGCTGCCGATGAAAAAGCTGCACCCGCGCTTCCAAAACGAAGCCGACGACGACCCCGACGCTACTACC
Organism: Hymenobacter cheonanensis; assembly: GCF_030581075.1. Taxonomy (GTDB): domain Bacteria; phylum Bacteroidota; class Bacteroidia; order Cytophagales; family Hymenobacteraceae; genus Hymenobacter. The sequence goes on from NZ_JAUQSW010000009.1 coordinate 51,261, forward strand.
AAGCTCATCTTCTCGACCCGCCCGCAAGGCGAAGGCCCGGACGATGACGAGCCAGCTGACCCACGGTGGGCGGCCCTCAAAAACCTGAATTAGGACCCTGTACTAATTCATCATTCCTAATTCCTAACTCTTAATTTCCCCCTACCAAGACCATGGCACATCCTAAGCGCCGGACCTCCTCCGCCACCCGCGACAAGCGTCGCAGCCACCACAAGCTGACCCCTAAGGCCGTGACCATCTGCCCCAACACGGGCGAGCTGCACCTGCGCCACAAAGCCTACGTGGTAGACGGCGATTTGTACCACAATGGCCAGCTAGCCATCAAAAATTACACCTCGGTAGCCGCTCCGGCCGCCGCTGGCGACACGGGCTCGGACGAAGAATAGCCGAAAGCGTTGTTATTTCGCGGTACCATCGGGCCGGACTGCTCTTTTAAAATTGGCAGTCCGGCCCGGTTTGGTTTCGCGCCCTGCGCTTTTATGGCTGACTCTCTACTTTATCCGCGTTCATGAAAATTGCCCTCGACGCTATGGGCGGCGACTTTGCCCCCCAGGCCGCCGTGGCCGGTGCCGTGCTGGCTGCCCAGCGCCTAGCCGGCAAAGCCCAGGTTGTCCTCATCGGCCCCGAAGCTGAAATCCGCCCCTTGCTGCTCGAGCACGGCCCTAGCGCTACGCTGCTCGAAGTGGTGCCTGCCTCGCAGGTTATCGAGATGGGCGAGCACCCTACCAAGGCTTTTCAGCAAAAGCAGGACAGCAGCATTGCCGTGGGCTACCGCCTGCTGCACAGCGGCGAGGTCGATGCCTTTTGCTCGGCCGGCAACACCGGCGCTATGCTGGTGGGCGCCATGTTTACGGTGAAAACAGTGCCCGGCGTGCTGCGCCCGGCTATTGCCAACTTTGTGCCCAAGCTGGCCGGCGGCTACGGCATCCTGGTCGATGTGGGCGCCAATGCCGACTGCAAGCCCGAAATGCTGGAGCAGTTTGGCGAGCTAGGGTCGCTTTACGCGCACTACGTGCTAGGCATCGAGCGCCCTAAGGTAGGACTCATGAGCCTGGGCGAGGAAGAAGGCAAGGGCACCGTAACCACCCAGGCCGCGCACCAGCTGTTCAAGGTCAACCCGCACGTGCATTTCATCGGCAACATCGAGGGCCGCGACTTGTTCAACGACAAGGCCGACGTGATTGTGTGCGATGGCTACGTGGGCAACGTGATGCTGAAAATGGCCGAGTCGATGTACGACATCATGGTGGCCCGCAACCTAAACGACGAATTTTTTGAGAAAGTAAATTACGAAACCATTGGCGGCTCGCCCATCCTGGGCATCAACGACAATGCTATTATCGGCCACGGGGTAAGCACGCCGCTAGCCATCTGTAACATGCTGATGCAGGGCTACCAGATGGCGCAGTCCGGCATCGTGGACCAAATCAAAGACTCTTTCAAATCCTAGGGCAAAAAGCCGGGCCGTATGGTCGGGCTTTTTGCGTTTGGAACGCACCTTTGCGCTCATGAAGATTACCGCCGCCATCACCGGAGTCGGAGGCTACGTGCCCGACTACGTGCTCACCAACCAGGAGCTTACAACCCTGGTCGATACCACCGACGAATGGATTACGACGCGCACCGGCATCAAGGAGCGCCGCCTTCTGAAGGGTAAGGACCAGGGCAGCTCCGTGATGGGCATCAAGGCGGTGCAGCAGCTGCTGGAAAAAACCAATACTCGCCCCGAGGAGGTAGACTTGCTCATTTGCGCCACCGTGACGCCCGACATGCTGTTTCCAGCTACGGCCAATATTATTTCGGCCGGCTGCGGTATTACCAAGGCGTTCAGCTATGATATGAACGCGGCGTGCTCGAGCTTTCTGTATGCCCTAGCCACGGGTGCGCAGTTCATCCAGAGCGGGCTGCACAAGAAGGTAGTTATCGTGGGCGCCGATAAAATGTCGGCCATCGTGGACTACACCGACCGCGCCAACTGCATTCTTTTCGGCGACGGCGCGGCGGCGGTTATGCTGGAGCCCAGCACCGATGGCTACGGCGTGCTCGACCAGGTGCTGTGCTCGGATGGCAGCGGCGAGCCCTACCTGCACCAGAAAGCCGGCGGCAGCCGCCGCCCGCCCTCGGCCGAAACCGTTGCCAATCGCGAGCATTTTATCTACCAGGAAGGTGCTACGGTCTTCAAATTTGCGGTGAAGAGCATGGCCGACGTGGCTGCCCAGGTGATGGCCCGCCAGCACCTCAGCCACGACGATATTGCCTGGCTGGTGCCCCACCAGGCTAATAAGCGCATTATCGACGCCACTGCCAACCGCATGGGCGTGGGCCCCGACAAGGTGATGCTCAACATTCAGCGCTACGGCAATACTACCAGCGCCACCATCCCGCTGTGCCTGTGGGACTACGAAAAGCAGCTTCACAAGGGCGACAACCTGATTCTGGCCGCTTTCGGGGGCGGTTTTACGTGGGGCGCCATGCACGTAAAATGGGCGTACAACTCTTGAGGAGTTATGAGTTAAAAGTTATGAGCTATGAGTTGATTCGGTCGCTCTGCTCACGGCTTCCCAACTCATAACTCATAACTTAAAACTTACAACTACCTAAAAATGGCAACCACCGCCGACTTCCGCAACGGGCTCGTGTTGATGTACAACAACGACTTGCACGTTATCACTGAATTTCAGCACGTAAAGCCCGGCAAGGGCCCGGCTTTTGTGCGCACCAAGCTACGTAACATCAAGACTGGCCGGGTGCTGGATAACACGTTTAACGCCGGCGTTAAAATAGAGACGGCCCGCGTGGAGCAGCGCCCGCACCAGTACCTGTACAAGGACGACTACGGCTACACGTTCATGGATAACGACACCTTCGAGCAGATTGTGCTGCCCGAGGCGATGGTACCCTTCGCCGACCTCATGAAGGAAGGCCAGGCCGTGACCATCCTCATGCACGCCGAAACCGAGCAGCCCCTCACCGCCGAGCTGCCCACCACCGTCGACCTCGTAGTGACTTACACCGAGCCCGGCCTGCGCGGCGACACCGCCACCAACACCCTTAAGCCCGCTACCGTAGAAACCGGCGCCCGCATTCAGGTGCCGCTGTTTATTGACACGGACACCAAGATTCGCATCAAAACCAGCGACTACTCTTACGTAGAGCGCGTTAAGTAGTCCTAAGCTATTGGCTATTAGCTGCTAGCCGTTAGCTTTCGGCTCAAGAAAAAGCTAACGGCTAGTAGACAAGAGTTATCCGCTTAAGAATATGTCGAAAGAATCCTCCAAAAACCCGCCCAAAAAGGACGCCGCCATGAAAGCCAAAGAACTCCAGGAACTGCTCGACTTCATTGCCAAGTCGGGCCTCAATAAGGTTAATATTGAAACCGAAGAGTTTAAGATTTCGGTGCAGCGCGAGCCTTCTACCAAGCAGGTGGTGAGCATGAGCGCCGCGCCGCTGGCCGCCCCCGCGCCGCCGCCCGTGGCTGCCCCAGCCGCTAGCCCGGCCCCGGCCCCCAGCGCGCCACAAGCCGCTGCCCCCGCCGCCAGCACCAGCCAAACGGCCCTGAAATCGCCGATGATTGGCACCTTCTACCGCAGCAGCGGCCCCGATTCGCCGGTTTTCGTGCAGGTAGGCGATATGGTCGAGAAAGGCCAGGTTATCTGCATTATCGAGGCTATGAAGCTCTTCAATGAGATTGAGGCCGAGCAGGCCGGCCGCATCGTAAAAGTGTTGGTAGAGAACGCTACCCCGGTAGAATACGACCAGCCGCTGTTCCTGATTGAGTAGTCCTTTTTAAGTTATGAAGTATGAGTTAGGAAGTATGAGTTGCTGCGCTGGCAATTCATACTTCCTAACTCATAGCTTTTAACTCATAACTCATAACTTGAAAAACTGTGTTCAATAAAATTCTAATTGCCAACCGGGGCGAAATTGCCCTGCGCGTCATCCGCACCTGCCGCGAGATGGGCATCAAAACGGTGGCCGTGTACTCGACTGCCGACAAGGAAAGCCTGCACGTGCGCTTTGCCGACGAGGCCGTGTGTATTGGCCCGCCCGCCAGCAGCCAAAGCTACCTCAACATCCCGACTCTTATTGCGGCGGCCGAGATTACCAACGCCGACGCCATTCACCCGGGCTACGGCTTCCTGAGCGAAAACGCGGAATTCTCGCGCATTTGCCAGGAAAACGGCATCAAGTTTATCGGGGCTACGCCCGAAATGATAAACCAAATGGGCGACAAGGCCACGGCCAAGGCGACCATGATTAAGGCCGGCGTGCCCGTGGTGCCCGGCTCGGTAGGGCTGCTCGAATCGGTGGAGCAGGGCAAGAAAATTGCCAACGAGATTAAATACCCCGTTATTCTGAAGGCCACGGCCGGCGGCGGCGGGCGCGGTATGCGCATTATCAACTCGGACGACGAATTTCAGAAAGCCTGGGACGATGCCCGCACCGAGTCGAAGGCGGCTTTCGGCAACGACGGCATGTACCTGGAGAAATTTGTGGTGGAGCCCCGCCACATCGAAATCCAGGTAGTAGGCGACCAGTTTGGCCACGTGTGCCATCTTTCGGAGCGCGACTGCTCCATCCAGCGCCGCCACCAGAAGCTCGTGGAAGAGGCTCCTAGCCCCTTTATGACCGACGACCTGCGCGAGCGCATGGGTGCGGCAGCCATCGCCGGCGCCTCGGCCATCGGCTATGAGGGCGTGGGCACCATCGAATTTTTGGTCGATGCTAACCGCGATTTCTACTTCATGGAAATGAATACCCGCATCCAGGTAGAGCACCCGGTAACGGAGGAAATCATTAACTATGACCTCATTAAGGAGCAAATTAAGGTAGCAGCGGGCATCCCGATTTCGGGCAAGAACTACTACCCCAAGATGCACGCCATGGAGTGCCGCATCAACGCCGAAGACCCGCGCAACGGTTTCCGGCCGGCACCGGGGCGCATTACCACGCTGCACATCCCGGGGGGCCATGGCGTGCGCGTCGATACCCACGTGTATGCCGGCTACCAGATTCCGCCCAACTACGACTCCATGATTGCCAAGCTCATCACCGTGGCCCAAACCCGCGAGGAGTGCATCGTAAAAATGAAGCGTGCCCTGAGCGAATTCGTGGTAGAAGGCGTGAAAACGACCATTCCCTTCCACCTTGCTTTGATGGATAGCGAGGATTTCCAGGCCGGTAATTTCACGACCAAGTTCCTGGAGTCGTTCGATTTCTCGGTGGTGTAAGCAGCGCCTTTTAGCAGTTTCTTTGGTCGTGCATCCAAAAATCCTTTTGTGCTTGCTAGGCTCAGCCGTTGCCCTGGGCAGCTGCTCGGCCCCTTGCAACGGCCACATCGAAGCATCGGTGCTTTATTTCAAGCAGGCACCGCAGGGCCAACTGGTTTATGCCGACGTTGTGAACAGCCCAGGCCTCGGCAGCCAGCAAACGCTGATGCGCGACGATAAGGAATACGGCACGTTTCCGCACGTCATTATCATCAACGACCCGGAAATGAAGTTCAAAGGGCGGCGCACAGTTTGCTTTGATGAGTTCGCCAAACAGCCCGCGCCAGCCGATATTGACCTGCGGGAAAAAGACATTCCGCGCATCTCGATTGTCAAATAAAAAACAAACCCCTAGCTGCTGGTGCAGCTAGGGGTTTGTTTTTGGGGTCGAGTTAGGGACAGCGCCTAGCGGCGGCCCATGCCAGGGATGCCGCCCTTCATGCCCCCCATCATTTTGGCCATTTGGGCCATGCCGCCCTTGGTCTGGCTCATTTTATTCATCTGGCGCATCATTTTGCGCATGTCCTCAAATTGCTTCATGAGGGCGTTTACTTGCTGAATATCAGTACCCGAGCCAGCCGCGAGGCGGCGGCGGCGCGAGCCGTTGATGAGGTCGGGCTGGGCGCGCTCCTGCTTGGTCATGCTCTTGATGATGCTTTCCACGGGCTTGAAGGCGTCGTCGTCGATTTCGACATCTTTCATCATCTTCGAGGCGCCCGGAATCATGCCCACGAGGTCCTTGAGGTTGCCCATCTTCTTGATTTGCTCGAGCTGGCCGAGGAAGTCGTTGAAGTCGAACTGGTTTTTGCGAATCTTGGCATTGATGCGCTTGGCCTCATCCTCGTCGAACTGCTGCTGGGCGCGCTCCACGAGCGAGATTACGTCGCCCATGCCCAAGATGCGCTGGGCCATGCGGTCGGGGTAGAAGAGGTCGAGGGCCTCCATTTTCTCGCCCGTCGAGATGAACTTGATGGGCTTCTCGACTACAGCGCGAATCGAGAGCGCCGCGCCGCCGCGGCTGTCGCCGTCGAGCTTGGTGAGCACCACGCCATCAAAATTGAGGCGGTCGTTGAAGGTTTTGGCGGTGTTCACGGCGTCCTGGCCGGTCATCGAGTCCACCACAAACAGCGTTTCGCTAGGGTTGATGGCGCGCTTCACGGCCTCGATTTCGCGCATCATCTGCTCATCCACGGCCAGGCGGCCGGCGGTGTCGATGATGACTACTTTCTTGTTGTTTTTCTTGGCGTAGGCAATGGCATTCTGCGAAATCTCGACCGGGTTTTTGTTTTCCGGCTCCGAGTACACTTCCACGCCAATCTGCTCCCCTAGCACCTTCAGCTGGTCGATAGCAGCGGGGCGGTACACGTCGCAGGCCACCAGCAACACTGTGCGGTTTTGCTTCTTAATAAAGCTAGCCAGCTTGCCGGCAAAAGTGGTTTTGCCCGAGCCTTGCAGGCCCGAGAGCAGCACCACGGCCGGGTCGCCCTTGATGACGATGTCCTGCTTTTCGCCGCCCATGAGCTGCGTCAGCTCATCGTAGACGATTTTGACCATGAGCTGGCCCGGCGAGATGGACGTGAGCACGTCGCGGCCCATCGCCTCATCCTTAATCTTATCGGTTACCTCCTTGGCAACCTTGTAGTTAACGTCGGCATCGACCAGCGCCCGGCGAATTTCCTTCACGGTGCTGGCAACGTTGATTTCGGAGATAGAGCCCTGACCCTTCAGGGTTTTGATGGCTTTATCGAGCTTGGAGGAAAGGTTGTCGAACATAGTAATTATCTGGCAAAAATTTTAGGAAGCGCGGCGCATTTGCTCTTCCAGCGCCAGCACCCGGCGGTGCAGCTCAGCATTGGTGGGCTCTTCGGCTTCGAGCTTGCGCAAGCGCTGGCTCGCGGCGGTGTTTTCTTCAGTAAGCTGCCCTGCCTGGTCGAACGTAGCATCCAGACGCTGGCGAATAGCCGAGGTTTCCCCCGTAAGGTATTCGACCCGGCTTGTTAAAAAATCGACCCGCGTACCCAGGTGGTCAACCCGAGTAGTAAGCCGGCTAAGTTGATTGGTAACCCGCTCAAACCCCTCGTGCATAACAGCCACGACGTTGCTCAGCAGATTGTTAGTTTGCTCCAGGCGCCGGTCCATCTGCTCGAAGCGCTGGTCCATCTGCTCGAAGCGCTGGTCCATTTGCTCGAAGCGCTGGTCCATTTGCTCGAAGCGCTGATTCATTTGCTCGGAGCGCTGGTCGTTGGAGCGCATGTAATCGCCCATTTGCGCCATAAAATCGAGAAACTGGTCGTCGCGCATGAGTTTTAGCGGTTAATTTCCTCTCAAAGGTACGGGGCATCGAATAAGCATTGAAACGTAGTTTTGCAGGCTTTGATTTCCCAACCGCTTCGCCTGCTCGTTATCACCTACTACTGGCCGCCCTCGGGCGGGGCGGGCGTGCAGCGATGCCTCAAATGGGTGAAATATTTGCCGGCGCTAGGGGTCGAGCCCACCGTTATTACCGTGGATGCCGACCAGGCTACCTACCCGGTGCGCGACGAAAGCCTGCTGCGCGAGGTACCGCCGGGGGTGCGCGTCATTCGCACGGCTACCCTGGAGCCGTTTGGCTCTTACCAGAAGCTAACCGGGCGGGCTGTGCCCCACGGCGGCTTTGCCAACGAAGGCACCCCTAGCCTCGCGCAAAAAGCCATGCGCTTCGTGCGGGGCAACCTGTTCATTCCCGACCCGCGCCGGGGCTGGAATGCCTACGCGCTGGCCGCCGTAGAAAAGCTGCTGGCCCAGGGCGAGAAATTCGACGCGGTCCTCACGTCGTCGCCGCCGCACTCGACCCAGCTTATTGGCTTGGAACTGCAAAAAAAGCACGGCCTGCACTGGCTGGCCGACCTACGCGACCCCTGGACCGACATTTATTATACAAAAGACCTGCACCGCACGGCCGCCGCTAGCTGGCTCGATGCGCGCTACGAAAGCCAGGTGCTGCGCCAGGCCGACGCCGTGCTCGTGACCTCGCCCGAAACCGAGCGGCTGTTTCGGCGCAAGCTGCCCGACCTGGCCAAGGGCAAAATAGTGGTGCTGCCTAATGGCTACGATGAGCCTGATTTTCAAGGCATATCGGCGCCGCCGGCCGACTGTCTGCGCCTCACTCACACCGGCACTATCTCGGCGCGCTACCACATCGATAATTTTCTGCGGGCGGTAGCCGACTGCGCCCGGCGCCACCCGGCCGTGCCGCTGCGGCTGCGCTTTGTGGGGCAGGTCGATGCCGGGGTGCGCGCCCAGGTGGCCGCCGCCGGGCTAGCCGAGGCCACGGAATTTATTCCGTTTGTGCCGCACCAGGAATCCGTAGCCTACTTGCTCAGCAGCAGCGTCTTGCTAATGGCCATCCCCGACGTGGCGCTGAATAAAGGGATTTTGCCCGGCAAGGTTTTCGAGTACCTGGCCGCCCGCAAGCCAGTGCTGTGCGTGGGCCCGGCCGGCTCCGACGCCGATGTGGTGCTGCGCGAAACCGGCGCCGGGCTAGCCCTGCCCTACGATAACTATGAGCTGATGCTCAGCACGCTGGAAGAACTGGCGCGGCGCTGGCAGCGCAGCCCCAGCCTCGACCTGCCCGCCAGCCCGGCCGTGGCCCGCTACTCGCGGCGCGGGCAGGCCGCCCGGCTGGCCGAGCTGGTGCGGGCCGCCCGCCAGCTAAAGAAGCCCTAGCCCGCGCCAACGCCTCATGGCGTATTTTCGTGGTTTCAATTCGATAGTAGTTTCATGGCCCTCGACCTCAACGGCAAGTCTTTGCTCATCACCGGTGGCACCGGCTCGTTTGGCAAGCAGTTTGTGCGCACTGTGTTTAAGCTGTACCCTGGGGTGCGGCGGCTCATCGTTTTCTCGCGCGATGAGCTGAAGCAGTACGAGATGAGCCAGGAGTTTCCGCACAGCCAGTACCCGGCCATTCGGTTTTTTATTGGCGATGTGCGCGATGCCCAGCGCCTGCACCGGGCCTGCGAAGGCGTGGACATCATCATCCACGCGGCCGCGCTCAAGCAGGTGCCCGCCGCCGAGTACAACCCGATGGAGTGCATCAAAACCAACATTTTCGGGGCTGAAAACGTGATAAATGCCGCCCTCGACTGCGGTGTGAAGGATGTGGTAGCCCTGAGCACCGACAAGGCAGCGGCGCCCATCAACCTCTACGGCGCCACCAAGCTGTGCTCGGACAAGCTGTTTGTAGCCGCTAATAACATGAAGGGCGCCAGAGACTTGCGCCTCTCGGTGGTGCGCTACGGCAACGTAATCGGCTCGCGCGGGTCGGTGGTGCCGTTCTTCTTGCAGCAGCGGCACACGGGCGTGCTGCCCATCACCCACCCCGACATGACGCGCTTCAACATCTCGCTCGAAGAGGGCGTGGACTTGGTGCTCTACGCGCTGGAGCACTCCTGGGGCGGCGAGATTTTCGTACCCAAAATTCCGTCGTACAAAATCACGGAAGTGGCCCGCGCCATTGGCCCCGACTGCCAGCAGAAAATTGTGGGCATCCGGCCGGGCGAGAAGCTGCACGAGGAAATGATAACCCAGACCGACGCGCTGAGTACCGTAGAGCTTGACCGCTACTACGTTATTCTGCCCACTACCTCAGCCGGTTGGAAAGAGGAAGATTTCATCAAGCACTTCCACGGCAAGCGGGTAGCGCCGGATTTTCACTACGACTCGGCCAACAACAGCGAGTGGCTCAGCGCCGAGCAGATTCGCGAGGAAATCCGTCTGCACGTCGATGCCGGGTTTGAAGCCTAGCCCTTAGCTATCAGATTTTTAGCTCTACTCACTTAGTTTATCAGCTAGCTTGGAAACGTGCCCCTCCCACCCGCTGCCCTACGGCCGCCAGCACATCACCGACGACGACGTGGCGGCGGTGGTAGCCACGCTGCGCTCCGATTTTCTGACGCAGGGGCCGCGCGTGGCCGAGTTTGAAACGCAGTTTGCGGCCTACGTGGGCGCCCGCTACGCCGTGGCCGTAAGCAACGGCACGGCCGCGCTGCACCTGTGCGCGCTGGCGCTAGGGGTGCAGCCGGGCCAGCGCGTCATCACCACGCCCATCACCTTCGCGGCCTCGGCCAACTGCGTGCGCTACTGCGGCGGCGAGGTGCACTTCGCCGATATCGACCCAGCCACGGGACTACTTGATTTACAGAAAGTTCGCCAGCTGCTCGAAGCGCATCCGCGGGGGTATTTCGCAGGGCTCATTCCGGTCGATTTTGCCGGGCTAGCCGTGAATATGGAGGCGGCCCGGACGCTGGCCGACGAGTTTGGCCTCTGGCTAATCGAGGATGCCTGCCACGCGCCGGGCGGCTTTTTTGTGGATAGCCAGGGCGAGAAGCGCTACTGCGGTAGTGGGCAGCTGGCCGAGCTGGCCATTTTCAGCTTCCACCCCGTCAAGCACATTGCTACCGGCGAGGGCGGCATGGTCACCACCAACGACGAGGCGCTCTACCACCGCCTGCGCCGGCTGCGCAGCCACGGCATCGAGCGCGAAGGCCCCGGCCTGCTGCGCCAGGACGAGGGCGGCTGGTACATGGAAATGCAGGAACTGGGCTACAACTACCGCATTTCCGACATCCTGTGCGCGCTGGGCATCAGCCAGTTGGCCCGGGCCGATGCGGGCCTGGCCCGCCGCCGCCAGCTGGCCGCCCAGTACGACGCGGCCTTTGCCGCCGCGCCGGAGGTGACGGTGCTAGCCCCCGGGCAGCCGGGCCACGCCTACCATTTATACGTGGTGCAGGTCGAGAACCGGCGGGGATTGTACGAGTTTTTGCGCACCAAAAATATTCTCGCGCAGGTGCACTACGTGCCCGTGCACCGCATGCCCTACTACGAGAACCTGGGCTGGCGGGCCGGCGACTTCCCGGCCGCTGAGGCCTACTACGCCCGCTGCCTCAGCCTGCCGCTCTACCCCACCCTCACCGATGCCGAGCAGGCCTACGTTATGGAGAGCGTGCGCGAATTTCTGGCCCAACACCCCGCCTAAGCGTGGCTACGGACGCCGCTCCTCCCCTAGCCCTCACGCAGCGCCTGGCCCTGGGCACCGCGCAGTTTGGGCTGGCCTATGGCCTGAATAACCAGACCGGCCAGCCTACTGCCTCGGCCGTGGCTGACGTGCTAGCCGCCGCCCAAGCGGCCGGCCTCACGGTGCTCGACACCGCCGCTGCCTACGGCAACAGCGAGGCGCGGCTAGGCGAGCTGGCGGGCGATAACCCGGCTTTTGAGCTGATAACCAAGCTGCCCGCCGGGCCGCCGGACCAGGTGGCGCAGCACCTGGCCGAGTCGCTAGCCCGGCTGCGGCGCACGCAACTCTACGGCGTGCTATTTCACGCCTTCGGGCCGCTGCAAGCCCAGCCAACGGCGTGGCAGGCGCTGCAAGCGGCGCGGGCGGCCGGGCAGGTGGCGCGCATCGGCGTGTCGCTCTACCACCCGCACGAGGCCGAGTGGCTGCTAACCCGGGGCTGGGAGGTGGACCTCGTGCAGGTGCCCTATAATGTGCTCGACCAGCGCTTTGCGGCAATGCTGCCCCGGCTGGCCGCGCGCGGCGTGGAAGTGCACGTGCGGTCGGCCTTTTTGCAGGGCCTGCTGCTGCGCGAGCCCAACACGCTGCCCGCTTTTTTTCAGCCGCTAGCTCCCAAAATCAAGCGCTTGCGCGCCCTGGTGGCCGAGGCGGGCGTGCCGCTGCCGGCCGCGCTGCTGCTGTTTGCGGCCTATGCGCCAGGCGTGGCGAGGGCAGTTATCGGCGTCGACTCGGTGACCAACCTGCACGAGAACCTGGCCGCCGCGGCCCACCTAGCCGCGGCCGAGCGCCTGCGCCCGGCCCTGGCCGCCCTGGCCGAACTTACCGACACCTTTATCCTTCCCTACGCATGGCCGCCGCGCCCCTGACTGCCGATTTTTATCGCACTATGTTCGACCTCACCGGCCAGACGGTGCTGCTCACCGGGGGCTACGGGCACCTGGGCCAGGCCATTGCGGCGGGCCTGCTGGCCCAGGGCGCACGGGTGGTGGTGCTGGGCCGCCGTCAGCAAGCCTTTACGGCGGCCTTTGGCGAGGGGCACGAGCGCCTGCATTTTGTCTTTTGCGATGTGGCCGAGGTGGCGTCGGTGCAGGCTGCTTTTCGCCAGAGCTTCGACCAGTACGGGGCGCCTAGCGTACTCATCAACAATGCCTTTTACAGCCGGGGCCAGCAGCCCGACGGCCTGCCCGACGCCGATTTTGCCCTCGGCCTCGATGGCTCGGTGGGCACGGCCTACCGCTGCCTGCGCGAGGTGCTGCCCTACCTACGGGTGGCGGGCGGCGGCAAAATCATCAACGTGGCCTCGATGTACGGGGTGGTGGCGCCCGACTTTGGGGCTTACGCCGACGCGCCGCAGTTTCTGAACCCACCGCACTACGGCGCAGGCAAAGCGGCCATGATTCAGCTAACCAAGTACTTCGCTTCTTACCTGGGGCCTGAAAATATTCAGGTAAACTGCGTGTCGCCGGGCGCTTTTCCCTCGGACAGCGTGCGGCAAAACACCGGCTTTGAGGGCGAGCTGCGGCGGCGCATTCCGCTGGGCCGGGTGGGCGAGCCGCAGGACCTGGCCGGTGCCTTCGTGTTCCTAAGCTCGGCGGCCGCCAACTTCGTAACCGGCCACAACTTGGTCGTGGACGGCGGCTGGACTATTCGCTAGGTGGAATCAGGGGTTGAAAGGCATGAATCGGCTCATCAATTCTTAACTTTTAACTCCTGGCTTTTAACTCATAACTCCTTATGGCGTTAGCACTTATTCAGGCCCGGCTAGGGTCGTCGCGGCTGCCGGGCAAGTCGCGGCTGCCGCTGCCGCTGGCCGCCACCGGCGACGCGCTCACAGTTCTGGGCCACGTGGTGCGGCGGGCGCAGCGGGCGGCGGCCGTTACCGAAGTGGTGGTGGCCACCACCACCGCGCCCCTCGATGATGAGCTGGCGGCCCTGGCCACCCGGCTGGGGGTGGGCGTTTTTCGCGGGTCGGAGCCGGATGTGCTGGGGCGTTTTGCGGGCGCCCTGGCCGCCGCTAGCCCCGCCGCTACCGTGGTGCGCCTCACGGCCGACAACCCGGCCATCGACCCCGCGCTGCTGGATGCGGCCGTGGCCCACCACCTGGCTACCGGGGCCGACTATACCCACACCACCGGCCTGCCGCTGGGTACCAATCTGGAGATACTCAGTGCTGCGGCGCTGCGCCGGGCCCACGCCGCAGCCAGCCAGCCCGACGAGCGCGAGCACGTGACGCCCTACCTGCGCCGCCACCCCGAGCTGTTTCGGCTCGAAACGCTGGCGCTGGCCGTGCCGCCCGCCGTGGCTGCCCTGCGCCTCACCGTAGACTACCCGAGCGACTACGCCCTGCTGAGCCTGCTTTTTACGGAGCTGGGTCCCGGTTTTTCGCTGACCGACCCCACCGGGCTGCCCGTCCTGCTGGCCCGCTACCCGTGGCTGGCGGCCATCAACGCGGGTAATGTGCAGCGCTAGCTGCCGCGCATCACCTCTACCCAGCCCCGGTAGCGCTCGCCGGTGGCCTCGTTGCTGAGCTGGTAGTAGTACAGGCCACCGGCCTGCCCGGCCGCGTTCCAGCTATTGTCGTAGCGCGCCTGGTCGTACACCTGCCGCCCCCAGCGGTCGAATACGCTCAGGTGCCAGTCGCTGGGCGTGAGGCCCTTGAGCGCAAAGAACTCATTCTGCAGGTCGCCGTTGGGCGTGATGATGTTGGGAATGGTAACGGCCAGGGGCTGCGTGGGGGGCACGGGGGTAGGCGCGACGGCCGCGGCGTAGGTGTTTGCAAAATTAGGCAGTCCGTTCAAGCCCTGCTTGCCCGCCAGCGTTACGGCCCGGGTTTTATAGTTACAGGCCGTGCCCGTAGCATTGGGGTTATCAATGACGTGCAAGTAAGAGTTGCCATAGGAAACCACATAAATTTTATTATCCGGCCCCAGTACTAAATTTCCTAAACGCTCGGCGCTGGTAATGAGCGTGGCCGAGCTGACAATGGCCGCCGCCGAGCCCGCCAGCAGATTATACTGCGTAATCTGTCCATCAAGCGAATAAGTGGTGTATACTTTACTGTTATCGGGTGAAAACTCTACGCCATACGTGTAGTCGTGCGATGCCAGGCGCACGTAGTTCGAAACACTTCCCGTTGCATTGTCGAAGTCGTACAATTCGCACTGGCTATCGCGCTGAGCCAGGGCCAGATGCCGGCCGTCGGGCGAGGCTTTCATGCAGCCCACGGCGTTGCCGGCGCCAAAGAAGCTGCCGCCCCCCTGGTGAATTGCCCCCACATTGCTGGTTACTGGCGCAGAGCTAACGCCGGCTGAGGAAAATAAAAAGCTGTAGAAAGCATTGGATTGCCAGCCGTGTACCACAATCCAGTAATCGTGGCCATTGGCGTGGCGAACGGCGGCTAGCTTCTCGGTTACCTTGCCTCCTATTGTGGGGGTTGGCAGTATTACGCCTTTGGTAGCGGTAATATCGCCTAGCCCCCCCCGGAGCGAAAAATCCACTACGGAATAGCGCAAGCCGCCTACCAGATTATTCTCAATGGCATCCAGGCAGAACAAATACGCTTTGGTTGGGTCGCCGGGCTTAGGCAGCAGCAACGCTGCCTGCGAAGTAGAATTATTCCCTCCCAGCCCCGCGGTGCCATTAGGCATCATTTGATGCTGACTATCCCAGATGCTTTCGCCATTGCTGTAAGCAAGCAGCTGGCCACTGGCATCTGAGAGCGAAGTGCAGCCCTCGTAAGTAAGCATGGCGCTGGTAGTCAGGGCAACCGGGCCACTACTCGTGAAACGCACGCCGGCGTGGTCGCCAAAGTACCAATTCTGTACCTGTGCCCAGCTCGCAACGGGAGCAACCAGGAATAAAAGAACCCATGCCAGCAACCCTGTAGAGTAAAGTTTCTTCATATAATTTGCTTTGTTGGCAATTGCCCGCTTTAGCTAGCAAAAATAGCCCGATTTCCTTGCTCAAAAACGCCGGGCCGCCTAAGTATTTTGAGTTCTTGCAAACCCCACGGCTTATACTCGTGCCGCGTAACGCTTTGCGACGCTTTCAATACTTTTGCTGAACGTGTCAGCACTTCCTTTCTCTACTTCCGCTCGGGCCTTGCTTTTCAGGGTCGATGCTTCTACCACTACTGGCCTGGGGCATCTCATCCGGTGTCAGGCTTTGGCTCAGGCACTACAACCGGCTTTTCAATCGATTTTTATTCTGCGCGAGGCAGTCGAAACCATTCAGCAGCAATTAGTTGAGGCGGGCATGCTTGTACAGACCGTACCCGCAGCAACAGCAGCTGGCTTACCCGAGGCAACTTGGCTTGCCGGCCAGCTTGCCTCTACTGACATTGTCATTCTGGACGGCTACCATTTTACCCCGGGCTACCAGCAACTACTGGCCGCCACCGGAGCGGCCCTGGTTTGCCTCGATGACCTCACTACGCCGCCGGCCTGGGCTACGGTAGTACTTAACCAAGCCGGCGGCGTTGGGCCGCCGGCCTATGCCCAGGTGCCGCTAGCCCGGCTTTGCCTGGGCCCGGCCTATGCCCTGCTGCGCCCCGAATTTTGGCAGCATACTGCTACCGCCCCCACTGCCGCCCCGCCCCGCTTGTTCCTGAATATGGGTGGGGCCGACCCTACCAACCAGACGGCCCTCTTACTGCCCCGGCTGCGGCAGCAGTTCCCGAGCTATCGTCTCGTTGTAGTAACCGGGGCGGCCTATCCCTATCAGCTCGCGTTGCAGGAGCTGGCGCATGGGTTGGGCGGCTCTATTAGTCTGCACCATAATTTATCGGCGGCCGAGCTGGCCGCGCAATTGCGGAACTGCCAGGTTTTTGTGTGCCCTCCCAGCGGCGTTGCGTATGAATGCTGCGCCACCGGCGGAGCAGTTCTGGTGCACCTTACTGCCGAAAACCAGCGCGCACTATTCAATTTTTTAGTGCAAAATGAACTGGCTCTCCCCCTGGCCACAGGGATTGTCTTGCCCGAAGACAGCTTAGCAGGGTTAGCTGCGCAGCAGCGATTGCGCCAACGGCAACTCTTTGATGGCCAGGCCGGCCAGCGGCTACAGGCTATCTTCGCTTGCCTGGCGGTGGAGCAGCAGTATGCTATTCGCCGGGCTACCCTCTCCGACGCCGCCCTTTATTTTACTTGGGCGAATGACCCAGCCGTGCGGCAGAATGCCATCCATCCCGAGCCTATTGCGTGGGAAGTACACCACGCCTGGTTTAGCCGGCGGCTGCACGACGCTGATTCTTACCTGTATCTGCTGCATACCCCGGCAGGCAACCCCATTGGCCAGGTGCGTATTGAGTTTGACAGCCCCGAGCGCCCCGGCACCATCGACTACTCGCTAGCCCCGGCTTACCGGGGCCAGGGCCTGGGGCAAGTATTGTTGCGGCGGGCGCTGCAGCAGCTGCGGCTTGACCGCCCGCTGCTGGCCGGCGGCGCCGTGCAGGGCCAGGTGAAAGCTACTAACCAGGCTTCCCTGCGCGTTTTCGAGCAGCTACGGTTTGTGCGCCAGGCGGCCGTTACTTTGCAGGAGGAAGTGTATGCCGTCTTTCGGCTCGACTTCCCACTTGCTTCTTAATTTATTGCTATGCAGGATATTTTGTTGGGAGGCCACCGCATTGGGGCTGGCCAGCCACCGTTCATTATTGCCGAAATGTCGGGTAACCACGGGCAGTCGCTCGAGCGCGCCCTGGCCATTGTAGATGCTGCTGCTGATGCCGGGTGCCAAGGGCTGAAAATTCAAACCAGCACGCCCGATATGCTCACGCTCGATAGCCGTGAGCCTGATTTTGTGGTGAAGGGGGCCAACCAGGATTGGGAGGGGCAATCGCTTTACGAGCTTTATACGACCAATTTTACCCCGTTTGAGTGGCACAGCGCCATTTTTGAGCGTGCGCAAGCACGTGGCATGGTGGGTTTTAGCTCTCCGTTTGGCATAGAAGCTATCGAGTTTTTGGAAAGCGTAGGCTGCCCCGCCTATAAAATTGCTTCTTTCGAAAATAACTGGCCGGAACTCATTCGCCGGGCCGCCCAAACGGGTAAGCCAATTATTATTTCCACGGGCATGGCTAGCCTGGCCGACCTGGAGCGCATGGTCAATATTGTGCGGGAAACCGGCAATGAGCAATTAATTTTACTTAAATGCACCAGCACTTACCCGGCAGAGCCCCACAACACCAATCTGCACACCATCCCGCACCTGCGCGAATTGTTTGATTGCCAGGTAGGCCTTTCTGACCACACGCTGGGTACAGGCGTGGGAGTAGCCGCTACCGTGCTGGGGGCTACCGTTATCGAAAAGCATTTAACCCTGCGCCGCGCCGACGGTGGGCCTGATGCCTCTTTCTCGCTGGAGCCAGCCGAAATGGCTTGCCTTGTGCAGGAATGCCGGCAGGCTCAACAGGCCCTGGGGCAGGTGTACTACGGCCCTACCCAGGCCGAACAGAAATCGCTGGCCTTCCGGCGCTCCATCTACGTGGTGCAGGATATTGCCGAGGGCGAACTGCTTAGCATTGATAATGTGCGGGTTATCCGGCCGGGTCATGGTCTGGCACCGTATTTACTGCCCCAGGTACTCGGCCGGCCGGCGCGTCAGGCATTGCGCCGGGGTACAGCCCTCACCTGGAATATGCTTTAATGTGCTGGATAGCCGTGCGCTTAACTAGTCAAACAATTGTATCCAATGCAAATTCACCGCTTTGAAAATGGCAGCTATATTATAGCTGAGCGACTACAGCTAGGCCATAATGTGCAGGTAGGCCCGCATACCACCATTCGGGCCACCGAATGTATTATTGGCGACGATGTGACAATCGGGGCGCATAATACATTTCTCGTGGGCCAGCGTCTTGAAATCGGCGCGCTTACCACGATGGGCAGTCATAATAGCCTGACGGCTCGCACGATAAGGCTTGGTGAATATGTGTTTTGGGATTCGCATGTTACCGTAGGGCACGGGGGGAAATTCAGCCCTGATGCGCATCTCACAGTTGGGTCTTACTCAATGATTTGTGCCCGTATTACGTTAAATACAAATCACCGCATCGACATCGGAGAGTATGTAGGCATTGGCGAAGACGTAGCAGTGTGGACGCACGGCTCTTTTCTGCCCATTCTAGATGGTTTTCCGGCCGATTTCGGCCCCGTTAGTATTGGGCATCATGTCTGGTTACCCGCCCGCACTACAGTACTACCCAACCGGCGCATTGGCAACAATATCGTAATTGGCACCAACTCACTCATTAACAAGGATTTGCCTGACGGTTGCCTAGCTGGCGGAATACCAGTGAAAATACTGCGTGAGAATGTTTATCCTAACGAGAATCCGGCACGTAATACGCAGCTAATTAAGCAAGTATTACATGATTATACCGAGCTAGCAGCCTATAAAGAGTTGAAAGTTAATTTGCACTATAATGAAGAGCAGCAACTAATAAGCTGCAATAAAGTGGTATTTGATTTGGCTGCCATGCAAGCCCACGGCGCTTTCACGAATACGGAAGAGGACTTTCGGGATTATTTGCGGCGCCGAGGCATTAAGTTTTACACTGGCAAACCTTTCTCCTCTATTTTGCCTGAGGAATACCGGCACCTTTTATATCCGCCCAATGAGCTGCTTTAGCATTGATAACCAACGCATACTGGTAGTAGTGGCGCACCCCGATGATGAGTTACTAGGCCTGGGAGCTAGTATTCATCGGCTTGTGAAGCGCCATGGGTGTGAAGCGCGGGCGGTAATCTTAGGCGAAGGCCTCACGTCACGCACGGCTACCCGTGATACCGCACACTGGGCCGCTGACCTAACCACTCATCGCAGTAATATTGCCCGGGCAGCAGCGGCTATTGGCTATGCTTCTACGGGTATTTATGATTTTGCGGACAATCGATTCGATTCAGTCGATTTATTGGATATTATTAAAATAGTGGAGCAGGAGAAGGAAGCTTTCCAACCCACACTTATTTTCACCCATCACGGCGGGGATACTAATATCGACCACCGCCGCACTTTCGAAGCAGTTATTACGGCCTGCCGGCCGCTGCCGGGCGAGCCTACCCGCACCATTCTGGCCTGCGAAACTCCTTCCTCAACCGAGTGGCAGGCAGCCTGCTATCCACAGCCTTTTTTACCTAATTTCTTTTTAACAGTTACGGAAGAAGATGTAGCCGCTAAAATCATGGGTATGGAAGCCTACGAATTTGAAAAGCGCATTTACCCCCACCCCCGCTCGCCCGAAGCCCTGCGCTTGCTTGCCCAACGGTGGGGTGTTGTTACGGGCCAGTCATTGGCTGAAGCATTTATGTTAGTTCGGCATATTGGCTAGGCCTGCTAAGTACCTTATCAGCAAATTTACTTTATTCAGAATAGCCTTTCGTGCAGAAATTGTTAGTGGCTATTTATACTATGTCTCGCTTTTATTATTTGCTCAGTCTTAGGTTGCGGGATATATTATCTGTACGCTTTACTGACCACTTTATTAATTTTCCTGTTTCAATACTAGCCAGCATTTCGCCCGCCAGCCCTTGGCGGCGGCTGGCGCGGGTAGCGGCCTACGCCGGGCTGCGGCTGGTGGGCCACCTGTTTCAGCCCCTGAAAAACCCCGATGGGCTGGCGGGCGCGGTGTGGCTATATGTGGTGAGCGCCAATAACTACGAGGCGCTGCGCTTTATCCGGGAGGCGCGGAGCGATGCGGTACTGGTGGCGGGCCAGGGCAAAAATATCGGGCGCTATGGCAAAGAGGTAAACCGGCTTTCGCTGCGGCGCAAAATCCTGTATTACTGGCAATACCCGGCGGCGCTATTGGGCCTGCGCCGGCTGGTGGGCCCGCGCGCCACGCGGTTTTTCGACCTCATTTTTTACGCCATTGGCTACTACGAGGTGTACCGGCGCGCCCTGCGCCACTACCGGCCGCGGGCCGTGGTATTTGCCAACGACCACAACGACGATGCCCGCGCCCTACTGCTGGCCTGCCGCGCCGAGGGCGTACCCACCGCCTACGTGCAGCACGCCAGCGTGAGCACCAATTTCCCGCCGCTAGGCTTCGATTTAAGCCTGCTCGAAGGCCAGGACGCGCTGGATAAATACCGCCAGTGCGGCCCCGTGCGCGGGCACGTCGAACTGGTAGGGATGCCTAAGGCCGACGCTTTTCTAAGCCAGCGCAACCTGACCCCGCGAGTGCGCCGCGTGGCCGTGGCCTGCAACCTGCTCGACGAGTTGCCCGCCGTGGCCGATACCTTGGCCTACCTGTTGCGCGAGCTACCCGAACTCATCTTCACGCTGCGCCCCCACCCTAGCGACCGGCGCGATTTTGCCGCTCTGCGCCAGGCATTGCCCGCCTTGCAGTGGAGCAACCCGCAGCAGGAGAACGTATTCGAGTTTTTACAAACGCACGATGCTCTGGTGGCCGCCGACACCAGCACCCACCTCGAAGCCACGCTGCTCAACGTGGCCAGCCTCTACTACCGCTTCACGCCCACGGCCAGCCTGGCCGATTACTATGGCTACGCCGCCCACGGCCTCAGCGAGTGGGCGCACTCGCCGGCCGAGTTGGCGGCGGCCCTGCGCCGGCTAGCCCAGCATAAGCCCGCCGACCTCTACCGCCGCGCGGCTTACTACAACGCCACCCTCGGTACCCCCAATGAGGGCCATAGCCGCGCCCTGGCCGTGCAGCGGCTGGGTGAGTGGCTCGACGGCCCGGCCAGCGGAGCGTAGTTTTGGGGCTGTTATGCCAGCCAACTCCCTTCCGCCCGCCGCCCCGGTTGCCCTTTCGGCCGCAACGCGGCTGGCGTATGTGCTGCGGCATTTCCGGCTGGCCTACCCGGGCAGCCCGCCCGTGAGTATTGGCTACGCGGGCGAGCAGCCGCAGGTAGAGATAGCGGAGGCCAGCGGTAATTTCTTCGCGGAGAATAATCCGTACCCGCCCGCGCCCAACTGGCGCGAGTGGCTAGGCCGGCAAGTCCCGTTTTTCTTCGATAATGCGCCGGGCCACCCGTTAATTTCCTACGCTGATAATAAGATTTTTATTTCGGCCGATATTATTTCGGCGGCGTTTTATTTACTGAGCGGCTGGCAGGAATATTTCTCGAATGAGCGCGACCAGCACGGCCGTTTTCCCTACGCGGCAAGCGTGCAAAAGCGCTATAATTTCGTGACATTACCGGTCGTTAACTATTATTTTGACGTATTGAAAACGGCCGTTGAATACGTCAGTAATACGCCGCTACGTTGCCGCCACTGGGGCAATAAGCAAGCTGATTTCGCGGCCTTTATTTCGCACGACGTTGACAATTTATACAGTGCCTGGAAAGCGCCGGCCAAGGCCGCGTTGCAGCAGCGCAAGTTTGGCCGATTTGGTAAATTAGTATGGCAGCACCTCACCCAGCCCGATGCCTGGGATAACCTAGAAACCGTGGCAGCAGCGGTGGCGCAATACGGCGGACGCTCCACGTTTTTCATTCTTCCTACTCATCAAAAGAGTCAGGACGGTATCCCTAATGCTGACTATCGCCTCACAAGGCAACTACAGCAGCGGCTAGCTCAATTAACAACGCAAGGTTACGAAATTGGGCTACACGGCAGTTTGGGAAGCAGCACCGGGGCAGGAGCTACAATTTTTGGACTAGACAATAAGCTTGGTGCTGAGGTTATCGGTTGTCGCTTCCACTACTTGAGTTGGGAGCCGCGTATTACGCCACTTATACTAGACGTGACTCCAGCAAAATCGCAAGAGAAATACAGATACGACAGTACGCTGGGCTATGCCGAACACTATGGTTTTCGCCATAGCTATTGTCTACCATTTTATCTCTTCGATTTTGAATTTCGCTTAGAATTTGACTTTTTCGAAATCCCTCTCAATGTGATGGACGCCACGCTACACCACCCTAATTATTTACAGCTGCCCCCCGCCGAAATTATTCCCGCGCTAGCCCCCGTTTTTGCCGAAATAAAACGATTTGGCGGCGTGGCTACTGTACTGTGGCACAACGAGAATTTTGACCCAAATAATACGCAAAACGGCCCGCAGCAATTTCACGAGATAATGCGCCACTTACAGCAGCAGGGCGCAATATTTCGCACCGGCCACGAAATCTGGGAAGAATTTACGGCCGAGCCCAACTCATAATTCATACTTAATAACTCATAATTAATTTGGGTATCGTTCAGCGGCAGGGGCTGCGCAACACGGTTATTTCTTACATCGGGCTGGGTATTGGCTTTGTCAATACTACGCTGGTGCTGCCGCGGCTGCTGGCGCCGGCGCAGTTGGGGCTCACGTCCATTCTGGTGTCGCTGGCCACGATGGGCGCGCTAGTGTCGGCGCTGGGATTTACCAATACGACGCTGCGGTATTTTCCGTATTTCCGCAACCGCGAAACCGGGCACTCGGGTTTTCTGGTATTGTTGCTGGGGCTGCCGCTAGCCTTGTTTGTGCTGGTGGCGGGGGCGCTGTGGCTGGGCCGGCCACTAGTGCTGCGCTGGTACGCCCACGACGCCGCCCTACTAGGCCCGCACTACGCCGTGATGCTGGGCCTGGCGCTGTGCATTTTGCTCTACAACCTGCTGGAGGCGTATACCAAGTCGCTGTTTCACACCTCGTTCTCATCGTTTCTGACTGATATTTTGCAGCGCCTACTCATTGTGGGGGCGGCGGTGCTGTTTGGGGCGGGCTACCTCTCGTTCGAGGGGTTTGTGCTGGCGTATCTAGGGAGCTACGCGGCCATTGCGGCGCTGCTGCTAGGGTACCTGGCGGCCATTGGCGAGCTGCATTTGCGGCCCACGCGGGCGGTGCTGCGGGTGCGGCCGGTGGGCGAGCTGGTGCGCTTCGGCAGCTTCGCGCTGCTGGGCAATATTTCGGGCACGCTGCTGCTCACCATCGACTCGCTGATGCTGGGCTCGCACAGCTTTGCCGATGCCGGTATTTACACCATTGCCCTCAATATCAGCACGGCGCTGGCGGTGCCGTTTCGGGCCTTGTACAAGACGGCCTACCCGCTCATTGCCGAGTATTGGAAGGAAGGCGCGACCGATAAGCTGCTCGATTTTTACCGCCGCTCCACGCGCCTTACCACCGCGCTGGGCAGCTACCTGGCGCTGGGCATCGGCCTGAATTTACCGTTCATCTACTCGCTTATTCACCGGCCCGAGTACGCGGCGGGCACCACGGCGGTGCTGCTGCTGCTGGCCGGCCGCCTCACCGACGGCATCACGGGCGTGAACGGCATTATTGTGGTGACCTCGCCGCGCTACCGCTACGACTTGCTCT
Source organism: Hymenobacter cheonanensis (assembly GCF_030581075.1). Taxonomy (GTDB): domain Bacteria; phylum Bacteroidota; class Bacteroidia; order Cytophagales; family Hymenobacteraceae; genus Hymenobacter. The sequence goes on from NZ_JAUQSW010000009.1 coordinate 74,845, forward strand.
TCAACGTGGGGCTGGCCGTGGGCATTATCGGGCTCAATCTGCTGCTGATTCCGTGGCTGGGGCTCACCGGGGCGGCCTTATCCAATGCGCTGGCGCTGGCCGGCATCAACCTGCTGCGCACCTGGTTTGTGTGGCGTAGCTTCGGCTGGCAACCCTTCGACCGGCGCATTCTGTACATTCTGGGGCTAGCCGGCGGGGCGGCGCTGGTGGCCTGGGCGCTGCCCGCCCCAGTCAATGTGTGGCTGGCGCTGCTGCTGCGCGGCGGCGTGCTCACCATCCTCTACGGGGCGGGGCTGCTGGCCACGGGGTGGGTACCCGAGGTATCGGCCCTGGCACAAAAACTAACGGGCGGGCGCCGAACATTTTCCTAGCTTTTTGCTTACTGCTGCATAAAATAAATGCCCTGGCCAGGCCCTACCGGCGGGCTTTGCGTGCGTATTTCGTCTTAAGTAAGCTACCCGCGGAACGAAACGCGGGCCCCCGCTATTTGCGGGGCACCGCCCAGGGCCTGTGGCGGCAGCTTACCCCCTAGCACTTTCCCGGTTTGCCCGGGCTGTCTCTTCTTTCATGTCTGAAATTTCCGTTTCGACCGTGCCACCCTCAACCGGCCTGGCCGAAGTACTTCTGGTGGTGTCGCTCACGGGCATAATGCTGATGCGCCCGCGCTACGCGGCGGGCACCGGCGAGCTGTGCGATTTCGACAGCATCCGCCTCAACCCGGCGGCCCAGCGCATGCTGCGGCTGCCCGAATACCCGGCCGAGTCATTTCTGACGCTTTACCCAACGGCGGCGGAGGCGGGTGTATTTGCGTTTTACCGCGACGCCTTTCTGTCGGGCCAGCTCGCGCAGCGCCAAAATCTGTATCAGCACGACGGCCTCGATGGCTACTACGCCCTGGTGGCCCAGCGCTGCGAGGAGTTGCTGGCCGTGAGCTTTACCGACAACAACGACCACTCGCGCACGGCCGCCGAGGAGGCGCTGCGCGCCAGCCAGGCCCGCGAGCTGGCCGCCCGCCAGGAGGCCGAGCGCGAGCGGGCCACGCTGCAGCTTACTCTGGAGCAGGCGCCCATCGCCATCGCCATTCTGGATGGCCCCACGCACGTCGTCACGTTTGCCAACGAGGAAATGGCGCTGCTGTGGGGCCGGCCCCTGGCCCAGATTATCGGGCGGCCCCATTTTGAGGCCCTGCCCGACCTGGGCGGCCAGGGTTTCGAAGCCATTTTTGCCGAGGTCTACCAAACCGGGCAGCCGTATTACCTGCGCGAGCAGTATGTCGATATTGCCCGCGCAGGCTCGGGGCAGCTGGCACCCGGCTATTTCCACATTGTCTACCAGCCCCTGCGCAACGCACGGGGTATTATTACGGGCATTATTGCCTCGGCCACCGAGGTAACCGAGCAGGTGCTGGCCCGCCAGCAGGCCGAGCAGCTCGCCCACACCCTGGAAGTGCAGGTGCTGGCCCGCACCCAAGAGGCTACCCAGCAAAGCCACTACCTCGAGCGCCTGCTGATGGAGGCGCCCGCTGCTATTTGCACCCTAGCGGGCCCCGACCTGGTATTTGAGTTGGTGAACCCTGGCTACCAGGCGCTGTTTCCGGGCCGCCAGCTAGCAGGCCAGGCTGTGCTGGCGGCCCTGCCCGAACTAGCGGGCGGCCCCGTGGAGGATATGCTGCGCGGCGTGTACGAAACGGGCGTGACCTTCCACGGCGACGAGGTGCTTATGCAATTCGCCCGCCCCAATGATGGGCAGCTCGAAGACCGGTACTTTAATTTTATTTACCAGGCCCGCTACGACACGGCCGGTAGCATCGATGGGCTAGTGGTGTTTGCTTTTGAGGTGACGGAGCAGGTGCGCACCCGCCGCCAAACCACCACCATGCAGGCGGCCATGCTGGCCGTGGCCCAGCGCCGCGCCCAGGAGCGCCAGGACCTGTACCAGATTTTTGAGCAAACGCCCGCCGCTATTGTGCTGCTGCGCGAGCCCAACCACCGCATCGACTACTACAACCCGGCCTTCGAGGAGCTGTTTCCGCCCGAAGAGTGGCTAGGGCCCATCCAGGGCCACACCCTGGGCGAGGTGTACCCGCGCGTGAAGCTGGCGGGCCTGGTCGCGCTGCTCGACCGTGTGTACGACACCGGCGAAAGCCAGGTGGTGCTAGAGATGCCCCTGGCCGAGCTGCAGCCCGGCAGCCCGCGCTACGTCACGTTTGCGTACCAGGCTTACCGCGAGGCCGAGGTGATTGTGGGAGTGGCGGCCTTCGTGTACGACGTAACCGAGCAGGTGCTGGCCCGGCACGCCCGCGAAGCCCAGCAGCAGCAGTTGGAAGAACTGCTGGCGCAGGCGCCCGTGGCTATTTGCGTATTTCGGGGCCCCGACTACGTGCTGGAACTCGTGAACCCGCTGATGGGCGACATGCTGGAGCACGCCCCTGGCCAGATTACGGGCCGGCCGTTTTTTGAGGCGGTGCCCGAGCTGGACGGCCAGGGCCTGCGCGCGGTGCTCGATGAGGTGCGCCGCACCGGGGTGCCCTACGTGGCCCAGTCGCAGCCCTACCGGCTGGCCCGGCACCGCCCCGGCGAAGTTGGCTACTTCGATTTTGTGTATCAGCCCCTGCACCGCGCCACGAGCGAGCTGGCCGTGGTGTGCGTGGCCACCGAGGTCACGGCCCAGGTTACGGCCCGCCAGCAGGTGCACGCCCTCAACGAGGAGCTGGCCGCCATCAACGCGGCCATGCGGGCCACCAACGAGGAGCTGCACCAGGCCAACCTGCGCCTCACGCGCACCAACGCCGACCTCGATACCTTCGTGTACTCGGCCTCGCACGACCTGAAGTCGCCCATTACCAACATTGAAGGCCTGCTGCTGGCCCTGCGCCAGCAGCTGCCCCCGGCCGCCCAGCAGCCCGAGCTGGTGCCGCGCCTGCTGGAGCTGATGGACGGGGCCGTGCGCCGCTTTCAGCAAACGCTGGGGCACCTTACCGACGTGACACGCCTGCAGCAGGCCATGCTCGACCAGCCCACCGAGGCCGTGGACCTGCTAGCCCTGGCCGAAGACGTGCGCCTCGATATGCAGCCCGAGCTTACGGCCGCCGACGCCACCCTGACCCTGGATTTGGCGGCGTGCCCCACGGTTTATTTTGCGGCCAAAAACCTGCGCAGCATTCTCTACAACCTGCTCAGCAACGCCGTGAAGTACCGCGCCCCCGACCGCCCGGCCGTAGTGGAGCTGCGCTGCCGCCCGGCCGCCCCCGGCCAGGTAGTGCTGGAGGTGCAAGACAACGGCCTGGGCCTGAGCGAGCAGCAGCAGGGCGAATTATTTCGCTTATTTCGCCGTTTGCACCACCACGTGCCGGGCTCGGGCGTAGGCCTGTACATGGTTAAAAAAATGGTAGAGAACGCCGGCGGTACCCTTACGGTGCAGAGCCAGCCGGGCGTGGGCTCCACCTTCACCGTCGTGCTGCCTGCCCCGGGCCCGACGCCCTCCTAATTGCTTATTATTCTTTTGTTTATGGAAAAGCTTTCCAGTGTAATGCTGGTGGACGATGACTCTACCAATAATTTTTTGAACGAGCTGCTGCTCAAAAGCCTGAACGTGACCGAGCGCATTCTGGTGGCCGAAAGCGGCGCCCAGGCGCTCGATATTATCGAGCACACAGCCGGCCCCGACGAGCCGGCCCTGATACTGCTCGACGTGAACATGCCCGGCCTCAACGGCATTCAGTTTCTGGAGGCCTACCGCCAGCTGCCCCAAACCCAGCGCAATGCCACGGTCGTCATCATGCTTACTACCACCATGGACGCCCGCGACCTGGGCCGCCTCGATGAGCTTAACATCGCCGGCCTTGTGAGCAAGCCCCTGACCCAGGAAAAGATAGACGGCATTTTGCAGCTGCACTTCCAGCGCAGCCTGCCCCAGCACGGCTAGCAGCTAGGGCCAGCATCAAATAAAAAAAGGGGGATTAAAAAGCTGACTGCTACGCCAGCTTTTTAATCCCCTTTTTTACTTTTCCCTTCGCTACTCCGCCGCCGCTGCCTGGCGCAGCTTGCTGTGCTGCTTGCCGTAGCCGAAGTAGATGGCTAGCCCTATCGCCAGCCACACGCCCAGGCGCAGCCAGGTTTGCCAGGGCAGGCTCAGCATCATGATGAGGCAGGTAAGAATGCCCAGGATGGGCACCAGCGGCACCCACGGCGTGCGGAAGCTGCGCGGCGCGTCGGGGTTGGTGCGGCGCATGATGATGACGCCCAGGCACACCATCACGAAGGCCAGCAGCGTGCCGATGCTCACCATCTCGCCCACCACATCGAGGGGCACGAAGCCCGCAAACAAGGCAATGAACACCCCTAGCAACAGGTTAGACTGCGCGGGCGTGCGAAACTTGGGGTGGATTTTGGAGAAGGCCGGCGGCAGCAGGCCATCTTTCGACATGGAGAAAAATACCCGCGACTGCCCCAGCAAATCGACCAGAATCACGGAGGTGAAGCCCACCAGGATGGCCAGGCTAACGGCCCCGCTCAGCCAGGCGTAGGGCGTTTTTTCGATGGCAACGGCTACCGGCGCGGCGCTGCCCCTAAACTCGGTGTAGTTGGCCACGCCCGTGAGCACGTAGCCGAATAGCACGAATAAGATGGTGCAGACAATGAGGGAGCCCAGAATACCGATGGGCATGTTGCGCTGCGGGTTTTTGGTTTCCTGCGCCATGGTGGCCACGATGTCGAAGCCGATGAAGACGAAGAAAATAACGCCGGCCCCGCGCAGGATACCGCTCCAGCCAAACTCGCCGAAAGTGCCGGTATTTTCCGGGATAAAGGGGTGGTAATTGGCCGGGTCGATGTACTGCCAGCCCAGGGCAATGAACACCAGCACCACGGCTACCTTCAGGGCTACTACCAGCGCGTTAAACCAGGCCGAGCCCGACGTGCCCCGGATGACCACGGCCGTGATGGCGAGCACGATGAGCATGGCCGGCACATTGCCGTAGCCATGCACCACCGCGCCATTGTGCAGCGTGGCCGTTTCGAAGGGCGACAGCACGAAGCGGGCGGGCAGGTGCAGGCCATATTTTTCGAGGAAGCTGCGCAGGTAGCCCGCCCAGCTGATGGCCACCGTGGCCGCGCCCACCGAGTATTCGAGCACGAGGTCCCAGCCGATTATCCAGGCAAACAGCTCGCCCATGGTGGCGTAGGAGTACGTGTAAGCCGAGCCGGCCACCGGTACCATGGCCGCAAACTCGGCGTAGCACAGCGCCGAAAAGGCGCAGCCCACTGCCGCTACTACGAAGGAAATGGTGATGGCCGGCCCGGCGTGGTTGGCCGCCGCAATGCCCGTGAGCGTGAACAGCCCGGCCCCGATAATAACCCCAATGCCCAGGGCGATGAGGCTCACGCCGTTGAGGCTGCGCTTGAGCGTGCCCGTGCCCGATTCGGCAGCTTCCTGCCGCAGGAGTTCCAGTGATTTTTTCAGCATAAATACGATGCGGCGCAGCCTCGCGGCCTGCGCCAAAACGACTGCCCCAGCCGCTGCGCACCCGCGCCCGGCCAGTTGTAGTCAACCCTCTAAAAATTTGAGATACAACTTGTTGTCACACCGCTAAGCGGCGAACCTTCCCTATCCACAACAGCTAGCCCCGCCGGAGCCAGCCCGCGCCGCAGCGCCGGGAAATGAGGGGTAGAAACAGGAAGCAAAAGCAGAAAGCGCCACGGGCTTTTATATGGCCGCCATAGTTTGGCGGCCGGTCGGTTGGCACCGTTCCAGCGGGTGGCTGGGGGTTGCCGGCGCGTCGCAGAGCCTATCTCTCAGCGCCTCTTTATAAAAACAAGCTAGGCTAGCGGCCGGCTCGACTAGGGCAAAGGTACGGCCGGATGTGGGTTTGGTGAGTGCCACTACCAGCAGGCCGATATATTTGCCGTCACGCCGTGGAATACTCGACCGGCTGGCATCTGGATTAAGAATCTTCCCTTTTCGCTACTCTTTCTTGCTATGGCCGCTCCCGCTTACTTCCCGCTTGTCACCTCCCTTTTGCGCCTGGCCCTGGCGGCGCCGGCGGCCGAGCCGCCCACCGAGGCCATTTTGCAGGAAGGCCTGACGCTGTACCAGTCGGAGCGCGCAGCCTGGGTAGCTACCGACCTGATGCTGGCCACTACCCTCGACCGCAGCCAGCTTGGGGGCTACCTCACTTATTTTCGGGGCGACTCGGTATGCACCATCTTTTGGAATAAAGAATCGGCGGGGCAGGCCGGCACGCCCCTGGTAGCCAGCTACCTTTTTCCGCGCCAGGATGTGCGCGTGGGCACCAGCCGCTTTCAGCCGCTGGGGGTTTTCAGCCCCGCCGAGGCGCGGCTCTATGGCATTCGGCAGGCGGCGCTGGCCAGCATCAACGCGCACCGCCAGGAGTTTCCGGTACCGGCCAATACCTCCCTGAACCTGGACCTGCTCGATGACCCTAGCGGCACACGGGTGTACGTGCTCACTGGCCCGCAGCAGGGCAGCCTGGTGCCCATCGGCAACGACCACCTGCTCACGTTTGACCCCGCCGGCAAGCTCACGGCAGTTGAGCGCCTGCACAACAGCTACTTGCCTCTGAGCTGGGATGCCGGCCAGGCGCCGGGCGCCATCCGGGGCATGATGCACTCGCACCTGGCGGCCCACCCCTACATCACCGCTACCGACATTTGCAACGTGCTGCTGTACCGCCCGGCGGGCTGCACGCAGCACTTGGTCGTTGGACAGGACTACGTATCCATTTTCGACCTCGAAAAGCAGCAGCTAGCCATCCTCACCCGCAAGGCCTACGAGCGCATGGCCAAATCAGTGGGGCAGCCCGCCGCGCTCCCAGGCCGCTAGCTCGGCTTGCAGGTTGCGGCGGGCGGGCGCATCGAGCTCGGCGCGCAAAGCGGGCGTATGGTAGAGCACCGGCGCGTCGAGCAGCCTGGCCAGCACCTTGCGCCGGCCGGGGCGGTAGAGCAGGTCGGGCACCAGCTGATACTCGCGGCGCACCTGGCGGGCATAGTCCCAGTACGCGGCCTCGGGCGCGCCCAGGATGCTGAGGTCGGCATCCAGAAACAGCAGCAGGTCGGCATCGCCGGGCGGCTGGGGCTGGGTATGGTCCTGGCTGCGCCGGATAAAGTCGGCCACGCGGGCCTGGCGGGCGGGCTCCAGGGTGGTTTGCTGCAGAAAAGCCAGCGCCCACTCGGCGCTTTTGGCCTCGTTGTCCGAACCCAGGGCATTATACACAACGTCGTGGTACCAGATGGCCAGCTCCACCACGGCCGCATCCTGCAAGGGAAAATCGGCCACCTTATCCAGCAGATTATGAAGGTGCTGCAAGGTGTGGTAATGCCGTTGCGGCGCCGAATAAGCATCCATCACGCGCACGCGCTCGGCCTCACGGCGGGTGTAGTCGGGCTGAAATGGCTCCGTGAGCTGATGCCAGTGACGGCCAAGGTCGAACGAATTGAACGTACTCATGACGAGGAAGGGAGCTAGCGAAGGGCGTAAATGCGTTCGATAATCTCGACCACCTTCAGGCCTTCGAGGGCGTTGGTGGTAGCGGTGCTGCGGTTTTGCACGGTATTCACCACGTTGTCAATCACCTGCACATGGTTGGCGGCCGAGCCCTGGTAGGGGCCGTAGTCGTTGGCGGGGTTGGTGGGCGGCAGCCGGGGCAGCTCATAGTCTTGCAGGTGGCAGTACTCGACCTTGTCGAGGTACTGCCCCCCTAGCTTGAGCGCGCCGCGGGCGGCCACCACCGTAAGGGAGCTTTCGAGGTTGCGGTCCCACACGGCGGTGCTGTAGCTGAGCGTGCCGCTGCCCCCGCGCACAAGGTCGAAGGAAACGAGGCCACTATCCTCAAACTCGGTGATGCCCTGGTGGTTAAAATCGCGAAAGCGCGCCGTGATGTTGGTGATATCGCCAAATACCCAGTACAGCAAATCCACGAAGTGGCTGAACTGCGTGAAGAGCGTGCCGCCATCCAGGGCTTGGGTGCCGCGCCAGCCGCCGGGCTGGTAATAGCGCGCATCGCGGTTCCAGAAGCAGTTGAGCTGCACCAGAAACACCTCCCCTAGCCGGCCTTCGCCAACCACCTGCTTGAGCCAGGCGGCGGGCGGCGAGTAGCGGTTTTGCATCACGCCGAAGGCCAGCCGGCCGGTTTGCCGGGCCGTGTGCACAATAAGCTCGGCGGCGGCGGTGTGCAGGGCAATGGGCTTTTCGATGACCACGTGCAGGCCGGCGCGCAGGCCCGCCACGGCCTGCGGCGCGTGCAGGCCATTGGGCGTGGCTACGGTGAGCACGTCGGCAGCGGGGCCGCTTAGCAAGTATTCTTCTAAAGAGCGGAAAAACGGCACGCCCGAAAATTCAGCCGCGAGGCCGGCCCGCAATTCTTCGCGCACGTCGATGAGCGCCACCAGGCTGGCGCCGGCGTGGCGCGCCACCAGCGCCGCGTGGCGCCGGCCAATGTGGCCCACGCCGCAAATAGCGAAGCGAACAGGTGCGGCAGAAACCTCAGCAGAGATAGTCAAAGTCAGCTACCTATAATAAACTTAAAGTGCCCTGAACAGGAGAAATAGTAGCCACAGCCACAACGGCAGCAGCCCCAAAAGTAGGTCCGACTTCGGCATAGGCGCGTGGTTTCGGCGCAGCACGCGCTCCAGCGCCACCAGGCTAAAAAACCCGGCGTGCAGCAATAGGAACAACAGCGGGATTACGATAAGGAAAGCCCCCTCACCCTCGTAGCCGTGCGGTGAATTCTTGTGCACATCGGCCGTAAAGCTTCTTAGCTGCCACCAGTAGCCAACGGTAACCAGCAACGACACTCCGGCAATGATGGCGTGATGCCGGATGTAGGGTGGGCGAGCGGTTTGCATGCCGCTTTATTCACCTCACCCCATGAAGTAACCCAGCTGCGTCACAATGTGCGCCTGCTGCTCCGCCGCTAGCCCCGGGTGCACGGGCAGCGACAGCACCTGCCCGCACAGCCGCTCGGCCACCGGAAACTGCCCTGGCTGGTAGCCCAGGTACGCATATGCCGGCTGCTGGTGCACCGGCAGCGGGTAGTACACGGCGCTCGGAATACCCTGGGTTTTCAGGTGCGCCTGCAGGGCATCGCGCCGGCCCTTGCCTTCTACTTTGATGGTGTACTGATGAAACACGTGGCTGCTGCGCGCATCGCGCACCGGAATTTGCAGGCCCGGCAGGCTAGCCAGCGCGGCATCGTAGCGGGCGGCCACGGCCTGGCGGCGGCGCTGGGCGGCGGGCAGGTGGCGCAGCTTCACGCGCAGCAGGGCGGCTTGCAGGGTATCGAGGCGCGAGTTGAGGCCGATGCGCTGGTGCAGGTATTTCTGGCTCTGGCCGTGGTTGGCCAGCTGGCGCAGCAGGTCGGCGCTAGCCGCGTCGCGGGTGAATAGCGCGCCGCCATCGCCCAGGCAGCCCAGGTTTTTGCTTGGGAAGAACGACGTAGTACCTACCTCGCCCACCGTGCCAGCGTAGGCCGCGGCGCCGCTGGCGAAGGCAAAAGTGGCCCCTAGCGCCTGCGCATTATCCTCAATCAAGGCCACCCCGGCCGTCCGGCAAATAGCCGTCAGCTCTTCTAAATCAGCACATTGCCCAAATAAATGCACGGCCACTACGGCCCCGGTGCGCGGCGTGAGGGCGGCGCGCACGGCCGCCGGGTCTACGTTGAAGGTATCGGGCAACACGTCGACCAACACCGGCCTAAGGCCTAGCAGCGCGGCGGCCTCCAGGGTGGCCACGTAGGTGAAGGCCGGCACAATCACCTCGGCGCCGGGCGGCAGCCCCAGGCTCAGCAGGGCCAGCGTAAGGGCGTCGGTGCCATTGGCGCAGGGCACCACGTGCGCGCCACCCAGGTGCGCGCCCAGTTCGGCGGCAAACGCGCCCACGGCTGGCCCCTGGATGAAGGCCGCCTCCCGCATAGTGTCACGCCAGGCGGCATCCAGCTCGGCCTGGTAGGCGGCGTGCTCGGCCGCGAGGTCGAGCATAGAAATGGGTGATAAATCGGGCAAGGCAACGGGCAAAAAACGGCGAACACCAAAGATACTGGCCGCTTCGGCGCAGCTATGCCACTTCCTGCAGCAGCCACAGCAGCTTCAGCGCATCGAGGGCGCGCAGGCTGGGGCGGGCGCCCAGCAGGTGGCGCCGCAACGCCGGCTCCAGGGCGGCCAGGGTGGCGCGGGCCGGGCCGGCTAGGCCGGCGGCGCGCAGCCGGGCGGCCGTGCGGGCCAGCCGCGTGTCGGCCCCTAGCCCATCGGCGCGCAGCACCTGGGCCAGATTGCGCACCGCCTGGCGGCTTTTTTCCAGAAAATCAGGGGCGGGCTCCAAGCCATCGTGCAGCACGGGGTTGTCGAGGTGGCATACCGCCACGCCGGCCCGCGCCAGCTCCAGCCCAAAACGGGTGTCTTCGTGGCCGTAGCCGCTCAGGCGCTCATCAAGCGGAAAGCGACCCAGCAACTCCTTCCGCAGCAACGCATTATTGATGGTGAGTTGGCTAGTAGGCGCCAGCTGGCGCAGAGCAGCCGGGCGCATTTCGCGGGCGCGGCCGTAGTGCCAGCGCAGGTACAGCGCGGGGCTAGCGGGCGGCGTGGCTTCGTAGGTAGTGCCACCGCTAAAAAGGGCGGCCGGCTGCGCGCGCACGGCCTGTGCATAGCGCGTCAGAAACTGGTCGTCAGGCAGCAGGCTGTCGTTGTCAAGCAGCAGCAGCCACTCGTAGCGGGCGCGGGCGGCTAGCTGGTTGCGAATGGCGGCGCGGCCCACATTGGCCGGCAGCTCTTCGTACTGTACGCCCGGCAGGCCGGCCAACAACCGATTTTGGGCTCGGTATTCTTCCGCCGACTTATCATCCAAGAGCCTGATTTCGACCGGGCCCGGCCAGTCGGCCACTTGCGCCAGCAATGCCTGCACCAGCGCCGCTGCCGCGCGGTTGAAAACGGGAATCAGAATGGAGAGGCCGGCTGGCATATGCACCATGCCGGGGCTAGCGGCGGCCCGAGTCCAGCAGCTGCCCGCCCTGGCAGGTCAGCACCCGGTGCGGGTGTTTTTCGAGCAGCTGAAAATTGTGCGTAGCCATGAGAATGGCCGTGCCCGCGTGGTTAATTTCGGCAAACAGCTCCATGATACCCTCGGCCACCTCGGGGTCGAGGTTGCCGGTGGGCTCGTCGGCCAGCAGCAAGGCGGGCTCGTTGAGCAGGGCGCGGGCAATAACTACGCGCTGCTGCTCGCCGCCCGAGAGGCGGTACGGCATGCGCCCTCCCACGCCGCTCAGGCCCACCTGGGTTAGTACTTCCTGCACGCGCTGCTGCTTGCGGGCCTTGCCGCGCCAGCCGGTGGCGTTGAGCACAAAAAGCAGGTTTTCGGCCACCGAGCGGTCGCTTAGCAGCTGAAAATCCTGAAACACGATGCCCAGCCGCCGGCGTAGGTACGGCACCTTGCGGGCCGGCAGGCTAGGCAGGTCGTAGCCCGCCACCGCGCCGCGCCCCACCAGCAGCGGCAGGTCGGCATACAGGGTTTTGAGCAGCGACGACTTGCCGGCGCCGGTGCGCCCCACCAGGTAGGCAAACTCGCTCTTTTCCAGCTCAAAAGATACGTTTTCCAGCACCGCCCGCTCTTCCTGGGTTATGGTGGCACCGTGCAGCTCAACAATTGGCTCGGTCATGGCAATCAGAGTTCAAGCTTGCGCAGCTTCCCAAATTCCAGCTCCGAAATAACGGCGGCCAGTGGCACTTCCTGGCCTTCCAGGCCGTAGCGGTGCAGGTCTTTGAGCGGCCGGTCGGCCCGGAAATAGGCAATCAGCACGAAATTCTCGTCGCGCAGTTGGATGTAATCCGGAATCTTGGCCTTGCCTTTTACTTTGATAATGTACACCTTACGAGTTAGTTACGAGTTAAAACGTCTGTCATTGCGAGGCGGAACGACGAAGCAATCTTTCCGTAGCGTCTGTGGCATTGCCCTAGCCAGCAGGAAAGATTGCTTCGTCGTTCCTCCTCGCAATGACAGACGTTTTTTAACCAATAACCTGGTGTTTGCTACGCGTTTACCTTACGGTGGTCGGCCAGGAACGTGGCCAGGCCCTTGTCCGTGAGCGGGTGGTTGAGCAGGCCGGTAATCACGTTGAGCGGGCAGGTTACTACGTCGGCCCCTAGCTCGGCGCACTGAATGAGGTGCGGCACGTGGCGCACGCTGGCCGCCAGCACCTCGGTGGCGTAGCCGTAGTTGGCAAAAATCTCGATAATCTGGGCAATCAGCCCCAGGCCGTCGGCCCCGATATCGTCCAAGCGGCCTACGAAGGGCGACACATAGGTGGCACCGGCCTTGGCAGCCAGCAGGGCCTGCCCGGCCGAGAAGATGAGCGTGCAGTTGGTACGAATACCCTTGTCGCTGAAATACTTAATGGCTTTTACGCCCTCCTTAATCATGGGTACTTTCACCACGATGTTGGGGTGCAGGTCGGCCAGGGCCTCGCCCTCGCGGATAATGCCCTCAAAATCGGTAGCGATTACTTCGGCCGACACGTCGCCGTCCACAATTTCGCAGATGGCGCGGTAGTGGGCCAGCACGGCATCGGTACCCCGAATGCCTTCTTTGGCCATCAGCGAGGGGTTGGTGGTTACGCCATCGAGCACGCCGAGGTCTACGGCTTCCTGAATTTCGGCCAGGTTGGCCGTATCAATGAAAAATTTCATTCTTAAGCTGTTGGCTGGCAGCGGGTCGCCGCTAGCCCAAAAAATAAAAACCCGACCGTAGCCACTAGCGCAACGCTGGGGGCCAGCAGTCAAAAAAGAACCGGCCCAAAGCTACGCGCTGGCTACCTAAACTTGGCAGACGAACGCGGCTCGGGGCCGGCTGAAAAAGACAAAAAAAAGCGAGCCAAAATCGCACCGCTCAACCACCTACCCTTGCTGCCTTCCGGCCCTGGGGGAGTTCAGTAGGAGCTGGTCGTTCTGACTCGCCGGTGCAAAGGTAATCACGGATTACGCGGATTTTAGCGGATTTCACGGATTTTGTAGGCGATTCGTAGCAATTGAAAATTTACACGCAGATTATCAGCGCTAAAAACTCGATTGTTTCTGTTGGGACGGGTCAGCGGAAGTACTTTTGCGGGGCCAACTCTTCACCCCTCTGGCACCCGCGCGCCAGCGGCCCTAGCGGCAACGAAGCCGGCCAGCAGCGCCGACTACAAAATCCGTGAAATCCGCTAAAATCCGCGTAATCCGTGATTTATGGAGCAAATACTCATTCTTGATTTTGGCTCGCAGTACACCCAGCTCATTGCCCGACGCATTCGCGAGCTGCACGTTTTCTGCGAAATTCACCCCTACACCCACGCCCCCCAGCTGGCCGAGCGCATCAGCGCCGGCGACCTGCGGGGCGTTATTCTTTCGGGCTCGCCCTGCTCGGTGCGCGATGCCGACTCGCCCAACCCCGACCTGAGCGGGATACTGGGCCGGGTGCCGGTGCTGGGCATTTGCTACGGTGCGCAGCTGCTGGCCCAGCAGGGCGGCGGCGAAGTGCTGCCGGCTACCATCCGCGAATATGGCCGGGCCCGGCTAAGCAAGCTCGACGCTGCCTCCCCCCTACTCGCTGGCCTGCACCTCGATACGCAGGTGTGGATGTCGCACGGCGATACCATTAAGACGCTGCCGGCCGACTACACTATCATCGCCAGTACGCCCGAAGTGGCAGTGGCGGCCTACCAGCTGCCGGACCAGGACACCTACGGCATTCAGTTTCACCCCGAGGTAACGCACTCGACGGAGGGCCGCCAGCTGCTCGAAAACTTCGTGGTGGGCATCTGCGGCTGCGACCAGAGCTGGACGCCCGAGCACTTCGTGGACTCGATGGTGGAGGCGCTGCAAACCACCGTGGGCCCCGCCGACCAGGTGATACTAGGCCTCTCGGGCGGCGTGGACAGCAGCGTGGCCGCGCTGTTGCTGCACCGGGCCATTGGCCCGCGCCTGCACGGCATCTTTGTCGACAACGGCCTGCTGCGGCAGGATGAGTTTGCCTCGGTGCTGAAGGCCTACGAGGGCCTGGGCCTGAACGTGACCGGCGTGCGCGCCGCGCCCGAGTTTTACGCCGCGCTCGAAGGCCTCTCCGACCCCGAGCAGAAGCGCAAAGCCATCGGCCGCACCTTTATTGAGGTGTTTGACCGCGAGGCGCAGAAAGTAGAAGGCGCCCGCTGGCTGGCCCAGGGCACTATTTACCCCGATGTGATTGAGTCGGTATCGGTGCACGGCGGGCCGGCCGTCACCATCAAAAGCCACCACAACGTGGGCGGCCTGCCCGAGAAAATGAACCTCAAAATAGTAGAGCCGCTACGGATGCTCTTCAAGGATGAGGTGCGCGAGGTGGGCGCCACGCTAGGCCTGCCCGGCGAGATTCTCAACCGCCACCCCTTCCCCGGCCCCGGCCTGGGCATCCGCATCCTGGGCGACATCACGCCCGAGAAAGTGGACCTGCTCCAGCGCGCCGACGGCGTATTCATCAACCTGCTGAAAGAGCGCGGCCTCTACGAGCAGGTGTGGCAGGCCGGCGCCATGCTGCTGCCCGTGCAAAGCGTGGGCGTAATGGGCGACGAGCGCACCTACGAGCGCGTGGTGGCCCTGCGGGCCGTAACGAGTGTGGACGGCATGACCGCCGACTGGGCGCACCTGCCCTACGACTTCCTGGCCGACGTGAGCAACCGCATCATTAACCAGGTGCGGGGCATTAACCGCGTGGTGTACGATATTTCGAGCAAGCCGCCGGCTACCATTGAGTGGGAGTAGGGTCACTGATTAATTAAGAATTAAAGCAGGCTTTATAAATGTTACGCCCCCCGCTCTAGCCTGCTTCAGGCACTTTAATCGTCTGTCATGCTGAGCTTGCGAAGCATCTTATCACGGCTGCGCCAAGTCGTTCGAGCCTGATAAGATGCTTCACAAGCTCAGCATGACAGACGATTTTTATAATGTTCTTATTCTAAACTATGCGCTGGCACTGCCTGCAACACTTGCCTGATGAGGGCCCCGGCCACGCCGCTACCTGGCTGGCCGCGCACGGCCACACGCTCAGCTACACGCGGCTATTTGAGCTAAATCCGGTTTTTCCGACCCTAGCTGAGTTCGACGGCCTACTGATTTTGGGTGGGGCGATGAGCGTGCATGACGAAGCAGAATTTCCCTGGCTAGCCCCCGAAAAAGCGTTTTTGCGGGAGGTGCTGCGAGCGGGCAAAATCACGCTGGCCATCTGCCTGGGCGCGCAGCTGGTGGCGCAGGTGCTGGGCGGCGAGGTGCGGCCGAACCCCGAGCCCGAAATTGGCTTCTGGACGGTGCGCTTTTCGGCCAAAGCCCTGGCGCACCCGCTGCTGCGCGGCTGGCCCGACAAGGCCACGGTGCTGCACTGGCACGTCGATACGTTTACGGTGCCGCCGGGCGCAGTGCGCGTGGGCATGTCGGCGGGCTGCGCGGCGCAGGGCTACGTGTGGGGCGATGGCATTATCGGCCTCCAGTTTCACCCCGAAATGACGGAGAAAATGGTTGGGAAATTAATTAATTTCGAAAACCACGAAACGGCCGAAGAACAAGAATTTGTGCAAACGGCGCCGCAGATTCGCAGCAAATTAAAATCAGTGTGGAAAGGCCGAAAATTAATTGAGCAACTGCTGGAAAATATGGTATTGCTGCACGAAAGCGAAACGGCTTTTACTTAGCTGAATAAGTACGTCATGCTGACGAAGGAAGCATCTCGCACGTGTCACCAAAGTTGCTAGCCCAATGATGCGAGCGAGATGCTTCCTTCGTCAGCATGACGTACTTTTGTTGACAACTAATTTCTTAAAACCCTTTTGGCAGCTCGATGCCCTTTATTGTTTTATACAAACTCAGCGCGTGCTGGTCGGTCATGCCGGCCACGTAGTCGGTGAGTAATACTATTTGCTCGTAGGCCGCGGCGCCGGCCTGGTGGCCGACGGCCCGAAATTGATTAGGTAATAAATCGAGCAGCTTTTTGGAGCGGTGGTTTTCCTTCTTGTCAAAAATGGCGCACAGAAAGGCGTCGAGCAGGCCGCCGAGCACCTCAAAGCCAGCAGCTTCTATTTCCAGCACCGGGCGCGAGCGGTAGAGCTTATCCACGCTTAGTTGCTGAATCTCCTGCAAAAATTCGTAGCCCGTCAGTTCCTTCACCAAGGAAGCATCGTAGGTACCGGCCAGGATGGCGGACGCATGGTGGGCAAAGCGGGTGGCGGTTTCATCGACAAGCTGGCCGATGAGCGTGGCGCGCAGGTAGCCCAGCTCCTCCTGCCAGTCGCGCCAGTGCAGGCCGCTGCTGCCCGCCCCTTTGGGGCGGGCGTTGGGGGCGGCGGCCCGCAAGTTGCGCATGAGCTGCAAGCCGCGCTCGTGGTCGATGAGGCCGAGCTTAAGGCCATCCTCAAAGTCGATGATACGGTAGCAAATGTCGTCGGCCGCCTCTACCAGGAAGGCGAGCGGGTGGCGGTGGTAGAAGCCGGCGGCACTGTCTTTGGCCCGCAGGCCCAGCTCTTCGGCTACGAGCTTGAAACGCGGGTTTTCGGCCTGGAAGTGGCCGTACTTCTTCTCGCTGGCCCCACCCTGTTTTTTAGCAGCGTCGATAACCGACGGGCGCGGGTACTTGGTAAAGGCGCCCAGCGTGGCGTAGGTGAGCCCTAGCCCGGCCGAGCCGCTGCTGAGCGCCGGGTAGGTGTGGGTGAGAATGCGAAACCCGGCGGCATTGCCCTCGAAGTGCTGCAAATCGGCTATTTCGGCGGCACTCAGCCTTTGGAGGAAACGCTCGGCCGCTTCCGACGCGAAGTAGGCCGAGATGGCATCCTCGCCCGAGTGGCCAAAGGGCGGGTTGCCGATGTCGTGGGCCAGGCAGGCGGCGGCCACGATATCGCCGCAGTCCTGGGCAAAATCGGGCAGCTCGTGGGCCAGGCTAGGGTCGTTTTCGAGCACACGGCGGGCCGAGAGGCGGCCCAGCGAGCGGCCCACGCAGGCCGTTTCGAGCGAGTGCGTGAGGCGGGTGTGCACGAAGTCGGTTTCGGGCAGCGGCATGACCTGGGTTTTGCGCTGCAAGCGCCGGAAGGCCGACGAGAATACCACGCGGTCATAATCAGCCAGATACGGCGAGCGGCCGGGCGTGGGCACCTCGGCGGGGCGGTCGGGGTAGCGGCGGGTGGAGAGCAGGCGAGGCCAGGACATTTTATAAGTCAATAATTATACTAAGCAATTGACAGGCAGCCAAAAAAATCGCCTGTCATTGCGAGCTTGCGAAGCAATCTTTCCTTTCCGCCAGGGGGAGTAATCTCAACAAAAGTTGCCGACAAGGAAAGATTGCTTTGCAAGCTCGCAATGACGAACGGGTTTACCGTTGATTGTACCCTGTTCTCTACCCACTGAAAAAATGAAACACCGCCTACCTCTGCTCTTCGCGCTGCTCAAATTCGTTTCGGGCCTGGCGCTGGCCGGCTACGGCACCTACGAGCTGCACCGCGACGAATACCTCTACCTCGACTACGGCCACCACCTGGCCTGGGGCTACATTGAGGTGCCGCCCCTCACGGCCCTGCAAAGCTGGGTGACCCTAGCGCTGGGCGGCGGTTTTTTCTGGGTGAAGGCGTGGCCCCTGCTCTGGGGCAGCCTCACTATTTACGTGGTAGTGCGGCTGGCCCAGCGGCTGGGCGGCGGGCCGTGGGCGCAGGCGCTGGCGGGCGTGTGCTACCTCACCACGGCCTACGGGCGGCTCAACCTGCTCTTCCAACCCAATGCCTTTGAGGTCTTTAGCTTTACCCTAGGCACCTACCTACTGGTGCGCCACGCGCAGCCCGATGGCCGGCCCCGCCACCTCTACTGGCTAGGGCTGGTGCTGGGCCTGGGCGTGCTGAATAAATACACCACGTTCTTTTTTGGGGCGGCCGTGCTGGTGGCGCTGCTGGTAGCGGCGCCGCGCACGCTGGGGCGGCGGCCGGTGTGGCTGGCGGCGGGCCTGGCGCTGCTGGTGGCCGCGCCCACGCTGGTGTGGCAGGTGGCGCACGGGTTGCCGTTTCGCCACCACATGGTCCTGCTGCACGACGAGCAGCTGGTGCACGTGACGGCCGCCGGCTTCTGGAAAGAGCAGCTGCTGCTGTGCTTTTCGGCCCTGCTGGTGTGGGTGCCGGGGCTGTGGGCGGCTTTGCGCGGGCGGCCGCAGCCGGCGGCTAGGCTGGTGGGGCTGGTGTATGTGGTGGGCTTGCTGATTATCACCACTTTGCACGGCAAAAGCTACTATGGCCTGGGCTACTACCCGGCGCTGTTTGCGGTGGGTGCGGTGTGGTGGCAGGCGCAGGTAGTGCGCCCGGGCCTGCGCGGGGCGCTGCTAGGGCTGCCGGTGCTGCTGTGGGTGCCCATCGTGCGCGACATTTTTCCGATTCTGCCGCCGGCCGCCATGGCGCGCCTCGGCCAGCGGCCGCTGCACCAAAAGCTGGGCCTCAACCGCTGGGAGGATGGCCGGGTGCACCCGCTGCCCCAGGACTTTGCCGACATGCTGGGCTGGCGCGAGCTGGCCGATAAAACCTGGCTGGCCTACCAGGCCCTGCCCGACTCGACGCGCGCTAATACCCTCATCAAGTGCGATAATTACGGCGAGGCCGGGGCCATCAACTACTACAACCGCAACCGGGCCCTGCCCGCCGCTACCAGCTTCAATGGCAGCTACTTGTATTGGTTTCCGCAGTGGCCGGCGCGGCCCTACCGCCACCTGCTGCTCATTGGCGAAGGCCACCCTGGCGAGCTGGTGCCCTACTTTCAGCGCTTCGAGAAGGTGGGTGAAATCACCAATCCCTACGCCCGCGAGCGGGGCCTGACCATTTACGTTGGCACGAGCCCTAGCCCAGCGCTGCTAGCCCGCGCCGCCGCCGAGCACCGCGCCGAGCTGGCGGCCTGGGAAGGCAATTTGAGGAAGTAGCATTTTTTGGGTTGGGCCAGTTCGTTTCGCGGGGGTACTTGCGGCTGGCTGTTTGGCTCCGGCAAGGGCGCCCACTAAAGTTTGTCGTTCTAATTTGGTGGCATGAAGCATCTCCTACTCGCCGCCGGGTTGCTGCTGGCCCCAGGGGCCCGGGCACAAAGCACGCCTCCACCACTGGCCGCGCAACCTGTTCATTATCAGTATTGCCTGCTCTATAAAGCTGGCAATACCTGGCACCTGGACTATGGCCAGGATGCCAGGCCCGCCGTGGTAAACGCCGGCCTGCGCGACGATAACGACGCCATTATGAAACTCAAGTCTGAAGTTGCCGCGCTTAACTACCTGGATGGCCGGGGCTGGGAATACGTCAACAGCACCAGCTACTCCGGCTCTACTTACTCTGGCCGAACCGACTACCTGCTGCGCCGCCGCTTGCCCTAGCCTGCGCTACGGGCCGGGTGCCGGCCAGTGGGCTCCGCCAAGCATTAACAGCCCTGGCTCCTTACTCCTTCCTGGCTTCCCGCCCGTGCCCCAGCAGGCGCACGGTGGCGTAGGCAATGAGCAGAAAGGCCCAGAATACCACCGTCACGCCCCAGGTTTGCCAGTTGTGGAAGGGGTGCAGCAGGCGCTGCACAATGTCGTAGACCAGCGTGAAGGGGTTGTTGAGAATATCCCAGGAGTTGTAGCGCAGGTAACGGCCCAGGTACACCCCGAAAGCACTCAGGCCCAGGGCCACCGTGACGAAGCCCCAGCCGGCCCAGAAGCCCAGGCGCTGACGCACCAGCCCGTGCATATCGAGCAGCGAGGCGAAGGCCAGCATCAGGCCATTCCAGGCGCAGGACATGATGAGCGCCAGGTCGTACCAGTAGGGCACGCCCTGGTGCGGCACCAGGTGAAACAGGTCGGTGACGAGGTAGGGCGCATTCGGGAAAAACAGCAGCCACACGGCCCCCACCGGCAGCAGCAGCCGCGCCTGGGGCGGCCGGGCGGCCAGGCTCAGCGCCGCGCTCAGGGCAAACGGGATGGCGGCCAGAAACAGATTCCAGAGCAGGAACATGAACAGCGGCCGCCCGGTAATGAGCACGCGGGCGGCAATGAGCACGAAGCTCAAGGCCAGCGACAACCCTAGCACAAAGAGCAGCGGCAGGCGGCGGCGCAGGGCAGGCAACGACATGGGCATAGCGAGGTACATCGGCAGGGTAAATTACGTGGGAAACGTGACGCTGTGGAACGTAGCGGCGGGCCGTGGTGGTGTGGGCCGGGCGTCAAAATCTTCGCCCCTGGCTTTTGCCCGCCACCCACCTGGCCGGCCGGCGCTAAGGTAGGCAAGGCGGGTGGGCGGGTTGCTTTTCGGGCCCTCCCCGGCCGGGCGTACCTTTGCCGGCGCCAACCCTGGCTTCCTTTTACGCATGACCTACTCGTATCGCATCGTTGCCCACCTGCCGTGGCGGCGGCTGCTTGTGCTGCCCCTGCTGCTGCTGAGCCTGCTGGCCGCCGCCCAGGGCCAGCTTACTCGCTACCGCACCGGCAAAAGCCAGCTCGACCAGGGCCACTTCGCCGTGGCTATGCAAGAGTTGGAGCCGCTGGCCCAGCCCATCAACCACTTTGCCCAGGCCCCCGACGCGGCCTACCTCTACGCCGTGGCCGCCACCCGGCTGGGCAAGTGGGCCGAGGCCGAGCAGATGCTCAACCTGCTGCGCAACCAGTACCCCACCTACCCCAGCCTCAACGAAGCGCTCTATTTGCAGGGCCAGGTGTCGTTCGAGCAGGGCGACTACGACACCGCCCTGCGCACCCTGGGCCAGTTGCCCGCCGAGCAGTACGCCGCCCCCCGCGAGGCCATGCAAACTACTTATTTAGCGAAGCTGAAGGACCGCGCCACTTGGCAGCGCCTCCAAAAACGCTACCCGCAGAGCAAGCTCATCGGCCGCCTCTACGCTGATTATCTGCTGAGTACGGGCCCGCTCGCCGACGCCGACCGCCAGCAGCTCGACGCCCTGGTGGCGCAGTTCAAGCTCGACCGCAGCCGCTACGCCGCTGCGCTGGCCCCTGGCGCGCCGGTGGCCGCACCCAAGGCCCAGCCGCGCAAGGGCACCTACAATATCGGCGTGCTGCTGCCCTTCGAGCTGCAAGACAATAGCTGGCAAACGCAGCGCAAAAACCAGTTCGTCACCGACCTCTACGCCGGCCTGCGCCTGGCCCAGGACTCGTTGCAGCGCGCCGGCCACCCGGTGCAGGTTTTTGCCTACGACACCGGCGCCGACACCCTCACGCTCAAGAGCGTGCTAGCCCTGCCCGAGCTGGCGGGCATGGACCTGCTCATCGGGCCGGTGTATAAGTCGGGGGCCAAGCTGCTGGCCCGCTACGCCCGCGAGCACCAGATTATCTGCATCAACCCGCTCTCGCAAGATGCTGATTTAATTACCGATAACGCCTACCATTACCTCTACTCGCCCAGCGCGGCCACCCAGGCACGCGAGGCGGCGCAGTTTGCGGCCGTGTCGTTTGGCACCGGCCGGCCCGCCGTGCTGCTGCACGAAGACAGCAAGGACGACAACGATTTTGCCCTGGCCTACCAGGCGGCCTACGAGGCGGCGGGCGGCCACATCGCGGCCAGCCACGCCTTCCGGCCCGACGACCCGGCCAGCCTGTCGGCCGCGTTCCTGCCGGCCGAGCTTACCGGGGCTAGTCACGTCGTTATTGCTTCGGATAACCGCAAGGTGGGGCCGGCCGCCTTCGCGGCGCTGGGCACCGTGCCCGCCGCCACCCGCCCGGCGCTGCTAGCCCCCGGCACCTGGCTCGACAACCCCAGCCTGGGCGTGGGCCAGCTCGGCAGCGCGGGCGTGTACTACTTCCAGCCCAAGTACTTTAATGCTAATGGCCTGGGTTATCGGCGTTTCCGCCAGCTTTACCTGGCCAAGCAAAACCTGCCGCCATCGGTGTTTGCCAGCCAGGGCTTTGAGCTGCTGCTATTTTTTGGCAATGCTTTGCAGCAGTACGGCCCCGCTTTCCAGAGCGGGCTAGCCAGCGCGCCGCCCCAGCCGGGCGCCATCTTCGAGGGCCTCACCTACCCTAGCGGTGCCCACGACAACCAGACCGTGCCGCTGCTCAAGCTCAGCAACCTGGAGCCGCAATTGCTGCGGTAATTTTTAAGCTAGTAGCTGCCGACTGCTGGCATTGTTATAGCACCAAGAACAGAAAAAAAACCGTCCTGCTGAGCTTGCCGAAGCATCTTGCCAGTCTTTGTGAGAGTAGTATTCCTACGCATTTCTACGCAACCAGCTAAGATGCTTCGGCAAGCTCAGCAGGACGAACGTTTTCAACAGCCTTACTATTCAAAAACCACTGGCGCACAGCGCATAGCCCCCAGCTCAATTATTCAGAATGACGACTTCCGAATCTCTTTTCGCCCGCGCCCAGGAACTGATTCCGGGTGGGGTTAACTCGCCGGTGCGGGCCTTCCGCTCGGTGGGTGGCGCGCCCGTGTTTATGCAGTCGGCCCAGGGCGCCTGGCTCACCGATGTCGATGGCAATAAGTACGTTGACTTTATCAACTCGTGGGGGCCGATGATACTCGGCCACGCCTTTGCGCCGGTGCAGGAGGCCCTGGCCCAGGCCCTGCCCGACTCGTTTTCGTTCGGCGCGCCCACCCGGCGCGAGGTCGAGATGGCCGAATTACTTATCGAAATGGTGCCCAGCCTCGAAAAAGTGCGGCTGGTAAACTCCGGCACCGAGGCCACGATGTCGGCCATTCGGGTGGCGCGGGGCTACACGGGGCGGCCCAAAATCCTCAAGTTTGAGGGCTGCTACCACGGCCACGGCGACTCATTTCTCATCTCGGCCGGCTCGGGCGCGCTCACGCTCGGCACCCCCGACTCGCCGGGCGTGACCGAGGGCGTGGCCCAGGATACGCTCACGGTGCCCTACAACGACCTGGCCGCCGTGGAAGCCGCCATTGCCGCCAACCCGGGCCAGATTGCCACCATCATCATCGAGCCGGTGGTGGGCAATATGGGCCTCGTAGAGCCCGCCAAAGGATTTTTGGCCGGCCTGCGGGCCCTGTGCACCCAGCACGGCATCGTGCTGCTGTTTGATGAAGTGATGACGGGCTTCCGGCTAGCCCCCGGCGGCGCGCAGGAGCGCTTTGGCGTGACGCCCGACCTGACGACGCTGGGCAAAATCATTGGCGGCGGCCTGCCCGTGGGCGCCTACGGCGGCCGCGCCGACATCATGAACCAGGTGGCGCCCGCTGGCAAGGTGTACCAGGCCGGCACGCTCTCGGGCAACCCCCTGGCCACGGCCGCCGGGCTAGCCCAGCTGCGCTACCTGCACGAGCACCCCGAGGTGTACCAGCAGCTCGAAGCCACCAGCACCCGCCTGGCCGACGGCACCCGCCAGATTGCCCAGGAGTTGGGCCTGAACTACACCGTAAACCAGGTGGGCTCCATGTTCAGCCTGTTCTTCACGGCTGAGCCGGTAAACAACCTGGAGGATGCGAAGAAGGCTGATTTGCCGGCTTTTGGGCGCTACTTCCACGCCATGCTGCAGCGCGGTATTTACCTGGCACCGTCGCAGTTTGAGGCCTTATTTATCTCCACGGCCATCACCGAGGAGCTAGTGGAAAAGTATCTCACGGCCTGCCGCGAGTCGCTGATGGAGGCGCACGGCCTTGCGGCGTAATTTTGCGCGCAAGGCCTGACTACGTCGCCCTACGGTTCGCAAGGTTGAGCGAGGTTCCGCGCAGGCACTTTCTTAATTTCCGGTCAGGCGCCGGTGTAAGCTGGCTCGCGCCTACGCGGCACTTCGCCAGCCTTGCGAACCGTAGGCCGACATAGTCAAACCTTTTTACTTTGCGAAACCTCGCGCTCTTTTCTACGCTGCCCATGCGCCGTTCGCTCAGCCTGTTTCTGCTGTTTTTTTCGCTGGCTAGCCACGCCCAGACGCCCGCCGAAACCAACAAGCAGCTTTTTGACCGCACCATCGACGAGCTGAACTTCCGCACCTTCGAAACGGTGTACGACAAGCACTTCACGCGGCAGAAATACCCGGCTACGCTGCGCACGGCGGCCGCCCGCCGGCAGTTTGCGGGCTTCGAAAACAACGCCGAGCTGCAAAAGCTCTTTCTCAACTACAACGGCGTGGCCGAGCGCTACAAAGCGCGCTTCGGCAACGGCCCGCTCTCGCAGGCCGAGTTTGAGAAGCAGCTCAATGGCGTGGTGCGCGACCGCAATTTTGAGTTCTTCATTCGGGGCCTGCCGCGCGACGAGCGCTCGGCGCTCATCCGTACCGAGCAGCGCCTCATTAAGCAAGCTACGGCCCAGTTCAACGCCAGCGGCGCGGCCTCCAAGCCCGCCCCGCAGCCCGAGGAGCCCCTGGCCGTAGCCGCGCCCCTCACCACCAACGGCCCTGCCCCCGGCGAGGCCGAGCCGGCCGCCAGCCCCGCCGCCGAGCCCGAAATGCGCCCCACCAGCGCTGCTCTCAGCGAAACCGCACCCGCTACCAGCGGCCCCGGCTGGGTGGGCTACTTCACGCTGCTGCTGAGCCTGGGCTCGTTTGGCCTGCTGCTCTACACGGTGGCTAGCCTGCTGCCCGAGCTGAACCGCCTGCGCCGCCGCGTGCGCGACCTGGAAAGCGAACAAACCTACTATGATGACCCGGCCGGGACCGATGCGGAGCCCGACCAGCCGGCGCCGCCCGCCGCCCGCGGCCCGGGCTTTTTCAGCCGCTTCAAGCCGCAGTCTACCGGCGAGCTACCAGCCGATAGCTACGACGATACCGACGACGAGCACAATTAACAATCCTTCCAATTTCACGCCGATTCTATTGTTAAAGAGTCGTCCACAAAATCCGTGAAATCCGCTTAAATCCGAAAAATCCGTGATTCTGACTGACCAGCAAATTCGCGCCGAAATGGAGCGCGGTACCATCGTGGTGCAGCCCTTTGACCCTGGCTGCCTGGGTACCAACTCCTACGACGTGCACCTGGGCCCCTACCTGGCTACCTACGACGACGCGGTGCTCGATGCCCGCCGCCACAATACCATTACCACTTTCGAAATGTCGGCCGAGGACGGTTACGTGCTTCAGCCCGGCATTCTGTACCTGGGCGTAACGGCCGAGTACACCGAAACCCACGCCCACGTTCCTTTCCTGGAGGGCAAGAGCAGCGTGGGCCGGCTAGGCATCGATATTCACGCCACGGCGGGCAAGGGCGACGTAGGTTTTTGCAACTATTGGACGCTGGAAATCAGCGTGTCGATGCCCGTGCGGGTGTACCCGGGTATGCCCATCGGGCAGCTCATCTACTTTGGTATTCAAGGCGATGTGCAAACGTTTTACAACCGCAAGCAGTCGGCCAAGTACAACGAGCGCAGCGACCGCCCGGTAGAAAGCATGATGTGGAAAAACCAGTTTTAGCAAGTGTAGGGTAAGCTTTAGCTTGCCGTATCGGGCTACCGATGGCAAGCTAAAGCTTATCCCTACAATCCTAACCCGCCCCTGAGTTTTGCGTTAAAACCGGTAGTTGATTGGCGCGCTGGCCTTGGCGCGGTAATTGGCTACCGGTTTTTATACTCATGCTTCGCTCGCCCATGAAATCTGCTTTTGCCCTTTTACTGCTGGCAACCACGCTGGCGGCCCACGCCCAGCAAACGACGCCGGCAACGCCCATGCCGCAGGATAAAACCCAGCCTAGCCCCCGCCTCAACCCGCTTACCGACCGCGCCGAGCACCTGAGCGACCAGATGACGCGCGACCTGCGCCTCAACGGCTACCAGTCGGCCCGCCTGCGCGCCATCAACACCGATAAAATAACCAAGCTTGCCGCCGCCGAGCGCCAGTACGCCAACAGCCCCGAGCAGCTCGACAAGCAGTCGAAAGCCATTGCCCGCGAGCGCGATACCGAGCTGCAAGGCGTGCTCACTACCGACCAGTACACGGACTACTTCGACGCCCGCAAGCGCTACGCCCAGGCCGACCGCGACTACTCGCGCAATGCCTCGGCCTCCATCCTCGTGAATTCGGTGCAAAACCCGGCCCCGGTGCGCGCCAACAACGCTACCATCGCCCCCACCAAAACCAAGGATACCCGCCGCGCTGGCGAGCCTTTTGGGCGCACCCTGCGCCAGTGAAAAGCCTAGCGTAACTCACACAAAAACGCCCTGCTATACTCTAGCAGGGCGTTTTTACGTATTGGGTGAGTTGAACTAAGAAGAATAGGTAAAATTTAATTTTGCCTTTCTACTTCAATCCACCTGAGAAGCTAGGGTGCCGCCTCAATGGCCTGCACGGCCGCGTCTACCAGCGTCGTGGTCTGGGCGGCGCTGGGCCGGGCAGCGTGTTGCTGTTGCAGCTGGCGCAGCAGGCCAATAAGCGGCTTAGCAACCCCGTAAGACTTGAATTGCACGCCCATATCGCGAATGCGCGTGATGCCGGCCGTGAGCGCCGCCGGGTCGTCGAGGCGCCCTAGCAGGGCGCTCAGGCCAGCCAGCATATCAAAGCGGCCCTGGGCACCGGCGGCGTCAAACTTAGCCAGCACCAGCGGCCACTGAGCGGCACTGCCGGCCTGGCCATACACCGTCACCTGCGCCACGGCCAGTGCGCCTTTGGCATCGCCTTCAAACGCCGTGGCGCGGGCCAGCGCCTGGGCGGGCTGCAACGGCAGCAGCCCCACCAGCGCCGCGCCCTGCACCTTATACGACCGGCTAGCCATCGCCTGGGTGAAAACGGCGGTGTAGCGCTTGTCGGCCAGCGTGCCTAGGGCGGTGAGGGCCGCCGCCTGCACCGGCACCACGGGGTCGGCGGCGGCCAGGCGGGCTAGCGCGGGGGCGGCGGCCTGGCGCAGCGCGGGGTTTTTGAGGTCGAGTAGCTCGCAGGCCAGCTGGCGTAGCTCAGGCGACTTATCGGTGAGGCCGGCCACTAGCAGGTGCTGGGCCTGCGGGTCGGCTAGCTGGGCCGGGGCCACGGTGAGGGCCTCGCGGCGGTCGAGGTAGCCCGGGGCGTGCGCGTATTGATACGCGAGCTGGGCTAACGATTTATGGTCCTGCTTCTGCCAGAGCAGCACCTTATCAGCGTCTACGTTCACCAAATCGGGGCGGGTGGCGGCCGGGAAATACAGCGTATCCACGGCGTGGCGCAGGGTGGCGGCGTAGCGCTGGGCGCGGCCGTTGCGGTAAACATCCACGGCCAGCGGCAGCGTAAACGGCGCGCCGGCCTGGGTTTGGCGCACCACCACGGCCTGCCGCTGCCGGGTAGCATCCCATTGGTAGTCAATAGTTACAATCGGGTGGCCGGCCCGGTAATACCACTGGTCGAAAAACCAGTTCAGGTCCTGGCCCGAGGCTTCTTCCAGGGCTAGCCGCAGCTGCTGAGCCTCGCCGGTGCCAAAGGCGTTTTGAGTCAGGTAGCGCTTCAGGCCCTGCAAAAACACCTCCTCGCCCAGGTAGGCGCGCAGCATGTACAGGATGCTGCCGCCCTTTTGGTAGGTCACGTTGTCAAACATATCCTCCTTATCGGCATACGCGAAGCGCACCAGCGGCTTGGGGTAGTTGCCCGGGTCGCGGAGGTAGGTGCGCCGGTTGCGCTCGGCGTGGGCGGCGCCCGCGTCGGGGCCGTACTCGTGCTCGGCCCACAGCACCTCGCTGAAATTGGCAAACGACTCGTTCACCGTCAGGTTGCTCCAGCTTTCGCAGGTCACGTAGTCGCCAAACCAGTGGTGAAACAGCTCGTGCGCCGTTTCGCGCTCCACGCCCGCGTACTCCCAGTCGAGCAGCTCGCGGGCCGTGCCCTGGGCCTGCTCGCCAAAGAGCGAGGCCGTGGTGTTTTCCATCGCCCCGCTCACGTAGTCGCGGCACACAATCTGGCTGTACTTGTTCCACGGAAAATCAACCCCTAGCCGCTGGCTGAAAAACTCCAGCATGCGTGGCGTTTTGCCGAAGATGGCTCGCGCCTGGCCAGCGTACTGAGGCTCAAAGTAGTAGCTCACTTCCTTGCCGCGCCAGGTGTCGGTCGTTTTGCGAAAGTCGCCCACGGCCAGCATAAACAGGTACGGCGCGTGGGGCTCGCTCATCAGCCACGTATCGGTGCGCAGGCCCGGCCCGGCGGGCACCTGCTGGGCTAGCCGGCCGTTGCTCAGGGTCAGGTACTTGCTGGGCACCGTGAGGCTGATTTCGCTGGTCGATTTCTGATTGGGCTTATCCAGCGTGATAAACCAGGCCGAGTTGGACTCGCTCTCGCCCTGCGTCCAGATTTGCACCGGCTTGCCCTTCACCGCGCTGTCGGGGTTGATGAAATACAAGCCCTTAGCCCCCGAAATGGCCGCGCTGCCCTTGGCCTGCAGCTCATCGGGCTTGGCCGTGTACTCAAAATACAGTGTGTAGCGCTCCTGCGCCGGCACCAGCCGCCCGAGCTGAATGCGCAGCTGCTGCTGATTGTAATCGTACTTGAGCGGCACCAGCGTCGCGCCCTGCACCAGGCTCACCGCCTTGATATCCATGCCCTTGGCATCGAGCCGCACCGAGTCGGTGGGCGTGCCGTGGGGCTGTAGCGTCAGCCACTCCTGGCCGTAGAGGTAGCGCTTGGCATAGTCGAAGCGCACGGCCAGCTTGGTGTGCACCAGGTCGTTGACGCGGCGGGCGGTGGCGCGATACGGGCCAGCCGCCGGTTGCTGGGCCTGGGCCGTAAGGGCCGGCCCGAGGGCTAGCGCGGCCGGCAAAAGAGGCAGAAAAAATCGCACGGGCAGAGAAAGAATAAGAGTAGCCGGTGCAAAGCTGGCTCACGCCTCCCTAACGGGCAGCAAAACCCGGCGGCCCGACACGCTAGTTGCAGCAGATAGCGCCACTAGCTCAATTATTACCCGTTCGTAGTCAATACTTTAGCAAGCAAGCAGCCATTAAAAAAGGCTTCCCGTCCTGGGAAGCCTTTCCGGTACAGGTATCCCTAGCTGTGGCTACTGGTTGGTAGCGCCCTGCTCGTCGATGTAGTCGCTGAGGTCCTTGCAGAGCTTGCGCATCATCTCGGCCATTTTCTTATCGCCGGTAGCGGTCTGGATGGTTTCGGCCATCGAGCCGATATTATCGACCACGAAGTACTTCATGGCATCGGTGGGCATGTCCTTGGTCCAGAGGTCGATTTTCATCGTGGCGTCGGCATTGCGGTCCCAGATGGCCACGTTGATGGCCTTGGCAAACTGAATGTCGGGGCCCGCATCGGTGGCTTGCCAGCTAATGGCCTCGGGTACTTTCTGGTCGTCGAGGGCAATGCTGAAACGGATTTCTGACTTTTTCATAATACTGCTAGTCGGGATTCTAAAAATAGTTTGTCATTGCGAGCAACGCGAAGCAATCGCACCAAAACGTAACCCTAGCGGCTCGTCCTGGTGCGATTGCTTCGCGTTGCTCGCAATGACAAACGTGTTTTAATGGGCTAGTACTTACACGTAATTGTTGAGCATCACCGGCATTACCAGCATCAGGATACTCTCGTTTTCGTCGGCCTGGGTGGGCATGAGCAGGCCGGCGCGGTTGGGCGTGCTCAGCTCCAGCGTGATTTCTTCGGAGTCGATATTTGACAGCATTTCCTGCAGGAAGCGGGCGTTGAAGCCGATTTCCATGTCCTCGCCGTCGTACTGGCAGGCGAGCGTTTCCTTGGCTTCGTTGCTGAAATCCAGGTCCTCGGCCGAAATCACCAGTTCGGCGCCGGTGAGACGCAGGCGCACCTGGTGGGTGGTTTTGTTGGAGTAGATGCTGATGCGCCGCACCGAATTCAGCAATTCCTGGCGATTGATAATGAGCTTATTAGGGTTGCTCACCGGAATCACGTTCTCGTAGTCGGGGTAGCGCTCGTCGATGAGGCGGCACACCAGGCGCATCTGGTTGAACGAGAAGAACGCGTTGCTCTGGTTGAACTCCACGCGCACCGGCGTAGCCTCGCTGGGCAAGGAGCTTTTCAGCAGGTTGAAGGCCTTGCGCGGAATAATGAGGTTGGCAGTTTGGCCGGCGCCTACGTCCTGGCGGCGGTAGCGCAGCAGGCGGTGGCCGTCGGTGGCCACGAAGGTTACCTGGGCCTCGCCTAGCTGCACCAATATACCCGTCATGGCGGGGCGCAGCTCGTCGGTACTTACCGCGAAGATGGTCTTATTGATGGCGCGGGCCAGCGACGACGACGGGATTTCGACCGGCGCCGAGCCCTTCACCACCGGCACGCGGGGGAAGTCGGCGGCGTTTTCGCCGGCTAGCTTGTAGCGGCCGTTGGCCGAGCTGATTTCGATGGTGTAGGTTTCCTCGTCCAGCGTGAAGGTCACGGGCTGGTCGGGCAGGTTCTTGAGCGTGTCGAGCAGGATGCGGGCGGGGGCAGCGATGCGCCCCGACTCGCGGGCTTCGATGGGCAGCTCGGTCATCATGCTCGTCTCCAGGTCGGAGGCGGTGATGGTGAGCTTGCCGGGCTCAATCTCAAACAGGAAGTTCTCGAGGATGGGCACCACGGGGTTGTTCGTGACCACGCCGTTGATGCTCTGGAGCTGCTTGAGCAGGGCCGAGGACGAAACAATGAACTTCATACAGTGAGGCTGGGCTAGGGTTTAGAGGGGCGCAAAGATAGCGCACAGGGCCGGGGTTTTTGCACGCCTGGCGGGCGCCGGGTGGCTTGCCGGGCGTGCGAAAAAGCCCGTACTTCGCGGCAGCCGGGCTAGCCCGGCCACCGCAACCACGCACTTTTTTATGCGCGACACCATTATCGACTTTATCGGTATTTATAAGCTGCTGGTGCCGCTGCACGAGCCCTTTGTTATTTCGCTAGGCCCCCTACCCCACGTGCAAAACGTGGTAGTGGTGCTGCGCACGGCCGGCGGCGCCACCGGCTACGGCGAGTGCAGCCCCTTTCTCACCATCAACGGCGAAAGCGTGGACACCTGCTTTATCGTGGCGCAGTACTTTGCCCCGGCCCTAAAGGGCCGCGATGCGCTGGACCTAGCCGGCTGCCTGGCCGAGCTGGACCGTATCATCTACGGCAACAGCAGCATTAAAAGCGCCTTCGATATTGCCTTGCACGACCTGGCGGCCCAGCACGCGGGCCTGCCGCTGTACGCCTTCCTGGGCGGCCGCAACGACAAAGTACTGCACACCGACATGACCGTGAGCCTCGGCCCGGTGGCCAAGATGCAGGCCGATGCCGTGCGCTACCAGCAGCAGGGCTTTCCGGCCATTAAGGTAAAGCTGGGCGAAACGCTGGAACTGGACGTGGCGCGCATTCGGGCCATCCGCGAATGCATCGGCCCGGCGCACCCGCTACGCATCGATGCCAACCAGGGCTGGCAAACGGCCGATTATGCTATTCCGGTGTTGCAGGCCCTGGCCGAGTTTAACATTGAGCACTGCGAGGAGCCCATTCTGCGCCACCACTTTATGGAGCTTAGCCGGGTGCGGGCGGCCTCGCCCATCCCCATCATGGCCGACGAAAGCTGCGGCGACGAGCACGACGCGGCCCGCCTCATTGCGCTGGGCGCCTGCCAGCAGCTTAATATCAAGCTCGGCAAGTCGTCGGGCTTTCACCGGGCCGGCAAGATTGCGCGGCTAGGGGCGGCCGCCGGCCTCACCCTGCAAGTGGGTGGCTTCCTCGAATCGCGCCTGGGCATGACGGCCGCCGCCCACCTGGCCCTCACCAACGACGCCATCCGGCACGTCGATGTCGATACGCCACTGCTATTCGCCGAAGACCCGGTGGTGGGCGGCATCCGGTACCGCCCCGGCGGCGTGGTTGAGCTGCCAACCGGGCCGGGCCTGGGCGCTAGCATCGACGCGGCCTGGCTGCGCCGTGCCGAGCAGGTTGTTTTTTAAATCAGCGCAGCCATAGCTAGCCTTCGCGTTGGAACGTAAGGCTAGCCACGGCCGCAGTTTACTGCTGAGCGGATAAGTTGACTGCTAGCTGACTGCCTTGCTCTGAATACAGCAAAACCTCAATTGCCGAGGCGTGTACTAACGATAAAGAGCCGCCATAGATGGTGGATATTTCCGTGCGCGTCAGGCCACCTTCAGCTTGCAGGTTTTGCAAAATGTCTAGCGGCAAGAACCCGGCGATTTTTGTATAGTCCATCCAGTCAGCGAAACTCTTGCTATCTATTGTAAGTGCTTCTGCTTCGCCTATTATTGAAGAGCCTAGTTCGTATTCAGTGAACTCCTGAAATGAACAAAATACTTTCTGAAACTTAAGAATCAAAAACGGCCAGTCCTCCAGATTATAGCAGAAGTCTTTATTCCAGATAGCATCGAGTTGAATTACCAATACCCAGCTATTTACTCTATCAAGAAAAGTTTTATAGCAGCCTGAATCATGCAGTGTAATATTTTTCAATAATTCCTGCATTGAAGTTTTGGTAGCTGCTGCCCAATCAAAATCAGTAAGCACTTTATGGGCTAGCCAGGTGGGGTATTTTTCAGCTTCCATTTAAATAATTAATAATACAAAAGCCCCAGCCTTTACCGGCTGGGGCTTCCAAGATACCGCTAGGGTCGCTAGGCGCTACACGTTAAACCGGAAGTGCATGATGTCGCCGTCCTGCACCACGTAGTCCTTGCCTTCGACGGCCATTTTGCCGGCTTCTTTGATTTTTACCTCGGTTTTATATTCCTGGTAATCGGCTAGCTTGATAACCTCGGCGCGGATGAAGCCCTTCTCAAAATCGGAGTGGATGACGCCGGCGGCGGCGGGCGCTTTATCGCCACGGTGCACGGTCCAGGCGCGCACTTCCTGCACGCCGGCCGTGAAGTAGGTAATGAGGTTGAGTAGCTCGTAGCTGGCGCGGATAAGCTTGTTCAGGCCCGACTCGGTGAGGCCGTACTCGCCCAGGAACATCTCCTTTTCTTCGGGGTCTTCCATGTCGGCAATCTGCGCCTCGATGGCGGCCGACACCAGCACTACCTGCGCGCCTTCGGCGGCTACGTGCTGGCGCAGAGCCTCCACGTGCTTGTTGCCGTTGGTGGCGATGCTGGCCTCGTCCACGTTGGCCACGTAGATGACGGGCTTGATGGTGAGCAGCTGCAAATCAGCCACGGCGGCCAGGTCGTCTTCGCTAGCCGGCACGGCGCGGGCGTTCTCACCGCCTTCGAGGGCCTGCTTGAATTTCTGGAGGCTAGCCACTTCTTTCTTGGCCACGGCGTCGCCAGCTTTGGCGCTGCGCTCGCTCTTCACCAGCTTTTTGTCAACGCTTTCGAGGTCTTTGAGCTGCAGCTCGGTGTCGATAACGTCTTTGTCAAACACGGGGTCGACGCCGCCGGCCACGTGCACTATATTGGGGTCGTCGAAGCAGCGCACCACGTGAATGATGGCGTCGACCTCGCGGATGTTGGCCAGAAATTTATTGCCCAGGCCCTCGCCCTTGCTAGCCCCTTTCACGAGGCCGGCGATGTCGACAAACTCGATGATGGTGGGCAGCACGCGCTTGGGGTTCACGAGGGCTTCCAGAATCTGGAGGCGCTCGTCGGGCACGGTAATCACGCCCACGTTGGGCTCGATGGTGCAGAAGGGGTAGTTGGCCGATTCGGCCTTGGCGTTAGATAACGCGTTGAAAAGCGTGGATTTGCCGACGTTCGGCAGGCCGACAATACCGCAGCGGAGGCCCATTTTGTTGAGTGTTGAGTTGTGAGTTATGAATTATGAGTTGCCCACAATTCTGGCGCAAAGGTACGGCGGGCGGCGGCGCGGGCCGTAGCCGGCTAGCCCCCAACGCAAAGCGCCGCTGCTCTGGCTCAGAACAGCGGCGCGGCGACTACTATTTCTCCCCCTCGTAAATTCAGCGCGTGTGCCTAGTAGGTGCTATCGCCCAGGTCAGACGGCGGGCGGCTAGCCGGGCCGTCCAGCGGCTGCCCATCGCTGCCGGGGCGGGGCTGCTCGCCGTCGTAGGCCGGGCGCGGGCGGTCAAGCTCGGCCACTTCTTCCTCGGTCAGCAGCTCGTCGCGCACAAAATCGACGGCGTCGTGCAGGGCGTCGATAAATTTATTGAAGTCCTCCTTGTAGAGAAAAATCTTGTGCTTTTCGTAGCTGGCCGGGCCGTCGGGGTCGGCACCGGGGCGGCGCTTGCTTTCCGTGATGGTGAGGTAATAATCCTGGCCACGGGTGGCTTTTACGTCGAAGAAATACGTACGCTTGCCCGCCTTCATGCGGTGCGAGTAAATTTCTTCCTGGTCTCTTGAATAACGGTCGTCCACAGGCTGGGGAGGAAAAAATAGGTGGGGTTTTGTTTGATAGCGCGCTAAACTTGTATCGGCTTAGACAAAGATAAAGCTGGAATAGCTTACCTGAAACGGACCGCTATACGCACGAAACCCAACGGGTGGTTTGCTTGTCTATCAGGGCGTAAGATTATTTCAGGGCCGCTTGGCATTCGGCTTAACCTCGGCTATTTTATAAACGCTGCCTTAGACCAATGTAGCAACCTGATTCCTAGCAGCGTACTATTTTTTCCTCCTTTGCTTATGCCTACGCTCGACCTCGCCGCTATTCGCTCTTTTGAAAACCTCGAGCTGCTGGCCCGGCAGCTGGTCGATGGTTTTATTACCGGCCTGCATCAGTCGCCCTACCACGGTTTTTCGGTCGAGTTCAGCGAGCACCGCCTCTACAACCCCGGCGACAGCACCCGGCACGTCGACTGGAAGGTATTTGCCCGCACCGACAAGCTCTTTGTGAAGCGCTACGAAGAGGAAACCAACCTGCGCGCCCACCTGCTGCTCGATGTGAGCCCGAGCATGTACTACCCCGCGCCGGGCCACGACAAGCTCAAGTTTGCGGTGCTGGCCGCCGCCGCGCTCACCACGCTCTTGCAGCGCCAGCGCGATGCCGTGGGCCTCGTCACCTTCGGCGAAACGGTGGAGCTGCAAACGCCCGTGCGCTCGACCAGCAGCCACCGCCACACCCTGCTGCTAGCCCTGCAGCAGCTGCTGGAGCGCCCCGCACCCACGGCGGCTACCCGCCGCGCCACGGCCCACACCGATGTGGCCGGCGTGCTGCACACCATCGCGCAGCAAATTCCCAAGCGCTCGCTCGTCATCGTATTCAGCGATATGCTGGGGCGTGGCGCCCAGGAGCAGGAGGCCGCCCTGGCCGCCTTGCAGCACCTACGCCACCAGCACCACGAGGTGCTGCTGTTTCACGTGCTGGACCGGGCCACGGAAAGCAATTTCGATTTTCAGGACCGCCCCTACATCTTCGAAGACGTAGAAACGGGCCAGGAAATCCGCCTACAACCGGCGCAGGTGCGCGAGCAGTACCGGGTGGCCATGCGGCAGTTTGAGGCCGACCTGGCCCTGCGCTGCGGCCAGCTCAAAATTGACTTTGTGCCCGTAGATGTGCGCGAGCCGTTTGATAAGGTGCTGCACGCCTACCTGGTGAAGCGCGGCAAGGCGCGCTAGGCCCACGCTTACCGGGCGCGGACCTCACCCAAATTTCAACGACCTGGCGAGGGCTAGCCCCGCTCCTTCCTTATGCTATTCCATCTGCTTCCCTACCTGCTGCTCTACGCGCTCAATGTGCCGCTGGCGCTCATCACGGCCTACATTGCCTACTCGCACGGGCAGCGGTTTTTACCCTGGCTGCTCATTGGGCTGGCGCTGCCGTTTGTGTCGGTTTTTCTGGCTATTGCGGTGGCCGTGCGCCACAAGCAGCGGGCGGCGGCGGCCCGGGGCGGCGCGCCGGCCCCGGTGCCCGCCCCCGGCGAATTTGAGTAAAGCGCAGCCTTGCCCGTAGCTTCGCGGCAGTTTTTCACTGGCCGGGCTGCCCGGCGCATTCTTTTTTGGTATGTATCAAGTTCTCCTTCTCCTGCACTCGTGGCTGCGGTGGTTTGTGCTGGGCGCGGGCCTGCTGGCCGTGGTGCGCGCCTACGCGGGCTGGACCGGCCGCCGGCCCTTCACCAAGGGCGACAACGCTATTTCGGCCGCGTTTTCGGGCTTTATGTGGCTGCAGGTTATCATCGGGTTAGGCTTGTATTTTGGCCTGAGCCCCTGGGGCCTGAACGGCCTGAAGCAATACGGCATGAAAGACCCCACGGCCCGCTTTTTCGGCGTAGAACACCTGGCTGTCATGCTGCTGGCTACCATCCTGGCCCAGGTGGGCCGCATCGCCCTCAAGCGCGCGCCCACCGACACGCTCAAGCACAAGAAAGCCTTCACCTACTTCGCCATTGCCCTGGTGCTGGTGCTGCTCATGATTCCGTGGGGCATCTGGAACCCCGGCCGGCCGCTGTTTCGGTTTTAATTGCTAAAAACACTTAGAATGCCCGCCTCTCAAAGCTGAAAGGCGGGCATTCTAAGTGTTAAATAATGTTAACTTGTGGACGAAGACCTAATAATTCTTGAATTAAATGCCCGCTGGCAATGGCGAATTCCCTTCGGATGGATTCCTATAACCGGAGGTGAAATCATCGCCGATACGGAGATTTATTACGCTGAGTATTTCGATTTTTTTGAGCCGGAAATTACTACTGCGATAAGCCGTATTTATAATTTAACCGAAGTGTATGAACTGGTTGAAGATGGGCAAATGGGTATACGGCCCATCGCTGACTGCACCTTCTTCTACGATGGACTAGAGCGGCTGTATACTGATAAGAACTTTCAGTTTGTGCTTTATTTCTCACACGAAACTTCCGTGACTGTGGGCGGCAAAGAGTTGCTGGCTGAGATTCACAGAATATGGCCTGAATACAAGAATCATCTCTGGCAAGCTGATTATTGGAATCAAGCTCCTAACCGGGAGAATTTTTACTAATAATCAGTATTCGCGTCGTAGTCAAAGAGCCAGCTCTTCCACAAATAGGAAAGCTGGCTCTTTGACTACGACGCTAGCCCTTTCTTACACATTC
This sequence comes from Hymenobacter cheonanensis, assembly GCF_030581075.1. Taxonomy (GTDB): domain Bacteria; phylum Bacteroidota; class Bacteroidia; order Cytophagales; family Hymenobacteraceae; genus Hymenobacter. The sequence continues at coordinate 111,632 of NZ_JAUQSW010000009.1, forward strand.
ATCCCGCCCGAGGCCTCAATGCGCTGGGCGTTTATCCAGCGGGCCTCATCGGTGCAAAGGAAGGCCACGATGCCGCCGATGTCGTCGGGCTCGCCCACGCGGCCTAGGGCCGTGGCGCCGGCTACGGCGGCGTTCACCTGCGGGTTGTCGCGCACCATGCCGCCGCTGAAATCAGTGGCGATGGCGCCGGGCGCCACTACGTTGGCGGCAATGCCGCGCGCGCCCAGCTCCTTTGCCTGGTAGCGGGTCAGCACCTCAATGGCGCCCTTCATGGCCGCGTAGGCCGAGGAGCCGGGGTAGCTGAACCGGGCTAGCCCCGACGAGATATTGATAATGCGGCCGCCATCTTCCAGCAGCGGCAAAGCCTTCTGGGTCAAGAAGAACGGGCCCTTGAGGTGCACGTTCACTACCTCATCAAACTGCGCCTCGGTGGTGTCGGCAAAGGCGGCGTGCAGGGCCGTGCCCGCGTTGTTTATCAGAAACTGAAACCGCTCGGCCTGGAAGGTATCGCGCAGGGTGGCTTGCACCTGGGCAAAAAAGCCGTCGAAGCTGGCGCTGTTGCCCGCGTCGAGCTGCAACGCGGCAGCCTGGCGGCCGTGGCTTTTGATTTCGGCCACTACGGCGTCGGCGTCGGCCTGCTGGCTGTGGTAGGTGAGGATGACGTCGATGCCTTTGGCGGCGAGGCTCAGGGCCATGTTTTTGCCGAGGCCCCGGCTGCCGCCGGTAACGAGGGCGATTTTGGAAGTGCTCATGAAGAAGGATTTAGCTAGGGTGAATGAACAGCACAAAGGTCCGGCTCCCGGCCGGCCAGCGCATGGTGAGTAGCCCAGATTAAATGGTGTCAGCTTCCGATAGTTCGACCCGCCGGGCGGCCCACACCTGCTCGCGGTACTGCTTGGGCGTGGTGCCCGCAAAGCGCTTGAAAAACTTGGTAAAATTTGAGGGGTCGTAGGTGAGGCTAGCCGCGATATCGGCCACCGGGCGGGTAGTGTCGCGCAGCAGGCCCTGGGCCACGGCCAGGATTTCGGCCTCGAAAAAGAAGCACGGCGGGTGGCCGGTGGTGAGCTTGAGCGTGTTGCTGAGGTGCGTGGGATGAATGCAGAGCTGGCCGGCAAAGTCGCGGATTTCGAGCATTTCGGTGGCGCGCCCGGCCGCGATGTCGGCCACGTGGCCAGCCACCAGGCGCTTGAAATCGGCCGTTATCTCGTGCTGGCGGGCCAGTATTTTCTGAGGGATGGGAGTAGTCGCCATGCGCAGGTAACAGATGGAAGGCAGAATTTTCCTGAGGCAAGAAGATACGGGCTAGACGAAATGCCGGGCCGATTACTTTTAATCCATTATCCAGCACCGTTCACCCCGCTCCTGTCGCCATGCCCACCGACTTTCTTCCCAGCGCCCGCAAGCAATTTGCTTATTATAAACTACTAGGCGAGCAGGCCCTGAGCCAGGTTTCCGACGAGCATCTGCACTGGCAGCCTTCGGCCGAGAGCAACAGCCTGGCCACCATTGTGCAGCACCTGAGCGGCAACATGCGCTCGCGCTGGACCGACTTTCTCACCACCGACGGCGAGAAGCCCTGGCGCACCCGCGAGGCCGAGTTTGACCCCCAGCCGCGACCGCGCGCCGCGGTGCTGGCCGAGTGGCAGGCCGGCTGGCAGTGCCTCTTCGGGGCGCTCGATGGGCTAGCCGAGGCCGACCTGGGGCGCATCATCTATATCCGCAACCAAGGCCATACGGTGCTGGAGGCCATCAACCGGCAGCTGGCGCACTACCCCTACCACGTGGGCCAGCTGGTTTTTCTGGCCCGGCTGGCGGCGGGCGCGGCGTGGCAGTCGCTGTCTATTCCGCGCGGCGGCTCGGCGGCTTACAATGCCAAGAAATTCGCGCAGCCGCCCCACCACGAGCACTTTACGGATGAGAAGCTGGCACGCTAGCCAGCGCCGAAACTATCCGACCCGGCATTAAATCCGTATTAATAATAGCCCGCCGCTGCAATAAGCTGCGCCGTAGTGCGTCTTTCTAGGTACTTATTCTTTCCCTCCTAACGCCCGTCGCTATGCTTTACCTGTTCGGCCGCCTCGCTCTGAGCGATTCTTTCTACTTCAACCAGGACGTGCACGCCGATGAGCAGCCCGAAGCGTCATCGGCCCACCGGCCGGCCGCCGCTTCGGCCCGGGATGCCCGTGCCTCCGCGCCCAGCCCGCCACCCCGCCGCAGCAGCTCCCAGCCCTTAGCTAGCCCCCCGGCCGCCGAAAGCGCCGCCTGAAAACCGGCCTAGTGCCCGGCCGGGCTGGCCCGCCGCCACAGGCGGTAGGTACCCACGGTATCCACGGGCTGGTAGCGGCCTTGCAAACTGGGCGGCAGGGCATCGTTGGCAGCCGTGAGGTAGTAATCGGTGGCCACGGCCGGGCGCTGCGCCGGGTGCGGGGCCTGGCCGCCGGCCCGCAGGTACAGGAAATACGGGTAGAAGCTTTCTTCCGAAAAACCCACCGAGGTAGTACCGGCCGGCAGCCGGGCCAGGCGCTGCTGCGCGGCCTCGAAGCCGCCGGTCAGGTCGTAGTAATACAGGGCTAGCGGCTCGCGCACTGGGTTGTGCCGCACAAAGCCCAGCCCGGTAACTCCTACCACGGCCAGCGCGCCGGCCAGCCCCGCCCAGCGGTGCCAGCGCCCCAGCAGCACGCCCACGGCCAGCGGCGCCAGCACCACGGCCAAACTGAAGAGCGCCAGCAGATTGCGATGAAAAATAACGTGCCGCAGCCCCAGCGTGCCGCCCAGCATGGCCAGCAGCCAGCAGCCATACAGCAGCCCTAGCCGCCAGTAGCGGCGGTGCGCCAGCAGGCCCAGCGGCAGCAGCGCCAGCCCATACGCCAGCCAGGGCCCCAGGCCGATTTCGCCAAACGCATAGGGCGCGTAGCTTTTCACATCGGGCCAGGCTTTCCCTATAAACTCGCCCAGGCTGCCGTCAAAAGGCCGCACGTAGGGGTTGGCTGCCAGCGCCGCCAAGCCCGAAAAGCCGATGGCCGGCAGGTAAAATACCCCCGCCAGGGCTAGCGCCCCCACCTGAGCCAGCCAAAACTGCCCGTCGAAGCGCCGCTGCCGGGCCTGCACCACGGCACCCGCCAGCAGCTGCGCCGCGTGGTAAAACAAAAAAGTAGGCACCGTGGCGTAGCCCGCCGCCACTGCCAGCGCATTCACCACCAAGCTACTGCGCCTGGGCCGCCGCCAGTAGGCCAGCAGCGCCGCCAGCGCCACCCAGTGCAGCAGCGCATACAGCGCGTAGCCCCGCGCCTGAAACCCGAAGCCCCACAGCGAGAACTGCAAGCCGGCCAGCACCGCCAGCAGCGCGCCCGCCCAGCGCCGCCCACTCAGGCCCGCCACCAGCCGGAACACCACCGCCAGCGTGCTTGCGTAGGCCAGGCCCGAGAGCAGCCGGCCGGTGGGCACCAGCCAGGGCAGGCGGTGCAGCCAGCCAAATAAACCGCCATTCAACAGATTGAACAGCACGTGGTTGTTGGGCAGCATGTAGTAGCTCCAGGTTGCCAGCAGCGACTCATTGCCCGCGCAGTACACCGCCGAAAACACCTCGTCGTAGGCGGGCGGCACCTGGGTGGCGCCCCAGGCCCAGAGGCCCGCGGCCAGCCCCAGCAGCCCCGCCAGCCAGGGCCAGTCGGCTCGGCTTAGCAGGCGCAGCGGCGGGGCGGCTACCACTGGCCGCCGCCGGCCCCACCAGCCGTAGGCCCCTACCCCACCCAACGTTGCCAAAGCCAGCCCAGCCAGCAAGTTGCCCCGCGCCTTCACGGCAGGCGTAAAAAAATCGCGGGGCCAGGCTGGTCCCCGGTATAGGAACGGCGTGTGGTGCAGGTACCAGTCGCGCAGGGCGGGGTAGGGTGTGAGCAGGTAGGCCAGCAGCGCCACCGCAGCCAGCAGCAGCAGCACCGCCCCGGCCACTAGGCCCCACCCGGCCCGGCGAGGGAGGGTAGGGCCCGCGGCCGGGGCGGCGAGGTCCGGCGCGGGGCGCGGAATCAGCATAATTTATTGCCCGAGCACGATGGCGAAAATCAGCGGGGCCACGATGGTGGCGTCGCTCTCGATGATGAATTTCGGGGTTTTCTCGCCCAGCTTGCCCCAGGTTATTTTCTCGTTGGGCACGGCGCCCGAGTAGCTGCCGTAGCTGGTGGTGGAGTCCGAAATCTGGCAGAAATAGCCCCACAGCGGCACCGAGTGGCGCTGCAAGTCCTGGTGCAGCATGGGCACCACGCAGATGGGAAAGTCGCCGGCAATGCCGCCGCCAATCTGGAAGAAGCCCACCTTGCTCTCGTCGGTAGCCTGCGAGGTGTACCAGTCGGCCAGGTAAATCATGTACTGAATGCCCGTGCGCATGGTGTGCACGTTCTTGATATCGCCCGTGATAACGTGGCCGGCGTAGATGTTGCCGAGGGTCGAGTCTTCCCAGCCGGGGCAGATGATGGGCAGGTTTTTCTCGGCCGCCGCCAGCATCCACGAGTCTTTGGGGTCAATCTGGTAGTACTGCTCCAGCTCGCCGCTCAGCAGAATCTGGTAGAAGAACTCGTGCGGGAAATACGCCTCGCCGGCCTTGTCAGCCTTCTCCCAAAACTTGAGCACGGTGTGCTCGAGGCGGCGCATAGCCTCCTCTTCGGGGATGCAGGTATCGGTGACGCGGTTCATGTGGCGCTCCAGCAGGGCCTGCTCGTCGGCGGGCGTGAGGTCGCGGTAGTGCGGCACGCGCTCGTAGAAGTCGTGGGCCACGAGGTTGAAGATGTCTTCCTCCAGGTTGGCACCCGTGCAGCTGATAATCTGCACCTTGTCCTGGCGAATAAGCTCGGCCAGCTGAATACCCATTTCGGCGGTGCTCATGGCGCCGGCCAGGGTAATCATCATTTTGCCGCCTTCGGCGAGGTGCTTGTTGTAGCCATCGGCCGCGTCGATGAGAGCGGCGGCGTTGAAGTGGCGGTAGTGGTGCTTGAGGAAGTTGGTAATGTGCATGGTGGGGAGGATTGAGTACGCCCGTCATGCTGAGCTTGCCGAAGCATCTTGCTAAGGTACGTAAGGGTGTTACTCCGTACGTAACCGGCCAAGATGCTTCGGCAAGCTCAGCATGACAAACGCTTTTTGGTAAGCAGCTTACGCCGGCTCGGCGATAATCAAATTGTGGTTGGTGTAAATGCAGATATCGGCCGCAATGTGCAGGGCGTCTTCCACCATTTGGCGGGCCGTGAGGTGCGGGGCGTGCTTTTTGAGGGCTAGCGCGGCGGCTTGCGCATACATGGCGCCGCTGCCGATGGCGGCCACATCCATGTCGGGCTCCAGCACATCGCCGGTGCCGCTCACTATCAGCAGCTCGTCCTTGTCGCACACCACCATCATGGCTTCGAGCTTGCGCAAATACTGGTCTTTGCGCCAGTCTTTGGCCAGCTCAATGGCGGCGCGCTTGAGGTTGTTGCCGTAGGCGGCGAGCTTCTCTTCGAAGCGGTCGAGCAGCATAAAGGCATCGGCGGTGGAGCCGGCGAAGCCGGTCACCACTTTGCCGTCGTTGAGCTGGCGCACTTTGCGCACGTTGTTTTTGGCCACGTGCTTGTCCATAGTGGCCTGGCCGTCGGCCCCGAGGGCAATCTGGCCGTTGTGGCGCACGCCGAGCACGGTGGTAGAGCGAATTTTTGGGAGCATGGCGCAAAAATACGCCCGCTAGGCCAGCCACCGGCCCAACTGCCCAATATGCCCCCTGGCCTACTCGTCAAATACCCCCACCTAGCCGTACCAGAAAGGCGTTGAATCAAATCCGACTTCGGCTTGCTGTGCGCGGCGGCATGGGCGAATTTTAAGCGGCGCTTGGCTCAGCTGCCTGGGCACCAGGTACGGCTAGCGCAAAGGGGCGGGCTTTCATCGGCGCGCCCTCGTTCAGCTAGCCACCCAACCGGGCCCTAGCGTGGGGCCATGCCGCCGCCGGGCCTACTCCCTGTTATCCTTGCCGTATGAATAAACTGATTCGCTACGGGTGGCTGCTGGGGTGGTGGCTGCTGGCCGGGCCGGCCGCGGCGCAGCGGCTGGTGCAATCTATCAGCGCCAACTGGCTGTTTAGCAAAGACTCAGCGGCCTTCGACACAAGCCGCGAGCCCGCCGCGCCGCATTGGGAGCCCGTGTCGCTGCCCCACACCTGGAACGCGGCCGACGTGCTCGACGATACGCCCGGCTACTACCGGGGTGTGGGCTGGTACAAAAAGACGCTGCGCGTGCCCGCCGCCTGGCAGCACCGCCGCCTGTGGCTGCGCTTCGAAGCCGCCAACCAGGAAGCCGAAGTGTACGTGAATGGCCAGCTGGCGGGCCGCCATAGTGGCGGCTACACGGCATTCAGCCTGCCCATCAGCCACTTGCTCGCTTTTGGGCCGGGCGGGGCTAGGGCCGAGGTGCTGGTGAAGGTGACCAACCGCTTCAACGCGGCCATCCCGCCGTTGTCGGCCGATTTCACGTTCTACGGCGGCCTTTACCGCGATGCTTATTTGGTGGCGGCCGAGCCCGTGCACTTTGACCTGGCCAATCATGCCTCGGCGGGCGTGTTCGTAACTACGCCCGCCGTAGCGGCCGGGGCGGCGCAGGTGGTGGTAGCCGGGCGCGTGGTGAATGAGTTGACTCGGGCGCAGCCAGTGGTCATCACAACCCGGGTCGTGACCCGCGAGGGCCAGCTCGTGGGCCAGCAGCAAACGCGCCTTTCCCTGCCAGCGGGGGCTAGCCGGGCGTTTCGCCTGGCGCTGCCGCCGGTGCGGCAGCCGCACCTGTGGGCGCCCACCGACCCCTACCTCTACCGGGTGCTAACGACGGTGCAACCGGCCGGTCAGCCCGCTAGCCCAGCCTTTGATGAAGTGAGCAGCCCGCTCGGCCTGCGCTGGTTTCGGTTTGATGCCGCGCAGGGTTTCTTCCTGAATGGGCAGCCGCTCAAGCTTATCGGCACCAACCGCCATCAGGACTACCCCGGCCTGGGCAACGCCCTACCCACCGCCCTGGCCGAGCGCGACGTGCAGCTGCTCAAGGAGATGGGTGGCAATTTCCTGCGCGTGTCGCACTACCCGCAGGACCCCGCCGTGCTCGAAGCCTGCGACCGGCTCGGCATCCTAGCCTCGGTCGAAATTCCGGTGGTGAACGCCATCACCGACTCGCCGGCCTTCTTCCAGACCTGCCGCGCGATGCAGACCGAGATGATTAGGCAAAACTTCAACCACCCGAGCGTCATCATCTGGGCCTACATGAACGAGGTGCTGCTGCGCCTGCCGCCCGGCCTGAAGCGCGATAACGACGCTGGCCGCGCCTACCTGCGCCGCGTGCAGGCCCTGGCCCAGCAGCTCGACAGCCTCACGCGGCGCGAAGACCCTGCCCGCCCCACCATGCTCGTGTGCCACGGCGACTACGAGTTGTATAAGCAGGCCGGGCTGCTGGCCGTGCCGCAGGTGCTGGGCTGGAACCTCTACCAGGGGTGGTACTCGGGTGATTTGCAAGGCTTTCCCAGCTTTCTAGACCGCCTGCACCGCGAGCTGCCCGCCACGCCGCTGCTCGTGACGGAATACGGCGCCGACGCCGACGAGCGGCTGCACGCCGCTGGCCCCCGGCGCTTCGACAAAACCACGGAGTATGCCAACCGCTACCACCAGTTTTACCTGGCGGCCATTCTGGCGCGGCCTTTCGTGGCGGGCAGCACCGTCTGGAACCTGGCCGAGTTCAACTCCGAAACCCGGCAGGAGGCCGTGCCGCACATCAACAACAAAAGCCTGCTCACCGCCGACCGCCGCCCCAAAGACGCCTACCTGTTTTACCAGGCGCGGCTGCTGAAAACGCCGTTTCTCAAAATCGGCTCGCGCGCCTGGACCCTGCGCGCCGGCCCGGCGGCCGGCCCCGATTCGCTCATCTGCCGGCAGGTAGTGGAGGTGTATACCAACCAGCCCGCCGTGCAGCTGCTGCTCGATGGCCGCGACCTGGGCACCCGGCCGGCCGCCGAGGGGCTAGCCCGCTTTTCGGTGCCCTTCCACAATGGCCCCAACCAGCTGCGGGCGCAAGCGCCCGGCCAAGCAGTAGATGATGAAGTAAGTATTGACTTTCACCTGATTCCGACCCGGCTAGCCGATGCGAGAATACCCTTTACCGAGCTGAATGTGAGCCTCGGCGACGAGCGCACGTTCACCGATGCCCGGCTGCACCAGGTGTGGCTGCCCGAGCAGGCCTACGCGCCCGGCGGCTGGGGCTACGTGGGCGGCCACGTGTATAAGCTGCCTGGCGAGCGCCTGCCCTACGGCTCCGACCGCAACATCCTGGGCACCGAGTACGACGCCATGTACGAAACCCAGCGCCTGGGCCTCAGCGAGTTTCGCCTCGACGTGCCCGATGGCGCCTACGAGCTTACGCTGCACTTTGCCGAGCTAGAAGCTGCCCCGCAGGCCGAGCAGCTCGCCTACAACCTGGCGGGCGAAAAAGCCGCGCCCGCCGCCGCAACGGGCCCGATGGCCCGCCGCTTCTCGGTGCTGGTGAATGGCCAGGCCGCCCTGCCCGGCCTGGACGCGGCTAGCGGCCTGCGGCCCTTACAAGCTGCTAGTTTCCGGGTGCCGGTGGTAGCGCGGGGCGGGCAGGGCATCCGGCTCGTTTTTCAGGCCGAGGCCGGGGAAGCCTTTTTGAATGGCTTGCAGATAAAGCGCGTGTTTTGAGGGGCTAGCCACTTAGCTGGCGGCTTTTCTGTTGCAGGAAATAGCTCTTCTCACTTGCTGACAGCCGCCACGGGAACGCCGCCGTATAGCCTGGCCTATCTTGGCCGGGTTAGCTGCGCGCTCACCCGGCTAAGGGCAATGCGGCCGGCTGAGGCAGGATAAGCAATTCATTTTTTTAGCTGGCAGCCCGCGCCAGCGTCTTGCGCATGAGTGCTTCCACGTATGATGCCGTTGTGGTGGGGTCGGGGCCCAATGGGCTGGCGGCCGCCATTGCCTTGCAGCAGGCCGGCCTGGCCGTGCTGCTGCTCGAAGGCAAAGACGAGCTGGGCGGCGGCCTGCGCACGGCCGAGCTGACGCTGCCCGGCTTCCGCCACGATATCTGCTCGGCCATTCACCCGCTGGCGGCGGCCTCGCCCTATTTCCAGACCCTGCCCCTAGCCCAGTACGGGCTGGAATATATCACGCCGCCCGTGGCCGCTGCCCACCCCTTCGACGATGGCAGTGCGGCGGCGGCAATGCACTCCCTGGCCGATACCGCCCAAGCGCTAGGCCTTGATGCTGAGGCTTACACGCGCTTACTGGCGCCCTTGGTGGCGAGCTGGCCGGGCATTGCCAGCGACGTGCTGGCCCCGCTGCACTGGCCCAAGCACCCACTGGCTATGGCCCGGTTTGGCTTGCCCGCCCTGCTGCCCGCCACGGTGCTGGCCCGGCGGTTTCGGGGGCAAAAGGCGCAGGGGCTGCTGGCCGGCATGGCGGCGCACGCCATTCAGCCGCTCAGCAATCTGGCCACTTCGGCCGCGGGCCTGGTGCTGCTTATTGCGGCGCACCGCGGCGGCTGGCCCCTGCCCAAAGGCGGCTCGCAGGCCATTGCCGATGCGCTGGTGGCCCACTTTCGGGCGCTGGGCGGCACCGTAGAAACGGGCACCTTTGTGCGCTCGCTAGGGCAGCTGCCGCCGGCCCGGGCCGTGCTGCTGGATGTGACGCCCGCGCAGCTCTTGCAGCTGGCCGGGCACCGCCTATCCAGCATCTACCAGTGGCAGCTGCGGCGCTACCGCTACGGCATGGGCGTGTTTAAAATCGATTGGGCGCTGGCCGAGCCAATTCCGTTCATCGCCCCCGAGTGCACCCGCGCCGGCACCGTGCACCTGGGCGGCACCCTAGCCGAAATTGCTGCGAATGAACGCGCTACGGCCCAGGGCCAGCACCCCGACCGCCCCTTCGTGCTGCTAGCCCAGCAGAGCCTTTTCGATGCCACCCGCGCCCCGGCCGGCCGGCACACGGCCTGGGCCTACTGCCACGTGCCCCACGGCTCGCGGGTCGATAGAACCGCGGCCATCGAGCGCCAGGTCGAGCGCTTTGCGCCGGGCTTTCGCGCGCGCATCCTCGGTCGCCACACCTTCGACACGGCGCAGCTAGAAAGCTATAACCCCAACTATGTGGGCGGCGATATCAACGGCGGCGTGCTGGATATCAGCCAGTTGTTTACCCGGCCGGCGCTGCGCGCCTCGCCCTACCGCACCTCGCAGCGCGGGCTGTATTTGTGCTCATCGGCCACGCCGCCAGGCGGCGGCGTGCACGGTCTGTGCGGCTACCACGCCGCCCGGCGCGCCCTGCGCGACATATTCCACTTGCCCGCGCCGCCGCTTTTCCAGGGCTAGGGGCCCGGGCTTTTCTCCTAAACGAAACGCCCGGCCGGCGAAGCTAGCTGCTTCGCCGGCCGGGCGTAGAAAGGCAGTAAACCGGGGCGGCCTACACCAGCGTGCGCAGGGCTTCGCGGCTGAAGCCGGCTAGCTCGGCGGCACGGCCCGCCCGGATTTTCTCCACCCACTCGGGCTCCACAATCAGGGAGCGGCCCACGGCTACGAGGTCGAAGTCGCCGCGGTCGAGACGGCGCAGCAGCTCGTCGAGCGATTGCGCATTGGGCACCGAGGCTTCGCCCGCGAAGCCCGCCAGAAACTCGCCCGACAGCCCCACCGAGCCCACCGTCATGGTGGGTTGGCCGGTTAGCTTTTTCACCCAGCCGGCGAAGTTCAAATCGGAGTCTTGGTTCTCAAACTCGGCCTCCCAGAAGCGGCGCTGCGAGCAGTGAAAAATATCTACGCCGGCTTCGGCCAGGGGCGTAAGCCAGGCGGCCATTTCGGCGGGCGTGTGGGCTAGCTTCACGTTGTAGTCCTGCTGCTTCCACTGCGAGAGGCGCAGGCTGATAACGAAGTCGTTGCCCACCTGCCGGCGCACTTCGCGCACCAGTTCCACGGCCAGGCGGCTGCGGCCAGGCAGGTCGGGGCCACCGTAGGCATCGGTGCGCTGGTTGAGGCCCTGCCAGAAAAACTGGTCGATGAGGTAGCCGTGGGCGCCGTGCAGCTCCAGGCAGTCGAAGCCCAGGCGCTTGGCATCGGCGGCGGCCCGGCCGAAGGCGGCGATGGTATCGGTTATATCGTTCTCCGTCATGGCGTTGCCCTTGGCTACGCCGGGTGCCACCAGGCCCGACGGGCCTTCGAAGGGCTGCGCGGGCGTCCAGCCCGAGCGGTGCTCGTTCATCACACCCATGTGCCAGAGCTGCGGGCCAATTTTGCCGCCGCCCGCGTGCACTTCCTCGGCTACGTGCTGCCAGCCCGCCAGGGCCACCTCGCCGTAGAAGTGCGGGATGTTAGGGTCGTTAGACGAGGCCGGGCGCTCGACCACGGTGCCTTCGGTCAGAATCAGGCCCACCTGGCCCTCGGCCCGGCGGCGGTAATAGGCGGCCACATCGGCGCCCGGCACGCCACCCGGCGAGAACGACCGGGTCATGGGCGCCATCACAATGCGGTTTTTGAGCTGTAGCGATTTCAGTGAAAACGGCGAAAAAAGGGCGTTGGAAGCCATAAGCTTTTTACAAAAAGATAAGCGGCTGATAACCGGCCACCGGCCCCATTTGATTTAAAAAAAGCCCTGGCCAAGCCCCCGGCCCTAGCACCAGAAGCCGCCGCACGCCCTTGGCCAAGGCCAGGGATGTTGCCTCACGGGCCTGGCTGCCAACTTCGTGCGGGCCACCCAAGCAGCTCTCCCCTATGCAAGCACCCTAGCCCGGAAAGCACCCGGCCTAAAAACAAAAAACAGCCCCGAAGGGCTGTTTTTATAACTTTGCATCTTCATAAAAGCCAGCTTAGCAGCTAGCCCTGGCCTCAGATGAGCATGCGCATGGGGTCTTCCAGCAAGCCTTTCAGGGTTTGGAGGAAGGCCGCGCCGGTGGCGCCGTCTACCACGCGGTGGTCGCAGCTCAGCGTCACCTTCATGATGTTGCCGATGGCTAGCTCGCCATTCTTCACCACGGCGGTTTGCTTGATGCCGCCCACTGCCAGGATGCAGGCATCGGGCGGGTTGATGATGGCCGTGAACTCGTCGATGCCGAACATACCCAGGTTCGAGATGGTGAAGGTGCTGCCTTCCCACTCGGCGGGTTGCAGCTTCTTACTCTTGGCTTTGCCGGCCAGCTCTTTCACCTCGGTGGCAATCTGCGACATGCCTTTGCCATCGGCGTTGCGGATAACGGGCACCAGCAGGCCTTCGTCCACGGCCACGGCCACGCCGATGTTCACCACCTTGTTTTGGCGAATGCGGTCGCCGAGCCACGACGAGTTGATGGCCGGATGCTGCTTCAGGGCCACGGCCGAGGCCTTGATTACCATGTCGTTGAACGAGAGCTTCACCGGCGACAGCTCGTTGAGCTTCACGCGGGTTTCCATGGCCTTGTCCATCAGAATTTCCATCGTGAGATAGAAATGCGGCGCCGTAAACAGGCTCTCCGACAGGCGCTTGGCAATCACCTTGCGCATCTGCGACACCGGGGTATCGGTGTAGGTGCCTTCGGCAGCGGCCGGGGCCGGAGCGGCGGCGGGCTTGGCGGCGGCCGGCTGCTCGGGCAAAGCCGCCTGAATGTATTCGCTGGGGGCCGAGGCCGGCGCGGCCGCCGGAGTTGCGGCCGGGGCTGCCTGGGGCTGTGCGTTTTCGAGGTCGCGGGCTACAATGCGGCCGTTTTCGCCGCTGCCTTTAATCTGGCGCAGGTCTACGCCCTTGTCTTTGGCAATGCTTTTGGCCAGCGGCGAGGCTAGCAGGCGGCCGGTGCTCTCGGCCGGTGCGGCGGCCGGGGCCGCTGCCGCGGCGGGCGCGGCGGCAGTTGGGGCAGCTTCGGCGGGCGCCGGGGCGGCACCGCCGCTCTGGCCGCCCAGCAGGGCCTGAATATCAGCACCTTCCTCACCAATAATGGCCAGCACGCCATCGACGGCTACGGCTTCGCCTTCCTTAGGGCCGGTGTAGAGCAGGGTGCCGTCTTCGTAGTTTTCGAGTTCCATGGTGGCCTTGTCGGTTTCGACTTCGGCCAGCACGTCGCCCGACTTCACCTTGTCGCCTACCTTTTTCAGCCAGGCGGCGATGGTGCCTTCGGTCATGGTATCGCTCATTTTCGGCATGCGCACCACGGTGGCTTTCTTGCCATTGGCGGACGCGGCCGGGGCCGCGGGGGCACCAGGGGCCGGCGCGGGGGCCGCAGCCTGGGGCGCCGGGGCGGGCGCTGGAGTTGGGGCCGCGGCGGGGGCCGGCGCAGCCGCTGGCGGGGGCGCGCTAGCCCCAGCCTGGCCGCCCAGCAGGCCCGAAATGTCTTCGCCTTCTTTGCCCACAATGGCCAGCACGCCATCTACGGGTACGGAGTCTTTCTCTTTGGGGCCGATGTAGAGCAGGGTGCCGTCTTCGTAGTTTTCGAGTTCCATGGTGGCCTTGTCGGTCTCGACTTCGGCCAGGATGTCGCCCGACTTCACTTTGTCGCCTACTTTCTTGAGCCAGGCCGCGATGGTCCCTTCGGTCATCGTGTCGCTCATTTTCGGCATTTTGATAATTTCGGCCATCGGAGTTGCAGGTTGGGATTGGAGGCCAAAATTAGCCGCCAAAATGTGGGGAAACAATTGGCCGGTACGGCCAAGTGGGCAGCCTAAGTTAGGAAGCAGGCGCCAAGTGACTTACGTCCAAAAAATTGCGAATGGTATAGCGCCCGTCCACGTAGTGCAGCTTGTAGAGGCAGAGGTTCTGATGCTCAAAGCCATCCATGTAGCGCAGCGGGTAGCCTAGCAGCTGGCACAGCAGCACCCGCAGGGCGCGGCCGTGCAGGCACACCAGCACCATTTCATCCTGGGGCCGGCTGTGCAGCAGCTCGATAAACGGGCGCTGGCGGGCAGCGACCTCGGCCGGGCTTTCGCCGCCGGGCAGGCGGGCGTGGTCGTCGCCGGCCTGCCAGGCCGCCAGCACGCGGGCATATTCGGCGTCTTCGGCGGGCGTGATGCGGGTGCCTTCGCGGGTGCCCCAGCTTATTTCGTTCAGGCCCGCGTGGGCCTCGTGCGGCAGGCCGGCCTCGATAAACTGCTGCACCGACTGCCGCGTGCGCTTGAGCTTAGACGTGTACACGCGGGCAAACGGTAGGTCCTTGTAAGCAGCCCAAAACTGGGCGGCCTGCTGGCGGCCCCGCGCGTTGAGGTCCGAGTCGACGCCACTGCCCTGCACAATGCCTTGCACGTTGAAGTCGGTCTGGCCGTGGCGAAGAAGGTAAAGCTGCTGAACTGGCACGGGCGTGGGCGAAGTAGTTTTGCCGAACAATGCCGTAAAGTACGGGTTGGAATTCGGTGCTTAGTTAGGGGGGTATGGTGCTTGACGGCATTTTTTTGCTACCGCCCAGCCAAGTAGTCCAGACCAAGCACCACTACAAGCACCACGCACTACATGACGCTCGACGACGTAAAAACCTGGGTTTCGCACCGCCCCACCCTAGCCGATGCGCTGGGCATTGAACTCACCGCCATCACCGACCAGTACCTCGAAGGGCGCATGCCCGTGGATGGCCGCACGCACCAGCCCATGGGCCTGCTGCACGGCGGCGCCTCGGTGGCCCTGGCCGAAACGCTGGGCAGCATCGGGGCCGCCACCCGCATCGATGTGACGCGCCAGGCCTGCGTGGGCCTCGAAATCAACGCCAACCACATCAAAGGGGTGCGCGCGGGCTGGGTGCGCGGCCGGGCCACGGCCCTGCACGTAGGCCGCACTACGCAGGTGTGGGAAATCCGCATCACGCACGAAGAGACGGGGGCGCTGGTGTGCATCAGCCGCATCACGATGGCCGTGATTGACCTGCCCGCCGCCACCGAAAAACAGGCCTGATGCAAGCGGCAGAACCCCGGCTCCTTTCCTGGCCCGCCGCCACGGCCGGCCCCGATGCGTGGGCCCGCCTGCGCCACCTGGCGGCGGGTGCCTTGCGCACGGGCCGGCCGCTGGCCATCTGGCGCGAGCCGGGGGCTAGCCACCCGCGCCTGCTGATAGCGCGCTCTTTAGAAGCCACTTACACGGGCCTGCCACCCGCGCTCGACGCCCAGGCGCCGGCCGGCTTCGCGTTTTTTCCGTTTCGCGATTCGGACCACAACCCGGCGCTTTTTCTGCCCGCCGATGTGCAGTATGACCTGGCCCGGCCCGATACGGTGAGCATTGCGCCCGCCGCCCGCGCGCTAGTGCCCAACATCACGGCCTGGCTAGCCCTGCCCACACCGCCCGCGCTGGCCTGGCACTACAGCCCGCAGCCCGCCCCGCCCGCTGCCACCGAGGCCGAGTACACCCAGCTGGTGCGCACCGGCGTGGCCGCCATTGCGGCCGAAGAAGTGGTGAAAGTAGTGACCTCGCGCGTGGCGCACCGGCCGCTGCCGGCGGGGTTCGACCCGCTAGGGGCCTTTGCCGAGCTAAGCCAGCACAACCCGCGCGCTTTCGTGTCCTTGGTGAGTGTGCCGGGCGTGGGCACCTGGCTGGGCGTGTCGCCCGAGGTGCTGGCCGAGGTCACGGCCGATGGCTTTTTTCATACCATGGCCCTGGCCGGCACGCAGCCGCTGGTGGCCGGCCGCAGCCCCCAGGATGCCATTTGGCGGCAGAAGGAAATTGAGGAGCAGGCCTTGGTGGCGCGCTACATCGTGAGCTGCTTCAAGCAGCTGCGCCTGCGCGAATACCACGAGGCGGGGCCGCGCACGGCCGTGGCCGGGCAACTATTGCACCTGCGCACCGACTTTGAGGTCGATTTGAAAAACGTCCCTTCGCCCGCCTCGCTGGGCACCGATATGCTGCGGCTACTGCACCCTACCTCGGCCGTGGGCGGCATGCCCAAGGTGGCGGCGCTAGCCTTCTTGCACCGCCACGAGGGCTACGACCGCGCCTACTACAGCGGCTTTTTGGGGCCGGTAAACGTGGCGGGCCCCGGCGTGGCGCGCCTCTACGTAAACCTGCGCTGCCTGCAACTGCGGCCCACCGAGGCCATCCTTTACGCCGGTACCGGCCTCACCATCGACTCAGACCCTAGCCGCGAGTGGCAGGAAACCGAGCTGAAGCTGCAAACCGTGGGGGCGATTCTACACTAGGAGTCTGTACTTAAAACGTTTGTCATGCTGACGAAGGAAGCATCTTGTCAGGTTTGCAGCCGTTAGAAACAAGCTAAATGGTCTTAGTCCTGACAAGATGCTTCCTTCGTCAGCACGACAACCGTTTTTGACGTTATTCCTTTTCCATGCAAAATATCCAAGCCGTTTTTAACATTGCCGAAATCTGCGCCCGGCACGGCATTACCGACGTTGTGCTGTCGCCCGGCTCGCGCTCGGCGCCGCTCACGCTGGCCTTTGCGCGGCACCCGGCCTACCGGGGCAAGCTGCGCGTGGTGCCCGACGAGCGGGCCGCCGCCTTCATCGGCCTGGGTATTGCGCAGGCCACGCGCCGGCCGGTGGTGCTGGTGTGCACCAGTGGCACGGCCGGCCTCAACTACGCACCCGCCGTGGCCGAAGCGTTTTTTCAACAGATTCCGCTGCTCGTGCTCACCGCCGACCGCCCGCCCGAGTGGATAGACCAGCTCGACGGCCAGACCATCCGGCAGCGCAACCTGTACGGCGCGCACGCCAAGGGCACGTTTGACTTTCCGGCCGACACCGCCCATGCCGATGCCAAGTGGCACGGCGAGCGCATTCTCAACGAGGCCATCAACCTGACCCTGGCGGGCCCGGCCGGGCCGGTGCACGTGAATGTGCCGCTGCGCGAGCCGTTCTACCCCCAGGCGGGCGAGGAAATGGACTACGAGGCCGACGTTAAAATTATTCGCGACGACCACTCGAATACCATTCTGCCGCCGGCCGAAATTCTGGATTTGCGCCGCCAGCTGCGCGATGCGGGCCGGGTGCTGGTGGTGGCCGGCCAGCAGGCCGACAGCCCTAGCCTGGCGGCTGCGCTCTACGAGTTTGCCCAGGCGCGGCAAGTGGCGGTGGTGGCCGACAGCATTGCCAACCTGGGCGACGTGCCCGCCGTGCGGCACCACGACGTTTTTCTGGCCGGCCTGTCGCCCGCGCAAAAAGCCGGCCTGCAGCCCGACCTGCTCATCACCTTCGGCCAGTCGCTGATTTCCAAAAGCCTGAAGCTGTTTTTGCGCGCGGCCGCGCCTGCTCAGCACTGGCACCTGCAAGCCGCCGGCGAGGCGGCCGATACCTTCCGCAGCCTCACGCGGGTTATTCGGGTGCAACCAGCCGTGTTTTTTCAGCAGCTGGCGGTTTCCGAAACCAAGGATTATAACCGAGCGGCCAGCCCGCAGCCGGTTTCTTTTCTCAGCCTGCGGGAAGCCCAGAAGGTGACGGACGACCCGGACGCAACCGAGGCGCCCGCGCCACTAGCCCAGTTGGAACCGCTACCGAGCGAGCCCGCCGCCAGCCTTACCTGGCCGCTCGCCGAAACGGCCGCTATTACCTTCCTGAGCCAGTTTTTCGCCGCCGACGACCAGCCGTTCAACGAGTTTGCGGCCTTCCGGCTAGCCCTGGCCAACCTGCCCGACGATACGGCGCTGCACCTGGCCAACAGCATGGCCGTGCGCTACGCCAATATTCTGGGCCTGCCCGATGACCAGCAAATCGAGGTTTTTGCCAACCGGGGCACCAGCGGCATCGATGGCTGCACCAGCACGGCCGTGGGCGCGGCCCTAGCCCAGCCCGAGCGGCCGGTGGTGCTGCTCACCGGCGACGTAGCGTTTTTTTACGACCGCAACGCCTTCTGGCACAACTACCCTGCGCCCAACCTGCGGGTGATGCTGTTCAACAACCACGGCGGCGGCATTTTTCGGCTCATCGACGGGCCGCGCCAGCAGCCCGAGCTAGCCGAGTTTTTTGAAACCCACCAGGCCCTCACGGCCGAGAATTTGTGCCGCGATTTCAACCTGCGCTACCTGCCGGTGTCGTCGCTTGAAGAGCTTACTACCGCGCTGCCGGTTTTCTTTGCAGCCGAAAGCGGCGCGGCAGTGCTGGAAATCTTCACCGATTCTAAAACCAACGCCGCCTTTTTTGAAGAATACCGCGCCGCCGTGAGAGCGGCATTTTCTTAATTTTTCTCAGCGAACCTCGGCGGTAACTTCCCAAACGACCTCTGGCAAGTTACCGCTGAGGTACGCAGTGGTTGTCGCCGAGGTTCGCTGAGCTTTTCTACTTTACTTATGTCTGAACCCATTGAGTGGACCCCGATTAAGGAGTTCCAGGAAATCATTTTCTCCCAGCACGGAGGCATTGCTAAAATCAGCATCAACCGGCCGCAGGTGCACAACGCCTTCACGCCGCTCACGGTGGATGAGATGATTGAGGCGATGGACATTTGCCGCAACCGCACCGATATCGGCGTCATCATCCTCACCGGCGAGGGCGGGCGGGCCTTCTGCTCGGGCGGCGACCAGAGTGTGCGTGGCCACGGCGGCTACGTGGGCGGCGACGCCGTGCCCCGCCTCAACGTGCTCGACTTGCAGAAGATGATTCGCAGCATACCCAAACCTGTGGTTGCGATGGTGGCCGGCTGGGCCATCGGGGGCGGCCACGTGCTGCACGTGGTGTGCGACCTGACCGTGGCGGCCGACAACGCCCGTTTTGGCCAGACCGGCCCCAACGTGGGCTCGTTCGACGGTGGCTTTGGGGCTAGCTACCTGGCGCGCATTGTGGGCCAGAAAAAAGCCCGCGAAATCTGGTTCCTCTGCGACCAATACGATGCCCAGGAAGCCCTCGACATGGGCCTCGTAAATAAAGTAGTGCCGCTCGATAAACTGGAGGAAACCACCGTGGCCTGGTGCCACAAGATACTGCAGAAGAGCCCGCTAGCCCTGCGTATGCTCAAATCGAGCTTCAACGCCGAGCTTGATGGCCAGGCCGGTATTCAGGAGCTGGCCGGCAACGCCACGCTGCTCTATTACCTGAGTGAGGAAGCCAAGGAAGGCAAAAATGCCTTCCTGGAGAAGCGCCAGCCCGACTTCTCGAAGTTTCCGAAATTTCCGTAGCGTAGGCGCGGTTCGCGTGTAGGTTTTGGATGGAGAGCGTACAGAATTGCCGCCTGGGCGGCAATTCTGTACGCTTTTCGCATTATGCCCTATTTGCCTATTGGTTAATGACTTATCCTTTACCTGCACTGCGTGCAGTGGGTACTTACGATACAAGCTGCTTGGCGGCAAGCGCATAACCTGGGGCGTAGCGAGGCGTTAGCAAGGGCTAGTTTTCACTTAACCTCCTTGTGCTATGCAGTCTGGCCAGCCTATGTCGCAAAACCACTACCCCCGCTTTTTTCTGATGCTCGCCGCGTCATTCGGCATCATGTACGTGGTGATGTACCTGAACACGTACGAGTGGGACCACGTGTATTTCAGCCTGATGCGCTTTTACATGACGTGCCTGATGGTGGTGCCGATGGGCCTTATCATGCTGGGTTTTATGGGCGCGATGTACCCTAGGCGCGAACTCAACTTATTTATCGGCGGCGCGGGCAGCGTGCTGTTTGTAGTAGTCTACTTTTTGATGCGCACCCAGTCGTTTGTCGACGACACGCGCTGGATGGAGGCCATGATTCCGCACCATTCCATTGCCATTCTCACCAGCGAGCGCGCTTCCATCCAGAACCCTGAGGTGCGCAAGCTGGCCGATGGCATCATCGCCACCCAAAAGCGGGAAATCGGGGAAATGAAGGCGCTGATAAAGCAGCTTAAAGCCCAGCCGACGCACTAGCCAGCTAGCAGCCGGGCTTTGAGGCGCGTAATATTCCGGCTTTTTTAGAAGCTGAAACCCAGCGCATGCAGGCACGAGCACCAGCCCAGAAAGAGCCGCTTGTTTTCATGCTTACGGATTTTTTTCAGCGCTTTGGCGCGGGCTTTCACGGCGGCCAGGATGGGGCAGGGTGCCACTGCGGCGGCGGAAATACTTCCGGTAGCTGGTACCGATTCGGGGGCGGAAGTCGGGTGGGCTTGCATGGCGGGTGGAGCTAGTGAGCGAGGTAATTATACGGGATTTTTTAGTAAAAAGCAAGTACTCACTCACCTTATTCTGGCTAACAGACCCGGCAGCCTGTACTTACTTTGCAACTTCTACTTCTTCGCCGCTGCCATGAAAAAACATCTCCTTTTAGCTTTACTAAGCTTTTGCTGCCTTTCCCGGGCGTTTGCGCAGCCAGCGCTCCCCCCGCCCGCTAGCCCTGCGCCGGCCGCGCACCCCGCCTGGATAATGCAGGGTAACATCTACGAGGTGAACGTGCGCCAGTACACGCCCGAAGGCACGCTCAACGCCTTTGCCAAGCACCTCGACCGCCTGCAAAAAATGGGCGTGGAAACCCTGTGGTTTATGCCCCTTAACCCCATCAGCAAGGTGGCGCGCAAGGGCAGCCTGGGCAGCTACTACGCCGTGGCTGACTACACCAAGCTCAACCCCGAGTACGGCAGCATGGCCGACTGGCAGCGCCTGGTGCAGGCCGCCCACGCCAAGGGCATGAAGGTGATTATCGACTGGGTGCCCAACCACACCGGCGCCGACAACCGCTGGCTGACCCAGCACCCCAATTTCTTCGTGAAGAACAAGGAGGGCCAGCCCGCCGTGGCCTTCGACTGGGACGACACCAAGCAGCTCGACTACAAAAACCCCGAGATGCAGGACAGCATGATTGCCGCCATGCGCTACTGGGTGAAAACCAGCAACATCGACGGCTTCCGCTGCGACGTGGCCTGGAACGTGCCGGCTAGCTTCTGGCAGCGCGCCATCCCAACGCTGCGCCAGAGCAAGAGCCTGTTTATGCTGGCCGAGGGCGACAGCGCCTACCTGCCCCGCAACGGCTTCGACGCGGTGTACCCCTGGCACATGTTTAAGGCGATGGAGAAGGTAGCGGCCGGCAAGCGCCCCGCCACGGCCCTCGACAGCGTGTACCGCGGCTGGCAGAGCATGTACCCGAAGGGCACGATTGAGATGTACTTCACCAGCAACCACGACGAAAACACCTGGA
The DNA here is from genome assembly GCF_030581075.1 of Hymenobacter cheonanensis. Classification (GTDB taxonomy): domain Bacteria; phylum Bacteroidota; class Bacteroidia; order Cytophagales; family Hymenobacteraceae; genus Hymenobacter. Next base: position 132,649 of record NZ_JAUQSW010000009.1, read on the forward strand.
ACAAAGCTGATTACGGCAGCTTCCCGGGCCGGGTGCACGCGCCCTTCGCGGTGTTTACCCAAACGATGGCCAACAGCGTACCCCTCATCTACAGCGGGCAGGAAGAGCCGGTGCTGCGCCCGCTCAAGTTTTTCGACAAGGACCCGATGACCTTTGGCAAGTACCAGCGAGCCAAGTTTTACCAAACGCTGCTAGCCCTGCGCAAGCGTAACCCCGCCCTGGCCGCCGATGCCGCCTTCCGCAAAGTGAGCGTGGGCGACGACCGGGCCGTGTATGCCTACGTGCGCGAAAAGGCGGGCAAGAAGGTGCTGGTTATCCTGAATTTGTCGAATAAGGAGCAGACTATCAGTGTGCAGGAAAAAGCCTTGCAAGGCCGGCCCTACAACCTGTTTATGTACACCACCGAGCCGCTAACTGCCAAGCCTTGGAAGGTGGAGCCCTGGGGCTACGTGGTGTATGAGTATGGGCGGTAACCGGAACGAATTAAGGGCTAGCGCGTATTTTTCAGGTATGAAAACGCTCACCATCGACATCCCGCACGAGCTTACTCCTCAGCAAGAACACGATTTGAAAATGGAGCTAGCGGGGACGCTTTACACCAAAGGGTTGCTTTCCACCGCCGCCGCCGCCGCGCTGGTTGGCATTGGGCGACGCGAGTTCATCGAGCAAATGGGAAAATACGGCTTCTCGCCGCTAGCTACTTACTCAGAGACTGATTTTGACGAAGACCTCGCTTCCATCCAGCGTTATCTCGGACGCGAGCTGCCTGATACTGCTCGCTAAAATCGGCCAGCTGAGCTTATTGCGGCAACTATTTGCTGTGAACCTGGTTACACCGACCGTAGCGGCCGAGTATGGCGCTAGCCTACCCTCCTGGCTGCAAATAGTAGCTCCCATGCAGCCGCAGCCTACGGCCCTTACCGCCTACCAACTCGATGCGGGCGAGCACAGTGCCCTAGCGCTGGCCCTCGAATTATCCGATTGCTTCCTGATACTCGATGATAATGCGGCCCGGCGGGCGGCCAACCAGTTAGCCCTGGCTTTTACGGGTACGGCGGGCCTGCTGGTGCTGGCAAAAAAGCGGGGTATTATTCCAGCCGTGCGCCCGCTGCTTGAGGAGCTGCGCACGGCTGGCATGTGGCTCTCCGACCAGGTAGCCGAGCGCGTGTGCCGCGCGGCCGGCGAATAACTTTGCTTTATGTCCGAAAACCTCCCCACCTCGCTCCTGCTCAACGGCCGCGAGTTCAGCTACGACAGCATTCAGCAAACGCCCAACCCGCACACCAACCTCAACGGTTACGAGGCCAAGGTGCTGGAGCTGCTGCGCCAGTGGCTCACGGGCGCCCACGAGTTTGGGCTGCGCACTTCGGGCAGCACCGGCCAGCCGCAGCTTATCACGCTGAAGCGGCGGCAGCTAGCCGCCTCGGCCGCGCGCACCGGCGACTACTTCGACCTGGGGCCCGGCGACCGGGCGCTGGTGTGCCTGAACTGTGACTTTATCGGGGGCAAAATGATGCTGGTACGCGGCCTGGAGCGCCACATGCGCCTGACCGTAGTGGAGCCCCACGCCGACCCATTTGACTTCGTGCCGGCCGACGCGGTGTTTGATTTTGCGGCCTTCGTGCCCCTGCAAATGCGGGCCGTGCTGGCCGCCGGGCGGGCCGGCCGGCTCAATAAAATGCGGGCCATTTTAGTGGGCGGCGCGCCCGTGGAGCCGAGCTTGTTGAGTGAGGTTCAGAAGCTGAAAGTGCCCGTGTACCTGACCTACGGCATGACCGAAACGGCCTCGCACATGGCGCTGCGCCGCCTCAACGGGCCCGAGGCCAGCCCCCACTTTCGGGTGCTGCCGGGCCTGCACCTGGGCCAGGACGAGCGCGGCTGCCTCACGGTGCGCGGCGACGTGACCGACGACAAGCTCATCATCACCAACGACCGCATTGACCTTGTTGACAAGCACACGTTCGACTGGCTGGGACGGGCTGATTTTGTGATAAACTCGGGCGGCGTGAAGGTGCAGGCCGAAAAAGTGGAGCTGGTGCTCGACGTGGCCCTGGCCGAGCTGGGCCAGAACCGCCGCACCTTCGTGGCGGGCCGGCCCGATGAGCGCCTCGGCCAGGCCGTGACGGCCTACGTGGAGGGCGAGCCCCTAGCCAGCCCCCTCGAAAAGCGCCTGCTAGGCCTGCTCACCGCCCGCCTGGGCAAGTACGAGCTGCCCAAGGCCGTGGTGTACGTGCCCGCTTTCCGGGCCACGGGGTCGGGCAAGCTCGACCGCGGGGCTACGCTGCGCGGCATCGAAGCCCCGCGCCGCGAACGCTAAGCCCCAAGCTGATTGAAAAAGGTTTTAAGCTGAGAGCTAACAGTTAAATTCTACACCATCAGATTTTTAACTTTTAGCCCTCAGCTTTTAACGCTTCTACTGCATGAGTCACTTTTTCTTTCTTTCTGGGTGGCGCCTGCCGCTGCTGGCAGGCAGCCTGCTGGTGGCTAGCCTGGCGCGGCCTGGCCAGGCCGGGGCCCAGACCATCCCGGACTCGACCGCGACCAGTGCGCCGGCGGCCGACACGACGGCGGCGCCCATAGTGGCCCCTAGCGGCAGCGGCGCGAGCGGGCTGCCCTCCTCCGAGTTTGAAACCTATAATGTGAGCGGCTCGGGGGTGCGCTATACGGCGGCGCTCACGGGCATTTACAGCACCGGCACGGTCGAGCGCATCTACCTCACCACCAGCCACACCGCCAACCTGGCGCTGGGCAAGCACTGGCTGCTGCCGGCGGCCTTCAACTTCAGCTACGGCAAGCAGGACGGCCTGCTGCGCGAGCGCGAGCTGCTAGGCCTCTTCACGCCGGCCTACCAGGTGGGCCGGCTCAAGTACTACGCCCTGGCCGAAGGCGGGCAAAGCAACCTGCGCGCCATTGCGCGGCGCCTGGTGGGCGGCGTGGGCGTGGGCTACCAGTTCTACCACGACTCGCTGCAGAACGAAGTAACGCTGAGCCAATTCTTTCTTTATGAGCACACGCAGTACCTCGAAGGGCTGCTGCGGCAGGTGCCGCGCGGCTCCACGCGCCTGAAGCTGCGCTTTGGCAAGGGGCCGGTGGTGTTTACAACGCTGGCTTTTTACCAGCCCTCGCTGCAAGATTTTAATGGCGACTACCGCATTAACTCAACCAGCAGCCTCAGCTTTGGCGTGAGCCGGCACCTGGCCCTCACGGCCAGCTACGCCTACTCCTACGAGAGCGTGGCGGTTGAAAACCGCAGCCCGCTCAACACCAACCTCACCGTAGGCTTTACCTATACCACTGGCAAATAAGGCCCTAGCCCATGCCTACTCGCCGTAGAAGCGGCGGCGCGTGCGGGTATTGACGCCGTGGGCGCGCATGTCTTTCTGCGAAAACAGCGGCTCGTGGTTGCGTTTGATGCGCAGCAGGGGTGCGACCAGAATCTTGGCCCGCAGGTAAAAGATGGGGCCGCTGATTTCGCGGCGCACTACCTCATCCACGAACAGCGGCTGGCGCCAGCCCGCGCCCGCACCCAGGCTAGCCCACGAAAAGAGGCGCATTTCGGCCGCTACCGAGGGCTCGACCAGGGCAATAAAATCGCGCGGGGTGCGCGTGCGGGTGCCCGTGGGGTCGTCGCGGGTGTACTCGACGCGCACGGCGCCCATGCCGCTCTGCAAGTTGGCATCCAGCTCCCAGCGTGGGTTTTCGAGCACCACGTATTCGCCGTAGAGCGCCACGTTGTAGAAGCGCAGGGTGGCATCGGGCTCGTCGGCGGCATTGTCGGGTGGCTCAAGGCGCGTGGGGATGCGGCTGCTGAGAAAGTAAAACGCCGCGCCGGTGCGCACCCGCCCTCGCCACTCCAGGCCCAGCTTCAGGCCATTGATAATGGAAAAGTGGCTGTTGATAATGGAGTAGCGCGAGTCAATCTGCACCACCAGCCGGCGCTTGGTAAACACCAGGCCGGGCCGCAGCGAATCGGCGGGCGCGGGCGGGGCCGCGCTGGCCGCCCGGGCCAGGCCCAGCGCCAGCAGCACGGCCCACAGCCAACGCCAGCTAGCCCACCGGCGCAACCAAACTACTTGAGTATTAAACACAACCAAATAACGTAACTTCTACCCTGGGTAATACGCGCTGCGCGCGCTGCCCGTTAATATTATAGTAAACCTGTAGTTAACCTGGAGGGGCTCAACCGACTAGCCGGCCCTAAGGTTTCAGTGCCTGCTCGAGGGCCGTGTCGATGGCCGGGCTGGTGGAGGGCCGGGGCGGGTTGTTGGCGATAATGCGGCCATCGCGCCCAATGAGCCAGTAGCTCGGGATAGATTGCACGTTGAACGCCTTGGGCGCGGGGCCATCGAAGGCGCCGCCATCGTGCAGCTGCACGGCATTGGGGCTGGCCACCTGCTTGGTAGCCAGGTACTTTTGCCAGTCGACGGCCTGGCTATCGAGCGATACGTAGAGGAAGACCACGTCGCGGCCCGCAAACTTTTTGCGCAGCTCCAGGCTGGCCGGCATCTCGGCCAGGCAGGGCGCGCACCAGGTAGCCCAGAAATCGAGGTACACAATTTTACCCCGCAGGCTGCTGAGCGCTATTTTTTTGCCACTGGCATCGAGGAGGGTAAAGTCGGGCGCGGGCTGGCCGTTGGCCAGAGCCAGGTGGGCGCGCACGGCCTGGCGCACGGCGCGGGCAATGGTTGAGTCATGGTTGTGGGCCCGGAAATCGGGCAGCAGCGGCCGGATATCGGTGTGCTCGCTCTCGACCTTGCCCAGCAGGTACTGGCCCACGGCCACGTCGCGCACGCGGCCATCGCCCAAGGCCTCGGTAGCGCGCTGGTAGAGGCGGCGGCCGGCCTCGCGGCCGGTAGGCAGGTTGCCGTCCTCGTCGTTGAGCTGGGTGAAGCCATAGGTCATCAGCAGGCTCTGGAAGGCGCTCTGGGTCAGGGCCGAATCCTGATTAGCCAGCCGCAGCTCGCCCAAAAAATCGTAGTAGCCCACCGGCAGCGTGGCGTAGCCGCCCTGGCGCCGCTCGGCCGACTGCCGCGAGAAGTAGCTGAGCAGCGAGCTGGCCCACTCATCGCTGAGGGCCTGGCGCTGCTGGCGCATGAAGGCGGCGGGCAGGGGCCTGGCCGCCGCGTAGGCTGCCAGGGCGGCCAGCCGCCGCTGGCGGTAGGCATCGGCGGTGCGGCGCAGGTCGGCGGCACTGAGGCGGCCGGCGCGGGCGTCGGGCGTGCGGCCGGCTTCATCGTCCTGGCTGGCGGCCAGGGCGCTTTGGGTCAGGTAGTTGTTGGCATTGGCGCCGCGCCCGGTAAAGGCCAGGGTTTGTTCAAGCCGGCTAGGGTCGAAAGTCAGGCGCAGGTCGTCGCCGGGCTCGAGGTAGAGCGTGGCATACGTGTTGTCGTAGCCCAGGCGCACCTCGGCGGGCGCGGCCAGCCGGGGCAGCACCAGCCGGAAATTGCCTTGCGCAGTGAGGCGGGCCTCCACCGTTTGGGTGAGGTGGCCGCGCCAGTCGGGCCCATAGCTGAGGCTGATGACCCTAGCGGTAGGCTCGTCTACGTGGCCGCTTACGGTGGTGGTGCCGGCCGCCGGGGCGGGCGCCGCCCCGCCCCGAAACGCGGGCGCTTTAAACGGCGGCGGGGCCGGGCGCTGGGCCGCCGCCGCCAGCGGCAGCCCACTGAGCAGCAGCAGCTTTCGCCACCGAATAAACGCGCGCCCTAGGGCCCAAACCTGTAACATAGCACCCATAGCGAAGCTGGCCGTAGCCTTGGCCCCGCAAAGATAACGAGGGCCCCTGCCCCGCCGCCGGGGCGCGGCTAGGGCTTGAGGGCGGCTTCGATGGCGGCCACGGTTTTGGGGCCATCAGACGGGCGCGGGGCCTGCGCGTCGACAATGCGGCCGTCGCGGCCGATGAGCCAGTAGGTAGGCCATTGGTTTACCTGGTAGTCGATGGCCACCTGCCGCGATTCGCGGGGCTCGCGCAGGTGCACGCTGTTGGCGCTGATAAACTGCTTGTCGACCAATGTCTGCTTCCAGCGGTCTTCGGGGTCGCCCTGCGACACGTAGAGGAATACTACGTCGCGGCCCTCAAACTGCTTTTTCAGCGCGGGGGCCGACTCAGTCATTTCCTTCATGCAGGGGCCGCACCACGTGCCCCAAAAGTCGAGGTACACTACTTTACCCTTGAAATCGCTGAGTGATACGGCTTTGCCCATATTATCGAGCAGCGTGAAGGCGGGGGCGGGCTTACCGGGGCTCAGGGTTAATTTCTTGGCCATGCTCAGACGCAGGCCGCGGGCCAGGGTCGAGTCGGCGTTGTGCTGCCGGAAGGTGCGATAAAATACCTGTGCGCCTGCCACATCAGCATCTATTTTCCAGCCCATTAGCATTTGCATGGCCATATTGAGGGTTTTGCCTTCACCCAGCTCCTGCGTGGCTAGCTTGTAGAGGCGCGGCCCCTCGGCAGGGTCGGTGCTGAGCTTGCCGCTGGGTACCAGGCGGTCCTGGTAGGCGTAGAGAAACTGCGCCACGGCCGTGTTTTCATCGAGGCCGCGCATGTGCTGGCCCAGCTCGCGCAGCGGCAGCTGCTGCACAAAGCTGAAATACGCCGGGTCTACGGGCTGGTTGGGCCCCGCCTCCGCCGTGCTTTGGGCCCGGCTGATTGCCAGGTAGTTGAGCAGCTGTGTGCCCCAGGCCAGGTCGATACCAAACTCGGCCTCGTGGCGAAAGCTAGCGGGCAGTGGGTGCGCCTTGGCATACTCGGCCAGAAAGGCCCGCCGCTGCTGCCGAAACGCATCGGCATTGCGGCGCATTTCGGCGGGGGTCGTGCTGGGCTTTTGCTTCAGCACATCCATCGGCCGCGGGTCGTTGCCGGGCGGGCTGTACTCAAACTTCCACTGGGCCTGGGCCAAGTAGTTGTTTACGTCGGCGCCCCGGCCACTGTACACCAAGGTTTTATCGAAGTCCTTGAAATCGAGCGTCAGCCGCAGCTGGTCGCCGGGCATGAGGTAGAGGCGGGTGCTTTGCCCGGCGTAGGTAAAGTGCACCGGGGTCGTGGCTTCCAGGTCATTGAACTCAAACTGGAAATCGCCGCTGGGGCTGAGTGGCGCTTTAGCGCGCTTTGGGCCCACAAACAGGCGCACCGTGTCGCCGGCCGGCGCGTGCGCAAGGTGGCCGCTGAAGCGGGTAACGGGCGGGGGCCCGGCCAGCAGGTGGAGCGCGGCGCTCAGGGTGAGGGCAGGTAGCAGCGACAGCATCGGTAGTAACGGCTTGAGGTGGAAACAGGTACGGCAATATAAGAGCCTGCCCGCCACCAATTGGTTGCTTCACCCCGGCCCCTGGCGGCTTGGCCGGCGGGCCAGGGTGCTTCACCCGGTTTAGGCTGGCGGCCGGCCGGGCCGGCCCGTAGTTTTGACGCAGTTACTACCCCACTGCCAGCCCATGCTCACGCCCGATTCCCTGTTTTCGCTCGCCAACCCGCTCGCCCTATTGGGCTGGGCGCTGCTGGTGCTGGCCCCGCGCTGGCGCGTCACTAAATCGCTGGTACTCAGCGGGGCGTGGCCGCTAGGGCTGGCCGTGGCCTACGCGGCGCTCATTACGACGCACTACCTGGGCGGGCACGGCGGCGAGGGCGGCTTTGGCTCGCTGGCGCAGGTGGCGGCGCTGTTTCACGACCCCTGGGCGCTGCTGGCGGGCTGGGTGCACTACCTGTGCTTCGACCTGTTTACCGGGGCCTGGGAAGCGCGCGATGCCCAGCGGCGCGGCGTGCCGCACGGGGCGCTGGTGCCGGCGCTAGGCCTCACGTTTCTGTTTGGGCCGGTGGGGCTGCTGGTGTACTTCGGTGTGCGCCGGGTTTTTGGGCAAAAGTCTTTTTCGCAACCTACTACTATTCAGACCCATGAAGACGCTCTCGCTCGCTGATTTTGGTGCGCCGGCCCCTAGCCCCGTTGCCACGCCCGGCCTGGCCCAACGCCTGGCCGGCGCCCTGCGCGTGCTGCGCCGCGTGAACCCGCCGCTGGCCTACGCCGGCTGGCTGAACGTGGGGCTAGCCGGGCTGGCGCTGGTGCTGCTGCCCCTCGACCACCACCACGTAACGGGGCTGCTGGTGTGGGCCAAGCCGCTCAAGTTTTCGCTTTCGATAGTGGCCTACGCCTGGACGCTGGCCTGGCTGCTGGCCGACCTGCCGGCCCCGGCCCAGCGGGCGGTGCGCCGCCTCAGCGGGGGCGTGGCCGTGAGTATGGTGGTCGAGCAGGTGGTAATTTTTGTGCAGGCCGCGCGGGGCACCACCTCGCACTACAATGCCAGCAGCCCGCTCAACGGCGCGCTGTTTGGGCTGATGGGGGTATTTATTGCCGTCAATACCCTCATGACCATCTGGGCCGTGTACCTGGCCTGGCGCTACCGGCCGCACGGGCCGGCCGGCTACGTGTGGGGCCTGCGGCTGGGGCTGCTGGTGTTCTTAGTAGGTTCGGTGCTAGGGGGTTTTATGATTCATAACCAACAGCATACGGTGGGCGCGCCCGACGGCGGCCCCGGCCTGCCTGGCCTGGGCTGGAGCACCGTGGCCGGCGATTTGCGCCTGGCGCACTTCCTGGGCATGCACGCCCTGCAGGCGCTGCCGCTGCTGGGCTGGGCCCTGGGGCGCTGGGTGCCGCGCCGGGCGGTGGCGCTCACGTGGCTGGGCACGGCGCTGTACGTGTCGGCGGTGGGCGCGCTGCTGGCCCAGGCGCTGGCCGGGCACCCGCTGCTGGCCCTGCGCTAGGGGCGCACCAGGCTACTCCGCTGGGTGATAGGAGGCAGGCGGATTAATGGGCGTAGGCGAAAACGTGATGCTGGTGGCCGTGCGCAACAGCCGGGCTTTTACCTCGGCAGTGCTTTCGGCGGGCAACATATGCGAGCCGAGCACTAGCACGTTGGTACCGTGCATAAAATAGAGCGCCATGAACCGCAGCTCCCGTCCCGCTGGCCCCTCGCCTTTGAGTTGATAGCACAGGGTAGCCGCCGGGTAAATGCCGGGCAGCACCACCGACTCGACGTGCCACAGAGGGGCGGGGCCAAAATGGTCTTCGCCACTCACATTGCTGTTCACTACCCGCGCCAGGATGACGGCGGGCGAGTCGGTCGGCGCACTGTCAGTCTCCGGCGGCAGAAACTCGACACCGGTCCCATTGATGGTGTAGACCATGTTATCATAAATCGGCTCGACGCGCTCTTTGTCAAAGCGCACACTGAAATTCAATCCGCTCTGCTGAAAGTTATTAAAAATAAGGATGCTGCCCGTGGCAGTAGGCAGCACCTTACCGCTAAACTCGTCGGGCTCGGTATAGTGATAGCGCTGGGCCAGCGCTGGGCTAGCCAGCAGCCAGCCAGCTATTACCAAACCCAGCCGCAGCCAGCGGCCGCAGCCACGTTCGAATAACTTCGCCATTGGGCCAGCAAGATAGCGGCGCCCGGGCGGCCGCGCTTGCCCGCCGGCGGCTAACCTTTGCACGCATGAACGACCGGCGCTTTCTGCTCTTTGGTATTCCCCTGCTGGCGGCCCTCGAGCTGGTGCCCCGCGGGGGCTACAGCCAGTCGCTGGGCTGGCCCTGGCTGGTAGATTATGGTGTGGCCTTAGTGTTTACCGTCACGCTCTGGCTCGGCAACCGCCAGCTGTGGCAGCGGCTGCGCCGTCGCTGGCCCCTGCCCGCCGCCACGGCGCGCCGCCTCTGGTGCCTGGCGGCGGCCGGCGTGGCCTACACAGTAGCCGCCTCGCTGGCCCTAGCCCTGCTGCTGGCGGCCCTGCAAGGCTACCACTTGGGGGCGGCCGCCGAGCTGCGCGAAATCAGCCTGAACCTGGTATCGACGTTTATCGTGCTGCTACTCTATGAAAGCCGGCATTTGTTTGAGCAGTGGGAGGCCAACCTACGCCGCGCCGACCAGCTGGCCCGGGCCCGCACCCAGGCCCAGCTCGATGCCCTGGCCCAGCAGCTCGACCCGCATTTTCTGTTCAACTCGCTCAATACCCTGGCCGCCCTCATCGAGCCCCACAACGAGCCCGCCCAGCACTACGTGGAGGGCCTGGCCGATGTGTACCGCTATGTGCTCCTCAGCCGCGAGCGCCCCACCGTGCCCCTGGCCGAGGAGCTGGCCTTCGTGCAAACCTACGTGGCGCTGCAAAAAGTACGCTTCCGCGACAATGTGCAGGTGCACTATGACATTCCTGAGGCTGCCCTAGCACAGCGCGTGGCCCCGCTCAGCGTGCAGGTGCTGGTCGAAAACGCGCTTAAGCACAACGAGGCCTCGCGGGCCCGGCCGCTGCACCTGCGCCTGGTGGCCGAGGGCGCCGGCCTGCGCGTCGAAAACACCTGGCAGCCCCGCGCCGCCGGGCTGGCCCCCGGCACCGGCACGGGCCTGGCCAACGTGCGCCAGCGCTACGCCCTGCTCGGGGCTAGCCAGCCCGTGCAGGTGCGGCAGGCGGGCGGCATCTTTGCCGTTACGCTGCCCCTGCTGCCCGCCTAGCCCATGCCGCCACTCCGCATTCTGATTCTTGAAGACGAATATCCCGCCGCCGAGCGCCTGCAGCGCTTGTTGGCCCAGGCTGCGCCCGAGGCCGCGGTGCTGGCCGTGCTCGACACCGTGGCGGGGGCCGTGGAGTGGCTGGCCACCCACCCCGCGCCCGACCTCATTCTCAGCGACATCCAGCTGGCTGATGGCCTCAGCCTCGACGTGTTTGCCCAAACGGTAGTGCGCAGCCCGGTCATCTTCACCACCGCCTACGACCAGTATGCGCTGCAAGCTTTCCGGGCCAATGGCATTGACTACCTGCTGAAACCCCTCAAGCTGACGGAGCTGCAAGCTGCCCTGGCTAAGCTGCTCTTTTTTAAGGAGAAGCCGGGTGTGAGGAACGAAGAGCCGACGCCTGCTGCTGCCTCCCCCGGGCCCCAGGCCTCCTTTAGCTTAGAGCGCCTGCTCGATGCGCTGCCGCAGCCCCAACGACCGTATAAAACGCGGTTTCTGGTGCGGCAGGGCGACCACCTGCTGCCGCTGCCCGCCACCGAGGCGGCCTGGTTTCAGAGCCGCCACGACACGACCACGCTGGCCACGCACGACGGCCGCCGCTTTGTGGTTGAGTACACCCTGGAGCAGCTCGAAAGCCTGCTCGACCCGCGCCAGTTTTTCCGGCTCAACCGCCAGCTCATGGCCCAGCTGCCGGCCGTGCGCCGGCTGGTGCCGCACTTTGGCGGCAAGCTGCTGGTAGAGCTGGCCCCCGCCCCCACCGACGAAATACTGGTGAGCAAAGAAAAAGCCAGCGCCGTCAAGCACTGGCTCGAAGGCTAGCGCAGGCCCTGCTGGTGGTGCAGCCAGGCCAGGGCCGCGTCTTCCTCCGCAAAAAAACAGGGGTACACATCGTGCTGCGCACAAGCCCGCTGGGCTACCTGCGTGCGGGTGCTTTCGGCGGCCGTCTGGTGGCGGGGGCTGAGCACGTAGGCGATGAACACCGGCTGGCCCAGCGCCGCCTGCACCTCTGCCGCAAACCCGGCGCTGAACCAGGTATCGAAGCTGGGCATGTGCCAGGCGCGCCGGCGCATGTCGAGCAGCCAGTAGCGGCAGCCCGCGTGCTCCTGGGCCTGCGCCAGCAGCTCGGCGTAGTGGCTGCGCAGGTCGGCATCGAGCACCGGGGCTGGCCAGTGGCCGCGCAGCAGCTGCGCGGCGGCGTCGTGCCGGAGGTGAAAAGTATCGGTTTCGGTAAGGGTAAGTATTTCAGGCATAGCCACGGAAAATGATACTGGGCTGTAGACGCTGCCCAGTATCCAAAAAATTCCCGGTAACTTCCTCTTTTTTATTTCGCTAGCGGTCGAGCCAGCTTTTAAACGTGCTCACTTTCTCGCGGCTCACCAGTACGGGCCCCTCACTTTCGGGCGGCGCAGGCTTCAGGATGGTTTGCAGCCGCGAGTTGGTGTAGTGAATGATGTCGTGGATGGCAGCCTGCCGGGCCAGGTAAGCGCGGTTGAGCCGAAAAAACTGGCCTGGGTCAAGCAAGCCTTCAAGCTGCTCCATTGAGTAGTCGACCACGTACTTGCGGCCGTCGGTGCTTTGCAGCAGGGTAGTTTTTTCGAGGCTGAAAAAATAGGCAATCTGCTCCACGGGCACCACCTTGAGGTGTTCGCCCACGCGCACCACAAACTGGCTTTTGTAGCTGGCCGGCGGCTGCCGCAGCTGGTGCAGCAGGGCCGCCAGCGTGCTCGCATCAAGCGCCGGGGCCGGGGCTTTTGTACTGGAAACCGAACTTTTTGTACCAAATTCTGGCTCGCTCTTGGCGCCGCCGGCAGCCCCTAGCCGCTGGCGCAATTTGGCCACGGCAGCGCTAAGCTCTTCCTCGTCAATGGGTTTTAGCAGGTAATCGACGCTATTTACCTTGAAGGCGCGCACGGCATACTGGTCATAGGCCGTGGTAAAAATAACCGGGCAGCTGACGCGCACCTGCTCAAACAGCTCAAAGCTCAGGCCATCGGCCAGGTGAATATCCAGAAACAGCACGTCGGGCGCGGGGCCGGCCTGCAGCAGGGCCACGGCCTGCGCCACCGACTCGGCCGGGCCGAGTATCTCAAACGGCACGGCTTGCCTGCCCAGCAGGCCAGCCAGGCGGCGGGCCGCCAGGGGTTCATCTTCAACGAGTAAGGCGCGGAGCATTGCCGGAAAAAGGGGAAGAAACGAGCACCTAGCGGCGAGCCGCCAGGCTATCGCGCAGCTGCCAGATGTGCTGGCTCAGGGCTGCTGAGTGGTAGAAATAATTGGTTTGGGCCAGCTGGGCCACCTCGCCTTCGGCCGAGGTAGCCAGCCGGAACGTGATGGTGCGGCTGTGCAGGTGCTGGGCCGTGGCCAGCGCCGACCGCAGGCGCACCTGCAGCGTAGCCTCAAGCAGCGGCTCGAAGGCCGGCCCGAGCCCCACCGGCCGCAGCTGCTGCAAGGCGGGCAGCAGCGGGCGCAGCGCCGCCGGGGCCCGCACCTCAAAGGGGCGGCTTTGGCCCGGCTGCAACGGAAACACGGCAATGCTTTCTATATCAGCAGGCTTGGCCTGGCGCAGCGCCCGCTCCACGGCCACCCGGTCGTTGGGCGCTACGCCGTTGCGCACCAGCAGCCACCCGATGCCGGCAGCCACCACGCCGCACAGCACTACTAGTAGTTCCGGATAGCCACGTTTTAGCATGTTTCAAAAAATCAAGCCCAGCCTTGTGCCGCGCCCTACAAGGCCAGCAGCGGCAAAGTAACCACGAACTCCGCGCCCACCGGGCCCGCCGCCACCAGGCGCGGCGTGAGAAAGGCGTAGCGGGCGCGCAGGTTGGCCAGGCCCCGGCCGCTCGCCTCATCGGCGGCCAGGCGGCGGGGGCGCAGCGTATTGCGCACGGTGAGCGTGGCGGCCGGCACATCCACGGCCACGCGCAGGTGCAGCGGGCTGGCCTGGTAAGCGGTGTTGTGCTTGAGGGCATTTTCGAGCAAGAGCTGCAGGGCCAGCGGCGGCAGCAGCAGGCTAGCCAGCGCGGCGGCGGGCGGCCGCTCAAACTCAACCTGCAAGGCCTCGTCGAGCCGGGTCTTTTGCAGATAAACGTAGGCCTCGGCAAAGGCCAGCTCCTCGGCCAGCGGCACCAGCTCCTGGCTTTGGCTATCGAGCACGTAGCGGTACACGCTGCTGAGCTGCCGGATGAAGCGCACGGCCCGCTGCGGCTCTTCCTCCACGAGGCTGGTGAGGGCATTGAGCGAATTGAAGAGAAAGTGCGGGTCGACCTGCCGGCGCAGCGAGTCGAGCCTAGCCACGGCCGATTCTTTTTCGAGCCGCTCGGCCCGCACGGTGGCCTCGCGCCAGGCCAGCAGAAACGAGCGCGAGTGCATGAAAAGCGACACCACCACCGTAGTGAGCAGCGGGAAGGCCGAGTTGGCAAAAAAGTTGTGCCGCAGCGTGTAGCCCAGCGGCTTGTGGTAGAGTACCAGCACTATAAGCTCGCCCATCACCACCAGCACCACCAGCGAGGCCAGCAGCGATAGCCCCACCGTGAGCAGCAGCCGCCGAATGGGCCGCTCGCTCCAGCCGGTGCGCAGGTTGAGCAGGTCGGCGGTGTAGGCATTGGCAAACCAGAGCCCCGCCGCGTAGCAAAACGAGATGCCCAGCGAAATGGCGTAGCCCTTGGGGTCGCGCCAGGGCGGCGGCGAGAACAGCAACGCCGTGCCGGCGCACGCCGCGGCTATCCAGCCCAGCACCCTGGCGAAGGCGCGCACATTGGACCGCTCGACGGTGGTGACCCAGGGCGTGCCGGGGGGCACCGAGTCGGCGTAGGGCGGGCAGGCGGGCGCGGGAGGCAACAGGGTGGGCATGGCACTGAAACAAAAAGCAAGGGCTAAAAATAGCCCCGCCCGGCTCACAGCCGGGCGGGCGCGGCGCACCGCAGCGAGGCGCCGGGCCTAGCGGGTGGGCTGGCCGGCGGCCACTTCGTACGCTTTGAGCCGGGCCTGCACCTGGCTCTGGCCCCAATTGGGGGCTAGCGGGCCGGCCGGCCGGAAGGCGGCAAACCGGGCACTGGCGGCCTCATACAGCGGCTTGGCGGCGGCCGGCCCACCGCCGAAGTTGACGGGCGTGTAGTACACGTTGTTGGCTCCGATGAGGTAAGGGCGCGGGTTGGCGGGGTTAATGGCCTGCGCCTGGTCGGCGGCCTCCTGCGCCTTGGCCGAGTACTCCTGCGCCCGCGCCCCGGGCTCGATGCTGAGCCGGGCCTGGTAGAGGTACGCTTGCAGGGCCAACAGCTCCGACTCGTCGCCGTGCAGGCGGTGGGCCTGGGCCAGCGCGGCTTCGGCCTGGTCGAGGGTTTTGTCTTTGGCCGCGCCGGTTTCCTTGCCGGTAAATGTACTGATGACCAAGGCGTAGGCCTGGTAGTAGCGGGGCAGCCAGTCGGCCGGGGCCACGGCGGCGGCGCGCTCCAGCCGGGCGGCCAGGGCTTGCAGCTCGGCCGCGTTGCCGGTGCCCATCACCTGCGCGATGGTGGCGCCGAGCTGCTCGGCGTAGCCGGCGGGGGCGGTAGTGGGGGCAGCCGAGGCCGAAGCAGTTTGGGCAGCGGCGCCGAGGCTAGCGGCCGCCAGGGCGAGGGTAAACAGCAGCTTTTTCATGACTCAGAAAGGGTAAAAGGGGAGGTGACCGGGTTAGTGCATCAAAGGTGGCCGCCAGCCAGCCCCGGCTAAAATGACCGTTGCCGAAGCGCCCAAAGCGTCCCCCGAAACCCCCGAAACCCCGGAAGAAGCGTGGGCCCAGCCCCGGCTTTGGCGCTAAGCAGCGGCGCGCGAGTACTTTCGCCCGGCCGACTTTTGCCCGGCCGGCGCCCGCCCCGTCTCCCGTTCCCGACCTTGCCTATGCAAACCCAATTACGCCCCGCAACACAGCCCAATACGCTGAGCGCCAAGCCCCACTACGCCATCCTGGACGGCCTGCGGGGCGTGGCTGCGCTCACGGTGGTGGCGTTTCACTTGTGCGAGGCGCACGCCACCAGCTACCTCGACCAGGTTATCAACCACGGCTACCTGGCCGTCGATTTCTTTTTCCTGCTCTCGGGCTTCGTCATCGGCTATGCCTACGACGACCGCTGGGGCCGCCTCACGGTGAAAGACTTTTTCAAGGCGCGCCTCGTGCGCCTGCAGCCGATGGTGGTGATGGGGATGCTTATCGGGGCGCTGTGCTTTTACTTCCAGGCGTCGCCGCTGTGGCCGGGCATCGCCCAGGTGCCGGGGTGGAAAGTGCTGCTGCTCATGCTTATCGGCTTTACGCTGCTGCCGGTGCCGCTCTCGCTGGATATCCGGGGCTGGCAGGAAATGCACCCGCTCAACGGCCCCGGCTGGTCGCTGTTCTACGAGTACGTTGCCAACCTGCTCTATGCGCTCGGCGCGCGCAAGCTCTCCAATGCGGCGCTGGGGGTGCTGGTGGCGCTGGCCGGCGCGGCGCTGGTGCACCTGGCCGTAACGAGCCCGGCGGGCGACGTGGTAGGCGGCTGGGCGCCCGACCTCACCGGGCTGCGCTTTGGCCTCACGCGCATGCTGTTTCCGTTTTTTGCCGGGCTGCTGCTCTCGCGCACGGCTAGCCTCACGCGCCTGCCCAACGCCTTTTTGTGGTGCAGCCTGCTGCTGCTGGCGGTGCTGGCCTTTCCGCGCGTGGGCGGGCCTGGCCGCCTGTGGCTGAACGGCTTGTACGAGTCGTTCAGCATCATCGCGGTTTTCCCGCTCATTGTGTGGCTGGGGGCCGGCGGGCACATTGCCAGCGCCGGCGCCACGCGGCTGTGCAAGTTTTTCGGCGACATCTCGTACCCGCTCTACATCACGCACTACCCGCTCATCTACATTTATACCGCCTGGGTGAGCCGGCACAAGGTGCCGCTGGCGCAGGGCCTGCCGTGGATTATTTTCACGTTTGGGGCCGCCGTGGGCCTGGCCTACGCCTGCCTCAAGCTCTACGACGAGCCCGTGCGCCGCTGGCTGCGCCAGAAAGTGCTCACTCCCCCGCCCGCCCGGCCCTAAAAAAAGATAGCGCAAGGCAAAGCCCTGCGCCATCCTGGCATCCTTTTCCGTACAGGGCGGGCCCTCTACCAAGCTGCTGATGCCGGGGCGCCGCCTTTTACCCATCGGTGGCGGCAGTTTATTTTCAGCCCGCTGCCAGTTAGCCTACTAATCGGGCGCTACTGAGGTATCACCGGGCGTTTTCTTATTAAGTGAGATGAGCAGGGCGGCCACCACCATCTGTGGGGCTAGCTGGCGCACGGGTACGGCGGCGTACTGGCCGGTGGCGGCAGCGGGCGCGGTGGCGTAGCGGTAGCCGAAGATGTTGTCGCGGCCCAGCACGTTGGTGGCGCTCAGGTGCACGATGGTGAACTGGCCGGCCAGGTGCGTGAGGTAGCTCAGGCTCAGGTCGAGGCTCTGGTAGCTAGGGGTGCGGCCCTGGTTGTAGCCCGGCTGGTTGGGGTCGAAGTAGGCGCGCGGGCTGCCGTAGGCCAGCGTGCCGCTGAGCTGGGTGTGCAGCCTGGCCAGCCAGTATTTACCCACCACGCTCAGGCTGTGAGTAGCGGCGAAGGTGGGCACGGCCTCGGCCAGGTCGGCGCGGGCCTGGCGGCGGGTGTCGAGCAGGCCGTAGCTCACCCAGAAGTCAATTTTCCTGAACGTCTGGTAGCGGTCGCGGAAAAATACGTCGAGCCCGCGCGCGTAGCCCTGGCCGGTACTGGCGTAGCGGCTGGCAGCCAATACGTTGTAGCCATCGAAGCGGGCTAGCTGCTGGTAGCTCTTATAGTACAGCTCGGCGCGCAGGGTGCGGCTGGCAGTGCTGCGCTGGTAGCTGAGTATATAGTGCGCGGCCCGCTCGAAGGCCAGCGCGGGCTGCACGCGCAGCAGGTCGTTGGTCGGCGTTTGATAGAACAGCCCGCCCGCCGCCGAGAGCTGGCTGCCGGCTCCCAGCTGCCAGGCCAGGGCCAGGCGGGGC
The DNA here is from genome assembly GCF_030581075.1 of Hymenobacter cheonanensis. Taxonomy (GTDB): domain Bacteria; phylum Bacteroidota; class Bacteroidia; order Cytophagales; family Hymenobacteraceae; genus Hymenobacter. The sequence continues at coordinate 150,116 of NZ_JAUQSW010000009.1, forward strand.
GCCAGGTTGGCTTTAGTCAAGAGCGCCGAATACTCGCCCCGCACCCCCACCCGCCCGGTAAGGCGCGGCGCCAGGCTCAGGTCGCTTTCGCCAAACACGGCGGTGCGCTGCTCCGCGAAGCCGGGCGTGTAGACCGGCGCATCGGGCGTGGCCTGGTAGCGCAGGGCGTAGCGCTGGGCGGTGGCTTCGGTGCCCAGCTTGAGGTTGAACCAGGTGCTGGCCGAGTCGTTGGTGAGCACGAGGCGGGCGGTGGCGGTCTGCTCGGTTTCGTCGATGAGCTGCGGCTCGGGGCGCACGGCGTTGTGCTCGCGGCCCAGGGCTAGCCCGGTGTTCAGGCTCCAGCCGCGGCGCAGGGCGCTGCGGTAGGTAGCGTTGAGGTAGGCGTTGTCGTTGCGCAGGGCCGTGAGGCGGCCGGCCTGGGCAAAGGCGGCCTCGGGGTCGGGCTGGCGGGTGGCTACCTGCTGGCTGGCGTAGGTGGCGTAGATTTTCAGCAGGCCGCTTTCGCCGGTGCGGTGGGCTAGCCGCAGGGCGCCGCCAAGCCGCTGCGGCGCCTGCTCCCAGCGCTGGTCGGGAGCCGTGAGGCCGTAGTAGGGCGTCAGGTTGGTGTAGTCCACGTTGGCCGAGGCGCTGGTGCGCTCCCAGCGCCTGGTGCGGCTGAGGCTGCCGCCCACGCTCAGCAGCGAGATGCCGGTCTGGGTTTCGGGGTCGAGGTCCACCGAGCTTAGGGCCACCACCGCGCTCAGCGCCTGTCCGTACTCGGCCGAGTAGCCGCCGGTGCTAAACAGCGTGCCCTTAAACAGGGAAGGCGAAAACCGGCCCCGGGCCGGCACGCCGCTCACGGCGCCGCCGTAGGGGCTGGCCACGGGCAGGCCGTCGAGGTAGGTACGGGTTTCGGAAGCGGCCCCACCGCGCACGAAAAGCTTGCCCTCCTCGCCTACCCGCGTGGTGCCGGGCAGGGTGTTGAGGGCGGCGGCGATGTCAGCATTGGCCCCCGCCGTGGTCAGAATGTCGAGCGGCTTGAGCACGGCGGCGCGCCGGGCATCGCTGGCCTCAAAGGCCCCGGCCGTAACGACCACGTTGGCCAGCGAGGCGCGGCTTTCGCGCAGGCGGCGCGGGGGCAGGGCTAGCGGCCCGCCCCCGGCCGGCAGGGCCAGCGGCGCGTCCTGCAGCTCGTAGCCAATGAGCGTAACCACCAGCGGCAGCGTGCCCTGGGCCGTGGTGGCGAAGCTGAACCGCCCGAGCGAGTCGGTGGCAGCGCCGTCGAACGTCGTTTTCAGGAAGACATTGGCACCCGGCAGCGGGTGGCCGGCGGCATCGAGCACCGTGCCGCTGAGGCGGGTGGTGGCGCGGGCGGCAGGGCTAGCCGCCGGGCGGCTTTGGCAGAATGCGGGGGCCGCGGCCAGGGCAAGCAGGGCGGCGAGGCAGGCGGTTTTCATGGGGCCGGCGGGGGAGGCGAATGACTGGCCCAAAGGTGCCGGCCCGGCCCGGCGGCTTTCAACTAAAAGCTGCTGAGCCGGCAAAAGGGCGCGCCGAACCGTCGGCCGGGGTGGTTGGGCGGGCGCGCAGCAACGCAAGCGGCGGCCAGCCGTTCAATTGCGCGGCGTGCTTAACTTTCGCCCCGCTCTAAGTTTTTCTGCTCTATGCCTGCCCCTGCGCTCCCCGTCGATTACCAGAACGTTTTTCGCTCGCTGCCCGAGAATTTTCTGCTCATCGCCCCCAATCCGGAGGCTACCATCCTGGACAATACCGACAGCCACGTAGCGGTATCGCTCAAGAGCCGGGAAGCTGCCGTGGGCAAGCCGTTTTTTGAAGCCTACCCGGCCACCAGCGAGAGCGGCGCGGCCCAGATTCGCGAGTCGCACGAGCACGTGCGGCGCTACCTGGAGCCGCATACCATGCCGCTTATCCGCTACGACCTGGCGCGGCCCGAAGAGCAGGGCGGCGGCCTGGAAGAGTTTTACTGGCAGGCCACCCACTACCCCATTATCGATGCCCAGGGCCAGCTGCAATACATTTTGCAGCGCACCCAAAACGTGACCGAGCAGCTGCGCGCCGCCCGCGCCGCCGCCGAAGCCCAGCAGCGGCTGACCGATGAGCAGGAGCGCACCCGCTTTATTCTGCAAAACCTGCCCGTGCTCATCTGGACGGCCACGCCCGATGGCCAGCGCGACTACTTTAACCTGCGCTGGCTGGAGTTTACGGGCCGCGAAATGAGCGAGGAGCTGGGCGAGAAATGGCTTGCCAACCTGCACCCCGACGACCGCGGGCGCGTGCGCGATGAGTGGGCGCAGTCGGTGGCCGCCGGCACGCCCTACCAGGTAGAGTACCGCCTGCGCCGTCACGACGGCCAGTACCGCTGGATACTAAGCCGCGCCCACCCGCGCCGCGACGCCGAGGGCCACATCAACCTCTGGGTGGGCGGCGCCACCGACATCCACGACCAGAAGATGATGGTGCAGGAAATTCTGGAGGCCAACGAGCAGCAGGCCGCCCTGGCCGAGCAGTCGTATGCGCACTACCAGCTGGCCCAGCAGCAGCGGCAGTCGCTGCTAGCCCTGTTTCAGCAGGCGCCGGCCCAGATTGGCATCGTGCGCGGCGCCGATTTCCGCTACGAGTTTGCCAATGCCAGCTACCAGGCGGCCATGGGCGGGCGCGAGCTGGTGGGCCGCACCGTGGCCGAAGCCGTGCCCGAAATAGCCCAGCTAGGCCTGCTCGACACCCTCAATGAGGTGTACCGCACCGGCCAGCCCTACGAGGCCCACGAAATGCCGATAAACCTGCGGCAGGCCGACGGCTCGACCCGGCCGGCGTACTTCACCTACATTATTCAGCGCTTTGAGGAAAAGGGCGAGCCCGCCGGCCTCACCTCCTACGCCTACGAGGTAACCGAGCTGGTGCAGGCGCGCGCGGCCCTGGCCCGGCTGCAACCCTTGGGCGGGGGCGCGGCTCCTGGCCCTACCCCGCCCGCGGCAGCCTAGCTGGCGCAGTTTGGCTACTAATTTGCTAGGCAGGCCGGCGCGGCACCCGCCGCCGCTGGCTGGCCAGCTTTCCCTTCAGATAAAGTAGTGACGGCCAAGCCGCTTTGCTTCGCAGCACTGGCAGCCCCACTCATTCTCCTTCTCGCTTATGGAGCTTACCGCCCTCGACTTTCAGCAGGCCCGCGTGAAGCAGGTGTTGTTTAAGTCGCGCCTGCGCTCGGTGCTCTACGGGGTGCGGGAGGCCGAGCCCAGCTTATTTGCGCTGCAGGAAAACCCGCTGGGCCAGTGGCTCAATACCGTGCTCAAGCCGCAGGTGGGCCCGCGCCCCGAGGTGGCGGGCATCGAGCGCCTGCTGCGCCAAACCCTCGACACGGGCCAGTCGCTGGTGCGCCAGCACCAGCGCGGCCAAATGGAGGAGGCCCGCGCCGGCCTCGAGCAGATAGAGCGCCTGGCCAGCGAAATCGACCAGCTGCTCACGGCCGTCGAGCGCAGCAACTAGGGCCGCCGCGGGCGGCTCTGCCTACCGCCAAAAGCCTGCTTCGGGTTGCTCTGCTCCGGCAATCTCGCGAAGCCCTTCGCGCAGCCGGGTGGCCGCCCCCGTGCCGGCTCTCACATATTGACCTCCCCTAGCGAAATCAGGGGCAGGTAGTCGCCCAGGCCGCTGGGCCGGTCGAAGACATGGATGAACAGAATAGCCTCCTCGCCCCGGCTGCGCCACACCTCGGCGTAGAAGTTCTCGACCGCAAACAGGCGCAGCTCGAAGCTGTCCTCGGCGCGCTCGGCCAGGGGGTGGCCGTGCCGGGCCAGGTGCTCGGCCTGTAGGCGCTGGTGCAGGTTTTTGAAGGCGGCAATCGTCATAGGGCTACCCCGAAGATACACCCGAAGGGCCGCGCCGCTAGCGGCCGGGCGCCGGCCAGGGCCCGCGCTTGGCCGGGGCGCCCCAACTTTGCGGGCATGAAGTCGTTTCGCTTTCCGCACCCGCTGGTGCTGCTTACCCTGTTTATCATCTTGGCGGCGGCCCTGAGCTACGTGCTGCCCGCTGGCCAGTTTGCCCGCCGGCTCAATGCCGCCACCGGCCGCGAGGTGGTGGTGGCGGGCTCCTACCACCGCCTGCCCCGCACGCCGGTGGCGCCGCTGCAAGTGGCCGTAGCCGTGCCCAAGGGCCTGGCCGATGCCGGGGCGGTGGTATTCCTGATTTTTCTGGCCGGCGGGGCCTTCACGGTGGTTGACCAGACGGGCGCGCTGCGCTACGGCGTAGACTGGCTGCTGCGCCACGCCCAAGGGCGCGAGGTGGCCATTATTCCGCTCGTGTCGCTGCTGTTTGCCACCATGGGCGCGCTCGAAAACATGGGCGAGGAGGTCATTGCCCTCGTGCCGGTGCTGCTGGTATTGATGCGGCGCCTCGGCTACCCGGTGCTCACGGCGGTGGCGGCCAGCCTGGGGGCAGCCATTGTGGGGGCGGCCTTCAGCCCGATTAATCCTTTTCAGGTGGGCATAGCCCAGAAGCTGGCGCAGCTGCCGCTGCTGTCGGCGGCGGGCTACCGGCTGTGGTTTTTGGCTATCGCCTTGCTTATCTGGATGGCGGGCACCATGCGCCACGCCATTCGGCACCGCGCTGCCCCCGCCGCCGATACGCAGGATGCGGCCCCGGGCGCGGCTGGGGCCGGCCGCCACGGCTTGGTGCTGCTGCTGCTGCTGGGGGCCTTCAGCTTCTTTGCCTACGGCGTGGTGCGCCTGGAGTGGGATTTTGAGCAAATGAGCGCCCTGTTTCTGGTGCTGGGCGTGGGGGCCGGGCTGGTGGGCGGGCTAGGCCCCACGGGCACGGCCGAGGGCTTCGTGGCGGGCTTCCGCGACATTGCCTTTTCGGCCATTCTCATCGGCTTTGCGCGGGCTATTTTCGTGGTGCTCGAGCAGGGGCACATCGTCGATACCATTGTGCAGGGGCTAGCCACGCCGCTGGCCCACCTGCCCGTGGCGGCGGCCGCGCTGGGTATGCTGGGCGTGCACGCCGCCCTGCACCTGCCGGTGCCCAGCGTCAGCGGCCAGGCGGTGCTCACCATGCCGCTGCTGGTGCCCCTCTCCGACCTCATCGGCCTGCCCCGGCAGGTAACGGTGCTGGCCTACCAGTACGGGGCCGGCATGACGGACCTGCTCACGCCTACCAACGGCGCGCTCATGGCCATGCTGGCGGCCTGCGGCGTGCGCTACGACCAGTGGCTGCGCTTTGCCGCGCCCCTCTATGGCCTGCTGCTGGCGCTGGGCGCGGCCAGCGTGCTGCTCGGCATCTGGCTGCGGCTGCCGTAGCGGCGCGGCGCGCCTGTAATTGCATTCACTTAGACAAAGTGCAATTTGGTATTTTCTTGATAATGAATGAAATTTTGCACTTTATCGCCCAAAAGTTCTTTATTAATTCTAATTTCATGCCCCTAATGTTGATATTTTAATTACTGTAATCAAAATTAATTTTGTGCATCATTCTTATTTGATGCATAATGGGTAAGAAATTTGCACTATTATTATTTATTATTCAACAAGTCTCTTTTTACTCTCATGCGGCGACTTACTATGTCAGCTCGCAGGGCAGCGACGCGCAAGCGGGGACTTCCATTGCCAACGCGTGGCGCTCGCTTAAAAGAGTGAATGCCACCACGTTTAAGCCCGGCGACCGCCTGCTGTTTGAGGCGGGCCAAACGTTCGGCGGCACCCTGGTGCTGCAAGGCGCGGGCACCGCGGCCCAGCCCATTGTGGTAAGCTCGTATGGCAGCGGGCCGGCTACCATTGCCAGCGGCACCGCGGCCGGCTTTTATAGCTACAACGCGGCGGGCATCGAGCTGCGGCGCCTGGCGTTTGTGGGCGCGGGCCGCCTCAGCAGCACAAATTCGGGCGTGGTTTTTTACCTCGACGCCCCTGGCACCAACCTCTCCTACCTGCGCCTCGACAGCCTCGACGTGAGTGGCTACCGCAGCTCGGGCATCTCCATCGGCAGCTGGCAGGGCAGCAGCGGCTACTCCGATGTGCGCATTACGGCTAGCCAGGTGCACGCCAATGGCGAGGCCGGGCTGTCGTCGTACTCGGAGGGCCTGGCGGCTCATCACCAGTGGTATGTGGGCACTGTGCAGGCGTATGACAACGCGGGCCGGGCCGATGTGACCACCACCAACACCGGCAGCGGCATCCTGCTGTCGGGCATCGACGGGGCGCTCGTGGAGAACTGCCTGGCCTACCACAACGGCTGGCTGAATGCCAACCCCGACGGCGGCCCGGTGGGCATCTGGGGCTACTGCTGCAACAACCTGGTTATCCAGAAAAGCGAGTCGCACCACAACAGCTCGGGCACCGCACACGACGGCGGGGGCTTTGACCTCGACGGCGGCTGCACCAACTCGGTGCTGCAATACAACTACTCGCACGACAACGGCGGCCCCGGCTACCTGCTGGCCCAGTATTACGGAGCGCCCGCTATGCACGACGTAACCATTCGCTACAACGTGAGCAAGGACGATGCCCGGCGCGACAGCCAGGGCGCCCTGCTCGTATGGTCATCGGGCGACAACGGGGGGATTCAACGCGCTACTATTCACAACAATACGGTACTGCTCACGCCAACCACCGACGGCTCCAGCCCCACGGCCGTGCTCATCACCAGCGGCGGCTTCAGCGACCTGGCCATCCGCAACAACGTGCTGCAAACCACCGGCGGCCTGCCGGTATTAGGCACGGTGAGCACCACCGGCCTGCGCCTGCAGGGCAACTGCTACTGGAACCCCAGCCAGCTGGTTATCGACTGGAACGGCACCCGCTACACCGACCTGGCTAGCTGGCGCACCGCCACCGGCCAGGAGCAGTTGGGCACCGGCCGCCTCACCGGCCTCAACGCCGACCCCAAGCTGCCCGGCGCCGACCCCACGCGGGCGCCCATGGCCATCTCGCCGGTGCGCGGGGCCGGCCTCAACCTGCAGGCTGAGTTCAATGTCAACCCGGGCCCGCAGGACTTTGTCGGCAACCCCACCCCGGCCATGCCCACCGCGGGCAACATCGGCGCCCTGGAAAGCGTGACCACAACCGCCGCGCCCCTGCCCGTGGTGCTCACCGCCTTCACGGCCCAGCGCGTGGGCCCGGCGGCCCAGCTAGGCTGGCACACGGCTTCGGAGGCCGGCAATGCGTTTTTTGTGGTGGAGTACAGCCTCGATGGCATCACCTTCACGAGCCTGGGCCAGGTGCCCGGCCAGGGCACCAGCACGCAGCCGCACACCTACAGCTATACCGATGCCAACCTGGCGCAGTACCCGGCCGGCCCGGTGTACTACCGCCTGCGGCAGGTCGATACCGATGGGCAGGCCACCTACTCGCCGGTGCGCACCCTAGCGGGCCTGGGCGCCGGCCCGGCCGCCCAGGCCCGCCTGCACGTGTACCCCAACCCGGCCGCGCCCACCGCGCGCATAGTGGTGCAAGCCAGCGCAGGCACCCAGGTGCAGCTCCTCGACATTCGGGGGCAGCTGCTGGCGAGCGTGCCGGTGGCCGGCGATGGCTCGGCTAGCCTGCTGCCTACCAGCGGCCTCGCGGCGGGCCTGTACATTGTGCGCTGCGGCACCCAGAGCACCCGCTTGCTGCTCACGCAATAGCGCGCGTCGCCCGACCCCACGGCCAGCCCTGCCGCCGGTTGAGCCAGCTAGCTGGCCAACCGGCGGCAGGGCTAGCGGCTTTAACCAGCATCTTTGCCTGCCCTTCACTCCTACTACCTATGCCTGCTCCTGACCTCGACCCGCTGCGCTATCCCATTGGCCGGCCGCAGCTGCCCACCGCTCCCCTTTCGCCCGCCGAGCGTGCTGGCTATTTGCAGCAGCTAGCCGAGCTGCCCGCCCAGCTTACGGCGGCGGCCCGGCGGGTGGGCGGCGAGCGCCTGCAGCGCCCCTACCGCCCGGGCGGCTGGACGGGCCGCCAGGTAGTGCACCACATGGCCGACTCGCACCTAAACGCCTACACCCGCTTCCGGCTGGCCCTTACCGAAGACAATCCTACCATTCGCCCTTACGACGAAGCGGCCTGGGCCGAGCTGCCCGACGTGGCCGCCACGCCCATTACCGTATCGTTGGCCCTGCTCGAAAGCCTGCACAGCCGCTGGCTCACGCTGTTGCACCACCTCGACGAGGCACAGTGGCAGCGCACGTTTTACCACCCAGGCTCGCAAAAAACGGCTACCCTCGAGCAAACGCTGGTACTCTACGCCTGGCACGGCCAGCACCACGTGGCGCACTTGCAACTCTTAGCGACCTAAAACCATGCCTAGCGCTAACACAACGCCGGCCGGCCACTCCCTGCGGAATAGCCGGCCGGCGTTGTGTCAGCGCGAGGGCTATTTATTGCCGCCGCGCACCAGGCTGCTGCCTTTGCCGTAGCGGCGCAGGCTTTTTTCGGCCTCGGGGTTCAGCCGGGCGGCTTTTTCGAGGTCCCGGCGGGCTTCCTTCATGCGGTCGAAGCTGGCGTAGCTGATGCCCCGGTACTCGATAGCATCGGCGTAGAGCGAGTCGATGGCGATGGCGCGGGTAAAGTCCGATACGGCCGGCTTATACTGATACATCTGCATTTTGGCCACGCCTCGCCCGAAAAAGGCCTCCTTGTCATCGGGTCGAAACTTCACGGCGCCGCTAAAATCATTGGCGGCGGCTTTGTACTCCTTCAGCATCAGCTCGTTCACGCCCTTGTTGTAGTACACATCGGGGTTGCCGCGCATGGTGCGCAGAGCCGCCACGTAGTCGGGTTTGGCGTCTTTGTAATTCTTCAGGTTAGAATAGGCCTTGGCCCGCTCGAAGTGGGCGCGGGCATCTTTAGGCTTGGTTTTGAGCACCAGGTTGGCGCGGGCCAGCTGGTAGCGGTAGTCGGCGGTGCTCATCTTGCGCTCGGCGGCGCGCTCGGCGGCGGCGGCGGCCGTCGAGAGGGCCTCGGGGTCGGCGGTGGCCGTGGCGGCTTCGGCCGAAGGCGCATCGAGGGTTTCGACGGGCACGGCTGCTGCTGCGGCCGTGGCGGCCGTGCCCGCCGCGGCGGGGTCGGGCGTGGGCAGGGCCGTGACGTCGGTCGCCGCTGGGGCCGCAGCGGTAGTGGGCGCGCTGCGCGTAACGGCGGCCGTGCCGGCGGCGGGCCGGTCGGTTTCGGTGGTGGTGGCGCAGCCGCTGGCCAAGGTGAGTAAGGCCAACGCGGCGGGCGCGCAAAAGGTAGAGAGCGAGTTCATTAAGAAGAAAAATAAATAGGCCAGCCGGCCGCTTTGCCGGCGCATCGGGTCTTCTACGAAAAAGTGCCGCCAGGGTAACGGCAAAAAGTAAGCGCTGCTACAAAAAGTCTCCCGAACTGCTAGCCCGGCGCCGGGGTTATCTTTGCCGGCCCCGGCCCGGCTGGCGGCTTTTTCTATTTCATTCCTCCGTTTAAGTTAACCTCATGGCATTGCAATTTGACCTGGTAGTAATTGGCTCAGGGCCCGGTGGGTACGTGGCCGCCATCCGCGCTTCGCAGCTAGGGCTGAAAGTGGGCGTGGTTGAGCGCGAAAGCCTCGGCGGCATCTGCCTCAACTGGGGCTGCATCCCCACCAAGGCCCTGCTCAAAACCGCCCAGGTGTACGAATACCTCCAGCACGCGCAGGACTACGGCCTGACGGTGAAGGAGGCGGGCTTCGATTTTGAGGCCGTTATCAAGCGCAGCCGGGGCGTGGCCGACGGCATGAGCAAGGGCATCAACTTCCTGTTCAAGAAGAACAAAATCGAAACCGTGGCCGGCACCGGCAAGCTGCTGGCCCCCGGCAAGGTAGAAGTGACCCGCGCCGACGGCACTAAGGAAACCGTGGAGGCCAAGAGCATTATTCTGGCCACGGGCGCCCGCGCCCGCCAGCTGCCCAACCTGCCCATCGACGACAAGAAAATCATCGGCTACCGCAAGGCCATGACCCCCGACAGCCTGCCCAAGCGCATGGTGGTGGTGGGCTCGGGCGCCATTGGCGTTGAGTTTGCCTACTTCTACCGCGCTATGGGCACCGAGGTTACCATCGTGGAGTACCTGCCGCGCATCGTGCCCGTAGAGGACGAAGAGGTATCACGCCAGATGGAGAAATCCTACAAGAAGCTGGGCATCAACATCCTCACCAGCGCCGAGGTAACCAAGGTGGATACCACCAGCGGCCCCGGCTGCAACGTGTTTATCAAAACGGCCAAGGGTGAGCAGCAGATTGCCTGCGACGTGGTGCTGAGCGCCGTGGGCGTGCAAACCAACCTCGAAAACCTGGGCCTCGAAGAGCTGGGCATTAAAGTGGAGAAGGGCCGCGTGCTCGTCGATAACTTCTACCAGACCAACGTGCCCGGCATCTACGCCATCGGCGACATTGTGCCCGGCCCAGCGCTAGCCCACGTGGCCTCGGCCGAGGGCATTATCTGCGTGGAGAAAATCGCGGGCCACCACCCCGAGCCGCTCAACTACCAGAACATTCCCGGTTGCACCTACGCCCAGCCCGAAATTGCCAGCGTGGGCTTCACCGAGGCCGAAGCCAAGGCCAAGGGCTACGACGTGCGGGTGGGCAAATTCCCGTTCTCGGCCTCCGGCAAAGCCTCGGCCGCCGGCGCCAAGGACGGCTTCGTGAAGGTGATTTTCGACAAGAAATACGGCGAGTGGCTCGGCGCCCACATGATTGGGGCCAACGTGACCGAGATGATTGCCGAGGTAGTGGTAGCCCGCAAGCTCGAAACCACCGGCCACGAAATCATCAAGGCGGTGCACCCCCACCCCACCATGAGCGAGGCCATTATGGAAGCCGCCGCCGCGGCCTACGACGAGGTCATTCACCTGTAAGACAACTCTGCTGGCCACTTATCTCAAGTGATGGTTCAGCCAGACGTTCACTAAAAAAGGCCCCGCACACTGCGGGGCCTTTTTTAATGCGCTAGCTATTTTTCGGTCACTAGCCTTGCTTGGCTACTACGTTGAACGTCAAGTCGAACGTATCGTAAATAGCTTTGTCGCCGATGCTGTCGAAGAAGGTTTTCGAGCCGTACTTCAGGCCAAACTTCGTGCGGTCGATGGTGACCTTGCCGGTGGCGGCGGCCACGCCGTTTTTCACGCCCACTTTGGCCGGGAAGCTGATTTGCTGCGTCACGCCCTTAATGGTCATGTCGCCGGTGATGGTGGCGTTGTCGGCGTTGGCAGCGGCGCCGGCAATCGGCTTCACGCTGGTGATTTTGAAGGTCGAGGTGGGGTACTTTTCAGCGCCGAAAAAGTCGTCGCTGCTCATGTGGCCCACAAACTTGGCGTGGTTGCTGGCGTCGGTGATGTCGGTGGCCTTCATCGACTTCATGTCCACTACCACCGTGCCGCCTACTACCTGGTTGCCATTTACTTGCAGGTCGCCGCTGGCAAACTGCATGGTGCCGTTGTGGCCGTGGGTTACGGCTTTGCCCTCCCAGCCCAGGGTGCTGAGCTGCGGCTGCAGCTTGTACGACACAATTTTGGCGGTAGCGCTGGTCGCAGCCTTCGGCGCCTTCAGGGCGAACGTGGCGGCGGGAGCGGCAAGCAGGGCGGCGCCGAGCAGGGCGGGCATCAGAATCTTTTTCATGACAGTATGGGGTAAGAAGAAAAAAGGGAGAGAGAAGATAACTGCGGGGCTAGTGGGCGGGCTAGCCAATTTTCAGGCCCGAATTTTATCGAGAAGCTCGTTGAGCTGCGCCGCCTCACTATCGGAGAGGGCGCTCATGCCGTTCTGGCGAATGTCGGTGAGGCCGCTGTCGTCAATCTGGCCCAGCAGGGCCAGGCCCGCGTCGGTAATGCAGATGTCGACGGCGCGGCGGTTGGCGGGGCACACGGTGCGCGTCACGAGCTTTTTTTCCTCCAGCTTGTCCACAATGCGCGAGGCGTTGCTGGTCTTATCGAGCATGCGGTCGATGAGCAGCGCGACCGTGGCGGGCTTGGGGTGCTGGCCGCGCAAGATGCGCAGCACGTTAAATTGCGGCAGCGTAAGGCCGTAGGGCCGAAACGCCGCCGCCTGCCGCAGCGACAGCCAGCCCGAGGTATAAATAATGTTGAGGTAAGCCTTCTGGCCCTCGCTTTGGAAGGTGGGCTGCTTGATTTCGTCTTCGAGGCGCACGACTAACTATTGATTACGACTGCAAATTTAGTGTACATACATTAAATGTAGCAACACTGTTTCCATTTTTTCACTCTTTTTTTTTACCTGCGTAGAAGGCGCTGGCTTTTGCCAAGTACCTACTCACTCTTTCCAACTCCTCACCTTATGCGTTTTTCTTCTTTTGCCGCTGCCGCGCTGCTAGGGGCCACCCTGTCGCTAACCGCCTTCACCAGCCAGGCGCAGTCGGGCGGCACGCCCATTCGGCCTAACCGCAACGCCCAGTTTGTGTTTCGCAACGGGGAAGTGGTGCAGCGTTTGGGCACCCAAATTACGCCCCTCGCGCAGAACGTGCGGCTGCCCAACGGCACCAAAATCAACGTAAAAAGCGGCATTGTGGAGTTTCCGGGCGGCAAAATCACCAGCCTGCACGAAAACGACTACATCAATGCCGAGGGGGGCATCGTGTTCAGCACGCCGCAGAGCGCCGCCGCCGCCCGCGGCGACAACTCGGTGCCCGCCGATGCCAAGTATGATAAATACGTGCAGGTGGGCACGGCGCCCACCACCATTACCGGCGACGCGCCCAACGAGCGCGAGCAGCTGCTGATGCAAAAAGTGGAGCTGCTGACCCGCAAAGTGACGCTATTGCAGCAAACCCACCCCAACGCGCCCGATACCGACGTGGTAGACAAGCAGCTGCAAGCGCTTGATGTGCGCCTCAAAGAGCTGAAGTAAAACGCGGGGGGCTAGCCCCCACCCCCGGCCCCAAGGCCGCTGCCCGGCTAGGGGCGGCGGCCTTTTTCGGTTTGCAGCAGCTCGCCGGCCTCCTCGCGCACCAGGCCAAAGGGCTCGTGGCGCACAATGAGCAGGCCGTCGAGGTCGTGCACCTCGGCCAGGGCGCTGATTTGCAGCGCCGACCAGATGCCGAGCGAGGTTTCGACCATGCAGCCCAGCATGGGTAGTAGGCCGTGGGCGCGGGTTTGGCGCAGCAGCTCGATGCCGCGCCGGTAGCCGCCGGCCTTCATCAGCTTCACGTTGACGCCGTGAAACTGCCGGGCAATCTCTTCAAAATCAGCCTCGTCGGTCACCGACTCGTCGGCCAGCAGCGGCACGCCCGCGCGGGGGCGCAGGTAGCGGTAGTCGGCGGCGCAGGCGGCAGGCAGCGGCTGCTCCAGCAGCTGCAGGCGCAGGCCCGGTATGGGGGCCGCCTGCTCCAGAAATTGCAGCAGGCTATCGGCATCGGGCCAGGCCTCGTTGCCATCCACGAGCAGCGCGCGGCCGGGCACGGCCGCCGCCACGGCGCGCAGCAGGTCGAGGCCCCCTTCCCGGTTTACCTTGATTTTCAGCAGCCGGAAGCGCTCGGCGTGGTGCCGCGCAATGAAGCCCGCCACCTCGCCCGGCTCCATAATGGGCAGCGAAAACGCGGTGGCTACCCGCGCGCTGGGCTCGGGCACCCCCAGCCACTGCCACACCGGCTGCCCGGCCTGCGCGGCCAGGCAGTGCGTGAGGGCCGCCTCCAGCGCAAAGCGCAGGGCGTGGGCCACGGGCCGGGCCGCCAGCAGCGTCGTGAGGTCGTCGAGGGTATCGGCCTGGGCAAGGCCGTGGGCCAGCAGGTCGGCAAACTGGGCTTGCAGCAGGGCGGGCGTTTCGTCGTAGCGCACGTTGGGGGCGGCTTCGCCCCGGCCGGTGGCACCGGCCTGCGTGGCGTGCAGCACGAGGTTGATTTTGGCAGCGGAGGCGTTGCGCGAGAGTTTCCAGAGGTAGCTCAGCGGCAGCTCGTGGGTGGCTAGGGTCCAGGTTGTCATGAAGGGCAGCGGGCAGATAGCGCCCGCAAAGGTGGGGCCGGCGCTGCTATTAACCTGAGCCGGTGGCGGCTACCTGGCCGCTAGCCCGGCCGGGCGGCCGGGTTTCGGCGCGGCGTGCCGTACTTTGATGCCTGTTTTCAGTTTGCTTTCATTTAGTGCATGAAGTTTTCTCGCTCGGCTATCCTGGCCGGTTTGCTTATTCTACTTGCCGCCGCGCTCACGTATTGGGCGGGGCAGCAAGCCCCGTTGCTGGCGGGCAGCGGCGCCCCGCAAGCGCCCCTCAATGACCACACTGGCTTGGGCCTCAGCACCCTAGCCACGGCTGCCCGCTGGCTGGCCCTGGGGGCGCTGGCCTTGTTTGTGGCGCCGCGCCGCTCGCTCACCGGCTGGATAGTGCTGAGTATGCTGGTGGGCATCGAGCTGGGCCACGACGCCCCGGCCGTGGCCCTGAACCTGAAAGTACTGAGCGACGCTTTTTTGCGCCTCGTCAAGACCATTATCGCCCCGCTGGTATTTGCCACGCTGGTAGTGGGCATTGCGGGCCACGCCAACCTTAAGCAGGTGGGGCGCATGGGCCTCAAGGCGCTGGTTTACTTTGAGATAGTAACTACGTTTGCCCTGCTCATCGGGCTAGCGGCCATCAACTTAACCAAGGCCGGCGTGGGCATCAAAAACACGGCCATTGCCGAAAAAGCCGACGCCCTGGCGGCCGCCGCGCCGCAGTCGGTGGCCGATATTATCCTGCACATTTTCCCCGAAAACATTGCCAAGTCGGTGGCCGAGGGGCAGGTGCTGCAAGTAGTGGTGTTCGCCATCATCTTCGCTATCGGCCTGGCCCTCACCCCCGAAAAGCCCCGGCGCGTGATGCTGGAGCTGTGCGAAAGCCTGTCGGAGGTCATGTTCAAGTTCACCAACGTGGTGATGTACTTCGCCCCGCTGGGCGTGGGCGGGGCCATGGCCTACACGGTGGCCAAGCTTGGCTTTGGGCCGCTGCTTAATGCCTTCCAGCTGCTGCTTACGCTCTACGGCGCGCTCATTGGCTTTGTGCTGCTGGTGCTGCTGCCGGTGGCGCTGCTCATGCGCATTCCGCTGCGGCGCTTTGTGGCGGCCGTGGCCGAGCCGGTGAGCATCGCCTTTGCCACCACCAGCAGCGAGGCGGCCCTGCCCCGCGCCATGGAGGCCATGGAAAGTATTGGGGTGCCGCGCCGCATCGTGGCCTTCGTGATGCCCACCGGCTACTCGTTTAACCTCGACGGCACCACGCTCTATTTATCGCTGGCGGCCGTGTTTGTGGCCCAGGCAGCGGGCGTGCACCTCTCGTTTGGCGACCAGGCGCTGCTCGTCTTCACGCTCATGCTCACGAGCAAGGGCGTGGCCGGCGTGCCCCGCGCCTCGCTCGTAATACTACTAGCCACCCTGCCGTCGTTTAACCTGCCGGCCTGGCCGGTATTCATCATCCTGGGCATTGATGCGCTCATGGACATGGCCCGCACCGCCGTGAACGTGCTCGGCAACTGCCTGGCCTCGGCCGTGGTAGCCCGCTGGGAAGGAGAATTTATTGACAACTACGTGGCCCCAGCCGAGCTGCTGGCCCCCGAGCCGGCACCGGCCGGCCACTAGCCGGGCTGCCTAAAATAGTATTCTGGCGGCCGGCTAAACAAAGCTGCGCCACCGCTTATTAGGTAAGAAAAGACTACTATAAGGCGCGGTAATCGGGTCCCAATCTTTAACTTAGCTCTCAGATTTACCTTTTCCAACGATTTCCTGTCTGTTATCTAAAAGCGTCTTGGCATACTTCAATTGTTGCAGTGCGTCTGCTCTTTCTTATGAAATTTTTCTCTCCCGCTAGCCGCGCTCTTTGGCTGACTACTTTCGCGCTAGCCGGCCTCGGGGCCTGCAAGTCGGTGAAAGGCACCTTTTCGGCCGTGCCCACGGCCACCATCACCAACCGCCTGCCCCCGCTGGAAATTACCGCCGACCCGGGCCCGCTGGCCATGAACGACGGCGCCCTGCCCGAAGACCCGTTGCGCATGTTCAAGGCCGAGCTGCAGCGCAACGTGCTGGAGCCCACCGACACGGCTACTTATGGCTACGCCCGCCTGGTGGTAACCAAAGTAAAAACCGTGCGCACCGGCCGCAGCCTGCAAGCCGCCCAGGTTATTACCTTTTTGATACCCAGCATATTTGGCGCGCCGCTCGAGTGGTATAAAACTGATATTCAGGCCGAGGTGCAGATGATGAACGCCAACGGCGAGCTGCTGGGCACCTACACCGGCAAAGGCACCTCCAACGTGAAGGTGGCCATGTACAGCGGCTACTCGCAAACCGAGGCCCCGCGCCTGGCCGACGTGCTGGCCCTACGCGAGGCGCTGGCCCAGATTCGGCCGCAACTCGACACGGCTTCTGCGCGCCTGCGCCCGCTTATGCTCACCGGCGGGCAAGTCAACAACCCTACGCTGCCCGGCAGCACCAGCAAACAGTAATTACGTGCAGGGCGGCCGGGCCGCCTTGGTTCAGCCCGGCTTCGGCACGGTGCCCCGGCGGGCACTGCCGGGGCCGGGTTTTGCGTTACTTCCGTTATGAACCTTCTTCTTCGCGGCGCGGCTTGCGCGCCTTTGCTAGCCCTGCTGGCCGGCTGCTGCGCCAATAGTGCCAACGACTGCGACGACTTGCTAGCCGATTCGCTTTATTTCACGCTGCGAAGCGTGCCGAACCCGAACGTGCCGGGCGATATGTCGTACTTCACAGACGCCGAGCTAGATACGGTGTATTTGCAACGCTACGCGCCCGCCAGGCCCGCCAAGCCCGCTACCGCTACCACCCCGGCCACGCCGGCGCAGCCGGCCGGCGCCCTATCGGACCCCCAGGCCATCATCCGCGCCAAGCAAACCAAGGCTACGCTTAACAGCGCGGTAGTGCGCAAGCTCGACGGGGCCAATCTTCCTTATACCACGCTGATTATCAGCAATAACTCGCCTTTCTCGCCCAGCACTACGGGCGGCAAGCTCAGCGCCTACAACTACGTGCTGACGGTGCAGGACAGGTCGGTAAAGAATCAGAAGAGGTACTTGTTTGACATCAGCAATATTCAGCTCACGGGCCAGTACTATGCCGATGGCTGCACCACCTGCTACGAGAACACCGGCAAGCGCTTTCAGGTGAACGGCGGCAAGCTGAGCCCCGACCCCGTGGTAACCGAAACCAGTGGCCAGCCCATTGTTACGGTACTGAGTAAAAACGAAGCCAACTAAGCGGCCAGCGAGCCGCCCGGCCCGCTGGCTACGTACATGCTGGCTGCCCCTGCTGCCTGCCTCGCTATCCTTTCCTACGCCTTATGCTAGCCCCCGCCCCTCTCCTCTCGCCAGCCGCTACCGAGGCCCTGGCGCCGCCCCCCGGCACCGAGCCCGCGCCGGTTGAGGCGCCGGCGGGCTTTCCCTTTGCCACGCGCCTGAGCCTGGAGCCGCTCATTGCCTACTGGCAGGCCCGCGAGCACGATGCCAACCCCGGCGTGGCCCTGCTGGCCCGCGCCGTGATGGAGCAGGTGCGCAGCACCCCCGCCTGCCGGGGCCCGCTGGCCGATATCGGGGCCCTGAACGAGTGCCCGGCGGTGGTAGACACGCTGATGACGGCCGTGTTTCCGCCCGCCAGCATGAATACGGCCATCAGCGGGGCAGGGGTGCCGTTTCAGCGCCAGAGCTTTTACTACACGCCGCGCTTTGCCGAGGTACTGCTAGGCCGCGACCGCACCATCAAGCAGCCGCTCAACGTGGACATGGCCACCCTGGAAATGCAGATGACGCGCATGGCGTACCTGCTCATCCTGGTGCGCGAGTACGGGGCCGAAGTGCCCGACCAGGGCGCGTTTATCTTCACCGTGCCCGACTACCGCATTGGGCTGTACCGGCACTACGGGCTGAGCTTCGACTCGTCGTTTGTGCAGGTGCGGGTGGTGGGTGATAAGCCCGTGCTCACCCCCGAGCAGGTGCAGGACCTGGTGCGCAACCGCCACCGGCTCGACCTGTGGCGGCAGCTGCTGCCGCCCGAACACTTTGTTTTTGAGGGCTTTCACGTGTTGCAGCTGGTAGACGTGACGACCCAGGAAATATTATCGGAGCTGAAGTACGACCTGCTGGAGCGCGACGTGCTGCAAGCCTCCGACCGGCTGGAGCAGATTCAGGAAAAGCTGCGGGTGCTCTTCGCCCGGCCGGCCTTGCAGCTCGGCATCGCGGCATACGATGAGCGCAAGAAAGCCTTCGTGGATTTTGGCCGCAAAATCAACCACAGCTTTCTCACCAAGCAGCTGCAGGGCCAGCAGCTGGAGGGCGAGTTTCGGCAGCTCTACGACCGGCTGCTGGCCGAGCGCCGCCCGCTGGTGCTCGAAGACGTGGCCACCGAGCCCGATATCCCGGAGGGCCTGCGCCAGCAAATGCTGCGGCTGGGCATTCAGTCGGCCATCCTGGCGCTGCTGCCCTACGGCCCCGATACGGTGGGCCTGCTGGAGCTAGGGTCGCCGGAGGCCAATACCCTCGATGAGTTTGACCTGGAGTTAGTTAACCAGTTTGTGCCGCTGTTTGCGGTGGCCGTGAAGCGTAACGCCGAGGACCTGGAAACCCGCATTCAGTCGGTTATCAAAGAGAAGTTTACGGCCATTCACCCCACCATGGAGTGGCGCTTCAACGATGCCGCCCGCCGCCTGCTGGCCAAGCAGGAAGACGGCAACCGCACGGCCGAGATGGAGCCCATTGTGTTTGAGGAAGTGTACCCGCTGCACGGCTCCTGCGACATCCGGGGCAGCAGCGTGGCCCGCAACGAGGCCGTGCAGGGCGACCTCATCGAGCACCTGACCCTGGCCAACCGGGTGCTCAAAAAGGCGTCCGATTTTCAGCAGCTGCCCATTCTCGACGAGTTGAAGTTCTACGTTACCAAGAACTTGCGCCGTCTGCGGCAAGGCATTATCAGCGGCGACGAGGTGAGCATCTACGACTCGCTGCGCACCGAGGTAGAGCCCCTATTTGAGTACCTGGCCCAGAACAACGTGGAGCTGCGCCCCACCATTGCGGCCTATTGGCAGCAGATAGACCCGCGCCTGGGTATTCTCTACCACCGCCGCCGCGACTTTGAGGAGAGCGTAACGCGCATCAACGACACCATCAGCGACTACCTCGATGAGGAGGAGGCCAAGGCCCAGCAGATGTTTCCGCACTACTTCCAGCGCCTCAAAACCGATGGCGTGGAGCACAACATCTACGTGGGTGGCAGCCTGGTGCAGGACAAGCCTTTCGACCTGGTTTTCCTGAAAAACCTGCGCCTGTGGCAGTTACTGGTGATGGTCGAAATTACGCGCCGCACCCACGCCCTCAAGGCCGAGCTGCCTGTGCCGCTCGATACCACCCAGCTCATCCTCATTCACTCGCAGCCCCTGAGCATCCGCTTCCGGCAGGATGAGCGGCAGTTTGACGTGGACGGCGCCTACAACATTCGCTACGAGATAATCAAGAAGCGCATCGACAAGGCCACGGTGCTTGGTACCGGCGAGCGCCTCACCCAGCCCGGCCAGCTAGCCCTCGTGTATGCCCAGCCGCGCGACGCCGCCGAGTACCTCGAATACATCGACTACCTGCAAGACCGCAAGCTGCTGGAGCCCGGCGTGGAAGAGCTGGAGCTGGAAGAGCTGCAGGGCGTAAAAGGCCTGCTAGCCCTGCGCGTAACCGTGAAGCTATAGCTGGGCCGGCAGCTCGCAACAGATTAGCACCAACTAAATTTTTTATTTGCAGAGTGCAATAATCTCACAATCGCAACTTGTCCTAAAGACTGGTTTTTTCACCTATAAAAGCACAAAAGAGCTAACTACTTGTAAGTTTTCAAGTAATTAGCTCTTTTTTATTCTACTTTGCGATAGGCCGTGTATTTTTGTTAAGTACAATTTACTACTACCCTATTCTAGTCGACTTATCCACTTAGTTTACTGCTTATCCTACTCGGTCTACCGCTCGTTTTATCCTGTTATTCTATTTAGTTACTTTACTTTTTTACCCCCTATCCTATTCGAGTTATCCACTACTTTATCTCCCTATTTTACTCGGTTTATCCGCTTCGCTTATCCCATTATTTTATTGGTGAGCCCACCGGCGGCCCTCGTGGCCGCCGGCTTTGGGCAGCCAGAAGTTCAGTTAATTAGTGCCTACTATTTTATCGGTTTTTTACCCTAGTGCTCTATTTTATCAGCTAGCAGTGCGTTACTAATTATCGTTCTATCATTACGCTATTTACCTACCGGGCCACCTCTAAGGGGGCCGTTTTTATTTGGCGGTGGTGCGGCTGGCGCCTTTGGCCTAGCAGCAAGCTAGCCGAGGGCTAGCCCTGCTCGGGCAACGGAGCGGGTGGGTTTTCCAACCGGCGCTCCTCCTTCCAAAAAAGCCGCACGCCCGTGCGCAGCAGCACCAGCCACGCCACGCCTCCGGCAAAGCCCGCCACCACATCGGTTGGGTAGTGCACGTGCAGGTACATGCGCGTGCAGCCAATCAGCAACGACCACATTACCAATAAAATAGCCCAACCCCAGCGGCCTCCGTGCTGCACGGCCAGCCAGGCCAGGCAGCCATAGAAGGCCATGCTCATCATGGCGTGGCCGCTCGGAAAGCTCAGGCCATATTGGTAGATGAGCGCCGTGGTGGGCCGGTCGCGCTTAAACCAGGCCTTTAGCAGCTCGTTGAGCGCCGCGCCCCCGGCCATCGACAGCAGCAGCTCGATGGCGTAGCGGCGGTAGCCGCGCCAGTGCAAAAGCAGCGGCCCTAGCAGGGCAGCCGGCACAAAAAACCACACCGAGCCAAAAAACGTGAGCCGGAATACCCAGGGCGTCAGCCCGGGGTGGGCGGCCCGCAGGGCGTCCATCTGGGCAAATCCCCAGTTGTCGAACACCTGCGAATGCTCGCGAAATACCACCCGCGTGAGGTAAAAAAACAAGCCAAAGGCCAGCAAAAACAGCCCGCCGCCTATCAGTACCTCGGCCGTGAAAATGCCGGCTAGCCCGGCCGCGCGCGCCGAAGGAGTGGCAGGAGTATCGGGGGGCGCAACGGGGACGGGCATGGCGGGCGAAAGAATGGAAAACTACGTTGAACGGAATTTCCTCAGCTTTGGCTGCGTGTAGCCGCCGGGCGCCCTGCAACAACAAAAAAGCCAGCCCGTTGCGGGGCTGGCTTTTCATTTAAAAATCGTGCGCTCGGAGAGACTCGAACTCTCACACCTTGCGGAACTGCCGCCTGAAGACAGCGCGTCTACCAATTTCGCCACAAGCGCAAACGAAGCCCGGCAGCAGGGCCACCCGGTTGGTGGTTGCTGTTGGTGCTGCAAAGATAGCTAGCTACTGGGCCTTCGCACAAGCAAGCAAGCGCATTTTTACTGCGCGGCCCAGCCGCCGCTAGCCAGGAAAATTGTTTTTCAGCTACTTGCGTCGTCATTTTTTTGTTAAAAAAACTGCGGCGGCGGCGCGCCGTTCGCGTTCAAGCGCCAACTTCCCGGCTTTTTCCCTCTTTCTGATGCTTCCTGCCACTACTTCCTCCGCGCCCGCCAATCCTGCCGGGGCCGATTTTAGTCCAGTGGCTTTTTGCTACGATGCGCTGGCGGGGCTGGCGTTTGGCGGGGCGCTGCGGCGGGCGCAGCGGGCCACGCTGGCGGCGGGGCTGCCGGCCGGCCCGGCGCCCCGGGTGCTGGTGCTGGGCGGCGGCGCCGGCTGGGTGCTGAGCGAAATCTGGCGCCAGCGCCCCCAGGCGCAGGTGCTGTACCTCGAAGTATCGGCGGCAATGCTGGCGCGCACCCGGGCCCGGCTGCGGCGCCACCCCGCCCCGCCGGGCGCCGCCGTGGAGCTGCGCCAGGGCACCGAGGCCAATCTGGCGCCCGGCGAGCGCTTCGACGTGCTCGTTACGTTTTTTGTGCTCGACTGCTTTCCGGCGCCCGCGCTGCCCGGGGCGCTGGCCCGGCTGCAGGCGGCGCGCCGGCCCGGCGCGCCCTGGCTGGTAGCCGATTTTCGGCCCGCCCGGCGCGGCTGGCGGCGCGGCCTGCTGCAACTGATGTACTGGTTTTTTGGCCTGACCGTGGGCCTGCGGACGCGGCAAATGCCCCCCTGGCCCACCGAGCTGGCCGCGCTAGGCCTGCAACCTGGCTGGGAAGCGCTTTTTTTTGGCAAAGCCATGGCCGGGATAGTCCTAAATGACTGCTCAACAAAAAATGAATGAATTTGGCTGAAAAAACCCACTAGCAGTACTTATTTCCTACTTACTTTGCATCGGCTAAAAATAGTCCCGTCCCATTATCAATACAATTTAGTATTATTCAACTGGTTTTTATGAAAAAACTTCTTCGCACGAGAAGCTTAGTAGGTTTGGCGCTGGTTGGCTCGCCCGGCTTGGCCCTGGCCCAGGCACCGGGCTTGCTGGCCAACGTAACGGTACCCGTTGCAGCCCATAAGCCTACTGCCAGCCCGCCTACCAAGCCGGCTTCGGCGGCCGCTAAGCCCGCCACTACCGGCCCGGCCGCCAAGGCCGCTACCCCCGCTGCGGCTAAGCCTGCCCCCCGCCCTGCCGCGAAGCCCGGTGCCCTGGTTGCTGCCGCCAAGCCAGCCCCCGCCGCCCCGGCAAAGGCGGCCCCAGTTCTCGCGGTTAAGGCACCA
The DNA here is from genome assembly GCF_030581075.1 of Hymenobacter cheonanensis. Lineage (GTDB taxonomy): Bacteria > Bacteroidota > Bacteroidia > Cytophagales > Hymenobacteraceae > Hymenobacter. Next base: position 172,661 of record NZ_JAUQSW010000009.1, read on the forward strand.
TTGGCGCCGGCCGCCAAGCTGCCCCTAGCCGCCAAGCCAGTACTTAAGGCGCCGGCAGCGCCCGCAAAAGCCGCCACAGTGCCGGCAGCTAAGCCAGTTGCCGCGGCCAAAGCGCCCGCAGCGCCTGCTAAGGAGCCCGTAGCACCTGCTGCTAAGTCAGCCCCGGCGCCCGCGCCGGCAGCCAGCGCAGCGGTGCCCGCCGCCCAGCCGGCGCCGGCTGCCGCACCCGCTCGCAAAGCGGCGCCGGCAGCCCGCCTGGCACCCGACGGGCCGGCCGTGCACTACGCCGTTACGTTTCCGAATGCCGTGCACCACGAGGCGCGCATCACGGCTACTTTTGCGGGGCTAGCGCCGGGCCAGAAGCTGGTGGTGCGTATGCCGCGCTCGTCGCCGGGCCGCTACGCACTGCACGACTTTGTGAAGAACGTGTACTACACCGTAGCCACCGACGGCGCGGGTAAGCTGCTGCCTATCAACCGCCCCGACCCGTACTCGTGGGAGGTGACGCCGGGCGCCGATGGCACCGTGCAGTTCAACTACACCCTATATGGCGACCGCAGCGACGGCACCTTCGTAGGCATCGACCAGCAGCACGCGCACCTGAATATGCCGGCCACCTTCTGCTACGCGCAAGGAATGGAAAACCGGCCGGCCGAGGTGAAGTTTGAGTTGCCGACCAACTGGAAAGTGGCCACCCAGCTCAAGCCCAGCGGCGCCGACAAAACGACTTTCACGGCGCCCAACCTGCAGTACTTCATGGATAGCCCCACGGTGCTGGGCGCCACGCAGTTTCTGCACACCTGGCAGGATGGCGGCCGCACATTCGAGATGGCGACCTACTACACCGGCCCGAGCAGCGAGGTTGATGCCTTCGTGAAAAAGACCCAGAAAGTGGTGCGCGAAGCGGCCGGCGTGTACGGCGGCGAGTATCCGCAGTTCGACTTTGGCCGCTATACCTTCCTGGCCGACTACCTGCCCCAGGCCACCGGCGACGGCATGGAGCACCGCAACTCCACCTCGCTCACCTCGTCGCACCCCCTGCGCGAGGAAGGCGCGCTGCGCAACCTGAGCACGGTATCGCACGAGTTTTTCCACTCCTATAATACCGAGCGCATTCGCTCGCAGGGCCTGGAACCCTTTGATTTTCAACGCGTAAACATGAGCGATGCCCTCTGGTTCGGCGAGGGCTTTACGCAGTACTACGGCGAGCTGGTGCTGCGCCGGGCGGGCTTCTACGACGACGAGCAGTTCTTCGAGAAAGTAAGCTCCTGGGTGAATGCCCGCCTCAACGCGCCGGGTGCCCGCTATGCTTCGCCACTGGAAATGAGCCGCCAGGCTGCCTTCACCGACGCCGCCGTGTCGCTGGACCCCACCAACCGCAACAACACCTACCTCTCCTATTACATCCAGGGTGCGGGCCTGGCGCTGTGCCTCGATTTGCAGCTGCGCCAGCGCTACCACACCTCGCTCGATAAATACATGCAGGCCATGTGGCAGGAATTTGGCAAGCCCCAGACGGCCGCGCTAGCCCCCGCCAAGGCCTATACCGTAGCCGACTTGCAGCGCGTGCTGGGCACCGTGGCCAAGGATACGGCCTTTGCGGGCTCGTTTTTCCGCCGCTACATCTACGGGCACGAGGCCCCGCGCTTTGGCGAGAACCTGGCCACGATGGGCCTGGCCGTGGTGCCGGTGAAGGCGCTGGCCGCCGCCCTGCCCCGCCAGGTCGAGTTTGACGAGGAAGGCCGCTGCATCCTGAACCGCAACACCACCATCGGCTCGGGCCTCTACAAGGCCGGCATCGACCGGGGCGACCAGATTGTGACCCTCGACGGCGAGAAAATCGACAACATGGCCACCCTCGAAGGCATCATGCGCCGCCACACCCCCGCCGACCTCGTGCCCGTGAAGGTGCGCAGCCGCGCCGGCGTGGAGCGCAACGTGCAGGTGGTGCTGACCGAAGACACCAACGTGCAGGTGCAGGCCATGGAAAGCGTGGAAAAAATGACCGCCACCGCCGCCCAGAAAGAGCAGCGCGCCGCCTGGCTGGCCAGCGCCGCCAAGTAAGCGCTAGCCTCCCTCCGCCTGGTTTGGTAGCCGGACTGCTGTTGCAGCGTCCGGCTACTTTTTTTTAGGCCGGCGGGGCCTTTCGTTAGCTGCGCCAGGGCCTTACCTTTGGCACGGTGCCACCCTTGCGGATAATACCGTTTGGCAATCTAAAGGGGTAGTAGCCAGGCTATTTCTTTGCCGTACCTTCCGGCCGCTTTCTCGCAATTCCTCAGCTTTATTCTATGGAAATCTTTGATAACCTGGCCAAAGCGGCCAAAGACTTTTTTGTGGAGCCCGAGGACGGTGCCAAGCCCGCTGCTGGCGCGGCCCAACCTACGCCCTTTACTCCTGCCCCGGGCGCCGCGTTTGCCGGCCCGGCCGTGGTGCAGGCCGAGCAGCGCCACATCGACCACATTGCCGGGCTGCTGGCCGGCGATGGCAAGGATTTTCCGGCCTACCTGAAGATGGTGAAAAGCCTGGCCGCCGCTGGCCTGAGCGGCACGCTGCTTTACCAAACGGCCTTCAATGCGTTTTCGGCCGTGAACGGCGCTACCGTGCCGGGCCTGCTAGCCTCGGCCAACCAGTTTGAGGATGCCCTGACGGCCGACCGTGACAAGGTGCTGGCCCGCCACCGCGAAAAGATGGGCGAAGTGGCCGGTAGCGGCGCCCCCAGCGCCGTGGTGCAGCTCGCCGACCAGGAGCGCAAGCTCGCCGCCGCCCTCGCCGACCTCAGCCAGCAGCTGCAAGCCAAGCAGCAGCAGCTGGCCGAAACCCAGCAGAAGCTCGCCGAGGAGCGCCAGAAAACGCAGTCGGCCCTGGCCAGCTACCAGCTGGCCCAGGCCGCCGCCCTCACCGAGCTGCAAGCCCACCACCGCGCCGCCGAGTCGTTTTTGCTGCCCGGCACCGCCGCCAAATAGCTTCCGCTTTTCCGCTTTCGTCTATGGATTCACCTTTACTAGGCCCGCCGCCCAGCCGCGACGGCAACCTGCCCGCCTGGCAAAAACCGGAAAAAGTAGCCGCCTGGGTTTTTGTGGCGGCCCTGGCCGGCGCCGGGGTGTACTACTGGGGCCAGATACTACCCTACCTCGTTGACATTGTGTTCAATAGCGTGAAGCTGGCCATCGGGCTGGGGGCGCTATTCGTGCTGTTTTTGCTGGCTACCAACAAGCGGATTCAGGCGGGGCTCTGGTACCTGGGGCAGCGCACGTTCCGGATGCTGGCGGGCATTTTCGTGAATACCGACCCCATCGGCATCATGGAAGACTACATCTCGAACACCGAGAAAGAAGCCCGCAACATGGAGGCCGAAGTGGGCCACATCGAGGGCGCCCACCAACTGGTGAAGCGCAAGCTCGAAGCCAACCGCCAGCAGATGCAGGAGTACCTGGCCCTGGCCGACGCCGCCCAGCGCCAGGGCGAGCGCGACAGCGCCGAGAGCTACGCCAGCCGCGCCGCCCAGCTCGAAGACTACAGCAAGCGCCTGCAACCCATGGCCACCACTACGGCCAACGTGAGCCTAGTGATGCGCCAGATTCTGAAAGCCGCCCTGCGCCAGATTGACAGCAGCAAGTTCAAGGTCAACTTGTTGAAGGATGAGTACGAGCTGGTGAAGCGCACCAGCTCGGGCATGCGCGCCGCCATGAACATCCTGCGCGGCGACCCCGACAAGAAGTACTTCTTCGACCTGGCCACCGACCGCGTAGCCCAGGACATGGCCCAGCAGCTCGGCCAGATAAAGCAGGCCATGCGCTACTCGCAGGAGTTTGTGAAGGAGATGGACATCCAGAACGGCGTGATGAGCGAGAAGGGCCAGCGCCTGCTCGACCGCTACCAGAAGGGCGATTTCAACGCCATCATGCAGGACCAGCCCCCCGTGCGCCTTACCACCGCCCAAACGGCCAAAGCCACCGACGACGCCTACGGCAAGCTGCTCGATTGAGGGCTAGCGGTTTAAGTTAATTAAAAACTGAAAATCGCCTGTCATTGCGAGGAGGAACGACGAAGCAATCACACCTGAACAGCTCTCGTCCTGATGCGATTGCTTCGTCGTTCCTCCTCGCAATGACAGGCAGTTGAATCATTCGGCTTCTGAAGAACCAGTGGACCAGCAACACCCTAGCCTCTCAGCAGTAGGCCGTTAGTCTAGCCATTTCCTAGCACCATTTCACTTCCTCACCTTTTTCTGAATGACCACCCGCGGTAAGATTGTTATTGCCCTTCTGGTAGTAATTGGCTTGTATTTTGGCATCACCAAACTACTGTCCAGCAACCTGTTATTTAAAAAAGCCGAAACGCAGTCGGTGGTGCTCAACTCGATTGAGCTACCGGCCTCGACCGGCGCCGACGGCGTAACCAACGTGGTGCCGCTCGCCGCGCTGCCCACCGCCACCCCCGCCGATAAGGGCACGCCCGTGACCTGGGAGGTAATGGCCTGGAACAGCCAGATTGCCGGCATGCTGGCCAACGGTGGCCCCCGCTCGACCCAGGGTTCGGCCATGGCCGCCAACGGCCTCAACCTGCAGATAGTGCGGCAGGACGACGTGTCGAAGATGCAGGCCGACCTGGTGAAGAACGCCCTCGACCTGCAAAGCAACCCTAGCGCGCCGGGCCTGGTGGTGAGCATCATGGGCGATGGCCTGCCGGGCTTTTCGGCCGTGCAAACCGAGCTGAAAAAGGCGGGCACGCAGCTCCAGATTATTCCGTACTCGGTGGGCAAAAGCTTTGGCGAAGACAAGCTGATGGGCCCCAAGGAGTGGATTGATAACCCCAAGGCGGCGCTGGGCAAAACCATTGCCTGCTACCTGCGCGACGGCGACCAGAATATCGCCTTGAAATGGTGTGCCGATAACGGCCTGAAAGTGAACCCCGACGAAACGACCTACGACCCGCAGGCCGTGAACTTTATGTCGAGCAGCGACTTTCTGGTGGCCGCCGAGAAGTACATCACCGGCAAGCCCGAGAGCCGCAGCAAGGTGGTAGATGGCAAGAACACCGGCGTGAAAGTGGATGTGGTGGCCGACGCCGTAGCCACCTGGACGCCCGGCGACGTGAACATCGCCAAGCAGAAAGGTGGCCTCGTGAGCATCGTTTCGACCAAGGAATACTCGAACCAGATGCCCAACATTATGGTGACGACCAAGCGCTGGTACGATGCCCACCAGAAGGAAGTGGCCGGCATGATGACGGCCTTTGCCCTAGCCGGCGACCAGGTAAAGAGCCACCCCGAAGCCCTGACCCGCGGCGCCGACATCTCGGCCGACGTGTATGGCGACAAGGATAAGAACGGTGGCTACTGGCTGAAATACTACAAAGGCACCGAGGAGGCCGACCGCGATGGCAACGTAGTGAGCCTGGGCGGCAGCAAGGCTTTCAATTTCAGTGACAACCTGGCGCTGTTTGGCCTCAACGAGGGCGGCACTAACATCTACGCCTCGGTGTACAAGGCCTTTGGCGACGTGCAGAGCAAGCTTTACCCCAAGGAGTTGCCCAGCTACGTACCCCTCAATGACATGCTCGACCTGAGCCTGCTCCGCACCATGCAGGCCCAATACAAGGGCAAGAACATTGCCCCGGCCGACAAGCCCAAGTTTGTAGCCGGCGACGAGATTCGGCGCAACGTGAGCCAGCGCGCCTGGAATATTGAGTTTAACAGTGGCCAAAGCACCTTCACCCCGGCCGCGCAGAAAGAGCTGAACCAGCTTTTCGATGACCTAGTAGTGGCCGGCAGCCTGAAAGTGGCCGTGCACGGCCATACCGACAACACCGGCGACCCCCAGAAAAACCAGCAGCTGAGCGAAGACCGCGCCATGGCCGTGCGCCACTGGCTGGAGGCCAAAAGCGCCAGCTCCTTCCCGCAGGGCCGCATCCAGGTATTTGCCCACGGCGCCACCGAGCCGGTGGCCAGCAATAACACGCCCGCCGGCAAAGCCCAAAACCGCCGCGTAGAGATTGTGCTGGGCAACTAATCCTGTGCGCCTGCGCGCTTCATGCGCTTACCTAAAAAACGTCATGCTGAGCTTGCCGAAGCATCTTGCCCGCGCCGCTAGGGTCACTAACCTGACGATGCGAGCAGGATGCTTCGGCAAGCTCAGCATGACGTTCTGTTTTTAATCAACCCACGCTCTATGCTCAAAACGCTGTTTACCCCCAACGCCCAGCCCCGGCGGTCGGTATTTCTGTCGATGGTGGCCGCGCAGGTAGCCGCCTTGCTGCTACTGTGGCTGGTGTACCCGCTGCAAGTATTCCCGACCTTAGGCGAGGTGCTGGCCTCGTTCAAAGACCTGGTGCAAACGCAGGGGCTGGTGCAGGAGCTGTGGGCCAGCCTCACTACGGCGCTGGCGGCGCTGGGCATTGCCACGGTGTTGGCGCTGTTGATTGCCTACCTCACGGCGCTGCCGTTTTTTCGGCCGCTAGCCTTTGCGGCCAGCAAAATGCGCTACCTGACGCTCACCGGGCTCACGTTTTTTATGGCGCTACTGCTCAGCTCGGGGCACCAGGTAAAGCTCTCGGTGCTCATTTTTGGGGCCACGGTGTATTTGGTTACGGGCATGACGAGCGTTATCCTCAGCACCACGCAGGAGGAGCTGGACCACGCCCGCACGCTGGGCATGAGCGAGTGGCGCAGCTTTCTGGAGGTGGTGGTGCTGGGCAAGCTGCCCGATATGCTCGAAGTAGTGCGCCAGAACTTCGCCATTATCTGGACGATGATAACGCTGGTCGAGACGCTTTATCAATCGGAAGGCGGCATCGGGCTGCTGCTTTACAAGCAAAACCGCTACCTGCACCTGGCAGGCGTGGTGGCTATTCAGCTGGTTATTCTGGCCACCGGCACGCTGCAAGACTACATGTTTGAGTGGCTGCGCCGCACGTTCTTCCCCTACGCCACCCTCACCGCCGCCAAGTAATGACTGAGTTTACCTATCAAGAACCCTTGCTGACGCTCAGCAACGTGTCGCGGCAGTTTGAGGGCGAGCTGGTGCTGCGCGACATCAACTTACAGGTGCGCAACATAACCCGGCCGGGCATCCAGCAGGGGCAGGTGGTGGGCTTTTACGGGCGCTCGGGCCTGGGCAAGTCGGTGCTGTCGCGCATTTTGGCGGGGCTGCTGCCGCCCAGCACCGGCACCGTGGAAGTGGGCACACCCGCGCACCCCGTGCGCACCGGCGACGTAGGCTTTGTGCAGCAGCGCTACCCGCTTTTCAACCACCGCACGCTGCTCGATAACCTGCTGGTGGCCGCCGCCCGCAAGCATCCCGCCGCCGAAGCCCAGGCCCGCGCCGAAAGCTTTCTGGAGCGCTTCGGGCTAGCCGCGCACCGGCGCAAGTTTCCGGCCATGCTCTCGGGCGGGCAGCGCCAGCGGGCGGCCATTGCGCAGCAACTCCTTTGCTCCGAGCACTTTATTATTCTCGATGAGCCGTTTTCGGGCCTCGATATCGCGATGATTGACGAGGTCAAGAAAATCATTGTGGAAGTTACCACGCTGCACGACCTGAACACGGTCATCATCGTGTCGCACGACCTGACCACGACCACCGCCATTTCCGATACGCTGTGGCTGCTGGCCCCCGAGCGCGATGCGGCCGGCCAATGCCTGCCGGGCGCCACCATCACCGAAAAGCATCAGTACAACCTGGCCCAAATGGGGCTGGCCTGGCAGCCCGGCATTGAGGGCCGCCCCAAATTTGCGGAGTTGGTGCAACACCTGAAGAATGAGATTCGGCAGAGCCTGTAGCACGATGAGGACCGCATCTGGCAACCCATAAGCAGCAAAAAGCCCCGGCCGAAAATTTCGGCCGGGGCTTTTTGCTTGTATCACTGTGGCCGGCCTAGCGGCGGCGGCCGAAGAAGCGCAGCAGGAACAGGAACAGGTTGACGAAGTCGAGGTACAGCGTAAGGGCGCCCAGGATAGAGGCTTTGTCGTGCATCTCCTCGCCGTCCGTCACGCCCAGGAAGGCTAGTTGCTTGAGCTTCTGGGTGTCGTAGGCGGCGAGGGCCGTGAAGAGGATAACGCCAACGAACGAGGTAAGTAGATTGAGGGTCGAGTTGCCCCAGAACATATTGACTACCATGGCGATAACCAGGCCAATCAGGGCCATGCTCAGCATTTTACCCCAGCCCGACAGGTCGGACTTGGTGAAGTAGCCAAAGGCGCTCATCACCCCAAACATAATGGCCGTGGTGAAGAATGTGGAGGCAATAGAACTGGCCGTGTAGGCCAGAAATATTACGCTCAGCGTGAGGCCATTAAGCAGCGCATAGCCAATAAAAGCGGCCTGCGCCTGCCCCCGGCTCCACTGAAAGATGCGAGCCGATAGAAAGCCCACCAGCACCAACTCGGCGATGATAAGGCCAATGAATACGAAGCGGGTACCGAAAACAACGTCGAGGATGGCGGGCGTGCCGGCGGCAAACAGGGCCACGCCGCCAGTGAGGGCCAGGCCGGCGGCCATCCAGCCGTAGACCTGCGCAAAGAACTGCGCCTGAATGCGTGCGGCATCTTCGGCCGAGAGCTGGTGGGCGACGGACCGGTCGCGGTCCGGCAGAAACTGATTATCGCTCATGAAAAAAGGTGATGAAGGAAGTGAACTAGGTTGTAACAGCCAACTTACGAACTTTGGCCGTTACTGTTGGTAGTATAACAATTTTGCGGCCGTTTCGTGCCGCGTCTTTTGCCTGTCTTTATGTCCGCTCCCGTCCACTACCGCCGCAACGAGGCGCTGCGCACCATCCGCCCCGGCTACGTGGGCAATAAGCTCGTCGGCGCCGAATTCTGCAACGGCGAGGCGCTGTTTGAACCGTCCTTTGGCACGGCGCTGCGCTGGCAGCTCACGGCCAACCCGCAGAAGGAAGAGAAGAAGAAAGACACCTGGGCGCCGGCCGTAGTGCCCTGCGCCGAGGCGTTTTTCTCGACCGAAGATATGCTGGTGTGGCTAGGGCACGCGGGCTTTCTGCTGCGCATTAAGGGCGTAAGCTTGCTGTTTGACCCGGTGCTGTTTTCGTCGCTAGGCCTGCGGCACCGCCACGCGCTGCCCTGCCGGCCCGAGGAGGTGCGCAACATTGACTACCTGCTGCTCTCGCACGGCCACCGCGACCACCTCGATGAGCGGTCCATCAAGCTGCTGGCGCAGCAGAATCCGCAGCTGCGGGTGCTGTCGTCGCTGGGTATGGCTAGCCTGGTACGTGGCATGGCCCCCACCCTAGCGGTGCAGGAGGCCGGCTGGTGGCAGCAGTACGACCTGGGCCCCGAGGCGCCGTTTGAAATTTACTACCTACCCGCCAGCCACTGGCACCGCCGCGGCCTCACCGATTTGAATAAGGTATTGTGGGGCAGCTTTTTAATTAAAACCGACGACCGCCTCATCTACTTTGCCGGCGACACGAGCTACGGGGACCACTTCGAGCAGATAGAGCAGGCGTTTGGCCCCCTCGACATCGTGCTCATGCCCATCGGGGCCTACAAACCGCCGTTTATGATGCACCTGAGCCACGTGAACCCGCACGAGGCGGCCAAGGCCGCCAACGTGCTACGCGCTGGTCACGTGGTGCCCATGCACTACGGCACCTTCGACCTCAGCGACGAGCCCGCCTCCGAGCCACTGCGCCTGCTTACCGAGGTGGCAGCGGGCGGGCTGCTGCGCGGCGCACTGCATGCGCCCGCCGTGGGCGAAATCATGCGCTGGCCGGAGTGGGAATAAGCTAGCCCGGCGTGGCGACCGGCAGTACCTTTGCCGCCTATGTCGCCGACCCTTATTTTAAGTTTGATTGCCGGCTATTTCGCCGTGCTTATCATCATCGCCGTGCTCACCTCACGCAAGGCTACGAGCGAGAGCTTCTTCATTGCCAACCGCAACGCGCCTTGGTATATGGTGGCCTTTGCCATGATTGGGACGTCGCTCTCGGGCGTCACGTTCATCTCGGTGCCGGGCAACGTGTACGGCAAAAGCTGGAGCTACCTGGCCGTGGCGCTAGGGTTCGTGGCGGGCTACGTGGTCATTGGCACGGTGCTGCTGCCGCTCTACTACCGGCTGCAGCTGGTGAGTATCTATTCGTATCTGGAGCAGCGGTTTGGGTACTGGAGCTACAAGACGGGTGCGCTGTTTTTCCTGATTTCGCGCTCGCTAGGGTCGGCCCTGCGGCTGTACCTAGTGGCGGGCGTGCTGCAATTGGCCGTGTTTGACTCGATGGGCGTGCCGTTCAGCATAACGGTAGTAGTCAGTATTTTATTCATCTACCTCTACACGTTTAAGGGTGGGCTCAAGACTATTCTCTGGACCGATACTTTTCAGACCCTAGCCATGCTGAGCTGCGTGGCGCTGAGCATCTACTTCATGTCGGATGCGCTGAACTACTCCTTCAAGCAGCTCATCTCGACGGTGCGCGAAAGCCCTATGTCGCAGGTGTATTTTGATAATTTTCGGGACGATAAGTTCTTCTGGAAGCAGTTTGCTTCGGGCATGTTTATCACCATCGTGATGACCGGCCTCGACCAGGATTTGATGCAGAAAAATCTGAGCTGCCGCAGCCTCGGCGAGGCGCAAAAAAACCTGTTTTGGTTTACCCCGGTCATCGTGAGCGTCAATATTCTATTCCTCACGCTAGGGGTGCTGCTTTACAAATACGCCGCCGCCCAGGGCCTCGACCTGGCGCACATGCCCCAGTTGCTCAACGTGAAGGGCACGCTCGATACCGATAAGGTATTTCCGTACCTGGCCACCACGCAGTTTTCGCTGGCGGCGGGCATCATCTTCATTCTGGGCATTATCGCCGTCACCTACGCCTCGGCCGACTCGGCGCTGACCTCGCTCACCACGTCGTTTTGCATTGATTTTCTGAATATCCGGCAGTACGACGAGGCCAGGCAAACGCGGCTGCGTCAGCTCACGCACCTGGGCTGGTCGGTGGTGCTGATTGTGATTATCCTCATTTTCCGCGCCCTCAACGAACAGAGCCTGATTGATGCCGTGTACAAGGCGGCGGGCTTCACCTACGGGCCGCTGCTGGGGCTGTTTGCCTTCGGCATTTTCACCACGCGGCAGCTGCGCGATGGGCTGGTACTGCCCACCTGCGTAGCGGGCGTGGCCCTTACTTATCTCATCGTGTCGCACTCCGTGGAGTGGCTGGGCGGCTACAAATTCGGCTTTGAAATTCTGCTGCTTAATGGGGCGCTCATTTACCTGGGCCTACTCTTGATTTCGCGCCCCGCCGACCGAACCGAAGCCGCCGCGCAATTGTCCTAACCAGAGGCCCTAGCGGTGGGTATCTTTACGGATTACCTATTCTTTTTGCCCCGTTTTTATAGCCTTATGCGCTCGTACTTTTTCGCTATTCTGCTGGCCGCGCCCCTAGCCGCGCTGGCCCAAACCAAGCCGGCTCCGGCCAAGGCGCCCATCGTGCTCACGCCCGGCAATATGCAGCTGCAAGCCGGCGGCGGTGCCGAAAATCGCCCCGACCACCCGCCTACCTTCCCCGGCGGCGAGGAGGCCATGGGCGAGTTCTTCACCCAAAACGTGCAGATTCCGGTAAAAGCCAAGCAAGCCCGCGTGACCGGCGACGTGCTCGTGACCGCCACCGTGGGCACCGATGGCAAGCTCACCAACCCCAAAATCGCCAAGGGCCTCACGCCCGAGTGCAATGCCGAGGCCCTGCGCGTGGTGCAAACCCTGCCCGCCTGGCAGCCCGCCACCCGCCGCGGCGTGCCCGTGCCGGTGATGGTGCAGGTGCCCGTGCCGTTCGACAATGCCGGCATCACCAAGTTTGAGAACGACCGCAAAGTGCCCCGCTCGACCAAGGACGCGCCGGGGCTGAATTAAATCAACTAAAAACAGAAAACGTCTGTCATGCAGACCGAAGGGAAGCATCTCGCGTGGCGCAGTAATCACGGCGTAAGCAACGAGGCGAGCGAGATGCTTCCCTTCGGTCTGCATGACAGACGTTATTAGTTAAATTATGTAAGCAAGGCAACGCAGCTAAAGCAAGCGCGGCCTTTGCTCGTCTAGTAAATAAGTGGGTCGGCCCCTAGCCGGCCAGATTGAATTATGGCCCGTAGTGGATTTAATACCAGTGGCAGCGACGCCACCGCCGACTTACCCAAACCGAAAGTAAATAAGGATTCGCTCAAGCGCGGCCTGCGGATATTCCGCTACGTGCTGCCCTACCGGCGCAAGTTTATCGTGGGCATGGTGCTGCTGGTGCTCAGCAGTTTAAGCACCATGTCGTTTCCCTGGATTTCGGGCAAGCTGGTGAACGTGGCTACGGGCGAGCCGTTGGTGCTGCCGGGGGGGCTAGTGCTCGATATCAACCGGGTGGCGATTGGGCTATTTCTGGTGACGGTGCTGCAAGGCTTGTTCTCGTTTGGGCGCATCTGGTTTTTCACGCAGGTGAGCGAGTTTACGGTGCGCGATATCCGGCAGGCGCTCTATGCCAAGTTTGTGCAGCTGCCCATCCCCTTTTTCGAGCAAAACCGCGTGGGCGCCGTTACCTCGCGCATTACCTCCGATGTGGGCCAGATTCAGGACTCGTTTTCGCTGACGCTGGCCGAGCTGTTTCGGCAGGTATTTACGCTGGTGGGCGGCATCGCCTTCATCATGGTCGTGTCGTGGAAGCTGTCGCTGTTCATGCTGCTCACCTTCCCGCCCATCGTGCTGGCGGCGGGGTTATTTGGCCGCAAAATCCGCACGCTCTCTAAGACCGTGCAGCAGGAGCTAGCCCACACCAACACCATTGTGGAGGAAACCCTACAGGCCATCAATTCGGTGAAAGCCTTTACCAATGAGCGCTTTGAGCAGGGCCGCTACAACTCGGCCCTGAGCAAAGTAGTGCGGGCGGCGCTGCAAAGTAACTTGTACCGGGGCGGCTTCGTGTCGTTCGTCATTATCGGCCTCTTTGGGGGCATCATTTTGATTTTGTGGCGCGGGGCCACGCTGGTGCACACGCCCATCACCGACCCCGACCACCTCAAAATCGGCGACCTCACGGCCTTTATTATTTACACAGCCTTTATCGGCGCCTCGGTGGCCGGCTTGGGCGAAATTTATGGCAAGGTGCAGAGCACGCTGGGGGCTAGCGAGCGCATCCTCGAAATCCTGGACGAAACGCCCGAGCCCACGCACTTGGAGCCGACCGTGGGCCTGGTGCCGGCCAAAATCCAGGGCGATATCCGCTACGAGCACGTAGCCTTTCGCTACCCCACCCGGCCCGATATTGCGGTGCTGCAAGACATTGACTTTCACATTGCAGCGGGCGAGAAAATCGCGCTGGTAGGTCCTAGCGGCGCGGGCAAAAGCACCATTGCCGGCCTGCTGATGCAGTTTTATCCGCTCAGCGGCGGCCGCATCCTGGTCGACGGCCACGACATCCAGGATTACGACCTCACCGGCCTGCGCCGCCACATTGGCATTGTGCCGCAGGAAACGCTGCTTTTCGGCGGCTCCATCCGCGAGAATATCGCCTATGGCAAGCCGGGGGCTAGCGACGCCGAAATAATTGAAGCTGCCCGCCGCGCCAATGCCTGGCAGTTTATCAGCGCCTTTCCCGAGGCACTCGATACGGTAGTTGGCGACCGCGGCATCAAGCTTTCGGGCGGGCAGCGCCAGCGCGTGGCCATTGCCCGCGCCATCCTCAAAAATCCGGCGGTGCTCATTCTGGATGAAGCTACGTCGTCGCTCGACAGCGAGAGTGAAAAGCTCGTGCAGGGCGCCTTGGATGAATTGATGCAAAACCGCACCAGCCTCATCATCGCCCACCGCCTCAGCACCATCCGCAAGGTGGACAAGATTCTCGTTATCGACGGCGGCCGCATTGTGGAGGCTGGCACGCATGAGGAATTGAGCGACCGCGAAGGTGGGCTGTATGCTAATTTACTGCGCTTACAGTTTGAGTTGGCGTAGGCGCCGCGTGTGCAGTTTTCTTATTTTTTGCATCAAGTAGCTGACATTAATTTAAGCAGCTACAATGAGCAAGGGAATAAGAAACTGTAAAGCAGACCTGAATCGGCCTGACGTGACTTCATTCGCAAGCCTATTTTTGCTTATTGGCTGTTTTTGGCTGCTTACTGCCACCCTTAAAAGGCCACCAACGGGCCTTGTTTTGCTGGAAGAAACGCCTCGCGTGCTGTGCAACGCTTGTTTTAATGCACCAAATCACACCCAGATTTATGTTTGCCTGACAGCTAATGGGCGAGTCTCGTTTGCCACCTCCGAACCTAGTCTGCAATTGGCTACTCTTGAGCAAATGGGCAAAAAATACGGCGTGCGCTTTTCGACTGCCGAATTGACAAATTTGAAGTCAACAGCTTTTTTAGCGGTCAGGCTAGAAAAGCTAACCGCTAAAAAAGCCTACGCTCCTAGAACGGCTTTTGCCAACTTAGAAGCTACGGATAGCCATGCACTCTCGAAAACTCAATTACTAGACTGCGTTGAACGTGCCCAGATGCTTTCGCCCGCATTAACCAACATGCCCGCTGGTATCTACTTAGCTATTGATGCTCAAACCAAGGCTTCGCTGGTGATGCATTTGGTGAATTTATTTCAACAACGAAAAATCAACCGGCTATATCTGTTAACGCATTGTTACGCCTAAACTCTTGGTAGAACGTCCACCGCAACGGCAATTAATCAACCTTTCTGCGCCCGCGCATCAGCGCCCAATACACCCCGCTAGCCACGAAAAAGCCCACGAACCACGCGTAGTTATACACCTCCAGCAGCCAGGGCCACACGCTGGCCTTATCGAGCACGCCAATGGCGGCCAGGAAGCCGGGCACGCAGGGCAAAATGCCCAGCACCAGGGCCACCATAGCTACTGGGTTGAAGCCCCGGCTATACGTGTACTGGCCTTCGGGCTGATACAAGTCGCTCAGGGCCAGCTCTTGGTGGCGCAGCAGGTAGTAGTCGGTGATGAGGATGCCGCCGATGGGGCCTAGCAGTGCCGAGTAGCCCACCAGCCAGGTAAAGATGAAGCCGCTGGGGTCGGCGATGAGCTTCCAGGGGAAGATGAGCAGGCCCACCACGCCGGTGAAATACCCACCCATCCGAAAGCTGATGCGCTGCGGCGCGAGGTTGGCAAAGTCGTTGGCGGGGCTCACGATGTTGGCCGCGATGTTGGTGGCCAGGGTGCTTAGGGCCACGGCCAGCATGGCCAGCGTCACGAGCCAGCGGCCCTCGAAGCGGCCAGCCAGCACAACCGGGTCCCAGATGGTGGTGCCGTAGATGAGGAGCGTAGCCGACGTAACGGCCACGCCCACAAAGGAGAAAAGGGTCATCGGGATGGGCAGGCCCAGTGCCTGGCCCACCTGCTGCGCCCGCTGGCTGGTGGCGTAGCGCGTAAAATCGGGAATATTGAGCGAGAGCGTGGCCCAGAAGCCGACCATGCCCGTGAGCGAGGGAAAGAAGAATTTCCAGAACCCGCCCGGCGTGGTGAAGTGCGCCGGCTGCGCCAGAATAGGCCCCAGCCCGTGGCCGGCCGAGATGGCCCACAGCAGCAGCGCCAGCGCCGCCGCCGGCAGGAAAAACGCCTTGAAAACGAGCAATTTGCGAATGCTATCAACGCCCAGATACACCACGTACATATTGAGCAGCCAGAACAGAAAGAACGTGATGGCCGGCCCGGTGGCTAGCCCCCAGCTGGCCGGAAACACGGCGGGCAGCGTGCCTAGCCCCGGCCACCAGCGCACGGCCGCCTGGTAGCAGGCCGAGCCGCCAATCCAGGTTTGAATGCCAAACCAGCCGCAGGCGATAACGGCCCGCAGCAGCGCCGGCACATTGGCCCCCAGCACTCCGAAGCTGGCCCGCGCAAACACCGGGAACGGGATGCCGTAGCGGGCACCCGCCCGGCCATTCAATAGCATGGGAATGAGCACAATGGCATTGCCCAGGAAGATGGTCAGCAGCGCCTGCCACCAGTTCATGCCGCCCTGGATGAGCGAGCTGGCCAGCATGTACGTGGGGATGCACAGGCTCATGCTAATCCAGAGCGCGGCGTAGTTCCAGGTGCCCCAGGTGCGGGCGGCGGGGCTGGTGGGTGCCAGGTCGTCGCTGGTGAGGCTAGCGGCGGGGGCGCGCTCTTCGGCCAGGGCGGGGTACGGAATTTCCATGCGCAAGGGCGCCCGGCGGGGATGCTACGCGCCGGGCCACCGCCGCAAGCTACTCGCACAACGGCACTTAGGCAAGCGGCGGCACTGGGCTAGAGCCTTTCCTCAAAAATGTCGGCCCAGTCGATGGCCAGCTCGGGCAGGCTGCTCGACGCCATCGGCCCGGCCTCGGCGTAGGTGCCGGTCAGCTCATACTGGCCGGCGGCCGACAGGGCGTAGGCCGTAATAATCTGCTCGCCGGGGTAGGCAATCCAGTATTCGCCCACCTCATTTTCGGCGTAGAGGTCGAACTTGGTGCGCGTGTCGAGCACCAGCGAGCTGGGCAACACGATTTCGACAATCCAGTCGGGGGCGCCCAGGCAGCCGCGCTTGTCAATCTTGCCTAGGTCGCAGATAACGCTGATATCGGGCTGCACCACGGTTTTTATCTGGGCGTCGCCATTGCCGGTACTGCGCAGCAGGCGCACGTCAAAGGGCGACGTGAACACCTGGCACTTTTGACGGCGCAAATGACTCCATATTATCCCATGCAGGTTAGAAACAAGCTGCTGATGCTCCGAAGTCGGAGCTGACATTTTGCGGAGAATCTTCCCTTTAATAAGCTCTACGTATTCACTAAAGCGCCAGCTCAGATAGTCGGCGTAGGTATAAAGCTGGTCCTGGTCGAGCTGCGAGATGTCGGTGATGGGGGCCATAAGCTGAAATATACGCTGGTTTTCCAGAACGTATGGTGGCTTTGCAGCACCCTTGGCTAGTTCTTGGTGCCGCACTCGGCGCAGAACTTCTGCTCGGGCTTCAGAGTGGTGCCGCAGCCGGTGCAGTGCCGCTCCTGGGTTTGGGCGGCGGGGTTAGCGGTGCCGCAGCCAGGGCAGAATTTCTGGTCGGCCGCGAGCTTGCCCTGGCAGTTGGGGCACTGCAAAAGCGCGTCTTTGCCGTAGAAATCGAGGTTGCTGGTGTAATCGGTGGCGCGGGTTTTGAGGCGAATCTGCTCGCGTGTGGCCTGGGCCTGCAGCGAGCGCATGGATTCCTGCTCGTCGGGGGCACAGGCTTCGCAGAGGCCGGCGGCGGCGTTCCAGCACACATCGGGGCACACCCAGTGGCCGCAGTGGGTGCACTGCTTGAAGCTTTGCTTGCCTTCTTGCACCGCTTTTTCGAGGGCCTCGTCGTGGGCTTTGCCGCCCACAGCTTGCTGAATCTGGTACGTGGCGCTTTGCACCCCGCTCAGGCCGCCCAAAAAGTTGCTCGCCGCGCTCAGCAGGCTGCCCGCAATGCCCAGCGCATTGGGCTGAAACCGCGACATGTAGCCGTTGTGGCACTGGTCGCAGTGAAACTTAAACTGGAAGCCTTTATCAGTGGATAGGTCGTCGTAATTGGCGACAAACTGAATCATATTACTCATGGCGCGGGCGTTGGGGTCGGTGGCGGCAAATGTAGGGCGCGTCCCTATTAAACAGAACAGTAGCCAGCCTATGCGTTGGCTAGCCAGTCCCTTCATCGCTGCGCTGGGCCGAGCCATTACAGCCTTCCGGGCTCTGGCCGCCGCTCGTTGCGGTCCGCGCTCAGGCTAGCCAGCTTTTCCCTGTCGCACGCTGGTCGGGCGCCCCGCTTTTACGGCCCGGTCGGGCCTGGCTGGCAGCTTTCTCGGCGGCTAGCCGTACAAGCAGCTTCATCTGTCATTCATTTAAGCTACCGGCCATGTTTTCTTCTTTCCTATCAGCTCATTCTAAAGCAATTGCGCTGCCGCGCGTGGTGGGCCCAGCAGCCCTAGCAGTAGGTTTGCTGGGCTTGCTGCCTGGCTGCTCCAAAGATGACAATACCGCGGCAGCTAGCCCTACTAAAATAACGGTGCCGCAGCGGGCGCTTTCGCCGGAAGGCATTCAGTATGATGAAGCCAACAAGCGCTTCATCGTGAGTTCGCGCACCCAGGGGCGCATCGGCACCGTGCGCGACGACAGCACCTATACCCAGCTGGCCGACGACCCCCGGTTGGTTTCGACCATCGGCCTGAACCTCGACGCCACCCGCCAGCGCCTGCTGGCCGCCGTGTCGGATGCCGGGGCCAACACCACCCGCTCTACGGCCACTACGCTGCGCAAGCTGGCCGCTCTCGCCATCTTCAACCCCAGCAGCGGCGCGCTGCTCAGCTACGTCGATTTAGGAGCGCTGCGGCCCGCGCTACCGCACTTCGCCAACGACATTGCCGTGGATGCGCAGGGCAATGCCTATATCACGGATAGCCTGTCGCCCATCATCTACAAGGTAGATGCGGCGGGCGTGGCCACAGTTTTTCTGGAAAACGCGCAGTTCAGCGGCGGCACTGCCTTTGGCCTCAATGGTATTGTGTATCACCCCGATGGCTATTTGCTGGTGGCCAAATCCACCGATGGCACGCTATACAAAGTACCCCTAGCCAACCCTACCGGCTTTACCACCGTGACCAGTACGCAGAGCCTGACAGGCGCCGACGGCCTGCTGCTGCTCGACAACAACACGTTGCTCGTAGTAGCCGGCAGCCAAAGCACCGTTTTCCGCATGGCCAGCACCGATGCCTGGGCCACCACCCGCGCCACCGGCAGCTTCGCCACGGGGGCCGTGAGCCCCACCACCATCACGCGCCGCAATAGCACGGAGGCGTTTGTGCTGTATCCTTACACGGCCACTTCGCCGCGGTTTGCGATTACGAAGGCGGTTTTTTAAACGGTAACCACGCCGCATGTCTGCGGATTATTTGCGGATTAAGCCAAAAAATCCCATTCTACCAGCAGAAAATTTTCAGGCTGCAAGCCCGCTGCTAGGCCGGCTTGCAGCCAGCGCGGCTGGGTAGCCTGCAACTTGTCTTTGCGATGGCGTTTGCACTCCGCAAAAATCAGCTTATCACCTTGCCAGCCAAGTACATCCCAGCAGCCGGCGAAGCTACCACCATTCGCCGCAGCCGCTTTCTGCAACACGGTCAGCATTTCTTCATCCGCGATAGCCTGATGCAGTTGGGTTTTACGCAGCTCTTTGGGTAAGCTGGGGTGCCAATCGACATAATGCTTTGGACTTTGGGTGGGTGCGCCGTAGGTTTCAATCCAGCGCGCCTCCCAGCCAGATAGCCTAAATAACTCGTATACAGCTAACTCTGCAAACATTGGCCTTCCGGCAAAATCAATTACCGGCTTACCACCAAAACTATCGGCAATAGGTTCGCCCGACCAGCGCCGCAGCTGTAATTCTACTTTTGGAACCACAACTATCTGTGTCTCACACACCAGCTGCTCACTCGCAGTTGGCCGTAGTAGACTTGGGTAAATCATTGTCGTTGCGTGGGCTAAGTGAAGCTAGATGCTTAATAACCCCTTGGCTAGCCCTCTGTCATTACCCAGGCGCGGCACTTTGTTCTGCCCGCCCAGCTTACCCACGCTTTTCATATAGCGCTGAAACGCGCCCGCCGGCAGCGGCGTGAGTTGCAGCGGCACCAGGATATTGCCCTGGCGCAGGTCGTCGTAGTAGGTATTGCGCTGGCGCAAAGCCCCATCGAGCGCGGCGGCGAAGCTCGCGGCATCGCGCGGGCGCTGGGCAAACTCAACCAGCCACTCGTGGCGCGAGGGCTGGCCAGGGTCGTCGCTCACCAACGGGGCAACGGTAAACTCGGTGACCTCCGCTTCGGGATGCTGGCGCACGGCCTCGCGCAGGGCGGCTTCCACTTCCTCGCCGATAACGTGCTCGCCGAAGGCCGAGAGAAAGTGCTTGATGCGGCCCGTAACCACCACGCGATGCGGGTGCAAATCGACAAAGCGCACGGTGTCGCCGAGCGAGTAGGCCCACAGGCCGGCATTGGAGGTGAGCACCACGGCATATTGCTGGCCCAGCTCCACGTCGGCAATGGTAAGGCGGGGCGGGTTTTCTTCGAAAAAGCGCTCGGCGGGCACAAACTCGAAGAAGATGCCGCTGGCCAGGCGCAGCAGCAGGCCGGGGTTGCCGGGCTGGTCCTGGAAAGCCAGAAAGCCTTCGGAAGCTGGAAACAGCTCGATGCTATCGACCGGCCGGCCGATGCTTTCGAGCAGGCGGGCGCGGTAGGGCCCCATGCTCACGCCACCCGATACGAAGAGGTTGAAATTGGGAAACACCTCCCCCACCGGCCGGCCGGTGCGGGCCACGAGGCGGTCGAAGTACATCTGCACCCAGGGCGGAATGCCGGAAATGAGCGTCATTTCTTGCCCTAGCGTTTCCCGCACAATGGCGTCGAGCTTGGTTTCCCAATCGTCGAGGCAGTTGGTGGCGTAGCTAGGCAGCTGATTTCTACGCAAATAAGCTGGCACGTGATGGTTAACGATACCCGAGAGCCGGCCGGTCGGGATGCCGCCCACGCGCTCCAGCTCGGGCGAGCCGGAAAGGAAAATCAGCTTGCCATCGAGAAAGCGGCTGCGGCCGGTGGCGGCCACGTAGTGCAGCAGCGCATCCTTGGCCCCGTTGATGTGGTTGCCGATGCTAGCCGAGGTAATCGGAATGTACTTGGCGCCGCTGGTGGTACCGCTGGTTTTGGCCAGGTACAGCGGCCGGCCGGGCCACAAAATATTGGGCTCACCGGCCTTTACGCGGTCGAAATACGGCTTGAGGGCCTCGTAGTCGCGGATGGGCACCCTAGCCGCAAAGTCGGCCGGCGTGCGCACCGCCGCCAGGTCGTGGGCGCGGCCAAAGGCCGTGCCGGCCGCCGTGCGCGCCAGCGCGCGCAGCAGGGCTAGCTGGGTGGCGGCAGGGCGTTGCTGCCACTGCCGGTAGCGGTGCACGGTATAAGCGGCCAGCGGGCGGCTCAAAGTAGCTTTTAGTCCCATCGAGGGCAAAAATAGCCCGCTGACAAGTGGCTAGGCAGCCCACGTACTGGGTAGCCGGCCGGGGTGGGCAGCAGGGTGGCCCTGGCCCGCCTTGCTCCTGAAAAAAACCTGGCTGGCATTCGAAATTTTTGTTTAGCTTTACCAACCTAAAAATTAAACAAAATCTTTCAGGCCCGACGGCCGTATGCAGTTCGCTGGCTGGGTAGCCAGCGGCTATTTTCTACTTTCTTTTTCGATTAATATGATTAACCAACGCGGTAAAGCTGTTTGGAACGGCGACATGAAGGGCCACGGCACCATCTCGACCCAGAGTGGCGTAGTGGAGGCCCAGTATTCGGTGGGCTCACGCTTTGAGGGCCAGAAGGGTACCAACCCCGAGGAGCTGATTGGCGCGGCCCACGCCGGCTGCTACACCATGTTCCTGACCAATGTGCTTGGCCAGCACGGCCACACGGTAGACACCATCACCACGACTTCGACCGTGACGCTCGACCCCACGCAGAGCCCGCCCAAAATCACCAAAATCCACGTGAGCACCGAGGGTAAAGTGACCGGCGGCAACATCACGCCCGAAGATTTCCAGAAGCACGCCGAGTTTGCCAAGGCCAACTGCCCGGTGTCGCAGGTGCTGAGCGCGGTACCCGAAATGACGCTGGAAGCCAGGCTTTCGTAAATTATGCGTTATGAATTATGAGTTATGAGTTGGCTCACAGTTGCTTAAGCAGCTGCCGAGTTAATTCATAACTCATAATTTTTAACTCATAATTAGCTTTGCCCCATGCCCACTGGTACCACCCGCATTCGCCTACGCCCTGCTAACTCGTCGCGCCTCTCTTTCGGGGTGCAGGTTTCGCTGGCCCTTTTTGCCATTGCCTACGCAGTTTTGATGCTGCGCAACTCGCCCGACACCCAGGATTTTTACTGGCTCAGCTACGTGTTTCTGGCCGGCTGCGTGGTGTACCTGGGCTTTATTCTGGTGCACAACGCGCCGGTTTTTGGCACCCAGAGCTACTTCGAGTTTGCGCCTGGCTACCTGGTGCATAAGGCGGGCCTGTTTCGGGCCAAGCAAGTATTTGCGGCCGAAAGCATGAGCATGCTGGAGCTGCTGCCCCGCCAGCTACGGGTGCGCCTCAAAGACGGCGACATTCATGTGCTGAATATGCGCGAGGTGAAGGGCACCCGCCGCCGCGCCGTGCTGCGCGGCCAGCTTGAGGGCTTTGCCAAACGCTACGGGGTGGAGCTGCGCGAAGACAGCGCCGCTAGCTAACCCAGCGCTAGCCCCGGCCCAACTTCGGGGGTTCCCTATCGTAGAGTAACTCCTTGTAAAGACGCCCGCCGGCGTCTTTACTTTTGTCCGATATCCGCCTCTTCAACCTCCCACACCCATGCCTCTCTCCCCCGACGTTCAGCAGCGCATCAACACCTGGCTCTCGCCCGCCTACGATGCTGATACCCAGGCCGAAATCAAACAGCTCGTTGACACGCACCAGGACGACCAGCTCAACGATGCTTTCTACCGCACCCTGGAGTTTGGCACCGGCGGCCTGCGCGGCATCATGGGCGCGGGCTCGAACCGCATGAACCGCTACACGCTGGGCATGGCCACGCAGGGCTTGTGCAATTACTTGAAAATCAGCTTTCCGAACCAGGAAATTAAAGTGGCGATTGCCCACGATTCGCGCAACAACTCGCGCTTGTTTGCCGAAACGGTGGCGAACATCTTTTCGGGCAACGGCATCACGGCGTATCTGTTTGAGAGCCTGCGGCCCACGCCCGAGCTTTCGTTTGCCATCCGGCACCTGGGCTGCCAGAGTGGCTGCGTTATCACGGCCTCGCACAACCCTAAGGAGTATAACGGCTACAAGGTGTACTGGAACGATGGCTCGCAGGTAGTGGCCCCGCACGACAAGAACATTATTACGGAGGTCAACAAAATCACGAGCCCCGAGGAGGTGAAGTTTGCCGGCGACCCTAGCCGCATCCACATCATCGGGCCGGAAGTGGACGCCGCTTACCTGGCCGAGGTCAAGAAGCTGAGCATCAACCCCGCCGCTATTCAGCAGCAGCACGATTTGGGCATCGTGTACACGCCCATCCACGGCTCGGGTATCAAGCTGGTACCGCCGGCGCTGGCTGAGTTTGGCTTTACCAACGTGAGTGTGGTGCAGGCCCAGGCCACGCCCGACGGCAACTTCCCCACCGTGCAGTCGCCCAACCCGGAGGAGAAATCGGCCATGCAGCTAGCCCTCGACCAAGCCAAGGCACAGAATGCCGACATTGTGCTGGCTACCGACCCCGACGCCGACCGTGTGGGCGTGGGCGTGAAAAACGACAAGGGCGAGTGGGTGCTGCTCAACGGCAACCAGACGGCCGCGCTGCTTACGCACTACATTCTCTCGGCCCGCCAGCAGGCCGGTAAGGCCCAGCCCAACGATTTCATCGTGTACACCATCGTGACGAGCGAAATCCTGGGCGACATCGCCAAGCACTACCAGGTAAAATCGTACCGCACGCTCACCGGCTTCAAATACATCGCGGGCCTCATCCGCGACCTGGCGGGTAAGGAGAACTACATCTGCGGCGGCGAGGAAAGCTACGGCTTCCTAATCGGCGACTTTGTGCGCGATAAAGATGCCGTAACGGCCTGCGCCCTCGTGGCCGAGATGGCCGCTGTGGCCAAGGGCCAGGGCCGCACCCTGTATCAGGAAATGCAGAAGATGTACGCTGAGTATGGCCTCTACGTCGAAGACCTTATTTCCTTGACCAAGAAGGGCCAGCGCGGTGCCGAGGAAATTCAGGAAATGATGGTGGAGCTGCGCCAGAACCCACCCAAGACCCTGGCTGGCTCGCCGGTAGTAGAAATTCGCGATTACCAGACCGGCCAGATTCACCACCTCACCTCGGGCCAGCAAGAAAGCACGGGCGTGGAGAGCTCCAACGTGCTGCAATTCCTCACGGCGGCCGGCGACAAAATTTCGGCCCGTCCCAGCGGTACCGAGCCCAAAATCAAGTTCTACTTCAGCGTAAAAGAGCCGCTAGCCTCGATAGCTGATTATGAGCCAGTGCACAAGAAAGCAGAGGCCAAGATTCAACGCATTATTGAAGAGATGCAGCTGAAATAGCGTCCGAGAAAACAGGCGTTAATAAAAACGTCCGTCATGCTGAACGCAGTGAAGCATCTCTACCGCACCGTCCAACGACACGGTAGAGCTGCTTCACTGCGTTCAGCATGACGGACGTTTTGGTTTCTCTCCGGGAAAAACAATGGCCGTTACGCCCGCTGCAACTGCAGCTGCTTTACTTGCTGCGTGAGGTCCATTACCATGCTAGCCAGGTGCTCCAGCGACACGCCGCCAATGGGAAAGGCGCTGCTGATGTAGCTCTTGGCTTCCCAGATTTCGAGCACGTCCTCGGCTTTTACATCGTAGGGCGAATAGAGCGGGTTATCAGATTGCAGGGCAAACATCGAGTTCTGTTTCAGCTTGTTATACACACGCTTGAAAACGATGCCGTCCTTCTGGCTCACCACAATGCAGGGCGTGCCATCCTTAATGCTGGCCCAGTCGTCGACGTAGCGGCCCACGATAGTGGTGCCGCTGGCCAGGGGCAGCATCGAGTCGCCGGCGATTTCGAAGGCACGGTAGGTGCCCGTGCTAGCCAGCATGGGCAACCGGAAGCGCGGCAGCTCTTCAATAAACTCGCGGTCGGCGTAGCCATTGAGGTAGCCGGCGGCAGCTTTCAGAGGCACCAGTTCAATGTTTTCCTTGTCGTCGGGGCCCACCGTGAAGGCTAGCACCCGCAGCGGCTTGTCTTCAGGCAGGGTGTCTACCAGCGGGCCGGCTTCGCGTAGGGCGGCGGCAGTTTTAGCGTTTTTGCGCTTCGTAAAGTCGGTGGTTGCTAGCGAGTCGAGCGGAATATTGAAGAGCCGGGCCATGTTGACAAGCGTAGCCAGGCGGGGCTCGGCACGGCCTTCTTCATAAGCCCCCACCAGTGAGCGCTTAATATTCAGTTTATCAGCCAGCTGTGCTTGCGTAAGTCCCAGCTCGCGGCGCCAGAACTTGAGGTTGGTATTAATCATAACGGTAGGAAAGACAAGGGGATGAAAAACCCAACGCGGAGGGCACGCGACGCACAAAATCGGCAACACCGGCTGCAAGTTACTAATTCCATTAGACTTGCCAACGCTAACGGGGTGGGAATTGTTGGGGGAAATGAAATTTTGAGTAACCAGACGCAAAAACAGCCGCCCTGGCTAGGGGCGGCTGTTTTTATAAATTCCTTGAAAGGACTTACAAATTCAGGCTGGGCTTGGGTGAGTCGGCCCACCACTCATCGTTTTCCCAATAATTACGCCAGCCTTGCTTAACATATTTTGGGTTTACCTGCGCGCCGCGGTCGCCGATGCCAAAATCAGCGATAAGACTTGGGGAAAGTAAAAAGATGTCGCGGCTAAGCAGAAATGGTTTCGCCGGCTTACCGGGCACATCTTGCCAATTTCCTTTTACCACCAGCGCACTGCCTTTGGTTGGGCTTTTTTCCAGAATCTGGCCTTCGGCTGGCGCATTCATAAAGCCGATTTTTCCTTTGTCATTCAACCAAAAGTCCAGCAGCATCCGCCCGGCAAGTAGGTAGGATGATGGCGCGGCGCCGGTAAATTCAAATGAGGAGCTGGCTGAATAGGCACGTGCGTTAGCGATGTAACCGCCGGCTTCGTTGGTGCTATCTGCCACGTAAGCCAAGTCATCATCGCCTTGCGAAAGCAACATTCCTTGCTCATAATAATCAGTTAGTTGTGCTACCTGAATTAGCCCAACAAAGCTACTTACTTGCTTTTTGTAGCGCGCCTTGCCAGCTACGTGAAAAAGGCCCGGCTTAAGGCTATCGCGTGCGGCCTGCAAAATGACTAGCGACAGCCGCTGCGGGTCGCGGCCGAAGAAGCCGTCTAGCACCCCAGCCTTCTTCCACAAGCTACTTAAATCGACGCGCCGCAGGGTGGCCTGCATCTCTGGCGTCAGCGAATCGGCGAGTGTGGCTAGTGTTGGCTGGGTGGCGGCAAGCGGGTTAGCCGGCTGGGCAATGGCCGACGGCTCTTTGGGAGGAACCGTTGCGGCGGTGGTTTGAGCGGCTTGCGGCTGGCAGGCGACGCCGGCACAAGCCAGCGCGAAGAGCATAAGCTGTTTTCTCATAGCTCACAGGGCCAGGCCAGGCTTGGGCGATTTGGCCCACCACTCGTCGTTTTCCCAGGCCTCGTTCCAGCCTAGCTTGGCCAGATTAGGGTTGACTTCCTCGCTGCGGTCGCCCAGGCCCAGGCTCTTAAGTGCCTGGGGCACTACGGCTCCGTAATAATTGGCGAAGGCTACGGAGTGGCGCTGGCCGGTTTTGTTGCTGACCTGCGTGCCGCGAAAGAGCAAGCCGCAGCCTTTGGTGGGGTTTTCATTATCCGGACCAACTAACTGGATTGCGTGGTCGAGGTGCCCCTGCGCATCGAGGCTAAAGTCCAGCAGGGCCTGGCCAGCGTAGCGGCCCGCACCTTTGGTAGCGGGGTCTTCGGCAAACTCAAACCGGCCGGCCGCCGTGAAGGCCCGCCCGGTCGAATCCAAATCCGCAAACATCGCCTTGGTAAAAGGCCGCACCGATTGCACCGTAATGGTACCCACAAAGGGCGTAATTACCCGCTTATAACGGTCGAGGCCCTCAACATGAAATACATTGGGCTGCCGGGCATCGCGCCGCACGCTGCTGAAGTAGAAGGAGATACGGTAATAAGCAGGGCCGTAAAATCCTTCCAGGGTTGGATGGGTTTTCATCATCTCCGTCTGGTTGGCCCACAGGGGCGATAAGTCGTATCGGCGCAGCATTGCCAACGCATTGGGTGTGAGCGCGCTATCCGAGCTAATGGCAGCGGCGGCCACGGCCGGCGGCGACTGGCTGCCGCTGCCCGGAGCAGCTTTTGCGGCTATTTTCTGCGTCTCTCCCGAGCCAGACTTACACGCCGTACTCAGCGCCAGCCCGGCCATTAACAACTTTTTCATGCCGCCAAATTAGGTCGTAACCTCCTCATTATTTCCCGCAGAAAATACCGGCCCAGGCCCAGCTCCAGCAGCACTTCGGCCAGAATCAGGTTGCCCACCCACGAAAGCCAGGTCACTGTCAGGTACGTCTCTATCGGCTTGGTATGGAAGGCGTAGTACATAAGATAACTCTCGCCGCGCAGGGCCAGCGCGGCCAGCGTCACGGCATAGGAGCGCACCTGCCACTCTACGTGCCGGGGCCACTGCCGGCGGCGGGCGGCGCGGTAGGCCGCCCAGGTGGCCAGCCACCACACCAGGCATTGCAGCGAGAAGCCCACCTGCGCCACCAGCCCGCCATTGGCAAAGCGCGCCAGCACGAGGCCCGAGGGCGCGGCCAGCCCCAGAATGCCACCCACGTAGCCGTAGCCCAGCCGGCGGTGCAGGCGCGGCCCCCGGCTGGCTACTCCCGGCAGCCATTGCAGCAGGCCCAGCACCAGCACCCCCAGGCTCGTGGTAATGTGCACGTAGAATCCCAGCCGAAACCACGGGTTGTCGTTGGTTTCGTCGCTTTTGGTGGTGAGGAAGCTGATGCCCTTCTCGAAGGAGTAGTAGGGCAGCGTTTTGGTGAGCATCAGGGCCGCGAAGGCAGCGATGAGCAGGGCGGCGAGGGCTAGCAGAAATTTGCGCAGCATAGCCACAAAGTTTGGCGCAATATTGCGCTAAACTCGCGCTACCTCACCCAGTAAAGCACGGCATATCTTGAAGCAACTCCTACGCTACGGCTTCTTTTTGGGCACCCTGTTCAGTGGCTGCACCGTTTATAATGCGGCTACTACCCCTTCCAGCTACCAGCCCGGGCTTTACAGCGCCACTACCGGCCAGCGCTTGCTGAGCGACAGCTTGCCGGCTTCTTCCGTGCAATGGCCGGATTACCGGGTTCTTCGGTTTGAGCATAAAGCCTGCACCGACACGTTCCGCTTACCCGAACTGCATGAGCCTTTCCGTAGCATGAAAAGCCCTTATCCGCCCGGGGCCGTGTGGGTTGACAATGCGAACGCTTGGCTTGACGAGGCCGAAATCTCCAACCAGGAGTGGCGGCAATACGAGCTGCAGCAAGTAAAAGCCGGGGTGCCCGCCGCCGCGCTAGCCCCCAGCGCGGCGGCGCAGCCCGTGCCGGACTACTATACCAACCGTTTCTATACCTATTACCCGGTGGTAGGAATCAGCTATGAGCAAGCGCAGGCTTTTTGTAAATGGCGCAGCCAGGTGGTCACTGCGTTGCTCAACCAACGAAACCACGTAGCCCTGGCCGACTCGCTCAACCCGGCTTATGTGCGCTGCCGCTACCGGCTCCCGACGGAGCGGGAATGGGAAGCCGCCGCTGCGCTGCAAAGCAAGCTGCCTTTCGGCACGGCCTGCCCCACCCTGCCGGTGCAGCTGGTGCCAGCTGCCGCCGCTTACCTGCGCCAAAGGTCGGGCAGCACCAAGCCGGTAGCCGAAATTCAGGCGGATATTATTGCCTATAATAAAACCCGTCCTACGCTGGCTGTTATTACTTGTGCCCGGGAGGCGCCTTACTTTCTGCGCAGCCAAACCCCGGGCTACGTTTACCAGCGGCCGGTAAATTATTATGGGCTTTATCAGCTGCTAGGCAACGCGGCCGAGCTTGTGCAGGAAAAAGGCGTTACCAAGGGCGGCAGCTACCGCGACGCGCTGAGCGACTGCCGCATTGCCGCGCGCGGCACTTATGCGGGCCCGGCTCCCCACATTGGGTTCCGGGCGGCGGCCACGGTAAGCAGGCCCACCCCCTGACTACCGCCCGCGCTGCGCTTTAATGCTTGCCAGCCGCAGCTGGAAGTAGTCGTACTTCTCGCGCAGGTGGTCGAAGAGGTCGCGCAGGGCGGGCGCGCCCCCTAGCTGGGCGCGGGCGGCGGCAATTTCGGCCAGCTGCGAATCGGAGAGAAATTCGTGCAGGCGCAGGTCGAGGCCCTTGGCGTAGGCGCGCTCGAGGTGGGCGCGCACGGTGCCCACCACCAGGCCGCGCTGCTCGGCAATCTGCTCGGGGCTGAGGCCCTGGCGGTGCAGTTGAAAAGTAGTATCCTCGGTGCCGTTTACGGCGCCGTCGGCGGCCTTGGGGGTCGCCGAGCGGGGCGCGGGCACGTACTCGTCCTCGTTGAAAGGCGGCACATTTAGCGAGTCGTCCGTGGCTTCAGGCACGGGCCTAGCGGGGCCGTGCTGCAAAATGGCTTCGATAAACGCCTCGCCGTAGGTTTCAAATTTCTTCATGCCCACGCCCGACACCGAGAGCATGGCGATGCGGCTGGTGGGCTGCTCGCGGGCCATTTCCTGGAGTGTGGTATCGGTAAAGACCACGTAGGGCGGCACACCCTGCTCGTCGGCAATGCGCTTGCGGAGCTGGCGCAGGCGCTCGAAGAGCCTGGCCTCGGGCGTGCCGGCGCCAGCCACGGCGGCTTCGGCAGCGGCTTTTTTGCTGGCGCGGGTTTGCTTCTCGGCCTTTTCGGCCACCTGGAATTTCTTGAGCGATACCGGCAGCTGGCCCTTGAGCACCTGCTGGCCGCGCTCGGTTATTTTCAGGGCGTAGCCTTCCTCGTAGGCGATGTAGAACAGGCCGTCGTTCAGCATCTGGTGGATGTAGCTGTACCAATCGAGGTAGGGCAAATCCTGGCCCGCGCCGTAGGTTTTGAGCTGGTCGTAGCCGCCTTGCAGCACGGCCTGGTTGCGCATACCGCGCAGAATATCAATGAGTAAATTTATCGCCACGCGCTGCTGGGCGCGGGCGCTGCCCGAGAGCGCCTTCTGGGCCAGCAGCGTACCATCGAAGGTAGTGGGCGGGTTGCGGCAGATGTCGCAGTTGCCGCAGTCGTGGCCCAGGTCTTCACTAAAATAGTGCAGCAAAATGCGGCGGCGGCAGCTGGCGGCCTCGGCAAACTGCTGCATGCGTTCGAGCTTGGCGGTGTTGAGCTGGGCCTGGCGCTGGGGCACGTCCTTGGTCACCATCTCGCGCATCGACATCACATCGGCGAAGCTGTAAAACAGCATGGCCGTGGCGGGGCTACCATCGCGGCCGGCGCGGCCGATTTCCTGGTAGTAGCCTTCGATGTTTTTGGGCAGGTTGTAGTGCATCACCCAGCGCACGTTGCTCTTGTCGATGCCCATGCCGAAGGCGATGGTAGCTACGATAACCTGCAAGTCATCCTGCAAGAATTTCTCCTGGGCGTCGGCGCGCTGGTTGGGCGTCATGCCGGCGTGGTAGTAGCCGGCCTTAATGCCCTTCTGCTGAAGCTTTTGGGCCACCGTCTCGCAAGTTTTACGCGAGAGGCAGTAGATGATGCCCGCGTCGCCGGGGTGGCGGGCAATGAAGTCGAGCATCTGCCCTAGCCGGTCCTGGCCGGGGCGCACCACCAAATTGATATTGGGCCGGTCGAAGCTGGAAAGGAACACCTGCGGCTCGTGCAGGTTGAGCTGGGTCTTGATGTCGCGCTGCGTGAGGCGGTCGGCCGTAGCCGTAAGCGCGATGATGGGCGTGCTCGGAAAGTGCTGCCGCAAGGCGCCTAGCTGGGTGTACTCAGGCCGGAAATCGTGGCCCCAGCTCGAAATACAGTGCGCCTCATCAATGGCAAACATGCTGACGTTGACCCTGGTGAGAAACTGCATGAAGCCGTCGCTCAGCAGCTTTTCGGGGCTCACGTAGAGCAGCTTGAGGTGCCCGCTGAGGGCGGCCCGCGTGATGTCGGTGGCCTCGCTCTGGCCCACGCTGCTGTTGATGTACGCGGCCACGATGCCGTTGGCTTTCAGGGCCTCCACCTGGTCTTTCATGAGGGCGATGAGCGGCGACACCACCACGCACACGCCCTCGCTCACCACGGCCGGAATCTGAAAGCAGACCGACTTGCCGCCGCCCGTGGGCATGAGCACCACCGTGTCCTGGCCGCCCAGAATGCTCTGGATAATATCGCCCTGCATGGGCCGAAAATTATCGTAGCCATAGTAGCGCTTAAGCGCCTGGCGGGCGGCGGTGAGGGAAACGGTGGAGGCGGTGGTGAGGGCGGACATATCGTTTGGGCGGGGTACCTCACCCCCCGGCCCCCTCTCCGCAGGAGAGGGGGAGCCTGACGACTCTGGGGCGGGCGGGCTTTGGCAATTTAAGTACTCTTGTATCGTAATTAGCACCTGTGGGAGGTGGTGCAGGACTTGGTGGTTGGTGAAACGCAATTCGCGGTAGCCTAATTCCTTCAGCACGTGGGTGCGGCCCCGGTCATATTCAGCTTGCGAATCTTCGTAGTGTACCTCACCGTCTAGCTCGATGGTGAGGGAAGATTTTATACAAATAAAATCTACGATGTAGGAACCAATAGCGTGCTGGCGGCGAAAGCGAACGCCTAGCCGGGAATTGCGCAAGGCTTGCCACAGGCAGACTTCGGCTTTGGTAGCATTGTGCCGGTTATGACGGGCATATTCCTTTAGATTCTTACGCCAGGGCTGGCCTTCCGCCGTGAAGACGTAGGTAGCTACTTCGCCAGGGCTGGGAATTGACGCTGGCTCCTGCATAAGTAGCAAGATAAAACCCAGTCCGGGAAAAGTGGCGGGCTCGCCCGGCGCTCACCTCACCCCCCGGCCCCCTCTCCTGCGGAGAGGGGAGCCACGGCATTGGTATGCGGTTGCTGTACAACCAAAAAGAGGCTTTCAGCAAATGCTGAAAGCCTCTTTTATTTTTTACTACGCTATTTGTCATTAGGCTCCCCCTCTCCGCAGGAGAGGGGGCCGGGGGGTGAGGTAAGCACCAGGTGAACCTGCTTACTTCAGCGCGCTTTTCAGCTCGCCGCTTGCCAGGGCCTGGGCCTGCTTGGCCTCGGGCACCACGGCGGCCATGCCGAAGAACTCGTGGGTTACGCCGTCGTAGTTCTGGTATTTTACGGTCACGCCGGCCTTCTGGAGGTTATCGGCCAGCATCTTACCCTCGCTCATCAGCGGGTCGTACTGGTCGGTGATGAGGGTAGTGGGCGGCAGGCCCTTCAGGTTGGCGTGCACGAGGTCAATCAGCGGGCTCTTGCCATCGGCGGGGGTGCGCAGATAGTATTTGAAGAACCACGCCATCAGGTCTTTGTTGAGCGGCTTGGTCTGGGTATTGGCCAGGTACGAAGGCGTGTTCAGGTCGTAGCCCGCAATGGGGTACACGAGCAGCTGGTGTTTGGGCATTTGCACCTTTTTGTCGCGGGCCATCATGCTCACGGCGCAGGCCAGGTTGCCGCCGGCGCTCTCGCCGGCCACGGCTACGCGAGCGGGGTCGCCCTTGAAACTAGCAGCGTTTTTGAGCGTCCACTGGTAAGCAGCGAAGCTGTCGTTGTGGGCGGTCGGAAATTTATGCTCCGGCCCCTGGCGATAAGCTACCGACACGATAATAGCACCCGTTTGTTCAACTAGGGCGCGCACCGATGGGTCGTAGGTGTCGAGGTTAGCAATAACCCAGCCGCCACCATGGTAATACACGATAACCGGCAGCGTGCCCGTAGCGCCCTTGGGCGTGTAGATGCGCACCTTCACGCCGGGCATCAGCACGCGGCTCATCGTATCGGCGGTGGCGGGCGGCGTGGGGATATTGAATTTCTGCATCACGGCCATTGTGGCATCGGTGGCGCTAGGGGCCTTGCGGGCTTCCTGTGGCGTCATTTTAGCCATTGGCGTGGGGCCGCTCATAGCCGTGAGCTGCTCGATAACGGTCTGCATCTCGGGGTGCAGGTCGGGGCCCCAGGCGGGCTTGGCGCCGCTGGGCTTCACGGCCATTGCCCGGCCAGCAGCCGAGCTGTCGGCAGCGGGCTTGGTGGCGGTAGCCGTCGAGTCGTTGGCCGCAGCAGAAGTAGTGGTTTCGGTGGTTTGGCTGCTGCTGCACGAAGCGAGCAGGGCTAGGGCGGCGGCCGGGGCGGCCCAGCGGGCGGCGGCGTTTGTCCAGGTAAGGCGCATGGTAAATGAGAAAGTAGTGACTAATTGAGCTGTCCCTTACGGCCCGCAGCCGCTAATGGATACGAAAAACAGCTGAAAGCAAGCAAATTACTCGCCTGCTTTCAGCTGCTTTTTAGTTGGTAACGCCTTGGCTTACCTACACGGAGTCAACGCCTAAGCCACGCCGTACTCCGGTGCAGCCGGTGCCCGCCGCGAGCCGCGATACAGCTCACATTTCAGCAGGCGGCAGCGAATGCTTTACGTCTTTAGCAGTGATTTACCAGCTTGCAGCCAATTTAGGGTTTCCTCGCCCCGCAGCAATTCTACTTCAGCTTCTTCCTCGCCGGTTTCATCATCAATAATGACGTTATCCAATTGATAAATCTTCTCTACTAAAGTTGCTTGCAGCAAGGCAATGTCTATACCCTGCCAATTGCTGCTTTCATCCTCCGGCGTTAAGTTGATACCTATTCTGGTTTCACCATTTATTTGAACGTCATAGTCAACTGCTGCAAAAACGGTTACGCTGGCATCGCTCAGCACTCGCAAGCTGCCGTGGTTGTAGTCGCCCCAAAAAAGCTCTTCTACCGCAATATTTCCCGTAACGTAGATTTCCTGGCCGCCAACCAGCATCGTACTAGCGCGCAAATCGCCTAGTATTACCAAGCCCGTTGCACCATCAGTATTGTTGTTGTAAATAAAGGTTTTGACTTGCAAATTCCCTTCGACCAGAATAAGGAAAACGTGTTCTACCTCCTGGGTTGAGAAATCCAGGTTTAGAGATTCGAGAACCGTATCAGAAGCATACACTAAGACCGGCTCATCGTCAAATTCTCCGTGGTGTACTTCATTACGCCACACCGCCCAGGCATCGGGCGGCAGCAAGTGCTTTATAACTGCGAAAGAGGTGCGCTGAGGCTTAGTCATACCATAACTCATTATTTCTCTAAAGCTAAGCTGGCGTTGCCGGTGCCCGCCGCGAGCCGCGGTACAGCTCATATTTCAGCAGGCGGCAATCAATTGGCCCATTGAAGAGCGGAATGCGGCGCGACACCTTTAGGCCGATGCGCTTGGCAGCCTCCAGGTTGCCGGTGAAAATGAACGCGTCGTAGCCCTGAAAATTCGTTTTCAGCGCGTCGCCAATGGTTTTATACAGCTCATCCATCTGCGCCTCCTCCCCTATCCGCTCGCCGTAGGGCGGGTTGGTGATGACCAGGCCCGGCGCCTGGCCCTGGGGCGGCTGGGCATCGCGCACGTCGCGCACGCTCAGGCGGATGCACTCGTCGAGGCCGGCGGCCTCGATGTTGGCCGCCGCCTGCTCCAGCACCCGCGGGTCGAGGTCGGAGCCGGCTAGGTAGGCCTGCGGCTCTTCGATGCGTTGGGCCTGGGCGGCTTCGCGCACTTGCTGCCAGAGGCTGGCGTCGAAGTCGGGCCAGTTCTCAAAGCCGAACTTGCCCTGGTGAAATAGGCCGGGCGCAATGCGCTGGGCTAGCAGGCCGGCCTCGGTGAGGATGGTGGCCGAGCCGCACATGGGGTCAATGAGCGGACTTTTCCTGTCCCAGCCGCTGAGCAGGATGAGGCCGGCGGCCAGCACCTCATTCAGCGGGGCCTCGTTGGTGCCCTGGCGGTAGCCGCGGCGGTGCAGCGAGTCGCCGGCCGCGTCGAGGCTCAGAATCACCTCGTTTTCGAGCATGCGCAGGTGAATGCGGATGTCGGGATTTTTGGTATCAATACTAGGCCGCTCGCCGGTGCGCTCCCGAAACTGGTCCACGATGGCATCTTTGGTGAGCTGGGCTACATACAGGGAGTGCTCGAAACTCGACTTGTTGACGACGGCCGTGATGGCAAACGTTTGGCCGGGGCGGATGAAACGGCTCCAGTCAATCTTGAATACCTCGTCGTAGAGGCCGCGCTCGTCGGGGGCGTAGAAATCGGCGAAGGGGCGCAGCAGGCGCATGGCCGTGCGGCTCCAGAGGATGGTGTTGTAGAGCAGCTTTTTATCGCCGCTAAACTCGACGGCGCGGCTGCCCACGTAGTCGATGGTGGCGCCGAGCTGGCTTAGCTCTTCGGCCAGTACGTCTTCGAGGCCAAATTGGGTGGTGGCGGTAAGGTGCATGGCGCAAAGGTCGGGGCTAGCGCCCGAGAAATAGCCCTGTCGGCCGGGCTGGCACCTGCACAACGGGCTAGCCAGTGGCGGGCTTAACTCGCCTGGGGCTGCTACGTACGTAGTTACTACTGGCTGGCCCGCGCCGACCAGCAAGCCCATTTACCCTGCATTTTTCACTAAATCAACCTGGTAATGGTCATGGAAAGCAATTTTCAAATTGCCGTTGAGCCATCTGTACTCAGTGATTTAAAGCGCCGCCTAGCCGCCACCTGCTGGCCCGATGAGGTGGATAATGCCGACTGGCAATACGGCACCAACGAGACTTACCTGCGGGAGCTGTGCACCTACTGGCAGCACAGCTTTGACTGGCAAAAGCAGCAGGATTACCTGAATTCCTTTTCCCATTTTAAAACGACGGTTGATGGCACTGGCCTGCACTACCTTCACCACAAAGGCCAGGGCACCAATTCTTTGCCGCTGCTGCTAACCCACGGCTGGCCCGATTCTTTTGTGCGCTTTCTGAAAATCATTCCCTTGCTGACCCAGGCCGATGCGCACGGCTTTGCCTTTGATGTGGTAGTGCCCTCCATTCCCGGCCACGGCTTCTCTGCTATTCCAACCAAGCCTGGGATGAACAACAGGCAGATTGCCAAGCTATTCGCTAGCCTCATGACTGAGGAGCTGGGCTACAAAAAGTTTCTGGCGCACGGCGGCGATGCGGGCAGCGAAATAACGGAGCAGCTAGGCCTTTACCACGCCGATGCGCTGCTGGGCATCCACCTGACTGATATTCCCTACCACCACATTATCGTGGCAGATGAGGCCAGGCTAAGCAGCGCGGAAAAAGCCTACAAAGCCGAGGTAACGAAGTGGCAGCAGACCGAAGGGGCTTACAACATGATACAAAGCACTAGGCCCCAGACCCTGGCCTACGGCCTGAACGATTCGCCCACTGGCCTGGCCGCCTGGATAATAGAGAAGTTTTACAAGTGGAGTGACTGCCACGGCAACCTGGAAAGCTGCTTTACCAAGGATGAGTTGCTAACCAACATCACCATTTACTGGGCCACCCACACCATTAATTCTTCCTTCCGGCGCTACCACGAAACGATGCAGGATATAGCCCGGGAAATGTTCAACCCGCTGGCCAAGCTGAATCCGTTTGATAGAACTGGCAGCAAAATAAAGGTGCCCACGGCCGTTGCGCAGTTTAAAACCGACCTACTGCCGCCTAAGGATTTTGCCAATCGCTTTTTTGCCATTCAGCGCTGGACCAAGATGCCCGCAGGCGGCCACTTCACCGCCATGGAGCAGCCCCAGCTTCTGGCCAGCGACATCCGGGCATTTGCCGACGAGCTGGAAATCAAGCCGTAAAATTGTTGCCAGCCCTCTAGGCTAGCGCGAGTTTAGCGCAGCGTAACCCGTGCTGCTTATGACGTGGAGGCTGCGCCTCCATTGCCGCACCAGCGGCAAAATGACGTTGCTTATCCACAAGCATTTGCTAAAAACCAGCTCTACCCAGGCGCAAGTTTGCCGCTAGGGCGGCAGTGGAGGCACAGCCTCCGCCTCATAGTTTTGTCACGAGTTACGCTGCGCTAAACTCGCGCCAGTAGGGGCAGCCTTCCTTGGTATCATCTACTTTACCGGCTAGCCCCTTCCCCATGCCCGACAGACCCGTACCACTCACCGTTTTGCTGAAGCTAAGCAGGCTCCGGGGGCCCGCGGGCGTACTCGGGCTGGTTTTCGTGCTGGGGTCGCTTTTTGTGCTGACGCCGGCGCTACTCGTCGCCTCTCGCAACTTCACGCAGTCCTACGAGCGCTACGACTACGACGCCATCCGGGACCACGGCACGGTGGCCACGGCCCATATTATCAGTATCACGCCGGTGCTGAATACCACCATCAACGGTGAGCATCCGCGCGTTATCAGCTACACCTACCCTAGCCCGGCTGGCAATGTGGCCGACCAGTTTCAGACGCTGGAATTAGCCAAGCTCGGCGGCCTGCAAGCGGGCGACACCATCCGCATCCGGGCGCTGAACCAGCAGAGCATCATCCCGTCGCTACGGCCGTTTAGCTTCCCGTTTGGCTATTTTTTCATTCTGCCGGGCGTTTTTTTGCTTGTGGGGCTACCCTTTTTTCTGTGGGGCTTCCTGCCGGCCTGGCGCGCTTACCAGCTCTACCGGCACGGCATTGTGCGAAAGGCAACGGTAACGGGCATTTCGAGCCGAGTTATTTCCACGTCGCGCCACAGCCAGCAAAGCGTTTTGGTGGTGAGCTACGACTACGCGAGTCTCACCGGGCAAAAGCTCGCGGGCGAGTCGCCGACCGATGACCTGCTGCTGGTGCGGGAAAAGAAATTCGGCGACGCGGTTGACATTTTCGTTTCCGACACCGACGAAACTAAATCGTGCCTTGTGCCCCGGCTCGATGCGCTGAAACATAACTGGCAGCTTTGATTCATTACCCTAGTCATGCCGAACAAGAATCTGTATATCATTGCGGGCTGCAACGGGGCGGGCAAAACCACGGCTTCTTTCACCATCCTGCCCGAAGTGCTGGACTGCCGCGAGTTTGTTAACGCCGACGAAATCGCCCGTGGCTTGTCGCCTTTTCAGCCCGAAAAAGTAGCTTTCGAAGCCGGCCGCATCATGCTGCACCGCGTGGAGGAATTGCTGCGCCGCGGCGAAACCTTCGCGCTCGAAACCACCCTAGCCACGAAGATTTATCAGCAGAAAATCCGGGCCGCGCAGCAGCAGGGCTATTCCGTTACGCTGCTGTATTTTTGGCTCAGCAGCCCCGAGCTAGCCCAGGAGCGCGTGAAAACGCGGGTGCGGGAAGGCGGCCATTCTATTCCGCCCGACGTAATTGAGCGGCGGTACTGGCAGGGAATCAACCGGCTTTTCGATAGTTATTTGCCGCTGGTGTATAGAGCACTGATTTTTGATAACTCAAACGGCAAGCCTGTTTTATTGGCGGAGAAGCTAGCCGGGAGCTTTCACATTGAGAATGACGTATTGTATCAGCAGTTAAGAAGCACCTATGAAACCGGAAGCGCAAATTGAGCGGCGACAGAAAATTCTGGCTGGCCTAGAACTCGCCTACGAGCGGATGCTGGAATTTAAGCGCCAGAAGAACAGTGAGGTTGTAGTGATGCGTGAAGGAAAGATTGTGCGGCTAAAGCCTTAACATTATTTTCTGCACCAATGACCACAAGCGAATTATTGCAGGAGATAACAGCTAGTCGTGACTGCGGCAATGTCTATTTAACCATTTATGAAAAATCTATTGATTTTGAATGGGAGTCATCCGTCCTAGAGCATCTGCAAACGACTTGTATCCCGGCAGATAACTTCAAAGCGTCTCTGACTAGAATTGGTACTAGTAAGCTTGCTCGCGATATTCTAACCGAACTACTCCACCATGACCTCGCTTACGGCACAGAAATAATACCGCGGGGAAAAGCCAGTTCGCTCGCTGGTGCATTCATCTCCTTATTCAGCGAACAAGCCGTGTATTTTTCAAATTCGACTTGGAACAAAAATGAATACTGCGAGGCAACTAAGTACTTTGAACTGGGCCAAACATCCTGGACTTCCTTCACTGAAGCAACCTTTGATTCGGGCCTCATCGTTTGTGATACTGATAAAATAGGCATTGCTTGGTTTGCGGATGAGGACTAGCGGAAACCAAGACAAGCATCTATCCCCCCAGCCGGCCCCGCAGCCGGCTTTTTTTGTACCTTCCGCCCCGTATGGCTACTCCCGTTACTTCTCCCCTCCGCTCCAATTCGGACACTGTCACGCGCTCCTACGCCGGGCCGATGGTGCTCATGACCCTGCTGTTTCTGCTCTTCGGGGCGGTCACGAACTTCAACGACGTGCTCATGCCCTACCTCAAGGACGTGTGCCAACTCACTGACCTGCAATCGTCGGCGGTGCAGTCGGCGTTTTTTGGGGCGTATTTTCTGATGTCATTGCCGGCGGGCAAAGTGCTGGAGCGGCTAGGCTACCAGCGTGGCATTGTAGTCGGGCTGCTCGTGATGGCGGGCGGGGCGCTGCTCTTCGTGCCGGCGGCCAATACGCGGGCGTTCCCGCTATTCCTCACGGCGCTGGCGGTGCTGGGGGCGGGCATTACGCTGCTGCAAGTGGCGGCCAACCCCTACGTGAGCGTGTTGGGCCCGGCCCGGCGGGCGGCCTCGCGGGTGAGCATCGTGGGCGTGGCCAACAACTTTGGCGGGGCTATTTCGCCGCTGGTGGGCGGGCTTATTTTGTTTGGCAGCGCGGTAGCGGCCAGCAGCGCGGCGGCCAGGCGCCTGGCGGCGCTGCCCCTGATGCAGCAGCTGGCGCTGAAGGCGCAGCTGGTAAAGGGCCCGTACCTGGGCCTGGCGGCGCTGCTGGTGGTGCTGGCGGGGCTGTTTTTCGTGGTGCGGCTGCCCGACATCGAGAGCCTGCCCGAGGAGGAAGCGCTGGAGCATCAGCCGGTAGCGGCCGGCCGCCGCTCGGCCCTCAACTACCGGCACCTGGTGCTGGGCATCGGGGCCATTTTTGTGTACGTGGGCGTGGAAGTGGGGCTGGGCTCGTTCCTGATTCGCTACGGCGAAAGCCAGCACATTCAGCAGCTTTCGGCCTTCACCCAAAGCCTGGTGCGGGGGCTCAACGCGGCCACCAACTACGCCTACTTCCTGTTTGGCGCCACCCCTAGCCCGCTCGATACGGCGGCGGGCTTCACCAAGGCGGTGGGCGCGGTGCTGGTGTCGTCGTACTGGTTTGGGTCGCTGGTGGGGCGCGTGGTGGGTATTCCGCTCCTGCTTAAGTTTCACAACCGGGTATTGCTGGTGGCGGTGTGCGCAGCGGGCGTAACGCTGGTGGGCGCGTCGGTGCTGAGCCAGGGCGAAACCGCGCTGTGGCTCGTTGTGCTCTGCGGGCTGATGAACTCGATTATGTGGCCCGTTATCTTCCCGCTGGCCATTACCGGGCTAGGGCCGTTCACCAAGCAAGGGTCGTCGTATTTGATAATGGCCATTGTGGGCGGGGCCATTATTCCGCCGCTCATGGGCTTTATTTCCACGCACGGCGGCGGGCTGCGGGTGGCCATGCTGGTGCCCGCGCTGTGCTACGCCTACCTCTTGTTTTATGCGCTCAGCGGCTACCGGGTGCGGTAGGGTTTACCGAGCTAGTAGGATGCCTCAGCGAGCTACTTCTTTCGAGTAGCTCGCTGGGGCATCCCTTTTGGTGGCTGCTCCTAAAAGCCTGCACCTGGCCGGTAAGCCCGGCAGTATTGGCGCGGCCTTACTAGTGCAGGCTAGCCCTTTACCCACCCGCCGCCTGGGTTGAGCGAAAAAACCAGTTGCCAGGCCAGCTTCGTAATTTAGTTTGGTTGTTCATTGTATAATCCTTTTCACCCCCTACTCTGCAATACACTATGCGCACTGTTTTGCTTAAAAAATCTTATCTGTTACTGTTACCTTTTTTGCTTATAAGTGTACTGAGCTGCAAAAAGCTTGTGAACCTGATTACCTTCCAGGTCAGCGACTCTAGCAGCTTCACGGTGCCGGGCACCCCGTTTATCACGGGGGCAGCCATCAATTTTCCGGTCCTGACGGTGCGCACCACCGCCCAGAGCACCTACCAGAACAATAATACCTCGGCCGCCTACGTGCAGGACGTGACGCTTGACCGGCTCACGCTCACGGTTACCAATCCCTCGACGCAGAATTTTGACTTCCTGAAAAGCATCAGCATTTACATCTCGACCGACGCGGCGGGCTCCAACAAAATGCTGCTGGCCTCGCTGGCCGCCGTGCCCACGGGCCAAACCAGCATCAGCCTGACGCCGGCGGGCGGCAAGCTCGACCAGTACCTGAAAGGCGATTCGTATACCCTGACCACCACCGCCGAATTGGCCCAAACGCTGCGCCAGAACACCGATGTGCGCGCCGATTCGCGCTTCAACGTGCGCGCCACGCTGCCCTAGCGGCGGTGCGCGGGCCAATAAGAACGGGTACAGACCTGGCTCTGTACCCGTTCTTTAATATTGGCAGCTCACGTAAGCACTGCGGTGGCCTGGCCTCAATCAGCCGCTCGCCGCTGCCCGGCTTCTGGGCGGCGGCGCCTCGCTAGCCAGTAGTACCAGGCGACCCCGGCGGTGGGCAGCGCCGATTACAAAGTCCGCGCTACCTGCCGACCTTTGCGGCCATGCAGCTCGAAGAAAACGTTTCGCTCCGCCCCTACAACACCTTTGGCCTCGATGTGCAGGCCCGCTATTTTGCCCGCTTCACTTCGGTAGCGGAGCTGCGCCAGCTGCTGGCCAGCCCCGAGGCGCAGGCCGGCCCGCTGCTCATCCTGGGCGGCGGCTCTAATCTGCTGCTGACCCAGAATTTCGGCGGCGTAGTCTTGAAAAACGAGCTTAAGGGCCTCGAAATCATTTCGGAAGATGCCGACACCCACACCGCCCTGCTGCGCGCCGGCGCCGGCGAAAGCTGGCACGGCCTGGTCGAATTCGCCCTCGACCAAGCCCTGAGTGGCGTCGAAAACCTGTCGCTCATCCCCGGCACGGTGGGCGCGGCGCCGCTCCAGAACATCGGCGCCTACGGCGCCGAGCTACAAGACACCTTCGAGCGGCTGGAGGCCCTAGCCATTGGCACCGGCGAGCTGCGCGTGTTTTCGAAGGAAGAATGCGGCTTCGGCTACCGCGAAAGCGTGTTTAAGGGCCCGCTCAAAAACCAGTACGTGGTTACGGCCGTGGTGCTGCGCCTGCACCGCGCCGAGGCCCAGCGGCCCACCAATAGCAGCTACGGCGCCATTCAGGAAACGCTGGCCGAGCTAGGCATTGAGGCCGAGCCCACCCCGCGCGACGTGAGCCAGGCCGTGGTACACATCCGGCGCTCAAAGCTGCCCGACCCGGCCGAAATCGGCAACGCCGGCTCGTTTTTCAAAAACCCCGAGGTATCGCCGGCCAAGTTCGACGAGCTTAAAAGCCGCTACCCGGGCCTGCCCGGCTACCCCGTGCCGGGCGCCGTGAAAGTGCCCGCCGGCTGGCTTATCGAGCAAGCCGGCTTTAAGGGGCTGCGGCGGGGCACCGGCACGGGCACCCACGGCGTGCACGACCGCCAGGCGCTGGTGCTCGTGAACCACGGCGGGGCCACTGGCCAGGAGCTGCGCGAGCTGGCCGAGGAAATAATCCGGGCCGTGCGCACCCAGTTCGGCATCGAATTACACCCGGAAGTTAACATTTTATAAATAAAGCGCTTAGCCAGCCTTCCGCGCCGCTTAACGCAGGCTTAACAAGCACGGGGTGCGGTCCAGTTAGTTTTCGCCGTTATTTTGCGCTGACAGCTCGTATTCAGCCTTTTTCAGCTTGCTTATGCTCTTCTCTACTTCCCTGCTCTTGGCTAGCCTGGGCAGCCACCTGGCAGCCGGCCCCGGCCCCAAGCCAGCGCCGCCCGGCCCGGCGGTGCTCACGATAAAAGCGGCTAAGGCCCTGGGGCCCGGCGCCACCGTTACGGTGCGGGGCGTGGTCAGCAACGGGCCCGAGCTAGGGGCGCTGCGCTTTGTGCAGGATGCGGAAGCGGGCCTGGCCCTGTACGCGCTGCCCACCCGCGTGCCGGGCTACGACGAGCTGCGGGCCGGCGACAGCCTGCAGGTAACCGGGCAGCTCAAAAGCTACAACGGCCTGCTGGAGCTGGACCCCATCGCGACGGTGCGCAAAATCAGCGGCGGCCACAAGGTGCGCGTGCTGAAAGTGCCGGTGAAGGACATCAGCAGTGCCTACGTGGAGGCCAATGAGGGCCGCCTGCTCGAAATAACGGGGGTGAGCAAGCTCACGACCCCGGCGGGCGCGCCGGTGGAAACGCTGGCGGCCAACGCCAATTTTTTGCTCGATGGCGACAAGGCAGCGGCCCTGCGCGTCACCAATTCCAGCACTGGCCCCGGGGGCGTCATCGACGCGGCCGTGCCCAAGGGCGAAACTTTTGACGTGCGCGGCATCCTGAGTCAGTTTTCGCCCAGCGGCACGGGCGGCTACCAGCTGCTGCCGCGCCTGAGCAGCGACCTGGTGCGCGGCGGCGGGCTGCCCCGCATCACGGCCGAGCCGGTGCCGGTGGGCACTACGCCCCAGAGCTTTACCCTGGAATACACCACGCTGTACCCCGGCGATACGCGCCTTAAATTCGGCCCTTCGGCCACCGAGCTTACCGAGGAGCGCGTAGCCGAGGGCTTCTCGACCCAGCACCGCATCACGGTCGATGGCCTGGAGCCGGGCACTACTTACTACGTGCAGGTGGCCTCGCGCAATACCGCCGGCACGGCCACGGCCCCGGCGGTGCCCATCATTACGGGCGGTAAAAAGGGCAGCCGCAGCCGCCGCTAGGCTGCCGCGCCGCACGTTTAGCAAGCTAAGCTGCACCGTCGCTAGCCCGTTCGGCTGAGGCTGAGCGGGCTACGTGCTTTTGCGGGAGGCTGGAAGGAGCGTCTTGCTTTTTACTTGGCCGTTTGGCGGTTAATTTGCGGTTTCTGCTTTTTGCTTACCCGCCTTTCTGCCTTGCTCACCCCGCCTGCCCCCGCGTCCATTCTGGCCCGCCTGCGCGCCGAAACCCGCCCCTACCACGATGCCGTGGAGCAGAACGAGTTCAACCAGGCGCTGGCCACCGGCACCCCGAGCGAGGCGGCCACGGCCCGGTTTCTGGCCAAGATGTATGGCTTTCTGGCGCCCTACGAGGCGGCGCTGCTAGGCCACGCCGCCGCGCTGGGCCCCGCCTGGGAAATACCCGAGCGCCTGCGCGCCCACCTTATTCTGGAAGACCTGCGCGCCGCGCCCGGCCAGCTGCCGCTGTGCCCGGCCCTGCCGCCGCTGGCTACCGTGCCGCAGGTGCTAGGGGCCATGTACGTGCTGGAGGGCTCGACGCTGGGCGGCCAGGTGCTGGCCCGGCAGCTGGCCAAGGCCGGCAGCGACCTGCGCCGCTACTTCGTGGGCTACGGCGAGCGAACCGGCCCGCGCTGGAAGGCGTTTTGCCAGCTGCTGGCCGCCGCCGCCACCCCCGCCACGGAGGAGGAAATTGTGCAGTCGGCCATTCATACGTTTCAACACCTAGCCGCCTGGCTAGCCCGCCCGTGAGCTTACCCGACGAGAACCTGCTCGACCAGCCCATTACGCTGACTAACTGCGACCGCGAGCCCATTCATATTCCGGGCGCCATTCAGCCCTACGGCTTTATGCTGTGCCTCGATGAGGTGTCGCACCACGTGGCCTACGCCAGCGAAAACACGCAGGCGCTGCTCGGCATCGACCCCGCCGAACTGGTGGGCGCGGGCCTGGACTACCTGCTAGCCCCCGAGCGGGTAGCCGAGCTTAAAGCGTGCTTTGCCTCGCTCACTGAGGTGCACCAGTTGCTGGGCGTGCGCCTCGAACGGGTGGCGGGCCAGCCGTTTTACAAGCTCATCATGCACCGCTACGACCAGCTGCTGTGGCTGGAGTTTGAGCCGGTAGAGGAATCGGGGCCCGCCAGGCTCGACCTGCCCTACCTCAACTCGGCGCTGAGCCAGATGCTGGCGGCCGGCTCGGTGGCCGAGTTTTGCCAGTATGCCGTGGAGCAGGTGCGCGCCATCACGGACTTCGACCGGGTGGCCATCTACCGCTTTGCGGCCGATGAGAGCGGCGAGGTCGCGGCCGAGGCCATTCGGCCCGACCTGGCGCCCTGGCTAGGCCTGCGCTACCCAGCC
Organism: Hymenobacter cheonanensis; assembly: GCF_030581075.1. Lineage (GTDB taxonomy): Bacteria > Bacteroidota > Bacteroidia > Cytophagales > Hymenobacteraceae > Hymenobacter. Next base: position 217,402 of record NZ_JAUQSW010000009.1, read on the forward strand.
TCCGACATTCCGCAGCAGGCGCGGGCCATGTACCTCAAAAACTGGCTGCGCTTTATTCCGGATGCCAGCTACGTGCCGGCCCGCCTGGTGCCGCTGCGCCCGCCCCGCGCCAGCCGCCCGCCCGACATGACCTACGCCGTGCTGCGCAGCGTGTCGCCCATCCACATCCAGTATTTGCACAACCTGGGCTCGGCGGCCACCATGACCATCTCGCTCATCCAGGATGGCCAGCTGTGGGGCATGATAACCTGCCACCACCTCACGCCCAAGCTGGTGAGCTACGAGCTGCGCGATTTGTGCCAGTTTATTGCCAAAACGTTTTCGGCTTTGCTTAGCTCCAAGGAGCGGCAAGACGAGCAGGTGTATCAGCTGCAGGTGCGCGAGCGCCAGGCACGGCTGTTCGAGCACGTATCCAACACGCCCAACTTTACCGAGGGGCTCTATCAGAAAACCCCGACTCTGATGGACATCTTCGACTGCGGCGGGGCGGCCATTTGTTTTGACGATAAGATAGTTACGCTGGGCAACACCCCTAGCCAGCCCCAGATTGAGGAGCTGCTGGCCTGGCTGCAAGCCAACGTGCAGCAGGACATCTTTCATACCACCTGCTACGCCGCGCTCAACCCGGCGGGGCTAGCCCTGCGCGGCACGGCCAGCGGCTTTATTGCGGCCTCGCTGGCCGAGGCGCCCGGCAACTACCTGCTCTGGTTTCGGCCCGAAGTGGTGCAAACCGTGAGCTGGGCCGGCCAGAACGAGAAGCCCCAGCAGCTGGCTGATGGCCAGCTTTTCCTCTCGCCCCGGCAGTCGTTCGAGGCCTGGAAGCAGCTGGTGGAAAACACCAGCGCGCCCTGGAAGCCGCTCGAAATAAAGGCGGCCACCGAAATCCGGCTGCATATTTCCGACGTGCGCCTCAAGGTATTCAACGAGCTGCACAGCCGCGCCCAGGCCCTGAGCCGCCTCAATACCGAGCTGGAGCGCAGCAATGATGAGCTTGATTCTTTTGCCTACGTAGCCTCGCACGACCTCAAGGAGCCGCTACGGGGCATCCACAACTACTCGCTCTTTCTGCTCGAAGACTATGCCGACCAGCTCGATGCCGACGGCGTAAACAAACTGCAAACCCTGGTGCGCCTGAGCCAGCGCATGGAGGGGCTGATTGAGGGCTTGCTGCAGCTCTCGCGCGTGGGCCGCACCGAGCTGGCGCTCACCGAAGTTGACCTGAACGAGCTGCTGGCCGAAGTACTCGACCTGTTGCAGCCGCGCCTCGAGCAAACCCATACCACAGTGGTGGTAGAGGGCCCGCTGCCCAGCGTGCCCGCCGACCGGGTGCGGCTTATGGAAGTGTTCAACAACTTGCTGACCAACGCTATAAAGTACAGCGACCAACCTACCAAAACGGTGGTGGTGGGCCAGGCGCCCGCCGGCACCGCGTTGCCCGGCGCGGGCGAGGCTTCATCCGCCTATCACGTTTTTTACGTACAAGACTTTGGCATTGGAATTGACCCCAAGCACCACGAAAATATCTTTAAGCTCTTCAAGCGCCTGCACGCGCAGGAGAAATATGGCGGGGGCACCGGGGCCGGGCTGGCCATCGCCAAGAAAATGATTGAAAAACATGGCGGCCGCCTCTGGGTTGACTCTGTGTTAGGTCAGGGAGCTACCTTTTATTTTGCCCTGCCCAAAGAAATAGCTGCCCTATAATTAAGAAAATAAAGCCGTGATTACTAGCGCATTGAAACCCGTATTAGTAGTAGAAGACAGTGCCGAGGACTTCACGGCGCTAGGGCGGGCTTTCCGTAAGCACGCGCTTCAAAACCCCGTGCTGCGCTGTGAGGACGGTGACCAGGCCCTGGCTTACCTGCAGGGCTATGGCAAGGCCATTGGCTGGCCGGCCACGCTGCCTGCCATTGTGCTGCTCGACCTGAACCTGCCCGGCACCGACGGGCGGGCAGTACTCAATGTTCTCAAGCAAGACCCGCTGCTGCACTCTATTCCCGTCATTATTTTCAGCACTTCCTCGAACGTGCGCGATATCGAGGACTGCTACCGGCTAGGGGCCAACAGCTACCTCACCAAGCCCATCGAGTACGCGGCACTGGAAGAAAAAATCCGCCTTACTATTAATTACTGGCTGGGCACCTCGGAACTGCCCCCCTTGAACTAGCCGCGCCGCGTGAAGAAGATTCTGCTGATTGATGATAATGAGCAAGACCGGCAGCTGTACCGGCGGTATCTGGGCAAACAGTTGGGCCACGAGCGGGTAGCCATTGTGGAGGCTACTACGGGCGCCGAGGCGGTGGCGCAGTTCACGGCCTCGCAACCCGATTGCGTGCTGCTCGACTACAACCTGCCCGATACCGACGGCCTCGACCTACTGCTAAAACTAAAGGAGCTAGCCCCGCCCAACGGCCTGTGCGTGGTGATGATAACGGGCGGCGGCAACGAGGCCTTGGCCGTGCGCGCCCTCAACACCGGCGCCCTCGACTACCTGGTGAAGCAGCAGTTCGACCCCGAGCTGCTGGGCAAAACGGTGCGCCACGCCATCGAGAAAAACGAGTGGCGGCAGTACGAGGCGCGCTACCACCACGAGGTGCAATTGATGAACCAGCAGCTGCGCGAGTCGCTGGATATGGTGGAGGAAACGCGCCGCGCCCTGAGCGCCAAAAATGCTGAATTGCAGATTACCAACCAGCAGCTGGCCCGCACCAACGCTGACCTCGACAACTTTGTGTACGCGGCCAGCCACGACCTGAAGCAGCCGGTGAACAACCTGCGTGGACTATTTGAGGAGCTGCGCCACACCGCTACGTTTGAAGACCCAGCCGCGCCGCACATGTGGCGCCTGGCCGATGACTCGCTGCGGGTGCTGGCCACCACCATTGCCGACTTGGCCACCGTGGTGCAGGAAGAGCGCCGCCCCGCCCAGGAGCTGGCCGAAGAAGTAGCCCTCACCGACGTAGTAGCCGAGGCCCTGCAAACGCTGCACCCCCAGATAGCTGATACCGAGGCCGTTATTACTACAGATTTTGCGGCGGCGCCTACTCTGCGCTACGTGCCGCGCAGCCTGCGCACCATCCTGCTCAACCTGCTGGCCAATGCTTTGAAGTACCACCGCCCGGGCCAGCCGCCGCACGTGCAGCTGCGCACCCGGCTAGCCGGCAACCGCCCCGTGCTGGAGGTGCAAGACAATGGCCTGGGCATCGACCTGGAGCGGCACGGCGCTGAGCTGTTTCAGCTGTTTCGGCGCTTCCATCCTGAGGCGGCGCCGGGCACGGGCGTAGGACTTTTTTTGGTAAACCGGCTAGTGCAGGCGCAGGGCGGCCACCTGGAGGTGGCTAGCCAGCCCGACTGCGGCACCACGTTCAGCGTGTTTTTTTAGGCAGCTGGCGTGAGCGGCAGCGGGTGGCCCTAGCCGAAAGGGCGGCCGTTTTTGGGGTCGGCGGCAAGCAATTTAGGGGGTTGGCTTGTTTGGCTGCCGGGCAGCCGGCCTGGGTTACCAGGCTGTGCCCTTCCTTTCTTATGCTTTCCGAACCAACTTACCTGGCGGCCCGCATGGTGGCCCCGGCCCTCGCCAACCACTTCGCGCAGCACCGCGACGAGGCCGCGCGGCTGGGTGGGCCGCCGCTGCCCTCACCCCCACCCGCCAGCCTGCTCGAAGCCATTATCGATGTGGCTTTCTGGGCTAGCCTGCGGCGCGAGGAAGGCCGCCCACCGCGCATCTCACTAGCCCTGCTTGAGCCCGAGGACGCGGGGCAGCCCCTGCTGTTTGGGCACCGGCTGCGCCTTACCCCGCAGGTGCTCATCAAGCTGGCGCCGGCCGTGGAGCACCCGGGCATTCACCTCGGCGTGGGCTTCGACGAGGAGGGCCTCTACGTGTGGGGCACGGCCAGCCAGGTGCCGCCGGTGTGCTTTGTGCTCGAAGTCGTGGAGCCTGGCCTGTTGGTAGCCAAGCACCGCCGGGCCGATGGCTTTGGCAAATTTGTGAACGTGGCCGTGCTGCGCGGCGACCAGATACGGGTGGTGGATGAAGAAAGCCAGGGCCTGGCCGACTACCCGGCCTTGCGCGCCTCGCTGCCGCCCATTCCCTGCCCCGGTACCTACGACCCGCGCCAGGTGAAGGTAGATGTGCTGCTGGAGCTGGCCCGCGCCATGCGCGCCCACGGCCGCGGCGGCCTGCTGCTGCTGGTGCCGCCCGGCGCCGATGAGTGGCGCGCCTCGGTGGTGCAGCCGCTGGGCTACCCGGTGGCGCCAGCCTTCGGCAGCATCGCGACGCTGCTTTCCAGCGCCGACCGCAGCCACCGCGACTGGCAGGAGAACATCTTGGATGCCATTGAGATAGTGGGCGGCTTCACGGCCGTAGACGGGGCCACCGTGCTCACTAGCCACTATGAGCTGCTAGCCTTCGGGGCCAAGGTAACGCGGCGCGCCGACGGCACTTCGGTCGAAGACCTCGTGGTGACGGAGCCGGTGGTGGGCAGCAGTGCCACCCGCCTGCACCCGGCCAAAAACGGCGGCACCCGCCACCTGGCGGCCGCCCAGTTTGTGCACGACCAGCACGATGCCCTGGCTATGGTGGCCTCGCAAGACGGCAACTTCACCGTTTTCTCGTGGTCCGAAGCCTTGCAGGTGGTGCACGCCCACCGCATCGATGTGCTGCTGCTTTGACAGCTATTTGCCAGCAAACCAACTTATTATACCTGCTGCAGCAGCCAGGCCAGGGCCTCCGGTTCATTGCCAAAAGAGCGGTACTTGAGGCCGGGCACGGGCGTGCTCGTCACAAAAGCGGTAGCCAGGCGCGTCAGGACGTTGGCGGCCAGCACCACGGCCCCGTAGCGGTAGCCGCTGTCGCGCACGGCAGCCGGCAGCCACTGCTGGCTTATCCACAGCTGCTCCTCGGAGGTAAAAGGCTGCATCTCAGTCTGATTGACCAGCACGCGCCCCGAGCCGTACTGCTGCATAGCCTGGGCCGCTGCATTGAAGATGGCGCAGGTAGCCGCAAAGGAGCGCGGCTGGCGTCCCCAATCCAGGCGCACATAGCCGGCCGGCTCGAAGCTTACCTGGCCCGCAGAATTGCGCAAAAGAATGATAGAATCAGCAGTAGCCGGCATAAGCCGTCAAAAATACGCTGCTAGCAGCCTTTTGCCGCAGCTTATTTTTAACGGCCGGGGCCGGTGCGCCCTAACCTAGTGCCCACCGCCGGGCTGCGTGAGCGAAGTGAAGCCGGCAAAGGTGTCATCGCCGGGCACGCCGTAAGGGGCGCCGCGGGCGCGCAGGGTGGCTAGCCGGGGCGTGCGGTAGTAGGCATACGCCGTTTCGATGCCGGGCCACACGGCGGGGTGCGCCGAGCAGTCGGTGCAGCTGCCGGGGGCGAGTTCCAGGGCGTCGAGCAGCTTTTCCCAGCCCACCCGCAATTGCTGGTTGTGCAGCGCGTAGAGCGTGGTATCGCCGGTTTGGAGGCGGGCAATTTCGGCGGCGTTGGTGAGGCCGGTGAGGGTGTACTGCGGGTGGTGGCAGTCGCGGTCGCACAGCTCCTTCACGTTGCCATTGGCGTAAAACACCTGCGGCTGCACGGCCAGCGCGTAGCGAAATCCCTTTTCGTACTCGGCCTTATCATCAAACCACACCCCTAGCGCCAGCTGGGCGTAGGCGCACGATACCTGCCAGTTGTTCACCCAGTTGGCGCCGGCGGGCAGGGGGTCTACGTAGTCGGTTTGCAGCTTTTTCAGAAAGCCGCTGAAGGCGGCTACATCGGCAGCGGGCCAGCCGGCGCCCGCCTGGCCCCCGGGCCGGTAGTAGCGGATAATCTCGGCTGCCGCCACGAAGGTGGGCGCCACCCAGGCCGCCTCCAGGTAGGTTTGCCGAAACTCGGTGGGCGAGCCATCGGGCTTGGGCGCGGTGCTGTAGCGCTGGAAAGTACGGGCGTAGCCATCGAGCACCTGCCGGGCCTGCCGGGCATAAGCGGCTTCGCCGGTGGTAGCCCAGCGCAGGGCGCAGGCGTAGGCCAGCTCCGCATCGCGTCTTATCTGGTCCTCGGTGGGGCTGCCGGCCCCGGCCACGGCATACACCACGCTGGGGAACGTACTGGGAACAGGGTGCTTAGCTACGTAAGCTACCACCTGCTGATAGCCCGCCTGCCGGGCCTTGTCGCCCGCCTTGAGCTGCGCAGCCACCTGGTCGAGGCTAGCCTGGGTATTGAGCACGCCGGGGTGCCGAAAGGTAGGCGGGGCCACCGGCGCGGCAGCCGGCCGGGCGCCCCCTATCAGGGCGGCCAGTCCCAGGCCAGCTGGTAGAAACCAAGGAAAACGAGCGTTCATCGGATGGGCTTGCGGAGGGTACCAGCAGCACAAGCAGCTGGCCGGGCCAAAAGTAGCACGGCTCAAAGCACTTGGGTGGGCGCGGCAGGGCTAGCCGGGGGCTTGCTGAAATTCTGCTGCCTGGTGGTGAATTTGGGCTTGTTTGGCATCTTGCTGCTGTCATTGCTGCTATGCTCACCCACTGCCCACACTTTTCACGCCATGCGCTACACGTTACTTTTCCTCGCATTTTTAGGCGGCGCCTCACCGGCCCTGGCGCAGCGCATTTCCCGCATCGACTTCGACAGCGTGCGTACCGAAACCCGCAAGGCTAACTCAAGCCGTTATTTCCCGGCTTTGCTCACCCGGTTTCAGGCGGCCGACACCACACTCACCCGCCAGGATTATAGCTACCTGTACTACGGCCAGGTATTTACGGCGCAGTACGCACCCTACGGCGGGGGCAAGCAGGATGATTTCCGGACGCTCTACAACAAGCAGCAGTACGCCGAGGCTATTCCGCTGGGCGAAAAGCTGTTGGCAGCGGCCCCGCTCGACTTGAACATGCTATTTAAGCTGCTGGTGTGCTACCACGTGCTCGGCGACCGGCCACACGCCAGGCAGTATGCCCGGCAGTACTATGGCTTGCTGAATGCTATCATGCGCAGCGGCGATGGCCAAAGCATCGCCACGGCCTACGTAGTAGCCGTGGTGCACGACGAGTACGAGGTGCTCAAAGAGCAGCGCCTAAGCTCTAGCCGCCAGGCGCTGGTGGGCCATACCGATGTGCTGACCGCCACGCCAGTCGACGACAACGGCCAGCCCACGGGCGAAAAAGCCCGCGAAGTGTATTTCGACGTCACGCAGTCGCTGGCCGCCCTCACCCGCGAGTACAAGGGCAAGCAGTAGGGGGCTAGCCCCCTACTGCCTGCCTGCTTATTTCAGCACGGCCAGGGTCACGCCGTCGCCGCCGCGGTCGGCGTGCTCGTCGCCCACGCTGGCAATGGTGCGGTTGCGGCGCAGGTAGTCGCGGGCTATCTGGCGCAGCACGCCGTTGCCGCGGCCGTGCAGAATCTTGATTTCCGGAATACCAAACATCACCGCGTCGTCCACAAACGACATGAGCTTGGTGAGGGCGTCTTCGGCGCGCTCGCCGCGCAGGTCGAGCGTGGGGCTGAAGCCCGCCATGCGGCCGGTGAGGTCGAGGCTAGCCCCGCTGTTGTTGGCGGCGGCCGTTTTGCGGGCGGCGGCTTCGCGCTCGCGCACTTCGGCGCGGCTCAGCTTTTCGAGCAGCGCCACTTTCACCAGCGTCTTCATGCCGCCGAAGAGCACTTCAGCAGTTTTGCCCTTCACGCTCACCACTTCGCCGTGGCCCTCCTGGCCCAGAATGGCCACGCGGTCGCCCGCGCCGAGCGTGTTGGCATCGGCCAGCTCGCGGGTGGGGCGGGCCTTGGGCGGCTCTACTTGCAGCTTTTCGCGCACGAAGGTGTCAAGCTTCTGGCGGGCCTGCTTGGTGGTTTCCTTCTCGGCCTGCGAGCGGCGGATTTCGCCGATAGTGGCCTCGATTTGCTGGTTGGTATCCTTGAGCAGCTTCTGGGCCTGCTGCTTGGCGTCGCGCAGGCGTTCGAGGCGGGTGTCTTCGAGGTGCTTCTTCAAATCCAGGTACTCCTGGGTGAACTTGCGCAGGCCGTTTTGCAGCTTTTCGGTGTCGCGCAGCTTGGTTTCAAGCTCGGTTTTGTCGCGCTCCAGGCCTTCGAGCAGGCGGTCGTAGCGAATTTTATCCTTGCCCACCAGCTGGCTAGCCCGCTCGACGAGCTGCCGGGGCAGGCCGATTTTGCGGGCAATCTCGATGGCAAACGACGAGCCTGGCTTGCCGATTTCGAGGCGATAGAGGGGCTGCAAGCGCTCGGGGTCGTAGCGCATGGCGCCGTTCACCAGCCCTTCGGTTTTCTCGGCGAAGTTCTTGAGGTTGGTGTAGTGCGTGGTTATCACTCCAAAAACCCGGGCCTGGTTGAGCTGCTCAAGCACGGCCTCGGCGATGGCACCGCCCAGGCTGGGCTCGGTGCCGGTGCCGAATTCGTCAATCAGCACCAGGCTCTTTTTATTGGCCACCGTCACGAACTGCTTCATGGCCAGCAGGTGCGAGGAGTAGGTACTCAAGTCGTTTTCGAGGCTTTGCTCATCGCCGATGTCGAGCAGAATATCCTCAAACATGCCGGCCTCCGAGTAGTCGTCGCACGGAATGAGCAGGCCGCACTGCAGCATGTACTGCACCAGGCCCACCGTTTTCAGGGACACGGACTTGCCGCCCGCGTTCGGCCCCGAGATGACGAGGATGCGCTGCTCAGGCGTCAACTCAATATCGAGCGGCACTACTTCGCGCTTCTCCCCGTCTTTGCCGGCGGCCTTGTTTTGCTCCTTAAACGTGAGCGCCAGCACCGGGTGGCGCACCCCGCGCCACCGAATAAGCGGCCGGCTGCTAAGCTCGGGCAGCTGCGCGTCGAGTTCGCGGGCCAGCCGGGCCTTGGCCCGAATGAAATCGAGCAGGCCGAGGTAGCCGTAGGCCTTACGCAGGTCGGGCAGGTGCGGGCGCAGCTGGTCGGTGAGGCTGGTGAGAATACGAATCAGCTCGCGCTGATAGGCGTTTTCGAGGTCTTTAATGTCGTTGTTCAGCTCAAACACCTCGGCCGGCTCGATGAACACCGTCTGGCCCGAGGCGCTCTCATCGTGGATGAGGCCGCGCAGGCGGCGCTTGTGCTCGGCCACCACGGGCAGCACCAGGCGGCCACCGCGGATGGTAGGCTCGGCATCGCCCGGAATCCAGCCCTCGCTTTTGGCGTGGCGCAGCACGCTGGCAATCTGCTTGCGCAGCTGGCCCTGGCGCTGAATAAGCTCCTGGCGCACCTGGCGCAGCAGCGGCGAGGCATCGTCGCGCACGTGGCCCTCGTCGTCCACCACTTTGTCCATGGCGGCCAGCAGGTTGCGGTCGGCCTGAATGCCGATGCCCAGCAGGCGCAGGTTGGGGTAGAGCGGCTCGGGGGCGTGGGTAAAGAAGGTGAGCGCCGCCCGGATGGTGCGCAAACTCATTTTCACCTCGTAAAACGCCGCCGCGTCGAGGTAAGCCCCCGGCAGCGAGGCCCGCTTGAGGTGCACCGTGACGTCGAAATAAAACGCGCCCGGAAACTCGCTGCCGCCACTCAGCAGCTGCCGAAACTCGTCGGTCTGGGCCAGCAACTTGCTGAGCTGCTCGTGCTGGGTGATAAACTGCATGTTGGCCACGTGCTGCCGGCCTAGCGCCGAAAGGCAGAGCTGCTCGAGCAGCTCGCGCAGGGTGGCGAAGCCAATCTTGGCTTCAAAATTTTGGGGAGCTAACAAATCGAATACAAGCGGGGAAACTGACTAACTGGCCGCGAAGGTAAAACAGCAATCGGGGCGGGAAGATTCGCAAAACGCAGGGCTAGCGGCGCTCATAGTAAAAGTTGGCCCAGCTGGCCAGGTAAGGCAGTAGTAGCAACAGCGGCAAGTAAGCCAGGCCGCTCGCTCCCTGGCTTAGGCATCGCGCCACCCAGGCCGCGCTGAGTGCGTGTTTGGAAAGTGTAAAAAACACGGTTTTTGTCATGCTGAGCTTGTCGAAGCATGACCCGGAAATTGAAAATCCAAACACGCTCTTAGAATGCTGAAGCATGGTACGCTATACGTTCCGAGCCCGGCGAGTGGCTAGCCTGCTTCTTTACCGGCCAGCACTGGCGCGAGGTTACGCGGCGTAACGCGTGCCGGTGCTGGCCAGTAAGACTTGAATTGCCAGCCGGGCGACGCATACTACTGCTTGTAGGACGTGTAATACAGACTAAAGTACTCTTTTTCACTCAAAGCAGACGCACGCTACGAGTAGTGTGGCTTAGGTTTTCACCCAGAGTACCTGTATTATCTGCTGTAAGACCTTAGCTTCTCATCAAGAGACTTTATTTAAACACAAAAAGACTTGTTTTGGAGCCAGACAGACGCTTACTCTAGCTAGTATGACGCGGATAGCTTACCTTGCGCCCTACCCACCGCAGCCCCTTCCTATGCCTCTTCCCACTTCCCTGCCCGCCGACCTGGCGGCCAGCTTTGCCCGGCGCGTGGCCGAGCGCGACGTGGTGCGCCCGCCCGAGCCACCAAGCCAGACGCCCGAAGCCATTGCCCAGCGGCTGGCGCACTGGCTCGAAACAACCCACCACGTGCGCGATTACCGCGCCCGCGCCGCTTTTGCCCAGCTACTGCTGCACTTGCTAGCCCACCCCGAGGCGCCTACGGCCGCGCTCACCTCGGCCGCGGGCCTGGGCCCGCGCATGACGGCCCGCCACTTGCTGCGCCTGGCCGAATGGGGCCTCGCCGAATGGTTTTATCGGGGCCGCACCCGCTACCACCGCCTCACGCGCAGCGGCGAAGATGCGCTGCTGCCGGTAGTGACGGGAGCGGGCGCGTAGGGTAAAACAGACAAGCCAACGCTTGCCCTGCCTTAGCCCACGCCCTCGCCGAAGAGCGCGAAGTCATACTTTACCGGGTCGCTGGGGTCGAGCAGGCGCAGGTTAGCCGTCAGCTCCTCGGCGGCCGGCCAGTCTACCTTATCGCGCTGGAGCAGGCCGAGCAGGCGGGCCTGGCGCTCGACGTGCACATCGATGGGGCAGATAAGCTCGCTAGGGCTGATGCGCATCCAGAGGCCAAAATCGACGCCGTTATTGTCGCGGCGCACCAGCCAGCGCAGGTACATGTTGAGGCGCTTGCAGGCCGAATTGCGGGCGGGCGTGGCCACGTGCTTGCGGGTACGGGCCGGCGCCTCGGGCAAGCTGAAAAACAGGTTGTGGAAGTTTATCAGGCGCTCGCGCATGGTGGTGCCGTGCAAAAAGGCGTCTTCCAGCGAAGTATGGCTTTCGTAAAACCACCGCAGCCAGTGCACAAAGTAGAGCAGGTCGGTATCGCAGAAAGTGCGGTGGCAGAAGCCGAGCAGCTTTTTTAACTCCTCGTCCTGGTGCTGGGTGATGAACTGGTAGGGCGCATCATCCATGCGCGTCATCAGCTCAGCCGTTTTCTTCAGAATGGTAGGGCGCTGGCCCCAGGCGAGCAGCGCGGCAAAGAGGCCGCTGATTTCAATATCCTGCAAGCGCGTGAAGCGGTGCGGAATACTGACGGGGTCTTTGAGCAGAAACGTGGGCTGGTTGTACTGGTTGGCGCGGGCGTCGAGCAGGGCGCGCAGCGCCGCCAGGTCTAGTTTAGGCATCTACTTCGAGATAAGAAAAAAGCAAAACGTCATGCTGAGCGCAGCAAAGCGGAGTCGAAGCATCTTGCCCGGTGCAGTAAAACCTAACGCCAGGGGTTAGTTCACCGGGCAAGATGCTTCGGCTCCGCTCCGCTGCGCTCAGCATGACGCGGCAATTGGGGCGGCTAGCCCGGCCCTACGGCACGTAGCTCGTCTCGACCCGAAACTTGGCGTCGGTGGTGCCCAGCTTTTGCACGGCGCGGGGCGAGAGGCGCACCAGGATGTTCTCATTCTCGCCCGTGTCGGGCAGCGTGCCGATAACGCGCACGTACACCGACTGGCCGTTCATCTGGTTTTTGACCTGCATAATGGTGCCCACGGGGGCCGTTTTGTGCAGGGCCAGGTATTTGTCGGTGCCGTTGTTGGCGATGGCCGTGGCGATGCCCACGTCGGTTTTGCGCTGCACCAGCTCGCTGGCGTGGGTAGGGCTCTTGGTTTCGGCGGCTTCCTCGCGGCGCTCGGCGGGCGTGGCGGGCGTTACGGTAGCTACCTGGGCGGGCGCGGCGGGGTTGATTTTGGGGGCCGGCGCCTCGGGCGCGGCGGGCGCCGGGCTAGCCGCTACGGCCGGGGTGCCGCCTTCGGCGGCGCGCAGCAGCAGCTCCTGGCCCACGCGCACCGCGCCGCCGGCGGGCAGGTGGTTGTAGAGAATCAGGTCGGCGGGCGCCAGGTTGAAGCGCCGGGCAATGCCGAAGAGCGTTTCGCCCTTGGCCACGGTGTAGCGGTCGGGCACGGCGGTAGCGGCGGCCGTGGGCAGCCGGGCCGGGCCAGCGGCCGGCGCTGCGGCCTTGGTGCCCCCGGCCGCCCCGCGCGGAATCAGCACCACCTCGCCGATGCCGAGGCCGGTTTTGAGCTGCGGGTTGGCGGCGGTAATCTGGTCTACCGTTACGTGGTAGCGGCGGCTGAGGGCAAACATGGTTTCGCCCTGGGCCACGCGGTGGCGCACAAAGCGCTGGCCACCGCGCATTTCCTGGCCAATAGAGTCGGTGGGCAGGCGGTGGCTAGGGGGCAGCGGGGCCAGGGGGCCGTGCAGCGAGTTAAGTATCAAGAAAGAAGCAAGCAGACTCATGCGCAGAAGCAAAGCTAAAGGTGTACCAAAACCGGCCCTGGGCCGGCCCCGGCCCAGGGCCAGCGGTAGGCAAAGTAACTACGCAGCGGCCGGCCCGCCGTAGTTTCGGCCTTTCTTAACGGGCAATCGGGCCGGGTTAGTACCGGCCAGGGCCTAGTGCTCGTTGCTTCCGTTCCCGTCTTCGCCCCTGCCCACTATGGCTGCCCTCGGCATTATTCCGGCCCGCTACGCCTCTACCCGCCTGCCCGGCAAGCCCCTCGTAGACCTGGGCGGCCGCACCATGATTGAGCGCGTGGTGGCGCAGGCCCGCCAGGCCCGGCTAGACCGGGTGGTGGTGGCCACCGACGATGAGCGCATTCTCGACCACGTGCGCGGCTTCGGCGGTGAGGCGGTGCTCACGCGCGCCGACCACCCCAGCGGCACCGACCGCGCGTGGGAAGCCTTTGCGCTGCTGGGCCAGCCTGGCGAGGTGAGCTGCATCGTCAATATTCAGGGCGATGAGCCGTTTATCCAGCCGGCACAGATTAATGCCCTGGTGGACTTGTTTGCCCAGCAGCCCGCGCCGGCCATTGCCACGCTCATCAAGCCGGTGCTCACGGAGGAAGAATTATTCAGCCCGCACCTGCCCAAGGTGGTAACCAACCAGCGGGGCGAGGCGCTGTATTTCAGCCGCCACCCCCTGCCCTACCAGCGCCAGCACCCTAGCCAGCAGTGGCTGGCCCACCACCGCTACTACCGGCACCTGGGCCTGTATGCCTACCAGCCCGCGGTGCTGCGCCAACTCACGCAATTGCCGCCCTCGCCCCTGGAGCTGGCCGAGAGCCTAGAGCAGCTGCGCTGGCTGGAGGCCGGTTTTGTCATCCAAACGGCCATTACCGAGCTGGATGCTTTCGGCATCGACACGCCCGAGGACGTGGCCCGGGCGCGCCAGCGGCTGGGGGTGGGCTAGCCTGGCCCTACTCTTTTAGCGAGCGGGCTACTACTTCTTTTTCGTCGCCGCTTTGCTTGCGCTCCTCCTCCATCTCCTTAGATAGAAAGAAGTTGAGCGCCGTGCGGATAACGGCAATGGCCCCGAGCTTGCCAATCTGCTCCCAGCTTGGGGCAATGGCCGTGCTGAGGATATCGGCCCCGAGCTGAAATTCCAGGGCCAGGGCCAGGTAGCGGGCCAGCGTGAGCCGGATGGCCGTAAAATCGGCCGTGCGCCGGGCCAGCAGGGCTTTCACCAGCAGGCCGCCCGCCGTGAGAATACCCAGCGCGATGATGGAGGCGCCCACTACTTCTACCCCCAGTTTGAGCCACTGCACGCCGGCCACCACGCCCTCTTCGGTGCGGGCAAACAACGTGACGGAATTTTCGACAGCAAGTAGCATAGGCTAAGAAACTAAACCGGCGGCCGTGAACCGCCGCACCAGATACGCGGAGCCGCGCTGCACGGCCAGCAGCACTACCACCAGGCCCACCGCCAGCCCAAACAAAGCCAGGCTGCCCTCGCCCGTGCCGGCCCGAAACGCAAAATTGAGCGCCGTGGCTACGGCCGGCGGGTGCATAGTATTGGTCGCAATCATTAGCCCAATCACGCTCACCAGCGCTAGCGCCGCGCTGCCGTAGCTCGGCCCCAGCCAGGCATGAAACAGGTAGCCCAGCCCCGCCGCCCCTAGCTGGCTGACGACGAGCGTGCGCGCACTATTGGCCGGATGGCTAGGGTCGAGGTATATCAAAAAGCAGCTGCTGGCCAGCGAAGCAAACAGCAGCTGCTGATTGCTGAGCGCCTTGAGCAGCCACAGCAGCCCCAGCACCGTGAGGGTGGGCAGCAGGGCTAGCAGCACCTCGCGGCGCCCGCCCAGGCGCGGGCGGCCGAGCGGTGCGGCCGGAGTAGTAGCAGGGGGCATAGGCCGAAGAAATAAGCTCCGCCTCTTACGGTAAATCGGCCGCCCGGTGGGTGGTTTAATTGGGGTCGGACCCCAATTAAATAGGGTCGGACCCGAACTCATTCGCCTTTTTAGCCAATAAGTTCGGGTCGCGGCCGAATGAGTTCGCCTTTTTGCTGATTCAATTCGCCGCGCGGCTGAATGAGTTGCCCACTTTGGCGAATGAGTTCGGGTCGCCGCCGAATGAATTCGCCTTTTTAGCCAATGCGTTGGCAGAAAAGGGACATCCGCTTTCCCGGTTGGCTACTGCGCGGCGGGCGCGGGCAGCGCGGGCGGCGGCACTTGCACGGCCGGGGCTAGCCCCAGCGCCGCGCCGCGGCGCAGCAGCAGGGCGTAGGCGGGCGCCCACTCGTTGGGCACTTCGCCCTCTAGAATGGCTTCGAGCACGGCTTCCTTCAGCTCGCCCACCTGGCGCGATGGTTTCAGGCCGAAGGTTTCCATGATGACCTCACCGGTGATGACGGGCTTGAAGTTGCGCAGGTGGTCTTTGGCCTCAATCTCGCGCAGCTTTTCCTCCACCACGTCGAAATTCTGGAGGTAGCGGGCCTTGCGCTGGTGGTCCTTGCTGGTGATATCGGCCCGGCACAGCACCATGAGGCGGTCGATGTCGTCGCCGGCCTCGAAGAGCAGGCGGCGCACCGCCGAGTCGGTCACGATTTCCTTGCTCAGCACAATGGGGCGCAGGTGCAGGCGCACCAGCTTTTGCACCATGCGCATTTCCTCCCCTAGCGGCAGCTTGAGGTCGGTGAAAATGCCCGGCACCCAGCGCGCGCCCTTGTCCTCGTGGCCGTGAAACGTCCAGCCTACCTTGGGGTCGTAGCGCTTGGTAGCGGGCTTGGCAATGTCGTGCAGCACGGCGGCCCAGCGCAGCCACAAGTCGCCGCCGGCGGCGGCCACGTTGTCGAGCACTTGCAGGGTGTGATAAAAATTGTCTTTGTGCGCGTGCTGGCCCACTTTTTCCACGCCGTGCAGCAGGGCCATTTTCGGAAAAATGAGCTGCAAGAGGCCGGTTTGAAACAGCAGCTTGAAGCCGTAGCTCGGCACCGGCGATTCCACAATCTTGTTCAGCTCAATCGTGATGCGCTCCTGCGACACGATTTTGATGCGCTCCTTATTGCGGCCGATGGCGTCGTAGGTGTCCGGCTCAATATCAAAGTTGAGCTGGCTCGCAAAGCGGATGGCACGCAGCATCCGCAGCGGGTCATCGCTAAACGTAATATCGGGCCCCAGCGGGGTGCGGATGGTCTTAGCTGCTAGGTCCTTCATACCGTCGTAGCGGTCCACGAGCGCGCCAAAGTCCTCGCCGTTCAGGCTCAGGCCCAGCGCGTTGATGGTAAAATCGCGCCTAGCCAGGTCGTCTTCCAGCGTGCCAGCTTCTACCTCAGGCTTGCGGCTTTCGGCACGGTAGCTTTCCTTGCGGGCGCCCACAAACTCAATTTCGCCGGCCTCCTCGGTGGGCAGCATGGCCGTGCCGAAGTTCTTGAATACCGTGACGCGCCCGCGCCCCGGCAGCCGCCGGCCCACCGCCTGGGCTAGCCGGATGCCGTCGCCCACCGTCACCACATCAATGTCTTTGCTGCTTCTTTTCAAAGCCAAATCGCGCACGTAGCCGCCAATAACGTAGGCTGGCTGGCCCAGCTCGTGGGCAGCGTCGGCGATGGTGCGAAAGATGGGCAGGTCGGGCAGCGTGGGGGTGGTCATAATAAGTAGCGCAAACTTTGTAATTCGCCTCGCCGGGCTGGCAGTTGTGCGGAGATGCGAACCACAAAGTTCGCGCTACTTCGTGCTTGACGCATTACTCGCGCACTACTTCGAGGGCGCCGCCGGCCCCTAGCCGCACAATGCGCGAGGGCGCGGTGCGGGTTTGGTCGTCCTGGCGCCAGTTCACCACGTAGTCGGCGCCCCGCTCGATGGCCGGGTCTACCTCACTGAAAACGGCCGGCGTGGGCTGGCCGGTTTTGTTGGCCGAGGTACTCACCAGGCCGTGGCCCAGGCGGCGCACCACCTTGTGGCAAAACTCATCCTGCACCACGCGCAGGCCCACCGTGCCATCGGGGGCCACGAGGTTGGGCGCCACGGCGCGGCTGGCGGGCACAATGTAGGTGGTGGGCCGGGTTTGGGCGGCCAGGGCGGCTTCCAGCGCGGGGGGCACCTCGGCGGCGTAGCGGCGCAGCATCTCCAGGTCGGCCACCAGCACGATGCTGGGCGTGCCCTCGGCGCGGCCCTTCAGCTTGTAGAGCTTCTCCACGGCCCGGGGCACCTCGGCGTCGCAGCCCAGGCCCCACACCGTATCGGTAGGATACAGAATGACTTGCTGGGCCAGCAGCTCGTCGACGGCGGCATCTACTTCCTGGCGAAAAAAATTCATAGACGACATAAGACGGAAAATAAGGCAGAAATACGGCTCAGCTTAGCCTAAGGGCATTTTGCCGGGGCTAGCCAAGTGGTGAAACCGCGCGGCGCGGCGGCCGTTCAGCCAAGCACCTGCAAAGATGCAGGTTTCTCTTATGGCTTCTTCCTCCCCCACCGCCCACACCTTCGAGGCGCCCACGCTGCGCATTGCCTACGAGCGGCGCGGCCCTGCCCACGCGCCCGTGGCGCTGCTGCTCCACGGCTTTCCCGACGACCTGCGTACCTGGGATGCCGTAGCCGAGCAGCTCGTGGCCGCCGGCTACCAAACCCTGGCCCCCTCCATGCGCGGCTGCGGCGGGTCCGTTTTCCTGGATGCTGCTACGATGCGCAGCGGCCAAACCACCGCCCTGGCCCAGGATGCCATCGACCTGCTCGACCACCTGGGCATCGACAAAGTGGTGCTGGTGGGCCACGACTGGGGCGCCCGCGCCGCCTACCTGCTGGCCGCGCTGTGGCCCGCGCGCATCGAGCGGATGGTGGCCATTTCGGTGGGGTACGAAACGGGCATCAAGCCGGGCGAACAGCTTCCGGCCGAGCAGATTCACGCCTACTGGTACCAATGGTTTTTCCACTCCGAGCGCGGCCACGAAGCGTTGAAAAACAACCGCCGCGAATTCTGCCACTACATCTGGCACCTGTGGTCGCCCACCTGGCAGTTCAACGAGGTCACCTTCGAGCGCACCGCCGCCAGCTGGGAAAACCCCGACTGGGTCGATGTGGTGCTTCACGCCTACTGCTTCCGCTGGGGCGCCGCCCCGCCCGACCCGCGCTACGCCGCCCTGGAAAAGCAAACCGAGCCGCAGCCCAAAATCAGCGTGCCCACCACCGTGCTCCACGGCGAGCTGGACGGGGCTAGCCTCGTCGCTTCTTCCGAAGGCAAAGAGCAGTATTTCAGCGGCCCCTACGCGCGCCGCGTGCTGCCTGGCGTGGGCCACTACGTGCCCCGCGAAGCCCCCGACGCTATCGTGGCCGCGGTGCTGGTCGGCGGCCACTAGCCCCCTGACTCGTCATGCTGACGAAGGAAGCATCTTACTGGGTTCGCATAATTCGTTCAGCGGCAAGAAAATGATTCCTTTGTCAGCATGACAGATAATTTCCTTAGTCAGCTGCTTTTATCGACTGGCAAAGCTCTACCAGCACGCCGCCCGCGCTTTTGGGGTGCACAAAGCACACCAGCTTGTTATCGGCGCCGCGCTTGGGTGCTTCGTTTAGTAGCGTGAAGCCTTCGGTGCGCAGGCGCGCCATTTCGGCCTCAATATCATCGACCTCGAACGCTACGTGGTGAATGCCCTCAGGCTTTTTTTCCAAGAACTTCGTGATGGCGCTTTCGGGGCTGGTGCCGGCCAGCAGCTCAATTTTGGAGCCGCCGACCTGGAAGAAAACCGTGTCTACGGCCTCGCTGGGCACGTGCTCAGTTTTATAGGGCGGCTGGCCGAGCAGGCGGGTGTAGAGGTCGGTGGCGGCGGCTAGGTCGCGCACGGCCAGGCCCAAGTGTTCGAGGTTGGTAAGCATAACAAGAAGCCAGGGGGCTAGCCCAGCGGCGCAAAGCTACCGGCGGCGGGGGCTAGCCCAGAGAAGGGTGTAGTTTTTAGACAGATTCCAGCTATTTTTGTGGATTCGAAAAAACTGTTTAGGCCAAAATTCTGTTTCATCTGCAGCCAACGCCTAGTTATTAGCCTTTACCAGAAAATTCAGCCCAGCGCCATGCTTAAGCTACCTATCTACCTGGACAACAACGCCACTACGCCGCTCGACCCGCGCGTACTGGAAGCCATGATGCCCTACCTCACCGACGTGTTCGGCAACGCGGCTTCGCGCAACCACCCCTTCGGTTGGGCTGCTGAGGAAGGCGTAGACTATGCTCGCAACCAAATTGCCCAGCTCATCAACTGCGACCCCAAGGAGATTATTTTCACCAGCGGCGCTACTGAGGGCGACAACCTGGGTATCAAGGGGGTATATGAGATGTATAGCCAGCGCGGCAACCACATCATCACGACTACCACCGAGCACAAAGCCGTGCTCGACACCTGCAAGCACATCGAAAAGCTCGGCGGCAAGGTCACCTACCTGCCCGTAAACGAGCAAGGCCTGATTAGCCTGGACGAGCTGGAAGCGGCCATGACGCCCCAGACCATCCTGGTTACCATCATGTACGGCAACAACGAGACGGGCACTATCCAGCCCATTCGCGAAATTGCCGCCATTGCCCACAAGCACGGTGCGCTCTTCATGAGCGACGGCACCCAGGCCGTAGGTAAAATCCCGGTGGATGTGCAGGCCGATGGCATTGACCTGATGGCCTTCACGGCCCACAAAATGTACGGTCCCAAGGGCGTGGGCGCCCTCTACGTGCGCCGCAAAAACCCGCGCGTAAAAGTAACCGCCCAAATGGATGGTGGCGGCCACGAGCGCGGCATGCGCTCGGGCACGCTCAACGTGCCCGGCATTGTGGGCTTCGGCAAAGCCTGTGAGCTGGCCCGCCTCGAAATGGCCGCCGATGCCGAGCGCCTGAGCAAGCTGCGCGACCACCTCGAAAACTCGCTGCTGCCCCTGGAGGAAAGCTACGTGAACGGCAGCCGCGAGCACCGCCTGCCGCACGTTACCAACATCAGCTTTAAGTATGTAGAAGGCGAAGGCCTGATGATGGGTGTGAAAGACCTGGCCGTATCTTCGGGCTCGGCCTGCACTTCGGCTTCGCTAGAGCCTAGCTACGTGCTCAAGGCCCTGGGCCTGAGCGACGACCTGGCGCACTCTTCGCTGCGCTTCGGCCTGAGCCGCTTCACCACCGACGAGCAAATCGAGTACGCCATCGGCCACGTAAAAGAGGCCGTGACCAAGCTCCGCGAAATGTCGCCGCTGTGGGAAATGCACAAAGAAGGTGTTGACCTCAGCACCATTGAGTGGGCAGAACACTAGAAAGCTATGAGTTAAAAGTTATGAGTTATGAGTTGCCCGCTGTGCGCTCTAAACTTGTGGCTGACAACTCATAACTCATAACTTTTAACTCATAACTCCCAAAATACCATGGCTTACTCCGATAAGGTAATCGACCATTACAGCAACCCCCGCAACGTGGGCACGCTGGACAAAAGCAAGAAAACGGTGGGCACCGGCCTGGTTGGCGCCCCCGAGTGCGGCGACGTAATGCGCCTGCAGATTGAGGTAGACGAAGCCACCAACACCATCACCGACGCCAAGTTTAAGACCTTCGGCTGCGGCTCGGCCATCGCTTCGTCGAGCCTGGCCACCGAGTGGCTGAAAGGCAAAACTGTGGACGAGGCTCTGGCCATCGACAACATGGAGATTGTGGAAGAGCTGGCCCTGCCGCCCGTAAAAATCCACTGCTCGGTACTGGCTGAGGATGCTATCAAAATGGCTATCAACGACTACCGCGTAAAAAATGGTCTGCCCGCCCTGGAGCTGGAAAAGTCGCACCACTAGGCTGCCCTACCCCATTGTGAAGACGGCCCCGCCTGGGGCCGTCTTTTTTTGTTATTTAGAATCCTTCTTAGTGGTATCTTTGTTAAGAAGGTGCCGCCGGCCTACCGGGCCCGGCGCGCGGCTATTCTTTCTACGACCCCTAGCTACCTACTTGTTATGATTACCGTTTCGGATAAAGCCAAGGAAAAAGTGGAGCATCTGATGCGCGACTCGCAGCTCGATGCTACGTACCGGCTGCGCGCCTCGGTGGCGGGCGGCGGATGCTCGGGCCTGAGCTACAAGCTGGACTTTGACAACGAAACGCGTCCGATGGACCAGGAGTTTGAGGACAAGGGCGTGCGCGTGGTGGTAGACATGAAAAGCTTTCTGTACCTGGCCGGCACCGAGCTTGATTTTTCGGACGGCCTGAACGGCAAGGGCTTTCAGTTTCACAACCCAAATGCCTCGCGCTCCTGCGGCTGTGGCGAGAGTTTTTCGGTATAATCCGATTTTACGACTTCAAAAGGCCTCCGCGTAGCATACGCGGAGGCCTTTTTTTATACCTTCGCTGCTGACAGCAGCAACGGCCGGGCGTGGCCAACGCGTTGCCGCACCGATTGAATTTCTGCTATAAATGGCTCTTGCGCCTTCCACAGTTACGCTTTCTGCGGCCGATGACTTGCTGCGGGCCACGCTGGCCGTCTCGCTGACGGCCATTAATCTGCTGCGCCCGGTGCCAGGGGCCGGCGGTGAGATAATTGACTTTGTGGTGGAGTACCTGAACCCCGCCGCGCAGCGCATTGTAAACCTGCCCGAGCAGCCGGCCGGTACGCTGCGCGCGCTGTTTCCGCACGTAGTTACCAATGGGCTGCTGGATTTTTACCGCCGCGTGTATACCACGGGCGAGGCTAGCAAGTATGATTTTACGCACCACACCGACGGCCACGACGGCTTTTACCTGGTAGCGGCGCAGCGCAGCGGCCAGCTGCTGGTAGTGAGCCTCACCGACAGCTCGGCCTACGAGCCGGCCACCGTGGAGCAGGCCCTGCGTACCAGCCAGGCGCGCGAGCAGGCCGCCCGCCTGGCCGTAGAGCACGAGCGCAACCTGCTCGATACGGTGTTGCAGCAGGCGCCGGTAGCCATTGGGTTGTTTCAGGGCCCCGAGCAGCGGGTGGCGGCGGCTAATGAGCAGCTCTGCGCCATGTGGGGCTACGCGCCGGCCCAGGTGCTGGGCAAGCCGCTGCTGGAAGGCGTGCCCGAGCTGCGCGGCCAGGGCTTTACCGAACAAATTGCCGCCGTGGCCCGCACGGGCGTACCGTTTGTGGGGCGCGAGGCCGCCGCGCAGCTTCCCCAGAACGGCCGGCTGGAAACCGCTTATTTCAATTTTGTGTACCAGCCGCTGTACGACAGCCGGGGCGAGCTGCTAGGGGTCCTCGACATTGCCACCGACGTGACGGAGCAGGTGCTGGCCCGCCAGCAAGTGCAGCACCTCAACGAGGAACTGGCCGCCACCAACGAGGAGCTGCTAGCCGCCAACTGGGAGCTTTTGGCCAGCAATGCCGAGCTGGCGCACACCCAGGCGCAGCTGCAGCAGCTCAACCAGCAGCTCGAAGACCGGGTGCTGGCGCGCACCCAGGCCCTGCTGGAGGCCCGCGCCGACGCCGAACAGCAGCGCCGACGCCTGGAGCGCTTCTTTATGCAGGCCCCGGCGGCCATTTGCATATTCGACGGGCCCGACTTTGTATTTGAGCTAGTGAACCCGGCCTACCAAAAACTGTTTCCGGGCCGGCTACTGCTGGGCCAGCCACTGCTGGCAGCCCTGCCTGAGCTGGCCGACCAGCCGGTATGGCACACTCTAGGCCAGGTATATACCACGGGCCAGACCCACGAGGAGCTGGATATTCACCTTGCGGTGGCGAAGCACGAGGGCGGGCCACTCGAAGATTTTTACTTTCATTACATTCAGCAGGCACGCTACGATGAGCAGGGCCGCATCGACGGGGTGCTGGTTTTTGCCCTCGATGTCACAACGCAGGTGCTAGCCCAGCAGCGCGCCGAAACCTTGCAGGCGCAGCTGCTGGCTGCTGCCCAGCGCCAGGTACAGGAGCGCGAAACCTTCTACCGGGTTTTTGAGCATACGCCCGCCGTTATTGGCTTGCTACGGGGCCCCGAGCACCGCGTAAGCTATTACAATGCAGCCTACCAGCTGCTGCTGGGTGGGCGCCCCATGCGGGGCCGCACCGTAATCGACATGCAGCCCGAAGCCGAAACCCAAGGGTTTATCGCCTTGCTGGACCACGTGTACGCCACGGGCGAAACGTATTTTGGCGTAGAGGTGCCGCTCGAAGTGGCACCGCTAGGCCCCGAGCCGGCCAAAACGGTGTACCTCAATTTCACTTATCAGGCCTATCGGGAGGATAATCGGATAGTGGGCATCTCCGTTTTTGCTACCGATGTAACGGAGCAGGTGCTGGCCCGCCAGCAGCGCGCCGCCGCGCAGGCCCAGCTACAAGCCGTGCTGGAGCAGGCCCCCGTGGCCATTGCCATTGTGCAGGGCCCCAACTACCTCATAGAAGTAGCCAACCCCTTGATTGCCAGCATTTGGGGGCGCACCCAGGCGCAATTGCTGGGCCAGCCGCTGTTTGATGCCCTGCCGGAGGCGCGTGAACAGGGCTTTCCGGAAATACTGGCCAAGGTGATGCAGGAGGGCCAACCCTTTCTGGCCCAAGAGGTAAGCGCGCTGCTAGAGCGCCACGGGCAGCTCGATACGGTATACCTTAACTTTGTGTACCAGCCCCTGCGCGATGAGGCCGGGTGCATCGACAGCGTGGCCATTGTGGCTACCGAGGTGAGCGAGCAGGTGGCCGCCCGCCAGCAGATAGCGCATGCCAACCAGCAGCTGCGGGCCATCAATACCGAATTTGACGAGGCCAACCAGCAATTGGTGCGCACCAACGTGGACCTCGACAATTTCATTTACACGGCCTCGCACGACCTGAAGGCGCCCATCACCAACATTGAGGGGCTGCTGACGGCGCTGCGCGAGCAGCTGCCCCCGGCCGTGCGCCGGGCCGAGCAGGTGGCGCCGCTGCTGGCCATGATGCAGGGCTCGGTCGAGCGCTTTCAGAAAACTATTGCCCAGCTCGCCGATATTTCCAAGCTGCAGCAGGCGCACGCGCAGCCCCCCGAGCTGGTAGACCTGGCCACGCTGGTTGAAGACATTCGCCTCGACCTGCTGCCCGAGCTAGCCCACGGCGCTACGCTCACGCTCGACGTGGCGGCTTGCCCCACGGTAGCGTTCTCGGCCAAAAACCTACGCAGTATTATTTATAACCTGCTCAGCAACGGGCTTAAGTACCGCGCGCCCGAGCGGGCGCCCGTGGTACAGCTGCGCTGCCACCGCACCCGGCACGCGGTGGTGCTGGAGGTGCAGGACAACGGCCTGGGCCTTGATGAGGGGCAGCAGAGCCAGCTGTTCCAGATGTTTCAGCGCCTGCACAGCCACGTAGAGGGCTCGGGCGTGGGGCTGTACATGGTGAAAAAAATAGTCGAAAACGCGGGCGGCACCATTACGGTGCAAAGCCAGCCGGGGGTGGGCTCTACCTTCACCGTTGTGCTGCCCGACCAGGATGCGGCCAAAGCTTAAGCAGCCCGCCGGCTAGGGCCGGCGCACCGGTGCGGCGGCGCTTTGAGGCCTGGGGCGGAAGGAAAATGCCCACAGCAGCTGTACTACTACCGGCCGTCCATTCTGGATGCCGGGCACGAACGGGGGCAGTGCGGCCAGCACGCGCCGTGCCTCTTCGTCGCAGCCGTAGCCCAAGCTCTTCACTACGTGCGGGTTAAGCACCTCGCCGCGCGTGCCCACCAGAAAGCTGAGGTACACCAGCCCCCTGGCCCCGTGCAGCCGGGCGGCGGCCGGGTACTGCAGCAGTTGCCGCACGCGCTGGCTCGCCGTGCTATCGCCGCCGGGCAGGTGCGGCATGGCCGCCACGTAGGTATAGATGGGCGACGGCCGCGCCGTATCGGCCGAATTTACCCGTGCTATCTCGGCCAGCAAGCCCGGCGAGGGGGCAGGCTGCCGGGCGGGCAGCACCAGCCCGAAGGGCCTGGCCTCGTCCTCTCCCCCCGCCCACCCCGCGCGCAGTACCTCGAACAGCCCCGCCCGGCCCAGGCAAAGCAGGCTGATGAGGGCTAGCCCCGCCAGCCAAGCCGGGCCGGTGCGGCGCTCGGCGGCCGGGGTGGCCACTACCACCACCAGCACTACTAGCGCAGCCACGCCGGCCGCCAGCCCCACCAGCCAGTACAGTAGGGTCGCCGCGCCGGCTAATATGTGGTCTATCTCCGAGACCCGGCTGGCCAGCGGCCACAGGCACAGGCCAAGCAGCAGGCCGCTCAGGGCCAGGCGCCGGCCAGCGCGGGCGGGCGGGGCAGCCCTAGCCACTACTCCCAGAGCGGGTAGTGCTCCAGCTGCACTTCCTGGCCGAAAAACAGGCGCGTGCTTTCCTCAAAAGAGCGCGTGAAATCGCTGACGTAGAAGTGGTGCGCGGGGCTGGCGCCCTCGGCGGGGCTAGCCAGCAGCTGGCGGGCGGCCAGGGCCTCGGCCACGGTGGTGGCCACCACGTCGGAAGGGTCGAGCACGGCCACGCGGCCCTGGTAATAGGCCTCCATCTGGGGCTTGATGAGCGGGAAGTGCGTGCAGGCCAGCAGCAGGGCCTCAATACCTTGCAGGGTCGGGTGGTCGAGGTAAGCACGAATAATCTCCTCCGACACGCGGCCCTGGGCAAAGCCTTCCTCAATCATCGGAATGAGCAGCGGCGTAGCCAGCGCGTGCAGGTCCACGCCCAGGTCGAGCTGGTCGATTTTTTTGCGGTAGATGTTGGAGCCCACCGTTTGCTTGGTGCCGATGAGGCCCACCGAGCGGCCGGCGTAGTGCCGGCTCACGTGCGCCACCACGGGGTCTATCATCCCCACTACCACGGCTTTAGAGCCCACGTACTCGCGCACCAGCTCGTAGGCGGCGGCGCTGGCCGAGTTGCAGGCAATGAGGATGAGCTTGCAGTGCTGGCGCAGCAGTACATCGCAGATTTTAACGGCGTAGGCCTGGATGGCGGCCGTACTTTTCTCGCCGTAGGGCAGGTGGGCGGTGTCGCCGAAGTACACCAGCCGCTCGTGGGGCAGGCGCTGGGCCACGGCCCGGGCCACGGTGAGCCCCCCGATGCCGGAGTCGAAAATGCCAATGGGCCGGGCGGCTAGGTCGGGAGCAGAAGTCGTCATAGGTACGGGCAAAGGTCGGGCAATTCGGCGGTTTGGGCGGGTGCGGGGGCTAGCCCAACTTGCACAAGTCTGGGTTCGTTTCTATTTTTCGCGCTCGTTTATCCTTCGTAGTGACTATTTTATGAGCACAGTTTTACTGGAAATAGACCAGGCCCTGGCCAGCTACCACGCCCGGCTCGGGGCCCGCCCGGTGGCCGTGTACCTGGGCGAGCGCAAGTTTACCCAGCTGATTCTCGATGTGGCGCAGCTAGGCGCCCCGCCTGCCCTCAGCACCGATGCCGGCCGCCCCCGCACCTACCGCAACCTGGAGCTGCTGCGCGACGAGGTGAACGTAGACGCCCTGCGGATAATCTAGACCGCAGATTTAACGGATGGCGCCAACACGCCGCTGCGCGGCTGGCTAGGCCGGCGCTAGGCGCTCCAGCACCACCACGGGCTGGTTTTTGAAGGTGGTGCGGCCAACCTCCTGGTAGCCCAGGCGGGTGGCTAGCCGCAGGGAGGGCTGATTATCAGGGCTGATGATGCAAACCGTGCGGGGCTGCGGCAGGTGCGCATCGCCCCAGGCCAGGGCGGCGCCCAGGGCCTCGGTGGCGTAGCCCCGGCCGTGGGCGTGCGGGGCCAGCGACCACCCGGCTTCGGGCCACGCCAGGGCGGGCACGATATCGCGTCGGAAGTCGGCAAAGCCGACGGCGCCCACGTACTCGCCCGTAGCTTTTTCCTCGATGGCCCAGTACCCGAAGCCGCACACCACCCACAGGCCGGTGTCGCGCAGCAGGCGGGGCCACACGTCGGCCTCCGTGGCCGGCTGCCCGGTAATGTATTGGTAAAACTGCGGCTGCTGCCACATGGCCAGCAGGGGCGCCAGGTCGGCGGCCTGGTAGGCGCGCAGCCGCAGGCGCGCCGTTTCGAGCACGGGAATGGTCATTTACAGAATGGGTTGCAAAGTGCGCCACACGGTGCGCGCCACCAATTTATGGCCCTCGGGCGTGGGGTGAATGCCATCGCGCTGGTTGAGCTTGGCGATGCCGCCCACGTTTTCGAGCAGAAACGGAATGAGCGTCAGCTTGTTCCTGGCGGCCGTTTCGGCGTAGAGCTTCTTGAAATCGGCGGCGTAGGCGGCGCCCATGTTGGGCGGAATCTGCATGCCGGCGAGCACTATTTTGGCCTGCGGGGCCTTTTGGCGCACGGTGTCGATGATGGCTTGCAAGTTTTTGCGGGTATCGGTGAGGGGCAGGCCGCGCAGGCCGTCGTTGCCGCCCAGCTCCAGCACAAACACGCCCACCGGCTGGCGGCTCAGCACCCAGCCAATGCGCGAGCGGCCGCCGGCCGTGGTTTCGCCGCTGAGGCCGGCATTGACGACGGTGTAGGGCAGGTGCAGCGAATCGACGCGCGCCTCGATGAGCGCGGGGTAGGCTTCGTCGGGCTCCACGCCCAGCCCCGCCGTGATGCTGTCGCCGAAGAACAGGATGGCGGCCTGGCCCTTGGGTGCGGGTGCCTCGGCTGTTGCCGCGGGGCTAGCCGGGGTTTTGGTGGCGGAAGAAGAGTCGGATTGGCAGCCGGCGGCCAGCAGGGCTAGCAGCAGCGCGCTTCCAGGCAGGTACTTCATGGGGAAAGGCAAAATCGGGCGAAAGTATAGGCCGGCGTTGTGCGTCCTACGTAGCGTATAACCGCCGGGATGACGTTTTTCTTCCCCAAAGATTGTTGCCTGCTTACTAGCGCGTTTTAAAAGGCGTCGTGCTGAGCAAAGTGAAGCAGCTCGCTCGCTTCACCAGCACTAGCCAGCGATGCGGCGCAGCTGTTTCGCTTCGTTTAACATGACAGCCGTTTTTATCGCCCGCTGGCTCGCCCACGCCGCCTGCTCAGCAATTCATACCTCATCCTTTAGACTTCACAAGCAACTGAATGACCAGCCTCCAAGTCGAGAACTTAACCAAAACTTACCCCAGCGCCGGGCGCGAGCTTACGGTGCTGCACGAAGTCAGCTTTAGCTTGCAGCCCGCCGATACGTTTGCCATTGTGGGCCCCAGCGGCAGCGGCAAAACCACCTTGCTAGGCCTGTGCGCGGGCCTCGACCGGGCCACCAGCGGCAGCGTGTGGCTGCAGGGCATTCAGCTTGATAAGCTAAGCGAGGACCAGCGGGCGGCGGTGCGCAATCAGCACGTGGGCTTCATTTTCCAGAATTTTCAGCTGCTGCCCACCCTCACGGCCCTCGAAAACGTGCAGGTGCCGCTGGAGCTGCGCGGCGAGCGCAACGTGGCCAAGCAGGCCCTAGCGCTGCTAGAGCGCGTGGGGCTGGGGGCGCGCGGCCACCACTACCCGGCCCAGCTCTCGGGCGGCGAGCAGCAGCGCGTGAGCCTGGCCCGCGCCTTTGCCAATCGGCCCCAGATTCTCTTCGCCGATGAGCCCACCGGCAACCTCGACCCCGATACCAGCGACACGGTGGTGGAGCTGCTGTTCGACCTCAACCGCGAGGCTGGCACCACGCTCGTGCTCGTAACCCACGACCTGGAGCTGGCCGCCAAAACACAGCGCATCCTGCGTATGCGCGGCGGCAAGGTGGTGGAGGAAACCGTGGCGCGGGCGGTGTAGCCCTAGCGCTTGCTGATGAATACTGGCGCGAGTTTAGGCGTAGCCGTAACTCGTGCTTAACCATGACGTGGAGGCTGTGCCTCCACTGCCGCGCCAGCGGCATCCTGCGGCAGAACAGTGTAGAATAACAAGGCATTAACCAAGTGAGCAACAATTGCCGCTAGCGCGGCAGCGGAGGCGCAGCCTCCGCAGTAAAGCCAGGCGCGAGTTAGGGCTACGCCTAAACTCGCGCCAGCACCCAGCCAGTATCCAGATTATTATGAATTTCAGTTGGTTGATTACAATGGCGTGGCGCGACTCGCGCCGCAGCCGCTCGCGGCTGGCGCTGTTTATGTCGAGCATTGTGCTGGGCATTGCGGCGCTGGTGGGCATCAATTCGTTTGGCGACAACCTGGCGCGCAGCATCAATGCGCAGGCCCGCGAGCTGGTGGGTGCCGACCTGGTGCTGTCCTCAAGCCAGCCGTTCGACTCTACCCTGCGGCCGGCCTTGCAGCGGCTGGGCCGCACCCGCACCGAGGAGGTATCGTTTGCCTCGCTCGTGTCGTTTCCGCGCACGCAGGGCGTGCGGCTGGCGCAGGTGCGGGCGCTGGGCGCGGGCTTCCCGTACTACGGCGCCTGGGAAACGCAGCCGGCGCAGGCCAGCGCCCAGTTTCGGGCCGGGCGGGCGAGCGGCGCGCTCGTCGATGACGTGCTGCTCGACCAGTTCAACGCCCGCGTGGGCGACTCGGTGAAGGTGGGCAGCCTCACGGTGCCCATTGTGGGGCGCGTGCTCAAAACGCCGGGCCAGAGCGGCTTCAGCGCCGCCGTGGCGCCCAAGGTGTTTATTCCCATTGCCTTATTAGCTAAAACCGGCCTCGTGCAGCGCGGCAGCCGGGTGCAGTACCGCACCTACTACCAGTTTGCGCCCACCGCCGACGTGGCCGCCGCCATCAAGCCCCTGCAAACGCGCTTCGACCAGACGGGTATCGACACCGATACCGTGGCGAGCCGCCAGCAGGCCACCGGCCGCGCCTTCCGCGACCTCACCCGGTTTCTGAGCCTCGTGGCCTTCGTGGCGCTGCTGCTGGGCAGCGTGGGCGTGGCCAGCGCCGTGAGCCTTTATGTGAAGGAAAAGCTGGCCAGCGTGGCCGTGCTGCGCTGCCTGGGGGCTAGCGGGCGGCAGGCGCTGCTTATTTACTTGATTCAGACTTCGGGGCTGGGGCTGCTGGGCGCGGCCATCGGGGCGGGGCTGGGCGCGGTGGTGCAGCTGCTGCTGCCGAAGGTGCTAGGTGGTTTTCTACCCGTCGATGTGGCCGTGTCGGTATCGCCGGCCTCAGTGGCCCTGGGGCTGCTGACGGGGCTAGCCATGGCGGTGCTCTTTGCGCTGCTGCCGCTGCTGAGCATCCGGCGGGTGTCGCCGCTGCGGGTGCTGCGCGCCTCGCTGGAGGAAGACACCGCCACGCCCGACCCGCTGCGCGGGCTGGTGCTAGGGGGCATTGGGGCGTTTGTGCTGGGCTTTTCGTACTACCAAACCCGCGACTGGAAGCTGGCGCTGGGCTTCGCGGCCGGGCTACTGGCGGCGCTGGGCGCGCTGGCGGGCCTGGGCCTGGGGCTGCGCTGGGCCCTGCGGCGCTTCTTTCCCACCGGCTGGAGCTACGTGGCCCGGCAGGGGCTAGCCAACTTGTTCCGGCCCCAAAACCAGACCGTTACGCTCATTTTATCACTGGGACTGGGCACGTTTTTGCTGGCTACGCTCTACCTCACGCAGGCGGTGCTGCTGGGCCGGGTGCAGCTTTCGGGCGCCGGCAATCAGCCCAACCTGGTGTTGTTCGACATTCAAACCGAGCAGGAGCGCGGCGTCGAGCAATTGCTAACGGCCCAAAAACTGCCCATTTTGCAGCGCGTACCCATCGTGACCATGCGGCTGGCCGCCATCAACGGTAAGTCGGTAACCCAACTTAAAAAGGATACCGCCAACGGCATTCCGCCCTGGGCGCTAACGCGCGAGTACCGCGTGACCTACCGCGACACCCTTAGCAAAACCGAGAAGCTGGTGGCGGGCACCCCGCCCCAGCGTGCCCCGGCCGGCGGCCTGCCCCGCGTGTCGGTCGATGCCGGCTACTTCGAGCGCGTGAAGCTGAAGCTCGGCGACACGCTGACGTTCAACGTGCAGGGCGCGCCCATCGCCACGGTGGTAGGCGGCACCCGCGAGGTCGATTGGGGCCGCGTGCAAACCAATTTTCTGGTCGTTTTCCCCACCGGCGTGTTGGAGCAGGCGCCGCAGTTCCACGTCATCCTCACCCGCACCCCGAGCAACGCGGTGCTGGCCGCCGCCCAGCGCGCGCTGGTGCGCGACTTTCCCAACGTGTCGGCCATCGACCTGGGCCTGATTCTGCAAACGGTAGACGAGATTCTGACCAAAATTTCCTTCGTCATTCGCTTCATGGCGGGCTTCAGCATCCTCACCGGGCTGCTGGTGCTGGCCAGCTCGGTGCTCATCAGCCGCTACCAGCGCACCCGTGAGAGCGTGCTGCTGCGCACGCTGGGCGCCAGCCGCAGCCAGATTCTGCGCATTACGCTGCTCGAATACGCCCTGCTGGGCTCACTGGCGGCCTTGGCAGGGGTGCTGCTGGCTAGCCTGGCCGCCTGGGCGCTGGCTACCTGGGTATTCGAAACGCCCTTTGCCCTCAGCGCGCTGTGGCCGCTGCCGGTGTTGGTGGCGCTCGTGGCGGGCCTCACGGCGCTTATCGGGGGCCTCAACAGCCGCTCGGTGCTGAGCCAGCCGCCGCTGGCCGTGCTGCGCGCCGAGGGCTAGGCCCCCAACTAGTTGCTTAAAAAGAACAACCAGTTGGGGTCAGCCCCCAACTGGTTGCCTGAAAAGAGAAACTTGTTTCGCAGCAAGCACAACTGGCTGCCAAAAAAGCGCAGCTTGTTCGTCAAAATGAAGAACTAGTTGGGGAGCGGGGCCAACTGACTGGCCAAAAAGCGCAACTTGTTTGGCTCGCCGGCCAACTGGTTGCGCTTTTTGGTTGGCTACCGGCCCGGCGGGGCAACGCACGCCGCGGCCCCGCCGGGCTGCTCCGCCGCTCAAACCCGCACACGGGCCTAATTTTGCCTCATGCCTGCCCCTTCTCCCCTAGCCAAGCTCTTCGCCGATTTCAACAACCTTCAAGTGCTCATCGTGGGCGATGTTATGGTTGATGCCTACGTGTGGGGCCGCGCCAGCCGGCTCTCGCCCGAAGCGCCGGTGCCCGTCGTAAACGTAGACCGCACCGAAAACCGCCTCGGCGGCGCCGCCAACGTGGCCCTCAATGTGCAGGCCCTCGGGGCCACGCCGCTGCTGTGCTCGGTGGTGGGCGACGACCAGGGTGGCGACCAGCTGCTGCAGCTGCTGCACACGCACCACCTGCCCGACACCGGCATTATCCGCAGCGCGCACCGGCCCACCACCTTCAAGCAGCGCATTCTGGCCCACGGCCAGCAGCTCGTGCGCATCGATTCGGAGGTCGAAACCGACCTCAATGCCGAGGAAGCCGCCCAGCTGCTAGCGGCTTATGATGACCTGCTGCCCCGCGCCGACGTGGTTATTTTTGAGGACTACGATAAGGGCGTTTTGGCCGAAGCGGTTATTGCCCAGTGCATTGCCCGCGCCCGCGAGCGCGGCGTGCCCACGGTAGTAGACCCTAAGAAAAAGAATTTTCTGGCATATCGCCACTGCACCCTCTTCAAGCCCAACCTCAAGGAGCTGCGCGAAGGCCTCAAGCTGGAATTTGGCGCCCCCGATGCCGACCGCCCCGGCTTCGAGGCCGCCGTGGCCCGCCTGCGCGAGGTGCTCACGCCCGAGATTGTGCTCGTCACGCTTTCCGAACACGGCGTTTTTGCCCAGCAGAACGCCGAAAAAACGTACCTCCCGGCCCACCTGCGCACCATCTCCGACGTGTCGGGCGCGGGCGATACCGTTATCAGCATTGCCGCGCTGTGCGTGGCGCTGGGCCAGCCTGCGGCCTTCACCGCAGCCCTGGCCAACCTCGGCGGCGGCCTGGTGTGCGAGCAGGTGGGCGTAGTGCCCATCGAAAAGCCCCTGCTGCTGGCCGAGGCCGAAGCGGCGGGGCTGTAGCGCGGGCCAGCCAGCAAGTGGGCTTTGGCTACCTGGTTGAGCCTAGCCGGCCAGCGCGTGCAGCACCCACAGCAGGGCCAGCAGCACCAGCGGCGTGCTGATGATGGCCGCCATCGCGGTGGCTACTACCACTACGGCCTCGGCGCGAAACACGCGCCGAAACAACCGCCGCCACCCAAAAAAGAGCAGCGCCGATACTACTATCGACGCGGCGTAGAAGCCCAGGCCCAGGTCTGCTTTCACGAGCGGCATGGGGCTAGGCCTTCTTTAAAAACTCCGTTTTCAGCACCATTGTGCTGCCGCCGGCCCGGCCCTCAATCTCGGCAGGCGAGGTGGTGAGGCGGATATTCTTGACCAGCGTGCCGCGCTTGAGCGTCTGCGACGAGCCTTTGACCTTGAGGTCTTTGATGAGGGTTACCGCGTCGCCTTCGGCGAGCACCGTGCCGTTGCTGTCTTTGGTGGGAGCGTCCATAGCGCAATAAAAAGTTGGTTAGTAACCGTTGGGTGGCACAGGGCGCAAGGAAGTGAGCGCGCTGAAGCCGGCTAGCGGCGCATGGTGCTGCCAGCCGGCTCCGTGCGCCGCTGGCGCACCAGTAGGTTGCAAAGCGCTGGCAGCAAATACGTGAGCACGTGGAGATTGCCGTGAATTAATTGTCCGGAATGGCGGCGTAATCCAGCTTGCTCCTCCGGGCTCATTGCGCAGCCAGCCGGCATCAGCCGGAAATTCTGCTCATCGCTGGCGTAGTGCTTGTCGAGGGCTACCCCGTAATACTCACAGCTCGGGTACCACTTTTTGGTAACGCTGGCCGAGTGGTTGCCCGCCCCAATGTCGAGCAGGCGAAACGACTTGCCGGCAAAGTAGGGGTCGGTGAAGTGGAATTTAGCCGGCAGTTGCAACGAGCGGAATAATGCCATTGGGGCAGATAAATAAGAGCGGCGGGCTAGCCAGGAAGCTACTTAGTAACCAAGTATTTCGAAGAATTAAGTTTGCCTTCGGCGAGAATGACACCGTTGCTGTATTTGGCAAAAGCATCTACCGAAGGTTTTTAAAAAAAGAAGGTTTCATCATTCGTTAGAACAGTTCGTACAAATGATTTACCTGTAAACTGCCATTCTGCTACATAACCACCCGCTCCGTCAGAAAACATACCTCGAAGCTTATACTTGCTTCCCTTTTTTAACAACCTGAATTCCCTTTTATTCGGATAATCCTTGTCACTATTACCAAACCAAGGATTGTACATTCTATCAACTCGCAACTTATATGGGCGGCCGTTAAGTAGCAGAACCGCTTTAGCTAAAGTATACCGAGGCACTTCTCCATCACTACCAAAAAAGGGCTTGCCATTGATAGAAGCAACTGACCTCCTTTCATTTGTCTCCTTGCTAGGATAATATTTCAAGCTCTTCCCCACGGCACTGAAAGGTACTCGCTCTAGGACTAGTATGGCATTTGCATTGAATTTGACACTTACTCTTTGCGCTTGCAAACGAAGCGTGGAGAAGAATAGGCAAGTGACATAGAGCAGCTTCATAGCCTATCCCCGCCACGCCTTCACCGTTTCCACGAACACCTTCACATTATCGGGGTTGGTATCGGGGTACACGCCGTGGCCGAGGTTGGCGATGTGCGGGCCGCCGGCAAACTCGGCCAGCATGGCTTCGGTAGCGGCCTTTACCTGGGCAGGCGTGCCGTAGAGGGCGCAGGGGTCGAGGTTGCCCTGCAGCGTTTTACCGGGGGCTAGCCGGCGCGCCTGGGCCGGCGCCTGGTTCCAGTCGAGCCCGATGGTGCGGCAGGGCGAGTGGGCAAAGTCTTCCACGGCCCACCACGCGCCCTTGGCAAACACCGTAACGGGCACCAGCGGGGCTAGCGCGGCGCTAATGCGGTTGATGTAGCGGGTCGAAAACTCGGCGTAGTGCGCGGGCGGCAGAATGCCGGCCCACGAGTCGAATATCTGCACAATGTCGGCCCCGGCCGCCACCTGCGCCTGCAGGTAGGCAATGGTGGTTACCGTAATTTTTTCGAGCAGCTGGTGGGCCAGCGCCGGCTCCTGGTACAGCATCCGGCGGGCTTTGCTGAAGGTTTTGGAGCCGTGGCCCTCCACCATGTAGGCCAGGATGGTCCAGGGCGCGCCCGCGAAGCCAATGAGTGGCACCCGCCCGGCCAGCTCGCGCCTGGTGATGCGCAGGGCTTCGAGCACGTAACCCAGGTGCTCCTCGGGGTCGGCCACGCGCAGCTTTTCTACATCGGCGGCATTTTTCACTACCTCCGGAAAGAGCGGCCCCTTGGCCTCAATCATCTCGTAGGTAAGGCCCATCGCCTCGGGCACCACCAGGATGTCGGAGAAAATGATGGCCGCGTCTACATCCAGCGCATCCACGGGTTGAATGGTGACCTCGGCCGCCAGCGCCGGCGTTTCTACCAGTTCTTTGAAGCCGGAGAGCCGCCCGCGCAGCGCGCGGTACTCGGGCAAAATGCGGCCTGCCTGGCGCATAAGCCAAACGGGAGTGCGTGCGGTGGTTTCGCCCTGGGCGGCGCGGAGGAGAAGGTCGTTTTTGAGCATGAGGGAGAAAGCAAACCAGGCCCTGGGAGCCTGGCACTAGCGGGCCGCAAAGGTAGCAGCCACACGCCCCTGCCCTACCGGCACACCATCCGGCCCCGGAAACAGCCACTACTGCGGCGGCCGCCGCCGCAGGCAGTACCCACTTCCGCCTAGCTGCCGGCAGCCGCCCCTCGGTGGCTGAGCTACTGCGAAACGATAACGTGCGAGAAATCAGCTCCTAGCCACTTTCGCTGGGCATTGGGCGGCGTAGCCGGGCGGCTCAGCGTCACGAGCCGCTTGGGCACGAGGCCGAGGTCCTGCACAAAAATCAGGTCAATTTCAGCCAGCTCTACGGTAGGCTGCGGCGCGGTGCTAAGGGGCGCTAAAGGGGACGGACCCAGCAGGTTCTGCTTCATCCGGCCTTCTACGCAAGCTACCCACCACTAGGTTTACCTCTCGAAATGGCCTCGGCGCTTAGGTCAGGAACGGGCCGGCGTAGCAGAAAGTCGAAAAATTATCCCTAGTAGCTCTGTGCAAAAGCAAATTATAATTTTCCTAAAAGTCACTCTCTCGCTAACAATTTGATTTACCTTCTTCTAACTAATCTACTGGTAACCAGCTAGCAACCTATATTGCAAAGTAAAATTAACCCAAATATTATACTTTACTCACATTTTTTTTAATTAAAATAATTTTTAAGCGAATTTTCAATGTCACAAATTAAGGACAGTTTTCCTTTTGTGGGCTCTGGCAACAGCCTTTCTTTGTGCACCCTCCCACTACGCTGGGTTACTGACCTTTTCAACATTTTCCTTTTCCAAACCAGAGACCCAAAAGGCCTCGTCAAGGTATTGACGAGGCCTTTTGGGTCTCTGGTTTTTTGGTCATTCAGAAAATTCCGGAAGCTCTGCCTGCGTCCGGGGAGGCGGCGGCCTCTCCTAAAAAGGGGGCCTTAAAGCTGCTGGGACTGCGCCGAGGCAGCGTTATGACCGCGAATGCGACAGTAGCTGGCCTTTGCTGTTAACCCACATAGTAGGTGCGGCAGGGCCGGCAGCAGGCAAGCCAGAGCGCCTGCGCTTGCCGAAAAAAAGCAGATACAGGATGCCTAGCAGCGGCCCCAGCGAGATGGAGCTGAGCAGGCGCAGGTGCCAGTAGTGGGCAGGGCTCAGGGCCCCGTGCTGGGCAAGAGCTTTCAGGAGGTATTCCATCCTTGAATTTACACATGCGCGGCAGCTTTTACACGCGCCCGGGCCGGCAAAAGCTCCGGCCCGAGAGCCAGCGCCGACTACTGCTGGCGGCGGAAAGGCCGGAAAACGCTGTCGGCCACGGCCGGCAGGGAGGGGCCCATGCCGCCATGGGCTGCATAAAAAGCCTTCATGGCTGCGGCCAGCGCGGGCCGGTCGTTCAGGCCTACGCTGGCAAATACGTCCTGGGCGGCCAGCGGGGCCTCCAGCTCGCTCAGCTGGCACGCATCAATGCCCAGCGGGTGCTCAATAAACAGGCGGGCACCGTCGGCCGCCAGGTGGTTGTACTGGTAGCGCCAGGCGTGTGCAAAGGAGGCCGGCGAATTTTTGGTAGTGGGTATAAAGCCGAGGCTTTGCAGGTAGGAACTGGTCATGACACAAGTTATAGGATATAATTTACTTACGCACAAGGCCTTGCACCCGTTATAATCCTGCTTATGCTACGGCATTGTCCTACTGGCCCAGGGCGGCGGTTTGCCAGCACCCCAATTCGTTGCTTAGCCGGCAAACCCGGGCATTATCATCGCTCCGGGAATAGACAAAAAAATAGCCTCAACCTGGGAAGGTTGAGGCTGCACATTGTGGCTCCGCTGGGATTCGAACCCAGGACCCGTACATTAAAAGTGTACTGCTCTACCAGCTGAGCTACAGAACCAAT